>NZ_JAZHRI010000002.1:3377500-9092649 GCF_043203805.1 Streptomyces sp. LN549 | reverse complement strand
CTGGGTGCGGATTTCCCGCCAGCAGGCCCTCGATCATCGCCGCGACCTCGGATGACGAACAGCTTTTGAGCTGGGAGTAAATGCAGACGTTCTTCCGCTCGACGTGCCAGTAGATCATCACGCCGTTGCCGGAAGTGGGCGGGTTCGCTGATTTCTGGTCGCTGAGTCGCGGGAACCCGCGCATGAGTGGGCGAGCATGACCCTCTGGACGGACGAGTTCATGGCCACCGCCTGTCATCCGGGTGCCGTTGGCGAACGTGTGAACAGCCCCAAACCGCGGTGGTGAGTTACTGCCGAGTGAGTGTCTTGGTCTGGGGTGCTCCGGCATGATGCGGTCCCGGGGCGGGAGCCGGTGGGGATGGGCGAGCTGGTCGAGTGCTGGACGGTGCTCGATGACGAAGGCGGAGCTCGTAACGGAGAAGCGGGGCGCGACCGAACCCGCCTGGTCCGTCCTCCTCGGCCCCGCCGACCGCCGTGGCCCTACTCCCCTGTTCTGGCCCCACGTACGCCCTGACGGTGAAGTCCGCCTCGACCTCGGCACCCGCGCAGGGCCCGGAGGCAGGTCGTCACCGACGGCGGCCACGCACGGCACGGATCAGCTCCGCCACGGCCTTGATCACGATGGCGCGGTCCGAGGACTCGGTACTCCCGCAGTGCGATAGCGACGATGAGCACGGCGGCCGTGGCCGCCACCAGCATGGCGGCCACGGGCACCCACACCCAGGCAGTGATGTCCATTGCGATTCCTCCTCCGGCGCCGCCGTCCGTCGAGCGACACGGGAGAAAGCGCACTACAGGGCCACGCGACGGCACCGCAGCTGGTGGACCGAGTGGACATGTTTGATAAAAAAGGCCAGGTCACAGGCGTTCTAAGCGTCATTTCGGCGCGGGATGCAGTGCATTCAGTAGGGATGCCGGGACACGGGAGAGGAGAGCAGTGGTGAACGACCCGTCGGACCTCAGTGCTGAACGCGCGGCGCTACGCCACGCACTGCAAGAACTGGAGGCCGTAGCGTACAAGGGCAACCACCGCATCGCAGGCTGTCAAGGAAACGAACGACCGCCTGGAGCGGATCGGGGTGTGCACTGCCGCTGAAAACAGGAGCGGTCAGCAAATGGTTCACCTGGGGTGATCCCGCTACAGACTTCCGCTTCCTGTGGGCGCTGGTGCAAGTACTGCGCGAGCGGGCTGGGAGGCAGCCAGCAGCACGCTGTCATGGGGCCCTACCGCGGTCCGGCCGCCAGCGAGTGGCAATACCACCACGAGCTGTGGAAGATCCGCTGGGAGCAGGCCAAGCTCACCCCTCCCCGGCGCACCAGCCTGGATGAGGGGCTGCTGCGCTACCTCGCTGGCGCCCGTGCTGCGGCCGCAGCACACCCGTACCTGGGCTTGTACGACCCGGACCTTGACGATGCCGAAGGTACGCCGCCGCCGTTGACGGAAGTTTACGTGCGTCAGCAAAGCCGCCCGGCAGCCCCGGATGCGCACCCCGGGCCCCGAGACGACTCCCCGCTCGAACCTGCAGAAGTCGTTTTCGGCAACGACGCGCGCATCTCCGTGGTCATCGCCGGTCCGGGCGTCGGGAAATCCACGCTGCTGCGCGCACAGGTACGCAAGGCCGCTGACCAGTGGCTCGCCGACAAGCATTCCGCCGGGAAACGCTCGCGCCCCGTTCCGGTCTGGGTGAGCGCCCGCACCCTCGTCGGAAAGACCACCCACGTACACGAGGGCCTCGCCGCCGCAAGCGACGTTCTCCCCGACCACGGGCGCAACCCCTCCCTGCCTCCCGAGCGCTTCCTGCAGTTGCCGTGCGCCGGGGCACACTGGCAACTCCTCGTCGACGGCTTGGACGAACTGCCCAACGCCAGCGAGCGCCGCGCTGTTCTAGAAAAACTGAAGACAGCCATCGCGGAAGATCCCCCGCTGTACCGGTGCGTCGTGGCCACCCGCCCCCTGCCCCACAACGAACTGGGCGTCCTCGGCGACACAGCCTCGCGCTACGAACTGCAGCCCTTCGCCCTCGAAGACGTGCACGCCTACGTCGGAAAGTACTTCAAACACCCGCTGGCCGCAACCGGAGGGCTACCCATCGCGCCGAGGAGTTCATCAGCGCGTTGCGCGGCGCCTCCCTGGCCGAGCCAGCCCGCACCCCGCTGATGGCCTTCATGCTCTGCCAGCTCTACCTCGCTCAGCCCGAGCGGCCGTTGCCCGCCGGCCGCAGCGCCGTGACACGCAATTCACCGGCCTGGTTTACCTGCACAACAAGAGCAGGGAAGTCGCAGACAGCCACGAACAAGCGATGGATCACCTGCTGACAGATCTCGAGGCTGCGAAAGCGCGTCGAAGGTCGCCGCCGCCGCCAAGCAGATCCACGAACAGCTACCCGAACTGATCGACTACCTGGCTTACCAATGGCTCACCGGGCAACCGACCTCAGCAGCCGAGGCAGTGGCCTCACTCATGGCCGTGCACCGCCCTGACGATGTACCGGCCAAG
This sequence comes from Streptomyces sp. LN549, assembly GCF_043203805.1. Taxonomy (NCBI): domain Bacteria; kingdom Bacillati; phylum Actinomycetota; class Actinomycetes; order Kitasatosporales; family Streptomycetaceae; genus Streptomyces; species Streptomyces sp. LN549. Next base: position 9,090,152 of record NZ_JAZHRI010000002.1, on the reverse strand, counting down.
CGTTGGCAAGCGTTCCTGGACGACCTTCTCAGACACAGCGGCCTGCTGTATCACCATGCAGACGGGCTCGGCTTCCCCCATCAGACCTTCCTCGAGTATCACGCCGCCCGCTACGCCACCCGAAACACCCATGCCCGCGCGCACGCGGGCCAGGCCTTGTTTCGTTGGACCCCGAGTCGCGACCAGCCGTGGCCCCCTGGCCTCGAACCGTCCTACGTCGGCTTCCTCTTGGACCAACTCCTCCACGGTGCAGACGCCCGCGCAGTTTGTGACCAGTCGATGACGCGCATGACGGACGATCCACTAGCCGCTCTGGACTTCTTGGCCAGCCAGATCTGGCTGAGAACCGGACTCCCCGGTCAACCCACAGCCACGCTCCTCACACCAATATCGCCGTCGATCCCGCCATTCCTGACCTCAGCCGTGTGGACGCGCTGCGCCGAACACTGGCCAGCATGGACGGGTACGCCGCGGAGACGCTCGTCGCCTCCTCGGCACGCTCGCCACCGACGTCGTTGAGCACGGCGCCCACTCCAACGCCATGCGAGGTCAGCTCGAAGTGGGGCGCCGTGCAACGGGGGCGGCAAACATCCTGACAACGCTCGCCACCGACACCGCTTTCAACCCCACATCTCGCGTCCAGGCGGCCGAGGGCTTGACCAGGTTGGTCGGTCACACCGAGAAGGGGGCTCGTTTCCTCGCGGCACTGCGCCGCCAATACAACTCTTGAGAATTCTGACCGTGTCTGGGCGGCCCAGACGCTGGCGGGAGTGGAGGGATATGAGGACGAGGGCGCCCGCCTCCTCGCCACGTTCATGGCCGACACCAATGTCGACGCCTTCCGTCGCATCTATGCGGCCCAGAGTCTGGCGAAGATGCCCGGCCACGCCGAGGAGGGGACTTGTTTCCTCGCCACGTTCGCCGCCGATGGCAACCCAGATCATGTCTGCTGTTCGGCCGCCAAAGCACTTGCCGAGGTGAGCGAACATGACGAGGAAGCAGCCCGCCTTCTCGCCATGCTCGCCACAGACAGCACCGTTTGGGTCAACACGCGCGCGTGGCTGCCGCCATAGCCCTTGCCGAGTTCGGGGGACACGCAGAAAGAGCAGCCCGCCTTCTCGCCCTGGTCGTCACCGACCCCGCTCTCGACAGCTACGTCCGACATGAGGCTGAGGGGGCACTCGCGCGACTGAGATTCCGCACGTCCCGCGCATAGGCACCAACGTGATCAACCTCAGGGCGCCGCGCCAGGGGTTGTTCGTTAGGGGATCCCTCAACGAACAGACACGATCATGAGTAGCGGGGGACCGCGACCTGCACGATCACCGTCTCATTTTAGGTGCCCGGTGATCTGTACGGTCAGCGAGGGCGGGAACTACGCCTCCGGCCGCACGTCGGCCACTCCCAGAGCTGGCCTTCCTGTTGCTGCGGCTCGCCGAGAACATCGTCTTCCCCGTCACGGGGGTCCTGGGCGACAGGGAGCCGCACGCGGACTCCTTCGCCCTGGACGAGGTCGGATGCATCTTGCTGTCCGCCCTGCGGGAATGGACGCGCGACTCCCCCACTACGGCCGTGCTGAGCATCGCCCGCAGCATCATCCGCTTCGTCGAGAACGTCATCCCCGACCCCGACAGCCACAAAGACACCGCCGCCACCTGGAGACCATGCGCGACGAACACTTGGAGTGGGCCCGCACCGTGCAGTCCCGCTGACCGCTGCCCGCGGCCCCGCCCCATGCGCATCGAGGTGGACTCGGTGCAGGGGGTGGGCGAGGTGGAGGCGGCGCGTTCTCCTTGACCTGAGCTGAGCGCACCAGGTGGATGCGCGGCACCGTCCCACAAGATGTCGGCCACTCCACCCACTAGGCTCCGCCCAGTGGAGTCGATACCGAACACGGTGGTGTCCACTGGCACGACATCGTCGGTGTACATCCAGTGGGCCGCGCCGGGTGCACTCAACGGCCGGCTTCTGGCCCGCGGTGTCGGTCTGGCTGCTGGGGGCGGTGCGCGCGCTGGTCGTCCTCGCGCACCGGGCGCGGTGGGGTGGTGTCCTCCGGATTGGCGTACCAGCTCATCGTCTCGCGGGCGCGGTCGGCCGACTTGGTGAAGGCGTCCTGGAGATGGCGCAGTCGTTCGTCGGTGAGATCGAGGGCTTCCACGTCACGTTGCGCGACGCCTTCAGCGTGCGCAGTGCTGTCGGGTCGCTCCCCGACCGTGGCCCGGCCTCCGGCTCCACGGTCGTCGTCCTCGGGGTCAGCGGCCGGGGGCGCGAGCAGCTGCTCGAGCATCGCCGCCTGCTGTTGGTGCGCGGCGACGTCGTACGCCCGACCCCGCACGGCGGTGACGGTGGTGGTGCGCAGCTTCTCCCGTACGGCCGCGCCGGCGAGGACGGCACGGTCGTAGCTCAACGGGACGCGGGGTATCTCCCACTCCCTCGCCCTCTGGCCCGGCAGTTGGGGAGCCGCCGGGGCCGATGCGCCGGGGTCGGCCGGGGGCAGTCGGTCCGGGTCGGGGACAGCGGTCGGCGGGCGCCGGGGAGATCGAGGTCGGACAGCGCCCACCGGGCGGTGTAGGGAGCGGTAGTCCGAGAGCAGGCCGCGTCTGGTCTTCGGCTCGCTGATGTCCAGGCAGTAAGTGGAGATGGCGGCACGCACAATGGTCTCGTCCGGGCGGGGGTCCGCGGCGCCGGCCGCGCAGGACCAGAGCGAGGTGGCGGCGGGATTCGGCGAGCAGATGCCGGCGGTGGAACCGGCCGCCGCCGTTCATCACGATCACCACCGCGGCGACGTCGACGGCCGCCAGGGCGACATCGACCACGGCGGCGACCGGGCCCGGATCGCGGCGGCTGCGGCGCGGGCGCGCTCGAGGAGCGAGTTGATGACGTCGGCAGCCACCTTCACGTGTCGATCGCGCTCTGCTTCCACTCAGCGCGCAGTTGCGCGAGTGACCGGGCCTTCTTCTGCTTGGGCGGCCGGGTCTTGTGGGGAGCCAGCTGCATCAGTTCCACCCGGGCCCGCTCGGAGACCGCGGACCAGTGCTTCAGCTCGCCCTCGTCGTCGACGGCGGTGACGTACTCGTACTCCAGGTCCGCCAGGCAGGCGTCGATCTGCTCCCCGCGGCTGGCGGTCCAGCGGATCAGCTCGTGGGGCGCGCCCGCGATGTCCATGACCGGACGCCGCCCGGTGCTCACCACGCGCGGCTCGGTAGCCAGGCCCAGCTCCTCACAGACCTCAGCAGCCACGATCTCGTTGTAGAGCGCGGACGCGGCGACCGTGTTCTCCAACACGACCTCGAAGTGGACCGACCCCCACTTCCCGTCCAGGCGCTGCCCCTTCACCGACAGCAGCACATGGTCATGAAACAGCGGCATACCGGAGCGTGCCTCGTAGTGGCGGAAGCGAGCCGCGACCAGGCCGCCGGGCGGCAGGACCTTGCAGATACCCGTCCTTGCCGTACCGGATCACCGCCGACTCGACCTCAATCCACTCCAGGACCCGCTCGATCCGCCCGCTCGTGCGCGGCCTCGATCACCCGCCGAGTCTCCTCATCACCCAGCGCCCACAACAGGTAGATCGTCGGCTGCGGCCGGAACACGAGATCGAACCCGGTAACCGTCACCCGACGCCCCAGGGCGCCGGCCTTGAACGCCTGCTTCGGGGACTTCCCCGCGGCAAGCTCTTCGGCCTCGATCCGGTCCGCGTACGGGTGCCGGCCCCGCTCGCCGAACAGGTTCCGCAGTTGCGCCTCGGTGACTTCCTCACCCTCGCTCAGCCCGAGCGCGGCCAGGCCGTGGCCCATCCATCGCCCGGCCGGGACGCCGGCCTCCTCCTGAGCCTCGCGCAGCGGCGTGCGCGCCGGGCGGCGGCCGTCGCCGACAACGACCTGGCGCAGGTAGTACCGGTACATCTGACCAGCTCGAATGATCGCGATATCCATCATGAAGACCACGCCACACGGCCCTGACCTGCAAGAAAAGGCCGGACAGTCGTGCGACCCGCCAGGCGGGAGCAGCGGCCAGACTTTCTGCCCAACTGGCCGTCAGGCGGGAAGCGGCTTCGAGCCGAACGCGAATGTCATCGCTCTCCGGCCGCAGGCACATCACGACCCGAACGGGACCGACAAACACCGCTGAGCATCACCACCGCTCCAAGGAACGAGCACCGCCAAGGAAGCCCCCGGCGCCCGCCGGGGCTTCGTCGTGCTGCCCGGAGGAGACCACCGTGCCCACCTTCGAGACCCTCCCCCGCTTCACCGCCGACTTCCAGCACCTCGCTCCCGCCCAGCGCCGGCTCTTCCGCCGGGTCGTGCTGGACGCCTTCGAGCCGGACTTGCGCACCGGCCGCCAGTTCCGCCCCGGAGTTACGGGAAACGCGCGAGTTCGCGGATTCCTGGACGTGGCGAGAGCGGAACTCGCCCGAGACGCGCCAGTTCGGGGGTCTCCCGCGCGGGTTCGTGCTCGTGGTGAGTAGCTGGAATCCTACCTGGAGTCGCCTCACGCAGGCGTAATGGGCTGCCTCTGCCACAAGCCGGAGTCGGACGCGCCCCGTCTTAGACGTGGCCGATGTTCCGCGGGCCGCGCCCAGTGACGGCCAGCTCCCGCAAAGCCAAGAGCCGAGCCTGCTCCGTTTTGTCCAGGCGCAGGGCTCTGGACAAGGCGTACAGGGTATTCGCAGACGGAGATGAGCCTTCCGTGTTGAATGCACTGGGACACCGTCGTGCGGCCAAGTTCTGTGCGCGCAGCGACCTGGGACTTGGTCAGTCCCGACCTCTCCAGAGCATCCCTGAGCATCTGCTTCAGCTCGATGTGGGAGGCCACATCGGGCACCACCTTGGACGACCCCGTGAACTCTGCCTCGCCCAGCTGGTCCTGCGGCCCGGGCAGCGGCTTCTCCATGGCGGCGTCGACGTTCCCCGGTGACGAGGCGGGCTCCGTGCCCATGAGCGCGTCCTCCACGTCGGACCGAAGCCGCAGCCACCTTCCCCTTGCCTCAGCGCTGTCCTCGTCCCACGCCGTCACCATCGCGCACAGCGTGTCCGTCGACGGTAGCCGAGTGCCGTTCAGCGCCGCGTAGATCGAGGCTCTGCTGGTCTTCCACAAGCCGTCCGGGGCGGCAATCTTGTCGATGCTGATCGCGCGGGCGCGGGAAGACGAGCCCGCCTGCGCAAGTGCCTTCCGTTTCAGGTCCAACAACTTCAACGCGAAGCCGCCCAGTGGAGTAGAAGCATCGATCGATCGTCGTCTGTTCGGCATCGAGTCCCCTCCGCAGCACACCACAAAGTCTCATGAAGTCTCACATGATCCTGCTTGATCTCAGAATCTGAACAGACTGGGACTTGGGTGCTGACATAAAAGCGGCCCGCCGGACGGCGTCCAACCAAGCCGGCGGGCCTCGGATCACCAACCTGAGAGAAGGGACCCTAATGTCCAACGGTACGTGTCCTGAACCCGCCCCGGCGGGCAAGCTGCTAGGCACTGTTTCTCGGATCTCCTGACGTGCGTGGGGTGTTGGGGTCAGGCTGTTTGTATGGGCCGTGGTGATCTGACGAATGCGGAGTGGGACAGGCTGGAGTCGTTCTTGCCTCCTGGTGGGGCCCGCGGGGGCCGGTGGAGTGACCACCGTCGGGTGATCAACGGGGTGCTCTACCGGGTCCGGACGGGCGTGCAGTGGAGGGATCTACCGGAGCGGTTCGGGCCGTGGGAGACCGTCTACAAACGCCATCGCCGCTGGTCAGCGGATGAAACTTGGACGATGCTGCTGTCGCGGATCCAGGCGGCCGAGGACGCTGCGGGCCAGATCGACTGGGACGTCTCGGTGGACTCGACAGCTGTGCGGGCCCACCAGCACGCCGCGGGCGCGCGCAAGGCGACGGCGGTCGCGGCCCCTCAAAAGGGGATCGCTGGGGGGACGAACCAGGTCGATCCGGTGTTGAGGAAACTGACGGTCCGGCTGGAGGAAGTGGTCAGATCGGCGAGTGTCTGGGACGTTCCCGCGGCGGATTCACCACCAAGATCCACCTTGCCGCCGACGGGCGATGCCGGCCCCTCGCCCTCGTCCTGACACCCGGACACTACGGTGACGGCCCCCAGTTCGAGCGAGTGCTGGAGCAGGTCTCCGTGCCCCGCATCGGAGTCGGCCGACCCCGGACCCGGCCCGACCATGTCCTGGCGGACAAGGCCTACACCTCTCGGAAGAACCGTCATTACCTGCGGCGACGCGGCATCCGGCACACGATCCCCGAACGCCTCGACCAGCAGAGACACCGCAAGAATCGCGGTTCCCGAGGCGGCCGTTCCACCGGTTTCGACAGCGAGCGATACAAGAAGCGCAACACCGTCGAACGCGCAATCAACCGCCTGAAAGGCTTCCGCGCCGTCGCCACCCGCTACGAGAAACGCGCCTACATCTACCTCGGCACTGTCACCCTCGCAGCCCTCGTCATCTGGCTCAGAACATGATCCGAGAAACAGTGCCTAGTGCTCTGCTCAGCTGTGCGCGGCGTCTTCTCGGGCGCGGCCCGCGCCGTGACTGACTGGGCCATCCGAACCTTCGTCGAGCGCTAAGCAGCTACTGGCTGGCTCCCGCTGAGGTTGGCGGGGGCCAGCCATCCTGGTCCACGGATCAGCCCCAGGTGTTCAGCGAGGAAGGCGAGCGGTCTTCTCGGGGTGGGCGGCGGTGACGTAGTGCATGGCGGTCTTCTCCGTGATCCCGAAGAGCCTCATCAGCCTGAGGGGTCGGCGGTTTCGGTTGCTTCGTTGAGGATGCGGCCGGAGTGGGGCGAGGCCGCCCGGGTGAGCGCGGGAACGGTGACCGGCGTGTCCTCGCAAACCACATTCGAACAGTCGTACTATTCAGGTGTGCCCACGTACGACTTCCCCCAGGACCTGCGCGACGCCCAGCTCGCCCTCCACCGCACCCGTGCCGCCATGGAGCAGTACGCCAAGACGCTGGCGTGGTCGGCCGAACCGATGCCCGGATGGGAGGCGGACAAGCAGCTGCACTCCGGCTACCGCTCCGCCAAGCCCGACAGCCCCGGCTACACCGACGAGCAACGCGAACAGCTCGCGGCCTACCGGGCGCAGCTCCTGGAGCTGAGCACCACGGTGATGACGCACCCGTACTGGGAGGGGCTGAGCGAGAACGTGGTCGCGGCCCGCATGGCGCTGCAGCACGCCCATGAGCAGCCGGCCGGTGAGGCGGGCTGAGAGCGATGTCCGGCGCCGGCTCTGGTGCGATATCCAGCCTCGACAAGTGGCGGGCGACGCGCGAGTACCTCGCGTGGCAGCTGCGGTGCGCGGACCAGAGGATCCGCGAGCTCGAGGCCGCAGAGGATAAGGAGCGTCGGCAGGCTGAGCGGGCGCAGGCTAAAAGGGCGTTTTGTCCCGGCGGGGGGGCTTCATTGCAGTTCAGATGGCGGACCGCTTCGGGCCGGCTGAGGTGGTAGACGCTTGTTGTGGCAGATGGGGCGGGTGACGGCCTTCGAGGGTCCGTTTCGGTCCCTTCGCTCCTGTCTGATCCCAACACGCCCCCGGTCGGCCCGTTTGCGCCCTGTGGCGGGACGACTGCCATCGGTACTACGGAAACATGCCTAGCCGACAGCGGCCGTACCCCAGTGACCTGTCCAATGCCCGTTGGGAACTGCTCGAACCAACCCTGACAGCCTGGCGAGTGGAACGCAGAGGGAAGGGCCTGGACATCGGGCGGCCGCCCGAACACGACCTGCGCCGGATCATGGACGCCATTCTCTACGTCGACCGGACCGGGATCCCATGGCGGTACCTGCCACGCGACTTCGCCCCGTGGGAAACCGTCTACGGATACTTCGCCGCCTGGCAGAAGGACGGCGTCTTCGACCAGCTCAACGGACTCCTGCGACGGCTGGTCCGGAAGGCCGAGGGCCGAGACGCCGAGCCCAGCGCCTGCATCCTCGACGCCCAGAGCATCAAGACCTCGGCCAACGTGCCCGCGGCCGGCCAGGGCATCGACGCGGGCAAGAAGATCGCGGGCCGCAAACGGCACATCGGCGTCGACACCGTCAGCCTCCTGCTGGCCGTGCTGGTCACCGCCGCCAGCGTCTCCGACAACGCCGGCGGAATCCGCCTGCTCTCGAACATTGCCGAAGGCCAACCTCGCGTCACGAAGGCGTGGGCCGACAGCGGCTACCGCACCAAGGCCATCGACCACGGCGCCCGCCTGGGCATCGACGTCGAAGTCACCCGCCGCGACCCCGCCCAGAAGGGCTTCAAGGTGATTCCGCGGCGCTGGGTCGTCGAGCGGACCTTCGGCTGGCTGATGCACCACCGCCGCCTCGCCCGCGACTACGAAACCCACCCACACCGCTCCGAAGCCATGATCAACATAGCGATGATCGACCTCATGAGCCGCAGACTCACACGCGAATCGACCCACAACTGGCGCGACAGTTGAACGGCGGCAGCGTCGGGCTCCTGCGAATCACAGCAGGTAGGGCCACAGGCTGACGCTGTTCCGCTCCACACTGATCTCGACCCACGTTCCATCGACAGCAGTCGATGGCGGCGGGTCGGCGAGGTCGAACAGGATGCGGGTTCCAGCTACTTCCAGCATGGCTCCGCCATCGCCCGTCAGGCCCAGCCGCCCCCGAAAGACGATCCGACCGCCTTCCTCCTCATCCACCCCGGGTGAAGATGAAGTGGCCGGTCGAGTGTTGCCGCCCCAGGCCACGTCCTCTTCAACGGTCCACTCCACATGATGTTCGCGGCCCACTCCCGTCGGATCGCCGCACCAGAACGCCGCAGCGGCACCCACCTCCGAGCGCACCCGAACCGTCGCGCGCCCGTCGGCGACCTGCCCCACCGCTTCCACGTGAACCAACACCCCGCAATCATCCACGGCAGCACTGCGTTGCCAAACACTCCTGCCAGGACAAAACGCTCTTTTAGGTGCGGGCTGGGTGAACAGGGCCCGCTCCGCGCGGGCGAGACCGTCCAGGATCTTGGCGCGGGTCCGGGCCGCGCGCTTCACGTCGTCATCAGTCATGTGATCATTTCCGCCCGACCGGGCCTGCGGACAGAGGCCGGAGACGTGGCGCCGCACGGCCGGTCTGACCTGATCTGTGACGTTGTGTCGGCGGATGGCCACATTGATTCGTAGTTGGCCAGCAGCCCCGGCTATAGATCGTTCGGCCTGCGGTTGCTCCGCTGGGAAGCGGTACCTGGACCGTGACTGGCCAACTGCCGTTTGGCTTCTGTGCCGCTGCCAGGCCAGAAGAGTGACTCGAGCATGCGTACGGGCACGTGGTGCCTGCCGAAGTCGGTGGGCAGACAACGATGCGGGCATGACGACGGATGCCCCCTGGAAGTTGGGTGGCGTGGAGGCGTGCCAGAACGCCGCGGAATCGCGGGGGTGGTGCCCGAAGCACTACTGGAGGTGGAAGAAGTACGGCGACCCGGATACTCCGGTGCGGGTGTATTCCACTGCGGCACCGGCGTTGGGGACGCGGCAATGCACGGTCTCGGGGTGCGAGCGGCCACGGCGGACGAAGGAGTGGTGTGGTACGCACTACGCCCGCTGGCGCAAGGAGGGGAACGTCGCAGGCGAGCGCCGGATCCGCGAGCGCTACGACTCGAATATCTGCAGGTCGCCGGTCTGTGACCGTCCCCGTGGCTTTATCGAGCAGTAGTGGGTTCTGGCACAGATCTTGGGGAGCGATCACGGATTGCGACGATGCAAGAAGTGCCGATGTCAGCGGGCCCACGTAGCTTTCGGTTGACCGCCCGGCCGGGTGGCGAGGAGGGAGTAGGACATGGAGTGGGTCGGGGACGCGCGGCTGGCAGCCGGGCCTGAGGCCGCCTGGTACTTGGAGGCGGCTTTCACGCCCGGTGCTCACCTTGGGACGGTGTACGACGATCCGACAACGCCGGTAGTCGTGACGGGCATCGAGGAGCTGACGACGATCCGCGTACCGAGCGGCCGGCTCGTCGTCGATGCGCCATTCCATGACGACCAGGTCTGGGAGTACAGAAGAGGGCTGCCGACCACGCCCCCGCGGGAGCTGGCGGTGCGCATTCCCCCGGGCGTCTACCGGGTAGAGATCGCGTGGACGGCAGGCCCGTACGAGTTCATGGGCGAGCACGTCGACGGTGTTGAGTGCGCCGCGACGCGCCTGTGCATCAGCGACGACCCTGTCGTCGGATGGGAGATGGGCCTGAGTGTCGAGGACGACATCGCCCGGCTGAAGCCGGGCGAGGAGCCCCGCTTCTTCTCCGATGCCAATGTCGGCTGCTTCGCCGACGCAGGCGCGTGGACGACCTTGTCCGCACCGTTTCGCACGTTCATAGACGGGGTCCCTGCCCCGCGCGGTACCGAGCAGCTGGCCGACGGGTGCGAACGGGTACGCGATGAGTCGCAGCAAGCCGATCTCGTCACGTTCGGGGCCCAGTCGGGCGGCGTCGTCTGGTTGGGCCGCACGAAGACCGGCGACGTGGCGGCGATCGTCGTCACCAGCGGCATGCCCGATGCCAAAGCATGACATCGCTGCCGCATCTCCCTGTCCTGCAAGTCGCGCAGCCGGACGTGGCTGCCCGCTTTCACTTGGAGGAACAGCCTGAGGAAGGTATCGGGAGTCGCACCTCGAATAGCCACTGCGAGGCGCTACTGCAGCAGGATCATCTTCCGGAGCAGGTGGAAGCCGGCTCGGCCGTAGAGCTGCCTCTTGATCCTCTTGATGCGGTTCACGGCTCCCTCGACGCTGCCCGAGCTCCAGTCCAGGGTGAGGCCGGCGATCACGGCGTCGAGGTCTCGCCGCAGGTGGAGCGCGAAGCCAGTGAGCCCGGGCAGCCGGCTGGCTTCGACTGCGTCGATCCAGGCAGGGAGCGTGGCGCCGAGGCGGTCGGTGAGCATCTCGCCGAAGTCCCGGACATGTCCGGCAGCCGTGTCCAGTTCCGGACAACGGGTCAAAAGGTCCTTGAGGCCGATGCGGTCCTCCTCACTCAGGGTGGCGGGGTGGCGGGTGAGCCAGCCGGTCACCTGCCGTACGGTCGCTGGCCGTGGCGGTGCGGCGGACGGGTCCCTGCGCAAGGTGGCAATGTGGGCTCGGACCATGCCGTAGGTGACGGGAGCCTGCTCGGCGACCAGTTCGCCGTGGAGTTGGGTGACGCTGGTGTATCCCTCGGTGAATCGTCGTTCGAGGTAGGGCTTGTAGGGATCGAGTCTGCTGGGCCGGGGCCGTTTCTCGCGGATGGTGTCCTGCCAGCGTGAGGCGTTCGCGTACCGGAGGACGGTGTTGAGGCCCCAGCCCAGATGCCGGGCGATCGCCCGGCGCGAGTGCCCCTGGGCGAGCATCTCGTGGACCAGGGCGTGTGCGGCCTTCTTTCGCGCGGCCCGCCGGCCGACGGGCTCCGCGTCGTCTTGCGATCCCCCTGAAGTCGGTCGGGTGGCCTCCGTCAGCGTGCCGCTGGGCGCCGGCGTGCGCAGACAGTCGCGGTGGGCAGCGACGCAGGTCTCCACGGCGCGGCCGAGGCCCTGCCACAGATGGAACCGGTCGGCGACCTGCAAAGCGCCGGGTGCACCGCGCCGCGCGCCCTCGGCGTAGGCACCCGCCCGGTCCCGGCAGATGATCTCCACGCCGGGATGGCAGTCCAGCCAAGCTGCCAGCGGCCCGGCTTCACGTGTCGGGAGCACATCGACCACGCGATGGTCTTCGACACTGGTCAAGACGGTGGAGTAGGTCTGGCCGCGACGGATCGCAAAGTCGTCCACGCCCAGCACGCGTGGAGTACTGAATCGCGGATCGGGCAACGCCATGACCCTGCGTAACAAGGTCATCCGTCCCGCACCGAAGCCGAGCTGGGCCGCCAGTCGAGAGCCGGCTCGTCCCGCCAAGGCGAGCCCCACCCGCTCCAGGGCCCGGTTCAGCCGTGTGGTGAACCGCGCGTACGGCGCGGCCAGCCGGGAGAACGGCTCGGCGAACGTTCGGCGCGGACAGTCCGCCGACCCGCAGATGAATCGCCGGACCATCAGCCGGATCACAAAGCTCTGATCTGCGAGCGGAAGGTCTTTCAGCCTGCGCTGGTAACGGTCGTGGACCCGGTCCGCGAAGCGGCCGCAGTCCGGACACGCCGCCCCCGTCATGCGGCCTCTTGCTACCACCTCTACCGTGCCGAACGCGACCGTAACCGCCTCGACCTCCACATCGTCGATCCCGTCGAACACCAGCGAATCCCAGAACGGTGCATCGGTCTGCATGCCCAGCACTATCACTGTTCACAGCCAGCCAGAGCAGCGAACGGAATGCACCTGAGGGAGCGTCACTTCCGGCCTTCAGACACCAAGGCGTGCGCCGTCTCGCACGAGTCAGTCACTCGCAATCGAACACCGAGGTCACGCTCCGCTATGGTTCCCCAAGATCTGTGCCAGAACCCAGTAGTGACGTCACTTGTCGACGGGTTTGGGAGGCGCCCAGAACCACGGTCGGGTGATGTTGATGAGTTCGGGAGGCGCTGGGGTTCTTGCCAGGGCAGCATCGGGATGCTCCTGGTGAAAGGTCCTGGTCATGCCGCAGATGTCGAAGGTCGAGCTGTACGCGGCGATCCGGCGTGACCATCGCGGTGGCATGTCGATGCGGGAGCTTGAGCGCAAGCACGGCGTGACGTGGCGGACGGTCCGGAAAGCGCTGGACTCGTCCTGGCCGGAGCCCCGCAAGAAGCTGCCTCCCCGAGCCACCACGCTGGACCCGTACAAGGCGGTGATCGACGAGATCCTGCGGGCGGACCTGGACGCGCCCCGCAAGCAGCGGCACACCGTCACCCGGATCTTTCACCGGCTGGTCGAGGAGCACGGGGCGGACGTCTCCTACGGGGTGGTGCGCTATTACGTCGCCGGCCGGAAGCCCGAGATCCTGGTCGAGTCCGGCAAGGCGCCGCTGGAAGCGTTCGTCCCGCAGACCCACCTGCCCGGTCACGAAGCGGAGGTCGACTTCGGTGACGTGACCGTACGTCTGGCCGGCGAACTGGTCACCTGCTACCTCTTCTCCTTCCGGCTGTCGTATTCGGGCAGGGCCGTCCACCGTGTGTTCGCCTCCTGCGGCCAGGAAGCTTTCTTTGAAGGCCACGTCCACGCACTGCGGACTCTGGGCGGGGTTCCGCGCACCAAGGTCCGTTACGACAACCTGAAGGCCGCCGTCGCCAGGGTGTTGGGGCAGAGCAGGGGAAGACTCGAGGCCGACCGGTGGATCGCCTTTCGCTCGCACTTTGTCGATGTTCCCGTGAGTTCCCGCAGCGTCTGAACCCCGTCGATGACCTTCACGGCCTCCTGATCTGGACATTTCGGCTGACCGGACACGATCGGGTGATTACTGCTCGTTCCTCGTAGATCCTGAAGTCTTCTCGGCTGTTATGGAGGAGTCGCCTGATAGCTGAAGGGGAGGAACGGGATGGGACTGGCCGTTGTGCGCGATCTGCGGCCGGAGCTGCGGCTGGAGACGGTCGAGGAAGTCGCGGCCTTCGAGCAGGACCTACTCGCTGAGTTCGTTCTCGCCCGGGCCTCTGCCGGAGTCCTCGATGACACCATCCGCGGTGACGTCGGTCCCGTGTTGGCCCTGCGGGAGTGGTTCGGCCGGCCCTTGTGGGAGATGGAGCCCCAGGACCTCGACCGGTACTTCGGCCGGCACCGCCGCGACTCGGCCTCGGGCACCAAGGTCCGCCAGGCCGTGGCCTTCGCGGTGTTCTTCGAATTCCTTGAGCTCCGGCACAAGGCCGCGATTCACGCGGCCACCGGATTCGTCGTCGAGTCCCCGCTGGACGAGGTCAACCGTCCGCGCGGAGGCACCTCGGCGAGGCTGCGGATCCCGCCGCCGGAAACGGAGATCGGCACGCTCTTCGACGGCTGGCGATGCGACATGGAGGAGGCCCGCAAGTACGCTCCGGCTGCCCGGAACTACACTGCCTCGCGGCTGACCAGCCTCATCGGACCGCGCATCTCGGAACTGTGTCTGCTGCAGATCGGTGACGTCCGCTGGGACCTGGGGCGGTTCGGCAAGGTCTTACTCAAGGGCAAGGGCAGCCAGGGCCGTGGCAAGAAGGAACGGCTGGTCCCACTGATCAATGGTTCCCGTGACCTGCTGGAATGGTGGCTCACTGGGCCTCGCTGGGAGTTCGACGAGCGGGTCAACGACCCCCGAGCCCCGTTGTTTCCCTCCGAACGCCGATACGGCGACGGCTCCAGCAGGGCGGTGACGGACGACGCACTGCGGACCGGGCTGGCCGCGGCGGTGGCACGGCATCTGCCGCATCAGGCCGGGCAACTCACGCCGCACGTGCTGCGGCACTTCGCGGCATCTGACCTCTACCGCAACGGCATGGACGTCGTTGCCATCCAGGAGATCCTCGGACATGAGTGGCTCAACACGACCATGATTTATGTGCACGTTGAGAAGTCCCACGTTGAGGACGCGTGGATCCGTGCAGGCCAGCGGGCTGCGGCTCGATTCGGAGGAACACACCGGTGAAGTGGAACCTGCGGATGGTCGCCGCCCAGCGTGACGTCTGGAAGGCGTCCGAGCTGCAGCGGATGCTCGCGGAGGCCGGGTTGGTGATCTCGGCGGGCAAGATGTCCCACTTGTGGTCCGGGCGGCCGCTGACCGTCCGCCTCGACGACCTCGACATCATCTGCGAGGTGCTGGATTGCACGCCCGCCGAGCTCCTGGTCCCGGAGCAGTCCGCCGGCAGGCAAGAGACCACGGCCGTCGAGGAGACACCGCGGCAGGTTGTCGGTGGCACCCCGGTCATGCATCAGCGTCGGCCGGGCCGTTCAGGACCGCCGCTATGAGTACGCCCGCCCGGAGATCACGGCCCTGGGCGACCCGCAGCTGCCGCGACTGCATGGGCTGGGGCTGGTTCGACAGGCCCCGCTGCAAGGCATGTTGGGGGTTCGTCGCGAAGGCGACCAGCCAGCACTGCGACGTCTGCCAGCGCGAGGTCGCCGCGATCGACGGGGTCTGTCGGCTCTGCCGTCGCCAGGCCGGCCTGATCGCTGGTCCGGACAACAAGACGCGTGTCGACCTGACGGTCGCCGCCCGCACCGGGCAGCAGTTGTTCATCATCGGCACCCTGAGGCCACGCGGCGGACTCCCACCGAGAGCGAACGATCAGCGGCCCGAGCTTGAGCCGCTGGGAGGACGGCTGCACGGCGTCCAGCCGCGGTGGTCAGAGCCCTCCCTGTTCGAGATGCACCGTGATCTGAGGGGCGTCAGCAGCCTGGCACCACTCCTGGCTCCGGAACTGGCCACGGCCTTGAGTACACGGGCGGCGCGGATCGCGGAACTTCGCGGCTGGCCTCCCCGCACCCTCGGGTCGGTGCGGAGGGGCATCAGGATTCTTTGCGCGGTTCACCGGCCGGGCGAGGTGATCCTGGCCTCGACGATCGCCCAGCTCACCCACACTGCGGTGCCGGCCAATCACGTCCTGGAGGTGTTCGAGGACCTGGAGATCTTCCTCGACGACCGTCCGGACTCACTCGATGCCTGGTGCGAGACACACTTCGCCTCTCTTGCACCGGACATTCGGGCGGAGCTGGATATCTGGATCAATATCCTGCGGCACGGGACCTCCCGCCGCAGACCACGGGCCAGGTCCACGATCATCACCAACCTGGGGAGCATCCTGCCGTTCCTGACCGAGTACGCGGCGAAGTACACAACACTGCGTCAGGTCACCCGAGACGACGTCATCGAATGGCTCGCCCACCGTCCCCATCGCGCATACGACGCCAGTGCACTGCGTGGGCTGTTCCGAACGCTCAAGGCCGAGCGGCTGGTATTCACCAACCCGACGCGCGGCGTCCACGGCGGAAGACTTCCCGTCTCGATCCCCTTGTCGCTCACCGCGGACGAGGTGGAGTCCGTGGCTCAGGCCGCCCTGCAGGAACCGGCCCTTCGCGTGGTCGTCGCACTATCCGGTATCCATGCTCTGCCTGCCCACCGAATCCGGTCGCTGCTGCTGGAAGAAGCTGACCTGCCAGGACGCCGTCTCGACCCGGAGGATCTGGACCGTCCTTTGGACGAGTACACCGCCGAGGCGATCACCGACTACCTCGCCTACCGGCGCCGCCGCTGGCCGAACAGCACAAATCCGCACCTGCTGATCAGCCGGAACACGGCAACAACCACTGCGGCGGTGGGCACGTTCTGGATGGACAAGCTGGTCAAGAAACTACCGGTGAGCGTCGACCGGCTACGGCAGGACCGCATCCTCGAAGAGGCCCTCACCAACGGCGCCGACCCCCTTCACCTCGCGCACGTCTTCTCCCTCGGCGCCAAAACCAGCCTCCGTTACACATCCGCCATCGCCAGCTCGGCCGCCGAACAGGATTCGCGCACCTCCTGAACCGCAGTTGCCGGCGTACATCTGTATGTGCTCAGGGAGGTGCAACGAAAGGACTCTGCCGCTGATCTTGTGACGGTCAGCCATCGAAGCGGGTCCAGTCGACGGGGAGGTCGGCCAGCGGGTCCAGGGCGCTTCGGTGGGTGGCGCCGGCCCAGACATCGAATTCTTCGCCGCCCTCGCTGCTGACACGCACGACGAGGCCGGGGGCCACGTAGAAGTGGGTGGGTGCCCAGGGCCAGAAGGGACGCAGGGGCACAAGGTGCAGTGCTTGGGTGAGTTGCTCGACCTGTGGTGCCGTGAGTCTGTTGGGCAGGGCCAGGTAGTCGGCGCCCATGGAAGCCTCGAAGAGGGAGAACTGGATCAGGAAGCCGCTGAGCGGTTCCTGTTCGGCGATCGGCTCCTCGTCGAATTCACGGAACCAGACAGTCGGATCGGCCTCAGGTCCGTCAAGCGTCCACAGGAGGGACCAGAAGAAGCCTCCTTGGTTCTCGACGCCGAAGACGAGCATCTCCCCGAGATGGTCGGTGTGCAGGTCTGGCTCGGGCAGGATGCTGTTCTGGGTTCCGAGGGCACCCGGACGCTGCTTCGCGAGCTGGTACAGCTGTCTCAGTCCACCAGGCAGGCGTGAGGGAGAGTATGTGGAAGGCGATTCGGTGGTGTCACCGGCGGGGTACCAGCCGGTGACGAACTGTTCCAGCGCTGCCGCACGGTCACCGTTCACATGCCTGAGCCACTCCAGGCCCGGCAAGTCCACGGGTGGAAGTGGTGGGCGCACTCGGTTGAGGAGTTCTCTGCTCAAGGGTGCTTCAAGGCGCAGTTCACAGTCGGTGAGAACGCCGTCGGATGTGCCGGCCTGGCTCACCTGGGCGGTGCCCAGGTACAGGACCTCTTCTCCGAGGCGGACCGCGATGTGGATCGGCAACGAGCTTTCATCCGCACCCCAGGGCGACCCCATCAGTCGCTCTGTGACTGGTGCCGGTGCGGGCCCGATCAGGCGGACCTCCTCAGCGCTCCACACACCGCTCCTGGCGGGTGCGTCACTCGCTTCCGCGATGATCACCATCCCCGCTGGGCCTATGACGACGCCGGCGCCCCCCACCGTGAAGCGCCCGGCTGTCACCGAGCCGCCGACGAGCACGGATACGCGCTCCCCATCGAACACCAGCGCCGGAATCACGGCGGGACCCTGATCAGTCATCCCCGCATCATCCTCGACCACCACCGGGCATCCCTAATGACAGTCAGCGGCGTCACAAGATCAGCGCCAGGGCCACGGAAGGTGCCCAGCCTCCATCCCTCTTCAAGGCTTGTTGGCGCGTGAATGCTCGGCGTAATCGGGAGGCGATATGGGCGGGGGATGCGGAACACTTCCCAGGTGATCGTGATGCAGCCCGTCCTGGAGATCTACCCCCCTGATGGCTTTGCCCTCTGGCCCGTCGCCGAGATCGAGTCGTTCAGCTACCTGCCACTCAGCGGTGAGCTCGCTCCCGCCGAGGTCGGGACAGCGGTGATGCGCATCGTCGGCTGCAACGACATCGACCCTGAACATGACGACCGGCCGCCTCGGCCCGCCGACCCGCTCGGATCGTTCCTACACGGACTGCTGACCTTCGACGACCTCTTCGCGGCCGGTGGCATGCGGGTCACGGACGGCTCCAAAGGCGTCACCTTCCTGCCCGGCTGCTGCAACGGGCTGGAGGACTGGCGTGACTGGCGCGAGGTCGTCGACGGCAGCGGCCGAGCCTCTTTCGGCCACGACCCCGATCCATTCGCCGAGCGCCTCGCCGACACCGTCCGGTTGACCGTCGACGCCGAGCAGAGCGACAGCCCGGTGATCGAGCTGCCCGTCACCGAGCTCCGCCACCTGCTCGACGGCGCCGAGCATGACCTGACCAACTTCCTTGCACTAGCCGCTGACTGGGTGTCTCAGTACCTGTCCGACCACTTCACCCCCGTCACCGCCGCCCTCGCGCGCGTCCTTGCCCTGCCCGCGTCGGCCGTAGCGCCAAAGCCGTAGGTTGACTGCCCTGCTCCGCCGATCAACTGATGGCCGGGTGCCCCCGGCACAGTCGTCGTGTACGACGCAGTGAGCATGTTCGCGTTTACCCGGCTGGGCTTCGACGAGCACTCCGACAGCAGGCCCATGCAGGCCAAGTTCCCAGGGCCATCCGTAGGTTCATCCGGAGCACCCTTCAGAATCCGTGAACTCACGGGGGATCGGCATCGAGAGCTTCTACTGCCGACCTGGCATCGAAGGCGCCCACGAGAAGGGCGGAGTCGAAGGGATGATCGGCTACTTCCGCCGCAACCACTTCGTTCCCGTCCCCCAGGTCTCCTCGCTCGCCGAACTGAACGAGATGGTCGAACGGTGGGACCGGCAGGACGACGCCCGCCGCATCGGCTCCAGGCCCAAGACGGTCGCGGAGTACTTCGCACTCGAACAACCGTTGCTCATGTCCCTGCCCGAGGAACCATTCGAGACGGGCCGACTGTTCACCCCGCGAGTCGACCGCTACGGCCAGATCCCGGTCCGCACCAACCGCTACTCGGTCCCGATCCGGCTGATCGGAAAACGCGTACGCGTCGTGCTGCACGCTTCCCATCTGGTGGTTTACGACCAGAACGTGGAAGTCGCCCGGCACGAACGCCTCATCGCGAAGGGCGCCGTCCGGCTGGACCTGGACCACTACCTGGAAGTCTTGGTCCGCAAGCCCGGCGCCTTCCCTGGCTCCACAGCCCTCGAACAGGCCCGCTCTGCGGGCAGGTTCACCCCCGTCCACGATGCCTGGTGGGACCAGGCCCCCGCAAGATGCATGGTGAGCGGGACGGCACCCGGGCTTTGATCGAGGTCCTCCTGCTGGGGCGTCACCTGCCCCATGAGCATGTAGTCGCCGGCCTGGCTGCGGCCCTGCGGGCCGGAGCCATGACCGCGGACGCGGTCGCTCTGGAAGCCCGCAAAGCCGCCCAGGCCGAGATCGAACCTGTACCTGTGGCAGGCCCGCTGATTCCCGGGAGCTCGCCAGCGACGGTGACGTCCCTGCACGAATGGCGGCTGGCGCACCTTCCCGCGGACACCAGGCCGCTGCCATCGGTGACCCCCTATGACCAGTTGCTCCGACGCCGCCGCATCAGCGACGGTGACCATCGTGAGGGAGAAGCCCAGTGACTCTGCCCCGCCAGCGAGGCTTGACCGAGCAGGCTGCCGACGCCGCGATCGACACCGCCTGCAGAATGCTGCGGCTGCCCTCGATCCGCAACGAGTTCTCCGATATCGCCGACCGGGCGATGAAGGACCAGATGACCTACCGGGGCTTCCTTGCCGAGCTGCTGATGACCGAGTGCGACGATCGCTCCCGCCGCCGCTCGGAGAGGCGGATCAAAGCGGCCGGCTTCCCTCGGGAGAAGTCCCTGCGTGCTTTCGACTTTGACGCCAACCCCAACATCGACGCGGCCACCGTCCACACCCTCGCCAGCTGTGAATGGATCAAGAAGAGCCAGCCTCTCTGCCTGATCGGCGACTCCGGCACCGGCAAGTCCCACATGCTCATCGCTCTGGGAACCGAAGCCGCGATGAAGGGCTACCGCGTCCGTTACACGCTCGCCACGAAACTGGTGAACGAGCTGGTCGAGGCTGCCGACGAGAAGCAGCTGAACAAGACCATCGCCCGCTACGGCCGCGTCGATCTTATGTGCATCGACGAGCTCGGCTACATGGAACTCGACCGCCGTGGCGCTGAACTCCTCTTCCAGGTGCTGACCGAACGTGAGGAGAAGAACAGCGTCGCCATCGCCTCGAACGAGTCCTTCGGCAAAGCGCACATGTTCCGGCGAACCCGTGCGAGGTGCTGCCGAAACTTCACGGGTTCAAGCAGACGGAGAGACCATCCCGGTCACCGCTTCGGGGATCAGCGCAATCAGCTGCTGAGACCAGCAGTCCGACTGCTGTGTCGCGGCCTCCGCTCCGCAGTTGCCACAGACGAGGTTGGGGCCGTCCAGGCCGTCGAGTCCACAGCATCCGTTGCGACGCCTGGGGTCAGGGTGTCTGGTCAACCCCATGATGTCGTCGGGGTTCAGGACCAGTGCGCCAGTATGGGGACTGACCGCATACGACCCACGCGGCAGAAGCGGTGGCAAGAGTCGGTGTCCCGGGGCTTCCTCGGTGACCGGCGGCGGCATCGGCACCTCCCGGAGATCAGGACTCATCCGCTGCTGACAGTTGGTGCAAGAGAAGGCGGTCATGCCCGCAATTCTGTACGAGTTTTCAGCGCGGCCTCCTGGCATTTCGGCTGGCATCCGGAAGCGGGAGCCGCCCCTCGTCGACGTGATCGGCCAGATAGATCATGGTGGCCTCGGGGTCCATGCCGAACGCGGCGGCGACGAGCTTGGGGTCCATGGTGTTGACCAGCTCGAGCAGTCGAGTGCAGCGGATCATGCGGGGTGGGAAGCCGCAGGCGTCAAGGACGTGACTGACATAGGCGGTGGACGCCGGCCCCCGGCCGGACTTCGTCTGGCGGGTGACCATCACATGCGGGTTATCAGTCTTCTGGTCTTCGCGGTGGGCAAGGCAGCGTTCCATGGCCGCCCAGGACGGCGGATCCAAAGGGACCGGATGCGGGCGGTCGCCGAGCCGGGCGGTCCGGGCATGAAGGTCGAGGTCAACGGTCTGGAGCATTTTGACCTCACGGCTTGAGGCGCCGTGCAACAGGGCGAGCATGCCCAGTAGTGCTTCGTGCGGGTGGACGGCTGGATCCGTTGTCCAGCGGCGAAACAGCAGACGTTGCTGGTCAAGCGTCAGAGTCGCGCCAGTGAAGCCGCTCGGTCCTCCGGCGGTCAGCCCGCGGGCGGGATCGACGAGGACGATCTTCTGGGATCGCGCGAAGCGGAAGAACTGTCCGAGCACCACCAGTCGACGCTTTCGGGCCTTGGGCGAGCCGGCCAGGAAAGCTTCGAGATCGTGCACGTCGGTCAGTGCCCAGTCCTGCTTCCCGCGCTCACCGGCGAGGAACAGGGCAAGGTCACGCACGATGGCCAGTGCGGCTTCGATGGTGCCGTCAGTGCGGGGCAGCGTTCCGGCACGCCGTGACCGCTCGCGTGAGCGGATCATGAAGTCGGAGAAGGCCTCCACGGAAGGTCGCAGGGGCTCCGGGACCGCGAGAACCCGGCGTTGCCGGCGGCCGACCGCGAGCCGCTCGCCCTGGTCGGTGGCCATGGCCAGACCGCGACTGGTAAAGAAGGCTTCCAGGGCGCGGGCGAGGGAGCCCATCGACCGCCCCGGGCGGCGGGAACGTTCGAGTACGGACTGGGGGAGGCTGGGCTGGCCGTCCCGAAGAAGCCGCCCGAGGGAAGTGATCATCGTGCAGGCCCGGCCGACGGAGTACTTGGCGGCGAGATCTGTCGTGAAGTCCGGGAGCCAGTCGGGGGGATTGTCGAGTTCGGCGATGAGGTGCTCGGCCCGGACGAAGGGACGGTCGGGGTGACGCTGCCAGCAGGCCGAGCACAGCCCCAGCCCTGCGTGCTTCCGTACTCTGCCGCATTGCTCACAGGCCCGGGGCGGCTGTTCGGCCTGCCGGGGACGCGAGCAGTGCCCGCACCAGCCAGTGTCCTCGCGCAGATATCCGGGCCGGCTGCAGCGAGGGCATGGATCCTTGGCCGCGTCGCGTTCGGACTCCCGCAGGCAAGTGCGGCAGAGTGCCGAGGATTTACTCCGCACCGGGTGTCCGCATGCGGTGCATATGCGTGAGCAGGTGATGCACCGGCCGGTGTCCGCCTGGAGAACGCGCTGCTGGCCGCACCGGGGACAAGCGGCCCGGCCCTCGGCCTCCTTCTGCCGGGCAGTGCAGCGGCAGCAGTGGTACCGGTCGATGAAGCCGACCGGGGCTCCGCAGCCGACGCAGTCGCTCTGTTTGACGCCCACGATGCCCCCTCATCTCCGGGTCAGATAGGTGGCATCGAGCGGCCTCGCGCGGAGGCCACTTTCGGCAGGTCGGCGACCGGTCGCGGTGGAACCGCAGGACGCTCGACGGGGGTGGTGTCGACCTCGAAAAGGTCGTTGGGGGTGCAGTCCAGCGCGGTGCACAACGCGATCAGCGTGGACATCTTCACCTGGGAGGGCTCTTTGCTGAACAGCGCAGACACCGAGGCAGAGGACATTTGCAGCCCGGCGCGTTCGGCCAGCAGCCGCTGCAGTTGGGTGCCGGTCCAGATCTCGCGCTGGGCAGCGGCCATCCGTAAACGCCATCGGATCTTCATGCGGAGCTGTCCCCCTCAGCGGTCAGCTCGCCGAGCGTGGTGGTCACCGCGCGACGATAGGCATCCTCGATGAACGTCGCGGAGGGACGGACGTATCTCATGGTCGAACTGACCGTCCAATGACCAAGGAGCTGCTGGATTGCCACCAAGTCCACACCACGCTCGTAGTTATGGGTCGCGCAGGCCCGCCGCAGGGCATGCGGACTGAACCGGTCGGTCGCCGGACGGCCTTCGAGTTCCATCAGATAGCGCAAACGATTGCGAATCGTCCCGCGGTGCAGACTGCCTCCGGACTCGTCCGCAAACAGCACCGGCGAGTCGGGGAACTTCCCGCGGACGTCGTCGAGGAACCAGCGCAGGACAAGGTCGAGCCCGTCCAGCATCGGCACCCAGCGCGGCCGCGGTCCGGATGTGCGGGCACCTTTACCGAACCGGACGTGGAGCTTCCCGAACGGTCCCCGCGTGAAGTGGAGGTCCGGGCGGTCCAGAAGCGACACCTCTTCGGACCTCAGGCCGGCGTGATAGAGGGTCCGGAACATCGCATAGTCCCGGGCGGCGGGTGCGTACTTGCGGGCGGTGGCGATCCGGGCCTTAAGGAAGTCGAAGAACTCCGCGACCCGCTCTGGAGTCGGTGGCGGCAGCTGGGCCGGGGAGTCATCGCCGACGTGCCGGGCCGCGTTGAACTCATCGACCGGGCAGACCAGGCGAACGCCGAAACCGGCTTCGATCTCGACGGCCTTGCGGACCTGCAGAAACCGGTGAAAGCCCTTGAAGATCTGCACGTACTCGCGCCGGGTCGAGGCCGCCCGCCCGGCAAGAGCCAGGTCTCCGACGACGCGGTCGATGTCTTCGGGGGTGACGTCCCAGGCGGGCCGGCCCAGTGCGGTGAGCGTGCGTTCCAGCAGTCCGATGTCGTTCTCGACGGTCACCGGGCTGAACCCACGAGCTCGCCATGAGGCGACGAACGCCTCAACGCAGTCGGCCTGAAACTCCCACGGATCGGCGGTCACCGGCTCCAGCAGTACGGCACCGCCCTGGACCACCCTCAACTGGGATGCCACCGGCACACCTTCCTCACACCTGACCGATCAAGGCAGCACCTGGAGAATCCGGGCACCACCACGAAGACCAACGAGGACAGCAGGAGATAGATACGGGCCGGTGGCAGCGGCGATCCACGAAAAGGAACATGTGCCAGCCCCAGATGGCTGGACCAAGACCTTCACTGATCCCCGCCTCTGCGCGGCCATCGTCGACCGCCTCACGTTCAACGGCACCATCATCGAAACCGGCACCGACTCCTACCGCCTCGCCACCACCCGTGCACGAGCTGAACAGCACGTCGAGGTCAGCTGACTATTGGTGAGACCGGGTTGGCCCGGCATTGTCGAGCGCCGGGCCAACCCGCTGTAGCTATCGCAACCCAGCGGAGTTACGCGCGCGGGACGAACCGGGCTACGCCATTTCCAGCAGCGATGTGAAGGTGGAGATGCCGGTTGTGCTGTTCGTCGCCGAGCGTGGTCAAGACCTGGCACCCCCCGTGCTGTTCGACTACCTGCCGTGCAGCGGACTGGACGACCGCCAGCAACTGAGCCCCCACCGCGACGTCTAGCTCCAGCAGGGATCGAACATGCTGCTTCGGCACGACGATCACATGGTCTGTCCCGAAACCGGGAATTGGCGGACGAAACGCCAACACCTCCTCGGTCTCAATCACCACGTCGATGTCGATCGCGCGGGGAATGACCTCGCTGCAATACCAGTCAGGCTCGTCCATGCGAGCCACCCTACGGGTGGCCAACTGGCCTGCACAAACGACCTACGCTGGCATACCCGAGCGAAGCCGCAGCGCCGTCATTTCCCGCGAACATTCACAACCTCCTCGGTCGTCAAACGCTGCTGGAAACGATCGACAAACGCTGTCGCTGGACGTGAACGAAGCCAGTCCCCGCCGCACCAAAGGTGCTGTGCCTAAGGGCTGTCCCGTAATTCCTGGTGGATCAGCGCGCGGCGTCAGATGCGGTGCATCGCAAGGCGGAGGGACGCCCGAATACTGGATGTATTCGGGCGTTCCGACAACGCCGCGAGGTGCCGTAGCTGTCGTCGCGCGCCCGCCAGGAATTGCGGGACAGCCCTTAGCTCACTACCAGCGCTTCAAGAAGCACGGCGAGGCGGCCCTGGTCACGCCGATCACGGTCGCGGTACCGCCCGCGGTACGGGGATGCCACGTCGAGGGCTGCACGCGTCCGCATCAGGCCCAGGGCTATTGCGGAGGGCACTACCTCCGCTTCCGGGCCGCGGGTGACCCCGGCGGGGCGGAGCTCCAGGCCAACATGAAGCAGACCGGTTGGTGCCACGCCCCTGGGTGCACAGATCCCGGTCGGGCGAAGAACATGTGCGCCGGCCACTACCGGCGGCTCGCCTTGGGACAGCCCTTGGGCGAGAAGAAGAAGTACGCGCC
This sequence comes from Streptomyces sp. LN549, assembly GCF_043203805.1. Taxonomy (NCBI): domain Bacteria; kingdom Bacillati; phylum Actinomycetota; class Actinomycetes; order Kitasatosporales; family Streptomycetaceae; genus Streptomyces; species Streptomyces sp. LN549. The sequence goes on along the minus strand of NZ_JAZHRI010000002.1, from coordinate 9,065,083 downwards.
CGCCGGCGCGGGCTACGTGAACGGCGGCGGCTATCGGGTAATCCGGGTCAACGGCAGGAGTGTGATGGAACACCGGCATTTCGTGCAGGAGTTGCTGGGTAGACCGTTGCTGGCGACGGAGACCGTCCACCATGTCAATGGCGTCAAGGCGGACAACCGCACGGACGGGCCTCTCGTTGAGGACGAGCAGGGGCGGTGGCGGTCAGGGAACTTGGAGCTGTGGTCTCACGCCCACCCCTACGGCCAGGAGATCGGCCCGAAGTCGGACTGGGCGCGGGGGTGGCTCGCGGCGTACGGGACGCCGCAGGAGCGGGTGGCCTATGCCGGTTTCGCCGACCCTCTGCCCCAGGCAGAGACAGGCGGATCCTCGAACCTGGGGTGCGGGGAGGAGGAGCAGTCAGCGGGCGGCAACAGCCGCGTGTCCGGTACGGCCCTGGGAAACCGCAGGCGCGCGATCTCTTGATCAAACCCGGGGACGGACAGACCGCCCCGGCCGTACGGTCACACCAAGACCAGTACCAACCCGCTCAGGAGACGTAGTGATCCCAGCACAGCACCCCTACGAAGCGCATTACAAGCAGGAAGAGGACGGCCGTACGGTCTACAGCAGCAAGCCCGTCATTGCGTGGGACGACGAGGGCCAAGCGCTCGTCGTTGATCAGCGCAACGGTCGACTTGTCCCGGCGAACAACGGCCGCGCCTTCACCGGACTCTCGGAGGGCGAGCACCCTGTTGTCGCCGCCATCCCTGGGGGTGGGTGGAGTGCCCGGTTCACGGAATCGGACGGCTCATCCACCGTGGACCCGCTGGTGGCCTGGACCGTCCGAAGCAACGGCACTCTCACCCCCATCGACACCGACACCACCGGTCTGTGCGATGACGCCACCGCGGTGAGCAACTTCGATGGCCTCGTTGCCCCTGGAGCTGAGACGCGGACGGCACAACAGGGCAGCTCAGCATGACCGGGCTATTCTTCATCCCGGCCGCCGCCTCCTGCCAGCTGCCCGACGTCATCCGCCGGCGCTCCCGCCGAACATCCGGCGAACCGTCCTGACGCTGCCCGCACGACCCGGCCTGGAGCGTCAGCCTCTCATCCGCCGGTGCCGCGCCACGCCTCGTACTCCTCGTCCTCGCTCAGCTCGTAGCCCTCCGGGTACGCGGCGTCCGCGCGCTCCCGGGCCGCCTGAGCAGTGGCGCGGACCTCGCGCCTGAGACGAGTGAGCAGGGCGAGCGCCGGTTCGTGGGTGATCGGGTCGACGATGTCGCGGGTGCGGGCCGTGTCCCAGTCGGCGACCCGCAGCGCGGTGTCCACCAGGAGCTGCGCCTCATCGACGGCGACGCCCACGGTGTCGCCGCCTGCAGTGGCCGACGCGATCAGGCGGTTGCGGATCACCCGGGCGTTCTCCCAGCCACGCCAGACGCCCTCCTGCTGGTCTGCGGTGCTGCCGCGGCTGACTCCCTGGGACAGTGGCGGGAAGGCCAGCACCAGCTCGGCAGCGGCGCGCCAGTCCATAGCCCGGGCCTGCACTCGGGCCTCCGCGACGATCCGCGACCGCAGGCTCGCCACTTGCCACGTCCGCGAGCGCGCGTCACGTTCCAGGGACAGGCAGTGCGGGCACAGCGGCGGCCCGTACCGGGCCGGAGGCTTCCACGAGCGGCTGGTGCGCAGCAGTTCAGTGCCGCAGTCGGCGCACAGGATCCCCGACGGTGCCGTGCCGATCGCCGCGAGCATCTCGTGGAGGTGGAGGCCGGCGGCCTCTGCCAGGGGGCGGCCGTGGATTCCGGGCTGCTGCCAGTACAGGTGCCTGAGCACCCCGATCAGCTCCGGGGCGTGGACGGCATCTACCTCGTCACGCAGTCGCTCTACCTGCTCCAGCACGCTCTGCCGCGTGTGGTCGCGCCGCTGTTCGGCTTCCGCGAGGACGGCTTCGGCACCGGTGAAATCGCGGACCGACCTCTCGATGGCGCCCAGAATCTCGTGCAGGCTCTCCTCGCTCATGCCCGAGAGCTTATGCACCAGGTCAGCGGCCCCTACCTCGAGGTCAGTGCGCGGGAGCGGCAGGCCCAGATCGGGGACCTGCGCGTACAGCCAGATGCGATGACCGTGGCGGTGATGGAACTGCCGGGCGCGGCCGTCGCCAATCGTCTGCTGTGGGAGGGCGCGGCGGACGTTCTTGCTGACCCTGCTCGCTTCTGCCGGTGGTGCCGCACGCCCGGATCGCCGGCGGGACGGACCCGCAGAACGGACTGGTGCGCTTCCAGCACGCTGCGGCCACCGCGGCAGCATGATGGTGGCAGGTGCGGGTCGAAAACCAGGGGGTAGCAGGTGACGGGGCGGGGTCCTTCACGACAGGAACTGATCAGGCGTCGACGCCGCAGTGGATTCGTTGGGCGACGTAGCGAGCAGGTGGCGTTTCAGGAGGCACTGCGACAGGTGCCTGAGGAGGCGACACAGTTCCTCTTCCACATTCACGGCCCCGGTGGTGTGGGGAAGTCCACACTGGCACGACAGTTGGAGAGCTCCGCCCGTGAGGCGGGTGCAATCACCGCCTACGTCGACGAATCGGTGACCGACCCGATCGAGGTGATGGAGTCCGTCAGTACTCAGCTCGCCGTGCAGGGCGCTTCGTCGAAGGAGTTCGACAAGATGCTGGCGGCCTACCGGCAGCGGCGCCACGATGCCGACTCCGGCCTTGCCGAGACTGAGAGGGCGGCGGACTTCCTGGGACCTGCCGCATCGCCCCCACCGTCACCATCGAGCATGGTTGTCTCACAGCTCGGTCTGGCAGGGTTGGGACTGCTACCGGGCGTTGGCGCGTTCACCGGCGCGGTTGACGCCAGCCATGTAGCAGCTGGCGCGGACCGTCTTAAGGCGGTGCTCAGCGCCCGTCTGCGCAGCCACGAGGATGTCCAGTTAGTCCTTTCGCCACTGCAGGTCCTGACTCCGGCGTTCCTCCGCGGACTGGCCGACGCGGCACGGAGCCGGCCGTGGGTGGTACTGATCTTCGATACCTACGAGCGCACCGGTCCGCTGCTGGACGCCTGGTTGCGGGACGTTCTGGTCAGTGACCGGTATGGCGAGTTGCCGGCGAACGTGATGCTGCTGTTGGCCGGCCAATCGCGCCTGGACCCGCAGTGCTGGGGCGACTGGCTCGACCTCGTCACCGACCTCCCCCTGGAGGTCTTCACCGAGGACGAGGCCCGCTACCTACTGGTCGCCAAAGGTGTCACCGACGAACGCGTCATCGAGCTGGTTCTGAAGCTGTCCAAAGGGCTACCCGTGCTGGTCTCGATGCTCGCGGAGGCTCGCCCGACAGACCCCACTGAGGTGGGTGATCCCAGCGGTACCGCCGTTGAACGCTTCCTGAGATGGGAGGCCGACCCTGCCCGCCGCGCTGCGGCCCTCGCGTGTGCCCTCCCTCTGGAGCTGGACGAGGATGTCTGCCGGACCGCCGTCGATGACGAGGAGGCAGCTGGAGAACTGTTCGGCTGGCTACGCTCCCTGCCTTTTGTACGTGACCATGCCGGTCGTTGCTTGTACCACGAGGTGGTGCGCAACGCGATGCTGCGCCAGCAGCGCATTCAGTCCCCAGAACGCTGGCGGGAGCAGCATGTTCGCCTGGCCGGTGCTTACCAGCAGCAGCGCCAGGAGATCGAGGGCCGTACTGGCTCCGACAGGGCCGACTGGGATGATGAACGCTGGCGTGCCGCCCGCGTCCACGAGACCTACCATCGCCTGTGTGCTGATGCCCGCGCCGCTCTCCCCGAGGCTTTGGGCGAGCTGGTCAGGGCCTACTACCACGATCTCACCACTCTCCGACACTGGGTGGACGTCGTCGCACGAGCTGGTGAGGACACCGACGCCACGGTCGTCACGGAGGCCGGACAGCGGCTGCGGGCCGCACTTGACGAACCAGACCCGCCTATCGCCGCGTTGACCATCCTGCTCTCTCACGACACCCTTCGCTCCCCGAGCCGGGCGCTCGCCCACGCGTTGCGCGGCCGCCAGCATCGCAAAGCCGAGCGGTACGAGCAGGCGATTGCCGACTACGATCGCGCCATCGAACTGGGGCTGGAGGGGGACCTCGCCCACTATGGGCGCGGGTTGGTGCACCTTGCCGTGCACCAGTACCGGGATGCCTTGGCCGACTTCAACAGGGCCGTCGAGGCCGACCCGGCAGACACGTCCAATCTGGCCCAGCGTGCCTGGACACACAGGCTTCTCGAAGAGGAGGAGGAAGCGATCGGTGACTATGACGAAGTTCTCGCACTCGAGCCAGACGACGTCTTCGCCCGCACCATGCGCGGCAGAGCGCGTCAGCAATTGGGCCAGCATGACGAGGCCATCGTCGACTTCGATCTGGCCCTCGCCATCGACCCAGACTACGTGTACGCCCGCTACAGCCGGGGCTCCATCCATCAGGCTCTGCATCGGTATGACGAGGCCATCGCCGACTTCGACCTGGCCCTCGCCATCGACCCAAACTACGTGCACGCCCGCTACAGCCGGGGCTCCATCCATCAGGCTCTGCATCGGTATGACGAGGCCATCGTCGACTTCGATCTGGCCCTCGCCATCGACCCAAACTCCGTGTACGCCCGCTACAGCCGGGGCTCCATCCATCAGGCTCTGCATCGGTATGACGAGGCCATCGCCGACTTCGACCTGGCCCTCGCCATCGACCCAAATGACGTATACACCCTCATCAGCCGGGGCCTCGCCCACAAGGCTCTGCATCGGTATGACGAGGCCATCGCCGACTTCGACCTGGCCCTCGCCATCGACCCAAACTACGTGTACGCCCGCTACAACCGTGGCCTCGTCCATCAGGCTCTGCATCGGTATGACGAGGCCATCGCCGACTTCGACCGAGCCCTCGCCATTGAGCCCGACAGCGCACGGAATCTCAGCGCGCGGGCCAAAATGCACCGCTTGGAGGGCCGGAACGCAGCGGCGCTGGCCGACCTTACTTGCGCTCTGGAGGTCAGCCCGGACAGCGGCTTCGCCCTCGGCCTCCGAGGACTCGTTTACCGAGTCACCGGCCAATACGATGCGGCACTGGCCGATCTCTCTCGCGCCGTCGAACTGGACCCAGACGACGGATGGGCTCACTACGAGCGAGCGGTGGCGTTGCATGCCCTGCACGACCCGGCTTACGAGCAAGCCCTCGTGCGTGCCATTGAGGTCTTGGAGGCCAGTAAAGCCTCATCAGAGGGCCCGTTGCACGTTGTACCGGTGCTGGGCAACCTCTTCCTCGCCCATTGCCTGATGCCCCACCGGGACAAGGCGAACTACTACCTGACTGCCTTTCTCGATGTCCAGCCAGCCCCTGGTTGGCTCTCCGAACTCCTCATCGCTATGGACACGCTGGTGGACGTGCGCCCCGACATGGACGAGTTCCTCACTCCGTTCCGCCGCCTCCTAGCCGAGGCCCTCAACAACGCTGCGGACCGATATGCCGCAGCCCCACCACGCTGAACCCTGCGACGTACGAGGGTCAGTAGCAGGCCAGGAAGACACTGGCCGACCGGCCGGACACCGCCGGCTGACCCGGCGGGCGGACGGAGGGCCTCGAGACCGTAAGCGACTCAGGGGCCCGTCGCTTCGGTGCTTGTCCACGCGCGAATTCGTCGTGAGGGTACGGCCGTTGGTGGAGTATGAAGGGATGAATAACTCTTTGTTCGCCGCGTCGGCGGCGGACCTGACAATCGAGCGCATTCGCGCCCTCGCCGCGCGTCTGGACCAGGTGGAAAGCCTGACGCTGGAGTACAAAAGCAAGTACTCCTCGACTTTGGTGACGACCATCGCTGCAATGGCCAACACCTACGGCGGAATGATCCTGGTCGGCATCAACGACGAGGTGGAGCCGGGCGTCGAGCGGGTCGTTGGCGTCGACGCCCAGACGACGATCGACCAGATCGTCAGCGGGTGCAGCACGATGCTCGATCCACCCTGGGAACCGACTTTCTTCAATGTGCCTTTTGGCGACGGATCGGGGCGCAGCGTGGTGGTCGTCCGCGTGGACGCCAACGTCGCGCCCCGGCCTGTGCTGGTCAAGCTGAAAGCGCCGATCCGGCTGAGCGGACGCAACGCTACTGCCGACCGGGCCCGGCTTCTCCAACTCGTCCGCGAGGAACCCTCCGCAACGGTGTTGCCCATGGGGCAGCACATTTTGTCCCCGAACCTGGAGAGGGACAACGAGGGCAAGGCCACCGCCGACTTCATCCTCCGCACCGGCATCAACCTCCCGATGGGCGAGGCCGGTGCCTGGCGTCCGCTGTCGGAGAGGGCCGTCGCCTCCCTCGCCCGGGCGCTGGACGATTCCGCTCTCCCCGCGGCTCTGCACAACCTCGGAAACGGGGCGATCGTCTACGCCACGGGCTTCCGTCAGCGCGGGTACAACAGGGCTCGGAAGGCCCGACTGGTATGGCAGGCCACCGGCCGGCCCGACGAGAGAATGCATCTGGTCGAAGCAGTAGTGTCGGTCGACCTCCCCGAAGCCTATGGCTCTGCGGAAAGGCATCCGGTCGCGAGCGTCACCATCGACATCATCGCCAGGGTCTGCCAGTACGCCGAAAGCCGCGGGAGCGCAGGATGGAAACACCGGTACGCGGTGCCGGACCTGGCCGACCTGTTCGACGGGCTGCTGAAGACTGCCGTCGATCCCCAAGTTGTCGCGGAGATCGCCCGCATCGCTGACATCGACACCGCTCTTGTGGCTCAGCCGCGCGAGCTCCACCTTGCTGCGGACCGGCACGTCAAGGAACTCCTCCACTCCAACGGGCTGCAGGAGATCCCGGACGCCGGTCCATCGAGTGGCGGCGTCTTCCGCGCCAACCCGGCCCTGAACCTGCGAAACGACACTGACCGCCAGGAGCAGGTGGACGACTGGCTCCGCCAGCTCGGTCTGGACGCCGGCCTGACGGGCATGGAAGGCCTGGTCGAGAGCTACCGGGCCTCGCCCCGGCCGAGGACGTAGCGCGTAGGATGCGAAGCGCCTGGCCCCGGCGGTTCAATGCCGGGGCCAGGCGCTTTGTACGTGTGCTGCCGGCCCAGTCGGGAAGTCGGCACACTGGGCTCATGACCGAAATGAGCCCAGGACAGGCGCGCGAGTTCTGGAAAGCATTGGTGGACAACGCCTCCTCACTGATCACCGACGCCCGCACCCTGCTGAGCGTCGGGTCCTACGGTCGGGCCTACTCCCTGACCGTCCTGGCGCAGGAGGAGCTTGGGAAGGCCCTGTGGATCTACAACGTCTTCCAGGTGGACTGGAGCTCCGGTGCTGATCAGCCCCGGACGGTGGACGCCCTGGCTCAGCACGGAAAGAGTCATACCAAGAAGTACCTTGAGGCGGTGGTCTTCGGTGACGACCTCGCCGAGTTCTGGGGCGACTACAGCGCCGTCCGTGCCACGGGATCGAGCTACGAGGAGTGGGAGCAGGCCCACAAGGCACGACAGGAGGAAGCGGAGGCCGCTGCCAGGATCGCCAACCTGGCAAAGCAGCGCGGGTTCTACGTCGACCGCGACAAGAACGACACCATCTTGTTCCCCACGGCCATTCCCGCCGGAACAACCGAAGCAGACCTGCAGACCGCCGCGCGCGTGATCGAGATGCTCCTCATCAACGATCACGTCCGGATGAAGTCGGCCGCCACACCGTACGACAGCACCCATGAGCAGCAGTTCCGGCTGTTGTCCGTGGCACACCCTGAGGACTGGGCCGCGGCCACAGGATCGGCTGGCCCAGAGGGCGAACAGGACATCTGGTAGCCGAGGAGTTCGGAGGCCAGCCTCTCCCATGACGCAAAGCGCCTGGTCCCCGGCAGCTTCAATGCCGGGGCCCAGGCGATGCTCATGAGCGGGCCTACAGCTCGATGTCGAGTCGTTCCACGTCGGTGAACTCCACGCCCAGCCCGGGTGCGCGGCTGTTGTTGGCGCGGAAGTACATCTGCGCGAGGCCATCGGCCGCGATCTGCCGGAGCTGGTCCTCGTTGGCGCCCTGCTCCCGTGCGCTGAACAGTTGGTCGGCGTACTGGGGCGGCAGGGCCTGGGTGATGTCCCGGATCCGGGCGTCGTCGGTCGTGCCCCCAGCGGATTCGAATCCGAAACGGGCGCGGGTGGAGACGACCAGCCCGCCCGTGGACGCCGCCTTCTTCCGCGCCTTCGCACGGATCTGCGGCTGCCACCGCTTCTTGACCTCGCGCTCCAGGCGGCCGCGCAGCTCCTGGCGGGGCCGCTTGAGCTTGCCCGAGACGTATCGCTCCACGGTGCGCTGGGAGATCCCGAGTGCCTGGGCGGCGGCCTTGGTGCCCTTGAGCTGCTTGACCAGGTACTTCATCTGCGCCTGGGCGCTCTGCGGGATGCGGCGGGTAAACGCCCCCTCCAGCGCGCGGTCCAGACTGTCCCCGAGCGAGTCGACCATCGGTTACTCCCCTTCGCCGGCGCTCTGGTCGGTCTTGATGAGGTTGGCGATGTTGAAGACGCCGCCGCGTTCCTCGAATTGCTGCTCTGCCCACAGGACGGTCTGGGTGCCCTGGTGCTTCACCATCCCGGGCGAGACCCCGAGCCGGAACGTGCCCGGTGCCGGCTTGCCCTCGGGCGTGTGCGGCAGGACGTCCAGCGGCGACGGGCCGGACGAGGGGTAGACGATCGCGTCGGTGCCGATGGAGACCGGGTACAGGTCGGCGGCGGCTGCCGTCTTCATCAGCTTGCGGTGCAGGCCAACCCGCTGATTCGCGAGTACGGCGGCCCGGATGTCGGGGCGCCAGGTCTCCCGCTTCAGCGCCGGGTAGGGCTCGTAGTACGGCACCTGGCCCCGGCTGCGCTGGCGCAGCTTGCCAATGCCGCCCTTCGCCGTCGCCTTGATCGCGGTCTCTAGCAGCGCCATCGTCGGGTCGGCCTGCTTGCGCTGCGCCATAGCGTCGAGGAAGTCTTGGCCGCCGAGGTCGGTGGTGATGCCCATGTCGGCCATCGTCTCCACGTACGCGTCGCGCAGCCGCTTGTACCAGGCGTCCAGGTAGCGGCCCGACTGGGTGCGGACGTGCGCCTCGATCGGCGCGACGTCGAAGCCGAGCTCCACCGCGTAGGCGACGGTGGGTGTGGCGTACCAGGCCGGGCCCTCGGGCCGGTCGCCCTTCGGTGTGAACGGGCTCGGGAGCCGGTCGCCGTCGACGCTGCGGCCGTTGATCCGCACGCGGGACAGGTCGACGTGGCTCAGGTCGACCAGCCACGAGCCGGGCAGTGAGGCGTCGAACCGCAGGTTGCCGGTCAGGTGGGTCGGCCCGTTCAGCCCGACCGTGAGGCTGTTCGCGGCCGCGGCGAACGACATGTTGAGGTCGACCGCGACCAGGAACTGGTTCACGCATTCGTCATCGGTCAGCGGCCGGCACCAGTCGTAGGGCTCCTCCATCAGCATCTCTGCCGGGGTGCGCATGTGATGCCGGGCGAACTTGCCCTTGAGGACCGGGTGTTCGTCGGGGACCTCGCACTCCACCACGTCGTACACGGCGGTGAGCGCGTCGTCGTTGAACGCGCGCTTGAACTCACCCGTCGCCGGGTCCTTCTCCGCGCGGGTCGGCGGGCGCAGCGCGACCATCAGCTCGAGGCCTGTCGTCGCGGTGGTGCCGCGCGGCGTCATCACCCGCGCCGCGTACAGCCCGAGGTACTGGGCGAGGTCGGCCGGGTGCATCGTCAGCAGCAGCTGCGGGTTGTCCTTCTTGCCCCACTCCCGGGTGTCCAGGGCGTTCCACGGCAGGATGCACAGCTGGACACAGCGCCGCCGGGAGCCTTCGGGCTCGCGGAAGACGCGGGCCCACGGACCGAACCCGCGCTGGGTGAGCTGGAGGCCGGCCTTGCCGATCTGCTTGACCACCTTGTGGCCCTCCGGCAGCCGGCTCGCGTGCCGCTCCTCCTCCGACAGGGCGGCGGGCAGGCCGAAGCGCTCCAGTGCTGCCGCGGTGAGGATGAGGATCGGGTCGGCGTCGCGGCCGTTGCGGTGCAGCCGGGCCTGACCGAGGCGGGCCTCGGCCAGCGTCCAGTCGACTAGCGCCGGGATGGACTTGGCGGGCACGTCCAGGACCAGGCCGCCGACGCAGTACGCCGACACCTGCCCGTCCTCGCAGTCGATGACAGCGAGCGGCCCGTTCTCGAAACGCGGGTCGACGGCGCCGGCGGCCGCCGTGGTCTTCTTCGCCACCGCCTTCTTCGCACCCGGGCGCCGCGACGAGGCCGACGGCCTGGTGGTACTGCTCGTCTCGGTCTTCGGCCGGGACGGCGGCACGGCGGGTGCCGAGACCGGCTCCGGGGCCGGACCGGTGAACGACTCAGGGACCACCGGAGCCGGGGCGGCGGGCGCGCCGACGGCCTGGGTGGGATAGCGGGCGGCGAGGCCCTCCAGCAGCCGGGCGTACGCGGCCCGCTTCGGCGGCCGCGGCTCGGTCCGCCCGGCCTCCCAGTTCCCGACTGCTTCCCGGCGGGCGTCCAGCGCCGTGGCGATCTGCGCCTGACTCAGACCAGCCGCCTCACGCAGACGCTTACGCTCCGCAGGGGTCGGCAGCTCGTCCTGCGCGACTTGCTCCAGCAGCGCATCGACGGCGCTGAACAACTCGTTCTCAGTGGACACAGAGGTCACCTCCAGTAGACAGCATAGCCGATCGCGCCTTGATTCACTCATTCAATCGCTCATGAATCGCACTTTAGGGCGGAGTGAAGCACACCACGGATAGGCCGCGCAACGACTCTTTGCGCAGGTCAGAACCCCAAGCGCTGGGGCGTTGCAAATCCCTGTTGCACCGGCGTTTGCACACAGGCCGACCTGAAACGTCGCGCGGCATGGCGACGCGCGGTGGGGATTGGGAAGCGAACATCCCTCCTCGCGGCGAGACGCGGGCAGCGCGCACCTGGCCACTAGGCACTGAAAGGTGTTCTCTACTCACCCTGTGTGATGTCTACTGAGTCAACCGCAACGACTTCCGGGCCTGTCGAGTCGTCCGGGATGGGCGTGCTTGCCCTCGCCACGCCTCCTTTGCCCTACCGCCGCACGCCCTCAACCGGGAGACACACATGCATCCACTCGCCTTGCTCGCCACCGCCGTACCGCTCGGTCTCGTCGTCGCCCTGCTTTGCGCCACGGTTGTCAGCGTCGTCGCGATCCTCCGAGCCCACCGGTCCGATGTGGTCGCTGTTGTACGGGCCCTCCCGGCCCTCGCCGCTGCCCTACTGCGCCGACGTCGCCCGTGACTTTAGGATCGAGCACGGCATCACCCACCTACGGACGAGCGAACGGCGCTCCACTCCAGGCAGCGGCCGGATGGGCCCGGGCCTCCGGCTTCCTCCCTGACCTGAGCCAGGGATCCAGAGGCTGGACCAAGCTGGAGAGCAGCGGCCATCAGGGACGGTTGGCGGGGGCGGCGAGCCAGTCCTGGAGTTCGCGGTGGCGGAACTGGTAGGCGATGCCGGCCTTCCGAAGAAGGCCGGCATTGGTAGCCCACTGCAGAAACCGGCCGAGGCGCCAGGGCAAAGCCCGGGCACCGCGGCGGGTGCACAGCAGCAGGGCGAGGTAGCGCATCCCGGCACTCCCCGCACTCCCCGCCGCGGTCGCCAGCATGATCCCAACTATGATCCTGACCGTCGTCGGGGCGTTCCCGGCCGCGAGACCGGTCGTCGCGAGTACGAACATGAGCCCGGAACCGAGCCCGACCACGAGTCCGCTCGTGAGGCTGATACGAACAAGTACGCGGGGATCGACGACGCTGAGGGTGCCCTCGTCCGCGCACCCGCCCAGGGGCGGTAAACCGACACTGGCCATGAATGTGTTCGCGAGCCAGAATGCTGCAGTTCGTCGGCCCTGGGGGGTACGCAGCCGTCTCAGGTCGAGCCGCGAGGGCTCCGGCCACGCAAAAACATACGTGAGCCCGAGAGCCGAGAGGGCCACGGCCATGGTGAGGACTGCCCCGCCGGACAACTCGATGCCGAATCCCCAGATGCCCAGGGCCGCGCCTCCCAGGAACACTCCGGTGAGGAGAGCAAGGTGGGCAATGCGAGGACGGTGGCTGCCGGCCACGGGCCACAGTTCGTGCAGGGTCAGATCGGTGCCCGACAGGGCCTTGCCAGCCATGGTGCGCCCGGTGGCGGCGTTGGTGTTGAGGTAGGCGGCCAACACACCCAGCCAAGCCCTGACTTGGTCGGGGGTGTAGATGTCGCTCTGCGGGGCGCGGTACCGGGCGGTGGCGTCCTGGAGGAACAGCTTGAGAAGGTGGTCGCGGACCGCCCGGTCGCTGCCCAGTTCGGGACAGATCAGATCCCGGGGCGAGCGCAGATAAGCGCCGTCGAGATCACGCTGTTCGTGGACGGTCACGGCCACGGTCAGCCGCCAGGGGGTGGACAAAGCCCGTGCCAGCGGCGAGGGCGAGGGCCGATCAAGTGTGTCCAGCACTCCCTGCCATCGCGCTGAGCTTCCCACCCGTTGCTGGATGTACAGGCGGGCCTGGGCGGGACTGATCCGACCGATCTCCACTCGCGCGGCGTCCTGAGCCCAAACCTCCAATGCCTCCAGCGCCTGGTACTGCCCGCTGCGGCAGGTCAGCACCAGGCACGCCTTCGCCCGGCCACGTTGGAAGGCGTTGAGTACGTCCAACGCCTGCCGGGCTCGGGAGCCGTACCCCGGCGTGTCTCCGGCGTCCATCTCGTCCAGCCCGTCGAACACCGGAAGGATGAGTCCTGCGTCCATCAGCGCCGCTGCGGCAGCAGGGGAGATCCCTCGGTAGGTGTCCACCAGATGCTGGCACACCCACGCCTGTACCACCTTCACAGCATCGCCCGGAGTATGGCTGGCACCCGTGCTTGGCACGGTGCCGCGGTGAGAGGCAGTCAGGGGGAGCCAGGAAGCCAGAGGCAGCCGTACCGGTACCGGGTCTTCGGGCCTGCGCTCCTCCAACAGAGCAAGGAGGAGTTCGAGGGCGAGCACAGTCTTGCCTGCCCCTGGTTCCCCGGTGATCACCAGACGCCCTGGTCGTAGCCGTTGGTAGTAGTTCACCACCTCGCTCAATCGCCCCTCCACGGCGGCACCGGCGGCGTTGCGGGCCGTAGCTGGTCGGAAGCCGAATCGCACATCGATCGTCGTGCCGTCCCCGCCGAGTAGCTGCGTCCTCGCCTCGGTCTCCGCTCGCAGTACCGCCTGCGCCAGCCGTCCGGCCATTGCAACCGCGTCGCTCTCCTGGTGGCGCAGTCCCTGCCAAGACATCCACCCCGACCAGACCGCCAGCGCAAGCCCCATCAAGGCGATCGCCGCGCCGAGCGGGTCGACATCACCCTGCTTAAGCCCCGGTAAACCCCACGCCGCCACTGTCCCCACCGTTGCCGCGCACACGAACGCCAACAACCACCCGGTCAGCTTGCGTCTGTTCATGTTCATAGATCATGGCAACCGTGCACACCTTGCACCATGCATCTGACAGAAGCCGCTTGGGGGCCGATGGATGGGGAGCGAAGGTGAGCAGGTCTGGACAACCCCTGAGCAGAGGGTGGCGATTTTCAAGGCTCTGACCGGACTTCCGTGACGTCCCGGTTCGCTCCGCCTCGGCCACAGCAGATCCCCGGTTTGGATCACCGGTGCGCCTATACGGGTCGCTTCCGGGAGTCCCCCGAGCGAAAGATGCTCGGTGGGGGTAGGTCGCTTCGCGCAAGGTGAACTGGGGATCTGTGAGGAGATCAGCTGTGTACGCAGTAATTCGGCGTTACGAAGGAGTGACTGACTCTGCCGAGGCGGGACGCCGAGTGGACGAGGGATTCGTGCCTCTCCTCCGCCGAGTCCCCGGATTCGTGGCCTACTACTGGGTGGACGCCGGGGACGGAGTGATGGTCTCTACCAGCGTCTTCGAAGACCAGTCCGGGGCCGAAGAGTCGATCGAGCGGGCGGCGGACTTCGTAAGGGACAACCTCGCGTCGCTGCTCCCCAACCGTCCTCAGGTCACGGCCGGCATGGTTGTGGCTGCTGGGTAGCGACCTACGAAGGGTGCCGCTGAATCCCAGCCACCTCCACTCCGACGACCTGGCCCTTCACGAAACTCCGGCCAGAGCCATTTTCAAGGAGCGCCAACAGGTCCTTGCGTCGAGCTTCGCTGTGGTGTCGACCTCCTTGAAGTCGAGCAGCACCACCAGCCCATAGAACGTGGTGGCAGCGAGCGTTCGTCACGAGCTCGCTGACCAGTAGCTCGACGGCGCCCGAGACTCCCCCAGGTCCCAGCAGGCCAGCACCCGCCGCCGGGCCCGCCCGGGTGCTGCGTCCTCCGGTTCCAGGAACCAATACGCCACGTTTTACGGTTCGATCCCGTCGAAACGGGCCGCGAGCAACGCGATGTCGTCGTCCCGGTCGCCCAGGCCGAGCATGTCGAGGACGTCGTCGCAGAGCGCTTCCAGGGGCGGCGAGTGGTCGGGTCCGCTCAGAAGGCTGACGTCGGCTATGCGCTGCCGCAGGTGCTCTATCCCGGTCCACACGTCCCGCATGCGGGACTCGACCAGACCGTCTGTGTAGAGAATCAGCGTGGCTCCGGGAGGCGCGTCAAACTCGACGGTGCTGAAGTCGACCCCGCCGATACCGATCGGCGCTCCTGGCGGGACCCGAAGAACCTCTGCCCGACCGCCGAGGTGCAGCAGGATCGGAGGTGGGTGGCCCGCGTTGGCGATCTTGATCCGATGGGCGACCGGGTCGTACACCGCGTACATGCAGGTCGCCATCCGGTCGGGACCCAGGCGCTGTGCCTGAATGTCGAGCCGCCTGAGAACCTCGTCCGGCGGCAGGTTCAGCCCGGACAGGGTATGCACCATGGTCCCCAGTTGGCCCATGATCGCAGCGGAGGTCATGGAATGGCCCATCACATCGCCAACCACCAGCGCCACCTGGCTGCCAGGTAGTGGGACCACGTCGTACCAGTCGCCGCCGACCCGTGCCGTTTCGGCGGCCGGGAGATAGCGGAAGGCGATCTTGGCACCGCGGGGTTGAGGCAGCGAATCTGGCAGCATCGCGCGCTGCAGCTCACCGGCGAGGTAAGCCTCCCGGCCGTACAGGACGGCTTTGTCGATGCTGAGCGCTGTATGAGTGGCGAGTTGAGCTGAGACGAGCAGGTCGTGCGGATCGAAGGCCGGCCGTTCATGGGTGCGTAGGAAGACAGCAACGCCGATGACGCGGCGCCGTCCCCGCAGTGGGGCCAGGATCGTTCGGCGCGATCCTGGCACGCCGTGCTCGGGGCCGAATAGCTCCCGCATTGCAGCGGGGGTTCCGGTGGCCTCGCCAAAGACCGGCCGGACATGGCGCATCACATCGGCGAGGGCCCCGCCGGAACGCACCTCGCAGAGTTCGGCCGCAGGGGTCGGATTCAAGTCGGGGGCGAGCGGCAGTTCCTCGCCCTCCATGTCATTCAACCGCAGCTGATCGGTGCGGCGCAGGCGCAGTACGAACGGCGCGGTCGGCCGCTCGTCGCCCACCGGGAGCGGGTCACGGAGGTAGACCAGGATGGTGTCGCAGAACGTCGGTACGCTCGCGCGGCACAGCCCGAGCACGATCTCGTCGAGGTCCATCCCGCGCGAGATCCGACGCGTCGCGGCCCCAATGAACCGGACGCGGTCACCCTCCCTCCGGACCGCAAGTTCTGTACCGGAACCAGGGGTATTTGCGCTGGTGGGAGGGTTATCAGAGGTTGTCCCGAACAACGTCTCCTCGTCGTTTCGTACCGTTGGTACGTCCCTTACGACCTGGCCCGGGACGACTCCCCCTTGCTTTTCCGCGTCTTCGACCAGCCACCACTCCTCGTCCTCGGCGGCTTCTGGAGGCGCCTGGCTCTGTTGGCCGGCATCCCGCCACCCGACGTCCTCGGCAGCTTCTTGAACCGCCTCGTGTTCTCGGTCGAGAACGTCGCGGGCCTTCTGGAGGGCCGCGTCAACTTGGTCAAGAGCATCATCATCCGCAGCAGTTCCGGCTGGCCCAGGGAGCGCGACCTCCGCCCCGCTCTGAGCCGGAACACCGTGCTCCGCACCGGGCCTGAGGTCGCGGAGCTCCTTCTCGAGCTGGCTGATCTGACGGGCAGCGAGATCCGCGACTTGCTGTGCTCTGTCGCGTTCTTCCTCAGCTCGTGCCAGTTGGAGGCGAAGGTCCTCGGTCTGTTTCTGGGCGCGATCGAGGCGGCCCTCGGTCCGTACCTCTTCGACGGGACGAGGGCTGTCGGCGGCGCGGAGAGCATCGAGCTGCCGTGTGAGCTGGGCTACCTGAGCCTGCGTCTGGCCGAGCAGCGCGAAGAGGACTGTGGCCACTTGCAAGGCCTGCAGCCGGGCCTGCTCACTGACCTCGTACGCCTGCCGCACACGGTTGAGCTCCTCCAATGCGCGAATCGTGTCCTTCTGCGCCTCGACGAGGTTGTACGTCGGATCGACATGAGCCGCGGTGGGTGAGGTGTTCGCTGCGTCCCACAACCGCCGAACCTGATCGAGCCGGTGAGCTGCCTCCTGCACCGTCTCGGCCGGAAAGCAGATGTCTGCGACGGCCTCAGTGAGTTCCCACGTCAGACCCACGCCGTTGAGCTGCTCGCGTAACCGCCAGACCGGAGGGACGGATCGTGGAGCTCCGTCGAAGTGCTCCGGTGTCAGAAGGCGGTGCAGCGTTGCCACCGACACATTGGACGCATCAAGCCAGCCGCGAAGGATGTGAACGACCTCGTTGATCTCCTCGGACGCCCCGCGAGCCTCCGCCCACGGCCGCCCGGGCCGCCTTGCTGCTCCCACGTCGTCCCCCTCCTAATCGGGTTGTTGGCCAAACAACCCCACGTTGTCCCGCGAACAACATCCAACCGGTTCATCCGCGCAGGTGGGGGGTGGATCGTCATTTCAGTGCGGTGCGACGGCGTACCGCTACACGAAGTGAATTTTGGAGGGGAGTCTTGAACGTCACCCACACCCTGATGGTGCTGATGGGGATCGGCCTGGCGGTGGTCTTCTCGTTCTTTGTGGCAGGGGTAGCGTTCGCTATCGCCCGCTGGGGCGGGAGCCCGGTACCGGAGTCTGTTTCCACGTCGGGCAAGGCGTTCGCGATGGCGTTGATGGTGATCAGCGCTGTGCTCGCGGTGGTACTCGGGGTCTTCAAGTAGGGCGGACCTCAGCGCGAACCTGGTCCGTTGCTGGCCTGCCGCCGGGACGAGCGCGGCCGCGAGGCCCTGGGCAGTCCATGACGTGTGTGTACAGCACGGCCGGGATGAGCTGGCCCATGCGAACCAGGTGCTTGCCGTACGCGGTCTGAGCCGCCCGGCTTCTGCTGTCGGCCCCCCTACAGCTGGCCGATCATCCCGCTGACACGACATCACCCTGCGCGGCAGGGTCGGCGTTGATCGGTTACGGCAGACGGAGGGGGCTCCCGTGGAAGCACGGATGTGGAACAGTCTGGTCAGCGTCGCGAAGGAGACGTACAGCGCCTCGCTGTGCGAGGGCATGGTGCCCCGGCCGCTCATGATGCCGCTGGTGCGCGGCGAGCTGGTCGGACTGATCTGGGTCCGCCCGCTCCGGGTCGGCCAGGACTCTCTCGCCGGGATCGCGGAGCTCGCGAACATCGCCGCGGCGGCCGGCGCGGACGAGGTCGTCCTCGCGTGGGAGACGCACGACGTCGCCACCGCCTGCGAGCTCCCGATCGTCGGCCCGGCACCGTGCCTGAACATGGTGCTCGCCACCCGCGACGGGCATGTGCTGCACCAGTTCCCCTACACCGAGCAGCTCCTGTCCCGCAGCCCCGAGGGCTGGGCGTCGGTCGCCCCCGACTGGAGGCCGGCCCCCGCGCCGCAGCCCGGCGGCGAGCTGGTCCCGCCCATCCAGACTGCGGTGAACTACGCCTTCACCCCGATCGAGCTGGACCACCCCGACCCGTTCGGCGTCACCGTCGTGCTGATGGAAGAGGACGGCTACCGCATCAGCCTCACCGAAGCGTTTGGCCGCTGATCCGGCATGACACCCCGAGACAGCGACGATGACGCGGCCCACCGGCTCGGAGAGGCGTACAACCAGGTCATACGGAACCTGAGCGAAGAGCGTGGGAGTGACGACGATCCCTCGCCCACTGCGAGCATCATCGGCACTCCTTTGGAACAGATGATCAATTGGGCACAGCTCCAGGATGATGCCGCGCGACTTGAGCGAAAGCTGGCTCAGGCGCGTTCAGTAGCTCGAGTGCGACGGATGGCCATTCTGGTCGCTGGCGTGGCTCTCGCGGCGGGTATCGGCTGGGTGGTGTGGAAGTGGCAGACACCCTCCTCTCTTTTCCTCTTCGGACCAAGCATCTTTTCCTTCAGCGTGAGCGGCCTCTGCATCGCAGGCGCTGTAGCCGATACGCGGCTGCGGAAGCCACAGCCCCTCGCCAAGTTGGAAGACGACCTCGAGGTCCTTCACCTGGCCGAACACGTTATCAACGCAGCACACCCACCGTCGCTGATGCTGCGGCGCAACGTGTACCGGGAAGACGTCGCATCCCTGGTGGAGCAGTATCAGGCCGACAGCCGCAGGTACCGCAGCATCCACAACCGTCTGCAGACCCTCATCATGGTCGGATCGGCCTCCACGACCACGATTGCGGCTCTGGACACCGGCAAGGAGCTGACCTGGCAGAGCGTCACCCTGACCGCCATCAGTTTCGCCATCACAGTGGCTGCCATGTTCACCGGCTACTACAAGTTCCGCGAGCGCAGCTACTTCCTCCAGCAGACCGCCGACGCCATCGAGGAGGAGGCGAACGCCGTCCGACTCGGCATCGGGCCATACAGCGATTACAGGCCTGGCCAGGAGGACGAGGCGCTGAAGAAGTTCACCCAGCGCGTCGAGGACCACCGCAACGAGCAGCGACGCCGCCAGCAGCAGCTGGACCAACCAGCCGACCAGGCCACGCCCTCCAGCCAGCCGCCGACGGTCTGACCCCGGCTTCTGCCTCGCCGTCGGACTCCTCTGCGCTCGGACCGTACGACGACCGGCGGAGCCGTGGTCGGACACCGCCTCCCGCGCCCGCAATAACGGAGTTCGCCAGCGGTCAGTCGGTGAGAATTGTCCTCATACGTGTAGACCGTGCCCACGAGCGTGTCGCGGGGAGACTGCTGGGCCGCAGACACTTGCAGGTAGTCATCCAATTCCAACGAGGAGCGGAAACGGCCGCAAGGGCCAGGTGGTTATCGTGCTGGCTGCAACCGCTGACTTCAGTGCATTGTCTTCAACGTCATGACACCCAGGCGAAGTTCACGATCACTGAATGAACGCGAGCTGCGGTTGTGGAGAGTCGGCCGGGCGCTCACCCTCACGTTCGTCGCCGCGATCCTGGGTGCAGGCGGCGTCTTCTACGGGCTGGTAGTGCTGCTGGGCTTCCAGGAGATCGACACCGCCGCGAGGCTCGATGCGAAGACACTCTTCGACTTGGTGAAGCTCTCCTTCGGGGTGGTCGCCGGGGCCGGCGCACTTGTCGCCCTGGTCGTCGCCTACCGCCGCCAGCGCGTTGACGAGGCTGGCGCCCACCGCGAAGCCACCCGGCTGCATGCTGAACGCTTCTCCCAGGCCGTCGACAAGCTCGGATCCGACTCACCCGCTGTCCGGCTCGGGGGCGTCCACGCCCTGGCCGGCCTCGCCGGCGATGCCCCTGACGACAACCTGCGCCAGACCTGCATCGACGTCCTGTGCGCCTACCTCCAGCTGCCCTTTACCCCCGACCCCGGCGATGACCCCGCCCACCAGGAGGGACACCACCGCTACCTGGCCTTTCGTAAAGTCCGGCACACGATCCTGCGCCTCATCGGCGACCACTCTCGACGTCCTCAGGGCACCCACCGCTCCTGGCAGGGCTGCGACCTCGATCTCAGAGGCGTCACGATCGACGGCACCATGGACTTCAGCGGCGCCAGGTTCTCCGGCGGCACGGTCAGCTTCCGCGGCGCTACGTTCCCCGACGGAACGGTCAGCTTCGGCGGCGCCATGTTCTCCGGCAGCACTGTGGACTTCGGCGGCGCCATGTTTTCCGGCGGCGCCATGGACTTCGTCGGCGCTACGTTCTCCAGCGGCGCTGTGAACTTCGTCGGCGCCACGGCCAGGTCGATTCCCCAGGTCACCTCGTCGCCCAGGGCCAGGACGTCGGTGAGGAGTTCGAGGAGTTCGGGCTCGTCGTTGGCGACGCGTCGCGAGAGCAGCCGACGGCCGCTCTCGTCGATCGCGACGCAGTGGTGGTGGGTCTTGCCTGCGTCGATGCCGGCCCAGATCGCGGCCATGTGGTGCCTCCGTGCAGTGGGGTGTGCTGGTGCCTCCCGACGGACGACCTCGCTGTCGATTCCCTACGGAGCGATCATTCGCAATTCCTAATTGGCAGCCGAGTCGTCGTGGGGCGTCGGGCGGCCAATCGATGGAAGCCACAAGCGGCAGAAGTTTGAAAGCCACACCCGACGCCCCTGGGTGGGAGAACCATACGAAGGGCTCGCCCGGTCCCGCAGAACAACGTAGGGAAGTTTGAGTGATGGCGTTGCCGGTAGCCTCCGGTGATAACGCTGATCTTGGTCTGACCGCTCGCGGCACTACGTGCCCGACGCCGGGTCGGTGCTGGCCGTGCTGCTGTCGACGCGTTCCTGGGTGCGGTGGGCGGTTGAGCGGTCGCCGCTGGACAGATACCCGAGTGCGGCGAGGAATTCGCGGAAGGCCCGGTCGGTGCGGAGGGTGTCGGCGGTGGCGTCGAGGTCCATGAGGAGACCACGGATGACAGCGAGAACGAGCGTCGCCAGTTCCGGCTGGCCGATGCTGCGCAGGCCGTCCTCGAGCGGCCCGAGCCAGTCGGTCGTGGCGGTGCGCCGGAAGTCGGGCCACAACTGTTGCACCGTGCTCTCGCGTAGCTGGCCGAACATTCGCAGGTACGACTGGCCGCCCGAGCCGGTGATCGAGGTCCAGGCGCGATCAAGGGTGGCACTGTAGGGCTCGTCGGGTCGAACCCGCAGGAGGTCGCCGAACGTGTCGAGCTGGCGTTGGCGCGCGTGCCCGAGGACGGCCCGCAACAGGGCGTCGCGGGTGCCGAAGTGATAGATCAGCATGCGGGCCGAGGTGCCGGTGGCGGTGGCCAGTGGCTCAAGCCGATCGGGGAGTCCGTGCGCGAGGGCGTAGTCGGCGCAGGCGTCGAGCAGCCCGTCCTTGATTTCTGGCTGCGGTCGTCTGCCCATGCCGACATCTTTTCGCGTAACAACGACTACGTCTACCGTTGATCGAAAGGCAGTCACGGCAGGCGTGGAGGTAGCGATGAGGGTTGTGTTCGTGCACGGGGCGTGCGTACAGAACGGGTCGTGGTGGTGGCACCGCACCGCCGAACTGCTTGAGGAACGGGGGGTGTTGAGCGTGGCCCCGGCATTGCCGAGCTGCGGCGAGGCGGGCCGGCCCGGAGGTGTCGAGGGGCCGGGACTTTCCGAGGACATCGCGGCAGTACGGCAGGCGCTGCTGGACAGCGACGAGCCGACCGTTGTGGTCGCCCACAGCTACGGCGGCATCGTCACCACGGAAGCCGCCGCGGGCGTCGGGTCGGTACGCCACCTGGTGATGGTCTCCAGCTACCTGCCCGACGTCGGGCAGAGCCTGTCGGAGTTCGGGGACGGCAGCCCCGCCCCGTTCCTCGACGTCGACCCCGACGCCGGCACCTTCGGAGTTCGCCCCGAGCTGCTCGTGGACACGTTCCTGCAGGACTGCGACCCCGAGGTCCAGGCGCGGGCGGCGGATCACCTCGCCCGGCAGAGCGTGCGGGTGGCCGGGCAGCCGGTCGGGGCGGCCGCATGGCAGCAGGTGCCCTCGACGTACGTCGTTTGTGCCCAGGACCGGGGCACCCCGCCGCGTCTGCAGCGCAAGTTCGCCCGCCGGGCCAGCAGCGTCGTCGAACTCAACGCCGGTCACCACCCGTTCCTGTCCCAGCCCAGTGTCGTCCGGGACCTACTGCTGGGCCTGTGACGGCAGTCGCGGACGAGTCGGGCCGGCAATTCGAGGACCAGGGGTCGTCGTGAGTGTCGAGGAAGACCTTCTGTCTCCCGCGTCCAGGTTCCGGCTGGCGTGTCCCAGCACATAGGGGCAGGCCCACTGTCCCGTCTCAAGCGATCTGGCCCCTGTCTCAGCTGATGGTCCGATTCGCTCGGCGTCTCAGTTGATCTGGTCCGTGGACGGGGAAGCCGCGTCAGCCGTATCCCGCAGTTCGTGCCAAGGATCCGTGCTTGATGCGTTGTCCCTGGTGAATGCGATGATCGCGGTTGCCGGCGTGAGCACGCTGGTTTCACGACTCGGGGATGGCTCGTATGGACAGGTGGCAGGAGCTTTCGGTGCTGGTGGAGGAGCGGCTGAAGGCGGCGTCGGCCAGCGAACGGGGCGTGTTCACTGCCGGCGTTGCGGAACGGCTCATGAGCTGGCACGAGGCCCTGCCCGAGGACGAGCAGGCGCCGTTCACCGTGGGCCTTCGCCCCCTGTTGAACTCTGTATGGGAGGGCGTCCTCGGTGACACGACGGCCTTCTCGGCGGTGAAGCGCGGTGTCGCCGAGTACATGCTCAGTGAGTACTGCCACAACGACGGCCAGGACGGGCCTGATGATGCGGACGAGTCGGCCGCAGCCGCGACGTTGTATGCCGCGCACGCCTATCTGTTCGGCTGCTACGACTTCGCCAACTGGACCAGCCGCCGGGCGGTGGAAGCCGTTGACCAACACCTGGAGTACCTCGCCGAACAAGAGGAAGACGAGCTCGTCCCTGATTCGGACGAAGCGCTGGCTTCCGAGTTGCAGCGGCAGTTGCGGGATCTCGACCTCATCGCGAACTACTCGAAGGAGCTTCGCTATTCGCGACCGAGACGTTGAGGTCGGGAAAGCGCTGCAGCAGTTGCGCGGTGACGTCCTGGATGGCGAGCGGGTCGGTGGTGTCGAGCACGACGGACTCGACGCCGGGGTTCTCCGCGACGATCTGTGCCAGCCTGTCCTCGCGGCGCCCGGAGACGATGACCCGGTTGCCTGCCGTGTGCAGCCGCAGCGCGAGGCCGAGGCCGATGCCGGAGGTCGCTCCGGCGATGAGGATGGTGTTGCCTGTGGGATTCATGGGTCTCTCCGGCTGTGGTTGGCGGCGAGGGTCAGCGGATGGAGGGGATACCGGCCAGCCAGTCGGTGACCGTCGTGACGCAACCGGCCGGGTCGTGGCCGTGCAGAGAGTGCGGCATGGTCGGGATAGCGCGGTAGGTGAAGGAGTTCCCGGCGCTCCACGAGGTGCCGGACGCGCTCGACCCGTTGGTCGGAGATCGCGCCATGAGATTTCCGGTCTGTGGATCGATGTGGTGGAAGTGGTGGGTGAATAGGACCGGCACCTTGACGTGGCGAAGCATGGTCTCGTGGTCGCAGGTGAGCGTGGCCCGTTCGGAGGCGAAGGCGTCCCCCCATTCCGGGTCGTACTCCCGGAGATCCTGCGGAGGGCCCCCGGGGGTGTCGGCCGGGGTTTCGTCAGGATCGGCCGGGGCCAGCTGTCGCAGTGCTTCGAGCATCCACCCAGGGATTTCGCGGTCCATTGCTGCCTGCATTCCGGCGAAGTCGCCGATCGACCACTGGGGTCCCAGCCACTTGTGCCAGAGCCGGAACATCGGCCCCATGCCTTGGCTGATGGACTGCCCGACGACGGGGTCGGCCTCGGAGGCGAACAGCGGGCGTCCTCGTAGACCGCGGCCAGCACTTGCCCCGGGGCGGCGAACGCGGACAGCCACGCGGCAATGGTCCCGCCCGAGGACAGCCCGCTGACGACGACCGGGCGGGCGATGACGCGGTCGATGAACCTGACGAGGCCGCCGCCGACGATGTCGAGGCTGTAGCGGCCGGGTGTCCAGGTCGAACGGCCCTGGCCGCGCAGGTCGACGGCGTAGACCTGGTAGCGGTCGGCGAGCAGCCGCATCGCGTCCTCGTAGCCCCACCACGATTCGGTCTGTGCGGGAATGAGGAGCAGTGCGGGGGTTGGACACGTCGCCGGCCACGGCGTAGTTCATGCGGATTTCACCGAGGTCGACGGTCTGCTCGGCGAAGGCGTGCGGGACGAAGATGCCGGCGTGGTCGGCCGCTTCCAGGTAGATCATCGGTCGGTTCCCGTCAGCGCGAGGGTCGCCTGCCACAGGTCGCCGGCCTTTGTCTCGTCCAGGCCGGCTTTGCCCGGCTTGCGTACGGTGGGGTAGCCCTTGATGCTGCCGAAGCCGTCCGGGCCGACGTAGGCGTTGCCGGGCACGTTCTGCGTCGCGGCGTACAGGGTGGGCAGGGCTCCGTGTTGGGGGTCGTTGAGCAGGAACGTGAAGCGGTTGATGACGTTCGCCGACGAGTGGGCGGCCAGCGATGTCGTGGCGATGCCGGGGTGGGCGAGCACCGACCGGACCGGGCTGCCCGACGCTGTCAGGCGCCGCTGCAGTTCCAGGGAGAACAGCACGACCGCGAGCTTGGAGTCGCGGTAGGCGTTCATCGGGTGGTACCTGCGCGACCGCCAGTCGAAGTCGTCCACATTCAGCTTGGACTGCCGGTGCAGCTGGCTGGTCACGCTGACGACGCGGTCGGTCAGGTGCGGCATGAGCAGGTTGGTCAGGACGAACGGGCCGGTGTAGTTCGTCGCGGTCTGCACGTCGAAACCGTCCGCGGTCCGCGCCGCCGGGACGTCCATGACACCCGCGTTGTTGATGAGGAAGTCCAGGTCGCCGGTCCACGCCTGTGCAAAGCTCCGTACCGATCCCAGGTCAGCGACGTCCAGGCGCCGGACGTCGAAGTCGCCGGGCATCCCCGCGATCGCCCGGAGACCTTTCTCCGTGCTGCGCACCCCCAGCACGACACGGGCGCCGACGCGCCCGAGCTCGCGGGCGGTGACCAGGCCGATGCCGCTGCCGGCTCCGGTGATGAGTACCGTCTTACCGGTCATTTCCGGCAGGTCGGCAGCTGTCCACTTGGCCATAGGGGCCCCTCTCATCTCAGTCGCTGCGGTGCCGGTCGCTGCGCACCCCAGTCGTTGCGGAACGCGTTGCGTCGTTCCGCAACGACCAGTGGACGGCACCCGGCGGCGCGGATGAAGGACCCGCTCAACCACTGACTCGCAGTCAGTGGTTGAGGTCGCTCGCGACTGCGACGATGGTGGATGCACGGCGGCCTCAACCGGCGTCCGGATTACACCTGACCTCTGGAGGGAGGCCCATGGAGCAGACGGTGGACCACGCGTCGTTGGGCGCCTTCCTGCGTGCCCGGCGGGAGGCGCTGCAACCGGAAGACGTGGGACTGCGCCGCGGATCGCGTCGGCGCGCCCGCGGGCTGCGACGGGAGGAAGTAGCCGAACTGTGCGACATGTCGGCCGACTACTTTGCCCGCCTGGAACGCGGTAGCGGGCCGCAGCCCTCGCAGCAGATGGCGGCAGCCATCGCCCGCGGGCTGCGCCTCAACCCGGACGAACGCGATCACCTCTTTCTCCTGTGCGGGCACCGCACACCGCGCCGGCGGCTGCGCAGCGAGCACGTCAACCCCGGACTGATGCGCATCCTGGACCGGCTGCAGGACACCCCGGCACAGGTCATGGGTCCCCTCGGCGAGACGCTGCTGCAGACGTCTCCCGCCGTAGCCCTGCTCGGAGAACAGACCCACTACACTGGGGAAGCCCGCAGCGCCCCCTACCGCTGGTTCACCGATCCGGCCGCCCGCCAGCGGTACCTCCCTGACGACCACGGTCTCAACAGCCGTGTGAACGTCGCCCTCCTGCGGGCAGCGACCACAAGGGAAGGGCCCCGGTCGCAGGCCGCCCGTCTCATGGCGAGCCTGCTGCGCCAAAGCACAGAGTTCGCGTCACTGTGGGACCGGCAGGAGGTCGGCCTGCACTGGAGCGACACCAAACGGTTCGTTCACCCCCAGGTCGGGCGCATCGACCTGTTCTGCCAGAGCCTGCAGGACCCCGACCAGTCACAGTCCCTGCTCATCTTCACCGCGACGCCCGGCACCGACAGCTACGACAAGCTGGCTCTGTTGCACGTCCTCGGCGCGGACAGCTTTCCTACCGGCTGACGCCCGCGACGCCCCAGCGATCACCCCTCCGGAGTCCTCCGCTGTTCAAGATCATTCACTACCGACGGGCCGCCGCTTAATCCAGCTGTGCGTCCGGCTCCAGCGGGAGCAAGGCGCCAACTGCGAGACGCGACGGAGCGATGCGGCCCTCGACGGCCACGGAGACGCCGAACCTGGAGTTGTGAACTGCTCCAGCAGATACCAACCCCGATGCTCGACACCGTGGAGCGCGCCGAATCCGTGGGCGGCAAGCCGGATATCGTACTGACGCACGCACACGGCCGGGATGCTCACGCGTCGAACTTCCTCATGGGTTCGGTGAACGAAGCCCGCAGTGCGACGGACACACGCAGCTGATGGCGCGCGAGAAGGCCGCAGCTGGTCCACAGCCGCGTGCGGGCTTCTGAACAGGTCGGTCGCCCATGCTTGAGTTCGTGCGCCACCTGCCTCCGAGATGTCCGGACAGCAGTTGACCCCGCGCACGTGCGAAGTGACCGCGGGGCCAACCCAGAGAATGCCGTCCTGTCAGGGCACCCCTACCGACCGTACGACCAACCAAGCCTGACCGCCCGTCGAGAACAGCTCTCCCACGGAAGGCCCTGCAGAAGCACGGAGCAGGTCCCCGCTCACCGGGGCGCCGGATGTCGTTGTCAGTGCCCTCCGGCAGAGTGCCGCCCATGATCAACGAACTGGACAGCATCGACTGGTCGTCGATGAACCACGCCTATGGCCCGGCCGTCGAAGTTCCCGCGTGGCTGCGGGCGATGACCTCCCCCGACCCAGAGGTCCGGGACAAGGCATTCGGCGACTTCTACGGCGCGGCCCACCACCAAGGTGACGTGTATCCCTGTACAGCGGCCAGCCTGCCGTTCCTCTTCGCCATGGCCGACGACGCCGCGACCCCCGACCGTGCCTCCATCGTGCAGCTACTGCTCAGCATCGGCCGCGAATCGGCCGACCGGAGCGACGGCCTCTACTTCACACCAGACGGCACTGAGTCCACAGCAGGCGCAGACAGCCTGGCCCTCATACGCGAGCGAGCCGACATCTTCATCTCCCACTCCTACGACCCCGACCCCTCCGTACGCCGGGCGGCGATCGAGGGCGTCAGCCACTTCCTCGAAGACGCCGAGCAAGCCGTCGCGCTCCTGCGTGACCGGCTGTCCGCAGAACGCGGGATTGTCGAGCGGCTGCTGGTTGTCCGGACGATGGCAGACCTGGCGCTGCGGCTTCCGGCAGCCCGCTCTTCCGCCACAGCGTGGCTCGACACCCTGGCCGGCGAAGCCACCGTAGATCCCGACATCCGCCTGGCCGCCCTCGTCCACCTGGCACGGTGCTCCCCCGCGAGCATCGACGCCGACACCGTCCCCACAGCGATCAGCCTGCTCCGACAGCTCACGCCCGCACCCCAGCCCGAACCACGAGGCAAGAACTGTGAGGCCGCGCCCGATGCCTGTGCCTGCGCTGCCGAGCCGGCAACCACAACCGGGCAGGATGTGCCGCCGCAGATAGCTGCCGCGTTCGCCGACCTCGAGCGGCACAACCGTGTCCACGCACCCACCACGGATCTCCTTCGCCGCTTCCACGGGGTGCTCGACGCACGCCTGCCCGAGCGCACCGCGCTGCTCACCGAACAGCTCCGCAGCCCGGACCCCGCCACCCGGTACGACGCGATCCGTATGGCCAAGGAACTGATCACCTCCTGGAGGGGCGAGCACACCGCCCTCGTCATGCTCCTCACAGAGTGCCTGCTGCCTGAGGACCCGTACACCGCCGCCGCGGCCGCCGAAACCCTCGGATCCCTGACCTTTGTCTCCGAACCGGCCCGTGAAGCCCTCGCCGCCTACGTCGACGCCCACCGCGCTGCACACGGATCCGACGTGTGGGCGACTTCCCATCCGTTGCGGCGCCGTGCGCATCAGGAAGCCGTCATGGCGCTGGCGCGCCTCGGTGACGCACGGGCCCTGCCCTGCCTGCTGACCGCGCTGGACACGGGGTGCGACGCGTGGCGTGCCGTCCAGGTTGCCGGGCACCTGAGCTCGGCCGCTGAGGAGCTCGTGCCGAGACTGGCCCGGCTCCTTGCCGAGGCCGATCTCTCAAAGCAGTGGCCCGAAACGAACACCGGTGCCCTCATATCCGCCCTGGCTGAGCTGCGTCATCCTGCGGGGCTACCCGCACTCACCCATGCCGTGAGCGCCGCGGCCCGGTATGGGTACTGGTCCACTGCCACCTCCGCCGTGAACGCCCTCGCAGCCTTCGGCCCCGGAGCCGCGCCGGCCCTGATGGTCATCCGCCCGCTGACCGATGCCGAGGATGTGAATCTCCGCGCGGCGGCCGCGACTGCCGTGTGGGAACTCGGGCGGGACGCCGCCGAGTCTGTGCCAAGGCTGGAAGCTCTGCTGGACAGCCACTGCAACCGGGATGCTGCCGATGCCCTCGGCCGGATCGGCCCGCCCGCCCAGACCGCTCTGCCACGACTGCGCGAACTGCTGGGCGCCGGTTACGAGTGGACCCGCGTCCACGCCGCAGCCGCGCTCTGGGACATCGGAGGCGAGGCCGAAGCCGGTGTCGTCGTGCAGACGCTGCTGGCCGCCTGGGAGAAGAACGACGCGACAGGCAACCACGTCCTGGCCTGCCTCGACCGGATGGGCCCGGCCGCGGCACCAGCCCTCCCCCGCATCCAGGCCGAGCTCGCACTGCCCCAACGCGCGGGACGATTCCGGAGCGTCGACAACGACGCGGAGGTACAGCGCCTCTGCCGCGACATCCAGGCTCGCCTCAGCTGCCCATAATGTGGCCACTGTCGACCTGCCGAAAGGCGGATTGACCACTCACCACGAGAACTCACCACGGCACTTGCCACGGGTGAGCTCGCGCGGAACTCACCACGAGAACTCACCACGGCCTGGTGAGTGCGGCCGCTCTCCTGTCCTGATGGGCCTGTTGGCGCGAGGTCAGAGCGGCCGGTCATTGGGCATGCCCAAAACGCAGGACCGGTCATGACCGGTGACCGGTGCAGGTCGGATCGGTCACCGGTCACGGACGCCGGATCGGTCACCGTGTTCGTCGGTCACCGGCCACAGCAGCGGTCGCGACCCGACTGGTCTCTGCGGAGTCAACGAGGGCTCCGTCAAACACGGAGTGCCAGTCCCGGCTATCCAGGTCAAGACTGCGAAGGAGCATGACGGCCAAAGAGAGGGGCGCGCTCGCTCTGATCGACCACACAGATCGTGCGCTGAGAGGGTGACCGCTCCCGCAGAGGGTGACCGATTTGCTGGCATCGGTCAGGCCGGAGACCGGCCATCGGCCACAAAACCGGTCACGCGGCGATCAGCCGCCCTGGCAGTCCGGGGACATGGATGTGGCCGATGACCAAGAACAGTCACCGGCCACGCGCGAGCGGTGGTGCGGTCAGCGGTTGACCGACCGAAGATGTGCGCGGCCCTGCTGCCGCCGTTGCCCTTCGAGGCGCTCGGCCGCGGCGTTCACACGCCGCTGCCCCGTCTTCGGGGACAGACCCAGCCGACGGGCGACCTCAGCACCGGTGAGCCGGCCACCGGACTCCTCCGCCTCGACCAGCCACCTGACCACGGTCACGATCTGCTGCTCAACCGGGTCCAGTTCGGGCTCGACGCTTTGCTGCGCGGGCTCCAGCGAAGCAGCAGCTCCCGTGCTGTTGACGGTGGCCTCCCAGGTACCTGGTTCGCCAGCGGGTGCGTCAGGCGCCTTTGGTGCTGGAACATCGAGCGCAGTCTGCTGCGGTGCTCCCCCACCACGGCCGGACTGGCCCATCACCGCTGGCTCCAGAGCCGGATCGTCTTCCGGCTGAGATGCCGCCGTCGGTTCCGGAGAAGGAAGAGAGGCGACGGAATGGCCGTCCTTGCCCGCCGCACTGACTACGGCCGCGTCAGGCTCTCCGCCGAGGGCCTCAGTCTCGTCTGCCGGAACGGACGCTCCCCGATCGGCAACGCCTAGACCTAGACCTTCGCCTGCTTGGGCCTCATTCGACTGGTACTGCGTCATCTTGAAGTCCTGCAGCACGGGCCGCAGCTGCCCCTCCGGAAGCACGCCGCCCGTGACAGGGTCGACGACTCCGTAATGCGCCAGGAACAGCCCGAACTGCCTGGCGTTCGGCAGCTTCCCGAACTGGTTGTGATAGCCAAGGACTGCTTCGTTGTAGTCGATGTCAGGAAGCGCGGGCTGCTCCCCCTCGTCAGTGCGCTCGGCGTCTTGACTGGGTTCTGATCGCACCGGCTCCACGAGCGGTGCAACAGCTTCATTCGTTTCCCCCACCGCCAGAACGTGCGGACGGGCTCCCGCGAGTTCGGGCTGCGGGGCCGTTTCCACGGCGACGGCGGGGGCGGGGGCCGGGGGCAGCAGGGCGGGTTCGATGCCGGCTGCGGCGAGTCCGGCGGGGCCGGTGTCGGCGAGCGGGACGCCGTACTTGGCGAGGCGGAGCGGCATCAGGGACTCGACGGGGGCCTTGCGGCGCCAGTTGCGGCCGAAGCGGGCCTCGAGGCGGGCCTGGTAGATCAGCCGGTCCTGTTCGAGCTTGATGACCTGCTCGTAGGACCGAAGCTCCCACAGCTTGGGCTTGTTCCGCTTTGACGGACATTCGAGATCTGGGGTTCTGCCCCGGGAGGATGTCCATCATGGAGAGCATGGGGAAGAAGAAGCCTCGCCGCCCTCGTCGTTCGTTCACGCCGGTGTTCAAGGCCGAGATCGTAGGTCTGTGCCGATGAGGTGACCGCTCGGTCGGGCAGGTCTCCAGAGACTTCGAACTGACCGAGACATCGGTGCGGGACTGGGTGAAGCAGGCCGAGGTCGACGCGAGCGAGCGCAACGGGCTGACCAGCAGTGAGCGCGAGGAACTGGCCGCGTTGCGGCGGGAGAACCGCCGACTGCGTGAGGATGTCGACGTCCTCAAGCGGGCCACAGGTTTCTTCGCGAAGGAGACCCGGTGACGGTGCACCCGTTCATCGAGGCGGAGAAGCGCGCAGGTCACAGCGTCAAACGGGCGTGTGAGCTGATGAAGGTCTCCCGGACCGCCTTCTATACCCGTCGCTCCGGCCTGCCCGGTCCTCGTGCTGTGCGGGATGCCGAGCTGACCGAGCAGATCACCGAGGTTCATGCGAAATCACGCGGAACCTACGGGCCCCACGCGTGCATGCCGTGCTCAAGCGCGAGGGTGCCGGGTGCGGCCGGCGTGCTGTCGCACGACTGATGCGGGCCGCCGGGCTGCAAGGCCGGCGCCGCTGACGACGGCACGTGACCACGGTCCCCGATCCCGGGGCTGCTCTCCGTCCTGACCTCATCGTCCGGGACTTCCGGCCCGACCGCACGGGGCTCGATGCCCGCTGGTGCGGTGACATCACGTATGTCCCGACCGGGGAGGGCTGGCTCTGTCTGGCCACGGTCATCGACATCGCCTCCCGGCGCGTGGTCGGCTGGGCAACCGCCGATCACCTTCGGACCGAGCTGGTTGCCGAGGCGCTGACAGTCGCCTGCCGGCAGCGTCGCCCGACCCATCCCGTGATCTTCCATTCGGATCGCGGGTGCCAGTACACCAGTCAGCAATTCGCCTTCCTGGCAGTCGAGTTCGGGGTCCGGCTTTCGGTCGGCCGCACCGGTCAGTGCTGGGACAACGCGCTCGCCGAGTCGTTCTTCTCGACCATCAAACGCGAACTGCTCGGCACCTCCGCCTGGCCCAGCCGGGCCGCCGCCCGCACCGCGATCTTCGATTTCATCGAGGGCTGGTACAACTTGCACCGACTGCACAGCAGCCTCGGCTACCTCAGCCCCGCCGAGTACGAGACCGCACTCGCAGCCTGACCACCACACCAATGGTGTCCGTCAAAGCGGAACAAGCTCAGTGAAGGGGGTCGGCGCCGTTGGTGAGGGCCTCTTCGAGGATTCGGTCCTGCCGTAGCCGGTCGACGCTCACCGGTAGTTCTTGACCAGCTTGTCCATCCAGAACGTGCCGACCGCCGCAGTGGTTGTTGCCGTGTTCCGGCTGATCAGCATGTGCGGATTCGTGCTGTTCGGCCAGCGCCGGTGCCGGTAGGCGAGGTAGTCGGTGATCGCCTCGGCGGTGTACTCGTCCAAAGGACGGTCCAGATCCTCCGGGTCGAGACGGCGTCCCGGCAGGTCAACCTCTTCCAGCAGCAGCGACCGGATTCGGTGGGCAGGCAGAGCATGGATAGCGGACAGTGCCACGACCACGCGAAGGGCCGGTTCCTGCAGGACGGCCTGAGCCACGGACGCCACCTCCTCCGCGGTGAGCGACAAAGGGATCGAAACGGGAAGCTTTCCGCCGTGGACGCCGCGCGTCGGGTTGGTGAATACCAGCCGCTCGGCCTTGAGCGTTCGGAACAGCCCACGCAGTGCACTGGCGTCGTATGCGCGATGGGGACGGTAGGCGAGCCATTCGATGACGTCGTCTCGGGTGACCTGACGCAGTGTTGTGTACCTCGCCGCGTACTCGGTCAGGAACGGCAGGATGCTCCCCAGGTTGGTGATGATCGTGGACCTGGCCCGTGGTCTGCGGCGAGAGGTCCCGTGCCGCAGGATATTGATCCAGATATCCAGCTCCGCCCGAATGTCCGGTGCAAGAGAGGCGAAGTGTGTCTCGCACCAGGCATCGAGTGAGTCCGGACGGTCGTCGAGGAAGATCTCCAGGTCCTCGAACACCTCCAGGACGTGATTGGCCGGCACCGCGGTGTGGGTGAGCTGGGTGATTGTCGAGGCCAGGATCACCTCGCCCGACCGGTGAACCGTGCAAAGAATCCGAATGCCCCGCCGCACCGATCCGAGGGTGCGGGCAGGCCAGCCGCGAAGTTCCGCGATCCGCGCCGCCCGTGTGCTCAAGGCCGTGGCCAGTTCCGGAGCCAGGAGTGGTGCCAGGCTGCTGACGCCACGCAGATCGCGGTTCATCTCGAACAGGGAGGGCTCTGACCACCGGGGCTGGACGCCGTGCAGCCGTCCTCCCAGCGGCTCGGGCCCGGGCCGCTGATCGTTCGCTCTCGGTGGGAGTCCGCCGCGTGGCCTCAGGGTGCCGATGATGAACAACTGCTGCCCGGTGCGGGCGGCGACCGTCAGGTCGACACGCGTCTTGTTGTCCGGACCAGCGATCAGGCCGGCCTGGCGACGGCAGAGCCGACAGACCCCGTCGATCGCGGCGACCTCGCGCAGGCAGACGTCGCAGTGCTGGCTGGTCGCCTTCGCGACGAACCCCCAACATGCCTTGCAGCGGGGGCCTATCGAACCAGCCCCAGCCCATGCAGTCGCGGCAGCTGCGGGTCGCCCAGGGCCGTGATCTCCGGGCGGGCGTACTCATAGCGGCGGCCCTGAACGGCCCGGCCGACGCTGATGCATGACCGGGGTGCCACCGACAACCTGCCGCGGTGCCTCCTCGACGGCCGTGGTCTCTTGCCTGCCGGCGGACTGCTCCGGGACCAGGAGCTCGGCGGGCGTGCAGTCCAGCACCTCTCAGATGATGTCGAGGTCGTGCAGGCGGACGGTCAGCGGCCGCCCGGACCACAGGTGGGACATCTTGCCCGCCGAGATCACCAACCCGGCCTCCGCGAGCATCCGCTGCAGCTCGGACGCCTTCCAAACGTCGCGCTGGGCGGCGACCATCCGCAGGTTCCACTTCACCGGTGTGTTCCTCCGAATCGAGCCGCAGCCCGCTGGCCTGCACGGATCCACGCGTCCTCGACGTGTAATGGTGCAGTCGGGTATTGGAACCCTCGGAATGCCCCGGTCATGACCTTCCTCTCTGGCTGTCCTCTCTGCACCCGGAAAAGTTGCGCGAGACGGTGTGAGGGCCGGTGCTGGGCGAAAAGAAGGTGCACTGGGCAAGCCGGTGTCGGCAGGATGTCCGGCGTGACTGAGCTCCCGAGCAACACCGTCCCGCCCCGTGACGTCCTCGATGCCTTCGGTGTGAAGGGCACTCCTGTCCCGCTGGTTGGCGGCCAAGGACGGAGCGTTCTCGTAGGTGGGTTTGTGTTCAAGCCTGCTGAGGGCTCCGAGGACGAGGCCGAGTGGGCTGCTTCACTGTTCGAGAAGCTTGCACCGGGCCGTGGCTTTCGCGTCCCGTTGCCTCTCAGGGCCTCCGACGGGCGGACCATCGTGGACGGCTGGACGGCCAGCGAGTTCCTGACCGGAAAGCCTGGCCCGCAGGGGCGCTGGACCGACGTCCTCAACGCCGGCCGGGCCTTCCATGCCGCCCTGCGGCAGATGCCCCGGCCCCACTTCCTTGATCGGCATACCCACCCCTGGGCCGTGGCCGACCGGGTTGCGTGGAACGAACAGGACATCGACGTGATCCAAGACCTCGGTGCGCCGTTCTCGGCTCTGCTGGAGCTGAGGCGCCCGGTGAAGCAGGACACAGCTCAGCTCATCCACGGCGATCTCTCCGGCAACGTACTCTTCGCTGCGGCCGAAGCGCCCGCTGTGATCGACTTTTCGCCGTATTGGCGGCCTCCGGTGTTTGCCGAGGCCGTCGTGGTCGCAGATGGTCTGTTGTGGTTCGATCTTCCGTCCGACCTGCTGACGGGTGGCAGCGATCATCCGGATTGGCAGCAGATGCTCGTCCGGGCACTGATCTTCAGGCTCGTTGCGCATAGCGAGAGCGCAGGGCCGTCGGGGCGGGCTAAGTCTGGTGAGCCCGAGCGGTATGTAAGAGCAACCGACGTTGTGGTGCGGAAGTTGGCGGCGCTTCGGTGGTAGTCCTCTCGAGTGGTTTCCGAACTGAACGAGCTCGGAGTATCGCAACCTCGGAACGCCTCGGTCATGGTCTTGCTCTCTGGCTGACCTCGGCTGCGTAGGCGGCCCAGTCTCCGGCGGCGGCTCTCTGCCACTTGACGGCGACGGTGACGTCGATGCCGAGGGTGCGGGCGAGGACCGCGGCGGGCAACTCGGTGGCGAGCTGGAACAGTGCGGTCGAGCGGGCCTGGGCGAGCCGGAGGCCGAGTTCGCGGAGTCGTTCGCCCATGGCCCAGGCACTGATCGGGCGACCTGGCTGGCCCCCGGGGAAGAGCCAGGGTGAGTCTGTCCCGCCGAGGACGGCATGGCTGCGGCGAACCTCGACCTGGTACAGGGCCAGTTCAGCGACGGGTGCGGGAAGCTCGACGGGGACGGCGCCGAGACGGCTACAGACGCCTGTGTCTGTCTTCTCGATGTGGTCGCCGGTGAGCCGGGAGATCGCAGCGGGCCACTGGGCATAGAGGAGCAACAGCAGGCCGGCGAGGCGGTCTTCGGGCTTGAGCGTGTCGTCGTGCAGCAGACGTCGGGCGGAGGCCCAGCGGGCCTCATCGTCCATCGGCTGGGAGGGGCCGTTCCATCGCTCGGCCGGAAAGGTGAGATCGCGGGCGATCTTCTGGGTCAGGGCCCAGCGCACGAAGTGGCCTGCCTCCTGGCGAAGACGGGCGTCGTCGCTGGTCGTCCAACGTTCGAGGTCGGCCTGTCGGCAGGTGGCAAGGGTCAATTTCAGGCCGTTGAGCCAGTTCAGGAGGTAGACGCCCGCCCGCAGGTGTTGCCGTGCGACCTGGAGCTGGTAGTACGTGGTTTCCTTGCCGCGGCTGCGACGGCGAAGCCGTCGTAGGAGGTGCCAAGTCGCGTACCGATGCAGGATTTCGCGTCCCTCGGCCGTCGCATGGGAGGTGACGAGGTCTTTGACGTGTCTTTCGAGACGGACCATCTGCTCGTCCCGAGTGGGCAGGGCGCCGCTGGCGACGAGGACGCTGCGGATGTGCTCGACGACCTTGCCTTTGGGGAGTTCGTCCAGGGCTTCGTAAGTGAGAGGGCGGTTGCCGGAGCCGAGGTCGGAAAGGACGGTGGAGACGATGCCGCCGGAGAGCCAGCGCGACCGGCCCCGTCCCGCTCACCGGCCAATTCGGCTATGTACTGGTTGACTTCGGCCTCCAGGGCCGCGGCGAGCATCCGCCGGGCACCCTCACGGACAATGTCGTCCATCAGGGATCCGGTCTCGGTGGTTCCCTCGTCGTTGACTACGCTGAGCACGGGCGTGCCTTCCCGACCCGCGGTGCAACGCGGGTCTACTCGATGACCATCAATCGATCACTCGGGAAGGTACGCCCTCCGCATTCCGCGAGGTCTTATCCGGAAGAGTCCCGCGAGGATGTCGTGCGGGTCGCGAGGAACCGCGGAGGCGTATCGCGCAAACGCGTTGTTCGACGCCCACCGCAAGGACCCGGAGTTCGGTTACCGCTTCCTGGCCGACGAAGCACGAGTCACGGGAGCCGGCATGGCGGACCGGACCGCGTGGCGGATCTGCCGGGACAACCGCTGGTGGAGTGTGTTCGGCAAAAAGCGCGGCAGGGTCAAGAAGGCCGGTCCGCCGGTGCACGACGACCTCGTCCGCCGCGACTTCACCGCTGATGGCCCGAACAGGCTCTGGCTCACCGACATCACCGAACATCCCACAGCGGAAGGGAAGCTGTATCTCTGCGCGGTCAAGGACGTCTTCAGCAAGAGGATCGTGGGCTACTCCATCGACGAGCGGATGAAGTCCCGCCTGGCCGTCGCCGCCCTGGACAACGCTGTTGCCCGGCGTGACAGTGTCGCCGGGTGTGTCCTGCACAGCGATCGCGGGTCGCAGTTCCGGTCCCGGAAATTCGTCCGCGCACTCGGCCACCACCAGCTCGTCGGCTCGATAGGGCGGGTCGGAGCGGCCGGCGACAACGCAGCCATGGAGTCCTTCTTCAGCCTGCTACAGAAGAACGTCCTCGACCGCCGCACGTGGGCCACCCGCCGGGAACTGCGGATCGCCATCGTGACCTGGATCGAGAAGACCTACCACCGGCGCCGTCGACAAGCCGCACTCGGCCGACTGACCCCCGTCGAATTCGAAACCGTCATGATCACACCGGCCCTCCAGGCTGCGTGACTGAACTTGTCACCCAACCCTGCATCAGACCCAGGTGAAGTGCAGCTGGCACAACGAAGTCGTCACCGCCCTCCGCGACCAGCTCGGCTGGCGCTACCTGAAGGGCCCACTGGGGTCGGCAGGCGTGTACATCGCCGTCTATTTCGGCGGCTGCCTGGAGCGACGGCGACAGCCGCCAAGCCAAGTCAGCCCGCCACACACCTGAACAGCTCCGCATAGACCTCCACCAGCACGCGGCAGCGCTGGCCGACTCCGGGATCACCGCCCATGTATGCGTGCTCGACGCCTCACTAGAAGACGGATCCCGCACAGCAGGACAGTGAAAGGCATGGCCTCGCTGGGGCGGATGCCGGTTTCGCGAAGGCGCTGACCTCCACATGCACGATGGCTGCCCAGCGAGGAGCCGTGCCCCCCTGAAGATTGTTTTCCGGCTGGCCGTAGATCACTTCCTTGCCGGTAAGCACCTTGCCCGAAAGGGACTGCTGGGGTCTGTGTCACCGCTCGTCCGGCGCAGTCGGCTACGCCGATGAGTTCGCCGTCCTCGAACGGACTGCCGAGCCACGCGACACCGACATCTGCCCTCGGGACCATCACACTTGCGGCCCTCGACATCTGGCTCAGAACATGATCCGAGAAACAGTGCCTATGCCGGGCACCCGGAGAGGGCTCCGCTTCTTCGTGTACCCGGCCGCGGGTCGCGCCGCGTCATCAGCGCGCCGCCCGTCACCTCGTGTACATCGAGGAACCGAGCACGACCTGGTGGCCGGTGATCCCGAAGTCCACGCCCGACGGCGTGGAACGGGCAGCGGTGAAGCCGGCGTTCTGCGGCAGGGACACTCGCCACACGTAGGAGTGTTCACCGATGCCTGGCACCGCGACGCTGATCTCGCCGCCCTGCGCCAGCAGACTTCCGCCGGTGTCGACCTTACGGCCGTCCCAGGTGCCGCTGACCCGGATCCGCGCCTCCTGCCCGTGCGACCCGGCCGCAGGGAGGATGCCTTCGGGGTGCGAGTCAGCCGGAACACCCTGCTGAGGCTGATCACCTCGCTGCCGGATCCGCCCGTCTCCACGCCCCGCGTGGTGGGAGTCGACGAATACGCCCAACGCAAAGGCCGGATCTACGGAACCGTGCTCGTCGACGTTGAGACCCGCCGTCCCGTGGACCTCTTGCCGAACCGGGAGGCGGACACCCTCGCAGCCTGGCTGTCCGAGAGGCCGGGAATCGAGATCATCTGCCGGGACCGCGCCCGCTTCTACGCCGAAGGAGCCACCCGCGGCGCCCCGCAGGCTCTTCAGGTCGCTGACAGGTGGCACCTCTGGCACAACCTCGGCGAAGCCGCCGAGAAGTGCGTCTTCCGGCACCGCGCCTGTCTGCGGCCGGCACCGGCGCCGCTCGACGAGCTTCAGCAGACATCGGAACCGCCCGCCTCGTCGCCGTGGCCGACTGGGCACCGGTTCGCTGAGAGGACTCGCGCCAAGCACGCCACGCGGTCCACGCGCTTCTCGCCGCCGGCCACAGCAAACGATCCATCGCCCGGCAACTCGGCACGGGCTTCAGCACCGTCCTCCGCTTTGCCCATGCTGCGGAGCCGGAACAGTTGTTCACCGGCCAGTGGCAAAGCCGCCCCACCAAGCTCGACGCCTTCAAGCCCTACCTCGACGAGCGGTGGCAAGAGGGCTGCACCAACGCCTGGAAGCTATGGGAGGAGATCAAGGAACAGGGCTACCCGGACGGCTACGGCAACGTTCGCGCCTACGTCAGCCGGAACCTACGCGGCAAACCCCAGCCAGTCGGTCCCCGCCCGCCATCCGCCCGAGCCGTCACCCGCTGGATCCTCACCCGCCCCGAAGCATTGACCGAGAGAGACCGGATCCAGCTCAAGGACGTACTGGCCAACTGCCCCGAACTGGACGCACTCGCCGGACACGTCCGCTCCTTCGCCCACATGCTCACCCAGTTGCAGGGCCACCAGCTGCCAGCATGGATCGAAGCCGCGACCCCCACCGACCTGCCGAGCCTGCAGCGATTCGCCCGGCACCTGGAGCGCGACCTCGACGCCGTCACCGCCGGACTCTCGCAACCGTGGAACTCTGGAGTCGTCGAGGGCCATGTCAACCGGATCAAGATGCTGAAGCGCCAGATGTTCGGCCGCGCCGGCTTCGAACTCCTCCGCAAGCGCGTCCTGCTCTACTCCTGAAAAGGCTACTCAGGACACATCGTCGATCAGCCCGAAGCCCTCCGGGAACGCTTCCAGGAACTCGCGGCGAGCGGGGTTGTTCTCGGCGGCTGCCATCTCCCCGACCAGCTCGATCAGCTCCTGCCGCTGATCACTCGGCAGCGTGCTGACCACGTGGCCCACACCCTCCATGACCTTGACCGCGTCGTCCTGATCCATCTGCTCGTCCTCGCTACCGTCGATGAACCACAGGACATCGACCAAAGCCTCGGCCAAGGCACGAGTCAGGGACGGGTACGAGGACGTCACGAGGGCCTCCCAGCGGATCAACGGCAGAGTCCGGCCATCCCACACACCACTGACATCACTGTCCGTGAGCCCCCACAAGAAGTGGACCAGAGCCGTAACTCTCGCTGACAAAGCCACCGCCACCGACGCCTCACGCCAGGCGTTCCCCGACGCCGAGCTCATCCCCACCACAGCCCAGTCACCGATCGAGGTCCCCCAGCTGAGCAGCGCACCCATTCAGCTGCAGCGGCTGGAGGAGGAGCAGTACCGGCAGTTCATCAACGCAC
This sequence comes from Streptomyces sp. LN549, assembly GCF_043203805.1. Taxonomy (NCBI): domain Bacteria; kingdom Bacillati; phylum Actinomycetota; class Actinomycetes; order Kitasatosporales; family Streptomycetaceae; genus Streptomyces; species Streptomyces sp. LN549. The sequence goes on along the minus strand of NZ_JAZHRI010000002.1, from coordinate 9,025,364 downwards.
TGGAAGTGGCCGATGAGCCGGCCACGCCCGCAACCGGGGCATGGAAGCTGGCTGAGGACCACGACCAGGCGGCCACCGCCCCGCGGCCCCCGGCCGTGTTCGTCCCCCGCCGACGGCAGCGCGGACCCGGGCAACCCGTTCCCGGCGCTTCTGGCATCCGCACCGCCGCAGAGAAGCGAAGGCCCGGCCGCGGACCGGACACCGACGGACACCGACGGCCCCGCCACCGACGAAAACGAGGGTGCCCCGGATGCCGCCGAGCAGACGCAGGACGGCGCATCAGCACCTGGCGCCCGTCCGGAGGATGTGGCCGGACCGGACGCGGGGACCAGGCCGGTCTCGGGCGCTCCGGAGATCTCGGTGCTCGGGCCGCTCAGGGTCAGCGGCATCAGCAGTTTCCGGACACGGCCCCAAGGCCGCAGCCCTCGCTGCCCTCATCCACCTGCGCCCCGGCCGCAGCGCCGAGGCTCTGTGCACGGCAATGGATCCGGTCTCCCCGTGGTCGACCCACACGTTGCAGTCCCGGCTCTCCGAGCTCCGCTCCCGGTTCGGAAACACCCCGGACGGGGAGCCCTACCTGCCGCGGCCCAAGCACGGATACACCCTGCACGCCGGGGTCCGCTCCGACTGGGACGCCTTCCAGGAACTCGCCACCCGCGGCCTGTCCGCCGGCCCCGCGCGCGGAATCCCGGACCTTGAACACGCGCTCGGCCTGGTCAGAGGCAAGCCCTTCGACGGCCAGGACTATCCCTGGGCCGACTCCGTCCAGCAGGAAATGCTCTCCCGGATCACCGACATCGCCCACACCCTGGCGGCCTGGCATTCGGAAGGCGACACGCCGGACATGGACGCTGCCCGGCACGCCGCCCTGCGCGGGCTGGACATCGAGGAGACCGCCGAGGTGCTGTACCGGGACTGGATGAACATCGAGTGGGCCATCGGCAACACCGCAGGCGTACGCAAAGCCATCGCCCGCATGCAGCAGATCGCCCGCACCTACGACATCTCACTCGAACCCATCACAGAACAACTCATCGCCCTGGTCCTCTCGGAGTCCCCCACACCGGCACCTGCCCAACGCTGAACGCACACCACACCACCTCGCAGGACTGACCACACCAGCGTCGTCAGAGCCCCGTGCCAGGCTGGTACCTGCCCGGTGATGCCACGCCTCGAAGCCGATGCCGCCACCGGGCGACAAACGACAAGCACGCCCCCGCTCGGCCAAGGCGGGCGACCTGGGATCCTTCACCATCAGGAGGACGGCGTCGTCCTGCTCGGCAAGCCGACCGTCTTCGACAAGGCCAACATCGATCAGCTCAAGTTCTGAGTCGATGACCGCTGGGGCGCCGCGAAAGAGTGACGCCGTCACGTGTGTCTCGGGGCGCACCGCCCGCGGCCTGATGGTGGCGCGTCAGTCCACCTCGGCTTTCCGCCGACCGACCCGGTACAGCCGTTTCCACGGCAGGATGCCGAAGGAATGCCGAGGGGAGATGAAGCGATTCATCGAGGCGGAGGTCGGCGAGGACGCCACCTACGGCCTGGCCGGCCGGTGGATCGATGTCGCCGCCGATCACTCCCGCTACGCTTCGTACGATGGACACCCGCTCCGAGCCCGACTTGCTACAGCCCCGTGAACGGCACATCGTTGCCGCGGTGCGCGACCTCGACGGCGCAAACCGCCGAGAGCTGGCCGAACTCACCGGCCTGCCGCGTACCACCGTCACCACTGCGGTCGCGTCCCTCATCGCTCGCGGGTTGCTCACCGAAACCGATGGTTCCGCAGTCACCCGCCGTGCCGGCCGGCCCTCACCGACCGTGCGGATCGACCTGACCAGGAAGACCGTCGCTGCTGTCGAACTCGGCCGCCGGAGCCAGTTCGTGAGTCTCATGGGCTTCGACGGCCGTGTGCTGAACCGTGCCGATATCGAATTCGACCAGGCCCAGCCCTTCGACGCCGTGGCCGCCGGCCTCGCGGCGGCGGCGGACACGGTGGCAGGCGACGCAACCGAGGTCAGTGCGATGGTCGTCTCCGTCGCCATGCCGTTCCGCAGAGGTGTTGGAGCCCCACAGGTCCCCATGTACTCGGCGGGTGAGTCGCCCTTTGCGCGGGTGAGGGCCCGGCGGCCCGGCTGGCTGCTCACCGATCCGTCGGCCGCACTGACCGAAGCGCTGGGCATACCCGTAGCGATCGAGAACGACATCAATCTTGCCGCACTCGGAGAGTCGGGCCACGGTGCCGCTCGAGGCGCCCATACCGCGGTATACCTCAGCGTGGTTCCCGGATTCGGTGCCGGCATCGTCATCGACGGACGGCTGTACCGGGGTGCGGGGGGCGTTGCCGGGGAACTGGCCCATGTCAGCGTCCGCGAGGATGGCGACCTGTGTGTGTGCGGCAACCGTGGCTGCTATACAACGGCGCGCCGAAACGGGCCCAGTCTCGCCGACGACATCGCCTCGGCCCTCGGTCGCGACATGTCTCTCGGCGAGGTCATCGAGCTGGCTGCGGAGGGGGATGTCGCCGTACGCCGTTGGCTGGCCGATGTCGGCCGCAGCATGGCCGAACCGCTCATTGGTTTCATCACCATGCTCAACCCGGACTTGCTGGTAGTGGACAGTGCTCTGGGGCCGGCCGCTGCGCCCGTCGTCGAGGGGCTTCGCGACACTGTCGAACGACGGACGTCTCCCATGACCTTTCAAGGTCTCGAAATCCGCCCGGGCCGGCTCACGGAAACGGCCATTCCTTCCGGCGCGGCGGTGCTCGCAGCCCAGCACTACGTGGATTGCCTCATTGGCCGGACCCCATCGCGCCGCCTCGGCGGCCTGGGCGCGATGGGGTGAGTGCCGTCGGACGACCGGCGTCGGGCCGCCGGTAGACAACGCAGGCAGAAGGCCCGTACGCGGTTCGTCCCGGTCGTCTGCGGCAACGCGTTCATCCCGATTCCCCGGTCGGCCGGCAGCGGATGGCACGTCCGCCCATGACTGTCCGCGTATCCGGTCTCGCCGCGAGGATCGACGCGGCGCCGGGGAACAGCTGCGGGATCGGGACCCGCGGCGCCTCAACCACCGCCTGCTGCGCGGAGGGTGACTGACGCCAACCTGTGAACGAGGCCAGGGTAATGGGCTGCCTTTCGGTGTATCGGCAGGCTCAGGGATCCCCGGAACCGGTTCCGGGTGCCAACTACCTCAGCAACCCCTTGTGACCTGTACTTATAGCAGATGCGCAGCCGCCCTTGCCGCATCGGAGTGCGTGGAGGGGTGGGCAATCAATACACCAATGATTGGCTTAAAACCTTGCCGTTTACCTGGCGTTTTAACCATTGACCAAAGAAAACAGCGCTCTTAGGGTCAGCCTCGTTCGCACCGAGCGGGCTCCCCTCCGGTAGGTATCCGAGGGGGAGGTGTGTCCGTTCGGCATGAACTTCCAATCTGGACAATGCGGTTGCGAGAGGACTTACTGACATGTACCCCACAAGATTGCCCAGAGGTGCCCGCCGCGGCCGGACCATCGCGATCGCCGCCGCCACCGCAGTCGTCGCGGCGGTCGTGTTCACCGGAGTCCCCGCGGCGACCGCGGCCACCTCCGACCCCAACCCGGCCGCACTGGAGCTGAAGAACGCTGCCCTCTCGCGTGAAGCCGCCACTCAGGGCATGGTCCTTCTGGAGAACCACGATCACGCGCTTCCGATATCCCGCAAGGGGAACGTGGCGCTCTTCGGTGTCGGTGCCTACAAGACAGTCAAGGGCGGCACGGGCTCGGGGAACGTCAACAACCGGTACACGATCTCCGCCCGTCAGGGGCTCACGGACGCCGGATACAAGGTCACGACGAGTGATGCCTACTGGTCCGCGATGACGCAGGCATACGACACCAAATACCCGAGCGGCACCGGCAGCATGTTCGGCCCGAGCGTCGACTACGCCTCCGTCGAGCAGCCGCTGACCGCCGCTGGCGTCGCACCGACAGCCCCCACCGACACCGCGGTCTTCGTCCTGGCCAGGAACTCCGGTGAAGGCGCGGACCGCTCGTCCGGTCCGGGCGACTACGAGCTCACCTCGACCGAGCGCGCCAACCTGAAGCTGCTCGGCCAGACGTACGAGCGTGTCGTCGTGGTTCTGAACACAGGCGGCGTGGTGGACACGTCGTTCTTCCCGCAGATCAACGACGAGGTCAAGGACGCCGCCGGTGGCCGGGCGCTCGACGCGCTGCTGCTGATGAGCCAGGCCGGCCAGGAGAGCGGCAGCGCACTCGTCGAGGTGCTGAACGGCACCGTCACCCCCTCGGGCAAGCTCACCGACACCTGGGCGTCCGCCTACTCGCACTACCCGGCCTCCCCGACGTTCGCGAGCAACGACGGCGACCCCCTGCTGGAGCAGTACACCGAGGGCATCTACGTCGGCTACCGCTACTTCGACTCGCTCTACAGGAAGATCGACCCCGCAGACCCGGCCGGTGTGGTCAACTACCCCTTCGGCTACGGCCAGTCGTACACCTCCTTCGATATCAAGGCGCAGCAGGTCAGGGCTGACTCCCGCACCGTGAAGGTGACGGCGAAGGTGACCAACACCGGCCACAGCCACAGTGGCAAGGAGGTCGTCCAGGTCTACGTGTCGGCCCCGCAGAACGGGCTCGACAAGGCGTACCAGCAGCTCACCGGATACGCGAAGACCGACAACCTTGCCCCGGGCCAGTCCCAGACGGTGACCATCAGCTTCGACACCGCTTCGCTCGCCGCCTACGACGAGTCCCGCGCGGCCTACGTGATGGACGCGGGCGACTATGTCGTTCGGGTCGGCAACTCGTCCCGGAACACCCACGTCGCAGCCCGGCTGAACCTTTCGGCCACCGTCGTCACCGAGCAGGACCACACCGAGCTCAACGACCAGGTTCCCGACACGGAGCTCACCAGCTCCCCGAAGGACTTCTACACCTACCCGGGCGAGCGGACCGAGATCGCCCGGGCCAGCCGGATCCGTCTCGACCCCCGCTCCTTCCGTACGGAGAGGAAGGCGTCGCCGTACCAGCAGGACACCTCGGTCGACTCGTCCTCCCCGTACTACGCGCTCGACGGCGACAAGATCTCGTCGACCACGGTGTACCTCGACCCGAAGCAGAAGAACTGGGAATCCACCGGCGCTGCCTACCGCCCGAAGACCGGCGAGAAGGTCAAGCACGTGTCGACGAACACGTCGACCACTCTGTACGACGTCGCCAAGGGCAAGGCGTCCATGGAGCAGTTCGTCGCCGGTCTGAACGTTTCCCAGCTCGCCGACATCGTCGAAGGTTCCAGCGCCGCGGGTACCACGCTCACCGCCAAGGGCGCAGCCGGCTACACCACGCCGAACTACGAGAAGCTCGGCGTGCCCGGCATGACGCTGGCCGACGGACCCGCGGGACTGCGCCTCACGCAGCAGATCGGCACGACCGAGCCCACCTACCAGTGGGGAACCGCCTGGCCCATCGGTACCCTGCTCGCCCAGAGCTGGGACCGTGGCCTGGTCTCGCAGGTCGGTGAGGCCGTCGGTGAGGAGATGCAGGAGTACGGAGTCCAGCTCTGGCTCGCCCCGGGCATGAACATCCACCGCGACCCGCTCAACGGCCGCAACTTCGAGTACTACTCCGAGGACCCGCTGATATCCGGACTGACCGCCGCGGCCACCACCGAGGGTGTCCAGAGCATCCCGGGGGTCGGCGTGACGATCAAGCACTTCGCCGCCAACGCGCAGGAGACCAACCGGACCACCAGCAACTCGGTGGTCGGCGAGCGGGCCCTGCGCGAGCTCGAGCTCAAGGGCTTCGAGATCGCGGTCAAGGCCGCGCAGCCGATGTCCGTCATGAGTTCGTACAACAAGCTCAACGGCACCTGGACCGCCAGCAACTACGACCTGCTCACCGACCTGTTGCGTGGCGAGTGGGGCTACAAGGGCACGGTCATGTCGGACTGGGGCGGTAGCCACGGCGCACTGACCTCGATGTACGCCGGCAACGACCTCATCGAGCCCGGCGGCAACCCGGCCGAGGTCATCAACGCCATCAAGCAGGTCGCGCCGGCCATCGACGTCTCGGGCCTGCCCGCCTACAACAGGACGACCCGCTCCAACGGGCGGGTCAGCTACAACTGGCAGTTCGGCGGCCTCACCCCCTCGGCCGACGGTGGCACCACCGTGACCACGACCGTCGACGGGAACACGGACCTCTCCCAGGTGCCGCGGTCGGGTGAGACCGTCACGGACGCGATCAACAACCAGGTGTTCACGCCGAACGCCAAGTTCGCCTCCGTCGACGACGCGTACCGCGCGGTGGCCGCTCTGCTGGACCCGAGCAGCACGGCGCTGAACGCGGCGCAGAAGGCCGCGATCGGCATCACCGGAGTCCAGCACGCCACGGCAGGCGACGACAGCAGCCCGGTGGTCGCCTACACCGTCGCGCTGAAGGGCGACTACCCCGCCCAGGGCTACCCGCTGCGACTGGGCGACCTGCAGCGCAGCGCGATCCGCGTTCTCACCACCGCGTCGCAGAGCTCGTCGTTCGAGGAGCTCGCAGGTCTGAACGGGGTGAAGGGCATCAAGGTCGGCCCGTACACCTCCCAGTTCAAGAACCTGGAGCCTGCGGTCACCGCCACCCTGGGCAAGGTGTCGAAGGTATCCGGTGAGCACCCCGACTCCGGTCACAACGGAGACCACGGCAAGCACCTCTCGGGTCACTGACCCTCCGGGTGACGGCGTCGCCTGCGCCGTCACCCGTCCCGACCGTCTCCGGCCTGCTCGCTTCGGGCCGGGGACGGTCGGGTATCCAGCGGGGCGACGGCGAACGGACATCGCCGCGCACCGGCCGTGAACAGCCGTGAAGCCCTTAGGATCTGTCCATGTCCCCGAAGCCAGCAGGCTCTTCGCCCCGGGATCGGACACGCGAGGACGTCTTCCGGCACATCCAGTCCGCCGACCGCGCGACTCGTGCTCGGATCGTCGAACTCAGCGGACTGTCCCGGAGCACCGTCAATCACGCCGTCTCCCGTCTGCTCGCCGATGAACGCGTCACCGAGACGCAGGCCGAGGGCGGCGGCCCCGGCTCCGGAAGCGGCCGACCCGCGGCGATTCTCCGCGTCGTGCCCCGCGACGCCCCCGTGGCTGCGATCGACTTCGGCCACAACCACGTGAACGTCGCGCTCGGCGACTCCCTCGGCAGCCCAATCGCCGAGGAACGGGTGGACCTCGATGTCGATCTGCAGGCCACCGAGGCCATGGACCATGCCGCGAGGCTGCTCGACGGACTGCGTGTGTCAGCCGGGATCGACAACCTTGCCGCGGTCGTGGCGGGCGTCCCAGGACCGCTCGACACGGGTTCGGAACTCGTGCGCTCCCCGACGATCCTCTCGAGCTGGGTGGGGCTCGACCCACGAAAAGAGCTCGAACAGCGCCTCGGTGTTCCCGTTCACGCCGAGAACGATGCCCTTCTCGGCGCATACGGCGAACTTCACCTCGGCGCCGGCCGCCGCTACGCCGACTTCCTCTATGTCAAGGTGTCGCACGGCATCGGGGCGGGGCTCGTCATCGACGGGAAGCCGTACCGGGGATCACAGGGCTTCGCGGGCGAGATCGGGCACACCCCGTTGCGGGGGCACACCGAGTTGTGCCGCTGCGGCAACCGTGGCTGTCTGGAGACCGTGGTGTCCGTGTCCGCCCTTGCGGCACAGATCGCTCACACCCACCCCGGTGTGGAGACCGGTCTGCGCTTCCCGCTCCAGGTGAACGACCCCGTCACCGACCGCATCCTGGACGATGCCGGCCGGACGCTCGGCGGTATCCTTGCCGCCTTCTGCAACCTTCTCAATCCCGAAGCGCTGATCGTGGGCGGCGAACTCGGTGCCTCGACCGGTGCGCTCGTTCAAGGCATCACCACGGCGGTCAGCCGGTACGCTCAGCCCGCCATCGCCGCCGGCCTCGACATCCTTCCTGCCGGCCTCGGCACCCGGGCCGAACTCCTGGGGGCGCTCCGGCTCGCGACGACGCTCACGATGCGCTGACGGTTCTACGCCACCGCGAGACGAGGAGTCCGGCGCGCAGAGTCACCGGCCCCTGTCACGCGACGCGCTCCTCCAGCACTTACTCGGGAACGAACCCGGCCCGCGCGAGCCGCTGCCAGAGCTCGTCCGAAATCGGGAAGCGGGCAGCTGCCGCGTTCGCCTTGAGGCTCTGCCCAGGGCGGGACAGGGCCGCCAAGTAGACGGACCTCCGTACGACTTCGGGCTTCAGCTCGCGTGAGTTGACGGCTGTCCATTCGTTTGTCGGGGGCAGCCACGCCTGGCGCCATCGCTCGTCCCACTGGCCCTGGCGCCATGCTTCTCAATCTCGGAGATCAGCGCGAGCACAGTGGTCGACGGGTTCGTACGAGTCATGGTCACTTCCCCGGTTCTGACCGGCGACGACGGCGGCGTAGACAGCGGCCGCCGGCTGCAGGGCACTCGCCCACGCCTCCCACTGAACCGCCGTCACCACGGCAGCCGTCACGAGCAACAGGACGGTGAAACGAGGATTGACCGCAGTGGGCAGGAACGGACTCCTCATGTGTGGGTTCCTTCTCTGCGTATCCTGCCGCACGTTCCGACAGAGCGTGGCGCCGTGAAGACTGGCGGAGCAGATCTGTCCCTCTATCTCCACATGCCGACTCCGCGGGCCCGGGAGAAACCTCGCGGGGCAACCAAGACACCCGTGCGGCTTTGCCCATGAGATCGGAGCGGCGGACGACCAGCCGTGCTGGCCCCGGGCCCGGCCGGTCATATCCGTCCCGAGACGGCCACCGCCTGGACCCAGTCCGGCGGCAACTGGGCTCGATACGCCGCGGGACCGCACGATCGACCTCATCCTCGGAAATGATCTCCACACCCTTGATCGGGAAACCCGGTGCCCCGTCGGCGCCAGGGGTCCTAGGGTCCAACGCATGGATGCTGAACGACTTCAGGTCTCTTCGCAAAGATGATGGCAGCAGCTCTTGCCGCGTATTCACACGGCATTCCTCGTCTCCCTGCACCCGAGCCTAGTGGTCACGGGGAAGGACTTCGACTCTCTTCTCCACGCCGCTGGACAGGGTCAACATGCCTCTGCCCCGATCACCAAAGTCAAGACGATTGGGCTAGTGGAGGCCCATTCCCGCACCTACCGGGTCCTCCGGACCAAGATCCCGATCAGCCAGCAGGACTTGCTCCCCCTCGCCAACGCACGGAACGGCGTTGCGCACAGCGGCCTCCACGAGGTCGCGGACGTCCGCACCGTGTTCACCACTTGCCTTCGCTTGCTGGACCCGGTTCTGGTCGAGCTGAAGATCTCTCCCGGCTCCTACTGGGGCCGCTATCAAGACCTTCATGACGAACTGATCCGAGAGCGGATCCGGGACACGAGCCTTCAGTTGCAGCAGCAGCTCGCTCAAGCCCGAACCACGTTCGAGCACCGCTTCGGACACCTTGGCACTCAGGAGCGCATCACGGTCCTGGCCGCCGCGACCCGCCGCCCCGCTTGGGCGAGGGACTGCGTCGAGAAACCCTGCCCCGCCTGTCATACGAGGGCGTGGTTGCACGGAACCACCTTGGTCAACGAGGAGAAAGAGCTAGCCCGATTCACCCCCGGCACCTTCTGGTGCCTTGCCTGCGACCTACAGGTCCAAGGCGAAGAGCTGCAGGAACTGGGAGACCTCGGGAAGGAAATGATGTTGGAGACGAACCTCCGAGTCTTCCTTGGCTTCGAACCTGAGACTCAGGAGATCGATGAGGAGGACTGGGAGCCCGACGAGGACTTCCTCAGAGGCCGCTGACGGCGTCCCCGCGAGTCATTCAGCAAGTTCCGTTAGCCGTGGTTACCAATACTGAACTGGCGGCCCCGCAATCGGACGTCGTGTCGTATCGCCCACCCGCGGGCCGCGAGCGGGGCCAGCAGCCCGGCAGTGACGTCCTCCCCCGCCGCGCCGTGCGCCCACCTGTCCGCCGCACTGTCCGCCCGCCGCATCCCGGGCGTACGAACCCGCAGCAGACAGGAGACGCCGCCACACGCCTTCCTGGCACTCGCACGCAGGGCAGCAGCCTTCGCGGCTGCCGAGTTCTGCCCAGTCACAGGGCCTCCCCCTCGGTGTGGCAGGCGCACGTGCACCGGGCGTCGCAGAACTTGCATCGGCCCGGACGCTTCTCTCCCTGCTGACCGGTCATCGACTGGCAGTACGCGTGCTCACCGTGCAGGCACCCCGTCGACAGGTACACGTGCGCCGCGGCGGCACCCACCCCGCCGGCTACTGGCACCGCCTTCCGCGAGCGCAGCAGCACCTCCAAGCGCGTCAGCAACGCCGCAAGGGCCAACACCCCAACCGCGAGCACCACCCACAGCACTCGCCTGACCCCCGGCTCGTGCGACCACACGTACGGAATCACCACCACCATCAGCACCCCGATGACCCACAAGCCGACAAGCGCTCCAAGCCGCCGTACCGTTTCCATGCGTTCCCCTCCCGAGTAGCACCCGCAGCCCCATGTCGAGGCTGCGGGGTCGAGCCTGTCGATGCTGCCCACACCAATCACGGTCCAGCCGTGAGGGCGTCCAGGGCTTCCGCCGCCAGGGTGCGGCGCCGGGCGGGAACGCCGCTGTCTCAGCACGCCTCTCTCCACATCCGCTCCCGGTTGAGGGTGATCTCCTAGACGAGTAGTTCCGAATACCGAGTTCCTGAACGAAAAACTCCCCCGGAACCTGGGGTAATTCTCCGTTCAGGCGCTCAGGGCGGGTACGAGGTCGGGCAGCACCCACTGGGCGGTGTAGAGGCGGTACTCCGGGCGCTGCCCGCGCGGCAGGCCGTCAGGCCATCGCGTTGATGTTGATGATGCCCGTACGTTCGGGCCCGACGAGCAACAGGCAGCCGTGGAAGCCGTAGCCCTCGTCCGATATCTCGAATGGCAGGCCGATCCCGTAGGCCGCCGGCTGGCCGTCGCCGGGGGCGCCCGCCACCTGCGCCGCAGTTGTGTCGAGCACGTCCCGGCCGAGGATGGCCACGAGCCGATCACCCGGGAAGCGGGGCTGGGGGTCGTCGTCGATGTCATAGTCGTCGATCTCCCTCATGGCCCATGCGCCGCTTCTGGCCATCGAGACGTTGTGTTCCTCGAAGGCGGCCAGGAACTCGGCGAGGGTTTCTTCGTCCAGCCGACGGAGCTGCTCGTCCTCTTCCCACCATTCGTCGTCCACCAGTCGTGCCCAATGGTCGGATTTTCGCCACCACGCGCGGACCGCGTTGTCGGGGTCGGCTGGTTCGAGCCCGAGGCCGTGCGGCGCGATCTGCACCTCGACCTGCATGCGCTCGTTGTTGCTCAGCCACACGAACTCGCCGAGCAACTCCGCCGCGCACTCGGCGCGGACGGCCAGCTCCGCCCGCTGGTCCGCGCCCGCGTGCGACCCGCCGAGAGATGCGGCAGAAGGCGCAGCGGCTATGGACAGTCGCAGCGTGTCCCCGAGGTGGGATCGGACGAGCAGATGCAGTTCATCGTCGAGTGGTGCGCCGCCGGGCTCCGCAGCGACACCGACGCAGACCAGGTCCCTGTGGCCACCGGCCAGTTCCGCTGCCAATACGGTGATCAGCTCCCGGGCCTGTCCGTCCAGCGCCCCCGCATCCAGGCCCGGGGTGAGCGCATCGGTCAGCAGCCGCTCGATCTCCTCGGCGACCTCTTCCGCCGGACGCGCACTCGTCCATGAGCGACCCACCCGCTCTGGCACGACGATCGCATGGTTCACCGTCTCGACGGCCACGGGATACCGGTGCCCCGACGGTCCGTCCTCCGTGGACGTCTCCGGAAATCCGCCGTATTGGGCGACCTCCGCTGGCGACGGCGGCACATCCCACAGCCGCTCCGTCGGTGGCGGCGCCTGACCGCTGACCGGCACGCACCGGTACGCGGGCAGATCGGTCCCCGGCTGCGTCGGCCCCCAGTGCTGCAGCAAACGCGTCGCGGCAACCGGATCGAGCGATGCCATCCGTATCTCCCTAGGCGGCCGGTACCCCTCGACGAACAGCAGCCGCAGGTCCCGCGGAAGCATCGCCTCGGCTTTGAGTAGCCGGTCCAGCATACGATCCCGCAGGTAGGCGAAGGCATCTGCCGGATCCTGCTTGCGCGTCGACCAGCAACGAGCCGCCGCAGCGGACGTCCACGAGACGTTCACCGCATTCCGCGACTGGTATCGCGGCGACCTTTGGATCCGCCATCAAGACGATCGCAGTCATGACGCGACCATCTCGCACGACTCAACCCGGCGGACCCCAAGGCCACATGGATGGACCGGTAGTCGAACGCCACTTACTGCTCGCGGCGGTGTGTCATGAGGGCCTGGCGAGCCCGGAGAAGGCCACTCGGCGAACGGTCACACTGACCGCATCGCGAACGCATCCGAATCGCATCTTCGATCAGCCCCAGGTATCTTCCGGTCGTGTCCCGTCTCGCGCTATGTTCGCGCTGTCTCACGTGGCCTTGCTTGGTTCCCGGCTGGTCTCGGTGACGTTGTCGATACCACCGCGGGCTACGCCATCGGTCTCATGCGATGCTTTCTGTCGTATGGGTATGTCTCAGGTTGTGTTGCCGCTGAGTTTGCTCATGAGAGCGATGTCCGACCGCGGAACTCGCCCAGGAGCTGGTTGGCATACTTGGCCGATGGACACATCAAGGGCCTCCTGGCGCAACACGACGCACGACTGGGCGGGCGAGGTGGACTTCAACCATCTCGCGAGTATCCGTCAGTATCGGGCGGCATTTGCTCCTGGCGGTGTTCGGCACCTCATCCTGGAAGTCGTCGCCTATGCGGCCGACGAGGCGGAGTCCAACGACGGCGGACGCTGTACTGTCACGCTCCACCCCGATGGTTCAGTGTCCGTAGCTGATGACGGGCGGGGCACTGACACCCGCCTAGACGAGCATGGCCAGGTCGTGAAGAAACCGATCATGGCGTCGAAGGACCTCCGGTTCTTCGACCACCCCGACGCACAGTTGCTTCCCGATGACAGTCCACGCCGGGGCATGTCCGTTGTCGCGGCGCTCAGCGAGTGGCTCGTCCATACCAACCGCCGGCGAAGCGGAGCATGGACTCAGCGGTACGCATACGGCGTTCCCGTGACTGATCTGGCACCGATCACTGACGACGGCACGACTGGGACGATCGTCCATTTCCGCCCGGCCGAGCCTGTGCATGGGGCGAGCGCGCTGACGAGGGGTGAGCTTCTACGGTGCGCCACGTCTTGGCGACACCTGTCCGTCGAGGTCGCCGACCGGCGCGCTGGCTGAGTCGCCCCCCTCTGCCCGCATCACGTCCCGGACTTCTTTGTCCGGCTCGATGACGGCGGTGGCCTGGTGGTGGACGTCCGTCCGGACGATCGGATCGAGCCAGACGACGCGGAGGCGTATCCGGTGCTGTTGGCGAACGGCAAGTGGCTGGCGGGCTACCGGCAACCGCGCAACCACCGGGAACTCGTTGCCTCGGAGCTGACGGCGGCCTTTGCCGAGCCGGGGGCCCCTGCTGGCCGGGGCCGAGCGGGTCGGTGACCGCATGGCAATGCTGCCGGTGGTCCTTCACCTGCTCTGGCGCCGGATCCTGGCCGTCGACCTGGATTCGGGCCCGTTGGGGCCGCGAAGCATGGTCCGCCGGGCGGCGACGGCCCGGTGAGGCAGCCGCTGGTGGTCAGGCTCGGTGACCAGGTGAGGCTCGACGACAAGGTGCACACCGTGGTCGGCCTCTTCTGCGTCCCTGGTGCGGCTGGCTGACGAACACGGTCAGTCCAGCGCGATGCATCTACCGACGCTGATGACCTTCCCGGGCTTCGAGGTAATCGGCTCTCGCGGAGCCCGTCGGCTCCCTCCGGGCCTGCTGGACGGGCTGCCGGCCCGCGAAGCAGAACGGGCTCTGTGTGGGCACCGGCACATGAGCGAAGTACTCACCGGTCTGCCACCGGACGCCTCGGCGGGGGCGACGCCGCGGCCTGAATACGACCCGGTGACCAGGAACCTTGCCGAGCGTGAGGCCGCCAAAGCCGCCGCTGTCGTGCGAGACGGGGCATCCGGTCAGCCCGCACACCATCCGCTGGCGCCGCCGCTACCAAAAGCGCGGAGTCATGGGCCTGGTCGACGGCCGCCAGGTCCCGCGCCGCCCGGCCCTTGGCCCAGCTGACCCGCAGGTCGTGGAAGTCCTGCGACGGCTCATGGACGAAGCCGCCGATGGCTCGAACCCGCACCGTCAGCTACTACGTCGAACGCGTCGGCCAAGCGGTGAGGAAACTGGAGGAACCGACCGTCGAGATGCCCTCGCGGGCAACCTTCTACCGCCTGTTCAACCGGCTGGAGGCCGGGCTCCATACGACCGGTTCGGCCCGCAGCCGCCGTTCACTGGCCAACCGGCCCGAAGGAGTCTTCGACCAGGTCACCGTCTGCCGCCCGGGCGAGCTGATGGAGATCGACTCCACCACGTTCGACGTGCTGGTGAGGCTGGACAACGGGGTCGTGGACCGCGTCGAGCTAGTCGGCATTTGTGCACGACTGGTCACTGACCGCGTACGTTGCGCCGGTGACGAAGAGATCTGGCTGGACGGTGCACTACACCAGCCGCGACGTCGACCGTCCTTCAGCTGGGCCGCCCTGGCTGCGTGACCTGCCCGATGACCTGATGTCGTGGCTCGATGAGGCCGGGCTGCCGAATGGGTGGGACGTAACGGGTGCGCACGGTCGCCCCGGAGCCCGGTCGGCAGGGGGCTCTCGCGGCAGGGGATGCAGCGGGCTCCTACTGCAGGGATGACCGGGACGCCCTGCCGTTCAGATGCCCGGACGCGCGGACATCCATCCCGGATTCCGGGACATGGCCACGCGGCGTCCGCCGGGACAGGCTTCGGTCATGACAAACGAAACTGTTCTCGTGATCGGCGGCACGGGCAAGACCGGCCGCAGGGTGGTGGCGCAGCTCCGTGAGCGGGGCGTGAAGCCCCGCGTCGCCTCCCGGTCCGCGGAGATCCCGTTCGACTGGGCGGACCCCGGAACCTGGGCGGCGGCCCTCGACGGGGTCGCGGCCGCCTACATCGTCCCGTACGACACCTCGCCCTCGCCGACCCCCGCCCTGGTGGAGCAGGCGGTGGCGAGTGGGGTGCGGCGGCTGGTGCTGCTGTCGGCCCGAGGCGCGAATGTCCCGGGGTACTTCGGGGCCTCGTACGACGGTGAGGGGCCGCACGCGCAGGGGGAGGCCGCGGTGCGGGCCTCGGGAGTCGCGTGGACGATTTTGCGGCCCGGCTGGTTCGCCCAGAACTTCAGCGAGGGCGTCTTCCTCGACGGCGTGACCGGCGGCGAACTCGCGCTGCCCACCGGGGACGGCACGGCCGCCTTCGTAGACGCTGACGACATCGCCGCGGTGGCCGCCGCCGCGCTCACCGAGGACGGCCACGAGGGCCAGGTGTACGAGCTGTCCGGCCCCCGGGCGCTCGGGATCGACGACGTGCTCGCCGAGATCGCCGTGGCCACCGGACAGAGGGCCCGCTATGTCTCCATCGACGAGGCGGAGTTCCGGGCCGGGCTCCTCGCCCAGGGGGTCCCGGACGCCGAGGCCGCGCTCTGGACCGACGCGCTGAAGCCGGTCCGGACCAGCCAGGAGGCCCCGGTCGTCGACGGGGTGCGGCGCGCGCTCGGCCGGGAACCGCGCGATTTCGCGGAGTTCGTACGGGACGCGGCAGCGGGGGGCGCCTGGCGGGCGTGAGCGCGCGGGGAGGCGCGGGGCCGGGGTCGCCGCCGTCAGCCCGGGCGGGTGAGCCGGCCGGCGGCGAGGGTCATACGCCACTCGGTCGGACACGCCACCGGGCATCCCCGGCCGGCGCGGTGAACCGCTTGGCGAACGTGGCCGGTGGTACCCCAGCCCGCGCCGCTGGCCCCGCAGTCGTCCACGGACGGGCCGGGCGGACCTCTTCGCCGTACAACGCCCGAGCGATCTTGAACGTCCAACTGGCAGGCCGGAGTTACGCCCGCCGCTCGCCATCGTCGGCCCATCCCTGGGGGAATTCCTGAGACCTGTATCCGCCCGGCGCACCGCGCGCCTCGGAACCCGCGTAGCCGTGGCCGCCGGACTGCTGACCGCTGGACTCGTGGCTCCGGTGCTTCCGCCGAGCAGCAGTCCGACCAGCTGTGGATCCAGGCGCCCACCGAGCAGAACCTGCCGCTCGGCAGTGGTGGAGGTGCGCCGCAGAGCCGGTCCCCGGGCATCGGGCTCTTCCACGACAACGGCAACTTCACCGTCACGGACGGCCGCCTCACGGTCGACATCTCCGGTATGGCCGGAGTGGCCGATGTGACCTGACCCGACAATTGCGCACCGAGCGAGACGAAGGAGAGCACCACCGGGACCGAACCGCGGGACAGCCCTCAGGGGTGCGGCCCCGTGGTTCAGCCCGCCGGGGCTTCCCGCTCCGGGAGGGGGAAGGACCCCGCCTCCCGGCGGTAGGCGCTCGGGCTCTCGCCCCGGAGCCGCTTGAACGCCGCGCTGAAGCCGAAGGCGTCCGCGTACCCCACCCGGCGGGCCACGGCCGCCACTGTCAGCTCGGGGCGGGTCAGCAGGTCGGCCGCGAGGGTCATGCGCCACTCGGTCAGATACGCCACCGGCCCCTCCCCGACGAGTTCCGTAAAGCGCTTCGCCAGGGTCGTCCGCGACACCCCGGCCCGGGTCGCCAGTTCGGCCGTCGTCCACGGGTGGGCCGGGTCCTCGTGCATCACGCGCAGAGCGGGGCCCGCCACCTCGTCGCCCAGTGCGCGGTACCACTTGGGCGGGTCCGCTTCCGGACGGTCGAACCAGTCCCGCAGCGTGCACACGAGCAACCAGTCCAGCAGCCGGTCGAGCACGATCTGCCGGCCCGGCCGCACCCCGCTGATCTGGGCCTCCAGATATTCGCGCATCGCCGTGCAGTCGTGGCCGTCCGGCACGACGAGTGCCGGGGGAAGCACCCGGAGCAACCGTTGCGGAACTTCCGCCCGTACGTCGTAGGTGGCGGCCAGCAGCACGGTGGGGCCGGTGAGTTCGTCGTCGGCGGCCGACCGGTCGGCACAGCGCACCTCCCGAACCGGAGCGCCCGCCGTCGCCTCCGTCCCTGAGGGCGGCCCCGTGGTCGTCCCCGTGGTCGTCCCCAAGGCCGGTTCGTCGGTGAAGACGAACGGTGCCGGACCTCGTACGATCGCGACCTCGCCGAGCCTCACCCGTTGCGGCGCACCGCCCTCCGGGACGATCCACCCGGCCCCCCTCAGCGGCACGCACAGGGTCAGATACGCCCCGTCCGTGAACCGCAGGGACCACGGCGGATACAGCACCGAACGGCCGAACACCGCGCCCTTGCCTCGTACGCCCCGCAACAGCTCGTCGAACACGTCCATGGTCCAACCATACGCATCGCCGGGTCCGTTCCGGACGATCACCTATGGGCCACGGACGGGCGGCCATGGGTCGTTCAGGTGGAACAGCAGCTGCGGCACGGAGAGTTGCAGCGCCCGTCGTGCGGGGCTGCGTGTCCTACAGCCCGACCAGGTACGAATGTGAGCTTGTTCCGCTTTGACGGACACCATTGGTGTGGTGGTCAGGCTGCGAGTGCGGTCTCGTACTCGGCGGGGCTGAGGTAGCCGAGGCTGCTGTGCAGTCGGTGCAAGTTGTACCAGCCCTCGACGAAATCGAAGATCGCGGTGCGGGCGGCGGCCCGGCTGGGCCAGGCGGAGGTGCCGAGCAGTTCGCGTTTGATGGTCGAGAAGAACGACTCGGCGAGCGCGTTGTCCCAGCACTGACCGGTGCGGCCGACCGAAAGCCGGACCCCGAACTCGACTGCCAGGAAGGCGAATTGCTGACTGGTGTACTGGCACCCGCGATCCGAATGGAAGATCACGGGATGGGTCGGGCGACGCTGCCGGCAGGCGACTGTCAGCGCCTCGGCCACCAGCTCGGTCCGAAGGTGATCGGCGGTTGCCCAGCCGACCACGCGCCGGGAGGCGATGTCGATGACCGTGGCCAGACAGAGCCAGCCCTCCCCGGTCGGGACATACGTGATGTCACCGCACCAGCGGGCATCGAGCCCCGTGCGGTCGGGGTGGAAGTCCCGGACGATGAGGTCAGGACGGAAAGCAGCCCCGGGATCGGCGACCGTGGTCACATGCCGTCGCCTGCGGTGCCGGCCTTGCAGCCCGGCGGCCCGCATCAGTCCTGCGACACGACGCCGGCCGCACCCGGCACCCTCGCGCTTGAGCACGGCATGCACGCGTGGGGCCCCGTAGGTTCCGCGTGATTTCGCATGAACCTCGGTGATCTGCTCGGTCAGCTCGGCATCCCGCACAGCACGAGGACCGGGCAGGCTGGAGCGACGGGTATAGAAGGCGGTCCGGGAGACCTTCATCAGCTCACACGCCCGTTTGACGCTGTGACCTGCGCGCTTCTCCGCCTCGATGAACGGGTGCACGGTCACCGGGTCTCCTTCGCGAAGAAAGCTGTGGCCCGCTTGAGGACGTCGACATCCTCACGCAGTCGGCGGTTCTCCCGCCGCAACGCGGCCAGTTCCTCGCGCTCACTGCTGGTCAGCCCGTTGCGCTCGCCCGCGTCGACCTCGGCCTGCTTCACCCAGTCCCGCACCGCGGTCTCGGTCAGTTCGAAGTCTCTGGCGACCTGCCCGACCGAGCGGTCACCTCGTCGGCACAGACCTACGATCTCAGCCTTGAACACCGGCGTGAACGAACGACGAGGGCGGCGAGGCTTCTTCTTCCCCATGCTCTCCATGATGGACATCCTCCCGGGGCAGAACCCCAGATCTCGAATGTCCGTCAAAGCGGAACAAGCTCAGTTGGCCAAGGCGCAAAGTCCTTCGGTAACTGTCGCCAGGCACACCCAGTCCGCACCACGTAGAAGATCGCGTCCACGACCGCCGCCGCGGGTGCTTCTCTCGCCGCCCGCCCTTCGGCCCCACTCGCGGAGGCGGGAGCAACGGCTCCACCAGCGCCCATTGCTCGTCCGTCAGGTCCGACGGATACCCACCCCCAGAACCATTCACGTGGCTCCCACCGACCACTCCAGCCGCAGGACACGGCAGTTCTCAAACGCGGTCTGAGGTTGAACTCGGGATGTCGTGCTGTTGATCAGGCAGGTCGGACGGTCAGGCCGGTCTCGGTGAGACAGCCGCCTATGAGGTGACTGCGGTACTGAATGTGCCGAAGCCGCCGTCGTATGCGTTGGTCGACGTGTTCGGGGGTGCTGAAGCCGACATCGGAGAGCCAGCCGCGTCGCAGGAGAGATCAGATGTCTTCGACGGGATTCAGGGAGCTATTGTCAAATCCTGTGGATGACCGGACAGCCCGATGGCCGGTCGATCAAGCAAACGGCTTGCGGTAGCGGACGTATTCGTTCTGCCGCCGGAACCCCACGCTCTCGTAGAGGTCGTAGGACCGATGTGGATTTGCCGTGCCCGTGAACAGCCGGGCGGTCGTTGCACCCTGTTCGCGAAGGCTTTGCAGCCCGTCCAGCAGCAGGGCCCGGCCGATTCCGAGGCGTCGCTGGTCCGTCCGAATACTCAGCTCTTCTACCTCGCCCACGGTGTGGTCGTGACGGCGGATGGAGCAGAGGGCGACGCCGACCATGTCCTGCCCGTTCCAGGCAGCCCTCCAGCATGCCGGGTCGGCGGTGTCGACGAAGTCCTGGAACGGCCATCTCTGAGTGAAGCCGCTGTCCGCGTACGAATCGACGACCGTCCTCCAGGCTGCACCGTAGTGGCTTGTCCCGATCGGCCCCGTCCGTATCCCGGCCGGCAGTTCGTCGCCCGGCTCGGGCATCTGCTGCAGATCGCCCAGCTCCAGCTCGACCAGACTGAAGACACGTCGGTAGCCGGCTGCACGCAGAAGTGCCGTGGCATCCTGCTCGGAGGTCGTGGCGTTCGCGCCGATCACTGCCGTCCGCGCCGTTCCATGCTGTTTGACGAGCTGGCGGATCCGCTCTTCGGCCCAGCTCAGCATGGCTGACCCGATGCCCTGGCCGCGATGCTCGGGCAAGAGGTAGCCGCGGTGCAGGTATAGCCACGTATCGTCCCGCTCCTGCCACCACCGGATCGTCGAGTAGCCGACGACGCTCCCGTCGCACACCACCAGGATCTGGTTCTTGGACGGCTCCTCCAACTTGGCAGAAGCTTCCGCGATCTCGGCCGCTGTCGGGAGCCCTTCCACAACCGAATGGGCATCGACCCGGTCCCGTTCAGCACACCCCCGCCGCACCGCGGCCATGGCACCGTGGTCTTCGTCGCCGCGATACGGCCGGAACCCGAAGCCGACCGGAAGGTCCTGTCCTGCCGTGCCATCCAACATGACCGGATGATCTCGAACTTCGAGGCAGGCCCGCCACCCTATTCACGCCGCGGTCGTCTGCGGCCGTTCAACGAGCAGGCCGCGTTCGAAACGGGCCCCGGCGCGGACGAGGGCAACGAGGTGGGGTGCATTCACGGCTCGCCAGCGGGCCTGGGCGGCCTCGACGAGCTTGAAGACCATCGCCAGGGCGGCGGCCCGGGACCCGGCACCCTTGGTGACCTTGGTCCGCAGACGGACGGTCGCGAAGGTCGACTCGATGGGGTTGGTTGTCCGCAGGTGGATCCAGTGCTCGGCGGGGAAGTCGTAGAACGCCAACAGTTCGTCCTCGTCATCGACGATCTTCTTGACGGCCTTGGGGAACTTCGCGCTGTACTGCTTGGCGAACGTCTTGACCGCGGCGGCCGCGTGCTCGCGGTCCTCGGCGTTGTAGATGTCCTGGATGGCCTTCTTCGCCGCGGGATGAGCTGACTTCGGGAGGCTGTCGAGGCAGTTGGCCGTTTTGTGAACCCAGCACCTTTGGTGGCGGGTTTCGGGGAAGACTTCGTTCAGCGCGTTCCAGAAGCCGAGGGCGCCGTCGCCGACGGCGACGGGAGCGCGCATGCCGCGCCGCTGACAGTCCCGCAGCAGGCCCGCCCAGGACTCCGCGGATTCGCGGTAGCCGTCGGTCATCGCGATCAGCTCCTTGGTTCCGTCCGCGCGCACGCCCATGACGACCAGGACCGCGGCCTTCGCCTCCTCTAGCCGGATGCGCAGGTGGATACCGTCGGCCCAGACGTAGACGTAGTCCGTGGCCGACAGGTCGCGCTCGCTGAACGCCTGATGGTCGGCCTGCCACTGGGTGGTCAGCCGGGTGACGGTGGCCGGGGACAGGCCAGCCGAGGAGCCAAGGAACTGCTCCAGCGCGGGCACGAAGTCCCCGCTGGACAGGCCGTGGAGGTAGAGGAGCGGCAGCACCTCGCTGATCTTCGGGGACTTGCGGCACCACGGCGGCAGGATTGCAGAGGAGAACCGTTTGCGCTCGCCGGTTGCCTCGTTGATGCGCTTGTCGTTGATGCGTGGAGCCTTCACCTCGATCACCCCGGCCGCGGTGGTGACCTTCCTGGGCTGGTGGTAGCCGTTGCGGACCACCAGGCGGCGCCCGATATCGTCTCGCTGGTCGGTCAACTCGGCTATGTAGGAGTTGACTTCAGCCTCCAGGGCGGCGGCCAGCATCCGCCTCGCGCCCTCGCGGACGATGTCGTCGATCAGGGAGCCGGTCTCGGTCGTTCCATCGGCATTCACTACGCTCAGCACGGGCGTGCCTTCCCGACCGACGGTGCAACGTCGGCCTACTCGATGACCAGAAGTCGATCACTCGGGAAGGTACGCCCTTCGCGTCCAACCCGAGGCCGATCCACAGGTCATGAGCATTGCTCGGATTCAGGTCGGGTACGTAGGTAGGGCGGCAGGTAGTAGATGGTCAGCCGGTCCCGGCTCCCTTGGCAAGCCCACGCTCCAACCGCGCGAACTGCTCGTCGCTCAGCCGTGGCAACGACGCGGGGCCACTCGAGTTCAAGGCCAGCGAACCGCCCCAGCCCCAGACACGGCACCACCTTGCACCGACACACTGACACACTGACACGCAGGTCCTTCGCGATCACCGTGCTCGAGTCACCCCGCTTGAACCGCTCGGCTGCTTCGAGCCTCAACTGTGACCGAAACTCCTGACGTTCGGCAGTCAGACCGTCACCCTTTGAATCCGCATACACAGGGTGGTACGGCAGGGATCGAGGACCGTCAGCCCCTACGACACCACGAGTTCAGCCGCAGCAGTTCGAACGAGTGATGGATTCACACGTCCGCGTAGCCCCTTCCGCCCCAATCCACGCCGCATGCTCCACATGCGCGCGACGCAGCACCTGCTATATGCAGCGCCGGCTCTGAAGCCAGTTGTGGTGGAGCGGCAAGGTCTTCAGCATTCCCCCACCGCTCACTGACGAGTGGCTGCCCGCGCAGGCGGGGCCTATTGGGTGAGGGGACCTCGCTGGTCCGCATCTCCGCAGCATGTCAGGCGATGCGGAGGATGCTCTTGCCGTAGGTTGCGCCCTCGGCGAGGTGCTGCACTGCGATGGCCAGGTCGGCCAGGCCGTACTCTGCGGTGATGTCCACGCGCACCTGGCCGTCTGCGACGAGGCTCAGTGCCCGGCGGGCGCTGACAGCCAGCCGCTCGGGATGGGTCCGGCTGAGCAGGTTGCTGTTGTAGGTCACGAGCGATTTGCCGTGCATGAGCAGGTCGTTGGCGTCGGCCAGGACCGGTTCGTGTGTGCTGAGGTTGCCGTATGCCACCAGTCGGCCGTGCGCTGCAAGTTGCTCGAGGCCGGCGTGGCGGGTCGAGCCGCCGACCGGATCGAGAATCACGTCGAACTTCTCGTCGCGGAGTTCGGTCGGGTAATCCTCGCGCAGCAGGAGCTGGTCATAGCCGAACCGGGCGGCGTAGTCGGCCCTGTCGCCGTTGCCGACCACGCCAACGATCCGGCCTGCCCCTGCCACCCTGGCGAACTGAACGGCGAGTGTGCCGACCGAGCCGGCGGCCGCGTGGATCAGTACGCTCTCCCCGGGCCGCACCTGCGCGGCCGTGTTGATCAGGTCGTAGGCGGTCGGTGCGCCCCATCCGAGACCTGCAGCCGTCCGCAGCGACATGTCGCCGATGCTGAATGCGAGCACGGAGGGTGCCAGGACCACCTCGGCGTAGGCGCCTGCCGTGGTCAGCGCAGTGACGGGCTGGCCGACGCGGCTTGCGTCGACGCCCTCGCCTGCCGCGACGATGTGCCCGGACGCCTCGAAGCCGGGGACGAAGGGGTGCGGTAGCGGGAAATGGCCGTCCCGGACCATGGTGTCGCCCCACTGGATCCCGGCGTGGGCAACGCGGATCGCCACTTGGCCGGGGCCAGGGGCGGGCTCATCCAGTTCGGCGACCCGGTAGTGGTCGGCGGAGTCGAAAACAACGCCCTTCATGATTACAACCCCCTGCGTTGACTCAGTATCCTTACAGTCGAGAACGGTAGCTATGTAAGGTTCCTTAGTCAATCCATGAACCTGTCAATGGAATGGGAGTGTGCGATGGAAGCCCCGACCGAGGATGACCTCTGCACGCGGATCAGGCGGTCGGAGCAGGCGCTGATGGCGCACCACGAGGCAGTGCTGCGCGCCTACGGGCTGACCATGACGCAGTACACCGTGCTCTTGGTCCTCGGGCGTGAAGGCGGCATGTCCGGCGCCCAACTGGCCCGCTCCTGCGGGGTGACACAGCAGACGATGAGCAGCGTGCTGACCAATATGGACACCAAGGAACTCATCCGCCGCGAGAAGTCCCCGGTGCACGCCAAGGTGCAGATCGCCACCCTCACCGATGAGGGCCAGGCACTGTTGGACCGCGCCTACCAGGAGGTCATCATCCTTGAACGCGCGCTCACGGACGCATTCACGCCCTCCGAACACGCCTCACTGTGCGAACTCCTGGAACGCGCCACGACCGTCCTGATCCAACAGACGCGCCACCCGGCAACCCCACCCGCCACCTGACCCCTCGGTCGGATTGCAATTGACCGACGACCCTCAGCGAAGTCATCCGGCCGCCCGGCACACGCACTCACGCCCCGCACACCAGCCATGTGACCCTCACGATCCGCTGTGCTCAAAGGCCACGCTACCGAGGCTTCCTCACCGAACTGCTGATGACCGAACGCGACGACCGGTCCCGCCGCCGCTCGGAGCGGCGGATCAGGGCGGTCGGCTCCCCGCGGGAGAAGTCCTTGCGGGCCTTCGACTTCGACGCCAACCCGAGCATCGACGCGGCCACCGTCCATACCCTCGCCAGCTGCGAATGGATCAAGAAGAGCCAGCCGCTCTGCCTCATCGGCGACTCCGGCACAGGCAAGTCGGTCTTGGACTGCCGCGCGGCGCTCGCAGAGTCCTCCGTCGTCCTCGCTGAGCATGACCGCGGCGGGCCCCGGCCCGGGAGTTCGCGCCTGCTCGCGGGCAAGAACGGGTTGTCGGCCGGGGCCATCGACGGAGCAGGTGACGCTGCCGACCAGTGGACGGGCGGTCAACCGGCCGTGCTGTGCTCGGTCTCCGGCACCGAGGTCAGCCAGTGCACGGCGTTGTCGCGGAAGGACGCGTGGATCGGCACGAGGTCTGGGCCGCTGGTGTCGTCAAGGGCGGTGACGTTGATGCCAATCTCTGGGATATCGCTGTCGATCGCCGCGAGGCGGCTGCCGCAGGTCGGGCAGAAGCCGCGTTTCGTCTCACCTTCGAAGGTCTCGTACCAGGTCGGCTCGCCGCCCTCGCCGGTCCAGGTGACCGTCTCGAATCCCACCCACCACATCACTGGTGTGCCGCCGAGCTTTTGACAGTGGCGGCACACACAGGTGTGGGGAAAGACGGCCGGGCCTCGGGTGGTGAAGCGGATGCGGCCGCACAGGCAGCCGCCGGTACGTACCTCGGCTTCTTCGGCTCCCTGGGCGTCGGCGGCGGAGGTGGCGTTCATCAGGTGATCTCCGGGCGCGGTGGGCAAGTTGGGCGCATCAGTGTGCCATCGCTTCCATGATCGCCAGGACCCTGTTGGCGGATCTGGCGTGGCCCCGGCCGCGTACGCCGAATTCGGAGGCGTCACGGGCCGGGCGACGAAACCGCGGCTCAGGGGCGTCCGAGAACGCGGACGGTCCATCCGGCGTCGCGCCAGGTGTCAGCGTTCAGGGTGCCGCGGCCGTCGATGACCCGCCGGGTAGCGGTGCGGGCGGCGAGGCGGTGCGGGTCGATGTGGGAGAACTGCGGCCACTCGGTGAGGTGCAGTAGCAGGTCGGCGTCCTGGACCGCGGCGATGGGATCGTCGACGTAGTCGAGGTCGGGGTGTGCCTTGCGGGCGTTGTCCAGGGCCTGGGGATCGGTGACGGTGACCTCGGCGCCGAGTTCGTGGAGCTTTTGCGTGACGGCGAGGGCGGGTGAGTCGCGGATGTCGTCGGTGTTGGGCTTGAAGGCGGCGCCCCAGACGGTGATCTGCTTGCCCAGGAGGTTGCCGTCGAGCTGTTCGCGGGCGAGGTCGACCATGCGCTCGCGGCGCCGGTTGTTGATCGCGTCGACCTCGCGAAGGATCGTCAGGGCTTGGTCGACGCCGAGCTCACCGGCGCGGGCCATGAAGCCGCGGATGTCCTTGGGCAGGCAGCCGCCGCCGAAGCCGAGGCCGGGTCGCATGCCGCGGCGGCCGATGCGTGCGTCGTGGCCGAGGATGTCGGCGAGCTGGCCGACGTCGGCGCCGGAGGCTTCGCAGACCTCGGCGATCGCGTTGATGAAGGAGATTTTCGTGGCGAGGAAAGCGTTCGCGGACGCCTTGGCGAGCTCGGCGGTGGCCCAGTCGGTGACGATCGTCGGCGTCCCCAATTCGATGATCTTGTCGAAGCACTGCCGCAGAACGGCTTCGGCCCAGGAGTCCTCGGTCTCGAAGCCGAGGACGAGCCGGTCGGGGCGGAGGGTGTCCTCGATGGCGAACGACTCGCGCAGGAACTCCGGGTTCCAGGCGACCTCAACACGGTCGCCGGCGGGTGCGAACTCGTGGACGAGGTCGCGGAGGCGGGGTGCGGTGCCGACCGGAACGGTCGACTTCACCGCGACGACGGCCGGACCCTTGATTCGTGGTGCGAGCTGGCGGACGGCGGTGAACAGGTGGGTGAGGTCGTAGGCGTGCTCGCCGGGCTGCTGCGGGGTGCCGACACCGATGAAGTGCAGGTCGGCGAAGGCAGCGGCCTCCGCGTAGGAGGCGGTGAACTTCAGGCGTCCCGTCGCGGTGTGGCGGGCGACCATCTCGTCGAGGTCGCGTTCGTGGAAGGGGGCCTTGCCGGAGTTGAGGATCGCGACCTTGTCCATGTCGCAGTCCATGCCGAGGACCTCGTGGCCGAGTTCGGCCATGCAGGCCGCGTGAGTGGCGCCGAGGTAGCCGCAGCCGACGACGGTGAGCTTCATGAGCGGGGTTCCTTCGCGAGGTGGGGCCGCCGACGGCCCCACCTCTACCCCGCCCGGAAAGGACGGGGTGCTCAGGCGGGCCGGGTGGCCAGGTAGCGGTTGATCCCGTCTCGGATGAACGGCGGGATCATGAGGATGCTGAGGCGTTCGGGGGCGAAGAACTGGAGCTTGACGCCCTCGGCGAGGGGCAGCGTGGTCTCGTCGCCGTCCCAGGAGGCGGCAAAGAACGTGATCAGCCGGCCGGAGCCGCGCTCGTCGCGGATCTCGAACAGCTCGGTGAGGTCGTCGACGGCGAGGCCGGCTTCTTCGTCGAGCTCTCGGACAATCGCGGTGGCCGGGTCCTCGCCGGGGTCGCAGCCGCCTCCCAGAACGCTCCAGTGATCCGGCCAGGCGATCACGCCGGGCAGGTTGTCGCGCAGGGAGAGGAGGAGCTCGCCGCGGCAGTCGGCGATGATTGCGACCGCTCCGCGGGCGGTGGCCGGGCTCTCGGCAGTGGTGTCCTGGTACATCCGGACACCGTGGTGAGGTGAGAGATCGTCATGCGGGAGCCCTCACGCTCTGGTCGCAAAACCAGCCGGCCGTCATGAGGGCCTGCATGCGGGTGCGGTCGGCGGAGTAGGTGCCCTCGACAGGCTGCCGGCCGGTCAGCGACCACCACGCCTTCTGATCGAGGGACCCGGTGGCGATGTCGAAGGTCAGCAGGGGCGCGGGGGCCAGCAGCTGGATTCCCTGGCACGGGGTGTCGACGCCGACCGGCGTCTCGATCGACAGCACCTCGGGCCGCAGCGCCAGCGGCGCCGGGCCGTAGCCGGTCAGAGTGGTGGCCTCGGAGGCGAACGCGAGCCGGCCGCCGTCCAGGCGCCAGTGGAGCGGCTTCTCCCCGAGCCGGTCGCCGGCCAAGAACAACTTCTCGGCCTGCGGGTCATAGACGGACAGGGCGAACATGCCGTCCAGCCCGTCGAGACAGGACGGGCCGAGCTTGGCCCAGGCCCGCAGCACGAAGTGCGCGTCCGTGTCCCTCGGGCCCAGCGGGATGCCCCAGGCGGCGTCCTGCTGGCGGTAGTTGCAGATCTCGCCGTCGAAGGCCAGCAGCACGCCAGTCTCGCAGTCGAGGTAGGGGCCGGGCATGGCCTGCGGGTCGACGATCAGCAGCATGTTCATGGCCGGCACCGCCCGGCCGTCCGTTCTGGCGGCGTGGTGGGTGCCGTCCGGGCCGCGGTGGGCCTGCGAGGCGCCCATGGCGCCGACCGTGCGCTCGTGCCGGCAGCGTCGGCTCCGGCCAGTCCTGCGATTCCGCACAAATCTGGTTCACCCCCGAGTGTGGTGGTGCCTTGGTGGCAGCCGCCGCCGGAAGGAGACCCGTTCCGGTCCCGGCGGCGGCCTGGGCTCTCATCACAGCCGCCCAGGAAGATCGGGGGGAGGGCTCGCAGGGGGGCTCACAACTCGCAAACGCGGCTCGCGGCTCGCGGCCCGCCGGGGAGGAATATCGTCAGTGACCCAACACACGGAACATGTAAGACTCTTCGTCCCCAGTCGAGTACGGATCTCGTGCTCCACCAAGTACAGGCATACGTACTCAACTGCTTGTGCGAGTCGCGCATGGTCCCTCGCAGGCAAAGGGAGAAGGTCGTGGCATCGACCACCCGCCGGACTCGTCCGCCCAACGCGGACCTGTCCCGGCTCATCGAAGCCAGCGGCGCGAGCCACAAGTCTCTGGCTCTGCGCGTCAACCAGCTCGCCCATGCCGCCGGGATGGAGAGGGACTATTCACACACGTCCGTGGCGAACTGGTGCAAGCGGGGTATGACGCCGAAATGGCCGGTCCCGAAGCTGTTGGCGCAGGCCATCGGCGAACGGCTCGGCCGGCCCGTCAATCTGAACGAGATCGGAATGTGCGAGGCGGAGACAATCGACGCCTCGGTGGGGTTGGATTTCCCGCGAGACCCCGCCGACGCCATCCGCGTCGCCACTTCGTTCTGGAGCTCCGTGAACCGCCGTGACTTTCTGGCCGGATCCGGCTTCACCGCCTCCGCCTTCACCGCCCCCGTCACCCGATGGCTCGTCACCCCCGCCGACGAGACCGCCGGCCACAAGGGCAGCGGGCAGGTCGGCCGGGCCGACCTCGACGAACTGCGCGAAGCCGCCGACGACGCGAGGCGGTGGGACTCGAAATACGGCGGTGGAAACTGGAAGGCCAACTCCGTCACCGACTGCCTCGACTACCGCGCGGGCCCGCTGCTGCAGGGCTCCTTCTCGGACGAGCTCGGCCGTGAACTCTTCAGCGTGACCGCCGAGTTGTCCCGACTCGCCGGGTGGACGGCCTTCGATGTCGGCCAGCACGATGCCGCCCAGCGGCACTTCATCCAGGCCCTCCGCCTCGCCCGCGCCGGCGGGGATGTACAGCTGGGCTGCTACGTCCTGACCACGATGGCGATGCAGACGCTCATGCGGGGCTTCGCATCCGAGGCCGTGGACATGGCCCAAGGGGCCTTCGAGCGGGCCAAGGACCGGGCCGTCCCCCGGGTGCTGGCGTTCACCAAGCTCATCGAGGCCCGAGCCCATGCTCGGGAAAGCGCCCCCCGGGCCGCCTCGAAGGCCCTGAAAGCCTCCGAGGACCTGCTTGGGCAGGCGAGGGACGACAGCGGCGACGAGCCCGCGTGGATCGACTTCTATCACCACGCCCGACTCTCCGCGGACGCCGCCGAGATCTTCCGCGACCTGAAGAATCCCAAGATGGCCCTGACCTGGAACCAGCAAGCCGCCGCCATGCCGACCGGGGTGTTCACCCGCTCTGTCGGCATGCGGCTCGCCATCGTCGGAACCGCCCACCTCCAGGCCCGCGACCTCGACCACGGCCTCGAGCTCGGCAACCGCAGCGTCGACATCCTCGCTCGCGTCCAGTCGGGCCGGGCGAAGGACTACGTCCGCGAGTTCAACGCCGCCCTTGCCCCGTGGCGGCGCGAACCGGCCGTGCGCGAGTTCGTCCACCGGACCCGCAAGGAGCTCGGTGTCGCCGCGTAATGGCCTGCTCTCTCCGTTAATCGCCGGACGGGCGGAGCGGATGACAGGCCTGGGGGCAGGCTGGTCCTGGCCGTCGGGTTGCCGGAGGATGAGGACGGCTACCGCGAGGGCCATCTGCTCCGCTCACCGCCGGGACTCGGCCTCGGCAGCCCGGGAGTCCTTGAGAACTTCCAGCCGGACAACCTCTTTGCGCAGTCGCCTTTCGACTTCCGGCGTCCGGTGCGTTTCCGAACGCACCCGCAAGCAGTCCCAGGCGGTGACAACTCGCTATGACAACGCGGCCATGTCTTCCTCGGCACCGCGATAGCGGCAGCCCTGGTCATCCGGCTCCGGCTCCGAACCGGATGCAGTTCAGCGACCGCCGAAAGCCTGTTGCGGAACGCTGTGGGGTGGGTATTTCTCCTGTGTGGGTGGGGTGCTGCGGGCTGAGGCATTGTGGGTGGAAACGTTCGAGCAGGCCACCGCGAGGACGTAGCCGGTGCCACGTTCCTCCAGCGCGGCGCGCAGCCTCGGGTTGCCGCCGTAGACCTCGTCTCCCGCGACCCAGGCGGCCTGGTGGCCGGCGTCGAGGAATCGGGTGACCATGCGAGCGGCCAGCTCCGGCTTGGTCGCGAACTCCGTCTTGTCGCCAAGGCCGGCAGCGGTCGGGGTCGGAGGTCCAGGAACGCGGAACGTACAGTTCCCGGACCGCCGCGGCGTGCCCGCGGCGGCCGACGTAGACCAGATAGACGGCGACCTGGGCGTTCTCGATCCTGCCCGCGGTGCTGGTGTACTGCCGCTGAGCACCGACAGTGTCGGTGCTCTTCTTCACGTCGCCGGTCTCGTCGACAACCAGGACTGCCTCGTCGTCGTGCAAATGCTCGACCACGTAGGCGCGCACGTCGTCGCGGACCTGGTCGGCGTCCCACTTGGCCCGCCCGAGCAGATGCTGCATGCCGTCCGGGGTTCTGTCCCCGGCCCGCTCAGCGATGGTCCAGTAGTTCTTGCGCGGCAGGTCGGACAGCAGGCCGAGTACCAACTTCCGGTCCCGGCGCCGGGATTCCACCCGCGTGAAACGTCCCGCTAACCGGTTCATCAGGCCCTCGAACCTTTCCTGCCAGCGGGCAGGGTCTACGCTGTGACCTGCGGCCACCGCATGATCGTTTGCCTTCACACGCCTATGATCAACGGTGGCCGCGCCCGTCTCCACAGCGCGTCAGGGTCGCGCAGCGTCTGCCTGCCGTCCTGTACTTGGAGGACTTGTGCAACGTGGCGAAGTCTGGTGGGTTCAGTTCGACGAGCGGAGGTTGGTCGTACTGCTGTCTGGAGAGGACACCTCCGGGATCCGGGTGATGCAGGTCGTTGCTCCGGCGGGCGTCGACATCAGCGGTCTGGGCATCGAAGTGATGGTGGGCGCCGGTGAAGGACTGCCGTTCGAAGGCGTGCTGCGGCTCGCGTTCCCGCGTCCAGGCTTCACCCCGTGCACGTGGCTGACCACTGTGTCCCGGGACGACCTGATAGAGCGGGAGGCCGTCCTTTCCTCCCTGAAGCTCAGCGAGATTGACGACGCCCTCCGACTCGCTGCACAAGCGCACGAGCGTACCCCGGCAACGACTGCGAAGCTCAGCGAGATACGGGACGCCCTCCGTCTCGGCGAACTCGGGTAGACGAAGAAGGAGCCGACGCCCGTGACGGCGTGGGCGATCTCGGGCGAGACGATCCACGCTGGCCTCGACGCCCCTCACCATCGAGATCACGATCTACGGCTGGAGTATTAGCTCCAGTTGCACTTCTCCATATGACCTGGTCACGGGGCCCTTTTGGAGTCTAGTCGGCTGACGCTGCATCAGGTCGGTGGTGGTTCGTGACTCACCCGATCGGGGCGCGTGCGGCGCTGGTAGTGGCAGCGGCGGGCGATGGCCTGGTGGCGTCGGCGCCAGCGGGACCAGTAGAGCCGCTGCGCGGGTGACCGGTGCCGGGCTGAGGGGGGATGGGCAAGGTCCAGGAGCCGCCGGACTTCTGCCACGGTGAGGGGAACGAGGCTGCTCGAACCGTTTCTGCGGCCCCCTTTTCGAGGGCCTGGGCTGTCATTGCCGCCAGGAAGGCGTGCGCGAGCATGGCCAGGGTGATGTGGCGGTACCAGCCGACGTAGCGGCGGACTTCGTACTGGTCCAGACCGCACTCGTTCTTCGCGGCCTGGAAGCACTCCTCGATGGCCCACCGGGCGCCAGCCACCCGAACCAGTTCGGAGACGGTAGCGTCCGCCGGCGCGAAGGCCAGGTAATACGCGATCTCCTCGGGACGTGCCAAGCTGCGGCGGGCCAGCACCCAGCGGTAGTGGGCGGGATCCGAACCCTCGATGGTGGGCAGCCTGACCGCGGCCCAGTCGTAGACCCGCGGCCCCTTCGCACCGTCACCGCAGGAGATCCGCTCCCACGCCTCGGCCGGGGCACCGGTCAGGACATGGTCGATGCGCCAGCTTCCCGCTGGAGACTTGACCTGCTGCGACTTGGGCACCGCCAGGACGTAGCCCACGCCGGCCTCCTCCAGCATCCGCCGGAAGTGCCACTCCTGCCCGTAGGCCGCATCGGCGGTTACCCAGGCGATCGGCAGTGCAGAGTCCAGGGCCCGCCAGACCATGGCACGGGCAAGTTCTGGCTTGGTCGCGAAGGACTTGCTCTCCGGAATCCGGGCGGTGCGACACCGGTCGGAATCCTCCGTCCAGGACTTGGGTAGGTAAAGCTCGCGGTCCACCAGGATCCGGCCCCTGGCGGAGGCATAAGCGGCGAACACTCCGATCTGGCAGTTCTCCGTGCGGCCAGCGGTGCCGGAATACTGCCTTTGCACCCCGGCGGAGACGGTGCCCTTCTTGAGGAAGCCGGTGTCGTCCACGATCAGAACACCGTCCGGCTGCCCGAGCTGGTCGGCCACGTAGTCCCGCAGATCGTCGCGGATCTCGTCCGGGTCCCACTGGCACCACGACAGCAGTCGCTGCAGCCCATACGGGGTGTCATTGCCTGCGTGCTCGGCTATCTGCCAGCTGTTCTTCCGGCCCACTGGGCCCAGCAGGCCGCGCACGTAGTCCCGCATCCGCCGCCGCGGCTCGACCCTGCCGAACCGCTCGCCCACCCGCAGCAGCAATGACTCCAACTCGGCATCCCACGAACCGACTTCGGTATCGCTCTCCATATCCACAACCGGTACAACGCGCCCCGATCGGGTGAGTCACGAACCACCACCGACCTGATGCAGCGTCAGCCGACTAGACTCCAAAAGGGCCCCGTGACCAGGTCATATGGAGAAGTGCAACTGGAGTATTAGGTAGAAAGCCGCGTGCTGACGTTCATACGGTTCGGGAAATTCCGTCCACCGCTGTATGTCGGCGTCTTGGCACACGGCGAAGACCGCGTCCTCGTCGCTGGGATCATGGGGGCATAAGTGCAGACGCTGTGTCGTCAGCGAGATGAGTTCCATGGGCGGAAATCCTGACCCTCTCTCACACACTTGGCCATCGATCTGTGATGTACGTCGAGCCCGTCGCGTATATGGATCGTGCGAAATGATTTCGGACCGTGGCACGCGGAGACCTGACGGACGAACAGTGGGACCGGCTGGAGGCACTCTTGCCAGAGGGGTGAAGCCTGGGCGACCGCCGATATGGACGCAGCGGCAGCTGGTCAACGGGATACGGTGGCGAACCCGGGCCGGGACGCCGTGGCTCGATGTGCCCGAATGGTACGGACCGTGGGACCGAGTCTACGACCTGTTCAGGCGCTGGCAGCGGGACGGCAACCGGAAGCACATCTTCACCGAACCGAAGGCCCAGACGGACGCAAAAGGCCTGATCACCTGGGATGTGAGCGTTGACTCCACTGTCTGACGTGCCCACCAGCATGCCGCCGGAGCGGCAAGAAAAGGGGATCTCCAAAGGAACCGCCTGGCGGCATCGACACCGACACGGCCGACCATGAACTCGGACGCTCGCGCGGCGGCCTGACCACCAAGCTCCACCGCGCGGTCGAGCAGGGCCAGAGGCCCATGTCCATCGTGATCACTGCCGGTCAGCGTGGGGACTCACCGCAGTTCGAACCGGCCCTGGAGAACATCCGGGTGCTCCGACTCGGCCTGGGACGCCCGCCCAAGCACCCGGACAAGGTCCGCGCCGACAAGGCTTACGGATCCCGGAGGAACCGCGCCTACCTGCGCAGACGCGGGATTCGCTGCGATTCCGGAGACGAGTGGCTGTGACCAGCACTTTCGCAACAGGCCCTGAACTTGTTCCTTAACATCGCGGTGATCATCTCGCCCGCCAACTTGTACATATGTTCGACAGGTGCAGTCCAAGAACTGTCCGCACTGTCCTTGACCTACTTCGACCTGCTGCCGCGGAGAGTGCCGGGCGGCCGTGGCCGCGCCTCGCTCCGAAGGTCAGCAGCACCAGGAGTTGAGGGATGCTGCTGATGCTGAGGGGGCCCTTGGACGGCCTGGTGATCGGTGAGGAGCAAAATCAGCGGCTGCGGTTCTGGAGCGCGGCGAGTGCGCGTCCGGATATCTCGTCAAACGTGCCGGCAGCGTCGACTGTGACGAGGAGGCCCTGCTCGGCGTAGTGCTGGGTGATGGGTTCCAGCATTGCTTCGTAGGACAGGTACATGTTGCGGTACCGGGTCTCGGTCTCGTCTTCGTGCTGGTAGAGCTTCCCTCCGCAGTGGCAGAGGCCTTCGACGCTGAGGCGGTGTATATCCGGGATGAAGCGGTGGGCGCGGTCGTTTCGGCAGCGGCGCCAAGCCGCAAGGCGGTGGATGCGACGTTCCACGCCCGAATCGGGCAGACGCAGGTTCACCACGCCGTCGAGAGGAGCGTCGAACTCACGGAGCAGGTCGTCGAGGGCGAGCGCCCGAGAGAGGGTGCCGGGGTGTCCAAGGAGGAGGAAGCCTGTGTGGGTCAGCCGCTCAAGGCCGTCGCGGACGACCTCGGTGATGAGGTTTTCGTCGACCAGGTTGTTGCCGGATTTCGTGAGCTCGGAGACCCGGATCCCCAGGTCAGTGCCCTGCGAGATGTTGGCGCGCATGAAATCGCCGAGTGAGGTCTGCGGCACTGCCAGCGCCTGCGCCAGCAAACTGACCGTGGCATCTCGCCCACCCCCTGGCGCTTCGAAGACGACCACACGCACCGGCCCGCTACTCCTCAGCTAGGTTCCGACCGCAGATTCAGCCTGCCGATCCGGATTGGTTCAGGTTCCCGCGAGTTGTGATCCTGTCACGCCCCGAATGGAACCCGTCAACGCCTTCCATGAATCGGTCATCTTTGCCCATGGGCACTCGTTCGGGTGATCGCCGGGTATGGGTGCGGCCTTCTCGTGATCCTGAAGTCAGCGATGAGTTCGGGAAGTTCACGAGGAAGGCCGCGGTGGTCAGTGTGATGCAGCCGGTGGGCGGACGTGAGGTGTTCGCGGAACTGTCACGCTTCCGGACGGGCTTGTACGGGTGTCTGTCGCGCCGGGCGGACGCGTTCTTCGAGCTCACCGACGCGCTGCTGTGCTCGGATGCGCCCGCGCGGACGCCGGTGGAGTTGTCGTTGACCGCTGAGCACCGGCGCGGGCACGGCTCTCTGTATGCGGCGTTGAACCAGGGCCGCCTGGACGTCGAGCGGCTCCGTGACCTGCTGGTCTCGCTGCCGTTGCCGAGGTTCGGCGGGCGGATCGTGCTGACGGTGGATGTCTCGCCGTGGCTGCGCTCGGATGCCGCGTGTTCGCCGGGGCGGTTGTTCTGTCTAGTGCACGGCAGGGCGGGCCGGGCGTCTGACCACGTGATGCCGGGCTGGCCGTACTCGTTCGTCGCAGCCCTGACCGCGGACCGCACCTCCTGGACGCAGATCCTCGACGCTGTCCGGCTCGGACCTGCGGATGACGCGGCGCTGGTGACCGCCGCCCAGCTGCGGCAGGTGGTCGAGCGCCTGGTCGCCGCGGGCCAGTGGAAGGACGGTGACGCGGACATCATGGTCGTGATGGACGCGGGCTACGACCCGATGCGCCTGGCGCACGTCCTGGCGGACCTGCCGGTCGAGGTCGTCGGGCGGCTGCGGTCGGACCGCGTCCTGCGCGGCCCGGCGCAGACCTGGGCCCAGTACGCCGCGGCGTATCCGGCCGGAGGCCGGCCACCCAAGCACGGGGCCCGGTTCAAACTGGCCGACCCCGACACCTGGCCCGAACCCGCGCTGACCACCAGCAACGACACCGCCCGCTACGGCAAGGCCGAAGCCCGGGCCTGGGACCGGATCCACCCGTTCCTGACCCACCGCTCCGCCTGGATCGGCGACGACGGCGAACTCCCGCTGATCGAGGGCACCCTGATCAGGCTGAAGGTCGACCACCTGCCCGGCGACCGGCAAGCGCCGCCGGTGTGGCTGTGGTCATCGCAGACAGGTGCCACCGCCGAGGACGTCGACTTCGCCTGGTCCAGCTACCTTCGCCGATTTGATCTTGAACATACTTTTCGCTTCCTGAAACAGACCCTGGGCTGGGGCCGCCCGCGCCTGCGCTCACCCGAAGCCGCGGACCGGTGGACCTGGCTCGTGGTCGCAGCCCACACCCAGCTCCGCCTCGCTGCCCCGCACACCACCGACCAGCGCCGCCCATGGGAGAAGACCAGCCGCCCCGGCCGGCCGCTGGCCCCGGCCCGGGTCCGCCGCGGGTTTCGGAACATCC
Organism: Streptomyces sp. LN549; assembly: GCF_043203805.1. Classification (NCBI taxonomy): domain Bacteria; kingdom Bacillati; phylum Actinomycetota; class Actinomycetes; order Kitasatosporales; family Streptomycetaceae; genus Streptomyces; species Streptomyces sp. LN549. The sequence goes on along the minus strand of NZ_JAZHRI010000002.1, from coordinate 8,989,316 downwards.
GACCCCACTTGGCAAGTCCGGCCCGTGCACCCAAACCCTCCAGGCCAGGACCGGGACGGCCGCCCGGCATCCCGAACCGAACGAAGGCCACCCGCTGCGACGTGGGCAAAACTGCCAAACGACCAGCCACCCTGATCGAACGCGACCGAACCGGACCGGAGTGATCACACCCACTCCGCCAGCAAGACCGGGCCGGAGGTTTAGTAACAAGCTGAAGCGTGTTGCAGAAGGCTGTGACTGGACAGGTGGAGCCGGGTCCTGTGCCCTTGAGCCGTTCCACGGCGTCAATGGGGCGGGTGGCCGGCTCGATCGCCAGGAGCGGCCGCAGCCGGTGGATAACCCGGCACACGGTGGCCGGCGAGCAGCCGAACAATGGCGCGAGCTGCCGCATCGTGAGGTTCGTCCGGTAGCAGACGGCCACCAGCAACACCCGGTCCGCGAGCGGAAGGCACGCGGCCGACCCCCACCAGGCCCGTTCCCGCCTCGTTGCCCCCCTGATCTGCTACCGCAGGCTTGCGAAGGCCGTCAACTCGACGTGATCCGTAAGGTACGGCCAACCGCCCCCATCGGCGAACGGGGTTACCGTTGCGCATCGGCTTGTGCGCGGGCGCGCTCAATTTCGGGGACGTGACTCTCGGCCCATTCCCGGACGGCACGTAGGGGTGTCAGCAGTGACCGCCCGAGGTCGGTGAGGGCGTACTCGACATGCGGGGGATTTGCGGGAATCTCCGTGCGAGAGATCAGACCGTCGTACTCCATCGCGCGAAGCGTCTCGGTGAGCGCCTTCGGTGTGATCCCCCGGATGTGCGCCTTGAGCTCGGTGAATCGCTTCGGCCTGTTGTCCAGCGCGTTGACGATGAACACCGTCCAGCGCGCCCCGATCCGGTGCAGAACGGTGCGACTGGGGCAGGTCGCGGCCATGACGTTGTAGGCGTTACTCATGCACGACTCCCGGTAGCGTTGTAGATACTGGTATAGAATCTATACCGTCCCGGGTTGTGACTATTCCCGATTACGCGGTCCGTCCCTCGATAGCTCGGCACGGCCGTTTCGTTGCAGCGATCGTCATCGAATCGATCGGCACTGGTGTTTTCGTCCCCGTTTCGATGCTGTATTTTCTGGCCACGACGTCGCTGACGCTGGTGCAGGTGGGCGCGGCACTGACGACGGCCGGGCTGCTGGCGCTCCCGGCGGGTCCTCTGGTCGGAGGACTGGTGGACCGGTACGGCGCCAAGCCGGTATTGCAGGCGGCAAACCTGGTCCAGGCGCTCGGCTTCGCCGGGTATCTCGTCGCCGGCCAGACTTGGCAGATCGCCGTCTGCGCCTGGTTGAACAGTGCAGGGCGGGCGGTGTTCTTCAGCTGCTACGGCGTGACCGTGACGGCGTTGGCCGCGCCCGGCCAACGCGAGCGCTGGTTCGGTCTTCTGGGGTCGGTACGCAACCTCGGCTACGCACTCGGCGGCCTCCTCTGCGCCGTCGCCGTCAGTTTCGGTACGCACGGCGTCTACACCGCGATCGTGGTCGTCAACGCCTTGTCCTATGTCATCGCCTTCGTTCTGATGCGGGCCGTGCCGAATATCCGTCCCGAGGCGGGCCAGGACGCTGCTGGAGGCTGGGGGCGCGTGCTCCGGGATCGGCGGTACCTGTCACTGGTCGCGCATCAACTGTGCTTCGCGATCTCCTTGTTCGCGCTCAACATCGCGATACCGGTCTACGCCGTGAGTGTGCTGGGACTGCCTGGCTGGACTGCCGGCGCTGTCTTCACGCTCAACGCCCTGATGGTCGGCTTCGGCCAAGGCATCGTCGTCGGGTGGCTCAGCGGGAGGATCCGCAGCCGCGTCCTCGTCGCCGGACACGCCTGCTTTGCGGCCAGCTACCTCCTGTTCCTGGCCGCCGACCGCGTGGCTGCGCTCGCCCTCGCGGTCAGCGTCATGTTGCTCGGCGCAGGCAGCTACACCTTCGGTGAGATCCTCGGCGGCCCCATCACGTCGACGGTCGCCGCGGAGAGCGCCCCAGACGCTCTCCGCGGCCGGTACTTGGCCCTCAACCAGCTCGCTGTGACTGTCGCAGGAGCGGTCGCTCCGGCCGCGCTCTCCGGGTTGCTGTCCATCGGGGCAGCCGCGATCTGGCTGACCCTGGTCGGCGTCAGCGTCCTCGGAGCCACGCTCGCCACTACGATCGGCAAGGTGGTGCCAGCGGCTCAGAGCCGCATCGGAGGTGTCTAGCGCCGTAACCGCATAGGTTCACGGGGTTGGCGGTCATGGCGGTTGGATGACGCTCCCATGTGTTGGCAAGCGCGAGGGTGAGCTGACCCGTGCTCCGTTGGGCTTGGTGCACTCCAGGAGATCAACGTTTACGGCAGCATGATGATCTACTGCCTAGAGTGACCATGCGCCTGGCTGGTCTGTATGAGGGCTTCCGGCGGCGAACGAATGAGGGTGCAATGAGTGAACTGACGAAGCCCGAGATCGACCTTCCGGAGGGTGACGCTCCCACCGAGCTGACAACCCGCGATCTCGTCGTCGGGGACGGGCTTGAGGCGAAGCCGGGCAGAGTTGTCCGGGTTCACTACGTCGGGATCACCTTCGAGTCCGGAAAGGAATTCGACACCTCCTGGGACCGGGGCCAGACGTTCAAGTTCGCCGTGGGCGGTGGCAAGGTCATCAAGGGCTGGGACCGCGGGGTCAGAGGGATGAAGGTCGGCGGCCGGCGCGAGATCATCGTTCCTCCGCGCCTCGGCTACGGCAACCTGTCACCCTCGCCGTTGATCCCGGCGGGCTCGACACTCGTCTTCGTGGTGGACCTGCTCTCCGTCGCAGTCTGAGGCCTTCCGCTACCTGGCCTCTCCGCCCGGAACCAAGGCCGGGAAACACCGACCAACGGCAGACCAACACTGTCGCGGGGAGCTACTGCAGCAGGATCATATTGCGGAGCAGTTCGAATCCGGCTCGACCGTAGAGCTGTCTCTTCATCTTCTTGATGCGGTTGACGGCGCCCTTCGATGCTGCATAGTCGCGGCATGATGGAGGATCGCGTGGCCGCGCTTCCAGAGGCTGAGTACCGACGCGTCTGGGACCGCTTCTACGAGGACTTCAGCTGCCGGTCGAGTATGAGTTCGTTAAAGTGGCCAGCCATCAAGGAGCCCGTCGCGTCGATCGCCTGGAGCCTTTCTGCGCTTGACGACGATCCGGGTTCGGCGCGCCTGGACCCTGGTCGAGGTGGTCGAGCAGGGGCTGGCCTCCTGCGTTGGCCCGCAGGGCACGCTGCTCGCGCTCGACTGGCAGCACACGTCGTATCGCTTCGCTCCGCACGACGCCGGTGGTCCTGGGCAGCCGTCTTGGCCTCTGAGCCCGTACCCCGACGGGGATTACTGCATCTACCTCTCGGAAGACTTCAGCTACGGCAGTTCTGGCCACCCTTGGGAAGAGTCCCTCTGCCTGTTCGGTGAGGAACTCCTCGACGCCGTATCCGCGGAGGTCGACAGGGTCCTTGGCTCACTTATCCGCAGATCCGGTAAGGCAGTAGGCCCCGCCTGAGCTCGGTTTGGGTTCAGCTGTAGGGCAGGGTCAGGCCAGCCGTCACCGCGTCGAAGTCCTGCCGCAGGAAGCTGCCAAACGACCGGAGACGTCCGATTGTGGACCGCTCTGCCTCTCGGATCCATTGCCCGAGAAGTGCGCCACGGCGATGCCACGCCGGATCAGTGAGGTGTCGCCATCTTGAAGTTGCTGGTCAAAGTGCTGGCGTGGCAAGGTTGTGCGGCACTCGTACTGGTCGCGGGTGGCTGTCTGCTGTCTGCTGTCGAGATCATCTGGCGGATCCCGTGATGCTGGACCGGATCGCCGCTCGACGGGCTGAGCTGGACGTCGTCGAGGAGTGGCTGGCCAAGCAGCTGGTAGACGTGCGGGTCGAGCGTGACGAGTTCGAGGTGGCGATGCGCGCCATGCGGCGGATCAGCGAGCAGATCCGCCGCGATGTCTCGCCGGCAGGACTACCGCGCGGAGCGAAGGTCTCAGTCGGGCCGCTGCGGGAGCACTACTGCGTCGGTTAACCGGTTGCAGACCTTCAGGATGGGGTGTCTGATCCCCGCTATGACGACTGTGCTGGGAACGTCGACGGTCGACGGGGTGCGCGAGGCCATGGCCGCGCTGCGGGAATGGCAGTACGACGGAGCGCCGATGCAATTGCATTCGGGGGACATTGGCTGGAACTACCGGTTCGGAACGGCCGAGACCGCTGCGGTGGTCCGGACCTGGAGCCGGGACGGACGGATCCTCGCGGTCGGGATGCTGGACTCTCCGACGGTGGTACGGATGACGGTCGCTCCGGACGCTTTCCAGGATGAGGGCTTGGCGCGGCGGCTCGTCGAAGACTTCTCGCTGCCTGAGCGCGGCGTGCTGCCGGAAGGAGCGGTGTCGATCGAGGCGCCGCTGGGCCTGCTGCTTCACGACCTGTTGACCAAGGAGGGCTGGGGCGTCGACGAGCCGTGGACGCCGCTCTTCCGCGGCCTCGCGGAGCCGGTGGAGGACCCCGGCGTGCGGATCAGGGCGATCGGCCCGGAGCAGGCGCAGGATTTCGCCGACGTCCTGCGGTCGGCGTTCAACACCTCGAGGCCTACGCGCGAGTACTGGCACGCGATGTCGGCGGGACCGTTCTACGCAGACGCCCGCTGCCTGGGCGCCTATGACGAGCAGGGCACCGTGGCGGCGGTGGTGACGGTGTGGTCGGCCGGCCCGGGGAAGCCGGGGCTCGTCGAGCCGATGGGCGTACACGAGGACCACCGTGGTCGCGGCTACGGCCGGGCGATCACCGTGGCCGGGGCGGCCACGCTGCGGGAGATGGGCTCGTCGAGCGTGCGCGTTTGCACGCCGAGTTCCAACGTCGGTGGCATCGCCACCTACAAGGCGGCCGGGTTCGAGGCGCGGCCGGAGGTGCGGGACCGGATCCGGACGGTCTGACACCGTGGCTGCTCGGCAAAGCGGGCCCGGGGTCCCGGCGATCGCCGAAAATGTGGGACGGGACTCGGGCCGCCCGACGTCGGGCCACGCGCGATGGAGTGATTCAACTGCAGGGTGCTCATGCTGGCGTGGGCGGCAGTCTGGGGTGTAGCTCATTCGCCGGCGGCGGCTTTCAAGGTCCGCCAGGGCGAGCAGAGCCGCAGGAGGTGGGTGGCGCGGGCGGGGTCGGTGCAGCGTTTCGTGAGGATCCTCCAGTTCCTCAGGTGAGCGAAGTCGTGCTCGACGGGGGCGCGTGCGGCGGCCAGGACCCGATACTGTCCGTCGGCCCGGTCCTCCTGGTCGCGCGGATGCTGCTGCTCCCGGGTTCTTCTACCTGTTCATGGAAGTCCCGTCTGGGGGTACGCGGCGGCGGGCCCCCGGACTGCGCGCGGGCCACGTCAGGCACCGGCGGTGGCTCCGCCTTCCGGGAGCAGTTCGGGCATCCCCTCTACCAGCACTATGACCGCGACCACTTCGCCGGCCTGGGAACGGCCGACCCAGACGGGATAGGTGCCGTCCCCTGTCGTCGCGAAGGCCGCCAGTTCGCCGCCGGAGGCCTGGTCCCGGGTACGCAGGAGGTACATGGAGTCGCCGATGTCCTCGTAGGCGTCCGGGTCCAGGTCCGGGTCTTCCTGGATCAGCCCCTTCTCGTAGATCGCAAGGAGCGGTTCCCAGGCTCCGGCGTCAGCGAAGCAGCCGGTGGCACCGTCGGTGTCGAAACCGGAGATCTGGTTCTCGATGAACAGCCGGAGGTCGTCGTCGGGCCTGAGCGCCATCTCCCAGGACGCGGCGCGGGCCTCGCTGACGAGCAGGCAGACGGCCATGGTGTCGGTGCGCGTGACCTCGCTCCCCTCCCACTCGCAGTGGTAGGTGTGCCTGGCTTGCGCCTCCTCCAGTACGTACTCCCCTGGCGGGACGGGGACCGTGATGTGCGGGCCGTCTTTGTGGTCGATGTCCGGGCCGGAGACGGCGAGCAGCCCGCTGGGTACGCGCAGGGTGCCAATGCGGCGTGGCTCCACGATCGTCATCTCGGGGTGGTATCCGTCGGTCACGCGCGCCCCGGGCCGGAACAGCTCACCGATCGGTCCGGGCTGCGCGGGGCGGGGTGGACGCCAGCAGGTGGTGGGTGCGAGCGGGCTGCCGTCGGCGGCCGCCGCGGCCGGCCCGGTGATCTCGAAGGCCGGCGGCTCCGTCAGCCCGTGCGACCGGGCGGAGAACAGCGGCCATTCTCCGAAGGTAGGCCGGTCCGTCCAGCGCTCGTCATCGCCGACCCTGGGCACGGTGACGTAGGAGCCCCCGCGCTTGCCCTGGGACTGCTCCACTCGTCGGCCCCTTCCGTCCGGGAAGAGTTCCTCGGTGATGCGCGGGCACGCTTCGTCAAATTCCGCCATCTCCGGGCCGGTGTAGTGCCATCGGACGGCGTACCGGCACAGCAGCCGCGCCGGGTCGTCCAGCAGCCGCATGTCCAGGTCGTAGGTACGGCGGCCCTGCGCGTCGTAGACCCACACCCCGACATAGTGATCCCGCCAGGAGACGAGCCGAACCTCCAGCGGGGCCTCCCGGCCCGCCAGCCGGTACACGACCACGTACGGAAGCCCGGCGGCATCCCGCTTACGGGCCTCCTCCACGGATATCGGCCGCCAGGGTACGCGAGTCTCCAGATCCCACGCCTGCGCGTACTCCACCTCAACCACCATTGCCGCTCCCCCAGTCGCGTACGTAATGAGCTGCAACATAGCCGCCACCTGTGACAACGCCCTTACCGGGCCGGGCGTGAGCCGCCGCCGCCCGCGCCGACGGCCCAGCCAGGACAACCAGAAGAGCGACGGGGCGAGGGCTGCCAGGCCGCCTTGCTGACGGTGTAGCCGATCTGAACGGAATTGGCGGTCCGGGTGGCCGCCGAGCCCATGCTGACGATCCGCCCGCCGTCCCTCAGCATCGGAAGCGCCCGGTGCATGACGAAGACCGGTGTTCTCACGTTGCCCGCCAGCAGCCGCTCGAGCTCCTCTCGAAGGGCGGGCCGCCCCCCGCTTCCTGCTCCAGCCACGCGATGCGTCGGGAGACCGCCGACTGCGTGTAGTTGAGGCTGACCGCCGCCTTGGTGAAAGACCCCGTCCCGGCCACGGTCACCAGCAGCCGCAGCGCGTCGATGTCGAACACGAGCCACCCTTCCGTCCCGCGCACCTATTCCTCTGCGGCATCGCTCCCATCCAATCCAGTCGCTGGTGGAATGTATCGCCTCGCCCTAGCGTCGATGGGGCAGCCGTGAACGGGCCGCTGCAATCACCGCGGGGGGCCTGATTGCCCCATGCAGGACGAGGGGAAGTGCCGTGTTACGAAGGACTCAGCAGCTCAGGCAGACGACGAGTACGTGGGGGTGCGAGCATGACTGCCCGAGCCCTGCTGCTCGCCGCCCTGACCACCAGGACCCGGTGATGAACCGGCCGGCGCGCGTCCGCCTACTGCTGCTGCTCACGGTCGTCACGGCCGTGCTGCTCAGCGCCTGCGCGGGAGCCGACCCCGACCCGGCCAAGGGCGGCGCCACGCCGGCCGCCCAACCGACCCCGACGGCGACCTTGTCTACGCCCCCGCCCCCGTCTCCGACCGCGGCGCCCACACCGACTACGGCCGCCGAGATCGCTGAGGCCGTCAGCAGTTGGTACGCGTACGGAGGCGAGACGGCGATGGTCAGCTTGATCAAGGAAGCGGTGAAGGCTGAATCAGGCCGCCCCGATGCCGAACTGGACCTGGTGATACTGGACTTCGACGGTCTCATGGAGGCTCTTAACGCGGCCCGGCTGTTCATTTCCCTCCCCGACCCCAAGACCCGGACGGCCTGGTCGGCCGCCATCGAGTACCTCGACGAGGGCGCACGCGAGGTCCTCGATTCGGCGCCGGAGGACAGTCTGATCCAGTCGCCCGCGGAAGGCGGACAGGCGTTGCGGGGGTGGCACACGTTCGACGAAGGAATCAAGAACCTCAAGGCTGCCCAGGCGCGACTCCACCGCACTTTCGGCCTGAAGCCGTCTCCGGACCCGTGGGAAGCCAGGTAACCCTGGGCTCTGCCCGGCGGATCACAGCCGGAGCCATGTGCGGACCGCCGCAGCGGCGACGGTGCATGAGGGGACGTAGGAACTCTGCGCCCGCACGACACGACATCGCAGCCGAGAGCGAGGTCTGGGATGCACGCCGGGGCCGCCTTCAAGGGCGACATGGAGCCGCTGTTCAATGACCGCCTGTGCGGCCCGGGGGCTTTCGGACACGTTGTCGGCCACGGCAGGTGGCGAGGGCGGGGAGCGGAGAGCCCGCAGGTCGGGAGCAGCCCTCGACGACTTCCTCCACAGCTACAACTACCATCGCTGCCACACCGCACTCGGAGGCCAGCCCCCGATCAACCGAGTCAACAACGCTGCGGGTCAATACAACTAGGGCGCGTACTTGGTTGTGATCAATAGGTGGGGCTTGAGCTAGATAAGGTGCCCTGAGAGGGCGGAAAGCGAGCTTCTGTCTGCTTGGTCCTTGGGCGTGGGGCAGGTGTGCAGGTCAGAGCGCATTTGTTGAGGGTTGCGGGCTGCCGGACTCAAGGTGTCGGCCAGCAGGCAGGCTCGTCGTCAGCCACCCGATGCGAGAGTCGGGCTCCCGGCGCAGTCGTCGAACTCCCCGTAGGGTAAGGCCCCATGTCCTTCGCCACGCGGCTGACCGCGTACAGCGCCGTCTCCACTTCCCTGGCTCTGCTCAGCGATCACGCGCTGGCGAAAGTCCTGGATGCGGCCGCGCCGATCGGATCCGGGATCGGCGGGAAGTCGGCGCTGTTGGAGGTCGCCGGGATGCCCGTGTTCGTCAAGCGAGTGCCGCTGACCGACCTGGAACGGTGGCCGGAGAACGTCCGGTCCACGGCGAACCTGTTCGAGCTGCCGTTGTTCTGCCACTACGGCATCGGCGGGCCGGGCTTTGGAGCGTGGCGGGAACTGGCTGCGCACGCCATGACCACAAGCTGGGTGCTCGCGGGCGACTACGAGGGTTTCCCGCTGATGTACCACTGGCGGGTGGTGCCGGATTCGATGCCGCTGCCCGAGGAGCTGTCCGACATCGAGAGCACGGTCGCCTTTTGGGGCGGCGGATCGCAGGTGCGCCGGCGCATCGAGGAGCTGCGGGACTCCTCGGCGAGCATCGCGCTGTTCCTGGAGTACATCCCGCAGAACGTGCATCAGTGGCTCGGCGAGCAGATAAACGCCCGTGGAGAGGTCGCCGATCGGGCGTGCGCGATGGTGGAGCGGAACCTAGAGGCAGGGATCTCGTTCATGAACGCCCGCGGCCTGCTGCACTTTGACGCCCATTTCCAGAACATCCTCACGGATGGTGAGCGCCTGTATTTCGCGGACTACGGGCTGGCCATCTCCTCCCGGTTCGAGCTGTCGAAGGACGAATCCGCCTTCTTCGAACAGCACCAGAACTACGACCGCTGCTATACGGCCATGTACACGTCTCAATGGCTGGTCACCACACTTTTCGGGTCCGGGCGGGAAGATCGCGAGGCCCGGCTGCGCGCGTACGCCCGGGGCGAGGTCCCTACCGGGGCCCCCGCGACGGCCGCGGCGATCCTCGCCCGCGACGCGCCAGCCGCCGTCGTGATGACGGACTTCTTCCGCAGACTCCAGCACGAGAGCAGGCAGGCGCCGTACCCGATAGAGCTTTGAGGGGGTGGGGAGCGGGTTCGGCCTGGTGTGTCACCGAGCCCGGATCAAACCCCCGCCACGACGGGGCGTGGAGCGGACGTGATCATCGGCTACAGAGTGCAAAAAGACCGGGCTCGTTCTCGGCGATCAAACCGCGGGCAACCAGCCGCTTGAGCTTGCAGCGCATTCCTTCGATGTTCTTCGACTCAAGGCCGAGGTCGAGTACCTGGCACAGGTCTTTCGCGCGCACGGGCCTGTCCGCGTCGGCGAGGGCGGTGAGGATGTGCTGGTAGACGGGATTGTCGGGCAGGGACCGCGGGACCGCGGCTGCGGGTCGTGCTCGTCGATCCCGAGGGTGAGCATGACCTTGCGGGTCGTGGCCAGGTCGGCGAGTTCCGCTTCCAGTTTGCTGATCTGGGCGGTGAGCTGGGCGAGCTGCACTCGTAGGTAGTCGGCGTGGGTGCGTACGGCTTGCTCGCGGTCGGCGAGTTTATCCAACAGCGAGGTCACCGTCATCGTCCTTCTATAGTCCGCGCCAGGTCGGGGCGCTCGTGGCGGTCAGCCGACGGATCATGATCGAGCTTATGACCCAGTAGATCCGGGACTCGCTCGAGCGCGGGTTGCCCTCGTAATCACGGGTCAGCCGCCGATGCAGCATCAACGTGCCGAGGGTCTGCTCCACCTTCCACCGGATCGGCTGCGGCACGAAGCCGGTATCGGCCGGGTTGCGCTCGACGATCTCGACGTCGATACCGATCTCCCGGCCATGTTCGACCACGGTGTTCTTGAACCCCTGGTCCACCAGCCCCTTGCTCACCGTGCTTGTGGTGGTGGCGAGCTTGTCCAGCAGTGCGGTGCCGATAGCGTTGTCGTGCACGCTCGCGGCCATCACCACGACCGCGATGATCAGCCCTATGACATCGACCGCGATCCCGTGTTTGCGGCCCGGCACCTTCTTACCGGCGTCCTTGCCCGTGGTGGACGCATGGAGATTGACCGCCGCGTGCACCGACTGCGCGTCGAGCACCACCAGCGACGGGTCCTCCGCGCGCCCGGCGCGCTCGCGCACCTGGCAGCGCAGGAGCTCACAGATCACCTGATCCAGGCCGTCGTCGCGCCACCGGTAGAAGTAGTACTTCACCGCCGAGGCCGGCGGGAAGTCGCCCGGCAGCAGCGACCACTGGCAGCCGGTGCGGTTCTGGTAGATCAGCGCGTCGACGATCCCGCGCATCGCATAGCGCCCGGTGTGCCCGCTGACCGATGAGTGCTGCGCCTTCCAAGCCGCGATCACCGGCTCGATCAGCGCCCACTGTTCGTCGGTCGTGTCCGTGTAGTAACCGCGGCGCTCGCTCACCGCGCCAGCCTGGCACCACCTACTTGCGCCCTGCCGCCGGTTCGTACAGGCGTCACTGAAACGCGCGACGACAGACCAGGACAAACAGAGTGGATCGACGTTGATCATCGGGCCTGACCCACACCCAGCGGCAAACCGGGCAAAAACTCGCTCCCCGCCCTCTGAGAGTGCGGTACGTGACTTCATGTCCGTTTGATGCTTGAGGTTGGGTGAGGAGTCCTGGTCGGCGGGGCGGACTGGTACTCAGGTGCGGGGCTGAGCGAACAGGCCGGGCTCGGGTTCGGTGAGAATGCCCCGCGTGACCAGGCGTTTCAGCTTGGACCGGATGCCTTCGGTGTTCTTCGGGAGGATCGGCAGGTCGAGTGCCTCCCACAGGTCTCGGGCCCGCATCGGATGGCCTGTGTCGGTGAAGGCCGCGAGAATCTGCTGGTAGGCGGGGTGGTCCGGGGCCTCGGGTCGCGGCGGATCGTCGGCGGACTCCGGTGCTGGGATGTTGAGGAGGGTCTTGCGGGTGATGCGTAGGTTCTCGGTCTCCGCGTCGAGTTCGCCGAGGCGGGCGGTGAGGTCCTCGATGGACGCGCGGAGCTGCCCGGCCTGCTCGCCGAGTTCGGTCTCCCGGTCTCGATGTAGGCAAGGATGGCTCTGATCTGCGGGTTGTCGATCATGCGGCCCTCCAGGAGGGCAGGGTGGCGCCGGTCAGCCGGCGGGCCATGACAGAGGTCATCGCCCAGAAGACGCGAGAGCGCGAGGTGGCGGGCCGGTGCTCGTAGTCACGGACCAGGCGGCGAGAGAACATCAGGATCCCGTTCGTCTGCTCCACGATCCACCGCTTGGCCTGCGGGACGAAACCCTTGTCGGCCGGGTTGCGCTCAACGATCTCGACGTCGATGCCGTACTGCTTGCCGTGGTCGACGACGGCCTTCTTGAACCCCTGGTCGGCCAGGGCCTTCCTCACGGCGTCCATCTGGGCGGCCACGCCGTCCAGCAGCGCGATACCGCGGCGTTGTCGTGCGCGGACGCCGGCAGGACGACAGCCTCGACGACGAGACCCAATACATCCACGGCCAGGCATCTCTTGCGCCCCGGAACCCGTTTCGCCGCGTCCTTGCCGGTCGTGGCGGTTGGGACGCCGACGGCGGCACGGACGCTCTGCGTGTCCATGACGATGAGGCTCGGGTCGGCTAATCGCCGCTTCTTCTCCCGCAGTTGCCACCGCAGCAGATCATGAACGGTCTGATCGGTGCCATCGTCGCGCCACTTGTAGAAGTAGTACTTCACGGCACCAGCGGGCGCCAGATCGTGGGGTAGCAGGTCCCACTGGCAGCCGCTGCGGTTCTGGTACAGGATCGCGTTCACGATCTCCCGCATCACATATCTGCCCTGGTGGCCACTGACCGACGGATGCGCGGCCTTCCACGCCGTGACCACAGGCTCGACCAGGGCCCACTGCTCGTCGGAGACATCACTCGAGTACGGCTTGCGATCACTCATCCCGCCACCCAAGCGAATCCCGAACGCCTGACCGGCGATGATGCCCAAGCCTCACCCCCTTGAGTGATCCCAATCAGGGTAGAAGGTCACGTTCCGCACTCTCAGAGGAGTTTCCAAAGCCTGACGCCCTTGCCCGAACCGCCTGTACCGGCGAGGGTCATACCGTCCTGGCTGAAGGACAACGGCTCCACGGTTCCCGCGAGCTGCCCGGTGAACGTACGGGAGGCGACGTCCCACAGTCCGACGCCATCGGTGCTGCCCGACGCCAGTAGCTTTCCGTCCGGGCTGAAGGCGACCGCGTCCACCTTCGTCGGGCTGCTGTTCTCGAGGGTGGCGACGGTGGTCCGGGTGGCGACGTCCCAGAGGCGGATGTCGTCGTCCCCTCCGCTGGCCAGGATCTTGCCGTCCGGGCTGAACGCCACCGCGCGCGGATTGCCCGTGTCGCCGGTGAAGGGGTCGCTGCCGGAGCGTCCCTCCACGCCCCACATCCAAAGCCTGCGGGACGCCGGGCCGCTGTCGGCTCCACTGCAAGCGGCGAGGGACTTGCCGTCCGGGCTGAACGCCATCGACCACAGGCCGCCGTAGGCCGTGAAGGTGGTGAGGACGGCCTTCGAGCGGAGGTCCCACAGTTCCACCGCGTCCGTGCCCCCGACGGCGAGGGTCTTGCCGTCGGGGTCCAGCGCCAGGGAGCGTACGCCCTGCATGCGGCTGGTCAGTGAGGCGGTGCGGCGACGCTCGGCGACGTCCCAGATTTGGATGACGTCGGTGTCGTTCCACGGCCGGACGCTGTCGTAGTGCTCCCGGGCGGCTAGCGTCGCGCCGTCGGCACTCGCCCCCATGACGGAACCGCTCCGGGTGAGGGTGGCGGCTCTGGCCTTGGATGCGACGTCCCACAACTCGATGTCCGAGGTGCCGTCGCCGTCGACGATGAGGGTGGAACCGCCGGGTCCGAAAGCCATCGCGGCCGGCCCGGTCGGATAGCTGCCGAAGGACGACAGCAGCCGCGCGTGCCGGCTCGGGCCGGGATTCTTGTCGGCGTCGCCATCGCTCTCCCCCTCGTCGCCTCCCTCGCCGAGTCGCCACCCCAGGACGGATGCCCCGGACGCGGTGAGGGCGGCGAGGCCACCCAACAGGACGGCGCGGCGCCCCGGCCTGCTCCGCACCTCCGGCCCGGCCGGTGTGCCCGCGTCCGGTGACGGTCTTGTTCCCGGTTCCGGCGCGGCGTCCCGCGTGGCGTCGCGTGTCGCCTCATCCCTGGCGTCGCGTGTCGCCCCACTCGCGGCATCGCGTCGGCCGTCACGCGTGGCCTCGTGCGTGGCTTCGTACGGGGCGCGCTGTATCGCCCGCAGCCGTTCGGCCACGGCTGCCGCGTCCGGGCGGGCGGCCGGGGACTTGGCCAGTAGCGACGCGGTCAACTCCTGCAGTTCGTACGGCACATCCGCCCGCGCGGACCGCAGCCCCGCCGGCACCTCGTCGAGGTGCCGGCGCATCAGCGCCCAGACCTGCTCAGCGGCGGGAAACGGCGGGGCTCCGGTCACGAGTGCGTACAGCACGCACCCCAGCGCGTACAGGTCACACTCCGTCCCGGCCCGCTCGCCGCGCCACTGTTCGGGCGCCATGTAGGGCGGGGTGCCGAACGGCTGGCCGGTGGCCGTCAGCCCGGCGGTGGCCTCCGCGGTACGAGCGATGCCGAAGTCGCAGATCTTCAGCCGCCCGCCGGTCTGGAGGAAGAGGTTGGCCGGTTTGAGGTCGCGGTGCACCACCTCCCGAGCGTGCGCCGCCTCCAGCGCCTCGGCGGCCTGCAACACGAGACCGACCGCTTCCGCCACCGTGAGTCCGTCCGGCGAACGGGCCAGGACATGCGCCAGGTCCTCGCCCTCGAGCAGTTCCATCACGATGAACAGCCGGTTCTCGTGGACTCCGACGTCGTGGACCACGGTGATCCCCGGATGCTGGAGCCTCGCGCCGATCGCCGCCTCGCGTCTGAACCGCCGGACCGGTCCGTCGGTGGCGTCGGCGGCGAGCATCGTCTTCAGCGCGACAGCACGGCCGAGCTCGACGTCATAGGCCTTCCAGACCTCGCCCATGCCGCCCTGCCCCAACGGCGAGTCCAGCCGGTACCTGCCCGCGAATCGGTCTCCTGCCCGCACGGTCCTCCTCCGCTTTCGTCAACCAGCCCGACGGCACGGGCCATTGTGCACGATCGGCCTTGCGCCCCTCAGGACTTCCCCGGAGGAACGGGCACAACGCGCTGGCGTTCCGGGCAAGGATCAGGAAGGCTCGCGCTCATAGTCTCGGTATTGCAGAACGTGGCGATCAACTTGCGGATGCCTACGAGCTGGCACGGTTCTGGAGCAGTGTGACCGGTCGCCCGATGCATCCGGAGGACCGGCCGGGTGCCCATGAGACTCAGGTGCTGCTGGCGGAGGGGCCGGTGCTGTACGTCAGCCAGGCGCCCGAGGCCAAGACGGTCAAGAACCGGATCCACCTGTGCCTGCGTCCGGAGACCTCAGAGTGCGGAACGTGACCTTCTATCCTGTATTGGGATCACTCAATGGGGTGACGCTGGGGCATCATCGCCGGTCAGGCGTTCGGGATTCGCTTGGGATGCGGGATGAGTGATCGCAAGCCGTACTCGAAGCATCAAACGGACATCAGTTCAAGTACCGCACTCTGAAGTCGGGCATGAGGGGGATCGCATTGGAGCGACGAAAAGTGATCGGGATCGGGGCGGGGCTGGCGGTCCTTCCCGCCTGGTGGGCCCTGCGTCAGGTGGCGAACGGGGCCAACGGGGAGTGGCACACTGACACCGCACCGCTGGAGCGGGCGTTCCCGCTGCTGGGCCCGCTCGCTGATGCCAAGTGGGTGAGCAGCCGGGACAACGACCGGGGTATACCGTCGCCGGAGCTGGTGATCTCAGGCTTCGTCCGGATGGCACCGGGGAGACTTGCCGAGTTGACGGCGGCCCACACCTTCGTCTCCGAGGGGCCAGCTGATGACTTCTCCTCGTGGTTCGAAAAGCCGCTCAAGGGCGAGGAGCCGGGGAACCCGCACTGGATTCGGTCGCACGAGCTCGATCGCGACGGGAGCGGCTACTCCACAAATCTATGGTTCGACCGTCGCAGCGAAACCGTCCGCTTCTGGGCACTCAACCCGTATGACCAGGACGCGTACCGGGTGCGATGAGTTTGCGGGTTTCGCTCTCACGGTCGTGGCCTGATCCGATAGATCGTGGTGTGTGACCCGAGTACAACTGGCCGATCCTGAGTGGGAGCTCATCGAGCCGTACCTGCCGGTCAGTGGGTACGGCCCGCCCCTGAACGGCTGCGACACCAGTTCGAGGGCGTGATCTGGCGGTTCAGGACGGGCGGGCTGCGCTGTCCCCCAGCCTGAAGCCCGTCCTGACGATCCGCCGGCACTTGGCGGGCAAGGCCGCGTCAGCCCCAGAAGGACCCCTGCCATGGTCATTCGAGGCTCGCCCGACGTCCATGCCGAAGCCGATGCGGACAGACCGCGGACCTACATTCGTCCGCACAGCAAGTGCAGTCGTCGACATGGCAGTTTTCCGTGATTACGCGAACGGTTCCTGCCAGCACTGCTTGCAAGGCGCATCTGAGCCTGGCGATAGTCCTCTCTCAGTGGACTCCACCACCGTGCGCGCCACCAGCACGCGGCCTGCGCCCGCATCGACCCGCGCCGGCCCTCTCGGTGTCAAATGGGGGCGCTGGAACACCAGGGCGACACTCCGAGACAGGGCCTCGCTGTCCAACTGGTGCAGGTGGTGCGGGAGGCGAGGGCTTGGGCCACTCGCGCGGCCCTGCTCATCTGGTTGCGGTCATGAATCGACGTGCTGGTTCCTGTTCCTGACGTAACCGGCTCGGTGCCGAGCGGTCAGCGATGGCCGGCGTCATGCGGCGCCCACCAAGTCCTGTACCGCACCGTAGGCAGCACCAAGACTCGCCACCAGCGCGACCTCTTCCTCGCTGCGAAGGCACTGCCCCAGCCAGGGCAGAGGATTATCCGCATCGCAGAAGTCGTCGAAAAGCACGTGCACGGTGTAGTCGAGGTCCTCGAACTGATCCGGATTGAGCCAGCCGATCACCGGGTGCGTACCCTTGGCTCGTGATTGATCACGGTGTTGCGCTGCCTCACTACCGCCTCCATGTCGCGCCCGCGGTTGTGGCGCGGCTTTACTGACCGGTCAGCGACGAGGAACTGCTGACGACTCCGTCCTGTGCACCGTCGGCTCGAGGCCGCCCGTGTGTGGGGGCCGGTGCCGTTTCTCTGGATCAGGCCCGAGACGCCGGCCCCGTCGGACCGGCGCCCGACAGCTCAGAGCAGCTCGGCGAGCGGCTCCACCGTCTCCCAGTGGCTCAGGTACTCCGTCGCCGCGTGCGGAGCGAAGTCGCGGTTGCTGACCCGCCGGGTGCGTTCGAGCACGGCGTCGTCCTCGGGGAAGAGCTTCCGCAGCTTCAGCGTGGCTACGATGAAGTCGTCGCGATCGGCGACGTTCACCCAGCGCTTGAGGTGGGCCGGCGAGCGCAGCGGCTGAGGGCGCAGCCGCCCGCGGACGATCGAGTGCAGCCCGAGCGGCGATCCGAAGGTGACGAGCAGCGGTAGGGGCTGGTCGAGCCGATGCAGCGCCTCGTAGGCGACGACGGTGCCGAGCGAGTGGGCCAGGACGGCCTTGGTATCGGGGGTCACTCGGGACAGCACGGCTTCGATCGCACCTTCCCGGACCCGCTCGTCGTCCAGGTAGGCGGCTACCTGCCCGAGATGGAACGCGCCGGTGCTGCTGAGCGCGGCGAATCCGGAGCGGGCGATGGGGCCGAGGTGTCCCATCATCGAAATGAGCATGCGCAGCGGCCACAACGGCCCCTGTTCGGGGCCGACATCGACGGTCAGCTCCTCCAGGGCGTCGGCGGCCTCGTCGCGGTCGTCGGGATCGGAGGCGTGTCGGCGGATGTTGTCGATGATGTCCCGGGCGACCTCCTCGCCGGTGGCCGCGATCGGGGCGGGCAGCCCTACGTCGAAGTCATCGTGGGGCACGTAATCCTGGTACAGGTGGCGGTAGTAGGTCATGCCGACCGTCACCGCCCCGCCCTCGATGCGGTCAGCCGCCTCGACGCGGCCGTTGTCCCGTAGCGTGCGCGCGAGGGTCCGCGTCCAGTCCTCCCGCAGCCGTTGCTCGGTCTCGTTTTCGGGTCCGATGCCGTGCACCATGACCAGCTCTGCCATGCGTCTCCCTGTCGCCCGCGCTGTCGTCGTTCGCCACGCCAACGCGTGGGGCCGGGCGGGCGGTTCCCCATCCCCGGCACAGCCATAATGCGCGCATGAAAGCTGAGCGCAGAACGCTGGTGATCGCGTCCCACTGGGACGTCCGCGAGAAGAAGGAGGAGGACCGGCTGGTCCGACTGGAGTTGTACGCACAAGAGTTGACGGAGCTGTTACTGGACCCGAAGCGCGGTTCATACGCACCCGCGCACGGTGACGGGCTGCTGCTGAACCCCCGGACGGTGTCCGAGGTGACCGATGCCTTGGAAGAGGCGTTCCAGGGGGCACAGGCGGCGCGTGCCTCCCTGCTGCTCGGGTTCATCGGCCACGGGTTTCCCCTCAAGGGGGGCGATTTCCTCTTCCCGATCAGCTCCACACCGGCCGCGCCCGGCCCGGAGACGGCCTTCGACCTGCCCGGCGAGGTCGGCCGGATGGCCAAGCGGTACGGGGGCGTGCCGGAGCTGACCCTCGTGGTCGACGGGTGCTTCTCCGGTCATGCCCTCCTGGCCGCGGCCGAGGGCTGGTTCAGGTCCGCCATGCAGGCCGGCCGCACGGTCGAGGTGCTGACCTCCTCCAACGACCGGGTCTCCTACGACCTGCAGTTCTCGCGGATTCTCACCCGGCTCGTCCGCCACGGGGACATCCGGCTCGAACCGTTCCTGGAGACGAAGGCGGTGCGCCTGAGGGTTCAGACGCTTCTCCGGCGTCAGATTCCGCAGACGGCCTCGTTCGACGGGGGCAAGGGCTCGCGCCACGCCCCGTCCGAGGCGTGGATCGCCCGCAACGTGGCACACGACCACAAGCTGAGCGTGCTGGCCGGTTCTCCCGACCAACAGGTCCTGGTGCCCGCGCTGCGCCACTTCCAGCCGCCCGCGGAACTGACCCGGATGGCCCGGCTCGTCCGCCTGAACCGGCTCGTGGCCGTGGTCGGCGCCATGGGCACGGGCAAGACGACGATCGCCACCGCGCTCGCCCGTCCCGAGCTGCTGCCCGAGGACGAGGCGGACACCGCCGCAACGGTGTGCGCCGTCGTGCGGCTCAGCGACGCCGCGTGGACGTCCGGGACGGCCGTCCAGCAGATGGCCCGTCAGCTCCGCAGGTATCTGCCGGGTTTCGACTCCGCGCGTACGGCGTACCGGGCACGGGTCCCCCAGGCGCAGCGCACGCTGCTGCCGAGCACCATCGGAGAGGTGGCAGGACCGCTAGGCCTGATGGAGGCGCGCGAACCGGTGCGCGTGGTCCTGGACGGCCTCGACCAGGTGAAGGACCTGACGAGCCGCGCCGCACTGTTCACGGAGCTCGCAGCGCTGCGGGACGCAGCACCGGAGTGGTTCGGCGTGGTGGCCACGGTCCAGGAGTGGGTGGCACTGCCCGTGGACTGGCATCAGATGCCGGTCCCGGTGCCCGACGACCGGAACGTGCGCGCCTATCTGCGGGCCCGGCGGGTACCGGAGGACGCCCAGCAGGTGATTCTCGCCCGGCGGGACGGGAACTGGCAGCTCACGAAGGTCCTGGCCAATTTCGGCCCGTCCGAGGCGTCCGAGGTCGGTGAGGGACTGGCGGACGCCTACGACAAGGCGCTGGTCCCGCTGCGGAACCAGGCCTCCTCGCACGGCGCCTCCGCCTGGCTCGACCCGGTCCTGCTCGTCGTCGCCGCCTCCGGCCCCGGGATGACCTTGCCCAGGCCCCTGCTCGCCCGGGCGGCCGGGGTGCTGGGCGGTCCGGCCGACGAGGAGGCGGTCGGCCTGGTGCTGCGTCTCCTCGACGGCCTCATGGTCCGCTCGCCCGACCCGTCGGGCACCGAACTGCTCGGCGTGTACCACCCGTCCCTCGTCGAGTACGTGGCGGAGGAACAGGACCTGGTGGAGGGGCATCGCGCGCTCTGCGACGCGTTGGAGATCATGGCTCCCATGGAACAGCACACGCCCGACGATCCTTTGCACCACTACGCCGAGCAGGCCGAGCCCGAGCACCTGTGGCAGGTGGCTCTTGCCGCGCCCGACGAGAACGCCGCCACGGCGCTGTACGAGCGGCTCCTGGCGAGCCTGGAGCTGCGCGCCGCACCGGAGGCGACGGTGAACCGGGCCCGCTGGGCGAGCTGGGCCGAGCGCCTCGGGGAGCACCTCGGCGCGGACGCGCCGGCGACCCTGCGCGCCCGGGCCCGCACGGCGTACTGGACGAGCAAGTCCGGAGCGTACGGGCGGGCCCGCGAGCTGTACCAGGAGCTGCTGCCGGAGCAACTGCGGGTGCTCGACGCGGACGATCCCGAGCTGCTTGAGACCCGCTCCCGCATCGCGTACGCGACCGGCGAGACAGGTGACTTCGCCGAGGCCGTGGCCCTGCACCGGGAGGTGCTCGCCGACCAGGAGCGCCTCCTCGGCCCGGACGACCCGCGCACCCTGGACAGCCGGCACCACATCGCGTACTGGACGGGTCGCGGCGGCGCCCGGGAGGAGGGACTGCGGCAGCACGAGGAGCTGTTGCCCGACCTGGAACGCGCGCTGAGCCCGACGGACGTGGCCGTCCTGGAGGAGCGGCACTACATCGCGTACTGGCACGGCATGCTGGGCCGCTACGACCAGGCCCTGGAGCTGCAGGCCGAGCTCCTGCGGGACCGGATCGCGGCGTTCGGTGAGGAGCACGAGCAGGCGGTGTTCAGCCGTATGAACATCTGCAAGTTCCTGGGCGAGTCGGGGCGCCTCCAGGAGGCACTTGACGGCTACGGCGAGCTGCTGCCGCTCATCACCCGGGTCCGCGGCGCGTACCACCCGAACACCTTCCTGGTCCGGCTGAACACGGCGCGGTTCACGTGGAAGCTGGGCGACGCCGCAGGTGCACTGCCGCTGCACGAGGAGGTGCTCCGCGACCAGCGGGAGGTGCTCGGCGACACCCACCCGGCCGCCATGATCACCCGCTACAACATCGCCATGCTGAAGGCCGAGCTCGGCAACCCGGTCACGGCGCTCGCCGAACTGGAGGTCCTGCTGGAGCAGCGGCTGGCGCGCTACGCCAACCCCGAGCACCCGGAGGTCATCACGACAAGGTTCGGTCGGGCCCGGGCCTTGGCGCTGCTGGGGGAGGTCGAACCGGCGGTGGCCCTGCTCCGCGAGGTCGTCGCCGACCGTGCGCGTGTCCTGGGCGAGGAGCACCAGGACACGCGCGAGGCGCGGGAGGAACTGGGCGGGCTGCTGGGCAGCTGACCGGGCGGAACCGACCAGGTTAAAGGTGTCCCGACGCGGGCTCGGACCTGCTTGTGGGAGCGGTGGTTTCTTCTTTCCAGGCCGGGAGTTCGGTCTGGCCGCACTCGTGGTGGCGTGAGAGGACAAATGATCGTGTTGCCGACGACGGCTTTGGTGCCGGACTTGTCCCATGCCTGGCAGTCGTTGCGCTTTTCTGGCAGCCCCCGTCGGGCCATGACGACCAGGCGGATGTCGGCGTCGATGAGGACCTGGTGGTTGGTGGAGTACCGGTAGTTCCCGGACCGCTTGGCGACCGCATGATTCCGGGGCGGGACCGGCGTGCCATCCACAATGAGCACCGTGTCCTTCCGGAACCGCTTGCGTGGCTGGAGCGCAAGGTGCGGCCCGAGGTGGCCGATGATACGGTCGGCCGCGGATTTCCAGACCCCGAACAGCGGAGCCTGCTGGCTCAGTGTCAGGTTCGTCCGCCAATACTCCACCACAAGGAGCACGCGATCCTCCAACGGGCGCCCCGCCCACGGCTGTTGGAGGACCGTGCCCGCGCGTCCGCGGCGTAATGCGACTACCAGCCTCCAAAGCAGCGCGGGCTCAGCCTGGTGCACGGGCCTGTCCAGAAGCCTCCGACGCCGCGATCCCACCAGCCATGCCAAGATCGTCTCGCCCCTTGGCTCCGACCCTCGAAGCGAGGAACTCACCATGGGCGCGGTGTGATCACGGCGTCCAGGCATCTTGATAGCCCCGCCAGCGGCGGATGCTCACTCAATCGCGAGGGACCCGATGCCTAGATCCTCACGCATGAGACGACGCATCTGAGCCATGGCTGTGCGCCGTTGCGCGATGAGGGGTGCTTCTTCGGCAGATCCGACAGCCATCCCTCGGGCGTAGGCGTCACGTATCGTGCGCCAGCGGTGAAACGCCTCATTCCCTGCCGCCACGACCTGGGGCGGACCCACGAGCCAGAGGCGCTCACTTGCTGTGTAGATGCCGGTGCCACGGAAGGTTTCCCGCACGGCGGCATCACGCGCCGAGTCGGACATGTGATCGCCCAAAGCGACAGCACGTATCTCTTCACCTGCGGTCTTAAGGGCGGAAACGAACTCGCTGTACACCTCGCGCCGTAGCTCCAGCGCGTGCCTGGCCCCCTCCCGCTGCCAGCGATTACGATCCGCGATCAGAGTGGCCGAGATGCCGATGACGGCACCAGCCAGCGTGGAGAGCAGAGGCATCCAGTTCATGTGCAGCAGCTTGTCTGAACCAGTCCGCCAGGACCAGGGGTCTCGCTGCGGAGGCAGCACCAGCCTTGGCGAAGCAGTGCCAACAATCTGACGAGGAAGCCATCAAGACGCCTTCAGTGCTCTGAGCAGAGGCCCTGCTCGGCAAGGTGAGGACACAGCCGACCGAAGAGGACCGTTCGATGGCGACGTGACCAGCTGGCTGAGTCGGCCGGTCTCGCGCTGCGGCTTCCTGACCATGATCGTGCAACGGTTCGGGGGGAGCGCGCAGTGGTCCAACTGAGAGATTCCGTGGGAGGCGCGCACCCTCGTGCCTCAACTGCCGCCGGAGATTAGACCGTGTCCTATGTGGTGAGTCGAGCGAGTCGTTTGTAGCAGCAGAGGGCGGCGGCGAGGCCGAGGAAGGCCAGGTAGTTGCGGGGGTGGCGTTCGTATCGGTGGTTGAGTCTGCGGTAGCCGGTCAGCCAGGACATGGTGCGTTCGATGACCCATCTGCGGCGGCCTAACCGTTCGCTGGACTCGACTCCCTTGCGGGCGATACGCACCCCGATGCGCTTGCCCCATAGCCATTTCCGCAGGTGAGGGACGTCGTATGCTTTGTCCGCGTGTAGACGCTGGGGCTTGAAGTAGCGGCCGCGGTGGGGGGCGTGTCTCGTTTGGTGGCCCTCGATCATGGGCTTCAGTGCGAGGCTGTCGTGGGTGTTCGCCGCGGAGAGGCCGACGAGGAGGGGCAGTCCGTTCGCGTCCGACAGGACGTGCATCTTGGAGCCCGGCTTGCCTCGGTCCACGGGGCTCGGACCTGTGAGTTCGCCCCCTTTTTAGCCCGCACGTGAGCGGAGTCGAGCACGGCCCGGGAGAGGTCGAGCAGGCCGGCGTCGTCCAGGCGGTGCAGGATCTCCTCGTGGAGCCGTCCCCAGACACCGGCTCTTGACCAGATCAGGAACCTGCGGTGGGCCGTCGACTTCGATATCCCGAAGCACGGTGGCAGGGCCCGCCAGGCGCATCCACTGACCAGCACGTAGATGATCGCGGCAAACAGCGTCTCATCAGGCGTGTCCTGCGTCCCGCCGCCCTGCGGCCGCACCTTCGACGGCGGGATCAGCGGCTCCGCGATCTCCCACAGCCCGTCCGGAACAATCCAACTCCACGTACCCCGCCCCATGAACGACTCAACGAGCCGAGCCCACATAGGACACGGTCTAAGCTTGATCATTAACCTGTGCGGCCGTAATGCTGGTCGAGTGTCTCGGCGCGCTTGACGGTCTTTCCCGGCGTGTGGCGGGGTGCTTTCGTACGGTTGATCGATCCGCGAGGGCGTCCTGGGCCGGGGCGGGAGGGTTTCGGTGCAGCCGCTGGACGGGCCGCCTTCGCGCGGATGTTGCGAAACCCCCGACGCACCCGGGCGGGGGTCAACTTATCTGCAGGGAGAGGGCGTTCCCACGGGCGGCGCAGGTCTTGCGCGGCCGGTCGGGCAAGCCACAGCTGCGTGTGCACGGCGATGATCGGCGTCGTCCACAGGTCTGCGGCGGCCGGGTCCCGGAGCTTGGGCACGGTCCAGCCGAGGGTCTGCTTCAGCAGGCGGAAGGTGTGTTCCAGGTCGAATCTGCGCAGGTAGGAGCGCCATAGCTGGTCGACGTGACTGCGGTCGACCCCGGGGCGTGAGGACCACAGCCACACCGCGTCGGGATCCCGTCCGCCGGGCAGACGCTCGACAGTCAGGCGGACCACCAGGCCGTGTAGGACGGGGAGTTCGGCGTTCTGGTCGGTGATCCAGGCCGAGCGGCGGGTGAGCCGGGGGTGGAGCCGGTCCCATGCCTGGGCGGTCGCGGCGCCGTAGCGGGTGGTGTCGGTCCGGGTCTCGGTCTGTGGATCACCCCAGGTAGCGGGCCTGGCCAGGGCGAACGGGGCACCGTGCATGCGCGGTCGGCCCGGCCGCGGGTGGGCGTTGTGCGGGGCGGGGTCCCGCGCCAGTACCCGGTCCGAGCGAAGCCTGCCGCATACCTCCACGGGCAGGTCGCCGAGCAGATGGGCCAGGCGGGCCAGGTCGTAGCCGGCGGCGGCCACGATCAGCAGCTCGGGGGTGCCCTTGCTCCAGTGACCGGCCGCGATCAACCCCTGCATGACGTTACGGAGTTGGGCGGCGGTGACGGCTGCCGCGTCGTCGGCGGGGCCGAGCCTGGCTGCGTCCAGCAGGCGGCACCAGGAGGTAGGGCCGGACTCGAGCACAGCGACGAAGGAGTAGGGCCAGCCGGGGATGAACTGATCCTTGCTGCGGCCGCGCCCGTAGACGTGGCAGAACAGCCGGTCGGGACTGGTCTCGGCGTCCGGCCGCAGCCAGGTGGAGACGTCCACGGCCAGCACGATCCGGCCGTCGACGGCACGCGGCACAGGCAGCGAGGCCAGCAGGCTCCGCAGCCGGGCCGGCTCGGCCCAGCCGGTGTTCAGCGCCTGGTAGAGAGCGCCGTGTCCACGCCGGTGCTCGGCCTCCAGGCTGAGGTCGACCAAGGTCTGCACTGGGCCGTCTTTGCACAGGATCGCATCGGTGAGCTCGAAGAGCGCGTCCGCACGGGCGTACAGACACTCGTAGAACTCGACCCGAAAGCGGGACAACACGTCCAACGCATCACCGGCAGACTCGGAGACAGGGAGACTCATACACAGCGGCCGTTCTCTCGCACTTCGTTACTCGACATCTCGAAGCGTGGAGAACGGCCGCCTCGACTGTCCCAGGAAGAACCGCAGATCAGCAGGTCGGGTGACAGCCGAGGTTAAACAACAAGCTAAGAGGCCGTTGCCATACCGATCATGGAGTCTGTCGATCGAACGGGAGTCTCGATCGGGTGATCGCGGGCACTGCCCGGCATGAGAGCCGGCCCTGGCGGTATACGGGCAAAATCCAAAGGACCGGAGGGCCGCGCGCTGCTACGGTCGGGCGCTATGAGCTGGCTCCCCGATAACTTCGTCCATCCCGTCCTGGTACCGCTGCCGGGCAGTGGTCATCACCTGCGGCCGATTCGGGAGGCGGACACCCCGCTCGACTATCCGGCTGTGATGGGTTCGCGCGAGCGGCTGTGGACCATCTTCGGCCCAGCCTGGGGCTGGCCTGCGGCCACCATGACCTACGAGGCCGACCAGGCCGACCTGTTGCGGCACGAGAAGGAGATCGCCGCACACCAGTCTTTCAACTACGCGCTGTTCGACGCGGCGGAGACAGCTCTGCTCGGCTGCGTCTACATCGACCCACCGGAGAGGGCCGGCGCGGACGGCGAGATCTCCTGGTGGGTGGTGGACGAGCTGGTGGACAGTAAGATCGAGCAGGCCCTCGATGAGCTGGTGCCGCAGTGGATCGCCGCCGACTGGCCGTTCGAGCAGCCGCGCTTCCTCGGCCGAGAGATCTCCTGGTCGGACTGGCTCGCCCTGCCGGAGCACTCCGACGCGTAAGTAGCTTTTGTCGTACCGAGAGGTTCGGTTGCGGGTCGAACTTGGGTGCTCGGTTGGGTGATCGGCTCGTGGCCAATGAATGAAGGCAGGGCCTCCCGCACAGCTCATGGGTGTTGAAGTCCATTCGAGCGTCAGGAGAGCAATGCTCAGGAGTTGTGGATCAGTTCCGGAGGGCACGCGAAGGGCGTACCTTCCCGAATGATCCTGTGATGGTCACCGAGTAGGCCGGCATTGCGAGTGCCGGTCGGGAAGTTACGCCCGTGCTCACCGTAGTGAATGACGACGCCGCCATGCGAGACGGCTCCCTGATCGACGAGATTGTGCGCGAGGGCGCCCGCCGTATGCTGGCCGCGGCGCTGGAGGTGGAAGTCAACCAGTACATAGCCGAGTTGGCAGCCGAGCGGGACGAGCGCGGGCACCGGATGGCGGTGCGCAATGGCCGTCACCTGGCGCGGACTGTGGTCACTGCGGCCGGGCCGGTCGAGGTCGCCGCGCCCCGGGTGAACGACCGCCGGGTGGACGAGGCGACCGGCGAACGTAAGCGGTTTTCCTCGAAGATTCTGGCCTCGTGGTGCCGGAAGTCCCCGAAGATCAGCGAGGTGCTACCGCTGCTCTACCTGCACGGCCTGTCGTCGGGGGACTTCGTGCCCGCGCTGGAGCAGTTCCTCGGCTCCTCGGCCGGCCTCTCGCCCGCCACCGTGACCCGGCTGACCACGCAGTGGCAGGCCGACCACACCGCGTTCCAGGACCGTGACCTGTCCGCCACGGACTACGTGTATGTCTGGGCGGACGGCGTTCACCTGCGGATACGCCTGGAGGAGGCGAAGGCCGCGGTGCTGGTGCTGATGGGTGTGCGCGCGGATGGCACGAAAGAACTGATCGCGATGACGGACGGCTACCGCGAGTCGTCCGAGGCCTGGGCGGGCCTGCTGCGGGACTGCGCTCGCCGGGGCATGCGGGCTCCGGTCCTGGCCGTCGGCGACGGCGCGTTCGGCTTCTGGAATGCGCTGAGCGAGGTGTTTCCCAACACCCGTCATCAGAGGTGCTGGGTTCACAGAACGGCCAACGTGCTCGACGCGCTCCCGAAGTCCGCCCAGCCAGCGGCCAAACGCGCCGTCCAGGAGATCTACAACGCCGAGGACAAGGACCACGCGGTCAAGGCGGTCCGCGACTTCGCACGGGCCTACGGGGCGAAATACCCCAAGGTCGTCAAACGGATCACGGACGATGAGGACGAGATGCTGGCGTTCTTCGACTTCCCCGCTGAGCACTGGATCCATCTGCGCACCACCAACCCGATCGAGTCCACCTTCGCCACCGTCCGGCTCCGGACCAAGGTCACCAAGGGCGCCGGCTCCCGCGCCGCAGGACTGGCCATGGTCTTCAAGCTCATCGAGTCCGCCCAGGCCCGCTGGCGGGCCGTGAACGCATCCCACTTGGTCGCCCTGGTCCGCGCCGGAGCATGCTTCGAACGTGGCCAACTGGTGGAGCGACCGGAAGGGCTCGCCGCATGACCGACCAACCCTTTGACGAGGAACCCCCCGAGCACCTCCGCTACCGCAGGTACCTGGGGGATCTGGAAGATGTCTCGGAGGCGGACGAGGCCGCCCTGGTGGCCACCGTCCTGGAAGATCCGAACGTGTCGATGGCGGAAGCCGCGGTCAACCGCCACCTTGAGCGTCAGGCAGCCCGCCTGCTGACCGACCCAGCGTTCCCCGCTTGGGCCCAGACCTTGGCCACAGTAATCGGAGACCGTCCCTTCCTCGCCCGTCGGCTGCGCGAGTGGACCCTGCTCAGGGCAATCGCGCTGGATGAGTCATGGACCGCCGAGGACCTCACCACTGCATCTGACTGGTTCCAGCGCACGGCCTCGGTCGTACTCGTTGTCGCCTCACCTGAGGCCCTCAGCCTGCTCGCCGAACGGGGACGAACCCGTCGCGTTCGGAACGCAGCGAGCCGCCGACTGCAACATTCAGATCAACACCGACCTGACTCGATCCACAAGTCTTGACGATTCCTCGCGTCAGGAGGCCCTGTGCCTCAGTCTTCCGTGCCGGTGTCCGTGGAGTCCAGCCCTGATATCCCGTCGTGTGTCTGTCTCGCCCATGTGTACGGGAACGCGGCCGACCACGGTGTGCGAAGGCGTCATTACCCCTCGGACATGACGGACCGGGAGTGAACTCAGGTCCATGCCGCGATGCCGGTGCCCGACTGGCTGGAGGGCCGTGGCGGGCAGCCGGAAAGCTATTGCCACCGGCAGATGATCGACGCGATCCGCTTCCTCATGGACAACGGAATCAAGTGGCGGGCGATGCCAGTAGGCTTTCCCGCCTGGCACAGGGTCTACGTGTTCTTCCGCCGCTGGCGGGACTAGGGCCTTGTCAAAGAGTTCCACGACCGGCTGCGTGGGAAGACCCGTGCCGCGGCCGGCCGGGACCCGGAGCCGACCGCAGGCATCATCGACTCCCAGCCTCCCGGCGCAACCGCCGCTACCTGCGACGCCGCCAGATCAAGCACACCATTCCCGAGCCCCGAGATCAGCGGGCCCACCGCAAAAGACGCGGCAGCAGAGGCGAACGGCCAGCCGGCTTCGGCCAGACGATCTACAAGCGCAGGAACGAAGTGGAGCGGACCATCAACGCGTTGAAGAACCTCCGGACCGTGGCCACACGCTTCGCTAGGTTCTGTCCGGCGGATCATGCGACTTCTGACCGGTCGCTCGTTGGTTCGGTCATGGGTCGGGGGGATCTGACGAATCACGAGTGGTCGTTACTGGAGCCGCATCTGCCTCCGCCGGGTGGCCGAGGCGGCCGGTGGAACGACCACCGAACCGTGATCAACGGAATCCTCTTCCGGATCCGGACCGGTGCCCCGTGGCGCGACCTGCCGGAACGCTACGGCTCGTGGAAAACCGTCTACGAACGGCATCGCCGCTGGTCGGCGGACGGCACCTGGGACCGAATCCTGCAGTCGGTCCAGTCCGACGCCGACCTCGCTGGAAGGATCGACTGGTCGATGGTCGGTGTCGACTCGACGTCCTGCCGGGCCCACCAGCACGCAGCGGGGGCCCGCAAGGCACGGCCACGGATCCCGAAAAAAGGACGACGCCCCGGCACCACCGCCCCGACGAGGGTCTCGGACGGTCTCGGGGCGGCCTGACCTGCAAGATCCACCTCGCCGGCGAAGGTGGCTGCCGCCCCATGGCCCTTCTGCTCACGCCGGGCCAGTGGGGCGACGCCCCGCAGATGATCGAGGTCTTGGACCGGATCCGGGTCCCCCGGTCACTGGGCGGACGACCCCGAACCCGGCCCGGTCACGTCAGCGGCGACAAGGCATACAGCTCCCGCCGAAACCGCCGCTACCTGCGAAGACGCCACATCCAGCACACGATCCCAGAACCGAAGGACCAGCGAGCCAACCGTCGACGCAGGGGAAGAGAAGGTGGTAGACCCGCCGGCTTCGACCGGGACCGCTACCGGCGTCGCAACGAGGTCGAGCGGACCATCAACCGGCTCAAGAACTCCCGTGCGGTCGCGACCCGTTACGACAAGCGGGCCTACGTCTTCCATGGAACCGTCACGGCCGCAGCAATCCGGCTTTGGCTCCACCAGTAGCCCGCCGGACAAGACCTTCATGCCACCGCCTCACGCACAAGCTCACCAGGCGGCCATACATGGCGGAAGACTGAAGGACTGGCCTCATTCCGGAGGTCAGTCGGCAGGTTTCTCCCATACGGAGACGTGCTGACGGCTCTCACTGGTGAAGGGCTCCCGGGTCCACCCGTCCCACCGCTCCCGCAACCGCAGGCCGGCGATCTGGGCCATCAGATCGAGTTCCGATGGCCATACATATCGGAAGGGGATTGATCTGTACTCGCCACGGCCGTCGACGACGCTGATGTAGTTCGACGTCGTCGCCTGGGTAGCGACGTCGTAGATGTCGAAGGCCCATCCGGTCGAGCTGACGCGGTAGGGCACCACCTGCTGCCCGGCTGGAAGCCTTCGCAGTTCAGGGATCAGTACCTCGATGACGAAGCAGCCTCCCGGTTCCAGATGCTCCGCCGCGTTACGGAAGCAGGCCACCTGCTCCGCCTGCGTGGTCAGATTCATGATCGTGTTGTAGACCAGATAGGCGACGGAGAACGTTCCGCTCACCTTCGTCGTCGCGAAGTCGCCGACCGTGACGCCGATCGCCTCGCTGCCCGGCTTCGCACGCAACTGGTCGACCATCGCTTGGGACAGGTCGATGCCGTGGACCGGGACTCCCCGCTGCGCGAACGGCAAGGCGATGCGCCCTGTCCCGATGCCCAGCTCAAGAGCGCGGCCGCCGTCGGCCAGTGATTCCAAGAAGTCGACCGTTCGGGCGATGACGTCTGGATCGAACTCTTCGCTTGTTGACTGGTCGTAGACCGTCGCAACACGCTCGCCGAAGTAACCGTCGCGATCATCCATGGCCGGGACCGTACTGCGGGAGCGGTGCTACCGCACGCGCATTTCGCTGATCCCGTGTCGTTACCAAGCGGGCCCACGTCTTCCACGAGTCCGTACCGCAGCAGCGATCCGGCTCAGGTTCCGCCAATGATCCACCGGACCGTGCCTAGGGCTGAGGATGGCTGGCCGGATCGACGTGGCCGCAGGTGGGCCGCCCCCCTGTCCGAGCGGGCCCGGACCGCAATGGCTTCCGGCGGCGGCCACCTGCACGGCCTCGAAGCCGGCGAACCGCGCGCTCGGAGGTGCGAGGCGATGGCCGCGGAAGTCACCGCAGACCGGCCCCCTGCGGGTGGAGGCAGGCCACGGCCGCCGGTCCGGCAACGGGTAACCCGCCCTCGCCCAGGGCCCCGGGCCCCGGGCCCCGGGCCAGCGTTCGCAGCCGCCGCATCCTCCTGGAACCTTGATCGTTGACCCGCCATGAAGAAGATCACGCTCACGGCGCTCCGCAAACTCACACTGGGGGCCACTGCCGCACTCGCCTTCGGCCTCACCCTCGGAACTGCACCGGCGGCCACAGGGGCAGAAATGATCCAGGTAACTCTCGACATCAACGGGAAGGACTTCTCGGGCACCATCCCCATCTCGACCGGCCCGCGTCCCGTCTTCGACGGCACGCTCTGCGACGCCGGCAGCAACAGCGGGACGCCGATCACCGCCCTGGTCGACGCCTCCGACAAGTTCGAGTTCAACGTGCAAGCCCAATTCGATGAGGCCATGAAAGATTTCACGGTAACCGCCATCGACGTCGACGAGGCGGACAGCACGCACGAGTGGAAGATCTACGTCAACGACGTCCAGGTCACCAACGGCGGCTGCCATACGGCGATCCAGGCCGGCGACAAGGTCAAATTCGCTCTGGAACCGATTGAGTAACCACCCCTGCGACCGCTCGCCCGGCCTCAGAAGCGACGGCGAGCCAGCCCCGGACGCAGGGGAAGGCCAGCTGGCCGGTTCCAATCAGTAACAGCGGTATCGGAGCCGCTCACGGTCGGCAAAAATGCTCAGCTTCACTGCGACGGGTCACTCGGCTCTGGCCAGTGGTCCAGTGCGGGGAGCCGGACGAGGTCGGTGTCGTGCATGATGCGGTCGACGGTGTCCGCCAAAACACTGTCGGCGTCGATGACGGTCTCGATGCTGCCGGGCAGGAGATCGAGCGGCCGGTACCACTCGCGCAACTGGCTCTCGCCGACCTCGCTCGCGATCGTTTTCGTCGCGTGCCTGGCCAGTGTCTCCGGGAAGGGCACGTCCAGGTAGTAGCAGTGGGTGTGCCCGCGATGGTCGGCGCGCAGCTGCTGGAGCATCTGCCCGTAGCGGTCGGCGTACAGGATTCCTTCGAGGACGACGTGATACCCGGCGTCGAGGCTGTAGCGGGCGACGGTGTCGATGAGGCCGATGTTCGCGCCGCCGGGGCGGTCGTGCTCGCGCAGGACCACCCGGCGGAGGTTGTCCTGGCCAACCAGTGCCAGGCCGCGGCCGAATCGCTCCCGGATCTCTGCCGCTACCGACGACTTGCCCGAGGCGCTGTTCCCACGCAGGAGAACGAGCCGGGTCTCCGGGGTGCCTACCATCATCCGCACCACGCCAGCGGCGACCACTGATACATCCGGGGAACCCTCGTACCGGTCCTTGCAGGTGCGATGTTCCCATGTCCGCAGACGGCGCTGCTGTACACAGCTGAGGAGCGCGGCGGCTGCCGCACCACAAAGAAGACGATCGCCGAAACCAAGGACAGCAAGTCCACACATCCCCCAAGGACACCGCGCCACCTTGCGCTTCCAGAATATCGGACAACCCTGACCGCCGTGCGAACTCCGTAGTCGTAGAACTTCAGCGGCAAGCGGTCATGAATCGGTCACCGGACAGCGTTGAACCGGGCCGTTCTCCCGGTCCCTCGGTGAGGGCGCTGTCCAGGCGGAGTATCGGCGTCTCCGGCACCCGGGGACGGTTCCATCCAGCAACGCTGAGTCATCGCTCAGGGCCGTGCCCGGGCCGGATCACCTATTCCTGCTTACGGTGAGAGAAGCAGAAGGACGAAGGGGTCCCGCGCGGGCAGGTGGAATGTGAGCACTACTGACATCGACTTCGAGACGGTCTTTCACGCGTTGCCGGGTGCAGTCGCCCTGCTGCGTACGGACCTCGTGTTCGCCGAAGCCAACGAAGCGTACCTTTCGCTGTCGGGCCGCACCCGTGAACAGCTGATAGGCCACTATTTGTTCGACGTCTTTCCCGACAACCCTGGCGACCAGGCCGCGACCGGCATGCGTAACCTGCACGCTTCCCTGCTCAGGGTCGCGTCCAGCGGGGAAAGAGACACCATGGCGCTGCAGCGTTACGACGTGGAGGATCCTGACCGGCCGGGGCGATGGGAGGAGCGGTACTGGAGCCCGGTCAATGTCCCGGTGCCCGGTCCGGACGGTGCCGTGGCGCTGGTGCTGCACCGGGTGGAAGAGGTCACCGAGCTCATCCGCGCCCGGGGAACCCGGGGCAGCGGTGACAATACGCGGGTTCTGGAAGCCGAGCTGTACACGCGCGCACGGGAACTCCAGGAGCTCAACCAGCGACTGCGCGAGGCACACGCCCGCGAACGCGAAGTCGCCCTCCACCTCCAGCAGGCCATGCTGCCCGCGCCGGACCTCCCCGATCACCACCGCGCGGCGGTGCGCTACCGGCCCGCCACCGGGTCCCTGAATGTGTGCGGTGACTGGTACGACCTGATCGACATGCCCGACCGCGACTGCACGGCGGTCGCGGTCGGTGACGTCGTTGGCCACGGGCTGCACGCCGCCGGCGTCATGGGCCAGCTCCGCAGTGCTCTGTCCGCCGCCTCCAGGGTAGCGGACGGCCCCGCGCAGGCTCTTGAGGCGCTTGGCCTGTATGCCCGCTTCGTCGACGGGGCGGAGTCCACCACCGCCGTGTCGGTCTTCATCGACTGGACCGGCCGCACCCTCACCTACAGCAGCGCCGGTCACCCACCGCCGGTCCTCTGCCACCCGGACGGCACCGTGTCGTTTCTCGACGAGGCGACCGACCCCCCGCTGGGCGCCCGCCCCGATCACGAGGCACGCCCTCAGAGCCGGACCGGCTTCACCGACGGCTCCACTCTCGTCCTCTACACCGACGGCCTCATCGAGCGTCGCCACGAGGACATCGACACGGGTCTCCAACGACTCGCCGACTCCCTCACCCGCCACCGCACCGCTGATCCCGACACCCTCGCCGACGCGCTCCTGACCGACCTGATCCCGCCTGCCGGCATCACCGACGACACCGCCCTCGTCATCCTCCGTCTCTCTCCACGGAGTGGCCCAGGAACTCCGGCACGGCCCGGGTCGGACACCGCGGCGCCGCCGAGAGGCGCGACACGTCCCAATCCGACGTGACGCCCCGCGCCGGCATCGCCAGGGTGAGGACGAGTGGGAAGGACTCACCCGCGGTGAACACAGGAGCTGTCACGGAGGTGATGCCGGGAATCACGCGGCCGAGAGTGGTGGCCGCACCCACCCGCAGCACCTCTGCCTTGATCCTTTCGACACGCCGCCGGGTGGGCGCATCGAGTGTCTCCGCCTCCATCTGCCACTGATCACCAGCGGTCCCAGTGCAGGACCTGCTCGCGTGGGATCCGCCGGGCGGGGCGGAAGTCGGTACCGACGGTGTAAGCGACCGGGATGAAGGCAGCCTGCATAACCTCCGTGTACGGGATACCGAGCGCCTGCGCGAACTCTTGCTCCAGCGGCAGGTTCCCGGTCGTCCACACGGTGCCGAGGCCGCGCTCGCGGGCGGCCAGCATGAAGCTCCACGCGGCGGGCAGGATCGACCCCCAGGTGCCGGCCTGGTGGGTGACGGAAAGGCCCTCTGTACGCCCCTCGACGCAGGGAATGACGTAGGCAGGTACCTCGTGCAGATGCCGGTACAGATGCCCGACACCCGTGTACACCCGCTCCATCACGCCGGGCGCAACGTCGGCCCGGCGCACGTCCCGGACGGGAAGCGGCTGGTGGGCCTCCGGGACGCCCAGGCTCGCTCGCCACAGGTCAGCGAGAACGGCCCGGCGGGCCGGGTCGGTAACGATGACGAAGTGCCAGCGCTGCCGGTTGCGGCCGGTGGGCGCCTGGACGGCGAGGTCGACGCACTCCTCCAGGAGTGCTCGGGGCACCGGCCGGTTGAGGTCGAGCCGGTGGCGGACGGCCCGGGTGGTGGAGAGCAGGGTGTCGGAAGCAAGACCGAGGTTCATACGTTGAGCCTCGTACGGCACCGACGGGGCGGGAAGCCCGGGCTTCCACTGAGTGGAAGCCCGGCGAAGAGACAGGGGCAGGGAGTTGGGCGAAAGCGTGGCAGGACGGCTCTTCTCGGTGCTGGACGCCTTCGAGAGCGGCGGCGAGGCGGCGTTGCGACTCACCGACATCGCGGCCCGCACGGGGCTCCCGGCGCCGACGGCGCTGCGCCTGGTGCGGGAGCTCGTGGCGTGGGGCGGTCTGGAGCGTGGCGCTGACGGCAGGTACCGGCTGGGGCTCCGGCTGCGGGTGCTCGGCGCGGCGGCGCCCTGCCCGCGCGGGCTCCTCGACGCGGCGCTCCCGGCGCTGCGGGCGCTGGGAGCACGGACCGGCGGTCACGCGGATCTGGCGGTGATCTCCGCCCCGTCGGCCGACGGTGTGCTGTGCCTGGTGAGTGGGGAGCGGCCGCCACCGCACGCAACGGCGTACGGGAAGGTACTGCTCGCCAACCCGCCGGCGGAGTTGCCCCGGCACACCCGGCACACCGTGGTCTCCCCCGGCGTCCTCGCCGGCCAGCTCGCCCGGATCCGGGTGGCGGGTCTCGCGGTCTGCGCCGAGGAGTTCCGGCTGGGCGAGGTGTCGGTGGCCGCTCCGGTACGGGGCCCGGTGGGAACGGTCGCCGCACTGGGCGTAACCGTCTCCATCGCCGTACCCCTGGACCGGGTAGTGGCGGCGGTGCGCGCAGCGGCTGCGCGGGTACGCCCTCCCGAGGCGTCACCCTCGCCGTGACGGCGGCCAAGCCACTTGATCATGCCCCAGTGGCGTCGGACGAGAGGTGGGAGGACCTCGATGACCTCGGCGATGCCGACGGCAGGTTGGGCATCGTGCATGGTGACGACGTCACCGGGTTTCAGATGCTGCCACTGCTCGGGCTGCAGGGGAGCCAGACGCACGTCGGCTGTCTCCCCAGGGCCGAGCTGCAGCGCGAACTCCACCCGGAGCGCGCGATGTTCAGATCCTGTTGTCCGTCTGCGGTGCGGTTGCCGATGTCCCACAGAGGTCTGAGACGACCGTCCCCTGAGAAGGCGCTCCGGCGTCCGCCCTCGTCGGCTCCCAGCAGAGTCAAGACTGCCGCCGGTGACGATCTCCTCGGCGTCCTGGCGCATACCCGGGCACCCCCGGTACGTCGTCACGAGTCGCTCAGCAGCGGCTGACGTCGATCCGGATCAGATTGCGCTCGCGGATGGCGTAGAACCTGCCACGCTCGTCCACCGCGGCTCGCGGGATGCCGTACCAGTCCGCGTCGAGCGCGACCAGGTCGGTACGCGCGAATGTCTTCCGGTCGTAGCGGACGAAATCTGAGCTCGACGCCCCGTACACATACCCCCGATCGGCCAGCAGCGTCCCGTAGTTCGGCACCACCGGGGCGTGATTGGCGGAGTGGATCACCCTTCGGGTGCGCAGGTCGATCACGAAGAAGTCGCCCCTGAAGCACATGACGTACAGGTTCTGGCCGAGCACGGTGAGACCGGTGATCCCGGTTGGCTTGGACTGCGGCGTCATCCGCCACAGCTCTCGCCTCCGGATCGGGTCCCACGCGACCAGGGTGCCGGCGGTGGCGGCGACGTTCTGGCCGCCGAGATAGGCCACGCCGTCGTGCGCGACGACCGCACGGATCATCTGTTCGTCATCGATCGGGTTGACGGCGACCGTGGTGGCGCCGTTCTTCGGGTCGAACGTCATCAGCGATCCGCCCGACTCGTAGTCGGACTGCAGCCCCATCACCATCAGTCGGTGCCTGTCATCCCAGACGATCTGGTGCGGGCGGTTCTGCTCCGGCGGCAGATCGGCCAGCTTGCGGGCCCACTCGTCGTCGATGTGCGGGTTGTACGCAAGGAGGCCGACCGCGTTGTACTGGGCGAAGTGAGCAGTGCCCCGGTGCAGCAGGATGTCCTTGGCTTCGCTCGTCGCCAGCACCCTGCTCTGCTTCCCGGTGCGCAGATCGTGCCGTGCCACCGAGTTCGTCCCGCCGACGTACACGTTGTGCGTGTCGGCGGCTATCGACATCGCCAGCTGGGGCCCGATCGGGGCGCCTGCTGCGATCAGGTCCCATGAGGTGTCCGAGCCCGTGCTCGGATCGACCTCGAAGATCAGGCCGAAGGCCGAGACGACGATTACCTTGTCGTCTCGGGTCCACAGGCCCCAGATCTCGCCGAAGTCCCCTTCCTTGGGCTTGATCTCGCGGAACGTACCGGTGCTCAACGTCAGCTCGATCAGCGCGGCACCGTTGAAGTACATCCGGTCGCCGAGCTTGCGTGGCAGTCGCAGGAAGTGCTGCTCACTCTGCACAAGGGTGTACTGGGTCGGGTCGTCGGCGTCCATGACGGCGACCGCTGCGCCCGCGTCGGTGGTCGAGCACACGTACAGCGTGCCGTCGTGGAGGCCGACGTCACGGACCTCTACCTGCCCCGAGAACTCCTTCGGCAGGATCGAGGTGATCCTCTTCGTGGCGCGGTCCATGACGAAGAGTCCGGCCTTGGTGCTGGTCGGAGTGGCGCCGAGCGACGCGCCGGTGCCGATGTAGATCTTGTCCTGCGTGGCCAGCAGGCAGCGGATCATCGGTACGTTCGGATCAGGGATTGCGATCTCGGTGAGCTCTCCGGTGGCCGGGTCGTACTGGCGCAGCTTGGGCTGGGGCTCTCGGCCGCCGAAGAAGACCTTGTTGTCCGGGGAGGCACTGATCGCGTACGGATCGAGGCCGGGAATCGAGTGGAGGTCCTCCTTGGGCGCGTCGGCCACGGTGAGGTCGAGCCGGACGAAGCCCGGGCCCGGGGCGGAGTCGTACTCCCGGATCGCCGAGTACAGATACCGCCCGTCCGGGTCGACGGCGAGCAGCTGCGTGCTGATCCCGGGCCCCTCGGTGACACTGGTGACCTTCTCGGTGTCGAAGTCGAAGCCGATGATCCGCATGGGATCGATGTTGCGCGAGGCGATGTACGCCTTGTTTCCCACCGGAATGGCAGCGGCGAGAGAGAAGTTGTTCACCCCCGGACCGAGGTCCGTGACGCGCACCCCTGACCTCGGCGTCGCCAGGGCGTCGGTCGCGGGCAGGCCGGCGACGGCCAGGGCACCCGCACCGGCGGCCCCCCACTGCATCATCTGGCGTCGCGTGATCGGTCCGTTCTGCATGGCTGTGTGCTCCTTCGTCGGTTCTGAGGATGCGGCGGGGAATTCGTGGCCTTGTCTGTGGCCGGAGGGATCAGCCCGCAGTCCAGCGCAGGCCGCCCAGGAGGTGGCCGCGGAAGGCCGGGTCGGTGTAGGCGTCATCCGCGTGGCCCAGCGACGTGTAGAACGAGCGGCCGGCGCCGGACTCCTTGCACCACACCAGGGGGTGATCGGCACCCATGCGGCCTCCCTCGTAGCCGGATTCGTCGATGGTGGCGAGGACCTGTACGCCGGGGCGCCGCGGATTGCTCCGGAAGTCGTACCACTCGTCGTACCAGTCCCACCGCGGCGGCAGATGGCGCATCGACGGATGGCTCCGGTCCTCGACCAGCACGGTGCCTGACTGGAACTCCGGGTGGCCGGCGAAGCGTGCGCCGAGCAGTTCCCCGTAGTACGGCCAGTCGTACTCGGTGCACGCGGCGGAATGGATGCCCATGAAGCCGCCGCCGTCCGAGGTCCAGCGCCGGAGCGCCAGCTGCCCGTCCGGGGTGAGCACCTCACCGCTGGTCGACAGGAAGACCACCGCACTGCGCCCCGCCAGGGAAGCGTCGGTGAAGACCGAGGGGTCCTCGGAGGTCTCCACGGTGAAGCCGTGCTCCTCCCCCAGCTCTCGCAGAGCCGCCTGCCCGGCGGGGATCGAGTCGTGGCGGTAGGCCGTGGTGCGGGTGAAGACGAGTACGTCCGACAGGCGGTCGGTCTGGGACATGCTGCACTCCGGGGTTCTGGCGCGCTGGGTGGTCGCGGTGATCGGCACTCTCGTGTGGCGGGGCGGCGCGGCAGCCGCCCGGGTGCTCAGGCCGAGGTGGAAAGGGCCGCTCGGGTCACGGGGTGCGCGAACTCCCGCCCGGCGCAGTAGCGTTCGACCTCGTCAAGGGCACTGGCGGTGATGCGCAGGAGCTCACCGCCGAGTGAGCCGGCGATGTGCGGGGTCAGCAGCACATTCGGCAGTGAGTACAGCGGTGAGGTCGCCGGCAGCACCTCGGGCTCGGTGACGTCGAGGACGGCGTGGATGCGTCCCGACAACGCCTCGGCGGTGAGGGCCTCGGTGTCGATGAGGGAGCCACGCCCCGTGTTGACGAGGGTGGCGCCGTCCCGCAGGAGCGACAGTCTGCGGGCATCCAGCAGGTGGTACGTCTCGGGCAGCGCGGGGGCGTGCAGTGAGACGACGTCGGAGACGGCCAGCAGTTCGTCGAGCTCGACGAGCCGGGCGCCCATCGACCGGGCCGCGTCGGGATCGAGGTGCGGATCGGCCAGCAGGATGTCGAAGTCGTGGGGCCGGAGCAGCTCCAGCACCCTGCGTCCCACGAGGGACGCGCCCACCAGGCCGATCGTCCTGCGGTGGTTGCCGAAGCCGGGGAAGTGGGCCGCCCAGTCCAGGGCAGTTCGGTGCTCGCGGTAGAGCCCGCCGATCTCGAGGACGCGCTTGTTGGCGAAGAGGATGGCGGCGAGGGTGTATTCGGCGACGGGTACGGCGTTGGCGGCGGCCGCCGTGGAGACGAGGAGCCCGCGGTCCCAGCAGGCGTCCGTCACATGGTGTTTGACACTTCCCGCTGCGTGCACGACTGCCTTCAGGGCCGGCATGCGGGCCAGCACGGCCTCGTCCAGCGGGCGGCATCCCCAGGATGTGATCAGGATCTCGACAGCGGCCAGGCGAGGCACGCTGTCGAAGTCCTCGGCGACGAAGTGCGGTTCGATATCGACGAGGCGGTTCAGGCGGTCGATCGCGGCGCGCGGGAAGAGGGCGTCCCGGTGCGGGCGGCCCATCGCGAACAGGGCACGCGGGCGGGGCGGAGTGGATGGCATGGGGATCCTCGGGACGATGGCCTACTTGACGGCGCCGGCTGTCATGCCGGACTTCCAGAACCGCTGGAGCATCAGGAAGAGGACGACCAGCGGGACCACGGACACCAGCGATCCGACGATGGCCAGGAGGTAGTCCTGCGGGTGCCCCTGGGAGAGGGCGGAGGAGTACCAGACGTACAGCCCGAGGTTGACCGGGAAGAGGTCCTTGTCGGACAGCATCACCAGGGGCAGGAAGAAGCTGTTCCAGATCTGGGTGAACTGGAAGAGGAAGATCGTCACGAAGCCCGGCGCGATCATGGGCAGAGCGATCCTGCAGAAGGTCCTGAACTCGCCTGCCCCGTCCACACGGGCGGCCTCGAGGACCTCGTCGGGGATGTACGAGGCGCTGAAGACGCGGGCCAGGTACACCCCGAACGGGAACACGAGGCCGGGGATGAACACGCCCCAGAAGGTGTTCACCAGACCGGCTTTGGCAGCGATCAGGTAGAGCGGGATCGCCATCGCCGTTCCGGGCACCATCACGCCCAGCAGGACGAAGGAGAAGAGTTTCTCCTTGCCGGGGAAGTTCAGTTTGTCGAATGTGTACCCGGCGGCCACGCTGAACACGGTCGCCAGCAGCGAGCCGACACCGGCGTACAGGACCGTGTTGAGCAGCCAGCGCAGGAAGATCCCGTTGTCGGCCTCGAACAGGTACGTGAGGTTGTCCACGAGCGCGAAGTCCTTGCCCGGGGCGAAGCCGTTGGTGGCGAAGAGGTCCTGGCGGCTCTTGGTGGACGAGAGGACCAGCCAGAGCATCGGCAGAAGTGTGTAGAGGGCGGCGAGACCCAGCATCGCGGTCACACCGGCTTTGGACAGCAGGGCCGATGGACGGTTCCCGGGGCCTCGCCGGCCCGTCCGGCTCTTGTCCGTCCGGCTCCTGTCCGTGCGCTGCGGAGCCGGAGAGGAGTCGGCGGGGGCAACGCGTGTCATGGTCTTGGTCACGGCTTGCTCCTGCTGCGCGAAAAGCGGGTGACGAGGAATGACAGCAGGGCGGCGAACAGTGCGATGAGCAGAGAGGCCGCTGCTGCCAGTCCGAAGTCGTTGTGGGTGAAGGCGGCGGTCTGGACGAACATGTTGGGCGTCCAGCTGCTGCCGATCGAGCTGGAGGCGCTGTAGATGACCTTCGGTTCGGTGAAGAGCTGGACCGAGCCGATCACGGTGAACAGCACGGCAAGGGCGATGGCCGGGCGGATCATCGGCACCTTGATCGACAGGGCGGTACGGATCTGGCCTGCACCGTCGATCTTCGCGGCGTCAAGGGCCTCGGTCGGCACCGCCTGGAGGGCTGCGTAGAAGATGACCATGTTGTACCCGATCCACTCCCAGACGGCGATGTTCGCCGCGGAGAAGACCGCGTTGTCAGCCGACAGGAAATCGATGTCGAGGCCGCCGGCGCTGAGGAAGTCGATCACCGGGCTCAGCCCCGGCGTGTACAGGTAGACCCAGATGAGCGCCGCGATCAGACCGGGCACCGCGTGCGGGAGGAACAGGGCCAGTTGGAAGAAGGTCCGCGCCTTGGTCAGTGCCGAGTCCAGCAGCAGGGCGAGGACCAGCGCGCCGCCGATCATCACCGGGATGTAGATCGCGACGTAAGCGGCGATGGTGAGGAATCCGCCGCGGAACGCCGGGTCCGACAACGCGTGTACGTAGTTGTCCAGTCCGGCGAAGACCTCTTCCGTACCGCCGAAGCCGAGGCCGGAGGTGTGGGTGGTGAACAGGCTCATCCAGCCCGCGTAGACCAGCGGGGCGAGGGTGACGGCGGCGAAAAGGATGAAGAAGGGTGCCAGGAGCAGCGTGGCGGTGCGGCGCTGGGCGCGGGCTGACGGAGTTGTCATACCGGGCCTTTCTCGATGGGAGCGGGAAGCGTCGGGGCGGGAGCCGATGCCTGCCTCGGCCTGCGGTGCGGGCATCGGCTCACATGGGTTCGCGTACTACGGGGCGACCTTCATCCCGCGCCGCTCCATGTCCTTCACGGTCGCCTGCTGGGAGCCGGTGAGGACGTCGAAGAGCTTCACCTTGCCCTGGGCGACCTTCGGAAGCTGATCGACGATGGCCGTGTTCGTGGTCCCCATGACGGGGCCCCACGTCCAGCCGGGCCGGACCGCTGTGTAGGACCTGCTGCCAACGGCGTACACGTCCTGGCCGCCGAAGTAGTCGGTGGGGAAGGCGGCCTTGGTGACCGGCACGAGTTCGGGGTCGGCGGGGAACATGCTGCTGGTCCCGGAGGAGACCCACGCCTTCATGCCCGCCGGGTCGGTGGTGATCCACTTGATGAACTCCTCGGCGGCACCGCTGTTCTTGGCGCCCTTCGGTATGACGAACGAGGATCCGCCGTACATGGCCGAGGCCGGCTTGCCGTCCCAGGTGGGCACCGGGGCCACCGACCACTTGCCCTTCTGGTCGGCGACGGTCGCCTGCTGGGCCCCCGCGCACCAGCTCGCGCAGACGTAGGCGACGGTCCGGTTCTGCTGGATGCTCGTCCAGAACGGGTCGAGCGAGCTCACCGAGGTGACGAGGTCCTTCCGGGCGAGGTCACCCCAGTAGTCCGCGACCTTTCGGGAAGGAGCGTCGTCCAGCGACACTTTCCAGGAGTCCTCCTCCGTGCCGAACCACTGCGAACCGGCCTGCCAGGCGAGGGCGGTCAGCAGTCCCGGGTTGTCTGTGTAGAGAACCCCGCCGCGGGCCTTCGGGTCCGCCTTCTTCACCTGAGCGGTCATGTTCCGGTACGCGTCCCACGTCTTGGGGACGCTGATCTTGTGGCTCTTGAAGAAGTCGTTGCGGTAGTACAGCATCAGCGGGGCCGCGTCGCGGGGAACACCCCACGTCTGGCCCCCCAGCTCGACCAACTGCCTTACGGACTTAGGCACTGTTTCTCGGATCATGTTCTGAGCCAGATGACGAGGGCTGCGAGGGTGACAGTGCCGAGGTAGATGTAGGCGCGTTTCTCGTAGCGGGTGGCGACGGCGCGGAAGCCTTTCAGGCGGTTGATTGCGCGTTCGACGGTGTTGCGCTTCTTGTATCGCTCGCTGTCGAAACCGGTGGGACGGCCGCCTCGGGAACCGCGATTCTTGCGGTGTCTCTGCTGGTCGAGGCGTTCGGGGATCGTGTGCCGGATGCCGCGTCGCCGCAGGTAATGACGGTTCTTCCGAGAGGTGTAGGCCTTGTCCGCCAGGACATGGTCGGGCCGGGTCCGGGGTCGGCCGACTCCGATGCGGGGCACGGAGACCTGCTCCAGCACTCGCTCGAACTGGGGGCCGTCACCGTAGTGTCCGGGTGTCAGGACGAGGGCGAGGGGCCGGCATCGCCCGTCGGCGGCAAGGTGGATCTTGGTGGTGAATCCGCCGCGGGAACGTCCCAGACACTCGCCGATCTGACCACTTCCTCCAGCCGGACCGTCAGTTTCCTCAACACCGGATCGACCTGGTTCGTCCCCCCAGCGATCCCCTTTTGAGGGGCCGCGACCGCCGTCGCCTTGCGCGCGCCCGCGGCGTGCTGGTGGGCCCGCACAGCTGTCGAGTCCACCGAGACGTCCCAGTCGATCTGGCCCGCAGCGTCCTCGGCCGCCTGGATCCGCGACAGCAGCATCGTCCAAGTTCCATCCGCTGACCAGCGGCGATGGCGTTTGTAGACGGTCTCCCACGGCCCGAACCGCTCCGGTAGATCCCTCCACTGCACGCCCGTCCGGACCCGGTAGAGCACCCCGTTGATCACCCGACGGTGGTCACTCCACCGGCCCCCGCGGGCCCCACCAGGAGGCAAGAACGACTCCAGCCTGTCCCACTCCGCATTCGTCAGATCACCACGGCCCATACAAACAGCCTGACCCCAACACCCCACGCACGTCAGGAGATCCGAGAAACAGTGCCTAGGGAAATGGTCCTTCACCAGAGGCCCGAGCGAATCGCTCAGCGTCTCCAGCTTGCCCTGAGTGGCGAACTCCGGCAGCTGCGGGTACTCGACGACCGCGGCATCCGGAACGGTGCCGGCCCTCACGGCGTTCGTGAGTTTGGAGTAGTACTCCTGGCCCGAGGGCACCGCCTCGAAGGTCACCTTGATGTCCGGGTGGGTCCGGTTGAAGGCCTTCGCCACTTCGTCGGATCCCTTGACGAAGGACCAGAAGGTGACCTTTCCGGTGCCCTTCTCCGCCGTGGAAGTCCCGCTGTCCGATTCTCCGCATCCCGTGGAGAGAAGGCCGATTGCCGCGACGGAGCAGACCAGCGCAGTCAGTCGTCTACGAAACATGATGTGCCACCGATCGTTTGCTTGGGTGTCACCGCAATCATTCGTTACGTACGACAGCGAGTCAATGCATATGGTTTCGTTTTTTGATAACGAAACCATATGGCATCACATGATTACGCGTCGGTCCGGGCCCGGCGGTTGGCGCCACAGGATGCACGGACTCGCAGTTCCGGGCGGAGCAGGATCTCGGCCAGGGGGGTTGCCGG
Organism: Streptomyces sp. LN549; assembly: GCF_043203805.1. Taxonomy (NCBI): domain Bacteria; kingdom Bacillati; phylum Actinomycetota; class Actinomycetes; order Kitasatosporales; family Streptomycetaceae; genus Streptomyces; species Streptomyces sp. LN549. The sequence goes on along the minus strand of NZ_JAZHRI010000002.1, from coordinate 8,945,438 downwards.
GTCGGACAGTCGGCGTACCGCCAGGTCGAGCGCCCACGCCCCCACCGCCTGTTTGGGGGGTGCGACGGCGGTGAGGGGGACGTCGCTCAGCTCGGCGACCTCGTCGTCGTAGGTGACCAGTGCCAGATCCTCCGGCACGCGCGTACCGCGTGCACGCAGGATGCCGACGAGGGCGATGGCATCGATGTCGTTGTGCACCAGTGCCGCCCGGACCTCGCCGGATTCCACGGCTCGGACCACTTCTTCGAAGCGCGCGTCGGCCGGAGCCGCGTCACCGGTGGTGCTGATGAGGAACTCCGGCCCGGGCGTCAGCCCCATGGCCTTCACTGCGTCGGCATGACCGACGCTGAGAAGAGCCGTGTTGGGGCTCTCGATCCTGGCGACGAGGGCCACCTTGTCATGCCCGAGCCCGGCGAGATGGCGCACCGCGAGGGCCGCGCCGTAGGCGTGGTCGGAGGCCACCTGCTCCAGCCGGCCGGCCCGAATCCCGGCCCGGCGCTCCACCAGCACGGCCGGCACCTCGAGGGTGCTCAGCCACTGCTCGGCCTCGTCCAGAGGGCGCAGGCCCGGGTGCAGCATCAGGAGCAAGCTGTCGATCCCGCCGGCCACGAGCTGGCGGACCTGCTCCTGGTTCTCCGACAGTGACTCCCCGGAGACGGCCAGCACGACGCGGACGCCACGCGCGCGGGCCGCGTTCTGGACACCCCGGATCACCTCGGCGTAGTAGTAGCCGCCCGGCGGCACGACCAGCCCGACGGCGTACTTCTCTCCGGTGGGGGCCGGGCCGGGGGCCGGGGCCTCGACGGGGGCGGGAGCGCCCGAGGCCAGGGCCCTGGCACCGCCGTGCACACGGTTCAGCAGTCCCTGGCCTGCCAGCTCCCGTACGTCCTGGCGCAGGGTCACGGCGGAGACGCCCATCTCCTCCGCCAGCGCCTTCACGGTGATCGAACCCTGGCGCTCCACCGCGCGCAGGATCGCTTCCCGCCGCTCGTCAGCCAACACCTTCAGTCCCCTCTCGACACAACGAGTGAGTCATCGATCTTCACTCGACAATCGAAAAGATATCAATCAAAGGTCAACGATGGCCTGGAGCGGCGGATCCGGTAGCGGGGTCAGTGCGACGGCCTGTCGTCGACAGCGACGAGGTTGCAACCGCGGAGCGTGTAGAGGAGGCCCTCGTGGGCGTTGACATGCGGGCCGCTGTACCAGGCCCCGTTGACGCCGGCGACGATCGTGGTGACGGCGAACGTCTTCGGATGGAGGCGGAAGAGTGTGGTGTCCGAGACGCCGTAGACCGCGCCCCGGTTGGTGACCATGGCGGCGAAGCCCTTGCTGACACTGCTGACGTCCGCGGTGTGCACCACCTTCCTGGCCCGGACGTCGATGACGAAGAGGCCTCCCTTGGTGGTGAGGCCGTAGAGGTTCCGGCCCTGCACCGCCAGAGCCGCCACACCCGCCGACTGCTTCGTGTCGACGCGCCACAGCTCCTTGCCGATCGCCGGATCGACGGCGACGACGGTGGCGCGCGGTCCCTCCTTGCCGGCATTGTCACCGCCCAGGTAAGCGACGCCGTCCCGATTGGCCACCGCCCTCACAAGTTGGACGTCGTCGATCGGATTGACGTAGGCCGCCGACTTCCCGGTGCCGGGAGAGTACGTCCACAGGGCGCCGCCGCCCTCGGTGTCGGACTGCACACCGACGAGCAGCAGCTTGTTGTCCGAGTCCCACGAGAGGTCCAGCGGACGGTTCTGCTCGCTGGGGAACTTCGCCGCCTGCTGCGGCTGCCGCCGCCGGGAGGAGTCGTACCGCCAGATGCCCTGCGCGTTGTACTGGCCGGTGTACAGGGCGCCTTCGATCACTTCTGCGTCCTTCGCCTCACCCGGTGCCTGTAGGTTGACGACCTCGCCGGTCTTGAGGTTGCGCCGTGAGATGGCGCCGTTGCCGCCGAGGTAGACGTACCCGTTGCCGGCGGCGATCCCCATGCCTGCCTGTGGTCCGGCCTCGGCTCCCGCCTCGTGCAGGTCGGTGACCACCGAGGTCTTGGCCGACACATCGATCTCGGCGACGAAACCGTAGCCCGAGACGACAGCGAGCCTTCCCTCGGCGTGGTCCAGCCCCCAGATCTCGCCGAGATCCGGCCCGGTGAACTCCACGTGGGAGATCGTCCTGTCGGCCTTCGAGTAGGCGTTCACTCCCGACTCGGAGGCGAAGTAGATCCGCTCGGCGTCGGAGGCGAACGTCTTGATGACAGCGCCCTCGGTCTTCACCACGGTGCAGGAGGAGAAGTCCGCCAGGTCGATCACGGCGAGCTTCGCGGGATCGACCCCACCCGACGTGCCGACGATCAGCTTCCCGTCATGGACGGCGAGTTCACGCAGGCTGGGGTCCTTTTCCATCTCCTTGGGCACGATCGAGGTGAACTCGCGGCTCTTCCGGTCGAAGGCGAACAGGGACGCCTTGCTCGCACCGCCGCCGCCGGCAAGGACGCTGCCCGCGCCGAAGAAGACGGTGGTGTCCGTGGCCGCGACCGCCCTGGCCAGCGTCGCCTTCGGATCAGGGGCACCCAGACTGGTCACGGCACCAGTGGAGGGGGGTCGTACTGCCACAGGACGGGCGGCTTGTCCGGGACGCCGCCCACGGCGAAGACCGTGCCGTCGGGGGCGACGGCCAGATCACGGATGTCGCGATCCTCGGTCCTGCCGATGGGCACGGCGGGCTTGTCGGGCGTCCTCAGGTCCCACCGGTAGAGATTCGGCTTGCCCTGGTCGGACTTGACCAGGACGCCGATGTAGAGGTAGCGGCCGGTGGGATCCGCCGCCAGCGCCTGGATGGAAGGCTCAGGCCCCGCGTCGAGGTCGGTGGACGACACCACCTTCCGGCTCGGCAGATGGAAGCCGACGACGCTGGAGGGGGTCAGGTTGCGCGAGCCGATGTAGACGGTGTCGCCGACCACCAACCCGCTCATCAGCGAGAACTGGACCAGCCCCGGCCCCAGATCCGTCACTTTGGTCGTGGCCGCCGCCTCGGGTGCCGCGCCGGCTTGCGGGGCGAGAAGCGTTCCGGCGGCGGTAGTCAGCCCGAGCGCGCCACCGGTCCGGATCAGCCGGCGCCTGCTCAGGGAACGAGAGTGGGTCATCTCTGCTCCAAGGGGTGTTGAGTCTGCTGATCCACGGGTCCACATCAGGACAGGTCGAGAATGCGGATGTCGTCGTGCTGGGCGATCCGCGTGGGTACGTCACCGTTCTCGATCGACTCCGAGGGCCGGTAGAGCCCCCACTTGATGTAGCCGTGCTCGGCCGGGTTGTCCGGCTGGTAGGTGCGCACGTTCTCGTACGAGGCGGCGGGCTTGTAGCCGGACTCTCCCGGAAGGCGCACGGAGACCTTGAAGTAGCCCGTCTCGTCGGTGGTCCAGCGTGCGTCGACGCGGAAGCTCATCCACTGGTTCACGTACGGACGGAGGTCCGCCACCACCGCCGTCTGCTGGTTCAGATGTGGGGACCGGAACGCGATCTCGTTGCGCTTCGCCATGAGGTAGAACGCCGGGACGTTGCCGCCCGCGTACTTGCCCTGGAAGACGATGTCGCCCGAGTCGCTGTCACCCGGCGTGTAGGTCTTCCAGTCCTTGAGCAGCACGCTGAACTCGTAGCGCTGCACGTCACCGACGTCGAATTGCCCGGACGGAAGCAGATCCGTCGCGCTCTCGCTCCGCGGCGCGCCGTTGGACTCGTATCCCGCGTCGCCGAGCGTCACCTTGTGCTGAACCGCGTACGAGCCACCGTGTCCGGGCTGCACGACGCCGGAAGCATCCGACGCCGTCGCGTGCGTCGTGGTCAGGCCGTCCACTCCGGAGTTCAGTGCTCCGTTCTCGTAGTCCACCTTCAGCTTCTCCGTGGTGGACTGCGCCGGCGCGGAGCCGGCGAGCGGGGCGCCATCCGGTTCGGCTCCTGACGAATACGACACCAGAACGGGGACCAGCAGTACTCCTGCACACAGGGCGGTCGACACCTTGAGAACCTTGATCATTTTCACTCCTCGACATCGTGGGGCTGCGAGAACCGGTCGAAGGCTGCCAGGCGTTGCCCATCCAGCACCGTCACTTCGTGTGGTCAAAACTTGAACGATGAAGTGACATCGCTTGACGGACATTGGCGCGCTTCGAGCCGCCTGCATGTTGACATGGTTTCGAATGAAACCGAAAGACCGGCGGCGAAACTTGATTCAAGCCAAGGAGAGGGGAGGTTCCGGCCGCGTGTTTGCAGGTAGATGTGGCTTACTGGTCATCGATCCGATGGTTGCGCTTGCCGCGGGACGTTCACCTTCGATGAACATCGATGTCGAGTAGCGCAAATGTGATGGGTGACTGGGCGCTTCCGCACCTCAGGCGAACCGGGCGGGCAGCATCCGTCGACGGCCCAGTCGCACCGGTGACGAAGCCCGCGACGCCGGGGAACGCCCATCCCCGCCCTTGCTCGCCGGCCCGTCGGTCATTCGAGCCCCGGAAGCTTGCCATCTGCGAGTGTTCACGTAAACATATCTGTCGACGGGGTCGCCCCGGCCACGCGACAGCGCACCTCACCTCAGCACAGGAGCACTCGTACATGCCCCTTCTTCAGATCGACGACGGCGGCTTCACCCTCGACGGCGAACCGTTCCGGCTCCTGTCCGGCGGACTGCACTACTTCCGCGTGCACCCCGGCCTGTGGGCCGACCGGCTGCGCAAGGCCCGGCTCATGGGTCTCAACACCGTCGAGACCTACGTGCCCTGGAATCTCCACCAGCCGCGTCCCGGCGATTTCAGGACGGAGGGCGGACTGGACATAGCCCGGTTCCTCGACCTCGCCGCCGCCGAGGGACTGAACGTACTGCTCCGGCCCGGCCCGTACATCTGCGCCGAATGGGAGGGGGGTGGCCTGCCGTCCTGGCTCCTCGCGGACCCCGGTATCCGGCTGCGGACCCGCGACCCGCGGTTCCTCGCCGCTGTCGACAGCTACTTCGACCAGCTCCTGACCCCGTTGAGGCCCTACCTGGCCACCCAGGGAGGCCCGGTGCTCGCCGTCCAGGTGGAGAACGAGTACGGGGCGTTCGGTGACGACACCGCCTACCTGGAACATCTCGCGGGCTCTCTCCGCCGCTGCGGGGTGGACGTGCCACTGTTCACCTGCGACCAGCCCGACGACCTGGCGCGTGGCAGCCTGCCCGGCGTGCTGGCCACGGCCAACTTCGGCAGCCGCTCCGCGCAGAGCATGGCCGCGTTGCGCACCCAGCGGCCGACGGGGCCGCTGATGTGCACCGAGTTCTGGATCGGCTGGTTCGACCGCTGGGGAACCCGCCACGTGATCCGGGACGCCGGCAACGCGGCCCGGGAACTGGACGAACTGCTGGCCACCGGCGCTTCCGTCAACTTCTACATGTTCCACGGCGGCACGAACTTCGGTTTCACCAACGGCGCCAACGACAAGCACACCTACCGGCCCACCGTCACGTCGTACGACTACGACGCCCCGCTCGACGAGGCCGGCGACCCGACCGAGAAGTTCACCGCCTTCCGCGACGTGATCGCCAAGTACGCGCCGGTGCCGGCCGGACCCGTCCCTCCGCGTGGCCCCAAGCTGGCGCCGACGACCGTCGCACTCACCGAGAGCGCCGGCCTGCTGGAGTGCGCGGAGGGGCTCGGCGCAGCCGTCGACGCGCCGCGGCCGCTGACCATGGAGCAGTTGGGACAGGACTTCGGATTCGTCCTCTACGAGACGGCCCTGGTGTCCGCGGGGCCGGCCCTGCTGGAGGTGGAGCGGGTCCGGGATCGCGCCCAGTTCTTCGTGAACGGGGTCCCGGCCGGCGTGCTGGAACGTGAGAGCCACGAGCATGCCCTGACCGTCACCGCTCCCCGCGCGGGCAGCGTCCTCAGCGTGCTGGTGGAGAACCAGGGACGGGTCAACTACGGGCCGGGCGTCCACGACCGCAAGGGCCTGCTGGGCAAGGTCCTCCTGGACGGCGACGACGTCACCGGGTGGACCAGTCGACCGCTGCCCCTGACCGATCTGACCGCACTGCCTTTCACGGCAGGGTCGGTGCCGGCCGGCCCCACGTTCCACCGGGGCGCCTTCGAGGTCGACGCACCCGCGGACACCTTCCTCCACCTCGGCGGCTGGACGAAGGGCAGTGTGTGGGTCAACGGATTCGCCCTGGGGCGCTTCTGGTCGCGCGGCCCGCAGAACTCCCTCTACGTCCCGGCGCCGGTCCTGCGTGCCGGCACCAACGAGATCGTCGTGCTGGAACTGCACGCCTGCCACCGCGCCCGGACCGTCGAACTCCGGGAGAACGCCGACCTCGGCCCCACCGATGAGTAGCCACCGGCATCGGACCGGATCTGAGCCGGGCTCCGACCCTTCGGTCGGAGCCCGGCTCTCTCGTGTCAGCCCTGCCGTAGCCGCTGGCTCGCTCCGCCGTCGCAGGTCCACTGAACGACCGAAGCTCCGGCTGCCGTTGAACTTCCGTTCACGCCCAGGCACTTGGCACTGTGCCTGGCCGTGAGCGTGAGGTCCCCGTCACCCGTCGTGCGAACCGCCCACTCCTGGTTCCGGCCGCCGTTGCAGGCGTACTGGACGACGGCCGCGCCGTCGGATGTGGACTGGTCGCTCACGTCGAGGCACTTGCCGCTGTGGCGGACGACGACGTTCACATAGCCGCCTCCGGTGGAACGCAGCGACCACTGCTGGTTCGTGCCGGTGTTGCAGCCGTACTGGACGACGGCCGCGCCGTCGCCGGCCGCCGCGCCGCTCACATCGAGACACTGGGAACTGTGCCGGAAGGAGAGCGGGCCCCAGACGTCCGGCGCCGCGCCGGTCAGGGACCAGGACTGGTTGCTGCCGGTCGTGGGCTGATGGACGCCGACGGGCGCCCCGTCGGTGGTCGAGGCGTTCGTGACGTCCAGCAGTTGTCCGGTGGCGCTGTTGATCAGGGTGCTGTGGCCATCGCCCGTGGTGGAACGGATCCATTGCTGCGCCGGGGACGAGCCGGGCGACGCGACGGTCAGGGCACCACCTGACACGGAGAGCGCCTTGCCCGTCCCGACGTTGGTGAGGCGGTAGGCGGCGGTGTTGCCCCAGTCGGTGGCGGACAGCTTGGTGAAGGTCCACTGCTGTGCGCTGTCGGCCGGGGCGGAGGTGCGCTGGACGACGGTGCTCGCGCCGCCCACGGTGGCGAGGGCCTTGCCGCTGTTGTCGTTGAGCAGCCGGCGCGGCGCGCCGGTGGGGGCGGTGGTAGCCGCCGTGTTCACGCCGCTGACTGTCGGGAGGACGAACGTGGTGACGGAGCCGGGGCCGACGACGGCCTTGAGCGTGCGGCCGGCCACGGCCGCATCCGCGTCGCGCTGCAGGTTCTTCGTGGCGTCGGTCGTCCAGCGCTCGACGGATCCGTCGGCGGCGGTCCTGAAGCCGTCCAGGTCGAGGGTGACTTCGCGCTCCTCGCCGGTGTTGTTGGTGTGGACGACGACCACGCCGCCGTCCGGCCGGACGGCGGCCAGGGTCTGCGGGTCGTCGGTGTTCATGATGCGTGCGCCGGGGCGGACGAAGCGGCTGTAGTTCGCCATGGCCCAGTACTTCTTGTTCTTGCGCAGCGGCTCGGTCGCCGCGTCGTCGGGGGTGAAGTCCGTCTGGATCAGTCCCCAGTTGGAGTTCTCGTGGGCGGGCGTCATGTTCTCGTAGTCCTCGACCGCCTGCCACAGGACCCAGGCGCGCGGCTCCAGCTCACGCACGTCGTCGTTGATGCGCTGGGCGAGGTCGAGTGCGGGACTCATGGACGTGAAGCTCTGCGGGACACTGCCGCCGACGTCCACCTCGGACATCCACAGCGGTGTGGCCTCACCTTTGGCGATGTCCCGCGCCCCGGTGCGGCCGTTCGTCCCGTACGTGTGCGTGTTGAGGCGGTCCACCGTGTCGCGGACGGCGGGGGCGTACGCCTCCCAGTCCGACCGGAACTTCTCCGGGTTCGTCTCGTCCATGGAGGCGATCGGAGTCGTGACTCCCTTGGCGTCGAGCGCGGCGCGCAGGGTGGTGATCATGCGGGCCTGGGAGGCCGGGTCCCAGTGCGAACCCTCCTGGCGGCCGCCGGCGTGCCAGTAGTCGGTGTCGGGCTCGTTGACCGGTGAGATGGAGTCGAAGGTGACGCCGGTGGCGGACTGGGCCCGCTGGAGCGAGCCGGTCAGGTAGCCGGCGAAGCGGTCGTACTGGTCCGAGCGGAGGTTGTCCTCCAAGCCGTTGGCCGCGCCCGAGGTCAGTCCGCTGTTGGTCATGAAGTACGGGGCGGAGTTGGAGAACGCCTCGAAGGTGGTGGCGCCGCGCGCTTTGGCGGCCGAGAGCCACCACTGCTGGTTCGCGTCGGCGGAGGCGTTCCAGTGGTCGGGCCGGGCCGGGTCCCACCAGTCGGGGGCCTCCGGTCCGGGCCGGTTCCAGTAGCCGGGGACGTCTGCGCCGGGCCTCATGTAGGGGGTGGTCTCGGGGCCGTCGCCACCACCGATGTTGTAGCGGGCGATGGTGAAGCCGAGACCGTCCGCGCCGTAGAGATCGTCCGCCAGGCGGTTGCGCTGGGCGTCGGGCCATCCGCCGGTGACATGGGCGAACCAGGCCAGCGCGGTGCCCCAGCCCTGGAAGGACGGGTGCTGGTAGCTGGGGTCGAGGCGGATCGTGAGCGCCGCGGCCGGAGGCTCCGCTGCGATCGCCGGGGCGGGGACGGGCCCGACGGCCGTGAGCGCGGTCACCGCGAGGGCCGTGGCGGCGCCCAGAGCGGCGGTAGCCCTTCCGGGCGTGCGGGAGGAACCGAACCGAGGCCTTGAGGCCTCCGGCCGGGTGCGGGTGGGAAACACGAAGTGCTCCTTGAGGGCTCGATGGCTGAGCGGTGGGGGGAAGGGGCAGGGCCGCCGGGACCCGGCGCGTGTCACCCGGGCCTCCCGGACCTTCCGGGCGGCCGGTGGCCAGGAGGCCCGGGTGTGGCACGGGCGGTCCGGTGCGGTGGCCGTTCACCGCCGGTCCCACAGGCGGACGGCGCTGCGGCCGGCGGCGCTGCGGGCACGGGCGGTCAGGCCGCCGCGCGCTCCCACTTCTGGTTGTCGCCCGAGTTGCAGGTCCACTGGTCAAGCGCGGTGCCGTCGGACCTGGACTGGTTCATGACGTCCAGGCACTTTCCACTGTGCCGGGCGACGAGTTCGATGGAGCCTGCCACGTCCGTCGTCCGCGCCTTCCACTGCTGGGAGGCGGAACCGTTGCAGGTGTTCTGCACCGCCCACGCCCCGTCCGCGGTCGACGCACCAGCGATGTCGAGACACTTTCCGCTGTGCCGGGCCATGATCTGGACGTAGCCGGTTCCCAGGTTCTTGATCCAGAAGTCCTGGTTGACGCCTGCGCCGCACCCCCACTGAATCAGCTGGGCGCCGTCCGCCGAGTCGTAGTTCGACACGTCGGCGCACTTGCCGCTCTGGTGGGCGGTCAGTGTCTCCCAGGCGACGTTCATACCGGCCACGGTCCCGGCGGCGGTGTCGACGGTGACCTGCGGGGAGTAGTCCATGGTCATGCTGGTGCTGCTGGGGAACGTCAGCGGCAGCCAGACGTACTGGGAGTCGGAGACCGTGCCGCCCATGGAGTTGCCCCAGCGGTCCCCCATGTAGAGGTACCCGGTGCCCTTGGTGCCCTGGACGGGCAGGACGTACGCGGTCTGGCTCCGGAAGGCCGTGGAGTCGCCCACGTCCTTCAGGTCGCTCCACGAGCCGGTGATGCTGGTGGCGGTGGCGTACTTCTGCTGGTTCGGGGACCAGCCGGTGGCGCCGGAGGTGAGGAGGAAGTAGACGCCGTCGCGCTTGAACATGGCGGGGGCCTCACGCGACTGTCCCGACCAGAGCTTCTGGACCTGGGAGTCGACCGCCGTGTAGTCCGCGGTCAGCCGGTACACGTGCAGGTCCGCGTTCTCGTTGGCTGCCGAGATCATGTAGCCGGTGCCGTCGGTGTCGACGAAGGTCGTGATGTCCCGGGACATGTGGCCCAGCGGCCGGAAGCTGCCGCGCCAGGTGTAGTCACCGTCCACCGTGGAGGACACGGCGACCGCGGCTCGCGCCTCGCCGTAGTCGGAGCCGTTCTCCTTGTGCATCCACATCACGAACTGGCGGGTGGAGCTGTTGTAGACGACTTTGGGGCGCTCGATGTTGGCCCAGTCCAGTTCCGGGTCCGACGCCTCGGTCAGGACGTTGTTGCGGAACTCCCAGGTCTTCAGGTCGGTGGAGCGGTAGGCGGAGACGTACCGGAAGGTGTTGTCGGCATTGCGGTTCTCGCCGAACCAGTAGTAGTACGCGCCGACCTTGAGCACGCCACCGCCGTGGGCGTGCACGGGACTGTTGTCGGATCCTGTGAACTGCGTCCCGTTGGTGATGGTCACCGCGGCGGCGTGGGCCGTGCCCACGGAGGTGAGCAAGGAGAGGAGAAGGGCGGAGAGGGCGGAGAACAGAGCCGCCCTTCCGTAGATCTTGAGTCGCATGTCGCGATACCTCGTGGTGTTCGTCGGACCGGGCGCTCCGCGCGGGCAGTCAGGACCACGGACCGCGTGGGGTCCGGAGCGTGGGGGCATCTGAAGGACCGGCCGATGGGGAGATGTGGCCGGCCGATCTGGACCGTAACGATCACCGGGTCTACGCAATGTTTTCGTAAACACGATGTGTCCGGAAGTGTGTGAGGGCTGCGGGACACTGTCAAGGAGTCAGGCAGAGACGGACCAGGTTTTTGACCCGGCGGCGTGTTTGCGTCAACATTGCGGAGCGGGAGCACACCACGTGCGCACTCGCGATGGGCCTCGAGAGAAGGCGGTCTGCTGTGGCGGAGAAGGCGACGAGAGCACCCCGCTCACGCACACCCCGGAAGTGGCCCTCCATGGCCGAGGTCGCGGCGAAGGCGGGTGTGTCCTCCCAGACCGTCTCGCGTGTGGCCAACAACCACGACAACGTGGACGCCACGACGCGCACCAAGGTGCTGGACGCCATGCAGGCGCTCGGATACCGCCCCAACGCGGCGGCCCGTGCGCTGGTCACGGGCAAGTTCGGGGCGCTGGGCGTGGTCAGCTTCGATGTCGGCGCGCACGGCAACGCACGGACGCTCGCCGCCATCGCGGACGCGGCACGCGAGGCCGGCTTCTCCGTCAATTTCATGGGCATCCGCGCGCAGACCGAAGCCGCCGTACAGCAGGCCTTCCGGCACCTCATGCTCCAGTCCGTCGACGGCATCGTGCTGATCGAGTCGCAGATGCTCGACACACCGTCGCTGCGCCTTCCGCCGACCATGCCGATCGTCGTCGCGGACGGCGACACCGGGCACCGCTATCCCAACGTCGACTTCGACCAGGCCCGCGGCACGCAGAGCGTGGTCGCCCACCTGCTGGAGATGGGGCATCGCACGGTGCACCACGTCAGCGGCCCGCGGGACTCCTTCGCCGCCCGGCGGCGCGCCGAGACCTGGGAGCGCACCGTCGTCGCGGCCGGAGCTCCCCTGCACCCGGCCCTGCACGGGGACTGGAGTGCCGAGTCCGGTTACCTGGCCGGCCGGACGCTGGCGAAGATCCCCGACGTCACGGCCGTTTTCGCGGCCAACGACCAGATGGCGCTCGGGGTGCTGCGCGCCATGCACGAGGCCGGGCGCAAGGTACCCGACGAGGTCAGCGTGGCCGGCTTCGACGACATCCCCGAGGCCCGGTTCTTCCAGCCGCCACTGACCACGGTCCACCAGGACTTCGACGTGGTGGGGCGGCATTGCGTGACCCTGCTCCTGGAACAGATCGAGCGCCGCGCCAACAGCCCGCACCGCCTCGCCGTCGAACCCACTCTCGTGGTCCGGGCCAGCACCGCGCCTCCGCCCGCCTGACCGACGTACGGTCACGCCACGGCCCCGCCCGCGCATCCGTGGGCGGGGCCGCACCCCGTCGCGCCTGCGAGCCCTGACCCGGCTCACGGCGCCGCCGTGAGCGGCCGCGGGACCCGCGGCGCGATACCCCCCTCACATGCGGCGTTGCACCCCCTCGTCGAGGGCCGGCATCCCGGGCGTTCGACCACCGCACGGCACGCTCCACGACACCGCCACACCCTGGGTCGTCGCCCAGATCCCCATCGTTCGCTACCGCACCGTGCTTGACGCCCGTCTCGGGGTGGTGCCACCATCAGCTATCGATGATTACGTAAACATGACTCATCGGCCCAGCCTTCTCCCGGCCCGTCGGCCCTGAGGTCTCCCCTCCCCCGCTCCGTTCCCGACCGGTCGCTCAACGACGCAAGGAACCACCATGACGCTCCTGTCGACGTCCGCCCAGGCAGTCCGACCACCCCGGTCGGGGCGGCGCCGCCCTCTTGGGCGGTACGGCCTGACCGGCTGGGGATTCGCCGGCCCGTTCGTCGCGGTCTTCGGACTCGTCTTCCTCGCGCCGATCGGATACGCCGCCTATCTGAGCCTCTTCCGGGACCGGATGATCGGCGGCAGGTCGTTCGTGGGCATGGACAACTACCAACAGGCGCTGACCGACCCCCAGTTCTGGGAAGGGCTGGAGCGCGTCGGTCTCTTCCTGGCCGTTCAGGTGCCGATCATGCTGGGCATCGCCCTGCTGGTCGCCCTGGCGATAGACAGCGGCAGGCTGTACGGAAGGTCGTTCTTCCGCGTGGCCGTCTTCCTGCCCTACGCAGTTCCGGCCGTCGTCGCCAGCCTCATGTGGGGTTTCATCTACGGCACGCAGTTCGGGCTGGTTGGCAACATCAACGACACCTTCGGCCTGTCACTGCCCGACCCACTCTCCCCCTCGCTCGTACTGGCCTCGATCGGCAACATCGTGACCTGGGAGTTCGTCGGCTACAACATGCTGATCTTCTACTCGGCCCTCAAGGTAGTGCCTCGCTCGCTCTACGAGGCAGCGGCCATCGACGGAGCCGGCGAATGGCGGATCATCTCCTCGATCAAGCTCCCCGCGATCCGCAGCGCCCTGGTCATCGCCACGATCTTCTCCATCATCGGCAGCTTCCAACTGTTCAACGAGCCCAGCATCCTGCAGAAGCTCGCGCCCAACGCGATCACCAACGACTTCACCCCGAACCTCTACACGTACTCGCTGTCCTTCGCCGGACAGCAGCACAACTACGCCGCGACCGTGGCCATCGTGATGGGCGTGATCACCGCGATCATCGCCTACGCGGTCCAGCTGCGCGGCATGCGGAAGGGCTGACCCATGACCACCTCCTTCACCACCGGCGCAACCGGGTCCTCCCCTTCCTCACCCGGGCCCAGCTCCTCCCGTACATCGCCGTCAGCCAGCGCCCGCCGCCGCCCCGGTGTCTCGGCACGGAAGTCCCGGCGGCCTCCGCACACGCCGCTCAACCCCCGCCCCAGCATCCCGCTGACCCTTGTCACCGGCGTCGTCGTCCTCTACACACTCGCCCCGCTGCTGTGGCTCGTCGTCAACGCCACGAAGAGCCAGAGGGGACTCTTCGACTCCTTCGGCCTGTGGTTCGCCGACGACTTCAACCTCTGGGACAACGTCACCCGCACCCTCACCTACGACGACGGCGTGTTCGTCCGCTGGTTCCTCAACACACTGCTGTACGTCACGCTCGGGGCCGGGGGCGCCACCGTCCTGGCCGTTCTCGGCGGCTACGCCCTGGCGAAGTACGAATTCCCCGGCCGGCGCGCCGTGTTCGCCGTGGTCATCGGAGCGGTCGCCGTCCCCGGCACCGCTCTCGCCGTCCCCACCTTCCTGATGTTCAGCAACATGGGGCTGACGAACACGCCCTGGGCGGTGATCATCCCGTCCCTGATCTCGCCCTTCGGGCTCTACCTCATGTGGGTCTTCGCCTCCGAGGCCGTCCCCGCCGGGCTCCTGGAGGCCGCGCGGATCGACGGGTCCAGCGAGTTGCGCACCTTCTTCACGATCGCGCTGCCCCTGCTGATGCCGGGGACCGTCACCGTCCTTCTGTTCTCGATGGTCGCGACGTGGAACAACTACTTCCTGCCGCTGATCATGATCAAGGACCCCGACTGGTACCCGCTGACCCTCGGCCTCAACGCCTGGAACGCCCAGGCCCAGACAGCGGGCGGCGAAGCCGTCTTCGACCTCATCATCACCGGCTCCCTGCTGACGATCGTGCCGATCGTGGCGGCCTTCCTGCTGCTCCAGCGGTACTGGCAGTCCGGCCTGGCCGCGGGCAGCGTCAAGGAATGACGCCGCCTCCCCTCCCTGTTCCCTCACCCTCCCCCTCCTCCCTGCCGCATCATCGACCAGGAGCACATCCCATGAGAACGCACTCCGCCCGCAGACTCCTCGGCGCCCTCGCCGTCGCCTCCGCCCTCGCGCTGACGGCCACGGCCTGCGGCGACTCGGACTCCGACGCCGGCGACAGCTCCCCCAAGGACGTCAAGACAGCGCTCGAGAAGGGTGGGAAGGTGACCGTGTGGGCCTGGGAGCCCACACTCAAGAAGGTGGCGGCGGACTTCGAGAAGAAGTACCCCAACGTCGACGTCGATCTGGTCAACGCGGGCACCGGCGACAAGCAGTACACGGCACTGCAGAACGCGATCGCCGCCGGTTCGGGTGCCCCCGATGTCGCACAGGTCGAGTACTACGCCCTCAGCCAGTTCGCCATCGGCAAGTCCGTCGAGGACCTGTCCCCCTACGGCGCGCAGAAGTACGGCAAGACCTTCACCCCCGGACCGTGGAACGCGGTCACGCAGGACAAGGCGGTCTACGCACTGCCCATGGACTCCGGTCCCATGGCCTTCTTCTACAACAAGAAGGTCTTCGACAAGCACGGCATCAAGGTGCCGACCACCTGGGACGAGTACGTGGACGCGGCCCGCACCCTCCACAAGGCGGATCCGAAGATCTTCATCACCAACGACACCGGGGACGCCGGGGCCACCACCAGTCTCATCTGGCAGGCCGGCGGCCGCCCCTACAAGGCCGACGGCACGAACGTGAGCGTCGCCTTCGACGACGCGGGCACCAAGAAGTACACCGCGACCTGGCAGAAGCTCCTCGACGAGGAACTGGTCGCGCCCATCAGCTCGTGGAGCGACGCCTGGTACAAGGGCCTGGCGGACGGGTCCCTGGCCACCCTCTCCATCGGCGCCTGGATGCCGGCCAACCTCACCTCCGGGGTCCCGGCAGCCTCCGGCGACTGGCGGGTCGCACCGTTGCCGCAGTGGACGAAGGGCGACAAGACGAGCGCGGAGAACGGCGGCAGCTCGCTGGCCGTACCGAAGGCCGCCAAGAACAAGGAACTCGCCTACGCATTCACGGAGTTCGCGACAACGGGAGCCGGGGCGAGCACCCGTGTCGCCGAAGGCGCCTTCCCGGCCACCCGCGCCGACCTGGAGTCGAAGGCGTTCCTCGACGCCCCGTTCCCCTACTTCGGCGGCCAGAAGGCCAACCAGGTGTTCGCCGAGTCGGCCCGTAACGTCGGCGCCGACTGGTCGTACCTGCCCTACCAGGTCTACGCGAACTCGATCTTCAACGACACCGCGGGCAAGGCATACGTCTCCTCCACCACGCTCTCCGACGGGCTGAAGGCCTGGCAGGACGCGAGCATCAAGTACGGCAAGGACCAGGGCTTCACCGTGAACTAGTCCGGCCGCGATTCCAGCTGTTTGTTCTGGGCCCTCAGTACGCCTGAGCGCGCCATCGGCATCGATGGCGCGTCAGGCGAACTGAGGGCTTTTTGTTGGCTGTTCACAGATATAACCGATCGAACATCACAGACGCATTTCGTCACGTCACGCCTCTTGACGTCGAAGACGGTGCGTTGTGTTATGTAGTTAATCGTTTGAATGTGTTTGATTTCGACGATTCGGTTCCCTGTCAAAGCGCTCTCAGCCCGCAGCCTCTTTCTCGCTTTCTCGAACCGGCCTCCGCGCGACTGTGCAGCGGCGGCCGCTGTCAGCACAAAGGAGCCCCCGATGTTCCGTTCCACCCCCAGCCGTGCGGCCGCCGCCACCGGTCTTCTCCTGGCCCTCGGCCTGACCACCGCGTGCTCCTCGGGCAAGGAGGCCACGACCGACGACCAGGCCGGCAAGGTCGAGGGCGCGATCTCGCTCACGTATCTTCAGAAGCAGGGTGACCAGGAGTACTTCATCGGAGAGGCCGCGGGCGCGAAGGCGAAGGCGAAGGAACTCGGCATCGACCTCAAGGTGGCGAACCTGGGCAACGACGCCAACAAGACCGTCAGCGAAGTGCAGTCGGCGATCGCGCAGAAGACGAGCGGGATCATCATCGTCGTTCCGGACCCGGCCGTCGGCCCGCAGGTCGTGCAGACCACGAA
Organism: Streptomyces sp. LN549; assembly: GCF_043203805.1. Lineage (NCBI taxonomy): Bacteria > Bacillati > Actinomycetota > Actinomycetes > Kitasatosporales > Streptomycetaceae > Streptomyces > Streptomyces sp. LN549. The sequence goes on along the minus strand of NZ_JAZHRI010000002.1, from coordinate 8,929,117 downwards.
GGACGGCAAGGTCGCGCTCCTGACGTCCGACGACCAGATCTGCGCCACGGGACCCGACCCGGCCAAATGCGGGAAGGACGATCTCGTCCCGCGGATCGGCTTCAGCGGTTCCCAGATGGGCGGGGAGGTCGGGAAGCGCGCCGCGGCGGAGTACGAGAAGGCCGGCTGGAAGGCCGCCGACACCCGCATCATCTCGGCCTGGAAGCAGGACGTCACCGTCTGCGGTGACCGGGTGGCCGGAGCCAAGAAGGCGTTCCAGGCCGCCGTTCCCGGTGTGAAGACCATCGACGTCCCCACCGACAACACGCCCACCGGCGCCCAGGACAAGATCGCCGCGACGATCACCGCGAACTCCAAGGTGAAGAACTGGGTCGTCTGGGGCTGCAACGACGAGAACGTCATGGGTGGTGTGACCGCGCTCGCCAACGCGGGCATCAGCCCGGACAACGTTATCGGTGTCGGGCTCGGTGCCTACCTGGCCTGCAAGGAATGGCAGTCCGACAAGCCGACCGGGATGAAGGCGGCCCTCTTCATCAACGGCAAGGACGTCGGCGCCCTGGCCGTCCAGACCATGTACGACAAGCTCAAGAACGGCAAGAAGTTCCCTGCCGAGGCCTTCGCCCCCACCACCATGGTCGACCACACCTCGTGGAAGAGCGCCGGAGTCACCTGCAGCTGAGTACTCCCGGCGGGCGGCCGCGACATACCGCCGCCCGCCGGTGACCGCGCCCCCCGACCTTGCCTGCACCATGCCATCGAGGTGAACCGACCCATGATCCCAGCGCAACACCCGGCCGCCGCCCCGGAACCCCCCGGCGACCCGGCGGCGTCCCAGCCCTCCCCCGTCGCCGTGTCGGGCATCACCAAGCGCTTCGGTACGGTGCAGGCGCTCGGCGGCATCACGCTCGACTTCCCCGCCGGCCAGATCACCGCGCTGATGGGTGAGAACGGCGCCGGCAAGTCCACGCTCCTGAAGATCCTCACCGGGGACCACCAGCCCACCGAGGGGAGCGTGGTCGTGAACGGGGAGCGCATCGCACTCGACTCCCCCGCCCGCGCACGGGCTGCCGGTATCAGGATCATTCCTCAGGAGCCCGAGATCATCCCCCACATCTCCGTGGCGGAGAACGTCTACGCCGGCGCCCTCCCCCGCAAGCGCGGGCGGGTGCTGGACCGGGCCGAACTCAACCGGCGCATCAAGGCCGACCTGGACCGGCTGGGCTTCGCCCACGTCCTCGACCCCGCCCTGCTCGGCTCTCAGCTCACGCCCGCCCAACGCCAGTTGGTGGAGATCATGCGTGCGCTGACCGGTGGCACGACCGCGAAGCTGATCGCCTTCGACGAACCGACGTCGTCGCTGTCGGAGCACGAGGTGGACGCCCTGTTCACGCTCATCCGGCGGCTGCGCGACGAGGGCATCGCCATCGTCTACGTCTCGCACCGCATGCAGGAGATCTTCCAGCTCTCCGACCGCATAGCCGTCCTGCGCGACGGCAGCCTGGTCGGCGTCCAGGACGCCCAGACCACGAACGAGGGCGAGCTCGTACGCCAGATGGTCGGCCGCGACCTGTCCGCCGCATTCGTGCGCCGGCGCGTTGCCGTCGACCGGCTGGTCCTCGACGTCCAGCACCTCACGACCGATGACGTCACCGACATCTCGCTACAGGTGCGTGCCGGCGAGGTCGTCGGCCTCGCCGGCCTGATCGGGGCCGGCCGCTCGGAGCTCGCCCTCGCGCTCGCGGGCGACCTGCCCGTCCGCAGCGGCACGGTCACCCTCGACGGCGCGCCGCTGCGCAGCGGCCGGCCGGGCGAGGTGATCAGCGCGGGACTCGGACTGGCGCCCGAGGAACGCAAGGCCCAGGCCCTGTTCCTCCAGCAGTCGATCAAGGACAACACCTCGCTCGTGGTGCTGGACCGACTGCGGCGCTTCCGCTTCGTCCGGCGCGCGGCCGAACGCCGCCTCGCTCAGGAGTACACCGACCGGCTCCGGGTCCGTGCCCCGTCGATCGACCACGAGGTGCGCAAACTTTCGGGCGGCAACCAGCAGAAGGTGGTCCTGGCCCGTTGGCTGGCACGAAAGCCCAAGGTCCTCGTCCTCGACGAGCCGACCCGCGGCATCGACGTTGGAGCCAAGGCCGAGATCTACCAGATCATCGCCGATCTCGCCGCCGAAGGCGTGGCGTTGCTGGTCATCTCCTCCGAGCTCCCCGAACTCCTCGGCCTCGCCGACCGTGTCGTCGTCATGCAGAACGGCCGCATCACGGGCGAACTCGACCGCGGTGAAGCCACCGAAGAATCCATTCTCCAGCTCGCCATGGCCGATGACATCGTCGGCGCCGCCCCCGGAGCCTCCTCATGACCCTCACCAGTTCCCCCTCCCCGTCCGTGAAGGGATCCGCCGGCGACAGCCCCGCCCCGCGCCGGTCGAACCTGCTTTCCGGCATGGGCGGCCAGAACGTCAGCCTGATCGGCGCGCTCGCCGTCGTTCTCGTCCTGTTCGGTGTCCTGAACGACAACTATCTGAGCCTGTCGAACATGCAGGTCATCGCCGAAGCGGCGACCATCACCGGGCTGCTCGCGATCGTGCAGACCGTGGTCATCATCTGTGGCGGTCTGGACATCTCCGTCGGCTCGCAGGTGGGCGTGGCCTCGGTCGTCAGCGCCATGGCGTTCACCTCAGCCGGCTCGAACGCCTTCCTCGGCGTGGCCGCGGCCGTCGGCGTCGGCATCCTGGTCGGCGCGTTGAACGGCCTCGTGATCGTCTACGGCCGGGTCAACCCCACCATCGCCACCCTGGCCGGCCTCGCCGCCTACAAGGGACTCGCCCAGCTCCTGTCCGACGGGCGGGCCCAGGGCTACGTCCTCAACAACGATGTCTTCATCTTTCTCGGGCGCGGCAAGATAGCCGGTCTGCCGGTCATGGTCTGGATCCTGATCGTGGTGGCCGTCACCGTCCACCTGCTGCTGAAGTACACCGACATCGGGCGCAATCTGTACGCCATCGGCGGCAACGACACCGCCGCCCGCCTCGCCGGCATCAACATCAACAAGTACCTGATCTGCGTCTACGTCCTCATCGGCGTGGTCGCCGCCATCGCGGGCATTCTGCTGACCGCCCGCACCGGCTCGGGCCAGCCCGTGTCCGGCAGCGAGGGCCTCGAACTCAAGGCGATCACCGCGGCCGCCCTGGGCGGCGCCGCTCTCAAGGGGGGCAAGGGAGGGATCGGCGGCACCCTGCTCGCCGTGGCGCTGCTCGGCTGCCTGGAGAACGGCCTCACCGTCCAGGGCATCAACACCTTCTGGCAGAACGTCGCCCAGGGCGCGCTGCTCGTCATCGCCGTCGTCATCCAGCAGCGGCGCAGCGGCGAGAGGGCTGTCGGGCTGCCTCACTGACCGCTCCCCGTCCCCGCGCCCGCCCGGGCGGGACGACGTCCGCCCCACGGAACCGCGTGCGGTCCGTGGGGCGGACAGAGGACTTCCCCGTACATGCGGGCCTGCAGGCTCGATGCAGGCCTCTTTGACCGCCGGCTGTTCGCGCGGGCGCTGCGGGAAAGGGCCCCGCCTGGCATCCTGTGGCCTGATCCAGGAGGGGCACATGTCATTCGCGCACTACGTGGAACGGGTTACCGATGAGGTGGTCGGCGGGTTTCCGGCGGACGTCGGCATCTACGCCGTGACGTTCCGGATCGACAGTATCGACCAGGATCCGCGGTTTCCGTACGTGGCGGTCGGCTACACGACCGAGGCCGACGCCGCGAGGTCGGCACAACAGGCGCGGACGGCGTCGGACGACTGGGAGACGCGCTGGAGTTACGCGTACTTCCCCGAAACGGGGCTCGAAGGGGTGCGGGCCGTCGGGCGTGACCCGGAGGGCGCGGAGGCGCACCGGCGGGAGGCGGAGTCCCGGGGGCTCCGGTACGCGGACGACGAGGAGCCGGACGGGCGGGACGAGCTGCTGGTCGAGTGGTTCTACGAGGTCTGTGTCGCGGCGGCTCGCCGGCTCCACGGGAGCGGCCGGATCGTGGAGGCGTTGGGAAGGCCGGTGCCGGTCGTTCTCTACGACATGTTCGAACCGGACGCGATGTTCGAGCTGACCTCGGCCGCCAATCCGGCCGCGCTGGTGGCGGAGTTCATGGCGGAGGATCCGGCGGGCGCATCCAGCGATCGTTCAGAGGCCTGAGCCGGCGGCGTACAGCCCTTCGAGGGTGGAGTGGCGTGGCGTCCCGCACGCTTCCAGGGGAGACCGGACCTCGGGGGCTGCGACTGCGGAACCCGCGTCACACCGGTGCGCTGCATATTCCGTCCGGACGCGCAGGTGGGGAACTCGCCCTGCCACACGTTCATCCGGTGCGCGCCCGCGGGTTCTCGCTCGTTGCCTCAGGGATACGCGGCCCGGACCGGGCCGCCACGCGCCGCGTACTCCCACTCGGCCTCGGTCGGCAGCTCTTCCCGCCCACTTCGCTCAGGCACGGCCATCGCGCCAGGTGACGTGCACCACCGAGTGGTTCATCCGGTCGGCGATGTCCGATCCGGGGCCTTCCGGGTTGCGCCGGTGGGTGCCGGGGGCATCTCGCCACCAGGGCGTCGCGGACACGGCGGGAGCGGATCGGAGCCTCGCGCCTAGCAGGCCGCCGAAGACGGACGACGTGCCCAGCCGCTCGGCCACCGTCCCCCGTGCCGTGGCCTCGACGAGCGCGGCGAAGGCCGCATTCGTCACCGTGGCGACGTCGAGCCAGAAGGGATCGAGCCGGATAGCCCGCCGACGGGCCCTGCCCCGTCGGCGGGCTATCCGTCGCCGCGTCGGTTCCCATCAGGAATGTGCCGCCGGTCAGGCGCACCATCGCGGTCCGGTCCGACGGGCCGTCCCTCACCTCAGGCAAGTCGTCCGGGTCAGCGGCCCTTGCGCACCCTGGCCGCCGCGCGTGCTTCCGCTGTCTTGCGGGCGTCGGCCGTCTTCCGGGACTCCTTGGGGCGGCCCGGACGCGTGCCCATGCCACGGAACGGGACGTTGCCGCTGCCCTTCCCTTCGATCGGCGGGCGCTTCGCCCCGGTGATGGCGGTCAGCTTCTCCTCGCCGGAGCGCACCTGGGTGACAGTCGGCCGGATCCGGGCCTCGGTCATGATCCGGTTGACGTCCCGCCGCTGGTTCGGGGTGACCAGGGTGACCACGTTCCCGGATTCCCCGGCGCGAGCCGTACGCCCGCCACGGTGCAGGTAGTCCTTCGCGTCGGCCGGCGGGTCGACGTTGACGACGAGGTCGAGCGCCTCGATGTGAATGCCTCGCGCCGCGACGTTGGTGGCCACCAGCACGGTGATCTCGCCGTCCTTGAACTGCCCGAGCGTGTGGGTGCGCTGGGGCTGTGACTTCCCGCTGTGCAGGGCGCCGGCCCGTACGCCGCTGGCCCGCAGGTGCCGGGTGAACTGGTCCACGCCGGCCTTGGTGTCGAGGAACATCAGGACCCGGCCGTCCCGCGCGGCGATCTCGGTCGCGGTCGCGTACTTGTCGGCGGGGTGGACGTTCAGCACATGGTGTTCCATCGTGGTGACCGAGCCCGCCACACGGTCGAGCGAGGCCACTACCGGCTCGTGCAGATAGTTCCGCACCAACTGGTCGACATTGCGGTCGAGCGTGGCCGAGAACAGCAGCCGCTGTCCGTCGGGGCGGACCTGGTCCAGGATTTCCGAGACCTGCGGCAGGAACCCCAGGTCGCACATCTGGTCCGCCTCATCCAGCACCGTGATCCGCACCTCCTGCAGATCACAGGACCGACGCGATACGAGGTCGGCGAGCCGCCCCGGCGTAGCGACGACCACTTCGGCGCCGGTCCGCAGCAGCGCCGCCTGCCGGTTGATCGCCAGCCCGCCGACCACCGTCGCCAGCCGCACGTTCAGCGCCTGCGCGTACGGCGCCAGCGCGTCGCTCACCTGCTGTGCGAGCTCCCGGGTCGGCACCAGGACCAGTGCGAGCGGCCGCTTCGACTCCGCTCGCCTGCCCGCCGTCCGCGCCAGCAGCGCAAGCCCGAAGGCAAGCGTCTTGCCGGAGCCGGTCCGCGCGCGGCCGAGAACATCACGGCCGGCCAACGCGTTGGGCAGGGTCGCTGCCTGGATCGGGAAGGGCTCCGTCACGCCCAGCCCGGTCATCGTCGCCGTCAGTTCCGACGGCAGCCCGAGTGCGTCGAAGGACTCGGCCGGCGGCAGCCCAGGGGCAGCCGTCTTCGGCGTTGTGAGTTCGCCGTTCGGGGCAGGCGGCTTCGCGTTCATGGGGGAACCTTCCTCGGTCTGGCGCCCGAAACGCACCGGGGCCCGTACCCCTCGGTACGGGCCCCGGCTGTTTCGAAGCGTTCCGCCATTTTACCAGTGGCGCCCCGGCACGTTCCGGTCCCGTCGCCACGCCGGAGCAGCAAGCTCGGTTACGCACGTGACCTATCGCGCTCGGGATGACGAGCGCCCGCGGGCGCCCGACCACACCGAACTGCGCAGCCCGGCCGCTCGCGAACGCGCACAGCGCCGCAAGGAGAGTCACCGGCGGCAGAACAAGCTGCGCGCGCGGGCGAGGCCCTCCAGCGCAAGTCCGCCCACAGCTGACGCGACGGCGGTGCGCCGCATCCGTCCCCGATAACCGCCTGCCCGACATCGCCCGGGCGCTCACGGCTTCGTGAGTGAGGTGCGCCGGCCATGTGCCCCAGCCACCCTCGCGCGTCACCACCGGGGGCGGTGAGGGCGGCGACCGGGTGCGCGGCAATCGCATGGCCGAGCCCGGGGGCAAGGAGTGTTCCGAATCGCCGATAGCCTGCGTCATCATGATGCGCGCGTGGATACTGCCGATACTGCTTGTGCTCAGTGGCTCAGCCGTTGCAACCGGGATGATCCTCCGGGGAAGTTCAGGTGAGGCCGCGGGAATGCTACTGGTGTTCGCTCTGGTCGCGGGCGTGAACTCGCCGCTGATCTTCCCGAGGTCGGTCGGTGCGCTGGAGGCACAACGCCGCAGCGCGGTCGACGGTCGGCCGGTCGTCTTCTGGCGGTCGGGCTGCATGTACTGCCTGCGACTGCGCATACGGCTGGGCCGGAGCGCCCGCCGGATGCACTGGGTCAACATCTGGCGTGACCCGGATGGAGCGGCAGTGGTGAGGGCAGCCAATGACGGCAATGAGACCGTGCCGACTGTCGTCGTGGCGGGCCGGCCCCATGTCAACCCGGACCCTGCGTGGGTGCGCGAGCAAATTCCCCCATCCGTCTGACCGGGAAGCGATGCCGCGTCACCAGACCAACCAGCCCCTGCCGGTGGCCGCTTACTACGCATAGGCTCTGGGCGCAGTCGATCAGGGGCGCGTCAATCCGGTGCCCGACAAATCGGACAAGGGAGTGTCCCGCTGTGACGGATGCACGCGACGAAGAAGTGCTCGCCCGGATCGCCAAGGGGCTCGTCTACACCGAGTCGGAAGCGGCGTTTCAGAACTCTCGGCGGCGCACAGAGGAGATTTTCGAGTACAACCAGACGCCGCCGAGCGAAGCGAAGAGGCGTGAGTCCCTTCTCGTTGCGATCTTCGGCTCGCTCGGTGAACGCACGGTGCTGTTGCCACCGTTCCACGCCGGGTTCGGCAGTAACGTCCATATAGGCGACGACTTCTTCGGGAACGTGAACCTGACGTTCGTCGATGACGTGGACATCCGCATAGGTAACGGGGTCATGATCGCTCCCAGCGTGACGCTGACCACGACGGGGCATCCGGTGCATCCTGCGCGCCGGGCTGACTTCGGACGCTACTCCGAGCCGATCGTGATCGAGGACAAGGTGTGGATCGGCAGCAACGTGGTCGTCCTGCCCGGCGTCCGTATCGGATACGGATCGGTCATCGGCGCAGGCAGCGTCGTCAGCCGCAGCATTCCCCCGATGACCGTGGCATTCGGCACGCCTTGCCGGGTGGTCCGCCACATCACGGACGAGGACCTTACGACTCGCACTGCCGGGCAGGCCGGACACTGAAGGGCTGTCCCTCAATTTTTGATGGATCAGCGCGCGGCGTCAGATGCGGTGCATCGCAAGGCGGAGGGACGCCCGAATACTGGATGTATTCGGGCGTTCCGACACCACGGCGAGGTGCCATAGCTGTCGTCGTGCGCCCTCAGGACTTGCGAGCCAGCCCTTAGTGGGCGTTTTGTTCTCCGGTGTCTGTTTCATTTGGTCTAGGTGCCGCGCCAGTTGAGGGTGGTCTCGTGGGTGAGGCGGCGGGTCATGAGGTTGATGGCGGCCAGTTGGATCATGGCGGCTGATCGGTGGGGGTGGGTTTCGTAGTCGCGGGCCAGGCGGCGGTGGTGCATGAGCCAGCCGAGGGTGCGTTCGATGACCCATCGGCGTGGCTGGACGTGGAAGCCTCGGGTGGTGGGGTCGCGTTGGACGATCTCGAGGTCGATGCCGAGTCGGGCTGCGTGTTCGACGGCTTTGGTCTTGTAGCCGTTGTCGGCCCAGGCCTTGCTGATCGTCGGGTGGAGTGCGGCGACGTTGGTCATGAGCTGGGTGCCGGCCGCGGAGTCGTGGACGCTCGCGGCGGTGACGGCGACGGCCAGGAGGAGGCCGAGGGTGTCGGTGACGATGTGCCGTTTGCGTCCGATGATCTTCTTGGCCGGGTCGATGCCTTGGCTGGTCAGGGGGACGGTGGCGGAGATCTTGATGCTCTGGCTGTCGATCAGGCAGGCGCTGGGCTGGCTCGCGCGGCCTTCGGCCTTGCGGACTTTGCCGCGGAGGATGTTGGTGAGCTGGTCGAAGATGCCGTCGGCTTCCCAGTGGGCGAAGTAGCCGTAGACGGTCTGGTGGGGTGGGAAGTCGTGGGGGAGGTAGCGCCAGGGTATGCCGGTGCGGTCGACGTAGAGGATGGCGTTCATCAGGGTGCGTAGGTCGTGGGTGGGCTTGCGGATGCCGGCGCGGGCTTGGCGCCAGGCTTCCAGGGTGGGGCGGATGAGTTCCCAGCGGGCGTCGGACAGGTCGCTGGGGTAGGACTGCGAGGGCTGCATGATGCCTGGGTACGTGGCTGCAGCCAACCTGGGCAGGGCGTGTGCCGAGGCATCCGGGGCACCGGGGCGCGGGTTCGCAGACCCGCATGAACCAGGTTGCTTCTGAATGAGACGGGATCTCTCATCGGAAACCCGGCGCATTACTGGTTCACGGATTGCCGCATAAGCTACTTCCCGGGCAAATCACCGCTCAGGCGACCACGCTTGACCGCTTAGAACCGCAGCCAAACACCTGATATGCGAACCAAACGCTCACTTAGAGGTCATCTCAACTGGCTTGATCACTAGGGCCTGTTTCGAAAGTGGGTGCGACTGGGCTCCTGTACCGTTCAGCGGATGACGGACGTCGTGGGCATGATCGAACGGATCTGGCGGTATCCGATCAAATCAACCGGCGGTGAGTTGCTGCAGCAGGTGGGCGTTGACACGAGGGGACTGCTCGGGGACCGTCTCTTCGCGGTGCGTGATGCCGAGGGTAAGTTCGGCTCGGGGAAGAACACCCGCCGCTTCCGCAGGATGCCCGGCCTACTGCATCTGCATTCCCGCTACGCCAACGGCATGGACCAGCCAGAGCTGTTGGACCCACGAGGTGTCGCTGTCCCGGACCCCACGGCGTATCTTCGTGGCTACCTCGGCCGCGACGACGTCGAAGTAGCGCGTGAGGGAACTGTCTCGCACTTCGACCAACTCCCGCTGAGTGTCTTGACCACTGCCACCCTCGATTGGGTGCGCTCGGCAGTTCCCGGAGTTCCCGTCGATGAGCGGCGCTTCCGGCCGAATCTTCTGGTTCGCACTCCGCCCGGCACCCCTCCCTTCGTCGAGGACAGGTGGTTCGGGAGCAAGGCGTGGATCGGTGACGCCCTGTGCGTCGAGTTCCTGCGATCCAGCGAGCGATGCGTGATGACCAACGAGGCCCAGCAAGATCTGCCTCGTTCGCCGCTGGTATTGCGAGCCATCGCCGATGCGCACGAGGCGCGCCTGGACGCCCTGGCGATCATCATGATCCCCGGGCCGTTGCAGGTCGGGGACGCCGTCGTTCTTCTCTAGTCTCCGCGAGAACCCCTGATCACAGCCACTCGTTGATGGCCGCGATCAGCACCGTGGCCTCGTAGCGGACGGAGAGCTTGTCGTATCTCGTGGCCACCGCGCGATGGCGCTTTAGGCGATTGACCCCGCACTCCACCGCGTGGCGCGCCCGGTAGTCGTCCTTGTCGAACGTCGGTGGCCGGCCTCCGTGGGAGCCGCGCTTCTTGCGGTTGGCGATCTGGTTCTTCTTCTCCGGAATGGTGCAGCGGATACCGCGTCTGCGTGGGTAGGCGCGGTTCGCACGGGAGCCATACGCCTTGTCCGCGCGCACCTTGCCGGGTCGACTGCGCGGCCGTCCCGGGCCGGGCCGAGGCACGCGGATGCGGCCCAGGACGACCTGGAACTGCGGCGAGTCCCCGCGCTGCCCAGCCGTGACCACGATCGACATGGGCTTCTGCCCTTGCTCGACGGCCAGGTGCACCTTGGTGGTGAACCCACCGCGCGAACGTCCCAGCCCGTGATCACCGGGCTCGGTGAAGAGGCCACCTGGTGGTTCCTTCTGCAGGTCCCCCTGCTTGCGAGCCCCGGCCGCATGCTGATGAGCGCGGCACACTGTGGAGTCGACGCTCAGATCCCACACAATCGCGCCCCTCGCGTCGGCCAGGGACTGGAGCCGGGTGAGAACCCGGTGCCAGGTGCCGTTCCGCTGCCACCGTCGGAACAAGTCGTAGACCCGGCCCCACGGCCCGTACTCGACGGGCACGTCCCGCCACGGAACACCGGTCCGGACCCGGAACCGTATGCCGTCGATCAGCCGCCGCCGAGGCCAGACGAGCGGCCGCCCCCCGCCCTCCCATTTGATCACTGAGCGGACCGGTCTGCCCCTGTCCATCGGCATCTCCGCCGCGAACACCCACGACAGTCAGGGCCTGGAGGCTCTGGTGCGGGTATCCCGCCGATCCGGTCCGGCGCGGACCTCGTCGGCGACGGCCCGCCAAGCTCCACGGTGACAAGGGTTACGACTACGATCACCTGCGCCGGTGACTCCGCGCCCGGAACATCACTCCGCGCATCGCCCGCAGGGGCATCGAGTCCTCCCAGCGGCTCGGCCGCCACCGTTGCACCGTGGAGCGCACGGTGGCGTGGCTCGCCGGATGCCGCCGCCTGCACCGCCGGTACGAGCGCAAGGCGGAACACTTCCTGGCTTTCGCGGGGATCGCCGCCGCCCTGATCTGCTACCGCCGGCTGGAGCGGCCGACCAGGTCACACGGCACCGAGAAAGCCCGGATCAACCCCATCGAACTGTCGGCACGAGTCCCGGGCGACGCCGGGCAGCTCCGTCATGGGCACGGCGCGACGACTGGTCTCGGAGAGAGCCTGGCGTGCCTCGGCAGACCACAACGGCGGGAATGTAGACAAGCCCTGATCGCTGTTCAGCGCCCGGACATCGTCCTGCCAGCTGGCCCAGCGAAGATCCGCGTAGAACTCATCAAGCGCCCCGGACACCAGCCAGGCCATCCACGCCGAGTGGCCGACACCCAGAGCCTCCCAGCGGAGCGAATCCGGGGCGAAGTAGACCATCTCTCCCGGGGGTCCAGGGCGGCCGGCGCTGGCGGGATCTCCGCCGTTGAGAGCGAAGACGCCACCCAGCACGTCATGTGCCACCACCAGGCCCGTATCCGCTCGCCACTCGGAGTCGAATGCTCCCGGGAACTGATTGACCCGAGCCAGACCCGGCACCCCATGCGCAGCTCCGTCCACGGGGCTGCCAAAGACCCGCAGCCATCCGTCATCCACCAGCAGACCGCCGCAGTGCAGTACCACCGCGCCCAGGTACGACCTGGCCGTAACCTGCAACTGGAGAAGGGACGCCCTGCCCAGGTCGCTGTCGGCCGGAAGCACCACGACGGACACCGGCCCGGCCTCGAGTGTCTGCCTGAGTTCCGGCCAGGCCGGTTCCTCAACGTCGAGCAGCTGGCTCAGTTCACGCATGCCCGCATCGTCGCACCCGCACTTTGCACCCTAACCGGCAGGGCACTTTGACGAACCACCCGCCAATCGAGATGACCTCTTAGTGAGCGTTTGGTTCGCATATCAGGTGTTTGGCTGCGGTTCTAAGCGGTCAAGCGTGGTCGCCTGAGCGGTGATTTGCCCGGGAAGTAGCTTATGCGGCAATCCGTGAACCAGTAATGCGCCGGGTTTCCGATGAGAGATCCCGTCTCATTCAGAAGCAACCTGATTCATGCGGGTCTGCGAACCCGCGCCCCGGTGCCCCGGATGCCTCGGCACACGCCCTGCCCAGGTTGGCTGCAGCCACGTACCCAGGCATCATGCAGCCCTCGCAGTCCTACCCCAGCGACCCGTCCGACGCCCGCTGGGAACTCATCCGCCCCACCCTGGAAGCCTGGCGCCAAGCCCGCGCCGGCATCCGCAAGCCCACCCACGACCTACGCACCCTGATGAACGCCATCCTCTACGTCGACCGCACCGGCATACCCTGGCGCTACCTCCCCCACGACTTCCCACCCCACCAGACCGTCTACGGCTACTTCGCCCACTGGGAAGCCGACGGCATCTTCGACCAGCTCACCAACATCCTCCGCGGCAAAGTCCGCAAGGCCGAAGGCCGCGCGAGCCAGCCCAGCGCCTGCCTGATCGACAGCCAGAGCATCAAGACCTCCGCCACCGTCCCCCTGACCAGCCAAGGCATCGACCCGGCCAAGAAGATCATCGGACGCAAACGGCACATCGTCACCGACACCCTCGGCCTCCTCCTGGCCGTCGCCGTCACCGCCGCGAGCGTCCACGACTCCGCGGCCGGCACCCAGCTCATGACCAACGTCGCCGCACTCCACCCGACGATCAGCAAGGCCTGGGCCGACAACGGCTACAAGACCAAAGCCGTCGAACACGCAGCCCGACTCGGCATCGACCTCGAGATCGTCCAACGCGACCCCACCACCCGAGGCTTCCACGTCCAGCCACGCCGATGGGTCATCGAACGCACCCTCGGCTGGCTCATGCACCACCGCCGCCTGGCCCGCGACTACGAAACCCACCCCCACCGATCAGCCGCCATGATCCAACTGGCCGCCATCAACCTCATGACCCGCCGCCTCACCCACGAGACCACCCTCAACTGGCGCGGCACCTAGACCAAATGAAACAGACACCGGAGAACAAAACGCTCACTTAGTTGGTCGCGCTCGACTCAGATGACGGACCAGAGGGCGTCCTGGCACCGGCAGATTGAGTACGCGTACGGATGTCAGCCGGCTCACCGTCCCCGTGTCCGGCCTCAACCGGCTTGTCTTCGCCGTCCCCACCGGCCCCGCCGTGATGCCCTGGGCGTGCATCGCCGATGTGCCGATTCGGTCATTCGCATGGCGTGGCAATCGACCGTGGATCAACGGACGACGGGTTGTGGGCGCTGAGTGAGCCGTCGTTGCCACCGTGGCCGGAGCGGTCGAAGCGGTGCCAGGTGGTCCGGTCCGACCCAGCCGCCCAGTCGCCAGAAAACAACAAAATCTGACGTTGGCATTGTGGTGATTGTGTTCCCTTTCTAGGGTGGGTGCGTCTCAACAGGTGTTATCCGCTACACCCGTTGCACATCTCGGCACCCGAGGAAGGCCCCCGCCATGCCACACTCGAACCCGACCCCCCACCCCCACTCGAACCCGCACCCGGGCTACGTGAGCCGCCGCCGTCTTCTCGAAGCGGGTGCTGCCGTGCTCGGCGGACTCGCTCTGTCCGGCGCCCTGCCGAGTGCCCGCGCCTTCGCCGCCGCCGGCGGCGGCGGCGTCCCGGCCGACGGCGACGAGTGGAACGGGCACATCGACGTCTTCCGGCTCGGCACCGAAGCGCCGCATGCCACTCTCATGCCGTACGCGAACCTCAGGCAGGCTCTCGCCGCCGACCGCACCAACTCCCCGTGGCGTCAAAGCCTCGACGGCACATGGAAGTTCGCGTACGTGGACCGGCCCGCCGACAAGAAGCAGGACTTCTACCGCACCGACCTGGACGACTCGGGCTGGGAGACCACCCCGGTCCCCTCGGCCTGGCAGCTGCACGGCCACGACTACCCGATCTACATCAACATCACCTACCCGTGGTGGGGACCCAACGGCCTCGGCGAGGATGCCCAGCCGCCCGCCGCTCCGACCCGGTACAACCCCGTCGGCCAGTACCGGCGCACCTTCACCCTGCCGAGGGGCTGGGCCGACCGGCGCACGTTCCTGCACTTCGAGGGCGTCAAGTCCGCCCACTACGTCTGGATCAACGGTCACTTGACCGGCTACCACGAGGACTCGTACACGCCCGCCGAGTACGACATCACCCCGTACCTGAAGGACGGCACCAACCACATCGCCGTCGAGGTCTACCGCTACTCCGACGGCGACTGGCTCCAGGACCAGGACATGATCCGCCTGAGCGGCATCTTCCGGTCGGTGTACCTGTACTCGACGCCGGGCGTCCATGTGCGGGACTTCAAGCTCGACACCCCGCTCGGGGACGGGTTCACCACCGCCGAGCTGTCGGTCACCGCGCAGGTCCGGGACTGTGCGGGCGGCGCCGACGGAGCGGCCTACACGGTCGAGACGCAGCTGTACGACGCCGACGGCCACGCGGTGTGGGCGCGTCCGCTGGCCCAGCGCGCGACCCCCAACGGCGGTGAGGTGACCGTCAAGGGTGCCAGGTCCGTTCCCTCACCGCGGCTGTGGTCCGCCGAGGACCCGTACCTGTACACCGCCGTCCTCCAGCTCCGCGACCCCTCCGGCAAGGTCGTGGAGATGCTGTCGCACCGGGTCGGTCTGCGTGAGTTCGCGCTCAAGGACGGTCTGATGCGCATCAACGGACAGCCGGTCACCTTCCGCGGCACCAACCGTCACGAGATGCACCCGGAACGTGGTTCGGCTCTCAGCCGCGCCGATCTGGTCGACGACATCGCGCTCATCAAGCGGCTGAACATCAACTCGGTCCGCACTTCGCACTACCCCAACAACCCGCTCTGGCTGGAGCTCGCCGACGAATACGGGCTCTATCTCGTCGGCGAGACCAATCTGGAGACGCACGGCATCCGCGACCAGTACCCGGCCAGCCGTGCCGACTGGACCCAGGCGTGCGTGGACCGTGCGCAGAACATGGTCCACCGCGACAAGAACCACGCATGCGTCGTCATCTGGTCGCTGGGCAACGAGGCCGGCTCCGGTTCGTCCTTCCGCGCCATGCACGACTGGATCCGCTCCTACGATCCGACCCGCGTCATCCAGTACGAGGGCGACGACGGCCCCGCCACCAGCGACATCCGCTCCAAGATGTACGAGTCACCGAGCCGGGTGGAGGCCCGGGCGAAGGACACCTCCGACTCCAGGCCCTACGTGATGATCGAGTACGCCCACTCGATGGGTAATTCCACAGGCAACTTCAAGGAGTACTGGGACGTCATCCGCCGCTACGACGTCCTGCAGGGCGGCTGGATCTGGGACTTCGTCGACCAGGCACTCAGCTGGCCGACACCGACGCGCAAGCTGCTCACCGAGACCGGACCCGCCGGGCTGAAGGGCGAGGTCATCAATCCGTCGGGCTCGTTCGGCCACGAACACGGCGTGAGCGGCGCGACCGTCTTCGCGCGGGACGACCGGCTCGACCTGACCGGCTCGCTCACCCTCGAAGCCTGGATGACCCCGCACGTCCGCGGCTTCCACCAGCCGATCCTGGCGAAGGGCGACACCCAGTACGCGCTGAAGCAGGCCGACAAGGGCCTGGAGTTCTACATCTACGCGAACGGGCAGTGGATCGCAGCCTCCTGGACGACCCCGGACGACGGCTGGACCGGCGAGGAGCACCACGTCGCGGGCGTCTTCGACGCGGACGCCGGAACGCTGACCCTGTACGTGGACGGTGAGGCCAAGGCCACGAAGAGCACCACCCAGAGGCCCAGCAGCAACACCGCACCGCTCTCCCTCGCGGGTGAGGTGGAGAACCCGACACGGGAGTTCAGCGGCACGATCCGGCGGGGCCGGGTGTACGCGCGTGCCCTGACGGCAGATGAGCTCGCCGACGACGGGCGCGGTCCCGGAGACGACGGCGTGCGCTTCTGGTTCGACGCACGGACAGCACACTACGAACAGAAGAATGCCCGAGCGAAGACCTTCTACGCCTACGGTGGCGACTGGGGCGACAACCCCAACGACGGCGCGTTCGCCGGTGACGGCATCGTCCTGCCCGACCGCCGCCACACCGGCAAGGCGGCCGAGGTCAAACAGATCTACCAGACGATCCGCGCGACCCGCGCGGACGGTGCAGCGCCCGGCGAGATCACCCTCACGAACGAGAACCTCTTCACCAACCTGCGTGCATACAACGGCAGCTGGGAACTCTCGGCCGACGGCGAGACGGTGCGGCGCGGCAGGATCGGCCGCGAACAACTCGACGTGCCGCCGATGGCCGACAGAACCATCACACTGCCCGTGGAGCTGCCCGGCAACCCTGCGCCCGGGACCGAGTACTTCCTCCAGCTGTCCTTCACGACGAGGGAACGCACGCCGTGGGCCGACGCCGGTTTCGAAGTGGCGCGGGTGCAGCTGCCCCTCGACGCGAACAGCCCCGGGATCGAGCCGGTTCCCTTCGCCGAGGTACCGAAACTGTCGTACCGGAACGGTGACACCTCGATCATCGTCACCGGCCGCGGATTCGAGGTCATCATCGACAAGCCGACCGGGCTCATCACCTCGTACGAGGCGGCCGGCACAAAGCTCCTCGATTCCGGCCCGGTCCCCAATTTCTGGCGTGCCCCGACCGACAACGACCACGGCAACGGCCAGCACACCCGTAACCGGACCTGGCGGGACGCGGGCGCGCGGCGCGAGGTGACCGACGTGACGGTGCGCGGGTTCGACGGGCGTGCGGTCGAGATCGCGGTCAAGGGGACGCTGCCGACGAGCACCGCCTCGGCGTACACCACGACCTTCACCGTCTTCGGCAACGGTGAGATCAGGGTCGACAACACCCTGGCTCCGGGCGCGTCGACTCTCCCGTACATCCCCGAGATCGGCACGATCCTGCGCCTGCCCGCGGCCCTGGAACGGCTCGACTACTACGGCCGCGGCCCCGAGGAGAATCACTGGGACCGCAAGGACGGTACGGATGTGGGGCGTTGGTCCGGGACCGTCACGGGTCAGTGGAACCCGTACTTGCGGCCGCAGGAGAACGGGAACAAGACCGACGTGCGCTGGGCGGCGCTCACCGACCGGCACGGTCGCGGCCTGCTCGTCAGCGGCGACGGGCTCCTGGAAGTCAACGCCTCGCACTTCACGCCGGAGGACCTGTCCGTGGGGGCCCGCCACGACTACCAGCTCACGCCCCGTGACGAGGTGATCCTGCGGGTCAACCACCGGCAGATGGGCGTCGGCGGCGACAACAGCTGGGGCGCGCAGACACACGACGCGTACAAACTTCTCGCCGACCGGGACTACGCGTACACCTACCGGCTGCGTCCGCTCACTGACGTGCGGCAGGCGACAAGCCTGTCCCGTCGGCCGACGGGGCTGGGCTAGGGTTTTTCGTTTGGATCAGGCCGAATCACAGAGCCCTCGAGCCCGGCATGATCCAGACGAGAGGCCCTGGTCGCGCGAGCCGGTGCCGGTGCCGGTGCCGCCGGCGGGCATCGGCGCCGGCTCGCAGCCCCGCCCCCAAACCGAGAGATCGGAATCGAGTGCACCGATGCGCTCCACCTCGCGAGCGGCAGCCCAAGCAGCGCACTCCGGATGCGCCGCCCATGACCTCAGAGGTAATCGCGCCGCCCACCTTCCTCAGCTACGTTCCGGATATCGCCCGCGCCCCCGGAAGGGAAGGAACCCGTCGTGCCCGCTTACGGTTTCGCTCATCTCCGCAGCCGCCGGAATCACTCCGACGTCATCGAGTATCTGGATCGCATCCAGTCGACTCTCGACCCCTTCGACGGCCGCTTCGTCATCCATGGTCCGCCCGCCGAGGTCGTCGAGGGCACGTGGCCCGGCAGCATGGTACTGATCGAGTTCCCGGGCCTGGCCGAAGCCCGTGCCTGGTACGACTCCCCTGCCTACCGGGCCATTCTGCGTCTGCGGGCCGACCACATCGAGGGCGACCTGCTGTTGATCGAAGGCGTCGGACCGAACTACGACCCCGCCGAGCGAGGTCGCGCTCTGCGTGCAGAAGCCGAGCGGAAGAAGGGGGAAGTGAAGTGAGGAAGAAATGGCCGGTTCCCTGACAGTGACCCGCCGTCACGTCAGTGCCCGGCCATCACGATCACCTCGTCATCCGCGCTCCAGTACCGGACCTCGGCCTTGGCGGGGTTGATCCGCACCTCGTGGTCGATCCCTGCTCGTGCGAGGCCGCGACTGCGGTATCCGATGGCGCACTCCCCGCGGCGCGAGGCCGCCTCGACGACCGTGGCGAAGGATGCCCGCTGTCCTGCCCGGATGTAGTCGCCGCCGGGCTTGAGGTGGATCGCGTTGCCCTGCGGAGCCAGTAGTTCCCGGAACAGGCCTGCGAGATGCCAGTTCTGGGAGATCTGAGCCATCAGAAGACCGACCAGTTTTCCGCTCACGATGAAGTCGGCGCCGACGCCTGCGGGGGCGAGGGCCCTGTTACGGTCGTCCGTCATCTCGGTGACCACCCGGACCGGGACCCCCGAGGTGCGCTCGCGATCACGCAGGAGCAGCAGCGTGACCAGCGTCCGGTCGTCCGGTGAGTCGGGACCGGGCCCACGGTCGGGGCCGAGCACGATGACGCCGTCGTGATCGGCGAGGTCCAGGTCGTTCACCGTCCCCGGAAGCGTCGGGTCGCCCGGACGGAAAGTGACGGTCAGCGTGGGAGCGGCCTGCGCCGCGGCCTCCCGTACCTCTGTTGCCAGGCTCTCGCCGCCGTGGGCCACTACGTGGACGACGGAACCGGCCGCGACATGGCCGGAGAGGTGGCGGATGATGTGTCGGGCGCGGCGGTTCCATCCCAGGAGCAGCACCCGTTCGGGGCGCGCTGCCGCCGGTGCCCGGTTCACCATCACCGACTCGTCGAATGCGGCGGGTACGTCGGTGGTGACCGTGGTGTCGTCGTCCTGGGCGATCACGACAAGCCGGTCGCCCGGGCGCAGAACCGAGGTGGCCGGCGGGTTCAGGTGGAGGGTCCCGTCCATTCGTACGACCCCGACCACGCTGGACGTGGGACATGCCCTCAGCACCTCGGCGAAGACACTGCCGGTCCGGGCCGGTGCGTCGACGACGTAGAACTCGTCACCGGCGAAGTCGAGCAACTCCTGGTACACGCGCGACAGCCCGGACTGCCTGGCGCACTGGGCCACAAGCCGGGCGGTGACGTCGTCGATCTCGAGCACGACTGCGTCCGGACCGGCCGCAAGTTCGGCGGCGAGGCGATACCGGGTATCTCGCACCACGGCCACGGTCCGCACCCGGGTGTCGTCGTCGACAGCTGTCCGCAGGGCCAGCAGGTTCTTGACGATCTCCGCGTCCTCGTCCGGGTGGTCGCGCGGCAGGACCAGGACGACGTCCGCCGTGGCCGGGCTGACTCGTGCGAGCGCGCCCGGATCGGTGGGGCGTCCGTTGCGGCAGACGATCCTCGTCCGGCCGGTGTCCCCCACCTCGCTGCGCAGTTCCTCCTCCATCTCGGTCACGTCCCGGTCGGCCAGGACCGCGACGGCCCCTCGGCGCTGGTTGGCGTTGGCTGCGACGAGCTCGGCCACCACGGTGAAGATCTGGTCCGACCAGCCGAGCACGACGGTGTGACCGCTCTCCAGCACTGTGGAGTGGCCACGCCGCAGGGCGATGAGCTCTTCGGTGATGGCCGTGGTGATGAGGCCTACGACGGTGGAGACGTAGAAGAGAGCCATCAACGCCAGCAGGACCGACAGAACGACGCGCAGCGGTGAGCCCACCTCTCCTCCCAGCCTGAGGGTCTGCCCGACGCTCCGCCACACCGCCGCCGTCTTCGCCCATGCCGTGTGCGGGGCCTGGTCGTCCGTCCACACCAGAAGTGCGCTCACCGGGACCACGACAGCCAGGCATGCGACGGCAAGCCATCCGATGAGAGCGGTCACCCCCCTCGCCAGCGTGTTGTCGAACCAGTACCGGGCGCGCTCGTACAACGGGGCCCGTGGCGGTGTCCCCCGCGACGGACGCGGCACTTGGGCCGGTGTGCTCCGTGGCTGTCTCTGCTTCCCCACGCGGGCGCCGTCCGTGCTCCGGCGCCGGCCCTGATCCTTGATCATCCTGTACACAGCAGCAGCGTGGGGAATCGTCTCCTCCGCCACACGGGTATCCGGCGACGTTTCATCCGATAGGGATCAGAGCGCGGCCGGGGCGACTCTTCGGCGGCGAGGGCGGGACTCGGTCCCGTGATCACCTCGCTCGGTTGCCGAAGCCGGCCGCCGCCGGGGTCGGCGCCCGGTCGGGCAGCACTCCTTCAAGTGATGAACACTGCCCACCCCATTGACATGCCCATTGCTCTATCGCTTTTATGGCGCCGGGTCGCAAGCCATCGACTCCCACCCCTGGCAACGGAGTTCAGCCCGGGATCGGGAACGGCGATCGCCCGCGACACCACCATCCCCCATGCCATCAGCGGCACGGTGCGCGACAGAATGGGAGCGCTCCCATGATCATGTCGCTGGACCTTGCCCCCGAGAGAGGAACCAGCACCGTGCTTCACCCTCTCCGCCTTCTCCGCCCTCTCCGTCTTCTCCGGCGAGCGGTCAGAACGGCCACCGTTACCGCGGCCGCTCTGCTCCTCCCCCTCGCGGCTTCTCAGGTGGCAACCGCTGCCAATGTCGCGCCGGGTGCCGGCTACTGGCACACCAGCGGCCGTCAGCTCCTGGACGCCGCCAACCAGCCGGTCCGCATCGCCGGAATCAACTGGTTCGGCTTCGAGACGTCCAACTACGTGCCCCACGGCCTGTGGTCCCGCGACTACAAGAGCATGATCGACCAGATGCAGTCGCTGGGCTACAACACCATCCGGCTGCCTTACAGCGACGACATCTTCACCGGCACGGCACCCACGAGCATCAACTACTCCGCGGGCATGAACAGCGATCTGCAGGGCCTCGACTCGCTCCAGGTGATGGACCGGATCGTGGAGCAT
Organism: Streptomyces sp. LN549; assembly: GCF_043203805.1. Lineage (NCBI taxonomy): Bacteria > Bacillati > Actinomycetota > Actinomycetes > Kitasatosporales > Streptomycetaceae > Streptomyces > Streptomyces sp. LN549. The sequence continues at coordinate 8,907,949 of NZ_JAZHRI010000002.1, read as the reverse complement.
GCGGGCAGCATCGGCATGAAGGTCATCCTGGACCGGCACCGGCCCGACGCCGCCGGCCAGTCGGCGCTCTGGTACACCGCGTCCGTCCCGGAATCGACCTGGCTTGCCAACCTCAAGGCGCTGGCCGGCCGCTACGCCGGCAACGACGCGGTGATCGGCATCGACCTGCACAACGAACCGCACGATCCGGCCTGCTGGGGCTGCGGGGACACCACGAAGGACTGGCGGCTGGCAGCACAGCGCGGCGGCAACGCCGTACTGTCCGTCAATCCCGATCTGCTGGTCTTCGTTGAGGGCGTTCAGACCTTCAACGGGGTGTCCGGCTGGTGGGGCGGGAACCTCATGGGTGTCGGCCAGTATCCGGTGGAGCTCAGCGTTGCGCACCGGGTGGTCTACTCGGCGCACGACTACGCGACCAGCGTGGCCCAGCAGCCCTGGTTCAGCGACGCGGCCTTCCCTGGCAACATGCCCGGCGTCTGGGACAAGTACTGGGGCTACATCTTCAAGCAGAACATCGCGCCGGTATGGGTGGGCGAGTTCGGCACCACCCTCCAGTCCGCCACCGACCAGAAATGGCTGAAGGCCCTGGCCGACTACCTGCGCCCGACGGGCCAGTACGGCGGCGACAGCTTCTCGTGGACCTTCTGGTCCTGGAACCCCAACTCCGGTGACACCGGCGGCATCCTCAAGGACGACTGGGCCACCGTCGACACCGTGAAGGACGGCTACCTGGCGAGCATCAAGGCGCCGGGTTTCGGCGACGGAGGTGACGGAGGTGACGGCAGCGAAACCCAGGCTCCCTCGGTTCCGGCCGGCCTCACTGTCACCGGAACCACCAGCGGCTCGGTCTCGCTGTCGTGGACGGCAGCGTCCGACGACACCGGGGTCACGGGCTACGACGTCTACCGCGGTTCCACCAAGGTCGGCACGGCCACCGGAACCAGTTACACGGACTCCGGTCTGACGGCCGGGACGTCGTACGTGTACTCCGTCCGGGCACGCGACGCGGCGGGCAACACCTCAGCGGCTTCCGCCTCCGTGACGGCCACCACCCCCGGAGCATCCAGCGGCAACGGCGGGTGCACAGCGACCTACACCGTCAGCGGAGACTGGGGGAACGGCTTCGGCGTGGACGTGACCGTGACCAACACGGGTACCGCGAGCGCCGCTGCATGGAAGGTGAGCTGGGCCTGGGCGGGAAGCCAGAAGGTCACGAACATGTGGAACGCGGCCTACACCCAGACCGGATCCGCGGTCAGCGTCACGAGCACCCCCTACAACGGCAGCCTCGCGCCCGGTGCGCACACGAGTTTCGGCTTCCAGGGAACGCCGGGCTCGGGCGGCGTTCCGACAGTCAGCTGCACCCTCTCCTGACACGGCAGGTCACTTCCGCCCCGGCCGACAAACGTCGGCCGGGGCGGGGCGACGGGCCTGCCGTTCACAGCGCCTGCCCAAGGCCCGTTCACGACGCCCTGTCGACTACGACGTCGCCGAGGTGCCCAGCTCACAGCGACGCTACGCCTGGCCAACGTGAAGCGCGCCGCCCTACCCCTTACGGAAGGCGATCAGGGTGCCTTCGGCGCCGGGTACGAAGAGCCGGGCCTTGGACGTGGCGATGCCGGGAACGACGAAGCCGCGCCCGTCGTCCTCGGCGACGAAGTTCGACGTCGGCGGAGGCGCGGGGTAACGCCGGTACGACCACGCCACCTTGCCAGTGGTCTGGTCGAGCACCACGAGGCGTCCGTCGGCATCCTCCACGTACACGTAGCCATGGGCTACGAGACGCACAGTGGCCGCGTTCACGGAACTGGTGTAGGTCCAGGCTGCCTTGTACGTGCTGGTGCTGAGCGCGCTGACCTTGCCGCGATGAGCGGTGTACACACGGCCCGGGCCGAAGACGGGGGTCGCGTCCGCGGGCAGTTTTCGCACTGCCACGCCGCTCTTCTGGCTATAGGCGGTAACCGTCTCGTCGTCGCTGTCGCTGCTGCGCACCCAGGCCGCGCCGGCGCCCAGAACAACCGGGTTGCCGTACGCGCCCCATACGTCGGGCACATGGAAGCGGTGCAGTTCCGCCCCGGTCTTGAGGTCGAGGTGGTGCCAGGCGATGCTGTCGAAACCGATCCACACTCCGGAGGCGTCGACGACGGTCGGGGCCCAGGACCACTCCGAGAGGGAAGCCGTCCACGCCCGGGTGCCAGTGTCGGCGCGCAGCGCCAGCGCTGTGCCGCGACCGTCCTGCAGGTAGAGCAGCCCGTCGTACCAGACGGGCGGGTACTGCATGGACGCCGAGCCGATGGTCACCGACCACTTCTGCAGTCCGGTGGCCGGATCCCAGGCGGCGATTGTGCCGCGGGACGTCTGCGTGTAGAGCAGACCGCCCCCGTACGACACCCCGGCCTGAGGCTCGTTCTGCTCCAGGGAGACGGCCGGCCACAGGTCCTTGCCAGTGGCGGCCTGGACCCCGACGAGCATCATGCGCGGGCCGCCCTCGGTGCCGTCGTCCGCGTTGACAACCGCGTACACCTTGTCGCCGATGGCGACGGGCGCCGAAACCACGGTCCCGAAGTCCCGGGACCACAGCTTTGTGTACGGCGGGGCCGCTGTGGCCCCCGCGACGAATCCGTCAGCCCGGCTGTCAGCGCGGTAGCCGAGCGTCGCGTCCGTCAGCTCGGCCGCGGTGGCGGTCCGCCCCAGCACCGGAGCCGCCGCCTGTGGTGAACCGGTGAAGGTGAGCAGCGTGACGGAGGCGACGAACGTGACACCAAGTCTCGTACGTAAGCGGCGCGTTGTTGACTTCAACGAGATACTCCCTGGTCGGAAGCCACCCGGTCCGGATGACAACGACCCACTACCCCCACAGAACCATCACATGCACTCACCGCCACCGGTGCCGACCGACGGTGCCGTTCCGCTCAATGGGTTCCAGGCACCGCTGGAACCGTGGGCCAACGAGGCGGGGAGCCGGACGAGTACGGGCTTCCCATGCCGACGCGTGCCCTGATGATCTCGGAGGTCCGTCACAGCTTTCCTGCGACCACCGCGAGACCCGAGGGGTGCGAGCGCACCGGACGGTACCGGCGTCGGCTCGGCACTGCACCCGCTCGGGTGCCGACTCTCCGCCGGACGGCGGTGGGGCACAGCCCATGGAAAGCCGGCCTGCCGCCCCGTTCGCCATGCTGCACCGCACGGGGGTCGGTCGTCATGCCGACGCGGCACCCGCCGCGGACACTGTCTGACCGCGGCAAGGGTGGTGCGAGAACGACATCACGCCGCGTCAAGGGCCTACTTGCCTGCATCGCTCAGTGGCGGCTTGCACGGGTGGTGCGGCGCCAGCCGAAGGGGCCCGGCAGGTTCATCGACGTCGTACGCCGACCGGTGCTGCTACGGGTCCGTCGCGGACCGTGCTTGCCGCCTGTCGTGATCGACCACGACTTGCGGTTGATGTTGAGGGTCACGCCCGGGAGGATCCTGAAGCTCTTGCGAAATGTGAGCGGCATGGTGCCTCCTAGCTCGGTGTTGTCGACCAGCCTGTGACATAGGCCAGTTGGCTTTCGTGTTGCCTGATAATTGCCGTGCATGCACGGCGGCCTCTGCTGAATTGCGGGGACCCCGGCCGCTCCCAGGGTGTGGAGGTCCTGCTGAGGGCGAGGTCCAGGGTTCACCTGGCCCGGGCGACCGGCCCCGGCGGCTCCCGGGCCCATCGCCGCCCGATCACCTTGGCGCTCGACCCGCACAGGGGCACGGTGTCGAACCACCATTCTGCTGCTCGCCCTGGCCCGGGCCGGCGCTGTGGAGTCCGGGCACGGGCGAGAGGCGCCGCGGCACATCAGCCGGGCCAGGTGCCCGTCAGGCGTCGTGTGACCACGGCGCCCGAGCGCTGGACCGCGGCCTTGGCCACAGCGAAGATCACGCCTTGGAGAGCAGCCGCGATCAGGATCTGCTGCCACGTCCGGTCCTCGTCCGTGGCGTCGGGGGCGTCGTCCTCACCTTCGATGATCTTCCACGCCTGCTTGAAGGCAGCCCCGGCGATCAAACCACCAGCAGTGCCCAAAGCCATCCCGAGCGGCTTGTAGGGGATGTGGGGCGCCTTCATCAGCGGCTCCCCCGGCCGCGGCGCACCAGCAGGAAGGCTGCAAGCAGCACACCGCCTGCGATGATCGGCGTGCGGTTGGCTCGTACGACCGCCGCGGCACGGCGGGTCTCCTTGAGCAGCGGATCGGGAGCCTTGGCCGCCGCGTACTGCCCCGCGCGGGCTGTGCTTTCGCGCACCTGTGCCGCGGCCTGCGCGGTCTTCTTCAGGACGGGATCGGGCGTCTTGGCCTTCACCAACTGCACGGCCTGCTCGGCCTTCTCCCGGATCTCTCCGGAGGCCAGGGCAGCCTTCTCAGCAGCCTGCTCCTTCACAGCAGCCGTCTTCTCCTTCGCCTGCGCCTTGATGTCGGCCTTGGCCGCCAGCGCCTCGACGGTATGCCCGAGTTCGTCGCGGGTGCGCTCGACCCTTTCGCGCAGCTCCTCGGGGGTGGGGTTGCCGAAGTTGTTTCGGGATTCGTCAGTCATCGGGGTGCCTTCTCCGTTCTCGGCCAGATCAGTCTTGACGCTGGCGATGGTCTGCTCGGGGGCGGGGCGCCGGCCCCGCGATTCGGCCCTTCCCTGCCAGGGCGCTCACGGCGGCCACAGCCGTCACGCCGTGACGATGAGGGCCGCCGCCCACACCGGCAGCACCGAGGCGAGACCGGCTGTGCAGGTCACTACCAGAGCCTGGGCGGAGCACGATCCCGTCCATCAGGTTCTCCTCACGTCACGTACGAGGCGGCGCGGTCGGCCACCCGTGACGCCGTCTACCCGGTGCGTCACGACCTACCTCCTCCCGCACGTGGTTCGACTCCCACCAGCGATGCCGGGCGCCGTTTGCGGAGCGCCCGGCCGCTGTCCAGCGGCCCCTGAGCATCATGGAGCGCCCCCGGCGCGAGGCTACGACGCGCCTTATCTGCCGGGCGGAGTGCCGCCGCAGGGCACCTGTCGTTTCGATACGCTCGCGGGCGCGGCGGACGAAACCTCAGGAAGAATTCGTGTCAGCGGCTGCGCGCGAGGCGCGGACGCCGTGGAATTGTCAACGCCTGTTACGTCGTCCCCCGCCCCCGGGACAGCACGGCCGGTCTCCGTGCGTCGCGTCGGGCGCAGGGGGTACGCGACGTGCAACACCAGCCCGCCCCGTACCAGGGCGGGCGAGGACCACCGACGGGAGCAGTGACATGACCGACCGCAGGCCCCAGGGCACCGCCTACACCGGGGCGAAGGGCAGCCCGCCGCCGATACCCGCCGATGTACCCGACCAGCAGGTCCAGGACGGTGAGGACGCCCTCGACGTGATTCTCCCGCCGGGTTCCGAACACCTCGCAGGCGAGCCGGAGCCCGATGAGCCCGATCCCGATGAGGCCGGCGCGGGCCGCAACACCGCACGCAATGCGGGCATCCACCCGGAGCACCCCACCCCGGATGAGTCGACGGGGTGACGGGCCCCCGTACGCGAGGACCGGTCCGCACGGCCAGAGCTCTGAGGGCCGCGATCCCGCTGCCGCTCCGGCCGAGGTGATCGTCGCACGGCACCGCGCAAGGCATCACACGACAGGACCATGCCAAAGGTCGCATGGGCAGGCCAATATTCACGGCCCTTCTCCGACCGGTGGCCGTCGCATTCGGGCGGCAGGCCGCAGGTCTCGCTCGCGACGATGACAGGGCGTCGAGAGATGCCTGGGCCGGGTCGGCCTTCCCGGGTCGGCGCCTTGGATCAGGCGCCCCGCGCCTCCACGGTCTCGTCGCTCACACCCGGGCGTCGGAGGTCACTCCAGCAGATCGTGATCGGCGTGGGCCGGGCCGAGGACACGCTCATACGCAACGCCTCGCCGAGGCCCCTTCGAGAGCCTTCAGCTGACTGCTCGACCAGTCCCCCGATGATGTCCTCGGGACCGGGGGAACTGTGCAGAGCCGAGAGCCGTCCTCGCGCCGCCGACGCCACTGCCGCGTCCGGCGGTGCGGTTCACCGCCCGGAAAAGCCCAGGAATGCTCTGCACGAAGGGGGGCATCCGGACATCGTCCTGAGCGATACCCGTGCCGCTGTATCGGTCGGAAGGACGAATCCATTCGAGGAGGAGCTGGCCTTGCTGCATCCCACGCCCGGTGACCTGCGTGCCGCGTTGTCCCGCCACGCCGACGCAGTAGTCGAGGACGAGCGTTACTCAACGCCGGGCACCGTCCGACGACGCGAGGACACGGCGTACACACTGTGCGTCATGACGGGCGTCACCGATGTGAAACAGGCCCTGAACGCGGCCGATGCACTCCTTCGGGCGAGCGCCCCCCAGGTGGCAATCGCGCCGAAGGGAGGAAAGCGGCCGGCGGCCGTTCGACCCAGGCATTCAGGCACAGCCGCTGTCTGAGGCACCGGTCCAGCGCTTGAAGTTGGCCGTATAGATCATGCACGGGCGGGAGCAAGTCCTCGCCCCCACATGAAGTTCCCCTGGTTGCGGTGGCGAGGTCGGAGCCTGAACGGTGACGTCTGCCACCAAGCGTTCACCCGAGTACGACGAACGTCCTGGTGTCCTCCCCGCAGAAGCTGGGGTTCTTCGAGACGCCGAAGAAGGGCGCCTCAACAGGGATTTCACCTGTGAGGCGCCCTTCGGGCGTTCGAGCGCGTCGACGAGCAGCCAGGGGCGGTCGGGTCTACGCACACGGTGTTCGTCGGGGGCTCGGGCAAGTGGCGGTTGTCCGGCGAATTCTCCGACACAGGACGTGAAGTCGAGGTCGGACACGATACCCATGCCGGTGGACAGCACAGCCCCGGGGAAATGGGCTGGCAGCGCCGGCTAAGGGCTGTCCCGCAATTCCTGGTGGATCAGCGCGCGGCGTCAGATGCGGGGCATCGCAAGGCGGAGGGACGCCCGAATACTGGATGTATTCGGGCGTTCCGACAACGCGGCGAGGTGCCGTAGCTGACGTCGCGCGCCCGCCAGGAATTGCGGGACAGCCCTTAGGTTCCACCAGGTTTTGTGGGAACCGTGGAACACGGTGGTGGCAGCCTCGGGTGGCAAGCGAGGCGAGCTGGTACCGCTGGCAGGAGGCGGTTGAACGGCCAGGTGGCAGAGGTGGGTGGAGAACAGAGCGGCCGGAGCCGCCGTCCGGACCACGATCTCCAGCACAGCGCCTCCGGCCGTGCCAGGAATTCCCTCAACGCATCGGCGCGATGCCCTGGTTACAAGAAGACGGTGACGGCCGTGCGGAGGTCCCGGCCGGTTCTCAGCGCGCCGTACCCGGACGAAACGGTACGGACGACCCGATTGTCTCGGCGGTCCGGCCCATCGTGCAGGCGGTGCAGTCGTCATCGAGACGGCCGAACCAACCGTCGGCTCTCACCTGCGCCTCTCCATGGAACGCGTGGAGGGGCCCTGGCGCCATTGGCACCAGGGCCCCGAAGGAACTGTTACACCATCTGCCGGCGCTGTTACTGCGTCGGCCTACGTGTTCCGCACCGGCTCACGGGGGTTGAGAGCGGGTGCGGGGATCGCCGTCGCTCGCCCGGAGACCATCTCAGCATCGATACCGTGCGGTACCCGGGCCCGTGTCCTCCGAGTCTCTGCGCACACGGCTCCGGAGCAGGGGAAAGGCCCTCACGGCTGGTGTGTGCGGGTGGGCGAGGTGTCGGTGGCGCTGACTCAAGCCTCTTGGCCGTGCCCTCGTTTCGGATCATCGCCGTGTCACAGGTTCCTTCAGCGCAGGTCGCCTGCGGCAAGCCGCTCGGCCAGCGTCTGGAACTCACCGAGGTCGTAATTGGCCAGAACCGAGTCGAGATTGGTGAGGGATCCCACGTGCTCGATAAATCCCTGGGGGTCATATTCGATCTGCAGGGTCAAACGACTCGACTCGTCATCCAATCGATGAAAGGTGACGACGCCTGCGTGATGCACACCCTCCGTCGTCTTCCAGGCGATCCGGTTCTCCGCTACTACCTCGGTGAGTTCAGCGACGAAGCTCTTGTCGACCCCCGGCAGGGCGAGCTGCCAAGCGAAACGGCGCTCGTCCAGTGGATCGACGCGCTGGACATGGCTCAGGAACCTGGGCCACTGCGCCACATCACTCCACAGTGCCCAGCTGATGGCCACCGGGGCCTTGATATCGACGGTCTCGACTATCGAGGAGGACATGAGGACTCCTTAGTAGGTTCTTCGCGGGATCACAGAGCCCCTCCCGCACGTGGGACAGCTAAAGGCTGTCCGGCATATCAGGCAGGTGTGGCCAGCGTGAACGGGTGCCCTGCGGGATCGGAATAGACGCGCGTGTCACGGACGCCCCCGTTGTTCTTCGTGTCCATAGGACGCGCGCCGAGGCCGACCGCCTCGCGCTCCGCCTCGTCGATATCCTCTCGTGCCACCAGAATGCGCAGGTGAGCCTGCTGGGAATCGTCGGGGCGCGGCCAACTGGGGGGCGCGTAACCGTGGTCCCTGCGGATCTCGAGATGCACCCCGGTGTGACCCACGACCTCCACGATGTCGGGCTCGCGACCGACGTGGACTTCCGCATTGAGCAACACGGCGTAGAATTCAGCCAGTTCCCTCGGCTCCGCGCAGTCCAGAACCAGCACGCTCGTCTTCGGCACCGCCATGGCCATCCTCCTGTTTCACGGGATCCGGGCTCCGGACGTCGTTCCGACTACCCGCCCCCAAGGGCCGCACACCCGGTCCCTGCCGAATTGGAAGCGGCCCGGTGGGCCATCCGGCCAGGGCGAGGTTGCGCAGGCGGGTAATGCCGAGCATGGCGTGGGGGACGACGTCGCCCTTTGGGTAGCAGTCGGCCATGTTCTGGATGTGGCTCCGTCCCCTGTCTCGCGTCGTGATGATTCCGGGGTCGAGGGCGAGGAGTTTCCTGACGAGCAATGGCTGGCGCTGGGGCCGTTGTTGCCGGCTGCGGTGTTGGGGCAACCGCCGTTGGGCCGGTACAGGCTCATCGACGGGATTCAGTGGCGGGTGCGTACCTGTGTTCTTGGCGGGGATCTGCCGTCGAAGCACGGGTGGTGCTCTATGGGCCGAGAACACCTCGCAGACACTGAGGCTCGCCGAGCCGCTGCCTGTCAGCGGCTTCCACAACACGGCCCAGCGGCGGGCACGGCGCCCGCAATGGCCGTGAGCGCATACTGGCCTTATGGACTCGTCCACACGTGCCGCATCCGGCCTGCGGGAGCGGCTGGGCAGCGCGATCTTTGCCCAGGTCGCCGGTCCCGCGGGGCCGAAGAACCGCGCCCGTATCCACGGCGAGCCCGGCCCGCGCTGGTTCGGTCCGGACCGGCCGATTCGCACTGTCCACGGCGATGCGTCCATGTTCATCGGGGGACTGCGGGCGCTGCTGCTCCAGTCCTTGCACCCGCTGGCCATGGCTGCCGTGGAGGCTCATTCCGGTTACCGCGGCGACCCCTGGGGCCGGCTCCAGCGCACCAGTACCTTCCTCGCCGTGACCACGTACGGAACAGCGGACGACGCACAGCAGGCGGTCGACCATGTCCGTGCCGTACACAGCCAGGTGCGCGGAACGACTTCGCGCGGAGAGTCCTACTACGCCGCTGATCCACACCTTCTCGGCTGGGTGCATGTGGCCGAGGTCGAGAGTTTCCTGCTCGCCCACCAGCGATACGGAGTCGAACCGCTCGACGCAGCTGGGTGCGACGGCTACATCGCCGACACGGCACGGGTGGCGGAAGCACTCGGCGTCACAGACCCTCCCCGCAATCGCAGAGAACTCGCTGCCCACCTCGGGGCCTACCGGGGCGAACTGCGCCCGACAAGGGAAGCACGCGAGGCAGCACGCTTCATTCTGCTGCACCCGCCCCTGCCCTGGGTTGCCCGTGCCCCCTATGCCGTCCTCGCCGCGAACTCAGTCGCCGCCCTCCCTCAGTGGGCCCGTACGTCACTGGAGCTGCCCCGGCTGTCCCGCATCGCCGAAGCCTGCGTGACCCCGACCGGGCGAGCGCTGACCGCCGCGATTCGCTGGGCCATGGTCCCACCACGCCCGCCCGTGTAGTCGCTCATACCGTGTGGGGTGGCTCTGGTCGCAGAGGCGGCCTCTCCGCCTCTCCCGAATCGCCGACGGTGCCCCTGCTCCTGCCGGCAGCGACGCTCGAGGGAACAGCGCGGCGTGCCGGCTCCCGAGACCGCGTTACTCACGGTCGAGCGGGGACGCACACGGGTACCCCGCACGTACGTCACGCCGGCGGAGGGGTGGCCTGCGACGCGGACATATTGCGCACTGTTCGCCCTCCACGACCAAAAGAGTCCGCGAAGCCCTAGCATTCTTGGTCGTCCATGACGTGGAACTCTTTGGGCTGGAATCGGTTGCGCTGGACACCATTGTTTATGCGCACTCGCAGCCCTTTCCATTCGCTCGAATCTGCATCTGCTTCTCAAGCTGGGTGCTCGCCCCCGGCTATTGTTGATCGTGACGTAGTTCTCCGGGCCGTCAGGAAGGTGTCATCGATGAGCGGCACGGAAGTGGCGCGTGCCAGGGTGCTGGGAGAGCTGATCGATGCGAGCCATCTGATGACCCTGGAGCAGTTGCCCGGCACTGTCGCGTCACATGCCGGTCGGGCGGGCTGGCCTCACGTGCTCATCTATGTGGCTGACCTGCGTCAGGAACGGTTGTGCCTGCTCGCCGGCAACGTCGACACCAGCCCCGGTGGGGTTGACGTGCCGAATGACTTGGCCGTTGAAGGAACCGTGGCCGGGCGAGCCTTCCAACTGGGAAAGATCTCGCCGGCCTCGGCTTCCACGACGGGGCAGTGGTGGGTCCCCCTGCTGGACGGCACCGAGCGTCTGGGGGTGCTCCGGGTCGGTATGCCGGGCGCACAGGTCGAAGCGGATGACGATCTGGACAGGCTCGCCGGCCTTGTCGCCCTTCTCCTGGAGAGCAAGCGTGGAACAAGCGACTCGTACTCCAGGCTGGTTCGCCGCCGGAAAATGAAAGTGGCAGCCGAGATGGAATGGCGGCTGATGCCGCCTCGGACCTTTGCGACCGATCGGCTCTTGATCAGTGCGGTCATGGAACCGGCTTACCAAGTCAGCGGAGATGCCTTCGACTACGCCCTGGCAGGGGAGACCATGCATCTTTCCGTCTTCGACGCCATGGGGCATGACACTGCTGCCGGACTGACTGCCAATCTTGCGTTGGCCGCTGCCCGCGTCCACCGTTGCCAAGGTGCCGACCTCTTGCAGACAGCCGAAGGAGTCGGTGCGGCACTGACCGAGCAATTCGCAGGCAACCGCTATGCCACGAGCATCATGGCCGACCTTCACCTGACTACGGGTGTACTGACCTGGACGAACTACGGTCATCATCCCCCGGTGATTATCCGCGGCAACCGCACCGTCGTGCATCTGTCCTGCCCACCCGCCCCACCGCTGGGAACCGGGCTGGGTATGCGCGGTGCCGTGCGCCGCGACCAGCTCGAACCCGGGGACCGCCTCCTGTTCTACACCGACGGCATCACCGAAGCCCGCAACGAGAAGGGGCAGGAGTTCGGCCTTGACCGCCTGACCGACTTCCTCATCCGCCACCACTCCGACGGCCTCCCGGTCCCGGAAACCCTACGGCGACTGATCGGGCACCACCTGGAGTACCACCACGACCGCCTCAACGACGACGCCACCGTGATGCTCCTCGAGTGGCACGGCCCAACTCCCTACCCACCCGCTCAACTGAAGGCGCTGACGGGTCTGCCCCCGACCATCGCCGCGGACACGATCGCCTCTGCATGGGTCCAGAAGCCCGCTGCCGACGACAGCACCTGACGGCACTTCTTCACAGCCGTTTCCCACTGCAATTCGTATCGCAAGGGGCATCCAGGCCGCTACGACCTTGCCTGTGGCAGCCCCCAGCACACCTGAGCACTCCTGGCGTGACCACTCACAGAATCAGAGGGCCGCCTCGACTTCACCAGCCAGATCTCCCGACCCGCAACCCCTCACCGGCTGGGGATTCGTCAAGGATTTGGCCACGCGCACAGGCGCCACGCCTGCCACCACGCGGTGGGACACCGCAGCCGTGCTCACCGTCGTCGCACACCTCGCCTGCTCCAACCCCCTGAACCGCCTCGCCGACTCCAACCCCGTGGACCGCTCCTGGCCCGGCTCCCTGCCGGATATGGCCTGCTGTTCGGCCGCGCGGACCTCACCCGGACCACGTAACCGGTTCCGGGCGAAGACACGCGGGCCGGCAGCAGAAGCCGGCAGATCCTGACTGGTCAAGGGCTCCGGCGATCACAGCGCCGGAGCCCTTCCCGCGCGCCTGCGTCAGCCGGCCGTCGCCGTACCTCTCCCCTGTGTTCAGGAACCGCGGGGCGCACCGTACCGGCTCACCGGTCAGGCATCTGCCGTGCCGGACGGCCTGACACCCTCGCGGTATTCGGCGTTGATGCGCTGGGCTTCTTCGAGCTGGTCCTCAAGGATGACGATGCGGCAGGCGGCCTCGATGGGGGTGCCCTGGTCGACGAGTTCCCGGGCGCGCGCGGCGATACGCAGCTGGTAGCGGGAGTAGCGGCGATGGCCGCCCGAGGAGCGCAGCGGGGTGATCAGGCGGGCTTCGCCGATGGCGCGGAGGAAACCCTGCGTAGTGCCGAGCATTTCAGCGGCCCGGCCCATGGTGTAAGCGGGGTAGTCGTCGTCATCGAGACGGCCGAACGAGTCATCTGCTGTCATTTGCACCTCTCTGTGGAACGCGTGGAGGGGCCCTGGTGCCATATGGCACCAGGGCCCCGAAGGAACTGCTACACCATCTGCCGGCCCTTAATGCTGTGCCGGCCTTCTGTTTCCGCATGCCCCGACGTGATGCTGTCGGGGGTGCGGGGATCGCGGTTGCTTGACCGGAGACCACCTCACTATCGATGTCCTGCGGTACCCGGGCCCAGTCATTTGGCCCGGGCGATCCTGATGGCGCCCGGCTCCTCCGTTCTTCCCTCTGGGATCGATCACATACCTGACGCTTCACTGCTCCGTGGCCTGTGACAGCGCCACTCTTCGCCAGCCAGCCCCGTCGCCCGTCCTGCGTCTGCTCCGGCTTGGAACCCCACTGACGAACCTCCCGGTGCGCGCGTCCGCAGCCGACGCCTTCACCGAGGTTGCTGCTCACTGACTTCACTGCTGGGTACTGCGCACGCATTTACGGGTTCTGCTGCAGGGCGGCCCCTGATCACTGCGGGCCACCCGGTCCGGTCGCCAGCCCCGTCGCCGTCCTGCGACAACCCTGGCTTCGGAACTCCGCCACCGAACCGTCCTGCGAACTGCAGCCACCTGTACCGCACGTGCTGCTGCCTGGCAGTTCGTATCTGCCCGGCCCTGCGGTCTTTCTGGCTACGAGAGAAACCATAATCACGCCGCCGCCCAATGTCTACGATCGCCGGCACAGATTTCCATGTGTTCGAGCATGAGGTGACCCACCTCGAACGCCAAGCCTGCGTGGCCGACACCGGGGTCCGCCCCATGGACATCCGTGGGCCGGTCCGCAGGCGGCCCACCTGGACCCCTGTCAGGTCATGCCCCTCACGCAGTCTGCCGCTCTCGCCGGACTCTCGACTGGTCAGAGGCGCAGGAGCACCGCCCGCGTTCCCAGCGTCGGCACGTCGATGGCACTTCAACCTGCCCGAACAGGCCGTCCCCGGCGCTGCGACTGTCGAACCGCTGGTGCGGATCGATGAGGACGGCGTCGTCATCGAGGCGCTCAGGCTCGCGGACGACCGCTCGGGCGACGCGATCGTCCGCCTCCACGAGTCCGGAGGCGGACGCGTACGGACCACCCTCAGGGCCGGTTTCCCCGTGGCCTCCGCGCGGATCACGGATCTGCCGGAACGGGACCTGGAGGGTGAACCCGCTTCGGCCTTCCACGGATCCGAAGTCACGCTGTCCCTCCGCCCGTTCCCGGTTCTGACCCCTCGCCCGGTACCTGCCGGCCATGGTGCCTCGGCTGCCGGCGCGCACTGAAGGCCGGCCTCCATGAAGTACTCGCCCTGCCGCCGAGGACGGCAGGGCTGAACCGGCGGACGTCGCGGCCCGGGCCACACGAGCTCTCTGTGACTTGAGAGAACGTTCCGTGAACCCGCGCGGTTGGCCGCGCATGGCCGGAGAATCATGCGCGGCTCCGGCCCTGCCAGTGCCGGTGAGCCGCCCTGCTCCGGCTGAGCAGGCCGTCACGTGCGGGGAGTGTCAGGATGTTCCTATGGATGTCCGGACAAGGAACCGCATATCGGTGACAGGCCGGGAGGGCGGCCCGGTGGTCATGCTGGCTCATGGTTTCGGATGTGACCAGACCTTGTGGCGTCTCGTCGCGCCCGCACTGGAGGAACACTTCCGAGTGGTCCTCTTCGATCATGTGGGGGCTGGGCGCTCCGATCTCTCCGCCTGGAGCGCCGCGCGGTACTCCACTCTGGAGGGCTATGCGCAGGATGTCATCGAGATATGCCGGGAGCTCGGCCTCGGGCCCGTGGCCTTCGTCGGGCACTCGGTCAGTTCCATGATCGGTGTCCTTGCCGCCGTGCAGGAGCCCAGGCTCTTCCACAAGCTGGTCCTTCTCACCCCGTCACCGTCCTACATCGACGACGGTGACTACCACGGCGGATTCAGCGAGCAGGACATCGACGAACTGCTCGAGTCGCTGGAAAGCAACTACCTCGGCTGGTCCGCGACGATGGCACCGGTGATCATGGGAAACCCTGAGCGCCCCGAGCTGGGTGAGGAGCTGACCAACAGCTTCTGCCGGACGGATCCGGAGATCGCCCGGGTATTCGCGCGAGCCACCTTCCTCTCCGACAACCGCGCGGATCTCGCCGACGTGACCGTTGCGACGCTCATCGTCGAGAGTGCACGCGACACGATCGCCCCGCGTGAGGTGGGTGCCTTCGTCCACGCGCAGATCCCCGGGAGCCAACTGGTCACTCTGGACTCGACGGGCCACTGCCCCCAGCTGAGCGCCCCCGAGGAGACGACCGAGGCCATAATCGCCTTCGTGCAGGGGCCGTAACGGTGCGCCCGGGCGGCGAGGAGACCAGCGGATTGTGGGCGGCGGGCGACCGTGAACAGGAACAGTTGTCGTTCTCCGCTCTACTGGAGGACAGTGCGGAGGACCTGTACGAGAATGCGCCGTGCGGCTACCTCTCCACACTGATGGACGGGCGGATCGCCAAGGTCAACGGAACCCTGTCGAAATGGCTCGGCTACCGCCGAGAGGAACTGATAGGCCACAAGAAGTTCCCCGATCTGCTGACCATCGGGGGCAGGCTGTATCACGAGACGCACTTCTCACCACTGCTGCGCCTGCAGGGCGAGGTCAGCGGCATCGCGCTGGAGCTCAAGGCCGCCGACGGAAGCCGGCTGCCTGTCCTGGTCACCTCCATCGTCAAACAGGACCGCGACGGCGAACCGCTGCTGATCCGCACCACCCTCCTGGACGCCCGTGACAGACGTGCCTACGAGCGTGAACTCCTGCGTTCCCGACGGGAAGCCGAGCGCGACCGCGAACGTCTGCAGCGCCTAGCCACGACTCTCCAGCGCACCCTGATCCCACCGGCTCTCGAACCGGTTCCGGGTCTGGACGTTGCCGCGCACTACCACTTTGCATCCTCCGACGAAGTGGGCGGGGACTTCTACGATCTGTTCCCGCTGGCCGACGGCCGCTGGGGGTTCTTCATGGGGGACGTACGCGGCAAGGGCGCCGACGCGGCCGTGGTGACGTCGTTGGCGCGGTACACCCTGCGAGCCGCAGCGGTCTCCGATCCGGTACCGGCTACCGTCCTGGCCAACCTCAACACCGCGCTCAGCCACCAGGCACAGGAGGACGAACCGCGGTTCTGCACAGTGATCTTCGGCCTGCTGACACCCGGCCAGAACGGCACTGAATTCCACATCGTCCTGGCCGGAGGCGGGCACCCCCCTGCCGTGCTGCTGCGTGCCGACGGCAGTGCCGACTACCGGCCCACACCGGGCGGCCAGTTGGCCGGAGTGGTTCCGGACGCCCAGTTCACCACGGTCACCATGGATTTGGGTCCCGGTGACACCCTGCTGCTCTACACCGACGGTCTGACCGAGGCGCGGACCCCGAACGCAGGTGAACGCTATGGCGACGAAGCGCTCCTGGACTTCGCCCGGGCCCTCGCACCCACCTCGGCCACTGACGTCGTCGAGGCTCTCACCGGGCTCCTGGACTCGTTCGGCGAAGGACGCGACGACGACACCGCGCTCCTGGCGATGAGTGTGCCCCCCGTCGGACGATGAGCGAACCGGAGCCGGAACCGAGACAAGTTCGGCGGAACATGCGTGGCCTCCCCCGCCCGGACCGGTACATGCCCCGCCACCGTGACACACGACGTCATATGCCGGCGATGTTCTCAAGCTGAAGCCACCGTCCCCAGTTTCGCCGTGTCTCAGCCGTCGGCACCTTGATCGCCCGGACAAGTCCTGGGCGCGCCCCGCTGCGAGGCATTGTGCGCACGCCTGCCGGGCGGTTTTCGGGGCAGACGGCGGAGCACCGGAAGGGCCGAGCCCGCGCCCGACCACCGCTGCTGTCGCGCAGCGCCGAACACTGGGAGCGCTATATGCCTACCGCCCTGCCGGAAAGACCGGTCCATAGGTCCACGGAGCCCAGTGCCGTCTCCCGGCCCGGGCGGTCCCCCGCCCTGACCAGTGGCAGTGGCCCGGCCGCCGTCCGGATCGGCGCGCTGACCGTCTGCCAGGCCGCCCTGATGGTGGGCCTCGGCCTCCTGATCACCGGGCCCGCCGGTCGAGTATGGCCATTGACCAGTGAGGACCGTGTCAACGAGGGTTTCGAGCACCTGCGCAACGGGCTCCGCAATGACGCGTCGCTCATGGCGTCGGAGGCCGGCAACACCGCCACGGTGATCATCATCACCGCTCTGGCCTGTCTGGGACTCATCCTGATACCCCGGCTGCCGAAGTGGCGGGAGGCGGTGTTCCTCGCCGTCTCCGTCTCGCTCCAGGCGCTGGTGTTCCTGGTCATCAGTGCGTCCGTGGACCGCGACCGGCCCGATGTGGACCGCCTCGACGCCTCGCCACCGACTGCCAGTTACACCTCCGGCCACACGGGTGCCGCCACGGCGCTCTATGCAGGCCTCGCCGTTCTGGCGCTCTCCCGTATCCGGGGTCCCTGGCGGAAAGCGGTCGGCGGGCTGCTGCTGCTCGTACCGCTGCTCGTGGCGGTCGCACGCCTCTACCGGGGGATGCACCACCCCACCGACGTCCTCGGCGGACTGCTGAACGGCAGCCTGTCGCTCCTGATCGTCGGCCGCGCCCTGCTGACCGAAGGCAACAGCCCCACCCCTGCGCCGTCGAACGCCATGGAGATCGCTCTGAAGGCCGCGGAGGAACGCTCCGCACGCGTGGCAGGCCACACCGTCGTCATCATCAACCCGACCGTGACCGACGATGCGGAACGCGAGATCGTGCGGCTGGTCCTGGAGCAACACGGGCGTCACTCCGTGGAGTTCGTCTCCACCACCGCGGACGACCCGGGCGGCGGCCAGGCGGCCGCCGCGGTCCGCGCCGGCGCATCGCTGGTCGTGGTCTGCGGCGGCGACGGAACGGTCCGGACGGTGGCGGACGCACTGGCCGGCACCGGAGTCAGCCTGGCCGTGGTGCCGTGTGGCACCGGCAATCTGCTCGCCCGGAACCTGGGGCTGCCCCTGAAACCCGCAGACGCCCTGGCCGCCGCGCTGTCGGGCGGCGCTCGCCGGATAGATCTCGGCCGGATCGAGGGCGACTCCCTCCCGGCCACTCATTTCACCGCCATGTCCGGCGCCGGACTGGACGCCGCGATGCTGGAGAACACCGGGGACCGCGCGAAGTCCGTCATCGGCTGGCCCGCCTACGTGGTGGCGGGTGTCAGCAGCCTGCGAGCCCCCCGGATGTCCGTATCGATCCGGCTGGACCGCGGGCCGGTCCTGCACCGCACCGCCCGTATGGTGCTCCTCGCCAACATAGGCAGGGTGCAGGGCGGCGCCGCCCTCGTCCCGGCCGCCGAACCCGACGACGGGCTCCTCGATCTGGCCGTCTTCGACCCGCACGGGCCCACCGGCTGGCTGCGCGCCGTCGGCATACTGCTGCGCGGCCGCTCGCAACCACCTCGCCCCTCCGCACAGGGCAGCTTCCCGGCCGCCGGCAGCGAGGGCGCCTCCACCCCGGTGGAGTACTTCACCTTCCGCCGCGCCGAACTCCGCTTCGCCCCGGTGCAGCCGCGCGAGATCGACGGAGATCCGGTAGGACCGGGGCGGCTGCTCGTCGCCGAAGTCGAGCCCGGGGCCCTGACCGTACTCCTGCCGTCGGGGGGCAAGTGAATGGGCACCGCGACCCGGGTCCCGCAGACCCGCGACATGGCAGGCGACGAGCTCTCCGCCGACGAGGCGCTGGCCTCGCTGCGCCGCTACGGCCGCTGGGCACTGGTGCGTGACTCCTTCATCCGCTTCCGTTACGCCGACGGCTTCAGCCACTCCCGAGCACTCGCCCTGCAGACCGTTCTCGCCGTCATACCGCTCGTTATCGCCTTCGTCGGGCTGTCGGCCTCACTGCATACGGACAACATGGGGAAGCTGATGGAACTGACAATCCACCGCATCGCCGCGGGGCCGAGCGCCGAGGTCGTGGACGATGCGCTCGACCGCAGCCGGCAGCGCGCCGGGGAAGGTTCTCAGCTCACGCTCTGGTTCGGCCTGGCCTTCTCGCTGGTGAACGTCACCACGGCGATGTGCCAGATCGAACGCGGTGCCAACCGGATCTACGGGGTCGAACGTGACCGCCCCTTCCACCAGAAGTACTTCCGGGGCCTGGTGATGGCGCTGGCTGCCGGGATCCCCCTGGGTATCGGGTTCATCCTGATGGTGGTGGGCGGCGACCTGGCCGCAGCCGCTGTGACGGTCTACGGGCTCGGCGACAGAGCCGGGAACTCGTGGGACCTGTTGCGCTGGCCGTGCGGGCTGCTGCTCGCGCTCATCTCCGCGAGCGCGATCTTCCGCCGTTCGCCTCGTCGCAGGCAGCCCGGGTACACCTGGCTGGCGTTCGGAGCGGCCGTCTACCTGGTGCTGTGGACCGTGCTGACCTGGCTGCTCAGTCTCTATCTCTCGGTCAGCGGGTCCTTCGACACGGTGTACGGCCCGCTGAGTGCTTTCATGTCGCTGCTCCTCTGGGCCTATCTGACCTCCATCGCCCTCTTTCTCGGCCTGTCCTTCGCCGCGCAGTTGGAGGCCGCCCGTGCCCGGCGGCCCGGCCCCATCCACCCCGATCCGGGAGCGTGAATGGTTGTACGAGCGACTGGCCTGCTGTTTCGTGAGCGCCGTGCGCGAGCGGCCGACCGCAGATTCGGTGTCCGGCTGTTCGGTGCTGTCGCCGTCGCCGCGCTCTCCGCGGTGCCCTTCGGTCTTCTTCTCGTCCTCGTCGAGGGCCGTTGGCGCCCGCTGCGCGTCATGGACGCGGGTGCGGCACGGCGACTGCACGAGACCGCGCTCACGCACCCTGCGTGGACAAGTACCCTCCGTTTCCTGTCCGACTGGGTCTGGGATCCGGCGACGCTTCGTTGCGTGGTCGCCCTGCTGACCGCTTGGCTGCTCTGGCGCCGCGCCTGGCGGCTGGCCGCCTGGTCCGGTGTGACGGCGGTGGCGGGGGCCCTGACAGGGCTGCTGGTCAAGACCGTGGTCGAGCGGGCCAGGCCCTCTTTGGCGGACCCGGTGGCCCGGGCACCGGGCTTCTCCTTCCCCTCGGGTCATGCAATGACCGCCACCACCTCGTTCGCCATCCTGATGCTCGCGCTGCTGCCGCTGGTGCCCCGTGGCTGGTTGAGAACCCTCTGCTGGAGCGTGTCGGCGCTCTCGGTGGTGGGTGTGGGCTTCACCCGGGTCGCGCTCGGCGTCCACTGGTTCAGTGATGTGGTCGGCGGCTGGCTCCTCGGTCTCGCCGTGGTGGCGTCGACTGCCTGGGCGTTCGAAGCCTGGCGCGCCGATTCCGGCCGTCGCCGCAGCGCGATGGCCGAGGGCCTGGAGCCCGAACTGAACGAGTCCGCCCCTGAGCGGTGAGCGACGGGCGTTGAGCGACGGGCGGCAACACCGGAGACCGTGACACTCGCGCCCCTCCCATGAGGTCGCCCGCGTGACTCCTCGGTCCTGATCGGTGCGGTGGCCCCTGTCCGGACCACCCCTTGCGCACATACGGTCATTGACCGTATACCTGCTGCCACGACTGTTGAATGGCTGGCAGTGACCGGGAGGGCGTGATGGCTGCGGCTGCGACGGCGTGGGGGCTCAGGCACGGCCTCGGGCATGTGCTGGTCCTGGCAGGGTTTCTCGCCGTGGCTGGCTGCTCGGCAGCCGAGCCCGCCGACAGCGGTGAGGGAGGTGCGAGTGCTGCCGCGGAGGCGAGTGCGTGCTCGTTACTGAACGCCGAGGATGTCCGGCAAGCCTTCGGTGCAACGGAATCCTTCACCGGAACACGGCCGGATCCCGTTGGCGGGAAACGGCCATGGGGCTGCACGTGGGGCAGCCGGAGCTCCTATGCGAGCGTCGGAGAAGTGAGCCACGAAGACTACCGCGCGGGAATCAAAGCGCCCGGAGTGCTTCTCGTCCCCCAGAACATCGGCACAGGAGACTCCTTCGCCGTCTACCCGGCGGATGACGACAAGCCCATGAGATTCGCCTTCACAACGGGGAACCGGTTTTACCATCTGGAGGTGATTCCGGCGCGCGACGGGGACTACCCGAGGTACGAACAGGGCGGCATCGGCACGAAGCTGCTCCGGCTGCTCGTCCCGGCCATCGAGAGCACCCGGAGCTGACGTCCGGCCGCGCGGAGTACTCGTCCTGCGGAAGGGCCCACCGCCGGAAGTGTTCTTGAAGACCGCCGATGCCACGGTTGGTGAAGGACCGGCAGATGCCAAGGCTCTTCCTTGTCGGCTTCCGCGGACAGCCAGAGCGAGCCATCGACGGCGCGAGCAGGTGACGGCCGCCTTGTTCCGTACCCTGGACGCATGCGCATGCGCCCCACTCTGAGCTGGTCCCCCACCGAAGACATGCCCCCCGCCACCACGGACCTGGAACCGGTCGCTGATGCACTGAGCACCGGCGGTGTGCTGGTGCTCAGCGGGGCGGGTATCTCCACGGAGTCGGGCATCCCCGACTACCGGGGCGAGGGCGGGAGCCTGAGCCGGCACACTCCGATGACCTACCAGGACTTCACCGGCAGCGCCCAGGCCCGTCGCAGGTACTGGGCGCGCAGCCACCTCGGCTGGCGTACCTTCGGCCGCGCCCGCCCCAACGCCGGGCACCGGGCCGTGGCCGCGTTCGAGCGGCACGGCCTGCTCTCGGGTGTGATCACCCAGAACGTCGACGGTCTGCACCAGGCCGCCGGCAGCAAGGACATCGTGGAACTCCACGGAAGCCTGGACCGGGTCGTCTGTCTTTCCTGCCACGCGTTCAGCTCGCGCCGCGAACTCGCCCGACGGCTGGAGGAGGCGAATACGGGCTTCGATCCGGTGGCCGCCGCGATCAACCCGGACGGCGACGCCGACCTCACCGACGAGCAGGTCGGGGACTTCCGCGTAGTGTCCTGCAGCGTCTGCGGCGGCATCCTCAAACCGGACGTGGTGTTCTTCGGCGAAGCCGTGCCCCCGCCCCGGGTCGAGCACTGCCGCGAACTGGTCCATGGAGCAGCCTCGCTGCTGGTCCTGGGCTCCTCACTGACGGTGATGTCCGGGCTCCGGTTCGTCCGCCAGGCGGACCGGGCAGGAAAGGCGGTGCTGATCATCAACCGGGACCTGACCCGGGGCGACCGGCACGCCGTCACCCGCATCGCGCTCCCGCTGGGAACGGCCCTCACCACCGTGGCCGGCCAACTGGGCATCCTCGCCGACGACGAGGCGCCAGAGCCCGCATAGACGGGTGGCGGTATCCGGGCCTCGCCATAGGTGCCCGGCGTCACGGACACCCTGAGAATCGTCAGGGTGGCGGTGACGCCTTTCGGCGACGGACGTGGCGGAGGGCAGGCTCAGGAAGACATGGTGACGGAACAACACTTCGGCGGTCACCGAAGTCTCCGCGCCCTAGCGTTCTGCCTCATGAACAGCACCACGGCTCAGGACGCCGCAAGGACCGACGTCTCGGACTCCGAGGCCACCACGCCCGACGCTGCCACCGATGGCGGCCATCTCTCCATATCCCCGAGCATTCTCTATTTCGGAACTCCCGTAGCGCTGCTGACCACCGAGAACCCTGACGGCACAGCGAATCTCGCGCCCATCTCCTCGGCCTGGGCACTGGGTCACACGGTCGTTCTCGGCCTGGGCGCGGAGGGGCGCACGGTCGCCAATCTCGCGGACCGCCCGGAACTGGTCATCAACCTTCCGTCGCCCGACCTCTGGGCATCCGTGGAACGCCTCGCCCCGCTCACCGGCGCCGACCCGGTGCCTGCCGCAAAACGCGGCGTCTACCGCCACGAGCCGGACAAATTCGCGGCCTCCGGGCTGCACCCCCAGGCCTCGGAGGCCGTCGGGCCGCCACGTGTCGCCGAGTGCCCCCTGCAACTGGAGGCCACGGTGCGCGACATCACACCGGCCGGTCCCCACCGGGACTTCCGGATCGTGGAGTGCGAAGTCGTCCGCGTGCACGCCGCTGCCTCCGTCGTGATCCCAGGAACCCAGCACATCGACCCCGCGGCCTGGAGCCCCCTGATCTACAACTTCCGGCACTATTACGGCCTGGGACACCCGGAGCTCGGCCACGGCTTCCGTTCTCAGACGGTGTGACGGCCACGGCCACGGGTGACGACCGGCCTCTCGCCGGTGCCGCACGCCCCTGTTGTCGCGCACCTGGCCATGCTTGACCTTGACACAGTGACAGGGCTTTCACTGCTTGCCGAGGAGGTGGTCCAGATGACGATCACGAAACGGGACACGGATTCGGGCCGAGCGCTCCAGGGGCTGGAGGACGGCCGTTCGTCCGTGCGACTGCGGGCTGCTCTGGAGCTCGGCACGACGCCCGACCCACGCTTTGTCGACTCGCTCGTCGAGCGTTGCGCGATCGAGCCCGAGTTCTTCGTCCGCGACATGCTGACCTGGGCGCTCACCCGCCACCCGGTGTCCCTCACACTCCCCCGGCTGGTTCACGAGATCCGCTCGGGGCGTGCGCAGGCACGGAGCCAGGCGCTGCACACACTGTCCAAAGTCGGGGACCGGCGGGCGTGGCCGGCGATCACACGGTCGCTGTTGTCCGACGCCGACACGGAAGTGGCGCGCAGCGCCTGGCGGGCCGCGGTCGTGCTCGTGCCGGAAGGCGAGGAGTCCGCCTTGGCCTCGGTGTTGGCGACGCAGCTCGGGCGCGGTGGGCGGGAGACACAGCTGAGTCTCAGCCGCGCGCTGATCGCCCTGGGCGAAGTGATTGTGCCTGCTCTGCATGCGGCGACGACGGCCCCTGACGCGCACGTGCGGGTACACGCGCTGGCCACACAACGACTGCTGCGGGACCCGGACACCGGGTTCGAGTTCGCGATCGAGGAGGCGAAGCGCGCCGTGGCTCTCGGCGGGGCCGGCCGGGAGGGACAATAGGACGTGTTGATCGGTGAGGTGGCGCGACGGTCCGGGGTCAGTGCCCGCATGCTCCGGCATTACGAGTCGCTCGGCCTGGTACGGCCTTCCGGGCGTACGGGCTCCGGATATCGGGAGTACTCCGGGGAGGACATCCGGCGGATCTTCCATATCGAGAGCCTGCGGTCGCTTGGATTGTCACTGCGTGAGATCGGGCGCGCGCTCGACGATCCCGGATTCATCCCCTCGGAGCTCGTCAACGACCTCATCCGTCAGACCGGCGAACGCATCGAGGCCGAAACCGATCTGCTCACGCGGCTGCGGCGGATCGACGCGGCGGACCCTGCCCGCTGGGAGGATGTCCTCCAGGTCGTTGCGCTCCTCCAGGCACTGGGCTCGAAGAGCGCCGGCGTGCGCCAACGCGCGGCCCTTTCCTCCGGGTACGAGACTCCGGTGCCCGTGGAGGCTCTGGTGGAGGCAGCACTGAGCGAGACGGAGCCGAACGTCGCCGGAGCCCTCAGATGGGCCCTGGCCCAATCGGGGGACGACGGCTCGGCGCTGCTGGCGGAGGGCCTCGCGGCACCGGTGGCCGCGGTGCGGGAACGTGCCGTTCGGTCCCTCGCCGAGATGCCCGGCGACGAGGCAGGTGCACAGCTGCGGCAGGCCCTTGCGAACCCCGACATCGTGGTCCGCAGGTATGCGGCTCTGGCGCTCGGGTCACGCGGAACAGCCGATGCGGTCCCGACGCTCATCGACATGATCGCGGAAGGAGAGAACGACACCGATGCCGCCGATGCACTGAGCCTCCTGGCGATCGACACCGCGACGGCGGACCAGATCGCGGCCAGGGTCGTCGAGCGCCTCGCCCAGGACACCGCGAAAGCGCCTGCACGTGGACGGCTGACCCAGGCGCTGGCCGCTGTCCCGGGGACAACAGCGTCACGTGCACTCGCAGAGCTGTCGCATGACGAGGACCGTGCCGTCGCGCTGACCGCGGCCTACCTTCTTCAGCTACGCGACACGCGGTGACGTGTCTCTCAGGAGTGCCGTTCACGCGGCCCGGGGGCAGGCGGTCCCGGACATTTCACCGTACGCCGGAGGGGGCAGCGGACCTGGCCATGTTCCCCAGCACGATCATCCCTACCCCGGCACTCCAGCGGGCGGCGTCGAGGACGGCCTGCTCCGGTACGGAGCCTGAGCGCGGAACGAACTGCCGTCGTGGCCGGGCGCCGGCCAACTCTTCTGTCTGGACGGTGCGGTTGGGCGGAGATCCGTGTTCCGCCGGGGCTGTGCAAGAACGGGAACGAAGGGTGTCATCGCCCCCGCTCCCTACTCTTGGGACATGAACGTGTTCGACGGCGGTGACGGCCGGCATCTGAGGTTGACCAACGGCGGCACCGCGGTGTTCGTGGATGTGCTGATGCTCGCCGTATCCGCGCTGGCCCACGAGCCGTGGGACTTCCGCTTCGCCGCCCTGCTGACACTTCAGGACCAGAACGTGATGGGGCGCGGCGTAGTCGGCTTCGGACTTGCGGAGCTCGACTGGGGGGACACACCGCACGAGCAGGCCGCGGCCAAGGACTTCCTGCTCCGCGTCCTCGATCTGGCGCTGTCCCGCCACCGATGGGAGGAGCTGACGTACGAGCCGCCCCGGGCCGAGGGCTACCTGCGCAGCTACCGGGCGATGGTGGAGGAGTTCGACCCTGCGACCGCGAGGACCGGCATGGGCGTCCTGCCCGGCCCGCAGGAAGCAGCGATGGCATCGTGCGTACGTCACCGGGTGCTGGATGCGCTGCCGTTCTGGGAAGCGTGCGTCTTCTGCACCGCCGGGGCCCCGGCGCCGCTCGAAGCACAGTGGCTTGCTGCGCCTTCCCCGGAGGGGGCGATCGACGGCGGGGCCTGAGGGCCTTCCGCCGGTCGGTGGAGGTGTCCCCATCCGCACCGGCCCCGGAAGGCCCTCACTCTGCGCACCTGCCGTCAGGCTTTGGCCTGCATGTTCCGTCGTGCGGGGTTGCTCTGCTCCGCTGCCTTCGGGTCCTTCTCGCCCGCCTTGGCGCGTACCCCTTGCTCGATCCGTTCGCCGATCGACTTGTCGACGTTGGACCAGTACTCAAAGGCTCGTCGCAGAACGGGCTCCGTAACCCCGTTGAGGAGGTGGCCCACGACGTTGTCCACCAGACGCTCCCGGGCCGCGTCGTCGAGGACCTCGCGCACCATGGTGCCGGCCTGGCCCCAGTCGTCGTCCTCGGAGTGGGATACGTAGGCGGCCCGGGTGATGTCTCCGTCGGCGTACCAACTGGGCGGGCTGCCGTAACGGTCGGTGTCGGCCGCGGGCCCGCCCTTGGAGTTCGGCGCGTAGACGGGGTCGGTCGTCTTGCGGTACGCCATCGCCCCGTCCTTCGAGTACGTGTTCACCGGGACGACGGGCGCGTTGACGGGAAGCTGCTGGTAGTTGCCCCCGATCCGGTAGCGGTGGGCGTCCGCGTACGCGAACAACCGGGCCAGCAGCATACGGTCCGGGCTGGGGCCGATGCCGGGGACCAGGTTGTTCGGCTGGAAGGCCGCCTGCTCGATCTCGGCGTGGTTGTCGGTGGGGTTGCGGTCCAGGGTCATCCGGCCGACCTCGATCAGCGGATAGTCGCTGTGCGGCCACACCTTGGTCAGGTCGAAGGGGTTGAACCGGTACTCCGCGGCGTCCTCGTACGGCATGACCTGTACGTGCAGGGTCCAGCTCGGGAAGTCGCCGTCGCGGATGTGCTCGAACAGGTCACGGGTGTGGTAATCCGTGTCCACCGAGGCCATCTGGTCGCCCTCGTGCTGGGTGAAGAACTCGATGCCCTGGTCGGTCTTGAAGTGGTACTTGACCCAGAAGCGCTCACCCTGCGCATTGATCCACATGTAGGTGTGGGAGGTGTACCCGTTCATATGGCGCCAGCTGCGGGGGATCCCGCGATCGCCCATCAGCCACGCGACCTGGTGGGCCGACTCGGGCGAGAGGGTCCAGAAGTCCCATTGCATGTCGTGGTCGCGCAGGTTGTTGTCCGCGCGCCGCTTCTGAGACCGGATGAAGTGCTGGAACTTCATCGGATCCTTGACGAAGAACACGGGGGTGTTGTTACCCACCATGTCGTAGTTGCCTTCGCTCGTGTAGAACTTCACCGCGAAGCCCCGGGGGTCACGCCAGGTGTCCGGGCTGCCTCGCTCGCCGGCGACCGTGGAGAACCGGGTCACCAGCTCGGTCCTGGTCCCGGGCTGGAACACGGCCGCCTTGGTGAAGGCGCTGACGTCACCGGTGACCGAGAAGTGCCCAAAGGCCCCGCTGCCCTTGGCGTGGGGCTGGCGTTCCGGGATCCGTTCGCGATTGAACTGCGCCATCTGCTCGATCAGGTAGGCGTCCTGCAGCAGGATCGGGCCGCCCGGTCCGACGGTGAGCGAGTGTTCGTCGCTCTCCACCGGGGCCCCGGAATCGGTGGTGGTCGGCTCACGTGAAGCGTCGGTCATCAGGCTGCCCTCCATCAGTTGCTGTGAGTGCATCACCGGTCACACCAGAGGGGGCGGAACGGCGCCGCGCTAGCTCGATTAGCCCGGATTGAATGATGTCAAACATAGACGAAAGGAATATTTCGTCATTCTGCCCGACTCCTCAGCGCAAGGCGCGCCGCCGTACAGCCCCCGCTTGTCCCGAATCAGCCGACATACGCGGGGCGGGGCGCAGAGTCTGGACCCAGCGGGCAGTGCTGTCGGCGCACTGCCCGCTGGGGTGAGGCGGCGGCTGCGGGAGACGATCCCCCACTCCACCCGCTCCTCCACGTGCTCGTCCGCTGTTCGGGCGAGACGGAGCCCGGACCCGGCCTC
The DNA here is from genome assembly GCF_043203805.1 of Streptomyces sp. LN549. NCBI lineage: Bacteria > Bacillati > Actinomycetota > Actinomycetes > Kitasatosporales > Streptomycetaceae > Streptomyces > Streptomyces sp. LN549. Next base: position 8,880,496 of record NZ_JAZHRI010000002.1, on the reverse strand, counting down.
GCGAGCAAACCCTCGCGACCCGCCCGTGCCGCCACGGGCAAGCGCTGTTCCATGCCGCCGGCAGCCGTTCCGTGAGCCCGGGGCCGCACCGCTTCCGCAGTGTGCGGGTGACACCGGTGGCCCCCTCGCCCGTGACGGCCCAGGATGGAGCTCCTCGATCTGAACCGTCTGCCCGTCGCAGCCCTTGAACGTGACCCCGTGACCAGATCTCGTGGACAAGGAGCCCAGAACCGTGGCCGACCTGGATCCGTTCACCGACGCCCTCGACTACCCGCTGTATGTCGTGACCACGCAAGTAGACGGTGAACGGGCCGGCTGCCTGGTCGGCTTCGCATCGCAGTGCTCGATCCGGCCCGTCCGGTTCATCGTGTGGCTGTCGAAGGCCAACCACACCTACCGCGTCGCCGCCCGTGCCGACCGGCTTGCGGTACACCTGCTCGGCCATGAACAGGGGGACCTGGCCCGCCTCTTCGGCGGCGAGACCGGTGACAGTACCGACAAGTTCGCCCGGACCGCCTGGCACCCGGGCCCGGGCGGAGCCCCGGTCCTGGACGACGCGCCCGCCTGGTTCGTCGGCCGCGTCGAGAGCCGCGTCGCCGGCGGCGACCACGTCGGGTTCCTGCTTGTCCCGGAGGCGGCGGAACACCCCGCGGACGACGGTCTCCGTCTCCTGTCACTGTCTGACGGCCTCGGCATCACCCCGGGACATCCGGCGGGCTGACCCGAAGCGGCCGGTACCCAGCAGGTACGCGGGCTCCTCGCCCCCACCCGGTTGTCATGCGCAGAAGGCGGACGAGGGAGCGCACACCGAAGGCGGCACCGGTCCTGCCTGGTGGAACGGCGTGCGCCGAGGCCCAGCGCCCGGCATGATCGCGGTCATGCTGATCGCTCATGAGGGTTGTTCGCCGACCGTCCACCCCACGGCCTATGTCGCTCCGACCGCCACGTTGTGCGGGGACGTACGTGTGGGGGCGGGTTGCCGGGTGCTGTTCGGTGCGGTGCTCACCGCCGAGGGCGGCCCCGTGGTGCTGGACGAGGGCAGCATCGTGATGGAGAACGCGGTGCTGCGTGGAACCCGGCAGGATCCGCTGCTTCTCGGACGACAGGTGCTGGTGGGCCCCACGGCCTACCTGACCGGCTGCCGGGTCGAGGACGAGGTCTTCCTGGCCACCGGGAGCCGCGTCTTCAACGGGGCATTGATCGGGGCCCGCTCCGAGGTGCGTATCAACGGCATCGTGCATCTGCGCACCGTGCTGCCCGCCGACTCGATGGTGCCCATCGGATGGGTCGCCGTCGGTGACCCGGTGCGCATCCTTTCACCGGCGGACCACGAGGAAATCTGGGCGGTGCAGAAGACCCTGGACTTCCCCGGCTACGTCTTCGGCCTGGACCGTCCAGCCGACGGCGAGAGCCTGATGCCGGCCATTGCCGAACGCTTCGGCCGAGGCCTCGGCCGCCACAGCAACGACCACCAGATCTGAGCCAGGATTCGGACAGGACGGTCAAATTCCTGAAGCCCTCCGGCGGAAACCGCATCGCGTGGACACGTCCTGCAATGCACCCGTCTCCGACGGGATGCGGACCGGACGACAGCGCATCTACGCTCTTTGCGGAAATTCATGCAGGGACTTACCGATGCCGAGGCGGGACATCCGCCGTCAATCCCATCCCTGTGCGGGCCGGACCACGTACAAGCGCCCCCGGACGCCCGCGCGCGGGGTGGCCCCGACTGAATGTCGGGGCCACCCCGCGCTGCTGACCGGCGGCCAACTCCTACCAGCGGTACCAACGGCCACGGCGGCCACCCACTCCGGCGGAACGCATGACAAAGCCGAGCAGCCAGACGGCCAGCACGATCACTGCCACGATCCACAAAGCCTTCAGAGCGAATCCGGCACCGAAAAGGACGAGAGCGAGCAACAGAACGAGAAGCAGGGGAACCATAGTTATCAACCTCCAGAACATCGTGTGCCCTGACCGGCGCCCTTCATGCACTCGAAATCAAGCGTTTCTCCCTCTGGAATACGGGAATTAGACTCCGCTCGGCCGGCAGCGTCACCGGGTCCGGAATCCGAATGCCCCGGCTGTTTTTCGGCTTCTCCGGGGCCTGCCGCCTCCTACTGCCCCTCCGAAGCACCAGTGGGTACGGACCTCGGTCTTCAGCAGCCGGTCCGCCTGGAGCGGAGGGAAGACCGCGGTTCACCCTGCTTCGTCTCCGGGGCAGGAACTACTGTCGCGTGCATGGTCGAACACAATGCCCTCAGTGCCACCCGCGAGGCTTACGACGCCGTCGCGCTCACCTATGCGCAACTGTTCCGCGACACGCTGAACGACAGCCCCCTGGACCGTGCGATCCTGGGCGCCTTCGCCGAACTCGTCAGTGCGAGTGGGGATGACCAGGTCGCGGATCTGGGGTGTGGACCGGGTCATATCACCGCCCATCTGCACGAGTTGAGCCTGAAGGCATTCGGCGTTGACGCCTCTCCAGCGATGATCGAGTTGGCTCGGCAGGCCTATCCTCACCTGCGGTTCGAAGTAGGCTCGATGTTCAGTCTGAGCATCGCTGACGGCGCGCTGGGCGGCGTACTCGCGCGCTGGTCCATCATCCACACTCCGCCGCAGGAGCTCCCCCTCGTCCTCGATGAGTTCCATCGTGTACTGGCACCTGGCGGCCACCTCCTGATCGGCTTCTCGGCGAGCGACGATCCGTCTCAGCCGGCGCAGGTCTTCGATCACACCGTCGCGCCCGCCTATCGGTGGTGGCCCGATCACCTCGCCGCGATGCTGCACACGTGCGGATTGACCGAGGTGGGCCGGATGGTCCGCGAGCCGCAGCCCACCGACCGGCGGCAGTTCCAGGAGGTTCAACTGCTCGCCCGCAAGGCCCGGGCAGGAGCTGCCTGATCCACCGCTCGAACCCCGTCCGTCCCCCACCCAGGCCCGAAGGCCACGCCGCCCACGCGGGCAGCAGGGCAGCCCAGCAGCATGCGGAGGCCGGACGGTCGGCACCGCTGCGCTGCGGCAGGAATAGTGGGCGCGCGTCGCTGTTGATCACACTATGACTTCTGAGACACGTGAGACGTTCGGACAGGTCGGCATCTGGAGCAGCGCCCTGCACTGGTCACGGGCGGACGACGCGGGGAGGGCGGCGATCGCGGAGGCGGTCGCCGAGCTCGAAGACCTGGGATACGGCACGCTCTGGATCGGGGGCAGCCCCTCGCCCGACGACGCGGCCGCTGTCGTCGCCGCCACCCGTTCGGTCACGGTGGCCACGGGCATCCTGAGTATCTGGGACCACACCGCGGCGGAGGTGGCGGCCCGGATCGCGACGCTCGACGCGAGCGCCCGCGGGCGATTCGTCCTCGGTCTGGGGGTCAGCCACGGCCCGATGGTCCCGCAGTACGCGAAACCGTACAGCGCGATGGTCGCCTACCTCGATGCGCTGGATTCCGCCACCCCGCCCGTGGACTCCGGACATCGTGTACTGGCGGCGCTCGGTCCGAAGATGCTGAAGCTCGCGACCGGTCGGGCGCTCGGCGCCCACCCCTATCTCGTCACCACTGAGCACACCGCGGAAGCCCGCGAGGCGCTCGGCCCCGAAGCGCTGCTCGCCCCGGAACTGTCCGTCGTGCTCGACACCGACCTCGACCGGGCCCGCACCACCGCGCGGAACATGCTGGCGATGTACCTCCGCCTGCCCAACTACACCGACAACCTGCTGCGCCTGGGATTCACGGAGAGCGACTTCGAAGGCGGCGGCAGCATTCGTCTCCTCGACGCCCTCTTCGCCCTGGGCGACGCCGAGCAGGTGAGGGCCAGGACCCGGCAGTACCTCGACGCCGGCGCCGATCACGTCGCGCTTCAGGTGCTCACCGCCGACGAGGGCGGCGCCGGCCTGCCGCGAGCCCAATGGCGCGCTCTGGCCGAGGCCTTCGGTGATGAGCTGTAGCGGACGGTCCTCGAAGAAGGGGCCGCCGGGCCACGGGCATCGTCACCACCGCCCCGCACCTCGTCGACCGGGAGGGATCCGGCGGCGGCCGTGACCCCGGCTACGGCGGCCCGCCGGCCTCCTGGAAGACCGGCGTCGTCCCACCTCCCACAGGGTCGGCGGACCGCCTCGGGACGCCCGGATCAGCGGATTTCGGTGACCCGGCGTTCGATGCGTGCCGCGCAGTTGGAGTTCTCCACCGACACGTACACGTTGGCGATGCTGCCACCCCAACTCACGCAGTGGCCCTTTCCGTAGACGTAGGCCGGCCCCGCATACGAGGTGTAGTTCCCGGAGTCCCCGGCCCACTCGTCGGTGTCCGGCACGTAGATGTACGTGGACACCTCCTTGGCCGTGCCCGGGTTGGCACGGATGGTCGCGACGCAGTTCTTCCCGTTCGAGGAGTTGTAGGTCAGGTAGACGGTGCCCAGCGAACCGACGGGCACCGAGTTCACGGTCTTGTAGGCCTTGCCGCAGACGCCCTGCGGCGTGACGTTCGGTGCGGCGGAGGCGGCCGTGCTGCACACGACCGTGGCGCCCACGACCAGTGTGCTCAACGCCCCGGCGACTGCGATATTACGCATGCTTCCCATTTATCCCCCTTGTGTCTTTGAGAGCGGAATACTCCCACTTGTTGTGACCCACGGGCGGCGCGGATGGTTGTACACGGCGCGCCCAGAGGTGTCGTGGAGCCCGTGCATGACGCGATCGGACCGAGCGATGCGCGACGGATCGCCGGGTGAGGGCAGGTCCCGTGGCGCCCATGGGCACGTTCTCCTGGCAGGGGCGGGACAAGGCCGGGGCGGAAACGGGGGTCCCGCCCACATCCGTGCTACTGCTTGCGCAACAGCGCGCAGACGAAGTTCTCCTCCACGGCCCGCACTCGCCCCAGCAGTTCAGGCTTGTTCGTCTTGTTGACCTGGGTGGTCAGGGAGAAGGTCAGCGACCGCTTGCCGTCCGGGGTGGCCGCGACCAGTTGTGTGTAGCCGGGGAAGTTGCCCGTGTGTCCGTACACCACACCGCAGCGGGTGGTGTAGCGGAAGATCGCCAGACCGGCCTTGTTCTCGCCCGGGCCTGCGGGCTCGGACGCGCCGTCCACCCAGTTCAGCTGCTGTCGGCGTGTCCGGTCGGAGATCAGCCTCCCGCCGGCGTAGCCGCGGATGAAAGCCGTCATGTCCTTCGGCGTCGAGATGATCCCGCCCGACGCCCACACGCCCGAGGCGCTCAGCGCCTCGCTGATGTCCTCGGGCGGGTCCGGCGGGGTGACGTCGTATCCGTGCATGTACGGCTCGGGCATCCGGTAGCCCTGCGGCAAGGTGGTGCTGCGCAGGCCCAGCGGGCGATACACGAGCTGGGCGAGCAGATCCTCGTAGCGGCGGCCCGTCACCGCCTCCGCCATCAGTGCCACGGCGATGTTGTCGGAGTTGGAGTAGGCGTACTTGGCCCCCGGGCGGAACGCGAGCGGCTCGGCGGCGACGAAGTCCAGCAGTCGGCGGGAGTCGAAGTGGCGGCGCGGGTTCGCGGTCAGCAGGTCCAGGAACTCCGGGTCCTCGGTGTAGTCCGGCAGTCCGCTGGTGTGGTTCAGGAGCTGGCGCAGCGTGACCCGGTGCCAGGCGCGCGGCAGCCGGGGAAGCACGTGGCCGATGGTGTCGTTCAGGCGCAGCCTCCCGCGGTCGACGAGTTGGAGGGAGACCGCGCCGCTGTACGCCTTGGCCGTACTGGCGATGCGCATGTGGTCCGTGGCAGCGATCGCACGGCCGGTGCCCGTCTCGGCCACTCCGGCCCGGATGACCTCGGTGCGGGAGCCTCGCTTGAGGACGGCGATCGCTCCGGGCGGGCCTCCGGGCGCGGTGGTCAGTTCCTGCAACTGCCGTCGCAGTGCGCGGTCGTGGTCGGCGGGGGCCTCCTCGGCATGGGCCGGGGCGTGCACCGGCCCGGCCACGCAGGCAGCGGCCAACAGGGCGACGAGGGGCAGGCGGACCTGCGGGAAGCCGGGAAGCAGCACGGAAGGACTCCTGAGACGTGAGCACGTGGAACGTCCAGCTTCGCCCGTCGGTCCGCAAGCTGCGCGCGGCTCTGCTCCATCCAGCCGAGTGCGACGAGTCCGCCGGTGCCGGAGGTGTTCACGCCGTGCTCGACGGCGTTGTCCGTTCACGACCGCTGAGGTGCGGGCCGACCAGTGGGTGAGGGGTGAGCGGGCCTTGAGCTTTCGCGGCCGCAACGCAGCGCGGGTTCGGCGACGGCTCAGAAGTATGCCGGGCACACGGTGAGTTCGGCGGACAACCCGAGCATGATCGGGGGCTGAGCCCGGTATCCGGCGCAACGAGACTGCCCCCGGTCCGTGCGAACCGGGGGCAGGCGTGCGTACGGCGGGGGCCGGGCGTACCCGGGTCAGTCGGTGTCGGTCTCCTCCGCGGTGACGGAGCCGGTGGCAGCGTCGATGTCGACCGTGGTCTCGTTCCATCCCTTGTCGACGACGTCCACCGACCAGACGAGGACGTTCTTGTCGTTCGCGTCCAGCTCCAGGGACGTGACGGTGCCCTTCTTCTTGTCCGTCGCCGCCTTGGCCGCCTGCTGCGGGGTCTGCTTGGCCTTGGCGATCCAGTCGGCCGTACGGCTCTTCTCCTCGGCGTCCTGCTCGGAGTCCTCGGTGGACTTGACCACCTTGCCGGAGACGGCGTCGATGCGCACGAAGTGCTCGGTCCCGTCCTTCACCGCGACCGTCGCGACCCATTCCGGGCCGGTGGCTGCGGGCGAGGCACTCGCGCCGCTGGGCGAGGCAGCGGTGCCGGTCGGGGAGGGGCTCGCACTCCCGGACGGTGAGGCGCTGTTGCCCGACGGTGAGGCGCTCGCAGTGGGCGACGCGCTCTCCTTGTCGGTGTCGTCGTCCGACTCCCCCGGACCCCGCAGGTCGAGTTCGATCACCTTGCCGCCGCTGACGGCGCCCTCGGCCGTCGTGACGGCCTTGTCGAAGGTGATCTTGGTGGAGCCGAGGAGTGCTTTGCGGTCCTTCTGGTCCTCGGTCAGCGCGGCGCTCGGCGACGCGCTCTTGCTCGCGCTGTACGAGGGGGTCACGGTCCGCTCCGGTACGGCGCGCGCGGCCTCCGAGGTGGCCGTGCCGGTCGAGGTGTCGCCGCTGTCCTGGCCGCAGCCCGTGAGCAGGGCCGCGGCCAGGAGGACGCCGGCGGCGCCGGCGGCACGGAGGCGCTGGGTACGGAGAAATCCGGTGTTCTTCGGTGGGAAGTCACATGTCATGCCCGCATACCTAACCGCGCCGCAGGTCCGGCATGACGTGCCGCTGCCCGGTGTCACCCGATCACCGGAGAACCTGTCTCAGACCTGCTCGTCCTCGGGGATGCTCACCAGCCACCGGGTAGCGCGGCGGGGCCTCAGGTACACGGCCCAGTAGAGCGTGGCGACAGCGGTGATCCCGCCGGTCCAGAGCAGGTACTCGGTCTCCTGCTGAGTCAGGATGTACGCGAGGACGAGGATGAGCAGCACCGGAATCGCGGGCCAGAGCGGCATGCGCCAGGCGGGTGCGCCGCGGTGCGAGCCGCGCCGGCAGAGCAGCGCCGCGATGGCCACCAGCAGGTACATGGCGGTGACGGAGACGCCGGTGACGCCGTACAGGGTGTCGAGATTGACGAAGCAGAGAGCCGCTCCCGGAACGCCGACGACGAGCGTCGCCACCCACGGCGAGCCGAACCGGCCGAGCCGGGACAGTGCCCTGTTGACCGGGGCGGGCCAGGCCTTGTCGCGGGCTGAGGCGAACAGCACCCGGGAGTTCTGGATGACCATGACGATGCCGGCGTTGATGATGGCGAGGGCGACGCAGAGGCTGACGAACGTACCCACGGCCGAGTTGGACCACGCCTCGACCATGCCGCTGAGGTCGCCGGAGGTCAGGGCCGCGAGGTCGGGTGCGCCCATGGTGATGGCGATGACGGGGACGAGGATGACGGCCGTCGAGATCGCGAGCGTGGCGAGGACGGTACGGGCCACGTTGCGCCGCGGGTTCTCCAGTTCCTCCGAGAGGTAGACGGCGGTGGAGAAGCCCTGCGTGATGAAGAGGGCGATGGCCAGCCCGGAGACCACCATCATGGCGGTGACGGTCGAGCTCGTGCCGCCCGGCGCGGCGACGGACCCGTGCACGAGCGCGGAGGCGCCCCGCTCGGAGTGGGCGAACCCGAGCACGGCGACGACACCGGCTGCGATCACTTCCAGGACCAGGAAGATGCCGGTGATCCACGCGTTCGCACGCAGGTCGAGGAGGCCCGCGAGGGTGGCCAGCAGCATGACGCCCGCGCCGGCGAGGGAGGCGGGGATGTGGACGAGGGGCGCGAGGTAGTCGGCGGTCCCCATGGCGATGACCGGGGGCACGATCATGACGACCAGCAGGGAAAGCACGAAGACGAGCCAGCCGGCGAGCCGGCCCGCCATCGTCGACACCATGGCGTACTCGCCCCCGGCACTGGGGATGAGGGTGCCCAGCTCCGAGTAACAGAACGCCACCGCTATACAGAGCAGCGAGCCGATGGCGATGGTGAGGGCGGTGTACGTGCCGAGGCTGGAGAACAGGTCCGGCACCACCACGAAGAGGGTGGAGGCGGGAGTCACGCAGGAGAGCGTGAGCAGGGTCCCCCCGACGACGCCGATGGAACGCTTGAGCTTCTGCGGGGTGGGGCCGGTCGCGGGGGCGAGCGCCTGTGGAGCGCTGAGCGTGTCGGTCATCGAGTCGGGTTCCGATCAACAGGTGCGATGTCTGAGCGCGGGAGCGGTATCGCCTCCGGACGAGGTGTGATGGATGGTTCCGGTGCTCCCAGCGCGTCATGCAATACCGACGTGTTCCGCAGGTCAATAGCAGTTTTCCTTCGGAATTCGTTGCGGGAGGATCCATGATCAACGATTTGCCGTCAAGATCGCGTCAGGGCAACGGGATCGGCCGCTGCGGGAACCGCAGTGCGGGCGCTCGAAAAATTTCGTTCAAATCCACCCGTGGTTCGCCAACGGGCCCCACCGGCACGGCCTGCGGACCATGCCGTTCCGGGACTTGTCGCCCATGGGTCGCGTTACGCAGGCTTTGGTGCGAGCCTGGATGCATGACCTGGGCGTCCTGGACGACACGCGGAGTTTACTCGGGGCACGGCGGCGTGCTCACCGAGGAAGTCGGGCCGCTGTCCGGCGACCTGACCGTCCACACCACATGGGCCGATGGCACGGCGCAGATCACGGTGCAGTACACCGATGCGGCCGACTGGTTCACGATGGCGGGCAGTCCGGTGCCGTGTCCGTCCGAGGAAGCCAGCCGGTCACTGCACGAGGCGGCAGTGGAGGCCGTCCGGCAGGGCGCGCAGGCCACCGTCCCGGTCGCGCAGCCCGGGCCGGAGCACGCCACAGGGGAAGCCGCGGCGGAGTAGCAGGCCCCTTCACGCACGTCCGAGTGCCCGTACGCGGTTGCGTACGGGCACTCGGTGCGGGTGGGGTCAGCCCGCCTTCTTCACGAACTCCGTCGTGTACGTCTTGGAGAGGTCCACATCGGCGTTCTTCAGGTTGGGGTTGAAAGCCTTCAGGACCCGCTCGACGGTGGCAGGCCCGTCCGGAGGCATCACGCCGTCCGTGGTGAACATGGGCAGGGTGCTCTTGATGGACTGTGCGTACAGCGCCGCGCCGCCACCCTGCGCGTAGTCGGCCGGCATCTTGGCCGCGATCTCCTGCGCGCTGTGGGTGGACATCCACTTCAGGGTCTTCACGAAGGCGTTGGCCAGCTTCTGCACCGTCGCCCTGTGGCTGTCGACCCACTCGGTCTGCATGTAGAGGCTGGAGGACGGATAGAGCCCGCCGAGTGCCTCCTTGGAGCCCTCCGGGGTCCGCATGTCGATGAGGATGCTGCCCAGCTTCTTGTCCAGGATGGTGGCCACGGTGGGATCCGTGGTCATACCGCCCTGGATGGAGCCCTGCTGGAGTGCGGAGATGAAAGTCTGGCCTGCACCCACGGCGACAGGGGTGAACTCGCTGGTCTTCACGTCGTTGTTCACCGCGAGGTACTTCGTCAGGAAGTCGGTGGACGAGCCGAGGCCCGTCACGCCGAGCTTCTTGCCCTTGAAGTCCTTGGCCGACCTGATGTCGGCCGCCGCCTGGTTCGACACGATCTCGACCTCTCCCGGCGCCTGTGAGAACTGGACGACGGACTCGACGTGCTTGCCCTTCACCTGGAGGTCGAGGGTGTGGTCGTAGAAACCCACGGTGCCTTGCACGTCACCGGAGACCAGAGCGGTCTCCGCCTGTACGCCGGCTGGCTCGGTCAGCAGTTGGACCGACACCTCCTCGTCCTTGAAGTAGCCGAGGCGCTCGGTGAGCATCGCGGGCAGATAGATGACCTTGTCCAGGCCGCCCACCATGATCTTGACCCGGTCGTTCTTGTCGCCGGACGCGGAGGTGGAGTCGCCTCCGCAGGCGGTCAGGCTTGTCGCGGCGAGTACGCCGGCGACGGCGAGCGCCGGGATCCGGGGGGAGATACGCATCTGGTTCACGTCCTTGTGAAGAAGGTTCCCTGGAAGCAGGGTTCGCGGGGAGGGGCAGGAAGGCGGTGGCGGAGGTCAGCGCGCGGTGTCGGCGTCGACCGGCTTCCAGCGGAAGAGCTGCTTCTCCAGGAAGGTCAGCAGCCCTTCGGCAAGCAGCGCGACGATCGCGAGGATGACCATCGCGGCGTAGACGCCGGCCGAGTTGAAGGTGCCTTGCGAGGCGGCGACCAGCAGGCCGAGTCCCTTGGTCGCGCCGATGTACTCGCCGACGATGGCGCCGATCAGGGCGAACCCGAAGCTCACGTGCAGACTGGTGAAGATCCACGAGGTGGCGGAAGGAATGACCACGTGAACGGTGACCTGGCGGTTACTGGCGCCCAGGATGCGGGAGTTGGCCACGAGGTTGCGGTCGACCTCCCTGGCCCCCTGGAAGGCGTTGAAGAAGACGGGGAAGAACACCAGGACCACCGCCGAGGCCACCTTCGACGCAGGGCCGAGGCCGAACCAGATCAGGAAGATGGGGGCGAGCACGATCCGCGGCAGCGCGTTGAGCACCTTGATGTACGGTCCGAGCACGTCGGCGGCGAAGCGGACCCGCCCCAGGGCGATGCCGAGGAGCACACCGGCGATCACCCCGATCACCCAGCCGAGCAGCGCCTCGTAGAGGGTGTACCAGATCTGTTCCCACAGGGAGCCCTGGGCGGTGCCGTCGGTCACCCAGACCCGTATCTGGTCCCATATCTTCGACGGCATCGAGAAGTTGAACGGATCGATGACCGCGGTCCTGGCCAGCCACTCCCAGAGCCCGACGACCGCGACGAGCACGGCGATCCGGCTGCCCAGCACCAGCATTCTGCGGTTGCGGGCGGCCCGCGCCCTGGCCTCGGTCCGCCCGGTCCCGGCGGTGGCCTTCACGGTGACGGTCTCAGGCGGCATCCGCGGCACCCCTCTCACGGGTGATCCGGACCTCTTCGCCGAGTGAGGACCAGATCTCTCGGTAGATCTCCAGGAACCTGGGCTCCAGGCGCACCTGTTCGACCTTGCGGGGGCGCGGCAGCCCGATCTCGAAGACCTCCTTGACCGTGGCCGGGCCCGCGGTCATCACCACGACCTTGTCGGCCAGGGCGATGGACTCCTCCAGGTCGTGGGTGACGAAGACGACGGAGGCACCCGTGCCCGCCCACAGCTCCAGCAGTTCGTCGGACATCAGGGCCCGGGTCTGCACGTCGAGGGCGGAGAACGGCTCGTCCATCAGCAGGATCTCCGGGTCGTTGACGAACGTGGCCGCGAGGGCGACCCGCTTGCGCTGTCCGCCGGAGAGCTGGTGCGGGTAGCGGTCCTCGAACGATGTCAGGCCGACCCTCGCCAGCCAGGCCCGGGCCCGCTCCTTCGCTTCCGCCTTCGGCACGCCCCGGAAGCGGGGCCCGGCCATCACGTTGGACAGGACGGTCCGCCAGGGGAAGACCGCATCCTGCTGGAAGACGAAGCCGACCTTGTCGCCGATGCCGCTCACCGGCTCGCCGGTGACCAGCACCTCGCCCTCGGTGGGCTCCTCCAGTCCGCTGATCAGGGTCAGGGTGGTCGACTTGCCGCAGCCGGTCGGTCCGACCACGGCGACGAACTCGCCCCGGCCGATCGTCAGATCCAGGTCGCGCACGGCGGTGTGGAGTGCCCCCGAAGGAGTCCGGAAGGCTTTGCTCGCCCCCCGCAGCTCGATGGCGGGGCTCGTTTCGCTGTTCATGGGGCGGGACGTTAGGGGCGCTCCGGCCGGGGCGGGAGCCTTGCGCCCACAAGCGCGGGTTGTGCCCGTAAGCCGAGGTTCTGCCCATTGTGCTCACGCCCGGACAACGAAGCGTGGACGGGGGCTAGGCAGCGAGGTCGGCGGCGTTTACGTTGCGTGCACACGGAACGAATCGGAGCACCGGATTCGAAGGCGGCGAAAGGGCAGAGGGGCGACGGCATGCGGATCCACTGGCCCCGTCGTGTCTTCGCGCAGGTCCTGCTCACCCAGGTCGCCATCACCGCGGGCGTGGTCATGCTCGTCACCGGCCTCTTCCTCGCCCCGCTCAGCCACGAACTCGACAACCAGACGATGCGCCGCGCCCTGTCCATCGCCCAGACCACCGCCGCCGAACCCGGCCTGGTCGACAAGCTGCTGAACACGGAGCCCAGTCCCACCGGGCCGGTGCAGGCCGAGGCGGAGCGGATCCGGCGGGCCACCGGGGCCCTGTACATCGTGGTGATGGACACCCGGGGCGTGCGCTGGTCGCACACCGAGACCGACCGCATCAGCAAGCACGTGTCGACCGATCCGAGCACGGCGCTGTCCGGCCGCGAGATCATGCAGATCGACATCGGCACCCTGGGCCGCTCCGCCCGGGCCAAGGTCCCACTGCGCGACCGGCACGGCACGGTGGTCGGCGCCGTCTCGGTGGGCATCGCCTACAAGAGCGTGCGCCAAGGGCTGCTGGGCACCATTCCGGCCCTCCTGCAGTACGCGGGTGCCGCACTGGCCGCCGGGGTGCTCGCGGCCCTGGCCGTGTCGCGGCGGCTGCAGCGCAGCACCCACGGTCTCGCCTTCGCCGACATCTCCGCGCTCCTGGACGAGCGCGAGGCCATGCTGCACAGCATCCGTGAGGCCGTACTGGCGCTCGACGCCCGCGGCCGGATCCGGCTGCTCAACGACGAGGCTCAGCGGCTGCTCGATCTGACGCCGGAGGCGGTGGGCCGTCCGCTGGGCGACGTGCTGGCGCCGGGCCGTACGGCGGAGGTGCTGGCGGGGCGGGTGGACGGCGCGAATCTGCTCACCGTGTGCCGGGGTCGGGTGCTGATCGCCAATCGCATGCCGACCGGTGACGGCGGCGCGGTCGTGACGCTGCGCGACCGCACCGAGCTCGAACTGCTCGGCCGTGAACTGGACTCCACACACGGCCTGCTCGACGCGCTGCGCGCCCAGGACCACGAGCACGCCAACCGCCTGCACACGCTGCTGGGTCTTCTGGAGCTCGGCCGGCACGAGGCCGCGGTGGAGTTCGTCACCGAGGTGACGGACGGGCACCGGGCCTCGGCCGAGCAGGTCGCCGAGCGGGTCAGCGATCCGCTGCTGTCGGCTCTGCTGGTGGGCAAGGCGGCTGTCGCTGCGGAACGCGGCGCCTCGCTGCGCGTCTCCCCCGCCACCCGGCTGCCCGATGTGGTGGTGGATCCGCGCGACCTGGTGACCGTGCTTGGCAACCTCATCGACAACGCCCTGGACGTCGCCACGCTGGTCGAGGTGGAACTGCTGGCCGAGGGGGCCGGCGCGGTACTGCGGGTCAGCGACAACGGACCCGGGGTCCCGGTCGCGATGCGGGAGCGGATCTTCATGGAGGGCTGGTCCACCAAGGAGTCCCCGGCCCACCGGGAGCGCGGAATCGGACTGGCTCTGGTGCGCCGTCTCGCCGAGCGGTACGGCGGCTCGGCCCGGGTCGCAGCCAGGGCGGGCGGCGGGGCGGTCTTCACGGTCGTCCTGCCCGAGGCACTCGCCGTACGGCAGTTGAGCGAAGTGGGAGGGGCACAGTGATCGACGTCCTGGTGGTGGACGACGACTTCCGTGTGGCGGAGATCAACGCGGCGTACGTGGCCAGGGTGCCCGGGTTCCGTGTCGTCTCCCGCGCGCACACGGCGGCGCAGGCCTGGTCCGTTCTCGAACGTGAGCACGTGGATCTGATCCTGCTCGATCACTATCTGCCGGACCGGACGGGGCTGACGCTCGTGGCCCAGCTGCGCCGTCTCGGCCATCCGGCCGACGTGATCATGGTGACGGCCGCCCGCGATGTGGTGACCGTGCGGACAGCGATGCGGTACGGCGCGCTGCAGTACCTGGTCAAACCGTTCAGCTTCGGCGGTCTCCGGTCCAAGTTGGAGAGTTACGCGACGCTGCGCCGCACCCTGGAGGGTGTGGAGAGCGGCCGGGGCGAGGCCGGGCAGGAGCAGGTCGACCAGATCTTCGGGGCCCTGCGCACCACGGAGTCCGTGCCGGCGGCGGGTCTGCCGAAGGGGCATTCGGCGCCCACCGCCGACGTGATCCGCCAGGTGCTGTCCTCGGCCGGTGGACCACTGTCCGCGCACGAGGTGGCGGTCCGGGCGGGGCTGAGCCGCTCCACCGCCCATCGGTATCTCAAGTACCTGGAGGGAGCGGGCCGGATCAGCCTCAGCCTGAAGTACGGCGACACCGGCCGGCCCGAGCACCGCTATGCCTGGGCCGCGGCCGGCTGAAGGTCTCCTTCCGCCCGGCCGGGGGTCACTGGGTGTCGCGGACCGCCACGATGCCGTTGAAGACGCCTACGTATGCCGTTCCGTCGGGACCGATGGTGACCGGCGCCCAGTTGTTGTCGTACGAGAGTCCCGTGCCGGTGAGCTTCGACCAACGGCGTTCCCCGGTGCGGTAGTCGACGGCGGTGAGGTACGAGGCGTCGATGCCGAGCGCGTTGGGCTCCTTCTCGTAGAAGTAGAGAAGGCCGTTGGCGGTGGACAGTTTGGGCACGGTGGAAGGCGAGCGGACGGCGCTCTCCCAGACCGTGTCGCAGCCGCTGCCGTCGGGCCGTACGTCGATGCGGGCGACTCCGCCGACGACGCTGCGGCCGAGGAGGAGCGTGCTGACGTTCTCGTAGCCGTAGTTGTTCTCGACGACGAGGCTGTTGCCCCAGCTGATCATGGGTCGGTGGTGGAGGCTCCGGAGCCGAAGACCGGGACCTTGCAGACGAGACGGCGGTCGTCGGGGACCGGGGCACGCCGGTAGACGAGCACGTTCATCCGGTCGTCGGCGTTGTCGGTGATCGCGACATAGTCGTCACCGTCGCCGAAGAGGTCGGGAGTGGTGCCCGAACCCTGGTTCACCGAGCCGGTTTTGGTGCCGGTCCCCCGGTCGTACTTCTGCCACCACTGGACGCGCGGGGTGCCGTCGGACGTGGCGCCGAAGCTGTAGAGGGCGTGGTCGGTGACGATCGAGACGCCGTCCTCGGCGACGGAGAACGAGTTCTGGATCTCCTCGCCTGTGAGTTGCACGGACCGGATGGCGGAGGTCTGCGGGTCGACCGTGCCGACCCGGCCGAGCCGGGTCACCCACCAGATGCGGCCCTGCCAGTCGGGCATGACGGACGTGACAGGATCGCAGGTGCCGCTCGGGTAGAGGTTCGTCCAGCTGACGCAGTCGTGCGGCACCTGGCCGGTGAGGTCCCAGTCGTCGACGACGGTGAATCGCCAGCTTCCGTCGGCTGCCTGTTCGTGCGCGATCCGTTGGATGTGCTGGCGTGAGTCGGCGAGGACGACCCGGTCCTGGTTGTCGAGGTAGAAGTAGGCGCCGCCCGAGGTGTCCTTGAAGATCTTCGAGAAGTCGAGCCGGGTGATGGCCTCGACGGTCGAGGAGCGCTGCGGCAGCGCGTACTCGGCGAGAGTGTCGAGGGTGCGCGGGTCCAGGAGTTTGAGCAGGAATCCGTTGAACGTGCCGCACACCGTGATCAGCCGGCCCGCCGCGTCGAAGGTGGCGGTGGCGCACTCGCCGCCCAGCGGCGCGATCTGTTCGCTGCTGACCTGCGGGTCGCGGCCGAGCGGTCCCGCGTACGGATGGGTGCCGCTGCCCGCCGCGTCGGCGTGCATACCGCTGCGGCCGTTCGGGGCGAGGAAGGGGTGCTGCGGCGGCGCCTGTCCCGGGACGGGCACAGCCGTGGCCGGCCCGCCCGTGTAGTCACTGACCAGCCGGTGCCCGGGGGCCCGGGGTATCTCGGCCGCGGCGGCCGGCGCACCGGACACCACGAACACCGGGGCACAGAGGGCAAGTACCAGGGCAAGCGCTCGGAACGGTCCGCTTCTGGGCTGCGGGGACATCGGACTCCTCGGTCGGGGGCGGGGTTCGCGCCGCCGCCCGACGCTAAGGGCTGTCCATGGAAATGCACTGCGTTTCATGGGCGCTTCACGAAGGCGCAATGCCGCCGGACAGCGCCACGCCCCGGGGATTCAGCGCCGCCCGCCGGTGCGGCGGTCGAGCATCTCTCGCCTGATCGCGGACGCCGCGGTCCTGGCCCGGTCCGAGGCGGCGCTGTGGTCTGCCTGGGCCGCCACGAAGCGGTGCGGTGGATTCACGCAGAGCGGGCACGGGGAGTCGGTGGTGATCAGCCTGCCGTCCTCGCAACTCGGCTCGGCGCAGAGTCCCGGCCGGAGCAGCTGTTCGGCGATCTCCCAGGGCTGCCGGCGACGTCCTTCCTCGTCCTTCTCCTGAAGCGCGTGGGACCAGCGAGCGTTCCACCGGCGCTCGACACGGTCCAGGAGCTGGTCGGGGGTGCGCCTGCCGAGCTCCCGCCGGATCAGCGCCACGAGATCGTTCGGGTAGCGGCCGCAGAACTCCCGTACGAGGGGAGGCGGCAGGGCATGGAGAAGATAGCCGATCGGATCGGCCCCCGGCCGCTGCCATCGCGGACACTGGCAGTCGCCGTCGGCCGCGAGCGGCGTACCGCAGCGGCCGCACAGTCCGCGGCAGTCACCGCAGAGCCCGTGATCGAGACCGTCCAGGTGCGGGGCGGGCGCCCGGCCGCACTCCCGGCAGCAGGAGGCGCAGAGTCCGCAGAGGCGTTCACTGCCGACGGCCGTCGTCCAGGGCCGCTGCAGACACCGGCAGCAGCGGCTGCTCCTGCAGTGCTCGTGATGGACGGCGCCCGGATCGCGCCCAAAAGGAGGGAATGACATGGCTGCGTTCTCCGGGTCCCGGCTCGGTGCGGCGCCCGCCGGCCGTTGCCGCGCCGGGCGAGGCCGCGGTCCGACCCGCCCCGCGCCCCACCGGACCGTTTCACACCCGCATGCCCGGGGACCCTGATTGGCAGCATGATGTGACGGTTCAATCGTAATGATCATGTTCCGGCGTCCGCCGGGACCGTTCGTGCGCATCTTCACGCCGCTGCTTGACCTTGCCACTGGCGGCAGGGTTGCACGATCGCGGCATGAACAGCAGCCCAGCAGCTCCCCTCAGCCGGATCGTCGCCATCACCGGAGCCGGAACCGGCATCGGCCGCGCCACGGCCCACGCCTTTGCCGCCGAAGGGGCCACCGTGCTCGTCATCGGCCGTCGCCGCGGACCACTCGAAGAGACCGCCGCCGGCGCCGACCGGATCGTGCCGCTGGTGGCAGACATCACCGGCCCGGGTGAGCCCGAGCGCATCATCCGGACCGCGCAGGAGACGTACGGCCGGCTCGATGTGCTGGTCAACAACGCCGCCGTGGTCCGCAGTGGCGCACTCGGCACCCTCTCCACCGGAATGATCGAGCCGCAGATCGCCACCAACCTGGTCGCGCCCATGCTGCTCTCCCAGGCCGCGCTGCCCCTGCTGGAGGCTTCCGGCGGCGTCATCGTGAATGTCAGTACGTCGATCGGCCAGCGGGCCTGGCCCGGCAGTTCCGTCTATGCGGCGACCAAGACGGCGCTGGAACTGCTCACCCGCAGCTGGGCGGTCGAGCTCGCACCACGCGGCATCCGCGTCGTGGCGGTCGCACCCGGCGCGATCGCCACACCGAGCGGGATGCACCAGGGACTGACCCCGGAACAGCTGACAGCACTCCGGGAGTGGCAACTGGCCCACACACCTCTGGGCCGGGTCGGCAGGCCCGAGGAGGTGGCCCGCTCGATCGTCCATCTCGCCTCACCGGAGTCCTCGTTCATCACCGGTGCGATTCTCCCGGTCGACGGGGGCGCGGTGGTGGCGTGATAGGACTGAACGGGGAGGTGGTGGGGGTGCGGATCGGTGAACTGGCCGAGGCCACCGGCACGACCGCTCGTGCGTTGCGCCACTACGAGCAGGCCGGACTGATCACCTCGCAGCGGGCGGCCAACGGATACCGCGTGTACGAGGAGCGGACGGTGGTCCGGGTCCGCAACATCCGTCATCTGCTGGCCGCCGGGCTCACGGTGGACGACGTACGGCTGTTCCTGCCCTGTCTGGACGGCGACGTTGCCGCGGCCCCGCACTCCGAGCGGGGGCTGCGGATCGCACGCGAGCGGCTGGCCGTCCTCGAAGCACGGATCGCCACTCAGATCGAGGCGAGGGACCGGCTGGCCACGGCACTGCAGACCCTGTCCGGTGGCCCGGCCCCTCAGGACGGAGCCACCGGTCCGGCGATGCGGTCAGGGCTTGATGCTGCTGACGACATCGGCTGTGGCCGTGAGGCCTTCCTGAATGGTGGGGGCCATGCTCGTGCCCGCGAGGAAGAACCCGAGGAGGGCGCAGACCAGGGCGTGCGAGACCTTCAGTCCGCCGTTGCGGAGGAAGATCACCGCGAGAATCAGCAGAAGCAGCACCAGTGAGATCGAAATGGCCATGGCCAACCTCCTCCGCCGCGCCGGAATTGCGGCATTCGCCGCCAGTTTGGCGTAGCGGAGGAGCCATCCGGCGCACTGGCGTGTACGCCAAACGGGTACGGCCTAGCTTGCGTGCCGGCCGTGGGTGTGCAGGAAGCGGGCAAGGCCCACGAGGTCGTCGCTGTTGAGGTGGTCCACCCCGGCCGCCAGGAGTTCGGCCCAGACCGCCTCGCGCTCGGGACCCGGCACATCGGGAGTGGCCCAGAAGCGCACCCGCTGCCCCGCTCGGTGCGCGGCGGCGGTGATCGCGCGCAGCGCGTCCCGTTCGGCGGGCGGGATCGGTCCGGCACCCAGCCAGCTGAAGCTTCCCGTCCAACTGCTGCTGATGAGGGGGATGAACGAGGCCGTGGCAGCGGTGCCGAGGTCATCGAGGCGGCCGTCGTAGAAGGCGTGCCGGGTGCGCTGGGCCTCCATCGGCGCACGTGCCGCCCGGTCGCCCGAGATGACGGCGGTGACGGCTCCGGGCCGCACCCGGCCGCCGGAGAAGGACGTCAGCATCTGCCGGTGGCGGCGCAGTTGACGGTCCAGTTCCGCGTAGGCGGCCGCGCCGTCCGTCTTGATGTCGATCAGCAGCTGCACCGGTGCGCGGTCGTCGCGGAAAACGGTCCCGTGGTTGCCGCGGACCCTGGCGAGGAGTGGATCGAGGTAGAGCGCGGAGAGGGTGCGCGCGGGGTCGAGGTCGGTGGCCTCGTGGGCGACCAGCAGTTCGCCGTCCACGAGGAAGATGTCCGCCTCGACACTGGTGAACCCCTGCGCCAGGGCGTCGTGGAGCGGACGGGGGTGCAGATAGTCGTTGTGCGCGTGGGCGTGGAGCAGGGGGCGCGGGCCCCGGGCGGGCGGGGCTTCGCTCGCGGAGGCCGTTCGAAGGGGTGCGAGGGTACCTGCGGCCGCGGTGGCCAGTGCGGTGGTGACGACGCGGCGGCGGGTGGGGAACACCATGGAATCTCCCGGTTGCGAGGCGTGCCGGACGGGCGGACGCGACCGAGTATGGAAGCGTCCTGCCTCAACAGGGGCGCGGACGAGGAGAGTTGTCTCGTTCGCCGCCCGTCCGTCGGCTCGCGTTCCGCCCGCCGTGGCCGGATCCGCACGAAACGGCCACGGCGCCTGGCCGCCTGGGTAAGCGCGCACGGCGGAGCGGGGGCACGTGGGCACGTACCCCCGCTCCTGGTCCGGCCGAGGTTCCTACGGCGCCGGCAGCTCCATCAGGGCGGCGACGGACTCGCGATGGCGGCCCGCCGTGCCGAAGGCGGTCGCGTCGGCCTTGGCCCGCTTCAGATACAGGTGCGCCGGGTGCTCCCAGGTCATCCCGATGCCGCCGTGCAACTGCACGCACTCCTCCGCCGCGTGGACGGCGACCTTGGAGCAGTACGCCTGTGCCACGGCCACCGCCAACGGCGCGTCGGGACTGCCCGTCGCCAGCGCGTCCGCGGCGTTGCGTGCCGCCGCCCGGGCCGACACGACCTCCAGCCAGAGCTGCGCCATGCGGTGCTTGAGCGACTGGAAGGATCCGACCGGGCGGTTGAACTGGTGGCGCTCCCGGGTGTGCCGGACCGTCTCGGTCAGGCACCACTCGGCGAGTCCGAGCTGTTCGGAGGCGAGGAGTCCGGCACCGGCCAGCAGCCCCCGGTCCACCGCGGCCCGCGCCGCCGCGGCATCCGCGAGGCGGGTTCCGGTGGCGCCGGTGAGGGTGACGGTGGCGAGCGGGCGGGTCAGGTCGAGCGGGACGAGCGGCTGCACGACGACGCCGGGCGCTTCCGCGGCGACCGCGTACAGCCCGTCGGCGGTGGGCACCAGGAGCACGTCGGCGGCGGCCGCGTCGGCGACCGGCCCGAGTGTTCCGTCGAGGGCCGCGGTCATCACCTGCGTGTCGGACGCCGAGGCGGAGAAGGGGACGGCGAGCACCGCGACCTTGCGGCCCGCTGCCAGTTCGGCGAGGAGTTCCGCCACCGGTCCGTCCTCCGCGCCGAGCGCCAGGAGCGTCTCGGTGGCGACGACGGAGCTGGTCAGATAGGGCGCGGGCGCGACGCTGCGCCCGAGCTCCTCGATGACGACGGCGGCCTCGCGGTGGGTGGCGCCCTGGCCGCCGAGCTTCTCGGGCACCAGGAGGCCGGCGGCACCGATGTCGGTGGCGAGGCCCTTCCAGAGCTGCGGGTCGTACGGCGTGTCGGACTCGGTACGGGCGATCACCGCCGGCGCGTCGCACCGGTCGGCGAGCAGGGTGCGGACTGCGGCCCGCAGGTCCTCCTCGGCCTCCGAGTACAGCAGGTCGGGCGCCTGGCTCGGTTCGGTCTGTGAGGTCATCGGGAGAGGTCCTTCCAGGCTACGTCCTTGTCGTTGCGCGGCTCCGCGGGCAGACCGAGCACGCGTTCGGCGACGATGTTGAGCAGTACCTCGCTCGTGCCGCCCTCGATGGAGTTGCCCTTGGAGCGGAGGTAGCGGTAGCCGGCGTCACGTCCGGTGAAGTCGACGTGGTCCGGGCGTCGCATGGTCCAGTCGCTGTACAACAGTCCTTCGTCGCCGAGGAGTTCGACTTCGAGTCCGCTGATCTCCTGGTTGAGGCGGGCGAAGGCGAGCTTCATGCCGGAACCCTCGGGTCCCGGCTGTCCCGCGACGAGCTGCTGACGCAGGCGCTCGCCGGCGAGACGGGCGACCTCGGCCTCGACCCAGAGGGTCAGCAGGCGCTGATGCAGGTCGTGGGTGCGCAGTTCGGGACGTTCGCGCCAGGTCTGCGCGATGGGGCCGATCATGCCGCCCTCGCGCGGGATGCGGGAACCGCCGATGGAGACACGCTCGTTCATGAGCGTCGTCTGCGCGACCTTCCAGCCTTCCCCGACCGCGCCGAGCCTGCGACTGTCGGGGATGCGGACCCCGGTGAGGAAGACCTCGTTGAACTCGGCCTCACCGGTGATCTGGCGCAGCGGCCGCACCTCGACGCCGGGGTCGGTCATGTCGCAGATGAAGTAGCTGATGCCGCGGTGCTTGGGCACGTCCGGGTCGGTGCGGGCGATGAGGATCGCCCAGCGCGCCACATGGGCGCTGGACGTCCAGACCTTCTGCCCGTCGACCACCCAGTCGCCCCCGCCCCCGGCTTCGCTCGAGCGGGAGGTACCCCCTTCGTCGCGCACGGCGCGCGTACCGAGGGCGGCCAGGTCCGACCCGGCGCCCGGCTCACTGAAGAGCTGGCACCACACCTCCTCGCCGACCCACAGGGGGCGCAGGAAACGCTGCTTCTGCTCCTCGGTGCCGAAGCCGAGAATGGTCGGGGCGGCCATGCCGAGGCCGATGCCGATGCGACGCGGGTCGTTGTCCGGGGCGTTCGCGGCGGCGAGCTCGGCGTCGACGACGGGCTGCAGGGAGCGCGGCGCGTCGAGCCCGCCGAGTCCGGCCGGGTAGTGCACCCAGGCGAGTCCGGCGTCGAAGCGCGCCTTGAGGAAGTCGGTGCGATCGGTGGTGGCCGGGGGGTGCGCGGCGAGGAGTTCGCGGGTGCGGCGGCGCAGTTCGGCGGCGTCGGGGGCGGTCATCGGGCGGCTCCTGACGGGAGGACGACGATGCGGCCGGTGCTGGTGCCGTCGGCGACGCGCTGGACGGCGGCCGCTGCCCCGTCCATCGGGACCCGCTCGCTGATGAGCGGCTTGATGACGCCCTGCGCGGCAAGCCGGGTGAGCTCCTCGTGGCAGTCGCGGACCGCCTGCGGGTCCTTCGTGTTGTACAGGCCCCAGTGGAGCCCGACGACGGAGTAGTTCTTCACCAGGGCGTGGTTGAGCCCGGGGGTGGGAATGACGCCGCTGGCGAAGCCGACGACGATCACCCGGCCCTCGAAGGCGATGCACTTCACGGACTTGGCGTACGCGTCGCCGCCGACGGGGTCGTACACCACGTCGGCGCCACGCCCGCCGGTGAACTCCTTGACCGCGGCGACGATGTCCTCGGTACGCCGGTCGATGACCAGGTCGCAGCCGAGCTCGGCAGCGGTCTTGGCCTTCTCGGGACCACCGACCACACCGATGACGGTGGCGCCGGCGGCCTTGCCGAGCTGAACGGCCGCACTGCCGACACCACCTGCCGCGGCGTGGACGAGAAGGGTCTCGCCGGCCTGGAGGTGCGCCCGGCGATGCAGTCCGAACCAGCCGGTCTGGTAGCCGATGTGCAGGGCTGCCGCCTCGGCGTCGTCCAGGGCGTCGGGGGCCGGCAGCAGGGCCGTCCCGTCCGCGACGACGTACTGGGCGAATCCGCCGTTCGGCAGGGCGGGGGTGGCGAGCACCCGTCGGCCGTCCTCGGTCCTGCCGCAGATCTCGACGCCGGGCGTGAACGGCAGCGGGGGCCGCACCTGGTACTGGCCGCGGCAGAGCAGCGCATCGGGGAAGTTGATGTTCGCCGCGAGCACCTCGATGAGCACCTGCCCGTCGCCGGGCGTCGGCCGGTCCGTCTCTTCGAGCCGCATCACCTCGCTCGGCTCGCCGTTCCGGTGCACTCGCCATGCCTGCATGAGGGGCCTCCACAACACTGTCGGCATTTCCACTGCTCCGGCGCATACTAAGCGGTCGCTTGCCCCTGTGGGAACAACCTGCGGGTGACCGGTTCGGCCGGGCCGCGACACGGGTGTGCGCCCGGCCCCGCCCCTGAAGGGTGCGGCGGCGCCGGGCGCACGGTGGAGCAGGGGCTGCTACTTGCCGACCACGACCTCCGCGATGCCGGGTGCCGCGGAACCCGCGTGCCAGGCGAGGCGTACCGCGTCGGCGGTCCGGCCCGCCGCCTCGACCCTCGTGTACGGGCCGTCGAGCGCGCCGATGGTCTGCCAGCTCCCGTCCGCGTTCCGCAGCTGGATGTCGGCCGCGGCCTCGGATCCGGCCGGCTGGAGGACCGTGACCGCTCCCACCGCACGCGCGGCGACGAGGCCCACCTCCAGGGATTCTCCGGCCTCGGGCACGCGCGCGGCCCGGTACACGCTCGCCGGGTCCCCGTCGGCCGCCGAGCGCAGGGCCGATCCGGCGGCTGCCGGCGGATTGCCCGTGATCTCACCGTCCGTGGTCGCCACGCTGAATTCGCGGACGACGAGCCAGCTGTTCTGACCGGCGGTCGCCCTGGCCCGCACATAGCGGGCCTCGGTGCCGGCGGGGACGGTCGCGATGACGTCCGGCTTGCCCGAGAACTCGGTGAGCTGCGTCCAGTTCTGCCCGTCCGTCGAGTACTCCAGCACCCCCGCGTGGAGGTAGTCGTCGGTGCTGCCGGGCTTGGCCATCGCGAGAGTGACGTCGCCGATGTCCCGGGCCTCCCCGAGGTCGACGGTGAGCTGGTCGCCCTCGGCGGGCGCCCCGTCGCTCCAGAAGTAGGTGGAGTCGTCGCCGTCGAGGATCCTGGCGAGGGTGTTGCTCTGGTACGTGCCGAGGCTCGTCGACGCCGTGGGCCGGCCGCTCACGCCGAGGATCCGGTCGTACTCGGCGGTGGCCGCGTCGACGAACCCGTCCAGCTTCCCGTCGCCCACGAGGACCGGAACCTTGCGTCCGTCGAGCCCGGTGTACGTGAACGACTTGGCGCGCTCGACCTGTGCGGGCAGTTGCTGCCGGAGCTCCCAGGCCAGGGCGCCCTTTCCGGCACGGGCCGCCTCGACCATGCGCAGGGCGGTGCCCGACGCGGCCGCCCAGGACTCGGTGGCGTCCAGCCAGGGGCCCGAGTCCTCGATGAAGCCGCGGTCCGGAAGGTCGGCACGCAGCCGGGCCGGCGCGGCACCGAGGCCGGTGAGCACCGAGGCGAGCCGCTTCGCGTCACCGGTCTTCCAGTAGCCGGCGAACTCCGCGGCCAGCTCCGGCGCCTTGTCGGTGTTGAGTGCCGAGCTGTAGTTGACGTCGGCGAAGGCGCGCAGGGCCTTCTCGGTGCGCGAGTCGCCGCCCGCGTACTCCTTGAGCCCCTTGCCCCACGACGTGCGCGGGTCGTAGGCCCCGTCGTTCCAGGCGTAGTCCGCGACGGTGTACAGCGAGAGCTTCGAGGCGTACGGCTGGATCATCGGGTTGGCGGTGATCCCGGCCAGCCGGCCCGGCAGCCCCTTCTCGCGGCCGTTGAACGGGCCGAGCAGCAGCCGGTTGGTCGCGTAGTCGTTCACCGGGTAGTTGTCCCAGGTCAGGATCGGGTGTCCGAACACCTGCCGGGCCGCGTCCGCCTGAGCGACCGTCATGGTCGGGGCGACCACGCCGACACCGGTCCACTCGACGAGTACGTCCGGGTCGAGCTGTTCGGAGAGAGCCGTCTTGTACGGGGACTCGGACACGTTGTAGTACTCGGTGGGGACCATCTGGAGCGGCTCGGCACCGGGGTGTGTGGCGATGAACTCCTGGTTGACCTTGTTCAGCAGATACGCCTGCGCGGCACCTGCCGCACCGCCCCCGGTCCCCCATTTCGCCTTGTCGGCGTCACAGTTCCAGTCGGTGTAGCTGATGTCGTCGAGCGGCACCGCAAAGGTGCGCACACCGATGTCCCAGATCGTCTGGAACTTGTCGACGAGTGCCTTCGCGTCCTCGTCGGAGCTGTAGCAGACCGACAGGCCGGGAGAGAGGGCGTAGGTGAACTCCACATGGCGCTGGACCGCCCGGTCGGTAAGGTCCTTGATCTGTGCCAACTGGTCGGCGGGGTACGGGTCGCGCCACTTCTCTCGGAGGTAGGCGTCGTCCTTGGGCGAGTACACGTAGATGTTCATCTTGTGCTCGCCGTAGTAGTCCAGCTGGTCCAGGCGGGCCTCGTGGGACCACGGGGTGCCGTAGAAGCCCTCGATGACACCACGCAGTGCGGTGCCGGGCCAGTCGCGCACCGAGAGTCCGTCGACCTTGGCTCCCGGATGCGCTCGCTGCGGCAGGACCTGGCGCAGGGTCTGCGCGGCGTAGTACGTGCCGGTGGTGTCCTTGCCGGCGAGGACGATACGGCCCGCCCCGATGCCGAGGACGTATCCGTCGGCGGGCAGCTCCGACGGCCCTTCGAGTCCCTGGGCGGCGAGCGGGCCGGCGTCGCCGACGTGGACGTTGAGCCCGTTCGCGGCCGGCCGCGTGGCGCGGACCACCCGCTGCGCACCGGCCTTGCGCAGGGCGGCTGTCACCACGTCCAGCGTCGGCTCGTCGGCCGTCCCCCCGGCGACGAGGGTGACGGTGGGAGTGATCGTGATCCGGTCCGGCCGGCTCTTGACGGACTGCGGGGTGGGGGTGATGGCCGGGGTGTCCTGGGCCTTGGCCGGGGTGCCGTCCGGTCTGTTGCCGGCCGCGTGAGCGGTGGGCCCGGCGGTCAGCAGACCACCGACGAGCAGGGCCGCCGCCGCGGCGATTGCGGTGAGGCGGGGTGGGCGAGGCGTCACAGATCCTCCATCGGTCACTCAGGTCACCAGAGTCGCGCAACACAACATCACCGAATTCAACATCCTGGCGCTTACATGTCAATGGTCTGGACAACATCAGCGCGTGGACCTGGACTTTTGTCTCGCAGACCTGGATTTTTGTCTCACAGAAGCCCGGATTCTTCACCTCTCGGACCTGGCCTTGTGTCGGCGGAAGCGGTACTCATGCGTCCATGACGGAGAGCATGCACACTCCCGGAATCGCCGCTCCTCCCCCGCTGGGCGCGAGCGCCCTGCCCGCCGGCACGTACGACGGCAGCGTGGTGCTGGTGACCGGCGGGGGCTCCGGCCTCGGCAAGGCCGTCGCGGCCGAGTTCGCCCGGCTGGGGGCGAACCTGGTACTCGTCGGCCGGAGCGCCGAGCGACTGGCCGCCGCCCGGGAGGAGCTGGCGCCCCTGACCGGCGGCCGGGTCCTGACCGTCCCGGGCGACATCCGGAACCCGGACAGGATCGCGGAGGTGTTCGACGCGGCCGAAGCGGAACCGGGGCTGCCCGATGTGCTCGTCAACAACGCGGCGGCCAACTTCCCGTCACCCGCCGAGGACCTGTCGCCGAACGCCTGGCGGGCCGTCCTCGACATCACCCTGACCGGAACCTGGTTCATGACCCGGGAGTTCGCGCGGCGCCACCTCGCGGCCCGGACCGCCGGCTCGATCGTGTGCGTCGGCGCCTCGTACGCCTGGACGGGCGGCCCCGGGTACGCCCACTCGGCGGCCGCCAAAGCCGGGGTGAAGAACCTGGTCGAGACCCTTGCCGTGGAGTGGGGACCGTACGGCATCCGCGTCAACGGGCTGGTGCCCGGCCTGATGCCGCACGAGGACATGACCGGCGACATCCGCGGCCACCTCGACCGGGACGAGGCGGCAGCGGGGAGCCGGGACCGGGATCTCCATGCACGGCAGCCCGCGCTACGGGTGGGGCTGCCGCGCGAGCTGGGCTGGGCGGCGACCTTCCTGGCCTCGCCGTACGCCGCCTTCATCTCCGGTCATTCGCTGGTGGTCGACGGGGCGAACTGGCAACGGCGCTCGCTGGTCGCGCCGCCCGTGGTGCCGGTACGCGAACAACTGGGCCGCGGGCCGTTCACCCTGCCCTGCGCCGACTGACCGTGAGCCGTGCCGCGGGGGACGCTCAGGGCGGCGGATCAGGTCCCGTCGAAGTGCGGCGGGCGGCGGGCCGCCTTCGCGGCATAGCCCTCGGCGGCGTCCTGCGAGGTGAGGGTGAGCGCCGCGGCCAGTGCGGTACGGTCCAGCGCCTCACCGAGTCCGGCATCCGCGTAGGCGTCGACGGAGCGCTTGATGTGGCGCACGGCGAGGGGCGCGTTCGCCGCCACGGCCTCGGCGGCCGACCGCGCGGTGCGCTCCAGCTCACCGAGGGGTACGACGGCCTGGAGCAGCCCGATCCGCTCCGCCGTCGGCGCGTCGATCCGGCGGCCGGTGAGCGCGAGGTACTTGGCCCAGCCGGCCCCCGCCTCACGCGCGATCCGCATGTCGCCGCCGGCGTCGACGGCCACCCCGATCCCGGCCTCGGGCAGCGCGAACACGGCGTTGTCGGCGGCGAGCCGGATGTCCGCCATGAGAGCGAGTTCGAAGCCGAAGCCGAGGCAGTAGCCCTGCACGGCGGCGATCACCGGCTGCGGAAGGCCGGCGAACGCGGCGAAGCGCTCGTGCACCCAGCGGATGCCCTCGTAGTAGCGCTGGGTGCGCTCGGCGGGCGAACGGCCCGTGATGTCGCCGCCGGGCGCGGTGACATCGATCCCGGCACAGAAGGCCCGGCCCTCGCCCCGCAGCAGGACCGCCCGGACCGAGTCGTCGAACCGGAGCCGGTCGGCCATGATGCCGAGCTGTCTGCTGGACTCCCAGCTCCAGCCGTTGAGCTGCTCCGGCCGGCACAGCGTCAGCAGGCCGACGCCGTTCTCGATCCGGAGCGACATCCGCTCCTGGCCTGGCGGAATGTCGTGGTCCAGGATGTCGAGCACGGCCACCCCTCCCCATTGACTGACACATCGTCAGACATCGGCATGCGGCCCAGCGTACGGCGCCTCGCCCGCAAGGAACCAGGGTCTGTCCGGGCTCAGCGCGCGAAGAGTTCGAAGGTGACCGCCGGGCGGCCCCCGAAGCGCTCGGCGGCCGCCTGGGCGTATCCGGTGAGAAAGGTGCGGCAGTACGCCTCGGGGTCCTCGTCCGTGAGGACTTCGATGTACGTGCGGTGCGCGAGGAGCGACTGCACGGACCGTTCGAGGCCGGCCGTCGCGTCGACGGCGTGTGTGGGCGTCGAGGATCCGGCCACGGCCACCCAGCGCACGCCGCCCCACGGCTCAAGGCCCTGCTCGGCCAGCTCCGGAAAGATCCAGCGGTTGCCTGCGTCGGCGGCCGCGTCCAGTGTGGCCCGCCCGACCGCACGGTGGTCGGGGGTGTTCCAGGCGACACCACCCCAGGTGTCACGGTGATTGAGCGTGATCACCAGCTCCGGCCGGTGCCGGCGAATGGCCGCCGCGATGTCGCGGCGCAGGCCGATGCCGTACTCGATCACCCCGTCACGGTGGCCGAGGAACTCGACGCGGGAGACCCCGACGACCGCCGCACTCGCGCGCTGCTCCTGCTCGCGCAGCGGCGCGCACTTCTCCGGTTCCAGTGTGTCGATCCCCGCCTCACCCCGGGTGGCCAGGAGGTAGGTGACGTCACGGCCCCCGTCGGTCCACCCGGCGACGGCCGCCGCGCAGCCGTACTCCAGATCGTCGGGGTGGGCGACGACAGCGAGGGCGCGCTGCCAGTCCGTGGGCATGGGTTCCAGCTGCTCCGTCATGTCCGCAGGCTAACCGTCCCGGTCGCGCGAGGCGCCGTGTCGCGGCCGCCTCACCCGGCCCAAAAAATACCCCCAGGGGTATAAATGTTAATCTCGTAAGAAATACCCCCGGGGGTACACCACCACGAAAGGAGCGTGTCGTGTTCTTCGTCGACACCCTCGAGACACCGGGCCTCGGCAACCGCAGCTACCTGACGGGCGGGCCGCGGTCCGCCGTGGTGATCGACCCGCCGCGCGACATCGACCGCGTCATCGCGGCAGCCGCGGTGCGCGGGGTACGGATCGTCGCGGTGGCCGAGACGCATCTGCACAACGACTACGTGACCGGCGGACTTGAACTGGCACGCGTCACCGGAGCCGTGTATCTGGTACCCGCTGCCGCGGCGGTGTCCTTCGCCCGGACCTCCGTGGCCGACGGCGACACCGCACCGGTCGACGCGGGTCTCACGCTGCGTGCACTGGCCACCCCGGGACACACCCCGCACCACATGGCGTACGTCCTGGAGGAGAACAGCCGCGCCGTCGCCGCGTTCACCGGCGGCTCGCTGCTGATCGGCGGCGTGGGCCGGCCCGATCTGGTGGAGCCCCGGCTGACCGGCACGCTGGCGCGGGCCCAGCACGCCTCCGTGCACCGGCTCGCCGGCGAGCTGGACGACACGGTCGAGGTGCTGCCGACGCACGGCTTCGGCAGCTTCTGTTCCTCCTCCCGCGCCCGGGAGCCCTCGTCGACCATCGGCACCGAGCGGGAACGCAACGCCGCGCTGGTCAAGGACGTGGACGCCTTCGTCGCCGACCTCCTCGCCGGCCTGGACGACGTGCCCGCGTACTACGCGCACATGGGCCCCGCGAACGCGGCGGGCCCGTCCCCCGTGGACCTGACAACACCGGCGCGGGCCGGTGCGCGGGACATAGCCCGGCGGCTCGCGGCCGGCGAGTGGGTGGTCGACCTGCGCAGCCGGGTGGCCTTCGCACAGGGCCATGTGGCCGGATCGTTCAACTTCGAGGGCGAGGGGCAGCTCGCCACCTATCTGGCCTGGCTGATCCCCTGGGGCAGGCCGGTCACGCTGCTCGCGGGCACGGCCGACGAGCTGGCACACGCACAGCGCGAGCTGGCCCGGGTCGGCGTCGACCGGCCCGCGGCGGCGGCGACCGGCGGCCCGGAGTCCTGGGTGAGCGCGCCGGAGGAGCTCCGGTCGTTCCGCCGCGCGGACTTCGCCGGTCTGGCAGCGGCACGCAGGCGTGGCGAGGAGCCGGTGGTCCTCGACGTGAGGCGCACCGGCGAGCGCGGGAACGGCGCGCTCGCCGGTTCGGTCCACATTCCGGTGCACGAGTTGCCCGGACGCCTGGCGGAAGTGCCGCCGGGCGTGGTGTGGGTGCACTGCGCAGGCGGCATGCGGGCGGCGATCGCCGCATCACTGCTGGACGCGGCGGGCCGGGAGGTGGTGGCGGTGGACGACGGGTTCGACGCCGCGGCCGCGGCCGGCCTGACCGTGACCGCGCCTCGGTCCGCCGCCTGACGGCCGTACGCAGCTGCCGGCCGCCGGCCGGCACGCTCCCGCACCTTCCGGAGTGTTTTCCATGTCTTGTCTGAAGTCCCTCTTCCGTCGCGGCCCCGGCCGCGTCAGCGCCGCCGAGGCCCGGCGACGGACCGCCGACGGCGCTGCCGTGCTGCTGGACGTACGCGATCCGTCCGAGTGGCAGGCCGGGCACGCGCCCGGTGCCGTCCATCTGCCGCTTTCCGCGCTCGTCGACGGGGCTCCGCTGCCCGCACCGGCGGACCGGCCGGTGGTGGTGATCTGCCGATCCGGCAACCGGTCCCGCCGGGCCGCCCGCCTCCTCGCGGACCGTCGGGTGCCCGTCGTCGATGTCATCGGTGGCATCACCGCCTGGGCCGCCGCGGGCTTCCCCGTGCGGGACCGGCGCGGAAACGCGGGCACCATCGCATGACCCCGCTCATACTGGCGCTGACCGCCGGCGCGGTGGTCGGGCTCGCACTCGGCGGACTGGGCGGCGGCGGCAGCGTGATCGCCGTGCCCGCACTGATCTATCTGCTCGGCTTCGGCCCGGCCGCGGCCACCACGGCCGGTCTGCTCATCGTCATCGCGACGTCACTCACCGGCCTGCTCGCCCACGCCCGGGACGGCCTGGTGCGCTGGCGGACCGGCGGGCTCTTCGCAGCGGCGGGCCTCGTGCCGGCGGCGCTCACCGGGGCGCTGTCGGTGCGGCTCCCCTCCGCGCTCCTGACCGCGGCCTTCGCGGTGCTCGCCGTGGTCGCCGGGGTCCGGATGCTCCGCACCCCCGGTACGCCGCAGGCGGATGGGGGACCGCCGGATGCCGTGCCGGTCAGGAGGGCCGCCGGGGCAGGGGCCGGGCTCGGCGCGGTGACGGGTCTGCTCGGGGTGGGGGGTGGATTCCTCGCCGTTCCCGCGCTGGTCACCGTCCTGGCCGTGCCGATGTCGGCGGCCGTCGGGACCAGTCTGCTGGTCATCACGGTGAACTCCACGGCCGCGCTGGCCGCCCGGCTCGCCACGCCCACGACGCTGGACTGGGCACTCATCGCCCCGTTCACGGCGACGGCGGTACTCGGGGCCTGGGACGGGAAACGGCTGGCGGCCAAGGTCTCCACGGACTCGCTGCAACGGGTCTTCGGCGCGGTACTGCTGGCCGTCGCCGCGTTCATGCTCGTCGACTCCGTCGTGTGAACCGGTGCGGCGCGCGCCATTCGCTCTCAGGCCAGCGAGAGAAAGAGCTTCTCCAGCCGGGCGCGCATCTGGTCCCGGTCCGCGGGTTCGCTGCCGCCATCGGCCATGCAGTGCTGAAGACCCGTCGCGATGATCGCGAAGCCTGCCCGGTCGAGAGCCCGCGAAACGGCCGCCATCTGAGTGATGACGTCCTCGCAGTCTCGCCCTTCCTCGATCATCCTGATGATTCCGGTGAGCTGGCCCTGTGCGCGGCGCAGGCGATTGAGCACCGATTTGAGTTCATCGGCCGCCATGTCGAGTTCCACACATCCTCCTCTTAATACCCCAAGGGGTATTCTAGCCCGTCCGGGGCAGGAGAGACCCAGTCTCCGCCTCACACCCGGTGAACGAAAGGAAACACTGCTCGTGACCAGCCCCGTATCCCTCTCCCCCGCCCAGGCCGCCGCCCGTCTCGCGGAGTTCACCGTGATCGACGTACGCGCCCCCGGCGAGTACGCCTCGGGGCACGTCCCCGGCGCCCTGAACATCCCCCTCGACCGGCTCTCCGAGGCGGTGCCCGCCCTCAAGTCCGCCTCCGCCCGCGGCGCCCTGCTCGTGGTGTGCGCCTCCGGCGTCCGCTCCACGCGGGCCTGCGACATCCTCTCGGCGGCCGACATCGACGCCGCGACGCTCTCCGGTGGCACCTCCGCCTGGGAGGGCGAGGGCCATGGTCTCGACCGTCCGGAGGGCGGACGGACCACCTGGCCGATGGAGCGCCAGGTGCGGCTCGCCGCCGGCTCGCTCGTGGTGGCAGGTCTGCTCGCGGGTGTGCGCCGCCCGGCCGCGCGCTGGCTGTCCGCCGGTATCGGAGCCGGCCTCGTCTTCTCTGCCGTGACGAACACGTGCGGCATGGCGGCGGTGCTGTCGAAGCTCCCGCACAATCGCGCCCCACGCTCGGCCGCGAACCTGGACGCGACTCTGGACGCGCTCCAGGGCTGAGCCGACAGCGGACGGGAGCCGGTCGCACCCGAGGTGCGACCGGCTCCCGTCCGATCCGGCCCTGATGGCTCCCGCCCGGGCCGGCCGGCTACCGCCCTGCCGTGACTCAGACCTCGTCGCGGACCAGCGCGAGCAGCCGGTCCAGCACGCGGGGCCCGCCCGCGCGCAGCCCGTCGTGCTCGAACTCGTCGGTCACCCAGGTGCGCAGCCCGCGGATCGCGGCGGCGGTGCTCAGCGCGTGCGCGGTGTCCACGTACATGTCGTCGTGGTAGACGGCGGCGGCCACCGGCACCTCGTTGGCGGCGAGGCGCTCGGCGTCGTACAGCGGCTCCCAGTCACCGCGACTGGCGAGCAATTCGGCGGTCTCGCGCAGGGGGCGCAGCGCAGGGTCGACGTCGAAGTGCCAGGGGTGGATGCTCTCGCCCGTGAACAGGACCGGGCCGTCGCCCTTGAGGGCGGTCGCCGCGTCGAACTGCGGGAATTCCGCACGGACCCGCTCGGCAGCCCAACCGGTGGGACGCTCGTCCTGGCCGTAGATGGCCTCGTGCAGGAGCGCGTACAGCGGGTGCCCCGCAAAGGAGTTGGCCGTGCGCATGGCCTCCTGGAAGGTGTCGGAGAGCTCGGTGCCGTGCGGGGTGGAGACGAAGGCGTTCTCCAGCAGGTAGTGCAGTTGGTGGCTGCCGCTGCTCCCGCCGAGCATGATGCCGAGGGACTGGAATCCCTCGGGCGTGAGCCGGTGTCCGGCACTCTCCGGGCGGTGCTCCGCAAGGTGAGCGGTGATCTCGCGGGCGCGCTCGACGTCCTGCGGGTAGCGGCGGTAGTGCGCGGCGACCTTGCGCTCGATCCGCGGGTACGCAGCCCGGTAGACGTCGTCCGCGTGGGCGTCGAGAGAGGGCAGACCGCCGGTGATGAGGACGGCGCTGAGGCCTTCCGGTGCGGCCGACAGATAGCGGACCGCGCAGAAGCCGCCGAAGGACTGGCCGAGGACGGTCCAGGGCGTACCGCCGGTCACCTGCGGACGGATCAGTTCACAGTCGCGCACGATGCTGTCGGAACGGAAGTGCGCGAGGTAGTCGGCCTGCTCGCGCGGACCGCCTCGCAGTGGCAGGGTCTGCCGGTTGGCAGGGGTGGACAGCCCGGTGCCGCGCTGGTCCAGAAGCAGCACCCGGAACTCCTTCACCGCCCGTCCCAACCACGCTTCCGCGCCGGTGAAGCGCCGGGCGCCGAAACCGGGGCCGCCCTCCAGGTACACCAGCCAAGGCAGCTCCTCACCGGCCCGGGAGCCGGCCACCACCTCACGGCCGAAGACCTCGATCTGCTCACCGCCCGGGTCGGCGTGATCGAGCGGTACCGTGAAGTGACGGTCGGTGAGGACGAGGCCGGGCAGGCGATAGCTGTTCAAGGGGGCTCCTGTATCGATGGTTCACGGACAGTTCAGCACATAGCCCTGCCCCGGACGGCCCCGGCCCGTGCGCGGCGGACCTGTCCGGCTCCTGCCGTGCAGTCATGATCCGGTTCGAGAGCAGGCCGCCAGGGTCTGCCCGGACGGGGCGCTCGCGACGGTGGCAGAACCGGCCCGTCGGATGGATGCGTGGGCACCCCGCTCAGGCAGGTGCTCAACGAGATGCTCCTGCGCCACGCCTGGTGGGTGGCTGGGTACTGGAGGACGGGGCACGCCTCTCCGGTGTGCCTACTCCGGCCAACCTCCATGAGCCCCTGCGGCGTCCGGTGGACGCGGACACGCAGGACAGGGGCGCGACGAGGTGCGGTTCGGCTCGGTGGCCGATGCCTGACGAGGGCTCGCGGGCGTACGAGCATCACTCGCCCGCGACGTGGCGCCAGAAGTCCCGCATCGTCAGGGGCGGTTTGGGACCTGCCATCTCCACCTGGCTGAGCATGATCGCGACCGTGCCGGTGGCCGGGACGATGTGCGCCGTGGTGCCGGTGCCGCCGACCCAGCCGTAGCGGCCCGGTACGTTCCAGGGGGCGGTCCTCTCGACGTCCACCGAGCCGCCGAACCCCCAGCCCTGTCCCTCGGTGAACAGTCCGCTCGCCTTGCGCTGTGCGGGTGCCAGGTGGTCGGTCGTCATCTGTCGCACCGATTCGGATGTCAGCAGAGGGCGGTCGCCCACGATGCCGTCGGCGAGCAGCATCCGGCCGAAGGCGCGCCAGTCGCCGACCGTCGACACCAGTCCGCCGGCCGCGGACGGGAAGTCCGGCGCACTGCTCCACTGCCCGTCGGGGGCGTCGACGAGTTCGAGGGTCCCTGCCTCACCGGCCCGGTAGTAGCTGGTGAACCGGTCCAGCTTCTGCGCGGGCACCTCGAAACCGGTGTCGGTCATTCCGAGCGGTTCGAACAGTCGCTCGGCCAGGAATGCCGGCAGTGACTGCCCTGCGACCCGGGCGATCAGGACGCCCAGGATGTCCGAGGACGTGTTGTAGAGCCACGCCTCCCCTGGCTGGTGCAGCAGGGGAATGCGTGACAGCGCCGCCATCCAGGCGTCCGGGGAAGCGACGGCCTGCGGCTGCGGCGGAGCCTGCTTCAACTCGCTGAACAGGGGCTCGACGGCGGGCAGCGAGAAGTCGGACGGGAATCCGTATCCGGCCCGGAAGGTCAGCAGGTCCAGCACGGTGATGGGCCGGGCGGCCGGGACCACGTCGTCGACCGGGCTCCCGGGGGTGCGCACGACCATGGGTGAGGCCAGTTCGGGAAGCCATGGTGCGACCGGGTCGTCCAGCCCGATCCGGCCGTCCTCGATCAGCATCATGGCCGCCGCCGCGGTGATCGGTTTCGTGAGGGAGGCGATCCGGAAGATGGAGTCCGGGGTCATCGGCTTGCCGCCGCCGGTGGCGGCCCTGCCGACCGCCTGCACCTCCGCCCGGCCTCCACGGTCCACCAGGCCCACGGCTCCCGGCACCGATCCGTTGCGTACGTGCGTCTCCAGTACTTCGCGCAGGGTGCTCATCGCTCCGCCTCATCGCATGGGGGTCAATATGCTGACTCCCGCGCCGGCGCGAACTCATCGCACCGCGCCGGGCGGTCCGCCGCTCTCACCCCGGCGATGCGGGCGGCGGACCGTCGTTCGGATCAGGAGGACGGGAGGAGAAGACGGACGGCGAGCACCGTGATGAGGATGCTGGAGACGAGCGCGGTGACGAGTCTCCCCCCGGCTTCCGGTCAGTGCCCGGCCCAGCAGAGCCCCGCCGCCCTCGATGAGCAGCTGCCAGCCGGCGGACGCGGCGAAGGCGGCGAGGACCAAGACGGCCCGGTGCGCGGGGGCCGCGGCAGCGACCACCTCGCTGCCCAGGACCAGGGCCGCGAAGTAGACGACGGTCATCGGGTTCATCAGGGTGATCGCCAGCAGTGTCGCGTAGGCCCGTGCGGGGGTGAGCGGGGCGCGGTCGGTGCGTGCGGCCGCGGCGCCGTTGCGGTAGGTGCCGAGCGCGGTGACGCCCCCTCGGACGGCGAGAGCGATGAGGAGAGCGGCGGACACCCACCGGAAGGGAAGCATGACGGGCTCGATGAGCGGGGTGAGCGTCGAGCCCCCGACGACGGCGATCCGTGCGTAGAGCCCGTCCGCGGTCGCCACGCCGAGCGCGGCGAAGGCACCGGTCTTCGGCGAGGTACGTGTGGTGAGGGCTGCGAGGCAGGTCGCGACGGCTCCGACCGGCACGGCGATGCCGTATCCGGCGAGCAGCCCGGCGACCAGGACGGCGGTCATCCGCGGTGGCGTGGCGGCTTCCGCGGAGGGCCCGGTTGCTGTCGGCCGCTCGTCACCGGTCGTCGGCGGGAGTCGGCAGCAGGAGGACGAAGTCCGTGGTCATGGGCAGATGCTGCGGCCCGCGCAGGCAGCTGGGCAACTCCCTTTCCTCGGCGCAGGCGTACAGCGGCACAGGAGATGTCTCTCTTGACCCACACCCTGCACAAAGCCTAGGTTTCCGCTCGGAGAAAGCGCTTGCTATCCGGCGGGCGCGCCCTCCTCACCGTGGAGGTGTTTGTCACGCCCAGCCAGGCTTCCCCCAGCAGGCCGATCCGGATCGCGATCGTCGGCACCGGCGCGATCGCGCGCGTCAGTCATCTGCCGGCCCTGCGTGCGCTGGCTGCCGAACAGCCCTTGGAGATCGTCGCGGCGGTCGACGTCGACGCCGCCTCCGCTGAGGCGTTCTGCGCCGAAGCGGGCGCCGGCCGTCCGTACACGGATCTCGACCGGATGCTCGCCGAGGAGCGTCCCGATCTGGTCACCCTGGGCACACCGCCCCGCTTCCACCGCGATCAGACCATCGCCGCGCTGCGGTCCGGGGCCTGGGTGTGGTGCGAGAAGCCTCCCTGCCCCTCGCTGGAGGACTTCGACGCCATCGAGGCGGCCGAGGGCCCGGACAGGGACGGTCCGTATGCCGCGATCGTGTTCCAGCACCGATTCGGTTCCGGCTCGGACCACGTCCGGGCGCTGCTGGCCGAGCAGGCGATGGGGCGGCCCCTGGTCGCCCATTGCCAGACCACCTGGTACCGGGACGAGGCGTACTACTCCGTGCCCTGGCGCGGGCGTTGGGACACGGAGGGCGGCGGCCCCGCCATGGGCCACGGCATCCATCAGATGGACCTGCTGCTCGATCTGCTGGGTCCGTGGTCGGAGATCCGCGCGATGGCCGGACGACTGGTGCACGACGTGGAGACGGAGGACGTCTCCACCGCGCTCGTCCGCTTCGAGAACGGCACCATGGCCACGATCGTCAACAGTGTCCTCAGCCCGGACGAGGTCAGCCGAATCCGGATCGACTGCGAGCGGGCCACTGTCGAGCTCACGCATCTGTACGGCCATCGCAACGCCGACTGGCGGATCACCCCCGCGCCCGGGGTGCCCGCCGAACAGGTGGGCGGCTGGCGGGACTTCGGCGCCGATGTACCGAGTTCCCACGAGGCCCAACTGCGCGGTCTGCTCCGCGATCTGCGGGCCGGCCGCCGTCCGCGCAGCAGTGGCGCCGACGGTCGCACCAGCCTGGAACTGGTCGCCGCGCTGTACAAGGCCGCCTTCACCGGGAACCCCGTCCGGGCCGGCGAGATCGGCCCCGGCGATCCGTACTACAGCGCACTGCACGGCAACGCCCCCGGCTGGGCGCCCCAGGCGACGGAGGCGAGCGCGTGACCGGCCGCCTGGACCTGGTGCACCGGCACGGCGACCACATCAGCGTCTCGGTGGCGGACAGCGGGGTCGAACTGCTGCGGTACGTGTACCGGCCCGAGGCGCCCTGGGAGGCGCCGAAGCCGTACATCCATCCACTGCGCACCCTTCTCGACCGGGTGGTGACGGACTACCGGCCGAACGACCACCGCTGGCACAAGGGGCTGCAGCTGACCGCCTCGCATCTGTCGGGGCAGAACCTGTGGGGAGGCAACACCTATGTACCGGGCGAGGGCTATCAGCCGTTGCCCGATCGGGTGGGTTCCATGGCGCACCGCGGGTTCGACGAGGTGTCGGTGCGGGACGACGGTGCCACGGTCATCGAGCGGCTGAGCTGGCATCCGTACAGCGGCGAGCTGTGGGCCGACGAGGTGCGCGCGGTCGAGGTGCACGACGTCGATCCGGTGTCCGGCAGCTGGGTGCTGACGTGGTCGTCCGCCGTCACCAACCGCCGGGACGAACCGCTGCGGTTCGGCAGTCCCACCACACACGGGCGGGACGGCGCGGGCTACACGGGGCTGTTCTGGCGCGGCCCTCGCGCCTTCCGTGACGGCCGGATCCTCACCCCGGAGGGCGAGGGGCCCGAGGTGATGGGGCGGCAGGCACCCTGGCTGGCGTACAGCGGGGAGCACGACGGGGTGGACGGACACGCGACGCTCGTCTTCGCCCACGCCCCGGAGAACGACCACACGGGGGCAGGCGGCGAGCACCCCGCGCACTGGTTCGTCCGCAACGACCCCTTCGCCGCGGTCGCCCCGTCCTTCGCCTTCCACGACGAGCTCGTACTGGAGCCCGGGGCCACGCTGACCCGGCGCTACCGGGTGGTGGTCGCGGACGGGGCATGGGACCGCGAGCGAATCGAGGCCCGGCTCGCGGAGCTGACCTGGTGATCCGGGTGCGGCCGGCGACCGCCTGAACGCCTTGCCGATTCCGCGCTGAGGGGTGGGCCGACTCGAGAAGGGGCCTTCCTGAGCCCGGGACGAGTGCCTGTTGCTCAGCGTCGGCGGGGCAGGCTTGCGTCAGGCAGGCGGGAAGGCCGTGTCGAGCTCGTCATGGTTCTGACACCTCGTCATGGTCCTGACTCACGGTCGTCCGCCGGAAGTGCTCGCGGTCCGGGGCCATTCCCGGCGTCGC
The DNA here is from genome assembly GCF_043203805.1 of Streptomyces sp. LN549. Taxonomy (NCBI): domain Bacteria; kingdom Bacillati; phylum Actinomycetota; class Actinomycetes; order Kitasatosporales; family Streptomycetaceae; genus Streptomyces; species Streptomyces sp. LN549. The sequence goes on along the minus strand of NZ_JAZHRI010000002.1, from coordinate 8,841,439 downwards.
CGTCATTTCACGCGTTGTTCGGCGAGGTCGAGCCACCGCTCCACGTCGCCCGAGGTGAAGTGCCTGATGGCCCAGTCGACCATGCGAAGACTCATGTGAGCCCAGGCGGGCCGCAGCATGTCCTCGGGGAGCGAATCGAGGACAGCGTCGAGATGTCGCGTCACCCTCGGATCGGCATTCTTGCTGTGGATCCCAAAGCGCAGGGTGACCAGGTCGAATCGCCGATCACCACGGGCGGCACCGTCCCAGTCGATGACGCCGGTGATCGAGCCGCCGGACGCCAGGATGTTGCCGGGGTGGAAGTCCATGTGCACAGCGTCATGCCCGGCCATGTGCGCGGGGTACTCCGCGCCGACATCGGCGATCCAGTGTTCCAGCGCTGCGCTGCGACGGTCGTGCCGGCGCAAGGGATCGTGCAGGCAGTATCCGGGCCCGTCCTCCCGCAGGAAGAGCTCCACTGTGGGGATGTCGGGGCGGTCGACGAGCCGATCGGTCTGCAACCGGTTGAGTTCGAGCGCCCGCTCCAGGCTGCGGAGGTCAAGGTGGTCGATCTTCGTGCCCGGCAGGAGCTCTTGGACGAGAACCACCGCGTGGCCGACCTGGGCGATCAACTCAGTGGCCGGCGCCGGATAACCGCCCAGTCGTAGCACCTCGGTGACGGCGAGTGGGCCTGCCTCCATGTCCGCCGCCCGGCTGTGCGGTCGCCACTTGAGGACGGAGCGGTGATGGTCGGGCCAACGCACATAGGCGGCACCGACCTGCCCGCCCGGGCACGGGCCATCCAAGGTCAGGCGCACACCGGTCCGGGCGTGAAGAGCGTCGACCGTCCGGGCGGCATCGAGCCGCTCAGCACGCGCCCGACTCTGTGGTGGAGAAGTCACCGGGCCGATTATCACGGAACCTGCTGCCCCGGCGACGTCCAAATGCACTACCGGGTACGTCGTCGAACAGGACGAGCGCGACGGCGGTCGGCCCCTCCGTGGAGGTTTCCTCCGTCTCCGGTGCAGTGCGGACATCGGCTCGCCCGGTCCGCACGTGGGGTGGGTGCGTCACACTGGCGCACACGAACGATCAAGGAGTGCCGATGTCCACGCCTGCCGGTCACAGGCCATTCGCCGAGCCCCCGACCGCTGTCCCGCCCGCCGTCGAGGAGCAGCTGCGCACACTCGCCCCGCAGGTCCTCGGGGTGCTCGTGCGGCGCATGGGCGACTTCGCCGCCTGCGAGGACGCGGTCCAGGAGGCACTGATCGCCGCAGCCCTGCACTGGACCGCCGAGGGAGTGCCCGAACAGCCGCGCGGCTGGCTCTTGCAGACCGCGACGCGGCGGTATCTCGATCTGATGCGCAGTGAGCAGGCCCGCCGGCGCCGCGAGGAGAAGGTCGCCCGGGAACCCGCCGCCGGTGCCGCGCCCACGTCCGACGACTCGCTCATGCTGCTCTTCATGTGCTGCCATCCGGCGCTCACCCCTCCGTCGGCCGTCGCGCTGACGCTGCGTGCGGTCGGTGGGCTGAGCACAGCCGAGATCGCGCGTGCCTACCTCGTGCCGGAGGCCACCATGGCGCAGCGCATCAGCCGGGCCAAACAGCGGGTGAAGGCATCGGACCGCGGGTTCGACCTGCCCGGTCCCGGTACGAAGGAGTGGGCGCCGCGGCTGCGCGCCGCGCTCCATGTGCTGTACCTGATGTTCAACGAGGGGTACGCCGCCGCGCGGGGCAGCGCACTGCGCCGCCCCGATCTGTCCGACGAGGCCGTCCGGCTGGCCAGGGAGGTGCACCGAATTCTTCCGGAGGAGGCCGAGGTGACCGGGCTGCTGGCCCTGATGCTGCTGACCGAGGCCCGTCGCGCCGCTCGTACCGACGCGGACGGCGAACTGGTGCCGCTCGGCGAACAGAACCGCACGCTCTGGGACCGTCACCTGATCGGGGAGGGTGTCAGGCTGCTTGCGGGCACCCTTCGTGGTGGCACACCCGACGGTGGCCCGGGTGAGTACCGGGTGCAGGCAGCCATCGCCGCCCTCCACGACGACGCGGCCCGGGCCGAGGACACGGACTGGCCACAGATCTCGGCCCTGTACGGGCTGCTCGAACAGCTGACGGGCAACCCCGTGGTCTCGCTCAACCGCGCGGTCGCCGTGGGGATGGCGGAGGGGCCGGCCGCCGGCCTCGCTCTCCTGGACACTCTCGTCGGGCCCGACGCCGATACCGGTCCGCTGGCGGGACACCACCGCGTGTACGCCGTCCGCGCTCATCTGCTGGAGCTGGCCGACGACATCCCTGCCGCCCTGGTCCAGTACCGCGCCGCGGCGGCCGGCACCACCAGCCTCCCCGAACAGCGCTACCTCACCGCACGGGCCGCCCGCCTGCACCAGAGAGGGAAGGCCTGATCCCGGCGGGCCGAAGGCCGGTCAGGGTGCTGCCACACCGTTCAGGATCCTGTCCAGCTCGTCCGGCCTGGAGAACATGGGCCAGTGACCCGTGTGTCCATCGTCACCAGCTCCCGCCGCTGACCGGTCAGCAACGCGGCCACGCCGTCGGCCGGTTCGGTGCCGGTCATGGGGGAAACGCATCCGAGGAGCCTGACAACGGCCTTGTGCCGGCGGGCGGGTAGCCGCGTCCCTCGTGGCTCAGCCCTGCCGTTCGCCGGAGGGAGCCTCACTGCCTGCGGGGAACGCATTCGCACGGCACTCCAGGATCTCCAGGGCCCTCTCCCCCCAGCGCACGTTCTCCTCCTCGAAGGACCGTCCGCGCATCAGTGTCAGATACGGGCCGATGCGCTCCGTCTCACGTACGAAGGTGTCCTCGTCGCGGCCGTCCAGCATCCGGTCCCGCAGCCGTTCGTAGCGGGCGAGCTTGGCTCGCGCCCATTCCATGCGCTCCTCGACCGAGGCGCGCACCGCATCCCGGTCGCCGTCGTCCACGGCCTGGGTCATGACCAGGAGTTCGTCGCGGATGGCCGTGGGGCGGGGCGCTTCGGCGGTGAATCCGGCGAGCGCGCCGCGGCCGGTCTCCGTGAGGGTGAAGACCCGCTTGTTCGGCCTGCGTTGCTGTTCGACCACTCGGGCATCGATCAGGCCGCTCTCCGCCAGGCGGTCCAGCTCGCGGTAGAGCTGCTGCGGGGTGGCGGACCAGAAGTTCGCCACCGAGACGTCGAAGACCTTGGCCAGGTCGTAGCCGGAGGCCTCGCCTTCGAGCAGCGCCGCCAGGACCGCGTACTTGAGAGACATCTGGACGGACTAGCACCGATGCGATTAATCTCATTCACACCTATTCAACAAATTGACTATGGAGCATCGAATGCATCCCTTCCGTAAAGCCGTCGAGGCGCACGACCTCGGCGCGGTCGAGGCGATGCTGGCCGAGGACGTCGTCTTCACCAGCCCGGTGGCCTTCAAGCCCTACCCCGGCAGGCCCCTGACCGCCGCGATCCTGCGTGCGGTCACCGAGGTCTTCACGGACTTCCGATACGTGCGGGAGATGGCGAGCGAGGACGGCCGTGATCACGCCCTCGTGTTCGTGGCGAAGGTGGGCGACCGGGAGATCAACGGGTGCGACTTCCTACACATGAACGAGGCGGGCGAGATCGACGACCTGATGGTCATGGTCCGGCCCCTTTCGGCCGCGCAGGCACTGGCCGCGGCCATGGGTGCCCGGTTCGAGCAGATCAGCCGCGAGGCCTCGGCAGGCTGAGTACGGGGACAGCAACCCCCTCGGGATGCATGCCGGTTGAACCGGTTCACGTTCATTCCGCAGGGACCGCCGTTGATAGGGTCACCGTCCTATGGACACCAGCACCAAGATCGCCATGGTCGACGTTCCGCCGGGTCGGGTGACTCTGTCCGACCGTCGTACGCAGCACAGCTGGGCGGTCGATCTCGCGCCGTACCGGCTCGCGGCTTTCCCCGTCACCCAGGCCCAGTACACGCAGGTCACCGGCGAGCGGCCGAGCACCGCGCAGGGCGAACTGCTGCCCGTCGAGGGGGTTTCCTGGCTGGACGCCGTCCGTTTCTGCAACGCCCTGTCCCAGCGCGAGGGGCTGGCTCCCGTCTACCGCCTCCACCCCGATGCCGCGCAGGTCGAGTGGGACACGGCCGCCGGCGGGTACCGATTGCCGGCCGAGGCCGAGTGGGAGCACGCGTGCCGGGCCGGCACGACGGAGGCACGGTACGGGCCGCTCGACGACATCGCCTGGCATCGCGGCAACTCGCAGGAGCGACCGCACGAGGTGGGCGGTCGACAGCCCAACGCATGGGGTCTGTACGACACGTTGGGCAATGTGTGGGAGTGGTGCTGGGACGTCTACGACGCCGAGGTGTACGGCACCTACCGGGTGCTGCGCGGCGGCGGCTGGTTCGACGAGCGCTGGAGCTGCCGGGCCTCGGTGCGACGCCGCAGCCACCCCACGTTCCGGATCGAGGACACGGGATTCCGCGTGGCTCGCTCGGGTCCGAGCTGAGGCGTTCTCCACGGCGATGGGGCGGGCCCGGGCAGGCTCGGCCGGGCGGCGATCCCGGCAGCCACCGGAAGGTAGTAGTCGCACGAGGTGACCACACCGTCGAACCCCAGCAGCTCGTGGGCCCGTTCGGCGAACGGCAGCAGCGGCTCGGCGTCGCTGGTGTCCGCCGTCAGCACGTGGCGAGCCCGAGAACAGCGGGTGCGCGACGCCCTCGGGCGCGGAGCCCAGGTAGCGGTGCAGATCACGGGTGAGGAGGGTGAACTCGTGCCCGCCGCGGCGACCGAGGAGGTCGCGCTGGAACGCTTCCTGGAGCTCGGCGAGGCCTGGGCGCGAAATACCCGGCGATCGCCCGACTCCGGGAGCGTTCCTGGGCGGAGTTCGTGCCCTTGCTCCAGTTCGACGTGGTCGGAGCGGGTGCCCTCTGCCGTGGACCAACGCGAGGACGTCGACCTCTCGCCGCTGGGCGGTGCCAACATCGGCAAGGTGGCCGACCACATCAGCATCGGCCTCGTCGACAGCGCACACGGAACGCACGTCGCATCATCGCCGGCAACGGCCTCCTCGGGGGCGCAGGTCCGGCTCGGCGTCGCGTATCGGCGGCTTCCGCCGGAGCTGACATCGGTTGACGGGACGCGCAGCAAGGCGTTGCCGGCGGCCTCGCCAAGGAGGAGCAGACGCGCGGATCGATGCCAAAGCGCCCAAGCGCCCGGAGGTGGCGGCATACAGCGGTGGCGGGTGCGCGACATGGCGGAGGTACGCCACCGACGTCCTCAAGCTCGTCGGCCCGACTGGAGTTACGCTCCCGAACTGAGGGCACATCGGTCACGGCCGTAGCCGCGCCCTCCGTCTCCTTTCCCATGGAAGTCGGTCGACCCGACCGTGCTTCTTGCCCGCACAGCGTCACCCAGCCAAGGATTGCCTGAGAGGACCTTTGCATGTCGTTATCGGTTCACAGAGCCGTGCGCACCACGGCATTCGTAGCAACCGCCGCCGTCTCAACTGTTGTCATGCTCATGCCCCCGCTGGCTTCGTCGGCGGAGCCCGCCGCCGGGGCACGACCGGCCGCGGCCCCCTCGACCGTCAAGACGGTGACGTTGGTGACCGGCGATGTCGTCGAGGTCTCCACCGGAACAGATGGCAAGCAGTCCGTCGCGCTCCTGCCCCGCCCTGACGGGAGCACCCCGCAGGCCGCGATCAGCCGGACGAACGACCACGTGAACGTCGTACCGACCGAGGCCTTCGGCCTGCTCCAGGCCAACCGGCTCGACCCCGACCTGTTCGACGTCACCACCTTGATCGAGTCCGGGTACGACGACGCATCGCGCGCTACGCTCCCGGTCATCGTCGACTACGGCAAGGGCCGCGCAGCGGCGACGAAGTCCCGGCAGGCATCCGTCAAGGGAGCGACACGCACCCTGACCGTTCCCGAGCTCGGCGTGGCGGCCTTCCACCTCAAGAAGAAGGACGCCCTGACGTTCTGGGGCGACCTCACCGCCGGGTCCGGCGCCATGGGAGCGCCCACCTCGTTGGCGCACGGCGCGGCCCGGGTCGACCTGGACGGCAAGGTCGAGGTCGCACTGGAACACTCGGTGCCGCAGATCCACGCCCCGCAGGCGTGGGCGGCCGGGTTCGACGGCAAGGGCGCGACGGTTGCCGTGCTCGACACCGGATACGACGCGACACACCCCGACCTGGCCGGCCGCGTGGGCGCGACGGCCAACTTCACCGAGGAATCCAGCGTGAAGGACGGCCAAGGTCACGGCACGCACGTGGCCTCGACCGTCGCCGGAACCGGTGCGGCATCGAACGGGCTGCGCAAGGGCGTGGCACCGAAGGCGACCCTGCTGATCGGCAAGGTGCTGAACAACAAGGGATCGGGTTCGGACTCCATGGTCCTGGCCGGCATGGTCTGGGCGGTCGACCAGGGAGCCGATGTCGTCAGCATGAGCCTGGGCGGTCCGTCGCCCGACGATGGAACGAGCCCGCTCGCCCAGGCCGTCAACGAACTGTCGGCCACCTCCGACACCCTGTTCGTCGTGGCCGCCGGCAACGCCGGCAACATGCCTTCCACCGTCGCCAGCCCGGGGTCGGCCGACGCCGCCCTCACCGTCGGCGCGGTGGACGTGCACGACGTCATGGCGAGGTTCTCCAGTCGCGGCCCGCGCCTGAACAACGGCGGGTTCAAGCCCGAGGTGGTCGCACCCGGTGTCGATGTCACCGCCGCCCGCGCCGCAGGAACCGCGCTCGGCCCAGTCGTCGACGACGTCTACACGACGATCAGCGGCACCTCGATGGCCACACCGCACGTGGCCGGCCTGGCCGCAATGATCAAGCAGCAACACCCCGACTGGGACGGCGACCAGATCAAGTCCCTCATCGCCAACAGCACGACTCCCATTGCCGACGCGACCGGGTTCGACGCGGGTACAGGGCGAGTGGATGCTCTCGCCGCGATCAACCAGAAGCTTCTCGCGCCCGCGTCGATGTCCCTCGGCTCCTTCCAGTGGCCCCACAACGACCAGGCGCCGACCCATACGGCTCTGACCTACACGAACACCGCAGACACCGCGGTCACGCTCTCGCTCGTCCTGGCCGGCCAGGACGGGTCACCGGAGCCGGCTGGCGCGTCCCTGGCCGACGATCAGGTCACCGTTCCCGCAGACGGCAAGGCATCAGTCGATGTCATCCTCGACCCTGCGGTCGCCTCCGTTGGTGCGCTCTCCGCGGTCGTCACTGCCACACCGGACAACGGCGGCGGGACCGTCCGCACCGGCGTGTCCTACCAGATCGAGAGGGAGGCCTATGACGTAAAGGTCACGATCAAGCCGCGTACCGGCACGCAGAGCGCCTCCCACGCGATGTTCCTGAGCAGCTTGAAGGCGCCGTGGGTCTTCAAGGACCACTACTTCGACGCGTTGCCCGGCGAGCAGTCCGCAACCTTCCGACTCCCGCCCGGCACGTACGGCACCTACGCCACGTCCGCCGGCCTCGCCGCCGACGGCGCGAAGGAGGGCGTCATCAGCTACGAGCCGTCCTTCACCGTCTCGAAGGACACCGAGATCGTGCTCGACGGAAACGACACCGGGCGCTTCGACTACGACGTGAAGAGGCCGGTCGTCACCGACGGCGCCGCCCTGCTGGTCGGATGGCAGGGCACGAGCGGTGCCACCGGCGAGTACGCCTACTACGGTGCTCCCGACCGCCTCTACGCCCGGCCGTCTGCAGGACTCGACGGGACCGCCAACATCTCGGCGAACTGGTGGCTGAGTCAGCCCGCCGGTGTCCTCACCACCGCACACGGCGAGCCCGTGTCGCTGCAGGCCCTGCCGTCGGCTGACGGTGCCATCGCCCCCACCCCGCGCCCCGAGATCAACGCCCGATTCAAGGTCGTCGACGCCGGGCGCGCAAGCGCGCCGGACACCTCCAGCAAGGTGAAGGGTGCCGTCGCCTTCGTGTCGGGCACCTGCGCCAACCTGACCCAGGCCGCCACGGCCCTCGACCAGGCCGGCGCCGCGGCGATGGTGGCCTACCCCAGCCCCGGACAGGCGTGCGCCGGAACCATCGACGGCACACTCGGCCTGCCGACCCTGCAGGCGCGTGCCATCGATGTGGATGACGTCCTCGCTGTCCGGAACAGTGGCCGTGCGGCGCTGGTCACCCACAAGTCGCCCGAGTACATGTACGACCTGTTGCGCTATTGGAAGGACGAGGTCCCCGACGGCGGCTCCGTCGATGGCTCCGCGCGCTCCACCTCTGCCCTCGTGGAGCGGCTCGACGGTCTGGGGAGCTCGAGCAAGGACGGCATGCTGGCGGCCGAGCGCCTGATCGGCTGGGTGCCGGGCCGGGGCCTCGCTCTCTACGGCCTGTCGCGCGCGGTACCCTTCCCGACGACCGTGACGCACCACGTGTCCACCGGGGCCAATTGGGAGCGCTCGGTCGGCGTCTACGATGCCGGTTCCGGCAGCGAGCTCGCCTTTCTGTGGGCTCCGCGAACCGCCTACGCCGCCCGGACCACCTACCGCGACACGTGGTTCGGTGGGCCGATCAGCACCGGTGTCTCACCGTTGTGGAAGGTGGACAACGGCACCCCGCCACCCGTCCGCGAGGGCGGCATGATCTACGTCAAGACGGGTGCGTATGTCGACGCCGCCGGACACACTGGCCATACGTCGGGCTCGTCGCCCTCGCCGACCGCGTTCTCTGGTCGAATCTATGTCGACGGAGTATTGACCCATACCTCCGCCATATCGTGGTTCATGGCCGACAAGCTGCCTCCGGGTACGCACCGGCTGGACGTTGTCACCGAGACCCGCCACGACGACCGGTTCTGGCACCGTTCGACCGCCATCAAGACGAAGTGGGGCTTCGACTCCGAACAGCCGACCGGGGCCTACGCCGTCCTGCCCATGCTGAACATCAGCTACAAGCTGCCCGGACTGTCGTCGACCACAACGGCCCCGGCAGGCGAGTACGAATTCGGGGTCGAGTTCTATATGCCTGACACCGTCGAGACCCGCCCGGTCGTCGAACGCGGCGTTGAGATCTCGTGGGACGGTGGCCAGACCTGGGGTCCGGCCAAGCTGACCAAGTGCGGCGACACCTCCTGCAAAGTGCACGTCATCAACAAGCCCGGCGGGCAGGCCAGTTTGCGCGTCTCGGCCACCGACGCCGCGGGGCGCACGGTGACCCAGGAGATCATCAACGCGTACGCAGCCCGGCAGTAGCCGTCAGGCAGTTCACGCACCATGAGGCAGGTCGATCCCCGGCCATGTCCATGACCTTGCGGCCGGCCTCAAGGATGACCTTGCGGCCGGCCTCAAGCGGGTCCAGCACCCTGGCCACAAACTCCGTCGGGCATCCACGCCTTCCGATCCTCGCCTCCTGAAGTCCAGGTGGCACAAGAGTCCACTAACCCCTGCTCCGGAAGAGGCGGGGCAGACCACACACCTACCCGAGCCGAGGCTCTCCCCATTGATCGACGAGTTGGAGGTGTCCCCGATCCGCGCCGCCCTTGACGAGCAGGGCGGCGCGTTCGCCAACCCGGCCCTGCCCGAGGGCGCCGTTCCCGGTCAACGCAAAGGGGCGCTTCCGAAGAGCTCGTAACACGATCACGAGCGGGGCAGTTCGGTACCCTCGTGGGCTGCGCGCCGCGACGGGCGTGGCATCGTCGTGCAGATGAGCCATGTGAACAATGTTGCCGGTTCCTCCGAAGGTGCCTGGATCTTCGGTCTGGAGGGGATTTCCGCAGCTGACGCGAGCGAGGACGGCACGATGCATCCTCCCGTCTTCGGCAGGGCTCTGATCAGGGCACCCGAGGACACGCCACAGGCTTTGCGATGGGCAGCGGAGGAATTCGTTGACCAGTGTGGGCCCGACTGGGCAGTCTCGTCTGTCCTTCTGCAATGGCTCAAGATCGAGGCCGGCGACGAGCTACTACTGGGCGTGGAGAGCTGTGTCCTGGAGCGCGTCTCCGACGATCAGATTCGCCTTCACGCCAACTACAACCAATGGGACGATCTGGTCGTCCCTATCTCGGTTGTTCGACGCATGCTGGTCGACATGGCGCACTTCATCGTCATAGAGGCCCGCCACCCGCTGCCTGCCTGGCGGATCAGGCGACTGGGAGAGCGGGACTGGAGCCGCAGGCGCAACGCTGAGTAGGTCGGCATGCGCGACCTTGGTCAAATTCTTCCCATCGTGGTGCTCACTCAGTTGTCTTCTTGAGCCGCCGCCAGCAGATGAGGCTGCAGGCGAGGGAGACGAAGGCGTCATGGAATTCGGTGCGACGTTCCCAGCGGATGGCGAGGCGTTTGAAGTGGTGAAGCAGGGCGAAGGTCTGCTCGACGACATAGCGGAGTTTGCCCAGGCCCTTGATGTTCGGGCAGCCCTTGCGGGAGATGACGGGCAGGATCCGGCGCTTGCGCAGCGCGTCTCGGTTCGGGTTGGAGTCGTAGCCCTTGTCGCCGAGCAGGGCGTCGGGTCTGCGGCGGGGCTGGCCGAGGCGTCCTGCGACGGGCGGGATGCCGTCGACCAGGGCGAGGGTCTGGGTGACGTCGTTGACGTTGGCCGCGGTTGTGATGACTTTGAGCGGGGTGCCGCGTCCGTCGCAGATCAGGTGGTGTTTGCTGCCCGTTTTCCGCCGGTCGACCGGCGACGGACCGGTGTCGGGGCCCCCTTTTTTGCGCGGATGTGGGAACCATCCACGCACGCCCGTGACCAGTCGAGCTCGCCGACCGCGTTCAGCTCGGCGAGCAGGAGCCGGTGCAGCCGGTCGAAGACCCCTGCCTTCTGCCACCGGTCCAAGCGACGCCAGCATGTCTGACCCGATCCGAACCCCAGCTCCAGACGGCAGGAGTTGCCAGGCTACGTCGTTGTAGAGGACGAGCAGAATGCCCTGGAGGCAGAGCCGGTCCGGCACTGGCCGTGGCCCGGGCGCCCGCTCCGGCCATGGCGGTAACAGGGGCTCGATCAGCGCCCACAACTCATCATTCACGATCCACGGTCGAGTACCCACACCCTCTCGAACAGCCGAATCGTCACACCCGTTACGCCCCACCAGCACACTTCAACAAGATCGCGTTACGAGCTCGAAGGGGGCGATGAAACCCCACCCGCCATCGGTCAGTTGCGCTCGAGTCACAGTGACTGGTCCACCGAACATTCCGGCCCGCCAAGACCAGAATCTCTCGGCAGAGGTCACAGCATCAGACAGACCCTAAGGGCTGTCCCGCGGAACCGCCCTCGACCAATCGCGTCGAGCACGCGCTTGCACTGCCGGGCACCCCGGGCGTTCAGAGACGAAGCCTTCCTCGACCAGGTGGACGTGCAACTGCCCGGCTTGGCCGTCTGAACGTGGTCGAGTACTTGGCGAACGTCAGGCCACAGCATTAAGAAAAGTAGCAGCGCCACAGTGGAACTGTCCGGCAGCCCCGGGCGATACAGTCGAGCATCATGGATACCGACCCCGCCGTGCAGATCCCACCCGGGTCGTTGTCCGGCGTCGGTCTTACGGATGCCTCGGAATCCGTGTACCGAGCGATCGTCGCGCAGCTGGCGATCCAACCGGATGAACTCGTCGAGGCCACCGGGCTGACCGCCGATTCCGTCACCGCGTCCATCGAGGCACTCATCTCCCGTGGCTTGGTCCACGCCAACGGCGGCACGCTCACCGCTGTTTCCCCTTTGCTGACTCTTGGCGACCTGGTCGCCAAGAGCGAGAGGGACGCCAGAATGGCCCGCGCGGCACTGGACGAACTCGCCGATCATCATCGGTTGATCCGTCAACAGGAAGATTTCCGCGGCCTCGAGGTGATCCACGGACGCTCGAACATCGGCGACTGGATCAATCATCTGATGCGCGCCACCGAACGAGAGCTGCGGTTGTTCGCCAAACCGCCGTTCGGAGTGGTCGGTGTTGCAGAAACCGACTCGGAGAAGGAGTTCGCCGTCCGCGGGTTGGCCGAACGGGTGATCATCGAGCGGTCGCTGCTCGACGAACCGGAGGCCGAGCAGGACCTGCTGGCATCCCTGGACCGCGGCCAGCAGATCCGACTGGCCGAGACGCTGCCGAGCAAGCTACTGATCTCCGACGATTCGATGGCCCTGGTGCAACTCGACGAAGGCGGTCCGTCCCACGATGTCGTGGTGGTGGTGCGGCCAGGCGGTCTGCTCACGTCCCTGACAACGCTGTTCGAGTCGTTGTGGGAGCGTTCGATCCAGCTGCGGGAGGCTCCGGGACGTCGACTCGAGCCGTATCCGGCGTCCAAGGATGCCTTGGACGATCCCATGAATCGGAAGGTGTTGACCTTGTTGCTCGCCGGGCACACGGACGGGGTGGTGGCGACCCGGCTCGGCGTAGGGCTGCGGACAGTTCAGCGTCGGATCCGGCATCTGATGGACATGGCCGGCACCGACTCCCGGATCCTTCTCGGCTGGTACGCACGCGACCGCGGCTGGCTCTGAGTCGCCTCGGGCCGGCCACGGTCGCGGCTGGTACAGAAGAGCTATTCGGATCTATTCGGCGATCAGATCCGGAATGTGCAGCAGAACGGTGCTCGACGACGAGCCGTTGGGTCCGCCCTCACCGTAGATCATCAGATCGTGCTGGTCGTTGATTCCAAAGCTGTAGGTCGGCAGGAACCAGTCGTTGCCGGGAATCATCGACGACAGATCCCACAGCCGACCCTGCGGATCCCACAGTGCCGAGACCTCGTAGTCGGGCTGCAGTTCCACCGTGCCGAGGATCCAGCCATCGGTGGTGATCTTCTCCGCCGTGGCGTTGAATCCGTAGTCCGGCAGGCGTTTCATGCCGGACGACGACGTCCAGACGAACGCGTCGTCCCCGCTGGCACCGACCACCGAGCCGGCCGCGTTGATCCCGACGGCCACCGAATTGAACTGCCCCGGAAGGGTGCCGAGATTCGTGATCCTGCCGGTCGAGGTGTTCCAGCTGACGGCCCGTTGCGCACCTTCGGTGGTGAGCGACGACCCGACCGCGGTCCCTTGGGCGTTGATCGCCCTCGGCTGGGTTTCCGTGGTGTTTGCCGACAGCTGAGCCAGTTTGGTGAATCCGCCGGTCCTGGTCCAGCTGAACGGGTCGACGTAGGCGTGTCCCTGACTGTTCTCGTCCCGATACTCAAGGCTCGCGAACCCGACGACCGTGCCTCCGTCGCTAATGCCGGTGGCATATCCGCTGGTGTACGCCTTCTCCCGCCACTCCGGCAGCCCGAGGTCGGTCACATTGCCGTCGGCTGCCCACATTGCCGGACGGTCGCTCTCCCCCTTGTAGTGGAGCATCCCGGCCGCTTCCTTCCGCTCGTTCATGTCCAGGGCTGAGCCGTACGCCCCCGTGCCGAGGTTCAAGTCGGTGAAACCCGCGTCCTTGGTCCAAGTGGTCGGCGTCATCGTCGCGTTGAACTGCCGATCGCCGGCGACCACGCCGTTGTTGGTGAGTTTCGCGCCGACGAAAGGCTTTTCCCACTTCACCGCGTCCAGCTTCGGCGCGACAACGCTGTTGATCCGGACCTTCGCAGCACCCACGATCGTGCCGTCGGAGTTCGCGACTCGGACCCGGCCGATGACGGGCTCGGTCGTCTGGGTGACCGCGCTCAGGTCGATGTCGGCGGCCACCGGCATCGACTGCCCCGGCCTCAGCAGGGACGCCTCGTCGGACTTGGCAGCTATGGTGCCGATGCCGCGGGAGAACATCTCCTCGTGATAGTCGAAGGTCGCCGGCCCTGATGGGACGTTGGCGCCGGTCACCACCACGAAGTAGGTACCGGGCGCCGGATCATCCAGGACGATCCGCTCGACACCGGGCCCGATGTTCATGCTGGTGCCCGCGATGCCGCGGGCACCGACGATGTACATGTCGAGATCGGCATCGTCGGCGCGGGACGTCAACGCCACGTCCAGTCGCGTCGACTGCCGCGGCACGTCGACACGATTCGCCGTGAGCTGTCCGTTGGCGACGGTGGAGAACAGGTTCCTGACGAACCCGAGCTCACCGTCAGTGGCGTGGAGCTTCGCCGTGCCCCAGGTGTTCGTCCCGGTGAACTGGACCGACTCCTTCTGGTGCACGGTGGCCGACTGCAGGGTCGTCACGTCCGGCGCGAACGACATTCCCTGCAGGGCAACCGTTGCGGTAAAGGGGTTGGCAGCAACGCTCGAGGTCCGTCGCGCTTCGACCACGAACTCCCAGATGCCCGCCTTCGGTCGCAGCACGGCCCTGGATTTCGGATCACATCCGGCCGGGTCGGGGTAGCCGGTGTAGCAGTGATCGCTGGCGTTGGAATCGGCCGGGATCCCGTCGGGATCGATGGGCAGGACTCGCATCTGGCTGCCCTTGGCCTGTCCCGCCAGGTTCAGTTGCAGGGCCTCGACACCTTCCGGCACCGCAACCAGGAACGAGTTCGTTCCGGTGCGGCCCACGGTTCCGGCCCTGCGGACCTGATACGTCGGGCCGCTCAGCGGATCCGCCGCCAACACGGTCACCGCTACGAACCGGTCGATGCCGGCCGTGGTCGGATCGTCGATGGTCATGATCGCGCTGTGCACGCCGGTCGTCTTCGGAGTGGCGGTCACCGTCACCGTGTTCGAGGCGCCGAGAGGCGACGACAGGGTCTTCGGTGCCCGGAACGTGCCGTCGTTGCCGACCCAGCCGATCCGGCTCGTGGTGTGCCCCGCCTTCCCGTTGGTCCTGGTCACCGTCACCCGGTACGACTTGTCGGTCCCGACCGGCTGGCCACCCGACCCGGGCAGGCACCGGTTGTAGATCCCGGCACCCTTGTTCGGCGTGGCCAGATTGCCTGACAGCGCCGTGCACACCGGGGCGGAGACGTCGAAGTTGTTGGTCCGCACGCCCTTCGAAAGCTTCTTCCAGGCTGCCGGAATACTGACCAGTCCGGCACCCTGGGCGGTGGTCGGCACACCGTCAATCGGCGTCGCCGTTCCGGTGAGCACGGAGCGGAGCGCCGTCGGACCGGCTTCGACGTTCCGGGACTTCGCCGCCGACAGCAGCAGGGCCGCGGCCCCCGTCACCTGAGGTGCTGCCATCGAGGTGCCGTTCATCATGCCGTAGCCGACCGGCAGCGAGTAGCCCGCCTCCGGCACGGCCTGTCCTTCCAGCCAGCCGGGGATCGAGGAGATCGCCGCTCCCGGGGCGCTGACCGCAGGTGCGAGCGCACCGTCCTCGGACGGGCCGTGCGAGGAGAACCCGAACAGGCCTTGCGGTGCATCGACCGCGGAACCGTAGTTGGCCCACCAGGTCTTCTTGCTCACCGACGCTGCAACAGCCAGCACCGAGGAGGAGACGGACGGGGAGCCGACGGTGTTGGTGCCCGCGCCCTCGTTACCGGCCGCCACCACGATCTGTACGCCGAAGCGGCTGGTCAGCTTGTTGTACAGCTGGGATATCACGTCGGATCCGTCGTTGAGCGCCGGCAACCCGCCGATCGAGAGGTTCACCACGTCGACGCCGCGATTGACGACCAGGTCGATCATCCCTTCGGTGAGGGCCGCCTCGGTGCAGCCGCCGCCCCAGGTGCAGGCCCGGGACGAGACGATCTGCGCGCCGGGAGCCACACCGTGCATCGCGCCACCGAGCAGAGATGTGCCGGCGATGATCCCGGCGACGTGCGAGCCGTGCGACCCCGACGGCAACCCGATGTTCACATAGTTCATCACCTTGCCGACGTTGCTGCCGCCCAGTGGCGACAGGTCGACGTTGTCGCGGTAGTCCACGACGAACGGAATCCGTTCGGTGACAGCGGTCTGCGGATCCTCGGTGCCGAAATGGCCGATCTGCCGTTGCCGGCCGTAGGGCGACATCTCCGGCGTATCGGTGAAGTCGTGGTCGCCGTCGGAGTCCACCCACACCCGGTGGGTCTGCGGGTCGTACAGCACGCCGAACCGGTCGTTGGTACTGCGGTTGTTGTCGAGGTCGCCACCGAAATCGCTCTGCGTGGTGGTCATCTCGTAGAACAGGCCGAGTTGGAACTTTCCTTCCGGGGCCGTCCAGGTGGCCCCGGCGTAGTCGAACCGGGGACCTGTCACCGCCTTGCTCATCTGCACCCAGGTTCCGTCGCCATCCGTCACCGGATCGGTGGCCGTCACCCAGTCGACCACCTTCGGCCGACCGTCGCTGGTCTTCTGAAGGGCTGCGTGATCGAGGTCGACGCCGGTGTCGAGCACCCCGACGGTGATGCCGCGTCCGTCCCACTTATGGTTTGCCGCAACAAAGTCGGTGGCCCCGATGTCGTTGACCGGCAGGTACGGATTGTCGGCAGGGGTGGTCGCGTTCGGCGCCGCCGGGTGAGCGGCGCCGGCCTTGGCATCGACCGGGCTGACGGCGTTGCCCAGTTGCGGGCTCGGCACGCGGTAGGTCTTGTCGAGGTCGATGGCCTTCACCACCGGGAGCGCAGCCAAGTTCTGTACTTTGCCGGTCGGGACGGTGGCCCGGACGTAGCCGATCTCCGACTGGATCTTGCCAACTGTCCCGCCGGCCTTGGCGACGGCGGCGGACACCTCCTTGGTGTTGCCGGAGTTCGCGAGCAGCATCACCGTCACGGTCTTGGCCTTGGTGGCCTGCGCCTGCTGCAGCAGCTGGGTGTCGCGGGCGCCGAGCTTCTCCGAACTCCGGCCGGCGGGCGCCGTGGCATCCAGCGGCTTGAATCCCTTGTCGTCCGTGGGTGGCTGATAGAGATCGCTGTCAGCGGGCGACGTCGCAGAAAGGGGCACCCGAGGGCCGCTGGTCGCCGGACCGTCGGTACCTGGACCGTCCGGTGCCGCGGCGGCGATGGTCGGTTGCCCGATGCCGAGGGCCGCAGCGGCCATCACTGCGGTGCCGATGATGATGAGTGAGCGGGGTCGCCGTCGTCTCATATCGCTCCTTCGGGTTCCGTTGCCGGGCTCGGTCGCGGGCCCGTCCTGGAAACCTCGCAGTTCGAACGGGCACGCAGCAATGACCAGTGCCCGGCGGACGTGCGACATGGCGGCGTTCCGCCACGACCCAGGGATGCAAGACGAGCAGGACGGCGGCGAAGATGGCCCAGGACAGGAGGAACTCGAACGACTAGCTCGAGAAGAGTCCTCGCCGATGACGTCGAATCAGGCCGAAGACGCTGCGGCAGGCCACCGCTGCAGGCGGTGGCGCCTCGCCCAGACAACCGACGGCGTACCGTGCCGGTCGACGGCGGCTGCGTGCACCCGTTGGTTCCGCTGTGCCTGCTGCCCGCCCAACGTCATGCGCCTGCTCGCCTCCCTGCCGCACCACATGGCCGCCACGGACGACGACGGTCTGCGGATTCACCGGTACGCCGAGGGCCGCTCGGAGGCGCTGCTCGACGGCCGGCCGGTGGCCGTCGAGGTCAGCACCGGCCACCCCTGGCAGGGCCGCCTCGCGCTCATCGTCAGTCGGTCGCCTACGGGCCGGCACTGGACGCTGTCGTGGCGCCTCCCGCAGTGGAGCAGCTGCTTCACCATCACCGTCGACGGTGTCCCCGTGGCTCAGGACGTCTCCGAGGGGTGGCTGTGCCTCCGCCGGGAGTGGCGCGAGGGCGCGCAGGTGGTACTCGATCTGGACCTGGAACCGCGGCTGACCCGGGCCGCCCCCCAGGTCGACGCGGTACGCGGTGCGGTGGCCGTCGAGCGCGGGCCGCTCGTGTACTGCCTGGAGCAGACCGATCTGGGCGGCGGCGGCCTGGACGACATCGTCCTGGACACAGAGGTGCCGCTGCGGGCCGTTCTCCGCGACGATCTCCTCGGCGGAGTCACCGCCGTCGTCGCCCCGGGATCCCGGCACACCCCGGCGGGCACCGCTGGGTGGTGGCCGTACGCCACCGGCCGGCCCCGCTCCTCCGCCGCCAGGCCGGAGCTCACCGCCATCCCCTATTACGCCTGGGCCAATCGCGAGGAGGGCAGCATGCCCGTGTGGATCCCCGCCGCGCATTGACCCGGCTCGGTTCACGGCGGCGGGGCGGCTCCCGGCGGTTGCGGTCCTGCGGGGCACGGTGTTGATTCGAAGTAGATGTCCGGGCGGCTGCCCGCTTTCCCGATCCGGGGGTGAACCCCTGTGCTGTTCGCCGACCGCGCCGACGCGGGACAACGGCTGGCCGAGGCCCTTCGCCCGCTGGCGGCGAGCGATCCCGTCGTGCTGGGACTGCCGCGTGGCGGCGTACCGGTGGCCTTCCGCGTCGCCAGGGAGCTGGGCGCCGCGCTCGATGTGATCGTGGTGCGCAAGCTCGGTGTCCCTTACCACCCGGAGCTGGGCTTCGGCGCCATCGGCGAGGGCGGTGTACGGGTCATCAGCGAGGACATCGTGCGCCGCGGCCGGGTGTCGCAGGAGGATGTCGCCGCGGTCGAGCGGGCCGAGGAGGCCGAGCTGCTGCGCCGGGCGCGGGCGTTCCGTGGCGACCGGCCCCGTATCCAGCTGGCGGGGCGCACGGTGATCGTCGTCGACGACGGGATCGCGACCGGAGCGACCGCTCTGGCCGCGTGCAAGGTGGCCCGCGCCCAGGGTGCGGCGCGCGTGGTGCTGGCCGTTCCCGTGGCGTCGCCGGACGCCGCCGAACGGCTGCGCGGCCAGGTCGACGAGCTGGTGTGCCTCTCGAAGCCGTACGGATTCTCCGCCGTGGGTGAGTGGTACCGGGACTTCGGCCAGACCCCGGACGAGGAAGTCGTCTCACTGCTGGCCCGGGCCGCAGCCCCGGAGGCGCCACGGACACCTGTCGAGGTGGCTGTGGAGGCGGGTGGCGTGATCCTGCCCGGCGAGCTCACCGAGACCGGGGAAGGCGGGGCGGTCGTCGTGTTCGCACACGGCTCCGGCAGCAGCCGGCACAGCCCCCGTAACCGCTCGGTGGCGGCCGCCCTGAACCGGGCAGGCCTGGGCACCCTGCTCTTCGACCTCCTCACCCCAGCCGAGGAGGCTGACCGCGCCAACGTCTTCGACATCGCGACTCTGGCCGGACGGCTGGTTGATGCCACCGACTGGGTGCAGCGCCGATCGCCCGTCCCTGTCGGCGTGTTCGGTGCGAGCACGGGGGCCGCGGCGGCGCTGCGGGCCGCCGCAGCCGTCGGCACGGAGCGCGGCGCGGGGATCGGCGCCGTCGTCTCCCGGGGTGGCAGGCCCGACCTTGCGGGCGACTGTCTGGGTGACGTACGGGCCCCGACACTGCTCATCGTGGGCGGCGACGACACCCGGGTACTGGATCTGAACCGAGAGGCCCAGGCCCAGTTGCACTGCGAGAACCGGCTCGACGTCGTCGCCGGCGCCACGCACCTCTTCGAGGAACCGGGCGCTCTGGACCGGGTTGCCGAGCTGGCCCGGGAGTGGTTCACCGGCCATCTCGTCGCGCGATCCATCTGACGCGGGGCCGAGCCCCCGCCCGCCCGCAGGCCACGGCGGGGGCGCAGGCGGCCGGAATCGACTTCCGCAGGGTTTCCCCGACCACGAAGCAACCCTCCGCGCACATCTGCCGTCTTGATCCACAACAAGGCGGCATGCCGCACACGACGAACTTCCTCCCACCCCCCACGAGCGCAGGGCTCCGAGCACCACGCACCTATACGCATGATGTATACACAGGGCGCATAGGAGTTGCCGGGCCGTCCCGTTCGCGCGCGAAAGGCTCCCATGCACAGCAAAGCAATGGCGCCCGAGTACCAGGGCGCCCTCACCAAGATGTCCGTGAACGCATCCCTCACGGACGTGCTGGCCGAGGGCAAACGCCATTTGAAGGAGGCCGAACTCGCCGGCTCCCCGCAGGAAGTGGCCCGCACCGGGCTCGCGGTGGCCGAGGCGCACCGCAGGCTGGGCCACGTACAGGAGGCCGACCGGGCCTGGAAGGCCAGCTACCGGGCCGCCAGGTCGGCCGGTGACACGGGAGCCATGGCCTGGGCGTTGTGGAGCGGCGGGACGCTCGCCCGGCAGCGCGGCGGACTACGGCTCGCCTTCCGCCTGTTGCGGCTCGCCGCCGACCTGGGCAAGGCGGGCGGGGATGTGGTCGCGCGCGGTTACTCGCTCGCCGGCCTCGCCGAGACCGGCCGCATCCAGGGCGATTACCGCACTGTCGCCGCACTGCACGAGCAGCTCCTCGCCGAGGCACGCGCCCGCGGCGAGGCCCGCCACACCGTCTGGGCCCTGGAGGGCATCGCCCAGATCCATCGCAACACCGGATCCTTCGATACCGCCCTGGAGATGTTCGAGGAGGCGGCCCAGCTCGCCGGGGACGCGGACGACCAGCGCGGTCGGGCCTGGGCGCTGCGCGGGATGGCCGACATCATCTCCGTACGGGACAACGACCCGGAGCGCGCACTCGGCCTGCTCGCCGAGGCCGAACTGACCTGCCGTGCGATGAAGTTGACGAGCGCCCTCGCCTACAACCACAAGATGCGCGCCAACGTGCTCTACCGTGCCCGGCGGTACGAGGAGGCCCGGGTGGTCTACGAGGAGGCGCTGGCGGAGTTCCGCGCGATGACGGAGCCCCGGGGCGAGGCGCTGGCCCGGCTCGGGCTGGTCAAGTCGCTGGCCCGGCTCGGCCGCGACCGTGCCGAGACCGCGGCGGAACTGGACGTACTGCGTGGCACGCTCGACCGGATCGGACTCCTCAACGCCCGTGACATGGTCGACAAGGCGTACGCGGAGCTGGGCGTGACACCGGCCGATGACGTGGCACCGGCCGACGGTGCGGCAGCCGCAGCGGGCGGCCGCCGATGACGCCTCCCCTGGCCCAGCAGACCGACGCGCCCCGGATTCTCGCCCGATGCCGCGACCTCGTCCGTCCGGCGCTCGGCCGGGCGGTCCGGCAGCTCCATCCGTGGCATGCCGAGATCACCGCCTTCTCCCTGGGCTGGGACGGGACCCACGGCCGCGCCGCCCCCGGTGCGCAGGGCAAGGGCGTCCGGCAGGCCCTGGCCGTCCTCGGTGCGGAGGCCGTCGGCGCGAAGGCGGAGAGCGCGGTCCTCGGCGCGGTCGCCGTCGAACTGATCCATACGTTCTCCCTGCTCCACGACGACATCATGGACGGCGACGAGACCCGCAGGCAGCGGGCCACCGCCTGGAAGGCCTACGGGACCGGGCCCGCGGTCCTCGCCGGGGACGCGCTCTTCGCACTGGCCGTACAGACGCTGGCCGGGGCTCCCGGCGGCGCGTGCGTCCCGGCCGTCCGGCTGCTGGCGGGGACGCTCAACGACCTGGTGCACGGCCAGGCCGACGACCTCCTCTTCGAGGCGCGGCCCTGGACCGGGCCGGATGCCGTGCAGCCACGCGAATACCGGCGGATGGCCGAGCAGAAGACGGGCGCCCTGCTGGGCTGCGCAGCCGGTCTGGGCGCCGTCCTCGGCGGCGCCGGACGCTCGGAGACCGATGCCCTCACGACGGCGGGGCGCCATCTCGGTGTGGCGTTCCAGGCCGTGGACGACGTGCTCGGTATCTGGGGAGACCCGGCGGTCACCGGCAAGCCGGTGCACAGTGATCTGCGCCGCCGGAAGAAGACCTACCCCGTCCTTGCCGCCCTCGCCGCCGGCGGCCCGGCCGCTCTGCGACTGGGCGCGCTGCTGCGCACCGGCGAGGCGTTGGACGACCACACCGTGCAACGGGCGGCCGATCTGACCGAGGAGGCCGGCGGCCGCGCGGCGGCCCTGGCCGAGGCGGACCGGCAACTGGAAAGTGCCCGCGCCTGTATGGAGAGCGTGGCCTTGGCCCCGGAACCCCTGGCGGACCTTCTCTCTCTGCTGCCGTACTTCGTCGAACGCACCGTGTGACCCACTCCGCGCGGCCGGCCGGGGCGGACAGGTCTCCGCCGGCCGGCCGCCACGGGTGTTCCACGCACGCACCCGGCAGCCGTGCTCAGGGGTGCATGGACGCGCCCTTGAGGATCTTGTCCACGGCGTTGCGGGGTCCGTGCACGGCCAGCCCGACCATGTCCATCCCGTCCCGCCGCACCGCGCGGACCGCGGCCCGATTGTCCCGGTCGTTGCCCGTCGCGAAGAGGTCCGAGGTGAACACCGACAGGGTGGCGCCCCGGCCGACCGCCCGGGTGTGGGCCGTCGTCAACAGTTCCTTCGAACCTTCGAAGACCATGACCGGCTGCCGGAACATCGGCAGGTACGGGGTGTCGTCGGCGTCGGCGTACGGCTCACCGATCACCTCGGGCACGGCCGTGCCGAGCCCACTGACCAGGAAGGCCGTCACGTTCAGCCGCTGCCAGGTCTCCAGGTCGTCCCTGAGCAGTACGGCGATCTTGGTGTCGAAGCGGACGGGGGCGAGTTCATCTGTCATGGGCTCGAGCCTGCCGGGCAGTCCACCACCCCGTCTTGTACGAACTTTGCACGGCGGCCTCCCGGTACCCCGGCCGGATCGGCGACGCGGCCGCCGGGCGTACGATCGGCTCATGGCTGCACGTCCGGACATCACCGCGTGGCGTCCGCCCGTGGCGGGTATCGAAGAGGTCTTCCACGCCCACTTCACCGACCACACCTACCCGATGCACACGCACGACGCCTGGACGCTGCTCATCGTGGACGAGGGCATGGTCCGCTACGACCTCGACCACCACGAGCACGGCGTCCTCACGGATGTGGTGACGCTGCTGCCCCCGCACGTTCCGCACAACGGCGGCGCCGCCACCGCCGCGGGGTTCCGCAAGCGCGTCCTGTACCTCGACGTCGCGCAGGTCGACGAATCGCTCGTCGGCATGGCCGTGGACCGGCCCGTCCTGCACGATCCGGCCCTGCGCCGCCGGATCGACCGCCTCCACACGGCGCTCGCCGGCCCGGGCGACGAGCTGGAGGCTGCGAGCCGTCTCGCTCTCGTCGCCGAACGCCTCGACCAGCATCTGCGCAGCCGTCCGGAGCCCGTGCGGTACGTCCACGACCGCCGGATCGCGCACCGCCTGCGGGACCTGCTCGACGAACGGTTCGTGGAGGGCATCGCGCTCCAGGAGGCGGCGCTGCGGCTGCACGCCCATCACGCACATCTGGTGCGGGCCTTCAGCCGGGAGTTCGGAATGGCACCGCATCAGTACGTGACGGGGCGCCGCGTCGATCTCGCGCGCCGGCTGCTGCTCCAGGGGCTGCCGGCCTCGGAGGTGGCGAGCGCCGTGGGCTTCTACGACCAGTCCCATCTGACGCGCCACTTCAAGCGGGTCGTGGGTACCGGTCCGGGGCACTACGCCCGTACGCGCGGCGCGTCCGTTCTGTCCGCCGGGTGACCCGAACGACGTCGTTGACGTCGTGTGTCATTCGCTTGTTGCATGATCGGGTCGTTCGGCAACAGGGTCACCGAGTGGTTGTGGCGTCGTGGGCGCGTTCCCTCGGTTGGCCCTCGGATGCCTGGCGTGGTACTGCGCCGGCTTCGGCAGGTGGCTGGAGGCCGGGGTGGAGGAGGTGGAGATCGTTGACCGCTGCTGAAAAGGTCACACCGATCCGCCTCGGTGGGGTTCTCGTGGAGGACTTCACCGAGGGGCTCGGCATGGCACAGGACAATCCCGCGGTGGGGACAGGGGCCTCGTGACGGGGATCGAGCAGGAGAAGAATCGGATCTCGGACGGTCTGTCAATCATGCATGCGCTTGAGCGCGTGCTCGGCCATAAGCACTCCGAGAAGACTCCGCAGTGGACAGATCTCGGCTTCCCCGTGATCGACCGGGGCAAGCATGCGATTTTCCCGCTCGCGGTGGCCCGCACGCAGGAGGACGGCGATTCCGGAAGGGCCCAGCGCCTGTCGGACATGAGGCGCAGTCTGCAGCGCAGCTGCGTCCACTTCTTCGGAGGCGACGATTTCCATGCGGAGATGGAGCTCGATGCCAGGGACGGGTACGGCCGGAAGCTCGCTGACGCCGGAGCCGTCGTCACCGGACCGCCCTGGGAGTGCTTGTGGTGTATCCAGCGCTTCGCCGTGGTGCTCGCGCACTCGGTCGATCAGCAACGCGCGTGGGAAACCCTGGCCCTCCACATCGTCCCGATGGACTGGGTCCGGTACCGCCCGCTCAACTCGGGAACAAAACGCGAAGCATCACGCTACCGACGGATCATCAGGGAACGGGACGCCGCCGATGTGGTCTGGACATGGCCGCTTTCGGTTCCGGACGAGTAGGAGGTCCGGAATGCCGTTTCCCGTCCTTGGTCCGATGCAACGCGGACGCGGGCGACACCTGACCGGGCCGAACCGGCCCATGTGCCGCCCACGGCCCGCCTGATCAGGCGCTGGTGCGCCACCGGATTCCGGTGGCCCCCGTCTGAGCGAGGCCGGCGTCCTTTCGGCCCGCCCGCTGCACAGCGGCACGGGCCGGCCGACACCGTGCCGCTCGCCGGAGGCGTACGCAGCGCGGTGTCGGCCATGAGTCCGTCCTTTTCGAGGATCAGCGGGAGACGGGCACCTCGATCGGCTCGACAGCAGCGTCCGCCGCGGCGGGCGATCCGTCGCCCCGCCCTGTACGCAGTCCCAGGGC
The DNA here is from genome assembly GCF_043203805.1 of Streptomyces sp. LN549. Lineage (NCBI taxonomy): Bacteria > Bacillati > Actinomycetota > Actinomycetes > Kitasatosporales > Streptomycetaceae > Streptomyces > Streptomyces sp. LN549. The sequence continues at coordinate 8,817,042 of NZ_JAZHRI010000002.1, read as the reverse complement.
GCTGATGGCAGCGGCGGCGACCGCCGCCACGAACGGGACGAGCAGACCGGACCGGTATCCGTCCAGGACCGCGGCAGGAGTCTCCGAGCGCGTCGCGGCCACGCTGACGGCCGTGACCGCGGAGAGCCCGAGGGCGGCGCCGAACTGGAAGGCGGTGTAGAGAAGACCGCCGGCGAGCCCCTGCTCCTCCTCCGCGATCCCTTGCGTCGCCACGATGGTGAGCGGACCGTACGCCAGGGAGAACGCGAGGCCGAGAATGAGCAGGCCCGGGAACATCGCCGCGTAGCTCCAGTCCGCACCCAGCGGGAGGAACAACCCGTAGGAGAGCACCGCGAGCAGAAGCCCCCCGAAGATCACCTTGTCGGTGCCGAAGCGGTTGACCAGCCGTGGGGTGAGGGTCGGCGAGAGGATCGCGTCGATCCCGATGACCAGCATCGCGAGGCTCGTCTGCAGTGTCGACCAGTCACGCAGTTCCTGGAGATACAGCACGACCAGAAACTGGAAGCCGAAGAATCCGGCGGCGAACAGCATCGCCGAAAGGTTCGCCCGCACCAGGGAGCCGTTGCGGAAGATGCCCATGCGTACCAGGGGCTCGGCGGAGCGTCGTTCGATGACGAGGAAGGCCGCTAGGAGCGCAAGCCCGGCCAGCAACGTTCCGGCGCTGGCTGCGATCCCGGCGTGGGCCGCACGCTCGACGCCCAGCACGATCAGCACGAGGGCAGTGGTGGCGGTGAGCGCACCGGCGGCGTCGACGCGCTTTCCGGATCTGTCCGGGCGTGCCGACCTGGGGACGAACGCGAGGGCTGCGACGAGGATGAGCAGGGAGAGCACGACCGGGGCGAAGAAGACCCACCGCCAGCCGGCGGCGGTGAGCAGTCCACCGGCGACCAGGCCGATCGTGAAGCCTCCCGCAGCCGTGCCCGAGTAGATGAGCAGGGCCTTGTTCCGCTCCGGACCCTCAGCGAAGCCCGTGGTGATGATGGACAGCCCCGCCGGGGTCATGAAGGCTGCGGCGACGCCCGTGATGAACCGCGCGATGATCAGCATCCACCCCTCGGTGGCGAATCCGCCGAGCCCGGAGAACAGCAGGAAGACGGTGAGCCAGAAGACGAACATCTGACGGCGCCCGAACAGGTCTGCCGCCCGTCCGCCGAGGAGCATGAAGCCGCCGTAACCGAGTACGTAGGCGCTCATGACCCACTGCAGTTCACCGGTGGAGAGTCCGAGGTCGGCGCGGATCGACGGCAGTGCCACGTTGAGCATGGCGACATCGATGCCTTCGAGGAAGATCGCGCCGCACAGCACGAGCAGGATGCCCCATTTGGTTGCGCTCAGCCCGCTCGAAGTACTCATGGCACTCATGACGATGAACTCCTTCCGGAGTGGTGCGTGTTGGTGGTGCCTCAAGCCTTCGCCACGCCCCGGAGGGGAACAACAGCAATGATCGCAACGTTCGGAAAGCCGGGCTTACCGATCCGTGTCCCACGCGATCCCGGAGATGTACGTGGACCAGAACGAACTCGAGTGCTTTCTCGTACTCGCCGAAGAACTGCACTTCGGCCGTACCGCCACCCGCCTGCATCTCTCCCGTGCCCGGGTGAGTCAGCTCATCCAGAAGCTGGAACGCCACGTCGGGGCGCCTCTGTTCACCCGCACCAGCCGGCGTGTGGCCCTCACGCGCCTGGGCAGCCGCTTCCGGCAGGACCTCGAACCGCACTACCGCGGCATCGAGCACGCCCTCACGCGTGCCGTCGCCTCGGCACGCGGGATCGAAGGAGTCCTGCACGTCGGCTTCTCCACGTCGCTGGCCGGAGAGATGGTGATGAAGACGATCGAGAAGCTGCGTACCGCCCGTCCCGAACTCGCCGTCGAGGTATGCGAAGTTCCCTACTCCGATCCGTACGGGATGCTGCGGAGAGGCGACTTCGACCTCCAGCTCACGGATTTCCCTGTGGACGAGGACGACTTGACCCGCGGTCCCACACTCCTTGTCGAGGACAGGGTGCTGGCTGTCGCGGCCGGGCATCCCCTGGCCGGACGGAACACGGTGACACTCGAGGACCTGGCCCAAGTGCCGTTGCTGACGATCGAGGGAGACGTCCCGGAGTACTGGCTGGAGCATCAACAGCCGACGCGTACACCCAGTGGCAAGCCGATCGGGCAGGGGCCGTCCGTCACCAACTTCCAGGAGGCACTGACACTCGTCGCCGGCGGCAAGGGCGCCTTGTTGTCAGGGGCCCACATCGCCGTCTACCACGGCCGGCCCGGGATCTCCTACGTCCCGGTGGAGGGAGACGTTCCGCTCGGATACGGCCTGATATGGCGGTCCGAGGGAGACAACCGGGCGATAGAGCTCTTCGGCCGCCTGGCACGCGAGGTCGCACGGGACATGGCTCCGGCCGACACCCGGACAGCGATACCCGGCTGATCGGCCCCCGGGGCGCCGGGCCCGGGGGCCGGGATCCTCGCCGGCCGGAACAGCCCTCAGCGGCGCTCCAGGCACCCGCGCACGAAGGCCGCCTGCCCGGCGTGCTGGAGGTCGTCCGACAGGACGCTGATCAGCCGGACGCCCAGGGTGACGGGCGGCGACCAGGCCTCGTCGACGATTCGGTCGAGCGCCTTGCCGTCGAGTCCCCGGATGAAGTCGGCCGACCGTTCGTGCACGGCGTCGTAGTACCCGAGGAGCAGCTCCGCCGAGCCCACCCGGACGACGCCGACCTGCTTGTTGCTGTGGCCGTAGCCGGTGGAGGCCTTGGCGAAGGGCAGATCGAAACGTGCGGCCCAGTCCTCGGTGAACCAGACCTGCTCGGTGCCCGCAGCGTCCGCGATGTGGTCGTCCTGGACGCGGGTCAGATGCCAGACCAGCCAGGCGATCGAGTTCGCCCCGTCATCGAGGCGGGCGTTGAGGTCGTCGGGTTCGAGACCCTCGACGGCCGCGTGCACGGTCTCCTGGATGCGGGTGTATCCATCGGTCAGGATGTCTGCGACGTTCATGCCCTCACCTTGACCGCTTCCCCGCCCGCGTCCCGCCATCGACACGCCCCGCGGCAGGCGTCGCCGGTGAGGGGGCCGTCTCCCCGCCCCTTACCGGCGACGCCCTCCGGTCAGCTGTAGATGCCGAACTCCCAGAGGGAGTAGCCCCAACCGGTGCCGCGCTGCGTGAGGTTGAGCTTCACATAGCGGGCGGTCTGCGTGACGTCGAGGTCGTCGGCGTCGCCGTTGCCGCTGGTGGTGGAGTACACGGAGCGCCAGTTGCTGCCGTCGTCCGAGACCAGTACTTCGTAGGCCTTGGCGTAGGCCGGGTCCCACACCAGCTGGAGGTGGCGGAAGGACTTGCGCTCACCGAGGTCGACCTGGATCGACTGGGGGTCGCTCCAGTCGCTGGCCCAGCGGGTGTCCATCCGGCCGTCGACCGCCATCGCGGCGGTGCAGGGGCAGCCTGTGCTGCCGGCCTGGGCGGAGCTGGCGGTGGCCGGCCGTCCCAGGGCCAGGTTGGCGCCCGTGACCGGGGGCACCACGACCTTCACCGACTTGGTCTCGATGCCGGCGTTGCCGTGTCCGTCCTCGGCCTGGATGTAGACCTTCCACACCCCGAGCCGCTCCGGCGCCTTCACCGCGAAGGTGCCGTTGCCGGTGGGCCGCCAGGAGGCCTCGACCAGAGCCTTGTCACCGGTGGCGTAGTTCCCGCTCAGATAGATCTTGTACGTCAGCGGGTCGTTGTCCGGGTCACGGACGTCGGCACGGACGGTGAACTCCTGGCCGGCGGGCGCACCGTTGGCGTTCTGCACGGTCATGTTGCCGATCACCGGCGGAGTGTTGTCGCCGGCGGTCGAGCCCGCGTACGCCTTCTTCAGCGCGTAGTAGGAGAGCCGCTTCTTGCCGTCCGGCACCACGTTGAACCAGACGCCGCCGAAGTCGTGCTCCGTCCCGTAGTGGAAGAGCGTGGCGCCCAGGGCGATGCCCTGGTGGGCGGTGATGCAGTTCCAGGCCTTGGTGTACCCCTCGGCCTTCTGAACGTCGGTGGGCTCGTCCGGGACGCCGTTGGCGTCGTCGGGGACCTCCCACTCGCCGGCCGGGCCGCCCTCGGTGATGATGTAGGGCTTGGTGTAGCCGCCGGACTCCCAGGCGCCGCGGACCCCGCAGATGTCGCCGTAGGAGTTGACCGAGTACAGGTCGAGGTCGGGGGCGTTGCGCTTGTAGTACGGCCAGGCGCCCGTCCAGGCGTCGGTCGAGGTCACCGGGTGGTTCGGGTCGATCGTGTGGATCCTCTTCGCCACGTCGTTGACGAAGGTGGTGTAGGCGTTGCGCTGCTTCTCCAGTTCGTCACCGCTGTAGCAGTTCTGGAGGCCGAGGACCGACTCGTTTCCGACGTTCCACATGAGGACGCCCGGGTGGTTCTTGTAGGTGTCGACCCACTTGGCGAACTCGGTGAGCGAGGACGACTTGTAGGCGTCGTCGGTGAGGTAGTTGACGCACCCCCCGCTGCCCGGGCCGCCGCCCGGCTGGAGCCAGAAGCCGCTGACGACCCGGATCCCGTTGGCCGCGGCCTCGTCCAGCAGCGGCTTCGAGGAACCGTCGGTCCCCCAGGTACGGATGGTGTTGACGCCCATCGACTTCAGGTCGGGCAGGTAGCGCCCCGCGTCGGCGACGGACGGCCCCCAGGTCAGTCCCTTGACCTGGTACGGCTTCCCGTCGACGGTCAGCTGCCAGTTGCCCTGCGATCCGGTGACGCGGACGGCGCCGCCGGTGCCGGGGGGCGTGCCGGTGGTGCTGCCGTACACCTGGAACTCCCAGAGGGAGTAGCCGTATCCGCCGGCGCGGGCGGTGCCGTACATCCGGACGTACCGCCCGGAGCCGGAGACGGCCAGTTCGTCCGTCCCGCCGTCGCCGTCGGTCACGGTCTTCAGGGTGCGCCAGTCGGATCCGTTGTCGGATGCCTGGATCTGGTAGGCCTTGCCGTAGGCGGACTCCCAGGTCAGTACGACCCTGTTGAGGTCGGCGGTGGCCCCCAGGTCCACCTGGATCCACTGCGGGTCGCGCCATTCGCTGGCCCAGCGGGTGCCGGTCAGGTTTCCGTCCACGGCGGCCGAGGCGGTGAGCCCGGCCCCCTCGTGGGAGGAGTCCGTGGCGGCCTTTCCCTGCGACAGCAGGGACTCGGCGGCCCGGGCGGAGGGCGCCGTCGTCAGCAGCACGAGCGACGAGGCGAGAAGGGCGAGAAGTGTGATCAACAGCGTGACCGAACGCGGTCTTCGGGGCATGGCTGCGCAAGCTCTGTGCACGTTCTCTCCTGGCAGAAGAGTGCGGGACAGGTGTCCCGCAACGAATGGGAGAGCGCTCTCCCAGGAGAGTGACGTGTACCCCGTTCAGCTGTCAACGAGCGGGACGGGTCCGATTCCCCCGAGTGCCGCGGACGCCCGGAATCCGGACGTCACTCCCCTGCCTGCGGTGCGGCCTGCTGCCCTACGGCAAGAGGGTCCGGGACTCCGCCGGCAGCTCGGCTCGCCTGCCCGCTCCTGCTGCCCCGGCCGCCCGCGCGGCGGCATGGAGCGAGCGCAGGGCGAGCAGCAGGAAGCCGACGTCGTCGAGGTAGACGGGGTCCGGCAGCAGGTCGACGGGCGACACGGTGTAGATCACCGCCGCCCAGAGCAGCGCCTTGTTGTGCAGCGGGATCCCCGCATCGGCCAGCAGCTTCCTGGCCCGCAGGACCCGCACCAGCAGGACGGCGGCGACGCCCATGACGAGCAGCACGAGAACCGCGCCGATGACGATCCAAGCCGTGGTGTCCATACCTCATCGTGTACCCACAGGACGGGGAAACACCAAGCGAAAGGGGCTCCACCGGATGTGACGATGCCCTCGCCGTCAACCCTGGTCCTTGGCCCGCCTGCGCGAGCGGCGTTTCAGCGCGCGGCGCTCCGTCTCGCCGAGGCCGCCCCACACACCGGCGTCCTGGCCGTTCTCCAGGGCCCACCGCAGGCACTCCTCCCGTACGGGACAGCCTCGGCACACCGCCTTGGCGTCCTCGGTCTGCACCAGCGCGGGGCCGGTGCTCCCGATGGGGAAGAACAGATCGGGGTCCTCCTCGCGGCAGGCCGCATGCATGCGCCAGTTCTCCATGGCCATCTCACTCTCCCGATGTCGTGTGCGTCCGTTCGGCTCAGTACGCTGCGGGTGACCGCCCAGAGCTTTCCGAAACCCCCTGCAGCACACGTTCCGCAGCCGTCGAAGCTGCGGGGGCGGCCGCTCCGGGGCGACCATGGGAGACAGCGGGCCTGCGTCCGGGCGCGGTGACGGCATGGGAAGGATGTCCGTGGGCGGCACTGATGACATGCGGACCGGCTGGAGCGAAGAGCACCAGGAGGGTGTGCACCGCTCCCCCGAAGGCGGCCTGCTGGATGTCCTCGGGGTGGCGGCGATGGTGCTGGACACCGAGGGCCGCATCGTGCTGTGGAGCCCGCAGGCGGAGCAGCTGCTCGGTTACCCGCCCGAGGAGGCGCTGGGCCGGTTCGCCGCCCAGGTGCTGGTCGACGAGGAACACTTCGAGCTGGTGCTGAGGCTGTTCACCGAGGTGATGAGCAGCGGTGAGGCGTGGGCGGGTGTCTTTCCCGTGCGCCACAAGGACGGCACCGCCCGGCTGCTGGAGTTCCGCAACATGCGGCTCCAGGACGACCGCGGAGACTTCTACGCGTTGGGACTGGCCGCGGACGGGGCGACCCTGCGCCAGGTCGAGCGCGACCTCGCACTGTCCGTGCGCCTGGTCGACCAGTCGCCCATCGGCCTGGCGGTCCTGGGCCACGATCTGCGGTACCTGGCCGCCAATCCCGCACTGGAGCGGATGGACGGGCTGAGTGCCGCCGAGCACCTGGGCCGCCGGGCGGGAGAGGTCCTGCCGCTCCTGGAGTCCGACGTCATCGAGGCGGCGATGCGCGAAGTCCTCAGGAGCGGTGTGCCGTACGTGTCCCATGACGTGGACGGCCGTACCGCGGCCGATCCGGACACCGACCGTGCCTGGTCGGTGTCCCTGTACCGGCTGGACGACTCAGGAGGCCGGGTGCTGGGGATCGCGGTCTCGCTGATCGATGTCACCGACCGCTACCGGGCGGCGGCCGAGGCGGAGCGGGCCCGGCACCACCTGGCGCTGATCGCCGATGCCTCGGTACGCATCGGCACCACCCTGGATCTGGAGCTGACGGCCCGGGAGCTCGCCGAGGTCACGGTGCCGGAGCTCGCCGACGTGGCCGCGGTCGATGTGCTGGACAGCGTCCTGAAGGGGCGTCCTGGCGTGACCGAGGGTCCGCTCCTCATTCAGGCCCTGGCCGTCGTCGCCGCGCGGCCGAACCCCGTCGTCGAGGCGGCTGATCCGCCGGGCCACGCCGCCCGGTACGGCACCGACCGGCTGGTCACCCGCTGTGTACGGACCGCCCGGCCGGTCCGGGAGCCGTTTCTCGACGCGGAGATCCTTTCGCGCATCGCACGTGACAGCCGGTCGGCGGCGCTGCTCGCCGAGGCGGGCGCGCACTCCTACCTGGCGGTGCCGCTGATCGCGCGGGGTGAGGTCCTGGGCGCGATCGACCTCATCCGGACGGACAATCCGCTGCCGTTCACCGAGGACGACGAGTTGCTGGCGTCCGAGCTGGCCGCCCGTGCGGCGGTCAGTATCGACAACGCGCGCCTGTACCGGCAGCAGCGGGAGACCGCGCTCACCCTCCAGCGCAGCATGCTGCCGCGCGACCACCACGATCCGGTGGGTCTGGAGGTGGCGTCCCGCTACCAGCCGGCCGCTTCGCGCTACGAGGTCGGCGGGGACTGGTTCGACGTCATCGGCCTGCGGCACGGGCGGACCGCGCTGGTGGTGGGCGATGTGATGGGCAGCGGGATCAACGCGGCCACCACGATGGGGCGGCTGCGAACCGCCACCCAGACACTGTCCCGGCTCGGTCTGCAGCCCGCCGAGGTACTGGGGCACCTCGACGAGATCACCGTCGATCTGGACCCGTGGTTCGCCACCTGCGTGTACGCCGTGTACGACCCGGCCACGGGCCGGTGCCGAGTGGGCACCGCCGGACATCTCCCGCCGGTACTGATCCCGCGGGGCGGAACACCGAGGCTGCTGGACCTGCCGGCCGGGGCGCCGCTCGGTGTGGGCGGGGTTCCGTTCAGCGACGTCACGGTCGCTCTCGGGCCCGGCGACCGGCTCGTGCTGTACACGGACGGGCTGGTGGAGACCCGCGACCAGGACATCGACACCCGGCTGGACACCCTGCTCGGGCTCCTGCGCGTGCCGGATCCGTCGTTGGAGGAATGCTGCGACCGGCTGCTGCGCGAGCTCCGGCACCCCCAGGGCCATGACGACGTGGCGCTGCTGGTGGCCCGGGTGCGCGAGTGAGGCCGGGCGCTGTCACGGGGTCCGTGTCAGCGCCCGGCGCCGGATGGGTCAGTGTGCGCAGCCGCGGTGCCGGCGGCAGCGGTGGGACGCCGCGCTTCCCCTGAGCGGCCCCGCGCCGAGGAGGCCCAGTCCGATGCCGAACATCCAGGAGTCCTTGGCCAGCGGGACGCCGTCCTGGCTCGGGCGCAGGCTGCCGGGTTCCCGCATCCCGGGCACCCGCAGATACAGGCCGAGCAGCCCGCCCGAGAACCCGGTGAGGGCGAGCCCGGCGAGCCGGGTCGGCACGAAGGGGACCAGCAGGCTGCTGCCGACCGCGATCTCCGACCAGGCCAGCAGCCGGGTGAACCGGTCGGGCTCGATCTTCTTCAGGAACGGGTAGGCCGTACAGGCCATGCCGTGCAGGCCCTGGGCGGTCGCTTCGTCGGCCTTGAGCTTGCTCAGGCCGGCATTGAGGATGAACGCGCCGGTGGCGATGCGCGGCGGAAAGTCGCGCGGGTCGGGCAGCGGCAGCATGAGGCTCCTCCACGGTTCAGTCGATGGCCCCTGACCGACCATAGCCAGCGGGAGTCCGGGCCGCGCGCAGAGAAAGCCGGCCGGGGCCGGAGACCGCCGGGTGACGGCTGCTCCGGCCCCGGTCAGGCGGTGCCGCCGGTAGCCGATCCCGCCCGGACCGTGCGGGCCGTGCGGGCCGCCGCGACGAGGTTCGCCAGGGACGTCCGGGTCCCGGGCCGGCCCCGGGTCCTGGGCCCGCAGTCGGGGTTGGCCCACAGCCGCTCCACGCCGGGCCCCGCCTCGCGCGGGTAGCCGTGATCGGCGAGCTCCCTGGCCACCTCCATGTGGGAGGAGCGGCTGTCAGGATGGTGACACCGGCGTCGAGGACGGACGACCAGTCGAGCATGGGGATCGGGTCGTGAGATGTCACCCCTCGGCCTCGATGCGCTTGTCGTAGCCGGGTCGTCGAGCCGTCCGGCCCGCAGGTCGGCCTGGCTGTTGCGCAGTTCGTCCGTCTGCGGCAGTGAGCAGGGAGCCGAGAGCGCTCGTTGATCCTGATGTTGCGGCCGCCGACGACGCCCGCGGGAGGACAGCCGCGCACACCACGCCGGTGTTCACATTCCGGACCTCCGGATGAGACGGAAGCCGGTGAGGGCCGTCGGCCATACTGATCACGGCGGGAACGGAGAGGCGGAACAGTGGTCCAACAGCAAACGGAATACGACGTCTTGGTGGTCGGCGGCAGCGGGGTGGACACGGTCGTCCGCGTCGACGCCCTGCCGGTCCCGCTCGCCGACTCGGTCATGGTCGGCCCGATCGAGGAGTGGCCCGGTCACACCGGCGGCAATGTGGCGCTCGGTGCCCGCGCCCTGGGGCTGGAGGTCGCGCTGCTCGACTGCATCGGCGACGACTGGACCGGTGCGCAGGTGCGCGAGCGGCTGGCCAAGGGCGATGTGGAGTTCCACCCGCTGATCTCGGCGGCGGGCACCCGCCGTGCGGTGAACCTGGTGGACGCGACGGGGCGGCGGATGTCCTTCTACGACGCCCGCGATCCGGAGGATCTGCGGATGCCGCAGGACTTCTATCTTCCCCGGCTGCGGCGCGCCCGCCACGTCCATCTGTCCATCATGAACTTCACGCGTTTCCTCTACGACGACATCGAGTCCCTCGGTGTCCCGGTCTCCACCGATCTGCACGACTGGGACGGACTGGGCGACCATCAGCGGGAGTTCGCTCTCCGGTCCGATCTCGTCTTCTTCAGCGCGGCGGCGACGGGTGACCGCACGCCCGCGCTGATGCGGGAGATCCTGCGTGAGGGCCGTGCCGGCACGGTGGTCGCCACGGACGGCGCGGCGGGGTCCTACGTCCTCACCCGTGACGGCGGGCAGGACCCGGTCCACGTTCCGGCGACGGTTCCGCCGGCGCCGGTGGTGGACAGCAACGGCGCGGGCGACGCGTTCGTCACCGGCTTCCTGTACGGACGGCTGGCCGGCCGGGACGCCCTCGGGTCGGCCCGTCTGGGTGCGGTGGCGGGCGCCCATGCGTGTACGGCCCCGGGTTCGACCGCCATGATCGGCCGCGAGGCCCTGCTGGCGGCGGACGGCGGTTCTTAGCCGTCCCGGCGTACGCACGTGCCCCGGCGGGCCGGAGTCACCGGCCCGCCGGGGCACGTGCTGTGCTGGTGACGCGCTACTTCAGGTAGGGACCGGCCGTGCCGATCCTGCCCGGGCCGTTCAGCACGTAGACGCGCATGTTGCCCATGCCCGGGGCTGCCACGGTCAGCTTCCCGTCGGTGACGACCTTCGTGTCGCCGGTGACGGCGCCCTTGTACGTGCCGTTGGGGATCCCGGTGTACGAGGCCCCGCCCGTGACCGTGACGAGGGCGAAGCTGTCCGTCGTGCCACTGGTGTAGCGGCGCTTGTACGCCATCTGCCCGGTGATGCCCTCGGTGGAGTACTGGCCCATCTGCAGGGCGGGCACCGCCCGGCGGATCTCGTTGAGCCGCTGAACGTGCTTGACCAGGGGCTGGGACAGGGTGTTGGCGACCTCACCGGTGGCCGAGTCGACCTTGGAGAACTCCGAGGACGTGACGTCGCCCGCGAGATGGTCGCCGTAGTAGGCGCGGCCGGTGGTGGCGAGCGGGCAGGTCGGCCCGCAGTCGATCTTCTTGCCGGCCTGGAACTCGATCTCCGATCCGTAGTAGAGCGTCGGGATGCCGCGGAAGGTCCACATGAGGGCCATGTTCTCGGCCCAGGCGTCGGTTCCGCCCGCGTAGCGCTCGCTGCTCTTGTTGGGACCGTAGTCGTGGCTGTCGACGTAGACGACGTTGTACGTGGCGTCGTTCGTCGAGTCGTCCGAGTCCTTGCCGTTGTTGTACGCGTTCGTGGCATCCCCGAAGTTCATGTGCATGCGCATGTCGATGATGTTCATGCCGGAGAACTGACTGTGGTCCGGGGTGTGGTAGGCGTTTCCGTCCAGGAAGGCGTTGGTGGACGTGGGCTGAGCCCCGGTACCGAGCTGCTCCTCGTAGTTGTACATCTCCAGGGCGGCCTTGGTGTCGTCGGCGTCGTACTCCTTGCGTTCCTTCCAGGTGAAGAACTGCGCGGAGTGGTTGACCGAGCCGCGGTTCCACTTGTCGTTGACGAACGCGCCGACCTCACCGAAGACCAGGAAGTTCTTCGCGGCCTCGGCACCGGACTGCTGGGTGACGCGCTCCTGGATCGCGGGCAGGAAGCGACGGTTCCAGGTGGTGCGCGGGATGTGGACGGCCGTGTCGATCCGGAAGCCGTCGACGCCCATGTCGATGTACTTGTTGTACGCGCCGATCAGGTAGTTCTGGACCGGTGCGGACTCGGTGTTGAAGTCGGCCAGGTCCTCGTGCAGCCAGCAGGAGCGGGAGTCCTCGCCCTCCCAGTTGCCCAGCCAGCAGTTGTGGTAGTACTCCTTCGGGAACATCCCCGAAGTCGGGTTCGGCCACTGGCAGTTGTAGATCTTGTAGCCCTCGGGCGAGGTGGCGCCCGTCGGCTTGCCCCAGTTGAGGCAGGTGTTGCCCGCGGGCTCGGCTGTGGACCACAGATCGCCGTTGTAGTACGACTTGCCGCTCTTGGGGTCGACGGTCAGACCGTCGTACTCGAAGCCCTCGTTCTTCTCGTCGTAGTACCAGCTCCACTGACCGTCCCGGACCCCGTAGACGGTCGGGGTGTACAGGCCCTTGGCGCCCCAGCGCGAGGAGTGGTTGTAGACGACGTCCTGGTAGATCTTGATGCCCTTGGCGTGGGCCGCGTTGATCAGGTCCTGGTACGAGGCCCCGGCGGACTCCAGTCGCGGGTCGACCTTGTAGAAGTCGTAGCCGTGGTAGCCGTGGTAGTCGTAGTCGGACCGGTTCAGCACGACCGGGGTGATCCAGATGGCCGAGAAGCCGAGCCCCTTGATGTAGTCGAGCTTCTTGACCAGGCCCTTGAAGTCCCCGCGGAACATCGGGTCGTTGTTGGCGGCGTTGCCCGACTTCACGTCCTGGCTGCCGCCCCGGTTGTTGCTCGCGTCCCCGTCGTTGAAGCGGGCGGTCAGGACGAAATAGATGGGGTCCTTGCGCGGGTCGGTGCCCAGCGGCTTGCCCTGGGCAGCTGCCGGCGGCTTGTCACCCGTGGTCGCCTTCGCTTCCGCGGAGGCCGCGGAGGTGTTGCCGGCCGCGTCCGCCGCCTTGACGGTATAGGCGTAGGCGGTGTTCTCCTCCAGGTTCGCCTCGGAGAGCACCGTCGAGGTCACATCGGTGACGACGCTGCCCTTCGTACCTCCGGTGCGGGTGACCTGATACTTCGTCACCTTCTTGTTGTCGGTGGAGGGTTCCCAGCTCAGGACCACCCCGACACCGTCGGCCTTGGCCGTCACGCCCGTGGGCACGGTCGGCGCCTCGGTGTCGGGTGTCTCGGCGACGCACGGGTCCTTGGCGTCCTTGACGACGGCCCGGTCCTTCACGGTGCTGACGCCGGCGGAGATCGCGTAGTTGCCGCCGTTGTTGTTGTCCCAGACGCCGTTGCCGTTGTTGAACGCGGCCTGCATCGAGGTGGCGGCGCCGAGGTCGACCGTCTTCTTCACCCAGCCGGTGCAGGCGGGCTCCATGCCGACGCCGGGCACCGCGGTCCAGGCACCGCCTGTGGGCTGGTAGTGCAGATTGGTGGTGGTCCAGCCGACGGTGGCGGTCGAGTAGTACACCGAGGCGCTGTTCGCCGCGTCGTCGGTGGGAGTCGGGCTCGGGTCCGGGTCGGTGCCTCCCGCGCACGGGTCGCTGTGGGCCACGACCCCGTCCTTGACGGTGACGTTCCCGCTGCCCAGGTCGTAGTTCCTGCCGGCATTGTTGTCCCAGACACCGGAGCCGTTGTTGAAGGTCGCCTTCAGCCCTTGTGCGGTCCCGAGTGACACGGTCTTCTTGACCCAGTCGGCGCAGGCGGCCTCCATCGCCACGCCGGGCACCGTCGTCCAGGAACCGCCGTCCGGTGCGTAATGGAGGTTGTAGGCCGCCCAGTTCTTCGTCTTGGTGTAGTAGAAGACGGTGGTGGACGTCTCGGAGGCAGCTGCCGGCTTCGCGTCGAGATCAGCGGTCCGGGGCAGCGCGGCGAGGAGGCCGAGCACTGCTGCCGCGGCCGTGACGGCCGCCAGGGGGCGCCTCAGCAGCCTGTGAGGGGTGCGTTTCATCGGTGTCTCCAGGGAAGGGCCACAGCGACGGCGAAGCCATGGCGTCCAGGGCGCAGGAGTCGGGGACCTGCGCCTCCCGCCGGAAACCCTGACGCGCCTCAAGGTCCGAGCGAATGGGGATGATTCCGACTGAAAGTCCAGCCGGAATTTTGCAGCAATCTCTTGCAGCACGGAAGTTACCGGCACATGACAAGCCCGTAAAGGGCTCGGGCACCACCCGGCGCGCTCTCCTCAAGCGGATAGCTTCATTCCGGATTACCGGCCGTCACCTCCACCCCCTGCCGGAGAGCCGCCGCCCGGAGCGCCGCCGCCCGGGGGTGCTGACCGTCCGCTCGGCGACTCCCGTCTTCCTCGACCGGCCCGGCCGCCCGAGCACGGCCACGACGACGGGAGTGGCACGGCCGTGAGAGAGGGCAGGGGGCGGTCAGTGCGGTCCGGCGGTCTGCGCGAGTGCCGCCTCGCGTTCGAGTGAGATGTCCCGCAGGAGCGCGGCGTCCTGGTAGAACGAGCGCTTCCTGGCTATTCTGCCGTTCTCGACGTCCACCAATTCGAGGACGGTCATGGTCCACGGGTTGCCGTGAATGTCGGTGCCACTGTTCGTGGCGACGACGACCACCCGGTTCGGGCCTTCGGCGATGAGTTCGTCGATGCGGATGGCTGCGAAGTCCAGGCCGGTCAGTTGGTGCATCCGGTGGCGGGCCGGCGCGATGGCGGCCCCTCGGTGGATGCCGCTGTCGGGGTGGCCCCAGTTGAGCTCCACTTCCTGTTCGTCTGCGAGATCCTTGATGGCGGCGAAGTCCGGGCCGCCGGGGACCCGGAGGACGGCTTCGTAGAAGCGGCGGACCACGTCCTTGTTCATCTCGGCTGCCTGAGTCGGATGTCCACTGGGCACGGGAGGTCTCCTTCGGAGTGGGGGCGATCAAGGGGTGGGCGGTCAGGGGGTGGGGGCGCCGAACCAGCGGATGGCTGCGTGCCGGAACGCCTCCGTGTCGGGTTCCTGGCCCTCGGCCCAGGCGACGACGCCGTCGGGGCGGATCAGGAGGGCACCGAATCCGAGGTCGTTGCCGGCCGGCCCGGGCACGTAGCGGATCCGGTCCTTCCAGCGCGCGGCCGCGGCATGCAGGTTCCGGCCGGGGGTGAAGTCGAGTGCGACGCCCTGCCCTTCGTGCAGCAGGTCCCCGAGACGAGTGCCGTCGTCGAAGCGGAAGTCCGGTGCGGTACGGCCGACGAGCGGCTGGTCGCTGCCCAGGTCGTAGCGGTGAGTCAGTCCGGAGGTGTTGCTGAACACGTGGGTGGTGCCGTCGCGGGTGTCGAGCAGATCGCGGACCAGTTGCCGCAGGGCCGGGGCGCTGGGGCCGGGGTTCATCGTGGCCACCTGGGCGCGTGACCAGTCGAGGATCGCGGCGCCGACGGGGTGGCGTTCGGCGGTGTAGGAGTCGAGCAGGCCCTCGAGCGCGGTCCCGTGGAGCGTGGCGGCGAGTTTCCAGCCGAGGTTCATGGCGTCGCCGATGCCGAGGTTGAGTCCCTGGCCGCCGAGCGGGGAGTGGATGTGGGCAGCGTCGCCGGCGAGCAGGACACGGCCGTTGCGGTAGGCCGTGGTCTGCATGGCGCGGTCGGTGAAGCTGGAGGCGAGGTGAACCTCGCTCAGTGTCACGTCGGTGCCGGAGATGCGGCGCAGGACCGTCTGGAGGTGGTCGCGGGTCAGCGGCTGCGAGCGATCGAAGGCGCCGCCGTCGAAGTCCATCATGCCCAGGTGCCCTTCGAAGGGCGTGCGCAGGTACATGCCTGTCGGCGTCAGGTTGAACCCCAGGTCCAGCTTCTGCGGATCATCGAAGGTGGCCTGGGCGACGTAGCCGGTGAACAGCGGCTCGGTGCCGACGAAGTCGAAGCCCGCCAGCCGACGTACGGCGCTGCGTCCGCCGTCGCACCCCACGAGCCAGTGTGCCCGGTGGTCGCGCCCGCCGGCCCGGGCGACGACGGTGTCGCCGTCCTGCGTGACGGACTCCAGTGCGGCCCCGCGCAGGATCTGTACACCGAGGCCGGTCGCCCGCGCCTCCAGGATCCTCCCCACCGCTTCGAGGCTGGTCATGATGGGTTCCATGGCCGGGCCGGGCAGCCGGAAGGAGAGGGCGGAGGGGGCGATGTTGGCCGCGTCGATACGGATGCCGGCGAAGTGACTGATGTCGCGGGGGGCGGGCGAGTGGTGCGCGTCGGGGTGCGCGCCCACCTGCTGCGCGTCGGCACCCGAGGCGTTCAGCAACTCGGTCAGCATCCCGCGGCGGTAGAACGTCTCGACCGATCCGGCGTTCAGGCCCCGCATGCCCAGCGGAAGCGCCTTGAACGGCGAAGCCGGCTCATGGTCCTTCTCCAGGACCAGGACCGAGCAGTCCGCCAGCGCGAGTTCAGCAGCGAGGAACAGGCCCACCGGGCCGGCCCCCACGATCGCCACGTCATACATATGAAACCTCCTCCAGTTACGAACCCCTTGCTGTGCCCGGGCCCGGGAGTCCGTCGGGTCGGACCTCACTCCCGTAAGACCCGAGAAGCAGTATTGGAACGTGGTTCCAATATTGGAACCGTACTCCAAGTTGGAGCGCCGTACCAAATCTGGCAGAATGAGGACATGGGCATGCAGACACGCCAGTCACAGAGGCGCAGGCAGGTGCTCTCGCGCGAGCGCATCGTCGAAGCAGCCATCGAGCTGCTGGACACAGCAGGGGAAGGCACACTGACAGTCCGTGCGCTGTCCGAGCACCTGTCCACCGGGTCCGGGGCGATCTACCACCACGTGGGCAACATGAGCGAACTGCTGCAGGCCGCGACCGACAGCGTCATCGCCGCCGGCCTGCCCGCCCACCCCGCCGCAGCCGGGCCGGCACCGGGCCCCGGAGCCGGTACCGCGGGCGCACCCGAGGACGGGATCCGCACCGTCGCGCTCAGCCTGTACGACGCGGTCGCCGAGCACCCCTGGCTCGCGACCCAGCTCGCCTCGCAGATCACCCGCAGCCCCTGGGGAGCGGTGACGCCACGGGTCTTCGAGAGCATCGGGCGGCATGTGCGCGCCATGGGCGTACCACGACGCACCTGGTTCACCACGACCTCGACGCTGGTCCACTACATCCTCGGGGCCACCACCCAGAACTCCCGGACCACCGCCGCCGAAGGCGCCGGCAAGGGTCCGGCGACCGAGACGGAGCGCGCCGAGTTCCTCGACTCCGCATCCAGGGCGTGGCAGGAGCTGGACCCCGACGACTACCCGTTCCTCCATGACATCGCCGACCAGATGCGCGAACACGATGACCGGGAACAGTTCCTCACCGGCATCGACCTCATCCTGACCGGCATCACAGCAACCAGCCCGCCCGCGGCCGCTGGTTGAGAGCTGTGCGCCTGCCGTCGTCGCGGCCGCGGAACGCATTCGGTCAGGGCGCGGTCGTCAGCTGCACCGCGAAGCCCGGGGCCGACCTCCCCGCACGCCACCAAGGCCGAGCGCCGGGTGCTCGTTCCGCTGTTCGTCACCCCTCGCTCAGAGCGGCACGGTCAACTGCGCCTGCACGTGGGCGCGCAGCACGCCCGCCATGTCCGTCGCGCAGCCACTGAGCAGCCACTGCGTCTGGAGCCCGTCCATCAGCGCGATCAGCTGCTGCGCAGCCTCGCCGGGGTCGATCCCGTCCCGCAGGGCGCCCTCGCCCCGGGCCTCCGCGTAGGAGACGGCCGTGGTCAGGACCGAGGTGCGGTACCGCTCCACGAAGTAGGCGTGGGCCGGATGGTCGGCGGAGGTGGCCTCGGCGGCGAGTACGGAGAACAGCTCCACGATTCCGCGCCGTTCGGCGTTCAGCGCGGCGAGGTCGACCATCCGGCGCAGCCGGTCCACACCCACGGGATCGTCCACGGCGAGCCACTCACCGTCCACCTCGTCGCGGTGTTCGAGGACCGCGAGCAGCAGGGACTCCTTCGTGGGGAAGTGGTGCAGCAGGCCCGGGTGCGAGATCCCGCAACGGGTCGCGATCACCCGCAGCGAGGCACCCCGGTAGCCGGCCTCGCCGAACAGGGCCATGGCCTGGTCGAGGATCTCCACCCGCTTTGCGCGGCCCTTCGCGTAGCCACGACGCACCTCACCCGTCACTCGCCACTCTCCCCGGTCGTATCGGACGGCACCGCTTCGTGCAGTCGCATACTCACATACTTACCACTCGGTCGGTATTCGGCGTACGGTGGATCCCAGCGGCCGAGTTGAGCCGTGCCGCGCCCTCCCGCCGACGTTGTGAAAGGAACTCCTGTGGGCTCCTCCCTCCCCTATCTCGACCCCGCGCTGTCCGTCCCGGAGCGCGTCGCCGACCTTGTCGGACGGATGACTCTGCCCGAGAAGGTCGGCCAGATGCTCCAGCTGAACGCGAAGGACGGGGTACGGCCCCTCATCGAGGAGATGCACGCGGGATCGATCCTCCACGCCTCCCCGGACCGGGTCCTGGAGGCGGCCGCGCTCACCGAGCGGACCCGGCTGCGGATCCCCCTGCTCGTCGCCGAGGACTGCATCCACGGTCACTCGTTCTGGGAGGGGGCCACGATCTACCCCACCCAGCTCGGCATGGCGGCGTCCTGGGACCCGGAGCTCGTGGAACGCATCGCCCGGGCGACGGCCGTCGAGGTGGCCGCGACCGGGGTCCACTGGACGTTCTCGCCGGTCCTGTGCATCACCCGGGACCTGCGCTGGGGCCGCGTGAGCGAGACGTTCGGGGAGGACCCCTTCCTCATCGGCGAGCTCGCGTCGGCGATGGTGCGCGGCTACCAGGGCGACGGGCTGGACGACCCGACGGCGATCCTCGCGTGCGCCAAGCACTTCGCGGGATACTCCGAGACCCAGGGAGGCCGGGACGCCAGCGAGGCCGACATCTCGCGGCGCAAGCTGCGTTCGTGGTTCCTGCCGCCGTTCGAGCGGGTCGCCCGCGAGGGCTGCCGGACGTTCATGCTCGGCTACCAGTCCATGGACGGGGTGCCGGTCACGGTCAACAACTGGCTGCTGAACGAGGTGCTGCGCGGCGAGTGGGGCTACACCGGAACACTGGTGACCGACTGGGACAACGTCGGCCGCATGGTGTGGGAACAGCATGTGTACGCCGATCACACGCAGGCGGCCGCCGCCGCGGTCCGCGCGGGCAACGACATGGTGATGACGACGCCGGCCTTCTTCGGCGGGGCGCAGGAGGCGGTCGCCGCGGGCACGCTCGACGAGGCGGAGATCGACGCGGCGGTCCGGCGCATCCTCACGCTCAAGTTCGAACTGGGCCTGTTCGAGAATCCGCGCCACCCCGACCGTGAGCGCCAGGCCGCGGTCATCGGCAGCGCGGGCCACGCCGGTCTGAACCTCGAAGCGGCGCGCCGCTCGCTGGTGCTGCTGGCCAACGACGGCACGCTGCCGCTGGCCGGCGGGCTCGAGGCCGGTCCGGACGGCCGCGCGGTCGCCGGCGACGGATCCGCGCCGCGCACGGTGGCTGTCATCGGGCCCAACGCCGACGACGCGCAGACCCAGCTCGGCGACTGGGCGGGCTCGTCGGGCCAGGCGGACTGGCTGCCGGACGGGCATCCGCGCGCCATGATCCGTACGGTGCTGGACGGGTTCCGCGAGCAGGTGCCGGACGGCTGGACCGTCACGCACGCCCGGGGCGCCGACATCCTGACCGTGGGGCCGGACCCCGAGGGTGCCTTCTTCCCCGACGGGCAGCCGCGGCCTGAGATCGTCGTCCCGGCGGAGCCGTCCGAGGCCATGATCGCCGAGGCCGTCGCCGCCGCGGAGGCCGCCGACTACGTCGTCGCGGTCGTGGGTGACCGCATCGAGCTCGTCGGTGAGGGCCGCTCCACGGCGACCCTGGAGCTGATCGGTGGCCAGGTCGCGCTGCTCGACGCGCTCGCGGCGACGGGCAAGCCGCTCGTCGTGGTCGTCATCAGTTCGAAGCCCCTCGTGCTGCCGCCCTCCGCGCACGAGGCCGCGGCGATCGTGTACGCCTTCAACCCCGGCATGTGCGGCGGCCGGGCCGTCGCCGAACTCGCCCTCGGCCTCATCGAACCGTCCGGGCGGCTGCCCATCTCCTTCGCACGTCATGCGGGGCAGCAGCCGACGTACTACAACCAGGTGCGCGGCCAGCACGGCACCCGGTACGCCGACCTGACGCAGCGCCCGGCGTTCGTCTTCGGTGAGGGCCTCAGCTACACGACGGTCACGTACACGGATCTGGAGGTGCTCACCGACGTCCTCGGCGCGGGTGACACGCTGCGGGCGCGCGTCGTCGTCCGCAACGCCGGTGAGCGTCCCGTGCTGGAGACCGTGCAGGCGTACGTCAGCGACACGGTGACCTCCGTGACCTGGGCGGAGAAGGAGCTCAAGGCCTACCGTCAGGTGTCGCTGTCCCCCGGCGAGAGCCGGGAGGTCGTCATCGAACTGCCGGTCGCCGAGTGCACGCTCGTGGACGCAGAGGGCAGGCGGATCGTCGAGCCGGGCGTGTTCGAGCTCCTCGTCGGTCCGTCGTCTCGCGACGATGCCCTGCTGCGGGCGGGGTTCACGGTCAAGGACTGAGGTCCGCGGGCGCCGGGGCTCCGGTGGCGGGTGACGCGGTTGCCACCGGCCCGTCACCCGCCCGGGATAGCCCAACCGGGGCCCGGCAGCGGCCCGGCGGCATGTCGCGGGGACGCCCCGCGGCATGCCGCCTACTGTCACCGGCACGGAACCTGGGAGCGGGTGACGTTGCGGTATCGGCGCTGTGCGGGTCGCTCCGGTGGCGCGGCCTCCCCCTTCGATGACGACGTCACTCCTGTCGATACACGGGGAGTGGCATGCCGGACGTACAGCAGCGCCGACGGCCGGGGGTGGCCGCCCTCATCTGCGGCCGCCGCACCAAATGGCTGGTCGTGGCACTGTGGCTGATCGTCTTCGTCGTCGCGGCACCACTCGCGCAGAAGCTCACCGACGCCCAGGACAACGACGCCACCTCCTGGCTGCCGAGCAGCGCGGAATCCACCCAGGTTCTGGAGAGCTCTAAGGACTTCAGACCCGAGTTCATCACCGCCGTGATCGTGTACGCCCGTGAGGGCGGGCTGACCGGGGCGGACCGTGCCCGGATCGTCGAGGACACCCGGCAGCTGCACACGCTGGACGCGCACGGCGTGCTGGGCACACAGACCCGGGGCCCCGTCTACGACAAGAAGGCCGCGGTGTCGGCCGCGCAGGTCTTCGTGCCCATCACGGTGGGCGAGGAGGGCTGGGAACAGATCGGCCCCGCGGTCGACGACATCAGGGAGGTCGTGGGCACGAGCGGCGGTGGTCTCGCCGTGCACGTCACCGGCCCCGGTGGCGTCACGGCCGACTCCGCGGAGGCCTTCTCGGGCATCGACTCGACGCTGCTGTTCGCCGCGCTGGGGGTGGTGATCGTGATGCTGCTGATCACCTACCGCAGCCCCACCCTGCTTCTGCTGCCCGTGATCGCGGTCGTCGCCGCGCTCTTCAGCGCGCAGGCGGTGATCTATCTGCTCGCCGCGCACGCGGGCCTGACCGTGAACGGACAGAGCGCGGGCATCCTCACGGTGCTGGTGTTCGGCGCGGGCACGGACTACGCCCTGCTGATCGTGGCCCGCTACCGGGAGGAGTTGCGCCGGCACGAGGACCGGCACGAGGCGATGGCCAGGGCTCTGCACCGGGCCGGGCCGGCCGTGCTGGCGAGCAGCGGCACCGTGGTACTCGGCATGCTGGTGCTGCTGGTCGCCGAGATGAACTCGACCCGGGGGCTCGGGCCGGTGGCCGCGATCGGTGTGGCCGTCGCCCTGGTCGCCATGCTCACGCTCCTGCCCGCGCTGCTGGTGATCTTCGGCCGGTGGGTCTTCTGGCCGGCGATCCCGCACTTCGGCTCCGCCGAGCCGACCGAGCACGGGGTCTGGGCCCGGATGGGCGAGCGGCTGGCACGCCGCCCGCGCACGATCTGGATCGCCACGGCACTGGTGCTCGCCGCACTGTCCCTGGGGCTGACACAACTGCGCGCCTCCGGCCTGAGCAATGCCGACTCGTTCACCGGCAAGCCGGACTCGATCACCGGCCAGGAGATCCAGGACCGGTACTTCCCCGGAGGTAGCGGCGATCCCCTGGTGATCGTCGCCGCGGCCGACCGCGGTACCGCGGTGCGGGCCACGGTGGCGACGACCCGGGGGGTGGTGCCCGGTTCCGTCGGCACGCCACCCGGTGCCCGGCCGGAGGCGAACGGCCAGGTCATCTTCGAGGCGACGATGACCGATCCGGCCGACAGCGACGAGGCCAAGGCCACGGTGGAACGGGTCCGTGACGCGGTGCACCGGGTGCCGGGCGCCGACGCCCAGGTGGGCGGCAGCACCGCGGCCCTGCTCGACATGGACGCCGCGACCAGGCACGACAACCTGCTGATCATTCCCCTGGTGCTGCTGGTGGTACTGATCATTCTGGGGCTGCTGCTGCGCGCGGTGGTGGCGCCAGTGCTTCTGGTCGCGACGGTGGTGCTCTCGTTCGCCGCCGCACTCGGCATCAGTGCGCTGGCCTTCCGTCACATCTTCGACTACGCGGGCGAATCCACGGACTTCCCGCTCTTCGTCTTCGTGTTCCTGGTGGCCCTCGGCATCGACTACAACATCTTCCTGACGACGAGGATCCGCGAGGAGGCGATCCTCCAGGGCACCCGGGCGGGAGTGGTGGCGGGTCTCGCCGCGACCGGAGCGGTGATCACGTCGGCCGGCCTGGTCCTCGCCGGTACCTTCGCAGCGCTCGGCACTCTGCCGGTCGTGGTCTTCGCGGAGATCGGGTTCGCAGTGGCCCTTGGTGTGCTGCTGGACACGTTCGTCGTGCGGTCCGTGCTGGTCACCTCGCTCTTCCTCGACCTCGGGCCGCGGGTGTGGTGGCCGAGCCGGCTGGCCCGCGAGGACGGCACGGCGGCGCGGGGGGCCGGGGCGGCGACGCCGAAGGCGTAGCCGGATCGCGGACCGGCGTCATGGGGCGCGGACCGGGGTGTCACTGCTGCGGACCGGGACCTTCACGGTCGACCCTGCCCGGCGGCTGCGCGGCGTCCCGACCCGGCGCACCGGCACCGGCCGTCCCCTCCGCCGGCTCGCCCACCGACCCCGCCCCCGGCATCGCACCGTCTCCGCGCAGGCGTTCCAGGTCCGAGGGGCGCACCTGGATGACGAGCAGTGCGATCAGCGCGGCGACGACAGCGAAGATCGCCGCGACGACGAACGCGTTGGAGACGCCGGACGCCAGGACCTGGTCGCCCCACTGTCCGGGAAGCTGTCCGGTCCTGCGGAACTCCGCCAGCTGGGCCGGTGTCGCGTCGGCCAGGAACTTCGGCACCTGGTCGGTGGCCTCGTTGCGGCTGGCCGTACCGAAGACCGTGACGAGGATGGACAGGCCGAGCGATCCGCCCACCTGCTGCGTGGTGTTGAGGATGCCGGAGGCCGCACCGGCCTCTTTCGGCTCCACCCCCGAAACGGCCATCAGCGTCAGCGACACGAACTGCAGCCCCATGCCGAGGCCGAACACCAGGATCGGGCCCAGCAGGCTGCCCAGGTACGAACTGTGGACATCCGTCTGCGTCAGCCAGCCCAGACCCGCGGCCGCCAGGACCGCACCGGTCACCATGAAGGGCTTGGGACCCCATTTGGGCAGCAGCTGGGAGGCGATGCCGGCGCCGACGGCGATGATGGCACTGACCGGAAGGAAGGCGAGACCCGCCTTCAGCGGGCTGAAGTTCAGGATGTTCTGCACGAACAGGGTCAGGAAGAAGAACATGCCGAACATCGCCGCGGCAAGGCTCAGCATCATTCCGTACGTGCCGGCGCGGTTGCGGTCGCGGAACATCCAGAGCGGCGTGATGGGCTGCCGGGACCGGCCCTCGATCGCGATGAACATGCCGAGCAGCACCACGGCCGCGGCGAAGGCCGCCAGGGTGAGGGTGTCGCTCCAGCCCTCCTCGGAGGCGCGGATGAAGCCGTAGACGAGGGATACCATGCCCAGCGTCGCCGTGAGCGCGCCCAAGAGGTCGAAGTGTCCGGGATGGCGTTCGGACTCCCGGATGTAGCGCGGCGTGGCGAGCACGATCAGCAGCCCGATGGGGATGTTGACGAAGAAGATCCACCGCCAGTCGAGCCACTCCACCAACACCCCGCCCGCCAGCAGTCCGATGGCGCTGCCGCCCGCCGATACGGCCGCGAACACGCCGAACGCCCTGTTGCGCTCCGGCCCTTCGCGGAAGGTCGTCGTGATGAGCGACAGGGCGGTCGGCGAGGCGATCGCGCCTCCGACGCCCTGCAGGGAGCGCGCGGCGAGCAGTTGCCACGATTCCTGGGAGAGACCACCGAGCAGGGAGGCGAAGACGAAGAGCGCGACGCCGAACATGAAGACTCTGCGGCGGCCGAGGATGTCGCCGAGGCGCCCGCCCAGCAGGAGCAGACCGCCGAACGTCAGCGTGTAGGCGTTGATGACCCAGGAGAGGTTCTCGGTCGAGAAGCCCAGCGAGGTCTGGATGTGCGGGAGAGCGATGTTCACGATGGTGATGTCGAGGACCACCATCAACTGGCACGAGCAGATGACGAGTAGGGCGATCCCGCTGCCTCGTCCCTTCTCCGGGGAGCCGGCAGCCTGTTGGGGTGTCGCGTGGGAGCCCGTCATGGGTTTGCTTGCCACTCAAGCCGTCAGTGAACGCAGTCGTTCACTCCCCCGACGGTAGCCCTGCCCGCGGGCCACCGCCAATCGGGCTGGAGGGCCCGGCGGGCGCTGCTCGCCGCACCGGCCATCGGGACGGCATCGGCCACCGGTCGGCGCAGGCCCGTCCCACCCGTCACCGCTTCCCTCGATGGACCCGACGTCACCCCTCACTCTCTGACAACGATGTCAGGACTGGGCTCCGGCAGCAGGCCGGGCGCGGCCGGGGCAGCCGATGTGGCCCCGGCCGCGCGGTCTCACTCGAACGCCGCCGCCGCTTCCTTGAGCGCTGCGGCCACCGCCTCCGGGGAATCGGGCCCCGGTTCCCCCGGGCTGTAGGTCACCGAGTGCAACCGACCCTGGAAGCGGAAGGAGCGATGACGCTCGAACAGCGGCCACGAGACGGGCGACTTGCGGTCGATCCCGACGCTGATGCCCTGGAACGGGGCCATGCCGATGAGCTGGTGCACACTCGGCGGGGTGGCCCGCACCTCTCCGTCGACATCCACCGTGAAGCTCCAGCGCAGGCCCTGCTCCGCCGCAGCCACGAGACGAATCACGTGCTCACCGTGCGCCAGGGGGCCGGCGTCGGTCTCGTGGAGCACGCCGTACTCGTTGTACGCGAGCCGGAGCCGGCCGTCCTCGACGTACAGGCTGTAACCACCGCCCTGGTCGCCGTGGGAGACCAGTACCCCCTCCCCCGTCTCGTCGATCACGACGGCGATCTCGAAGGAACGGAGCGCGACCAGCCGGGAGGAGCGGTAGCGCTCCAGTTCCGGGGTGCCGGGCAGCAGGGTGAGCGGACGGGCCAGACGCTGTTCGGCCGGGTTGCGCCGGGCGAGCGCCCCACTGCCGTCGGGCAGCGGGAAGACGCCGTTGCGCCAGGCGGCTTCCTCCCAGGCAGCGGCCAGTTCCTTGACGAGGCCGGGGCGTTCGGCGGCCAGGTCGTGGATCTCGGTCGGGTCGGTCCGTATGTCGTACAGGGCCCATTCGGAGTCGTCGTAGGGCGTGCCGGGACGGTGGAGGGTGACGAGCTTGTGGCCGTCCCGGTAGAAGCTGCGGTTGCCGGTCATCTCGCAGTACTGCTCGGGGTGCGTGGAGGCGTGTGCCGCGTCGGCGAGCACCGGGGCGAAGCTCACTCCGTCCGGCTCCTGGAGGGTGACGCCCCGCCGGGCGACGGGCCGCTCCAGACCGGCCAGCCGCAGCAGGGTGGGGGCGATGTCGGTGACGTACTGGTACTGCGTCCGCAGGCCGGGAGCGAGCCGGCCCTCGCGGGCACCCTTCGGCCACGACAGCACGAAGGGGACGCGGACACCGCCGGCGTAGGTGTGTCCCTTGTAGAGGCGGAACGGGGTGTTGGAGGCCATGCCCCAGCCGCGCGGGTAGTGCACCAGGCTGCGCGGGCCGCCGATGAGTTCCGGGTCGCGGTCGACGTCCGGGGTCCAGTCGCCCGGCAGGGCGGGGTGGTGGACGAAACGGCTGAAGTAGGAGCGGGTGCCCTCGGCACCGCCCTCCCCGGTGCCACCGTTGTCGGAGGTGAAGACGATGACGGTGTTGTCGAGCTCGCCGAGCGCCTCGAGGGTCTCGGTGAGACGGCCCAGGTTCTGGTCGATGTTGTCGACGAGCGCCGCGTACACCTCCATGTAGCGGGCGTAGAGCTTCTGCTGCTCCCCGGTGAGGCTCGCCCAGGCAGGCACGTCGAGGCCGGCCTCGCTGTTGCGGTCGGGAAGCTCGGTGCCGGGCGGGAGCAGCCCGTCGGCGAGCTGGGCGGCGAAGCGGCGTTCGCGCAGTACGTCCCAGCCGTCGTCGTAGCGGCCCCGGTGGCGGGCGATGTCCTCCTCCTTGGCCTGGAGCGGGCCGTGGACTGCGTTGTGCGCCAGGTAGAGGAAGAACGGCTTGTCGGGGTCATGGGCACGCAGTGACTTCACCATGGAGATCGCCTGGTCGGTGATGTCGTCGGTGTAGTAGTAGTCGTCGGGGAACTCGTCGATGTCCAGCGGGCTGTTGTCGCGGACGAGCTGGTGCGGGTGGAAGAGGCTGGTGAGTCCTTCCAGGACGCCGTAGTACTGGTCGAAGCCCTTGCGCAGCGGCCAGTTGTCCCGGTCGTCGGCGGCGTTGGACGCCGAGTCGCGGACGAGGTGCCACTTGCCGACGGCGTACGTGGCGTAGCCGGAGTCGTGGAGCAGTTCGGCGAGGGTGGGGATGCCGTCGGCGATCTCCATGCCGTAACCCGGGAAGCCGGGGTCGGAGTTGGCGACCATTGCGTAGCCGACGCGATGCGGGTTGAGGCCGGTGAGGAGAGCGGCGCGGGCCGGCGAACACAGCGGCATGGTGTGGTAGTTGCTGAGGCGTACGCCGTCCTCGGCCAGGGCGGTGAGCGTGGGGGTGGCGATCTCGGAGCCGAACGGGGCGATGTCGCTGTAGCCCATGTCGTCGACGAGGACGACGATGATGTTGGGGGCCTTGTGCCCCGGAGTGCGGGACGGGGACCAGGCGGGTTCGGACTCGGCGAAGGTG
The DNA here is from genome assembly GCF_043203805.1 of Streptomyces sp. LN549. Classification (NCBI taxonomy): domain Bacteria; kingdom Bacillati; phylum Actinomycetota; class Actinomycetes; order Kitasatosporales; family Streptomycetaceae; genus Streptomyces; species Streptomyces sp. LN549. Next base: position 8,790,247 of record NZ_JAZHRI010000002.1, on the reverse strand, counting down.
CGGCCGATCCGGCCGGCGAAGCCTTCGTAGGGGTCGCGTCGGGTGCTGGGAGTCATCGGCGTGGGTCTCCGTGGTCGTGCGTCGGGGAGGAGTGCGTCGGGGCAGCCGGGAAGAGGCGGGCCAGTTCGTCGGCGAGGGCCGTGAGCTGAGCCCGCCCGGGGTGCCCGGCGAAGGCCGCGATCTGGAGCAGGGTGCCGGCGCCGCGGACGGTCAGGAGCTCGGTGTCCAGCAGGCCCGGCACGATGCGCCGGATCGCCTCGGTGGCTGCCGGCTCGGCCAGCAGCTGCGCCAGCGGGGTACGGAGGTTGAGCGCACCCTCGGTGAACTCGTCGGAGCGCGCGGCGGGTTCGCGCGCCGTCTCCGCTCGTTCGCGCTGGGCGGCGACCAGGAGATGGGCCTCGCCCACTTCGCCGGGGTCGCGCGGAACACCGAGCCGCTCGTACTGGTCGGCGGGCGCCTCACTCGCTGCCAGCCGCTCCACCAGCAGCCGGATCATGCGCAGTTCGACGGCGTCGTCGACGAGGGGCTTCTCCTGCTGCGGGTCGGTGTCGAGGTCGAACAGGAGCGTGCCGAACCGCTGCGGCCCCAGCAGCGGGGAGGGGTTGGCGGCGATCTTGAGGGTGCGTACGCCCTTGCTGAAGGCGAACGGTTCGGCCAGGGTCAGGTCCGACAGTTCCGCCGGGGTGAACCGGCCGCGGATCCGGGTCGGCATCAGGGTGTGTTCGTACAGCGGCCGGTTGGTGTCGTCGTGGCAGGCCCGCATGTAGACGTACCGGCCGTCGGTGACGTTCACATGGCCGCCGAACATGCCGAAGAGGGCCGATTCCCGGGGGTGCCGTGACTCCGCGGTCTCGCGCAGGGGCCGGCCCTGCATGTCCGGGGTGCGGCCGGCCCCGAAGAAGTCGAGAAGGGTCGGGGCGAGGTCGATCGTCTGGACCAGCGCGTCGTCACGGCTGCCTGCCCGCTCCGGGCGGCGCGGGTCGTGCACGAACAGCGGAGTGTGGACGAGTTCGTTGTACCAGGGGGTGACGACCTTCGCCCACCACCCCTTCTCCCCCAGCAGATAGCCGTGGTCTGTGCAGACGATGAGCATGGTGTCGTCCCACAGACCGTGCTCGTCCATCGCGTCGAGGACCCGGCCGAGCGAGTGGTCGCACATGGAGAGCAGCGCCGCGTACTCGTAACGGGCGTGGTTCTCCTGGTCCTTCGTCTCGGTGACCCTGTTGTAGTCGGGCCAGTCGAAGTGCGGCCCGTCGTAGTCGTGCGGGTAGAGGTCCTTGTAGTGGTCCTGCGTGAAGAAGGGCTCGTGCGGGTCGAACGTCTCGATCTGCACGAACCAGTTGTCCTCGGCGTGGTTGGTACGCAGGAATTCGAGGCCGGCGTCGAAGGTGAGGGTCTGAGGCTGCTTCGCCTCGGTGTCCAGGTACCGGCGGTTGACCCAGTCCTGACGCCACAGGTCGTTGCGGGTGGTGCGCAGGTCCTCGGGGATCTCGGGCTCCGCGACCTGCCCCTTCCAGGCGTCGCCCTCCTGGCCCCGGAAGAACTCCCATGAGCTGTAGCGGCCGTGGTAGGTGGCGCCGCCGTCCTCCCAGTAGTGCTGGTGGTCGCTGACGAGGTGGGTGTAGACGCCGTGCCGCTTCAGGATCTCCGGCATCGAGTCGTCGAACGGCTCCAGCGGTCCCCAGCCCCGGTGCAGGAAGTTGTGGCGCCCGGTGTGCAGTTCGCGTCGGGCCGGCATGCACGGCATGGAGCCCGCGTAGCAGGTGTCGTAGGTGACCGTACGCTCGGCGAGGCGGCGGAAGTTCGGGGCGTGGATCCAGTCGGCGCCGTACGGCGGCAGAAGATGCCGGTTGAGGCTGTCGAACATCACCATGACGGCCTTCACTGCCTGGTTCGTCCTTCCGGAAGATCGCGGGCGCAGCGGAAGCCGCCGTGGCCGGTCGAGGAGTCAGGGGTGTTGTGGGAGCGGGCGGCGACCCGGTAGCGGTTGCAGTACGAGGCGTGGCACAGGTAGGAGCCGCCGCGGATGACGCGTTCACCCGGTCCGGCGGCATCGGCGCACCACTCCCAGACGTTGCCGGAGGTGTTGTGGAGGCCGTATCCGTTGGGTTCGTACGCGGTGACCGGGACCGTGCCCGTGCGGCCGCCCGGCCGGTCGGACCGGTGCGGGAACGGGCCGCGCCAGATGTTGCACATCTCGCGTCCCCCGGGGGTGAGTTCGTCACCCCACGGATAGCGGGCGCCGTCGAGGCCGCCGCGGGCTGCGTACTCCCATTCGGTTTCGGTGGGCAGCCGCAGTCCGGCCCAGTCGCAGTAGGCCCGGGCGTCGTCGTGGGAGATGTGGACGACGGGGTGGTCGGCCCGGTCCGCGATGCCGGAGCCCGGCCCCTCGGGTGCGTGCCAGGACGCCGCCTCGACGCCCAGCCACCAAGGGGCGCCCGGCACCCGGCCGATGACGTGGCGCCCTGCGGCCGGGGCGAGGAGGAGATGGAACACGTAGGAACTGCCGTAGCGTTCGGCGTCCGTCCGGTAGCCGGTGGCTTCTGCGAAGACGGTCCAGTCGACGTTGCTGACCGCGGTGGTGTCGATGGCGAACGGGGCCACGGTCACCTCGCGCACCGGCCCTTCCCGGTCGGCGAGGTAGCCCTCCCCGAAGGCGTCGCCCATCCGGAAGACTCCGCCGGGCAGTTCGGCCATGGCCCGGTGCGCGACGGCCGGTGGAGGGGCCGCGCGGCGCACCGAGGGCAGCGGGAGCACTCCCGTACAGGGGCGGCCCGGGGCGCAGCACGCGGTCACGCGAGTGCTCCCGTCTTCTGCGTCCGTACGATCCGGGCAGCAGGGGGTACGGGTTCGGGAGCGGCGGCCAGCAGGGCGCGGGTGTACGGGTCTCGGGGGTGCTCGCAGACCTCGTCGGCGCTGCCGGTCTCCACGATCCGGCCCTGGTGCATGACCGCGATGCGGTGGCTGACCTGCCGGACGACCGCGAGGTCGTGCGCGATGAAGACCAGGGCCAGGCCCAGGTCGCGCTGGAGGTCGGTGAGCAGGGCGACGATCTGCGCCTGGACGGAGACGTCGAGCGCGGAGACGGGTTCGTCGCAGATGAGGACGGAGGGTTCGGGGGCGAGCGCGCGGGCGATGCCGATGCGCTGGCGCTGGCCGCCGGAGAAGGAGCGCGGATGGCGGTCGGCGACCGCCGGGTCCAGACCGGCCCGGCGCAGCAGTTCGGCCACCCGCTCCTCCCGTTTGTCCCGGTCGCCCAGGCCGAACGCGATCAGGGGTTCGGCGACGATCTCGCCCACCGTCATCCGCGGGTTGAGCGAGGCGTACGGGTCCTGGAACACCATCTGGACCTGGCGGCGCACCGCGTGCAGGGCGCGCCGTGAGGGCCGGGTGATGTCCTCGCCGCGCAGCCGGATGCTGCCGGCGTCGGCGGAGTGGGCGTGCGCCAGCACCCGGGCAAGGGTGGACTTCCCGGAGCCCGACTCCCCCACGATGCCGAGGGTCTCCCCTGCCGCCAGGGTCAGCGACACGCCGTCGAGTGCGGGGACCGCGTGCCGGCGGGCACCGCGCGACCTGTACGTCTTGTGCAGTCCCTCGGCCTCCAGGACGACTGCGCCGGGTGCCGGTCGGTCGATGCGGGTGGGCGGGGCGGTGGCGGGCAGGGGCTCGGTGCGCCCGGCGGCGGGCAGGCAGGCGACGTGCACCCCGTCCGCTGTCCGGGTGAGCGGGGGTGTCGCCGTACGGCAGCGGTCCTCGACGAGCGTGCAGCGGTCGGCGAAGGCGCATCCGTCCCCGAGCAGGGTGAGGTCGGGTGGGCTGCCGGGGATGCCGGTGAGCCGGGTGCCGGAGGGGGTGGAGAGGCGGGGTACGGCGGCGAGGAGCCCGGCGGTGTACGGATGGCGGGGGCGGGTGAGCACCTCGGCGGTGGGGCCGTCCTCGACGACCGTGCCGCCGTACATGACCAGGACGCGTTCGCAGGCCCGGGCGACGACACCCATGTTGTGCGTGATGAGGACCAGCGCGGTGCCGGTCTCGCGGTTGAGGTCGGCCAGCAGGGTGAGGATCTGGTCCTGGACGGTGGCGTCCAGGGCGGTCGTCGGCTCGTCGGCGAGCAGGATGTCGGGTTCGCCGGCCAGGGCCATGGCGATGAGGATGCGCTGACGCTGGCCGCCGGAGAACTGGTGCGGGTGGTCGTCGGCGCGCCGGTGCGGTTCCGGGACGCCGACCCGGTCCAGGAGTTCGACGGCGCGGGCCCGGCGGGCGGCCTTGTCCCGGTTGCCGTGCGCGCGAAGTACCTCCTCGATGTGGCGGCCGGCCGTCAGGACGGGGTTCAGGGCCGTCATCGGGTCCTGGAAGATCATGCCGATGCGGGCGCCGCGCACCGCGCGCAGCTCCTGCTCGGTGGCGGCGGCCAGGTCCCGGCCGTCCAGGCGCACGGTCCCGGTGGTGATGCGTCCGGTGCCGGGCAGCATGCGGGTCAGGGCGAGTGCGGTGGTGGATTTGCCGGAGCCGGACTCGCCGACGACGGCCAGGGTCTCGCCCCGGTTCAGGGTGAACGAGACGCCGCGGACGGCGCGCAGCGCCGAGCCGTCGGGGGCGGTGAACTCGACACCGAGGTCGCGGACCTGCAGCAGCTCCTGGGCGGTCATCGGCGTATCTCCCGGTTGAGCGCCTCGGCGATGAGCGAGAGTCCGAGGACGAGCGCGGTCACGGTGATCAGGGGGCCCGCGGCGAAGTTCGGGGCCTGGGCGAGATAGGGCATGGACTGGCTGAGTACGGATCCGAGGGTGGGTTCCGGCGGCCGCACCCCGACGCCCAGGAAGCTCATCGCGCCCTCGATGAAGACGGCGACGGTCAGGGAGACGGCGATCTGGACGATGAGCGGGTCGGCGGCGTTGGGCAGGATGTGCCGGACCAGCACCCGGCGGCCGGAACTGCCGCCGACCCGGGCGGCGGTTACGTACTCCCGCTCCCGCTGGACGAGGATCCCGCCGCGCAACAGCCGTCCGAACGCCGGGATCTCGGCGAGTGCGATGACGAGGACGACGGGGAGGCGCCCGGGGCCGAGGATCGCGGTGACGGCGAGCGCCAGGATCAGTCCGGGGAAGGCGAGGAGGAGGTCGAAGACGCGTTGGACGACGGTGTCAGCCACCGGGTGCGCAGCCGCGACGAGGGCGAACAGGCAGCCGAGTGCGGCGCCGAGGGGTACGGCGAGCGCGATGATGCCGAGGTCGGCCCGGATGCCGTGGAGGACCCGGCTGAGAAGGTCCCGTCCCAGGTCGTCGGTGCCGAGCGGATGTCCGGGGGTGCCGAGGCCGGCGAGGCTCTGCCCGCTCTGGTCGGTGGGTCCGTGTCCGGCGAGGAGCGGCGCGAGCAGCCCGGCGAGGATCACGGCGCCGACGAGGACGAGACCCGTGCGGGCGCGTGCGGTGGACAGTGCACTGCGGTAGGGGTGGCGGTTGCGGGGCCGGCCGCGCGCCTTGCGGGCGGCCGGGGGCGGGCCGGCGGTGAGGAGGTCGGTCGTCGAGGTCATGGGGTTACTCCCACCTGATCCGGGGGTCGAGCCAGGCATACACGAGGTCCGTGAGCAGCTGGACGAGGACGAAGACGGCGACCAGGAGCAGCAGGAGATCCTGGACGACCGGGTAGTCCCGGCGCTGGAGGCCCTGCTCGGCGAGCTGGCCGAGGCCCGGCCAGGCGAAGATCGCCTCGACGAGCACGGCTCCGCCGAGCAGGTGCCCCACCTGCATGCCGAGCAGGGTGACGACGGGCGGGAGGGCGTTCGGCACGGCGTGGCGCCACAGCAGCCGGCGCGGGGCGACCCCGGCAGCGGTGGCGGTACGGATGTAGTCCTCGGCGAGTCCTCGTTCGATGCCGTCCTTGAGGTAGCGGCCGAGTACGGCGGCGCTGGGCAGTGCCAGGCAGAGTGCGGGCAGCACCAGGTACTGCGCGGCGAGGTCGGGCGCGGTCAGGAAGGCGACCCGGCCGCCCGGGGGCAGTACGCCGAGGATCACGGCGAACAGCAGCACCAGCAGGACTCCGCTGACGAAGGGCGGCACGGCCAGGGCTGCGGTCGTGGTCACCCGGACCGCGGTGCGGATCCAGCGGCTGCGGGAAGTGGCCCCGAGGACGCCGAAGGCCGTACCGAGCACCACCACGAACAGGAGTGCGGCCAGGGAGAGTTCGGTCGTGGCGCCGAGCCCGTCCCCGATCAGGTCGGCGGTCTGGCCGCCGATCGCGTACGAGGGTCCGAGGTCGCCCGTCAGCAGTGAGCCGATCCAGTGGACGTACTGGGAGAGCAGGGGTGCGTCGAGGCCGAGCCGGTCCCGGATGGCGGCGACGGTCGCCGCGTCCGCGTCGGGGCCCGCGAGGGTGGTGGCCGGGTCGCCGGGGACGAGTCGCAGGATGGTGAAGATCAGGAAGGAGGCGGCGATCAGGACGAGGAGGGCCGACGGCAGCCGGCGGATCAGATAGCTGCGCATGTCACACCAGGTAGGCGTCGTCGAGATTGAGGTACGAGAACTTGTTCAGCGTGACCCCGTGCAGCCCGTCGGCGGCGACCTGGACCTGTCCGCGGACGACGAGGTCGATGAGGAACGCCTCGTCGAGCAGGATGGAAGAGATCTTCTCGTGCTGGGCGTTGGCCTCGGCGGCGCTCGACTCGGGCTTGGTCCAGGCCTCCTGAACCACCTCTGTGTACGCGGCGGAGCGGTACTTGGAGGTGTTCTTCGCCTCGTTGAACGGATAGGCGCTCACCGCGAGGGTGGAGGGCTGGACCTGGGCGAAGCCGTGCCCCATGGTCCACAGGGCAGGCATGTCCTGGGAGATCAGCTTCTTCTGGCCGGTGGCCGGGTCGGTGGGCTGGAGCGTGACGTGGACGCCGACCTGCTTGAGGTCGTACTGGAGGGATTCGGCGATCGCCGTCTCGCTGGGCAACGCAAGGTGGAGCAAAGGCAGTTCCAGCTTGCTGTGCCCTGCGGACTTCAGCAGCTCCCGGGCCTTGGCGGGATTGTGGGAGTAGTGGGTGCGGTGCGCCTCGGTGAACGCGGGCGAGGACTTGGGCCAGGGGGCGGCGGAGGCGAGGCCGTAGCCGCCGAGCGTCTGCGCGAGCAGCCGGTCGCGGTCGACGGCCCAGGCGAGGGCCTGGCGGACGGTCCGGTCGTTCAGTGGGGCGATGGTGGTGTTGACCCCGAGGTATACGGCGCCGCCGCCTGTGTCGTAGTCGCTGATCGTGAGGTGCGGATCGCTCTTGATCACGCCGAGGCTCTTGCCCGGCACGTTGAAGGAGAGCTGGGACTGGCCGGAGCGCAGCGACGAGATCAGGGCGTCGGCCTGGGGTATGACACGCAGTTCGACACCGTCGAGGTAGGGCCGCCCGGCCTGCCAGTACGTGTCGTTCCTGGTCAGGCTCAGACCGGAGCCGGGACTCCACTTCTTCAGCTTGAACGGGCCGGTGCCGATGAGCTGCTTTCCGGTGACGGCGTCCTCGACCGTCTCCGAATCAGCGATGATCATGAACTCGAACAGGTCGAACAGGTTGTTCACCGGGTGTGCCAGCTTGAGCACCAGTTCATGGTCGCCGCGCTTCTCGAATCCGGTGACCGTGGCAGCCGTGGAGCGCAACTGGGCGGCGCGGACCGGGTTCTGAAGGTTCTTCACGGCGAAGATGACATCGTCCGCGGTGAACCTGCGGCCGCTGTGGAACGTCACGTCGTCACGCAGCCGCAGCGTGATGCTGCGTCCGTCCTTGGCGTACGTCCAGGAGCGGGCGAGCTCCGGCTTCGGGCTGAGCCGGTCGTCATAGCGGGTCAGGGTGTTGTAGATCAGCCGGTGCTGGAGGGACTGACCGCTCTGGGAGAACACCAGAGCGGGCGTGAAGTCGCTGTTGACGGCGACGTTGAGCACGCCACCGCGCTTGGGAGCGGCGCTCGCGCCCTGCGGAGCGGATGAGGCCTCCGAAACCGCCGAGCGGCAGCCCGCCAGGCCCAGTCCGAGAAGCAGGGTGCCGCCTCCGGCGGCGCGCAGTGTCGTGCGCCGGGAGGGTCCGGGCGTGAGGGGGTACAGCTCGGTCATCGAAGCCTGCCTGTGACGGTGGAGGACGGTGAAGGGACGTGCAGCGCGACGCACTCGCGCATTGGTTCCGCTGCGGGAGGAATTGAAGGCCGAGGTGGTGCAACCCGAAGGAGGCACAGTTCGGGGGCACTTCAAGGGCGTGCGGGATCAGTGCCGGCAGCACACGAAGACGCGTGTCGGAGCATGAAGGGGTGGGCTGCGGCGCATCAGGCCGTAACGCGGCGCCGGACCTCGGGGAACCGGCTCCGGCCAGGAGCGTCGTTCCGTCGGTGAGGTATCAGCGAGGCGTTGCGAACACCCGGGACGGGCCCGCGGAAGAGATGGTCCGGGTCAGTTGCGGACGGCACAGACCGCGCTGGCCTGTCGACAGAGGTCGACGTGCCTGCGGGAGACGAGGCGCATATCCGGGTTCACGGGAGCAATATGACAGTGGCTTCGCCGGACGGTCAACCCGGTCTGTCCGGATCCTGGTACGGAGCCCCCTGCCGCCCCTGACGAGCGGCTACCGCTGAGACGCGGTCAGCGGGCTCCTGAACAGCGGGTTCAGCAGGATGGTGCCCGCGGCAACGGGGATGACGGCTGTCCCGGCATGCGGACTGACGATCCGTTCCGGGTCCCGGCAGACATGGGAGTGGTCCACCGCCGCGCCCCGGATCTCCTCCAGGTAGTCCGGATTGACGAGGCTGGAGTGCTCGGTGACCACGACCAGATCCGGGTTGAGGACATCGAGCAGCAGGGCGACCGCCCGGCCGACCGCGCGGGCCCGCTCTCGCAGCAGCCGGTCCGCGCGCCGGTCGCCGGACGCCGCGGCGTCCACCACCAGGAACGCGTCCGGCTCGGGCACGATCCCGCGGCGCACGGCAGTCTGCGCGACGGCCGTGTTGGAGGCGGTCGCCTCCAGGCAGCCGGACCGCCCGCAGGGGCAGATGGCCGTGGAGTCCGGCACGGGCAGATGCGCCACGTCACCGGCTCCGGACCCCGGTCCCTGGTGGACCACGCCGGCGATTCCGAGGGCGGCGTCGACCACGTTCCCGATGAAGAGGTGGACCAGGCTGCGGCGTGCCGCGGGCCGGCCGAAGAGGATCTCCGACTGGGCGACGGCCCGGGCGTGGTTGTCGATCCGCACATCGAGTCCGCCCAGGCCACGGGCGAGTTCGGCGGCGAGCGGCCGCTGATGCCAGCCGAGCGCGTCATGCCGCACGGCCGTCCCCGTGACCGGGTCCACCCAGCCCCCGAGAGCGGCGCCCACACCCAGCAGGCGCCGTCCGCGACCCACGTCGCCGAGAAATGCACGCAGCCCCTGGACGATCCGGAGCGACAGCTCGCCCGGCGCTATGCCGTCATGCGGGAGGGCGCGGCGGGCCAGCAGCCGCCCGCGCAGGTCGAGCAGGCCGAACGTCGAACCGGGTACGCCGATGTGGACTCCGGCCGCGACCGGCCCACCGCTCTCACCGGTGTGCAGATCGACCGGGATCTGAGGTCTGCCGACTCCACTGCTCGCCACCAGCTCGGGCAACTCCCGTACCAGGCCGAGGCCTACGAGGTCGGTGCACTGGCGGGACACGGCGGCCGGACTCAGCCCGGAGAGATCGGCGATGGTCCGGCGCGCGACGGGCCCGTGGTCGAGCACGGTGCGCAGCACCGTGGCGGCGTTGGCCTCGCGCCGGCCGTCACCGGTCGCCCGGAAGAAATGGGGGGCAGTTGTCATGGGGCCTTCCTCAGGTGTCATGGGGGCCATCCTCAGGTGTCATGGGCGCCGCCCTCAGGTCCTGCGACACAGGGACGGCCGCAACGTTACGGCGGCGTGAATTCGTCTCCGGGCTCGCGCCCGGCGCCGGAGCCGGGTCTGCAGACCCCTCAGCACGGCAGGAAAAGCTGCAGCTCAGAGGTGATTTCGCGACGCCTGTCCGGAGGTGGTACGGGCCCCGCGCAGGGGCCGATTGAACCACTGCCGGGCGCCCCGCGGGGCGGGGAAGGGCGCTTGACGTACGCCACGGGGCGCTGCGAGTCTCCGGAACATGTTCGCGACGGCCGTTACCGATGCGCGGCCCGCCCGCGCCGGCCGCACCGCAATGCCGCCCGCGTGTCCGGGCCGCTGTACCGCCGCCTGACCAGGCTGCCCCCGCACCGCCCTCCGGACGGCTCTCCACCCATACCTCCGCTCCCGGACAGCACCCGTCCGCAGGCGGCCGCCGCACACCCTCATTTCTTCCGCTCCCAAATTAATCAACTCACCGTCGACCGGGCTCCCGGATCGGCCGACGTACGAGCTTGTCCTTCGAAGGGAATCTGCCATGACTTCCACAACCACCGCCCCTGCACCCGCCGTTACCGTCCAGAAGCTCGGCGGTCGCATCGGCGCCGTCATCTCCGGGGTCCGCCTCGGTGGAGATCTGGCCCCCGAGACCGTCGCGGCCGTCCGGGCCGCCCTGCTGGCCAACAAGGTCGTCTTCTTCCGCGGCCAGGACCACCTGGACGAGGACAGCCACGAGGCGTTCGGCCGACTGCTCGGCACCCCGGTCGCCCACCCGACCGTCCCGTCCGCCGATGGACGCTACTCGCTGGGCATCGACTCCGACCACGGCGGCCGGGCCAACCAGTGGCACACCGACGTCACCTTCGTCCCCGCCTACCCGGCCTTCTCCATCCTGCGCGCCGTCGTCATCCCGCCGTACGGCGGCAACACCCTGTGGTCCAACACCGCTGCCGCGTACGCCGAGCTGCCGGAGCAGCTGCGCACCCTGGCCGACAGTCTGCGGGCCGTCCACTCCAACGACTACGACTACGTCGCCCTGCGTCCGACCGCCCGGCCGGAGGCGCTCGCCAAGTACCGGGAGGTGTTCACCTCGACGAAGTTCCTCACCGAGCACCCGGTGGTCCGCGTCCACCCCGAGACCGGCGAACGTGTGCTGCTCCTCGGCAACTTCGTCCAGCGGATCAGCGGGCTGACCGGGAGTGACTCCCGCGCTCTCGTCGATCTGTTCCAGTCCCACATCGAGCGCCCGGAGAACACCGTGCGCTGGGACTGGCAGGTGGGCGACGTCGCCATCTGGGACAACCGCGCCACCCAGCACTACGGCGTGGACGACTCCGACACCCACGAGCGCAAGCTGCGGCGCGTCACCATCGACGGCGACGTCCCGGTCGGCACCGACGGCCGCTCCTCCACCCTCATCAGCCCCGAGGCGGTGCCCGACCCGTCCTTCGGGATCGCTTCCGGCGCCTCGACGGCCCAGGCCGCCCAGACGGCGGGCGCATGAGCGGGACCACCCCGCACGGTGAGGCACCGGTCCCGGCGGGCGGCGTTGCGCCGCCGCCCGCCGGGGCGCCGCCGCAGGTGATCGTGATCCTCACCGACCAGCAGCGCTGGGACACGGCCGGCGTGCACGGCAACCGGGCGGGGGTGACCCCCGAGTTCGACCGGATCGCCCGCGAGGGCACCCTTTTCGAGCAGGCGATCACCCCCAACCCGGTCTGCGCACCCGCCCGTTCGGCGCTGCAGACCGGCCGCTTCCCGACTGCCACAGGTGTCTTCCGCAACGGGCTTCCGCTTCCCCAGGACATCCCCACACTCGCCGGGGAGTTCGCGGCGGCCGGATATGCGACGGGCTACATCGGCAAATGGCATCTGGCGGGCGACGACCAGCCGGACGGCCCGGTGGCACCCGGCCGCCGGGGCGGCTACGAGAGCTGGCTCGCCTCGGACCGGCTCGAGTTCACCTCGGACGCCTACCGCACGGTGGTGTACGACGCGGACGGGGATGCCGTCCGGCTGCCCGGGTACCGCTCGGACGCCCTGATCGACGCGGCGATCCGCTTCGTGGCCGACCACCACGACCGCCCGTACCTGCTGTTCCTCTCCCTGCTGGAGCCGCACCACCAGAATCCGACCGACGACTACCCGGCTCCGGCGGGCTACCGCGAGCGCTACGAGGGCGCCTGGCTGCCCCCGGACCTCGCCGCGCTCGCACCCGACGCCCCGCAGGGCGGTGCGCACCGCCATCTGGCCGGATACCTCGGGCAGATCAAGCGGGTCGACGAGGGGGTGGGGCGGCTGCGCGACGCCCTGCGCAGCATCGGGACCGAGGAGAACACCGTGCTGGCCTGGACGGCCGATCACGGTTCCCATTTCCGTACCCGCAACAGCGAGTACAAGCGCTCGGCCCATGAGGCGTCCGTCCGTGTGCCGCTCGCACTCACCGGGCCGGGCTTCAGTGGCGGCGGGCTCGTCCGCCGGCCCGTCGGCACGGTGGACCTGATGCCCACTCTGCTGGCGGCCGCGGGCCTCCCGGTTCCCGATGGCGTCCAGGGGCGCTCCCTGCTTCCGCTGACCGGTGGGGGCCTTGATCCGGGCCGGCCCGGCTCCGTGTTCGTCCAGATCAGCGAGGACCGGGTGGGGCGCGTGGTGCGTACCTCCAGGTGGAAGTACGTGGTGGACGCGCCGGGCGCGGACGCCTGGAACGATCCGGGCGCGGACCACTACACGGAGACGGAGCTGTACGACCTGGCGGCCGACCCCTACGAGCTGGACAACCTCGCCGGGCTGGACTCGCACCGGGAGGTCGCCGACGAGCTGCGCCGGGAACTGCTGGGCTGGCTTGAGCGGATCGAGGACGCGAAGCCGGAGATCGAGCGGGCGGTCGCGCGCCCGCCGGGTCAGCGCCGCGCGGAATCGTTCCCGGCCGGGGCACCGTGGGAGGGCGTGCGGTTCGGTCACCGTCCGCGCCCCTGACGGTCCCAGGCCCTCGCCGTTGTCGCTCAGACGCCCCGAGCGACAGCGGCGGCGGGAACGGGCTCCTGACGCGTCCCCGCCGCCCACCGTGCCGCCGGTCCCAGCGCGTACGACGCGGCGAGGACCGTTCCGCCGAGCAGCAGCCAGCCTGCCGTCCCCCATCCGACCAGCAGCGCGGTGAGCAGGAGGGGCCCCAGCGTGCGTGCGACGGTAACGCCGGTGCCGAAGAAGCCCTGGTACTCGCCGATGCGCCCCGCCGGTGCCAGATCGAAGGACAGCTGCCAGGAGCCTGCCGAGTGCAGCATCTCCGCGGCGACCAGCAGCACGGAGCCACCGGCCAGGGCGGTCACCGCGAGCCACGGGTTGTCCACCGCCGACATGGCGAGGACGAGGCAGGTCAGGACCATGAGCGCGCCGGACCGGCGAAGGGCTCGGGCTGCCGTGGGGATCCCGTTCACGGAGCGGGCGGTTCGGACCTGGAAGAGCATCACGGCACCGGTGTTGAGCACGAAGAGCGCGGAGACCACCCACTCGGGAGCCTCGGTCCGCTCGGTGATCCACAGCGGGAGGCCGATGCTGAGCAGCGGCATGCGCATGAGGAGCACAGCGTTGAGCAGCGTGACGACGGCGTACGGCCGGTCCCGCAGCACCGCAAGCTTCGCGCTCCGGTCCCCGGGCACCGCCTCGACGGCCGGCAGCCGGAGCAGGACGAGTGCGCAGAGCAGGAAGCTTGCGGCGTCGACGGAGAAGACCGCGAGGTAGGCCGCCGTGGTTCCGGCGGACAGCGCGAGGCCGCCGAGTGCGGCGCCCACGGCAAGGCCCGCGTTGAGCGTCGACTGCAGGTGGGCGAGCGCACCGGTGCGCTCCTCCTTGGCGACGAGGCCCGCGAGCAGCGCCTGGCGGGCAGCGGCGAGGCCCGACTGCGCGGTGGCGTAGAGGCAGGCGGCTGCGAGGAACAGGGCGAAGTCCCGTACGACGAGAAAGGACGCGACCGCGACACCGGTGGCGAGTGCGAGCAGCACCGCCGTTCCCCGCGGGCCCCGGCGGTCGGCGATCCGGCCGAGGGGCACCCCGACGACGGAGCCGACCGCCCAGGCGACAGTGAGTCCGAGCCCGATCCTGGCGGGGGCGAGGCCGACCACGTGGGTGAAGTAGAGGGCCGAGGTGACGTAGTACGCGCCGTCGCCGACAGAGTTCGTCAACTGGGCGAGCGAGAGCGTTCGTTGAGGCCCTACCGGCGGCAGAAGGTTCGGCATGGCGTTGACGTTACGCAGGGATCGGCTCACCCGTGTGGGGCAATTCAGCACCGCGCGAGTGGGCCATTTCGGCCGTTCCCACTCAGTCGGAGAAGTGCCGGCGCACGTGCTGGTCGAAGAACCGCTCGACGAGACCGGAGGTGAGCACACCGGGCCGGTCCGGGGCGCGGTCGCCGCACCGGGTGGCGCGCACGGTCGTGGACAGAGGCGGCGTCCGCTCAAGGGCGTCGGTGTTGAAGAATCCGTGTCCGGCCCCGTGGACCGAAATCAGGGTCGCCTCGCTGCCGGCGCCGTGCAGCGCGTCGAACAGCCGTTGGCTCTGCCTCGGCCCGACCAGGAGATCCTCGTCTCCGTGCAGGATCAGAAAGGGCGCTGCCGGCCCGCTCACATGGCTCACCGGGCTCGCCTGGGAGGCGAGTTCAGGATGGTCCTGAGTCGGACCGCCGAGCAGTCCCCACGGCGGGGACGACGGGTCGATGTCGTTCACGACCCCGCCCGGCAGGCTGTCGGCGTCCATGCGGAGAAGGTCGGCGGGGCCGTAACCGTCGACGACGGCCCGGACCTCGCTGGAGTACTCGGCATGGCCGCCGTTCCCCTCCCACACCGGGTCGCCGCCCGTCAGTCCGAGCAGTGCGGCCAGGTGCCCGCCCGCCGAGCTTCCCCATACGCCGATGCGCTCCGCGTCCAGGCCTCGGTCCTGCGCCACCGAGCGCAGATAGCGCACGGCGGCTTTCACGTCGTGCAGTTGGGCCGGCCAGACCGCCGTCCGGCTCGACCGGTACTCGACGTCCGCCATGGCGTAGCCGCGCTGGGCGAACAGCCGTCCCAGGTGAGGGCCCATGCCCCGGGCGGCCCGCTGCCATCCGCCGCCGGGCAGCCAGACGACGACGGGACGCGGACCGGGCACTCCCTCGGGCAGATACAGGTCCAGCCGCAGCTCACCGCCGGTGGCGGGCCGGGAGAAGACCAGATCGCGCAGAACCTTCACGGCGGGTGCTGGTACAGGTGCCGTCGGTCCCGGCGGCAAGGTCGAGGCGAGGCCCTCGACGTAGGTCTGCATCAGGGTCGCGTTGCGGCCGCGCTGTTCCGCGTCGGCCCGGTCGTCCGCTTCCGTGCGTGGGCTCACGCTCCCTCCCACTGCTGGCCCGGGGCGGGAACGTTCCGGTAGCGGGTGAACGCCTGCTGCATCCGGTCCGGGGAGGGGATGAACGGCACCGTCGGCACGTCCCGTTCCTCCGTCAGGTCGCCCAGCGCCTGGAAGAAGCGCTCGAATCCGCCGGTGGAGACGCCGAGGATCTTGTTGTACTCGCCTTCGGTGCGGTACGAGTGGACGATGCCCGCGGGCACGTATCCGAAGTCGCCGGGGCGCAGCAGTTTGCTCTCCTGGCGCCCGTCGGGGTGTTCCAGGAAGACGCGGGCGGCTCCTTCGACCACGTAGAAGATCTCGTGCACGTCCTCGTGGGAGTGCGCGACGATCAGGTCGCCCTTGGGCTGGCGGGTGGTGAAGACCCCGAACTGGCCCTCCGTCTCGTCCGCTGACAGCAGGACCGTCACCACGCTGTCGAACAGCTTCGCCCGTTCGCCGTCCCCGTCCTCCAGGAAGAAGGGTGCGGGACGTCCGGGAAGCACTCCTTCCCAGGACGGTTTCGGCCGTCGGCCGGGAACTTGACCGAATGTCACAGGTGCCTCCAAGGGGTGGGTGCGCGTGTGATCAAGTCTGCTGACGAACCGCTCCGGGAGCCACGACTTGTTGCCTCAAGCATCATGAGGGCGAACCTAACCTTGCAGGTCAGAGCGGTTTCGTATCCCTTCCGGTCTCAGCGGGTATCGGACCGCCGGGTCTCTCGACGCGCCACGCGTACGGCGAGTTCCTCGACCGCCAGGACCGCCGCGGAGGGCGCCCTCGCCGACCGCAGCAGGTAGACCGTGGCGTCGGGCAGTCCTCGCACCGGGACGAACGTGACACCGGGCCGGGGCGAGGCGGAGACCGCCCCGGCACCGGCGATGTTGACGCCGAGGCCGGCCGAGCAGATGTCCAGGACCTCCTCGAACGTGTCGGCCACGTACGCGACCTTGGGGGCGAACCCGTCGCTGCGGGGCAGCCCGAGCCAGTCGATGAGTGCCTCGTCACCCAGGGCCGCGACGAAGTGCTCGTCCGCCACCTCGTCCACGGTGACGCTGTCCCGGCCGGCCAGCGGGTGACCGGCGCCGACCACCAGCACCCTGCCCTCGGACCAGAGCGGCACCGCGTGCAGGCCGGGGGCAGAGGGAGCTGCCAGGGCCGGCGCGAGAACCACGTCGACCAGGTCCGTCCGCAGCGCGGTCAGGGAGCCGTCGAACCCGAGGCGCCGGATCTTCCATCGTGTGGCCGGAAAGGCTCGCGCCGCTTCGTTCAGGATGACGGAGCCGATGTGGCTCCCGACGACGAGGCCGACGCGCACCACCGCACCACCTGCCCGTCGCTCCTCGGCCCAGGACACGACTTCGTCGAGCGCCGCGATGGAACGGTGGGCCATCGGCAGCAATTCGGACCCCAGCTCGGTGAGTTCCACGTGGCGGGCGTCCCGCCGGAACAGCGGGGCGCCGAACCGCCGTTCCAGCGCCGCGATCTGCTGGCTCAGCGACGGGGCGGAGATGCGCAGGCCCTGCGCGGCACGGGCGAAGTGGAGCTCGTGTGCCACGGCGACGAAGTACCGCAGTTGCTGGACCGTGAGATCCACGGCAGATCCTCCTGGTGGGACGCGCCTACGGCAGGGGCAGACCGGCGTAGTTCTGCGCGAGTTCGGCGGCGGCGTGCGGGGAGGCGGCGATCCTGTCCAGCTGCGAGACCTGCAGCCGGGTGTCGAAGCCGCTCTGCTCCGGGTCGGTGTGGAGCGTGCTGGTCATGAAGTACGAGAAGTGCTCGGCCCGCCACACCCGGCTCAGGCAAGTGTCGGAGTAGGCGTCCAGCAGGTCGGACGATCCGGTCGTGTGCTGACGCACCAGGGCGCGGGCCAGCACGACGACGTCGGCCGCCGCCAGGTTGAGCCCCTTCGCCCCGGTGGGCGGGACGATGTGGGCGGCGTCTCCCGCGAGCAGGACGCGGCCGTAGCGCATGGGTTCGGTGACGGAACTGCGCATCGGCAGGACGTTCTTCGACGTGATGGGGCCGCGCCTCAGCTTCCAGTCCCCGTCGATGGCGAAGCGGGCGTCGAGTTCGTCCCAGATCCGCTCGTCGGACCAGTCGGCGGGGTCGGTGCCGTTCGGTACCTGAAGGTAGAGCCGGCTGACTTCGGGTGACCGCATGCTGTGCAGCGCGAAGCCGCGCGGCGAGTGGGCGTAGATCAGTTCGTCGCAGGACGGCGGTACGTCGGCCAGGATCCCCAGCCAGGAGTACGGGTACACCCGGTCGTACGTGCGCTGCACTCCGGCGGGGATCGCGGCCCGTGTCACGCCGTGGAATCCGTCGCAGCCCACCACGTAGTCGCAGGTGAGCACTTCGTTGCGGCCCTCGTGGGTGTAGTGGACCGTCGGCCGGTCGGTGTCCGCCCCTTCGACCGACGTGACCTCGGCGTCGAAGAACAGCGGTGCGCCGTCCGACAGTTGCAGGGCTATGAGGTCCTTGACGACTTCGGTCTGGGCGTAGACCCACACCCGGCGGCCGTCGGTGAGTGAGGGGAAGTCGACGCGGTGGGCCCGGCCGTCCCAGCGGAGCTCGATGCCGTCGTGCACCAGGCCCTCGGCGTCGAGGCGCTGGGCGGCGCCGGCCTCGCGGAGCGCGTCGACGGTGGGCTGTTCGAGAATGCCGGCGCGCTGGCGCTGTTCGACGTACGCGCGGTCGCGGCTCTCCAGGACCACGCAGTCGACACCTGCGCGGTGCAGCAGGCGTGCGAGCAGGAGTCCCGCCGGTCCGCCGCCGATGATCCCTACGGTCGTGTGCATGGGCTACTTCTCCTTGGCGGCGTGGGTGACTTCGGTGAGGATCCGGTCCGCCGCGGCGAACGCGGCGTTGGCTGCCGGGACTCCGCAGTAGACGGCTGCCTGGAGCAGGACCTCCTGGACGTCCTCGGGCGTGAGGTCGCCGCTGCCGAGGGCGGCCCGCAGATGCATGGCCAGTTCCTCGTGGTGGCCGAGTGCCACCAGGGCGGTGAGGGTGAGGCAACGCCGGGTCCGGTGGTCGAGGCCGGGCCGGGTCCACACCTCGCCCCAGGCGTAGCGGGTGATGAAGTCCTGGAAGACGGCGGTGAAAGGCGTGGTCCTGGCGATGGCCCGGTCGACGTGCGCGTCACCGAGGACGGTGCGGCGTACGGCAAGACCCGCGGTATGGCGGGAGGCGTCGTCGGTGGCGGCCGCGGTCCCGGCCGCGAAGTGGTTCAGCAGTGCGGCTCTTACGGGGGCGGGCCGTTCGATGTTGGCCAGGTGGGAGGCGCCCGGGAGTTCGATCAGCGTCGAGCCGGGGATCGTGTCGGCCAGTTCCCGGGCGTGGGCGACCGGGGTCGCGGGGTCGTCGCGGCCCGCCACGACGACTGTGGGGGCGGTGATGCGTGCCAGTTCACCGCGCAGGTCGTGTGCGGCGAGGGCGTCGCACAGCGAGGCGTACGCGTGGGGGTCGACGCCGCGCAGGTCTGCCAGGGCGGCACGGGCCGCCGGGCTGTCGGCGAAGTCCGCGGTGAACCAGCGGCCCGCCGCGCTGTCGGCCACCGGGCCGATCCCTTCGGACCGTACGAGGGCCGCGCGTTCGTGCCAGGCCTGCGGTTCACCGAAGCGCGCCGAGGAGCACACGAGGGCGAGGGAGGCGATCCGGTCGGGGTGGTGGACGGCCAGCCAGGTCCCGACCGCGCCGCCGAGGGATATGCCCGCGTACGCGAACCGCTCGATGCCGAGGGCGTCGGCGAGGCGGAGCACCTGTCGGCCCAGCTCGGCGACCCCGCTGCCCGCGGGGAACAGTGCGGCGGGGGAACCGCCGTGACCGGGAAGGTCCCAGCGGACCACCCGGTGTTCGCGGGCCAGTGCGGCGATCTGTGCATCCCAGACGGACAGTGCGGTGCCCAGGGACGGCCCGAGGAGGAGCGGCGGTCCGGAGAGGGGTCCGTCCACCTGGTGGTGGAGCAGGCGTGCGGTGGAGGCCTCGGGTGTGCGCGGGGTGGTCTCGGGTGTGCGCGGGGTGGTCTCGGGTGTGCGCGGGGTGGTCATGGGGCTCCTGGACCGGGCGGTGCCGGCGGTGAGGGGTGCCTGGCGGCAGCTGCCGGACGTGCACGGTGCGGGTGCTCTGCCGCCGGGCAGCAGATGCGTGTCGGGGTCGTTGCGTGCGGCCTGCGTGTCATTCCGGAACTGTCCCCTCGTCGTGGCGGCGCAGCGCACGGTCGACGAGAGGGCCGGCCGCCCCGGTGTAGCCGGACGGGTCGGTGAGGGTCTTCAGCTCGTCCGGCGTCACCGCGCCTGCCAGTGCGGGGTCCTGAACCAGGGCTTCGTGGAGGCGGATTCCCTCGCGAGCCACGCGGGCGGCAGCCTCGGTCACCACCGTGCGAGCCGCTGCCCGTCCGACCCTGGCCGCGAGGACGGCGACGATCCGTTCGCTGACGATCAGTCCGCCGGTCGCGTCGAGGTTCTCGCGCATGCGCTCCGGGTGGACACGCAGCCCCTCGGCCAGGGCGGCCGCCGCGTCGGCGGCTCCCCCCACCGAGCGCAGCGCCTCGCGCAGGGGCTGCCATTCGGCGTGCCACGCGCCGGGCGGGCGTTCGTCCTCTGCGGCGAGGGAGCCGTACAGGACCCCCGCGAGGGCGGGGACCTGGCGGGCGGCCGCGGCGATGAGGACGGCACGGGCCGGGTTGGCCTTGTGCGGCATCGCGGACGATGCCCCGCCGGCACTCTCGGAGACCTCGCCGATCTCGGTTCGGGAGAGGACGAGGACGTCCACGGCGAGTTTGCCGAGCGCCCCGGCGGTGAAGGCCAGCGCTCCGCCGAGGTCGGCGACCGGGGTGCGCAGGGTGTGCCAGGGCAGCGGGGGCGCGGCCAGTCCGGTCGCGGTGGCGTACGCCTCGACGAGCATCGGGCCGGCGTCCTGGGCCGTCGCTTCGCCGCCTGACGCGCCGGTCCTCCCCGTGACCGGATCCCCGGGCTCGGCGAAGGCGGCGAAGGCCGCCAACGTCCCTGCGGCGCCGCCCAGTTGCACCGGAAGCGCGGCCCGGACCGCCGCGATCCGGTCGCGGGCGTCGAGGACCAGGCTGCGCCAGCCCGCCACTTTCAGGCCGAAGGTGGTCGGCACGGCGTGCTGGGTGAGGGTGCGGCCGGCCATCGGCGTGTCGCGGTGCTCGGCTGCGATGAGCGCCAGGGCGGCGGCGGCACGGTCCAGGTCGGACAGGATCAGGTGCGTTGCCTCGGACGCCACCAGCATGGCAGCGGTGTCGAGGATGTCCTGGCTGGTCGCGCCCCGGTGGACGTGCGCGGCGGCCGCCGGGGACCGTTCGGCGACTGCGGCCGTCAGGTCGGCGGCCAGCGGGATGACCGGGTTGCCTCCGGACCGGGCCCGCAGCGCCAGGGCGCGCGGGTCGAACCGGCCCGTGTCGGCCGCGGCCGACGCGACGGCTTCCGCCGTCCCGGCCGGGGCGTGGCCGAGCGATTCCTGGGCGCGGACGAGCGCGGTCTCGGCGTCGAGCAGTGCGCGTACGTACGCGGCGTCGCCCGTGGCGTCCTCGACCGCCGTTCCGGCGCGGACCGGTGCCAGCAGGCCGACGTCCGCCACCATGCCGGCCGAAGTCACCGTGACAGCCGAAGCCGCCGTGTCGGCCGAAGCCGCCGAGTCGCCTGAAGCCGCCGTGTCAGCCGAAGTCAAGGAAGACCGTCTCCTCATGTACCCCGTCGTACTGCAGACGGATGTCGAACCGGTGGATGCCGGTGTCCTCCGGCGTGGTGAGGAGTGTGGCCCGCCGCTCCTCGGGAAGCCCTGCGAGCAGCCTGTCCTGTGCGATGCCGGCCGCGTCGTGCAGATAGGCGCGGGTGTACAGGTGGTGTGTCAGGCCGCGGGCGAAGACGACGAGCGCGAGGTACGGGGCTCCGCCCGGCGGCAGCGTCCGTACGGTGTAGTGCCCGTCGGCGTCCGTCGCCACCCGGCCGAAGCCGGTGAAGCCGACTCCGTGGCGGCCGATGACCGCCCCGGTGACGGGGTCGCGGCGCAGGGAGCCGGGCGCCCCGTGCCGGGAGCCGTCGGGTGCCGGCTGCCAGACCTCTATGACGGCGTCGGGCACCGGCTCACCGGCCCCGTCGAGGACGTGGCCGTGCAGGACGACGGTGCCGGGGTGGCCGGCGGGGGCGATGTCGCCGCCGCCCGCGAAGGGCAGGGCGTACCCGTAGAAGGGGCCGACGGTCTGGGACGGGGTGGGCAGAAGCTCCCCGGGGGTGGCGGCGGGTGTGGCGGCGGACATCAGCGGCCCTCCTCGATCCAGGTGGCGGACGGGCCGTCGAGGACGATGTCCCAGCGGTAGCCGAGCGACCATTCGGGGGTGGACAGGTCGTGGTCGTACGCCGCGACGAGCCGGCCGCGGGCGTCGTCGTCGGTGACGGACTGGAGGATCGGGTCGTGGGCGAAGAGCGGGTCGCCCGGGAAGTACATCTGGGTGATCAGACGCTGGGTGAAGGCGTCCCCGAACAGTGAGAAGTGGATGTGCGCGGGGCGCCAGGCGTTGGTGTGGTTGCGCCAGGGGTAGGCGCCGGGCTTGACGGTGACGAAGGAGTACGCGCCCTGATCGTCGGTCAGGCAGCGGCCCACGCCGGTGAAGTTCGGGTCGAGGGGGGCGGGGTGCTGGTCGCGCAGATGGGCGTACCGGCCCGATGCGTTGGCCTGCCAGATCTCGACGAGCTGGCCACGCACGGGACGGCCCGACCGGTCCAGGACCCGCCCGGTGACCGTGATCCGCTCACCCAGGGGTTCGCCGTGGTGCTGCCTGGTGAGGTCGTGGTCGAGTTCGGTGATGTCGGTGACGCCGAAGACGGGGCCGGAGAGCTCGACGGCCTCCGGGTCGGCGCCCACGGCGATCAGCGGCCGCTTCGGGTGGCGCAGGGTGCTGCTGCGGTACGGGGCGTAGTCCCGGGCGGGGTGCGGGCGCACGGGTGCGCCGCCGGCGAGGGACGTGGCGTAGTCCTCGCGTGCCGCGGTGATCTCGGCGGTGATGTCGGCCTGGGTCAGTGCGCGGGGGGCGGCCGGGGCGGATGGGGTGGTCATGGGTGCAGGTCCTTCCTGTCCAGTACGGGGGCGGGTGCCCGCCGGGCGACGGCGCACGGCGCGGCCGTGCGCGGGCCGGGTCTCACGGCGTGGCTCCGTGAGCGGGACGGGTGGGTCTCACGGCATGGCCGATTCGGCGACGCGGACCGGGGCGGCGGTCCGGGCGAGCACCTCGGCGATGTCGACGCCCGGTGCGGTCTCCGCCAGGACAAGTCCGCCGGGAGTCACATCGAGCACGGCCAGATCCGTGATGATCCGGTGGACGCACCCCCGGCCGGTGAGCGGCAGGGTGCACTCCTCGACGATCTTCGGGCTGCCGTCCTTGGCCGTGTGGGTCATCGTCACGATGACCCGGCGGGCACCGTGCACGAGGTCCATGGCGCCGCCGATCCCGGTCACCAGCTTTCCGGGGACGGCCCAGTTGGCGAGGTCCCCGACGGCGGACACCTGCATCGCGCCGAGCACGGCCGTGTCGATGTGACCGCCGCGGATCATGCCGAAGGACAGCGCCGAGTCGAAGAACGAGGCCCCCGGCAGGACGGTGACCGTCTCCTTGCCGGCGTTGATCAGGTCGGGATCGACGTCCTCGTCGTACGGGAAGGGGCCGGTGCCCAGGATGCCGTTCTCGGATTCGAGGACGACGTGCACGCCTTCGGGCAGGTGGTTGGGGATGAGCGTCGGCAGGCCGATGCCCAGGTTGACGTACTCGCCGTCACGGAGCTCGGCGGCCGCTCGGGCGGCCATCTCCTGGCGGTTCCAGCTCATCGGTGACCGTCCTCGTCCGGGGTGGTGGTCCGTGGTGTCACGGTGCGCTGCTCGATCCGCTTGTCGGCCGCCTGCTCCGGCGTCAGCGCGACCACACGCCGGACGAAGATGCCGGGCAGGTGGACGTGGTCGGGGTCGATCCCGCCGGGCTCGACCAGTTCCTCGACTTCGGCGATCGTGACGCGGCCGGCCATGGCGGCGAGCGGGTTGAAGTTGCGGGACGCCTTGTTGAAGACGAGGTTCCCGTGCCGGTCCCCCCTGGCCGCCCTGACGAGGGCGTAGTCGGTGCGGATGCCGCGCTCCAGGACGTAGGGGGTGCCGTCGAAGTCGCGCACCTCCTTGGCCGGCGAGCTGACCGCGACGCCGCCGTTCTGGTCGTAGCGCCAGGGCATTCCGCCGTCGGCGACCAGGGTGCCGACCCCCGCCGGGGTGTAGAAGGCGGGAATGCCGGAGCCGCCGGCGCGCAGCCGCTCGGCGAGGGTGCCCTGCGGGATGAGTTCGAGCTCCAGCTCACCGGCCAGGTACTGACGGCCGAACTCCTTGTTGCCGCCGATGTACGAGCCGGTGACCCGGCTGATCCGGCCTGCGGCCAGCAGGACCGCGAGCCCGGAGTCCTGCGCGCCGCAGTTGTTGGAGACGATGCGCAGATCGCCGGTCCCCCGTTCATGGAGGGCCGCGATCAGCGCGTCGGGGACGCCGCTGAGTCCGAAGCCGCCCACCGCGATCGAGGCGCCGTCCGGCACGTCGGCCACGGCTTGCGCGGCGGAGGCGACCACCTTGTCCATGGGACCGTCCCTCACTTGTTCGCAGAGTGAAGTTTCTTTCACTATTCTTGCCACGGAGTCTGCCGCCCGTCCGGATCCCTGTCAACGGTCGGCGGCCCACCGCTGCCGGGCGGACCGCCCCTCACCTGCCGGGGTTCACTACTGTGTCCCCACGACGCACGACGGAGAGCCGATGCCACCGACCCACACGCTCCAGCAGACCGAGACGCCGGCACCGGCCGAAGCCGTCGCCCCGCTCATGCGCGGCATCACGGTCCTGCGCCGGCTCACCGACGAGGGCGGGACGATGAGCCCCAGCGCCATCGAGCGGACCACCGGTCTGGCCCGGTCCACGGTCGACCGGATCACTGCGACCCTGGCCCGCATGGAGTACGTACGTGTGGACGGCCGCGACATCACGCTCGCCCCGCGCCTGATGGAGCTGGGAAACGCCTACCTCTCCGCTCTCCGCCTTCCGTCGCTGCTCGGCCGGCGCGCCGACGCCCTGGCGGACGAACTCGACGAGTCGGTGTCCCTCGCGGTCGGCGACGGCGACGGCATCCGCTTCATCCATCAGGCCACCCGGCGTCGCGCGATGTCGCTGAGCTTCCGCATCGGCGACCTACTGCCCGCCGAACGCACCGCCCCCGGGCCGCTGTTGGCAGCCGGCTGGGACGCGCGGGCGTGGCAGCGGTGGCGGGAGCGCCGCACCTCGGACCCGGAGGGTCTGGCCTTCCCCGCCGTGCCCCCGCGCCCGCCCTCGGACGAGAAGGAGTTCGCCGTACGTGCGGAACGGGCGCGCCACGACGGCTGGGCTCTGGACGACCAGCTGATCGAGCCGGGCCTCGTCGCTCTCGCCGTTCCGGTCCGCTCCCCCGAGGGCGAAGTGGCCTGCCTCGTCAGCGTCGTGAGCCACACCAGTCGGCACACCGCGGCCTCCCTGCACGAAACCCTGCTACCCCGGGTGCGAGCGGCCGCCGCGGCCATGGAGGAAGACCTCCGACAGGCCCCTCCCGCCGTCCACCCCGACTCCCCCACCGCGCTGGCCTCCTGGACCGGGGCGTCGAAGCAGGAGCTGGGCCGCGAGTTCATCGAGTCGCTCGCGCGCGGACTGACCGTCCTGACCAGCTTCGGCGAGGGCCGGGACGCGCTGACGCTGACCGACGTCGCGCGGGCGACCGGGCTGGCCAGGGCGACCGCCCGGCGTGCCCTGATCACCCTGGAGCATCTCGGCTACGTCGCCACGCGGGGGCGGGAACACCACCTCGCCCCGCACGTACTGGCCCTCGGCTACCCGCCGTTGTCCCGCACGACGCTGCCGCAGATCGCCCAGCCCCACCTCGCCGCACTCACCGAGCAGGTCCGGGACTCGGCCTCACTCGCGGTCCTCGTCGGCGACGACGTCCAGTACACCGGGCGCGTCGCGACCCGGCGCATCATGAACGTCAACATCACGGTCGGCACGCGGTTCCCCGCGCATGCGACCTCCATGGGCCGCGTCCTGCTCGCAGCCCTGCCGCCAAAGGAACGCGAAGCCCGCCTCGCCCGCACGGAACCGCACGCCCTGACCCCGTACACCGTCACCCGGCCCGACGAACTCCGCGCCACCCTCGACCGCGTACGGGCAGACGGATACGCCCTGGTCGACGAGGAGTTGGAGATCGGGCTGCGTTCAGTCGCCGTACCCGTCCACGACCGTCGCGGCACGGTCGTGGCAGCGGTCAACGTGGCCATGCACAGCAGCAGCCGCACCCTGGAGGAGTGCGTCACGGAGGTACTGCCCCGTCTGCGCGCGGCTGCCGGCGGCATCGAGACCGACCTGCACATCACCGAACGGTACGTCCGGGTCCCGGCGACGTGATCCCACGGGGCGGGCGTTCACGCCGCGCTCGCTCCCGGGTTCCGTCGCAGGGTGCTGGAGGGACGACTGCTGGAGGAACGGCCCCGGTCACCTTCGGAGTGGACTTGCGGGTCCATTTTTGCCTTTCTACGGTGCACAGACCTGCCGCGGTGAACGGACTGCGGCAACCGCTCCGGGAGAGGCGCCCCTCATGCACGCAATCCACATCGAGCGACACGGCGGCCCGGAGGTCATGACCTGGTCCGAACGGCCGGATCCGACACCCGCCCCCGGTCAGGCCCTGGTCCGGCTCGGTGCCGCCGGGGTGAACTTCATGGACGTGGGTGCCCGCTCGGTCGGCGCCCCCGGCTGGTCCGCCCCGACGGGCCTCGGCGTCGAGGGCATGGGGTACGTGACCGCGCTGGGCGACGACGTCGAGGACCTGTCGGTCGGCGACCGGGTGGCCTGGTTCTACCACCCGGGCAGCTACGCCGAGATCCTGGCCATCCCCGCAACCGCGCTGGTCAGGGTCCCCGACGACGTGCCGGACGAGACGGCGGCCGCGATCATGATGCAGGGACTCACCGCGAACCACTTCACCACCGAGACGTACGCCGTCGGACCGGGCGACACCGCTGTGGTGCACGCCGCGGCCGGAGGCGTGGGCCTGCTGCTGACCCAGATGATCAAGGCTCGTGGCGGCCGCGTCATCGGCCTGGTATCCCGTGCCGAGAAGGCGGCCACGGCCGAGGAGGCAGGTGCGGACCACGTCCTCGTGTCGTCGGGAGCCGGATTCGAGCAGCGCGTGAAGGAGCTGACAAGCGGCGAGGGCGCCCACGTCGTGTACGACGGCGGCGGGACCGCGACGTTCCGGTCCTCCCAGCTGTCGCTGCGCCGGCACGGGGTGCACGCGTACTACGGGCCCTTCATGGGCGTTCCGTCGCTCCCCGTGACCGATCTGCCGAACAGCATCCTGCTGACGTACCCGACCGTGCAGGACCACGTCCCCGACCGGGAGGCGCTGGTCACCAGGACCGCGGAGGTCTTCCGGATGGTCCAGGAGGGGAGGGTCGTCCCGCGCATCGGCGGCCGCTACGCGCTTTCGGACGCGGCGCGGGCCCACCGGGATCTCGAATCGCGCCGGACCACCGGGAAGCTGCTGCTCCTTCCCTGACCCGCCCCCGAGGGGCCTCGCGGTTCAATGGACTCCCCGTCCGGAACAGGAGACGCATCGTGCCGTTGACTCCCAAGGGTGCCGCGACCAAGCAGCGCATCATCGAGGGCGCCGCCGCCGCGATCCGGCGGCACGGCGTGTTCGCGCTGACCCTCGACGACGTCCTCGCGCTCACCTCGACGAGCAAGAGCCAGCTGTTCCACTACTTCCCCGGGGGGAAGGACGAACTGATGCTGGCCGTCGCCCGCCACGAGGCGGAAGGGGTGATCAGCGACCAACAGCCGGAACTGAGCGCCCTCACCTCATGGCTTGCCTGGCGGAACTGGCGGGACAAGGTGGTCTCCCGCTACCGCGAGCAGGGCCGGGAGTGCCCGCTCGACATCGCGGTGTCCCAGATCGGCTCAGCCACGGCGGGAGCGCAGGCCGTCGCCACCGGACTGCTCGACCGCTGGCAGGGCGAACTGGCTGCCGGCATCCGGCACATGCAGTCCATCGGGGAGATCGACGCCGACCGGGACGCGGACCGCTCGGCGGCGGCGTTGCTGGCCGGTATCCAGGGCGGTGTGGTGATCCTTCTGTCCACCGGCCGCATGGGACATCTGGAGGCGGCTCTGGACCAGGGCATCGCCGATCTGCGACGCCGGACAGCCGCCTGATTCCGCGCGTACGGGAGCAGCAGGGCGGGGCGCGTACGAAATCGGAGGGCCGGAACGCGGCTCGACTGCTAAGATCGTCACGCTTTTCAGCGTGTACCGAGGAGACCAGACATGGCAGGCGACGACGACATCTCCGGGTGATACCCGGATGTGATCGGCCACCGCGGGCGCCCAGGGGCGCCACCGCAGTGGCCATGTCGTTGTTCCCTTCGGCCACTCCTCCGGGGCGGCAGTCTGTGCCGATCCCGGATTCACACGCGAGGTATTCCGCATGTCCGACGCATCCATCATCTGCTCGAACCTCTCCTTCTCCTGGCCCGACGACACTCCCGTCTTCGCCGATCTGTCGTTCACCGTGGGTACCGGCCGTACCGGCCTCGTCGCGCCCAACGGGTCCGGCAAGAGCACCCTGCTCAAGCTGATCGCCGGGGAACTGCGCCCCGCCACCGGGTCCGTGACCGTGGGCGGCACACTCGGCTACCTCCCGCAGAGCCTCCCCCTGACCGGTGATCTGTCGGTGGCGCAGGTCCTGGGCGTCGACGCGGTGATCCGCGCACTGGATGCCGTCGAGTCCGGCGACGTGCGCGAGGATCACTTCGCGGTCATCGGCGACGACTGGGACATCGAGGAGCGCACCCGCGCCCAGCTGGACCGGCTCGGGCTGGAGGGCATCACCCTCGACCGCAGCATCGGCACGCTCAGCGGCGGCCAGGTCGTCTCGCTCGGGCTGGCGGCCCAGTTGCTGAAACGGCCCGACGTCCTGCTGCTCGACGAGCCGACCAACAACCTGGACATCGACGCGCGCCGTACGCTCCACGACACGCTGGAGGCGTGGAACGGGACCCTGCTGCTCGTCAGCCACGACCGCGCACTGCTCGACCGGATGGACCGCATCGCTGAACTCAACCCGGGCGAACTGCGCCTGTACGGAGGCAACTTCACCGCCTACGAGGAGTCCGTGCGGGCCGAGCAGGAGGTGGCCGAGAAGAACGTCCGCAATGCCGAGCAGGAGCTGAAACGGGAGAAGCGGGAGCTGCAGCAGGCCCGTGAGCGGGCCGAGCGCCGTGCGAGCAACGCGGCCCGCAACCTCAAGAGCGCGGGTCTGCCGCGCATCTTCGCGGGGAACATGAAGCGGGGCGCCCAGGAGTCCGCGGGCCGGGCAGGTCAGACGCACGCCGCCAGGGTCGGCGAGGCCAAGGCCCGGCTGGACGAGGCGGGCCGCGCCGTACGCGACGAACAGCGCATCACCCTCGACCTCCCGGAAACCGACGTCCCCGCCGGGCGCACCGTCCTGCTCGGTGAACAGATGCGGGTCCGTCACGGCGACCAGGAGCAGTTCGCCGGCCAGGGCGTCGACCTGACGATCCGGGGCCCGGAGCGCATCGCGCTCACCGGGCCCAACGGGGCAGGCAAGAGTACGCTGTTGCGCGTGATCAACGGCGATCTGCCGCTGGACGGAGGCGAGATCAGGCGTGCCGACGGGCGGATCGCGTACCTCTCGCAACGCCTCGATCTGCTCGACCTCGACCTCACCGTGGCCGAGAACTTCGCAGCGTTCGCCCCGCACCGGTCGGAGGCGGAGCGGTTGAATCTGCTCGCACGTTTCCTCTTCCGCGGCGACCGTGCCCACCTGCCCGTCGGTGTGCTGTCCGGCGGCGAACGGCTGCGGGCCACCCTGGCCTGTGTCCTGTGTGCGGAGCCGGCCCCGCAGCTGCTGCTCCTGGACGAGCCGACCAACAACCTCGACCTGGTCAGCGCCGATCAGCTGGAGAGCGCGCTGGGCTCCTACCGGGGGGCGTTCGTGGTCGTCAGCCATGACGAGCGGTTCCTCGAACGGATCGGGGTGGACCGATGGCTGAGGCTGGCCGACGGAGAGCTGATGGAGACCGGAGCGCCGCAGACGTGACCTCCTGATGTGCCGTCCTGGCCCGCGCCCGAGGCCGAGCGCCCGGCGGGCCGAGAACCGATCACGTTGGAGGCAACGATGAGCAACCCCACACCCCCGCCCGCCCTGCTCGCACACGACCTCGTCCGCACCTTCGGTGCGCGGCGCGTACTCGACGGGGTGTCACTCACCGCGTCGCCCGGCCACCGCATCGGCCTGATCGGGGAGAACGGGGTCGGCAAGTCGACTCTGCTGCGGCTCCTCGCCGGGACGGACGAACCCGAATCCGGCAGCGTCACCCGGCCCGCCGATGTGGGCTTCCTGCACCAGGAGATGGCGTTCGACACCGGGTCCACGATCGCCGACGTACTGGACGACGCCCTCCACGAGGCCCGGGCGGACCTGGCGGAGCTCGACCGGCTCTCCGGGCTGCTCGCCCGCACCCCGCAGAGCTCCCCCGGCCACGCCGCGCTCCTGGAGGCGTACGGACGACGGCTCGAACAGGCCGAGGAACGCGAGACGTGGGACGCCGACCGGCGTGCCGCCATCCTGCTCACCGGGCTCGGCCTCGCGGCGCTGCCGCATGGGCGGACTCTCGGCTCGCTGTCGGGCGGGCAGCGTGGCCGTCTCGCACTCGCCGCGCTGCTGGTGCGCCGTCCCTCGGCCCTGCTGCTGGACGAGCCGACCAACCACCTGGACGACGAGGCCGCCGCCTTCGTGGAGGAACACCTGCGCGACATGCCGGGCCCCGTGGTGATCGCCAGCCATGACCGGGCCTTCCTCGACGCCGTCTGCACGGACCTGATCGACCTCGATCCGGCCGTCGACGGTCCCGTAAGGTTCGGCGGCGACTACAGCAGCTATCTGAGCGAGAAGCGTGCCGAGCGGGCCCGCTGGGAGCGCCGTCACGCAGAGGAACAACAGGAGCTGGAGGCGCTGCGGCGCTCGGCCGATGTGACCGCGCGCATGGTCGCACCGGACCGTGGGCCTCGCGACAACGAGAAGATGGGGTACGGCCTGCGGGCCGGCCGCGTGCAGAGCCAGATCGCACGCCGGGTCCGCAACGCCTCCCGCCGGCTGGACGAGCTCGAGCGCAACCGCATCGGTGAACCGCCCCCGCCGCTGCGGTTGCGGTACACCTCTCTGGCCGGGCCGTCGGCGGAAGGCACCCTCGTGTCCCTGCGCGGGGTACGTGTCCCGGGCCGTCTGGCCGTGGACAGCCTCGACGTCACGGCGGCCGAACGCCTGCTGGTCACGGGGGACAACGGCGCGGGGAAGTCGACACTCCTCGCGGTGCTCGCCGGCACTCTCGCCGCCGAGGGCGAGGTGGGCCGGCGGCCGGGGCTGAGGGTGGGGATGCTCACCCAGGACACGGAGTTCGCCCGGCCTGACCGCACCGTCCGGGAGACGTACGAGAAGGCACTGGGCTTCGAACGGGCCGAGGAGGTGCCGCTGGTCTCGCTCGGCCTGATGCATGAGGGAGACCTCGACAGGCCGGTGGGACAGGTGTCGGTCGGCCAGCGCCGCAGGCTCGCCCTGGCCGTGCTGACGGCACGCCCGCCGCAGCTCCTGTTGCTGGACGAGCCCACGAACCACCTGTCCCCGCGCCTGTGCGACGAACTGGAGGAGGCCCTGGGCACGGGTCCCGGGGCCATCGTCCTGGCGAGCCACGACCGCTGGCTGCGGAGGCGCTGGCACGGGCGGGAGCTGCGGCTGCGCCCGGAGCGGGAGGCCCTAGGCTCGTCCGCATGCTGAACCGGTTTCCGTTCGACGAAGCACTGCGCTCCACCGTGGGCATCCCACAACGGAGCAAGCTCCTGGACAGCAGTCCGCGGTCACGGGTGTGGCGGGTCCGGCTGGCCGACCGAAGTCTGGTGATCGTCAAGCAGATCACCGATGACGGGGACGCGGGCGCCGACGCGGACACGCGCTTCGCGCGGGAAGTCGCCGGGCTGCGCCTGGCGGGGCGGGCAACCGGGCCCACAGTGGCCCCCGCGGTGCTCGCCACGGACCTGCCCGCGCGGGTGATGGTCCTCGAGCACCTGGACGACCTCGGCAAGACGGACGACTGGATGCCGGGGTACGCCGAGTCGCTCGCCCGACTGCACGCCCTGACCGGGCCCGCCGACGCAGGCGCGCTCCCGGCCTGGTCGGGGCCCACGGCCGCCGATGCGGAGTCCTTCCTCACTCTGGCCCGGACGCTCGACGTGCCCGTCCCGTCCGCGGTGCCCGATGAACTCACCGCTCTCCTCGACCGGTTGGATCCCACGCAGCACCATGCGCTGCTGCACGGCGACCCGTGCCCCGGCAACGACCTGCGCACCACCGGCGGCGTCCGCTTCGTCGACTTCGAACGAGCCTCCCTCGGCAACGGACTGGTCGAACTCGCGTACTTCCGCATTGGCTTCCCCACCTGCTGGTGCGCGATGTCGGTCACGGCAGCCCCGCTCGCGGAGGTCGAGGACATCTACCGGACCACCTGGCGCAGCCTCACCGGCAAGGATGTGCCGGGCGACCTCGCTGACGCGTGCGCCGGCTGGCTGATCCAGGGTGACGCGCTCGTCGAGCGGGCCCACCGCGGCACGGTCGACCAGCTCGCCCGGGTGCCCACCGAGGACTTCGAGTGGGGCTACATCTCCGCCCGCGAGCGGCTCGTCCACCGACTCGGCGTGGTCGCCGACTTGACCCGCGACCACGACCAACTGCACGCCATGGGCCGCCTCAGCTCCACTCTGGCCGTGCGCCTGTTGGAACGCTGGCCGGAACTGCGGCCGCTGCCCGCGCACGACACCCGCCCTTGGTACTAGGGAGTGTCCGCGACATATCGTCGTCCGCCCGGAGGGCGGGGCCTGCGGCGTCCGGTGCGTGCTCTCACCGGTTCACACCTCCGGTGCGGCCACCTCGATCAGCAGGGCCTGTCCCGGGTTGAGCGTCGGCATGGGCAGCCCCGCACCGGTCAGTACCGAGCCGGGCATCGGGACCCACTCCCTGACCGCCTCCCGGTACCAGGCGGGAGCAACGACCTGATGCATGGAGGGCAGCCCGGCCTCCGTGCGGATGCGGACCCGGTAGGGCCGGCCGGGGGTCAGTCCGGGCAGACGGACGCGGCCCGACTGTGCCGGGACGGAGGTTGCCGTCCGCGCCCAGCAGTACAGCGCGGAAGCGGCATCCGGTGCGACGACTCCGTGCAGGTACGTCGCGTCGTCGCCGAGATCCGCCCTGACGACCCGTCCGCCGTGGAGCAGCCCGCGTACCTCCTTGTAGAGCGCGGCCCACCGGGTCAGCGCCTCCCGTTCCGTGGGCGTGCGGGCGGTCAGGTCGTCCTCGATGCCCGCGTGTCCGAACAGTGCGGTGATCAGGCGGAACGAGTCGTCGGTGACCCGGCCCGTCGTATGGCTGCGCGGGCCCCCGACATGGGCGCCGACGAGTTCGGGCGGCAGCAACTGCCCCGTCCAGCGCTGGATGGACTGGCGCTCCACGGGGTCGTTGCAGTCCGAGGCCCACACCCGGTCGGTGCGGGCGAGGACGCCGAGGTCGACGCGACCGCCCCCGCTGGAACACGACTCGATCTCCAGGCCGGGGCGGCGGGACTTGAGAGTGTCCATCAGCCGGTACAGGGCTCGTGTCTGGGCGTGCACGCCGGGCCGGTCACCGCCGTTCGTGCCGCGGTGGACCGCCTCGTGCAGTTCCCGGTTGTGGTCCCACTTCAGGTAGTCGATGCGGTATTCCGCGACGAGGGCGTCCAGCGATTCCAGGAGATACGCGAACGCCTCCTCGTGGGCCACGTTCAGCACGTACTGCCGGCGGGAGCTCGGCCCCAGGCCCGCGGACGGGCCGAGGATCCACTCGGGGTGCTCCCGCGCGAGGTTCGATTCGAGGTTCACCATCTCCGGTTCGACCCAGAGCCCGAACTGCATGCCGTAGCCGTGCACCCGGTCCGCCAGCGGGGTCAGTCCCTGGGGCCACATCTGCGGGTCGACCGTCCAGTCGCCGAGTCCGGCCGTGTCGTCGCGGCGGCCGAGGAACCAGCCGTCGTCCAGGACGAGACGCTCCACCCCGACGGCGGCAGCGGCGTCGGCCAGTGCGAGGAGCCGTTCGGGACGGTGGTCGAAATAGACCGCCTCCCAGGTGTTCAGCGTCAGCGGGCGCGGTGACGACGGGTGCCCGGGGCGGGAGCGGAGCATCGTGTGGAAGCGTCCGGCGAGACCGTCCAGACCTTCGGCGGACCACGCGAAGTAGCACTCGGGCGAGGTGTGGCTGTCGCCCGGTGCGAGCCGGATCTCGCCGGGCGAGAGCAGTTCGCCCCCGCCGAGGACGCCGCCGTGCACCCCGGCGCCTTCGGGCAGCCGCTCGGCCAGCCAGCGCTGGTTGCCGCTCCAGCCGACGTGCAGGGCCCAGACCTCGCCCGTACGGAATCCGAAGCCGGGCACACCGACCGTCAGCAGATAGGGCGCGTCCAGCCCGGGGCGGCCCCGGCGGACCTCGCGGACGTGGCCGGCGAAAGCTAGCGGGCCGCGCTGCGGGGAGCGTTCGCGGCACCACTTGCCGGTGAAGTCGAGGATCTCCTGCGCGCGGTTCGGCAGCGGGAGCAGGGCGGTGGTGGCGGCGAGATCGTACGGGGCGGGGCCGGGGGCATCGGCCGGGGAGGACATCCGGGTGCGCACGCCCAGCACACCGGACGGGTCGAGCCGATAGGTGAGCGTGAGGTCGAGCCCGGCGTCGGAGTCCCGGAGAGCGATGACGAGTGCGTCCGGGCCCTCTTCGGCGCCGGTCATCGTGACACGGGGCGTGGTGGCCGTGCCGGCCCGGTGGCCCTCGTGGGCAGGGGTGCCCGACCAGCCGTCGGCCTGGGTCGGCCAGACCGTGAACTGCCGTGGCTCGTCGAGTGCGCAGTGGAGCGAGGCTCCGTCCGCAGACAGTGCCAGGGACGCGAGACCGTCATCGGTCAGCTCCCCGAGGTCCTCGCCCCAGTGCAGGATGCGGGGCAGTGGAGCACGGAGCTCGACGACGAAACTCACCCCCGCTGCGCGCAGGTGTGCGATCCGGGTGGTGCTGAGGGTCATGCGGTGTCCTCTCGATACCGGTGGGGCGGCGCCTCGCCTCGCCGCCCCGTTCGCGCCGGTCAGGCGTAGGGGTCGAAAGGGATCCCCGCAGGCTTCGCCTTGTCCAGGTGACCGGCGAAGTTGCCGTCCTTGAGACCGAAGACTGCACTGCCGAAGTCCGCCTGCACCAGCTTCTCCCGGATGCCTGCGGGGTAGCCGTTCCAGCCGACCAGATCGGGGAACTGCCACTGGTGGTAGTGGTTCTCCGGCGGCTCGTCGCCCGTGGTCGCGCGGCGGAAGCAGTGCGTGCCGATTCCGTCCTTGTGGTAGACGACCTTGGGGTGCGTCCCGTCCCACAGCATCCCGTCCCGGCCGTACACGTTGAAGTCGCCGTGGGCGGAGGTGGAGACGTACTTCGCCTCGTTGTCCTGCACCCACACCACGACGTGCTCCCAGTCGTGACGGTGCCCGCCGAGCCCGCTGCCGGCCACGGCCTGGTCCTTCTCGAAGTAGAGGCCGTAGATGATGGCGCACCAGCCGTTGTTGCACTTGGAGCGTGCGTAGCCGTTGGTGTTGTCCAGGTCCCAGGAGTCGTGGCAACTGCCGTTGACGGCGCCCGTGGTCTTCAGTCCGGGAGCTATGGTCCCGTCGGCGCCGATGGCGGGTGTCGGATAGCAGCCGTCGCCGTCGTAGTCGAAGGCGGGCTGGAAAGTCTGCTCCAGTCCGTCCGCGTTCGCGGGCAGAGCGCCCGGCACCGCCGCGAAGGCGCTGCCGGACGAGGCGACGACCAGCGCCGCGGCGGCGGCCAGGGCGAGTGACGCCTTGCGGAGTCGTCCTGTGTTCTTCACTGCATCCTCCTGGTTCACACCTGCCGGACTCGGCCATGCCATGGCATGCCCATGTCCAAGCTCGCGGAACCCCGTGTCCCGGTCGGGCGTCACGGATTTCGCAGTGATGAAGCGTCGGCCAACAGCTCTACGGCACGTCCGGTACGGAGCAGGCGTCGACGCCCGGCCACCCGGCGGATGCGGTCACGGGCCGGCCGGACCGGGCGTACCGTCTTCCGGACGAGATCGGTCTCCCGCCCGGCGCCTCCGGGACAGGAGCCCCACAAGCGGCAGTCAGCCGCGCCCCTGCGCCACTCACCTCAGCGCCGCGCCCGGCGTGCGTTCCAGGTCGTGGTGGATGGGCGTCCGCGAGCCGGTCAGCGGGGCGCCCGTGCCGCCCCGGCGCTCCGCGACGATCTCCGCCGCAATGGACAGTGCGGTCTCCTCCGGCGTACGGGCGCCGAGGTCGAGGCCGATCGGGGAGTGCAGCCGGTCCAACTCGGCTTCGGTCAGCCCGACTTCGCGCAGTCGCTGATTGCGGTCCTCATGGGTGCGGCGCGAGCCCATCGCGCCGACGTACGCGACCGGCAGCCGCAGGGCCGCCTCCAGCAGGGGGATGTCGAACCTGGCGTCATGGGTGAGCACGCACAGGACGGTGCGCTCGTCGGTCGCGGTGTTCCTGAGGTACCGGTGCGGCCAGTCGACCACCACCTCGTCCGCCTCCGGGAAACGGGCGCGGGTGGCGAAGACGGGCCGGGCGTCGCACACCGTCACATGGTGGCCGAGGAACTTGCCCGCCCGCACCAGCGCCGTGGCGAAGTCCACGGCGCCGAACACGATCATCCGGGGCGGCGGCACACTCGACTCCACGAACAGCGTCAGGCCGCCCGGACAGCTCGTGCCGTCCTCCGCGATCTCCACGGGGCCGGTGCGGCCGGCGTCCAGGAGCGCCCGCGCCTCCGCGGCGGCCCTGCGGTCCAGGGCCGGACGTCCGTCGAGGCTGCCCTCGTACGATCCGTCGCCCCGGACCAGCAGCGCCCGGCCGAGCAGTCCGCCCGGCCCCCGGACCACTCGGGCGAGCGCCACCGGCTCGTCGCGGCCCGCTGCCGACAACGCCGCCCGGTGCACCGGCTCTGCGGAGCGCACCGGTGTGACGAGGACGTCGATGACTCCGCCGCAGGTGAGTCCCACGGCGAACGCGTCCTCGTCGCTGTACCCGAACCGCTCCCGCACCGTCCGGCCGTCCTGGAGGGCCTGGACGCACAGTTCGTACACCGCCCCTTCCACGCAGCCGCCGGAGACCGAGCCGATGGCGGTGCCTTCGCTGTCGACGGCCAGGGCCGCGCCGGGGGCACGCGGCGCACTGCCGTCGACCGCCACCACGGTGGCGACGGCGAAGTCCCGCCCCTCCTCGGCCCAGCGGTGCAGGGCCGCCGCGATGTCAAGCACCCGGGGCTTCCTCCGCAGCCCGCTGTCGTGCCTCTTCCGCCGCCGCGAGGACCCGGTCGGGGCGGATCGGCAGGCGGCGGTGGCGTACACCGGTGGCGTGCCACACCGCGTTGGCGATGGCGGCGGCGACGCCCACGATGCCGATCTCGCCGATGCCCTTGATCCCGACCGGGTCCTCCGGGTCGTGGTCGTCCACCCAGTCCGCCTCGATGTGCGGCACATCGGCGTGGGAGGCGACGTGATAGCCGGCCAGGTCGGCGTTGACGTAGCCGCCGGATGCCGCGTCGCGGACCGCCTCCTCGTGCAGGGCCATGGAGAGCCCCCAGGTCATGCCGCCGACGAACTGGCTGCGTGCGGTCAGCGGGTTGACGATGGTGCCTGCGGCGAAGATTCCGAGCAGCCTCCGGACGCGCACCTCACCAGTGGTGATGTCCACGGCGGCCTCGGCGAACTGCGCCCCGTACGAGTGCCGTTCCTTCTGGACCAGGGCGTCGATGGCGTCTGAGGTGTCCGAGCGGGTGGTGAGTCCCTCCGGCGGAATGGATCCGCCGAGCGCGAGCAGTTCGCGCAGTTCGTCCGCCGCCAGCCGCACCGCCCAGGCCCAGGAGCGCGTGCCCATGGAGCCTCCGGCGATCCACGCCGGGCCCAGGTCGCTGTCCCCGAGGCGTACCCGGACGCGGTCCGGATCCACGCGCAGCGCGTCCGCGGCGACCGAGACCATCGCGGTCCTCGCCCCGGTGCCGATGTCCGCCGCGTTGATCCCCACGGTGAAGTGGCCGTCCGGCTCCGCGGTCACGGCAGCCGTCGACGCGCCGACACCGGCGGGGAAGGAGGCCGCAGCCATGCCGGTCCCGAGCAGCCAGCGTCCCTCGCGGCGCAGTCCGGGGCGCGGGTCCCGGCCGGACCAGCCGAAGCGGCGGGCGCCCTCCTCGAAGCAGGCGAGCTGGTTGCGGCGGCTGTAGGGCAGCCCCGACACGGGACCCACCGTGGGCTCGTTGCGCGCCCGCAGCTCGATCGGGTCCAGGCCGCACCTCTCGGCCAGCTCGTCGATGGCCGACTCGACGGCGAAGGAACCCGGTGTCTCACCCGGCGCCCGCATCCAGGTCGGGGTCGGCACGTCGAGCCGGACCAGCCGGTGCCGGGTGCGATGAGCGTCGGCGTCGTACATGGTGCGTCCCACATTGGCGCTCGACTCGACGAACTCGTGCACGGTCGAGGTGAGACTCAGCGCCTCGTGGTCGAAGGCCCGCAGCCGGCCGTCGGCATCGGCGCCGAGCGTGATCCGTTGCGCGGTGGGGCTGCGGAACCCGACCAGCGAGAACATCTGCCGGCGGGTCAGTACGACGCGGACGGGGCGGTGGAGAAGGGTCGTGGCCATCACGGCGGCCACCTGGTGGGGGGCCAGGCCCTTCGATCCGAAGCCGCCGCCGACGTGCTCGGACCGCACCCGGACGGAGCCCGGGTCGAGGGAGAAGAGCGACGCGAGTTCGCCCGCCACCCAGAAGGTGCCCTGATTGGAGTCGAGGACATCCAGCCGGCCGCCGTCCCACCGGGCCGTCGCCGCGTGCGGTTCCATGGAGTTGTGGTGTTCCTCCGGGGTGGAGTACTCCTCGTCCACGACGAAGGCGGACTCCCGGAGCCGGGCCTCCAGGTCGCCCTTCTCCGTCTCGGCCTGGGCCATCGTGTCGGCGTCGGGGGTGTACGCACCGGAGTGCCCGGCGTGGAACCCCACGTCGTGCGGTTCCGTTTCGTAGCGGACCACCAGCGTCTCGGCGGCCTCCCTGGCCTGCTCGGAGGTCTCGGCGACGACCAGCGCCACGGGCCAGCCCATGAAGGGCACCCGGTCGTGCTGGAAGATCCCGACGACCGGGTTGGGCCGTCCCAGCATGCCCGTGTAATCGGTGTCGACCCGGGGCGCGTTCCCGTGGTGGAGCACGGTGAGCACTCCGGGCATGGCGCGGACGGGGGCGTCCTCGACGGATGTGATCCGGCCACGGGCCACGGTCGACAGCACCAGCCAGCCGTGGGCGAGTTCGGCGAAGGGGATCTCGCCGGCGTAGCGGGCCGCGCCGGTGACCTTGTCCCTGCCCTCCACGCGGGTACGGGTGGAGCCGACGGCTCCCGTCACGGTGGTGTTCTCGGTCGTCGTGGTCATCGGGCGGCCTCCTCGGCGAGTTCGGTGAGCACGGCCACGACGAGGTTGCGTGTCAACGTCACCTTGTATCCGTTCTCCGGAAGGGCCTCGGCGGCGGCCAGTTCGGCATCCGCCGCCGCGGCGAACGCCTCGGCGTCCGCGGGGCCGCCGGTCAGCGCGCGCTCGGCCGCACGGGCCCGCCAGGGCCGGGACGCCACCGCACCGAAGGCCAGGCGCACTTCGCGTACGACACCGTCCTCGGCGTCGAGCGCGGCGGCGACGGAGCCGATCGCGAACGCGAAAGAGGCACGCTCGCGCACCTTGCGGTAGCGGGAGCGCGCGGCGACCGCGGCCGGCGGCACGGTGACACCGGTGACCAGGGCGCCGGGCGGAAGAGCCGTCTCGATGTGCGGGGTCTCCCCCACCGGCCGGTAGAACTCGGCGATCGGCAACTCGCCGGGCCCGTCAGCGGTTTCGTACGAGATGACGGCGTCGAAGGCCGCGAGCGCGACCGCCATGTCCGAGGGGTGTGTCGCCACGCAGTGCTCGGAGGCGCCGAGGATCGCGTGGTTGTGATGCTCGCCCGCCAGGGCGGGGCAACCGCTGCCGGGGGTGCGCTTGTTGCACGGCTTGGCGAGGTCACCGAAGTAGCCGCAGCGGGTCCGCTGGAGCAGGTTCCCGCCGACCGTGGCCATGTTGCGCAGCTGCCCGGAGGCGCCGGCCAGGAGTGCCTGCGCCAGAGCCGGGTAGTGCCGGCGCACGTCGGCATGGGCCGCGAGGTCGCTGTTGGTGACGGTCGCACCGATGCGCAGCCCACCGTCGGGGGTGAACGCGATGTCCCCGAGGGGCAGTTCCTGGACGTCGACAAGAAGCGTCGGCCGTTCCACGCCGGCCTTCATCAGGTCGACGAGATTGGTTCCGCCACCCAGGAAGCGGGCGTCGGGGTCCTCGGCGAGCAGGGCCACGGCCCCGGAGACGTCGAGGGCTCGCTCGTATCCGAATTCCCTCATGCCACAGCCTCCTCGGCGTCGGCAGCGGACTCTTCCGCCGCGCGTGCCACGGCCTGCACGATCGACACATAGGCGCCGCAGCGACAGAGATTGCCGCTCATCCGCTCACGGATCTCCTCGGCGGTCAGAACGGGCACCCCCGCTTCCGGCCGGACGTCATCGGTCACGGCGCTCGGCCAGCCCGCCGCGTGTTCCTCGATCACCGCGAGGGCCGAACAGATCTGACCCGGCGTGCAGTAGCCGCACTGGTAGCCGTCGAGGTCGAGGAAGGCCTGCTGCACCGGATGCAGGCGGTCTCCGTCGGCGACGCCTTCGATGGTGGTGATCGCCCGCCCCTCGGCCGCGACCGCGAGTTGCAGACAGGAGACGGCCCGCCGCCCGTCCAGCAGTACCGTGCAGGCACCGCACTGGCCCTGGTCGCAGCCCTTCTTGGTGCCGGTCAGATCGAGTCGCTCGCGCAAGGCGTCAAGCAGAGTGGTGCGGTGGTCGACGGGCAGCGTGTATTTTTCGCCATTGATGTTCAGGGTGATGGCACTGGACGTCGATGGGGCCATGATCAGCCTTCTTTCGCATTGCTTATGCGCGTCGAACGAGACGATCCCGGCAGACGTACCGGGAGGGAGAGGGCGATGCGGTTGGTGAACGGATAGCCGGAGGTGCTGGTCAGCCACATTGGCCCGATCTACCGCTATGGTGGAAGAGCGAAGCGGACAGCTGTCCGCTTACCCGTCGAACCTAGCGGACGGCTGTCCGCTCAGCAAGACCGACTTGGCTGTGTTTCCGGAAGGAGGAGGCGTGGACGACGAGCGGAGCACGCCCCAACGTCCGGACGCGCAACGCAATCGCGAGCGCATCCTGGCCGTCGCACTGGCCGAGCTGACGCGGTCCGCGGACGCCCCGGTGAGCGTGATCGCGAAGAAGGCGGGCGTCGGTCAGGGGACGTTCTACCGCAACTTCCCCAACCGTGAGGCCCTCGTCCTGGAGGTCTACCGCTACGAGATGCAGCAGGTAGCCGACACCGCGGCCCAGCTGCTCAGCACCCGCACGCCCGACCGGGCCCTGCGGGAGTGGATGGACCGGCTGGCTCGGTACGCCATGGCCAAGGCCGGCCTGGCCGACGCGCTCCGCACGACCGCCAGCAGGTACGGCAGCCTGGCCCAGCTGGGTCACGGTCCGGTGACCCGCGGCATCACGCTCCTGCTGAACGCGAACGAGGAGGCGGGCACCATCCGCCCGGGGGTGACCCCCGACGACTTCACACTCGCCATCGCCGGCCTCTGGCAGCTCGACCCGCACAGCGACTGGCAGCCGCGGGCCGCCCGGCTCCTGGACCTCGTCATGGACGGGCTGCGGGCGGGGGCGCCCGGCGCGGGCGGGCCCTCCCCGGAGGCTCAGCCATAGGGTCGTCCGGCTCACGCCCCGATGACCACCGTGCGCGCCCACGCGGGCGGTTCATCCGGAACGTATTCGGCATCGTCCTCGTCCCATCCCCCCGCGCGGGGCCGGTCGAAGAGACCGACCACCGTCCGGCACGGCGGCGGTGCGCTCGGCCAGGGCGTCTGTCCGTCGGTGAGAGCCACGATGACATCGGGCCGGGGCTGCGACCTGAGCGCCCTGGCGAAGCCCGTGCGCAGGTCCGTGCCCCCGCCGCCGACCAGCGGGATTCCCTCGGCACGGCACAACGGGTGCACGACCCGGGTCGCCGCGTCGCACGAGAGGACGGTGACCAGGTCCCGACGGCCGCCCACGGCACGGGAGATGGCGGCGACCTCCAGCAACGCACTGCCCAGTTCCGTGTCGCTGACCGAGCCTGACGTGTCGACGACCACCGCCACCCGGGGAGGCCTGCGCCGCAGGCTCGGCAGTACGACACCGGGCACCCCGGCCGAGCGTCGCGCAGGACGGCCGTACGTGTAGTCCTCACCCGCCCCTGGCCCCGATACCGCCGAACGGACCGCGGCTCCCAGCAACTGCCGCCACGGCTGGGGCGGATGGAACGCCTCCTGCGCCCATCTCTGCCACCCCTTCGAGGCGCTGCCCGGCCGGCCGATGATGCCCTGCGCCACCCGGAAGCGCACCGCGTCCCGCTCCTGTGCGCTGAGGCCGTGGGCGCCCTCCGGCCCCAGGTCCCACTCCCGTTCCAGCCCGTCGGCACCGCTGCCGCAGTCCAGCCAGGCCAGGTCCTGCGTACGCGGCCCGAGCCGGAACTGACGCAGGTAGTCCTCCATGAGCTCCCCCTCGGGCAGGTCCAGGTGCCGGGGCTCGACAGCACCTGCCGGCTGGACGAGACCGTCCCCGAACACGTCGTCGTTGATCTCGCAGTCGGCCGCGATGTTCATCCGCAGCCGCTCCGCGGGACCGGTCAGCCCGTGCTCCCGTGCGAACCTGTCGCTGCGCCCGTGGTGGTCGCGCAGGAGGTGCGACACCTCGTGCACCCATACGCCGGCGAGTTCCTCCACCGGTGTCCGGTCGACGAAGCCCGGCGAGACATAACACCGCCAGTGCAGGTCAACGGCCATCGTCGGGACCTGCCGCGACTCCACGGTGTGCAGGGCGAACAACGCCGTCGCCAGGTAGGGCCGGGCCCGGGCCGCCTGCAGCCGGGCGGCGAAGAGCTTGTCGAGGTCCAGTGCCCCCGGTTCGCCCGGGGTCACCGGCGGACCTTGGTGGCGACCGTGGCGCGGGCCGCCGCCTGCTCGGCGCGCCGGGAGAGCGACACGGCTCCGGCGAGTGCCTCGATCGACTCCGGTACGGCCCAGTCCTGCTGCCGCAGTGTGGCGAGTGTCGTCGCGGGGACGACGACCAGATCCGGGGCCCCGGTCTCCAGCGCCCGGACCAGAAGAGCCCACGCCGC
The DNA here is from genome assembly GCF_043203805.1 of Streptomyces sp. LN549. NCBI lineage: Bacteria > Bacillati > Actinomycetota > Actinomycetes > Kitasatosporales > Streptomycetaceae > Streptomyces > Streptomyces sp. LN549. The sequence continues at coordinate 8,747,589 of NZ_JAZHRI010000002.1, read as the reverse complement.
GTCCCAACGGGACTTCTCAGGACTCCGGCGGACCGCCGCCACCACACCGTCCAGCACCGCCTGCCGCAGATCCCCCCGCTCGGGCAGCTCGGCGCCGGCCGGGTCGGCAAGCAGTGACTCCGGATCCGGGAGGTCCATCCGGTCCAGGCTCGCCAGCAGCTCCAGGCCCGGACCGTCCCCCACCGCGCCCCTCACCAGCAGGGACAGCACGTCGCGCGAGGCGTCGGCCGCGGTCGCGAAGGCGATCAGACGCAGCGTCATCTCCCAGCTCCGCGGCGAGGGCCAGGCTCCACCCCGCCGTGCTTCCCCGCTGGGCAGCCGGTGAACGAGTGCGGGGCGCGCGGAGAGCAGCCCGCACACCGCCCGGCGCGCGAAGTCCACGGCCTCCGCGAGCCGCTCGGGGGCAAGCAGTGGCAGGGTCGCCCGGGGCCATGTACCGCCGAGCCCGCGCACCACGACGTCGTGGTCATGGACCCACTGGAGGTGGACGAACCGGTTGGCCAGGGGCGGGCTGAGCTCCCAGCCGTCCGCCGCCGACGAACGGGGGTTGGCGGCGGCAACAATCCGCACGCCGGGCGGGAGTTGGAGCGCGCCGATCCGGCGTTCCAGTACGAGACGGAGCAGGGCTGCCTGCACGGCGGGCGGAGCGGTGGACAGTTCGTCGAGGAACAGCAGCCCACGGCCGGCCCGCACCAGGCGGACCGCCCAGTCCGGCGGTGCCATCGGAACACCCTGTTCCGCGGGATCGTCACCGACGATGGGCAGCCCGGAGAAGTCGGACGGCTCGTGGACGCTGGCGATGACCGTGGTCAGCGGGAGCTCCAGGGAGGCTGCGAGCTGGGTGAGGGCGGCGCTCTTGCCGATCCCCGGCTCGCCCCACAGGAGGACCGGCAGGTCGGCGGCCACGGCCAGGGTGAGGGCCTCCAGCTGGGTGTCGGGGCGCGGTTCGGTGGTGGTGGCGCTCAGCAGGGCCATCAGCCGGCCTGCGACGTCGAGCTGGGAGACAGGGGTTCGGCCGTAGGGGGAATCGGTGGGCGCGGACAGCGTGCGTGTGGGCATGGGTGATCACCTGAGGGGTCTCGGTATGCATACGGATACGGCGTCGAACGCGGGGGCCAGGTCCCCGGCTCAGCGGAAGGTTGCGTGACGTGGGCGCCGGTACGGGTGGCGGTCCCGGGAATGCCGGAACTCCGGGCGGGGGTGGCCGGACCCGGATCCGACGAGGTCCGCCCGGAACAGGCCGTAGGCGATCCGTCGCAGGGCCGCGGTTTCCAGTTCGTCCCGCAGAGGACCGCTGCGCAGGATCGCTCCGGGACCCAGCAGGCCTTCGACGACGGCCAGCGCACCCTCGATGTCGCCGTGGTCCAGACGTTCACGGACGCCGGTGAGGCAGTCCGGGCGGCGGTGCGCCTCGTCGATGGCCTGGAGGCACGGCATCGGTGTGCCGGTCAGTGCGGCCAGGAGTTCCTCGCGGTGGAGCTCGGCAGGGTCGTGGTCGAGTGCGGAAAGCACCCCGCCGACCAGGCCGATCCGGTGCTGTGCTCCCCTGCACTCCACCAGGCGCGGCTGTCCGGTCGCCTCGGCCGGCCGTGGTGCACCGGCCGGTACATGATCCGGAAGCAGCGACGAGACCACCAGCGGGTGCAGCCGGCCGGCCTCGAACACCCCACTACGGATCAGCTCCAGGTCGGGCAGCGCCCAGGTCGCAGCGTCGGGCAGGACCGGTGGCACGGAGCCGGCGCTGTCCGGGGACGCCTCCGCGATCCGCAGCGCATGCGGACCGGATCCGTCACCGTGCGGGCCCAGTTCGAGGAGCAGCCGGTACCGGCCCCCGAATCGCACGGCGAAGGTGCCGGTGGGCCGGGACTCGGCCCGCAGGAGAAGGGCCGCCTCGGCCGCCCATCGGCCGGCTGCGCAGCGCCGGTCCGGGGGCACCCGGTCCAGCACGGCCGGGTCCATCGCGTCGTCGCGGTCGACTGGCGGACGGTCGGCCCCGGACCGGATGCGCAGTTCGCCCGTCCGGCGGGCGTCCCAGAGGTGGCGGTGCAGATCGAGGCGGAAGCGGCGGCTGGGACGGGGGTGCGGATGGCGGCGGTCGCCCGCCTCGGAGCGGGATCCGTCCCACAGCGCGAGGCTGATCCGCTGCCCCGCGTCGGCCCAGGCCGGCGGGGTCCGCACCACGAGGTGCACGGGGTCCCGGCCGTCCGGCTCCTCGGCGTCGTACCGTGCCAGAGGAATCGTCAGTCCCGGGCGCAGAAGCCCGTGCGGGGCGATCCTCGGCAGGTGCCAGCGCAGTAGATCCGGCACCAGGTGGCGCAGGTCCGCCCTTACTCGGGCGGCGAGTTCCCGGCCGTGGCTGCACGCCAGGGAGCGCAAGCGGAGATCGACGTCGATGCCCGCGGCAGCACACGCCCCCGCCCAGTCACCGGCGTGACGGCGGGCGGTCGCGGTCTCGATCATGGAGGGCGGCACGGCGAACTCGCGCACGCGCAGCCAGAAGGAAAGGAAGGGGTCCCGATTCGCGTTCTGAGTGAGCATCAGCACTCACCTTGCGCGGACGGGTCCCCCAATCGGTGATCAGTTCGTGTCGTCATCGCGGGCAGCCTAACGGCCCGCTCGCGCGCCCGCCAGACGTTTTTCGCGCGGCTCGTCCGCACGCCGGGGCTCGCGGCAGCCATCGCCCGGGGCGAGCGCATAGGGTGCCGGGATGATCGGAATCCCGGAGGCGTTCGCACGTGGCACCATCGAGCGCGAGGGTGAGGTAGGCGCCACATGGATCGCCGAACTACCCGTAATCGTCACTGAGTTGCTGGGGCGCTGGGGGTGCGTTCCGGACGGGGGCGCCGCGCACGGAGGGGTCGGCGTCGTCGTCCCGGTACGACGGCACGGCGCAGCCGACGCCGTGCTGAAGGTGTCGTTCCCGCACCCGGGGAACGTCCATGAGCCGGACGCTTTTGCCGTATGGGGTGGGCGCGGAGCCGTGCGGTTGTACGAGCGCGACGACGCGCGCTTCGCGATGCTGCTGGAACGGGTACGGGCGTCGGACCTCGGAGAGGTCGAGGACGAGGACGAGGTCGTGCGGGTGGCGGGGCTGATCAGCCGGCGGCTGGCCGTTCCCGCGCCGCCCGGTCTGCCCCGGCTGCGGGAGCGGGCCGGGGCCTGGGAGGAATCGCTGCGCAGAGACGCCGAGGAGTTGGCTCACCCGCTGTCGCGCCGCGTGATCGACGTCGCTGTGGCGACTGTCCGCGAACTCGGCGGCACTCAGCCGGACGTCCTCATCCACGGCGACCTCCACGCCAGGAACATCCTGCGCGCCGACCGCGAGCCATGGCTGGCCGTCGACCCCAAGGGGTACGCGGGAGACCCCGCGTACGACGGCGGGAATCTGCTCAAGACACGGGCGCCGGCACTCCTCGGGGCAGATGATCTGCGCCGAGCCGTCGACCGGACACTGGACGTCTTCACCGAGGCCGCGGAGATCGACCGCGAGCGAACCCGGCGCTGGGCACAACTCCACGCGGTACAGGCGGCGTTCTGGGGTCGACGGCACGGCTTCCGCAGAGCCCGCAGTGGCCCGCAGCGGGACGTGCTCACGGAAATCATGGACAGCCTGGCGCAGTTGCTCACGGATCGGTCCTGAGCACACGACGGGCGCGGGGCGGCTCCGGCCCGCGCCTGGCGGTCGCCTGCGGCGGCACGGAACCCGGATGGGCCCGTACCGCCGCTCGGTGAGGAAGTTCGGCCGAGAGTTCCGTCAGGCGGCGGTGCCCAGTTCCTCCCGGGAGTTGCGTGCGGTACGCGGCAGGGTCAGCACCGCCAGGAAGCCGAGGACCGCGACCGCCGCGAAGAAGTAGAACCCCCACGGGTGACCGATCCCGGACGCGACCAGGGCGCCGGTGATCGACGGGCCGACGATCGAACCGATGCGGCCGATGCCCGAGGCGGAGCCCAGAGCGGTGCTCCGGATGTCCGCCGGGTAGAAGTTCGTCACGTAGGCGTAGACCAGGACCTGGGCCGAGAAGACGAACACTCCGGTGAAGAAGATGACGACGTTGAGCAGGAGGTCGCTGTCCAGCTTGACGCTCAGGCACGACAGCATGACCACTGCTGCTCCGAACCAGCCGAGCGTGGTGCCCTTGATGCCCCGCCGGTCGGCGACGATTCCGCCGACGATCAGACCGGCCACACCGCCCACGTTGAGCACGAGGAGCTGGGTGACGGCCGCGGGGACCGGGTAGCCGGCATCGTTCATGAGCTTCGGCAGCCAGGTGTTGAGGCCGTAGACGAGCAGCAGGCCCATGAAGGAGGCCACCCAGATCCCGATGCCCGCACGCAGGTACGCGGGCTTCAGCAGTTCGGTGAACGGGACGCGCTGCCCGGCCTTCTCCTTGGTCCGGACGAACGCCTCGGACTCCGGGAGGCGGAACCACTGGATGACGGCGACACCGAGGCCGGCGATGCCGAGTATGTAGAAGAGGACCTTCCAGTTGTCGGTGACCTGGAGCGCCAGCAGCGAGGTGATCACGGCGCCGGTGTGGTAGCCGGTCATCGTCAGTGTGCTGGCCCGCGCCCGGCGGTCGGCAGGCATGTGCTCAGCCATGATCGTGAGCGACACCGGCATACAGGCGCCCAGGCCCAGGCCGGCGATGAGACGGAGGGCGGCGAACATCCCTACGGAGTCGGCGAGCGGCACGACGAGGGTGAACACCGAGAACAGCACCACCGAGCCGATGAGCAGGCGGCGCCGTCCCAGCCGGTCGGCGAGCGGGCCGACGGAGACCGCACCGATGGCGACGCCGACGAGCGAGAGCGTCGCGATGGTGGTCGCGTCGCCCGCCGTCATGCCGAGGTGGTGGGTCTTGAGCAGGGTCGGGATGATGGCGCCCAGGACCACGAGGTCGTAGCCCTCGAGCATGACCGTGATCCAGCACAGGGCCACCGTCCAGGCGCTGCTTCTGCCGGCCCGGTCCGGCGCTTCGGACGAAATGACGGATGTCATGGGGATTCCCCTCAGCGAGGTCAGGAGACCGGAGTCAGAACGGGTAGTCGGCGATGTCGGGGCGGACGGTGACCCACTGGCCCTCGGTGAAGGCCTCGATGTTCGCTGCGGCGCCACCGAACCGGGACCCCGTGCCGGAGGCCTTGACCCCGCCGAAGGGTGCGTTGGGCTCGTCACCGACGGTCTGCTCGTTGATGTGGATCTTGCCGGACTCGATCCGGTCGGCGAGTTTCATCGCCGTGCCGACGTCACCGAGGATGCCGACGGACAGCCCGTACTCGCAGTCGTTGACGATCCGGGCGGCGTCGTCGAGGTCCGAGAAGCCCATGACGGGTGCCACGGGGCCGAAGATCTCCTCCCGCCAGGCCGGCATGTCCGGTGTCAGTCCGGTCAGTACGGTGGCGAGATAGCCGGCTCCGGCGATCTCGCCGCCCGCGGCCAGGCACGCGCCCGCTGCCACGCTGTCGGTGACGATGCCGTGGACCCGTTCCAGCTGACGGCGGTCGATGATCGGCCCGAGGGCCACGTCCTCCCGGGCCGGGTCGCCTACCGGGAGCGCCTTGGCCTTCGCGGCGAGGACGGCGGTGTACTCCTCCAGCAACGACTCGTGCACGATGTGCCGGCCGGTCGTCATGCAGATCTGGCCCTGGTGGAGGTAGGACCCGAACGCGCCGGCGGAGGCCGCCTTCGCCACATCGGCACCGGGCAGGACCACCAGCGCGTTGTTTCCGCCCAGTTCGAGGTGGGCCCGCTTGAGCAGGCGTCCGGCGCGCTCACCGATGGCACGTCCGACAGGGGTGGAGCCGGTGAAGGAGACGACCCTGACCTCCGGGGCCTCGACGACCGCCTGACCGACCGAGGCATCGCCCGGCAGCAGATGCAGCACGCCGGCGGGCAGCCCGGCCTCCTCGAAGACTCGCGCGATGACGACCCCGCCGCTCACCGCGGTGCGCGGGTCCGGCTTGAGGAGCACCGCGTTGCCCAGGGCGAGTGCGGGCGCCACCGAGCGCAGGCCCAGGATCAGCGGGAAGTTGAAGGGAGCGATGACGCTCACGACACCCGCCGGGCGGCGCCGGGCGAACGACCAGCGGGCGTCCTCGGAGGTGAGCACCTCGCCCTGGGGGTGGGTCGGCAGCCCGGCGCACTCGAAGCATTCGCCCACGGCGAGCTCGATCTCGAACCCCGCCTTGGCCCGCACGGAGCCGGCCTCCCGCACCAGCCACTCCCCGGCCTCGTCGGCGCACTCCCGGAATATCTCGCCCGCGCGGCGCAGGACGGCCGCCCGCTGCTGCGGCGAGGTCGCCGCCCACTCACGCTGGGCCTCGGCGGCGCGGGTCGCCGCCCTGCGTACGTCGTCGGCGGTGGCCGCCCCGACGGAGCCGAGCTGCTCTCCGGTGGCCGGTTCGAGCACGGGATACGTGGAAGAGGAGTCCTGCCAGCCGTCGCTGAAGAACCTCCCGCTCCAGACGCCGTTGTCCAGAACTGTCATGCTTCTGCCTTCCTTCTCAGAGAGGGTGATGAGCACGTGCGTCACGCGGGGGTGGTCAGCGCCGTGTCCACCTGGATGAGTCGCGGTCCTTCCGCGTTCTCGGCGAGCGCGGCGCGCAGTTCCTCCGCGCCGTGGACGTGGCGGGCCTCGACGCCGTAGCCCTCCGCGATCCGGGTGAAGTCCAGGCCCGGGATGTCCAGGCCGGGGGCGTCCGGTACGCCGAGCAGGTCGCCGAACCACCGCAGTGCGCCGTACGTCCCGTTGCGCAGCAGCACGATGGTCAACGGGATCCGGTGCTGGGCGGCGGTCCACAGGGCGGTGATGCCGTAGTTGGCCGATCCGTCGCCGATGACGCCGACGACCGGGCGGCCGGGCTGGGCCATCGCGACCCCGACCGCGCCGGGCAGGCCGAAGCCGAGTCCGCCGGCGGCCGGGAAGTAGTAGGAGCCCGTGCGCCGCAGGTCCATCTGGCGCCACCACGCGGAGTTCGTCGACGTCGACTCGACCACGTACGCCGTGTCCTCGGGCTGCTCGTCACGCAGCGCGGCGAACACCTCCTCGGGGTGCAGCCTCGCCCCGTCGCCGGAGCGCGGCTCGGGCGCGGGGCGGTAGGCGCCCGCGGGCGTGGCCGGAGCGTCGAGCGCTTTCAGCAGCAGGTCGATGACGGCTCCGGGCGCGGCGACCAGGGCCTCTCCCATGGGCGCCCGTGCGGCGGCCGACGCGTCATCGGTGACCTGGATGAGCCGGGTCCCTTCGGGCAGGTACCGGCCGGGCAGGTACTCGTGGTATCGGAACACCGGCGCCCCGAGCACGAGTACGAGGTCGTGGGCCTCGAAGGCCTCCGAGATGGGGGCGATTCCGGCGGGCAGCACCCCGCGGAACAGCGGGTGCCGGTTGGGGAAGGGCAGCCGGAAGAGCGAGGGGGCCGCCCACACCGGTCCGCCCAGGCGTTCGGCCAGCCGCACCGCGTCGTCCATGAGGCCGGCGGAGTCGATGTCGCCGCCCAGGACAAGCGCCGGACGCCGGGCCGCGGTGACCTGGTCGACGAGCCGGCGGGCCTGCTCCTCGCTGGGCGTCGAGGCGCGGTGGACCTGGCGGTCGAGCACCGCGAGGCTGTTCTCGTCGGCTTCGGCGGTCCAGTCGTCGTAGGGGACGGAGAGATAGGTCGGCCTCCGCTGGAGTTCCGCCTCGAAGACCGCCTGGGCGAGCGCGCGCGGTACGTCCTGGGCACACGCAGGTTCGGCGGCCCAGCCGACGAGGGGCTTCATGAGTGCCGGGGCGTCGACGCTGGCCAGGTTGGCCTCCGGGCCCACCGCGGGCCGTACCTGCTGGCCCGCGACGACGACGAGCGGGGTCCGGGAGGCAACGGCGTTGGTGAGCGCACCCATCGCGTTGCCCGAGCCGGAGGCGGCGTGCAGGTTGACGAGGACCGGGCGTCCGGTCGCCTGGGCGTACCCGTCTGCCATGCCGACGACGGCACCCTCGTGCAGCCCGAGGACGTAACGGAAGCGCTCGGGGAGGCCTGCGAGGAAGGGCAGTTCGTTGGAGCCCGGGTTGCCGAAGACCGTGGTGAGGCCCTGGCGTTCCAGGAGTTCATGGGAGATGCGGCGTACGGAGGGCACGGACGTTCCTTTCCGGTGGTGATGTGCGACACGCTAGGGAGACCGCGACATGAGCACCAATAGATGTTTCCGTGCTGCGATATAGAGTCCATCTATATGAAGGAGTTCGATCTCAACCTGGCCCGTGCCTTCGTGCTGCTGTACGAGACCGGCAGCGTCACTGCGACCGCCGACACCCTCCACGTCACCCAGCCCACGGTCAGCTACAGCCTGGGCAAACTGCGCCGGCACTTCGGCGACGAGCTCTTCCGCCGTACCGGACGCGGGCTGGCCCCGACAGCGGACGCGCGCCGGCTCTACGAACCACTGCGGCGCGCTCTCGCGGAGATCGACGGCGCGGCGCGCCAGGCAGAGGACTTCGATCCGGGGAGCATGTCCGGCCGCTTCACCGTCGCCCTCACCGACCTCGGCGAGGCGACGCTCCTCCCCCGCCTCCTGGCGACGGCACGCAGGCGCGCACCCGGGGTGTCCTTCACGATCCGGCCGCTCGACGTGGACGAGGCCGAGGGCCAGCTGCGCCGCGGGGACCTCGACGCGTTCGTGGCCACCCCGGTGCTGTCACCGCAGCAGATCGTGCGGATCCCGCTCTTCCGCGAGCGATACGTCGGCATGGTCTCCGCCGGCCACCCCCGCGTCCAGGGCGAGTCCATCTCGCTCACGGACCTCGCCGCGGAGCACCATGCGACGGTGTTCGGCCCCAGCGGTCACATCACGCCGAGGGCGGTCCTTGCGTCGCACGGTCTGCTGGACCGGGTGGCGCTGGAGGTGACCCGGCTGTCGATCCTCCCGTACGTCCTGGAGCAGACGGACCTGATCGCGATCGTGCCCGAGTACGTCGGGGAGGTGTTCACCGCTTCCCATCGAGTGCGCCTGGTACGGCTGCCGTTCGAGACGGAGCCGATCGAGGTGGCCCTCTACGCCCGGCACGAGTCGTCGCGCAGCCCCGCACAGCGATGGCTGGTCCGCTTCATGTCCGAGGTCCTGGGTGAGCAGGTGAGCCCGGCCCAGCTGCCGCCGTGGAGCGACGGCAGCCGCTGAGGCCTGTCCGGCGGATCAGGGCCTGGCGGGTCACAGCCCGGCCACCGCCCATTTCGCCCGTGCGGAGAGTGGGCCGAGTGCCTTCACCGACTCCTTGCCGATCATCTTCAGCAGGACCTTGCCGTGCGCCATCGTCGCGCGGGCGAGCGCCGCGTCACCCGTCCCGGCCGCGGCAAGCGTCAGCTCCAGGTGCTGTTCCGTGATCAGCCGGCCGAGCCCCCGCCGGTGCCATCCGGCCACGTCCTCGTCCGGAGTGGGAGTGCCGAGGCCGACTGCCGCCCGCGCCCTCTCCAGTGCCCGCCCGGCTGCCGCGAGGTCGCCCCTGCGGCGCTCCAGACGGGCGAGGACGTACGCCTCCGAGGCACGATCACGTGCCGAGTCCTGGAGCGAGAGCAGGTTGAACTGGGCGCGGGCCGCCTGTGCGTGATCGCCGATGCTCTCCAGCGCGCGGCTCAGCTTCCGGAGCCGGTTCGCGTCCGGGCCCGTGTCGTCCAGCATGCGGATGAGCGCCACCCGGGCGTGCTCGACTCGGCCCTGCCGGTGGGCGAGTCCGACCCACGTGAACTCGCTCTCGGCCGCGATGTCCCGCCCGTACCGTCGCGCCTCCTCGGCACATGCCCACTCGACGGCACCGGCGCTGGCGGTGACCAACCCGGACGTGGCCGATTCGAGCAGGGCGATGTCCTCGTCCTGCCCGTGCGCGGCAACCAGCACCGCGGCCAGCAGCCGTTCCTCGAACCGGTCGGTCCGATCGGCGCATTCGGCCTCCAGCAGCAGACGCAGCAGCGGCAGATCGCCGTCGCGGCGGTCGAACTGTGCCGCCCTCAGCGCCCCCGCCCGCAGCACAGGATCCGCTGCCGCCTCCTCCCGCGCGCCGAGGTCGCCCGATCGCATCCGCTTCAGCACCTCCCGTCCCGGCCCGAGGACGACGTCCCTCAGGCACATTCGGTAGGACTCGTCCAGCCGGTACGCGCACAGCTCCGCGGAGTTGAGCAGGAGGTGGTCCGGTTCGGTGCGCCCGGCGGCCGACTCCGTCATCGCGAAGAGTTCGGTCAGCGGCCGCTCAGCAAGGCCCAGACCGCTGATCAACGAAGCCCGCTGTTCGTCCAGTTCGGGTGCGTACTCCGCACGCGCCTCGTCGTCGCACGCGCGCACGGCGGCGCGCATCGCTTCCTCGTCCAGCTCGACGGTGAGGTCCTCGCACCACTCGGGCAGCCGGATCTGCATCTCCAGTGCCTCGCCGACGCTGTCGGCGATCAGCACGGCATCCCCTTCGGACGAGGCGTACAGCACGGCTGTTCCCCCGGAGAGAAAGAACGTGCCACCGGTGTCGTCGCCGGCGATCGGCTCCAACGACGCACCGGACGCCAGGTGCACGTCCTCGACGTGATACGCGCGGCTCACGTCGAAGTTGAAGGGAATGGCTGCCTTCTCGGCCAGTTCGGGGCGGGTGCGCAGGAGTTCCAGAAATCGGTCGGTCATACGACCGAAGCCTATGGGCTGCGCGAAAGGCTTCTCCGTGCCGGTCCCGCACCCTGCTCACCACAGGATCGGGGAGCCCCGGTAGGGATGCGGGACCTGGCCGGATCGCTCCTCAGTGGCTCGTCGGGACGAGCGCGGATGCCGGCTCCGGAGCGGGCCGGTCAAGGACCGGGGCCCACGCGAACGGCGGGTCGGGGATGTCGCGTCGCAGCACCGGGGCGACATCGGACTGGAAGAGTTCGAGCGAGTCCCGGTGCTGGGCGTCGGTGAGGCCGCCGGCCTCCGCGTGCAGATGCAGGACGGTGTGTCCGAACTGCTCGTGGTAGCGGTGCACCTTCTCGATGATCTGCTGGGGGCTGCCGACCAGTGCCGAGCTGCGCTCGAGAAAGTCCTCCAGAGTGGGGAACACCGGCTCGACGCCCAGCTGTCTCTGGAAGGCGAGCTGGGCCTCGAACACCGGCCGGTAGGCGGCGACGGCCTCCTGCGAGGTCCGGGCGGTGTGGAAACCGGCCGTCCCCGCACCGACCACCGCCTGTGCCGGGTCGTGGCCGTAGTGCTCCCAGCGCTCGCGGTAATGGCGGATCAGTTCGGCGTACGGTTCGATCGCGTGGGTGACGTTCGCCGAGAAGAGCGGGTCGCCGTAGCGTGCGGCGAGGTCGACCGACTTCCGGCTCGTGGCGCTGCCGTGCCACACCCGGACGGGCCGCTGGAACGGCCTCGGCCACACCTCCGCCTCGGTCAGCTCCGGGCGGAAGCGCGGTGTGGCTGTCACCTTGTCCCGGCGCCAGAGCCGTCGGAACAGCTCGTAGCTCTCGGCGTTGCGGTCCCACTGCTCCACGGGCGCGACGCGGAACAGCTCGCGCTGCGCCGTCCCGTTTCCCTTGCCGATGATGAGGTCGAGGCGTCCCCCGGACAGATGGTCGAGGGTGGCGTAGTCCTCGTACGCGCGTACCGGGTCGAGCAGGCTGAGGGTGGTGACGGCGGTGAACAGTCGGATGCGGGAGGTGCGCGCGGCGATATGACTGAGCACGACGGGCGGCGAGGAGGAGATGAACGGCCGTTCGTGCCGTTCGCCGACGCCGAAGCCGTCGAAGCCGAGCTCCTCGGCCAGCAGCGCGTTGTCGATCACCTCACGGAAGCGTTCGGTGGTCGGTTTCAGGACGCCGGTCACCGGGTCCGGGGCGTGGATGATGAGGGTGATGGCCAGGAACTTCATGACGCCGCCCGCTCGTCCGCGGCGCCGTCGGGGTGGGCCAGGCCGAGGTGGTCGCGCAGGGTCGTGCCCTCGTACTCCGTACGGAACACACCCCGCTCCTGAAGGAGCGGGACCACGGTGTCGGCGAAGACGTCCAGACCGCCGGGGGTGATGTGCGGGACGAGGATGAAACCGTCGGCGGCGTCGGTCTGGACGAAGTCGTTGATGGTCCCGGCGACGGTGGCCGCCGAGCCGACGAAGGCCTGGCGGTTGCCGGTCTCGATGACCAGGTCGCGGATCGACCAGTTCTTGGCGGCCGCGAGCTCCCGCCACTCCCGGGCGATGGCCAGCGGGTCGCGGTACATGCGTACCTGGGCGCGACCGCGGGCGATGGTGTGCTCGCCGAGGTCCGGATCGATGCCGGGGAGCGGCCCTTCGGGGTCGTACGAGGAAAGGTCGCGGTTCCAGACGAACTCGAGGTGCTTGATCGCGGTGGCGCCGCTGACCTGCTGCCGGCGTACCTCGCGGGCCAGTTCCTGCGCCTCGGCGTCGGTGTCGCCGAGGACGAAGGTCGCGGCGGGCAGGATCAGCAGCTGGTCGTGGGTGCGGCCGTGGCGGGCGAGGCGCCCCTTGACGTCCGTGTAGAACGCCTGGCCCTCCTTGAGGGTGCTGTAGCGGCTGAAGATCGCGTCGGCGCCCTCCGCGGCGAACTCGCGTCCTTCGTCGGAGTCGCCGGCCTGGAAGACCACCGGGCGGCCCTGCGGGCTGCGCGGGACGTTGAACTGTCCCTCGATGTCGAAGTGCTGTCCCTTGTGCACGAAGGATCCGGCCCGGGCGTCCCGCAGGAACGTGCCGGTCCGCGGGTCGGCGACGATCTCGTCACCCCGCCATGAGTCGAACAGTTCGTTGGCCGTGGCGAGGAACTCCCTGGCACGGGAGTACCGCTCCTCCTGCGGGAGGAATCCGCCGCGGCGGAAGTTCTCGCCGGTGAAGGCGTCCCAGGAAGTGACGACGTTCCACGCCGCGCGCCCGCCCGAGAGGTGATCGAGGCTGGCGAACTGGCGGGCCACCTCGTAGGGCTCGTTGAACGTGGAGTTGATCGTGCCGGTGAGACCGAGGTGTTCGGTGACGGCGGCGAGAGCGGACAGCACGGTAAAGGTGTCGGGGCGTCCCACGACATCCAAGTCGTAGATCTTCCCGCCCTGTTCGCGGAGCCGAAGCCCTTCGGCGAGAAACAGGAAGTCGAACTTGGCGCGTTCGGCGGTGCGGGCGAAGTGCGCGAACGAGCTGAACTCGACGTGACTGCCGGCCTTGGGGTCGCTCCACACGGTGGTGTTGTTGACGCCCGGGAAGTGAGCGGCGAGATGAATCTGCTTGAGCGGCTTGCCGTTGCTGGTGCCGGCGCCGTTGCTGGTGCTCATGTCGGTGGTCCCTCCGGCTCAGACGGTGGCGTAGCGGTTGGCGGGGCGGGCGAGTCCGAGCAGCCCGCGCAGGGTGTCGGCCTCGTAGGCGCTCCGGAAGGCACCCCGGCGCTGCAGTTCGGGCACGAGTCCGCGGGTGATCGCCGGGAGGTCGTGGCCGATCACGGCGGGGCGCAGCCGGAAGCCGGAGAGCCCCGCCTGCTGCCAGTCCAGGAGCAGGTCCGCCAGTTGGGCGGGTGTGCCGGTGAAGACCTTCGCGTCGCTGGAGTACGGGTATCCCGCAAGGCCGTCGAGACGGTCCCGGCGGGCCGCGGCGACTCCGGGATCGTCGTCGAGGAAGACCACGAGGTCCCCGAAGAGGTGGAGGGGTTCCTCCGCCCTGCCCGCCGCAGCCTGTTCGGTGCGGATCTCGTCGACGATCTCTCCGGCCTGGCCGGTGTCGTGCGGGGTGATGTACCCGATGTCCGTTGAACGGGCCACCAGTTGGAAGGGCACGCGTCGGTGGGCCAGGGCGCTGACGACCGGCTGCCCCTGCGGGGGCCGGGGTGTGATGGAGGGGCCCTTGACGCTGAAGTTCCGGCCTTCGAAGTCGATGTAGTGCAGCTTGTCGCGGTCGATGAAACGGCCTGTGGCCTCGTCCCGGATCTCCGCCCCGTCCTCCCAGCTGTCCCACAGGCGGCGTACCGCCTCGACGTAGTCGCCGGCTTCCTCGAACAGCTCGGCGGTCAGCGCGCGGACGGACGGAGTGTCCAGGTCCTCGATACGGAAGTGCGGGAACGTACGACGGCCGAAGTGGGCGGCTTCGTAGCTCCGGGCCGACACCTGGATGCGCAGACCGGCCCGGCCGGTGCTCACGTAGTCGAGGGTGGCGATCGCCTTGGAGATGTGGAACGGCTCCGTGTGCGTGGCGACCACGGTGGGGACGAGCCCGATGTGCCGGGTCAAGGGAGCCACGCGGGCGGCGATGAGCACCGCGTCGAGGCGCCCGCGCTCCTGGTCGGTGCGGCCGTCGGGCTCGGTGAACTGCGAGGACTGGAGCCCGAGCGCGTCCTCGATCGTCACGAAGTCGATCAGGCCGCGTTCGGCCTCGGTGACGATGTCGGTCCAGTACGCGGCAGTGAGCAGTTCCCCGGGCCGGGCCTCCGGCTCGCGCCAGGCGGCAGGGTGCCAGCCCGCGCCGTTGAGGGCGACGGCGAGGTGGAGGAGCGAAGCGGGCAGGGCAGGGTGCGGCAAAGACGATGCGGACACGAAAGGGTGCCTTCCTGATCGACCGTGGGTGATCGCCGGGCCTCGTCTGGAGGTTCGGCGTCGCGGGTACGGGTCAGGAACAACAGAGCGCGCCGGCCACGCGCTGGAGGTCGATGTGGGGCCGGGAGTAGAGGTGGACGCGGCGCCGGGGGGCGAGCACCCTGACGAGCGGGCAGGACACCGGTGACATGACCCTCGCCTCCGCTCTTCCGGCTCGGCGGGCCCGAAGGCCTCGCGCTTGCGGAACCCGGACGGGCCCCGCCTGGTCGTCACCTGGAGCACCCCGCCGCGCGGGAGGGTTGCCGGTCAGCAAGCCAGGGCTTGACGCTGACACTCATGACCTGCCCGGAACGCTACGCGCGCCGACAGCACCGCGCAATGCCCCATAGATCATGGTCCTGCTCACATCGGTCACGCTTGTACTGCCACGCCCCACAACAACGCGGCCGCGCCATCTGTTCCCTCCGGCAGGCGTCCTGGGGCCGGCTGGCGCTCACGGAGTGCCACGTACAGACCGGGCAACCGACCAACCACTTCTAGAACCAGGCGAGTTGACGCACGACTACGCCAAGGGCCGACCGGAGAGGATGCCGCGCGTCCGTGGAGCTGCCGACAGGGCCCGGCCGCGTACGGGTCACGCGCGCCCTGCGGCCTTCTGGCTCCTGCGGGACAGCGAGTCGACGACCACGGCCGCCAGCAGGACCGATCCCGTGATCATGAACTGGACCGCGTTGCTCACACCCATGATGTTCATCCCGGACTGGATGGATCCGATCACCAGGGCGCCGAGCAGGGCCGACCAGACCGAACCGCGCCCGCCGAACAGGCTCGTGCCGCCGATGACGGCCGCGGCGATGACGTTCATCAGGAGGTTGCCACCGCCCGAGGTCTGGCTCGCGGACTGGATCTGCCCGGCGAGGAAGAGGCCCCCGACGGCCGCCATGGTGCCGGAGATCGAGAAGACGGACATCCGGACGAACGGCACGCTGATGCCTGCCCGTCGGGCACCCTCCGAGTTGCCGCCGACCGCGAAGACCTTGCGTCCGTAGGTGGTGCGGCGCAGCACGAAGTCCAGTACCACCAGGACGATCAGGAAGATCAGGAGGGCCAGCGGGAGGCCCTGGTACCGGTTGAGGATGTACGCGGTGACGAAGGCGATGGCGGCGATGACGATCGCACGCAGCACGATCTCCGCGACCGGACGGGAGGGCACTTTGGCCTTCCTGCGGCGCGCGGCGTCCAGCAGGGAGGCCGCCAGGAAGAGTCCGACGCCGGCCGCCGCGGTCGCGTAGGCGGCGACCGGGCTGTGGTAGATGGTCGAGTAGATCTCGGCGACGATGGTGTCGCCCGGGATGTTGACCGTGCCGCTGGAGCCGAGCACCTGGAGCATCAGCCCGTTCCAGGCAAGGTTGCCCGCAAGCGTGACGACGAACGCCGGCACTCCGACTTTCGCGAAGAAGAAGCCCTGGATGAGGCCGACGGCCGCTCCGCCCAGTACGGCGATCAGGAGCGCCAGCCATTCGTTCATGCCGTTCAGGACGTTGAGTACGGCGAAGATCGCGGCACACAGACCGCTGACGGACCCCACGGACAGGTCGATCTCGCCGAGGAGCAGGACGAAGACGATACCGACGGCGATCATGCCGGTGCCGACGATCTGCTGGCTGAGGTCGGAGAGGTTCTGGGCCGAGAGGAAGGTGCTGTTCAGACTGCCGAACACCGTCCAGATGATGATCACGGCGATGACGACGGGGAGGGAACCCAGTTCCCCGCTGCGCATCTTGCGCCAGAACTCCCCCGCGTATCCGCGGACGCCCTCCTCGCGAACGAGCAGGCGCGTGTCGACGGCGGGCATGGCGTCGCGCGCGGGTTCCTGGGCGTCGTCGCGTGCCGGTTGACGGGTCATCGCTCCTCCTCCCGCTTTCGGGCCTGGCGGCGGGTGACCGCGCTGTCGGAGGCCCCGGTGATGGCGGAGATGATCTCCTCGGTGGTGGTGGAACGCCGGTCGAAGAAGCCGTTGTTGCGTCCCAGGCGCATCACCGCGATCCGGTCCGCGACCGCCATCACGTCCACCATGTTGTGGCTGACCAGGATGGTCCCGAGGCCGCGTTCCCTGAGCCGTTCGACCAGGTCGAGGACCTCGGCCGTCTGCTCCACACCCAGGGCGGCGGTGGGTTCGTCGAGGATGACGACCTTCGGGTCACCGATCAGGGAGCGGGCGATGGCCACCGTCTGGCGCTGTCCGCCCGAGAGCGAGGCGACGGGGATGCGGACACTCGGGATGCGGATGGAGAGCGTGTTGAGCAGCTCGCGTGAGCGCTGGTCCATGCGGACCTCGTCGAGGACGCCGAAGCGGCGCAGTTCGCGGCCGAGGAAGAGGTTGCCGACCACGTCGAGGTTGTCGCACAGGGCCAGGTCCTGGTAGACGGTCGCGATGCCGAGGTTCTGGGCGTCGTGGGGGCGGCCGATGGAGACGGGGCGGCCCTGCCATTCGATGACGCCCTCGTCAGGTGGGTTGACTCCCGCGATGGCCTTGACCGCGGTCGACTTGCCGGCACCGTTGTCGCCGACGAGCGCGACCACCTCGCCGGGGTGGACCTCCAGGTCGAAGCCCGACAGCGCCTGGACGGCGCCGAAGCGTTTGGAGATCCCCCGCAGAGTGAGCACAGGTTCTTGCGGCAAAGGAACCGCCTCCTGGGTTGCCCGTACGCACGGGCGGACAGTCTCGGCCCCCGCCGGCCGGGCCGCGCGGTGCGGCCCGACCGGATACGTGGAGTCGCGGCTACTGGAGGCCGACCTTCTCGCAGGCGTCGGAGTAGGCGGGAGTGCAGATCTCCTCGACCGAGTACAGGCCGTCCTTGACGACGGTGTCCTTGATGTTGTCCTTGTCGACCACGACCGGTGTCAGCAGCTTGGCCGGGACCTTCTCACCGCTGCCGCTGGTGACGGTCGTCGGCGTCAGGGACTTGGGGATGTCCTTGCCCTGCGCGAGGTCGACCGCCATCGCGGCCGCGGTGTCCGCCTCCGGCTTGTACGGCTTCTCGATCGTGATGGTCTGCGTGCCTGCCAGGATCCGCTGGATGGCGTCGAGCTGGGCGTCCTGCCCGGTCAGCGGCACGCTGATGCCGGCCGCCTTGAGGGCGGTGGCGATACCGGCGGCCAGACCGTCGTTGGCCGAGTACACACCGACGATCTTGTCCTTGCCGAGGGCGCTGATGGCGCCCGCCATCTGCTGGTTGGCGTTGTTCGGGTCCCAGTTCGGGGTGTCGTACTCCTTGCCGATCTTCACCTTCCCGTCGAGGACGGAGTGGGCACCGGCCTTGAACTCCGCCGCGTTCGGGTCGGTCGGCGAGCCGTTCTGCATGACGATCTCGCCGCTTTCGGCCTTGTCGCCCAGTGCGGCGAGCAGCGCCTTGCCCTGCAATTCGCCGACCTTGTGGTTGTCGTACGAGACGTAGGCGTCGACGGGGCCCTGCGCGAGCCGGTCGTACGCCACGACCTTCACGCCCGCGTCCCGTGCCTTCTGCACGGAGGACTGGATCGACTTGGCGTCCACGGCGTCCAGGATGAGCACCTGGTCGCCCTTGGCGAGGGCGGTGTTCACCTGCTGCTGCTGGGTGGTGGCGCTCTCGGCGGCGTTGTAGTAGTCGATCTGGGCGCCGGGTGCCAGTTCCTTGATCTTGTCCTCGATGTACGGCCGGTCGAACTTCTCGTATCGCGTGGTCTTGCTCTCGGGCAGCAGCAACCCGATCTTGACCTCGTCGGCCTGACGGCCCGCTCCCGGCTGCGCCGCACCGCTGGTCGCCACCGCACCCAGTGACAGGGCTGCCGCTCCGGCCAGGGCTATCGCGCTCCGCAATGTGCTGGTCATGGGAGGCTCCTTCTCGTACGGCGCCGTCCCTCCAGCGGGAGAGCGCGGAAACGAAAACGCACTTTTGGCCTACATATCGACATTAACGGCAACCCCCGGACCGGCAAGCGGGTGAGGCGGCGGGGCCATCGGGCCCCGCCAGGGGTTGCAGAAAGGCCGGGCGTGGGCAGTCCGGCCCGCCAGGCGGCGGCAGAGGCCGTCGGGCCCGCCACGAGGGGTAAGGGCCGGCGGTCAGTCGGCCAGGCCGGCGGCCAGGGTCGCCCCCAGCTCCCAGCAGGCCTCGATGTCGGCCTTGGCGGGTTCTCCCGTGACCGTCACGGCGTCGGTCGCGCGGCGCCATCCCAGGCCTGTCGTGATCGACTCGATGGCCCGCACGGCCCCGGTGACGTCGTTCCCGCCGTGCACGTAGTACCCGAAGGGGCGGCCACGCGTCTCGTCGAGGCAGGGGTAGTAGACCTGGTCGAAGAAGTGCTTGAGGGCGCCGGACATGTAGCCGAGGTTCGCCGGCGTGCCGAGCAGGATGCCGTCGGCGGCGAGCACGTCGGAGGCCGTCGCGGCGAGCGCCGCGCGCCGCTCGACCCGGACGCCTTCGATCTCGTCGGTCGTCGCACCGGAGACGGCGGCTTCGAACAGCGCCTGACAGTTGGGCGAGGGCGTGTGATGCACGATCAGGAGAGTGGCCACACCCCGGAACCCTGCCGCGCCCGCCGCGCGGCCGCAAGCGAGGCGCGCCTCACGCGTCTCGGTCGCCGCGACACCGGCCGGGCAGGGCCCTCCTGACGCCCCGCGCGGCCGCGGGCGACGGACACGCCTCACTTCTGGGCGGGGTCCTGCGGCGGATGCGCCCGGTCATGACCGGTGTCGAGCTCATCCGTACGGCTCCGCAGCCAGGACGTCAGCCGGCGAAGCCGCTCGTCCTGTTCGGGCGGCCGGCGGCTGAGGAGGTGGTAGCCGGTGCCGTCGGGGACGAACCCGAAGGGGGCGACGAGCTGTCCCCGCTCCAGGTCGTCGCGGACGACTGCGTACGGGGCGATCGCGACCCCCACGCCGGCCGATGCGGCCTGGACGGTCAGGTAGAAGTGCTCAAGCGTCTGCTGCGCGGCCGGCTCCGCCGTGATGCCGGTGATGCCTGTGATGC
The DNA here is from genome assembly GCF_043203805.1 of Streptomyces sp. LN549. NCBI lineage: Bacteria > Bacillati > Actinomycetota > Actinomycetes > Kitasatosporales > Streptomycetaceae > Streptomyces > Streptomyces sp. LN549. The sequence goes on along the minus strand of NZ_JAZHRI010000002.1, from coordinate 8,728,086 downwards.
GCTTCCAGTCGTCCCAGGCCTGCGTTCGCGTCCCGGAGTGCAGAAGGGTGACGTCCGCTTTGCCGGGATCCATGAGCCGGGGCGCGAGGTCGGGTCGGCAGACAGGTCCGATCCTCTCGGCGAACAGCCGGGTTCGGTGCGCCCCCGCGGGAAAGGGGAAATCGTCCCGCCGAATGGCGAGGTCGATGTTGTCCCGTTCGAAGAAGACGGGGCCGCCTCCCGCGGACAGATGCACGGTGACGTCGGGCACGAGCGCCGCCAGATCGGGCAGCCGGGGAATGAGCCACCGCATCAGGAGAGTGGGCTCGCACGACAGGGTGAACGGTCCTGTGGGGGCGCGCCGGGAGGCCTGCCGGGCGGCGGCATCGATCTGATCGAGTGCGTCCCTGACCACCGCGGCCAGCTGGCGCGCTTCCTGGGTGGGCCGCAGGCTGCGTGCCCCGCGCTCGAAGAGCGACACCCCGAGGGTTCGCTCGAGGTTCTGCACCTGCCTGCTCACCGCACCGTGCGTCACATGCAGCTCCTGCGCGGCTGCCGTCATGCTCGCGTGCCGGACGGTCGCCTCGAAGGGCAGAAGGGAGTTCAGCGGAGGAAGGAAGGACCATCGCATCTGTGAATTTTACTCACGCCCGGTGTGAGAACGAATCGTTTGTCCTGCGTCCTTGATGTCATCGACTATTGATTCATTCACACATGGACGGTTCGACGGAGAGGTACGGCATGACATCCGGCAACGGCGCCCGGCAGGGCATCGGCATCCTCGCGGATGACCTCACCAGTGCCGGGGACGGGGCAGCCCCGTTCCGCCGGACCGGCCACGAGGCACGAATCCTCCTGTCCGGCCCCACGACCGAACTCCTGCCTGTCACGGGTGTGACCGCGGTCGATCTCGGGACCCGGCTGCTGGACCAGGAAGCCGCCGCCGCACGTACGGGCCGGGCCGCCCGCCGGTTCGCCGGCTCCGCGCTCCTGTTCAAGACCGTGGACTCGACGCTGCGCGGCCATGTCGCGGCGGAGGTCCGGGCCGCGTGGGCGGGATCCCGGCGGCGGGCCGTCGTCATCGCCCCCGCCTTCCCCGCGGAGGGCAGGGTGACGGTCGAGGCGGTCCAGCACGTGCGGGGGGTGCCGGTCCACGAGAGCGATTTCGCCCGCGACCCCGTTCACCCGGTCCGGTGCTCGGACCTCACAACGGTGTTCCCGGACGCCGTTCCGGTCGGGCCGGACCGGGCGGCCGAACTGCCCGGCCTGATCGGCCGAGGCGCTCTGATCGTCTGCTCCGCCGCAACGGACGACGACCTCGACCACCTCGTCGCGGCGGTCCCGCACCTCGACGACGTCCTGTGGGTCGGCTCCCCGGGACTCGCGGCCGCGCTGGCCCGACGGTGCGCACAGGGCGACGGACCGGTTGGTTCCGCGCCCGTACCGGCCCGCCGGCCGCTTGTCGTCGTCGGCAGCGCCAACCCGGCGACCCGGCGGCAGCTGGCAGCGCTCCGCATCCGGTCGGACGTCCAGGGGATCACCGTCGGCGACGATCCAGCGGCGACGGTGCAAGCGATACGCGCCCTGGCGGCTCCCGTCGTCACTGTGCAGACACCCGATGAGCGTCACGCACCGCGAACCGCGCGAGCGCTCGCCCGTTCCCTGGCCGCAGTAGTACGGACACTGTCCGAGGAGCGTCTGGTCGACGCACTCGTCGTCACCGGCGGGGAGACGGCCGCCACCGTGCTCAAGGCCCTCGGCATCGACGGGATCGACCTTCTCGACGAGCCCGAGCCCGGCGTCGCCCGCGGAACCCCGCTCGGCCTGCCCTCCCTCCCCGTCCTGATCAAGGCGGGCGGCTTCGGCGACGACGGGATGCTCCTGCGGCTGTGTCATCTGGTCCGGCAACCCGCCGGCCGGCCCGCCCCCGACCGAGGGGACCACGCATGACTCCGATCGCCCTCACCATGGGCGACCCCTGCGGCATCGGCCCCGAGATCACCCTCAGGGCGTGTGCCGACCCGCGGCGCAACGTGCCCGTCGTCGTCATCGGCGACGCCCACGTCCTCGCCCGTGCCGACAGCTTCGCCGGCACCGGTCTGGTCCTGCGCCCGGTCGATGCTGTCGACCGGGCAGCGTACGCACCCGGCACGGTGGACGTCCTCGCCGAGAGCGATCTGCCCGCGGACCTGCCATGGGGTTCCCTCGACGCCCGTGCGGGCGCGGCCTCCTTCCAGTACGTCCGCCGCGGCATCGAACTGGCTCTGGGCGGCGACGTACGCGCTCTGGTGACCGCGCCGGTGAACAAGGAGGCGCTGCGGCTCGGCGCAGTCCCCTACCCGGGGCACACCGAGATGCTGGCCGACCTCTCGGGCACCACCGACTACGCCATGATGCTCGCCAACGAGGAGCTGAGGGTCGTACTGGTGACCGTCCATCAGTCGCTGCGCACCGCGATCGACGCGATCGACACCGCGCGGGAACTCGGCATCATCCGGCTCACTCACCGCACGCTCCGACGCGGCGGTCTGCGCGCCCCGCGCATCGCGGTGGCCGGACTCAACCCTCACGCGGGCGAGAACGGTCTGTTCGGCCGCGAGGACCTGGATGCCATCGCCCCGGCGATCCGAGCCGCACAGGACGAGGGGATCCAGGCCTCCGGCCCCTGGCCTGCCGACACCGTCTTCATGAGGGCCCGCGCCGGAGAGTTCGACGTCGTGGTCGCGCAGTACCACGACCAGGGCCTCATCCCCGTCAAGTACCTGGGGCTGGAGCACGGTGTCAACATCACCATCGGCCTGCCCTTCGTCCGTGCCAGCGTCGACCACGGCACGGCGTTCGACATCGCAGGCCGCGGCACGGCCGACCACACCAGTCTGCTCACCGCGCTGCACCACGCCGACCGCCTCTCCGCAGCGGCGGCGGACCGTCGCTGACCACCGGCCCGATCGACCCGCCACAGACCCGAAGGACCACCGTGGACTTCATCTTCATGCTCACCCGCGACGACCGGACCGTCACCGACTGCCTCGAAGTCCTCGACGCCGTCGAGGATCTCGGGATCACCCACATCGGGTTCAAGGACGTCGGCGTGGACCGCGACACCCTCGTCCGGCTCCACGACGCCCTCAGGATCAGGGGCGCCACCACCTACCTCGAAGTGGTGAGCACCGACCGGGAGCAGGCGCTCGCCTCGGTACGGACGGCCGCCGAGCTCGGCGTGGACTGGCTCATGGGCGGTACGTGGATCGAGGAGACCCTCGGCCTTCTGCACGGCACGCCGATCGGCTACCTGCCCTTCGCCGGCCGTCCCCTCGGCCACCCCACCCGCCTCGCCGGTGGCCCCGGCCGCATCGCCGACGACTGCCGGAGAGCGGAGGCCGCGGGCTGCTCCGGCGTCGACCTGCTCGCGTACCGCGCCATCGACGCCGACCCCCTCGACCTGGTCCGGGCCGCCCGCGCCGCGACCTCGGGCCGTCTGGTCGTCGCCGGTTCCATCTCGGGCACCGACCAGATCCGGGACCTCGCAGTGGCCGGTGCGGATGCCTTCACGATCGGATCAGCCGCCTTCGACGGCTCGCTGAGGCCCGACGCGGGAACCATCGCGTCCCAACTGGCGCCGGTGGTCGACACGGCAGGCGCACTCAGCGTCTGCCGCTGAGGAGCCGGCCCGAACCGACGGCGCCCGGAGCGAGTTCCTCAGCCATCGGGCAGACGCCGGAGCGTCAGGACCGGTGGCCGAAGAACTCGACCTCCGCGACCGCCGTCCGGCGGCCCTTGCCGGTGCCGTACGCGGATTCGACCGTGAGCCGGACACCGACCGTGTCCGATCCCCGTACGTCGAAGGTCTGCTGGCCCGACTGATCCGCCAGCCGGATCGTCCGGCTGCTCTCCTTGCCGTCCTTCGAGGTCAGGACCACGGTGATCCGCGCCGGCCTGGCCTGTGTGAGGAATTCGTCCTTCCGCGCCGAGGTCCCGGAGAACACCACCATCTTCAGCAGCCGCACCGGCTGCGTGAACGAGCATTCCAGATACTCGCCCACGCCGTCACCGCTCTCCCGCGGCGCCCAGTACCGGTTGTTGAATCCGTCGAAGGCCGCAGCGGCCGGGTGTCCCGACGCCGCGCTGGAACTCCGGGACGTGGATGGCGGAACCGCCTCCGGGGCCCCGGTCTCCTCCTTGGCGAAGCCGAGCAGGCCGGACAGGTGCGGCAGCGCGAACCAGATTCCGACCGCCAGCAGAAGCAGCACGACCGGCAGTGCCGGCCTCGGTCTGCGCCGTCCGCGCCGTGGCCGCGTACCGGCGGCGTGGGTCTTCTTCCCCAGCCCCCGGCGAAGGATCCGCCGCCACCACGGCGGGCGGAGGCCGGGGGGCGGCCCCGGGTCGAGGAGCAGGGCGCACCGGACGCAGAGTGTGCGTTCCGGCGCGTTCTCCGCACGGCAGTTGGGGCACACCACGGGCACGCCCCTCGCCGGTCCCGGCGAGGCGGGGGCGCTGGGTTCCGGGCCGGGCGCCCATGCCGCGGGCCCGGGGGCGGGACCGTCCGTAGCGTCTCCGGGGCGCCGGGGAGCCGCCGCCGGCTGCGGAGGGGAAGCCGGTGCGGTGGGCGGCACGGTGGGCATGCGTGCGGGACCGGACGCCGGAACCGCGGGCGGGACGACGGGCAGAACAGGCTCCCGGTCGGGGGCCGGTGCCACCGGCTCCGGCCGGCCGGCCGGCCGCGGCCCCGGTTCGGCCCCGCCCGCCCCCTCCGGCTCCCACGCCAGGAACGCCTCGCAGGACGCGCAGAACTCCCGCCCCGGCGCATTCCGGTGACCACACGCCTCGCAGATCACTGCACACCGCCCCCCACGTCCCCGGCCGGAGGCAGGATCTCCAGCGTGTACCCCACATGCGCCGGGACCTCGGTCCCGATGAGCTCCTCCAGCCGCACCCGGTCGATCGCACGCCCCGGCCGTTCCCGGACCCGGATCGTCACCCAGGGGCGTGCCCGGCCCGGCAGCGCGGTCTGCGACACGGTCGACCAGGCCGTTCCGCCGCTCTCGGTGATCTCCGGCTCCGCGCCCGTCTCCAGCCGCACCGCATCGGCCAGCCCGCCCGCCGTGCCGCGCCGGGCATGCCGCGCGACCGCCCCCCGTACCGTCTCCCGGCGCCGCTCGACGGGACTGTCCTCGTGCTGCTCCACCGCCACCCACTGGGCCAGCCAGGCCAGGAAGTCCTCCGGGGCGCTGCGGGGGTCGAGGTGGGCGGGCAGGTTGTCGATGGTGAGCAGCACAGGGGCGAGCACGTCGTCGAGCGCGGCAAGGAAGCGCCGGAGGAAGTCCTGCTCCAGGTAGACGGCGGGCAGTTGGTCGATCAGGGGGTGCGGGGTCGGGAGTCCGGTGACGCCGGTACGCATCTTCTCAGGCTCCTCTCACCCGGAGCTGGTGCTCGTAGCTGAAGACCAGCGCGTGGCGGTCCAGCGGGATCTTGGCCGTGGCGTCGGTGCGCTCACCGGTGACCGGATCGGCGCGGTAGAGCCGTACGTCCTCCACGAGATCCACCCCCGGCACCCGCTGGAGCACGGCGAACGCCTCGCCCGACTGGACCGGCCGCCCGAAGGGCCAGCCCTGCCCGCCCGGCCCGCCGGACAGTGCGTTGAAGTACCCGTACAGCGCGGCCAGCGCCGCCTCCCGTACGCGCTCCACGACGGCCCCGCGCTCGGCCTGCACCGAGGCGACGACGGTGACGCCCTGGTAGAACGGCGGCTCGACCACGAGCCGGGCCCCGATGGGGCGGCGGGCCTCCAGGTGTCCGGCGATGAGGCGGAGGGTGTGCGCGGGAGGGACGAGTTCGTCGAACTCGATCCTGCCCTGCTCGTCGCTGCGACCGGCCGGGACGACGAGCAGCCGCACCCCGTGGGCGGAACCGTCGTTGTCGTCCGCGTCCCCGTCCTCGGCCGCACCGGCCCGGATGCAGTGCACGCGTGCCGCGTCCGGGGCGACGTCGCGGGCTAGGATTTCGTAGTCGTGCGGGACGACGGCGCGGTGCAGGGTGCGCAGCGTCATCGGCCCCCGCACCCGGGCGCTGTCGACGCTCTCGCCGTCGACGCCGCCGAGGGCCGGTCGGCGGTTCTCCACCCGTGCCACGTATGGGATCGCGCTGCGCAGGACCTTCAGTGTCGACCTGGCGACATTGCCGCGCAGCCCGCCGCCCGTACGGTAGGAACGCACCCGGACGGTGGCGCCCTTCGCGGGGACCGCGCCGTAGTGGCGGACGGAGCCGTCCCGTTCCCGTACGGCCGGACCGAACTCGACCCGGCCGGAGTTCGGGTCGAGGGTGATGTGGCGGTCCTCCGGCCCGGAGTGCGCGAAGTCGTCGACCCGGGTCCACCGGGTGTACTCCGCATCCGGTCCGCTCGCGGGGTCGGCCACCTCGACCACGAAGTCGCCCGGCACCACGGGCGGACGGGCCAGCGCGAACGCCTGGCCGGGTACGCCTTCCGCCGCGCCGAGCACCTCGTCGGCGATGGTCTCGGCATGCTCGGCGGCCACGGTCGCGCCGATGGTGAAGGCGGTGATCCGGCGGACGACGGGCGGTGCCAGGTAGGTCGGCCGGCCTGGCTCCGCCTCGATCAGGCGGCAGCGCAGCCAGCCCCCGGTGCGCCGTACGACGGCCGCCGGGGTGTGCGTCCTCGGCAGATGGAGGATCAGCTCGCCGGAGCGGTTGAAGCCTCCGGTGTCGTCCTTCTCGACCTCGCAGACCGTCCAGGCGGTACCGTCCCAGGCTTCCCAGACCAGCGGCGGACGCAGCGGATCGACCCCGACACCCTCGACCTTGCAGTCGAGTCGCAGGACGACGACTCCGGCAGGCACCGCGGCCGACAGACCGACGTAGAGGCAGTCGCCGGGCGCCGGGGTCGCCCCGAAACACGTCACGTCCCGTCCGATCGCCAGCTCCTCCGTGCGGTCCGCCGCCTCCCCCGACACCGGCCAGGTGGCGAGGTGGGCGAAGGCGCAGGGAACGATCGTCAGCTGCTCGGCGGTCGTGAAGACGACGGCTTCCTCCGTCTCCGTACGCACGGTGGCGACCTCCGTCCCGGTCCGCACGACGACCGGGTCGGGCCGGGGTGCGGAGAGCCGGAACGTCACGTCGGTGTGGGCGGCCGTGGGCGGGTGCAGCCGGACGCCGATCAGGTCGAGGAAGGTGAGATAGCTCTTCTCCGGTACCCGGTTCACGCGGTAGACGAGCTGGTCGACCATGGTGGCGAACGCCTCGATGAGGGTGACGCCCGGGTCCGACACGTTGTGGTCGGTCCACTCCGGGCAGCGCTGCTGGACCCGGCGTTTGGCCTCGTCCACCAGGCCCTGGAAGCGGCGGTCGTCCAGATGGGGACTGGGCAGCGTCACGCGCCGGCCTCCTCGTCGTCGTGGCTCGTCTCCTGCGCGTGCTGCGGGATCACGTAGAACGGGAAGACGAGGTTTCGGGGGTCGTTGGAGCCGCGCACCGAGTAGCCGATGTCGATGTAGAGGACGCCGTTGTCCGCCTCGTCGAACCGCACGGTGACCTCGGCGACCTCGATCCGCGGCTCCCAGCGCTCCAGCGCCAGCCGTACTTCGTACGCGAGCTGTCCTGCAGTCCCAGCGTCGGCGGGGGCGAACACGTAGTCGTTGACCGCGCAGCCGAACTCGGGCCGCATCGGCCGCTCGCCGGGGGATGTCGCCAGGATCAGCCTGATCGACTCCTCCAGCTCCCGCTCGCCGCGCACCAGCGCGATGGACCCGGTGGCGTCGGTGCGGGGCGGGAACGCCCAGCCTGCTCCGATGAACTGCTGTCCCATCCCTGCTCAGCCTCCGATCAGTACGGTGGGACACCCCGACACGACCGGCGCACCGCAGCCGCTCCGGTCGCCCACGCGGGCTGCGGGCTTGCCGCCGATCAGCACGGTGGAGCTGCCGGGCGGTGCGATCGTGGACGGCGGGTGGACCGCGGGCGACGCGCACTGGTGCGAGGTGCCCACCGTGGCGGCGGGCTTCCCGCCGATCAGGACCGACGGCACTCCCGGCGGACCGACCGCGCCGGGGTGTCCGGTGGGGTCGGTGACCCGTGCGGCTGCTGCTGGCGGCATGCGGTGTACTCCTGTTCCCGTGGTCCCGCTACGTCAGTTGAGCGTGATCATCGGTGCGTTGACGGCCACCGACCCACCGCTCTTCACGTCCGTGCGCTGTGTGCCGTTGACCGTGACCTGGCCGCCCTGGACCTCCACCGCGCCGCCGGTGGAGAGCGCGACCTTTCCGTTCCCGCCGTCGAGTGCGACTCCGCTGCGGGACGTCACCGTGACGCTGTCGCCGGTGAGTTCCAGCGCGCCGCGTCCGGCGTCCAGAGCAACCCCCTTGGCCGCCTTGACGGAGACCTGTTCCCTGGCCTCGATCGTCACGCTGCCGTCGCTGTTGATGACGACGGCCGTGCCCCGACGGTCCAGGTCGATGGTGAGTTTCCCGTCGCCGGTGCTGAGCCTGACTCCCTGCGGGCCGTTGGCCGCGTCCAGCAGTTCGAGCTGGTTTCCGCTCTTGGACGCGAAGGCACGACGGTTCACCGCGCCGGTGGTGGGATCGACGAGCTCGCCGCCGTCACCGGGAGCTCCCCCGGAGGCCGGGGCGCCACCGCCACCGCCACCGCCGGGCCGGTCCTTCCCGTTGTACAGCCCGGCCAGCACGTAGGGCCGGTCCAGGTGCCCGTGCTCGAAGCCGACCAGCACCTCGTCCCCGACCTCCGGGATGAAGGCCTCGCCGCCGCCCGTCCCGCCGGACTGTGCCGTGCGTGCCCAGTCACTCGCGTACTCGTCCGACAGCCAGGGGAAGCGCACCTTCACCCGGCCCGACCCCTCCGGATCCTGGGTGTCCGTCACCGTCCCGTTGACCAGTCCGGCACATCGGCCCCCTCCCCCGGCCGCGCCCGCCGACCCCTGCCCGCCACCTCCGGTGAGCCCGAACAGCGAGCGTTCCTGCTGCCCGGACACGGTGATCCAGGTCTCGTAGCCGCGCACGGCGTCGAAGACGTGCCGCGAGGACGTGACGGTGTACCGGCCCTCGAACGGTGCGCCCACCGCGTTCAGTGCCACCGCGCTGCCCGCCGTCACCTCGGGGTTTCCCCGGATCACCGCTTCCAGTTCCGCGAACGACCCGGCGATCCGCTCCGCCAGCGCCTTCGCCGCCCGGTCCACCTGCGCCTGCGCCCCGTACGCCGCGTCCGTCACCACGAACCGTGCCTCGCCGAAGGGGGCGGAGACCTCGGCCGCCGTCACCCCGAGTTCCAGCGTCGACGACGTGCCGGCCGGGGCCCTGCCCACCACCGGCTGCTTCGCCCCGACGTCCCAGCCGCGTACTTCCACCTCGGACACCTGCTCGGCGGCCGAGACCCCGGCGCGGCAGCGCAGCAGGTTGTCGCCGAGTTCGAGGACGAGGGGGTTGCGTTCGGCGCGCGCGGATCCGTCCGGCGCCCCGCTCGCCTCGGCGGGGCGGGTGATGTGCAGCTGCCCGTCGCGTACGTACGCCTGCGCACCGGCCTCCTCGGCGAGCCCGCGCACGAACTCCCAGTCGGTGACGTTGGGCTGGGCGATGTGCTCGATCACCGGGCCCGCGACGTCCACCGTTCCCGGCTTCAGTCCGGCGCGCTGGGCGACCTGACCGCAGATGTCGGCGAGCGTCATGTTCTGGTAGCTGGCGACCCGCCGGCCCCGCAGCAGCCGGTGGGACTCGTCGAGGCCTCGGACGACGGTGAACGTGCCGGTCTCGTCGAGTTCGACCTCAAGTGCCGTGACCACTCCTTCGAGCAGCGGCTTGGGAGTCGTGTCGCCGCCCGCACGGGCCAGCAGCCGGGCCTCGCTGCCGATCTTCAGACCGGTCTGTTCCAGCAGGACACGGTCGGGGTCCCGGAACCGGAGCAGGAACAGGTCGGGGAGTGTACGGCTGTCGTCGACGTACCCCTCGACGAGCGTGTTCACGAACTTCGCGGGGAGTGGTGTCCCGTTGAACTCCACCACCAGCGTGGTGGAGACGCCCTGTCGGGTCATCGGCCCTGCCCCCGGTCCGTGTCGTTGCCGCCGAGTCTGCTCAGCTCGTCGAGGGCGGGCAGCAGCAGCTGTGTCCCCGGCGCGAGCCGCAGCGGGTCGTCGATACGGTTCGCCTCGGCGATCACCCGCCAGGCACCGGCGTCCCCGTACTCCCGATGGGCGAGCGAGGGCAGCGAGTCCCCGGAGGCCACCCGGTGCACGCGCCGGGCCGCCAGCGCGCCCGACGTCGGGTTCTGGCCGGGCGTCTCCCCGCTGATCTCCTCCATCGTGACCTGGCAGACAGCCCGGATCGGCACGCCTGAGGTCGTGAACAGGGTGTATTTCGCCGCGACTTGACTCACATAGCCGGGGAACCCGGTGAGGCCGCCCCAGTGGAACACCACCCACGGCGGTGACGACCGCTGCTGCTGCCGGGTCTCGCTCGTCGGCACACAGCAGGCGAACAGCTGCTCCACCGAGGTCACCACCCGGGTGTCCTGGGTGTCACTGGCGTCGAAGAACATCTCGACGGTGAGCTTGCTGGGCTGCGACCCCTGGTACTCCGGAGGCCCCGAGCTCTTCGCCCCCTTGGCCGGCGTCCGCTTCCAGGAGGCGGCCTTGGTCAGGCTCAGCTCCTTGGGATTGAACTGGAAGTCGATCCGTCCGCACGGGCCGCCGGGCGTGAGCCCACCCCCGGTGGGCGGCGTCCGCAGTTCCAGGTAGGCGTGCTCCAGCTTGGGCCTGGCCGAGCCGCCCTTCGCCGCTGACGCCACCCCGGACGTACCGGCGGCACTGAAGGCGATGGGTCCCGCGCCGCTCACGCCGCTCAGCCCTCCATCACGTAGCCGTGGTGGGCGATCTCGATCGTCTCCATCGCGACCTTGGGCGATTCGGGAGTGAACGAGGGCCCCGTCCAGCGCACCGGCACGACCTCCAGCAGCCCCCACTGGGCCACTTTCCGTCCGTCGCCGGTCCGCGCCTCGATATGCGCCGTCTTGCGGCTGAAGCCGGTCGTCATGGTGGCGAACCAGCGCGCCACCTTCTCCGTCTCCCGGGTGAGCGGGCGGGACAGCTTGACGTTGGAGTACTTCAGCCGGGTGGGCAGCTGCCACAAATGCCCGTTGTTGCCGCCCTCCTCCCGGGTCTCCAGGACCACTTCGCAGCCCAGCCCGTCACAGGTGTTGAACGACCCGAGCTCGATGTCGTCGATCGTCACGACGAAGCAGACGCTGACGGCGGGGTCGTCGTCCGGGGAGGTGGCCATGGCACATGCCTCTCGATCGGTGACTCAGTTGCGGGGTGGGGCTCAGTGGCGGGTGTTGATGTGGAATCCGGCGCGTTCGCGTTCGAGCCGGAGGTCGGCCTTGAGGAGCCGGCTGAGCGGCCCGTAGAGCGCCCGGACCAGCTCGTCCGTCACGGGAGGTGCTCCCTGTCCCGCCGGTGACCCGGCGGGGGTCGCCGTGCCGGCTCCGGGCGCCGCCTCCGCACCCGCCTCGGCTTCGGATGGCGACTCCGGTTCCGTTTCCGGTTCCGTTACGGGAGGAGGCTCGGGTTCCGGCAGCGGTGGTGGTTCCTCGGCGATCTCCGCGTCCCGCTGGATGACCGGCCGTGACGTGCCGTGCAGGGGCGCGGCCCCGAAGACGACGCTCCCGTCGGCCATGCGCTGGGCCACCCCGGCCGCGACCGCGACTGAGCCGGCGGTCGGGGAGGCGGCGAACCGGCTGCCGGTACGGGCAGCCACCGATGCGGGTACGGGCGGCGCCCCGCCCGTCTGCCGCTGTACGGGCGGCACTTCACGCTGCAGAAGTGCCGCCGGCGGACCGGAAGGTGCTCCCGGACCCGGGACGGTCCACCGCACGGGAACGGCGGAGGGCGGGCCGGAGGGCGTTGCAGTCCGCTGCCCCCCGCCGCCCTCGGAGGAGCGCTGAACGACCGCCGCCCCGGCCGTAGGGCCGGGATCGCCCGGATCGGTGACGGCCCGGAGGGACAGCGGCCGCTCCCCGAGAAGGGGTGCGGTCGGGCCGATGGCGGACGGAGGCACGGGCGTCGGCCCGTCCGGGGCAGCCGCGGAGCGCTGGACGGGAACAGTGGAGGCCTGGGGCGCTGCGGCCACGCTCTCCCCGCCCGCTTCTCCCCCGGGCACCGCACCGGCCAAGGGGGCATCACCAAGCAGCGGGGCGACAGGCTCGGCCGCTCCGGTCCCGTCGGACGACGCCTGCACCTCCGGAGCCACAGGCGTTCCGTCATCCCCCGAAGCGAAGGGATTGTCTGCCGACGCAGCTGAGGCGGACTCTCTCTGAACCACCGGAGGCCGGGGCACGGATGGCTGAGTGTCCGGCGCCCGGTCGGCCTGTCGCTGAGCAGTCGGCGGCAGACCGGGCAGCGGCGCCCCGAGTCCGGGCGTGCGTCGAAGTGGCTGCACCGAGGGGGAGGCGGCGGTGCGCTGAACCGCCGCCGGACCCGTACCCCGACCCGGCGAAGCCTCCGCACCCGAATCCGTACTCGCCTCCAGCCCCGCCTCGGCCTGCCCGGCCGTCTCCGTTCGCTGTACGAGCGACTGCTCGCCGACCAACTGCCGTACAGGCAGACCGGCTTCGTCCGAGGCACCCGCGGCGGACGTCAGAGCCGGCGCACTCTCCCCGTAAGCGCGCTGAACGGCCACCGGAGCGGGCTTGCTCCGCAGGCGCAGCGGCATCTCGACGGCCCGCTGAACCGCGGGAGCGGGGCTCCCCGGAGCCGCGAGGGCGACACCGTGCACCAGCCCGGCCGGTGCGTCCGGGCTGACCAGATGCCCCAGGGGCGTACCGAGTGCCGTCTCCTGCCGCGTGGTCAGCGCCGCCTGGAAGCCACCGGGATCGATCACCAGGTCCTGCCCGGTCACGGACCGCTGCACAGGCGCCAGGGCGCCCACATCGACACGGTCCTCCCGGTCCGGCCGCGAAGCGTACGCATCACCCGGGGACGGGTCACCACCGGTGGAACGACCGCCGCGCAGCCAGGACATCAGCCCCATGCCTCTCCCGCCCTCCCTGCGCTCCTCGCTACTGCCCGTTGAGGCGAGCGATCTGTGCGACGAACTTCAGTCGTTCCGGATGTTCCAGGTCCAGCAGGTCGTCCAGCGGCCAGTGGAAGTGGTAGGCGAGGTACGCGACTTCCTCGTAGAGCAGGTCGGCCGCGTACGTCACGATTCCCCCAGGCGACCGCCGGCGAGATCCACCGCGAACTCCTCCTTGCAGGACGGACACGAGACGGCGGCACGGGTGTGCCCCTCTGCGTTGATCCGTCGGTAGAAGTCCTGGAGGAAGGCCAGATCGGACGCGAACAGGTCCTCGATGACACCCGGGTGGATGTCCTCGACCGTTCCGATCCGGGTCACGACGCGGGAGATCAGGACGACCGAGAGGTACGCGGAGTTCTCCCGCACCCGGTCGTCGCGCAGCGGCACGAGTTCGTCGCGGGCGGTCGCGAGCCGCATCACGCCGGAGCGGTGCACGGTGCCCGACTCGTCGACGTACCCGCGGGGCAGGTCGAAGGCGAACTCCGTACGCAGCGGCTCGGGCCGCCCGGCACTCTCCCGCTCCGCCGACTCCCCCTGCGGAGCCTGGAACTGGACCGTGCGCCGCATCAGTCGAGCTCCATGCTCTCGTACGTGATCGACAGTTTCTCCGTGAGGACCGAGGTGTCACCGGCCTTGAGGGTGCCGATCTCCAGGGACTTCGGCCAGGCGTTGATCAGCTTGTACCGCTTGATGGGCAGGCCCTCGTAGTCGTAGACGATGACCGCTCCGTTGCGCCGGGCGCTCATCATGCGGCCGAACCGGGAGTCCTTGATCCAGCGTTCGAAACTGTTGTCCTCCGTGAGGCCTCGAGTGACAGTGACCTCGCCGGCCTTGGGCCGACCGGGCAGCTTCTTGATGGCGTACTTGCCGTCGGCGGTGTTCTGCTTCAGCTCGATGACGTCCTGCTCCATCTTCAGACCACTGACCTCGGTGATCTGCTTGATGATGACGCTGTCGAACTCCAGGCCGAAGGAATGCCCGACGGAACTGTCAAGATCGGGAAGCGGCACAACAGGCTCCTTACGCCAGGTTCGAGGACGGGCCGGTCACTGCTGATCGGGGTACTGCCGAAGGCCCGGTCATTCGTCGACACCCCCGGTGCCGCCGGTCAGCTGGGAGAGCCGGAACACCACGAACTCCGCCGGCTTGACGGGCGCGACACCGATCTCGCAGATGACCTGACCCGCGTCGACACTCTCGGGCGGGTTGGTCTCGCGGTCGCACTTCACGTAGAACGCCTCGTCCGGTGTGAGCCCGAACAGCGAGCCCTTGCGCCACTCGTTCACCAGGAACGCCGAGACGGTCCGCCGGATACGCGCCCACAGCGCGTCGTCGTTCGGCTCGAAGACGACCCACTGCGTGCCGGCGAGGATCGACTCCTCCAGGTAGTTGAAGAGCCGCCGGACGTTGAGGTAGCGCCAGGCCTGGTCGGAGGCCAGTGTCCGTGCGCCCCAGACCCGGATGCCCCGCCCGGGGAAGGCACGGATGCAGTTCAGCCCGATGGGGTTCAGCAGATCGTGCTCGCCCTTGGTCAGCTGCGTCTGCAGCGCCACGGCGCCGCGCACCACCTCGTTGGCCGGCGCCTTGTGCACCCCGCGCGTGTCGTCGTTGCGCGCCCAGATACCCGCGATGTGCCCGCTCGGCGGTACGAGGGTGGCGCGGCCGGAGGCGGGGTCGGCGACGCTGATCCAGGGGTAGTAGAGCGTGGCGTACTTGGAGTCGAAGTTGGCCCGCTCCGTGCGCCAGCCCCGGATCTGTTGCGGCGAAAGTCCCGGCGGCGGGTCGAGAATGGCGACGCGGTCGCCCATCAACTCGCAGTGACTGATGAGGGCTTGCTGCACGGCGATGACGGACTCCAGGTCGAGCAGGCCTCGTTCGTACGCACCCATGAGGTCGGGCACGGCAACCATCGTGACCTCGTCCACGGCTTCGAGCCCGCCGAGCCCCGTGCGGCGGTCGGCGTCACCGACGTACACCTCGGGAGCGAGCGAACCGGCGCCGCCCGCCACGGGGGCGGCGGGAGCGAGCGCGACCGACTGAACATCGGGCTTTGCGGGGGCGGCGCCGCGCCCCGTCTCCCGGATCTCGATGAGCTCGGACTTCGCGTTGACGCGGGTGGCGACGTTCTCCTTGCTGCGCTTGGTGGTCACGGACGGGTACGTCTCCGCGACCTGCCCGTCCCGCTTCACGATCAGCTGGAAGACGTCGGATGGCGGGTCGTCACCCTCGGCCTCCGCGATCTCCACGCTGATCTCACCGGCCACGCCCGGCCGGGGCTTGACGGCGTACGGCCCGACCTGGACCTCGGACCCGGCGGCCAACTCCCCGGCGCCGGTGTCGGATCCCTCGGCTCCCTCGGCGATGCGCACGACGTAACAGATGCCGCCCCCGTTGGCGAAGAAGCCGTAGACGGAGGACGCGAGGTACGTGCCGTCGACGAAGTCGCCGAAGGTGCTGACGAACTGGCTCCAGTTCGTGATGAGCGTGGGCTCGTCGAACGGGCCCCGCTGGGCGAAGCCGACGAAGGCGGCAACCGAGGTGCCCACCCCTTCGATCGGCCGGGACCCGGACTCGACCTCTTCGACGTAGACGCCCGGGGACAGGTACGACGGCATATGAGCCTCTCCTTGACGCGCTCCTCGACGTGCTCCTCGCCCCCGTTCCAGGACCGGGGAACGCGGGCAATTCTCGCCACTCCCGCGATCACCGGGAACGGATACTCGGCCGCCCCGCCGTGCACGAGCGGCTGCCCGAAGAGGCAATCCGGGAGCGCCTCACGCACCACGGGGACGTGCCCCGGCCGCGGCCCGCACACGCTCCACCCGTCCGGTACGCGCGCGGCAACCTGACACACCACGTCCGGGCGGATCTGTGGCTGGCGGGAGGGCCGGATGAAGGCGGTTCCGGAGAAGACCTCCACCACACCGGCCCACCCCGACGCCGCCCCCCGCACGGACCAGGCCCCCGCGCCCTCCGCCCCGGCCCCGGACCGCCGGGCCATCCAGCGCCTGCAACGGGCAGCCGGCAACGCGGCCGTCTCCCGCCTCGTCGCCCAGCGCTACACGGCCCCGGTCAAACCGGCTCCGGCCCAGGCCCCCGGCTTCCGCAGCATGAAGGCGGCCGTGGCGGCGAAGAAGACCCGGATCGCCGTCCACCCACCTGCGGCTGCGGAGTCCAAGGCGTCCCAGGACGCGGCGGTCGCACCCCCTGACGACAAGGAAGCCCAAGGCAAGGCGGCCAACGCCGAAAAGATGAACGCGGCGAAGCCCGGCGAGTTCGACAAGGAGGCGTTCGTCGACGCGGTGAACAAGGCGATCGACGCGCAGGCTCCGAAGAACCTCGACGAGGCCGACAAGTTCTCCAAGTCCGGCAAGGCGGACAAGGTCAAGGAGGAGGTCGACGGCAAGGTCACGGACGGCAAGGAGTCCTCCGCCAAGGACATCGACACGGCGACGAAGGCCCCACCGGACACCTCGGCCGCCAAGGACAAACCGGTCACCCCCCTCACCCCGGACCAGCCACCCGGCAACCCGGGCGCCCCACCCGCAGCGGACGCGATCCCGGCGAAACAACCGGCAGCCGTCACGGACTTCTCCGAAGGCCCGGCGCAGAACGACAAGGAGATGGCGGACGCCGAGGTCACCGAGGACCAGTTGGCCAAGGGCAACGAACCGGAGTTCAACGAGGCCCTGTCGGCAAAGAAGACGGCAGAAACGGACTCCGAGAAGGCCCCCGCGAAAGGCAAGTCCGCCGAGAACCAGCAGCTCACCACCGCCAAGGCAGGCGCAGCGGCCTCCGGCGCCGCCGCCATGACGGCTCTCACCGCGACTCGCGGCAAGGCCGGCCAGCAGGTGGACGGCGGCAAGGGCGAAACGAAGTCAAAAGATGAGAAGAAGCGCGCCGAGGTAACGGCAAAACTCCAGAAGGTCTACGACGGCACGAAGAAGGACGTCGAGACCACGCTCTCCGACCTGGACAAGAAGGTCGACACGGCGTTCACGGCAGGCGAGAAGTCGGCCCGGGACGCGTTCACGGCGGATCACAAGCGCCGGATGAAGAAGTACAAGGACAAGCGGTACTCGGGCTTCACCGGCAAGGCCCGCTGGGTGAAGGACAAGTTCGCCGGCCTCCCGAAGGAGGCGAACAACCTCTACCAGGAGGCGCGCAAGCTCTACGTGGCCCAGATGCAGACGGTGATCTCCTCGGTCGCCGACATCATCGGCACGGAACTGGGCAAGGCGAAGGCCCGCATCGCCAGGGGCCGCACCGAACTCAAGGCCGAGGTCGACAAACTCCCCGCAGATTTACGGGAGTTCGGCGAGGAGGCAGCCAAGGACTTCGCGGGCAAGTTCGACGACCTGGAAGCGACGGTCAACGAGAAGTCGGAACAGCTGGTCCAGGACCTCGCGTCGAAGTACACGGCGGCCCTGAACAAGATCGACGAGGAGATCAAGAAGCTCCAGGAGGCCAACAAGGGCCTGATCGACAAGGCGAAGGACGCGATCGTCGGCGTCATCAAGACGATCAACGAACTGAAGAACCTGCTCCTCGGCATCCTCGCCAAGGCCGCCGGCGCCATCATGAAGATCATCAAGGACCCCATCGGCTTCCTGGGCAACCTGGTCAAGGCGGTGGGCGCGGGCCTCAACCTCTTCATTACGAACATCGCGGAGCACCTGAAGACGGGCGTCGTCTCGTGGCTGCTCGGCACCGCGGTCAAGGCGGGCCTGGAACTCCCCCAGAAGTTCGACATGAAGGGCATCATCCAGCTCATCGGCTCACTGCTGGGCCTGACCTGGGACAACATCAAGGCCCGCGTCACCCGCAAAGGCGTCCCCGACGAGGCGATGGCGGCGGTCGAGACATCGGTACCGGTCGCGAAGAGCATCGCGAGCGAGGGCCCGGCGGGCGCGGTCAAGGAAATCCAGGCGGAGGTCGGCGACCTCAAGGCCACGATCCTGGAAAAGCTGACGAGCTACCTGATCCCCACGGTCATCATCGCGGGCATCACCTGGATCGTCTCCCTCCTCAACCCGGCCTCCGCGTTCGTCCGCGCGGTCAAGGGAATCATCGACATCGTCACGTTCATCGTGAACCAGGGCGCCCAGATCGTCGAGTTCGTCAACTCGGTACTGGACGCGGTGGTGGCGATAGCCAACGGCGGCTCGGCGGGCGTCCCGAAGATGGTCGAGGCGGCGCTGGCGGCGAGCGTCCCGCTGCTCATCGGGTTCCTGGCATCGCTGCTGGGGATCGGCGGTCTGGCCAACAAGGTCAAGAGCGTGTTCCATGCGGTGGCGCGGCCCGTCAATAGAGCCATCGACAAGATCGTCGACTTCATCGCCAAGGCCGGCAAGAAGCTTTGGGCAAAGGTCAAGGGAACGGGCTCGAAGGGCAAAGAGAGAAGCGACACCCAGAAGCAACGCGACTTGGATGCAGGCCTTGACGCCGCCGATGAATTACTCCAGCAACGTCTGGACCGGAAGGAGATCCTGAATCGACTGCCCCAGATTCGCCGCCAGTACGGGATGAAAGAGCTCGTCCTGGTACACGACGGGCAGCGGGGCCAGGAAGAAATCGTACACGTACGCGGAAAGGTGAATCCGTCAGGCGAACGCGTCGAGAAACCGATTCCGGGTCTGTATGAGAGCATCGATCCAAGCATGCGGAGAGTCGAGAACTGGTTCTTCAAGGAGCCCCAGACTCCACTGAAACGTGATGGCCTCTTGAAGCTCACCACGAACATAAAGTCTCCAAAAAATCAACAGGGACACGTATCGCGCGCCTACGACCCCGTCACAAAGACGGTAGTCATGGAGGAAGCATTTCTCGACAAAATCCCCAGAGAGATGCGCTGGATCACCGAGGGTACTCAAATGGTGGAGGGGCGAGGAACTCCACTTGTCACTTATGTCACGTTACGACAGATGCGAAAGTTTGAGATCGGGTATGCCGAGGCAAAACAAGTAAAGATGAGCACCATCCAGAACGTCAGAGCCATCTGCCAGCTCGAGAACGCGATACGCCAAGGGATCCCATTGAATCAGGCAATTCTAGACACCCATTCCGTCACGTACGCAACCGCATCCATTATCCAATCGGGGGGACGTATCGCATCCGCCCGCGTGGAAGGCGGGGTTCACACAGAATTCACAGAGCTTCTCGAACACTACGAGGGATCCGGAAGGGGACGCGACATGGCTGCCGTGACGGAGCATCGCAACCTTCTCACCCAATACGGTATAGCACGGGATGACACCGTATTATGGAACTACAACATCCACCTAGAGATAGTCCCGTTTTCCTGAATCGGAAATTGAGCCACCTTACCATTGGACGGAGTCGGAAGTTGCCAGCAATCATCAGGAGCATCTCCGTCGTCCTGACTCCTGATTGGAACGAGGTGGTTCACGAGGACGACGATCATACGATAACAAGAAGGTCAGATGAAGAAATCGACAGATTCGCCGAGGAAATTCAGGAGCACACTCAATCAACTGTCACTGTAGCCGAATACTCAAATGATTGGGAGCCGTTTCAGAAATCGATACTCATCGGCGATGAAGGGCTCCTGAGCTTGATCACACAGGAACCCGGACCAGCAGCACGTGCACTACTCTCCCGGACGGTACTGATCGACGCATGGAATTCGACGGTTCCAAATATTGCTGAAGTTTATCAGCTGGCCGCCGTGATCGATAGCCGACGCTATTTCAAATGGCGCACCGAATCGGAGAGGGAATACGGAGGAGGACTTTACGGACGAAAGTTGGTCGTTGCCAAATTCGGCGGATCATGGAAACCGGGACCCGTTTTCGAGACTCCCAACTATTGCTATTTTCAGCACGACGCATTCCCGACCCTCCCCTCAGTTCTGGCCGAATATATTAGGCAATACACGTCCTGGATAAGCCACCTTGACGGAACACCACTAACGTGAACAGGGCGGCCAACGTCAACGACATCACCCAGCGTCTCGCTCTCCTCAACGTCATCCCGCCCATCGCAGGCCTGCTCACGGCTCAGCTGGGCCATGCCGCCGGCGTCGGCGAACATCTCGGCCAGCGGTGCCATGGCCGCCGTGACGGTGTCCTGACGGGCCGTGGCGAGCGCGGCGGGGAGTCGGCGGAGGGCGAAGTCGTCGAAGTAGCGGTGTGCGGTCGCGCGGTCTGCGCCCGGCGATCGCCGGGAGTTCGGCCATGGCTTGCCGGACGAAGTCGGCCAGCGCGGTAGGGCCGACTGCCTGATCCGCCGTGATCGCCTGATTCAGCGGTCCCGGCGGCGCGGGTAAGTCCGACGGTTCGGTCGTCTCGACGTCGATGGTCGTCGTCGCGGATCCCCTCGCTGCTCACTCCCCAGGTAAGGAGATTAGCGGCGGTGCGGGCCCTTCTCCATAAATCGGGAAAAGCACGCATATGATCCGGCGTGGTTGGCCGCTCCTGGCGATCGAGCCAGCCACCCGCCCCGCCAACGCCGTGAAACGGCCGTGGATGGTGGACGGCACCCGGATCCCGGTCCGAGACCGAAATTCGGCGCCTCCCCGCGCAATTGCCGCTCCTCTGCTGCCGACAGGAGCTCTCCTGCGAATTCGCCGCGGCGGAACCACAGGACTCGCACCGTGCATGGCAAGTGAAGTGAAGAATCCATGCGTATCCTCCAACTCGCTTTGCACACAGGCTAGTTGATGACACTCTCGGCTGATCCCCATCCAGCACCTGAACGGGAGAACACATAGTGCTCAATGCGAGAAGAGTCCTGCACCGCCTGGCGGCCACCGCGAGCGCCACGCTGATCGCTGTGGGGGCAAGCCTCCTCGGGGCCGGTCCCGCCGCGGCTGTCGACTACTACTACGAACTCCCCTACCCGGCGGGTGAGGCCTACACGGTCACCCAGGGGCCGGAGGGGACGTACTCGCACACCGGCCCGTACAACGAGTACGCCTGGGACCTGGGGCTGCCGGCGAACTACGAGGTGTCCGCCGCGCAGGGCGGGACCGTTCTCGTGTCGGACTGGTCCGTCTACTGGCAGAACGGCATCGAGGTCATCATCCGGCACCCCAACGGCCAGTGCACCCACTACGTGCACCTCAACAAGGCGATCTACAACACCGGTGACTGGGTTCCACAGGGCCGGATCATCGGCTGGTCGGGCAGCACCGGCGCCGCCAACGGGCCGCACCTGCACTTCCAGGTGATCGACTGCAACACCCGTGTCGGCATTCCGGCCACGCTCCAGGGCTGGACGCCCTACACCGGAACCGCGCCGGTAAGCGTCAACACCCGGGCCTGATCAGCCATCTGCTCGTACGGCACGTGGTGAGGCAAGCACGCGTCCACGCGGACCAGCAGCGGTCCTCGCGTCCACCGGCACACCACGGCCGTGAGGACGGCCGGGGTCACGCATCTGCCACCCTCACAGGCAACGACTTCAGCCCGTTGATGAAGTTCGACACCAGACGAGTCGGCGGGGCCGCGGGCCGGAGTGGGCCGGGCGGGAGTACGCGGCACGCTTCCTCGTACAACGCGCGCAGTTGCAGGCGCGCGAAGTGCGCGCCCAGGCAGACATGCGGGCCGTCACCGAACGAGATGTGCGAGTTCGGGGAGCGCGCCAGGTCCAGGGCGAATGGGTCGGGGAAGACGCGCTCGTCGTGGTTGGCCGAGGCATGGAAGACCACCACCTTGTCGCCCCCGCGGATGTGCGTGTCCGCCAGGGCCGTGTCCTGGGTGGCCGTACGGCGGAAGGACAGGACCGGTGGGTGGCGGCGAAGCAGTTCGTCCACGGCCGTGCTGAACCCCACCTCGCCGTTGCGCAGGCGGGCGTACGCCTCGGGGTGCACGGCCAGGAGGTGCAGGCCGCCGGGGGCTGCGCTGCGTACCGTGTCGTTCCCCGCCACCACCAGCAGGAAGAAGAACATCTCCATTTCGGGTTCGGTCAGTTCGGGGTCGGTGGCCAGGGCCGTCATCACGTCGTCGGCGGGGTGTCTGCGCTTGTATGCCGCCAACGCGTGCGCGTAGTCGAACATGTCGCGCAGGGACGCCGGGGAGCGCGGGTTGACCGGCTTGCCGTTCGGGTCGAGTGTCGGCGTCCCTGCCTCGTCCGGGTCCTGGTAGCCGATGACGCGTTGGGTCCAGTGGAGGAGGAGCGCGCGATCGGTGTCCGGTACGCCCAGCAGGTCGGTGAGGTTGAGGAGGGCGTAGTCGTCGGTGACCTGGGTGACCAGGTCGCACGTGCCGTCGCCCGCCCTCGCCTCGGCGACCGCGTGGGTGAGCAGGGAGCGGGCTCGTTCCCGTACGACCGTGTCGAAGCGGTCCATGCGTTTCGGGGTGAAGGCGCGGCTGACGAGCGTTCGCAGTCGTCGGTGGTGCGGTGGGTCCTGGTTGAGCATCATCCGGCGGATGAACGGCAGGTCTGCGGGGTCCGGGTCGCGGATCTGGGTGGCGCCCAGGCATGAGGAGTACGTGGACGAGTCCTTCAGTACGCGGACGGCGTCCTGGTGCCGGGTGACCGCCCAGAAGCCTGGGCCCGCCGGCCAGCCCAGCACCTCCGGCTCCTCCTGCCACGCCACGGGGTGGTGATCGCGGAGGTGGCGGTAGCGGTCGTGGGGGACGCCCAGCGCGTACTGCCTCGGATCGAAGACGTCCGGGACAGCTGCCGGGGAGGTGGACCCGCTCACGCGCTCGCCTCGCCGCCCTCCACGTCCGCCCGCAGGAAGTCCTCCACTGCCCGGATCACGTCGAGCGGGGCCTCGTCCATCGCGTAATGGCCGCAGGACGGCAGTTCCACGAGCTCGGCGCTCGGGAACCAGCGCATCCACGTGGAACGCTGCAGATCCGCGGAGAGGGCCGGGTCCAGTGCCCCCACCACCGCCAGGGCCGGCACCGGCGAGCCGTCGATCCGGTCGTGGAAGTCCTCGCCAGCCCAGGAATCCAGCCACGCCCGGAACGCCTTCGCGTCGCTGCATTCGACCGAGCGACGCACCATGCGGTCCAGCCAGGCAGCGGGGCGTCGGCCTCCGGTGGTGATGTCGAGGATGGCCCGGCGGTTGCCCGGGTTCTGCGCCGCCTCGGCGAACAGCTCCCACTGCTCGGGGGGCAGCGGCAGCCCGGACGCGGGGACCGGCGACACGCCGACGATCCTGCGTACCCGCAGCGGCGCGGCGGCCAGCGTCCGCTGGATGACGGAGCCGCCCATCGAGTGGCCGATCAGCGAGAACCGGTCCCAGCCGAGCCGGTCTGCCAGCGCGAGCACGTCCGCGGCACCCTCGGCCGTGGTGTACGCGCCGCCCACGTCCCTCGCCTCGCCGTATCCCCGCAGGTCCACCACCGCGTACTGGAACGAACCGACGTCGAGGTCCGCCAGCACCGGGTCGTACGCGGATCGGTCGGCGAGCCAGCCGTGTACCGCGATCACCTTGTGCGGGCCCTCGCCGTGCAAGGTGTGAGGCAGAACAGACAAAGCGGTCACGCCGGCTCCCGTCACAGTACGGCGGTGATCTGTCGGTCAACAGCCCGTCCGCCCACGGTGGCGCTATCCATCGGCCCGCGCAAGGGAACACGCGGGAGATTTGTCAGGCTGCCGAGGAGAAGCTGTCCAGTCCTCGCCCCTCATCCCTGAACCAGCCCCAGATACGGCCCGAACTCCGAAGCCAGCGTCAGCCGCCCCAGCTTCTGGTACTCCCGCTGGATCGCGTGGATCAGCGTCGCCATGGTCACCGCTCCCCCGGTGTCCGCCGCCAGGTACGCCGCCGTCACCGCGATCGAGCGGATGTTGCCGCCCGCCAGCTCGAAGTTCTTGGCGCAGAACGCGAGGTCGAGGTCCGTGCCGCGCGGGAGCACCGGTCCAAGGCAGCGCTCCCACAGCACCAGGCGTTGCTCCGGGTCCGGGACCGGGAAGTCGATGACCAGGTCCAGGCGGCGGGTGAAGGCGTCGTCGAGGTTGGCGCGGAGGTTGGTGGCGAGGATGGCCAGGCCGTCGAAGGACTCCATGCGTTGGAGAAGGTACGCGCTCTCGACGTTCGCGTAGCGGTCGTGCGCGTCTTTGACGTCCGAGCGTTTGCCGAAGATCGCGTCGGCCTCGTCGAAGAGCAGGACGCCGTTGACCCCCGCCGCTTCGGTGAAGATGCGTTCCAGGTTCTTCTCGGTCTCGCCGACGTACTTGTCGATGACCGTGGCCAGGTCGACCGTGTAGAGGTCCAGGCCGAGGTCGGCCGCGATCACCTCCGCCGACATGGTCTTGCCCGTGCCGGAGTCGCCTGCGAAGAGGGCTGACACACCTCGGCCCCTGCCGCCTCCGGGCCGCATGCCCCACTCCCCCAGGACCCGGTCGCGGTGGCGGGCGCGGGCGGTGAGTTCGCGGAGCTGGGCGTGGGCGTCGGGTGGGAGGACCAGGTCGTGCCAGGTCACCGCGGGTTCGATGCGGCGGGCCAGGCGGTCCAGGCCGGCCGCGTTCTGGGCGCGGGCTCCCTGGCGTACGTGGTCGGGGGTGAGGGTTCCGCCGTCGAGCTGCGCCGTCTGGGCGGCGCTGCGGGCCGCGCCGGTGACCTGTTCCGGGGTGAGGAGGAACGGGGCGAGGAGGTGGTCCGGGTCGATGGCGGCGGGGAGGGGCGCCGACGTCGTGCGCTCGTACGCGTCGCTCCACAGCGCGCCGCGTGCCGACGGCTCCACCCTCGGGGCGTGCAGGAGCAGCGGCGGGATCGTCGACCAGGACGCGTCCCACGGTGCTCGGCCCACCATGACCGTCGGGACGGGCGTGGCCGTGAGGAGCCTGAGCAGGTGGGGGTGTTCGCGGGACAGCGCGTCCAGCGGGGCGCAGACCAGGCCCGCGTTCGTCAGGCGTGCCTCGCGGACCAGGGAACGTACCGCGTCGGCCGGCGCGGGGTCCTCCGCCAGGCGGGCCAGGTCCAGGCCGAGGACTCCCCTGCCCGCGAGCGTGAGCGCCGATGCGGCGAGGGCCGTACCCGCCCCGCCCTGGTCCTCGCTCAAGTAGACGAGCGGGAGTCCTCCGGCCAGGACCCGGGCCAGCGGCACCGGATCGCCCACGCCCGCCACCGCGTGCCACGGCGCCAGGAGGTCGGCGAGGCGTGGGTCCCTCGTGTCGTCGCCCAGGAGGTGGGCGGTGACCCGGTCCGGGACGCGCAGTGCGCGGCTCAGGAACGGGCGGTCGAGGTCCTCGGCCAGGAGCAGCCCCGCGTGACGGAGCGGGGCGCGCGCCGCCAGCCGGCCGCGTGCGACCGCGTCGGCCGGTGACAGCCCGCACAGGCCGAGCGCCAGGCCGATCGAGGGGCGGCGGCGGGTCACGTCGTCGTTGAGGTAGCCGTAGAAGGCCTCGAAGCGGTCGTCCAGATCCGGTACGAGTGCGATCATCAGGATCTCGACGTCGAGCGCGGTGAGCCCGAAGTCGGCCTCCAGGGTGGTGAGACGGGAGTCTCCGCCCGCTTGCGGGTCGGCTTCCCCCACCATCGGTTCCGGGAAGCCCCGTACCCCGTCCTCGTCCAGCAGCCGCGCCACGTTCTCGGCCGTGAGATACAGCCCCCGGAACTCGTCCTCCGGGTCGGGATCCGTGCGCTGTCGGACCTCGACCGCATGGCGGATGCGCTGCTCGACGTCGACCGCGCGGGCGAGCAGGTGGCGCAGGTTCGAGTCGTCGGAGGGGTGGCCCGGCGGTGTCATGCGGTGCTGTCCTCCGTACGGCCGTCCTGCGTGCGTCGACGCTCTGCGATCCGGTTCTCCTTGATCCGGAGGGCGAGGCCTCGACGGGGCTCCGTGGAGCCGGGTGCCGCCTGCGGCGCCGGTCGTCCCGGGCGGCTTCCGTAGACCGGGAGGCCGCCGCGTCCCGGCATCGGGTCGCGCTGCGGTTCCGGGGGCGGCGGTACGTCCCCGAAGTGCGCCTGAAGCCCCTCCTCCCCCACCGGCGGGCCCGCCGCGTACGTCGGCGAGGCAGTGACCGGGACGCTGACCACCAGGTCCAGCGAGGGCTTCAGCTCGCCGCCCAACGCGCTCCACACGTCCGCGAACGAGCGGTCCTCGGGCGGCGGGAGCGCGATCGACATCGGGACGGCGGCCCCTATCTCGGCGAGGGAGCCGGCCAGGCGTTCCGGGGGCAGGGCCTCGTACGCCAGCAGGCAGCCGAGCAGGGAGGACAGCAGCCGGTGCTCGTCCTCGGGGCGCTTCGTCCATGCCGTGATCAGGTACGACAGCTTGAAGTAGCGGGGCGGGCGGCGTCGCGCGACGACGGTGCCCCGCTCGTCGTACTCGTTGTGGAGTCCGCGCTCGCGTCGTCGCATGTCCTCGCGGATGTCGTAGAGGTAGAGGTTGACCATCGGGGCGTTCACCTTGGCCGCCCATTCCCGGGTCGGCGCGTCGAAGACGACCGCGATCTGGCCGCCTTCGAGCACCTCCGCCCGGATCAGGGAGCGCAGTACGTCGTCCACCTCGTGGATCATCCGGAGACCGCCTCTCTCACGTCCGTCCCTTGAAGTCCGGTGGCTGGAGGTTGCGTTGGACCACGAGGACCGGTCTATGGAGGCGGGGAAGGTCGGGGATGGTGGCGCGCAGGATGCGCGGACCGAGGCTGTCCTTGCGCAGCACCAGCATCTGCACCTCGAACGTGCCGTCGCGGCCCACCCTGACCCCCGACCGGTCGCCCGTGATCCCGCGGTTCCAGGTGAGGTTCACGGTCTCGCCGGGCGGATAGTCCTTGCCGCGGGCCAGTACGGGCTGCCCCGGCTTGGCGACCTGCGGGGTGACGGTGAGGGATGGCTTCAGTACGCGCAGCCGGTCCGTGTCCTTGTTGTTTGCCGTGCGCCGGTCCGGGACCGTGCCGCGCACCGTGGCCCGTACGTCCCCGGTGATGGCCGCGCGGTACGTCGCCGTCTGGGTCACCTCGATCCGGCCGCCCGCCGGGATCGTGCACGGCTTGGCTGCCGTACAGCGGGTGAGGGTCTGCAGGCTCCGGTCCTTGCGGACGGACGGGGCCGGCCAGGTCGCACCTATGACGACTCCCCTGGCTGTGTCCGGGCCGGCGTTGGTGACGGTGAAGCGGGCGCGGGCCGGGCGGGTGATGTACGTACGGTCCGGGCTGACGTCGGCCTTGACCGCGATATCCGACGAGGGCGGCGGCGGTGACGGGGGCTCCGGCGGTGGTGGTGGCTGCAGCACCTCGAAGCGTGCGGTGTCCGTGCCGGTGTTGCCCGCCGTGTCCGTGGCCGAGCAGGTGACCGTGGTCGTTCCGACGGGGAAGAGCGAACCGGACGCGGGCGTGCAGGTCACGGGCAGCTCACCGTCCTGGGCGTCGGTCGCCGTCGCCGTGTAGGTGATCCGCGCCCCGTCGTCGCTCTGCGGCCTGGCGATGCGGTCGTCGACGGTGACCACGGGGGCGTCGACGTCGTTCACGTCGATGCTGATCTGCTGCTGGAAGTCGGGGTCGGCCGCCGCGGCGGGCCCGATGGTGTCCGTCCCCGGCGCCTGGGTGCCGAGCAGGAACTGGACCGTGCAGGTGAGGGTGGTGCCCTGCGGGGCGTCGGCCGAGACGTCGACGGTCTCCGCGAAGTGTGCGGTCTCGCCGCTGGTCAGCTGACGGGTGGGTGGGTCGAGGGAGACCGCGAGGTGGGGGTCGCAGTTGTCGAGCCGGTGGCCGACAGAGGTGGGGAGATTGTCGAAGCCGTCCATGATGGCCTGGGCCACCGCGTCGGGCTGGATTCCCTCCAGCAGGCGCCCCTGGGTCGCCTCGATGATGCGCGTCGCCTGCCCCTCAATGGTCGGCGGATGCTCGACGTACTCCGGATTGTCCGGATTGTGGGCGTCTCCGTTGCCGTTGAGGCCGTCGCCGATCTTGCTGTCCACGTCGACGCCGATCACCCGGACACCCTTGTCCTGAAGGTCGAAGATCGTGTCGTCGATGGTGTGGTGGTTGCTGGGTGCGTGGCTGGAGGCATCACTCACCAGTACGACGACCGGGTTGGAACCCTCACGGAAGACGGTCTTGCCCCCGGCCCCGTTGGCTATCTCCCACAGCCCGTTGATCCAGTCCTCGGAGGGGCCACGACTTTCCCCTCCCAACACCGTCTTCAGCCCGTTGACGCCTGTCTGGACCTTGTCGATGTCATCCGTCAGCTCCTGGAGCACCTCGAATCCGGCGTTGGGGTCGCCCTCCTGGTCGCCGAACGTGGCGACGGCGAAGCGCGAGTCGGGCTGCTCTGCCAGGATCTTTCCGGTGATGTCGGGGAGGTACTTCTGCACGTCGTCGATGGGCTCGGCCATACTCCTCGTACCGTCCACCAGCAGAACGACTTCCGGCTTCGGCGGAATGGCCGGTGTACGCACCGACTTGTCCACCCCCGTCGACCCGCCCGGGTCGAGCGCCTCGTGCAGGCTCGCCGGAGTGACCCACGGCTCGGGCGGAACAGGGACGGCCGTGGCCACGCCCGTCCCTGCCGAAGCGGGGGCGAGGCCTGCGGCCAGCAACAGCAGAACGAGCGCCACCGAACGGCGCACACCCGTGAGTCCGCGTGACTGTTTCGCCGGCTGAATCCACCGCACCGAATCTCTCCCCCGCACCCGGACCTCCCACCGAAGAACAGCGCCCACACGATCTCGCAGGCACTCGGCTTCCGCAGTGGGAGGCGAGCCACTTCCCCGGGAAGCCGGAACTGCCCTTTGGGGCAGCCCCGGAGAAGAGCACACCCGGCCCCCATCACGGTCCGGGCCGCGAAGGGGCGGCCGTGGATCACGCGAGGGCCGGATGGGTCGTCAGATCAGCCCCTGGCGCATGACGTACGCCACCGCGTGGGAACGATTGCGCAGTTGGAGCCGGGTCATCACCGAATGCAGCACGTTCTTGATCGTTCGTTCGGAGTAGGCCAGTTTCGTGGCGATGTCCGCGGTGTCGTACCCCTCAGCCACCAGCCGCAGCACGTCCACCTCGCGTGCCGCGAGACCGGTGAAGTGCAGTCCACGCGGCCCGAGCACCTGCCCCTGGAGCCGCCCCACCTCTGCGAGCAGCCTTCCGAGCAGGTCGGAGGGCAGGTGGCCCTCGCCCCGCGCCACCGTCTCTATGACGTGCACCAGGTGTTCGGACGTCGACTCCGCCCGCCTGATCACCCCGACGACCCCGCACTCCGCCGCGCTCACCAGCTTCTGTTCATCGATGTCCGTGGTGACCAGGACGGTGCGCGAGTCGCTGGTGCGCTGGATGTGGCGCAGCATCCTCAGCACGTCCTCGTCGACCGTGTCCACGACCATGACGACGACCTGGGGCGAGGTCTCGTCCTCGGACCATTCCACGACGTTGACTTCGGGGCGGGCCCTCAACTGGCTGGCCACACCTGCCTGCGAGATCGGATCCTGAGCCCGTAACGCCACGGTGGTTCGTTCCATGCGTTCCATGCCGATGCTCCCCCTTGGGCAACAGCTGGAAGGCCACAGCAAGCACATGCCTTGCAGCCGTTCTCGTCCGCCCCATTGGTCATGAGGCGGACAGAAGATGCCCTTGTTTACTGACAAGAAAACTAAAAGGGTGTCAGGGGCATGGGATCTGCCCGAAAGTGTTCCTTCCAGGCCGGTGTCCGACGTCTGAGACGACTCTACGGTCCGCCCTATGAGTCTCACGGCAAGTCTCGACGCATCGTCCGTCAGCGCCGCACCGGGCGAGGAGACGGCTGTCCCCCTACAGGTCCGCAACTCCGGTGCGACGGTCGAGGAGTACCGCTTCGAGGTGGTCGGTGCGTGCGCGGCCTGGTCGGCTGTGGAGCCGCCGGTCCTGTCGCTGTACCCGGGTGACTCCGGGACCGTTTCGCTCATGCTGCGCCCGCCTCGCGATGCGACCGCGCCGGCGGGTGAGACACCGTTCGGGGTACGGGTGGTGCCCACCGGTGAACAGGGCGAGACCGTGGTGCCGGAAGGCCGGGTGACCGTGCTGCCGTTCACCGAGACGACGGCCGAGCTGGTCCCGCGCAGCTCGCACGGCTCTCGCCGCGGACGGCACCAGCTCGCCGTCGACAACCGGGGCAACACACCGGTCACGGTACGGCTGGGCGCCCAGCCGGGGACCGAGCTCGCGCGCGTCGCCTTCGACGTGGCCGAGCTCCAGGTGGCGCCCGGCCATGCGGAGTTCGGAAGGCTGCGGGTGCGGCCCGCGAAGCGCATGTGGCGCGGTACGCCGGTGACGCATCCCTTCCAGGTCTTCGCCGCCACCCAGGTGGCCGATGGCCAGGAGCCGGTGGCACCGGTTCTCGTAGACGGCTCCTACCAGCAGGAACCCCTCCTGCCGCGCTGGCTGCCCCGGGCGCTCATCACGGCGGCCGTGCTGCTGATCGCCCTGGCCGGGATCTGGTACGCGCTGCTGCGTCCGGCCGTGAAGTCCGCGGCGCGGGAAGCGGTCACGCCCGAGGCGGTACGTTCCGCGGCAGCGGCGGACAAGAGCAAGGCGCCGAGCCAGGGCGATGCGGCGGGGACGGGCACCGACGCCGGGGCCGGTGACACCGCCGGCGCCGACGCGGGCGTCGGCGCGTCGAAGCCCACCCCGAGCCCCACCGCGGAGGCGGAGGCGAGTGCGGGGGCGGGCGACGGCGCAGCCACTCCGACGAGTGCGCAGGTCCGGGTCAGGGACTCGGTGGGCGGCGGGTCGAATTCCTCGACCGCCCTCCAGGTACCGAAGGGCCACACCTTCCAGCTGACCGACATCGTCGTGCAGAACCCGCAGGGTGATGCCGGAACCGTCGTCATCTCGGCCGGTGAGAACACGAGTGCGCTGAGTCTCGGGCTGGAGAACTTCCGTGACTCCGACTACCACTTCGTGACGCCGATCCTCGTACCGGCGGGCGGGAAGGTCACCATGACCATCGACTGCCGGAAGGTCGGCAAGCCGGTGGGCGCCCGCACACCCTCACGATGCTCGGAGTCGCTGTTCCTGGGCGGCACCATGCGCCCCGACTCCGCGGGCTGACCAGGACCAGGGGTGTGTGCCGGGCCGTCGGCCGGACCGGCACACACGCGACGGAAGAAGCGTCAGGCCGGTGCGGCCTCTTCCTCCTCCTCGGTGCTCTTCTCCTCCGCCCGTTGGACGAACGACCCCTGCACGTCGGCCGGCTGCTCGTCCTCGTCCTCCGTGGCCGCCCGCTGGACGGCGGGAGCGGCGGGGGCCGCCGAGGGCGGGACCGAGGCGGCGGGGGCGGGCGCCGGGTCCGACAGCACCCGGTCCGCGTTGGTCACCGCCTCCCGCTCGAAGCGGTCCGAGGGGTCGCTGACCCGGATGCCTCCGGGTGCCTCCGTGCCCTCCACCGGTCCGCTGCGCTGCTGGATCACATGGGTCAGCTCGTGAGCCAGCGTCGTGCGGCCCTGGGGTGACGACGGGTCGTACGCGTCACGTTGGAAGACCACGTTGTTGCCCACCGTGTACGCGTGCGCGCCGACCCCCTTGGCCGACTCGTGCGCGGCGGAGTCGTTGTGGATGCGCACGTCGGAGAAGTCCGCTCCCATCCGGCCCTCGAGGTCCGTGCGGGTCTCGGTGTCCAGGGGGGTGCCTCCGCCGGAGGAGATGACGTCGTGGACCGGCGAGCGCGGCTCGTCCTCGGACTGTTCCGGCGTACCGGCCCTGGAGCGCTGGATCATGGGGCCGAGGGCGGCGTTGCCGATGCTCCGCTGGAGCACGCCCATGCCGGCCGTTCCGATCACGTCCGCCCGGCCGGTGGCCGCTGCCCGGAAGAGGTGACGGGTGTCCGCTCCCCGGTCGTGGGCCTCGGGGGCCCGCTGCGCCACGGAGGCCCCGCCGTGCAGGTGCTCCCCCTGCATCCGCTCGTGGTCGTACTCGTTCTCCCGCGGCGGGGCGTGGTGATCCCGTTCGGGGTCGTGTTCGTGCTCGTGGCCGTGGTCCTGTGCGTTCATCGTCGTCTCCCTGACCGCACCGTCGTGGGTCGCGCACCGCGCACAACCGCAGCGGCCGGCCCTTCTACCGGTTCTCCACCTTCACGGCAGATTCCCTGCCCCGTCCAGCCCGCCCCCTGCGGGCCCGGGGCATCCGGAGCTGCCTCTTGGGGCAGTCGGACGGTACGAACGGCCCCTGCCCGCATGGCCGGGACGTGAGGCAGGCTGCGGTCCATTCCCTCGGGGGAATGGACCTGAATCCTCCGGCGCCGGTACAACGGGCCCGTGGACTTCCCTCGCGCATTACGCGACCGCCGCACCCGTCTCCGCCTCAGCCAGCTCGACCTGGCGCTCCGGGCGGGAACCACCCAGCGCCATCTCAGCTTCATCGAATCCGGCAGGTCCGCCCCCGGCCGGCCCATGGTCGTGCGGCTGGCGGAGTCGCTGGAGCTGCCGCTGCGCGAGCGCAACGAACTGCTGCTGGCGGCCGGATACGCGCCCGCCTACCCGGAGAGTTCGCTCGACGATCCCGAACTGGCCCCGGTGCGGGCGGCGATCGACCGTGTTCTGCGCGGTCATCTGCCCTACCCCGCCCTCGTCGTGGACCGATCCGGTGCCCTGATCGCCGCGAACTCCGCCTTCGATCTGATCACCGAGGGCGCGGCTCCTGAGCTGGTCGGACCCGGCAGGAACGTCTACCGTCTCGCGCTCCACCCCGACGGGCTGGCCCCTCGCATCCGCAACCTCTCCGAATGGGCGCGCCACATCCTCGCCGGCCTCGGGCACCTGGCGGAACTGCGCGACGAACTCACCGCGTACGTGCCCGGCCTGGAGCCGTCCGCCGGGCAGCTCGGATTCGCTGTTCCGCTCCAACTACGTTCTCCGTTCGGGGATTTGCGCCTGATGACGACGGTGACGACCTTCGCCACCGCCGTCGACGTGACGCTCGCCGAGCTGAAACTGGAGGCGTTCCTGCCGGCCGACCAGGAGACGGCCGATGCTCTCTCGGCGGCGGCCCGGCCAAAGGATCCGGCCGGGCCGCCGCCGGGTCAGGCCCCCGGGAACATGTAGTCGGCCCTGATCCGGCCGTCCTCGTCGAGCACCAGGATCTCCAGTCCGCCACCGACCACCTCCCCGGTGCCGGCGGACACCGTCTCCCAGGAGAACTTGACCAGGTCGTGCAGGCGTACGGCATCGGCACGGGAGCGGAAGGTGAGCCCCGCCTCCTTGACGAACTTCTCGTGGCTGCGCGCCACCCGGGTCTCGAAGGCGTCGTAACCCTGGGCCTGCAGGGTCGTTCGGTCGAAGCCGATCCCTGCGGCGATCTCCCTGATCTCCACCGGCGGTTGAAGGAAGTGGGTACCGTCCTCGGCCCACAGCTGCTCGATGGCTGCGCGGCGTTCGGCGGCATCCGGCACCACCCACTGGGCGATGTAGCGGTTGGCCAGGTCCTGAGGGTCGGTCTCGCTCACGTGTGAACTCCTTGCCCGGTGGATCGCTTCGGACGAGATCCTGCGCCGGGCACGGCGTACCGGCAATTCCCTGCCGGGAATGGGCGACTGCGGTGCCAAGTGGGGCAGGGCAGCCGGGCGTACGGTGCGCCCCCGGTGGGAGCAGGGGGCGCACCGTACGGCGTTACTCGTCGGCGGTGCTCACGTCACCCGGTCAGGCTTTGCCCTTGGTGACGACCCACTTGCCGTTGACCCAGTTGCCGACGGTCTCGTATCCGGAACGGAAGGAACCGAGCCAGTTCAGCGTCAGGCCTGCCTCCGCGGCGGATTTGACGGGGGTGTAGCTGCCGGCCTCGTCGGCAGGTCCCCCGGTGGTGTTCTCGGCGACGTACGGGAAGGGGTAGACGGGGCGGGAGGCCGTGACCTTGCCGGCGCTGTCGGCCGACGTGGTCGTCAGACTGTCGGGGGCGTCGCCCTTCGTGACCCAGTCGACGACGGCGGTCAGCGCGTCGAAGTCGCTCGGGCCCTGGCCGCCGCCGCAGTGCGCGACGCCCGGGAGGAGGAACAGCCGGGCGAAGCTCGCCGTCGCCGC
This sequence comes from Streptomyces sp. LN549, assembly GCF_043203805.1. Classification (NCBI taxonomy): domain Bacteria; kingdom Bacillati; phylum Actinomycetota; class Actinomycetes; order Kitasatosporales; family Streptomycetaceae; genus Streptomyces; species Streptomyces sp. LN549. The sequence continues at coordinate 8,694,122 of NZ_JAZHRI010000002.1, read as the reverse complement.
CGTTCCGCCCATCGTCTTCTGCACGGCCTTGTAGTACGCCATGGTGCCGACGGCCGGAATGTGCTGGTCGCCCAGTCCGTGCCAGAGGATCAGCTTGCCACCGCTCGCCTTGAACGCCTTCAGGTCCGGGTCGGTGGCGTCGTACATGCCCTCGTTGGGCCGGACGATCTTCTTGTAGTAGGCCTCGGTGAACTCGATGTCCCGGTAGGTGAGCGTGGGTTGCGGGCTGTCGAAGACCTGGTAGCGCAGGGTTTCCCTGACGAAGTTGATGTCTCCGGTGGTGCCGGTGGCCTGGGCCGGCACGATGACCCCGGCCCAGTTGAGTTCGGAGCCGCGCAGTTGGTAGCCGGGGTACAGCAGCTTGCCGTGCTTGTCGGTGGGGCCGGAGTAGATCCGGTGGAGTGTGGTGACCTGGTCGGCGGTCAGGCAGAAGTCCGCGGGCGTGGAGGTCTGTCCTGCCCGGCATGTGAGGGTGGCCGGATCCCAGGTGCAGCCCAGCGGGTCCGCGATGATTCCGTCGGTGGCGGCGCAGCCCTTGAGGACCGCCTCGTGCAGCGGTGCCAGATCGGCGGTGGTGAGCGTGGCGGGGCCGCCGCCGAGGAACACGGACTGGGCCGTCCAGGCGTGCGAGAAGGTGTTCAGCGCGGTGAAGTTGTTGGCGGGGGCTCCGGCGATGATCCCGTCGAAGTCGTCCGGGTAGCGCTGCGCCTCGGTCAGTGCCTGGTGGCCGCCTTGTGAGCAGCCGTCGAAGTAGGAGTGGGCGGCGGCCTGCCCGTAGTACTTCTTGATGATGACCTTGGCAGCCTGCGCGAGCTGGTGGTCGGACTTGTATCCGAAGTCGGCGCGCAGCGTGGGATCGGTGGAGAACAGTCCGCCGCCCTGGGAATGCCCCTCGTCGCTGGAGGCGACGGCGAAGGCTCCGGTGGTCAGCGGTACACAGCCGCTGGAGGCGGGGGCGCTGCCCGTGTTCACGTTTCCGCAGAGGCCGCCGCAGCCGACCTGGAGGTAGTTGGACTGCCAGCCGCTCTCGGGCAGCCGGAGCTCGAAGTGGATCTGCGGGGCGATCACACCTTTGACGTAGCAGGCCGCCCAGTTCCCGAGGGTGTTGCTGCCTGCGGCCAGCTCCGTCGCGGAGCTGATCTCGAAGGGTACGCCGGGTACGTCGGCTGCCAGGTCGAGTGAGGCGATGGCGGAACAGGGCAGCGCGGGTGCGGTGCCGGCGGACGCTCCGGTTGTCGCCAGGGCGGCGGCCGAGGCAGGGGCGGCGGCCGGGCCGTTGCCGGTCGCGCTGTCGGCGAGCGCCATGCCCGTACCGCCGGCGAGGGCGAGGACGGCAGCGAGGGTGGCCAGTACGGCGGCCGTTTTCTGTCGGAACCAGCGTGAGGGTATGGGCATACCCGGACTCCGTTCGATCGCGGCCCGGGCCTCGTGCCCGTCAGCCGGTCCTGTGGGTGCGTGTGGGAAGGGTGTCGGGAGGGTGCGGACACGCCTTGATGCATGGGACGCCGCCGGCCGTCCGGCTCCGCAGCGGCGCCACGGCGAGGAACGTAGTCCGGCATGGATCTCCGCGCAAGACTTGGCAACGAGATTGTTGACAATCCTGTTGGCGTAAGTTTACGTTCGACAGGCACTCACTCAGGGAGGGCATTGATGCCGAAGGAAGCGCGTCCCAGTTCCGGAGAGCAGGCCAAGCAGCACGCACTCGGAAAGCTGCGGCAGGCGATTCTGCAAGGGGAGATGGCACCCGCCCAGCGGCTGGTGGAGGACGAACTCGCCGAGCAGTTCGGTGTCACCCGGGCCAGCATCCGGGCGGCACTTCTCGAGCTGGCATCCGAAGGACTGGTCGAGCGGATCCGTAACCGCGGGTCACGCGTCCGCGTGGTGACCAAGGAGGAAGCGGTCGCCATCACCGAGTGCCGGATGGTCCTCGAAGGACTCTGCGCCGCCAAGGTGGCCGCCGAGGCCACCGAGGAGCAACTGGCGGAGCTTGCTGCGACGGGCGCGGCGATGACCAAGGCCGTGGCCGACGGCGAGCCGATGACCTACTCCGAGCTCAACCACCGGCTGCACGCGCTGATCCGGGAGTTCTCCGGCCAGCAGACGGCCGTCGGGCTCCTGGAGCGGCTGAACGGCCAACTCGTGCGCCATCAGTTCCAGTTGGCGCTCAGGCCGGGCCGTCCACAGAAGTCCCTGAGTGAACACCTGGCCGTGATCGACGCGATCACGTCCAGGGACCCGCAGGCGGCGGAAGCAGCCGTCCGCGCCCACCTCGGCAGCGTGATCGACGCCTTGCGCAACGACTGACGCGACTCGGGGCGGGAGCACACCTGTCACCAAGGAGAGTTCGCAATGACGCACGGCAAGGCGCCCGCCACCCCACGATCGACGCTGGTGATCACCGCGCACGCCGGGGACTTCGTATGGCGGGCGGGCGGCGCCATAGCCCTCGCCGCCTCCCGCGGGGAGAAGGTCACCATCGCGTGCCTGACCTTCGGTGAACGGGGCGAGTCCGCCAAGGCGTGGCGCGAGGGCAAGCAGCTGGCGGAGATCAAGGCGATCCGCCGCGAGGAGGCCGAGCGCGCCGCGGCGGTGCTCGGCGCCGGCATCGTCTTCTTCGACGCCGGCGACTACCCGCTGCCGGTCACGCCGGAGCTCACCGACCGGCTGGTGGCCGTCTATCGCGAGGCGCAGCCGGACGTGGTCCTGACCCATCCCCTCACCGACCCGTACAACGGCGACCACCCGGCGGCCGCCCGCATGGCGCTGGACGCGCGCGTCCTGGCCCAGGCGATCGGCTACCCGGCCGAGGGCGAGATCATCGGGGCTCCCCCGGTTTTCTTCTTCGAGCCGCACCAGCCGGAGATGTGCGGGTTCGCGCCCGAGGTCCTGCTGGACATCACCGAGGTCTGGGAGACCAAGCGCAAGGCCATGGAGTGCCTGGCGGCCCAGCAACACCTGTGGGAGTACTACACGGACCTCGGCAGACGGCGCGGCGTCCAGCTCAAGCGCAATGCGGGCCCCAACCTCGGTCTTCCGCACACCACTTGGGCCGAGGCGTACATGCGCCCCTACCCGCAGGTCACCGGGGAGCTGGCATGAGCGGCGTCATCGTCACCCGTCCCCCGAAGGCGTCGGCCGAGGATGTGACGGCCCTGTCCGGCTACGGCGTGGCCACCGTGCACGAGGCGCTGGGCCGCACCGGCCTCCTCGGCTCCCACCTGCGCCCGATCCAGCAGGACGTACGCGTGGCGGGCACCGCGGTCACGGTGCTCAGCTGGCCCGGCGACAACCTCATGATCCATGCGGCCGTCGAGCAGTGCGGCGAGGGCGACCTTCTCGTCGTCACCACCACCTCGCCCTCCACCGACGGAATGTTCGGTGAGCTGTTCGCCACCGCGCTGCGGCACCGGGGCGTGCGCGGCCTGGTCACCAACGCCGGGGTGCGCGACACCTCCGAGCTGCGCGAGATGGGCTTCCCCGTCTGGTCGGCCGCGGTCTGCGCCCAGGGCACGGTCAAGGCGACCGGCGGATCGGTCAATGTGCCGGTGGTGATCGGAGGCCGGATCATCCGCCCCGGTGATGTGATCCTCGCCGACGACGACGGTGTGATGTGCGTTCCGCGCGAACGGGCCTCGGAGGCCGTCGAGCTGTCGAAGGCGCGCACGGCGAAGGAAGAGGCCACGCGCGCCGCGTTCGCCGCGGGGCAACTGGGGCTGGACCGGTACGGGCTGCGCGAGACACTCGTACGCCTCGGCGTTCGATACCAGCAGTACGACGAGTACGCCGCGGACGCGTCCGGGCCGGGGCGGTGACCGCGCCCGCCGGTGTGCGCTGCATGCTCCTGCGCGGCGGCACCTCCAAGGGTGGCTACTTCCTGGCGGATGACCTGCCCGCCGAACCGGCCCTGCGTGACGAGCTGTTGCTGCGGATCATGGGCAGCCCCGACGCGCGCCAGATCGACGGCCTGGGCGGGGCGCACCCCCTCACCAGCAAGGTGGCGGTGGTTCGCCCATCGGCCGTCCCCGACGCCGACGTCGACTATCTCTTTCTCCAAGTCGGCGTCGGTACGGCGGATGTGTCGAGCCGTCAGAACTGCGGAAATCTTCTCGCGGGAGTCGGCCCCTTCGCCGTCGAACGCGGCCTCGTCTCCGTCGGCCGGGCGGAGACCTCGGTGCGGATCCGCATGCTCAACACCGGGGACCTCGCCACCGCCACCTTCCCCACTCCGGACGGGCGCGTCTCGTACGAAGGCGCCGCCGAGATCTCCGGGGTGCCGGGTACCGCCGCACCGGTGGTGATCGATTTCCCGCCGGGCAGCAGTCCGCTGCTGCCCACGGGCAGCGTCCGCGACACCCTTGCCGGCACGTCGGTGACCTGTGTGGACAACGGCATGCCGACGGTCCTGATCGCCGCTTCGGCATTGCGGCTCACCGGCTACGAGGATCCGCAGGAGCTGGAGGCGGACCCGGTCCTGGCCCAGCGGATCCGCGAAATCCGCCTCGAAGCAGGCCCGTTGATGGGACTCGGGGATGTCGCGAACGCCACCGTGCCCAAGGTAAGCCTGCTGGCGCCGCCGCGGAACGGCGGCGCGGTGTCGACGCGCACGTTCATTCCGGTGCGCTGCCACACGTCCATCGGCGTGCTGGGGGCCGCGAGCGTGGCCGCAGGGCTGCGTGTCGTGGGCGGCGTCGGCGAGGACGTGGCGCGGCTGCCCGCCCAGGGGGACCGGCTGCGCATAGAGCACCCCTCGGGGTTCCTCGACATCGAGTCGGCCGTCGAGCGGGGCGCAGGTGGCGCCCTTCCGAGGGCCGGCCGCACCGCTGTCGTACGTACGGCCCGAAAGATCTTCGACGGCACGGTCTTCCCTCGCCCCGCCTGACCCCACCCAGAGCAACCCTCCCGCACCCCCGCACTTCTAGGAGTCGCAGATGACCCCGCCTCTCGGAGACATCGCCCACCTCGGCCATGTCGAACTGCTCACCCCCGACCTGGATGCCAGCGTCGGCTTCTTCACCGACTTCCTCGGTCTGACCGAGAACGGCCGCTCCGGCGACTCCGTGTATCTGCGGACCTGGGACGACTACGAGCATCACAGCCTCACGCTCACCGCCCACTCCACCCCCGGGATCCGCCGCACGGCCCTGCGCACCTCCAGCGAGGACGCGCTCCACCGCCGGGTGGAGGCCCTGGGGGCGGCAGGCCGACCGGGCCGCTGGGCCGAGGACGAACCGGGCATCGGCCGGTTGTACGTCACCACCGACCCCGACGGCCACGAGCTGGCCCTGTACTGGGAAAGCGAGTGGTACGAGGCGCCGGACGAACTGCGGCCGGGCCTCAAGAACCAGCCGCAGGCCAAACCGGGCCGCGGCGTGGGCGTACGCCGGCTGGACCATGTCAACTTCCTGGGCGCGGACGTCGCGGCCAACGGCGACTTCCACCGTGAGGTCCTCGGCGCCCGCCCCACCGAGCAGATCCGGCTCGACAGCGGCAGGATCGCGGCCCAGTGGCTGACGTTCACCAACAAGTCCTACGACATCGTCTACACCAAGGACTGGACGGGGTCGAGTGGCCGGCTGCACCACATCGCGTTCGCCGCGGACACCCGCGAGGACATCCTGCGCGCCGCCGATCTCGCCCTGGACACGGGCGTGTTCATCGAGACGGGCCCGCACAAGCACGCCATCCAGCAGACGTTCTTCCTGTACGTCTACGAGCCGGGCGGCAACCGCATCGAACTGTGCAACCCGCTCACCCGCCTGGTGCTGGCCCCCGACTGGCCCCTGATCACCTGGACCGAGGCCGAGCGCGCCAAGGGACAGGCCTGGGGTCTGCGCACCATCGAGTCGTTCCACACCCACGGAACGCCGCCCGTCGCCTGACGTTCGGCATCCCCGTCCGGCCCCGGTCCGCCAGCGCGCCGGACCGGGGCCAAATTGCTTCTTAGATTGTCAACAAAAACGTTGACACACTCTTCCGGTGTTTCTACCGTCAAGGCCATCACTGCGAGCGCGCTTCTCGCCTCGCGTCGGGTCGGCGGCTCGAGCCGCGCCGACCGCCCCTTCTCCCCAACTTCCAGGGACTCTCCTCCCGGACGAGAGGAAACAACGATGTCCTCCTCGCTCGCCCCCGCCGCCCGCGGCAGTGCAATGGCCATGCTGGTCATCGCGCTGTGCTGGCTGGTCGTGCTCTTCGACGGCCTCGACATGTTCATCTACGGCTCGGTGCTGCCCCACATGCTGGAGCAGCACGCTCTGGGTCTTGAACCGTCCATGGCCGGAGACCTCGGCAGCTACGCCACGTTCGGGATGCTGGTCGGCGCCCTCTCCTCGGGTACGCTCACCGACCTCATCGGGCGCAAGAAGATGATCATGTCCTGCACCGCACTGTTCTCCCTGGCCTCGGCCCTCTGCGCGGCAGCCCCCTCGGTCACCGTGTTCGGCCTCGGCCGGACGCTCGCCGGACTCGGCCTCGGCGGCCTGCTGCCGACCGCGATCACGATGGTCTCGGACTACGCCCCGCGTGCCCGCGGCGCCTTCGTCATAGGCGCGCTGATGACCGCCCACCACGTCGGCGGCATCCTCTCCGCCTACGTCGCCCTGTGGATCGTGGAGCCCCTCGGCTGGCGTGCGGCCTTCTGGGTCTGCGTGGTCCCGCTGGTCATCGCGGTACCACTGGTCGCCCGGTACATGCCGGAGTCGCTGAGCTTCCTGGTCGCCAAGGGGCGTACCACCGAGGCGAACGAACTCGCGGCGCGTTACGACGTCGAGATGCCTGCGGCGAAGGACCCCCGGGCCGTCGGCGACCGCTGGTACGCCCTCGCCCAGCTGTTCCGGGGCAAGGAGTGGATCCAGACCCTGATGTTCTGGCTGGCCTCCTTCGGCGGCCTGCTGCTCGTCTACGGCGTAGCCACGTGGCTGCCCACCATGATGCGGAACGAGGGCTACGAACTCGGTTCCTCACTGAACTTCGTCGTCGTCTTCAACCTCGGCGGCATCGTGGGGATGCTCGTCGCCGGACGCTGCGCCGACCGGTTCGGCGCGGCGCGCATCTCCGCGATCTGGTTCCTGCTGACCGCCGTCGGCGTCTATCTGCTGAGCGTCCACATGCCGCTCGGGCTGACCTTCACGGTGGTCTTCGTCACCGGCCTGTTCCTCAACAGCGCCCAGACGATGATCTACGCGACGGTGGCCGGCTACTCCACCTCCGCCAACCGGGCCACGGCCGTGGGCTGGACCTCCGGAATGGGCCGCTTCGGCGCCGTGTTCGGCCCCTGGCTGGGCGGTCAGCTGCTCGCCAACGGAGCCGCGAACTGGGGCTTCACCGCCTTCGCCCTTTCCGCCGTGTTCTCCACCGTCTTCATCACCCTGGCCGGTCTGCGCATGTCCCGGCGGAACCCGGGACAGCCCGCGGCACGTCAGGTGACGGCCACGGCCTGACCGGGGCGGCCGCGACGGGGCCCGGTGGGCCGATGAGGAGACGACATGCCTCGTCGTCCCACCGGGCCCGCCGCGTCCATGGCCTGATGTCACGGAGCGCTTCCGGGAATCATGCCGAGCTGGCGCAGCTGCGCGAATACGTCGACCACCCCCCAGAGCTCCGCGATGCGGTCGCCTTCGAAGCGGGCGATGAAGATCTCGCCGTACGTGACGGTCCTGCCGGTCGGCGGGAGGCCCCGGTACTCACCGAGGTGGGTCCCGGTGACGGTCTGCCTGCTGACGATCTTGTCCCCCTCCGCGATCACGTCCTCGACCGTGACGCGGATGCCGGGAAAGGCGCGCAGGAGCACCGCCCACACGTGCTTGAGTGCCTCCACTCCCGTCTCGCCGCTCGGCACGGGCGCGTGGAACAGCACGTCCGGGGCGACGACCTCGTCGATCGTCTTGTTGACGACGTCCGGGTCGCTGCTGTTCATCGCGTCGTGGAAGCGGCTGAACGTCGCTTTGTTGCGGGCTTCCTGCTCTGTCGACATGGTGCTTCCCTTCGGATCACTTGTGGAGGACGGCTTGGATCACCAGGCTGATCGACACCTTGTTGCCGACCAGGACACCGCCGCCGTCCGTCCGGGCAGTGACGGCGAAGTCGCGCCGGTCGATCCGCGCAGTCGCGGAGAAGGCGGCATGCCGGCCGCCGGACGGACCCGGGCCGAACCCGTCCACCTCGACGGCCAGGGGCACCTGCCGGGTGACGCCGTGCAGGGTCAGCTCGCCGTCCACGGTCCAGCCGTCACCGCTCCGGCGGATGCCGGTGGAGCGATAGCTCATCGTCGGGTGGCTCTCCGCGTCGAGGTAGTCGGCGGAGCGCAGGTGTGTGTCCCGCTTTTCGTTGCCGGTGTCGATGGACGCCACGTCGATCGTCGCGGTCAGCGCCGATCCCTGCGGTTCCTCGCTCGTGACGATCGTGGCTGCACAGCCGGTGAACCGGCCTCGCACCGTGCCGACCGTGAGGAAGCGGACGGAGAAGGAGATCTCGCAGTGTGCCGGATCGGCCTGCCAGGTGCCGACGAGATAGCCCGGGATCGCGGCAGTGGCTGGGGCGGAGCTCATGACGTCCTCCATGGTTCAGGGTTGTCCCTCATACCTGGAAGACGAACGGGGCCCCGCCCGGGGGACAGTCCGGGTCAGGATTCTCCGAGCCGCCGGTTCAGGAACCGCCGCTCGGGAGCCGAGCCGGCCAGTTCGATCGCCCTGCCGTAGGCGGTCCGGGCCTCGGCTGTCCGGCCGAGGCGCCGCAGCAGTTCGGCGCGGGTCGAGTGGTAGTAGAGGTAGCCGTCGAGGTCGAGACGGTCGACGGCGCGCAGTGCCGCGGCGGGGTCGCCGGCCTGGGCGAGCGCCGCGGCGTGGTTGAGCTCGACGACCGGGGACCCGGTGAGCTCGGCCAGCCGGCCGTACAGCGCGGCGATCTGCGGCCAGTCGACCGGCTGCCGTGTCTGCATCGACGCGATCACCGCCTGTACGACATAGGCGCCGCGCCCGCCGAGCGCGAACGCCCGGCCGAGCACCGCCCGCCCCTGCGCGATCTGTCGCGTGTCCCACAGCGACCGGTCCTGGTCGTCGAGCAGCACGAGGTCCTCGCCGGCGAACCGGGCGTGCCGCCGGGCGTGGTGGATCATCATCAGCGCCAGCAGCCCATGCGCCTCCGGCTCCTCCGGCATGAGTCCGGCGAGCACGCGCCCGAGGCGGATGGCCTCGGCCCCGAGGTCGACCCGGCCCCGGTAGCCCTCGTTGTAGATCAGATAGATGACCGCCAGGACCGCGTCGACGCGATCGGGCAGCAGGTGTGCGCCGGGCACGGCGAACGGGATACCGGTCGCCCTGATCTTCGCCTTGGCGCGCGACAGCCGCCGCTTCATGGTCTCCTCGGAGACGACGAAGGCCCGGGCGATCTCAGCGGTCTCCAGACCTCCCAGGGCCCGCAGAGTGAGCGCCACCTGCCCCTCCGGCGGCAGCGCCGGGTGGCAGCAGGTGAAGATCAGCTCCAGGCGCTCGTCCTTGATCAGGGTGTCGTCGAATTCGTCCATGACCGCCTCCGGTGCGGGCAGGAGGTGGATCTTCTCGGCCAGGGTGCGCTCCCGGCGGATCCGGTCGATCGCCCGGTTGCGGGCCGTCGTCACGAGCCACGCAGCCGGCCTGTCGGGTACGCCCGACGTGGGCCAGCGCTCGGCGGCGATCGCGAACGCCTCCTGCGTGGCGTCCTCGGCCTTGTCGAAGTCGCCGAGATACCCGACCAGTGCGGCCAGCACCCGGCCCCACTCGTCCCGGAAGACCTCCTCCAGCCCGGTCAGCGCCGCACCACCGGCCGGATCTCCACCATGCCGCCGTAACGAGCGGCCGGGATGCGCGACGCCATCTCGATCGCCTCGTCCAGATCCGTCGCCTCGATCAGGCAGATGCCGCCGAGTACCTCCTTGGTGTCGGCGAACGGTCCGTCCGTGATCAGTGTCCGGCCACCGGCCACGCGCACGCCCGTCGTCATCTCGACTGGCTGCAACTGCGCCGCCGCGACGCACCGCGTGTCATCGGCCAGCGTCAGGTACTCGGCATAAGCCGCCTCGCGTTCCGCGTCCGACAGCGCTTCCTCCTGGTCGGGCGCGGCGTGGATCAGCAGGGCGTACTGCATCGCATCCTCCGAATTGAGTGGGCTCTCACTCACACGACGAACGAGCAGCAGCGTAGGGGACACGGCGCGTGCATGCGCGCGGAACCATCCGGCGTCGATCGAATGCTCGCTAATGCTCGAAACTCGGCGACGGTGAACATCTCTTGACATGTCACCGTCGTTCCGGCGAGAGTCATCCCCGCCAGTGATGCCGGTGTCTCGTAACGAGGAGCGTTGCCGCATGCCTGAAATCCCTGAAGTCTCACGCCGTTTGGTCCTGGGAGGAACGCTGGCCACGGGGGCGCTGGCCGTCGGGCTCGGATCGGCCGCACCTGCCTCGGCGGCTCCCGGGGCCGTCGCACCCTCCGCGCTCCTGCAGGCCGGCGCGCCCCGTCGGGCAGCGGGCCAGAAGTCCATGATCAACGTCCCCTTCGAGCCCCATGCGACGGTCCGCGTCGGTGTCATCGGGCTCGGCAACCGCGGCTCCGGGATGACCACGGGCTGGTCCGTCATCCCCGGCTGTGTCGTGGCCGCGGTCTGCGACATCCGCGCCGACCGGGCCAAGCGCACCGCCGACCAGCTGGTGACCGCCGGAAAGCCGCGTCCTGCCGAGTTCGGCGGCTCCGCCGACAGTTACGCCGAGATGCTCAAGCGCGACGACATCGACCTCGTCTACATCGCAACGCCCTGGGAGTTCCACTACGAACAGGGCAAGGCCGCACTCCTGTCCGGCAAGCACGTGATCGTCGAGCTCCCCATCGCGACCGAGCTCGACGAGCTGTGGGACCTCGTGGACACCTCTGAGCGCACCCGCAAGAACCTGATGCTGTCCGAGAACTGCAGCTACGGGCGCAATGAGCTGGCGATGCTCAAGATGGGCCACGAGGGCGTGTTCGGCGAGCTCACCAACGGTCACGGCGGCTACCTCCACGACCTGCGCTCGCTGCTGTTCTCCGACACCTACTACACCGACTCCTGGCGCCGTCTGTGGCACACCCGCTCCACCGCGTCCTTCTACCCCATGCACGGTCTGGCGCCCATCGCCGCCGCCATGGACATCAACCGCGGCGACCGTATGACCACGCTGACGGCCACCGCGACGGCCCCGAAGGGACTCGCCGACTACCGCGAGCGCTTCATGCCGAAGTCCCACCCGTCCTGGAACGAGACGTACATCAACGGCGACCTGGTCACCTGCCAGATCCGGACGGCGAACGGCCGGACGATCCGGGCCGAGCACGCGGTGAGCGCGCCCCGCCCCTACAGCCGGATCAACTCGCTCGTCGGCAGTCGCGGCATCTTCGAGGACTACGCGGGCACCTCGACCACCGACGCACGTGTCTACTTCGAACCGGACCACAGCGGCGACACCTGGCGCGACTTCGAGACGTACCGCAAGGAGTTCGACCACTGGCTGTGGAAGGAGCTCGGTGACGAGGCCGAGAACGGCGGCCACGGCGGCATGGACTACGTCCTGCAGTGGCGCACGGTCCAGCTGATGCGGGCCGGTCTGGTCCCCGACATCGACGTGTACGACTCCGCCTCGTGGTGCGCACCGGTTCCGCTGAGTGTCATGTCCCTCGCCGCCAAGGGGCGTCCGGTGGACATCCCGGACTTCACCCGAGGCTCCTGGGTCAACCTCCGCATGGGGCTCGACTCGCGCACCACCGAGATGCCCCCCGTCGTCTGATGACCTCCACCTCCAAGGAGCACGCCATGAGAACGGCCCGACTGATCAATCCGCTCAGAGCCGCCGCGGTGGCAGCAGCGGTCCTGCTCGTTCCCGCACAGGCGGCCACGGCCGCGCCCGCGCCACCGGAGGCCGCCGCCGAGGCGCAGACCGAGGTGACCGTCTCCCCCGTGGACCTCGACGGACCGGCCATCTCGACGGTGCAGGTCACCGTCAAGAACACCGCACCGCAGCGCCTGCGTTCGCTCAAGGTGTCATTCGCGGGGCCGGTCGGATGGGCGGTCCAGCCGTCCGTGCAGAGCGTGTCCGGCTCCCTCACGACGGGTGCCTCGGCCTCCACGACGTTTCGGATCCAGGTCCCGGAGAAGCGGTCCGGGTTCGTGATCCGTACGTTCACGGCGACGGCGACGTACCAGGGCGGCGATGGCCTCGGAACGGCCACCGGCACCCGGACCGACCGCTCCGGAACACCGCAGGCGAACCTGGCGGCGGCGTACAACGGCGTGGCGATCACCGACGAGTCGGCCACGACAGCCGGCAACTACGACGGCGAGGGCAACAGCTTCTCGGCCCAGAAGCTCGCCGCGGTCGGTCTCACGCCCGGAGCGAAGGTGGACGCGCTGGGCGCCACCCTGACCTGGCCGGACGTGCCCGCGGGCACTAAGGACAACGTGGCAAGTGCCGGGCAGGCCGTCACACTGACCGGCAAGGGTTCCAAGCTGGTGTTCCTGGGCTCCGGCGTCGGCAGCGGTGCCACGGGCAAGGCCACCGTCTTCTACACCGACGGCACCTCCACCACGGGATCGTTCGGCTTCCCCAACTGGTCGTTCGACCCGGTCGACGCCCACGGTGCGACCCTGGTCAAGTCGACGGACGGCCGCAACCGGCCCGACGGATACGGCAACGCCACGGTGAAGTACAGCGTGTTCGCCCATTCGATCGCGCTGGACCCGTCCAGGACGGTCGAGTTCGTGGTCCTGCCCGCGAACGGCAACGTCCACCTCTTCGACATGGCGATCGCTTCCTGAGCGTGGTCCACGACCGACCGGGTCCTCGGGGGCGGCGCTCAGCGCCCGCCCCCGAGGACCCGGTGGCCGGTCAGCCGTTGGCGAGGAGCTGGAGCGTGTCGATGACACGGTTCGAGAAGCCCCACTCGTTGTCGTACCAGGCGACGACCTTGACGTGCCGGCCCTCGACGCGGGTGAGCTCCGAGTCGAAGATCGACGAGGCAGGGTTGCCCGTGATGTCGGACGAGACGAGTGCGTCCTCGGAGTACTCCAGGACCCCGGCGAGCGGCCCGTCCGCCGCGGCACGGTAGGCGGCCAGCACGTCCTCGCGCGAGACGTCGCGAGCCACGGTCGTGTTGAGTTCCACGATCGAGCCGACCGGCACGGGGACACGGATCGAGTCGCCCGACAGCTTGCCGGCGAGGTTCGGCAGCACCAGGCCGATGGCCTTGGCCGCACCGGTCGTGGTCGGCACGATGTTCACGGCGGCGGCGCGGGCGCGGCGGGCGTCGCGGTGCGGGCCGTCCTGCAGGTTCTGCTCCTGCGTGTAGGCGTGCACCGTCGTCATGAAACCGTGCTCGATACCGGCGAGTTCGTCGAGCACCGAGGCCAACGGCGCGAGGGCGTTGGTCGTGCACGAGGCGTTCGAGACGATCGTGTGCAGGGCCGGGTCGTACGCGTCGGTGTTGACCCCGTACGCGAGCGTGACGTCGGCGCCGTCCGACGGCGCACTGACGAGCACCTTCTTCGCGCCGGCGTCGATGTGGGCGCGGGCGGCCTTGGCCGACGTGAAGCGTCCGGTGGCCTCCAGCACGATGTCGACGCCGAGGGCGGCCCACGGCAGCTGCGCCGGATCGCGCTCGGCGACCACCTGGATGCGACGGCCGTCGACGACGAGAACGTCCCCGTCGAGCGTCACCGGGCGCCCCAGCCTGCCGGACGTCGAGTCGTAGGCGAGCAGCCGTGCCAGGGTGGCGGGCTCGGTGAGGTCGTTCACGGCGACGACTTCGAGGTCGCTGTCGCGCTCCAGCAGTGCGCGCAGCACATTGCGTCCGATGCGGCCGAATCCATTGATGGCGATGCGAGTCATGGGGTGTCCCTTCGTCCCTGCGGTTCGCCACCAAGGTTCGCTCGGGGCACCCCTGCCGCGGCAGCGGCGCGAGCGCCACGGTTCGAAAGGATCGCGCCACCGGGGCCTGGCTACTCACTGCTGGCGAAGGTGCGCCGGTACTCGCTCGGTGTGGTGCCGAGAATCCGCTGGAAGTGGAGCCTCAGATTGGTCCCCGTGCCGAGTCCGGTCTCGGCGGCGATCTGCTCGATGCTCCGCTCCGAGCGCTCCAGCAGCTCACGGGCGACATCGATGCGGGCCCGCATGACCCACTGCATCGGGGTGTAGCCCGTGTCCTCGACGAAGCGCCGCGAGAGCGTGCGCGGCGAGACCGCCGCATGCCGGGCGAGCGTCTCCAGGGTGAGTGGTTCACCGAGCCGGTGCAGCGCCCACTCGCGGGTGGCGGCGAAGCGTTCGCCGAGCGGCTCGGGCACGCTGCGCGGTACGTACTGCGCCTGTCCCCCGCTCCGATAGGGCGCCGCCACCAGCCGCCGGGCCGCGTGGTTGGACGCGGCCACGCCGAGGTCTCCTCGCAGGATGTGCAGGCACAGGTCGATCCCGGAGGCGGCACCGGCCGAGGTCAGGACGCTGCCCTCGTCGACGAACAGCACGTTCTCGTCGACGCGGACGAGGGGGTGCTTCGCCGCGAGCGCCCGCGCGTAGTGCCAGTGCGTCGTCGCCCGTCTGCCGTCGAGCAGGCCCGTGGCGGCGAGCGCGAAGGCCCCCGTCGAGATGGCGGCGAGCCGCGCGCCCCGGTCGTGGGCGGCGACGAGCGCGTCGACGACGGCCTGCGCCGGGTCGTCGCGATCCGGAAACCGGTAACCGGGGATGAAGACGATGTCGGCCCATTCCAGCGCGTCGAGACCGTTGGCAACGTGGTACGACAACCCGTCACCACCGGTCACCAGGCCGGGCGCCGCACCGCACACCCGCACCTCGTACGGCATGCTCGCGCGCGTCGTGAACACCTGCGCGGGGATCCCCACGTCGAGCGGTTTGGCGCCCTCGAGCACGAGGACGGCGGTGCGGTGAAGGCGGGAGGCTGACACGGGACACACAGTACGAGGGGCCGGCCGCGCCGGCGAACGGGCCGGGGCCCGCCGGCGCGGCCGGGTCCTTCGCCCCGGCTCAGCCCGCGAACCGGGCCATCCACGCCTCGACGTCGTCGGCCGAACGCGGCAGGCCCGCCGACAGGTTCTCGTGACCGTCCGCGGTCACCACCAGGTCGTCCTCGATCCGGACGCCGATGCCGCGCCACTCCTCGGGCACGGTGAGGTCGTCGGGCTGGAAGTACAGACCGGGCTCGACCGTGAGCACCATGCCGGGCTCCAGGACGCCGCCGACGTACTCCTCGTGCCGGGCCTGGGCGCAGTCGTGGACGTCCAGACCGAGCATGTGCCCGGTGCCCGCCATGGTGAAGCGGCGCTGGAGGCCGAGCTCGTACGCGCGGTCGGCCGGGCCCTCGATGAAGCCCCACTCGACCAGCCGCTCGGCGAGGTGGCGCTGGGACGCCTCGTGGAAGTCGCGGTACGCGGCGCCCGGCTTGACGGCGGCCATACCGGCCTCCTGGGCCTCGTACACCGCGTCGTAGACCTTGCGCTGCACGGGGGTGAACGTCCCGCTGATCGGCAGCGTGCGGGTGACATCGGCGGTGTAGAGGGTGTGCGTCTCGACGCCCGCGTCGAACAGCAGGAGCTCGCCGGGGCGCACCGGTCCGTCGTTGTCCGTCCAGTGCATGATCGTGGCGTGTTCGCCGGCGGCACAGATGGTGCCGTAGCCCACGGAGTTGCCCTCCAGCCGGGCGCGGCGCAGGAACGTGCCCTCGATCCACCGCTCGGACGAGGCGACAGCCCCGGAAAGCTCGCCGACCGCGTCGGTGAAGCCGCGCACGGTGGAGTCCACCGCCTTGCGGAGCTCGCCGATCTCCCAGTCGTCCTTGACGAGGCGGAGGTCGCTGAGCGCCTCCTCGAGATCGGCGTCGCGCTCCTCGTCGGTGCTGACGACGGCTTCCAGGGCCGGGTCGACACCGCGCACGATCCGGGTCGGCACACCGGAGGCGGCGGCCAGGTCACCGGCAGCGGTGCGGACGTCGCGGCAGGGCAGGCCGAGTACCCGCTCCGACTCGGCCAGGGAGCGGCGCCGGCCCATCCAGAGTTCCGCCGTGGGACCGGTCCAGAACTCGTCGTTGTCCCTGCTGTCCCGTGGAAGCTGGAAGCAGTAGGCGTCGTGGCCGCCGTCCGCACGGGGTTCCAGGACGAGCGCGCCGTCGCGGGCCCGGTCTCCCGTCATGTGCACGTATCCCGAGTACGGGCGGAAGGGGTAGGTGTCGTCGTTCGACCGAACCTTGAGGTTGCCGGACGGGATGACGAGGCGTTCGCCGGGGAAGCGCGCGGAGAGCGCATCGCGGCGGCGGGCCGCGTGCGGTGCCTGCTCGTCGGGCAGCAGGTCGTGCTGCTCGGTGTCCGCCCACCCGGTCCGCATCAGCGCCGACAGTTCGTCGGAGATCCCTGAGTAGAGACCGTTCTTTCGGCCTTTCGCCACGTCATGCTCCTTCTTCGGGAGGGTTCCTCGACGGCGCGGGCCGAAGGGAGGCCTCCGGACGCGCGCCCTCGCTGCCGCCGGCCACCGACGGCTCACGGACGGTATCCCGTGCCGCACGCGCGTGGTGCCCGGAACCGCCACTGGCACAGATCGGCCACAGCCTGGGCAGGAACCGTCGATAATGCCGCTTATGACGAACGTGAAACTCGGTGAGGCCCTGCGGCTTCTGGGAATCGATCCGGCGGCGAGCCGGGTCTATCTGGCGCTGCTGGAACTGGCCCCCGCCCCGCTGAGTGCGATCGGAACCGCGTCCGGTCTCGGGCGGGCGGAACTCACCACGGCGTACGCGTCGCTGGTCGACGCCGGTCTGGCCAGTGCTGCCGAGGAGGGCGAGGACGTGGTGGCCCCGGTGCCGCCCACCGCGGGCCTGGAGATCCTGGCCCGGCACCGGGCGGCCGAGATCGAGGAGTCGCGCATCGCCGTCGGCGGCGCGTTCGAGTCGTTCCGGCGGCAGCGGCTCGCCGCGTACAACGACCATCTCGTCGAGGTCGTCACAGGTGAGGCCGTCGGCCCCAGGATTCGGCAGGCCTGGGCGAGCGCCCGGGATCAGATCCGGCAATTCGAGTCGCCCCCGTACTTCCCCCTGGCCGAAACCACCGACGACGCGCTGGCCACGCTCGCCCGCGGGGTCACGCAGCGTGTCGTGTACTCGCGGGCGTCACTGGAGCATCCCGGCCATCTGCAGGACGTCATCGAGCCGTGCATCAAGGCGGGCGAGCAGGCGAGGGTGCTGCCGGCGGTGCCGGTCAAACTCGTGATCATCGACGATGCGTACGCGCTCGTGTCGTTGTCGATCAAGGAGGCCGACGTACACAACACGATGCTGGTCGTGCAGCCGTGCGGTCTGCTCTCGGCACTCGTGGCGCTGTTCGAGCAGTCCTGGCAGAACGCACTGCCGTTCCACGGCCACGCGACCCGGCCGGGCGGGCTGCCACCCGGTGACCGCCGCCTCCTGTGGCTCCTCGCGGGCGGCGCGAGCGACGACGTGATCGCCCGCGAGATGGGCATCAGCCGGCGCACTCTGTTTCGCCGCCTGTCGATCCTGATGGCCCGGCTCGGTGCCGCGAACCGCTTCCAGATGGCCTTGCAGGCACAGCGCGCGGGATGGCTGTGACCGGAGGCGGCCGGAGCCCGTTGGCCCCGGCCGCGTCCGTTCTCGTTCAGATCAGGCCGGCCTGCGGCTGGGCCGGGTCGTCGAGGAAGCCGCCCGACTGGTGCTGCCACAGCTTCGCGTAGGCGCCCTCCGATGCGAGCAGCTCGTGGTGCGTGCCCTGCTCGATGATCCGGCCGCGGTCCAGGACGACGAGCCGGTCCATGGTGGCGACCGTGCTCAGCCGGTGTGCGACCACGAGCGCCGTCCGCCCCTCCATGAGCCGCCACAGCGCCTCCTGGACGAGGATCTCGCTCTCCGAGTCCAAGGCACTCGTCGCCTCGTCGAGCAGCAGGATCGGCGCGTCGCGCAGGATCGCCCGGGCGAGGGCGACCCGCTGGCGCTGTCCGCCGGACAGCTTCACGCCGCGCTCCCCCACCATGGTGTCGAAGCCCTCGGGCAGCGCATCGGCGAACTCCGTGACGTGTGCGGCCTTGGCCGCCCGGCGGATCTCGGCGTCGGTGGCGTCGGGCCGGGCGAACGCGATGTTCTCCCTCAGTGTGCGATGGAACATCGCCGGGTCCTGCGGCACGTAGGCGATCATGCTGCGCACGTCGGCCTGGCGCAGTCTGCTGATGTCCTGACCTCCGATCAGGATCCGGCCGCCGTCGATGTCCGTCATCCGCAGCAACAGCCTGCTGAGCGTGGTCTTGCCGCCGCCGGACCGGCCTACCAGGCCGATCTTCGCACCGCTGCGCACGGAGAGGTCGAGGGACTCGAAGAGCGGCTGCGCTCCCGCGTGGGCGAACGTCACCCGCTCGAAGCGGACGTCCGCAGCGCGGGACAGCAGTGGTTCCGGCGACTCCGGGTCGCGCAGGGCCGGCGGCGTCAGCAGCAGTTCGGTGAACTGGGCGGCCTCCGTCATCGAGCTTTCCAGCCGACGGTAGATCTGGTTGAACTCGAACATGATCCGGGTCGCGTTGGTGTAGTACATGAAGGCGACGACAACCGCCTCCACGCCGTTCCCGCCTCCGCCCAGAGCAACGGCGAGCAGCAGGCCCAAGGCGTTGGTCAGTACGGACAGCGGCGCGACCAGCGTGTCGATGCGGAGGTTGCCGTAGTCCCAGGAGCGCAACGTGAGGCGCCGCGACTCGGCAACGCGGGAGCGGTGCTCGGCGGCCTCGCGCTTCTCGGCGGCGAACGCCCGGACCGTGTCCATGTTCATCAGGCTGTCGGCCACATGGCCGGACACCCTGGCGATCGCCTCCTCACGCTCGCCGACGAGGGCCTGACGGCGGCGGATGAGGGGGGCCACGCACAGCGCCGTCACTGCGATCATCGCCAAGAGGCCGACGACGAGCAGCGGTTCGTAACGCCACAGCACCACCGACCCGAAGATCAGCGGCACGAAGCTGCCCACGACGGAGAACGTCAGCGTGTCGACGAACTCCTCGAAGCGGGAGGCGAAGCTCAGGACGCGCTTGGTGAGCGACCCCGCGAAGTTGTCGTGGAAGAACGAGGCATCCTTGGCGTACAGCTCGTCCATGCCCTGCACGTACAGGTGCTCGATGCCGAGGGCGTCGAGGCGGTTCAGGAAGTGCAGGCCGACCCGCCAGAACGTCTCCGCGAGGAGAAGCACACCGGCGAAGCCGAGGACGTAGGGGAGCATCGACCCGATCGAGGTGTCGGCGTCGCCGGCGATGCGCCCGACGAGCTTCGCGACGACGAGCGGCGCGGCGTAGTTGATGCCGATGTTGCCCAGTGCCGGCAGCAGCATCGCGGGTAGCGTCACCCGTTTTCGGCGGGTCAACTCCCGTCCGTAGTAACGAAGTGCGAGGAGCACGGAGCCCCTGCCCGGCGCTTCGTGCGATTCAGGCGATCCCATATCAACCCTGTGTGGTCGTGCGGCTGCGGGAAGAGGCGCTTGCCTCACCGGCCGCGCGGAGCTTCGGCTTCGAGGTTGTGCCCTCGCCGGGGTGGTCCTGCGGCACACGGTGCGCGGCGGCGGCATCGCCCCCGCGCAGCTCGCGGTGGTGCGTCGGTGTGGGTACGAGGAGGGGTCGGGCGAGGGGTCTCAGTGTCCCGGCCCGGCGCGCGTCGAGTCCAAGGGTTTTCCGGGTGGGGCCCGTGTGGGGCGGTCCGCCACTGTCCGATTTTCGTCCACAGGCGTGTGGGGCGCTCCGTGGCGCGGAAGGGTAGTTGTCGACGTATCGGGTCGTCGTTCCGTCGCCCGTTGCTCCGGCGCGGCCGGATCGAGGAAGCCTGCGCCGTGCGGCTGGACTTCAAGGGGCCTCGCAGAGCCTGGAATCCGTGAGCGTGCGAGCCGCCGGGCATGAGCTGCGCCGTATGTTCTCCTCGTTCTCCGCGCACCCGGCAGTCGGAACGATGCCGCGCGAGAAAAGTGGAACCAGCGGGACCTGCTCTACTTCGCCGGCACCGAAGTCCCCTGGGCCGATTGGCCATCGCGCATGGCCCGGCCGGTGCGCCTGTACGCTGCCCGGGGCCCGGCCCGGCCGGTCCCGTCCCGCCTCCGACGATCGGATCGACCCCATGCACGTTGTGTTCACCGGCCGCGTCATCGAATGGCGGGGGCCCGCACCGTTCTACTTCGCCGCCGTGCCCGAGGAACAGGCCGCCGACATCCGCGAGGTGGCCGCGATGGCCACGTACGGCTGGGGCGCGGTTCCTGTCGAGGCCCGCATCGGCGAGACCACCTTCACCACGTCGCTCTTCCCCAGGAACAGCGGCTATCTGCTGCCGCTCAAGAACGCTGTCCGTCAGCCGCATGGCCTCGCGGCGGGTGATGACGTGACCGTGCGTATGACCGTACGCCTCTAGGCGGCATCACTCCGGGCACCGGCCGCCCTCCGTCATCCCTCCCCCGGACGCACACCAGTCGGCCTGACGAAATCCTGGTGCGGGCCGTCGGTGCGATGGCGTGTGGTCGGGGTACGGCGGTCGTACTGAGCAAGCCGGGATTGGACAGGTTGAGCGAGGCCGTGAGCGTACGCGTACTGCGGGAGTGGCAGTACGAAGGGGCGCCGATGCAACTGCATCCGGGGGACCTCGGCTGGTTCTGGCGGTCGGGTGCGCAAGCAACCGCCACGGCTGTCAGGACGTGGAGCCGGGCCGGACGGATTCTCGCCTTCGGGCCGCGGTCGGGCCGAGTGGGTGCCCCGATGTCACGGCTGCGGTCCCGCTCGCTCTGCCGTTCCCTCAGCCCAGTGACAGGTCGCCCTGATCGTCCTCGATCTTCACCTTGACCCAGGCATGGCCGCTGCTGTTGCCGTCGCCGACGCCGTTGACGTTGCACTCGAACTCCCGGCCCGCCTCGACGGGGATGGAAGCGGGGCAGCTGACATCGTCGATGGTCGGGGGCTTGGCGAAGTCGGCGGATTTGACGTTGTTGAGCACCGCCCGCGCCAGCGCGTCCTGATCCAGGACGCGCTGCGGCTGCACGGCGGGACTCCCGGCCAGCAGCATGATGGTGAAAGTGAGCGCACAACAGGCGATCACGGCAAGGGAGAGCGCGATGACGGTACGGGCGAAGCTGCGTTGATCAGTCACGCGGACAGTCCTATCCGGCTGTCCGTGTTCATACAACCCCCTGTGGTGACGTGAAGTTGCCTCTCGGGTCCCTGCGGAGTGCTCCCGCACCACTGCCTGCGCGGCCGGAGAGGAGCTTGTGCACCCCTGCAGGACGAGGAGTGGGGCGGGCGCCGCTTCTCGTTCGTTGTCTTCCGGCATCGAATGGTGCCGCGAGCTGGGTCGCTCACCTGAGGGTTCGCCGGACGTGGGGGGCGGCCTTCGTCTGATCATGTGCTCCGACCAAGGTGTTCGTGACCACGACGAAGGCCGTGAGGGTGAGTCTGCTGCCTGATGCTGTCCGGAGGGAAGCGTTCGAGGAAGCGTCACGTTGCCGGGGCGAGTTCCACGAGTGTCTGACCGCTCGGCGCGACGAGTTGTTCGCGCTGGTGGACGCGGTGCTGTGTGCGGACGGTGCGGTGAAGTCCCCGGTGGACTTGACCCTGTTGCCGGAGCATCGTCGTGGGCACGGCGCGATGTACGGCGGCTTGAACCACGGCGAGATCGACGTCGGCCGGCCCGCGGATGGTGCTGGCCGGGCTGTCGCTGCCTCGGTTCGACGGCGGGCGCCTGGTCCTGTCGGGGGTGTCGTCGAGCGCGCTCACCTCGCCTGTCCGGCCCGTGTTCCCAAACCCCGAGACGCCGGCCCCGGACGACCACCCGGCGCCAAGAACAGACACCGGGCACCCCGCTACGACGTCGGCAAGACCGTCAAACGCCCCGAGACTCTCAAGGCCAAAGAACAAGCTGAGCGCCTGTTCCTGAAGCTCCAGCGCGTGTTCTGCCAAGTAGGGATTCGAACAGCTGAGGAGGACGACGCGGTGCTGGTCCCGGCCGCTGGCGGATTGGGAGTTGGGCTGGCGGATTGATCGGTCCGCGAGTCTTGATCGCTGCCGAGCCGGCTGATTGGCTTGCCGGTATGACTGAGCTCGGACCCGTCGCCTGGCCACCTGCCCCGATCAAGACCGAGCGGCTCGTGCTCCGTGAGCCCGACCTCCGGGACCGTGCGAAGTTCATCGAAATGCTCGCCTCGCCAGAGGTGCACACCTACCTCGGAGGCCCCCGCCCGCGTGACGAGCTTGAGCGCGAGATGCCCGAGGTTCCCGAGCGGTGGCCGGGGAGCTTCGTCGTTGATCTCAACGGAGTGATGATCGGCCAGATCCTGCTCAGGAGGGCACCGGAGCACCATCGCCCGGCTGCTGCGGGCAGGGCCGATCTCGGCTACCTGTTCCTGCCACGGGCATGGGGATTCGGGTACGCCACCGAGTCGTGCGCGGCGGCACTCGACTGGTTCGACGGCGCCCTTCCCGGCGAGCCGGTGGTGCTCGCCACACAGACCGCCAACGTCGGCTCGATGAGCCTCGCGGCAAAGCTGGGGTTCATCGAGGTAGAGCGATTCCGGGCCTGGGACGCTGAGCAGTGGCTCGGTATGCGGTCCCCGGTCGCGTCGTGCGATTGAGCTCGTGCTCTGGTCGATGCCGTCTGCCGGTCTGGTTTCGCAACCCGTCCTACGGGTTGGTGCTCCCGCAGCGACCTTGTTGCTGAGTACCGTCCGCACTGTTCCTCCTGCGAACATTCCCGGCACCCCTCCTCACCCCGACAGGCGATCCCGCGCGAACCCGCCGTCCCTGCGGGCCATCCGGCACGATCGTCACGCACGCCCGATCGCTCAGCCCAAACGCCTGCCTCGCCCGAGTTGCCGAACACCTCCGCGGGGACGAAACGCCCTTTGAGGGCTCAGGGCTGTCCCGCTATCGGACGCGGACACGGACACGGACCGCGGATCGAACGCATGGAGGAGCGCAGTCGCCGGAGGCTGACCTTCATGGATTCTTTTGACCGGCATCTGACGACGCCGTCCGGCCGGGATGTACCCGATCTCGTGTCAGATCCCGTTCCGCGTCCCGTCGTCCCGCGTCGTGGGCGCGTCTCGGCGGCAGTAGCGACGCCGGTAGCAGGCCGAGCGCGGCGAGCGCGGCCAGGACCAGCGGGGCCGTACCCATAACCGGGCCGGACATGGCCAGTCCCCCGCCCGGGGGCGGGGAGGCGGACGGCCCCAGTGGCATCATGCCGGCAGCAACGGCGATGCCGAGCGTCGGACCGATGTTCATGGCGGTCTGCTTGAGTCCGCCGACGACTCCCGCGTATCCGGGTGGCGCGTCGCCCACGACGGTCCCGGTGGCGGTGACCATCACGACGGCGAAGCCGGCACCGAGTGCGGCGAGCGTCGTGCTCCACGCCGGCCAGGGGCTGGCCGGACCCAGCCGGGACAGGCCCACGATGGCCAGGACCACGAGGACTTGCCCCGCGATCGCGGCGCGACGGGCGCCGTACCGGCGGAGCGCGGCATCGGCGACAGGCGCGCCGAGGACCATCAGTACGGTCATCGGGAGAACGCGCAGGCCACTGGCGAGCGGGTCGAGTCCGAGGTCGTTCTGAAGGAAGAACGTCGCCACGAACAGCGAACCGAACAACCCGCCCGAGGTGACCAGCAGGATCGCCATGGATGCCACCACCGGCACCGAGCGCGCCACGGCAGGAGGCACGAAGGGCTGCGCAGTACGACGTTCGCGCGCGACGAGACCCACCGCGAGACCCACCACGACGACGAGTCCGAGCAGCGTCTGAAAGGCGGTCCACCCGCGCGCCGGTACTCCGGCCAGGGTGTGGACCAGGGCTGCGAGTGCGGCGGCCAACAGAGCCGCGGTGACGAGGTCGATCTTCCCGGGTGCGGAACGCGGCGGCGCCGGCACCCGCACCGCAAGAGTGAGCGCGGCAATGATGAGCGCGACGGGCACATTGATCAGGAACACGGCACGCCAGCCCAGATGCTCGACGAGGACGCCTCCCAACAGCGGACCGCTGCCCGCCGCCACTCCGATCGCGCTGGTACGAAAGGCGACCGCAGCACCGAGCCGGTCGGGCGGAAACACGAGTCTCAGCAGCGCGAGCGTGGCCGGTTGCAGAAGCGCGCCGAACACGCCCTGGGCGATGCGCAGGGCGATGACCCAGCCGGGTCCGGGCGCGAGGGCGATGCCCGCGGACGACGCCCCGAAGCCGAGCACTCCGACGAACAGGAGACGCTTGTGTCCGTACCTGTCCCCCAGCCGCCCGGCGATGACGAGGAACGCGGCCACGGCAAGCAGATAGCCGGTGCTGGTCCACTGAACCTGCGTCACGCTCGCCCGGAGGTCTCGCTGTAGGTCGGGCTGCGCCACGAGCAGAACGGTGCCGTCCAGGGCGACGATCATCGCCCCGGCCACGGCGGCCAGGAGCGCGATGCGCGGTCGTACGGTCCCGGTCATGTGTTCACCGGACCGAGGTGGGCGTCGAGCACCACCACGACGAGTCGGTCGAGCGGGCCGAGCGGGTCAAGCGGGTCGCCAACAGGAGCGGTGCCGGCGGAAGCGGCGTCCATGACGAGTGGAAGGCTGCCCCAGGCCCACAGCTGGGCGACACCGTGCAGGTTGGTCCACAGGGCCGCGGCGGTGACGGCCGGCAGCGTCACGGCGTCATGCGGCACATCGGGCCCGGACACCGTGCGCTCCTCCAGGTGCCGGGTCACGAGCTCGACGACGTGCGCGAACAGCGGGAGGCTCGACTCGCGCAGTCGGGGCGGGTCCGATGCATGCGCCTCACTGTCGAGCAGCTCATGGCTGAACATCAGGTCGAACATGCCGCGGTGCTCCAAGGCGTAGCGGAGGTATGTCCGTGCGAGCGCCTGCAGCTGGTCCCGCGGCGAGGCCTCGTCCTCCGTCGCCGCCTCGAACCGGGCGCCGAGGTCCGTGAAACCCCGACGGGCGATCGCGGAGAGCAGCGTGTGATGCGTCGGGAAGTAGCGGCGCGGCGCCCCGTGGGACACCCCGGCACGGCGTGCGATCTCACGCAGACCGAGCGCCGCGGCTCCGTCGGTCATGACGAGGTCCACACCGACGTCGATCAGTCGTTCCCGCAGGGAGCTTTCGCGTTCCATGAACCGTGTCTAGCACCCCGCAGTAGACACTGTCTACTGCGGGGCGGCACGAGGAGTCGTGCTCGACCCACCAACTCGCCCGACTCGGTGGCCGGTTCGCTGCTCACCCCAGGGAGTGGCCGAGGTGGAGCGGGACTGGCGCAACTGGATCAGCGACGGTGAAACGCTGCCGAGGCTGTACGGCGGGAGCGACGCGGACTTCGACGGAGCTGGTGCAGGGCGTGATCGACGCCGCTTACGCCGATCTGGCGCGCGAACAGAGCGAGTTGGATGCCACGCCGGCCGAGCACTCCGACCTGGGCGAGCGGCTGGGACAGGACGGCATCGCGGTTCGGGAGCTGATGGTGCACCGGATCGACGAGTACGCCCGTCGCTGCGGGCACGCCGACCTGTTGCGCGAGTGTGTCGACGGACGCGTGGGCCAGTGACAGAGCCCTGTCCGGCGGACCCGGGTCGGGCAGGGTGCGGTCCGGTCAGTCCTTACTGGCCCCTTGCCACGTCAGCCCCCAGCCGTACTCGAGATCCGCGGCCTGCTGCTTGAAGATGCCGGGCGGCGGCAACAGGTACTTCGCCTCACGCCGGACGATCAGTTCCCCGCCGATGTTCTCGATCAGCGCGATCGCAGCCACCTGCGAGGGAACGGTGCACTCATCCAACTGCACTTCGATCGGCGGACCGACGGGGGGATACAGCGTGGCGACGCCGTGCAGTCCCGCGAAGCTCGACGCCCCGGCGTAGATGACCACGAACACCAGAAGGCGCTTGATCTCGGCGGCGAAATCAAGATTGATCATGAGGTTCTCGCCGGTGTCGCTCGTGCCGGTCCGGTCGTCCTGGTCCAGTTGGACGTAGGGCGGCTGGTCGAACGAGCCGAACTGGTTGTTGATGGGGTGGACGATCCCCGTCGCCCCGTTCTGCAGCTCCCACAGACAGGAGAGGTCCAGGTCGACGTCCTCCAGCCGCACGGCTTCCGCACCCTTCCGCATCCAGCCGCGCGGTGGCCGGCGGGCGCTCCAGGAGAGGTTGACCCGCATCCCTCCCGAGGTCGCGCCCTGCTTGGTCAGCGACACCGATGGTGCTGTCTTCGTCAGGGTGATCTTCGAAAGACGCACCGGCTGCACGGGGACGGGCGGCGCAGCCCGCGGAGCCGGAGGAAGCGGTGCGGGCGCGGCAGGCTGTGGCAGGGACACCGGCGTGGGCAGGGCGGGCTCGTCGACGGTGATCCCGAAATCGGTGGCGAGCCCCGCCAGCCCGGAGGCGTATCCCTGGCCAACCGCCCGGAACTTCCAGGCGCCGTTGCGCCGGTAGAGCTCTCCGAGCACGAAAGCGGTCTCCGTGGTCGCGTCCGTGGCGTCGAACCGCGCGGCCTCGGCGCCGCTCACGGCGTCGAGCACCCGCACGAACAGTCCGGACACCTGGCCGAACGTGCCGTCCGTGGACGCGGTCACCACGACGGTCCCGATCTCCTGCTCCACCGCCGACAGTGTCACGTCGATCGTCTCGACCGCACCGCCGCCGTCCTGACGCCTGCCTTCGTGGCGCACGGCACCACTCGGATGAACAGGCTGGTTGCAGAACACGAAGTCGTCGTCCGAGCGCACCCGGCCGGCTGCCGTCAGCAGGAGAGCCGACACATCCACATCAGGGGCTCCTGGACCTTCGCGCCAGCCGAGTTCCACCCGCACACGGGTGCTTGCCACCGGTGTGTTGGCGCCCTTGCGCAAGGACATGTGGGGCCCCCTCCGTGACCATTCCTGACTCCCCGCAGCGTACGGACATCCGGCCCGCCTCCCTGCCCGAAAGAGCGAATTCCCCGCGATTCGCGGGAAGTTGTGGTCCATCGAGGCCCGGACACCGCTGCACGGCGGCCTACCCCCAGAACCCGCTCCCATCCGCGGGGCCGTCGGCCATGCACCGGCCGACCCGGGCAGCCGTCTCACGGAGCCAGATGTGGGCGGCGTCGTGCGTGTGCACGGGATGCCACCAGAGCGCCTCCTGCAGCGGGACCGCCTCGTACGGCGGCTCGATCACCCGCACGGCGGCGACCGGGGCGAAGAGCCGGGCGAGGCGCGCCTGGACCAGGGCGATGCGCTGGGTGCCCTGCACCAGCAGCGGCAACAGGTGGAAGCTGTCGACGGAGACCTCCACCCGCGGTTCGATCCCGAGCATGCCGAGCTGGCGCACCGCCGGGGCGTCGTAGGTCCGTTGATAGGTGACCCACGGCAGCCGCCCCAGATCCTCCCGGGTGAGCCGGTCGACGACGCTCGGATGGTCATCGGCGACGAGGAACACCCAGCGGTCCTCGTAGAGGTCGGTAGCGGGAAAGTCGCTGATGACGCCGTGCGGCATGAGCAGCCCGTCGGTGGTGCTCAGCAGGGCGGCCGTGTCGTCGACCGCACTGGGCGGGGTCTGGGTGAAGCGCAGCCGGATCCCTGGAGCCTCTTCGTGCACGACCCTTGCCAGTTCGGTGCCGAACACGGCAACTGCGTAGTCGGATGCCACGATCTTGAACTCGCGCGTCTCGCTGCCCGGATCGAATGTCGCCTGACTGGCGAAGAGTCGTTCCATCACTTCGCAGGCGGTTGCGGTGCGGTCCAGCAGAACCTGGCCGAGTGCGGTGAGCTCGTAGTGAGCGCCCACTCGGGCGAGCAGCTCGTCGTCGAAGTGGCGGCGCAGCCGGGCCAGGGCGGCGCTCATCGCGGGCTGGCTGAGCCCGACACGTTGACCCGCCCGGGTGACGTTGCGCTCCTCGAGCAGAGCGCGCAGGGCGACGACCAGGTTCAGGTCGAGGCGGGCCAGATTCATGGGACTTCCCCTTGCGGTAGGGCGCCGACCAGGAAGGAATAGACGCCATGGATGACGATCATCCATAGAATCGATTTCCCTGATCGTGGGTGGCGGGTCCAGATTAGTCCCACCGCAATCAGGAGGACTTGTTCGTGAAACCTGAACCCGCGTCCGCGCTGTTCGCCGGACCGTTCGCCCTCGCCACGCTGTCGGAATCGGACGGGCCGGGCTTCCCCGCGCTCGTCACGGCGGACGCCAGGGCACTCGACCTGCGTGTGGCCTTCGGCGACCCTCATCTGACCGTCCGCGGTCTGCTGGACGCCTGGGACACATCCGCGCCACGGCTGGCCTCGCTGGCCACCGACGGCGGCTCGGAGCGCAGGCCGCTGGCGGATTTCCGGGTGCACGCTCCGGTCGAGCCGCGCCAGGTGTTCCAGTCCGGCGCCAACTACCGGCAGCACGTGATCGACCTGCATGTCGCGCACGGCGACCCGGCCGATGACCGGTCCGAGGAGGAGCGGCGCGCCGAGGCCGCGGAGATCATGGACCGTCGGGCGGCCGAGGACCTGCCCTACGTCTTCATCGGGTTGCCGAGCGCGATCACCGGTCCGTACGACGACGTCGTGCTCCCCGCCTGGGCCGAGAAGCCCGACTGGGAGCTGGAGGTGGCCGCGGTGATCGGCCGGGTCGCCCACCAGGTGTCCGAGGAGGAGGCGCTGGAGTACGTCGCCGGGTACACGATCGCCAACGACCTGACCGACCGCGCCACGGTCTTCCGTCGTGACATGCCGCAGATCGGTACGGACTGGCTGCGCAGCAAGAACGCTCCCGGATTCACCCCGCTCGGCCCCTGGATCGTGCCCGCCGGGTCGATCGCGGACCCCGGCGACCTGCGCCTCGTACTGAAGCTGAACGGCGAGACCATGCAGGACGAGTCCACCAAGGACATGATCTTCAACGTGGCGCGCATGGTGTCGTACGCGTCGCAGAGCGCCCGGCTGCTGCCCGGCGATCTGGTGCTGACCGGCTCCCCCGCCGGTAACGGCATGCACTGGGGCCGACTGCTGCGCGACGGCGACGTCATGGATGGTTCCGTCACCGGTCTCGGCGCCCAGCGCACGCGATGTGTCGCGGAGGACGGGTCATGAGCTTCGACCGTCACGACCCCGAGGGAGCGATCGGCCGGGCCGCGAAGGCGTGCTCCAACTGGGGCCGCTGGGGAGAGGAAGACGTGCTGGGCACACTCAACTTCCTCGACGAGGCCAAGCGCCGTGAAGGCGCCGCTCTCGTCCGGCGGGGAACCAGCTTCTCGCTCTCCCAGCGCTTCGACATGGACGGGCCGCAGAAGGGCTGGCGGCGGCGCACCAACCCGGTGCACACCATGCTGGACACCGGCACCGACGCGGCCCTGGGGCTCCAGGGCTTCCCGCACGGCATCGGCGGCGCCGACGACGTCATCGCGATGCCGTTGCAGTGCTCCACGCAGTGGGACGGGCTCGGCCACATCTTCGACCACGGCAAGGCGTGGAACGGAAGGCCGGCCGACAAGGTCGTCACCTCCGAAGGAGACCTGGTCACCGGCATCGAGCACATGGCCCCGCACGTCGCCGGGCGCGGCGTGCTGCTGGACGTGGGACGCGTTGTCGGGGACGGCGACGAGCTGCCCGACGGCTTCGCGATCACCGAGGAACACCTCACGGCGACCGCCGAGGCCCAGGGCGTGGCCGTCGGCCGCGGTGACATCGTCCTGGTGCGCACCGGACAGCTCAGCCGGGTCCGCCGCGACGGCTGGGGCGACTACGCCGGCGGTGCGGCCCCCGGGCTGTCGTTCACCACCGCGGGCTGGCTGCACGGCAGCGAGATCGCCGCCATCGCCACCGACACATGGGGCTTCGAGGTCCGTCCCAATGAGTTCGAGCACGCCTTCCAGCCGCTGCACCAGGTCGCCATCCCCAACATCGGCCTGCTGATCGGCGAGATGTGGGACCTGGACGCCCTCGCCGAGGACTGTGCCGCCGATGGCGTGTACGAGTTCTGGCTCACCGCCGCGCCTCTCCCCATCACCGGCGCCGTCGGCTCCCCCGTCAACCCGATCGCCGTCAAGTAGCCTCAGGAACAAGGGAGTTCCCCATGAACAAAGCCCGACACGGGGCCCGTACCGTCCTGGTGATCGGTGGCGGCGCGGCCGGCAACGCCGTCACGCTCCTGCTGCGCCGCGCCGGTGTCGAGGTGCACCTGGTCGAGGCCAAGGACGACTGGAACGCCACCGCCGGCTCCGGCATCACCCTCCAGGGCAACGCCCTGCGCGTGCTGCGCGAACTGGGCGTGTGGGACCAGGTCGAGGCGTCCGGCTACGGCTTCGGATCGGTCGGCATCACCGCCCCCGACGGGACCGTCCTCCATGTCCAGGACGACATCCGCAGCGGCGGTGACGACCTCCCCGCCACCGTCGGCATGCAGCGGCCGCAGCTCCAGCGCATCCTGATCGAGGCGGTGCGCGCCAGTGGCGCGTCCGTCCGCCTGGGCGTCACCGCCGAGATCCTGGACCAGGACGCCGACGGCGTCTCCGTCCGCTTCAGCGACGGCTCCGAGGGCCGCTACGACCTGGTCATCGCCGCCGACGGGCTGGGATCCGCCACCCGCGCTGCGCTCGGCATCACGGTGAAGCCCGAGCCGACCGGCATGGCCATCTGGCGCATCGCCGCTCCCCGCCCGGCCGGCGTGACACGCACCGACCTCGCCTACGGCGGACCGGCCTACATCGCCGGCTACTGCCCCACCAGCGACAGCACGCTGTACGCCTATGTCGTCGAGGCGAACCGCGACCGCGCCTCGATCCCGCCGGAGTCGTACGCCGAGGAAATGCGCCGTCTGGCCTCCGCCTACGGCGGCTTCTGGCCGGAGATCACGGAACACGTCACCGACCCGGCCCTGG
This sequence comes from Streptomyces sp. LN549, assembly GCF_043203805.1. Classification (NCBI taxonomy): domain Bacteria; kingdom Bacillati; phylum Actinomycetota; class Actinomycetes; order Kitasatosporales; family Streptomycetaceae; genus Streptomyces; species Streptomyces sp. LN549. Next base: position 8,663,251 of record NZ_JAZHRI010000002.1, on the reverse strand, counting down.
TCAACTACACCTGGTTCGACCGGATGCTGGTGGAGGGCTCCTGGCACCGGGGGCGCGTCGTGCTCATCGGCGACGCGGCGCACTGCTGCCCGCCCACCCTCGCCCAGGGCGCCGCACTGTCGCTGGAGGACGCGTGGGTCCTCGCCCAGGGCGCCGCACTGTCGCTGGAGGACGCGTGGGTCCTCGCACAGTTCCTGACCGGCTCGGACACCTGGGACGACGCGCTGCTCCAGGCGTATTACGAGCGACGGATCACCCGGGTTCGCCCGGTGGTCGAGGCGTCCGTCCAGATCGGGCAGTGGCAACTCGACGGAATACGCGACGCAGACGTACCCGGCCTGATGGGCCGCACCATGACGATGCTCCGGGAACTGCCGTGACCGTGCCCACCGTCGATGTGCATGCGCACGTCCTGCTCCCGGAGATCGAGGCTCTGGTGGCCGGTCTGCCCGGCCTGGCCGAAGCCAAGGAACTCGACGCCCGGCGCAACGGCGCCGAGGCGCTCGCCGTGAGCGGCCCCATGGTGCGTGAACGCGTCCCGGCGCTGACGGACGTCGCCGTGCGCCTTGCGGCGATGGACCGTCAGGGTGTCGACGTGCAGTTGGTCAGCCCCTCCCCATCGCACTACCACTACTGGGCGGACGAGACGACGGCCGAGAAGGTCTGCCTACTGGCCAACGAGGCCACTGCGGCGCACTGCGCGGCGGCTCCCGAGCGGTTGCGCGGGCTGGGACTCGTACCGCTCCAGCACCCGCACCTGGCCGTCGAAGCCCTCGACGACGCCCTGGCGCACGGGCTCCTGGGTGTGGAGATCTCCAGCCACGCGCCGGGGCGCGAATTGTCCGACCCGGCGTACGAACCCCTGTGGGCCCGGGCGGCGGAGACCGGCGCGGTGCTCTTCCTGCACCCCTTCGGCTGCACGCTCGACGCGCGCCTTGACCGGTGGTACCTGTCCAACACCGTCGGCCAGCCCACGGAGAACGCCGTCGCGCTCTCGCACCTCATCTTCTCCGGTGCGCTCGACCGCCACCCGGGACTGAAGGTCATCGCCGCGCACGGCGGCGGCTATCTGCCCACCCACATCGGACGCTCCGACCACGCCTGGTCCACGCGCTCCGACGCGGGAGCCGGCTGCGCCCACCTGCCCAGCAGCTATCTCAGGCGCCTGTACTTCGATTCGCTGGTCCATGACCCGCATGTGTTGCGGGAGTTGGTCCGCGTCGCCGGGGCCGGCCGGGTGCTTCTCGGCTCGGACTTCCCGTTCGACATGGGCAGCGAGGACCCGGTCGGCGCACTGCGCGCCGCACGGCTCACCGATTCCGATTTCCACGCCGTCCGGGGCGGCAACGCCGCCGCCCTCCTCCGGAAGGACTGACCCATGCGCCTGCTCACTCATCTGCGCCACGTGGACCTGGCCGTGCCCGACTACGACAAGCAACTCGACTTCTACGCCGGCGTGTGGGGCCTGACCAAGGTCGCCGAGGACTCCGGAATCTCGTTCCTCGCCGCCGAGGGCTCCCCCGAGCAGTACGTCGTACGGCTGCGCAGAGCCGAGGAGAAGCGTCTCGACCTCGTCTCCTACGGCGCCGCGAACCCGGCCGACGTGGACACCCTCGCCGAGCGGCTGCTGGCCGGCGGCGTGGAGCTCATCAGCCGGCCCGGCAAGGTGGACACCCCGGGCGGCGGGTACGGCTTCCGCTTCTTCGACGTCGACGGGCGCACCATCGAGGTCTCCGCCGATGTCGAGGTCCGGCAGCACAGGAAGATCGAGGAGAAGGAGGCGATCCCGGTCAAGCTGTCCCACGTCGTCCTCAACTCCCCCGACCTGAACCGCACCCGTGAGTGGTACGAGCGTCACCTCGGCTTCGCCCTCTCCGACACGCTCAGCTCGCCGCACATGGGCGAGGTCATGCACTTCATGCGGATCAGCAACCAGCACCACTCCATGGCCATCGCCCAAGGCCCGCACACCGCCCTGCACCACGTCTCCTTCGAGATGCGCGGCATGGACGAGTACATGCGCGGCTCGGGCCGGGTCATGCGGTCCGGTTTCAAGAAGATCTGGGGCCCCGGCCGGCACATGGCGGGCGACAACACCTTCACGTACTTCCTCGACCCGCACGGCAACACCGTCGAGTACACGACGGAACTGGAGGAACTCGACGAGGACACCTGGCACCCGCACGTCTACGACTTCTCCAAGCCCGAGGTCACCGACCAGTGGGGCACCGCCAACGCGATGAACGAACTCGTCGCCAAGGAGTCGTTCAACGACCCCGACCGCGGCGTGTTCATCGCCCCGCCCGTCTGATCACTGCCCTGCGGCGGCGGCGTGCGCGACAACTGCTCGCGCGCGCCGCCCCTGACCTTCCAGGAGTCCTGCCATGCGTTTCGCCGCCTACGAGCATCAGAACCGTCGCCGAGTGGCGGTCGTGGAGGAGGACGGCACCCTCTTCCCGCTGCCGGGTGTGTCCACTCTCGCCACGCTGCTGCTGGAGACCGGCGGTCTTGCCGGACTGCTCGCCGCGGGTGCGGCGGCACTCGATGTGCCGGCCGGTCCCCATGTCTCAAAGGTACGTCTGCTGCCGCCCCTCCAGCCTTCCTCCATACGGGACTTCGTCACATTCGAGGAGCACGTCGAAGGTGTGCGCCGGTCGGTCGACGGCGTCGCGGGCGTGCCCGAGCAGTGGTATGCGGCGCCGACGTTCTACTTCACCAACCCCCACGCGGTCTACGGCCCCGGCCAGGACGTGCCCGTGCCGCCCGGCTCGGCCGTCCTGGACTTCGAGCTCGAGGTCGGCGCCGTCATCGGCCGCGAGGGCCGCGACCTCACCCCGGAACAGGCCCGCGACCACATCGTGGGCTACACCGTCTTCAACGACTGGTCCGCACGCGATCTGCAGTCGGCGGAGATGAAGGTCGGCCTCGGCCCGTGCAAGGGCAAGGACACCGCCACCACTCTCGGGCCCTACCTGGTCACGGCCGACGAACTGGAGCCGTACCGGGACGCGGACGGCTTCCTGCGTCTGGCGCTCACCGCCGAGATCAACGGTGAGACGGTCGGCACGGACCTGCTGTCCAACATGAGCTGGACCTTCGAGGAGATGACCGCCTACGCGTCCCGCGGCACCCGTGTCGTGCCCGGTGACGTCCTCGGATCGGGAACCTGCGGCAACGGCGGCTGCCTCGCGGAACTCTGGGGCCTGCGCGGCAAGCAGAGCCCACCCCCCTTGCAGCCGGGTGACACGGTCAGCCTGACCGTCGAGGGCCTCGGCACCCTCACCAGCAGCGTCGTCCCCGGTGCCGCGCCCCATCCGCTGCCGGCGGGCCGGCGCCGCGGCCGGGAGCGTCCGTGACCGGCCGCGGCGCCGGCTGAGACCGCTCAGCGCGGTCGCCGTCACCGGCGAGCAGCGCCAGGCCGGGCCCGCGGGTCAGAGAGCCGGATCCGACGGCCCCACAATCGCTCGCAGGGCCGCCAGGTGCCCACGGTAGGCATCCCGCCCCTGCCGGGTCAGACGGAGCCATACGCGCTGCCGTGTGTCGCGCACGGCCTTGCGCTGCTCGACGTAGCCGGCATCCATCAGCACGGTGACGTGCTTGCTCAGCACGGAGGCGGACAGGTCGAGTTGCTTCTGAACCAGCCCGAACTCCGCCTCGCCCGCGGCGTGCAGCAGGGCACAGATGCGGAGTCGGTTCGGGGCGTGGACCGTACTGTCGAACCCTTCCGGCGGGCCGTGAGTGTCGGCGCTCATGCGGTCTTCCGGTGCAGCCGGACGAAGGTGAGGTGGAAGCCGACGGAAACCGCGGCACTGATCAGGGAGGCCCCGATGAGCCACCCCGGCCGCCCCGTGACGCGGAACGCGAACGCCGACCCCACCAGCAGCACCGGAAGGCAGGCCATGACCGGCACTGTCGCCCGCTTCGGCAGCACGTCCCACCGCAGCGCCACCCCGGTCCTGTTTCGCCAGGCCCTGGACGCGACCGCGAAGAGCGCCACGTACACCGCGGTGATCGTCAGCATGACGACCATCCAGGCGGGCCGCGGCAGCAGCCACTCCGAGTCGGCCACGATGCCTCCGTACGTAAGAGGGAGCGCGGCCAGGTAGACCGTGAGGGCGATGAAGAACCAGTTCGGCCACGGTGTGGCCGACAGTTCCGCGGCGGAGGCACGGATTCGCTCCGTGTCGGCCAGGGCGGAACGGGCCTGCGCCGGCGTCGGTCGTATCCCGTTGGTTTCCATGACGGAAAGAGTAGCGGACAGTTTCCCATACGGAAAGAGACAAGTTTCCGGTGCGGCAACTGAATGGGTGACGATCGAGCAGACCACCGGTCACGGGCGGTACTGACGAGGCATCATTTACTCTGTCCGGGTGGCTGCTTGCGCAAGGACGAGGCATGGACACCGGCTCTGAGCGCCGCGGTCCGCGAGTGACGGCCGTACTGCGGGGCCTGCGGGCTCCCAGCCTGACCCCGTGGACGTACCTGTACGAACCACCGGCACCCCCTCGGCCAGGAGCACTCCGCACCGTGTTCCTCGGGGTGTCCACGCTTCTGCTCGACGACGGTGACACCGCGATCCTCACCGATGGATTCTTCAGCCGCCCCGGCCTCCTGCACATGCGGTTCGGCCGCCTGCGACCGCACCGCGCCCGCATCGCCGACGGCCTGCGCCGGGCCGGAATCGACCACCTCGATGCCGTGTTCGTCGTCCACTCCCACTACGACCACGCCCTGGACTCCCCCGAGGTGGCCGCCGTAACGGGAGCGCGACTCATCGGTTCCCCGTCCACCCACAACATCGCCCGCGGACAGGGCTTTCCCGACGATCGCTTCCAACCGGCCGTCACCGGCGAACCGTTCACGATCGGGCGCTTCACGCTCACCGCCCTGGCCGCCCGGCACAGCCCGGGCGACATCGCCCCCGGACGAATCGACCGGCCGCTGCGGCCACCGGCCCGCGCCACCGACTACAGGACCGGCGACTGCTACACCCTCCACGTCCGTCACGACGCACGCCGGCTCCTGATCCATGCCAGTGCGCACAGCCTGCCCGGCGCCCTCGACGGCCACGTCGCCGACACCGTGTACCTGGGGATCGGTGCGCTCGGCAAACAGGACGAGGCTTTCCGGGAGGAGTACTGGCACCGGCTGGTCACGGCCACGGGCGCCCGACGCGTCATCCCCATTCACTGGGACGACTTCTTCCGCCCCCTCGACCGCCCCCTCAGACCTTTCCGTACCTTCCTCGACGACTTCCCGGTCACCATGGACTTCCTGACCCGCAAGGCCGAACGAGCGGGAGTGTCCCTGGCCCTGCCCGTGATCGGCCGGAGGGCCGATCCGTGGCCGCCCTGACCCGTGTCGCCTTGTGATGGAGCTGCCGGTATCGACTTCGACAGGGGTACCGAGTTCGCCGCCTGGGCCAGGAGAGAGAACGCCATGAACTCCGGCATGCCCGACACCGCCGACCACCTTCCCGTGCGTCAGTCCGCCACCTACCGAACCATCGCCACCTGCGGCGGGATCGCCTTGACCGTCACCGTCACCGTCATCGGCCTCGTACGGGCAGTGGCGACCTTGCCCAGCGCGCCACCGGTCGGAACCACGGACGAGCGACAGGTGCGTCACAGCATGGAACGCGGAGCCGCGCAGTACGCCCACGCGCTCTTAGCGGCCACCCGCAGCGGCCCACTCACCGAGGCGGGACTCCCCACCGTTCTCCGGCCGGACAGTGCGCCGATCAGCAACACCGGACTCCCCCGGCAGGGGGACACGACGGTGGTGACCTTCTCCACTCACGGGTTCTACGGCCGGCCGGACGCTCGCAAGGAGACGACGACCTGTTACAGGGTCGAACTGATCCCGAAGCTCATCTACACCAGGTTGCAGGAGGCGCCCGACTCGGTCTGCGGCTGACGCCGGCACGGTGCAGCGTCGTCGGACCTGGTCGCGGCCGTTGTCACGGTCGCACCCGCGGCACACGAGCACCTGACCGCGGCACCGTCATATTCGAAATCGAGTTCTAGATTTCGCTCCCGCGCACCCGTGACGGAGACAGGAAAACCCCAGTTACCCGATCACCTGTCCGCATCGCGCCCCGAGGAAGACTCATGCACCGCCTGTACCGTCCTGCGCTCATTCATCCTGCGTTCGAAAACGCCGCTCATCGCCCTGCCATCGCCGTTCGCCCGGCCCAGGGCCGGACCGGACTCCTCATCGACGGCTCCCGACCGGACAAGAGGTACCCGGTGTGACGGGAGCCGCCGGCCCTCCCGCGTCAACGGCCCGGTAGAACGCGCCCGCCCTGAAGGACAGCTCGGCGCCTCTCAACACCCGAATGGAGAGAACGGCTTGGACAGCGAACAGACCAACCTCCGCACGTGGACCGCGTACGCCGCACACCACATCGCGAGAGGAACGGAGATCCCCGAAGTCGACCGCATCTCCTGGGCGTCCTGGCCAAGCGGACCTGGAACCGAGATCCTCGGCGACCTCAGCGGCCGTCGCGTCCTGGACCTCGGCTCCGGCATCGGAAAGCACGCCGCGCATCTCGTGCGCGAACACCGAGCAGTGGTGGACGCCATCGACTCCTCACCGGGCCAACACCGACGCGCCTGCGACCGTTACGGCGACCTGGACGGACTCCAGCTGTTCCTGGGCGACGCGGTCGACCACCTACGGTCCGCTGAGCCGTACGACGTGATCTACTCCATCGGCGGAGTCCCCTACATCGACCCCCACCGTCTACTCCCGTCCCTCGCCGCTGCGCTCAAACCCGGCGGGAGACTCTGCTTCAGCACCCTCCACACGAACAGCCTCGGCGAGGGCCCCTCCTCGTCCGTGACCGCCCGGCCCGAGCTTCTGCCGCTGGCCGGTGGCGAAGACCTCACCGTGCACATGTGGGTCCTCACCCCGGAACTCTGGGAAGACCTGCTCGCCGAGCACGGGCTGCGCGTCGAAAGCATCGACGTCCTCGACTCCCCCGACAGCGACAACCACGTCTCGTACCGCGTCTTCGACGTACGCCGGCGCACCAGCATCATGTCCAGACCACGCACGTCCCGACCGCCCGCGGCCCATGCGGCGCTCGGGGTCGGAGCGATCCTCCACGGCCCGCGAGGACTGCTGCTCGGCCGGCATCGAAGAGGAACCTGGAACTGCCCGGCGGAAGCGTGGAACCGGGCGAGACGCTTGCGGAGGCGGTCGTCCGTGAACTGCGAGAGGAAACGGGGCTCCGCACTCGCCCCGATGACGTCGTCCTGCTCGGCACCCTCCTCGATGACGTCGACGGGGTCGTCCGAATGACCGTGCCCGCACTCGTGACCGCATGGGAAGGCGAACCGTCCGACCAGCCCGGAGAGAGCGTGGGATCCTGGCGCTGGCACCACGCACGCAACCTCCCCGACGGCCTCTTCGTCTGCAGCGCCCAGATCCTCACCGCCTGGCGCCCCGAACTCCCCATCGATCACCCACCTGCAGCGTTCACCCCCTCCTCACCACAGCTACCGCCCCCTCGGCCCCCCGCTCGCGACCAGCGGCCCCTCCCCACCAGGTCCGCCGCCCTCGCCGCGAGCAGCACGGCCGTCCTGCTCGTCAACAGCCAGGGCCAGTACCTGCTGCATCTGCGGGATGCGAACAAGCCGATCTGCGACCCGGGCACGTGGTCCCTGGTCGGCGGCGCCCCCGAGGGCGCGGAGACGCTCGACGAAGCCATCACCCGCGAGATCCTCGAGGAGACGGGGCTGATCATTCCCGGACTCGCGCCCTATGCGCAGGCCCGCACGACAGGGCCGCATCTCGCCGGCGGACGCATCCAGGTCTACGTGGGCCATTGGGACGGCGACGCCGACGCCCTGCCCGTAACCGAGGGCATCATGTTCCGCTGGTTCGACGTGGCCACGATGAGGCATCTGACCATGTGTACCTGGGCGCACGAGATGATCCTTGCCCACCACGCCGAGCAGGCCGCTTCAGGAGACAGGGGCTTGTCATCGGGTCTCGGCCCGGGAAGCGGCACATGAGTTCACAGCGCCACACCGAGCCGCTCGATGTCCACCTGATCCCGCGTCATGAGGGCGCCCGGGCCGTATTCGTCCAGAAGGGGCGGAGCACATGACCAATCCCCCGGTTCATGAGCACCATCGCGTTGCCGGAGCGGATCTGCCTCCACAAGTGGAGCAGAGCAACCGTGGTGTGAGCCCCACGTGGCTGCCTCCGGAGCAGTATGCCGAAACAGTATTGAAGGCGACGGCGTTCGCATGTCTGTTCTTCACCGACGAGCACGACAATCCGCTTCAGCTGAGAGCGGTCTACTCGCGGACCCATCCGTGGCAGCTGGTCGGCGGAACGATGGATCCGGGTGAGCGGCCATGGGAGACCGCGCTGAGGGAGTGCCGCGAGGAGACCGGGATCGTCTTCGCCGGCCGCCCCAAGCTCTTGGCGTCGGTCTTCGGCCAGCCGGGGGCGGAGTGGCCCTACGCAACGGTCGGCTTCGTCTTCGAGGGCGGTCGGCTCACCTCCGCCGAGATCAAGTCCGTCGTCCTGGATCCCTCCGAACACGACGAAGCCCGTGTCCTGCCCATGTCGCAGTGGCGGACGCACATGCCACAGCGGGACTACACCCGGCTGGAAGCGGTGGTGGAGGCTCGCCGCGCAGGTACAACGGCGTACTTCGAATCCTGGGACTGGGAAGGCTGATTCCGACCGTCCTGACGTCCCGTCCGTGCGTGGCCGCGATCCGGGACTCGGAGTGCGACAAGGGACCGGCCCATGGGGTGGGCGCGTTCGCTCACCTGACGGGGCTCCAGCACGGCCGGAGCCCCGTCCCGGGTCAGCTGGTGGGGAAGTTGTCGGGGGTGCTGATCCGGCTCTTGAGCAGCGTCCCTGATTCGGTCAGCACACCGCTGCTGCTGTAGTCGCTGCCGTCGCAGGTGCCGGGTCGGAAGGCCGCACTGCTCTCGGGGGCGTCGGAATAGGTCCAGTTCGCGTAGCCGATCTTCAACTGATCGAGCAGGTCCAGCCAGGCCGTGGTGCTCGTCCGGTCCAGCGCTCCACCGCCCGTGGCGCTCACCGTACCGAACTCGGTCACGAACAACGGAAGTTGGGAAGCCGCCCTGCTCAGCGTGGTGCGGTAGGCATCCTTGTGGCTCGCGGCGTAGAAGTGGAACGCGTACATGATGTTGGTGGCATTGACGGGATTACTGACGACCTCGCTCTCACTGGAGCCGTCCGACACTCCCAACGAGGACCAGCCGCGGGTGCCGACGATGACGACAGCGTCCGGGTCCGCGGCCCGGATCACCGGGATGACCTGCTCGGCGTAGCTCTTGATGGCTGTCCAGCTCACCCCGTTGGGCTCATTGGCGATCTCGTAGATCACGTTCTTCTTGCCGGCGTTACGGGCCGCGACGGACGCGAAGAACGTCTTCGCGCGGTCGAGGTTGAAGTTCGGGTCGCCCGGCGTCAGGGTGTGGAAATCGATCAGCGCGTACATGCCACGCGCCTCGGCCATGTCGACGAGGCTGTTCACGCGACTGGTGAAGCCCGCCGGGTCGGTCTCGTAGCCGTCCTCCTGCACATACATGGCGACGCGCAGCAGATCCGCCTTCCAGTCCTTCGCCAGCGCGTCCACGGATGCGTCGTTGTAGCACTGACTGAACCACTGGATGCCGTGCGTGCTCATCCCCCGCAGTTGTACGGGGCGGTTGTACTGGTTGCACAGGTGCACGCCGCAGACGTGCACCTGTCCGTTGATGTCCACTGGGGTGCCGTCGCCCGGGTCGGGTGACGGGGTCTCATCGACGGAGCCCGTACAGGCAACGCCATTGAGCGTGAACGCCGTCGGCTTCGGGTTCACGCCCGTGAAGGAGCCCACCAGCCCCACGTCGGCCGCCGCACCGGTGGCCAGCGTGCGGTTCCAGTCGATCCCGGCGACGGTCACCGTGGAACCGGACTGTGACCAGGTGGCGTTCCAGCCCTGGACCAATTTCTGCCCCGGGTCCGGCATGGCCATCGCAAGCGTCCACCCACTGATGGGTTCACCCAAGTTGGTGATCTTCACTGCCGCCTGGAAGCCGCCCTGCCACTGGCTGGTGACCGTGTAGTCGACCTTGCATCCGGTGGCAGCCACCGCCTGGGGGCTGAGCAGGGCCGTGAGGCCCAGAACCGTTGCACAGGTCACCAATAGCGCCAACAAGCGTTTCATGGCCATTCCTCCTCATACGAAAGGGAAACGATGCGATGGGAGCGCTCCCGAACGATGTCCGTCCGAGAACGGCCGACCCCACTGGTGAGTGGAACCGAACTCCGTACGGCCCGGGTTGGCCACTCACCGCCGTGAAGCTATACCGCAGGCCCGGTCGTTCATGGGCATGGCGCCCGGTTGGACGGAATGAGATTGGGAGCGCTCCCAATCTCGTGGGGCGTGAGACGCGCCGTCAAGCTGTTGGACAGGATTCGCTTGGTCGGTATCCCACCCCGAACCTGCCGGACCGTAAGATCAGATGCTCTTGGGGGTGGGAGCATGCTGAAGCGGAGTTCCAACACACCGACGCTGGAGGAAGTGGCCGCCCTTGCCGGGGTGGGGCGGGGCACGGTCTCCCGAGTGATCAACAACGCGTCGGGAGTGAAGGCGTCCACACGCCGCGCCGTGCAGCGCGCCATCGACGAACTGGACTACGTGCCCAATCTGGCGGCGCGTTCACTCGCCGGGCGGCGCGCGGGCGCCGTCGCGCTGGTGATGACGAAGACGGACTGGCGGCTGTTCGGGGAGCCGTTCTTCTCGGAGGTCGCGCGGGCGGTCGGGGATGCACTGACCGAGGCGGACGTGCAGCTCCTGCTCACCCTCGTCCGCACGGACACCGAGCGCCAGCGGCTCGTGAAGTACGTGCGCGGCGGCCGGATAGACGGGGCGCTGCTGATGTCCGTAGGGGCCGAGGACCGATTGCCCGACATGCTCGCCGACGCCGGGCTGCCCACGGTGCTGCTGGGCAGGCGGTCGAGTGAGGAGCGGGTGACCTACGTGGACGCGGACAACGTTGGCGGTGCGCGGGCCGCGGTCGGCCATCTGACGCGCGGTGGGCGGAAGGCCATCGCCGCGATCACAGGCCCGCCCGAGATGTACGCCGCCCAGTGCAGGCTGCGCGGCTACAGGGAGGCGCTGGGCGATGCCGGGCTCGACGAGGTGCCGTCCCTGGTCGCCCAGGGAGACTTCACCGAGGCCAGCGGGCGGCGGGCGATGACCGGACTCATCAAGCGGCACCCGGAGATCGACGCCGTCTTCGCCGCGTCGGACAGCATGGCCGCTGGAGCGCTGACCGCCCTCCACGCGGCGGGGCGCCGGGTCCCGCACGATGTGGCGGTGATCGGCTTCGACGACTTCGAGCTGGCCGAGCAGACCGAGCCGCCGCTGACGACCGTCCGTCAGCCGATGGAGGAGATCGGCCGGACCATGGTGCGGCTGCTGCTGGAGGAGATGGACCAGCCGCAGGTGGCCTGGCGCCACGTGATCCTGCGGACACAGCTGGTGGTGCGCGAGTCGGCCTGAGCCGCCTTCGTACGCCACGTCGACCACCGTGACAGCCGGGCCGGCGACGGCCCGGCCCGAGCAGCGGTCCGAGGGCCCGAGAACGCGTCCGGACCGTCAGATCCCCAGCAGCGGGGCACGCTGTCGGCTCGCCCGTGGGGCGCGACCCTCTCGCGGTCCGGATCCGGCGCAACCGCGCCCGACGCGAGGCCCCCGGGGAAGCTCGATACAACGACTCGCCGTCGGCCGCACGGCGTCCAGGCAGGCGACCACGTCTGCCACATCCATCGGCGAGGCCTGTTCGTGGGGTCGCTTCGCCGGACTTCCTGGAGAGATCAGGGGAGCGCTCCCAAACCGTTGATGCCTGCCGGGAGTGGCGCTGTCACTTCCCTTCACCACCCCTGGCCTGCCCCTTGAGAATCCGTTGGACGCATTCCGTTCCGACGGGTTGTCAGGGACACGGCGACGCTCTTACAGTCACCTACAAAGCAACATATGGGAGCGCTCCCATATGGAGTGGTTGTATACGCACCGGATTCCCTGATCGCCCCATCCGGTCATCCCTCCCGGAGAGGCCCCGCATGCGAGCGCTCCCCCTCCCCCGGCTCGCGAGGGTTCTCTCACCGCACGGTGACCGCTGAGACAAGCCCGACCGGAAGCAGATCGCCACACAGACACAGGAGACACCATGACTCGACGCAGGAAACAACTCGCCTCCCTGGCGACGGTGCTCGCGACGCTGCTCGGCGGGTTAGCCCTGACGCTACTGGGCCAGGGCAATGCGCAGGCGCACGGCGTGACGATGACGCCGGGATCGCGCACCTATCTCTGCTGGCTGGACGCCAAGACCAGCACCGGCGCTCTGGACCCGACCAACCCGGCCTGCAAGGCGGCGCTCAACGAGAGCGGCGCGACCGCGCTGTACAACTGGTTCGCCGTGCTCGACTCCAACGCGGGCGGGCGAGGGCCGGGTTACGTCCCGGACGGAAAGCTGTGCAGCGCCGGTGACCGGTCGCCGTACAACTTCACCGGTTACAACGCCGCCCGCGCCGACTGGCCTCGGACGCATCTGACGTCCGGGAACACGATCCAGGTCAAGCACAGCAACTGGGCTGCGCACCCAGGCTCGTTCCGGGTGTACCTGTCCAAGCCCGGCTACTCGCCCAGCACGGAACTGGGCTGGGACGACCTGGAGCTGATCGACACCGTCACCAACCCGCCGATGACGGGCTCGCCGGGCACCGACGGCGGCCACTACTACTGGGATCTGAACCTGCCGTCGGGCCGCTCGGGTGATGCGGTCATGTTCATCCAGTGGGTTCGCTCGGACAGCCAGGAGAACTTCTTCTCCTGCTCCGACATCGTCTTCGACGGCGGCAACGGCGAGGTGACCGGCATCCGCGGCTCGGGCAGCACTCCGACTCCGGACCCGACCACGACTCCCGACCCGACGCCCACACCGACCGACCCGCACACCGGGTGCATGGCCGTCTACAGCGTGACCAACTCCTGGAGCGGCGGCTTTCAGGGGTCCGTCGAGGTCATGAACCACGGCACGACGGCGCGTGAGGGCTGGGCCGTGAAATGGACGCCCGGCACGGGCGCCAGCATCAGCAGTGTGTGGAACGGTGCACTGACCACGGGGTCCGATGGCACGGTCACGGTCAAGAACGTCGACTACAACCGCACCATCCCGCCGGACGGCAGTGTCACCTTCGGGTTCACGGCGACATCGACCGGCAATGACCTTCCGGTCGGCTCGATCGGCTGCGTCAACCCGTAGCCGCTGATACAGGCAGCGCCGGTTCCCGCATCTGCGGGAGTCGGCGCTGCCGTGCCTCCAGGACCGGGCGTCGCCGGCTGTACGTCCGGGCGCGGACCGGTTCGCCGACCCCTCCGACTGGGCGCCGACACTCCTCACGCACCGCCCCTGCCGCGTCTCCGGTCCCCCGCCCACGACCAGCAGCTCCTGTCGATCAGGCCCACCTCCTGCGACGCAGGCAGCACGGCCGTCGTGCTCGTCAACAGACGGAGACATCCCCAGACATCGGGACGAGGGGAGCCGGACCTGGCCGCAGGCTGTCCAAAGCAGCACGGAAGGCCGCCACAATGCGCTCGTTCTCGGCCGTGTCCCTCACCGCGATGCGCACCGTGCGTCCTTGGTACTCGGACGACATGGGTGACAGATCTCGCAGGTGGACGTCGCGGCGGCGACACTCCTGCACCAACTGCGCGGCACTCGGGCCATCGGCCGGCAGCGTCACGGTGAGCCAGTTGGCCACGGCCTCCTCCACCGTCACGGCCTCGTCCAGACCGGCAAGGTCGGTGGCCAACTGCCGCCGCAGTGCGTGAGTGCGCAGCCAGCACCCCTTGTAGTACGCCGGGTCGCGCAGAGCCGCCACCGCGGCCAGCTGTGCCGGGAGGCTCACCGACCAGGGAGGGGTGCGCCGGCGTAGCTCCGTTGCGGTGGCCGCCTCAGCCACCAGGTACGCGGCGCGCATGCCGGACAACGCATACATCTTGGACAGGGAGCTGCAGACCACCACCCTCGGATCTGTCGCGGCGAGGTCGGCGAGCGACTCGCCCATGTCGACATAGCCCAGGTATGCCTCATCGATCCACCAGCGGGTTCGGGTCGGTGCGGTGGCGATCACCGACCGCAGTTCATCGGCAGGTGCGTGGCGCCCGGTCGGGTTGTTCGGGTTGACCACTACGACGAGGTCGTAGCGGCCGTCCTCGACCGCAGCGGACAACTGCTCCGGATCCATCCGCCAACCGTCTTCGCGACGCAACCGCAACCGATCCACCCGGCATCCGATCACCCTCTCCGTGACGTGGGCGTACTCGCCGTAGCCCGGGTCCAACAAGAGCACCCTGCTCTGCGGTGTCAGCCACTGACCGAAGGCCCTGAAGATCAAGTCGGATGAGCCGGCGCCGGGTACGAGTGTCCCCACGGGCAGCGCCCGCACCCTGGCAATCTCCGCGAGCAGCCCCTCGGCACCGGTTGGCGGCGAGGTCCGGGCGGCCCACTCCGGATCATCCGCGAGTGCCGCCCGCACCCCCGGCGCCGGTGGGAACCAGGCGTCCAACACATCGGCTGCGAGCACTCTGTGGCGGCGATGCAGGCTGCTGAAGTCCGTTCCGATGGCAGTGAACGAAGCCCCTCCGTGCTCGCAACCGTCCGGCCGGGCCGCGAACGGCGCGTCCAACCGCCAGTCCACTTGGGTCCGCAGACGCTCCACCGTGGTGCTGTGCCGGTGCGTCGTGAGCCTCGTCAGCTCGGTGACACTGCCGGTCAGCACCTCGAACGTCAATGCCCCGCTCCGAACGGTGTGCCCGACCGGCCGGAGCCCGGCGGCCAGATACATGTCGAGCAGCTCGGTGCGCCCCATTGCCACTACACGGCGACCGCCGCGGGAAGCGATCCAGCGCAGCGCTGCGTACATGAGGAGCGGCGCCGCTGCGGAGGCCCGCCAGCGAGGCTCGACGGTGAGAAGCCGCACCTCAAACAGATCGTCGTCGGCCAGCAGCGGAAGCTCTTCGTGTGACAGGTACTTCTCCAGCGCGTAGCGCTTCAGCCAAGGCGGGGTCAGGCTGATGAAACCAATGCGGTCCGTTCCTCGTGCCGCGACCAGATATACGTTGTCGCCGTCCAGACCGTCGCGAAGCCGCCCGATCGAGTTCGGTGCATGCTGGCCGAGCTCACGCGCATACACCCGGTGACGCAGCTCGTGAATCCACTCGAGGTCCTCCCGAGTGGCAGAGCGCAGCTGCAGATCACGACCCATGTGTTCCTCTTCCGACGCAGGGGATTGGATCATGTGCGAGGCGAATCTGCTGCCCCAGTGTCACCTGGCTCACTCGACCTGAGTACGCGTACTCAGGTGCCACGGCACTCCGCATGCACCACCCGGAGAGGGCCCGCTGCAGTTTCGGCAGCGCCTCAACTTGACGCAGGAAGGGACTCCATGAGCTTCGACATCTTCGTGTGGCGGTTCGAGAACGGTGAGCCGGCGACGCTGGACATGAGTGCCGCGCACGAGCGTCCTGGGCCCCCATGCGGTGGCGCGGGATCCCGAGACGGACTTCCAACTGGTGAGTACGGCGGAGGGGAGGAGGCCGGCGTGTACTTCAACAGACCGGCCGGCATTACCTTCAACCACTTCGGAGGGGCCGGGATCATGGACCTCCTCGCCGTCCTGCTCCGACGGCTCGATGCCGTGTTCGTCGTCCCGGGCAGGCCGACCATGATCCTGCGGGACGAGGACTTCGAGCTTCTGCCCGCCTCATTCAGGGATGACTGGCCCGTCGTCGTGGCCCGTACCGGCGCGGAGACCGGCCAGTTGATCCGGGCTTCCTGAACGAAAGGGCGAGGAGTCTGTCCCTGGTGCGTGTCACCGGGCAACGCCCCGTCGTCCTCGCACGGTTGCGGCCGTCGGCCAGCAAGAGCGAGCAGCTCGATGAGTGCCGCCGCTGCCGCAATTATGTGGACTCTGTTTGCATCGCGACGCACGGGCGTCGAAGCAGGAGCTGACGCAAAGAAGGCCCCCATGAACATTCGATGGGGGCGTCATCGATCGGCTTCGCAGGGCTCCCCTCCGTGCAGGATCACTGACGCGGAGGGCAGTGCGTGTGTCATGGCATGCTCAGCAATGTGCTGAGCTGTCCGGAAAATGACTTCATCAGAGATTGTCTTCGGGCGGGTTCGCCAGCTCTGATCAGCATGTTCGTAGACATAGCAATGGTCGCAAGCCAAAATGCACTTGCTGTAAACCTCCAGCCGCTCGGGGCTGAAGGCAGAGCCTCAGTCAGTCCTGAGCCGATCTCAGAGCGCGGAGTTGAAGTCTTCGTTACCGGAGTTCCGGTCGTCGCCTGGGGCTGTGCCCGGAGCTTCCTTCGTGTGGTCCGGAGTTTGCTTCAACTGATCTCCTTGAGTGATTTCAGGCCGATGGGACCGCTTCGCGCGGTCCAGCTCGTCCCGAACCTCCGCGAAGAACCGGATCAATCCGATGATCCTTCCCTTCATGGACTCGACCTTGTCGAGGACTAGATCGACATTGGAGAGGACCAGAAGGATCATCGTAATGATGGCGGTCGTTTTCATTTGTTTCCCAAAGGGTGCAGTTCCGATTGAGGTCCGGGACTACACCAGCATCAGCTGGTGTAGTCCCGTTTGAGGCGCTACACCAGCAACCAGCGTCCTTGCTGCGTGCTGGTCCCCCAACGTTACGAACGAACACGCTTCGTGACAAGAGGTGGACGCTGATCCTTTCGGGCCTCACACGTGGCGGGAAACCACGAGAGCCCCCTCCTGACCCGTGACGGGCTGGGAGGGGGCCTTTTGTCTGACCTGAATATGACCTCGGCATGGTCGCATCGCATTACCGGGACAGGAAATTACCACTGGGTCGTCGAACGCGGCTTCGTCTGAATCCATGGCTTCAAGCGCCTCCGCATCCGCATCCCATCCGCTGGGAACGCCGAGCCGACATCCACGAATCCTTGCTGCAGATCCGCCTGCTGCCTCATCAGCCACCGCCAGATCAACTCAGTGCGTGAGTCGTTGCCAGAGGTCGCTTCTTACGACGTGGCGCCGTTGGTGCGCCGGGCTGGGAGTCGGGGAGCGGGCTCCTCGCCTCCGGCATGCCTCCGCGCACGGATGCGGATCTCGGTGTTCTCGGCGGAGAGGCGACGGCTCGCTCGAGGAGAGCTCCACTGTCGGCAGCCGACCTCTGGGACGGGCCTTCTGGGATCCCCGACGACGCCGACGCCCCGGGTCCGGTCACCGCGTGGCGCCGGCTGGCTGCGAAGAGGTAGCGGGTCGGGCCACTGCACCCGGCGCCGTATCCGTGCCCCGTAGGGGAGTTGCCTTCTTATCGGGCTGGTGCGGACGGTGCTGGTGAGGAAGCATGGGCGTGCGCGGTAGGAGGTTGTCCGCGCGACCAATGTGCGACACGAAGAGGGCCGATGACTGACAAGCAGGGCATCCGGACGCCGGTGGACGGAATCGACACGGGCACGCCGCATTCGGCGCGGGTGTGGAACTACTGGCTGGGCGGCAAGGACAACTACGAGGCGGACCGTCGGCTCGGGGCGACGATGGAGGAGCTGTACCCGCAGATCATCGAGATAGCGCGCGCCTCCCGGGCATTCCAGGCGCGAGCGGTGCGCTATCTGGCCAGTGAGGCAGGGGTTCGGCAGTTCCTGGATCTCGGCACCGGTCTGCCGACGGCGAACGCAACGCACGAGGTCGCCCAGGACGTCGAACCGACGGCACGCATCGTGTACGTGGACAACGACCCGATCGTCCTGACTCACGCGCGCGCCCTGCTGACCAGCCGGCCCGAAGGGGCGACGGACTATGTGCACGCGGACCTGACGGACACGAAGACTGTGTTGCGCGAGGCCGCCCGGACGCTGGACCTCGACCGGCCGGTGGCTGTGATGGTGCTCTCGACGCTGGGGCACGTCGCGGACTCGGGTGAGGCTGCGGCGCTGCTCCGCAGCTACTTGGACGCGCTGCCCGCAGGGAGCTATCTGATGCTCTGCGACACCATCGAGACTCCGGAGACGCAGGCCGGGTCCGACGAGTACGCCAGTGGCGGTGCCATGCCGTACATCTCGCGTCCCAAGGAGATCATGGGGACCTTCGCGGACGGACTCGAGCTGGTGGAGCCGGGCTTCGGATCCATCAGCCTGTGGCGCCCCGAAGAGCCCGCCGTCGGCGAGCCGGTCGACCAGTGGGGATTCGTGGCCGCCAAGCGGTAGCCGCCGCCGTTGCGAACCGGTCGACCGGACGACTCGACAGAAGGACGGCCCCGGAGTCGTCGGCGGTGGCAGCCATCCGGACGCCCACGTAGCTCCCGGCGCGATGTCGTGGAGCGGCGCAGGGTGTCCGAAAGCCGCGTGCCGCCGATTCCGGGCGTCAGCGGCACCGGCAGATGGCCGTCCTCGCGGACGAACGGCTCGGTGATGTCCTCGACGAAGTACGGGCTGGAGGCCGAGGCGTCGCCGCCCGGCAGAGGCGAATTCGGGCAGGGCCGCCCGCGCCCGATTGCGCTGCGGCGCGCTCCGCACTCTCCGCCGAGGCCGCGGCACCCGCCGGGCGCCGAAGGAAAGCCATGCACGCTGCATCGAGTGAAGTTGCGCAGCTGGCCCTCTGGGCCGCCGCCCGCCGGCTGGATCCGGTTGAGACGGTGGCGCCGGAGCCGCATCCTTCATTGCAGATGGCCGGAACAAGCAACGCCTATCGGGCCGGCGTCGAGGAGTACGACGGACAGGGCGGCAACTGGACCTGCACCCGCTGGTACTGAGCGCTTTGTGCCACGGCCCGTCCTGGCTCCTGGTCCGGGACAGATGGCGCCGCGGCCGGGCCCTCCTTCGTCCGTTCCCAGGCTGCCGCGCACAGGGACTCGGCCACGGCGGCCGTGTAACGGGCGGCGGTGAGCCAGTACATGGCGAAGCTGTCGGTGTCGGCAGGGAGGAGGCGGCCGAAGAGGTCGCGATCGCGTTTGGCCGCCGAAGTGCTCAGGGCGGTGAGGAGTCCGGCGGCCGTGGGGAGGCCCGCACGGCGGATGCGGCGGGTCTCGGCTGTGACATCGCCGAGCATGCCGAGAGCGGCGCGGCCCGCCGGGACCGTCTGTTCGACCCGCCGCTCCAGGAGGTACAGGGGCGAGTGCGCGCCGGACCCTCCGGGCTGTGGCGGGGCGGGGTGCACGCGGGCAGTCGGGTCCGGGAGGTCGGCGCGGCGAAGGCGGTCGAGGCCGAGGTCGATCGTGCCCTCGCCGGTGGGGTGCGAGCAGGCGAGGAGGGTGAGCCGGGGGTGGAGGGCGGGCACCATGCGGCCGATGATCCTCAGCCGTGTCCCCGGCGCGGTGGCCAGCAGCATCAGGTTGTCACGGTGGGCCAGCGCGGGATCGTCGTCGGCGACGGCGAGCCGGACGCGGATGCCTCCCTCGCACAGCGCGAGCAGGCAGGTGCCGCCCGACTCCCGTACGGCTCCGAGGATTTCGACGTCCAGGAAGAGCAGGTCACTGCCGCCGCCGTCCGGGTCCGCGTAGCGGGAGGTGGACCGCAGGGCGCGGGCGGCCTGTTCGGACGGCGGCGTCTCCCACAGGGCGGCGAGCGGCAGCTCCGTCCACGCCGCCCCCCGGGCCGTAACGGCCTTGACGCCCTTCCCGGCGCCTAGTCTGCCGTCCGGCGAGACCGTCGCCCCCGAGACCGCCAGGCCGGCCCGGCCCAGCTCCCGATGGGTGAGCGCGCAGTCCCCCAGGCGCACGGCCCGGTCGGCCACGCCAAGGGCCCGCCCGACGCCGCCGGGTGCCACGTCGCCGACCGTGCAGAGGCGGCCGTCGGATCCGGCGACCCAGGTGCGGACGCCGCCGTGCCCCGAGTCGGTGACCACGGGCTCGGTGAACAGGCCGTACAGGCGCAGCGAGCCGTCCGGGCTGTACGGCCGGCGCACGCGGCCTCGGACTGCGGCCAGCTCCGCTCCGGACGCCGTCCCCACTCGGTGTGCGGTGCCCAGGAGTTCGGCCAGGGCCGTGACGAGGTCGGCGGTGCGGTAGGACGGGTCCCCGGTGCGGGCCGCGCGCAGCAGCGTGACGACGGACAGCGCGGCGCCCGCGGCGCGCGGCAGGTGCCGGAGCCGGGCGGTGTGTGCGGCGCGGAGGAGGGCCGACTGGGTGACGGCGCCGGCCCCGTCGACGCCGGCCTCCAGCACGGCGGCGCCCGCCGACCACAGGGCGTCGGCCGCGGCACGCTGGTCTGGGTTCGCCACCTCGGGCGAGGAGGCAGAGTCGGGGTTGGGGCCGGAGCCGGGTGCGGGGTGGGTGCCAGGTGCGGGGTGGGTGCCAGGTGCGGGGTCGGGGTCCGTCGCGGAGGCGGGTTCGGCGACCGCACCGGTGGGCTGGTCGGTGAGCTCCGGTGCCAGGTCCGCCGTGGGGGCGGCGCAGGCTGCGGCCGCGCGGTGGACGCAGGCCGGGGCGAGGAGGCAACCGCAGGTGATGGCGTCCGCCGTCGCCACCACACCGCCCGGGGCGTGCAGGCGCAACTCGGTCTCGTCGTCGACCGCGATCGTCACCGTGTCCCCGTCGCGGTGCGTCGGGCGGGTGCCGAGCTTGGTGACTGCGGCGTCCAGCCGCTTGCGCAGCCGGGGCGAGAGGTTTTCCACCAGGGTGGCCGTGACCTCCGGCGCGACGGGTGGCAGCTGGGCGGCGGTCATGCGGTCTTCTCCCCTATCCAGCGAGCCAGTTCGAGTGGGCTGAGGGCCGCCACGGGCATGCCGGCGGCCACGAGCTGCCCGGCGACGCCCGTCGAGTAGCGGGGCCGGCCGGCGTCGTCGAGACTCGCGCACCCGAGAACGTGGCATCCGGTGGTCACCAGTGCCCGCACCTCGGCCAGCAGTCCGCCGAGCGGCGCGCCCTCCTCGAAGTCGCTGATGACGACGACGAGGGTGCGGGTGGGTACCTCGATCAGGCTTCGGGCGTGCCGCAGCCCTGCGGCGATGTGCGTGCCCCCGCCCACGCTCACCTCGAGCAGAAGGGAAAGGGGATCGTGCACATGGCCGGTGAGGTCGACGACCTCGGTGGAGAAGGCCAGGAAATGGGTGCTCAGGGTCGGCACCCCGGCGAGCACTGAGGCGGTCAGCGCGGACCAGATCGTGGATGCCTCCATGGATCCGGAGACGTCGGTGACCAGGATCAGGCGCCAGTCGGCCGACCGGCGGGCGCGACTGCGGAACACCGGCTTCTCGGGGATCACCTGGACCGTTCCGTCGGCTGTGCGGCGGGCGGTGGCCAGGTTGGCGCGCAGCGTGCGCGGCAGGTCCAGCCGGCCGCCGGGGCGGCGGGTGGGCCGGGCCAGCATCGTGCCGGTTAGAGCGGGGCGCAGCCGGGTGGCGAGCTGCCGGGTCAGTTCGTCGACCAGGTGGCGGACCAAGGGCCGGAGCGCCGCAAGGCGGGCTTCGGGAAGGCCGCCGGCGTACCGCAGGATCGTCCGGAGCAGTTCCACGGAGGGGGTGGCGGCCGCCGGTTCCAGTTCGGCGAGAACGTCCTGCCGGCCTGTCACGGCTGCGGCGGCGAGGACCTCCTCGCGGATTCCGGGGCCGAACAGCGCGGCCAGTTCCTCGGACCACTCGCGGACGCCGGGGAACGACGGTTCCCGGCCGCCGCGCGGTCCGGAGCCGGGCAGGCCGCCGCGGGATCCCTCACCGTGCCCCGCGCCGTAGAGCTCGTCCAGAGCGGTCGCCAGGCGGGCGGCGCCGGACGGCAATTGGTCGGGTCGCCGGCCGAGCACGAGCCGCCACCGGTCGGCGGGCGCCAGGGTCCGCGCGGGGGTGGCCTCGGTGGAGAATGCGGTGGCGGGTTCGACGATGGGGTGCGTTGCGGCGGGGTGGCCGGACCGTGGTGGGAACCGGTCGTCGTGCACGGGCGGCGGGACGGGCAGGCCGAGACCGGTCAGGAGCTCGCGGGCGGCGAGGTCGGCGGCCGTTCGGCGGGCCAGCTCGGCCGGATCGTCCGCGTCGAGGGTGTCCACCCGTTCGCCCAGCCGCTCCTCGACGGTGTCCAGCAGCCGGTCCCGGGCGGCCGGGCTCAGGGTGTCGAAGCCACCGCGCAGGGCCGGCAGCCGGGCCAGGAACGCGGTGTCGTCCAGCTCGACGACCCGGTGCAGCAGCGGGTCCAGGGCGCCGGCGCCGACGGTCAGGAGCGGGCCCGCCACCGTCAGGACGCCGGTGAGGCGGGCAGTGAGCGCGGCCCGGGAGGTACTGTCCACGGCTCCGTCCACCCAGGAGGCGACGCGCCCCCCGAAGGTCTCGGCTTCTTCGTGGCCCGTGAGCACCCTGACCGCTCCGGCGGCGGCGGCGATCAACGGGGTGCCGTCGGCGGCCAGCCGGGCGAGGGCGTCGGTGAGCCGGATGCCGCCCACCCGGTCGGCCCGCTGGGCCAGTTCGAGCAGCGCCCGGGCGTCCTCGGGCTCCTCGGAGCCGGTCAGGCCGTCGACCTGGCGGACCGCAGCCGAGGTCAGGAGTTCGGCCGCGCGGGCGGTGCGGTCGGCACGGGCGGAGGCGGTGGCGTCCTGGGCCGAGGAACCGTCGGGCGCGGCCAGACCAGGCAGGTGGCCGGCGTCGATGCGATCCAGCAGGTCGAGCCCGGCGAGGAGTTCGGGAAGGGTGCCGCTCGCGGGGAGTACGGCCGCCAGCTCCGTCAGCCGTTCATCGGCCAGGGCGGGGAGCCCGCACTCGGCGGCCTCCGTGAGACCGCGGACGACCTGGGCGGCCGTCGGGCCGCCCTCCGCGCGCTCGGCCGCGTGCCGCTGCCGCAGCACGCCCTCGGCCGCCTGGGCCGAGGTGACGCCGCGGGCCCCTGCTGCGGTGAGCATCGCGGCCGTCGCCGGGGTCCACCGCACCTGCCAGCGCGTCGTGAGTCCCTCCCGTGCCCGCAGCGCCGGTCACCCCCTGCTCCTGCGCGTAAGGGATGCCGCACACCCTCAGCCTGCGCAGCAGCAGTTCGCGGCGTCGGTCCAGGGTGGAGCGCGCCGGGTCGAGCCGGAGGTCGCGCGGTGTCTTCTCGTGCGCGTCCTCGGGACCGGGGAGGGAGAGCGTCGCGGTCTCGGCCTCGACGGCGGGGCCCAGTCCGCTGCGCGGAGCGTCGGGCGCAGGCCGTCCGGTGCGGGCTCCGACGAGTACGCGTTCGAGGGCCAGGGCGACGGCGCGGCCCGTGCCGTAGGTCTCGCCGCGCCCCAGCACCGTCTGCACGGCTTCGAGGAGTTCACCGCGGCCGGGTGCGGGCAGGTCGCGCAGGCGGGCCAGGTCACCGGCCACCCGGACGACCTCCCGGCCGTCCGCCGGGCCGTAGGGGTGGCCCTGTTCGCGCAGTGCGACGCAGACGCGGACGGCCGTGCGGACCAGCGCCTCGTGCAGCGCGGCCGGATCCCCGGCGGCGTCCAGGACGGTGTGCTGCCACTCCGGGTCCCGGATGCCGGCCGGGTAGCCGGACCGAGAGTCGAGCAGCGGGTAGGTGTACGGGATCAGGGAGACCGTGCACGCCGCCGTCCCGGCAGCGCCGTTCGCGTGGCCGTCCGCGCCCGGCTCGGGCGCGGCTGCGGACGCGTCGGGTGCGTCCGGTGTGGGGACCCCGGTGGCCCAGGCGGCGGACGGCAGCAGCGCCGGGGTGTGGAAGGCTCCCACCACCACGGCGGGCCGCCGCCCGCTCGCCAGGGCCTCGGTGACATGACCGCGCATGCAGGCCTCGCGCACCAGGTCCGTGCCCTGCACCCCGCCCCGCGCCTCGGCCTCGTGGCGCAGGGCCCAACCGGTGAGCAGGGCGGCACGGCGGAGCGCCTCGGGTGTCGAACCGGGCGCACGGGCCTCCACCAGCCGGCCCCACAGGTCGTCGCCGTCCCGGCCGGTGAGCCGGGACCGTAGCGCGGCGGACAGTCCGTGCCCCTCCCCCGGCATGGGCGCGGAGTCGGCGCCCGGGACAAGGGCGGGGGCGTCCGGACCGCCGTCCGCCCACGCCCGGTCGGCCAGCGGCAGATCGCAGGCCACAGCCGGGACCCCGTTTCTTGCCGCCCAGCGCAGAGCGACCAGTTCGGGCGAGAAGTCGGCGAACGGGTAGAAGGCCGGCCCCCGTTCGCCTGCCGAGCCGGCACCGGGCACGGCGGCCAGCGCCACCGGGGCCTCGGTCTCCTCGTGGGCGAGCCAGCCCAGCCAGGGCTGGAACTCGGCGGGCAGTTCGACGAGGAGAACGTCGGGGGCCGCCGCGTCCAGCAGGGCCGGGAGCGCGGCTGCCAGCGAGGGCGCGTGGTGGCGCACCCCGATCAGGAACGGCAACCCGGGTCCGGTCGCCGCGAGGTCCGCCACCGCGGCTTCCGGGGTTGCCGGCCCGGCCGCCGGACCCTGCGCCGGGGAAGCGGCCGGCGCACCGGCAGTGGGCGACGCCCCGGCGGCGGACGACGCCCCGGCGGCGGACGACGCCCCGGCGGCGGACAGCGTCTCGGGGGTGGTCGACTCGCTCATCCGTCAGCTCTCCAGCACCGAGCGCAGGTCCCACAGGGCACGCCAGGTGGCCGACCCCTGCTCCGCACGCCTGCGCACCGGCCCGTCCCAGTACCCCAGCAGCCGTGCCGCGTCGGCGGGGTCGTCCTTTCGGACGACACCGAGCAGATGGCCGGGCAGGAGGGAGAGCACGTCCCGGTCGCCAGGGAAGTAGGCGGCGGCCAGGCCCAGGGAGCCCGCGACGGAGACCGCCTCCGCCGTACTCATCACCGTGGAGGGGCGCTCGACCTCCCAGCCCTCAGCGGAGCGACCCTCGCGCAAGTCCCGGAAGGCGGTGACAAGGGCTTCGAGGACCGCGTCGTCCACCTGGTAGGCGGCGCCCACGCGTTCGACGGCCGCCCGCGACTGACGCCGGACGAGCGCGGTCTCGGCGTCCACGTCCCCGATGGGGCCCACGGTCTCGAAGTTGAAGCGCCGCTTCAGCGCGGCGGACATCTCCGAGACGCCCTTGTCCCGCAGGTTGGCGGTGGCGATGAGGGTGAACCCGGGGGCCGCGTGCACCTGGGCGCCCTCGCTGCCCGCGAGTTCGGGGACCGCGATCCGACGCTCCGAGAGCAGCGACACGAGGGCGTCCTGGACCTCCGGCAGGCAACGGGTGACCTCCTCGACGCGGGCGACGGCCCCCCGGGTCATGGCGGCGAGAACCGGGGACGGCACCAGGGCCTGCTCGGTGGGGCCCTGGGCGAGCAGCAGCGCGTAGTTCCAGCCGTACTTGAGCTGGTCCTCGGTGGTGCCCGCGGTGCCCTGCACGGTGAGCGCGCTGGTCCCGCAGAGGGCCGCCGACAGCAGCTCGGAGAGCATGGACTTGGCGGTGCCCGGTTCGCCCACGAGGAGGAGTCCGCGCTCTCCCGCAAGGGTGACCACGCACCGTTCGACCAGGGCGCGCTCGCCGACGAACTTCTGCTCGATCACCAGGCGGGGCGGCACCCCGGCTCCGGGCCGGGCGCCCTTCGGCAGGCTCAGTGCCTCGCCCGCGCTGCCCATCACGAAGGTGACGACGGCGCGCGGGGTGAGCAGCCAGCCGGGCGGGCGGGGCCCGGAGTCGTGGGCGGCGAGGAAGGCCAGCTCGGTGGCGTACCGGTCCTCGGGCGGCGTGACCTGGCGGTGCTCCCGGGTGTGCGCCGTCGCCTGGTCCGGGACGCCGCCCGTGGTGGTGCTGTCCTTGGTGGTCTTGGTGTCGTTCGTCATCGGCGGCGGCCCTTCCGGGTTGCGCGGGTGTCCAGTTCTTCGAAGGCGGGGGCGTCGCCGCCGCGGACCCGTGCCCAGGCGGCTGCGAACAGCTCGGGCAAGGGGAGGTGGGGCAGGGTCCGGGCGGACCCTGCCACGGGGTACAGGCGTTCCTTCCAGGTCTCCAGCGGCAGTCCGGGGGCGCCGCGTTCGAGCCAGCCGCAGGGGAGGAACAGGGTGCGGCCGGCGCGGGAGCGCTTCGCCTCCACGACGAGGCCGGTGGCGGTGAGTTCCGCCCGGGCCTTCTTGACCCGTGCCGGCTTCCACTCGGTCCAGCGGACGCAGTTGCGGTCCGTCGGGTCGGGCAGGGCGAGCAGCATCAGGTAGAGCGCGGCGGCGTCCGCGCTCAGACCGAGGACGTCGGCGGCTTCGGTCACCAGGTCGGGCACCGTACGCGTCGGGTCCTGGGCCGGGTGGTACGGGGAACCGTCGGGGGCGCCCGCCGAGGCCAACGCGTCGGTCTCCTCGTCCAGCAGGGCGCGCAGGGCGAACAGATCCCAGGTGCGGAGAGGGTCGACGGTGCCCTCGACGAGGCCGAACGCCGGGTCGTCGGGGCCCGCCAGGCCGGCCGGGCGAATCAGGAGCTTCTCGCTGTTGGCGTAGCCGGGGGCGAGGAGCAGCGCCGTGCCGGCCCGGACCAGCCCGTCGGCGTCGGCGCCGCCGGACTCGGGGAGCCCGTGGGCGGCGCGGACCACGGGGCCGATCGAGCCCCCCGACTCGGTCCATTCCAGACCGAGGTCCAGCACCAGGTCCGGGTCGGCGAGGCGGTCTCGCAAGGCGGTGAGCCCGACGGGCAGGTGCGCCCGCAGGGGGTGCCCGTACGGCAGCGTGTAGGCGAGGGTGCGCAGGGCGGTCACGGCCGAGTAGACCGCGCCGCGTGCGCTCACCCGGTGCAGTCCCGGGCGGCCGGTGCCGTCCGGGACGTACGTGCCGTGGGCGAGCCAGGTCCGGGAGCCCGTGTTGAGGATCAGATCGACGGCCTCCGCGGTGGTGCCCGACAGGTCGAGATCCAGTTCCTCGGGGACACGGACGAGGGAGGCCAGGCGCTTCTGCCACACCTCGGCGGCTGCCCGGACGTCGGGGCCCGTGGACCACAGCTCGGCCGGGTCGGCGGGCAGCAGTGCCTGGAGCACGGCGTGCCGGTCGTCACGGGGCAGGGCGTCCAGCCTGGACTGGGCCGCCTCGAAGACACGTGTCTTCACCCCGAGGAGCGCGATCGCCTCGGCGCCGGGCTCCTTGACGGCTGCCGACAGCAGGGCGGCGGACTGGAGGGGGCCGATTCGGGTGGCCGTGTGGAACGCCTCGGCGGCCTCCGGACGCCAGGGTGCCGGGCCCTGTTCCCGTACCAGGGCGATGAGCCGGGTGAGCCGGTCGCGGTCAATGCCCTGTCGGTGAACCTTCTCGTGGTCCAGGGTGAAGCCGGGGACGGGGCCGAAGGCTCCGGTCGGGTCGTGGTCCAGGGCGAGCCAGCGTACCGCGTCGTTACGGGAGTTCCATCCGTGGCCGGCGAGGACCACGATGGTGCGGGCGCCCCTGCGTAGCACCTGGCCGAGGCGGTGCACGGTCTCGGGGCGTCCCGATCCTGTCACCCCTCGGGAGATCGGCTCGACGAGTTCCACCTGCCGGACGGTGCCCGCCGGGTCGGTCAGCGGGCCCGCGGCGAGGGTCTCCAGGAACACGAGGAGCCCGGTGCGGTGCTCGGGGGAGGTGGTCGCCGAGGCTGCCCGGTAGGCCAGTTCGGGCAGATCGCCGAGGAGATCGGTCCAGGTCAGGGAGTCAACGGGCACGGTGTACTCATCCCGCTGCCAGCCGTCCACGGGAGTGAACGGGACCGTGGACAGGATGGGTGGGCCGAACGCCGGCTCGCCGCCGAAGACATGGTTGACGGCGAGGATCTGCCGGATCACGGTCCAACGGCGCCCGGCTCCCCACCAACCACCTCGCATCCGCTCGGAGTTCCAGGCCGAGGCCGACTGCAGGGTCATGTCGTCGCCGTGCTCGGGCTCGTGATCGAAGAACATGCCCTTGGTACGCGCGGTGTTCCGGGGGGTGGCCGGCTCCACGGGCTTGGGCGGTTCCAGGTAGTGGGCGGCCGCGACAGCCCGGTCCACCGCGTTCCGTACGAGCGCGGTGACGCCCGCGAGGAGCCGTGCGTCGGACACCTCGGGCAACACCCGGGCGAGGGCCTCCTCGCTCAGCTCCCGCGACGATGGTCCGGTGTACTCCTTGACGGCCCGGAACGCCTCCAGGTGCCGGGCGACCGCGGCGGCGACCTCCTCGAACAGCTCTCCTGCCCGGGAGTCCGTCAGGCTCCGCAGAGCGCTGGAGCCCCGCTCGTCCCTCGGGCGCAGGGCGTGCCAGTAGGAGACGGGAGGCACGTAGGGGGTGCCCGCCGCGTCGTTCCCACCGGAGGAGTCGGGGGTGACGGACCACAGGCTGCCACCGGCGCCGTCCGTGTCCGCCGGGTGCGCTTCGACGGAGCGGTGGTGCAGGGCTACGACCGGCCGTGACCCGCCGGGCAGAGTGAGGGCGCCGAGCGGCACCGGCGAGCCGCCGCCGGGCAGCGGGTGCGGCAGGGTCACCGTGTGGCCGTCGGGGGTGCCGGCGACGATCCGGTGCCCGTAGGCGGGGGTTGCCGTGCCGGACTCCGTGACCGTGCGGCGGACCCAGCGGCCGAGGACCGTGCCGTCCGTGCCGAACGGGGTGGTCTCCAGACCGGGCTGGAGGGGCAGCACCTGGCAGTGCTCGGCGAGCAGCCGGGTACCGTCCTGCACCCCGGAGCGGAGGAAGGCGGGGAGGGATGCGCGGCCGTGCGTACCGCCGACCGGGTCGTACTCCAGCCACATCCGCTGCGTGCCCTGGCGGCCTTCCCGCCAGTGCCCGGTGCCGTCGGAGATGACGGGGCGCTGAGGCGGGAGGGAGGTGTCGCCCGCGTGCAGGGCCTTGCCGCCGGTGGCGCGGCCGCCGCCGGGCAACGGCAGGGAGACCTCGTCCGAGAGGCCGGAGCCGCCCCAGCGGGGGATCTGCTCGCCGCCGACGGTGAAAACCTCGGCGGGACTGTGCGACCAGTAGCCGCGCAGCTTGCCTTCCTCCCACCAGATGACCAGCAACTCGCCGTCGACGTAACGGAAGGCGAGCTGCCGCCAGTGGTCGACGGTGGCGGGCAGCCGCAGGGTGTGCCGCAGCAGGACGCCTTCCGGGCCGACGACGACGGCCCGTTCGAGAGTGTTCAGGATCAGCGCGGGCCAGGCACCGGTGACACCGACGTCCTTCGACCGGTGGCGCTGCTGACGCGCGGCGGCTGCGGCCTCAGCGGTCAGTTCGGCGTAGGTCTCGTCGAGCGCGGGCCAGCCCAGTTCGTCGAGGATGCCGGTCCGCAGAGTGGAGGCGAGCAGCGGCACGACATCGTGGCCCTTGAGGAGTCGCACGGCCTCCGGGGCGACGTCCGCGACCACGGCGCGGAACGCCGAGAGCCTGTTGAGAGCGGTGTGGAGCCCGGGGAGCCCTCGCGCGGCCGCGTACTCCTCGGCGCGGGCGGTCAGCCACTCCCCCAGGATTCCGGAGAGCACCGGGTGTGCCGCCAGCTTCGCCATGCCGGCGTCGCTCAGCCGCTGACCGTGTCCGTCGCCGAGACCGCCGACGTTCCGGCTCAGAAGGGCGCGGAAGACCGGCCGTTCGGCGACAGCGGTCAGATCCCGTGCGCCGGGCTCGGTGTCGATGAGCCACGGGCCGACCGGGACACCGGCGGCCTGCGCGGTGCCCGTGTCCTGGTCGTCGGGCTCGGCGACGGGGACGCCGGATGCCAGGCAGAGGTCAAGTAGGTCCAGGTCGGCGTTGCGCTGCCAGCGGCCCTGGAACAGTTCGACGGGGCGCCCGTCGGCGCGCAGCCTGTCTGCCATCCGGGCGGCCAGGTCGAGGGTCTGCGGGCTGCGGCCCGCGGTGGCCCGGTGGCGCCGGCGGTGCGCCTCCCAGCGGGCGAGCCAGTCCGCCGGGGAGACGGACGGGTCGGAGGGTGCGGCGGTGGCGGAGGGAGCCTTGTCGGAGGTGTCCGGGAGGGCGGTCAGCAGGTCCTCGGCGCCGGACTCGGCCAGCAACCCCAGCCATCCGGATTCGCCGTCCGAGTCCCGGCCGCTCTCGCTGAAGCTCTCCGGGAAGAAGCCGAGCAGCCGGGCCCGCACGGCCGCATCCCGTCGGGCGAGTGCGACGAGCGCGGAGCGGTAGGCCGTCCAGAACGAGGCGGGGGCGCGGACGACCCCCGGAGAGCCGATCAGATCGGCCACCAGGTCGTGCTCGGCGGCCTCACGGTCCAGCCCGGCGGCCTTGACCAGCGCGCGCACGTCCTGCGGCAGCGCCGCGTACGGCGGCATGCCGGCCGCGCAGCGCTCGACCAGCAGACGGCGGAACTGCGCCCACGCGTCCGCCGGAGCGAGCCGGGCCACCAGGTCCCGCACGTACTGCCGCAGCGCCTTGACGGTCAGCGCGCCGGCGAAGGCGAACTCCAGGAAGACGGCCCGCTGCCGGTCCTCGTCCACGACCAGCCCGTGCACCCGCTCGGCCTCGCGGGCCTTTCCGAAGAAGGTGGCGGCGTAGGTGGTGTTCTCCGCCTGGAGGAAGAGGCGCGCCACCTGCTCGTAGTAGGTGGGCAGGAAGTGGGGCACGGCCCGGCCGAGCCGGGTGCCGAGTGCGTCGAAGCCCTCCTTGGCCGCTCCGGCGCGGGTCCTGGCCTGCCGGCCGAGCCGCTCGATGTCCTTGACCAGGGCCAGGGCGTGGTGCCCGTTGGCCGGGTCGTTGACCAGCGCCCAGGCCGGGAAGCCCAGCGTCTCGCGGCGCACCTGGCCCACGACGGGGGCCTCGGCGGTCCGGGCCAGCCCGAGGAACTCCAGGGCCAGGTCCTCGGCTTCGCCGAGGGTGCCGGGCACGAGCCGGACCACGGGGCGGTCGCCGAGGGCGGTGTGCGTGTAGGTGCGGGCGGTCAGCGCGTCGGCGTCGTCCCGGTCCGTGGTGCCGGCCGGGAGGATCGCGCCCGCGTCCAGCAGGGCCGCCGCGCGGGCTTCGTCGGCGAGTGTGGACGTGCTCTCGCCCTGCTCCTGGGCGGGCAGGAACGCCGCGCCCGCTGCCGTCGTGTTCGCGTTGGTGTTCGTCGTCGTGGTGCTCATGCCGCCCGCTCCTCGTCCTCCACGTCGCGGCCGGCGTAGAGCGCCGCCGCCATGCGCATGCCCTCGGACCACGCGACGGGGCCGACCTCGGCGGCCGTCAGCGCGCGCCCCGCAGGGTCGGTCCAGCCCAGGGGGCCCGTCTCGGTGCCGTACTCGTCGTATCCGTCGTGCTCGCCGATCCAGATGCGCGCCTCGACGGTGGCGCCGTCCTCGACGACCGGGCAGACCGCGTATCCGCCGCGCGACCGGTAACCGAGTTGGGTGACGCGGCCGTGCAGGAAGCGCAGTTCCTTGAACACGCCGCCGGCGTAGGTGTCCACGGAGGTGGTGTCCGGGGCGAGGCCCGGCGGGCGGCGCCACACCTCGCGGAACAACTGCTCCACGTTCTGGCGCACCCCCAGTTCGACCGCGAAGTCCCGCAGCTCGTCGAGGTCGTCGAGGAGGACGGGGTGGGGCACGCTGACGACGTCCGGGGTGATGCGGACCGTGTCACCGTCCAGATCGACGAGGCCGAGACCGCGGTCGGGGTCCACATCGCGCAGGAACCCGGCGACCCCGCCGTCCGCACCGGTGACCACCACGTCCCGCAGGGCCGCCTGCCACGACGGGTCGGGCCAGACCCGGGCGAGCACGACCGTGGGGACGGGCAGTGAACGCACCATCCACTGCTCGACGTCGGTCAGACACTGGTGCTCGTGCCGCTCCAGCCACTCGGTCAACTGCCGGAGCCCGACGACCGCCGGGTCGTCCTTCAATTTGGCCGGAACGGCCTTCAGCCGATGGCCCTTCCCGTTGCGGCAGACCACCTTGCCCGCCTCCAGGGCGACTTCATAGTCGCCCGCCGGAACCCACCCCATGCGCTGTTCTCCCCGATGTTCCGGACGGCCGCCGAACCGGCGGCACGCTGATGAAACCCGTCAACGGCAACGCACCGTGACGAGTGGGAGAGACTCTAGGCGTCCCCACTGACAATGCGTTCGGCCCCCTCCGCTTCGTCGTACGGGCCCGCACCCCGGAAGGGACTGCCCGGCCGTACCCACCATCCCGCCGAGGCGACGGGTGATGGCGGGAGCCGGCAGGGCGTCCCCGGATCGGACGAAGCGGACGGCGACGGCAAGGTGTTCCGAGTGGCGGGACGCCAGAGTCCTCGAGACCCTGCTGGAAGGGCTGATCGCACAGGCGGCCGCGCGGGGTGAGGTGGAACTGACCCTGGTCAGCGTGGACTCCACCACCACCCGGGCCCACCATGACGCGGCCGGTATGCGTCTGGCCCCCGACGAGTCAGGCCTGGCGCGGCATCGCCACCCGCTACGACAAGACCCCCGAGAGCTACCTCGCCGGCCTGCAACTACGCGCCTCGATGATCTGGATCAAAGAGCTCACCCAGACCGCCGATTGATCACGACTCGATACACGCCCTGGTGGCCTCAGAGCGACACGAACTGACTCAGGCGGAGACAGCAGTGCGGGACAGGGCGGTGCGCAGCGCGAAGACGCCGAGCAGGCCGCCTGCCGTGAACCGCTGGGCTGTCATGGCGCGGGGACGGGCGGCCAGAAACCCCGACACCCGCGCTGCGCTCAGCATGATCAGACCGTTCACGGAGACCCCCACGACGATCTGCACACCACCGAGCTGCAGCAGTTGTCCCCAGGCCGGACCTCCCTGCGGGTCCAGGAACTGGGGCAGGAGGGCGGCATACAGAAGAGCGATCTTGGGGTTGAGCAGGTTGGTCAGCAGCCCCATCGAAAACAGGCGGGCGTCGGAGACCGGAGGCAGGTCCTGGGCCGGGGCGAAGGGCGAGCGGCCGCCGGGCTTGAGCATGCTCCAGGCGAGGTAAGCCAGGTAGGCGGCCCCGGCAAGCTTGACCACCGTGAATGCAACCGGCACAGCGGCGAACAACGAGGACAGCCCCGCAGCCGCGGCCACCAGGTAGCACACGAATCCCACGGCGGTCCCACTGAGGCTGACCAGGCCCGCCCTGCGGCCTTGGGTGATCGCGCGGGAGGCGAGGTGGACCATGTTCGGTCCCGGAGTGAGCGCCATGCCCAGTTCGATCAGCGCCACTCCTCCGACTGCGGTCAGAGTGATCACCGGTCAACCTCCAGGTCGTTCGTCGAGTACCTGATACGGAATCGGGGTCACCCGGCCGCACCTGACGCGTACGACAGATGTGCAGCGCCTGCTTCTCCCGCTGCAGCATACGGTCTCGCCGCTCGGTATCTTCATGCACCCCGGCCCCGGTCCTCGCGAGCTCAGGCAGGGTTGGCGGTGGCACGTCGGGGTCTTGATCCTCCGATCGTGATCTGCGTGGTGGGGAACCAGGCACGTGCAGCAGTCATCCGAGACCAGCGGATTCACGGGCCGTTACCCGGCATGATCACTGAACTCGGCGCCGAGATGGGCCAGTTGCCGACCGGCAGGTACACCGTCTGGGAGTACTCACGCTCGCTGCCGTCTCCGCCGCCCTGCCGGCCTTCTCCGGCGGGGACACCAACGCCCTCGTCCCGCTTATTACGCCTCCTGGGCCAGTCCGATCGAGGCGCACTTCGGGCCGCTGCGGCAGTTCACCTGGCGAACTCCAACCATCCGAACCACACCGTCCAGACCCGTGAGCCACACCGCCACCTGCGCCGGCGCAACGCCAACGCCCGCCACCCGACGTCCTGACCGCCCAGCGCAAGGAAAGCGCCCGCGTCCGCAGCGCGAAAGGCATCCGTGGGGAGGCCGCCCCAGCACCGCCGCAGCTTGAGCGGCCTGTGTCTGCCGGCCGGGCAGCCTGGAGCCGATCCGGCGATCAGCTGACGTGGGCGGCGATGGTTCGCGCACACACCAGGGACTCGGTATGCGTCGTGTCCACCACCAGGTCATAGAAGACCCCCTCGTGAACCACATCCGCCTGCGACGCAGCCATCCCCTGGGTGCGATCACCTCGTGCGACCTCACGGCCCGCGGCGACCGCACTCTCACACCTGACGCCGACCCACAGCGCGGCCAGTCCGCCCAGAGCCTTCTGCCACCGCTGCTGGGACGCTGCTCCGCCGAGGAAGACGTCATCGATGACGACCCTGGCGCCTGCACGGGCCATCGCCACGACGCCGTCCATCCAGGCCGCCTCCAGCGTCCGGAAGTCCGCCCCGACGCTCACTTTGCCATCCGCCGCGAACACGATCCCCTCGTCCGACGCCTGCATCTTCGCGGGCATAGCATCGACGAACGAGTCGCACCCGAACGCCAGCCACGGATCTGGCAGCACCGCCTGCAGACTTCGTACGATCCCGGACTTCCCCGAGCTGGAACCACCGTTGAGAATGATCATCTGAGTCGTCACCGCGCCACAGTAAGGCGCCTCCCAGACGGCACGAAACGAGTATCGGCACACTGCTCTGCTGCCACGACCCGGTGAACGTTCCCGGTCACAGCACTAGCCGAGCTTTCGCAGCACCTCGGCGATGGTCGCCCGGTACGTCCGCAGCGCCTGCAGTCCGGCGGCGTAGTGGTCGCGGTGCCGTGCGATGTCCGCGGCCTGCTCCCGCGCCTGTACAGCGTGCCAGAGCTCGGCCGTATGGTGGCGGCGCTTGCAGGTGACGTCCGCGACGGCGGTGGCACGCTCCCGCTGCGTATGCCGGGTGTTGCCGTCACTGCCCCGCTGCCAGACCGTGTCCGTGTACGCCGCGACGGGGTCGGGATAGCGCGTGAATCCTTGCTCTGCCACACAGCGGGACCACACGTCCCAAGCCGCGCGGAGGCGCGGGTCGCGCTTGGCCGCCTTGTCGATCTCGATCGCCCGCGTATTTGCGTAGAGCCAGTCCCGCTTGAGATCGATGCCGCGCATCAGCCGCCGACTCGCCTCGGCGTTGCAGGCGGGGAAGTCCGCATACTCGGCATTGGTCATCCGGCGACCCGTCGGCCGGGGAGCCCGGGACTCTTCCGGGGCCCAGCCGTAGCCCCAGCGGCGGGCGGTGGCGAGATCCAGGGCGCCGTAGTCGGTGCTGACCGCGGTGGCGACGAGGGGGTCGCTGGGGTAACGGGGGTCGAGTGGGAAGTCCGAGTGGCCGCGCTCCGCCATGCACTGCCGGACCAGCAACGCCGAGGCCCGCTGCCATCGCTGGTAGTCCTTCGGCGTGTAGTCGTAGCGGTCGGCCGGCAGGGGGCCGAGGTCCGACGCCGTGCGAATGACCTCCGGGCGTGCTGAACCGGAGACACACATCGCCGCCAGCACCGCCACGACACCTATTCGCCACCCCCGCCTCACCATGCGAAGGGATGCTAGCAAGGACTGGCGGCGAAACCCCCAACTCCAGCCAGGCCGGGGACTGTCCTCGGCACAGTTGTCGCAGCGACTGCTGGGGGACCTTCAGCGTCCTCCTCCTCGCTCAGGAAGCCACCGTCGCCGCTGGAGCGCCCGGAGCCGAGGCCGTCTCCCGGCGGGACCCGGGCTGCTGCGCAGCGGAATACCTTGACCAGGCTCCGGCATGCCGGCGCTCTCGCCCCGCTGGGCAAGAACCGTGGTGGCGGCATCGCGGATGGAGGCCGCGGCATGATCGCGCAGGCTCGCCCTTCTTGTCATTCCCAGCCTCATGCCGGCGCAACAGGGGGTGGTACGGTCCTGCTCCATAACGGTTCATCAGTATTCCGAACCATCATGTAGTCCGGTGCGAGGGTGGGGGCGCCTCGTTGCATTCCGACCTGAACAGGGCAGAAGCCTCCCGTTTGAGCAAGGCTCCACGACGGTCGCGGCCATCCGGCAGCTCCAGGACGTGGACGGGCCAGACGACTGGGATGGTTCTGTCTTCCCTGGAAGGGTTGAGTAGTGACCGCTTCACAACAAAGCGAGAGCAGCCCCCCTATGAGCACGTCCCGAGACCGGCTGGACAAGGGGGTTCTCCTCGTCGCCGGTGTGATCGTGCTGGGCGGGATCATGTCGATCCTCGACATCACGGTGGTGTCGGTCGGACTGCAGACGTTCCAGAAGGAGTTCGCCGCGACCTCGGCCCAAGTAGCCTGGACGATGACGGGCTACACCCTGGCGCTGGCAAGCGTCATCCCGCTCACGGGCTGGGCTGCTGACAGGTTCGGCACCAAGCGTCTCTATCTCCTTGCGATCATCCTGTTCGCCGCCGGTTCCGCACTGTGCGCTGCTGCCACGTCGCTCGAGATGCTCGTCACGTTCCGCGTCCTCCAGGGCCTCGGCGGCGGCATGTTGATGCCCCTGGGCATGACAATCCTGACGCGTGCCGCAGGCCCTGAACGAGTCGGCCGGGTGATGGCAGTGCTCGGAATCCCGATGCTGCTCGGCCCCATCTTCGGTCCCATCCTCGGTGGCTGGCTGATCGACGCCGCCTCGTGGCACTGGATCTTCCTGATCAACGTACCGATTGGTGCGATCGCCCTGGCCTATGCGGCAATCGTTCTGCCCAAGGACCGTGTGCAGCCGTCCGAGACCTTCGACTGGCTGGGCATGGTGATGCTTTCGCCGGGGCTGGCGACGTTCCTGTACGGCGTCTCGTCCATACCCGAGACCGGAACGGTCTGGGCTGCCAAAGTACTCGTTCCCGCAGGCATAGGGCTGGTGCTCATCATCGCGTTCGTGCCGTGGGCCCTGCATCGGCGCAACATTCACCCGCTGGTCGACCTGCGCCTGTTCCTCAATCGGGACATGAGCATCTCGGTGATCGCGATGTCGCTGTTCGCCGTCGCGTTCTTCGGCGCCAGCCTGCTGTTCCCGCTCTATTTCCAGCAGGTGCGCGGCGAGTCGGCGCTGGACTCCGGACTTCTCCTCGCCCCGCAGGGCGTGGGGGCGATGATCACGATGCCGATCGCCGGCATGCTCGCCGACCGAATCGGCCCCGGCAAGATCGTGTTGACCGGCATCGCGGTGATCACGGTGGGCATGGGCATGTTCACGCAGTTGGCCTCCGACACGTCCTACGCGTACATCATCACCGCGCTCTTCGTGATGGGCCTCGGGATGGGTGCCTCGATGATGCCGATCATGGCATCGGCGTTGGCCACCCTGACGGACCACAACGTCGCCCGTGGCTCGACGCTGATGAACATCGTCCAGCAGGTCGCGGCCTCGATCGGCACCGCCCTGTTCTCGGTGCTCCTCACCAACGGCCTCAAGGACGTCACCGCGACCTCGCCCACCGAGGTGCAGACGCAGATGGGTGACGCGTTCGCCTCGGTGTTCCTGGTGGCGACCATACTGATCGCCTTCTGCCTGGCTCCCGCCGCACTCCTGCCTCGCAGGAAGGTCAAGGAAGCAGACCCCACCGTGCTGATGAGCCACTGAGCACACGGCGGATCGACGACGTCGACGCCGGTCTGTTTGTCCAGGTGCCGGCCGGGCCATCTTCACCACCCTGGACGAACAGACCGTCACCGCCCCTGGACCCACAGACCGACAGGCATCGCCCTCTCCTGCGCCGGGTCACACATGCGTGCCGCCAACCCAGTAGACACTCTCCCATCGCAGGGCCCTGACCTGGACTTACGCGATCGTCCCCTGAACCAACTGGACGCTCAAGGACGGCTTCTACGAAATGTGCCGTGCAGTACCGAGGCCAGGTCCAAGCACCAACAGGGGTGCGTCCACAGGGCCATCTACCTGATGCGACGTCTTGCTTCTGCCTCACTCACGCTCACACACCCCCGCGTCTCATCTGCAGTCCTACCGCCGGGGCCAGAAGGTGTGGGGCCACGCGGGCATGGACGCCATGTGGTCCGCCTCCGCGATCAAGGTCATCGGTCCGGGATCGATGAACCCGGATTTCGCGGGCACGTTGTCCCGCCTGATCGGCGACCACGATGTCCAGACGACCTCCACCTCGACCTCGGAGTCCGGTAAGTCCACCACTGCGTCCATGCGGCAGGAACGGATGCTGACCGCGGACACCATCCGCGCCCTGCACAAGGGAACTGCGCTCGCGTTCGCCACTCGCATGCGCGCGGTCATGCTCGATCTTCGTCGCCGTGCTTCGTCGGCCAAGCCCTCCGCGTACGAGCAGGCCGGCGTCGCCATGCGCCGCAGTGCCTCCCGCTCGTCGCGTTCGCTCCCCTCGTTCCGCTTGTGGAACTGCTGCGGGAAAAGGCCGATCACAGGCGGACCCAACTTGAGCAGCCCCACACGGCAACTGCCGTGAATCCCCCGGAAGTCCCCCGCCGCCCCGGCTGTCCCGTCCGGCCAGCAGCCGCGTCGCATCCCACCGAAAGAGAGTCCGAAAGTTTTCGAAGCTTCAAGAATTCCGGCGTTGCCGCATCGGCCAGATCCCTGCCTCATTCTCTCGGTGCTTTGCCTGCACACGCGTTGACCAGGGCAGGAGAGATCCGCTCTCTCGCTCGACTTTCGGAAACGTTACGGAAACCGTTGACAACTCCCCTGTCAGGGCCGACTGTTGTGACGCTCCCCGGCCGTGCATGGGATGCGCACGACCGGGCTGTGTCACCCCATCGATGAACGCCGACGTGTGCTCGGCGTGTCCTTTGGTCACAGACCGCGCTATTCGCGAGGAGGAAACAACGCATGAGCGACACCTCCAACAACTCCGACCCACGTCATGTGAGCCGCAGGAAACTCGTCTTCGGCAGTGCCGGGGCGCTGGTGGCGGCCGGGACAGCAGGACTGCTGCTGCCCGGCACGGCGCGCGCCGCAACGGTCCTCACCAGCAACGCGACCGGTACGCACAACGGCTACTACTACTCCTTCTGGACCGACACCCCGAGTTCCGTCAGCATGACGCTGTCGGACACGGCCGGCTCGTACAGCAGCCAGTGGAGCAACACCAACAACTGGGTCGGCGGTCTCGGCTGGAGCAACGGCAGCCGCCGGGACGTCACATACTCCGGCTCGTTCAACCCGGGCAGCAACGGCTACCTCGCGCTGTACGGGTGGACCGCCAACCCACTGGTCGAGTACTACATCGTGGAGAACTTCGGCCCGTACAACCCCGGTTCCGCCGGCACGAGGCGCGGCACGGTCACCGACGGCGGCGGTACGTACGACATCTACGAGTCCACCCGGACCAACCAGCCCTCCGTGGAAGGCACCAAGACCTTCCAGCAGTACTGGAGCATCCGGCAGAGCAAGCGCAGCAGCGGCACCATCAACACCGGCGCGCACTTCGACGCCTGGCAGGCGGCCGGGATGCCGATGGGTGCGTTCAACTACTACATGATCATGGCCACGGAGGGCTACCAGAGCACCGGCAGCTCCAGCGTCAGCCTGGGCGGCGGCGGAACCACGCCCACCACCCCGCCTCCGGGCGGGAGTACCACTCCTCCTCCGGGGACAGGTGCCTGCACCGCCACCTACCGCACCACCAACTCGTGGAGCGACGGCTTCAACGGTGAGGTGACCATCAAGGCGGGCAGTGGCGGCGTCACCGACTGGAAGGTGCCGGTGACGCTGGCCGGCGGTCAGACCGTCACCTCGCTCTGGAACGGCACCTCGAGCCGGAACGGGAACGTTCTGACCGTGACCCCGGTCAGTTACAACCGCACCCTGGGCGCGGGGCAGTCGACGTCGTTCGGCTTCACCGTCAGCGGACCGAGCAGCCCGTCCCCGTCGGTCGGCAGCTGCAGCGTGGGCTGACCCCGGCGTCGGCGTACCCACACGCTCCGGCGCGGTGCCGATCGGGCACCGCGCCGTTGCCTGTCCTGGGGCTCGGTGAGCAGCCCGGACACGACGCCGGTCGCGGGCGGGCCCGAGCATCCGACCCTGCGCGGGGCCCGTTACTGACAAGCCCGGGGGCACCCAGACTCACCGACGCGGCGCCTCCCGGACGCTGAAAGTGCCGCTGGGACTGGCGCGCGGCACCCGTACACCGGACGGGCTTATCGTGCTCCTAGGCCGCCTCGTCGGTCGGGGAGCCGGCCGCCTTTCGCGGCCGCGGGATCGTCGTCGCCGGTACGGGGGCCGCCCCGCCATCTGGGCCTGCGGTCGCCCAGACCGGTCGCCTTCCGGTGCGGGACGGCATGAAGACGCGTTCTGCACTCGCTGAATCCCTCGACGAGGAATACGGCCGGCATCCGTGGAGCGACTGCCTTGGGCGCTGACTTCGTTTCCGCGACGAGGCGTCCCCGCTCGCTTCCGTGTGCCGCCCATCAGCTGACGCGTGGACCGGACCGGAGGCCCTCCCGACGCTCTTCCGGACCGGCGCCACGCCTCCGGTCCGGCCCGTTCGACGTTCGCTGCATCATCGTGCCCCACACGTTGTCACCGCAGAGCTTGATCCACTTCTGCGACACGTCTCAGTAAGCAGTGCTGAGTTCCCAGAACCGGAAGACGGTCGAGGTGTCCAGGCAGTTCTGCAGGCCTCGGACGTTCTCGTGGGCGACCGCGTACTGCTTGCCCTGCCAGAGCGGCAGAATCGGCAGCTGTTGCGCCACGATGTCCTGCAGTTTCATGTACTCCTGCCGAGTGCTCGCGCGATCCGTCATGGACGAGGTCCGCGGGATGATCCGGTCGACGATCTCCTCGTTGTCGTAGTTGTTCGACAGGACGTTGCCCTCGCCGAAGAACGGCTGGGTGAAGTTGTCCGGATCGGGGTAGTCCGGCACCCAGCCCTTGACGTAGATGCCGTACTTGCCTTCAGCGATGCCCTTCTCGTACTCGTCGAAGGGGACGGACTTCATGCGGGCGTCGAAGAGCCCGCTCTGGTTCAGCTGATCGGCGATGGTATGCAATTCGTCGTCGGTAGCGGGCCCGTACCGGCTCGGGGTGGACCAGAGGGTGAGTTTCACCTTGTCCGCTATACCGGCGTCCCGCAGCTCCGCCTTCGCCTGTTTCGGCTTCGGGCTGTCCCCGTAGGTGTCGAAGAAGGAGGTTCCGTGGCCGGTGATGCCGACCGGGATGACCGAGTAGAGCGGTGCCGCCGTGGACTGGTAGACCTCGCTGACCACGGAGTGGCGGTCGACGAGGTAGGCGATGGCCTTCCGGACGGCGAGCTTGCCGACGACCGGGTCGTCAACGTTGAAGACCATGTGCTGGACTTCGGCGCTGTTGCCCTGGACTACCTCGATGCCACCCTTCTCCGCGGTGGACGAGGTATCCAGAGCGGCTATCGCCTTGGCGCTGAGGCCGCGGTAGGCAATGTCGACGTCGCCCTTCTCCAGAGCCGACTGGAGGGCCTGCTGGTTACCCCGGAAGAGCTCCAGGGTCACGCCCGAGTTCTTCACCTCGGCGGTTCCGTGATAGCCCGAGTAGACCGAGAAGACGGCTTTCCCCTTGTCGATGGAGTTCAGCTTGTAGGGGCCCGAACCGACCGCCTTGCCACCCTCGAGCAGACTGTCCTCGGGGTAGACCTGACGGTCCACTATGGAACCGCCCCCGGAGGCGATCTTGCTGGGGAACGTCGCGTCGGGCACCTTGAGGCGGAAGACGACGGTCTTGTCGTCCGGGGTGCTGATCGACGAGATCGTGGAGAGCAGCGGCGCGGGGCCCGCCGGGTCGTTGATCCTGATCGTCCGGTCGAAGGAGTACTTGACGTCCGCCGAAGTGAGGCTGTTGCCGTTGCTGAACTTCAGCCCGTCACGCAAGGTGCAGGTGTACGTTTTGCTGCCGTCGGAGAACTTGCACTCCTCGGCAGCCTCCGGCACGGGAGTGGATGCTCCGGGCGGGAAGCTCAGCAGGGACTGGAAGACGTTGTTGAACAGCAGCCAGGACCCCGGGTCGTATCCCGAGGCCGGATCCGTGGCGAGGATGTCGTCGGACATCCCGACGACCATCCTGCTCTCGGAGCCCTGGGAGCTGCAAGCCGTCAATAACATCGCTGCCAGTCCCCCGGCGATCAGGGTGCTCGGCCGCCTCGTACGAACCTTCACAGAACGTTCCTCATGCTCTCGGCCGGCCGCGTGGGGGGGTGTCCCCGGACAACCGGATCAGGTCGGAAACGACAGCGAACACCGCGACCGGCCAGCGCTGTCGGCCCGACCGGGCTCGATTGCGGACCGACGGACTGCCCGGACTCGGCGTTCGCCAGAAAACTCTTTACATGATGACTGACCACCAAATGCCAGTCGGTGAACTGCAGTTGGCAGGTCGATATCAATCTCGTGGTGATGTTGACAATCTACTTGCATGCCGCGATGCGCGCTGTCACATCGTACGAAAAAATCTGCATCCAACAGCCCGCGAACCCACTGGACTCAGCCCTCCGACCTGGCCTGCCCGGATACCTCAGCGATTTCCCCCTTCAAGGCGGACGCTTCGTACCTCTGTATAACCTGTCGGTGTATACGAACAGATTGAGGGTCCTCAGGTGAAAGCCGGACGATCGGATATCGCAATCGAGTTGCCCGAAGGTTCCGGGTGGGACTGGAATGTCCTCGCCTGGGACGGCGGTCGATTCCGGCTTGCCGAGGGGGCCGACATCACCTGCCACCACGACCTGGACCTGACCTTCACCAACCCGGCCTTCGTCTGCCGCCCCGCGGACTTCGAAGATCCCGTCTTCCGCACAGTCACATCCGAGGAACTGCCGGCTCTCGCCCGCCGGTTCGGTGGATGCCCACCCGTAGTGGTCGCCTTCGAAGCGGACGCCGGCGGGGTGGACCCCGTCACCTGCCTGGTCGCCGCGGAGCGGCTCGATATCGTGCAGGGGACCGTCTTGAGGTACTGGCGCGAGGACATGGTTCCCGGCCGGGGGTTCGCTCCGTGGGTTCGTCCTCCGGCTGAATGACGGGCTCGGCGATGCCGAGGGAACGTCTGCGCACGCGGAGCCTTCCTGGGGGTGGGGGCCGCAGCCTCGCCGTGCGGGTGAAGCCGTGAAGCCGACAGAGTTCGTTCCGCGGAGGGACGCTGTCACCACAATCGGAATACCCAGACGCTATTTGCTCAAAGTTGACGGATAAAGGGCACTTTGAAACATTTTTGCGCACACCGGGCTCGCCTGTGCGCACCATTCACCCCGTCGGCACCCTGATCACACCGTCGCCCCTGCCCGAATTCGGGCCCGGCGCAACAGGGTTGACGCCCCGGCCGGCGCGTCACGGGACCGCCACCGGAGCAGGGCGGACGGCGGCTCTCCCGCGCGGACGGCCCGATACGGTTCCGGGGCAGCGGCGGCTCAGGTGGAACTGAGGGGGTGGGTGGCCGTGACGGAGCGCGGGGGCCAGGCCCGGGGCGCCAGAATGCCCAGTACGTAGGCGCGGGCGACGAGGGCCGGCCTGGTCGCGGCCCCGAGGATCTCCCGGAGCCGGCTGAGGTGGTAGTCGACCGTCTGCCGGGACAGCCTCAGCGACGTGGCGATCTCGCCGTTGCTGCTGCCCTCGGCGAGGAGGGACAGAATGCGGACCTGCGCGGCGGTGAGCGGCGGATGGGCCGCGTGGGCAAGGCTCTGGTGGGTGACGACGGCCCACACGTGCCGGGCCCGCGCCGCGGAGCGCCCGACCGTCGTCAGGTGGAGCTGTACGCGGCGCTGCCGCCCCTGGAGGTCGACGAACACGGCGGACGTCTCCACCCGTCTCACCCTGCGGGCTATCAGCCCGTTCCATCTCCGGTGCAGCTGGCCGAGGTCGGGCGCGGGCGCGAGCAGGGTGTGCGCACGGCGGCCGACGAGATCGGCCAGGCTCGTCCGGAACAGCTCAGCGGCTGCCGCACTCGCCTGCACGACCCGCCCGTTGGCCGACAGCAGCGCGCACGGCAGCCCGCTGTGGTCGCGCAGCGCCTGCAGGTTCTCCTCGGCCTCCCGGCGCTGGACCATCGCGCGGGTGTGTTCCGTGATGTCCACGTAGATCCCGGCGACGCAGGTCTGCGCGTTCTCCTCCACGGGGAAGCGGTGGCCCGCCGCCTGCCCGGTGGTGCCGTCCGCGCGCTGATAGCCGAGCGTGTGGCGGACCGGCCTGCCGCGCGCGAGGATCTCCTGGTCGAGCGCGCGGAACTGCACGGCGTCGGCCGGGGAGTCGAAGTCCT
The DNA here is from genome assembly GCF_043203805.1 of Streptomyces sp. LN549. Classification (NCBI taxonomy): domain Bacteria; kingdom Bacillati; phylum Actinomycetota; class Actinomycetes; order Kitasatosporales; family Streptomycetaceae; genus Streptomyces; species Streptomyces sp. LN549. The sequence goes on along the minus strand of NZ_JAZHRI010000002.1, from coordinate 8,619,376 downwards.
CGATGTGTTTACCGACGACCTCCTGCGGGGTCGTGCCGTAGAGGTGCGCGTAGGCGTGGTTAGCCCACAGATAGCGTCCCTCCCGATCCCGGATGAAGGCGGCGGCGGGCGCGAGGTCGGCGAAGTCCGCGAACGCGGCGTAACGGCGCGGCACTTCGGGCCGTGTGTCGGCCTCCACCGCGAGCCCGCGCCTGCGGCCCTGGCCACGTGCCCCGTCCAGTGACCAGGTCACGTCGAAGGTGCGGCCGTCGAACCGGGTCCGCCGGTGACCGTCCGCGGTCGAGGAGCCCGGATCCGAAAGTTCCTGCCGCAACCGGTCGAGGAACCGCTGCGCCGTACCCAGGTCGGCGAAGGCGCCGCCACCTCGTTCCAGAACGCGCCACTGCCCGTCAACCTCCCACCAGGACACGGGTAGATGTTCAAGCAGTGCCTTGAGCGCGTGATCGTCCACAGTGATGTTCCATCCTCGGTCGACTGGCTGACACGGGTTGCCATCGCAATGTGTATCCCGTCCCGATACGGCGCATGCTCGGTTCTCGGCCGACCTGAGGAGTGCGGGCGCCTCACCCGTGACGCGCCGGCGGGCCTCCCCGGAACTCTCACGATCTTTCTACGCGGCCTGCAACTCTGGCATTTGCCTGACCGGTACACGCCTTCACCGTCATTCCGGCCCCCTCTCGCCTGATTCCCTTGTGTGTGCGGGCAGACACGCCATGTCACGGGCGAGGTCTCCTTCCGATGTTTCCCGGACGCACGGCTCCGGGGCCGGGCCCCGCAGCGGGTACGGGGCGAACCGCCCGGCCGCGACTTCTGACCACACGAACGAACGGAGACGAACTTCAGTGAGCAAGGTGCTGTTGGTGCATGCCAAGGGTGGTCCGCCGCTCGGTCACGTCCTTTCCCGGGCGGCCGCGAGGTCGCAGGTGCACCTGCTGGCGCTCAGCGCCCTGCCGCCCTCGGTCGCCGGCTCCGCCGCGCGGCTGTGCGCCTCGGTCGAGACGCCGGCCGACGCGGAGCGGGCGAACCTGGTCTCCCTGATCGTCTCTCGGGCGCGGGCCGTCAGGGCGGAGGCGGTGCTCACCTTCTCCGAGTACGCGGTGGTGGCAGTCGCCGAGGCCTGCGAGGAACTCGGACTCGCCGGGGCCGGCAGCGCCTCGGCCCTGGCCCGCGACAAGCGGCTGATGCGCCGCACCTGGCAGGAACACGGGCTGCCACAACCGGAGTTCCGCCCCGTCGCCACGGAGGCGGACCTCCACGCGGCCACCGAAGCACTGACCTTCCCACTGCTGCTCAAGGCGGCCTGGAGCGCGGGCTCCACCGCGCACCAGATCATCCGCTCCCCCCACGAGGCCTCTGCCGCCTGGTCCCGCTCGCGGGAAGTAATGGCCGAATCAGCCCAGTTGGGTTACGCGGAACTCCACGTGGCCGAGGCCCAGGCGGACTTCGTCGTCGAGGAGATCGTCACCGGACTGGCCACCGACTGGTTCGACGAGCCCGGCTGGGGCGACTACGTCAGCGTCGAGGGCGTCGTGGCCGACGGCGTCTTCCACCCGGTCTGCCTCAGCGGCCGGATGCCCACGGTCGAACCGTTCACCGAACGCGCGGGCATCACCCCCGCCCTGCTGCCGCCAGAGGCCCAGGAGCGTGTCGTGGCCCTCGCCCGGGAGGCCGTGGACGCCCTCGGGCTCAGCAACTGCGGTACGCACACCGAGATCAAGCTCGGGGCGGACGGCCGCATGTGGCTGATCGAGACGGCGGCCCGGCTGGGCGGCGCGATGACCGTCCCGCAGATCGAGGAGGTCTTCCACCTCGACCTCGTCGGCATGCTGGTCGACCACCTCCTCGGCCGCCCGGTCGACTGGCCTCAGCAGGCGCGTACCCCCGCGCAGGCCAGCGGCGCGGCCGGCTCCCTCGTCGTCCTCGCGGTCGACGGCAGCGGCGAAGCCTGGCAGGACCTGCGGGTCTGGGACTTCCCGGTGGTCTCCGCGGGCGTCCCGCTCAGCCGCGGCAGCGAGTTGTCCGTGGTCACGGAGAGCTCGCTCGCCGACGGCAGCGTCGTACCGGTCTACGACCCGGCCGCCGGGGCCAACACCATGGCGGCACTGTGCCTGCTCTCCGCCGCCGACCCGCGCACCGTGCTCCGCGACTTCGAGGCCCTGATCGACGCCCTGCCCCGGGTACTGCCCGAGGGAGCCGCCATATGACCGCCACGCTCTCCACCGGCGCACCGGAACCGGCGACGGACCGTACGGTCGTCGGCGGGAACCTCTCGCTGCCGCTGTTCCGGACCCTTTCGGGGGTGCTGGCAGGTCACCCGTACCTCAAGGTCGTCGTCGACCGCACCGAGGACACCTGGCACCTGCTCGACACCGCCGCGCACCCCTTTCACGTCAACTACATCGCCACCCGGGTCCTGGGCATGGAACTGTCCGAGCTGGACGCCGGCCTGGACGCGTTCAACGCCTCCGTGTACACCGACCCCGGGCGCCGCTTCCTCCTCGGGGTGCTGTCCCTGCACACGGAGCAGGAGGCGGAGGGCCGCGAACGGGTCTTCCTCGTCCTGGAGACGACCGAGGCCGACACCATGCACGGCGCACTGCTGGAGTCCTTCTACGAGTTCGTCCGGGAGCGCGTCGACGGCAGGCTGCCGCTGCTGCTCAAGCCCGCGAACCACGGCCAGGAAGAGGAGCTGACGGCGATCAGCGAGCCGCGGTTACCGCGCATCCTCGGCCACGAGCTCTTCGGCACGCGGAACCGGACACCTCTGAACCCCGGCGACGCCACCGGGCGGCTGCGCTTCTTCCGGACCCGTGAGGAGTACGCCGCCGCCGAGGCCGGGCTCGGCTGGGCCGACATCGTCGCTATGCCCTGCCTGCCGGACGACGTACCGCGCGTGGCCGGATTCCTCAACACGGCACAGATCACGCCTCTTTCGCACACCAACGTCCTCGCCTCCGGCTGGGGCATCCCCAACGCCATCGTCCGCGACCTGGAACAGCTCGTCGAGAAGGACGGCCTGGACGGTGCGTGGGTCCGCTACCGGGTGCGCGAGGACGAGATCAGTCTGGAGCGGCTGGACCGGGAGCCCGCCCTGCAGGCCCCGGCCTGGCACCGGCAGCGCATCCGTCTGGAGCCGCCCCTGCTGGAGGACGCGCCCGTGCTGTCCCTGCACCGGCTGCGCAGCGACGACCGCGACCGGTACGGCACGAAGGCGGCCAATCTCGGCGAGCTGCACCACGTCCTGGACAGCCGCACGGCCGATCTCACCGCCTTCTACGGACGTCCCCGCCCGCCGCGTGACGACCTCTACGGGCACCTCTCCGTCCGGCTCGGTCTGCACGCGCCCTCCGCAGCCGAACTGCGTTCGGCAGCAGCCGCGTTCGTCGCGGCGACGGTCGGTGCGCCGGACGGCGTCGCGCTGCCCTTCGCGCTCCAGCACGCCTTCCTCACCTCCTCTCCGGCGCTCCAGCAGGGCATCGGCAAGCTGAAGATGGCGCTGGAACTCGACGCCACCGACATGCTGGACGCGCTCTGTCTCCAGCTCCAGCACCTGATCCGCCACACGCCCATGCCCGAGACCGTCACCCGGCAGATCAGGCAGGCGTTCCCCGCGCCACTGGCCGCGGGCAGCCGCCTGGTGGTGCGCTCCTCCTCCAACGCCGAGGACCTCCCCGGCTTCTCCGCGGCCGGTGTCTACGACTCCGTCACCACCGTGCGCGGCACCGCCGAACTCCTCGATGCCGTAAGGCAGGTGTGGGCCTCGCTGCTGTCACCGCGCAGCGTCCGGCTGCGTCACCAGGTCGGCATCTCCCTGGACGACACGTACATGGGAGTGATCATCCAGGAATACGTCCCCGCCTCCCTCGGCGGCGTCCTGGTGACCTGCAACCCGACCCGGCGCGAGGACTTCCGCAACGTCTACCTCAACTGCTCCCCCGGCTCCCCCGAGCAGGTCGTCGAGGGCTCCGTGCTGCCGCAGCAGTACCTGTACAACACGGTGGAGGGCGGGGGCCGCACCGTGGCCCTCGGCTCCTGGGGTGAGGGGCTGCCCGCCGCCACCCGCGCCCGGCTCGCCGACCTGTCGCTGACGGGACGGCTCCTGCAGTCCCACTTCAGCGCGGACGACGTGGACCGGCCGCTGGACATCGAGTGGCTGATGAGCGACCGGGGCGAGCTCCGCCTGGTCCAGATCCGCCCCTACGCGCTGTGAGGGCCCGCCTCCCCTGGGCGCCCTCCACCGGCCGGACCGGCGGCGCCCTGACCGACACGGCCCGCCGGATCATCCGCCTGAACTACGGCTTCCAGCTGCTGTTCAACCTGCTGTGGTGGATGCCGGTGTTCTACGCCTACCAGAAGGCGGCCGGGCTCTCGGACGGGCAGATCTTCGGCATCCAGAGCATCTACTACGTGGCGTTCTGCCTGTTCGAGATCCCGACCGGGCTCATCGCCGACCGGATCGGCACCCGCAACTGTCTGCGGGCCGGGGCCGTCGTGATGACGGCGGCGAACCTGGCACCGGTGTTCAGCGCCTCGTACACCGGATTCCTGCTCCACTTCCTCGCGATCGCCGCGGGCCGCTCGCTCACCTCGGGAGCGGCGAGCGCCTATCTGTACGACGGGCTGCGGGCGGAGAAGTGCGACGAGCACTACCTGAAGGCGGAGGGCACGGCGCGGGCCCTGGGGCTGGCGGCCAAGGTCGTGTGCTGGCCGCTGGTCGGGCCGCTGATGGCCCTCGCCCACACGGCCCCGTACGTGCTGAGCGCCGCCAGCGCGGCGGGCTCCCTGGCCTGTGCGGTGGCCCTGCCCCGGCTGACCGTCCCGGGGGACGCGGCCGGGGCCGGGAAGGCCGGCGGACGAGCGGGGGGCGGGCGCCGGGGCGGGGCGTTCCTGCGCGACGCGGGCTCCGCGCTGCGCTGCGTCGCCTCCTCGCCGTGGCTCGCCCTGGTGATGGTGCAGGGCGTGGCGGTGTTCACGCTCTCGCGGATCTGCCAGGTCAACCTCTTCCAGCCCATCCTGCTGGACCACGGCATCGGTGAGTCCTCGCACGGCGGGGTGCTGGCCGCCATGACGGTGGCGGAGGCCGTGGCATCGGCCAGGCCCCAGTGGCTGAGCCGCCGGCTGACGCCGGTGGCCTGGGTATCGGTCCTGAGCCTGGCGCTCGCGGGCACCCTGGCCGGGCTCACCCTGGGCGGGCCCTGGGCGGTGGTCGCCCTGCTCTGCCTGTTCGCCGCCGCCACCGGCTTCGCATACCCGGTCCAGCGCAAGCTGGTGAACGACGCCGTGCCCGCCCACGCACCACGGGCCACCCTGCTCTCGGTGGAGAGCATCGTGGACCGCGCGGTGTGCGCACTGGCCGCGGTGGCCGCGGGCGCGTACCTCTCCGCCGGGCGCCTGGACGCCCTGCTCTGGCACAGCGCCCTGGCGACCGCGGTGCTGCTCGGGGTCTTCCAACTGGTGCTGCGCAGCGGGGTGGTGAAGCGTCCCTCCGACCGGACGGCCCCGGGCGTACGGCTGGATGCCGTCGCCGACGGTGCGGGCCGTCCGGCCGGAGGGGGGCGCCGGCAGGCGGACACGCCTTCCTAGGAAGGCGCGCGTCGCCGGCGGGCGTCAGCCGGGCAGGTGGGCGAGCAGCTCGATCAGCGGGGCCGGCAGGAAGGCGGGCCGGGCGGGCTGTCCGATCCGGTACGCCACGTAGCCGAGCGAGGCGGCGGTGTCGGTCTCCTCGGCAGTCTCGGCCTGGTAGACGAGACGGCAGCCACCGGACGCGTCCCGGGCGCGTTCCCAGAGGGCGGGCGCCGGCTTGCGCTCGGCCTCGGTGCGCGGGGTCAGGATCCGGTCACCGAAGTCGTCCCAGGCGAAGGGCGTGCTGCCCGTCCAGGTGCTGTCGACCTCCTTCTTGAGCACGGCCGCGCGCGCGGCGTCGGTCGTGCCCCAGGAGGACGGCACGTTGGTGATCAGCCCGACCTTGATGTGGCGTTTGCGCAGTGCGGCCAGGTGGGCGGCCGCGTCCTGCCGGTAGCCCGTGGTGTCGTCGTCGGCCGTGTGGACCAGGGTCTCGCCCAGGTCGAAGTACACGACGACACAGCCGCGTTCGGTACTGGTCCGAGGAGCGACGGGCGTCCCCGTGGACCCGGCGGTCACCGGTAAGGCCGCACTCGCCGTCGTGACCAGCGCGGTCGACGCCACGGCGGCACCCAGTGTGAGGCTCAGACGGACGAGGCCCCGGGAGGCGGTTCTTCTCATGGCGTCGGCGCCCTTCTCCTTGACGCATCACAGCGATGCGTAAATGTTCAGTACATGACACATGACGCCACACTTTTTCGTTCGGGGCACGCACATTCCGGGAAGATCTTTCCCGTGTCCTCCAATCCGGTCGTCCGACGGCTGACTTGCACGTGGACCGGTCCGCGCCCGGACGGCTCAGGCGTCCGGGCGACGCCTGGCGAGCCAGGCGACGATCTCGGGGTCTCGGTGGTCGAAGAACAGCGAGGCGCCGGTGTCGAGCGTGGCGATCCGCGCCAGCTGCTCGTCGGTGAGCCGGAAGTCGAAGACGTCGAGGTTCTCCGCCATCCGCAGAATGCAACCTCACTGAACGCACCGCAGCGTCGCCACCGCCCGCCCCGAGCAGAAGGGACATAGACGCCCCGCCGCGACACGGCCGTACCCCCGTCGGCACCTGCCGACGGGGGTACGCATCTCTCACATCACTCTCACCAACACCGCGGACGCTCCTGGATCACAGCGACGTGACCTGCACTTACGTGCCTTCCCTAGACCACCCTGGACCGCACAAGACACGATTTACAACCTGTGCCAGGTGGGACCGTCAGCTCGGAGCCGCCAACTCAACACAGCAACGTTCCCAGGGCCTGAATTGATCAAGATCGAGACAAGTTCGATCCATCACTCCCGGCTGGGTCTCCACGGTCACCGTGTTCACAGTCCGTGAGTTGCTGCCGTTGAGCCACCAGCACACAACGCATTCGCTGGCCGTGGACAGCTCCTCTTGCTGTGGCAGCCCACAGCGGCTTGACCGGACCGCAGCGCCACCATTCGTCGGCCAGACCGTTCACGCGAGGGGCATCCCGGAGCCCGGTCGCCTCAACCGACAGCCGAATCGACCTGACACTCAATCAGAAAAGTCAGCATCCGTCCTGGCTCACAAGGTCAGACGCGGGCACAGATGGGAACGCCGGTCCAGCGGAAGGCCTTCCTCTGAGGCACTCTCAGCCGCTTCCAGACCTCTCCCGCCCACAGCAACGACGCAGGCATGATCGGGCACACCTCGAAAGCCACGAACCCGTAAGAACCCGCAGCTCAGCGCACACGTCCACGCGGCTTCAGGGGCACAGCGGGCAGTGCGGGAGCCGGGAGCGGTGCACCGTCATAGCCGCGTACGGTGCCGAACCGATCACCGTTCATCCAGTCCTCCCGGGCCTGCATGATCTCGTCCTGGGTTCTGCCCACGAAGTTCCACCACATACCACGCTTCTGCCGTTTCATCCCAGCTCAGAGGCATGACGCACCATCCGTGGTCAGCAAAAGGTCAGCAAGCGACCCCGGAGGCCGAACGATGGCGAACAAGACCCTGGCCCGCGGCATGGGCACCTTCTTCAAGGATTGCCAGCACAGCAGGACCAGGTGGTCCAAGTGCCCTCACGAGTACACGATCAGGTATCGCAACGCCGCCGGAAAACAGACCGAGGAATCCGGGTTCGCTACTCAGGACAAGGCCATCGAGCGCCTGACCGAGGCGTACAAGGCCAAGAAGGCCGCCCCACAGAGCCAGACCAAGGCGGCGCGGATCGAGAAGTATGGGCAGATGCGCTTCGAGGAGTACGCCTCTGACTGGAAGTCGGCACAGCGTGACCTTTCCGAGAGCTCGCTGCGCCACCTCAACTCCTTGCTGGAGCACCACCTGCTCCCCGCACTCGGAAGCCGTCGTATGAGCACATTCGACCACAAGGTGGTTGACGGATTCATTCAGGCCATGGAGCGGCAAGGGGCCGGGCTGGCGACGCAGTCCAACGCCTTTGACAAGCTCAAGTCGATCATCCTCGATGCCCACCGGCTGGGCCTCTACGACGAGAACCCGCTGGAGGGAGTGAAGCCCCCGCAGTACGACCCGAAGCGCGCAGTGATCCCCTCTCCAGAGAAGCTCCAAGAGATCCGTGCCGCCGGCGACGATGATCTCCTGCTGATCACCGACCTGATGAGCGGCTGCGGCATGCGCAATGGCGAGGCAGCCGCAGTCAATATCAACAACATAGTCGCCGATGACGTCTATCGAATCACCGAGCAGGTGAACCAGACAACAAAGAAGTACGGCCGCCTCAAACACCGAAGGGTAGGTGAATATCGCGACACCCCCCTCCCCGCCCGCACGAAGGAAACGATCCTCTGGTATGCGGAAAAGTATGGAACAAGCTCAGACGGGTACCTCATGCATCACCCACGCGACGCTAACCAGACATATCCAGCTCACAGTCTCTCCAACCAGTGGGCTCGAATCAAAGCTTCAGGAGACGTTGAGATTCCCGAAGGGCTGGTCATCTACAGCTTCCGGCACTACTTCGCCTCGAACTGCTTGAGCCACGGGATCCCAATCACTGATGTAGCAGAGTGGATGGGCCACAGGAGTCTGGACATCACCTTCAAGATCTACCGCCACCTCATGCCTGGCTCGATCGGCCGGGCCGCCAAGATCCTCAATATGGGTCTCGCCGCCTGAGTAAGTGGAGCCCCAGCCTTGAACAACGACTGGGGCCCGCACCTAGAAAACTATTTCAGCCAGGGGACGACTGCTGGCGAACCCAAGCTTGCACATCTGCAATTTTGAACTGGATCTTTGCATTGCGACCGCTCCCGAACTTGTAAGGCTTGAGCCCCGCCTTCGGGGCCTCCCGATACACCCACTGCACCGACATATTCAGATATTCGGCTACTTCCCTCACATCCATGAACTGCACAGGCATACTTCTTCAGAGCTTCCCGCTTGGCGGTCAGGAGGGGTCCCTCCATCACGCCGAACCATCACAGAAGGGCGCGGCTTGGAGTGGATGGAACATTGTGATAAGAAATCCCCCCTCGTACGGCCCCCGGAAAAGCATCAGACCTCGATACCGAACTTGATCGGGTGATGTCGGGCTGTTCGTCAGACAGCGTAAAGCTGGCCTCGGGATTCCTTATTCGGTGAGATATGCGCAGGGCGGCTAGGCTGATGTCGAGGGAGCCGCGCGGGAACGGGTCCGGCGCCAGGCCGTGACTCGCTTCGAGGCTGGCGGGAAGAATCGGGAGATCGCTGCCACGCTGGAGTCGCCTCGACGTGTGGGACAACCTGCGCATGCACCTGGTCGCGCCACTGAGGGAGTTCTTCGAGGCCAATACCTCAGGGCTCACCGTGTTCCAGCTACCGACGTACGCCCCGGACCTCAACCCGCAGGTAGGCATCTAGGGGGTGTTGTGAAAGTCCTGGTCGCACGTGGTCTGGCGCCAAGGGGTGGCGTCGATGTCAGCGGTGCTGTGCATGATCGGCGAGTCAGCTCGTCGTAGAGAGGAAAGTGCCGTGCCGATCACAAACCAGCAGGTATTGGGACACGCATTCCTGCGGGAGATGTTCGACGACTCGTACTTCCCTGATCGCATAGTCGAACGGGGCAGGGGGATTCTGCTGAGTCTGTGCGAGCGCATCGAGGCCGAACGGCCGTCGGATCTGGAGGCCCTGTATGCGCTCACCCAGGCTGCCACCGAGGAGTTCAACCTACTGGACAGGGAGTTCATGGCGGCCGGGAGCGGGATCGAGACGGTCGCTCGCGAGTGGATCTGCGACGAGTTCTGCTTCGTCGCATCGGCATACGAGTTCACGGACGCGGATGCGGAGGAGCTGACCGCCGGCCGGGACTGGTGACCGAGGACGGGAATGCCACCCCGGTCAGAGCCACTCGTTGAGAGTTGCGATCAGCACGGTCGCCTCATAGCGAACAGCGAGCTTGTCGTACCGCGTGGCGACAGCACGGTGCCTCTTGAGGCGGTTGATCCCGCACTCGACCGCATGACGCTCACGGTAGTCAGCCTTGTCGAACTTCGGCGGTCGACCGCCGCGGGAGCCGAGCTTCCGCCGGTTCCGCGCCTGGTCGGCCTTGTCGGGGATGGTGCAGCGAATCCCGCGGCGACGCAGGTAGGCGCGGTTCTTGCGGGAGGCGTAGGCCCGGTCCGCCCGCACCCGATCGGGGCGGACCCGCGGCCGACCCGGTCCGACACGGGGCACGCGGACCCTCTCCAGAACAGCTTCGAACTGCGGCGAGTCCCCGCGCTGCCCAGCGGTCACCACGATCGACATAGGCTTCTGCCCCTGCTCCACTGCCAGGTGAAGCTTGGTAGAGAACCCGCCGCGCGACCTCCCCAGCCCATGGTCGCCAGGCTCCGTGAAGATGCCGCCCGGCGGTTCCTTCTGAAGGTCGCCGTGCTTGCGAGCTCCAGCCGCATGCTGATGCGCGCGGCAGACCGTGGAGTCGACGCTCAGGTCCCATGTGATCGCCCCCTTCGCGTCGGCCAGGGACTGGAGCCGGGTGATGATCCGCTGCCAGGTGCCGTTTCGCTGCCACCGGCGGAAGAGGTCGTAGACCCGGCTCCACGGTCCGTACTCGGCAGGGACGTCCCGCCACGGAACGCCGGTCCGGACACGGAACCGTATGCCGTCGATCAACTGCCGCCGAGCCCAGACCGGCGGTCGCCCTGCCCTGGCTCCCCTCGGCAACAACGGCTCCAGCACCGCCCACTGCTCGTCTGTGAGATCTCCCCGACCCATGAACCGTGATCATCCACAACCCAAGATCCACTTTCGATACACGGCCTAGTCCCTGGGCAAACGCGACATCGGCAACCTGGCCGCCGACCCTGGCCAGGTCACCCGCGCGGCGAAGCGCAAGCTCAAGATGCTGCCGGTACAGGCCGGAGGCGATCGATGGATGCTTAGCCGGCACCCGACCATCCCTGTCGTCGTGATCGTCAGAAGATACCGAAGAAGCGATGCCACCAGCTGGGCCGCTGAACGTGCGCGGGCAGTCTGCTCGGCCCGTCGTAGTCGCTCTCCAGCAATTCCTCGGCGGCCACGACATAGCCAAGCTCGACAAGCGCCCGGTTGACCTTGGCAAGGTCCGCGGTATCCAGCTCGCCCTCGGCCTGGGCGTCAGCCGTTCCGAAGAAGGCTCCCGGGTTGCCGGCGCAGACCAGAGCCAGCAAGCCGAACTTGCTCACGCCGCATACGGTTGCGACCCCGGGCACGACAACGCGTCCGTACTCGCTGGACTCCTGGGTGTCCTGCTCGGCCGTACAGGACACCCAGGAGTCCAGCACGGCCGTGCAGCGCGCTGCGAAGTCCTCTTCGAGCCGGGCCACCAGAACACCGAAGTGCATCGCGGCCTGGTCACGGTCGTAGTGCTTCGAACGCTCCAGCCACTCCCGCTCATCGAGCTCGCGCAGCAGCTCGGGGGCACCACCACACTCACCATTCCCCGACATCACCCATTCAAGTTCAGCAGCCGCTGTACCCTCTTGGCAACTTCGCGCAAGGCCCCGTGGCCTTCGTTCAGCCTGAGTCCAGCGTGTGGCCTGTCGGCACCGATGGTGATCGTCACGTACCGGCAGCCTCCGAGAAGGGCGAACTGGCCCTCGCCGCCGTGTGCGTCGGCCTCTGCGGCGGTGTGATCCGCATCGTCGCCGGGCACAGCATCTGGTGCAGCAGCCAGCCGCGGCCGATGGCTTGGGAAAGACGGTGCGGTCACCGTCGAGACCATGAACCGCGCATGAACCAATGCCGACCACTCCCCTCGACCTCCCCTTCTTCAGCTTTGCGATATCGCTGCGTTCCGGCTGGTTCGTGCGGTCAAATGGTCAAGTGCGGGCCGACAGGGCGGTCGGTGGCGAAGGGGGCTGCAGTGATACCTCGTGTCGAGACCTCTGCCCTACTATGCCCTGAGATGTTCGGGCGGGTCGAAGAAGTACCGGCGGCAGTACGAGCGGCCATCGCCCATCGTCTAGAGGAGGTGGCCGTGGCCCGCGGAGGCCTCCTCCACGCTTGCAGCGCGTTCAACTCCATCTACTTCGACTACGACCCGCGCCTCCGCCGCTATGTGCGCGACCCGGATCCCGACTGCTTCGCCACGGTCTCGGTCGGCGGCAGGCTTCCCGTGCTGCCGGCAGGGACGTTCGTCCGATTGACCCGCGGCAGTCGTGAACTATGGGGCGAGGTCGCTGCGGTGCTCGGCGCAGCAGCGGATGTCGATGAGGACGGTTGGACGGGAGCAGGCCGGTCCGGCGCTCCGGCGGAGGCGGATCAGGACCGGCAGCGCGTCATCATCGACACAGATATCTTTGGTCCCCTGAGTGTCAGCGAGTCGATTGAACGAGGGCGATGGCTCAGGCCAGGTGGCGGGCTAGAGAACGGACAGCTCGTAGGGCCCGTCCCTTCCTCGTGGGGCGATACCTCCGCGCGGGACCAGATCGGCTCGTTCGCCGCCTATCTCGCCGGTCCCGCCCGAGCTCTTCTCGACCTCGGCCCCCTGCCTGGCTGGCTCGATTCCGACTCCACGAAAGTGAGCGACGCCGATGTCGCGCGCTCGATCCGGACGGCTGTCGAATGCTTAGCGCAAATCATGACCACCGCCCCGGGCCTGCACACGTGGGGCCTGTACGCCAGGCCTGCCGCCGACGCAGTCTCGTTCAGCACCTCGAATACGTTCCAGGAGGTGCGGAGGGCTGTCTGCCGGCCCGCCCCCGGCAATCGGGCCCGCTACTCAGCTCTGTGGCCGCTCCTGGACGCCCTTGTCCGAGGAGGTGAGCACGGAGGTGGCCTCACCGGCGTCGCCGGGGCGGCCTTGGCGATTGACGCGAACCTGGCTCTCGCGGACGCGACGACAAGCCGCCAACTGCCCGACGGCATTGATCTCCGCGTTGATGACCTTTGGCAACATGGAGGCATCTGGAGGGCGCAACGTCTGCCAGTGAATGACGTCCTCCGAGAACTCGACCCCCTCACCCCGGCTGGCATCGGGTTCACGGAGAGCCGCGAATCACGCACTGGTGTCCCATTGTCTCCAGCCCCATCGGCCGGGTCGAGTAAGGCGGAACGCGGTGCGAGCCGGGTCACCGTCGTGCACATCGATGACGAGCTCCTCGTCCTGTCAGTCGCGGTGAGCCAGGCTGACCTGTCGGCTGGCAGGCTACGACTCACCCGCGCCGTCCTGGATCTGCTGCCACCCGGTGATCTGATCCTGCAACTCCACCACGGCGGCTCCCCTCATTCGGACGACGGGGCAGAGCAACATGTACGCAGACACGAAGACGCGGTCCAAGTGATCAATTGGCCGACCGCAATACCACCAGGGCTTCACCTGACCGTCGCGGCGGCGCGCGCCGGCAGACGGCTGGTAGCCACGAGTCTTCGGCTAACGAACCCCTTGGACGTCGCTGGCTTCGGGACCGTAAGCTGGGAATTTGACGAAGCACTCTTTTGCCTCGGCACCGGGTTGGACACCCCGCAAGGGACTCAGAAGAGTTGGCAGCCATGGGCGCCCTTGGTGGCCAGGGGACCATGGCGACCGGCCGTGGCGGCGTTGGAACACCTAATCGTCGAGGCCCTTAAGAGGGACGGCGATCGGGGACTTGCCGACAGCCGCCAACTCGACGGCCGTCGTCTCACCGCGGCCCTCTTTGGGCCGAACGTTCGTTCCGCTGCCCTGCTGTGGACCATCATCCACACCTGCGAAGACATGACCGTACTCGGATTGCTGACTCAGTCCCCGGGTCATTCGGGCGGGCCAGACGTGTTCACGTGGTGGCCGTCCACCCCTGAAGCAAAGGAAGCCAAAGCAGCGGCAGAATGGGGTGCCGATGATGCAGGTCCGCCTCTCAGCCGTCGTTGGATTCGCCCTCAGCGACGTCGGCTACCGCCTGAACAACGGCCTTCGCTCAAGTCGCAGCTCGACTACGCCCAGTGGCGTGTAGAAGTCGAGGGCATCGATGCCGACACCGAACTCCCGCCCGGCACAACCTTCGTGCACGGGCATCTGAAAGGGTCAGGGCCCGGGAAGCCTTGGCACCGACATGTACCCCATGAGCTGGAAGGCAATTCGGGAAACGGATGACCAAGGTCAAGATGACGTCTAAACCGCGTACCAAGGCCATCGGCCCGCCTCTCGAACTGGCGGAGGCAGTCAAAGAGGGGCTCGAACGACTAGGCGATCCCCTGAGTGATGTTCTCACCCTGCTCGATCAATCCCGCCTGAGTGACCTACTCAATAGAATGGGCAAGACTCGGCGGACGCGCCTATTGCAGCGACTGCACGTACCGGCCATGGGACGACTCACACCCACCGTCTGTTCACACGCGTTGACGCAGCTACGTTCAAGTCGGCCCCCTGCACAGCGGCAACAGGATGCCGAAACCCTTGGCAGCCCCCTCTTTGAAAGCCTCGCCCAGGAGCGAGTCGAATGGCTAGAGGGTCGCCGCAGCGGCGCTCTGGAGGAGAGCCTTGAGCAGGCCCCGCGCGACGAGCTGCTCCTCGCGGCGATCGCCTTCTGGGATACAGATCCCAGTCAGTCACACGTGCTCGCCTGGACCCTGCAGAATCGGGCATTGCCATCCTGGCCCGCAACGGAGGTGGAGACGCTCGCACGCTCATGTGCCCGGCTTTCCACAGAGTGGGGCGCGCTCTACGCGGTCGATCGGCTCTCGCCAACCGAGGCGGCGACAGGCCGGCCGGCGTCTACAGAAGAATGGCCCACAATCGTTCTGGACGGCGCCCGCCAATGCGAAGACACCGCTGAGCGGCTGGAAACCCTGTTGGAGCAGGCAACCAGCTCCGCGCGACAGGCCTGGGAGTCCCTTGGCCGGGGAGTCCTACCAGACTCGAACGCTTGGGAGCCCGTCCAGGCACTCCATTCGATGGCAGGAGCGCTGACATCCGCTCTGACAACGATCGATCCTGCGAGCGGATCTTTGTTTGAAGTTCCGGTTCGACTCGACAGTCTTCTGACGGCTCTTCACCACCGCGGAGTTGAGCTCAGAGAGAGGGAAGATCTGCTGTTTGGGCTTGACCGCGTGGTGCGCGTGGTGACGTCCCAGCCTCATCCTGCATTCGACAGCCTTCGAGCCCAGGCAGACAGGCTCGCTGCGCATGCAATCTGGTCCGCCGAAGACGCCAACCTCGCCAGGCTGCTTACAGACGTCGTCGCACTCTCCGACGCCGTCCAACGCGACGACGACCTGGGAGTGGAGCACCTAGACGGACGGTTGCGTGGGGCGCTGCCCGAGGAGCTGCGCGCGGTCGTGCTCCTCGTAGTCCGTGGCAAGGCCTCATTCCCAGCCGACGCCGACACGAACCGGGCCCTTCCCGCACCGCGCGCACCCGCCGCCGCGGCCGCGGTGCCCGAGCACGAGTCAGCTGATCCAGTGGTTTCCGCGACCCAAGGTGTATCGCGCGATTCGCCGGAAACTGGCGACGCTCTTGGACTGAGCAACGTTACCGGCACAGCTGTTCCTGCTGGGATCGAACCGTTGGCGAACGACCCCCACGGGGTTCCCATCCCGGAAGGTTCCTCGTCTCTAAAGAACGTCGGAGCCACTCCTGGTCTGCCCACAGGGGCCGACGATCAGGACCTGTCGCAAGAAGCGGAGCTGAGCCCGCTTCACATCGCAAGAAGCTGCGATGCTGTTCACGCCACGGCCGTCGAAACCCCTCCGAAAGCCCTTCCAGCCATTCCTCAGGAGCAACCCGCCACTCCCGCGCCGTCCTCGAAAGAGGAAAGCATTCATCCGAGCATCGTCCTGGAGTGCCTAGGCCAGCACGAGATCGCCCTGGCATATCACGCAGCGCAGGCAGCAGGCCTAGGAGAACTCGCCCCGGCCCTCAAGCTGTTCATCCTGGCCGACACCATGCGCAGCGCGACTGGGGTCTGCGCGGACATGTTCCTCAACGAGTCGGCGACTCGCCCCACCGAACCAGACAAGAGCCTCGGCTCGGTTGATCTCTTGCTGCGCGCCGCGGCCTTCCTACGTGTCTGCCTCGTCTGTGGAGATCCGGGAGTAGGCGAGGCCCTCCGCTTCGTCGCCGACCACGTTCAAGGCATGCCGACGCTCCACTCCATGCTCACGACGGTCGCTGAGGTCTGCGCCCGAGGCCAGTTGACCGCGCAGACGTTCGGACAAGAGGTAGACCGCCCCGCTCACGAAAACGATCTGAACGTCGATGTGACGTCGGTGAGCGCCCTGGCTCGCGGAAGCCTCACGGAGCCACGCACCCTGCACTTCCCACGAGCCAACGAAATCGTTCGTACGTGGTGGGCCGAAGACGGGCCCATCGGCTCGCTCTTGCATGCCGCTGCTGAAGACGACCGAACTCGCCTCGACACGGTCCGCTCCCAACTCCTGGCCCTGCGCAAGCCAGAGGCGCTGGGGAAGCTACTCTCCAAGACCGACACCGCTTTGAAGGGAAAGTCTTCTTCACGGCTCCAAGGCGCAGCACGACGGCGGATCCTGGATTACGCGCACGAATCACTGGAGATCGTGCACGAGTGGCTGACCTCCGTCCGGAACTCGGCCCCCATAGCACCTTCGCCCATCTTCAGCCACCTGGCCTCCCGTCTGGCTCCGCTGGCCACTGACCTCACCACGGAGATCCGCGCGTTGGAGGACTCCGTGGGCGCTTCTCACGATGCCCTGCTGCCAACTGCAGCACATCTGACGCTCGCATCCGTACGCGGGAGCATTGCCCTCTTGCGCACAGGACAGCTCGGCGGCCTCGAAAGCGCGCCGAACATCGCGCTCAACGTCGACCTACTGCGATGCACCGACCTTGAGTTCGACGCTGAGCTCTCCCCGCTGCGCGCAGCGACGTCAGATGATGTGTCCAAAGCACTCGTCACTTCATGGGAGACGGCAGCCCGTGACCACGCCTCAGCGGAGAACTACGCCACCGCCCGCACATCTCTGGAAATGTTCGAGTTGCAGGGCGGACGCAGCGAAGTCGTGAGCAAACTCAGAGGAGAGCACCACCGCCTGCGTGCCGACAGCCGTCGCGAGGTGGAGGCCCTGCGCCTCACTGTCACGCACCGCGCGGAGACAGCAGCTCGGCTCGGCCAGCTGGAAGAACCAGGACGCTCTCGAATCTCGGCACGCCTGGAGGCAGTCAAGCGGAACCTCGGAGGAGACAACCTGGGCACCGTACGACGCGAATGCACAGAAATCCTCGGACAGCTCGACATCCAGAGGGAGGAGGAACGGACCAAATTCCAGACCAAGGCAACCCAGTTACTGAACAACTCCGACGCCTCAGCATCCATGGCAGACAAGATCCGCGCGTTGATCTCCCAAGGAGACCTGGCGACCGCTGAGGAGTTCCTACTGGCCGTGCGCGAGGGGAACGAGCCGCCGTCCGTCGAGCCCGCCACAGACTTCAACGCCTTCTTTCCCACGGTCTGTGACGCACTGGAGTCAGGCATCACCCCCGAACTCATCCGGGAGGCCGGCAATGGAGGGACCCACCGCGGACTGGACTTCTCAGACCTGGCACCCGCTCAGCGATCTCAGACCGCTGACGCCCTGACCGCCCTGCAACAACTGCACACCCAGTGGAATACCTTCCGCACCCGCAAGCACCACCTGAAACTCACTCTGCGCCTGGCAGGCATCGAGTACATCGACGAGACAGACGCGGGACTCACGGGGCCGGCTACCCGGCGCTGGTTCGACATCACCGACGTGAAACTGGTCGGACCCTGCCGCCTTCCACAGTTCGGCTCGGGCTCGGACGGCCGACTGCGGGTAATGACCACCAGATCAGTATCCGACGCCCGCACCCTACTGGGTTGGATCGAACAGGACGTCAGTCCGCTCCCCGTGCTCGTGGTGGTAGCCGGGTCGCTGGGGGTCGCACAGCGACAGGCCCTCGCCCGTGAATGCGTGTCCCGACGGGACAAACCAGTACTCGTTCTCGACGCGTCCGCCCTGGCATTCCTGGCCGCTCGCGGCACCGGCCTGTTCGCCACCACCGAACGTGTCCTGGCGCCCTTCAGCGCAGTGATCCCCTACTTCCCGGAAGCAAGCGACACTCTGCCCGCCGAGATGTTCTACGGTCGCAGTGATGAACTGTCCGCCGTCCTGGACGCCCAAGGTTCGAGCATCCTGTACGGCGGCAGGCGGCTCGGAAAGTCCGCACTGTTGAAGGCCGCAGCCGCGCGATACAGGAAAACACGACATCACGTCAGTCGCTACATCCCCCTGCCCTCGGGAATGGGCCTGACCCCGGGAGACATCTGGGACCTACTCGCGCGCAGCCTGCATCAGTCCGGCATCGCCGAACGGCGCGCTCACAGGGCGAGCACCATGCATCAGGTCGAGGAAGATATTGACCGCTGGCTCCAGCACGACAAGGCACGCAAACTACTCATTCTCTTCGATGAATGCGACGAATTCTTCGACGGCGACGCTCGCGAGAATTTCGTACACACCACGGCCCTACGTAACCTCATGAGTTCCAGCGGACGAAGGTTCAAACCGGTATTTGCCGGCCTTCATCAGGTTCAGCGCTTCGCCTCACTTCCCAACCAACCGCTGGCCGGAGCTCACTTCGGAGAGCCCCTGGTAATCGGCCCCCTCAGCCCCGGAGCCGCCTTCCGACTCCTCTACGATCCCATGCAAGTACTCGGCATCCGCTTCGAGAGCGACACGCTGATTCACCGCGCCCTCGCCTATGCGAACTACCACCCGAAGATTATTCAGCACATCGGGCTTGCACTGGTACTTGAGACACACAAACGACGAACCCCCGCAGAGGGACCACCTTGGACGATCAACGAGGAGACCCTAGAACGAGTCATCGGGTCCGCCTCACTCGACAAAAGCATCCGGGACACCGTCCGCCTCACCCTCCACCTCGACCCGCGGTACAAACTCATCGCACTCGTCCTGGCACTGCACGCATACCGCCACGGAGTGGACCAGCCCATCGCAGGTCGCGAACTGCGCACCGAATGCGCCGAGTGGTGGCCAAAGACCCTCTCCGTAACTCCTCCCGACGAATACCGCGCGCTACTCGAGGAAATGGCCGGACTGGGCATCCTCGCCGCAGACGATTCCGGATGGCGTCTACGCTCATCCAACGTACTGAGGCTCTTGGGCAGCCCCACCAGCATCGAGGAAGAACTGTCCTCCCAGGAGGGCGAAGCCGTTACTGCTCTGTCTGCTGCACACTCGCGCAGGCCGCTCCCGGGCGGGCTCATCAGCCCCCTAACCGAGGCACAGATCGCAGACCTGACCAGGCGCCGCAACGGCCTCAGAATCGTGATCGGCACCAGAGCAGCAGGGCTCGAAGACGTCGAAGCAGCGCTTGTCGGTCAACAAGAACGTGTCACAAGCATCGCACCCCTGATCATCCCCAGCTCACCGAAGGACTACCGCAAGGAACTGCAGGCGGGCCGGGCAGGCCGCCAGCACCGAATCATCGTCAGCGACACCCGAGGCTTCGGACCCAGTGCCTTGCGCCAGTCGCTGGACCAGGCGCTGGCACTCCAGCCCCCGGAGGGCGTAAGCCGCTGTGTGGTCGCACTCTTGGACCCCTCTCAGATGGAACACCTAAGTGAGTTGACCAGCGCGGACGAGGAAAATATCGTGCTCCTCCAGCTCACCACCGCGGACGGCCTCCGTAGCTGGACCTCCAGCGAGGACCCAATGACGCCTTACTACGAACCGGCGCAACGAGCTGCGCTCCTGGAGGCCACCGGCGGATGGCCGATTGTCCTCAACCACCTCCTGACACTGGCCGTCAAGGGATACTCACCGCGAAAAGCTCTCGCGCAAGTCACAAACGAGATCAAGGGCAGTGAAGGTGTCCGCCTGCTGGAAGCAACCGGTCTGACTGAGGCCGTCGCACTCCACCCCTTGATGCACCAGCTGGTCGCAGAATTCGATGCCCCGCTCCCTCTCGACGACCTTCACGAACTACTCCAACCCGAGTATCCAAACATCGAATTCCTATTGACAGCTCTGCGCCGGATGAACGTCCTTGTCTATGGCGATTCACAAGGCCTCGCGGTAGAGCCGATCCTCGCCGCCGCATGGCGTCACCACGGGCCGCATTGATCCGAGACGGTGTCCCCGGCCGGACTGTGGGCCCGCTGAAACTACCCCGAGTCCACACCTCAAACACCGCAGCTCCTCCAGCCGACCGCCACCGCGTGAGATATCCGTTGGTCGCGCACTGATCCCACCCCTGGCCGACGCTCTTCGGCCAGGGGTGTCTACTTTCACGAGGTTGTTTTAGCCAAGGAGGGTGGGTAGGAAGCCATGCCCAATGAGTCTGGGTCCCGACCCGTCACGTGGTTCTTGTTCGGAACGCGGTGAGGCAAGCAGCTGCGGATATGCAAGCGAGGGCGACGAACAGGTGGGGGTATCCGCCGAGTGATACGGCCAGGGCTGCGCCGGCGAAGGGGGCGAGGGCTGAGGCGGCGGTGGTCGGCGCGGCAAGGATTCCGGACAGGCGGCCGTAGTGGGTGGTGCCCCATCGGTCGGTGATCGCGGTGGCCTGCAACAGGGTGATGTTGCCGCGGACCATGCCGGCCGCAATCGAGAGCACCACCAGCAGGACGTAGGGGCCGGAGGCCAGGGCGAGTGCTGCGATGGTGACGCCGCCGAGCGCGATGAGCGCGGCCGTTCGGGCAGTCACGCCGATTCGTGCGGCCAGTGTTGCGTACAGGGTGCGTCCGAGGGTCTGTCCGGCGCCGCCGAGTCCGAGTGCCCATGCCGCCTGACTGGTTGAGTACCCGCGCTCGATGAGTAGGGGGACCAGGGCGACGACTACAGCAGACATCGCGAAGGCCGAAAGAGTGAGGGCTGCGGCGAGCATCCAGAAGGGCCGGCTGCGTGAGACCGCGGCCGCGGAGTCGCCGGTGTGGGGAGACGGTGGCGGCGCGGCCGGCCAGGGGGCCTTGAGTGCGAATACGTGGGCGGGGATGGTCACGGCAGCAAGGATCATGGCAAGGACGGTGTAGGTCGTACGCCAGCTCATGTGGTCAGCGAGAGCTGCAGTCAGGGGTGCAAAGACGGTGGAGGCAAGTCCGCCGGCGAGGGTGACGATGGTGAGGGCGCGGACGTGATCGGGTGCCCACCAGCGGGTGAGTGCAGCGAATGCAGGCTGATAGAAGGTGGCCGCCATGGCCAGTCCTGCCAACAGCCAGCCGGCGAAGAACACCGGCAGGTTCGGCGCGGCTGCAATGACGAGCAGGCTTGCCACTCCGAGGACGGAGCCGGCGGTCATGACAGTGCGCGGTCCGCGGTGGTCGATGATCCGGCCGACCCGGATCCCGGCGAAGGCGGAGATGAACAGGGCTGCGGAGAACGCGGCTGTCGTTGCACCGGTGGACCAGCCGGTGTCGGCTGTGATGGCCGGGTTCAGTACAGGGAAGGCGTAGTAGATGATTCCCCAGCTGGTGATCTGTGTGGCGCACAGGGCGGGGAGCACTGCGCGGGGCCGCGACCGGTCTCCTGTTCCGGTCGCAGCCCCGCGGGCGTCGAGATTGGTCACGGGCAGCAGCCACCGGCCTGGACCGGAGCGAGCGAATCGGCTACGGCGGCCGGGTCGGCGCAGCAGGTGCTGCCCTCCTGCTTGGCCAGCGAGTCGGCGTCGGCCTTGACGACGTACACCTCCCACGGTTCCTGGCCGGGGCCGTGGACCCAGACCTTGTCCTGGAGGGCGTAGCAGCAGGTGGTGTCATTCTCGACGTCGGTCGCCAGCCCTTGGTCCTGGAGGCGGGTTGTGGCTGCATGGACTGCTTCGGTGGTGTCGACTTCGACGCCGAGGTGGTCCATGCGGGTGTCTGAGTCCGGTGCGCCTTGAACAAGGACGAGTTTGAGTGGCGGTTCGGCGATGGTGAAGTTGGCGTAGCCGTCACGCTGTTTCGCCGGTTCGGTGGCGAAGAGCTTGCTGTAGAAGGCGATTGAGGCTTGGAGGTCGGGGACGCGCAGGGCGAGCTGTACTCGGGACATGACGATCCTCCTGACGCAGGGTGGAAGCGACCCGGCCGAGGTTGGTCGGGGCGCCGATGTTCAGGACCCGCAGCACCCGCCGGATGCCGTGCCGGCAAGGGCCGCGACCGGAAGCGAGATTCCAGTTCCGATCTGTACGAGCGCCGGGGCTGCCGGGGCGCAGCAGCCGCCTTCGTCGTTCTGCCCTGCGGCGGGGTCGTCGAATAGTCCGGCGCCGCCGCAGACCCCGGTTTCGGGGAGGGTGAGTTCGACGCGGTCGGCGGCTTCGGTGTCACCGGCAAGGGCGGCCGTGACGGAGCGAACCTGTTCGTAGCCGGTCATGGCGAGGAAGGTGGGGGCGCGGCCGTAGGACTTCATGCCGACGAGGTAGACGCCCTGCTCGGGGTGGGACAGCTCGCGGTGGCCATGGGGGTAGACGGTGCCGCAGGAGTGCTGGTTCGGATCGATGAGCGGGGCGAGCTCCACCGGCGCCTGGAGGCGTTCGTCCAGGGCGAGGCGGAGTTCGGACAGGAAGGACAGGTCGGGGCGCAGGCCCGTCAGGACGATGACCTCGTCCACCGCGTCGAGGCGCCGGCCGTCCTCGCCGACCAGGACCAGGCGGTCGTCGTCGGTGGGCTCAATGACTTCGGTGCGGAATCCGGTGACGGCGTCAGCGTATCCGTTGTCGACGGCGGACTTGGCGGCCAGGCCCAGGGCGCCGCGGGCCGGAAGTTGGTCGGCGCTTCCGCCCCCGAAGGTAGAACCGCTGATGCCGCGGCGCAGGATCCACATCGCGTGCGTGCCGGGCTCGCCCTTCGCGACGTCGGCGAGGCTGGCCAGCGCGGTGAAAGCGGAGGCCCCGGAACCGATGACAGCAGTGCGCCTGCCCGCGTACCGGGCGCGGACGGCGGGGTCCTTGAGGTCGGGAATGCGGTAGGAGATACGGGCGGACGCGGCGTCTTCACCGAGGGCGGGGAGGCCGTCGGCGCCGATCGGGCCGGGGGTAGACCAGGTGCCCGACGCGTCGATCACGGCGCGGCCCAGGATCCGCTCCTCGACACTGTCGGTACGCGTGATGCGGACGGTGAAGGGCTGCTGTTCACGGTCCGCGTCGACGACCCGGTCGCGGCCGAGGCGGGAGACGCCGGTGACGGTCGCGCCGAAGCGCACCTTGTCCCCGAGGACATCGGCTAGTGGCTGGAGGTACCGCTCGGCCCATTCCCTGCCGGTGGGGTAGGTGTCCGCGTCGGGCCTGACCCAGCCAGTGGGCGCCAGAAGCTTCTCGGCGGCCGGGTCGACGAGTTCCGACCAGGTCGAGAACAGCCGCACATGCGACCAGTCGCGCACCGCGGTGGCGGCGGTGGGCCCGGCCTCCAGGACCAGCGGTTCGATGCCGCGCTCGACCAGGTGGGCGGCGGCCGCCAGCCCGGCGGGGCCGGCGCCGATGACGACAACCGGAAGGTCTGCAGTGGTGGTCATGGCGGTGATGTCCTCCGGGATAGGCGACCGTCACCGGCCGCTGTTTCGATTACTGTCTATATCTAAAGATTGCCACCGGCATCGATGAGTGTCAACATAGACGCATGTCGAAGTCTGAGATTGCGGAGCTGCCGATCCTCGATGCGGGTGCGGTGGTGCCGTGCTGTCCGCCGATCACCGCGGGAGAGCTGTCGCAGGACGACGCGGAGAAGATGGCCGCGATGTTCAAGGCACTGTCCGACCCCGTGCGGCTGCGCCTGTTCTCCAAGGTCGCCTCGCACCCTGGCGGCGAGGCGTGCGTGTGCGACATCTCCGACGTCGGCGTCTCCCAGCCGACCGTGTCCCACCACCTGAAGAAGCTGCGCGAGGCCGGCCTGCTGACCTCGGAACGGCGCGGCACCTGGGTCTACTACCAGGTCGCCCCGTCCGTCGTGGCCGCCATGTCCGCCATGCTCGACCTCCGCACCTGACCTGCGGTTCAGCCCGTACAGTCGGGCGGGCAGCAACGCGCCAGATATGCCTGGAGCGCGGAGACACGCAGGGTCATCGTGGCGCCGTCGGCCCGGTAGTAGACCTGCTTGCCCTCCTTGCGGGAGATCACCAGGCCGCCGCGGCGCAGCAAGCTCAGGTGCTCCGAGGCGGTCGACGGCTTCAGCGCACAGCGATCGGCGATCTCGCCGACCGTCAGCTCGATCCCGCCGGTGAACTGCTGCAGCACCTTCTGACGGGTTTCGCTGGCCAGGGCCTTGAGGAAGTCGGCCGTCGCCGGATCCACCGCGGACGCCTCGATGCCGTTCTCTGTCACAGCTCCCTGCCAAACATTTCGTCACTTCCCGAAATAACGACTCAAGTGAAAGATTACGTTCTCATGGAACATGCCGATCTCATCGTCATCGGCGCCGGGCAGTCCGGCCTGGCCACTGCGGCCCTCGCACCGCGACACGGCTTCACCCGCATTCTGGTCCTGGAAGCCGCGAAGGAGCCGGGCGGGTCCTGGCCGCACTACTACGACAGCCTCACCTTGTTCTCCCCGGCCCGGTACTCCTCCC
The DNA here is from genome assembly GCF_043203805.1 of Streptomyces sp. LN549. NCBI lineage: Bacteria > Bacillati > Actinomycetota > Actinomycetes > Kitasatosporales > Streptomycetaceae > Streptomyces > Streptomyces sp. LN549. Next base: position 8,594,830 of record NZ_JAZHRI010000002.1, on the reverse strand, counting down.
TTCCCGGCATGCGGTTCCCCGGCGACCCGGACCGCTACCCACGACGGGACGAAGTCGTGGACTACCTGCGCGACTACGCCAACCGCCTGCCCGCCGACATCCGAACCTCGACCTCCGTCACCTCTGTAACCCACCAGGACGGTGCCTGGTCCGTACTCGCCGGCGACGGGCGGAAGTTCACCGCCGGGGCGGTCATCGCCGCGACCGGCGACTACGGCACACCCTTCACTCCGGACCTTCCTGGACGGGCGGAATTCGGCGGCCAGGTACTGCACGCCGCCGACTACCGCAGCCCCGACGCGTTCGCAGGGCAGCGGGTCGTCGTGGTCGGCGGAGGCAACTCCGCGATCCAGATCGCCGCGGATCTCGGCGCGGTCGCCGACACCACCCTGGCCAGCCGACGCCCGATCGGCTGGATGCCCCAACGCCCGCTCGGCCGAGACCTGCACTGGTGGCTCAAGCACACCCGCCTCGACGTCGCCCCGATCCGACGGCTGCTCGCGAAGGTCCCCATCTCCGTGATCGATGACGGCCACTACCTTGCTGCACTGGACCGGCACGGCGTCGTACGCCGCGACATGTTCAGCCGGTTCACGAACGAGGGCGTGGTGTGGGCCGACAGAACGAAGGAAGCCGTGGATACGGTCCTGTTCGCCACCGGCTACCGGCGCACCTTCCCCTACCTGCACGACGGCGGCGCCCTTGATGCCGATGGCGCGCCGCTGCACAGGGGCGGCATCGGCACCACCGTGCCGGGATTCGGATTCGTCGGCATGGAGTTCCAGCGCAGTTTCTCCTCCAAGACCCTGCGCGGCGTCGGCCGGGACGCGGGGTACGTGCTGCGCCGGCTGCAGAAGGGCTGAGCTCAGCCCGGCTCCCGTGCGGAGCGGTTCCACGTCTCGTCGAACACCCGAAGTTCTTCGTCGGTCAGTCGGCTCGGTCCCTGGACCCGCGCCATGGAGGTGTCCCACGGCCGATACCCGTCCTGCCGAGGTGTGAGCAGCACGCCAAGGGTGTAGGACTCGTCCGAACTGCCGGTGCGTGCGCCGACTTCATGGTGTCGCAGTTGAACGTAGGCGGAGAAGGCTGCCTGAACATCGGCGTCGAAGCGAGTGGCGGCACCGAAGATCAGTTGACGGGTGCCATCGCTGTCGAGGTGACGGCGAAATCGCCACTTGCAATGACCGGCCGGGACGCTGGGGACGTCGTCGAGCATGTCCAGCAGGAGGTGACCCCATTCCGTGCGAGTGGGGACCGGAATCCGGTCGACGTCGCTCAGAATTGTGAGGCGGTTGGCTTCGGTGAGGGAGTCGCCCAGTGGGCTGTTTGCCAGGTCTTCGAGAACGAAGCGGATCATGAGGTGCGCCTGGGTGCCGTCGTCGCCGGCTGGAGCCTGTGGCAGTTGGGGCGAAGAGCCCACCCAGCTGCCGGGGCCGAGCAGGTCCGGGTTCATGGAGCCGGGCGGAGTGTCGAGGTCGGCTGCTGCCTGCTCGTAGTAGCGCACAGGCTCTTCACTCAGCGCCACGGCGGGCAGGGAGGCAACGCGGAAAAGGTAGTCCAGGACGGCCGTGGTAGAGCGGAGCTGGTGGAACAGGAAGTCGAGGTCTTGGCGCGTCACAACGATCGCGGGCATGCCGATGGGTTCGAGTTCCAGAGTGGTCTCCCTGGGGACACTCTCGTGATCCAACACAACGAGCGCGAGCCACTCATACGCGTGGCCGTCGACGTTCAATGTGCGGCCGCGGCCGTTGACCATGTCGGAGCTCTGCAGGCGTAGTTGCCGAACGGAGCCCTTGGCCTGCTTGAGGGCCTTGGTCGTGTTCTTCTGCAGCCACGCCCGCTCGCTGTCGGCGTCCTTGGGCGCTACCGTTCGTCGCTTGCTCTGCAGGACGACGCCACGCGAGCCGGCCAGAAGAAGCCGGTCGCCCTGCTCGCGTGTACCGGAACCTTTGACGGCGTAAGAGGGTTCGAAGACGAAGTCCGGCAGTCCCCAGGTTGCCGCCGCCCGGTGGATGGCCATCTCCGCCCCGGTTCCCGGTTCGATGCCCGCCGGCAGCGGAAGGGCAGGCGGTATGCGGCGCACATGCGGGCCGTTGGGGGTGTCCACGATCAGGGTCAGGTCTGCTGGGCTGTTGTCGCCGAGGTAGCGCCACAGTCCGGGTACAGGGGTCCGCTCGTTCACATCTGTCATTAGACGCGGTCCTCGTCGGCCAGCGTATCGATTCCTCAATCTCCGGAAGCCATGGCAATCCACCGATCCGCGCGGCACGAATTGGTTGTATCCGGATGCCATGACGTCTACTGAAACGACACGGGATCAGTCGCCATCGCTGCCCAGCGACTAGCGGTGCCGGAGACTGGCACAGCAGCTTGCCAATGTCGGAATCTCCGCCCTTCTCGGCTGCTGCCAGCATCCTGATCAGCCCAGGGACCACGGAGCCTCCCTGCTGGTGGGTGCAGGAGGATCCGGCGCAGTTCGACTCATACGAAGGCCCCGGCTCTGGGAACCGGGGCCTCAGGGATCCGGATCAGCTCTCGGTCGTTGGCTCGGGAGCCAGGACAGGTATAGGCCCAACACCGGTGATCGTTATCAGCCGAGGAGGTCTGTTGCTCTGGAATGGGCTCCCCACGCCGGACGCCTTCACTTCGTCCCGCCCTGTCAGGTACAGGTTGCACAGATCGCAGTACAACATGTCCATGCTGCTGGGCACGGTCTTCTCCTCGGAAGGCAGGAGTCTGACAGTGGCGAGACCTCTGCACGCAGGGCAGTCGACCGCGGCCAGATGGAAGTAATGGCCCCCTGTGGGCAGCTCGTTCAGCCACCTTGCATCGAGACCAGGGGCGAACCTTGGAACGTGTGGCTCAGACGCTGTCAGTACTTGCGCCATAGTGCCTTCGGGCAAGTCCTTGAACCTGTCCTCGAAGAGGTGCCGCGCCTGGTCGATGCGGATCTCGACATCCCGGCGGATCTCATCGAGCTGCTTGTCAACGGCCACGATCACTGCTCTTGACCACCGGCCCCAGAACACACGAAAGGTCGTGCCGACGGCCGTCAGAAGTACCGCGGTGGTCTCGGCGAGAGTAGGTAGGAGCGTCTTGGCCGCATCGCCGACGGTCGTGTGGGCAGTGCCGTTACGCAGCTCGATCAGCAGGTCGAGCTGCGAGTCGGAAGGAAGGATGCCCATGCGCCGGAGCCGTTGGAGGGCTTCCTTTGCGCCGACGGTGCGGACCTTGGTCGTGTCCAGCTCCAGGTCGCCCCCGAAGTACAGCAGCAGGTCCGCATTGCCGTTGCGCATCTCGACCAGGTAGAGCGGGTTCCTCGTCACCAGAACGGCCTTTGCGAGCCGCTCAATGGCGACACCAGCGTGTAAGGCGAACTCGTCGTACTCGCCGCGTCCATGATCCTCCATGGCCTTCTGGGCCGCCTTCTTGGCGCCTTCGAGGAAGCTCTCGAACGAGAGCGAATCATCCATGATGGGACGGTAACCGCCCCTGCAGTACAGGGGTGATCGAATTGGCCGACGACTTCAGAGAACAACCTTCGGAAACTTAAGAGGATCGGCGAACTGGTTGAGTTCATCGATCGATTTGAGGGGCCGAGGAGGCCAGGACGTCGTGTCCTGAGCCGGCCAGATCTGCCGAGCGTAAGGGGCGAAGCCTGCGAGATTCACCTCGTACGTGTATCCGACAGGCCCCACACTTACGAGTTGCAGGACGGCGTAGCCGATCCGTAGCGTCACGACTACTCCCCAGAGCTTGTGTGCCGCGCCGTCGGGAGCGTGGAAGCTCGCCTCAGAGGGGATCGAGCGGTACTCCAGTGGGCTCACGCCCGGTCCGTAGCGGGGTGGCCTCATGTACGCCACAAAGACCCGCATCTGCTGGCTCGGCTTCCGGTCCAGGAACAGCTCCTTGTAATGGGACGGAGGGAGATTGTGAACCGATGCGTCCTGCATGAGCTGGCACATCAGGGCGGTCTTGAGGACCCAAGTGGCCAGTAGGTTCTGGCCCACGGGGGTGATTCCCGTGTTCTCCCCCTTGATCATCGGTAGAAGCGTCGGTTGCACGTCTCCTTCCAACGCGCTCATCCAGCCGCTGTTGCATGGCGAACACACCGCCTTGACTGTCGAGGTAAGGGCGCGCCCGCGATACATGCGATCGCCGCTCTCTGTAGCGGAGTGGATCGTGGCGCTCCGAATCCTGTCTTCCTCGGGAAGCCCATTCGCCAGCCAGCGTGGAAAAACGTGCTCGTTAGTCAGCGGACTGCCATCACAGAAGACGCAAGATCGTGCCATACGGGGACGCTAGCGGGTGCTGTACTACCGGTGCGATCGATTTGGGAAGACCGCCCCAGGACGGAGCACATCCAGGAAGTCAGGGGGTATGCCAAATCTAGCAGTGCTTCGTTTGACGAGGGGCAAAGGGGCGACCGCGGCGGGCTGGGCCCCGGTCGGAAAGTCAGGGTCGTCGGCCTTGTCGCAGATTTGACCACCCGAAGGGTCGTCCGCGACCTCAACGCCAGCGCAGGGGACGGCGCACCCGAGACCGCAGCACTTCCCGTGGGGCCTCGGTGACCGATGTCAGCGGGGTCTTCGGCCCAGGACGGCTTACACCCAACTGGTGTCGAATCTCCGACTCAGGTCCGTAGGTGATGATGTGCTTCGCATCCGCCTTCAGCGGCCGAGAAGTTCGGCGATCTCTGCAGCTGCGTCCCGGGCCGGGCGCCCCACACCAATGAGGGTGGCGGAGGCGGGGCCGGTCCAGTCGCCGTAGCCGAGCAGATGCAGACGCGGCTCCCCGGTCGCCCGCGTGCCGTGCGTGGGGATGTGGCCGCGCTGTCCCCGAAGGCCCAGCGGGGCGAGGTGGGACAGGGCGGGGCGGAAGCCGGTGCACCAGATTACGGCGTCGGCTGCGGCCCGTGTGCCGTCCGCCCACTCGATGCCGTCGGCGGTGAGCCGGGTGAACATCGGGGACGCCTTGAGCAGTCCGGCATCCCGCGCCTCGCGGACGGGCGGGACGGCGACGATGTCGCCCAGTGAGGCGACGCCGCCTGTATCGGTGCGTCCTTCGTCCAGGGCGCGGCGCCGGGCGGTCGCTGCGTCGAACAGGGCCCGGCCGTCGATGTCGTCAGCGAGGAAGCGTGGCGGGCGCTGGGTGACCCAGGTCGGATCGACCCCGTCGTGGGTGGCGAGATCCGCGGCGATCTGCGCTCCGGAGTTCCCGCCGCCGACCACGACGACTCGCTGCCCGGCGAAGTCGGACGGTCTCCGGTAGCCGGTGGTGTGCAGCTGACGGCCGGCGAAATCGTTCCGGCCGGGGGTGGCGGGCAGGAAGGGGCGCCACCAGGTGCCGGTCGCCGAGACCACGGCCCGGGCGGACCAGATGTCCTTGTCCGTCTCCACCCGCAGCCGATCGCCGTCCCGGCGTACCTGCTGGACCCGGACCGGGCGGTGAACGGGCAGTTCGTAGCGCTGCTCGTAGTCGCTCAGGTACTCCACGACGTGCCCGGCGTCCGGGTACTCGTGGCCCGGCTGGGCCGGCATGATCCGGCCGGGCAGCGAGGAGAAGGCAGCCGGCGAGAACAGGTGCAGGGAGTCCCAGGTGTGCTGCCAGGCCCCGCCGGGTGTGCCCTGCGCGTCCAGGATCACGAAGTCCAGCTTCTTGCGGCGCAGGTGGTATCCGGCGGCGAGCCCGGCTTGCCCGCCGCCGATCACCACCACGTCCGTCTGCCTGGTCACGGCGTCAGGACGCATCGCCTCAGGCGTCCTTTTGCGGGGTCGCGAGCGCTGAGGGGGCGAACTTCTTGCGCCAGGCCAATGCGACGTACACGAGACCGATCAGGACGGGGACCTCGATGAGCGGGCCGACGACGCCCGACAGCGCCTGGCCGGAGGTGACGCCGAAGGTGGCAATGGCGACGGCGATGGCCAGCTCAAAGTTGTTGCCCGCAGCGGTGAACGCGAGCGTGGTGGTGCGGTCGTACGCGAGGCCGAGTCCCTTGCCCAGGAGGAAGGTCCCGAAGAACATGATCGCGAAGTAGACCAGGAGCGGCAGCGCGATCCGTACGACGTCCAGCGGCTGGGAGGTGATGGTCTTCCCCTGGAGTGCGAAGAGGATGACGATCGTGAACAGCAGCCCGTACAGCGCCCAGGGACCGATCTTCGGCAGGAACTTCGCCTCGTAGTTCTCGCGGCCCATCTTCTGCTCGCCGATGCGGCGGGTGAGGAAGCCGGCGAGCAGCGGGATGCCGAGGAAGATGATGACGTTCAGTGCGATGTGCCAGACGGATACGTCCAGGCCCTGGCCGTCGCCGAGGTTCATCCAGCGCGGCAGCAGGTCGAGGTAGAACCAGCCCAACAGGCCGAACGCGAACACCTGGAACACCGAGTTCAGGGCGACGAGAACAGCGGCGGCTTCGCGGTCGCCGCAGGCGAGGTCGTTCCAGATGATGACCATGGCGATGCAGCGGGCGAGGCCGACGATGATCAGGCCCGTGCGGTACTCGGGCAGGTCCGGCAGGAAGATCCATGCCAGGGCGAACATGACGGCGGGCCCGACGATCCAGTTGATGACCAGCGAAGACACCATCAGTTTGCGGTCGCCGGTGACCGTGTCGAGCTTGTCGTAGCGGACCTTGGCCAGCACCGGATACATCATGACCAGCAGGCCCAGGGCGATCGGCAGCGAGATCCCCCCGACCTCGATCTTCGCCAGCGCATCGTTCAGGCCGGGAATGAGCCTCCCCAGGCCGAGCCCCAGGGCCATGGCCAGGAGGATCCAGACGGCGAGGAAGCGGTCGAGGGTGGAGAGCTGCTGCACGACCGAGGCATCCTCGTTCGTCGCGGGCGCTGGTGCTTGGGTCGGGGTCACGGGCATGCCCTCTTGTTCTCGGCCGCATTACGGGCGGAAGCCGCCAGGTCGGCGAACTGATCCGCGAGCTGGGTGATGACGTCGGGGCAGAGCTTGTAGTAGGTGAAGCGGCCGCAGGGCTCCGTCTCCACCACACCCGCCTCTCGCAGCACCCGCAGGTGGTTGGAGAGGTTCGTCTGCTTCGCCCCCGTCTCCTCCACCAGGTGTGTGGTGCACAGGGTCTCGCGGGCGAGCAGGGTCACGATCTTGAGCCTGAGCGGATCACCCAGAACCCTGATCAATTCAGTATCGACTGACGTCATCATGTACTGATACTGTCACATCAGTAGCCACTGACGCCATTCGGTGCTGATATCAATGACACCTGATCCCGCCGTGAGACAAGAGAGCCCCCTGATGTCCGACAAGCCTTCGGTGCTGTTCGTCTGTGTGCACAATGCCGGCCGTTCCCAGATGGCCGCCGCCTGGCTCAGTCACCTCGCGGGCGACCGCATCGAGGTCCGCTCCGCCGGCTCCGCACCGGGAGCGGAGGTCAACCCGGCCGCAGTCGAGGCGATGGCCGAAGTCGGCATCGACATCTCCGATCAAACTCCGAAGATCCTCACCGTGGACGCCGTGCAGGCGTCGGACGTCTGCATCACGATGGGCTGCGGCGACGCCTGTCCCGTGTTCCCCGGTAAGCGCTACCTCGACTGGAAGCTCGAAGACCCTGCAGGACAGGGCGTCGCAGCAGTCCGCCCCATTCGCGACGAGATCAAAGCCCTCATCGAGGACCTGATCGAGGATCTCGCCCCGGAGCCTGCGGCATGAGTGAACGCGTGCGCAACGTCATCATCATCGGCTCAGGACCTGCCGGGTACACCTCGGCCCTGTACACGGCCCGCGCCGAGCTCAAGCCTCTACTGTTCGGCAGCTCGATCTTCGTCGGCGGCTCGCTGACCACGACGACCGAGGTGGAGAACTTCCCCGGCTTTCCCGAAGGCATCGACGGCCCGGTCCTGATGGACAACATGCGGGCCCAGGCCGAGCGCTTCGGCGCCGAGATGGTCGACGACGACATCGTCTCTGTCGACCTCACCGGACCCGTGAAGCAGGTCACTGACAGCGCCGGGAGCGTGCATCGCGCGAAGACCGTGATCATCTCCACCGGCTCCGGGTACCGGAAGCTCGGGCTGCCGCTCGAAGACAATCTTTCGGGACGTGGCGTGTCGTGGTGCGCGACTTGCGACGGGTTCTTTTTCCGCGACCGCGACATCATCGTCGTTGGCGGTGGCGACACCGCGATGGAGGAGGCCACCTTCCTCACCCGCTTCGCCCGTTCGGTCACCATCGTCCACCGGCGCTCGTCCCTCCGCGCCTCCCAGGTGATGCAGAACCGGGCCTTCTCCGACGACAAGATCTCCTTCGCTTTCGACAGCGAGATCGCTGAGATCAAGGAGGAGGGCGGAATGCTCGCCGGTGTGGTGCTGCGGGACACGTTTACCGGCGAACTGCGTGATCTGCCGGCAACTGGGCTGTTCATCGCGATCGGCCACGACCCGCGGACCGAGCTCTTCACCGGGCAGCTCGACCTCGATGCCGAGGGCTACCTCAAGGTCGATTCGCCCTCGACCCGCACCAGCATCCCCGGTGTCTTCGGCGCGGGCGATGTCGTCGACCACACCTACCGCCAGGCCGTCACCGCAGCCGCGTCCGGGTGCGCGGCGGCACTCGACGCCGAGCGGTACCTCTCCTCGCTGACCGACCACGCGAAGACCATCCCCTCGCCGGCCGGAGCCCTTGCCGAGGCCGTGACCAGACACACCACCATCTGATCACCCCCACCCCATAAGCACCAGCTCCTGTCCGCCGCGTTGGCGGACCTGGCGGACAGGAGCTGGCCCCCGCCTTCCGTGACCGCACGTACGCGCAGGTCCCGCGCCGCCCCGCCGCGCCCGTCGTCGCCGTGAATTCCACCGACCGGTTGGCGACTCCGACGTCCTCCGCCCCGGCCCTCTGATGAGCCCCGTCGTGCACTCGGAAAGAATTGCCGCAAGCACCTTCCCCACCGCACCCCAAGAGGAGAGCCCGTGCACGGCGCCTTCACCCTGGAACCCATGCATGCCAGCCATGCCGAACAGGTCCTGGCGGTCTACCAGGCAGGCATCGACGAGGGCAACGCCACCTTCGAAACCTGCGCGCCGACGTGGGCCGCGTTCGACAGATCAAAGCTCCCCAGCCACCGTTTTGTCGCCCTACAGACGGACGGAACGCTCCAGGGGTGGATCGCTGCTTCAGCGGTATCCGCCCGCCCTGCGTATGCGGGCGTGGTCGAGCACTCCGTCTATGTCGCCCCGTCGGCACGGGGTCAGGGTGTGGCCCGGTCCTTGTTGGAAGCGTTCATCGCCTCAACGGAGGCTGCGGGAATCTGGACCATCCAGGCCGGAGTGTTCCCGGAGAACACCGCCAGCCTCGTCCTGCACGAGCGTGTCGGGTTCCGGGTTATCGGCACTCGTGAGCGCGTCGGTCGGCTGCACGGGGTGTGGCGTGACGTTCAGCTGATCGAACGCCGCAGTCCTGTAGTGAACTGACGGGCGGCTAAGGATCGTGCATCGCCTTCGCTCAACTACAAGGCCCTTCAGCGACCGATCAGCGGCACTGTCGCCCCGGCGTTCTCCGCTGCCGGCATTCAGGGGTTGATCACCTATCGAACGGCCCTCACTGTCGCCTTGGGCGGGGAAACTGCTTCCGGGTCCGTGAGGAAGGTCCCGAGCAGGCTGAGAATGCCCGGCGCGAGCCGGTAGTAGACCCAGGTGCCGCGGCGTTCAGACGTCAGCAGCCCCGCCTCACGCAGCTTCTTGAGGTGATGGCTGACCGTGGGCTGCGAGACGCCGACATCGGCTATGTCGCAGACACACGCCTCGCCACTCGGGTGCGAGGCAACCCGGGAGAACAGGCGCAGGCGCACCGGGTCGGAGAGGGCCTTGAACATGACCGCCATGGTCTGGGCGGCCGGTTCGGACAGCGCTGCCGTGGTGATGGGCGGGCAGCAGGCGGCTATGCCGTCGGATATCTGCGACTTCTGCTCAGACATTCGTCCACGTTTCAGGCGGAGGCCGCGGGACGGCCCATGACGGCATCGGCAGCGCTGGGGAAACAAGCGACGCAGGCAACGTTGATCGAGTAAAGCATGGAGGTCCCCTGGCGTTCGCGCAGTACGAAGCGGACGTCGGCCAGGAGTTTCAGGTGGTGGGAGACCGTGGACTGCCCCACACCGACTCGCTCGACGATCTCGCCGACGTTCATCGCGCCAGGGGCGAGCGCGAGCAGGTTGAGGATCTGTACGCGGGTGGGGTCGGACAGTGCTTTGAACCACGTCGCATAGGACTCGGCGGTGGCTCGGTCGATCAGCTGGGCGTTCAGTGTGCCGCTCATGATCCATCGATGTTAGTCGATGACGTGCGACAGAGGCAAGGTGCGTGCAACAGGCGACAGCACGCCGCACGCCCACCGACGGAACGTTCGCGCCTATATGGACAAGAATCGATCCTGCCAAATCGGAGCCACCGGGAGGTCGGCCGCACCACTTCCCCCCACAAGAGCCAGGGCCGATCGATCAGTCTGCATGAACAGGCCCTACAGGCCATTGCCCACCCGTTGTTTAATCGTCTATCATCGATATTCGATGAATGGGGGCGGGTTGTTGAGCCTCCCGTGCTGCCGACCGTGCAAGTTCGGCGAATTGACACCCGTGTGCCGCCTTCCCAGAGAGGTCCTCCTGTGAGCGAAGTGCAGGCCCTGAGCCTGTTCATACTGCGCGAGGTGCTGCACTACCTCCCGTGGTTTCTGGTAGCCATCGTTCTGGGCATCGCCGTTCAGCGGCTGTCCATCGACGTGGTCGCCAAGCGCAGTTTCGCCAACGGCCGCGGAGGGATCCTCGGCATCGCGATCACCACGGCCATCGGCGCTTTCAGTCCGTTCTGCTCCTTCACCGTCATTCCGCTCATCCGGCGCTTTCTGATCGCTGGGGTCCCCCTGTCGGCCGTGATGGCCTTCTGGATCGCCTCCCCCGCAATGGACCCCGAGATCTATGCCCTGTCCGCCACGCAGCTCGGCCTTCCCGTAGCAACAGCACGTCTGGTCGGCGCGCTGATCCTCAGCTTCGGGGCGGGTCTGATCGTCCTGGCAATGGAGCGCCGGGGGCGCTTCGCCAATCCGCTGCGCGAAGGCACCAAGGATTCGGCTCCTGCCAAGGCGTGCTCCCAGACGGCGGTCGAGGCCCCTGCATGCTCGGCGGTGCAGTCTCCTGCCCCGGTCTCGGTCGGCGCAGGTTCCGCTCCCGGAGCCGGCGAGCCTGCACAGGATGCCTCCGCCGGTACGAGCTCCTGCGAGGCGGCGGCGAATGCCCCCGACGAGGACGATGGCACGCCTTGGCGGATCCTGGTCAGGCGTGACATCAAGAATCTCAACGCGGTTGAGATCCTCAAGGAAATCGTCAGTGACTCGCTCATCCTGGGCCGCTGGCTGCTGCTGGCCATCGTGCTGGAAGCGCTGATCGTCCGCTACGTGCCGAGTGATGTCGTCAGCTCCATCCTGGGAACGGACGGCATCTTCTCCGTCCTGCTTGCCGGACTGATCAGTGTTCCGCTGTACCTCAACGGCGTCGGAGCCATTCCGGTCGTCGAGGGCTTGATGAATCAGGGCATGGCGGCGGGCGCCGGCGTCACCTTCCTCCTGGGCGGTGCGATCACGACCATTCCCGCAATGGTCGCGGTCCGCAGCGTCGTGAAGGGCAATGTCTTCGCCTTCTACCTCGGCGTGGGCCTGGTGGGCAGCGTCGGCATCGGGCTGGCCGCCCTGCCGCTCCTGTAGGGCCACTCCCCCGCCCCTGCCGGCCCCCGCTGCGCCACTCAGGCGCAGCGGGGGCCGTTCGCGTGGAAGGTGCCTGATCCCGGTCCGAGCGGCACCGGACTCGTTCAGGGCAGGTTGATGGGCAGCGTGATGCCGTCGAGTACTGCCGCGCAGCTGCAGGGGCGCGTGAGGTCGAGCTGGGCGATGGCCTCAAGAACCAGGCCCTTCAGCACTTCGACGTTCTCACCGAAGATGCGGAAGACCTCGTCCTGCGAGACACCGTCGCCTGCCTGTACGCCCGCGTCGTAGTCGGTGACCAGTGCGATCGGGGTATAGCACAGGGCCAGTTCGCGGGCCAGGACGGCTTCGGGGTGCCCGGTCATGTTCACCACCGACCAGCCGGACGAGGCGTACCAACGGGATTCGGCCCGGGTGGAGAATCTGGGGCCTTCGATGACCACCATGACGCCGCCGTCGTGGGCGGGGAGGCTGGTGCCGGCAGCGGCCTTGACCGCGGTGGTGCGGCCGGCGGGGCAGTAGGGGTCGGCGAAAGGCACGTGGACCGCGCCTTCGTCGAAATAGGTCTGCACGCGCGAGGTGGTTCGGTCGACGAGTTGGTCCGGAATGACGATGCTGCCCGGTCCGAGCTCCGGGCGCAGCGATCCGACGGCGCAGGGTGCCAGAACCTGGCGTACTCCCAGTGAGCGCAACGCCCAGAGGTTCGCCCGGTAGTTGATGCGGTGGGGCGGGTGGCGGTGGTCGGTGCCGTGGCGGGCCAGGAAGGCGACCTGCCGGCCGGCGACCGTGCCCAGAGCTATCGGGTCGGAGGGCTCCCCGTAGGGGGTGGCGATGTGGACGAGCTGCGCACCGTCAAGGAGTGAGTAGAAGCCGCTGCCTCCGATGACGGCGATGTCGGCCTGCGGGCTGGGGGTGTCGGTGCTCATGGGCGGGATCCTTCGGCGTGCGTGGGAACGCCGGTTTGCGCGCCGGCCCGGATGAGAGGTGTCAGGGAGGTGAGCAGGCGATGGGCCGGAGGTGCGGGACGCGAATCGTCCGGGCGGCGGACGGCGAGGGTCTGGAAGCCTGCGGTGGCCGCGGCATCCAGTTCTTCACCCGAGTCGCTGGCGAAGAGGACGAGCGCCGGTGGTGTGCGGATGGCTCTGGCGATGCTCAGGTAGGAGGCGGCATCGTGCTTGGGGCCAGCCGAGTTGAGGTCGAAGTGTCCGTCGAGGAGCAGGGTCAGGTCACCGTGGGCGGTGTGGGCGAACCAGTCGCGTTGGGCGGCTTCAGAGCCTGAGGAGTAGATGTAGCGGGCGATGCCTCGTTCCCGCCAGGCGGCGAGGGCCGGCGGGACGTCCGGATAGACGTGACCGGTCAGTTCGCCGGCGGCGTATCCGGCTGCCCAGATGTGGCCCTGGAGGTTCTTGAGAGGTGCTGCCTTGGTGTCGGTGTCGGCCCATTCTTCGAGCTGCGCGATCACATCGGTGGGGCTGAGTCGCGGGTCGCCGAGGTCGGTTCGGACTGCTTGGTGGATCTGCTGGCCCTGGTCGGTGTGGTGGTGGGCGGTCATCCACGGGGCGATGCGCGTGCGGGCGTAGGGGAAGAGCACATCGCGGACGTGGGAGAGGGCGCCTGTGGTGCCTTCGATGTCGAGGAGGACTGCCTGGTGGCGCGGGTTCATGTCAGTCCTCGGCCAGCAGTGCGTCGAGGCGGGGGAAGGAAGCCGCGATGGGGTCTGCGGTGAAGTCGCCGACCCAGCCGTCCTCCTTTTCGAAGAAGCGGATGGCGGCGAAGTCCGGAACGGGGCCCATGTCGAACCAGTGCCGGGTGCCGGCGGGGACGGACAGAAGGTCGCCCGCCTCGCATACGACGGCGTGGACCTTGTCGTCCAGGTGCAGGTAGAAGCAACCGGTGCCGTGGGCGAAGAACCTCACCTCGTCTTCGTCGTGACGGTGCTCTTCGAGGAACATCGAGCGGGCCGCGTCGGCACGCACGGCCCATGCGGGGCTGTCCTCGGGATGGAGTCGGGCCACGTCCACCAGACGCAGGCCCTGCTCGGCGCACAGGGCGTCGACCTCCTTGCGGTAGGTCTCCAGCAGGTCGGCGGGGGTGGTGGTGGGGGCGACCTTCAGCCGCACCGGCCAGCGGCTGAAGGACACTCCATGTGTGCGCAGCATGTCGGTGATCTCGGCGGTGTCGCGGGTCCGGGTGAGGACGGTGCCGGGTGCTTCGACCGGCATGACCTGAAGGAGTGTCATGAGTGCTCCGCGGTTGGTGAGGTGTCAGGTGTGGTGGTGCTCAGGGGCGTAGCTGCCAGGACCAGGAGCTGACAGATCGCTTCCAGGCATTCGAGGCGGTTGCGAGCCTGGGCCAGGGAGTTGCCCCAGGTGGTGATGCCGTGGTCGGCGATGAGCAGTCCGGGCGGAGCGCCGGGGGTGGCCGTGGCCCAGGCTTCGACGTTGTGGGCGATGCGTGGGACGTCGGGCCAGTTGACGAAGACGGGCACGGTGGTCCGGGAGGGGTCGGCCAGACCGAGGCCCTTGAGGAGCTCGTAGCGTTCCAGGTGCAGAAGGCTGGTGTGCTGGGGGTGCTGGGCTCGGGTGGCGATGACGGTGGCGTACGGCGAGTGGACGTGGATGACGGCTTGTGCGTCGGTGGTGCGGTAGAGCGCGGAGTGGATGCAGGTTTCGGCCGAGGCGCGCTGGGACCCGGTGCGGACGGGTTCGCTGGTGTGGGCATCGATCTCGACCATGTCCTGGTTGGTGAGTTCGCCCTTGTCCCGGCCGCTGGCTGTGATGAGGGCACGCTGCGGCTGGTCGGGCAGGAGCATAGACAAGTTGCCTGCGGTGCCGGGCATCCAGCCCTGCTCGTACAGGTGGCGGCTGGTGGTGGCCAGTTGTCCGGCAGTTGTGCGGCCGGTGCTGGTGGCGGGTGCGTAGGTCATGCGTGGTCTCCCTTGGGCCAGGTGATGCCGTCCTCGGAGATGACCGCTGTGATCAGCTGGGCGGGGGTGGTGTCGAAGGCGGGGTTGAAGGCGCGGGTGGAGGCCGGCGCGGTGAGTTTCCCGGCGTAGTGGGTGACCTCGTGGGCGGGGCGCTGCTCGACGACGATGTGACTGGCACCGGGGATCGTGGCATCACGGGTCGATTCAGGGGCCACGACGAAGAACGGGACGCCGTGGTGATGAGCGGCCAGCGCGAGGGCGTACGTACCGATCTTGTTGGCGACATCATGGTTGGCGGCTATGCGGTCGGCTCCCACCAGGACGCAGTCGACCAGGCCCGCTGCCATGGCGGTCGCGGCCGCGGAGTCCACACACAGCCGGTGCGGGATGTCGGCCTCGGCGAGTTCCCATGTGGTCAGGCGGGCTCCTTGAAGGAGTGGTCTCGTTTCGCCCACCAGGACTTCACGGACTCGGCCGGATTCGGCGAGGGCGAGGATGGTGCCCAGAGCGGTTCCGACTGCGGCTGTGGCAAGGCGGCCTGTATTGCAGTGCGTCCATATGCTCAGCGGTTTGTCGGGGCAGGTGGAGGTGACTGCGTCGACGGCGTGCGTGACCATGCGCAGGTTGACGGCGATGTCCTGGTCCAGCATGTTCAAGGCTTCTGCCAGGACCGCGTCGGGGCCTTCGGGAAGGTGGTGCAGGACCCGGTTTACGGCCCAGGCGAGGTTGACGGCGGTGGGGCGCACCGCGACGAGCCGTTCTGCATCTGCCCGCACCGCTCCGGGGTCGGGTGCCGGTCCGGACAGATGACGGCGAGCTGAGAGGGCCACGGCCAGGGCTCCGGCCAGCCCGATGGCCGGGGCTCCGCGGATGGCAAGGGTGGCGATGGCCTCCCTCACTTCCTCGACCGTGGTCAGCCGGATCTGCCGGGTCTCGTGAGGCAGGGCGCGCTGGTCGAGGGTGACGATCGTGCCGTCCTCCCAGGCCAGCGACGACTGCACGGTGCCGGGTGGGTTCACTGGTGAGTGTCCCTTCGGGTTGGGCCTGTGCCGACGGTTCAGCTGGCAGGGGGCTGGGCTCGCAGTTCGATCAGTGCGCTCGGATCGGCGAGGTCGGCGGTCACCTGCTCGGGGTCCTCGCCGACGGCGATGACGTATCCGTAGCGGTTGAGGTAGGCGCGCGGCGGCAGGGCGAGCGCGGTACCGGGGCCGGCGGTGGCCACGGCGCGATGGATGGTGGGGCCGAGGCGGTCGGTCCGGACGGTCACGGTGGCCGCGATGCAGTCCTGGGCCGGGTAGAGGAAGCGGATCGCGGCGGTGTGGCTGGTGCGGGGTGCGGTGTCGGGGGTGAACCCGGCGGCCACGCGGGCGGCGGCGACTGCAGGGTCGGTTCCGGTGGCGAGGGCTCCGAGATAGGGGATGAAGTCACCGCCGAGCCGGGCGTTGATCTCGATCAGCCGGGGCCCGTGTGGGGTGAGTTTGAACTCGGTGTGCGTGGCGCCGTGGACGTAGCCGATCGCTTTGTGGATGCGGTTGAGCTGGTCCAGGAGTTCGGGGTCCTCCATGAGAGGGTCGGCGCCGTGGACGGTGTGTCCGATTTCCTCGAAGTAGGGGTTGCAGCCGACCTGCTTGCGGGCCAGGACCATCGGGGTGCAGACGCCTTCGGTGATGACAGCGTCGATGCTGATCTCCTCACCGGTCAGGAGCTCCTCGATCAAGACGTCGGCTTCATAGCGCGGCACCCCGGCGTAAGTGGCCGCAGCGGCGACCGCGTACGCCTCGCGGACGCCAGCAGGGGTGTCGGCGCGCAGGACGCCCATGCTCCCGGCGAGTCCGCGGGCCTTGACGACTACGGGATATCCGATGGTCTCTGCTGCGGCCGTGGCCTCATCGGCGTCGGCCACGGGGGTGGATGCCGGCTGCGGGATCTCGGCTTCGTTGAGGATGGCGCGGGTGGCTGCCTTGTCCCGGCAGGCCTGGACCGCGCGCGGCGGGCTGCCGGGCAGGCCGAGGGTCTGGGCGAGCTGCGCAGCAGCGTGCACAAGTGACTCGTCGTAGGTGAAGACCCCCACGACGGGAAGAGCGGCTGCGACGTGACCAGCAGCCTCGTGCAGGGCGTGGACGTCTTTGGTGTTCAGCACCGTGGCGCCTTCGATGTACGGAAGTTGCCAGGTGGGCTCGTAGGCATCCAGGAGCCAAAGGCGGAAGTCACGGGTGATCGCGGCGAGGATGTACTCGCGATAGCGGCGGTCTCCGCTGCCGATGAGCAGGAGGACGGGGGCCGGCGTGTCGCCGGTGGGCGGGGTGGTGGCGTCCATTTCGGGCCTCTTGATGGGCGTGTGACCGTCGGGGTGTGCGGCTGCGGTGCGGGGACTGGCGCGGCCGGGGTAGGGGCCGTTGCAGGTGAGGAGACCTGCGGGGAGCTGGGTGAGGCAGTGGTCGTCGAGGCCGTAGAGGATGTCGGTTCCGGCTCGGGCGGTGGTGAGGAAGCGGGCCTGGCGCAGGATCTTGAGGTGGTGGGAGACCGTCGACTGGCTGAGCTTGAGGTGGTCGACGATGACGCCCGCTGGTACCGGGCGTTCCTGTCGGCTGACGAAACGCACGATGAGAATGCGTGTCGGGTCGGCGAGGGCCTGGAACCAGCGGGCGTACTCCTCGGCGGTTGCCCGCCCAAGTGAGGGCTCGTGCACGAGGGTGGTTAACGGGCCACCAGGAAGACCAGGGCGGCTACCGCTGCGGCGAAGGGCGGGGTCACCAGCCAGGCGATGAGGAAGTGACGCAGTGTCTTGCCGCTCAGACGGCTGAGGTTGGCCCCTGCCGAGCCCGCGATGGCGCCCGTCGAGGTGTGGGTGGTGGACATGGGCAGCCCGTAGCCGGCGCCGAGGCCGACCAGGGTGGCGGTGGTGATGTTGGCCATGAACCCTTCGCGGTGGTTCATGCGGATGACGCCTTCGCCCAGGCGCTGGGCCAGACGCATGCCACCGGTGAGGGAACCGAGGGCCATCGCTCCGGAGACCAGGAGCATGATCTGCCAGGTCGTCATGCCGGCCGGGACCAGGGCGAACGCGCCGATGGCGACGATCTTGGGGGTGTCGTTGAGGCCCCGGGCGAAGCCGGTGGCACCGCTGGTGAGCCAGTGTGCGGCGGCCAGGACGCGCCCGGCGGGGGGCTCGGTGGCGGTGGTCGGGGCGGCGTTGACGCGTTCGGCGGCCAGCACGGCTCCGCCCTCGCCTGCCGGGGTGGCCGGGGATGCGGGTTCGGCGGTCGCTTCCGGCTCAGTGGTGGGGGGCTTGGAGGCGGCGCCGCGGTTGAAGACCAGGGCCAGGACCAGGGATATGGCGTAGGCGATGCCGATGCTGACGAGCAGCGGGATGATGAGTTTCTCCGGAATGGCACTCCAGGCGATGGAGTCGGATGCGAGCAGCATCCCGGCGCCCAGGAGGGCGCCGATCAGGGCGTGGGTGGTGGAGACGGGCAGGCGCAGGACGGTGGCGAGGGCGACCCAGGCGACCGCGCCGGCGAGCACGGCGACGGCGAATGCGTCGGTCGGTTCAGCGGTGACGATGCCCGCGGAGAAGAGCTTGGTCATGCGGTCGGCCAGGGCCAGGGAGCACAGGCATCCGGCGAGGGTGGTGACGGTGCCCCACACAATGGCGGTGCGGTACTTGGTCACCCCCGCCCCGGCGAGGGTGGCGACGCCTTTGGGGACGTCATTGCTGCCGTTGGCGGCGGCAAGGGCCGCTACCAGGATGAAAACGAGCACGACAGTGAAAGACATGGCGGTGTCTCCAGTGTGTGAAGGGGCCGCGGCCATCAGGGGGCCGCGGCCCGGAATCCGGCGGTGCGGATCAGCAGCAGGTGCCCCCGGGGGCACACTCCTGCGGAGCGTCGGCTTCGTTGTCGACGGGCTTGCGGGCGCGGATAATGGCGGCGTGCAGGCCGTCCGCGGCTTCCTGGGTGAAGACGATCTCGGTGTCCTTCAGGCCCACGGCGTCCAGGAGTTCGCGGTACTCCCCCACCGACAGGGCGCCTGCGATGCACTGACTGTGCCCGCCGCGCTGGGCCCGCTCGTCGGGGCTGAGGCGGTCCTCGGCCACGACGTCGCTGATGCCCAGACGTCCGCCGGGGGCCAGCACGCGGGCCATCTCGGCGAACACGGCTGGCTTGTTCAGCGACAGGTTGATCACGCAGTTGGAGATGATGACGTCGACGGTCTTCGCGGGCAGTGGAATGGACTCGATGGTGCCCTTGAGGAGGACCACGTTGTCGATCTCGGCGTCTTCGATGTTGCGGGCCGCCAGAGCGAGCATCTCCTCAAGGAAGTCCAGCCCGAAGACCCGCCCGTCGGGGCCGACGCGGCGTGCGGACAGGATCACGTCCAGTCCGCCACCGGAGCCCAGGTCCAGAACCGTTTCTCCTTCCCGCAGTTCGGCGACCGCGCTGGGGTTGCCGCAGCCCAGGGAAGCGAGCAGGGCGGTGTCCGGTGCGGCGCCGGGGCCGATCTCGTCGTAAGCGGCGGGGCCGAAGGTATTGGGGTCGGGGGAACAGCAGGCGCCACTGGTCTCGGCCTCTTCGGCCTTGGCGCGGTAGTAGGCGCGGACCTCTTCCTGCAAGGTGCCCGAGGCCGTGGTGGTGGTGTCACTCATGTCTGAAGTCCTTGAGGAAGGGGGTCAGGCGCCGGCGGGGGCGAGGCGGTGGACCGGGCGGGGGTAGGACGGCTTGAAGGAGACCGGTGCGGTCGCGGAGGACATGACCTGGTGGCTGTCGTCGGCCGCTTTGACCGCCGCGGTGACGGCCTGGTCGAGGGCCTCGGGCTCGCAGGCGATGCGGGCGTTGATGACCGCCCGGCCGGCCGGGGCATGGGCAGCGGCGGCGCGGTCGCACGTGGGGTCGGCTCCGGCCTGGGTGCAGCTGAGCTTGGCGAAGTCCCCGTCGGGCAGCTCCACGGTGAGCTTGGCATGCCCGATCACCGCATTGCCGTCCTGTGCCCAGCGGGAGAGCCCGGTCAGTACGGTGCCGGCCCAGGCGGTGGCGTCGAAGCCGGTGCCCGCCACTGCTGAGGTGAGGTCGAGTTCCTGGTTCATCCAGGCCAGTTGCGCCTCGGCGGCGGCATAGCGGTCATAGTCGATGTCGAGCTGGACATCCTGGTTGGTCGCCGGTGCCCGCCAGGCGTCGGTGAGGTCCTCAAGTCCGGCACCGGTGGTGGCGGAGTAGCCCACCACAGTGGCGTTGGGGTACCGGGCGGCCAGGTCCTTCAGCAGAGTCTCGGCCCGTGGCGCCGGGATGGTGTCGAGTTTGTTGACGGCGATGACGTCGGCTTCGGTGAGCTGCTGGCGGAACAGGTAGGAGAGGTCCGATTCCGGTTCGGCTCGCTGGGCCGCGCGCTCGAAGGCCAGGTGGCGCAGCGGGTCGACGACCGTGGTGAGGGGGGCGACGACCATGCTGTCGCCGTAGTACTGGCGCAGCGGGCGTACGACGGTAGCCTGCAGGTCGGTGCAGGAGCCGACGGCCTCGGCGATCACGACGTCGACTCCGTCGGAGTCGACCAGGGCGACGACGGCCTCGACGAGGTCCTCGAACTTGCAGCAGAAGCATCCGCCGGTGACTTCAGCGACGCTGCCGAGTTTGCTGCGGACCAGTTTGGTGTCGACCAGCTCGACGCCCTGGTCGTTGGTGATGACGGCGACTTTGCGGCCGGTTTCCTGCAGGGCCAGCGCGGTTGCGGTCATGGTGGTGGTCTTGCCCGCCCCGAGGAACCCGGTCAGCGGAATGAACGTGATCATGTCGTTCCTTCTGGTCCGATTCGAAAGCCTGGGAGGGGGTCAGCCGGTGGAGCAGCAGCCCCCGTCCGGGCTCTGGCCGAGCAGGGTGAGGGGTGCGGGCTGGGAGGGTGCGGCTGTCGCGTCACCGAACGCGATGCGGCGGCTGGCGCCGAAGGCATCCAGCCAGGTGGCAGCCTGGGGACGTAGGTCGGGGTCGGACATCACCAGAGTGGTGGTGACCTTCCTCGGGGTGCAGCCGCGCAGGGCCTTGGCCTGGTGGGCGCCCGCACCGAACTCCACGGTGCGCAGCCCTTCGGCGTAGGCGTCCTTGACGGGTGCGTCCAGGACCAGGGCGAAGTAGATGCCGCTGCGTTCGCCGATCGCCGCGTAGTCGAAGCCGGCCCACTTGGGGAACAGGCGGTGGTTCTTGCGTACGGTGACGCAGGTGGCGACCAGGGCGCCGTCCTTGTAGCCGAGGTAGGCGCGTACGTCGGCGCCCTCGTCGATCAGCGTGGTGAGGATGCCGGCGATGTGCCCAGGCTCCTCGCCCGCACCGTTCTTCTCCCGGTTGAGGCAGGTCAGTTCCGCGATCCGGGCCGTGTAGGGGCGGATGTTCTCGCCGTCGACACGCTCGATGGTGACGCCTGCCGCCAGGGCGCGGCGCACGTCACCCTTGATGCGCTGGCGCTTCTTCAGCGGCAGCGCGGCCAGGTGCCCTTCCCAGCTGCCCGCGTCCAGGCTCATGAAGTCCTCGAAGCCCCAGAAAGCGCTGTGACCGCCGGCCGCGTTCAGTGCGGTGACCAGGGCCTCGTTGCCTCGCCGGTCGGGTATCCACGGGGCGGCGATGCAGCGGATGCCCGCCTCGAAGGCCGCCGGGACGAGCTTGTCGACGATCGCACCCATGAGGGTGGGCGTCCAGAAGTTGTAGGCGACCTCTGTGCGGTAGCCCAGCGGAGACCCGAGCAGGAGGGTCGGAAAGAACGGCTCAGTACCCAGGGCGTCGACTGCCGCGCTGCGGGCGGCATCCGTCTCCGCGCCGCAGCACACTTCCTCACCGCTGGGGGCCTGCCAGCCCAGGTAGGTGCGCGGCTCGTGGTCGACGACCGGCGGGTTGGTGATGATGTATCCCGGCAGCAGGGCCAGTTCGCCCCGCGCGCGGGTGGCGATCGTGTGCCAGGGCTGGGCCTCGGGCAGGACCTTCTCCGTGGCCCGCAGCCAGGTGGGTCCCAGGTAGGGCCAGGAGTCGGTGAGGCGGTCGAGTTCGCCGGACCAGTCCATGTCGGGCAGGGTCTGGCCGGTGGAGATGACGATGCGGGGTGATCCACCCATGTCAGTGTCCTTCGCGTATGAGGGGGCGGGTCAGCACTTCACGCAACAGCGGATCTTGCCTGCGTCCTCGGCATCGGTGCGCCGGTCCTGCCACAGCTCCTCGACGCGCTTGTCGGGGTGGGTCCACTCCACCCAGAAACCGCGGTCGACGGTGGCGATGTCTTCCATCCACGGCGAGGACAGCAGCGGGGACCCCTTGAACAGCAACAGCCGCGTCTGCAGGGCCGTGGGGTCGGTGACCCGGGCCAGCCCCGTCTCCACCAGCCAGTCCTCGAACCCGAGGAGTTCCTCGTACTCGATCCATGGCGTGAAGGGAATGAAGGTGGGAAACAGCTCGAAGCCGATGCGTTCGGCTTCCGCCACCGCCTGCTTCATGTGGTCGACGTCGATGTGCTTGTCGAAGATCCGCAGGATTCGGTTGGAGGGGAACTCCAGCGCGCACGTCACCTTGCGCAGGCCCAGCGAGACGAGCTTCTGCAGTTCCTTGGTGTAGTCCAGGACGTGGTCGACGCGGGTGGTGAACTCGAACGTGATCGGCCCGATCGCCTCGACGAGCCGCTCGACGACACCGACACCAATGGTGCGGGAGTTGAAGAACTCCGCGTCGATGAAGCAGAAGTGCCGTACGCCTTCCTCGGCCAGTTGCAGGGCGTCGGCCAGGACGGTGTCGCCGTCGAAGGCTGCCACCCCGCCGTCATAGGCCCCGTACACCGAGCAGTAGGTGCACTTGTGGTGGCAGCCGCGGGATGCCTCGATGTTGCCCATCAGCCCGTACGGGGTGTGGTGGGCCGGGTAGTGCACCAGCGAGGGGAACAGCTCCCTGGCCGGGGCGGCCACGCTGATCCGGCGGCGCGGCGGCTTGGGACGCATCCCGCCGGCTGTCATCAGCGCCGGCACCTCGCCCAGGGGCATGGTCCCGGAAGCGAGGTGGACCAGGTCCTCGGCGATCAGTTCCGGCTCCTCCATCGCCACCCCGCTCACGACCTGGAGGAATTCACGATGATTCATCTGCGCGTACTGGCCGAACGTCACCACCAGGGTGCCGTACGCCTCGCTGACGCGCCGGGCCAGGGCGATACCGCGCTCCAGACCCTCGAACTGCTGCACCGAGACCAAGGTGAGATCGAACGGGCCCTCAGGCAATGCGTCAGGCTGCAGATGGGCGTCCCAGCCCACCACGTCAGCGCCGTGATCACGCAGAGCAGCCGCCACGCAGGCAGAGGTCAGAGGTTGGAGCTCCGCCTCGAAAGCAGAAGCCACGAGCACACGGGGTGTGGTCACACGTCCCCCCAGGGAGTGGTCAGAGTGAGCGACGAAACAGCCGGGCCGGCAGAGACCCGGGCCTGGTCGGTGACGGCCCTGTCAGTCCGACGGCGGAACACTCCCAGCATTAAACGATGTATGTCAATAGATCGATGAATAGCTGGTACGCACGCCCGGACAGTGGCGCAATGTGACACCCTCCCGGTGGCGCGATCCGATCCATGCAGCACGGAAGGCCCGGTCACCGGTGCAAACGCGCAGAGTTGGCGTTCCGCAATTACGGTCCGGCGCACCGGACTCCCCAGGTCACGCGGTCCGCAAAGGCATGGGGTGAAGAGGGTTAGCAACCATTGAGCTGGGGTAGCACCAGCGTCATTGAATCGGCGTACTTCGATGTACCTGCCGTTCCGGAGCAGCACACTGCTCCGGAACGGGCACGACCCATCAGGATGCGGTCAACCGCTCGTCGGCAGGCAAGGGGGACACACCACACGTGCACTGGCGAATGCGGAATCTCCCGTTCAGAGGGGAGTTACGGACAGGGGCGCCGGGCGTTTCCGGCGTTGTGCACACTCTGCGCCAGGCCGCCGAAGAAGGATGCGAGTGCTTCAAGCGCCTCGGGCCGGACCTTGTAGTACGTAAAACGGCCACACGGTTCGGTCTCCACCAAACCTGCCTCACGCAGCACCCGCAGATGGTTGGAGAGGTTGGTCTGGCGCGCACCGGTCTCAGCCACCAGATGCGTCGTACACAACGCCTCCTGGGCCAGCAACGTCACAATCCGCAGCCTGAGCGGGTCCGCAAGCGCCCGCACAACCTCAGCGTCGACCGATGTCAGCATGAGATTGATGGTGACACATCAGGATCGTCCGCGAGGCAGACCACCAGGCACACACCCATACGCACAGGAGCAATCAATGCCCGTCAGACCGTCGGTACTCTTCGTCTGCATCCACAACGCCGGCCGCTCCCAGATGGCCGCTGCCTGGCTTCGCCACCTCGCCGGCGACCGCATCGAGGTCCGCTCCGCCGGCTCCTCACCTGGCAACGCGGTCAACCCGGCCGCGGTGGAGGCCATGGCAGAGGTCGGCATTGACATCTCAGACCAGGCCCCGAAGATCCTCACCGTCGACGCTGTAAGGGCTTCGGACGTCTGCATCACGATGGGCTGCGGGGACACCTGCCCGGTCTTCCCCGGCAAGCGCTACCTCGACTGGAAACTCGAAGACCCCGCAGGACAGGGCGTCGCAGCAGTCCGCCCCATCCGCGACGAGATCAGAACCCTCGTCGAAGCCCTCATCAAGGACATCGACCCAACCTCGTAACGCCTAGTGCGGCACGAGGGAGCCAAAGACGCGGTCCTGCAAGTCTCGCAGCGCGGAGGGAACCAGGGAAAACCAGGCCCAGGTACCCCGCTGCTCGCGCGCGAGAAGGCCGGCCATCGCAAGGATCTTCAGATGACGGCTCACCGCGGGCTGGCTCAATCCCAGCGAATCTGTCAGGTCGCACACGCACAACTCCCCTGCAGGGGCCTGCTGGATCAGATGCAGAATCTGCAGCCGGGCCGGATCAGCCATAGCCTTCAGCCCCGCCACTCTCAGCTCAACCTCGTCACGAGCGATGAGGTCCCCAGACGGTCCCGGTGAGCAAGTCCCTTGCACCGTGGGGCTCGTAGGTAAGTTTGAAGCAGCAACAACAACCATGCCCTAACTCTACGAGCCATCGGCTCCACGCAAGATCCGGGGCAGACGATCCCGACGCGAGCACATCACCACGGACAGTCAATGGGGCACGATCCCACGATCGCCCCGGCCCGGCCTGTGTTGACCCTGCCCGACCTTTCCGGTTGAGCTTCGGGTTGGGTACGTGACACGGCTACTTGAGCAATCCCTGGCATTATCCGGTCCACATGCTCGCTCACTGAACAGCAGGTCAGAGCCTTCAGCGGCCTCGCCCGGAGATGCGGCGCCTGTGCTCGCCTCCGTCGTGACAGCCGGGCGCCGACGCGCCTGGACTTGTTGCTGCTGGGATGCCGAGGGTCCCTTCACTGTGCGTGATGCTGTGCCAGTGCAACGCCATCTCAAGGCAGGCGCCTCGCCTTTCGTTTGGAATATCCATCGGACCGTTTCGATTGCTTCCCTTGTACTGATCTCGGGAGGGGGGACTGGTGACCGAGCTGATGTTGTTCCGGCGGGACCCGGACGGGCGGGATGTCGAGCTGTCCGGTTCGACGGTGGCGCTGGAGGTGGAACTGCAGCGGCGGGTTGAGGCCGGTCTGGAGCAAATGCTCGGCATCCGGTTCGTGGCGTCGGAGTATGCGACCGGCCCGTGGCACCGAGGGCGGATCGACACCTTGGGGCTGGACGAGAACGGCAGCCCGGTGGTGATCGAGTTCAAGAAGGGCTCCGACAGCGGAGTGCTGTCGCAGGCCGTTTCCTATCTGTCCTGGCTGGAGTCGGCGCGGCACGAGTTCGAGGCGCTCGTGCGGAAGGTGCTGGGCGTGGAGGTTGCAGAGTCGATCGACTGGCGTCGTCCGCGGATGGTCTGCATCGCGGCCGGCTTCTCCCATCACGATCGTGTGGCGGTGCAGCGCCTGGCTGAGCGGGTCGACCTGGTGCGCTATCGGATCTTCGAGGGCAATCTGCTGGGCCTGTTGCTCGTTGACGCCTCGCCGGGCTTCCCGATCGCCGCCTCGTCCCGGCGAAATCGGGAGCGGGAGACGGCGATCGGCACCGCGTTGGCGGCACCGGTGGCCCCTTTGCCGGCGGGTACTGGCCTCGTTCCTGAGTGCCTGCGGGACCTGTACGGGGAGGTGGACGACGCGCTCACGGCGTGGGGCGAGGTCGAGGTGGCGCCCTTGCGGCACTACATCGCCTACCGGCGGCTGGTGAACGTGGCGTCGGTGATCTTCCGTCCGAAGTACGAGGCGATCCTGCTCTATCTCAGACTCGACCCGGGCTCGGTCGTGTTGGAAGAGGGCTTCACCCGGGACATGCGCGGTGTCGGGCACCTGGGGACCGGGGACTTGGAGGTGCGCCTCGTTTCGGCGGCTGGCTTGGAGAAGGCGGCGCCGCTGATCCGGCGAGCGTTCGAGGCTACCTGACGCAACGAGAAGGGCGGCTGGTGCATCGGATACTCGATGCGCCAGCCGCCCTTCGGCGTCTGCGGCCCGTAGGCCCCGGGCTCTCTCTGCTCTCATGATCACTCCTCTGGTCCGGCCAGGTCGAAGTCGTCCTTCGTCAGCTCGGCGCGCAGCCGCTGCTCGGCGACGTCGGCGTAGTGCGAAGACAACTCGACGCCCACGAAGCGGCGTCCCTCGCGCAAGGCCGCGACTCCTGTCGAGCCGCTGCCGGTGAACGGGTCGAGGACGGTGCCGCCTTCGGGGCAGATCTGTACGAGCTGCTGCATGATCTCGACGGGCTTCTGGGTGATGTGGACCCGGTCCTTGCGGGGCTGTGAGGCGATGTAGTGGCCGGGCAGGTAGAGGTCGCGGGTGTTGTCGAGGGATCCCTTGACTCCCCAGATGATGAACTCGGAGTCCTGCTTCGGCCCGCCCTTGCGTGGCCGACTGGCGGGCTTGATCCACGAGATGGTGCCGCTCCAGGTCCAGCCGGCCATTTGTAGGGCGTCGGTCGTGGTCGGTCCCTGGCGCCAGTCGGAGAAGACCATGGCCACCGCGTGCTCGGTGGAAGCTCGGTAGGACTCGGTGAGCAGCTCGGTCAGCCAGGAGCGGTACGAGCGCTGGTCGCGGTTCTCGCCGGGGAAGTTGGCGAGGTCGTGCGCGCTGTTGCTGGTGACGTACTTGGCGCGTGCGGTGCGGCCGGTGCGGTCGGAGCTGGTCCGGCCTCCGGAGTTGTACGGGGGGTCGGTGATCACGGCGTTGACGCTCTCGTCCGGGAGCGTCTTGAGCACAGTGAGGGCGTCGCCTCGGTGCAGCGTGTAGCTCATGCGCGGGGCCTCTCTATGGGCGCGGCTGGACTGGGGCCCGCTCGGGACAGCGCTCAACGGCAGGCGTCTCGGGCGGGGTTGCGCCGGAGGTTAGCCGTGATTCCCGGCCGCACCCAATGAAGCGAAGCGTGCTCCGGGACCGGGTCAAAGGGCCGTTTGGTGCGGCCGGATTGCCGGTCTACTGTCTCGCCATGCCACCGGGACAAAGCCTCGCTTCATCTCCGCTGGCCTGTGCTTATCCGTGCTATCTCGTCCAACAGGGCAGTGCGGAAGGCGCGTCTTCGCTCTCGTTCCGCATGTTGTGAGGAGGCCGGGTGTACTGCCTGAGATTACGAGCGCGGCCGGCTGCCGCGCGTGACCTGAGACCGGCGTCCGGGAGCTACGAACTCCTGTGATCCGGGCCCGTCCAGAGGGGCGGTTTCACATCGGCGTGGTGCCGGCGGCTTTGCACGAGAAGTCGGCACCGCGCCTCCTACGAACACCCGAGGAGCCGCTGCGATGCAGCATGCCCTGACACCCCCGCGCCCCAGCCCAACACCGTCGCCCGGCCGGCACCGCCGCCTCGGTGAGCGGCGGCGACGATGAAGGCGACCACCGGAGCCGTCGTCGGCCTTACCGCCTGCGCTCCCTTGCTACTGGCTGTTCCGATCCTCGCCATCGGCGCCGGGACCGCTTCGGCCACCTGCTCGACCGACGGTGCACAGGCTGTGGATGCCGCAGCCGTTGCCACTCAGGTGAAGGACATCCTGGACGGCGGCAACAAGGGTTCGGTCTCCGTTCCGGGAATGGATGATCCGGCCGAGCAGGTGCCCAATGCCAAGACAATCCAGGCCACCGGCGTCGCGATGAGCATCCCGGCCCGGGGGCAGATCGTCGCCCTAGCGACGGCCCTGCAGGAGAGCGGCCTGCGGAACCTGAACTACGGCGACCGCGACAGCTTGGGGCTGTTCCAGCAGCGGCCGTCGCAGGGCTGGGGCACCGCAAACGAGATTCTCGACCCGGTGCACTCCTCGACCAAGTTCTACGAGGGGCTGCAGAAGGTCTCGGGCTGGCAGTCCCTGTCCATCACCCAGGCCGCCCAGGCCGTACAGCGCTCCGGTCTTCCGGATGCCTACGCCAAGTGGGAGCCCCTGGCCACCGCGTTGCAGCAGGCCATCGAGCCCCTTCTGTCGAAGTCCCGTGACGCCTCACCGAGCCCCTCGCCGTCCGGCTCGGCCGGCGCCGCCGACACTGCTCCGGAGGCCGGGGGTGGGTGCTCGGCCGACAGGGACGGGCCTGATTTCGGTGTCATCCCGCCCGGTGCGGTGCCGGCCGGATACACGGTCCCGGCCGATGTTCCGGCGAAGGTCCAGACGGCGATCCGCTGGGCGCTCGGCCAGCTCGACACGCCGTATCAGTGGGGCGGGAGCTGCACCGCCTCCCACGGCAAGGACCCTATGGGCCGGTGCGACTGCTCCTCCCTGATGCAGCAGGCGTACAAGGCTGCCGGGGTCACCCTGGCGCGGACGACGTACGAGCAGGTCAAGGACGGCAAGGCGGTATCGGTCGGCGCGCTGCGTCCGGGCGACCTCATCTTCACCGAAGGTACGGCCAAGTCCCCCGAGCACGTCGGCATGGCCATCGGCCAGGGACTGATCATCCACGCCCCGCACACCGGCGACGTGGTCCGCATCACGACCCTCGCGTCGTGGAAGCCGCAGATTCTCGCGGCCCGCCGAGTCATCTGACCGGCGCTCCCCCTCCCCCCTCTTTCTCTCCCGTACCGCCGCTTCGCCCTCGCGGGCTTTCGCGTGCACTGAATCGAACTGGTGCTCTATATGCTTCTCGCTGACGCAGTCACCCAGCTCGCCTACGACCCCGGCATCACGCCGAGCGACGGAGGGCTGCCTGGCCTCTCCGTTCTCAAACAGGTGATGGGCTCCCTCAACCTGTTCGGAATCATTGCCGCCGTCGGCGCACTCGCCGCCAGCGCGGGCGTATGGGCCTGGGGCAACCACACCGGCGGCCACCAGGCCGAGGCCAACGGCAAGAAGGGCGTCATGGTCAGCGCCGGCGCGGCTCTCCTGCTGGGCGCTGCGAACGGCGTGGTCGCGTTCTTCAGCGCGCTGGGAACGCAGGTCCACTGATGCCTGACCGCTCCTTGAACCCCGGCGGCGCATCTCGCGTGCGCCGCCGGGCCCTGCTCGGCGCCGCAGTCCTGATGGCGCTCGTCGTCCTTGCCGGCCTGGCCGCCTACCTCACCCGCGAGGACAAGGTGACCTCCGACGTCCCTGCGGCGCACCCGAGTTCGACGCCTTCGTCGTCTCCGTCCGTATCCGCGTCCGGGTCGCCCGATTCGGGTCCCGCCCCGCATGCTCTCGCGGTCCCGCCGAGCACCCACAATCCGATCGTGTTCGGGAAGGCGGCAGCAGCAGCGCTGTGGTCCTACGACACCCGCGCGTACTCCCAGGCCGAGCTGCTCACGGCCCTGCACGGATGGCTGACGACAGAGCGCAGGTACGCCGACCCCGGGTCGGTTGACGCGGTCGTTCCCTCGCCCGTGTTGTGGAAGGAGATGGCCGCCAACGGCCAGTTCGCCACCGCCACGGTGAACGAGGGGCACTTCCCCGAAGCGTTCTCGCGGGCTCTTCAGGAGGATCCCGGGACGATCACGCAGGCGTATGTCTACGCCGTGACCGTCTCCGGCAAGCAGTCGATCGCCTGGAAGGGCTCGCCCGCCGGCGGTGCGGAGAGCCGCGCAGCCACCCTCGCGGTCCAGTGCCGCCCCTCCCGCCCCTGCGCTCTGGCCGGTGTCATGCCGTCCGTCGCGCCCTGAATCCGAACCCTGAAAGGAGGTATCACCATGGGGGTCTGCGACTTTCCGCTGATGGACAAGGTCTGCGGCTCGATCGATTTCGCGACCAACCCGGCCGGCGCTGTCACCGATGGCATCGGCGCGTGGATCGCGAAGTCGATGGGCGAACTGGCCAGCACCGCTGCTGATCTTGCCGCCAAGGCGGTCAACGGAACCACCGCTATCGACCTGAACGCTGGATGGTTCCGGGAGAACTACGAACTCCTGCTGCCCATCGGGCTCGCGTTGACCGTGGGCACGTTCTGTATCCAGTTGATGTCCGCGGCCTGGCGACGCGACGAACGCGCCCTGGCTCAGGCCGCCATCGGCACCATGACCGGCGTCCTGTTCAGCTTCTGTGCCGTCGCCTTCACGTCCGTGGCCATCACCGTCGTCGATGCCCTGTCCGACGGCCTGTTCAAGGCGGCCAACAGCTCCATCGACGACGCGGTCCGGCGCGTGGTCAAGGTCACCGAGCTGGGGGTGATGTACGGCATGGGCTGGGGTGTCCCAGCCATGGTCGCCGTGGGATGCGCCATCGGCGCGTTCATGTACTGGGGCGTAATGGTCGCTCGCAAGGTCGGTGTCCTGATCATGGTCGCCCTCGCTGTGTTCGCCGGCGCCGGCGGCGGGTGGGAGGTCGCCAAACGGTGGCGGCGTGGCTGGATCGAGGCCACCGCCACCCTGGTCGTCTCGAAGCTCCTGATGACCGTGGTTTTCCTCATCGGTGTCTCGGCGATGGGCAAGTCGGATGCGCACGGCGGCATGGCCGCCCTGTCCGACGCGATGTCCGGCATCGTCGTGATGGTCTTGGTGCTGCTCTGCCCCTACGCGACCTACAAGTTCGTCCACTGGGCCAGCGACGGGGGCGGCCAGGACGACCTGCATCGCACCAGCGTGGCCGGCATGGCGGTCGCCGCCGGAGCCGCGAAGACCGCGGGCACCCTCGCCATGCGGGTCGGCACCGGCTCCCCCGCACCGCAGGGCCCCAGCCAGGTACCCGGCGCGGGCAGCGACGGTGTCGCCTCCGGGATCAACCCCGCCGGCGGCAACCTCAGCAAGGAAGGCATCGACTCCGGGCTGCCCAAGGCCCAGACCACCTTCCGCTACGGCGAGAACCCGAATGCCACCGGCGACAAGGGCAGGGCCCTGATCCAGCGCCCCGGCATCCCGCCGCTGATCACCCGGCCCGGGGAGGGCGACGCAGAAGGGTCCGAGGTGACCGTCCAAGGCAGTGCGGGCGGTGCCGACGGTGCGCCGGTTCCTGGAGGCGGCGCGGCCTTCACGGGCACCGTGCCGTCCGCAGGCCCAGCGCCCTCGACTGCGCCGGCACCTTCCACGGGACCGTCGGCCACCGGTTCTCCGTCGCCGACGAACTGGGTGTTCCCCGCCCAGCCGCCGTCAGGCTCCTGACCCCTCCCAGTGGGGGCGGGCTGCACTTCGCAACCCGCCCCCACTCAGTCCGACCGATCAGCAGACAGGTTTCGCCATGACATCCAGAAGAGCGCCGCACGCCACGTCCTCCGCCCGCTCCCACCGTCTGGAACCACCATGTCCGGCACACATCACTCCCCCACGGCCACCGTGAAATTCCCCCACCGCAGCAGGCGCGGCATCCTGCTCGGCCTGACCGCCCCGCAGCTGATCGTCGCCGGCCTCACCGGCCTTCTCCTTCTCGCCGTGGTCCTCACCCGCGGCGTGGTCGGCGCTCTTGAACTCGTCCCGCTGTGGGTCGTCATCGCCCTGCTGGTCTTCGTCCGCCACCGAGGCCGTGCCCTGGCGGACTGGGCTCCGATCGTCTCCCGCTACGTCCTGCGCCGGATGCGCGGCCAGCTCGTCTGGCTCGCCCGGCCCTCCCGCCGCCCGGTTCACGAAGGGCTCCTTCACCTGCCCGGCACCGCCGCCAGCCTGCGCGTTGTCACCGCCCCCGACGCCCGGTACGGTGCGGTCCACAACCCGCACACTGGCACCCTGACCGCCGTCGTCAAGGTCTCTTCCCGCGCCTACGCGCTGCTCGACCCTGGCACTCAGAACTCCAACGTCAACGGCTGGGGACGCGCACTGGCCGCCCTCGCCCGCACGGGGCAAGTCGCCCGGATCCAGGTGCTCGAGCGCACCGTCCCGGACTCCGGCGACGCGCTTCGCCGCTACTGGGAAGAGCACGGCCAGGCCGATGCCCCCGTGGCCAAAGCGATCTACAGCGAGCTGATCCAGAGCGCTGGTCCGGCGGCGGCCCCGCACGAGGCGTACGTCGCAGTGTCGCTGGATGCCAAGGCCACGCGACGCCTGATCAATCAGGCAGGCGGCGGTCTCACCGGGGCTTTCAGCGTCCTGGCGCAGCTGACCTCGACCTTCGATCAGGCCGCACGGACCGCCGGGCTCAACCCCACCGGCTGGCTCACTGCCCGGGAGATCGCCGCCGTCGTGCGCACGGCATATGACCCCAAGGCCCACGCGACGCTGGATCGTTGGTCCACCGGTGAACGTCCCGAGGTCGAGCCCGCCGCCGCCGGACCCGTCGTGGTCGTCGAGAAGGCGGACCACATCGCGACCGACTCGGCCGTCCACTCCACGTATTGGGTGGAGAACTGGCCCCGCACCGAAACCTCAGCAGGCTTCCTGCACCAGTTGCTGTTCACCGCCGGGGTCCGGCGCACCTTGTCTCTGTCGTACGAGCCGAAGGGATTGGACGCCGCCCTGCGCGATGTCCAGCGCAAGAAGTCCAGCGTGATCGCGGATGCCGCCGAGCGAGCCCGGCGGGGGCAGGTCGACTCCGAGGCGGACTCGATCGAGTACCAGGACATCAAGTCCCGTGAGCGCCAGCTCATCGCCGGCCATGCGGATGTCGCCCTGACCGGCCTGCTGACCGTCTCGGCCGACACGGAGGAGGAGCTTCGTTCCGCCTGCGCGGTCGTGGAGACCGCGGCGGTCGGTGCCCAGCTCGACCTCCGGCTGCTCACCTGGCAGCAGGCCGAAGCGTTCACCACCGCCGGTATGCCGCTCGCCCTCGCCGTCTGATGCCGGACCTCCTCCCTTCCGAAAGAGCACCCCCATGTCCCGCACCGCCAGCCCGACCGCGCAGGACTTTGTGCCCTTCGCCACCGCCGCGCTCGACTTCCACCGCGCGCTCAACATCCCAGGCGGCCCCCTCGTCACCGCCCGCACGGAACTGGACGCCCTGCACGCCCACCTCGTCGCACTGCACGGCCTGCTGGACGCCCATGCCGTCCGCACCGGTCAGCTCGTCGCGGTCGAAGGCGACCAGCTCCGCGCCGCCCGCACCCGGATCTGGCAGGTAGCCGACCACGTCCACGCTGCCTACCACGCGGCGCCCCGGCCGGACTCCGGCGAGGTGCCCGAACGCGAGGCGTGTCAGGCCGGGCTGCCCGAAGGGGCGCCGGAGCTGACCATCTGCCAGCGCCACCAGCGCACCGCGCACCTGGTGCGCCGCCGCACCACCCCGGCCGACCTGCACGCACCGTTCACCGGCCTCGCCCGCCACTGACCCGCCACCCTTCTGGAGAAGCGTTCATGCCCCGTACCCGTGCCAGCGCCTCCCACCTGTTCGTCCCCCGAAAGGCATCACGCACCGAGCAGCGCTCCGCCCGTGCCGGCTTCGCCGAGGCCCGCCGTCAGGCCCGTCTCGCCGCAGCCCCGCCCAAGCACCGCACCGAGGCGAGCCTCGACCCGGAACTGCGGTCGGCCTACCCGCCATCCGGGCGCCCCGGTCCGTCCTCGGCTCGGGGCGGCATGCTCCGTCTGCCCGCCCACCGCATGACCACCGCCACCGTGTCCGGGGCCTACCCGTTCCTCGCGGAGGGCGGCCTGGGCGCCGATGGCATCTTCATCGGCCGCGATGTCCATGCCGAGGCCGCATTCTGCTACGACCCCTTCTCCCTCTACAGCAGCGGCCGGATCGAGGGCTTCACGAATCCGAACGCCGTCCTGGCCGGAATCATCGGCATGGGCAAGTCCGCGCTGGCCAAGTCGATAGCCACCCGGGCCATTGCCCACGGCTACCGGGTCTACGTGCCATGCGATCCCAAGGGAGAGTGGACGGCCGTCTCACAGGCTCTCGGCGGCTACAGCATCGCGCTGGGGCCGGGGCTCCCGGGCAGGCTGAACCCGCTGGATGCTCCGGCTCGTCCCGCCTCGGTGAGTGAGGGCGACTGGGTAACCGAGGTCCGAAAGCGCCGCCTTCTGCTCCTGGCGGGCCTGGCGCGCACCGTCCTGAAGCGTGATCTCCTGCCGATGGAGCACACGGCCCTGGATCTCGCGCTCGACCTGATCGTCGCCGAGGCCGCCGCCGACGGCACGGTGCCGCTGCTCGGCGAGATCGCGCACGCATTGGGCTCGCCCGAGCGCCTCGACCGGGCCCTCGGCGACCAGGCCGGACGCATGGGACCGGCCGCGCAGGACCTCGCGCACGCCCTTCGCCGGCTCGTGCACGGCGACTTGAGCGGCATGTTCGACGCTCCCTCGACGGTGGCCTTCGACCCGACCACGCCGATGCTGTCCATCGACCTCTCGCGCCTCGGCGGCTCCGGCGACGACACCGCCTTGGTCCTCGCGATGACCTGCGCGAGCGCGTGGATGGAGTCCGCGCTCGCCGACCCGGACGGCGGGCGACGCTGGGTGATCTACGACGAGGCGTGGCGGGTCATGAGGCACGTCGGCCTGCTGGAGCGCATGCAGTCCCAGTGGAAGCTCTCCCGCGGGCTCGGCATCGCGAACCTCATGGTCATCCACCGCCTCAGCGACCTGCTCAGCGCAGGCGATGCCGGCTCACGCGGCCGAGTGCTGGCCGAGGGCCTCCTTGCCGACTGTTCCACCCGCATCATCTACCGCCAGGAACCCGACCAGCTCGCCGCCGCCGCGTCACTGCTCGGCCTGACCGGCGTCGAGACCCAGGCGGTGTCCGCCCTGACCAAGGGCCGGGGTCTGTGGAAAGTCGCGGGCCGGAGCTTCATCACCCAGCACATCCTGCACCCAGCGGAGCGCGAACTGTTCGACACCGACGCCCGCATGTCTGCCTAGCCCAACTAGCGCTATACAAAACGGAGTTGAGCTATGTCGTCAACCGTACCGCGAGCAGACCACCGAGTCCACGAGGAAGCCCCCGCACCGGCCACACGTCCGGCCACCGTCGCACCAGACGTCGACTGGAACGACCGTCTTGCCGCCGCACGACCTGAGGAGTTCGCCGACCTGCTCCACGAGGCACTCACGGACGACTCCGGCGCGGTGGCCCGGCTGCACCAGATGCTCGAAACTGCCTCCGAGTGGTGCCGCGCTCACGGCGCCCGAAGCAGCGCCTCCGAACTGGACGTCCTCGCAGACCGCCTGAACGACCTCGGCGATGAACTGCATTTCGTGGGAGAGGACTTGGGCCACGAAATCCACTCCCGCTCGCATCGAGCGGCAGCAGCGGCCCGTATCTCCCCAACTGTGTCGGTCCGGGGCACTTCCGTCATGCGGCAAAGCGAGGTTCCTGCCCACATCCCACCGCCCACCGCCCCTTGGCTGCCGCGATCACGCTGAGCCCAGGCACAGGAACGAGGACCAATCGTGCCCACTCCACCCGATTCTCATAAGAGCCAGCCAAAGGCGACCACCGATCACCTGGCGTGGCGGCAGCACGTCCCAGCGCTGGCCTCCGCCGCCGCCGGCATCAGGCAGGCCTCCGACGCCTGGGACGCCGTCTCAGACTCCTTCTGCGACCACTACGACTGGCCCATCGACGAGAAGGGCTACGCAGACGGCAAAGTGAAACGAGACGCCGAAGCATGGAAACACGTCGAGGTCTTCCTCGCCCACGGACCCGAGGTGCTCGCCGGTGTCCGCGCCGCCGCCCACGGTGCCGACTACGTCGAAGGGCCGATCAGCGAGGACCTCCGGCGGCTGCACGGAATCGACACCACCCTGGAACGCGCCGGCCAAATCCGGCACGAGTGGGACCAGGTCATGGAGCTCATGGACTATTCGCTCCCCGGCTCACGAGAGATCTACGCGAGCCAGGCCCAGGAGATCCGTAACTCCGAAGGATGGCACTACGCGAACGAGTTGGCTTTCCAGGGCCCGGCGCTGGCCCGGGCAGCTGGCTACTTGGCCAACCGGGCGGATCCCGACCGGCCCTCGCAGGCCGAACGTGCCCAGGTGGCCCTCGCCCGCTCCACCTCCACCAACCGCGGGACCTCACCGGCTTCGCCTCCCGCGCCACCGGCATCGAACCCGACGCCCCCACGTCGTTCCCGCTGACGCCAATAGCACCGACTTCCGGCACAGCCAAACCAGTCGATCGCCGGATCCTCGTGGAACGTCACACCCCACTACCAGCCGTACAAGCCCAAGGCGCGCGCCACCGGCCGCCAGGGAAGTCGGCCATGGAGAAGCCCACATGCACCCCGATCAACCTCCGGTCCCTCTCCAGCAGAAGGACACGCACATCACCGCTCGCGCCAGCGAACCTGCCCCCCAGCAAGCCACTGCCGGCACAACAGGACGTGAGCACGGATACGAACGCCTCACCGCTCCGCTTCGGCAGCGCGGCCTGGAATGCACCGTCGAGTACGGCCTCAGCGACTACATCGTCCACGTCAGGCTCCCCGACGGCAGCTCAGTGATCATCTCGCCACCGCAGGAACCGCCGACCGACCATCCCCCTGGGCATCCCGACAGCTGGTTGGTGACCCGCGGGCATCCCGACGATTCCGCGGCGAACGAAGTGATCTACGACTCGGAGCCCGGCGGCCCCGATGCCCCGCAAGGCGGCAGCATCCCGAACGTACTCACCGCCATCCACGCACGCCTCGATCAACTCGGCGTGCCGCAACGGCCCTTCCCAGCCTCGCCACGAGTGAGCGCTGCTCTCGCGCTCTCGCCGACCGCCCAGCGCTCCGTCCCGACCCAACCGCCAGCGGCTTCGGCCGTACTCCCCACACTGGCGCCCGCCCGTCCCCCGTCCGTCCCCGGTCGCTGACCGCTTCCCACTTCGGAGCACCCCGTGTCCCCCATCGGCAGAACCAACCCGATCCTCGCCCGCCCCTACCCCCGAGCCCACACCGGATGGATGAACCATGCCCACCCACTACGACTCGCTCCCCGACATCGCAGTCGGCCGCCACCCCGACTACGGCATCGTCGCCACGAGTCCGAAACACCTCGCCGCCGGCGCCTGGATGTTGAAGGCACTCGACTTCCACCCTGTCCCGGACCAACCGACGCTGTACGCACTGGCCAACCAGCTCCAGGACGGGCAGGGCCGCGCCACCCGGGCCGTCGCCCTGTTGCGCAGGGCCGGCTACGAGGTCGACGTGGACGCCTCGCTCGACCCCTCGCTGGCCTCCGGTACGACTCCTGCCCGTGACCAGCCCCCGCGCGTAGGCCCCGACGTCGCGTTCGCCAACCTTCCACAGCTCGGCATCGTGGCGGCCACCGGCCCCCAGTCCTCCGAACTGGCCGGCCGACTCATCCTGGAGGAACACGGCTGGCGGCAGGACCCGCGCCTGGGTATCTACACGCTGCCCACATCC
This sequence comes from Streptomyces sp. LN549, assembly GCF_043203805.1. Classification (NCBI taxonomy): domain Bacteria; kingdom Bacillati; phylum Actinomycetota; class Actinomycetes; order Kitasatosporales; family Streptomycetaceae; genus Streptomyces; species Streptomyces sp. LN549. The sequence continues at coordinate 8,557,523 of NZ_JAZHRI010000002.1, read as the reverse complement.
GTCGACCACGGCGAGGCCTTGGAGAAGGTGGCCCGCGCCACGGTGACGATGCACCGATCTGATCTCCAGGTCGCGGTGCAGCCTCGCCTCGCCGCAGAGGCAACAGCGCGCCTCCCACCTGCCCCCGGCCCGGCCGCGCGCCACGAGTCCAGTCAGGGCATCACCAGCGCCGCCGCGCTCGCCACCAGCCCCGCCCGCGCCGGCCTCCCGGGGAAGACGCCGGTTCCCGCTCCCGCCACCTCCTCTCCGGCGACCGGACTAGTCGACCCGCGCATCGCGTTCTCCCGCAACCGCCGACCCACCTCCCTTAAGGGGCAATTCCCATGGCCGTAAAGACCATCTGGCACATCACCTACTCATGCGGCCACCAGGCCGAGCGCGACCTGTCCGACCGGGCGGTCGACCGTCGCGCGGGCTTCGCCGAATGGCTCGCCAAGCAGGAATGCACCGATTGCTGGCGGGCCGCCAAGGAGGGCGACGAGCGTGACAAGGCCGCGTGGCTGGAGGCCAAACGGGCCGAAGAGCAGGCCGAATCCGAAGCCTGGACGGAGCAGTACCGGATGCCTCCTCTGGAGGGAACCGAGCGAGCCGTCGGCTGGGGTGTGCGCTGCCGCCACCAGGTCGTGGCCGCCGCCTACATCGCCTTGGTCCTCGAAGGCAAGACCAGCGAAACGGCGTGGGAGGAGATAGAGGAGGCCGCTCGCACCATCACCCGCTCCGGGTGGTGGATCGACCAGCGCTCCTCCGAACCCGATGACCTCGCCGAACTGCTCCAAGCCGCCACCGAAGCCGACCGGCCGACCGAGAACCCCCACGTCTGATCTGCCGGTGCCCCGCCTCGGCGTGGCACCGGCACCCCAGCCCACGCCTACGACCTCGACGCCCCGAGGAAGCGGCAACGTCTACCAGCGATCTCCGGCCGGGCCAAATCGCGGAACCTGCGGATCCTCTCCCTGACAGCCCGAACACCCGGGCCCGAGTTCGCCACTCCCCTTCGAGGTAGACACCGTGATTGCCCACCTGAGGCGCTCCAGCAACACCGCGGGCCTGCTCTCGTACCTGGACGGGCCGGGCGAACACGGTACCCACACCAGCCCACGGCTGATCGCGGGCGACGGTCACGGAGCCCCAATCGAGCTGCTCGCCGAGTTTGGCTCACTGCCGTACCTGGCCCACGCCCTCGACGCTCCCGTCGAACGTCTCGGGGCCCGTGCACCCGAACGCCCGGTATGGATCTGCTCGGTCCGTTCCGACCCTCGCCGCCCGGACCTCACCGACTCGCAGTGGGCCACCGTCGCCCGACGCCTGGTGGCCGCCACAGGCATCACTCCAGAAGGCAATCCGGACGCCTGCCGGTGGATCGCCCTGCGCAACCAGCCCAGGCAGGTGCACGTCGTGGCCACCCTCGCCCGTGAGGACGGCAGCCTCCACAACGCCTACCGCGACGCCTTCCGCCTGCAGACCGAGTGCCACCGCCTCGCCGCCGAGCTGGGCCACCTGCCCACTGCTACCCACCCGATACCCCGCGCCCAGGAGACCCACGTGCCTGCCCCCTCGATCACCATCACCACCGAGCCCAGCGGCAGCGTCTCGGCGAAGGGCGCCACCGACGGCCTTGCCGCCACGCTCCTCAAGCACGCCGGCTTCCAGCAGATCGACGACTGGTACGGCCGACGCCATCGCCTTCCCACCACTACGCCGCCCCCCATTCGCGCCGCCACTGCCACCTACGCGGCCGAGATGCTCCGCGCCGCCCGCTACGGTGTCGACCTCGATCCTTCCCTCGACACCGCCCGGATGGCCACCCCGGCAAACCCCCTCGGGCCTTACGCCGCCGGAGGGGAACTTCTTCGGCTCACCGACCAGATCAGGTCTGCCGAGCACGGTGAGGACCTTCGATGGGCGCTCGACCAGCTCCTTCATCCCGAGCACGGCGCGCTTGAGCGTGTGCGGGAAGCGCTGGAGGCGGCAGGCGAGCAGATCACCGACCTCGACGATGAGGCATACCAGCTCGCTGACCGATTCGGCTTCGCTGCGGAGTTCGTCAGCTCGGCGCACTCGGAACTCGCAGACTCGGAAGCCGATTTGGCCCGTGCCGGGCACGCACCGCAGTCCCGGACCGAGAAGCAGACACGGTCTCCGAGGCTCCCCGACTCCCGAAGTGCCGCCCTCGCCGCATCTCCTGCTGTGGCCAAGGCCAGGGGCTCCTCGGCCCTCGGTACCGGGTCAACGGACGCCGGCGCGCCCGTACCTCCGTCGCAGGCCCCCGGTCTTCGGACGCGGTGACCGCGATGATCTCTTCGCCTGCTCCCGTCGTCTGCCTGTCGCGCACGTACCTCATGCGGGCCGCCGACGCTTTGGCCAGCGCGACGGTCACCTACGCCATCCCGCTCCTGGTCCTGGTCATCACCGGTTCCACCGCCCTGACCGGCCTTGCGTTCCTCCTCGAATGGGCACCTCGTCTGGCTGCGTTCGCCTTCGCCGGATCGCTTGTCGACCGGTGGGGCGCCGGCCGTGTGTTCCGGATGTCCAACCTGGTCCGTACCGTCGTGGTTGTCCTGGCCGGTGTGGTGTTGCTCGTCCTGCCCAGCGCCGGAACGATGACGACGGCTGTTGTCCTGGCCTTCGGCGCTGTCTCCGGGCTGGTTGCGGAGGTCTCCTTCGTCGCGGTGGAGACCCTGGGAGCTGAGTCGAGCCGCCGGCTGGGCAATGCGGCCCACCGTGTACAGGCCGCGCAGACTGGGATCGACCAGGGCGCGATGCTTGTCGGTCCGCTCCTGGGCGGCCTGCTGCTCTTGGCCGGACCCATAGTGCTGCTGACCGTGGTCGCGTTGTTGGCCTTGACCGCTGCCGCGACCACATCTGGCGATGTGAGTGCCACGGACCACCGCCCGGCGTCCAGCAGCCTTCTGACCGGGTGGGCAACTCTGCGCCGTACGCCGGCTCTTGCCTGGTTGGTCGGAGGTCTCATCGCCTCCAACCTGGCCACCGGCGTCCTGCAGGCCGCCGCCCCCATCACGGTCATCCACCACTTCCACTACTCCACCGCCGCCGTGGGATCGGTCTGGAGCGCGGCAGCCGTTGCCTCCCTGATCGCGGTGTGGGCCAGCCGTCATGCGATCGACCGCTTCGGCATCTGGTCGGTCGGCGCGGGGGCAGCCGCTGTCTCAACCGCGGCATGCCTGGCGACTGCCCTGGCGCCGAGCTTCACCGCGTACACGGTGGCGGTGGCTGTGGTCATGGCTGGCGAAGGCGCGATGACCGTCGTCCTGCGCACGCTGCGGTCCCGTCTCATCCCGGCCCAGGCGTTCGGCTCCACCCTGGCGGTGACGATCATCCTGGTGCTGCTGCCGCTCCCGCTGGCCGGAGCCCTGATCGCGATCGTCCCCACCGCTGGGATTCCGCACCTGCTGCTGGCGTGCGCCGCTATCCAGGGTCTGGCGCTGAGTGCATGCTTCGCCGGTCTGCGACGGCACCGGACCGCCTGCGAACCGCCCCATCCACAGGTTTCTCCACTCCACAAGAAGCCCAGCCAGCCGGCGGATGCCCTCTGAAGAGCCGTTGAACGGCCGTGCGGCTCTTGCCCTTTCTCCATCCTTACCCATCACCGCCCTACGGAGGCTTTCCCATGTCCCGATCCACTCGCCCGCTGCTGATCGTCGTCGGAGGAACCGATCCCGTCTATCGCGGCTACTGCGTCGAGCAGGCCGCCGCCGCTTACCCGATCGCAGTAATCGACGCCAAGCCGCCGTCCTGGCAGCAGCATCTGGTGGTCGACCACGAGGTCGCCGACACCCACGACCCGGAGGCTGTGGTCGCTGCCGGCCTGGCCCTGGCCGCTCGCCACCCCATCGCCGGAGTCGTCACCTGGGACGAGTACACGCTCGTGCCGACCGCCGAACTCGCCGCCTGTCTCGGCGTGCCCGGCAACACCACGGTGGCGATGACCGCCTGCCGGGACAAGGCGACCAGCCGCCGCCTGTTCGCCGAGCACAACGTGCCCTCGGCCACGTCCACCCGCGTCGACACCCTGGACCAGGCAACCATCGCCGCGCTCCGCACCGGCTTCCCGGTCGTCCTCAAGCCTTCCTCCCACGCGGCCAGCATCGGTGTGGTCCGCGTCGATGCGCCAGAAGGGCTGCCCACCGCCTGGGAATTCGCTGCCGCCGGAGCCGGTGAGCAGGGCCCGGAAGGCAGCGGTGTGCTGGTCGAGGAGTACCTGTCCGGCCCGGAGATATCGGTGGAGTGCGTCACCCAGCGCGGCGTCACCACCGCGCTCGCCGTCACCCGCAAGGAGGTCGCCTTCGCTCCGTACTTCGAGGAAGTCGGCCACACCGTCGATGCCGGCGACCCGCTCCTGCCCGAGGTCGCCGCCGTCGCCATCCAGGCCGTACAAGCGCTGGGCGTCAGCGACGGTGTCCAGCACGTGGAGATGCGCCTGACCCCGTCCGGTCCACGGATCATCGAGGTCAACTCGCGGATCGGCGGCGACCTGATCGGCAAGCTCGTCCGCCTTGCCACCGGCCTCGACCTGCCCCGGATCGCTGCCGACGTCGCCTGCGGGAAGCTTCCAGACCTGACGCCCACGGCGCATACCACCGCCGCGATCAAGATCGTCTATCCCCCGGCCAGCGGCGTCCTCTCCGCGCGGAGCCTGGCGATCGTCCCTGGTTCGGAGCACCCGTGGCTGCACCAGGTGACCTGGCTCCGAGAAGTCGGAGAGCGCGTCGTACTGCCGCCGGCGGGCGACCTCGATACCAGCCGCATCGGCTTCCTCATCGTCACCGCCGACAGTCCCGACACGACCCGGGGCCGGCTCGTGACCCTCACCGACGGCCTGACGCTGTCGGTCACGCCGTGAGCCTGCTGCTGCTCTCCTCCGCCACAAGACCGGCTTCCGGACCTGCGTCCGTCCATCCGGGTGGGGAGCACGTCGGCCGCGTGCCCCTACCGCAGCCCGGAAATCCAGTACAACGATCGAGGAGCAACTGTGCCCGAGTACTACTCCAGCATCGGCGAGGCTGTTGGCGCCGCTATGCAGCACAACATCCGGCTCGCCTATCGCGGCAAGACGTCCGGTTCCGGCGCGCTACCGCAACCCCGCAACCTGTCCCGCCCTTCCGCCGAGCCGCACTCCGTCCCCGGGATGATCGCCCGCTCACCGAGACCGCAACACCCGACGAGGTTGCCGGAATCATCGAGGACGTCAACGGTGCACTTCTCGGGGCTCTGCCGCAGCTGACCGAACTCGTCGCTGCTGCCGCTGACTGGACCCGCGTCCGTCTGGCGTTCGACGACTCGCATCCCAACACCGCCTTCGAGACCTGGACGGGGCTGGCCGCCGCTCACGGCATGCTCCGGGACGTCCAGGAGCAATTGGAGATCGCCGAGGACGGGATCGCCGCATGCCCTGCGGAACTCACGGATCCCCGGGGCCAAGAGAAGGTCGACGTCCTGCGGAGCAGGGAGCTGATCAGCGACGTCCTCGGTCCCGGCGCAGACGCCACAGCCCCAACACCCACTGGCGGCGACCCGGAAGTGAACCGGCAGCGCGCTGCCCGTTCCTCCTCACCGAATGCCGCCGCCCAGCGCACAACTTCCCCGGCCACATCCGCAGAGGCGACGGCGAGCACTCCGCAGACCCGAGCCCTCCGCACCCGATAGCCCCTCTTTGCGAACAGGAGCTGCCTCGATGACCAGCAGAAGAGCGCCGTGTGCCCCGCCTCCATCACTCGCCTGCGCTTACTCCCAGGACCCACCATGCCCGCACCGCGTACCAGTGCGCCCTCGACCACCACCGGGTCGGACGCGCTCCTCTACCTCCTCTTCGGCATACTCGGCATCGCGCTCGCCTTCGGTTCACTGGCGTGGCTGAGCGGGAATGTCAGCAACTCCCTCTTTGGCAGTGGGACTTGGTCTCCGTTCAGGGCCACCGACGCGCTGCTTCACCCCGATGCGCTGTGGCCACACTTGAGCCCCACCGCCCTGCTGGTCGGCGCGCGGGTCATCCCCGGCCTGCTGTCCGTCTGCCTCACTGTCCTCGGCCTGGTGCTGTGGATGCGGCTGCACGGAGGCGCGAAGAACGGCCTCGCCCGGAAGGCCGACCTCGCCCCGCTGCTGGACAAGGAGATCACCGCCAAGGCCAAGGACCTGCGGCCTTCCCTGAGCGGCCGGGAGTGTAAAAGAGGTCGCCCCTGCTGACCGAGGCATCCTGCTCGGCACCCTCTCCCCCGGCCGCGCCCATGTCCGCGCGTCATGGGAGGACGTGATCGTCGCGATCATGGCTCCGCGAAGCGGTAAAACCTCCGGCCTGGCGATCCCCGCGATCCTCGCGGCGCCCGGCCCGGTCCTGCTCACCAGCAACAAGGCCGCCAACGACGCGTTCACCGCAACGGTGAACGCTCGCGCCGAGGTCGGCACGATCTGGACCCTCGACCCCCAGCAGATCGCCCACCACCCGCGCGAGATGTGGTGGGACGTCCTGGCCGACGCCCGCGACCTGGCCGGGTCCAAACGCCTGGCCGGACACTTCGTCGCCGCCAGCGTGGACGAATCGAACGGATCCGACTTCTGGTCCACCGCCGCGAGCAACACGCTCGGCGCTCTGTTCCTCGCTGCAGCCAGCCACCGACGCCCGATCACCGACGTCCTGGCCTGGCTCGCCTCCCCCGCCGACCGGACCCCGGTCGACCTGCTCACCGATGCCGGCCACGACGCGGTCGCCGCCCAGCTCCAGGGCACCGTCGCCGGCGCAACGGAGACCCGCGACGGCATTTTCGAAACGGCGAGGCAGTACGCGAGCTGCCTGCTCGACCCCGACGTCGCGGCATGGGTCACGCCCAGCAAGGACCTCTCCGAGTTCAAGCCCTTCGCCTTCGCCACCTCCCGCGACACCCTGTACCTCCTCAGCAAGGACGGCGGCGGCAGCGCGTCCGCGATCATCGCTGCCGCCGCCGACGCGGTGATGCGCGCGGCCGTGGTCGTCGCCGAGCGCTCCGGCGGCCGGCTCGACCCACCCGCCCTGTGCGTCCTCGACGAGGCCGCCAACGTGTGCAAAATCTCGGATCTCCCTGACCTGTACAGCCACTTGGGCAGCCGGGGTGTCATCCCGATGACGATCCTGCAGTCCTACCGCCAGGGCCAGCGGTGCTGGGGCGAGGCCGGCATGGACGCCCTCTGGTCCGCCGCCACCATCAAGATCATCGGTAGCGGTATCGACGACGCCGACTTCGCCGACCGCCTCAGCCGACAGGTCGGCGACCACGACGTCCAGACCACCTCGGTCTCCACCAGCGACAGCGGCAAGTCCACCTCAGTGAGCATGCGCACCGAACGCATCCTTCCGCCCGACGCCATCCGCGCCCTACCCAAGGGCAAAGCTTTGCTGCTGGCCACCGGCATCCGGGTCGCCATGCTCGACCTCAAGCCTTGGTACAAGGAACCATCCGCGAGGGTGGTGGGCCCGGCGTCGGCCCGTGCGACGAAGGCCATCACCGACCGTGCTCTGGCGAAGACCACGGACTGCGACGACTTCGGGCTGTCGGCATGAACACTCCGGCACTCAAGGTGCTTTCGCTCGGGGCAGGCGTCCAGTCGACCTGCCTGCTGCTCATGGCCGCCGAGGGCCACCTGCCCGGCCTCGACGCAGCAATCTTCGCGGACACAGGCTGGGAGCCTCGCGTCGTCTATGAGCATCTCGACCGGATCGAGCGGGAGATCGCCGAGCCTGCCGGCATCCCGATCCTGCGGGTGTCCTCCGGGAACATCCGGTCCGATGCGCTCGACCCTTCCAAGCACTTCGCGTCGATGCCGTTGCACATCCTCAACTCCGATGGAGGCAACGGGATGTCACGCCGGCAGTGCACGGGTCAGTACAAGGTCCGGCCGATCAAGGAAAAGGTCCGCGAGCTGCTCGGCTATCCGCACCCGCAGCGCATCCCCACAGGGGTTCACGTCGAGCAGTGGATCGGCATCTCGGTCGACGAGTTCCACCGGGCCAAGGACGCCGACGTCGCCTACATGAAGAACCGGTTCCCCCTGATCGAGAGCGGGTTCTCCCGCTCCGACTGCCTCCGGATGCTGCGCTCACGCGGCTTCGGCCAGACCCCGAAAAGTGCGTGCCTGGGATGTCCGTACCACGGCAACGCCCAGTGGAGGGCCCTGCGTGACGAGTCCCCGCAGGAGTGTCAGGACGTGGTCACCTTCGACGCCGCGATCCGCTCGGGCAACGCACGCGCGACCGCCGAGGGCAAACCCCTGCTCGGGCAGGCGTACCTGCACCGAAGCCGCCGCCCCCTGGACCAGGCGTCGATCGACCGGGTCACCGCCCACGAGTGGTCCGGCCGCCAGGGCGACATCTTCGACGCGCTCGCGGACAACGAGCTGGAGAACGGCGAGCCGGACGGCTGCTCGCCCTGGTCCTGCCGGTCCGGCACCCCCATTCAAGCCGCCCAGGATCTCGCCGCCTGACGCCCCACTCTCACCTGTTCAGGAGTTTGCCCGTGTCCTCGCACCACCCGACCTCCCCTCCAGCGCCCACCGGACCGCTCATGCGCTCACCAGCCGTTTGTCGCGACGACCAGTGGTGGCTGGTCAGCCGGGCCGGCTCGGTGCTCGCCACCGATCCGTCCTTCACCAGCGCCCTGGATGCCTTCGCCGCGGCGGCAGCCGCTGCCGACCGGGCCGTCGCAGACCTCCACGCCGCCCGGCGGAACGAATCCTCAGGCCCTGTAGGGGGTGGGCGATGAATCCGCTGCAGGGGGCGGAGCAGGCGGTGCTCGGCGCCGTGCTGCTCGACCCAGGCCAGCTCGCGCACCTTGACTGGCTCGCCCCGGAGCACTTCGACCGGCCGGCCCACCTGGCACTGTTCGCCGCGTTGCGCAAACTCCGAAGCGACGGCCACCCTGCCCTGGCCACCGAGGGTGGTGCCATACCGCTGTCGTGGGTGACCGACGCGGTTGAGGCAGCCGGCCGCCACGTCCGAGGGCTGACCGCGGTGTACGCCCACACCCTGATCTCGGCCTGCCCGCGTCCCGAGCACGCTCCGGTGTACGGCCGCATGGTGCTGGAGGGCGCCATCCACCGCACCATCGCCCAGCACGCGATCCGCCTTCACCAGGCGGCCCGCTCCGATGCCCTCCAGGGCCAGGTCGAAGGAGCCCTGCACCGCGCGGACGTTCTGTCCGGAGTGCTCAGCGATCTCGCACAACGCTGGGAAACCGAACCGCGTCCGGTTCCGCCTGTTCCCACACCAATCACTGCCTCCGCCGACCCGTCGCCGGTGTCCGCCGAGGTGTGCGAGGACGAGCAGTTCCTCCTGACCGTCCTGGCTGACCGGCCAACAGCCATGGACGAGGTGGTGGGCTGGCTACGGCCGGGCGACTTCGCCGCCCCGGCCCATGGGCAGCTCTACCAATGTCTCGGCGCGTTGCACCACCGTGGTGAACCCATCGACCACATCACCCTGCTCTGGGAGGCCCAGCGGCGCGGGCTTCTGGCCGACGGCGCCCTCACCGCAGACCATTTCGCCGCCATCTGCGACGTCGTCGGTGCCGGCGACGCCGGATGGCTCGGCGAGCAGGTCCTGCGCTCCTCGATCACCCGCACCGCAGCCACCGCCGCCCGCCAGGTGCGGGCCCTGGCGGAGAACGAGGCGCTGTCCCCCGGGCGGCTCATCAATCACGCCCTCCACGCTCTGGGCCCGCTCGACGAAGTACGCACCCGCTGGCAGAACGCGACCGGCCGCTCTCCAGCGCACCCGCCCGCTCGGGCTCCCGCCCCAGACGGTCCGCCTCCGACGCGGATGCGCGCTGCCCTCGCACGCAGCGCGCCGCTTCCAGCACCACCCGGTTCGAATCGACTTTGTCCTGCGCCGGCCCCCACCGCCTCACGGCCGCCTTCACGCGGCCACGGCTGACACCTCCCTCCTTCAGGAATTTCACATGAACAGCACTCCCAGCTCTGACGTCCGCGCCATGCGCGCCACGGCGTCGGCCCTTGACGGCCAGCGCAGCAAGCTCCCGGTCCTCGCAGACGCCAGCCGCTCGCCCGACGTGGTCGGCATCGCCAAGCAGATTGCCGAACTGGGCGAACTGATCACCGACCTCGGCAATGAGGTCCTCTTCAGCACCGCCGGCCAGGACCGCGAAGCCCACACAGCCCGGGTCATCAGCGGCTTCGCCGCCGCTGTGCAACCCACCGGAGAGGCAGCGTCCGCGCTCGGCGAGGTCGCCCATCAGCTCTTCTTCCTGGACCGGACCGAGCATCTTCGGGACCAGCCCGACGCCGACGATGCGCGGGAGGCCGCACTACGGGTGATCAACGAGTCGATCCGTACGGCGGATATGACCCTGCGGGAAGCAGTTGGCTCTCTTCGTGCCGCTTCGGCGACGGTTTCACCGCCGTCTGTGCGTCTCCGGGCTGCCCTCAGCCGGTCCACGACCGCAGCTCCCTCTCCGGCTCCACCTCCGTTCACAGCTCAGACAGGACCAGCTCCTGCAAACCAGATCGCTCGGAGCCGGTGACATGCAGCCCACCATTACGCGCCCTCCGCTGATCGGCTCGCTCTGCTCCGGTTACGGCGGCCTCGACCTGGGCGTGTAGTCCGCGCTCGGCGGCACCCTGGCCTGGCACGCAGAGGTCAATCCGGACGCCTCGCGCATCCTGGCCCGCCACTGGCCCGAGATTCCCAACCTCGGCGACATCACAAACATCAACTGGTCCACGGTCCCCCCGGTGTGTGTCTTGACGGCTGGCTTCCCCTGTCAAAGACGTCTCGGTCGCCGGCCTGCGCGCCGGGCTCAATCCCCAGACCCGCTCCGGCCTCTGGCTGCACGTCGCCCGTGCGGTCGAGGCCCTCCGACCCTGCCTGGTGGTGATCGAGAATGTCCGAGGACTCCTCACCTCCCCCGCCGGTTCCCCTCGCGATGTGGAATTCTGCCCGTGGTGTCTGGGAGACACCCCAGGCCAGCCTCCTCTGCGGGCACTTGGTGCCGTACTCGGATCCCTGGCCGACCTCCGGTACGACGCGAAATGGCTCGTTCTTCGCGCCTCCGACATCGGAGCCCCGCACCGCCGCGAGCGCACCTTCCTCACGGCCTGGCCCACCGGAGACCCTGCTCAAGACGCCGACCAGCAACATCGGCAAGAACGGCGGCTCTCAGCACCCCTCCAAACGCAAGAGGGGAGGCCACGGCCCGAACCTGGCCGACGAGGTCGAGTGGCTTCTGCTGCCGACTCCGAAGGCGTCGGACGGCATCAAGGGCTCGCCCAACCAACGCCACGGCAACGGGGACCTCACCCTGCCCAGCGCGGCGGCCTCCCTGCTTCCGCATCGGCGGACCAACGGCACCGGCTCCTCGGAACGCCATCCGAACAAGGGACGGCGCCCTGCCGCGTCCCCTCTGCCGCTCTGGACGGCCCCGGCTCCCGAACGCAGGGAGCAGACCGGCGATGGGGGGCCTATGCAGCCGCCATCACCCGATGGGAGACGCTCACCCGCCCGGCGCCGGAGCCCACCGATGCGGCCGGCCGGCTCCGTGCCCGCTTCGTGGAGTGGATGCAGGGGTTGGAGCCCGGCTGGGTCACCGCCACTCCGGGACTGGGACGACCCGCTCAGCTCACTGCGCTGGGCAACGGAGTCATCCCTCAACAGGCGGCTCGTGCCCTGCAATTGCTGGCACCGCCCTTCCCGCGCTGCCCTCATTGCACCCCGGCGTAGCGCCTCACTACCGGGCTTTCCCGGCCGGGCCAAATCGCGGAATCTGCGGATCCTCTCGGGCATGCCGCCGTCCCACAGATGGAGCACGCCCCCATGTCCGACACCAGCACGACCGCCCCCGAGCCCGAACCGTTCCGCGTTCCCGACACGGACCTCGACGATCTTGCCAGCACCCTCGCCAAGACCATGACCGAGGTCAGGCAGCACGGCGTCATCCTCGACCGCCTCGGCTCCGAGCCCCCTCCCCTCTCCCCCGCACCCACCGATGCGGAGCCGGCTGCAGAAGCGGCCGGCTCCCCGCAGGCGGATGGGCCCACCTCGGTGTTCATCCTCGCCTTGGGCGGTGAGGCGTACGCCACCGAACTGACCGCCCTCACAGCCTGGGTGAACTACCTCTTCCTCCCGGTGTATGGCCGGGAGATCAGCACCACCCGCCCCTGGTGCGCGCAGTGGCACGAACATCCCGAGGCTGTCGCCCGGCTGCACGCTCTCTGGCTCGCGTGGCAGCAGTTCACCGACGCCGAGGCCGGCCTGTCCGGCCCTTCGACATGGCACCGCGACCATCTGGACCAGACCCTGGTCCATCTCCGTGCCCCCGACGGCCCCTTCGCCGCGTGCACGACGAGCCCGATCCGGCCCAACCATCGCGTGCTGGCCACCCCCGCGCCCGAGCAGATGGGGCTGGCGGCATGAGCGACGTCCTCGACTTCCACCTCGATGATCTCGGACCCGCCAACTCGGACTCCGCCTACGCAGAGCAGCAGTTCTGGGCCGGCGACCTGACGGTCCTGGCCGAACACCACACCACTCCCCACGGCTCCCACAGCTACGTCGTCGCCCACGACGGCTCGGTGACCTGGGGCGTTCCAGGCGAACCGCAGATGGCCGCGATCAAGGTCGCGCGAGACCTCAGCCTGAACACGTTCACCTTCGAGTTGAAGTATCACGCGACCGTGGCCTTCGCCCAGAAAGGGACGGCCACGTCGTGGAGCCGTGCCCCTATCGCGTATCCGCGCCGCTCGGCCTCGACCTGGAGGGTGTTCCAGTCCTCATCCGGGCTCGCGCCCCGGCCCAGAAGCAAGCTGTAAGCGAGCACACGGATTTGGCGATCGCCGGCGAGACGCTCGTGCCTTTCGGCGGCCTCGCGACGGAACTGCTGACGGAGCCGCCGAAGCTGCCCGCTACGCGACGGGCGTTCCAGCGTGGAGGGCCCGCGGTGCCACCTCTGCGCCCGAGCGTTTTCGGCGTCCATCCAGTCGCTGGATGCCTGCAGGCTGATTCGGTGCCCGGGGGTAGTGATGACGCTATCCAGGCTTCTTATTCTCTTCATGGTCGCCTTCCCCCAGATCGCGCTCAGCCCCTGCAGGACTCACCCGACGGTTGCAATGAAGCGTTCGAACCGGCGGGTCGCTACATCGGCACTGACGTGAATCAGGCTCGATGCAGGGGCCGTTCGGATACCGTGTGATCAGCTCGTACCAACGATGAAAGCGGTCCGAGACCCCTGTGGGGAGGCGCTGAATGGAGCCCCGCGCGCTGGCTCCTCAGGCCCCATCGAATGCCAGCCGGTTCCTCTGAGGTCAATCACAGGGCGAACGAAGATTCACGGCGGAGGAGGAAGCGTGGGGCAGCAGCCGAACGAACTGACTCCGGAGGCCGGCCCATGGCATCACTGGGGTTACGAGCTACGCCAGTTCCGCCAGGCCCGTCGGCTGTCACAGCAGGCTGTCGCGCGGAAGGCGCTGATCGACCGCGCACATCTCGGACGCTTCGAACGTGCTGAGCGTCCCGTCCCGAGGCACGCGGCCATCGTCCTCGACGATGTCCTCGATACCGCTGGCGCATTGGTTCGCCGCTGGGACCGTGCGGAACGCGAGGATCCGCAGGACGGCTCTGTCCCCGTGTCCAGAGCCGAGACAGCAACTCATGGGGCCAATACACGGAGCCATGGGGCCAGCGGCCTGGAAACTCTGGCCGTGAGCGCCTTCGGGGAGGCAGGCTCGCTGGGAGACGAGACGGTCGTCGTCCCCGCCCGAATCCACGGAAGGATTCTCTTCGTGCCCGTGCCCCGCCGTGTTGTTCTCGCCTCCGGGCTGGCCGGCCTGGCTGCGGCAGCCATCCCGGCCGCTACGACGGCGGCGGCTGCCACCGAACTCGCCGACATGGGGTCTCCCTTCGAGCACTTCGCGCAGCTCCGCCGCATGATGATCCAGACCGACAACCTCATCGGTCCCCGGCACATGCTGCCCGCGCTGCAGCAGCACCTCGTCTCCCTTGCCACAAGACGCCGAGCTGCCCGCGGCGTCGACGCAGTCGAGCTCCTCACTCTGGAAACACGTTACGAAGAGCTGGCAGGTTGGTTCGCCCAGGACATCGGCGACGAACGCACCGCCCACGGTCACACCGCGAAAGCACTCGACGCCTCCCACATCGCTGGCGACGCTGACCTCACCGCGTACATCCTCGGCCGTAAGGCACAGCTCGCGGTCGACACCGGTCATCCTGCCGATGCCCTCGGCCTCGCCGCCGCTGCCCGGCGCACGGCCCGGCCCGGGAGCCGTCTCGAAGTCATCGCCGTTCTGCACGAGGCCCATGCGCATGCCGTACTCGGTGAAGGCCGTGAAGCCCATCGGGCTTACGACACCGCACTCACCCTTCTCGGCCGCGCGGGCGCCGACGGTGTCTGGGGTTCCTGGCTCGACGCGGCGTATATCAACACCGCCCGGGCGCGCTCCCTCGCTGCGCTCGGCGAGTATGAGCAGGCGTCGGCCGGCTTCGACAGCGCCATCGCCGTGCTTCCGCCCTCATACCGTCGGGACCGCGGCGTCTACCTCGCCCGTGCCGCCCGCGCCCACGCGGGCACAGGCAACATGACCCTGGCTGCCCAAATCGGCGGGCAGGCCGTCGGGATCGCCGCCGAGACCGGATCCGCGCGCATCTTCGTTCAGCTTGACCGGCTCGACCAAGCGCTCGCCCCCGCAGCCGGCGAGGACGGCGTCGCCGAGTTCCGAGCCTCGCTCGACCGCATCATCCTGCATCCCGCCTGACCTATCTGTGCCCACCTCTGGAGATAGCGTGTCTCGCCCGTACGTCCTGCTGTCCGCAGCTGTATCGATCGACGGCCACCTCGACACCCGTCCGGGTGAGGATCGGCTCATGCTCTCCAACAAGGAGGACTTTGAGCGGGTCGACTCCGTACGAGCCAGTGTCGACGCCATTCTCGTCGGCGCCGGAACACTCCGCGCCGACAACCCCCGCCTCCTCGTCAACTCAGCAGAACGCAGAGCGTCCCGGGTCGGTGCCGGTCGGCCGGAGTACCCGCTGAAGGTCACCATCACAGGAACGGGCGATCTCGACCCCGGCTGGAAGTTCTGGCACCACGGCGGGGACAAGCTTGTCCTGGCCGTCGGCGAAGCGGCCACCACGAAGGCGCGTGCCAACCTCGGCGACCTGGCCACCGTTCAGAACGTCCCTGCCGAGGCCGTGTGGCCGGCCGCGCTCGACATCCTCGGTGACGCATACGCCGTCAAGCGACTCATGGTCGAAGGCGGCGGCACCATCCACACACAAATCCTTGAAGCAGCGCTTGCCGACGAACTCCAGCTCGTCATCGCCCCGCTGCTGGTCGGCCAGCCGGATGCCGTGCGCATGCTCAGCCCGGCAAGCTATCCCGGCGGACCCTCAGCCCGACTCCGGCTTCTCGAGAGCCGCCAGATCGGCGACGTGGTACTCCTGAGGTACGCCCCCAAGGACACCACGACGGAGCCCCGATGAACACCAGCTCTTCTACCGGCGCCCCCGGCACCGGTCGTGAGCCCAATCACGCAGACCGACACTGGCTCGCCCTCGCCTGCGAGCTGGCCGTACTCTGCCCGCCCTCCGAGACCGCCTTCAGCGTAGGGGCGGTCATCGTCGCGGCCGACGGGACCGAGCTCGCCCGCGGCTACTCCCGCGAGAGCGATCCCCACGACCATGCCGAGGAAGGCGCCCTCGCCAAGCTCCCCGCCGAGGACGCCCGGCTCGCCACCGCCACGATCTACAGCTCCCTGGAGCCCTGCGCCAAGCGTGCATCCCGCCCACGTCCCTGCGCCCAGCTCATCCGGGACACCGGTCTCCGCCGAGTCGTAACCGCCTGGAGCGAGCCCGACACCTTCGTCGCCGGAGCCGAAGGCACCGAGATCCTCGAAGGCGCGGGCGTCACGGTCGTGACGCTACCTGAGTACGAAACCGCAGCGCAGGCACCCAACCAGCACCTGAACTGACATCGGGTAGCGCCATGTGGGGCCAGCGCCCCACTTGCTACAGATGGGCCCTGCGGCCCTGTTCGTCAGCGTGCCGTGACACCTTGGGTTGCAGGGTTGCCGGTTGGGATGGGTGCCCGGTGCGCTCTCGCCGTAGTAGGGGCCCGTTCACCAACTTGGCCGAGACTGAGGCCGATCCGCTCCTATGACCGCGTTGTGCTGTCGAGCGCCACGTGGTGAGACGACGGTGCCCCGGCAGTTCGGCGCGGCCGGTGGCCCACAACCGGGTGAGCCGGGGATCCACGCCGCCCGGAGACTCTGGAAACAGACGGGCGAGCACCCCCGAGCAGAGAGCGGAGGGCGGGGTCCAGGCAAGCCCGAAGCCTGCCGCCAGATCGTGCATGCTTACCAGCGTCTCTTGCAACGCCAGCGCCGCGAAGCCTTCGGGGTCCGACACCCCGGCGGCGTGGTGGGCACGGACCCGGGGCGGCGTAGTACACCCAGCGCGAATGTCCGGTCTGGCCGCTCGGTGAGCGCGAACTCGAGCCGGTCGAGCTTGGCTTCGAAGTCCGGGTCCAGGGACTCCTTCCAAGCCTTCGTGCGTTGGAGATCGGCGCGGCGGGCCAGGAGGCAGCGCAGGGCAGACGTAGCGGCAGTTGGCCGCTGGGAACCTGACCGGCCGGGTGCCCTCTCTATCAAGCCGGCGGCCGTGCTGGCCGACAGTCGGAGGCGGGCGTCTCCCGGCAGCAGATGCCGCAGGGCCGCGCAGAGACGTTTGGCTGCGCGGGTGTGCTCGATGGATCGTCTGGACCAGGGAGGGAGCGAAAGCGGTTCAAAGCGGCAGCTCCGTCCTGGAACCGGGTCCGGGACATCCGGGAGACCATACGCCACATCTCTCGCTCTTCTTCGATGTCCTGTGGCAGGTTGAGGCCCATGGCCTGAGCCAATGGATGGCGCCCCAGGTTGATCAGCGCGCGGACGGATGCCGCCCATTCGTCAGTCGCTGCGACCGCGGCCCGATACCAAAGCGGGCACAAGATGCCGAGCACGCCAGCGGTTCCGAGGAGGATCTGGGGATCGGCGCCTTCAACCGATGTAGCACCCAGAGCCATGGCGACGAGGGCTGTGTGCCCGTAAAGCAGGGCGATGAAGAAGTCGACACTGGTGCGTGCGATGTCGACCTGCCGACGAGCCTGCTCGGGTGCCGTCGCGGTGAGCTCGTTCCACAACACCTGAGAATCCAGGCGATAGCGGTCATAGCCATACTCCTCAAGGCGCCGAATGGCGTTGCCGAGCCTGGTAGGCGTGACCTGGTCATCCTGCACCGGATACCGGGCCAGCCTCTCACCAAGCAGCGCCTGCTGCGTGGCTGTTGCCACGTCGTAGCGTGGATCCGAAACGCCCGAGGCTGCTCCGCCGGAAGTCAGTGGCCTCAGTGCGGTGTCTGCAGGCTGTGCCCGCTCGGCTGCAGCCCTACGCGCGCTGCGCGTCCGTGTCACTTCATCGGCCAGCATTCGACGGCGCCCACGGTGGTGGCGACTACGCCGCGCATACAGTCGCGCCGGCCAGAACAGGTACCCCTCCAACACCCGGTAAAGGGGGATCTGCAAGGCATTGAGGATGAGGCCCATCAATACAGAAGCAGTCAACAACAATAGCGTCTTAGCCCCCGGCGAGGCAGCGAAGATCTGGTGCGTCATTGGCGCTTGACTCAGGCTGGGCCCAATGGTGATAGCCAGAATGGCCAAGTTGATGGCCGTCGGCAGGATCCAACCGACCAACAGACTCCACCCGCCACCGAGAACGCCCTTGGCTATATCCCCCAATTACTCGTCCCATTCATCATCGTCATCACCCAGCGGAGGGCCCGGTGGTGTGTGACCGAGGGGTAGGTCGCGCCGCCGGTATTCGCGTGCTCCTCGCTCGTCGACTATTGGGCGAGGCCCAGACTCCCGGCCGCCCGGCAGTCGCAGCTCTCCTTGCTGCCGGGAGTCAGACAGGAGGAACCGTTGGCAAAGCCGCAGGAACATCGAAACATCGCGAATCAAGTCCTCCGCTTCGCGCATGCTGACTGCGCCCTCGATGCCGGCCTCCGCGCGGGCGCGGGTGCGGGCACCTATCGCGAATAGAGCGCTCCACTCCGTCAGCTCCGGAGCAACTTCAGGGAGCACCTCCCAAGCGCTACGGACTCGCCTCTGACGCCGCTCGCCCGTGTCCCCCGACGGCCGCCCTCGCACAGCAAGCACAGCGGCAGCGGTGCGTAGTGCTGCCAGGTGAGCCGTGGCGAAACGTTCATTCGCAGACTCCATCGCAGATGCCTCTTGCAGGCCTTCCTCTGCCTGACCCAACAGATCCCGCGCAGGGAGAGGAACACCCCTCTGCCGCCTGCGGGCGTTCGAGGCAATCTCCATCAACTCTCGAAGGCGCGCTACCAGCGCCACGGGAACGCTGGTGGCCGCCAAAGCGTCACCCAGCTGATGTGTGATCGCTCCCATCATTCGTTCCGCATCGGCGATCTCGTCGAACGCGCGGTATACGAGCGCCACGGCCTTAACCGTCCGGTCATCCGAACCAGCCGCGAGGTGGAGGCGAATTTCCGCTAGGCACTGTGCGACTGCTGCAGAGGTACCAGGGACCTCATTGCCGACCTGCCCATAGGAGAAGCGGATGACGGCGCCTCCCTGACCATCCGAAACGGCACCATCTTGGACCGCACCACTTCCCGCCGCCATCGCACCCCCGAAACCAATAAGAATGTTGCACGCGCCTTCCTCGCTTCTGGATGCGTGAGGCCGTGCGATCCGCCCGAGGATACCGCGCGGGAACGATTCAGGGCACGCGAGTGCCGAACACGCTGGCACCTAACACCAAGTACTGAGTTGTCCACACGTCCGCTCCCGACCGACCGTTCAGCGGCCTGTGCTTCATCGTCCCGATATGTGCTTTCACGGCGCCCTTCTGCAGGGTCTGCACGACACAGAAGCTGAACGGAGCCGTACCACACGAACGCCCCCAGCAGCACACCACACAAGGCAGTTGCCAACACGGACCGCGAGGAGCCGGGACACGTCGCTGCCCAGGGCCTGCACGAAGAGACAACCTCCGAGAATCCTGAACTGGGTCGCCTGCGCCAGTTCGCCGCCCAACTCAGGGACAAACTCGTGAAGGCCAGCACCAGAATTGCGGCCATGATGGGGCGTTCAGACGGCCGAGCAAGCCCTCGCTGCGGTGGGGCCCCCGCAATCCAATGGCACCCGGGATATCAGCCCACTTCGCAGGAGCCGGCACCGCTCTAACGCCTCACGGCCGGAACCTGCTCACGCTCGCCGGTTCCATGACGGCGTACAGGCCCTGACCTGTACGAGCGAACGCCGGCACGGAGTTCACTGGGCAGAACGGGTCCTCCTCTGCCGTTGCAGGCCCGGTCTGGTCGGCGCTCGGCAGCGGTGGCCCCTGTACCTCATCGCCAGGTGGCATGTCCCGCGTATGGCCTTTCTAGCTGCCATGTCCTGATCAGTAGGTAGTTTCAGGAGCAGCGCAGGATCAACTCCCCACGAGCCGACACATCGAGGGGCAGCTGTTCGAGCCGTGAACAACGACCCGGCCACCTGCTACCTCACCGCTCACTGCGGCTGCCTCAGGGCGTGCTCGCATTACCCATGGGATAGCAGTACCTGATCTTTACTGTCGGCGTAGACCTCAGTTCTGACCACACAAGTCGGTGGTCGAACTGAGTGGACGTCACCCATGTTCGACCCTGGATCACGAGGGACTCGAACGGGTGGACTCCATCATTCTCTGGCTGCTGGCCGCCTCCGGCGTGCTGAGCATCTTCCTATTCGTCGCCCGGGGACTGCTCGACCAGCTGCCAGAAATCATCATCGCCTGGCGCAAGGTCCAGCGGATGTACCAGAACGCTGACCGGAACGTCGACGATACGACGGACCCTGACGTATGAGGTGGCCTGGAAGGAATGAAACTGCGCCATCTTGAAGGAGCTGTTCGCGGTACTGGTGTGACGCCAGGTCGGGGTGTTCGTGCTGGTCGCGGGCTGCAGTCTGGGTGTAGGCCATTGTGCAGGGGTGGGATTGCGGATTCCTGTCCGTCGCCGCAGGTGCCGCTCCGTACTCCGGCCCATGATGGAGCCCCAGTGCTGCAGCGGATCGCCGCGCGGCATACGAAGCTGGACGGGCTTGAAGATCAGCTGGCCCGGCCGCACCCACGGCATCACCGCCGCCCGCCGCGACCGCCTGCGGGCCCACCTGCGCGCTGCTGGCCTCGGCGTCCTGGCGGACCTGTACTTCCTCCGCCTGGACGACGATCCGGACCGCAACGCCGCCAATCGTCGACCAGACCTCTCACCCGCGAGGCGCCCCGAATCTCCGATCGCCTCAACCAGCAGCCGAACCGGCCTGACGCCCAGTCAGAAAAGTCAGCATTAAGTCAGCATCCGTCCTGGCACACAAGGTCAGACGCGGGCACAGATGGGAACGCCGGTCCAGCGGAAGGCCTCCCCCTGAGGCACTCTCAGCCGCTTTCAGACCTCCCCCGCCCAGAGCACGTCGCAGGCACGATCGGGCACGCCTCGAAACCCGTGGATCCGCAAAAACCCGCAGCTCAGCGCACACGTCCACGCGGCTTCAGGGGCACAGCGGGCAGTGCGGGAGCCGGGAGCGGTGCACCGTCATAGCCACGTACGGTGCCGAACCGATCGCCGTTCATCCAGTCCTCACGGGCCTGCGTGATATCGTCCTGGGTTCTGGCCACGAAGTTCCACCACATGACGATCTCCTCCTCGAAGGGCTCACCGCCCAGGAGCATGAGACCCGCCTCGGACTCCGCGCGCAGGGGAAGCTCTGTGCGGCCGCAGCCGAGGTAGAGCATCGAGCCGGGCAGGACGGGGACGCCGTCGACCTCCGCCTCGCCGGACATCGACAGCACGGCGTACTCGAAGTCGGGATCCAGCGGGAGGCGCGCTTCGGCTCCGCGGCTCAGGGCGAGGTCGGCGCCGACGATCGGGGTGTACGCGGTGCCGGGCGAGGTGGCGCCGTCGAGGGCACCGAGGATCACAGTGGCCGCGAGGCCGGGGGCGGTGACGGTCGGCAGGTCCGTGTGGTGCTGGAAGTGGGGCTCGACGGCGCGGTGGGCATCGGGGAGGGCGACCCAGAGCTGCGCGCCGTGCAGCAGTGCGGCGTGCGGCCTGGGGCTCTCCTCGGAGTGGCTGATGGCGCGGCCGGAGGTCATCAGGCCGAGTTCGCGCGGGCGGATCGTCTCCAGGCTGCCCAGGCTGTCGCGGTGAAGGACCTCGCCCTCATGCAGCCAGCTGACCGTCTGCAGGCCCATATGGGGGTGGGGCGGCACCTGCATCCCGGGTTCGTCGGCGATGTCGTCGGGGCCGTAGTGGTCGACGAAGGCCCAGGCCCCGACCATGCGGCGGCCCAGGTTGGGCAGCAGTCTGCGGACCTCGGTGGACTCGCCGAGCCGGACGTGGCGCGGAGTGAGGAGTTCACGTACGGGTTCGGCGACGACGAAGCCCCGCCCTCCGCAGACGGAGAGTGTGGCCTGGCGATCGAGATTGCTCATGACGCTCAACCTATTCCCGTGCGACTCCGGGCGGGCGGCACCCACGCCGAATATTTAGTGGAACATTAAACCACCCGTGAGTGTTGTGGCGTGTGGATACGTACGGGAACGGCCCGGCGGCGCCCTCGACCGAGGAGGTCACATGAGCGACACCTACTACGAGTTCGGTACCGCAGCCGAGCGCTGGGACCGTGCGCAGTTCTTCTTCGGGTCGAAGGAGTACACCATCGCGGCCCGGATTCTGGGCGGGCTCGTCGAGGAGGCGCCGGAGCTGGTCGCGCCCCGGTTGCTGCTGGCGCGGTCCTACTACCACTCGGCGCGGCTCGTCCGGGCCGAGACGGAGCTGCGCGAGGTGCTGGAGCGCGACCCCGTCGAGCAGTACGCACGGCTGATGCTCGGCCGCACGCTGGAGCGTCAGGGCCGGCAGGCCGAGGCGGACACGCAGCTGCGGATGGCCGCCGCACTGTCCGGGGACTTCACCCCGGCCGGTAGCGCCTGACCGCCGCACGTACCGGGCCGCACCCGGAAATCCGGGTGCGGCCCTGCCGTACCGCGTGATACCTCACAGGGCATGACCGACCTCGTCACACCACGCCTGCTCCTCCGTCCGATGACTGTCGCCGATGCCGAGCAGGTGGCGGCGGGACGGCCGGCGGACGGTGTGCGCTGGGCTCCGGGCTATCCCTGGCCCGGGGAGGTGGCGGCGGCCACACGCTTCCTCGAAACCTGCGCGGCCACCGGCGATCCCAGCCCGTTCGCGAACTACGGGATACGACGCCGCGAGGACGGGCTGGTGATCGGCGGAGTCGGGTTTCACGGGGCACCCGACGACAAGGGACACGTGACGATCGGGTACGGACTCGTGCCGTCGGCGCGCGGCATGGGGTACGCGTCGGAGGCGCTTCGCGCGCTGCTGCGGTTCTCCCGCGAGCGAGGCGTCGCGTGCGTGCACGGGGACACCGACCTCGACAACATCGCCTCCCAGTGCGTCATGACAGCAGTGGGCATGCGTCTCGTGAAGGAGGACGCACTGCTGAAGCACTACCGGATCGACTGGGACGCGCCCGCCGGGTCGGAGTGAAGGCGGCTTCCCTACGCACAGAGCCCGCCGGGATATCCCCGGCGGGCTCTGTGCGTGCAGTCGGCACCCTGCGCAAGTCCTGCCGCACACCGGCACGCCGTGCGTGCCGGCGTGCGGGGCCTGTGGTTGCTCCCGGACTCAGCCGGCGACGGTTGCCGGCCGGCTCCCCGTAGCGTCCGTGGCCCTGACCGCCCCCGGTTTCGGAGCCAGCAGTCGTTCGGTGAGGTACCCGAAGACCAGCCCGAAGGTGGTCCAGAGCGTGACCTGCACCGCGAGCGTGGCGAGCCTGAACTCCCAGAGCAGAGCTGCCGGGAAGTCCTTTCCGACCTCGTTGAACGAGGGCAGGAAGGCGTAGGCGAGCCCGATCACCAGCACATAGCCGGCGGCCGCGGTGATGGTGGCGTTCCAGTTGCCCAGGCGGGGAGCCAGCCGCTTGCCGAGGATGACGGCGGCGACGGCCAGCAGGACGCTGAGCGCGACCATCAGGAAGAACAGGGTGGTGCGTCTGCCGATGGTGTCGGGGTTGCCGACCGCCGGCGGATTCGCCGGGTACTTCAGGAATGGCACGACGTACACGGTCAGCAGGGCCGCTCCCGCGATCAGCGCCGCCGTCGCCCTGGGGCCGAAGCGGCCCATCCGGCCGAGGGCGTAGCAGAAGACGAGTGCGGCGATGCCGCCGACAGCGACGCCGAAGACGAGTACACCGGTGGCGAGGCCGACGGTGGACTGCATGGTGCGACTGACGAGTTCCTCGCCACCGCCGTGGTCATGGCTGTGCGTCTCTTCGAGGGCGATGGCCGCGTCGACGCGGGACTCGCCGAGGAAGTAGGCGACCAGAAGTGCGAGCGCACCCGCGACGAGGCCGGCCAGCATGCCGCGGACCAGCAGAGCTCTGACAGATATGGAGTTCATGAGGGGTTCCCCTGGGTCAACCGGTTGGATCAGTGGCAGGGGAAACCGAGGAGGTGGCGCCCGTCGTGGACCCACTCGTGCACGCCTTCGCCCGAGATGAGCGCGGTGGCGCCCTGCTCGGCGCCGACGAAGTACAGCAGGATCAGCATGAGGATGCCGAAGAAGGCCGCCCAAGGGGCAATGGCCTTCAGCGAGATGGGGGTGATGGCGGGTGCGACGGCGGCGGGGGCAGCAGTCTGTGCCATGGCAGAACCTCCTGGGGGAACACGCGTCCCGATCGTGGTGCCTGAGACGAAGATGCTGGGTCTGACTTCCCGTGCAGATACGGGTTCACAGTGGCGCGACCGTGCCGGATTCTCACCGGACTTCCGTCACACCTTCGTCTTGTCGCGACCATACCGCCTGGGAGCGGGCGCCGCCATGGTGCCCGTGGACAGGCCGGCAGGCCCCGGATGCCATGGTGTGCTTGGCCAAGTGGCCACAGTTCAGGGAGTTGAGAGCGGGTATGACGGTACGGGTGATGTTGATCTCACCGGCGATGAACGCCGCACTGCGCGAGGCCCGGTTCGCGGGTGATGCGCCGCTCGACGACTCCGGGCTCCGGCAGGCCCGGGCCGCAGCGCAGGGCGTCCCCGCCGCCGACCTGATTCTGCACGGACCGTCCGGACGCTGCACCCTGACGGCCGGCGCACTGGGGCTCCGGTCAGCAGCCGATCATGCCCTCGGCGACTGGGAGTTGGGCCGATGGACCGGGGCGCGGCTGGACGAGGTGAGTGCGAGTGAGCCGGAGGGGGTGGCGGCGTGGCTGGCGGACCCCTCCGCCGCTCCGCACGGGGGAGAGTCGCTTCTGGACCTGTGCGTCCGAGCGGGCGCCTGGCTCGACTCGCTGCACGGCAGCGATGACGGGCGGGTACTGGCGGTGGTCGAGCCCGCTGTCGTGCGAGCCGCCCTCGTCCATGCACTGGCCCTGCCCCCGCAGGCGTTCTGGCGGTTCGACGTGGCCCCGTTGACGCTGACCGAGTTCAGCGGCAGGTCGGGGCGGTGGAACCTGCGCTGCGGCCGGCCGCTCGCGGCGGTACCGGTGGGCTGACCCACGCACCGGAGCGGGCGAGGACGCGTACGTACAAGAACTGTGGTTGTGCAGGAGCCTTGACACCCTCTTGGTTCACTTCTTAAATCACGTAGTGAACTAAGGCCTCACCTCCCCCATGTGACCACCATGCCCCCACTTGTCATATGCATGGCGATCGCATGCCCCTCCGTCCCGCACGGGAAGGAAAACCCATGAGTTCCCCCCACCTGACCAGGCGTCTCCTGGTCTCCGCACTCTCGGTGCTCGCTCTGGTATCGGCCACGTCCGGTCTCGCTGCCGGGGCCCCCGCGCCGTCGTCGACCGCCCGAGGCGCCGGCGCCGCACGGGCGGCGGCTGCCGTGACGACGTTCGCCGACGAGTTCGACGGCGCCGCCGGTTCGGCGGTGAACGGCAGCAAGTGGCAGATCGAGACCGGCGACAACGTCAACAACCACGAGCGGCAGTACTACAAGGCCGGCAACAGCAACGCCGCGCTGGACGGCCAGGGCCATCTGGTCATCACCGCGCGCAAGGAGAACCCGAACAACTACCAGTGCTGGTACGGCACCTGCCAGTACACCTCGGCCCGGCTGAACACCTCCGGGAAGTTCACCCAGACCTACGGCCACGTCGAGGCCAGGATGAAGATCCCGCGCGGCCAGGGCATGTGGCCGGCCTTCTGGATGCTGGGCGACGACATCGGACAGGTCGGCTGGCCCAACTCCGGCGAGATCGACATCATGGAGAACGTCGGCTTCGAACCCTCCACCGTCCACGGCACCCTGCACGGCCCCGGCTACTCCGGCTCGGCCGGCATCGGCGCCGGGTACACCCTTGCGAACGGGCAGGCCTTCGCCGACGCCTTCCACACCTTCGCCATCGACTGGGCGCCCGACTCGGTCACCTGGTCCGTCGACGGCAACGTCTACCAGCACCGCACCCCCGCCGACACCGGCTCCAACACCTGGGCCTTCAACAAGCCCTTCTTCCTCATCCTCAACCTCGCCGTCGGCGGATACTGGCCCGGCGACCCCGACGGCAACACCGCCTTCCCCCAGCAACTCGTCGTCGACCACGTCCGCGTCACCACCAGCGACACCCAGCCGACGGCCTGAGACAGCCGGCACGGCGGCCATCGGTCCCGGAGCACAGCCCGAGGGGGGCCGTGCTCCGGGACCCTTGCCCGACGACTCCGAAGCGCTCGCGCCGTGGCTACTTCCCGCCCCTGCGCGCCTCGTTGAGCCTCGCGTCCAGGGTGATGGCCGCATCGATCATGGCCAAGTGCGTGAACGCCTGCGGGAAGTTGCCCAACTGCCGCCCGGTCAGGCCGATCTCCTCCGAGTACAGGCCCAGGTGGTTGGCGTAGGTGAGCATCTTCTCCAGGACCAGTCGGGCCTGGTCGGTACGGCCGGCCCGCGCCAGGGCATCGACGTACATGAACGTGCAGAGGGAGAACGTTCCCTCGGAGCCGCGCAGGCCGTCGGGCGACGCCTCGGGGTTGTAGCGGTAGACCAGGCTGTCACTGACCAGCTCGCGTTCCATCGCGTCCAGCGTGGACTTCCACATCGGATCGTCCGGCGTGATGAAGCCGACCGTCGGCATGCGCAGCAGTGACGAGTCGAGCACGTCCTCGCCGTAATGCTGCACGAAGGCCTGCTTCTTCGGGTCCCATCCCCGGCTCAGTACCTGCCGGTAGATCTCGTCCCGGGCCTCCACCCAGCGGCCACGGGCCGCCGGGCGGCCGTCGTCATAGGCGATCCGCACGGCGCGGTCGAGGGCGACCCAGGACATCACGCGGCCGTAGGTGAAGTCCTTCCGGCCGCCACGGGTCTCCCACAGCCCTTCTCCTGGCTGGTCCCAGTGGTCGACCAGCCAGTCGAGAAGGGTGTGCAGCGCGTTCCAGCCCCGGTTGTCGAGGTGCATGCCGTGCTGGTGCGCAAAGTAGATGCTGTCGAGCGCCTCACCGTAGATGTCCAGTTGCAGCTGGCTCGCCGCTCCGTTGCCGATGCGGACCGGGGCGGAGCCGCCGTACCCCTCCCAGTGGTCCAGGGTCTCCTCGACCAGGTCGGACGAGCCGTCGACGCGGTACATGATGTTCAGCGGCCCGGTGCCGCTTCCGTGGTCGGCGTCCTCCTTCACGCGGTCGTGCAGCCAGCTGATGAAGGCCGACGCCTCTTCCCTGAACCCCAGGCCCAGCAAGGCGTACACCGAGAACGACGCGTCACGGATCCAGGTGAACCGGTAGTCCCAGTTGCGTTCTCCACCCAGTTGCTCGGGCAGAGCCGTCGTGGGGGCTGCGACCAGGGCACCGGTCGGTGCGTACGTCATGAGCTTCAGGGTCACGGCCGAACGCTCCACCGCTTCCCGCCAACGGCCCGTATAGGTGGACTGGCCCAGCCAGGAGCGCCAGAACCCGACGGTCTCGTCGAAGAGCCTCTCGAACTCCGCCACCGGGACCTCGTGCGGCGGCCCGCCGGGCGAGGATTCCATGACCAGGCCGCGCCGCTGTCCCGCTCGCAGAGTCAGGGTGAAACGCAGGTCGTTGTCGTTCGGGCGGATGCTCAGCAGCCGCTCGTCCTGCCGCTCGCGGACGGCGTGGACAGCAAGATCCATGTCCTTCGATGTGAACAGGGCCCCGTGCTCCGAGATGTGCAGCTCGTGCGGCTGCCGGCCGTAGTCGAAGCGCGGAGCGATCTCCCCTTCGAACGTCATGCTGCCCCGGACACAGCGCAGCATCCGGACCAGACGGTGCCGGTCCGTAGCGGTCGCGCCGGTCACCGGCATGAAATCGACCACCTCACCGGTGCCGGCCTCGGTCATGAAACGCGTGACCAGAACGGCGGTGTCCGGGTGGTAGAGCTGCTTGGTGGTGTAGCTCTCCGCGACCGGTCCGACGGTGAAGTGGCCACCCTTACGCCGGTCGAGAAGAGAGCCGAAAACACTGGGCGAATCAAAGCGCGGACAGCAGAACCAGTCGATCGTGGCATCGGTCGTCACGAGCGCCGCGGTCTGCAGATCACCGATCAGGCCATGGTTCTCGATCAGGGGGTATTCATCCATCTTGAGCCCCTTTCGGCCCCGATGGACAAGCCTAGGCCACTGAGGACAGCCCGTCCTGGCGAAGGAACAGCGCGAGGTGGCGGCGGGGGTCCACCGCCACACCGACGACCGCATCTCGCCGGGCACCGAGCAACCCGGCTACCGGCCGCACTCGCGGTCGAGATCCACCGCCGGTCGTTGAGCACGCCGTCCGGGGGCCGGCCGCACCTAGGGCCTCTCGTTTGGATCATGCCGGGCTCGCGGGCTCTGGCGCCGCACCTCGCGGCGTTGCCGTCAGTCGGCATGGCTCCGCCATGACTCCCTCCTCCGCCTTGCGACGCACGGCGGAGGAGGGAGCTCCCTGATCCGGCCTGATCCAAACGAAAAACCCTAGTGACCTGAGTCGGAGATTCGTCGTTGGTTGGGTGTGAGTCGTCCTGGACCGAAACTTGCGGCGTTGTCGGTAACTGATGCACAGCGGGCTGTGCTTGAGGGGTGGGTGCGTCGTCGCTCGACGGCTCAAGCACTGGCCTTGCGGTCGCGGATCGTGCTCGAGTGCGCCGAGGGCCACTCGATCGCGGAGGTGTCGCGCCGTCTCGGGGTCGTTCCCGAGACGGTCCGCACATGGCGTCGGCGTTTCCTGGACCGGGGCCTGGATGGCATGTGTGACGAGCCCAGGCCCGGTGTGCCGCGCAAGATCACCGACGCGGATGTCGAGCGGGTGATCGTCAAGACTCTGGAAGAACGGCCGGCGAACGCCACCCACTGGTCCACACGGTCGATGGCGCAGGCGACGGGGATGTCGCAGTCGGCGATCTCGCGGATCTGGCGGGCCTTCGCCCTGGCCCCGCACCGGTCCGAGACCTTCAAGCTGTCCACCGATCCGTTGTTCATTGACAAGGTCCGCGACGTGGTCGGCCTCTACCTCGACCCGCCGGAGAAGGCCCTCGTGCTGTGCGTGGACGAGAAGTCGCAGATCCAGGCCCTGGACCGGTCCCAGCCGGTGCTGCCGATGATGCCAGGGGTTCCCGAACGCCGCAGCCACGACTACATCCGCGCAGGCACCACCACGTTGTTCGCGGCCCTGGAGATCGCCTCCGGCAAGGTCATCGGCTCCCTGCACCGCCGGCACCGGGCCGCCGAGTTCAAGAAGTTCCTCGCCAAGATCGACAAGGAGGTGCCCGCGGAGTTTCAGGTGCACCTGATCCTGGACAACTACGCGACGCACAAGACTCCGGCGATCAAGCAGTGGCTACTGGCGCACCCGCGCTTCCACCTGCATTTCACGCCGACGGGATCGTCCTGGCTGAACCTGGTGGAGCGATGGTTCGCCGAGCTCACGCAGAAGAAGCTCCGACGCGGCGTCCACCGCTCCGTCCAGGCTCTCGAGCGCGACATCCGCTCATGGCTCGCCAACTGGAACGACAACCCTCGGCCCTTCATCTGGACCAAGACCGCCGACGAAATCCTCGACAAAGTCGCCGCATACTGCCAACGAATCTCCGACTCAGGTCACTAGGCGTCGGCGCCCCGACGCCGGGCGTTCTCAGCAGCGGAACACCTCAGCAGGCCCCGGGGCCTCATCGCCCACCGGGCGGAACATCAGCGTCGGCGAGCAAGTCTTGCCCGGGTTCCAGCCCTTTGCGGCTGACAAGTCTTTGCCATGGCGCAGACTTGCCGCCACCAGGCCTTCACGTCGCGCACTTCCGGCCGATAGACCCTTGGCATGTACTCCCCCTCTCAGTCTTCCGCCTTCCGGCGCAGACGCTGGCAGTTGATCTCGACCGCCACCGTGGTGCCGCTTCTGGCGTCGGGGCTCGCAGTTCTGCAAGCGCCCGCACAAGCTGCTCCGAGCAAGCCCACCGTTCCCGCCAGGCCCTCGGCGACCCACAAGGTCACCCTGGTCACCGGCGACGTCGTCACCGTCACGACGATGGCCGACGGCAAGCAGACCGCCGACGTCGACCGGCCGGACAGCGCCGTCGGCGGCGTAAAGATCCAGGAGATCAAGGGCGACCTGTTCGTCATCCCGGACGAGGCGGCGCCGCTGCTGGGCGCGGACAGACTGGACCGCCGGCTGTTCAACGTCACCGGCCTGATCGAGATGGGCTACGACGACGCGAAGTCGGCCGCGGTGCCGCTGATCGCGGCGTACGCCCAGCCGAAGTCCCGCTCCGCCGTCGACCCGACGGCCCCCCGGGGCAGCAAGCTGTCCCGCAGGCTCAAGGGCATCCACGGTGCCGCACTCAGCACCGAGAAGCGGCAGGCTCGCACCTTCTGGACCACCGTCGCGCCGCAGGGTAGCGCGACGTTGGGCGCGGGTGTGTCGAAGCTGTGGCTCGACGGTCGCGTGAAGGCCAACCTGAAGGACAGCGTGCCGCTGATCGGCGCGCCCGAGGCCTGGGCGGCCGGCTACACCGGCAAGGGTGTCAAGGTCGCGGTGCTCGACACCGGCATCGACGTCAACCACCCCGACTTCGCCGGCCTGATCGACGGCACGACCAGCTTCGTGCCGGGTGAGGCCGTCACCGACGTCAACGGGCACGGCACGCACGTGGCCAGCACGATCGTCGGCTCCGGCGCCGCCTCCGGTGGCGACAACAAGGGCGTCGCCCCCGGCGCCGACCTGTTCGTCGGCAAGGTGCTCGGCGGCGCGGAGGGCTCCGGCCAGGACTCCTGGGTCATGGCCGGCATGCAGTGGGCTGCCGAGTCCGGTGCGGACGTCGTCAACATGAGCCTCGGCGACTCCTACCCGACGGACGGCAGCGACCCGATGTCGCAGACGGTCGACGCTCTGTCCGAGCAATACGGCACCCTGTTCGTCATCGCCGCCGGCAACGCGGGCCCGGAGAGCATCTCCGCCCCGGGTGCGGCCGCCTCGGCCCTGACGGTGGCCGCCACGGACAAGCAGGACCAGCTCGCGTCCTTCTCCAGCACCGGCCCGCTGGCCAACTCCGGCGGCATGAAGCCGGACATCGCGGCGCCCGGCGTGGACATCACCGCGGCCCGCTCGCAGGAGATGACGGACGGTGGTGAGGGCCTCTACCGCACCCTCAGCGGCACTTCGATGGCCACCCCGCACGTAGTCGGCGCGGCGGCGATCCTGGCCCAGCAGCACCCGGACTGGACCGGCGCGCAGCTCAAGGAACACCTGATGAGCAGCGCGAAGGGCCTGGACGACGGGTACTCGCCGTACGAGGTCGGCACCGGCCGTGTCGACGTGGCCGCCGCCGTACGCACCACGGTCCGCAGCAGCGGCTCGCTCTTCTTCGGCAACTACACATGGCCGCACGAGCCGAGCGACGTCGCCGTCACGAAGGACCTGGCCTTCACCAACACCGGTTCCGCCGACGTCACGCTGAACCTGGCACTGACCGACGACGGCGGCCCGTTCGCGCTGGGTGCCACCAAGGTGACCGTCCCGGCGGGCGGCACCGCCGCCGTCCCGGTGACCGGTGACCCGCAGACCGCCTCGGCAGGCCGGCACGTCGGCTACGTGACAGGCACCGACGCGGCCACCGGGAAGGCGGTGACCCGCACCTCCGTGGCGCTGCTGAAGGAGGAGGAGCGCTACGACCTGAACATCAAGCTGCTCGGCCGGGACGGCAAGCCCGCCGCCGGCTGGGTGGGGATCAACCTGGCCGGCGACGTCTGGCCGTGGAATGTCTACGTCGACGGCTCGACCACCATGCGCATGGCACCCGGCCTGTACACCGTCGCGGGGTACATCGACGTGGCCGGCGAGAAGGCGGACCGCTCGGGCCTGGCCGTGCTGGTCGACCCGGAGACCGTGCTCAAGGACCGCTCCATGGACGTGGTGCTGGACGCGAGCAAGGCACGCCTGCTGCAGACCGAGGCACCGCAGCGCACCGAGGACCGCCAGCGAAAGGTCGATTTCAACGTCCACTACAAGGGCCTCGACCCGTACATGGACTACCGCAGCGCGTACGTACTGCCGCCGACGTACGACGACGTCTACGTCGCGCCGACGGAGCCGATGAAACAGGGCGAGTTCATACTGACCACCCGCTGGCGCAAGGGCGAGCCGCAGCTCAGCCTGAGCGCGTTGGGCGGCCGGCTCGACTTCGAGGCGCTGGTGCAGGCGGGCAGCGCCCTGGACACCGGCACGGACAGGCTGGACGCCGTCTACGCGGGCAACGGCGCGGCGGCCGCATATGCGAAGGTCAGGGCCAAGGGCAAGGTCGTCGTCATCGAGCACAGCGACGAGGTCACGCCGCAGGAGCGCGCCGAAGCCGCGGTCGCGGCCGGTGCGAAGGCGCTGATCGTGGTCAACGACGGCGTCGGCTCCCTGATGGAGTACGTCGGCGAGTCGACCATCCCGGTCGCCACCGTGCACCGCGACGCGGGCAGGACCCTTGTCTCGATGGCCAAGGCCGGCATCAAGCTGACCGCACAGCAGACCGAGTACACACCGTTCGTCTACGACCTGACCCGGGACTACCCCGGCCAGGTGCCGAACCGGGCCCTGGTCTACAAGCCGGGCAAGCGTGACCTCGCCCGGATCGATGCCCGCTACTACTCGGCCACGGACGGCAAGTCGGCAGAAGGCTACCGGTCCGACTTCACCCTCAGCCCGTCGTTCAACCTCCCCGAGGTCGAGTGGCACCCGGGCACCCGCACGGAATGGGTGACCCCGGGCCAGGACTGGAGGGAGTTCCACACACAGGGCGTCGACGGAGCCCTGCCGTGGACGATGGTGTCGGGCGACAACACGTATGCCAAGGGCAGCACCACCCGTCTGGACTGGTTCGCTCCGGCGACACGGCCAGGCCAGGGCGAGTCCTTCGGTGTGTACAACTCCCGTTGGGGGAACTACATGACCTGGAACGTGCAGGCATGGGCCTCCGCCAGCGACAACATGCGGCTGGGCGGTTACCTGCCTTGGGGTGAGACGCCGTCCCACCTGCAGATATTCCAGGGCGACACGCTGATCCAGGACAACCCGGTCAGCGGGGACATGCAGTGGCAGGAGGTGCCGGCGGGCAACCTTCCCTACCGCGCCGTCCTCGACGCGGAGCGGCCCGGTGATGTCTTCCGGCTGTCGACGCGCACCCACACCGAGTGGACGTTCATGTCCGACACCGTCGACTCGGACTACTTCGAGCCGTTCTCGGTGCTGAACCTGGACTACAAGCTGGAGTCGGACCTGCACGGCGACGTCAAGGCCGATGCGACCCAGAAGATCGCGCTCAAGCCGGTGTCGATGGACCTCGGCACCGTGCCGGGCAAGGTCACCACGGTGAAGCTGGACGTCTCGTACGACGACGGCGCCACCTGGCAGAAGGTGACCCTGGCCAAGGGCACCCATGGCTACTGGACGGGTTCGTTCAGGACGGTCAAGAAGCGCGGTGGCTTCGTCTCGGTCCGCGCGAGCGCCGCGACGGACAGCGGTTTCGGCGTCAAGAACGAAATCATCCGGGCGTACGGCCTGCGATGAGCCACACCGTCGGGCCCCGGGGAGGCGACTCCCCGGGGTCCTTCCCGTCACACCAGCTCCCAGCAGCAACTATTCAGGGCCTGCCACCGTGGCGCATACTCTCCCCGCTGCGGCAAGCGGAAGAGAGTCGGTCGCCGATGCTGGATGTCCTGGGCCTGGCGCCCGATGATGAGCGCGTCTACCGGGCGGTGCTCGGACGGCCGAACTGCACCGCGGTGCTGCTGTCGGATCTGCTCGAGGTGTCGCAGACCCACATCGACGAGGCCCTGCGCCATCTGGTCGGGTGGGGACTTGTGATCAGGTCGGTGGACGAGCGGTTCACGGCCGCGCCGCCGGCCATGGCGCTCGGCGCTCTCATCAGCCAGCGGCGCGACGGGCTACGGGTGGCCGAGCAGGCGCTGGTGACCTTCGCCGAGGAGCACCGGGCGGCGATGACCGGGAGCAGCATCAGCGATCTCATCGAGGTCGTCACGGGCGTCGACGCCATCCGCCATCGCTTCCTCCAGGTGCAGCAGGCCGCCCGCACGCAGGTGCGCACCTTCATCACAGCGCCGTTCGTCGCCGTGTCCCCTGACGAGAACTCGGCCGAACCCATGGCCCTCGGCCGCGGCGTGCACTTCCGGGTGGTGCTGGACCGGGCCGTACTGGCAGAGCCGGGCATCATCGCCGACGCGATCGAGTCGCTGCGCAACGGCGTGGAACTGCGTGTCGCCGACGAGTTGCCGATGAAACTCGTGCTGGCCGACGCCGACCTCGGCCTCGTGCCACTCGCCGTCACGCCGGCCGGGGTGCCCGGCGCCGTGCTGCTGCACCGCAGCGGCCTGCTGGATGCACTGGACGCACTGTTCGAGACCGTATGGCGCACCGCGCACCCACTCGAGCTGTCGGGCTCCGGCGAAGAAGCCGAACCGGTCGTCGAGCTCGGTGCGGAAGGACCGACCGATCTCGACCGGAGAATTCTCGCCCTGCTGCTGGCAGGCCTGACCGACCCGACGGCCGCCACACAGCTCGGGCTTTCACCGCGCACGCTGCACCGACGCCTGCGCCGCCTGATGGACATGGCCGGAGTCCGGACCCGGATGCAGCTCGGCGGTCACGCCGTCCGGCACGGCTGGGCAGAGCCGCACTGAGGGGCGCTCAAGGCCGGACGTGACGCCGTCTCCGGGGTGACGGGAGACGTGGCCGCCCCGGCTATCGCCCAGGCCAGGACCTGCCGCCCACGCCCTGGCTGTCGGCAGTCCGTGCGGCGGAACGGCGGGCCGCATCGGGGAACGCCCGTTCCACCGATGCGGACAGGAGCTCCATCTCCGCCCGGACTGCCGGGTGCTGGAAGGGCGGCAGGCTTTCGAGGAGCCCGTCGAGCAGGGCACGCAGCCGTCGGCAGACCTGCAAGGACGTCGCTCCGTAGTCGCGGATCTCGGAGACGGCGAGCTGAAGGTAGTCCTCCCACCCTCTCCCCCTCAGGACGAGCCGCGGCCTGCCGTCGGCTCCGGCCAGTACGTACCGGCCGGGGAGCGGCGACTGGCCGACCATGGTGAGGAACGACTCGATGTGGTTGAGGACCTGTACGGCGGTGGTGGGGTCGTTGACAGCGGGCGAGAGGGCGCGGATGGCGATGTCGACGAGGACCCGGAGGGCGAAGGCCGGGTCCTGTTCGATCGTGCGCTCGGGGCCGAGCGCGATGAGACCGGTCACGTGCCGGTGGTCGGGGGTGGAGGTGCCGCCGTGGATCTCCACGAGGACGGCGCCTCGGTGAACGTAGTCACCGATGACATGCGGCACGGTGAACACGCAGTCGTGCCGTTCGGCGACAGCCGAGAGGCCGGCCGTGTCGAGGGCCTGGACGGCCCCGCTTGCCGCCGCGCGGACAACGGTCATCCGCCCGCCCGGCTCCGGGGGTTCACCGTCCTTCGGCGCCGAGGCCCTGACGGTCATGGCCCCGTGCTCGAAGACGTCCTCTCCCATTCGGCCCACGATATCGGCGATGGCCACCGGTCTGAGGTTGTGCGTGAAGCGGTTCAGATAGACGAGCAACAGCATCAGGCTGACCGCCACGGCACCGCCCGCGAGGGTGACCCCGAGGTCCGGTACCGAATTCGACTCGATGCTGCGCAACAAGGAGAAGGCGAAGGCGAACGTGCCGGTGAAGGTGGCCAGCACGGCCTTCTGCAGCCGGTCCCTGTACCAGAGCCGCATGTATCTGGGAGACAGCGTTCCGGTGGCCTGCTGAATGACCAGAACACCGATGGTCACCACGAAACCCAGAAGTGCGATCATCGCCCCGACGATGGAACTCAGCACTCCGGTCGCCGTCGCCGCCGAATAGCGCCAGCCACTCGGCGGCCAGTCAGAACTGTCGGCGTTGATGGCCGACTCGGCCAGAACGATTCCCAGTAGGAGACCGAACAGCGGCGTGATCCACAGGTTCGCCTTCACGTACTGCCGAAGTCGGAATACGGAGGCCCAGGACATCATGAACCGCATGTGTCGTCCCTCTCTTCGGGGCCGGCGCAGTCGTTTCGGCATCTGAATCCCATGTCAGGACCGGCCTGCCTTCCCTGCATCCGGCGTCGGCCCCCCGTTGTCGCTCCGCCGTGCGGATACCCGGGAACCGGCACCCTCGACGGGTCGCAGGCGACTGCGACACGCATGAGGCGAGCGGGCCTCACTGCTCGGTGCCGGGGGTCAGCAGCACCACGCTGTCGCCTTCCCCTGGTCTGATGCGCCGCTTCTCGGTCACGGGTTCCAGTCTCAGACCGTCACGCACCACGAACAGGGTCTCGCTCCCGAGCGGCACGGGAGCCGAGGCTTCCTGGACCACGAAGCGCGCTCCCGTCTCGTACCGCGCGGCCAGTGTGTGACGGACGAGGGGTCTGCCGAAGAGAATGTCGCCGCCCGTGTAGGGGGCGACCACGCCATGACTGTCCTCGGGAGGTCCGACCCGGTAGACCGGCCCCTCGACGCTGTCCTGCATCACCACCGAGGCAAGCGCGTTGAAGTCGTCGTCGTCGGTGGCCAGGAACACGGCCGTCACACCTTCCAGCCGGGCGCCCGGGTTGGTGGCGGTGGCCAGCAGGTCGCCGCCTGCGAGTTCGATCCCGGCTCCGGTGATCCGTTGCCGCTCCTCGTCGAGGCCCGCCCACATCAGCACGTCCAGCCCTGCGGACCGCAGGGTCCTGCCGAGGTCCACCACCCACGGCTCCCCGCCGACCAGGAGGATCCGTGTTCCGACGGGCTTGACGATGCGCAGCACTCTGGCGACCGGTGCCGCGGTCAGGGCGTACAGGAGGACCGTCCCGACGATCACGAGGAAGGTGACGGGAAGGATCTTGGCTGCTCCGCCTACGCCTCTGTCGACGAGGTTCGCCGAGAACGCCGTGGCCGTGGCAGCCGCGACGATGCCTCGGGGCGCCATCCATCCGACGAAGGCCCTCTCTCCCATGGACAGACCGGAGCCCGCGGTCGACACATAGGCCACGAACGGCCGGACCACGAGCACCAGGATGGCGATGAGAGCGAGGGCCGGGAGGAGAACGGGCACGAGGGAGGCCGGTGTGACGGTGGCGGAGATCGAGACGAACAGCAGGCCGATGATCAGCTGGGCCAGCGTCTCGAAGAAGGGGCGCCGCGCGGGCATGTCGAAACCCCCGATGTTGGTGACGGCCAGGCCCGTGACGATGGCGGCGATGAGTCCTGTGTCGTCCCGGACGATGTCGGCGCCTGCGGACACGGCGATCACGGTGGTCAGCTGGGCCAGCGTCCCGAGCGTCTCGCCGAGGCGCAGCGTGCGGAGCGTCAGCCAGAGCAGTGCCGTCCCCACCGCGCCGCCGATCAGCCCCACAGCCATGCTGAGGGCGAACTGGCCCAGTTGGTAGCCCCGGCCGATGTCCACCCGGTGCGTGGTGGCGATGGCGTGGAAGACAAGTGCGCCCAGGATGCCGCCGATCGGGTCGGTCAGGGTCCCTTCCCAGATGAGGATGCGGCGCGCTTTGTCCGTGGGCCGTACGAAGTCGAGAATGGGGCCCACGACCGTGGGACCGGAGACGACCAGGATCACGCCGAGCATCGAGGCGACCTTGAGGGGCATGTCGAACATCGCAGGTGCGACGGCGGAGGTGACCAGGAAAGTGACGATCACACCGAGCAGCAGCAGCCGGCCCACGATCCACCGGGTGCGGCCGGTGAGCTTGCGCAGGTTGAGCCCGAGACCTGCGTCGTAGAGGATCACCGCCACGGACATCGACACGAGGACGTCGAAGTTCTGCCCCATCAGTTTGTCGGGGTGGACCACGTCCGTCAGCGCGCCGGCCGTGAACCCGGCAGGCAGCAGAATGATGAGGGCGGGAACGCGCAGCTTGCCCGCCAGGATCTGTGACCCGGTGGCGAGGATCAGGGTCAGTGCGATTCCTAGGTAGATCTCGTCGTTGGTCACAGCAACTCCTTTCGGCAGAGTCCTGGCTCAGGGGGAAGGAAACCGTTCTGACGGTCAGGTGACTCCCGCACCGGCGCCGTTCCCGGGATCGCCGAAGGGGCCGAACAGGTACTCCGGGACGCGGGTGCCGGTCTTCCAGACGACCTCCATGGCCGCGGACCTGACCGGCTGCTTGTGGAACACCGACCGGGCGAGGGAGTCGCCCAGGACGAACTGAACCGGGGTCGCCAACGCGGCGACAGTGAAGGGAACGGTGAAGCCGAGCCGGTGGTACCGGTGGCGGCGTCTCCTCAGCCGGCCGACCGCGTGGACACCGGCCACCATGCAGCCCGCGGTCAGCAGCATGGCCACGACGAAGTGCCAGTACTGCGGCCCGAACATCGGCGCGAAGATCGCCTTCCAGATGTTCACGTCGATCGGATTGCCGGTGGCGTCGAGGGAGAAGCCCTGCGGTGTTTTCATCCAGGAGTTGGCCGCCAGGATGCCGAACGCTCCCAGCAGCGCCGTGGCCGGAAGCGGCAGTCCGAGCAGGAGGTGTGTCCGCGGCTTCAACCGCCGCCATCCGTAGAGGTAGATGGCGATGAGGACCGCTTCGAGGAAGAACGCCCAGGCCTCGACCCCGAAGCCGATACCGAAGACATCGCCCCATCTGCCCGTCATCCCCGGCCAGAGCAGGCCGAATTCGAACGACAGCACAGTGCCGGTCACGACACCGACGGCGAACCGAACCGCCATCACCGCCGACCAGCGCCGCGCCAGCAGAAGGGACGTCGTGTCCTTGTGGCGCAGTCCGCGGTAGTGCATGACCAGGGTGATCAGGGGCAGGGCCACGCCGAGCGGGACCAGAATGATGTGGGAGGCCAGGGTGAAGGCCATGAGTTCTCGGGCCGGCAGGAGTTGATCGGGAGCA
This sequence comes from Streptomyces sp. LN549, assembly GCF_043203805.1. Lineage (NCBI taxonomy): Bacteria > Bacillati > Actinomycetota > Actinomycetes > Kitasatosporales > Streptomycetaceae > Streptomyces > Streptomyces sp. LN549. Next base: position 8,519,076 of record NZ_JAZHRI010000002.1, on the reverse strand, counting down.
CTCGCCAGCAGGTGGACCGAGGTGTGCATAACCGCCTTCGCTGTTCGGGGCCTGCGAAAGGGGTCAGCCGCCGGTCGCGAACCCGGGGAAGAGTGTCATGCCGCCGTCGACGTAGAGGGTCGTCCCCACCACGTAGTCCATGAGGTCGGATGCGAGCAGGACGACGGCGTGCGCGATGTCCTCGGGGTCCCCGATACGGTCGTACGGGATCAGACGCAAGAGGTCCTCCCGGGCCGCCGGCGTCTCCCAGGCACTCGTGTTGATGGGGGTCTTGATCGCCCCGGGGGCGACGGCGTTCACCCGGATCTTCTCCGGTGCGAGCTCTTGGGCCAGGGTCTGCATCATCATCTGAACGCCTCCCTTGGAGGAGGCGTAGTTCACGTGCCCTGCCCAGGGGATGAGCTGGTGCACCGAGCTCATACAGATGATCTTCCCCGCCGCCCGGGACACCTCCGGGACCACTCCGCGGCGCCGGAACTCCTTGGTGGCCTCCCGTGCGCACAGGAACTGGCCCGTGAGATTGACGTCGAGCACCTTCTGCCACTGGGCGAGCGTCATGTCGGTGAACCTGGCATCACGCTGCATACCGGCATTGGCGACCAGGATGTCGAGTGTCCCGAAGTCCTGGACCGCTCGGTCCACCATCGCGATGACCTGACTCTCCTGAGAGACGTCCGCCTCACTGGCCACCGCACGCACCCCGAACGAGGTGATCTCCTGCACCACCTGCTCGGCCGCGTCACGACCGCTCACGTAGTTGACCACCACGTCCGCGCCGGCCCTGCCGAGCGCGATGGCGGTGGCCTTGCCGATGCCCGAATTGGCGCCCGTCACCAGTGCTGTCTGGCCCTTGAGCAAGTGGGCCGGCAACGCACCCTGCAATCCCTCGTCGTGGGAATCCATGATGCCTCTCCTCGCTGCGCGGCCGTCCGCCCGTCCGCTGTCCGGCAGGCGGGGACAGGCAATCACCGATGCGCATCGCGGCAGCCCTGACCGGGCCGGTGTTGAGCCATTGGGCGCAGCGGCTTCCTCCGGTCGGCTCAGTCGCTCACGCGGCCCGTCGGGGTACGCCCCGAGGGCGTGCGGGGTGCCGCGAGGAGGCGGCGCGGAGGTCTGGGCGTGGTCATGGGGCCCGCCATGCGCTGAGGCCCCAACGGAGCACATGGGTGTCACCCTGCTCCAGTACGTCGGGACCGGAGCCGCTGCGAAAGGCGTCCGGCGGGCACGACATGGGCTCGACGGCGACACCCCGGCGGCGTTCGGTCTCCGGCAGCGTGTCGCCCGTGTAGATCTGCACGTACCGAGCGCCTTCGCCGAGTCGGACATCCACTCCGTGAGTTCCTGAGGGGTGCGCAAGCCGGACGACCGCTTCGCCGTCGACGCGGTCGAGGCCGAACGCGGTGTCCAGCCGCAGGGAGCCGATGGGGCGAGCCGTACGGAAGTCGAAGTCCGAACCCTCGACCGGTTCCCGGCCGACCGGCAGTCCCCGGTCGTCTGTGATCATGCGGTCCCCTGCGGGCACGGTCAGCAGAACCGTGTCGACCGTGCCGGTACCGAGCGTGAGGTACGGATGCTGGCCCACGCCGTAGGGGGCGGGCCCGTTCCCCAGGTGGGTCGCGGAGACGAGGACGTCGAGGCCGGCGGGCCCCAGCCGGTACTCGGCGGTCAGGTCCAGCAGGAAGGGATAGCCCGGCTGCGGACGGAGCACGGTCCCCAACCGCAGCGATTCCTCGCTTCGGGCCTGCAACTGCCACGGGACCCAGCGGACCAGCCCGTGGATCGCATTGCCCTTCTCCGGTTCGGTGAGCGGGAGTTGCAGGTCCGCTCCTTCGAAGCGGTAGCAGCCGCCGCCGATGCGGTTGGGCCAGGGCGCGAGCAACTGCCCCCGCCCGCCGGTAATGGGTGCGTCGGAGGCGAATCCGTCCAGCAGGGTCCGCCCGTCCACCTCGTAATGGCGCAGGGCGGCGCCCAGTTGGACGACTACGGCTTTCTGCCCCTTCCGTCTCAGGGTCCACTGTTCACCTGTCGGGCTCACGGGAGTCGCCGCGGACGAGGCCGCGGCACCTGCGGCGCGCTCCTTGCACGGTTCGCCCCGGGTGGGGGCCCGGTGCAGCAACGGGGCCAGCGCGCTCACGACCGCCTCCGGCGGCTGGTCGATCTCCACCACGAGGGGGCACTCGTCCGGTTCGGGCTCTTCGAAGTCGGCGATCTGGCTCCCCAGCAGCCTCGGCGGGAAGAAGTGGCCTCGTCTGTCGGACAGCCGCGAGCGAATCAGCTCCGGTGCACCGTGCAGATAGACCAGGCGCGCTCCGGACCGCCCGCTCAGAAGCCGGTCGCGGTAGGCGCGTCTGAGGGCGGAACAGGCAACGACAGCAGGCCGGTTCGCGGCTGCCTCCTGGTCCAGCCATGCCGAGATGGCATCCAGCCAGGGCTCGCGATCGTTGTCCGTGAGAGCCTGACCGGCTGCCATCCGGTCACGGGCGGCCGCGGAGTGGAAGTCGTCCGCGTCCCGGAAGGACCAGCCGAGCCGCTCGGCAAGAAGCCGGCCCACCGTTGTCTTGCCGGATCCGGACATCCCCACAATCAGTACCAGGGAGGCCGACGGCACACAGGCCGTCCGTTCTCTCGTCATGGAGGTCCTTCCGTGTCATTGAGCGGTGCGATGGACACCCCCCGCCGAAACCGGTGCCTCCCCACTCCCCGCCGGAACCGATGCCTCCCCTCTCGGCCACCCGGCCCGTGCCGCATCTCGGCAGGATTCCCGGGCGGCCCAGCCTGATCCGGACAAAAGGCCCTAATCCCCCCGGTACGTCTCCAGTAGCCGGAGCCAGATCTCGCTGATCGTCGGGTAAGCGGGGACCGCGTGCCAGAGCCGGTCGAGGGGGACCTCTCCCGCGACCGCGATCGTCGCCGAGTGCAGCAGCTCACCGATGCCCGGGCCCACGAAGGTGACGCCCAGCAGGATCTCCCGGTCCAGGTCGACGATCATGCGGGCGCGGCCCCGGTAGCCGTCCGCGTACAGGCCGGAGCCGGCCACCGCCGCGAGGTCGTGGTCGACGGCCCGGACGCGGTGGCCGGCCTGCTCAGCCTCGTCGAGGGTGAGGCCGACCGAGGCGGCCTCCGGGTCGGTGAAGACGACCTGCGGGACGGCCGCGTGATCGGCGGTGGCCGCGTGCGCACCCCAGCGGTCCGTCTCCAGGTGCGGGACGCCCTGGGCACGGGCGGCGATCGCCGCGCCCGCGATGCGGGCCTGGTACTTGCCCTGGTGGGTGAGGAGCGCCCGGTGGTTCACGTCGCCGACGGCGTAGAGCCACGGGATCCCCTCGACCCGGCAGCTGTCGTCGACGGTGAGCCAGCCCCCCGGCTTCAGGTCGACCGTCTCCAGGCCCAGGTCGTCGGTGCGCGGGGCGCGGCCGGTCGCGAAGAGGATCTCGTCCGCTTCGATCCGCTCGCCGTTGTCGAGTGCGACGGTGACCGGTCCGTCCGGGGCGGAGCGCTGTACGGAGGTGACCGAGACGCCCGTACGGATGTCCGTTTCCGCGTCGGTCAGCGCTTCGGCGACGAGCTCACCGGCGAACGGCTCCATGCGGGGCAGCAGCCCCTTGCCGCGGACCAGCATGGTGATCTCGGCTCCCAGGGCGCCCCAGACGGTGGCCATCTCCACGCCGACCACTCCCCCGCCCACGACGATGAGACGGCGGGGTACCTCCTTGGCGCTCGTCGCCTCCCGGCTGGTCCAGGGGCGGACCCCGTCGATGCCCGGAAGGTCGGGGACCACGGCCCGGCTGCCCGTGCACACGGCCACCGCGTGCCGGGCCGTGAGCCGGCGCTCCGTGCCGTCGGGCGCCGTGACAGTGACCGCCTTCGGGCCCGCCAGCCGGCCGTGGCCCCGGTAGATGTCGACTCCGATCCCCTCCAGCCAGGCGGCCTGGCCGTCGTCCTTCCAGTGCGAGGCGTACGTGTCGCGGTGCGCGAGCACGGCGGCGGTGTCGAGCGGGCCCTGGACGGCGGCGGCGAGGCCCGGGACGCGGCGGGCGTCGGCGCGGGCGACGACGGGGCGCAGGAGGGCCTTGCTCGGCATGCAGGCCCAGTAGGAGCACTCGCCGCCGATGAGCTCGGACTCCACGATCGCGGTGCTCAGCCCGGCGGCCCGGGCACGGTCGGCCACGTTCTCACCCACCGGACCAGCACCGATGACCACGACGTCGTACGCGACAGGCTCCACAGCATGTGTCATGGGGCCATTCTTGTCATGGGTGTGCGCGGCGGCCACATGGGCAGGCGGAATAGCGCAAGCACGGTCACCGTTGTCCCGGGACACGTCGATACGGGCACAGGAAGAGGTAGCAGAGCATGAGCACCGTAGAGCTCACCAAGGAAAACTTCGATCAGGTCGTCAGTGAGAACGAGTTCGTCCTGATCGACTTCTGGGCTTCCTGGTGCGGCCCGTGTCGGCAGTTCGCGCCGGTCTACGACTCGGCGTCCGAACGTCACGAGGACCTGGTCTTCGCCAAGGTCGACACGGAGGCCCAGCAGGAGCTGGCGGCCGCCTTCGAGATCCGGTCCATTCCGACGCTGATGATCGTCCGGGACAACGTGGCGGTCTTCTCTCAGCCGGGCGCGCTGCCAGAGGCGGCCCTGGAGGACGTGATCGGCCAGGCCAGGAAGCTGGACATGGACGAGGTCCGCAAGTCCATCGAGGACCAGCAGAAGGAACAGAAGTAGGCGGGACCGACGCCGCACCCACAGCAGGGCCCGGCCGTCATCGGCCGGGCCCTGACTGCTGCGGTGCCGGGAGCAGGGCGGCTTCAGCCGTCCGCCGTCCGCTCCGAGACGCGGACCGAGAGCCCGTAGTCGAGCTCCGAACCGTCGATCAGCAGTGCCTCGACGGTGTGCGTCTCGGGGTCGATGTCCGCCACCATGCCGTCGCCGGCGTAGCGGGGGTATCCCGACTCGCCCGTCTCACCGGTGGCGGCCACGACCGCCGAGCGGATGGCCGCGCCGGGACGGACGCTCCCGACAGCCCGGCTGCCGGAGTCCTGGGCACCCGAGTCCTTCGTGTCCGGATCCTCGACCCCGGCATCCTCGACCCCGGCATCCTCGACCCCGGCATCCCCGGAACCGGCATCCTCGACCCCGGCATCCCCGGAACCGGCATCCGTGACCCCGGCATCCCCGGAACCGGCGTCACTGGACCCGGCGTCACTGGACCCGGCCTCAGTGGACCCGGATTCCCCGGCACCGGGATCCTTCGTGTCTGCTCCCTTGTCCGCCGTGCCCTTGCCGTCGGTGAACGCGGGGACCAGCAGGATCTCGTAACTCTGCGGATGGCTCATGGTCATGACGCTAAGCAAGGGGCGTCCGCCGCGCATGTTGCCGCGCTGGCGGCAGGTTCAGCTGGACTCGCGGTGGACGGTCCGCGCCCTCAGCAGGTCATGACGTTCCGGTTCCGTCCCGGGGTGCTGAACCAGCCGGTCGACGAGGTCGGCAAGCGGCTGCACCGTGGCCAGTTCCATCCGTACGCTGCTGAGCCTGGGCCGCAACAGCCTTCCCAGCATGGAATCGTCCGCGCCGACCACGGCGGTGTCCGCGGGCAACTCGATGCCGGCGTCCTGGAGGGCCCGCATCAGCAGCATCGCGTAGCTGTCGTCGTACGCGAAGACGGCGTCCAGACCGAGCGTGCGCCAGCCGGCGGCCAGTCCTGCAGCCGATTCCTCCGTGTACCGCAGCGGGAGCTCCTCGATCAGGGCCCCGCCGGCCGCGGCGACCTGCCGGGCACCGGCCAGCCGGGGGCCGGCGAACAGGGCGAGACCTGGTTCTGCCGGCATGACCACGCCGATCCGGCGCCGGCCGCGCTCCAGCAGATGCCGGACGGCGCTGGCGCCCACCTCCCGCTGATCCGTGATCAGCGCATGGGCGCCGGGCACCGGCTGCGGCCCGAGGGTGATGACCGCCTTCGCGCCGGATCGCCGGAGCACGGCGATGCTCTGCGGGGCCAGGGGGACCGACCCCGGCGCGATGACGGCGACCGGCCGCAGTTCGGCCCAGGCACGGGCGGCGTCGTCCGGGTCCAGGCCGATCGAGCCGTACTGGACGACGGTGTAGTCGAGGCGCCGCAGGCCGGATTCCAGCCCGTGCAGGAAGCGGTGGTGCAGCGGCGCGGAGGGGAGGTTCACGGTCGGCAGGAGCACCATGCGTGAGTGTCCGGCCCGCAGGCTACGGGCGGCCGCATGGGGCACGTAGCCGAGTTCGGTGGCGGCCTCCCGTACCCGGCGGCGGGTCGGATCGCTGATCCGTACGGCCGAGTTGTTGTTGAGTACGTACGACACGGTGGCCCGGGAGACGCCGGCGAGACGCGCCACGTCGGCGCTGGTCGGAACGGGGCCTTCGGCGGGCTGCTTGGGTAACTGACTCATGGCGTCGGGCAGTCTTCCAGACCCGTTCGGCACGGGGACGCGCCGGGGCCCGGACCGGGTGTGAACCTCAGGCCGAGGTCCGGACCCGCGGGATGCGGGCCGTCCCGATCGCGGTCCGCGGCCCGTACGGCGGACCCGCTCCACACGAGGGGCCGTGCAGGTCCTACGGTGTTGCGATGACCATCCAGCACCGCAGCGACCGCAATGACAGCACAGCCGCCTTCCCCGGCCAGGCCGGTCCCACCGCCACCTCCCAGGCCGACCCGCACGACGTGGGCCCCGTCCGTACCTCGTACGCCCCCGACCGGGACGGCGACCCCGATCCGGGCGAGATCGTCTGGACCTGGGTGCCCTTCGAGGAGAACGACGGGCGCGGCAAGGACCGGCCGGTCCTCGTGGTCGCCCGCGAAGGGGCAGGCACCCTGCTTGCCGTACAGCTGTCCAGCAAGCAGCACGACCAGGACCGGGAATGGGTGGCGCTGGGAGCGGGCCCCTGGGACAGTTCGGGCCGTCCGTCCTGGGTCGATCTGGACCGGGTGCTGCGGGTGCACGAGGACGGCATGCGGCGTGAGGCGTGCGCGCTGGACCGGGACAGGTTCGACCTGGTCGTCGGGCGGCTGCGGGAGCTCTACGACTGGCGGTGACGGCCGGCGGCGATCCGCCACGGCGGCCGCAGGCCCGCGCCGTCGTGGCGGGCCCGCCGGACCCGGACGGCCCAGGCTCGACGGGCCGGCTGACGTCGAAGCCTATGGCTCAACCTCAGCGTGAGAGTTGACCCTCGCCGTCAAACGTACGGGCGAAGGCGGCCCGGGTGGGCGAATCGTCATTCCGGTCGAGAATCCCGAAGACGATCTGCTCGAAATGGCCTGCGAAGCGACCGCCGTCGGTGAGCAGGGCGCGGAAGGCTCCCGCCACCTCCGCCGGGTCGTTGCGGAACACGCCGCATCCCCAGGCGCCCAGCACCAGCCTGCGGTAGCCGCGCACCGCCGCGACCTCCAGCACCCGTTCGGCGCGCGCGGCAAGGGCGGCAGGGATGTGGTGCGCCAGCTCCGGGGTCCGGCTGCGGATCACCCCGGCGTTGGGTGCGGGTGAGGTGAGGAATCCCGCCGTGTACGGGGTGTCGAGGAGCCGGCCGCGGTCGTCGCGGAAGACGGGAACGCCCGGTGAGTGGATGACCCGGTCGGTGTAGAAGGCGCTGCGTTCGGCCCGGTGGTGGGCGTAGTACTCGGGGGCCCGCAGCAGCGTCGCGTACAGGGCTGAGCCGCGGCACAGGGCCTCCTCCTGCGCCTGCGCCCCGTTGAGGTATCCCCCGCCGGGATTGCGCGCGGAGGCGTAGTTCAGGACGGCGACCTTGCCCGGTTCCCCGCCGGTCATCCGGACGGCCGCCTGCAGGCTGCTCTCGCCGGTGACCTCGATGCGCGGCGTGCGGTCTCCGTCCAGCGCGGCGACATGCACCGGCTCGGGGCCGTACAGCCTGGTGCCAGAGAGGGCTGCGGTCAGCGCACGCTCGATGCTGACCTCCCGCCCCTGCGGTGTGCGGTAGCGACCCGCCTCGACGATCGTCTCAGTCTCTCGCGCGATACCGCGCAGCCGGGCGCTCACCGGCCCTCCCCCTTATGGTGCATACGGGGCATCGTCAACGCTCCCACGGTAGGGACGCAAGTGATTTTCCGACGCACAGGGGCACCCTTGTGCGAACTCCCGACAAGGGTTTGGGTAGGACGGACGCACCGGAAGAGGAGGCCCGGCATGTCATCCGACACACCCGGCGAACACGGTCCGCCCGGACAGGCCACACCCATCGGCGAGGGCGAGGCGGAGGATTTACTGCGCTGTATCTGCTTCAAGACAGGACCGCCCCGCATCGTGGGGGTCGAGCTCGAATGGCTCCTGCACGATCGCGATCTGCCCCACCTTCCTGTCCCGCACCACCGTCTCGAAGCGGCCGCGACGGCCGTCCGGGCGCTGCCCCTGAACGCGGCGCTCACCTTCGAGCCCGGCGGCCAGCTGGAACTCAGCTCGCGCCCCGCCGAATCGCTCATGGCGTGCATCAACGACACGGCCGCCGATCTCGTCGCCGTGCGTGACACCCTCGGGCGCCTTGACCTGGCTCCTGCCGGGTTCGGCGTCGATCCCTGGAATCCACCGCACCGGCTGCTGCGCCGGCCCCGATACGACGCCATGGAGCTCGCGCTCGACCGGTCGGGCCCGGCGGGCCGGGCCATGATGTGCACGACCGCGTCCGTCCAGGTCTGCCTGGACGCCGGAGAGGAGGAGCCGGGACCGCTCGGGTACGGGCGGCGCTGGCAGCTGGCCCATCTGCTGGGTGCGGTGCTGGTGGCGGCGTTCGCCAACTCGCCGTTCCGGCTGGGGAGGCCGACGCCGTGGCGCTCGATGCGTCAGTCGCTGTGGGCCGACCTGGATCCGCTGCGCACGCTGGCCCCGGCCGGGCAGCTGCCACCCCGGGACGCCTGGGCCGCCTACGTCCTCGACACGCCCGTCATGTGCATCCGGGGCGACGAGGAGCCCTGGGCCGTGCCCGAGGGGCTCACCTTCCGCGACTGGATCCGCCGCGGGGAACCGCGGCGCCCGGACCGGGCCGATCTCGACTACCACATCACCACGTTGTTCCCGCCGGTGCGCCCGCGCGGACATCTGGAGCTGCGCATGATCGACGCGCAGTCCGGTGACGACGGCTGGCTCGTGCCGCTGGCCGTCACCACTGCCCTGTTCGACGACCCGGAGGCCGCCGAAACCGTGTACCGCACCGTCAAACCCCTGGCCGAGACGGCGGGCCCCCTGGCCGCGCCGCGCAATCCGCTCTGGGTCAGGGCCGCCCGCGACGGGCTGACCGATCCGGAGCTGCGGGCGGCGGCGGTCACCTGCTTCGAGCTGGCCTTGGAGGCGCTGCCGCGGATGGGTGCCACGGAGGCTGTGCGGGACGCGGTGGCAGGCTTCCGCGACCGCTATGTCGCACGGGGCCGATGTCCGGCCGACGACCTGCGGGAACTGCTCACGACGGACCGGCGCCGCGGTTCGGCCCACCCGAAGGGGACCCTCTCATGACCGACTCCCCCGCACCCTCGCCGTACGGGCCGCAGAGCCCGGACGCCCAGGACCCCGAGGTGCTCCGTGAGCGCGCGCTCGCCGCGCTGCTCACCGCCCGCGAGCGCACCACGCTGCTCACCGACAGTGTGGACGATCACGAACTCACCGCTCAGCACTCACCGTTGATGTCGCCCCTGGTCTGGGACCTCGCGCACATCGGCAACCAGGAAGAGCTGTGGCTGCTGCGCGGTGTCGCCGGCCGCGAGGCCATGCGCCCTGAGATCGACGGCCTCTACGACGCCTTCGAGCACCCTCGGGCCACCCGCCCCTCCCTGCCGCTGCTGGCGCCCGCCGAGGCCCGTACGTACGCCTCGGAAGTACGCGGCCGGGCGCTGGACGTACTGGAGTCAACGCCACTGGGCGGCCGCCCGCTGGTGCGGTCAGGATTCGCCTTCGGAATGATCGCGCAACATGAACAACAGCACGACGAAACCATGCTGATCACTCATCAGTTGCGTTCGGGCCCCGCCGCCCTGAGCGCACCCGAGCCGCCCCGGGCCACCGACGCGACCTCTCTTCCGGCGGAAGTCCTGATCCCGGGCGGCCCGTTCACCATGGGAACGTCGACGGAACCGTGGGCACTCGACAACGAACGCCCCGCGCACCGGCGCGAAGTCCCCGGCTTCCTCATCGACACCGCGCCTGTGACCTGCGGCGCCTACCGGGCGTTCATCGAGGACGGCGGCTACACGGAGCAGCGCTGGTGGGCAAGCGCGGGATGGGCCATGGTGCGTGAGCACGGGCTGACGGCGCCGCTGTTCTGGCACCGGGACGCCGGGCAGTGGCTGCGCCGCCGGTTCGGAGTGACCGAGCCGGTCCCGGCGGACGAGCCGGTGCTGCACGTGAGCTGGTACGAGGCGGACGCGTACGCCCGTTGGGCCGGCCGCAGGCTGCCCAGCGAGGCGGAGTGGGAGAAGGCGGCCCGCCACGACCCCGCCTCCGGGCGCTCCCGGCGCTATCCGTGGGGCGACGCGGACCCGACTGCGGAGCGCGCCAACCTCGGGCAGCGCCATCTGCGGCCCGCACCCGCGGGGGCGTACGCCGCGGGGCGCTCGCCGTCCGGCGCTGGGCAGCTTATCGGCGACGTGTGGGAGTGGACCTCGAGCGACTTCCTGCCCTATCCGGGCTTCGCACCGTTCCCGTACCGCGAGTACTCGGAGGTGTTCTTCGGCCCGGACCACAAGGTGCTGCGCGGCGGTTCGTTCGCGGTGGACGCGGTGGCCTGCCGGGGGACGTTCCGCAACTGGGACCTTCCGGTGCGGCGCCAGATCTTCTCCGGATTCCGCACGGCGAGGGATCTCTGATGTGCCGCCATATCGCCTATGTGGGGCCGCCGGTGCGCCTGGGCGTGGTGCTGACCCAACCGGAGCACTCACTGGTCCGGCAGTCCTGGGAACCGCGCCGGCAGCGGCACGGGACCGTCAACGCGGACGGTTTCGGTGTCGGCTGGTACGCGGACGGGGACCCGGTGCCGGGACGGTACCGCCGACAGGGGCCCGTCTGGGGCGACCAGACCTTCGCCGATCTGGCCAGAGTGGTGCGCAGCCAGGCGCTGCTCGCCGCGGTCCGGGACGCCACCGAGGCGGATCCGGACGGCGAGGCGGCGGCCGCGCCCTTCAGCGGCGGCGGAGTGCTCTTCAGCCACAACGGCGCGGTGAAGGGCTGGCCCGGATCCGTGGCACCGCTGGCAGCGGCGCTTCCCCCTGCCGAGCTGCTACGCCTCACCGCCCGCTGCGACTCCGCGCTGATCTGGGCCCTCGTGCAGCACCGGCTGGCGGCTGGCGACGCACTCCCGGAGGCTGTTGCGGCCACCGTGCGGGAGGTCGCCGGGGCGGCGCCCGGCTCCCGGCTCAATCTGCTGCTGACCGACGGCCGCACCATCGTGGCGACGGCCTGGGGAGACAGCCTCTGGTATCTGGCCGAACCCGGCCGGCACACGGTCGTGGCCTCGGAGCCGTACGACGACGATCCGCGCTGGCGCGAGGTCCCCGACCGCACGCTGCTGACGGCGACCCGCGCCGATGTTCTGCTGACCCCGCTCAAGGAGCCCACCCAGTGAGTCCCTTTCTGCTGACCCGTACCCTGCCGGTGGACGCGACGGACGCGGCGCTGCGCGCCGATGTGCTGGACGGTCTGACCCGGCACCCCAAGACGCTGCCGCCCAAGTGGTTCTACGACGCCCGCGGCAGTGAGCTGTTCGAGGAGATCACCCGACTGCCCGAGTACTACCCGACACGCGCGGAGCGGGAGATCCTGGTCGACCGGGCGGCTGAGATCGCCGCCGCCTCCGGCGCCCGGACGCTCGTGGAGCTGGGCTCGGGCTCCTCGGAGAAGACCCGGCACCTGCTGGACGCGCTGCCGGATCTGCACAGTTACGTGCCGGTCGACGTGAGCGAGAGCGCGCTGCGCGGCGCGGCGAAGGCCTTGCTGGAGGAGCGGCCGGAACTGTCCGTACACGCGCTGATCGCCGACTTCACCGCTGAGCTGTCACTGCCCGCCACTCCTGGCCCTCGGCTGGTGGCGTTCCTCGGCGGCACCATCGGCAATCTGCTCCCCGACGAGCGGGCCGCGTTCCTCGCGTCGGTGCGGTCGCTCCTCTCCCCCGGTGACACGCTGCTGCTCGGCACTGATCTGGTGAAGGACGAGGAGGTGCTGGTCGCGGCGTACGACGACGCGGCCGGGGTGACAGCCGCGTTCAACCGGAACGTCCTGTCAGTGGTCGACCGGGAGCTGGGCGCGGACTTCGCGCCGGAGGACTTCGAGCATGTGGCCCGGTGGAACCCGCAGCATGAGTGGATCGAGATGCGGCTGCGGGCCCGCCGGGCGCTCACGGTGAAAGTTCCGGAACTCGATCTGCTGGTGTCGTTCGAGGCCGGTGAGGAAGTTCGGACGGAGGTGTCGGCGAAGTTCCGCAAGGACGGTGTGCGGGATGAACTCGCCGCGGCAGGGCTTCGGTTGAGTCAGTGGTGGACCGACTCGGCAGGCCGGTTCGCACTGTCGCTGGCAACAGTGGACTGAGCCAGTCCCGCCAGTGCGCGCCGGCCGTGGACGCTGCCCGCCGGGATCGGCGGCAGGACATCGATCTCGGCGGTCAGTCCGGCCGCCCGCACCACCCGCCACAGCGAGGCGGTCAGCGGATCATCGCCGACGAAGGCGGCGGCTCCCGCGGGGTCCTGGCGCCCCGCGGCAGCTTCGAGGTAGCGGATGCGGACGGGCTGGACCGCGGCTCCGGCGTCGATCGCCGCCTGGAAGGCGGCGGGCCGGAACCGGCCACCGGGCCCGCGGCCGCACCATGTGCTGCCTTCCGGGAAGACGACGACCCGCGCCCCGCCCCGCATCGCCGAGGCCAGGGCGTGCACGGTCGCGGGCAGCGCGCGCAGCCGTTCGCGGTCGACGAACAGGGTGCCGCCGAGCGCGGCCAGCGGCCCGAGCAGCGGCCACTGCCTGATGTCGCTCTTGGCCAGCATCCGGCCCGGGCACACGGCCGCGACCAGGGGGATGTCCAGCCAGGACACGTGGTTGGCGACGACGAGGACCCCCGGCCCGCCCCGGTGCCCGTCCGGCCGGCCGACGACGCGCATCCGTACCCCGAACGCGCGGATCACCCCGTGCGCCCACGTCCGGGTCAGCCGCTCCCGGTGGGCCCTGCCCAGGAGCAGGGCGAGCGGGGCACACAGAACGCCGGTGAGGGTGAGCGCGCAGCCGGCGAGCAGCAGGGCCGCTGCCGGGACCGGGTGCCGGGCGGGCCCGTCGTGAGTGGCACAGCCGGGCGGGGTGCAGGGCGAGACGGGCAGCCAGGCGCTCATTGCTGCGGGGCGAGCGAGAGGAAGTGGCGCAGGTAGCGGGGGTCGGTGGCGCGCAGCGAGAGCAGGACGTACAGATCGGCGACGTTGAATTCGGGGTCGTGGGCGGGCGCGCCGCAGACCCGCGCACCGAGTCGCAGATAGCCACGCAGCAGGGGCGGGAGCGAGGAGAGCCCTCCGGGACCGCCCGGGAGCACGCCCGGGGGCTGCCAGAGGCGGTGCGGAGAGACCCAGTACTCCTCGGGCGCCAGGTGCTTCGTCCGTACGGTCTCCCAGGCCCGCGCGGCCGCCGCCCCGCCGTCGGACAGGGGGATCGAGCAGCAGCCGGCCAGCCAGTTGTGCCCGCTGCGCTCCATGTAGCGGGCCAGACCGGCCCAGATGAGTGCGATGACGGCGCCGTCACGGTGGGCCGGGTGGACGCAGGAGCGGCCGACCTCGACCAGGTCGTCCCGGACCGGTTCGAGCCGGGTCAGGTCGAACTCGCTCTCGGCGTAGAGGCGTCCGGCGATGCGGGCGCGCTCGGGCGGCAGCAGCCGGTACGTGGCAACGATCTCGCCGGTGGCCGTCTCCCGGACCAGGAGGTGGTCGCAGTACGCGTCGAAGGCGTCGCTGTCCAGGCCGGGTTCGGGACCGTCCAGCCGGGCGCCGAACTCGGCTGCGAAGACCTGGTGGCGCAGCCGTTGGGCGGCGCGTATCTCCGCCTGGTCCACGGCGAGGGAGACCTGGTAGCGCGGCGGTCCGTTGGGAACGGTCCGGTCGGACTGCTGCACCGGAACGGACGGGGCGGCGGCGGGAGTGGCAGGGGAAGCGGTGGGCAGCACATGCATGACGGACTCCGGGGACGGGTCGGCAGGAGCGGCTGCCAGGCCCCCGCACAGATGTGGGGCCCGGCTCCTTGGGTGTCCGGTGCTGGGGGGCGAAGTCGCCCTCCGACACCGGACCCTCCTACTTCTTCCGTGACCGGCTGGATTCGACGTGACCGGCATGGAGAGCCGGGATGTGCGACGGCTGAATCCCGCGGTGCGCTGCCCTCCCGTTGTTCCCCGCGGGGCCGTGCGACGGCTGCCGGGTCAGCTGCCCGCGAGCAGCGCGGTGATCTTCTCGGATGCGGTCTTCGCCTCGGTCGCCGGATCCCCGCCCTGGAGGACCGCCGTCATGAAGGGCTTGATCGGGTTGGCGGCCTCGACGGCCGCCCACTGCGAAGAGTTCGGGGTCGCGTGGCCCCGTGCGGCAGCTGTGGCCATCGCGGCGGTGCTCTCCTCACCCTCGATGACATGGGCCAGGGAGGGCTTGTTGGGCACGTAGCTCATGGTCTTGGCGAGTTCCTCCTGCCACTTCGCCCCGGCCAGCGCCTTGATGACCTCGTACCCCGCGCTGCGCTGGTCCGCCTTCTGCGGGATGATCAGGTCGGATCCGCCGGTGAACACGGACCCGGGCGCCTTCGCGGTCTTGCCCGGTATCGGGAAGTAGCCCAGCTTTCCCTTGAGTTCGGGATTCGCCTTCTCGATCAGTGTCGCGCTGCTGGGAGTGGAGATGATCTGCGCGACATTCCCCTTGGCGAACACATCGCTCTGCGGGGGCTTTTCCTCGTCCGCGTCCTTGGGCCCGTCGCCGAGTGCCTGGAGCTCGGAGTAGAAGTCCATGCCCTTGAGCGCGGCGGAGCTGCTCAGTGCCCCCTGCCAGTCGCCGCCCTTGTCGCTGGCGAGTTCACCGCCTTCGTCCCAGATGAATCCGGCGAGTACGTACCAGTTCTGGCCCGGCAGATACATGCCCTGGTTGCCGTCGCGGTTCAGTTTGTCGCTGTCCTCGATCCACTGTGCGCGCGTCTTCGGCGGGGTCTTGATTCCTGCCTGCTCGAACAGGTCCTTGTTGTAGATCACCACACGGTTGGCCGCGTACCACGGGATTCCGTACTGGACACCACCGATACTGCCCGGCTCGGCGAGGCCGGGCAGCCAGTCCTCGCTGCCCAGGTCACGCATCGACTCCAGGGTGAGATCGCGCAGATTGCCGCTCTCCGCGTACTGGGCGACCTGAGTGTTTCCGACCTCGATGACGTCCGGGGTGTCCTTGCCGTTGAGGGCTTCGAGGACCTTCGGTCCGATTCCGCTCCAGCTCTGAATCTTGAACTCCAGTTCGACCGAGGAGTGCTCGCCCTCGTACGACTTCTTGAAGCGGTCCAGGAAGTCGGCGGTGACACTGTCCTTCATCAGCCAGATGGTGACCTTCTTGCCGCCCGAACCGTCCGACCCGGGGATCATTCCGCACCCGCCGAGCGCGACGGTGGAAATCAGGGCGATGGCTCCGACAAGCATGCGGTTCTTCACGAGGGTCACCTTCTGCGAAACGGCAGGACAAAATTGCGGACCCGGTGTGGGGGACTGCGGGCTGCGCTCGCACGGGCGTGGCTGGATTTTGGTATGGACCAATACTTTGGTCAAGGGCCGCCCAGGGCAGGCCGGCGCTCCGCGACCTCTCGCGAACCGCGCCAAGGTGGGGCACCTTGGTAGGGACGAAAGGGGATCCATCGTGTCGAATCACACGTATCGCGTCACCGAGATCGTAGGAACCTCCCATGACGGCGTCGATGCGGCCATCCGCAACGGCATCGCAAGAGCCTCGGAAACGTTGCACAATCTCGACTGGTTCGAGATCACCCAGGTGCGCGGACAGATCAAAGATGGCCAAATCGAGCACTACCAGGTCGGCCTGAAAGTGGGCTTCAGGCTCGACGACAAGGAGTAACGGCTCCCGCCCCGGCTCAGGTGCGCCCCTCGCGCTCCTGAGCATCCTTCAACGCGGGCGAGGCCTGCGCCCAGCGGGCTCGCACCACCGTGAATCCCGCCAGTTCCGCGGCGTCGCAGACCAGCTCGTCGTCGTCCACCAGCATCCGCACCTCGCGGTCCCGCCCCATCCGCTTCAGGATCTCCAGCTTGGTCCTGCGGGCGGGCCGCCGGTCGTCGTTGCGCCGCATGTGGAGCCGTCCCTCGGGCAGCCCCTGCCGGGCCAGCCAGGCCACGGTGTCCTTGCGGCAGCGCTCCGGGCGTCCGGTGAGGTAGACGACCTCGCACTCCTCGGAGCTGCTCAGAGCGAGCCGTACGCCTTCGGCCAGGGGCGGATCGTCGGGCGCGGCGGAGAAGAAGCCGGCCCAGTCCCGCCGGGCCCCCTCCAGGAAGTGCTGACGGTGGGCGGTGTCCGCGAGCGTGCCGTCCAGATCGAATACGGCCAACGGCCGGGCGTCGTCTCTCATGCGCCCAGCAAATCAAGGCGCGACAGCGTTCGACGACCCGGCACGGCGCAAGCCGCGGCACCCGTCGGCCTCGGCGCCCCCCGACCGCGCACCGAAGCCTAGAATCAAACCGTTTGTCCCGGTCAGCCCGCCCCGAACCGTACGGAGCCCCACCCCCATGGCCACCCCCCACGATCCGTACGTCCGGGTCCGCGGCGCACGCGAGCACAATCTGCAGGACGTCCGGGTCGACATCCCGCGCGACACCCTCACCGTCTTCACGGGCGTCTCCGGGTCCGGCAAGTCCTCGCTGGCCTTCGGGACGATCTACGCGGAGGCCCAGCGCCGCTACTTCGAGTCCGTCGCGCCCTACGCCCGGCGGCTCATCCACCAGGTGGGCGCACCGAAGGTCGGCGAGATCACCGGACTGCCGCCCGCAGTCTCTCTGGAGCAGCGCCGCTCCGCGCCCGGCGCCCGGTCGTCCGTCGGTACGGTGACCACCCTGTCGAACTCCTTGCGGATGCTCTTCTCCCGGGCCGGGGAGTATCCCGAGGGCGCCGAGCGGCTGGACTCGGACTCGTTCTCGCCGAACACCGCCGCCGGGGCCTGCCCGGAGTGCCACGGTCTCGGCCGGATCCACCGAACATCCGAGGATCTCCTGGTCCCCGACCCGGGGCTGTCGATCAGGGCCGGGGCGATCGCCGCCTGGCCGGGGGCATGGCAGGGCAAGAACCTGCGCGATGTACTGGACGCCCTCGGCTACGACATCGACCGGCCGTGGCGCGAGCTCGACCCGGCCGACCGCGAGTGGATCCTGTTCACCGACGAGCAGCCGGTGGTGACCGTCCATCCGGTGCGTGATGCAGGCCGCATCCAACGCCCTTACCAGGGTACGTACATGAGTGCGCGGCGCTATGTGATGCACACCTTCGCCGACTCCCGGAGCCGCACGCTGCGGGCGAAGGCCGAGCGCTTTCTGACGAGTGCACCCTGCCCGGTCTGCGGCGGCAGCCGGCTGCGGCCGGAGGCCCTCGCGGTGACCTTCGCGGGCCGTACGATCGCGGAGCTGGCAGGACTTCCGCTCACGGGGCTCGCCGAGGTGCTGTCGGCTGCGGGCGGGGGCGATACCGCCCGGGTGCTGACGGAGGACCTGCTGGCCCGGATCGGGACGGTCACCGAACTGGGGCTCGGCTATCTCAGTCTGGACCGTACGGCTCCGACGCTCTCGTCGGGCGAGCTCCAACGGCTGCGGCTGGCAACCCAGTTGAGGTCGGGACTCTTCGGCGTCGTCTACGTCCTGGACGAGCCGTCAGCCGGACTGCACCCGGCGGACACGGAGTCGCTGCTCGCGGTGCTCGGCCGGCTCAAGAAGGCCGGGAACACGGTGTTCGTCGTGGAGCACCAGATGGATGTGGTGCGGCAGGCGGACTGGCTGGTCGATGTGGGGCCGCTGGCCGGTGAGCACGGCGGCCGGGTGCTGCACAGCGGGCCGCCGGCCGGGCTCGCCGATGTCGCGGAGTCGGCGACGCGGCGCTTCCTCTTCGACGACGCCCCCGTTCCCGTACGTGAGGTACGCACGCCCTCCGGGTGGCTGCGGCTGCACGGGGTGGACCGGCACAACGTGCGCGGCGTGGACGCCGCCTTTCCGCTCGGGGTGTTCACGGCCGTGACGGGTGTCTCCGGCTCCGGCAAGTCGACGCTGGTGGGTCAGGTGCTGGCGGGCGTGCTGGCCGACAGGCAGGCCGCGGACGACGACGGGCCCACGGCGGAGCGGCCCGCGCCCGGGTGCACCTCGGCGGAGGGGCTGGATGCGGTGGACCGCCTGGTCCAGGTCGACCAGCGGCCGATCGGCCGTACCCCCCGTTCCAACCTGGCCACGTACACCGGGCTCTTCGATGTCGTGCGCAAGCTGTTCGCCGCCACCGACGTGGCGCGCGAGCGGGGTTACCGGGCCGGCCGGTTCTCCTTCAACGTGGCGGGCGGACGGTGCGAGACCTGCCAGGGCGAGGGGTTCGTCTCGGTGGAGCTGCTCTTTCTGCCCAGCACGTACGCGCCCTGCCCGGACTGCCATGGCGCGCGGTACAACCCGGAGACGCTCGACGTCACCCTGCGGGGGCTGAACATCGCCCAGGTGCTGGATCTGACGGTGGAGTCGGCGGCCGGCTTCTTCGCCGATACGCCCGCCGCCGGGCGCAGCCTGCGCACGCTGCTCGACGTGGGGCTGGGCTATCTGCGACTCGGGCAGCCGGCGACGGAACTGTCCGGCGGCGAGGCGCAGCGGATCAAGCTGGCGGCAGAACTGCAGCGCGCCCGCCGGGGTCACACCCTGTACCTGCTCGACGAGCCGACGACGGGGCTGCATCCGGCCGATGTCGAGGTGCTGATGCGGCAGTTGCACGGACTGGTCGACGCGGGGAGCACCGTGGTGGTCGTGGAGCACGACATGGCCGTGGTGGCGGGCGCCGACTGGGTGATCGACCTCGGGCCGGGCGGCGGCGACCGGGGCGGCCGGATCGTGGCCTCCGGGCCGCCGGTGGACGTGGCCCACACGCAGGAGAGCCGGACGGCCGCGTACCTACGGGCGGCACTCCACCTCGAATAGCCACAACTCCCCGTTAACGCCCATGAGTTGTGCGCCCGGGCAAGCAATGAGGAATGAAACAGTAAAGAACGTTGACAGTTAGCTGGTCCAGACCAATCATGGGCATGCCTCACGGTCGTTCCTCGCCGTGCGGCACGTGACCCCGGCCGGGAATCACAGGAACGGACCGCGCCCCTCACCGGGCGCGGCAGACCCGTGCGATCCCCCCGTTGTCCCACCCCGCTGGGAGCTGCCCCATGAGACGTCCAAGAAGAGTCGGCGCCGCCCTGAGTGCCTTGGCCGCCGTCGTCGCGTCCGCAGGCCTGGTCCTCGGATCAGGCGCCGGCGCACAGGCCGCCGCAACCGCCGCCACTCCCCTGCCCGCACACGTCTTCGCCCCGTACTTCGAGGCGTGGAACGGCGACAGCCCGGCCGCGCTCTCCCAGGCGTCCGGCGCCAAGTACCTGACCATGGCCTTCATCCAGACGGAGGCCCGCGGTTCCTGCACCCCCTACTGGAACGGCGATGCGGGCACCCCCATCGCCCAGTCCGAGTTCGGCGCCGACTTCACCACCATCCGGTCGCGCGGCGGCGATGTGATCCCGTCGTTCGGCGGCTACTCGGCCGACAACGGCGGCACCGAGATCGCCGACAGCTGTACGAACGTCGACTCCATCGCGGCGGCGTACGAGAAGGTCATCACGACCTACGACGTGTCCCGCCTCGACATGGACATCGAGGACAACTCCCTGGAGAACAGCGCCGGGATCGACCGCCGCAACAAGGCGATCAAGAAGGTCCAGGACTGGGCGGCCGCCAACGGGCGCTCGGTGCAGATCTCGTACACCCTGCCCACCACCACGAGCGGTCTGGCCGACAGCGGTCTCGCGGTGCTGGAGAACGCGGTGTCCAACGGCGCCAAGGTCGACGTCGTGAACCTCATGACGTTCGACTACTACGACGGCGCCTCGCACAACATGGCACAGGACACCCAGACGTCGATCACCGGCCTCAAGGGCCAGCTGGCCGATCTGTACCCGTCGAAGACCGACACCCAGCTCTGGGGCATGACCGGCATCATCGAGATGCCGGGCATCGACGACTACGGCCCGGCCGAGACCTTCACCACGGCCGATGCCACCGCGGTCTACAACTGGGCCGTCTCCAAAGGCGTCAGCACCCTGTCGTTCTGGGCGCTCCAGCGCGACAACGGCGGCTGCCCCGGCACCGGCGGGAGCGACACATGCTCCGGAATCGCGCAGGACACCTGGTACTTCAGCCACACGTTCGCCCCGTTCACCACGGGGGGCACCGGTCCGGTGACGGACGACTACTCGGTGGCCGTCACGCCGTCCTCGGCAACGGTCGCACCGGGCGGCTCGACCACGGCCACGGTGAAGACCGCGGTCACCTCGGGGAGCGCCAAGAGCGTCGCACTGACGACGAGTGGGGCGCCGGCCGGTGTGACGGCGACGCTCAGCCCGACGTCGGTCACTGCCGGGGGTACGTCGACGCTGACCGTGAGAGCGTCCGCCTCGGCGACGCCCGGCACGTACACGGTCTCCGTCACCGGTGCGTCGGGCACGCTCAGCCACGCAGCGAGCTTCACCCTGACGGTGTCCGGCCCCGGCGGTGGCACGGGTTCGCTGGTGAACGGCGACTTCGAGACCGGCTCGCTCGGTCCCTGGACCTGTGAGTCCGGCGGCGCGGTCGTCTCCACCCCGGTGCACGGCGGTACGCACGCGCTCGCCGCTGCGGCCACCTCCTCGCAGACCGGCGAGTGCACCCAGACGCTCACCCTGTCACCCAACACCAAGTACACGCTTCAGGGGTGGGTGCAGGGGAGTTACGGGTACCTCGGTGTGCGGGGCGGCGCCTCGGCGAGCACCTGGGGTTCGTCGAGCGGTTACGCCAAGCAGTCGGTGGCCTTCACCACCGGGGCGAGCGGCACGGTGACCGTCTATCTGCACGGCTGGTACGGGCAGGGCACGGTCTACGGGGACGACCTCTCCGTGACCTCCTGACCCTGCCGCAGACACAGGACTTCCCGGTCCCGGAGGCGGGCGGCCTCCGGGACCGGGAACCGGTCCGTGCGCTCAGCGGTGGACCTTGCGGGTCGCCCGCAGCCATTCCTTGTTCATCGCGGAGATCGACGGCAGCGGGATGCCCTTCGGGCAGGCCGTGGCGCACTCCCCGGTGAGCGTGCAGCCGCCGAAGCCCTCGCTGTCCATCTGCCCCACCATGTCCAGGACCCGGGTCTCACGCTCCGGGGCGCCCTGCGGCAGGACGTTCAGGTGGTTGACCTTCGCCGAGGTGAAGAGCATCGCCGAACCGTTGGGGCAGGCCGCGACGCAGGCGCCGCAGCCGATGCATTCGGCGTGCTCGAAGGCGAAGTCGGCGTCCGGCTTGGGCACGGGCGTGGCGTGCGCGTCGGGTGCCGTGCCGGTGGGGGCGGAGATGTAGCCGCCGGCCTGGATGATCCGGTCGAAGGCCGAGCGGTCCACGACCAGGTCCTTGACGACCGGGAAGGCCGAGGCCCGCCACGGCTCGATGTCGATCGTGTCGCCGTCCTCGAAGGACCGCATGTGGAGCTGGCAGGTGGTGGTGCGCTCCGGGCCGTGGGCATCGCCGTTGATGACGAGGCTGCACGCGCCGCAGATGCCCTCGCGGCAGTCGTGGTCGAAGGCGACGGGGTCGTCGCCGGCGAGGATGAGCTCCTCGTTGAGGGTGTCGAGCATCTCCAGGAACGACATGTCCTGCGAGATGCCGTCCACCTGGTAGGTGGACATGGCGCCGGGGGCGTCGGCGTTCTTCTGGCGCCAGACGCGCAGGTTGAGCTTCATGCGTAGCTCCGCTGAGTGGGGTGGACGTACTCGAAGACCAGGTCTTCCTTGTGCAGGACGGGGGCTTCGCCGGTGGCGCTGAACTCCCACGCCGCCGCGTACGAGAACTCCTCGTCCCTGCGGGCGGCTTCGCCGTCCGGGGTCTGCGACTCCTCGCGGAAGTGGCCTCCGCAGGACTCCGCGCGGTGCAGGGCATCGAGGCACATGAGCTCGGCGAGCTCCAGGTAGTCGACGATGCGGTTGGCCTTCTCCAGCGACTGGTTGAACTCCTCGCCGGTGCCCGGCACCTTGATACGGCGCCAGAACTCCTCGCGGATCTGCGGGATCCGGTCGAGTGCCTTGCGCAGCCCCTCCTCGGTGCGGGCCATTCCGCAGTACTCCCACATGAGTTCGCCGATCTCCCGGTGGAAGGAGTCGGGGGTGCGGTCGCCGTCGACGGCGAGCAGCAGATGGAGCCGGTCCTCGGTCTCGGCGACGGCCTCCTCGACGGCAGGGTGGGAGGCGTCGACCTCGTCGTGGTGCGGGTTGCGGGCCAGGTAGTCGTTGATGGTCGACGGCAGGACGAAGTAGCCGTCGGCGAGCCCCTGCATCAGCGCCGAGGCGCCGAGCCGGTTGGCACCGTGGTCGGAGAAGTTGGCCTCGCCGATCGCGAACAGGCCCGGGACCGTGGTCTGGAGGTCGTAGTCGACCCAGAGTCCGCCCATCGTGTAGTGCACGGCGGGGTAGATCCGCATCGGGGTCTCGTACGGGTTCTCCGCAGTGATCTGCGCGTACATGTCGAAGAGGTTGCCGTACTTCTCCTCGACCTTGGCGCGGCCCATCCGCGCGATGGCCTCGGCGAAATCCAGGTAGACGCCCTGGCCGCCCGGTCCGACCCCTCGGCCCTCGTCGCAGACGTTCTTCGCGGCGCGGGAGGCGATGTCACGGGGCACGAGGTTGCCGAAGGCGGGGTAGATGCGCTCCAGGTAGTAGTCGCGCTCGTCCTCGGGGATCTCATTCGCGGGACGGTCGTCACCCTTGGCCTTCGGCACCCAGATGCGACCGTCGTTGCGGAGCGACTCGCTCATCAGCGTCAGCTTGGACTGGTGGTCGCCGGTGCGCGGGATGCAGGTGGGGTGGATCTGGGTGAAGCAGGGGTTGGCGAAGTACGCGCCACGCCGGTGCGCACGCCAGACTGCGGTGGCGTTGGAGTTCATGGCGTTGGTCGACAGATAGAAGACGTTGCCGTATCCGCCGCTGGCCAGCACGACGGCGTCGGCGAAGTACGTGTCGATCTTTCCGGTGACCAGGTCGCGGGCGACGATGCCGCGGGCCTTGCCGTCGACGACGACCAGGTCGAGCATCTCGGTGCGGGAGTGCAGTTCGACGTTGCCCGCGGCGATCTGCCGGGACAGTGCCTGGTAGGCGCCGAGGAGCAGCTGCTGCCCCGTCTGGCCGCGGGCGTAGAAGGTGCGGGAGACCTGGACGCCGCCGAAGGAGCGGTTGTCGAGGAGGCCGCCGTACTCGCGGGCGAAGGGGACGCCCTGTGCCACGCACTGGTCGATGATCTCGACCGAGATCTGGGCGAGCCGGTGGACGTTGGACTCGCGGGCGCGGAAGTCGCCGCCCTTGACGGTGTCGTAGAAGAGCCGGTGGACGGAGTCGCCGTCGTTGCGGTAGTTCTTCGCCGCGTTGATGCCGCCCTGGGCGGCGACCGAGTGGGCCCGGCGGGGCGAGTCCTGGAAGCAGAACTGGACGACGTGGTAGCCCTGTTCGGCCAGCGTCGCACCGGCCGAACCGCCGGCGAGGCCGGTGCCCACGACGATGACGGTGTGCTTGCGGCGGTTGGCCGGGTTGACCAGCTTCGCCTCGAAGCGGCGGGTGTCCCAGCGTTCGGCGACCGGGCCCTCGGGGGCCTTGGTGTCGGCGACGGGGGCCCCGGTCGCGTAGTCCGTGTAGTCGTTCATGTCAGCTCACCACTCCGGTCATGACGGCGACGGGTACGGAGACGAAGCCCACGGTCAGCACCAGTGCGAGGACGTTGGCGGTGGTCTTCAGGACGCGGTCGCGCGTCGCGCGGCCGGCGCCGAGGGTCTGCGCCGCGCTCCAGAACCCGTGCTGGACGTGCAGCCCCATGGCGAGCATGGCGACGATGTAGACGACGTTGCCGTACCAGGTGGAGAAGGTGTCGATGACGTTCTGGTAAGGGTGACCGGACTGGAATCCGCCCGAGTGCACGGTCCCGGTCGTCAGGTCCAGGATGTGCCAGACGATGAACAGCGCCATGATGATGCCGCCGTAGCGCATCGTGTTGGTGGCATAGCTCGCGCGCGGCTTCCTGTGCACGTACTTGCTGGGGCGCGCCCTGAGGTCGCGCCGGCTGAGCTGGTACGCGGACACGGCGTGCAGGACCACCGCGGCGACCAGCACGACACGGACGATCCACAGCGCCCACTCGTGGTGCAGGAACGGCTCGCCCATCACCCGCAGCCAGTGCGCGTAGCCGTTGAACTCGTCGGAACCGAAGAAGATCTTCAGGTTGCCGACCATGTGGACGACCAAGTAGAGGAGCATGATCAGACCGCTCACGGCCATGATCGTCTTCTTGCCGACGGACGAGTCCCAGAGCGTGCGCGTCATGGACGGCCGTCGGTCCGTCCGTGTTGCCAATGCCATGGACACGACGCTAGGGCCGAAAGGCCCGATCAGTCCAAGACATGGAACAGCTCATCTCCATAGGCTTCGACTATCGACAGCGGTAGGGTGAGTGTATGCAATTCCAGCAGCTCATGTATTTCGTTGCAGTCGCCGAGGCCCGGCACTTCACCCGCGCCGCGGAGGAGGTGCACGTCTCGCAGCCCTCGCTCTCCCAGCAGATCAGAGCCCTGGAGAACGAGCTGGGGGCCGAGCTGTTCAGCCGGGCCCGGGGGAACATCGCACTGACGGACGCGGGCGAGGCGCTGCTGCCGCTCGCCCGGCGCATCCTGGCCGACGCCGACACCGCACGGCACGAGGTCCAGGAGCTGGCCCAGCTGCGTCGCGGCCGGGTCAGGCTGGGCGCGACGCCCAGCCTCTGCACGGGGCTGCTGCCCGACGTGCTGCGCGCCTTCCACGACCTGCACCCCGGGATCCAGCTGCTGCTGGAGGAGGGCGGTTCGCACGACCTGGTACGGGAACTGGCGCGCGGCGCGCTCGATCTGGCCCTGGTGGTGCTGCCGCTGCCCGCGGCCTCACCGGCGCTGACCACGGTCGAGCTGCTCCAGGAGGACCTGGTGGTGGTCTCCTCGGCGGACGGCCCGCGCCCCGGCCGGGGCGGCAGTGTCCGGATCGCGGATCTTCAGGGTGAGCCACTGGTGATGTTCCGGCACGGCTACGACCTGCGCGAACTCACGGTCGCCGCCTGCCGCGCCGAAGGCTTCGAACCGTCGTTCACGGTGGAGGGCGGCGAGATGGACGCCGTACTCGGCTTCGTCCGCGCCGGCCTGGGTGCCGCGGTGGTCCCGAGCATGGTCGCGACCCGGGCGGGCCGGGACCTGCGGACGACGCCGCTGGCGCGGCCGGGGCTGCGCCGCACCATCGCGCTGGCGCACCGCAGCGACGTGGCTCCGCCACGGGCGGCACGGGAGCTGCAGCGGGTACTCCTGGCCAGCCGGGCGGGGACTCCGCCCCCGGCCGCCGGACGGGCTTGATCCCGCGGCCGGGTACATGCGGGTGGACCGACCGCCTCAGACCGCGTCGGCCAGCAACAGGGAATGGATCCGGTCCGGCGCGCCGGGGCGCGCGTAATACCAGCCCTGTGCAGTGTCGCAGCCCAGCTGCCGCAGCTGCTCCGCCTGGGCCCCCGTCTCCACACCCTCCACCGTCACGGCCAGATCCAGGCTGTGCGCGAGCGAGACGATCCCCTCGACGATCTTCAGGTCCACCGGGTCGGCCGGATGGTGCTGCATCCCCTGGGTGAAGGAACGGTCCAGCTTCAGCACACTCACCGGCAGCCGCCGCAGGTTCGCCAGGTTGGAGTACCCCGTACCGAAGTCGTCGAGCGCTATGTCGACGCCCATCTCGGCCAGTTGCCGCAGCGGCTTCAGCAGGTCCTCGTCCGCCCCGATGAGCGCCGACTCGGTGACCTCCAGGCACAGGGCCCCCGCTTCGAGACCCGAGCGCTCCAGGATGTTGACGGTCTCCGCGACCAGCCGCGGGTGGTGCAGCTGGGCCGGCGAGAGGTTGACGTTGATCCGCAGCGGACCGCCGTCGGTGTGCCGCTCCTGCCAGAAGTTGGCCTGCCGCACCGACTCCTCCAGCACCCAGCGGCCCAACGGCACGATCAGCCCGGTGTGTTCGGCGAGCGCGATGAACCGGTCGGGCCCCAGCACCCCGTGCTGCGGGTGGCACCAGCGCACCAGCGCCTCCGCGCCGTGCACCGAACCGTCGTCGAGGTGCACGAGCGGCTGGTACTCGATGAAGAACTCGCCGCGCTCCAGTGCGGCCGGCAGCGCCGTGGTCAGACCGTGCCGGGTGATCGCGCGGGCGTCCGCCTCCGCGTCGGCGAGCTCGAAGCGGTTGCCGCCCGCGGACTTGGCCCGGTACATCGTGATGTCGGCGCTGCGCAGCACCTCCGCGGCGCTGCGTTCGCCGGCGGGTCCCTCGACGACTCCGATGGACCCGCGAACGGTCAGCTCGCGCCCGTCGAGCCGGATCGGCGTGGCGAGCACACCGAGGATCCGGCACGCCAGCTCGTCGACCTCCTCTTCGGTGTCGGTGCCCGTGGTGAGCGCAACGAACTCGTCGCCGCCCAGCCGCGCCACCATCTCACCGGGTGCGGTCGCGCAGCTCTGCAGCCGGTCCGCGACCTCGACCAGCAGCCTGTCGCCCGATGCGTGGCCCAGGCTGTCGTTGATCGCCTTGAAGCCGTCCAGGTCCAGATAGCAGAGGCCGAAGCGGCTTCCGTCACCCGCCGAGAGCGCCTTCTCGAGACGCTCGAAGAAGAGCGTCCGGTTCGGCAGGCCGGTGAGCGCGTCATGGGTGGCCTCGTACCGCAGCCGCAGATTGAGCAGCCGTCGCTCGGTGGTGTCCTCCATCAGCGCCAGCTGGTACTCCGGCCGGCCCTCGGAGTCGCGCAACAGCGACACCGTCAGATTGGTCCACAGGACGGTGCCGTCGTTGCGGTAGTACGGCTTCTCGACCCGGTAGTGCTCGCGTTCGCCGCGGACCAGCTCGTTGTAGTACTTCCAGACCTGCGGGGAGTCCTCCGGATGGACCCACTCGTTGACGCGGTGACTCAGGACGTGGTTCTCGAGTCCGCCGAACATCCGGGTGAGGGTGTCGTTGACCTCCAGCACATTGCCGTCCAGGTCGGCGATCCCGATACCGATGGCCGCGTCCTTGAAGACGGCCCTGAAGCGCGCCTCCGTCGCATGCAGTGCCTGTTCGGCGTGGGAGCGTGCGGTGAGCGCCGAGCGGGCGATCGCCTCCTGCTCGGCGAGTGTCCGCTCGCGCAGTGCCTGGGAGAAGCCCCCCGCGACCGCGTGCTGGATCCGCGCGCAGCGGGACCTGCTGTCCTCCGTCGAGAGCGCGTCCGGGCCGTTGCTTCCGCAGTAGAGCACCAGATACGAGTCGACGACACTCAGCGTGGAGCTGAGCGCGTCCGGGTCCGTGCAGTGCGCTGCGACGAGGGCGCTGCCCACTGTGCTCGCGGGCGCCGGGTCGAAGGGGCGGGCGTGCAGTGTGTCGCTGAGCGCACGGGCCAGTGGGAGCAGATGCTGCTCGAACTCCGGCCGGGTCATGGAGGTGGCCGTCGACGGAAAGATCGCCCGGCTCCAGATCGTGGCGAATCTCCGGAGCCGGTCCTCGGGACCGTCCGGCTCCGCGTCCGGGGCTCCGGACGCCTGGGCGGGAATACTCACGCCTTGCGTCCCACTCCAGCGAAGCCCGAGAAGGCGTACGGGTCATCGTTCTCCTGCGCCGCGGGGTTCTCCGGGCGCCAGCGCGGCATCGACACCAGTCCGGGCTCGACCATCTCGTAGCCGTCGAAGAACCGGCCGACCTCGTCGCGCGAGCGCATGACCAGCGGGCTGCGGATCTTCTTGTAGACCCCCACCGTGCCGCCGGCCTCCTCCCGCGTCAACGGAATCCCCTCGAACGAGGCGTGGGTGACGACGAGCAGGCTTCCGGGGGCCAGGATGTCGCGCAGGGCGGCGACGGCCGCGTGCGGGTCGTCGGCGTCCTCGACGAAGTGGAGTACGGCGACGAGCAGCAGGGCCACCGGGCGGTCCAGGTCGAGGAGCTTGGACACCTCCGGGTGGTCGCGGATCTCCTCGGGCCGGCGCAGGTCGGCGGTGGCGATTACCGCGCGGTCATTGCCTTCGAGCACGGCCTGGCTGTGGGCGACCGCTACCGGATCGTGATCGACGTAAGCCACCTTGGCCTGCGGATCGATCGTCTGGGCGACCTCGTGCACGTTTCCGAAGGTCGGTATCCCGGAACCGATGTCCAGGAACTGCGTGATGCCCTCGTCCAGCGCGTAGCGCACGGCGCGGCGCATAAAGGCTCGGTTCGCCTGCATGATCTTGGGAAGTCCCGGCATGAACTTCATGGCCTTGCGGGCCGCTTCCCGGTCCACCTCGAAATTGTGCGAGCCGCCCAGATAGAAGTCGTACATTCGGGACACGCTTGGCACCGAAATGTCAATGCCTTGCGGTGCCCAGGCGGGACGCTCCATCGATGTCTCCAACAAGTCGCCTCGGTGATCCGGCCATGTTCATGGTCAGTATTGACCAGAGGCTACTGACCCACCGCCAGGAGAGCGAGCGGAAACGGAAATTAGCGGTCCGTTATTGGTCACACACCCGTGGCATGTGCAACCGCCCCGTCGCTGCCTGTGACATACGGCGACGGGGCGACGCGAGCGGACCGCGCGGGAACTACTTCGACGCACCGACCAACTTCGCCTGGGGGGACACCGCGTACCAGGTTCCTCCGACGCCCTGACCGTTGGTGTCACCGGGTTTGACGTCCCCGGAGAAGGTGTAGATGGGCCAGCAGTCGACGGCCTGCTGCTTGAGTCCGTCGGGCCGGTCGAAGGTGACAAAACCCTTCGTCGTGACACCCTTCACATCATTCTTCCCGACAGGCGCGACAACCGGCCACTTCGAGAGACAGGCTCCGGTGCAGGCCGACTTCATCGGCCATGCGACATCCTTCCTGAACCGGTAGACCGTCATGCCGCGCTTGTCCACGACGATATCGCCGAGTTCCGGATCCTTGCGCACGGAGAGTCCCGCGAGGTCGGCCGGCTGTGCGCCGGAAGGGCCGTCGGCGTTCACCGCCGCCTTCTTGCCGTCGGGCGCCGAGGCGAACCAGGTTCCACCCACTCCCTGCCCCTGTGCGTCGCCCGGCGCGGCGTCCTTGGCGTACCGGTACATCGGCCAGCCGGCCAGTGTGAGTTGCTGCGCACCGTCGGTCCGGGTGACCTTCCCGATCAGAGCGGCATCGGTCCCGGCTGCGGCGGTGACATTGCCCGCGGGGACCGGCGGCCAGGCTTTCGCACAGTCGCCTTCGCAATTCGACTTGGGTGGGCTCGCGGTGTCCTTGTCGAATCGGTAGAGCGTGAATCCCTCGCTGTCCGTCACGACCTTGCCGAGCTTCTTGCTGTCCCAGACCGCGAGCTGACCGGCCTGCTTCGCCGAGGCGGTCTCCGCCTCCGCATCGGAGCCGTATCCGCTGTCCGATCCGTAGCTGTCCGCGGCCTGGCCTGCCGGACTCGCGTTGCCCACGTTCTGTCCGTTGGGCGACTCGGTGCCCTTGTCCTGACCGCACGCCGTCGTCAGCGCCAACAGGGTCACCGCGGTCACCGCGAGCGAGGCGTTTCGCCAGGTGTTCATGTCAACTCCCGTGATACTTCCGCCAGTTGCGACGCGGGTGCGCGCCGTTCATGGCCCTAAGTACGGGCGCCGGGCCGTTCTTTGTTCAATGCGTACGCAGATTCTTCCGGAGCCGCAAACACCGAGCACCCCAGGTCCCCTCCATCAGGGGAATCCGGCGGGTGTCCGGCGTGCCCGGCCGCGGCCCGGTACATGCTCCCCGTCGTGTACGGATCACTCATAGGGCGGCTCACCGCAGCCGTCGCGCTCACCTGGCTGTTGACCGCCCCGGCGCCGGCGGTGGCCGACAACTGCGCGTATGCCTCGATCGATGACGGCAACGGCAGTTCGGCGGTGGCGGACAGCGGCGACGGCACCTGCCACGCAGGGCCGGAACCCGAGCCCGCGCCCCCGCCGGCCCCGAAGCCGAAACCGAAGCCCCCGCCTCCTCCGCCACCCCCTCCACCTCCCCCGCCTCCACCGCCTCCACCGCCACCGCCCCCTCCGCCACCACCCGTGCCCGCACCCGCACCGCCCCCTCCCCCGTCACCTCCACCGCCCACCCCGCCCCCGTCACCCACGCCTTCCCCGTCCGCCCGCCCGGCGCCCCCCGCGCCCGTGGCACTTCCCTCGTACCGCAGACCCGTACGGAAGGCACCGGAACGCCATACCTCCCTGGTCACGCTCACCTTGATGATCACAGCCCCCGCAGTGTTCGCCGTCGCCGTACTGCGGCCCCGTTCCCGATGACCTCCGGAGGCACTCATGTCGGAATGGCTGGTTCTCACCCTCGCCATGGCCGCGGCCAGCACCGTCGTGCTGACCATCGCCGTACTCAACAACCGCCGGCTGCCCGAGGACGACGACCCGTCCGAAACCCCTGACGTCATCGAGTACATGACAATGATGATCGGAGTGGTCTACGCGATCGTGCTGGGCCTGGCCATCGCGGGCGTATGGGAGGGGCGCGGCGCCGCCCAGGAGTACGTACGCCAGGAGGCCCAGGCGCTGCACGAGGTCAGCGCACGCTCGTCCGTCTACCCGGCCGAGGTCCGTAGCCGGATCCGCGCAGACGTCGACGCCTACGTGAGCCACGTCGTGCACGACGAATGGCGGACCATGAGCCGGCACGGCACGCTCAGCGACCGGGGCGCCGAGCTCCTCGGCCGGGTGCGCGCCGACGTCACGGAATACCAGCCGAAAACGGACCACGAAGGGCAGGCCTATCAGCCGCTCGTCGACCAGGTCGCCGCGGCCGACGACGCCCGCAATGCCCGGGGGCAGAGCGCCGGGGCCACGATGCCGGGCGTCGTCTGGTTCGGACTGATCACGGGGGCGCTGGTGACGGTGGGGCTGATCTTCACCCTGCAGATCCGGCGTACGTTCCGCGAACTCCTGCTGGCCGGCCTCTTCAGTGTGCTGATCGCCTTCCTCCTCTTTCTGATCTGGGACTTCGACTCCCCCTTCGGCCGGGGCATCTCAGCCACCGCCGCACCATTCCTCGATCTGTTCCCCGGCGCGGCGGACGGATAGGAGCGCCCGTCCCCCGGCGGTGCGCCGCCCGGGGGACACCGGTGCCCCATTCGCCGGACCCCGATCGCGGGCGAAATGCACCACTTCTAGCGTTGCCCGTATCGAGGTGCATTTCTGATGCTTTGTGGAAAACCGTTCCGCAGCTGCTCCTCGGGGACCCGGAGGATTCACCATGCGCGCAATACGTGTCACCCCCGTCGCTCTGCTCGGCGCCGCAGCACTCGCCCTGACCGCCCCGGCTGTGACCGCGTATGCCGCTACCACGGGCGGTCCGTCGAACAGCGGGACCGGGTACACCGTCACGCCTTCGGTGATCGCACCAGGCGGCCAGGTCACCCTGGCGGCCAAGGCGTGCTCCACCACGGCCACGGCGTCCTCGGGGGTGTTCGACACCGTGACCATTCCCAAGGACGGCAGCGGCAGGGCAACGGTCGACTGGGACGCCAAGCCGGGCGCCGTCTATGAGGTGACGTTCACCTGCAACACCTCGCCGAGCTCCACGGCCAAGGTGAACCTCACGATCAGCGCCGCCACGAGCACACCCACCACGAGCTCGACGAACTCCGCGGTGTCCACGGCCTCCCCGGCCGGTGTTCAGGGCGGTCTCGGCGGCAGCATCGACAGCATGAACTCCGGCAAGATCGTGGCCGGCACCGCGCTGGCCGTGGCCGCCGCAGCCGGCACCGTCTTCGTGGTGCGGCGGCGTAAGGAGAGCCGCTCGCACTGACCGGCACCGCCGGCGGAACGAAAGTCGCCCCGGGTCCTCTTGGAGGACTCGGGGCGACTTTGGTTATCGGGCCGGCGGGAGCGTCTCTACGGTCAGATCGCCCCATGGCTCATCCTCCGGCGGCGCATGATGTACATGCCTCCGCCGAGGGCCGCCGAAGCGACCAGGCCCGCGCCGACACCCATCTCCGCCGGGCTCGCGGCCATCGAGCCGCCGAAGCCGCCCTGGGCGCCCCGGCTGTTGAGCACGGTGAAGCGGTGTCCGGCCGTACGGTCGGTGCCGTCGCACCGCACCGTCAGGTTGTAGGAGCCGGGCGTCGCGTCGTTGAGGATCCGGACCCTGGCGTGGCCGACCCGGCCGGCCGAGAGCCGCGTGGTCCGGAACGCGTTGGACGAGACGCTGCCGCCCCGGCCGCAGCCCTCGGCGCTGACCTGCATCGCAGCGCCCTGGTGCACGCGCTCGGGATCGACGGTCACGTTGTTCGGACCGTTGTTGCCGTTCCCGTTCCCGTTCCCGTTCCCGTTGCCGTTCCCGTTCCCGTTCCCGTTGCCGTTCCCGTTCCCGTTCCCGTTGCCGTTCCCGTTCCCGTTCCAGTTGCCGTTCCCGTTGCCGTTCCCGTTCCCGTTGCCGTTCCCGTCTCCGTTGTCCCAGTCGCCCGGGTCGTTCCAGTCGTTCTGGCTGTTGCCGTTGTTCTGCCCGTTCCCGACGTCTCCACCGGCTGCGGCCATCGGGGCACCGAGCCCGAGAGCGGCGACGGCGGTCGCGGCGACAACGAGAGCGCGTGTAGCACGCATCGTTCGAACCTCCAGTGGGAAGCGCCCCGGAGCCCTGTGCACCGGGATGGATCGACGAGAACGCCTCCCATGACGAACCCTCACCAGATCCTTGATCCACCGCATTTCGGGACTGCTCCACCCCGGTGATCCGACACACCGCGCAAACAGCCGTGGCCCTGATGGACTCGCAGGTCACAGACCGTCAGAACTTTTATCCGGCTACTACTCCGATGTGCGGCCCGCCGAGTCGTCGCCACCCGTTCGCACTTCCCTGAATGCCGCGCGGCCGCCCCGCGCCTAGCGTTCCCCTCGTCGCGACGAAGGGAGAACCATGGGCCGGGACAACTGGCACCCCGAACGGATCAGACACTCGCCGTGGGGCGCACTCGCGCTGGCGATGCTCACCGGTCTCGCGCTGATGCGGAACGGCACGGACCTCTCACCCGGCCCGCCGCAGCCGGTCGCCGCCACCTCGGTGGGCCACCAGAAGGTCGTCCCGGGGGCCCCGGTGGCCGGACCGGCGGTGAAGCCACTCGCGTACGCGCCCGTCGCACGCGTGGCCATCCCGTCGATCGGGGTCGACGCACCGGTCGTCGATGTGAACCTCGACAAGAACGGCTGGATCGAGACACCGCCCCCGCAGGACCCCAACCTGGCCGGCTGGTACCAGAACGGCATCGCGCCGGGACAGCTCGGAACCTCCGTCGTCGTCGGCCACGTCGACAACCAGGCGGGACCCGCCGTCTTCTACGGGCTGGGCTCCTTGAAGAAGGGCAACCGCGTCGAGGTCACCCGCAGTGACGACCGGGTCGCGGTGTTCGAGGTTTACGGCGTCGAGGTCTTCGCCAAGAACGACTTTCCCGGTGCCCGCGTGTACGGCGACACGGGACAGGCAGAACTGCGGGTCATCACCTGCGGCGGTGGATACACGAAGGCCAACGGCTACGACGGCAACGTGGTGGCCTTCGCCCGCCTGGTCGAAACCCGCTGACCGCTGCTGCCGGGGGCCGGCGCCCCCGGCAGCAGCCGTCGCACACCTCAGCGGCGCTGCGGCACCGTGATCCGGTACCCGTCGTCCAGCAGCTCCGGCAGATAGCGGCGCAGCGCGGCAACGCTCTGCGAACGGTTGCCGCCCGCGTCGTGCGAGAGCACCACGACCCCGGGGGCCGCACCGTCCCTGACCCGGCGGACGATGCTGTCGGTGCCCGGTACGGTCCAGTCCAGGGTGTCCACCGTCCAGGCCATCGGCTCCATGTCCAGCGCGGCCCCGATCTCGAACGAGTTCCGGTTCCAGGCCCCGTAGGGCGCCCGGTACCAGAGCGGCGGAGCACCGGTGATCTTCTCGATCACGTCGCTGGTGCGGCCCAGCTCGTCGGTGATGCCTGCCCGGGAGAGATTGGTGACCAGCGGATGGGTCCACGAGTGGTTGCCGACGGTATGCCCCTCGTCGGCGATCCTGCGTACCAGGTCCTCGTTGTCGTGGGCCATCTCCCCGCAGAGGAAGAACATGGCCCGTACGTCGTGCTTGTGCAACGTGTCCAGGATGTGCGGGGTGTAGAGCGGATCCGGTCCGTCATCGAAGCTCAGCACCATGGCCCGGCCGATGTCGGGCAGTTCCTCGAACGGCCGGGTGCGGACCGGTGGCGCCGCCGGACGGTAGCGGGGCGGGTTGTTCGCGGTCATGGGCCTCAGACGGTAGGCCAGCGGCCGGGTCCGCAGGGCGGCTGCCTGCGGACCGGCCGCGACGGCCGACGGCGGCGCGGGACGCCGGAACGGGGCACCCGCGGAGTCCGCCGCGACCAGGCGCACGACAGTGGCGGCGCCCAGCCCGGCAGCCAGCCTCAGCAGCGTTCTGCGCGTCGGCGGCATCTGATCATTCTTCATGACCAACTGCTCGCACATCCGCTCTGTCACCCCTCTCAACGACACCGGTCACGGAGGGTTTTGCACCCAATGGAGGGAGCGCGTCCACGCATCCGGCAGCAGCGCGCCGGGGCACTCGGGAGCCCGGACCGGGTCCGTCCGGTGGAGCCGATAGCCTCACTGCCGTGACAGACCAGCAGCCCCACCAGTTCGAACGTGGCACAGACGGCCCCAAAGTGATCGTCGCGGGCCTCGACGGTTCCGATTCCTCCATGCGCGCCGCGGCGTATGCCGCAGGCCTCGCCCGTAGACAGCGGGCCATGCTCGCTCTCGTCTATGTCCAGCCCGTGCTGACGGCGGGCGCCGCACTCGGTGCGCCGGTCGGCGATGCGACCGGAGATGTCGCCGAGGGCCTGGTCAACGAGATCCGGGAGTCGACGGAGCGGATGAAGGACATATGGGATGTGCGCTGGGAGTTCCACACCTTCCGCGGTGATCCGTACAACGGGCTGGTGACGGCGGCGGACGAACTCAAGGCGGACGCTGTCGTCGTGGGCGCGTCCGAATCGGCGGGGCACCGGTTCATCGGCTCGGTGGCCGTACGCCTGGTGAAGGCCGGGCGCTGGCCCGTCACCGTGGTCCCGTAGGTCCGGCGCTGCCTCCCTCCCCCCGCCCCGCTCCCCTGCCGTCCGACCGTTCACCGCACCATTCGCCGCTCCGTGCGACCGCTCATCGCACGGAGCGGCGTTTGTTCTGTCCCCCGGGGCGTGAATGCGTTCGTATACGCCAGTCAGCAGCGAGGCGGCAGGGACCTCCGCGGGGAAGGGCGTTCACCATGACCACGACGACGACCGATGAGCGGGCACTCGCGGATCTGCAGTGTGAGCACGGCCCCGCCCTGTTCCACTTCCTGCTCGGCCTGACGTTCGGCGACCGGCAGCGGGCCGAGGATCTCGTCCAGGAGACGCTGGTGCGGGCCTGGCAGCACCCGGAGGCCTTCGACGGCCCGTACGAGTCGATGCGGCCCTGGCTGTTCACGGTCGGGCGCCGGCTGGCCATCGACGCCCGCAGATCGCGACTGGCCCGGCCGGCCGAGGTCAGCGACGCGGTGCTGGAGAGCGCCCCGGGCCGGGAGGACACCGCGGAGTCCGCGGTCGCCGCGCTCGATGTGCGGGAGGCGGTGCGCACCCTCAGCCCGGAGCACCGGGCCGTGCTCGTCCAGATCTACTTCCGGGGGCTGAGCGTGGGAGAAACCGCCGAGGTGCTCGGGATACCCGCCGGCACGGTGAAGTCCCGCTCCTACTACGCGCTGCGCCTGCTCTCCCGTAACCTGCCCGGCTACTCCAGCAGGTCCTCCTCGCTGAGCAGCGGCAGCAGGGCCGCCGCCTCCGCGAGTGCCACGTAATCGGCGGCGCAGCGGTCGCAGCTCTGGAGATGCCGGGCGACGGTGCGCGCCTCCGCGGCCGGAAGCGCGTCCAGGACGTAGGCGCCGAGCAACTGCCGCATGTGCGGTCCCTCCCCTGGGTCGGCGGTCATCGCAACCTCATGTCTGTGACGGATCGGGTCCGACGGATCCTGTCCTTCTGGCCACGCGGGGCGCGCTCTCCCGGTTCAATGCTGCGTGTGGGGCCGGTCGGGCCCCGGTCCGCCGGGCAGCCCCCGGCCCGGCCCCGAGAACGGAAAGAGGCGAGACGGGATGCGTCCGGAACGTCATGACGGAGCCGACGGGGGCGGGCTGCTGATCCCGATGGCCTGGATGTACGCGGAGTACATCGCCGAAGAACTGCTGCGGACCGGCGACCTGATGGAGCCGGCGACCCTGGAGTACCGGGCGGGGCGCGATGCGCTCGCCCTGACCGTGTTCCTCTCCGACGGTGCGGTGGCCGAGGCGCTGCCCGCCACCCGGATGGACGAGCTCCGGCTGCTGACGGCGTACGGGACACCCTGGCGCCGTTGGGTGTGCGAGCGCCTCGACGCCCTGGCGGCGGCGCCCGGCGGCGCGGGCCCCGACCTGACGCTGGCGCGGGCCGCCTGGCGGTGGCTGGAGGAGACCGAGCTACTGGCGGCCGACCTCGACGCGCTCGGCCCGCTGCCGTGGGAGGCCCCCGCCGGCCGGGAGGAACCGGACGGGCAGGACGCCGTCCAGGTGTGGACGCCTGCCTGGCAGTTGGGGCTGCCGCTGGGACATCTGGCGATCCACCTGTACTGAGTCCTGGCCGCACCCCACCGGCACGTTTCAGGAACCGTGCACCCCGGCACGGTACTTCGGCAGCCGCACGGTGATGCGCATGCCGGCGCCGATGCCCGTCTCGATGACGAGCCCGTAGTCGTCCCCGTACACCTGGCGCAGCCGTTCGTCGACGTTGAGCAGTCCGATGCCGGTGGACTTGCCGCCCTCGCCGCGCAGGATGTGACGCAGCCGTTCCGGATCCATGCCCGTGCCGTCGTCCTCGATGACGACCTCGGCCTCGGAGCCGGCGTCCAGGGCGCTGATGGTGATGCGGCTGGAGGTGACGGCGCCTTCGAGTCCGTGCTTGACGGCGTTCTCTACCAGGGGCTGGAGGCAGAGGAACGGCAGGGCGACGGGCAGCACCTCGGGGGCGACCTGGAGGGTGACCGAGAGGCGTTCGCCGAACCGGGCCCTGACGAGGGCCAGGTACTGGTCGATGGAGTGCAGTTCGTCGGCGAGGGTGGTGAAGTCGCCGTGGCTGCGGAACGAGTAGCGGGTGAAGTCGGCGAACTCCAGAAGGAGCTCGCGGGCCTGTTCGGGGTCGGTGCGGACGAACGAGGCGATGGCGGCGAGTGAGTTGAAGATGAAGTGCGGGGAGATCTGCGCGCGCAGGGCCCTGATCTCGGCCTCGATGAGCTGAGTGCGCGAGCGGTCGAGCTCGGCGAGTTCCAGTTGTACGCAGACCCAGCGGGCGACCTCGCCCGCTGCCCTCGCCAGGACGGCGGACTCGCGGGGGGCGTAGGCGATCAGCGTGCCGAGGACCCGGTGGTCGACGGTGAGCGGCACGGCGACGGCCCAGCGCAGCGGGCAGTCCAGGTCGTCGCACTCGCTGCGGAAGGCGGTCCCGCGTCCACTGGCGAGGAGGTCCCCCACCTCCTCCATGACGTGCCGGCCGTGGTGGTCGCCCTCGCCGTCCCAGACCAGGACCCGGTCGCGGTCGGTGAGGCACAGGGCGTCGGTGCCGAGCAGCGAGCGGAGCCGGCGGGCCGACCTGCGGGCGCTCTCCTCGGTCAGTCCGGCGCGCAGCGGGGGCGCGGCGAGCGAGGCGGTGTGCAGGGTCTCGAACGTGGCGTGTTCGACGGGTGTGCCGACGTCGCTGGTGCGGACCGGGCGCGCGGTGCGCCGGCCGGTCAGCAGGCCGCCGCCGAACAGCAGCAGGGCGAGGAGCACGATGACGGCGTATCCGGCCCCGGTCACCGGTGCCTCCCGGCGGTCAGTGCCTCGGGCAGGTGGAAGCGGCTCATCGCGGCGTTGGTCCCGGCGGGGATCCGGCCCGGCGTGGCGAGCGAGACCAGGATCATGGCGAGGAAGCCGACGGGCACGGACCAGACGGCGGGCCAGGCGAGCAGGGCGTGCGGCCAGCCGGGCGGGCGCACCGCCCCGCTGACGGTGATGGCGACGGAGAGCAGCGCTGAACCGCCGCCCAGGACGAGTCCG
The DNA here is from genome assembly GCF_043203805.1 of Streptomyces sp. LN549. NCBI lineage: Bacteria > Bacillati > Actinomycetota > Actinomycetes > Kitasatosporales > Streptomycetaceae > Streptomyces > Streptomyces sp. LN549. The sequence goes on along the minus strand of NZ_JAZHRI010000002.1, from coordinate 8,480,695 downwards.
GCCACCGCGCCGGGCGGGGTGAGCCGGCGCCACCAGATGCCGAGGACCAGCAGCGGGCAGAAGGACGACGCCGACACGGCGAACGCCATCCCCACCGAGTCGGCGACCGGAACCCGGCTGACGATCAGCGAACCGGCCAGCGGGACGGAGATGGCGAGGACGGTTGCCAGCCGGAAGTGCCGTACTCCGCGCGAGGGAAGGACGTCCTGGGTGATGACTCCGGCGACGGCCATGGTCAGCCCGGAGGCGGTCGACAGGAACGCGGCGAAGGCGCCGCCCGCGATGAGCGCGCCGAGCAGGTCGCCGCCGAGCCCGCCGATGACCCGGCCGGGGAGCAGCAGTACGGCGGCGTCCGCGTCGCCGCCCCGGATGAGCTCGGGTGCGTACAGCCGGCCCAGGGCTCCGTAGACGGGTGGCAGCAGATAGAAGACGCCGATCAGGGCGAGGACGGCGACGGTGGTGCGACGGGCGTCGCGGCCGTTGGGACTGGTGTAGAAGCGGACGACGACGTGCGGCAGGCCCATGGTGCCGAGGAAGGTGGCGACGATGAGGCCGTAGGTGGCGTACAGCGGGTGGTCGGCGCGGAAGACGGACAGCTGCTCGTCGAAGGTGACGCGGGGGCGCCCGTCCCCCTGCCAGGCCAGCACCAGGAAGATCGCGGGAACGAGGAGGGCGGTCAGCTTGAGCCAGTACTGGAAGACCTGCACGAAGGTGATGGAGCGCATGCCGCCCGCGGCGACGGCGAGGACGACCACGGACGCCACGAGGACGTCACCGAGCCAGCCGGGCGCCCCGGTGAGGATCTTGAGGGTGAGTCCGGCGCCCTGGAGCTGCGGAACGAGGTAGAGCCAGCCGGCGCCGACGACGAGCACGCTGACGAGCCGGCGCACCTGCCGGGACTCGAGCCGCCCCTCGGCGAAGTCGGGCAGGGTGTACGCCCCCGAGCGGCGCAGCGGCGCGGCGACGAAGACCAGCAGCACCAGATAGCCGGCGGTGTAGCCGACCGGGTACCAGAGCATGTCGGGCCCGTGGACGAGGACCAGACCTGCGATGCCGAGGAAGGACGCGGCGGAGAGGTACTCGCCGCTGATCGCGGCAGCGTTGAGGCGGGGCCGTACGGTGCGCGAGGCGACGTAGAAGTCGGAGGTGGTACGGGAGATGCGCAGCCCGAAGCCGCCGACGAGGACGGTGGCGAGAACGACGGCGGCGACGGCCGCCACCGCGTACGTGCGGCTCACTGTGCGGGGCGGCCTTCCACGAGGCGGGCGAAGTCGCGCTCGTTGCGCTCGGCCCGGCGCACGTACCACCAGGCGAGGAGCGTCAGCGGCGGATAGGCGGCGAATCCGAGGACGGCCCAGACGACGGCGGAGCTGTGCAGGGCCTCGAAGACCAGGGGCAGGGTGCCGACGACGACGGCGAGGGCGGTGAAGGCGGTGAGTCCGGCGCGCAGCTGGCTGCGCATCAGCGAGCGGACGTAGGCGCCGCCCAGTGCGGTCTGCTCGTCGATCTCCGACTGGGTGCGGTAACGCGGCAGCGGACGCACCCGGCGGGGCTCCCCCGTCACCACTTCACGCCGGGGCGTTGGCTCTGCGGACATGGGGCCGGAGTGTACGCAGCACCCGACCCGCTGGGAAGGGGTCCGGGCGCGGGTAGACGCTGGTCAGCGGCCGGTCTGCCGCATCAGCAGATCGCGCAGCGCGCGGGTGTGGCGGCGGCTGACGGCGAGCTCCGCGGTGCCGATGCGCACGCTCATGCTGCCGGCGTCCAGGCGCAGTTCGTCGATCCTGCCGAGCGCCACGAGGTGGCGGCGGTGGATGCGGACGAATCCTCGGCTGCGCCAGCGTTCCTCCAGGGTGGTCAGGGGGACGCGGACGAGGTGGCTGCCGGTGGCGGTGTGCAGCCGGGCGTAGTCGCCCTGGGCCTCGGCGTACGCGATGTCGTCGATCGGGATGAACCGGATGACACCGCCCAGTTCGACGGGTATCTGGTCGTGTGCGGTGTCGTGGGCGGGTGCGGAGCGCTCGCCCACCTGTTCGGCGACACGGCGCACCGCTTCGGCGAGGCGTTCGCGGCGTACGGGTTTGAGGACGTAGTCGACGGCCTTGAGGTCGAAGGCGTGCACGGCGAAGCCCTCGTGGGCGGTGACGAAGACGATGAGCGGGGGTGCGGCGAACCCGGCCAGCAGCTGGGCGACATCGAGTCCGGTGAGGCCCGCCATGTGGATGTCGAGGAAGACCACGTCGATGGCGGCGGGGTCCTCGGGTCCGGCCTCGACGGCTCCGCCGATGCGCCTCAGCGCCTCGGTGGCCCCGGTGGCTCCCTCGGCGCTGCGGATCCGGGGATCGGCGCGCAGGAGGTACAGCAGTTCCTCCAGGGCGGGTTCTTCGTCGTCGACGGCGAGTACGCGGAGCATGAGGCCGGAGTTTAGGGCCTCCACCGCGGGTTGCAGGGGGGTGTGCTGAGTGATTCACGGGCTGTTTCCGTACGGGACGGCATGTGCAACCCGCAACACCGCCGCGATGTCGGGGCCTACGCCCTGGGCTTGCTCGGCGCCGCCGACGCCTTCCGTTTCGAGGAGCATCTGGAGCGCTGTCCCCTGTGCGCGGGCGGGGTGGTGGAGCTCGGCGGGGTGACGACCGTCCTGCAGCGGTACGCCCGGCTGACGCCGCCGGGCGTCGATGCCGTGGTGCGGGCCGGTCCCGGGCTGGTGCGGCGGGCCACCCGGGCGGTGGCGGCCGGGCGGCGCAGGACGCGGCGCCGGCGGCTGGCAGTGGCGGCTGTGGTGCTGGCTGCCGGGGTGCCGTTCGCGGTGCCCGGCGGGGAGCGGGAGGCGGAGCGGTGGGCGGGCGCGGACCGGGGTTCCGGGATGACGGCCGTCGTGACGGCGGGGGCGCGGGAGTGGGGTGCCGATGTCGGCCTGGAGGTGGCGGGGGTGCCGGATCCCGGTGTGTGCTCCCTGGTCGCGGTGGGGCGGGACGGCGACGAGGAGACCGTCGCCACCTGGTCGTCGGCCGGCGCCGGGGCGGACCCGGTCCGGATGAGCGGCGGCGCGGCGCTCCGGCCCGAAGCCATCGCGGGGTTCGAGGTGCGTACGGCGGCGGGGCGGCGGCTGCTGCGGCTCACGCGCTGAGGATCACTCCATGATCCGCCGGAACGGACCCTCCTACTTGAGCAGCTTGGAGAGCCGGCGGTCCGCCAGGGGCTTGCCGCCCGTCTGACAGGTCGGGCAGTACTGGAGCGAGGAGTCGCTGAAGGACACCTCTCGGATGGTGTCCCCGCAGACCGGGCAGGCCTGACCGGTGCGCCCGTGGACCCGCATGCCGCTCTTCTTCTCGGCCTTGAGCCGTCCCGCCGCCAGTCCGCTGGAGCGGGCGACGGCCTCGTCCAGCGTGGTGCGCAGGGCGGCGTGGAGCCGGGTGATCTCGTCGTCGGTGAGGTGTGCGGTGAGTTTGAACGGCGACATCTTCGCGACGTGCAGGATCTCGTCGCTGTAGGCGTTGCCGATGCCGGCGATGAGCGACTGGTCGCGCAGGGCCCCCTTGATCTGGCGCCGTTCCCCGTCGAGCAGCGCGGCGAACGCGTCCCGGTCGAAGGACGGGTCGAGCGGATCGGGCCCCAGCCGGGCCACACCTGGGACCTCGGCCGGATCGTGGACCAGGTGGACGGCGAGGCGTTTGGTGGTCCCGGCCTCGGTCAGGTCGAAGCCGTCGCCACCGGTGAGAACGGTACGCAGCGCGAGGGGGCCCTTGCCGGGGCGCGGCGGGGTGGCGGGGAAGCTGTCCTTCCAGTGCAGCCAGCCGGCCCGGGCGAGGTGGGTGACCAGGTGCAGCGGGCCGACGGCGATGTCGAGGAACTTGCCGTGCCGCCGGACACCGGTGACCGTACCGCCGTGCAGGGCGGTGAGCGGTGGGTCGTACGTCTTCAGGACGCTGATGGCGAGCGGCAGGACTCGGTCGATCTCCCTGCCGACCAGGTGGTCGTCGAGGAAGACCCGCAGGGCTTCGACTTCCGGCAGTTCGGGCATGGTTCCCAGCCTGCCGCAGCCGTCGCCCCGGCGCCTACCGGAGGCCGTACACGCGCTGGGCGGTGGTGGCGAGGACGGCGTCCCGCTCGTCCTCGGCGAGGGTGTCGAGGAGTACGAGTGCGGTCTCGACGACCTCGGTGTACGTCGCCGCGAGCCGGCACACCGGCCAGTCCGACCCGAACATCAGCCGGCCGGGTCCGAAGGCGTCGAGGACGGTGCCGGCGTACGGGCGCAGGTCCTTGACGGTCCAGTTGTGCGGGTCCGCCTCGGTGACCAGGCCGGAGAGTTTGCACGCGGTGTTGGGGAGGGCGGCGAGCGCCCGCACGTCGTCGGCCCAGGGGTGCAGTTCCCCGGTGGCGACCGGCGGCTTGCCGGCGTGGTCGAGGACGAAGGTGAGCCCGGGCAGCAGTTCGGCGGCCCGGACGGCGGCGGGCAGCTGGTGGGGCTGTACCAGCAGGTCGTAGACGAGTCCGGCATCGGCGACGGCGGCCAGGCCACGCAGGACGTCCTCGCGCAGCAGCCATCGGGGATCGGGTTCGCCCTGGACCTGGTGGCGCAGCCCGACGAGCCGGTCGCCGCCGGGCAGCTCGCGCAGGGCGGCCAGGGTGTCGGAGATGCCCGGGGCGGTGAGATCGGTCCAGCCCACGACGCCGGCGACCAGATCACTGCTGCCGGCCAGCGCCAGGAACTCGGGCGTCTCCTCCGGGACGGTGACGGTCTGGACGAGCACGGTGGCGCACACACTGTTGGCCCGGGCCTCCGGCTCCAGGTCGGAGAGGGTGAAGTCGCGTCGCAGAGGCGCCAGTTCCTCGCCGGTGATCCAGTCCTGGTCGCGTTCCGCGAGGTCCCACACATGGTGGTGGGCGTCGACGATGCGGGGCCGGCCGGTCATCTCACAGCTCCCAGGCGACGGGGAGACCCGCTTCGGCACCGTCGGACGAGTAGTCGTGTGCCACGTCGAGGAGTCCGTCCATCCTGGCCTGCCAGGCGACGTTGACGGGGAGCTGCTCCAGTTCGGCGAGGAGCCGGGCGTAGTCGTCGCACTCGATGACGTGGAACAGGTCGGTGCCGCTGCGCCAGATCGTCCAGGAGGTGGCTCCCGCCGCCCGGATCGCGCGGGTCAGCTCGGCCGGGACCTCGCGGTGCGCGGCCTCGTACTCGGCTATGCGGTCCGCGCGGACCTTGGTGTGCAGGGCGATACGCATGTCAGTGTCCGTTCTCGGTCAGCAGGCCCTCGGCGCGCAGGTCGTCCCAGAGGGCGTCGGGGATCTCCCGGCGGAGCAGCGCGGCGGCGTCGCGCACCTCGTCAGGGGAACGCGTGCCGACCAGTACGCCGGCGACCGCCGGGTGGGCGAGCGGGTAGTGCAGGGCGGCGGCGCGCAGCGGCACACCGTGGCCCTCGGTGACGGCCTTCAGGCGCAGTGCCCGGTCGAGGAGGCTCAGGGGCGCGGCGGCGTAGTCGTACGTGGCGCCGGGGCGCGGGTCGGCGAGGAGGCCGGAGTTGAAGACGCCGCCGACGACGACGCTGCGGCCGCGGGCGGCGGCAGCCGGCAGCAGATCGGTCAGGGCCGACTGGTCGAGGAGGGTGTGGCGACCGGCGCAGAGGACCACGTCGACGTCGGTCTCGACGACGAAGCGGGTGAGCATCGCGGTCTGGTTCATGCCGGCGCCGATGGCCCCGATGACGCCTTCGGCCCGCAGCCTCTCCAGTTCCGGGTAGGCCTCGCCGAAAGCGGCTTCCGCGTGGTCGTCGGGGTCGTGGAGGTAGGCGATGTCGATGCGGTCGAGCCCGAGGCGTTCCAGGCTGTCCTCGATGCTGCGGCGGACACCGGCGGCGCTGAAGTCCCAGCGCCTGCGGTGCGTGTCGCGGACGGCGAAGCCCTCGGAGAGCGATTCGGACGCGGCGGCCCCGCCGCCGGGCAGCGGGTCGAGCACCCGGCCCACCTTGGTGGACAGGACGTACGCGTCACGGGGCCGGGCGCGCAGGGCCTCGCCGAGCCGTCGCTCGGAGAGGCCGAGCCCGTAGTGGGGCGCGGTGTCGAAGTAGCGGACGCCCTCGTCCCAGGCGGCGTCGACGGCGGCCGCGGCCTGCGCGGGCTCCACGGCGCTGAAGAGATTGCCGATGGCAGCCGCCCCGAAGGACAGCTCAGTGACCTCGACCGCACTGTTTCCCAGCTTGTTGCGCCGCATGTATCCGACGTCCTCCCCGAAGATCGCTTCCTGCACACAGCGAATATTCATCGGATCACTTGGGTGCGTCAACACCTCGGAAGACATCAAGTACGGCGACTGCCCTGCGATCAGTCCGATCTATAGGGTGGCGCTCGTCGGCAGCAGCGCCAGCAGTTCGGCCACCTCGTCCTCGGCGCAGCGCCCGAGACGTTCCAGATCGGGCAGCGCTTTGCCGTCCGCCACCAGCCCGATCTGCACCGTGGAGCCGTACGTGGTCAGCGCGACGGCCAGGGACTGACCGCGGGCCAGCGGTGCCATCGGGTAGAGCGCGCGCAGCGGGCAGCCGCCGAGCGAGAGGGCCGAGCGCGGCAGCGGCACGCTGGTGACCAGCACGTCGAAGAGCATCCGGGCGGCGTTCCCGGCGAGTGGCGCACCGAAGCGGTGGGCCAGCGACGGCAGCTGGTCGGCGAGCACCGCGACCGCCCCGGCCCCGCGCAGCGGCCCGGCGGACTTGTTGCGGTCCATGGCGCCGCGGACGGCCCGCAGCCGCTCCCAGGGATCGGGTTCGGAGACAGGGAGGCCCAGCAGATAGGCGGAGAGCCGATTGCCGGTGGCCGCGCCGCCGGGGCGGCGCCGGGAGACGGGAACCAGGGCGCGCGGATCGGCACCGGGCAGCGGTTCGCCGCGCTCCAGCATCCAGCGGCGCAGCGCGCCCGCCACGACCGCGAGCAGTACGTCGTTGCTCGTGCCGCCCGCCACCCGGCGGATCCGCTGCACGGATTCCAGGTCGAGGTCGGCCGTGGCGAGGCGCCGGGTGCCGGAGGAGCTGGCACTCAGCGCCGGGGCGCCGCGCAGATCGAGGCGGCTGGCGCGCACCAGCGAGGCTCCGACGCCGAAGGCCCGGCCGAGGTCCTCGATCCGTCCGAGGGCGAGACCGGCGACCTGACGAGGTCCGGGCATCCAGGAGCGCGGCGGCACGGGGCGGACCCGGCCGGCCGCCGGTCCCGGCCGGGCCCTGCCCGCGACCGAGGCGATCTCGTCGAAGATCCCGGCCCCGATGGCAACCGCTCGCATCCCGTCGGCGAGCGCGTGGTGGAGCTTGACGAGTACGGCGAAGGGGCCGTCCGGGGCGCCGCCGATGACGTACATCTGCCAGGGCGGCAGCCCTCTGCGCAGCGGCTGCTCCATCAGTTCACCCGCGAGCCGGGTGGCCGCCGCCATGAATCCGGCCTCGCCCGCACCGGCGGCCTCCGCCTCGGGCAGGCTCACCCGCTTGACGTGCCGGTGGACGTCGAAGTCCTTGTCCACCGACCAGGCCGCGCCTCCGACGGGCAGCAGCACGTCGCGCACCCGCATCCGCAGCCGGGGGATGGCGGCGGCCCGGGTTCCGAGCAGTTCGAGAAGGCCCTCGGGGCCGTGGGCCGGGCGGTCCCCCGGCGAGAAGACGGCGAGCGCACCGAGGTGCATGGGATGCGCATCGGACTCGAGGTGCCAGAAGGCCAGATCGAGAGGTGCCAGTAGCTCAGTGCCCAACGGGTCCTCATGTCTCGGAAGAGGAAGGCTGACGAAGTCGCAGTCAATCCCCCGCAGTCGGTTACGGTCAAGTACAGACATGTTACGTTCTGTTACTTTTCAGTAGTGTTCAATCCCGTGAAAGGCAGCGCCCTTCACCGGATCAGCCGCGTGGCGGGATTCAATCGCGTGGCGGGATGACGAATTCGCACCAGACACACTTGCCGGTGCCCCGGGATTCGACACCCCAGGCGTCCGCCAGCCGGTCGACGAGCATCAGCCCGCGACCCGAGACGCCCGACTCGCCCGCGTCCCTGCGGCGCGGCAGCGCGCTGGACCGGTCCTCGACGTCGACACGCAGACGGCGCTCGGGCCCGGTAAGTACCCGGATGGTGACGATCGCGCCGCCGTCGGTGTGCATCAGGGCGTTGGTCGTCAGCTCGTCCGCGGCCAGTTCCACCTCGTCGGCCCGCTCCTTCGCACCCCAGGCCCGTACCGCCGCACGGATCATGTGCCGCGCCGAGCTGAGCGCCTCCGGGTCGCCCTGCCCCACGTGCTGCTGGAGCCGGCCGCCGGGCTGCGGGGCGTGGGCGGCCTTGCGGCGCAGCAGCAGCACCGCCACGTCGTCCTCGCCGCCGCGTTCGTCGACCGATTCGCAGAGCCGGTCAGCGAGCCGCTGGAGGTCCTGGGGGCCGTTCCTGATCATGGCGGTGAGCAGCTGCATACCCTCGTCGAGGTCGGCACCGGGCAGCTCCACCAGGCCGTCGGTGAACAGGACCATGGTCTGCCCGGGGTCCAGCTCCACCGTGCTGACCGGATACTCCAGCCGCCCGAACTCCGCGGAGAGCCCCAGCGGCAGCCCGCCCTCGACGAGCACCTTGCGGCAGCTCCCGTCGGCATCCCGCACGAGCGGGTCCACATGACCGGCCCGGACCACCTGCACCACACCTGTGGTCAGGTCGGCCTCGGCGTAGGTACAGGTGGCGAAGCGGTCGGTGTCCAGCTCGTGCAGGAAGACCGAGGCCCGCGCCATGACCGTCGCGGGACTGTGCCCCTCGGCCGCGTAGGCGCGCAGCACGATGCGCAGCTGCCCCATGACGGCGGCGGCGTGCGTGTCGTGGCCCTGGACGTCCCCGATGACGGTGCCGACCCGGCCACCGGGCAGGGGGATGACGTCGTACCAGTCACCGCCGATGTCCCGGCCGAGCCTTGCCGAGCGGTATCGCACGGCGATCTGCGCCCCGGGCACCTCGGGGATACGGCGCGGCAGCATCGCCTGCTGGAGCCCCTCGGCGAGGTCGTGCTCCTGTTCGTACAGCATGGCGCGCTGGAGACTCTGGGCGATGGAGCTGCCGAGGGCGACCAGCAGATTGCGTTCGTCGCCGGTGAATCCGTTCTTGTCGCTGTAGAGCAGCCCCAGTGCGCCGATGGGGCGGGCCTGGGCGATCAGCGGCAGATAGGCGGCGGAGGTGATGCCGAGATGACTGATGTGGGGCCACAGGACCGGGTACGAATCGGCGAAGTCCTCGGCGGACTCGATGAAACGGGGGCCGAGCGTGCGGACGACCTCACTCATCGGGTACTGCTCGTCCGTCCGCGTGTACCGGGTGCCCGGAACGAAGGCGCCCTCGGGCCCGTCGGCCACCAGATGGATACGCCCGGCCTCGATCAGCCCCATGACCAGACTGGTCGCCCCCAGATGGGCCAGCCCCTGGGAGTTCTTGAGCACGTCGATGACGTCCTTGACGGTACGGGCGTGAGCCAGCGCGGCCGTGGTGGCCTCCACCAGGCTGGTGCGCCGCCGCCGCTCCTCGTCCAGCTCGCGGCGGGCGGTGGAGTCGGCCAGCTCCTGGGTGGCGTCCCGGACGATGCCGATGATGCGGCGCGGGCGGCCGGTGGGGTCGCGGCGGACGAAGCCCTGGGTGTGCGTCCATTGCAGGGAACCGTCGCGCCGCAGCATACGGAAGTACGCCCCGTAGCTGGTGCGGCCGGACTTGAGCGCCTGGGTGACCATGGCGTCGAGACGCACACCCTCGTCCGGCGGCACCCGCGTCCCGAGTGTCGTCGGCTTGTTGTCGTACTCGTCGGCCCTCAGGTCGAACACGTCGAGGGCCGCCTGGTCCATGTGCATGAGGCCACTGTCGAGATCCCAGTCGAAGCTGCCCATACGGTTCAGGGCGAGACTGAGGTCCGGGTGGGCGGGCCAGTCGTCCGGGAGTGACAGGGCACCCGCTACCCGATCATCCATGTGGGTAACTCTGCCACCATTTGTCCGATTCTTCGAGTGAACCGTCCACCAGGTGAACGTGCGATAAAACACATTCTCAAGCCACTCGACAGGGGCGCCATCCCGGGGATTCCGCGAGATCTCGGGGGCCGGCAAAGGTGCGGGGTGCCGGATATCGCCGCAGAACGCCGCCCCCCTCCGAAAGCGGGCAGGGCCAGCGGCTAACGTGTGCGTCGGGGCGGAGTAAGCCAAGCCTTACCACGGCCCGCCCTGCCCCTGCTCGCCCGTCCTAAGGAACAGCCCTCCATGACACGCCCCGTCCGCGTCGCCATCGTCGGAGCCGGTCCCGCCGGCATCTACGCAGCGGACGCGCTGCTCAAATCCGACGCCGCCGCCGACCCGGGTGTCTCCATCGACCTGTTCGAGCGGATGCCCGCACCCTTCGGCCTGATCCGTTACGGAGTGGCCCCGGACCACCCGCGGATCAAGGGCATCGTGCAGGCGCTGCACCAGGTCCTGGACAAGCCGCAGCTGAGGCTCTTCGGGAACGTCGACTACCCCAACGACATCGGCCTGGACGAGCTCCGGACGTTCTACGACGCCGTGATCTTCTCCACCGGCGCCGACGCCGACCGCGCCCTCGACATACCGGGCAGCGAACTGGACGGCTCGCACGGCGCCGCCGACTTCGTATCCTGGTACGACGGTCACCCGGACGTGGCGCGCACCTGGCCGCTGGAGGCCGAGAAGGTCGCCGTGCTGGGCGTCGGCAACGTGGCCCTGGACGTCGCCCGCATCCTCGCCAAGACCGCCGACGAGCTGCTGCCGACCGAGATCCCCGCCAACGTCTACGACGGCCTCAAGGCCAACAAGGCGCTGGAGGTGCACGTCTTCGGGCGGCGCGGCCCCGCCCAGGCCAAGTTCAGCCCGATGGAGCTGCGGGAGCTGGACCACTCGCCGAACATCGAGGTCATCGTCAACCCCGAGGACATCGACTACGACGCGGGCTCGATCGAGACCCGGCGCGGGAACAAGCAGGCCAACATGGTCGCCTCCACGCTGGAGAACTGGGCGATCCGCGACGTCGGCGACCGGCCGCACAAGCTCTTCCTGCACTTCTTCGAGTCCCCCGTGGAGATCCTCGGCGAGGACGGTCAGGTCGTCGGGCTGCGGACCGAGCGCACGGAGCTGGACGGCACCGGCAACGTGAAGGGCACCGGTCAGTTCAACGACTGGGACGTGCAGAGCGTCTACCGCGCGGTCGGCTACTACTCGCAGGAGCTGCCCAAGCTCCCCTTCGACGTTGCGTCCGGCACGGTTCCGCACGCCGCCGGGCGGGTTCTCGCAGGCGGGGAGCCGATGGAGTCGGTGTACGTCACCGGCTGGATCAAGCGGGGACCGATCGGCCTGATCGGGCACACCAAGGGCGACGCCAACGAGACGGTCGCCTGCCTGCTGGAGGACCACACCACCGGCCGGCTGCCCGCCGCGGCACAGCCCGAGCCTGCGGCCGTGACCGAGTTCCTGGAGTCCCGCGGCGTCCGCTACACCACCCGTGAGGGCTGGTACCGCCTGGACGCGCACGAGCGCGCCCTGGGCGAGGCGCAGGGCCGCGAGCGGGTGAAGGTCGTGGAGCGCGACGCGATGCTGGACGCCTCGGAGCCCGGTAACTGACACCACGGCGACGGCCCCGGAACGCCCCCGCGCGGGGGTGTTCCGGGGCCGTCGCCGTCACGGGCGTGTCAGCGGCCCTGCAACGCCTTGACGTTGTCGCCGAAGGTCCAGCCCTTGGAACCGTCCCAGTTCAGCGACCAGGTCATCAGGCCCTTGAGGCTGCCGCCGTAGTGGTTCCAGGCCTGCGAGACGAGGTTCGGCGCCAGGTAGCCGCCGCCCGCACCCGGCTGGGCCGGCAGACCCGGCACCTGCTTGTCGTAGGGCACCTTGATGGTGGTGCCCTGGATGACGAGCCCCTTGTCCAGACAGTCCGTCTGCGCCGTGAACCCCTCGACGGTGCCCGCGGAGTACGAGTCGCCCACGCATCCGTACATGCTGCCGTTGTAGTACTGCATGTTCAGCCACCAGAGCCGGCCGTTGTCCGCGTACTTCTTCACGATGGGCAGGTACGCGCCCCAGATCGAGCCGTACGTGATGCTGCCGCCCGTGACGTAGGCCGTCTCCGGCGCCATGGTCAGACCGAAGTTGGACGGCATCTGCGCGAGCACGCCGTCGATGATGCGGATCAGGTTGGCCTGCGAGGCCGAGAGCTGGTTGATGTTGCCGCTGCCCGTCAGACCGGTCTCGATGTCGATGTCGATGCCGTCGAAGTTGTACTTCTTCAGGATCGGAACCACCGTCTCGACGAAGCGGTCGGCGACGGTGCTTGAGCTGAGATCGATACCGGCTGCCGCACCGCCGATGGACATCAGAGTGGTGAGCCCGGACGCCTTCGCCTGGCACATCTCGGCCGGGGTCGGGACCTTCACGGTCGAGTCCATCCCGTCCTCCCACAGGACGGTGCCGTCCGAAAGGATCACCGGGAAGGCCGCGTTGATCACGTTGTAGCCGTGCTGCGGGATGCGGCTGTCGGTGACCGGGATCCAGCCCAGGGGCGGGTGCACACCGTTGGACGCGCCGTCCCAGTTCTCCCAGTACCCCTGGAGCACCTTGCCCGACGGCTTCGACTTGACCGCGCAGGTGTCCTCCTGCGCGGAACTCGGCGTGGCCGCGACCAGCATCTGTAAGATGCACGCCGCCGCGAGGCCGGCCCCCAGCATCCGTGACGTGCGACCGAGCATGACGGACCCCTTTCGAATTGGCATGCCCCTGTCAATTCATAACGGGCCACGCATGCGCTCAACGTAAAGTGGTCCAGACCTTCCGTCAATAGGTCTGGACCAAAAGGGCTGCGTCGGTCAGGGCCCCGCGTGGGCCATCCCGGACCGTTCCCGCACCCGGTCCGGGTAACGCTCCGTGAAGCGGACCGCCAGCACCAGCAGGACGACGGGGATGATCCAGTTGTACCAGTCGGCGCCGGACGACGTGTGCACCGCGAGCAGCCCCAGCAGTGCGGTGGCGACGAAGACCCCGCCCCAGAGCAGTGTCAGCACCCGGTTCACATGCCGGAAGGCGGGCGAGCCCCACACCTCGCGGGGTGTGGTCTCGCGCGCGTACTGCTCGGTGAACGGGACGAACGCCAGCGATCCGAGCGCAACCACCGCGATCACGGAGCTGGACAGGACCTGGGCGTACCTCTCCAGCCAGAGCATGTCCTGGCGGTCCAGGAAGAGAGCCAGGACACTGAGCACGGCGAAGAAGACGATGCCGGTGACCTCCAGCACCTTGAAGGAACCCCGGCGCAGATCGGGCAGGTTGAGCACCACAGCGGCGACCAGACCGGCCAGAGCCGCGTACTCCCAGGTACTGGGGGACGCGATGACAACGAAGATGATCCACGGGGCGAACGCGAAGAACAGATTCCCGGTCCGCCGCTCGGAATTGGCTTGAGCCACCGGACACCTCCGGGGCGTCTCCCACGGCACCCTGCCGCTTCCTCCATGGTGAAGCCAGGACCTGCGGGCCGCATCTCTGCACCCCCGGGCCCGCTTTGCGGCGGCTCCTGGCCGGAGATTGAATGAAGGACCGGCACGGCACGTTTCCAGGCGCACACCCGCCCGGCAAGGGAGGCCACCATGGCCGCACATTCCCAGCAGGCATTCGACCCGGCCCGCGTCGTCCATCTGTCCGGCCGTTTCGCCCCGGTGACCGAAGAGGTCGACGAGGCCGGCCTGCAGGTGGTGGGCGAACTGCCGGACGAGCTCGACGGGTTGTTCCTGCGCAACGGACCCAACCCCCGCTTCACCCCGATCGGTTCGTTCCTCTATCCGATCGACGGGGACGGCATGCTGCACGGGGTGTGGATCTCGGGCGGGCAGGCCCGTTACCGCAACCGTTTCGTCCGCACACCCGCCGTGCTCGCCGAGGAACGGGCGGGGAGGGCGCTGTGGGGCGGAATCGAATCGATGATCATACCTCAGGTCCCTGACGTGGAACCGGAGTTGGCCGGTACCTTCCGTGACCTTCCGGACATCAACGTGGTATGCCACGCGGGCCGTCTGCTGGCACTCGCCGAATCCGACTGCCCCTTCCTGATCACACCGGAGCTGGAGACGGCCGGCAAGGAGACGTTCGGCGGGGTGATGCCGGCCGGCATCACCGCGCACCCGAAGATCGATCCGGTCACCGGCGAGATGCTGGTCTTCTGCTACGGCCTCGAACCGCCCTACCTCACCTGGTCGGTCATTGATCCCAGCGGCTCCGTCGCCCGCGGCCCCACGACGATCGACGGGCTCGACGAACCGATGATGATCCACGACATGGCGCTCACCGCCAGGTTCCTGGTGGTCGTGCTGGCGCCGGTGTTCTTCGACATCGCCGCCGCGATGAGCGGGGGGTCCATGATCGACTGGCGGCCGGAGCGCGGCACCCGCGTGGCGCTGGTCCCCCGCGACGGCGGGCCGGTGCGGTGGGCGTCCGACGAGGCATTCTGGCTGTGGCACACGGTCAACGCGTACGACACCGAGCCCGACGGCGGTGATGTGGTGCTGGACTACGTGCAGTGGTCCCGCCTCTCCATGGGCGCGCCGGACGGTTCACAGGTCCCCAACACGGCCGGTCTGGTCCGCGCGGTCATCGATCCCGTGGCCGGCACGATGCACCGGACCGTGATGGACGACGCAAGGATGGAACTCCCCCGCACGGACGACCGTTTGATCGGCCGACGGCACCAGCAGCTGGCGGTGGCCGCGGACTCCGGGAACCCGGATCTCCTCCCGGGCGAGTTCGACGCGCTGCGCTGGTACGACGGCAGGGACGCGTCGGGTACGAGTTCGGTGTGGCGGGCCGGGGATCTGTCCGTCGGCGAGCCGGTCTTCGCGCCCTCGCCGGGCAACGGGCCCGGCGAGGGCGGCCACTGGATGACCTACGCCACCAACCGCACCGACAACAGCAGCTGGCTGCTCGTGATCCCCGCCGATGATCCCGGATCCGGCCCGGTCGCCCGGGTGCGGATCCCGGTACGCGTCCCGCTCGGCCTCCACGGGAACTGGCTGCCCACACAGGAGTGAGGTCCTGGGCCCCGCCTCCGGCCGTCGCGTGCGAGGAGTCGTGCGGACGCTCCGGGAAGGGATGAGCCGGCCCTCGCCGCTCAGCCGCTCAGCGACGAGCCCTTCGCGGAATGCGACCGGCGGTGATCCGCGACGGTTCCACCAGGCGTCCCAGCGAGTGGTGTCGCGTCCATGCGGCGGATCTCGTAAGTGCGTTCGGCAAAGCGACAGCCGTCCAGGGTGCGCCGGTAGCGACCGTGGCAGATCGCGCAATTGAGGTGCGAGGCGCCACCACGGATCCGGATGACTTCGGAGCCCACTCTCCGTAGAAGGAGGTGACCGCGTCCGTGAGGCGGGCGACGAGGTCGTTCTCGTGCCCGGCGATCCGAGGTTCGAGAACATGGACAGTGAGATGAGGCATGCTCGGTCGTCTCCCTTCTGGTCCCAGTCAGTCGGAGGCAGTTCAGGCGACGGACGCCGCGCGGGCACTTCGCAGGGACTCGAGTGCCGTGGTCCAGGCGACGACATGGTCGAGCAATGCGTCCAGTGAGCGCGCCCTGGACCCACCCGGAGCGAACACCGTGAAGTTCTCGAAGTCCGTGGCCAGGTGAAGGGAGACCTGCGCCGGCACGTCGGCGAGCCCGAGCAGACCGCACAGCTGCCGCAGCTGGGTCGCGGAGCCGGTGCCGCCGGCGGCGCCGTAGGAGACGATTCCGGCGGCCTTGTCCGCCCAGCCGGCGCAGACGAAGTCGATGGCGTTCTTGAGTGCGCCGGGGAGCTGGTTGTTGTACTCCGGCGTGACGAACACGAATCCGTCGAGCCTGTCGATCGTGCGCACCCAGGCCTGTGCCTCGGGGCCTCCGGTTCCGCCCATGGCGGGTGGTACCGCCTGGTCGAAGAGCGGAAGCCGGAACTCGGCGAGATCGACGAGCTCGAACTCTGCGTCGGACCTCTGCGCCGAGGCTTCGTGGACCCACCCGGCAACCTGCGGGCCGATCCGTCCCGGCCGCGTACTGCCGATGATGATGCCGATCTTGGTCACGATGCGTTCTCCTGCCTCGATTTCCGGTGCTGCCACGGGCACGCGGCCGTCGTGGTGGTCAGGCCGCCGTACCCGCACCCACCGACGCGGTAGTGGCCTCGATCGTCAGGAGACGGACCGCCGCTGTCGCCGTCTGACATCGGCGGCTCCTGATCCGTCGTATCCCGGGAGAGGATTCGTACGTGGCGAGTGAAAGGCGCTGACCGAATGGACATCACAGGCGGAAACGAGAATGCTCCGGGGCGTCCTGAGGACGCGCCGCTCATGTCGGAGCGGCGCAACCTCGCCAACCTCGCCTACCGGCTGCTCGGCTCGCTGACCGAGGCGGAAGATGCCGTCCAGGAGGCGTACGCCCGTTGGTTCGCCCAGCCCGTCGAGCGCCGGGCCGCTGTCTCGAATGCCGCGGCCTGGTTGACCACCGTCGTGAGCCGGATCTGCATGGACCAGCTCCGTTCGGCTCGTATCCGCCGTGAGCGCTACGTCGGTGAGTGGATTCCGGAGCCGCTGCCGGCGCGGGCCGAGTGGAGCGCGCTCTCCCACGGATCGACGGCGACGGATCCCGCCGACCACATCACCTTGGACGAGTCCGTCGAGATGGCGTTCCTGGTTGTGCTCGACTCGATGACGCCGGCCGAGCGCGTCGCCTTCATGCTGCACGATGTGTTCCGGGTGCCGTTCAACGAGGTCGCGGAGATCGTCGGCCGCACGCCGGGAGCCTGCCGCGAGCTCGCCTCGTCGGGTCGGCGGCGAGTGGCTGCCGCCCGCACCCGCGGCGCACGGGCGCAGCGGCGTTCCGCCGTCGTCAGTGAGTTCCGGCAGGCATGGCAGGCCAAGGACGTGGATGCCCTTGTACGGCTGCTCGACCCGTCGGTCGTCGCCGTCGCCGACGGCGGCGGTCGCGCTATGGCCTCGCCCACTCCGGTCCGGGGCCACCTTCAGGTTGCGGACTTCCTGGTACGCCTGGCGGGTCTCGCAGGCCGGCTCGACCTCCTTGAGCGCACCGTGAACGGCCAACCGGGCCTCGTTGCGGTCAACGGCGGTCAGGTGCTGACCGTGTACGCGTTCGACATCGACGAGTCCCACATCCGGCGCATCTGGGCAGTTCGCAACCCGGACAAGCTCCGGCCGTGGAGCAGTTGAGGTGAGCATCGACCTCGAGCCTGACAACTCGCGGTCCAGGGACGTCGATCGGTCGGGCCGTCGGCGCGCTTCGATGCCGTGCTCGAACCGGCCGGACCGAGATCTTGGAGAGGAAGCACCGATGTCGTTCAGCTCCCACACCCTGCACCTGACCGTTCGCGGCACGGACGAGGCGTCCGCCTGGTACCAACAGGCCTTCGGGGCCACAGAGCTCACCAGACTGGTGGTACCCGGCGGACGGCTGATCCACGTCCAGGTCCGCATCGGGACGCTCACCCTGATGCTGGCCGACGAGTTCCCCGAGATGGAGTCCTTCGGCCCACAGCACTTCGGCGGCACCTACGGTGCCGTTTACCTGCATGCCGACGATGTCGATGACGCCTGGCAGCGGGCCGTCGGTGCCGGGGCCACCGTGATACGCCCGTTGAGCGACGCCTTCTGGGGCGAGCGGGAAGGCCAGTTGCTCGACCCATTCGGCCATCGATGGGGGCTCACGCAGCATCTCCGCGACATCCCGCTCGCCGAGCTCCAGGAGCTCACGACCGAGGCATTCTCCGGCCTCACCGCATAGCGACAAGTGCGTCGTCCGCGTCCTCCTGCCACGGCAGCTCGATGGCTGTCTGCGGTTCGTCCGTCATGGGCGGCACCAGGCCCGGCGGCTCGTCCGGGTCCGCGGGGGCCGTCGGCTCGTCCGTCGGATACTCCGGGAACGGTTCGGGGTATCCGTCGGAGGGCGTACCGGTCGGCGTCGGGCAGTTCGTCGGCACCGGCGCACCGGTCGCCTCCTCCGTCGCCGCGACCGCCTCGCCGGGCGGTGTCGGGGCGACGGGCGTCGGGCAGTCCCCGGGCGCGGGGGTGGAGCGCGACGGGATCGGCGTCGCGGACTTCTCCGGTTCCCTCGGCGCCTTCGGTTCCTTCGACTTCGCCGGAGGCGCGTCGGGCAGCGGCCCGGTGATGTCGGTGCCGGGGCCGTAGGGCGGCGGCATCTCGGGGGTGCGGTCCCGGGCGCCCTCGTCCCCGAC
Organism: Streptomyces sp. LN549; assembly: GCF_043203805.1. Lineage (NCBI taxonomy): Bacteria > Bacillati > Actinomycetota > Actinomycetes > Kitasatosporales > Streptomycetaceae > Streptomyces > Streptomyces sp. LN549. The sequence continues at coordinate 8,462,454 of NZ_JAZHRI010000002.1, read as the reverse complement.
CGGACGCTCCATCCAGCTGTCGTGGTCCGCGTCGACGACGACCAGGGCCGTGACGGCCTTCGCGGCGGGTGCGACGACGACGATCCGCGCCGGGTCGTAGCCCTCCCACTTCTCGCCCCGTCCGTCCCCGGCGTCCCCCGCACCGGCGGGCCGGCTCAGCGGGTTGCCGCAGGCACAGCGCACGCGCGGGAGACCGCGGTCGTCCACCATCACGGCGGTGCCGGCCTGCAGCACGGACTGGAACGTGGTGGCGGAGCCCGCACGGAAGCCGTGGTTCCCCACCCGGGTGTCGGCACGCAGCACGACGGGCGTCAGGCCGCGCAGGAAGTCCGGGACACCGGCCCCGGGCACGCCGGCGGCGCGCGCGAAGGCCTCTTCCCTGGCCGGGTCGGCCGCGAGGAGGCGGATCTGCTGTCGGACATCGCAGGAGGCGACGGAGCGGGTAGCCCCGTAGAGGCCGGGGGTCGATCCGGGAAGGGTGTGCGGGGCATCGTCGCCGGGCGCGGACGTCCGCGGCGGGGCCGTGCGGGGCGTGGCCGGTGCCGCGCCGGACGGATCCGCCGTCGAGCTGGTGAAGGGGTCGGGCCCCTGCGCAGCGGCCGGCTGGAGGAGGACCTCCTCGGCGTCGGCCGTTCCCTCGGTGCCGTGGCCGCCGCCCGCGCTCTCCCGGGCGCAGCCCGCGGTGACGAGGATGCCGGCGGACAGTACGGCGAGCACGGCGCGGCGCATGCGTGTCGGTGCGTGCACGAAGAGGGTCTCCTGCCTGGTCACCGGTCCCGGGTGGTCCCCTCATGTCTGCCGCAGTTCCCTCTGCCCCGCAAGCCGGGACCTCACCGTGTGCGCAGGTCTTCCGGAGGCCCGGCGACCACAGCCTTGAACGCGTTCAAGAAAGGCCCTAGAGTCAGCACCGGCATAAGTTGAACGCGTTCAAGGCGGGGGTGGTGCCATGTCGGTCCTGGTGGGGCTGATCGTGATGCTGGGCATGCTGGTAATCGTGCCCGCCGGACTGCGACTGGCGGACGTCCCGGAGCTGGACCGGATGCGCCGGTTGTGGCCCGTCCTCGCCACACCGGGAGCCGTCGCCCTCTGGCTGCCACGAGGGCCGGCCGCCACCGTCCTGGCCCTCGGCTACGGACTCGGCGCCGCGCTCCTCGCCCTGCACGCCCTGGCCCGTGTCGTCCGGTGCCCGCAGCCACTGCTGTCATGGCGGACAGCACCCGCCGAGGTCGCGCTGTGCACCGCGCTGGTGACCCCGGCCATCGCCGCCACCGCGCTGGTCGCCGAGCGCTCGGGGCGTCCGCTGTTCGGCTTCGGCCTCGGGATTCTGGCGCTGACCGTGCCGCACTTCCACTTCGCCGGGTTCGCGGCCGCTCTGGTCTCAGGGCTGGTCAGCCGCGTCGCCGACAGCGCGGCGGGCCGGTTCGCGGCCCTGAGCGTGCCGCTGGGCACCCTGCTCGTCCTGATCGGCTACTTCATCGGCGACTGGGCCGAACTGGCGGGGGCAGTCGTCCTGACAGCGGGAATGTGGACCGTCGCCTTCCTGACCTGGCGCACGGTACGCCCCGCGGCCCGCGACCGGACCACCCGGCTGATGCTCGCCGCCTCGGCCGCCGTGCTCGCCGCGACCATGGTGCTCGCACTGAGCTGGGCGCTGGGCGAGGCCACCGGCCTCCCGCACCCCAACCTGACCTGGATGGCCGCCACGCACGGCGTGGGCAACGCGCTGGGCTTCGCCCTCTGCTCGGTGCTCGCCTGGCAGCGCCTGAGCCACCCCACCACCCACGAAGGAAGGACCGCATGAGCACCCTCACGTATCCGGAGGCGGGCGCCACCCGCCTCGGCCCGATCCCCGACGGCTACCACCACCTGCACCACCGCACCCGGATCGGACACGGTCGTGCCGACTTCGAGACCGCGGGTGCCGCGATCACCGAGTTCCGCATGCACCGCGTCTCCGGGGCCCGGGTCAAGGCCTCGGCTCCGCGCGCCGAGCCCGGTGCGTCCGTTCGGGTGGTTCTGGGGGCCGGCCCGTTGAGGTTCACCGCGCCCTGCCGGGTCATCTGGGCCGAATACGGTCCCGAGCGCATCGGATTCGCGTACGGAACGCTCGCCCGCCACCCCGAATGCGGCGAGGAGTGCTTCGTGGCCGAGATCGCGGACGACGGCACGGTCTCGTTCACCGTGATGGCGTTCAGCCGGCCCGCCCGGTGGTACGCCCGGCTCGCCGGACCGCTCGTGCCGATGGCCCAGCGCTGGTACGCGCGCCGGCTCGGCCGCACGTTGCGCCGGATCGTCGCGGAGGGGCGCACACCCCGGAACTGAGGCGCCGGGAATCGGCGGCGGGCCGATACTGGAAGTGATGGACTGGTTCACCGCAGACGGGTACTGGCTCGGCCGGCTGCTCTTCCAGAAGGCCCTGGCCGTCATCTATCTGACCGCCTTCCTCACCGCCGCGCTCCAGTTCCGGGCGCTGATCGGCGAGCGCGGCATGCTGCCCGCCCGCGAACTGCTGCGGCGCACGGACTGGCGTGTCGCACCCGGGCTCTTCCGCCTCCACTACTCCGACCGGTTCTTCGCCCTGGTCGCCTGGTTCGGCTGTGTACTCGCCGTCGCTCTGCTCGCGGGTGCGGACCGTTTCGTTCCACTGTGGGGATCCATGCTCCTGTGGGCCCTGCCCTGGGCGCTCTACCTGTCGATCGTGCAGATCGGCGGCGTCTGGTACGGCTTCGGCTGGGAGTCGCTGCTCCTGGAGACGGGGTTCCTCGCCGTCTTCCTCGGCAACGCGGACACGGCGCCGCCGGTGCTCGTGCTGTGGCTGCTGCGCTGGGTGCTGTTCCGGGTGGAGTTCGGCGCCGGTCTGATCAAGATCCGTGGGGACGCGTGCTGGCGCAAGCTGACGTGTCTGTACTTCCACCACGAGACGCAGCCGATGCCGGGCCCGCTGAGCTGGTTCTTCCACCGCCTCCCGAAGCCCCTGCACCGTGCCGAGGTGGCGGCCAACCACGTGACCCAACTCCTCGTGCCGGTGCTGCTCTTCACCCCTCAGCCGGTGGCGAGCGCAGCGGCAGGGCTGATGGTCCTCACTCAGCTGTGGCTGGTACTGTCGGGCAACTTCGCCTGGCTCAACTGGCTCACGATCGCCCTCGCCCTGTCGGCCGTCGACTGGTCTCTGGTCGCCGAGCCGCCCGCGCAGGCCGGTGCGCCCCTCTGGTACGAGGTGGTGGTCATCGCCGTCACCGCCCTGGTCGTGGTCCTCAGCTACCGCCCGGCCCGCAATCTGCTCTCGCGCCGGCAGGTGATGAACCGCTCCTTCGACCCTCTGCACCTGGTCAACACCTACGGCGCGTTCGGCAGCATCAGCCGGGTCCGGATGGAGGTGGTCGTCGAGGGCACCGACGAACCCGTGATCCACCCGGGCACGGTGTGGCGGGAGTACGGCTTCCGCGGCAAACCGGGCGATCCGCAGCGCCTCCCGCGTCAGTTCGCCCCGTATCATCTGCGGCTCGACTGGATGATGTGGTTCGCGGCGCTCTCGCCCGCGTACGCCCGGCCCTGGTTCGGGCCCTTCGTGGAGCGGCTGCTGGAGAACGACCGGGACACGCTGCGGCTGCTGCGGCACAACCCGTTCCCCGGTGAGCCGCCGGCTCACGTGCGTGCCAGGGTGTACCGCTACCGGTACACGACCTGGCGCGAACTGCGGGCCACCGGGTGCTGGTGGCACCGTACCTACGTGCGGGAGTTCCTGCGCCCGACCCCGCCGGGCCCGTCTCCGACCGGGCGATCCTGAACCGCACGGCGCACTCGCCGGTCCTGCTACCGGTCGTCCTCGCGGGCCCGCAGCAACGTACTGATCTGCTTGACGAGTTCGTCGTCGCTGGACACCCGCTTGCCGGAGACCAGGGCGCCGAGGCGCTCGGCGGTCTGGAAGTCGTACGCGCGCTCCTCCTGCTCGCCGGGGACGTTGGCGTACTCCTCCTCGGCGCGGAATCCGACGGTCATGTCCACGGCCTTGGCGATGAGCCAGGTGAGGATGAACGAGAAGGCGATCACGGAGACGATGGCGACGAGCTGCTTGCCGAGAAGCCCCCAGTCGCCGCCGTAGAAGAGCCCCTCCTTGCCGCTGATGCGTGCGGTGGCGAAGAGCCCGACCATGATCAGACCGATCAGCTGTGGTCAGTCACTAGGCCGCCGCCGGCTCTACATCCAGGACTGCCTTGCCCGCGATTCGCCGGTCCAGCAGCGCTTGGGCGGCCTCGGCGACACGGTCCCAGGAACCGCGCCAGTCGACCTCTGGGGAAAGCCTCCCCGCTGCCACGAACTCCAGCAGGGTTGCCAGGTCCGGGCCGACCTCGTGGACGTCGCCGAACGTGTTCATTGTCTTGGACGGCCCCGCGGAGTACAGCGAGTACGGCGCGAACACCGCCGGTTCGTCGGAAGCCCAGCCGATGTTCTGCACACCCCCGCCCGGCGCGAGGAGTTCCCAGGCTGCGGCCAGCTGTTGGCCGCCGACATTGTCGAGGATGAGGTCCACCGGCTGGTCGATGCCTTCCAGGCCGACCACCACTTGGTGGGCGCCCAGCTTGGCCAAGCCAGCGGCACGCGTCGACGATCCCACCGAGGCGATCACATGGGCACCCCCCAGGGCCGCGAGCTGGACCGCGTAGCGGCCGACGCCGCCGGCCGCGCCGGTGATCAGTACTCGTCGGCCCAGGATGGAGCGGGAGCGCAGCGTGCGTAGCGCAGTGATGCCAGCCATCGGCAGCGCGGCGGCGTCAGCGAGGTCGACCTGGGCGGGAACTTCGGCCACCGCAGTGGTGTCCACGACCATCCGCTGGGCCCACGCGCCGGCTCCGAACGCCGTGACCCTGGCTCCTACAGACGGTCCGGTGCCGTCCGTCGCGGCACGCACGACGACACCGGCGGCGTCGTAGCCGTGAACGGTCCCGGCCGGAAGTTGCCCCGCGAACGCCACCTCGCCGCGGTTGAGCGAGATGTGCTGGACATCGACCACCAGCTGATGCGGTGCTGCCTGGGGTTCTGCGGCCGGCCCGAGACGCAGGGATGCGGGAGCGTCGGGATCGACGACGAGCGCGTGCATGACCATGAGACCTCTCTCTGTAGACGTGCATTATGCGGACCGTCAGTCCGGTTAATTGTCACGGTAGTATGCGGACTAACAGTCCGTCTAGCTGAGGGGTGCCGATGCCTGAACAGCGGGCCGAACGCGCTGACGCGGTCCGTAACCGTCGCGCGGTGCTACGCGCGACTGAGCAACTCTTGACCGAAGGCGGCGGGGACCATGTGTCTCTCGACCGGGTTGCTGCCCTTGCCGGAGTCGGGAAAGGCACCGTCTTCCGGCGCTTCGGCAACCGCGCCGGACTGCTGCAGGCGCTGCTGGAGGAGAGGTCCCGGGAACTGCGCGACGCGGTCAGGAACGGGCCCCCACCCCTGGGGCCCGGAGCGCCCACATCGGAGCGACTGCTCGCCTTCCTCGATGGGCTCGGCGCGATCGCCGAAGGTAACGCCACCTTGCTGTCCGCGCACGGGCAAGCCTGCGCGGAGGACAAGTACGACGATCCCAGCTACCAGCTCTGGCACCGCCATCTGAGCACCTTGTTCGCCGACGGAAGTCCAGATCTCGACGCCGGCTTCCTGGCCCACGCCGTACTCGCAGTCTTCGACGGCGACCTGATCCGCCACATGACACCGCCTGACGACCCTCGCCGCTTCACCCGTTCCGTCCAGAAGATGGCCATGGCGCTCCTCCGCCGCGACTGATCGTCGGAGTGTCCAACTATCGACCGATTGATGAGCAAGATCGATAAGCGGCGACGCGCGGCCGGATCGACGCCGGATCATGCCCATAAAACGGTGTCAGAAAGTCGATGTGCTCGAGAACTTGAGGAGCACCCTTTTCTTTACGATCTGGCAGGTGCAGCCACCCCAGGACGACGACACCGCCGATCTCCTCGCACCCGTTCCGGCCGTACGGACCGGCAGCCTCGTGGGATACGCACGCGTGTCCACCAAGGGGCAGTTGCTCGACCGGCAGATCCACGCACTCGCCTAAGCAAGGTGCATCCGGATCTTCTCCGACAAGAAGTCCGGCAAGAACGCCGAACGCGAGGAACTGTGGAAGGCCCTCGACTACCTGCGCGAGGGCGACACCCTCGTCGTCCCGTCACTGGACCGGCTCAGCCGTTCCATCCAGGACCTCATCACGATCGTTTCCGGCCTGCGCAAGCGTGGCGTCGGCTTCACCTCGCTGCACGAGGCCCTCGACACGACCACGCCCGGCGGGCGCCTGGTCTTCCACGTCTTCGCGGCCCTGGCGGAGTTCATCCGCGAACTCATCGTGCAGGGCACCAACGAGGGCCTGGACGCCGCTCGTGCCCGCGGCGCCCGACTCGGCCGCCCGCCAGCGATGACGGAGGAGCAGGTACGTCACGCCCGCGACCTGCTCGCCCGCCCGGAGAACACCGTCACCTCGATCGCGAAGCTCCTCGGCGTCTCCAGGAACACGATCTACAACTACGTGCCCGAGCTGAAGGGCGGTCGCCTCGCACTCGCTGAGGCGACGAGCACGCCGGAACTGCCCCAACCCACCAGGTCCGAGGACTGATCACCGCCGTTTGCGGCTGGTGACAGCATTCTTACCGGCACCCCGTCTCCGCCGCCGTGACCGCGGGCGCGTTCGCGGCCCATCTCGCCTTCGGGCGCTCCTACGGCAAGGGGAGCGACGCCTCATGACCGACTGGCTGCTCGTACTCGCCGGCGGACCGGTGGGGGCGCCGCTGCGCTATCTGCTCGGCGTGGACGCGAAGTACCGCCTCCACACCGCCTTCCCATGGGGCACCTTCGCGGCCAACGCGGGCGCGGCCCTGCTCCTCGGCTTCATCGCTGAGGCGGCGTCCGACGGCGATCTGGGAACCCGGCTGAACCTGCTCCTCGCCACCGGCTTCTGCGGGGCCCTGTCGACCTGGTCGACGTTCTCCTACGAACTGCTCACCCTGACGTCCGCCCGCCGGCTGGGCCTGGCGGCGGGGTATCTGCTGCTCACCGTCTGCGCGGGAGTGGGACTCTCGTTCGCCGGGGCCGCTGTGGCGAACGCGGTCTTCTGACCGCCACGAACACCACGTCACGCCCGAGCTCCGGTCCGCGCCCCTCTCGGGGTGCGGACCGGAGCTCGGGCGGGAAGCACTCAGTCGATGCCGGGCAGGATGTGCGGCTCGGCGAGGTCGTCCTCGTAGCCGGCCAGCCGGATCGGTGCGGACCTGGCCCAGACCTCGATGTTCCGGAGCTTCTCGGGCCTGCGGGCCCGGTCTCCGTGCCGTTCGGCCGTCCCCTGTTCGTGCTTCGTCAGTTCTGGTGTCGTCACCGCGCACTCCTTCGTGTCACGTAGCCCCCGGAGCATCCGACGTCCCGGCGTCATATCCGGTGGTCGACCGCCCATGGTGCGGGGCAGGGCAGGATCTGTTCGGTCGCGGTGGCGCCGGGTACGAGACGGGACTGCGGCCCGGTTGACGAGCCTGTCCCAGGACGGTCGAGGAATCTTCGTGGATCCCTTGATGGCGTCCGTTCCCCTCAGCGTAACCAAATGAGCGTCCCCATGCTCGATGGAACGTGTGCCTTGGGTCACTTTCAGCCACCAACCATGGAAAAGACCCGGCCCGGGAGGGTTCCCGGACCGGGTCTGTGACCACAGGGCGTGCTACCAGTTGGCGGGGGCGTAGTCCTTGAGGAAGCAGCCGTACATCGCCTCGCCCGCTTCGCCGCGGACGATCGGGTCGTAGACGCGGGCAGCGCCGTCGACCAGGTCGAGCGGGGCGTGGAAACCCTCCTCGGCGAGGCGCATCTTGTCCGGGTGCGGGCGCTCGTCGGTGATCCAGCCGGTGTCGACGGCGGTCATCAGGATGCCGTCCTTCTCGAACATCTCCTGGGCGCTGGTGCGGGTCAGCATGTTCAGTGCGGCCTTCGCCATGTTGGTGTGCGGGTGGCCCGCACCCTTGTAGCCACGGCCGAACACGCCTTCCATCGCGGATACGTTGACCACGTAGGCGTGTTTGGCGGCGGTCGCGGCCATCGCCGGACGGAGCCGGCTGATCAGGATGAACGGCGCGGTGGAGTTGCAGAGCTGGACTTCCAGCAGCTCGATCGGCTCGACCTCGTCGACTGTCTGGATCCAGCTGTTGGTGTGGTGCAGATCCGGGACGAGGCCGCCCGCGTCGATCGCGGTGCCGGCGGCGATGCGCGCCGGCGACGCCGATCCGGTCACCAGGGCCAGCTCGGTGACGTCTTGGGCGCTCAGCCCTTCCTTACGGGCGGCCGGCAGCGCGGCCACGCGGTCGACGGTGCCGCTGCCGAAGGTGCCGATCACCTCGGCGGCCGGCAGCTCGCCCGCGGGCAGCGGGGCGGACTCGGCCCCGAGCAGTTCGCCGTACGCCTGCGGGGAACGGCGGACCGTCTGCGCGGCGTTGTTGATCAGGATGTCCAGGGGCCCCTCGGCGGCCACCGAGGCGGCGAGGGCGACGACCTGGGCCGGGTCGCGCAGATCGATGCCGACGATCTTCAGGCGGTGGATCCACTCGTCGCTGTCCGGCATGGCCTTGAAGCGGCGGATCGCGTCGTTGGGGAAGCGGGTGGTGATCGTGGTGTGCGCGCCGTCGCGCAGCAGGCGCAGCGCGATGTACATGCCGATCTTGGCGCGCCCACCGGTGAGCAGCGCCCGGCGGCCGGTGAGGTCGGTGCGCGCGTCGCGCCGGGCGCGGTTCTCGCGGGCACAGTCCTGGCAGAGCTGGTGGTAGAAGGCGTCGACCTCGACGTACCGCGTCTTGCAGATGTAGCAGGACCTGGGCCGCTGGAGGACCCCCGCGATCTCGGCGGTGGCGGACGAGGACGGCAGGACGCCCTGGGTCTCGTCGTCGATACGCTCGGCCGAGCCGGTCGCCGTCGCTTCGGTCACGGCCTTGTCGTGCGCGGTCTTGGCGGCGCGGCGCTCCTGGCGGCGGCGCTGCTTCACCGTGCGGTAGACGCCGGCGGTGGCGCGGCGCACCGCGATGGCGTCCGGGTGGTCGACCTCGATGGAGTCGAGCTCGTCGAGCACGCTCAGGCAGACGGCCAGCCGCTGCGGGTCGATACCGGGACCGAACTCCTCGATACCGGGCGCGAGCTCCGGGCTGTCCTCTGTCACCGTCATTGCCGTTCCTCTGTTGCTTGTGCCGCCGGATTCTCTCGGCGGACTGTGGCGCGCCGCCGAGCCGGGCTCACGAGGACTGACGTCCACGGGACTGAGGCCCGGCCGCGGGCTTCTGCGCAAAGCCGCCGCACTGCGGGCCGAACGCCCCCGTCAAGTTTGCCATGCCCCGGGTGCTGCTCCATTCGGGTGCGGGAGCGGTTTCACCCGCTGGCCGGCTCTCCGTCGCGGCGGCCGTCGAAAAAGAATCGCGCCCGTTCGGCATGACCTCGCCATTACCGGGCAGACGAGGCCCAACGCAGTTGGCAACACAGAGAGGCGACATCATGACGGGCACGACGGAGCAGACCGGCACCATCCTCGGCGGCGCGCGCACGCTGCCCGGACAGGACGGTGCGGGAACTTCGGAGCTGCCGTGGATCGAGGACACCGGCAAGGTGGCCCCGAAGGACGCGCGTGCCCTGTCGAAGGTGTTCCTCGACCGTCTGCAGGTCCTCGAAGAGGGCACGCACGAGTACCAGTACGCGCGCAACACCCTCATCGAGATGAACCTCACGCTGGTGCGGTTCGCCGCCTCGCGGTTCCGCAACCGCGGTGGCGACGACACCGAGGACATCATCCAGGTGGGCACCATCGGGCTGATCAAGGCCATCGACCGGTTCGACCTCTCGCGCGAGGTCGAGTTCGCCACCTTCGCCGTCCCCTACATCGTCGGGGAGATCAAGCGCTTCTTCCGGGACACCACCTGGGCCGTGCACGTGCCGCGACGGCTGCAGGAGCTGCGGGTCGACCTCGCCAAGGCGAAGGAACAGCTCGCCGCGGACCTGGACCGCGACCCGACGGTCCAGGAACTCGCCGCCCACCTCGACCTCCCCGAGGAAGAGATCATCGAGGGTCTCGTCGCGGCCAACGGCTATTCGGCGGGGTCCCTCGACACGCCCTCGGCCGAGACCGACTCCGGCAACGACCAGCGGTCCTTCGCCGACGTGATCGGCGAAGCCGATCCGGGGATGGACACCGTCGAGAACCTCCACACGCTGGCGCCTCTGCTGGCACAGCTCGACGACCGCGAGCGCAGGATCGTGCAGATGCGCTTCGGCCAGGAGATGACGCAGTCCCAGATCGGTGCCGAGCTCGGGGTCTCCCAGATGCACGTCTCCCGGCTGATCGCACGCATCATCAAGCAGCTGCGGGCAGGGATGTCCGTCGAGGCGTGACCCAGGCGCGTGAGAGCATCCCGTCCCATGGATCTCTCCCCACTGGAACTGGCCGTGCACCGGCTTCGGGACGCCGAGGCGGCAGCCGACGCCTCCCGCGCGGACGTCGAACTGGAAGCGGTGCTCGCGGTCCGCGCGGGCGCTGACATCGACACGGTGTCCGGGCTCACCGGCATCACCCCGCACGATCTGCTCAGGCTGGAGAAGCTCACCGGCGACATCCCTCCGAGCTGAACCATCGGGGCCCGACTCCGCTCAGCAGCCGGACGACGCCCGACCGCACAGCGGCGGGCGTCGTTCACATATGCTGCGGGGCGACGAAGGGCGGCCCGATCGGGCGCGACGAGAGGGTGAACCGTGGCTGAGATGCGCACCAGCTCCCACTCCCGGCACCCGGTCGCGGCGGCGTTTCCGGTGCAGGCCGGCTCCGTACCGGCCGAACGGCCTTCCGTCTGGGACCTCAACGCCGCCATCCTCCTGGTCGAGGACGACGCCGGCGATGCCCTGCTCGTCGAGGAGATGCTCGCCGACGGCGAGCTGGACTCCGCGCTCACCTGGTGCAAGACCCTGACCGAGGCGCTGACCTTCCTGCGCGGCCATCGGACACCCGTCTGCGTCCTGCTGGACCTGCACCTTCCGGATGTACACGGGCTGAGTGCCGTGAACCGGATCCTGGAGACCACCCCGGACGCCGCCATCGTGGTGCTGACCGGCCTGGCGGAGGCCGAGGCGGGGCTCGACGCGGTGGCCGCCGGTGCGCAGGACTATCTCGTCAAGGGGCGGATCGACCCGCAGGCCCTGTCGCGCGCGGTCCGCTACGCCCTCCAGCGCAAGCAGGTCGAGCGGGCCGCGGCCGCCCTGCGCGCCACACAGCTGATGGCCCAGGAGAACGCGCGCCTCGAACGAGGGCTGCTGCCCGTCCCGCTGTTGCACGACGACGGTTTCGAGGCCGTCGCCCGTTACGAGCCGGGCCGCGCCCACGGACTGCTCAGCGGCGACTTCTACGACGTGGTCCAGAGACCCGACGGCACAGTCCACGCCGTGATCGGCGACGTGTCCGGACATGGTGCTGCGGAGGCCGCGCTCGGGGTCTGCCTGCGGGTGGCCTGGCGCACCGCGGTCCTGTGCGGCACCGGCCAACTCGAACAACTCGCGCTGCTCGAGGAGATCCTCGTCGCGGAGCGTTCCGATCCCCATGTCTTCGCGACCGTCACCTCGCTCGTCCTTCCCCCCGGCGGGGACCACGTCGTCATCGTCAGGGCGGGACACCCGGGGCTCCTGCTGCGCGACGGAACGGACATCGAGTGGGTGGAGCCCGAGGGCGGCATTGCGCTCGGCCTGCTGCCCGGCCACGGCCAGTGGGTCTCGACCGAGCACGCGTTGGCACCCGGCGCCGGTCTCGTACTCTTCACCGACGGGCTGTTCGAGGGCCGCACCGGACAGGACACCCGGCTGGGCGAGGAAGGCCTGCTGGCCATGGCCCGGGACCTGTCCGCGCTGCCGGCCCGGCCGTTCGTCGACGCGCTGGTCGCCGGCGCCACCGAGGGGGCTGCTCCGTACGGCGGCCTCGCCGACGACGTGGCCGTGCTGCATCTCGCCTGGAAAAGGACACCTCATGAGCAGTGACTCACCGGACGACACCCCGCAGCGGCCAGGACGTCTGGCGCGGCTGTCGGTCCAGAACTGGGTCCATCTGATCCTGGGCTGCTTCGTCCTGGTCGTGTGCGGCTGCCTGGTGGTCGGCGGACTCGTCCTGGCCCGAATATCCGACCGGACCACCGAACTCGTCGACCGTATCCAGCCGGCCCGCTCGGCCTCCTTCCAGCTGCAGAACGCGCTGCTCGACCAGGAGACCGGGGTCCGTGGCTACGCCCTCACCGGCGACCCCTCCTTCCTGCAGCCGTACGCGAGCGGCAAGCTCGACGAGCAGCGGCACCTGGCGCGGGTCCGCGACGCCATGGGCGCCGGCGACCCGTACGACGGCGATCTGGACCGGATCGCCGCCGCCTCGGCGCAGTGGCGCAAGAAGCATGCCGAACCGCTGATCGCCTCCGTCCGGCGCGACGGCCCGGAGGGCCGGTCGTCCACCAGGACCGCCGGGAGCAAGGCGGCCTTCGACACGCTCCGGCGCCTCTACACCGCGCAGCAGTCCCATCTCGACGCCGCCAGGGACCACGCGCGTGACCAGCTCACCGACGCACGTGCCACACGCGACAAGGCGCTGATCGCACTCGTGGCCTGCTTCGTCGTGTGCGTGATCGCCCTTAGCCTGCTGCTGCACCGGGTGGTGGGACGGCCGCTCAACGCCCTGGCCGAAGCCTCCCGCCAGGTGCGGTCCGGCACCTTCCGCCGGCGGATCCAGGTGCGCGGGCCGTCCGACGTACGGGCCGTGGCCGCCGCCGTCGAGGACATGAGGTGCCGGCTGGTCGAGGAGCTCGACGCCTCCCAGGAGCGCGAGGAGCTGCTGGCACAGCAGACGGAGGAGCTCCGCCGCTCCAATTCAGAGCTGGAGCAGTTCGCCTACGTCGCCTCGCACGATCTCCAGGAGCCGCTGCGGAAGGTCGCGTCGTTCTGCCAGCTGCTGGACAAGCGGTACGGGACCGAGCTGGACGCGCGGGGCAAGCAGTACATCGACTTCGCGGTCGACGGCGCCAAGCGCATGCAGGTGCTCATCAACGACCTGCTCACCTTCTCCCGGGTGGGCCGGGTCCACGACAGCTGGAGTACCGTCGATCTCGACCACGCTCTGGACCGGGGCCTGGCCAATCTGGCACTGGTCATCGAGGAGTCGGGAACCACGGTCGTACGTCCGGACCCGCTCCCCGAGGTGAACGGTGACGCGACGACGCTCGCGATGATCTGGCAGAACCTGATCGGGAACGCGGTGAAGTTCCGCCGCCCGGACGAGCCGTGCGTCGTCACGGTCGACTGTGTGCGGGAGGAGGACGTCTGGCACTTCACCGTGACGGACAACGGCATCGGGATCGCTCCCGAGTTCGCCGAGAAGGTCTTCGTCATCTTCCAGCGTCTGCACGCCCGCGACGAGTACGACGGCACGGGCATCGGACTCGCCCTCTGCCGCAAGATCATCGAGTTCCACGGCGGCCGCATCTGGCTCGACCCCGAACCCCGCCAGGGCACCCGCATCCACTTCTGCCTGCCCGCCGACGCCGACACCTCCCCGGCAGCAGCCGTGGAAACGGCCGGGCCCGACGAGAGCTCCGGAGACACCGCGTGACCAACCCCGTACAGCCCATCGAGGTCCTTCTCGTCGAGGACGACCCCGGCGACGAGCTCATGACGCGTGAGGCGTTCGAAGACAACAAGATCCGCAATACGCTCCATGTGGTCCGCGACGGACAGGAGGCGCTCGACTTCCTCTACCGCCGCGGCGCGTACGGTGACGCCCCGCGTCCCGACCTGATCCTGCTCGACCTGAACCTGCCCAGGTACGACGGGCGCCAGGTGCTGGAGCAGATCAAGCAGGACCCCGAGCTCTCGCTCATTCCCGTGGTCGTGCTGACCACGTCCTCCGCCGAGGAGGACATCCTGCGCAGCTACAAACTGCACGCCAACGCCTATGTCACGAAGCCGGTCGACCTCGACCAGTTCATCGCGGCGGTCCGCCAGATCGACGAGTTCTTCGTGACCGTGGTGCGGCTTCCCGGACGTGCGTAATATCTGCTGACATCACCCGGGCGTGGGATCTCCCGACGCGGGTACACGATCAGCGAGAAGAGAGGTCCACGGCCTCCCCCGCTGCGCCCTGGCTGGAGCACATGAACGAACAGGCCATCTCCCGGCCGGACGACTCCCCGAGGAGTTGTCCGCCCACGGAGACACTGCACAGCGCCGAGGTGTTCGACGGCGAACCGGGGTGCATCGCCCAGGCGCGCGCCCTGGCCGACCGCTTTCTCGCGCGGCTCGTCGCCGAGTGGATGGCCGTGCTCGGCACGCACACCCGCAATGATCTGATGCTCGCCGTGAGCGAGCTGGTCACCAACGCCGACCGCTACAGCCACGGTCCCTACCTGCTGGAGCTGGAGGGCACCGCCGAGCGCATCAGCGTGACGGTGTACGACAGCAGCAGCGCGCTCCCGGTCTTCTACTCCCCCGACCCGAGCCGGCTCGGGGGGCACGGCATGGAGATCGTCGTGGCCCTGTGCGACCGCCTGACGGCCGAGCGGGTGCCGGTCGGCAAGCGCATCCGTGCCGAGTTCATGCTCAGTAGCTGATCAGCCCCGGCGGCGCACGGGCCGTGGCGTCAGCCGTCATTCCCCTGTCTGCCGAACCAGTCGATGCAGACGACCAGCGCGTCATCGAGCGTGTCCGCGGCGCGGTAGTCCGCGAGTTCGCGCAGGACGGCGCCCGGGACCGACGCCGCGGGCAGCAGCCGCGTCGCGAGGATCACCCTGGCCAGGCCGCGTTCCACGTACGCCTCGCCGTGAGGTGACACGGTGTCGTACACCCCGTCGCTGACGAGCAGCAGCCGGTCGCCGGGGAGTGCCTGAAGGTTCTGGACCACGTACTGCGACTCCTCGTACATGCCGAGCGGCAGCTGAGCGTCCAGTTCCACCCGGGCGACCGTCCGGCCGCGCAGCCGCCACAGCTGCGGAGAGCCCGCGTCCACCGCGCCGACCCTTCCGGTGGCGAGGTCGAAGCGGAGCAGCACGGTCGATACATGGGCGCTGCCGCGGTGCTGCTCGTAGAGCGCCTGGTCGGCGAGGGCGGCCTGGTCCGCGATGCCGATCCCGGCCCTTCTGGCGTTGCGCAACGCGTTCACGGCGAGGCTGGTGAGCAGGGAGGCCTGGATGCCCTCGCCCAGGCCGTTGGTCACGGAGACGGTCAGCTGGTCGCCGTCCGCGGCCCAGTCGAAGTTGTCCCCGTGGATGGCGTAGGCGGGTTCCAGCTGCGCGCCGATGGCGTACTCGGCCGCGGTGAAGGCCCGGGCGGGGAGCAGCTGCCACTGCATCTCGGCGGCGAGCGTGAGCCGGTTGATGCGGCGGGCCCGCCGGTAGTGGTCGGTGTCCCGTTCCGCCACGACGATCTCGTGGCCCAGGAGGTCGGCCACGTGGGCCAGCTCGTCCATGGTCTGCGGGGTGGCCGCGTCGGCCGGGAGGCGGACGCTGAGGATTCCGAGGCGCTCGCCGCGTACCGTCACGGGAAAGTGATGGTCGACCTGGTCGCCGCCACCGGCCGGCTCCTCGTGCGGGCGCTGGCTGCCGAAGGCGCGGCCCTGCGGGCTGTTGTGGATCGACAGAGCGCTTTCGTGCTCCGGTGCGGTGCCGACCGGCTTGAGCACGTTCATGCCGTAGTCCGCCAGCAGCAGCTGCACCGACCGGGCGTCGTACGCGGTGGCGAGTGCGTCGCGCACCGTCTCCACCAGGGCGTGCGGCGCGGCAGCACGTACGGCTCGTTCGATTTCGGTACGGGCGTTCACGGTCTTCCGCTCATTCTTCGTCGGGTGACAGGGACGGGGCCGGGCTGACAGGAGGACGCTCCGGATGACAGAGTGGAAGGATGCCCCACCGCTCCGGCCTTCCCCACCGTCTCGAGCGGGTTTCCGAGGACGTCTGCGCCGCCTCCGAACTGCTGGAGGTGCTGTGGGGCCGCGGCCAGGAGGCCGCGCCTCCCGGCACTGTCTCGCCCTCGCAGCTGCGGGCCCTGCTCGTGATCGAGCGGCAGGAGGGCAGCAACCTCCGCTCGCTCGGTGAGGCGCTCGGTTCGCGCGCCCCATCGGTGAGCAGGCTCTGCGACCGGATGGAGGCCATGGGCCTCGTCCAGCGGGACCCCAGCCCGACGAGCCGCCGTGAGGTCGAGCTCCGGCTGACGGGACGGGGCCGCGCCCTCCTGGAGGAGTGCCGGGCGATCCGCACGCGCGAGCTCTCCGCCGTGCTGGAGCGGATGCAGCCCGCCGAGGTGGCGGCGCTCACCGCCGGGCTCGCCGCCTTCCGCTCGGCTGCATCGCAGCGGCTCGCCGCCGGCCGGAGCCCGGCCGACCGGCTCCGCGACGAGATCGCAGACAGCGCCTAGCTTCATTCAGCCCCTGCTTCCGCGTACCGAGGCACTCCTTGCGGGGTGCGTAGGTTGATCATTGGGGTACAGATTGTTGCCCCGCGAAGAATGTTGTCAAATGGCAACTGTTACTTCTATCGTTGGCCGACACCCGCCGCGACCAGGGACGGACTTGCACCGGACCGTCCACATCAACCGGCATTCTCCCCCGCCGTCCAGTGCATCACGAGGTGACCGTGCTTCCATCCCCCAGTGCCGACAGAGCCATGAGAATCGTCCCACGGCAGGACCACGGATCGCTGGTCCTCGCCGTGACGGGTGACCTCGACATCGACAACGTCGCCCCCCTCGGCGCCGCGCTGGAGAGCGCGGCATCGGACGGCGACGGGCCGGTCGTCGTCGACCTCTCGGACGTGAGTTTCGCGGACTCGACGACGGTCAACGTGCTTCTTCAGGGCCAGACCCTGCTGGGCCCCCGGCTGCGGCTCGCCGCACCGTCCCCCTTCATGGAACGGCTGATCGGGGTACTGGGCCTCGACAGCGCTCTTCCGGTCTTCCCGACCGTCGCCGAGGCGATCGACCCGCCGCTGCCCGCCTGAGGCCACGGCACGCGAGCGCCCTTCCCCCCGCCGGACGGGGGGAAGGGCGCTCGCGTGCCGTGCGGTGTTCGCCTCAGCCCAGGGCGGGCGGGGCGTCCTCGGGCGAGGTGCCCCAGGCCGACGGCTCGCTGCCCACCGTGAAGGAGAGCGAACGGGCCGAGCGGATGTCGTCGGTGGTGAGGTAGGTGCGCGACTGCTGCGCACCGTCGAGCCGGGCCGACTGGATGTAGCGGTCGGTGTCCGAGGCTCCGGGTGCGCTCACCGTGAGCGATCCGCGCGGGTAGTACCGGCGGTCGAGCTCGATGTCGACGCGTTCGAAGGCCGGCGTGGACAGACCCCAGGTGTCGGTGCCCGGCTGGACCGGGAAGACACCGATCGAGGAGAGCACCATCCAGGCGGACATGGTGCCCAGGTCGTCATTGCCCGTCATGCCGGTCGGCCCGTTGGTGAAGAGCGTCAGGGCCGCGTGGACCACATCGGTCGTCTTCCACGGCTGGCCGGTGGAGAGATAGGTGTACGGGGCGATGAGGTCGGGCTCGTTCTGCGGGTTGTACTTGTCGGCGTTGTAGTACGCGTAGGGGCCGTTGACCCACACCTCGCGCGCGGTCTTCGCCGGGTCGGCGAGGAGCTCGTCGTACGCGAAGAAGGAGTCGAGCCGCTGGTTGGCTGAGTCCTTGCCGCCGATCAGGTCGACCATGCCGGGGATGTCCTGCGGCACCATCCACTGGTACTGCCAGGACGTGCCCTCGTGGAAGCCCTCGCTCTGCGCCGGATCAGCAGGGCCTGTGAAGGCGCCGGAGGCGTCGCGGGCGCGGAAGAAGCCGGTCGAGGGGTCGAAGATCTTCCGGTAGTTCTGGGCGCGGGCGTCGTAGCGGGCGGCGTCGGCGTCGTGGCCGAGGTCGCGGGCCATCTCGGCGAGCATGCCGTCGGACAGGGCGTACTCCAGGGTGGCGGAGGCGCCGTGGTCGTAGTCGGAGTCGCCCGGCTTGGCGTGCGGACGGTCCTTGATGTACGGGGCGAAGCCGTCCTTCAGGTACTCGACGTTGGCCTCGCGGCCCACCGGTGCGGAGTCCGCGGCCGGTACACCGTCGGCGTTCTTCTTCAGGGCGCGGTACGCCTCCTCCTCGTACCCCTTCAGCAGACCCTGCTGGTAGGCGTTGGTGAGGAAGGGGGTGACCGGGTCACCGGTCATGATGTTCGTCTCGACGGTGCCGTAGCCCCACTTGGGCAGCCAGCCGCTCTCGGCGTCGATCCGCAGGACGGATATCGCCATGTCGCGGGACTCGCGCGGGGCGAGTAGCGAGAGGAGCTGGGCCTGGGTGCGGTAGGTGTCCCAGAGTGACCAGTTCTGGTAGTACGTGAAGCCTTCGGCCCGGTGCTTCTTCTGGTCCCAGCCGGTGTAGCGGCCGTCGACGTCGCTGCCGACGTTGGGCGCGAGGAAGGACCGGTAGAGCGAGGAGTAGAAGGTGCGGCGCAGTTCGTCGCTGCCGCCCTGGGCCTTCACGCCTTCGAGGCGCGCCTCCCAGCTGCGCTGCGCGGCGCGCTCGACGCGGTCGAAGGTGCGGCCGCCCTCGGCACGGAGGTTGAGCGCGGCGCCCTTGGCGTCGACGTAGCTCAGGGCGGTGGTGGCCTCGACCGTGCGGTCCTTGCTGGTGTCGAAGCGCAGCCAGGCGCCGTTGCGGGCGTCGGTGGCCGAGGACTTCTTCGAACCCTCGGTGACGGTGTCGCCGTTCCAGGTGCCGGACGTGGTGAACGGCCGGTCGAAGTGGGTGACGGTGTAGACCGTGTACGGCTTGGTGTCCTGGCAGAAGCCACTGCCCGTGATCGCGGTCCGCACGGTGCGGTTGTCCAGGATCTCGACCTCGGACGACAGCGTCCTGTGCAGCGACTGGCCCGCGTTGAGCAGGACGTTGGCCTTGTCGGTGGCCGGGAAGGTGTAGCGCTGCACCCCGGTGCGCTGCGTCGCGGTCAGCTCCGCGTCGATACCGGTCTTGAGCCCGACCTTGTAGTAGCCGGGGCTCGCCTTCTCGTCGTCGTGGCTGAACTCGGCCGCGTACTTCGCGTAGTCGGTCTCGGTGATGTCACCGGTGGTGGGCAGGGTCGGCAGGTCGCCGCCCAGGCCGCAGCCGACGCCGGAGAGATGGACCGAGGAGAAGCCGCGGATGTGGTTCTCGCCGTAGTCGTACCCGGTGTTGTGGCCGGTGTCCGGGGAGAGCTGCACCATGCCGAAGGGCACGGAGGCGCCGGGGTAGGTGTTGCCCTCGTTCTGAGTACCGATGAACGGGTTGACCAGGTCGGTCAGCCGGCCGTCGGTCCGGGGCGCGGCCTGGGCCGTGGCCCCGGTGGTGAGGACACCGCCCAGGAGCGCGGCGGCGGCGAGTGCGGCCGCCGGGCCGCGCAGTCGCGGCCGTGGGATCCGGTGCATGGGATTACTCCTTCGGACAACGTTGTCAGAGCGCGATCATTCTTGGTTCCCCGTTGATCCGCGTCAAGGGGTCGGACGATGCCGCTCCGGTCCGCCCGATGCGGGGCGGACCGGAGCGGCACCACGGGTCACGCGGTGGGGCAGCCCGCGACGACCGGCTTCGACGCGTCGCGGATCAACGCCTGCTGGGCGTCGTGGACCCGCTTCACATCGGGCTTGACGACCCTGCGGTCGTAGGTGAGCAGACCGTTCAGCTCACCTTCCACGTCGGAGATCTGCGTGTACACCGCACCGTTGCTGCCCTTGCAGGCCAGCGCGTGCACCTCGTCGAGCTTGGTCAGGTAGTCGTCGGTGTAGGTGGCCTGGTCGACCGCGATGTACGACTGCTGCACGGCCCAGGCGTGGCCGGGCACCGCGAGGCCGAGTCCGCCGTACTCACCGCTGATCAGGGCCCGTTGACCGTCCGGCTTCGGCAGCGCGGGGCTCGGGTAGCCGTGTTCGTCGATGATGTCCCCGGTCCCGCCGTCGACGCCGAGGTTGATGCCGGACATGCTGTTGACCAGCCGGGTCGGGTCCCAGGCCTTGGCCTGGTCGGCAATGCGGGCCTCGTCGTACTGCCCCCAGCCCTCGTTGAAGGTGACCCACATGACGACGGACGGGTGGCTGGAGTGTTCGTCGATCATCTCCTTCATCTCGTGCTCGTACTCGGCGCGCGCGGCGGCCGACGGATTGACGGTGTTCATCGCCGGCATGTCCTGCCAGACCATCAGGCCCAGCTTGTCCGCCCAGTAGAACCAGCGGTCGGGCTCGACCTTGATGTGCTTGCGGACCGAGTTGAAGCCCATCGCCTTGTGCATCTTCAGGTCGTACGCGAGTGCCTCGTCGGTGGGCGCGGTGTGCAGCCCGTCCGGCCAGAAGCCCTGGTCGAGGGTGGCCATCAGGAAGACCGGCTTGCCGTTGAGGACGGTGCGCGGGGTGCCGTTCACCTTCTCGACGGCGATGGACCGCATGCCGAAGTAGCTGCCGACCCGGTCGGATCCGACGGTGACCTTCAGCTGGTAGAGGTGCGGATCGTCGGCGGACCACAGGCGCGGGTCCGGGACGGGCACCTTCAGCGCCGATCCGGTCCGCCCTGTGACGGTGCCGACCTTGCGCTTCCCGTCGTACGCGGTCGCCGTGACCGGCACCCCGTCCCGTACACCGCGCACCTCGACGGCGACGCTCTCGCCCTGGACGTCCGGGGTGAGCTTCAGCGAGTCGGCGTGGTCGGCCGCGACCGGTTCCATCCAGACGGTCTGCCAGATACCGGAGGACGGGGTGTACCAGATGCCGCTGGGGTCGAGGCGCTGCTTGCCCATCGGCGGGTTCTCGCCGTCCTTGGCGTCGGTCGGGTCGTAGACGCCGACGATCAGCTCCTGGGTGCGGCCGGGCTTCAGCGCGTCGGTGACGTCGGCGCTGAACTTGTCGTAACCGCCCTTGTGTTCGGTGACCTTGTGCCCGTTGACGTACACCTCGGACTGCCAGTCCACGGCACCGAAGTTCAGCTGGAGACGCTTGCCCGAGCCGACCTTCCAGTCCTTCGGGACGGTGAAGGTCCGGCGGTACCACATGCGGTCCTCGTGCCGTTCGATCCCGGAGAGCTGGGATTCGACCGGGTACGGGACGAGGATCTTCTCGCCGAGCTTCTTCCCCACCGGCGGCTGCTCCCCCGCCTTCGCCGCGGCGAACTCCCATGAACCGTTGAGGTTCTGCCAGTTGTCACGGGTGAGCTGGGGGCGCGGGTACTCGGGCAGGGCGTTCTTCGGCCCGACCTCGTCGGCCCACTCGGTGCGGAGCTGGTACGTCGAGTGGTTGGGCCCGCTGGACCAGAAGGCACCGACCGCCTTGCCGTCCTCGCCGGACAGTGCGCCGTCCCCGTCGTAACGGATGTCGGCCAGGCCCGTGGCGTCGCCGGCCTTGTTCCCGACGACCGGTTCCTTGAGGGCGACGGTCAGACTGCGCGGGTCGGCCGGGTCGGCCTTGACCGCCCCGAGCGGCCACTCGGCCCCGCCGATCACGGCGTCCAGGTGGTTCACCAGACCGGCCGGCAGGGCGCCGAGCTTCTGCGCGAAGTCGAGCTTGAGGGTGCGGCCGTCGGCGAGCACGGTGGCGCCTGTGGCCCCGTCGTACGCGAAGTCGTCCGGCAGCCGGAAGGCCGACTGCGGCACCGGCACCTCGGTGCCGCCCGGTTCGGTCCATTTGAGATGGAGGTTGGAGCCTCCCTCGTGCTCGAAGTACTCCACCTTGAAGTCGTAGGCGGTACCGGCGGTCAACTCG
Organism: Streptomyces sp. LN549; assembly: GCF_043203805.1. Taxonomy (NCBI): domain Bacteria; kingdom Bacillati; phylum Actinomycetota; class Actinomycetes; order Kitasatosporales; family Streptomycetaceae; genus Streptomyces; species Streptomyces sp. LN549. The sequence goes on along the minus strand of NZ_JAZHRI010000002.1, from coordinate 8,440,689 downwards.
ACCGGCTGGGAGGTCTGTTCCTTCTCCCAGTCGTCGACCCAGTGGTCGATGACCGGCTTTCCGTCGATCCAGAGGCGGAAGCCGTTGTCCCCGATCATCGAGAACGTATGAGCGCCGGTCTTCTCCGGCACGATCTTCCCGGTCCACCGGATGCTGGCGTCGTCGGCCTGTCCGGTGGCCGAGGTCAGCCGCGACTCCAGGGTCGGGAAGTCGATGGAGGGGTCGAATCCGGTGGCCTTGAGCTCCCCGAAGTCGAAGGCTCCCGGGGCGGACTGGGTGTAGTACTCCCCCTTCAGCCCCTGCACTTCGGTGGAGCCTCCGGAGTCCTGCCCGGCCGCCGAAGCGGCGGGTACGGCGGACAGTCCGGCGGCCCCGACGGCGGCAGCCAGGAACAGAATCAGTCTCTTGTCGATGCGCACGGATCCTCCTTGGTGAGGAAGGGTGGCGGCTCGTTGCAACACGATGTACAACGTTGGAAGGAATGGCAGTTGGCATGACAGCACGCCGCATGCGGCGCTGTCCAGGTCCATGACAAGCCCGTGTGCGGAGCGGAGGAATACCGGAAGAGCCCACGTCAGAGCCCCCGGCACCACGGCGCGGACCGGAACGCCACGCCGCCTTCCGGCATGCCCGGTGGGACTTCGGGCACGCCGCCTTCCGGCATGCCCGGCAGGCCTTCGGGAGCCGTGGATCAGACGAGCTGGTAGATGCTCTTGGCGACCAGCCACACTCCGACCAGCAGGGACAACGTGACGACCACCTGGTCCTGATGGCTTTCGGTCCAGTCGCGCAGGGCAGCGAGTCTCACCCGCGACTTCGTGGGCCGGAACGTGGCGTACAACTCCATCGCGAGCAGGCCGGAGGTGGCCAGCAGACAGAAGGCCAGCAGCGCCACGTACGAGCCGAGCGAGGACAGATGCGCCTGGACGACCGTGGCGGCGCCCGCGGCGACCAGACCCCAGGGCTGCAGAATGACGCCCAGCCCCGCGGCGGTCCACCCGGAGGCGCTGTCCAGCCCGCCCAGCCACTTCGGGGTGCGGTGCGGTCGCCGGCTTCCGCCCCGCCGCCGTTTCGACTCCGCGTAGGCCACCATTCCGACACCCAGCGCCAGTTTGAGCGCCAGCGCGACCGTGGAGGGAGCGCTTCGGGGAGCCGGCGGCTTGCCGCCGGTCAGCAGAATCACCGCGGCGAGTACCAGGACCAGGCAGCCGAGCCACGCCAGGATGAACGCCAGTCCCTTCCGGACGCCACGGGGCGCGGAGAGCAGCAGGATGAACGCGCTGTTGTGCAGGGGCCCCACGTTGATGGCCAGGCCGATGACGACGAGTTCAAGAACCATGCCCGGCGCCGATCGTCCTACGGATGCGGGCACGGAGTCCGGCACCGATGGCCCTCGCGGTGGACTGCTGCATGTCCGAGCCCTTCGTCGCAGAGATGAACCATTCTGCGTCGACTTCGCAGCCCGCGCCTTTCCACCCGGTGCAGTCCATACCGCACGGCGGCGGCAGACACCCGAAAGGCTCTGACCGCCGCCGGCCGCGCCCTCCCCGCTCAGACCGGGCCGGGCCGCCCCGGCGGTCTGCGGGGGGCCTCGTCGAAGACGCAGTCACCGCACAGCCCACCGCCCGGGACCCGGTAGTAGAGACAACAGGAGCGCCTGCGAAAGCCCGGACCGTGCGGTGCGCCCGTGTCGCGCAGATCCGCGTGGTCGAAGAGTTCGGCGGCCAGGGCGCGGGTGCGCGCGGCAACGTCCGGCCTGCCGTGCGCACGCGCCCACACGGCCAACTGGCGCACGGCTCCCGCCAGCGCGGATCCGGCGTTGCCCCACAGCAGGCGCACCGGCACGGCGGTGTCCCGGCGGATCGCCGCGCCGAGCGGTTCGAGATGGCCGTACTGGACGGCCTCCCGAATCCGGGACGCCGAACCAGGAAGCAGGGCGCCTCCATCGAGCCACAGGTCCTCCGGGGCGGACAGCCGGGAGTCCCAGTGAAGGTCCTCGGCCCGCAGACCGGGGAATCCACCGGTGAGGGCCGCAGGGCCCAGAGCGGTCGACCACAGCCGCGCGGCGAGCCCCAGATGTGCGACCGAGGCGGCGACCCGTCGTTCGGACGTGCCGAGCCGCTCCGCCACCGTGTCGATCCGGGATCTGAGCGGTGCGTCCTCCCCCGCGTACAACCGTGCCAGCGGGAGATGCCCACCGTCCGGCACCGGCGCCGTCCGCAACGCGAAGAACCCGCCCGGGCCCGCCCCTTCGTTCTCGTCCATCGCGCTGCCGCCTCCCGCTCCACCCGGCCACCTGATGTGACCCCGCGGACACCGGCAGTGCCGCGGCTCGCGGTTCACCGTAGCTGTGCGGGATGATCGTTCTGACGTCGGCCACAGGGAGGACTACCGTCGGGAGGAGGACACCGGGACCACTCCCGTACTACCAAAGCAGTACGCCGAATCGCCGTCTCAGGGACGACGACGCGGGCGCTTTGAAGGGAGATCGTGGTGTACATGAGTTCCCTCGCGCTGTCCGTGCTCCTGTCACTGATCTCCGCGGTCGCCTACGCGGCCGGGGCGATCGTCCAGGAACGCGTGGCCACGGCCTCCGACGGCCGCTCACTCGCACCGCTGCGCAACCGGGTCTGGTGGGCCGCGGTGGCACTGAACGGCGTGGGCGCCGTCCTGCACGTGGTGGCGCTGGCGTACGGTCCGCTCAGCCTCGTGCAGCCGCTGGGCGCCCTGACCATCGTCTTCGCCCTGCCGATGGCCGCCCTCTTCGTCCGCCGCAAGGCCGGGGCGACCGCCTGGCGCGGCGCGGTCATGGCGACGGTGGGGCTTGCGGGACTGCTGGCCCTGACCGGAAGTTCCGATGCTCACTCCCTGGGCGGGCCGCAGCAACTGATGCTCGCCATCGTGACGTTCGGTGCGGTGGCCGCGCTCATCCTGGTCGCGAAGGCCATGCGCCGGCCGGTGATGCGCAGCGTGGTCCTGGCCGGGGCCGCTGGGGTCGCCTTCGGTATCGCCTCGGTGTTCACGAAGACCGTTGCCATGCAGTGGACCTCGGGCTCGGTGGGCGCGGGCCTTCCGACGCTGCTGGTGATCGCCGCACTCGCAGGGGCCGGGCTGCTGCTGTCCCAGGCCGCCTACCGCGGCGCGGGTCTGACGGCCCCGCTCGCCACGGTGACCGTGGTGAACCCGGTGGTGGCCGCTGCGGTCGGCATCACGCTGTTCGGTGAGCAGTTCCGTTACGGCACCACCGGCACGATGCTCGCCCTCGCCTGCGGGGCCGTCGCGGCCGGCGGACTGATCATGCTCACCACGGAACGGATCAGCGCGGAGCGCCGCGAGGGCCGGCACATCGCCGGCGACGGCGAGCGCCCGCAGACCGCTGCCCGCACGGGCACGGCGTCCGACGACGCCGCCGTTGCCGCGCCTCCGCCGGGGCCCCTGTCCCCTGGCGCCCGGAGCGAGGACGCGGCGGATTTCGCCGGGCCCGCCGGCTCGCCGGACCCGGTGGGCACAACGACCGACACGGCGGGCACTCCGCTCCGGCCGGTCCGGTCGACGACGCCGACCGTGGTGGCCCTGCCCGAACCCATGGCGCCGATGATGCCGCCGGTGGCGGCCGCGGAAACGTTTCCCGCCCCGCTGCCGCTGCCCGTACGGACACCGCTGGAGCGCCGGGTGGGTCAGGCGGAGTTCGGACCGGACCCGCGGCCGCGCAAAGGCGCCGCGCGAAAGGGCGCGTCATCCGCGGAGTCCACCGCCTCCGCCACCGCCGCGGCCGGTGAGCGCCCCGGCGTTCAGACCCTGACGCCGCCCGCCCTGAGGTAGGCGAGCGGGTCGACGTCGGAACCGTAGTCGGGTCCTGTCCGGATCTCGAAGTGCAGATGCGGCCCCGTGACGTTGCCGGTGGAGCCGGAGCGGGCGATGCGCTGCCCTCCGCCGACGTGCTGGCCGGAGCGGACGAGGAGCGACGACAGGTGCGCGTACTGGCTGTACTTGCCGTCGCCGTGCCGGATGACGATCTGGTAGCCGTACGCACCGCCCCAACCCGCCGAGACGACCGTGCCGGGCGCGACCGCCTTCACCGACGTGCCGGTGGGCACGGGGAAGTCGACGCCTGTGTGGTAGCCGCTGGACCAGGAACCTGCCTGGTGGTAGGGGGTGCCCGTGCGAGCCGCCACCGGTGCGGTGAGCCCGGAGTGCTTCTCGGCCCGCTCGGTCTTGCGGGTCTCGGTCCTGTGGCTCTCGGCCTTCTTGGGCTTCGGCTTCGCCTGCTGTGTCTGCTTCGGCTGCGCCGCCGGCTTCGGCTTCGCCTGCTGCGCGGGCTGGGCCGTCTGCCTTCGCTCGGGCTGGGCTGTTTGCCTGCGCTCGGGCTGGGCCGTCCTCTTCGGTGCGGGCGCTGCTTTTTCCTTCGCCCGCGGCTCCGACTTGGCCTCCTGCTTCGGAGCGGCGCCGACGGTCGTCCTCGGGGTCCCTGCCAGGTCGAGGCTCAGACGCTGGCCCGGGAAGATCAGGTCCGGGTCGTCACCGACGACCTTGCGGTTCGCCGAGTAGAGCCGCTGCCAGCCGCCCTCCAGACGCCGGTCTGCTGCGATCGCGGAGAGCGAGTCCCCGCCGGCCACGGTGTACGAGTCGCGCTTGCCCGGCACCGTCGTCGGGGTGGCGGCCACCGAGGCGTTCTTCGTCTCGGCCCTGGTCGGCAAGGAAGTCCGGGAACCGGCCCTCTTCGACGTCGCGGCCTCTGCTGTCCGCTCGGTCTGCGGGCTGATGTCGGGTCCGTCACCGCCCCGCGTCAGGCCCGCCTTCCCGGAGCAGACCGGCCAGGCACCCGGGCCCTGACCCTGAAGGACCTTCTCCGCGATGGCGATCTGCTGGTCCCTGGTGGCCAGGTCCGCGCGCGGCGCATAGACCGTGCCACCGTAGGCCGCCCAGGTCGAGCGGGTGAACTGAAGCCCGCCGAAGTAGCCGTTGCCCGTGTTGATGTGCCAGTTACTGGTGGATTCGCACGCGGCGACCTTCTCCCAGACATCTCCTGACGCCGCACCGGCCGATGCGGCGGTGATGAGCGGGAGCGCAATGCCCGCGCCGCCCGCCGTGACCGTGAGCGAAGCACGGTTGATGCGGCTCGGCTGGTATCTGCGGTGCCGTCCGTTCGCGGCCATGATGTGGCTCCCCCACAGGCAGTAGGACACGTCGCAAGCGGTCAACTTATGTGCAGACAGCGGGTGATGACAAGGGCACAGCGAGTTCCGGCCACCGTCGGGACCCGGCCGCACCCGGCCCCGTCCCCGGCTGTTCCCCATTGACACGGTCGGCGTCGGCCAGCGACGCTGGGCGCGGCAGTTCGGGAGAGCGCTCTCCGATCCAGCAGGGCGCGGGGGTTGAAGGGGCATGACCGTCATGACGGACGAAGAGATCGATCCGCTGCTGGAGAAGCTCGACCTGGCACAGAAGGTGCGCCTGCTGACCGGCGCGAGCACCTGGCGCACGCATGCCGAGCCGACCGTCGCACTACTCCCCCTCACCCTCTCCGACGGACCCGCCGGTGTGCGCGGCGAGACTTGGGACGAGCGCGAGACGTCGCTCGTCCTGCCCTCCCCGACCGCACTGGCAGCCTCCTGGGACGAGCGTCTGCTCACGGATCTCGGCGCACTGCTCGCCGCGGAGGCACGGCGCAAGGGGGTGGACGTGCTCCTCGCGCCCACGCTGAATCTGCACCGGTCCCCACTGGGTGGCCGCCATTTCGAGTGCTTCTCCGAGGATCCCCTCCTCACCGGGCGGACCGGCGCCGCGCTCGTCAGGGGCATCCAGTCCGGCGGGGTCGCCGCCACCGCCAAGCACTTCGTCGCCAACGACGCCGAGACGGACCGGCTGAACGTCGACGTGCGCATGGACGAGCAGACGCTCCACGAGCTCTACCTCGCCCCCTTCGAAGCAGCGGTGACGGCCGGCGTCTGGGCGGTCATGTCCGCGTACAACAAGGTCGACGGCGTCACCATGTCCGCCTCTCCCCTGCTGGAGCACCCACTGAAGGAGGGCTGGGGGTTCGAAGGGCCCGTGGTCTCGGACTGGGGCGGTGTGCGCACACTCCTGGACACCGCGCGCTCCGCACAGGACCTGGTGATGCCGGGGCCCGACGGCCCGTGGGCGGCCGGCCTGCTCACCGCACTGGAACAGGGGCTGGTCTCCCCCGAGGTGATCGACGACAAGGTACGGCGACTGCTCCGGCTCGCCGGGCGAGTGGGCGCGCTGGGCTCACCCGGACCGGTGTGGCGGCCGGTGGTGGCGCCCGACACCCAGCGGGCGCTGCTGCGCCGGGCCGTCGCCGCCGGTTCGGTGCTGCTCCGCAACGACGGCGATCTGCTGCCACTGGATCCGGCGGAGCTTCGCTCGGTCGCGGTCATCGGCCCGCACGCCACCGCGGTGCGCATTCAGGGCGGGGGCAGCGCGGAGGTGTTCCCCGACTCGGTGGTGACGCCACTGGCCGGAATCGGGGAAGCGCTCGACGGCTCGGCGACGGTGACCCACCACCCCGGCTTGGCGCCGTCCGCCCGTCCCGTCCCGCTCACCCTGGACCGGTCGCGCGATCCGCGCACCGGAGAACCGGGCGTGCTCGTCAGACTGCTGGACGGGAACGGGGACGAACTCCACACCGAGCACCGGCTTTCCGGGCGGATCGTGGAGCCCTCGGTCGTGGCCGAAGGCTCCGCGACCGTGGAGATCCGGGCCCTGGTCCGGCCCGACGTGGGCGGTGTGTGGACCTGGGCGGTGGGCGGCTGGGGCGACCTCTCGCTGTCGGTTGGCGGCCGGGAAGTTCTCTCCGGGGCGTTCCCGCCGGACAGCGACGATCCGACCCGGATACATGTCACCCCTCCCCTGCGCTCCGTGCAGGCCGAAGTGGTTGCGGGCCGGGAGGTGGAGGTGGTGGCACGGCGCTCGCTGACCCCTGGGACCGGAGTGGCGACCGTTCTCGCCGCCGCCCCGCCGGCCGGGGACGCGGCGTCCGAGCTCGCCCGGGCCGTGGCTGCCGCGCGGGCGGCGGATGTCGCGGTCGTGGTCGTGGGCACGACCGAGGAGAGCGAGTCGGAGGGCCATGACCGCGAGAGCCTCGGCCTGCCGGACGGCCAGGACGCGCTCGTACGGGCCGTGGCGCGGGCCAATCCGCGCACGGTGGTCGTGGTGAACGCGGGCGGCCCGGTCGCCCTGCCCTGGCACACCCGGGTGCCTGCGCTGATGCTCCACTGGTTCCCGGGCCAGGAGGCCGGAAGCGGGCTGGCGGACGTCCTGTTCGGCCGGGTCGAGCCGGGCGGCCGGCTGCCGACCACCTGGGGCGCAGCCCAGGACCACGTACCGGTGCTCGACACCGTCCCCGCAACCGACGGACAGCTCCGTTACGACGAGGGCCTGCACATCGGCTATGCGGCCTGGCTGCGGTCCGGGGCCACGCCGGCCTACTGGTTCGGCCACGGCCTGGGTTACACGAGCTGGGAGTACGAGGAGCTGGCGGCCCCGGGGACGGTGCGGGCCGGGGAAGCCTTCGACGTACACGTCCGGGTACGCAATTCGGGGCGGAGGCGCGGTCGCGAGGTGGTCCAGGTCTATCTGGCCAGGAGCGGGTCGGCGGTCGAGCGGCCGGTGCGCCGGCTGATCGGGTACGCGGCGGTCGAGGCGGATCCCGGCCAGAGCGTGATCGCGGTGGTCCGGGTGTCCGGGCGGGCCCTGGCGCACTGGTCGGTCCTGTCGCACGGGTGGGAGACGGAGGCGGGTGACTTCGCGGTGCTGGGCGGCCGTTCGGCGGGCGACCTGCCGCTCGGCGCGACACTGACGGCGACCGCGCCGGACAGCGCGCCCGGTGCCGGTCCGGTGACGGCTCCGGCAACGCTTCGAAGCGCGAGGGGAGAGCGCTCTCCGTTGATGCTATAAATGCGCTCATGACGGATGACCTACGACCTGCCGGCACACCCACCCTTGAGGACGTGGCGAGGGCGGCCGGTGTCTCCCGCGCCACCGTCTCCCGGGTGATCAACGGCGTACGAAATGTCGACCCGGCGATCCAGGAGGCCGTGCGCCGGGCGGTCGCCCTGACCGGGTACGCACCCAACCGCGCGGCCCGTTCCCTGGTCACCCGGCGCACCGACGCCATCGCCCTGGTGGTGTCGGGCGCGGGCGTCGAGCCCGAATCCCCGGACGGCGGACCGGCGGCGGACGCGGCAGATCCGGAGAGCGGATCGTCCTTCACCGCACAGGTCTTCGCCGACCCGTTCTTCGGCCGGGTCGTCACCGGGGTGGTCAACTACCTCCGGCCGCGCGGCATGCACCCGGTCCTGATGTTCGCCGAGACGTCACGGGCCCGCGAGGACGTGGTGTCGTTCCTGCGCCAGGGCAGTGCGGACGGCGCGCTCGTCGTCTCGACGCACGCGGAGGATCCACTGCCCGCGCTGCTCACGGACGCCGGACTGCCCGCGGTGCTGTACGCGCGGCCCGCCCGTCCGGTCCGGATCAGCTATGTCGACCTCGCGCACCAGGACGGCGCACGGCTGGCCGCCGAGCATCTGGTGGCCCGGGGCTGCCGCCGCATCGCGACGATCACGGGACCGCTGAACGTGCCGGCGGGCCAGGAGCGGCTGGCCGGCTTCCGCGACACGATGGCGCGGCTCGGGCATCCCTACATCCCGATCGCCGAGGGGCAGTTCACCCAGGAGAGCGGCGAGGCCGCGATGGAGCGCCTGCTGGTGGAACATCCCGATCTGGACGCGGTGTTCGCGGCCAACGACCTGATGGCGATGGGCGCCTGCCATGTCCTGCGGGAACACGGCAGGCGGGTGCCGGAGGACGTCGCGGTGATCGGGTTCGACGACAGCAGCGCGGCGTCCGCCTGCCGGCCGCCGCTGACGACGATCCGCCAGCCCGTCGAGGCGATGGCGGCCGAGATGGCCCGGCTGCTGATCGAACGGCTGTCGAAGCCGGACGGAGCGGCGACATCGGTGATCTTCGAACCGGCGCTGGTGGTACGGGACTCGGCGTAGACGGACATCAGGACTCCCGCACACCCACGGGGCGTTATGCGCCTCGCCACGACACCCCGGCAACCCGGCCCGGCCCCCGCCTCACCCCGTCGCGTCCGACGTCGTCCGTGAGCGCTCCCGGCCCCGTACGGCATCCGCGGCGGTCCGGAAACCCGGCGCCGGGACGCCGGGCTGCGGCTCGGGGGCCGGGCGGCTGCCGCCCCTCGCCAGGAAGTCGGCCAGCGGCAGCGTCGCGGCGCCGACCGTGACCGCGTCGGGGCCGAGCCTGCCCAGCTCGATCGTGGTCCGGTCCGCGGCATGGCGGAGCGCGTACTCCTGTGCGTAGCGGCGGATGTCAGGCAGCAGATGCGGGCCGATCAGCAGGCCCGCCCACCCTCCGAGCAGAATGCGCTCGGGCAGGAAGAGGTTGATCAGGTCGCCCAGGGCCGCGCCCAGACATGCGGCCGTCTCGTCGAGGACCGAGACAGCCAGCGGGTCTGGAGCGCCGCCGGGACCGGGGTAGGCGGCGGCGAGCAGCGCGGCGAGTGCGGTCTCGTCATCGGCGTCGGCGGGCAGCGGGCCGCCCGCCTCGTGCCAGCGCTCGCGCATCGCCTCGGCGCCCGCGTACGCCTCCAGGCACCCTATGGAGCCGCACCGGCAGCGTCGGCCGCGCAGTTGCACGGTGGTGTGGCCCCATTCGAGGGCCATGCTGCTGCGGTCCTCGTCGAGCAGGTCGCCGTGGTTGACGCAGGCGCCGACGCCGGAGCCGATGAGAGCGACGGCCGAGGCCCCCGCGCCGCGTCCGCCGCCGAACCACATCTCGGCCTGGCCCAGCGTCTTGGCGCCGTTGTCGATGAAGAACGGCACCTCCGCCGGGACCCGGACGGCGTCACGGAGCAGCCGCTCGAAGGGGACGGCGCTCCAGTTGATGGTCTGGCCGTGGACGACGGAGCCCACGTCCCCGACCGAGCCGTCCGGTGCGTCGCGTTCGATGATGCCGGGAACGCCGATCCCGATGCCGAGGAGCCGGCGCGGATCGGCGCCCGCGTCCCGCAGGACATCGGCGACCCCGCTGCGGACGTGGCCGACGATGCGGTTGACGTCGTAGCCGTGCTGGGCCAGCAGCCGTTCCGTGCGGGCGAGTTCGGTGAGGGCGAGGTCGAAGAGCTCGACCCTGATCCGGGTCTCGCCGATGTCGATGCCGATGAGGAGGCCACCCCCGGGTGCCACGCGCAGCAGCGTGCGGGGACGGCCGCCGTCGGAGTCGACGACACCGGCCTCCTCCAGGAGACCCTCCGCGGCAAGCTCCGCGACGACGTTACTGATGGAACCTGAACTCAGCCCCGTCGTGGGACCGAGCTCCTGGCGGCTCAGCGGGCCGTCGAAATACAACCGTTGCAATACCCTCGCCCGGTTGCCCCGTCGCAGGTCACGCACGGTCCGTCTGTTGCGCTCAGCCATGTGGCTCCTTCCCTTCCCGCAACATACCGTGACCGCGGGACTTGACGCGACCTTCCCTCACCTCTTAAATCACGACATAAATTAAGCCCTGAAGGTCGTTCGACTCTCGAACGCGGCCTTCCTCCCCGGAAAGGGGCCATCCCGCATGCGCACCATCAGAGCCGCAGCAGCCGCCACCCTCGCGATCTCCATCGCCGCCGGAGTCACCGGCTGCGGAGGCGGTACGTCAGCCGAGGGCGGCAGCAACGATTCGCCGAAGACCCTCACCTACTGGGCCTCCAACCAGGGCCCCAGCATCGAGGCCGACAAGAAGATCCTGACCCCCGAGCTGAAGAAGTTCGAGGAGCAGACCGGCATCAAGGTCAAGCTGGAGGTCGTGCCCTGGGCCGACCTGCTCAACCGGATCCTCGCGGCCACCACGTCCGGTCAGGGCCCGGACGTCCTGAACATCGGCAACACCTGGTCGGCCTCGCTCCAGGCGACGGGTGCGCTGCTCCCCTGGGACAAGGCGAACTTCGACGCGATCGGCGGCCGGGACCGCTTCGTCGACTCGGCCGTGGCCTCGGCCGGTGCGGAGGGCAAGGACCCCTCCGCGGTGCCGCTGTACTCGCTCGCGTACGCGCTCTACTACAACAAGAAGAGCTTCGCCGAGGCCGGCATCAGCAAGCCCCCGGCCACCTGGGACGAGCTGGTCGCGGACGGCAAGAAGCTCTCCAAGGGCGGCAAGTGGGGACTGGGCGCCGAGGGCGCCAACCTCTCCAACAACATCCACCAGACCTTCGTCCTGGGCCAGCAGCACGGCGCGGACTTCTTCGACACCGCAGGAAAGCCGACGTTCACCTCCGACGGCGCCGTCGCGGCCGTGAAGCAGTACATCGACCTGATGGCCAAGGACAAGATCATCGCGCCGGGCAACGCGGAGTACGCCCAGAACCAGTCCCTGACGGACTTCGCCAAGGGAAAGACCGCGATGGTGCTGTGGCAGGCCGCCGCCTCCACCTTCGCCTCCCAGGGCATGAAGCCCGAGGACTGGGGCGCGGCCCCCGTGCCCGTCGCCTCCGGCACTCCCGGCCAGGGCAAGAACGTCAACTCCATGGTCGCGGGCATCAACATGGCGGTGTTCAAGAACACCAAGAACATCGACGGCGCCAAGAAGTTCGTGAAGTTCATGACGAGCGACGCCGAGCAGAAGCTGCTCAACAAGACCTACGGGTCCATCCCGCCGGTCAAGACCGCCCAGGCCGACGCCGCGTTCTCGGCGCCCGACCTCGCGGTCCTGCGCGAGACGCTGGCCAGGAGCGCCGCCCCGCTGCCGCAGGTGCCCAACGAGTCGCAGTTCGAGACCGCCGTCGGCACCGCGGTCAAGGAGCTGTGGGCCGACGCCGCAGCCGGACGCCCCGTGACCACCGAATCCGTCAAGGCGCGCCTCGAAAAGGCGCAGCAGACGATGCAGCAGTAAGGCACCTTCCATGACCGCCACCGTGACAACCGACAGCCGGACGGATAAGTCGGACAGGGTGACGAGCCGGGGCAACGGGGGTGCGCGCAGGCGACTGCCGCGCATCCCCGACCGGATCCGCCAGGGCGGACTCCCCTATCTCCTGCTCCTGCCGGCCGTCCTGCTCGAACTTCTCATCCATGTGATTCCGATGATCATCGGAATCGTGATGAGCTTCCGCCGGCTCACACAGTTCTTCATCGGCAACTGGGGCGCAGCGCCCTGGACCGGCCTCGACAACTACAGGATCGCCGTCGATTTCAACGCCCCGATCGGCGAGGCGCTGCTCCACTCGTTCTTCATCACCTGTGTCTTCACGTTCTTCGCCGTCGGCCTGGCCTGGCTGTTCGGTGTCGCGGCGGCGATCATGCTGCAGGAGAACTTCCGCGGCCGCGGATTCCTGCGGGCGATCTTCCTCGTCCCGTACGCCCTGCCGGTCTATGCGGCCGTCGTCACCTGGGCGTTCATGTTCCAGCGGGACAACGGTCTGGTCAATCACGTGCTCCACGACCAGCTGGGGCTGACCGACCAGCCGTCCTTCTGGCTGATCGGTGACAACAGCATCTACGCGCTGATCGTCGTCTCGGTCTGGAAGGGCTGGCCGTTCGCCTTCCTCATCGTGATGGCGGGGCTGCAGAACATCCCGCGCGAGCTGTACGAAGCCTCCGCGATCGACGGCGCCGGCATCTGGCAGCAGATCCGCAAGATCACACTGCCGTCGCTGCGCCCGGTCAACCAGGTCCTGGTGCTCGTCCTGTTCCTCTGGACGTTCAACGACTTCAACACCCCGTACGTGCTGTTCGGCAAGGCGGCACCTTCGAGCGCGGACCTCATCTCGATCCACATCTACCAGTCGTCCTTCGTCACCTGGAACTTCGGCACCGGATCCGCGATGTCCGTGCTCCTGCTGCTGTTCCTGCTGGTCGTGACGGCCGTCTACCTGCTCATCACCTCGCGCGGAAGGAAGGGTGCAGATGCCTAGCCATGCCCAGCCGGCCGCACTGCCGAAAGCGGCGAAATCGAGATCGCGGTCCCGGTCGCCGATGGCCGCGCCGCAGTCCTTCCTGTGGACCCGTCGCGTCATCCTGGCCTTCCTGACCGCCTTCGTACTGCTGCCCGTGTACGTGATGGTCAGCAGCTCGCTCAAGCCGCTCCAGGACGTCTCGGGGAAGTTCCACTGGATCCCGACCGGGCTGACCGTCAAGCCGTACATCGACATCTGGGAGACCGTCCCGCTCGCCCGGTACTTCGTCAACTCGCTGGTGGTGGCTGGCTCGGCGACAGTCCTGTCGGTGATCATCGCAGTGTTCTCCGCGTACGCCGTCAGTCGCTACAAGTTCCGCGGCAAGCGCGTCTTCACCGTCACGGTGCTCTCCACCCAGATGTTCCCGGGCATCCTCTTCCTGCTCCCGCTGTTCCTGATCTTCGTCAACATCGGGAACAGTACGGGCATCGCCCTCTACGGCTCGCGCGGCGGACTGATCCTCACGTATCTGACTTTCTCGCTGCCGTTCTCCATCTGGATGCTCATCGGGTACTTCGACTCGATCCCGAAGGATCTGGACGAGGCCGCGCTCGTCGACGGCTGCGGTCCGCTCGGCGCTCTGTTCCGGGTCGTCGTCCCGGCCGCGGTGCCCGGCATCGTCGCCGTCGCCGTGTACGCGTTCATGACGGCCTGGGGTGAGGTCCTCTTCGCCTCCGTCATGACCAACGACACCACCCGCACACTCGCCGTCGGCCTGCAGGGCTATGCCACGCAGAACGACGTCTACTGGAACCAGGTCATGGCCGCCTCGCTCGTCGTCAGCGTGCCGATCGTCGCCGGCTTCCTGCTCCTCCAGCGCTACCTCGTCGCCGGACTCACCGCGGGAGCCGTCAAGTGACCACTTCTGAAAGGAAGTCCGTGAACGACCTGAGCGCCCTCCCGGCCGGCTTCACCTGGGGCGTCGCCACAGCCGCGTACCAGATCGAGGGAGCCGTGACCGAGGACGGCCGCGCGCCCTCCATCTGGGACACGTTCTCCCACACCCCGGGGAAGGTGGACGGCGGCGACACCGGGGACGTGGCCTGCGACCACTACCACCGGGTCCCGGAGGACATCGCACTGATCAAGGAGGTGGGGGCGGGCGCGTACCGCTTCTCGCTCGCCTGGCCCCGGATCGTCCCGGGCGGCGACGGTCCGGTCAACGCGGCCGGTCTCGACTTCTACGACCGCCTCGTGGACGGCCTCCTGGACGCGGGGATCACGCCGTTCGCCACGCTCTACCACTGGGACCTCCCCCAGGCGCTCCAGGACCGCGGCGGCTGGACCGTCCGCGAGACCGCCGAGCACTTCGCCGCGTACACCTCCGTCGTCGTGGACCGCCTCGGGGACCGGGTGAAGGACTGGGCCACCCTCAACGAACCGCTCTGCTCGGCCTGGATCGGCCATCTGGAGGGCACGATGGCGCCGGGTCTCACCGACCTGACCGCCGCCGTCCGGGCCTCGTACCACCTGCACCTCGGGCACGGCCTCGCCGTCCAGGCCATCCGGGCCGCGTGCCCGGACGCCCGCGTCGGCATCGTGAACAACCTCAGCCCGGTGGAGGCCGCCACCGACCGCGAGGCGGACCGGGCCGCCGCCGTGCGCGGCGACGGTCACACCAACCGCTGGTGGCTCGACCCGATCCTCGGGCGCGGCTACCCGCAGGACATGGTCGACCTGTACGGAGTCGAACTCCCCGTACAGGAAGGCGACATGGAGCTCATCGCGGCGCCGCTCGACTGGATGGGCGTGAACTACTACTTCCGCCAGGTCGTCACAGCCGACGCGAATGGCCCCGTCCCGCACGCCAAGCAGGTCTATCTGCCCGGCTCCCGCCACACCCACATGGACTGGGAGGTCCACGCGCAGGGCCTGGAGCAGCTGCTCCTGCGCCTGACCGAGGAATACGGCGTCCAGCGCATCTACGTCACCGAGAACGGCGCGGCGTACCAGGACGTCGTCCTCGCCGACGGATCGGTGCACGACCCGGATCGGACCCGGTACCTGGAGGAGCATCTCGCGGCCTGCGCCCGCGCCGTCCGCAAGGGCGCCCCGCTCGCCGGGTACTTCGCCTGGTCCCTGCTGGACAACTTCGAGTGGGCGTACGGCTACGACAAGCGGTTCGGCCTGGTCCACGTCGACTACGCGACGCAGCGCCGCACCGTCAAGAGCAGCGGCCGGCGCTACGCCGAGCTGATCCGCGAGGCGGCGGCAGGCCGCTCCCGCAAGGCGGCCTGACCACCCCGCGAGGCGCGGGGGCCACCCAGCAGCCTCCGGCGGCGGACGACCGCCGCCGGAGGTTTCGCGCTGTCCGTGGCAAGGGTCGGAGCAGCGGACTCATCATCCGTCGGCTGTGGGTTCGAATCCCGCACGGTCTACCTGATGCCGTGCGGGGAGCTCCCTCAGACCTGCTGCTCGACGTCGGGGCCGACCGTATCCGGTCGGGGCGCCGACCTGCCGTTGACCGAAAATCCCGTGACCAGGTTGACAGCCCTTAGCCTTGCCGGGTGAGCTTCAACAACATGGCGCAGAAGGTCCGCAATGCCGCGCTGCCTCACGGTATGCGCGTGGCGCAGCTCCGATGCTGTGTGCAGCTGTACCGGCCGATCGGCTTTCACGCGACGCTGAGCTTCCTCGAATCCAGGGCGGGTCGCTACAGCAGGGACGAGGGTGCATTGCTCCGCGCGTTGGGTGTGCTGGAGGCCAGCAGGGATGCTTGGCACGTGGAGCTTCGGACGTTCGACGGGACGCGAAGACTCGCCAAGGAGCAGGGAGCACGTCAGCCCCGTACCGCTGAGCGGAATCCGTACCGGGAAATGTGGTGGTCGGGAGCGCCGCGGGAGGGCGCCCTGCACGCTCTGGCATTCCTGCGTGACCGGCGACGTATTCCGCCGGCGGACGGCGACGCGGTTGCTGCGGACCTGCACCGTTGTGTCATCGCCTGCCTTGAGTCCGGTGGAGCATTGGCGTCGGAAGAGCGCCTTCTGCTGGCGGAGTGCGTCCGCAGAATCGGGAATCGGCGAACCGCCGCCGCCTGGGAGGACGACAGGACGGGCTTCTTCCGCGCCCTCGATCTCCTCAGGGCTGCCCGTCACGTGGAGGTCGCAGCCGCTGAATGCGTGAGCGATGCATGAGCGGACACACTCGGAGAGTCTGCTGTGACGCCGGCCGCCGAGGCATGATCCGAGGCCATGTGCAGGGGACGCCCGCCTGGCCCGCTGCCGTGCAGGACCCGCAAGCAGCAGGTGGTGCCCGGGAAGACCTCCCGGGCACCACGGACAGAGCACTGGGGCAGCCGGTCAGTCCACCACGTACAGCTTCTTCGGCCAGCCAATACTGTCCAGGCGCTTGAACAGGTCCCTGATGTTGGTCGGGTTGAGCTTGATGCAGCCGTTGGAGTAGTAGTCGTTGGGGCCGCTGTTGGTCCACCGCTCGGACTCGATGACGCCGCTCCTGCCGTTCGGCTTCATCTCGCTGTGGATGAACAGTTCGGTGCGCTTGGTGCCATTGTGGCACTTGCGGTCGGCGATCTTGATGACGAGGCCGTTGATGATGCCGTCGAAGTTCTTGCGGTGCCACTCGACGGCGTACGGCTTGCTCGCCCCGGCGTTGGGGAGCCAGCCCTTGCCGACCGCACAGGTGTTCTTGACCTGGCCCGAGCCCGCCTTGTACGACTTGATCACCTTGTCCCGGCCGGGAGTGCGCTTGACCAGCTCCAGGCGGGAGTTCGTGACCGAACCCTTGTTGAAGCGCAGGTAATGGGCGTCGCTCACCTTGGCGGACACCTGCGTCTCGGTGCGCGCCTGTGCCGGGGCGGCAGTGGTGGCGCTCAGCCCACTGACGAAGACGGCGGCGAGCGCGAGGGGGACGATGCGTACGGTCCGTGCGTTGTTGCGCATGAGAACACTCCTGTGTGGCTTATGACGGTGCCTGACTGTTCCGCCGGCAGCACCGACACTGCTTGGCCGGCGCTCCGTCCGGCAAGGGATGCCCGGTGTCCCGGACAGCCCCTTGCTGTCCGGGCTGGTCACCACAACCTTTCGGACAAAGCTCCGGGCTGCGCAGAGCCCCCTTGCTGCCCGCCGGACGGAGGGCCAAGGATGGAGTCATGAACACCACGGGGGATGTGGAGCCCGAACGCGCGGACAGCGTCGAGCAGTTCGTCGACTTGATGAAGCGGCTCAAGGACGCGTCGGGACTGACCTACCGGCAACTCGAAGAGCGCGCCGAACGGGAGGGGCGGGTCCTTCCGCGCAGCACGATCGCGGATGTACTGCGCAGACATGCGCTGCCGCGGCCGCACATGCTGAACGCCTTCGTCCACGCCTGTGGCGCGGGCGAGCATGCCGAGACCTGGCTTCAGGCACGTAACCGCCTTGCTCTGGGGGGTGGTTCGGCGAACCCCTCGATGAAGGAGGTTCCCGTCCGCGACGGCCGTGCCGCCCCGTCGTCGCCGGCCGACGACGACACCAGCGGCCCCTCCGAAGTCGGCGGTGCCCGCGGTCGCGACGCGGAGGAGGGAATCGGGCACCCCGCGATCCAGTCGGAACCCGGAACCGCGCCGAGGCGACTGCGGCGTCGGCACCGTTTCGCGGCGCCCCGCCTGTGGGTGTCGCTGCCCACCGTGCTCCTGGCGGGCATCGCCTCCTGGCTGGTCCTGCCCGACGATCCAGGCCCCGCGGCGACTGCGCCCTCGTCCCGGGAGCCGGCAACCGGGTGGTACAGCATCCGACCGGTCCGGGCCACAGACTTGTGCGTGACCGAGGGCCGTGAGCCCGGCGGCGACACGGTCGCCGTGCAGCGCCCGTGCCCTCAGTCCACACCCCCGTACACCAGACTCGATCCACTGGGCGGCGGCCGCTTCTTCGTCAAGTGGGTCCATCCCGTGAACGGCTGGGGATGCCTGACGGTTCTCACCAGCGGGCTGCTCGAACCCTGGGATGACTGTCGCAGCAGCAGGACCGCCCAAGTGTTCACGTTCGAGCGGGTCCGCACGGCCGGGGCGCCGGCCTCGAGTACCGGGCGGACCGGGCCGTACCGGATACGGGCCGCGAGCGACGGGCGGTGTATCGGCATCTCGGGTGCGGATCCCAAGGCCGCGTCAGCCGTGGCGGTCGCCGGGCCCTGCACCGACAGCGCCTCCCAGCACTTCCTCCTGGCTCCGGAAGCCGAACCAGCAGCAAGCACGCTGCCCTCGGTTTCCGGATGAGCCATGGGGCAGAGTAGGGGCCATGTCTGCATACGAGACGATGTCGTTCCATCTTGAGACCGAGCGGCTGAGCCTGCGACCGTGGGCCGATTCGGACGCCGCCGAGCTCTGCGCCCTCCGCTCCGAGCGCGGCGACGGGACATCCACGGTCGAGCACGCCCGGACGACCATCGCGAAGCTGGTCGCCGAAACGGCGACAACGGGCATTGCCCTGCTGCCCATCCAACGCCGTGCCGAGGGCGACTTCATCGGCTATTGCGGATTGATCATCGGCCGCTCCACCTTGGAGGAGCCCGAAATCGCGTATGAGTTGTTCCAGCGCACGCATGGGAGCGGCTACGCCACCGAGGCGGCCGGCGCGGTGCTCGAAGCCGCTGTTGCTACCGGGCGGAAGCGGCTCTGGGCGACCGTCGGAGCGTGGAACACGCCGTCGTTCCGTGTCCTTGAGAAGCTCGGGTTCGAGCGGGATCACGTTTCCATGGAGGACAGCGGTGAAGTGGTCTGGCTCACCCGCTCGTTGGCGTGACGCGAGATCGCACCCCAAAGGCTTGATGCTCACGTGATCGAGTCCGATCAGGCGGAGTGGGCCGCTTGACGGCTCGACGGCACGGAAGGGTGTGCGGTTTCGGGCGGACGAGCATTTCGCACCCCTGCCCACTGGTCCGCACCACGTGATCCTGAGGTGTTGATCGTGAGTTCGAGTCCCACGGCATCACGCGCCGCGTCCTGCCCCGCCGGTTGCCGACGGCCAGCTGGCGAGCAGGAAGTGCAATGCCTCGACCGCGCGCTCCCAGGACGACTGCACGGAGCGTGGTGCGCCGAATCCGCCGTCGGCCTCCAGCGCGGTGAACCCGTGGAAGGTGCTGCGCAGCAGCCGTACCGCGTCCGTGAGGTCGGGTTCGGTCAGGCCGTAGGCGCGCAGCATCGACGAGGTGGTCTCGATGGTCCGGTGGTACGCGGGCGCTTCGGCTACGACGGCCGGGTCGACGCGCATCTGCGTCGCCTCGTACCGGCCCGGGCACTCCAGCGCGAAGGACCGGTAGGCGTCGGCGAACGCGGTCAGGGCGTCCTTCCCGGCCCGGCCGGCCACCGCCGCCTCGATCCGGTCGATGAACTCACCGGCAGCCAGCAGCGCGACCCGGGTGCGCAGATCCTGGAGGTTCTTGACGTGGGAGTACAGGCTGGCGTCCTTGACACCGAAGCCACGGGCCAGCGCGGAGATGGTCACGTTGTCGAAGCCGATCGAGTCGGCCAGGTCGGCCGCCGCCGCCACGACCCGGTCGGTCGTGAGTCCTGCGCGTACCATCCCCACCTCCATCGACGTACTGCCTAGACCCCTTAGCTTTCTCCGGAATATACACAGGCGGGCGCCCGGTAGGGAAAGGCGGCGGCCCGCGGTGGCCACGGATTTCCGTGAGCACCGCGGGCTATTGCACCGCGCCGACAGCGGGGAGTGGGACAGCGCGGGCATCCGAGGGAGAGCGCTCTCCTCGATGGGCATGATGCGGCCACCGAGAAGAGCGCTCCGGGTCAGGGGAGTTCGTAGTTCGCCGCCGCCATCGCGTGCCCCTGCATCGCATGGGTCACGGCGGCGGGCCGTTCGGCCGCGCGGGAAGCCGCGCCGGCCGGGCCTGCGTCCGTGATCACGTTGAATCCCGTGACCACGAGCGCCAGGGATGCGGCGAAGGCCAGCAGGGACACCAGCCTTGTCTTGCGGAGCGCTGTCGGACGGGGTCTTGCCGAGAGTGGTCTTGTCGTCATGCGGACCTCCATGCCGCTCTGCGTCCGCACACATCGGATGTGCGGCGTGAGGAGAGAGTGGAGCTGGATGGCGCACGCGGAGAGGCCCCCTCGCGGCGGTACCCGGAACAGGCGGGAGAGCGCTCTCCAAAGCACTGTCAGTGTTGCGCCGCCGCTCAAGCAGTGTCAAGGGTTGGTGAACAACGGCAGCAGAGCGGCCTGTTGGTGTTCGGACGCGGAACACAGCCCGGTGAATGACGGGACTGCAGGTTCGCGGCTGACAGACGGGGCGACGTCGTGAACGCGACACAGCTGCGCCGCGAGCCGCGCTGGGGCGGACAGCGCCCGCAGCAGGTCCGCGGCGCCCCTTCGCATCGGCGCCTCGGGCTCGTGTGTCCTTCAGTGTCCGGGGTACGTGACAGCGGGTCGGGGCTCGGCATCGCGACAGCGAAGC
The DNA here is from genome assembly GCF_043203805.1 of Streptomyces sp. LN549. Lineage (NCBI taxonomy): Bacteria > Bacillati > Actinomycetota > Actinomycetes > Kitasatosporales > Streptomycetaceae > Streptomyces > Streptomyces sp. LN549. The sequence continues at coordinate 8,420,304 of NZ_JAZHRI010000002.1, read as the reverse complement.
GGCGCCTGATCCACCCGCACGGGCGGATCAGGTCCGGCGCGAGGGGGGTCGGGTGCCGTCCGGCCGTTGAACAGGCCGTCCCCCCGTCCCGTATCCATACTGGACATCGCAGCCTCCCGGCGCCCCACCCCGCCCCGGCTTCCGGCCCGCGGATCGGTCCCCGGCTTCCCCGACACACTGCAGGAGCAGACAGATGAGCGGCACTGCGCAGATCGGCGTCACCGGACTCGCGGTGATGGGTCGCAACCTGGCCCGCAACTTCGCGCGCAACGGCTACACCGTCGCGGTGCACAACCGCACGGGCGCCCGCACCCGTGAACTCGTAGATCAGTTCGGCGACGAAGGAAAGTTCATCGCGACCGAGAGTGCCGAGGATTTCGTGGCAGCTCTGGAACGGCCACGACGTCTGGTCGTCATGGTGAAGGCCGGAGAGGCGACGGACGCAGTGATCGCGGAGTTCACGCCTCTCCTCGAACCCGGCGATGTGATCATCGACGGGGGTAACGCGCACTTCGCAGACACACGCCGCCGGGAGCGCGAGTTGCGGGAGCAGGGCATCCACTTCGTCGGCACCGGCGTCTCCGGTGGCGAGGAGGGAGCGCTCAACGGACCGAGCATCATGCCAGGCGGCAGCAAGGAGTCATACGACTCCCTTGGACCAATGCTGGAAAAGATCGCCGCGAAGGCCAAGGACGGCGCCCCGTGCGTCACGCATATTGGCCCTGACGGCGCCGGACACTTCGTAAAAATGACACATAACGGCATCGAGTACGCAGACATGCAGCTCATCGGCGAGGCGTACCAACTGCTCCGCGACGTGGCCGGGTACTCCCCCGCGCAGATCGCGGACATCTTCCGCGCGTGGAACACCGGGCGCCTCGACTCCTACCTCATCGAGATCACCGCAGAAGTGCTCTCGCACGTCGATGCCGCGACCGGTAAGCCCTTCGTGGATGTCGTGCTCGACCAGGCGGAGCAGAAGGGCACCGGCCGCTGGACCGTACAGATCGCCCTCGACCTGGGCGTCCCCGTCTCCGGCATCGCCGAGGCCGTCTTCGCCCGCTCCGTCTCCGGCCACGCAACCCTCCGTGACGCCTCACGCCACCTCGCCGGACCAACCGCCCGCAAACTCGGCAAGGACGAGGCGGCGGCGTTCGCCGACCAGGTCGAGCAGGCCCTGTATGCCTCGAAGATCGTCGCCTACACCCAGGGCTTCCACGAGATCGCGGCCGGCAGCGAGCAGTACGACTGGAACATCGACCTCGGCAAGGTCGCCGCGATCTGGCGCGGTGGATGCATCATCCGGGCCGCGTTCCTCGACCGAATCACCAGCGCCTACGAAGCGCAGCCTCAGATGCCGAGCCTCCTCTCGGACAAGAGCTTCGCCGAAGAGATCGCCGCCGCACAGAACGACTGGCGCACCGTGATCGCCACCGCTGTCACCCAGGGTGTCCCCACCCCTGCCTTCGCCACCACCCTCACCTACTACGACTCCCTGCGCGCCGAACGCCTGCCCGCCGCCCTCACCCAGGGCCAGCGCGACTACTTCGGCGCACACACCTACCACCGCACGGATCGCGACGGCGCCTTCCACACCCTCTGGGGCGGCGACAAGACCGAAGTCGAAAGCTGACCGACACGACGAAGCCGATGACGGCCCGGACTCGCCCCGGGTGCGGGTTCTCGGCGACGACCAGAGCCCCTGCGTCGAGGCAGCGCGGACCAAGGTGCCGGCGTCGACGGCGTCCGGGAAGACTCCTGGCGGCTACGGTGGCGTGGGGATTTCGGTCGTGTGTGCCGGTCGGTGAGAAGGCCGGCCGGACGCGGTGACGTGAGTGGTGGGCACAGTGACACGTGCAGTGTGGAGTGGCGACCGGGCTCCTCAATTGGCCAGTTCGACCCGGACCAGTGCTGCCGCAAGCCTCGGCAGATCATCGTCGCCGACCAGTGCGGCCAGCCTCTCGGGTGTCTTCGGGAGACCGAGACCGGCGGCGGCTTCACGGGCACGCGTATCGAATGCCGGGCGCAGTTCGGGCCATACACCTTGCGCCTCTCGACTGAAAATGTCTGCCCCCACTGGACCGATCCGGGGGAACTCCTGCAGCAGCCGGCGAATCTGTTCCGGGTCCCCATCAGCCTTCTGACGCAGTCGCCGCAAGTCGCCGCGGTACTCGCCGAGTACGAGCTCCGCCCCCTCCCCCAGCACCGTGGCCGTGCTCTCGTCGTAGCGGCGGTAGTGAGCACGGCCCAACGCATCCACCCTGCCTTGCCACGAGGAGTCCGCCATCGCCTGCGGCGTACGCATTCCGGCTCCGAACAGTTCCCGGGCCGCGGCCACCGCGATATCCGCTCTGATGCGAACCGAGAACAGCACACAGAGCGTCAGCAACTGATACAGCGGCATAGGCGTATTACGCAGCCGGATCCCGGCTTCGTCGGCATACGTCCGGCCGTACTCCGCCAGAAGACGCTGCGCCGTCATCGCCCGGGGCATCGCGGCCCTCCGATGGAATTCTCCCGGCTGCGAAGGCTCCCTTCGCACCGGCTGCCGTCTGGCTGGTGACCTATATCCGTGTCGCGCTGCCGGCCACCGAACGGCCTTCCATTTTACTCGTTCAGGCGTGATCATCACGCTGACATGAACGTCTTGCAGCCGGTTGCCGGACTTCTGCCTGCTTGCCTCTCCTGACTTGATCTTGCGTAAAGGGTTCGTGGACGGAGCCGGTGGCCCCTGACGCCTTCCAGAGCGGGTGATGGGCGGGCCCGTGGCCCGTGAGGGCAATTGACCCGATCGGCCGTCAGTTCTTCTTCAGCTCCTCGGCGAGCATCACAAGGATGCCGCTGGGACCGCGGAGGTACGTGAGCTTGTAGACGTCCTCATAGGTCGCCACACCACGTAGTGGACGGCATCCGTGCTTTGCGGCTGTCTCGAGGGCCTTGTCGATGTCGTCGACCGAGAAGGCGACGCGATGCATGCCGATCTCGTTGGGACGAGTGGGCTCCGACTCGATCGCTTCGGGGTGGATGTACTCGAAGAGCTCAAGCCGACCCTGACCATCCGGCGTCTGGAGCATCGCGATCCTGGCGTGATTGCCATCAAGGCCGACGGCCGTGTCGGTCCACTCACCACTGACCGTGTCACGGCCGAGGACCGTGAGGCCGAGGTCGGTGAAAAAGGAGATTGCTGCTTCGAGGTCGCGAACGGCGATGCCGACGTTCTCAAGTTTGATGGCCATGCGTTGCATGCTACTGAGCCGGGCCGATCGGGTGCTTGCGCAAGGACGCAGCCGAGTACCAGGTCACCGTCGAGGTCGACCGTGACCTGTCCACCGGCAGGCGCCGATGCCGTCGCTCACCGGAGGCACCCGCCGGTAGGGCGCCCGGGGTCACCCGAGCGCGCTACCCGATGGGCGTGCGCGTGTCGGCGATGCAATGTTTCGGACGTGGCCCATGGGCAACAGGAATTTGCGGCGGAGTAGTACCACGGCCGCCCGGGCCCCGGGCGGCCGGCCCGGCACCGACGCCACGAGGAGGAGAACGCCATGCCGGCAGGATCCAGCCGCAAGCGCGAACGTCAGTACGAACACGTGAAGGAGAGCGCCGAGAAGCGCGGCGAGTCCGAGAAGCGCGCGAAGGAGATCGCCGCCCGCACGGTGAACAAGGAGCGCGCTCGCTCGGGTGAGTCGAAGACGGCGAGCAAGACATCCACACGCGACCCGAAGTCGGCCTCCCAGCGCGGTGGGGAACGCTCGCACCAGGGCGCGCAGGGCCGCACCAGGGACCAACTGTACGAAGAGGCCAAGAAGAAGAACATCGAGGGCCGCTCCGCCATGAACAAGGAACAGCTCCGCAAGGCCGTGAGCCGCTGAACCCGAGGGCCGGGGACGCAGCGGGTCACTTGGCGCGCGAAGCGGGCAGAACCTCTTCCCTCGCCCGGCGGATGAAGGGCTGCTGATGGGCACCCCTCATCTGTACGAGTGCGATCTCGGTGAGCCCTGCCCCGGTGAAGGCTGGTACCGCCCCGGTGAATTCCGCTACGTCGTTGGCGCATGGAATCGAGGAGAGAAGCATGGCTGTCGCAACGTACTGTCTGGTAGCCCTCGACTGCCCCGACCCCGAGGCACTTGCCGCCTTTTACCAGGGGGTTCTGGGCGGAGAGGTGAAGAAGGGGGCCGACAACTGGTACGACCTCTACGTCCCGGGCGGAGCTCGCATCGCCTTCCAGCTCGCCCCCGACTACCGGCCGCCCGAGTGGCCCCGGGGCGACCACAACTCCCAGCAGGAACACCTCGACTTCGAAGTGACGGACATGGAACAGGCGCAGCGGGAAGTGCTCGCGCTGGGTGCGGAAGCGCTGGACCTCAACGACCGGAACGGGGAACGCGGCTTTCGGGTCTTCGCAGATCCGGCCGGGCACCCGTTCTGCCTGTGCCGCCAGTGAGCCGTGACCGGGACACCGCCCGGACATGGTCTCGATGCCGTCCGGATCAGAATGCGACCGGCTCGCTGTGCGTACGTGGGCGCCCATGTTGCGTTCCATCATCCGAAGCGCGGCCTGCGCAAGGTCCGGATGGATATGGGCCACTCCGTCCTCAGGAACGGTGAGGCTCAGATGCCGGATGGCACGTCCAGGGCGGCGTGGAGAACGCATTGCTCCGTCACCTGACCGCGGAGGACGAGATGGCCGACGCCCCGTTGGTGGAGCAGATACGAGAGCGGCGTCTCGTAGAAGATCGAGTGCCTGGCCTTGACCACGAACAGAGAGGTTGCCGACGAGGCTCACCCGCCTTCGGAGACGCGGCGACGGAGTGCCGGGACGCCGGACACGGCACCCGTCGCCGGACGGCGGCGGATGCCTGATGCCGATGCTGATGCCCGTGCTCTCGCGCTGCCGACGGGCGGCCGGGTCGTCCGGAGCACCCGAACGCGTCAGCCGATCCTCTTGAGCAGTTCGTCGGCGAGCGGGCCCGACGACGCCGGGTTCTGGCCGGTGACCAGACTGCGGTCGACGACGACGTGCGGGGCCCACGGCTCGCCCTCCTGGAAATCGGTGCCGATCTCCACGAGGCGGTCCTGGAGCAGCCACTTGGCCTTGTCGGCAAAGCCTGCCTGGCTCTCCTCCGTATTGGTGAATCCGGTGAGCCGGTAGTCGGCGAAGGGGTTGGTGCCGTCGTCCTTCGTGGCAGCGAGCACGGCGGCCGGGGCGTGGCAGACGATGCCGAGCGGCATGCCCGAGTCCAGCGCCCGGGTCAGCAGCCGGCCGGAGTCGGCGTTCACCGCCAGGTCCTCCATCGGGCCGTGCCCGCCCGGGTAGAACACCGCCGCGTAGTCCGACGGGTCCACGTCCTCCACCTTGAGCGGGTGCCGGAGCTCGGTCATGCCGGCGACGGCCGCCGCCATCCTGTCGGCGTTCTCCTGGCCGTCGTTGAACTCGGGAGCCAGGCTGCCCCGGTCCACGGTCGGCACCACTCCACCGGGGGTGGCGACGACGATCTCGTGCCCGGCGGCCCTGAACCTCTCGTACGGGGCGACGACCTCCTCCGCCCAGAAGCCGGACGGGTGCGCGGTTCCGTCGGCCAGGGTCCAGTGGTCGGATCCGGTCACGACGAAAAGGATCTTTGCCATGTCACATCTTTCGCAGGGCCGGGACGCTCCGCGCCCGGGAGGGTTGTGCGGTGCGGCGGGCCCTGACCGGGGCCCGCCGCACCGCCGACAGGTTCGACGGTAGGGCCGCACCCCCGCAGGGCTCCCCCGGGATCGCGCGCATGGGCCCGAGGGAATCCCATGGGATGACGGGAATGGGGCAGACGGCCGTCCGTCCCCCACCCGGATCAGGCTGCGATCCGGGCACGCAACGCCATGCGGAACCAGTCCAGTTCGGGTGACAGCGGCTCCGGGGCCGGCCATCGGTTGATCACGGCGAGCAGATGGAGGTACCGCTCCCTGCGCGGATCGTTCACCGTGTCGAGCCGGGCGACCAGCCGCTCCCGGAGAGCGGCGTCGTCCGGCCGTCCGCAGAGCCTCGCGTACTCGGCCGTCACCGCGTCGACGACGAGGCCCGCCCGTGCGGAGCCCGGGTCGGCGCCCGCCGCGCGCGCCGGGGCGGCGTGGCTGCGGATCACCGCTTCGGCATCACGGACAGGGACGCCGGCGGTGCGGTCCGCCCGGTCCGCCGTATGGTGCTCGGCCGTACGCTGCATGACGGCCCGGAAACCTGGGTCCTGGGACAGTTCGGCCAGTTCGATCCACGCCTCCGTCTCCTCCTCCGAGGGGGCCTCGGGCAGATGCGGCGTCATCGATCTCCTGACGCCCGCCAGGTGTGTCTGCGTCCCCGCGCCGTTGAACACCTCGTCGAGGAACTCACGGGTCAACGCCTGCCGTTCGTCCTCGGACAGCCTGGCCAGTCGGTGCATGCGATCCATCTCCTCAGGGGTCGATTCACGTCTGGCGGCGGCCGTGAGCACCGCGCGCCTCACACTCAGCACCCGGATCTGCACCGCAAGCGCCTCCGCATGCGCTGCCGCGAGCTCGGCCAGCGGTGTGTCCCGGTCCACCGCCCTGCGGATCGTGGACAGATCGATTCCGAGCGAGCGCAGCGTCCGCACCAGATTCAGGCGGGCCACGGCCTCGGGGCCGTAGCGGCGGTATCCGGCCGCGTTGCGGCCTGCCGGCGGCACGATCCCGCGGTCCGAGTAGGAGCGGACGGTCTTGACCGTGAGTCCGGTCCGCCGGGCCAGCTCACCGATCGAGAGATGTGTGTCGCCGTTCATGCGCCCCACTCTCCCGTCTCCCCCGGGGGGAGACTCAAGCGGCCGCCCCGTCCGTCCGGTCCGACCCGGTCGGGTCCGGTCCCGTCCGGTCCCGTCCGGTGGGTGCGTCTCACGGGACCCGCCGTCCCCGCCCCCCGTCACGCCGAACGGCGCCGGCTTCCCGGGCCGGGACCGTTCATGACCGTGGGCATGCCGGACACCACCACCAGCGCCTCCCCGCAGGAGCCCGGTTCCGGGACCGGGATCACCCGGCAGTACGGCTGGGCCAACATGTTCGTCCACCCGGACGACGGACCGCGCACCGACGGGAACTTCGCCGGCGAACGGACACGCTCATCGGTTTCCGGAGGCGCGGGCCGGTCGGCCGTCGCCCGGTCGGGTGACCCGGGGTGCGGCGGGACCCCGGGTGTGGGTAAGTGGCAGCGGGTCCCGCTGTCCTCATCGGCGACGGGGTGCCACCGTGCCGTACCGCCGAACCAGCTCATGGAGCCGCCGCATGCCCGACGCCAACGAGGAACGGGCCGCGGTGCAGCCCGTCGTCGCCCCGCTGACCGGTGCGGCCCTGGTCCTGGTCGCCACGATCGAGCCCGGCGGTGAGGCCGTCGTCCGTGAGGCCCTGCCGGATCTGGCGGCCTTCGCCCGCTCCATCGGGTTCCGCTACCCGGATGCCGGGCTCGTCTGTGTGACCGGGTTCGGCTCCGACGCCTGGGACCGGCTGTTCTCCGGCCCGCGGCCGGCCCTGCTGCACCCCTTCCAGGAGTTGCGCGGCGCTCGCCATCACGCCCCCGCCACCCCGGGCGACCTGCTGTTCCACATCCGGGCCGAGCGGATGGACGTGTGCTGGGAGTGGGCGTCGCAGCTGCTGGACCGGCTGGGCGGGGCGGTGAAGATCGTCGACGAGACGCACGGGTTCCGCTACCTCGACCACCGGGATCTGCTCGGGTTCGTCGACGGCACGGAGAACCCGGTGGGCGACGATGCCCGGTCGGCAGCCCTCGTGGGGGACGAGGACCCCGAATTCGCGGGCGGCAGCTACGTCGTCGTACAGAAGTACCTGCATGACCTGACTTCGTGGAACGCGCTGACGACCGAGGAGCAGGAACGGGTGATCGGGCGGACCAAGTTCACCGACGTCGAGCTGGCCGACGACGTCAAGCCCGCCGACTCGCATGTCGCGCTGAACACCATCACCGACCCGGACGGCACGGAACGCGACATCCTGCGCGCCAACATGCCGTTCGGCAGCTTCGGGCAGGGCGAGTTCGGCACGTACTTCATCGGGTACGCCGCCGACCCGGACGTCACCGAGCGGATGCTGCGCAACATGTTCCTCGGTGACCCGCCCGGCACCCACGACCGCATCCTCGACTTCTCGACCGCGGTCACCGGCACGCTCTTCCACGCCCCCGGCGCCGACTTCCTCGGCGCCCCGCCGCCGTCGCCCGCCTCCGCCGAGGCCACGCCCCAGCCGGAGCCGGCGTCCGCGCCGGTGGCCAGGGCCGTGGTCGCGCCGGTGGTCCGGGACGGTTCGCTGCGCATCGGCAGCCTGCAAGAAAGCGCCCAGAGATGAACAACCTCCATCGCGAACTCGCCCCTGTCACCCAGGCCGCCTGGGACCAGATCGAAGAGGAGGCCCGGCGCACCTTCAGCCGCCATCTGGCCGGCCGCCGCGTCATCGACGTCAGCGGTCCGCAGGGGCCGCAGCTGGCGGCGGTCGGCGACGGCCATCTGCGCGACATCGATCCGCCCACTCCGGACGTCATCGCCCGCGCCCGTACGTCGGTGCCGGTCATCGAGTGGCGGGTGCCGTTCACCGTGACGCGGGCGGCTGTCGACGATGTCGAGCGCGGCTCGGACGACAGCGACTGGCAGCCCGTCAAGGACGCGGCCCGGACCTGTGCGTTCGCAGAGGACATGGCGATCATCGACGGCTACGCCGCGGCCGGGATCGCCGGTCTGCGGGACGGCTCCTCGCACACCGCGCTGCCGTTGCCTGCCGATGCCCGCGACTATCCGGCCACGGTGAGCCATGCGCTGACCCAGCTACGGCTGGCGGGTGTCGACGGGCCGTACCGGCTGCTCCTGGGCGCGGACGCGTTCACGGAGGCGACGGAGACGTCCGACCACGGATATCCCGTCTCCACGCACCTGGCCCGGCTGCTGGACGACCAGATCCTGTGGGCCCCGGCCGTCGCGGGCGGGGTGCTCCTGTCCACCCGGGGTGGTGACTTCGAACTGTGCCTGGGCGAGGATCTGTCCATCGGCTACCACGACCACGACGCGACCGACATCCGGCTGTACTTCCACCAGTCGTTCACGTTCCGGATGCTGACCCCGGAGGCCGTGGTCCCGATCATCGCCTGACCTGCGGCGGGTCCTCGGAGTGCTGCGGGCGGGCCGGACGGGGCTTCGCGGGCACCACCCGGACCCACCGCTCGTATGCTCGGCTGCCATGACGAGCCGTACATCCACCTCATCGGAGTCCACTGTCCCGCTGCGCGAGGTCCTGGCCTTCGACGACAGCGGAACCCTGCGCGCGGTGCTGGCGCCGGCGGGCCTCGACGTCGGGGTGCGGGGTGTGGCGGTCGGCGACGAGGGTGCCTCGCAGCCGTTCGACGGCTGTCTGGTGCTGGTGGTGGGTGTGCCGGCGGCTGCCGCCGAAGCCGCAGGACCGGTGCGTGAGGCCGCCGGGCGCGGCGCGTCGGGAGTGGTCCTGCGTGACACGCAGGGGGCGGCCGTCGCCCCGGAGGTGCTGGCCGCCGCCGAAGAATCGGGCATCGCTTTGCTGACCCGCGCCGAGTGGGCCGACTGGGCGGACACCGCGGCGCTGTTGCGCTCCGCACTGGCCTGCGTACGGGCGGGCCTCGACGAAGGGGCGCCGGGCAGCACCGCCGGTGGCGCGGAGAGCCTGACCGCGCTCGCCGCGGCGGTCGCCGAGTACACAGGGGGATCGATCACCATCGAGGACACCCGGTTCCGGGTGCTGGCCCACTCCGCCACCGGCCCGGAGGCCGACGGGCTGCGCCGGTCGACGATCCTGGGCGGCCGGGTCCCCCAGTGGCGGGTCGCCGAGCTGCGCAGGAGCGGAATGCTGCGGGTCCTGTGGACGTCCCGGGACGTGATCCACCGGGCCGAGGACGCCGACGGCCCGGAGCGCCTGATCATCGCAGTCCGCAGCGGTCCCGAGGTGCTCGGCTCCATCTGGGCCGCCGCGGACGGGCACACGCTGTCTCCGCACGCCGCCGACGCGCTGCGCCGGGCGGCGGAGGTCGCCGCCCCCCTCCTGGTGCGGCACCGGCTGCGCGAGAGCGGAGCGGCCCGCCGCCGGGAGCTCGCGCTGCGCGGTCTGCTGCACGGGGACGGGGATGCCCGCACGCATGCCTGGTCCCTGGGCCTGTCGCCCGATGCGGCCTGCGCGGTGGTCGTCGTCGAGCGGCACGGTGCGGCGTCTGCCGTGGGCGACCGCACGCTCGAGGTCCTCGCGCTGCATGCCGTCTCCTACCGCCCTTCGGTGCAGGTGCTGCGCGACGGTGACCGGCTGCTCGCGCTGCTGCCCGTCGGCACAGGTCAGGAGGGCGACGCGCTGCGCCTGGCCCGGGAGCTCGCGATGCTGGCCCCGTCGCTGCCCGGCGGCGTCCCGGTCCTGGCCGGTGCGGGCCCGGTGGCCACCACCGCACTGCGGGCCCATGCCTCGTGCGAGGAGGCGGCGCTGATCGTACGGGTGCTGCGCGAGCGCGCGGCGGCCCGCGACGACGGGGCGGGTCCGGGCCGGTACGCGGACGCGGCGGCCGTGGGCCCTTCGCTGGACGTCGCGCGGGTACTGGACGCGGTCCGGCCGGTGTGGGAGGCGGGCGGCGGGCCGGTGCACGAGCTGGTGCGGGACGATCTGGCGTCGGGCGGTGAGCTGGTCCGTACGCTGGCCGCCTATCTCGACGCGTCGGGCGATGTGGCCAGGGCGGCCGCCCGGCTGATGGTGCATCCCAACACGCTGCGGTACCGGCTGCGGCGCGTCCGGGAGCGGTTCGATGTGGACCTGGACGACCCCGACACCCGGCTGCTGATCACGCTCGCGGTCCGTCTCACCGGATAGGTTGGCCCCGGCCCATAGGGTTCGTTGGCCACCCGGACAAGAACCCGCACCGATGTTGTCCTGCCGGACAGAGACTGTGGGGCGACCATCACCGACTCTGATCCCATGAGCCTTTCCCCGTCCCCCAGCACCCCGTCCTCCTCCGCGCGTGTCGCGGCCGCGGTCCGCCACGCCGTCGCCGACGGTCTGCTCGGCGAGTCCTGCCCGGTCGCCGGATTCGTCGACACCGACGGGGTGCGCGACTCGGTCGCCGCCCTCCACGAGGCGTTCGCGGGGGTTCCGGGAGTGCTCCACACCTTCGCCGCGAAGGCCGCGTCGCTCGTGCCCGTACTGCGGCTCCTCGCGGAGTGCGGCATGGGCTGCGAGGTCGCGAGCCCGGGCGAGCTCCGGATCGCGCTCGACGCCGGGTTCGCGCCGTCGAAGATCGTCCTCGACTCCCCCGCGAAGACGCGTGACGAGATCCGGTGGGCGCTGGCGCTCGGGGTGGCGCTCAACGCCGACAACCTCGACGAGGTGGACCGGATCGCTTCACTGCGGCCCTCGGACGCGGTGTCCGCCATCGGGCTCCGGGTCAATCCCCAGGTCGGCGGCGGGTCCATCGGCGCGATGAGCACGGCCACGGCGACCTCCAAGTTCGGCGTGGCGCTGCGCGATCCCGGCGCGCGGGAGCGGGTCGTGGAGGCGTTCGCGGCGCACCCGTGGCTTACCCGTCTGCACGCCCATGTCGGTTCGCAGGGCTGCTCCCTGGAGCTGATCGCAGCGGGCATCGGCGAGACGTACCGGCTGGCCGAGGAGATCAACACCCTGCTCGGCCGCCACCAGATCACCGGCCTCGACATCGGCGGCGGACTGCCGGTCAACTTCGCCGACGACACGGTCCGCCCCACCTTCGCCGCCTACGTGGCCGCGCTGCGCGGGGCGGTGCCGGGGCTGTTCGACGGGCGGTACGAGCTCGTCACCGAGTTCGGCCGCTCGCTGCTGGCCAAGAACGGCTTCATCGGCGCGCTGGTGGAGTACACGAAGGACGCCGGGGGCCGCCGGATCGCGCTCACCCACGCGGGCGCGCAGACCGCCACCCGCACCGTCTTCATGCCGGACGCCTGGCCCCTGCGGGTCGGCGCGTTCGACGCCGATGGAGTCCCGAAGACCGGACCGGCGCTCGTCCAGGACATCGCGGGCCCGTGCTGCTTCGCGGGAGATGTCGTCGCGCACGCCCGGGAACTGCCCGAACTGCGGGCAGGCGACTACGTCGTGCTGTACGACACCGGCGCGTACTACTTCTCCACGCCGTGGGCCTACAACAGCCTGCCGCGGCCCGCGGTCTACGGGTTCGGCACCGGGGCGGGCGCGGGGCAGGACGTGCCCGCGGTCCGCTTCGCTCCGGTACGCGACGCCCAGTCACTGGACTCGATCGCCGCGGAGAGCGGGCTGGCGCATGCCGACGCCCTGCTGCGCCTGCACTCCTGACCCTCGCTGACGGCCGTCGAGCTGGCCCCCACTATTTAGTAGCCATGGACATAGTAGCCATGTACTGTATCTGTCATGAGCAAAGCACCTGAGGGTCCGACCCCCGGCTTCCTGGTCTGGCGCCTGTCGATGAAATGGCGGGTGGCCATCGACCGGGCGCTGGGGCCGCTCGGGCTGACGCACGCGCAGTACTCACTGCTGGGATCCCTACTGGGGATGCAGCGGGCGGGGCAGCGGCCGAGTCAGCGCGCACTCGCGGACCACACCGGACTCGAAGCGCTCTACGTCTCGAAACTGGCACGCAGCCTGGAAGCCGCCGGGCTCGTCGAACGGGCCACCGACCCCGCCGACACCCGGGCGGTCCAGCTGTCCCTGACCGACGAAGGCCTCGCGGTCGCCGACCGCGCGGTCGAGATCGTGCGCCGGCTCGTCGACGGGCTTCTCGCACCCCTGGGCGGTCTGGACGGACCTGACACCGAGGCGTTCACCGGGGCGCTGACGGCACTGCTCGACGTGCCGGTTCCCGCAGTCACCGATCCATCCACCGAGGAGTCATCATGACCACCGCACCCAGCGTCAACGGCCAGGTCATCGGCCGGGCCCACTACGCCACGCGCGCCGTTCTGGAACGGCTGCTGGCGGAGACGGGCGCCACCTTCCACGAGTCCGTCGCACTGAACGCGACGGCGGACAGCGACGGGAGCATCGAGCGCGGCCGACTGGTCGAGCGGCTGACCTCCACACTGAAGGTCGACACCGCGACCGCCGAAGCGGCCCTGTCCGGCCTGCTCGCGCAGGGGCTGCTGGAAGAGCAGCAGCCGACGGACGTGGCACTGCTGGCCCTGACGGCCGCGGGCAAGGAGGCGCACCGTGCGCAGCGGGCCGGCATCGCCACGATCACTGCACGGCTGTACGCGGACCTGCCGGCCGAGGACATGGCGGCGGCGGGCCGGGTACTGACCGAACTCACGGCCCGCGCCAACGCCGTACTGGCCGAGGGCTGAGCCCCTCGGCCGCCGGCGTCGGTGCGGTCAGCCGACCGGTGAGGGTTCCGGCTCGGGCGGCGGCACCGGCTCGGGGTTCGGCGCGGGCGGCTGCGGGATCGGGTCGGGCGCCGGGCCGGGGGGCGTGGGCACGGGCGGCGTCGGCCCCGGGCCGGGCGGGACCGGAGTGGGCTCCGGCAGCGGCCGGGGCGGCCCCGGCATCGGCCCGGGGGTGGGCGCCGGCGGTACCGGGTCGGGGTACGGGTGGGTCATCTCGGGCCTCCGAACGGTCGGGGTGGATCTCCTCCACCGTCTCCCGGAGCGGCTGCCCGCGCCCGGCGAGTCCACACGTACGGGCTGCGGATGCTCCGGCCGGCTCACGGCCTCACCCGTCCGGCCACCCGAAACCAGCTCGCTGTCGCGGGTGGGCGTCAGTGCGCGGCCGCGGCCGCCGCGGCGTCCAGACCCGGCCGAGGGCTGGACAGGACCGGGATCCGGGTGGCCGTGCGGGTGACCGCGCCCGCCATGGAGGCCTGGGCCAGCACGATCACGTCGGCTTCCGTCACGGCGTCGACCGCGGCCGCCACGAGATTCAGGTACCCGTCATGATCACCGGCCTCGAAACGCTCCCAGGCGCCGTCGACCAGCACGGTGCGCACCTCAAGGGCCGGCTCCCCCGCCCGCTCCGCCTCCTGCGCGAGCAACGCGCGGGTCGGCTCCAGGGTGGCGTGGAGCGCCGCCAGGACGGTGACCCGTCCCGCACGGACGGCGGCGGCCGCCATCGGCCGGTCGACGCGCAGGACCGGGACGCCGAGTCGCGTTCCGACAGACTCGGCAACCCCGCCGATCGTCGAACAGGTGCAGAGCACTGCGGTGGCCCCGTCGGCGACGGCGCCGGCGACCAGTGCCTCGACGTCGCCGGTCACCGCCTCCGGCCCCTGCACCCCCGCCCGGTCGAGCAGGTCCTTGTGCACGAGGTGCCGCAGGCCGAGACCGGGGTGGTGGGTGTCGCGCAGGGCGTCGAAGACCGGGACATGGACCGGGGAGGTGTGCAGGAGTGCGAGGCTCATCCGCGACACGCTACCGGCACCCCGGCCCGCGTCCGGAACTGCGTCGCCTCAGCCGAGGACGACACCGGCCGTGTCAGCCGGCACCCGCTGACACGACACCGACACCGGCCGGAGCCTCAGTAGAGCTCGGGGTGCGTGGCGAGCTCCTTCTTGGCCCGCTCCACCAACTCCACCGGGGCCTCGGGGGCCTCGGCGGGATGGCGTGACGCCCACTTCGCGGCGTACGGGCAGAGCGGGACGACGGGGACACCCTCGCGGGCCGCCATGGCGTAGAACTCCTTGACCAGGGAACCGCCGATGCCCTTGCCCTCGTGCCCCTGCTCGACGACGGTGTGCACGGCGACGAGCGCCGCGGGCGTCCCGTCCAGCACGAAGTACACGATGACCCCGGCGGCTTCGCCGTCCACATACGCGAGCAACTTGCCCGCCGCCCTGTCGTCACGGATGTCGGGCCCGGTCTGTCCGGCCTGCTCTGCCATGGCGGATGCTCCCTCGCTGAGTGAGGCGCTTCAGCGCGCCGCGGGCACGGCGTGCGGACTGCGCTCGGTGTCGGTACCGGGCACGGGCGCGGAGGCGTCGGCACCGAGTTCGACGATCCGGTTCTCCGCGTCGACATGGACGATACGCGGAATCAGCGCACGCGCCTCGGCGTCGTCGACCTGTGCGTAACTGATCAGAATGACCAGGTCGCCGGGGTGCACGAGGTGGGCGGCTGCGCCGTTGATGCCGATGACACCGGAGCCGCGTTCGCCCTCGATGACGTACGTCTCCAGGCGGGCACCGTTGTCGATGTCGACGATGTGGACGAGCTCACCGGGCAGCAGGTCGGCGGCTTCCATCAGCGCGGCGTCGATCGTGACGGACCCGACGTAATGAAGGTCCGCCTGGGTCACGGTGGCCCGGTGGATCTTGGACTTGAATATTGTACGCAACATCGAGGTACCCCCGAAGGTAGGCTCCCTGCCTGCGTTCTTGCAGGTCAAGTGCAGTTTCCCTACCTTACAACGAGTCGCATGTTCGGTCAGCTTTCGCAGGGTTTTTGAGGACTGATGCTGACCAATTGCTGACTTTTCTGACGCACCGTCAGGCGTTGCGGGCGAGCTTCGCCGTCCCTCCTGGACTTCACCGCGACGACTGCACAAGCCTACGCAGCAGCCTCCGAAGAGTGTCCGTGATCACCGTCACTCTGGCGGTCCGGGCCGAGGTCAGGAGCGAGGGCGGTCACCGGGGATCCGGGCTGCGCACCACCTTGGGTCAGCCGACCCATGCCCCTCCCCCCTCAAGGAGGAGGCACCAATGGTTCAACAGGAATCCGAGGGGCCGAAGCCGCGCGGCAACATAGCCGCGGATCGCCGGTTAGCCAAACCGGCAATTCTCATGACCATGGCTATAGCTCGTCCGGTGCCTGGCGGTGGCACAGGGCGGGCGTCAAGGACGTTAGGAATTCGGCCAGAGCAGAGCGCGAGTCAATGCCGCGGTCGGGCTCAGGCCAGCCTCAAGGAGCCATCTTGCCCGTGGAACCGCAGTCGCACTCCGACGAGACCCCCACCGATATCAACTCTTCGGGCAGGCGCCGCAGCGTCGAGCCCGTCCTTATGGACACTTCCGAGGTCGCCACGATGCGCTCAACATGTCCACGAGCTGGGTCTACAAGGAGGCATCGAAACTGGGCCTGAAGGGCTACAAGCTCGGCCGAGGCAGGAACGCCAAAGTGCTGTACAAGTAGGCCGAGATCTTCAATTGGCTGGACCAGCAGAAGATCCATTAACGCATGACTCGGGGTCTGAGGAACATCCGCGTCAGATCGTGCGCTAAGCCTCCGTCGGCCCTGGTGGGCGGCTGGCAGGTCGTTGGCCGCGGGAGCGGTCTGAAGTCATCCCGCAGATATCACCCCAATATCTGCGGTGACGTTCTCCGGCCGCTGCGTGAAGCGGCCCTATTATCTGCGGCAAAGGGAAAACGGTGCCCACACTCGTCCAGCTGTCGACCGGGAAGGCGTTGACCGTCCGGACGGCGGCCGACCTGTTCCTCGACTCTCTCGGCAACCCGAACACCGTCCGGAACTACGGCATCGCCGTCGGGAAGACCGCCGAGTGCCTTGGGGAGGGCCGGCCGCTCGCGTCGGTGGAGGACGCCGAGATTGGCGAGGCGCTGGAACTGCTGTGGGGCCGCTCGGCGGTGAATACCTGGAACGCCCGCCGCGGCGCCGTGCTGTCCTGGACGGGCTGGTGCTCCGAGCGCGGTTACGAGGGCCCGACCGTCCCGGCTTGGGCGAAGCGAATGGCTGCGCCGGGCTCCGAGACCCCGACCCGCTCGAAGATGGCCGTCGACCGGCTGATCGCCCGGCGCGAGGTTCACCTTCGAGAGAAGACCCTGTGGCGAATGCTCTACGAGACCTCGGCCAGGGCGGAGGAGATCCTTGGCGTGAACATAGAGGACCTGGACTTCGCCGGGCGCCGCTGCCCGGTCAAGGCGAAGGGCGCCCGGACCAGGGTCCGCCGCCGGGGCCAGGCCCGCGAGGACTACGTGCTGGAGACGGTGTACTGGGACGCCGGCACTGCCCGGCTCCTGCCCCGCCTGCTGCAGGGACGCACCCGTGGGCCGGTGTTCGTCACCCACCGCCGCCCGGGGCCCGGCAAGGTTGTCAGCCCGCGCGACGTCTGCCCGGACACCGGGTTCGCCCGGCTGTCGTACGGGCAGGCCCGCGCCCTGCTGGACGAGCACACCGCCGTACGTGGACCTGGAACGGGCTGGGATCTGCACGAGTACCGCCACGCCTCCCTGACCCACCTCGGCGAGCAGGGCGCGTCGTTGCTGATGGCGAAGTCGAGACACAAGAAGCCGGAGAACGTCCGGCGCTACTTCAAGCCGTCCCCAGAGGCGATCGCCGAGCTCACCAGCCTGCTCGCTCCCGGCGGCAGCCGTCGCTGACCGCGGAGCAGGCCCTCACCCGCAGCGTGCCCGCGGCCTGGTTAGGCGCCGACTGAACGAGGCGTCGGTGCTGTTCTCTTGACGCCGCGGTCCAGCGAGAAGGAACTCTCCACGACGGCGGTCCGCCGGTTCCCGGGCCGTGACGGCGGATTCCTCAGCCCGCTCCGGCGTCGTGATCAACAGCTCGGCGACCGGGTGTGAGCGATCCGGCCGGTCGGCGGACCCGGTGCAAACCCCAGGCGAAGCCCAGGCCACACCCGCACAGGGGCGGTCTGGCGGGGAGGACCCGGTCGACGTACGCGACGCAACATGCCGACAGGTGTGTCGGCAACATCCGATAAGATGCCGACATTCGCGTCGTCAAGTTTAGGTAAAGAGGCGACGTGGCCAGTCTGTCGTGTCCTCATTCCCTTCATCGCTCGGAGAGCTCCGTGTTCCTTGCCCTACGCGATCTGCGCTTCGCCCGCGGTCGCTTCGCCCTGATGGGCGCGGTGGTCGCGCTCATCGCGGTCCTCGGCGTCCTCCTGTCCGGACTTGCCTCCGGTCTGGCGGATGCCGGTATATCCGGTCTGCGCGCGCTGCCCGTGACCCATATGGCCTTCGACGAGAAGGCGACCAGCGAGCAGTACTCCCGCTCGACCGTCGAGCAGGAGGACTGGCAGGCATGGTCAAAGGCCCCAGGGGTGGAGCGGGCGGAGCCGTTCGGAACCACCCTGACCAATGCCCGGGTGGCCCAGGGCGGGAAGAAGGGCGAGCAGGTCAACCTCGCGGTCTTCGGCATGGCACCGGACTCCTCCCTGGCTCCCAGCCCCAGCAAAGGTGAGGGCCTGGAAGAGGGCAGTGCCGGCATCGTGATCACCCAGGAGATCGCTGACCTGGGCGTGGAGGTCGGCGATGTCCTGACCGTGGACAAGAGCGAGGTGCGGCTGAAGGTCGTGGGCCTGGTCGACGAGGCCGTCTCCTACGGTCACATCGGCATCGCCTACGCCGACCTCGACACCTGGCGACGGCTTCACTACGGCTTGCCGGGTGACCTGCCCGAGGCCGCGCGCCAGCAGGCCACGGCCATCGCCCTGACGCTGGAGCCGGGGGCGGACGTCTCCACCGTGGAGAAGGCGACCGGCACCCGAGCCGATACCAAGGAGACTACTTTCGGCGCGTCCCCCGGCTATACGGCCGAGTCGAGCACCATGGCCCTGATCAAGGGCTTCCTCTACGCCATCTCCGCCCTGGTCGTCGGCGCCTTCTTCACCGTCTGGACCGTGCAGCGCAAGGCCGAGATCGCCCTGCTGAAGGCGCTCGGCGCCCCCACCGGATATGTCCTGCGCGACGCGCTCACCCAGGTCGTCGCCGTCCTCGTCGGCGCTACGGCCATCGGCACCGCTGTCGGCATGGCCCTGGGAAGCATGATGATCGGCAAGGCCCCCTTCGCCCTCTCCGCCCCGGCCATCGCCACCTCCTCAGGCCTCCTCATCGTCCTCGGAACCCTCGGCGCCGTGGTCGCTATCCGCCGCATCACCGCCGTCGACCCCCTGACCGCTCTGGGAGCCACCCGATGACCACACCCGCCACCGACCACCAGACCGCCGCCCCCACTGCGAGCTCCGGCGGACTGCGCCTGGACGACGTCACCCTCACCCTGGGGGACGGCGATACCGCCGTCACCGCCCTCGACCACGTCCGCCTGAGCGTCGCCCCCGGTGAGTTCGTCGCCGTCGTCGGCCCCTCGGGATCCGGCAAGTCCAGCCTCCTTGCCGTGGCCGGCGGCCTGCAACGGCCCACGTCGGGCGCCGTGCACATCGCCGGCACGGAGCTGACCGCCCTTTCGGACAAGGAACGGACCGCGGCCCGTCTTCGCCACATCGGCTTCGTCTTCCAGCAGTCGAACCTGCTGGCCTCCCTCACCGTGAGGGAACAGCTCCTGCTGCCCCTGCACATCGACGGCCGACTCGGTACCGCGGCCCGGGCCCGGGCCGACGAACTCATCGAGGCGGTCGGGCTCACGCACCGTGCGGGTTCCCGCCCGCACCAGCTCTCCGGAGGCGAACGCCAGCGCGCGGGCCTGGCCCGCGCGCTGATGACCTCCCCCGCCGTCCTGCTGGTGGACGAACCCACCTCGGCACTGGACCGGGTACGTTCGGCCGAGGCGGTGCGGCTGATCGCCGAGCAGACCCATGAGCGCGGTACGGCCACGGTCATGGTCACCCACGACACGGCGATAATGGACGCAGCCGACCGGGTCCACGAGATGGTCGACGGCCGCCTGTCCTGACCGGCGGCCGCAGACCGGCACCTCGCTCCCGGCCCCGTCCACCCCGCCAGGAGCCCGCCCCACATGCCGAAGATCAACGCCTCCACCGTCGCCGAGCACCGCGCCCAGCAACGCAAGGCGCTGATCGAGGCAGCGGTCGACATCCTGGTCAACGAGGGCGCCACCGCCGTCACACCGGCGGCGGTCGGCGCCCGCGCGGGCCTGGCCCGCTCCAGCGTCTACCAGTACTTCGACTCCTCGGCGGCCCTCCTGGCCACCATCACGGAGGAAGCCTTCCTGCGCTCCAACGAGGCACTCACCCGCGCCCTGGCCACCGCGAAAGGCCCGCTGGAACGCATCGAGGCGTTCTTCAGGGAAAGCCTCCGCCTCGGTGCCGAAGGCGCCCACCGACCCGCCGCTGCCCTCATGGACGCCGGCCTCCATCCCGCCTGCCAACAACGGCTGATGGAACTCCACTTGGAACAGGTCGAACCGTTCCGCGCCGCCGTCCGGGAGCTCGGCGCTCCTGAGCCCGCACTCACGGCCGACCTCATCGCCGGAATGCTGCACACCGCCTTGGCTGCCATCGAGAACGGCGCCACCCTTGACACAGTCACACAGCGCACCCTCGCCCTCGTGCGCCGCTGCCTCACCCCGGCCGGCAGCACCACTCGCGCACCGGAGGAAGGGGCCTGAAGCCCTCGTACCGCCGAAGCACCTCGGGCGACCGCGGCCCGGCACGCCTTTGCCGGTGCCTACTCGCTGTCGGCCGCGTTCTTGTCGCGCAGGGGCCGTAGGCCACCGGGCAGGTCGGGAAGCTGGAAGGAGTACCGGCCGAGCAAGTTCACGTGGTGCCGCACGAACGGGGAGAGGCGCGCGACATCCTCCTCCCGGACCTCGAAGCCGTCGGCGCGGAGTTGGGTGACGGCGGCATCCATGTAACGGGTGTTGAAGAGGACCAGGGCGTTGAGGACGAGGCCGAGGGCGCCAATCTGGTCCTCCATCCCATCCTGGTAGCGCTGGTACAGCTGCCCCGCCCGGCCGTGGAAGATCTTCCGGGCAAGCGCATGCCGGCCTTCCTGGAGGTTGGCCTGCACCTTGATCTGGCGGCGGTAGCCGGGCTCGTCGGCCAGACGCAGGATGTGCAAGGTCTTCGCGATCCGCCCGTGGTGCGCGATCGCGTCCCCGAGTGGGGTGGCCCGTCCGTCGCGGGAGAGCATCCGGATCACGTCGTAGGCGCGGACGGCTCCGGTGTGGATGGAGCCGATGATCCGCAGGATGTCCTCCCAGTGCCGCTCGATCCGTGCGAGGTCGACCCGGCCGCGGGCCGCGTCCTGGAAGGCGCCGTAGTCGGCTGTGCGGTCGATGCGCCACATCTTCTGATCGGGCAGGTCGGCGAGCTGCGGCGCGTACGCGAATCCGGCGAGCGTGAGCAGGCCGAAGACGATGTCGCTGTACGAGGCGGTGTCGGTGACGATCATCTCCGGACGGCGGCCGCCGTCGCGGTCGTAGAGGACGTCCAGCACGTACAGGGAGTCGCGCGGGGTGCCGGCCACGACCCTCCCGCCGAGCCCGGCGGCCTGGTCATTGATCATGTTGAGCCAGGTGGCGCCGCCCCGGCGGCCGAAGGACTTCGGGTTCGGCCGCGCGTACACCGACGGCACGGGCACAACGAACCGCATGCCGTCGACCGAGGCCACCAGGCCGCCGCCCCACGCGGTCGCGAGGCCGATGGACGCCTGGTGCTCGATCAAGGTGGCGTTCGCGGCTCGGTAGGTCGCGAGCCGCAGGTAGGTCTGGTCGACGTGGGACAGCCGCCCGTACTTCAGCGCGTCGATCCCGCCGATGACCGGGGTGTAGCCGACGTTGCAGCCGTGGGCGACCAGGAGCGCGGCGATTGTGACGTGCAGGTCCTTGAGGCGGGGCCCGGCGCCGGTGACCGAGGTGAACGCCTGGTCGGCGCCGGTCCAGGAGAACACCTCCAGCAGCACCTCGGGCAGGTCCACGCGGGGCGTCGCGGGCCCTTCCAGGGCGAACCAGGCAACATATTGCGATCCGGAGAGTCGTCCCCGTATCGTGGGCCCGAGCAAGGACCGGGAGCAATCTCCGATTGTGTGCATGGCGTTCGCGCCGACGTCACCGTCGTACCCACGAACGAACTCGACTCACCGAAGGGGGCCAGGCGTCATGCCTGACAGCCGAGCCACGGGTCCGGCCACAAGCCCGGTCTTCACCATGCCGTACCGCACGGCCATTCTCACTATCATCCTCGCGTCCAGTTGCTGGACGCGATCGACATTACGGTCATGAACATGGCCCTGCAGCCCATTCAGCAGGCCTTCGGCAAGTCCGTGACCACCCTGTCCTGGGTGCTTAACGGCTACACGGTGGCCTACGGCGGGCTGCTGCTCCTCGGCGGCCGCGTTGGCGACATCATCGGCTACCGCAAGGGCCTGATGACCGGCATCACGATCTTCACCGTGGCCTCCCTGACGGGCGCGCTCGCCGAGGACGCGTGGCTGTTGCCCATCTCCCTGTTCGCGCAGGGCGCCGGGGCCGCGATGACCGCACCGTGCGCGCTCGCCCTGATCGTCACCTCCTTCCACACCGAGGTGGAGCGCACCAAGGCGTTCGGCATCTCTGTGATGGCGCAGGGGCTCGGCTTCGCGGGCGGCCTGATCATCGGCGGTCTGCTGACCGACCTGATCTCGTGGCGTTCGGTGCAGTTCACCAACGTCCCGATCGGCATCGCCGTGCTCCTCGCCACCCCGCGGTTCATCCCCCAGTCCCCTGGCAGGCCCGAGAAGTTCGACCTCGGCGGCGCGCTCAGCGCGACTATCAGTGTCGGCGCGATCGTCTACGGGTTCATACACGCCTCGGAACAGGGTTGGAGCGAACCGGAAACCCTCGTCGCGTTCACTCTCGGCGTGGTCCTGCTCGGCATTCTCGTGATGATCTCCTCACGGCACTCAGAGCCGGCGCTGAATCTGAAACTGCTCACCAGCCGTAATCGCAGTGGCGGTTATCTCACCTTCGTCTGCTCCGGCGCCGCAATATTCGGGATGTTCTTCTTCCTGACGCAGTTCGTGCAGGAAGTGCTCAAGCTGCGTCCGCTGGCGGCGGGGCTGACCTATCTGCCGATGGCTGCCGCCATGATGGTCGCTCCACGCTACATCGCGCCGAAGGTGATCGAGCGCTTCGACGCCAAGACCGCGATGGTCAGTGGCCTCGTCCTGGCCGTCCTCAGCATGCTGTGGCTGACCCAGCTCTCGGCGTCCACTGAGTATTGGTCGGGCATCTTCGGCCCGATGGCACTGGCTGGAATCGGCGTCGGCATGCTCAACCCGCCGCTCAACGGGACGATCCTGTTCAGTGTCGCGCCGGAGGAGCAGTCGGGCGCCGCCTCAGGTGTCCTGCAGACCATGGGCATGGTCGGCGGTTCCATCGGCACCGCCGTGCTCGTGACCGTGTTCAGCAGCACCACGAACGACCCTAGTCCCGGTCAGGGGCCGAAGAGAGCCTCGCGGACGGCACCGCCGCGGCCTGCGTCGGCGGCTCCGTCTTCACCCTGGTCAACCTCCTGCTCGTCACCGGTGTCACATCCCCACGCCGAAACAGGAACTGGTCGTCGACACGCCGTCCGCCGGGGTCGCACAGGTCTGAGGGGACAGCTACATCGGCGTGGAGAGCGAACTGGCAACGTTCATGGAGTCAGCTTGCCGTAGTTTCGGCCACTCTTTCGAGGGGGGAAGGAAATTGCAGGATTTCGGGGAACCAAGCTTCTCGTCGGGCACGGGACCGTCAATGAAATATCATCGTGAGACTTACACCTCGACCTCGACCTCGGTCGGCGGCCCGGGCTCGGAAACGTCCGCTACCGCGCTTCCGGTCACTTACGTGCGGATCGACATGCTGATACCGGCGGACTCGCCTCGACTAGCGGGGCAGGACGCCGCACATGCACAGATGCTCGCAGACTCGCAAACGCGCTTACCGCCGATCGTGGTGCACCGGTCGACCATGCGGGTTATCGATGGCATGCACCGGGTTCGAGCCGCCGCAATACGGGGCGAACCAGAGATCGCAGCCGAGTTCTTCGAGGGAACTGAAGAGGAAGCGTTCCTCATTTCGATCAAGCTGAACGTGACGCACGGCTTGCCGCTGTCCCTGGCGGATCGCAAGGCCTCAGCGGCCCGGTTACTCAGGAGCTATCCCCGATGGTCCAACCGGGGCATTGCGGCCACTTGCGGGCTATCGCACAAGACTGTCGGTGTGATTCGTGACCGTCTAACTGGGGAGATTACCCAGTCAGACAGCAGAATCGGCCGCGACGGCCACGCTCGTCCCACTGATGTCGAGGAACGGCGCCGACGAGCCGCCGAGCTAATATCGCGTAACCCGAGTGCAAGCCTACGAGACGTGGCCAAAGTCGCCGGGATATCCCCGGAAACCGTCCGAGATGTGCGCGCCAGAATAGCCAGGGACAGTGGTCCTCTCCTGAGTACTCAGCCATGCACTGGTGGCGCCATTGGGTTGACGGCCGACGTCAATCCGGTGCGCCCGACAGAGTCAAGGATGACCTTGCGGCCCACTGCGCAACGGCCGGTGACCATGGACAGCTTGCGTGTCGATCCCGCTCTCCGGTTCAACGAGTCGGGTCGGAGCCTGCTACGGCTGCTCGCGGCGCTGACACTCTCGAGTGATGAGTGGGACTCCCTGGTCGACAGCGTGCCAGCACACTGCAAGGCGACTGTGCTGGAAGCCGCGAACGAGTGCGCACGGGCGTGGCAGCGGTTCTCCGACAGGCTCAGGTGACACGCATTACTGCTGAAATGTCGTCGCCGTGGTCACCGAACCGACCCGTCCGCTATCCATCCACAAGGGGTAATTTGAGTACCGGGCGGGTCGGCACTGGGTGTGGTCATCGAGTACTGAAAGCGAAGAATTCAGCTAAAAAGCGGAGATCGGCACGAGTTTCATGGTCAGGCACGACCTCCTCCAGGGTTGCGAGGGCGGTGTCGAGCCGGCGGCGGAGTTCTTGTTCGGTGCGCTCGCGGCCACCGCAGCGTTCGATGAGCTTCGCAGCCCGGAAAGCATCTTCTGGGGACAGATCGCCGTCGCGATAACGTAGCAGGTCGGCCAGTTCGTCGCGATCGCTGCGGTTGGATTCAAGGGCGGCGATCACAGGGAAGGTCTTCTTGCGCGTTCGCAGGTCCGACAATGCGGGTTTGCCGGTCTGATCCGGGTCGCCCCAGATGCCGAGCAGGTCGTTGCGCAACTGCCAGACCAGGCCCAGGCGGCTGCCGAGGGTTCCCAGGCCTTCGGTGTCGGGCACGCCGGTGAACATCGCGCCCAGCATGCAGGCGCAACTGCCGAACGCGCCAGCCTTGCCTTCGACCATCTGGAGGTAGTCGGTCAGGCTCACCTGCTGCGTCCGCTCGAACTCGATGTCATAGAGCTGGCCGAGGTTGAGCCCGATGATGGCTCTGGACAGCCGGTGCGTCGCCGCGCTGACCCGCTCCGGGTCGATGTCGGAGCGTTCAGTCAACGCCTCGGTGGCCAAGCCCGTCATCGTCATGCACGCGAGCAAGGTCCGCGAGGTGCCGAACACGGTCCAAGCCGATTTGCGTCCGCGCCGGGCGTCATCATCGTCGATGATGTCGTCCTGGATCGTGGCCGCGTTGGACGCCAGTTCACAGGCCACCGCCGCGGGTATCGCCCGGTCCCACTTGGCACCGCCGACAGTGGCACACAGCAAGGTCAGGACCCCGACCCGGCGGCGCCCATTGCCTGCTTCGGTCAGAGTGCCACTCTCATCGGCCCAGCCGAAATGGTAGGCAACTATATTGGCCACGATCGGATCGAGTCGTGCTACCGAGTTGCGTAGCGCAGCCTCGATGTCGGCCTGAGCCTGGTTGATTCTCGGGTGACTAATCACGTGATTCGCAACCGCCACAGCACAGCCTCCCTGAATTATGAACAGCGGTGAGGAAGAAGAGATTAGGGGGATGGCAATGTTTCGTGAATTTGCGAGCTTTGACGAGAATATACCAGGCGATCGATCTGGATCAATACTGGCCGGGTAGTTGAACTGAACGGCTGGCGGATTGCCTCAGTCAGGTGACCTGTGGCAGATTGCAAGAGCGCGACGGAGAAGGGGCTCGCGTTTGGGCTGAATCCCAATTCCGTTTGGTCGAGACAGTAACCTGCCGCAACGGCGAGCTCAGGAGGGAAGTCGCATGCATGATGTGGTCACACGTGCCGAAGAGATAGTCAGCGGCCTGGGATCGGGCGCGATCACGTCGACAACCTATCCGACCGCGTGCGCGGCTCGACTGCGCGACGAACACGGCCAGCCGGTGTTCCCCGGCGCGCTGGAGTGGTTGCGGACGAACCAGCACGAGGACGGTTCGTGGGGGAGCGTGATCAGCTCTGCGCAAGATCGACTCATTTCCACCTGTGCGGCCATTGACGTGCTGGCCGAGGAGACGCCCACCTGGGCGCGTACCGCGATGGCCGCCGGAGTCTCGTACCTGAACAACCTCGCCGACTGGCGGTACGAGTCCCATGACGAGCTCATGGCGTTCGAATTGACGGCGGCTCCGCTGGTCGACCGTGCCCGCCAGCTCGGTGTCGCGGTCCCCGACGAGGTCCGGTCCGGCCTGATTCGGTTGCGCGCCGAGAAGCTGGCCAAGGTGCCGCCCGGCGTGCTGGCCACCTACTCGACACCCTTGTTGCACGCCTTCGACGTGCTCACAGATCTCATACCAGTCACCACTGCGGCGCGTTTCGCCTTGTCCGATGGTTCGATCGCGGCCAGTCCCGCGGCAACCGCCAAGTACTGGGACGTCACCAGGGATCCCGCCGCCTTGGCCTACCTCAGGCAGGCGGCGAACTCGACCACGGACGGCGGCCTGCCCGAGTGCCACGCCTATGAAGTCTTCGAGTCGGCCTGGGTGCTCTACATTCTCACGCGCGCCGGCATCTCCTCCCCGGCAATGCGGGCCCGGCTCGACTGGCTCGCCCGGCTGGCCGCAAAGGCTCCCCATGGTCTGGGCGCCACGGAGGCATACGACCATCCCGATGGCGACGACACCGCGGTCACCGCGCACGTTCTGCTGGCCTCAGGCCGTCATGACCACATCCTGTGTAACGCATTGATGGAATTCGAGAAAGAAGATCACTTCTGCACTTACGTTTATGAACGTCGCCCATCGGTGAGTGTAACCGCGCATGCCGTCCAAGCTCTGTCCCAGCATGAAACCGGATTTTCCTGGCAGGTAGAAAATTGCACCAAATTCCTCATCGACGCCCGCCACGAGGGAGGCTGGTGGACCGACAAATGGCATCTTTCCCGTTATTATCCCACGGCTCAGGCGGTATTCGCCCTCGCTGACACGGCTCCCCATGCGCTCACTGACACCTGGAAATGGCTGCTGGAGACACAGAATACCGACGGCTCATGGGGTGACCAGGCGAGTAAACCGGAGGAAACGGCACACGCGACGCTGGCCGTGGACGCCTTGGCTACCCATTTCGGATCGCCTCCGAACGACGCGCTGCGCCGCGCGCACCAGTTCCTGGGTTCGGTTCTTGACGACAGCGATTTTGCTCAAATGTGGCTGGGCAGGTGCCTATATCTACCGAAATCCTGCGTTCAGGCGACTATTCTCGCCGCTTATACGGTGACGTCGCGTCGGCTGGACTGACCGATCCTCTCGCACTAAGAGTGCGTAACACGATCTCGTGACCTCAGATTCTGAATCGCTGACACACGGCTGCCTGCTCGCTCGCGATACTTGAACTATGGACGGCTACGAGGGCACCGCGACGCTTGAGCGGGGGGCCAACCGATCGACGTGTCTGGGCAGGCTCCGTGTTCAGGTCGCGGTCCGTGCCGCCGGGGACAACTGGACGTCCGAGGCGACCCTCGAACCCCCCTGGCCGCGGAAGCCAGGGAGAGCTTCGACTTCCTGATGCAGCTCGATCCGCACTTCACCCTGTGCTTTGACGAGGCGAGCACACTGCTTTCTTCGCGCGGATGTGGGAGCCGTCCACGCACGCACGTGACCAGTCGAATCCGCCGGCCGCGTTCAGCTCCGCGAGCAGGACTCGGTGCAGCCGGTCAAAGACCCCTGCCTTCTGCCACCGGTCCAGACGCCGCCAGCACGTCTGTCCCGAGCCGAACCTCAGCTCCATCGGCAGGAGTTGCCAGGCTATGTCGTTGCAGAGCACGAACAGAATGCCCTGCAGGCAGAGCCGGTCCGACACCGGCCGCGGCCCGTGCGACCGCTCCGGCCACGGCGGCAGCAACGGTTTGACCAGAGCCCACAACTCATCGTCCACGATCCACGGTCGAGTACCCACACCTCACGAACGGCCGAATCATCACACCGGTCACGGCCTACCAGGCCGTTTCAACAAGATCATGTTTCGAGCTCTGAGCTTGGCGTTTATGGTCTGCCGTCGAACACGGCCTCGAACTTGCTGATGGGTTTGCCTAAGTTCCGGACGTAATAGCGGCCTTCGCCTGATCCTGTGCTCCGTCACAGAGACATGGGATCAACACGAAGGCCGTAACTATGAGTCTGCTGCAACACGGCGTCCCGCGGGATGCGTTTGCCGAACTGTCATGCTTCCGGACGGAGCTCTATGCCTGTCTGACCGGCCGACGCGATGCGCTGTTCGAGCTGAGTGATGCCCTGCTGTGCGCGGATGGTCCGGTGAGGACGCTGGTCGAGCTGTCGTTGGTGCCCGAGCATCGGCGCGGGCATGGCGCTTTGTACGGCGGGCTGAACAGCGGGGATCTGGATGTGGCACGGCTGCGCAGAACGCTGGTAGGGCTGCCGCTTCCCCGCACGGCTTCGGGCCAGCTGGTCTTGGCGGTCGACGTGAGCAACTGGCTGAGGCCGGACGCGAATACCAGCCCGGATCGGCTGTTCTGCCACACGTACGGTCGTGGCAGAGGCTCGGCCCAGATGATCCCCGGGTGGCCCTATTCCTTCGTGGCCGCTCTGGAACCGGGGCGAACCTCGTGGACTGCCCTGCTGGACGTGGTCCGGTTGTGTCCGTGGGACGACGCGATCGCCGTCACCGCCGCCCAGGTCCGGGACGTGTTTCAGCGGCTGTACGTGACAGGCCAGTGGCAGATCAGTGACCCGCCCGTCCTGGTCGTCGTCGATGCCGGCTATGACGTGACCCGTCTGGCTTACCTGCTCGCGGACCTGCCCGTGGAACTGCTGGGCCGGATGCGTTCGGACCGCGTCCTGTACTTCCCGCCCACACCGCAGCCGGCGGGCAAACGTGGGCGCAAGCCCAAGCGCGGGGCGGAGTTCGCGTTCGAGGTTGCGGCTACTCAGCCGGTCCCGACGGTCACCACGGTGTCCGACACCACTCACTACGGGAAGGCCGTTGCCAGTGCCTGGGACCGCCTGCACCCGCTACTGGTCCGGCGTTCGGCCTGGGCCGACCACCCCGAAGGAGATTTGCCGGTCATCGAAGGCACCGTGATCCGTCTTCAGGTCGACCACCTCCGCGGAGACCGCAGCCCCAGGCCGGTCTGGCTGTGGTGGTCGGCCACCGCCGCCACTGCTGGGGATGTAGACCGGCTCTGGCAGGCATTCCTGCGCAGATTCGACCTTGAGCACACCTTCAGGATGCTCAAGCAGACGTTGGGGTGGACCGCTCCTAAACTCCGCGAGCCAGCCGCCGCCGATCGCTGGACATGGCTCGTCATCGCAGCCCACACCCAACTCCGCCTTGCCCGGCCCCTCGCAGAAGACCTCCGCAATCCCTGGGAACGGCCCGCCCGCCAAGGGCGCCTCACACCTGCGCGCGTCCGTCGAGGATTTCGCCGCCTCCACAGGAAAGCGCCTCAGCCGGCCAGCGCACCGAAACCCACCACTGCGGGCCCCGGCAGGCCAATCGGGACGAAGAACAAGCACCGCGCGCGCGAGCACCCCGTCGGGAAACAGGACCAACCAAACCTCACGGGAGCCGCCGCAAGCAGCAGAGCTGCATAAACGTCAAGCTGAGGGCTCGCAGAGAATCAACATGCGGGTTTGATCTTCATCGGCGAGTGGGTTCCGCACTGGTCGAGGTGGGCGGCCACGTCGGTCGGGGTGCGGAATCTGGCGGTTGAAGGGTGGATGGCGTGATCGCGCTTGGCCAGGAGCGGGCGTGCTTCCTGGCCGGCTCGTGTGAGAGTGCTTCCGATCACACCGAAGAGCCGGGCGAGCAGGCCATGGACCCCAGGCATGTCCGGCTCGACCAGTGCGAGCAAGGCCGGCCGCAGCCCCGGGTCCACCTCGGCGGCCTTCTTGCGCCCGCCGCCGGGGCGGCGAACCCGACCCAGCGGTCCCTCGCCCGCCTCCAACTCGTCCACGCCCCTACGAACCGTGGTCCCGCTGACCTGAGCCGCCTGCGCGATCACCCGGACACCACCGTGCCCCAGGATCCGGGCGTCGACCCCCATCAGCAGCCGACGCTGCCGCTCGTCCAGATGCGGGAACAACACCCCGCACTTCACAGCCAGTTGATCACGCGTCGCGTCAGGGATGCCCATACCAGGCGAACGAGCCCGGATACGGGAAGCAACACGTCGATTCCTTGCGAGCCCTTAGCTGTACCGGGCCTTTGCCAAACTCGCATACCAGAAGGTGGTCGCCCGGAAAGTGCGCTCCGCACATGCGGCATAAGAGCGAAGGGAGTCGACAGGAGATTGAGTCAGCTCGGCGATAGTGGCGACCGCGTTCTCCGCTTCGTCGTGGATCATCTGTTTCGCAAGAGTTAGGGATTCGTCCAGGCTGCAGCCTCGCTCCCGCATGAGCACGCCGGGTAAACTAATTGGAATACCTCCTTGCTCCCTTTGTTCTTTGCGAAACGACATGACATCGTTGAACCAAGAGTTCAGATTTATCATTGCCTCTTTAAGTTGACGGAGATTGGCATCCTGGCGCGCGAGGCCGGGTATGGCGATGTCACCAAGCGGCTCGATCAAGGCAGGATAGATAGCGGCGAAGGCTGTGTGCCTGCGCACGGTGGCGTACGTCTGAAGCGAGGGCCAGACCTGGCGGGTATCGAGTTGCGACTCCCAGAGCCATGCCATCAGGATTCCATAGAGCGCCGCGCGGATGGCCCTTTGTTGTTGCACGGTGAACCGAGTGCAGCGCTCCAGGAGGTCACACAAGGCAGCCTCGAAACCGGGGCCTGGCTCGACGGCCTGTTCATCGAGTACGCCAAGTAGCCCGAAGATGCGGAGCACCACATCCGTGCCAGGATTGCCCATGGCCGCTTCGACATGAAGGTCGTCAAACACCATGAACCAGCCGATCAGGTCGACCGCCAGTTGTGCGGCATCCTGATCGACATCCGGATACACGTAGGACAGGAATCCGCCGTGCGGCAGGGCGCTGACTATCTTCGCCCGATACGTGGAGTTGGGTGCCAGCTGGTACCGGTCCATAAACTGCTCCGCAGTCACCGATATGGCAGCGGAGCTTCGTAGCCAGGTCAGGTCGTCCGGCGTAGGAAAGAATTCGCTCAAGTCTGGCACGTGACGACTGAGCGGAAGTGTGGTGTCGACATCCATCGCATCCCCGATCTCGGCTTTTCTCCGTCGCCGGCCAGCGTAGAGGCGGCCGCACGCGACGGGAAGAGGTCAACCGCCACCACGAAGCTGGAACTCGTTGCCGGCGGTTGACAGTTGGGTCTATCTCCACAACAGTTGACTACGGCACTCCGCAATCGGGATGTTCCGTCCTAACTACGATGGGTCCCTGTCCCCCGTTTGGGGTGACCGCACATCACATTCACAGAGCCATGACACCGGCGTCGACCGCTGAGATACCGCTCGCGGATTGGGTGGGGATAGGCCAGCCATGGATATAGACCAGCAGACGTTTCGCTTCGGTACCGCGCCCGGCGGACTGCCGGTGCTTGGGCACATTGGCCAACTGCTTGTCCGGCCACTGAAATTCCTTACCGAGCTGCCCGCTTATGGCGACCTGGTTGAGATCAAACTCGGGACCAGGCCAGCTCTGGTGCTCTGCCACCCGGAACTGACTCGTGAGGCACTGCGCCGGGCAGATGTGTTCGACAAGGGCGGCCCGTTCTATGAGCGCGGGCGGGAGGTGATAGCCGACGGCCTTGGCACCTGTCCTTATCACGCCCACGCCAGACAGCGGCGGATGACCCAACCTGCCTTCCACCGCCAGCGCATGGCGGGCTACGCCGCCATCATGGGCGACCAAACCGCTGCCGCGATCGATGAGTGGTGCGACGGCGCCGTCATCGACACACGCGCGGCGATGTTGGACGTCACGTGCAGGACCGTTGCCGCGACCTTGTTCACCTCAGTGGTGGTCACCGACCCCGCCGAGGTCATCCGCGACGAAATGGAACCGCTGTTGCGGGGCCTTCTGCTGGAGATGCTCCTGCCTGCGGCGATACGCAAGTTGCCCCTGTTCAACCGCCGCTTTCATCGGGCACACCAACGCATCGACCAGGCCGTACAAGACGTCGTCGCCAGTTACCAGCGCGCGGGGATCGACCACGGAGACCTGCTCTCGACGTTGATCGCGGCACGCGATACCGACGGCAGCGGGCTGGACGAATCCGAACTGTGCGATCAGATCAGCACTTTCCTCATGGGCGGCATCGAAACCACCGCGGCCACCTTGACGTGGGCGCTCTATCTGCTCGGCACATATCCGGAAGTCCAGCGGCGAGTCGCTGCCGAGGTCGACACAGTCCTGGACGGTCGACCTCCGAGCTATGACGACCTGCCCGCGCTTGGTTTCACCGGACGGGTCCTCACCGAAACCCTGCGGCTGCACCCTCCAGGCTGGTTCACCACCCGGGAGGTCACCACCGCGACCACACTGGCCGGCCACGACCTCCGTCCTGGTGACACGGTTCTTTTCAGCCCCTACCTGCACCACCACCAAGCCAGCTACTATCCCGATCCCGAACGCTTCGACCCGGACCGCTGGCTCCCTGAGCGGTCCGACAGCTCCCGCTCTGCCTACGTTCCATTCGGTGGCGGGCCCCGCAAATGCATCGGGGACGTCTTTGCGATGACCGAGGCAACCATCGCGCTGGCCTCCATAGCCCAGCGCTGGCATCTCGAGTCGCTCAGCCGAGCCCGCCCCCAACGCGGCGTCGTCCAGTGGCCGCACCGCACGACCATGCGCCTGCACCGACGACGTGTCGTCCCCGGACTGACGTAGACCCGGTAGAGGGAGGGGCCACTCGCGGGCCAATCAGCCGTACTCCATGTGGGCTTGAGCGTGTCAACGGCATTACCCTCACTGCGGTGCAGGCCCTACTAGGACGTGTTTGAGATGTTGATCAAGGTCGTGAAACGATCTTGATCAACATCTCAAACACGTCCTAGGCCCGAACGCCACGCTCACCGGCGGCCCACCCCCGTCCGCGCCTATATCGAGAAGCTGTTGCCCGCCGTCCTGGACGGCACCGTCAACCCTGGCCGGGTCTTCGACCGCACCCTCACCCTGGAAGGGAGCCCGGACGGATACCGCGCTATGGACCAGCGCGAAGCCCCCAAGGTCCTCCTCACCCCGTGACACCCGAAGTGGGCGGCGACGAAGTCACCGCACGCCCCTGGTCAGCGCTTGCAGCCCCAAAAGCCTTCGCCTTCCCCGGTCCAAATTTCCTACGCGGACGCAGTACATCGTGATTGCTGGCGGCTCCGGCCGGATGAGCCGGGGCGGCCCGTAAAATCTCCTGCTGCCCAACGATCGCCGCCAAGGCTTCGCCATGACGTCACGATCCGCACCGGAGTGCGGGTTCCCCGCACCTGACGCACCATCGGAGCGAGCGTCAGGTGACCGTCGAGCCTGTCCCGCACCACACCCGGCGAGTACGCCGCAACATGCTCGCCACCCCTGCACTGGGTGAAGTCGCAGTTCCGGGCGGTCTACCCGGCATGCGGTGCACTCCACGTCGTATAGCCACGGGTCCAGTCAACGAGATCCTGAAGATCATGGGATGCCCACAGCCACGTTCGGGCAGCAGCCACGACCTGCCAGTCACGCACTCGTCGCCAGACCCGTTGGATGTGGACCAGGAAGGACCCGGAGAATCCGATTACGCACAGAGACCGCTGAGCTGCCCGAATCCCGGTGGAGCTCCGCACATCCGAGCCACCTGGAACGGATCGTTGGCGTCTTCGATACCCCGAGCGACCTGGTCGACACAGAACCACGAGCGTGGACGCCGCGCGACGACCCGCTGCAATTGCGCGGCACAGAGCACGACAGGCATCTGGTGGAGCTGTGCCGAGGTCTGGGAATCACCACATCCGACGCCCCCTATCCGGTCTGGCGGGGGCGACAGGGCCGGTGATCATGGTCCGCTCTTCCTGCTGTACGACTACACGTTCCGCACCCGTCCCGGGCTCTGCCGGGAGGAGGCGCTGTCGGCTGCGATCTTCTGGGTGGACCGCCTATCTGCTGGCCACGGCGATCTGGGACAAGTTCGGCGAACTTTACGGCCGCCAGCGCGTCTACGTTCGGTCGTCGTCCTCCTCGCAGGCTCGGTCCGGTCCGGACTGACACAGGTCATGGGCCAGCTCATCGGCTACCGGGCACTACAGGGGGCCGGCCGGCCCCGGTGAGGGCCGGCCGGTTTCACGCCTGTCCCGTGTGCGGCGGAGTCAGGCCTTGCGGAAGACGTCCTTGACCACGATCTTGTCGTCACGCAGGGTGAAGAGGTCGATGCCGCGCTGGACGATGGTGCCGTCCGCCGCGCGCAGGGACCATTCCACGACGGCCTGGTTGCCGTTGGACAGGAAGACGGGCTTTTCGAAGACTCCCTCCATGCCCTGAGCACGGATCTGGTGCTCCAGCTCGTTCATCTGCACGATGAGGTCGCGGATTTCCTGTCCGCGGAGCGTCTTGCCCGGCTCCGGGCCGTCCGAGGTGATCCACACCCCGTCCTCGGCGAAACACTCCCACGATCCGTCGATGTCCTCCTTCGCGCCGAGTTCGAAGAAGCGGCTCACTACGTTGTCACTCATGCGGGAAACCTCCTGGTTGTGGGTGTGGGTCGGTACAGGCTCGCGGCCGGGATCACCGGAGGATGACTGGGAGGCGCTCCAAGGTCCGGAACTGAAGGCTGTTGCGCCAGCGCAGGGCCTCCGGTGGGCCGGCGTGCCGCCAGTGTGGGAAGCGGTCGAGCAGCTTGCTCAGTGCGATCTCCCCTTCCAGCCTGGCCAGCGGCGCCCCGAGGCAGTGGTGGATGCCGTGCCCGAAGGCGAGGTGGCTGTTGTTGCGCCGCTCCACGTCGAGTTCGTCCGGCCGGTCGAAGCGCGCGGTGTCCCGGTTGGCCGCCGCCAGCGAGACGAAGACAATGTCACCGGCGGGGATGGTGACGGGGCCGAGCCGGACCTCGTCGAGCGTGTACCGGACGGTCGCCAGGTTCAGTGGGCTCTCGAAGCGGAGGAACTCCTCGACGGCTGCCGGGATCAGCCCCGGCTCCGCGCGCAGGCGCTCCTGCTGGGCGGTGTCGGTCAGCAGCGCGTGCACCGAGTTGGTGAGCATGCCCGCGGTGGTCTCGTAGCCGGCGCTCATCACCAGGAAGATGGTGGACAGCAACTCGTCGTCGCTGAGGGCGGCATCGCCCTCGGTCGGCTCCAGCAGCGCGCTCACC
This sequence comes from Streptomyces sp. LN549, assembly GCF_043203805.1. Taxonomy (NCBI): domain Bacteria; kingdom Bacillati; phylum Actinomycetota; class Actinomycetes; order Kitasatosporales; family Streptomycetaceae; genus Streptomyces; species Streptomyces sp. LN549. The sequence goes on along the minus strand of NZ_JAZHRI010000002.1, from coordinate 8,385,070 downwards.
AGGTCGTCGCCGGGCGCCGTCCGCTTGTCCTCGATGAACTTCCGCAGATAGGCGGTGGCGGCCAGGGCCGCGCCCTGTTTCTCCCCCATGTCGGCCGTGACACTGGTGAGCGTCGCGTTCCAGCCGCGAAAGTCCTCGTGGTGCTCGCCCGGGATGCCGAGCAGCATCCCGATGACGGAGATCGGCAGCGGCAGCGCCAGCGCCGCCACCAGGTCGACCTCGCGGCCGGGGACGATACGGTCCAGCAGTTCGTCGGTGGCCCGCTCGATCCACGGGCGCATCCGCTGCACCCGGCGCATCGTGAACGCCCGGCCCATGATCCGGCGCAGTCTCGTATGGTCCGGCGGATCACTGAACAGCATGCTCTGGAAGTTCGCCAGCGCGACCGGTTCGGTGCCGGCCTTGTTGCGCTCCACGACGGCCGGCAGCCCGCCCGCGTCCTTGGAGAGCCGCGGATCGGCCAGCAGCCGTCGTGCCTCCTCGTACCGGGTCACCACCCACGCGTTCAGTTCCACGGTGAGGGTCTTCACGACCACCTTGTGTGCTGCGCCGTCGGTCCTCATCTCTTCGTACACCGTGTACGGGTCCTGGGTGAACTCCGCGCTGAGCAGGTCCGCGTTGCTCCGTGTGCCGGTCATCACCGTCACCTCCCGGTCAGCCAGTGCTCGACACACTGGGCGGTTGGACGTGCTGCTTCCTGAATCATGGAGAGGTGGTCCGCCGCGACCTCCACGGCGTCGTGCGCGAGCGGCCACTGAGCGCGGCCGGCCCCCACGGGGTCGCCCGCGAGCCCGTGCCCGGCTGCGACGAACAGAGTCGGTGCCTGTACGGCTCCGGGCCGCCAGTCGTCGAACAGTCGCAGGTGGCGAGCCATGGCCGTGAGTTCGGTGTCCCCGACCCGTAGCTCGCCCTCCCCTGGCGCGTACATCGCCGTCAGGAGGGCCGACTGGATGCCCGCGAGGCCGGTGCTTCCCGGCAGGTGCGAGTCGAGCAGGACCACACCCGCCGGGCCGTCTCCAGTACGTTCCAGATGTTCGGCCACGGCGTGCGCGAGCCAGCCTCCGGAGGAGTAGCCGACCAGTACGAAGCCGCTGCCGCCGGACACGCAACGCAGGACCGCCGCGGCCCGGTCCGCGACGAGTTCGGCTGTCGTGGCGGGCAGGGGCTCACCGGGGGCGAACCCCGGGTGCGGCAGCACCGACACGTCGCGAACCTTCCTGAAACCGGCCGCGATCCGGGCGAACTGGAAGACGTTGGAGGGCGCGACCAGGGACGGAAGGCACACCAGCGCGGGAGCCGTTCCGCCGCGGGCGAAGACCACCGGCTCGAGTCGGGTCGTCCCGCCGCGCGTCGGCCGCAACTCGGCTGCAGCGGCGAGCAGATCGAATCCTGCGGCGATCCGGCCGGTGGCGCAGGCGGTTCGGAACAGGGGCAGCAGAGCGTGCGTCTCCTCGGGCACCGAAGGCTGCGGCTGCTCAGGTACGGCGTCCCCGGTGTCGGGCGCGTCGGTGGTGCTGAGGTCGTCCAGCGCCGAGAACTCTGCCAGCAGGTACTTGGCGAGCGGTCGGGCTGCCGCGTGGTCGAACACCAGGGTCGGCGGCAGTACGAGGCCCGTCACCGCGCAGAGCTTCCGCCAAAGCTCCACCGCCGTCAGTGAGTCGAAGCCCAACTCGGACAACGGCTGGTCGGCGTCCGTGTTCTCGTCGTCGGCGTAGTCCAGCACCAGGGCGATCTGTGTCCGTACCCCGTTCAGCAGAATGTGCTCCCACTCCGCAGGATCCGCCGCGATCAATTCCTGCCGCAGAGGACAGCGTTCGGTCTTCGACGCTCGCTCGGGCTCCGGCTGCTGCCATTCGGCAAGTGAGGCGGTGCCGTCGAGCCAGTAGCGGGTGCGTTGGAAGGCGTAGGTGGGGAGGTCGACGGTCCTGGCGCCGGTGTCGGTGAAGAGTGCGGACCAGTCGACGGACTGTCCCTGCACGAAGAGGGACGCGAGAGCGGACACAGCGGTACGGGGCTCGTCACGGCCGGACCGCAGCATGGGCACGCAACCGGGAACCAGAGCCGACAGCACCCCATCCGGCCCCAGTTCGGTGAAGGCGGTGATTCCCTCGTCGTTCATGGCCTCGGCGACGTCCGCGAACCGGACGGGCTCACGGACATGCCGCACCCAGAACTCGGGATCACACAGCTCACCTGCGGTGGCGAGGCGGCCAGTGAGAGCGGAGACCACCGGGATACGCGGTTCGTTGAAGTCAACCTGCCGCAGGACGGCCCGGAAGTCGTCCAGCATCGGGTCCATCAGAAGCGAGTGGAACGCATGACTGACCCCCAGCCGCTTCGTCTTACGACCCCACCCCGCCACCGACTCGGACACCGCAACAACCGCAGCCTCCACACCCGAAACCACCACCGCCTCAGGCCCGTTCACAGCCGCAATACCCACACCCACCGAACCGTCCAGCAGCCCAAGCACCTCACCCTCCGACGCCTGCAGAGCCACCATCGCCCCACCCGACGGCAACACACCCATCAACCGACCCCGAGCAGCAACCACCCGCACCGCATCCGACAAAGACCACACACCCGCCACATACGCAGCAGCGAGCTCACCCACCGAGTGCCCCGCCACCGCGCCAGGCACCACACCCCACGACTTCGCCAGCGCGAACAGCGCCACCTCCACCGCGAACAACGCAGGCTGCGCCCACTCCGTACGATCCAACACCCCCACAGGACCCTCGAACATCACCTCACGCAACGACCCACCCGACAACTCATCAAACGCCCCACACACCTCATCCAACACATCAGCAAACACCGGGAACGCCTCGTACAACCCCCGCCCCATCCCCACACGCTGCGCACCCTGACCCGTGAACAACACAGCCACACCACCGACACCCGCCACACCCGTGGTGACGGAAGACGACACCTCACCACGAGCCAGCGCCGCCAGACCCTCAACCAGCCCATCCCGCCCGTCACCCACCACAACCGCACGATGCTCGAACACCGAACGCGTCCCCACCAACGACGCACCCACATCCACCACCGACAACCCCAGGTCACCCTCGACCCGCGCCAGCAACCGCCCGGCCTGCGCCCGCAAACCCTCCACCGAACGCCCCGACACCACCCACGGCACCGCAACCGGCACCACCACCGGGCCCTCGCCCGACGACGACGGCAACGCCGGAGCCTCCTCCACAATCACGTGCGCATTCGTCCCACTCGCCCCGAACGCCGAGACTCCGGCCCTCCGCAGGCCGTCCCCGCCCGGCCGGGCCTCCCAGGGCCGCGCCTCGGTCAACAGCTCCACGCCACCCGCGGACCAGTCCACCTCCGGCGTCGGCTCCCCCACGTGCAGGGTGGCGGGGAGTATCCCGTGCTGGAGCGCCAGCACCATCTTGATCACGCCCGCCACCCCGGCGGCTGCCTGCGTGTGTCCGATGTTCGACTTCAACGACCCGACCAGCAACGGGTGTTCGGCCGGGCGGTCCTGCCCGTACGTGGCCAGCAGCGCCTGTGCCTCGATCGGATCACCGAGCCGCGTCCCCGTACCATGCGCCTCCACGGCGTCCACGTCCGCCGCGGACAAGCCCGCACTCGCCAACGCCTGCCGGATAACCCGCTGTTGAGAGGGACCATTCGGCGCCGTCAGCCCGTTCGACGCACCGTCCTGATTCACCGCCGAACCCCGCACCACCGCCAGCACCCGGCGACCGTGCCGCCGGGCATCCGACAGCCGCTCAAGTACCAGCACCCCGATACCTTCGGAGAATCCGGTGCCGTCGGCGTCCTCGGAGAAGGAGCGGCAGCGGCCGTCCGGTGACAGGCCGCGCTGGCGGCTGAAGACCTGGAGCATGCCTGGGGTGGCCATCACGGTGGCGCCGCCTGCCAGGGCGAGCGAGCACTCCCCCGCACGCAACGCCTGAGCGGCCATGTGCAGGGCGACGAGCGAGGAGGAGCAGGCCGTGTCCGCGGTCACCGCCGGGCCTTCGAGGCCGAAGGTGTACGAGAGGCGGCCGGAGATGACGCTGCCTACGTTGGCGGTGAGGAAGTACCCCTCCAGGCCATGGGGGTTGCGGGTCAGCAGTTCGCCGTAGTCCTGCATGCTGGAGCCCAGGAAGACGCCGGTGGGGGCGGAGCGGAGCGTGGCCGGGACGATGCCGGCGCGTTCGAATGCCTCCCAGGAGGTTTCCAGCAGGAGCCGCTGCTGCGGGTCCATGGCCAGCGCCTCGCGCGGGGAGATGCGGAAGAACCGCGGATCGAAGTCGGCCACAGCCGAGAGGAAGCCGCCCTCACGGGCATAACAGGTGCCCCAGCGGTCAGGGTCCGGGTCGTAGAGCGCCTCGGTGTCCCAGCCGCGGTCGTCGGGGAACGCCTCGATGACGTCGGCCCCTTCGACCAGCAGGTCCCACAGCGCCTCGGGGGTGTCGGCGTGCCCGGGATAGCGGCATGCCATGCCCACGACTGCTATGGGTTCCGCCTGTCGGGCCTCCAACTCGGTCACTCGCTTGCGGGTTTGGACTAGATCGGCGGTAACCCACTTCAGGTAGTCGCGCAACTTCTGCTCGTTCTCGGTGTCTTCCATCGGAACCCCTCCCTTCCGGTCCGGAATCGTCACTGGTCTTTCCCGAGTTCCCGGTTGATGAATGCGAAGATCTCGTCGTCCGAGGCGGACCGGAGCTGTTCGGCCGAGTCCTCGCCGTCGGTGACGACCGGTTCCGCACCGCCGAGGCCACCTCCTTCGGCTCCGCCGACACCGTCGGCTTCCGTGGCGCCGACACGGGCCAGGAGGAACTGCAGACGGGCGGCGATCCGGGCACGGTCCCCGTCCTCGACGGCGGTCGCGACCAGGGATTCCAGCCGGTCGATGCCTGCCAGCGCGTCCTGGAGTCCGCCGGCGTCCGTCGGCGCACCACCCACCTCGCCAAGCAGGTGGGCGGACAAAGTGCTGGGGCTCGGGTGGTCGAAGACGACGGTGGCGGGCAGCGCGAGGCCCGTGACGGCCTTGAGCCGGTTGCGGAGCTCGACCGCGGTCAGCGAATCGAACCCGATCTCCCGGAAGGCGCGTTCGGCGTCGACCGCTTCCGGGGATGCGTACCCGAGGACGGCCGCGACCTGGGTGCGTACCAGTTCGAGTACGGCCTTGGGCCGGGCGTCGGGCGACAGACCGGTGAGAGTTTGCCGCCATGAGCCGTCGTCGGCGGTGGCCGGGGCCGTCCCGTCGCCGGCCCGCAGCGCCACGACCTCCGGCAGATCGCTCAGGAGGGGACTTGGCCGGTGCAGGGTGAACGCGGGGAAGAACCGGTCCCAGGCGACGTCGGCGACGACGATCGCCGTCTCCTCGTCCGCGAGGGCCTGTTCGAGCGCGGTGACAGCGAGGTCCGGATCCATGGCGAGGACGCCGCCGCGTCGCAACTGCCGTGCCCGCTCGTCGCTGAGCATGCCGTCGCCCCACGAGCCCCAGGCCACGGAGGTGGCACGGCGACCGGCGGCATGGCGTCGTCGGGCCAGTGCGTCGAGATAGGCGTTGGCCGCCGAGTAGTGTGCCTGGCCCCCACTCCCCCAGACGCCGGCGATGGAGGAGAAGAGGACGAAGCCGTCGAGCGAGTCGCCCAGCAGTTCGTCGAGGTGCCGGGCGCCGAGCACCTTCGCGGCGAGCACGTCGGCGAAGTCGGCCGGGGGCAACTCCGCGAACGCTCCGTACGCGGAGACGCCCGCAGTGTGCAGGACCGTGCGCACCGGGTCACCCTGGGCTGCCAGGCCGTCGACCAGGGCGGCGACCGATTCACGGTCGGTCAGGTCGCAGGCGGTGACGGTCACCCGGCAGCCGGTGGCGGCGATATCCGCCGCCAACTCCGTTGCCCCGGGCGCCTCTTCGCCGCTACGACTGGCCAGGACCACGTGATCGGCGCCGCCGGCCGCCGCCCACCGGGCCATCCGGGCGCCCAGCGCGCCCGTACCGCCGGTGATGAGCACCGTGCCCTTGGGCGTCCAGGAGGCGGGCGGCCGTCCACCGCGCGGGCTGCGGACCAGGCGCCGGGCGAAGACGCCGGAGTCGCGTACCGCGAGCTGGTCCTCGGCTCCGTCCTGTGGCACAGAGGTCCGGGTCAGCAGCCCGAGCAGCAGCCCTACGGCCCGAGGTGTCGGGGCCGGCGGCAGATCGACGAGGCCGCCCCAGCGCCCGGCGTGTTCCAGTGCCGCCACCCGGCCGAGCCCCCAGGTGAGGGCCTGGGCGGCGCCGGTGGACCGGTCGCCGGAGCCGACCGATACCGCGCCGCGGGTGAGGCACCACAGCGGGGCTGTCTCGCCGATGTCTCCGAGCGCCTGCACCAGCGCCATGGTGATCGCGGCGCCGACCGGCGTCGCCCGGAGGTCCGGGTGGTCACGGGTGTCCAGGGCGGCCAACGAAAGGATCCCGTCGAGGGGTTCGCCGGCTGCCGCGTCCCGCACCCGCCGAGCGAGGTCGGTCCGGTCTGCGCCGTGTTCGGGAAGAGCGAGCGTACGGATCTGCGCTCCGGCCACGCTCAGCGCTTCCGGGACTGCGGCAGCCCACGCGTCCCCTCCGGCGTCAGCGGGGACCACCACGAGCCAGCGGCCGGTTGCCTTGGAGGCGCGGTTACCGGGCAGCGCCCGCCAGGTCTCGCGGTAGCGCCAACCGTCCACGGCGGAGTGGGTCCGACGTTGCTGCCGCCAGGACGAAAGAGCCGGTAGTACGGTGCTCAGCGCGCCGTCGCCGGGCACCTTGAGCGTGTCGGCGAGCGCGCCGAGGTCACCGTCCTCGACGGCCTGCCAGAACTCCGACTCCGCCGGGTCGACACCGCCCTGTGCGATCTCCGCGGGCGCGGCCTCGGGCCAGTAGTGCTGGTGCTGGAAGGGGTAGGTGGGGAGCGCAACGGTTCGGGCGCCGGTTCCGGTGAACAGGGGTTTCCAGTCGACGGGGACGCCGTGGACGTGGAGTTGGGCGGCCGAGAGGAGGAAGCGGTCGAGTCCGCCCTCGTCCCGGCGCAGGGTGCCGGTGCTGACCGCGTGCGTGCCGGTGTCCTCGCAGGTCTCCTGGATGCCCAGGGTCAGCACCGGATGCGGACTCGCCTCCACGAAGACGGTATGGCCGTCGGCGAGCAGAGCTCGCGTCGCGTCCTCGAACCGCACCGTCTGCCGCAGATTCCGATACCAGTACGCCGCGTCGAGTGTGGTCGTGTCGACCACCCCACCCGTCACCGCGGAGTAGAAGGCGACATCACTGCTCAGAGGCGTGATAGGGGCCAACAGATCCAGGAGCTCATCCTCGATGGCTTCCACATGTACCGAATGGGAGGCGTAATCCACCGGGAGACGCTTGGCCCGCACACCCCTGTCCGCCAAATCCGCCAGCAGTTCATCGAGCGCCTGCCCATCACCGGAAACAACCGTCGAGGACGGGCCGTTCACCACCGCAACGGACAACGCCGACCCCCACCGCCCCAACAACTCACCGACCTCCACAGCCGGCAAAGCCACCGACGCCATACCCCCAAGCCCCGACAACACCAAAATCGCCCGGCTCCGCAACACCACCACCCGAGCCGCATCCTCCAACGACAACGCACCCGCCACACACGCCGCCGCGATCTCACCCTGCGAATGACCCACCACAGCCGCCGGCACCACACCCACCGAAGCCCACAACGCCGACAACGACACCATCACCGCAAACAACACCGGCTGCACCACATCCACCCGCTCCAACAACGGAGCACCCTCCACACCCCGCACCACATCCAACAACGACCAACCCGTCAACGCATCCAACACCTCAGCACACTCCACCAACCGAGCAGCAAACACCGGCGACGACCCCAACAAACCCGCCGCCATCCCCACCCACTGCCCACCCTGACCCGGAAAAACAAACACCACCCGACCAGATGAACCCTGAAGCGAACCCTGAACCGTCCCCACCGCCGAAACGCCAGCCGCCAGAGCCTCCAGACCAGCCATCAGTGCCTCGGTGCCGGCGCCCACCACCACCGCCCGGTGATCAAGGACCGCCCGGGAGGACAACAGCGACAGTCCGAGGTCGGCGGGGGTCGCGTCGCCCTCCTGCACCCGGTTGAGCAACCGCGCCGCCTGGGCGCGCAGCGCGGGCTCGGACCGGGCGGACAGTGTCCACGGCACGACTGCGGAAGGTGCGGTCACCGGTTCCGCCGGGGCGACGGGCTCCGGGTCGGGCGCCTGCTCGATGATGACGTGCGCGTTGGTGCCGCTGACGCCGAAGGCCGAGACCGCGGCGCGGCGCGGCGCACCGGTCTCCGGCCAGGCGCGCGTCTGTGTGAGCACCTGGACCGCCCCCGAGGACCAGTCGACCTCGGCAGTCACCTCGTCGGCGTGCAGGGTCTTCGGCAGGACGCCGTGCCGCAGCGCCAGCACGGTCTTGATGACGCCGGCGACCCCGGCGGCGGCCTGCGTGTGCCCGATGTTCGACTTCAACGACCCCAGCCACAACGGCTGGTCGTCGGACCTCTCCTGCCCGTACGTGGCCATCAGGGCCTGCGCCTCGATCGGGTCGCCCAGCCGGGTCCCGGTGCCGTGCGCCTCCACCACGTCGACCTCGGCCGCGGACAGCCCGGCGTTCGCCAACGCCTGCCGGATGACCCGCTGCTGGGAAGGACCGTTGGGTGCCGTCAGGCCGTTCGACGCACCGTCCTGGTTGACCGCCGAGCCGCGTACGACCGCGAGCACCTGATGTCCGTTGCGCTGGGCGTCGGACAGCCGCTCGACCACCAGCATGCCGACGCCTTCAGCCCACGCGGTGCCGTCGGCGCCCGCGCCGAACGCCTTGCAACGGCCGTCGGGCGACAGGCCGCGCTGGCGGCTGAACTCGACGAAGAGGTCAGGGGTGGACAGCACCGCGACGCCTCCGACCAGCGCCATGGAGCACTCTCCCGAGCGCAGCGCCTGCCCGGCCAGATGCAGTGCGACCAGCGACGACGAGCACGCGGTGTCCACGGTCACGGCCGGCCCCTCCAGGCCGAAGGAGTACGCGAGGCGTCCGGACAGGACGCTGCCGGTGCTGCCGGTGAGCAGGTAACCCTCGTAGTCCTGGGCGGCGCGGGCCAGGACCGAGGAGTAGGTCTGGCCGCTGGCGCCGACGAAGACGCCGGCTCCGGTCCCGCGCATTCCCTCCGGGTCGATCCCGGCGTCCTCCAGCGCTTCCCACGCGGCCTCCAGCAGCAGGCGCTGCTGCGGGTCCATGGAAATGGCCTCGCGGGGGGAGATGCCGAAGAAGCCGGCGTCGAAGCCTGCCGCGTCGTTCAGGAAGCCGCCTTCCCGGGCATAGGTCGTGCCGGGCTGGTCGGGGTCGGGGTCGTAGAGCGCCTCGGTGTCCCAGCCGCGGTCGGCCGGGAAGCCGGAGATCGCGTCGGCACCGGAGGCGACCAGTTGCCAGAGGCGCTCCGGGGATTCCGCCCCGCCGGGGAATCGACAGGCCATGCCGACCACGGCGAGCGGTTCGCCGAGGTCTGCCGAGCCATGGACCGGCTCGGCGGCTGCGCGCTGCGGCTCCTGCTCCGCGTCGGAGCCGAGGACGTCGGCCAGGATGCGGGCGGCCAGTGCCTGTGGCGTCGGGTGGTCGAACACGAGAGTCGCGGGGAGCCTCGCGCCGGTCTCGGTGTTGAGCCGGTTGCGCAACTCCACGGCGGTCAGCGAGTCGAAGCCCATTTCCTTGAAGGCACGGTCGGGTTGAACCGCTGCGGCGGCGCCGTGTCCCAGCACCGCGGACGCCTGAGCCCGCACCGTGGCGAGCACCTGGTCCAGCCGTTCGTCCGCCGGCAGCGCGAGGAGCTTGCGCCTTAGAGCTTCGGCGCCCTTGGCGCCAGACCTTGCGGCACCGGCCCGACGGGCGGGGGCCCGGACGAGGCTGCGCAGCACCTCGGGCACTGGTCCTTCCGAGCGGCGGAGGGCCGCCAGGTCGAGACGGGCCGGAACCAGGGCGGCGTCACCGTGGTCGAGCGAGGCGTCGAAGAGCGCGAGACCCTCGGCCTCGGACAGGGGCACCAGGCCGCCGCGGCTCATCCGCTGCCGGTCGGCATGGCTCAGTTCGGCGGTCATGCCGTCGGCCTGGGCCCACAGGCCCCAGGCCATGGAGACGGCCGGCAGGCCCTGAGCCCTGCGGTGCTGGGCGAGTGCGTCGAGGAAGGTGTTGGCCGCCGCGTAGCTGCCCTGCCCGGCGGCGCCGAAGGTGGCCGCGGCTGAGCTGAACAGCGCGAAGACGGACAGGGGTTGGTGCAGGGTCAGTTCGTGCAGGTGCCAGGCGGCGTCGAGCTTCGGCCGGAGGACTGCGTCGACCCGCTCGGGGGTCAGCGCGTCGACGACGCCGTCGTCCAGAACGCCGGCGGCCTGGACCACGCCCGTCAGCGGGCCGTCCGCGGTGATCGTGTCGATGAGCCGACGGACCTCGTCCCGGTCGGCCAGATCGCAGGCCACGAGCTCGGCCTGCGCTCCCATGTCGGCCATTTCCCGGGCAAGTTCGGCGGCTCCAGGTGCCTGCGGACCGCTGCGGCTGACGAGTACGAGCCGCCGTACACCGTGTTCCCGTACGAGATGCCGGGCGATCAGGCCGCCGAGCGACCCGGTGGCTCCGGTCAGCAGGACGGTGCCGTCGGCGACGGCCGGCGGCAGGGTGAGGACGACCTTGCCGATGTGCTTGGCCTGGCTGATGTGGCGGAAGGCGGCCACTGCCTGCCGTACGTCCCAGCTGCGGACGGGCAGCGGTCGGAGGGCGCCCGCCCCGAACAGGGTGACGATCTCCGCCAGCATCTGCCCGATCCGGTCCGGTCCGGCCTCCAGCATGTCGAAGGCCAGGTAGTGCACGCCGGGGTGCGCGGCGGCGACCTCCTCCGGGTGCCGCTTGTCGGTCTTCCCCATCTCCAGGAAGCGGCCGCCGTCGCCGAGCAGGTGCAGCGACGCGTCGACGTACTCCCCTGCGAGGGAGTTCAGTACGACGTCCATCCCGCGCTCGCCGGCCTCGGCGGCAAACCGATCGGCGAACTCCAGGCTGCGCGAGGACGCGATCCGGTTCTCGGCAACGCCGAGGGAACGGACTGTGTCCCACTTGTGCGGGCTCGCGGTGCCGAACACCTCCGCCCCGAGGTGGCCGGCCAGTTGGGCAGCCGCCATGCCTACGCCTCCGGCCGCTGAGTGGATCAGCACGCGCTCGCCCGGGCGTAGTCCCGCGAGGTCCACCAGACCGTAGTAGGCGGTCAGGAAGACCACCGGGACGGCGGCGGCATCGGTGTACGACCAGTCGTCGGGGATGCGGGCCAGTACTCGGTGGTCCGTCACCACGGTCGGTCCGATCGTCCCGTAGAACAGACCCATTACCCGGTCCCCGGGGGCGAGCCGGGTCACTCCGGGGCCGACGCCGAGGACGACACCGGCCCCTTCTGCACCGATCCGCGCCTCGCCCGGGTACATGCCCAACGCGATCATCACGTCACGGAAGTTGAGTCCGCCGGCCCGGACGCCGACCCGTACCTCGCCCTCCTTGAGCGGTGCCTCGGCGGCGGGGTACGGGGTGAGGACGAGGTTGTCCTCCAGCGTGCCTCGTCCGAGGGATTCGAGCCGCCATGCCGATGCCCCGGGCAGCGGGAGGTTCACGTCCGCGACTGCGCGTGCCAGCCGTGGCACCAGTACGCGGCCGCCTCGTATCGCGGTCTCCGCTTCGCCGGCCGACGAGGCCGCCACCGCGACCCGTATCGCGTCGGGCGTCAGCTCGTCGACGTCGGCCAGCAGGAACCGGTCCGGGTTCTCCCGCAGTGCGGACCGCACCAGACCGCGGACAGGGGCGCGTTCGAGATCCAGCACGTCCTCGTCCCGGCCGACCGCGACCGCCCGCCGGGTCAGCACCATGAGCCTGGCCGCGGCGAAGCGTTCGTCCGCCAGCCACTCCTGCACGACTGCCAGCGCGTCGTGCACACTGTGGTGCGCTTCCGCGACGGCGAAGCCGGCGGGCGTGGTGCTCGATGCGAGGGGTACGACCACGCAGGGCGGCACCGGAGTGTCGGCGTCGACGGCCTCACGCAGGCGATCAAGATCGGCGTAGGCCGGAATGCCGGTGCGGGCGGCGGTGCGGGTGAGGGCGTCACCGGCGCCGAGAAGGGCGTACGAGGCCGCCTCGGCGGATTCCGGCAGGTCACGTTCGGTCCAGTCCACGCGGTAGAGCGCGTCGTGCACTCCTGTGCCCGCGGTGCGGAACTGGTCGGCGGTGATCGGACGCAAGGCCAACGCGTCGATGGAGACGACCGGTTGACCGGCCGGGTCGGCGGCGACCAGGGAGAGCGTGTCGGGGCCGGTCCTGGTCAGCCGGACCCGTAGCGCTGTGGCTCCCCAGGCGTGGACCGTGGCGCCGCGCCAGGAGAAGGGCAGCCTGCCGGTGGGGTCGTCGCCCAGCAGTTCGCCCGCGCCGATGGCATGCAGGGCCGAGTCCAGTAGGGCGGGGTGAAGGGCGAACGACGCGGCCGCCGAATGCTGTTCGACCGGCAACTCCACCTCGGCGAAGACGTCGTCCCCGTTCTTCCAGACCATCCGCAGTCCCTGGAACGCGGGCCCGTAGGCGAAACCAGCGCCCGCCAGCCGTTCGTAGGCCCCTTCGGTCTCCACGGGCACCGCACCGGCTGGCGGCCATACCGTCCAGTCCAGATCCTCTGCGGGGTCCTGCCGGTCGGCCGCGAGGGTGCCGGTCGCGTGCTGAACCCAGCCGGCGGACTCGTCATCGGTCCCGGCGTCGGCGCGAGAATAGACGGATATCTCGCGACGGCCGCTGTCGTCCGGGGCACCGACGACCACCTGGATCTGCACGTCATCGCGGTCCGGCAGCACGAGCGGTGCCTGCAGTGTCAGCTCTTCGACACCGCCGCCCCAGCGCTCCCCTATCCATGAGGCCAGCTCGACGAAGGCCGTCCCGGGCACCAGCACCGTGTCCAGTACCGCGTGATCGGCCAGCCATCCGTGCGACCGCCGGGACAGCCGGCCCGACACGACGAGACCGCCCGCACCGACCAGTTCGACGACGGCACCCACGAACGGATGGCCCGTCGAGGCGCCGCCGGATGTCGCCTCGAGCCAGTAGCGGGTGCGCTGGAAGGCGTAGGTGGGGAGTTCGACGGTCCTGGCGCCGGTGTCGGTGAAGAGCGCGGACCAGTCGACGGACTGTCCCTGCACGAAGAGGGACGCGAGAGCGGACACAGCGGTACGGGGCTCGTCACGGCCGGACCGCAGCATGGGCACGCAACCGGGAACCAGAGCCGACAGCACCCCATCCGGCCCCAGTTCGGTGAAAGCGGTCACGCCCTCAGCACGCATCACATCGGCAACGTCCGCGAACCGGACGGGCTCACGGACATGCCGCACCCAGAACTCGGGATCACACAGCTCACCTGCGGTGGCGAGGCGGCCAGTGAGAGCGGAGATCACCGGAAGCGTGGGCTCATTGAACTCAACCGTATCCAGGACGGCCCGGAAGTCGTCCAGCATCGGGTCCATCAACAGCGAGTGGAACGCATGACTGACCACCAGCCGCTTCGTCTTACGACCCCACCCCGCCACCGACTCGGACACCGCAACAACGGCAGCCTCCACACCCGAAACCACCACCGCCTCAGGCCCGTTCACAGCCGCAATACCCACACCCACCGAACCGTCCAGCAGCCCAAGCACCTCACCCTCCGACGCCTGCAGAGCCACCATCGCCCCACCCGACGGCAACGCACCCATCAGCCGGCCCCGAGCAGCAACCACCCGCACCGCATCCGACAAGGACCACACACCCGCCACATACGCAGCAGCGAGCTCACCGATCGAATGCCCCGCAACAAGCTCCGGACGCACACCCCAGGACTCCGCCAGCGCGAACAGCGCCACCTCCACCGCGAACAACGCAGGCTGCGCCCACTCCGTCCGGTCCAACACCCCCGCAGGACCCTCGAACATCACCTCACGCAACGACCCACCCGACAACTCATCAAACGCCCCACACACCTCATCCAACACATCAGCAAACACCGGGAACGCCTCGTACAACCCCCGCCCCATCCCCACACGCTGCGCACCCTGACCCGTGAACAACACACCCACACCACCGGCCGGCCCGGAAGCACCTTCATCGGCTATCACCGACGCCGAAGGCTCCCCGGCCGCCAGCCCCGCCAGGCCCCCCAGCAGCTCCTCACGCCCACCACCGACCACAACCGCCCGGTGCTCGAACACCGAACGCGTCCCCACCAACGACGCACCCACATCCACCACCGACAGCCCCAGGTCACCCTCGACCCGCGCCAGCAACCGCCCGGCCTGCGCCCGCAAACCCTCCACCGAACGCCCCGACACCACCCACGGCACCGCAACCGGCACCACCACCGGGCCCTCGCCCGACGACGACGGCAACGCCGGAGCCTCCTCCACAATCACGTGCGCATTCGTCCCACTGATTCCGAAGGAGGACACACCCGCCCGCCGCGGGCGACCCTCGACCTCTTCCCAGGCCCGCGCCTCGGTCAACAGCTCCACAGCGCCCGCGGTCCAGTCCACCTGTGGCGTCGGCTCATCCACGTGCAGGGTCTGCGGCAGAGTGCGATGCTGCAACGCCATGACCATCTTGATCACGCCCGCCACCCCGGCGGCAGCCTGCGTGTGTCCGATGTTCGACTTCAACGAACCCAGCCACAAGGGCTTCTCGGCCGACCGCCCCTGACCGTAGGTCGCCAGCAGCGCCTGCGCCTCGATCGGATCACCGAGCCGCGTCCCCGTACCATGCGCCTCCACAGCATCCACGTCCGCCGCGGACAAGCCCGCACTCGCCAACGCCTGCCGGATAACCCGCTGTTGAGAGGGACCATTCGGCGCCGTCAGCCCGTTCGACGCACCGTCCTGATTCACCGCCGAACCCCGCACCACCGCCAGCACCCGGCGACCGTGCCGCCGGGCATCCGACAGCCGCTCCACCACGAGCACGCCGACGCCTTCGCCCCAGCCGACGCCGTCCGCGCCGGCGGCGAACGCCTTGGAGCGCCCGTCGGGGGCAAGGCCTCGCTGGCGGCTGAACTCCATGAGCACGCCGGGTGCCGCCATGACGGCGACCCCGCCGACCAGGGCGAGCGAGCAGTCGCCGGAGCGGAGGGAGCGAGCGGCCAGGTGGAGGGCGACGAGGGAGGACGAGCAGGCGGTGTCCAGGGTGACCGCCGGGCCTTCGAGGCCAAGGGTGTAGGAGATCCGGCCGGACATCACGCTGGGGGTGTTGCCGGTCATCAGGTAGCCGGCGACCTCGTCGGGGGCCTGGGTGAGAGGTGGGGCGTAGTCCCAGGTGTTGGAGCCGACGAAGACGCCGGTGCGGCTGTTGCGCAGCGAGTGCGGGTCGATGCCCGCCCGCTCCAGCGCCTCCCACGACGTCTCCAGCAGCAGCCGCTGCTGCGGGTCCATGCCCAGCGCCTCACGCGGCGAGATGCCGAAGAAGCCCGCGTCGAAGTCGCCGAGGTCCTCCAGGAAGGAGCCCTCTCGGGTGCCGATGGAGCCGGGCCGGGTGAGTTCCGGGTCGTAGAGGTCTTCCACGTCCCAGCCACGGTCGGTCGGGATCCGGGCCGCCGCGTCGGTGCCGGTGGAGACGAGACGCCAGAGGTCTTCAGGGGAGCGGACGCCGGCCGGGAAGCGGCAGGCAATGCCGGAAATCGCGATCGGTTCGGCGGCCTGGGACTCCAGTTCCGCAACGCGTTCGCGGGACTGGACCAGGTCGGCGGTGACCCACTTCAGGTATTCGCGGAGCTTCTCTTCGTTTTCCATCAGTGCGTCACTCTCTCCACCAGGCGGGATTCCGTCGCGAACTCGGCTCGTTCCGGGGCGGCCCGTGCAGCGGGCCGCCCCGGCGCAGGCGCTAGTTCGATTGGTTCGACTTGCCGAGTTCCTTGTTGATGAAGTCGAAGATCTCGTCGTCGGACGCGGCATCGAGCTTCTGCGTCGATGCCGTGGGGCCGTTCTCGGGCGCCGGGATGCCGATCTTCGCCATGATCTCCCGGGAGCGGAGCATGAGTTGGGGTTGGGCTTCCTGGTCGGCGGCGAATGCGTCGAGGACGGCTTCGAGGCGGTCGAACTCCGCGAGGACGGAGGCGACCGTCGGCGTCTCGTCCGGGACGAGTTGCCCCCGCAGATAGCCGGCCAGGGCGGCGGAGGTCGGATAGTCGAAGATGAGCGTGGCGGGCAGCCTCAGGCCGGTCGCAGTGTTGAGCCGGTTGCGTAGTTCCACGGAGGCCAGCGAGTCGAAGCCCAGCTCCTTGAAGGCCCGTTCTGCCGCGACTCCGTTGGGTGAGACATGGCCGAGGACCGTGGCGGCCTGTGCCCGTACCAGCGTGGTAAGGAGGCGGTCCTGCTCTGCCTGCGACAGTCCGGTCAGGCGGTCGGCCAGGTTGTCCGGAATCTCGGCGGGGTCCGCGGCCCGGGTGGCCGTGGCGGTGCGCAGGGCCCGCACCTCGGGCAGGTCACCGATCAGGGGCCGGGCCCGGCCGCGGTGCACCTCGGCGACAAAGCGCCGCCAGTCGACGTCGATGATGGTGAGGAACGGTTCGTCCTCGCGGAGGGCCTGGGCCATGACGTCGATCGCGGCCTCCGGGTCCATGGGGCGGATGCCGCGGCGCTTGATCCGTTCCTCGTTCGTCCCCAGCGTTGCCATGCCGTCGCCGCCCCACATGCCCCAGCCCAGCGCGGTGCCGGCGAGGCCGCGGGCGCGGCGCTGCTGGACCAGCGAGTCGAGGTAGGTGTTGCCTGCGGCGTAGCTGGCCTGGCCGGCGGAGCCGAGGACGCCGGAGACGGACGAGAACAGCACGAAGGCCGACAGGTCGAGGTGTTCCGTGAGTTCGTGCAGGTTGAACGCGGCGTCGATCTTCGGCCGCAGGACGGTGTCCATGTCGTCGTACGTGAGGGCGTCCACCACGCCGTCACGGGAGACGCCCGCGACGTGGAAGACAGCGGTGAGAGGTTCGTCGGCCGGCAGCGAGGCGAGCAGGTCGGCCAGTTGGGTGCGGTCGGCGATGTCACAGGCCGCGAAGGTGGCGTTCACCCCGAAGGCCTCGAGTTCGGCCTTGAGTTCCCTCGCTCCGGGCGCTGCTTCGCCGCTTCGGCTGGTGAGGACGATCCGCGTGGCACCGTTGGTGGCGAGCCAGCGGGCGACGTGGCCGCCGAGGGCACCGGTGCCGCCTGTGACCAGCACGGTGCCGTGGGGTGTCCAGGCACGATCGGTGGCCGGTCCGCCGGCCGGGGCGCGGTTAAGCCGGCGGACGAATACGCCGGAGTCGCGGATGGCGACCTGGTCCTCGTCGCGGTCGGCGCTGAGGATGTCGGTGAGCCGGGCCAGGGCGCGTTCGGTCGGTTCGGCGGGGAGGTCGACGAGGCCGCCCCACTGTTCGGGCTGTTCCAGGGCGACGACCCGGCCGAGCCCCCAGACAGCGGACTGTACGGGGTTGGTGAGCCGGTCGGTCGAGGTCGCCGCGGCTGCGTCCTGGGTGGCGCACCAGACGGGTGCCTGAATCCCGGCGGTGTCGAGGGCCTGGATCAGGGTGACCGAGTGGGCGAGGCCGAGCGGGACGGCACCGTGCTCGGGATGCCTGCGCTCGTCGAGGGCGAGCCAGGAGAGCACGCCGGTGACGGGCACGTTGTCCGCCGCCTCCTTGAGGCGTGCGGCGAGCTCGGCGCGGTCGAGATCGGTCTCGTCCACGAGGACCTGCCGGACGGTGGCGCCGCGCCCGCTCAGCGCGGTCGCGGAGGCTCGTACCCAGGCGTTCTTGGCGTGCACGGCCGGAATGGCCAGCAGCCAGGTGCCGGACAGCGTGCCGTCGGGGGTGTCGCCGACAGGTGCCCAGTCGATCCGGTAGCGCCACGCGTCCGTCCCGGCCGACTCGTCGCCCAGCGCCTGCCGGGCCTGGGCCAGTTGGTCTGCGGCGACCGGGCGGGCGACCAGGGACGCGACCGACGCGACCGGCCGCCCGGTGGCGTCCGTCACGGCGACGGTCACCTCCTCCTTGCCTGTCCGGTGGAAGTGGACGCGCAGCGCCGCGGGGCCGGCGGTGTGCAGTCGCACTCCGTTCCAGGAGAAGGGCAGTACGGCGGTGCTGTCCTCGCCGTGCAGGGCGAGGACGGAGGCGTGGAGCGCGGAGTCCAGCAGGGCGGGGTGGATCTCGTACGCGGTCGCGGTGGCGCTCACGTCCTCGGGCAGAGCGACCTCGGCGAAGACGTCGTCGCCGCGCTGCCAGGCCCTGCGCAGGCCCTGGAAGGCCGGGCCGTAGCCGTACCCGAGCGCGGTGAAGCGCTCGTACATGCCGGCCACGGGCAGTTCGTCGGCGTCGGCAGGTGGCCAGGTCATCAACTCGTCGTAGGTGGGCTCCTCCTGGTTGTTCGCGGTGCCGAGGGATCCCATGGCGTGCCGTGTCCAGGCGCGGTCCCCGTCCGGGCCGGGGGTGTCGGGCCGCGAGTGGACCGCGATCTCCGAATACCCCGACGCGTCCTGCCGGCCGACGACCACCTGCACCTGGATGGCGCCGCGTTCGGGTAGCACCAGCGGTGCGTGCAGGGTGAGTTCCTCGATACGGTCGGCGCCGATCTGGCGAGCGGCCCGGGCGGCCAGCTCCACGAATCCGGTGCCCGGCAGCAGCACGGTGTCCAGGACCGCGTGATCGGCCAGCCAGGGCTGGGACTCCAGCGAGATGCGCCCGGTGAGCACGGCGCCTGCCCCGTCCGCGAGGCCGACTTCGGCGCCGAGCAGGGGGTGGTTCGCGTCGGCGAGCCCGGCTCCGGCGAGGTCGCCGGTGAGGCGGTGCGCGGGCGGCTGGAGCCAGTAGCGCTGTCGCTGGAAGGGGTACGTGGGAAGGTCGATGGTCCGGGCGCCGGTGGCTTCGAAGAGCGAGGACCAGTCGATCCGTGTTCCGTGGACGTGGAGTTGGGCGGCCGAGAGGAGGAAGCGGTCGAGTCCGCCCTCGTCCCGGCGCAGGGAACCGGTGAACACCACATCGACACCCGCGGCCTCAGCGCTCTCCTGCACACCCACCGCGAGCACCGGATGCGGACTCGCCTCCACGAAGACGGTGTAACCATCAGCCAACAGAGCGCGCGTCGCGTCCTCGAACCGCACCGTCTGCCGCAGATTCCGATACCAATACGCCGCGTCCAACGAACTCGTGTCGACCGGTTCGCCGGTCACCGTCGAATAGAACGCAACACCACTCGACACCGGCACGACCGACGCCAGCACCCGCGACAACTCATCCTCGATGGCTTCCACATGTACCGAATGGGAGGCGTAATCCACCGGCAGACGCTTGGCCCGCACACCCCTGGCCGCCAAATCCGCCAGCAGTTCATCGAGCGCCTGCCCATCACCGGAAACAACCGTCGAGGACGGGCCGTTCACCACCGCAACGGACAACGCCGACCCCCACCGCCCCAACAACTCACCGACCTCCACAGCCGGCAAAGCCACCGACGCCATACCCCCAAGCCCCGACAACACCAAAATCGCCCGGCTCCGCAACACCACCACCCGAGCCGCATCCTCCAACGACAACGCACCCGCCACACACGCCGCCGCGATCTCACCCTGCGAATGACCCACCACAGCCGCCGGCACCACACCCACCGAAGCCCACAACGCCGACAACGACACCATCACCGCAAACAACACCGGCTGCACCACATCCACCCGCTCCAACAACGGAGCACCCTCCACACCCCGCACCACATCCAACAACGACCAACCCGTCAACGCATCCAACACCTCAGCACACTCCACCAACCGAGCAGCAAACACCGGCGACGACCCCAACAAACCCGCCGCCATCCCCACCCACTGCCCACCCTGACCAGGAAAAACAAACACCACCCGACCAGATGAACCCTGAACCGTCCCCACCGCCGAAACGCCAGCCGCCAGAGCCTCCAGACCAGCCGCCAAATCGACCGCGCCAGACCCCACGACCACCGCCCGGTGATCGAGCAGGGACCGCTGAGTGATCAGTGACAGCGCGATGTCCGCCACGGGAACGCCGGACTCCACCACGGACTGCAGCCGACGCGCCTGGGCTCGTACCGCGGCCTCGGACTTCGCCGACAGCAGGAGAGGCACGGCCGTCAGGTCGGGCTGTTCCGCATCGTGTTCGGGGCCCGTGAGCGCAAGGGCCCTATGCGTCACAGGTTCCGGGGCCTGCTCGATCAACACGTGGGCGTTGGTTCCGCTGACCCCGAAGGAGGAGATCCCGGCCCGGCGCGGCCGGCCGTCGGTGTCCCACGGGCGTGCCTCGGTCAGCAACTCCACGGCGCCCTCGGTCCAGTCGACCTGTGGTGTCGGTTCCGTGACGTGCAGGGTCTTCGGCAAGGTGCCGTGTTGCAGCGCCATCACCATCTTGATCACGCCGCCCACTCCGGCGGCGGCCTGCGTGTGCCCGATGTTCGACTTCAACGACCCCAGCCACAACGGCCGGTCCGCCGGCCGGCCTTGCCCGTACGTCGCCAGCACGGCCTGGGCCTCGATCGGATCGCCCAGCCGGGTCCCGGTGCCGTGCGCCTCCACCACGTCGACCTGGTCAGCGGAGAGGCCCGCACTGGCGAGGGCCTGCCGGATGACCCGTTGCTGCGAAGGGCCGTTCGGCGCGGTGAGGCCGTTGGACGCGCCGTCCTGGTTGACCGCCGAGCCGCGTACGACCGCGAGCACCCGGTGGCCGTTGCGGCGGGCGTCCGACAGCCGCTCCACCAGCAGCACCCCGACACCTTCCGACCAGCCCGTACCGTCCGCGTCCGCCGAGAACGCCTTGCACCGGCCGTCTGCCGACAACCCGCGCTGGCGGCTGAACTCCACGAACAGCGTCGGGGTGGACATCACCGCGGCTCCGCCGACGAGCGCCATGGAGCACTCGCCACCGCGGAGGGCCTGGGCGGCCAGGTGCAGGGCGACCAGGGAGGACGAGCACGCCGTGTCGACCGTCACGGCAGAGCCCTCGAAGCCGTACGCGTACGAGAGGCGACCGGAGATGACGCTGGCCGAGCCGCCGGTCAGCAGGTAGCCCTCGTAGTCCTGGGGGGACTCGGCGAGCAGGGCCGCGTAGTCCTGGCCGTTCGCGCCGACGAAGACGCCTGTGCGGCTGCCGCGGAGTGTGTCGGGGTCGATCCCGGCGCGTTCGAGGGCTTCCCAGGAAGTCTCCAGGAGCAGCCGCTGCTGAGGGTCCATGCCCAGTGCCTCGCGGGGCGAAATCCCGAAGAAGGCGGGGTCGAACTGGTCGAGGTCGTGGAGGAAGCCGCCTTCGCGGGTGTAGGTCTTCCCGGTCCGCTCGGGGTCGGGGTCGTAGAGGTCGGCGAGGTCCCAGCCGCGGTTCGCGGGGAAGCCGGAGATGCCGTCGGCGCCCGCGGACAGCATCTGCCACAGTTCCTCGGGGGTCGTGACGCCGCCGGGGAAGCGGCAGGCCATGCCGATGATCGCGACCGGGTCGTTGCCGAGCGGGACCGGGGCCGTGACCTGGGCGGCGGGTGCGGCAGTTTCCTCGCCGAGCACGTCCGCGAGGATGCGGCGGGCCATCACCTGGGGGGTGGGATAGTCGAAGACGAGTGTGGCTGGAAGCCGGAGCCCGGTCTCGTCGGTCAGCCGGTTGCGCAGCTCGACCGCGGTCAGCGAGTCGAAGCCGGCTTCCTGGAAGGCCCGGCCCGGGTCCACGGCGGTGACGGAGCTGTGGCCGAGGACGTCCGCGACGTGCCCGCACACGAGGGCGAGCACCGCGGGTTCGCGGTCTTCGGCGGGCAGCGCGACGAGCCGGCGGCGCAGGCTTTGGGTGCCCTCGGTTCCGCGCTTGGCGACCGTGCGGGCCGCCGGACGTACCAGGCGCCGGAGCAGCGCGGGGATGTTGCCGTTCTGCCGTACGGACGCCAAGTCCATTTGAACAGGCACCAGTTGAGGCTGGTCATGGGCGACGAACGCCGCGTCGAACAGAGCCAGTCCTTCTTCGGTGGACAGCGCGATGACGCCGCCACGTGCCGCTCGGCGGCGGTCGGTGTCGGTGAGCTGCCCGGTGAGCGCGCTGGCCTCGCTCCACAGGCCCCAGGCGAGGGACACCGCGGGCAGCCCGTGCGCGTGCCGGTGCTGCGCCAGCGCGTCGAGGTACGCGTTCGCCGCCGCGTATCCGGCCTGGCCGGCGCCACCGAGGACGGCTGCCGCGGAAGAGAACAGCACGAAGGCCGCGAGGTCCGTGTCGCGCGTCAGCTCGTGCAGATTCAGCGCGGCGTCCGCTTTGGGGCGGAACACTGTGTCGAGCCGGTCGGGGGTCAGCGAGTCCAGCACGCCGTCGTCCAGTACACCGGCGGCATGGACCACGGCGGTGAGCGGCGCCCCGGCGGGAATCGTCGCCAGGGAGGCGGCGAGTGCGTCGCGGTCGGCGGCGTCACAGGCCACCACCATCGCGTCGGCTCCCAGTTCGGCCAGCTCCGCCACGAGCCCGGCGGCGCTCGGAGCCGCCATACCCTGACGGCTGGTCAGCAGCAGCTTACGGACGCCGTGTTCTCGTACCAGGTGGCGCGCGACCAAGCCACCGAGCGTCCCGGTTCCTCCGGTGATCAGCACGGTGCCGGTCGGGTCGAGCCCCGGCTCACCGGCGGGTGCCGAGCCCTTGGCGCGGACGAGCCGCGGGACGAGTACGCCGTCGTCCCGGAAGGCGGCCTGAGGCTCGTTCGCGGCCAGGAGAGCGGGCAGCAGGTGAGCTGCCGTCGGCGCGTCTCCTGTGCGGTCGACGACGATAAACCGTCCCGGCTGCTCGGTCTGCGCCGAGCGCAGCAGTCCCCACGCGGCGGCCAGGGCAAGGTCGGGCACGTCCTCGTCAGGGCGTGCGGCGACCGCCCCGCGGGTCAGCAGCACCAGCCGGGAGCCGTCGAACTGCGCCGACTCCAGGAATCGTTGGGCCAGTTCCAGCACCTCGCGCGTCGCCGCTGTCGGCTCTTCGCCGATCGTGGGCCGGCAGGCGTGGACGACCACGTCAGGGACCGTCGCCCCGGCGGCAGCCGCCGCGGCCAAGGCGTCGAGGTCGTCGTACGTCTCCGTCCGGCAGTTCGCCGCTCGGAGTCCGGCGGCCGTCCCGGTGGCATCCTCGCCGAGTACGACCCACAGGCCCGCCGCCTCTGTCGGCTGCTTCCGCAGCGGAAGGGCCACCCAGTCCGTTCGGAACAGGGAGTCCGGGCCCCGGTCGCGGGCCGCGTCGAGCTGTTCGGCGGAGACGGGCCGCAGGACGAGGGCTTCGATGGTGGCGACGGGTTGGCCCGTCGGGTCGGCGGCGACCAGGGAGAGCGTGTCGGGGCCGGTCCTGGTCAGCCGGACCCGTAGCGCGGAGGCTCCCCAGGCGTGGATGTCGGCGCCCTGCCAGGAGAACGGCAGCCGTGCCTGGGCGCCGTCGTCCCCGAAGAGGTCGCTCAGCCCCACCGCGTGCAGGGTCGCGTCGAGCAGCGCCGGGTGCAGGGCGAAGGCCGATGCCGCGGAGTGCTGTTCGCCGGGCAGCTCCACCTCGGCGAAGACGTCGTCCTCGGTGCGCCATACCGCCCGGAGGCCCTGGAACGCCGGCCCATAGCCGTGACCGGTCTCGGCCAGCCGCTCGTACGCCCTTTCGGTGTCGACCACGACGGCGTGCGCGGGGGGCCACTGGGTGAACAGGTCGTCCGGTCGCGGCAGCACGTCCCCGCTCTGCCGTAGGACACCGGTCGCGTTCTGCGTCCACGCCTTCGGCTCCTCGAACGTCTCGGTGGCCGCCGGTCCGGGCCGCGAACTGATGCTGATGTCGCGTCGACCGGTGTCGTCGGGGGATCCGACTATCACCTGGATCTGGACGTCACCACGCTCGGGCAGCAGGAGCGGAGCAGCCAGCGTCAGTTCCTCGACACCGCCGCCGCCCCAGCGCTCCCCTATCCACGAGGCCAGCTCGACGAAGGCCGTCCCGGGCACCAGCACCGTGTCCAGTACCGCGTGATCGGCCAGCCATGCGTGCGAGCGCCGGGACAGCCGCCCGGACACCACCACACCGCCCGGTTCGGCCAGCTCCACAACCGCACCCACGAATGGGTGGCCCAGCGTGACCAGGCCCGCGTCCGCTGTAGCGGGTCCCGCATCGAGCCAGAAACGCTCGCGTTGGAAGGCGTAGGTGGGGAGGTCGACGGTCCTGGCGCCGGTGTCGGTGAAGAGCGCGGACCAGTCGACGGACTGTCCCTGCACGAAGAGGGACGCGAGAGCGGACACAGCGGTACGGGGCTCGTCACGGCCGGACCGCAGCATGGGCACGCAACCGGGCACGAGAGCCGACAGCACCCCATCCGGCCCCAGTTCGGTGAAAGCGGTGATTCCCTCGTCGTTCATGGCCTCGGCGACGTCCGCGAACCGGACGGGCTCACGGACATGCCGCACCCAGAACTCGGGATCACACAGCTCACCTGCGGTGGCGAGGCGGCCAGTGAGAGCGGACACCACCGGGATACGCGGTTCGTTGAAGTCAACCTGCCGCAGGACGGCCCGGAAGTCGTCCAGCATCGGGTCCATCAGAAGCGAGTGGAACGCATGGCTGACCACCAGCCGCTTCGTCTTGCGACCCCACCCGGCCACGGACTCGGACACCGCAACAACCGCAGCCTCCACACCCGAAACCACCACCGCCTCAGGCCCGTTCACAGCCGCAATACCCACACCCACCGAACCGTCCAGCAGCCCAAGCACCTCACCCTCCGACGCCTGCAGAGCCACCATCGCCCCACCCGACGGCAACACACCCATCAGCCGGCCCCGAGCAGCAACCACCCGCACCGCATCCGACAAAGACCACACACCCGCCACATACGCAGCAGCGAGCTCGCCCACCGAATGCCCCGCAACAAGCTCCGGACGCACACCCCACGACTCCGCCAGCGCGAACAGCGCCACCTCCACCGCGAACAACGCAGGCTGCGCCCACTCCGTACGGTCCAACACCCCCGCAGGACCCTCGAACATCACCTCACGCAACGACCCACCCAACAACTCATCAAACGCCCCACACACCTCATCCAACACATCAGCAAACACCGGGAACGCCTCATACAACCCCCGCCCCATCCCCACACGCTGCGCACCCTGACCTGTGAACAACACACCCACACCACCGGCCGGCCCAGCAGCCGCCCCCGTGATCACCGACGCCGAAGGCTCCCCGGCCGCCAGCCCCGCCAGGCCCCCCAGCAGCTCCTCACGCCCACCACCCACCACAACCGCACGGTGCTCGAACACCGAACGCGTCCCCACCAACGACGCACCCACATCCACCACCGACAACCCCAGGTCACCCTCGACCCGCGCCAGCAACCGCCCGGCCTGCGCCCGCAAACCCTCCACCGAACGCCCCGACACCACCCACGGCACCGCAACCGGCACCACCACCGGGCCCTCGCCCGACGACGACGGCAACGCCGGAGCCTCCTCCACAATCACGTGCGCATTCGTCCCACTGATTCCGAAGGAGGACACACCCGCCCGCCGCGGGCGACCCTCGACCTCTTCCCAGGCCCGCGCCTCGGTCAACAGCTCCACAGCGCCCGCGGTCCAGTCCACCTGTGGCGTCGGCTCATCCACGTGCAGGGTCTGCGGCAGAGTGCGATGCTGCAACGCCATGACCATCTTGATCACGCCCGCCACCCCGGCGGCAGCCTGGGCGTGACCGATGTTCGACTTCAACGACCCCAACCACAGCGGCCGGCCCGCAGGTCGTTCCTTCCCGTACGTGGCCAGCAGCGCCTGCGCCTCGATCGGATCACCGAGTGGCGTACCGGTGCCGTGGCCCTCGACCACGTCCACGTCACCCGCGGACAGCCCCGCACTCGCCAACGCCTGTCGGATAACCCGCTGTTGAGAGGGACCATTGGGTGCGGTGAAGCCGTTCGACGCGCCGTCCTGGTTCATCGCCGAACCGCTCAGCACGGCCAGTACCCGGTGGCCGTTGCGGCGGGCGTCCGACAGCCGCTCGACCAGCAGCATGCCGACGCCTTCGCCCCAGCCGGCGCCGTCGGCGTCGGCGGCGAAGGACTTGCAGCGGCCCTCCGGCGACAAGCCGCGCTGGCGGCTGAACTCGACGAAGGGGCCAGGGGTCGCCATCACGGAGACACCACCGGCGAGCGCGAGCGAGCACTCGCCCGCGCGCAGGGACTGGGCGGCCAGGTGCAGGGCGACCAAGGAGGACGAGCAGGCGGTGTCGACGGTCACCGCGGGGCCGACCAGACCCAGGTTGTAGGCGACGCGGCCGGACGCGACGCTGCCCGCACTGCCGTGCAGCAGGTAGCCCTCGAAGCCGTCGGGGATGTGGCGGAAGCGCTGGGCGTAGTCGCCGTACATCACCCCGGCGTAGACCCCGACCGGAGCGTCCTTGACCGACTGGGGGCGGATGCCGGCCTGTTCGAAGGCTTCCCAGGAGGTCTCAAGCAGCAGCCGCTGCTGAACGTCCACGGCCAGGGCCTCCCGTGGGCTCATACCGAAGAAGGCCGCGTCGAAGTCGGCCGCGTCGTGAAGGAAGCCGCCCTCGCGAACGTAGCTCTTGCCCTGACGGTCGGGGTCGGGGTCGTACAGCTCCTCGTTCCAGCCACGGTCGGTCGGGAAGTCGGTGATGGCGTCGGTGCCGTCGGAGACGAGCCGCCACAGGTCGTCCGGGGACTGGACGCCGCCGGGGAAGCGGCAGGCCATGCCGACGATCGCGATGGGCTCGCGGGTGTTCTGTTCGAGTTCCTGCAGACGGTGGCGCGTCTGGTAGAGGTCGGCCGTGACTTTCTTCAGGTACGAAACGAGCTTCTGGTCGTTCTCCATCGCTGATGCCCCACTCAGTCCGCTCGGTTGATTGAC
Source organism: Streptomyces sp. LN549 (assembly GCF_043203805.1). Classification (NCBI taxonomy): domain Bacteria; kingdom Bacillati; phylum Actinomycetota; class Actinomycetes; order Kitasatosporales; family Streptomycetaceae; genus Streptomyces; species Streptomyces sp. LN549. The sequence continues at coordinate 8,358,180 of NZ_JAZHRI010000002.1, read as the reverse complement.
GGCCGATCAGTTGGCGTTCAGGCCGAATTCCTTGTCGATGAAGTCGAAGATCTCCTCGGCCGAGGAGCCGTCGATCTCATCCACCACGTCGGTCATTCCCTCGCCCGCTGCCGCCTCGTTCCACAGCGGCAGCGCCAGCAGGCTCTTCAGCCGGGCCCTGGCCTGGTCGCGGGCCATGGTGTCGAGGGCCGCTATCCGCAGGACGGAGCCGAGCCTGTCGATCTCCTGAAAGACCAGGTCGTCGGCGGACAGCCCGGAGCCGACGAGTTCATCGCGCAGGTACGTGGTCAGCGCCTGCGGTGTCGGGTAGTCGAAGACGAGGGTCGCGGGCAGGCGTCGTCCGACCGACGCGTTGAGCCGGTTGCGGAGCTCGACCGCGGTGAGGGAGTCGAATCCGAGTTCCTTGAAGGCGCGTTCCGCGTCGACCTTCTGCCCGGCGGAGTGGCCGAGGACCGTGCTGACGTGGGTGCGTACGAGGTCGAGGATCTCGGCCTCCTGTTGCGCCGGGGTCATGGTGGTGAGCCGCTGGACCAGTGACGAGGCGGTGGCGGCCGGGTCGGCGCCCGCCGTACCGCGCCGTGGTGTGCGGCGGACGAGGCCGTGGAAGAGGGTGGGCAAGGTGTCTCCCTGCCGCCGCAGCGCCTTGATGTCCAGCCGCATCGGCAGGAGCCACGGGGTACGCAGGGTGAGGGCCGTGTCGAACAGGGCCAGGGCTTCGTCGGCGCCGAGTGCGGCCATACCGGCCCGGGCCATCCGCTGATGGTCGGCGTCGCTGAGGTGGGCGGTGATGCCGCTGGCCTGTCCCCACAGGCCCCAGGACAGGGTGAGTGCGGGCAGGCCTGCCGTGTGGCGGTGCTGGGCGAGGGCGTCGAGGAAGGCGTTGGCTGCGGCGTAGTTGCCCTGGCCGGCACCGCCGAGAGTGGCGGCGGCGGACGAGAAGAGGACGAAGGCCGCCAGGCCCGTGTCGCGAGTGAGTTCGTGCAGGTGCCAGGCGGCGTCCACCTTGGGCCTCAGGACGTCGGCGGTCCGCTGGGGGGTCAGGGCCGGGATGACGCCGTCGTCGGCCACGCCGGCGGTGTGCACGACGGCGGTGAGCGGGTGCTCGGCGCGGATCGAGGCCAGCACCTCGGCGACCGCCGCGCGGTCGGCCATGTCGCAGGCGGCGATGGTCACGGTGGCACCAAGCTGTGCCAGTTCTGCCGCGAGTTCGGCTGCTCCGGGTGCCTGGTCGCCGCGCCGGCTCGTGAGCAGCAGGTGCTTGACGTGGTGGTGCCTGACCAGCCGGTCGGCGAGCATGCCGCCCAGGACGCCGGTGCCGCCGGTGATGAGGACCGTGCCGTCGGGGTCGAGGGGTGTGCCGGGGTCGTCCTCGGTGACGGGGACACGGGTCAGCCTGGGTACCCGGACCGACCCGCCTACGATGGCGCTCTGCGGCTCGCCGGTGGCGACGGCTTCGGTGAGCGGATTCCAGAGGCCGGTGTCCGCGCCGATGTCGACCAGGACGATCCGGCCCGGGTTCTCGGTCTGCGCGGACTTGAGCAGGCCCCAGGCCGCGGCGGCGGCGAGTTCGTCCGGATCGTCGCCGCCGTCGGCGAGGGAACCGCCTTCGGTGGCGAGGACCAGCCGGCCGCTCTCGAACCTCTCGTCGGCGAGCCAGTCCTGGGCGACGGCGAGGGCGCGCAGCACCTCCGTGTGGGTGGTGCCGACCGTTCCGGCGGCCCGGCCCGTGCGGTCGAGTGGCAGCACGACGGCATCAGGTGCCGATTGTCCGCCGTCGACGGCCTGCCGTAGGGCATCCAGACTGTCGTAAACCGGCACGCCCTGCTCGGGCCGGAGCCGGTCGACGGCCTTCAGGCCGTTCGCGACGACCGCCCAGGAAGCGGGCGCGTCGGCCGTGACGGTCGCCTGGGACGGTACCCAGGCGACTTGGAAGAGCCCTTCGTGGTGGGCGGGTGTGCGGGTGCCGCGCAGGGCGTCGGTGGATACCGGCCGCCAGGACAGCGCGTCGGCGCTCGCCACGGGGGCGCCCGCACCGTCGGCGACGACGAGCGAGGCGGTGTCGGCACCTGTCACGGAGAAGTGCACCCGCAGCACCGCCGCCCCGGTGGCATGCAGGCTCACCCCGTTCCAGGAGAACGGGAGGACGGGGTCCGCGTCCGTGCCGAGCGTGGACAGCATGACGGCGTGCAGGGCCGCGTCCAGGAGCGCGGGGTGCAGGGCGAAGTCACCAGCCGTGGTGCTTACGTCGTCGGGGAGCGCGACCTCGGCGAAGACGTCGTCGCCGCGTCGCCAGGCCCGGCGCAGCCCCTGGAACGCCGGGCCGTATTCGTAGCCGTGGCCCAGCAGCGTGTCGTACGCGCCGGTGACGTCCACTTCCTCGGCGTCGGCGGGCGGCCAGTCGGTGAGGCCGGTCGGGACGGGGTGTCCGCCGGTGACCAGGGCTCCGCCCGCGTTACGTGTCCACGCGCGTTCGTCGTCCTCGCCAGGGGCGCCGTGGTCGGGCCGGGAGTGGACCGCCAGTTCCCGTGCGCCGTCCGCATCAGGCGCGCCGACGGCGACCTGCAACTGGACGGCTCCGTCTGCCGGCAGGATCACCGGCGCCTCCAGGATCAGTTCCTCGAAGCGGTCCGCGCCGACCTGGTCACCGGCCCTGATCGCGAGCTCGACGAAGGCCGTGCCGGGGAGCAGTACCGTGCCCTCCACCGCGTGGTCGGCGAGCCAGGGGTGCGAGCGCAGCGAGATCCGTGAGGTGAGGATCGCGCCGCCGTCACCGGCCAGTTCCACCGCGGTGCTCAGCAGCGGGTGGTCGACCGGCTCAAGTCCGGCGGTGGTCACGTCGGTGACGGCGTCGGTGCCCGGCTGATGCCAGTGGCGCTCGTGCTGGAAGGCGTACGTGGGCAGGTCGGACCGGCGCGCGCCGGTCCCGGCGAACAACGCGCTCCAGTCGACGGGGACGCCGTGGACGTGGAGTTGGGCGGCCGAGAGGAGGAAGCGGTCGAGTCCGCCCTCGTCCCGGCGCAGGGTGCCGGTGCTGACCGCGTGCGTGCCGGTGTCCTCGCAGGTCTCCTGGATGCCCAGGGTCAGCACCGGATGCGGACTCGCCTCCACGAAGACGGTATGGCCGTCGGCGAGCAGAGCTCGCGTCGCGTCCTCGAACCGCACCGTCTGCCGCAGATTCCGATACCAGTACGCCGCGTCGAGTGTGGTCGTGTCGACCGGTCCGCCGGTCACCGCGGAGTAGAAGGCGACATCACTGCTCAGAGGCGTGATAGGGGCCAGCAGATCCAGGAGCTCATCCTCGATGGCTTCCACATGTACCGAGTGGGAGGCGTAATCCACCGGGAGACGCTTGGCCCGCACACCCCTGGCCGCCAAATCCGCCAGCAGTTCATCGAGCGCCTGCCCATCACCGGAGACAACCGTCGAGGACGGGCCGTTCACCACCGCAACGGACAACGCCGACCCCCACCGCCCCAACAACTCACCGACCTCCACAGCCGGCAAAGCCACCGACGCCATACCCCCAAGCCCCGACAACACCAAAATCGCCCGGCTCCGCAACACCACCACCCGAGCCGCATCCTCCAACGACAACGCACCCGCCACACACGCCGCCGCGATCTCACCCTGCGAATGACCCACCACAGCCGCCGGCACCACACCCACCGAAGCCCACAACGCCGACAACGACACCATCACCGCAAACAACACCGGCTGCACCACATCCACCCGCTCCAACAACGGAGCACCCTCCACACCCCGCACCACATCCAACAACGACCAACCCGTCAACGCATCCAACACCTCAGCACACTCCACCAACCGAGCAGCAAACACCGGCGACGACCCCAACAAACCCGCCGCCATCCCCACCCACTGCCCACCCTGACCAGGAAAAACAAACACCACCCGACCAGATGAACCCTGAAGCGAACCCTGAACCGTCCCCACCGCCGAAACGCCAGCCGCCAGAGCCTCCAGACCAGCCGCCAAATCGACCGCGCCAGACCCCACGACCACCGCCCGGTGATCGAAAGCAGCCCGCGTCGTCAGCAGCGACCAGCCGACGTCGAGCGGGGACACGTCGATACCGGACCGCAGGTGGGCCAGCAGGCGGCGGGCCTGGTCCGCGACGGCGGACTCCGTACGGGCGGAGAGCAGCCAGGGGAGAGCTGCGGGCGTCGCGGTGGTACCCGGTACGTCAGGGCTGGGAGCGGGGCCGGGGGCCGGGGCCTCCTCCACGATGAGGTGGGCGTTCGTGCCGCTGGCCCCGAAGGACGACACGGCGGCGCGGCGCGGGGCGGCGCCCTCCGGCCAGGACTGGGCCTCGGCCAGCAGCCGTACGGCGCCGGTCGACCAGTCGACCTGAGGCGTGGGCTCCTCGACGTGCAGAGTCCTGGGGAGGAGCCCGTTACGCAGCGCCATCACCATCTTGATGACCCCGCCCACCCCGGCGGCCGCCTGGCTGTGGCCGATGTTCGACTTCAGCGACCCCAGCCACAACGGCCGGTCCACAGGGCGCTCTTGTCCGTAGGTGGCCAGCAGCGCCTGCGCCTCGATCGGGTCGCCGAGCTGCGTGCCTGTGCCGTGCGCCTCGACGGCGTCGATGTCGTTCGTCGCCAGCCCTGCGTTCGCCAGCGCCTGCCGGATGACGCGCTGCTGGGAGGGGCCGCTGGGGGCAGTGAGGCCGTTGGACGCGCCGTCCTGGTTGACGGCGGAGCCCCGGATGACGGCGAGCACCTGGTGGCCGTTACGGCGGGCGTCCGACAGCCGCTCCACCAGCAGCACCCCGACACCCTCTGCCCAGCCCGTACCGTCCGCGTCCGCCGAGAACGCCTTGCACCGGCCGTCCGCCGACAGCGCGCGCAGCCTGCTGAACTCGATGAACGTGTTCGGCGTGGTCATCGCCACGACGCCGCCGGCCAGCGCGAGCGAGCACTCACCGGCGCGCAGCGCCTGCGCCGCCAGGTGCAGGGCGACCAGCGAAGACGAGCACGCGGTGTCCACCGTCACCGCCGGCCCCTCCAGGCCGAAGGTGTACGAGAGGCGGCCGGAGATCACGCTCGCGGCGTTGCCTGTCATCAGGTATCCGTCGAAGTCCTCTGGCCGGCCTGGCAACAGGTCCGGGTAGTCCTGGCCGTTCGACCCCATGAAGACGCCGGTGCGGCTGCCGCGCAGGGTCTCCGGATCGACACCGGCCCTCTCGAACGCCTCCCAGGAGGTCTCCAGCAGCAGCCGCTGCTGCGGGTCGAGCGCCGACACCTCGCGGGGCGAGATCCCGAAGAAGTCCGGGTCGAAGAGCGGCAGGTCGTGCAGGAAGCCGCCTTCGCGGGTGTAGCTGCGGCCCGGCAGACCGGGTTCGGGGTCGTAGAGCCGCTCCAGGTCCCAGCCCCGGTCCTCGGGGAAGGTCGACACCGCGTCCCCGCCTGCCTCGACCAGCCGCCAGAGGTCGTCGGGCGACGTGACCCCGCCGGGATAGCGGCACGCCATGCCGACGATGGCGATCGGCTCGTCCGGCGCTGCGGTCGGTACGGGTCCGCGTTCGTCGGCGTCGGACACGGGCGCGAGCAGGTGGCCTGCCAGCGCCGTCGGCGTCGGGAAGTCGAAAACCAGGGTGGAGGGCAGTTCGAGTCCGGTGACGGTCTGGAGCCGGTTGCGCAGTTCGACGGCGGCGAGCGAATCGAAACCGAGGTCCTTGAACGCGCGCCCGCCCGCCACGGATTCGGCCGAGCTGTGTCCGAGCACCGCCGCCGCCTCCCGCCGGACGAGGGCGAGTACGGCCGGACCGCGGTCCTCCTCCGGCAGCTCGGCGATCGTGCGGCGCCAGGGCTGCGCTCCGTCGCCGGACAGGACGGACCGGTTCTCGTCCGCCGCCGGGACGGTTTCCGGGAGTCCGTCGAGCATCGGGCGCCTGCGGGTGGCGGTGAACTCCGGTACGAAGTCAGACCAGTTGACGTTCGCGACAACCGGGGCCGGGTGATCCTCCCCCATCACCTGGCCCAGCGCGTTAAGTGCCGAAGCGGGCCGCAGCAGCCCGATGCCGCTGCCGTGGGTACGGACCCGGTCCGCGGTCCCGGACTCGGTGGTCTCGTCGTCCCACGGGCCCCAGGCGACGGACACTGCGGGGAGCCCGCGTTCACGGCGCCGCCATGCCAGTGCGTCCATCACGGCGTCGCCCATACCGTGCCCGCCGAGCCCGGGGGACCCGAGCACTCCGACGAGCGAGGAGAAGAGGACGAATCGCGTGTCCGGGTCATCGATGAGGGCGTCGAGGTGTGTCGCCCCCGCGACCCGTCCGGCCAGCACCGCTTCCAGGGTGGCCGGATCGGCCCCGTCGAGGCTGCCGAGGTCGTCGGTGCCCACGGCGTGCAGGACCGCTTCGATGCGGCCACCGTCGGCCGTGAGTCCGGCGAGCAGGCGGGACAGCGCGTCCCGGTCCGTGACATCGCAGGCAGCGAAGGTCGTCCGTACCGCGACCTTGCCCAACGCCTCTATTTCGGACTGCAGTTCGGCAGCTCCAGGGGCCTCGTCGCCGCGCCGGCCGACCAGCACCAGGTGTTCGGCGCCGTTCCTGGCCGCCCACACAGCCGCCTGCCTGCCCAGCGTTCCGGTGCCGCCGGTGATCAGCACCGTGCCGGAGGGCCGCCATGGCGTCACGGGCGGAGCACTCGGAACGGTGACATCGGGCACCCGCACCAGCCGCCGCGCCCATTTGCCGGTCGCGCGGATCGCGACCTCGTCCTCACCTGATCCGTCGCCCGAACCGTCACCCAGAACTGCGCTCAACTGCGCGGCGGTGTCGGTCGATACGCTCACCGGCAGGTCGATCAGACCGCCCCAACGAGCTGGGCCCTCCACGGCCGCGACCCGGCCCATCCCCCAGAGCATCGCCTGAGGGACGTCCGGCAGGCGGCTGTCACTCTCCGCCTTCAGCCGTTCGTCCAAGGCGCTGTCAGCGACCGCGCCGCTTGTGACGCACCACAGCCGGCCGCCCACACCCGCGTCCGGCAACGCCTGCCAGAGCGCAAGGGCGCCTGTCACGGACGAGGGCACGCTGGGCGTTCTCGCCGGCACCTCATCCGGGTGCAGGCCGAGCAGGGACAGCACCCCGGCGACGGGCTGCCCGTCGGCCTCCTCGCGCAAGCGGTCCGCGAGCGCCTCACGGCCGTCGCCCTTCGATATGACGATCTGTCGTACGTCGGCGCCTCGACCGCGCAACGCTTCCTCGACGTTCGCTCCCCAGCCACTGCCGCCGAAGGTCGACTTCGCATCGGAAACGAGCAGCCAACGGCCCTGGAGGGCCCGCATCGGGCTCTCCTCGACACGGGCCCACTCGACCCGGTACTGCAGACCGCTCCCCTGCCGCCGCCATGAGGGTGTGTCGGAGCCGTGCGAGGTCAGCCAGAAACGCTCGCGTTGGAAGGCGTAGGTGGGGAGTTCGACGGTCCTGGCGCCGGTGTCGGTGAAGAGTGCGGACCAGTCGACGGACTGTCCCTGCACGAAGAGGGACGCGAGAGCGGACACAGCGGTACGGGGCTCGTCACGGCCGGACCGCAGCATGGGCACGCAACCGGGAACCAGAGCCGACAGCACCCCATCCGGCCCCAGTTCGGTGAAAGCGGTCACGCCCTCAGCACGCATCACATCGGCAACGTCCGCGAACCGGACGGGCTCACGGACATGCCGCACCCAGAACTCGGGATCACACAGCTCACCTGCGGTGGCGAGGCGGCCAGTGAGAGCGGAGATCACCGGAAGCGTGGGCTCATTGAACTCAACCGTATCCAGGACGGCCCGGAACTCATCCAGCATCGGGTCCATCAGAAGCGAGTGGAACGCATGACTGACCACCAGCCGCTTCGTCTTACGACCCCACCCGGCCACGGACTCGGACACCGCAACAACCGCAGCCTCCACACCCGAAACCACCACCGCCTCAGGCCCGTTCACAGCCGCAATACCCACACCCACCGAACCGTCCAGCAGCCCAAGCACCTCGCCCTCCGACGCCTGCAGAGCCACCATCGCCCCACCCGACGGCAACGCACCCATCAACCGGCCCCGAGCAGCAACCACCCGCACCGCATCCGACAAAGACCACACACCCGCCACATACGCAGCAGCGAGCTCACCGATCGAATGCCCCGCAACAAGCTCCGGACGCACACCCCACGACTCCGCCAGCGCGAACAGCGCCACCTCCACCGCGAACAACGCAGGCTGCGCCCACTCCGTACGATCCAACACCCCCGCAGGACCCTCGAACATCACCTCACGCAACGACCCACCCGACAACTCATCAAACGCCCCACACACCTCATCCAACACATCAGCAAACACCGGGAACGCCTCATACAACCCCCGCCCCATCCCCACACGCTGCGCACCCTGACCCGTGAACAACACACCCACACCACCGGCCGGCCCGGAAGCACCTTCATCGGCTATCACCGACGCCGAAGGCTCCCCGGCCGCCAGCCCCGCCAGGCCCCCCAGCAGCTCCTCACGCCCACCACCGACCACAACCGCCCGGTGCTCGAACACCGAACGCGTACCCACCAACGACGCACCCACATCCACCACCGACAACCCCGGATCACCCTCGACCCGCGCCAGCAACCGCCCGGCCTGCGCCCGTAGCCCGTCCGTAGACCGTCCCGACACCACCCACGGCACCACCGCAACCGGCACCACCGGGCCCTCGTCCGACGGCGACGGCAACGCCGGAGCCTCCTCCAGAATCACGTGCGCATTCGTCCCACTCGCCCCGAACGCCGAGACTCCGGCCCTCCGCAGGCCGTCCCCGCCCGGCCGGGCCTCCCAGGGCCGCGCCTCGGTCAACAGCTCCACGCCACCCGAGGACCAGTCCACCTCCGGCGTGGGTTCTTCCGCGTGCAGGGTCTGCGGCAGGGAGCGATGCTGCAACGCCATGACCATCTTGATCACGCCCGCCACCCCGGCGGCAGCCTGGGCGTGACCGATGTTCGACTTCAACGACCCCAACCACAGCGGGCGTTCGGCCGGACGGTCCTGCCCGTACGTGGCCAGCAGCGCCTGCGCCTCGATCGGATCACCGAGCCGCGTCCCCGTACCATGCGCCTCCACGGCGTCCACGTCCGCGGCGGACAAGCCCGCACTCGCCAACGCCTGCCGGATAACCCGCTGTTGAGAGGGACCATTCGGCGCTGTCAGCCCGTTCGACGCACCGTCCTGATTCACCGCCGAACCCCGCACCACCGCCAGTACGCGATGGCCCTGGCGGCGCGCGTCCGACAGTCGCTCCACGAGCAGCACGCCGGCACCTTCCGCCCAACCCGTACCGTCCGCGTCCGCGGAGAACGCCTTGCAACGGCCGTCGGGCGACAGTCCACGCTGCCTGCTGAACTCCAGGAACTCCCCCGGCGCCGACATCACCGACACCGCGCCGACCAGCGCCATGGAGCACTCGCCGGAGCGCAGGGACTGGGCCGCCAGGTGCAAGGCGACCAAAGAGGACGAGCAGGCGGTGTCGAGCGTCATCGCGGGGCCTTCGAGGCCCAGGGTGTAGGCGATGCGGCCCGAGAGGAAGCTGGCGATGTTGCCGGTGAGCAGGTAGCCCTCGAAGCCCTCGGGGGCCTGGTGCATCGCCAGGTAGTCCTGGTTGGTGAAGCCGGCGAAGATGCCGGTCTTCGTCTCGCGCAGGGCATGTGGATCGATGCCCGCGCGTTCGACGGCTTCCCAGCACGTCTCGAGCAGGAGCCGCTGCTGCGGGTCCATGGCCAGAGCCTCGCGCGGGGAGATACCGAAGAAGCCGGGGTCGAACTCGGCCGCGTCGTAGAGGAAGCCGCCCTCACGGGTGTAGCTCTTGCCCGTGTGCTCCGGGTCGGGGTCGTACAGTGCGTCCACGTCCCAGCCACGGTCAGTGGGGAACCCGCCGATGGCGTCGGTGCCGTCGGCCAGCAGCCGCCACAGCTTCTCCGGGGTGTCGGCACCACCGGGGTATCGGCAGGCCATCCCGACGATGGCGATCGGTGCTTCGGTTTCGAGGGAGCGCACGCGCTGCCGCAGGCGCTCGTTCTCCTTCACCGACGTGCGCAGCGCCGCAACGATCTCTTCGGTTGACGTCGAGGTGGACGTGGCCATGGGAACGACCCTTCGCGCTAGGAGGAGATCAGTCCCGCCGGGACGCGATCCGGACAAGGTCCGCGATGTCTATGGAGTCGATTTCGGCGGACGGATCCGCGTCGTCGGGTTCGGCGCCGGGTTCGGCGAGTTGCCGCAGGGTTTCGACGATTCCTGCGTCCCGGAGGCGGGCCACGGGGATTGAGTCGATCAGACCGCGGACGTAGGACTCGTCCGGGTCCGAGGTGGAGCCGTTCCCGGCGGGGACGTGCGATGCGGGGACGAGTTCCGATCGGAGGTGGTCCGCGAGTTTGGCGGGGCTGGGGAAGTCGAAGATCAGCGTGGCCGGGAGCGGCAGGCCGGTGACGGCCTTGAGGCGGTTGCGTAGCTCGACGGCCGTGAGCGAGTCGAACCCGGCTTCCTTGAAGGCGCGTTCGGCGTCGACCGCGGCGGAAGCGGTGTGGCCGAGCACTGCGGCTACTTCGCGTCGGACGAGTTCGAGCACCTTCTTGGCCTGCTCGCGCGGCGGCAGTGCGGCCAGGTCCGCGGTCTGCGTCGGACGCTGCCGCAGGTCCTCCGCGGCCGTATCCGCCGCGAGCAGCGCCCGTACGTCGGGCAGGTCCCGCAGCAGGGGGCTGTCCCGGTGCATGGTGAAGGCCGGGAAGAAGCGGGTCCAGTCCATGGCGGCGACGGTGAGGGACACTTCGCCGTCGGCGACGGCCTGCGGTACAGCGGCGACCGCGGGTTCGGGGGCCATGGTCAGGACGCCGCCGCGGTCCAGCTGCTGCCTCTTGTCGTCGGCGAGCATGCCACCGCTGCCCCACGAGCCCCAGGCGATGGTGGTGGCCGGGCGGCCGTCGGCGCGGCGCCGGTGTGCGAGCGCTTCGAGGTAGGCGTTGCCGGCCGCGTACGAAGCCTGCTCACCGCTGCCCCAGACGCCGGCGAGCGACGAGAAGAGCACGAAGGCATCGAGGTCCTCGTCCTGCATCTCGTGCAGCAGCTCGTCCAGGTGCAGGGCGCCGGCAGTCTTGGTATCGATGGCGGCGGCGAACGCGGCGGCCGTCGTCCCGTCGAGCGCCGTGTACTCCACGGTGCCTGCGGCGTGGATGACGGTACGGATCGGACCCGCGGTGTCATGGACCTCCCGGATCATCTCGGCCACCGCTTCCCGGTCGGCGACGTCGCAGGCCAGCAGGGTGACCTGGGCGCCGAGAGAGTTCAGTTCGGCGGCCAGTTCGGGCGCGCCGGGTGCCGCCGCGCCGCGTCGGCCGACCAGTGCCACGTGCTCCGCGCCGGCCTCGGCAGCCCAACGGGCCATCCGTGCGCCGATGGAGCCGGTACCACCGGTGATGAGTACGGTCCCGGTCGGTGTCCAGGCGCGGCTCTCCCTGTCGCGGCGCGGGGCGCGGACCAGGCGTCGGGCGTAGAGCGCGGCGTTCCGTACCGCCAGCTGGTCCTCCCCGCCCGCGGGTCCGGCCAGCACGCCGAGGAGAGTGCCGACGGCTCGTTCGGTAGGCCGGTCCGGCAGGTCGACCAAGCCGCCCCAGCGTTCGGGGTGCTCCAGGGCCGCAACCCGTCCCAGGCCCCATACCAGCGCGCCCGCCGGGCTGGTCAGCCGGTCCGTGGCTCCGACCGCGACGGATCCCCGGGTCGCACACCACAGCGGCGCCTCGACCCCGGCGTCGCCCAGCGCGCCGAGCAGGGTGACCGTCGAGGCGGTGCCCCGGGACACGGTCGGATGGCCGGGGAACGTCTCCTCGTCGAGGGCGAGCAGTGACAGAACACCGCTCACAGGATCGCCCGCGGCCGTTTCACCGAGTCGCTGCGCGAAGTCGGCGCGGTCGTACGGGTCCGGTCCGAAGGGGACGTACCGGACGTCGACGCCACGGTTGGCGAGTGCGGCGGACACGGCACCCGTCCAGGTGTCGTCCGGTCGGCCGGGGTCGGCCCCGAGCAGCAGCCAGACGCCGGCCGGGGAATCCGTGGTGGAGGCTTCGACGGGGACCCAGCTGGTGCGGTAGCGCCAACCGTCGAGGAGTTTCTGCAGGCGGCGGCCCTTGCGCCAGGAGGTGAGCGCGGGCAGTACGGTGTTCAGCTGGTCGGCCGACGGGCCCTCCTTCTCGGCGGCCAGAACGTCTGTCACCGCCTGGACGTCGCCGTCCTCGACGGCCTGCCAGAACTCCGACTCCGCCGGATCGGTGCCGTGAGTGTCCTGCTGGGGTGCGGTAGTGGTCGTCAGCCAGTAGTGCTGGTGCTGGAAGGGGTAGGTGGGGAGCGGGACGGTTCGGGCGCCGGTTCCGGAGAACAGGGGTTTCCAGTCGACGGGGACGCCGTGGACGTGGAGTTGGGCGGCCGAGAGGAGGAAGCGGTCGAGTCCGCCCTCGTCCCGGCGCAGGGAACCGGTGAACACCACATCGACACCCGCGGCCTCAGCGCTTTCCTGCACACCCACCGCGAGCACCGGATGCGGACTCGCCTCCACGAAGACGGTGTAGCCATCAGCCAACAGCGCGCGGGTCGCGTCCTCGAACCGCACCGTCTGCCGCAGATTCCGATACCAGTACGCCGCGTCGAGTGTGGTCGTGTCGACCACCCCACCCGTCACCGTCGAATAGAACGCAACACCACTCGACACCGGCACAACCGACGCCAGCACCCGCGACAACTCATCCTCGATGGCTTCCACATGTACCGAATGGGAGGCGTAATCCACCGGCAGACGCTTGGCCCGCACACCCCTGGCCGCCAAATCCGCCAGCAGTTCATCGAGCGCCTGCCCATCACCGGAGACAACCGTCGAGGACGGGCCGTTCACCACCGCAACGGACAACGCCGACCCCCACCGCCCCAACAACTCACCGACCTCCACAGCCGGCAAAGCCACCGACGCCATACCCCCAAGCCCCGACAACACCAAAATCGCCCGGCTCCGCAACACCACCACCCGAGCCGCATCCTCCAACGACAACGCACCCGCCACACACGCCGCCGCGATCTCACCCTGCGAATGACCCACCACAGCCGCCGGCACCACACCCACCGAAGCCCACAACGCCGACAACGACACCATCACCGCAAACAACACCGGCTGCACCACATCCACCCGCTCCAACAACGGAGCACCCTCCACACCCCGCACCACATCCAACAACGACCAACCCGTCAACGCATCCAACACCTCAGCACACTCCACCAACCGAGAAGCAAACACCGGCGACGACCCCAACAAACCCGCCGCCATCCCCACCCACTGCCCACCCTGACCAGGAAAAACAAACACCACCCGCCCAGGACCGGCGGCAACTCCCTGAACCACACCCGCCACCGACTCACCGGCCGCCAACGACGCCAGGCCAGCGGCCAATTCGACCGCGTCAGATCCCACGACCACCGCCCGGTGATCGAGCAGGGACCGCTGAGTGATCAGTGACAGCCCCATGTCCGCCGGGGAGGTCGGGGTATCCGACGAGGCGTCCAACTCGACCGCGGATAGGAGCTGTCGCGCCTGCGCCTGCAGCGCCGCCGCCGACTTGGCCGAGAGGATCCACGGGACGGTCACGGGAGACGTGCCCTCATCGTCCGGTCCTGGGGCGTCCACCGGATCGGCAGCCTGTTCGATGACGACGTGGGCGTTGGTCCCGCTGATCCCGAAGGACGACACCGCAGCCCTTCGCGGCCGGCCGGCCGCCGGCTCCGGCCAGGGCCGCCGCTCGGTGAGCAGACCGACAGCTCCGGAATCCCAGTCGACCTGCGGGGTGGGCTCGCTCACGTGGAGCGTCTTGGGCAGCACCCCGTGGCGGAGCGCCATCACCATCTTGATCACGCCGCCCACTCCGGCGGCGGCCTGCGTATGCCCGATGTTCGACTTCAACGACCCCAGCCACAACGGCCGGTCCGCGGAACGGTCCTGCCCGTACGTCGCAAGCACCGCCTGTGCCTCGATCGGATCGCCCAGCCGGGTCCCGGTGCCATGCGCCTCCACCACATCCACGTCACCTCCGGAGAGCCCGGCATTCGCCAACGCCGCCCGGATTACCCGCTGTTGCGAGGGACCGTTCGGCGCAGTCAGGCCGTTGGACGCGCCGTCCTGGTTGACCGCCGAGCCGCGTACGACCGCGAGCACCCGGTGGCCGTTACGGCGGGCGTCCGACAGCCGCTCCACCAGCAGCACCCCGACACCCTCTGCCCAGCCCGTACCGTCCGCGTCCGCCGAGAACGCCTTGCACCGGCCGTCCGCCGACAAACCCCGCTGGCGGCTGAACTCCACGAAGGTGCCCGGTGTCGACATCACCGTGACCCCGCCGGCCAACGCCATGGAGCACTCGCCGGACCGCAACGCCTGGGCCGCCAGGTGCAGGGCCACGAGGGAGGACGAGCAGGCGGTGTCGACCGTCAACGCCGGGCCTTCGAGGCCGAGGGTGTAGGCCACCCGGCCGGAGAGGACGCTGCCGGTGTTGCCGGTGAGCAGGACCCCTTCGAGGTGGTCCGGCATCTGCTCCAGCGGGGGCGCGTAGTCGTGGTACATCAGTCCGGCGAAGACGCCGACGCGCTGCCCGCGGAGGCTGTGCGGGTCGATGCCACCGTGTTCCACCGCTTCCCAGGAGGCCTCCATCAGCAGCCGCTGCTGCGGGTCCATCGCCAGGGCCTCCCGTGGCGAGATCCCGAAGAAGTCGGCGTCGAACCCTCCCGCACCGTGGAGGAAGCCGCCTTCGCGTGTGTAGCTCGTCCCGGCGCGTTCCGGGTCGGGGTCATAGAGCGCCTCGGCGTCCCAGCCGCGGTCGACGGGGAAGCCGGTGATGCCGTCGGTACCCTCGTCGACCAGCCGCCACAGATCGTCGGGGGACGTGACGCCGCCCGGGTAGCGGCAGGCCATTCCGACGATGGCGATGGGTTCGTCGACCGCGGAGGACGTGGCCGGAGCTGCCTGCGCGTCGCCGTTCGTCGTTCCGCTCACCTCGGCGTCGAGGTAGCCGACCAGTGCCGCGGGCGTGGGGTAGTCGAAGAGGAGGGTCGCGGGCAGCCGGAGCCCGGTCACGGTGTTCATCCGGTTGCGGAGCTCGACCGAGGCGAGCGAGTCGAAGCCGATGTCTTTGAACGGCCGCCCTGGCTCGATCCGGTACGAGGCCGGGTGACCGAGGACGACAGCGGTCTGCGCGCCGACCAGTTCGAGCAGGGCCTGCTGGCGGTCCTCCGCGGAGACCCCGGCGAGTTGCCGCTCCATGACCAACTGTGCGGCGCCGGTGGCGGTGGCCCGGCGGATCGGCGCCCGTACGAGACGACGCAGCAGTGCCGGGATGCCGTCCGCCTCGGCGTTGGCGCGTACGGCTTCCGCGTCCAGCCGCAGCGGGACGAGCAGGGCGCGGTCCTGATCGAGGGCGGTGTCGAACAGGGCCAGCCCCTCCGCCTCGCTCAGCGGTGCGATCCCGGCCCGGGCCATCCTGGCCAGGTCTGCGGTGTCGAGCCGTTCGGCCATGCCGCCGCTCTGGTCCCACAGCCCCCAGGCCAGCGCGTGCGCGGGCAGTCCGAGGTGGTGCCGGTGGGCGGCGAGAGCGTCGAGGAAGGTGTTGGCCGCGGCGTAGTTGCCCTGCCCCGCCGCGCCGAGCAACCCGGAGATGGAGGAGAAGAGTACGAAGGCGTCCAGTCGCAGGCCCCGGGTCAGCTCGTGCAGGTGCCAGGCCGCGTCGATCTTCGGCCTGAGCACATGCCGCAGCCGCTCGGAGGTCAGAGCGCCCAGCACGCCGTCGTCCAGTACGCCGGCCGCGTGCAGCACACCGGTCAGCGGCCGGTCGGCGGGAATCGACCCGAGCAGTTCGGCCACGGCGTCGCGGTCGGCGACATCGCAGGCGGCCATCGTCACATCCGCGCCGAGCGAGGCCAGTTCGGCGGCGAGCGTGTCGGCGCCGTCGGCTGCCTGGCCGCGCCGGCTGGTGAGCAGCAGGTTCCGTACCCCGTGCTCAGTGACCAGGTGCCGGGCCAGCAGTCGGCCGATGCGGCCGGTGCCGCCGGTCAGCAGTACGGTCCCGGCCGGGTCGAAGCGGGGCGATGTGATCGGGTCGGCGGCCACCGCAGGCACCTGGACGAGTCGTGGAACCCTCAGCATGTCGCTGCGCAGAGCCATTTGGGGTTCGCCGGAGGCGACGGCCGCCGGGAGCAGCCGGCAGGCGTCCGCGCCGGCATCGGGGTCGAGGTCGACGAGCACGAACCGGCCGGGGCTCTCGGTCTGCGCCGAGCGGATCAGGCCCCACAGGGGAGCTGCGGCAAGGTCGGGCACGGAGTCGTCGCCCGGTTCCGTACCTGCCCCGACGGCGCCGCTGGTGACGACCACAAGCCGGCTCGTGGCGAACTCTTCATCGGCCTGCCACCTCTGGGCCAGCTCCAGGAGCCGCCGGGTGGCCGCGTGCGCGACCTCGGGCAGGGCGTCCGGCCGCTGTTCCGGCTCGCCCGTGAAGGGGGCGACGACGACGACCGGCAGCGGCTCGCCCGCCGCGACGGCCGTGTGCAGCGCGTCCAGGTCCGGGTACGTCCCGATGCCGTCGAGACCGGCCAGTTCACCGGGCACCCGCTCGCCGAGGAACGCCCAGCGTTCCAGGGCGACCTCCTCGGGCACGGGCTGGTCGGCCCACTCCACCTTGTACAGCGACTTGTGGTGGCGTCCTCGTGCGTCGGCCGGCCGGCTGTCGGGCACCTCGCGCCAGACCAGACCGTCGACGGTGGCGACCGGCTGCCCGGCCGGGTCGGTGGCGGTCAGTGACACCGTGTCAGGGGCAGTCCGGATCAGCTGGACCCGCAGGGCGGAGGCTCCCCATGCGTGAATGTCCGCGCCCTGCCACGAGAACGGCAGGCGCACCGCGGGGTCGGTTCCGGTGTCGAGAAGGCCGCTGAGCACCATTGCGTGCAGGGCGGCGTCGAGCAGTGCCGGATGGAGTGCGTACGACGCTGCCGAGGGCTGCTGTTCGGCAGGCAGCTCCACTTCGGCGAAGACGTCGTCGCCGTTCCGCCAGACCGCTCGAAGCCCTTGGAATGCGGGCCCGTACACAAAACCGGCTTCGGCCAGCCGTTCGTACGCCGATGTGATGTCCAGCGGAACGGCACCGGCCGGCGGCCATTCCCCTTGCAGGGTGACAGGCCGGATGTCGGTACGGCTGGACAGCAGACGGCCGTTCGCGTGCAGTATCCACGGCTCGTCGCCGCCGGACTCGTCCCGGCTGCCGGGCCGCGAGTGGACTGCGATGTCGCGCCGGCCGCTGTCATCGGGCTCACCGACGATCACCTGGACCTGGACGTCGTCACTTTCCGGCAGTACGAGCGGCGCCGCCAGCGTCAGCTCCTCGACTCCGGCACCCCACCTCTCCCCCACCCACGAAGCGAGCTCGACGAACGCTGTCCCGGGCACCAGCACGGTGCCCAGCACCGCGTGATCGGCCAGCCATCCGTGCGTCCGCCGGGACAGCCGCCCCGACACCACCGCTCCGCCGCCGGCGAGTTCCACCACCGGACCGATCAGCGGATGCCCCAGCGGGCCGGGTTCGGCGTCGAGCCAGTAGCGGGTGCGCTGGAAAGCGTAGGTGGGGAGGTCGACGGTCCTGGCGCCGGTGTCGGTGAAGAGTGCGGACCAGTCGACGGACTGTCCCTGCACGAAGAGGGACGCGAGAGCGGACACAGCGGTACGGGGCTCGTCACGGCCGGACCGCAGCATGGGCACGCAACCGGGCACGAGAGCCGACAGCACCCCGTCCGGGCCCAGTTCGGTGAAAGCGGTGATTCCCTCGTCGTTCATGGCCTCGGCAACGTCCGCGAACCGGACGGGCTCACGGACATGCCGCACCCAGAACTCGGGATCACACAGCTCACCTGCGGTGGCGAGGCGGCCAGTGAGAGCGGAGATCACCGGAAGCGTGGGCTCATTGAACTCAACCGTATCCAGGACGGCCCGGAAGTCGTCCAGCATCGGGTCCATCAGAAGCGAGTGGAACGCATGACTGACCACCAGCCGCTTCGTCTTACGACCCCACCCCGCCACCGACTCGGACACCGCAACAACCGCAGCCTCCACACCCGAAACCACCACCGCCTCAGGCCCGTTCACAGCCGCAATACCCACACCCACCGAACCGTCCAGCAGCCCAAGCACCTCACCCTCCGACGCCTGCAGAGCCACCATCGCCCCACCCGACGGCAACACACCCATCAACCGACCCCGAGCAGCAACCACCCGCACCGCATCCGACAAAGACCACACACCCGCCACATACGCAGCAGCAAGCTCACCCACCGAATGCCCCGCCACCGCGCCAGGCACCACACCCCACGACTCCGCCAACGCGAACAGCGCCACCTCCACCGCGAACAACGCAGGCTGCGCCCACTCCGTACGATCCAACACCCCCACAGGACCCTCGAACATCACCCCACGCAACGACCCACCCAACAACTCATCAAACGCTCCACACACCTCATCCAACACACCAGCAAACACCGGAAACGCCTCATACAACCCCCGCCCCATCCCCACACGCTGCGCACCCTGACCCGTGAACAACACACCCACACCACCGACACCCGCCACACCCGTGGTGACGGAAGACGACACCTCACCACGAGCCAGCGCCGCCAGACCCTCAACCAGCCCATCCCGCCCACCACCCACCACAACCGCCCGGTGCTCGAACACCGAACGCGTCCCCACCAACGACGCACCCACATCCACCACCGACAACCCCGGATCACCCTCGACCCGCGCCAGCAACCGCCCGGCCTGCGCCCGCAAACCCTCCACCGAACGCCCCGACACCACCCACGGCACCGCACCGAAGCCGCCCTCCCGCTCGGGCTCCTGCGCGGGCGCCTCCTGCGATTCCTCCACAATCACGTGCGCATTCGTCCCGCTGATCCCGAACGACGAGATACCGGCCCGGCGGGGCCTTCCCCCGGCCTGTTCCCAGGGCCGCGCGTGCGTCAGCAGTCGCACGCCGCCCGAGGCCCAGTCCACCTGCGGGGTCGGCTCCGCCGCATGCAGGGTCGCCGGAAGCATCCTGTGCTGGAGCGCCATCACCATCTTGATCACGCCGCCCACTCCGGCGGCGGCCTGGGCGTGACCTATGTTCGACTTCAACGACCCCAACCACAGCGGGCGTTCGGCCGGGCGGTCCTGCCCGTACGTGGCCAGTAGCGCGTGCGCCTCGATGGGGTCACCGAGCCGGGTTCCGGTGCCGTGGGCCTCCACCGCGTCGACCTCGTCGGCGGAAAGTCGCGCACTGGCGAGGGCCTGCCGGATTACTCGCTGCTGGGACGGCCCGTTGGGTGCGGTCAGTCCGTTCGAGGCGCCGTCCTGGTTCACCGCCGAACCGCTCAGCACGGCCAGTACCCGGTGGCCGTTGCGGCGGGCGTCCGACAGCCGCTCGACCAACAGCATGCCGACGCCTTCCGCCCAGCCCGTTCCGTCCGCGTCCGCCGAGAACGCCTTGCAGCGGCCGTCCGCCGACAGCCCGCGCTGCCTGCTGAACTCCAGGAACATGCCGGGCGATGCCATGACCGTGACGCCGCCGGCAAGGGCCAGCGAGCACTCACCGGTGCGCAGGGCCTGCGCCGCCAGGTGCAGGGCAACCAGTGACGACGAGCACGCGGTGTCGACCGTCACTGCCGGGCCCTCAAGACCCAGGGAGTAGGCCACGCGGCCGGAGATCACGCTCGGGGTGCTCCCGGTGAGGAGGTACCCGGCGAAGCCCTCGGGGGCCTGGTGCGTGCGTGGTCCGTAGTCGTGGGTGGTGGCTCCGACGTAGACGCCGGTGCGGCTGTTGCGCAGCGAGTGCGGGTCGATGCCCGCCCGCTCCAGCGCCTCCCACGACGTCTCCAGCAGCAGCCGCTGCTGCGGGTCCATGCTCTGCGCTTCACGCGGCGAGATGCCGAAGAAGCCCGCGTCGAACTCCGCAGCCCCGTGGAGGAATCCACCCTCGCGGGCGTAGCTGGTGCCCCAGTGCTCGGGGTCGGGGTCGTACAGCCCATCGGTGTCCCAGCCGCGGTCGGCCGGGAAGGCGGTGATGGCGTCCTCTTCCTCGGACACCATCCGCCACAGCTCCTCGGGTGTGGTCACGCCGCCGGGGAATCGGCAGGCCATGCCCACGATGGCCAGTTGTGTGTCCTCGGTGGCGATCTTCTGCCGCACCGGGACCTCGAGCGCGTATGCAGCTCCGCTCGTGGACCCGGTCAGTTCGGCCAGGAGGTGATCTGACAGCTCGTTCGGTGTCGGATAGTCGAAGACCAATCCGGCGGGAAGGCCGAGGCCGGTGCCTGCCTTCAGTCCGTCGCAGAGTTCGACGGACATCAACGAGTCGAAGCCGAGCGCCTTGAAGGTCCTGTCCATCTCGACGGCCTGGGCGTCGATCCCGCCGAGCGTGGCCGCGGTCTGCTGACGCACCAGCTCGTTCACCGCCATGAGCTGCTGCGCGGAGCCCAGTTGGGACAGTTTCTGCCGCAGCCCGGGTTCGGCACCGTTCACCGCCTCGCCGTCCGTCGGCGGAGGCGCCGTCGGAAGGACGGTTGCCCGGTCCTGGTCGAGGTCGACCCAGTGCCGGCGCCGCTGGAAGGCATATGTGGGCAGGTCGACGGTCCGGCTCGCGGTGACATGGGCCGACCAGTCCACGCTGACGCCGAGGGTGTGCAGCCGGGCCAGGGCAGTGACCGCGGACAGCGGCTCGTCGCGTCCCCGCCGCAGGAACGGCACGGCGGCGGCTCCGGGGCACGACGTGCGGGCCATCGCGGTGAGTACGCCGTCCGGGCCGAGTTCGGCGAAGGTGGTCACGCCCCGCTCGGAGAGCGCGGCCAGAGCCTGGTGGAACCGGACGGGCTCACGGACGTGCCGCACCCAGTAGTCCGGATCCGACAGCTCGCCCGGTTCCGCGACCCGGCCAGTGAGAGCGGACACCACCGGAAGCGTGGGCTCATTGAACTCAACCGTATCCAGGACGGCCCGGAACTCATCCAGCATCGGGTCCATCAGAAGCGAGTGGAACGCATGACTGACCACCAGCCGCTTCGTCTTGCGACCCCACCCCGCCACCGACTCGGACACCGCAACAACCGCAGCCTCCACACCCGAAACCACCACCGCCTCAGGCCCGTTCACAGCCGCAATACCCACACCCACCGAACCGTCCAGCAGCCCAAGCACCTCACCCTCCGACGCCTGCAGAGCCACCATCGCCCCACCCGACGGCAACACACCCATCAACCGACCCCGAGCAGCAACCACCCGCACCGCATCCGACAAAGACCACACACCCGCCACATACGCAGCAGCAAGCTCACCGACCGAATGCCCCGCAACAAGCTCCGGACGCACACCCCACGACTCCGCCAGCGCGAACAGCGCCACCTCCACCGCGAACAACGCAGGCTGCGCCCACTCCGTACGATCCAACACCCCCACAGGACCCTCGAACATCACCTCACGCAACGACCCACCCAACAACTCATCAAACGCCCCACACACCTCATCCAACACACCAGCAAACACCGGAAACGCCTCGTACAACCCCCGCCCCATCCCCACACGCTGCGCACCCTGACCCGTGAACAACACACCCACACCACCGACACCCGCCACACCCGTGGTGACGGAAGACGACACCTCACCACGAGCCAGCGCCGCCAGACCCTCAACCAGCCCATCCCGCCCGTCACCCACCACAACCGCACGATGCTCGAACACCGAACGCGTCCCCACCAACGACGCACCCACATCCACCACCGACAACCCCAGGTCACCCTCGACCCGCGCCAGCAACCGCCCGGCCTGCGCCCGCAAACCCTCCACCGAACGCCCCGACACCACCCACGGCACCGCACCGAAGCCGCCCTCCCGCTCGGGCTCCTGCGCGGGCGCCTCCTGCGCCTCCTGCGCCTCCTCGACGATCACGTGCGCATTCGTCCCGCCCATCCCGAAGGAGCTGACCCCGGCGATCAGCGGCAGCTCCGGCCGTGCCCACCCCGCCGACTCGCTCTGCACTCGCAGGTTGAGCCGGTCCAGCGGGATGTCAGGGTTCGGGGTGGCGTAGTTGAGGCTGGCCGGAAGGAGGCGGTGCTTGAGGCACAGGACGGTCTTGATGAATCCGGCGATGCCGGCCGCCCCGCCCAGGTGGCCGATGTTCGTCTTGACCGAGCCGACCGCGAGCGGCTCGCCGGCGGGCCTGGCGGCGCCGAGGACCGCCCCGAGCGCGGCGGCCTCGACAGGGTCACCGACCTTCGTGCCGGTGCCGTGCAGTTCTACGTACTGGACGGCGTCCGGTCGGACGGCGGCCTGTTTGTAGGCGCGCCGCAACACCTCGGTCTGCGCCTGGACACTGGGGGTGGTGAGGGTGCGGCCGCCGCCGTCGTTGTTGGTCGCGCTGCCGCGAATGACGCAGTGGATACGGTCGCCGTCGGCGAGGGCCTGGTGCAGTGGCTTGAGGACGACCGTGCCGCCGCCCTCGCCCGGGACATAGCCGTTGGCGCGCGCGTCGAATGTGTGGCAGCGGCCGTCCGGGGACAGTCCGCCCCACTTCGCGGTGGTGACAGCGGTCTCGGGTATGAGGTTGAGGCTGACCCCGCCGGCGATGGCGATCCGGGACTCGCCCCGGCGCAGGCTCTCGCAGGCGAGGTGCAGGGCGACCAGTGAGGAGGACTGTGCGGTGTCGACGGTCATGCTGGGGCCGCGCAGGCCGAGGACGTACGAGAGCCGGTTGGCTACCAGGCCGCGCTGGCCGCCGGTCAGGGCGTGGTGGGTACCGACCGCGAGGGCGGCGTCGCGGGAGAGGTACTTGGCGTAGTCGTCGGTGTTGACGCCCACGAACACGCCGACGCCGCCGTCGGCCTGTCCGTGGGCGAGGTCGGCGGGGCGCAGGCGGGCGTCTTCGAGCGCTTCCCAGCCGAGTTCCAGCAGCAGGCGCTGCTGGGGGTCCATGAAATCCGCTTCGCGGGAGGAGATGCCGAAGAACTCCGGGTCGAAGTCGGCGACGTTATCGAGGAAGGCACCCCATTTGAGGCCCATGGCCCAGGTCTGGCCCGGTTCGGGCGCAGGCCAGCGCTCCTTCGGCACGCCGGTGACGGCGTGCTGCCCACCGCTCAGCAGTTCCCAGAACTGCTCGGGTCCATCAGCCTTCGGGAATCGGCAGGCAATCCCGATGACCGCGATCGCTTGGCCGTCGGCGGCGGCATTTCCCCGCTCGCCTTCGATGTTCTCGGCGTCACTCATCGAAACCCCCGGTCCGTGATGGAAAGTGGCAGGAAAGGCCGCTGTATCGACTGGCGGCTAGTACACGAGAACGGGTTTGACGGTGACTCCGGTTTCGGAATCGCGTACGGCGGCGGCTATCTCCTCGAACGGATAGGTCCGGACGAGTTTCTCGAATGGGAATCGACCGGCGAGATGGTGGTCGATGAGCTGGGGAATGAAGGTTGCAGGGTCGCTGTCACCCTCGATGACGCCGTGCACGCTGCGGCCCATCAGCTGGGTGAGGTCGAAGGCCACGTCCTGGCCGGTGCCGCTGGATCCGGCGATCGCCGCGGCGCCGCCCATGTTGAGCACGTCCAGCGCGTTGCGGGCGGTTCGGGGCAGGCCGACGGCGTCCAGGGCGTAGTCCGCGCCGCCGGTGGTGGTGCGGACGATGTCACCGACCAGGGTGCTGGAACCGGCGTCGAAGGCGTGGGTGGCGCCGAGTTCGACGGCGAGGTCGAGGCGGTTGCGGTGCAGGTCGACGACGATGATGGGGTCGCAGTCCAGGATGCGTGCGGCCATGACGCCGGCCAGGCCGACCGCGCCGGCGCCGAAGACGGCGATGGCGGATCCCGGTTCGGGCCGAAGTACGTTGAGTACCGCGCCGGCACCGGCCTGGAGACCGCAGCCGAGGGGGCCGACTAGCTCCAGGGGCGCCTCGTCCGGGACGGTGACGACGGACCGCTGGTGGGCGACGAGGTGGCCGGCGAAGGACGACTGGCCGAAGAAGTGGCCGTTGAGTTCGGTGTCGGTGTCGTCGCGGTAGGCGGTGCTGCCGTCGGGGCGGCGGCCGCGGAGGTTCAGCGGGCCCCAGAGAGTGCAGTGCATCGGGTGCAGGGCACGGCAGTTGCGGCAGTTTCCGCAACTGAGCGGGGCGAGGACGACGCGGTCGCCGACGGCGCAGGTGGTGACGCCCGTGCCGACGGCGGTCACCGTACCGCTGCCCTCGTGACCGAGGACGGCCGGGAGCGGCGGGGGCAGGATCTGGTCCCGTACGAGGAGGTCGGTGTGGCAGACACCGGTAGCGGCAATCCGTACGAGCACCTCGTCGGCGCGCAGTTCTTCGGACACGGTTATATCCACGATCGTGAAGTCCCCGGCCTTCTCGCGCATAACTGCGGCCTTCGTCGTCACCATCAGAGTTCTCCTCCACCTGTCCGGCACCCGGAGTTCCGCATCCAATCCAAACCCTATGCGGAGTCCCGGGGGTCACAACCCCTAGGAAACCGTGGGGCGGCTTTACGGATGATCTACTTTCACCGGCTACCGTGGGATGCGGTTTATTAGGGGTTGTTGCAGGAGGCATCGACAGTAGGATTCGTCGCTCAGGTACGCCCTGGCGCTTCCGCTGCGCCGGGTACTCCGAGCGGGAAGCAGAGGTTCATCGCGATGAACGGCGTCGAGGCGACCAGCGACTGGATTCGGCGTTTCCATCCGTCCGTGGGGGCGGCGTCCCGGTTGGTGTGTTTTCCGCACGCGGGCGGGTCGGCAAGCTACTTCCACGGCGTTTCGAGTGCGTTGGCGCCGGACGTCGACGTGGTGGCGATCCAGTACCCCGGGCGTCAGGACCGGCGCAGGGAGCCGTTCCTCGACAGCATCGGCGCGTTGGCCGACGGGGCGTACGAGGCGTTGGGGCCGTGGACGGACCGCCCGTTGGCGCTGTTCGGGCACAGCATGGGCGCGATGGTGGCTTTCGAGGTGGCCGGCCGGCTGGCACGTGACGCCACGGCCCCGGTGGGCCTTTTCACCTCCGGGCGACGGGCGCCGTCCCGTTTCCGCGACGAGAACGTGCACCTGCTGGACGACGCCGGTGTCATGGCGGAGTTGAACCGGCTCGACGGCACCGACGCCCAGTTGCTGGACGACGCCGAACTGCGGGAGATGATCCTGCCGGCGCTGCGCAGCGATTACCACGCGGTCGAGACGTACCGCTACGTCCCCCGGGAGAAGCTGAGTTGCCCGGTGTGGGCGCTCGTCGGCGACGACGATCCGAAGACCACGGTGGACGAGGCGCGCGCGTGGGGCGAGCACACCTCGGGACCGTTCGAGCTGACGGTGTTCGCAGGTGGGCACTTCTATCTCAACGCGCAGTCCGGCGCCGTGATCGACCTGGTGCGGTCGCGGCTCGCGGCGCACCTCACCCCGTGACGTCGAGAGGTGTTCATATGAAGGACGACGCAGCACCAGCCGGACAGCGGCCGACCGACCCGGCGGACGTGGTCCGCCGGGTCGTGGCGTGCTTCAACGCCGGGGAGTTCGACGCCTCGCTCATAGCGGAGGACGTCGTGGATCACGTCGCTCCGCCCGGTACGCCGCCGGGCCCCGAGGGCTGGCGGCTCAAGTGGGAGCAGATGCGGGAGGGTTTCTCCGGTCTGCGGTCGACCGTGGAGGAGAGCGTCGTCAGCGGCGACATGGTGTGCACCCGGCATACCATCCGGGGCACACACACCGGCGAGTTCATGGGGGTGCCCGGCTCCGGCCGGACGTTCCAGGTGCTCGCCCTGGACATGCTGCGCGTGCGGGGCGGTCAGATCGTGGAGCACTGGGCGGTGAACGACGTGCTGTCTATGCTCGCCCAGCTGGGTATCGGCCTGCCCGCGCCCGAGGGGACACGGCCGGGCTGACCCGGCCGCGCCGTCGTACGCACCGGTGCCCCGGTCCTGATCTCGTCGTCAGGGCCGGGGCACCGTGCCGGGATCGGGGTTCAGTCCAGGTCGAGTCCGGATCGGTCGGGGCGGGCCGCGGCGGGCACGGGTGGTAGGCCCACGGGCCGCTCCACCGGTTGTCCGGCCCCGGCTCCCGCAGTCGCCCCTTCCGGCCGCTGCCTGGGCCGGCTCCAGCGTCGCATGACGGGCATCTCGACCCCTTCGTGCAGCAGCCACGCGGCGATCAGCGCGATGACGAAGGCGGCGGCCCACAGTCCCAGCGCCGCGGGCGTGCTCCAGGTGTCGGTCGGACCGATGATGCGGTGCCCGTAGTGCAGCACCATCCAGTGCACCATGTAGAACGCGAAGGAGATCTCCCCGAGCCGGACCATGGCCTTGCTCCTCAGACCCCACGTGGTGGTGGCGCGGCGGTCCGCCTCAGCGGCGGCCGGGACGAGCAGGGCGAGCGGGATGATGCCGGCGGCGGCGAAGGAGTAGAACATCGGCACCTTCGCGACGGCGTAGTAGTCGCAGATCGCCAGGATGGCGGCCGGGGTGAAACCGAGGTTGATCCAGCGGCCGGCCAGCACGATGCGGGCCATCAGGATGCCCACCACGAACTCGAAGAGGTGGGCGAGCGGGAACACCTTCATGAACCACGAGCCGTAGAAGGTGACGTTGTAGCCGGGGATGACCGGCTGCTGCGGCAGCAGTTCGGTGAAGAGCGGGGTGCACATCACCACGGCGACGGCGAAGAGCGCTGCGGGCCACAGCATCGCCGGCCGGATCTTGCGGACGATCCAGATGATCAGCGGGAAGGCCAGGTAGAACAGCGCCTCACAACAGAGCGACCAGGACGGCGCGTTGATGCTGACCATGGTGTCGGCCCAGGGGAACCAGGCGTGCAGCAGTGCGAGGTTGAGGGTCGCCACGTGCCAGTTCAGCACGAGGCCCGGGGACTTGACGGTGGCGAGCAGGACAAGGGCCATGACCCAGGTGACGACGTGCAGCGGGTAGATCTTCGCGAGCCTTCGCCGCCAGAAGCCCCACACGCTGTCCCGTGGGCTCGCCGACCAGGTGAGCACGAATCCGCTGAGGACGAAGAAGAACGAGACGCCGTACCGGCCGCCCGGCTCCAGGAACCGGTGGGTCCAGGAGGCCACGCCCTGGTCACTGAAGACGGACTCGATCGAGGCGTGCGTGAAGAAGACCAGTAAAGCGGCGATTAAACGCATTCCGGTAAGCGAAGGGAGACGTGTGGTGTATTTCCGCTCGCTGCTTTCAAGCATGCCGGATGGCCTCCGAGTTGTGTATGGCAGCCGTTGACCGAGTCTGTTCCGAAACACGTTAGCGGGGCGCCGGCGCACGGTAGCCCCTAAGAACCCCCAGCAAAATACAGTTAAAGATTCCGCATTTTCTTGCAATGATTTCTCCATGCACTGCACAGGCCTGTGCAGTGCATGCCGTAACGCGGCCCGCGTTACGGCACGAGACGTCTCAAACGTGGGGTGGTGACAATGGCACGGGGTGGGTAATGATCGCCGACGTAGATGTGCGAGCAGGCATTCGATCCGAAAGACCCCGGGCTCCGGTCACCGCCGCCCGGCCGGGGTCAGCCATGTCCCGGGGCGGGGCGCGTTACCTGCCCGGCACGTGCTGCGCCAACGACGCACACCACTGAAGGCAACGGACAATTGCTGAACGGGGAGAATTCCGTGGAACAACTGGAAAGGGCCGTTGAATTCACCATTCTGAGCAGTCTCCTGGACAATACCGCCCAAGGCAACGGTGGTGTCGCGGTCGTGGTCGGACCCCCAGGATCGGGCAAGACGACGCTTATGTCGGCTTTCGCGAAATCAGCATCCTCCCATGGGATCGAGGTGGAGACCGCCGCGCTCCCGCGCTTCGCGCAGACCCTTCCGGTTGAGTTCTCGGCCCGGCGCGATACGGCGCCGCGGCTGCTTTGTATCGACGATCTGCACAACGCGGACGTCGAGGCTCTGCGGACGATCTCCCGACTGACACTGGCCATCAGATCGGAGCCGGTGCTCCTCGTCCTGGGACTGCGGCCCACCCAGCAGCACGCGCACCAGGAGGTGCTGGCCGAGCTCGGCGACCAGCCGCACTGTCGCACCCTCCGGCTGGAGCAGCTGTCGGCGGACGGAGTAATGCGGCTCGGGGCCCGGCAGTTCGGGCTGACACTGAGCAGCGGCACGGCGACCGAACTGCTGCGGCTGGCCGGCGGCAA
Organism: Streptomyces sp. LN549; assembly: GCF_043203805.1. Lineage (NCBI taxonomy): Bacteria > Bacillati > Actinomycetota > Actinomycetes > Kitasatosporales > Streptomycetaceae > Streptomyces > Streptomyces sp. LN549. The sequence goes on along the minus strand of NZ_JAZHRI010000002.1, from coordinate 8,329,937 downwards.
CCTCGCGCTGCTGAAGGGGCTGCTCGCCGACTTCCGGCGGCTGCAGGAGCGGCTCACCACCGCGGACCCGGTCTCCAAGGTACCGGGCACGGCGTACCACAAGGCGGTTCTGAGCTGCTATTACCGTTTCGAGGCCGAGGTCCGCGAGGTGGCTCAGGCGATCGCCGTACTCGGCGAGTACAGCACCGCGCGCAGTCTGGCCGAGGTGTCCGGGACGACGCAGGAGACCGCGGCCCGTGCGCTGACCGCCCTCACCTCGGCGGGGCTGCTGAGCGAGGGGCACTTCCGGCACCCGGTGGCCGCGGACGCGGTGCTGTCCTCGATCCCGGTACAGCGGGTGACGGCGCTGCGGCGACGCTCGGCCTGCGTGCTGCGGACGATGGGCGCACCGGCCGTGGAGGTGGCCCGGCTGCTGATCGCGGCCGACCACACCGACCCGACCTGGACCGACTTCCTGGCCCAGGAGGCCGCGACCCAGGCGCTGGCACTCGACGACCGGGAACTGGCCGTCTCCACGATGCGGCTGTCGCTGCGCGGCATGACGGACGACGCCCGCCGCGCGAAGACCTTGATCCGCATCGCCGAGACGCACGCGGCGAGCAACCCCGAGCTGTGCGCGCAGTGCCTGCACGAGGCGGGCGCGCTGATCGGCATCGACGTGCTGTGGCAGCGCCGGTCCTCGCTGCTCGGCGAGCAGATGGCGCGGCGCGGGTGGGCGGCCGAGGCGGTCGACCGGCTCGACGCGCTGGCCGGCCGACTGGACGCGGAGCAGGGGGCCGAGCGGATGGAGCTGGAGACCGACCGCCTGCTGGTGCTCGGCGACTACCCCTCGCTCACGGGTACGTCCGGCGCACCGGCCGAACCCGACCGGGCCGCCGAATGCAGCGCCTCATCAGCCCGGTTCGGCGCCGCCTGGTCGCTGGTGCGGATGCTGAAGCACGACCGGCCCGACCCCGCCGCCGTCCGGGCGGCGTCCGAGGGGCTGTACGCATCGGCGTTCACCGAGCAGGCCGCGCCGGCCGCGGTCGCCGCGCTGTCCGCGCTGCTGTACGCGAAGGAACTGGACGTCGTGCACTCGCTCACCGACAAACTGGTGGACGAGGCCGTGATGCGCCGTGCGCCCGTGTGGCAGGCCCGGTTACTGGCGATACGTGCCGAGGCGTATCTGTGCGAGGGCCGGTACGCCGATGCTGTGAAGGCGGCCCAGCGGGCCGTCGCCATGATGTCCCCGCAGGCGTGGGGCGCCCGGATCGGTGGGCCGCTGGCCTCGGTGATGCTGGGCAGCGTGATGACCGGCGACCTGGTCGCGGCCCGGAGCCGGCTCGAACAGAGCGTGCCCGCAGCGGTGTTCGACAGCCGCCACGGACTGCGGTACCTGTTCGCCCGCGGCCATGTGAACCTGGCCGACGGCCGGACCCACGCGGCGCTCGCGGACTTCGTCACCTGCGGGCGGCTGATGGCCGCCTGGGGCGTGGACCACGAGCACGTACTGCCGTGGCGGCTCGCCGCGGCCGGCGCGCAACTGGCACGCGGCGATCAGGAGGCCGCGGTGGACCTCATCGACCAGCGCAACGAACGGCTGGGGGCGAGCGAGCCGCGGACCGGCGCCGACGACGGTCACCGGTCCGCCCGCGAGCAGGTCTTCGCCGCCCTCGCCGGGGCGGTCGAGGGCGGTGACCTCATCGAAGGAATCAGACTGCTGATGGTCGATGAGCCGTCTCCGCCGCCGTGGTCGAGCACCGCCCGGTACCGGATCGAGGACCGCTTCTCGCGCTACCTCAACAAACTCACCTTCTCCGAGCGGAAGGTGGCCATGCTCGCGGCCACCGGCAACACCAACCGCATCATCGCCCGCTCGCTCTCGCTGAGCATCAGCACCGTCGAGCAGCACCTGACGCACACCTACAAGAAGCTCGGTCTCGCCGGGCGCCAGGAGCTGCGCGCCAAGCTCGGCTGAGCACACGTGGCCCCGGCGGCCCCCGCTTCCGACCGGCCGAAACCCCCACTCGCCCCCTAAAGAACAAGGATTCTGCTGCCCGCCACGACGTGGTGTCATGAGGCGGAATCCCCCGACCACACGAAGGAGAACGACGGCATGACGACTTCCGTCAAGGACGGAGCGTGGACGGTGGGAGCGGCCCCCGGTGCGCTGCCGGTGCTCGGCCACTCGCGCCAACTGCGCTCCGACCCACTGGGTTTCCTCGCCTCGCTGCACCAGCACGGCGACATCGTCGCGATACGCATGGGCCCCACCCCGCTCAATGTCCTGTGCCGCCACGATCTCGCCCACCACCTGCTGGTCGAGCGTTCCAAGGACTTCGGCCGGGGCGGGCCCTTCCTGGAGCGGTCCCGCACGATCATGGGGAACGGCCTGGCGACGTCCACCGGCCCCGAGCACATGCGGCAGCGCCGGATGTCGCAGCCCGCCTTCCACTCCCAGCACATCAAGTCCTACATGCGGGTGATGCAGGAGGAGGCCACCGCGATGGCGGCCGCCTGGCAGCCGGGCGAGGAGGTCGACATCGTCCAGGCGGTGCACGACCTCACCACCCGGGTGACGCTGCGGTGCTTCTTCACCATGCGGACCGACGGCTCGGGAAACTCCGACACCGTCAACCAGGCGGCCGACTCGCTGGACCGGCTGACCGCCGGCATGTACCAGCAGATGACCGCCCCGCTGGCGGTGATGAGCAAGCTGCCGACCGCCGCCAACAAGCGCTACCGGGAGGCGGTCCGCCAGTTCGACGAGACGGTCGACAAGATCATCGCGGACCAGCGCCGCACCGAGACCCGCGACGACCTGCTCGGCCTGCTGATGTCGGCACAGGACGAGGACACCGGCACCACGTTCGACGACGCGGAGCTGCACGACCAGGTCATCACGTTCCTCGCCGCGGGCATCGACACCACCGCCAACACCCTGGCCTGGGCGCTGGGCCTGATCGCCCATGACCCCGAGGTCCAGCAGCGGTTCCAGAGCGAGATCGACACCCAACTCGGCGGCCAGGACGTGTCGTACGAGAACATCCGGTCGCTCACGTACACCGACGCGATCCTGGACGAGACACTGCGTCTGTACCCCCCGCTGTGGATGCTGACCCGCCGTGCCCTGCGCGACACCACGCTGGGTTCGCACCACTTCCCCTCCGGCACCCAGTTCGCGGTCAGCCCGTACGCGCTCCAGCGAGACCCGCGGGTGTTCGACGAGCCGGATCACTTCGACCCGGAGCGGCGCAAGCGGCAGCCCGACATCCCGCGCAGTTCGTTCATCCCGTTCGGGGCGGGCGTGCACAAGTGCATCGGCGACGCGTTCGCCATCACCGAGTCGACCATCGCGCTGGCCACCATCGGGCAGCACTGGAACCTGCGGCTGTCGCCGGAGAGCACCCCGCTCAAGCCGCAGACCGAGATGACGATGGGGCCCGCCTCGGTGCTGGTGACCCTGGAACCCCGGGAGGTCTGAGCAGGCGCGCGAAGCCGGGTGCCCGGGCGCCGGGTCACTCGCGGAGTGTGGTCCTCGCCCACGCGGCGACCTGGGCACGTGACTCGATGTCCAGGTCGCTGCGCAGGCGGGCCAAGTGGGTGGCCACCGTGCGTGCCGAGATCCCCAGCCGGTTGGCGATCTGACTGTTGGTGAGCCCTTCGGCCACGAACAGGGCGATGTCCACCTGCCGAGAGGACAGCACACCGCTGTTCGGCTCCTCCGTGGTCTCGTGCGGCCAGGGCGCTCCCAGTGCGAACGCCCGCGCGAGTCGCGGTGAGAGGCCGGTGGCCACCGCCCTGGCCCGCTCCACCTCCGCCGGGTCCTGCCGTTCGGTGAGGACGCGCAGTTGCCGCGCGACGTGGCCGTCCAGCCACTCCTGCTCGATGACCCCGCCGCGTTCGCGCAGAGCGCGTGCCGACTCCGCCAGGCGCACGGCGCGCAGTTCGCTCCCGTCCTTCGCAGTCACCGCCGCCAGCCGGCCGAGCGGCCGGTGCAGCAGCCCGGGGTCCTCAGGCAGTCGGCGCAGAGACTCGCTCGCGTACGCCGCCGCCCGGCTGAACTCGCCGCCGGCCAGGGCTATGTCGGTCGCCGTGTCCAGGGCCCGGGTGGTGGCCGTCCTGTCGTGCTCCGGCAGGGAGTCCAGCACGCCGGAGATGATCCGGGTGGCCTGTGTCAGGTCGCCCGCGGCCATGTCGGTGGTCGCCAGGTGCTCCAGGCAGGCGGCCTCGTCCGGGGCGGTGCCGTGCGCCGTCACGATGTCGAGCGCCTGCCGCGCCGTGGCCCTGGCCGCCGCGAGGTGCCCGATCTGGCGCAGGCAGGAGGCCAGGGCCAGCAGCGCGCGGGCCCGTACGGCGTACCCCTCGATCGCCTGGCCGCCGTGCACCCCTGCGCCGTCACCGGTCAGTTCCACCGCGCGCGAGGCGTACGTCATGGCGTCGAACACGCTGCCCAGCGCGCGCTTGGCCTCGGCCATCTCGGTCAGCAGCACGGCGTGGTCGGTACCGCTCGCCGCCATGTGCAGGGCGCGCTCGCCGAGTTGGCCGATCCGGGCGTCGTCGCCCCTGGCCCGCAGCGGGCGGGTGAGCGCCGCCACCAGCAGTACGTGCCGTGCGTCGTCGGCCCGCGCGGTCCACTCGGCGGCGCTGAGCAGGTGGTGGTGCAGCCGGTCGAGCCGGGTCAGCAGCGCCTGCGGCACGGTGACCCGCTCCGTCACCGGCCGCAAGAGGTCAACCAGCCGGCCCACCAGCCGGTCCCAGGTGGCCTCCACCTCACCGGCTTCCTCCAGCAGTTCGCCCGCGTACCGGCGCACCGACCGGTACTGCCGGAACTCCGCGCCGTGCGGTGAGTCCACCGACGCCACCAGCAGGGACTTGGCACAAAGCCGGGTGAGGAGTTCGGTGCTGCGCTGGGTGGAGAACGCGGCGCAGTCGCAGACCGCGGTGGCCAGCTCAAGGTCGAACGGCCCGGACAGCACCGAGAGGCGGCGGAACACGGCCTGTTCCGCAGCGTCCAGCGGGTCGTAGCTGGAGGCGAACGCCGACAGGAAGCTGCTGTGCCGGTCGCTGGCCGTACGGCTGCCGACGGTGAGCACCTTGGTCGGCTGCTGAAGCCGGGCCAGTAGTTCGGTGACCGTCAGGATGCCGACCCAGTGGGCGGCGAACTCGATCAGCAGCGGCAGCCCGTCGAGTTCGACGCACAGTTCGGCAACGGCGGCGGAGTTGGCGTGGCTCAGCACGAAGTTGGGGTTGCCGGAGGAGGCGCGTTCCACGAAGAGCTGGGCGGCTTCTGAGCGCAGCAGCGCCTTGGGGGTGCTTTCGGTCGCCGCCGGCAGGGACAGCGGGCCGAGGCCGAGCACCGTCTCGCCCGGGATGCGGAAGGCCTCCCGGCTGGTCGCGAGGATGCGCAGCCCGGGGCAGTTGATCAGCAGCGCCTCCAGGAACCGGGCGTAACGCTCGACCACTTGCTCGCAGTTGTCGAGTACAAGCAGAATCCGCCGGCCGCCGACGGCGGCGAACAGTGCGTGGGCGTTGTCGGCATCCGCTCCCCCGCACACCTCGTCGGTGACGGCGCCGGCGTGGAGTGCTTTGCCGATCACATGCGGCAGTCTCTCGGCGTTGCCCGGCTTCTCCAGGTCGAGCCAGACCGCCTCGGCGCAGTCCGCGGCCGGCGACTCGACGTGCCGCAGCACCAGCCGGCTCTTGCCTGCTCCGGGTGGCCCCGTGATGGTCACCAGCCGTTTGGAGGCGAGCATCCTGAGGTGCTCCAGCTCCCTCGCTCTGCCGATGAACTTGTCCAGTCGCAGCGGGAGCGGGGCGGCGCCGGCCTGGCGCGGCCGGGCAGCGGGCGGGGCCGTGGCAGCTTGCCGCCGCCGGTAGGCACGCTGCCGGCAGGCGTTGGAACAGTACTGCTGATGGGTCTCCGTGCGCCGGGTGGACGGCACGGCGATACGGGACTCGCAGATGGTGCAGTAGATCGCCGACGGTGCCATCGACCCCCCTCTTCCTCGACCGTTCCGTGCGTGGCGGTGACCCTGGCGCGGGCGGCGTCCTGCCGGGGCCGCGCGCGACGGCCCTTCACATCTGCAGCACCACGCCGCCCATGGCCGGTCCGCCCGGTGTCGATGAGGCGTCAGGGTGCGACGGTGCGATCACCTGGTGCGGTACGCCGCTCGGGTGCCGGGCGGCGATCCAGGCGGCGAGCTGGGTGCGCGAGCGGATGCCGAGCTTCGCGTAGATCCTCTTGGTATGCGACGCGACGGTGCTCTCGGCGATCTGCAGGTGGTCGGCAATGCGCCGGTTGATCAGGCCCTGCGCGATGAGTACCGCGACCTCGTGCTCCCGTCGGGTCAGGGCCGACGGCTCCGGGTGCAGCGGGCGGTCGACGCGGTCCAGCGCGTAGCTGATGAGCTGCTGGTCGGTGTATCCGCGGGCGGTCAGCTGTGCCCTGCGGAACTCCTCGGTGGTCAGGCGCACCGCCGCGGCGCGACCGGCGTCCGCCATCTCCCGCTCCCACCACTGCGGGATGCGGGTCGCCTCGCACGCCTCGTGCAGCAGGCGCTCGTACGCGGTGAGCAGCACCACGCAGCGGCTCGGGTGCCCGCGGCGCAGTGCGATGAGAGCGAGGCCGCCGATCGGGTAGAAGCAGCTGGGTCCCGAGGCGTTGAAGATGCCGACCGCGGTCCTCATATGCGCCTCGGCGGTGTCCAGGACGCCCGCCGCGAGATCGGCGACGCCGGCCACGAAGTGGTAGCTGGCGTAATGGAACGGCTCGGCCTGCTGCTCGAAATGCGGGGTGGTGGCCGACAGAGCGGCGGCCGCCTCGGCGTGCTCGCCGACGCCGAGCAGGAACCAGGCGTAGATGTGCGAGCACAGCGAGAGGCTGAACTCGTCGTCGAGCTGTCGCGCGAGCCCGATGGCCTCCGCGAAGCACGCGCGGGCCGTGTCGTCGTCCTCCACCCGTACGTAGACGCAGGCCAGCGAGGTGAGCGCCCTCATGAGCACGGAGTCGCTGCCGGTGGCGCGGGCCGAGACCACCGCGTCCTGGACGATCGCGAGGTACTGGTCGGGGTCATCGTCCTGGTCGGCGAACCACAGCCCCCATAACAGCAGGTCGCTGCGGTACGGGGACTGCGGGGTGCGGCTCAGCGCGCGTTCCACGAGCCGTTTGCCCGCCTGCCGCTTGCCGCGGTGGATCCAGAGGTTGGCCAGCAGAACCACCATCAGGTCGTGGCGGTCGTCGTCGCGGTCGGCGTTCCAGGTCCACTCCACCGCCAGGACGAGGTAGTCGACCCGGCCGACGAACCACTCGTTCTGCTCGCGGGACAGCATGTAGGCGTGGGTGAGCCGGTGGACGTGGTCCCAGATCCAGTCGACCAGGCGGGCGTGGGTCGATGCCACCTCGCCGCACTCCGCCAACCGCTCGGCGCCGTACGCGACCACGGACTCCGTCCGGAGGAACCGGCTCTTCTCCGAGTCGCTCTGCAGCCGTTGGATCAGCCCCCTGGCATCCAGCACCGCCAGCGCGCCGAGGACGCCCGTCGCGCCGAGGACGCCGTCCCCGCAGACGGCGACGGCGGCCTCGGGGTCGAACTCGGCCCCGAAGACCGACAGCCGCCGGAACACCGCGCGTTCGTCGGCGGCCAGGTGCCGGTATGTCCGGTCGAGCAGCAGGGTCGCCGGGTCGCCGGCGGTCGCCTCGCCGCCGGTCGTACGGCGTGTGTCGCCGTGGCACAGCGGGTTGCGCTCCCGCTTGCTCGCAATCTCCATCCGTCATTCCCCATTCCGGCGTTCACAGCACAACGGGCAGCGGGCCAGACCATCGGCGTCCACGTCCTGCCTACTGCGTTCGCGAAGGTTCGTCCCGGGTGCACAGGCCGTGCAGGAGCAAACGCAGCAGCCGGTCGGCGTGCCCCTCACTGTCCGGCGAACGCTCGGCGGAGACGGCGATGGCGTGGGCGAAGGTGAGCAGGTCCGAGGTAGCCAGCTCCTGGCAGAAGGCGCCGTCCCGCTGGGCCCGCAGCAGCAGCGGGGTGGCCGCCGCTTCGAGTGCTTCCCGGCAGTAGCGGAAGAGTTCGGATCCGCTGTCCTTCTGGTCCGCGGCGAGCGCCGCCGCGAGCCCGCGGCGCATCGTCAGCCGGATCAGGCTGCGCAGCCAGACGGTGATGCCCTCGACCGACGACTCGGCGGTGAGCAGGTTCTCCCCCTCCTCGCACAACGCCTCGATCCGGCCCCAGAACACGGCGGCCATCAGCGCGTCGCGGCTGGCGAAGTGGCGATAGAGCGTCCCGGAGCCCAGTTCGGCCCGGCGGGCGATCTCGTCCAGGGGCGCGTCCGTGCCCCGCTCGGCGAACAACTCGTCCGCGGCGGCCACCAGGCGGTCGTAGTTCCGCCGGGCGTCCGTCCTGGTCGGACGGACGGGCAGGCTCGGCGGAGCAGGTCTCGAACGCGGCATCAATCCTCCACGAGGTTGCAATGCGGGGAGCATCCCCCGTATTGTACGGGCCATACCCGGGGACTACTCCCCGTTTTTTGGGCCAGGCTTCCGCCGTGGACCCGAGGCCGCCATTCCATGCGCGAGCGTCGCCTCGCCAAAGGAGGCTACGAACCTTGTCCAGCAGCACAGCACCCTCCGGCCAGAGCGGCACCGCCACCGCTCACCGCGGCGCCATCCTGACCGTCATCCTCTGCGTGCAGCTTCTGAGCGCCATCGATATCACCGTCATGAACATGGCATTACCCAAGATCCAGCACTCACTGGACGTCTCCCCCACGGCGCTGTCGTGGGTGCTCAACGCCTACACGCTGGCCTACGGTGGTTTCCTCCTGCTCGGCGGGCGGATGGGGGACATCCTCGGCAGCCGCAAAGCTCTGATGACCGGCGTCGCGCTCTTCACCGTGGCCTCCTTCGCAGGAGGCTGCGCCCAGGAGACATGGTGGCTGCTCACCGCCCGGGTGTTCCAGGGGCTGGGAGCCGCACTCGCCCTGCCGTCCACCATGGCGCTGATCGTGCGCACCTTCACCGGTCAGGAGGAGCGCACCAAAGCGCTCGGCATCTCCGTCATGGCCTCCGGCATCGGCTCCACCGGCGGCCTGCTGCTCGGCGGTGTGCTGACCGACCTCGCCTCCTGGCGGTGGGTCCTGTTCATCAACGTGCCCATCGGCATCGCGGTGCTCGCCCTGACCCCGCGGCTGATCGCCCGGGCAGAGCCGCAGGGAGGCCGGTTCGACGGCGGCGGCGCGCTTCTGGGCACGGCCGGCATGAGCGCCGTGGTGTACGGCTTCGTGCACGCCGCCGACGAGGGCTGGTCCAACACCGTTACCGTGGGCTCGTTCGTGCTGGGCTTCGTCCTGCTCTGCCTGCTCGTACGGGTCGAGTCCCGGCACGCCCAACCGATCCTGAACCTGGGCCTGTTCACCAACCGCAACCGGGCCGGAGGCTTCCTCGTCTTCGTCTGCTCCGGCGGCGCGATGTTCGGGATGTTCTTCTTCCTCACCCAGTTCGTGCAGAACGTGCTCGATATGAACCCCATCCAGGCCGGACTGGCGTTCCTGCCGATGTCGCTCGGCATGATCGTGGTGCCGAGGACGCTGACACCGCGGCTCGTCAAGCGGTACAGCCCCAAGACGTCGATGGTCACCGGGCTGATCATGGTCGCCGCCGGCATGGTGTGGCTGACCCGTATCTCCGCGTCGACCGGCTACTTCAGCGGGATCATGGTCCCGATGCTGCTGGCCGGCGCCGGCGTCGGCCTGCTCAACTCGCCGCTCGCGGCGACCATCCTGGCCGACGTCCCGCCAAAGGAAGCGGGCGGCGCGTCCGGCGCGCTCCAGACGGTCGGCATGATCGGCGGCTCGATCGGTACGGCGGTACTGGTCACCGTCTTCGGCAGCGCCATCCGCAGCCACGGCGGCACGGCCACCAAATCCGTACTGGCCGACAGCATCGCCACCACCTGCTTCGGCGGGCTGGCGTTCGCCGTCGTAGGACTGCTGCTGGTCCTCCTGGTCATCCGCACCAAGAAGCCCGGGCCGGCCCAGCAGGTGACGCCGCAGGCCGCCCGGGCCGCATGACCGCCCCTCCCCCGCGGGAGCCCGGGCACAGCACAGGAGGGGAGGGGCCGGGAAACGGTTGAAATTCCGTTTCCCGGCCCCTCCCCTCCTGCCGCCGGATAATACATGGGGGTATCCGGCGTGAGAACTCCCGGCTCGGTCAGTCGCTCTCCGGAAACACCCAGCGCGTGGCGGTGTTGAAAAGCGGCGCGTTCCACCCCAGCACCTTGGTCGGCGTAATCTTGAAACCGGGACCGCCATATCCTTCGGGGGTGAAGACCCCCTCGTCGGTGGCGACCGTTTCGTGATTGAAGTGCTCCTTATAGCCGGTGGAAATCACCTGGAGCATGTCTTTCCCGTAGAGCCGGTCGCACCGCCCCTCCACGATCACCACCTCGTCACCGCTCTCGGTGTGCACGGTGACGTTGTTGTCGGCCTCGATGTAAGCGACCGAGCGGTTCGTGGTGGAGAACCACAGTCCGCCCTGCCGCCAGAATCCCCAGACGGGCCGGGTGTGCGGGCTGCCGTCCAGGGCCTTGGTGGTCAGCCAGAAGTTCTTCGACTCCCGCAGCCGCTTGTGCGCCCATTCCCACTCCAGCTGCGGGCCGGTGGCGGTGTAGCTGAATATCCAGGCGGGCTCGGTAACCGGCTCACGGTCCATGTGCAACAACTCCGTATTCGCCATCGAAGTTGCTACCTCCATTCCGTCTAGGCAGGATCACGTCACGTTCGCTTACACGCTAGCGAACCGATCGCGCACGACAACCCCTAACAAGCCCCAGCCCGACGGGCGCACCTGGGCGTATCCGGCTGGTTTCGAAACCGGCTTTCACACCCTTTCAAAAGGCGACCGCAAAAGATAACATGACGCGAAGAGCCGTCGGATTCCCGAGGCTCGACGGCACAATGGCACGACAGTCCACCCGAATGCCGGCTCGCACGGTCCCCCCGTTACCGTGCGCGTCGGTCGGCCGCCGCGATCGTGGTCCGCCACCGGCGACCCTCGCAGCGCCGGGCGGTGACGGGGAGGACGGACAATCCCCCCACGTCCGTCCTCCCCGTCACCGCCTGCCGAGACCGCCGTGCGCCTCAGTCGTTCAGGGCGACCCACTCCAGCGCCATGGCCCGGACCTCATCGAGCGCGGAGGTGTCGCCGCCGGTCTCGTCATACGCCGCCGCCAGCCGGACGAACGCCGCGACGAACCCGCCGATGAGCAGGCTGATCCGGTCCTCGGCCTCGCCCGAGACGATATCCACGGCCTCCTGCGCCGAGACCCCCGCGGGCAGATCACCGTCGAGACGGGCGAGATCGTCCATCAGTAGCAACAGGCGGTCGCGCTCCCCGTCCCACGGCTCCTCGGGCATCAGTGTCAGCGCGAGGATTCCCGCAACCAGCCGCCAGATATCGCTTTTCGTCATGTACGACATGGTGCCCGACCCCGGCGCCCGCCCCGAGCCACCGTTCACAACACGCTGTTCCGGCCGGAGGCCAACGAGGAAGGCGGACCGCAGGTCGTCAGATCGTGCGCGGGCGTTGACAGTTCGGAGCGAGACACTGCTCGCGGCCCCTACCACTTCGGTCTGGCCCAGTTCGGCCAGGTCGGCGCCGTACGAACGATCCGTGACGCCGCCGGCACGGCCACGATCGTCAGCACTCGGTGCAAGACGTTCCGTCGCCCCGGCCCACCCGTTCTGCCAGGTTTGACCTCAACCACCGCACGGGCCCGGTGGTGTTCTCGAGTTGATCGGGCTGCTCACCAAGCGGCTGGGCCCGTATCCCCGCCCCCGGAAGTCGAGCAACCCACCCTGGAAAGTCTGGGGTTCACCCTTCGTTGAACCCCGGACTACGGTTGCAGACCAGCGCGCCGCCCGAACCAACCGGCCCGGGCCCGGGGCCGACGCACGGATGTCATACCGACTCGGGGAGGACCGGCGCCCGATGACGGACCGCTCTCTGAGAAAGCTCCACACCAAGCACGCCGACCTGCCCTCCAGCAAGCATGGCAACCCACCACAATGAGGTGAATCATGACCACTCCCGAAGCTGCGGTCAGCGAGCTGCTGGGCAGGATCGACCAGCTCGCCCGATGGATCGACACGCAACGATCCCGGATCGGCGAGCCGACCGAGCTCCTCAGACTGGTGAACGACGTGGAGCGGCTGAGGATCGACGCCGCCGGGATCTCCAGCGCCTTGCGGTCGCTTCCGTCGCCCCAACGGCACTTCGTAGCGGTGTCCGACGTGCCCTACGACCCGAACCTCTGGCTCGGCGCCGACGACGAGGGAGTGGGCGGTCAGCCACCCTACGGCCAGACGTCGCGTGCGGGCAACGAGTCTGACTGGCGCAATCGCAGGACTTGAAGAGCGTGCCCATGCCGCCAGCAAGCTGGCCGGGACACGCCCGACCGGGTCCCCCGGCTCTCCCTTGCCGTGTGACGTGGGAGGGGTGGCGCCGGAGCCGGGTGCCGCTCAGTCGGCCAGTGACGCGGTGACCGCGTCGTTGTCCTTGTCCACGGGGACCCGTCGCCGGAGAGGCGTTGCGCATCGGGGTCAGCCAGGGACCGTTGGGTCGTTGAAGCTCTGTCCTCCCCCGTCCGAGCCATCGGGCCATCGGGCCATGAACGGGAGCCAGCCCGGAGACGGACTCACACGGCGCCAGGTCACCCTGGCCCCGGCCGCTCCTGGGGCGCGGTGTCCCGTGCTGCGGGCTGGGCGACGAGGGCGGGGAGGGAACGGTCCGCCGGCCGGCCGATCAGCTCCGGGTGCACGAAGAACCCCTTCTCCTCCTCGGGCTTGATCTCGTCGGTGGTCAGCGGGTTGGCCCGGGCCCAGTCGTCGCAGCGGACTCCGGTGATCTGCCAGCAGACCTCAAGGCCCGCCCCGCCCCCCGCGATCGTGAAGGTGTGGTCGGTGAGGGGACGGCTGACGTGGAGATCGGGGGCCGGCGCGCCGACGGCGGTGAGCTGATAGCGGAAGGACTCGTTCAACGACTCGAACCAGTCGGGCAGTTCGACCGTTGCGAAGCCGTCCTCGTCGAGGACGGCCGTGCCGTCGTAGACGTTCTTCAGCTCGGAGGACACGACCGCGGCGTGGACCAGATAGCGGTCTTCGGGCTGGATCGGGTGGTCGATCCTCATGCGGTTCGCGCCTTCGAACACCGTTCCGGTGATCACGACGTCGCCGTCCAGGTAGGCGGCTCGCGACGCCCCCGTCGCGTACAGACCGGTGGCTCCGTCGGCTTCGACTCCGTAGCCCTGGGCGCTGGTGCCGGAGACGCCCGAACCGAAGGTGCAGGTGCCCTCGACGCCGGGATTCGTGCCGCCGCCCTTGCCGAACACCCCGGCGTTCCCCGTACTGCTCCCGGACAGGCCGGGCCCGGCACCTCCGGTGCCCTGTACTCCGGGATTCGCGCCACCGCCCTTGCCGGACACTCCCACGCCCTGCGTACTCGTGCCCGAGACACCGGTGCCCTGAGTGCTCGACGCGGAGACACCCGCGCCACTCGTGCTCTCGGCGAGGACGCCCGCACCGCTGGTGCTGACGCCCTTGAGTCCGGCGCCGCCGGTGCCGGTGCCGGCGACGCCGGCGCTGGATCCGCCTCCGGTACCGGTGACGCCGGCGCCCTGCGTACTGCTGCCGGCCACGCCCGGGCCCGAAGCGCCGGTTCCCTCCACGCCGGCGTTCGCACCGCCACCCTTCCCGGTGACGCCCACCCCCTGCGTGCTGCTGCCTGAGACTCCTGCGCCCTGAGTGCTCGTACCGAGCACACCCGCGCCGGACGAGCCGACGCCCTCGACTCCGGCGGAGGTCCCTCCGCCCGTGCCATGGAGGCCCACGCCGCTGGTGCTGGTACCAGAGACGCCCGGGCCGCCGGCTGCACGGCCCGAGACGCCCGCGCCCTTGCCCTTCCCCTCGCCGGTGACGCCGTCGCCCTTTGTGCTGGCGCCCGCGACACCGGGGCCGTCCGTGCTCGTGCCGGACACTCCCGGTCCGGCCGGGGACTTCCCGTCCACTCCCGGTGAGGCGCCACCCGCCTGGCCGAGGACTCCGGAACCTTCCGCACTCGTTCCCGAGAGTCCGGGGCCGGCGGTGGCCGTGCCGACGACGCCCGCGCCCCTGCTGCCGCCCGTGCCCGTGACGCCGTCGCCTTGGGCGCTGGTTCCCTGGACCCCGGGGCCGGTGACACCGGAGCCCGTGACCCCCGGGCCGGAGCCGGTGCCCTCGCCCGAGATGCCGGGGCCGCCGGCACTCGTGCCCGACACCCCGGGGCCGGCGGTCGAGGACCCGAGCAGCCCAGGGCCGGGCCCGGTGACCATGCCGGACACACCCGCGCCCTGGACGCTGTTGCCCTCCACTCCAGGACCCTCGCTGCCGATGCCGAGGACGCCGGGGCTCTTGGGAGCTCCCTTGCCCGTGACTCCGATCCCTTGGGCGCTCTCGCCCTTCACGCCCGGGCCTTGACCACCCCTGCCGAACACCCCGGGGCCGGTTCCCTTGCCGAGGCCCGACACCCCGACCCCGCCGACGCTGATCCCGGCAACGCCCGTGCCCCCTTGGACGTTCTGGGACCGGCCCACGACTCCTATGCCGCCGTCCTGTTTGTTGTCGCCGAACACGCCACCGACCGGTTCCTCGGCCGTGCCCGTGTTCCCGCTGCTGCCGATGACACCGCTCCCCTCGGAGCTGTCCCCCCACACACCGAACGCCGGCGGGTCTGCGTACCCACTGGATTCGTCCTGTCCCGTGATCGGTCCCGCGGCTGACATGGTCGTCTCCTCTCGGTGCGCCGAAGGGCGCTCCGGACAGTCATTGGTAGGCCAGTCGGACGCAGAAGACCTTCACCGCCTTGTTCGCTTCCGCGCCGTCGACGTCGACCTTCAGGTAGTAGCGGCGCGACTCGTTCGAGATCTTCACGTCGCCGTCCAGTTCGACAGGGGTGCCCAGATTCGTGGACTCGACGAGGACGTTGGTTCCGCCTGCGCTGTTCTTGATGTCACGGCTGACGAGACTCACCTTCAGCGTGCCTGTGCTGGACACATTGGTCCCGGTCACGAGCAGCGACCGCACAAAAGCACCTTCCGGAAGCACGACGTTCATGAAGCCGTGCGCCTCGGTCTTGCCATCCAACTTCTCGACCATGTCGATGGCCTGCGACCAGGCCGTCCGCTCGGTTCCGGCGTCGGTGTAGCGCACCAGGGCCGGGGTGAGTGTGAGAAAACTCGTCGGTGCGCCCAGCGCTTCGATGATCTTGTTGATCTGGTTCTGCGCCAGCCCGGCGAACTCGTCCTCCAGCAGGTGGAACCGCTGGTTGAGCCCGTCCTCGCCGCCCGCTTGGACACGGTCCCGGTTGTCGATCCAGTCCTTGTGGCTGAACTGAGGTCGGTAGAGCTCAATCATGACGGTCGTCCTCGCGTAGGTGGATGAAGGGTGATGAGAACGGATCCGCGACGTGATACGTCGGGAAGGTGTAAAGACGGGGCCGTTCCGCCTCCTCGGGGTCGAGACCGGCCAGGGTTCTCAGCCGGTCGGTGCGGCATTCCACGCCGAGAGGGTGAAACCAGTTGAGAACGTTGAGGATCAGGTCGTACTGCTCCTTCGTGACGGCCACGCCGGCCTGCGACTCCAGCGTGGGCTTCAGCCGGACCTCGCACTGGTAGGGCCGCAGCCCCTCACCGGGGAGGTAGGTGGCCCGGATGCTGACCCGTCCGGGTACGCGGCCGACGACCCTGCACACCGGGGCGTCGGGCGTCGCCGGTTCGGCGGTTCCGTGGCCTTCCGGAGTGGACGACCACGCGAGTACCTCGCCCATACCGGTGCCCAGCGGAAGCTCGGCGTCGAGCCGCGGCGGGGCGGGCGGATGCTCACCGAGAGGTGCGGGATCGGCGAGGAGCACGGTGCCGCCGCGGCGCGGAGCCATGACGAGGCAGGGCGGGTACGGGGCACCGGAGGGGCTCGCTGCGAGGGCGGTCCCGCCTCGTCCGGGGCTGAACACCTGCGGCAGGCGGAGGTCGGTGGCGACGTCGACGAGGTGCACCCGGCCGGCCGCCGATGCCGAGCCCTCCGTCGCCACGTACAGCAGCTTCCCGTCGCCGCTGAGGCTCAGCGCCACCGGCTCGGCACCTGCGGGGAAGCCGTCGATGAGAGCCGTCGGATTCTGGCCCGGCGGGCGGTACACCCGGATGCCTCCGCCGCCGCCCGAACCCGCTCCGGGGCAGATCACGTACAGCTTGTTCCCGTCCGCCGTGACGGCGGCGGAGTGGGCCTTCGGGTCGCCCGTGTCGACGGTCTCGCGCAGGGTCAGTGGCGCGCGTTGCACACGGCACCATCGGCCGTTGTCCAGAACGGCGAACAGGAAGGGGCTGCCGGCGGCAACCACGAGGGACTTCGGCACGGCCGGTAGTTGCAGCGGGGTCGCCTGCACGCCGGTCGTCAGGGCGAAGGCACGCAGGGTCTTGTCGCCGCAGCCGGCGTAGAGCCGGTCGGTGTCGGTCGCCAGGGCTGTGGGGCCGGGGCAGGTGAGCTCCGAGGGGGTGGTGGCCGGCTCCAGGTTCGCAGGAGTCAGGACCGAGATACGGCGGAGCCGTTCGTGCGCCACGAAGAGGCGTCCGCCGCCGAAGGCGAGAGCACCGGGGAAGGGGGCGACCCTGCGCGAGGTGCTCAGGCGAATCCGGGGAGCGGGGCGCCCTGAATCCGCCTTGAGCGCGAAGGAGGTGATCCGGTGCGTGCCCGGCTCGGCGAGGAAGACGAGTGAGCCGTCTGCGGCGAAGCAGGCCGCTGTGGGGTCGGCGGCGGGGGTGACCTCGAACAGGACGGACTCCCCGGCGTCGACTTCGCTCGGGCCGGTCAGCGTGAGCTGCTCGCCGGGGGCGACGGCGACGCGGACGGTCTCCGGACCGCCCGACTCGGGTGCGTCGACCCGGACGAGGTCGAAGCCCGCCGCGAAGGCCCGTGCCGCGAGGGCCGGGGCGGTCAGCGCGGGGTGACGGAGCCGCAGGGCCCGGCCCTGGGCGTGGAGGACGGTGTCGGGACCGGATTCGGCCTGGCCCTCCAGGGGCGGTTCGCCCTCGACCTCCGGGACGTACGACTTGAGCACCATGAGGTCACCGGCCATGGCCGATAGCAGGTCGAGCAGCCGGTCGAGGGCGTCGGCGGTGACGCGTTGCATCATCCGGTTGCCGGGCTCGGTGCCGTAGTCGACGTGGCGCGGGGGCTGGGTCAGGTCATCGGTGCGCACGCGCAGCATGTGCGGGTCGAAGTCGGTGGTGGGCGGACCCGCCGCGGCCACCTCGACGGGGTCCCGGCGACCGGTGCCGCCTACGCTCTGTCCGGCCGTGAGGGCGGTGTCGGAGAGGCCGATCCGGATCAGGCGGGTGCCGCTGCCGACGTGGCCGTGGCGCACGACCTCGACCCGGACCGAGACGTCGCCGGCGCCCAGGGCGTGCAGGGTGCCGGGCTCGCGTGGCAGGAAGACGGCGTCACCGGCTCCCGAGCGGAGGACGGACCAGCGGATCTCGGCATCGGTGAGCTGGGAGGGGTCGGGCTCGATGCCGAGGACGAGTGCGCCGCCTTCCGTGACATCCGGCAGGCCGGAGGGCGCGTCCGTGGTGCCCGTGGTGATGCGGAAGACATCGCCGCGCGGCTGGGCGGCGTAGATGTGGCCCTCCCTGGTGTGGTGGACCCAGCCGAATCCGGCCGCGTGGGCGAGCGCGCCGAGTTGTGCGGGGCCGATGTCCGGCTCGTGGGTGAGGAGGACGGCGCGCCCGACGCCGTGCAGGCCGGTGGCGGCGTCGTCGTACGCCTTGAGGACGTGCAGTGAGCCGGTGGCCGTGACATCCGGTTCCGCGGGCCGGCCTCCCGTGGGCCGGTCCAGTCCGGCGAGGCGGTCGCGGAGGGCGTCCAGGGCGCGGACGACGACGAGTTGCATCCGGCGGCTGTCCTCGCCATCCGCGAAGGTCAGTCCGGGAGAGTCCGGATGGCTGATGAGCCAGGCGGGGTCGAAGTCGGGTTCGTCCCGGGCGGCGGTGCCGACGGCGGACTCCTCCGGCGTGCCGAATTCGCCCTCGGCGGTGACGGACTGGCTCACCAGGAGTTCCGTCGGGAGGACGCGCAGGGGGTGTCCTCCCGTGGCCACAAGAGCGGTCTGTTCCCTCACCTCGAAGGGCTCGGGGTCTTCCGGGTCGGCGGCGATCGCTCCGGCCGCCGCGTTCACCGCGGTCTGGAGTCCGTCGGCTGTGGGCAGCAGCCAGCGGTGGAAGATCCGGAGCCTGCGGCGGTACTGCTCGTCGGCTTCGCCGGTGACCGGGTCGAAGGTGTCACGGGCCGCGCCGGACAGCCTGACCTCTTCGATCAGACCCGTGTACTGCGCGGTGGTCTCCCCGTCGTCCAGGACCTCCGTGCCCCGGCCGATCACGAGCTCGGCGGTGCTGGTCAGTGCGCCGAGGGATGTGCCGGTGGCGCGGCGGGCCATCTCCTGTCCGTCGAGGTACAGCAGGACGGTGGAGGTAGGTCCCCCGCGGGCGAGCGCGCCGGCGATGTGGTGGAAGGCTCCGTCGCCGAGGTCGCGGTCGGCGAACAGGGCGACCTCGTGGCTGCCGTCGGAGAGGGAGAAGCGGAGGTTGTGGTCGATGCCGCGGAAGGTGCCCAAGGTCAGGGACCAGCCCCTGTCCTCAGGGGTGTTGAGCTTCCTGCGTTTGGAGACGACTGCTCCGGTCGTCGCTGTGGTGGCCCGGTCGGGTCGCACGACCGCTTCGACCGTGAAGGAGGCGGTGGCGGGGAGGGCGAAGGCCGGAGCGTCGCCGACGCTGATGAGGCTCTCGCCCGGCCCGAAGCCGAAGGCGTGCGCGAAGCGTCCTGTCCGGCCACTGTGGGAGCCTGTGTTGTGACCCTGTCGGGTGGGTGTGCCGGGCGCCGCGGAGTCGACGACGGTGGTCACCTCGGCTTCGGGATCCGGGGGTTCGTCCTCGTCGGACGGCGGGACGTCGTCGAGGTGGAAGAGCGCGATCGTGTCGGCGTCCACCGCGTGTGGCCGGGGCGGAAAGCGGGGTGCGCCGAGGTCGAGACCGAGGAGGTCCAGGCTGGCGCCGTGGGCGGTGTCGGTGGTCCGCTGGGCCGTCACGTCCCGGAGGTGATCGGCGATGGTCTCGTGTTCCGCGCCGATGACCCAGAGCAGTTTGGCCATGTTCCCGAGCAGTGCGGTGATTTCCCAGGTGACGGTCCCGAAGGTACGGGCGGGGGCGAGGGGGGCGAGGTCGACGAGCCGCAGCCGGTCGGTGACGTCGGCCGCGGAGCCGGGGATCGGCACTGTCACGGCGCGTCCGGCCGGGTGGCCCACGGGGATCGGTACGTCCACGTGCTCCGGGGCCGCCCCGTCTTCCCGGGTGAAGGAGACCCGGACGGTGAGGGGTTCGGTGACGTCCTGCCGGGGGGCGAGCAGATAGCGGGGGGAGGCGGGCGGCTTGCCGTAGAAGCGCTCGTAGCCGGCGAAGCCGTACTCGCTGACGCGGACCTTCCCGCCGTCCCGCGCGGTGTCGAGCGGAACGTTCATGCGCTCCATCCCCCGGTCGTACGTGGCGGGGAGGGCGTCCCGCATGACGGCGAGGGCCCCGCCCGGCAGCGGGTCACGGAAGCGGAGAGGGCCGCAGGGGTTCGTCGTGCTCATGTGACCACGACCTGGAGGTCGGCCATGGAGGTGTCCACGGAGAATCGGGCGATCTCGTCGGGGGCGAGGTCCAGGTTCTCGCCCACGGACAGTTCATGGGAACCGCCGTACGTGCCTCCGCCGTAATAGGTCTGCCCGAATGCGGGGGCGAAGCGGCGCAGCCGCAGGCTCTGCACATCCACCACGCCCGCGGCGGTGCGGGCACTGAGGACGATGTCGGAGTAGAGCACACCGTGTCCGAGCCGGAGCCGGTTGACGGAGGCTCGTACGGCGTCGAGGATCTCGCCCTTGACGGCTTCCTCGTCGTGGCCCGCCTCGACGACCAGCGTGGCGCGTATCCCGACGTCGACCTGGTTGGCCGCGAGGATGTCGGGGAAGACCGATACCGGCCGCCACTGCCGTACGACGTCGAGGACCTCGTCGTACACGCCGGGGACGAGCGCCTCGCCGCTGTTCCAGGGCCAGCCGGGCTCGGCGGCGACGACGAGGTCGAAGAAGTAGGGGGAGCCGGTCTGACGCTCCCTGGAGAAGGCGCGGCTGCCGAAGCGGAAGGTTCCGAAGGAGCGCCGGGTGGCCTCCACCCCGCCGAGGGGGTCGAAGATCGCCGCGTCGCGCACACCGTTCACGTCGAGCACCTGGGCGAGCAGCGCTTCCTGGGTCCACACGGTGCGGGGGACGCCGAGCAGACGGGCCCGGTAGACGGCGTCGGACTCGCCGAGGTTCCCGTCCTGGAAGGTCTGTTGCACGATGGGCTTGACCTCGGCGGTGCCCAGGTTGAGGTTGTGCCGGGCCCATTCGGGGTCGAGCCGCAGCTCGCGGCCGGCGGGGATGTTCCCCTCGGCGCCGCGCGCGACTGCCTCGACGTCGACCGTGGCGGAGGACTGCTCCGTGGAGAGGACGACGGCCCGCGTGCTCCGGAAGGCCAGGATGTGCTCGCCGGGCGCCGGCACGGTCACGACGACCGTGCCCTGCGGGAGGACGTAGCGGCGGTCAAGTTCCGGCTGGGCGATCGTCAGACCGACCGGCCCGCGGGCGCGCAGTTCGCGGCGGGGCAGTCCGAGGTCGCAGCCGAGCAGGTCCAGGCTGGGGCCCACGGCGGTGGTGATGAAGGTGCCGTAGTACTGGGATTCCAGGGCTCGCCACAGCTCGTGGCTGGAGAAGGCCGCGGCGTCCAGGACCTTTCGCAGGGCGCTGCCGGAGGTGAGGTCGACATCGTCGCCGAACATGGCTCGGGCGCGGGTCTGCTGGTCGGCGATGATCCGGTCGATGCCCTTGACGACGAACCCGTCCTCGGCGACGCCGAACCGTTCCTCGGAGGTCATGGGGTTCCCCTTGCTCGGAGGGTGAGAGTGGTGTTCGCGACGGTGTCGACGACGGCGTAGACCGCGTAGACGCGTGCCGCGTGCGCGGCGGCCACCTCCCGGCGGTGGGTCTCCTCGTCGAGTCCGGGCCGCAGCTCCAGATAGCGCGGGTCGTCGTCGAAGAACACCTCGCGCACGTCGGTGACCCGGAAGTCGGAGCTGAGGCAGCGGACGAGTTCCATCGTGAGGAACTCCTTGCGGGTGGGCAGGTCCTGGGCGTAGGCGCCGATTGCCAGGCGGTCGAAGCCGAACCGGGTGTTGAGCCGGTCGCTGCCCGCCTGGGTGGCGACGCCCAGCCCCAGCGCCTGGCTCAGGGCCTCGGCGCCGACGACGAGGGCGAGATCGTGGGAGCGTCCGTCGAGGACGAGGTCCCCGTCGTCGAGGGCGAGGCTCCGGCCGAGGCTCGGTGCGCCTTCCCGCGGGACCTCGCCCGACAGGTACGGGCGGATGTCGGCGGCCAGTTCCCGGACGGCGTCCGAGGGACCGAAGGCGGTCGCGAGCGTCGCGGTGGGCGGCGAAGTGCCGGCCCTGAGGGAGTCTCCGGCCTGCCCACCGGGCCCGTCTCCGACCCCGGCACCACCGACGGGAGGGCCGTCGCGCGGTTCCAGCGGTTCGTTCTCGGTCATAAGAGGGCCTCCAGCACGCTCTGGCCGGGGTTCTCCACCGTCCACCGACCGGGTCCCTGCCCGCTCGCGGTGACCCCGGAGGCGGTGGCCAGCAGGACCGGAGTGCCGCCGACGATCAGCTTCTTCGACCATCCGTCGGGGGTCGCCGGGGTGATGACGCAGGGCTGGGGCCCGCCGGGAGTGGTCGCGGTGCAGGGCGTGATCATGCCCGGTACGGGGGTGGCAGCCGAGCCGAACGCAAGGCCGCTCTCCTTCCCTGCGAGGATGACTCCGCTGCCCTTGACGGTGGCCCGGGGGTCGCCGGCGGCCAACGTGAGCCTGCCCTGGTGGGTGCATTGGATGATCGCGCCTTCGACGAGTACGAGGGGCATCAGCTGATCGCCACCTTTCCCTTGCCGATCGTGAGGGTCACTCCCCCGGACTTGAGCACCACGTCCTGGTTTCCGCCGTCGACGGTGACGTTGCCGTCGGCGTCGATCTTGACGGTGGTCCCCGACTGGTGGGTGAGCAGGAAGACTTCGGCGTCCCCTTCGGTGGGCCGGTCGCCGACGGGTGAGCAGGCCTTCTCGCCGATCGCGATCTTCAGCCCGATCGCCTCCACGACCCGGCGGCCGTCCGCGGCGGTCAGGTCGTTGGCCCCCTTGCCCGTGGGCTTGGGCGAGTTGCCGCTGGTGAGCTCGGTGGGCAGGCAGAGCCACCAGTCGCCCTCCTTGGACTTCGGGCGGTCCGTCTTGGGATCGTTGGCCCACAGGAAGCCCGTCACCACGGCGTCGTCGGGGTCGTCCCTGACCTGGTTGAGGAGGGCGCGCATGCCGCTGTACACCGGGACCGACAGACCGACGTTGTGCCAGGCGAAGGGTGACGCGACAGGCTTGTCGTGCCGTTCCCCGTTCTCTCCGGTGACCGCCACGTCCACGCTGGGCGAGGCCATGGCCTCGTTGGGCCGCTGGCCGACGAGTACGCTCGCCACCCGCTTGGCCGGCATGGCCTTGTCGACGTTGCCGACGTCGACGGAGGGGGTGACGGCGGCACGCTCCTGGGCCTTGCCTGCGATCAGGTCGGCGATGGAGTGGGCGCTCGCCTTGCGGGCGAGCTCACTGCGCCGGTGGTTGCCGCCCTCCATGCTGAACTCCACGGCGCGGCCGGAGCACGTGTATCCGGTCCGCGGCGAGAACGTGTGGGTCAACTGCAGGACGCGGAAGCCCCGGAGCGGCTTCTCGTAGCCCTCCACTCCGGCCGCCACCATCTGCCCGGCCCGGAGGGAGGGGACGCCGAGCACCGTGAAGTCGAAGACCCCGGCCTTCGCCGGGTCGGCCGGGTCGGTGGTGAGAGTCTGTTTGCCGACCGCTTCCAGCTGTGCGGGTTTGAACTCGGCCAGCCGGGCGACGGTCATCGTCTTGTGCGCGACGAGGCATTCCTCGCTGAGCATCATGGCCGCGAGCACCGCGTCCTTGGGAATGTCGGGGAACCTGCTCTCCTCTGGCGGATGGCTGAGGGTCTTCCCGCACTGGACCGCCCCGTCCTGGACGAGGATTTCGTACCCCCATTCATCGGCCACTCCTCTGAGCAGCGCGAAGGCGTTCTTCCCGGTCCTGTTGATCTCGCGGAGGTAGGCGCACGGTTCCTCCGGACCCACCGTCTTGACCCCTGCGAGCCCGGCGATGTGCTTCGCCGCGTCGTAGGGCGTCGTCTCGGTCTTCGAGAAGGCGGCCGTGGGCGGACTGCTGCGTGGGTCGGTGTGGTTGAGCAGCCGGTACGCGGCCTCCTCGAACCCGGTGAGGCGCATGGCGAGCGGAGGGAACCGGGTCGTCGACTTGATCGCGTCGACCCTGCCCGACAGAACCACTTCCCGAGCGGAGGGGTCGTCCAGGTATCCGAGGTGGATGTCGACGTCAACTCCGGCCTCGGGGCCGGTCTTCTTGACGAGAGCGTCCGTCAGCGCCTTGTGAAGGTCGATCGGCAGGTCCGCGAAGGTGATGTCGAACGTTCCCGGTTCACCGATCTCGTACTTGATCGTGATCTCGGCGTCGGCCAGCACCGACCCGCTGCGGGCGTCGTTCGAGATCTTCTGCCGCAGGATCGGGAAGTCGAGCAGGTACCAGAGGATCACACCCATCGCTGTGCCACCCCGATCACTATCCGGGAGCCGTAGTGGCCGCTTCCGTTGAGGTTCCCGCGGGCCACCGTCGCCTCGACGAGCTTGACGGCCAGCGGTCCCGCGGCGTGGACGAGATCCGGCTCGGGCACGAGCTTGCGCAGGAAGAGGACGCGCGGGCCGTCGGGACCGGGCCCGGTCACCCTGAGCACCAGGTGGCCGGGGGGCACCGGCTGCAGTTCGGGTTTGATCGGCTGGGGCACCCGGCTCCACTCCGCAAGGTCGTACAGCGTCTCGGGCGGGTCGTCCTCACCCCCGTCGAAATTGGCGTACAGGGCGAAGTCGTAGGCGATGTCGCCCACCGGGCACCGGAAGACCTGAGGAAGCCCCGCGTCGGGCTCGACCGGAAGCCGGTGGTAGAGGAGTTCGGCGGTCATAGTCCACCTCCCAGCTGGCGGGCCGGAGAAATCATCTCGCTCACGCTGGGGATCGCGACGGAGCCCGCGGCGAGCGCAAGATCCATGGCCTCCCCGAGCATCGCGGTCAGGCTGGAGCGGGGGACCTGTTCGAGGCTGATGGTGACGTCCAGGGCGTCGCGCTTCTGGTTGGACTGGGTGAAGCGCAAGCTGGTGATCTGCATGTCGAGGCTGACGGTCATCCCGCAGACGACCGGCAGCCCGGCCACCTTCATCAAGGGCGCTGTGGAGCCAGCCAGCGCACGCGAGGTGAGCGCCATCGCCTCCAGACCCTTCTTGGACAACAGACGGGTCCTGCCGACGAGTACCGCTTCCACGCTGATCGATCTGGTCGTCGGCGCGACGAGCTGGGCGAGGCGGCTGCCGGCGATCCTGGCCACCTGATACCCCTCGCTGAGGGACAGGCTGGTGACCGTGAACAGCGGCACCGCGCCGATCAGGACGGGAACGTTCACACCGGCGGGCATGGTCCGCGCCTGCTTTCCCTGGTCATCTCTCCCGGCCTCCTTGCTTGTTCGCTCGCTTCTTCTTCCGCGCCGGTTTCGGCTGATCCTCGACGACGTCGTGCAGTGGTTCGCCCAGCACGTCTTCGGTGCCCACGTCGATGCGGCTGCGTGGTTCGGGCTCCACGCGAATGCGCGGCTCGGGCTCGATGCGAATGCGGGGTTCGGACTCCACGCGAATGCGCGGGGCGTCTGCGGACGACTCTGAGGGCTGGGCCTCGGTGGCCACCCTCGTGCGCACTTCCGCCTCGGGCAGGGGCTCGGTCTCGGACGTGGCCGCAGACTCGGGCTCGGGCTTGACCTCCGGTTTGACCTCCGGTTTGACCTCCGGCTTGGGCTCGGGCTTGGCCTCCGGCCTGGGCTCGGGTTTGACCTCCGGCTTGGGCGTGGACTGGGTCTTGGGCTTCGCCTCGCGCTTGGGTGTGGCCTCGGATTTGACCTTGGCCTCGGCCTTGGGCTTCACCTTGGGCTTGGCCTCGACCTTGGGCTTGGCCTCGACCTTGGGCTTGGCCTCGGACGCGGGCTTCCCTTCGGCCTTGGGCCTGACCTCGACCCTGGGCTTCGCCTCGGACGCGGGCTTCACCTCGACCTTGGGCGTCACCTCGGCCTTGGGCTTGGCCTCGACCGTGGACCTGACCTCGACCTTGGGCGTCACCTCGGACGCGGGCTTCGCCTCTGCCTTGGGGCCGACCTCGGCCTTGGGCTTGGCCTTCGCCTTCGCCGGGGGCTTGGGTTTCGGTACCGGCCCGGGTCCCGTCGTCTTGGGACTTGCCTTCCGGGGCGCCCTTGGTGCCCTCTTCTTGCGCGGTGGAGCCTTCACCTTCTCGAGCAGGTCGAGCTGCTCCGCGTCGGTCAGCCACTCCAGGTTGTGCTTGTACCCGTCGAACCACTGGGCGAAGTTCTCATGGCCCGCGCCCGTGGCGGGGGGCGGGTGCCACCCGTGGATGAGGTCCTCCTTGATCCTGGACATCTCGTGGATCACCCCGGCCTCCCCGCTCTGCTTCCTGGCCTCGACCAGTCGCCTCGTTATCTCCTTGTAGTAGTTGTCCGTGTGCAGCACCTGATGGCGTGTCGCCGCCTGCGCGATGATCTTCGGGTCCGTGGAGGTCTTGGGCAGGTAGATGCCGTTCAGCGGGTCGTCATCGGGATTCACACCCGCCCATTCGAGGATGTCCCTCACCGGCTCGGCGCGACGGTCCGACGCCGGCGCAAGGTGGTGCGCGTCCTCGCCGTACGCCTTGTGCTGGCCGATGCCCTCCATGGACGCCGTCAGCTCGTGCGACGGCGACCCGGCCTCCCCGGTCTTCGACTTGAGCTTGTCGCGGGCGCCCAGCTGCTCCGCCGGGGCTTCACCGGGCTCGTGGTGCAGGGCCTTGGCCTCACGGCTCGCCTTCGCCTCCGCCTCCGCGAAGATGTCGGCGACGTGGCCCTCGGTCGTATGCTCGGCCTTCAGCAGGTCCTCGAACTTCTCCAGGTGCTCCATCGCCTTCGCGGGGTCGGTCTCGGACGTCCGCGCGATCTGCTGCAGCGCGTTCCCCATCGCCTTCGGGTTCTTGACCTTGTTCTTCGGGAACCGCTTGCGCAATTCCTTGATCCGCTGCAGTACCGGGGCCCGTTCGGCGACCGTCGCCTTGACAGGGGGCGCCTTGAACGGCCGATCAACCCTCCGCCAGGCACCCTTCTTCCCCTGCCGCAGCTTGTCGAGGAGTTCGCTGAACTCCACCGCCTTGCCGTCGGCGACGTCTTTCGCACGGATCTTCTCAAGTCTCGCGATCATGGCGTCGAAGGCTTCGGCCCCACCGGCGGAGCGGGCGTGCATCTGGCCCACGACGGCGATCCCGTACTGGTGAACGGCGTCCATGCGCCGGCTGTCCCCGGCCAGCATCGCCAGCAGGTCCGCCTTCACCTCGGCCTGGGCCCCGATCCGGCCGAAGCCGATCTGTTCCAGCATCTTGGTGAACCGAGCGCCCTCGCCCTCCTGGAGCGCATCGGCCATTCTGCGGACCTCGGCGATCGCGAAGCCGTCCTTCCCGGTCAGCCGGCCGAAGGCATGCGCCAGCTCCGGCGTGAGGCCGCCCGACTTGGCGCCGAACACGCGCAGGACCTCGGCCTTTCCCCGGATGTCGGTGATGACGGGGCCGAGCCGTGGGTGCTCCATCAGCGCTGCCAGACTGCCGCCCTTGGGCACCTCGACCTCTTGCAGGACCGCGCCGAGACGGGCGCCGTCCTCCTCGGGCAGCATGATCAGCAGCTCCGCGACCGCGTGCTCGTCCTTGAGCCCGTTCAGTACGGCGCTGCCCGCGTGCAGTGCCTCGGCCAGCCGGGTGAACCGTGCGGCGATCTTCTCGCCTTCGAACACCTTGAGCATCTTGAGGAAGCGCAGGATGGCGACGATCTTCTCGATCTTGACGAGTGCCTCGACTGCGGCCTGGATCTCCGAGATCCAGGTGAGCGCCTCGATGATCACGGCCCATTTGATCCTCGTGGCCGCGCGTGGGCCGACCCCGAAGAGAGCGGCACCGCGCAGACCGTCGACGAGCGTGGCCCCGACCTTCTGGATCAGGACCTGCAGTTCCCTGGTCGACGCGGCGTGACCGTAACTGGCCAGGTAGCAGGTGACCGTGAGCTTGTGGAGCTCCCAGAGCCCGGAAAGGATCTTCTCGGGCTGGGTCAGCATGATCTTGAAGGAGTCGAGCGTCCCCAGGACGAATCCCATCGCCGCTCTGATGGCCTCCTCGAACTCGATCATCATCTTGAGGTCGACGACGGCGGTCTGCTCCTGCTCGACGTTCCGGCTCAGCCCGGTGTCGTGGTGCATCGACAGGTTGAGCGCCTCGGCCACGAGTCCGATGAACTCCCGTACGGTCAGGGACTTGTGGTCGCCGAACTTCTTGCCGACCTCCGTGAGCAGCTCCCAGAGCTCGCTTCCCATGTCGGCGAAGAGCTGCTCGTACAGACCGGCCCGGAGCAGGCGGTCCCGGACCGCCTGCAACTGGGCGAGGCCGTCCAGAGATTTCATGATCTCGATGATCGCGTGCCGCTGTTCTTCGAGCGTCCACGCCTTGACCAGGATCTCCAGGTACTTCTCTCTCGTCTTCTCGTCCACCAGGGCGAATGCCTTCGCGTTCATCTCGCCCAGCTGAGTGGCGGCCTTCTCCAGGCTTTCGTCGTTCCCGGCGAGGCCGGCGTCCACCAGTCGGTCGAGCTCCTGGAAGGTGAGGACCTTCAGTTCCTCGGCCGAAAGCCAGTACTCCTGGGGCGACTTGCTGATCTGGATCCAGCGTCTGCCCTCCTCCGCGCTCCCCCACACCCAGCCGCGTTCCTTGGTCCACAGCAGATTCACCCCGTACCGGTGACCGTCGAGCGTGGTGACGACGGGCAGGACGTGGAAGCCCGTGAAGGTGCTGATCCTCTGGCCCTCGAGCTCCCAGCTCGCCACCTCCTTGCCGATGATCTCGTCGGTGACGGTGGGTGCGGTGGCGACGGCCCAGTAGAAGCTGTCCGCCGTCCCGAGCGGCCCCTCCAGGACGGCGAAGGAACGGGCGCCGAAGAGGTGGTCGCCCAGTTGGACCGCATGGATGAGGCTGCGCGAGCGTGCGTGGCGGGTCGCCTCGCCCAGCATCACGAGCTGGGCGGCGCCGATGACCATCACGGCGCGTCCGTCGACGGGGCTCGGCCCCTGGATGACGTCGCTCTGCGGATCCGTCACCACCGTCACGCCGGGATCCTGTTCGGAGCCCACCTCGGCAGCCCCACTCGCCTCTTCGGGTTCGCCCGGCGCGGGAGCGGCTGCCGTCGTCGTCTCTGTGCCGATGGTGGCGGAGGCGGGGGCGGCCGTCCCGGGAAGGGGCGGCGCCTGCGACGCGGTGTCGGTGGTGGGCGTACCGGTCTCGGCGCCGGCCGTGTCCGTCGTGGTGCCCGTCTCGGAGGTCTCCTGTGCGTCGGCCGCCGGCGCGCCGACGTGTGCGGTTTCCTCTGCACCGTCCCCTCGCATCTCGCCTGGGTCAGCCGCTCCGGCCCCCTGTCCGGCACCGCCCCTTCCTTCCTTCTCGTCCCCCTCGTGCCCTCCCGGACCATCTCCCCCGCCGTCGTCCGTGTCGGCCACGGCAACAGCGAAGGTGAGGTGGCCGGACCCGCCCGGAGTGGGCTCCACGGGTGTTCCGGCCGCCGTCCCGTCGCCGTCCGGTGGCCACACCTGCCGTGGCCCGGTGATCCCCGCGCCCTCGTCGTCCTTGTCGATCGCGTCGGCGACCGCGCGGAGCAGCAGTGTTTCCAACATCCCTTCGTAGGAGGGCCGTTCGTCTTCACCGGTGAACGTGACCGACGTCGGCAGATGCAGTCGCCGGTACGCCACGCCGCGTACCGCCGTCTCCACGGCGGTCCCGGGTGCGACTTCGACGGGTTTGTTCACGGCGCTGCCCACGAGTGATCCGACGCCTCGGCCGGGACGATCTCGGTGTATCCCGCTGCCGCGATCTCGGCCCGCGCAAGGCGCAGGCGTGCGATCAGGGCCTCCTCGACCACCTCGCCCAGGCGCTCCAGAGCAGCGGGCGAGGGAGTCCCCGTGATCCTCACGGTGATGGGGAAGTGACAGGTGATCGTGGGCATGTGAACGCTCCTGCCGCGAGTTCGGCCGAAGGCCTCGCAGCTCAGCTGAGGGCCTCGTGCAAGGCCTCGTAAATTCCCGACACGAGGTCCTGGCGGGTCTCCTCGGCGATGTCTCCCACCAGAACCACCTCGATCGGGAAGTGGAAGTGGAGGTCCGCCCCCGGGCCGGAGACCACGACGGGCTCCGGCCCCGCGACCTCGGGCAGTGTGCCCTCGGGTTCGGCTTCCTGGTGCGACATGGGGTCCTCCGCACTCCGGTCAGGCGCTGGTGGGGGTGACTTCCAGGCAGACGCAGTTGAAGGTGGTGGTGGGCACGCCGTCGATGAGGATCGTGCTCGCCGCGGACGTGATGTAGCAGTCGTTGAACACGATCTGCTGGAACGTCCAGTCGCTACCGGAAGCCTCCTGGAGCCCGATGTTGAAGCTCTTGTGCTCCAGGGCCATCTGGGTGAGCTTGGCCACCGCCGGGCCGATCGCCTTCACCGCCATGGAGAAGGTGAATGCCTTGGGTTGTACGACGTGGGCGACGTTGTCGGCCTCCAATGAGTGCAGGGGCTGCACCGGACTGTTGAACGTGGGGTTGAAGGAGTCGATGGGGGTGACCACCGTGGTATCGAGCATCACCGTCAACCGGGTGTCCCACTTGACCTCGGGCATCTCATCGCTCCTTAACCCTTGAGAACCAGCTTGACTGCGATCTGGTGGATCACGCCCGCATAGACGACCGAGACCTCCATGTCGACACTTCGGCCGCTCCGCCCGTCGCCGATCTGCTCGAGCTCGTCGGCGTTCAGGGTGGCGCGCTCGCGTTCCAGGAGCACGAGCAGCGGAATGTGGATGGTGTAGTCCTCGATCACGCCCCGGGTCACCAGCGGCGAGAGCACGCTCTGGACGAGCGTCACGACCGTGCGCAGGCCCGGGCGGTCGATACGGAGGTCGCCGACGGCCTCGATCAGCGCGGCCTTGATGCGGAAGCTGATGTCGTCGAGCGTCCGCACGATGTCGATGTACTTCTTGTTGCCGCTCGGGCTGGCGGTGAGTCCCTCGCCCAGGTACAGGCCGTGACCCGGGAGCATCACCGGACTCGTCACCCAGTTGATCGAGTTGTTGTAATAGGTCTCGATCTCGGTGGCCGTGAAGAGTTCGGGCATCTCGAGGGAGACGGACTTGAGCAGGAGGGAGATGTGGGGTTCGTGGCCCGCGATCACGCCGGCCACCGCCGCGGCCACGTCGTCCTTCGCCGATTTGTGGGCGACCAGAACCATCCGATTGTCGTGGATCGCTCCCTTGTTCAGGGCGATCTGCTTGACCTGCGTCAACGTCCGGTCCAGCATGGCGACTCCGATGCGCTCCTTGCCGTCTCCGCCGGTGTTGGAGACCTCGGTGACGTGCTTCGCCAGGAGTTCGACCGGGTGCTTGCTGCTCGGCTGCTCGTTCAGCGGGGTGTTGGCGAGGACCACGATCTGCGCCGGGACGTCCTCCGCCGCCGTGAGCGCGGTGGACCAGACCGGATTACTGAAGGCCACCTCGATGCCCCAGACCTTGGTCGGGGGCGGGGTCTGCCGGAAGGCCAGGGAAATGGCGGCGGCGAGTTCGCTGAGGTCCAGCCCGACCACCGGGTCGTCCACCGCGTGAGCGCTCTTCAGCTCCTTGTCGAGAGTCAAGGTGAACTTGCCGGCCGCCGCCTCGGCCACCGTCTTGATCGTGCGAACCTCGGCCTCCTCCTCCTTCCCGATAGCGACCTCTGTACCGACCGGGAACTTCGCCGCGGCGCTGACGGTGCTGACGGGGGGTTCGACCTTGTCGACCAGCTTCGTCGTCCCCTGCGGGTACGCCCTCACGGCCTCGCTCGGGTACGTGAACGACTTTGCGCCCGAACCCGTGCTCCCGAGGGCTCCCTTGCCGATGACGAGGATGTCCCCGAAGGCTCTGGTTGCGGGCGTGAAGAGATCACTGCTCGCTTTGACAGTGACGTAGTTGAATGGCATCGACTGCTCCTCACCGTGTGCGCGCCCGGTCTCCGAGGACGAGGCGCGGCCGGTTCCCGCCGGACTTCAGGGCGCCGTCTCGAAGACGGCGACGAATCCCTGGGTCGCCAGCAGATCGCCGACCAATTG
This sequence comes from Streptomyces sp. LN549, assembly GCF_043203805.1. Classification (NCBI taxonomy): domain Bacteria; kingdom Bacillati; phylum Actinomycetota; class Actinomycetes; order Kitasatosporales; family Streptomycetaceae; genus Streptomyces; species Streptomyces sp. LN549. The sequence goes on along the minus strand of NZ_JAZHRI010000002.1, from coordinate 8,298,461 downwards.
CTCGGTCGCCTGTGACGGTTCGTCAGTCGCGGTGGCGGGGAAGACCGCCAGCCACGCACTGGAGGCGAGCATGGTGCCGCCGTCGTGCACCTCCGGCTGCGGGCTCGCCGCGTCGACCGCCCGTTTGGCCTGGCTGAGCCGGCGCAGCGCGTCGACGAGGTCGAGGCGGTCAAAGAAGAGCGTCGACACCCGCAAGGGAAGCCTGCGGGCCGGCGCTGCCGGATCGAAAGGAGGTGGATCCTCGTACTGGAGTTGGTAGGGCCGCTCGAACTCGCCCTGCGGTGCCCCGGCGCCGCCGGCGGCCGCCCATGCCTCTGCGTCCGCAGAGGCGAGGAGACCGCCGGCCGGTGCCGCCTTCACCGCGACCACGGTCTCCAACGACATGTCGATCCAGTGCACCTGGGGTGTCGCCGGGATCTCGACGGTGGCCCGGGCCTGTTCGGTCGTGGGGATCGACTTGTCCCATGACCCGTGCAGGGAGAGCGAGGCATGGACGGCGCTCTGGAACTCCGTGCGAACGACGTCGACGGACTCCACCGTCCTGACGTCGAGGAAGGACGGGTCGTAGACGGAGGCGAACAGCGACCGCACCCGCTCGCGCTCCGGGTCGGTGGCGGGAAGCAGCAACGCCTTCACGTTCGCCGGCCGCAGGTACCGGAGCATCAGACCGTCCGTGAAGGGAATCGTCGCTGACATCTCGTCATCACCTTTCTCCAGCGTACCCCGCGGAGAGGATCGGGTCATTTCGGGCACGGAAGCCCCGGACTCCGTCCATTTCAGCCGGTGTTGAACTGGGGGAGGCAGTAGGCGCAGCCGTTGTAGTCGCGGGCCAGAGCCTCCTCTATGCGCGCGTACGGCTTTTTGTTCGCCGGGCTGAGCTGTCCCCAGAAGGGACAGGTCTCGATGTGCACCTCGCCGCTCTTCGGGTTGCCGAAGAACCACTCGTGCAGGTCCTTGACGGCGGTGATCTCGATCGTGATGCGTCCGGCCACCTCATGGTCCTGGATCTGGGTGGCGATGAAGTCGTAGTTCTTGAGGTGCACGGCCTCGTGGGCGAAGTCGATGGTGAGTTCGGCCGACACGTCGTCGTCGGCGTCGAGCCGGAAGCCATCGACGACCGCCGTATTGCCACCCGACATCTGCAGCGTGGAGCGGACCTGCCCGGTCTCCGTCAACTCGAGGTTGCTGAGGGTGGAGGGCTCGACGATGCGGCTCAAGGTCCGGATGGTGATCCGGGTGTCCGACGGCATGGCCGTGGCGTCCAGCTCCCACGCGCCGTCCGTCGCCGTCGGCGCGCCCCGGAGCGCGATGGTCATGCTGGTCTGGCCGCCGAGGACGGACTTCTGCGGGTACACGTTGCGCTGGCCCACGTTGTTGTCGAAGCGTACGAGGCGGTCGTGCGGCACCGGCGTACCCGAGGTCGCGAGGACGGCGGGATCGTCCGCACCGTGCACGAACGCGATCAGGCATTCGTGATCGGGGATGGTCGGTGTCCAGGGGAAGGGTCCGACGCGTACCGATCCACCGGGTGGGATCGGTGCGTGGATCATCTCCGTACTGATGACCTTGAAATGGTTGGGCCACGTCATGCCGGTGCCAGGGTCGCACCGGCGCGTCTCGACCGTGAAGCTGTCCGGCTGGGCCTCGGCGGTCCCGCGATTGTGCACGCGCACGTACAGGTAGTTCGGCCGATTCATGATGGGTTCCTGGTGTCCCGCCTCGGGGTCGTCCCCGGGGCCGATCCCGTTGCGGACCCAGATGTCGGGGGACGTCCAGAACGGGTCCGCGTCGCTGCCGCTCGGCACGAGGCCGGTGTCCCCCGGCCTGTCCGCGATGAAGACGTCGACGTCGGGCTTCGCGAAGAGTCCCTGGCGGACGAACGCGTCGCTCATCACGTTGCGGTGCAGACCGCCGTTGACCGTGACATCCGAGGCGATGAGCATCTCGGCCAGGTGGACAGCGTTCTTCTTGCTCTGTGTGGTGTCCGCCCCCAGGCGCGGCACCATCGCGAGCATGGTCTTGATCATCTTGTCGGCGGCCTTCTGCCGCACGACACCGTCTTTCGACTTCCCTCCCATGCCGAGGTAGCACTGCCACAGGGCCGAGGCCAGCATCGAAGCACGCAGGTCGGCGGTGTAGTCGTCGAAATCCGCGTCGTCGAAGCGCTGCGTCAGGTCGAGCCGACGGCCCTGACTCCACTCGTCCTGCAGGTTGTTGTCGAAGGGGAACGTCTCGGCCCGGCGGTTCCCCGCGGGGTTGAACCGGTCCCGGTAGATGCCGGCCATGGCGTCGCAGATGCTGTGCTCGTACTCCAAGGGGCCCGTCGCGCCGGTCCGGAGCCATTGCACGACCCCGTGCGTGTACTCGTGCACGATGATGCCGAGGTCGGCGGCCCCGGGCACGAACTTCATGTCGAAGCGCATCCGCGGGGGTGTCGTCGTGCCGATCCACTCGCTCTTGCCGGTGCTCTCGGCTCCCTGCGGGTCGACCTCGACCTGGACCATGCGGGCGTTGAGCGCCGCGTTGCCCAGGCTGCGGAGATAGCGGGCGAAGGAGTCGGTCCAGTAGTAGGCGTTCGCACTGAGGAACGCCTTGTCCTTGGGATGGGTGTCGAACACGAAGGTGGGCGAGTCCGATTCCGGCTGCGCGAAGACCGGGGCGTCCCAGTCGCTGCAGCGGCACCACTCCCCCTCGAGATGGAACTTTCCGTCACTGCCGGCCGGGGCGATCTCCGTCTGGACCTCGTGGGCGAACGGCTTCAGCGTGTCGTCGTCCGACAGGGAGCTGAGCGAGCCGTCGTCGGACTCCGTCACGGGGTCGGGCAGGTAGACCTTGAGCGTCGCCGTCACGTACTTTCCCGCGCCTTCGATCCAGAGCAGTTCACCACCGACGGCGTCGACGACGGCCCGGAAGTGCTCGAAGGGCCCACTGGTCTCGACGATGAGGTCGTGGACAAGGTGCAGCTTGCCGTCCGAGCGCCTCTTCCCCTGCTTCAGGAGCGCAATCAAGGCGGTGGGGCTGTCACCCTCCGGCAGCGGAGGCCTGGACGTGTCCCGCAGGTAGACCAGGTTGTCGCGGACGACGGCAGCGGCTTCGTACGCCTCGTCGAAAGGCGCGAGCGCGCTCCTCTCGACGACGTCGAGGGCCTGGGCCTCGTTCACGTCCGGGGCGTCGGAGACGTCGAGCTCCGTCGCGTTCTCGACCTGCACGACGGCAGCCTGCCCGGTGTCGGCCACCATCTGGAGCGTGGCCCCCAGGATGGGGACGTCCTGGTGGAACTGCTGATAGCGGACGTTCAGCGTCGCCGTGTCCTGGTCGTGGCCGACCTCGCGGAGGTCCGCGCCCTCCGTCCCGAGCTCCTTCGCACGCTCTCGTACGAAGGTGTTGACGGCCCTGCGGGCGGTCGGCGCACGGAAGAGGGTAGCGCCCGGATCGAGGTACCTGCGCAGGACGCCGTCGGCGCCCTTGTCCTCACCGACCCCGGGAACCAGCCTCAGGGGCAGGCCGGCCTGCGGGCCCGGGTCGTTCCTGTGCCTGCGTTCGTGGTTCGAGCCCATGACGTGCTCCTCTGCGCACATGGATCGATATCTCCTGGCCGCCCACCCCTCGGCGATTGGCGTCGTCGCACAGACACGGCAGTCCGTCGGCGGCGGCGCGGATGACGGTGGCGTTCTGCAAGGGGCCTCCGCGGGATAGGTGTCGGGATGACCGGCGGGACGACGCGCCGCACCACGGACGACGGGAACGAGCGGTCGTCAGGAGGTCGCGCAGGGCGTAGGGTTCCACGGCGTTCAGATCGACCGTGTGACTGCAGATGCTTCCGCCGCTCGCCCCGGAAACGGGGGGCGGCCTCCTCGACGACCAGGACTTTTCCCCAGTACAGGGCCCATCTCGTACGCGATCATGCCGAGGAGCGTGACCTCGTCCTCCATCTCGGCCAGGTCGGCGTCGTGGAAGCGCTTACGACCGGTGACGGGGAGCCGTGCCCCGCTGGCCGCGTTGGGCCGGCCTGGACGAGGACGTGGGGCACGTGTCGGTTCCGTCGATCGGCAGCCTCGGCGAAGATCACGTTCTGATGTTGCGTCAGCCCCAGAAAGCACCTGCCCTCGATCCGGAAGAGCGAGGCGGTGTGTGCAGACTCCGCCGCGTGTTTCCTGCCGACGACCGCCGTGCACGTTTCGAAGATGCTGAAGTTCTGCCTGCCGCCCATGGCTCCTGCTCCCATCGCCTGCGGCCGCGTCCCCTTCATCAGCTTAGACCCGTGCACGCTGGTAGACCACGCAACAAGATTGGTTGAAAGCTTCCTTGTCCGGCGGCCGTCCTGATCTGCCGTCACCGGGTCAGCGGAGTGTGGGCCGCTGGATCAACCGACCGCACGCCTGTCACCTCACCGTCCGGCCATGCCTGCCACGTCCTGGCTTCCCGGGCGGCTGGCCGGGGCCGACCTTGGCGAGGATGCGGTCCATCCGGTCAAACTGGTCTTCATCGACACCTGTTGGCCCTCCTGGCCCGCCTGGTACACCGTCAGGAGCTCGTCTTCTCGCACGTCGAGTCAGGCCTGTCGCTCCTCGAACGAGACGGTGCGGCCGTCCAGCGTACGGAATTCCAGCGTGGGACGGGAGACGGTCATCGGCACACCTCGACATCCGTGGTCTCCTCCGTACCCACCCCCGTACACCGCGCCTCGACCATGAGGCCGTCCCAGGCTGCCCGCAGTCGCGGCCCCTGGAGCCGGCAGGGTCCTGCCGAACGTCACGGCGGCGGTCAGGGCGACGACGAAGCGGACGTCAGCGACAACCATGACTCTCCAGGAGTGGGTCCTGTCCGGCGTCCGGCCGGATGAAGGCCGGGAGCCGGGCGTGGCGGCGCGACCGCCTTGGCCCCCGACACCGACCCGCCCGACAAGAACCACCCGCAGCCCTGGAATCTGCCGCGCCGTGGAGAGATCGTAGGGATTTCCTACGCGGGGGTAGGCCCGCGCCGCCCTCTTGCTATACCTTCCGTCTAACAGCTTGCTAGACGCGACGTCTAACAAGCGGGGCGGCGCCCGGCGGCCGTCGATCTCATCGGTCAGATACGGGATGGGTGAAGAGGCCGGGCAGCCGTCGGGGCGATCTGTCTCGATTCAAGGAGCAGCAGCATGGCAAGCAGCACCGTTCCGCCGAAGAATCAGGACCGGCCGGCCGCGCAGGACGTCGCCCGGCGCCTGCTCGACTCGGCCGCGAAGCTGTCGTACGACCCGGCCACCGAGGTGGACTGGAACACCCCGCTGGACACCGGCCACCACGGCGCGAGCCCGGAGTGGAGCACGCTCTACGGCACCGCGTACTGGCAGGAGTTGACGGAGGGGCAGCAGATGGCGCTGACGCGCCAGGAAGCCGCGTCCGTCGCCAGCACCGGCATCTGGTTCGAGATGATCCTCCAGCAGATGATTCTGCGCGACATGTACGCCAAGGACCCCACCGACCCGCGGTTCCAGTGGGCGCTCACCGAGGTCGCCGACGAGTGCCGGCACTCCATCATGTTCGCCCGCGGCGCCGCCAAACTGGGTGCCCCGGCCTACCGGCCCCCCCGGATGGTGATCGAACTGGGCCGCGCCTTCAAGACACTTGCCTTCGGTGAGGCCGCGTATGCGGCGATTCTCGTCGCGGAGGAGGTGCTCGACGTGATGCAGCGGGACTGGATGCGGGACGAGCGGGTCGCGCCGTTCGTCCGGACGATCAACAACATCCATGTGGTGGAGGAGTCGCGGCACATGAAGTTCGCCCGCGACGAGACCCGCAAGCACCTTCGCAACGCCGGCCCGCTGCGCCGGCAGATCAACTCGCTCGTGGTCGCCATCGCCTCGTACTACATCGTCACCAGCATGGTGAACCGGGACGTCTACGCGAACGCCGGGCTGGACAGCGACCGCGCACGCGCCGAGGCCGGGACCAACGAGCACCACAAGTCCCTCATGCGGGCCAGCTGTTCGGGCCTGATGGAGTTCCTTGCCTCGGCCCGCCTCCTCACCAGGCCGGCCCTGTTCTTCTACAAGCGCGCCAACCTGATCTGATCCGAGCCGAGAGCCCGAGCTGACGCGATGACCTACGCCATCACCCAGACCTGCTGCAGCGATGCCACCTGTGTCGCCGTGTGCCCCGTCAACTGCATCCACCCCACACCCGAGGAACAGGACTTCGGCAGCACGGAGATGCTCTACGTCGACCCGGCGACCTGCATCGACTGCGGAGCCTGCGCCGACGCCTGCCCGGTCGACGCGGTCTTCCCGGTGGACAGCCTGTCCGCGGCGCAGCAGGAGTACGCCGGCATCAACGCGGCGTACTACGCGGACCGTGAACCGGAGCCGGTGGCCGGGCCGAACTTCCACGCCTGGGGCGAGCCGACGTACCCGCGCAGCCTGCCGTCCGACTTCGCACCGATCCGGGTGGCGGTGGTCGGCACCGGGCCCGCCGGAATGTACGCGGCCGAGGATCTGCTGCTGCACACCAATGCCGAGGTGACACTGGTCGACCGGCTGCCGGTGGCCGGTGGCCTCGTCCGGTACGGCGTGGCGCCCGACCACCCCGCGACGAAGGGGGCCGGCGAGGCCTTCGCGCGGTTCCACTCCCATCCGCGGGTGCGGATGCACCTCGGCGTCGACGTGGGCAAGGACCTCACCGCCGGGGAACTCGCCGCTCATCATGACGCGGTGATCTACGCGGTCGGCGCATCCGCCGACCGCCGGCTCGGCATCCCGGGTGAGGACCTGCCCGCCAGCATCCCGGCCACGTCGTTCGTGTCCTGGTACAACGCCCACCCGGAAGTCCCACCGGAGGCCGTCGGTCTCTCCGCGGAGCGGGTGGTCGTGGCCGGCAACGGCAACGTCGCGCTGGACGTGGCACGCATCCTCGTCGCGGATCCCACCGTGCTGGCGGGTACCGACATCGCCGGCCATGCGCTCGCCGCGCTGCGGGACTCCCGGGTGCGCGAGGTCGTCCTGCTCGGACGGCGCGGCCCCGAGGACGCGGCCTGCACCGCCTCCGAGCTGCTCGCCCTCACTCATCTGCCGGGCGTGGATCTGGTGGTCGACGACCAGGACCCGTGGACGGGTGCGGCGATCGACGGCGCGGCGCCGGGCAGCACGGCCGCGCTGCTGCGCGGTTTGCCCCGTGAGACGGCCGACTGGTCGCAGCCGCCGCCTGCGGGACGGCGCATCGTCTTCCGTTTCCACTCCACGCCGGTGGAGGTGCTCGGCCACGACTGCGCAGAGGCCGTGCGGGTGACGGGCGCGGCCGGGGAACAGGACATACCCGCGGGCCTGTTCCTGCGGGCGATCGGCTACCGGGGCCTGCCCGTCCCCGGGCTGCCCTTCGACGAGACGGCCGGCACCGTGCCGCACGAGGGCGGCCGGGTGACGGGAATGCCCGGCACCTATGTCGTCGGCTGGATCAAGCGCGGTCCTTCGGGCGGCATCGGGGCCAACCGCACCTGCGCCGCCGAGACGGTCGGCACCCTGCTGGCCGACGCCGTCGCGGGCGCTCTGCCCTCCCCCGCACACCCGGCCAAGGCGTTCGCACGGCTCGCGCGCAGTCGTGTCCGTCAGGTCGTCGACGCCCGGGGGCTGGCCGCCATCGACCGCGCCGAACGGTCCCGGGGCCGCGAACACGGGCGGCCCCGGATCAAGTTCGACACGGTCCCCGCGCTGGTCGCGGCGGCGAAGGGAAACCGCTGGAGGTCGCCGCGCTGAATCGGGCGGGCGAAGGCCGGACCCCGGTGGACAGGTGCCGGGGTCCGGCTCACTCCTCGTCCGGCTCCACGGTCTGCCCCTTGGCCCGCTTACCGACGACGGCGACCGCGGCGGCGGCGCTGCCCACGAAGGCCAGGGCGACCATCCAGGGCTGGTTGAAAGCATGACGGGTGGCGTGGTCGACGGAGTAGCGGCCGGGTCCGGTCAGGCCGATCGCGGCGGCGGTGAAGCCGAGGAAGGCCGGGTACTCGTAGCCGCCGCCCTGCGCGAAGAATCCCGCGGGGGCGTGGACGGCCACGGCGCCCGCCATGGCGCCCGCGGCGGCGGCTCCGGCTGCCGGGGTGGCCAGACCCAGCGCCAGCAGGACGCCGCCGCCGGCCTCACCGAGGCCGGCCGCGACGGCACTGTGCTTGGGCGGATGGAAGCCCATGGCCTCCATCCCGGCCGTGGTGCCCTCGATGCCGCCGCCACCGAACCAGCCGAGGAGTTTCTGGCTGCCGTGCGCGGCCAGCACCGCGCCGGTGCCGGCACGAAGGAGAAGCAGGCCGAGGTCACGACGGTTGACGCTGCCCATGGGGGTCTCCGGGAGGGTTCGGGGGCCCGGCCGGACGGAAAGGGGCCCCGGGTACGGTACGGATCCACTCTCCGCGCCCCGGAGCCCGGACGGGTCGCTTTGATACGCCGTCCGGGGCACGTCGGGACAGCACGTGATCCGTGACACAGTGCGACGAACGCCATTGTGCAACTTGTTGCACAATGGCGTTTCGGTGGTCTAGAACTGGCGTAACGACACTGCGCGAGGAGCCCCCGCATGAGCCCGTACCCGCATCTGCTGAGCCCGCTCGACCTCGGGTTCACCACCCTCCCGAACCGGGTGCTGATGGGGTCGATGCACATCGGCCTGGAGGAGGTCGAGAACGGCTTCGAGCGCATGGCCGCCTTCTACGCCGCACGCGCCCGCGGCGGGGTCGGCCTCATGGTCACCGGCGGCATCGCGCCGAACGAACGGGCCTGCTCACTGCCCGGCGGTGCCAAGATGACCACCGAGGCGGAAGCCGCCCAGCATGCCGTGGTGACGTCGGCCGTCCACGCGGCGGGCGGCCGGATCGCCATGCAGATCCTGCACTTCGGGCGCTACGCGCACCACCCCGATCTGGTGGCGCCGAGCGCGATCCAGGCGCCGATCAGCGGGTTCACCCCGCACGCGCTGACCGACGACGAGGTCGAGTCGACCATCGAGGACTTCGTAACGGCGGCCGCGCTGGCGCAGAGCGCCGGATACGACGGCGTCGAGATCATGGGCTCCGAGGGCTACCTGATCAACGAGTTCATCGCCTCCGCGACCAACCACCGCGACGACCGCTGGGGCGGCTCGTACGAGAACCGCATCCGCTTCCCCGTCGAGATCGTGCGCCGGGTCCGTGAGCGGGTCGGCACCGACTTCATCCTGATCTACCGGCTCTCGATGCTCGACCTGGTGCCCGGCGGATCCTCGCTGGAGGAGGTCGTGCAGCTCGCCCGGGAGATCGAGGCGGCCGGAGCGACGATCATCAACACCGGCATCGGCTGGCACGAGGCCCGCATCCCCACCATCGCGACGTCGGTGCCGCGCGGCGCCTTCACCTGGGTCACCGAGAAGGTGCGCGGCGCCGTCTCCGTACCGCTGGTGACGAGCAATCGCATCAACACCCCCGAGGTCGCCGAGGACATCCTGGCGGCAGGTCGGGCGGACATGGTCTCGATGGCCCGGCCGTTCCTCGCGGACCCGGACTTCGTCGCGAAGGCGAGCGAGGACCGCGCCGACGCGATCAACACCTGCATCGGCTGCAACCAGGCCTGCCTGGACCACATCTTCAGCGGCAAGGTCACCTCCTGCCTGGTCAATCCGCGCGCCTGCCACGAGACGGAACTCACCCTGTCGCCGACGCGCACCCGCAAGCGGGTCGCGGTCGTCGGTGCCGGTCCGGCGGGGCTCGCCTGCGCCGTGACGGCGTCCGAACGCGGACACGAGGTGACGCTCTTCGACGCGGCCGACGAGATCGGCGGACAGCTCAACGTGGCGCGCCGGGTGCCGGGCAAGGAGGAGTTCAACGAGACGCTGCGCTACTTCCGCACCAGGCTGTCGGAGGAGAAGGTCGAGCTCCGGCTGGGCACCCCGGTGGGAACCGGCGATCTCGGCGACTACGACGAGGTCGTCCTGGCGACCGGGGTCACCCCCCGCACGCCGGCGATCCCCGGCATCGACCACCCCAGCGTGGTCAGCTACCTCGACGTGCTGCGGCACGGGGCGCCGGTGGGCGACCGGGTGGCGCTGGTCGGCGCGGGCGGGATCGGCTTCGACGTGGCCGAGTTCCTGACCGACGGCGGGGATGCGGCGAGCCTGGCCCCCGAGGCGTTCTTCCGGCAGTGGGGCGTCGACACCGAGTACCGCGAGCGGGGCGGACTCGGCACCGCCGAGCGCCCGAAGGCCGCGCGCACCGTCCATCTCCTCCAGCGCAAGGCGAGCAAGGTCGGCGCGGGCCTCGGCAAGACGACGGGCTGGATCCACCGCACCGAGCTCCGCCACCGCGGCGTCACGATGATCGCGGGAGTCGGCTACGACCGGATCGACGACGAGGGACTGCACGTCACGGTCGACGGCGAGCAGCATCTGCTGCCGGTCGACACGATCGTGCTCTGCGCCGGCCAGGAACCCCGCAGGGACCTGTACGACGAGCTGCTCGCCGCGGGCCGTCCCGCGCATCTGATCGGTGGCGCCGACGTCGCGGCCGAGCTGGACGCCAAGCGGGCGATCCGCCAGGGCACGGAACTCGCCGCCTCGCTCTGATCACGGCCCGGCGGGAGGACCGGACGGCCCGTCCGGTCCTCCCGCCGTTTCTTAGGATGCACCCCATGTCACTCCCGCACGCGATCCTCACCGCCCTGCTCGAGAAGCCTTCGTCCGGGCTGGAGCTGACCCGCAGGTTCGACCGGTCGATCGGCTACTTCTGGTCGGCCACGCACCAGCAGATCTACCGCGAGCTGGGAAAGCTGGAGCAGGCCGGACAGATCAGGGCCCTGGCGCCCGCACAGCCGGCCCGGGGACAGAAGAAGGAGTACGAGGTGCTGCCCGCCGGCCGCGAGGCGCTGTCCGCGTGGGTGGCCCGCTCGGAGGACCCCAAACAGGTCCGCGATCCCCTGCTGTTGCGGATGCGGGCCGCGGCGGTCGTCGGAGCGCCCGGGCTGGATGCGGAGCTGCGGCGTCATCTGGCGCTGCACCGGCGTCAGCTCGCGGAGTACCTGGAGATCGAGGAGCGGGACTTTCCGCCCGGCCGCGATACGCCGGAGGATCGGCTGCGGCACCTGGTGCTGCGCGGCGGCATCGATCTGGAGAACTTCTGGATCGGCTGGCTGACCCGGGCGCTGGCCGAGGACGCGGGCACCGCGGCGTCGGACCCCGGGTAGGGGCGGTCCCGCCGAGGATGCCGTGACGACGGCGGCCGAACGCGGCCGTTACGGGCGTCCGGCCCTGATCCGGCGCAGGTGTCCGTGGTCAGGGTGGAGTGCCCGCGGGCTCCTGATGACCACCCTGGACGGGGCGCTGGGGGCCGGTCCGGCCGCGGCCGGACCGGCGGCGGGCGCGGTCTGCGCCTGGGCCCGGCTGAGCAGGATCACCCCGCGTACGGCCGCCGCCGTACCCAGTAGTGCGGGCACCAGGCTGATCGATCCGCCCTGGAGCCGCTCCCCCAGCAGGGCCAGGCCGATGACCGCTGCGGCGACCGGGTTGGCCAGGGTGACGACGGCGAGCGGTGCGCCGAGGCCGCCCCGGTAGGCGGTCTGCGAGAGGAGCAGTCCGCCCATCGCAAAGGCCGACACGAGCACCGCGACGACCACCAGGCGCCAGCTGAACAGCGGGCCGGTGGTGTGGTCGGTGGCGGCGACCGTCAGCGTCTGGGTGAGCGCGGAGGCGACACCGGAGGTGATGCCGGAGGCTGCCGCGTGCCGCAGTCCGGGGCGTGCGCCCGGTCGGCTGAGACCGGCGACGACGGCCACGGTCCCCGCGCCGACGGCCAGCGCCTCGGTCAGGCTCAGCGTCTCGTGCGGGGCGGAGCCGCCCGCGGTCATCAGCAGGGCTCCCAGGCCCAGCAGGGTCAGGAACGTGCCGCGCCACTCGGTCGTCGAGACCTTTCGGCCCGCGGCCCGGGCGCCCAGCGGTACGGCGGCGACCAGGGTGAGCGCGCCGAGCGGCTGGACGAGGGTCAGCGGGCCGTACTTCAGCGCGGCGACGTGCAGCAGGGCGCCGCCGGCGTTCAGCCCGACGGCCGACCACCACGCGCCGCTGCCGAGCAGCCGGAACGTCCCGGTGCCCGGTTCGGTGCGTCCCGCGAGCCGCGCCTGCGCCACCGCGGCCGAGGCGTAGGCGGCGGCGGAGACGAGCGACAGCGCGACGGCGACCAGGGTGGCGTTCATCGCCCGGTCCCGGAGGAGGCGTACGAAGAGGAGCGGCCGGAGCCGTAAGGGGCGGCGACCGCGTGGGCCGGCGCGCCGGCCACGGACGGCCACGGCAGGTGCGCCCTGACCGGCTCCGCGCGCGGCAGCCGCAGCGCCGCGAACGCGACCGAGAGCAGCGCGGCGACCACGATCGAGTCCAGCCAGTAGTGGTTCGCGGTGCCGACTATGACGAGCAGCGTGATCGCCGGGTGCAGCAGCCACAGCCAGCGCCACCGCGAGCGGGTGGCGACGACGAGGCCGACGCCGACCATGACGGCCCAGCCGAAGTGCAGTGAGGGCATGGCGGCGAACTGGTTCGCCATCGAGTCGGCGGCGGGCGTCGACCCGTACACCGTCGGTCCGTAGACCTGGCCGGTGTCGACGAGGCCGGTTGCGTTGAGCAGCCGCGGCGGGGCGAGCGGGAACAGCAGGTGCAGGGCCAGCGCGGCGCCGGTGAGCACGGCGAGGATGCGGCGCGACCAGATGTAGTGGCGCGGGCGGCGCCAGTACAGCCAGGCGAGGAAGAGCAGGGTGGCCGGGAAGTGCACGGTCGCGTAGTAGGTGTTCGCCAGGTGGATCAGCGTCTCGTCGTGGAGCAGCAGAGCCTGTACGGCGCCCTCGCCGGGCAGGTGCACGGCGCGTTCGAGATCCCACACCTGCCCGGCGTTGTGGAACGCCTCGTCGACGTGACCGTTGGCCGCCTGTCGGCCGAACTTGTAGATGACGAAGAGTCCTACGACGAGAAGAAGCTCGCGGACGAGGGGTGGTCGGGCAGAAGTGTCCGGCTCCCGATCGGCGGGCTTGCTACCGGCGAACTTCACCCGGTGCCCCTTTGCTGACGAAGCGGTGTTTCGGCGGCGTGGACCGATTCCACGCCGTATCGATACGCCAGTGTACCGATACGCGACCGTATCGGAACACTCGCGTATCGGTACACTGGCGTATCGAAGGACCTCGTCGCAGAGTCGCAGAGAGGGAAAGCGCATGTCGTCGCTGGAAACGGAGCCGGAGCAGGCCACCGCGTCGCGCCGCTCGAAAATCACGCCGGAGCGGGCTCAGGAGCTCTACACGGCCGTACTCGACATGCTGAGGGAGAGCGGTTACGAGTCGCTCACCATGGAAGGCGTCGCCTCCCGGTCCCGCTGCGGCAAGTCCACGCTCTACCGTCAGTGGGGTTCGAAGCCCGAGCTGGTCGTCGCCGCGCTGCACGGAACCCGGCGCGGGCTGCTCGGCCGGATCGACACGGGCACACTGGCCGGGGACCTGCGTGAAGCGGCGCGCGCCATCGGCGAGGGCTCCGGGCGCGACACACCCCTGATGCTGGCCCTGAGCCATGCCGCACTGCAGAGCCCCGAGCTGCTGTGCGCACTGCGCGAGTCGCTGATCCTGCCCGAACTGGCGGCGATCGACGCCATGGTGGCGCGCGGCGTGGAGCGCGGCGAGGTGGCCGCGGACAACCCGGCCGCGGAGTTCGTCTCCGCGCAGCTGCTGGGCGTGATGCGCGCCCGCCCGCTCCTGGACTGCACCTACGCGGACGAGACGTTCCTCGTCCGCTTCGTGGAGGGTGCCATCTTTCCCGCACTCGGCCTGGACGCTCACGCGTCCGGGTCCTGACAGACGTGGGCCGCCGTCCCAGCGGATGACGACGGCCCGCCCGCGCCGCACCGTGGGGACGGGGGCGGCGCACAACCCGGCCGGCCGGTGACTTCTGCGGAAGTCACCGGCCGCCCGCGTGTTCGTACCGAAGGAGCACCCCTCGCAGGAACACCCCTCACCCTTTCTCGTCCTCTTGACGATATATGCCGCGGCCATTATCGTCGCTATGACGAGAACGAGGGGGTCCCATCATGGCCGACATCACCCGGCGCTTCGGCTGGCGCCATCTGCGCTCCGCGCCCACCGCCCACATCCGCCACCACAAGCGCGGCCGGCTCGCCCACGACGGGGCAGGACTGAGCTTCTGGTACCGGTCACTGAGCGCCGCGCTCTCCGAGGTGCCGGTCAACGACCGCGAACTGGCCATGGCCTTCCACGCCCGCACCGCCGACTTCCAGGACGTCACCGTCCAGGCGACCGTGACGTACCGGATCAGCGATCCGGCCGAGGCGGCCGCGCGCCTCGACTTCTCCGTCGATCCCGACACCGGCGCCTGGCGCGGCGCGCCGCTGGAGCAGATCGCGACACTGCTCACCGAGACGGCCCAGCAGCACACCCTGGACGTCCTGGCCCGCACTCCGCTCGCCGGTGCGCTCGTGGACGGTGTCGCCGCGGTACGCGAACGGGTGGCGGCCGGCCTCGCCGGCGAGCCCCGGCTGCCCGCGACCGGCATCGACGTGGTGGCCGTGCGCGTCGTCGCGATCCGCCCCGAGGCCGAGGTGGAACGGGCCCTGCGGACCCCCGCCCGCGAGCAGATCCAGCAGGAGGCCGACCGGGCCACCTACGAACGCCGGGCCGTGGCCGTCGAGCGCGAGCGGACGATCGCCGAGAACGAGCTGGCCAGCCAGATCGAGCTCGCCCGACGCGAGGAGCAGCTCGTCGATCAGCGCGGCACCAACACCCGCCGCGAAGCCGAGGAGCACGCGGCGGCCGACGGTGTACGCGCCGAGGCGGAGGCGGCCCGCACGGTGCGCCTCGCCCGCGCCGAGGCCGAAGCGGCCCGTGAGCTCGGCGCGGCCCGTGCCGAGGCGAAGGCCGCCTGGCTGCGGGTGCACGGCGAGGTGGAAGCCGCCACCCTGCACGCACTGGCCGTCACCCGGCTCGCCGAGAACCTGCCGCGCATCGAGAGCCTCACCCTCTCCCCCGACGTCCTCACCGGCCTGCTCGCCAAGCTCGGCCGGACGGCACCGGAGACCCGGGCGTGAGCCTGGCCCCGCGGGCGGTTCTGGTCCACCGCACCACCGAGTACGAGGAGTTGCTGGCCCGGCACGGCACGCACGGCCAGGCGGCGTTCTTCCTCTCCAGCCGGGGCCGGTCCATCGACGAGGTGGCCCGGCGGCACGAGCGGACCCGGCAGGCTCTGGCCGACGTGGCGGCGGCCGTTCCGCTCCAGTGGCGCCACTCCCGGGTGGAGCGTGCGGATCTGGACCGGTTCCTGTTCGCGCCCGAGGACGTGGTGGTCGTCGTCGGGCAGGACGGGCTGGTCGCCAACGCCGCCAAGTACCTGTCCGGCCAGCCGGTCGTGGGCATCGACACCGACCCCGGCCGCAACCCCGGCGTCCTGGTGCGCCACCGGCCCGCCGACGCGGCCGCTCTCCTGCGGGCGGCAGTGGCGCCGGGCGGCCAGGCGGACGAGCTCACCATGGTGGAGGCGGTGGCCGACGACACCCAGCGGCTCCTGGCCCTCAACGAGATCTACCTCGGCCCGGCCGGACACCAGACGGCGCGTTACCGCCTCGGTGCCGAACCGACGGACTCCCCGGCCGAGTCGCAGGCCTCGTCCGGTGTCCTGGTCGGCACGGGCACCGGCGCCACCGGGTGGCTGCGCTCCCTGTGGCAGGAACGCCGCAGCCCGCTCGCCCTGCCCGACCCGGCCGATCCCCGGCTGCTCTGGTTCGTCCGGGAGGCCTGGCCGTCACCGGCGACAGGCACCTCGCTCGTCTCGGGTGAGCTGGGCCGCGGCCAGAGACTGCGGCTGACCGTCGAGTCCGACCGGCTGGTGGTCTTCGGCGACGGCATGGAGGCGGACGCGCTGGAACTGACGTGGGGCCAGACCGTGCGGCTCGGCATCGCCGCCACCTCGCTGCGTCTTGCCGTGTGACCGCCGCCGGGCTCGGCCGTGGCCCCGCCCGTAGGCTCTACGCCTCGTACCGGTCACCGAACCTCTTGAGGAGCCACCATGGCGAGCGCCGAGACACCCCAGGTCCACGCGGTCCCCGCCCGCAACTCCCGCCCGCCCCTGGCCCAGGCGGCGCTGGGCGTCGGCGTGCTCGTGCAGGACGGGCGGGGCCGGATCCTGCTCGGCCGGCACCACAGCGGCACCTGGGAGCTGCCCGGGGGCAAGGTCGATCCGACGCACGAGTCGATCACGGCGGCGGCGGTGCGTGAGCTCCGGGAGGAGACGGGGCTGACTGCCGCCGAGAAGGAGGTGCGCGTCTTCGCGATGCTGCACGACGTGGTCCACGGGATCAACCGGGTGACGATGGCCGCGCTGGTCACCGTCGGGGACGGCACCGCGCAGGTGACCGAACCCCACCTCATCAGCACCTGGCAGTGGACTCGGCCCGAGGAGCTGCCGATGCCGCTCTTCGACCCCTCGGCGCAGATCATCGCGGCCTGGCGCCCCGATCTGGGCATCGCGCACCCGCCCGTCCACCGGCTGGACGTCGTGACCGAGAGCGGACAGGCGTAGACCTACAGCCATTAATCATTTGCCTAGGAATCATAGGCAGAGTTAGCGTCGCCGGTATGAAGGCCGTGACCGAGCAGGACATCCGCACATCGTTCGTCAACTGCTCCAAGGGAGAAGCCGGGCGGCTGCCGCTGCCCCGCGATCTCGACGAGCTGCCGTGGGACGATCTCGACTTCCTGGGCTGGCGTGATCTCTCCGCCCCCGGGCGGAGCTACATCGTCACCGAGCGCGAGGGCGGGCTGACCGGGATCTCGCTGCGCTTCCCCTCCCAGCAGCGGGGATTCCTCCACCGGAGTATGTGTTCGCTCTGTCTGACCACGCACCCGGGCAGCGGGGTGTCGCTCATGACCGCTCGCAAGGCGGGTCCGGCGGGCCGCGAGGGCAATTCGGTCGGGCTGTACATGTGCACCGACCTGGCCTGCTCGCTCTATGTGCGGGGGAAGAAGTCCGTGGCCTCGGGCGCCCGCTTCAAGGAGTCATTGACCTTGGAGGAGCAGATCGACCGTACGACGGCCAATCTCTCCGCGTTCGTCGCCAAGCTCTTCGTCTGAGCCGGGCCGGAGTGCCGTGCCCGCCCCGACGGTGGTGGGGGCGGGCACGGCACGGCGTACGGACCGGCTACCGCGCGGTGTGCCGTGCGGTGACCGCCGCGTAGTCCGGCGCCGCGTTCCGCTTACCCGCGACGCCGGTGTGCGCGGACACCGGCAGGGGGGAGGCGAGGGACAGCACGAGGCCGGTCGTCAGGCCGCCGACGACGGCGCGGCGCCGTAAGGCGCACGGCCGGTGGGGGTGGTTCGTCATGAACACCCTTTCGCTGGTGTGCTGATGGTGCGGTTCGTCCGTCGCGAGCAGGGAGCGGCGTCCCGGCTACTGCATGCGGCTCGCTGCCTGCGCGAGGAAGGTGTCGAGCACACCGTCACCGACCTTGGGCCGGACGCTGCCCCACGAGTTGCGCGGCGGGTCGACCCGCACGGCGCGGGCCTGGTTCTGCAGCCCCTGCGAGGCGGCGAGCAGGCGTGCGGCGGTGTCCTTGTCGCCCGCGCTCCAGGCGTCGAGCGCGTCCAGCATCGTCACCGCGGCACCGCCCCACAGCGCGGTGGCGTCCAGCCAGGGCGCGGCGTCGGTGACGAATCCGTCCTGGACGGCGCCGCCGCGGATGACCTCGGGAGCGTTCCTGACGGCGTCGGCGTACGGGCGCAGTCCCGCCAGTGCGCCGGTCCGGTCGCCGGAGTCCCAGGAGGTCCAGAACGCCGCTGTACGGCGGGCGAGTTCGGGGGCCTGGGGCTGCCAGGGCGTGGCGCCAAAGGTGGGCGCCATGTGTTCGAGGTCGCCGAGGACCAGCAGGGCATCCGTAGCCGCCCGGTCGCCGCCTGCGAGGTAGGACATGGCACGGCGCCACTCGGAGCGTGCGTCGTAGGCCGTGTCGTTCCAGGCGAAGCCCGCCGCCCCGAAGACGGCGACCTTGCTGGCGTACGGCTGGTTCATGGGGTTCGCCACGATGCCCGTGAGATGCGCGGACAGGCCCGCCTCACGCTTGTCGTACGGTGCGAGGAGCAGCCGCCCGCTGGTGTTCCCGTAGTCGTTGACGGGGTAGTTGTCCCACACGAACACCTTGCGCCCGAACAGCTTCGCCGCGCTTTCGGCCTGCTGGTTGGTGATGCTCGGCGGCACGACGTCGGTGCCGGTCCACATCACCTCGATCGCCGGGTCCAGGGTGGCGCGCAGGGTCTGCTTGTACGCGGTGTCGGTCAGGTCTCCGTATTCGGTCGGCACCATCTGCAGCGGCTGTGTGCCCGGGTGGGTGGCGATGAAGTCGTGCTGCAGGCCGTTGAGGAGGCCGACCTGCGCCTTGGCGGCCGCCTCGCGGCCGGGTTCGCCGAACTTCGCCCGGTCGCCCTCGCAGTTCCAGCGGGTGTAGCTGATGTCGTCCAGCGGGATGGAGAACGCCCGGGTGCCCAGGTCGTACATGGCCTGCAGCTTGGCGTCGAGGTCCTTGCGGTGGGCCGGATCGGAGTAGCAGATGGACTCGCCCGGGGAGACGGCGAAGGTGAACCGGACGTGGTTGGCGGTGGCCCGCTGCACCAGTTGGCCCAGTTCCGCGAGCTTGTCGGCCGGGTAGGGCTCGCGCCACTTGCCGCGGTGGTACGGGTCGTCCTTGGGCGCGTAGATGTAGGTGTTGGCCTTCACGTCGCCGTAGAAGTCCATCTGGTCGAGCCGCTCGGCGTGTGTCCACGGCGTTCCGTAGAAGCCCTCGATGGTGCCGCGCAGCGGCATGGAGGGGAAGTCCGCGGCCTGCACGCCGGCGACCTTCCAGCCATGGCCGGCGCGTGTGAACAGCTGGCGCAGTGTCTGCACGGCGTAGAACTGTCCGGCGGCGTCCGTACCGCCGAGGGCTGCCACCGAGCCGGCCCCGGAGACCCGCAGGGCGTATCCCTCGGCGTGGTCGGGGGCCGCCGTGCTGCCGAGTACGCGGGCGATGTCCGGGCGGGCGGCGGAACCGAGGCGCACGGTGAGCAGGCCCACGGCGGCCGGCGGGACGTGACCGGGTGTCACGATGTCGACCCGGCCGACGCCGTGTGCCTTGAGTTCGGTGACGAGGCGGTCGAGCGCCGCGGCGTCCGTCCCGTCGTCGGCGACGACGAGCACCCGACCGGTGACCGTGGCGTCGGATCCGGAGCGGCCGATGGACTGCGGGGCGGGTGAGACCGCCGGGAGGGCGGTGGCGGCGGTGCCTGGCGGATCGGCCGGTCGGGCTGCACCGGCCGGCGATGCCAGGCACATCACGGCGGTTGCCGTGGCCAGCAGGCAGGCGAGCGTGGTCACATCGCGACGTCGCACAGAGTCTCCAAGTGGTCTAAACCAGCGAAGTGTTCAGGAGAATCCCGCACCGAAGCGGGGGGCGTCAAGGACTTTCGTGCGATCCTGTTTGGTCTAGACGTTTACTTGTGTTGGATACCGAGTGGTCGATGGGCGGGCCGTCCGACCGACCCCGCCTGCCTGGGGCGGCGGAGCCGGTCGAGTGGCTCGCAGGTCAGCGGATGTCGAGCGCCACCTCCGAGGGGACCAGACGCGTCCCGTCGGCCAGCCGGAAGTCCAGCGTGATCCGGTGCGCGCCGGGCGCCGCGTCCGCGGTGGCGCGCACGGCCACCCGCTGGGCACCACTCTGGGTTCCGCGCACCTTGAGCGTGCCGCTCGCCGGCTCCAGGAGGACTCCGTCAGGTGCGGTGGCGATACGCCTCCACGGTGCGGCCGCCCGACCCGGAGTACGCGAGCGACCCCGAGGTCCTGGGTCTCGCTGATCTCCTTGAGATCGGGCACCTTCTTCTTCCTCGTGTCGATCAGCGGGTACCAGGTGGCCGCCGCGTCGACCTGGCCGGAGGAGAACGCGGTGACGACGGTCGAGGCGTCCATCGCGACCTTGGTGACGTCGTCGGGCTTCAGACCGGCCTCGCTCAGCGCCAGGTCGAGGATCATGTCGCCGGAGGTCCCTTCGGCGACGGCCACCTTCTTGCCCTTGAGGTCAGCCGGCTTCTCGATGCCGGAACCGGGCCGGGCGATGACCCGGTCGGCGAGGCCCAGCATGTTGACGGAGACGATGGAGGCGCGGCCGGAGGCGGGCAGCCACAGTGCGCCCGGGCCGAGGTAGCCGAAGTCCAGGTTGCCGGTTCCCAGAGCTGTGACCTGAAGCGGTCCGTTGGTGAAGGCCCTCAGCTCGGGGGTGACGCCCGCCTTCTTCCACAGCCCCTGCTTCTGGGCGACGGCCAGCGCGACGGAGCCGCTGTAGTCGGCGATGTAGCCGAACTTCACCTTCTGCGGCCCGCCGTTCGCCGCGTCCGATGAGGAGCCACTCCCGCAACCGGAGGCCGTGGAGACGAGCGCCAGGGCCAGGAACAGGCTCGCCGTACAGCGGCGGACGGTACGGATCGACTTCATGACAGCATTCCTTCGAGCGGGGCGGGCTGGTGGTGGACGGCGTTCCACACCTGGGCACGCAGTTCGGCGAACTCGGGCGACAGGCGCTGTTCCTCGGTACGCGGATAGGGCAGCGTGACCGGGATGATCGTGTGGATGCGGCCGGGGCGGGCCGCCATGACGAAGGCCCCCGACCCCGAGCAGCCGCGCGGCCGCGGCAGGCCGGCCCTGGAGATCTCGCTCAACTCCCGCGGCGCCGAGCTGATCGGCATCGATCTCCAGCGCCACCACATCCACGTGGTCGTGGCCAACTGCGCCCATGAGATCGTCGGCCGCCACAGCGCCCCCGTCCCGGCGGACAGCGGCGCGGCCGAACGTGCCGCACAGGCGATCCGCGCCGTCGAGGACCTGGTGCGGCGCGAGAACATCAGCCTCGCCCCCATCGCGGGCATCGGCCTCGGCCTTCCCGGCTTCGTGCAGAACCCGGCCTCCAGTGACCCGCGCACCATGACCCCGTTCGCCGGCCATGTCGCGAAGGAGCTGGGCCGGCACTTCGACGCCCCCGTGCTCACCGACAACAACTCCCGGCTCGCGGCTCTCGCCGAGGTGACCTGGGGCGCGGCGCGCGGGATCGAGAACGCCGTCTATCTGCGCTGGTCGGAAGGGGTCGGTGGCGGACTCGTCGTCAACGGCGCACTGGTCCACGGCGCTCATGGCACCGCCGGGGAGATCGGCCACACCAGCTGCGCCCCCGAGGGAAAGCCCTGCCACTGCGGTGGCCGGGGCTGTCCGGAGGGCCTCATCTCCGTCCCCGCCCTGCTCGCCGCCTGCGCCGATCGCGGAGTGACGGCCGCGGACACCGCGGAACTGATCGCGCTCGCCGCCGAGGGGCAGCCGGACACGGCCGAGGTGATCCGGACCGCGGCCGTCGTCGCGGGGCGGGTGCTCGCGGCCCTCGCCGCCCAGGTCGACCCCGAGTGCATCGTCGTCTACGGGGAACCGGCGTCCCTCGACGCTCTCGTCCTCACACCGATCCGGGAGCAACTCGCCGCACTGTCCCTGCCGTCCGCACCTCGCACCATCGAGGTACGCGGATCCACCCTCGGCGGCGATGCGGCCGCGCTCGGCGGGGTGGCACTACTGCTGCGCACCACCGGCCAGGACCTGGCGGAGCTGCTGGACGGGGGCACCTCGCGGTGAACGCCTGCTGCGGGCCCGCCCGCGAGAACGCCGCGGCGGCCACGACCGCCACGGCCACTCCCCCGGCGGACTTCCCCGTACCCGAGCGCCGTCCCGCCGACCTGCTCCGCGGCATGGTCGCGGTGCCCGGTGGTCCGTTCCTGATGGGCGGCGAGGACGAGGACGCGTTCCCGGCCGACGGAGAGGGACCGGTACGGGAGGTGACCGTCGCCCCGTTCCACATCGACGCGGCCGCCGTGACCAACGCCCGCTTCGCCGTCTTCGTCAAGGCCACCGGCTATCGCACCGAGGCCGAACTCAGCGGCTGGTCCTATGTGTTCGGCTCCTTCGTCCCGCAGGAGGCCCGGCACGCCGTACTGCCGGGCACCGTGCCCGGCGCCCCCTGGTGGCGTGCGGTGACCGGAGCGCACTGGCGCGCCCCCGAGGGACCCGGCACCTCGATCGGCGACCGCCGCGACCACCCGGTGGTCCACATGTCGTGGCACGACGCGACGGTGTACGCCCGCTGGGCCGGCAAGCGGCTGCCCACCGAGGCCGAGTGGGAGAAGGCGGCCCGCGGCGGACTCGTCCGGGCCCGCTTTCCCTGGGGCGACGAGCTGACCCCGAACGGCCGGCACCGCTGCAACATCTGGCAGGGCGACTTCCCCGTACGCAACACGCGCGAGGACGGCTTCACGGGCACCGCGCCCGCCAAGGCGTACGCCCCCAACGGCTTCGGCCTCCACAACACCTCGGGCAACGTCTGGGAGTGGTGCGCCGACCGGTTCAGCGCCGACTGGCACGCCGAGGACCGCCCGGAGACCCGCTCCGACCCCCTCGGGCCACCGCACGGCGAGAGCCGGGTGCTGCGCGGCGGCTCGTACCTGTGCCACCGCTCGTACTGCAACCGCTACCGGATCGCCGCCCGGACCTCGAACACCCCTGACAGCACGACCGGACACGGCGGGTTCCGCTGCGCGCTCACCGTCTGACCCCCCGCATCGCGAGCCGCGCACATCCGGCTATCCTGGCCGCCGCACCGGACACGGGGTGCCCCTCAAGGGGCTGAGAACACACCCGTCGAACCTGAACCAGTTAGCACTGGCGGAGGGATGTCTCATGTCATTGCCGTATGCCCAGGACCAGCGCGCAGCGGTCGAAGCACGACCCGCGTTCGACGGGCGCATGCCCACCGCCCCCGGCGATCTGCGCATCGAGGCGCACGGCATAGCCCCCGTGCCCGAGGACCGCCGCTACGGCGGACCCGGCCGGCTGTTCACCGTCTGGTTCGCCCCCAACCTGACCATGACCGGGGTCTTCACCGGCACGGTCGGCATCGCGCTGGGCCTGGACTTCACCACGGCGCTCGCCGCCGTCGTGCTCGGCACGCTCGTGGGCGCCGTACCCACCGCATATCTGGGCACCTGGGGCAGCCAGACCGGCGCCGGTCAGCTCCCGCTCGCGCGGCTGGCGTTCGGCCGCGGTGTCGTACTGCCGGGCGCGCTGCAGTGGCTGTCGTCCATCGCCTGGGACGCGCTGATCGGCCTGTTCGGCGGAGACGCGCTGGCCCAGCTGTGCGGCTGGCCGTTCTGGCTCGGCGTGCTGGTCATGATGGCCGCCCAGGGCGCACTCGGCGTCCTGGGGTACGAGGTGATCCACCGGCTCCAGACAGTGATGACCTTCACTCTGGCCGCCGCCTTCATCGTGCTCGCCACGAAACTCCTGCACGGCGTGCACCCAGTCGCCAACGGCTCGGTACACGGTGCCGACCGGGCGGGCGCGTTCGTGCTGACGTGCACCATCGCCCTGAGCCTGGCGCTGTCCTGGGCGCCGTACGCCAGCGACTTCAGCCGCTATCTGCCGCGCACCGCGTCCCGGCCGCGCATGTTCTGGTGCACGTTGCTCGGCATCAGTGTCTCCTTCGTGGCGGTTCAGGCCCTCGGTCTGTGGGGTGCGTCCGTCTTCACCGATCAGACCGCGCGCGGCATCGACACACTGCTCGGCGGGGGCGCCCTCGGAGCGTTCGGGCTGCTCGCCGTGGCGCTCGCCGCGCTGTGCAGCAACGCCATGAACGACTACAGCGGATCGCTGGCCCTCCAGACCATGGGGGTCCGCCTGCCACGTCCCGTCGCCGCGGCACTCGCCGCCGTACTCGGCTTTCCGCTCGTGCTGTGGATGCACGCGGCCGACACGACGACACGCTTCCAGAACGTGCTGCTCCTCGTCGGCTACTGGATCCCCGCATTCGTCGCGATCGTCGCCGTCGACTGGACCGTCCGGGCCAGGGCCCGCGCCGGCTCCCCCATCGACCTGGCCACCGAGAGCTCCCGCCCACAGCCGTGGTGGCCGGCGCTGACCGCCTTCACGCTCGGCTTCGGGGCGGCGATGCCGTTCATGAGCACCAGCCTGTACGTGGGTCCGGTCGCGAAGGCACTGCACGGGGCGGACCTCGCGTACGGTGTGGCGTTCCTCGTGGCCCTGGCGGTCTACGCACCACTACGGCTGCGCCACCGGCCCTGACGGCGAATGACTTTCCGTACAGGGCCGGCTCCGCAGCCGCGGGCTTCGGTTCCGTTTCCGGGCCGAAGACTCAGCCCATGGCCAGGGTCCGGCCGAGAAGGGGCAGCAGGTGGTCCCAATGGCGTTGCAGCGCGGCAGGATCGAAGGCATCGGTGTCGGACATCGTGAAGCCGTGAACGGTGCCGGGGTAGATCTCGGAGGTGTAGGCGACACCCGTGGCATCCAGGGCCTGGTTGAGCTCGCCGAGAGTCTCGGGAGTCATGTCCGTCTCCGCGTGACCGAAGTAGACCTCGCCGGTGAGACGGCTCAGGCTGTCGGGCCCGTCGGCGCCCACGGGGCCGTGGAATCCGGCGACAGCGGCCACCTGGCCGGGGTGGGCAGCGGCGGTGCGCACCGCCAGGAGGCCGCCTACGCAGTAACCGGTCACCGCGACCGGTCCGGCGCCGACCTCGGGCTGAGTGGTGAGGAACCTGAGGTAGGCGTCGGCGTCGCTCAGGGCGCGTTCGGCGGTGTGCGCCTCGATCAAGGGCATCAACTGCTCGAACACCTTCTCCCGGGCCTCGTCTCCGATGTGTCCGGGAAGATCGATGACCGGCGCCGGGCCGTGCCGGTAGAAGATGTTGGGGACGAGCACGTAGTACCCGTGCTCGGCCAGTTCACCGGCCATCTCCCGCAGCACGGGCCGGATCCCGAAGCCGTCCGCGTACATCAGCACGCCCGGGAACCGCTCGCCACGGTCGGGGAAGGCGGCGAAAGCATCGGCCCGGCCGTCCGCGGTGGGAATGTGCAATGTCTTGACGGTCATGAGTTCTCCTGTCGTGGTTGACGTGTCGAGCTGTGATCAGCACGACAGGAGGCGGAGCCCGCGCAACAGCGCCGGATCCGCGGTCTCGCAGCGGGCCGGTATCGACCCGTACGGCGCTCAGAGGAGCGCCGGGTAGCCGATCC
The DNA here is from genome assembly GCF_043203805.1 of Streptomyces sp. LN549. NCBI lineage: Bacteria > Bacillati > Actinomycetota > Actinomycetes > Kitasatosporales > Streptomycetaceae > Streptomyces > Streptomyces sp. LN549. Next base: position 8,273,355 of record NZ_JAZHRI010000002.1, on the reverse strand, counting down.
GTGTATGGCGCAATGCCGTCCCGGTAGTCATCGCTTCACAACGTAGCCCACCGGACTGGATCATCGCCAGGTCCCCCTGCCCACAGCGCTGTTCGCACTCGACGGACCCACCGCCCCGCACCGGAGAGGCGGCGGGTCCCTCGCTTCCGGGACCGTCGCCCCGGCGTTGCCGGGTGGGCTCGTCGCCGTCGAACTCCCAGACCGCCGGCAGTCGGGCGGCAGCCCAGTCGTTGCGCCGCGGTCCTTTGGCACCGTCGCCGCAGGAGAGCCGCTGCCATGCCTCGTCGGGGGCCTGGCAATGAGGTGCTCGATGCGAGGGCCGCGGACCTGCTGGGACTTCGGCACGGCCACGACGTAGGACAGGCCGGCGTCTTCGTCGACGGGCGGAATGTATCCGCTGTGTATGCCCGCCTCCTTGAATCGCCGTGTCACCCGACGCAAGACGACAAGGGGAGAACCATGCACAGGAATTTCCGCCGGTCGCTGATCACCATGAGCGCGGTCGCGGCCACCGTGTTCACCGTTCCAACCGCTGTCGCGGCGCCGGTCGTGAACTCGTCGGAAGCCGCCATTGCCGCACGGCCCGCCTTCAAGATGCCCTTCGAGTGCAACCAGACATGGCTCGGCAACAACTGGTCGGGGCACAGTCCCGCGCACTCGATCGACTGGAACCACTACGACGCGAACGGCACCCCGGACGACCTGGGCCGCCGGGTGTTCGCCAGTGCCAGTGGCACGGTCCTCGAGTCGTACTACTCGACGGGCGCCGGATACGGGAACACGATAGTCATCGGTCACGGGGGCGGCTGGCAGACACGGTACGCCCATCTGAAGACTCGTTCGGTGGCCGCGGGCGCCACGGTGAACGTGGGCCAGCTGATCGGCGAGGTCGGCAACACCTCGGCCCTCTACGACCTCTCCCCGCACCTCCACTACGAGCAGAAGCTCGACGGAGCGGTCGTCGTCGCGGTCGTCCAGGGTATCACGTGGAGCGACTACCTCAAGCGCAACCAGGTCAGCAACAACAGATGCTGACACACCGCCGGGTGTCGGCGGGAGGACCGACCGGCACCCGATGACCCCCTGTGCCAGGTGTGGGTGCGACGGCGGTCGCACCCACACCTGTTCCCATCGGCGCCGCTCAGAGGCTATCGGGTGGCCTCGGATCCGAAAGCGGACGCTGTCCGGTGCGCGCGGTTCCAAGGCGGAGGAGGGAGGCGACGCGGCGCGTCGCCGACCGACGACAACGCGGGAAGCGTGCGTGCCAGGGCGTGGCCGCCCGGTCGGAGGTCACCCGACAGCCTCTCAGCGCATGGAGCGGAGTTTGGCGTCCACCAGTCCGGCCTCGTCGGGCAGGCCCAGGCGGCGCCAGGTCGCGAGGGATCGGTGGAAGTAGTGCCGCGCGGTCTGCTTGCGGCCGGTCGCGTCGTGCAACTCGCCCAGCAGGCCCGCCACCCGGGCCTCGGCGCGGCGGTCCCCGAGCTGCTGCTGCACAGCGAGTGCACCGATCAACAGCGCCGACGCCTCACCGGCGTCGCCCTGCCGCAAGCACAGTTCCGCGATGCTCTGCTGCACGTACGCGGCGCAGTGCAGGTCGGCCAACTCGTCGAAGATGCCGAGGGCTCGCTCCAGCTCGCCACGCGCCGCCTGCGGTTCGCCACGCAGTTCGTGCAGCACTGCGACCCTGCGGCGCACCTGCGCCTCGCGGTGCCGGTCCCCGTCGGCACGGGACAGCTCCAGGGCCCCTCGCAGCCAGCCGGCCGCGGCCTCCGGGTCCTTGCGCTCCAGCCAGACGGAGGCGATCGCGTTGCGTGCCACCGCCTCGCCGTGCCGGTCTCCGTACGCGGCGAAGTCCTGGAGCGCGGCGGTGAACGTTCCGAGCGCGGCGCCGAGATCACCCACGATCCGGTGGACCGAGCCGGACCCCACCGCGGCGATCGCTTCCCCCGTGGGGTGTCCGAGCTCAGCGAAGAGCGCCCTGGCCCGGTCGAAGGAGGCGAGCGCGTCCGGGTACCTGTCCTGGTAGAGATGAAGCTGGCCGAGGTTGCGCAGCAGGGCCGCAGCCCTGACGTCGTCGTGGTGCGGCATGGCGTCGAGCACGAGCCGGTGGGTCCGCAGCCAGTCCCCGTAGTAGCCGCGCATGTCGAAGAAGCCCGCCAGTTCGATCGCCAGGTCGGCGGCCCTGTCGGTCCGCCCGAGCCGGACGGCGGCGTCGACGGCGGCGACGAGGTTGCGGTGCTCGCTCTCGAACCAGTCCACGGGCCGGGCGCGCACCATGGGGACGAGATCGTGCGCCGGTCCGTCCGGCAAGGCCCGCTCGTCGGGCTCGCCCAGCACACCGAGGAAGCGGGTGGGCATGGCAGCGTTGGCGGAGCGGGCGAGGGCGGTGAGCGCGTCTATGACCCGCAGGCGCCGCCGCAGCCGGATCTCCTGATTGTCCGTCAGGACCAGTTCCCGGGCGTAGCTCCGCAGTAGGTCGTGCATGCGGTAACGGTTCAGGCCGAGACGGTCTCTGCCGACGACTTCGACGAGGTGTTCGTCGAGCAGGGTGTCCAGACCCCCCGTCGTCTCACTGTCGCACCCCGTCGCAACGGCGACGAGCCAGCCCGGGACGGCGTCGTCGGGCAGGTCTCCGAACGTGCGGAAGGCGGTGGCGGCGGGCTCGGGCAGATGGCGGTAGCTGAGTTCGGCGCCGGCCCGCACCTCCAGCCCGCCGAAGCGGACCGCCCCGAGGCGACCGCGCTCGTCGCGCAGCGAGTCGGCCAGCGTGCCGACGCTCCAGCCGGGCCGGTTCACGAGCCGGGCGGCCGCGATCCGTACCGCCAGCGGCAGTGATCCGCACTCGGCGAGCACACGGTCGGCGTCGGCCCCCTCCCGGCGGAGCCGGTCCGCGCCGACGATGGCACCGAACAGGGCACGGGCGTCGTCGTGCCGCATCAACCCGAGCGGGCAGGCGTGCGCCGGCAGACCGGGCATCCGGCGCCGCGAGCTGACCAGCACAGCCGAGCCGCCGGTGCCCGGGAGCAGCGGGCTCACCTGTGCGCTGTCCAGGGCGTCGTCGAGGACGATGAGGAATCGCCGCTGGGCCAGGCGGGACCGGAACATCGCGGCGCGTTCGCCCGGTTCACCGGGTATCGCGCTGTCGATGACGCCCAGGCCACGCAGCATCTCGGCCAGGACGTCCACCGCCTCACGGGGGCACTCGCTCGTTCCGGCCAGGTCGACGAAGAGCTGCCCGTCGGGGAACGCGTCACGCACCCGGTGGGCGACATGCACGGCCAGCGTGGACTTCCCGGCACCCGGCGGCCCCGACACCGCCGCGACCACGGGCTGCCGGCCGGCGGTGGACAGTAACTCCTCCAGGTCGGCGACCTCGACGGCGCGGCCGGTGAAGTCGGGTATGTCCATCGGGAGTTGGCATACGGGAACGGGCGTTGCTGCGCGGCGGCGGCCGGTGTAGCCGTTGACCTCGGCGCCGATGGCCCGCAGCGGTTCGCTCGGCCCGATCCCGAGCTCGGCGGCGATCACGTGCTCCGCCTCGGCGTACGCGGACCGCGCCTCGGCGCTGCGGCCCGCGTCGTTCAGCGCGTGCACGAGCATCCGCCACAGGTCCTCCCGCAGAGGGCTCTCGGTCAGCCGGGACCGCAGGCCGGAGACCAGATGGGCGTAGTCCCCGAGCCGGAGCCGCAACTCCAGGCACTCGTCGGCCGCGAGCGACCGCAGCCCCTCCAGGCGCGTGACGGCCGGGTCCCACACCACGCTGGAGGCCACGTCCTGGAGCACCCCGCCGCGCCACAGCCCCAGGGCCGATTCGTAGGCGCGCAGTGCGGCGGCGTCCTCACCGCGGTCGCGGGCGGCGCGGGCCGCGGCGAGCTGCTGCTCGAAGAGCAGCATGTCCACCTGCCCGGGTGCGACGTCCAGCGAGTAGCCGGAGGGCTCGGTACGCAGTCCGTCGACTGCTTCGGGGGGCAGCCGCAGCCGTAGCGTCCGCACATACGTGCGCACGTTGGCGACCGCGGACCGAGGTGCGCCACCGGGCCACAGGACCTCCGTCAGCAGGTCCAGTGAGACGAAGCCGTTCGGCTGGAGCAGCAGGGTCGCCAGTACGGCGCGGGGCTTGGCTCCGCCGATCCGTACCGGGACACCGTGCGCCCTCACCTGGAGCGGCCCCAGGACTCCGAATGTCGGCTCCCTCACCGCAGTCCTCCGTGGTTTCGGTAACTTCGGTGCAGCGTAACGATGTTCGAAGCCTCTCCAGACGAAATCCGGATGACGACTCCCACTCGATCCGTTCAGCGCTCGCCACCGATCTCGACGCGTGGGTCAGGCTGCCCACCCGGCACCGCGCCCGCCAGGGGTACGGCCCCCTGGAGGAATGCCCGACTGGGAGACGCTCGTCGCACTGGCCGATGCGCTCGTGGCCGCCTCCCACGACGAGTACCGGGGCTGGGGAGACGTGGTCATCTTCGCTGCGTGCACCGCCGCACGGACCGGAGAGATCTCAGGCTGCCGCGTCGGAGACACCGACACCACCCAGTGGATCCGGACCGGGGGGCGGCGTCGGACCACACCCGCGCCCGGCGGGCTGACCGACAAGGGCACCAAGGGCAAGCGGGCCCGCAAGGTTCCCATCGTCGTGGCGATGCGCCCCCTCGTCGCCCAGCGCATCCTGTCCGCCGGCCCCAATCCTGACGCCCGCCTGTTCACAGGCCCGCGAGGCGGAGCCATCTCCACCGCCGTCCTGCGCGACGCCACACACCGGGACGACATTGTCACCAAACTCGGCTACGAGCATCTACACCGCCATGGCCTCCGGCACACCGGACTGACCTGGTTCGCCGACGCCGGAGTCCAAGTACACGTCCTCCGCAGGATCGCCGGCCACGGTTCGCTGACCACCACCCAGCGCTACCTGCACCCGGACGTACACAAAAAAACACGCCCGCCGGGGCGGCACTCTCGGCCCACTTCAGCGTGCTGCGCGCACCGCGCTCACTGCCGAGCCCGATCGTCATGACCCGCTGACCGCAGTCAAGGACGCCGGTCCCCAACTGGTCCCCAAAAATGATCAAAGGCCGGTTTCGGATTGCTCCGAAACCGGCCCCGATCTGCGACTGTCTCCAGTCGGGACGACAGGATTTGAACAGGAACAAAGACCTCGACAATCATCATTCTTGCTGCTCAGAGGCGCTTTCTGCTCTCCTGCCCGTCTGCCGGACAGCCCGCTTCACTAAATCGCGGGGCCAGGCTCTCAAAGAGGGGGTCACGTCGGCCCCTCTCCGGTGAGATGGTCGGGGGAGTGCCCGCCCCGCCGGCGGCTTGCGGTCGCCTGTGCGGGCGGCGGGACTCCCCGGATCAGTAGCCGTAGATCATCTTGTAGGCGACCTCGGGGAGGAACTGGCCGGCCGTGGAGCCGGATCCGACACCGCAGTTGCCGTCGGACTCGCCCGGAGTCTTGATCCACAGGAGCATCTCGGCGCCTCCGCCCGTCTGGGTGGGCGTGCCGATGCGGCGGCCGGAGGGGTTGCACCACTCGCCGTTGGAGCCGTTGCCGTTGCGGCTGGTGTCCACGACGAATGGCTTGGTGTAGCCGTAGCGAGCGGCCAGTTCATTGTTGACGGCGTTGCCGTAGGCGGTGTTCTCGGCGGTGGTGATGTAGTTGGAGACGTTGAGCGAGAAGCCGTGGGCCTGTCGGAGGCCGGCTTCGTGGAGACGCCGGGCCATGGTCGCCGCGTCGGCCCAGCGCGGGTTGCCGGCATCCATGTAGACCCAGGTGTTGGGAGCTTGGCGGTTGAACTCGACGAGGGCGTTGGTGAGCATGGCCTCGCGTTCGTCGATCTGGGCCTGGGTCATGCAGCCGTAGTCTCCGAGAGAGTCCGGTTCGAGGATGACGACGGCCGGGCGGGCCGCGATACCTCCGGCGAACCGAGCGATCCAGTCGGCGTACGCGGACGGCGAAGCGGCTCCACCGGCGGAGTGCCCGCCGCAGTAGTCACGGTTGTAGATGTTGTAGGCGACGAGGATGGGCAGCTTGTCCCGGCCGTCCGCCGCTCCGGCGTAGGCGCCTGCCGCGGTGCCGATGGCGCCGCTCCAGGAGCCGAACCAGCGGGCCATGGGTGTGTTGGCGATGGAGGCGTTGATCGCGGCGGCCCGGCCGTCGCCGGGGTTGGCGGCCGCCCACCGGCTCGCGCTCGAGTCGGGATCCGCGTAGAACCCGTTGGTCATGGTGGTGGGGTCGGCGGCGTGGGCGGAGGGTGCGGCGGCGAACGCCAGCGGCAGAGCACAGAGCGCTGCCATCAGGGTGCGGAGTTTGCGGCTCAAAACAGTACCTCGATTTCAGAGGACGTGCGCTTTGGGAGCGCTCCCACTGGAAGCGGTCCCAATCGTGCGGGTGGGCGGTTGGGCTGTCAATACTCGGCACAGCATTCGATTCTCACCGAGGGACTAGGCCCCCTGTAGGCCACTGGACCGGAAGCGGTCCCAATATGTGCGTCCCTGAGCCTCCCCGCCTGTGAAAGACTCACGAGTCATGGCAGAAGCAGCGCCGCGTCGGCATCCGACGCTCGACGAGGTGGCCGAACACGCCGGTGTTTCCCGCTCAGTGGCCTCCCGTGCCCTCAACAACGCACCGCACGTGAGCCGCGCAAAACGCGAGGCCGTCGAACGGGCCGTGCGGCAACTCGGTTACGCACGCAATTCGACCGCCCGCGCGCTGGCCACCCGCCAGACGGGAGCGGCCGCCCTGGTCATCTCGGGGGAGGATCCGTCGATCTTCGCCGATCCGTTCTTCGCCCGGGTGATCGTGGGAGCGTCGGCCGCCCTGGACTCGGCGGACCTGCATCTGATGCTGTGCCTGGCCGCGTCCGACCGGGGCCGCAAACGGGTCGAGGAGCTCCTGCGGTCCAGGGGCGCGGACGGCGTGATGCTGATGGCGCTGCGCGAGGACGATCCGCTGACCCGGATGGCCGACGAGGCGCAGATGCCCGTCGTGTTCGGCGGGCGCCCCGTCGGTTCGGCTCCCCGGTGGTACGTGGACGTGGACAACGTCGGCGGAGCGCGTGAGGCGACCGAGCATCTGGTCTCACTCGGCCGAAGGCGCGTGGCCGTGATCTGCGGGCGTCCTGGACACCGAGGCCGGGCGCGCCCGGTACCGCGGCTACCGGGACGCCATGCTGGGCGCCGGTCTCGATCCGTTCCCGCCGACGGAGGGGGACTTCACGGAGCGCAGCGGGGCCGCAGCCATGGCCGCGCTGCTGGCGGAACACCCCGACGTGGACGGAGTGTTCGCCGCCAACGACAACATGGCGGCGGGAGCGCTGCGCACCGTGCGGGAGGCCGGCCGACGGGTCCCCGCCGACGTCGCCGTGGTCGGCTTCGACGACCTGGCGGTCGCCCAGGTCGCCGATCCGCCGCTCACCACCGTCCATCAGCCTGTAGAGGCTCTCGGACGGGAGATGGCGCGCATGCTCGTCGCGCTCGTCAACGGGCAGGACCCCACTTCCCTGGTTCTCCCCACCCGCCTGACCGTCCGGGCCAGCGCCTGACCTCTCACTGCCCGGGGCTGGACCCGGTCCGAACGGTGCTCCCGGACGCGGCGCGGGCGTCCAGAAGGCCGGCCAGAGTGGTCGAGGTCCAGCAACGGAAGCACTGACTGCCGTTCGATCCGATGGCTTGGGTACTGGTTGCAGCCTGCCCCTCCTTTTGCTGATGCCGGTCGCGGTGCCGGCTTGATCAAGACGGTCGCGGCTGGCACGCTCAGGACGGACGCCCTGCGAACACCGAGCTGTTTCCGCGGGCTCATGGTTCTCCTGATCGGGGCGGGGGCCGGGAGGTGCGGTCGATGGATCGGTTCAGGGTGTGGACACCTCGAACCGCGTGACGCGGACCGCGCCGCCGAGGGCCTGAGTGGCGTGGCTGAAGAGCGCGAACCGGTAGCCCATGAAGAACCGCCAGTCGTTGCCCATGGGGAAGGCAGGGCCGAGACGGGTGAACGTGATGCCGTCGGTGCTGTAGGAGAAGGTCCCGGGGCGCGGTGCGCCAGGGCGGATGTCGGCGTTCGCGCGCAGCCAGATGCGGCCGTCGGAGACGGGCGCGCTCGCGATCTCGGTGCCGGTGCCGGTGGTGTTCCAGTTGCTGTCCATGGTCAGCCCGGTGACCATCACCACCCGTGTCGCACCGCCGTCGCGCTTGAGGCCGATCCAGGCGGAGGAGTCACGCAGCAGTGCGAGCCCGGCCCGGTCACCGTCCCGCATCGCGGAGTGGTCGAGCTGGACCGTGGCGGTGGAGGTGGGACCCTGGATGCGGTGGGTGAGGGTGTTGCGGGCCCAGTAGAGGTCGTGGGTGACGGTCGCGGTCCGCAGCGTCAGGCCGTTGCCGACCGACCACTTGGTGTTGTCGGGGTTGTGGTTCCACTCCCATCTCGGTTTCAGGGTCGTACCGTCGAAGGTGTCGACGCCGGTCATCGGGGTGACCTGGCGGGGCGGAGTGGGTACGGCCGGACTGGGATACATGGTGCCCCACGCGCCGTTGACGAGCTGTACGACGGGCCAGCCGTCCGCAGTCCAGGTGACCGGTGCCAGGGCGGGCATGCGCCCGCCGGGGTAGGCGTCGACGAAGGCCATGTAGTACCAGGCGCCGCTCTGCGTCTGCACCAGCCCGCCCTGGTGGGGGACGCCGCCGCCGGGGATCGGTCCGCGCAGGTCGAGGAGGACCTCCCGCATCGCGTATGGGCCGAAGGGGCCGCTCGAGGACTTGAGGATGTACTGGCCGTTCGCGGGGCGGGTCAGGAATATGTAGTACTGGCCGTTGATCTTGTAGAAACGGGCGCCTTCCAAGGTGCCGACGCTGGACGGTGTCCTGAACACCTCCTGCGTACGGATCTGGTTGCGGCCGTCGGACGAGAGCTGGGCCACGCTGATGGTGGTGTTGCCGTACGCCACGTAGAGGGTGTCGTCGGTGTCGACGAGCAGGCCGGCGTCGTAGTAGGGGGCGTTGATCGTCGTCAGCCTGTTCCACGGCCCCTCCACCGCGGTGGCGGTATAGAGGTACGTCCGGGCGAAGTCGATCTGGCCGAGCCAGTAGAAGGTCCTGTTGCTGGGCCGGTAGGCAAGTGACGATGCCCAGATTCCTCTGACGTAGCCGCGGGTGCCGTTCAGGTCGTACTTGGCGCCGAAGTCGAGGACGGGTACCGAATGCCCGGCGATCTCCCAGTTCACCAGGTCGTACGACCGCAGAACGGGCGCGCCCGGCGAATAGTGCATCGTCGAGGCCGAGGCGTAGTAGGTGTCGCCGACGCGAATGATGTCGATGTCCGCGAAGTCCTGCCAGACCACCGGGTTCGTGTACTGCGCCGCGACCGCGAGGGCGGGCCCAGGGGGGACGAGGGCGCCGACGGCCAGGCCGGTGGCGGCCGCGAGCGTGCGGCGACGAGTGAGGGATTGATGCGACCATGACAGATTCATGGAGGTATGCACCTCGAGTTCATCGGTCGGAGCGGCTCTACTGCATTCGACATATCGAACACCGTGCGACTTGTCGAGCATTCTGGATGATAGGAGGTTGACGTACCCCGTCAACCCTTCTCGCATGATTCGCGCGTCGCTTCGAAATATTCGAAGTGTCTGGCGTGGAGTCGGTGCGCCTCAGCGTGCCCTTGGTCGATCTTGCGGCAAACCCTGACCGTCGAGGGGGGGTTGACACGTCCATTCACCACTCTAGTATCCGTGGGGCATCCGAAGTTTCCGAACGACAATCGAAATTTCGAACACTTTCCTCGCCTCCCTTCCCTGCCGAAGGAGTCCCGGTGCCCAGACGATCAGGCGGACGACTGTTCCGTCTCCTCACGGCCGCAACGCTGATGCTGACCGCGTCTGTGACGGCCTCAGCGCAGTCCACGGCCACGGCCGCGCCGGGTAGTCCGGCGCTCACCCCACCACTGGGGTGGAACAGCTGGAACAGCTTCGGGTGCGGGATCACCGAGGCCCAGGTCCACCAGGCCGCCGACGCGATGGTGTCTTCGGGCATGCGGGACGCCGGGTACCGGTACGTGGTGGTCGACGACTGCTGGTTCGACCCGCAGCGTGACGCGCAGGGCAACCTGCGGGCCAACCCGACGAAGTTCCCGAGCGGGATGAAGGCCCTCGGGGACTACATCCACAGCAAGGGCTTGAAGTTCGGCATCTACCAGGTGCCGGGCGAGCGCACTTGTGCACAGACCGTGGGCACTTATCCGGGCTCCACGGGCAGCAGGGGCCACGAGGTCCAGGACGCCGCCACGTTCGCCACGTGGGGGGTCGACTACCTCAAGTACGACTGGTGTTCCTCGATCGGCACGCGTGACGAGCAGGTCGCGCGGTTCAAGCTGATGCGTGATGCCTTGCGCGCCACCGGTCGGCCGATCGTCTACAGCATCAACCCCAACAGCTTCCACGCCATCACTGGGTCCACGTACAACTGGGGCGAGGTCGCCGACCTGTGGCGGACGACCGAGGACCTGCTCGACATCTGGCAGAACGCCAACACCAACAGCTACCCGATGGGCGTCGGCAACGTCCTGGACGTCAATGCGCCGCTGGCCGCACAGTCCGGCCCGGGGCACTGGAACGACCCCGACATGCTGGTCGTCGGCCGCCCCGGCCTGTCGCTGACCGAGTCCCGCTCCCACTTCGCCCTGTGGGCGTTGATGAGTGCCCCGTTGATGGCCGGCAACGACATCCGCACGATGTCCGCCGACGTCAGCGCGATTCTGCGCAATCCGCGCCTGCTGGCGGTGAACCAGGACCCCCAAGGCGCAGGCGGACGCAGGGTGCGCGATGACGGCAACATCGAGGTGTTCGCCAAGCCCCTTGCGGACGGTTCGGTCGCGGTGGGCCTGTTCAACCGGGGCGGGAGCGCAGCGACGGTCACCACGACAGCCGCCCAGATCGGCCTGAGCGGAGGACCGTTCACCCTCACCGACCTGTGGACCGGCGGCACGTCGAGCACGTCCGGGCAGATCTCGGCGAGCGTCCCCGCGCACGGCGTCGCTGCGTACCGGGTGAGCGGCGGCAGCCCGCTGGCCGCCACCACCTCACGCCTGCGGGGCAATGCCTCCGGCCGCTGCGTGGACGTGGACAACGCCTCCACGGCTGCCGGCGTCGCGACTCTGATGTGGGACTGCCACACGGCCGCCAACCAGCTGTGGACCACATGGGCGAGCGGCGAGATCCGCGTCTACGGGGACAAGTGCCTGGACGCTTACAACCAGGGCACCACCAACGGAACCCGTGTCATCACCTGGCCTTGCAACGACCAGAACAACCAGAAGTGGACCGTCGGCTCCGACGGCTCGATCCGCAACGTCCGATCCGGACTATGCCTCGACGCCAGCGGGTCCGGCACCGCCAATGGAACCCCGCTGGTGCTGTGGACCTGTAACGGCCAGGCCAACCAGAAGTGGACCCGCGCGTGAGCGACACGGCACTGCGTCATGTCCAGAGCGGCAACACCCCGGCCACGGCCCCCCGCACGGCTGCCGCATTCGCCGGCACGGCCGCCCCCGGCTCCGGCTGCGGCCGGACCCCGGACGTCGGTACATCGGCGCCCAGGCCGCTCGCGCGCGACTGAAAGACGCTCGTCGCACTGGCCGATGCGCTCGTGGCCGCCTCCCACGACGAGTACCGCGACTGGGAGACGTGGTCATCTTCGCTAAAAAACGTGCACCGCCGCACGGATCGGAGAGATCGCAGGCTGCCGTGTCGGAGACACCGACACCACCCAGTGGATCCGGACCGTGCGGCGTCAGACCACACCCGCGCCCGGCGGGCTGACCGACAGGGGCACCACCCAGCGCTACCTGCACCCGGACGTACACAAAAAAACACGGCCGCCGGGGCGGCACTCTCGGCCCACTTCAGCGTGCTGCGCGCACCGCGCTCACTGCCGAGCCCGATCGTCATGACCCGCTGACCGCAGTCAAGGACGCCGGTCCCCAACTGGTCCCCAAAAATGATCAAAGGCCGGTTTCGGATTGCTCCGAAACCGGCCCCGATCTGCGACTGTCTCCAGTCGGGACGACAGGATTTGAACCTGCGACCCCTTGACCCCCAGTCAAGTGCGCTACCAAGCTGCGCCACGTCCCGCTGTCAGTCCCCCGGACCTGCCGGGCGGCTGCGCAGGACAAACATTACCTCACTCCGAGGACCGGATCGACGCCCGTGCCTGCTGGGCGCGGGTTGCCAGCTCCTCGGCGCCGCAGGCGGTGGCCAGCTTGTGGGCGCGGGCGAGCTCTCGTGGCGACCGGGTGGCGACGCCGTGGTCGAACAGAGCGAGCGCCAGTTCGTAGCCGGACGGCGACGCCTCCAGGTGGCGGACCGCCTCGGCCAGCAGGTGGGCGGCCTCCTCCGGGCGAGCGAAGAGGGAGACACAGCGCAGCGCCTCTCCGATGGCCGTGTCCGTACCGAAACGCTCGGCGTGCACCCGGGAGGAGTTGGCGAGCTGGGCGGCGCGGCCCGGGTCGTCGTCGGCCAGGGCGCGGGCCAGGTCACCGGCCCAGGGGCCCCAGATGCCGTTGAACCTCCCGCGCGGTTCGAGGGCCTGTCCGGCAGCCTCCAGCTCCGTGATGGCCTCCTTCGTACGGCCTTCGGCGAGCAGCAGCCGGCCGCGGACGCACGGGGCGTCGGGCAGCACCATGGCACTGGGATAGGGCAGACCGAAGTCGTACTGGTCGGCGATCTTGCGGGCCTCGGTGATACGGCCCCGGGCCAGCAGCGTGTCGATGAGCAGACAGGCGGCGTCCCAGTGGACGGGCAGTCCGCTGCCCACACGGTCGGCGAGGCGGAGTCCCTCGCGCAGGAAGCCCTCCGCCTCGGCCAGGCGGCCGCGACGGCGGTGGACCAGACCCAGCAGCGTGTGGGCGAAGGCCAGGTGGGCGCCGCTCCAGCCGGAGATCTCGAAGGCGCGCACCGCCTCACCGAAGAGCTCCTCGGCGCGGTCGAGTTGGTCGGTGAAGGCGAAGGTGATGCCGAGCAGGGTCGGGAGCTCGAAGCCCCATTCGGTGTCGGTCCAGCCGAGGCCGCGGGCGGGGTGGCCGTTGACCAGAGCGCGCTCGCTGAGGTCCACGATGAGCTGGGAGTTCTCGCCGCGCAGCATCGCGTCGAAGGCGCGCAGTGTGAGCAGCGCCCGCTCGGCGTTGTCCCGGCCGGTGAGGTGGTCGGCGTTGGCGGCCAGCCGGCGGGAGCGGCCGGGGCCGTCCTCCTCGGTGGCCTGCATGCCTTCCCAGAGGAAGTGAGCGGCCTGGAGGCGCATCAGGCCCGGTCCGGGTGCCGTGCGCTCGGCCTCGGCCGCCAGGGCGAGGGCCGCCTCCTTCAGCTGGTTGTTGTGCGACAGCGCGGCGGCGAGCCGGAACGTGGCGTCGACCCGCAGTTCGTCGGCGAGGCCGGGCATATCGAGGGCGGCCCGCAGGTGCTGCACGGTGGTGGGAGGCGAGCTGAGCAGCGTGGCGCAGCCCAGTTCGTAGAGCAAGGTGGCGCGCGCGTCATGGCGCGGGGGTTCCTGGAGGGCCCGCTCCAGGCAGCGACGTGCCGCCTCGGGAGCGCCGACCGCGAGGTGCTGGTTGGCGGCCGCCCGCAGCTGCTCGACCAGCTCCTGGTCGTCGTCCGGATGGACTTCCAGCAGGTGGCGGGAGGCGGCGGCCGGCCCGAGTCCGGCCCGGGCGATCGCCCAGGCGGCCCTGCCGTGCATGGCGGTGCGGGTAGCCGGCGGGATGGAGCGGTACACGGCGGTGGCGATCAGGGGGTGTACGAACTCCAGGGGGTCGAAGCCGCTGACGATACGGGCCTCGCGCAGCCGGGCCGTGCAGTCCGCCGCCTCGGCCGGACTCATGCCGGCCAGGGTGGCGGCGAGGTCCTGGGAGATGTCCGTACCGAGCACTGCGGCGGCCCAGGCGAACCGGTTGGCGTTGGTGCCGAGCCGTTCGAGCCGGGCCACGAGTCCGCTGCCCCGGGCAGACGCGCCGAGTTCGCGCAGCAGTCCGGCGGACTCCTCCAGCGGGGCCAGTTCGCGGTCCTGGACCTTGGCGACGAGTTCGACCGCCTCGTAGGGGTTGCCGCCCGTGACGGCCCACACCTCGCGGCAGAACGGGTCGTCGGCGTGCTCCCCGAGGGTGGCCCTGACCAGTTCGGCGGTGGCGTCGGGGGTGAGCGCGCGCAGGGCGACCCGGACCTGCGCCGGATGGCTGCCCGCGGTGGTGCGCTGGGCCTCGCGGGCCGCGAGTTCCACGGGGCGGTGTGCCTGGACGACCAGGACCTTCAGTTCACCGAGCCGGGCGGTGAACGAGGCGAGCCAGGCGAGGGATTCGCCGTCCGCCCAGTGCGCGTCGTCGATGATGAGCAGCAGCGGGCGGTGGCTCCACCGGGAGGCGAGCTGGGAGACGACCCAGTCGAGGCCGTCGCGCACACCCTGCGGGTCGGGCTGCGGACCGGTCGGCTCGACGAGGCCCAGGGCCGGTGCCGCGATCTCGTACCAGGCTCCGAACAGGTCCTTCACGTCATCGGCGGAAAACTGGTCCAGCGCGGGCTGGAGCAGTTGGCGTACGACGTGGAACGGCACCGAGGTGACCGTCTCACCGCCGCGGGCGGACCAGACGGTGCACCGGTCGGCCGCCATGGACTGGATCTCGGCCAGCAGCGCTGTCTTGCCGATGCCTGCTTCGCCGCTGAAGACCAGCAGCCCGCCGGTCGCCTGCGCGCCGCACAGTGCGTCAACTGCTTCTGCGGCAGCGGCGAGTTCCGGTTCTCGCTCGTACAGCGGCCGGGACGGCTTCATGCCTACCCTCCCCCAAAGTCGTATCGATGACAGTCGACCCTAGTCGTGCGCGGGGGGCCACCAACAGTGGTTCGGGCAGTTCGTCGCAGGTACGAGGCACAATCGAGGGGTGGACGAGACTCGCAGGGACCGGGACGCCGAGGGCCGGGCGCACAACGCGCGCCCCCGGGACGGGCTGGGGCGCCCATTGCCGTACGGCACGCCGGGGGTGGAGCGACAGCCCGAGGGGGTGGTCCGCACCCCCGCGGAAACCGTACGGGAGGCACAGCGGCTGCTGGACGCGGGAATGCCGTTCCATGCGCACGAGGTCTTCGAGGACGCGTGGAAGTCGGGCCCCGAAGCGGAGCGGGAGTTGTGGCGCGGGCTGGCCCAGCTGGCCGTGGGGCTGACCCATGCGGCCCGGGGGAACGTGACGGGCGGGGCACGACTGCTGCGGCGGGGTGCGGCAGCGCTGACGGAGTTCGCCGGGGTCGGCGGGGCCGCGGAGACCGCCGCCGCGACGACCGTGTACGGGATCGGCATCGGTGCGCTGACCGGCTGGGCCCGGGAACTGGCAGCGCGGGTGGAGGACGCGGGCGCGCCGGCCGTCGACGCGGCCGCCGAGGCGCCGCGGCTGCAACCGGACGACGGATGACACAGGCCTGAGAGCTGCCGAACTCCCCTTACTTTCCCTGCCCTTGACCCGGAGCGGTGAACACTGCCGTTCGAACCCATTACCATCCGGCGTCATGAGCACTTCTGACCAGGACCAGGACCAAGCCGTGGACGCATCCATAACCGCACCCGAGGACACCGCGGAAGCCGAGGACCGGAGACTGACGCCGCGGCAGGCGAGACGCCTGCGCATCGTCCTCTCCTCGGTCGGAATGGCGGCGATGGCGGTCGTTCTCGGGCTGCGGATCGCGAGCCGGTCCTCCGTCCTGGTGGTCGGGGTGTACGGACTCGCGCTGATCCTGTGCGGGATCGTGATCGAGCTCAGCCGGAACGGCCGGACCCGGCTCGGCAGCTGGCTGCTGGGCGTCGGTCTGGTGGCGGCGATCGGTTCGGACTGGCTGCTGATCCCCTGAGTGTCCGGAAGATCTCCTGAGAGCCCGGTCAGCCGACCGAGACGCGCACCGTGCCACCGTGCGGATCGGCCCGGTCCAGCCAGTCGGCGGGCAGGTGGAAGGGGCGGCCCGGCCGGGCGGGCCGCAGCAGGCGTCGGTGGTAGAGCTCCAGCCCGTCCTGATGGACGACGAGCAGCGGAGCCGTGAGCTGTCGGCCGGTGCGCAGGATGAAGCGGTCGTTGAGGGGCCGGTCGCCGTCGGGGCCCATCAGATTGGGTGCGATCCACTCCAGCGGGGCCGCGACGGCGAGTGCGGGCCGGCGGGCGGGCCAGGCACCGGTGGCCAGATGCCGTCGTACGGGGGCGGCCAGAGCCCGGCCCTCCGCCGCCGCGGTGCCGGCGCTCTCCACCGCGTGGAGCAGATTGCCGACGGCGAAGACGCCGGGCGCGTGGGTGCGGTACGCGGCGTCGTGGGCGGGGCCGCGGGTGCCGGGGTCCAGGAGGACGTCGCCGCGCCGCGCCAGTTCGTGGTCGGGGATCCAGTCGCCGGTGAACACCACGGTGTCGCACGGCAGGGTCGTCGTACGGCCGTCCTGATGGCGCACCGCGACCCCGGTGAGCCGGGTGCGGCCCGTCAGGGCTGCGACGGTGGTGCGGGTGAGCAGCGGGGCGCCATGGCGTGGTCCCAGGGCTGCGGGAAGGGCCGGCGGGCGGTCGGTGACCCGGGCGACGACGTCGACTCCGGCAGCGCGCAGGGTGCCGACGGCGGCGATGCTGACCGCTTCGTCGCCGACGATCACGGCCCGGGTGCCGATGTGCTGGTGGTGGACGTGGACGGCCTGCTGGAGTTCTCCGGTGGTGTAGACGCCCGCCGGGCGGGTGCCGGGGACGAGCCGGGCGCTGCGCGGGCGTTCGCGGGCTCCGGTTGCGAGGACGACGGCGCGTGCGGTGATCCGTTCGAGCCCGTCCGGTCCGGTGGCGTCGAGGGTGCGGGGTCCGGTCCAGCCGGTGACGGTGATGCCGGTACGCAGGGTGGCGCCGGCCCGTGTCGCCGCGGCCGTGGACCGGCGGGCGTACTCGGGGCCGCTCGTCCCGCCGTTGGGACGGCTGCTGCCGAATCCCGCGTGGTGGCAGTGGCGCGGGATGCCGCCGGCGCTCTGTTCGCGTTCCAGGACCTCGACCCGCCGTACGCCGGATGCGGCGAGCTCGGCCGCGGCGCCCAGTCCGGCCGGTCCTGCTCCGACGACCAGCACGTCGACGGTCCGCTCACGGCGGGTCATGGCCCGGTCCCCTCGATCAGTGCGCGGAGCCCGGCCCCGCAGTGGAAGCCCTGGCAGCGTCCGTTGCCGGCCCTGGTCCTGCGGGCCAGAGCGGCGACGGATCGCGGCGGGAGCGTGGAGGCCAGTGCGTCGCGGATCTCGCCCGCGGTGACGCGTTCGCAGTGGCAGACCAGGGTGCCGTACGCCGGGTCCCGGGCGATGAGTTCCGCGTTCAGGTACGGGCGTTCGGTCGCCTCGCCGAGGCCGGGCATGGTGAGGGGTTCCAGATCTGCGGGGGTGCCCGGGTCGAGTCCGGTCCGGACGAGCAGGCCGGTGACGTGGTCCGCGATGGCCATGGAAGCGGTCAGCCCGGTGGAGCGGATGCCGCCGACGGCGATGTAGCGCCGGTCGGGGTACTCCTGGATCCGGTAGTCCTCCTGGCCGGTGGCTGCCCGCAGTCCGGCGTAGACGGCGGTCACCTCCTCGTCGAGGAGCCGGGGCAGGATCCGGCGTCCCTTCTCCCGCAGCAGGGCGATGCCGTCGTGTGTCGACTCGGTGGCGGTCTTGTCGTCGAGCTCCTCGGCGGTGGGACCGAGGAGGACGTTGCCGAAGACCGTCGGTGCGACCAGAACCCCCTTGCCCGCGGCGGTGGGGACGGGAAGCAGGATGTGGCGGACGAGGTCGCGTGCGAGCTTGTCGAACACGATCAGCTGGCCGCGGCGCGGGGTGACGGTGAAGACGTCGTGGCCGAAGCGGCGGTCGATCTCGTCGGCGTGCAGCCCGGCGGCGTTGATCAGGAAACGGGTGCGCAGCGGTCCGCGGCCGGTCGTCAGGGTGTGGACCGTGTCCCCTGGTTCGATGTCGAGGACCGGGCAGTCCAGGTGCAGATGGACGCCCGCCCGGACGGCCTGGGTGGCGAAGGCCAGGGGCGTGCTCCAGGGGCAGATGACCGACTCGTCGGGGACCTCCAGCGCGCCGAGCGCTCCCGGGCCCAGGTGGGGTTCCCGTTCGGCGACCTCGTCGGCGTCGAGCAACCGGGCCGCGTGGTAGCCGTTGGCCTCGGCCTTGGCCAGCAGGGCGGGCAGCGCGGCGAGTTGTTCCGCGTCCCAGGCGACGAGGAAGGCGCCCACGCGTTCGACGGGGATGCCCGTCGCGGCGGCGTACGCGGAGAGCCTCTGCTGTCCTTCGCGTACGAGGCGGGCCTCCAGCGAACCGGGCGCGGCGTCGAAACCGGTGTGCAGGATCGCGGTGTTGGCCTTGGACGTGCCGTTGCCGATGTCGTCCGAAGCCTCGACGAGAGCGGTGCGCATGGGGTAGCGGGCCAGTTCGCGGGCGATGGCGGTGCCGACCACGCCCGCTCCGACGACGGTGACGTCGTACGGAACGTCACCGGGCAGCGCCGGAAGTGGTTCCCCGGCGCTCGTGACGGTGTGCGTCATCGGGCGGCCCGGGCTGAGTTCATGACCGTTCCAGGAGGGTGTCGACGGCCGCACGGAATCCGGCGAGGCGCTCGGCCGCCTGCTCGGGGCCGATCCGTGGTTCGTACACCGCGGCCGGCCGCCAGGCGGGTACGGCCTCGGCGAGGGTGAGCCCGGGGTCGACGCCCAGCCGGGCCACAGCACCGGCGCCGAGCGCGGTGACGTCGGGCAGCGCGGACACTTCGACGGGCCGTTGCAGCAGATCGGCCTGGGTCTGCATGAGGAGTGCGGAGCGGGTCAGTCCGCCGTCGACGCGGAGCGCTGACAGCGGTGAGCCCAGATCGGCCGCCACCGCGTCGGCGAGCTCGACGACCTGTGCGGCGATGCCCTCGCAGAGCGCCCGCACGAGGTGGCCTGCTGTGGTGTCCAGGCTCAGGCCGGTCACCGAGCCGCGCAGGTCGCCGCGCCACCAGGGGGCGGCGAGGCCGGCGAGCGCCGGTACGAAGGTGACGCCGCCGGAGTCGGTGACGCCGCCGCCGACGGGGTCGAGGTCGGCGGCGCCGGAGATCACCTTGAGGTCGGTGAGCCAGCGGACCGCGGAGGCGGCCGTGTAGACCTGTCCGTCCAGGCAGTAGCTGGTACGCCCACCGAGCCGCCAGGCCACGCAGCTGACCAGGCCACTGGAACCGCGCCGCGGAGCGTGACCGGTCTGAGCGAGGAGGAACGCACCGGTGCCGTAGGTGCACTTGGCGGTTCCGGGTTCCAGGGCGCCCTGTGCCAGCAGGGCGGCCTGCTGGTCCACGAGGAGGCCGGTCAGCGGAAGTTCGCCGCCGAACGCCGTCGTCGTACCGAACGCCCCGGCCGCGTCGACCACGGACGGCAGGCGTTCATCGCCCAGACCGAAGAGGTCCAGGGCGGCGGGCGACCAGCTGACGTCGTCGAGATCGAGCAGCTGGGTGCGGCCGGCCGTGGCCGCGTCCGTCACGAACGCACCGGTGAGCCGGTGGACCAGCCAGGAGTCGCTGGTGGTGACGACGCCTTCCCTGGTCAGTTCGCGGCGGATCCAGGCCATCTTGGGTGCGGCGAAATAGGGATCCAGCGGAAGCCCGGTGAGGTGCTTCAACTCTTCTTGGTGCGGAGCGAGTTCGTTGCAGATCCGCTCGGCCCGCCGGTCCTGCCAGACGATCGCGTCGGTGAGCGGTTTCCCGGTGTCCGGGTCCCAGGCAAGCACCGTCTCACCCTGGTTGGCGAGGCCGACGGCGACGACGGGCTCGGCAGCCTCGGCCAGGGCCTGCGCCCCGGCTTCGAGGACCGATCCGAGCAGTTCGCCGGGGTCCGCCTCGACCGCTCCTCCCGGCCCGTACCGTGGGCGCACCGGAGCGGAACCGGAACCGATCACGCCCCGCTCGGGGCAGATCACCAGCGCCTTCGTTCCGGAGGTGCCCTGATCCACGGCGAGTACCGGGCCTGTCATCGGGTCTCCAGCGGTACGCAAGCCCTGCGGCTTGAACGGAATCGTGATCTTCGGTCGCCGGAGCCCAGGGTGGTGCAGCCCAGCTGTTACGTCAAGCGCCCGCAAAGCATGCGCCGCCAGGCCCGCACCGACTTTCAACCTCCTGTTTGCATACGTTACTTGAAGAAGATCCACGGTTCATTCGGGAGTTGGACCCCCAGGGCTCTACACTCACCGCCGAGCAACAACCGGACGCTTTACAGCAGTTCATTTTTCAACTGCTGCTCCACCCCCCACGCCCCGAGGATCGATGAGTCCGACACCACGTCCCGAGCACGTCCATGGCCAACAGTGATTTCAGGCCGGTCTACCACCCGGCCGGGCACGACAACGAACTCCGCTCCGCATTACAGGACTTACGCACCGGGCGCTGGCTCTCCATGCGTGATCTGCTGGAGAGCACCCCGGACTGGACCCTGTGGACCCAGCGGACCCAGGTGCTCGGGGCGGTCGCCGCGGGATCGGACGCGGTACAGGCCTGGCTGACCGAGGAACCGCGCAGCGTCGCGGCCACCGTGATGCTCGCGCGGGTCGCCGTGGAGCGGGCGGTCCGCGCCCGCCGCGCGGACCATCCCAGCGGCCAGGAGCTCTGGCAGGAGGCCTGGGAGGCGTGCCGTTCGGCCGCCCACGCCTCGCCTGCGGACCCGGTGCCCTGGGTGTGTCTGCTGGCGCTCTCCCAGCTGGACGAACGCCAGCGCCTGGAGGAGCACCGGCTGCATCCGCCCGGGCCCATGCTCTTCCCCGGGCCGTGGGGCCTGCTGGCGGAGGCCGACAAACGCGATCCGTACAACCGCGAGGCCTACCACCGCATGCTCCAGTTCGTCTATGCGCGCCAGGCCGGTGGATCCCTCTCGGAGGCGGTCAACTTCGTGCAGTGGGCGGCCTCTTCGGCGCCCGACGGATCGGCTCTCCACGTACTGCCGCTGTATGTGCGGGTGGAGCGGTACCGCCGCGAGAACGGTCACGAGAAGGCGCTGGACCTGCACTGGGTCACCGAGGACGCGGAGCGCGAGGCCCTGCGCGCCCTGGAGATCTGGTTCCACCGCACACCGCGGGCCACCCACACCCTGCTCGATCTCAACCATCTGGCTCACGCGCTGTGGGGCGCGCTCCAGTTCGCCGAAGCGGCTCCCGTGTTCCAGGAGCTCGGCCCGTACTTCACCTCGCTGCCCTGGGCGTACCGCACCCGCACGCCCAAGGACCCCGGCGGCGCCGAGGAAGTGTTCCTGCGCGCCCGCAGCCGCGCCCTCGCCGCCGCCCGCGATCCCGGCCGGGGGCCGCACGGCTGAGCGTGCAACCGCTCTCCTCCATGTCCTTGTGTCCCGTTTCCCCTTCTCCCTTTTCCCCCATTTCCGCTCACGGAGGTCTCCCCATGTCCATATCCACCTCGAACCGGAAGGGTGCCGAGGCCGCCCCGCCCAAGGACGAGGAGCAGCGGCTGCGCGAACTCGGCTACCAGCCGGTGCTGGCCCGCCGCATGGGCGGCTTCGGCAACTTCGCCATCAGCTTCTCGGTCATCTCGATCCTGTCCGGCTGCATGACCCTGTACGGCTTCGGCATGTCCACCGGTGGGCCGTCGGTGATGCTCTGGGGATGGGCCGGGGTCGGTCTGTTCGTGCTCTGTGTCGGTATGGCGCTCGCCGAGGTCACCAGTGCGTACCCGACGTCCGGGGCGCTGTACTACATGGCGGACCGGCTCGGTGGCCGCAAGTGGGGCTGGTACACCGGCTGGCTGAATCTGCTCGGGCTGCTCGGGGCGATCGCCGGCATCGACTACGGTGCCGCGCTGTTCACCGGTGCGCTGATGAACCTGCAGTGGGGCTTCACGCCCACCCCGGGCAAGACGATGATCATCTTCCTCTGCATCCTGCTGCTGCACGCCGTACTGAACCTCTTCGGCGTCCGGCTCGTCAGCGTGCTCAACTCGATCAGTGTGTGGTGGCATCTGGCCGGTGTCGCGGTGATCGTGTCCGTGCTCGCCATCGTTCCCTCGCACCACCAGTCGCCGTCGTTCGTCTTCACCGAGTTCGTCAATGACACCGGCTGGGAGAATCCGCTCTACGTGGCGGCGATCGGTCTGCTGCTGGCGCAGTACACCTTCTGCGGCTACGACGCCTCCGCCCACCTGTCGGAGGAGACCTCGGACGCCTCGGTCTCGGCGCCCCGTGGCATCGTCCGTTCGATCTGGGTCTCATGGCTGGCCGGTTTCGTGCTGCTCGCCGGGCTGACGTTCGCGATCCAGGACTACGCGGGGACCCAGGGGAGCGCCACCGGAGTGCCGCCGGCCCAGATCCTGATCGACGCGCTGGGGACCTCGGGCGCCACGGCGATGCTGCTGATCGTGATCGCCGCGCAGCTGTTCTGCGGTAACGCCGAGGTCGCGGCCACCAGCCGGATGGTGTTCGCCTTCAGCCGCGACAACGCACTGCCGGGCTCCTCGCTGTGGCGCAAGGTGAGCGCCCGCACCCAGACGCCGGTCAACGCGGTGTGGCTGTCGGTCGTCGTCGCCGGAGTGCTCGCCCTTCCGTCGCTGTACTCGGCGACCGCCTACGGGGCGGTGACCGCGATCAACGTCATCGGCATCACCCCCGCGTACGCCATCCCGATCTTCCTGAAGCTGCGCGCGGGCGACCGCTTCGAGCGCGGGCCGTGGCACCTGGGCCGCTGGTCGAAGCCGGTCGGCTGGATCGCCGTGGTGTGGGTCGCCCTCGTGACCGTGCTCTTCCTGCTGCCGCAGAGGTCGCCCGTGACCATCGACTCGATGAACTACGCGTCGGTCGCACTGGTCGCCGTGCTGGTCCTGGCCACCGTGTGGTGGTTCGTCGCCCGCGGTTCGTACGGCACGCCGTCGGCGTACGGAAACGCTCGCGAGCAGGCGGAGATCGAGGAGGACATCGTCTGACGGGCGCTCCCCGGTGCCTGCCGGCCCCTCCGGATCACGACGATCCGGAGGGGCCTCACGGGTTCAGGAGCAGTTGCAGGCCACCCAGCACGGTGGCGCCGATGACGAGGCGCTCGAAGAGCCGCTGGTTGATCCGGTCCACACATTTCCGGCCGATCCAGGCACCCGGGACGACGAACGCGAGCATGCAGGCGTCCAGCAGCAGCGACCGAGCGTCGATCAGCCCGAGGCCCACGCTGAACGGCACCTTGGACGTGTTGACGATGAGGAAGAACCACGCCGATGTGCCGAGGAAGCCGAGTTTGCGGAACCCGGCGGAGAGCAGATAGAGCGACATGACGGGGCCGCCCGCGTTGGCGACCATGGTCGTGAATCCCCCGAGCACCCCGTACGAGCGCGCCTTGAACCGCTCGGCCGCGGTGGGCGGCTCCCCGCCGGCCGCCGGCTCCTCGCCCGCGGCCGCGGTGCGGCGCCGCCAGATCGTGACGCCCGCCATGAAGATCAGGATCGCGCCGATGGAGGTCCGTACGGCGGCGTCGCCGGCCCACATCATGAACAGCGTGCCCGCCACCACGCCCACGGCGACGGCCGGGAAGAGGCGGAGCAGGGTCGGCCAGTGCGCATGGCGTCGGTAGGTGAGCACGGCCAGCAGATCGCCGGCGATGAGGATCGGGAGCAGTACTCCGGTGGACTCGCGGGCGGGCAGTACCGCCGCGAAGACCGCGAGACTGATCGTGTTGGCACCACTGACGGCCGTCTTGGAGAAGCCGACGAGTGCGGATGCCGCGGCCAGCGCCGCCAGTTGCCAGAGTGTGAGGGTGTCCATGCCAGGGACAGATCGTAATCCCTGTGATTTTCGGCCTTGAGTGAGCCCTGACTGCCGCATGGCTATGCTGCGCTCCAAGCGCTCACACGAAGCGTTCAAACGCACAACGCACAGCGGCAGGGCAAGGGGGCCAAAGACATGCGGGAGCCGGTTGAACTCAGGCGTCAGCGAATCCTGGCGGTGGTGGAGTCGCGCGGTGCGGTCAAGGTCAGCGCGCTCGCGGACGAACTGGCCGTCTCCGTGGTCACGGTGCGGCGGGACGTGGAGGAGCTGGCGCGGGCGGGGCGGCTGCGGCGCGGGCACGGCGTGGCCCGGCCGGTGCGCGATCCGGCGGGGCCGCCGGCGGTGCCCGCGCCACGGGGCGGCGATCCCGCAGGCGACGGGGGTGCGGTCGCCCTGGTCGTACCGGAGCGGCATTCGTACCTGTACGAGACGCTGCACGGTGCCCGGACCGTGCTGGAGGAGTCCGGAATCCGCATCGCGCTGTACCTCGCGCCGCAGTCGGCCGATGCCGAACGGCCGCTGGTGGAGCGGGCACTGGCGGACGGGGCGCGCGGGCTGCTGATCGCCCCCCGGTGGCGCAGCGTGCTCTCCGAGGAGCTGGACTACGACTGGCTGGCCGACGCGGGCGTGCCGACCGTGCTGATGGAGCGGCGGCCCCGGCCGGGCAGCACCTTGCACGCCCTGGACTCCGTGTGTTCCGACCACTGGTACGGGACGCATCTCGCCGTGGATCACCTGGTGTCGCTGGGCCACCGCCGGATCGTGCTGGCCGCACGGGACGACAGCCCGACGGCACGCACCGTACGCGCCGCGTTCGCCGAGATCGCGGCCGCCCACCCTGAGGTGGACGAATGGACGGTGGTGCTGAGTTCGCCGGACGCGGTGCCCGGGCCCGGCCCGTCCGGGGCGCGCCCGGTGCCCGGCGTCCCGTCCGGAAGCAGGGACGACGCGCCCGATCTCGATCTCGCGGCGCTGCTGCGCGAGCGCGGGGCGACGGCTGCCGTGCTGCATGGCGACGTGGACGCGCTGATGCTGGTGCAACGGCTGGCCGAGAGCGGGGTGCAGGTGCCCCGGGACTGCTCGGTGGTGGCGTACGACGACGTGGTCGCGGCGCTGGGCAGCACCCCGCTGACCGCGGTGGCGCCGCCGAGGGCGGAGATCGGCAGGGCTGCCGCCGAGCTTCTGCTCCACCGGCTCTCCGGAGCGGCCGGGGCGGCCGGCCCGGTGCGCCGGACGCAGGTGCTGCCCGAGTTGAAGGTACGGGGATCGGCTCAGGCGATCACCCCCGCCATGAGCTGATCGTTTGACCGCTTTATTTTTCTTCTGAGCGATCTATTGACCGCTACCGATCAGCCGATCAGGATTCCCCGTGTCTTCATTCAGGAGCCGCGGGAGGCGCCCATGCCCGGTCGACACAGCCGTCGATCCGTGCTCGCCACGATGACCGCACTACCGCTGGCGGGCGCACTGAGCGCTTGCAGCGGTGGTACATCGGGGGCGGACAGCACGAGCAGGACCAGCACCGTCAGCAACAGGGGCCGGAACACCACGCACATCACCTTCTGGTCCGCCCTGCGCGGGAGCCAGGAAGTGGTGGACGCGTTCAACCGGACGCACAGCACCGTCCAGGTCGACTTCCAGCAGATCCCCACAGGGGGGCAGGGCGGATACGCGAAACTCAGCAACGCCTCCCGGGCCGGCAACGCCCCCGACGTCGCGACGATCGAGTACCCCCAGATCCCGGGCTTCGCCATCGACGGAGTCACCCTGGAACTCACGGACCTGATGAGCGACAGCCTGCGGGCCAAACTGCTGCCGCAGGCCCTGGGGCTGACCACCTTCGAGAAGCGCGTCTTCAGCATCCCGCTCGACGTCGAACCGATGGTGATGCACTACCGCACCGACCTCTTCGACACATACGGCATCGAAGTCCCGCGCACCTGGGAAGAGTTCGAGGAGACGGCCCGTACCGTACGCGACAAGGCGCCCGGCCGGCGGCTGGCGGCCTTCGCCACGGACGGCGCACCGCAGTTCTCCGGGTTCGCCTGGCAGGCCGGCGCCCAGTGGTTCGACACCCGCAATGGTGCCTGGAACGTCTCGCTCACCGACGAGCCGAGCCGCCGTGTGGCGGCGTACTGGCAGCGGCTGATCGACCAGGACCTGGTCTTCATGACGCCCGTGGACAGCCGCCAGTACGACGCCCAGGTCACCGACGGCCAGGTCCTGGTCCGGCTCAGTGGCGCCTGGGACGCCGGGGCGCAGATGAACGCCCGGCCCGGCCAGAAGGGCAAGTGGGCCATCGCGCCGCTCCCCCAGTGGGACCCGGCCGATGCCGCGCTCGGCACCCACGGCGGATCCACCTTCGCGGTCACCAGGAGCAGCAGGCACCCGGAGGCCGCGCTGGAGTTCATCGAGTGGCAGGTCTCGCACCCCGACGCCCTGCGCGCCCGGCTCTCCAGCGGCGCCAGCAGCCAGTACCCGGCCGCCCCCGGCCTCGTCGCCGTCGGCCGCAAGGCCTTCGACCGCAGCTATTACGGCGGCCAGGACGTCTACACCCTGTTCGAGCAGGAGGCCCACAAGATCCGGGACGGCTGGACCTGGGGGCCGCGGATGACCGCGACGCTGAAGGTCATGCAGGACGGCTTCGCCCGGGTGAGCGGCGGCCAGGGCTCGCTGCTCGACTCCGTGCGCGCGGCCCAGCAGGGCACCATGCCCGACCTCAAGGCGCTGGGTCTGTCCACCACCGAGCACAGCAGCTGAGCCGCAGTCCGTCCCCCTTCCCTGCAGCAGAGAGGCAGGTGACACCGATGACCAGCCCAGTCACCACGCCGGCTTCCGCCCCCGTGAGCGTATCCGCGGCGGCGCCGGCACCCACCACGTCCCCGCGCACCGCCCGAAAGTCGGCACGCCGCCGTGAACTCGGCGCGGCCGGCGCCCTGATGACCCCCTTCTTCATCCTTCTGGTGACGGTCTTCCTGATCCCGGTCGTCACCGCCGTCTGGCTCAGCTTCTTCAGCGACGACCAGCCGGGGCTCGGCTTCGGCCCGGAGCGCACGGTCTTCGTCGGGCTGCGCAGCTACACCGCCGTACTGACCGACCCGACGTTCCTGAGCGGTCTCGGCACCGTCGTCCTGTACTGCGTGATCTACATCCCGGTCATGGTCACCGGCGCGCTCGCGCTGGCGCTGCTGCTGGACTCCGGAGTGGTGCGGCTGCGCTCCTGGGCCCAGCTCGGGCTCTTCCTGCCGCACGCCGTGCCCGGCATCATCGCAGCCGTCATCTGGCTCTACCTCTACACACCGGGGCTGAGCCCGGTGATCGACCTGCTCGGCAAGGCGGACATCACGATCAACTTCCTCGGGGTGCACTCGGTGGTGCCCTCGATCGTGAACATCGCCCTGTGGAGCAACCTCGGCTACAACATGGTGGTCTTCTACGCCGCCCTGCAGGCGGTGCCGCGCGAAGTCATCGAGGCATCCGTCGTCGACGGCGCCGGACCGGTCCGCACCGCACTCCAGATCAAGACGCCCCTGGTGCGTTCCTCCGTCGTGATGGTCGCGATGTTCACCCTGATCTTCGCGCTGCAGCTGTTCACCGAACCGATGCTGCTGAGCCAGGCGACGCCGATGATCAGCTCGCGCTTCTCGCCCAGCATGTACATCTACGACGCCGCGTTCACCCGTAACAACTACGGCCTGGCCGCGGCTGCCTCGGTCGTCCTGCTGGTGTGCACGATCGCGCTCTCCTACGGCGTGACCCGCTGGACCAACCGTTCCAACGCCGCCGAGGAGGACGCCCGATGAGCGCGACCGCTCCCACCCGCACCGCCGCCGTCCTGCGGCCCCGGCTTCTCGGCCGCTCCGTCGTCAACCTCGTCGTCGGCATCTCCGTGCTGTACACGCTGCTGCCGGTGCTGTGGCTGGTGCTCGCGGCGTCCAAGAACCGGGACGCGCTGTTCGGCAGCGACATCCTGTCGCTCGACCACTTCTCCTTCGCGCAGAACCTCAAGGACGTGTTCGCGATGGACGGGGGCCTGTACACGCGGTGGTACGGCAACAGCCTGCTGTACGCGGTCCTCGGAGCCGCGCTCGGGGCGCTGATCAGCATCGCCTGCGGCTACGCCTTCGACAAGTACCGCTTCGCGCACAAGGAGAAGCTGTTCGGCCTCGTGCTCGCCGCGGTGATGGTGCCACAGACCGTGCTGGCCCTGCCGTTGTATCTGATGGCGTCGGGCACCGGACTGGTGAACACCTTCTGGTCGGTCTTCATACCGGTGCTCTTCAATCCGTTCGGCGTGTACCTCGGCCGGATCTTCAGCCAGGGCTACGTACCGAACGAGGTTCTGGAAGCGGCCCGGGTGGACGGGGCCGGCGAACTGACCACGTACTTCCGGGTCGCCATGCGGATGCTCGGCCCCGGTCTCGTCACCGTGTTCCTCTTCCAGCTCACCGCGATCTGGAACAACTTCTTCCTGCCCATGGTCATGCTGTCCGACCAGGACCTCTATCCCGTCAGCCTCGGCCTCTACACGTGGAACAGCGCCGCCACCGTCTCACCCGAGTACTACCCCGTGGTGATCATGGGGTCGCTGCTCGCGGTCCTGCCGTTGATCCTCGCCTTCGCGCTGCTCCAGCGCTTCTGGAAGTCGGGGCTCACCGCCGGAGCCGTGAAGTAGCCGGACCCCGCACCCCCTCCGGAACCAGGAGAAGAATGACCGGCACCACCCCCCTCGCACCTACCGGAAGGCGACGGCCGCGCGCCGCCGTCGCCATGCAGCCGGGCACCGCTGCCGCGCTGCTGAACGCCCGGTCGCTGGCCGCGCTCTCCCAGGTGTGCGACCTCGCACCACCGCCCGTACTCGACGACTTCACCACCGACCGGGCCCGTACCGTGCTCGCGGACACGGAACTCCTGGTCACCGGGTGGGGCTGTCCGCCCCTCGACGCGGCGGCGCTCGCCTCCGCGCCCCGGCTGCGGGCGGTGGTGCACACCGCGGGCAGCGTCCGCGGGCACATCACCGACGCCTGCTGGGAGCGCGGCATCGAGGTGTCGTCGGCCGCGGCCGCCAACGCGCTCCCGGTCGCGGAGTACACCGTCGCGATGATCCTGCTCTCCGGCAAACGGGCCCTGGAACGGGCGCAGGCCTACCGCTCGGAGCGCCGCCGCGACGACTCGCTGACCACCTCGCCCACCCTGGGAAACTACGGCCGGACGGTGGGCATCCTGTCCGCTTCGCTCATCGGCCGCCGGGTCATCGAGCTGCTGCGCCCCTACGACCTGCGGGTGCTGCTCCACGATCCGTACGTCTCCGACGCGGAGGCGGCCGAGCTCGGCGTCCGGCCCGTCGGACTCGGTGAACTGTTCGCGCGGAGCGATGTGGTGAGCGTCCACACCCCGCTGCTGCCCGCAACGCGCGGACTCGTCAGCCGGGACCTGCTCATGTCGATGCGCCCGGACGGCGTGCTCCTCAACACCGCGCGGGGCGCCGTCGTCGATCAGGACGCGCTCGTCGATGTCCTGAGAACGGACCGCATCCGCGCGGTCCTGGACGTCACCGACCCCGACAAGCTGCCGGCCGACCACCCCCTGTGGGAGTGCGAGAACGCCCTGATCACCCCGCATCTGGCGGGCTCGCAGGGCAATGAGTGGCAGCGGCTCGTCGACCTGGCGGTGGGCGAGGCGGAACGCTGGGCCGCGGGCGACGGCTTCGCCCATCCCGTACGACGCGAAAGGCTGGCATTCCTCGCATGACCGATCCGCACCCCGAATCCCCCCTGGAACTCCCCGCCGACGACCGGACCGTGAGCCCGGTCACCGGCTACACCCGCGCTCACTGGGAGGCGGCGGCCGACGGTCTGCTGAAGGCCGCCTGGCAGTGGGCCACCCCCGGCAGCGCGCTTCTCGACCTGCCCGGACGCCCCTCCGCGTCCGGGGTCCGTTCCGACGGTCTGGAGGGATACGCGCGCACGTTCCTCGCCGCCGCGTTCCGGGTCGCGGGCGCGGACGGCAAGGACCCGCACGGCTGGCTCGACCGGTACGCGGACGGACTCGCGGCCGGTACCCGTACGCCGGGCCGGGACGACGCCGAGTCGTGGCCGCTGATCCTCGACCACACCGTCTTCGGCCAGCCCATGGTGGAGTCCGCCTCGGTCGCCATCGGGCTGCGGCTCACCCGGCCCTGGCTCTGGGACCGGCTGGACCCGGCCGTGCAGGACCGCGCCGAGGAGTGGCTGCGCGGCGCGCTGCGCCACACCCCCGCACCGAACAACTGGTACCTGTTCCCCTACTCGGTGGCCGGGTTCCTGGAGTCGGTGGGCCGCGGGGACGCGGAGACGGCTCGCGCCCGCGAGCGGGCACAGGACCTGATGGAGAGCTGGTACCGCGGTCAGGGCTGGTACGCGGACGGCGACGGCAGCGCCTTCGACCACTACAACGGCTGGGCGCTGCACCTCTACCCCGTGCTGGACGCCCACCTCTCCGGCGACGCCGAGCTGTCCGCGCACTACGGGGCGCGGCTGCGCGAGCACCTGGAGAGCTTCGCGCTGCTGTTCGGCGGGGACGGTGCCCCGATCCACTTCGGCCGTTCGCTGTCCTACCGGTTCGCGGCCGGTTCGGCGGTCGGGCTCGGCGCGCTCACCGGGCACACCCCGCTCACGCCGGGTGCCTCCCGCCGGGTGATCAGCGGGTCGCTGCGCTACTTCCTGGACCGCGGCGCGACCGGCACCGACGGTCTGCTGAGCCTGGGCTGGCACGGTCCGCACGAGGCGACGCTCCAGCCCTACTCGGGTCCCGCCTCCCCGTACTGGGCGTCCAAGGCCTTCGTCTCCCTGCTCGCCCCGGCGGACCACCCGCTGTGGACGGCCACCGAGGAGCCGGCACCCAGCGAGGGACCCGACCGGGTGCTCGCACTGTCCGCGCCGGGGCTGCTCGTCCAGTCGACGCGGGCGGACGGGATCGTACGGCTGCACAACCACGGCAGCGACCATGTCCGGCCGCACGAGGGTGAGTCGGCGGTGCAGGACGACCCGCTGTACAGCCGTCAGGCGTACTCGACGGTCACCGGTCCCACCGCGCGGGGGAACACGGCCGACAACCACCTGGCCGTGGTCGTCGCCGGTAACCGCAGCGGCCGCCGGGCCATTCGCCCGCTGGGCGCGGGCGGGGGCGACGGCTGGGGCTGGGCGGCGTCCTGGCACCGTCCGGTGTTCGCGGGCGGGGCGCCGATGGTGCCGGGTCTGCGGGTGGAGAGCGTGACGGTGGTCCGCGGCCGGTACGAACTCCGCGTGCACCGGGTGCTCGGCGCCCCGCACGGCGCCCGGGTGGAGCAGACGGGCTGGGCGACCGGTCCCGAGTCCGCGGTGACATCCGCGCTGTACGGTCTGCACGGCTGGGAGTCGCGGGACGAGGTTCGCGCCCCGCAGGGCACGGCGTACACGCCGTGGGCGGTGCTGCCCCGGCTGGGCGCGGACGCGGAGGGCACGGTGGTCCTGGTGGCGCTGGCCTCGCTGAGCGCGGAGCCGGAAGCGGATGCACTCGACACGGCGGTGAGCGGGGTGAACGTCGACGGGGACACCGTCGAGGTGTGCTGGGCCGAGGACTCGGCGACGACCCGGATCGGCTTCGGTCCGGTGACGGTCGAGCACGGCTGACGACGGGGACGGGGGGTGCGCCGAGGCGCAGCCCCCGTCCCCGCAGGGAGACTTGTAAAGGATCTTGGCGAGGGGTTGTCCGGCCGTAGGCCGGGCGGCCCCTCGCAGGCGTTATGGGCGAGGGTGCCGCGGTAGCGGAGTCTGCGGTTGCCGGCCGCCCTGCGCTGCCGGCCCTGGAGCGCTTCGCGTTCCGCCGGTTGGCGCGGTCGGAGCCCGGGCCGGCTCTCGAGATTTCGGCAAGTGGCCTATTCGTTATCGCATTTCGTCGATCCCGGGGTTGCGCGGGGCTGGCCGGGAGGCCGGGAAGAGTCATATGTTGTCGCCCACAACATTCAGCGCGGCGGATACATCGATACCCCGCCGAAGCCGGTCAAGCGTGCGCTTCCGTCTCCCGCATCCCTGTGTGAACCATCCGTGGGCCGGTGCACCCCCGGCCGCACTCCCAGAAAGGACCCCGCCCATGCGCAAGGGACTGCTCCTCACCACCGCCTCCGTGGCGCTGCTGACGACTCTCACCGCCTGCGGGAACTCTTCGTCCGGCAGCGCCTCGTCGGATTCCGGCGGCAAGAAGTCGAAGATCGGCGTGATCCTCCCGGACAGCAAGTCGTCCGCCCGCTGGGAGACGGCCGACCGCCCGTTCCTCACCAAGGCGTTCAAAGCGGCGGGGGTGGACTACGACATCCAGAACGCTCAGGGCGACAAGCAGGCGTTCCAGACGATCGCGGACCAGATGATCAGCAGCGGCGTGAACGTGCTGGTGATCGTCAACCTCGACAGCGGCACCGGCAAGGCCGTCCTGGACAAGGCCAAGGCCCAGGGCGTGGCCACCATCGACTACGACCGGCTGACGCTCGGCGGCTCCGCCCAGTACTACGTGAGCTTCGACAACACCGCGGTCGGCAAGCTGCAGGGCGAGGGCCTGGGCAAGTGCCTGGCGGACAAGAAGGTGAAGAAGCCGGTCATCGCCGAGCTGAACGGCTCGCCCACCGACAACAACGCCACACTCTTCGCCGACGGCTACAACGGCGTCCTCGACCCCAAGTACGCCTCCGGCGACTACGTCAAGGGTCCCAACCAGTCCGTGCCCGACTGGGACAACGCCCAGGCAGGCACCATCTTCGAGCAGATGCTCACCAGCCAGTCCAGGATCGGCGGGGTGCTGGCCGCCAACGACGGTCTCGGCAACGCGGCCATCGCGGTGCTGCGCAAGAACCACCGCAACGGCCAGGTACCGGTGACCGGACAGGACGCCACCGTGCAGGGTCTGCAGAACATCCTGGCCGGCGACCAGTGCATGACCGTCTACAAGGCGGTCAAGAAGGAGGCCGACGCGACCTCCGAGCTGGCCGTCGCCCTGGCCAAGGGCCAGAAGGGGAAGACCACCGCGAGTGTCCAGGACCCCGAGGGCAAGCGTGACGTGCCGGCTGTGCTGCTCGCCCCGGTCGCCATCTACAAGGACAACGTCAAGGACGTCGTGAACGACGGATTCGTGACCAAGGCCGAACTGTGCACCGGCAAGTACGCCGACCTGTGCACCGAGTCCGGCATCCAGTAACCCCTCCAGCCGGACCCGACCCGCCGGCCGCGGGTCCCGGGAACACCGCACCCGCCCGGGACCCGCGGTCCACGACTTCAGGAGCCGTCCTCCATGACAGCGACCCCCATCCTCCAACTGCGCGGAATCAACAAGAGTTTCGGCGCGGTGCAGGTGCTGCACGACGTGGCCTTCAGCGCCCACCCGGGCGAAGTGACCGCCCTCGTGGGCGACAACGGCGCCGGCAAGTCCACCCTGGTGAAGTGCATCGGGGGGATCCACTCCATCGACGCCGGCGAGTACTGGTTCGGCGGCGAGCAGGTACAGATGCACAGCCCACGGGACGCCGCCGGGCTGGGCGTGGAGATCGTGTACCAGGACCTGGCCCTGTGCGACAACCTCGACATCGTCCAGAACATGTTCCTGGGCCGGGAGAAGCGCAGTGGCCTGGTCCTCGACGACGCGACCATGGAGGAGATGGCCGCCAAGACCCTCGCCGGGCTCTCGGTCAGGACCGTCAAGTCCCTCAGGCAGCGGGTCTCCAGCCTCTCCGGCGGCCAGCGCCAGACCGTCGCCATCGCCAAGGCCGTGCTGTGGAACAGCAAGCTCGTCATCCTCGACGAGCCGACCGCCGCGCTGGGCGTCGCCCAGACCGCCCAGGTCCTGGAACTGGTACGGCGGCTGGCCGACAACGGCCTGGCCGTGGTGCTCATCTCGCACAACATGAACGACGTCTTCGCGGTGTCCGACCAGATCGCCGCCCTCTACCTGGGCCGGACGGCCGCCCAGGTAAGGACCTCGGACGTGACACACACCCAACTCGTCGAACTGATCACCTCGGGCCGCAGCGGGAACCTGGGCCTCGCCGAAACCAACGGAGCAGCCGCATGACCACCGCCGTCGTCCCCGAGAAGCCGGAGCAGCCCGAAGGCCCTGCCCCGTCCGGCAAGCAGACCGGCACCACCGCCGCCGGTCTTCGTTCCCTGGCCAGCGGCTACCGCGACCGGCTGCGCGGCGGCGAACTCGGGGCCCTGCCCGCAGTGCTCGGCCTGGCCGTACTCTGCGTCTTCTTCGGGATCCTGAGCCCGGTCTTCTTCTCCGACCTCAACTTCGCCAACCTGCTCACCCAGGGAGCAGGCAGCATCGCGATTGCCATGGGGCTGGTCTTCGTGCTCCTGCTCGGGGAGATCGACCTGTCCGCCGGATACGCCAGCGGCGTCTGCGCCGCCGTCCTGGCCATCCTCCTGACCAACCACGGATGGCCGTGGTACGGCGCCGTCGTCGCGGCCATGCTGACCGGCGTGGTCATCGGCCTCCTCCTGGGCACGCTGGTCGCGAAGGTGGGCATTCCGTCGTTCGTGGTCACGCTGGCCGCGTTCCTGGGCTTCCAGGGCATCGTGCTGATCCTGCTGAAGGAGGGCACGAACATCTCCATCGAGGACAAGACCCTCCTCGCCGTCGCCAACAACAACCTCTCACCCACGGCCGGATGGCTTCTGCTGGCCGGCGGCGTCGCGGCGTACGCGGCGATCCTGCTCCGCCGTCACCACAACCGCCGCCGCCGGGGCCTGACGACACCCCCGCCGATGCTGATCGCCGTCCGCCTCGGCGTGCCGACGGTGCTCGGCGCCCTGGCCGTGCACCTGCTCAACCAGGAACGCAGCCGCAATGCGGTGGTCGTCTCTCTGCAGGGCGTACCGATCGTCGTGCCTCTCATCGGCGTCCTGCTCGTGCTCGGCACGTTCGTCCTCCAGCGCACACCGTTCGGTCTCCACATCTACTCCGTCGGCGGCAACGCCGAGGCGGCCCGACGGGCCGGCATCAACGTCGCGTTCATACGGATCGCCGCATTCGTCATCTGCTCGGCCATGGCGGCGGTCGGTGGCATCATCGCGGCCTCCCGGGGCAACTCCGTCGACCCCAACACCGGCGGCAGCAACGTCCTGCTGCTCGCGGTCGGTGCCGCCGTCATCGGCGGCACCAGTCTCTTCGGCGGGCGGGGCCGGGTCATCGACGCCGTCCTGGGCGGAATGCTGGTGGCCGTCATCCAGAACGGCATGGGACTCATGGGGTACAGCTCAGGCGTCAAGTACGCTGTCACGGGTTCGGTACTGCTGGTGGCCGCGGGCGTGGACGCGCTGTCCCGACGCCGAGCCGTACAGCGATGACCGCTCCGCGCCCCCGCGACAATGAGGTCCCCGCGCCATGAAAGCCGGTCATTCCCAAGAGGAGATCCGACGGCACAACCTCAGTACCCTTCTCCGTCACGTACATATCGAGGGACCCGTCTCCCGGGCGGTCCTCGCCGACCGCATGGGGCTCAACCGCAGCACCATCCTGGGACTGGTCACCGATCTGACCACAGCCGGGCTCGTCCTTGAGGAACTTCCGCGCGACACCGGCCGGGCGGGACGGCCCTCACTGGTCGTTCGGCCCGAATCGTCACACGTGTACGTCCTCGCGTATGACGTCGGGGTGGACCGCCTCGCGGCCGCCCGCATCGGACTCGGCGGTATCTTCCTCGACCGCCGTGAGAGTCCCTGGCCCCTGGACGAACCCGACGATCCCGGAGAGGTCGCCGACGCTCTCACCGGTTTCGCCCGGCAGATGCTGGCGACCGCAGAACCCGGCAGCCGCTGCGTCGGCGTCGGCGTGGCGGTACGGGGAATAGTCCGTCACCCCGACGGCCTGGTGCGGCGCGCGCCGAACATGGGCTGGACCGATCAGGACTTCTGCACGGAACTCACCCGCCGGCTCGACCTCGGCGTCCCCGTCGAGGTGGACAACGAAGCGAACCTCGGCGCCCTCGCCGAACACCTGCGGGGCGCCGGACTCGGCAGTGACAACGTCGTCTACCTCCACGGGGACATCGGTATCGGCGGCGGCCTGGTCACTGACGGCCGCCTGCTGCGCGGCGCGGACGGCTACGGTGGCGAGGTCGGCCACATGATCGTCAACCCGCGGGGCGGCACCCTCTGCGGATGCGGCGCTCGCGGCTGTCTGGAAGCCGAGGCCGGCGAACGAGCGCTGCTCGCCGCCGCCGGCCGTGACCCACAGGCCACCGGCAAGGAGGAGGTGCACGCCGTCGTCTCCGCCGCCGACCGCGGAGACATCGTCGCGCGCGCCGCGCTGCACCAGGTCGGCGACTGGCTCGGCGTCGGTGTCGCCAACCTGGTCACCCTCTTCAACCCCAGCGTCGTCATCTTCGGTGGCATGCTTCGCGACGTGTTCCTC
Organism: Streptomyces sp. LN549; assembly: GCF_043203805.1. Classification (NCBI taxonomy): domain Bacteria; kingdom Bacillati; phylum Actinomycetota; class Actinomycetes; order Kitasatosporales; family Streptomycetaceae; genus Streptomyces; species Streptomyces sp. LN549. Next base: position 8,237,170 of record NZ_JAZHRI010000002.1, on the reverse strand, counting down.
GGCGCTGCCGCACAGATCCGCAGCCGCATCAACATCAGCACACTCGCCGCCTCCCGCGAGAACCTCCGGCTGCGCGTGAGCGCACTCGGCGACGATGCCGTCCTCGTGGGCGCCGCCGAACTGGGCTTCTCCGCATTGCTGGCCGATCCCATGGTGATCCTGGCCGACACTCCTGCAGAACAACCGGTCCCACCGTCGCCCAGGTAACGCCGGTTCGCGACCGCCCGTGCGGCGATCGCCGCACGTCCTGGATTCGGATCGCCGGACCGCCCTGGTGAACCGCGGCCCTCACAGTTCTCTACGCGTCCGTGCGGATCACGACCGCCAGGGTGCGCGGGCCGTGTACGCCCTCCACTCGTTCGAGTTCGATGTCGGAGGTGGCCGACGGGCCGCTGATCAGCGTCGTCGGCCGCTCCGGCACCAGCCGGGCCACCGCCTCCGGCACGCCCGCCTCCACGGTCGACAGATCGACGACACAGACGTGCAGGTCGGGCACCAGGGACAGCGCCCGCCGCCCCTGGTCGGGCGAGCCGTCCAGAAAGATCGTGCCGGTCTCGGCGCAGCCGGCGGCCGAGCCGGTGACGACCCCGTCGAGGGCGTCAAGCCGCGGGGCGGGGATGTCGGCGGAGTCCTGCTGGACCTCTCCGTCGTAGGCGGTGAGCCACTGCGGGTCGAGGCCGGCGGGCACGCCGATCCGGCCCGCTCCCTGCTCCCGCAGCACCTCGGCGACGACTTCGGCCGTGCGGTCGGCGGTGCAGGGGTGGACCTGGGCCTTGTAGTCGACGAGCCGGTCGGTGAACAGCGCCAGGCGCTCCTCGTCCGGGAGGGTGCGCCCGGTGCGGTAGGCGCGCGGGACCGGGGTGTCGGCAGCCGGTGCCAGGGCCAGGGCGTCCCGGACACGGCCGAGCACGGTTTCGCGAGCGGTCGTCACTTCTCCTCCTGCTGCTGGTTCTGCGCGTACTCGTCGGCGGCGGCCCGCATCGTCGCCGCGCCCTCGGCCGAGGCCAGCCAGGAGCGGAAGGTCTCCTTGGGCGGGGCGGGGGTGTCGCGGCTGTCGCTCCAGCCGTTGAACGGCGGGGGCAGGTGCGAGATCTTCCCGTCCCGTCCGGCGAGTACGCGGCCGAGCCCTGACGCCTTCTGTGCGGCCGTGAACAGCTTCGGGCTCTTCATCACTCCGGCCGCCGCCTTCATGGCGAGCTTCTCGGCCGTGGTGCCGGACTGTTCGGTGTGCTGGTGGCGCAGCTCGACCAGCAGGGAAGGGATGTCGATCTTGACGGGGCAGGCATCGAAGCAGGCGCCGCAGAGGCTGGAGGCGTACGGCAGTGAGCTGTTGGGGTCGTCCTTGGCTGCGTTCATGCCGGCGAGCTGCGGGGTGAGGACGGCGCCGATCGGTCCGGGGTACGTCGATCCGTAGGCGTGGCCGCCGGCCCGTTCGTACACCGGGCAGACGTTGAGACACGCGGAGCAGCGGATGCAGTTGAGCGCCTCCCGGCCGATCCGGTCCGCGAGGGCCGCGGTGCGTCCGTTGTCGAGCAGCACCAGGTGGAAGGTCTGCGGCCCGTCGCCGGGGGTGACTCCCGTCCACATCGACGTGTACGGGTTCATCCGCTCACCGGTGGAGGAACGCGGCAGCAACTGCAGGAAGACTTCCAGGTCCTGGTAGCGCGGCAGCACCTTCTCGATGCCCATGACAGTGATCAGGGTGTCGGGCAGCGTCAGGCACATGCGGCCGTTGCCCTCCGACTCGACGACGGACAGGGTGCCGGTCTCGGCGATGCCGAAGTTGGCTCCCGAGACGGCGACCTTCGTCGTCATGAACTTCTCGCGCAGATAGGCGCGGGCCGCTGCCGCCAGGTGGGCGGGGACGTTGTCCAGGGACGGGTCGACGCCCGGGATCTCCTTGAGGAAGATCTCCCGGATCTCGTCCCGGTTGCGGTGGATCGCGGGTACCAGGATGTGCGACGGCTTGTCGTGGGCGAGCTGCACGATGAGCTCGGCGAGGTCCGTCTCGTACGGGGTGATGCCAATCGATTCGAGGTGCTCGTTGAGGCCGATCTCCTGGGTGGCCATCGACTTGACCTTGATGACCTCCTTGCTGCCGGTCTCCTTGATCAGCCGCGCGACGATCTCGTTGGCCTCGCCGCCGTCCCGTGCCCAGTGGACGATGCCGCCGCGTTCGGTGACCTTGCGCTCCAGCTCCTCCAGGAGTTCGGGGAGCCGGTTCATGGTGTCGGTCTTGATGGCTGATCCCGCGTCGCGCAGCTCCTCCCAGTCGGGCAGCTCGCCGGTGACGTTGAGGCGTTTGGCGCGGATCGTGTGGGTGGCCTTGCCGAGGTTGCGGCGCAGTTGCCCGTTGCCCAGATCGTCGTGCGCGGCCGCGGGGAACTTCCGGTCGCCGCGCAGGTTGCCCGTGCCGTACGGGGAGCGGGGCGGGGTCGCGGGCATGCCGAGGAAGGTGCTGCTCATCGGGCGGCCTCCGTCAGGACGTGCGGCAAGGTGCGGGTGGAGGAGAGGACCTGGGCCAGGTGCAGGGTCCGGGTGCCGGACTTGATCCGGGAGAGCCCGCCGCCGATGTGCATCAGACAGGACGAGTCTCCGGCGGTGCACACGGCGGCGCCGGTGGTGGCGATGTTGCGCATCTTGTCCTGGAGCATCGCGGTCGACGTGTCGGCGTTCTTCATGGCGAAGGTGCCGCCGAATCCGCAGCAGGCGTCGGCCTCAGGCAGTTCGACCAGATCGATCGAGTCGACCGCCCGCAGCAGTCGCAGCGGTTTGTCGCCGACCCGGAGCATGCGCAGGGAGTGGCAGGTGGGGTGGTACGTGACTCGGTGCGGGAAGTACGCGCCGACGTCGGTGGCGTCCAGCACGTCGACGAGGAACTCGGAGAGCTCGTACGTCTTGGCCTTCACCGTGGCGACGCCCGCGCGCAGCTCCGCGTCCCCGTACCGTTCCGCGACGATCTCGTGCTGGTGGCGCACCGAGCCCGCGCAGGAGCCGGACGGCATGACGACCGCGTCGATGGAGGCGTCACCGAACTGTTCGGCGAAGTTGCGCACCAGGGGGACGGGCTCGCGCTGGTAGCCGGTGTTGACGTGCATCTGACCGCAGCAGGTCTGGCCCGGCGGGAACACCACTTCATGGCCCAGGCGGGCCAGCAGCACCGCGGTGGATTTCACCGCCTCGGGGAAGAGCGTGTCTCCCAGACAGGTGGCGAAGAGTCCGATGCGCATGGGGTCTCCCCGATCAATTCTCTGCATGATGCTCAAGGAGCTTTATGGTCCGACCATACTATCCTCCAGCCGAAACAGGAAAGGGTGCGACATCGGCGGCCGGGTGACACCCACCGGTACCCGCGCACACAAAAGCCGTCGCGGCGCCCCTGGCAGGGGGCACGGCGACGGCTCCGTCCGTGGCTCAGGCAGTGGTCTTCTCGTCGACCAGCTTTCCGTGCAGCCCCCGGATGTGCGCCTCGACCACATCGGCGGCCCGCGCACCCTCTCCCGCCCGCACCAGGCGGAGCAGTTCGGTGTGGTCCGCGTTGAGTGCGGCGGCGGTGGCCGGCCAGTCCTCGGCCGCCTCCAGGGCCCGCAGGATCAGCGGCCGGACCGACTCGCGGACGGCGGAGGTGAGCGTGGAGGTCAGCTCGTTGCCGGAACTGCGGGCGATCTGGACATGGAAGCGGGTGTCCAGGTCGTTGAACTCGGGCACGTCGACCCCCGGCTCCCCCATCCGTACGAGCAGGGCCTCGGCCTCGTCCAGATCCGCTGCGGACGCGTGCCGCGCGGCGGCCTCGAAGCTGGACCGCTCCAGGGTGACGCGCGCCTCCAGCACGTCCTCCAGGCTGTAGCTGCCGAGGGCGAAGTGGAGCCGTAGCAGACGCCCGAGAGCGTCGTCGGGATTGCGGACGATGCGCGCCCCGGCGTCCGGGCCCCGGCCCGGCTGGGCCACCAGGACGCCGATGGTCTCCAGCACCCGCAGCGCCTCACGCAGGGCCGACCGGCTGACCCCGAGGACCGGGGCGAGCTCGCGTTCGGGCGGCAGCCGGTCACCGGCCTTGAGGTCACCGGCGAACACCCGCTGCTCGATGCTCTGGAGCACCAGTTCATGTGTCCGCGACTGCCGTACGGGCTGCCATTCGACGGGCATCCGCCACCCCCTGCCCCGGCCGGAGCCGTTCCCTTGCCGACCACTCTTGTCCGAATCTCCCACTATGTCACACACTGCATGTGGTCGGACCAGAAAGGCGGCGGACAGCCGCACCGCTAGTACGTCACCACGATGCGACGGTCCACGCCGTCCACCCGCACCTGCCCGCCGAACGGGACGATCAACTGCGGGTCCGTGTGGCCGAGGTCGACGTCGAGGACGGCCATGGTCTCGGGGGCGTACTCGTTCAGCGCACGCAGCACCGCCTCCCGCTGCCGTTCCCGGTACTGCTCCCCGGCCCCGGCATCGAGGGGCTGCTCGAAGGACCAGTTCTTGGCCCGGCCCATCAGCAGCGCCGGGAACCGGCGCAGGAGCCCGCGCTCCCCCATACACCGCAGGATCCGGTACACCTCGTCGGCGCTCGGCATCTCCTCGGAGGTTTCGAGGAACAGCACCCGGCCCTCGTACTCGGCGGCCGGACGGATCTCCCGGTCGGCCATCAGCAGCCAGGACAGGATCTCCAGGTTGCCACCCCAGCTCGCCCCCTCGACCACCCGGCCGGCGTTGTGCCAGGTCCAGTCGTCGGCGGGCAGCAGGCCGGGTTCGTGGTCGAACGTCCGCGGGTCCTCCCAGGATCTGTTGACGCTGCCGGTCTCCTTCGCCTGGGGCAGTTCGTACTCCTCGTGGGTGAACAGCGCCGCCCGCAGCGACTCGGCCGTCTGCGGGTGCAGGGCGCCGGGGCGGCCGAGTTCGACCATCACCGATCCGCCGTGGTAGCCGACGATGCCGAGGCTGTCGAGGAACACCAGCAGGTTGGTGTTGTCGCTGTACCCGAAGAACGGCTTGGGGTGGGCGCGCAGCAGTTCACGGTCCAGGTGGGGGAGCACGGTGATCTGGTCGTCCCCGCCGATGCTGGCGATGACTGCCTTGATCGCCGGGTCGGCGAAGGCGGCATGGATGTCAGCGGCGCGCTCCTGCGGAGTGGAGCCCATCTTCCGGGTCGCCGGATACTCCACGGGCTCCAGCCCGAAGTCGTCACGAAGCCTGCGCAGGCCCAGTTCGTACGGCAGCGGAAGGATGCCGGGAAGCCCGGACGAGGGGGACAGCACGGCGACGCGGTCGCCGGGCCGGGGCTTCGTGGGATAGCGGGATGCCGTCATCCGATGAGCCTAGTCAACCGTCTGCGGACTGTCCGCCGGGTATTCGCCGGTGTTCGCAGGTGAGGCTACGCCGGGCCGGTCGGCGTGCCCTGGTGGAAGTACATCCGCCAGCCCGACTCCGACCGCCGCCAGATTGAACTGCGCCTGACGCGACGACCGTTGCCCTCCGAGACGTACGTCAGGTGGACGAGGGCCGGGGCCAGCAGCACGCCCGACATCTCGGTGACGACGCTCGGGCCGGGGGCGCCCTCGTCGACGGCGGAGGTGACGGCCAGGATCGACGTCCTGTCGTAGCGCCGCCCCGAGGCCCCGAACTCGATGAACTCCGGGTCGAGGAGTGCGGTCACCGCGTCGGGCGACGCCCGCACGCCCGGATCCAGCAGCCTCAGTTCACCCTCGACGGCGGCCCGCACGGACCGTTCCTCCTCGTTGCTTGCGCTCATGCGTGGACCCTAGGCGAACACGAGCTCACACGCACGTGACCCACCCCCGGCCCGGACCGGCAGGACCCTCCACTCGCCGTCCTGTCGCCTCAGTCGGTGAAGGCGCCGTGCCGGCCGGCCCCGCGGCCGAACCGGTCGGCGCCCTCCTGCGTCTCCCCCGCCGTCAGCGGCACCAGACCGTGCCGGTACTCCGCGGCCAGCGCTTCCGGCTCGCTCATATCGTGCTGCTCGCGCACGGAGAGCCGGTCGTGGCGCAGGCACAGCTGGGGGAACCCGGCGATCTCCCGGGCGAGTTGCTCCGCCGCACTCCGGGACTGCCCCGTGGGGACGAGCCGGTTGACGAGCCCCATGCCGTACGCCTCGTCGGCCGGGACGGGCCGGCCGGTGAGGATCATGTCCATGGCCCGGCTCTCACCGATGAGGCGCGGCAGCCGTACCGTGCCGCCGTCCACCAGCGGCACTCCCCATCGCCGGCAGAACACCCCGAAGACCGCGTCCTGTTCGGCGACCCGCAGATCGCACCAGGCGGCCAGCTCCAGACCGCCGGCCACCGCGTGCCCGGCGATCGCGGCGATGACCGGTTTGCCGAGCCGCATGCGGGTGGGGCCCATCGGCCCGTCACCCTCCGCGGTGACGGTGTTACCGCGTCCGGTACCGATCGACTTGAGGTCGGCGCCGGCACAGAACGTGCCGCCCTCACCCCACAGCACGGCCACCGCCGCATCCGGATCCGCGTCGAAGGTGCGGAAGGCGTCCGCCAGTTGGCGGGCGGTCGGGCCGTCCACCGCGTTGCGGACGTCGGGCCGGGCCAGGACCACTGTGAAGACGGGTCCGTCGCGCTCGATCCGTACGGCGGGACTCTCGCTCATCGTTCGCCTTCCCACGGGTGCCGGCCGGGCCCGGCGGTGGGCCGTGCGCCCACCGTGCCCCGCCCCTCCCGCGAACCGTACGGGAGGGTCGGGTCGTACGTCACACAGTCGCCGCGACCTCGGCGGGCAGCAGGATCAGCGGCAGGTACCGGTAGCCCGTCGGCGATGAACGAGGCATGCCCACGATCAGACATTGACAGCAACACCACAGAGCGGAATGCCGAAGACATTGATCACAGGAAGCAACCCAAGCCCGCCCAAGCCTCACATGTCGGGCGGTCGGCTCCCACCCGGTTCATAGGATTCTCACGCAGCGCGGCTACGGTTGCTGCCGTGACGCAGACGAGCCCGCCCGGCTGGCATCCAGACCCCGGGTACACAGGATTTGGCCCCATTCAGGAACGCTGGTGGGACGGCACTCAGTGGACCGATCAGCTCCGGGTCCCGCCGGCCACGCTCCGCAGCCGCCGGATACGGATCGGCGCCGGCATCACCGCGGCGGTGGTGGTCCTCGCCGCCATCGGCGGCGGCGTGTACCTCCTGTCGGATGATTCCGGGAAGACGGACAACACCGCTACGGCCCCCTCCACCTCGCCCTCCCCGGCCCCCAGCCGGCAGCCCGGCGCACCCGGCGGCAGCGGAGGCAACGGCGACGGGAACGGCAACGGGAACCAGAGCCCCGAGCAGCAGCTGCCCCAGACCGAGGACGGCTACGCGACGGACATGGCCAGCGGCATCAGCATCCCGGTCCCGGACGGCTGGAAGGGCGAGTCGGGCATGGGTGCCGGGGTGACCACCGGCTCGTACACCTGCCCCGGGGACAGCGGGGAGAAGTGCGTGCGCGGCGGTGTGTTCTCCGCCCCCGCCATGGCGCTGAAGCTGAGCACCACCACCGCCAGGGCCACGGCCGAGAAGGACATCGCGACCAATGCCGAGGAGAGTTACGGCGAGAAGATCTACGGCGGGATCACCTCGCACCAGCAACTGAAGTCCGAGGCGGTCACGGTGGCCGGCCAGCAGGGCTACCGGGTGCGCTGGAAGGTGGTCACGAAGAACGGCGACGACGGGTACGTCGAATCCCTGGCCTTCCCCTCACCGCAGGCCAAGGACATGCTGATCGTCGTCCGTTCCGGATTCGACATCAACGCCAAGGCTCCCGCCCTGTCCGTCCTGGACGACATCACCAAGGGCATCAAGGCCGCCTCGGGCACGGGTTCCGGTCCGGGCACCACGGCGTAGCCCGTCCTGCGCGGGGTGCCGCAGCGGCCCGGGTGAGTACCCGGGCCGCCCGGACTGAGTACGTCGCCCGATCCCGCTTCGGTCCGCCGTTGCTGGAATGGAGTCATGGCTCCCGACGCACCGCGCCCCCGCATGCAGCAGATGACCAGCACCGGCACCACACTGGCCGTCACGCTGGCCCCGCTGGTGATCGGGGTCCTGCTGGCCCGCACCACGATGGCCCTGGACCCGCTGACCCCGGTGAACGCGCTGATCACCCGCACCGGCCAGGGGACGGGCGTCTCCCCCGCCGAGTGGCGCGGCTGCGGCCGGAGCGCACTGCGACGGTGCAGGACCTGGAAGCCACTGGCGCGGCACGGTGCCCGCCGAACCGCCGGCGCGGGCCGCAACCCGGCTCAGCCGAGCCGGTAGACGAAGGTGGGCCACGACTCTCCCGTGGTCCGCTGCCAGGCACGCACGGTCCCTTCGGCGTCCCGGTCGCGTGCCCGGGCGAAGGTGGAGACACAGGCCGCGTGGACATCGGTCAGCGGGGAGCGAGCGGTGAGCTCCTTGAGGCGCCGGAGGGCGACTGCCGCATCGTCCGTGCGGCCGGCGTCGAGATGCCCGTCGGCGGCCGCGCCCAAGGCCCGGGCGAGCGCCGACTGTGCGGCGGCGAGTCCGGCCGCATGCGTTCCCGGGCCGCCCGCCTTCATGAGTTCCCGCAGCAGAGTCTCGGCCTCTTCGAAGCAGGCCGCAGCCCCTTCGTCGTCCTCGGCCCGGTACCGGGCCCGGCCAAGAATCCGCAGGCGGTCGGCGACCGGTGACCGGCCGTCCTCCCCGTCGGCCCCCGCGAGGCGACGGGTGATCGCCAGCGCCTCGTCCCCGGCGGCCACCGCACCCTCGAACTCGCCCCTCAGGCGCAGCCGGACGCTGAGGTTGGCGAGTGTCCGGGCCAGCTCCGGCTCGTAGGGGCGGGGGTCGCGCCCGACGGCGCGGCGGTAGAGCTCCACGGATCGTTCGGTGGCGGTCACGGCTTCTGAGCCCTCGCCGTCGCGCGTGTGACAGCGGGCGAGGGCGTCGAGGGCGACGGCGAGCCGGGGCTCGTGGGCCTCCGGACCTGCGATGGCCAACCGCGCGCAGAGGATGACGAGTTCCTCGCGCACGGCCCGCTCCTCGGTGTGTGCGTCCAGCAGTTCGAGGTGGTGGGCCAGACAGTCCAGGGCGAGCGCGAGCAGGGTCTCGGCAGGGGCCTCGGCGTCGACTGGCAGGTCCCGGCAGCGTGCCACGGCCTCCTCGGCCGTGGCACGCGCCCGGGGAAGGTCCTCGGTGGCGCCGAGGCACCATGCCAGATCGATGAGCAACTGGGCTCGCATCACCTGGGTTTCCGGGTAGAGCCTCGGGACGAGGGGGCCGACGCGCTCCCTGGCGTCGTTGCCCGCCTCGACCGCCTCCGGGAACCGGCCGAGCACCCGCAGCCCGCCTGCCAGTTCGGCCAGCACTCTGGTGTGGAACACGGCCAGGCAGGGACTGCTGCCACAAGGACAACCCCCGCAGCAGCTCGACACACTGGAGGTACACCTCGACGGACTCGGCCGTGTGCCCGGCCCGGTCGAGGACCCATGCGTGCGCGCGCAGCGCGGCGGCGGGGCTGCCCAGGGAGCGGTCGGCGTGCCCGGGCATCACGGACCGGTAGGCGGCGACGCTGTGACGGACCGTCACCAATGCCTCGTCCGATCGGTCCAGCCAGGCCAGCGCCAGGGCTCGCATCAGGTGGCAGTAGGCGGTCCGACTCGACGAGGCATGAGCATCCGGGACGGTCAGGGACTCCTCTGCCGCCGCGCGCGCCTCCTCGTATCTGCCCGAATGGAGCAGTAGTTGGGCCTGGAGCACGAGCGAACGGGCCAGCAGGTCAGGGGCTCCGGGGCGCTCGCGGAGCATCGCGGCCCGGCACAGGGCCACGGCCTCGGCGCCCCAGGCGATCCGGCGCTCCAGCGGCTGCGGACGCACGAACACCCAGTGGGGCGACGAACAGCGGAGCAGCGCGACCACGAGCAGCCTCCCGCCCGGCCGGTGTCCGTCGCGGCCGACGGCCGGACGCAGCACCGGCAACAGCATCCGGACAGCTCCCATGCGCTCCCCCTCGGCACTCGGCGATCGTAGGGGTGACAGCCGAGGACGCCGCATGGTTGCACTCCGATCGGCACGAATGCGTCCCTGGTCGGCCACAGCGTCGCCACGGCCCGGAAAACCGGTTCCCCCGGCCGGGCCGCTTCCCTAGACTCACCACGAAATCGCGCGCCGGCTCTCCGACGCGGCGCGCGCACCGTGACCATCGAGGGGAGACCTGTCGTGCGCTACCGCACCGCTGTCGTCGTTCCCCTGTCGCGGTACGAGGTGATCCTGGTGTCTACCTCCGCCCGGCGCCGGCTGCGCGGCCGGCCCCGGACATCCGCGACGAACGCCTGAACCCTGTCCGCTTCCTGACGGACCGTCCCCGTGCACCACGCCGATGGACGCCGAGGGTTCCGCCGCGCCCATGAACGGGCCGCTTCGTCCGGGCATCGCGCCGTCTTCTTCCGGATCACCCGAAAGGCCACGGACGTGCGTACCGAACTGCACCGTCAACTCACCAGTGCACTGACCGACGTTCGCAATCTGGGCATCCTCGCCCACGTCGACGCCGGCAAGACCACCGTCACCGAGCGGATCCTCTACACCACCGGCACCACCCACAAGCGCGGCGAGGTCCACGACGGGACCACCATCACCGACTTCGACTCCCAGGAACGCGACCGCGGCATCACCATCTTCGCCGCGGCCGTGAGCTGCACCTGGGCGGGCCACCGGATCAACCTGATCGACACCCCCGGGCACGTCGACTTCGCCGACGAGGTCGAGCGTTCGCTGCGGGTGCTCGACGGTGCGATCGCCGTGTTCGACGCGGTCGCCGGAGTGGAACCGCAGAGCGAGTCCGTGTGGCGCCAGGCCGACCGGCACGCCGTGCCGCGCATCGCGTTCGTCAACAAGCTCGACCGGGCAGGCGCCGACCTCGACACGGCGGTCGCGTCGATCCGGGAACGGCTGCACGTGATTCCGCTCGTGGTGCAGATGCCGATCGGCCGGGAGGAACAGTTCGGCGGAGTGGTCGATCTGCTGCGCATGCGGGCACTTGTCTGGGCCGATGGCCGCGACACGTACGAGGAAGGGGAGGTCCCCGATGAGTTGCGGGACGAGGCACGGCGGCGCCGACGGCTGCTGGAGGAGACGGTGGCGGAGCTCCATCCGGCCGCGCTGGAGGAGTTCTGCGCGCAGTCGGAGCTCTCCGAGCGGACGCTGGCCGGGGCGCTGCGCGATCTGACCCGTACCGGCGAGGGTGTCGTGGTGCTCTGCGGTTCGGCCTACCGCAACCGCGGTGTCGAGCCGCTACTGGAGGCCGTCGTGGCCTATCTGCCCTCCCCGCTCGACGTGCCGCCCGTGCGCGGCATGCTCGGCGATGCGGTGCAGGAGCGGGCCGCCGATCCGGCGGCGCCGTTCGCCGCGCTCGCGTTCAAGGTCAACGCGACGGCGACCGGCCGGCTGACCTATCTGCGGGTGTATTCGGGAACGGTCAGGAAGGGGGAAACAGTGCTTGACGTAGGCGCGCGACGCAGCGAACGCATCGGCCGGATCCTGCGGGTACAGGCGGACCGGCATGTCGACGTCGACACGGCGGTGGCCGGGGACATCGTCGCGGTCATCGGCCCCAAGGCAGCCCGGGCCGGCGCCACCCTGTGCGCGCCGGACGCCCCACTGGTCCTCGAACCGCCGACGGTGGCCGATCCGGTCGTCTCGGTAGCGGTCGAGGCCCGGCGGAGCACCGACACGGAGCGGCTGATGGCGGCGCTCGTACGGCTGGTCGAGGAGGATCCGTCGCTCGCGGTACGGACGGACTCCGAGACGGGCCAGACGGTGCTCTCGGGCATGGGCGAGCTGCATCTGGAGGTGGCGGCGGAGAAGATCCGTCGCGCCCACGGCCTGGACGTCCGGGTCGGCCGGCCACAGGTCGCTTACCGGGAGACGGTCGCCCGCGGTGTGTCCGGCCTGGTCTACCGGCATGTCAAACAGGACGGCGGGGCCGGGCAGTTCGCCCATGTCGTCATCGACGTCGAGCCGTGGGAGGACCCGGAGGGCGACAGCGGCACGGGAGCGGTGGAGTTCGTGTTCCGCTCGGCCGTCGTCGGCGGCCGGGTGCCGCAGGAGTACATCCGGGCGGTCGAGGCCGGCTGCCGGGACGCGCTGGTGGAGGGTCCCATCGGCGGGCATCCGGTGACCGGGGTGCGGGTGACGCTGACCGATGGCGCCACTCATCCGAAGGACTCCTCGGAGATGGCGTTCCGTACCGCCGGACGGTTCGCGCTGCGCGAGGCGCTGCGCACCTGTGCGATGGTGCTGCTGGAACCGGTCGTCGAACTCACGGCGACCGTGCCCGACGACGCCGTCGGCGGGGTGCTCGGTGATCTGGCCGCACGGCGCGGCCGGGTGTCCGGCTCCACCGCGCGGGCCGGCGCGGCGGTGATCACCGCGACCGTGCCGCTGGCCGAGCTGTTCGGCTACGCGACGCGGCTGCGCAGCCGGACGCAGGGCCGGGGGACGTTCACCACCCGGGCCACCGGCTACACACCTGCACCCGCATCGATGTCCGGCGCGACGTCGGCCCGCTAGCGCACGGGGGCCGGCCCCACCCGTCAGTGGGTGGGACCGGCCCCCGTGGCTTCAGGCGACTGGTGGATCAGTGAACGGGCACGGGGTACGTCGGGTACTCCACCCCGGAGACGTGCTGCACGACCCGGATGACCTGGCAGGAGTAGCCGAACTCGTTGTCGTACCAGAGGTAGAGGATCGCGTTGTCGCCGTCGACCTGGGTGGGGCCCGCGTCGACGATGGAGGCGTGGCGCGAGCCGATGAAGTCGCTCGACACCGCGTCGGGAGCGGTCGTGAAGTCGATCTGCCGCTTGAGCGGCGAGGTCAGCGACACGTCGCGGAGGTGGTCCAGGACCTCCTCCCGCGTGGTCTCGCGACCGAGTTTCAGGCTGAGGATGGCTATCGAGACGTCCGGCACCGGCACCCGGATGGAACTGCCCGTGATCGTCGCCTCGAGGTCGGGAAGCGCCTTGGCGACGGCGGAGGCGGCGCCGGTCTCGGTGATGACCATGTTGAGCGGCGCGGAGCGGCCTCGGCGGTCGGAGTTGTGGTAATTGTCCAGCAGGTTCTGGTCGTTGGTGAACGAGTGGATGGTCTCCACGTGCCCGCGCAGGACGCCGTACTCGTCCGCCATGGCCTTGAGCGGCGGGACGATCGCGTTCGTGGTGCAGGAGGCGCACGAGATGATCTGCTCGTCCGGCTTGATCATCTCGTGGTTGACGCCGTGCACGACGTTGAGGACGTCGCCCTTGCCCGGCGCGGTCAGGACGACCTTGGCGACACCCGGGCGCAGGTGGTTCGAGAGGCCCTCGCGGTCGCGCCACTTGCCGGTGTTGTCGATCAGGATGGCGTCGTTGATGCCGTACGCCGTGTAGTCCACCGACGTCGGGTCGTCGGAGTAGATCACCTGGATCTCGTTGCCATTGGCGATGATCTTGTTGTTCGCCTCGTCGACGGTGATCGTGCCCTGGAACTGACCATGGATGGAGTCGCGCCGCAGCAGCGAGGCGCGCTTGACGATGTCCTGGCCCGCCCCCTTGCGGACGACGATGGCACGCAGTCGCAGACCGTTGCCGGAGCCGGCCTTCTCGATGAGCAGCCGGGCCAGCAGCCGGCCGATGCGGCCGAAGCCGTACAGCACGACGTCGCGCGACTCGCGGCGCTCGATCTTGTTGGCACCCGTGGCGCCGGCGACGGCACCGGCGGTGAACTCCGCCTCGGAAAGACCGCGGTCATCGGCCTTGTACGTCGCGGCGAGCATGCCGATGTCGATCTGGGAGGGGCCGAGATCGAGCGTGGTGAGGGCCTGGAGGAACGGCAGGGTCTCGGTGACCGAGAGCTCCTCGCCGTCGATCTGCCGGGCGAATCGATGGGTCTTGAGGATGCTCACCACCGACTTGTTCACCAGGGAGCGGCTGTGCAGAAGGACGGTGACGTCCCTCTCGCGGTGCAGCTTCCCGATGATCGGGATCATCGACTCCGCGATCTCCTCGCGGTGCATCCAGTTGGTGAACGAGTCGTCATTGACAGTCACAGGTTTATCTTTCGAGCTAGGCGGCGCTCATATGGTAACCCGTCGCTCTTTTGATCATTCAAACGGTGCCACCGGAGGTCATGGAGGGGTGCGGACCGCACCAGCCCACAAGCGGCTCGAACGGGTTCACACAGCGGACACGAAGCTGTCATGCGGGAGCCGGAATGCGCATCCAACTGCCTTTGGTTTTCCCTGACATGACTGTAGGAGTAGCGCTCAGCGCGACCGGATCCGCCAACCAGATCGACGCCACCGTGCAGCTCGCCCGGGAGGCCGCCGCCGCCGGGCTGCGGTCCGCCTGGTTCGGGCAGACCTTCGGTGCCGATTCCCCGCAGCTGGCGGCGATCGTCGGGCGCGAGGTGCCGGAGCTGCAGGTGGGAACGTCCGCGATCCCCGTCTTCGGACGCCACCCGCTGATCGTCTCCAGCCAGGCCCAGACGGCACAGGCGGCCACCCACGGCCGCTATCACCTCGGGCTCGCCCTCGGCACGAAGCCACTGACCGAGGCCGGCTTCGGCATCCCCTACGAGCGCCCGATCGCCCGCCTTCGCGAGTTCCTCACCGCGCTGCGCCAGCTCACCGAGACGGGCAGTGCCGACTTCCACGGCGAGCTGATCACCGCGTCCACCCCGCTCCCCGCCCGCGTTCCCGGGGCCGAGGGCGGCGTCCCCCTGCTCGTGGCCGCGATGGGCCCGCAGGCCCTCCGGGTCAGCGGCGAGCTGGCGGACGGGATCCTGCCCTACCTCGCGGGCCCCCGGGCCTTGGCCGAGCACATCGTCCCGGCCGTCCACGCCGCCGCCGAGGCCGCGGGCCGCCCCGCGCCCCGGATCGTGGCGCTGGTGCACGGAGTGGTGACCGGCGACCCCGACAGCGCGCGCGAGACGGCCACCGAGCAGCTCGCGTTCTACGAACAGTTCCCCTCGTACGCGCGCGTCGTGGAGCTCTCCGGCGCCGCACGAGCGGGCGACGTGGCCGTGATCGGCGACGAGAAGACGGTGGCCGCCGAGGTCCGGCGGTACCGGGACGCGGGGGCGACCGAGGTGGTGTTCTCGGGGACGGACCTGGCCGGGGAGGCGGACCGGCGCCGGACGTGGGAACTGCTCGGGGAGCTGGCGGGCGGCCGCGAGGGGGCCTGAACGCGGACGAACGGCAGCTCGACCTCGCCGGAACGACAGGGTTCCCCCTGACCGAGGCGGTCGCGCGGCACCTGGCGCTGCACGGAATGTTCCGCAGGCCGGTACGGCAGCACTTCCACGGCACTGAGGCCCGAGCTGCCGTGAGCGGATGGACCCGGTGGGATCCGACGCGTGAGGCAGCGCGAGGCGTTACGGCTCGACGGGTGTCGCGGACGAACCGCGACACCCGTCACACGCGCGCGTGCCGGATCGAAGCCCCTTCCCGTCAGGGGGTGTTGTTGGCCAGGGCCAGCAGGCGGCTTCGGTCACCGCTGAACCGGTCGCGGTCCACGGCGCCCGAGATGCCGCTCACCGAACCGGAGTCGGTGTACTGCCAGAAGGTCCAGTACGGGAAGCCCGCCGGGATCGACGGGGCGGAGGCGCTGGTCCAGTGCGCCGCAAAGAGAGGACTGCGGGCGGACATGCCGCTCCACCCGCCGGTGCAGGAGTTCCACCAGCTCGCGCTGGTGTAGATGACGACGTCCCGGCCGGTCCTCGCCTTGTACGTGTTGTAGAAGTCCAGGATCCACGCCTGCATGGCCGAGGCGGACTTGCCGTAGCAGCCGCCTTCGAGGTCGAGCATTCCGGGGAGCGTCAGATTGTCCCGCGACCAGGCGCCGCCGTTGCTCGCGAAGTAGCCGGCCTGCGAGGCGCCGCTGGAGAGGTTGGGGCGCGCGAAGTGATAGGCGCCCCGGATCACCTGGGCGTTGTACGCGTGAAGGTAGTTGGCGCTGAAGTTGGGGTCCTTGTAGGTGGTGGACTCCGTGGCCTTGATGTAGGCGAACTGTATGCCGGCCGCCCTCACCGACGCCCAGTTGATCGTGCCTTGGTAGTGCGAGACGTCGATGCCCGGGATCTGGGTCGCCTGTGTGGAGACGTCACCCCCGGCTTCGGCTCCGGTCTGCCGCGTGTCCGCTGCGAAGCCCTGGCCGTCCGCGAGGTAGCCGGCGCCCATATAGCCGTCGCCGAGCGGAATGGTGCGGCCCGCGGGGACCGGCTGCGCCGCCGCCGTACCCGCCGAGGCGAGCGGGACGAGCGCGGTGATCAGGCCGAGCGCTCCGGCCACCGCCCACGTACGCAGGGCGGGTCTGGGGCTGTGGATTCGAGATAACAAGGCAATCCTCCTGGTGGGGTGCGGCCGATGGGTCTACTCGCGTAGCAGGATGGGGGCGCCCATCGATATCGCCGCGACGGAGTTACGGAGTCATGGAGAGCCAGGTCATTCCGGATCAGCGGAACGACTTGGCGGGGACACGCCATGAGTGACGCACGAGCCCGCTCCCCGCGTAAAGGGGGCACGCCCTCGCCTCCATGGTCTAGTCCAGCCAGGAGGTCACGTAGCTGCGGCGATGGGACCTCGCTGCGGAGAACTTTCACTGCCGTGAAACTTCTTGCGGCCCGCCCGCACCCGCCACACGCGGCGACCGCACTCGACTCGTCAGGCACTTCAGCGGTGCGGCGAACACCCAATCTCAGTTCGAATAGCGGACTTTGCAGAGTGCTGTCCGCTTTCGCTCGGCCTCGTGCACCTTCTCCAGCGCTGCTGCGCCGTTCTGTTCTCTGCGCAGCATGGCCGCCCCGCCCTGGCGGGCGTATGCCGACTCGCGCAACCTGCCAAGGAGCTCCGGCCCATCGGTTGCCTCCGCAGCCGTGAGCAACCTCTCGGCATACGCCAGAGCAGCCGCTTGCCGTTCCTCTGACGTCACAGTGATCGTCTGGACATTGCGAGCAGCGACCGCCAGGACGCAGGCTTTGGACCGCCGGGCAGAGTCCTTGTCGTTCAACAGGTCATCGAAACTCGTGATGCCGAAGAACGCCAGGACAGCGATCACGGAGACCGCGATACCCAGGCCCGCCCTGGCGCCCGCCGGCTACCGACTCGGCACTCGCCGCCCCTCGCCGGCCCGGCTCCTGCGCCGTGACAGCCCTTCGGCCCGCACGTGCGGGTCGCATCCGATCGCTGCGCAGTGAACTGATCGCGACCTTGTCGCACGCCCCTCGTCCCGGCGCACCGTGGCCGGCTCGCCGGCCGGGCCTCAGCGGCCCGCGCCGATGCCCGCGATGATGCCGGAGTCGAGGTGGGCCAGAAGGTCCGCCGGGGAGCGGTAGACCTCCACCGCCCCGGCGGTCTCCAGATCCGCCCGAGGGATTCCGCCCGAGAGCAGACCCACTGCGGCCACTGACGCCCTGGTTGCCGCCCTCATGTCCCAAACGGAATCGCCCACATACACGGTCTCGTCGCTGGTCGCACCGACCAGTTCCATTGCGTGCAGGATCGGCTCCGGCGCCGGTTTCCCCTCGTCCACGTCGTCGGAACTCGCCGTGTGGGCGATGACGTCGTCGGCGTCGAGCGCTCGCCGTAGAGCCTTGAGCTCGGGACCGGACGCGGACGTGACCAGAACCACGGTCCAACCCTGCGCGGACAGGGCACGCAACAGATCGGCCGCCCCCTCCAGCGGGGGCAGCCGATCGAAGTACGTGGCATACAGAGCCGAGTGAGCTGCCTCGATCCGCGCATCCTGCTCCTGGTCCCGGTCGCGCCCCAGAAGATGCTCGACGAGGTCACCGGAGCCGAGTCCGATGGCCTTGTGCACCGCGGGCATCGACACCCTGTGGCCCGCCTGCCGAAACGCCTCCCACCACGCGGTTACGTGAAGATAGTTGGTGTCGACGAGAGTTCCGTCCACATCAAACAGAGCAGCGCGCGTCATGCGGGTCCTTTCGTGTCGGCACTGACCCAAGGGCTGTCCCGTGATCCCTGGCGGGCGCCCGACGACAGCTACGGCGAATCGCCCTGAGATACGGCGTCCAGGCCGAGTCGCGGGAAACTCCAGCAGCCCTATACCAAATTCCGGTGTCAATTGCCAGGAAATTACGGACGACGCATAATGAACACATCACTTCCTCCCTTTGGAGGGGCCATGATCGTCCTCGGCGTCATTCTGCTGGTCATCGGATTGATTGCAGGCGTATCCATCCTATGGACCATCGGAATAATTCTCGCCGTCATCGGCGTCATTCTCTGGGTCCTGGGTTCTGTCGGTCACGCGGTAGGAGGCCGTCGGCACTATTGGTAGCGTCTCAAGTTGTCCACTGCCGCGCTTTCGTCGTGAGGCGTGAGGGCAGCGGCATGACTGCGGCAGAGCCAGGGGGCGTCCGGAGTATCTCCGAAGCGCCCCCTGGCTCTGGCGTGCCGCGTGTACAGGTGTACACGGCGGTCGACGCTCAAGGGAGCCCGCAGGAGACTCCATGTTCTGAACGCGTCACGACGTCTCACGTGTGCCTTGCCCACGTCGGCCGTAAGCTCTCGTCACTGAACACGGCGGGCCTTCTCCGGTGCCTCCTTCTCCTCGTCACCGTCGTCCGCGCCGGGTACATGGACGTCGAGAACCTTGATATTGATCTCGACGACTTCCAACCCGGTCATCGTCTCGACGGCATCAGTGACATGGATGCGTATCTTCTTCGCGGCCTCCAGGATCAAGGTGCCGTACTCCACCACGATGTCGACGTCGATGGCGGTCTGCCTCTCCCCCACCTCGACCTTCACGCCACGGCCTGGGTCATTGGAGCGGGACACCTTGTCCTTCATCGCTCCCACTGCCCGGGTGGCTCCCCCGCCGAGAGAATAGATCCCGTCGGTCTCACGTACCGCTATACCTGCGATCGTCGCGACGACAGAATCCGCGATGACCGTCGTCCCCCGGGTACCGCCCGTCTCGTCGTTCCCAAGTGCCGTTCCGCTTCCGCTACCGTTCGTCGCCATGAGCACCTCGCAGCGAGTGTTCTCCGGGGGGCCGAACCGGAATCGGCGGATGTCTTCCGCCGCCCGTGCCCCTCTTCCACACTCCTCCGAGATCCGGGCATCCGCCATTCGAGTACCTGAATGCGCAGCGCGTCCGTGAGAGGGCCGGCCGGGTCCCGTCCATCAGTTCCGGGGCAACAGGGAGCCCAGGGGGCCGAGGTCGAGGTTGAGGTCCTCCGGGCGTACACCGTGCTGCTCACAGAGCTCCCCCATGCGCTGATCCAGCATCATCAGGGTCGTGCCGATCTCATCGGTCTGGTCATCGGTCAGGTCCCCCTCGTCGATGCGCCGCAGGGCTTGTCGCTCCATCAACTGCCGGAGGAGCTCGACCACAGTGAGTACCAGGGTGACCAGATCTCGCCCCATCTGCTGGGAGTCCAGGTCCACTCGTGAGGTCGTCACAGCGGCCCGCTGTCGGCCCAGGGCGCAGGAACACGCTCATTGACCGACGACAGCAGCGCATGCAACGAGACACGAACGAGCGGGACGTCGGCGATAGCGATGACCAGGTCACCGCTCACGACAACCCCGGTCGCCAGGACCCTGTCCAGCAGATCGACCAGCGGCACTCCGATCGGGCCGCTCAGGGCGCCAGGGCTGTCCCACGGAACCGCTTCCCGCGTCACGGCCTACACCTCGCCCACGAAGGAGTAGGGCACCCAGGGGCCGGAGACCTCGATCTCCGCACCGGTCCGTTCCCGCAAGCCCGCGGCCAGCAGAGCCAACTCG
The DNA here is from genome assembly GCF_043203805.1 of Streptomyces sp. LN549. Classification (NCBI taxonomy): domain Bacteria; kingdom Bacillati; phylum Actinomycetota; class Actinomycetes; order Kitasatosporales; family Streptomycetaceae; genus Streptomyces; species Streptomyces sp. LN549. Next base: position 8,217,411 of record NZ_JAZHRI010000002.1, on the reverse strand, counting down.
GCGGCCCGATGTTCGGCGACCAGATAGGTCGCGTTCAGCACCTGAACCCTTTGGCCGCCGGCGGCTCCGCTGCCGTGCGGGCGAAGCCGGCGCGATGCCGCGGCAATGCGGCTCACGTCCGCATCCACGGCATCCGCGACGCGCAGGGAATCCGCCTGCCTCTGCTCACGCTGTGACTGCAGGTTGCGCTTACGTTCCAGATAGGCCCGGCCCGCTCCAGGTGCCGGGCGCGCCCGGTCTCCCGGCTCGGCCGGTCGCTCCTCCGGAGCGCGACGGGCCGCACTCTGTGCCACAGGCGCGTAGACCTTGACGCCCCATTCGGCATGGTGCGCGATGCGCTTCAGCGCCGTACGAAAACGAGGCGACTCATTGGCCAGCGCAAGTCCGGCTCTTTCGTCCCCGTTGTACAGCGTGGCCAGCGGCAGAGGGACGGTGGGAAAGCGGGCAGCGACCGCCGAGACGACCTCATGGTGGGCGCGCGCGTAGAGTTCGAGTTCGTTCTCGTCGGTCAGCCTCTCCTGCCAGACCTCGTCCGTGAAGTCGGCCGCCCGAACGGTCTGCACGATCGCCGTGAGCGAGCCGATGGAGAGGGAGCGAACGGGCTCGTCCCCACTGACTCCGGTGAGGCCGCCCAGGGACGGCTCCTCATCCGCGCGGCAGACCGCGTACACGTAGACGGCATTCGTCTCCGAAGCCTCTCCGCTGCGTTCCATCATCAGCCTCCGACGTTCCTCTCCCTGAATCATTGCGAGTCCGACGACGCTTCTTCGGTACGGGATTCGAGTGCTTCCAGCCGTGCGCGCAGCTCGCGGTTCTCATCCTTGAGCGCGTTCCTCGCCGCATGGGAACTGAGCGCCGGATCGGTCTCCCACCAATCGATTCCGGCTTTCTTCGCGGTGTCCACGGAGGCTACGAAGAGCCGCAGGCGAATGGTGAGCAGCTCAATGTCGAGGAGGTCGATCTTGATGTCCCCGGCGATCACGATGCCCTTGTCGAGGACGCGCTCAAGGATGTCAGCGAGGTTGGTGTTCTGCGGCCCGGCGACGGGATAGGAAGCCTCCTGCCGGAAGTCGAGATCAGTCACTGCGTGCCCTCCGCGATCGCTGCTTCGCGGGCGCGGCCCGCCTTCTGCGGGGCGCCTCTTCCTCGTCTTCCTCGTCTTCCTCGTCTTCCTCGTCTTCCTCGTCTTCCTCGTCTTCCTCGTCTTCTTCTTCGTCGCCGCCCTCTTCCTCGTCCGTCAGCGAGTCCTCGTCCTCACCGTCCTCGTCGTCCCATTCCTCTTCGTCCTCGTCGCCATCCTCATCCTCGTCGTCGTACTCACTGTCCTCGTCCTCCTCCCCCTCCCCGTCTTCCTCGTTCTCGGCTTCTTCCTCTTCCATGGCGTCTTCGTGCGACACGACGACTTCTCCGTCGCGGATCTCGCCACGCCACGCCTCAGGCTCCTCCTCGGTGAGCGTGACGTAACGCTGGAAGTGCTTGAAGTCGAGCCGGACCCGGCGCCCTTGAGCACGCCAGAGGTTGCCCGTCTTCTCGAAGAAGCCGGACGGGTAGTACTCGATGACCAGAACGATGCGAGTGAGGGAGGGCGCCAGCTCGTGGAAGCTCACCGCGCCGCGCGTTGTTCCCTTGGCACCCTCGGACGTCCAGACAATGCGTTCATCGGGGACCTGCTCCTGGACGGTCGCCTTGAAGCTGCGGGAGGACGGCCCTACCTTGACCTTCCAGTCGCTGGACGTCTCTTCGTCCATCGAGACGTCGCGCACGCCCTTGGCGAAACTGCTGAACTGGTCGTACTGGGTCCAGTGGTCATAAGCGGTGCGAAGAGGTACGCCCACATCGAGCACCTCGATGATGTTCATGACCTTGCCGCCACTTGCCTTGCGCTTGCCCTTACCGCCGCCGAACGCCTCCTTGGCTTTGTCCACGACGTTGTCCTTGACACCCTTGGCCTTCTCCGAAACGAACGCCTTCACCGGGGATTCACCCCCGAGGATGCGAGAACCGATGGCCGGCAAGGAGCCGCCGTTCTCCGCGACGCCGTTCAGCTGACCAGTGACATCGGTCAGTTTGTCCCCCGCCTTCTCAGCGAGCTTCTCCACCTGCGTGCTGAGGAAGTTGGACAACTCCCCACGGAGTTTGTCCATTCCGGACTCTTCCGCCTCTTCAGCCTCTTCCGCTTCGGGCTCTGCGTTTTCCGTCCTGGCCATGACTCGCTACCTCCGACCACTGGTGCGCTTGGATGCGGTCCGCTTCGACGCTGACTTGCCTGTTGCCGTCTTCTTGGCTGCGGCCTTCTTGGCCGGGGCGGTCTTCTTGGCCGCAGACTTCTTGGCCGGAGCGGTCTTCTTCGCCGCAGACTTCTTGGCGGCAGTCTTCTTGGCCGGGGTGGACTTCTTGGCCGCAGACTTCTTGGCCGGAGACTTCTTGGCCGGAGACTTCTTGGCCGGGGTGGACTTCTTGGCCGGAGCGGTCTTCTTCGCCGCAGACTTCTTGGCCGGAGTGGACTTCTTCGCGGGAGCCTTGCCGGTCCGGGACGACTTACTGTCCCCGTCTCTCTTGGCGGTGCCCGACTCAGTCCGCCGGGAAGAACGCCTCCTCGGCTGCCTCTCTTCCGGCTCCTCCTCCGGCTCTTCCTCTTCCTCGGGCTCCTCCTCGGGCTCTTCCTCTTCCTCGGGCTCCTCCTCGGGCTCTTCCTCTTCCTCGGGCTCCTCCTCGGGCTCTTCCTCTTCCTCTTCCTCGTCTACCGGCTGCTCGTCCTCGTACTCCTCGTCCTCCTCCGCGGGTTCCCCCTCGTCTTCGCGCTCGTCGCCTTCCTCTTCTTCCGGCTCTTCGTCCTCGTACTCGTCTTCGTACTCGTCCTCGTACTCGTCCTCGTCCTCGTCCTCGTGCTCATCACTCGGCGGCTCGAGGAGGCGGGCAGTGCGCTCGCTGATCGAACCGGCCAGCGTGCTCATGCTGCGGTCGGCGGCTGCGGTCAGGGCCTTGCGGCCCGCTTCGAGAACCTCACCCCGGAGCTGCTCCTGCAGCTCGGCAACCTGGGGGACCTCACCGAGACGACGCATGCCTTCCGCGGCGAGCTGACGCGGTTCGAGTCCGAATCGGCGCCCGGCCAGATAGGTGGCGACGCTGAGAGCCACTCGCCCCTTCTTGGTCCGACCCAGTACATAGCCGCCGACTACTGCTACCGCTAGGGTCAACTTCGTCTGGTCTTCCATGAGCACGTCACCTTCGATCGATCTGCGCCGAGCTGACCCGCGCGGCGTGCAGCCGCTCGAGCAGCCGCTCCTCTTCACGTTCGAACTCCTCCAGAGTGATGTCTCCGGACTCGAGTTCCTGGTTGAGCACCGCCAACTGCGCGCGCAGCACGGCGGGATCGTGCAGCTCGCGCTCGGCAGCGTCATTGAGCTTCTCCGCCACCCAGACCACCCCGCGCACGGGCGCGATCGGAAGCGTGAGCAAGCTGGTGATCAGTCCCATGTCAGTTCCGGCCTACGGCTACGGGACGGGAACCGAACGAGACGAAGCTGTAGCAGGGAAGCGGGCCGGCGAGCCGGATCTCCGCATGTTCCCGGTGAGCCTGCGCAAAGGTCTGGGCGCGGGAGAGGAAGGCGTCGCTCTCGGTGCGGTCGACGAGGAACGACAAGTTCAGCGCGCACCCCGAGACCGCGGGCCCTGCGGCCACCGCGCGGGCCCGGGGCGCGAGCTCGCGCTGGATTCGCTGCCCTGCCGCGGCCGCCCGCCGGGTGAGAGCACCGGCGATGGCTTCGCCCAGCCGTACGCTGGCCTCGTAGCCCGGGTTCCGCCGCGCGGCTTCACGGAGCTGCCGCACGCTCTTCTCCTCGGCGACGAGTGCCGCCAGCGCGTTCTGCGCGGGAAGCGCCTTGACGTTGATCTCGATGCGGCCGGCGAGCCGGTCCAGAGTGTCGGCATACCCGGATTCGTCAGCGGCCAGCTGCGCGAGGACCGTCTGCTCGTCCGGCGCGACCATCGCGAACCTCATGGGAATGACCGGTCCTTCGTCAGCCAGGCGCATCAGAAGCTCTTGGTGGGCCAGCAGATCCCGGCGGCGTGCGCGCAGCTGAGGCGGCGCATCGCTGATGACCACGTCGAGCAGGCCCTGTCCGATGGTCCTGACGGCCGCGGGCGGTGTTCCCACGCCGCCGACATCCTTCGGGAGCGCCGTTCCGGCCCGCACGATCGCGTAGACGTAGACACCGTCGGCTGCCACGCTCATGCCTCCACGCGTCGTCGCCGACTCTCGCTGCTGCGAGCCGGGGCACGCCGCTTCTTCGGCCGTTCGTGCTGCTCGTCCTCTTCATCGGACTTGTCGTCACCACCGCCCACCGCCTTGCGGACTGTGTCTCCCACGTTCTCGGCGGCGCTTCGCACCTTGCGCTTGCCCACGGCCTTCGCCGCACCGCCACCGAGCAGCTCGGGGATGGTGGTGCTGCCGGAGTCACGCTCCAGGTCGAGCCGGTTGCACGCCTCCGCGAACCGCAGGTAGGTGTCCACGCTCGCGACGACGATGCGCGCATCGATCTTGAGGATCTCGATGCCGACCAGCGAGACCCGGATGAACACGTCGATGACCATGCCACGGTCAAGGATGAGCTCCAGCACGTCGTACAACGTGCCGGCGCGGGGCGGGCAGGCCACTACTTCGTCCGAGTAGGTGGTCGCGGTCATGAAACGTCCTTCCAGCAGGGGCGAAGCGCGACTCACTCGTCGGCTGCACCACGGCGGTAGCGCCGGACCCTGCGGTATTCCAGGAGTTCACCGGCTTGGTCAAGCTGCACCTCGTAGGAAGCGAGGAGGCTTGTGGTATCGGGAATCCGTGGCACTTCGAGGACATCCACCACGACAGACCAACCGTCGTCCTCGCGCCGGACCGCGGACACGCCCTCAGCGGGGTGGCCGATCAGCCCTTCCAGACTCTTGCAGGCAGCACGGGCCGCGTGCTCCGGTCCCCGCGCCGATCGGGCGCGGTGAGCGGTCGCCGTCTTCGAGTTCCCGGCGTGTGTGCGACGTTGTTCTGCCATAAAGCCAGTTTCGCGACTCCTGTCCGCCGCGCATCTTGAGCGGTGCCATCGGAGCGCATGGCAGTCACCCGGCAAGTCCGCAGAGGTCGCAGGCAGGTCGGTGCCGACCTGTCGCCGAGCCCCGGGAGCGACGTGGAGGCCGGCGTGAACCGAAGCCGTCAGGCGACTGGCATCTCCGGTCCTTCCGCGTCATCGCCGACGCGGATACCGGATTCGGGGTGCATCCCGGCAGTACTGGATCGAGAACAGCATCTGGTGGCTGTCGCTGTCCCACAATTCCCGGCGGGACAGCCCTTTAGCGCCTTTCGCACGCGTACGTATACGCCTCGCGGTGCTCGTGGAGACTTCCCCGGCCGTCCCGTGCCCTCGACGACAGGTCCGAGGACAGCCTCCGTGCCAGCTCTCGTGCGTCATCGCGCGGCGCCGCACCCTCGACGTACTCCAGAAGTTCCGTCAAAGCCCGTAGTTCACCACTGTGCAGGGCCACCTCGACGACGTCCTGCTTGTCCGCTGTCAACGCATTCACGACACGCCTCTGATAGGCGTCGTTCCTCAAGCAGGCGAATCGGCTCTCGTAGTCCCACGATTCCGCGGTCTCGTCGTCGACGTCGAAGACGGCGAGCCGTTGGAGCAGTGCCCCCGGTGCCCTGTGCGGAGCGCGATAGAACGGTCGCTCGTCGCTACCCGCGTCATCCGCGTCCAGCTGAACCTCGGAGCGAAACGCGGCAACCCGGCCGGGGTCGGGCATCAGCCCGCCCCCCATCCAGCGGGCCGATTGCAGCAGCGTCTGACCGGATTCCTCAGGTATGCAGAAGAAGCACCACCCCGAGACTCCACACCAGAGAAGGCCCGCGTCCCGGCTGTCGCCGAACAGTCTTCGCCTGAAAGCGCTCGCGAACTCCACGCTCCCCTCCACATCCCCGCCGAACGCGTCCTGGCCGGCGTCGTCGTACGCGCCGTACGAGGAAATGGAGGCCACTGGGAGGCCTTCGCCGAGAAGCTTGTTCGCGACAGCCACCATGTAGTGACCTATGGCCGCTTCGAGGTCGTCCCTCATTTGCTGCGCGCGGTCTTCCTTGAACGTCACCGTGGTACTCCCGAGGCGGCTGAGGTGGTTGAAATCGCCTCAGTGCCGCTTCCCGGAAAGCTGCTGCTCACACGGGGCGCGGCACATCATTCTGCACCCGTCTGCCCACGGACTGCCTTCTGCCGGCCCCGGAACCTCTTCACAGTTCCCGGAGAGCAGGCAGCAGCTTGCGCTCCGCCCACCTCAGATACGGTTCTTGTTGATCGCCGCCGATCTGAATGAGGGCGACTTCGGTGAAGCCGGCCTCGGCGTAAGGCCGTACCGCCTCCACGACTGCTTCGACGTCTTCGCCACACGGAATGGACTCGGCCACGTCCTCGGGCCGAACGAACTGCGTGGCACCGGCGAACGCTGTCGGGCACGGCAGCTCCGAGTTGACCGGCCATCCGCCGCCGAACCAACGGAACTGGTCGTGGGCGCGTGCGATCGCCGCCTCGCGGTCGGTGTCGTAACAGATGGGCAGCTGAGCGACCTTGGGCTTACCACCGCCACCGTGTCGCTCGAAGGCGGTGATCAGCTCCTGCTTGGGTTCGGTCGCGATCAGCAGGTCGGCGTAGTGACCGGCGAGCTCGCAGGAGCGGTCCCCGGAAACGGCGACGCCGATCGGCGGGGCCGAATCGGGAAGATCCCACAGTTTGGCATTCGTCACGTCGAAGTGAGTGCCGTGGTGGTTGACACTCTCCCCGGCGAGGAGGGCACGGATGATCTCCAGTGCCTCTTCCAGCATCTCGAGACGGATCTGTGCGGCAGGCCAGCCATCGCCGGTGACGTGTTCGTTGAGGTTTTCCCCGGAACCGAGTCCCAGACGGAAGCGCCCCTGCGAGAGGAGTTGCATCGTGGCCGCCTTCTGAGCGACGACTGCCGGGTGGTAGCGCTTGGTCGGGCAGGTCACGTAGGTCATCAGCGGGATGCGTTCGGTGGCCTGGGCTGCGGCCCCGAGCACGCTCCAGGCATAGGGGGCGTGTCCCTGGGAACCCAGCCAGGGGAAGTAGTGGTCCGAGGTGACGGAGAAGTCGAAGCCGGCCCGCTCCGCCCCCACCACATGGGCAACGAGCTCACGTGGCCCGGCTTGCTCGGTCATCATCGTGTATCCGATGTGCAGCATGTCGCTCTACTCCTCGCGGCGGAGACCGCGTTCGGGAAGCCCGTCAGTACGGCTTCGGCTAGGGCCACCGCTGGGCGCGTGGCTCAGATCCACGACACGGAAGACGTTGCTGCCCGGGTCGGCCATGACGACGAAGTCCGGGTCGTCCGGATCCAGGTCCCAGCCGTCGACCCTGGCGCCGAGGCAGGTCAGGCGTCGAACCTCCGCCTGTTGTTCCTCCGCCGAATCCGTGAACAGATCCAAGTGGAGGCGAGGCCGCGGCTCGGGCGCAGAGCCGCTGCGCATCAGGCCGAGGGGCCCGGCCGGAGCCGTCGGCGTGGTTGAGGGTCCGCCATGTCCCGCTGTGCCACTCCTCGGTGGGAACGAGGTTCGGAGCCGCGGTCCGGAAGGCCACAGCTCGGGGAAGATCGGCTACACCGATGACGGGGAACCCGAGTTTCAGCATTGCGTGTGCGTGCCTCTGCGCAGTCGGCCGCCACCAGGCGGCGTGGATCCGTTGGTCTCATCTGATGCGGGGGCTCCACAGGGTGCGAGCACACGGCGGCCAAACGGATGAGCAGGCGGACGACGCTCGGCGTCAAAGGTCAGAGGTCAGGGGCCCGGAGGCGTCACGCAGCGCTGACTCCCCTGCACGCCACGCCTTCAGGGCGTGAGCGGCCAACCGGTCCTCCAAGTACACCGTCGCCTCCGCGCCGAAAGCCACGTCCGCATCCAGATGGGGCTCGTCGGCCAGCAGGCCGGCGATCACCTCTCGGCGTACGACCTGTTCATGCACGGCGTCCGCCTCCACGTGCTCCGTGTAGAACCTCTCGGCGGCCCCGCCCGCCCCGGTTCGCCGCATGGCCGCGGCCAGTCGGCGCGAGCCGGGGGACGAGGTCACCTCGACGCAGGCGAAGTGACCGACCAGAGCGCCCCGCAGCGCCCTGTGCAGCCCGAACAGTGTCATCACGTTGACAACGGCGAGTGCCGGCGCCGGCGCCGCGTCGAGATAGTGGCCGTACCGCGTCTCAAGCCCCAGGCCGGCCATCAGATCGGCGAAGAGCCGGGCGTGTACGTTCTCGGCTCGGCCGGCGCCGAATTCGTCGTACTCGATGGCAGCCATGCCGGCCTTCGCCCGGCCGCTCAGGCGAGGAATGACCCATACATGCGGATCTGCCTCCTTGAGGTGATAGAGCGAGCGCAGCGCCGCGTACTCCCTGATCTGCCACAACTCCCCCTCGTGCTCGAGATGGTGCGCGACACTTCCGCCGTGGTCGGTCGACTCCAGTAGCAGATCGTCGAACACCTCTCCCGCGCATCTGCCCGAGGGCGCATCGGCGTGCAGCGCGGCGAGGAAGCGTTGCTCGAGCGCGTGGCGCAGCGGCATGATCGCGGGGTCCCACTCCCGGTCGTCCCCGACGCCGTCGAATCCGCGGTAGTGCAGTTCGTAGAGCGTGTAGAGGGCCAGGTGCAGGTCCTCCCCGTACGGATCTGCCGATGCTGCTGCACTCGTGCCGGGCAGGGGCGCAGCCGCCGGGTGCGGTGCGGTAAGTGCGGTGAGCAGGCCGCCGGAGAGCGGTCCCCTGGCTGCCGGCAGAGCCGGGCCGGTGCGATCTCGGTCAGCGCTGGTCGCCGTCATGGGTGACCTCCGGATCGTTGCCGGCACGTCGGCCGTCATGTGCTCCGCGCTCGACGTCCGGGGGCCTTTTGTGCCCTCGGTGGCTCGTGTCGCACAACGGGTAGGTGCGGCTGCGCCGACAGGTACAGACAGCTACGACGAACCGGCTCGAGGTGGTGATCGTGCCGTCCTCCCCCACGATCTCGACCGGCCCCTCGATCAGCACCGGCCCGTCCCGCTCGACGTGGACCCGCCTGGGGCGTTCAGTCTCGTGTGGCACGGATGACCACCAGTTCCTCTTCGTCCTGGTCGGCGCCGACCAGACCTTGAGCGCGCAGCCACGCCAGCCGCTCGGTGATGACGGGGCCGAAGGGGACGTAGGACCGGTCGATGACCGAGCATGACAACCCTGCCTCGGTCAGCTGTGCCAGCGTCGCGCCGACACCGCACAGGCTGGACTGCACCAGAAGGAGCACACCGCGCGGTCGCAATACCCCATAGGCATGGGCGCAGATCCGATCGACCGTCTCCCGTCCCCTGTACCCGGCGTTCCAGGCGACCTCGGAACGCCGGCTGTTCCGGCTGCGCGCGCGAGGGGTGGGCATGTACGGAGGGTTGCTCATCACGAGGTCGAAACGCTGCTCGCCGACCGGTCCGGTGAGATCGCCCTGCCTCACCCGCACACGGTGCCCGGCCCGTGCCGCATTCATCCAAGCGGTCATCACCGCCCGCCAGGAGATGTCGGTCGCCCACACCCGAGCCCCTCTCCGCGCGGCCAGCAGGGCCAGCGCGCCACTTCCGGTGCAGACGTCGAGGACGTCCATGCCCGCCGTGATCCCCTCCGCCCTGAGCGCCCGGGCGAGCAGACGGGTGTCGGCCTGAGGGGCGTAGACGCCCGGCAGGGCCCACACCGTCCCGAGGTCAGCGGGCTGTGTTGCGGCGGTCGTCATCCGGAACCTCCGTGCAGACACGAACGGACTCATCACCTCGACAACGCGGATCCCACCTCATCCAGACTCCGCGCACCCGCCGCCGCTCGCCACTCGAGTGGGGGCACCGACCTTCTACCCGGTGGCCGACGCCACATTGTCGGGACGCCGGTCACGGACAGGCCCCGAAAAACGATCAGGGCGGGTTTCGGATGACTCCGAAACCCGCCCTGATCTACGACTGTCTCCAGTCGGGACGACAGGATTTGAACCTGCGACCCCTTGACCCCCAGTCAAGTGCGCTACCAAGCTGCGCCACGTCCCGATACCCGCCTGACCTGGGGTTTCCCCCTGGCCGAACGCGCATGAGAACAATACCGCACTTCAACGGGTGGTCACGAACACCTTTCCGTCCTTGACCTCAAGCGCACTTGATGTTGAACGCTGGGCGACATGACCAACACGACTGCCGCACCGGCGCGCACGTACCGCGATCTTCCCCGGCTGATGAGCCTGATGACCGGCGACGAGAAGCACGGCCCCGCCGCCACCTCGACGCTGGACGCCCTGTGGGTGCTGTACGACCGCGTGCTGCGGGTGACACCGGGGACCGTCGACGCGCCGGACCGCGACCGCTTCCTGCTGTCGAAGGGGCACGGGCCGATGGCGTACTACGCGGTCCTCGCCGCGCACGGATTTCTCGACGAAGAGCTACTGGCGGGCTTCGGCTCGTACGGGTCGCCGCTCGGCCACCACCCCGACCGGTTGCTGGTGCCCGGCGCCGAGATCGGCAGCGGGTCCCTGGGGCACGGGCTCCCACTGGCCGTGGGCAGCGTGCTCGGGCTGCGGGCCCAGGGGCTGACCGGGCCGCGGGTGTGGGTGCTGACGGGCGACGCCGAACTGGACGAGGGCAGCAACCACGAGGCGATCGCCTACGCCGGTCCGGCCGGCCTGGAGCAACTGCACACCGTGGTGATCGACAACGCCTCGGCGACGTACGGCCGCCCCGGCGGGATCGCCGACCGGTTCACCACCGCGGGCTGGTCGGTCGAGGAGGTTGACGGGCGGGATCACGCTGCGCTGTACGCGGCTTTCACCGCACCGCACCCCGGACAGCCCCGGGCCGTGGTGGCGCGGGTTACCCCCAAACGCTGAGCGAAGCGTCACGAAGCGCCCACCGAAACCCCCTGAACGAAGCAGAAGAGGAAGACCTCCATGGACACGATGCGTGACCGCTTCATCGCCACCACCACACGGCTGCTCGACGAGGACCCCCGCCTGGCGCTCGTACTCGCGGAGATCAGCCGGGACGGATTCGACCGGGCCGAGCGGGCCCATCCCGACCGGGTCGTGAACGTGGGCATCCGGGAGCAGTTGCTCATCGGGGCCGGGGCCGGGATGGCGCTCACGGGGATGCGGCCTGTCCTGCACACCTTCGCGAGCTTCCTGGTGGAGCGGCCGTTCGAGCAGGTGAAGCTGGACTTCGGCCACCAGGGGTCGGCGGGGTGCTGGTGAGCGCCGGGGCATCGTACGACTGGCCGGCCGGCGGATTCACGCACATGGCGCCCGGGGACGTGGCTCTCATGGACACCCTGGACGGCTGGACCGTGCACGTTCCGGGCCATCCCGACGAAGCCGAGACGCTGCTGCGGGAGGCGGCCGCCGGGGACGGCAGGGTCTATGTGCGCCTGTCGTTGCAGTCCAACGACAGGGGACGCCCGGTGGGCGGGGCGGGCGGGTTCACCAGCGTGCGCGAGGGAACGGGCGGCGTGGTGATCGCCGTCGGACCGATGCTCGACAACGTGCTCACGGCGACGGAGGGACTCGACGTGACGGTGCTGTACGCGACCACCGTTCGGCCGTTCGACGGCGGCGGACTGCGCCGGGCGGTCGGTGACCGGACCGCCGCCGATGTCGTGATCGTCGAGCCGTATCTGGCCGGCACCTCGACGCGCGCCGCCAATGACGCACTCGCCGCCGTCCCCCACCGGATCCTGGGACTCGGCGTGGCCCGCGAGGAGCTGCGGCGGTACGGGCAGATGGACGAGCACCTGGTGGCGCACGGTCTGGACCCGCGCGGTCTGCGGGAGCGGATCGGTGGCTTCCTGCTGGGCGGGTGAGGCGGCACGGGAGGGGCGGGAGGCGGCACGGGGCGGGTGAGGCGGGGGGCGTGGGCCGTACCGGCCCATTGACCCGCGGAGGGCGTGAACCTACGCTGAGCAACGCATCTGGAAAGCGCTTTCTACCCCCCTCGGAACCTACCGCACAGGGAGCGCCCAATGAACTGCCGCCCCTTGATCCGTGGTGTCTTACGGAGCCTGTTCCCTCCGCGCGACCTGATTCCGCTGGCCGCCCTCGCCCTCTGTCCGGCACTCACCCTCTGCTTTCTGGCGAGCTCGCCTCCCCAGGCGCACGCCGCCCCCTCTCGGGCCCCTGTCCTGGTCCCGGTCACCTGGCCACAGCCCGCCTTCCGCGAGGCGGAGTGGTTCACCACCACCGGCGGGGCACACGGCGGGGCGGTGGCGGAGAACCGCGCCGACGACTCCGGCGGGAGGCGGATCACGGAGATCGAGGACGGCGACTGGATCGATCTCGGCGCGATATCAGCCGGAAACGTCGACTCGGTGACGGTCCGCGCCGCCTCCGGCGGCATCGGCGGCGCCGTCGAGTTCCGGGCAGGGTCACCGGCCGGGCCGCTCCTGGGGAGCCTCGCCGTCCCGTTCACCGGCGGTTGGGACCACCCCGCGTCGCCGACAGCCAGGCTGACGGGTGCCGGGGGCGGGGGCGGGGTACGGCTGTTCGTCGTGTTCACCAATCCGGCATGGCGGGCGGGGGCGGCAGACCTGTTCGCCATCGACTGGTTCCGCTTCGACGGCCCGACGGACGGCGGCGGATGGACGGCGTCCCGTGGGCCTAGGCTCTTTCGTTCGGATCAGCCCGCTCCCTGATCCGGCCTGATCCAGACGAGAGGCCCTGGCCGCACGGCTCGGTGTGCCTGAAAGCGGCGGGTCGGTTCACGGGGACGGGCCACGACGGGGACACGCTGCCGGCCGCGCAGACCGGAATGCCGGCGGACGCGTTCGCGATCACGTTCGCGTGAGCCGGGGCGCGCGGCGAAACGCCGGAAGCCGGACCGGCCTGAATGGCGGTCCGGCTTCCGTGTGCCGTGCAGGTGTCAGGAGTGGATGAGCACCTGCGCGAGAGCCACCCGGCCCGTGCCGGAGGCCACGATCCTCACCGTTCGGGTCCGGCTGTCCAGGTTCACCAGCGTGGGACGCAGCGCCTTCCCGCTGACGTGCACCGTGCCGTCGTCCGTCACGATGTCGAAGTCGGCCGTGGCGGAGGCGGAGTTGTTCCAGACCTCCACCTGCCGGATGTGCCGGACAATGCCGAGGTCCACCTGCCACCAGGCACCCGCCTCGGAGAGCGTGCGGGTGTCCGTGTTGGTGTCGGCGTCCAGGGCGAGTGCCGCCGTGGCCGTGCCCTCGGTGGAGGACTGGGTGGCCGTGCCGGTGCGCGCGAGGTCGGTGCGCAGCTGCTCGACCGGGCCGCCGTGAGAACCCGCCCCGGCTGCTACGGCGAGCGCTTCGGCGGGCAGCCGGTCCAGCCCGGTGAGGTTGTCCGTCATGACGGAGCCGCGGCCGGCGAGTGCGGGTGCGGCGGTGTCGGTCCAGTTGCCCCGCGCGGTGTTCTCGACGCCGTAGTCCGCCCAGTTGGAGACCCACTTGTAGCCGATGCGGGTGATGACGTTCTTCTCGACGGTGATGTGCGAGGACTGCTCGTCGAGGTAGATGCCGTTGCCGTCGCGCTCGGTGTTGCCGTACGCGGAACGGTTGATGTAGTTGCCGCTCAGGACGGTGCCGGGCTGGGCCCCCTGGGTATAGATCGCGCCGCCGTCGTGCTGCTCCTGCGCCACCTCCATCACGTCGGTGATGCGGTTGTTCGTCACCTTGTTGTCGCGCAGCACGGACTTCTGGGCCACGGTCTGGTTCCAGCCCCAGCCGACGGAGATCCCGGAGTACGGGAGGTGGTCCAGGCTGTTGTGGTCGACGGTCAGCTCCGCCTCGTAACCGGCCCAGATGCCCACCGCGTCGGTGTACTCGACGCCGGTGCGGCTGATGGTGTTGTACGCGACGGTGTTGCGCTCCCCGGTGAGTTGCGCCCCGGGCATCGGCTCGGTGTCGCCGACGTACACCGCGCCCGAGGACAGGTCGGTGAAGGACGAGCGGGTCACGGAGCTGTCCTTCGTGCCGGCTTCCAGGATCGCGCCGGCCCCGCCGAGATGGGTGAACCGGGTGCTGTCGATGCTCACCCCCCGTCCGCCGCGGACGGTGACCGCGGCGGACGGCTTGGTGTAGTAACGGCCCGCGTGGTCGACGGGGCCGGTGGCTCCGGTCAGGGTGAGACCGGCCTGCATTCCCGCATAGCCCTCGTCGGTGCCGGGCTGGCGGTACGCCGCATACGCGAAGCCGATCCCGCCGACGGTGACGTCGTGGGCGCCGTCGACGACGAGCAGCTGTTCGGTGTGCGGAGTGAGGGCCTGCGCGTGGCGCATGTTCTCGCCCTTGCGCGGCAGGTAGGTGACGGTGCGGTCCTTCGAGTTCCACACGAACTCGCCTGGCTCGTCGAGGAGTTCGGGGACGTTCTCGAAGAAGGCGACGCCGCTGTAGCGGTTGGAGTCGACCGTGGTGGAGTCCCAGGCGGGTCCGGTGCGCTCGGTGCCGCTGGCCGAGTTGGTCCAGCAGGGCTGAGCGAAGGTCATGGTGTCGCCGCTGACGCCCGCGATCCTGCAGTGGTAGTTGCGCCAGCGGACCCGGATGACGGCCTCGGCGTCGGTGGGGCGCTGCCACTGGTCGATTCCGGTGGCGGTGGCGCCCGTCATGCCGGTCTTGGTCGCGTCGCACGTGGCTGCCGCGCAGGCCTCCCCGCGGGCGCGGGTCGCGCGCTTGCCGTCGACGAAGAGCTGACGCGGGGTGACACCGGCGGGGACGTCGGCGCTCCAGGTGCCGTCGGTGTTCTGCCGCCAGCCCGTGATGTCCTGCCCGCCGGAGAGGACGGGACGGGCGCCGGGGGCCGCGGCCCAGGAGACGCCGGAGTCGGCGGCGCCGAGCCTCAGGGGTTCGTCCAGCCGGTACGTACCGTCCTTGAGGAGTACGCGGACCTCGCGTCCTGTCACGGTGCGGGCCAGGTCGCGGGCCCCTTCCGGGGTGCAGGGGCGGGCGACGGTGCAGGAGGTGCCGTGGCCGTCCGGTGCCGCGTACAGCATGCGGGTGCCGGTCGCGGCCTGGGCGGTCGGGGCCGCGAGGAGGGCGGTCAGGACGGCGGCGGTGGCGGCAGCGGCGGTTCCTCGTACGACGTTCATGGGGCGGTTCACGCAGAGGCCTTCCAGTCGGGGTGGCCGGGCATGGGAGGGTTGACGGCTCCGAAGAGCCAGTCACGCAGGAACGGGTCGACGGACCGGTCGCCGGTGACGTCGACGGTGTGGCGGATGAAGGCCTCGCTGGTGTAGGTGGAGTCCTTGAACCTCTTCACCCACGCGCGCATGACCTTGTCGAACGCCCGCCCGCCGATCCGCTGGTTCAGTGCGTACAGGACGAGCGCGCCGCCGTCGTAGATGTTGGTGCCGCCGAGCGCCTTGGGCAGTCCGGGCGGGCCGTCGGCTGCGCGGACCGCGTCGAGCTTCTCGTACGTCGCCTTCATCTTGTCGGCGAAGACGGACCAGCCGCGCTCCTCGCCGTACAGGCCGGCGTAGTACACCGCGGGGCCCTCGTTGAGCCAGGCCTGCTGCCAGTCGTCCGGGGTGACGGAGTCGCCGAACCACTGGTGGACGAGCTCGTGGACCATGGTGGTCTCGTAGCCCGGCTGTCCGCCGGCGTTGAGTTTGAACCAGTTGGTGGAGAAGAGGGAGAGGGTCTGGTTCTCCAGGGCGTCGGTGTACCCGTCGTAGATGTGGAGTCCGTAGACGGAGAACGGATAGCGGTCGAACTTCGCCTCCAGCCAGGCGAGATGGTCGGCGGTACGGGCCACGATCGGGCCGTACTTGTCCTCCTGGCCCTGCGGAACGATGTGCCGCAGCGGCAGGCCGCGGTGGCTGCTGCCGTACAGGTAGGTGCCCTTGACGACGGCGATCCCGATGAGTTCGGTCGCCATGCGCTCGCGGAGGGCGAAGTGCCAGACGGTGGAGCCGTCGGAGCGCGGGGTCCTGTGCGTCAGCTCGCCGTTGGCGGTGGCGACGAAGCCCTCGGGGGCGCTGATGTGGAAGGTCCACGTCGCCTTGTCGGACGGGGTGTCGTTGCACGGCAGGAAGGTGTCGGCGCGGGAGGACTGGGCGGCCGAGGCGAAGCCGCCGTCGGTGCCGAACTTCCAGCCGGTGAGGCCCAGTCGGGGCGCCTTGCCGTTGCCCCGGTAGTGGATCTCGGTGGTGAACGCCTGCCCGCTGTGGAGCGGCCGGGCGGGCGTGACGGTCAGCTCCTGGCCGCTCTTGCCGGGCGTGAGCGCCCAGGTCGCTGGGCGGCCGGCGACGGTGACGGAGTCGATGGTGTGACCGTCGGTGTCGAGGTTGAACGCGGAGAGGTCCTGGGTGGCCTTGGCGCTGATCTTCACCGTCGCGGTGAAGTCGTACGTGACCGGGGTGAAGTCGAAGGTCAGGTCGTAGTGGACGACCTGGTAGCCGCCGTTCCCGAGCGTCGGGAAGAGCGGGTCGCCCACGCCGTCCGCGCCGGGCTTCGGGTCGAATCCGTGCGGCTGCGCGAAGGCGGACGAGCCGAGTACGGGGACCGCGACGGCCGCGGCGACCGCCGCCCCGCCGAGTCTGAGCGCCGTGCGCCTGCTGGTGGGAGCGGTCATCACTTCTTGCCCTTCTGGAAGGCTTCCTCGAACTCGCCGCGGGCCTGCTCGCCGCCCTTGGCCAGGTAGTCCTTGACGAGCTGGTCGTAGGCCGACATGGACTTGCGGCCGGCGATGATGTCCTTGAGCCCGTCCAGCTTGAACGTGTAGAGGCTGCCGTAACCCTTGGAGTCCCAGGTGGGCGAGGAGTACTGGAGCGTCGGGTCCGGCTCCATGATCGGGATCATCTTGGTGAAGGCCTCGTGCACATGGCGGACGCCCTGCTCCGAGTCGGCGCTGAAGATCGCGGGAACGGCGGAGGCCATGAACTTCCAGGGCACGGTGACGTCCTGGGTGCCCTGCTTGGTGAGCGCGGGGTTGCCCTTGGCGTCGCGGGTGAAGTCCTTGCCCTCGACTCCGTAGTTGATGAGGGTGTACTCCTCGCTGCCGAACGGCGAGGCGGCGAAGTCGGCCAGCGCGAGGACCTGCTTCACACGGTCTGCGGACGCCTTCTTGATGTGGGTGTTCTCCAGCTTGACGTTGTCCATCCAGGCGACGGGCGCCGAGCCGAACGGCACGAAGGGCCTCGGGTCGTACTTCTTGTCGATCGCCTTCATGGCGGCGATGTAGCCGACACCGGGTGCCAGATAGGTGGGCATGCCGTCGTAGACGTACGCGCCCTTGCCGTTCTTGAACATGTCCGTGTACTGGGCCTTCTGTGCCCCGGACATCTGGAGGGTGCCCGGGTAGAAGCAGCCCGCCTTGTAGAGCGACCGGGCGGTCTCCACCGCCTTGCGGAACTCCGGTGTCTCCAGGTCGGTGGTGAACTTCCCGGTCGTGGCGTCCATCCGCCAGGAGTACGGTGCGCCGGCCGACATGGCGAGGACGTTGGTGGCGCCCGCGATGATCGCGTACTGGTCCTTCTTGGGCCGGGTCAGCTCCTTGCACGCCTCGACGAACCGGTCGAGGCCGGTGATCTGGTCGAGGCTCGTGATGCCGATCTCCTCGAACAGGTCGTGCCGGTAGAAACCGGCGCCGCCGGTGCCGGTGCGCGC
The DNA here is from genome assembly GCF_043203805.1 of Streptomyces sp. LN549. Classification (NCBI taxonomy): domain Bacteria; kingdom Bacillati; phylum Actinomycetota; class Actinomycetes; order Kitasatosporales; family Streptomycetaceae; genus Streptomyces; species Streptomyces sp. LN549. Next base: position 8,199,774 of record NZ_JAZHRI010000002.1, on the reverse strand, counting down.
GATCGGGATGCCGTAGAGCTTTCCGCCGAAGATCGCCGCCTGCCAGGCGCCCTTGGGGATCGCGGCCAGGTTCGGGTAGTCCTTGACCTTGTCACCGGCGAGGTACGGGGTCAGGTCGGCGCACGTGGCCTGGAGGAAGCCGGACTTGTTGTCGACGCCGCCGACCTCGGGGTACATGAAGAGGTCGGGAAGGCTGTCGCTGGCCACCATGGTGGAGAACTTGGTGCCGTAGTCGTCGGCGGGCACGGCGGTGATGTTCACCTGACCGCCGAGGAGCTTCTCGATCTCCTGCCAGGCGGCGTTCTTGCCCCGCGAGGGCGGCGGCGGGGAGAAGGTCTCCATCGTCGCGCTGATCGGCTTCGCACCCTTGAGCGGGGTGTTCCCGGTGGCTCGCAGCGGCTTGGCCGGGTAGCTGAAGAAACCCTGCGGGACACCGGCGGCCGTGCCGGCCAGATCGGGCTTGAGGCCGATGTTGCGGACCGCGCTGTCCGGGAGCAGCGAGGCGCTCTTGGCCTCCGCCTTGGCCGTCGTGCCGCCGTCGCCGCAGGCGGCGAGCAGCGGGGCGGCGGCCAGTCCCAGACCGACGCCCGCGCCCATGCGGAACAGTGCTCTGCGATTGATGGGGGTGGAGCTCGACACCTGAATCTCCTTGGAAGTGGGAGAGGGGAAGGAAGGAGTGGGGGGCGGTGGCTGCGCTCAGCCCTTGACGGCGCCCGTGAGCACGCCCTTGGTGAAGTAGCGCTGGAGGAACGGGTAGACACAGAGGATCGGGACGACGGCGATCACGAGAACCGCCATCTGGACGGCCTGCTGCGGGGCGAGCACCTCGCCGGCGGATGCGGCGTTCAGGCTCTGTCCCTGGAGGACGTAGGTGCGCAGCACCATCGGCAGCGGCCATTTGTCGGTGTCATTGAGGTACAGGAGCGAATTGAAGAAGGCGTTCCAGTACGTCACCGCGTAGAAGAGGCTGATCACGGCTAGGACTGCCTTGGACAGCGGCAGGACGATCCGCACCAGGATGCGGAAGTCACCGGCTCCGTCGACCTTCGCCGCGTCGTACAGCTCCTCCGGCAGGTTCATGAAGAAGGACCGCAGGACCACCAGGTTGAAGGCGCTGACCAGGGTGGGCATGACGAGTGCCGCGTACGTGTCGTACAGGCCGAGTCCCTTGACCAGCAGGAAGTTCGGAATGATGCCCGCGTTGAACAGCATCGTGAACAGGGCGGTCATCAGGATGAAGCGGGACCCGGTGACGTCCCGGCGGGAGAGGCCGTAGGCCATGCCTACGGTGACGAGCAGGCTGGCGAGGGTGCCGAACACGGTGATGCCGACGGAGACGAGCAGCGCCCGGGTGACGACGCCCCCGGTGAAGATCGTGCGGTATGCGTCCAGGGTGGGGTGGTCCGGCCACAGGACGAGGCCGGAGCTCTTGATGATGTCGGTCTGCGAGGCGAAGCTCGTGCCGATGACGCCGACGAGCGGGTAGGCGACGGCGAGGACGACCACCACGACGGCGACCGCCTTGGCGGTCTGGCCGATGCGGGTCGGACGCTCCATCCACGGGGGCCGGCCGTCGGACTTGCGTACGGGAGCGGGGCGGGGCGCCGGTGCGGTGCTCCGGGTCTTGGCGCGCGTCTTCTCAGCGGTCAGCACCGCGGTACACCCCTTCGTGGCCGAGCCGGTGGGCGAACTTGTTCGCGCCCAGCACGAGTGCGGTGCCGATGACCGCCTTGACGAGTCCGACGGCGGCGGCGACGCCCCAGTCGTTGTCCTTGATGCCGTGGTAGTAGACGTAGGTGTCGAGGACTTCACCGGCGTCCGGGCCGACCGCGTCGCGCTGGAGCAGGATCTGCTCGAAGCCGACGGAGAGGATCTGCCCGAGGTTGAGGATCAGCAGCAGGATGAGTACGGGGGCGATGCCCGGCAGCGTCACGTGCCACAGGCGGCGCCGGGGTCCGGCGCCGTCGATCGCGGCGGCCTCGTACTGCTGCCGGTCGATGTTGAGCAGCGCGGCGAGGATGATGATCGTGCCCCAGCCGGCGTCCTTCCAGGCCACCTGGAGGGTCAGCAGCCAGGGGAAGGCGTCGGGATCGCTCATCATGTCGTAACGCGGCAGCCCCAGACCGCCCAGGACGTCGGGCAGCACACCGGCGCCGCCCAGGATCTGCTGGAAGATCGAGACGATGATCACCCAGCCGATGAAGTGCGGCAGATAGACGACGCTCTGCACGAAGCGCCTGATGCGGTCACTGGCGATGCTGTTGAGCAGCAGGGCCAGGGCGATGGGCACCGGGAAGAAGAAGACCAGCTGGACGAGTGCGATCTCCAGCGTGTTGAACGTCGCGCTCCAGAAGGCGGGTTCGCTGAAGGCCGCGGAGAAGTTGGCGAAGCCCACCCAGACGCTGTGCATGTATCCGAGGTACGGCTGGTAGTCCTGGAACGCCACCACGTACCCGAGCAGCGGGACGTAGTGGAAGACGACGAAGTAGAGCAGGCCGGGCAGGGTGAGCAGCAGCATCACCCGGTCGCGCTTGATCCGCTGCCCGAGCGTCAGCCGGCGTGGGGCGACAAGGGCCCGGTCGACCGGCGGAGCGGGTTCGTCGACCCGCTTCCGCCGCTTTTCCCGCGGCAGCGGGGGTGCTGTGTCAGCCATGGTGCGTCCTGTTCGGCTGGGTGGCGCGTGGTGAGCCTTCTGCGGCCGCAAGTTAGTAAGCGGTTAACCCAAGCGTCAAGAGATCCGGGCGAACGTCTTTGTTACGCGTTCCCTCGGAGAGGAAATCCGGGCCCACGAAGGCCTGCACATCTACGCAAATGGTGCAGTTCTGCAGCGAGAGAGCTTGACGGTCACCCATCACGCTCCTTAGCGTGCCGGTCATTCCATAGAACGCGATTACTGTCCGGAGGCAGGGTGCGAACCACCGAAGAGGCGCCGGCTCGTTCCGGTACCGATGCTGCGGCCCCGCCCGAAAGGCGCCCGCGCACGGTCCTGGTCATGAGCCACGGGCTGCTGGACGACGTCTTCCCGCCCTCTGTCCGGGCACGCCTCGAGGAGACCGCAGAGCTCCTCGATCCGTCCCTGATCAGCGAGTTCGACTCCCCCGGCGCCGTGCGGGCACTGGCCGAAGCAGAGGTACTGCTCACCGGCTGGGGGTGCCCGCCTGTGGACGCCTGCCTGTTGGACCGGACACCGCGACTGCGGGCCGTGATCCATGCGGCCGGCACGGTGAAAACGTTTCTGTCACCGGCCGCGTTCGACCGCGGGATCGTGGTCTCCTCGGCCGCCGCGGCCAACGCCGTGCCGGTGGCCGAGTTCACCCTGGCCGCGATCATCATGGGCGCGAAGCGGGTGTTCCCGCTGGCGGGGCTCTACCGTGCCCGCCGCACCCACCGCACCGGGGCCGACCTCGACCGGCAGCACTGGCTCGGCACTCACGGGCTGACCGTAGGAGTCGTGGGCGCGTCCCGGATCGGCCGCCGGGTGATCGAGCTGCTGCGGGTCCTGGACGCCCAGGTGCTGCTGTACGACCCGTATGTGAGCGCAGCCGAGGCCGAGCTCCTCGGGGTGACGCGCACGGACCTGGACACCCTCGTGGCGACCAGCGACGTGGTGACCGTCCACGCCCCGGACACCCCCGAGACCCGGGGCATCATCGACGCGCGCCGGATCGGCCTGATGCGCCCCGGCACGCTGCTCGTCAACACGGCACGCGGCACCCTGGTGGACACCGAGGCGCTGACCGGCCACCTGGTCAGCGGGCGGCTCGACGCAGTCCTGGACGTCACGTCTCCCGAACCCCTGCCCCCGGGCCACCCCCTGTGGGACCTGCCCAACGTCTTCCTCACCCCGCATCTCGCGGGCGCCCAGGGCAACGAGGTGGGCCGGCTCGGGGCGCTCGCCGTCGACGAGCTCGCGCGGTACGCACGGGGCGAGCCGTTCGGCCATCCGGTGCACCGGGCGGACCTGGGGAGGATCGCATGAACACCGTCCCCGGGCAGGCTCTAGGCTCGGCGTCACACAACAGCCACCAGGGGGTGAGCCGGATGCGCCGGCAGAGCACGGCCGCGGACGGACAGCGGCGGGCGACGGTCACCGACGTCGCACGGCGCGCAGGCGTCTCGACGGCCACCGTCTCCCGCGTCCTGAACCGCAACTACCCCGTCGCGGAGGCGACTCGGGAACGGGTCGAGTCGGCCATGCGCGAGCTCGGCTACGTGGTCAACGCGCACGCCCGCGCGCTGGCCGGCGTCTCCAACCGCACCGTCGGCATCATCGTCAACGAGGTCATCGACCCCTTCTACGCCTACATCGCCCGCGGTGTGGAGCGGGAGGCGGCGCTCGGCGGACGGCTCTGCCTGGTCTGCTGCACCCAGGGCGACCCCCAGCGCGAGCTGGCCTTCATCGACCTCATGCACGAGCGCAGGGCGGACGCGGTGGTGGTGGTCGGCGGGTCCATCGCCGACCGTGGCTACACCTCCGAGCTGGCCCGCCGGGCCCGCGAGCTGGACGCGGGCGGCTCCAAACTGGTGCTGTGCGGACGGCCTCCCCTGGGTGAGGGTGCCCCGACCGCGGCCGTCGAGTACGACAACGAGGGCGGCGCCTTCGCCATCACCGACCATCTGCTGATGCAGGGCCACGAGCGGATCCTCTACCTCGGCGGTCCGCCCAAGCTCTCCACCACCCGTGACCGGCTGGCCGGCCACCGTCGCGCCCTGGAGCTGCGCGGGATCGCAATCGATCCCGAGCTGGCCCAGCCCGGCGCCTTCAGCCGTAACTTCGGCTACCGGAGGATGGCCGAACTACTGCGGGACGGGCCGGAGTTCACCGCGGTCTTCGCGGCCAACGACATGGTGGCGGCGGGTGCCGCGCAGGCGTTGGAGGAGGCCGGCGTGCGGGTGCCCAAGGACATCTCGCTGGTGGGGTACGACGACATCCCGGTCGCCCAGGAACTGCGTCCCCGGCTGACCACCGTGCATGTGCCGCTGGAGGAGATGGGCCGCCAGGCCGTGCGGCTCGCCGTATCGGGCGGGGACGAGGACGACTGGCGCGAGCCGACCACGGGTGCACTGCGGCTCGGCACCCACATCGTGGTACGCGATTCCGTGGCACCCCGGGCAGGTAGGTCCAGCCGTATGTGACCGGTTACTTCGTTCCTGTCCGCAGTTGGCCATAGAAAATCGCAGTAACTTCCCGACTTCCCTTGCGACTCGACAGCAACCGCTTACATGCTGACGGACGCCCCACCCCGCTCCGCACGCTTCCGCCCCTCATTTCGTTTCTGCAGGGAGAGTTCCGCATGCGTAAGTTCAGCTCCTCCACCCCTGTCTCCCCCTCGGTAGGCCGCCGCACCGTACTCGCCGCAGGCGCGGGAGCGGTGGTCGCACTCGGCGCCACCGCCACCTCCGCTCAGGCCGCAGCCGGCAGCCGACCGGTCTCGCTGACCGTCACCGCCCGTCCGGCCGCCGAGGCCGAGCGGCTGCGGCTGGGGCAGGCCCTGCGCGGCTCGGAGTTCCAGCCGACCGGTCTGTACGCCCCCGCCGGCGCCCCGCTCTCACTCACCGTCCAGGCGTACGACGATCTGGTGCCCACGCTCTGGATCGGCGCCTGGGACTACTACGGCGAGATCACCGAACCACGCGGCTACCCGCTCACTCCGGGCGCCAACACCGTGACCGACCCGCACGGCGGACCGGTCTATCTGACGCTCACCGGACGCGGCGAACGGGCGGGCGTGGTCTTCCGCTCCGGCACCGCCGCCATGCCCGTCTTCACTCTGGGCCGCACGACCGAGGCCGAGTACCAGCACCGGCTCGACACCCTGACCGCCTCGCCCTGGGTGGAGCTCCACGGGCCGAACACCATCATGACGCTGACCCGCGAAGGCGCCCTGCTGTACCGCGGCGAGGACCACGCCGCGCTGCTCCGGCTGGTCGAGACGATCATCGACTCGCACGCCCGGATCAGCGGGCTGGACGGCTCGAAGCCGGTGCACCGCCGCAAGGCGGGGCCGTACCACTTCACCGAGGTCAGCAAGGTCCCGACCGGAGTCGGCGCCTACGCCACGCACGGCTACAACGGCTTCCCGAGGGCCTATCTCGACCGGGCCACCACCGTCGAGGGTCTGCGGACGCGCGGCTGGGGGCTCTACCACGAACTGGGCCACCTGCACCAGCAGATGGCGTACAAGCCGGGCGGCCTGACCGAGGTCACGGTGAACATCTACTCGCTGGCCGCGCAGCGCACGCTCAAGCAGCCGTCCAATCTGCTCACCGTCGACCCGGTGACAGGACTCACCGCCTTCCAGACCTCACGGGCGAAGTTCGGGACTGCCGGGCTGACGTACGAGAAGTCCTTCGGCGCGTACGAGAAGCTCGTGCCGCTGCGGCAGCTGGAGCTCGCCTTCGGGGACGACTTCTGGCCCCGGCTGCACAAGCTGGTGCGCGAGGAGAACCCGCAGTCGGACTACACGGAGAACGCCAAGCGGTACCGGGCGCTGGCCACCTACTCCAGCCGGATCGCGGGCTACGACCTCACCGACTTCTTCGTGAACACCTGGGCGTTCCCGGTCGACGCCGTCGGCAAGGCCGAACTGGCGGCCCTCAACCTGCCGCAGCCGCCCGTCGACCCGAGCACGCTCACCGACTGACCGCGCGGAGAAGGAGTCACCATGGAGCTGAGCAGAAGGACCCTCCTGGCCGCGGGCGGCGCCACCATGTCCGGAGTCCTGACGGCGGGTGCGGCGCGGGCCGCGGAGCCGGAACGCGCGCCGCAGAGCGCCGAGGTGGATTTCGACGGTTTGCTGGTCCGGGCCGAAACCCTGCTGACCGGGGGCGCGTTCGACCCGTCGGACCCCGACTTCACCGCCGGCGTCGCCGCATTGGACGGCACGGCGAAGGGACTCTGGGACACCCTGGACCGCAGCGCGGGCCGCACCACGCTGTGGACCGATCTCACCCCCCTCACCGATCCGGGGAACTTCGGGCAGAGCTACACGCGGCTGCGCACGCTCGCGACCGCGTGGGCCACCCCCGGCACTTCACTGTCGGGCAGTACGGAGACGGCCGACGCCCTGATCTCCGCGCTGCGGTTCACGTACGACACCGCCTACCATCCGAGTGCCCGGGAGAGCGGCAACTGGTGGTTCTGGGAGATCGGCGCGCCTCGAGCGCTGATGGACGCCTGCGTCCTGTTGCGCGGACGTCTGCCGGCCGGCGACCTCACGGACTATCTGGCGGTCGTCGACCGCTTCTGCCCGGACGCGGACCGCCGCACCAACTCCCCCACCCTCTCCGAAACCGGCGCGAACCGCACCGACAAGGCCGTGATCGTCGCGCTGCGCGGGCTGCTCGGCAAGGACGCGGCCAAGGTGGCGTCCGCCCGCGACGCGCTCTCCGACGTACGAGACTCCGGACGCAACAGCCTTTTCCGTTATACAAGTTCGGGTGACGGGTTCTACGAGGACGGCTCGTTCGTCCAGCACGACGTGGTCGCGTACACCGGCTCGTACGGCACCGTGCTGCTGGGCGGCGCCGCCTATCTGCTGTCCCTCCTCGCCGGCTCTCCGTGGGCGGTCGCCGACCCGAAGGTCTCGGTGATGTACGACGCCGTGGAGCGCAGCTTCGCACCGGTGATCTTCGACGGACTCATGATGGACGCGGTGCGCGGACGCGCCGTGTCCCGGCAGCGCGCCGGCGACCACCGGGACGGCGCGACGGCCGTCGCGGCGATCCTGCTCCTCGCGGCCGGTGCACCGGCCGACCGGGCGGACCGCTGGCGGGCGCTGGCCAAGGGCTGGCTGACCCGCAACCGCGCCACCCCGTTCACCGGCCTGGCCACACTTCCCCAACTCGCCCTCGCCAAGGCCGTACTCGACGCCCCGGACATCCCGGCCGAGACCCGTACGACGGGCAGCTTCGTCTTCGCCGACATGGACCGCGTGGTGCACCGCCGCCCCGGCTGGGCCTGCGCCCTGTCGCTGTCGTCCAAGCGGATCTCCGCGTACGAGGCGGGCAACGGCGAGAACCTGCACGGCTGGTACACCGGCGACGGCATGACGTACCTGTACGACGGCGACGACCTGGGGCAGTTCAACGACGGGTTCTGGCCGACCGTCGATCCGTACCGGCTCCCCGGCACCACGGTCGACACGCGTGAGCGCGCCGACCTCGGCACGGGCGGCGGGACCTCCACCTACCGGCCGGCGAACGCCGTCGCGGGCGGTGCGGTGCTGGACGGCCGGTACGGGGCCGCCGCGATGGAGGTGAGGGGTGCCCAGGGCAGCACCCTGCGGACCAGGAAGGCGTGGTTCCTCCTCGACAATGCGGTGGTCGCCCTCGGGTCGGGCATCACCGCGAGCGACGGCCGGACGGTCGAGACGGTCATCGAGAACCGCAACCTCGGCGCGGACGGCCGCCACCGCCTGCTGGTCGACGGTGTGCCGCAGCCCGTGGACCAGGGCCGCGCGGCCGCGTTCGCCCCGGCCCGATGGGCGCATCTCGAGGGCACCGGCGGCTACGTCTTCCCCGGCACCACCGCCCTGCGCACCCTGCGCGAGCAGCGCACCGGGACCTGGCGGTCGATCAACACCGGGGCGGACACCGGGGGCAGCACCGATCCGGTCACCCGGCGCTACGTCACGCTGTGGGTGGACCACGGGATCTCCCCCACCGACGCGGGTTACGCCTATGTGCTGCTGCCCGGCGCGTCGGCGGCGGCCACCGCGGTGTGGTCGCACTCGCAGCCGGTGCGGATCGTCGCGAACGACGCCACCGCGCAGGCTGTGGAGGACCGCAGGACCGGACTGACCGCGGTGCACTTCTGGGGCGCCGGTTCGGCGGCCGGGATCACCTCATCCGGTCCGGCGACGATCCTCGTGCGGCGACGGGGCGCGCAGGTGTCCGTCGCGGTCGCCGACCCGGGCCGGACACAGACCGTGGTCTCGTTCGAACTCCCCTTCCATGTCGGGTCGGTGGCGTCCTCCGACGACACCGTGACCCTCGCTCCGGGACCCCGGCCCGTCCTCACCGTCGCCGTCGGCGGGTCCCGGGGCCATACGCACCGCGCCGAACTCGTCCGGTAACCACTCACACCGATTCCTGGGAGCAGCACCACCATGTCCGTCGCCCCGCATCTGCATCTGCCGCCGACCGACCGGATCCTGTCGTCACGTACCGGCTGGACCCGGGCGCACTGGGAGGCGACCGCCGACCGGATGCTGGACGCGCTGACGCCGTACGCGACCCCCGGATTCGCGCAGTACCGCCTGCCGGGCCGGGGCAGCTGGTCCGGGGTCGTGTCCGACGGGCTGGAGGGGTTCGCCCGGTCGTTCCTGCTCGCCGCCTGCCGGATCGCGGGCGCGGGCGGGGCCGTCGACCCCGCGCTGACCGAGCGGTACGCGGCCGGTCTCGCGGCCGGCACGAACCCCGCGAGCGGCGAGGCCTGGCCGCGTCTGACGGACTGTTCGCAGCAGATGGTGGAGGCGGCGTCGGTCGCCGTCGCGCTGCACGAGACCCGGCCGTGGATCTGGGACCGGCTGGACGCGAAGGTCCAGGAGCGGGTCGTCGACTGGTTCTCCGGATTCGTCGGCGGCCGCACCTGGGACAACAACTGGCGGCTCTTCCAGGTGGTGTCCGAGCAGTTTCTCGCCTCGGTGGGAGCCCCGTACAGCGCCTCGGACATCGAGGAGGGGCTGGACAGGATCGAGGACTGGTACGTCGGTGACGGCTGGTACACCGACGGGGACGGCCGCAACTTCGACTACTACATCGGCTGGGCCATGCATCTGTACCCGCTGCTGTGGGCCCGGATCGCGGGCCCGGACGGCGACGGCGGCCGGGCCGCGGTCTACCGGCAGCGGCTCGGCCGCTTCCTGGAGGACTACCAGCACTTCTTCGGGGCCGACGGCGCCCCCGTCCACCAGGGCCGTTCCCTCGCCTACCGGTTCGCCGCACTCGGCCCGGTGTGGATGGGCGCGCTGTCCGACTGCACCCCGCTCGCGCCCGGTCTGACCCGCCGGCTCGCCTCGGGCACCCTGCGCCACTTCGCGGAGCGCGGGGTGCCTGACGAACGTGGACTGCTGACACTCGGCTGGTACGACACCTTCCTGCCCTCCACCCAGCCGTACTCCGGTCCCGCGTCGCCGTACTGGGCGAGCAAGGGATTCCTCGGCCTGCTGCTTCCCCCGGACCACGAGGTGTGGACCGCGCGCGAACTCCCGCTGCCCGTGGAGGAGTCCGACACGTACACCGCGCTGCCCGCACCCGGCTGGCTGCTGCACGGTACCCGGCACGACGGCATCGTCCGGCTCGTCAACCACGGCAGCGACCACAATCCGCCCGGACCCGGACCCGCGGACATCGAGGCGGGCGCCGACCCGGACAAGGACGCGGGCGAGGACGATCCGCACTACGCGAAGTTCGCCTACTCGACGGCGACGGCACCCGAGTCCGCCCCGCACGCCCTGGCCCGTACCGTCGACGGCCATCTGGCGCTGATCGCCCCGGACGGCACCCCGTCCCGGCGCCGCCGGATCCATCCGCTGCGCTGCGAGGACCGCGTCGCGGCCTCGTGGTCGGCGGCGCGGCTGCCCGGTGACGAGCGCGCCTACCGCATCGAGACGACGAGTGTGCTGCACGGCCCGTGGGAGATCCGGGTGCACCGGGTCGAGGCGCCCGAGGGAGCGGTGGTCAGGGAGGGCGGCCACGCGGTCGCGGACACGCAGAGTCCGTTCGCCTCGTCGGGGCCCGACTGGGCCCTCGCGCGCACGGCGGAGGGGCTGAGCAGCGCGCTGGTCGCACTGTACGGCTGGGACGGGGGTGCGGAGGGCGCCGCGGTGGCGCGCGACGTCGAGTCCAATGCCCACGGCCCGCACTCGGCGGTCCCGTATCTGCGCAGCGCACCGCAGGCGGGCGGCCGCAGCGTCCATGTCTCGCTCGTCGTGCTGTCCCGCGACAGTGTTCATCCCGAGGCGCTGCGCACGGCCGTGCGGGTGCGGGTGGACGGCGACTCGGTCGTGCTCACCTTCCTGGACGGCCGCACGGTCGAGGCCTGACCGCGGACCTGTTGTCGGGCGTTCAGCGCCCGAGGATGTTCTCCTCCCGCTGGTGAATGTGCCCGACGAGTTCCTGCGCCAGGGACTTGATCGTGTCCAGCCCCGCCCGTCCCCACGGGCGGGGCACGATGTCGACAGCGCAGACGGCGCCCAGGGCGATGCCCGTGCGGTCGATGAGGGGCGCTCCTAGATAGGAACGGATGCCTATGTCGTCGACGACCGGATTCCCGGCGAAGCGCGGGTAGTCGCACACGTCCTCCAGGACCAGCGCCTTGCGCCGGACGACGACGTGCGGGCAGAAACCGTGATCGATGGCCACATAGCGGCCCCTGCGGCCGCTTCCGGCTGCCGCGGCCCCCAGGTCGGAGCCCTTCCAGGTGCCCGCCGGGGTGTGCAGCCCGGCGAAGAACTGACGGTTCCCGTCGATGAAGTTGACCATCGAGAAGGGCACCTCGGTCACTTCGGCCACCCGGTCGGCGAAGGCGTCGAAGTTGTCGAACGAGGCGTCGGACCGCTCGCCCAGGCCGAGGCTGCGCAGCCTCTGGGTCCGGACCTGGGCGTCGCTGTCGACGGGCGTCAGCAGCAGCCGCCCGAGGGCGTGCGGGGTCGTCACGGATGGGCTCCGTAACTTCCGTAGCCGGTCAGCGGGGCGGGTTCGGCGGTGGCGTTGATGAGGTGCTGAACCAGGGTGACCAGCGCGCCCGTGCCCGAACTCGCGATGCGTGCGTCGCAGAGGACGACCGGGACCGCCGGCGCGAGGTCGAGGGCCGCCCGCACCTCCTCCGGGCCGTACCGGAAAGCACCGTCGAACTCGTTGACGGCGACGATGAATCCGATCCCGCGCCGTTCGAAGAAGTCGACGGCCGCGAAGCACTCCTCCAGTCTCCGGGTGTCGGCGATCACGACCGCTCCGAGTGCGCCCTGGGAGAGTTCGTCCCACATGAACCAGAAGCGCTCCTGTCCGGGCGTACCGAACAGATAGAGCACATGCTGCTCGTCCAGCGTGATGCGGCCGAAGTCCATCGCCACCGTGGTGGAGGTCTTGGACTCGATGCCTTCGAGGCTGTCCGTCGCCGCGCTGACCTGGGTCAGCAGCTCCTCCGTACTCAGGGGCGCGATCTCGCTGACCGCGCCGACGAACGTCGTCTTCCCGACGCCGAAACCCCCCGCCACCAGCACCTTGAGCGCGACGGGGAATCCCTCGGGGCTGCCGGGGGCCTCCTCGTATCCGGACGTGCCGGCCTGGTCCCCGTACCCCATGTCGCCCGGCGGGACCGAGTATCCGCCGCCCGGCGGGACCGTGTATCCGCCGCCCGGGGCGTCCGCGTATCCGACGTGTCCGGGGCTTGCGGTCCCCGCGTACGGGTCGGAGCCGTCGAAGCCGTCAGAGCTGTCGTCGTAAGCCATCGAGCACTGCCTCCAGCAGGGATCGGTCGGTGGGCATGTCATGGAAGGCGGGCGGGTGCGCGGTGACCGCGCCGCAGTCGACGAGGTCCGAGAGCAGGACCTTGGTGACGACCGCGGGCAACCGCAGGTGCGCGGCGATCTCGGCCACCGAGGTGGGACCCCCGCACAGCCCGAGCGCCACGGAGTGCTCGGGTCCGAGGTGGGTCTGCGGGACGGTCCCGGTGGCCATCACCAGGGAGAGCAGATCGAGCACGGTCGTGGGACGGGTGCGGCCGTTGCTCACGGTGTAGGGGCGGATGAGGCGGCCTGCCGCATCGTCGAGCAACGGCCCGTCCTGCGTGGCCGGCACGGTCACAGCCCCGTGGCGCCCGGCACCCCGGCCGCTTGTCTGGTCGGGGTCATCAGATAGGGCCGGACGCTCTTGACCAGCATCGTCATCTCGTAACCCAGCACGGCGGCGTCGGCGTTCCGCCCGGCGAGCACGGCCAGACAGGTGCCGGAGCCGGCGGTGGCGACGAACAGGAGCGTCGAGTCGAGCTCCACCACCACCTGGCGGACCTCTCCGTTGTCCCCGAACCGGGCCCCCGCACTGCGGCCGAGCGAGTACAGGCCCGCAGCCAGCGCGGCCATGTGGTCGGCGCTGTCGGCGTCCATGCCGTGGAGGGATTTCACCAGCCCGTCGGCGGAGAGCAGGACCGCGCTGCGCGTGTACGGCACCCGCTGTACCAGCCCGCTCAGCAGCCAGTCGAGGTCCGAGACCTGACCGGACGGCATATCGGTCGCCATGGTGCATCTACTCCTTGGTGGTGTTCACGTGCGCTTCGAGTGGGTCTTGATCGCTGTGGTACGAGCCGGCCCGGAGGAGTTCCACGGGAGCGGCGCCGCGGACCGGGAGCGGGTCCAGCGGTGCCCGGACCGGTGCCGGAGCTCCCCGGCCGGTCCGCACGTCTCCGGGCCCGCCGGAGTCCGGCGACGTCACGAATCCTGGGTCGGCGTCCGGTGCGCTCTCCGCCTCGGACTCCTCACGCGCCTCGGCGAGGTCGATGCCGCGCCGGAAGGCCGCCACCAGACCCGGGTCGTGCAGGGTGGGCTCCTCCTCGGTGCGCGGTGCGGGAGCCTCTCTGAGCTGCGGGACCAGGTGTTCCTGGTTGGCCCGCCGGGGGAGCTGGGGCCTGCCCATCGTGCCGCGCACGACACCGGTCTCCTGAGGGAGTGCGGGCACCTCGTCGTCCGTGGAACGGATGCCGGAAGAGGCATCGGCGGGGGTGGGCCGGTCCAGGCGTTCGGCGCGCAGCGGGAGCGGGGGGCCCTCGCCCTGGCGCGGCGTCTGCTGCGGTGCCTGGTGGAGCCGGAGTTGCTGCTGCGGTACGTAGGGGCGACGCTCCGGGTCGGGGGCGGGGGCCGGGCTGCGGCGTCCTGCGGTGCCGTCCGGGGGTGGCGGACGGTGCACGGGGCCGAGGGGTGGGACCGGTGCGCCGGTGGCCTCGCCGGACCCGTCGTCGTCGGCGCCGAGCAGGGACTGCGGGAGGACGAGCACGGCCTGGGTGCCGCCGTAGATGTTGCTCTGGAGCCGCACGGCGATGCCGTGCCTGCGGGCCAGGGACGCCACGACGAACAGGCCGATCCGGCCGTCCTGGAGCAGACGGGCGACATTGACCTGGTCGGGGTCGGCCAGCAGGGTGTTCATCCGCTTCTGCTCGTCGCCCGGCATGCCGAGACCTCGGTCCTCCACCTCCAGGGCGAGACCTGCCGTGACGCGCTGGGCGCGGAGCAGGACCTGGGTCTGCGGGGCGGAGAACACGGTGGCGTTCTCCACCAGTTCGGCCAGCAGGTGGATCACGTCGGCCACCGCGTGCCCGCGGAGCGTGCCGTCGATCGGGGGTACGAGTTTGACCCGCGGGTACTGCTCGACCTCGGCGATCGCCGAGCGCAGCACCTCCGTCATGGTGACCGGGTTGCTCCACTGGCGTCGGGAGACGGCGCCTCCGAGGACGGCGAGGTTCTCGGCGTGCCGGCGGATGCGCGTGGCCAGGTGGTCGACGTGGAAGAGGCCCTTGAGCAGATCGGGGTCCTCGACCTGGTTCTCCAGCTCGTCGAGCAGCTGGATCTCGCGGTGCACGAGTGACTGCAGACGACGGGCGAGGTTGACGAAGACCTCCACCTTCTGGTCCTCGCCGGTGTGCTCGGACAGCCGGGACGCCTGGACGACGGCGGCCACGGCTCCCTCCTGCTGGCGTCCGAGCTCCTGCGCGAGCAGCTCGAAGGGGTCGCTGCCGGGGGCGACGGGCGGCGCGGGGCGCCGCGCGGGCACGGGTTCGCCGTTGCGGAGCTGTTCCACCACCCGTTGCAGGTCGGCCTGGCCCTGTGCGCTGGCCCGGCGCAGGGCCAGGCAGCGGCCGAGGACGGTGGTCGCGACCCGGTTGGCGGCCAGGAAGGCGGCCACCATCGCGACGACCGCCAGTCCGCCCGCGGCGCCGAGCGCCGTCCAGAGCTCCGTGGACGGCCGGACGTCGCCGGCGCGGGCGGTGTAGATGACCGCCGCGGCGCCGGCCAGTGCGACGGCGACGGCAGGCAGGACTGCGGTGCGCAGGAGTTGGGGGCGTATGCGCGTCTCGGGAGACGGCCGGGCAGTGCGCGGCCTGGCCGCGGCCGAGTGGGAACGGGGACCCGGTCGGCCGTGCCGCCCGCCCTCTCGTCGTTCCGGTCGCGCGTCGGGTGCGCGAAGTTGAGACATCAGCGTCCTCGGTACGTGGGGCACCAGGAATCGGCATTCATGTGGTGACACCTACGGTGGTCGGTCATTCTCGGGTCATCGGCCGGGCAGGCTCGGAAAACATGAGCCCACCGTTGATCACCGGACACACACGGTAGTCGCCCGGTGTGAGAGCGCGACGTGCAGTTGTGGAACTTGCCCGCCATCCGTCCCGCTCTGGTATGACCTCTCGTACGCGCAACCGATTTCTCCGGGTGAATACAGAGTGGGCCGGCACCCGATCGGCGGTACCGCCGGCAGCCGTACGACGCCGGAACACCCGCACGGTGCCCGCGGACGCGGCAAGCCCCCTCGACGGCGTCGAGGGGGCTTGTTGGGGTGGCGCTGCCCGCTACGCCTTGCGGAGCCGGGCGATGATGCCGTCGAGGTCGCGCTGGAACATGTAGTCGCGGAAGACGTGTCCGCCGGGCTCCTCGTGCCACTCGTGCGGGATGCCGGCGTTGCCGAGGAGCGCGCGGAACTCCCGCTGCCCGGCCAGCACCTGGTTCTCGTTGACCTGGTCGAACCAGTTGACCGGGTCGGGGCTGGTGCCCGCGACCAGGAAGACCCGCTTGTTCCGGTAGCTCTCGATCCGCTCGACCGGATTGTCGGCGCTGACCCGGGCCTGGTCCCACAGCGGTACGCCGTATACCGTGCCGCCGGCCAGTTCCACCGCCGCGGACGAGGCGTTGGCCCAGTGGCCGACCAGGCCCGCGTCACGGCGCAGACTGGCCGGACCGGAGTGGGCACTCACCGAGGCGAAGTGGCCGTAGTACTTGGCCGCGTACTTCAGCGCGCCGAAGCCGCCCATCGAGAACCCGGCGACGGCCCGTCCGTCGTACTCGGCGTACGTACGGAAGTTCGCGTCGATCCAGGGAAGCAGCTGAGCGATGTGGAAGGTCTCCCAGTTCCGGGGACCGGCGTTGGAGCTGACCGGGTTGGAGTACCAGCCCGCGTGGCCGCCGTCGGGCATCACGACGATGACCGGCCTGCCTGCCGTCCAGGCCCTGATGCCCGCACGGTCGAACGTGATGAAGTCCTGGTCCGTGCCGCCCCCGTGCAGCAGGTAGAGAACGGGGTAGCGGCTGCCACTGGTGTGGTAGCCGTCGGGAAGCAGGACGTTGACTCCCGGGTTCCAGCCGATCGCGTCCGTCGCGAACCGGTAGTAGCGCATCCGGGGGTCGCTCTCGTTGCGGTCCACGATGCGCAGCCCGAATCCGTCACCCGCGGCACTGG
This sequence comes from Streptomyces sp. LN549, assembly GCF_043203805.1. Classification (NCBI taxonomy): domain Bacteria; kingdom Bacillati; phylum Actinomycetota; class Actinomycetes; order Kitasatosporales; family Streptomycetaceae; genus Streptomyces; species Streptomyces sp. LN549. The sequence continues at coordinate 8,183,331 of NZ_JAZHRI010000002.1, read as the reverse complement.
CCGCCGTTGCCGTGGCGAGGACACTGCCGGCGCCCAGCGCCATCGCCGCGGAGAGCCCGCCGACGGCCCTGATGACGCTTCTGCGGGTGGGACGGCCCTCGTTCGCGCTCATGCCGAGTATCCCTTCGGCGGGATCAGCGTGGCGAGCTGGTCGAAGGAGATCCAGTAGATCTGGTTGCCGCTGAAGGAGGCGGGGTCGGCTATGAGTACGGTGCGGTCCACCTCGTCGTAGCCGAAGACGGTGAAGTAGTGGTAGATCGTCTGGTCCGACGGATAGCCGGGCGGCTGATTGCCGGGCGGGGCCACGATATTGGCCACCAGCGGGTAGTTGCGGTCGATGTCGAAGACGATGTCGTACCAGAGGAGGTCCCGCTGTGCCTGGGTGGGCGGGTCGTTCGGCATCTCCTTGGTCTCGTACCAGCCACCGCCGAGGTTGGCGTTGAGCACGCTCGTGACCTGGCCGATGTGGTCGGTGCCCGCCTCGGTGGTGCCGAGCTGCCAGGCCAGGTCTCCCTGGCTGGGCGGCGCCATCCGGGCGGAGAGCGCGATGCGGGTGGCGGCGGGGCCGCACCAGTAGCCGGTCTCCTGGACCTGGTAGTCGATCTGCAGCCAGTGCGCGCTCTGCGTACGTCCGGCGGCGACGTCCAGCCGGGTGCCCGGACGGTTGTGTCCGCTCACGACGGCCGTACCGGCCTTCGAGCCGTGCGCGAGTACGGAAACGGACGGGGTGTGCGGTACGGGCGACGCCTGGGCCAGGGTGGGCTGGAGAAGGGCTCCGACTGCAGCGACGGCAATCGCGGTGGACACAAGTCTCTTGCGCATGAAGGCTCCTGAGGAGGGTGGGGGTGGCCTTGCGAGCAGAAACGGATTCGGGAACCGCTCAGCTGTGCGGGACCGCGGGATCAGGGTCGCCGTTGCCGCACGAGGGGCGCAAGCGACGAAAGTTCAGACTTACGGCGGTACTTGAATGACCGTCACGTCTCAGCGGTCACCGTCCGGGCTTCACGCTCCGTGCTCCGGTGACCGACGGGTCCGCTCCTCCGCGGCCAGCAGGGCCCTCCCTTCGGCGGTCGCGACATGGAAGGAGCGTCCGGACTTGCGCACCGTGGCCACCAGTCCCGCCGCACGCAGCACGTTCAGGTGCTGGCTGACGGCGGGGTGGGTCACGTCCAGGAGCCGGGCCGCCTCGACGGTGGAGCAGCCGGTGCGGGTGGCACGCAGGATGCCCGCACGGGTGTGCCCGAGCAGGGGCCCCAGAGGCCCGGAGCCTTCCGCGGAACGGGACCCGGAGGCGGTGGCCGGGGGCGGTCCGGCCCAGTCGGCCGCGTGGTGGATCGGATAGACGAGAACGGGCGGCAGGTCCCCGTCGGCCAGCGTGATCGGCGTCGGCCAGCAGAAGAACGACGGCTGGAGTACGAGCCCCCGGCCGCGCAGGCGCAGGTGCTGATCGACGGGATACGTCACTTCCAGGACGGGCGGACGCCAGCGGAACTGCGGCCCGAGCCCGGCCAGCAGGCCCTCGGTTCCCCCGTCGAGCAGACTGTGCAGCCGGACGGCGCGGTCGGCGTCGATATGGGCGTGGACGCGCTGCCAGTACGGTGCGAGCGCTTCGCGCTGGTACGTACCCAGAGCTCCGCCCAGACGCCGCAGGGCTTCGGTGTCGCCTCCCGCCAACGAGTCGACCCAGCTGGGCAGTCGGAGCGAGGACGCCAAGTGGGTCAGGTCGGTCCGCAGCCGTGGCCGCGGGGTGCTCATCAGGGTGTCGATGGCTCCCTGCAGCGTGGCGCGGTCGCCGGACGTGGGGGTGAGGAAGTCGGGCGAGTAGCCACGCGGGGGCAGTAACGAGGACAGCAGCCGGGGGCTGTCGGAGAGTCGCGGTCGCACCCAGCGGCGCCAGGCGCCGAACACCCTTTCACCGTCGCGCCGTTGCAGCGTCTGCACGCTGTTGCTGATCTCCCAGAGGAAGTCCGGGCCGGGAGCCACCCTGACCCGCGCCAGGTCCTCGGACGTGAAGTACACCCGCAGCATGGCCGCTCCCCCGGGAAAGTGAGCTCCTCCGGGCGCAGCGTACCTCCGTTCGACCGCCCTCCCGCCCCGTTCGGACGTCACCGCCCCGGCCGTGGCGGTGAGCCCCGTCCTCTCCGGCCGGCGCGTCCGTCCTACGCCTGGGCCGCCCGGTCCCGGTCGCGGTCGAGGGAGGCAGCGGCCTTGGCCCCGCCGGGAAGCTGCACGTGCACGGGAGGCCAGTTGCCCCACCCCGGTGCCGGTTCGGCGGCCACACCGCGCCACCAGGGCTCGACGGCGGGCGGATCGGCGGGTTCGAACGGCTGGCCCGGTCGCGGGGCCGCCATCGTCACGCCGGCGAACTGCGTGGCGCGCATGGACCATTCGGCGGGTTCGGCCCACGGGTGCAGGGCGAGGTTGAACGTGCCCCAGTGGATCGGCAGCATGACGCCGGCCGACGGGTCGTCGCCCTGGAGGTCGAGATGGGCCTGGACCCCCTCGTCGGGGCTCATGTGGATGTCCGGCCAGGCGCCGGGTTCCGGCTTGCTGTCCGTCTGGTCCTTCGGCCAGTACTGGCTGTACGCGCCGATCTGGATCATGGTGGCGTCGAAGGGGCCGTGCTTGGCGCCGATCTCCTTGAACCCGGGGAAATAGCCGGTGTCACCGCTGTGGTAGATCCGGTGCTCGGGCCCTGTGACGGCCCAGGAGGCCCAGAGCGTGTGCTGCTGGTTGCGCAGACCGCGGCCACAGAAGTGCCGGGCCGGAGTGGCGGTCAGGCTGATTCCGGCGACGGTCGTGGACTCGTTCCAGTCGAGCTCGTGGATCCGGTCCAGGGGCACGCCCCAGCGCTCCAGGTGCGCACCGACACCGAGCGGCACCGCGAAGACCGTGGCCGTGTCCGCGAGGGAGCGGATGGTCGGGAGGTCGAGGTGGTCGTAGTGGTCGTGCGAGATCACCACCACGTCGACCGGGCCGAGGGAGCCGAGCGGCAGCGGTGCGGGGTGCACGCGCTTGGGACCGGCGAAGGCGAAGGGCGAACAGCGCTCACCCCAGACCGGGTCGAAGAGCACCCGCCGTCCGTCGATCTCGGCGAGCACGCTGGAATGCCCCATCCAGGTGAGCCGCAGACCGGAGGCGGGGGGCTCGGCGAGGTCGGCGAGGGTGGTGGCGTGCACGGGCACGGTCCCCGTCGGCGCCCTGAGGACCCGCTCCTCCTTGCGGAAGTACACCTTCGCGAACTCCAGGGCGGACCCGGACGGTCTGGTCCGCGCCCCCACCGGGTTCTGGAAGACCCCGTCGGCGAAGTTCGGGGAACGGCGGATGCGCTCCATACGGGCGCCGCCGGGGTCGGCCCCGAAGGCGGCGGGACGCAGCGCACGCAGCCTGGTGCGGAGCGGGAGTGTGGAGTCGGCGCCGGTCACAAGATCTCCTGAGGGAGTCGGTATCGTCTCATTATGGACAGGGGGGACGAGTGTGCGAGAGCGGAGCACCCAACGGGATGGTGCTCCGGAAGGACCCCTTCAGCCACGCTGCTGCCCGTACACGTGCTCGACATGGAGCCGCAGGACGATCCGGCGGTCCCTGACCATGGCCTTGCGGTAGTCGTCCCAGTCGGGGTGCTCGCCCTGGACGTCGCGGTAGAGCGTGATCAGTTCCGCCACGGTGGCGTCGTCGGGGTCGGCGGCCACCGGCGTGAGCTCGGCCGTGCCGTCCACGACAGTCCACGCCCACCGGTCCTGGCTGGTCACGTGGTAGCTCGCCCGCGGGTCCCGCAACAGGTTCCGGGTCTTCGCCCGGCCCTCGGTGACCGAGACGCGGACGATGCGCTCGTCGGGGTAGTAGAAGTGGTTCACATTGGACAGCTGCGGTCTGCCGTCCCGCCTGAGCGTGACCAGCACACCGCCGCCCTCCTCGGCGACCAGCCGTAGCAGCCCCTGCTGTTGCGCATCGAATCCCGTCATGCCGGATCCAACGTCCGGTCCGCCCGCAGGATTCCGTATCCGGCGCGGACTCGGTCCGCATACGTCCGGATCCGGCCATCACCCGCCGCTCCCGGTCACTCCCCCGGGCGCACCGATGTCACGTCCTGCGGCCGCCGCTCGTCGCACCCGTGTCAGCAGGCCGGCGGCGGTGCCCCCACCGCCCCGCCGGCACCGAGCCGTACCGAAGGAGACCGGTCATGACCGCCCGCATCTCGCTCGACCCGCCCCGCAGCCTCCTGTTCCGCGCCGTCTCGTGGCACTCGAACCGTACGTACGGAAAGGTCGCCGATCCGCTGCGCGCCAGTGCCCACCACACCGGGGTGCTGTGGGCCTACTCCCGGTTCGAGCTGTCCGTGGGCCGCTGGAAGAAGCTGGACCCGCAGCTCAAGGCGCTGGCGGTGATGGCGTCCGCGGCCACCGTCGGGTGCAGCTGGTGCATGGACTTCGGGTACTGGGTGAACCACAGCCAGGGCATGGACCCGCGCAAGCTCAGCGAGATCCCGGCCTGGCGCGACAGCGACGCCTACTCCCCGCTGGAGCGCGATGTGCTGGCCTACGCGGAGGCCATGACCGTCACTCCGCCGCAGGTGGAGGACGAATTGGTGGACCGGCTGCGCGGTTCGCTCGGCGAGAGTGCCCTGGTCGAGCTGACGACGATGATCGCGGTGGAGAACATGCGGTCGCGGTCCAATTCCGCGCTCGGCCTCACCAGCCAGGGCTTCAAGGACCGGTGCGAGCTGCGGCCGCCGAGCGCCTCCGGACGGCGCACTCCGGCCACGGACCGGTGAGGCGCCGCGGGCGGCATTGACAGCGCGCCCCCGCCTCCCGATACTGACTGGCGATTCAGTAAATGATCGTCGGCCGGCATCGGGGGCGGCGGGTCCGCCCCCCGGTATCCACGGCACCGCCCCGATCGCCGTGACCGAGGAGTGCCCCGATGACGACACCTCCGGTGTCCCCGCCCGCCCCGTTGATCTCACTGACCTGGACGGACCACGTCACAGGCCACCAGGGGCACCTCGTCGTGGACCGGCTGGTGCGTGGGGTGTCCAGTGGCGGGCTGCGCATGCGTGCGGGGTGCACGCTGGACGAGGTGGCCGGGCTGGCCCGCGGCATGACCATGAAGGAAGCCCTCCACTTCGACGCGGCCCGGCCCGGTGCGCGCTACATACCTCTCGGCGGCGCCAAGGGTGGCATCGACTGCGACCCCCGCGATCCGGCGGCGTACGGCATCCTGGTGCGCTATCTGCGGGCGATGCGTCCGTACGTGGAGAACATCTGGACGACCGGCGAGGACCTCGGGCTCACCCAGGACCTGGTCGACCGGGCCGCCATGGAGGCCGGGCTCGTCTCCACCGTCCAGGCGGTCTACCCGCTGCTCGACGACGAGACCGCGGCGCGCCGGCGGCTGGCCGACGCCTTCGCCGTCGAGGTGGACGGCATCGGCCTGGACGAACTGGCCGGGGGCTGCGGAGTCGCCGAGTCCGCGCTCGCCGCGCTGGACGGGGCCGGGATCGCGTACCGCGACGCGCGGGTCTCGCTCCAGGGGCTCGGCACCATGGGCGGGGCGACCGCCCGGTTCCTGTCCCGGGCCGGCCTGAGGGTGGTCGCCGTCGCCGACATCAAGGGCACGATCGCGAATCCGGCCGGTCTCGACGTCGAGGCGCTGCTGGCCGCCCGCGACGCCTACGGCACGGTGGACCGCGACGTGCTGCGCGACACCGATCGGGAGCTGCCCGCCGACGCCTGGCTGGCGCAGGAGGCGGACGTGCTCGTGCCCGCGGCCGTCTCCTACGCCGTCGACCTGACGAACCAGGCCCGGATCAAGGCCCGTTGGGTGGTAGAGGCGGCCAATATGCCGGTCCTGCCCGAGGCGGAGGCACTGCTCACCGCACGCGGGATCACGGTACTGCCCGATGTGGTCGTCAACTCCGGCACCAACGCCTGGTGGTGGTGGACCCTGTTCGGTGACATCGGCGCCGACGCGGACGAGGCCTTCGCACACATCCGGCGTTCCATGCGCGCCCTCATCGAACTCGTGGTGGCCCGCGCCGCGGCGGACGGCTGCACTCCGCGCGCGGCGGCACACGCCGTCGTCGCCGACCGGCTGCCGGTGATGGCCGACCGCTTCGGCTGGTACCGCTGACCGCGGGACCGGAGCCGCCCGGACCCAGGGCTTCTCGTTCGGATCGCGCCGGGCTCGCGGGGTCCGGCACCACACCCTGATCCAGTCCGATCAACGAGAAACCCCTGCGCCGCGGGGCCGGTGCTGTCCGTGCGCCGTCGCGGACGGCGAGTAGCTGCCATGGCGCCTTCCCGCCAGCGGAAGTCGCCCCCCGGATCGCCATGCTCCTGACACTCTCACCTCACCACCCCCTGAGAACACACAAGTTCACGAGGTGAGAATGAGACGAACCAGATGGGCAGCGGTCTGCGCCACAGCACTCGCCGCCGCTCTGACCGGCGGAACACTGCCGGCCGCGGCCGACAGCACCCCCTCTTTCGCGGACCCTTCCGTGACTCCGGCAACCGGCAGCGCGGGCCGCAGCGTCACCCTGCTGACCGGCGACGTGGTGACGTACAGCGGTAACGGGAACTCCCTGCAGATCAGCTCGATCGTGCCGGGTCCCGGCCGGCAGGGCATGGGGTTCACCCGGTTCCGGGTGGCAGGGCACGAGTACGCGATGCCGATCGACGCGGCGGGCGAGATCTCCCGGGGCCGGGTCGACCGGCGGCTGTTCGACGTGACCGAGCTGGTCGCGTCCGGATACGCGGACGGCTCCACCGACACGCTGCGGATCCTGGTCGGCGGCGCCACGCCGTCCGCCGGCAGCCCGGGCGCCCCCGAGGGCGCGCGCGTGGCCACCGCCTTCCGGACCGCGGGGACCACCGCCCTGAGCGTGCCGAAGAAGTCGGCGAACACCGTGTGGAAGCAGCTCGGAACGGCGTCACGCGCCCGCGGCGAGGGCATCGGGAAGGTCTGGCTGGACGGCAGGGTGCGGGCCACGCTCGACACCTCCGTCGCCCAGATCGGCGCGGACCGGGCCCATCGCGCGGGCATCACCGGCAAGGGCACCAAGGTCGCGGTCCTCGACACGGGATACGACCGGGGCCACCCCGATCTGAAGGGCGCCGTCACCGCCTCGCAGGACTTCACCGAGGACGGCGACGTCCAGGATCTGCAGGGCCACGGCACACACGTCTCATCGATCATCGCAGGCACCGGGGCCGCATCGGGCGGCCGCTACGCGGGGGTCGCACCGGGGGCCGAACTGGTCGAGGGCAAGGTGCTCGGCAACGACGGCTACGGCTACGACTCCTGGATCCTGGCGGGCATGCAATGGGCCGTCGACCAGGACGCGCGCATCGTCAACATGAGCCTCGGGTCGTCCGTGGCCTCCGACGGGACCGACCCCCTGTCGGCCGCGGTCGACCGCCTCTCCGCAGAGCACGGCACGCTCTTCGTCATCGCGGCGGGCAACTCCGGCGACCGGACGATCAGCGCGCCCGGCGCCGCCGACGCCGCCCTGACGGTCGGTTCGGTGACCAAGTCCGGCGAGATGTCCTCGTTCTCGTCGCGCGGCCCGCGCCAGGGCCGGCCTGCGGTGAAGCCGGAGATCTCGGCACCGGGCAGCGACATCGTGGCGGCCCGCGCGTCGGGCACCCTGGACGATGCGGCCGTCACCGACTCGTACGCCTCGCTCTCCGGTACGTCCATGGCGAGCCCGCACGTCGCGGGGGCCGCCGCCCTGCTGGCCCAGCGGCACCCCGACTGGTCCGGTGCCCGCCTCAAGGCCGCGCTGGTCGGCAGCGCGGCACCGGTCGACGGTGCGACGGCCGGTGACACCGGCTCCGGTCTGACCGACGTCCCGGCCGCGCTCGCCACCGGTGTGGTCGCCGAACCCGCCACACTGGCCGCCCACACCACGTACCCGAACGCCTCGGCCGCCGCGCAGAGCCGGGAGGTGACGTGGACGAACACCACGGACAGGCCGCTGCGGCTCCGGCTGTCCACCGGGGCCGGCGACACCGTGCGCACATCCGTACAGTCACTGACCGTGCCCGCCCGGTCCTCCGCGACGACGGAGGTCACCCTGGATCCGGCGCGGGTGGCGGCCGGCACGACGTACAGCGGCGCCGTCACGGCGACCTGGTCCGGGCACGGCCGGGCGACCGTGCCCGTGTCGGTCGAGGCCGATCCGGAGACGTACACCCTCACTCTCACCGGCCCGGCACCGCGCGAGGGCGCCGAGCGCACCTCGACCGGAGTCGTACTGCAGAACGAGCGGACCGGTGACTCGCGGCTGGTCTCCCTGACCGGGTCCACGCCCAGGACGGTGACCCTGCCGAGCGGCAGCTACCGCGCCCTCGGTCACACCTGGGAGTACGACACCGTGGGCAACACGATCGTCGGGACGACCGCGATCCACTTCGCCCGCGGGGTGACGGTCCGCCAGGACACCTCGCTCGCCCTGGAGACGAAGGATGCAGAACCGGTCCGGATCGGGGTGGACGACGGGTCCGCACGAGTCGCTCTGCAGTCGGCGACCGGCATCGTCTCGCGGACAGGCACCGGGTCCGGGGCACTGGACGACGGCCTGATCGCGCCGAGTTCCGCAGGGCAGTACCGGGTCGAGGCCGTACCCACCACCGGCCCGGCACTGGACGGGCTCACCTTCTTCGGCGGGCTGAGCTGGCAGCAGCGCGAGGTGGACGCGCACGAACCGGGCTCCTCGGCCGACGCACTGAAGCTGCTGCTCTCGCAGTACAGCATCTACAGCTGGCTGGGCACGGCCACCGGTGAGGTCGTCGACATCGGCACCGGAGCGGACACCGACCCGGCCGCGATGGATCTCAAGGGCAAGATCGTGCTGTGGACTCCGGCCGGCAGCAACACCGGGACCGACAACACGCTCTACCGGAAGCTGTCGGACGCGGGCACGGCCGCCATCGTCTACGTCGGATACGGGCTCTCGGTCTATCAGCCGACGCCGGTCCTCCGGCTGGACTCGGCGAGTCTGCCCGCGTTGCGGTCCCGCCTGGCCGAGGGGCCGCTGACGCTCACCGTCGACGGTGTCAGCACATCGGCGGACGCCTACTATCTGCACCACTCGGTCGACGGCCGTGTGCCCGCGGGCGCCGACTGGTTCGACCGGCAGTCCGACCTGGCAACGGTCAGGACCGTGGAACGGACCCACGGCTACCCGTTGGACCCCAAGGGGCTCTACGCCTGGACGACCTGGAACGGACTGACGCTCTATCAGCAGTCCACCAGCTACCGGCCACCGTCGGAGCAGACGCTCCACTTCACCCCGGACGTGGCGTGGACGACGGCCACCTTCCACTACCAGTACGACGTCTCCGACCGGGTCTATCCGCTGGGGACGCTGAGCAGCGCGCCCACGGTGTACCGCAAGGGCCGCGAGTACCGCGACGACTGGATGTCCGCACCCTTCAACCCGGCGCTCGGGAGGCAGGCCGGGGCGGCGCAGGTCACCCGGGACGGCGACAAGCTGAAGGTCGCTCTGCCGATGTTCTCCGACGCGGCGGGACACCGGGCCGAGACGGCACCGGGCGCGGACAGCGGCAGCACCACGCTCCTCGACGACAGCGGCAGGGAGCTGGCCCACAACAGTGCACCGGGCCGGGCCACCTTCGATCTGCCGTCGAAGGACAACTGGTTCCGGTTGAACGTCGATGCCACGCGTACGTCGCCCGATCCGGTGACCTGGGTCCTCGGCACCCGGGTGACAAGTGAGTGGCGGTTCCGCTCCGGCCATGAGCACGACGCCACTGCGGCCCGGCTGCTGGACCTCGACTACCGGCTGCCGTTGAACGGTGAGGACACGGCCGACCCCGGGAAGCCGCTCGGCTACTCGGTCGGCCTGTCCGCTCAGGGCAGCGAACGGGCTCTGCACATGAAGTCGTTGAAGGTCTGGTACGCGACGGACGGGACCGACTGGAAGCAGGCGTCCGCGGTGCCCGGGTCCGACGGCCGCTGGAAGGTCACGGTGCCGGCGCAGGGAACGGCGAAGGTCGATCTGCGGACCACGGTCACGGACACCACCGGGGCCTCACTGACGGAGACGCTGACCGACGCCTACAACTCGGGCTGCGCGGACATCTGGTGCTGACCGCGCCGTCCAGCGTTGGATGAACGGGAGAGCCAAGGGGCGGGGCCGGTTCCGGTCCCGCCCCCGGCCTGCGTCGGAGCAGCCATTGGTTAGGGTGACGCTGTGGCAAGAGTGCGGTTGGGTGTGGCGGAGCGGCGCGAGGAGCTACTGCGCGCTGCCGTCGAGCAGATCGAGGTACGGGGTGTCGCGGCGGTGCGGATCGCCGATGTGGCGTCCGTGCTCGGCGTGAGCAACGCCCTCGTGCTCTACCACTTCTCCACCAAGGAGAAGCTGGTCGCCGCCGCCTTCGCGCATGCCGCCGAAGCCGATCTGGCTCAACTGCGCAAGCTCCTGAGCCGGCGCACCACCGCGGTCCGCCGACTGCGCGCCGCAGTGCGGTGGTACGCCCCGACGGGCCAGGCCAAGGGCTGGCGTCTGTGGATCGAAGGCTGGGCAGCCTCCCTCCGCGACCCGGCGCTGCGCAATGTCGCGGGCGATCTCGACCAGCAGTGGAAGGCGGAGTTGGCCGAGGTCATCGACGAGGGCGCGGCCGCGGGAGAGTTCCACTGCGACGACCCGATGTCCGTGGCCTGGCGGCTGACGGCGCTCCTGGACGGTCTCGCGGTGCAGATGACGTCGTACGCGGGTCCGCTGTCCCGGGCCACGATGCTGGAGTGGGCCGAGGAGGCGCTCGCCCGTGAACTGGGCATCGACCAGCAGACCCTGACGGCTTGACGGTTGGCGGGCCGGCGATCGGCCGGCCGGCGGGTTGACGGCTCGGCACCCCGGTCCGCCGCCGGTCCCGTCTGCCCGCCCCCTGCCGGCCAGTCAGGTCTGACGCACCGGCGCGTAGGACTCGCCCTGGAGTCCGAACGTCCACGCGACGCCCTCCTTCGCGGTCCTGGTGCCCGGCGGGACCCGGAGCCAGTACGTGCGATGCGTTCCGTCCGGCTCCGGAGTGGAGTTGACCACCTCCACCATGACCACGTCCTCGTCGCCGTCGAGCGCGATCCGCCAGAGAATTCCCGTCTCGTCCCGGTGCACCGGCTCGGCACCGGACTCGGTGAGATAGCGGTCGTATCCGTAGAACTCCAGCATCACGCGGCGCAGTTCCGCGTTGTCCTCGGCACGGATCCGCTCGGGGGTCAGTGCGCCCAGCTCCGCCAGGAATGCGGCGGGGACGGGCATGCCGCGCCAGGCGTACAGGGCGAAGCCGTCGCGGTAGGCGAGCGCGGGGCCGTCACCGCTGTCCAGCCGGCCCGCCTCGTCCCGGTGCAGCGTCCCGGGGCGTTCGCTCATCACCACGGTGCGCTCGTAGGGCCACCACCAGCCCGCATTCCTCGCGACGGCTGCGAGTCCGTCGAGCCGGTCGCCCCGGCCGTCGAAGGCGGCGAGCCAGGCCGCGTCGTGCTGGCCCAGGACCGCGTCGAGCAGCACCAGCCGGACGTCCGACTCGTCCTCGGGCCGCACGGCGAGATCCGCCACCACGCCCGCCCGTATGCGGTCGGCGAGCGCCGACGTGGTCTCCCAGAGCTGGGCGCCGGTGGCGGACCACAGCGCGGACCAGCCGGCCGGACCCAACTCGTCGTACATCCGGCGCCGTTCCTCCGCCCAGGGACGGGTGCGCACGTCGTCACGGACCGAGCGCCCCGGATCGGTCAGTTTCTCCACCGCCTCGACGGCGGCCCTGGGCGAGTCGGCCCAGACGAACTCCTCAGGCTCGGCCAGACCCGCTCTGCGGTAGGCGAGCCGCACCCCCTCCTCGGCCGCCGACCGGTCCGCCGCACCGGTCGCCGCCGCCACGGCCCGCCATGAGTCCACGTACTGCATCGTTCTCCCCGTCCCCTGTTCCTGTGTCTCTGTGTTCCTGTGTTCCGGATGCTCATGAGCTTCCGGACGGTCATGCGCTTCCGGATGTTTCCGGTCCCTCAGTCCGCGACGATGCGGACCGCCCCCGGTGCGTACTCGCGCTGGCGCACGACCCGGAACCAGCCCTTCGGCAGCGAGATCACCGCATGCTCCTCGTGCACCACGCGTCCGCCATCGGGCAGGTGGAGGAGCATCGGGCCGAACACCCCGCCCTCCCGGATCAGGCGTCCCGGCCCCGGCACGGCGTGCGCGTGTCCGGTGACCTCGCCGAGAGCGAGGACCAGCCGGCCGCGCCCGTCGCGCAGTTCGCCCGGTGCTTCCAGGAGGTTCGCGGGCACCGCGGACTCCTCCAGCGCCATGATCAGTACGTCGCCCTGCCGGTACACAGACGTCTCCCCTCCGCGACGGCACCCGCTGTGCCGGCCACATGGAAAACGCTACGGCGGGGGTCTGACAATCGGCCGGTGAGCACCGTTGGCAGGGCCCGGTCGCCCCGTTGTCAGTGGGGCTTGATAGACCTTGCGCACATCAATCCGTCGCCGTCATCAGGAGATCAGGGCCATGTCCGATGTGGACCACCTGCACGAGTTGCTCGGCCTTCCGGCCGTCGATTTCCGGTCCGGGACCGACGACGGCTCCCGGCCGGACGCCGACGCGGCGGCCTGGCGCGTCTTCGTCGAGCCGTACGAGGACGAGGACCGCACCTGGGAGCAGGAGTTCACCGCGTTCCTGGACGAGGTGGACCCGGCCGGTGTCCGCGCGCTGATCATCGGGCAGTGGGGCGAGTCGTACGAGGAGAGGTCGTCGTATCCGATCGGCCTCGTGATTGCCGCAGCCGAGCGGCTGACGTCGCTGGAAGCGGTGTTCGTCGGCGATCTGACGATGGAGGAGGCGGAGATCTCCTGGATCGAGCAGAGTGATGTCACCGCGCTGCTCACCGCTTTTCCCGCGCTGGTGGAGCTCGGGGTGCGCGGCGGTTCCGAGCTCGTCTTCCCCGCCACGAAGCACGAGCGGCTGCGTTCTCTCACCATCGAGACCGGCGGACTGCCGGCCCACGTGGTGCGCGGGGTGCTGGACAGCGAACTGCCCGCGCTGGAGCGGCTCGACCTCTGGCTGGGTGTCTCCGCCTACGGAGGCGACACCGGCGTGCTGGCTCTCGAGCCACTGCTGTCGGGGACGCGCTTCCCGGCCCTGCACCATCTCGGTCTGCGCAACAGCGAGATGGAGAACGAGATCGCGGCCGCCGTCGCCTCGGCCCCGCTCGTGGCCCGGCTGCGCACCCTCGACCTGTCCTGCGGCACCCTCGGCGACGAGGGCGCCGCAGCCCTGCTGGAGGGCCAGCCGCTGACGCATCTCGACGTCCTCGACCTGCACCACCACTTCCTCACCGAGCCGATGGAGCGCCGGGTCATGGAGGCCCTGGAACCGCACGGCGTGCGGGTGGACCTGTCGGAGCGCTGCACTCCGTGGGGCGACCGCGGGGCTGCGGGCCGGTACGTCACGGTGTCGGAGTGATGGCGCGATGACGGGTATCGAGCACCCCGAAACCTTCCACGGCCTGCCCGTCCTCACCCTGCCGCCGCCCGGTGGGGAGAGCGCGGCCCCGGCGGTGTTGCCCGAGGCGGGCTCCGTGGCCTGGCGGTTGGACTGCGCCTGGGAGGGCCCCGCATTCCCGGGGATCTGGCAGCACTTCCTGGACACGGTCGACCCGGCCGCAGTCCGTGCCCTGCTGATCGGCCCCTGGTGGCCGGACGACTACAGCTCCTTCGCTCCCGTGGCGGAGCTGATCACCGCGGACGCGGGCCGCTTCCCGGCGCTGCGCGCGCTGTTCCTGGCCGATGTCGTCGGCGAGGAGTGCGAGGTGTCCTGGCTGGAGATGTCGGACATCACCGAGCTGGTCGAGGCGTTCCCGCGCCTTGAGGAGCTGGTGGTGCGCGGCGGCGGGGATGCCGTCCCCGAGGAGGAGAAGCTTCAGCTGCGTCCGCTGCGGCACCTGACGCTGAAGTCGCTGAGGTTCGAGTCCGGGGGGCTGCCCGGCCATGTCGTCCGGGCGGTCGGCGCCTGCGAAATGCCCGCTCTGGAGCGGCTGGAGTTCTGGTTCGGCGCCTCGTGGTACGGCGGCGACGCGACGGTGGAGGACATGAGGCCCGTGCTCTCCGGCAGCGGCTTTCCCCGGCTGCGCCATCTCGGCCTGCAGAACAGCGAGATCCAGGACGAGATCGCCGCGGCGGTGGCGTCCGCTCCGGTAGTCGCACAGCTGGAGTCACTCTCGCTCTCCATGGGCACGCTCAGTGACACGGGGGCCCTGGCTCTTCTCAACGGTCAGCCGCTCACCCATCTGACCTCGCTCGATCTGCACCACCACTACGTCACCGAACCGGTGACGGCCCGGGTCCGGGAGCTCTGTGCCCGCGAAGGCGTCCATGTCGATCTCGACGAGGCGGACGACTGGGATCCCGAGGACGACGAGCCCCGTTATGTCGCGGTCAGCGAGTAGCGCGCCGCGCCTGGCGGTCGTCGGCAATCCCGGAAGCCGCCGGGTCGGCCTCTTCCAGGACGCCGTGCGCGCCACCGGGCTGCCGCCGGCCCGCACGGTGTCCTGGCTGGACGTGCTGAAGGGGAAGGCGGCCTTCCTGCCCGGAGAGACGGTGCGCATCGACTCGCCCGGCGAGGACGCCGAGGTCGAGCGGATGCTGCGCGGTGTCGACGACCCGACCAGGGTGGAGGGCTCGGCCCTCTGGTACGCACGGTTCACCGCCGCCGTACGGGACGTGGCGAGGGCGGCGACGACCGCCGGTGCGCTCCTGCTGGACAGCCCCGGCGACATCGCGGCGCTGTTCGACAAGCGTCTCTGTCACGGCGTCCTTGACGCCGCCGGCGTACCCGTTCCGGCCTCGCCTACGTCGGGGCCTTCGGCGCGTCCTGTACAGGGCTGGGACGATGTGCGTGAGCTGATGGCGGACCACCGCATGCCGCGCGTGTTCGTGAAACCCGCGCACGGATCCTCCGCCTCCGGAGTGATGGCCGTGGAGACGGCCGGCCCCGGCCGGATCCGGGCCGCCACCTCGGTCGAGCGCGACCCGGCCGGCCGCCTCTACAACTCGCTCAAGGTCCGGCGCTGCACGACGGAGCGCGAGGTGGCTGCCGTCGTCGACGCACTCGCACCCGACGGTCTGCACATCGAGCGCTGGCTCCCGAAGGCCTCGCAGCGGGGCCGGGTCGCCGATCTGCGGGTCGTGGTGGTCGACGGCCGGGCGACCCATGCGGTCGTCCGCACCAGCCGCTCCCCCATGACCAATCTGCACCTCGGCGGCGCGCGCGGCGATCTCGGCGAGGTGCGGGCCGCCGTCGAGGCGGCGGGCGGCAGCTGGGCCGGGGCGCTGGCCGTGTGCGAGCGGGCGGCCGCCGCCTTCCCGGGCACGCTGTGCGTCGGCGTCGACCTGCTGCCCGCAACCGGCTGGCGGCGCTTCGCCGTCGGCGAGGTCAACGCCTTCGGTGATCTGCTGCCGCGGCTGACCGGCCTTCCGGGCAGCGGCGCCGAGGGCCTGGACACCTATGCGGCGCAGGTCGCCGCCGTAATG
Source organism: Streptomyces sp. LN549 (assembly GCF_043203805.1). Classification (NCBI taxonomy): domain Bacteria; kingdom Bacillati; phylum Actinomycetota; class Actinomycetes; order Kitasatosporales; family Streptomycetaceae; genus Streptomyces; species Streptomyces sp. LN549. The sequence goes on along the minus strand of NZ_JAZHRI010000002.1, from coordinate 8,167,782 downwards.
AACCGAGCAAGGAACCATCGTGTCAGCGCAACACCCTGAATCACCCGAGTCCTCCTCCGGCGTCACGGGCGCCGTCGCCCCCGACATGAGCGAGGTCGTGGGCAGCCACGATCTGCTGCTCGTCACCCTGGACACTCTGCGCTACGACGTCGCGGCGGAGCTCGCCGCCGCCGGGCGCATCCCGAATCTGGCCCGGCATCTGCCGGGTGGTGTCTGGGAGAAGCGGCATGCCCCGGGGAGCTTCACCTACGCCTCGCACCAGGCGATCTTCGCGGGGTTCCTGCCCACTCCGGCCGCTCCCGGGCCACATCCCCGGCTGTTCGCCGCACGGTTCGCCGGCAGTGAGACCACGGCGGAGCGCACCTTCGTCTTCGACGCGCCCGACCTGGTCTCCGCTCTCGCCGGGGCGGGATACCGCACGGTGTGCATCGGCGGAGTCGGGTTCTTCAACCGGCAGGCCCCGCTCGGCTCGGTGCTGCCCGGGATGTTCCAGGAGGCACACTGGGAGCCGGAGTTCGGCGTGGCCTCGGCCACCTCGTTCGAGGCGCAGGTGGCCCGCGCCGAGCAGGTCGTCGGGGAACTCCCGGCCGGCCGACGGCTGTTCCTCTTCGTCAATGTGTCGGCACTGCACCAGCCGAACTGGTTCCACCGGCCGGGCGCGACCCGCGACGCGGGCGACAGCCGCGCCACCCACGCGGCCGCGCTGGAGTACGTGGACGCCCACATCGGACGGCTCTTCGCCGCAGCGAGCAGCCGACGCAGGGCCTTCGCCATCGTCTGCTCCGACCACGGCACGGCGTACGGCGACGACGGCTACACCGGTCATCGGCTCGGTCACGAGTCCGTCTGGACCGTTCCGTACGCGCATTTCTTCCTGGAACCGGGGGCCACCGCACGATGACCAGTCCGCACACCACTCGCCCGTACCAGAGCTATGTCTACGCCTATCCTCACAAGACGGCGTACGGCAGGCTCGCCGAGCACCCCGGCGGGAGGCCCGCGCTGCGCGACCTGTGGGCGGGCGAGAACAAGGACGCGCTCTCGCTCTACCTCCACATACCCTTCTGCGAGGTCCGCTGCGGCTTCTGCAACCTCTTCACCCGGATCGGTGCGCCCGACGAACTCACCACCCGCTATCTCGACGCGCTGGACCGGCAGGCGACCGCCGTACGGGACGCGCTGGGCGACGGGGAACCGGTGCGCTTCGCCGCCGCCGCGTTCGGCGGCGGGACCCCCACCTTCCTGACTGCGGGCGAACTGGAGCGCCTGTGCGACATCGCGGAGAAGCGCATGGGCGCCGATCTGCGGTCGGTGCCGCTGTCGGTGGAGACGTCCCCGTCGACTGCGACGGCCGACCGGCTGGCCGTCCTCGCCGACCGGGGGACGACCAGGATCAGCATCGGCGTGCAGAGCTTCGTCGAGGCCGAGGCCCGTGCGGCGGCCCGCCCGCAGCGCCGCGCGGACGTGGAGACGGCCCTCGGCCTGATCCGGGACACCCGCATCCCGGTCCTCAACATCGACCTGATCTACGGCATCGACGGCCAGACCGAGCAGAGCTGGCGCACCTCGCTGGACGCGGCACTGCAGTGGCGGCCCGAGGAGCTGTACCTCTACCCGCTCTACGTCCGTCCGCTGACCGGCCTGGGCAGGCTCGGGGCCGCCGACGAGGCCGTGGCGGACGCGGCCTGGGACGAGCAGCGGCTGCGGCTGTACCGGGCCGGCCGCGACCATCTCCTTGCCCGCGGCTACGAGCAGGTGTCGATGCGGATGTTCCGCCGCGCCGGCACCCCGCTGGCCGACGGTCCCGATGACTACGCCTGCCAGACCGACGGCATGATCGGCCTGGGCTGCGGCGCCCGTTCGTACACCTCTCGGCTGCACTACTCCTTCGACTACGCGGTGGAGATGCGCGAGGTGCGGGCGATCATCGACGGCTACACGGCCACCGAGGACTTCTCGCACGCCGAGGTGGGCCGGTTCGCCGACGGCGACGAGGCGCGCCGCCGTCATCTCCTGCAGTCCGTCCTGCAGGCCGAGGGCCTGCGCGTGTCCGAGTACCGCAAGCGCTTCGGCACGGACCCGGACAGGGACTTTCCCGAGGAGCTCGCCCGGTTCGAGGCCCGGGGCTGGCTCGACGCGGACGCGGCCTCCACCGGCCGGCTGCGTCTGTCCCCCGAGGGGCTCGCCCACTCCGACGCCCTGGGCCCCGACCTCTTCTCCCCCGCCGTACGGGCCGCGATGGCCGCGTACGAACTGAAGTGAGCCCCGCATGGACCTGACGATTCTCTACCGCGGCCCGCTCGCGTCGTGCGACTACGACTGCCCGTACTGCCCCTTCGCCAAGCGGCGCGACAGCCGGGAGCAGCTGCGGGCCGACCGGGCGGCGCTGGAGCGGTTCACGGCCTGGGCAGCGGCGCAGACCGGTGACCGGATCTCGGTGCTCTTCACCCCGTGGGGCGAGGGGCTGGTGCGTTCCTGGTACCGCCGGGCGCTGGTCGAGCTGGCCCGGCTGCCCCATGTCCGCCGCGTGGCGATCCAGACGAACCTCAGCGGCCGTACGCAGTGGCTGGCCTCGGCGGGGGCCGCGGGCCGCGACAAGATCGCGCTCTGGTGCACGTACCACCCGGGCCAGACACCGTACGAGCGGTTTCTGGGCCGGTGCGGGGAGCTGGCGTCGCTGGGGATCCGCCACAGCGTGGGAGTGGTCGGGCTCGACGCCCATCTCGGCGAGGCGCGGCAGCTGCGGGCCGCCCTTCCCGAGGAGGTCTACCTCTGGGTCAACGCCGCCGAGGGGCATACCTACACGGACGAGGAGGCGGACCGGTGGACGGGGATCGACCCGCTGTTCCCGTACAGCCGCCATCCGCACCGTTCGGCGGGCCTGCCCTGCCGGACCGGTGAGTCGGTGATCTCGGTGGACGGCGACGGCACGGTGCGCCGCTGCCACTTCGTCCCCGCGGAGCTCGGCAATCTCTACGACGGCAGCTACCGCGCGGCGCTGGGGCCGCGGGCGTGCCCGCTCGCCGTCTGCGACTGCCACATCGGGTACGTGCACCTGGAGACGCTGCCGCTGTACGACGTCTTCGCGGGCGGTGTGCTGGAACGCATACCGGCGCTGCCGCTGCCCCCGGTCGCCACCGCCGGCGCTGCGGATGCCCGGGGCGACTGAGGACAGCGGCCCCTCAGAGCGGCAGCAGGTCGGGGCGCTTGGCCTCGACGTGGTCTCCCGACGACTCGCCGCGCAGCCGCCGGCCGATCCACGGGACCAGGTACTCGCGCGCCCAGTGGATGTTGTCGCGCCGTACCTCGAGCGTTCCGCGCTGTGCCTGCGGCGGCCACTCCTGGTCCGGGTCGGCGGGCACGTCGAGGCCGAGCACCTGCGCGGCGCGCAGCGCGACCCGGGTGTGGCCCTCCGCCGACAGGTGCAGCCGGTCGTCGTCCCAGGCCCGCCGGTCCTGGACCGAGCGCAGGGACCAGAGGTCGAGCACCGGGCAGTCGTACCGGTCGGCGATGGACCGCACATGGGCGGTGTACGTGGCGATCTTGCCGCGCAGATGGCGCAGCACGGGCACGTTGCGGGTGTCGAAGCCGGTGGTGACCATGACGGTGCCGACCGACCGGGTCAGGTCGGCGACCGCGCGCTCGAAGCGCTCGGCCACGTCGTCGGGGTCGGTGCCCGGCCGGATGATGTCGTTGCCGCCTGCGCAGAAGCTCACCAGATCGGGGGCGAGTTCCCTGGCGCGCGGCACCTGCTCCTCGACGATCTGGTCGAGGAGGCGTCCTCGTACGGCGAGATTGGCGTACCTGAAGTTCCCGTGCGCGGATCCTGCGCTGCCCGCCGCCGCGTCGGGGTCCGGGAGCTGGTCCGCGAGGAGTACCGCGAACCGGTCCGCCCAGCCGACGAAGGTTCCGTCCGGGCCGGGGTCACCGACTCCCTCGGTGAAGCTGTCGCCAATCGCCGCGTACGACCCGATGGCGCCCTGTCGGTTGATGACGCCCTGCTGGATGTTGTTCGAATCGTCTGCCACAAGGGCATATCCTGCACCGCCGAATGTGACCTACGCGACCGTAATACGGGGTTGACGGGTGGTGATATAGACCACCCGGTCAGTTTTTGGTAAAGGGGGAATAAGCAGAGGGACGGTGCGCCGCCGCACACCGTCCCTCTCTGCACTGCTCAGGTCCGGTTCACCGGACCGGTGTTGCCCGGATCAGACGTTGATCCCGTGCGACGCCAGGTACGCGATCGGGTCGATGTCCGAGCCGTACGCGGGGCCCGTGCGGACCTCGAAGTGGAGGTGCGGGCCGGTGGCGTTGCCGGTGGCGCCGGACAGGCCGACCTGCTGGCCCGCGGTCACGGTCTGGCCCGCCGAGACGGAGAGCGAGGACATGTGGCCGTACTGCGAGTAGTGGCCGTCGGCGTGCTTGATGACGACCTCGTTGCCGTACGCGCCGCCCCAGCCGGCGGTGACGACGGTGCCGGAGGTGATCGCCTTCACGCTCGTGCCGGTGGAGACGGGGAAGTCGATGCCGGTGTGGCTGCCGCTGGACCAGTTGGCACCGGAGGCGCGGTAGGCGGTGGTGTGGTTGCCCGGAACCGGGTGGACGTAACCGGAGTCGTTGCTCTGGGCGGCCGGGGCCGAGGTCTCCTCGGACGACGAGGCGTCGGAGGAGGAGGAGACGTTGGAGGCGGTGGAGGCCTTCGTCACGGTCTTGACCGGAGCCTTGGGCGCGGCCTTCGACGGGGTGGTGGAGCCCGTGGAGGTGGTGGTGGCCTGGCTCGTGGACTTGCCGCCGAGGGTCAGCTTCATGCCCGGGAAGATCAGGCTCGGGTTGTCGCCGACGACCTTGCGGTTGTCCTGGTACAGCTTCTCCCAGCCGCCCTTGAGCTTGTGCTCGGCAGCGATCTTCGACAGGTAGTCGCCGGAGACCACGGAGTAGGACGTGGTGCCGGCCTGCTTCTTCGCGACCGGCGTGGCCGGGGTGGCGTGCGCGGCGGCCGACTTCGAGGTGGCGGGAACGGCCTGCTCCGCGGCGTGGGCACCGGTGGCGCCGAGCAGCGGAAGCGCGATGACGGCTCCACCGGCGCTCGCGGCGACGACGCCACGCGCGATGGTGCTGGACTTGGGACGGCGGTGCTTACCCGATATGGGCATGAAGGTTTCCTCTCCGGCGCCTACGAGGTGAGCTGTCGGGTTCGGACTGGAGATGTCCGGTCGCGGCTGGCGCGACTTCACCCCGAGCCGGCCGGTTTCCCGGTCGGCGGCTTACCTGGTTCCCCCGCTCCTGCCACGCGGTGAGTGGGTGCGAATTCCGGGCGGCGGCAGGATTAGGCGGTCCGTCCGGATTGACAGCGAACGTAAGCGAGCCGGGACGACAGAAACAAGCCACGGGTTCCACTTCGGATTCCGCTCCGGGAATTCGGCACGGAATTCCGGTCACACTCCGTGGATTACGGATCTTGGCTTTCCGCGCGGCGTCCGGAATACCCCACGGCCGCACAGCCACACACCGTCACGGATATGATCCCGCTCACGAGAGGGCAACCATCTCCCGCGCAAGCAGGGCATGTTCCACCAAAAGCCCCAATACGGACATGCTGCGCTCATCCGTCACGCCCCGACCGGTGCGCCGCGTGTCTCGGCCCCTCGCCGCCGGGCACGTGGACGGTCCCGCAGCCCCGAAAACAGGGGCGCGACCAAGATGATTGCCCAAGGAATCAATGTCGTATCGTCACGAGAGTGGACCCGCAGGCGACACGCGCCGGCGGCAGAGCCTCCAGGAGTGACCGTGACGCAGCAGCTGCCGCAGACCCCGTCGACGGAGCCCGAGCTGGCGGGTGTCCGCAACTTCCGTGACGTGGGCGGGCTGCCCACCTCGGACGGCCGCCGGGTGCGGTACGGGCGGCTCTACCGCAGTGGTCACCTGGCACACGCGACGGCCGAGGACGCCACGTTCCTTTCCGGTCTCGGCCTGCACACCGTCTTCGACTTCCGCAACGGCGCCGACCACAAGCTGGACGGCCTGGACGTGGAGCTGCCGGGTGTGCGCAATGTGAGCATCCCGCTCACCGACCCGGCGGACGGCGCGGAGTTCTGGCGGATGGTGCGCGACGGCAACATCGACGAGCTGCGATCGATCCTGGCCGACGGCAAGGGGTCCCACCGGATGATCGCCTCGTACCGCCGCATCATCCTGGACCGCACGGCCGAGCACAGCCGGGTGCTGCACGCCCTCGCCGAGGACAGCGTGCCGGCGCTGATGCACTGCGCCGCAGGCAAGGACCGTGCGGGTCTCTCGATCGCGGTGTCCCTGCTCGCTGTCGGCGTCGAACGCGACGCCATCGAGGCCGACTACCTCAAGTCCAACGACGCGCACCGCCGCTACAAGGTCCGTCGCAGCGACACCTCCGCCGCCGGAATGTCCGCCGAGGTGATGGAGCTGCTCAATCCGCTCTTCGGCGCCCACCCCGACTACCTCGCGGCGGCCTTCAACACCATCGACGAGACCTGGGGCAGCACCGACCGGTACCTCGCCGACGGCCTGAAGATCACCCCGCAGACACGCGAGCGGCTGCGCGAGCGCCTGCTCGACGAGGTCTGACCGGCCGGGGGCACCCGCCGCTGCCGGTCGTGACCCCCGAGACTGCCGGTGGCGCCCCACTGCTACTGGTTGTGCATCCCCCCGCTGCTACTGGTTGTGCATCCCCACGGCGAACAGCAGGTAGAGGAAGCCCGCGATGATGTGCCCGGCCACCAGGTAGGCGAAGAGCCTGATGACGAGCCCGCGAGGCATCTTCTTCTCCTGCGGGTCGTAGTTCTTGGGCCGGCCCGGGCCGAGCGGGTCGAAGTTCTCGGAATCGGACATGACAAGTCCTCTCTGGCCATCGGCGTGCCGGTGGCGGGGGCGGCGCCTCAGCGACGGTGGATCCCGCTGCCGAGACACAGCTCGGCGGCGGGGCTCTGCAGCAGGGTGTGGACGAACAGCAGCTCGGCACCGTCGCGGTCCACGGCCGCGATCCGGTGCGGGGTGAGCGAGTCGAAGTGCGCGCTGTCACCCGGGGCGAGGTCGTGGACCGTTTCGCCGAGGGTCACCCTGAGATGCCCGGTCAGGACGTACAGCCACTCCTCGCCGGGATGGACGCGCACCAGGTCACCCTGGGCGCCGTGCGGGACCCGGACACGCAGTGCCTGCATCGCCCGGCCGGGGCCGCCGGCCTGCTGGTACATCCAGCCGTCGGCCTCGGCCCCCTCGAACCTGCCGCCGCGGACGATCGCGTCACGTTCCGGGGGGATCTCGCCGAGCAGCTCGGAGACCGTCGTACCGTAGATCCTGGCAAGTCCGAGCAGCATGGGCAGCGAGGGCTGGCGCCGGCCCGTTTCGAGCCGGGACAGGTGGGCGGGCGAGAGCCCGGCCCGTTGGGCGGCCGTCTCCAGGGTGAGACCACGACTGCGGCGCAGATCGCGCAGACGTGGCGCGACCCCGGGCAGCTCGTCGGCCACCCCTCCTTCTGGAGGATTCATGCTTCCATTGGGCCAGGAACTTTCCTCGGAGGCAAATTTCTTGCCTCCGAGGCAAAAAGCCGTCCGCCCCCTCTCCCCGGCCGCCGGATCCGCCGCTGATCAGCGGTTGGCGACGGCCTGCTTCACCAGGGTCCGCCCGAAGTCCCACATCAGCCCGCCACCGCTGTGCGCGTCGTCCATCACGGCCGTGAAGGCGCTCACGAAACGGTCCACGTCCGCGTCGTCGATCACCAGCGGCGGAATCAGCTTGATCACTTCGAGGTGGTCCCCGGAGACCTGGGTCAGGATCCGGTGCTTCTGGAGCAGCGGCACGACGACCATCTGTGCGAAAAGCCCCTTGCGGGCCGCCTGCAGCATGGTCCAGCGGCTGCGCAGCTTGAGCGAGCTCGGCCGGCCGAACTCGATGCCGATCATCAGCCCGCGCCCGCGCACCTCGTGCAGCAGCTCGTACCGGCCGACCAGCGCGGCCAGTCGTTCGCGCAGCAGGTCACCGGTGCGGCGCGCGTGCGCCACCGTCTCCTCGTCCTCCATCACCGCGAGGACCGCGAGTCCGGCCGCCATCGCCTGGGCATTGGAGCCGAAGCTCGCGGAGTGGACCAGAACCCGGTCCATCGAGGAGTAGACCCGTTTGAAGATCCAGTCCTTGCCCAGGGTTGCCCCGACGGGCACATAGCCGCCGGAGAGTGCCTTGGCGACGCAGACCAGGTCGGGTTCCACGCCTTCCTCGTGCTGGTACGCGTAGAAGTCACCGGTCCGGCCCAGGCCGGTCTGCACCTCGTCAGCGATGAGCAGGGCCTTGTGCTTGTGCAGCAGCTCCTGGGCCTCCCGGAGGAAGCCGGGCGGCGAGGCATGCACACCCTTGCCCTGGATCGGTTCGACGACGAGTCCGGCCACATCGCCGCGCTTGAGCTCACGACGCAGGGCGTCGAGGTCGCCGAGTGCGATGGCGGTGTCGGGCAGCAGCGGGGCGAAGCCGTCCCGGAAGCCGGCTTCGCCGTTGACCGAGAGCGAGCCGGTGGTCAGCCCGTGGAAGGCGTGCGTGCAGTACAGGATCCTCGGCTTCCCGGTGGCGTACCGGGCGAATTTGAGGGCCGTCTCCACGGCCTCCGTACCGCTGTTCCCGAAGAACACCCGGTCCAGGTGCGGACTGTGGGTGAGCAGCTTCTCGGCCAGCAGGCCGGGCAGCGGCTGGCAGTCGAACCGGGTGAGATCGGCGAGCGAGGCGTCCAGGACGTCGTGCAGCGCCTTGCGTACGACGGGGTGGTGCCGGCCGAGCCCCATCACACCGAAACCGGCGAGCATGTCCAGGTAGTCGTTGCCTTCCGCATCCCAGAAGTGCGCGCCCTCGGCCCGTTCGTAGACCTTGTCGAAGCCGATGGTGTGCAGCATGCGCGGGAGCTGGTGGTTGAGGTAGTTCGTGTGCAGCTCGTAGCGTTCGGCGCCGCGCTCGGCGAGGAGCCGCGCCAGGTCGAAGCCCTTGGGCCCGTCTTCCTTCATGCCCCGCTCTCCTTGTGCCCGTTGCCCGGGACGTTGTGCCCGATGCCCGTGCCCGCGTCCGCGTTCCGGACGTGGACGTTGTGCCCCGTACCCGCGTCCGCGTCCCGGACGGCCAGCGCGGCGCTGATCCGGCCCGCGATCTCGACCGGTGTGAGCCCGATGTCCGCCAGAACCTCGGCCCGTTTACCGTGGGCGAGGAACTGGTCGGGAATGCCGAACGTCCGCAGTGGTACGTCGACCCCGGCATCCCGCAGTGCCTGTCCTACGGCCGAGCCGACACCTCCGGCCCGGCTGTTGTCCTCGACCACGGCGACGAACCGGTGTTTCGCGGCGAGCGGCGCAAGCTGCTCGTCGACCGGCTTGACCCAGCGGGGGTCGACCACGGTGCAGCGGATCCGGCCACCCGTCAGCAGATCGGCGGCCTGCAAGCAGACGGGGGCCATCACGCCGACCGCGACCAGCAGCACATCGGCGTCCTCGGCGCGGTGCAGGACGTCCATGCCGCCGATCGTGCCGATCGCCGGGACCGGCTCCCCCACCGACTCCTTCGGGAACCGGATCAGGGTCGGTGCGTCGTCGACGTCGACGGCCTCGCGCAGTTCGGCCCGCAGCCGGTCGGCATCGCGGGGTGCCGCGATCCGCAGACCCGGCACGACCTGCAGCACCGACATGTCCCACATGCCGTTGTGGGAGGCCCCGTCGGGTCCGGTGACCCCGGCCCGGTCGAGGACGAACGTCACACCGCACCTGTGCAGGGCGACGTCCATCAGCAACTGATCGAAGGCCCGGTTGAGGAAGGTGGCGTAAACCGCGACGACCGGGTGCAGTCCGCCGGTCGCCAGTCCGGCCGCCGAGACCGTCGCATGCTGCTCGGCGATCCCCACGTCCCAGACCCGGCCGGGAAACGCCTCGGCGAACTTCGTCAGCCCGACGGGGTGCAGCATCGCCGCCGTGATGGCCACGACATCCGGACGCTCCGCGCCGATCGCGGCGATCTCGTCCCCGAACACGGACGTCCAGGACGGGCCGGCCGCCGGGAGCCAGCGGGGCACAGGTCAGCGGGTCCATCGCGCCGACGGTGTGGAAGCGGTCCGCCTCGTCCTGGAGCGCGGGAAGACAGCCGCGCCCCTTCTCGGTGAGGCAGTGCACGAGCACAGGACCGTGGAAGCGTTTCGCGCGGTGGAGCGCGGACTCGACAGCGGCGGTGTCGTGGCCGTCGATCGGACCGATGTACTTCAGCCCGAGGTCCTCGAACATGCCCTGCGGGGCGAAGGTGTCCTTGAACCCCTTCTTGGCCCCGTGCAGCGACTCGTACAGCGACTGCCCGATGACGGGTGTCTGCTGCAGGACGCCCTTGCCCCAGGAGAGGAACCGTTCGTAGCCGTCGGTGGTGCGCAGGGTCGCGAGGTGGTTGGCGAGGCCGCCGATGGTCGGGGCGTAGGAGCGCTCGTTGTCGTTGACGACGATGATCAGGGGGCGGTCCTTGGCGGCGGCGATGTTGTTCAGCGCCTCCCAGGCCATGCCGCCGGTGAGGGCTCCGTCACCGATGACCGCGACCACATGGCCGGAGCGGCCGAGGACCTCGTCGGCCTTGGCGAGGCCGTCGGCCCAGCCGAGGACGGTGGAGGCGTGCGAGTTCTCGATGACGTCGTGCTCGGACTCGGCACGCGAGGGGTAGCCGGAGAGGCCGCCCTTGCCGCGCAGTTTGGAGAAGTCCTGCCGCCCGGTGAGGAGCTTGTGTACGTAGCTCTGATGGCCGGTGTCCCACAGAATCCGGTCCACGGGCGAGTCGAAGACCCGGTGCAGGGCGATGGAGAGCTCCACCACCCCGAGGTTGGGGCCCAGGTGGCCACCGGTCCTGGCCACCGCCTGGACGAGGAACTTCCTGATGTCCTCGGCGAGTTCACCGAGCTGCGGTTCGTTCAGTGCCTTGAGATCGCGCGGCCCCCGGATGGACTGCAGCAGCGTCATGCCCGGGCCCCCTCTCTGGTCCTGTTTTCGGCTCACGGTGACGGTGGGGACCCTCGGTGGTGTGCCCACGTCGTCCATGCGCTCGGCGGGCTTTCACCCGCCGGCCGCCGCCGGCCCGGCCTGGATGCGCCGCGAGGGGCGGCGCATCGCGAGCGGCCGGGCCGGCGGCTCGGGGAGACCCAGTGCGACTGGCTCTCCGGCGGTCATCACGTCACCGGTTCCCGCCGATGGTCTCCCGTGCGGCACGCAGGGATTCCTTGAGCGACCCCATGGTGGCGAGTACGGCGGTGGGCTCGTAGCCGCAGTGCGCCATGCAGTTGGCGCAGCGCGGGTCCTTGCCCCGGCCGTACTTGTCCCAGTCGGTCTCCTCGATGAGTTCGCGGTACGTCGGCACGTACCCGTCGCTCATCAGGTAGCAGGGCCGCTGCCAGCCGAAGAGCGAGTAGTTCGGAATGGCCCACGCCGTGCACGGGAAGTCCGCCTTGCCCTCCAGGAAGTCCAGGAAGAGCGGCGAGTGGTTGAGGCGCCACCGGGCCCGGTTGCCGCCCGCGAAGGACTTCTTGAACAGCTCACGGGTCTGCTCGACGCCCAGGAAGTGCTCCTGGTCGGGTGCCTTCTCGTAGGCGTAGGCGGGCGAGATCATCATCTCGTCGACCTTCAGGTCGTCATTGAGGAAGTTGAGGACCTCGATGATGGTCTGAGGCGTGTCGGTGTTGAAGAACGTGGAGTTGGTCGTGACCCGGAAGCCGCGCGCCTTGGCCTCCTTCATCGCCGCGACCGCCTCGTCGAACACCCCTTCCTTGGCGACCGACTCGTCGTGACGCTCGCGCAGACCGTCGATGTGGACGGCGAACGCGAAGTAGGGCGAGGGGGTGAACTTCTCGAGCTTCTTGCGCATCAGCATCGCGTTGGTGCAGAGGAAGACGTACTTCTTCTTCGCCACCAGCTGCCGGACGATTTCGTCGATCTGCGGATGCATCAGCGGCTCGCCGCCCGCGATGGAAACCATCGGGGCGCCCGATTCGAGCACGGCGCCGACGGCCTGGGCCACCGGCATGCGCTGCTTGAGGACTCCGGCCGGGTGCTGGATCTTCCCGCATCCCTCGCAGGCGAGGTTGCAGGCGAACAACGGCTCCAGCTCGACAATCAGCGGGAACTTTTCCCGCTTTCGGAGCTTCTGTTCAATGAGGTACGTCGCAACCTTGATGGACTGACGGAGCGGCATGGCCATCTAGCTCACCTCCTGGGGAGCAGCAAAGATCGGTGCCATTCATAGAAAGCCGGCAGGACAGCACGAAGAACGCGGAAAGCCGATATTCCACCGCGGACCGTGCCGATGCGGACGAGCTCATGCTCCGGAGCGTCCACGACCACCCGTACGGCCGCAACCGGGCGTGGCCCGGACCGCCGAGCGATGCGCAGGGTCGCGGCGGACTCCATGTCCACCGCGATCGCTCCGGTGGCCCGCAGCGCGGCCCTCTCATGTCCTCGGACGACATGATCGGAGCCGGTCAGCGGACCGGTGTGGACGGTGCGTCCGGGTACGGCCCTGGCAAGTGCGTCGGCGAGCAGTTCCGTACCGGTGCAGGCGACCGACTGCCCGGCTGTCCGGGTCTCGTCGGCCACCACCAGGTCCCCGGGGTGCATGCCGGGTGCGAGCCCGGCGCAGAACCCTGAGGCGATGACCGCGGCGCCGAGCGCCCGGCTCTCGCCGAGCGCCTTCGCCACGGCCGTTTCGGCCGCCTTCGGCCCCATGCCCGTGCGCAGTACGGTCACCGGGCCCGATGCGGTGCCCGCCCTGGCCCTGCCGGTGCGCAGGGCCAGGTGTTCGATGCCCAGCGCGCAGGCGATGAGCAGCGGGGCGGTGGGGCCGGCCGGCCCCGGGGCGTCGCCCATCAGGTCCCCTCACGGACCGCCGTGCGGCCCGCGAACGGGTCGCCGTGCACGTACCGTCCGAGTGCGGTCAGCGGGAAGACCTGCCGGTAGAGGTGGTAGTTGATGGAGAAGTCCCACGGGAAGCCGGTCCCGGTGAAGTACGGCTCGTCCCAGGACCCGTCCGCCTGCTGCGTCTCGGCCAGCCAGGCGATGCCGCGTGAGACGGACACGGTGTCCCGTCGTCCGGCGGCGAGCAGTGCGAGCAGTGCCCAGCCCGTCTGGGACGCCGTCGAGGCTCCGTGGCCGATCCACTTGTCCTCGTTGTACGAGCGCAGGTCCTCGCCCCAGCCACCGTCGTCGTTCTGCACGGATTCCAGCCAGCCGACCGCGCGCCGGATGGAGGGGTGCGAGGCAGGCAGCCCGGCGGCGATCAGGGCGGGCACCACCGACCCGGTCCCGTAGACGTAGTTGACGCCCCAGCGGCCGAACCAGCCGCCGGCCGCCTCCTGTTCGGCGAGCAGCCACTCGATTCCCCGCCGGGTCGCGGGATGCCCGGAGTGGCCCTCGATGGCGAGCATCTCCACCACGTGCCCGGTGACGTCGGCGGACGGCGGGTCGATGACCTCACCGAAGTCGCAGAACGGCAGCCGGTTGGGGAACGCGCTGGTGTTGTCGGCGTCGAAGGCCCCCCAGGCGCCGTTGCGGGACTGCATGCCGACGTTCCAGCGCACCCCGCGCTCGATGGCAGCATCGACCCGCGCCTGGTCCGGGTGACGGACCCGGCGCAGCGCGAGGACCACCTCCGCGGTGTCGTCGATATCGGGGTAGTTGTCGTTGTGGAACTCGAACGCCCATCCGCCCGGGGCCAGTTGGGGCCTGCGCACGGACCAGTCACCCGGTCGCGCGATCTCCTCGCCGAGCATCCAGTCCGCCGCCTTCACCAGCGCGGGGTGGTCGGCGCCGATCCCTGCGTCGGCGAGCGCGATGGTGGCGAGGCAGGTGTCCCAGACCGGCGACTGACAGGCCTCGATCATGCGGGCGCCGTCCTCGCGCCAGACCGCGAACCGGTCGAGCGACTCGAGCCCGGCCCGCATCACGGGGTGGTCGAGGTCGTAGCCGAGCAGATGCAGAGCGATGACGGAGTACACGGCGGGCGGCTGGATGCCGCCCCAGCAGCCGTCGTTCTCCTGGCGTTCGATGATCCAGCGGGCGGCCGCGTTCATGGCGACCTTGCGCAGTCTGCGCGGGGCGATCCGGTGATAGAGGTGCAGCGCCTTGTCGAGGCGCTGGAAGACGCCGTCCCAGCTGGCAGCCGGGGCGTGGCGGCGGGGCGGGTTCGGTTCGCCGGGATCGGTGTGCAGCTCGTCCAGGGCGAAGGGTGCGGGCCGTACCGGCCGCTTCGCGGAGACGACGGTGAGGGGCACGATGGTCTGGCGGGCCCAGCAGCCGAAGTCGTAGATGTTGAGCGGGACCCACTTGGGAAAGAACATGAGCTCGGGCGGGAGTTCCGGCAGGTCGTCCCACTTCCACCAGCCGAAGAGGGCCAGCCAGATCCGGGTGAACACGCGGCTCGCCGCGATCCCGCCCTGTTCCCTGACCCACCCCGCGGCGCGGGCCATGTGCGGTTCGTCCGGCCGGTCCCCGGCCAGACGCAGTGCCACGTACGCCTCGATGGTGGCGGAGAGATCCCCGGGACCGCCGTGGAAGGTGGCCCAGGTGCCGTCGCCGAGCTGTTCGCCGCGGATGAAGTGGCCGGCCGCCTGGACCGTGGCGGGATCCTGAATGCCGAGGAACTGCCGGAGCAGGAGGTCCTCGGCGTCCATGGTGACGTTGGTGGCGAGGTCACCCTTCCACCAGCCCTGCTCGTCCTGCCTGCCGAGGAGGTGCTCCACCGAGCGTTCCGCGGCCCGCCGCGCGGCGGCGAGAACGTCGTCCGCGGCGATGGTTGATTCGGTTGTCGGATTACTGGCCGAGGCTGCGCTGGGGTCCACAGCCCCGGTGCTTCCGTCGGTCGTCGCTGTCATGGCTTCCCCTTCGTGCAGTTGGTCCTCTGCTGTGCTGGGGTCTCCGTCGGCCGGCGCCCGTGACTGGGCGCCGGCCGGCGACTGCGAGTCATATTGAGGGGATGGTCATCATCTCTTTCGTACGACGACGAAGTCCGCGAGCGCCGTGAGCTGCGCCCGCACGGATTCGGGCATGTCCACACCATGCAGCGCCTCGATGGCGACCGCATGCTGACGACGGGCCTCCTGGGCGGTCCACTCACGGCCGCCCGCCTCCTCGATGAGTGCCGCACGGGCGGCGAACTCCTCTTCGGAGAAGCTGTCGAAGTCGCTGCTCTTCGCGTCGGCGGCGAGCAGTTCGCCCAGGCGCTCCGAGGCCGGTCCGCCCGCGGCGAGCGCGGCGACGACGGGCAGGGACTTCTTTCGCTGGCGCAGATCGCTCCAGGTCTGCTTGCCGGTGGAGTCAGGGTCGCCCCAGATCCCCAGCAGGTCGTCGACCGCCTGGAAGGCGAGGCCGAGGTGGTAGCCGTACGCCTCCAGGACGTCGGCGGTCCGGTCGTCGGCGCCGCCGAGCACTGCCCCGATGGAGCAGGCGCAGGCGAGCAGGGCGCCCGTCTTGTTGCCCTCCATCTCCAGGCACTCCTCGACGGTGACCCGCTCGCGGTGCTCGTAGGAGATGTCCTGGGCCTGCCCGTCGATGAGCTTGCGGGTGGCCGAGGTCAGCCGCCGGGCCGCGCGGCCCGCCTCGACGGTGCCGAGCTCCAGCAGGATCTCGTTGGCCAGGGCGAACAGCGCGTCGCCGACCAGGATCGCCTGGGCGGGGCCGTGCACCTTCCACACCGTGTCGCGGTGGCGACGCTGCTCGTCGCCGTCCATCAGGTCGTCGTGCAGCAGCGAGAAGTTGTGCACGAGCTCGACGGCCACCGCGCCGGGGATGCCGGCCTCGGCGGCGGCGCCGGCCGCCTCGGCGGACAGCAGGGCCAGCGCCGGGCGGACGGCCTTGCCGCCGTCGCCGTCGGAAGGCCTGCCCTGGGCATCGATCCAGCCGAAGTGATAGGCGGCCACGGTGTCCATGGGCGGTGCGAGCCGGTCAACGGCGGCCCGGAGCACCGGCGCGGAAAGGGCCCGTCCGCGCTCCAGAAGCGCGGTGACGTCCGTGGTGTGCGCCACGGTGTCGGAAGCCGGATTCGCCGGGGTCACTGACTCTCCTCTTGTTCCGGTGGTACTGCTCATGCCGCCTCCTGCAGCGGATGTTCGTGGGGGCGGCCGAGCGCCAGGAGTGCGGCGTCCGCGGCGCCGGCACCGCTACGGACGGCGCCCTCCATCGTGGCGGGCCAGCCGGTGGCCGTCCATGCGCCGGCCAGAAAGAGGCCGGGGGCGCGGGTGCGCGTCCCCGGTCGCAGCCGGCCGACGCCGGGAGCGGGCGCGAAGGTCGCCGTACGCTCCCGGGTGACGAAGAAGTCCCTGATGCCGGCCCCGCGGGCGGCGGGCAGGAGCCGCTCCAGCTCGGGCAGGTAGCGAGCGCGGAGCTCGGCGACGGGCAGCTCGATCTCCTCGTCGGCGGCGGACTGGGAGACCGCGAGGTACTGGCCCGCACCGGTGAGGCCGGAGGCGTCTGTCCGGTCGAAGACCCACTGGACCGGTGAGCCGAGAGCCGCGAAGAACGGCTGCCTGAGCACCTTGCGGTCGTAGACCACGTGCACGTTGAGGATCGGCGAGGTGCCGATCTCCAGCAGCCGCTCCGGTTCGTCGAGCGCGCCCTCGGGCAGCAGGTCGTGGGTCTCGCGCTGCGGTACGGCCAGCACGACGGTGTCCGCCTCGATCCGTTCGGCGCCGGTGTCGACCACCCAGCGTCCGTCGTCGGTTCGGGTGAGCGCTCCGGCCTTCGTCCGCAGTTCGGTGCGGACGCCGGCGGAGTCCAGCGCCTTGCGGCTGAGCGTGTCGTGTACGTCCCCGAGCGGTACGGAGGCCCAGCCGATGTCGGCGGCGCCGGGCTCGGAGAGGAGTCCGGTCTTGAAGACCTTCGCGGCGAGCGCGAGCGAGGAGTTCGGTGCGGTCGCGTTGAGCGTGGCCACGCCCACGAGGTCCCACAGGGCCTCGACGGTGCGGGGCGACTGGCCGTGCCGGGCGAGCCAGCTGCCGAAGTCGATGTCGTCGAGTGCGGGGTCGTCCGGGTCCAGCCGGCCGAGCGCCAGCGCGGCCCGCCCGACGCTCGCGCGCTCGACGAGCGAGAGGTGCGGGTAGCCGGCAAGTCCGGCGGCGAGGTGGAACGGGACCGGGAGGCCGTTGCGGCGCAGCCGTCCGAGCCGGGGGCCCGAGGGCCGCCCCACGTCGAGGACCGGCACGTCCAAACGGTTTTGCAGCGGGGCCAGACGCGTGCCTTCGACCCGGTCGAGGAACCAGCGGTAGGCGGTGCAGCAGCGCAGGTAGACGTGCTGGCCGTTGTCGACCGTCAGCTCCCCGCGGCGGAAGGAGAAGGCGAGGCCGCCGAGCCGGGGCCGCCCTTCCAGCAGGGTCACGTCAAGCCCGGCATCGGCCAGGCGCAGGGCCGCGGTGATGCCTGCGAGCCCGCCGCCGATCACGACCGCGCGGGAGGAACGCATCGCGTCGTCCGTCATGCGTCCCCCTCTTGCCAGGTCTTCTCCGTCAGGGACGCATCCGCGTGGCAGTGGGTTGCCCGCCGTGCGGAGTGATCATCCATGATGCACATGGTGCGCGAGATGTCCGTGTGACGCATTCAGACACGCCCCCTGGTCGTGCGGCGCGAAATGTGGCGCGCGTCGAGACCCGACAGACCGCGCACCGCCACGTACGCCTTCTCGTGGCCCGGGAGCGAGACGCGGCCGCGCAGTACCGCCTCGGGGTCGCGCTCGATCCGGTCGAGGAGCCGACGGTAGATGCCGGCCATGGCCGCCACACAGGCACCGCTGCGCCGGTCGAGCATCGGCAGCAGCCGGTAGCCCTCGGCGAACAGTGCCCGGGCGCGCCGGACCTCGAAGTGGACCAGCCCGGCGAAGTCGGAGCCGGGCGGCGGGGTGGCCCGGTGGAAGCCCGCGGAGCAGCCGAACTTGGCGAGGTCGTCTGCGGGCAGGTAGGTACGCCCGTTACCCGCGTCCTCGCGCACGTCGCGCAGGATGTTCGTCAGCTGGAGCGCGAGGCCGAGCGTGTCGGCGTACTCGGCCGCGCGCTCGGCGCCCGGGGCGCCGGGTTCCGTACCGAAGACGCCCAGGCTGAGGCGGCCGATGGCGCCGGCGACGCACCGGCAGTAGATCTTGAGGTCGTCCCACGTCTCGTAGGTCGCGCCGCGCACGTCCATCAGCACGCCGTCGATGAGCTCGTCGAGCCCTTCGAGCGGCAGCGGGAAGCGGCGGGCGGCGTCGGCGAGCGCGACGGCCACCGGGTCGGTGTCGTCCTCGTCGACCGCTCCGTCGCGGATCCGGTCGAGCACCGCGCGGGTGCCTTCCAGGCGGACGCGCTTGGTCTCCGGCTCGAGTTCGCCGTCACCGATGTCGTCGACCCGTCGGGAGAAGGCGTACAGGGCCGACATGGCCTGCCGCTTCTCGACGGGCAGCAGCCTGATGCCGTACGCGAAGTTACGCGCCTGCTGTCCGGTGACCGCCTCGCAGTAACTGTATGCGGCCTGTACCGGTGCCGACATGTACGTCGTCTGTCCCTCCACGGTCCGGCTCACCCCTCTCTACGCGCTCTTCGCAAAACAACTCCCACCTCGCGCAGCAGGCTGGGCTTGGTGGGTTTGGGGGGTCCGGGCAGTACGTCGAACCCGGCGGCCGCGATCGCGGTGAGGGCGGCACGCCCCCCTCCCACGAATCCGGCGAGAAGCAGCTTGAGCCTGCCGTGGACGCTACCCACCAGGGGGGTGCCTTCATTCAGCAGAACCCCGGCGCGTTCGGCTTCGTACGCGATCAGTGCCCGCACCGCTGCGCCCCCGGAGGGGGCCGCCAGGTCGGATTCGGTGACATGGAACCTGGCCATGTCGTCGGCCGGCAGATAGATCCGGTCACGGCCGAGGTCCTCGGTGACGTCCTGGAGATGCTCGACGATCTGCAGTGCGGAGCAGACGGCGTCGGAGCGGCGGACGCGCTCGGGACTCGCGGTTCCGGTGAGCTGGAGGACCAGGCGGCCGACGGGGTTGGCGGAGAGCTCGCAGTAGGCGAGGAGCTCCTCGTACGTCCCGTAGCGGCGGATCTTCTGGTCCTGCCGGTTGGCCTCGATGAGGCCGAGGAAGGGTTCGGGGGTGAGTGTGCGCCGCCACACGGTGGGGCGCAGGGCGTGCAGGAGCGGGTGGTGCGGGTTCTCACCGGTGGTGGCGAAGATCCGGCGCAGGTCGGTTTCGAGCGCGTCCAGCATCGCGAGCCGGTCCTCGCCCTGCGCCGGGTCGAGACCGAGGTGCCGTGCGTCGGCGCCGCCGGGGGCGAGGTCGCCGTCACCGATGTCGTCGACGAGCCGGGCGAAGCCGTAGACGGCCATCAAGTCGTCGCGCCAGGCGCGCGGCAGGAAGAAGGGGGCCACCGGAAAGTTCTCGTCGGCGGCCTTGTCAAGGGTTCCGGGTACGGCGGAATCAAGCCGCGCCTGCCGGGTACGGGTCACTGCGTACCGCCCTGCGCGGGGACGGCGTGAGCACCTCGGAGCTGGAGATCTTCCGTCATAGCCGTCACATCTCCCGTTCTACACTGCCGACCCAAAACATCCCATTCCGGACACGCCGCCCGCTCTCCCCAGTGCGGAGGACGACTACGGGCCGTCCACCCAGGCGGTATCGCCCCACTTGCCACGAATCAGCACCGGTACAGCTTACGTTGTACAACGCTCATCCATGCGCCGGGGTGCGGGGCGCGCAGCACCTGCGAGCTACGCCCTGTCAACTTTCCCCTCGCGCAAGGAAATTGACGTCATCCGGCGGGAGGAGATCTTGCCGGGCGCCGTACGACGAGCCGTGGAGGCGCGGGACGGGGTCCACGATCCGCAAGCAGCGCAGCGGCCTCTGCCGGAATGTTCCGGCAGAGGCCGCTGCGGTACGCGACTGCGGCGACGCCCTACTTGCCCGTCTCGCGTTCGTACGCCTTGAGGACCTCGTCGGTCGGGCCGTCCATCAGCAGTTCGCCCTTTTCCAGCCAAAGCACCCGGTCGCAGGTGTCCCTGATCGACTTGTTGCTGTGACTGACCAGGAAGACCGTGCCGGCCTCCTTGCGGAGCTCCCGGATACGCGCCTCGGAGCGGATCTGGAACTTGCGGTCACCGGTCGCCAGCGCCTCGTCGATCATGAGGACGTCGTGGTTCTTGGCGGCGGCGATGGAGAAACGCAGCCGGGCGGCCATACCGGAGGAGTACGTCCGCATCGGCAGGGTGATGAAGTCGCCCTTCTCGTTGATGCCGGAGAATTCGACGATGCTGTCGTAGCGTTCGCGGATCTCCTCACGGCTCATCCCCATCGCGAGCCCGCCGAGCACGACGTTGCGCTCGCCCGTCAGGTCGCTCATCAGCGCCGCGTTCACACCGAGCAGCGAAGGCTGTCCGTCCGTGTACACCTTGCCGTGTTCGGTCGGCAGCAGTCCGGCGATGGCCCGCAGCAGGGTGGACTTGCCGGAGCCGTTCGTCCCGATGAGGCCGATGGCCTCGCCCCGGTACGAGGTGAAGGAGACGCCGCGTACGGCGTGCACCTTGCGGATCCCGCGCTCCTCGCCCTTGCCGCGGCGCAGTATCCGGCTCAGTGCTGCGGTGGCGCCGCCCTTGCCACCGCCGCCGCCGTTGACGCGGTACACGATGTGCACGTCGTCGGCGATCACGGTGGGGACGCGCCCCGCGGTGTTGTCCTCAGCCACGGCCGTACCGCTCCTCTGCCTTCCAGAAGTACACGAAGCCTCCGGCACCCACCAGGAGCGCCCAGGCGAGACCCACCACCCAGACGTGCGCCGGCAGGTTGTCGGAGCCGTAGCCGTCGATCAGGGCGAACCGGACCAGGTCCATGTAGATGGCCGCCGGGTTGTACTGCAGCACATCACCGATCCAGGCCGGCTTGTCGGCGAGCATCACCGGGATGGAGAACATGACGCCGGAGGCGTACATCCAGGTCCGCATGACGAACGGCATCAGCTGGGCCAGGTCGGGCGTCTTGGACCCGAGCCTCGCCATGATCAGTGCCAGTCCGGTGTTGAAGAAGAACTGCAGGACCAGCGCGGGAATCACCAGCAGCCAGGACAGCCTCGGGTAGCTCCCGAATCCCACGGTCACGGCGACCAGCACGATCATCGAGTACAGCAGCTGCTGGAGCTGCTGGAGCGAGAACGAGATGGGCAGCGAGGCGCGCGGGAAGTGCAGCGCCCGCACCAGTCCGAGGTTGCCGGAGATGGCGCGGACCCCGGCCATCACCGAGCTCTGGGTGAAGGTGAAGACGAAGACCCCGGTCACCAGGAACGGGATGAAGACCTCCTGCGTCATCCCCTTCTTCGTGCCGAGGATCAGGCCGAAGATGAGGAAGTACACCGCGGCGTTCAGGAGCGGGGTGGCCACCTGCCACAACTGGCCCAGCTTGGCCTGGCTGTACTGGGCGGTCAGCTTGGCCCGGGAGAACGCCATGATGAAGTGGCGTCGTCCGCGGAGCTGGCGCATGTACTCGAAGAGCCCGGGCCGGGCACCGCTGACCGTCAGACCGTACTTGGCAGCCAGCTCGGCAGGGCTCAGGCCGTCGTCGGCCGATGGCG
This sequence comes from Streptomyces sp. LN549, assembly GCF_043203805.1. Taxonomy (NCBI): domain Bacteria; kingdom Bacillati; phylum Actinomycetota; class Actinomycetes; order Kitasatosporales; family Streptomycetaceae; genus Streptomyces; species Streptomyces sp. LN549. The sequence continues at coordinate 8,146,194 of NZ_JAZHRI010000002.1, read as the reverse complement.
GGGTGCTCAACGCAACAGCACCGTCACGGGTTGTGTCACTCACCAGATGAAACTCTCGTATTCAAAACGCGCAGCCAGTCGCGGGCGCGGCTCAGGGCGGACAGGTCCCGACAAGAAAACTTACGCCTCATGCTCCCAGAGGCGACTTCTCAGATCACCGGAGGGCGGCCGAGTCTGGTCAGCCGCCACACCGTACGCCACTTCATCGGACGGCGCGGTCCACAGGGTGTCGACCAGCCCTCGCGGAAGCCGCCGAACCATGCCTTCAGCGCCGGGCCCGAGGGCTTGCGGAGCAGGGTGAGCAGCAGCCACACGCCGAGATACACGGGGACCAGGGGCGCGGGCAGATTGCGCCGGGCCAGCCAGACCCGGTTCCGGGCCACCATGCGGTGGTAGACGGCATGCCGCGACGGAGCGGTCGTGGGGTGGTTGAGGACCATGTCCGCGCGGTAGTCGATCTGCCAGCCGGCGTCCAGTGCCCGCCAGGCGAGGTCGGTCTCCTCGTGCGCGTAGAAGAAGTCGCCCGGCAGCGGTCCGACCTCGGCGATGACCCTGGTGCGTACGGCGTTGGCGCCGCCGAGGAAGGTCGTCACCCGCGAGGACCGCATCGGGTCGGCGGCGCGCAGCCGCGGCACATGGCGGCGCTGCGTTTCGCCGGTGTCGGGGTCGGCGATCCGGAAGCTGATGATGCCGAGCCTCGCATCGGCCTCGAACGCCTGCCGGCACAGCTCGGCGGTGTCGGTGCGCGGCAGGTGCCCGTCGTCGTCGAGGAAGAGCAGGGCGTCGACATCGGCGCCGGAGGGTCCGAAGGCCTCGATGCCCACGTTGCGGCCGCCGGGGATGCCCAGGTTCTCGGGCAGCTCGACGGTCCGCACTCCTGCAGGGACGTCCGGGACGGCGGAGCCGTTGCCGACGACGACCACCTCGATCCGGTCGCCGTCCTGCTTGGCGACCGAATCGAGCAGGGCGCGCAGCTCGGCCGGGCGGTTGCCCATCGTGATGATGACCGCGCCGAGTTTCATGGGGGTGCTCACTTCAGCCTGCTCGATGCCAGGACCGACACGAGATGGAGGAGGGTCTGCAGCAGGGCGATGCCGGCCAGCACCGCGACCGCGAGGCGGCTGAAGAAGAGGTCGTCCCGGACGGCGTCCAGGACGGCCGCGACCAGAATGACCAGCGACGCCTCGACGCAGAGGATCAGACGGTGGAACTTGAGCGCGCCGGCGGCCCGGCGGGCAAGCGCCATGCCGGACGAGCGCGGCTCGGAGGCCGCCTCCTTGACCGGCGGCAGCCCGCCCTGGTGGCGTGCGACCCCGACCAGGTCGGTCTCGGCCTTGATCAGGATGGCGCCCAGCGCGGCAAGCGTGCCCAGGAAGGCCCACAGCCAGTCGATCCGCCCGGTGCCCCACAGGTCCGCGGCGCGCAGGCCGAAACCGACCAGCACGGCGGCGTCACAGAGGTAGGCGCCGACCCGGTCCAGATAGACCCCGCCCAGGGAGAACTGCTTCTTCCAGCGGGCGAGCTCGCCGTCGACACAGTCCAGCAGCAGGTAGAGCTGGACCATGAGGACGCCGAGCAGCGCACCGGGGATGCCCGGGACGAGCAGGGCCGGAGCGGCGAGCACACCGGCGATGGTCATCAGGTAGGTCAACTGGTTGGGGGTCACCTTGGTGTTCACCAGGTACCGGTCCACACGCAGCGAGACCTCGCGCATGTATATCCGGCCCGCCCAGTGCTCGCCGCTGCGCCGGTCCTTGACGCCCGGGGGGTGAACGACAGGACGGAGTTCAGCTACTGATGGTCTTGGCATAGTCGGCGTACGCGTCCCTGATCTGGTCGGTGGACAGGTTGAGGTGCTCCAGGACCGTGAAGCGTCCCGGGCGGGTCTGCGGCGCGTAGTCGACGGCCTGCACGAACTCGTCGGCCGTGAAGCCGATCTGCTCGGGCAGGACCGGCAGACCGTGCCGTCGGAGCACGTCGGCGAAGAGCCTGGACTCCTCACGGGCGCCCCGCAGGTGCATGGCGAAGGCCGCGCCGAGGCCGACCTGCTCGCCATGGCTGGCAGCGCGCTTGGGGAACAGCAGGTCGAAGGCGTGGCTGATCTCGTGGCAGGCGCCGGACGACGGGCGGGTGTCCCCGCTGATCGAGATGGCGATGCCGGAGAGCACCAGCGACTCGGCGAGAACCGTGAGGAACTCGTCGTCGGCGACGGTGCCGGGGTGCCGCAGGACGGCTTCTCCGGCGGTACGGGCCATGGCGGCGGCCAGTCCGTCGATCTGCTCGTTGTTGACCTCGTGCGACAGTTCCCAGTCGGCGATCGCGGAGATGTTGGAGATCGCGTCGCCGACGCCGGAGCGCACGAAACGGTCCGGGGCCTCGCGGATCACCGCGAGGTCGATGACCATGGCGATCGGCATCGGGACGCCGTAGGAGCCGCGGCCGTTGTCGTTGTCCAGGGTGGCGACGGGCGAGCAGAGACCGTCGTGGGCGAGGTTCGTGGCGACCGAGACCAGCGGCAGACCGACCCGGGCCGCGGCGTACTTCGCCACGTCGATGATCTTTCCGCCGCCGAGGCCGACCACGGCGTCGTAGCGCTTGCCCTTGATCTCGTCGGCCAGCTTCACCGCGGAATCGATGTCGCCCCCGGCGACGCAGTACCAGTCGGCGCCGGGCAGAGCCGGGGCGAGCTTCTCGCGCAACGCCTGCCCGGAGCCGCCGCTGATGGCGATGGCGAGCCTGCCGGACGCGGAGATCCGCTGGTCGACGAGGAGACCGGCCAGATCGTCCATGGCCCCCCGGCTGATGTCGACGAAGACCGGGGAGGGGATGAGTCGGGTCAGTACCGGCACGCGATCTCCCTGCCCTTTGCGAGGTCGTCGTGGTTGTCGATCTCGACCCAGGTCACCTCGCCGATGGGGGCCACGTCGACGGTGAAGCCGCGGTTGACGAGCTCCTGGTAGCCGTCCTCGTAGTAGAGGTCCGGGTCACGTTCGAAGGTCGCCTTGAGCGCGTCGGCGAGTTCCTCGGCGGCCTCGGCCTCGATGAGGGTGACGCCGATGTACTCGCCGCTCGCGGTGGCCGGGTCCATCAGCTTCGTGATGCGCTGGACGCCCTTGTCGCCGTCGGTGATGACCTTCATCTCCTCGTCGGCGAGGTTCTTCACCGTGTCGAGGGCGAGGATGATCTTCCGGCCGTTGCCGCGCGCGTCCAGCAGGGTCCGCTCGACGGAGACCGGGTGGACGGTGTCGCCGTTGGCGAGGATCACCCCGCGCTTGAGGATCTCGCGGGCGCACCACAGGGAGTAGGCGTTGTTCCACTCCTCGGCCTTGTCGTTGTCCACGAGGGTGAGCGTGAGGCCGTACTTCGCCTCCAGCTCCTCCTTGCGGTCGTAGACGGCCTCCTTGCGGTAGCCGACGACGATCGCGACCTCGGTGAGACCGATCTCGGCGAAGTTGGCCAGCGTGAGGTCGAGGACCGTCTTCTCGCCGTCCACCGGCACGAGGGCCTTGGGGAGCGTGTCGGTGTAGGGGCGAAGGCGCCGTCCTGCGCCGGCTGCCAGTACGAGGCCGATCATGCGGGTTCTCCTTCGTCGTGAACGGCGGGCGCCGCGGAGGACACCCAGAAGCGGATGGACTCCACCAGCACGACCAGTGCCACGGCCACCGCGAGGGCGGTGAGACCCACGGTGAAGCCGGAGGCCCCCGTGAATACGGCTGCGAGTACGGCCACCGCCAGGGTCCGGCCCTCGTGCCCGCCGATCGTGCGCACCAGCCACTGGGGCGGGGCGCCGGTGCCGCCTCGAATGCGGTACACCGTGTCGTAGTGATGGTAGGCGACCGCCGAAACGAGGCCGAAGGCCGCGGGAAGCGCACCGTCGATGTCGCTGCGTGCTGCCAGGACGAGGATCGTGCAGTACTCCGCCGCGCGGAAGACGGGCGGTACGAGCCAGTCGAGTGCGCCCTTGAGGGGGCGAGCCACCGCTATGCCGGAGCAGATCGCGTAGAACACCGCGGCGGCGATCATCTGCCGGCTGCCGAAGGGCTGCTGCAGTGCGGCGGCGATCAGCGCGCCGGTCCCGACGACCGCCACCACCGGGGCGCCCCAGGCGCCGGGGATCCGGGGACCGCGGGCCGCCACGAGCTGGGCGACCGGGCCGGAGTCGGCGAGGTCGGCGAGGGCCTGGGCGGCACGGTCGGTGCGGCGGGCCTTGCGGGTCAGGGAGCGCAGCAGCCGGCCGGCGGTGGTGTAGCAGGCCGCGAAAGCGCAGCCGACGAGCAGGGCGTAGAAGACGATCCGCGGGGTGGTCAGCGCGGTCAGCACGGCGATCATCGCCCAGCGCTCACCGATCGGGAGCACGATTATGCGGCGCACCCAGTGAGTCCAGCCGACACTGTCGAGCTTGTCCGAGAGGGCGGCCGTGGGGCTGGCGTTCGCGATCGCGTCGTGGTTCGCCTCGGTGAACGAGAAGTCGATGACGTGGCGGCAGGACTGGAGCACCATCGCGCCGAGGGCCAGCGCCCACACGTCGTCACCGCCGCGGGCGGCACCGAGCGCGAGGCCCGCGTAGTAGGCGTACTCCTTGGCCCGGTCGAACGTGGCGTCCAGCCACGCGCCCATCGTCGAGTACTGCAGCGAGTAGCGGGCGAGCTGCCCGTCGGTGCAGTCCAGCACGAAGGAGAAGAGGAGCAGCAGCCCGGCGGCGACGTATCCGCCACGGGTGCCGGTGGCCGCACAGCCCGCCGCGACCAGTGCGGTCAGCAGGGACGCGGTGGTGACCTGGTTCGGGGTGAACCCGCGGCGCGCGCACCATCGGGCGATGTAGCGCGAGTACGGGCTGATGCAGTACGTGGTGAAGAAGCCGTCGCGGGCCTTCACGGCGCTGCGCAGCCGGACCGCCTCGTCGTCGACGGCGGCGACGCCGGACTGCGCGGTGGCCCGCGCGGCCTCGTCCGCCGGAACGGCGGCGACGAGCGAGCCGAGCTCCGGGCGCTGGACAGCAGTGCCCTCGGCGTCCATCGTGGCTGCGAGCCGCCCCGGCACGGTGCGGTCGGTGACCACGACGGTACTGCCGGGCGGCCCGGCGGCAACGCCGGCGCCGATCGCCTCGGTGGTGGTGCGCAGGGCACGGACCAGGGCGGGGCGCGCCTCCGGCTGCGCGGTGAGCGCACCGGGCACGGCGGCGGCGGGGAAGCGGGGATCGGTCAGTCCGAGCCGTAGGGCGTGGACGTGGCCGACGAAACGGGGATCGACGAGGGCGACGCGGCTCTCGGCCGGAACCGCGGACAGCAACCGGACCGCCTCGGTGACGTCGGCAGCGATCTGTACGTCGAAGCCCAGTGACCTCAGATCATCCTGGAGCGACGATCCGGGCACCGGAGCACCTGTGAGAATGGCGGTCGACAGACGAACTCACTCCTTGGTGCTGACACGGGTCGGCGCGCGACAGTGCGGCCCTGAAATGCGGCCGGCGGCATGTCGGCAGAGGCTATCGGATGAACGGAAGCAGGATTTCACTGCCCGTTTGGGCTCCGTTCCGCGCGGACCGGCATCATGCGGGCCCGTCCGCGATCATCATCGTCGATGGCCGCCTCGCCTGACAAAACGCGGGTGGGGGACAGCCCTTCGCCGGTTGGTCTTAGTCTGACCGGCATGACATGGCTGATCACAGGCGGAGCTGGATATATCGGGGCACACGTGGTGCGGGCGATGAGGGGGGCCGGGGAGCAGGTCGTCGTGGTCGACGACCTCTCGGCCGGCAATCCGGACCGGTTGCCTGACGACGTCCCACTGATCCGGGGCTCGGCGACAGACCGCGCGCTGCTCGACCGGGTGCTCGCGGAGCACCAGGTGACGGGTGTGGTGCATCTCGCAGCGAGGAAGCAGGTCGGTGAATCCGTCGAGAAGCCGCTCCTGTACTACCGGGAGAACGTCGGCGGGCTGACCGTCCTCCTGGAGGCCGTCGTGGCCGCCGGGGTGCGGCGCTTCCTGTTCTCGTCGTCGGCCGCGGTCTACGGCGTTCCGGAGGTGGAGTTCATCACCGAGGAGGCTCCCTGCGTCCCGATCAATCCGTACGGTGAGACCAAGCTCGCCGGCGAGTGGCTGGTACGGGCGGCCGGGCAGGCGCACGGACTGTCCACCGGCTGCCTGCGCTACTTCAACGTGGCGGGCGCCGCCGAGCCGCAGCTGTCGGACACGGGCGTCTTCAACGTGATCCCGATGTTCTTCGACCGGCTGACGCGCGGCGAGGCGCCGCGGATCTTCGGTGACGACTACCCCACACCTGACGGCACCTGCATCCGCGACTACATCCACGTGGCCGACCTGGCCGACGCGCACCTGGCCGTTGCCCGGCGGCTGGCCGCGCAGGACGGTCCCGGGGACCTGACCGTGAACATCGGCCGCGGCGAGGGCGTCTCGGTGCGCGAGCTCGCCGGTCTGGTCGCGGAGATCACCGGCCACGAGCTGAAGCCGGAGATCGAGCCGCGCCGGGCCGGGGACGCCGCGAAAGCGGTCGCCTCGTGTGACCGGATGACGGGCGAGCTGGGCTGGACGGCGCGGCGCGGAGTGCGGGAGATGGTCGGGTCGGCCTGGCAGGGCTGGCTGCTGCACCATCCCGGAACCTCCGCGTCATAGGTGGCCGGGCGGGTGGCTCCGCCGCTCTGACCTGCGACCATTTCTGCAGGTCAGAGCATTTGACAACGGTGTTCAGTGCCGTGTTGCCCGATACCCCCCACCCGTAGTTCACTGACAGTGCCCGGGCCGCTCGCGTCCGGGCCCGCAGACGACCGGGAGGCGTCCCCATGGGGGCAGGGCACGATCACGGACATGCGCACGGAGGGCACGCGCCCACCGGCACGGCAGCCGCCGCGTACAAGGGCCGGCTGAGGATCGCGCTGGGCATCACGCTCGCCGTGGCGGTCATGGAGGTCGTCGGAGGTGCCCTGTCGGGCTCCCTCGCGCTGATCGCCGATGCGGCCCACATGGCGACCGACGCGCTGGGGCTGGGCATGGCGCTGCTGGCGATCCATTTCGCCAACAAGCCGGCCGGGCCCAACCGGACCTTCGGCTACGCCCGGGCCGAGATCCTCGCAGCGCTGGCCAACTGTGTCCTGCTGCTGGGGGTGGGCGGCTATCTGCTCTACGAGGCGGTGGAGCGTTTCATCACTCCGGCCGAGACCCGGGGTGGGCTGACGATCGCCTTCGCCCTGGTCGGACTGGTCGCGAACATGGTGTCGCTGTCGCTGCTCATGCGCGGGCAGAAGGACAGCCTCAATGTGCGCGGCGCCTACCTGGAGGTGCTCGCGGACGCCTTGGGCTCGGTCACCGTGCTGGTCTCGGCAGGGATCATCCTGGCGACCGGCTGGCAGGCCGCGGACCCGGTCGCCTCGCTGGTCATCGGTCTCATGATCGTCCCGCGCACGGTGAAGCTGCTTCGCGAGACGTTGAACGTGCTGCTGGAGTCCGCGCCCCCAGGGGTCGACATGGGCGAGGTGCGCGACCACATCACGGCCCTGCCCGGGGTGCTGGACGTCCACGATCTGCACGCCTGGACGATCACCTCGGGGATGCCGGTGCTCTCCGCCCACGTGGTGGTGCATCAGGAGTTCCTCGACTCGATCGGGCACGAGAAGCTCCTCCACGAACTGCAGGGCTGCCTCGGCGACCACTTCGACGTCGAGCACTGCACCTTTCAGCTGGAGCCGAGCGGCCACGCCGAGCACGAGGCGAAGCTCTGCCACTGACGCGGGGAGGCCGGATGAGCCCGAGGTGTAGGGTTTTCGGAGCGGTGCACGAACCTCCGGCCGCGTGAGATCCCGTGTACGGGCAAGGAGCTGGGGCTGATGACCGCCGCGAAGGCGCCCGCCCGGCGCAGCCACCGGTCCCGCTCCCACTCCAGGTTTCCAGGCTGACACCCCGGCTCGTACCGAGTCGGCCCGTCGGCCGGAGCCCGCTCACCCAAGGGTTTCCCACGTTGACCGACAAGAACCACTCCCCCGAGGACACCGCGCCTCCCTCTCCGTACGACCGCGGTCCGGAGCGTCCGCGCCCCGTCGCCCGCTGGACGGTCCGTCCCGAGGCAGCTGCCGACACCGCCGCCGTGCACGCGGTCAACTCCGCCGCGTTCCCGACGGAGGCGGAGGCCGATCTGGTCGACGCCCTGCGCAGGGACCCCTCGGCCTGGCTGCCCGGACTCTCGTACGTCGCCGAGGCCGCCGACGGCTCCCTCGCCGCCTGCGCCCTGCTCACCCGCTGTCTGGTCGCAGGCGTACCGGCACTGGCGCTGGCCCCGGTGGCCACCGCCCCGGAGCATCAGCGCATGGGCGCCGGACAGGCCGTGGTGTGGGCCCTGCTCGATGCCGCACGGCGGCGCGGGGAGACACTCGTCCTGGTCCTCGGCCATCCCGAGTACTACCCGAGGTTCGGTTTCGTGTCCGCGTCGCGGTACGGAATCCGGCCGGGGTTCGAAGTGCCGGACGAGGCGATGATGGCCCTGGTCCTCGATGATTCCGTGCCTGTTCCGCAGGGCACGATTGAGTATCCGGCCGCGTTCGGGGTCTGATGCACCGTCCGGCCCCGCGCGCCCGGGCGGTGCCGGACATGCCAGGACCCTAAGTGCGGACAAGCCGCTTTTGTACGGCAGACTTGAGCAGACTCGACGGGACCGGCGCACGGGGCCGGGACCATAGCGAAGGATGGGTATGCCGACCACACCAGCCACCGCGGCGAACAGCTCGTCGACCGGCACAGCAGAAGCGATCATGCTCGAACTGGTCGACGAGAACGGCACCACCATCGGCACGGCGGAGAAGCTCGCCGCCCACCAGGCACCCGGCCAACTGCACCGGGCGTTCTCCGTGTTCCTCTTCGACGAGCAGGGCCGGCTGCTGCTCCAGCGCCGCGCACTCGGCAAGTACCACTCCCCCGGTGTCTGGTCCAACACCTGCTGCGGCCACCCGTATCCGGGCGAGGCGCCCTTCGCCGCCGCCGCCCGGCGGACCTACGAGGAGCTGGGCATCTCGCCCTCACTGCTGGCCGAGGCGGGCACGGTGCGTTACAACCACCCGGATCCCGCGTCGGGTCTGGTCGAGCAGGAGTTCAACCACCTCTTCGTGGGCATGGCGCAGGAGCAGTTGCGCCCGGATCCGGAAGAGGTGGGCGAGACGGCTTTCGTGACGGCCGGGGAGCTGGCCGAGCGGCATGCCCAGGCCCCCTTCTCCGCCTGGTTCATGACCGTGCTGGACGCCGCCCGTCCCGCGATCCGGGAGCTGACCGGACCAGCTGCCGGCTGGTAGGCGCGGACCGCCGGCGCGGAGGGGTCACAGACGCGTACTGAGCGGCAGCGCCGCCCAGATGACCTTTCCGCCGCCTGCGGTGTGCTCCACGTCGCAGGTCCCGCCCGCTTCCCGGGTGATCTCACGGACCAGCAGCAGCCCGCGCCCGCCGGTCTGCGCGTAATCCGTCTCCAGAGCCGTCGGCCGGTAGGGGTGGTTGTCCTCGACGGACACCCTGATCCATTCGGCGCCCACGGCGACCTCGACCGCGAGCTCCGGCGAGAGCAGCGCGGCATGCTTCACGGCGTTGGTCGCCAGCTCGGAGACGATGAGCAGCAGACCCTGGGCGATGTCGTCGTCGAGGGGGACGCCCTGGCGTTCCAGCAGATCGCGTACGGCGTGCCGGGCCTGGGGTACGGAGACGTCCGTGGCCGGGGCGGTGAACCGCCAGACCCCCTCGTACGACACGGGCCGGGCGGGGACACTCCCGCGGCTCTCCATTATCCAGTACCCGCTCTCCACTCAGTGGTGACTGCACGTCGAGTACAGGGTGCGGGGCGTAGTCGGTTCGGTCCGTACCACTGAACAGAAGTCGACTCCAATCGACGGAACTTGACCGAATCGGTGTGGGTGCGTCAGCTTTCGGACCGCTTCTGACCTTCCTCCGGGAGCCCGTCCGCGTCTGTGCCGGGCGCCATCTGATCCGAGACCATCGACACGATCCGGCGGCCCCCGACACCAACCGCAATGAGCCCGAGCCCGTCGAAGAGCAGGGCGAGCGAGAAGAAGCAGCCGAGCACGTAGAGGCTGCTGTGCGGCCAGTCGAAGAGGACCAGCAGCCCGAGCAGCAGCCCGAAGGCACCCTGCAGCAGCGTCCAGCCGAACTGGGGCCCTCGCACCACGACGCTGCCGACGAGGCGGAACACCCCGCCCGTCAGGAAGAGCAGCGCGGCGAACATGGTCAGCGCCTCGGCTGTGCCGTGGGGGTGACGGATGACGACGACTCCGGCGGCGATGTTCAGCGCCGCGACCACCACGCCCAGCCAGAAGTAGCTGGTGCCACGCGACTGGACCGCGTGGAGCAGCCCGACCAGACCGCCGATCAGCAGCAGCCAGCCGAAGAGAATCATCGAGGTGAGCGTCGCGACGCCCGTGTAGACGAGGCCGACCAGGCCGGCGACGACGAGCAGGATGCCGAGCAGGGCCAGACCGCTGAAACTCCGGTTGAGCTTCCTGCCCTCTTTCACGGGATCGGCCACCAGAAGCTCCTCGGGGTGCGTGCTTTCTTCGCGGCCCCTTCTTGATCATAGGTTCGAGTGGCATGGATAGCATCCGGCGTATGGACCGAACGGAACCCCGGCTGGAGCGCACCGTCGCGGACGGCGTCGCCACCGTCGTCATCAGCAACCCCGCCAAGCGCAATGCCATGACGGCCGACATGTGGCAGACGCTGCCCGTGCTGCTCGAAGGGCTGGCCGCCGACCCGTCGGTGCGTGCCCTGGTGCTGACGGGTGCCGGCGACACCTTCTGCGCGGGTGCGGACATCTCCTCGCTCCGCGACCCCTCGGGCGCTCCGCAGGGACTCGCCGTGGCCGCCGAGGAGGCGCTGGCCGCCTTCCCGCGGCCGACGCTCGCCGCGGTGCGCGGCTTCTGCGTGGGCGGGGGCAGCCAGCTGGCGGCCGCCTGTGACCTGCGGTTCGCGGAGGAGGGGGCGTCGTTCGGCGTCACCCCGGCCAGGCTCGGGATCGTCTACGCCGCGTCGTCGACCCGCAGGCTGGTCGCGCTGACCGGCCCGGCGACGGCCAAGCACCTGCTGTTCTCCGGCGAGCTGATCGGGACGGACCGGGCGCTGCGGACAGGCCTCGTGGACGAGGTGCTGCCCGTCGGCGAGCTGGGCAAGCGCGTGGACGACTACGTACGGACCCTGGTGTCCCGTTCCCAGCTGACCCAGGCGGCGGCCAAGGAGTTCGCCGCGGGGCGCGTGGACCGGGACGCGCACTGGGCGGAACAGGCACGCCGCAGCGGCGACACCGCGGAGGGTGTCGCCGCCTTCCTGGAGCGCCGTTCGCCGCGCTTCACCTGGCCGGACGGAGAAAGCGCCCCCGCTACTCGAGAATGAAGCGGCTCTTGGCGCGCCACTCCTCGACGAGCGCGGCCGGGGCCTTCGCGGGTGATCCCGCGTCGTACGGCGGCTGCGGGTCGTACTCCGTGAGCAGTTGCACGGCCTGGGCGTACTCGTCACCGGCGATCCGGCCGAGCAGGGTGAGGCCCATGTCGATGCCCGACGAGACGCCTGCGGCGGTGACGTACTTGCCGTCGGTGACCACGCGTTCGCCCGTCGGCTCGGCGCCGTACTCCTTCAGCTGTTCGAGGGCCAGCCAGTGCGACGTGGCGCGCCGCCCCTTCAGGATTCCGGCGGCCGCGAGCAGCAGCGATCCGGTACAGACGGAGGTCGTCCACGTGCTGGTGGCATCGGCCCGGCGCAGCCAGCCGAGGAGGGACCCGTTGTCCATCTCGGCGCTCTGCCCGGGGCCGCCGGGGACGATCACCAGATCGGGGGCCGGGACCTCGTCCAGTGTCCGGTCGGCGACCAGCGCCAGGCTGCCGCTGTCGTTGCGCACCGCACCGGCCGACTCGGCGACGAAGACGGTCTCGGCACCGGGCGCGCGGGACAGGATCTCGTACGGTCCGACGGCGTCCAGCGCCGTGAAGCGGTCGAAGAGGAGGATGGCGATCTGCATGGGTGGCTGCCTGCCTTTCGGTCAGTGAGTGAGGTACTCGGTGATGTCGGGGGCCTCGCCCGCCGGGTGGGAGCTGAAGCGCCGCCGGTATTCGGCGGGTGCCGCGCCCAGGGCCCTGACGAACGCCCGGCGCATCGCCTCCGGCGTGCCGTATCCGCAGGCGCGCGAGATCCCCGCGACGCCGTCGGTGGTGTCCTCCAGGAGCCGACGGGCCTGTTCGAGGCGGACGCGGTCGACGTACCGGCCGGGAGTCATGCCGGTCTCCGTCTGGAAGGCGCGGGCGAAGTGGCGCGGCGAGAGGCGGGCACGCGCGGCGAGGGACTCGACGGAGAGGTCCGCGCCCGGGTGTTCGGTGATCCAGTGCTGCACCTCGCGCAGCGGTTCGCGACGAGCCGTCTGGGCGGTGAGCTGGGCACTGAACTGGGACTGGTTCCCGGGCCTGCGCAGAAAGACCACCAGGTGCCGGGCCACCGTGAGTGCCACCTCCCGGCCGTGGTCCTCCTCGACGAGTGCGAGCGCGAGGTCGATGCCCGCGGTGACCCCGGCGGACGTGGCGAGGCGCCCGTCGCGTACGAAGATCGGCTCGGGTTCGACCTCGACGGCTGGGTAGGTGCGAGCCAGGTGGTCGCAGACGTCCCAGTGGGTGGTCACCCGGTGCCCGTCCAGCTGTCCGGCCGCGGCGAGGAGCAGGGCGCCGGTGCAGACGGAGACGAGCCGTTCGGGGCGCGGGCCGTGTACGCGCAGCCAGTCGACGAGGGCGCGGTCGGGGTCCCGGGTGCCCTGGCCGCCCGGGACGAGAAGCGTGTGGGGCGTTCCGGCGTCGGCGAGGGTGGCGTCGGGGACCAGCGTCAGGCCGCAGGAGGAACGCACCGGCGCGCCGTCCAGGGAGGCGGTGCGCAGCTCGTACGAGACCTCCGGGAACCGGGAGGCACCGGCGAAGACCTCCATGGGCCCGGTCACATCGAGGCTCTGAATGCCGTCGAAGAGGACGACGAGTACGGATCGCTGCTTCATACCGGCCATCCTGGGCGGCCCCACGGCTGGCCGCAATGACGAGATTCCCACCTTTCCTGCCACGCCCGAATGCGGCGCAGGTCACCGGCTCCCCGGGGTTCCGGCCCGTACCGACCAGTCGGTAACGTGCGGGCATGAGTACTCTCCCGCCCCGCGCCGGCCGCCGTTGCCACAACGCCCTCAACCCGCTGCACTCCGCGCTCTACTTCTCCCCCGACCTCGGTGAGGAGCTCGGCGGGATCGGGATCGACGACCCCTCCGCCGCCTACTTCGCCGCGCGCGCGGCCGCTCTGGGCGCGGTCGGTCCGGGCACGGTCACCGCCACCTTCTACAACTTCAACCACGAGCTCGTGGCCCGGCACGTGCCCGCCGTCTGGGACATAGCCTCACCCGAGGCGGTCCTTGCGGCGCGGCTGCGTGCCGCCGACTCGACGCTGCACCGGCTGCTCGGCGCGGAGGTCATCGCCTCCCCGGAGATGGCCGAGGCCGCACAGCTCGCCCTGCGCGCCACGGAGGGCTGCACGCGACACGCCCGGCCGCTCTACGCGGCGCACGCCGATCTCCCGGTGCCGGAGCAGCCGCACCTGGCGTACTGGCACGCCGCGACCCTGCTGCGCGAGCACCGCGGCGACGCCCACCTCGTCGCGCTGCTCGCCGCGGGCCTCGACCCGCTGGAGGCGCTCGTCAGCCACACCGCCACCGGCAAGGGCATGGCACCGCGCTGGATCCTGGCCACCCGGGGCTGGCGGCGCACCGACTGGGAGGACGCGTCAGCGCGACTGCGCGAGCGCGGACTTCTCACCGTCGAGGGCGAGTTGACGGAGGCGGGCACCGCGCTGCGGGCCGGCCTGGAGGAGGCCACGGACCGGATGGACCTGGCCCCGTACGAGCACCTCGGCGGGGCGGGGGTGGCCCGGCTGACCGAGCTGGGCCGCGGATTCCTCGGCACGGCGCTGGCAGCCGGCGCGTTCCCGTCGGACGCGACCGGCTGACCTGCCGGAAACCGGCGGCTGGTAACTGGGGTGGTCGGGCGACACGGCGCCCGGCCACCCGGCACAATGCAGACGAGTGGCTCCGGGCCGGCCGGCACGGCCGGCCCCGGGCCCGACCAGCACAGCCAGCAGGAGAAGGCGAGTCGGTAGAACCGTGACGACGTCCATCGAAGGCAGGATCGCCGAGGAGCTCGGCGTACGCGAGCGACAGGTGAAGGCGGCCGTCGAGCTGCTCGACGGCGGATCGACCGTGCCGTTCATCGCGCGCTACCGCAAGGAAGCGACCGAGATGCTCGACGATGCGCAGCTGCGCACGCTAGAGGAACGGTTGCGCTATCTGCGGGAGCTGGAGGAGCGCCGTGCGGCGATCCTCGAATCCGTACGGGAGCAGGGCAAGCTCGACGAGGCGCTGGAGGCGCAGATCCGGGCCGCCGACACGAAGGCGCGCCTTGAGGACATCTACCTGCCGTTCAAGCCGAAGCGGCGGACCAAGGCCCAGATCGCCCGGGAGGCCGGCCTGGAACCGCTCGCCTCCGGGCTGCTCGACGACCCGTCGACGGACCCGCTCGCCGCGGCCGCGGCCTTCGTCGACGCGGACAAGGGGGTCGCTGACGCAGCGGCGGCCCTGGAGGGGGCCCGCGCCATCCTCACCGAGCGCTTCTCGGAGGACGCCGACCTGATCGGTGACCTCCGTGAGCGCATGTGGTCGCGCGGGCGGCTGACGGCCAGGGTGCGGGACGGCAAGGAGGAGGCCGGCGCCAAGTTCGCGGACTACTTCGACTTCGCCGAGCCGTTCACCGCGCTGCCCTCGCACCGGGTGCTGGCGATGCTCCGGGGCGAGAAGGAGGACGTCCTCGACCTGGTCCTGGAGCCGGAGGAACCGTCCGATACGCCCGGCCCGTCCAGTTACGAGAACATGGTGGCCCGCCGATTCGGGGTGAACGACCGCGGGCGCCCCGGCGACAAGTGGCTGGGCGACACCGTGCGCTGGGCCTGGCGGACCCGGATCCTCGTCCACCTCGGGATCGATCTGCGGCTGCGGCTGCGCACCGCGGCGGAGGACGAGGCGGTGCGCGTATTCGCTTCCAACCTGCGCGATCTGCTGCTCGCCGCGCCGGCCGGGACGCGGGCCACACTGGGGCTGGACCCAGGCTTCCGTACGGGAGTGAAGGTCGCCGTCGTCGACGCGACGGGCAAGGTCGTCGCGACCGATGTGATCTACCCTCACGTCCCCGCCAACAAGTGGGACCAGGCGCTGGCGAAGCTGGAGCAGCTGGCGAAGGCGCACGACGTCGATCTGATCGCGATCGGCAACGGCACGGCATCGCGCGAGACGGACAAGCTCGCCGGTGAACTGTGCGACAAACACCCGGAGCTGAAGCTGACCAAGGTGATGGTGTCGGAAGCCGGCGCGTCGGTGTACTCGGCCTCCGCCTTCGCCTCGCAGGAACTTCCGGACATGGACGTTTCGTTGCGCGGCGCCGTGTCCATCGCGCGCCGCCTCCAGGACCCCCTTGCCGAGCTGGTGAAGATCGACCCGAAGTCCATCGGCGTCGGGCAGTACCAGCACGACCTGTCCGAGGTGAAGCTGTCGAGGTCGCTGGACGCGGTCGTCGAGGACTGTGTGAACGGGGTCGGTGTCGACGTCAACACCGCGTCGGCGCCGCTGCTTTCCCGGGTCTCCGGCATCGGCTCGGGGCTCGCGGAGAACATCGTTGCGCACCGCGACGCCAACGGCCCGTTCCGCTCCCGCAAGGGCCTCAAGGACGTGGCCCGGCTGGGCCCCAAGGCGTACGAGCAGTGCGCGGGCTTCCTGCGGATCCGGGGCGACGACCCGCTGGACGCGTCCAGCGTGCACCCGGAGGCGTACCCGGTGGTCCGTGCGATGGTGAAGCGGACGGGGAGTGACGTCGCCTCGCTGATCGGCAACACGGGCGTGCTGCGGTCCATCCGGGCCGACGACTTCGTGGACGAGAAGTTCGGGCTGCCGACCGTCACCGACATCATCAAGGAGCTGGAGAAGCCGGGGCGCGACCCGCGTCCGGCCTTCAAGACGGCCACCTTCAAGGAAGGCGTCGAGAAGATCGGCGACCTGGCCTCCGGAATGGTGCTCGAGGGCGTCGTGACGAACGTCGCGGCGTTCGGCGCGTTCGTGGACGTCGGAGTGCACCAGGACGGCCTGGTGCACGTGTCGGCGATGTCGAGGACCTTCGTGAAGGACCCCCGCGATGTCGTGAAGCCGGGTGACATCGTGAAGGTCAAGGTCATGGAGGTCGACATCCCGCGGAAGCGGATCTCGTTGACGCTGCGGCTGGACGACGAGGCGGGCGCCGGGGCCGGGGCCGGTTCCGGTGGCGAACGCGGCCCGGCCGGTGAGCGCGGCGGGCGTCCGCCGCGGCAGCGGCAGGGGCAGGGCGGACCGGGCGCGCGTGGCGGTCAGCCAGGCGGCCAGGGGCGTGACAGGCGCGGTGGCGGCGGTGGCAACGGTGGCGGCGGCGCCCGTCAGGCTCCGGCCGCGACGACGGCGAACGGAGCGATGGCCGACGCGCTGCGGCGGGCCGGGCTGCTGAATCCCGGGCAGGACGGCAAGAAGCGGTAGCTGCGGCCGACGCCTGGTCCGGATCGGGGCGGGGTGGGGAGAGGGGTGCCTGCGGCGGGCCTTCTCCCCACCCCGCCCCTTCTCGTAACCGGGGGGCTGGACGGGGTACGGAGGGGCTGGAGACCTCGCCCCGTCAGATCTCCGTCAGCCGGCCCGCCGCCACCTCGACGCGGCGCGTAGTGCGTACCGCCTCCAGCATCCGGCGGTCGTGCGTGACCAGCAGCAGTGTCCCCGTGTAGGAGTCGAGCGCGGACTCCAGCTGTTCGATCGCCGGTAGGTCCAGGTGGTTCGTGGGCTCGTCCAGCACCAGGAGATTGACGCCGCGGCCCTGGAGGAGGGCGAGCGCCGCCCGGGTCCGTTCGCCCGGGGAGAGTGTGGTCGCGGGGCGCATCACATGGTCGGCGCGCAGGCCGAACTTGGCGAGCAGCGTACGGACCTCGGCGGGTTCCGTGTCGGGGACGGCCGCGCAGAACGCCTCCAGGAGGGACTCCGAGCCGTGGAACAGCTTCCGTGCCTGGTCGACCTCGCCGACGACCACACCCGAGCCCAGGCTCGCGTGCCCCGAGTCCAGCGGGAGGCGGCCGAGGAGGGCCGCGAGGAGGGTCGACTTGCCGGCTCCGTTGGCACCGGTGATGGCGACCCGGTCCGCCCAGTCGATCTGGAGCGAGGCCGGTCCGAACGCGAAGTCACCGAGGACGACCTGGGCCTCGCGCAAGGTGGCCACGACGGAGCCGGAACGGGGGGCGGAGGCGATCTCCATCCGCAGCTCCCACTCCTTGCGCGGCTCGTCCACGACATCGAGGCGTTCGATCATGCGCTGGGTCTGCCGGGCCTTCGCGGCCTGCTTCTCGCTCGACTCGCTGCGGAACTTGCGGGCCATCTTGTCCGAGTCGGTGGCCTTGCGGCGGGCGTTCCTGACGCCCTTGTCCATCCAGGAACGCTGCATCAGGGCCCGGCCTTCGAGCGCCGAGCGCTTGTCCGCGTACTCCTCGAACTCTTCACGGGCGTGCCGGCGGGCCCGCTCGCGCTCCTCCAGGTAGGCCGCGTAGCCGCCGCCGTACAGGTTGATCTGCTGCTGGGCGAGGTCGAGTTCAAGGACCTTGGTGACCGTGCGCATCAGGAACTCGCGGTCGTGGCTGATGACGACCGTGCCGGCGCGCAGCCCGGAGACGTACCGTTCCAGCCGTTCCAGACCGTCCAGGTCGAGGTCGTTGGTGGGCTCGTCGAGCAGGAAGATGTCGTAGCGGGAGAGCAGGAGCGAGGCAAGTCCCGCGCGGGCGGCCTGGCCGCCGGAGAGTGCGGTCATCGGCAGGTCGAGTCCGACGGTGAGACCCAGGTCCGCGGCGACCTCCTCGGCCCGCTCGTCCAGGTCGGCGCCACCGAGAGCGAGCCAGCGCTCCAGCGACTCGGAGTACGCGTCGTCGGAACCGGGCGCCCCGTCGACGAGGGCCTGCGTGGCGGTGTCCATCGCGGCCTGGGCATCGGCGACGCCCGTGCGGCGGGCCAGGAACTCGCGCACGGTCTCGTCGGGGCGGCGCTCCGGTTCCTGCGGCAGGTGGCCGACCGTGGCGGTGGGCGGGGAGAGCCGCAGCTCGCCCTCCTCCGGCTGGTCGAGACCGGCGAGCAGCCGGAGCAGCGACGATTTACCGGCGCCGTTGACTCCGACGAGACCGATCACATCACCGGGCGCGACCACGAGGTCGAGCTCGGCGAAGAGAGTGCGGTCGCCGTGTCCGGCGGCGAGGTCCTTGGCGACGAGAGTGGCAGTCATCAGGGTGCCGATCCTAATCGGCCGCCGGACCGCCCCGGGCAGTCAGGGCGGTCCGGGCGGTCAGGCGGACCGGGCGTGCGCAGGAGGTGCCCCGGTCCGGAACCCGTTGTGAGCAAGTCGTGGCGGATTTCCGTTAGCGTCCGGCCATGAACGGAGACAGCGCGGACAAGGGCAGCGGGGCAGCAGTGCCGGATGTGATCGTGGTGGGCGGTGGGGTCAGTGGCCTCACCACAGCGATGGTGCTCGCTGACCGTGGCCACCGGGTGCGGGTCTGGTCGGCGGCACCGGCGGCGGATACGACGTCGGCGGTCGCGGGCGCTCTGTGGTGGCCGTACCGCATCGAGCCGCTGGACCGGGTGGGTGACTGGTCGCTGGCCACGCTGCGGTGGTACGAGGAGCTGGCCGCCCATCCGCGGGAGACCGGGGTGCGGCTGGTCGAGGGGGTGCACCGGGGCGAGCGGCTCGCCGCGCTCGGGCCGTGGGCCGGGCAGGTGAACGATGTCGTGGAGACCGCCGAGGGGCTGCGG
Organism: Streptomyces sp. LN549; assembly: GCF_043203805.1. Lineage (NCBI taxonomy): Bacteria > Bacillati > Actinomycetota > Actinomycetes > Kitasatosporales > Streptomycetaceae > Streptomyces > Streptomyces sp. LN549. The sequence continues at coordinate 8,127,278 of NZ_JAZHRI010000002.1, read as the reverse complement.
TGCCGGCTGCCGCTGATCGACATGCCCGTCCACCTGGAGTGGCTGGAGGGCCGGGTCAGGGCGGCCGGGGGCACGGTGGAGCGGCGGACCGTCACTTCGTTCGACGAGGCGGCCGCGGAGGCGGCGACGGTGGTCAACTGCACGGGGCTCGGCGCCCGGGAGCTGGTGCCGGATCCCGGGATGCGGCCGGTGCGCGGTCAGTTGGTCCTGGTGGAGAACCCGGGGATCGAGGAGTGGTTCACCGAGGCGGACCCGGCATCGAGCGAGACGACGTATTTCTTCCCCCAGCCGGGCCGGCTGGTGCTCGGCGGTACGGCAGGGGCCGACGACTGGCGCACGGCGCCCGATCCCCGTACGGCGCAGGAGATCGTGGCCCGGTGCGCCCGGTTCCGCCCGGAGATCGCCCGGGCGCGGGTCATCGGGCACCGGGTGGGCCTGCGGCCGGCCCGGGACGCCGGGGTGCGGATCGAGTCCGAGTCACTGCCCGGCGGCGGGCGCCTGGTGCACAACTACGGGCACGGGGGCGCGGGCGTGACGGTGGCTCTGGGGTGCGCGGAGGCGGCGGCCCGGCTGGTGGGCTGAGCCGCCGCATGCCGTGCGGAACACGAATCATTCGCCGGCGGGCGTCGGACCACCGGGCTTGTCGTGGCGCTCGGTGGTGATCTGGCTGCCGCCGGGGCCGATCCGGATCTCGAAGTCGCCGTCGTACTTGGCGTGCCCCTCGATGACCGCGGACTCGACGGCTTCCACGCCGAACTCGCGGCGCACGATGAGCGGGTCCTCGCGCAGGTCCCGCATCAGGGCCACGCACATGCCGATCATCACGATGGTGAAGGGCGCGGCCACCAGAATGGTCAGGTTCTGCAGACCTTCCAGCGCATTGCCCTTGCCATTTCCGATGAGCAGCATGATCGCCGCCACGGCTCCGGTGACGACGCCCCAGAAGATGACGACCCACTTGGCCGGTTCGAGGATGCCCTTCTGGGAGAGGGTGCCCATCACGATGGAGGCGGCGTCCGCGCCCGAGACGAAGAAGATGCCGACCAGAACCATCACCAGCACGCTCATCACGGTGGCGATCGGGAACTGGTCCAGTACACCGAAGAGCTGGGCCTCCGGGGTGTCCGCCCCGCTCAGCCTGCCGGCCTCCTGAAGCTTGATAGCGGTTCCGCCGAAGATCGCGAACCAGACCAGGCTCACGGTGCTGGGCACCAGGATGACGCCTCCGATGAACTGGCGGATCGTCCGGCCCCGGCTGATCCGGGCGATGAACATACCGACGAAGGGCGTCCAGGAGATCCACCAGGCCCAGTAGAAGACGGTCCAGCTGCCCAGCCACGTGGCCACCTTGCCCTCTCCGGTCGCCTCGGTACGTCCGATGAGTTGTGGCAGATCACCGAGGTAGGCGCCGAGCGAGGTGGGCAGCAGATCAAGCACGATGATCGTGGGGCCTGCGATGAACACGAAGACGGCGAGGATCAGGGCGAGCACCATGTTGATGTTGGACAGCCATTGAATGCCCTTCTCCACGCCGGAGATCGCCGAGGCGACGAAGGCGACGGTCAGCACGGCGATGATCAGGACCAGCAGCCCGGTGCCCGTCTTCTCCTGCCAGTTCAGCTCCTGGAATCCGCTGCCGATCTGGAGAGCGCCCAGGCCCAGCGAAGCGGCCGAGCCGAAGAGCGTGGCGAAGATGGCGAGGATGTCGATCAGGCGGCCGAAACCGCCGTGGGCGAGGCGGGCGCCGATGAGCGGTTCGAAGACCGCGCTGATCGTCTGCCGCCTGCGACGCCGGAAGGTGCTGTACGAAATGGCGAGCCCGACCACCGCGTAGATCGCCCAGGGGTGCAGCGTCCAGTGGAAGAGGGTGGTGGCCATCGCCGTCTGCAGCGCCTCGGCGGCGTCGGCGGGGTGGGTGCCGGGCGGCGGGTCGGTGAAGTGCGCCAGCGGCTCGCTGACCCCGTAGAACATCAGGCCGATGCCCATGCCGGCGCTGAACATCATCGCGACCCAGGACACGGTCCTGAATTCCGGCTCCTCACCCTCCTGGCCGAGGGTGATATTTCCGTACCGGCTGATGGCGAGCCAGAGGGCGAATACCACGAACCCGGTGGCGGCCAGCATGAAGGCCCAACCAGCGTTGTGGAGGAGACCGTTGAGCAGTGTGTCGGACACGTCCTCCAGGGAGTCGGTGGCGGTGGCTCCCCAGACCACGAAGGCGAGGGTGAGGGCCGCGGTTACGCCGAACACCACCCGGTCGGTCGTGGGGCGCCGGCCCTGGGTCGGATCGCCGGGCAGATCCGCCGTCACCGACAGATCCCCCCTGCCGCCCGTTCTCTGATCGTCCTGCGACACGAATGGCACCTTTCACGGAAGCTGGAAATTCGCTCTCCGTAGGCAGTACCACACGCGGTGTGCATCTCCCGGGATCAACAAGCGGTATCGGGTTGACCGTTTGTGAGCCGATATTGAGGGTCCGGGGCCGGAGGACGTAGAGGTCCTTGTCGTGCCTCGCGGCCCGCGGGTTCGTCGCCGCGCCGGCTGCACACCAGCAGCACGGTGAGCGCCGGGGTACGGCCGCCGCCGATCCGGACGAGGCACAGGGGGCGCCCCTGCCGCGTCGTGCCGATCCGGTCGACGGCCGTGGCCGCTCACCGAAGGGTCGCGTCACCGGCCGGAACCGTTCGCCGGACGGGGCGCCACCGGCCGAAGTCCCCCGCACCCCTCGGGACACCTGCGGACGGAACCGCAGACGTACCGTTCGCCGGGTGGGCGCCCGGGTGGGCGCCCCGGTGGGCGCCCCGCACACGTATCGGCATCGGCGGAAGGCACCCCGGACGGCGCCCGTGCGAACAGACCTCGACGGACTCCCGTACGGGGTTCGGTGTCCGGCGCTCCGCCGAGGTCCGCCGAGGTCCGCCGGGGCATCCCGCCACGCGGCCGAGGTCGCGATGGTGCCCGGCCGCGGGCCGGCGGTGACAGCCCTTAGGCTGACGAGGTTCGCGCTGAGTGGCCGGGCCCGGCCGCTCTCTGCCTCATTCCGTGCCTCCGAGGAGCGTCTCTTGCCCGGTCCGACCCCCGACACCCCTCACGACGCGCGTCCCACGCTGGAGGCGGTGGCGGCCCGTGCCGGAGTCTCCCGGGCGACCGCCTCCCGGGTGGTGAACGGCGGTGCGGGGGTGCGGCAGCCGCTCGTGGATCAGGTCCGCAAGGCGGTCGAGGAACTCGGCTACATACCGAACCACGCCGCCCGGACTCTGGTGACCCGGCGCAACGGGGCGGTGGCCGTGGTCATCGACGAACCCGAGGCCCGGATCTTCTCCGACCCCTTCTTCTCTCAGCACATCCGCGGCATCAGTCGTGAACTCAGCGTGTACGACGCCCAGTTGGTACTGCTCCTGGTGGAGGGCAGCGGGGACTTCGAGCGGGTCACCCGCTATCTGGCCGGCGGCCATGTCGACGGGGTGCTCGCCTTCTCGCTGCACACCGACGACGAGCTGGCCGCGGTCATCCGGAGGTTCCGGGTGCCGACCGTCTACGGCGGCCGCCCGGGACGGGCGGGCGCAGCCTCCGAGCTCGCGGTCCCTTATGTGGACTGCGACAACCGTGGCGGCGCCCGCGAGGCGGTGCGTCACCTGGTCTCGCTCGGCCGGCGGAACATCGCGCACATCGCGGGTCCACGCGACCAGACATCGGCGCTCGACCGGATCGACGGCTACGCCGACGTGCTGCCCGACGGCGATCCCGCCCTGGTCGCGGACGGCGACTTCACCACCGAGGGCGGCGCCAGGGCGATGGCGCAGCTGCTGGAGCGGCGACCGGATCTGGACGCGGTCTTCGCCGCCAACGACCTGATGGCCTCCGGCGCCCTGCGGGTGCTGCGCGAACACGGCCGCCGGGTACCGCAGGACGTGGCCCTGGTCGGGTTCGACGACATGGAGTCGGTCGCCGAAGCCACCGATCCTCCTCTGACGACGGTCCGTCAGGATGTGGTGGGAATGGGCAGGCTGATGGTCCGGCTCCTGATGGAACGGCTCAACGACGGGACCACCGGCGCCGATTCGGTGATCACGCCGACCGAGCTGATCCGGCGCGCCTCGGCGTGATTCCGCCGCGCGGCGGCCGGTGAGCGCGGTCAGCGGACCCCGCGCCGCCGCGCTTCCCGGTGGGCCGCCCGTGCGCGGCGAGCCCGCGGCAGATACCGCAGCCGTTCCGGCAGCACCGGTACCACCACGCGCACCACGGCGCAGAACAGCCGCAGCCTGCGCTCCTGCGCATCCGTCCACTCCAGTCCGATCGCCTCGCGCGCGTCCGGCGGCATGAGCCCGACGGTGAGGAAGCTGCGGAACCGCGCCAGCGGCGGCAGTAGCGCCGGCCACAGGGCCCTCAGCAGCAACCGGAGCACCAGGGGACCCCGGTCCGGGGGCGGCACCGGGACGCCTGTGGCGACGAGCTCCTCGACGACGACGGTCCGTTCGATCTCGTCGGCGAGCATGCCGCGGTAGTAGGGCCAGAACTCCTCGATCGTCTGCGGCATGTCCCGGTCGTGGATCCCGAGCACCCGGCCCACCTGGAGCCACTCCCGGTACAGCGCCCGCTCCTGCTCCCGGCTGAGCGGGCGGATGAGGTACTGAGCCCCGTGCCGGTACACCGGGAAGCCGGTCGCGTGCACCCATGCGTAGTTCTCCGGTGACAGTGCGTGGTACGGGCGGCCGCGGGTGTCGGTGCCCTGGATGGTGCGGTGCAGCCGGCGGAGCCTGCGCCCCTCCTCGGCGGCCTCCTCACCCCCGTACACCCAGAGTTGGAGCGAGCTCAGGGAACGTTCCCCGCGCCCCCACGGGTCCGTACGGAAGACGGAGTGTTCGTCGACGCCCGCACCGACCGCGGGATGGGCGACCTGAAGCGTGAGGGCCGCCGGCAGCATCAGTAGCGCCCGGACGTCGCCGGACAGGCTCCACAGCACTCCGCCGGGCGGTGGCGGTACCGGATCGGCGCCCCTGGCTGTCTCGCTGCTCATGCGGTGCTCCCGACGGTCGACGGGCACACGGATCGGCGCCCGGCCCCCTGCGTGATCCAGTATGCGAGCGCGTCGCGAGTCGTGCGCACCCGGCTCCCGACCAGCCTGCCGCGGACCTGTCGCAGGCTGGTCACAGGCACGGTCGTCGACGGTCCCGGCGGCGATGTCGGCGGCAGTGTTGACGGGACTCGTGAAACAAGTCGATAGTATTTGTAACTTTGACTCCCTGACCGGATGGTCCCTCATATTCCTTGCAGCACAGGTGAGTTGATCCGTCAGGCAGCGACAACCCGCAACAGCGGTCCCACAGGGAGTCGGCACGCGGACAGGAGAGCGCATCATGGGCCGATACAGCCGCCTGCACGAGATACGCCGGATGGATCCGGCGCGCGACTACGCCGAGATCCTTCTGCTGATCTCCCAGTACGAGTTCCCCTGGGACTACCGCCAGGGAGTGAGCGTCGCCTTCCTCCGGGACTACGGCGTCCCCCGGATCTCCGTGCTCCTCGACCGGACCCAGGAGTTCGAACGGGCCGGGCAGAAGCGGTACGACGACACGGTGCTGATCGGATACGAGATGGCCGCCGAGGGCTTCGACTCGGAGCGCGGACGGGCGGCCGCGCGTCATCTGAACCGGATCCACGGGAAGTACAGCATCCCGAACGACGACTTCCGCTACGTGCTGGCGACCACGGTCGTGGGGCCGAAGCGCTGGATCGACCGGTTCGGCTGGCGCCCCCTGTGCGCCCAGGAGGTCCAGGCGCTGGTGGAGGCGGGCCGCAAGACGGCGGCGGTCATGGGAATCGAGGACGCACCCGACACGTACGAGGGGTTCGAGCGGCTGCTCGACTCCTACGAGGAGCGGATGTTCGCGTACGACCCGGCCAACCGGCGGGTCGCGAATGCCTCCTTCCGCGTCATGGCCAGCTGGTATCCGCGTCCGTTACGGCCCCTGGTGGCGAGATTCTCGCTCGCACTGCTCGACGAGCCGCTGCTGACGGCGCTGGGCTTCCGGCCGCAGCCGAGGTGGGCGCAGGCCTCCGCTTCGGCCGCCCTGCGCCTGCGCGCGCGGTGCGTACGCCGGCTGCCGGCCCGGCCGCGCCGGTTCCCCTCGCGCCCGCAGCCCCGTTCGTACCCCTTCGGCTGGCGGCTCGACGACCTCGGGCCGCACTGGGCCCGCAACCGCCCTCTGGAACCCTTGCCCGACGAGACGGAGGGAGCCGCCGACGGCCCTAGCCGGCCGACAGCAGCGGCACCAGATAGCAGTGGGCGAACTTCCTCACCTGATCGTCGTCGTCGAGCTCGAAACAGCTGACGGGATTGAGGAGGAAGGAGACGGTGATCCGCACCATCAGTTCGGCGACCGGGGTCGGGTCCGTCGACGGCCGCCCTTCCGCGCGCCGGGCCTCGCGCAGCCGGTCGGCCAGGTACGCGCGGATGGCGAGGAAGGCCGGCGCGCTCTCCAGCGTCAGGAACGGCAGCATCGTCTCGGGCTCCAGCCTCAGCAGACCACCGATGAGCGGATGCTCGCGGATGTGCCGGAGAACCGCGACGAAGCCCTCGACGAGCCGGTCCTCCGTCGTCGGCAGCGCGGCCACCGCATCGTCCACCTCCACCAGGAAGCGGTGGTACTCGCGCAGCAGACAGGCGGAGACGAGGCTGTCCTTGTTGCCGATCCGCCGGTACACGGTCACCCGCGAGACCCTGGCGCGCTTGGCGACGTCGTCGACGGTGGAGCGGCGTAGCCCGAAGGTCATGAACTGCTCGCGTGCGGCGTCCAGGATCTGTTCACTCAGCGCGTCGGAGGGCGGCGTCGCGCTGAGCCTCTCCGCCAGCCGTGTCCCGTCGGTGCTCCGTGCCGTCATGAGCCCTCCCCCGTTCCGCCGCTGCCACCCCACCATAGAAGTCGATACGGAGTGACACACCCCGTAGCTCTGTAACAACGCGAGCGGGGCGCCCACCGGAGTCGGTGGGCGCCCCGCCGGCGGGGCGGCCGGCCGGAGACTACTCGCAGGTCCCGGCGAAGGTCTCGCGGGTCACCACGTCGGTGTCCGCGGCGCTCGTGTCCAGCCAGGCGACGCGCTGGCCGTCACCGAGGGACGGGGCCAGCTGTGCGCCGGAGGAGCAGGAGACGCGGCTGAACTGGTTGAGCCCGGCGACCACGTCGGCGGTCTTGGCGACCTGCACCTTGCCGGGGCCGTTCCAGGAGCCGAGTGCGCCCCAGACGTCGTACGTGGAGTACGCGAAGTACTCGTCGTTGACCGAGAACTGGGCGACGTACGTGCTCTTCGGGTAGGTCAGCTTCGCCGCCGTGGACAGATCCTCCAGCGGCGCCGACACGAACTTCGTGCTCGGGATCAGGAAGCCACCGGTCTCACGCCAGAACACACGCTCCGAGGTGATCTGGATGTCCGAGACCCGGTCGAAGAGGAAGCCGGTGATCCGCTTGCTCTGCGTGGTGCCCTTCGCGATGTCGTAGACATACACATACGAACCGTCGCCCCCGGCCCAGGCGATCTGACCGTGCTTCATCGCGAGGCGGGCCGCCTTGGTTCCGGCCTCGGGGGTCACGTTGACCGTGCTGCCGTCTGGCGTACGGAGCATGACGTCCTGCTCGCCGTCGGCGTTGGTGCTGATGTAGGCGAGCGCGCCGTTGTCGGTCACCGGCTCGGTCTCGTCCGCGTCCGGGCTGTCGACCAGCCTCTTGATCGCGCCCTGGCCCTTGTCACCGGACCCGTAGATGCCGATGCCGTCGGCGGCGATGCGGGTGAAGGCGATGCGGTCGTCGTCCAGGGACGGGTCGAGCAGGTAGGCGTCCTTCTGCGCCAGCTCGTGCTTCGGCTTCTTGTCGAAGCGGCCCACGGTGATCCCGAAGGCGGCGCTGCCCTGGTCCCAGGCGATGGCGTCGCCGTGGCTGATCGCGTAGGTGTCCCCGCTGATCTGGGCGGCCTGCTCGTCGACGCCGCTCATGAGCTCGTAGGCGGGCAGGATGCCGGCGCCGATGGTGGTGCCGTCGTGCGTGCCGCCCTTCTGCTCCCAGCCGTTCTCGATGCCGTGGTCGTCGAAGGCCTTGGTGATCACGGCGAGGTCCTGCGCGGAGACGTGCAGGGACTTCGCGGAGAGGATGACCGCGTTGCGCATGTCGGTGAAGCCGGACAGCGGGGTGAGGTAGTTCTGCGCCGACCGGTAGACGATCCGGTCGGCGAGCTTGCCGTCGAGGTTCTTGCGCATGTCCCACAGTGCGCCGCCGACGATGGTGGAGTTGTAGTGCACTCCGCCGTTGTCGAAGTCGAGCGTGATCGGGTCGTAGTCCGTCTGCGCGTTGCGGCCGTCGTTCAGGTCGCGCAGGGCGCACTCCTCCAGCGGCTTGGTGCCGTTGCAGAGGTACTCACCGATGAGGCCGGACGTCGGGTCGCTCATCGCGATGCCCTTGTCGGCGGTCTCCATGGCGTTGCCGAAGTAGTCGGATATCGCCTCGTTGAGCGCGCCCGACTGGTTGAGGTAGACAAGACCGGCGGAGTGCTCGGTGACACCGTGCGTCATCTCGTGACCGACGACGTCCAGGCCGACGGACAGCGGTACGCCGTCCATGTGGCCGTAGACCATCTTGGAGCCGTCCCAGAAGGCGTTGGCGTAGTCCTTGCCGCTCGCGGCGACGTTGACGACGGAGTAGATCGTGCCGCCCTTGCCGTCGACTCCGTCACGGCCGATCTGGTCCTTGTAGTACTCGTAGACCTTGGCGGCGTTCAGGTGCGCGTCCACCGCGCCCGACGTCGTGTTGGCGCCGTCGAACCGGTCGCTCGCCGACGTGCCCAGCGGAATGTCCTCGGTGACCGGGCCGCCGGCGACGAGGGAGTAGTCCTTGCGCTGCGCGTCGTACGTACGGATCTGGCCGCCGGTCTGCGGGTACATGGCGCGCGTCGAGTCGACGAGCGTGTACGAGCCGTCCGACTCCTTGTTGACGTCCAGCTTCGCCTCGCCGCCGTCGACGCGTACGCCCGTCCCCTCCGCGGGCGACGCGTCGGCGGCGTCGATGTTGTTGTACGAGAGTGCGATGCCGCCCACGCGGGCGTCGACGTACACCTCCTGGCGCACCGGGCTGCCGTTCGCCTTGCCGCCGGTGACGGTGAAGTGCCAGGCGAGCCTGCCGCCCCGGGCGTCGGGAAGCACGGACAGGCCGTGCGCCTCGGTCTTCGCGCCCTGCACACCGGACAGGCGGCCGTCGAGAGTGAACATCCGCTGCTTCGCGGTGGCTTCGCTCACCGCGGGCGTGGTGGAGACCGTGAGGTCGGTGTAGAGCGTGCCGGTGGCGGAGGTGACCTGCTGGCCGCCGTCGGCCGCCTGCGTCTGTACCGCGTACTCGGCGCCGAAGACCGGGACACCGTCGTGCTTCTGCTGGAAGCGCACCGAGGACTGCTTGCCGTCCTTGGTGGTCTGCACCGTGCTCAAGTCGGAGACCGGGACCTTGTACGTGTCCTGGTGAGCCTTCAGGTGGGCCCGGGCCGCCTCGGCCGGGGTGCCCTGCCGGGCGGCGGTGTCCAGGCCCTGGGTCATCGCGGGGGCGACACCCACCGGGTCCGTGGCGGGCGCCGCAGCGGGCGCCGTGGCGGTGTCGTCCGCCCAGGCCGGCGCGGCCAGCAGCGCCGCACCCGTGGCGGCGGCGACCACCCCGGTCGCCAGTATCCGCAACACGCTCGTTCGTCTCACAGGACCTCCCCATCGCACACCTGCACCTGAGCCGTCGGAGCGTCTCGGGCGTTGACGTGCTGATCTTCGCCATGGGGGGCTGGCGTGAACAAGCGATAGTGCTGGCGCGAAAGCGCCGCGGCGTAATTACGCCTCAGGAATGCGCCTGTGCGACCGAGTTGTCCGATGTTTCGGGCAGCCATCCGGCCCGGGCGGCGTACCAGCCGAGCTGGAATCGCGTCGCCGCGCCCACCTCGTCCATCAGCGCGTGCAGCCGGCGCTGCACGGTGCGATGGCCCATCCCGAGCTGACGGGCGATGGCGGCGTCGGTCAGGCCGACGTGGAGAAGGGCCACTATCTGCCGGTCGATCGCCGCGACCGGGGACTCGGCGTCCTCGTTCGCGCTGAGCGGGGTCAGCAGCCGCCCCTTCTCGAAGTACGCCTCGAAGAGCGCGATCAGGGCCGTCAGAAGACCGGTCCGATGGACGACGAGCGCGACCGGCTCGCTCTCCCGCTCCGGGTCCAGGGGCAGCAGGGCGATGCGGCGGTCCACGATGACGAGTTTGGTCGGCAGCCGGTCCGTGACGGAGATGTGCTGCCCCTGGGCGACGCACGAACCCACCACCGCCGCGGTTGCCGGATGCTCCAGCCACGCGCGTTCGACGACGCTGCGCACGGTGACCCCCCGGCGCATCATCTCGGAGTCCGCCTCTTCGTGGTTGTCCTCGAAGCTGAGCAGGGCGGGCATGTGCCTGGCCGGCACAAAGGTGCACACCTCGCTCCTGGCCTGACGCTGTATGGTCACCAGACGTCGCCGGACCGCCGCCGGACCGGACAGCACCTCCACCGGAGCGCCGGCACCGTACATCTGCGCGGAGCGGTGGCGCTCGGAGAGGTCCCCGACGAGCGACTCGACCCGGTGCAGTGCGGAGCGCCGGGACTCCAGGAGCGGTCCGAGCGCGAGGACGGGCGGGGCTGCCCGGTAGCGGAGCGTGCCGTCGGAATCCTGCCGGTCGGCACTGGCGAGCCCGCGCTCGACGAGCGAGTCGAGGGCGTCGGCAACCACCGCGTCACTCAACGGACCCACGAGCGCGTCCGGTTCGCAGTCCGGGCGGTCCACGAGCAGCCGGTAGACCGCGTCCTCGTCCGGCCCGAGGCCGAGCAGCGTCAGCAGTGACGCGTCCACCGGGGCGCGCGGTCCGACGACATCGGACCGGCCCCGCTCCCCACCGCGCTTCTCGGCACCCGCCATGCCCCGCCCCTTCCCGCCCGCCGCATCGACGGCGTCAGGTTATCCGGCATGATCCAAACGAGAGGCCCTAGTCGAAGTCGTACACCGTCACCGGTATGTCCCGCCCGGTCAGTCGCTTCTCGATCAGCGGCTCGATCCGGGACCACTTCCCGCCCGCCAGCCCGCAGCCGATCCGCGGCATGTGGACCGAGGCCCCCAGCTCAAGGCTCCTGTCGGCCACCGCCCCCAAAGCCGTGTCGATCGCCTCGTAACGCACCGGGACCCCGTTGCTCCCTGTGCGCATCCCCCGCTGGCCCACGGTGTTCGCCACCCAGATGTACGGGGTCACCTGCACGAACTGCACGGCGCCGAGGGCGAAGTCGTTGCCCGCGCGCTCCCGGTGCCATCGGCGGTAGGCCGCTTCGGGTTCGGGCCAGCGACGCGAGAGGGCCAGGACGAATCCCTTCCCCCAGCCGCCGAGGTCGTTGCAGACATGGACGATCATCTTGACGCCCTTGCCATGGGGAGCGGTCGCGTCGCCCCGTATGTAAGTGATCTCGGACATGACGTCAGGCTAAGTGCTCCCACCGACAGCCGGGCTCTTTCACATCACTGGTGAGACAGCAATACTGTTGCACCGAGTGAGGTGCACGCACACAACGGCCCACCCGTCGGCGGACACGAGGAGCAGACATGGCGACCGAGGCCGAGGAGCCGACGCTCACCGTCGACGAACTGGCGGCGCGCGCCGGGGTGACCGTGCGCACGGTGCGTTTCTACAGCACGCGTGGACTGCTGCCGCCCCCGGTCATCGGGCCGCGCCGGGTCGGGCACTACGGGCACGAGCACCTCTCCCGGCTGGCGCTCATCGAGGAGCTTCAGCACCAGGGCATGACGCTCGCCGCGATCGAACGCTATCTGGAACAACTGCCGCCCGGTCTGAGCGCCCACGACCTCGCCATCCACCGGGCGCTGGTGGCTTCGTGGTCGCCCGATTCGGCGGAGGACGCGACCCGCACGGAACTGGAGCGACGCGCAGGGCGGCCGTTGTCCCAGCAGGACATCGACAGGCTGGCCGCGATGGGTGTGCTGGAGCGGTCCGGCCCGGGGGACGGCGTGTTCCGGCTGGATCCTGGGCTGCTGCGGCTCGGCGTGGAGCTGCTCGAAGTGCCCATCGCACACGAGACGATTCTCGCCGCCCGCACGGTCCTGCTGGAGCACACCCGCTCTGTCGCGCACGAGCTGAGCCGGCTGTTCCGGGACGAGGTGTGGGGTCCGTACCGGGAGCGGGAGTCCGATCCGGAACACCTCAAGGCCATGAAGTCCCTGTCCGCGCACATGCAGCCGCTCGTGCTGCAGGCGCTGGTGACCGCGTTCCAGCGCTCGCTCAAGGAGGAGCTGCGGGCCGCCTTCGCGGCCGAGTAGCAGCCTGACGGGCCGCACCGGTGGATGCGGCCCGTCGCGGCGGCGTCAGTCGTGGAAGGTCTCGCCCTTCTGCGCCTTCTCCACGAGCAGATCGGGCGGCAGGAACCGGTTGCCGTACCGCTCGGCGAGTTCCCGGGCGCGGGCCACGAATCCGGGCAGGCCGCCCTCGTAGCCGTTGATGTACTGGAGCACGCCGCCGGTCCATGCCGGGAAGCCGATCCCCATGATGGAGCCGATATTGGCGTCGGCGACGGTGATCAGGACGTTCTCCTCCAGGCAGCGGACACTGTCCAGGGCCTCCGAGAAGAGCATCCGCTCCTGCATGTCGGTGAACGAGATGTCGGTGTCGGGCTTCGTGAAGTGCTCGCGAAGGCCTGGCCACAGGCGGGTGCGCTTCCCGTTCTCGTCGTACTCGTAGAAGCCCGCGCCGCCGCTGCGTCCGGGGCGGCCGAACTCGTCGACCATCCGGTCGATGACCTCGTCCGCGGGGTGGCCTGCCCAGTTGCCGCCCGTCTCCTCGACGGCGCGCCGGGTCTCGTTGCGGATCTTGCGGGGCAGGGTGAGCGTCAGCTCGTCCATCAGGGAGAGCACCTTGGCCGGGTAGCCCGCCTGGGCGGCGGCCTGCTCGACGGACGCCGGCTCGACGCCCTCGCCGACCATGGCGACGCCCTCGTTGATGAACTGTCCGATGACGCGCGAGGTGAAGAAGCCGCGCGAGTCGTTGACGACGATCGGCGTCTTCCTGATCCGCCGGACCAGGTCGAAGGCGCGGGCCAGGGCCTCGTCGCCGGTCTTCTCACCCTTGATGATCTCGACCAGCGGCATCTTGTCGACGGGCGAGAAGAAGTGCAGCCCGATGAAGTCGACGGGGCGCGAAACCCCTTCGGCCAGCACCGTGATGGGCAGCGTGGAGGTGTTGGAGCAGAGCAGGGCGTCCGGCTCGATGATGTCCTGGATCTCCTGGAACACCTTGTGCTTGAGCGCGGTGTCCTCGAACACGGCCTCGATGACGGCGTCGCAGCCGGCGAGGTCGGCCGGGTCGCCGGTCGGGGTGATGCGGGCCAGCAGCTCGTCGCGCTCGGCCTCGGTCGTACGGCCCCGGGAGAGCGCCTTGTCGAGCAGCTTCTCGCTGTACGCCTTGCCCTTCGCGGCGGCCTCCGTGGAGACGTCCTTGAGGACGACGTCGATGCCGGCCCGGGCGCAGGAGTAGGCGATGCCCGCGCCCATCATCCCGGCGCCGAGGACTGCGACCTTGCGGACCTGACGCTCCTCCACGCCCTTGGGGCGGCTGGCGCCGGAGTTGACGGCCTGGAGGTCGAAGAAGAACGCCTGGATCATGTTCTTCGAGACCTGGCCCGTGACCAGCTCGGTGAAGTAGCGGGCCTCGATGGTGAGCGCGGTCTCGAAGTCGACCTGCGAGCCCTCGACGGCCGCGGCCAGGATGTTGCGCGGTGCGGGCATCGGGGCGCCGGCGAGCTGCTTCTTCAGGTTGGACGGGAAGGCCGGCAGGTTGGCGGCGAACTTCGGGTTCGACGGGGTGCCGCCGGGGATCCGGTAGCCCTTGACGTCCCAGGGCTGCTGGGATTCGGGGTTCGCGTCGATGAAGGCGCGTGCCTTCTCCAGCATCTCCTCGCGGGTGGCGGCGACCTCGTGGACCAGGCCGTTCTCCAGGGCGCGCTGCGGGGTGTACTGGGTTCCCTGGAGCAGGACCTTGAGCAGCGCGTCGGCGATGCCCATCAGGCGTACGGTGCGGGTCACGCCACCGCCGGCGGGCAGCAGGCCGAGGGTGACCTCGGGCAGGCCGATGCGGGAGCCGGGGGCGTCGAGGGCGACGCGGTGGTGGGAGGCGAGGGCGATCTCGTAACCGCCGCCCAGGGCAGCTCCGTTGATCGCCGCGACGACGGGCTTGCCGAGGGTCTCGATGCGGCGCAGCGAACTCTTGATCGCGGTGCCGGTGTCGAACGCCGCCTGGGCGTTCTCGGGGCCGACCTTGATCATGTCCTTGAGGTCGCCGCCGGCGAAGAAGGTCTTCTTGGCGGAGGTGTAGATGATGCCGCGGATGGAGTCCTTCTCGGCCTCGGCGCGGTCGGCGACGGCCGCGATGGAGTCCCTGAAGGCCTGGTTCATCGTGTTGGCGGACTGGTTGGGGTCGTCGAGTACGAGGGTGACGACGCCGGTCTCGTCCTGTTCCCAGCGAATGGTCGTGCTCTCGGTCATTTGCTTGTCTTCTCCGTAGGAAGGGGAACGGTCAGAGACGCTCGATGACGGTGGCGATGCCCATGCCGCCGCCGACGCAGAGTGTGGCGAGGCCGTAGCGCTTGTCCTGGCGCTCCAGTTCGTCGATGAGCGTGCCGAGGATCATCGCGCCGGTGGCGCCGAGCGGGTGGCCGAGCGCGATGGCGCCGCCGTTGACGTTGATCTTGTCGAGGGAGAGCCCCATGTCGCGGGCGAAGCGCAGCACGACGCCGGCGAAGGCCTCGTTGATCTCGACGAGGTCGATGTCGTCGATGGTCAGCCCGGCCTTGGCGAGCGCCTTGCGGGTGGCGGGCGCGGGGCCGGTGAGCATGATGGTGGGCTCGGAGCCGGAGACGGCGGCGGAGACGATCCGGGCGCGCGGGGTGAGGCCGTAGCGCTCGCCGATCTCCTTCGAGCCGATCGCGACGAGGGCGGCTCCGTCGACGATGCCGGAGGAGTTGCCCGCGTGGTGGACGTGGTCGATCCTCTCCACCCAGTGGTACTTCTGGAGCGCCACCGCGTCGAAGCCGCCCATCTCGCCGATCGCCGCGAACGACGGCTTGAGCGAGGCGAGGGAATCGGCGGTGGTACCGGGCCGCATGTGCTCGTCGTGGTCGAGGACGACGAGGCCGTTGCGGTCCTTGACGGGGACGACGGAACGCGCGAAGCGGTTGTCCTTCCACGCCTCGGCGGCCCGCTCCTGCGACAGGGCGGCGAACTCGTCGACGTCGCGGCGCGAGAACCCCTCGATGGTCGCGATGAGGTCGGCGCCGATGCCCTGCGGTGCGAACCCGGTCTCGTAGTTCGTCATCGGGTCCATCGCCCAGGCGCCGCCGTCGGAGCCCATCGGGACACGGGACATCGACTCGACGCCGCCCGCGAGGATGAGGTCCTCCCAGCCCGAACGGACCTTGGCGGCTGCCAGGTTGACGGCCTCCAGGCCCGATGCGCAGAAGCGGTTCTCCTGGACGCCGGCGACGGTGTCGGGAAGGCCCGCCGCGATCGCGGCGATGCGCGCGATGTCGGACCCCTGATCGCCGAGCGGGCTGACCACGCCGAGGACGATGTCGTCGATGGCCGCCGGGTCCAGGCCCGGGAAGCGGCCGCGGAGCTCGTGGATCAGGCCGACGACGAGGTCGATCGGCTTGGTGCCGTGCAGGGCCCCGTTGGCCTTGCCGCGGCCGCGCGGGGTGCGGATCGCGTCGTAGACGAATGCTTCGGTACTCAAGACAGCTGCCTTTCGAGGGTGGTGGCGCAACAGGGTCGGGCAAGCAGGGGTCGGGCAGGAGCAGGGGCCGGGCACAACGACTCGGCCGGCCGGGGCGGGCGAGCGGGGTCAGGCCAGCAGCGAACGGCCGATGATCTCCTTCATGATCTCGGTCGTTCCGCCGTAGATGGTCTGGATGCGGCCGTCGGTGAACGCCCTGGCCACGGGATACTCCGCCATATAGCCGTATCCGCCGTGCAGTTGGAGGCACCGGTCGGCGACGCGTTTCTGCAGTTCGGTCGCCCACCACTTCGCCATGGAGGCGTGCACGGCGTCGAGCGTCCCTTCCGAGTGGTCGACGATGCACCGGTCGAGGAAGGCCCGGGTGACGGCGCACTCGGTGGCCATCTCCGCGATCTCGAAGCGGATGTGCTGGAGCTTGGACAGCGGCCGCCCGAAGGCCTCGCGCTCCTTGACGTACGTGGTGGTGATCTCCAGGAGGTGTTCGGCGGCGGCGATCCCGGCGACGGCTATCCCCATCCGTTCCTGGGCGAGGTTGGTCATCAGGTGGATGAAGGCGCCGTCGAGCTCACCGAGGAGGTTCTCCTTGGGGACTCGCACGTCGTTGAAGAACAGCTCGGCGGTGTCCTGGGACTTCTGGCCGATCTTGTCGAGGTTGCGGCCCCGCTCGAAGCCCTCGGCGCCACGCTCGACGACGATGAGCGAAAGTCCCTTGGCGCCGCCCTCGGGGGTCGTCTTCGCGACGACGACCACCAGGTCGGCGAGGATGCCGTTGGAGATGAACGTCTTGGAGCCGTTGAGCAGCCAGTGGTCGCCCTTGTCCTCGGCGGTGGTCCGGATGCCCTGGAGGTCGGAGCCGGCGCCCGGTTCGGTCATCGCGATGGCGGTGATGATCTCGCCGCTGCAGAAGCCGGGAAGCCAGCGCCGCTTCTGCTCCTCGGTGGCGAGGCCGGTCAGATAGGGGCCGATGATGTCGTTGTGCAGCCCGAGCGCGAGACCGGGGGCGCCTGCCCGGGTGAACTCCTCGGCGAGGACGGCGCTGTAGCGGAAGTCGGTGTTCCCGCCGCCCCCGTACTCCTCGGGTACGGCGAGGCCGAGCAGCCCCTGCCGTCCGGCGGCGAGCCAGGCCCGGCGCGAGACGATGCCGTCCTTCTCCCACTGTTCGTAGTGCGGGAGGACCTCCTTCGTCAGGAAGGTGCGGACGGTCTCGCGGAACGCGTCGTGCTCTTCGGTGAAGATCTGCCGCTGCATCAGTCGGTCGTGTCCTTCCGGGTGGTCCGCAGGGCCGGTACGCCCCAGTCGGCGGCGACGGCATCGGTGTCCGCGCCCGGCTGTGCCGGTCCGCTGTGCACCGAGGCGGGCGTGGCCGAGAACCTGGGCGCGGGCGCGGGCTGGGTGAGTGCGCCGTGCTCGACGAAGGTGGAGCGGGCGGCGAGGTGTGGGTGGTGCGGTGCCTCGCGAAGGGAGAGAACCGGTGCCACACAGGCGTCCGAGCCGTCGAAGACCTCGGTCCACTCGGTGCGGGTACGGGTGCGGAACCGGGCGGCGACGACGCTGCGCAACTCGTCCCAACGCGCGATGTCACCCCGGTCGGGGGCCGTCTCCCCGATGCCGAGGAGCTCGGTGAACTCCGCGTAGAACCGCTTCTCGAGCGGGCCGACCGCCATGTACTCGCCGTCCGCGGTCTCGTACGAGCCGTAGAAGGGGCAGCCGCCGTCCAGCAGGTTGGAGCCGCGCCTGTCCTGCCAGCCGCCGGCCTGCAGCATGCCGTGGATCATCATGGTGAGGTGCGCGGTGCCGTCGACGATCGCCGCGTCGACGACCTGTCCGCGGCCGCCCGGGGTCCGGGCGTGCTGGAGGGCGGCGAGGACGCCGACGACGAGGTAGAGCGAGCCGCCCGCGTAGTCGCCGAGCAGGTTGGCCGGGACGGTGGGCGGCTCCCCCGGTTTGCCGATCATGGAGAGGGCGCCGGTGACGGCGATATAGGCGATGTCGTGTCCGGCCCGCTCGGCGAGGGGACCGTCCTGGCCCCACCCGGTCATGCGTCCGTAGACGAGCTGCGGATTGCGGGCCAGGCAGGCGTCCGGGCCCACTCCCAGGCGTTCGGCGACGCCGGGCCGGTAGCCCTCGATCAGGACGTCGGCGCGTTCGACCAGGTCCAGGACCGTGCCCGGGCCGGATGCGGCCTTGAGGTCGACGAGGACGGACCGCTTGTTGCGGTTGGTGAGGTCGCGGGCCGGATCGATGCCGAGGCCGGCGCCCCCGGGCCGGTCGACCCGCACCACGTCGGCGCCCAGATCGGCCAGGAGCATCGCGGCGAACGGGCCGGGCCCGATGCCCGCCAGTTCGACCACGCGCACCCCGGCCAGTGGGCCGCGCGGAGCGTGCGAGCCGTTCCCTGTCGTTGCCATCGAGCCCCCAGCGGTGTGACACAACCGATGTAACATCGATGATGCTAAGAACGCACCGCGCTCCGCACAACCCTTTGGAGCGAGCAAGCGCTTAGTTGTTCCCTTGGGATCCTCCCTCATGAAGCCTCCCCGGCCGCACAGCGCCACGGCCGGCTCCGCTACCCTCTGCCTGCTACATCGGCGCCGGCCCCTGCGGAGGCACTCGTGAACAGGCAGAACGGGGCATCACGCCCCTATGACGTTGTCCTCTTCGGCGCCACCGGTTTCGTGGGTGTGCTCACCGCCGAGTATCTGGCGGCCCATGCCCCGGACGGCTGCCGCTGGGCCCTGGCCGGCCGCAACCGCGCCAAGCTGGAACAGCTGCGCAACCGCCTCACCGCGCTGCATCCGCACTGCGCGGACCTCCCGCTGCTGCACGCCGACGCCGACGACGCGGACACGCTGCGCGCACTCGCCGAGTCCACCCATGTGGTGGCGACGACCGTGGGCCCGTACGTCTGGTACGGGGAGAAGCTGGTCGCCGCCTGCGCCGAGGCGGGCACGGACTACACGGACCTCTCGGGCGAGCCGGAGTTCGCCGACCGGATGTATCTGGAGCACGACGCCCGGGCGCGCGAGACCGGCGCCCGGATCGTGCACGCCTGCGGTTTCGACTCCGTACCGCACGATCTCGGTGTGTACTTCACCGTCCGGCAGCTGCCCGAGGACGTCCCGCTCCGCATCGACGGATTCGTCCGCTCCAACGCCGTCTTCTCGGGCGGTACGTTCGCCTCCGCGCTCACGGCCATGGGCCGTGGGCCGCAGATGCTGCGCGCCGCCAAGGAACGCCGGCTGCACGAGCCGCGGCTGGTCGCCCGTCGCGCCCGCGCGCCGCTCGGCGGGCCGCGCTTCAGCACGGAGACCGGCACCTGGGCGCTGCCGTTGCCGACGCTCGACGCTCAGATCGTGGAGCGCTCGGCCCGCGCACTCCCCCGCTACGGCCCCGATTTCCGCTATCGGCACTACGCCTCGGTCAAGCATCTGCCGGTGGCCCTGGGCGGCACGGCGGCGCTGGGCGCCCTGCTCGGCGCGGCGCAACTGCCGGCCGTACGGAACTGGCTGATGGACCGCTACGAGCCCGGGTCCGGCCCGGACCAGGAGCGCCGCCGTCGGAGCTGGTTCACGGTCCGGTTCGTCGGCGAGGGCGGCGGCCGCCGGGTCTTCACCGAGGTGTCGGGCGGCGATCCGGGCTACGACGAGACGGCGAAGATGCTGGCGGAGTCGGCGCTGAGCCTGGCACTGGACGAGCTTCCCCTCACATCGGGGCAGGTCACCACGGCCGTCGCGATGGGTGACGCGCTGCTGGAACGGCTGCGCGTGGCCGGTCTGCGCTTCCGGGTGGCGGCCGTACGCTGACCTGCCGGCGGGCGGACCCGGCCGGGCGCAGGCGGCCTAGAAGATCCAGGAGGCCAGGGTGTAGAGCATCGCCCCGGCCCAGACGAAGCCGACCGCACCCCCGATCAGCATGCCCAGCGCCACACGGTGCTGAGCGGGGTGAAGGGGTGCGGTTCGGGCTGTTGAGCGAGATGCGTTCATGCGTCCAGAGTGCCGACCATGATCGACAGGCGCTATCCGTACGGATACTCAGACGCCCCGGCACCGGGTCCGCACCGGCCCTCAGGCGGTGGCCTCCCGGAGCACCCGCCGGCACAGCGCGTCGGCCCGGCGGGTCGTCTCCGGCTGACGGAAGTCCCGGGCCAACAGCAGCGTGTGCGCGCAGGCGTTGTCCAGGCCGGTGCGGTGTCCGACCGAGACGTAGACCGGTTTGGTGCCGTCCTGGGTGCGCAGCGCCTGCCCCACCACCTCGTCCCCGTCGAGCAGCGGCGACCGGTCGCCGCGGTGGGGGCCTGGCTGTTCGTACGAGAAGGTGAACGGGTTCTTCGCGACGCCGATGACGGGGAGCCCGGTGAGCACGCCCAGATGGCTGGCGAGGCCGAAGCGGCGCGGGTGCGCCCGTCCGTAGCCGTCGCAGACGACGAGACCCGGGTCGACGGACAGGGACTCCAGGGCGGCCAGCACGGTGGGGATCTCGCGGAAGGCGAGGAGTCCCGGGATGTAGGGGAAGGTGACCTGCCCCACGGCGGTGGACTCGGCCACCACCTCCAGCGTGGCCGCGTCGAGCACGACGGCCGCCGCCACGACGACGTCGCGCTCGTCGTCGTAGGCGACGTCGACGCCGGTCACCCGGCCGGTGCCCGGCGGCGGTCCCGGCTCGTCGAGCACCACCCGGGCGCGCAGGGTGTCCTGGAGTGCGCGGGCCTCAGCCTCGTCGGCGGGCATCGGAAGTGTTGTCATGATGCCGGTCAGCTTAGGGCGCGGCTCCCGTAGCCTTGCGATCATGTTCGTACTTGAGCTGTCCTACACCGCCCCGCTGGACCGTGTCGATGCGCTGATGAAGGATCACGTCGCCTGGCTCGACGCCCAGTACACCGCAGGAGTCTTCATCGCATCCGGCCGCAAGAACCCCCGCGACGGCGGGGTGATTCTCGCGGTCGGGGACGACCGGACCGAGATCGAGAGGCTCGCTGCATCCGACCCCTTCGTCGTGAACGGCGTCTGCGCGTACCGGATCACGGAGTTCATCGCGACGAAGACGTCGGACGCGCTCGCTCCGTACCGCCAGCAGTTGTAGCCGCCCGTCAGCGGATGGCTGCGCGGGCGGCCCGCCCCTTTTCACCGGCCGCCCAGCAGCTCCCGTCCGCGGTGCAGTCGACCGTGTCGTACGACCCGGTGCCGACCGTGCGCCAGGTGCGGCCGCCGTCCGTGGTGAGGTCGGTGCCGGTCGGGCCGACCGCCAGTGCGGCCGACCGGCTGTGCGGCAGCCAGGCGACGCCCGAGCGGTAGGCGACGGGCGGCGCCTGGGACGGCCGCCAGCCGCGGCCCCCGTCCGAGGTGACGGCCGAGGCCCGGGGCGACAGCTGGTCGGCGCGGAAGTCGCCGCCGACCGCGATGCCGTGGGTGCGGTCCCGGAAGGCCAGACCGAAGACACCTCGGGCCGGGTCCCCGGCCGGGATCGGCGATGCGGTCGCGGTCCAGGTCAGCCCGCGGTCGCCCGAGTGCAGGACCCGGGCGGTGGCCGCCCCGCCCGTCGCCAGCCAGACGTCCTTCGGACCGACGCTGACCAGGCACTGCCCACTAGCCGCGAACCCTGCCTCGCCCGCTTGGGCCTGCGGCATGCCGGCGCTGGGCAGCACGTTCCAGCTGCGGCCGCCGTCGGCGGTGGACAGGATCCGGAACCGCCCGTCCACGGGGTCGCTCATGGCGAGGCCGTGGCGGCTGTCGAAGAACGTGAGGCAGTCGTAGAAGGCGCGTGGGTCGGTGTTGCGGAAGGACTCGGTCCAGGTGGCCCCGCCGTCGTCCGTGCGCAGCACCCGGGAGGCCTCGCCCTCGGCGATGGCCAGGGCGACCGCCCGCCGGGCGTCGAAGGCCTCGATGTCGCGGAACTCCAGCCCCGCGTCGGCCGCACCGGGAGGCGAGACGTCGCGCCAGTGCCGGCCGCCGTCCGTGGTGCGCAGCACGGTGCCCTTCGAGCCCGCGAGCCACGCCGTGCGGCTGCTGACGGCCGCGAGCCCGCGGAAGCGGGCGTCGGTCCCGGTGTCGGTGGGCGTCCAGGCCGGTCCGTGCCGTTCGCCGGGTGCCGCGTGGGCCGCGGGTGCGGCCAGAGCGGCGGCCAGCGCGGCCCCGCACAGTCCCAGTGACATCAGTCGTCGCGTCTTCCCCAAGGCCCTCATGGCGCTGGAAGCTAACCCACGGGCCACTCCCCGTCCAGGGTGCATCGCGGGGAAACGGGCACGTGATGATCAGGCAGCGGTGTGCGGTGACGCAGCTCACGCCGTGCTCCGGTGCACGAATCGGCGAGTTGCGTCGTCTGTATGAGTGCCGGGAACCGTTCATCCGGTCGCGAGAGGGAGCAGGTCTTGTCCACCGTTATCGAACAGTCCGTGAAGGCCCGCATGGTCGCATCCGCACCGCAGATGGAGACGCTTCCCGCGGTCCTGAGTTACGACCGCACGGATCCCTTCGCCGTACGCATGGCATTCCCCGCGCCGGCGACTCTGGAGGGTACCGAGGTGTCCTGGGAGTTCTCCCGGGAGCTGCTGGCAGCGGGGATGGACGCAGCGGCGGGGGTCGGGGACGTACGCGTCAGACCCTTCGGGTACGACCGTACGGTGCTGGAGTTCCACGCTGCGGAGGGAATCGCCATGGTGCACGTGCGCACGGCAGAGCTTCGCCGTTTCCTGCGGCGCGCACAGGAGCTGGTCCCCGCGGGGGACGAGCACCGCTTCCTGGACCTGGACCGGAGCCTGACGGATCTGCTCGACGGTTCCTGCTGAGCCGGGGCCCGCGCGGGACCGGGGCCCGCTAATTCGCTTGCCCCGTCCCGCGGCCCGCCGTACCTTCGTTGTTGTCCTTGTTGTCGCCGATAGGAGTAGGACGTTGCTCGTCTGAGGTCTTGAGACACCGTGTTGCGCGCCGTGTCATGTCTGCACATGTCCGCGTGCCCGAGTGTGACCTCAGCTCTTCGAGCCGTCCTCCGCGACCAGGGCCTTCCTTCTCTCCACTTCCGGAATTTCTTCCGTGGAATGCCAGTGACCGGTGTCTCGCCCCGTTGCCCCTGTCCTTCCTCGCAACCGGGAGATCCTTGTGTCTACCCCCCTTACCCACATCACCTGCTCGTCGCTCTCCTTCGCATGGCCCGACGGCAGCCCGGTCCTCGACGACTTCCATCTCACCGTGGGGCCCGGCCGCACCGGGCTCATCGGGCTCAACGGCTCGGGCAAGTCGACGCTGCTGCGGCTGATCGCAGGTGAACTCACTCCCGCCGATGGCCACATCAGGACGGCGGGCGAGGTCGGTTACCTGCCGCAGAACCTGGTCCTGGACACCGCGTTGCGCGTCGACGCCGCCCTGGGCATCGCCGGGACCCGTGCGGCGCTGCACGCCATCGAGGCGGGCGATGTCGGCGAGGAACGGTTCGCCGCCGTCGGTGACGACTGGGACGTGGAGGAGCGGGCGCTCGCCACGCTCGACCAGCTCGGCCTCGGCCACATCGGGCTCGACCGCACGATCGGTGAGATGTCGGGCGGCGAGTGCGTGCTGCTGCGCCTGGCGGCGCTGCTGCTGGCCCGGCCGGACGTGCTGCTGCTCGACGAACCGACGAACAACCTGGATCTGTACGCACGCCGCCGCCTCTACGCGGCGGTCGACGCGTGGAACGGCGTGCTCGTCGTCGTCAGCCACGACCGGGAACTCCTGGAGCGGGTCGACCAGATCGCCGATCTGCGGGACGCCTCGGTCACCTGGTACGGCGGGAACCTCTCGGCGTACGAGGAGGCGCTCGCCGTGGAGCAGGAGGCCGCCGAGCGGTTGGTGCGGGTCGCCGAGGCCGATGTGCACCGCCAGAAGCGCGAACTCGCCGAGGCACAGGTCAAGCTGGCACGGCGCAAGCGCTACGGACAGAAGATGCAGGAGAGCAAACGCGAACCGAAGATCGTCATGGGCGCCCGCAAGCGCGCCGCCCAGGAGTCAGCGGGCAAGCACCGCATCATGCACGCGGAGAGACTGGCCGAGGCGAAGGAGCGCCTCGACGACGCTGTCGAAGCGGTGCGGGACGACGCCGAGATCAGGGTCGAACTGCCGCACACCAAGGTCCATCCGGGCCAGGGCGTGCTGATGCTGAGCGGTCTGGAACTGGCCTACGGGGCACGGGTGCAGGGTTCGTTCGAGGTGCGCGGGCCGGAGCGCATCGCGCTGGTCGGACGCAACGGTGCGGGGAAGACCACGCTGCTGCGGACACTGGCCGGCGAGCTGGCACCGGTGTCCGGCGAGGCCTCGGTGCAGTTGCCGATGCGCTTTCTGCCGCAGCGGCTGGATGTGCTGGACGACGAGTTGAGCGTGGTGGAGAACGTGGCACGGTTCGCACCGGATGCCACGGACAACCGGATCAGGGCGCGACTGGCACATTTCCTGTTCAGGGGTGCACGGGCGGACCGGCCTGCCGGGACCCTGTCGGGCGGTGAGCGGTTCCGTGCGGCTCTGGCCGCGCTGCTGCTGGCCGAGCCTGCGCCTCAGCTGCTGATGCTGGACGAGCCGACGAACAACCTGGACATGGCGAGCGTGCACCGGCTGACGGCGGCACTCGATTCGTACGAGGGAGCGCTGATCGTGGCGAGCCACGACGTGCCGTTCCTCGAATCGATCGGCATCACGCGCTGGCTGCTGCTCGACGGTGGGCTCCGGGACACGACGGCCGAGGAGGTACGCACCGGCCTGTGACACACAGGGGCACGGGGCGATGGGTCCGCGGGGGCTAGCAGTGGAGTAACGCCCAGGTCTTGGAGCCGCCGGAGGCAGTCAGCGCGGGGGCCAGCCCCCAGTCCCCGCCGTGTGCGTCCACCGCGGCAGCCAGCAGCCACATGCTGGCGCTGCGGTGTTCACGGCATTCCTCGGACTTCTCGGGCGATTCATGGGCCGGGTGCTGGTCGTAGAGGGTGATCCGCAGCGCGTCGAACTGCCAGTGGACCCGCAGGAGCATCTCCCGGTCCGGGGTGAAGCGATAGGCGGCCGCGACCAGTTCCGAGGTGGCGAGGACCGCCGTCTCGGCCAGTTCGGCGAGACCGTGCCGGGTGAGCAGTTCGTCCACGGCGCGGCGGGCGAGGCCCGCGCAGAAGGCGCCGCCCGGAAGGGCGAACGAGTAGCTGAGGTTGTCCGCCGCCGGCGGTTGTGGTCCGGCGGGTGCGAGGGCCGGAAGACAACGCAATGCGCCCTTCATCAAGTGCTGCTCACATTTCTCGTACGTGTGGTGACGATCACACACAGGGCCGCGGTTGCCCCGTGTGAGACTTGCACTACCGACCGTAGCGCACGACTGGAGCACAGTGCTACTACTTGTGTGGTTCCGGTCATTTCGACACCCCCCACCCCGCGGAGGACACACACCGTGCCACCCAGAAGCACCCCGACCGCACGGCAACAACGCCTCGGGCACGAACTGCGCAAGCTGCGCGAGCAGTCAGGGATGACGGCACAGCAGGCCGCGGCGCTGCTCGGGGTCGACCGCACCCGCATCCCGAACGTCGAGTCCGGCAGGTTCGGCATCAGCGCCGAGCGGGTCCGCACCCTGGCCTTCAACTACGGCTGCCCGGACACCGGCCTCGTGGACCTGCTGGCCGAGATGGCACAGGAGCGGGCCCGGGGCTGGTGGGAGGAGCATCGCGGCCTGCTGCTGCCCAGCCTGCTGGACATCGCCGAACTCGAGTTCCACGCAGTGGAGTTGGTTACCGCCACCACCACGCACATCCCCGGCCTGCTGCAGACCGAGGAACACGCGCGGGCGGTCTTCGACACCGCTGACCCCCAGCTCCCGGGCCCCGATCTGATAGCCCGGCTCTCCCTGCGGCTACGCCGCCAGGAGGTGCTCGAACGCGACCGGCCGCCGCTGTACGAGGCGGTGATCCACGAGGCCGCGCTGCGCATGCAGTTCGGCGGCCCCAAGGTCACGCGGGCGCAGCTGGAACACATTCTCGACCAGTCCGAGCGCGACCGGATCACGGTCCGGGCCATCCCGTTCGCGGCAGGCGGTTTCCCCGGAGCCGGACAGTCGTTCACCTATGTCGGCGCAGCGGTCCCGCAACTCGATACCGTGCAGCTCGATTCCTCGCACGGTTCGATGCTGCTGGACGCGGATATGCAACTGCGCCGGTACCGGGGCCTTTTGGAGCGCCTG
Organism: Streptomyces sp. LN549; assembly: GCF_043203805.1. Lineage (NCBI taxonomy): Bacteria > Bacillati > Actinomycetota > Actinomycetes > Kitasatosporales > Streptomycetaceae > Streptomyces > Streptomyces sp. LN549. Next base: position 8,101,280 of record NZ_JAZHRI010000002.1, on the reverse strand, counting down.
CGCACGCTCGCGCTGCCCGTCGAGGAATCGCGCGACTTCATCCGATGCATAGCCCAGGACCTCTGAGGAGAGAGATCATGAAGGAAATCTGCTGGGACGAGGCGTTCTGCAGCGAGGGCGCGAACTGCTTCCGTTTCGGACTCGACGACCAGGGCCGCGCCTACATCGGCTCCACGACCGACACGGCCACCTATGTCAGCGACTCCATGGAGGCGCTGCAGGCGCTGATCTTCGCGGTGAAGGCGGGCGCGGCTGACCATCTGCTCTGATCCGGCCCATCCCGACCGTGCCCCTCGTGCGCTGCGCTCCGAGTACGCCGACTGTTCAGAGCTCATCACCACCGGGGGCCCGGCCCGGCCGATTATTCGATTTCGCGCGCCTCGTCGCTACCTGCCTGACCCTCCGTATATACGTCTGACCTGCACTTATGACACTACGTGAACGATTGTCGCCCGGACGGGCTTGGCGGAGGCCTTACCGCCGCTTTAACCTACGGTCTCGTAACCTACGAAGCCGTAGGTAATTCTCCCGTCCCCAGGAGCCCCCGTGACGATCACCTCTCCCCACCTCGGCAGTTCACAGGCGTGGACCGACGCCCAGCTGCTGTACGCGCTGGAAGAGGTGGTGGAGAAGGAACTCAACCGCCATCTCAAGGTCGCCAAGGACTGGATGCCCCACGAGTACGTTCCGTTCTCCGACGGCCGGAACTTCCCCGGCATCTTCGAGGACGGCCAGGCCTGGCAGGCCGAGCAGTCCAAGGTCACGGACATCGGCAAGATCGCCCTGGTCGTGAACCTGCTGACCGAGGACAACCTCCCCAGCTACCACCACGAGATCGCCTCGCTCTTCGGCCGCGACGGAGCCTGGGGCACCTGGGTGCACCGCTGGACGGCCGAGGAGGGCCGCCACGGCATCGTGATGCGCGACTACCTGCTCACTTCGCGCGCGGTGGACCCGGACAAGCTGGAGCAGTTCCGGATGGCGCACATGGCGGAGGGCTTCGAGTCCGACAACCGCCACTCGATGCTGCACTCCGTGGCGTACGTGGCCTTCCAGGAGCTGGCGACCCGGGTGTCGCACCGCAACACCGGACACCAGTCGGGCGACCCCGTCTGCGACCGCATGCTGGCGCGGATCGCGACCGACGAGAACCTGCACATGGTGTTCTACCGCAATCTCCTCGGCGCGGCCTTCGAGCTCGCCCCGGACCTGACGATGCAGTCCGTGCGCGACGTCGTCGTGAACTTCCGGATGCCCGGCCACGGCATGCCCGGGTTCGAGCGGGCCGCCGCCCAGATGGCGATCGGCGAGATCTACAACATGCGGATCCACCACGACGACGTCATCCAGCCGGTGCTGCGCTACCTGAAGGTGCTGGACATCGACGGCCTGGGCCCGGACGGACTCAAGGCCCAGGAGGAGCTCGGTCTGTACATGAACGGGCTGGACAGCGAGGCGTCGAAGTTCGACGAGAAGCTCGCCGCGCGCAAGGCACGCCTGGCGGCCCGCGCCCAGGCCTGACGGCCGGCACCACATGGCCCGACGGGGCGGGCCGCCCCGACGCCCGCCCCCGTTCGCATCCCGGCAGTCCCCTCCGGGCTGCACTCATTCGCGCACGGTCACCTCCGCGTAGGCGGCGTCGCGCACATCCGCGTCCGGGTGGCGTCGCAGCAGCCTCAGCTGGGTGCGCCACGGCCCGCTCCAGCCGGTCCACCGGCCGGCCGTCGCCGCGAGCTCCACGGCCATGTGGCCATGGGCAGGGCCACCGTCCTCGGCAAGGCGTGCCACGAGCGCGAGGAGCGTTCCCGAGCCGTCCTCGCCGTGCGACGCCCCGATCCGTGTGCCGAGCACACCCGCCGTCCGGGCGGCGAGCACCGGACGGCCGTCGTGCAGCCGGGCCAGCCGGTCCAGGGCGGTGTACAGGGCGTCGGGCCCCGCATCCGGATCGACGGCCCTCACCAGGAGCTCCGCGGCCTGCGGTACGTGGTCCCGGTGGCGGGCGAGCAGTTCCCCGGCGGCGCCCAGCACGGGACGCAGTGCGTCGTCGGTGCGCGCCCCCGCCGACGCGGCGAGCCGGTTCACGAGGTGGACGACCCGCTGCCGCCCCGGCCGGTCGCGCTCGCTGCCCGCGTCGTCCATGGCCACGGCGTCGGCGAGCGTGCGCAGCGCCCGCATGAGCGCCTGCGCCGCCTCGGCCGCAGCGGGTGCGGCGGTCACCAGCGCGTCCGCGGCCGACCGCCAGGAGCGGCGGCGGGCGAGATCCGTCGTCGCGGCCACCAGCACATCGCAGGCACCCGGCGCCCACGGCATCCAGCGGGCCACCACGGCGTGGGCCGACGCCGCGAGTTCCTCGTCGTCGGTCTCGCACACCTCCCGTATCAGGCCCGCGTAGCGGGGACGGTACGGCGCGGGCAGGCTCATGGGCCGCACCCGCATTACGGCGGTGCGCAGTACGGCGGTGCCGGTTGCCGCGCCCGTGAGCAGGTCCCACATCCGCTCGTCGCCGAGCAGCCCGGTGCCGCAGGCCACGGCGGCAGCCCGCACGTCGGGGTGCTGGCCGGGCAGCCCGTACGCCTCGGCGACCAGCGCGGCGGCCTGTGGCCGGGGCAGCCGGGTCGCGGCGAGCCGTACGGCCTCCTTGCGGGCGGTCACCTTGCCGGTGCCCGGTGCGAGCCGCGCGCGCAGCAGGGGCCCGAGCACGGAGGGGCGGACGTCCTGCGAGGCTCGGCCGGCCGCGAAGACGGCGACCCTGGCGCGGTCACCCCCGCTGTGGGCGAGCAGCACCGCCAGCACGTCCGGCGCCCGGTCCGTCCCGCCCAGTGCCGTGAGAGCGGCCTCCGCGAGCACCACGTCCTCGGAGCCGGTCCAGCCGAGCGCGGCTTCGGCTCCGGTCGAGGGGATGCGGGCCAGTGAGCCGATCGCGGCGGCCCGGGTGTACAGCGGCAGCTTCTCGTCCCGCGCGGCCCGCTCCAGGGCACGCAGCGCCGCGCGCCGCTGGCGGGGCACCCAGCGGCGGACCCCGGCGTCGGGCGCCACGGTCCACGGTGTGCCGTGCGGCAGGAACCGGCCGTACGGCGGCGGATCGCCGAGATACGGGTCGAGGAGGTCGGTGCGGCAGCCGGTGAGAACGCGCAGCACCTCGGGCAGGGCTCCGGCGGAGGATTCGACGGCCAGGAGCCGCTCCACGCGCACACTGCGGTGTGCGACAGGCTCCAGCCACAGCCCCACCGCGGTCCGCGCGGCGCTGTTCTCCCCGAAGCGCACGGCCTGCCACAGGAGGTCCTGCAACTCGGGCAGTCCGGCCGCGCGACGGCCGAGCGCCCTGGCCAGCGCGAACACGAGCCCGTAGTCGGCCTTCTCCGCGCCCGCCTCCAGCCAGGGCCTGAGCGCCTCGAACACGTCGGCCTCCTGGCCGCGGCGCAGGGTCCGGTCGAGCCGTCCGAGGTCCGCTCCCCCGGTGTTCCCGGAGATCCGGACCAGGGTGCGCAGTGCCCAGTTGACGAGGGCGCGCTGCCCTGTCGCGGCGTGCTCGCGCAGCAGGCGCAGCGCGAGGGTGCTCAGGGCGTGCCGGGTGGCGTGCGAGGAGTCCCGGGCCTCGACGGCGTCGGCGGCGATCCGGTCCAGGGCGGGTTCCGCTGCGTCGGTGAAGAGACCTGCCGGGACGGCCGCCAGCGCGTGGAGGCCGACCGAACGGACCGGGTCCTGTTCGTTGCGCAGCCGTTCCATGTCGGCGAGCACGTCCGCCAGGTTGTCCGGGGCCCCCGCGCGCCCCGCGTTGCCGATGAGCAGCGACCAGGCCTGCGCCCGGTCCTCGGCGACGGGCGCGCGAGTGGCGGCGGTCAGACGCTCGCGCACCTCGGCGACCGGCAGATACGACTCCGCGATCAGGACGGTGCGCCGGGCCTCTCCGCGGTCGGCCGCCAGCCGGGCGGCGCGCCGGGCCTCTTCGGCGACAGCGCTGCGCGGCAGCGCGTCGAGCAGCACAGTGTCCACGGTGAGGTGGTTCCCCTCGCCTCGTCCGGCCATGACCGAGGTGCAGAAGGCACCGCGGCGCCCCGGCGGGAGGGCGGCAAGCAGGCGGGCGAGTGCCCTGGAGTCCAGAGCCATGGCCCGGCCGAGCTCCACCAGGAGCCCTTCGGGCGCGGTGCGGGCCAGCCGGTACAGGACGCTTCGCCCCAGGACGGCGCCCCGCAGCTCCGGTCGGGCCCCCGGACGCAGCAGGAGGCGGACGAGCCGGTCGGGGCCGGCCGCGGCGAGTGCCCCGAGGCGGCTGGTCAGCGGCCACGGCAGGGTGGCGGGAGCGAAGCGTTCGAGCAGATCGAGGACCCGCTCCGGGAGGGGCGCGACGGTAGCGGCGACCCCGGCGGCGTACCGCTGCCACCACTCGCCGAGGTGCGGCTCGGGCAGCGCCGCCAGGTGCCGCTCGCAGGTGTCGAGGAGGAGGCCCGGATGCCGGCGCCCGAGGCCGCCCCAGCCGCGCACGGCATGCAGCAGTTCGGGCAGCAGCCTGGCCGCGGTCCCCGGCGTGCACCCCGGCAGCAGCACGGTGGCTTCCGCGTCGCCCCAGTTCGCGCGAACCTCGTCGATCAGCCGGTCGGCGAGGTCGGCCCGCCCGTCGGCGACCACGGCCCGCAGGAGGCGGCGGCGCGCGGTGCGCGGGACATCGTCGAGGATGTCCCCGTACGCCTCGTCCGGTACGCCGAGGCTGTGCGCGACGCGCAGGGCGTGCCCCTGCACGAAGGGGTCCCGGTCAGCGAGGTGCGCCGCGATCCAGTCCCGGTCCCCTCCCACGGCCGCGGCGACGACCGCGGTCTCCCGCTCGTACGCATCGCCCCTGTCCAGTTCGTCCAGAACGGCACGCAGCCCTCCCGAAGCGGACAAAACACGCGCCCGTGCGGCGAGTTCACGCATGCGCTGCGGATACGGGAGCGGGTCGAGGGCGTTCAGCAGGGCATCGGTCATGGGGCGATTGTGCCGTGCGGGGGCGAGCCCTCCCCCGGGCTGTGCGGACCGTACTCTGTGCCGGTGAAACCTGTGACCCGTCTTGTTCTGTTCGGTGCGCCGATAGCCATCGCCGTTTCCCTGCTCTTCAACAGCGGCGGCGACTCGGAGCTGCCCACGAGCTCCCCCACCGCCGAGACGTCGGTCACCGCGTCCCCGCAGGCGGACCCGTTCGCCGGGGCGGACGACGAGGAACGGCGGAAGCTGAACGCACGCGTCGCCGCGATGCCTCCGGGACTGGCCGCACCGGCGATGCGCGAGGTCGCCTGGAAGCTGCTGGCCAGCGCCGAGGGATCGACCCTGGACTGGCGCAGCCAGTACGGCACGATCGAGGACACCGGCGACGGCACCGGGTACAGCGCCGGAATCGTCGGCTTCTGCTCCGGTACGCACGACATGCTCGCGTTCGTCGAGACGTTCACCGGGGATCATCCGGACAGTCCGCTGACTCCGTTCGTCCCGGCACTGCGCCAGGTCGACGGCTCCGCTTCGCACGAGGGGCTGGACCCCGGCTTCACAGCCGCCTGGAAGAAGTCTGCCGAGGACCCCGCCTTCCGGGCCGCTCAGGACCTGGTCCGGCTGAAGCAGTACTTCGAACCGGCCGTCCATCTGGCGAAACTGGACGGGCTCGGCGCCCTGGGCCAGTACATGTACTTCGACGCCATGGTGCTTCAGGGGCCCGGGTCCGAGTCGGACTCGTTCTACGGCATCCGGAAGGCAGCCGTGGCCGAGGCGGACACGGTCGCGGAGGGCGGCGACGAGAGCGCCTATCTGGACGCCTTCCTGGACGCGGCGCGGACCGTGATGAAGTCGAAGAGGAACCAGCAGGACACCTCACGACTCGACACCGCTCAGCGGGCGTTCCTGGAGGACGGGAACCTGGCCCTGGAACTGCCGCTGACCTGGAAGACGTACGGCGAGACGTTCCACATCCCGTCCTGACCCCGGCGGATACGGCCTACCGCCGCGCGTCCTGTCTGATCAGCTCCGCCGCCTTCTCGGCGATGGCGACCGTCGGGGCGTGGGTGTGCCCGCGGGTGATGCGCGGCATCACGGACGCGTCCACGACCCGGAGGCCGTCCACACCGCGCACCCGGAGCCGTGGATCGGTGACGGAAGCCGGGTCCTCGCCCATCCGGCAGGTGCCGACGGGGTGGTAGAGGGTCTGCGCGCCGATCCGGATCGCCTCCGTGAGCCGGTCGTCGTCGACCGGGCCGGGATAGGGGGCCATCGGTCCCGAGGTGTGCGGGGCCAGCGCATCCGAGGCGAACAGGGATTCGGCGCGGCGGACCCCGGCGATCAGCCGCGGCAGATCCGCCTCGGCGGTCAGATAGCCCGGGTCGATCAGGATTCCGGAGCCGGAACCCGCGGAGTCCGGGTCGAGCGTGATCCGTCCGGCGCTCTCGGGCTGGAGCAGGACCACACCGATCGTGAGTCCGTGCTCGGTCGGCGGGGTGAGGCCGTGATCGACGAACGGGGCCGGGGCGAAGATCAGCTCGATGTCGGGGGCCGCCAGTCCTGGTGCGCTGCGGACGAAGGCGACGGCCTCGGCGATGTTGGAGGTGAGCGGTCCGCGCCTCGCCAGCAGGAAGCGGGCCACGTTGGCCAGGCTGTCGGCACCGGTCAGGGTCACCGGTCGCGGACAGTGCACCGTCACGGCGAAGGACAGATGGTCCTGGAGGTGGCGGCCGACGTCGGAGGACGCGGTGCGTACCTCGACCCCCGCCCGTCGCAGCTCGCCGGGGTCGCCGATTCCTGAGCGCATCAGCAGGTGCGGGGAGCCGATGGCGCCCGCGCTGAGGACGACTTCGCGGCGCGCGGAGAGCGTAGCGCCCTTTCCGGTGACCACACCGACGGCCCGGGTCCCCTCGAAGGCGAGGGCGCTGACGCGGGTGCCGGTGAGGACGTCCAGGTTGGCGCGGCGGGCGGCCGGTTTCAGATAACCGTCGGCGGCGCTCCAGCGGCGGCCGCGGCGCTGGTTGACCGGGGTCATCGCCACACCGCTGTGGTCAGGTGCGTTCAACTCGGCAAGCAGCGGAAGTCCGTCGTCCGTGCACGCGGTCACGAAGTCGCCCGTCAGGGCGGAGGGGGCGCGGGGCGGCGACACGAAGAGCGGGCCCTCGGTTCCGTACACCGTGCCGTGGCCGGTGGGGCCGGTCCACCGCTCGGCCCGCCGGAAGTACGGGACGAAGGCGTCATGGCCCCATTCCGGTCCGGCGGAACCGGCCCAGCCGTCGTAGTCCTCGCGGTGGCCGCGCACCCACATCATGGCGTTGACCGAGGACGATCCGCCGAGTGTGTGGCCGCGCGGCCAGAACAGCTCGCGGCCGCCGAGGGCGGACTGCTTCACGGTGCTGAAGTCCCAGTCGTACGGCGTCTTGAAGAGCTTCGGGAACGCCGCCGGAATCCGGATCTCGGGCTTGCGGTCAGGCCCGCCCGACTCGACGAGGGCCACTCTGACCGTGGGGTCCTCGGACAGCCGTGCGGCCAGCACGCAGCCGGCCGAACCCGCTCCGACGACGATGTAGTCGTACTCGCTCAACTCGGCTTCTCCTCGTGGTCGACGCGGGCTCCGCGACGTTCACGGAGACCCGCAGGCCGATGTACGGAAAGCCGAAGTGTCCCACGGTGAGGGAACGTTCAGGCCTGGTCGCGGTCGACTCTGCGGAGCCGGTCGCGCTCCTTCTCGGAAAGTCCGCCCCATACGCCGAAGCGCTCGTCGTTGTCGAGTGCGTACTCCAGGCAGGCCAGGCGTCCCTCGCAGGCGTTGCAGAGCTGCTTGGCCTCACGGGTGGAGCTGCCGGGGGCGGGGAAGAAGAACTCGGGCCCCGTCTGTGCGCACAGCGCTGTCTCCTGCCAGGCGAGAGCTGGGTCGGTCGCGGTGTTGATCAGCATGGGCCACACAGTGCTCTGTCGCGATAAACGACTGATCAACGATCCATCAACCGGCCGGACGAAGCCCGCGGCGAATCCACGGACCGCCGCACGGTCAGGCGGCGGTCGTCTCCGCACTCTTGATCACGGCGAACGCGGCACCATACGGATCGGCGACATTGGCGAAGGTGCCCACACCTTCCATCTCCAGCGGTTCCAGCGTCAGCTTGCCACCCAGTCGCTCGACCACCGCCACCGTGGCATCGCAGTCGTCGACCTCGATGTACGGCAGCCAGTGGGGCCCCGCGGCGGCCCTGACGGGCACGGCGTCCAGCGGGACGAGCCCGCCGAAGGAGGTCTCCTCACCGCCGCCCGCCGTCCTGATGACGGTGTACGCGCCGCCGCCGTCCGGATAGGGCGTCTGAATCGTCTCCCAGCCGAAGACGGCGTCGTAGAACGCCGCGGCGGCCGGCACGTCCGGGGTGTACAGCTCGGCCCAGCAGAGGCTGCCCCGTTCGTTCACGACGCCGAGCCCCGGATTCTGCTTCGGCTGCCAGACGCCGAAGTACGCCCCGGCCCGGTCGGTGAACCCGCCCATCCGGCCGTACTCCAGGACGTCCATCGGCGTGAACGGCACCGTCCCGCCGGCCTTCTCCACGGCCTGCGCGGTGGCGTCGACGTTCGCCGACTGGAAGTACACCGACCAGGACGGCTTCCCCTGCTCCTCGGTGATCGTCATCGCGCCGCCGACCGTCTTGCCGTTCAGCATGAACATCCCGTAGCCACCGGTCTCGGGGCCTCCGGCCTGGTAGTCCCAGCCGAGAAGAGCGGTGTAGAACGCCTTGGCCCCTTCGAGATCCGGGGTGCCCAGATCCATCCAGTTGGGGGCTCCGTCAACAAAACGGGTGGTGAGCATCGTGCGCTCCTTCGGTGGTCCCGTTCTCGGACAGCAGGAACTCCTGACTCTCCGAGTCTTGCACCGGGCACTGACAACCGCAGTCCGTGCGTTCTCCGGGCGGAAGCCGGCCGGAGAACGCCCTGCTCGTCAGCGTGCGACGCCCAGCGCCGGCAGGACCGTCTCCGCGACCCGGTACGCCTCCTCAAGGAGCGGGTTGCCGGAGAGGATGAAGGTGTCGACGCCCAGGTCCTCGAACTCCTTGAGCCGTTCGACGACCTGCGCGGTCGAGCCCACCACCGCGGTGCCGGGCCCCGGCCGGAACAGGCTCATGCCCGGCCACATGTTGGGGTGGACCTCCAGCTCCCGGGCGTGCGCGGGGACCTTTCCGCCGTGCTGGCGGAACTGTCGCTGCCAGCCCACACCGTCCTCGCCCGCCCGGTCGCCGAGCTGACGGGCGTACGTCGCGTCGCTGGTGACGTCGAGCAGCCGGTCGGCGGCGGCCCACGCCTCTTCCTCCGTGTCCCGGACGATCAGATGCAGCCGCAGTCCGATTCTGAGCGTGCGGCCGTACGCGGCGGCCCTCGCCCGGACCTTCTCCAGCTTCTCCTTCAGCAGATGCGGCGGCTCCCCCCAGGTCAGGAAGACGTCGACGTGCTCGGCCGCCATCTCGATGCCGGGGTCGGACGAGCCGCCGAACCAGAGCGGGATGTGCCCGTCCTGGACCGGCTTCAGATCCCGGAAGGAGGCTCCGGCGTTCCTCAGGTCGTAGAAGCGGCCCTTGTGGTCGAAGACCTCGCCGGCCGTGAGCCGCTTCACGATCGACCAGTACTCCGCGCTCAGCTCGTACCGCTCGTCGTGCTCCACGTGGAGTCCGTACTCCTGGAGCGACTTCGTCGAACCGTTGACCACGTTGAAGCGCAGCCGGCCCCCGAAGAGCGTGTCGAAACTCAGCGCCATCTTGGCGAGCAGCGTCGGCGCGATGAGCCCCGGGTGAACGGCGAGCAGGGGCTTGAACCGGGTGCTGGTCGAGGCCGCCAGCGCACTGCCGAGCGGCCAGACGTCGTACAGGTCGGTGGCGAGGAGCGCGCCGCTGTAGCCGAGCCGTTCGACCGTCCCGGCCAGCTGGGCCAGGTAGCCGAGGTCGACCGGGCGCCGGCCCGCGGGCTCCCAGGGGTAGGCGCCTTCGCGCGGAATGATGTACCAGAGGACTTCGGTCGCCATGTCGTCATACCGCCTTGTCGGCAGCGGTACGGGCGCGGGCGTGGGCCACGGTGACCGGGCGGTCGATGAACCCGGTGCGGTGGAAGATGTCGGCCGCTTCCTGCTGCTCGGCGATGAACGCGTCGGTGACGGGCTCGATCGTCCAGGGCAACGAGGCGAGCGCGGTCTCCCAGTCGTCGGCCGATCCGCCGAGGTCCGCCGCGGCGATCTCGGCCACCTGCCGGGGGTGGGCCGCCGCCCACTCGTCGGCGCGCTTCAGCGCCCGGGTGAGTGCCTCGACCACCTCGGGCCGGGATTCGGCGAGGTCGCGGCGGGTGAAGAAGACGGAACGGTCGCTGATGACGTCGCCGGTACGGACCAGGGTCCGCAGTCCGCCGGTGCGCCGCGCGGCGGCCAGCTCGGCGCCCTGGGCAACCCAGGCGGCGATCTCGCCGGTGCGCAGCAGCTGCTCGCTGTCGGCGTTGCTGCGGACGGCGGTGATGTCGTCGGCGTACGACAGCCCGGCGTCGTCGAGGGCCTTGGCGATCAGATGGGTCTGCCAGGAGCCGATCGCAAGGTGGACGGTCGAGCCCTTGAGGTCGGCGACGGACCGCACGGGGCTGTCCTCGGGGACGAGGAGCGCGCCGTGTTCGGGGCGGGGGGCGGAGACTGCCGTGTAGACGATGTCGTGCCCGGTGGCCTGCGCGGTGACGGGCGGGGTGGAGCCGGTGCCGCCGAAGTCGATGACGCCCCGGGTGAGGAGCTCTCCGGTGCGTACGCCGTTGGTGTACGGGTGGAAGACGACGCTCTCGCCGAGCGGGGCCAGCTCCTCCTGGGCGAAGCCGAGGCGGGAGAGGTGGTACAGGTGGTAGAGGGACGGATTGCTGCTGTGGACACCGATGGTGAGGGTCATTCAGATCACTCCGGCTTCGGTACGGGCGGGGGAAGGGACAGACGGTGCGGGGGCTTCGACGCCGAGGTCGGCGAGCAGGCGTCGGCGCAGGGCCGCGAAGGCGGGGTCGCCGGGGTCGCGCGGCCGTCCGACCTCGACGGTCTCGTCGGTGACGAGCCGGCCGTCACGAAGGACCGCGACCCGGTCGGCCAGCCGCACGGCCTCGTCGACGTCGTGGGTGACCAGCAGAACGGCGGGCCGGTGCCTGCGGCACAGCTCGCCGACCAGGTCCTGCATCTTCAACCGGGTCAGCGCGTCGAGTGCGGCGAACGGCTCGTCCAACAGCAGGAGTTCGGGTTCACGGACCAGGGCGCGGGCGAGTGCGACGCGCTGAGCCTCACCGCCGGAGAGGGTGGCGGGCCAGGCCTCGGCGTGGCCGTCCAGACCTACTTCGGCCAGGGCCCGGAGCCCGTGCGCGGAGCGGCTGCGCGGCAGCGCGACCGTGACGTTGGCGAGAACCTTCTTCGACGGGACGAGCCGGGGTTCCTGGAAGACGATGGTGCGCGCCTCGGGGACGAGCACCTCTCCCCGGTCGGCGCCGTCCAGGGCTCCGAGGATGCGCAGCAGCGTCGTCTTCCCACTGCCACTGGCCCCGAGCAGGGCGACGAACTCACCTCGGGCGATGTCCAGTTGCAGGTCATCGAGGACGGCACGGTCCCCGAAGACGCGGCGCAGCCCTCGCACCCGTACGGCGGGAGTGGATGTCGTCTCGGTCATCGGGTGACTCCCTGCGGGGTGCGCCACGGCATCAGCAGGCGTTCCAGCAGCCGCACGAGGATGTCGGCGGTCAGTCCGAGGAGCCCGTAGACGAGGATGCAGACGGCGAGGATGTCGGTGCGGGCGTAGCTCTGCGCCTGGGACATCAGGTAGCCGATGCCGGCGGTGGCGTTGATCTCCTCGGCGGCGATCAGCGCGATGACGCTGAGCGTCATCGACAGCCGCAGTCCGGCGAGCAGGGACGGCAGGGCGCCGGGCAGGACGACTTCGCGCACGAGGGCGAGGCGCCCCATGCCGAAGCTCCGCATGGCCTCGATGAGTTTCGGGTCGGTGTTGCGGACTCCGCTCGATGTCGACACGTACATCGGGAAGGTGGTGGCGACGGCGATGAGGAGGATCTTCGCCGTCTCGTTGATCCCGAACCAGACCATGAACAGCGGTACCAGCGAGAGGAAGGGGATGGTGCGCAGGGTCTGGAGCGAGGAGTCGAGGAGTTCGTCGCCGAGGCGGGTGAATCCGGTGGTGATGCCGAGGGTCAGTCCGGCGGCGAGTCCGATCAGGAGGCCGAGTCCGGAGCGGGTGAGGGAGGTGGTGAGGGCGTCGGGCAGCTGCCCGTTGCCCCACAACTCCCCTACGGCCCTGACCACTTCGCCGGGCGATGCCAGGACGTCAGGCGTGAGGAGTCCGGTGGCGGATGCCACCCACCACAGGGCGAGGAGCAGGGCAGGGCCGATGGTGCGGACGGCGAGCGCGTAGCCCCGGCTGCGGGCCCTGCGGAGCTGGGGGCGCGGCCGGACGAGTCCGGTGGGCGGGGCCGTGGTGTCGCCGGCGTCGGGCGTCCTCCGGACGAGCCCGGGGGACGCTGCGGCGGTGTCGCTCATGTCAGCTTCCCGACGTCGAGCAGGTGGGCGGCGACATCGACCTGGGTCCTGGTGACCTTCTGCTCGGCATAGAACGCGGCAACGGCCTTGAAGCGCTCGATGTCCTCGGGGCCGATGGGGTCGACGGTGCCGCCCTCCGCCGTGAACTCCGTCTGGACCTCCTTGGCCTTTCCGGTCACGGCGGTCGGTCCGACGTCCGTGAAGACGTTGAGGTAGGCGGCCGGATTCTGCTTCTCCTTGGCGCTGGCCTCGTGGAGGTACCGGTAGAGGGCCTGCACCACCTTCGGGTGCTGCTCGGCGAACTCTGTCCGTACGGCGTTGAGGCTGTAGTTGTCGGAGCCGATCGCCGCGCCGTCGGCGACGAAGTGCGCCTTGCCGCTGCCGATCTCCGCGACGGCGTAGGTGGCCCAGACGGCCCAGGCGTCGACCTTGCCGGCGTTGAAGACCGCTGCGGTCTGGTCGGGCCGCAGATAGACCCGGGTGACCTCGTCCGCCGGGATACCGGCCTTGGCGAGGGCCTTGAGCAGCAGGTACTCACCCGTGCCGCCCTGGTTGACGGCCACCTTCTTCCCGACCAGATCAGCCACCGATCCGATGCCCGAGCCGTTCCTGACGAGGATGCCCTCCCCCGCGGCGTCCGGGTCGACGGCGGTGAAGAACTTGAAGCCGGGCCGCTGGGCGAGGGAGGTGATGCCCGAGGTGATGGATCCCGTGGCGATGTCCAGCTGGTCCGCATTCATCGCCTGGGCGGCCGGGGCGAACGGGCCGGCGCTGCCGGTCCACTCCACCTTGGCGCCCGCCTTGGACAGGGCCTTGTCGAGGCTGCCGTCCTTCTTGCCGAGGGCGAGCACCCCGGAGTTGCCGGGGTCGGGGATGCGGACGGTCACGGTTGCCTTGCTGCCGGAGCCCTTCGCCGCGCTGTCGGCCTCGGATGTGCCGCAGGCGGTGAGGGCGACGAGCGCGGAGGCCGTGAGGAGCGCCGGAACGGCTGTGGTGCGCAGTGGCCGGGTGAGATTCATGATGAGGGTTCCTCTGGGCTCAGGGGTGCGGAGGTGCGGCGTACCAGTGCGGCTGCGCGGCGCAGCGGCTCGGGGTCGGCCCAGGCCGCGACGTCGACGGGCTCGGGCAGGAAGCCGTGGGCGCGCAGCCCGGCCTCCTGCGCGGCGAGCAGGCCGAGGCGTTCGGCGGACAGGTCGGGGTGCAGGGTCAGGTGGGTGCCGGGCCGGTAGGCGCCGGCGACTCCGTCGGCGCCCGCCCCGGTCTCGGTGCCGAGAATGCGGGCGACCTCGTCGGGCTGTCCCGCGGCCCAGTCGGCCGCCCTCAGCAGGACGGCGAGGAAGCGGTCGACGAGCCCGGGGTGCTCGTCGAGGAGCTGCTGATGGACGGTGATGGGGCGCGGTGTGCCGTTGTTGACGCGGAAGCGGCGGTCAGGCAGGTCGTCGAGTTCGACCGCCACTTCGGCGCCGGCGCGGCGGGCCGCCTCGACGGCCAGTGCGCCCTTCACGTACACCGCGTCGACGTCACCGCGCCGCAGCGCCGCCAGTTCGGCCGCCCACTGGCCCTCGTGCCCGTCGGCGGGTACGTCGACGAGCGAGGCGTCCTCCAGCGCGAGTCCGACGGAGGCGAGCGCCCCCTCGAAGCCGCGCAGGGCCATGGCACGCCAGAAGTCGATGGCGATGTCGTGCTTCGGCACGGCGAGCCGCAGCCCGCGCAGCGCGCCGGCACCTCGGATGCCGGAGCCGGGCGCGACGAGGACGGTCTGCCGCTCCTCGATCCAGGTGAGACCGATCAGCCGGGTGCGCTCGCCCCGTGAACGGGCCCACAGGGCGGGGACGTTGCCGCCCTCCCGGAAGAGGCCGGGCAGGGCGTGGGTGTAGTGCGCGGCGCGGTCGGCGTCCGGGGAGGCGTCCTGGAGGGAACGTACGGAGATGCCGTCGGCGGCGAACTCGTCGGTGAGCCACTGCCGGTCGGCGGCGATGCCGGTGGCGGTGGGTACGGGACAGCGGGTGAACCAGAGGGTCCGGGGCAGGACGGCAGGCGTCATGGAGTCTTCCCGAGGATCGGCGAGGCAGGGGGAACCGGCGGGCGCGGCACGTACGTCCCGGGTCAGGGCGGCGCGTACGGCAGGGGCCCGTGGCGCGTCGGTGCGACGCGTCAGGTGTAAGAGGAAGCGGGAAGTGCGGGGAGGGTCAGCGACAGGCGGCGCTGGACACGCGGGCCAGGTCGATGTGACGGCGCAGCGTGAGGGCGAGCTGGACCGGAGCGGCGTGGGCGGGGGTCGCGGTTCGGCGGCCGGCCATGGCACTGCTCCCTTCAGCTCGTCGTTGGTGACGGCTGCAGCCTGCCACGGGGCGACGCCCGCCCACAACTCGCTTCCCATGATGTGGGATTGCGTATGAACGCAGTGTTTCACCAGGTGGTTTCCACCCGGTGGCACTCCCGCAATGTGGCAACGTCGGACCCCGCATCCCCACGAGCGGAGAGTGAACCCACATGACCCAGGCCGCCGCAGTACGCGCTCCCGCCGGGGCCCAGGCGGTACAGCGCGCCCTGGACGTCCTGCACTGTTTCCACGACAACGGCCCCGACCTGAGCGCCTCCGATCTCGCCCGCCGCCTGACCCTGTCGGTCTCCACGGCCCACCGGCTGGCCCGCACCCTGCTCGGCGCCGGATTCCTCGAACAGGACGCCCGGACGTCCCGCTACCGGCTCGGCCCGGCCGTGACCGAACTGGGCAGGCTCTCCTACCATCAGCGCGGTCTGCATCTGGCCGCCCCCGAGCTGGCCGATCTCGCCGATCGCACGGGCGCCACCGCAGACCTGGCCCTGCGCAGCGGACCGCACGCGGTGATCGTCGCAGGTGGTTCGGTGACCCCCAAGGTGGGTCTGCGCCGGCCGCTGCACTCCACCGCGCTGGGCAAGGTGCTGCTGGCCTGGGCGAGGCCCGGCGAGGGCGGACCCTCCTCGCTGCCGCCGCTGCCCGCCTTCACCGACCGGACGATCGTCGAACCGGCGGCCCTGGAGGCGGAGCTGGCACGGGTGCGGTCCGCCGCCTACGCCGTCAACGACGGCGAGTCGGCCCACGGGGTACGGACCCTGGCGGTGCCGGTGCTGGACGGCGCCGGGTACGCCCGTTTCGCCCTGGCGGTACGGGCCACCCCGTCCGTCATCACCGAGGCCCGCACCGAGGGGTTCCTGGCGCAGGCGCGCTCCTGCGCACGGGCTCTGGAGGTGCTCCTGCTGTCACCGGCGGAGCGGCGGCCGCCCGCCCCCTGAGCCCTCCGCCGGAACCGGCTGTCGGTCCCGCATGGGACGATATGAGTCGCTCCGGGCGGATGCGGGGCGGAGCGACGGCAAGGCTGCGGGGACAGAAGGACATACATGACTGAGGCCGGGTCCACGGAGGGCGGGGCGCCGACCGGGCGGGCGGCCCGGGAGCTTCTCGCGCGGGCCGACGGGCTGCTGGACGCCGCGCGCGGGGTCCTGGCGGACCACACCCGCGCCGTCACCGCCGTCCGCACCGCCCTGGACCCGCTGCTCGACTCCCTCGTACGCAAGGATCTGTCGTCCATCCCCGTGTCCCGGCTGAAGGACGTCACCGAGGGACGGCTTCGCCTCGCCGCGGTCGAGCAGGCCGGGTTCACGACGGTGGGGCAGGTGTACGGGGCCAGCCGCTACGAGCTCCGCCAGATCCCCGGCGTCGGCGCGCAGACGGCCGACCAGACCCTGGCGGCGGCGGGCCAGATCGCGCATGCGGTGCGGGACACGGTCGCCCTGCGGATAGATGTGGACACCCCCGACGACGCCACGACCGCCCTGGTCACCGCGTTGTACCGGCTGGTCGAGGCCGGGCCGGACGTGCGGCGGGCCGTGGACGGGGCCCGCCGCCTGACCGGCCGCCTGGAGCCGCTGCTGGCCGTCGCCGGGCCGGCCCGGGGGCGGCTGCGGATGGTCTTCACCCGGCGGCAGGTCCGGGCGCGGGCGCTGGCGGCGGTCGCCTCCGTGCGGGCGGCCGTCGCCGACGCGGTGGAGCGCGAACTCCCTCTGCTGTTCGGCCAGGTGTCGGTCGATCTGCTGCGGGACCCGGAGTCCGACATCGCGGCCTGGGTCGACTTCGAGCTGCGCTCCGCGGAGTACTACAGCCTGCTGGCGGAGATGTCCGGTACCGGCCCGGACCGGGACGCGGCCGAGGGGTTCCTGCCGTCCGGGATCGCCGACCGGGTGCGCGGCCTGCGGCTGGACGACGCCCGGCTGCGGGTCTCGCTGCGCGGCTACCAGTCGTTCGGCGCCCGCTTCGCGCTCGCGCAGAAGCGGGTGATCCTCGGTGACGAGATGGGGCTCGGCAAGACGGTGCAGGCCATTGCCGCGCTGGCCCATCTCGCGGCGCGCGGGGAGACGCACTTCCTGGTGGTGTGCCCCGCGAGTGTGCTGATCAACTGGACGCGGGAGGTCCGCTCCCGCTCCACGCTGCGCGCCCTGCCGGTGCACGGTCCGGAGCGGCAGGAGGCGTTCGCCGAGTGGCGCGAGAGCGGCGGGGTCGCGCTGACGACCTTCGACGCCCTGCACACCCTCCCTCTCGCCGGCGACAGCGGTGTGCGGCCCGGCATGCTCGTCGTCGACGAGGCCCACTACGTCAAGAATCCGGCCACCCGTCGCTCCCGCGCGGTTTCCGGCTGGTCGGAAGCGACCGAGCACGTGCTCTTCCTGACCGGCACCCCGATGGAGAACCGGGTGGAGGAGTTCCGCAGCCTCGTCCGCCATCTCCAGCCCGAACTGGGCCCGTCGGTCAACACCACGCACGGCGCCGCCGGTTCGCAGGCGTTCCGCCGGGCAGTCGCCCCCGCCTATCTGCGCCGCAACCAGCAGGACGTGCTCAGCGAACTCCCCACGCTCGTGCAGGTCGACGAGTGGGAGGAGTTCAGCGCGGCCGATCAGCGTGCCTACCACGAGGCGGTGTCCGCCGGGCACTTCATGCGGATGCGCCGGGCCGCCTACGCCCACCCGGCTTCGTCCGCCAAGCTGAACCGGCTGCGCGAGCTGGCCGCGGAGGCCGCGGGCAACGGCTTGAAGGTCGTCGTGTTCTCCTACTTCCGCGAAGTGCTGGAAACGGTCCACCACGCCCTGGGGGATGACGTGTTCGGCCCGCTGTCCGGAAGTGTGCCGGCCGCCCGGCGTCAGCAGCTGATCGACGACTTCTCCGCGGCGGACGGCCACGCGGTGCTGCTCAGCCAGATCCAGGCGGGCGGGGTCGGGCTGAACATGCAGGCCGCGTCGGTCGTCATCCTCTGCGAGCCGCAGATCAAGCCGACGATGGAGCACCAGGCCGTCGCCCGCGCACACCGGATGGGCCAGATACGGACGGTGCAGGTGCACCGGCTTCTCGCGCCGGACAGCGTCGACCAGCGGATGCTGGACATCCTGGCCCGCAAGGAGCGGCTTTTCGACACGTACGCACGGCGCAGCGACGTCGCCGAGACGACGCCGGACGCCGTGGACGTGTCGGACGGGTCGCTTGCCCGCCGTATCGTCGAGGAGGAACAGCAGCGCCTCGCCGCGGTGGCGGACGCGGCCGGCTGAGGGCCGTCCCGTGATCCCTGGTGGATCGGCGCGGCGTCGGATGCGGTGTGTCGCACGGCAGGAACGAGTCATGGAGACGGGGCCCCCTGCTCGAGCGCGGCCGAGAGCTCGGGGAACATGCCGACCGACGACAACGCCCCGAGGTGCGGTGCCGGACCCCGCGAGCCCGGTCTGATCCGAACGAGGGTCCCCAAGGGCTGTCCCGCAATTCCTGGCGGGACAGCCCTTAGTGCCCGGCCGTGTCGTCGGGCCAGATGCCTATGTGATCGGCTTCCAGCTCCAGCATCACCCGGTCACGCATGCCCAGGGCTTCGGTGTGATCGGCGGGCAGCTGAAGGCGACCCGCGCGGTCCAGCATCGCGTACTCCCTGGCCACCACCGATTCCTGGCCCGTCGTCGCGTCGACCTCCGTGCGCCGCAGGGTCTCCGTGGAGGTGCGGCCGTCGCGAATGGCCACCGTGCGGCTGACCTCGGAGGCCACCGACTGGTCGTGGGTGACGATCAGGATCGTCGTGCCGAGCTCCTGGTTCGCCATGCGCAGCGCGACGAAGACCTGCTCGGCCGTCCGGGAGTCGAGCTCTCCCGTCGGCTCGTCGGCGAGCAGCACCGACGGTTCGTTCGCCAGTGCCACCGCGATGGAGACGCGTTGCTGCTGGCCACCGGACATCTGGTGCGGACGGCGGTCGCGGCAGTCGGCCACCTCCAGCAGGGAGAGCAGCGATTCGGCGCGTGCGGCCCGTTCGGCCTTCTTCCGCGTACGGCCGGCCAGCTGCATCGGCAACGTCACGTTCTGCACGGCGCTCAGATACGGCAGGAGGTTGCGTGCCGTCTGCTGCCAGACGAAGCCCACCACCTCGCGCCGGTAGCGCAGCCGGTCCTTCGCGCTCATGGTCAGCAGATCGCACCCGGCCACCTTCGCGGCGCCCGCCGTGGGCTCGTCCAGACCCGCCAGGACGTTCATCAGCGTCGACTTGCCGCTGCCGGACGCTCCGACCAGGGCTATCAGCTCACCCTCGCGGACCAGCAGGTCGAGCCCTTGCAGCGCCTGCACCTCGACTCCGTCCGTGGAGAAGATGCGGACCAGCCGGTCGCAGGTGATCAGCGCGTCGTGGCCGTACTCGGGCCGGTCGCGCCGGGCCGCCGCCCGGCGCTCCAGCTCGCCGAGGGTGATGCCTGTGGAGGCCTCGGTCATCGCGTGTCTCCTACCCTGAGTTCGGTCGTTGTCGTACGCCGGGTGATCAGCCAGGCCTGCGCGGCGGCCACCGCCGACGCGATCGCCACCACGCCGAGCGCGGGCAGCAGCAGACTCACCGGATCGGCGCGCAGCCGTACCTGGCCGAGCGACGCCGCCTGATCGGCCAGGGCGAGCCGGCCGAGATCGATTCCAGGAGCCAGCAGGAGGATCGCCACCCAGCCGACCAGCGCACCACCCGCGGCAGTCAGCAGAGTCTGCGGCAGGTTCTCCAGAATCAGCAGACGGCGCCCCTGCCGGCGGGTCATGCCCATGGTGCGCAGCCGGCCATGCAGCGCGGTCCGCTCGGCGGAGGTCTGGAGCAGGGAGAGCACCAGCGCGAGTACTGCGTACCCGACTCCCGCCGCCGCGGCCACCGCGTAGATCCGTTCGGCACCGCTCTGCACGGGCGACGTCGTGAACCTGTCCCGTTCGGCGGAACGCAGCTTCACGATGGCCGAGCCCGCGGCGCGGGCCGCCGGCTCGAGGTCGGCGCCGGCTACGGAGGGGCCGGATATCAGCAGTGTGGAGGCAAGGTGCCTGCCCGGCAGACCTGCTGCGTCGACCACCAGGAAATCGCCGTCGGAGACTGCGGGCGTGGTGCTGAGCACCTTGTCCACGCGGACCGAGAACGGGCCGTCCGCCGGGCCGATCTCCGTCGCCCGGCCGCGCAGCCGCTCGGCGACGGCGGGGGAGGCGAGCGCGGGCAGCACTCCGGAGGACTTCCGCAGTTCGGCGGCCCGGAACGGACCGAGGCCGGTGCGGCCGGCGAGACGCGCGTACGAATCGGGGGCGACGGCGAGCAGCGTGACGCGGTCGAGCCGGCCGTCCCGCAGGTCCAGGTCGAAGTCCCGGTAGACGGGCGCGACATCGTTCACCCCGGCCATGTTCCGTACCGTCCCGGCCAGCTTGTCCGGCAGCCCCTGGTCCGCATCGATCCGGGCATCGGCGCCGATCGCTGCCAGGGACGCCCGGTCCCGGGCATCGGCGACACCGGAGAGTACCGAGCCGCCGAACGCCACCGTCGTCAGGGCCACGAGCAACGCCAGCAGCGGAAGCACGGTGGCGGAGGAGCGGCCCGCACGGGCGAGTGAAAGAAAGCCGACCGCACCGCGCCGTCGCGCCACCGGCAGCGCCGCGAGCCGCAGGGGCAGCGGATACAGCCGTACGAGAAGCAGCGCGGCGATCACACCGAGCAGTACCGGGGCGGCGCTGATCAGTGCGTCCGCGTCGCCGTCCGAGGTGCCCCGGCGCCGCAGTGCGGTGACAGCTGCCACGGTCAGCACCAGCAGCGTCAGTTCCGCCACGGTCCGGCGGCGCGACGGTCTGGCCCGTACGAGATCGTTCCGGTCACCGTGCAGACGCGGCCGCCGGTGCAGGAACGCCGCTCTCAGGGGCAGCGTGGCGCAGGCGAACAGCGCGACCGCGGCCGATGCGAGCAGCGCCGGCGGCGTCCGGCCCCCGGGAACGACGACGAGCGCGAGCGCGCAGCCGAGTGCCGCGCCGGCCAGCACGGGAACGGCGACCTCGGCGAGCAGTCGTCCCGCGATCCCGCGGACCGAACCGCCCCGCGAGCGGAGCAGCGACAGCTCGTGGTGCCTGCGCGAGGCGGCCAGGCCGCCGGTCATCAGCAGGACGACGCCCGCGACGCTGCCGACGCCGAAGGCTGCGACGGCGACCACCGGGTTGATGGCGGCGCGGATGCCGTCGAACTCGATGAGGACGTCGTCCAGGCCGGTGCTGGTCTCCAGCTGCGGCGCGACCTCGGTGCGCAGCGCGCTCAGCAGCGGGCCTTGTTCGAGGGAGGCGATCGTCTGTGTGATCCGGGACAGGTCAGCGACGTCCATCCCGGCCGGGTCGGGAGCGACACGCCAGTAGGCCTCGCCGCCCATGGACAGCAGGACGGGTGCCGCTTCGGGGGCCAGCAGCAGTGCGCCGTGCCAGTACGGCAGAGGGGGCTGATCCGGCGTGTGGAGGTACGTCGGCGTGCGCAGCACGGGTTCGACGGACCAGTAGCTCTGCTGCGGCCGCAGCGGTTCGACGATGCCGGTGACGCGCACGGCGAGGGGCGCACCGTTGGCCCGCGGCACATGGATGGTCGAGCCGACCTTGATGCGCAGCGCCCTGGCAGTGGCGGAGGTGACCGCCGCCTCGACGGTTTCGGTGGCCGGGTTGACGGACCCCGCGGTCGCCCTGGGCAGCCGTCCCGAGGCCGGCTTGGAGTGCTCGGCGACCGCGGTCTGGGCGGAGAGGGTGAATACCGGCCATCCGCCGTTCAGCTCGGGCAGCCACGTGTCGGTGGCTGCCACGGGCTTGCGGGTGCGTGCTCCGTAGGCGGACTGGCCGGTGTCGACTCGCAGGGACTTCGGCAGGGCGGCCAGGATCTGCTGGTAGTTCTCGGTCAGCCGACGGGCCTCTAGCGCATCGAAGATCTTTTCCGGTTCACCGTCCACGTCCTGCCACGGATCGCTGCTCAGCTGGATGACGCTTCCATCCGGCGAGGTGACGCTCACCTCGTGGCGCAGGCCCCGGCTCTCGTACGCGGCCACCGCGCCCGGGAACGCCGCGGCGAGGAACGAGGTGACCAGGACGAGGAGAAGCAGGGCGGCGGCGGACCCCGGTGCCGTACGCAGCCGGGTGCGGACCCAGGGGGCAGTGGCCTTCATATCACTCGCCTCCCTGGACACGCATCGCCGCGGCGGTATCGCCCCGACGCATCGCCAGCGCCGCCACGATGAACACGGGTGCGGCGGCGACTCCCGCGACCAGCAGCGCCACGCGCCCGAGCGGCAGTTCCACCAGCACACCCGGAGCAGGCTGTGTGGCCTGTCCGGTGAGCACGATCAGCGGTACGACGGCACGGGTGAGCACCGCGCCGAGGGCCAGCCCGATCAGCAGCCCGAGCCCGATCAGCAGTGACTGTTCGACGGCGAGCAGCCGGGCCAGTTGGCGCCGCGGTGCGCCGAGCGCCCGCAGTACCGCGAACTCCGCCGATCGTTCCCGCAGCGTTCCCACCGCGCCCACCGCGAAGCCGACCGCGGCCAGCGCCGCGGCGACGAGAGCCACCGCGAGCAGGGCCGACTGCGGGCCCGCGCCGAGCGGATCGTCGTGCAGGTCCTCGGCGATCTCGTCACGCACCTGGATCTGGGTCGGGTCGATCTCGGCCCTGTCGCGCAGGGCCGCCGCGACCTGCGGCGCCGCCCCGCGCTCGGGGAACAGCCACCACTCGGTGGGCGGGAACGCCGCGTCGGGACGGGTGGCGAGCACCCGGTTGACGGCTCGCAGATCGATCAGCAGCGCGCCGCCGTCGGTCGCGGGTGTGGCGGCCGGTTCGAGGGCGCCCGCACCGGGTCCGGTGGTCGGAACACCGCGGAGAGCGCCCACGATCTTCACCTTCACGGGGCCTTGGGGCATCGGGATGTCGATCACTGATCCGGCCTTCGCACCACTGGACTCGAGGAAACGGTCGGTGGCGAGTGCGGCCGGCAGGGCCGGTTCTCCGCGCTTGGCCGTGACCCGGACGGTGACCGTGCGCTTCGGGCCCCATTGGTCCTCGAACACCACTCTGCCCGTGTGGTAGGAGACGTCGAGTGGGGTCCGGGGCGACGAGCCCACGGCGGTGATCACGGGGCCGCGCTCGTTCCTGGACGAGTCGGGCTCGACGCTCACCGTGGCCTTGGCCCTCCACGCCAGTTCCTTCGGCACGGTGACCCCGCGGGTGGCGCCGTCCGCGGTGACCGAGCGCATCCCGCCGATCGTGAGCCGCTTGGCGGCGATCCGGTCCGGATAACCCGCCTCGTCGAACTCCACCCCGGTCAGCGCCAGCGGACCCGCCGGCCTTCCCGCCGGGGCGTCTGCCGCCTTGGCGAGGTCGACGGTCATCGGGTGCGGCTTGCCGTCCGGCGCGAGTGTGTCCGACTGCAGCCGGTAGGGCACTCCGAAGCGGTCCTCGAAGGTGAGAGTGATGGTCGTGCCCTCTCTCGCGTGCGGGCCGTCCTCGGCGGCGCTCAGGGTGACGTCGAGGACGAGGCGCACCGTGTCATCGGGCAGCAGCACACCCGTGCGTGCGGTCTTCCCCGGGCGCAGGGACCTCAGCAGCTTGCCCGGGTCGGTGTCGGCCAGGTCGTCCCGCAGCCGTAGTTCCGTGCCCGCGAGCCCGGTGTCGAGCGCGAGTACGGTGGCCTGGCGTCCGCCCGAGAGACTGAGACCGGTACGGGCGGCCGGCACGGCTGCCCGTACGCCCGGCATCCCGTCGTACACACCGCCCTGGCCGAACCGGGAGGTGCCGCTGCCCAGTACGCGTACCGGGGCGCCGGCCCGGAAGTCCGCCTGGTCGTCCTGCGAGCGGTCCCAGGATGCGCCCTGGCCGATCGCCAGCATGCCCATCGCGACAGCGAGCACCAGCAGCAGCACCGGTCCCGCGCCGCGCAGCGGTCTGCGGCTGATCTGCCAGCCCGCCAGCGGGACGGTCAGGCCCCGGCCCGCTGTCGCCCGCCGCTCGGCGAGCTTCGCCGTCGGCGGCAGCAGCCGCAGGGTGAGGACGGTCCCGGCCAGCAGCGCCAGTGCCGGCGCCACGACGAGCAGCGGGTCGATGCCCAACTCGCCCTCGCGGTCACCGCTGAGGGCGCCGCCACCCGAGGTGCTCCGGTCCAGCTGCCAGAACGCGACGGCGGCGACGGCCACGAGCGCGATGTCCGCGCCCGTGCGCAGCGGGGCGGGCAGCGTGCGGCCGCGCCCGCGTGCCGCCACTGCCGCGGTGAGCGCCGGGGCCACCACGGCCGCGGCACAGGCCAGCGCCGCCACCACGCCGACCAGCCAGACCTCCGCGGTCGGACCGGTGTCGACGCGCAGCCCGATCCTGGCCAGCAGCCCCTGGCCTGCGAGCAGCCGGGTGAGCGGACCTGCGAGCAGCGGCGCGAGAGCGGCGGCGGGCAGCGCGAGCAGCAGTGCCTCCAGGGCGGAGAGCGCGGCGAGACGGCCGCGCGAGGCGCCACGGGCCAGCAGCACCTGGGTTTCGCCCGCGCGTTCCGTGCTCAGCAGCCGGGCCACCAGCAGCAGCGTGTACGCGGCGAGCAGCACCAGCTGCAACGAGATGATCAGCAGGGTCGCCCTGGACACGAGCAGCGCCCGCTCCAATGAGCCGAGAACGTCGGGCAGCGAGGTACGCGTGGTGACGCCGCTCTCCAGCCCCGGCCGGGCGGCGACGAGCTTCTGGCTGTTCTTCGCGGCCGTACGCAGGGAGTCGATCCGGTCGGCGCCCAAGGTGGTGAAGTCTGCCGTGGCCAGCCAGGACACGCCACCGTGTGTGATCCGGCCGGACCCGAAGGCCGCGGCGTCGGTCAGCATCGGCCCGTACGTCAGGAACGAGTCCCTGTGCACACCGCGCCCGCCCAGCTCGTCCAGCTGCCAGTACGGATCGTTCCGGTCGACGGGACGGTAGACGCCGGTGACGCGTATGCGCACCGCGGGACCACCGAGCCGGTCGGCGAGGGTCAGTACCCGCGGCCCCGGCAACAGTTTCAGCTGCGTCGCGGCGACCTCGGGCACGGCGACGCCGATCACGTCGCCCTGCCCCGCCGACGGCCAGGCGCCCTTCGACAGGCGGACCCGCGAGCGGTCCGCCAGGGCGAACGTGGTGAGGTCGGGCTCGCCCTCGCGGGCGGCCGGCGGCTGCAGACCCCGTGGCAGCGCGTACGGCCCCGAGCGGTGGAACTCCCGCAGGGTCACCGGGAGCCCGTCGAAGGACTGCCGGGCCCCGCTCCGGACCTGTACGGCCTCGGCACGGTCCGCCTCGGGACTCTCCGCCTTGATGATCAGCGAGGCGGCGGCCGCGTCCCTGGTCTGCAGGGCGTGACGCAGCCCGGCGTCCCCGACCGAACCCGAGAACGCGGCGAGGGTGGCCAGAACGGCGGTGGTCAGCAGGACGGCCAGCAGCGCCGCCGTGACCAGCAACCGGTGTGCGCGGACGCGCAGAAACACAAATCCCGTCACCGGTCTCCCCCGAAACGCCTTGCACACATCCCCCGAAAATTCTTTCGAAGGGAATGTTTACAGAGACAGCGCCCGGAGAACACCGCCCTCACTCACGACTTGATCGAATTGTGACCGGATTTCGGTGCATGAACACCGGAATGCGGCGCTCCAGCCGTGGGTCAGACGTGCTCGACGATGTGGCCGTCGTTGAGTTCGAGCACCCGGTCGGCCAGGCCCAGCAGCTGGGCGTCGTGCGTGGCGACCAGCGCCGTCACGCCCTCGGCCCGCACCACGGCACGCAGCAGCTCCATCACCGCCAGCCCGGTCTCCGCGTCCAGCTGGCCCGTCGGTTCGTCGGCGATCAGCAGGGCGGGCCGGTTGGCGAGTGCGCGGGCGATGGCGACACGTTGCTGCTGGCCACCGGAGAGCTCACCGGGCCGCTGCTCCGCGTGTTCGGCGAGTCCGACCAGCGCGAGGAGCAGCCCGACCCTCTCGTCGCGCTCCTTCGGATCGGTTCTGCGCAGGCGCATCGGCACACCGACGTTCTCGGCGGCCGTCAGGATCGGGATCAGACCGAAGGACTGGAAGATGAAGCCGATCCGGTCGCGGCGCAGCTCCAGCAGGCCGTCCTCACCGAGGTCCGCCAGATCGGTGCCGCCCACGGTGACGCGGCCCTCGTCGGGGGAGTCGAACCCGCCGACCAGGTTGAGGAGTGTCGTCTTGCCGGAGCCCGATCTGCCCTTGAGTGCGACCAGCTCACCGTGCGCCACATCGAAGGAGACGCCGCGCAGGGCGTGGACGGCGGCCGCCCCGGAGCCGTAGGAACGATGCAGGTTCTCCACCCGCACCATGGGTTCCCCGTCGCTGCCCGCTGCGAAGGTGGTGCCGGCGTGCGCGCTGATGCTCTCTGTCATGAAAAGTCCCCCGTACGGAATCGGTCCGGCCAGTATGTTCGGGGGCGTGCGTCCGGGCAACGGCCGATGGCCGGGAGCCCTGCGGCCCGAGCAGACCCGTTCGACCAGCCTCGTTCCGAAAACGGTCAGTCGGGCATTTCGGTGGGACATGAAGACCTCCGGTGTGGTGCAGCCCTGGACAACCGCACCACACCGGATGTCCTCGCCACGATCGAGCGCGGCGAGTGTCAGCATCGCTCGTGATCAATGCACCTGGTGGCCCTCGTGCGCCGACGCCTTCTCGGAGGGGTTCGCCTCCGGCGATGACCCCATGACGTGTCCCTCGTGCCCCGGCACCGTCCCGTCCGCCTTGGCGACCAGCAGCATTCCGGCCATACCCATGTCGGAGTGGCTCTGGACGTGGCAGTGGTACATCCAGGCACCCGCGCCCACGTGTTCGCCCGCGATGACCTGGAATCCGAAGGAGTCCGCAGGCCCGACGATCTTCGTGTCGATGACCCGGCTCGGGTCGTCGGGTCCGGTCAGCAGTCCCGTACGGTTGTCCGCCCAGCGGTGACCGTGGATGTGGAACGTGTGGTAGTACTCGCCGTGCGTGATCATGACGACTTCGAGCCGGTCTCCCACCGTCGCCTCGAAGTTGGGGCTCTTGTCGGCAGGTTTGTTGTTGATCGTCATGTCATTGAAGACGATCGTGATCGTCTTGTCGGGCAGGATGTCACCCTTGCGCCGCACGACCACCGGCCCGTACAGCCCCTTGCGGATACCGCCCGTGCCGTGGTCCGTTCCGACGACGTGGTCGTGGTAGTGCCAGTAACCCGCGCTGCCCGGCTGCCAGGTGCCGTCGTTGCGCCGGCCCGGGGCGTGGGTGCGCCAGGTGTACGTGCGGGTCTCCCCCGGTTCGACGATGCTCTTGTTCATCCGGGTGCCGTCGCTCGCGATGTCGTAGTCGACGCCGTGCGCATGGAGGCTGGCCGCCACGTCCATCGTGTTCTCGAACTCGATGTGCAGGGTGTCGCCCTCGTTGATCTCGATCAGCGGCCCGGGAATCGACGCCTTGCCCTTCTCGAACCCGTACCCCATCGAGCCGTCCGCCAACTTCTCCGCGTACAGCTTGAGATGGCGCACCACCCCTCCCGCGGGCGCCGTCGGGGGCGGGTTCTCCGCGGAGGTTGCCTCGATCGTGCCGAGGGACAACGATGTCACGCCGGTCGCCGCCGCCACCCCGCCGCCCATCAGAACCCGCCGGTTGAAGCTCCTTCGGTCCATGTCGAACTCCCCACTATGGGATGGATGTTGCGGAGATCGGGCCATACCGTAGCCCGGGGATCTTCGTTTATCCACACTAAGGACAAAGTTCGTGCGATTGCTGCCATAGCTATTGGCGAGTCGCGAAAAGAGGTCTAGCTTCATGCGCTGTTGCAGTGCCAAAGCTGTTGCAGTGACCAAAGAGGGGTGGGTGACCACATGCAGCGCACACCACATCACAGGTCCAGATCACGACGCGGGCTCGCGGCGGCCGTTGCGGCCGGCGCTCTGACCGCATCCCTGCTCGGTGGCAATGCCGCCAGCGCCAGAACGGATCCCCGGGCTCCGGAATCCCTGGCGACAACGTTGTCCCTGCCGTCGCCACCGGGCGGCGCCAACGTCAAGGTGCTCGTCTTCCACGCCTCCGCCACCGACGAGTCGCCGACGGTCGACGCCGGGATCGCGGCGATCGAGCGGATCGGGCTCACCGGGCCGGAGGCAGGCCGGTTCAAGACCGTGGCGTCCGACGACCCGGCCGTCTTCACCAACGGCAGGAAGCTCGGCACTTACAACGCCGTGGTCTTCCTGACGGGTGGCGGTGACGTCCTCGACCCGGAGCAGGAGGCCGGTCTGGAGGCGTACAT
This sequence comes from Streptomyces sp. LN549, assembly GCF_043203805.1. Lineage (NCBI taxonomy): Bacteria > Bacillati > Actinomycetota > Actinomycetes > Kitasatosporales > Streptomycetaceae > Streptomyces > Streptomyces sp. LN549. The sequence continues at coordinate 8,073,173 of NZ_JAZHRI010000002.1, read as the reverse complement.
GGAGGCCGGCGGCGGCTTCCTCGGCATCCATGACGCGGCACGCACCGAGCCGTACTCGGACTGGTTCACCGGTCTTGTCGGTGCGCGTCCGGCGGCCGGCAGTCCCACGTCCGTACAGCGTGCGACGGTGGAGATCGGCGACCGGCAGCACCCGGCGACGAAGAACCTGCCGTTGGAGTGGAAACGCCCGGACAAGTGGCTGAACTGGAAGGACAATCCGTCCGGCGACGTGCACACCGTGGCGCGGGTCCGGGAGATCACGTACAAGCCGGGAACGAGCGCCAACGGCTGGGACCACCCGGTCTCCTGGTGCCGTGACTACGACGGTGGCCGGTCCTTCTACACCGCGATGGGCGGCACGGTCGACAGCTTCGCCGAGGCCGACTTCCGGGACCACCTGCGCGGGGCGATCGACTGGACGACCCGGATCTCGCAGGCCGACTGCAAGGCGACGATCACCTCCAACTACACCGCGGAGCGGGTCACTCAGCCCAACCAGCCCGGCAAGAACGACCAGATCGGCGAGCCGCACGGCCTGGTGACCGCCCCCGACGGGCGCGTCCTGTACATCGGTCGCGGCGGCGCCGACAGCAGCGTGCCGGTCGTCACCGACTGGAGCGACCCGAACGTCGGCAAGGGCCTGGGCCAGATCCACGTCTACGACCCGAAGACGAAGAAGGTCACCCTCGCCGGTGAGCTGACGATCTTCGGCAACAAGGGCGGAGGCGACGAGCTGATCAAGGTCGAGGAGGGCCTGCTCGGTATCGAGCTCGACCCGGACTTCGAGAAGAACGGCTGGGTGTACCTGCACTACACACCTCACGACAAGCTCGACCGCGACAAGCAGATGGCGGTCCGTCAGGTATCCCGTTTCACCCTCGACCTGGCGACGAACAAACTGGATCTCTCCTCCGAGAAGGTGCTGCTGCACTGGCCGGTCCAGGTCCACAGCTGCTGCCACGCCGGCGGCGGCATGGCGTGGGACTCCAAGGGCAACCTGTACATCGCGACCGGTGACAACAACTCCTCCGGTTTCAGCGACGGTTACTCCGGCAACAACCCGCAGCCGAACTACAAGGGCGTCTCGTTCTCCGACGCCCGCCGCACCGCGGGCAACACGAACAACCTCAACGGGAAGATCCTGCGGATCCATCCCGAGGACGACGGCACCTACACGCTGCCCGCGGGCAACCTCTTCACCGGCCAGGAGCCGGACGAGGGCGGTGGCAAGACCCGCGGCGAGATCTATGTGATGGGCGTGCGCAACCCGGCCCGGATCTCCGTCGACAAGTCGACCGACACGCTGTACGCGGGCTGGGTCGGACCCGACGCGGGCGCCCCGAGCACCACCTGGGGCCCGGCGAAGTACGACACGTTCGCCGCGATCACCAAGGCGGGCAACCACGGCTGGCCGTACTGCATGGGCAACAAGCAGCCCTACCGGGACCGCAATCTGCCCGATCCGAGCAAGCCGCTCGGCTGGTACGACTGCGACCACCCCAAGAACGAGTCGCCCAACAACGACGGCCTGGTGAACCTGCCGCCGATCACCTCCAACACCATCTGGTACTCGCCGCAGGGCGGTGGCGTGGACTACCCGCGTGACGCCAACGGCATCCCCAGCTACAAGGTGGAGGACCAGAAGGAGCTCCTGCCCTGGCTCAAGGGCGGCGGCCAGGCCACGATGAACGGCCCGGTCTACCGGTACGACGCTGCGAGCACCAGCGCCGACAAGTGGCCCTCCTACTGGGACGGCAAGTGGTTCGTCGGTGACTTCTACGACGACACCCAGCCGCGGCACGCCGTGCTCACCGACCCGAAGACGGTCGGCAAGGGCGGTCTGCCCACGCACGCCGAGTCGCTCAAGGAGATCATCCCGGTGGGCGCGGACGGCATCCGCAATCTGATGGACTGGAAGTTCGCGCCGGACGGTTCGCTGTACGTCCTGGACTACGGGCGCGGCTTCTTCACCTCCGACTCCAAGTCAGCGCTGTGGCGCGTGACGTACAAGGGCGGCGCAGCGACCCCGGCCGTCAAGGACCTGGCCAGGAAGGCGGCAGTGCAGTGAGACACCGTTCGATCTTCTTCCGAAGGCGGTCGCGGCCCGCGCGGCTGTGGCTCGCGCTGCTGGGATCGTTCCTGATGGTGCTGGGGCTGACGTCGACGGCGGCGTACGGCCGTTCGGCGGCCCCGGTGGACGCGGCGGCCGACCAGGTACTCACCTGGACGGCCGGCAACCCCATCGACCACTACCTCTCCGCACCGAAGACGGCGGTGGCCGGCAAGGCGACCATCGTCTTCGAGAACAGTGAGGCGACCGGGAACACCACGGGCATGCCGCACACGCTGACCTTCAGCGTGTCGGACCCCGAGTTCAACAACGACGTTCCGCTGAACCTGCTGGCCAACCCGGGCGACGACCAGGGCGGCAAGCAGACGGCGGAGGTCACGCTGACCGCCGGCCGGTACTTCTACCACTGCACGATGCCGGGGCACGAGGCTATGCAGGGCATCCTGACCGTGACCGACGGGGGTGGCGGCGAGGACACCACCGCACCCGAGACCTCGGCGAAGGTCGACGGCGACAAGAACGCCGACGGCGCGTACATCGGTCAGGCCACCGTCACCCTCTCCGCCACCGACGAGGGTTCGGGCGTCGACACCGTCGAGTACGCGGTCGGGGCCGACGGCGCCTGGCAGCCGTACACCGTGCCGGTCGTGGTGAACGAGGTCGGCGCGCACACCATCCGCTACCGCGCGACCGACAAGTCCGGCAACGCGGCCGCGGAGAAGACGGCGGAGTTCGCGGTCGCCGCTCCGCCGACGGACGACACGACGGCGCCGGAGACCTCGGCGACCGTGTCCGGGGAGAAGGACGACCAAGGGCAGTACCTGGGCATGGCGACGGTCACCGTCACCGCGTCCGACACCGGGTCGGGCGTCAACACCATCGAGTACGCGCTCGGGGCGGACGGCGCCTGGCAGCCGTACACCGGTCCCGTGATGGTGCACGAGATGGGGGCGCAGAAGGTCCGTTACCGCGCCACCGACAAGGCGGGCAACGCGGCAGCCGAGAAGGCGGTGGACTTCACCGTCGTCGAGCCGCCGACCCAGGACACGACGCCGCCCGAGACGTCCGCGAAGGTCGAGGGCGACAAGAACTCGGACGGCGCCTACCTCACCAGCGCCAAGGTGACGGTCACCGCGACCGACGCCGACAGCGGGGTGGACAAGGCCGAGTACTCCCTGGACGGCGGCCCGTACCTGGCCTACACCGCCACGGTGATCGTCGACCGGATCGGCTACCACACGGTCGCCCACCGGGCCACGGACAAAGCGGGAAACACCTCCGAGGCCAAGCAGGTGTCGTTCACCGTCGCGCAGAGCGGCGGCGTACCGGCGCCGAACTGCCCTGAGTTCGACGAACGCCTCACCGTCATCGTGGGCACCGTCGACACCGGGGTCCCCAACCGCATCACCGGCAACCGCTGCACGATCAACGAGCTGATCGAGGACGAGAAGGACTGGTCGTCGCACGCGCTGTTCCTCAAGCACGTCGACAAGGTCCTCGACAAGCTCCTCACCGCCGGGGTGATCGACGCCCGCGAGCACAAGAAGATCTACACGGCGGCCAAGCAGTCCGGCATCGGCAAGCCGGGCCAGGACGAGGGCTACCGCAAGCTCTTCGACGGCACGGCCGCCTCGCTCGCCAAGTGGCAGCAGGTGGGCGGCGGGCAGTTCGCGCTCAACGAGGCCGACGGCTCGATCACCAGCTCCACCACGGTGGACGGCATGGGCATGCTGTGGTTCCCGGAACGCCAGTACGGGGACTTCTCGCTGAAGCTCCAGTGGCGGGACGACGCCCCCGGCACGGGCAACGCCAACGGCGGTGTCTTCGTGCGCTTCCCCAACGTCCACGACAACCCGGAGGAGCCGAATCCGGAGTGGGTCGCCATCAAGTACGGCCATGAGATCCAGGTCAACGACCGGCCGGACGGCGACATGTACAAGACCGGTTCCGTCTACGGATTCGACCGGGTGGGTCTCGCGGGCGCCGGGGTCACCCCCAAGGGCACCTGGAACGACTACGAGATCCGGGTGGTGGATCAGCACTACTCGATCTACCGCAACGGTGTCCTGCTCAACGAGTTCGAGAACACCGGCGGTCAGCTCTTCGAGCCGCCGCGGGGTGACGACCCGGGCACCGACGGCCGGCGGTACGCCTCCGGCTACATCGGGCTCCAGGTCCACAGCACCTCGGACGTGATCTCCTACCGGGACATCCGGATCCAGGAGCTGTAGGCAGCGTTCGGGATCAGGTGGCCGTGGCCGCGTGCTCAGGCATGCGGTCGCGGCCTCCCGGGTGCCGGTGGCGCCACACCCAGAAGACCGTGATGGAGACGATGGACCAGGCCGCGAGCACCAGAAAGGGGAAGAGCTTCTGGTGCCCCTGGTAGTAGACGGCGGTGTGCTGAGCGTTGACGGAGGCCCCCGGCGGCAGCCAGCGTCCGATGTGCCCAAGCAGCGAGGGCAGCAGCGGCCAGGACACCGCTCCGCCTGAGGACGGGTTTCCCAGGAGCACCATCACACCCCATGTGGGAAGCATGGCCCAACGCCCCATCAGGGTGTTGAACATGGTGAAGACCATGCCCGAGGTGAACATCGTGAACGCCAGGATCAGCCAGGACTCGGCGAAGGGCAGGTCGACCGCGCCCAGCAGCCAGTCCACCACCGCGGCGATGGCGAAGGCGCCGAGCAGCGAGTATCCGATCGTGAACGCGATCCGCTCCAGCGGGATCAGGCTCCGGGCGTGGACGCTGAGCTGGATGGAGCCGACGAAACCCACGATGACGGCGGCCAGCGAGATGTAGAAGAGCGCGAGTCCGCGCGGGTCGCCCTTCTGGAGCGGTTTGACGTCCATCACGGCGACCGGGATGCCCAGCGTGTCCCCCACCTTCACCGCGGATTCCGCGAGCAGTTGGGCGACGGCGGCACCTGAGGCACTGGCCACGTCGAGCGCCACTCCGCGGCTGCCGGACCGCACGATCGTGAAGACCTTCTGCTCCTCCAGCGCCTCGCGCGCCTGGGCGGGGGTTCGGTAGACATGGATGACGAGGGAGGCGTCCAGGGCCTTGTCCATGGCGGCGACGAACTCCTTGCCGCGAGCCGTGTCCGGCTGGCTGACCACCGCGGCCGGAATCCGGTGGGGAGTCGGGTTGGCCATCGCGTACGTGTACGAGCCGGCGAAGAGCCCGGCGGCGGCCGCCAGGATGAACAGCAGGACAGTCGCCGGGAAGTAGGGCGACTCCTTGAACGCCGCCCATTTCTCGCCGCGGGTCAGCGGCCGGCCGTGCGCCCCTTTCGGTGTCCCGGCTGCGGCGCCGGACTCGCTCATGCCTCGCCGTCCTCGTCGTGACGGGCTCGGCTGGGCTGCACCCGCTTCGGTTCGCCCGGCATCTTCGGGTACTCCGGCGGGTACGGCATGTCACCGGGGCCGCCGTCGCTCTCGTGACGGTCGGCGAGCTCCAGCAGCGCGTCGAGCCGGAACGCCTCCTGGTCCATGTCCGCGTGCACATCGCCCTGCTCCGCGTACCGCACCGGCATGGTCCGGATGTCGAAGTCACGGGGTTCGGCGTCCTCGATCTCCTCCCAGCGCAGTGGGGCCGATACCGGGGCGTGCGGCCGGGGGCGTACGGAGTAGGCGGAGGCGATCGTCCGGTCGCGGGCGGTCTGGTTGTAGTCGACGAAGATGCGCTCGCCGCGCTCCTCCTTCCACCAGGCGGTGGTCACCCGGTCGGGCATCCGGCTCTCCAGCTCGCGCCCCACCGCGATGGCCGCCCGCCGGACCTCGGTGAACGTCCAGCGCGCCTCGATGGGGACGAAGACGTGGATGCCGCGACCGCCGGAAGTCTTGGGCCAGCCGCGCAGCCCGTGCTCGTCCAGGACGGAGCGCAGTTCGAGGGCCGCCCGGACCGCGTCGGCATAGTCGGTGCCGGGCTGCGGATCGAGGTCGATGCGCAGTTCGTCGGGGTGGTCGGTGTCCCCGCCTCGGACGGGCCACGGGTGAAAGGTGAGGGTACCGAGGTTGGCCGCCCAGATGACGGCGGCCACCTCGGTGGGGCAGATCTCCCTGGCGGAACGGCCGCTCGGGAAGGCGATCTCGGCGGTGGGGATCCATTCGGGGAGGTTCTTCGGGGCCCGCTTCTGGTAGAAGAACTCACCCTCGACGCCGTCCACGAACCGCTGGAGGGTGGTGGGCCGGTTGCGCAGGGCACGGATGATCCCGGGGCCCACGGCCAGGAAGTACTCGGCCACGTCCCTCTTGGTGTAGCCCTTCTCCGGGAAGTAGATCTTGTCCGGATTGGACAGCCGTACGGCCCGTCCCGCTGCTTCCAGCTCCACCGCTTTGCCCGCTGCTGCCATGTCGGCCACGGTAGGCGGGACGCACATATGCCGCATATCAGGGGACTCCGGTCGCCTTACGGTCCACAATCGAGGCATGGATCTGCCGGTGATGCCGCCCGTGAAGCCGATGCTCGCCAAGTCCGTGTCCAAGATCCCGCCGGGCATGCAGTACGAGGCGAAGTGGGACGGCTTCCGGGCGATCGTGCACCGGGACGGCGACGAGGTGGTGATCGGCAGCCGCACCGGCAAACCCCTCACGCGCTACTTCCCCGAGCTGGTCACCGCGGTCCGGGAGAATCTTCCGCCGCGCTGTGTCGTCGACGGCGAGATCGTGATCGCGTACGACGGCCGGCTGGACTTCGACCGGCTCAGTGAGCGCATCCACCCCGCCGACTCCCGGGTGCGGCTGCTGGCGGAGCAGACTCCGGCGAGTCTGGTCGCGTTCGATCTCCTCGCGCTGGGCGACGACTCGCTCCTGGACACGCGACAGTCGGACCGGCGCACGGTGCTGGAGGCCGCGCTCGCCGACGCCTCGGCCCCGGTCCATCTCGCCCCGTCGACCACCGATCCGGCCGTGGCCCAGGAGTGGTTCGAACAGTACGAGGGAGCGGGGCTCGACGGAGTCGTCGCCAAACCGCTCGATCTGCCGTACCGGCCGGACACCCGCGCGATGTACAAGATCAAGCACGAGCGCACCGCCGACTGCGTGGTGGCGGGCTACCGCTTCCACAAGAGCGGCCCGGTCGTCGGCTCGCTGCTGCTCGGTCTGTACGACGAGCAGGGCGCGCTGCAGCACGTGGGCGTCTGCGCGGCCTTCCCGATGAAGCGCCGCGCGGAGCTGGTCACCGAGCTCGAACCCCTGGTCACCGATGTCGCCGAGCACCCGTGGGGAGCCTGGGCGGACGCCGAGGCGCACGAGGGTTCCCGGATGCCCGGCGCCCCGAGCCGCTGGTCGGGGAAGAAGGACATGTCCTGGGTGGCGGTGCGTCCGGAGCGGGTCTGCGAGGTGGCGTACGACCACATGGAGGGCGACCGGTTCCGGCACACGACCCAGTTCCGCAGGTGGCGGCCGGACCGCACCCCGACCGGCTGCACGTACGCGCAGCTGGATGAGGTGGTGCGGTACGACCTGGCCGAGGTGCTGTCGGCGGGCAGCTGACCGTACCGCCGGGATCAGCCGGTGGCCGGCGGCGCCGAATCGGTGGAGCAGGGCTCGCCCGTGTCCGTCGGGTCGGGCGACGGGGTCTCCGCGGTACCCGTGGTGTCCGTCGGGTCCGGTGAGGCGGAGTCCGTCGGGCAGCCGGGCTCACCCGGGTCGGGCGTGGTGGTCGGGTCGGGGGTCGTGCCGGGGTCAGGCGTCGTCGTAGGGTCCGGGCTGGTGGAGCCGGTGTCGGTGGGGTCGGGGGTGCCCGGATCCGTGGAGCCGCCGGGGTCGGGGGTGGTGCCCGGATCCGTGGAGCCGCCGGGGCCGGGGGAATCCGTGTCACCCGGCGAGGGGCTCGTGCCCGGGTCCGCGGTTCCCGGTGTCGTCGGACCGGTGGAGTGGCTGGGCTGCGGACCGACCTCGATGCCGCCACCGCCGTCACCGTCGTTGCCGCCCGTGCCCGGCCCGCCCACGGGGCGCTTGGGCTCGTTCGGACTGCCGGCACCGGGGCTCTTGGGCACGGGGCCCTTACCGTCGGGCACCACGTGGATGCCGTTGCGGTAGAACTCCAGCCAGGACAGCACGGTACGCAGATAGGTGTCCGAGTGGTTGTAGCTCAGGACCGCCCGGTCCAGGTCGGCGCGCACCGTCAGATCGCGTGTGCCGGCGCAGAGATACGCCCCGGCGGCCAGGGATGCGTCGTAGATGTTGCTCGGGTCGCTGCGGCCGTCACCGTTGCCGTCCCTCGCCCAGTGCGCCCAGGTCGAGGGGATGAACTGCATGGGGCCGACAGCCCGGTCGTACGTCTTGTCCCCGTCGTAACCGCCGCCGTCCGTGTCGGGGATGTTCGCGAACCCGGCGCCGTTGAGCACCGGCCCCAGGATCGGGGAGAGCGTCGTGCCGTGGGCGTCGACCCGGCCGCCGCCCGCGTGTCCGGACTCGACCTTGCCGATCGCGGCCAGTAACTGCCACGGCAGCCGGCAGCCCGGGTCACTGCGCCCCAGTGCGCTCTCCGCCTTGCGGTAGGCGGCGAGCACCGTGGACGGGATCCCCGCCTCGGCCCACGACTGGACGGCGGCCCTGTTGCGCTTGACGCCGGGCTTCGGCGGCTCGGGGCTCTTCAGGGGCGGGAGTTCGGTGTGGTAGGAGTCGTCGTTGGGTACCTGCGACCACTTGACCTCCTCCGCCTCCAACTTCTGCTGCGGCGTCTCGTCGTGCGCCACGAGTCCCGGTGCCTGGGACGCGGTGAGCGCCGCCATCGCGGCGACGGCGGCTGCGGTGCCGCCGATGCCGCGGCGCATGGTGCCGTTGAACCTCATGCGTGCTCTCCTCTCCCCCGGGTCACCGGGTGAACGTATCGATGGCGGAGATCCGCCAAGTGCCGCCCTGACGAACCGCGTCCACGGCGAACATGGCCGCCGCGTACGTGGTCTCCTCCGACTTGCCCGTACGGGTGTTGCTCTGGTCGGCGAAGATGATCAGGCGGGCCCGGTCGCCGTCGAGCGTCTCCACCCCGCTCTCGGTCACGGTCGTGGTGAGGACGAGCTTCTGCTTGGGCGCCTGCGCCCGTACCTCGGCGAGCATGTCCTTGTGCTGCTGGACGGCCCTGCCCGTCAGATGCTTCTTCACCGCGGCATCGGCCTTGGCCGGCGAGGCGTAGTTGTACGAGAACACCGCGCCGACGGCCTCGGTGATCTGGCCCTTCACCTCGCTGGTGCGGCTGATGTCGGTGAGCGCGGTGTTCTGCCGGCTCGGGTCGTCGCGGAGACTGTCGGCCGAGGTGAACGCCCAGACGGCGAAGGCACCGAGGAGCACGGTGGCGGCGCACAGCACGGCGGGCAGCCGGATGCGGAGGCGCGGTGGCCGGGACGGTGGCTCCTTGCCGTCCTTCCGTTCCGGCTCCTCTTGTGTTTCCGCCTCGTCGACGGCGGCCCCGTCCGTCCCGGAACCGTCAGCAACGGTCTCGGGCTCCACGGGCTTGTGTACGGGGGCGGGCGCTGCGGTGCGTTCGGCGGCGACGGTGGCCAGGCGGCGCTGCCGGTTGACGAGGTGACGGGTCGTCGACATGTCCGGGGTCCTCTCGGGGGGCGGGGTGGGAGTCGGTGGCGTCAGTGGCAGCCGGGCGGCCTCTCAGCCGGCGGTGTTGCCTACGGGCGCCTGGCCGAGGGCACTGAGCTTCCACCCCTCGGAGGTGCGGGTGAGCTGCCCCAGCATCCGGCTCTCCTTCACCGCGGGCTTGCCCTTGGGCGCGGTCACGGTCACCCGCAGCGCCACCATCACCCCCGCCTTGCCGGCCCGGTCATCCAACTCGGTGACCGCACCGGACAGCACCTTGGCCGTGCTGACCGTCTTCGCCGCCTGGATCTGCTTCACGAACCCGTCCCGTCCGTCGACGAGTTGCTGGTGCAGGTCCCCGGTGGTGGAGTCCTCCCAGCTGTCGAGTCCCTCGGCGAGCTGCTCGTGGTCGAGCGTGTTCATGTTCTGCACAGCCTGTTCGCCGGCGGCCAGTGCGTCGTCGCGCGCCTGGGCGTACGCCGCCGAGCCGTCGTGCTCCGCCTGGTACCAGGACACTCCGCCCCAGCCCGCGGCGCCCGCCGCCGCGACCGTCAGCACGATCGCCGCCGCCACCAGCGGATTCCTCGTCATCCGTACCCGTGCTGCCCGTGCCATCGCTGCCTCTCCCTGCCGGCCGGTCCGTGCTGTGCTGTGCTGTGCTGTGCTGTGCATGCTCCGTGCTGTGTCCGCTCCGCGCTGACGCTCTATCTGGAGTTGATGTCGACGATCGTCCAGCGTCCGTCCCGCATTTGGGCGGTGACGGACAGCTGTGCGGCCGCTCTGTTCGCGGCCTTGCCCTCGCGTTCGTAGACCTGGTCCAGGAAGACGAGCAGATGGGCGCTGTCGTGGGTCAGCCGGGTCACTCCGGCGCGCACGACATGCGTGGTGAGGGTGAGCTTCTGGCCGGCGGCCTGCTTCTCGACCTGGCCGAACAGCGCCGCGTACTGCTGGAGCGCCTTGCCGGCCAGAAGCTGCTTCGCCGACTCCTTGGTGACCCCGGTGGCTGCGGGGCTGTAGGAGAACACCTTGCCGAGCGCGTTGGTGACGTCGCCCGCGACCCGGGTGGTCGCCTCGCTGTTGGTCAGCGCCCGGTTGGCGGTTGCGGGGGTGTCGCGCAGCTGGCGTCCCGCGGCGAAGAGCCCGCCGCCCGCGGCGAGCAGCGCGACGACCAGCACCCCTGCCACGACCCGCAGCCGTCGGCGGCCCGCACCGGATGCGGCGTCGTGCTCGCCCGGCCCCTGCTCACCGCCTGCCGGAGCGCCCTCTCCGTTCTCGAGCTTCCCGGCCTCGCTCTTCCCGGATTCGTCCTCGGCCGTCCCCGCCGCCGTGGTACCGAGTTCCCCGAGGTCCTCCACATCGGTGTCCGTGCCGGTGGTCACGACCGCTGCCCCTCCCTGCCGCTTCATGTGCCGCTCCCGACCGCGATCGCCGTGAGTGCCTTGACCTTCCAGCCGTCCGCTGTCCGCGCCAGAGTGGCCTCGAAGCGTTTGCGTTCCGTGCCGCCCTTGCCCGTGCGCGGGGTGATCTCGACATCCACCGTGGCGATCATCCGGGCGGTTCCGGTCCGCTCGTCGAGGGCGGTGAGCGCCGCGTCGGTGACCTTCCCGCGCGCCGTGGAACCGGACTTCGTCAGCTCGGCTGCGTCCTTTCTCCGGGTGCGCGCGAGCTGGTCATGGAGCGGTCCGGCCGAGGAGTCGAGCCAGGCGCCGAGACCGCCCGCCACGCTCTTCGCGTCCTTGCCGTCCAGACTGTTGAGCACGGCCAGTCCACGCTTCCCGTCGGAGAGCGCGGTGTCACGGGCCTTGGCGTACGCCAGGTCGTCGTCGCCGCGCGCCTGTGCGTACGACCAGCCGCCGAGCGCACAGATCAGTACGGCGGCGAGCAGAACGGCCCAGCCGCCCATGGTCTTCGTACGGGGTGTCATGAGCCGCCTCCCTGGCCGAGACCCAGCAGTCCGGCCATGCCTTCGGCGGCCGGGGCGATGTCGGGGGTGACGCCGAGCGCGCCGGGCAGCCGGCCCTTCGACGTGTCGGACAGCAGCATCGAGCCCGGTGTGGCCGGTGCGGGCAGGGCCCCGCCCTTGGGGGCGTTCGCACTGCCGCGGACGTTGATGCCGGTTCCGGGTGACGAGGTGCAGCGGGCTGCGGTGTTGAGCGCGGGGCCCTTGGTGAGGTCATCCCCGTTGCGGTAGGTCGTGGCGCCGTAGCCCGAGGTGCAGGGCAGCGGCTCGAAGAAGGTGACCGACATTCCGAACCGGGCGCCGTTCTCGTCGACCGCGCTGGAGCCCGCGGCCGCCACGGCCGGCAGCTTCACCAGCAGTTCTTCCAGTCCCCGCTGCCGGGTGACGGCAACGTCCGAGGTGGTGAGAAGGTTCGCGACGACGACCCCGAAGCTCGGGTCGAGGTCGCGGAGCAGTCCGCTGATCTGTCCTGTCGCGTCCGGGGCTGCCGCGATCAGCTTGCGCAGGTCGGTGTCGGATCCCTTGAGTTCGGTGGCCAGTTCCTTCGCTCCCGAGGCGAACCCCTTGAGTGCGTCGCCCTGTTCCGCCTGGGTGCGCAGCACGGTCTCGCCGTCGATCATCAGCCGGGTGTTGACGGGCAGTGCGTCGTCGGCCGCCCGGACGAAGTCGCTGCCGGTGTCCAGCAGCACCTGGAGGTCGTCACCGCGGCCCTCGAAAGCGGTGCCGAACTCGTCGACGACCGTCCGCAGCGATTCGAGGTCCACGGATCCGGCGAGGTCGTCGACGCTGGTGAGGACGTCGGTGACGGGCGCCGGAACGGTCGTGTCGGTCTGGTCGATGACGGAGCCGTTCGCCAGGTACGGGCCTTCGGTGCGGGTCGGCCGCAGATCGACGTACTGCTCGCCGACGGACGAGAGATTGGCGACGACGGCCTTCAGCCCGTCCGGGATCGGCGGGGCGTCCTTCTCGATGCGCAGTTCGGCCTCCACCCCGTCGTCGGTCAGTTCGATGGGACCGACCCGGCCCACGGAAACGCCCCGGTAGGTGACGTTGGAGTGGGTGAACAGGCCGCCGGTCTGCGGAAGCTGGACCTTGACGGTGTAGTAGCTGCGCATGCCGATGTAGTGGCCGAGGTCGGCGTAGCGGACTCCCAGATAGCCGAGTACGAGCACCGCGATGATCAGGAACGCGATGTTCTTGAGCCGGATGGCCAGGGTGATCATCAGTTGCTCCCCTTCGTCGTCGAGGTGACCGAGGGAAGGGGCAGCGGCAGGGCCGGGCCGGACTTCTGCGCGGTGCCGCCCGAGACCGCCGGGGGTGTGGTCCCGGACGGGTCGAGCGGCGGAATGATCTGTGTGCCGGGCATGGCCGTCACATCCAGGTAGACGTTGAGGTAGTCGCCCTTCACCCCGCGCAGCACCTCGTCCGTGAACGGGTAGGTGAGCAGCACCTGGAGGGAGTCGGGCAGATCCTGGCCGGAGTCGGCGAGGGCCTGGAGGGTGGGGGCCAGGGCCTTGAGGTCGGCGACCATGTCGGCCTTGCTCTTGTCGACCGTGTCGACGGCGACCGTGGAGAGGGTGTCGAGCGAGCTGAGCATGGTCATGAGCGAGCCGCGCTGCTTCTCCAGGACCTTGAGGCCTGGACTGAGCCCGGTGAGTACCGTGCCGACGTCCTGTTTGCGGGTGGCGAGGGTGGCGGAGAGCCGGTTGACCCCGTCCAGGGCGTCGGTGATGTCCTCCTTGTGCCCGTCCAGGTTCGTCACGAGGGTGTTGACCCGCTTGAGCATGGAACGAACCTGTGGTTCCCGGCCGGTGAGTGCCTTGTTGAGCTCGGTGGTGATGGTCTTGAGCTGGTTGACGCCGCCGCCGTTGAGGAGCATCGACAGAGCCCCGAACACCTCCTCCACCTCCGGATTCCGGTTGGTCCTGGCCAGCGGGATGCGGTCTCCGTCGGCGAGGGCGCCCGCGGCCTTGCCGGCGGCGGGCGGCGAGAGCTGGATGTACTTCTCGCCGAGGAGACTGGACTGCTCCAGGTGCGCGTAGGCGTTCGCGGGCAGCTTGATGTCTCCGTTGACCCGCATGGTGACCTTGGCGTTCCAGGTGCCGGAGGCCAGCGAGATCTTGGTGACGCGGCCGACCGCCACGTCGTTGACCTTGACCGAGGACTGCGGGGCGAGGCTGAGCACGTCCCCGAACTCGGCGGTGATCTCGTACGGGTGGTCGCCGAGGTCCGCGCCGCCGGGCAGGGGCAGCTGGTCGATGCCGGTGAACGTCGGCAGGTCGACCGTGGTGGCGACCAGGGCCAGCCCGACGCCCACGACGAGCACGGCGGCGACGCCGGTCGCACGGGCGCCGGGTCTGCGCAGGACGCGGCTCATCGCTTCGCCCCCTTCTTCTGCGTGGCGGACTTCGCGGGAGTGCCGTAGACGGTTCCCACGGCGGGCAGCGGCAGCGAGGGCAGCGCCTTCTGGCGGGTGGCGTCCACGGGTGACAGTCCGGACACGTCGGTCGACCCGTCGGTGAGCGGCCCGCCCATGGAGAGTTCGTTGAGGTTGGTACGGCCGTTGAGCGTGCGGTTCAGCGGGTCGTAGGCGTTGAGCACGTTGTCCGCGGCGAGCGGAAGCGTGTCCATGGACTCGGCGAGCGAGGCGCGCTGGTCGACCAAGGTCTGGGTGATCGGCACCAGGGCGTCCACGTTCGCCTTCAGGGCGCCGCGGTTCTTCTGGATGAAGGTCTTGACCTGGCCGAGGGCCGTGCCCAGTTCCTTCAGCGCCGCGCTGAGGTTCAGCTTGTCGTCGGCGAGGAATCCGGTGACCGAGTTGAGCTGCTGTTCGGCGGCTCGTACGTTGCCGTCGTTGTCCTTCAGCATGGTGGTGAAGGTCTGCAGGTAGGACAGCGTGTCGAAGAGGTTGCCGCTGCTCTTGTCGAGGGTCTTCGTCGCCTTGCCGAACTGCTCGATGGAGTCCCCGATGGCCTTTCCGTTGCCGTCGAGGTTCTCGGCGCCGGTGTCCAGGAGCCCGGCCAGCGCGCCGTTCGCGTTGGCCCCGTCGGGGCCGAGCGCGGTGGAGAGCTCGGTGATGGAGGCGTAGAGCTGGTCGACCTCGACCGGGGTCGCGTTGTTCGCGGCCGCCAGTACGGCCTCGTCCTCCAGTACCGGTCCCCCGTCGTAGGCGGGGGCGAGCTGGACGTAGCGGTCGGCGACCAGGCTGGGGGCGACGACCACGGCGTGCGCGCCCTTGGGCACCTTGACGCCCTTGTCTACGCGGAGGGTGATCCTGACCTCCTTCCCCTTCGGCCGGACGGATTCGACCCGGCCGACCTTCACTCCGAGGATCCGCAGGTCCGATCCGGCGTACACGCCGGTGGCCTGGTCGAAGTAGGCGGTGACGGTCGTCGTGCCCTCCTCGTCCATGGCCATCACTCCGGAGGTGGCGGCCACGGCCACGACGGCGAGTCCGGCGCCGATGCCGACAATGCGCGTGATTCTCATGTCAGCGGCCGCCTTGCTGCTTGGGTGGCATGCATCCGGTCAGCGGAGGCGTGTTCGCGGGGAGGTAGCTCTTGGGGACGACCCCGCAGACGTAGTTGTCGAACCAGCGTCCGCTGCCGAGTGTGTTGCCGACGAGCCGGTTGTACGAACCGGCCAGCGACAGCACCTTGTCGAGGCTCTTGCGGTTCTTCACCAGGACCGCGGTGACCCGGCCGAGTGAGTCCAGGGTGGGCTTCAGCTGCTTGTTGTTGTCGGCGACGACACCGGTCAGCTGGGTGCCCAGGTCGCGGGTGCCGGTGAGCAGCAGATGGATGGAGTCCCGGCGGGCCTGGATTTCACCGAGGAGCAGGTTGCCGTCCTTCAGCAGCGTCTCGAAGCTGCTCTTCTTGCCGGCCAGTGTCCGGGTCAGCTGCTTGCTGCCCTTGAGGAGCGTGGCCAGCTGGGCATCCCGCTGGGAGACGGTCCGCGAAAGTGCGGAGAGCCCGTCCGCCGCGCTCTTCACGTCCGGCGGCGAGTCCTTGAAGGTCGCGGAGATCGTCTCGAAGCTCTTGGCGAGCTGCTCGGTGTCGATCTCGCCGATGGTCTCGCCCAGTCCGTTGAACGCCTGGGTGACGTCGTACGGGGAGGTGGTGCGGCTCGACGTGATGCGCTCGTCCGGGTCCTGGGGACCGGTGCCGAGCGGGTCGACGGCGAGGTACTTGTCACCGAGCAGCGTCTTGATGGCGATGCCCACGGTGGAGGAGTCGCCGATCCAGGCGTCCTCGACCCGGAAGCTGACCTTGACCTTGGCGCCGTCGAGTGCGACTCCGGTGACCTCGCCGACCTTGACGCCCGCGATGCGTACCTCGTCGCCGTCGCCGAGACCGGCGGACTCGGTGAAGTCGGCGGTGTACGTGGTGCCGTGGCTGATGAAGGGCAGGGAGTCGGCCCGGTAGGCGCCGAAGCCGGCGAGGGCCAGGACGAGGAGTCCGACGATGCCGATGGCGACGGGACTGCGTTCGCGCAGGGGTCTGGTCGTCATGACAGGCACCTGCTCGGGTTGGTGATCCCGATGCCGGTGGGCGGGACGCTGCCGTCCTCGGTCGTCACACCGCTGACCCTGGCCTCGCAGAGGTAGAGGTTGAGCCAGGAGCCGTACGAGGCGAGACGGCTGATGGCCTCCATCTTGGCCGGGGTCTTCTTCAGGAAGTTCTCGATCTGCGGGGTCCCCTGGCCCAGTTGGTCGGACAGGCGCCCGAGCTGCTTGATGTCGTCCTTGAGGGGCTTGCGGCCGTCCTGGAGCAGACCGGCGGTGACCGTGGTGAGCGCGCCCATCGCCGTGACCGCCTCCCCGAGCGGTTTGCGGTCACCCGAGAAGCCCGTGACCAGCTTCTGGAGCGTGTCGACCAGGTCGTCGAATCCGGCTTCCCGGTCGTTCACGGTCTTCAGGACCGTGTTGAGGTTCTTGATCACCTCGCCGATCACCTTGTCCTTGGCCGCGACCGTGCTGGTCAGGGAACCGACGTGCTGGAGGATGCTGTCGACAGTGCCGCCCTCGCCCTGGAGCACCTGGACGATGGAGCCCGCGAGCTGGTTGACGTCCGGCGGGGACAGTCCTTCGAAGAGCGGCTGGAAGCCGTTGAAGAGCTGGGTCAGGTCGAGCGCGGGTGTGGTGCGCGAGAGCGGGATGGTCGCTCCGGCTTCGAAGCTCCTGCCGACCGCTCCGGTCCCCTGGTCGAGGTCGATGTAGCGCTGGCCGACCATGTTGAGGTACTTGATCGACGCGGTCACCGAGGCGGGCAGCCGACGTCCCTTGCGGACGGCGAAGCCGACCTCGGCGAGCCGCTTGTCGGCCACCTTGATGGACTCGACCTGCCCGACCTTGACGCCGGCGATCCGGACGCTGTCGCCGACGATCAACCCCGTGGCATCGGTGAACCTTGCCTTGTACGTGGTGGTGTCACCGACCCCCGTGTTGGCGATGGACAATCCGAGGACGGTGGTGGCCAGGACGGTCACCACGATGAAGACGATCGATTTCGCGAGCGGTCCCGCGAGGGAGCGGCGCTTCACTTGAGCTTCACCTCCGCACCGCGGAAGGCCGGACCGATGAGCACGCTGCTCCAGTCGGGCAGGGTCTGCGGCTGGACTTTCAGTGAGGGAGCGACCAGCTCGTTGACGAGCCGGCTCTCCTGCGGGGAGTTGGGCATACCGAGTGCGGTGTCCTGGGCCGTGGGCGCGGTGGTGGTCTGCTCCGCGGCGTCCGCCTTGTCGCCGGGGGCGGGCGATGCGGCTGCCCGCCCGGCGGCGGTCGGCTCGGCCGTCCCGACGTACGGCACGGAGTAGCAGTGCGGGCCACCGGTGGCGTCGTACACGGGGGTGTCGGTTCCGGGCACGTACTTCCCCCGGGACTTCACGGACTTGACGGTGACGTGCAGGCCGGGCTGGTCCGTTCCCTTGCCGAGCGCCTTGTCCATCGCCGGGACGAATCCGGCCACGGTCCGCAGGGTGCAGGGATACTCGTCGGAGTACTTGGCCAGGAGCTCCAGCGTCGGCCTGCTCGTGGCCGAGAGCCGGATCAGGTTGTCCTTGTTCTCCTGCAGGAACGAGGTGACGTCCTGCGCGGTCGCGGTCGTGGAACCGTAGAGGTCGGCGAGTTCCGCCTGCTGCTCGGCGATGGTGCCGCTGGTGGTGGTGAAGTCCGTGAGTGCGTCCAGGATGTCGGGGGCGGCGTCCCCGTACACCTTGGTCACCTTGACGAGTTCCTTGATGTCGGCGTTGAGCGTGGGGAGCTGGGGGTTGAACGTCTGGAGGTGGGCGTCGAGCGTGACGAGGGTGTCGCCGAGCTTCTCGCCGCGCCCCTGGAGTGCCTGGGAGACCGCGTTGAGGGTGGCGGAGAGCTTCTCCGGCTTCACCGCGGTCAGCAGCGGCAGGACGTTGTCGAGCACCTCTTCCAGTTCGATGGCGTTGCTGGAACGGTCCTGCGGGATGACAGCCCCGGCCCGCAGGGTCTGCGCGGACGGGACTGCGGGCGGCACGAGGGCCACGAACCGTTCGCCGAACAGGGTGGTGGGCAGCATCTGGGCGGTCACGTCGGCCGGGATCCGGTCGAGCTGGTCGGGCTTTATCGCGAGGGTGAGCCGGGCGCCCTCGCCGTCGGCCGCGATGGTGCGGACCTGCCCGATGACGACTCCGCGCAGCTTCACATCGGCGTTGTCGTGCATCTCGTTGCCGACGCTTCCGGTGCGTACGGTCACGGTGGCGTCGTCGGTGAAGTCCTTCTCGTACACCGCGACCGACACCCATATGAGGAGGGCGGGCACCAGCAGGAAGGCGACTCCCGCGAGTCTGCGGCGGGCCGTGGTTGCGGTCCGGTTCTTCATCAGCCGGCCACCTTCACGGTCGTCGTGGCGCCCCAGATGGCGAGCGAGAGGAAGAAGTCGGTGACGCTGATCAGCACGATCGCGTTGCGCACCGACCGGCCGACGGCCACACCGACCCCTGCGGGGCCCCCTGAGGCGTGGAAGCCGTAGTAGCAGTGCGCGAGGATCACCATGACGCTGAAGATCAGCACTTTGAGCACCGACAGCAGTACGTCCTGCGGAGAGAGGAAGAGGTTGAAGTAGTGGTCGTACGTGCCCGCCGACTGTCCGTTGAACAGGACGGTGACGTAGCGGGACGCGATGTACGAGGAGAGCAGCCCGATCGCGTACAGCGGGATGATGGCGACGACCCCGGCGATGATGCGGGTGGTGACCAGGTAGGGCATGGACCGCACGCCCATGGACTCCAGGCCGTCGATCTCCTCGTTGATGCGCATGGCGCCGAGCTGGGCGGTGAAGCCCGCGCCGACGGTCGCGGAGAGGGCGAGTCCGGCGACGAGCGGGGCGATCTCGCGGGTGTTGAAGTAGGCGGAGATGAATCCGGTGAAGGCCGCGGTGCCGATCTGGTTGAGGGCCGCGTACCCCTGGAGGCCGACGACGGTTCCGGTGGCGAGCGTCATCGCGATCATGACGCCGATGGTGCCGCCGACGACGCCGAGACCGCCGCTGCCGAAGGCGACTTCGGCCAGGAGCCGCTGCACCTCCTTGAGGTAGCGGCGGAGCGTTCTGGGGATCCAGACCAGGGCCCGTACGTAGAAGGTGAGTTGGTCACCGGATCGGTCGAGCCAGCTGAGCATCGACATCGGTCAGCTCCCCTTCGCGGGGACGATCTGGAGATAGATCGCCGTGAGGACCATGTTCACGAAGAACAGCAGCATGAAGGTGATGACGACGGACTGGTTGACCGCGTCCCCGACCCCTTTCGGCCCGCCGCGCGGGTTCAGGCCGCGGTAGGCGGCGACGATGCCGGCGATGAATCCGAAGATCAGGGCCTTGATCTCGCTGATGTACAGGTCGGGCAACTGGGCCAGGGCGGAGAAGCTGGACAGGTAGGCGCCGGGGGTGCCGTGCTGCATGACCACGTTGAAGAAGTAGCCGCCCATCGTGCCGACGACGGAGACGAGGCCGTTGAGCAGGACGGCGACCAGCATCGTGGCCAGGACCCGCGGGACGACGAGGCGCTGGACGGGCGAGACACCCATGACCTCCATCGCGTCGAGCTCCTCGCGGATCTTGCGCGATCCGAGGTCGGCGCAGATCGCCGAACCGGCGGCCCCTGAAACCAGCAGCGCCACGATGATCGGGCTGGCCTGCTGGATGACGGCGAGGACGCTGGCGCCGCCGGTGAAGGACTGGGCGCCGAGCTGCTGGGTGAGGGAGCCGACCTGGAGGGCGATGACCGCACCGAACGGGATGGAGACGAGGGCGGCGGGCAGGATGGTGACGCTGGCGACGAACCAGAACTGCTCGATGAACTCCCGTACCTGGAAGGGTCTGCGGAAGGTCTCGCGGCAAACGGTCCCGGCGAGGGTGAACAGCTTCCCGGTCTCGCGCAGCGGGGCGAGCAGCCGCGTCGGCCGTCTCTCCTCGGGCGACTTCTCCTGCACCCGGTCCGCCGGCGGCTCGGGGGGCCGCACCGGCATGGGGGCGGTCACGGGCGCCCACCGCCCGCGGCGGGGCTGTAGCTGTTCAGAATGGCGGTACGGGCGGCCTCCGGCAGCTGCCCCATCATCGCCATGACCCGCTCCCGGCGGCGCAGGGCGCCCTGCCGCACGGGCAGGCCTGGCGAGGGCTCCAGTTGAGGTACGACGGTGCGCGGGGCGTTGGCCGAACTGATGCCCTGCCCGTAGCCGTTGAGCTGCTCGGCGGCGAGGGTGGCGGCGTCCTTCTCCTCGGACATGCCGATGGGTCCTTCGCGCCGCCCGGCAAGGAACTGGGAGACGACGGGCAGATCGCTGGTGAGCAGTACCTCGCGCGGTCCGAAGGTGACGAGGTTGCGGCAGAACAGCATGCCCATGTTGTCCGGGACGGTGGAGGCGATGTCGAGGTTGTGGGTGACGATCAGCATCGTCGCGTCGATCTGCGCGTTGAGGTCGATGAGCAGCTGCGAGATGAACGCGGTGCGGACCGGGTCGAGTCCGGAGTCCGGCTCGTCGCAGAGGATGATCTGCGGGTCCAGCACGAGTGCGCGGGCCAGGCCCGCCCGCTTGCGCATGCCGCCGGATATCTCACCGGGCAGCTTGTCCTCTGCGCCGAGCAGACCGACGATGTCGATCCGCTCCATGACGATCCGGCGGATTTCCGATTCCCTCTTACGGGTGTGCTCACGCAGCGGAAAGGCGATGTTGTCGAAGAGGGACATCGACCCGAAGAGCGCACCGTCCTGGAACATGAGCCCGAAGAGTTTCCGGGTCTCCATGATCTTCCGCTCGGGGCTGTTCACCATGTCGACGCCGTTGATGAGAACACGTCCCTGCTCGGGCTTGAGCAGGCCGATGATGGATTTGAGGAAGACGGTCTTTCCGGTGCCGGAAGGACCGAGCATCACACTCACTTCGCCGGCGGGCAGGGTGAGGCTGACGTCCTGCCAGATGTTCTGCTTACCGAAGGATTTCGTAAGGCCTTCAACGACTACTTCGATTCCCATCGGCCCTCCCTCGACGTATCGGTGAACGAAGTCATCTGTCAGCGCTCCGGCTCTGAGAAATCCAATGGCGGCTCGTCACACATGCACCAGGAGGCGCACGTTATGTCCGCCGAAACCGCCAGGACAAGCCGTTGAACAGCGGAAATCGACGAACCAGGTGCTCGATGTGGATCACTTGTCACCGAGTGACAAAGCCGTACACCGGCTTTGTCGGAATCTGAGCAAGATCTCCGGTGTGCGGGTCGGGGCCCCACGGACCGTGGGGCCGGAGCCGTGTGGCCCCGACAGCGGGAGCGCCGCCCCTGGACGACGGGTTCGGGGCGGAAGCAATTCCCGGTGCGGTATCCGGGTCAAGGGGGGCGCGACCTGGACTCCACGAGCGTCGAACGAACAGTTACGGACGCGTTTCCGTGCTGCTCATCAGGGACGCTACGGCCCAGTAACCTGACTTCGCAATAGCGGTTCCTGAACTTTCTGCACAGCCATTGGTGGCAGGATTGTTTTTGTCCGGCGGTGAGTAAGGACCTTCATCCCGTTGTCGACAAGTGAGTCTTTTCGGCTTCGCCGCACTGCTTCACCGTGCCCACTTGCGCACACCTCCGCCCCGCCCGGAGCGGCATCCGGGCGGGGCGGAGGAAGGGGGAACCGTCAGTGCATGGGCACGTGGGCGATGCCGAAATCAAGACCGCCGAACTACTGGGCCACGCCGGCGTGCCAGTTGTCCGAGAGCACCTGACCGGCGTTGGGCGCGGAGCTGTCCGGGGCCGCCAGCCCTGCCGTGTAGGTGGCGGCGTCATTCAGCACCAGGTTGTTGTTGCCGGCCGCCGAGGGCAGCGCGGTCTTCAGGTTGACCGCCCAGTTGAGCTCACCGAGGGTCAGGGGGCCGCAGCCGCTCACCCCGGGAACGGCGAAGCCGCTGTCCCCCTGGTCGTTGCCGGTCAGCGAGAGGCGGTTCATCAGACCTGCGGTGTTGGGCGTGCCGTTGGCGTCGAAACGCTGACTGCCCAATGCCGGCGCCGAGAGGTTCTGCGGACGCAGCACGACCGGGCTGGACTTGGTCCCGATGTAGCACTTGGACCCGAGGAACGTGTTCTGCAGGTGGATCCGGACCGGAATGTCGACGATCGTCTTTCCGCTCTGCATCCCCGCGATGAGATCGAAGTTGCTGGGTGTGCCAGCCGACTCCACTGTGGCCACGACCCGGTTGAGACTACTGTCGGCCAGTTGACCGCAGATGCCCGAGATCACCGGAATGTTACTGGGACACATGAGGCCCAGCAGACCACCGGGGATCTGCGTGGGCGCTCCGACGATCGACCCGCCGGCCGGTGCCACGACCCTGGACTCACCGGTGGACGCGTTGCGGACCACGCCGAACTGGAGGTCGTTCGCACCGGTCGTCGCCACGGTGTTGCCGAGCTTGATGGAACCGCTCTCGGAGTGCGAGGCCACGCATATCGCAATGTCCGTCTCGCCGTCTGCGGCGAGCATGGCCGGGTCGTCCACCGGGCACCGGCTGAAGGGCGCCCAGTTGCCGTTCATCTCCTGGGCGGACGCGGCGCTCGCCGGCGAGGTGCTCAGCGGAATGCCGACGGCCACCGCCACAAGTGCACCGAGCAGAGCGGGTCTGACACGTTTTTGGGCAGCACTCATTGATCGTCGAACCTTTCTAGGAATCGGGCGGGAGAGCCCTCAGCGTTCGGGGGTGGGCTTCTTGGGTTCCGGGCAATTCGCCGGCACGCCTTCGACGCACAAGGGGGACTGCATCATTTTGGTGAAGTTGCCCTTCCCGGATACCGACGCCGTGAAAAGACTGTCAAGGTCTTCCGTGGCACCGCATCCGGTAAATGGCGGCACATCCGAGTAGCCGGTCAAAGGCCCTCCGGTCATCACGGTGTACCCCACCGGGCCGTTCGTTCCGGTGCTCCCCTTCCCGACGAGCCTGAGCTCCATCGGCCTCACACTCCGGCAGTTGGCTCCGACGTCCAGCGGTTGCCCGTTGACGTCGACGTCGTAGAGACGTATGCGGAGAAGAGCAACGGCGGTGGTCATCTCTTTGTACTGCTTGGTCTCGGGATCAGGGGCCGAGTCACCCAAGGTGCCGATGTCGACCCTGCCCTCGAGAGTCAGCTCCACCTTCGCCGTAGTCGGCATGAAACCGAAGGTGAGGAAGGTGGCCTTCGCCGGCGGCATCTGCGGCTTGCCGTTGTGGTCGAGTGTGCCGTCAGTGGTCAGCCAGCTCTTCACGCCTGTCGGGCATTTGAGGAACGAGACAGATGTGTTCAGGTTGAGGACAAGCTTCGCGGGGTCACGGAACATCATGGCCTCGGCCAGCTTATTGACATTGGAATACCCCGCCATATAGCCATGGGCGGGTTTCGGCACCTGCGGGAACGGCCCCGCCATCACTGAGCAGCCTTCGGGCAGATCCACTTTCCCCAGCGTTGCCGCTGTGTCCTTCGGCACCTTCGTTCCGTCACTCCCGCCGGGGGTGCTCCTGGACGGCTCGGGTGCCGCGGGGGCCGCGCCGGGTGCCGGCGACGAGTTCCCACCGGGTGGGGGGACGTTGACGGCCGCCAGCTCGGCGCTCTGATCGGGATCGATCGCGCACGAGAGGGCTACGGGAGACGGAGCCGTTGTCGTTCCGTCCACCGCGCGGAAGGCGAGACCCACGTCGAGGTGACCCAACGCGAAGCCTATGTCCCCGCTCGATCTCGGCGTGATCGTCGGCACATCACCGGTGGCCCTGAACGCGAGGTCACCCGCAGCCGGAACGGGAGCCTCCGCAATCTCCAGTCCCTGCCAGGGCACGGACGTGGCTTCCCCCCGCTGTGAAACCTCCGTCACCACGCGGGCAGAGCCCGAGACAAGTGCCGAGTCGATCCCCGGCAAATCGGACAGGGCGGAACGTGGCAGCGCGAACGAGAGGTCCACGCCCCCAACCTGGATCGGAGTCCCGATATCTGTGGTGATGGGCAGCTCCGCCTCGACCTTCACCTTGACCGGCACCGAGCCGGAGGGCGAATCGCAGGTGTAGGCGACCTCCGCCTCGGCGGCCTGGGTGTCGCTGGCGGCTCCAACACCCGGCATGAAGCCTGTCATGAGTGCCAGCGCACCGACCGTGGCGATCCGTGCGGTGCGCCGCGGGCCGCTCGTCATGAATCTCATCTCGACACAACCTGCCGTCGTCTCAGTGCTCAGCACTCGTCCATGGGGTCCCGATGGCGAACGGGTCCGCCGCCGGAGAGGGTTGCGGAGCAGAGGCTGTCTCTGCTCCGCAACCCTCTCGATGCGGCGACGACCCGATGCGGTTACGGCGAGGTGATCGTGATCGGCGTAACCAGCTTGTACGTGGCGTCGAACGTGGCCGCGTCACCGGCGTTGAGCAGACCACTGCAGTTGGTGGCGCTCGCGACCGTCAGGCCGGCACCATTGTTGATGTCGAGTACGCCCGTGGAGTTCGTGTAGGTCACGTTGCTCGCGGTCCCGGTGATCACCGCATTGCAGGTGCCGAGGATGGTGGAGCCCGTCAGATTCACCTTGATACCCGACAGGGTTCCCGTGGAGACGCCACCGCTGTAGCTGTTCGCGTTGACGCTGATGACGGAGCCCGAAGCGAGCACAGCCGTGAAGGTGGAGCCGAGAGGTCCGGGGCACGGTGCGCCTGCGGAGCCGAAGGTGGCGGCGGTGATCTTCGCGAGTCCGGCACCGCTGGAGTACGTGCCACTCGTCGCGGTTCCACTGGCGGTCGCCGTGGAGCAGTCCACCTGCTGGCTGGTGACGGTGTCGATCAGAGTGGCCACGGTGCCGGCCTTGAGCGAGGCGGAGAAGGTGCCACTGGGGTTGGTCACGGTCCACGTGGCGAGTGCGGTGGCCGAGGCCGATGTCGCGGTGAAACCGAACGCCGCTGCAGCGACAGTGGTGGCGAACAGTGCTCGCCTGAGGGTGCTTCTCACGGAACTTACCTCCGGAATGTGGAGTTGGACGTACCCGATTGCCTTGCACCGCGCCCGCTGAGGGCTCGTAACAAGGGCGGCTCAACATCATGGAACGCAGAAGTCCAAGGACCCGGACTGCGTGATCGAACTCCGTGCGGATCGAACGTTACGAGCCAGTAGCCCAACGCTGCAATACCCCGCACAGAAATTCCCTGAGCCTCTCGATAAACACATTCCGTCTTAGCGATAACTCAGCAGATCACTGCGATTTTTTATACGAAAGTGAGTAGTCACACGGAGACGCGGGGGCCGGAGCCGCCTCCACGCACTCACCCGAGGCGCACCCACGGCAGTGGTCAACACCTCCGCAACATCACCTACCCGCCGGTAAGATCGTCGATCTCGGTGCCGCAAGCGGCCTGAATGCTGCCCGTTACGGTGCCGCTGAACTGCACGGAGCCACACCCGGCCGCCGGGTGAGCGGCCGCGGGGCGCCGCCGCGGCGCGCGAGCCGGTGGTTCCCACTCCTCCTGGCACCGCCCAGCGCCCCTCGGGAGGCACTCCACGCCGATGCACCCGGCGCATCAGGACAGAATGCAGAACCCGGCAGGCGGATGGCCCGATATCCATTAAAGACATACCCGTGAACGCACTACCCGGGACCGCCGAATAATTGGCTTCGGGAAAGGGATTTCCTTTACGCGCGCTCCGCTCGCAGTATTCCTTCGCTCGGGTCCGTTTACCGGGTGGCGGGGGGCAGGGCGGCGTCGTTCAGTGAGTCTGCCCGGTTTGATCACGTGATGCTGAGGTTGGGCAGGGCCGGTTGGTGTCGCGAGCGTGGTGGCGGAGGATGGCGGTACTGCTGATGTATTCGTGCAGGTCGGGGCTCCTACGGCCAGGTTGCGCAGTCAATGCCCAGGCGGAACGCCGATCCCGCGGGACGTGACAGACGGACCATGAGACAGTCACGGCACGGCTCACCGATCGTCACAGAGAAGAAGGACCCATGGGAACGTTGCCCGTTGTCACTGGCCACGATGAGTTTGATGCCTTGGTTGTCAGGACCGACTACCGCGACGACCAAGCGTGGCAGGACGTGGTGGCGGCACTGATGGAGCCCAGGGGAGACAGGCAGTACGAGGCCCAGGTCCATTTCATCAACGATCCGGCCTGGGTGGAGGCGACCATCGACGAGGTGCTGACTGCGGTCAGCAGTGATGAGAATCTGTCCGTTGTCTTCATTGCCGACCGGGTATGCATGCAGGCTGGACTCCACCCGCTGCTAGCAGTCACCACGCTGACGCGGGAGGACTGCGTCAACGATGAGGACTATGAGCAACTGACCGAGTTCGGCCGTGAGTTCCGCGCCATCCCCGCAGGGGTTCACGAGGTCTACGCGAACCTGAGTATCGGCAACCTGGGCTTCGAGGAGTTCGCGGCATGGGCCCAGGATGATCCCGAAGGGGTCTTCCGGCCCTTCTGAACGGAGCGAAAGTCACGACTGCGTCGTTCAGGCAAGTGAATCTGGGTTGATGGGGCTTCAGCAGCCTGGGCAGGGCCATGAGATTCTCGCCGGGGCTGACGCGGAGACAGGCACGCCTTCTGGTGATCATGAGGTGTCGAGTCCCTGATCACCACAACGGAAGACCGTGTCTGCCCGCTCATCTTCGCTCATCCCGAGCCCTCTGGGGCAACTCACCGACGCCGCACCGACCGCCCCTGATGATCTCCCCAGTCTGTTGACGTGCCTGGCTCAGGTGCCCGACCCTCGCCGCGACCAGGGCCGGCGCCCCCCACCCACTCGCCTTCGTCCTGTCCCTGGCCGCGTGTGCGGTCCTGGCAGGAGCGAAGTCCCTGACCGCGATCGCGGAGTGGGCAGCCGACGCCCCGCCACACGTCCTGGCCCGGCTCGGCGGTCCGTGCCGGGAGCCGGACCGAGGCCCCGTCGCCCCGGCCGAGGCCACAGTGCGCCGTGTCCTCCAGCGCATCGACGGAGACGCGCTGGATACGGCCGTCGGAAGTTGGCTCGCCGGGCGTGAACGCGCAGCCGGCCAGAAGGAGAACGACGACAGCGATTCGCCCTTGCCCTCCCTCGCGGTGGACGGCAAGACCGTGCGCGGTGCCCGCCGCACCGACAGCACCCAGGTCCACCTGCTCGCCGCGATGACGGAGACCGGCCTGGTCACTGCCCAGCGCGAGGTGGACGGCAAGACCAACGAGATCACCGTCTTCCAGCCCTTGCTAGCCCCGCTCGACCTGCACGGCACGGTGGTCACCTTCGACGCCCTCCACTCGCAGACCGCTCACGCACGCTTCCTCGTCGAGGACAAGCACGCCCACTACATCGCACTGATCAAGGGCAACCACCCCACCCTGCAACGGTGGCTGAAGGCCCTGCCATGGCGGGAAGTACCACTTCAGGACAAGACCCGGGCCACCGCACACGGCCGCGACGAGATCCGCCGGATCAAGGCCGCCACCGTGACGGGGATCCCGTTCCCACATGCGGTGCAGGCCATCCAGATCGTGCGCCGCAGACAGATCGTCACTACCGGCAAGGTCACACTGGAACGCATCTACGGGGTAACCGACCTGACCGCGGAGCAGGCCGACGCAACCGAGATCGCACGCCGCGTCCGCAACCACTGGGGCATCGAGAACAAGATCCACCACGTGAGAGACACCACGTACGCCGAGGACGCCTCCCGCGTTCGCACCGGCACCGCTCCACGTGCCATGGCATCCCTACGCAACCTGGCCATCGGCGCTCTCCGACTCGCCAGCCAGACGAACATCGCCGCTGGACTCCGCCACCACACCCGCGACGCAAACCGTCCACTGATCACCCTCGGCATCATGTGATCAACCAGGACACGTCACCTGAATGACGCCGCCCTGGCGGGGGGGGAGCCCGAGTGCGCCGCGGCGCCACCCGGCGGCGTGCCGGCCGGCTGGTTCGCAGGTCGACAGCGGTCCATGAGCGGCAGCGGCACCCTCCCCGCCGCTGCTGCGTCGAAGCTGCCTGGGCCGTGCGCCCGGCACGCCGGTTTACCGCTCCCTTACTCGCAGGTATGGCGCCCACCACCACGGGCTCCCGGTTGCGGAACGCGGCTGCCGGCAGGCGCCGTTCAGCGCCTATTGCGAAACGCCCGCCGGCCCGGCCACGGCAGCGACAAACTCCGAGAAGATCATCCGGGACATTGCGTGCGGCACGCCGTCGAGCAGAGTCTGCGTGGAGCGCTCCGCCGCCCGACAGGCCGCGACGGATCCCGCCAGCCACCGACCCAGCGACGCGGGGCCCTCGGGCGGCGCCGACTCCCCCACGTCCGACCAGGCGCTGATCCGGCCCTCCAGCAGAGCGGAGTGCGTGGTGTCCAGACGCGTCCGCTCACCCCGCAGTGCCAGCACGTCCTCCGCGTGCAGGAAGGCGCGGCCGCACTCCGCGCCCGCCTGCCGCAGCACCGCGGTCACCTCCTCGGAGGAACCGCCCAGTTGGGCGCCGATCCGCGCCGGGAACTCCAACAGGGCCGCGAACACGTCCTCGGCGGCCACCGAATCGTCGTGGGCGAGGCGCGCGCCCCGCAGCGCGGTCAGCTCAGCCAGCCAGTCCGCAAAGGCCCACGAGATCTCCGGAGTCACGGCGGCGATCAGCCGGGATGCCTGGGAGAGCAGGAAGTCGCCGGAGAGCACGACGGCTGCGGTGCCCCAGTCGACCGCCTTCCGCTCCCGGCCGGCCGGGGCGGGTTCCGTCGGCCCCAGGAAGCTCAGGGCGCCGAGCGTCGCGAGCTCGATCGCCGCGCCGACTGTCGCCAGCCGGATGTCCGGTCGACGGCCGGACGCCAACAGCGCCGCGTAGAAGGGGACGGCAGGCCGCAGCCGCTGATGGGCCGGCCCTCCCTCGGTGATCAACAGCCGCGCGATGAAGGGCCATTCGTCCCGCACCGTCGTCACGGCGACCTCGTCGCATGCCAGCAGGAACGGCTTCATGGCCGCCGTGGCCGCCGAGGGCAGCTGCATCCGGTCCACCGCCGTCAGCCCTGCCAGGCCTTCGGGCAGGAGCAGCGCCCGGCGTGCCTTGGCGAAGAAGGGACGGTCGCTGTCGGCCGTGGCCGACAGGATGCGCCACGCCAGGTGGTAGCGGCGCGAGGCGTGCTGGGCCGTCTCGAAGAAGCCGACGTACGCTGCGGCGAGCCCTCGCGTGTACGTCCGCCCCGCCGCATCCGGGTCGCCCCGGTGTCCGGCGACGGCACGCGCCGCCAGCAGCCCGCTCTCCACCGCATAGCTCAGCCCCTCCCCGGTGAACGGGTTGGCCAGACCTGCCGCGTCCCCGACCCGTAGCCCTCCGTGCTCCGGATCGACGGCAAGCGCCGGGGTGAAGCCGCAGTCGAGCGGGCCACTGAGCACGGCGCCCAGCGGACGCGCGTGGCGGAATCCGGGGTCGAGGGCACGGAACGCGGTGACGGCTTCATCCAGCAGGCCTTTCGCTCCGCCGGGCCCTCCCTGTCCTTGGAGCGTGGACACCCCGATGGTGCACGTGCCGGGCGTGGCCCCGGGCAGGTGCCACGCACACACCGGCAGTTCGGCGGGGCCGGTGGCCCGAGGAGGAGGCATCCGCAGGCGGATCGGCGCACCCGGCCCTGTGGCGCCGCCGAACCGCTGCACGGCCGTGAGCCCCGGAGCCTGCTCCTGTACGCCCCACCGGGCACCCGAGGCGATGACCACGTGCCGGGCCGTCACGGTCATCCCGTCCACACCGGTGCCTCCGGACCCGAGCCGTGCCTCGTACCCCTCGCCCGTCCGTCGTACGGACGCGACGTCGCACGCCACGTGAGTCGCTCCGAGCACCGTGGCCCGCCCCCGTAGCGCCTCCCCCAGCGTTCGCCGGTCGCAGACCGCCGCGCACAGGTCCGTCACCGCTCTGCCGCGCCCGTCGCCGAGATGGAGCAGGACCCCGTCCGCCGGCCGGGCCGCGACGGCGCCGAGCGCCCCCAGGCTGTCGAGGGCGCGCACCGCCGGTGAGCCCAGCAGCACGTCGTGTTCACGGTCGTCGGGCCGGCCCGCCAACAGGGTCCGGATACCGTGCCGGGCCAGTTCGGCGGCCGTCGCCGCTCCCGCCGGCCCGGCACCGACCACCAGCACCTCCGTACCCAGACGCGTCAACGTGCCCTCCCCCGCCACATCCCGGAGGCCGTGGCCAGCAGTTCGTCCCGGGCGGTCCCCGCGGGCAGCGGGTCCAGTTCGGCAAGGGCGTCCTCGTACCACCGGCCCGCCAGCTCTCTCGCCTCCTCGAGGCCCCGGCACTCGACGATCATGCGGTGCACCTGCGGCACCGCGCTCTCGTCGAGCGACGGTGACAGGAGCAGACCCGCCAGTTCACCGGAGGTGTCGCGGCGCAACGCACACAGGACCGGTGCGCCGAACAGTCCCAGCCGCAGGTCGGTGTGGAGCGGTTTGTCCACGCCGTCGGACTCCAGGTCGAGGCAGTCGTCGAGAATCTGGAAGGCGACCCCCAGCGCCTTCCCGAAACGGGCGGCGGCCCGGACGTGCTCGTCCGCCGCCCCTCCTTCGACGGCGCCGAGGACACAGGCGAGCCCGAACAGGTCACCGGTCTTGCGCGCCGCCAGCTCCGTGTAGACGGAGAGGGGCAGTTCGGTGTCGAAGGCCCGTTCCACGTCCATCAGCTCGCCGTACGACAGCCCGGCGACCGCGTCACCGACGATCCGGGCCAGCCCCTCGTCCAGGTCCGCCGTCTCCGTACCCACCAGGGCGAAACAGGCGAGGCCCGCCAGGGTGGCCGCCTCGCCGCCCACGACGACGTGGGCGGCGGGCGCGCCCCTGCGTACCTCGGCGCCGTCGATGACGTCGTCGTGCAGCAGGGACGCCAGATGGATGAGCTCGACGATCGCGCCGAGCCTGACGAGGCGCTGCTCGTCCGGCAGGCCGAGCCGACCGCAGGCGGCGAGCAGCGACGCTCGCAGACTCTTGCCCGGGGACGCGGCCAGGGCCACGACGGACGGGGCCAGCGCCGGGTGCAGGCCGTGCGCCAGCCGGATCAGGCGTGCGGTGACGCGCTGGGAGTACTTCATCGCCGGCGGGTTATCCCGCCTCGACCGGGCCGTCGAGTTCGATCGTCGGCACGGTGGAGAGGATCTCGCGGATGCGTGCGGCGATCCGTCCGTCGTTCATGTAGGTCAGCATCTGCTGACGGTTCATGCCCAGCGTCTTGTCGAGTATCTCGGTCTGGAGCTGGTTCGCCGCTACGCATTCCTCGCCGGTGATCACGAAGGTCTGTACGAGTCCGGCGTTGATGTTGGTCGCGTCGTCCAGGTTCTCCTGGGTGACGACTGCCGTGGAGGTGGGGTCGTTCAGCACGTTCTCGATGAAGTCCCGGTACCTCGCGTAGTAGCTGGCGGCGTAGGACTTCGACGTGGAATCGGCCACCATGCCGGCCAGCCGGTCGGTGATGTTCTGGGAGTTCATGTAGGTGATGGCGACGAGGAGGCTGCCGGCCACGCTCTGCGCCAGGAAGCCGTCGCGGATCTGGTCGGCGAGGTCGTTGTCCCCAGCCAGCGGGAGATCGTAGAAGCTGCCGATGCTGTTGAGCACGGTGCAACCGCCGCAGTCGGACTCGACCAGCGTGTCACCGTCGCCGCCCGCGCAGACCACCGATCCGGAGTCCCCGGCCTGCCCGAGACCGGGCACGTAGATGAGATCGCGGTACGGGACGACCCCGAGCGCACTCTGGGTGTCGACCTCGATGTCGACTTCGATCGCGGCGATGGCGCTGGAGGAGTACGCCGTGGTGCGGCCGACCTTCTCGACCTTCATGCCGATGGCGGGAGCGACAATCGCGGTCGACGAGCCGGTGGCGGCCGCGAGTTTCACGTCGAGGCGGGCGAGCACCGTTTCGATTTCCGTGAGGTAGACCGCGCCGCTGCATCCTCCGGCGACCAGCAGGCCGACGGCTGGATGGGAAGGGGATATCGGGGCCATCAGGTCCTTGGCCACGTCGGAGGTCTGGCCGCTCTGGTCCGTGAACTGGGCGATGGCCGCGTCGGTGTCGGTGCCGGTGGTCGCGTCGACGGGGTCGAACCGCTTCAGCTCGGCTATGGCGTTCTTGACGTCCACTTCGCCGTCGTATCCCCCGGGCTGGATGATGGCCTCGCCCGGCTTGCCCTCGTTCAAGCGGGCGAGCACGTGGTTGCAGGAGAGCAGGCAGAGCTTTCCGTCCGTCTTGTCGACGACGTTGCAGCCGTGCGTCCCGGCCGTTCGGCCCTGCTCCAGGTTGGAGATGCTGGCGCCCTGCCGCGAGGGCCGCATCTTGTCCGCGATGGCCTGGGCGCTCAGCAGCCTCACCGGCGGACGGGCCGGAGCGGTGGCGAACAGTCTGGGGGGCGGGCCGGACTCGACCACGTCCACACCCCATCGGGCACCCTGGACGTCGATGGACTGCGGCAGCAGTCTGCGCCGGGACACATGGGACGCCGGCCGCTTCTTGGCGACCAGGACCACCACGACCGGCTCGTCGGTCAGCTGCCCGGCTCGATGGCGATAACTCAGCCCTACCCCGACGACATTGGGATCGTTGCGGCTGTACTGCTCCTTGATCCGGTGCTTGGCCTGCCGGAGCCCGGACCGGGTGCCTGCGGAGAATGTCATCAGGAACGCCCCCTGCGGCCTTGCTCCGTTGATGTCCGAAGGCGGCTCAGGCCATCGAGCCAGAGGTCCGCGGCTCGGTCGGTCGAGCCGGCACCGGCCGCAAAGTGCGTGGAGATCGTGGCGAGGGCAAGAGCGGTGACGGTGACGAGGGCGGTCCGGCCGGCGGTGTCCGCGGTCGCCGCCCGCTCACCGAGACCCCGTAGCAGGGTGTCCTGGTCGGCACCCTGAAGTCCGTCGGCGATCAGGCTCCGGGCGCCTGCCCTGACCTGCGCGAGCCGCTCGGGCCCCAGGGACTTCTCGGCAGTCCTCAGCCGGGCCGGGACTGCCCGGCCGGCCGCGCTGCCGGGCTCCCCGAACTCGGGAAAGGCCACGGGGAACACAGCTCCGGCTCGCGCGATCTGCAGCACCACCGCTCGCTCGTCGGCCGTGAGCGGGGGCCAGCCCGGTTCCGCCGCGCCCGCTTCGGGGACGGCGACGGCACCGGCGACCACGGTGGCTCCGGCCGCCCCCAGCAACGTTCTTCGGCGTACGCCGCCCGGTTCCGACAGCTGCGACTCAGTCATGCCGTTCCTCCTCCTTGTCGGGTGCGCGGGTGCAGTGACCGCGCCGTCCTGAGCAGGTCCTTCGTCGACACGGCAGGCCTGGCGCTGCCACCGTCCGCGGACATCACGACGAAACCGAGTGCTCCTTCGGTCCACACGACGGCGTACGAGCCGTTGTCAGGGTCGTCCGCCGGAGTACGGATCGTGCCGGGCCGGCCGTTGATGTCGACGTGCGAGCGGGCGGGCCAGATCCGGTGGGCCGCCGGGTCGCAGGTGCACTGGCTGACGACCAGCGGGGCCCTGCCGCCGATTCCCTCGTAGCGCCGGGCCCACAGCGGCGAGCCGTCGCCGCCGCTCAGGCCGATGCCGGAGTCGATCCCGTCGCCGCGCTGCACGTAACCGGCCGGCAGCCGGCCGGGCTCGTGGAGTCGGGCGCCGTCGACGAACGGGACGCTCCTGCCGGACCGGTCCCCGTCCACGAGATCGCGATTGCCCAGGGGGTGTTCGAGCGTGGTGGAGGCCATGACGGTGCGGATGACGGCGGGACACACGAGATCGCGGTCGGCCTCCAGGGAGAGCCGGAGAACCACGCGCGATGCGGACTCCTCGGCATCC
This sequence comes from Streptomyces sp. LN549, assembly GCF_043203805.1. Lineage (NCBI taxonomy): Bacteria > Bacillati > Actinomycetota > Actinomycetes > Kitasatosporales > Streptomycetaceae > Streptomyces > Streptomyces sp. LN549. The sequence continues at coordinate 8,039,357 of NZ_JAZHRI010000002.1, read as the reverse complement.
AGAGTGACCCGGCCGCAGCTGCCGGGCGTGGCGGGGACCCGGATGCCGCGCCCGTCTGCGGCGACCAGGGCCTGTTCGATCCCCCGCGCGAACGCGGTGCCGCTGCCGTCGCCCCCGGCGGATCCGCACGAGACGAGCGACGCCGCGACCGCCAGAACGAGCAGTGCGGGAACGGAACGCCCTGCGCCCCACGGCATTCGGGCCCGCACGGTCCGCCCACAGGGTAAACCGGAGCTCACCATTCCGTGGCCTCCCCCGGATGCGCCGCCAATGAATGGCGACCCTACGACCCAGCAGCCCCTTCGACAACAGTGTCGGGAAGGTCTGGAAATTCGCATCCTCCCCTCACACAACTCGGCATTACCCAGGGTTACTTCCTTGCGCCCTCGGGAGTAAATGTCCGAAAAACATTGTCCGGAAGTGAGCAGTCGCGCCCCACCTGCACCGGAGCACCACAACGGGGCCGAGATGTGTGCCCCTTGCACTTCGATCTTGCGCAAGTAGTGTGCACCAGCGCTGACTTGGTCTATCTTCGTCGCGGACTCGGTACGCACCTGTCGGTTCGTGGGAGCGCTTTCCCCCACTGCCTCACCCCCCACCGGGCACCGGAGAGCAAGGGGACACGTCATGCCGAAACTCATTCAGCCGTTGGACACGGGCGATCCACTGGGACCGCTTCCCCAGGAATTCGCCACGATCATGCGACCCGAACTGCCGAGCCTGATCAAGGAAATCGGAGTCGAGGTCACCCGGACCTATCCGGAATATGCACGCCTGCTCAGCGGCCCCAATGGCCAGGCCATTCGGGTCGGCGTCGAACAGAGCCTCTCGTCCTTCGTGGACCTGGTCGCCGAACCGTCCACCTCGACATCGCTGCGCGACGACATGTGCCGCCGATTCGGACGTTTCGAGGCCTATGAAGGCCGCACCATGGAGACGCTCCAGGGCGCTTATCGGCTCGGCGCCCGCGTGGCACTGCGCCGGGCGAAGAAGGTGGGCCGGAGCTACAACTTCTCACCGACCCTCATGCTCAGTTTCGCCGACGCGCTCTTCGCTTATGTGGACGAGCTCGAATCACTCTCCCGCGAGGGCTTCCTGGAGGTGCAGTCGCAGACCGGCGAGCAGAGCGAGGCCATGCGCCGGCGCCTGCTCCATCTGATCCTGGCCGGGCGTCCCGTCCCCCGTACCGCCATCGCCGAACTGTCCGAGCAGACCGGGTGGACGCTGCCCGAGGAGGTCACGCTCGTCGCAGCGCGCGCTCCCGCCGGGCTCGACCGGGTCAGCGCCGACCGCGACATCCTGGTCGATCTCAGCGATCCCCAGCCGCATTTACTCATCCCGGGGCCGCTCGACGACGCACGAAGAACCATGCTCGACCAGACGCTGCTCGGCACCCGCGCGGCGATCGGGCTGACCGTTCCCACCGCCTTGGCCGCGGACTCGATCCGCTGGGCCAGGAGGGTCCTCGAACTCGTCGACGCGGGAGTCATCGACGACGCACCGATCATCCTCTGCGAGGACCACCTCATCACCCTGTGGCTGCTCTCCGATCCGGTCCTCCTGGACCAGCTCGCCCAACGGGAACTCGCGCCCATCGCGGGCATCAGCGCCACCCGGCGGGAGCGGCTGATCGAAACACTGCGCATCTGGCTCGACACCCGGGGCACCGCTGCCCACATGGGCGAACTGCTGGACGTGCATCCCCAGACGGTCCGCTACCGCATGCGCAACCTGGAGTCCATCTTCGGTGAGCAGTTGATCGACCCCGAGAGCAGGTTCTCCACCGAGGCGGTTCTGCGGGCGCTTCAGCTGCGGGCCCGCACCAGGGATTCCACCACCCCGTAGTCCGCACACAGAACGGCTTCCGGCCGGATCACGGCCTTCACTGCGCGTCAACTTACTTACGAGTAAAGGGAAATACCCGGTCACTCCCAAACGGTTGCCACACGGAGACGTTCTCAACGAGAAATCCGTAAATGCGTCCCGTACACATGGAGGAGTCGGCCGCCCACCCGGCGGCCACAGCGCCCGACCTCCTGGCCACCGTTCGAGAGGGAACCCCCATGACCACCTCACACCTGCTCGTCCCCGTACCGATCCCGGACCGCATCGCCGCGCTGATCGGCTCCTGCATCCCGCCGCACATCCTGGAGGCGGAGTTCGACGCCGAGTGCGCCGCGCGCGAGGTCCGCCGGTTCCGCGGCCCCCGGCTCGGCATCGAGGACCAGGCCGACCGGGAGCAGGCCCTCTCCGAACTGGCCCGCGCCAACAAGATGCTCTCCGCCCACCACCCCCGGCTGGCGGTGCACCCCAGCAGCTCCTGGTGACTCCCCCGCCTCGCCCCCACCTTGCGGAGGCGGCGCCCTGCACTTACCTTACTCCGAAGTAAGTTTACTCCAGAGTAAGGAGCTGGCGTGGCCGACAACAGCAGCGGCAACCTCACCGACGAACTGGCCGCCCTCGACTTCGCGGCCGTCTCCCCGCAGGAGTTCGCGCGGATCGTGAAGGGCCTGTCCGCCAAGCAGCTCGGCGAGGTCATGCACGGCGAACTGCGCACCCGGGTGCTCGGCGAGGTCTTCGGCCGGATGAAGCAGCAGTTCCGTCCGGACGCGGCGGGACAGCTCGAGGCGCTGATCCGCTGGAAGATCACCGGGGACACCGACACGGTCTACGAGACCGCGATCGCGGACGGCGCGTGCACCATCAGCGCAGGCCGCTCCGACGCCGAACCGCGTACGACGCTGGTGATGGCCGACGCGGAGTTCCTCAAGCTGGTCTCCGGCAACGGCAATCCCGTGACGATGTTCATGATGCGCAAGCTGAAGGTGGCCGGCGATGTCGGCCTCGCCTCCGGCCTCACCCGCTACTTCGACATCCCGAAGGCCTGAGGCCGATGAGCTACTTCTCCCTCGCCCTCACCGAGGAACAGCAGGACCTGCGCAACTGGGTGCACGGCTTCGCCGCCCAGGTGGTGCGCCCGGCGGCCGCCGAATGGGACGCCCGCGAAGAGACGCCCTGGCCCGTCATCCAGGAGGCGGCCCGGATAGGTCTGTACGGATTCGAGTCCCTGGCCGACATGTACGGCGACCCGTCGGGGCTCTCCCTCCAGATAGCCAACGAGGAGCTGTTCTGGGGCGACGCCGGAATCGGCATGGCGCTCTTCGGCACCTCCCTCGCCGTCGCCGGCATCTTCGCCTCCGGCACACCGGACCAGCTCGCCGAGTGGGTGCCCCAGTGCTACGGCGACGAGGACGACCCGAAGGTGGCGGCGTTCTGCGTCTCCGAACCGCAGGCCGGCTCAGACGTCTCCGCGATGACCACGAAGGCCCGTTACGACGAGGCCAAGGACGAGTGGGTGATCTCGGGCCAGAAGGCGTGGATCACCAACGGCGGGATCGCCGAGATCCATGTCGTCGTCGCCTCGGTCGATCCGTCGCTCGGCGCGCGCGGGCAGGCCGCGTTCATCGTGCCGCCCGCCACGAAGGGTCTGGAGGCGAGCCGCACCATCAAGAAACTGGGCCTGCGTGCCTCGCACACGGCGGACGTCTTCCTCGACGACGTACGCGTGCCCGGGCACTGCCTGCTCGGCGGAAAGGAGAAGCTGGACGCCCGGCTCGCCCGCGCCCGCGAAGGCACCAACGCCAAGGGCCAGGCGGCGATGGCGACCTTCGAGGTCAGCCGCCCCACCGTCGGCGCCCAGGCGCTGGGCATCGCGCGCGCGGCGTACGAGTACGCGCTGGAGTACGCCGGACAGCGCGAGGCGTTCGGCCGGCCCATCATCGAGAACCAGTCGATCGCGTTCGCGCTGGCCGACATCCGTACGGAGATCGAGTCCGTACGGCTGCTGATCTGGCAGGCCGCGTGGATGGCCCGCAACGACCGGACCTTCGACGCGGGCCAGGGCTCCATGTCCAAGCTGCGCGCGGGTGAACTCGCCGTGTCCGCAACGGAGAAGGCCGTCCAGATCCTCGGGGGCGCCGGGTACAGCCGGGAGCATCCGGTGGAGCGGATGTACCGCGACGCCAAGATCTACACGATCTTCGAGGGGACCAGCGAGATCCAGCGCCTGGTCATCGCGCGGGCGATCTCGGGGCGCCACATCCGCTGACACGGGGCCATGGGGCGAGGACCGGACACCGACGCGGGGTCAGGGCGCGGCGAGCGGGGTGAACCGCACCGGCAGCGACGCCGGGCCCCGGGTGAAGACGCCCTGCTCGGACGGGGTGAACCCGTCCGCGAGCCGTACGTCGGGCATCGCGTCGAGCAGCAGGTTCACCCCGGTCTGCACCTCGGCCCTGGCCAGCAGTGCGCCGACGCAGAAGTGCCGGCCCAGGGCGAACGCGAGATGGTCGGCAGCGGCGGAGAACGCCGTGGTGCTGGTCAGGTCGGTGCGGAAGATGTCGAAGCGGTCCGGGTCGCGGTACCGGGAGGCGTCCCGGTTGGCCGAGCCGATCAGACAGGTGACGGTCGACCCCGCGGGCACCCGGCCGCCGCCCAGCCCCACGTCGGTGGCCGTCTGTCGCATGATCATGTGGACCGGCGGAGTGAGGCGCAACGTCTCGGCGAAGGCCCGGTCGATGAGGGTGCGGTCCTCCCGTACGGCGGCGAGCTGCTCGGGATGGGTCAGCAGGTTGGCGAAGATCGAGGCGATGGCCTTGTCGGTGGTCTCGCCGCCGGCGGCGAGCAGCAGGCTGCAGAAGGCCTTGATGTCCTCGTCGCTCATCCGGACACCGTCGACCTCGGCGGCGCAGAGCGCGGAGAGCAGGTCGTCGCCGGGTGACTTCCGACGCTCCTGGATGACCGGGATCATGTACCCGGCGAACTCCTGCCGGGTCCGGTCGCCGGCCGCCGCGACCTCCGGGTCGCCCGCGAGATTGCCGAGGAAGGCGATGACGCTGGTGTACCAGCCGTGGAAGCGGTCGTGGTCGGCCTTGTCCAGGCCGAGCATGTCGGCGATGACGAGGACGGGGAAGCGGGTTGCGAACGCGTCGACGAGGTCGGCCTCGCCGGTGCGACGGAAGGTGTCGATCAGCTCGCGCGCGTTGCGCTCGATGACCGGGAGGAACTTCTCCTGGAGGTCGGTACCCCGGAAGGCCGGGGCGACCAGGGCCCGGCGCACGGCGTGCTCGCGGCCGCTGAGCTGGAGGATGGTCTTGCCGTGGACGGGCTCGATCTGCCAGTCGTAGTTGTCGGTGGTGAACTCCCCGGCCTTGTCCTTGAAGACCCGCTCGACGTCCTCGTACCGGGAGACGATGTAACTGTTCGTGGCCTCGTGCCGGATCAGCGGGTGACTCTCGCGCATGACCCGGTAGGCCCCGTAGGGATCGGCGGCGAAGGCGGGCGAGAGAATGTCCGGCACGGGTGGTGCTTGCGAGGCGAGTGACTCTTGTGGGGCAGACGTCATGACGCTCCAGGGTCGTTGACGGGCAACGCCGCCAAGGTTATTGACCCACCGTCCGCCCTGAAACCCCCTGGGGGAACCATGCCCGCCGGCCTCCGCCCGTCCGTTCTCTTCGTCACCGATCTCGCCTACGAGGCCCGCGGACGCCGCTACTGCGACGAGGACATCCAGCTGACGTCGCGGCTGCGCGAGGATTTCGACGTCGCTCTCTGTCACCCCCGTGACGCCGCCGCCCTGCTGGAGGGCTTCGACGCCGTCGTCGTACGCAACAGCGGTCCGGTGCTGCACTACCAGGAGGCGTACGACGCGTTCTGCGCGCGGGCCCGGGAGCTGGGCACGCGGGTGTACAACCCGCTGACCGGGCGCGGCGACATGGCGGGCAAGCAGTATCTGGTCGACCTGAGCCGCGCCGGGTATCCGGTGATTCCGACCGTGGACCGGGTGGCGGATCTGGGGCTGCTGCCCGAGGCCGAGGGCTATGTGATCAAGCCGAAGCTGGGCGCGGACTCGGTCGGGCTGCAGTTCGTACGTACCCCTGTACTGCCTCCCGAGGCGGACGGCACACAGCTCGTCCAGCCGCGGATCGACTTCCGCTACGAGGTGTCCTTCTACTTCGTCGACCACGACTTCCAGTACGCACTGAACGCACCGCACCCGGAGCAGCGGTGGGTGCTGGAGCCGTACGAGGCGAGCGCGGCGGATCTGGCGTTCGCGCGCTCGTTCATCGACTGGAACACTCTCGACCACGGCATCCAGCGGGTCGACGCGTGCCGGACGGAGGCGGGTGAGCTGCTGCTCGTCGAGTTGGAGGACCTCAATCCGTATCTCTCGCTGGACCGGGTGGCGCCGCCGGTGCGGGAGGCGTTCGTCGCGCGGATGACGACGTCGCTGAAGGACCTGCTGGGCTGACACGTCCACGTCCGGCCGTCCCCCGCATGCGGGTGACATGGGGCGATGTGAGGGTGCAAAGGTGACCACTGCCAGCGAGACCGCCCCCACCCCGCAGGCCGCCGGCGCACCGCCCCTGCTCGATCCGCGCCGCCGGAACATCGTCTTCGCGACGATCGTGCTGGGCATTCTGCTGGCGGCCCTGGACCAGACGATCGTGGGCACGGCGCTGCCCACGATCGTCTCGGACCTGGGTGGCGCCGCGCATATGTCGTGGGTGGTGACCGCGTACCTCCTGGCGGAGACCGTGGCAACGGTGCTGGTCGGCAAGTTCGGTGACCTGTTCGGCCGGAAGATCGTCTTCCAGCTCTCGGCGATCATCTTCATCACCGGTTCGTTCCTCTGCGGTCTCGCGACGAACATGACGCTGCTGATCGTGTGGCGCGGTCTGCAGGGCATCGGCGCGGGCGGTCTGATGGTCACGTCGATGGCGCTGATCGCCGATGTGATCCCGCTGCGCGACCGTGGCAAGTACCAGGGTGCGATCGGTGCCGTCTTCGGCGTCTCGACCGTCATCGGGCCGCTGCTGGGCGGGCTCTTCACCGACCATCTGACCTGGCGCTGGGCGTTCTACGTCAATGTGCCGATCGCGATCGTGGTGGTCATCGCGGCGGCCCGCACCATCCCGTCCGTGAAGGCGGCGGGACGTCCGGTCATCGACTACCTGGGCATCACGATGGTCACGGTCGGTGCGAGCTCCCTGATCCTGGCGACGAGCTGGGGCGGCAACGAGTACGCCTGGGGCTCCCCCGCCATCATCGGCCTGTTCGTCCTCGGCCTGGCCGCCCTCGCCGCGTTCTGCTTCGTCGAGTTCCGGGCGAAGGAACCGATGCTTCCGATGCGGCTGTTCAACAATCCGGTCTTCACGGTCTGCTCGATCCTCAGCTTCATCGTGGGCTTCGCGATGCTCGGCGCGATGATCTACCTGCCGACCTATCTGCAGTACGTGGACGGGGACTCGGCGACGCTGTCGGGGGTCCGGACGCTGCCGATGGTCATCGGTCTGCTGGCCGCCTCGATCTTCAGCGGCAACGTGGTCAGCAAGACCGGTCGCTACCGGATCTTCCCCATCGTGGGCTCGCTGGTCATGGCGGTCGGACTGTTCCTGCTCTCCCGGATGGGTCCGGACAGCGGGGTGTGGCTGGAGTCGCTGTACATGCTGGTGCTCGGGCTGGGCATCGGGCTGTGCATGCAGGTGCTGACGATCGCGGTGCAGAACACCGTCGACTATGCGGACCTGGGCACCGCGACCTCGGGCGTGACGTTCTTCCGTACGCTCGGCAGCTCCTTCGGTACGGCCGTGTTCGGGACGATCTACGCCAACTCGCTCGGCCCGAACCTCAAGGACGGGGTCGCGGCGGCGGTGCGGGCGGGCGGAGATCCGGCAGTGGTGGCGAAGGCGTCGCAGAGTCCGGAGGGGCTGCACTCGCTCCCCGATGCCCAGTCGGCGCCTCTCGCCCAGGCGTACGCCGACACCCTCCACACTGTGTTCCTGTGGACGGTGCCGGTCGCGCTGCTCGGCTTCGTCGTCGCGCTGTTCCTGAAGCAGGTGAAGCTGCGGGACACGGCACGGGCCGTCTCGACCGACATGGGTGACGGGTTCGCGTCGCCGAGCGCCGGGGACTCGGCCCGGCTGCTGGAGTTCTCGGTGGCCAAGGTCCTGCGCCGGGTGGACCCGGACACGGCCCGGCGGATCGTGGCCTCGTCCGATACCCGGCTCGACATGGCAGGGGCCTGGGCGGTCATGCAGGTGGAGCTGTTCACCCGGATGGTCGGCCATGCGGGGCTCCGGCTGATCGCGGCCCGGCACCGGATTCCGCCGGAGGTCCTGGTGCCCGTCTTCGACCGGATGATCGAGGAGGGCTACCTCACCGGGGACGGCCATCTGTTCACGCACACCGAAGCGGGCAGCCGGGAGGCCAGGACCATCAACGACGCGTGGTCCCGCTGGCTCACCGAGCAGCTGGGCGACCAGCAGGAGCAGGCGGACGACGCCCGGCTGCGCGCCGCGGTCGACGTGATCGCCAAGCGGCTGCTGGCGGAGGACCTCACGCAGGAGCTGTCCCCGGCGGCCCCGGCCGGCGCACCGGTCTGAGGCCGGTCCGGGGCCTGCCTGACGGCGGACCGTCAGTCGGCGAAGACTGCGGACTCGTAGACCCAGGCGCCTTCGTGCCGGACGAAGCGGCTCTTCTCGTGCAGCGAATCGCGGTGGCCGCCGGCCGTGTAGTGCGCCCGGAAGGTGACCGTGCCCGTGGTGTGGAAGGCGCTGCCCTCCGTAGTCTCCAGGATCTCCAGGCCCTGCCAGCGCTGCCCGGGATCGAGTTCGAGGGCGTCCGGACGGTGGTCCGGGTGCCAGGTGCGCAGGAGGTACGCGGCGTCCCGGACGACGAAGGCGGTGTACCGCGAGCGCATCAGCGCCTCGCATGTCGGTGCCGGGGTCCCGGCGTGAAACCGCCCGCAGCACTCGCCGTAGGCGGTGGGCAGCCCGCAGGGGCACGGCGAAGTGGCCGTGACCTGGGAGACGGGAGCGGCGGAGAGCCGCCGGGGGCGTGCGGTACGTCGGGACATGGGTCCATTGTGACCTGCGGCGGAACCGAACCGGCTGCCGGAGGTCGTCAGCCGCGCCTTCAGAACATGCTCAGACCGCTTGTCTCTCCTTCGCAATGCTGATGAGATCGACGCACGTTCGAGAGGTATCGACCTTTCACCGCCGGGGGGCCCTGTGGAATCCGCCCATCACAGTCGAACAGTGGACGCGAAAGGTGCCAGGTGCGCGACGATAGCCGCGTACGGCGTTGCAGGGGCGGTGCAACTCTTCACAGCCTGGCTGGTCATCGTCGGCCTGAGGTTGACCGTTCTCGGTTTTCGCACATTTTTTCAGCCAGTGATAGGTCTGTTGCTGCTGGGCCTGGCTTTTGCCTTGCGCCCGCGCCTCGGGCGTCTGGATCCTGACGCGCCGACGCTGCGGGAAGCCGACGCTCCGGCCTTCTTCGAACTGCTGCACAGAACAGCGGACAGCGCCGGAGTGCGACGCATCGAGGCGATCCAGTTCACTGCGGACTTCTCCGTGAGCGTCATCCCCTACGGATTTCGTCGCAAACGCTGCCTCGTCCTGGGTCTCCCGCTCTGGGCCTCCTACCCTCCTCAGCAGCGTATTGCTGCCATGGCCCAAGCACTTGGCCGGAGCGCTCCCCGCAACGTCCGGTACGGCGTCGTCGTCGGCGTGACCCTCGGGTCCCTGACAGCCGGGGTGCAGGCCCTGCAACCAGGCGCGGTTCCCGCCACGTCGTCGCGCATCAACCCTGTCTCCCGGGGCGCGGCCGCCGTGGCAGACGGAACGCAGCGCTTCAACGCACGGGCGCGGAAAAGTGAGTGGCTGCTGTGGATTCCACGAACGGCACTGGCCGCGACGGCCCGCCTGCTGCTGTGGCTCACGGAGCCGGCCGCCCGGCGTGCGCTGTTCGAGGCGGACGACGCGTCGGCCCGTGCGGCTTCCTCGCCGGCCGCCCTCGCCACACTGCGTGACAGGCGCCTGGCACGTGCCATCAGCCTTGAGCTGCACCGGCTGGCCATCGAGAAGCGAACCATCGTCAAGGCCGGCACCCCTGCGGTCACGCAGGAGGATCTCTGGGAAATCATCAGCGCGCATGCGGCACGTCTGCGTGAACAAGACATGCCCCAGTCCCCCGAACCCGACTCGCCGAGGGGCGTGCGCCGCCACTCCGCCGGCAACGATCCGGACCACCTGCGCATCGAACGACTGGTCCACGCCACGCAGTATCCCGCAACGATCACGCTCGACGCGCCCGGCCGGGCCCTTGTCGAGGACGAGCTTCAGGTACCCAAGCGAACAGTGGCGCAACGGGTACTGCGTGACGGCATACAGCTGTAGGAGGCCGGATCGTGAGCCGATGTCCTCACCACGCTTCCGGTCACCGCTCAGGCCTTGCGGGCCACGCCCGCGTAGCCCGGGATCGGCTCGTCGCCCGGGACGTCGATGACCTCGCCGAGCTCCGGGTGCCAGTCGGCGGAGAGCGAGACTCCGGGGTCGACGAGTTCGAGGCCGTGGAAGAACGCCGAGAACTCGGCGTGGCTGCGCGGGCGGAGCGTCATGCCGCGGGCCTTGTACATGGCGGCAGCCTGGGCCGCACCCTCCGGGTTGAAGTCACCGGTGGTCTGCGAGAGCACGAGGTAGCTGCCGGGTGCGAGCTGGTCGACCAGGCGGTCCACCAGTTCGGCGGCGCCGTCCTCGTCGTCCAGGAAGTGGAGCAGCGCCAGCAGGGACAAGGCGATCGGCTTGTCGAAGTCGAGGACCTTACCGGCCGCTTCCAGGATGACCTCTGGCCTGCGGGCGTCGGCCTGGATGTACTCGGTGGCGCCTTCCGGGGTGGAGCGCAGCAGGGCCGCCGCGTGGGCGAGGACGATCGGGTCGTTGTCGCAGTAGACGATGCGGGCGTCCGGTGCGGTCCGCTGGGCGATCTGGTGGAGGTTGGGCTCCGTGGGTATCCCGGTGCCGATGTCGAGGAACTGCCGGATGCCGTTCTCCGCGAGCCAGCGGGTGGCGCGCTGCATGAACGCCCGGTTGACGCGCGCCATGTCACGGCCCCGCGCGTCCACGGACAGGAGCTGCCGGGCCATCTGCTCGTCGATCGGATAGTTGTCCTTGCCGCCGAGGAACCAGTCGTACATCCGCGCGGGATGCGGCTTGCTGGTGTCGATCCTGACGGGTGGCTCGTGCCCGGTCATAGCGCGCTCCTTGGATCCGTGTCGGCGAACAGAGAACGAATGCGTTGCGCGGCGACCGGGAACCGTCCGCGCGATGGGGTCAGGTCAGGAGGAAGTCTGCCTGACCGGCCTTGGCGCCCTGGATGAAAGCGGCGATCTCGCGGTGGGAGTAGATGAGGGCCGGACCGTCGGGGTCCGCGGACTGGCGCATGGCGATTCTTCCGTCGGAGAGCTTCATCGCCTCGACGCAGTTGCCGCCGTTGCCACCGCTCCACGGCTTGTACCAGCCCTCGGAGCCGAGATCGGCGGCCGGCATGCCGTTGTATATCGGTGTCATCACAGCTCCTTGCGGAAGTCCCGGAGGATTTCCTTCGTGCGTTGTGCAGTCGCGGCCTGGGCCGCCATGCGGTCCATGACCTCGAGGTAGGAGGCCACCTCGGGGCGCGCGTCGAAGTAGACGGCCCCGGTCAGGTACTCGCTGTAGACCATGTCGGGAAGTTCGGGGACGGCGAACCGGAAGAGGACGAACGGCCCGTAGGTGCCCGGGTGGTGACCGGTCGAGAACTCGGCGATCTGGAGGGTCACGTTGGGCATCTCGGTGGCTTCCAGCAGCCGGTCCGTCTGGGCGCGCATGGCGTCGGTGCTGCCCACCGGGCGGCGCAGCACCGTCTCGTCCATCACCACCCACAGCCGCGGGGCGTCCGGCCGGGTCAGCAGGGACTGCCGCTCCATCCGCAGCGCCACATGGCGTTCGATGTCCTCGGGCCTGGTCTGGCCGACGGCTCCTGTGCGCATCACCGAGCGCGCGTAGTCCTCGGTCTGCAGCAGACCGGGGACGAAGTGCGGCTCGTACATGCGCAGGAGGCTCGCGGCACCCTCCAGGCTGACGTACATGCTGAACCAGTCGGGCAGCACGTCGTGGAACCGCTGCCACCAGCCCGGCTTGTTGGCCTCCTCGGTGAGGTCGACGAAGGCTTCGGCCTCCTCCTCGGCGATCCCGTAGGCCTTAAGGAGCGACTGCACATAGGGGATCTTGAGAGCGACCTCGGCGGTCTCCATCCTGCGTATCGTCGCCGGGGCGACGCGGAGCACCTTGGCTGCCTGGTCCCGGCTCAGGCCGACACGCTCCCGCAGATCCTGCAGGCGCTTGCCGAGAACGACCTGACCCACGGTCGGGGCGGACCGCGGTTCGCTCACTTCAGACCTCCCCATGCGCTGTTTGCCAGCAGTGTGCCATGTGCGTGCCGCCAAGAACACATCCACTCTGAATTTTTCAGAGTGCCCCTTGCCAAGTGTTCACGACAGGGGGAGAGTTGGTGAGTGAACCAGTTCACTCGTCATGCCCGCCCTTCGTCAGGAAGATCGCGAAGCGTGACACAGCCCCCACTGTGAGGATTCGGTCGTGGCACCTGGCAGTGCGCTCATCCCCCGGCTCATGGACCTCAGCCCCGGGACGGAAGCGCTCCGATACTGCTTCGCGCTGCCCGCGCACCCCGAGTCGGTCGCCGGTGCCCGGCGTCTGACGCGGTCCCGGCTGGACGAGTGGCGGCTGAGCGACGACGCCTATGACGCGGCGGTCCTCATCGTGTCCGAACTGGTCACCAACGCGGTGGTGCACACGGCCAGCGCGCGTGTCGTGTGCGAGCTGCGCCGCCTCGGGAGCCGGCTGCGCATAGCCGTGCAGGACCAAGGACACCAGCCCGGCGGACCCCAGTTGGGCGCCGGCGCCGACGACGAGCACGGACGCGGCCTGCTGCTCGTCGACGCGATGTGCAGCGCCTGGGGGTCCCGCGACGCCGGGAACGGCTCGGGCCGCATCGTCTGGGCGGAACTGCCGCACGGCTCGGAGCACTCATGCTGAAGAACGCCATGTCCCATCTGCTCGGAGCCCGGCGCTCCCGCGAACCCGGCTGCGTCCCGGGCGGCGGCATGGTGCAACTGCCACTGCCGACGGCTCTCTCCGCGAGCCTGGGCTGCGACGCGGTGGGGGTGCCCGCGCGGTACGGCTTCCGGCTGATGTCTCATCTGCCGCGTACGGGCTGCGTCTTCGCGGACGCCGACCGCTGGTGGTGGATCGTCCCGTCGGGGTCCGACCTCGATCTGGACTGGCCGGCGCAGGCCGCTTACGCGAGAGGGGCATACGTCCCCGCGGTGCGGCCCCGGCTGATCCACCAGCCCGACAGCCGTACGCCGTACACCCCGCCCATCCCGCTGTTCCTCATGGTCTGCCAGGTGACGGGTGTGACGCCCTCGTGGGCGCCCACGGGCGGCCCGCGCGTCGTCTCCGCTCCCTGACCCGTTTCCGTCCCGAACCCTGGTCACACTGCGTTGTCAGTGGTCGGTTCTACTGTGGAACCACTGATCGAAAAGCCCGTGGCAGTACGGGTCGAACGGGTGTGAAGGGGGCGGACCTGTGCGTCGCTGGGAGTACGTCGAGGGCGGTACGTCAAAGTTCTGGGAGACCGCGGCAAACGGCGCTGTGGTGACGGTGCGGTACGGGCGCTGCGGGAGCGAGGGACGTACGCAGACGAAGGAGTACGGATCCGCGCAGGCGGCGGACGCCCAGGTGACGAAGTCGATCGCGGAGAAGGAACGCAAGGGGTACCGGGAAGTGGGGGCGGCGGTGCCATCGGCAGGCGTTGCGGGGGCGGCGTCCGATCGTGAGCCGGGCGGGGCGGCCGAGGATCCGGGCGCGCTGCCCGACGAGGACACACTCGCACTGCCGGTCGCCTGGCAGCGCTCGCTCCACCCCCGGCGGGGAGGCGTCACCCGTAAGCCCGCCAAGGCGCAGAAGAAGCAGCTCGACGCCATCGAGGCCCGGACGGCCGAGGAGAAGGCGTGGATCCAGGAGTTCCTGGACGCCCCGGGGAGCGATGCGCGGCTCGTGGACCTGACGCGGCTGCACCTGGCCGGCAGTCATTCACCGGCCGGAGCGGCGGCCGTGGCCTCGATCGTCGGACTCGTCTCGCCGCATGCCGGTTCCTGGGCCGACAGTTGGGTGCGACTGTGCGGACTGCCGTTCGCGGCCCGTGCCACGGTGGAGCTGTTCCTGACCGAGGCCCACTGGCTACAGAGGGGATCCAGGCGCTACGACCCCTGGCTGGAGGCGCGCACCCACACCCCCCAGGCCTACTGGACGCAGTCATGCCGTCAAGCGGCAGACCGGGTGCGGTCGCTGCTCGCCGCAGCGGACGAGGAGACCTACCGCGCCACGATCAAAGCGCTGTCCCGGTGCCGCACCGACGCCTTCCGCAAGATCATCACGGCCTATCTGGCGCCGAGCGAGACCGACTGGGTCGCCGGCCTCTGCACGGATCCCGAAGTCACCGCGGAACAGGACGAAGCCGTCCTCTCCCTGGTGTTCTGCGCTCTCAGCTCCGCGGAGCAGGTCCGGGCCTTCACGCACAAGCCCACCGTCGGTCACAGCCCTGCCCTGATCGCGACCTTGGCCGAGGGCATCGGCGCAGCCGTCGTCCCGCTGCTCGGCCAGGACCTGCAAGGTCTCTATTCCTATGCGGACTGCGTGAAGCTCGTCGCGAGCGCCCTCGTGGAGTTCCCGACGGACGAGGCGTTCCTCCTCCTGCTCGGCCACTCGGACTCCAAGCACGTCCGCCCCGCCCTCATGGAGGCGATGCACCGCTATCCGGTCCGGGCGCTGCGACTGCTCACAGCGGAGGTCCGCGACCACGGCGGTACGGGGTCGGGCGTCTCGCGTCAGTTGCTGCTGAGGCACATCGCCACCCAGCGCGCCGTCGTGGAGACCGCGTTGCCCACGCTCGCCGTCGAGCTGGCGGAGGTCGTCGAACCGCTTCTCAGCCCCATGGACCGGCTCGGCGACGCGCCTGCCGGCGCCCTGCCTGCCGTGCTGACGGCCCCGCCGTGGACCCAGCAGCGGAACAGGACGAAGCCCACGGTGCTCTCCCGTCCGGCAGTTGTCAGCGAGCCCGAGGTGGAGTGGCTGCCCGGCGAACGGGAGCAGTGGGCGGCCTGCACCAGCTGGTACACCCGTCGGCACGACAAGGGCGACTGGGAGAACGACATCGCCGCGCTGCGCTACCAGCTCGACGCCCCGAACCTGCAACCGGCGTGGGTCTATGTCCACGGCCCCGAGGACCTGGTCACGCCGCTGCTCGCCACCTGGGATCCGACCGATCTGTGGGACGGCTCGGACACGCTGAAGCCGATTGCCGCCCGCTTCGGACTCACCGCCCTGCCGCTGTTGCTGCGCGTCGTGCCCCGGCAGCCGAGTTCCCTCGCACCGTTGCTGCTGCCCTTCGTCGACGAGTCGGTCGCCCGTCACATGGCCGACTGGGCGGTGCGGCTCAAGTCGACTGCGGCCACCGCCCGTTCCTGGTTCGAGCGGCACGGTGTCCGGGCCGCTCCGATGCTGGTGCCCGACGCCGTCGGCAAGACCGGCCGGGCGCGACGCGCCGCCGAACAGGCCCTGGTCCAGATCGCCACGCTGCACGGCGACGCCGTGGTCCGCAGCGCCGCCGAGGCGTACGGCGCGCAGACGGTGGACGCGGTGGCCGAGCTGCTGACGGCTGATCCGCTGGAGCGGGCGCTGCCCGCCGTCATGCCGACGGTGCCGGGGTGGGCGGATCCGGCGCTGCTGCCGCAGATCACCGTCACGTCGGGCGGCGCCCTGCCGCCGGAGTCCGTGCGTCATGTCCTGACCATGCTCGCGATGTCCGGACCCGGTGAGCCGTATCCGGGGCTCGGTGATGTCACGCGGACAGCGGACGCCGCCTCACTGGCCGAGTTCGCCTGGGCGCTCTTCGAGCAGTGGCGGCTCGCCTCCCTGCCCGCCAAGGAGTCGTGGGCGCTGCATGCCCTGGGCCGGCTGGGCGACGACGAGACGGTGCGCCGGCTGACGCCGGTGATCCGGTCCTGGCCCGGCGAGGGTGCCCACCACCGCGCGGTCGAGGGCCTGGACGTGCTGGCGGCGATCGGCAGCGATGTCGCCCTCCTGCATCTGCACGGCATATCCCAGCGGGTGAAGTTCAAGGCCCTGAAGGTCCGGGCGACGGAGAAGATCGCCGAGGTTGCCGCAGGTCTCGGGCTCACCGGGGAGCAGCTTTCCGACCGGCTCGTGCCCGACTTCGGCCTGGACACGGACGGTTCCACGGTCGTCGACTACGGGACCCGGACGTTCACGGTGGGCTTCGACGAGCAGCTGCGGCCGTACGTCCAGGACAGCGACGGCAAGCACCGCAAGGACCTGCCGAAGCCGGGCGCGCGGGACGACGCGGAATTGGCTCCGGCAGAGCGCAAGCGGTTCATGGCCCTGAAGAAGGATGTGCGGACGGTCGCGTCCGACCAGGTGCGCCGGCTGGAGGCCGCAATGGTGACGGGCCGGTCCTGGACGGCACAGGAGTTCGGCGAGCTGTTCGTCGGCCATCCGCTGCTGTGGCACCTGGTCCGGCGCCTGGTGTGGCTGAGCGAGGAAGACGGGGAGACCACCGCGTTCCGGGTGGCGGAGGACCGTACGTTCGCCGATGCCGAGGGCGAGACCTTCGGTCTCTCCGGGGAGGCGACCGTGCGCCTGGCCCATCCACTGCACCTGGGCGAGGAGTTGACCACCTGGTGGGAGGTGTTCGCGGACTACGGGATCGTTCAGCCCTTCCCTCAGTTGGGGCGTGCCGTATTCGCGCTGACCGAGGAGGAAGCCGACAACCACCGCCTGACCCGCTTCGAGGGCCTCAAGGTACCGACGGGCAAGGTCCTCGGTCTGGAGCGCCGTGGCTGGGAGCGCGGGGTGCCGCAGGACGCGGGGGTGGAGCGCTGGATCTCCAAGCGGCTCGTCGACGACTGCTGTCTGGTCATCGCACTGGACACGGGTATCGCGGTCGGCGTCGTCGACATGTTCCCCGACCAGACCCTGGAGACCGTCTGGCTCGACACGCGCCCCACCGACTACTGGCAGAGCCGCAGCTACGAGCTGCGCTTCGGCGGACTGGACGCGGTGACCGCGTCCGAGCTGCTCGCCGACCTGGCCGATCTCACCGAGGGCGTCACGTCATGACCGTTCGCAACCACGCGTCCCCCGGTTCGGCCGGCGGGACGGATGGGGCGGCGCCCCCGGTGCAGCGTCCGCCAGCCCGGGTGCGGTACGCGGAGGAGGCGGCCGGGCTACGGGCCGATGGCCGTGATCCACGGCCGCCGGGCTGAGGCCTCGCCACCGGGGCCCGGCCGGAGACCCAGCTCCATCTGCTGGTCAGCAGCGAGCTCGTGGCAGCACAGGGCCGTCATCGGATCTGATCTCAGCCAACGGCTCAGTGCAGATACGAGAGCTCCGGGTGGGCCTTCGTGTAGCCGTCGACGAGCCGACGGGCGACTGACACGGAGTCGACCAGCGGGTGCAGCGCGAAGGCCCGGACGGCGTCGGTGCGCGAGCCACTCGCTGCCGCGTCGAGCACCGCGCGTTCCACGGCCTTCACCGCCGTGACCAGCCCGACGGCGTGGTACGGGAGCGGATCGACGGCAACGGGGCGGGCGCCGTTCGCGTCGACGAGACACGGCACCTCGATGACGGCGTCCGCGTCGAGAACCGAAAGGGCGGAGCGGTTGCGGACGTTGAGGATGAGAGACGTCTGTTCGTTCCGGGCGACGGCGCGCATGAGGGCGAGCGCGACCTGCTCGTAGCCACCGGAGTCCAGATCGCTCTCGTCCCGCTCCCCCGCCCCCGCGACCTCCCGGTTCTCCGACATGTACGTCGCCTCGCGCTCGGCGCGGGTGCGGTCCCAGGTGGCAAGCGCGGGCGTGGCCGGGTCCTTCATCCGGCCGTAGAAGCCCTCCTGCTGTTCGCGGAGGAAGGCCCCCCGGGTCTGCTCCGCCTCCTGGTAGGCCTGGACCGCCTCACGGTTGAAGTAGTAGTAGTGCAGGTATTCGTTGGGGATCACGCCCAGGGAGCGCAGCCAGTCGGTGCCGAAGAGCCGGCCCTCCTCGAACGAGCCGAGCAGTTCCGGGTCGGCCAGCAGCCTCGGGAGCTCGTCGCGGCCCTCGACGTACAGCCCGCGCACCCAGCCGAGGTGGTTGAGGCCGACGTAGTCGATCCGGGCCCGGTCGGGGTCGGCGCCCAGCACGCGGGCGATGCGGCGGCCCAGGCCGACGGGTGAGTCGCAGATCCCGATGACACGGTCGCCGAGGTGGTGGGACATGGCCTCGGTGACCAGGCCTGCGGGGTTCGTGAAGTTGATGACCCAGGCGTGCGGTGCGAGCCGGGCGATGCGCCGGGCCAGATCGACGGCGACCGGCACGGTGCGCAGCCCGTAGGCGATTCCGCCCGCGCCGACCGTCTCCTGGCCGAGGACGCCCTCGTCGAGGGCCACCCGTTCGTCCGCGGCCCGGCCCGCGAGGCCGCCGACCCGGATCGCCGAGAAGACGAAGTCGGCGCCGCGCAGCGCCTCGTCCAGGTCGGTCGTCGCGACGACGGTGGGCGCGTCCGGGATTCCCTCGGCCTGCTCGGTGAGGACCCGGGCCACGGCCGTGAGCCGGTCGACGTCCGTGTCGTAGAGGGTGACGGCCGAGACGCGGCCCTCGGCATGGTCGGCGAGCAGCGCCCCGTACACCAGTGGTACCCGGAATCCGCCGCCGCCCAGAATTGTCAGCTTCACGCTTCCGCATGGTACGTGGGGTGACCGCGCGGGGCGCCGAGCGACCGGCCGGGACGCCCGCCCTGCGGGGACGGCCCGGCAGCGGGGAGCCGCAGGTCCGCCACCGCCGGGCCGTCGACTTCACGCCTCCACCGGGCCGTCGGGCTGTCAGGCGCTGCCGGTCAGTAGCCGTTCCACCAGCGGGTCACGACGCGCCAGAGCCTGGCCGGGGCCGCGGGCCTGCGCTGCTGCGGGATCATCCCTGCCGCGGAGCCCTCGCCCGCCCCTCCGCCAATGGATCCGTCGACGGCGGCGGTCGCTCCCTTCGGCCTCCCGCCGGCCGCTGCGTGGACCGGTTCCGACGGGACCGGGGCGCGTACCGGGGTCGGCGCCGTGTGCCGTACCGCGGAGTGCACCTCCCAGTCCTGGCGCGACGGGTTCGGCCTGCCCATGGACGGCGGCTCCCGGTCGTCCTGCGGAGGGCGCGGCGCGAACTCGGCGGGGAGTTCCACCAGGTGGCGGCCCATGAAGTTGCCGACCCAGCGCAGTTCGCTCTCGTCGACGGAGAGTTCGAGGTCGGGCAGGCGCATCAGCAGGGCGTCGACGCCGACGTCCGCGATGGCGCGTCCGATGTCCTGGCCCGGGCACTCGTGGGGTCCGCCGCTGAACGCGAGGTGGGCGCGGTTGCCCTCCATGCTGGCGTTCAGGTCGGGCCGTACCACCGGGTCGGTGTTGGCCGGGGCGATGCCGACGATCAGCGCGTCGCCCGCCTTGATGCGCTGCCCGCCCAGCTCCGTGTCGCCGACCGCCCAGCGGCCCAGGACCGCGGTGAGCGGCGGTTCGTCCCACAGGGTCTGCTCGACCGCCTCGGGGACCGTCATGTGGCCGCCGCTGAGCCGGGCCCGGAAGCGCGGGTCGGTGAGCACCATGCGGAGCACGTTGGCGATCAGGTTGGTGGTCGCTTCGTAGGCGGAGATCAGGATGACCCGCAGATGCTCGGCCAGCTCCTGG
Source organism: Streptomyces sp. LN549 (assembly GCF_043203805.1). Lineage (NCBI taxonomy): Bacteria > Bacillati > Actinomycetota > Actinomycetes > Kitasatosporales > Streptomycetaceae > Streptomyces > Streptomyces sp. LN549. The sequence continues at coordinate 8,019,677 of NZ_JAZHRI010000002.1, read as the reverse complement.
TCGTTCATTTCGGCCGGGTGCTCGATGAGCCAGGTGGCGAAGTCGTCCGCGGGTTCACGGCGGCGCCGCTCGACGAGACGGTTCAGCGTGTCCAGCACGTAGGCGTTGCTCTGGACGGCGGTCGCGGTGCCCCGGGTCATGTCGCGGGCGGCCTGCACCATCCGGTCGTTGTACTCCTCGGGCATGCCGATGATGGCGCACAGCACCATCATGGGCAGCCGCTCGGCGAACTGGCTCACCAGGTCGGTGCGGCCCTCCCGGCAGAAGTCGTTGACGAGCCGGCTGCTGTAGCGGTTGACGTGACGCCGCACGCCGCGGGTGTCGATCCGGCTCATGGCGTCGGTGACTGCGCCGCGCTGACGCTCATGGGTGGCACCGTCGGCGAAGACGCAGACCGGCTGCCAGGTGAAGATCGGGGCCAGCGGGTGGTCCGGTGCGACGCTGCCGTCCTGCAGGGCCCGCCAGCGGCGCGAGTCGCGGGAGAACTGCGAGGGCGTACGGGTCATGTGCAGGTTCTCGCTGTGCCCGAGGACCAGCCAGGCGGGTACGTCGCCGTGCAGCAGTACGGGCGCCACCGAGCCGTGTTCGGCACGCAGTTTCTCGTACAGGCCGTGCGGGTCCTTTTCGGCCTCGGGGCCGTAGAGCCGTCGCAGGCCGCCGGGGCCGATACCGAGGCCGTGGGCCGGGCACTCGGGGGGCGGAACCGGCCCCGCTGCCTCGCCGGGCTCGTAGTGGAATGGGGTTGTCACGATCGCTCCAGGGATCAGGCTGCCAAGGGCCGGACTAATGGGGTACGCGGTGGGGGCGCGCGGATCGGGGGGTGCGGGCTGGGCGTGCGGGCAACACGTCCGGGCTACGTCAGCCGAGCGGGACGGCCAGACTGTGCAGATACCGCATCAGCGTCATCAGCACATCGCGGCTGGAGGCGCGCAGCCGGGCGTCGCAGTCGATCATCGGGACCTCGTCCGGCAGGTCCAGTGCGCTGCGCAGCGCCTCGACGGGGTGTTTCGGCGCATCGGGGAAGGTGTTGACGGCGACGACGAACGGCACACCGCGCTCCTCCAGCCTCCCGATGACGTCGAAGCTGACTTCGAGCCGGCGGGTGTCGATGAGCACGACGGCGCCGAGTGCGCCCTCGAACAGTCCGTTCCACAGGAACCAGAAACGCTCCTGGCCCGGGGTGCCGAACAGGTAGAGGATGAGCTCCTGGCTGATGCTGATCCGGCCGAAGTCCATGGCGACGGTGGTGGCCGTCTTGCTCTCCACCCCGAAGTTGTCGTCCACGCCGACGCCGGCCTGGGTCATGGTCTCTTCGGTGGTCAGCGGCCGGATCTCACTGACCGAGCCGACCATGGTCGTCTTCCCGACCCCGAACCCGCCGACGATCACGACCTTCACCGCGGCGGTGGCCGTGGTGGGGAGGACGTCCTCGCTCCGGGGGCCCGTGATCGTGTCAGAGTTTCTGAAGTCCATGCATCACCGCTTCGAGGAGGGACCTGTCCGGGAGGGTTGCGCGGACGATCGGCGCGCGCGATTCGATCAGTTCCGTGGCGAGGAGTTCGGTGAGGAGCGAGGTCACCACGCTGAAGGGCAGGCTGAGATAGGCGGAGATCTCGGCGACGGATAACGGTGCCTGACAGAGCCGCAGGATCACGGCCTGCTCGGGCTGGACCGTCGGTTTCGGCTGCGACTTCGAGACCACCATCGTGACCAGGTCGAGCGCTGCCCGCTCGCTGCCGTCGGGATCGCCGGTGATGACGTACAGCCGTTCCGGATCGCTCAGTGCCGGATCGGCCTTGCGGCGTTCTCGTCGGGAAGAACTCATCCGGCCTGCCCGTCGTGTCGGGGCGGGCTCGTGAGGTGGGCGCCGATGCGTACGACCATGTCGCGCATCCGTGCTCCGACGAGTCCCGCGTCGACCGTCTCACCGGCGAGCACGGCGAGATAGGCGCCGGCCCCTGCTGCCATCAGATAGAAGAAGCCGCCGGTCACCTCGATGACGACGAGCCGCATTCTGCCGTCGCTGTACGGGATCTCCGAGGCGACCGCGGCGGCCAGGCTCTGCAGCCCGGCGCAGGCCGCCGCGAGCCGGTCGGCGACGTCGGGGTCGCCGCCGTGCCGGGCGATGCGCAGGCCGTCCGCGGAAAGCACGACGATCTGATGGATGTCGGGGACGTCGTCGGCGAGCTCTTTGAGCATCCAGTCCATGTTGCCCCGCTGCTGGATCACTTCAGGTCTCCCTTGTCCCACGCATCGTCAGAGTCTTCGTCTGCCCAGGGCTCCTGGGGCGCGCCGTTGGCGGCCTTGGTGAATGCCTCCAGCCAGATCCCGGGCGGCGGTTCCTTGCTGTTGGACTGACCGTTGCCGTTGCTCCGGCCGGCGCCGGATTCGGTGGTCTGGACGGGGAGGTTGTGCGAACCCAGCGGTGCACGGCCGCGGCTGCGGCGCTGCGGGAGTCCGCCCGAGGTCCATTCGGTCACCACGGGGACGTCATCCTCCATGGCGACGGCCGGGGCGGCCGGGCGGGTGTCGGGTGCGACCGGTCCGGTGGCCGGGCGGGAGACGACGGGCTGCGGCTTGCGGTGGGTGCTGCGGGTCGGGACGACGTGCTTCATGTCCGCGAGGTCGATGTCGCTGGTGGGCCGGGACGTGGCGCCGATGCCGTGGGCGATGCCGGGAGCGGGTCCGGTGGTGATCATGGCGCGGGGCACGATGAGCACGGCGCGGACACCGCCGTACGCGGACTGCCGCAGGGAGACCTGCAGGTCGTACATCCGCGAGAGCCGGCCGACGACCGCCATGCCGAGGCGGGGTGACTCGCCGAGGTCGTTCATGCTGGAGCCGGCCTGGGCCCTGGCGAGCATGTTCTCGGCCCGGGCGCGGGCCTCCTCGCTGAGGCTGACGCCGCCGTCCTCGATCTCGATGGCGATACCGGTCTGGACCTCGACGGCGGTGACGTGCACGCGGGTCTGCGGCGGCGAGTACCGGGTGGCGTTGTCGAGGAGTTCGGCGCAGGCGTGGATGAGCGGTTCGACCGCGGTACCGATGATGGCGACCTTGGCGATCGAGTGCAGATCGACGCGCGGGTATTCCAGGATGCGCGACATGGCGCCACGCAGCACGCTGAACAGCGGTACGGGCTTGGGCCACTGACGGCTGGGGCGGGCGCCGCCGAGAACCGCGATGGAGTCGGCGAGCCGGCCGATCAGCGCGGTGCCGTGGTCGATGCGCAGGAGGTCGTCGAAGACGTCGGGGTTGCGTCCGTGGTGCTCCTCCATCTCCCTCAGTTCGCTGGCCTGCCGGTGGACGATCGCCTGGACGCGGCGGGCGACGTTGACGAAGGCGCGCTGCGCCGAGTCACGTGTCGCCTCCTCGTTGTCGATGATGTCCAGCACGGTGTAGACGAGGGCGCGCTGGGCGTCGGGGAGATGGCGGTAGACCTCGTCGCCGTCCACGACGTCCCGCAGCACCTCGTCGGGCGAATTGCCCACGCGCAGCCGGTGGATCGCGGCAGGGAGGAGCTCCTTGCTGATCCGCACGGTCTCTTCGTCGTGATTGGCGATGCGCCGCTCCAGCGCGGTGACGCGCTGCTCGTAGTGGGCGCGCTGCCGCCGGATCCTGCGTGAGCGGCGGGCGAGTTCGGCGGTGAGCACGGCGACCACGACGGTGGCGAAGACGCCGCACCAGACGACTGGTATCCGCGCGGGCTCGGCAACCAGCGCCGCGGCGGCCGCGGTTGCCCCGGCCATCACGACGACGGGCAGCAACACGGCACGGGCGACGGATGTTTCTCGGTCGATCGGCGGTGATTCAACACGAACCATCTAAAACCTCTGGCGGTTGATTCGGGAGGTAATCAGGAGGTACGGCGCTTGCAGGGCAGTAGGGAACAAGTGCTCGAATTCATATCAACTCGGCTTCACTGCGCGTGAGCTTAGTCAGATCGAAACAGGGCTTCGGCACATTCACCCAACCCCCTGCGCGAGCGCTCCCGCGGTAATACACTCACGAGTTTTTGCACGCACCGCCAACAAGCGTGCGCGGGGAGTGACGAGGCGGAAGGATTCGGAAGAATCGCCTGCGGTCGTCCTTCACCGAGGGACAGAAATACCTTCAGCCGTTCAGCGGTCGGCCGGGCCTCCCCGCTCAAGCAGTACGGTGCAGCGGTAATTTGCCGAGTGATCCGGCTTCAGGGCGGTCACCCTCGTCCCGCAGAGAAGGACAAGGGCACATGTGATCGAAGCGGATCGAAAGGAGCAGATTCATGACCACCGCAGGAGTGCAGGGCAATCCGGGGCACGAAGGGGAACAGACATCTCATGGGGCCGACGCGGGACTACACCATCGAATCGCTCGACACCGGCCTCAGACTGATGCGGCTGTTCCTCACTCATGAGTCACTGACCGTCTCCGAGGCGGCCGAACTGCTCTCCGTCGGCCGCTCCACCGCCCACCGGGTCCTCAGCACCCTGGAGGGGCGCGGATTCGCGATCCGGGAGGCCTCGGGGCGGGGCTACTCGGCCGGCCCCGAGCTGGTGCGGCTGGGCCGCCCGGCCGGGTTCGGAGCCCCTGTCCGGGAGCAGGTCGGTGCAGTACTGGAGGACGCCCTGCTGCGTACGGGTGAGACCGTGCTGAGCGCCGCCCTGATCGGCGATCAGGTCATCGTCACCGACGGCCGGGAGTCCTGCCATCCGGTACGGGTGATGCTGGAGCGGAACCGCACCCGCCCCGCGTACGCCACGGCGGGCGGCAAGTTGCTGCTCTCCCGGATGACCACCGAACAGATCTGCGCCCTGTATCCGCAGGAACAGCTGGCCGCGGTCACCCCCCACACGCTCGGCTCCCGGCCGGAGCTCCTGGACGAACTGGCCAGGACCCGTGACCGCGGATACGCACTCAGTCGCGGCGAGTCGGTGCAGGGCATGAACGCGGTCGCCGTACCTCTGACCGGTTCCACCTGGCGTGACCGGCTGGCGCTGGCCGCGTGCTCACCGGCGGGCCGCGGCGAAGACCTCGCGCTGGAGCACCGCGCCGGGGAGTTGCTCCGGTCCGCCGCGCTGGTCGACGTGCCCGGCCAGGGTCTTTCGTTCGGATCAGGCCGGATCAGCCAGAGCCCGCGAGCCCGGCATGATCCAAACGAGAGGTCCTAGCCCGGCGGGTCGGCGGCGCGGCCGGTGGGCCCGCGGGTACGCCCGGCGGGTCAGCGGCGGGCGCCGCCGATGCGGCCCTCCAGCTGGACCAGCAGCTCGCTGAGTCGTGCGCTGAGCCGGTCGCGGGACTCCGCGTCGAGACCGGAGAGCAACGCGCGTTCGTACGCGAGCTGCTTGGGCAGCAGTCCGTCGACCAGTTCGCGCCCCTCCTCGGTGAGGCGGACGAGCGCGACCCGGCGGTCCCTCGCGTCGCTGCGGCGGTCGATCAGGCCACCCTCCTGGAGGACCCGGAGGCGTTTGGTGACGGCGGCGCCGGAGGAGAACGTCTCCCTGGCGAGTTCGCCCGGGGTGAGTTCACGGCCGGTCCGTCGCACGGCGCCCAGCAGGTCGAACTCGGCGCGGGTCAGTCCGGCGGCCCGCAGCGGCGCGTCCTCGGCCTGCTGGAGCAGGGCGGAGCAGCGGTTGATGCGGCCGATGAGTTCCATCGGCCCGGTGTCGAGTTCCGGGTTCACGGCCTGCCACTGCCGTACCACCGAGGCCACGATGTCGTCGGTCACACCGCTCCGTTCTCCTGGGCCGGGGCGATCATCCCCTGCCGTTTCGCTGTCGCCGCGAGCGTACGGTGTCCGGCCTGCTCGGCCGCGAGCACCGCCTCCTGCGGCAGGGCGCGCTGCCACCATTCACCGGCCGCGGTGTCGTCCGCCTCGCGCAGTTCGACCAGGGATCCGGTGAGCCTGCGGCGTGCCGCGTCCAGGGCGGCGGGCGTGGGCGCGGGGGCCGCGAGGGTCTGCACGGCGTGGGCACGGGCCTGCTCCGCGGCGGCCAGGGCCTTTTCGACGTGGCCGGTGGCGCGGCGGTTGGTGACGAGCACCGCGGCGAGGAATCCGACGGCGGCGCCGATGACGGTGTCCAGGATCCGGTCGCCGATGAGTTCGCCGGCCGGGTGGCTGCCGGCGTACTCCAGGACGAGCAGCGCCATCGGGGTGACGGCCACGGAGCCGAGCCAGTAGTTGCGGGTGATCAGGGCCTCGGCGGCGAACCCGAAGAAGAGGCAGAAGCCGATCAGGGCCAGCGGGTCCATCCGGGCGACCGGGAGCACGGCGGCGAAGACCAGGACGCCGAGCAGGTTTCCGAGAGTGCGCTGCAGCGTGCGGTTCCAGGAGAGTGTGACGTTGACCTGGTAGAGCGAGGCGGCGGTCACGATCGCCCAGTAGGGGCGGCCGACGCCGACCGCCGAGCAGATGTACCCGGCCAGGGCGCAGCCGATGAGCGTACGGGCCGCGACCGGCAGCAGCGGGGAGCCGGGGGCGAGGCGGTGCAGCAGGGCGCGCAGGGCCCCGCCGCGGGAGGTGCGGCGCCGGGCTGCGCGTTCGGCGTCGACGCCGAAGAGCTCGGCGGCGGTTCCCGGGGCGGGCGCGGGTGTGGGGACGGGCCCGCGGGACCGGGTCTGCCGGGCCCACGCGCGGAGCCGGCCTGCGTCCCCGGCCGTGTCCCCCGCGCTCGCGGAGCGTGCGGTCTCGGCGTGGACGAAGAGGCGTTCCAGTGCGCTGCGTACGGGGGTGGGGCGTCCGGCGGCGAGGAGGGTCTGCCAGGCCGCGTGCACGGCGGCGACCGTGGCGCGGCGGGTGCGGTGGCCGGGCTCGGCGACGTAGGCGGCCGCGGCGTTCAGGGCGCGGGCCGTGGCTCGGCGCTCGGGACCCTCCCGGCGGACCAGCGCGGGGGCGACGGTCACGAGCCAGGACACCGCGCCGGCGCCGAGGGTCAGAGCGAGGTGGCCCGGCACCTGGCCGGTCTCCTGCGGGGTGAACAGCGCGGCGGAGCTGACGAAGGTGAAGATCACCGGTCCGGGGGGTCCGATGCGGGTGGCGTCGCAGAGCAGCTTCTGCCCGGCGGCCAGGAGTGCGCCGACGGCGATCAGGACCGCGGTCGAACCGGTCAGCGAGGCCGTGACCAGGGAGACCGCCAGGCCGGCGAGCATGCCGAGGACGACTCCGACGACGGTCCTGGCGCGGCGGGCGTACGGCAGGTTGTGGCCGTACAGCGCACAGAGCGAGCCGGCCATCGTGTACATCACGAGGTCGAGGCGGTCCAGGGAGTACAGCACCAGATTGGGGATCGCCGTGGCCACCACCACGCTGGTCGCCGGCTTGAACCACATGTCCGAGGGCCGGGCCAGGCGCAACGGCGCCGCCAGCGGGATTCTGCGGACGGAGGGCTGCCGGGACCGGATGCTTGTATTACTCACTCAAATACTTTAGCAGGTATTACACATGTAAACGACTGCAGCTGATGGCCCCGTCCCCGATGGCCCGCCCCGGCGCACGGTCATAGCGTTCAGCTGTGCCAGGAAGCCACGCGCACAAGCCACAGTCGAAGGAGTCCGCATGAAGCTCACCTCACCGGTACCCGGCGGTCCCTGCTGGATCGAGCTGAGCACGTCCGACGTTCCGGCGGCCAAGTCCTTCTACACCGCCCTCTTCGGCTGGCGGACCGAGACGGATCCGCGCGAGGAGGCGGGCGGCTACACCATGGCGCACCTGGGAGACGCCCGGGTCGCGGCCCTCAGCCCCGTCTACCAGCCCGGACAGCCGCCGGCCTGGACGGTCTCGTTCGCCGTGCAGGACGCGGACGCCGTGGCCGAGAAGGCGAAGGCGGCAGGCGGCTCGCTGCTGGTCGGCCCGATGGACGTCTTCGAGGAGGGCAGGTTCGCCGTGCTCGCGGACCCGTCCGGTGCGGTGTTCTCGCTGTGGCAGGGCCGCGCCTTCGCCGGCGCCGACCTGTTCAACGAACCGGGCACGCTGGGCTGGACCGAGCTCGTCACCCGCGAGCGCGAGCCGGCGCTCGCCTTCTACGCCGAGGTCTTCGGCTGGTCGGTCACGGCCTCGGAGACGTACCCGCAGTGGGGTGTCGACGGGGAGGACTTCGGCGGTCTGCTGACGATGGACGAGAACTTCCCGCCCGAGGTGCCGCCGCACTGGCTGCCGTACATCGCCGTCGCGGACGTCGACGTGACCGCGGCCACCGCGCAGAGCGGGGGCGGTGACCTGCTGATGCCCCCGACGGACATCGCGCACAGCCGCAGGATCGCCGTGGTGCGCGACCCGCAGGGCGCCGCGTTCGGCGTCTACCGGGCGGCCGACGAGGAGTAGCCGCAGGCTGGATAGTCTCCCCGTACGGCACGGGGAGGCAGCAGTGAGCGGGATGAGCACGGACGACCGGGACCAGGAGTGGGCGAACACCCGCGCCTGGGTGGACGACGGGCTGCCCGCGGGCGCGCGCGTCGTCGCCGCCGAGCGGCTGCGGGGCGGCTGGACCTCACAGATGCGGCGGCTGAGCGTCACCGGCGGCGAGGCCCCCGGACGCCTGGTGCTGCGCTCCTTCGTCAAGCCGTTCTTCGTCCGGCACGCGGAGGGCCTGCTCACTCGCGAGGCCGACGTGCTGGCACTGCTGGGCAGTACGGATGTGCCGGCGGCGGTCCTTCACGGGGTGGACGCGACGGCAGCCCACTGCGATCACCCGTCACTGCTGATGTCCCTGCTGCCCGGAAGGGTGCGCCTGTCCGACGAGGGAGCCGGATCCCGGGCCGGGCTGCTGGCCGGCCAACTGGTCCGCATCCACCGGGTCCGCGTCACCGCGGAGAACCGCCCCCGCACGTACGAGGCGTGGACGGCGCCCGACCGGGTGCGCGTGCCGGAGGCCACGGCGCGGCCCGGCCTGTGGCGACGAGCCGTCGACGCCATCCGCCGTGACGCGCCGGAGTACCGGCCCCGATTCCTCCACCGCGACTTCCATCCGGGCAACGTGCTGTTCGACGGGGAGGGCGACTCGCTGCGCGTCAGCGGAGTCGTCGACTGGGTGGAGACGTCGTGGGGGCCGGCGGACCTGGACGTGGCCCACTGCTCGACCGCGCTGGCCCTGCTGCACGGCGCCGGTGCCGGCATGGCGTTCGCCGACGCCTATCTCGCCGCGGGCGGCCTGCTGACCGAGAATCCCGGTGACCATCTCTACTGGCGCCTGCTGGACACGCTCGCCTTCGCCCCCGACGCCGAGAAGGTGGCCGGCCCCTGGCGCGAGCTGGGACGGGACGACCTGACGCCCGAGCTGCTGACCCGGCGGCTGGAGGAGTACGTGCAGGAGCTGTTCCTCCGCTACGGCCGATAGCCGCCTCCTGGAGCGTTCCGCCCCCGCGGGGCGGAACGCCGTACGTCAGCCGCTCTGTTCGTCGGTCACCTGGACGTGGCCCCCGATGCCGACCACGAGCACCCGTGTGCCCGGTTCGATCGGGCGCCAGCGGTGGACGAGGCCGCCCGCGCAGTAGAGCGTGCCGCCCCGCTCCAGACGGCAGAAGTATCAGCCGAGGCCGCGGGCGTCCTGCTTGAGGGCCGTGTCCACGGTCAGCGCCGTCGCCACCACGAGGCTCAGCAGCGGCTCGGGCAGCTGGTAGTGGATCTGCAGCACGTAGTTGTCCGCCGTGGTGAACAGCGTCTTCGCGAGGCCTTCCCAGGTCTTGGTGATCCGGGCTATCTCGGCGTCGTTGTGGTCGACGATCGCGAAGTTCCAGGCGCGCCAGTTCTCGGCCCTGATCGCGCCGATCTGCTGACCGTCGACCATGATCGCGAAGTTGATCTTGCCGATGGCGTTCTGCTGGACGATCTCACCGACCGGCTGCCCGTCTGGGCGCTGCACGATGACCTTGGACTTGATGAACTTCGCCGGGCGGGTCAGCAGCAGCTGCGGCTGGCCGTACGCGTCGCGGATCTCGAGCCGGTGAGTCAGGTACTGATCGATGCTGGTCAGAAAGCGCAGCACCTTGCGCAGCGCGCTCTGGCCGACCTGGACGACCGAACCGACGGTGTTGCCGTGCTGGTCGAAGACGCTGTACTCGTTCGTCACCTCGATCAGCTTGGCCTTCTGGTTCACGACCAGGACCTGCTGGTTGAAGAGCGACCCCGCACCGGGGACGCCGCCCTGCTGCTGGGGCATGCCCTGCTGAGGCACCGCGGGCTGCTGCTGGACCGCCGCCTGCTGCTGGTACTGCTGCTGCGGGGCGGCCTGCTGCTGCACCTGGGCAGGAGCCTGGGCCTGCTGCTGCCCGTCGGCCGGATTGGTGTGCTCGGTCCACTGGGAACCGTCCCAGTAGCGCAGCAGCTTGGGCGCGCCGTGCGGATCCGGATACCAGCCCGCAGATACGTTCGAGTGCGTTGTCACCGGGGCACACTATCCCGGCGCGCCGCAATGGGAACCCCTCCCCCTTGAGATCCACAGCTTCACCGGCCACGGCTCACCCGGTCCCGCACTCATTGAAACTTCACACACCGGTACGATGCCGGGATGAACTGGCTGAGCGAACGCGCGGACCGGCGGCGGAACGCCCGCGCGTCCGTGGTGCTCGGCTGGGTGTTCCTCCTGATCGCCATGGTGACGTGCTGCCCAGTGACCTCCGGCGAGACTTCGTCCCCGCATCACGGCCCCGCATCAGCGGCCGCGCCCCTCACCGCCGTCGCGGTGACCGCGACGGCGGTGAGGGCCGACCCCCCTGACAGGGGCGGCCCGGGAAGTTCGTGCCACGGCGCCTCCGAGCACTCCGCACCCGTCGTGCTGCCCGGCCAGCCCGCTCCCGTGGCGCTTCCGTCAGCCGCCCCGCCTCTCCCCTCCGCCCCGCTCACCGGCGCCGCCGACATCCGTGGCCCGTCGAACGACGCCGCGGGCGACGTCGACCATCTGCGCCTCCAGGTTCAACGGATCTAGCCACGGAAACCGTTCTCTCACGTCCCGAGAACGCTCCCGTGTGCCCGCAACCCGTCCGCGTCACGAACCCAAGGACCCACCATGGCCTCCACCAAGAAGCAGAACACCCCTGCCGCCGCCCGCCGCGCCAAGCTGGACGAGGCCCGCCGCAAGGAGCGGGCCCGTGAGCGCCGCAGCCGCATCATCACCATCACCGCGGCCGTCGCAGTCGTGGCCGGTCTGGTCGTCGGCGGCGGCTACCTGATGAATGCCGCCGACGAGCAGGACAAGGCCGAGACGGCCGCCAAGTCCTCGCCCGTCGAGGGTGAGAAGAGCTGGGACAAGCTCACGCAGAACCATGTCGAGAAGAAGGTCGACTACCCGATGAACCCGCCGGTCGGCGGCGATCACAACCCGGTGTGGATGAACTGCGACGCGGATGTCTACACCAAGGAGATACCGAAGGAGAACGCGGTCCACTCCCTGGAGCACGGCGCCGTCTGGGTCACGTACACGAGCAAGGCGGAACCGGCCGACGTCAAGAAGCTCGAGAAGAAGGTCTCGGCCACCCCGTACTCCCTGATGAGCCCGTTGGAGGACCAGGGGTCCCCGCTGATGCTCAGCGCCTGGGGCAAGCAGCTGGCCGTGAAGAGCGCCACCGACGCACGCGTGGCCCAGTTCTTCACGAAGTACGTCCAGGGCCCGCAGACCCCTGAGCCCGGCGCCGCCTGCTCCGGCGGGATCGCCAAGTGACGTCCGCGGCCCGTGCGTCACGGCCGATGGTGCTGGCCGGCGGGGCGGTTCTGCTGCTCGCGCTCGGTCTGGTCGTGCTGATGCTCGTACGCCCCTCCTCGTCGGCCCCCGTCACCGCGGCGTCCACGGCTGCTCCCGCCGAGACCTCGGCCGATGTCGGATTCGCGCGCGACATGGCGGTCCACCATCAGCAGGCGGTCGAGATGTCGTTCATCGTCCGGGACCGCACCTCCGACGTGGCGGTGCGCCGGCTCGCGTACGACATCATCAACACCCAGGCCAACCAGCGCGGCATGATGCTGGGCTGGCTGGAGACGTGGGGGCGGGCGAAGAGCTCCCCCGGGCCGCCCATGGCGTGGATGGGCCATACAGTCACCCCGCGCGGAGACGGCGCGCTGATGCCCGGCATGGCGACCGACGCCGAACTCGACGCGCTGCGTGCCGCGAAGGGCAAGGACGCCGAGGTGCACTTCCTGAGGCTGATGACCGCACATCACCGGGCCGGGGCGGAGATGGCACAGGCGGCCGCCACCGCGGCGGGCACCGACGAGATCCGGAACCTGGCCTCGGGCATGGTCCTGGGCCAGCAGTCGGAGATCGCGCTCATGGCGGACATGCTCAAGGAGCGCGGGGCCACGGCCTGAGGGCTGCCGGGTCCCGGTCCGCCGTGCGCGCGGGCCGGGACCCGGTCTGCCCGCATCGCGACCGTACTGGCGTACGGGATCGCATAGGCTCGGGACCGATATGAACAGCAACCTCACGCCGCTGGGGCCCAAGGCCGACAAGGACACCGTCCGGCGCAGCAACCTCAGCCTCGTGCTGCGGGCCGTCCGTGACGAGGGCGAGGGCGAGGCGACCCGGGCCGGGGTCGCCGCGCGGGTGGGGCTGACCCGGGCCGCCGTGTCCTCGCTCGTCGAGCAGCTGCTCGACAGCGGGTTCCTCACGGAGTCGGGCAAGACGTTCAGCGGCCAGGCGGGCCGGCCAGGAACCGCGCTCAAGACGGCCCGCACCGGGCCGGCCGGGCTCGGCGTCGAGGTCAACATCGACTATGTGTCGGTGGTCGTCGTCGATCTGGCCGGGACCGGCCGGGTCCGGCTCACCGAGCATCTGGACAACCGGGGCGCGCCGCCCGCCGAGGTGCTGGCCCGGGCGGCCAGGATCGCCGCACGCACCCTGAAGTCGGCGCGTGAACAGGAGCTGTTCCCGGTCGGCGTCGCCCTGGCGCTGCCGGGTCTGGTCTCCGGCGGCTCGGTGCGTCAGGCCCCGAACCTGGGCTGGAACCAGGTGCCCGCGGAGGAACTGTTCGCCGCCGCACTGGCCGCCGAGCGTCCCGGTCACGAGGCACTGACGGTGAGTTCGGAGAACGAGGCGAATCTCGCGGCGCTGGCCGAGCTGTGGTTCGGCGGGCTGGGGAGGATCCGGAGCTTCCTCTATCTGACCGGTGAGATCGGCGTCGGTGGCGCTCTGGTCGTCAACGGCGAACTGCTGCGCGGTGCGCACGGCTTCGCCGGGGAGATCGGGCATGTGGTGGTGGACACGGCGGGACCGCAGTGCCGCTGCGGCTCGCGTGGCTGCCTGGAGCAGTACGCGGGGCAGGCGGCGCTCCTGCGGGCGGCCGGGATCGAGGAGACCGGCAGCGGAATCGGGGTCGCCGAGCTGGAGCGGCGTACCCGGGCCGGGGACGAGCGGGCGGTGGCAGCGGTTGCCGAGGCCGGCCGGAAGCTGGGGCGGGTGCTGTCGGGGGCGGTCAATCTGCTGGACCCCGATGCGGTGGTGCTCGGTGGGATCTACCGGAACCTGATGCCGTGGCTGGCGCCGTCGGCCGACGAGGAGCTGACGGACCGGGTGGTCTCCGGGCTGTGGTCACCGGGCAGCGCCCGGCTGCGCGCCTCGTCCGTAGCGGGTGACGCGGCACGGGGTGCGGCGGCGCTGGTGATGACGGACGTACTGGCCGACCCGGTGGCGTACGCGGGGCGGACCCGGGCCTGAACGAACGGCCCTGACGGGCGCCCGTACGACAGAGAGAGAGGGGGGACGGAAGCGCGGCGCGCTTCCGTCCCCCCTCCTGCTCACTGCCGCCGGGCGGCCCGCCGGGTCAGCGGACGCCGAGCAGGTGGTCCATCGCCAGCTGGTCCAGCGCCTCGAACGCCATGCCGCGCTCCGCGGCGGCGGTCACGTCGAAGTCCTCGAAGGCCGAGCGGTCGGCAAGCAGACCCGCCACGCCGTCCTCGGCGGTGCGCTGGGCCAGCTCGTCCAGCCGGGACGCACGCAGCGCCTCCTGGACCGCCGGGTCGGCGCGGAAGGCGGCGGCGCGCTCCTTGAGGATCAGGTAGTTGCGCATGCAGCCCGCGGCCGAGGCCCAGACGCCGTCGTAGTCCTCGGTCCGCGGCGGCTTGAAGTCGAAGTGGCGCGGGCCCGCGTAGTCCGAGTTCTCCAGCAGGTCGACGAGCCAGAAGGCCTGGCGCAGGTCGCCGGCGCCGAAGCGGAGGTCCTGGTCGTACTTGATGCCGGACTGGCCGTTGAGGTCGATGTGGAAGAGCTTGCCCGCCCACAGGGCCTGCGCGATGCCGTGGGCGAAGTTCAGCCCGGCCATCTGCTCGTGGCCGACCTCGGGGTTGACGCCCACCATCTCGGGGCGCTCCAGGCGCTCGATGAAGGCGAGGGCGTGGCCGATGGTGGGGAGCAGGATGTCGCCGCGGGGCTCGTTCGGCTTGGGCTCGATGGCGAACTTGAGGTCGTAGCCCTGCTCGGTGACGTAGTCGCCCAGCAGGTCGAAGGCCTCCTTCATGCGGTCGAGCGCGACGCGGATGTCCTTGGCCGCACCCGACTCGGAGCCCTCACGGCCGCCCCAGGCGACGTAGGTGGTGGCGCCGAGCTCGACGGCGAGGTCGATGTTGCGCAGCGTCTTGCGCAGCGCGTAGCGGCGGACGTCGCGGTCGTTGGCGGTGAACGCGCCGTCCTTGAAGACGGGGTGGGTGAAGAGGTTCGTCGTCGCCATGGGAACGACGAGTCCGGCCGCGTCCAGCGACTGACGGAACCGCTTCACGATGCCTTCGCGCTCGGAGTCCGTCGAGCCGAACGGGATCAGGTCGTCGTCGTGGAAGGTCACGCCGTAGGCGCCCAGCTCCGCGAGCCGCTGGACGGAGTCGACCGGGTCGATCGGCTCCCGGGTCGCGTCACCGAACGGGTCGCGCCCCTGCCAGCCCACGGTCCACAGACCGAAGGTGAACTTGTCCTGGGGGGTGGGCGTGAAGCGTTCCGTCATGGTCCAGCCGCCTTCGGTGCCTGGGTCCGCAGCCGGTCGAGCGGCCGAACCTCAATTTGTTCACTGTCATGACTAATCATGCACGGACCACCTCGTGAACGGAACCCCACGACCCCGGAAATCCGGAGCATCCCCTGTTCCGGAGGGGATCCATCGCGTAATTTGTTTTGCGTACGATCAAATCCCGTCGACGTGAGAGCCCGCAGTGCGAGGGTCCACAGCCCGGGAACCCCCTGAGCCAGAGATTGAGGTCAGCCATGCCGCCGCATGAGGTCGTCATCGGTGTGGACAGTTCCACCCAGTCCACCAAGGCCGCGTTCGTCGACACCGCCACCGGCCGGCTGCTCGCCGTCGGCCGCGCCCCGCATGTCGTCACCGGCGAGGGCGGGGCCCGCGAGACGGATCCCGAGGTGTGGTGGCAGGCGCTGCGCGACGCGGTAGCCGCCGGACTGAAGGAGTCCGGCGTCGCCGCCGCCGACATCACCGGGATCGCCGTCGCAGGGCAGCAGCACGGACTGGTCGTCCTCGACGGCGCGGGCCGCCCGCTGCGCCCGGCCCTCCTGTGGAACGACACCCGCTCCGCCCCGCAGGCCGCCGCGCTCACCGTGGCACTGGGCGGAGCCGACGCCTGGACCGCGCGCACCGGCTCGGTGCCGGTGGCCTCGATGACCGCGTCGAAGTGGCAGTGGCTGCGGGAGAACGAACCGGAGACCGCCGCCGCGACCGTCGCGATCCGGCTCCCCCACGACTTCCTGACCGAGCGCCTCTCCGGCCGCGCCGTCACCGATCCGGGCGACGCGTCCGGTACCTGCTGGTACTCCACCGCGACCGGTTCCTACGACCCGGAGCTCCTCGCACTCCTCTCCATCGACCCGGAGTTGCTGCCGGAGGTGGCATCCAGCGGGGCGGCGCGCGTCGGTTCACTGACGGAGGAGGCCGCCGCGGCGCTGGGCCTGCCGGCCGGCATCGCAGTCGCGGCGGGCACCGGTGACAACATGAGCGCCGCCGTCGGCCTCGGGCTCGGCGGCGCCGGGCTCCTCGACCACCCGGTCCTCAGCCTGGGCACCTCGGGCACGGTCTTCACCGCCTCCCGGGCCCGGCCGGCCTCCCCCGCACTCGCCGGCTTCGCCGCGGCGGACGGTACGTACCTTCCGCTGGCCTGCACCCTCAACTGCACGCTCGCCGTGGACAAGGTGGCCGCCCTGCTGGGCCTGGACCGCAATGACGCGACCCCCGGCGGCGAAGCCGTACTCCTGCCCTACCTGGACGGCGAACGCACCCCCGACCTGCCCACCGCCGCCGGCCTCCTCACCGGTCTGCGCCACGACACGACTCCGCAGCAACTCCTGGGCGCCGCCTACGAGGGCGCGATCGTCACCGTGCTGCGCGCGCTGGACGAACTGCTGCTGGCCTGCGGACTGGACCCGGCCGACCCCGAGGTGGCGAACCGGCCGCTCCGGCTGATCGGCGGCGGCGCCCAGGGACGCGTATGGGTGGAGACGGTACGCCGCCTCTCCGGACGGCCGGTGACCGTGCCCGCCAGCGGGGAACTGGTCGCACTGGGGGCCGCCGCGCTCGCCGCCTCGGCGGCCACGGGCACGGACCCCGTGGCGATCGCCTCCGGCTGGGACACGGGTGAGGACGTGCGCCTGGAGGCGGTCGAGAGGGACCTGGCCACCTGGGAGCGAGTCGGTTCGGTACTGGAACGGGCGGCGGGGCCGCTGCTGGGCGCGAAGGCGGACCACCCGGCGAAGCCGACCGGCTGAACTGACGGCAGAACTCACGGCCGGACCGGCCGGCGGAGCTGACCCTCTGTCATGTCCCGTCGCCCGCCGCACACAAGCGCGTGCGGCGGGCACCGGCCGTTTTGGATAGCGAACTGATGTTCACTACTATCCGGCGATGATCATAAGAAGAAGGCTGACGGTCGGGGTGGGCATTCTGCTCGCCACCCTGACCGCCGGGCTCGGCTCGGCGCTCCCCGCGTCCGCCGATGAAACCCCCACCAAAGCCTCCCCCAAGGTCGAGCTCGTGCTCGACGTCAGTGGGTCCATGCGGACCCGTGACATCGACGGCCAGTCCCGGATGACCGCCGCGAAGCAGGCGTTCAACGAGGTCCTGGACGCGGTGCCCGAGCAGGTGCAGCTCGGCATCCGGACCCTCGGCGCCGACTACCCGGGCGACGACCGGAAGGTCGGCTGCAAGGACACCAAGCAGCTCTACCCGGTCGGACCGCTGGACCGCACCGAGGCCAAGACCGCGGTCGCCACACTGGCGCCCACCGGCTGGACCCCGATCGGACCGGCGCTGCTGGGAGCCGCCGACGATCTGGAAGGCGGCGACTCCACCCGCCGGATCGTGCTGATCAGCGACGGCGAGGACACCTGCGGTCCGCTCGACCCGTGCGAGGTCGCCCGTGACATCGCGGCGCGCGGCATCCACCTGGTCATCGACACCCTCGGCCTGGTACCGAACGCGAAGATCCGCCAGCAGCTCACCTGCATCGCGGAGGCCACCGGCGGCACGTACACCGCCGTCCAGCACACCGATGAACTCTCCGGCCGCGTCAAGCAGTTGGTGGACCGGGCGGCGGAACCCGTCGTCACCCCGGTCGCGGCCAAGGGCACGGACAGCTGCACCGACGCCCCGAAGCTCGCGCCGGGTCTCTACACCGACCGCGAGAAGTTCGCCGAGCACCGCTGGTACCGGGTCGACGTGCTGCCCGGCCAGGAACTGCGCGCCTCGGTGAGCGTGTTCGCCGACCGTGCGGTCAGCAACGACTACGGCATGCTGCTGCGTGCGGTCACCGTGCACGGCCGCGAGATCGTCAGAGGTGCGGAGTCCGGCACCGGACGCACCGACGCCATCTCCTCCGGTCTGCGCTACCCGAAGCCCGAACAGGACACGGACGACGACGTCGAGCCGGCCGCGGAGACCGTCTGTCTCCAGGTCTCCAACTCCTTCTCGGCCCCCGCCTCGGTGAAGACCGCTCCCGGCATGCCGGTCGAGCTGACGATCGACCTGGTGGACGCCCCCGACGCGGCGGCCGACGCCGCCGCGTTCGGTCTCGGCCGCGGCTGGTGGCTGCTGGGCGTGCTCGTCCTGACCGGACTGATCGCGGGCCTGCTGACCGGCTGGATCTCGCGCTGGCGCTTCGCCGTCTGGAGGACCCACTGATGTTCCGTACGAGACGCGTGCTCGCGGGTGCGCTGCTGACCGGGCTCGCCCTGCTGACCGGGGCGGGTGCCGCCGTCGCGGACGACCCGTCGGCCAGTCCGAGCCCGAGCGAGTCCGGTGACGGGTCCGGCCCCACGGAGGCGGGCACCACCTTCCGCACCGCCACGGCGCTCCAGCAGGACCAGCTCGCCACCGCCGGCGCCTCCACCGGCGACTACCTGTACTGGGTCTTCCCTGCCGACGCCGGACAGCGGGCCACGGTCCGGGCGAAGGTCACCCTGCCGGAGAGCACCGCGCGGCACGGCGCCTCTACCTGGCAGGTGGACGTGTACGACGGGCTTCGCCGTCGTCAGGCCTGCATGTACGGGAAGCAGACCGGCAAGATCGCGGCCGACGCCGGCACGGTCGAGCTCACCTGCGTCCTGCGTACCGTCAGGGCCTGGTCCGAACCGTGGGCCAACGACCCGCTGCCCGGCAGCTACTACGTCCGCCTCACGGTCGTCGACCTGCCCTCGGCGGACCTCGGGCTGCCGGTGCAGACCGAGGTCGAGGTCACCGCGGCCGACAAGGGCGGCGCGGCCGATGTCGACGGCAGCCTCTCCAAGCCGCTGGTTCCGGGCGTGTCCTCGGTCGAGCAGGCCGCCGACGGAGCGTCGGCGGCCCCGGTCGCACTCGCGGGCGAACCCGAGGACGGCTGGTCCTCCGGCTGGTGGACCGACCGCTGGCTGTGGACGGTCGGCGGCGGGGTGCTGGGCGCGTTCGCGGCCGTCTTCGGCTACTCGCTGACGCGCGGCAGCGGCCGCCCGTCCCGGGTCCCGCCGGGCGTCTGACGACGCGTCGCCGTCGGCCGGGCCGGGCGACCGGCCCGGCCGACGGCGTGGCCCACGCGGACCGGACCGCAGGAGGATGCAGCGGTCCGGTCCGCGTGGGCCGCCCGGACCGCGCGTCGACGCGCGGCGGAAGCCGCTCCCGACCACCTGTCAGGCGCCGCACCGATCCACGTCAGCTTCTCCCGAGTGGCAGCCTCCCGTCGCCTCGAAGACCATGACCCGGGTCAGGCTCAGCCCGCTCTTCTCTCGGGAGGCCCGCCCCGTGTGGCAGTTCTTCGCGGACAATCCCTGGGTGGCCGTGTTCGCCGTCATCACCGTCGGCGCCCTGCTCGGAATGGTGCGGTTCGGCCCGGTGAAACTCGGTGCGGCCGGTGTCCTGTTCGTCGGCCTGCTGGTCGGGGCGCTCGACGAGGACATCGCACCCGCCGTGCCGGCGGGCGTCTCGGCGCTGGGTCTGGCCCTGTACGTGTACACCGTGGGTCTGGAATCGGGGCCGGCGTTCTTCCGTGAACTGCGCAGCCAGCTTGCGGTGATGGCCGGTGCGGTGGTGGCGCTCGCGCTCACCGCGGTGGTGGTCGGCTATGTGGGACACAGCGGCTTCGGGATCAGCGGACCGTTCCTGGCCGGAGGCTACGCGGGCATCGGCACGACCACGCCGGGCCTGGCCGCCGCCCAGGAGGCCTCGGCCGATCCGGCGCAGCCCGCGGTCGGGTACGCGATCGGCTATCCGCTCGCCGTGGTCATCACCATCCTGTTCGTCTCCGCGGTCGCGGCCCGCCGCCGCTGGGTGGCACGCCGCGACCCGGACTCAGGGCCGCCGCCCGTCCTCGTCACCCGTACGGTCCAGGTGGATCACGAGACGGAGTGGGACGAGGTGCCGGGCGTCGCGGACCACCGGGTGCTGGCCAGCGAGTACCGCCCCGAGGGCGGCGACGTGCGGGTGGCGCGCGGACTGGGGCGGCTGCGCCCCGGTGACCTGGTCGTGCTGGTCGGCGGCGAGGACGACGTACGCACCGCCACCGAGCGGCTGGGCTCGGCCGCCCCCGTCCATCTCCTCGACAACCGGCGGACGGTCGACTACCGCCGGGTCCTGCTCACGAACCCGGAACTCGCGGGCCACACGATCGCCGAACTCGGTCTGGGCGAGCGGTACGGGGCGGCCGTCAGCCGGGTCCGTCGCGGCGATGTCGACATGCTCGCCCATGACGACCTGATGCTCCAGCTCGACGACCGGGTACGCGTGGTGATGCCGCGCGAACGGATCACCGAGGTCTCCACGTACCTCGGTGACACGGAGACGAAGGTCAGCGAGGTGAGCGCGGTGAGCCTGGGGCTCGGGCTCACGCTCGGCTTCCTCATCGCCATCCCCTCACTCACCCTCGGCTCCACCACCCTTGCCCTCGGGACGGGCGCAGGGCCGCTGGTGATGGGCATGATCCTGGGCTGGCGCCGACGCACCGGCCCCCTGGTGTGGACCCTGCCGACCCGGGCCAACCTCACGCTGCGCCAGCTCGGGCTGCTGCTCTTCCTCGCGGTCGTCGGCCTCACTTCCGGCTACTCCTTCCGCCAGAACGCGTTCTCCGTGTTCGGTCTGAAGCTGGTGGCCGTCCTGGTGATCGGGGCGGTGGTCAGCTACACGCTCATGGTGCTGATCGCGAAGGCGCTCGGACAGAGCCGGGAGCGGACGATGGGCCTGCTCTCCGGGTACGTCGGCAACCCGGCGATCACCGCGTACGCCAACAGCCGGGTCAGCGACAGCCGCGTCAACAACGGGTACTCGACGCTGTTCGCGCTGGCCATCCTCGTCAAGATCGTCTGCATTCAGCTGATCGTCGGGCTCTGAACTTCTCGGACGCTCAGCTGGGTGGGATCGGTGTTCACGGCCCGGCCCTCCCCTCGGGCGGCGGTCGTCCTCTCCTGGTTCTCCGGCCCGTCCCCTCGTGCGGTCGCAGCACGTCCGGGGCGCCTCTGCTGCGTATTCAGTAGCCGGGATTGTCCGCAGCCGCATGACTCCGGGAGGGGGTCGGTCCCGAGAGGCTCGAAGGGTTCCCGAGAGATGCGGAGTCCCTTTTCCATGGCGTCATTCCTGTACCGACTGGGCCGGGCGGCCTTCGGGCGGCGCCGATACGTGGTGCTGCCGTGGCCGGCCGTCCTGGCGGCGATCGGTCGGTGCGGTCAGCGCCCCTGCGGCGCCCGACGATCCTCCTCGATGCCCGGGACGGAGTCCCAGCGGGCGTTCGACCTCATGGACGAGCGGTTCCCGGGCACGGAAGCGGACGGGGCCGGTGCCCAGATCGTCCTCGTCGCCCCGGACGGACGGAAGGTCACTGCCGCCGAGTACCGGCAGGCCGTCGACGAAGCGGTGGCCGAGATCGCCACGGACCCGCAGTCAACGGCGCCGCAACCCCTTCGACGCGCACGCCGTGAGCAGGGACGGCTCGACGGCGTACACGAGCGTCTCGTACAAGGTGGCGGCCGACGCGCTGACGGACGCCGGCAAGCAGAAACTGCAGGACGTCATCGACCGGGCCGAGGAGGCCGGTCTGACGGTGGAGGCGCGCGGGTCCGCGGTGTCGGGCTCGGTCGGGGCGGGCGGCATCGGTGAAGCCGTGGGCGTCGCGGTGGCCGCGCTGGTGCTGCTGATCACGTTCGGTTCGCCGGCCGCCGCCGGGGTCCCGCTCCTCACCGCCGTCCTCGGCGTCGGGATCAGCACGGCCTCGATCATGGCCCTGGGCAGCGCTTTCGGCCTGTCCCCGTCCACCGGCTCGCTGGCGAGCATGCTGGGTCTCGCGGTCGGGATCGACTATGCGGTCTTCGTCATCGCCCGCTACCGGCAGGAGCGCGCCAAGGGGCACGACGCCGAGGTAACGGCCTTGGCCGCCAACGGCAGGTCCAACACCGAGATCGTCGAATCCCTCGCCCTCAGCCCGCTCACCGTACGCACCCACATCCAGCGCGCGATGAACAAGCTCGACGCCCGCGACCGTGCCCAACTCGTCGTCATGGCCTACCAGTCCGGGCTCGTCCGGCCCGGCCCGCCGCCGAATACGGGCTGATGCCACCGGGAACGGCCGGCCGGCCGGTCAGGCGGCGAACGGACCGTCGTCGGTGAACACCAGTCCGGCGAAACGGTCGCCGATGCGGCGGTGGGTGGCGGCGTCCGGGTGGAGCTGATCCGGCAACGGCAGTTCGGCGAAGTCCTTCTCGCCGTAGAGGCTGCGGCCGTCGAGGTAGTGGAGGTTCGGGTCGTCGGCCGAGCGCTGCGCCACGAGGCGGCTCAGCTCGTCCCGGATGACGTTGAGCGTGAGCTTTCCGGCGGCCCGTTCCGCGGGGTCGCCCATCGCTGCGAACCGGATCCTGCCCTCGGAGAGGTTGCTGAAGTCGGGGGCGCTGGGGCCCGGAGTGTCCTCGTGGATGGGGCACAGGACGGGCGAGACGACCAGCAGCGGGGTGTCCGGGTGCCCCTCGCGGATGGTGTCGAGGAAGCCGTGCACCGCCGGGGCGAAGGCGCGCAGGCGCATCAGGTCGGCGTTGACGATGTTGATCCCGATCTTGACGCTGATCAGGTCCGCGGGGGTGTCGCGCATCGCGCGGGCCGTGAACGGGTCGAGCAGTGCGCTGCCGCCCAGGCCCAGGTTGATGAGTTCCACGCCGCCGAGGAAGGCGGCACGCGCGGGCCAGGTGGACGTCGGGCTTGCCGCGTCGGAGCCGTGGCTGATCGAACTGCCGTGGTGCAGCCACACCTTGCGGCCGCTCTCCGGTGCCGGCTCGACGGGGGCGTCGGCGCGCAGGGCGACGAGCTCGGTGGTCTCGTTGTACGGCAGCCAGATCTCGATGTCCTTGACGCCCTCGGCCAGCCCGGAGAACCGGACGGTGCCGAGCGGGCCGGGCCGGGTCTCCGCGGACCCGGTGGTCATGTCGACCATGAGGACGTTGCCCCCGGTCGCACGGTCCTGTCCCGCCAGCCGGCCGTCGACGAGCAGGTCGTAGACCCCGTCGGGACGCGGCGGTGCGCCCTCGTAGGCCGTCTTGGTACGCAGTGCGTCCAGCTCGATGGCGGTGGCTCGGGTACGGAACACCAGCCGTACGCCGGAGGGCTGGGCCTCCGCCATGGCCAACTGACCGTCCGCGCACTGCGCGCGGGCCCGGGCGGGCAGCCGGTGCGGGCGCAGCCCCCGCTCGGTGCGCTCCAGGTCGAGCGCGCCGCGCAGAAGGTCCGCGGTGATCGGCGTGGTGATCCAGCTGGTCTCAGTGTCCATGTCTCTACCTGTTACTCGTGACGTCTGAAGTGTTCGGTCTCCCGCGGCGACGGTCACCGCCGGCCGATGGCAGCGGAACGCGGTCAGGGCGCGGGCCAGTTGCGCAGCAGCGCGTCAAGGGCGTCCATGACCCGTGTCCAGGACTCCTGCGAGTCGGGGGCGCTGTGGCTGAACCCTCCCTGCATCTCCAGGCTGACGTAGCCGTGGAAGACGCTGCCCAGCAGCCGTACCGCGTGCGTCTGGTCCGGTTCCGTCAGGTCGTAGCCGCGCAGGATCGCCCGCGTCATCCGGGCGTGCCGGCCACCGGCACTGGCTGCGGCCGCCTCCGGGTCGAGCTTGAACTGGGCTGCGGCGTAACGGCCGGGGTGCTCCCTGGCGTAGTCGCGGTAGACGTCCGCGAACGCACTCAGGGCGTCCTTGCCGGCCCGGCCCGCCAGGGCGGCCGCGCCGCGGTCGGCGAGCTCCTCCAGGGCCAGCAGGGCGATTCTGGTCCTGAGGTCGTGGGAGTTCTTCAGATGTGAGTACAGGCTCGCGACCTTGACGTCGAACCGCCGGGCGAGCGCCGAAACGGTCACCTGGTCGAAGCCGACCACGTCAGCCAGCTCCGCCCCGGCCTGGGCCAGGCGTTCCGCGGTCAGCCCCACACGCACCATGCTCATCTCCCTGTTTGGCATCAACTATTATGCAGTTGCCTAATAGCTTTAGGCAAAAACTCCCCCATCGGCGATGTCATCCTCGAGGCCTCTGCACCGCATGCCGTCGCCATTCCCGCAGGAGTCCGTTCGCGGCGCAGTCCGCGCCGCCACCTGCGCTCCGCACCACCGCAGCGCCGCACGGCCGCCTCGTGCTCCGGCACCCCGCGCGACTACCCTCGACAACTCACGTACTCCACAAGGCCGGTGACGGGAACGTGGTCAGCGGTTCCACCGGAGCCATGTCGCCGCGTGCCGATCGTGGCGCGCCACCAGGGAGCGGAGACCTTTCATGTCCACGGAGACCGGGCCGGCCGTCGATGCCGGGCCGCGCGGCCACAGGATCGTCCCGGGCCCGAAGGGGCTGCCCTTCCTCGGGAGCATGCCTCAGTTCGGAAAGAATCCTCTGGCGTTCTTCGAGCGGCTGCGCGGCCACGGAGACATGGTCCAGTGGCGCTTCGGCCGCAACTCCTGTGTGTTCGTAGCCGATCCGGAGTGCATCGGCGAACTCCTCACCGAGACGGAACGCACCTTCGACCAGCCGGCGCTCGGTATCGCCTTCCGTACCGTGATGGGCACCGGCGTCGTGGTGGCGCGCGGCAGCGACTGGCGGCGCAAGCGGTCGCTCGTGCAGCCGTCCGTACGGCCCAAGCAGGTGCGGTCGTACGCGGCGACCATGGCGGGGAGCACGGTGGAGCTCGCGGACACCTGGTCGGGCGGCGAACGCATCGACATCAAGCGGGAGATGGCGGCACTGACGCAGAAGATCGCCGTCCGCACCATCTTCGGTGTCGACACCCCAGCGGACGCCGAGGCGATGGGCCGGGCCATGGACGTGGCACAGGCGGAGATCGGCAAGGAGTTCGCAGGCATCGGCGCGCTGCTGCCGGACTGGGTGCCGACGCCCGGACGGGCCAGGATCAAGAAGGCCGCCGCGGTCATCGACGCCGAGGTGGGCCGGGTCGTCGCCCGGCATCGCGACGGCGGGGACGACCGCCCGGACCTGCTCAGCCGGCTGCTCACCGCCGTCGACGAGACGGGGGCGCGGCTCACGGACCAGGAGATCCGCGACGAGACGGTCACGTTGTACATCGGCGGCCACGAGACGACGAGTTCGACGCTGGTGTGGGCCTGGTACCTGCTGTCCCGCAACCCCCGGGCGCGGGCCGCGCTCACCGAGGAGCTGGACCGGGTGCTCGGTGACCGCGAGCCGGGGTTCGACGACTACGCCCGGCTCACCTACACCCAGGCGGTGGTCAAGGAGACGCTGCGGCTGTACCCGACGATCTGGCTGGTCACCGGGGTCGCGAAGGAAGGGGCACGGATCGGCGGGGTGCCCATGCCGGAGGGCACCAGGGTGTGGAGCAGTCAGTGGGCCACGCACCGGGACGAGCGGTGGTTCCCCGAGCCGGAGGAGTTCCGCCCGGAGCGCTGGGACGCGGAGGCGGGCGACGAGATCGCGGAGTACGCCTGGTTCCCCTTCGGCGGCGGCCCGCGGGTCTGCCTGGGCACCCGGTTCGCGATGGTCGAGGCGGTGCTGATCCTGGCGGTACTCGCGCGCCGCTTCGACCTGGACGTGGATCCGGGCACGGTCGAACCCGTGCCGTCCCTGACGTTGCAGCCGGACCGCGAGGTGATGGCCACGGTCCGGGCGCGGTAGCTCCGGCCCGCTGCCACCCACCCATGAGGTGCGGGTGGGCGGCAGCGCCATCCGGGCGACAGATGCAGAACCGATATGTCCGATCTATCGCCATGAACCGGGCATACCGTTCAGAATGTCCCTGTCGGCCTTACCGGCCACCGGGGCCCTGTGGCCGCGACCGCAGGCTGTCGATCCAAGGGGAGAAACATCATGCGTCCGAGCTCCACTCTCACCGTCGCGCTCACCGCGGCGGCCACCCTGGCCCTGACGGCCACCGCCGCGTCGACGACGGCCGGCGCGGCGACCCACGGGGCGTCGGCCCGCCCGGCCCACTGCCAGGAGAAGGCCCTCAGGCTCTCCGCCGCACCCGGCGGGAAGCACAACGTGGCGCGGATCGCCGTCACCAACCGGGGCGGCCGCACCTGTGTCGTGGACCGTATCCCGACGATCACGTTCCGGGGCCTCGACGGCTCGGCCCAGCCCGTCCCGCCCGCCACCAGCGGCTCCTACGTGCTCTCGCCGGGCGAGCGCGGCTACGCCGCCGTGCGCACGGCGGAGCGCGGCACCACCCGGGGACATGTGGTCCGCAGCCTGTCCGTGGCGGCGGACCCCGCGCACTACGGGGTCACGTTCGGCGCGGCCACGGTGGGCATGGACCGGGGCATCCGCGTCTGGGAGCCCGTGACCACGCTGTGGCACACCTCGCGGGGCGCGGCGGACCGGGCCCTGGCCCGCGCGACGCACTGACCCCGCCGCCCAACCCGCCGCAACCCGTCGGACGGACGGGGGCGGGGCTGTCGGAGCCGTAACCGCTCTGCTCCGACAGCCCCGCCCCGGACACCTCAGGCCCCCCGCAGCGTCACCGTGCCCGATCCCTCAGCCTCGGCCCCCGTCGGCTCCGCGACCACGCGGTACGGACGGTCCGTGCCCTCGGAGGTGACGGTCAGGGTCTCCCCGTCCCGCACCACCCGGAACGTGGCGGCGGTCGCGCCCGTCAGGTCCGGCACCGTGACGGACGTGCCGTCGCCGGTGGATGCCGTGGACGCCCCGCCGAAGACCCGCAGCGTGAGCCCGTCCAGCCAGTCGCCGTCGGGGCGCTGGTCGTCCGAGCCCCACGGGAGCACCGCGCCCGGACGCACCAGGACCGGCAGGCTGTCGAAGCCGTGGGTCTCGTGGCGCCAGACCGGTCCGGTGACGGTCTCACCGGTCAGCAGGACGGTCCAGGTGCCCTCGGGTACGTAGTACTCGACCTGTCCGTCCTCCGTGAAGACGGGCGCGACCAGCAGGTCCGGTCCGAGCATGTACTGGCGGTCCAGCATCCGGGTCGTCGGGTCGCCGGGGAACTCCAGCAGCATGGGGCGCATCATCGGGACGCCCGTACGGTGGGCGGTCGCGGCCGCCCCGTACAGGTACGGCATCAGCCGGTGCTTCAGCAGGGTGAACTTCCGGGCGACGTCCACCGCCTCCTCGCCGAACGCCCACGGCACCCGGTAGGACACGTTGCCGTGCAGCCGGCTGTGCGACGACATCAGGCCGAAGGCGAGCCAGCGCTTGAAGACCGCCGGGTCGGGCGTGCCCTCGAAGCCGCCGATGTCGTGGCTCCAGAAGCCGAAGCCGGACAGCGACAGGGAGAGGCCGCCGCGCAGCGACTCGGCCATCGCGGTGAACGAGGCGAAGCAGTCGCCTCCCCAGTGCACGGGGAACTGCTGGCCGCCCGCCGTTGCCGAGCGGGCGAAGAGCACCGCCTCGCCGTGGCCGCGCTCCTTCTCCAGGAGTTCGAAGACGGTGCGGTTGTAGATCTGCGCGTAGTAGTTGTGCATGCGCTCCGGGTCGGAGCCGTCGTGCCAGACGACATCGGTGGGGATGCGCTCGCCGAAGTCCGTCTTGAAACAGTCGACGCCCTGGTCGAGCAGGACGCGGAGTTTGCCGTTGTACCACTCGCGCGCCGCGGGGTTGGTAAAGTCGACCAGGGCCATGCCGGGCTGCCACAGGTCCCACTGCCAGATGTCGCCGCTGGGCCTGCGCACCAGGTAGCCGAGTTCGGCGCCCTCCGCGAACAGGGCTGACTTCTGGGCGATGTACGGGTTGATCCACATGCTGATCCGCAGCCCGCGTTCCTTGAGCCGGGCCAGCATGCCCTCCGGATCGGGGAAGACCTCCGGGTCCCACAGGAAGTCCGACCACTGGTACTCGCGCATCCAGAAGCAGTCGAAGTGGAAGACGGAGAGCGGGATGTCGCGCTCCGCCATGCCGTCGACGAAGGAGGTGACGGTCTCCTCGTCGTACGAGGTGCAGAAGGACGTGGTGAGCCAGAGGCCGAAGGACCAGGCCGGCGGCAGGGCGGGGCGGCCGGTCAGCGCGGTGTAGCGGGCCAGCACTTCCTTGGGCGTCGGCCCGGCGACGATGTAGTACTCCAGCGACTGGTCCTCGACGCTGAACTGCACCTGGCCGACCGACTCCGAGCCGATCTCGAAGGAGACCTTGCCGGGGTGGTTGACGAAGACGCCGTAGCCGCGCGACGAGAGGTAGAACGGGATGTTCTTGTAGGCCAGTTCGCTGCTGGTGCCGCCGTCCGCCTGCCAGATGTCGACGGTCTGGCCGTTCTTGACGTACGGGGTGAAGCGCTCACCGAGGCCGTAGACGTTCTCACCGATGTCCAGGGCGAGTTGGGCCAGCATGTGGTGGGCGCCGTCCGGCGTGGTGGCGAAGGCGGTGCCCTTGGCGTCGACGCCGGTGAGGCGCCGTCCGTCGGCGTCCAGGAAGGTCAGGCCCCAGGGGCCGTCGCCGTCCATGCGCAGGGTCAGCGGGCCGCTGGTCAGTTCGGTGACCGCGCCGTCCCGCCGGGTGCGGGCCCCGGCGGCTGCCGGGTCGAGGCCGGGGAGGACGAAGTCGGGGCCGCGGTGGACCGTGCCGGCGTGGTGGGTGGTGCGCACGCCGATGACGCCTTCGGCCGGGGAGAAGCATTCGACGGTGATGAGCGGGGTGTTGAGGGTGTCGCCGCGCTCGGCGACATGCTTGACCGACGCGTAGGCGGTGAACTGGTCGGCGCCGACGCGCAGATCGCGGATCTCGGTCGCGTAGGAGGCGCGTACGCCCTCACGCATGAGCCAGAAGCCGTCGGTGAACTTCATGCGGACTCCTTGCCGGGGACAACCGGAGGGGGAGGGACAGGGACAGGGGTGCGCGGAGCGGTCCGGTTCATTCGCCGTTCCCGGTGAAGGTGATCCGGGCCAGGCGCACCGTGCCGCGCAGAGTGATGCGCAGATCTCCGGTGCCGGAGGCGTTCAGCCCCGCCTGGACGGTTCGGTAGTCGTACGGTCCGTCGGTGGCGGCGACCGGGACGGTGACGGTGCTGCCGTCGACGGTGATCAGCACGGCCCCCTCCCCCGCGGCCGACACCTCGACTCCGCTCGCCCCGTCCGCGAAGTCGCAGCGCCGGTACAGGAGTTCGTTGCCCTCGGCGACGGCGGTGACCGCGTCGCCGTCCGTCCTGGCGCGGTCGACGATCTCGGTGCCCAGCTGCTCGTCGTAGTCGGCCGCGTCCAGACCGCGTACCAGGACGGGGCGCGGTCCGGCCGGGTCGCCGTCGACGGTGACGACGGTGATGAGCCGGATGTCCGTACTGGAGGCGCCTGCCTGGATCTCGTACGCCCCCGGGTCGACGGTCCAGCGGCCGTGCGCCACGTCCCAGTGACCGAGCTCGGCGACGGGGACGATGAGGTCGACGCGCTCCGCGGCGCCGGGCGCCAGGTGCAGCCGGCGGTGGCCGGCCAGCTGGCGCAGCGGCCGGACGACGGACGGCGCCACCGCACGCACGTACAGCTGGGCGACCTCGTCGGCCGCGACGGCACCGGTGTTGGTGACGGTCAGCGACACCCGCAGCAGGTCGCCGTCGCGCTCGGCGTTCAGGGCGCTGTAGGTGAAGTCGCTGTACGAGAGGCCGTGGCCGAACGGGTAGAGCGGGGTGCCCTCGTAGTAGAGGTAGGTCTGGCGCGAGCCGATGATGTCGTAGTCCAGCAGGCCGGGCAGTTCCGCGTCGGAGGCGTACCAGGTCTGCGGCAGCCGGCCGGCCGGGGAGACGTCGCCGGCCAGGACACGGGCGAGCGCGGTCCCGGCGGCCTGGCCGCCATGTGCGGTCCACAGCAGTGCGGGCAGTGTGGCCGCTGCGTCGGTCAGGGCGTACGGGTAGGCGGAGGTGACCGCGAGCACGGTGCGCGGGTTGGCGGCGTGGGCGGCGCGCCAGAGGCGTTCCTGCTGGGCGGGGAGATCGAGGGTGGTGCGGTCCTCGGTCTCGCGGCCGTTGATGTGCGCGTCGTTGCCGGCGACCACGATCACGAGGTCGGCGGCGGCTGCCGCGCGGGCGACGGCGTCCTCGCCGCGCTCGGCGACCTCCAGCTCGAAGACCGTTCCGGCGGCCCGGTCGGAGCCGGAAACTTCTTCGCCGGGGGCGGCAACCTTTACGCCGTCGGCGGCGACAGAGACATACCTACCCGTTCCGACATGCAGAAGGCGGTGACCGCCGGCATGACCTTCCACCGCCTCCCAGCGGAACGTCTCCTGGACGATCCAGCCACCCGGCTCGTCCGCGGAGGCGCGTACGAAGCCGTCCTCGGCGACCGAGAGGTAGCGTCCGGCCGGTTCCCGCAGGGTGATCACGCCGTTGCCCCAGTCCACGAGCGCCAGCTCCGACGGGGTGTCGCCGCAGGTCAGCGGCGGCAGGTCGGTGCGGCCGGCGAGCAGCGCCGGGTCGAGGGCGCCTTCCGCGCCGCGCACCGGCTCCTGAC
Organism: Streptomyces sp. LN549; assembly: GCF_043203805.1. Classification (NCBI taxonomy): domain Bacteria; kingdom Bacillati; phylum Actinomycetota; class Actinomycetes; order Kitasatosporales; family Streptomycetaceae; genus Streptomyces; species Streptomyces sp. LN549. The sequence continues at coordinate 7,989,398 of NZ_JAZHRI010000002.1, read as the reverse complement.
TCTCGCCCGCCGCGGGAATCTGCAGCCAGCCTTCCGCGCACTTCAGCCGGACCAGGTCGGCGCCCTCCGCGAAGACGATGTGGTCGGCGCCGAAGCGGTCCCGCAGTCCGTCGAGCGGGGTGGAGCGGTGGATCAGCGTGCCGCTGTACCAGTCGAGCTTGCAGGCGTCCGCGAGGAGGCCGACGACGGCGACGGTCTTCCCGGCGGCGGGGTCGAGCGGCAGCAGGCCGTCGTTCTTGAGCAGGACGACTGCCTGCTCGGCGGCCTCCAGGGCGAGCGCCCGGTGGTCCTCGGTGTCGAAGGCGTCGGTGTTCGCGTACGGGTCGAGCTCGGGGTCGAACTCACCGAGCGAGAAGCGCATTTCGAGCAGCCGGCGGACCGCTGTGTCGATGTCGTGCTCGTCGAGCAGGCCACGCTCCAGGGCGCCGCGGATGCGGCCGGTCATGATGGCGGAGTCCTGTCCGTGGTCGGTGAAGCTGTCGACACCGGCGCGCAGGGAGGCGGCCGTGGCCTCCTCGTGGGTGTCGAAGTAGTGCTCGGAGTCGACGAGGTTGGACGGCGCCCCGGCGTCGGAGCAGACCACCAGCGACCGGTCGGTCCAGCTGCGCAGCTGCTGGGACAGGAGCTGCGAGACGTGGTTGGGGCGCCCGTTGACCAGGTTGTACGCCGGCATGACACCGGCCACCGCGCCCGCCTGCACGGCGTCGCGGAAGGCCCTGAGGTCGTACTCGTGCAGGACCCGCGGGCGGACCGAGGAGGAGGCGGTGTCGCGGTCGGTCTCGTTGTTGTGGGCGAGCCAGTGCTTGAGGACGGGGGCGGTCCGCCAATAAAGCGGGTGGTCGCCGCGCAGTCCCCGGGTGTACGCGACGGCGATGGCGGAGGTCAGGCCCGCGTCCTCGGAATACCCCTCCTCACCTCGTCCCCACAGCGGGTTGCGCAGCAGATTCACGGTGGGGGCCCAGACGTTGAGGCCGACACGGTCGTCCTGTGCGCGCTTGGCGCGGACCTCGTTGCCGACAGCCTCGCCGACCCGGCGCACCAGTTCGTCGTTCCAGGTGGCGCCAAGCCCCACGGCCTGCGGGAACACCGTCGCCGGGCCCATCCAGGCCACACCGTGCAGGGCCTCCTGGCCGGTCCGGAAGGCGCCGAGCCCGAGCCGGTCGACCGCCGGTGCGAACTGGTGCAGCATCGCGATCCGCTCGTCGAGCGTGAGCCGCTGAAGCAGATCGTCGACGCGCTTGGCGAAGGGCAGCTGCGGGTCGCGGAAGGGCTGCGGTTGTTCCGTCACGTGCGGGTCCCCTTGGAGAGGTGGGAGGTTTTCCGGTGCCAGTGCCTCGTACGAGCGCCCGAGGAGCCTCGGAAGATCTTTCGAAGCGCTTCGATGCTCCGTGGCCGACCCCGCAAGTGTCAAGGCCCTACCCATGACCGCCGTACGCCACAGGCTCCCATTGCGCCAGGAAACGGTTCGGAAACAGGTCGGAGGAATCTGGAAACGGACTCTTGTGCGGCCGGGGCCCTTCACTTAACCTCGCTGCAACATCGAAGCGCTTCGACGGAGCTTCGATGGGGCGCCCGGCGCCCTTGAATTTCCGGGACGGCGACAGAGTCTGCTGCCTCCCTGTTGAACCGCTTCACCTGCGGCCGGTCACGCCGGCTCAGTCAGCAACGCTCCACCTCAGACACAGGAACCGAACGGCGGTCGCCCGCCACGTGTCGTCCTGGTGCGCCTCGAAGGGTTGACGCAATGACGCCGAATTCCTCCCCCTCCTCCACGGCTCCGAGCCGGAGAAGCTTCCTCGCCACGGGCGCGGTCGCCGCTGTCGCCGTGGCCGGCGGGGTGCCGCTGCTCGCCGCGTGCGGCGGCTCCGGTTCCGGTTCCGGGAGCAAGGAGGGCACGACAACAGGCAAGGCACTCAAGAAGGTTGTGCCGTCCTACGCCCCGTCGAACCTGGTCCAGCCCGACGTCGCGAGCGTCAACGGTTCGAGCCCCGGCTTCACCAAGCTGCCCGACCCCCTGGTCGTCTCGGTCAAGTCGGTCCCGGGCAAGGGCTCGAAGTTCCGGGTCATGACGCCGCTGTGGGGCACGGTCCCGAAGAAGGACAACCCGTACTACGCAGCGGTGAACAAGGCGGTCGGCGCCACGCTCAACTTCGACCCGCAGGACGGCAACACCTACCAGGACAAGATCGGCGCGGTCCTCGCCGGTTCGGACATCCCGGACGTCATGACGATCCCCGGCTGGAACATGCAGGGGCAGATCCGCAACGCGATCAGCGCCAAGTTCGCGGACCTGACGCCTTTCCTGGCGGGCGATGCCGTCAAGAAGTACCCGAACCTGGCGAACATCCCGACGGGCGCCTGGCAGTACTCCGTCTTCGGCGGCAAGCTGCGCGGGCTGCCCATGCCGACGCCGATCATCGGCAACGCGATCTTCTACCGCAAGGACCTGATCGGTTCCGGCGCCGTGCCGGCCAGCGCGGACGACCTGCTGGCCTTCGGCAAGGAGCACACCGCTCCCAAGCAGAAGGTGTGGGCCTTCGACGACCTCTGGACCTGCATCCAGAAGATCTACGGCCTGCTGCCGGACGCGCCGCACTACTGGCAGTTGGAGAACGGCAAGCTGGTCCACAAGATCGAGACGAAGGCGTACCGCGAGGCGCTCGCGTTCGCCCGCAAGCTCCACGACGGCGGGTACGTCCACCCGGACGCCGACGCCGGCAAGGACGCCGACGCCAAGATCCGCTTCACCAGCGGACACGTCGTGATGTACAACGACGGCACCGGCGGCTGGAAGGGCATGGTCACCGAACAGAAGGCCGCCAACCCGAAGTTCGACATGCAGGCGCTCGACTTCTTCAGCCACGACGGCGGCAAGCCGACCCTGTGGCAGGACGACCCGGCGGGCATCTTCACCTTCCTCAGCAAGAAGCTCTCCAAGGCGCAGATCGAGGAGTTCCTCGCGATCGCCGACTACGCGGCCGCGCCGTTCGGCACCGAGGAGTTCATGCTCACCAACTACGGCGTGAAGGGCACGCACTACACGATCAAGGACGGGTCCCCGACCTACACTCCGCAGGGTGTGGAGGAGGCGCAGCCCTCCACCTTCCTGTTCCTCGCCTCGCCGCCCACCTCGATCGCCTACCCGGACCAGCCGCAGCTGGCCAAGGACTACGCCGCCTGGATGGCACGTCAGGCCCCGCACATCAAGAAGCCGCTCTTCTTCGGCATGCAGGTCGTCGAGCCGCAGCGGTACGCCTCCCTGTACACGCCCTTCGACGACCTCCAGAAGGACATCCGCCGCGGCCGCAAGAAGGTCAGCGACGTCGACGAGGCCGTGAACACCTGGAAGAAGAGCGGCGGCGACAAGCTGCGCGCCTGGTACCAGGACATCCTCGACAAGAACGGCTCCGGCGTCTGACGCGTACGACGCGCACCAGCCGTACGCAGGACAGCAACGACCTCAGCGGTGAGGTCGTAAGAAGGCCGCCGGGCGCACGAGGCCCGGCGGCCGGGGTGGAGAGCACGACATGGGGAGCACACGGTGAAACCACGGGCCACGGTTACGACCGACCCGGGCCGCACCGCCGACGGGGCCGGCGCCCCGGCCGGCGGCAGCGGCAGCGGTGACGGCGACAGCAAGGACGGAAGCGGCGGGCGGACGGGCAGGTCGCGCGCGATCGACACCCCCCGTACCCGTACGTCGAAGAGCAGACCGGCAAGGACCGGGCCGCAGGCGGGCGGCATCACCTGGCGCCAACGTCTGCGCCGTGACCGCACCCTGGTACTGATGACGCTGCCGGCCATCGCCCTGCTGCTGATCTTCAACTACATCCCGCTGCTCGGGAACATCGTGGCCTTCCAGGACTACGACGTGTACGACCTGGGCATCACCGGCAGCCCTTTCGTCGGCTTCGACAACTTCACCCGGATCTTCGAGGACTACCGCTTCTGGGAAGTCCTCATCAACACCCTGGTCATCTTCGTCACCCAGCTCGTCCTCTTCTTCCCCATCCCGATCGCCATCGCGCTGCTGGTCAACACGATCATGAGCGCGCGGGTGCGGGCGTGGGTCCAGGCAGTCGTCTATCTGCCGCACTTCTTCTCGTGGGTGCTCGTCGTCACCGTCTTCCAGCAGATGTTCGGCGGCGCCGGGCTGGTTGCCCAATGGCTGCGCGAACACGGCCATGAGGGCTTCGACCTGATGACCAACCCGGGCTTCTTCAAGTTCCTGGTCTCCGCCCAGGCGGTATGGAAGGACGCCGGCTGGGGCGTGATCGTCTTCCTCGCCGCGCTCGCCGCCGTCAACACCGACCTGTACGAGGCCGCGGCCGTGGACGGCGCGGGCCGCTGGCGCCGCATGTGGCACGTCACGCTGCCCGCCCTGCGTCCGGTCATCGCACTGCTCCTCGTTCTGCGGGTGGGCAGTGCACTCAACCTCGACTTCGAGCAGATCCTGCTCCAGCGCGACCAGGTCGGCGCCGGCGCTTCGGAAATCCTGGACACCTACATCTGGTGGACGGGCATCAAGACCGGCGACTTCGGCTACGCGGCCGCCGCCGGCGTCTTCAAGGGGCTGTTCAGCGTCGCCATGGTGCTGGGTGCCAACAAGGTCGCCCACATGATGGGCGAGCAGGGGGTGTACTCCAAGAAATGACAACTCTCCTGGAACTTGAGAAGGACCCGGCCGAACCCGCGCCCCGCGCGGAGACTCCGCTCCAGCGCGCCCTGCGCACGGAACCCCGCCCCGTGTGGGAGGAGGAGCCCAGCAAAACGGGTCTCGCCTTCAAGGGCTTCGGTCTCGTCGCGATCTGCGCGATCGTGATCATCCCGATCTGGGTGGTGCTCGTCACCAGCCTCTCCGACACCAAGGCGATCAACGACGCCGGCGGTCTGGTCGTCTGGCCGAAGGGCATCACGTTCGTCGCGTACAAGGAGCTCCTCGGCGGTGGCGCGGTGACCCGCGCGGCCGCCGTGAGCGTGGGCCTCACCGTCGTCGGCACGGTGGTCAGCATGGTGGTCTCGATCCTGTGCGCGTACGGGCTGAGCCGCCGCGACTCGTACGCCCACCGTCCGCTGCTGATGACCCTGATGGCGACGATGTTCTTCGGTGCGGGGCTCATCCCCACGTACCTGCTGGTCACGGGCATCGGGCTGAGCGACAGCTACTGGTCGATGATCCTGCCCAGTGCGATCAGCGTCTTCAACGTGCTGGTCCTGCGCGGCTTCTTCATGGACACCGCACCCGAACTCATCGACGCGGCCCGCATCGACGGCGCCGGCGAGTGGCGGATCCTGCTCCAGATCATCATGCCGCTCTCGCGCGCCGTGATCGCCGTGATCTCGCTCTTCTACGCGGTGGGCTACTGGAGCCAGTGGTTCAACGCGATGCTCTACATCCAGGACAGCGAGAAGTACCCCCTGCAGATGATCCTGCGCCAGCTGGTCCTCCAGCACCAGGTCCCGCCGGGCGCCATGGGCGCGGCGGTCAGCAACGGGTCGATCAACAGCCTCGCCGTGCAGATGGCGGTCATGATCCTCGCGCTCATCCCGGTCGCGATCCTGTCGCCGTTCGTCCAGAAGCACTTCCAGAAGGGCATGCTCACCGGCGCCGTGAAGGGCTGATCCAGCACGGCCCAGGTGCGGGGCCGGTCCGCACGCCTGCCGGTACCGGCCCCGCTCCTTCCTCCCCTCCCTCTTGTCCCTTTCCTTGCCCTATTCCTTGCCCCATTCCTTGCCCCATTCCTTGTCCTTGTCCGGAAGGTGTTCGCCATGCGCACTTCGTCCGCGCCCACGCCCAGTCGCAGAACGGTGCTCGCGGGAGCGGCCGTTGCCGCGGCCGCAGCAGCCCTGCCGGCCGCGGGCCCCGCCACGGCCGCGTCGAAGCACCACTCGGACGGCGCCGCCGAGCCCCATCGCTGGCGGACCGCCGCGATCGGCGGAACGGGATTCGTCACCGGGGTGCTGTTCCACCCTTCCGTGAAGGGGCTGGCGTACGCCCGCACCGACATCGGCGGCGCCTACCGCTGGGACGAGGCGAAGGCCCGCTGGACCGCGCTCACCGACCACCTCGGCTGGGACGACTGGAACCTGCTCGGCATTGAGGCCCTGGCCGTCGACCCGGCGCACCCGGACCGCCTCTATCTGGCCTGCGGCACGTACGCCCAGTCCTGGGCGAGCCCCGGCGCGGTGCTCCGCTCCGAGGACCGGGGCGCGACCTGGCGGCGGGCAGACCTGACGGTGCGGCTGGGCGCCAACGAGGACGGGCGCGGCGCCGGCGAGCGGCTGCTCGTGGACCCGCGGAACAGCGACACGCTCTGGCTCGGCACCCGGCACGACGGGCTGCTGCGCTCCACCGACCGCGGTGCGTCGTGGGCTCCGGCCGACTTCCCCGCCTCCGCGTCGGCGAGCGGCCAGGGCGTGATGTTCCTCGCCGCCGCGGGCCGGGCGGTGTACGCGGGCTGGGGTGACGGCGGCAGCGCGCTCTACCGTACGGACGGTTCCGGCGGCTGGGAGGCCGTACCCGGACAGCCCTCCGGGAGCGCGGCGACGAAGGTCCCGGTCCGGGCCGCGTACGACGCCCGCGGCCGCGCCCTGTACGTCACCTACGCGGACGCCCCGGGCCCCAACGGACAGTCCGCCGGCTCGGTCCACCGCCTCGACACGGTGACGGACACCTGGAGCGAGGTGACCCCCGTGCAGCCCGACGCCGCGGCCGGTGACGGCTTCGGCTACGGCGGTGTCGCGGTCGACGCGCGCCGCGCCGGCACACTCGTGGTCACCACGAACAACCGCTGGTCGCAGATCGACACGGTGTTCCGCTCCACCGACGCCGGCGCCACCTGGACCTCGCTGAAGGACACCGCGGTCCTCGATGTCGCGGAGACCCCCTATCTGCGCTGGGGCGGGGAGTCGGCCAAGTTCGGCTGGTGGATCCAGGCCGTGGCCGTCGACCCGTTCGACTCGCGGCACATCGTGTACGGGACCGGCGCGACGATCTTCGGGACCCGCGACCTGGTCCACTGGGCCCCGGAGATCCGAGGTCTTGAGGAGTCGTCGGTACGTTTCCTGCTCGCCCCGCCCGCAAAGGGTGCCCGCCTCCTCAGCGGTCTGGGCGACATCGGGGTGATGTACCACGACTCGCTCACCGCCTCCCCGTCCCGCGGCATGGCGTCGAACCCGGTCTTCGGCACGGCCACCGGGCTCGCCCTCGCCGCGCTCAAGCCCTCGTACGTCGTACGGACGGGCTGGCCGTCGGGCTCCACCTCCGCCGGGGCGTCCTCGGACGACGGCGGCAGGACCTGGCAGCCGTTCGCCGCCCAGCCGGAGATCGCCGCCTCCGCCCCCGGGCCTGTCGCGGTCTCCGCCGACGGGTCGGTCCTGCTCTGGTCGTTCGTCCACTGGGACGGCACCAAGTACCCGGCACACCGCTCCACCGACGGCGGGGCGAGCTGGTCCGAGGTCGTCACGTTCCCCAAGGGCGCGGCCCCGGTCGCCGATCCGCTCGACGCGCGGCGCTTCTACGTCTACGACACCGACACCGGAGCGGTCTTCCACTCGGCGGACGGCGGGGCGGCCTTCGCCCGGGGCGCGACCGGACTCCCGTCCGGGGACGTGCAGTTCAAGATGGCGGCGGCCCCCGGACGCAGCGGTGACCTGTGGCTTTCCGCGAAGGACAACGGACTGTTCCGTTCGACGGACGGCGGGCTGACGTTCACGGCGGTGGCGGGCTGCCAGGCCTCGCACGCCCTGGGCTTCGGCAAGGCGGCGCCGGTGAAGGGCCCTGAGCGGCCCGGCGCCGGATACCCGGCCGTCTTCCAGACGGGCAGGGTCTCCGCGACGCATGACGGTGTGGCGGTGCTGCGCTCGGACGACGCGGGCGCCACCTGGATACGGATCAACGACGACTCCCACCAGTGGGGCTGGACCGGCGAAGTGATCACCGGCGACCCCCGTGTCCACGGCCGTGTCTATCTGGGCACCAACGGCCGCGGCATCCAGTACGCAGAACCCCAGTAAGAAACGAGAGACGCCATGCCGTCCCTGCGCGACGCAGCCCGTGGCCGCATCCTCTTCGGAGGCGACTACAACCCCGAGCAGTGGCCCGAGGAGGTGTGGGAGGACGATGCCCGGCTGATGAAGGAGGCCGGCGTCAACTCCGTCACCCTCGGCGTCTTCTCCTGGGCGAAAATCGAACCACGCCCAGGAGCGCGGGAGTTCGGCTGGTTGGACCGGCTGATGGACCTGATGCACGCGCACGGCATCGGCGTCGCCCTCGCCACCCCGACCGCGTCCCCGCCGCCGTGGATGGGGGCACGGCACCCGGAGACCCTGCCGCGCACGGAGGACGGCTCGGTCGTCTGGTACGGCTCGCGCCAGCAGTTCTGCGCGAGCTCCCCCGTCTACCGGCGCTATGCCGCGGCCCTCACCGAGGACCTGGCGGCGCGGTACGCGGACCATCCGGCACTCACCGTGTGGCACATCAACAACGAGTACTGCACCCACTGCTGGTGCGACGAGACCGCCGCCCACTTCCGCCGGTGGCTGCGCAACCGGTACGACACCGTCGACGCGCTCAACGAGGCGTGGGGCACGGCGTTCTGGAGCCAGCGCTACGACTCCTGGACGGAGATCCTGCCGCCACGCAAGGCGCAGTACATGAAGAACCCGGCACAGGTGCTGGACTTCAAGCGGTTCACCTCCGACGCGCTGATGGAGTGCTACGTCGCCGAGCGCGACATCGTCGCCCGGCACACCCCGCACATCCCGGTGACGACGAACTTCATGCCGCTGTGGTCGGGCCAGGACGCCTGGGCCTGGTCGGCGCAGGAGGACATCGTCTCCGTCGACATCTATCCGGACCCCCGGGACCCACAGGGCGGCCAGTACAACGCGATGCTCGCCGACATGACGCGTTCGCAGGCCGCAGGCCCGTGGATGCTGATGGAGCAGGCGGCGGGGCCGGTCAACTGGCGGGGCGTCAACCACCCCAAGCCCGAGGGCCTGAACCGGCTCTGGTCGCTGCAGGCCGTGGCACGCGGCGCCGACGCCGTCTGCTACTTCCAGTGGCGGCAGTCCCGGCAGGGATCGGAGAAGTTCCATTCCGGGATGCTCACCCACGCCGGCGAGCAGGGCCGCACCTTCCGAGAGGTCAAGCGGCTGGGGGCGGAACTCGCCGTGATCGGCCCGGCCGTCGGCGGCGGTGACGTACCCGCCGACGTGGCGATCCTGCACGACTGGGACTCGTGGTGGGCGGGCACGCAGGAGGGCAGGCCGTCCTCGCTGCTGGACTACACCGAGGTCGTGCAGCGCTGGCACGGCGCCCTGTGGGAGAACGGCGTCGCCACGGAGTTCGCCCGCCCCGACGCCGACCTGAGCCGGTTCAAGGCGGTCGCCGTACCCCATCTGTATCTGCTCACCGACGCCTCGATCGACAATCTCGTGGCGTACGCACAGGGCGGCGGGACTCTGGTCTGCGGATTCTTCAGCGGGATCGCGGACGTGGACGACCGCATCAGGCCGGGCGGGATGGACGCACGGCTGCGCGAGCTGTTCGGGATCCGCACGCTGCACGAGTGGTGGCCGCTGGACGCGGGTTCGACCGTGGAGTGCGACGGCTTCAAGGGCACCCTCTGGTCGGAGGAGCTGGAGGCGGCGGAGGGCACCGAGGTGGTGGCCGCGTACCGCGACGGCGAGCTGGCCGGGCTGCCCGCGGTGCTGCGCAGGGGCCGGGCCCGGTACCTGTCGACGCTGCCGGAGCCGGAGGCGCTGCGTGCGCTGCTCGGCGACGTGGTGCGGAAGGCCGGCGTGGAGCCGGTGCTCGCCGGGCTGCCCGCCGGTGTGGAGGCGGTCCGTCGCGGCGGGCTGCTCTTCCTGCTCCACCACGGGCGGGACACCGTCACCGTGGCCGTTCCGGGTGCGCACGAGGAGCTGCTGACAGGCCGGACGGTCGAGGACCGGGTGGAGCTGGGGCGTTACGGTGTGGCCGTGCTGCGGAGCGCCGCGCCATGACCGTCCGCACGCAGATCGACGGCACGTGGGAGCCGCGTCCCGCAGCCCGCTGGGAGGACGCCTTCCTCGGCGGCAACGGCCGGCACGGGGCGATGGTGTACGGGGACCCGGTCGACGACCGGGTCGTCGTCAACCACCACACCCTGGTCCGCCCCAACGGCAGCGAGCACCTCCGTGCCCCCGAACTCGCGGACCGGCTGGACCAGCTGCAGAGCGACCTGCTCACCGGGGACACCACGGCCGCCGAGCGGTTCGGGGCGGGCCGGCCGCTGGTGTGGGTGCAGCCCTTCCATCCGGCGTTCCAGACCAGGATCCGGCCCACGCCCGACTCGTCGTCCGGTTCCGACGGCAACGAGCCGTCCCCGGGCTACCGCCGCACCCTCGACTTCACCACGGGTGAGATCACGGCCGTGTGCGAAGGCCGGCGCAGTCAGGTCTTCGTCTCCCGAGCCGACGATGTGATCGTCCAGCACGTCACCGGCCCCGGACTCGCGGTGGACCTGACCCTGGACCACGCGCTGCCGGGCGCTCCACCGCGCCTCGCCATCGGCCGCAGCACCGTGCTGACGCCGGGCGGCGGCCGCCTTTCCCTGCGGGTGGGCTACCCGGACAGCGAACTCGCCTACACCGGGGTGACCGTGGTCCGGGCGGACGGCGGCAAGGTGTCCGTCTCCGGCGAGGGGATCCGGGTCGAGGGGGCCCGGAGTCTGCTGCTGCTCACCCGGGTGCGGCGCCACGCGGGCAGCCTGGACCTGGCCGCGGAGTGCGCCGCCCTGCCGCGCGACGACTACCCGACGCTGCTGGCCCGGCACCGCGCACTGCACCGCCCGGCCTTCCAGCGGGCCTCCCTGACCCTGGACGCAGATCCGGCCGAACGCGCCCTGCCCGGCAGCGAGCTGGTGCGTCGGCCAAGCAGCCCCGCGCTGCTGGAGCGGTTGTTCGCGGCCGGGCGCTACCACCTGTTCTCGTCCTCCGGAGTTCTGCCGCCCCGGCTGACCGGCCTGTGGACGGGCGACTGGGACACCGCCTGGTCGGGGGCGTTCACGACCAATGCCAACCTCAACCTCCAGATCGCCTCGGCGGCAGCCGCCGCACTTCCCGAGGTGTCCGAGGCGCATGCCTCCCTGGTGTACGGGCAGTTGGCCGACTGGCGGGACAACGCACGGGCACTTTTCGGGGCACGCGGCATCGTCGCGCCGTCCCACACCGACGGCGAGTCCGGCCACACCCGCCACTACCAGCGGGCCTATCCGCTGCACCTGTGGACAGCCGGTGCGGACTGGCTCCTGGAACCGCTGATCGAGCACGCCGAGACGAGCGGGGTGACCGACCCCCGGCTCACCGGAGCGCTGCATGAAACCGCCCTGTTCTACGAGGACTTCCTGACCCGCACCGCGCCCGACGGCACGGTGGCGGTCGTGCCCTCGTACTCACCGGAGAACCGTCCGGCCAACGCCAGCTGGGGGACGGTGAACGCGACGATGGACCTCGCGGCGGCCCGCCACGCGCTCACCGCGTCGGCCGACCGCTCCCCCACCGCTCCGGCCTCCGCACGGCGGCGGGAGCTCGCGGACCGGCTCCCGCGCTACCGGGTCAACGAGGACGGAGCGCTCGCCGAGTGGGCATGGCCGGGCCTGGAGGAGACCTACGACCACCGCCATCTCAGTCACCTCTATCCGGTGTGGCCGCTGGACGCGATCAATCCGTACGACACTCCCGAGCTCTCGGCCGCCGCGCACCGCGCACTGGAACTGCGCGGATCGGAGAACGACTCCGCACACGGACATCTGCACCATGCGCTGATCGCCGCACGCCTCCGGGACGGCATGCGGGCCTCGGCGGCGCTGGACGCCGTGCTGGCTGGCGACTTCTTCCATGACTCGCTGATGAGCGCCCACTATCCGTCCCGCAACGTCTACAACGCGGACGCCGCCCACGCACTGCCCGCGGCGGTCATCGAGTCGCTCGTCCAGTCGACACCGCACCGGCTGGTCCTGCTGCCCGCCCCCCTGGCCGACTGTCCGAGCGGCGAACTGCGCGGTGTGCGCACCAGGTTCGGCGCCGGGCTGGACCTGCGCTGGCATTCCGACGGCACCGCGACCGCGGTGCTGCATCCCACCCGTGACGCCCGGATCGATGTCCGTACGGGCGACGGCAGCACCCTCACCGATTCCTCCGCCGGAATCCCCGCGGCTCCGCTGGAGCTGACGGCCGGCGTGGACCGCGTCCTCGCAATGAGTCCGCGGTAGCGCTCCCCCCACCCCATCCCCCCACCATGGAAGGACAACCATGGCACGACGTACCCGCACCCTCAGCAGGTTCGTACTGGCCCAGGCGACGGCAGTGGCAGCCCTCATCGGCTTCGCCGCCGCTCCCGCCCAGGCCGCGATCTGGTCCTCCTCGGACCAGTGGGGCAACTACACCACCTCCGACGGCTACACCCTCTACAACAACATCTGGGGTTCCGGCGCAGGTGCGCAGTCCATCTGGGCCAACTCATCCAGCAACTGGGGCGTCTGGGCCGACCACCCGAACACGGGCGGCATCAAGTCGTACCCCAACGCCAAGAAGGTCGTCGGCAAGTCCATCACCTCACTGTCGTCGCTCACCAGCAACTACAACGTCACCGTCCCGTCGTCCGGTGCCTACAACACCTCGTACGACATCTGGGACAGCGACTACGACTACGAGGTCATGCTCTGGGTGAACTACAACGGCGCCGTGGGCCCGCTCGGCACCTCGCAGGGAAACGTGACGCTCGGCGGCCACACCTGGACCGTCTACAAGGGCGACAACGGGGCCAACCAGGTCTTCTCGTTCCTGCGCACCTCCGACTCCGCCTCGGGCACGGTGAACATCCTGCCGATCCTGAAGTGGATCAAGGACACCAAGGGCTGGTGGGGCAACGAGACCATCGGTGACGTCCAGTTCGGCTACGAGATCACCTCGTCGTCGGGCGGACTGGACTTCACGACGAACGGATTCAGTGTCTCCTCCAGCTGAGCCGTACGCACAAGGAGCCGGCCCCCATGCGGGGGCCGGCTCGTGCGCGCGTCTGCGTCGGGCGCTACCTCGGGGCCGGCCCGGTACTCTCGCGTACCGTCAACTCGGGTGCCAGCAGCTCGACTTCGTCCGTTCCGCGGCCGGAGAGCTTGGCCACGACCTGCTCGACCGAGCGGCGTCCCATCTCCTGCGCGGGGATGGCGACGGAGGTGAGCCGAACCGAGGCCTGGGAGGCCACCTGCTCGGGACAGATCGCGACCACGGACACGTCCTCCGGCACCGCGCGGCCCTGCTGCCGCAGGAGATTGAGCAGCGGCTCCACCGCCGACTCGTTCTGCACGATGAACCCGGTGGTACCGGGGCGCTCGTCGAAGATCCGCGACAGGGTCTGGGCCATCGCGGGATAGCCGCCCTCACAGGGGCGGTGCAGCACACGTACGCCGGTCTCCTGCGCCTTGGCGCGTATGCCGTCCACCGTGCGCTCGGCGAAGCCGGTGTGCCGCTCGTACACCGCGGCCGCCTCGCCGATCACGGCGACCTCACGGTGGCCGAGGCCGGCGAGGTGGTCCACGCAGAGCGCCCCGGTCGCCTCGAAGTCGAGGTCCACACAGGTCAGCCCGTCGGTGTCGGCGGGCAGCCCGATGAGCACGGCGGCCCGGTCGGTGTCACGCAGCAGCGGCAGCCGTTCGTCGTGGAGTTCGACGTCCATGAGGATCATCGCGTCGGCGAGCGAGCTCCCGGCGATGCGCCGCACCGCGGCGGGGCCCTCCTCCCCGGTGAGGAGCAGGACGTCGTAGCCGTGGGTGCGGGCCGTGGTGGCGACCGCGATGGCGATCTCCATCATCACGGGGACGTACATGTCGGTACGCAGCGGCACCATGAGCGCGATGATGTTCGACCTGCTGCTGGCGAGCGCCCGCGCGCCGGCGTTGGGGTGGTAGCCGAGCTGCTGGATGCTCAGCTCAACCCGCTCCCGGGTGGACACCGAGATGGACCGCTTCCCGCTGAGGACATAGCTCACCGTGCTCGCGGAGACTCCGGCGTGCTGCGCGACCTCGGCAAGGGTGACCATTCAGCTCTCCATCATGGGACGTCGTCGGACACCGGCACGGAAACCGGCCTGCACCGGCAGCTCTGGTCAGCTGTGGCGAAGCGCTTCGACTTCGTCGAGTCTGCCTGTGACATGCCCGGATGAAGTGAGCCTAGACCTGCCCGCACAGGGTGTCCATAGCGCTGTCGAAGCGCTTCGACTCACTGTCCCGCCGGCCCGCCGTCCGGGACCTGCCGTGGCGGCAGCCGTTTCGGCTACCGCCACGATATGCCCGGCCCGCGGCGCGGAACATCAGGGGGACCGGAGGTTGCCGCGGCTCAGGAGGCCGACGGGGTCCAGCTCCCCAGCCAGTCGGCGATCTCCTGCCCGGCCGCCCCTTCGTCGCTGAGCTGCGGCCGGTCGCCGCTCGCCGCCCCGGCGCCCGGCCCGTCGTTGCGGTACTCCGCGAACCGGTCGTCCTTCCAGGAGAATCCGCTCATGTCGGTCCACGGCGCCGGCCGGATCGCAGCGCTCAGCGTGGTGTCGCGGACCGTGGTCATCGGGTCGAGCGCGGCGTCACCACCGGCATGCCAGGGACGCCCGAGGTAGAAGCTCGCCGCGGAGACGTCGCCGCTCACCGTGGAGTCGTTGATGAGGAAGCCCTTGCGGTCGGCAGACGTGCTCGGGGCGGTGATGTATCCCGCTGAGCTGCCGTCCCATCGCTTCTTCAGGGTGATGACCGAGGCGTCGATGACCGCGCTCGCCCGGCCGAAGATGAAGTCGACGTTGCCGACGACATAGGAGTTCCTCATGTAGACACGGCCGAGCCTGTCCTTGGCGGCGGTGTCGAGCAGCAGGGTGTCCTGATCGCCCTCGGTGATGATCGAGTCGAGGAACACCTTGTCGGCCGCGGTGCGCAGCGCGACGGCCTGCAGCCCGCTCATGTCCTGGTGGGCCGCCTCGTCGAAGTCGTTGGCGATGGTGAGGTTGCGGGCCTGGAAGCCGTCCGCCTCGGCGGCGACGGTCGCGCTGCCGCCCGTTCCGTACGTCCCCGACCCGTCGGGCTTCTGCGTACCCGAGGCGTTGTTGTAGACGATGACGGTGCTCTTGCGGCTGGGTCCGGTGCCCTGGAGGGTGACGTTCTGCTTGGTCGAGGGGATCTTCACCAGCTCGCGGTAGGTGCCCGGCGCGATGGCTATGACGACCCGGGCCGTGTTTCCGGCGGGAACCGCGTTCACGGCGGCCTGCACGGTGCCGTACTGACCGCTGCCGTCCTTCGCGACGGTGAGCGTGGTCGCAGCGGCCGCGGTGGTGGTGGATGCCGTCGCGGTCGTGGGGCGCGGGCCTGCGCCCGCCTTCACCAGTGCGGGCACGTCGGCGGCGTTGTCGAGTGTGTAGGCGTAGGAGGCGCGCGGGTCGAAGGACGTCCCGCCGCCGCTCTCGTTGCGTCCGCTCGTCCCTGCGAAGACGCTGCCGCGCTGGACCAGGGTGGCGGTGCTGTCCCGCGTGACGGGGTTCTTCAGGCCCTCGAAGTAGCTGTTCTCCAGGACCATGTTGGTGTGCCCGCGGGCGTAGTTGCCGTAACTGGCCGTGATGTCCGTGCCGGGATCGTCCTGGAGGTAGTTGTTGTACAGGTGGGCGTGGGCCACGTTGTCGGTCGAGGGGTTGCGCTGTTCGGTCTCGTGGAACCAGTTGTGATGGATCGTGATGTCGGCGGTGGTGTTCTCGGTCCAGCCGATGCCGAACGCCTTGTTGTCGTGCTGGAGCCGGTTCCAGGACACGGTGAGGTACGTGGTGTCCTTGCGGCTGTCGATCAGCCCGTCGGCCATGTTCCGCAGGTCGTTGTGGTCGATCCACACATGGTGGGCGCCGTCCATCTGGATGGCGTCCCAGTCGTGGTCCTTGTCGTTCCAGATCCCGGCGTAGGAGTCCCGGATCGTCAGGTTGCGGATGATGACGTTGTGCACTCCCTGGCCGAGGAAGAAGCCGCCGCCGACGATGTGCCCGGAGGTGCCGGAGCCGATGATCGTCTTGTCCGAGGCGACCTTGATCTCCTTGCCCTTGGGATCCATGGTGATGCCCGCCGCGACGACGATGACGTAGGGCTGCGTCGCCGTCGCGTACTTCTCCAGGTCGGCGAGGGTGCGCACGGTCACGGTCTCGCCGTCGCGCCCTCCGTACGTTCCGTCCTGTCCCAGGGCGTCGACCGAGGCGTAGCCGTCGGCCGCCTGGTCCGCCCGGACCGGGGAGGCGGCCGCGGCGGCGGTGCTGCCCGGAGCATCCTGCGCTCCGGGCAGACCGCTCGCCGAGGAGGCGGCGAATCCGGCCGCCAGGGCGGTGGCGACCGCTGTCGCCATGGCCAGTCGTGTTCTGCGGCTGCGGTGGCTGCTGCCTGCCGGCTTGTGGGGGACGTGCTGTGCCGTTCGGCGATCCGCTGTCATGACCTGAACCGTTCCCGTTGAGGAGATGTGGCGTTCAGGTACTGGTTGCCGCCGGTGGCCGCATGGTTGCCACCCGCTCCCGCTCAGGCCGGTTTCAACTGCCATTGCTGGCAGTGGTTGTTCAGCCACGACCACTGGCGCACGTCCGCCCCGTCCGCCGTCGAGCAGTCGGCCACATCGGCGACCTTCCCCGACGCCTGGTTGACGATGCGCACCCAGCCGCCCGCCTCCGTGGTGAGGAATCTGAAGCGCTGGCAGGTGTTGTCCAGCCATGACCACAGCCGCAGATCGGCTCCGTCGGCCGAGGAGCAGTCCGCGGTGTCCAGGACCTTCCCGGTGGCCGCGTTGACGAGCCGGCTGGTGTCGTCGCCCCGGTCCTCGATGCGCCATCGCTGCCGGCTGCCGCCGTTGCACGTGCCCTGGAGGACGTCGGCCCCGTCACCGTCCGAACCGGCGGCCACGTCCATGCACTTGCCGGTGGCCCGGTTGACGACGGTGTAGGCGGTGGGGGTGGCCGCCGTCTCCCCGGCGGGTCCGGCCGCCGTGGTGCCGAGCGCGACGGGTGTGCCGAGATTCGGGGTCCCGTCGGAGTTCCAGGTGAACTTCTGCGCCCTGGTCGTACGCCCGTTGTCGCAGCCGTCCGAGGAAGCGTCGTTGGCGTGGTAGACGATCCAGCTCTCCGATCCGTCGGGGGAGGTGAAGAACCCGTTGTGTCCCGGCCCGTAGACCGCCGCCGAGTCCTTGCGCTGGAAAACGGGATCCCCCTTCTTCGTCCACGAGGACGCAGACAGCGGATCGGAACCGGTGAGCGTGAGCAGCCCGAGCTTGTAGTCGGGGGTCCAGCAGCCGCTCGCGGAGTAGACGAGATACGTCTTCCCACCCCTTTGCAGCACCTCGGGCCCCTCGTTGACCGCGGCGCCGGACTTCTCCCAGTCGTACACGGGCGTGGAGATCGTTGAGAAGGACCCGCCGAGTGTGTACGGGCTCGTCATCGGCGCGATCACCAGGTTCTGGGTTCCGCCGCCGCTCGCGCTGCCGAGGAGATACAGCTTGCCGTTCACGGTGAGCACGCTCGGATCGAGCATCCAGTCGCCGCCCAGCCGGCTCTTGTACGTGTACGGCCCCATCGGGTCCGAACCGGCGCTCTGAAGGACGTGGACCCGCTGGGTCGGGTTGTAGTCGGCGATGTTCTGCCCCGCGACGTAGTACAGGTACCAGCGACCGTCCGAGTAGTGCAGCTCGGGCGCCCAGATGTTGCAGCAGCGGGACGCCGCGTCACCCTGCCAGACCTGCACGCTCGGGGCGGCCGCGAGCCCTGCCAGCGTGGGCGACCTTCGCATGGTGATGACATCGGTCCAACTCGTCGTCACCAGGTAGTAGTTGCCGTCATGGTACGAGATCCAGGGGTCGGCGCCCTTCTGCGCCTTGACCGGGTTGGTGTACGGGCGCCCCTCGGCGGCCGATGCGGGTCCCGGCTGTCCCAGGACCAGCGCGAGAAGGAGGGCGCTCAGCAGGGTCAGTAGGCGACGGGCCATCCGCTGCTCCAGTTCAGGAGGTTGACGCCGAGCTTGGGAGTCCCGTTGTCCTGGCCGTCGTAGTAGTGGTAGACGAGCAGATCGCCGTCGGAGTCGGCCAGCACCGACTGCCCGCCGGGGCCGATGTAGCGGCCGTGCGACTCCAGCACCGTCGTACCGCCGTTGCTCAGCATGTCCACGCCATTGCGGTCGTAGTACGGCCCCGTCACGCTCGTGGCGCGGCCGACCTTGATCTTGTACGTGGAGCTGGTGCCCGCGCAGCAGGTGTCGTACGAGGCGAACAGATAGTAGTAGCCGTTCCGCTTCAACACGGACGGCGCCTCGATAGCCTTCGTCCCGGTGGGGCGGGAAGCCAGTGAGCGGCGAGCGGTGTCCCCCGCGTACTGCTTGCCGGTCGACGGGTCGATCCGGATCATCTTGATCCCGGTCCACCAGGAGCCGAGGGACAGCCACCACTTCCCGTCGTCGTCCACGAAGAGGTTGGGGTCGATGGCGTTGTAGTCGCTCGACGAACCCGAGGTGTACACCTTGCCGTAGTCGGTCCAGCTGCCCGGCTGCCCGGTGGTGGAGGCGGCCAGCCCGATGGCCGAGGTGTTCGACCCGAAGGACGAGACCGCGTAGTACATCAGGTACTTGCCGCCGTGGTACGAGATGTCCGGCGCCCAGGGATCGGACGCCGAGGAGTAGGTGGTCCACCAGCTCGGCGGGGTGCTGAACGCCGATCCGGAGCGGCCGAAGGCGGTCCGGTCGGTGGAGGTGCGCAGCTGGAGGTTGTCGCCGGTCGAGTAGAGGAGGTACTGGCCCGACGAGGTCCGGACCATCGAGGGGTCGTGGACGACGATGTCGCCGGTGACGGTACCGGGGTTGGGGTAGGCGGAGGCGCTGCCCGGCACGAGGGCCAGGAGAAGCGCGGCGGGGAGGACCGCGAGGATCCTTCTGCGGGTGGTGCGGCTCATGAGGGGACCTCCTGCGTTCGGGTACGGGAGGAGCGTGGGCTCGTACAGCAGTTGCCACGGAGAAGCATGTGGTTGCCATGGGCATGCCACCATTTGAGGAAATCCAGTGACTCGGCATGACTTTGCAGAGCGTTCGATATTTCGAATGACGCTCGTAACTTCGAACGGGACCGTAGAGTCGAACGGCTCCTGCGTCAACGGATCGCGCACGCCCGCGCCAAGAAGCGAGCGCACTGTCATGAGCGGGGGCCGCACAGCCTTGCAGCTCGCTCGCGGGCGGACTCGCCGCCGAACCCTGGATGCCGCCGGCCGCCCGCTCGCCGCCCCGGGAACGGCTCAACGGCAGGAGCGGGCCTCGTCCCCGCGCAGCCTCGCGTTCCGCACCACGGAACGGCTACGCCACGGCGATCCGCACCCGCACCGCGTCGACGGAGGAGGCGGAGCAACGGGCTGCCGGTTCCCCCACCCGGCCGCGGACCATCGACAGGCGGTGAGTCGGCACCGTCTCCCCGACTCGGATCACTGGGTGGAGACCTTGTGGACGGTGGTGTCGTCGGGGTCCAGCAGTCGCCCGTCCGCCGACCGGACTTCCAGTGCGCGAAGGGGATGTCCCTGCCGGCTGTCGACCATCCGGGAGCGCGGTTCGCCGGGGGCGAAGAAATTCTGTTCACCCCACTGCCGCAGCGCCACGATGACGGGGAAGAGGGCTTTGCCCTTCGGGGTCAGTACGTACTCGCGGTAGGCGCTGCCGTCCGAAGCGGGGACGGACTCGAGGACACCGCCGGCGACCAGGGCGCGCAGGCGCGCGGTGAGGATGTTCTTCGCCACGCCGAGGCCGCGCTGGAACTCCCCGAAGCGACGGCTCCCGTCGAAGGCGTCCCGCACGATCAGAAGAGACCACCAGTCGCCGATCGCGTCCACTGACCGCGCGACGGGACAGTCGCTGTCGTCGAAGCGCGTTCTTGTCACCATGCCGTCCTCCACTCTCAAGCTAGTTGCAAGATGCTACCAACAAAGCTACGGTCCCGATCGGTAGCAAGTTGAAACCATGCTTGAGGAGGGGTGCTGAATGCTCGGCAACCGTGAGGCTGCGACATCGGAGGCCGCGGCCCGGAGCGGCGGAGGTTCCGGGTTCGTCCTGTCCCGGGGCGTCGTCATACTGTTCGCCGTCGCCTGTGGAACCGCGGTGGCCAACGTCTACTTCGCCCAGCCGCTCCTGGTGACCGTGGGCCACGACCTCGCCATGAGCCCGGCACTTGTCGGCGGGATCGTCACCCTCACGCATGTCGGATACGGACTCGGACTCTTCTTCCTCGTACCGCTGGGCGACATGGCCGACCGCAGACGGCTCGTCGTGGCCCAGTTGCTCCTCCTGGTGGTGGCGCTGCTGGCGGTCGCCACCGCCCACACCGCGGCGATCCTCCTCGCGGGCATGGCCGGGATGGGGCTTCTCGCGGTGGTCACGCAGACGCTGGTGGCCTTCGCGGCGTCACTGGCCCCTCCTGCCCGGCGCGGACGCGTCGTCGGCCTGGTGACCAGCGGCGTGGTCGTCGGGATTCTGCTCGCCCGCACCGCATCCGGTCTCATGGCCGATCTCGCGGGCTGGCGGTCCGTCTACCTCGCTTCAGCGTCGCTCACCGCTCTGCTCGCCCTGGTCCTGCACCGAGTGCTGCCTCGCCGCGACGTTGTCCCACCGGCGTCCCTGCGATACGGACAGCTCCTGCGCTCCACGATCACCCTGTTCGCACGGGAACGGCTTCTGCGGCTCCGAGCCGTGCTCGGCCTGCTGATCTTCGCAGCCTTCAGCACCCTGTGGAGCAGCATCGCGCTACCGCTCAGCGAGCCCCCGTTCTCCCTTTCCCACACCGAGATCGGGGCATTGGGGCTGGTCGGAGCCGCAGGCGCCCTGGCCGCGACCATGGCTGGCCGCTTGAACGACCGCGGACTCTCCCAGCGGACCACCGGCATCGCATTGGCGCTGCTCGCTGCCTCGTGGATGCCCCTGGCATTCACCCGCAGCTCGCTCTGGGCCCTGGTCGTCGGCGTGATCCTCCTCGATCTCGCCGTGCAGGCGGTCCACGTCACCAACCAGACCCTGATCTATGCGCTGCACCCCGACGCGGGCAGCCGGCTGATCGGCGGATACATGGTCTTCTACTCGATCGGCAGCGCCACCGGCGCCATCGCCGCGACCTCCCTCTATTCGGTGGCCGGCTGGGGTGCCGTATGCACCCTGGGTGCCGCAATCAGCTGCCTCGCGTTTGCGCTCTGGGCGCTCACGCGACACAGCACCCCGGACCCCACCACCAAGGCCGCCGACTGCGGCAGTTCCTTGACTGTCGATGCATCGACAGATTGATGAGAAAGACCGGAAAGCGGCAGGGTGCGGCCGGACCGGCATCCGATCATGCCCATAGAACGGCGTCAGAGACAGGTCGGAGGACTGAATCACCGCCGTTTGCGGCTGGTGACACGGTTCTCACCAGCACGCCGTACGGAGAACGTCGGTCAGACGGCTTCAGGCACCGAGCAGAACGGGAAAGGCCTCCATGTCGTTCTGCGTCATCACGGGAAGCTTGCGGATCTCCGAATCCGGCACCGCGAGCCGCAGCTCCGGGAAGCGCCCGAAGAGCGCCGGCAGGGCGATCCCCGCCTCGACGCGGGAGAGCGCCGCACCGGGGCAGATGTGCGGACCGTGCCCGAAGGTCATGTGCCGGATCGGGGTGGGGCGGGTGATGTCGAAAGACTCGGCGTCGGGGCCGTGCTGCTCCGGGTCGCGGCCGATCACCCGGTAGGAGATGACCACGCCCTCGCCCTTGGCGATGACACCGTCACCGACCTGGATGTCCTCGGTGGCGAACCGCATCAGCAGATGGGTGGTCGGGGTGTCCCATCGCAGGGTCTCCTCGATCACGGTCTCCCAGGAGACCTCTCCGTCGAGGACCATCCGCAACTGCTCGGGGTGGGCCAGCAGGGCGCGTACGGCATTGAGAATGAGCCCGATCGTGGTCTCGTGACCGGCCGCGACCATCGCCTTGAGGTTGCCGACCACCTCTTCCTCGGTCAGCGGCTCGCCGCCCTCGTCGGCGAGGATGAGCGCGGAGGTCAGGTCGTCGGTCGGCTGCGCGGTCTTCTCCCGTACGAGCCCGGCGTAGAAGACGTCCAGGTCGGCGAGGAGGGCCAGGCGTTCGTCCTGCGGGGTGAGCATCGAGAAGAAGGCCTTGTACTGGCGGGTCAGCATGGCGTTCGCGGCGGGGTCGACCCCCATCAGCATGCCGACGACCCGCATGGGGAGCGGCTGCGCGAACACGGACTTGAGGTCGACGACGGCCCCGTCCCTGCCGCCCTCGGCGAGCGCGTCCAGCAGTTCCTCGGTGAACTTCTCGATGTCGGGGCGTATCGCCTCCAGCCGGCGGGGCGTGAGCGCCTGGGAGGTCTTGGTCCGCAGCCGGCGGTGCTCGTCGCCGTCGACGGTGAACATGGACCGGCCGGCGTCGATCATCCCGATGAGCGGCCACGCGTGCGTCACCTCGCCGCTCTGCCACAGGCCCCAGGCGTCGAGGTCCTTCACCAGCCGCGGATCGAGCAGGAGCTGGCGCGCGTCGGCGTGCCGGGTGAGGGCCCAGGCCGGGACACCGAGCAGCTCGATCCGGGCCAGCGGTCCGGCGTCGCGCAGCCGCGCCGTCTCGCCGTCCAGGTCCTGGACCATCGGGTCGATGACGACGGTCCCGCCGTTCTGGGCTGCTGCCTGGGCGGCGGCGTGGGGGCAGTTCACGAGAAGTCTCCTGTCGTACGAACGGGGGTGAACCGAACAGGGAGCGAGGTGGATCCACGCAGGAACGCGGAGGGCCGTCGCACGAGTTCGTCGACGGGGACGGCGAGCTGGAGATCGGGCAGCCGGTCGAGCAGGACCTCGATGCCGGTGCGGGCGATGATCTCGGCGATCTCCTGGGCGGGGAACGGGCACCGGTACTCGCCATGACTGAACGCGAGATGGGCGCCGTTGCCGCCCTGCGCGGGCGCTCCGGTGCCGGACACGCCCTGGCGGATCAGCGGGTCCGTGTTGGCGGCGCCGAGCCCGAGCAGCAGCATGTCCCCGGCCTTGATCCGCTGCCCGCCGAGCTGGGTGTCCCGTACGGCCCAGCGTCCGGCGAGGATCTGGGTGGGCGTGTCCTCCCAGAGCACCTCGTTCATGGCCTCGCCGATGCTGCGCCGGCCGCGGGCCATGGAGTCGGCGAACTCGTCCTCGGTGAGCATCAGCCGCAGGGAGTTGCTGATCCAGTCGGCTGTGGTGAGGTGCCCGGCGGCCGTGATGGCCATCAGGTCGAGCATGTACTCCTCGTCGGTGAACGCCTCGGGGAAGGCGAGCATGCGGGAGGTCACGTCGTCCCCCGGCACGGCCCGCTTCGCGGCCACCAGCCGGGCCATGTGTTCCCCGAACCGCAGATGGGCGCTCTGCGCGTCCGGGCCCCCGTCGGCAAGATCCTTCAACACCTGCGCGATGTCGGCGCCTTCGGCATCGGGGAACCCGACCAGTCGGGCGAGGACCAGGACGGGAAGGGGCTCGCAGAAGTCGGCGACGAGATCGGCCGTGCCGCGGCTGCACACGTCGTCGATGAGCCGGTCGGCCAACTGCTCGCAGTGGTTGCGGATCTCAAACGGATCGGCGCCTTCGAGAGCCGGTCCGACCATGCGGGCATGCCGCCGGTGCTCCTCCCCCGCGCTGAAGTAGATGGACGGCAGGGGGCGCCCCACCATCGGCAGCAGGGGCCAGTCGTCAGGAATGTTCGGCCACTGATTCCACAGGCCGACATCGCGGGGGAACAGCTCGCCGTCGCTGGTGACTTGATGCAGCTCGCGGTACCCGACGACCAGCCAGGCGGGGAACCCGCCCGGAAGTTCCACGGGGACGACAGGCCCGTGATCGCGCCGCATGGCGCGGTAGACGGCCTGGGGTTCGGTCTGGAACCCGGGCCCGCCGAGCGGCACGGCACCGGCGTGAGCCGGACAGCCGGGAGGTGCAGGAGGGGTGGACGGCGCGGGCTCGGTGGAAGAAGGGCGCGTCATGAGTCCTGACTCCTGTGGCGACAGCTGCAAGCGTCATGATCATGCGATCAACGCAGCTTCACTATAAGGATTTTATGTGACGTCGGAACCGTCAACAGCGATCAATTCCAAACCCGGAACTGAACAACAGGGCGACATCTCGGCACAATTGATAAGCATCACGATGTACCGCACCGGGCAGAGCCGCCCTCGCACAGATCCCCGCCCTGGAGCGCGACGTTGACCAGCCCGACCCCCCTCCCACCCCCGGGTCCGGCGCCTTCACCATCGCCGTACACGAGCTTCAACGCATGCCAGCGCGCCAGCCAGTACACCCGCCCACGGTGATCGGCGAGGGTCTCCCGCAGCGCGCCGGGCGCATGCGTCCAGACCGCGGGGAGGTCACCCGCATAGTCGAAGGCGGGGCGCAGTTCGACCCATCCGTCGTCGCGGACGTCACCGGAGGTGAGCAGGATCTCGACGGCCTGTCCAGGTTCCTGCCGGCACTTCTTGGCATGGATCCAGTGCACGCGGTGGCCCGCGGCATAGCGGACGCAGTCCTCGCTCCGCACGGAGTCGTTCTGGGTGAGATGACGCAGCATGGTGAGGTTCGCCTTCCGGGGTGAGGACCCCGAGTGCCCTGCACCGCGGTCCGCTGTTCCCCGTACCCTGCGCACGGGGCAGGTCGTCACCCGGAGCACCCGCAGCGGAGCGGGGTGCCGTCCAGCAAGCCGGGGCTGTGCACTGGAACTCATGACCCGTCCGAAACCCTATCCCACGCACACGGCCCGGCCCGACGGGTGGTCAGGAGTGCGCAGCGCCCGGCCACGGGCACCGCCCACCCCCGAACCGCCCGCCGGACGGGGGCCACTCAGCCGGTGACGAGACCCGGGTCGCTCGAACCGGCCCGGCCCGTCTCGACGTGTCCGGCGAAGCGCCGCAGGAAGGTGGCGTCCGCGTCGGAGACGACGGTGACGTCGTACCAGTTCTTGCTTCCTCGCAGGTCAAGCGCGTACTTCACGGTCGCACCCGCTCGGACCGCGAAGGTCTGCACCCCTCCCCCGTACCCGACGGCGCTGCGAACGGTCAGGCGCACGGTCGCGGAACCGCCGTTGACGAAGGTCAGTTCAAGCCCGCCGGAGGAGGCATCATGACGAGCCGTCACCTCGGGCCCCGCCACCTTCCCGTCCGCCCGGAAGGTGCGCAGGAATCCGTTGGGGCCGTGGACGGTGAGGTCGGTCACTCCCTTGGAGTAGGCGGTGTTCCAGCTGTCCGAGAGCGACTTTCCGGCCTCGGTGGTGTAGGTCCAGGGCCCGTCGGTTCGGTTCGCGGAAGTCACGAGGAACTGCGCCCCGGCGGCGGGACCACCACCGAAGGTGAGGCGGTACTTGCCGGTGGACACATCGGCGGCGCCGTCGACGTAGGGCGCGTAACGCAGCGGCCGGGTGGGCCGCGCCCCCTTCTCCTGCTTCGGCACGCTGCCGGTGGCGGGCGGCGCGGGAACGTAGTCGGGGTGCCGGAGGCGGTCCGGGGGCTGGTAGGCGTCGGTCGACGGCAGCGAGACGTCCGATGCGTCCGCACGACGGAAGTCGAAGGCGGAGGTGAGATCACCGCAGACGGCGCGCCGCCAGGGCGAGATGTTGGGCTCGTGCACCCCGAAGCGCTGCTCCATGAACCGGATGACGGAGGTGTGGTC
Source organism: Streptomyces sp. LN549 (assembly GCF_043203805.1). Classification (NCBI taxonomy): domain Bacteria; kingdom Bacillati; phylum Actinomycetota; class Actinomycetes; order Kitasatosporales; family Streptomycetaceae; genus Streptomyces; species Streptomyces sp. LN549. The sequence goes on along the minus strand of NZ_JAZHRI010000002.1, from coordinate 7,963,683 downwards.
GAAGACCTCGGAGCACGCGAACCCGCCGGTGCTCCACGGGGACACGACGAGCATGGGCACACGCTGCCCGAGCCCGTACGGCCCTGCGGCGTACCGGATGTCACCGGGGAAGTAGTCGGCCGAGGTGTCGACGGTGGACAGCCCCTGCGCGGGCCCCGACGGCACGAAGGGCGGCACGACGTGATCGAAGAAGCCGTCGTTCTCGTCGTAGGTGATGAAGAGGGCGGTCCGGCCCCAGACCTCGGGATCGGCGGTCAGCGCGTCCAGGACCTGCGAGATGTACCAGGCACCGTAATTGGCGGGCCAGTTGGGATGCTCGCTGTACGCCTCCGGAGAGACGATCCATGAGACCTTCGGCAACGTCCCGGCCCGGACATCGGCCTTCAGGTCGTCGAGGAGCCCGCCACCGTTCTTGAGATCGGTCCCGGTACGAGCCTTGTCGTAGAGCGGATCGCCGGGCTCGGCATCGCGGTAACTGTTGAAGTACAGCAGCGAGTTGTCACCGTACGTGCCCCGATAGGCATCGTCGATCCACCCCCAGGACCCGGCGGCGTCGAGCCCGTCACCGACGTCCTGATAGACCTTCCACGACACGCCGGCCTGTTCCAGACGCTCGGGGTAGGTGGTCCATCCGTACCCCGCCTCGTCGTTGCCGAGCACGGGACCGCCGCCGGACCCGTCGTTCCCCGTGTATCCGCTCCACAGGTAGTAGCGGTTCGGGTCGGTCGACCCGATGAACGAGCAGTGGTACGCGTCGCAGACGGTGAACGCGTCGGCGAGGGCGTAGTGGAACGGTATGTCCTCGCGCGTGAGATGAGCCATCGTCGTGGCCGTCTTGGCCGGCACCCACTGGTCGTACGCACCCTTGTTGAACGCCCGGTGCCCGCCCGCCCAGTCGTGGTTCAGGTCCCGGAGGAACTGCATCCCGAGCTCGTCGGCGGGCGGCCTGAACGGCAGCACCTCCTTGCCGAGGAGGTCCTTCTGATGCCAGACCGGCTTTCCGCTGGGCAGCGTGACGGGCCGCGGGTCACCGAAGCCGCGGACGCCGTTCATGGTGCCGAAGTAGTGGTCGAAGGAACGATTCTCCTGCATCAGGACGACGATGTGCTCGACGTCCTGGAGGGAGCCCGTACGACCCCGCGCGGGAAGGGACGCGGCGCGCGCGATGCTGCTCGACAACGCGGTGTAGGCGGCCGTGCCTCCGGCGAGTTGCAGGAGTCGGCGCCGGTTGAGTTCTGCCATGGGTGGGGGCCTCTGCAGGGTGAGGGGATGTGGGGGAAAGCGACTGGAGTGTTCCAGAATCGGCAGGCCCTGCGGAAGACCCGTGCGGTGTGCACTCGGTGGCGGTCGACGGAACATTCGGCGACGAGGCGGGTCGGAACCCTGCCCGCGCACTACGACTTGCGCACGATCACCCCGAGCACCCAGCCACCCCCGCCCCTACGCCTTTACCCCCACGCCTCCGAACGCATCCACATCGGCCGCCACCGTCGCGCTCTCGGCATCGGGGCGCCATGCGCTGAGCCGTACGAACCCGGGCTCGATCATGCGCAGGCCGTCGAAGAGCGTCGCGATCTCCTGGGGCTCGCGGACGTAGTACGGCACAGCACCGCTCTCGATGTACGCCTTCTCCGCGGCGATCATGCCCTCGCTGGTCCGCGTGCCGTCGTACACGACAAGGTGACTCCCGGACGGCAGCCCGGCCATGAGCGCGCGCACCACATCGCGCGCACGGCCGAAGTCACCGGCATGGCCGAGTATGCCGAGCAGCATGAGTGCGACGGGCCGCTCGAAGTCGAGGGTCTTCGCCGCCTCGGCCAGGATGGCGTCCGGCTGGTAGAGGTCGGCGTCTATGTAGTCGGTGACACCTTCCGGCGCGCTGGTGAGCAGGGCCCGCGCATGAGTGAGCACCAGCGGGTCGTTGTCGACGTACACGATGCGCGCGTCGGGGGCGATCGCCTGGGCGACCTGGTGGGTGTTGTCAGCGGTGGGCAGACCGGTCCCGATGTCGAGGAACTGCCTGATGCCGTGTTCCTGGACCAGATGACTCACGGACCTGCGCAGAAACTGCCGTCCGGCCACTGCCACATCGACGAGCCCGGGAAAGAACGTCTTGATCTGATCGCCGACCTCGCGGTCGACCTCGTAGTTGTCCTTGCCCCCCACGAAGTAGTTCCAGAAGCGGGCCGAGTGAGGAACCGTGGTATCGATCCGCGCCGATATGTCAGCGTTGGCGGTCACTTGATGCTCACTCACGGGGCGCCTCCTGGCACAAGGATGTATCGAGGAACGCACTCAACATATCCAGGTGCCATGTTCCACTCCCGTCCCACCTGTGACCGGCCGCTCAGATCAGGCCACTACGGCTGTCGCCGCAGTGACAGTCTTGCTCCGCAGTCTTCCTGCGCTTCGCTGCGAAGCCCGCATCCAGTGGGGAATCATGCAGATCATGGCTCAACTCGAAGCGCGCGAAGTGCCGCTGCACAAAGTCTTCTGCAGTGACTACGACTTCCGGATCCCTGACTACCAGCGCCCCTACGCATGGCAGCCCGAACAGGCCCAGCAGCTCTTGGCCGACCTCGAGGAAGCCCTCCTGAGAGGCGACGGGGAGCCTTACTTCCTCGGCTCTCTGGTTCTCGTCAAGGACAGCGGCTCCGCCGAGGCCGACGTCATCGACGGTCAGCAACGTCTGACGACCTTGACCATCCTGCTGGCAGTGCTGCGCGATCTGGCGCAGCAGCCCGACGTGGTGACCAATCTGGTGGCGATGATCTCCGAGCCCGGGAACACGGTCCTGGGCCTGAAGGCCAAACCCCGGCTCACTCTGCGCCCCCGGGACGCCGACTTCTTCCAACAGCACGTCCAGACCGCCGGTTCCATCAGCACGCTCCTGGAACTGAACCCCCACAACCTCAGGACGGACGCGCAGAGGGCCGTCCAGGCGAACGCACAGGCGCTGCACACCACCCTGGCCGCCTGGAGCGACGAGCAGCGTCTCTCCCTGTGCAAGCTGATGGGGGTCCAGACCTTCCTGGTCGCGGTCAGTACCCCTGACCTGGACAGCGCCCATCGGATCTTCAGCGTCATGAACTCCCGGGGTCTCGACCTGTCACCTGCCGACATCTTCAAGGCGCAGATCATCGGAGAGATCGACGAGGAGGTCTCGGAGACCTACGCCAGGCGGTGGGAAGACTCCGAGGAGAGCCTTGGCCGCGAGGACTTCTCCGACCTCTTCCTCCACATCCGCATGATCTTCTCCGGTGAACGGGCACGACAGGAACTGCTCAAGGAGTTCCAGAGCCAGGTCCTGGTCCACTACAAGGGTGGACGGGCCAAGGAGTTCGTGGACCAGGTACTCGTTCCCTACGCCGAGGCGTCCGCGGTGATCCGCGACAAGGCATACGCAGCTGGAGACGGGTCGGATCAGGTCAACCTGTGGTTCCGCAGGCTGCTGCTGCTGGACAACAACGACTGGTGGCCGGCCGCACTTTGGGCGCTCACGTCCCACGGGGACGATCCGGTGTGGCTGGGTGCGTTCCTCCGGTCACTGGAACGTCTCGCGGCAAGCATGTTCGTCCGGCGCGTCTACACCACTCCTCGTGTGTTCCGCTTCGCCGAACTGCTCAAGGAACTGAAGGAACTGGCCCCGGGCAGAGGCCTCGAAGCCCCGGCGCTCCAGCTGACCGAGACCGAGCGGGCCGAGACACTGCGCCGGCTCAACGGCGAGGTCTACCACGAGTTGAGGACGCGACGGTACATCCTGCTGCGACTCGACGAGTTGTTGGCCGAGGACGACATCGTGGCGACGTACGACGCTCCGCGCATCACGGTCGAGCACGTACTCCCCCAGAACCCCGGCCCCCAGTCGCAATGGCGTGCGGACTTCACCCCGGACGAACGCGCACTGTGGACGCACCGCCTGGCCAACCTGGTGCTACTAAGCCGTGCCAAGAACTCCCAGGTACAGAACCTCGACTTCACCGCCAAGAAGGAGCGGTACCTCAAGCGGGGCGTCGTCACGTTCCCCCTGACCACACAGGTACTGGGTCAGGACACCTGGACACCGGAGCACCTGGAGAAGCGCCAGGTGGAACTGCTCGGCATCCTGGCCGAGGAGTGGCGGCTGTAACGCCCCCCAGGCGGCATCTCGGTTCCCGACGCTGCTCGCGCAGCAGCCTTCGGTCCGCCGCAGCCTGCCAGCAGGCAACCCGTCGCGGCTACAGCGGCCAGCAGGGAGACGTACCTGCGCAGCCTGCCTCGTCCTTCGTGCATGACAAGGCTGCTTCCCATACTTCACCAGTCTGCTCCCGACGGACGCTCACCGCAGTTCGGCGGACCCCCTCAGGAGAGCGCCTGGGCCATCGCTGCGGTGACACGGACAGCAGCGCCGGCGTCCGAGGTCGCCACACGGGCGACGAGTGCGACGGTTTCGCCCTTCTCGGTCCGGGCGTAGGTGAGGGATCAGGAAGACGGAGCGCCGTCGTCGTCGGTCGGCTCTGAATCCCCCTTCTCGTAGCCGAGATGCTCACTCATCCCCGCCTCCGGCGCACCCTCCAGGACCAGCTTCACCAGCCCCTTGAGCAGCCCGTTCTCCCCGACCGGATTCAGGCCCTCGCTGCGGGCCCGGGCCACCAACTGCTCAGCCAGGTCCCGGTCCAGCCCGGTCAGTCGTGCCAACTCGTCCCGTGCGTACGATGTTCGCGCTGTCGCGCGGGCGCTCATCCTTGATGCCCATCAGTGATCCTTCCCGGCAGAGGCCACCAGACGGGTCACACCTAGGCATACACAATCTTTCGGGCAGTCCCGGCGTGCCTGCACCACTGCCCTTCTCTCGGGGTGGCTCAGTTTGAGCAGTCGGGAAGTGTGATGGTTGCCCAGTTCAGCGGCAGGCGCCGGTGGTAGTAGGTGCGCGACAGGTGCCGCGGACGGTGGCGGTGGCGGTGGCGGTGGCGGTGGCGGTGGCGGTGGCGGATGGTCTCCCTTAGCGGGACGTGCGCAAGGACGTGTCCAGGATGGTCATGAGTTGTGCAGCACGGCTCTTGCCGGTTGGTGCGAGGGGGTACCGGTTGAGGACATCGATCAGGACCGGTGTGGCGCGTTGTCGAGCCTGCTCGATCAGCTTGAGTCCGACGGCGAAATCACCGCCCGCGTTCAGTTCCCCCACGAGCGCCGCGCTTGCAGCGGCTCGCAGGATGTGACCTACCTGGGTGGCTTTCGCAATCGGATGAAGGTAAGCCGCAGAGGCAGCATCCCCGGCGGCACGCGCGGCGAGCCGTTCGGCTTCGGTGGCCGCTTCCTTCGCCGCGCGGTGAGCATCCAAGGAGGTGATGCGCTGGAGCTTGGTCCTTCTCGCACCGTTCACGAACTCCCGTGCGGCGTCGATGGCTGCACGAGGTCGAGGATCGCTGGGGTTGGCAGCCTGGAACACAGGGAGAACTTCCTCAGCGCTCTCCACAACGTAGCGTGCGACAACGCGCAGCTCATCCATGGTCAGCTCGAAGTCCCCAAATACGGTCGTCACGGATCCGATTCTTCCACCGGTCAACCGCCTGGAGCCCCAGTGGCCGGACGATCGGACCGTTCGACGAGGGACGTCACATAGGTAGTCAGCGGTTCAGCTGTGCCATCAGCTCCCGGTTCGCGGCGCGTGCGGCGGCGAGGTCCTCGTCCCGTTCTGCGAGTTCAGCGCAAAGATCGAGGATCAGGTCATCGTGCCGGTGGATCAGGCTGCGGTGGACGCCAGCGGCGCGGGCAACGGAGGGGACGGTGATCTCCTCGCCGTCCGCGGCCAGCTTGTCGAGGACCTTGAGGGACACGGGTCCGCCGCCGGTCGGAGTCCGCTGACCGTGCTCGGGCCAGGTGGTCCGGTGATGAGCTCACGCGTCACGCTCCAGCCGCAGCCCGGCTCCGGCGGGCGGATGCCGGGCTGGACAGCAACAGGACGATGAACCGGCCCCGGGCCCGGCCACCACTGGAGCGCCGTAGCCGGGCGAGTGCCGCAGCCAGAACATGAAGCTGCCCAGGCGACCCGCCGCCGTCGTCCAGCCCCGGCCGGTGCAGCCGCACCACGTCAGGTAGAGCGCGACCGCCCTGGCGTATGTACGCGTCGTCGACTCGGCCTGATCACGACCGAAGCGCACGTGTCGCAAAAACCCGTCCGCCGCTGGTACGGGTGCCAGCCGGTCCTCATCCAGCACGGTCCAGTACCGCCGTCGCGACGGCATGCGTACTCTTCGGGTGGGTGGACATCTGCCTGGAACGCTTCGGTACGCACCCGACGCCGATCCTCCACGATGGCAACCGCCGCGAACACCTCGTGGACTACGAAGGCGACGCGGACCGTCGGCCGATGACGCGGGAAGAGTGTCAGCTCTTCTTCGACCACATCGACGAGCGCGTGGAGAAGGCCGTCAAGCAGGGCCGCAAGGGTGCCTTGACGGCCTATCGGGACTCGACGCTCGGCCCCGTCTCCGCCCGCACCGAGATGGGACCGCTCTGCACGGCCTGCCGCAAGCCACCGAGGATGCAGTGCACCACCTGCGGCAAGATCCGCCTCTGCTTCCACAGCGCCGCCGGCACCCCACGCTGCCGGGCCTGCTTAACGAAATTGGAGCCCTGCACCGACTGCAAACGCCCCTCCCGCGTGCTCGCCCGGACATCTGCCCGGACATCTCGAGGACCGTTCTGCGAGAACTGCTGGGAAGTCGCCCCCGAGGCCCGCAAGCCGTGTCAGCAATGCGGTACCGTCGAAAGGCTCTTCCACCACGGCCTCTGCCGCCGATGCGCCGGCGAACGCCACCTGCGGCAAGTGCTGGCCTCTCCGAACGGCGAATTCCGTCCCGAGCTCGACACAAGGTCGCTGCGGCTCTCTTGGACTTCAACTCCCGCCGGACACTTCTCTATCTACGCAAATCAGCCACGGCCAAGCAACTGGTCAGCGACCTCGGCGCCGGAACTTGCGACCTCACCCACGAGGACTTCGACGCCCGCATGTCCAGCCCGAAGGACCTGTCCGTCGACTACCTCCGCTCCCTCCTGGTCTCGGCCGGCATCCTGCCCGTCCGCGATGAGTACCTGGCCCGCCTGGAGCGATGGGTCGAGTTCAAGATCGCCACTCTGGACGATCCGGAAGACCGCCGGCTGATTACCGCCTTCGCCCGCTGGGACCGCGTCGTCCGCATCCGACGCCGCGCCCGAGGCAAACCGATCTCACCAGCGGCAGTCGATGTTACCCAGAGCCAGATAGGCAGAGCCGTCACCTTCCTGACCTGGCTCAAGAAGCACGACGCGACCTTGGCCACCTGCCATCAAACGCTCATCGACCTCCGGCTCCCTCGGAGAACCACCAAGGTCCCTACATTGCCCGCGCATTCGTCACCTGGGCCGTCCGCAGCACGCACGCCTCCGGCGTCAGCATCCCCGACCGGCCCCAGAGATCCTTCTACCGGCCGCTCGACGCCGACGACCGCTGGACGATCGCCCGCCAACTCCTCAACGACGACTCCTTCGAAACCAGGGACCGCGTTGCCGGACTCATGGTCTTTCACTATGGCCAGACACCCGCCAAGATCAGCCGACTGACCACCGCACACGTCATCCACGACGAGAAAGGAGTCGCCCTGCAGCTCTAGAAGACTCCGCTCAGACTCCCGCCGCCCCTGGACGATCTCGTCCTACAACTCGTCCAAATCGCACGCAGCCACGAGCACATGGTGATGTCCAACGAAGAAAACGCACCCTGGCTCCTTCCGACCCAACGCCCCGGAAAGCCGCTGACCAACCGACGACTCACGAGACGACTTCACAACATCGGGCTCCCATCCGAAGCCGCACGATGCGCCGCTCTGCTCGACCTCTGCATCCAGATGCCCCCGGCCGTCCTTCAACGACTCCTCGGGATCAGCGCCTTCGCCGCCGAACGGTGGGCAGCAGGAGCCGTCAGAACCGCCTACGCAGCCGAGGTGGCCCGCCGATCGTGAGCTGCGCGTCTCGGCCGCTATCAGGCTTCGATGCGAAGCCACGTGTCGCCAGCGCGAAGCCATAGAAGACCGTCGCGACCCTGACCGCAGCGCATGACCACCCGTCCGGGCACTCGAATCTTGCGCCGCTCGGTCACACTCCAGGTATCACCATCCAACTCCGCTCGCACCACTTCGGTTGACCTCTGGTTGTGAACGCGCTTGGTCAGGACCGCTCGATGGTCGCGCGCGGCGAACCCGTCCGGGTCACGTACAGGGCTGGGCCAGCTGGTCACCTCACCGGTCGACGGGGTGATCCGCGTCAAGAACGTGCCTCCCCGCCGACTGCCGGAATACCAGATCAGCCAGACCTGGTCCCCCTCGGTGGCAGCGGTGCATCCCTCCAAAGGCACGTCAGGCAGGCGACCTCCCGGAGCCCAGGTTGCCCGACCATCGGCACTCCAGCCGGCAAGACCGGCTGCAGACTCCGGATGCCCTCCATAGATGCCTTCGTCTCCGTAAGCCGTCCAGATCGATCCCTCGCGATCGGTCACCAGAGCAGGGATGTCGTCGCCGATGCAGAAGGTGGCTTCTTGGTCACCGCTTTCCAGAGAGAACACCACGGCGTTCGGGCTCCATGCTCCCGACTCCTCCTTGCCCGCTCGACCGCTTGCGATGAGAAGCCGGGCCTCCGGGAGAAGAGCGATGTGGCTCGGCCTGACCGGGACGTCCTTGATCGGTCGACGTTGAAGCGACCCGTCAGCCTGGCGAATCACGAGCACCGCATCGAATGGGACCTGCGGGCCCCATCCCACCCAGCCCTTCACGTAGCGGCTTCGGCGTAGGCACTGCCGATGGACGAGCAGAACAGCCAATTCCCCCGTCGGGCCAACGGTCCACCACAGAGGGCGTCGTCCCGCCCAGAGGTCCGTTACGGACGGCTTCCAGACCCTCTGCACGTCGACCGTCGACATCACATCCCCCTGCTTTCAGATGCAGCACTCGAACGTAAGTGCTGCTGCGAGGAGTGTATTGATGCCAGAACCAGGAACCGCCCCCGCGTCGTCCGACTGCCCGGCGGTGCGCTCGCAAACGCTATTCCGCAGAGTCGAATATCCGAACCTGCCGACACTACGGGAGAAGCTCGCCGACAAGACCGGCAAGACGAGTTTCCGCCAGCTGGCCTCGCACGGCATGAACGGCGCTTTCCACCTCGACATTCTCTGCACCAACTCGGGAGGTACTGAACACCCGCGTGAGATGTCAGGTACGACGGCTGCTGCTGCTGCGATCGCAAAGCGTGGTCCGAGGAAGCACGTCACATCGAGCCGGAAGGGTCTGGTTTTCGCCCCTGCGAAGTGGTCGGACCGTGGTCAACTGGGTTTCCGATTGACTGTGACTACAAGAGGGATGCTGCGGATGCCGAAAGTCTCTGAACTGACATTCGAGCCGGGCCGGATCGCATTGACCGGGTGGCTCCCCGGCCGGAGGGTTCTTCGCATGCTTCCTCTGGTGGCCGTCATGCTCGCGAGCACTGTCTCCTGCGGTGGGGACTCCGATCCTTCACCGGGTGACAAAGAGGGGTTGGCAAAACCCGTGACAACGCCGTCGGCGGCCGGCGCGAAGTCCGACCAGCCAAACGTGGACGGACTGGTCACCCTGGTGAATACCAACCTGTCTGTCTTCGATGTGAAGACCGGCAAGGAGACAGTGGACGCCTTCCTGCCACATGACGCCAAACCCAACGTATGGAAGAGGGAAGCCTTCTCTCCCGACTGGCGGAACGTTGTCTGGACCACAGGTGAGGGTGAACTCTTCATCGGGGACTACACAGATGTCGGTCGCGGGAATGGTCTCTACGGGCGTAACCCCTCGCGGATCGCCGGTAGGCCGACGTACTCCGGAGGGAAGCCCGGCTACGCCCAGCCTCGCTTCGGCCCCGACGGCACGAGGGTGTACTTCCTGGCCAACGACGAGACGGTGTACTCCGCCGACCCGAAGAAGCCTGAAGACCTCAAGAAGGAGCTGGCCCTCCCTGAGGGGTCGTTCTCGGCAGACGATGAACTGACCTGGGACGTCACGGCAGCGGGCAGCGTGGTGAAGGCCAAGGCCGTCCAACCCAAGAAGACGCTTGAGGCGACCAGCGCCGACGGGACGAAAACGATCATCCACACCGACCACGGCTGGTTCCTGAAGGAGAAGGGCAGCTCCGCGGAGCCGAAACTGCTCTTCGAGGAACTCGTGACCTCCGACGGCGAGCCGGTAGCAGTCGACACCGGCTACGGTCTGCGGCTCGACGTCATCGGATGGTACTGAGCGAGGGATTCCCAGCAGGCCGCCTACCGTGGCTCCGCCAGCGCACTCGGTCGGCATCGCCTCTCTGGCGCTCCAACAGATCGAGGACGACCTCACCGCCACTGACCTCGACGGCCAGGAGCTCGCCGCGATCGTGTGCGAGCTCATCGCAGCGGGCACGGCCTTCTCGACCTTCGGAACAGGCTGCGCCTGTGCGCGCGCGACACCACGGTCGCACATCTGCGGGCGCGTTCCGTCGAGCTCGGGTATATCAACGATCTGATCGAGGACTGCGCGGCACGGTCGATCGCCGTCGTCCTGGACTGCTGCATCAGCGGTGCCGCCGCCGTGAAGGGAACGGATCCCACAGCTCAACTTGCTGGACACGGCCGTTTCGTGATGACCAGTTCCAGCCATGGGGACGTCTCCTCAGATGCCGGGGAGGCGGGTATGGCCAGCCCGTTCACCCGGCATCTGGTTGCGGGGCTGAGATCTGGATCCCCTGGCCAAGACGGCCTCGTGACGGCATACGACGTCTACCGGTACGTCCACGGCCGACTCCGCACCTCTGGGCAGATTCCCCACATGAAGACGGAGGACGGGGTCGGCGCCATCCCGCTCGCACGACGCCGGACGCGGCAGGTCGGGCAGGAAACGGTGGACGGTTCGGACTACGCCCCTGGAAACGACGCCGGTCCCATCGACGTGCGCCCCGTCTTCACCGATCGTGACGGAAACCAGTCCCTGCTCGCCACGTACACCGACTTCAGCGGTGTCCTGCACGTCCCCTTGTCCCAGTTCGCCGGCGTCCTGACAACCCACCGCGACGAGATCACGGCAGCGGGCGAGGGAGCACCTGTCACCGCCGAGCTGTACGGAAATGCAAGGATCGACTGGCACGAAGCCCACACTCTCGTAAGCGGCCGCAAGGTGACGGACCTGCGCGCCGACACCTCGGGAGACGCGTTTCGTTCACCTCCCGCACGACGCGGGCACCGTGACGTGGCAGGAGTCGCAGGTACACGCCTTCCGCCAGGCCAGCTCCCAAGGGCGATGGCCTGGCACGCCTCTCGCGCCGAACTCCATTGCTCTACCAACAGGTCGACCAACACGGGCGGGTATCCACCGAGACCCCGTGACTGCCAGTTAAGATCATCAATCCGTGGGCCCGACCCTGACGAACGCCGACGGCGGCTATCCCGGCACCGGGCTCCTCATGCCTCACCGCCGCACCCGGGGCGAGGAATCGTCCGAGCGGAAGAAGGAACACAACCGCTCGCACAAACAGGTCCGCGCCCGCGTCGAGCATGTCTTCGCCCGTATGAAGACCTGGAAGATCCTCCGCGACTGCCGACTCAAAGGCGAAGGCGTCCATCACGCCATGCTCGGCATCGCTCGCCTGCACAATCTCACCCTCGCCGGGTAAAGGGCTGGCTGTTCGAGATCGACGTCTTGAATGGGCAGACACAGGCGCCGCGTGATCTTACGGTTCCTCTCGCAGGCTGCCACCCGCCGCAGCGAAGGAGAGCCCGATGGACGCGCACAGCGACAACTCACACCACATCGTGCAGCGGTACTTCCACATGTGGAACACAGGTGACACCTCGATCGCTCCAGAGGTGCTGAGTCCCCACTGGGCCGACCATGCCCACCCAGAGATATCCGGGCCCGCTGACGTTCAACGCAGCGTTACGCATATCCACACCAGCCGACCCGGACTCCGCTTCCACATCGACACGATCCTCGGCACCGACGACCTGCTTTCAGTTATCGGCGGCGTCGGCCACGAAAGCCGCCCCGGCACCATCAACACCCATCTCATCTGGCTGATCCGCCTCAACAACGGTCAGATGGCCGAGATGTGGACCTACCAGCGCAGCGCCCCCTGACACGACTGACCCGCACGTCTGGACGATTGCCCGCGCGCACAGGGCCTGACTTGCCATGATGTCGACCATGCCGTCCCTGGTCACTCCAGTCATGCCCCCTGGCAGCCTCAACGCCTCTGCGCAGCCGACACTGTCGATCGACGACGACTTGCTGCTACGGCCGTGGCTGCCATCCGACGCATCCGCCGTCACACGAGCCTTTCAGGACCAGGCGATCCAACGCTGGCACCTGCGCACGGCGGACTCCGAGAACGAAGCCCAAGAGTGGATCAAACAGTGGCGACGTGGCTGGGAGACCGAAACCGCCTGCCACTGGGCCGTGGCCGATGCCGGCGACAACACGCTTCTCGGACGGGTCTCCCTCCAGTCCATCATCATGGCCGGAGGCCAAGCAGAGATCTCCTACTGGACCACCCCGGAGGCCCGCGGCAAGGGATTCTGCTCCCGAGCAGTGGCCCACGTGGCGACCTGGGCACTGGAAGAAGCGAGCTTCAACCGACTCGAACTTGGCCACTCAACGGTAAACGTCGCATCTTGCCGCATCGCAGAGAAGACAGGCTTTGCCCTGGAGGGCGTACGGCGCCAGGCGCTGCTCCATGCCGATGGCTGGCACGACATGCACCTGCACTCCCGAGTCCACAAAGCCTGACCGGGTATCTGATCTCGCCAGTAGGCGACCACAGTCCAGACACGTCGAAGATCATTACGGGACAAGCCTTAGCTTGGCGTTTATGGTCTGCCGTCGAACACGGCCTCGAACTTGCTGATGGGTTTGCCTAAGTTCCGGACGTAATAGCGGCCTTCGCCTGATCCTGTGCTCCGTCACAGAGACATGGGATCAACACGAAGGCCGTAACTATGAGTCTGCTGCAACACGGCGTCCCGCGGGATGCGTTTGCCGAACTGTCATGCTTCCGGACGGAGCTCTATGCCTGTCTGACCGGCCGACGCGATGCGCTGTTCGAGCTGAGTGATGCCCTGCTGTGCGCGGATGGTCCGGTGAGGACGCTGGTCGAGCTGTCGTTGGTGCCCGAGCATCGGCGCGGGCATGGCGCTTTGTACGGCGGGCTGAACAGCGGGGATCTGGATGTGGCACGGCTGCGCAGAACGCTGGTAGGGCTGCCGCTTCCCCGCACGGCTTCGGGCCAGCTGGTCTTGGCGGTCGACGTGAGCAACTGGCTGAGGCCGGACGCGAATACCAGCCCGGATCGGCTGTTCTGCCACACGTACGGTCGTGGCAGAGGCTCGGCCCAGATGATCCCCGGGTGGCCCTATTCCTTCGTGGCCGCTCTGGAACCGGGGCGAACCTCGTGGACTGCCCTGCTGGACGTGGTCCGGTTGTGTCCGTGGGACGACGCGATCGCCGTCACCGCCGCCCAGGTCCGGGACGTGTTTCAGCGGCTGTACGTGACAGGCCAGTGGCAGATCAGTGACCCGCCCGTCCTGGTCGTCGTCGATGCCGGCTATGACGTGACCCGTCTGGCTTACCTGCTCGCGGACCTGCCCGTGGAACTGCTGGGCCGGATGCGTTCGGACCGCGTCCTGTACTTCCCGCCCACACCGCAGCCGGCGGGCAAACGTGGGCGCAAGCCCAAGCGCGGGGCGGAGTTCGCGTTCGAGGTTGCGGCTACTCAGCCGGTCCCGACGGTCACCACGGTGTCCGACACCACTCACTACGGGAAGGCCGTTGCCAGTGCCTGGGACCGCCTGCACCCGCTACTGGTCCGGCGTTCGGCCTGGGCCGACCACCCCGAAGGAGATTTGCCGGTCATCGAAGGCACCGTGATCCGTCTTCAGGTCGACCACCTCCGCGGAGACCGCAGCCCCAGGCCGGTCTGGCTGTGGTGGTCGGCCACCGCCGCCACTGCTGGGGATGTAGACCGGCTCTGGCAGGCATTCCTGCGCAGATTCGACCTTGAGCACACCTTCAGGATGCTCAAGCAGACGTTGGGGTGGACCGCTCCTAAACTCCGCGAGCCAGCCGCCGCCGATCGCTGGACATGGCTCGTCATCGCAGCCCACACCCAACTCCGCCTTGCCCGGCCCCTCGCAGAAGACCTCCGCAATCCCTGGGAACGGCCCGCCCGCCAAGGGCGCCTCACACCTGCGCGCGTCCGTCGAGGATTTCGCCGCCTCCACAGGAAAGCGCCTCAGCCGGCCAGCGCACCGAAACCCACCACTGCGGGCCCCGGCAGGCCAATCGGGACGAAGAACAAGCACCGCGCGCGCGAGCACCCCGTCGGGAAACAGGACCAACCAAACCTCACGGGAGCCGCCGCAAGCAGCAGAGCTGCATAAACGTCAAGCTTAGGGCTTGCAGAGAATTAACTTGCTGATTCCGGGACTTGACCTTGCAGGTCAGCTCGCCACTCGCCTGCATGTTGTTCTTCTGCAAGCCCTTAGCTGTTGCGGGTCAGGAGGTTGTTCACGGTAGGGCGGCCGCGAAATGGTCGTCGGTTTGGGCCAATCGCAGCGTGATTCTTGTGACCTTCTGGTTGGCTGTGCTGATCTCGATCGTGGCGAGGGGATGTCCTCCTGGGGCGATGAGGTACACCGGTTTGTTGTTGACGGTGAGTCTGCAAGCCGACTGAATGCGATGACGGAAGTGCACGGTCTCGGTGGCGATGCCGACAGCACCGATGACTGCGGTGCGGGCTCCGCGAGGCAGGAGGGCTGCGTCGGCGTCGCGGACGCTGTCGGGCGCGAGCAGCTGGATCATTCTTCGGGTATCCCCGGTTTGGGCTGCTGTCATGAAGGCTTCGACGATCTGCTGGTCTGGTCGACTGTTCCGCTCCGAGGCATACTCGCCGCTGCCGAGGCGTTGTCGGGCCCTGCTGGCGTGCTTCTTGGCACTGGTTACTGTCCCGCCCAGCACGTGCGCAATCTGGTCGAATGGCACAGAGAACAGGTCATGCAGGACGTACGCGACCCGTTGAGGCGGGGTCAACTGGTTCAACAAGACGATGAGCGCCCGGGAAACGTCCTCTGTGCGGAGGATTGCTTCGTCCGCGGCCAGTTCTGCGGCCGGGATGGCGTCCGCGAGCAGTGGCGCTTCGTTGCGACGGCGTCGAGCACGCAGCTCGTCCAAGCAGACTCTGGCGGTGACAGTCGTGAGCCAGGCTGACGGGTTGTCAATCGATGGTGCGGATCGGGCAGTCATGGCCCGCAACCATGTCGTTTGGACGGCATCTTGGGCGTCATGAGCCGAGCCGAGCATGCGGTGGGCAGCCGACAGCAGATGCGGTCGTGCGGTCTCGAATTCTTCGACCGTGATCGGCATGGGTGTCACCTTTCCGGGCTTGCGGACGTCAGGACGGTCGGTTCAACCCATTCCTGTTCGCATCCCGAGGAGATGACAACGTCATGAGCCTACAGATGGTGCGGTTCCGCACCGACAGCGGCACAGCTGCCGAGGTCCGGTCGCAACTCGCGAAGGTGTTCGCCGCCCTCCACGCGGCATCACCCCAGGGCGTGGTCTACACGGCGTACTCCAGTGAGTCGGGGCCGGACTTCATCCTGGCCCTCGAGATGGATGAGGCAGCAGAGAATCCTTTGGTGGGACTGCCACAAGCCGCTCAGCTGCGAGACCTGATCCGGCGAGCTGTGGGAGCGCCGGTTCCACCAGAACCGTTTTCCGCCGTGGGGTCGTACCACTCATGAGCTCCGTACTGATCATCGCCACTGTCGGGTGCGTCGTCGCGAACGCGTTCATTGCGATCGCGGACTACGCGCGGGCACCGTTCGTGCTGGCGAACTCCGCAGAGGTTCGACTCCCCCCAGCTGCAGTGCCGTACCTGGCGACCCTCAAACTCGCGGGCGCCTTCGGCCTTCTCGTGGGACTTTTCGGGGTCCACTGGCTGGGCCTGGCAGCAGGAATCGGCTTGACCGCGTTCTTCATCGGCGCGGTCCTGGCTCACCTCCACGCACATGTCTTCTACAACATCGCTTTCCCGGGCGGCTACCTGCTACTCGCAGTCGCCAGCACCAGCTTCTTCGCGGGCAAGCTATGACCCACGCCAACGCGCCCCTCTCCGCGGAAGGCCGCCGCCGGTTGATCGAACGCTGTAAACGCGTCCGATCGCGCACGTCGCCGCGGAGATGGGCATCTCCCGCGCATGCGCGTCCAAGTGGGTGAACCGTTGGCGTAAGCACGGCGACATAGGGCTGCTCGACCGGTCCTCGACGCCGCACCATCAGCCGAGCGCGACCAGCGCCGACATCGTGGCCTCAGTAGAGCCTCCCCTTGTTGGACCTGATCTTCCAGTTCGGCCGCGCGTCGGCGGGCGGCGTCACGGTCGGCAGTCCCCTCGCCGATTTCACGGGAGTGGTCACCTGCCGCATCGGGGAGATGCCTCAGGGCTTCCTCCGCCCGCTGGCGGTGGTTCCGCCAAGTGTTCATCGGCTTCAGCATCGCGGCCCTACCGGCTTACTGGCAGCCTGGGCGAGGGCGGTATGGGGAAGGTCTACCTGGCCCAGTCGCGCGGGAGGCGACGTGTAGCGGTGAAGGTCGTACGTCCGGAGATCGCGGCGGACCCCGGCTTTCGCGAGCGGTTCCGCCGCGAAATGGAGGCCGCGCGAGCCGTCGGAGGGTTCTGGACCGCGCCCATCGTCGACGCGGACCCCGACGCAGCTACACCCTGGGTTGCTAGCGACTATATCGCCGCGCCAAACCTCGCCGAACGCGTAAACGAGTACGGCCCTTACGACGCGGACGAGCTAGTCTCGCTCGCTGTCGGCCGAGCGCGGTCCGCGAGGCGAGTGGTATTACTGGTGCATGCAGGAAGAGACCGCGCGGTCCGCGATCGACACGTTCATCTCCGCGTTCAACGCCTCGGACGACAGCTATGTGACTGCGCTGCTCTCCCAGGCCCTGACCTCGGACGTGGTCTTCTGGGGACCGTTGGGCCGCAGTGAGGGGATCGAGGCGGTCGAGCGGTTCGTGCTGGACATCCGGCGCCACCCCGCGGGGACCGGCACGATGGTGCGCTGTTCGGCGGTGGACATGCCGGACGAGTGGGCCCGGTACCAGTGGGTCTTCACGACGCCGGATGGAGGCCCCCGCCTGGCGGGAACGGACGTCGTCCATCTGCGGCGGAGCCTCATCGACCAGGTCATCGTCTTCGCGGGGGAGATCGAGCCGTCCGCCTCCTGAGTCATTCTCCTCTGGCGCCGTCCTTCTCCTGAACCGGCCCCGTTCGGGGCTCGGTCTGCCCAGCCGAGATCATCTTCACAACGCTTCGGTCGTCCCCGCTTGGCCACGAGCGGACCGATGATGCGCTGTGGCTGTGTAAGTTCGCCGTTGGTCAGGCTGCGGTGTTGAGGGGGCGTCCGCCCCAACGGATGCCCTTCTCGCTTCGTATGCGGGCGCGTTCATTGCGTTCGGCGGCCAGGACGTCGCGGTGGCGGGCGTTGGCGTTGCGCCAGCGTGGATAGGCGTGCAGGGCTCGTGTCTGCACGGTGTGGTTGGGGTGGTTGGAGTTGGCGATGGTGAACTGCCTCAGCGGTCCGAAGTGGGCCTCGATGGGGTTGGCCCAAGAGGCGTAGGTCGGGGTGAAGCAAGCTCGACCTTGTGCTTTGTAGCCCAGCGGCGGATGTCGGTGCCTTTGTGGGCGGACAGGTTGTCCAGGATCACGTAGATGGGGGCGCCGTCGGGCCGGGCGGCGCGGATCGACTTGAGTGCGGCCAGCGTGTTCGCGGCACCTTTCTTGCGGCGGTTGACGCCCCACAACATGTCGTCGCCGACCGAGTAGCAGCCGTGGAAGTACCGGACTCCATGGGTGCGGTGGTAAGTGGCCGGCAACCGGTCGGAGTGTTTCCGTTCGGCCCGGCCCGAGCCTGCGGTGGGCCGGATCCCGAGTGGGCCGAACTCGTCGAACGCGAAGACCCGGTCGGGGAAACGGTCCAGGACGTGCTCGATCCGGTCCAGCTTCGCCTGGCGGTCGGGGTCGGTGGATTCCTTCCAGGTCTTGGTGCGCTGGAAGGTGACTCCACGGCGGGCGAGCAGGCCGCGTAACGCCTCGCGGCCGATACGGATCACTCGGCCGTGGACTGTGCGCAGGTAGGCGACGAGTTTGCGTAGCGACCAGCGAGTGAAGGGGGCTGGCCGAGCTTGGTGGGGCGGGTGGTGGCCGTCTGGACGACGAAGTCCTCGTCGTCATCGCTGAGCAGGCGGGGACGGCCTCCCGCCCACCGAGGGTCCAGGCAGGCCAGGCCGATCTCGTTGAACCGGTGGATCACATCGCGCACGGTGTCCTCTCGGCCGCCACCAGCTGGGCGATCACCGGCACCCGATTCCCGCCGGCCGAGACCAGCAGCATCATCGCGCGCCGATAGCGCACCGCGTTGGTGCTGCCCGGCGCACGATCTGCTGCAGCCGCTGCCCCTCCTGGTCGGTCAGTCTGCGCACGCGGACAGGCTCGGCCACCGCGCCTCCAGCGGTCGGATCGGACGTCACCACACATCCAACCGCCACGACGACCAACCCAGCGAACCTATGCGGTCACAGCACTAGCCGTTTCGACGCTCCTCAGATGCACCGCTTTGACTGGTGCGCAGCGAGTCGTCCATCACGACAAGGCAAACGTTTCCTGATACGGCACTGGACAACACCCGCCGTCGGCCGGGTGGGGCAAGTGTTTCGCCCCCTGGGAGCTATCCCCCAGGGGGGCCTGGGGGATAACCCCCAGAAAAGGTCGGGGAGAAACCGGGTCGTCCGGAGGACGCCGGGTCCGTAGGTTCTGGAGTGGAATAGGCACACCGCTTCACACAGCCTTCGGAGGCCCACTCGTGACCGCCCCTTCGCTCCAGCCGACGCGCACGCTTCACCCGGCCCTGGCGGCCTTCGTGCGCTTTGTGATCTGCGGTGGCGGGGTCGGGGTTGCCTCCAGTGGTGTTCTGGTTCTCCTCCAGGACCGGATGCCGCTGGCCGTAGCCAATGCTCTCGTCACCGTCGTGTCCACCGTGATCGCGACCGAGTTGCACAGTCGGGTCTCGTTCCGCAGCGGGCGCAGGGGGTGGGGCGTCCACCTTCAGTCCGGGCTGACCGTCGCCGTGAGCTACGCCTTCACGACGGGTGCCCTGTTCTGTCTGTACGCGGTCCAGTCCGAGCCTTCGGCGCTCGTTCAGCAGAGCGTCTACCTGTCGGCGTCGGCAATCGCCGGCGCCGGGCGGTTCGCGCTGCTGCGGGTGGTCGTCTTCGGGGAGCGCAAGGTGGACAGGACGCGTGAGGCGCCGCTCGGCAAGGTGTCCGTGGCCATGGCTGCCTGACCTCGGCGCCTCTGGTCGGTGGGCCGGGCGGCTCCGCCGCTCCTCGCACCCATCGGCAGTCGTGACGGGTCGGCCGTGCAGCTGCGCGGGCCATGTGTGCAGCGAAATGGGATCCAGCATGTCGCGCACTCCTCGATCCCCGTGCGCGGCACACGCACGTCAGCTCGCGGCGCGTGAAGGTTGGCTATTCTGACCAGCGTTCCAGGTGATCAGGGCGGCCCCGTCCGTCCCGATCAGCGCTCCAGGTCATCACGGTGGGCCCTGTCGGCCGCCGGCGCGGGCTGCGCGCCCGTCGAGGGGAGAGCACGTGCAGGGTCCAGCCGCGAGCCGGGGCTCGGTCAGGAAGGCCGAACAGGCCTGGAGTCAGGCGATGACGCTGATGCAGCGCGGGGACACCGCGGGTGCCGGCGCACAGTTCGCACTCGCCACGACCCACGACCCACGATCCCGCAGCCGCGGACGCGTGGCTGGGGCTGCACGCGACCGGTCAGCGGCAGCAGGAGGCGCTGGATGCCATGCTCCGGTGTTCCGGGACCTTCGGTGCGCTGCGGACGAAGTTCGGGCTGCCACTGCGGTCCACGTTCCAGATCGGCCACTACGTCACCTTCCGTCTGGAGAACGCGCGCGATCTGTGGCTGGCGGCCATGTCCTCGCTGCTGGACAAGAAGCGGGTCGACGAGGCGTGGGCCGGGCTTTCCACCGCACAACTCGACTGTGACGAGACCCGTTTCGTCTGCACGCGCTACGCGTTCGTCAAGGAGGACTGGGCCCTCGTGCTGAGGTTCGCGACCGGTATCGGTGACGCGTTCCTGTACGACGAGGCGCAGTTGTACGTCGGTGCGGCACTCTTCGCCCAGGGCGTCTACCACGAATCGCTCAACGTCCTGACGCCGCTGCCGAAGAAGCTGGGAACCGGCAGCCGGTTCGACGCCGAGACCAAGTACTTCATGGGACGGTCACTGGAGGAGTTGGGGCGGCAGGAGGAGGCGCTGAAGCGGTACCAGTACGCCTTCCGGTGTGCGCCCGACCTCTTCGACGTGAACGTCCGCGCCCAGGCCCGGCCGGCGCCCGCTCCGGCCCCCGTCGCAGCAGACCTGGTTCTGCCGAGGCCGGCGCAGCCCGACACGCCCTCCCCCACCGTTCCGGCCCAGGCCGGGGCCGTCCAACCGTCTCAGGGGGGTACGGACAGCGCGCAGCCCGACGCCGAAGCGCGGCCCCGACTGCTTGCCGAGGCGCAGAAGTCGCTCGACGGCATGATCGGTCTCGAACCTGTGAAGCGCCAGGTGCTCACTCTCATCGCCCAGTTGCGCATGGCCGCCCTGCGCGAGGAGCAGGGGCTGCCCGGCGGCGCCCGCCCCCGGCACTTCGTGTTCGCGGGGCCTCCCGGCACGGGGAAGACAACCGTCGCCCGCATCATCGGCAAGGTGTTCGCCGGGCTCGGGCTGCTGAGTTCGGGTCATGTCATCGAGGCCCAGCGCGTCGACCTCGTCGGACAGCACCTCGGGTCCACGGCCATCAAGACCAGCAAAGTCATCGACTCGGCGCTGAACGGGGTGCTGTTCATCGACGAGGCGTACGCCCTGTCCAACAGCGGGTACAGCGGTGGCGACGCGTTCGGCGACGAGGCGTTGCAGGTGCTCCTGAAGCGGGCCGAGGACGACCGGGACCGGCTCGTCGTCGTACTCGCCGGCTACCGCGACGAGATGGTCGGGCTGCTCGCCGCCAACCCCGGGCTCGTGTCCCGTTTCACCACGCGTGTCGACTTCCCGTCCTACTCCGCGCAGGAGCTGGTTCTCATCGCCCGCACCGTCCTGGCCGCCCAGGGCGACGAACCCGACGACGGAGCGGTCGAGGTGCTCGGATCCTTCTGCACGGCGATCGTGGACGGCGGGATGGCCGACAGGGTGGGCAACGCCCGGTTCGCGCGCGAGCTCTGCCAGAAGGCCGCCGCGCAACGGGATCTGCGGCTCTACGCCAAGCACCCCACCAGCACACCCACCCGGGCGGAGATCGTGACGGTGCTCGCCGAGGACGTAGTGGCCGCGCACGAGGAGCTCATGGAGTCCCACGGGGACGGGAACGACAAGTAGTCCACGCCGTTCCCCGGCGGCCCGCTTCAGGGTGCCTTGAAGTACGCCGGGAACCGCGGCCCCATCCACGGCTTGCGGCCCCACGCGAAGACCCGTCCCCGCGCCATGGCGCCCACCGGTGAGCAGCGGCCGAGCGCCATCAGCAGGAACGTGACGGGCTCGATGGAGATCGTGCAGTCCGGGCGGTCCGGCAGCTCGTGGCCCACGACCGCCGAGCCGTCGGTGAACGTCACACCGAAGCGGCCGCCGCCCCACAGCCGCACCGCGTAGCGGGCGTTCAGACCTGCCGTCGTGGCGGCGTCGGTCACCCGGGGCATGGCCAGGACCATGAACGGGAGCGCCAGCCGGACCCGGGCGGGGTCGACCATGTGCGGGCGCTTCAGTGCGCGGGCCAGGTCGTAGCCGTGGCCCAGCATGTGCGTCAGGAGGTACGAGCCGAGGACCACACGGTTCATCGGCCCCATCGGCGTCATCAGCGTCTCGTCCGCGGGATGTCCGGCCATCGCGTCCAGGCAGGCGGCTGCCTGCGTCACGATCATCGAGGCCAGCGGCTCCGCCGCACGCTCGCCGAATGCCGCGAGGGCCTCCTCGTTGGCTGCGGCGATGCCCTGCGGGGTGCCGTCCCCGTGGCCTTGAGGGTGCCCGGCCGCCACGCCCGCCATCAGCGCGTTGGCCTGCGCCAGGTGCGCGGCCACCTCCCCCACCGTCCAGGTCAGTCCCGGCACGGGAGCCCCGGTGTCGGGGGCGCCGCGCAGCAGCTCCGCGATCTCCTCGGCTGTCGTACGTATCGCATCGGCCAGTCCCTCGGGCAGGCTTTCTGGCAAATCGTCCCGGAATGCCTGCCCCTGATCTGCCGCTGTGCCCATTGTGCTGCCGCTCCCGTGAACGCCGTGCCTGTAGCCCGAGCCCGCCGCCCGCGCCTGTTACCTGCGGGTACACAAGAGCAGCTCACACGGCCTCCCGGCAAGAGGTCGACGCTCTCCGTTCGAACCCCTCTACGATCGAGCGCGTGTGCGCAAATGTGATCATCGCCGAGGACGACGAGAAACAGGCGGAGCTACTCCGCCGCTACCTCGAACGGGAGGGGCATGCCGTCACCGTCGTCGGCGACGGCCTCGCGGCCCTCGACGCGGTCCGGCACCGGGAGCCGGACCTGCTGGTCCTCGATGTGATGATGCCCCGGGCCGACGGTCTGGACGTGGTACGTGTGCTGCGCGCCGAGTGCCGGGAGTTGCCGGTGCTGATGCTGACGGCCCGCACCACGGAGGACGATCTGCTGCTCGGCCTCGACCTCGGTGCGGACGACTACGTGACCAAGCCGTACAGCCCGCGCGAGCTGATGGCCCGGGTGCGTACGCTCCTGCGCCGCAGCCGCCGCACCGCGAGCGCCGCCGAGGCCGGCCCCGTCGATACGGCCGTCCTGACGGTGGGGGCGCTGGTGGTCGATCCCACCCGGCACGTGGTGTCGGTCGACGGCGAGGCCGTCGAGTGCACTCCGGGTGAGTTCAGGATTCTCGCCGCCCTGGCGGCCGAGCCCGACCGGGTCTTCTCCCGGCAGCAACTGCTCGCGGAACTGCACGGCTTCGACCGGTACATCAGCGACCGCACGGTCGACGTGCACGTCATGAACCTGCGCAAGAAGATAGAGCCCGCACCGCGCCGGCCCGCCCGGCTGCTCACCGTTTTCGGTGTCGGCTACAAGCTGACCGACCCGGCGAAGGCCGCGGCACGTGCGTCGTCGTAGCGAAGGACGCCCCCGGGGCGGTGTGCGCAGCGCTTCGTCGTCGGAGTTCGGGCCGTCGCGGACACGGCTGCCCTTGCGCAAGAGCCTGTTCGCCCGGCTGCTGGCCGTATCGGCTCTGGTCGCGGCGTGTTCGGTCGCCGCCACGGCGTGGCTGGCCGTCCAGACGACCTCCGGCGCGATCCTCCAGGAGCAGGGCCAGAACCTCACCGCCGACGCCCGGATCTACCACAGCCTGCTCGGCTACGCGGCGGCTCACCCCACCTGGGACGGCGTCGGTAACACCGTGCGCGACCTGGCCGCGCAGTCCGGCCGCCGGATCGCGCTGACAACCGAGCAGCGCGCGCCTCTCGCGGACTCTGCCGCGCCGGAGAAAGCCGCCGCGCTGCCGGCCCAGGCGTCGGCGATCGTGGACCCGCTTTCGGTGGACACCGCGCTGGCGGCCGAGAACGCCGGCCCGTCCGGCACTCCGGCGGACCGGGTCGATCCGCGTGCGGTCGGGCCGTTCCGGCTGCCGGCCGCGGAACGTACGGCGTTGCGGAAGATCGCGGACCGGGGCGTGGCCTGCCTCAGCGAGTCCGGGATCGCCTCGGACGTCGTCCGGACCGAGAGCGGGCGCCCGGTGATCCAGGTGGTGGGCAACGACCCCGACCGGCTCCAGGGAACCCGCTGCACCACCGACGCCCTCGACACCCCGACGGCCACGGAGAGGAAGGCCCTGAAGGCGCTCAACCAGCTGACCGACGCCTGTCTGAAGCGCCAGGACCGCAGCGGTGTCCACCTGAAGCTCGATCTGTCCTGGGGGCAGAGCGCGGAGCCCATGCCCACGGCCGTACCCACCGTGCCGCCCACCGAGGTGCCCGGCGCACCACCCGGCATCGAACCGGAAGCCGCACCGGCCGCCACGCCCAGCGCCACGCCCAGCGTCATGCCGGGCACCGGTCCCTCACCTGCCGTCGGCACCAGCGAGGACGACCGGGCCATCGCCTCCTGCGTGGGCACGGCCCGCCGGGAACAGCTCAGTTCGTACGTCGCCTCGCCCGCCCTGCTGTTCATCAGCGACACCGGCGGCACCACCGTCCCCGGTTTCGACCTCTCCCCGGCGAACACCGCCAGGATCGCCGGCGCGGCCGCACTCGTGCTGGCCCTCACCGTCGGCGCATCGGTGCTCGTCGGCGCCCGGCTCGTCCGCCCGCTGCGCGCCCTGACGGGTGCCGCCCAGCGGATGCGGGACGGAGAGGACACCGTGCCGGTTCTGGTCACCGCGGACAACGAGATCGGGCGGCTCGCCGCCACGTTCAACGACATGTCCGCCCACCGCGCACGACTGGAGGCCCAGCGCAAGGCCATGGTCAGCGACGTCGCCCATGAGCTGCGCACCCCGCTCAGCAACATCCGCGGCTGGCTGGAGGCCGCTCAGGACGGAGTGGCCGATCCGGACCCGGCGTTCATCGCCTCCCTGCACGAGGAGGCCGTGCAGTTGCAGCACATCATCGACGACCTCCAGGACCTGGCCCAGGCCGACGCGGGCGCCCTGCGGCTGCATCCCGAACCGGTACGGATCGAGGAGTTGCTGGGCCAGGTCGCCGCCGCGCACCAGGCCCGAGCCGAGACGGCCGGGGTGACACTGATGGTGCCGCCGCCGCGACCGGACCGCCTCCTGCCGGGACTGACGGCCGATCCGGTACGGCTCCGCCAGGCCATCGGCAATCTGGTGTCGAACGCGGTCCGCCACACCCCGTCCGGCGGCAAGGTCACCCTGCACGCGTACGGCTCCGAGTCGGGCGACGCGGTCCTGGTGGACGTGACGGACACGGGCACCGGCATCCCTGCCGCCGACCTCGCCCATGTCTTCGACCGCTTCTGGCGCGGCGAGAAGTCCCGCAGCCGTCGCACCGGAGGCAGCGGGCTCGGACTGGCGATCGTACGGAAACTCGCGGAGGCACACGGCGGCACGGCCACGGCGGCGAGCGTGCCGGGCGAGGGCTCGGTGTTCACGCTGCGCCTTCCGGCCGACCTCGCGGACCGCTCCGAGCAGCCCTGATGCGATGACCACAGCGTTCTGACAGCTTCTTCATAACTTCGCGCCAGCCTGTCGGCACGCCTCGCGCCGCGGTGCGCCTGTGCACCGCGGCGCCGTCGAGGCCGAACTGGAACGGAGCCATGTTCATGCCCCTGCGTACGTCTCTGCGTACCGCCGTCCTCAGCGCTGTCGCGGTCGGCGCGGTCTGCGTACCCGCCACCTCGGCGTTCGCCGACTCCTCGCCCACGCCCACGGCCAAGCCCTCGGCAGCGCCGTCGGCATCGCCGTCTTCGCCGGGTACCGAGCCCTCCCCCGCCGTCACCCGGGCGCCCTCCACCGCCACCCCGTCCGAGATGCCGCGTGGTGGCGTGGCCGCGGGCGACAACCCGACGCCCACGGCCACCCCGTCGGCCGTGCCGTCGAAGGCCCCGTCGGTCACGCCTCGGGGCGGTGTCGCGGCCGGTGACGAACCGGCCGGTGCATCGGGCGACAACACCGCCACCGTCATGGGTTCCGCCGTGGCCGCCCTGCTGGTCGCCGGCGCCGGAACGGTCGTTCTGCGCCGCCGCCACACCGGCCGCCGTAACGGCTGACCCATCCCGCAGCCGAACAGCCCGCAGTGGCGCCGTCCTTCACCGGGGCGGCGCCTCTGCCGTCGTCCGATCGCCTCAGGAGCCCGTTTCCATGTCCCGTACAACCTCGTCCCTTTGGCGCATTCGTACCGCGCTACCGGTGTACGCCTGCCTCGCACTGACCGCGCTTCCCGCGCTGACGGGCTGCTCCGACGCATCACCGTCGAAGTCTCCGGCCGCCGTGGCGCAAGCCCCCACAACGGTCGGCACTCCTGATGCCGAAGCCACGGACACGCCCCCGGCAAAGGCCGCTGCCCAGTCACCGGTCCACGTCTCCATTCCCTCCCTCGGGGTGGACAGCGACATCATGCGCCTCGGCCTCAACACCGACGGCACGGTCGAAGTGCCGCCCGCGGAGAAGGGCATGACGGTCGGCTGGTACACCGGCGGCGCCGTACCCGGCGAACCGGGGCCGGCCGTGCTGATCGGCCACAACGACACCCGCCTCGGCCGCGCCGTCTTCCACGACCTCAAGAGGATCACCAAGGGTGCGGACATCACCGTCCGCGACGAACGCGGCACCGAGATCCACTTCAAGGTCACGGGCCGCGAAACAGCGAGCAAGACCGCGTTCCCGACCGCCCGGGTCTACGGAAGCACCAAGGACCGGGCCCTGCGCCTGATCACCTGTGACGGCGCGTTCGACGCCCAGGGGCACCCCGTCGACAACCTCATCGTCTACGCGACGAGGCGGTGACGGATGCCGGGGCGCGGGCGTTGTCAGAGGCGGACGCTAGCGTTTGCCCATGTCCCGTACGACTCCGCCCCGCCCCGTCGACATCGCCGCGCACTTCCCGGAGTTGGTGCCGCTCGCCCGCACCACCGTCCGTCTGCATCCACGGCCGGGCGCGCCGACGCCCGCCGACAGCTCCGTCGGAGGCCCGCTGCTGTGGCCCGTGCACGAGCCGTGGCCAGTCTGCTCCGAACACACCGGGCCCTCGCTCGTCGGCTACCGGCAGGAGGACCTGCGGAAGCTGCGCCGCATTCTGACCGAAGGCTGGTCCCGGCCTCGGACAGCCGGGACCGACTTCCTCACTCCGGACGAGCGCGCCTTCGTCAGCGGTCTCGGGTACAGCGGCGTGCGTCTGCCTGTCGACGGCCCCGTTCCGCTGCTTCCCGTGCTCCAGGTGTACGCCAGGGACGTACCGTCGTTGCCCCGCCCGCCGGGCACCGACGTGCTCCAGGTGCTCTGGTGTTCCTTCGAGCACGGCGACGACTGCATGCCGGGTGTTCAGCTGCGCTGGCGCGCGGCCGATTCCGTCGGCGAGACGGCGGGCAATGTGCCCGCGGCCGTGGTCAGTGAGGGCGAGGCGCTGCCCGAACCCTGCCTCCTCAGCCCCGAACCGGTCACCGAGTACCCGGCCCCGCACGAGCTTGCTGACGACCTCCGTGAGCGGATCCGCACCTGGGAGGAGGGCAGGCCCTACGACTACCAGTCCGACCTCGCCGTGGCCCCGGGCTGGAAGCTGGGCGGGTGGGGGAACTGGAGCTTCTGCGATCCCTGGCCGATGAGCTGCGAGGAGTGCGGCAGCGGGATGCGCCCGTTGCTCACGGTGGACAGCAGCGAGTGGGACGGCGGCACGGGCAGCTGGTGCCCGCTGGAGGAGCCCGCCGAGGCGGAACGTCCGCTGTATCCGCTCTCCCATGAACCCACCATGATCTCGATCGGCCGCGGCTACACGATGCAGGTGTACGTGTGTCCGGAGTCGTTCGACCATCCGCCCCTGCAGGTGATGCAGTAGGCCCGCTCCCGGGGCGAACCGGCAGGGGCACGGCCGTCACCTGATGGACGGCGGCGGGAGGGGCTCCCGGAACCCGCCGTCTACCCATGAGTAACTCCCCCTGCTTTCATGGGGCCAGGACCTCACCACCCCCAACTGCAGCAGCAGAATCAGGAGTCCAGGTGCCCCACTCCGCGCTTCGCCGCATCTACGGCATGTCCCTGTCCGCCGCGCTCGCCGCCGTCACCCTGACCGTCGGCGCCCCGCACGCGTCGGCGGCCGCGGGCACTCCGTCCCTGCGGGTGCTCACGTACAACACGTTCCTGATGAGCACGAACCTCTACCCGAACTGGGGCCAGGCCCACCGCGCGGCGGAGATACCGAAGACCGCCTTCTTCCGTGGCAACGACGTCGTCGTGCTCCAGGAAGCCTTCGACAACGCTTCGTCGGACGCCCTGACGGCCAACGCCTCGGCCCAGTACCCGTTCCACACCCCGGTGGTCGGCCGGAGCAGGAGCGGCTGGGACGCCACCAGCGGGTCGTACTCCGCCACGACACCCGAGGACGGCGGCGTCGCCGTCCTCAGCAAGTGGCCGATCGTCCGGCAGGAGCAGCACATCTACAAGGACGCCTGCGGCAGCGACTGGTGGTCCAACAAGGGCTTCGCCTATGCCGAACTGAACGTGAACGGCACCCGGGTGCACATCGTCGGCACCCACACCCAGTCGACCGATCCGGGATGCGGTGCGGGCGAGGCGGCGGAGATCCGGGGCCGGCAGTTCCGGCAGATCGACGCGTTCCTCGACGCCAAGAACATCCCGGCGTCCGAGCAGGTCATCGTGGCCGGTGACCTCAACGTCGACTCCCACTCCCCCGAGTACGCGTCGCTGCTCGCGAACGCCGGGCTGACCGGGGCAGACGCCCGTACGGGGCACCCGTACTCCTTCGACACGCAGGACAACTCGATCGCCGCCGACCGTTACCCCGACGACCCGCGCGAGGACCTCGACTACGTGCTGCACCGTGCGGGCCATGCGAAGCCGGCGGGGTGGACGAACGAGGTGGTCAAGGAGGACAGCGCGCCTTGGACCGTGTCCAGCTGGGGCACGGACTACACGTACAAGAACCTCTCCGACCACTACCCGGTCGTCGCGGCCGCGCAGTAGCCCGGCAGACGGCTCCGGCCCTGCACCCCGGTGCAGGGCCGGAGCCGTCTGGCCCTGCACCTCGGTGCTTCGCTCCCCCGGCTCGCCGCCCGTACCGTGTCGGGCGACCATGGAGGAGGGACCGGCCGGGGGCAAGGCGCGGGAGGTATCTGTGGCACGCGACCACACCACTGACGTACTCATCGTGGGCGCCGGTCCGGTCGGGCTGAGCGCGGCCGCCGAGCTTCGCCGTCGCAGGGTGTCGTGCCGCGTCGTCGAGCGGCTGCCGGCCCGGCTCCCGTACGCCAAGGCCGTCGGGATCCAGCCGCGCACCCTGGAGATCTGGGACCGGATGGGCCTGGTGCGCACCGTGCTGGAGGCCGCCGTCCCGATGCGCGGCCAGCTGATCCACGTCAACGGCAGCGAGGTGGCCCGGATCGATCTCACCCTGCCGCCCGAAGTGCCCTACGGCTTCGCCGCGCTTCCGCAGTACGAGACCGAGCGCATCCTCGAGGAGTACGTGGCGGGTCTGGGCACGCGCGTCGAGCGCGGCACCGAGCTGCTGTCGTTCACCCAGGACGCGGACGGGGTCACAGCGCGGCTCGACGGCGACTCCGGCCCCGAGGAGCTCCGCGCCCGGTTCCTGATCGGCTGCGACGGCGCGCACAGCACCGTACGCAAGGGGCTGGGACTCTCGTTCGAGGGAGGCGCCTTCGCCGAGGAGTACATGCTGGCCGACGTCGTGGCCGACTGGGACCTGCCGTACGGCTACGGGGTGCGTGCGAGCCACACCGTCGACGACGGCTCCACCGATGACCTGCTGGTCTGCATCCCGCTCCCCGGCACCGGGCGCTACCGGATGTCCATGCTGGTGCCGCCCGCGCTCTCCGCCGGGGCGGCTGAGGGGGTCGAGGTGGCGCACGGGCTGGAAGGGGGACGTGTTCCGGAGCTCTCCGACATCCAGGCCGTCGTCGACCGTCTGGCCCCCAGGCCGGCGACCCTGTCCGGGATGCGCTGGGCCTCCGTCTTCCGCATCAGCCACCGGATCGTCGACCGGTACGGCGACGGCCGGGTCTTCGTCGCGGGCGATGCCGCCCACATCCACCCGCCCACCGGAGCGCAAGGCATGAACACCGGCATCCAGGACGCCTGCAACCTCGCCTGGAAACTCGCCCTCGTCGTCCGCGGGGAAGCCGGTCCCGCCCTGCTCACCAGCTACGACGCCGAACGCCGCCCGGTCGGTGAGGAGGTCGTCGGCCGGACCGTACGGCACGCCACGAAGGGCATCGAGAACGACGCCGACGACATGGAGACGCTGATGCTCCGCGAGGCCCAGCTGCTCGTGGAGTACCGCGACGGTCCCCTCGCCGGCGCCCCGTACGGGCCGGACGACGCGCCCCAGCCCGGCGACCGGGCACCGGACTGCGCGGGCCTGACCACCCCGGTGGCCACCTATTCCCTGCGCCTGCTCGATGTCCTGCGCGGACTCACGGGACATGTGCTGTTGCGGTACGCGGAGAAGAGCGCCGATGCCGACCTGATCGATGGGGACGGGGCAGGCGAGGCGGGCGAGGCGCGCGGGGCAGGCGAGTTGCACACGGTCACTGTCGTCGGCCAGGACTCCCCGCCGGACACTCCTGCGTACCGCGATGCCGCCGGTGAGTTCGCCCGGCTCTACCGCCCCGACGGCCCGACCGGCTTCCTCGTGCGCCCGGACGGCCGGATCGGTGCACGCTTCCCGCTCTCCGGCACCGCGGAGGCCGTGTCGGGCTACTTCGCGGCACTGACCGGGCCTGCCGACGGACCGCACCGGCGTTCAGTACGGTCAACACGGTCAACACGCTGACACCACCCAGCGCGTGAACTGTCATGCTGCACGTCCTGACCGAACGCGTTCCGCGCCATCGTGAAGGATCCTCCCGCTGTACCCCTCCTGTTAGCCATGCCTGGCTACTCTCCACTCGCCCGGCCCGGCACAGGAGAGGTACGTCCATGAGCACCCCGGTCCACCGCACCTCCGCTCGGCAGTCCGTGGCTGCCCTGCCGCCGACCCGGCAGGGCCGGGACCGGAGCCGGGCCGGGAATCCGTCCGGCAACTCTGCGGAACGCACACCCCTCGGGCTTCAGTCCAGCCTCGGCAACCGAGCCGCGACCGCGGCGGTGCAGCGCGCCAAGGGCACGGCGAAAGAGAAGGGGAAGGGTAAGGAGAAGGAACCGGAGAACGGCAACGCCGCCACCGGATCGAAGAGTTACCGCGACCGGATCGCCGCGGTCCTCGACAAGCTCAAGAAGAATCTCGAATTCATCGACACCTTCGTCAAGGGCGTCCATGTCCCCGCCAACGCAGGCTTCTCCCAGCAAGCCTCCGCCACGGTCGACGACGGCCTCAAGCACTCCGCCGGCTCCTCGGGAACCGCCGCCGCGTCGGAGAACCTCGTCACGGAGACCGCCGGCACGCTGCTCAGTGGCCTGGAGGCGGCCAAAGCCAAGAAGGACGCCGTGAAGCACAAGAGCGGCGCCGCCTTCCACGGAGCCGACAAGAAGGCCAACTCCAAAACGGCCGACGCGGTCGTCGGCGCCGCCAGTGCGGGAAACTACGCCCTCGGTATCGCCAAGGAACTGACCAAGGCCCAGAAGGCGGCGCACGCCATGACCGCGGCGGAGGTGAGCGGTATCGGCTCCAGCGCTGTCGGCGCGGTGAAGGGCGCCCGTGCGGCGGGCCGCTTCGGACTGACGGCCCGCAAGTACCGCGCCCTGAAAGGGCTCGGCACGCCCGACCGCACCGACGAGGGCGCACTGACCCGGCTGAACCAGGCACGGCAGGAAGCCGAATGGGCCGCGGCCGAGGCATACGTCGCACTGGATGCCCACTGGGACCACGAGGGCGAGGACCGGCTGGAGCGCGTTTCCGAGGCCATCGATACGGCCTGGGCGGCGATGGGTGACGCCCGTGACGCCGCCGGAGACGTCCGGCGCGCCGAGGACGTGAGCACGATGAACACGGTGCACACGTACGCGCTCGGCAAGCAGCGCAACAAGATGGGCAAGCAGGCGCTCACCGCCGTAGGTGAGTCCACCAAGGCCGCGGGCGGCATCGTGACGGCGGTCGCCGCCACAGCGGGAGGAGCCGGGCTGGCGAGCAACCCGGTCGGCTGGGGCCTCGCCGCGGGGGCGGCCGGCCTCATCCTCGGCGTCACCGCCTACAGGGCCGGCCGCGCGGGCATGAAGCGCTACGACGGGGCCCGCCACCCCGAACGCTGGGCGGCGGACGAGACCCCGGCGGAGCCCGCCTCCCGCCAGGATGCGCTGAAGGAAGCCCTGAAGTTCTGGAAGAAGGTGGAGAACGGTGAGCGCCAGGCCATGGCGCGAAAGATCTACGGACTGGCGGCGGGCCCGGACATCGCCGGCAGCAGCGACACGTCGGCCGCCATGCGGGACTCGGCCAGGGCCCTTCTCGTCGCTCTCAAATCAGGCCCGGCCAAGCACCGGCTGACCCCGGACGAGTGGGCGAACTCCCTCAACGACCCGGCGAAGAGCGCCGCCTGGGTCAAGGAGATAGCGGAACAGCTGTCTTCGGCCTGACCGCGAGGCGCTACCGAGCACACGGGATGGGAGCCGTCATCCGCCACGGGTGAGTTGATGCGCCTGTTCTATAGTGGGCGATCGTCGATGATCACGGGTGGTGTCGGGGGTGGCTGTGGACGAGGGGTTCGAGACACCGGCGGTGTGGCGCGTCGACGACGTCATCGATGGCCGGTACAAGGTCTCGCTGGTGCACGAGCGCGGCGGGATGGGGTTGGTCTACCGGGTCCGCCACCTCGCGTGGGGGATCGACCTGGCGGTGAAGTGCCCGCGGCCGGAGCTGTTCACCAGCGCGGCCGACCGCGAGCGGTTCGTCAACGAGGCCGAGACGTGGGTGTCCCTGGGGCTGCATCCGAACGTCTGCAGTTGCTTCTACGTGCGCACGATGGGCGGCATTCCCCGGGTGTTCGCCGAGTACGTCCCCGGCGGGAGCCTGCGGGAGTGGATCGACGACCGGCGGCTCTATCAAGGGGGGCACCAGGAGGCGCTGGCCCGGATCACGGACGTGGCGATCCAGGTGGCCTGGGGGCTCGCGCATGCCCATGACCGGGGACTGGTCCACCAGGACATGAAGCCGGACAACGTCCTGCTCGACGGCTACGGCCCGCAGGACCTCACGGCCAAGGTCACCGACTTCGGGCTGGCGCGAGCGCAGGCGACCGCGGGGACACGACCCGAAGGCGGCAGGCCGTCGGACCGGACTGTGCTGGTGCCCACCGGCGGGATGACTCGTGCCTATGCCTCGCCCGAGCAGCTGGCCGGCAAAGCTCTGGGGCGGCGCAGCGACATCTACAGCTTCGCGGTGTCGGTCCTGGAGATGTTCACCGGCGGAGTCAACTGGATGATCGGCTCCGTCGCCGGTGAGGTGCTCACCGCCTGCCGCACCGACGGGCCCGAAGAGGACGGACTGCCGCAGATCCCTGATGCCGTGGCCGACTTGCTCGCGCGGTGCTTGGAGGCGGACCCGGCCCGGCGGCCCCGGACGATGGCCGAAGTCGCGGGCTCCTTGGTGGGTGTGTACCGGGACATTGCGGGACGCCCGTACCCCCGCGTGCAGCCGGCGGCGGCCGATCTGCGGGCGGACGAATGGAACAACCGCGCACTGTCGCTGGTCGACCTGGGCAGACCCTCCCAGGCACAGGAGGCGTTCACGGCAGCGCTGAAGGCGGATCCGAGGCACGTACGGGCCAGCTACAACGCCGGCATGTGGCGGTGGCGGCGCGGTGAGATCAGCGATGTGGGGCTCCTGGCCGACATCGAAGCGGTCCGCGCCGACACCGAGGACACCTGGGAGGCACGACACGCCCTCGTCCAGGTGCAGTTGGAACGCGCCGACCTCGACGGGGCGCGCGCGCTGGCCGACCGGCTCGTACGTGAGCAGCCGACGGAGCCCGAGATCCAGGATGCGGTAAGCACCCTGCGCTCAGGACACCTCACCGGGGCCGGCTGCGTCGAGCGGCGCGACCTGCCGTGGGCCGCTCAGCCGCCCGCCTTTCCGAGTGTGCTACGGCTCACTCCCGATCTGCGTTTCGCGTTCGTCGGGAGCCGTGACGGCATGCTGCGGCTGTGGGACGTCCAGAGCGGAAAGTGCCTGGTGGCCGTGGAAGGGCACGAAAGCGCTGTCCGCTGCGTCGACGTGAGCGCGGACGGGCGTTTCGCCCTCTCCGGAGGTGCTGACGAGGTCGTGGGGTTCTGGGACCTGGCCGAGGGTCGCTGCCTGGGCCGCGCAGCCATCCCCCTCCCGGAGGGGCGGCCCACCCCGGGCGCGATCCGCCAGGTGCGCTTGAGTGGCGACGCCAGTCTGGCACTGTGCGCAACGTCCTACGGAACGATCTTCTCCTGGGAATTCCACTCCGGCAAAGGCCGAACCGCTCTCAAAGGCCCGGACGAGCACGGGCGAACGCTCGTGGTCAGCGATGACGCGCGCTGGGCACTGGCGTCCGGGGGCATGGGCGGAACCGAAAATGCCACGGTCCGGCTGTGGGACCTGTCCGACGGACGGCTCCGGCATGTTCTGCGCGGCTCCGGATTCTCCGAGCCGAAGGGCTTCAGCCCGGACGGCACGTCAGCCGTCACGAGCGGTACCGATGGGAAGATCCATATCTGGGACATCGGCAGCGGCACGTGCGTGCGCACGCTCAGCGGACACTCCACGACAGCGTCGGCGGTGTCGCTGAGCACCGACGGCCGTCATGCGATCAGTGGCGGACGGGACAAGAGCATCCGCTTCTGGGAGCTGGAGACCGGCCGCTGCCTGCGGACGTTCGAAGGTTTGGAGAGCGTGCCGCTCGCGGTCGCGCCGAGCCCGGACGGACGGCACGCGGTCTCCGTGGATGCGGATATCCGCCGCACCTGGGAACTGCCGGGAAAGCACTCCAGCGTGCTGCTGCCGAGCCGGCCGCGGGCGCACAGCGAGGTGAGCCGGCTGAGGGCCCAGGTTGCGGATCTGGCAGCAGAGGCGGAGCAGGCACGTGCGTCCGGCCGGTACACGCACGCGCTCGATCTGCTCACGCAGGCAAGGAACACCTCCGGTTTCGAACGAGATCCCGAACTCCTGTCCGCATGGCGGGCCCTGGGCCGCTCAACCGTCCGCGTAGGCCTGCGGTCCGCCTGGCGGGGCAGGACCCTTCGCGCCCATGACCACCATCTCAGCTCGGTCGACGTGTCGGATGACGGCCGGATCGCCGTGACCGCCGGCAGCGACCGGACGGCAAGGCTGTGGGACCTCGAAAGCGGAGCGTGCATCCGCGTCCTCGACGGTCACTCCCACCACACGGTCGAGTCGGTGCGCCTGAGCTCCGACGGACGGTATGTGCTGTCCGGGTGCCAGGACGGCACCGTACGGCTGTGGCGCGCCGATGACGGCGAGTGCCTGCGTGTCATGGACGGGCACCGCTACGGCGTTTTGTGGCTGCGGTTCAGCCCCGACGGCCGCTCGGCCCTGGTCGGCGCAGGGGCAAACATGATCCGTTTCTGGGACCTCGAGAGCGGCAGGCTGCCGATGACGCTGGAGGCCGAGCGTGCGCAGGCGGACACGGCCGGAGCCACCGATGGCGAGCGCCTTGTCGCCCACCGCGGCTACACCGCCAATTCCGTACAGCTGTGGGACCTGGACAGCGGCGAAGGCCTGCTGACCTTGCGCGGGCACACCGACCAGCTGACATCAGTGTGCCTGAGCGCTGATCAACGAACCGTGCTCTCCAGCGAGCGGACCATCCGGCTGTGGGACACGGCGAGCGGACAGTGCGTGCGGGTATTCGACGAGCAGGCGGGCCGTGCGAACTCCGTCCAGCTCAGCGCGGACGGCCGTTTCGCGGTGTCCGGCCACAGCGACGCCCTCGTCCGCGTCTGGGATGTGGAGAGTGGACGCTGTATTCGCGTCCTCGAAGGTCACCGGACAAGCGTGTCCAGCGTCGCCCTGACGCCCGACGGCCGTTTCGCCCTCTCCGGCGAGCAGGACGGCACCGTTCAGCTCTGGGAGCTCGACTGGGAACTGGCCGCACGCGAACCGGCCGACTGGGACAACGGCGCGCTGTCGCACGTGGAGACCTTCCGCGCCTGGCACCCGACACCGTTGACCGACCGCGATGTGGACACCCTGCTCGGCCGTCTGCGCGACGCGGGCTACGGCTGGTTGCGGCCCGACGGCGTACGTGCCCAGCTCCACCGCCTGGCGACCGCGCCCCCGACGCCCTCCCGAAGGGAGGCACACGAGGCCCTGCGCGCTGTCACCGACGGCCCTGAACCGGGGCAGGCGAACACGAGGCTGAAGCCGGTCGGGCTGTACCGGCAGATGTACGAAGGGTGGCTGCAGCACCTCCCCTCCATCCATGAAGCCCGTAAGGGGCACGTGCTCGAGGACCGGGCCCGGGTCATCGAGTACATGAAGACCGAAGAGTTCGGGGCGATGGACTACATGTCGGCCATCCTCGACCTGCTCGACCAGAAGGAGTACATCCCTGGCGGGCCGTCCTTGCACACGGACGGAGTGTGGGTCTGGCGAACCGACTCGATCCACTACTTCGAGCATCACCAACTGGAGATTCCCCAGGACTTCCTCCGTCACGTACGTGGAAACGACTACCGGCCGTACACCGATCACGCCTTCGACTACGACGATCTCGACCCGTTCATGTGAGGGGGCGTGCATGTCCGGGAGACCGCCGTTGGACCACGTCCGGGCGTGGGAAGGGCATAGGGAGGACATCTACGTGCTGACGCTGACGCCGGACGACCGCTACGTGCTGTCGGGCCGCGCGGACGGCAGCGTGCCGATGCGGGAGCCGAACCGGGAACTGATAGGCGCAAGCGAGGGCGGTGCGCCATGAGCGGGGACGCCGGCTACGCCGACAGCGCGCTGTTCGTGCTGGCCCGGGCCCTTGTCGAGGCGCGTTCCGGCCGGGCAGCCGAGGTCGAGCCCGATCATCTGCTGGTGGGGACAGGCACGTTATGCCGTCCTGACCTGCCGGAGATCCTCGCGCGCGGTCAGCGGGAGCCGGCTCTGCGGCGGCCGATAGAAGCCGACGCCCAGCGCGTCACGGAGTGCTTCGCCCGGGCCGGGATCAGCCCGCGCCGCCTGCGCCGGAGTCTGCGCGAGGCCCTCGCCGTCGAGGGCGGCGCAGTCGGGGGCGAACGTCAGCTGAGTCGTGCCGCGCGCCGGGCCCTCCGCCGCGCCACGGAGCTGGCCGGCCCGGAGAAGGCCGACGCCGTGCATCTGCTGCGGGCCGTGCTCGACGAGCTCACCCCCGTGGGACGCAACGTCCTGAAGTCGTACGGGATCACTGACGCGCCCGCGGCGTTCTTCCCCGCGGCACCCGACACTCCGCATCTCGACCTTTACGGAAGGGACTTGAGCGTCCTGGCCCGTGCGGGCAAGCTGCCGGCGCTGATCGGCCGCCGCGCCGAACTGCGCACCCTCGCCCGTATCCTCGTCCGCCAGCGCAAGGCCAACGCCGTCCTCGTCGGCCATGCCGGCACCGGCAAGACCGGCATCGTCGAAGGCCTCGCCCAGCGGCTGGCCTCGCCCGGCGCACCCGCCGAGCTGGCCGGGGCGCGGATCGTCGAGCTGTCGATGTCGGCCCTGGTGGCGGGCACGAAGTACCGCGGGGAATTCGAAGAGCGAATGCAATCGGTGCTGGATGAGGCGCGGGCCGCACCGGAAGTGATCCTCTTCATCGATGAACTGCACACCGTCCTGCGGGCCGGCGGACGTGGGGCGAGCGACGCCGCCAACATCCTCAAGCCCGCGCTGGCCCGGGGCGAGCTGCGTTGCATCGGGGCCACGACGCCCGGCGAATACCGCCGCGATATCGAGGACGACCCGGCGCTGCAGCGGCGTTTCGAGGTCGTCTGGGTCGACGAGCCGGACCGGGACGAGGCGGTGGCGATTCTCACCGGCGTCGCGGAATCGTTCATCGCGCACCACGGCGTGCGGATCGAGCCGGGGGCAGTGGCGGCGGCCGTGGACCTGACCATCCGGCATCTGCCCGATCAACGGCTGCCGGACAAGGCCATCGACGCCCTCGACCAGGCATGCGCCACGGCCCGTATCCGAACGCTGAGCCCTGACGTCGAACCGGAGCCGGAGCTGCGGATCGGCCGGGACGAGGTGGCTGCGGTCGTCGCCGAACGGGCCCGGCTGCCGTTGCAGCAGGTGGCGCGGGGGGAGGCGGAGCGGCTGCTGGCGATGGAGGAGCAGCTGCGTCGCCGCGTGGCCGGACAGGACGAGGCCGTGCGTGCTGTGGCCGAGGCGGTGCGCACCGGGCGGTCGGGACTGGGCGATCCGCGGCGGCCGGTGGGGGTGCTGCTCTTCGCGGGGCCGACCGGGACGGGAAAGACGGAACTGGCCAAGGCACTGGCCGAGTTCCTCTACACCGACGAACGGCGGCTGGTCCGCATCGACCTGTCCGAGTACAAGGAACGGCATGCGATCTCGCGCCTGCTGGGCGCTCCGCCGGGCTACGTCGGGCATGACCGCGAGGGGCAGCTGAGCGGCCCGCTCCGAGATCATCCGCAGAGTGTGGTGCTCTTCGACGAGGTGGAGAAGGCACATCCGGAGGTCCTGGACGTGCTGCTGCAGATCTGCGACGAGGGTCAGCTGACGGATTCGCGGGGGCGGCGGGTTCCCTTCTCGGAAGCGGTGGTGATCCTTACGTCGAATCTCGGGTCGGGGACGGCTTCGCGACGGGCCGGTGGCTTCGGATTCGCAGGGGCGTCGTCGGCCGGTGTCGCGCCCCCGGGCAACGCGTCTGCGCCCGCCGGGCAGGAGAGCCCGTCCCCCGCCGGGCCCGGGCCTGCCCACCCTGCGCACCGGCCGGTCCTCGACGCCCTGCACCAGCACCTCCGTCCTGAACTCCTGGGCCGGATCGGCCGGATCGTCGTCTTCTCCCCGCTGTCCGAGGCTGCTCTGCACCCCGTCCTCGACAAGCTCCTGGACCGGGTTCGGACCCGGCTCACCGCCCGCGCCGTCACCCTGACCCTCACCCCCGCCGCCCGCGCGCTGCTCCTGCGCCACGGCGCCGACCCCCGCGTCGGCGCCCGCCTCCTCGAGCAGGCCGTCGACCGCCTCCTCGTCCAGCCCCTGGCCCGCGCCCTCCTCAACGGCGACATCACCGACGGAACGACGGTCCGGGCGGACGCCGCGGGCGAGGCACTGTCCTTGACAACGGAGAACTCCTGATGAAAACGCCACCCGCCACCGTCAGACTCACGCTCGTCAAGGGGCGTCTGGACCCGGCCGAGTACGTCTATGACGACCGCACCACCTGCGTCCTCGGGCGCTCCCCGGACTGCTCCCCGCAGCTGCCGAACGACGAACACCACCGCACCGTCTCCCGCCATCACTGCCTCATCGACATCAACCCGCCCGATATCCGCATCCGCGACTTCGGCAGCCTCAACGGGACCTATGTCAACGGTGAGAAGATCGGCCAGCGCCGCCAGGGCCTCACTCCTGCCGAGGCCGCGGGCGATTCGTACCCCGAGCACGATCTGTCCGACGGCGACGAGATCCGCGTCGGCAAGACCGTGCTGCGGGTCGGTGTCACGCGGCAGCAGCCCACCCGCGTCCTCGGCGCCTGCGCCACGTGCGGCCGCGAGGTGGCCGACCCCGGCCGCGACGGCGAAGTGCTGTGCGCTGTCTGCCAGTCGGAGCCTGCCGCCGTGCTGAAGCTGCTGCTGGAGCGGGCGAAGGGCGGGCACGTCGACCTCAAGGGCATCCACGGCTACACCGTGCTGCGCGAGCTCGGCCGGGGCGGCATGGGCGCGGTCTATCTGGCGCGACACGAATCCACCGGGGCGGAGGTGGCGCTCAAGGTGATGCTGCCCAAGGTCGCTGCGAACGCCACTGCCCGGGCCCGCTTCCTGCGCGAGGTGGGGCTGACCCGGGCGCTGCGGCACCCGCATGTAGTGGCGCTGCACGATGCGGGCTTCGCCAACGGCACCTTCTATCTGACCACCGAGTACTGCACCGGCGGCAGCCTCGACCACCTGCTGGCCGGACGCGGCGGCCGCCTGCCGGCCGACGAGGCCGTCCCTCTGGCCCTGCAGGCCCTGCGCGGACTGGAGCACGCCCATGACCGGGGCGTCATCCACCGCGATCTCACCCCGTCCAACATCCTCCTGGACGGCACCATGACGGCGAAGATCGCCGACTTCGGCATCGGCAAGGCCTTCGATCAAGCCGGCCTCAGCGGCCTCACCCGCACCGGCGCCACGGCGGGAAAGCCGATGTTCATGCCACGCCAGCAGGTCATCAACTTCCGCAAGGCGCCGCCCGCGGTGGACGTCTGGGCTCTCGCCGCCTGCCTGTACCAGGTGCTCACCGGAAAAACACCCCGCGAGTTCCCGCCCGCGAAGGACCCCTGGCAGGTGGTCCTGCAGGAGCCGGCTGTCCCGATCCGCCGCCGCGAGCCCGGCATCCCGGCTCCCCTCGCCGCCGTCATCGATCAGGCGCTGCGTGAACGCCCGGAGATAGGTTTCCGGAGCGCGGCGGACTTCCGGGTGGCGCTGGAGCAGGCCTCGTAATCCTCGGAGGGCGGTACGGGAAACGTCACGACCCCCCACCTGAACAGCACGAAGACATCCGGCCCTCTGCGATCCGGCAGAGGGCCGGACCACGCCCACCACAACAACAAAGCCGGTCAAAGCGACTAAGTGCCACTTTGACCGGCTTCATGTGGTCGGTTGAACCTGGTGTCCGAGGGGGGACTTGAACCCCCACGCCCGATAAAGGGCACTAGCACCTCAAGCTAGCGCGTCTGCCATTCCGCCACCCGGACTAGGTGGTCGGCCCCGGTCTCCCGCGGCGACAAAGAAAACAATACCAGGGGTTTGGGGTGGCTCTCACCTGCATATCCGGTGGTCATCGCCCTGGTCAGTGCGGTGCGCGGGCATCGGCCGGGACGAGGCGGGCCCCGCCCCGGCCGATCGCGTACGGTCCGTCGCAGGTCGCGTACGCACAGTGTGTCCGGAGGGTCGGTGGCGGCATCCACCGGTGCGTGGGCGGGCCGGGTTACGTTCGCGGGCATGAGTGATCGCGGCTACCGGCCACCCCGCGCGCTGTCGCCCCTGCGCGAGCATCTGCGTGAGACCTTCTGGTTCGCCCCCACCCTGACGCTGGTCTGCGCCGTCGTGCTCTGGTTCATCGCCTCGGCCCTCGATGAGCAGATCGTGGCCTACCTCCAGGACGAGCAGGCGTACGACGAGATCAAGGACCTGGTCTCGATCGCCGAGGACACGAAGACGATCGTCGTCACGATCAGCTCGGCGATGATGACCTTCATCGGTGTGGTCTTCAGCATCTCGCTGGTGGCCGTACAGATGGCGAGCGGGCAGCTCACACCCCGGGTGGTACGGATCTTCGTACGGAGCCGGATCAGCAAGCTCACCCTGTCCGTCTTCCTGGCGACCTTCGTTTTCTCGCTGCTGGTCCTGAGCTCGTACGAGAGCACGGCCGATCCGCGCCGCGTCGTGTCCGTCCCCTTTCTGCAGAGCCTGCTGACCGCCGTGCTCGTCGGGCTCAGCCTGCTGCTCTTCATCGCGTACGTGAGCGCCACGCTGCGGCTGATGCAGGTCGGTCCCGTCGTCGACCGGATCACCCGGGACTCCTTCCATGTGCTGCGGCGGATGCCCGTCGGCGAGCCGAACGAGGACGCGCTTCCCGCGGAGACCGGGCAGATCCCGCACGAGGGGCGGGCCGGGGTGCTGCGGGACGTGAACGTGGCGCGGCTGGTCCGGGCCGCCCGGAATCAGGGCGCGGTGCTGCGGCTGATCCCCCGGCTCGGGGACTTCGTCGTGCCGGGTACGCCGGTGCTGGCGGTGCACGGCGGGACCGCGCCGCCCCGGCGCGCGCTGCGGTACACGGTGTCCGTCGGGGTCGAACGCACGCTCCACCAGGACCTGGCGTTCGGGCTGCGGCAGCTGTCGGACATCGCGTTGCGGGCCCTGTCGCCGGCGGTGAACGATCCGACCACCGCCGTGCAGTGCCTCGACCGGATCGTGGAGTTCCTCGCGGCCGTGGCAGGGCTTCCCCTCGGCACCGTCCACCACCGGGACCGCAAGGGGGTGGTGCGGCTCGTGCAGGACGTGCCGGGGTGGGCGGACCTCGTGGATCTCGGATTCGAGGAGATCCGGCGGTGCGCGACGGACAGCCCCCAGGTCACGCGGCGGCTGCTGGCCGGCATCGATGACCTGGTGGTGCTGGCCGGGCCGGAGCGGCAGGGTCCGCTGATCCGGCACCGTGTGCTGCTGGTGCAGGCGGTGGAGCGCACGGTGCCGGAAGCCGCCGAGCGGGAGTTCGCGCTGCTGCCCGACCGGCAGGGGATCGGGTGAACGGACACGATGCGGTTCGGTGCGGTTACGGCATGAGGTGATGGGGCGGGAAATCGGCAACGTCTTTTCCCCATGCGTCGGGCCTCCCCGCACAGGTGCGGGGAGGCCCGACGCATGGGGCACGACGGGGACGGGCCCGCCGAGCGTCCTACTTGCGCAGCGCCGCCATGCCCTCGTAGCTGATCCGTGCCTGCTTCAGGGACTGCGCGAGGTCCGTCGAGCTCGGTGCGGTGTCCTGCTCGACCATCGGGTTGCGGTAGTTCGCCTCCCCGACACGGCTGAAGAAGGTCCGGTAGTCGATGACCCCGGTGCCGAAGGGGACCATGTCGTAGCCGTCACCGCTGGCCGTGTTGACGATGCCGTCCTTGGCGTGGAACAGCGGGTAGCGCTTGTTGTGGCGGCGGACCACTGCC
The DNA here is from genome assembly GCF_043203805.1 of Streptomyces sp. LN549. NCBI lineage: Bacteria > Bacillati > Actinomycetota > Actinomycetes > Kitasatosporales > Streptomycetaceae > Streptomyces > Streptomyces sp. LN549. The sequence goes on along the minus strand of NZ_JAZHRI010000002.1, from coordinate 7,921,097 downwards.
GCGGGGTCGAAGATGTTCTCCTGCTGCGATCCGTCGAGCGCGGTGTAGGTGTGGAACTTGTACTGGGCGACGTGCGCCCAGTAGACGTCCATCTCCAGCCATACGGTCTTCGGGTCGGTGACCTTGAGGAAGTACTCGAGCTTGCGGATGCCCGAGCTGCGGGTGGGCCGCCCCTGCGCGTCCAGCGGACCGCCGTCGAGCAGGAAGCCGTAGGCCGCGTCGTGGTTGTGGGTGTACAGCTTGATGCCCGCACGATGAGCGATCTGTCCCAGCGCGTTCCACTTGTCGGCGGCCACGTCCCAGTCGGCACGGTAGGCGCTGCCGGTGGGGTCGCCACCGGTGCCCATGTGGTCCATGCCGAGGATGTTGGCTATTTCGAGGTGCCGCTTGAACTGGTCCAGGTCGCTCTGGTTCACCGGCCAGGACCCCGGGATGAAGCCGTGGTTGCCCTGGGCGCGCAGTCCGTAGTCGTCCAGCCACGAGCGCAGCAGCTTCGCACCCTCGACCGTCTCCAGGTTGTTTCCGCCGGGTGCGTTGGCGTGCTGGCCGTACCCGGCGAACTCGACCTGCTTGTAGCCGTAGCGGGCCAGCTCCTTGAAGACGTCGCGGAAGCCCGAGGGAAGGCTGGTGCTGAGCGGATCCCGGCCCGTGGCGTCGCGCACGGTGTACAGGATGATCCCGCGCTTGGACGGCGGGACCAGGGCCTGGCCGTGGCCGTGGCCGTGGCCGTGCCCCTGGTGGGAAGCGGGCTGGGCGAAGGCCGGCGATGCTCCGAAGACGGGTGCGGCGATCGCCGCCGCCCCGGCGGCGGTGCAGGTGCTGAGGAAGCGGCGGCGGCTGACGCCGAGGCTGCGGCGCAGGGCGCCGTCCGTTCCGGATGCGTCGTTGTACACGGTCACGGTCTCTCTCCTTCTCGAAGATGCTCGCAGCGCTGTGAACGGACCGGTCTCATGCGAGGCCGGCCAGCGTGAGGAGCAGGGACTTCACTTCGGTGGCCCGGACGGGTCCGGTGAACGCGTGGGGGGTGGAGCAGAGGATGAGCGGACCTTCTTCGTCGCTCGGGGGGAGGCGGCCGTGGCTGCCTCGGATGGGTGACGGGTCGAGCGGTACGACCGCCATGCGGTAGCGCATGCCGAGCTTCTTGCGGGCGACCGCCGTGACCGCCTTGACGCGTACGTACGGGTCCTGCGGGTCCATGAAGAGCTCGACGGGGTCGTAGCCGGGTTTGCGGTGGATCTCGACGAGCTGGGCGAAGTCGGGCGCCCGTTCGTCGTCGAGCCAGTAGTAGTACGTGAACCAGGCGTCCGGTTCGGCGACGGCGACCAGCTCGCCGGAGCGGGGGTGGTCGAGACCGTGGGCCTTCTTGCCCTCGTCGTCGAGGAGCTGCTCGATGCCCGGGAGGTCCGCCAGGGCCTCGCGGGCCGCTTCGAGGTCCTCGGGGCGGCGTACGTAGATGTGGGCGATCTGGTGGTCGGCGACGGCGAAGGCCCGGGAGGTCATCGGGTCCAGGTACTCCATGCCGTCCTGGGTGTGGACCTCCAGGAGTCCGGCGCGGCGCAGCGCCCGGTTGATGTCGACGGGCCGGTCGACGCGGGTGATGCCGTACTCGGAGAGGGCGACGACGGTGCGGCCCTCGCGGCGGGCGTCGTCGAGGAGCGGGGCGACGGCCCGGTCGAGGTCGGCCGCGGCCTTGAAGGCGCGCGGGTCGTCGGGGCCGTAGCGCTGGAGGTCGTAGTCGAGGTGCGGGAGGTAGCACAGGGCGAGGTCGGGGTGGCGGGTGTCGAGGATGTGGCGGGTCGCGTCGATGATCCACTGCGAGGAGACGAGGTCGGCGCCGGGGCCCCAGAAGTGGAAGAGGGGGAAGGTGCCGAGCCTGTCGGTGAGTTCGTCGTGGAGGGCGGGCGGGCGGGTGTAGCAGTCGGGTTCCTTGCGGCCGTCGGCGTAGTAGACGGGGCGCGGGGTGACGGTGTAGTCGGTGTCGGCGCCCATGGCGTACCACCAGCAGATGTTGGCGACGGTGTAGCCGGGGTGGGTGCGGCGGGCGGCGTCCCAGAGTTTGTCGCCTTCGACGAGTCCGTTGTGCTGGCGCCACAGGAGGACGTCGCCGAGTTCGCGGAAGTACCAGCCGTTGGCGACGATGCCGTGCTCGGCGGGGGTGGTGCCGGTGAGGAAGGTGGACTGGGCGGCGCAGGTGACGGCGGGGAGCACGGTGCCGAGCGGGGCGTGCGTGCCGGACTGTCCCAGGGCCTTGAGGTGCGGCATGTGGTCGAGGAGCCGGGGGGTGAGCCCGACGACGTCGAGGACGAGGAGGGGTGTGGGGGTGCTGGTCGTCCCGTCGTTGGTCATGGCAGCTCCTTGAGGCCGAGGTCGACCAGGAGATCCCGGGCGAGGGTGAGTTCGGCGGCGATGCCGTCGGCGAGCTGGGCGCGGGTCCGGGGCCGCAGCTCGTCCGGGAGCGCCTGCCAGGTGTACGTCTCGACCTCCAGGTGCCGGGTGAGCGGCCGCGCCCCTCCGACCAGACGGGCGAGCGTGGCCCGGAGCACGGGCAGGGTGGAAGTGAGGGGCGGTGCGGGCGGTGCGTGCAGCGGTACGTGGAAGTGGGCGCGCCACGGGGCGCTGTCGGGCAGGGCCTCGCCGCTGACCGCCTCGTCGAGGTCGTCGGTGCCGCGCAGCCCGGCGGCGGTGGCGATGCGGGTCTGGTGCAGGAAGCGGGGTTCGGCGAAGGCCGCGAGTGCGGTGCGCACCTCCGGGAGGTGGGGGTGTTCGGCGTGCAGGGCGGCGGAGAGCTGGGCCTTGACGGCGGGGATGCCGGCTGCGGTGAGGGCGTCGAGGGCCGTGTCCGGGTCCTCGAAGGAGGTGGCGAGGTGACAGGTGTCGATGCAGACGCCGATGCGTGCGTGGCCGACGGCGGTGAGGGGGGCGATGGCGTCGGTGGTGGTCTCCACGGTGCATCCGGGTTCGGGTTCGAGTCCGATCCGGATGGACTTGCCCGTGAGCTCGGCGAGCGCGTCGAGGCGTTCGCCGAGGGTGGTGAGCGCGGCGAGTGCGGTGCGGGCCGCTTCGGGGTCGCCCGTGTACGGGGTGCGCCAGGCGAGCGGGAGGGTGGAGATGGTGCCCTCGGTGACGTCGTCGGGCAGGAGCGTGGCGAGCAGCCGGGCGAGGTCGGTGGTGTGGGCAAGGCGTTCGGGGTCGGTCCAGTCGGGCTTGTACACCCGGTACTTGACCTCCTCGGCGCCGAATCCCTCGTACGGGAAGCCGTTGAGGGTGACGACCTCGAGGCCGCGGCGGTCGAGCTCGGCGCGCAGGGAGCGCAGCTGTGCCGGGTCGTTGATCAGGGTGCGGGCGGCGTCCCTGGCGAGCCAGAGGCCGATGCCGAGGCGGTCGCGGCCGAGCCGTTTGCGTACGGGTTCGCAGTGGTCCCGCAGTTGGGCGCGGACCCCTTCGAGGGTTTCGGCGGGGTGGACGTTGGTGCAGTACGCGAGGTGGACGACGGTGCCGTCGGGGTGACGGAAGCGCATGGCCTCACTCCCCGCCGCGCAGGATGGAGTTGCCCTCGTGGAGGGGTTCAGGGGCGGCCGTGTCGAGGTGGAGGCGGCCGCTCTGGCCGTAGAAGGCGACTGGGTTGCGCCAGAGGACCTGGTCGACGTCGTCCTCGGTGAACCCGGCGGCGAGCATCGCGTCGCCGACCCGGCGGGTCTTCAGCGGATCGCTTCTGCCCCAGTCGGCAGCGGAGTTGACGAGGACCTTCTCGGTGCCGTGGAGCTTGAGGACGGCGACCATGCGGTCCTCGTCCATCTTGGTGTCGGGGTAGATGGAGAAGCCGGCCCAGCAGCCGCTGTCGAGGGCGTCCTTCACGGTCGTCTCGTTGAGGTGGTCGAGGAGGACCATTTCCGGGGCGAGACGGGACTCGCGTACGACGTCGATGGTGCGGCGCAGACCGGCGAGCTTGTCGCGGTGCGGGGTGTGGACGAGCGCGGGCAGCCCGTGGTCGGCGGCGAGCTGGAGCTGGGCGGCCAGTGCGTGGTCCTCGGCCGGGGTCATCGAGTCGTAGCCGATCTCGCCGACGGCGACGACGGAGTCCTTGACCAGGTAGCGCGGCAGCGCGTCGAGGACGGGGGTGCAGCGGGGATCGTTCGCCTCCTTGGGGTTGAGGGCGAGTGTGCAGTGGTGGGCGATGCCGTACTGGGCGGCGCGGAAGGGCTCCCAGCCGAGCAGGGCGTCGAAGTAGTCGAAGAAGCTGGCCGGCGAGGTGCGGGGCTGGCCGAGCCAGAAGGAGGGTTCGACCAGGGCGCGGACCCCGGAGTCGTACATCGCCTGGTAGTCGTCCGTGGTGCGGGAGGTCATGTGGATGTGGGGGTCGAAGATGCGCATCAGGACTCCTCCGTTGAGGCCGTGGGGGCCGTGGGGGCGGCGGGACCGGGGGCGGTGAGCGCGAGTACGCGGTGCAGGCCGGCGGGGACCGGGCGGCCTGCCGCGATGCGTTCGGTCGCGAAGTCGCCCAGCATCCGGGCGAGCTCCGCGTCGCCGCGCGATCTCCGGGCCAGCTGGTCGACGGCCTCGACGGGGACACCGGTGAACAGGCACTTGAGGACGGCGTGGCGCCAGTTGTGCGGGTCGAGGTGGGCGGCGGCGTACGGGCCGACGGCCGCGGCGACCAGCGTGGTGTCGTTGGTGCGCAGGGCGTCCTCGACGAGCGGCAGGGCGGTGGGGCCGAGGTCGAGTGCGGGCAGGGTGAGCAGGACGGCGCGGCGTTCGGCGGCGGTGCCCTGTTCGTACAGCCGGGTCACGGTGGGCAGCCCGGCCCCGGCCTCGACGATCAGCAGGCCGCGTACGGAGTCGGCGTGTTCCAGTCCGCAGTGCCGGCCGGCGGCGGCGTACCGCAGCTCCCACGGTGGTACGGCGTAGCTGTCCGCGGGTGCGGTGTCGGGATGGGCGGCGGCGTGGGCGGCCTCGGCGAGGGCTTCGTCGAGCCAGGCGCGCGCGGCTCCGCCGAGTTGGGTGTCGAGTTCCTTGCGGCTCAGGAGTGGGGTGGGCGGCATGGTGTGCTCCCTTCGGCGGCTGGGTCCTGTCCGGGGTTTCCCGTCGTCCGCGCGGAGCGCGGGCGCAGCGGCGGTCGGTGCGTGCGATCGGTGTGCGGTGTCGCGGGTCATGTGGCGGAGCCACCTGTCCCGGGGCGCCGTGCTCCGAGCGTGCGTGCCGGGCGTCGGGGCGCAGACGGGACACCCCGGACAGGACCCAGGTGGCTCGGCGGGCGGTTCTTGTTGAGGAAGTCGAGGGAGGTGCGGGCGAGTTCGGGGCCGGCGTGGGAGTGGCGGGGCAGCTCGACGACGGTGAGTCCGGCGTATCCGGTGTCGCCGAGGGCGTCGATTGCGGCGAGGACGGGCGGGAAGTCGATCTCGCCGTCGCCGAAGGGGAGGTGCTCGTGGACGCCGCGGCGCATGTCCTCGATCTGGACGTGGCGCAGCCAGGGGGCGGCGTCGCGTACGCAGTCGACGGGCAGGGCGGGCTCCAGGCACTGGCAGTGGCCGATGTCGAGGGTGAGTCCGAGCGGCTCCGGGTCGCCGCACAGCACCCGCAGGTGGTGGAAGTCGGCGAGGTCGGCGAGGAGGTGTCCGGGCTCCGGCTCGATCGCGAGAGGCACTCCGGCCCGTTCCGCGGCGTCGAGGACCGGTGCGAGGGAGCGGGTGAGCCGCTGCCAGGCGGTGTCGGGGGTGGTGTCGGGGGGCGTGATGCCGCTGAAGCAGTGCACGGCGTGGGCGCCGAGTTCGGCGGCGACGTCGACGGCCCGGACGAGCAGTGCGGTCCGGGCCGCGCGGGCCTCGGGGTCCGGGTCGAGGAGCGAGGGGCCGTGCTTGCGTCGCGGGTCCAGGACGTAGCGGGCGCCGGTCTCCACGGTGACGCCGAGCCCCAGTTCCTGGAGCCGGGCCGCGACGTGGCGGGTGCGGGCGGCGAGGTCCGGGGCCATCGGGTCGAGGTGCATGTGGTCGAGGGTCAGGCCGACACCGTCGTAGCCGAGGTCCGCGAGGAGCCCGAGGGCGTCGTCCAGGCGGAGGTCGGTGAGCCCGTTGGTGCCGTAGCCGAGGCGGAGGGTCATGTGGGGCTCACCTTCCGGGAGAGAGCGCGGGCGAGCGGGACGAGTCCCATCACGGCGAGACCCGTTCCGGCGGCTCCGGCGCGTGCGGCGAGGGCGGCCTGGAGCGGGATCATCGCCCGGATGCCGCTGCCCACGGCGCGCTGGGTGAGGGGCGGCGACGGGTTGAGCGCGGCGTGCGCGAGGGGGCGTGCGGCGGTGCGGAGGTAGGCGCCGGTGAGTGCGGTGAGGAGGAGGGAGGGAGCGGGCCGCGCCGCGCCGCGGGAGGTGGGCCGCTCGCGCACCACGGCGCCGCCGATTCCGGCCACGGCCGCGAGGGCGGCGAGGGGCGCGGCGGCGGACCCGCCCTGGGTTTCGTGGCGCGAGACGGTGGTGACCGCGTAGGTGTGCGCGCCGAGCAGGGCCGCGGTGGCGAGGGCCCTTCCCGGCGTCGGAGTGGGCCGCGCGCTCGCCCCCGCCCCTGTTGCCGTCGCTCCCAGCAGGAGGTCCAGTCCCCGCGCCGCCGCCATCGCGGCCGGGCCCGCCGGGGTGTGCTTGAGGCGGAGGTCGTACGCCCAGACGGTGGCCGCGAGGCCGGTGGCCACGCCCAGGGCCGGGCGGCCCGCGCGGGCGGCGAGGGCGAGCCCCGCCGCGGTCAGGGCGCCGGCCGCCGTCAGCGCGGCACGGGGCGTGATCCGGCCTGAGGGGATCGGCCGGTGGGGGCGGTCGACGGCGTCCTCGTCGCGGTCGGCCCAGTCGTTGAGCGCCATGCCCGCCTCGTACAGGCAGAGCGAGGCGCCCACGGCCAGTGCGGTGGAGCGGTCGGGGCGCCGGCCGACGGCCGCCGCGCCCGCGAGGGCGTCGCCGGGGACGGTGAACAGCGCGGAGACCCTGAGCAGTTCCGCCCAGGCACGTGCCGTCACTTCTCGCCCCGCAGCCGTTCGGCGAAGGCGAGCAGCGCCAGATACTGCTCGGAGAGTGCGGCGGGTCCGCCGTCCGGGTCCTTGAAGTAGAAGCCGAGCTCCGGCAGCGGGCCGCTCAGGCCCGTTTCGTGGGCGCGGGCCAGCAACCGGGCCAGGTCGAGCACCAGGGGTGCGGCCAGGGCCGAGTCGCAGCCCTGCCAGGTGGTCTGGAGCACCATGCGCGCCCCGAGGAACCCGTCGAACGCGATGTGGTCCCAGGCGGTCTTCCAGTCGCCGAGCGCCGGGACGTCGTCGATGTGGACCTCGCCCTCGGGGGCGGCGCCGAGCGTGTCGGCGAGGACGCGTTCCTTGCCGGCGTTCTTCGCGGCGGCGGCGGCCGGGTCGGCGAGCGCCGCCCCGTCCCCTCCGCCCAGCAGGTTGGTGCCGGACCAGGCCCGTACGGGCAGAGCGCGCTGCACGAACATCGGGGCCAGCACGGACCGCAGCAGTGTTTGCCCCGTCTTGCCGTCGCGACCGGCGTGAGGAAGTCCGCAGGCTGCGACGGCGTCCTTGAGGGCGGGGGTGCGCAGTCCGGTGGAGGGGGTGAAGTTGACGTACGGGCAGCCGGCCCGGAGGGCCGCCGCGGCGTAGAGCGAGCTGGCGGGCAGCCGTGTGGCGTCGGCGTCGGGTGCCGGTTCGGTGGAGGCGACGTTGACGACGACGGTCCTGGCCAGGCCGTTGCGGCGGCCGAAGTCGGTGAGGTCGGCGGCGAACGCGGTGATGAGTTCCTCGTCCGTGCGGGTGTCGCCGGGAAGGGGCCCGCCGATGCGGATCTCCGCGTCGGCGGCGGCGAGTTCGGACCGTACGGCGGACGGGAGTCCGTGCGGCAGCACTCCCCCGGCGGCGAGTGCTTCGGCCCGTTTGGGGAGGGGGCAGTCCAGGGTGTCGTGGCCGCCGAAGACGAGGGAGGTCACGGGTGTCAGGCCGCTGTCGGCGAACGGGGCGGTCTCGGTGACCATGCCCGCCCCCGGGTGGAGGCCCGCCGCGACTGCCGCGCACCCCGCCGTGGCGGTGGTGGCGACGGAGCCGCGTGCTCCGATGAACCAGACTCCGGTACGAACGCTGGTTGTTGACACGGGCTGCCTCCCTGGCTGGGGGTCCTGGCTGGGCAGAGCGGGTGGTGCTGTGCATGAGGGGGAAGGGGCCGCGGGCGGTGGGCGGGGCGTGCTGCCCCGCCCACCGCCGGCCGGGTGGCCGCCCTACGCGGAGGGCAGTTCCTTCAGCTGGATGTTGCGGAAGGACACCTGGTCGTCGGCCCCGTGGTTCTGGAGGCCGATGTAGCCGTCCTTGAGGCTGCGGACCGGGTCGGTGTTGGTGAAGTCGTTGATCTTCACTCCGTTGAGGAAGATCTGGAGCCGTTCACCCTGGACCTTGATCTCGTAGCTGTTCCACTGGCCCGGCGGGCGCAGCACCTGGTCGCGGGCCTTGATGTTGGCCGCCTTGAAGGTGTAGACGGAGCCGGTGGTGCGGTCGACGGCGTCGGAGGCGTCGATCTGGACCTCGTAGCCGTTGTTCACTGCGGACCAGGGGTCGTCGGACTCCGGGAAGCCGACGAAGACGCCGGAGTTGTCGTCGCCCGACAGCTTCCAGTCGAGCTTCAGGGAGTACGACTTCAGCTCCTTGGCCTGGTAGGTCAGCAGGCCCATGCCGCCTTCGGAGCGCAGCTCGCCGTCGGCCACGTTGAACTTCCCGGGTCCGGCCTGCTTCCAGCCTTCGAGCGTCTTGCCGTTGAAGAGCGACCGGTAGCCGGTGTCCGGCTTGCAGTCGGCCGTGACCTGACCGGCCGCGTACCGCACCCCGCCGAGCAGCAGCTTGCGGAAGTCCGCGTCGGCGTACGACTCCTTGGTGTGGCCGAGTCCGGTGTAGAAGGAGCGGCCGCCCTGGTAGGTCTGGCACCAGGTGATCGGGTGATCGCCCTTCATGGTGCCGCCGGTGTAGGTCGTCTCGTCGAGCGTGGCGAGGACCTTCACCTTGTCGCGCGGGTTGGTGCGGTAGTTGTACAGCTCGTCGGTCCGCTCCCAGGCGTCACCCAGGTGGGCGGTGGCCGGGTGCTTGTGGTCCTCGACGCGGACGGTGACGGGCTGGATGGCGGGGTGGCCGGAGAAGTAAGCGCCGACGAGCCCGCCGTAGAAGGACCAGTCGTACTCGGTGTCGGCGGCGGCGTGGATGCCCATGAAGCCGCCACCGGTGGCGATGTAGTTCTCGAAGGCCTTCTGCTGGTCTGCATTGAGGACGTCACCGGTCGTCGACATGAAGACGACGGCGTCGTAGCGGGCCAGGTTGGCCGTGGTGAACTGGCCGGCCTCCTCGGTGGCGTCGACCGTGATGTTGCTGTCCTTGCCGAGTTCCTTCAGTGCGGCGATGCCCTCGGGGATCGCGTCGTGACGGAAGCCGGCGGTCTTGGAGAAGACCAGGACACGCTTGGCGGTCTTGTCGGGCGGGGTGTTGGAGAGTTCGAATTCGTCGATGTCGTAGAGCGCGCCTTCGCCGCCCTTGAAGACCAGGAAGAGTTCGGTGGCCTGCTTCGGGACGCCCCGCAGGGGTACGTCGATGTCCTGGAAGGTCTCCCAGCCGCCGGTCACCGGCACGGGTGCGGAGCCGAGGATCTTCCCGGTCGCCGAACCGGACCGTACTTCGAGGAAGCCTCCCGCGCCGCCGGAGGAGATCCGGGCGGTGAGTTTGGTGGAGTCGCCGAGGATGTACGGCTTGAAGGAGATCCAGTCGTCGTTGTCGATGTCGCCGACGGTCTTGCCGCCCTCGGCGTTCGCCTTGTCGTACGTCTTGATGCCGGAGGAGTTGTTGAAGTGCTCGGCCTGCCGGTGGCGCGGCTGGAGCTGCGACTGGTCATGGCCCGTCAGTGCGGCCTGGCCGCCGCCCCCGCCGTCGGTGTACGAGGCGTCGATGACCCCGAAGATGTTGGCGTTGGGATCGTGCCCGCCGTCCATCTCGGTCTTGATGGTGCCGGTGCAGCCGTGTTCCGTGGTGATCGGGTGGCCGTGGCTGTCGTGGCCGAGGACGAAGCGGACCTCGACCTTGGAGCAGTCGATCGTGCCGTCCTCGGGATCGGTGACGGTGACCTTGAACGGGATGTCGTCGCCGAAGGTGAACAGCTGCCCGTCACCTGGGAGTTCCAGGTTCACCACGGGTGCCGTGTTGCCGACCGTCACATGGACGCTGGCCGAACCGGTGCGTCCGGAGGGGTCCTTCGCGGTGACGGTGGCGGTGTAGGTGCCGTTCTTCTTGTACGTGTAGGCGGGGTTGGCGGCCGTGGAGGATCCTCCGTCGCCGAAGTCCCAGGCGTACGTGAGGGCGTCACCGTCACCGTCGGCGGTGCCGGCCGAGGAGAACTGCACCTTCAGCGGCGCCGTGCCCGACGTCTTGCTGGCCGCGGCCTCGGCGATCGGGGAGCGCCCCCCTGTGGCGTTCTCGATGCGGTAGAGCGCGGAGTGTTCGTCGCCGCCGAACCAGGAGAGGCCGTAGTCCAGGACGTACAGCGCCCCGTCGGGCCCGAAGGCCATGTCCATGATCTGGGTGCCGGACCACGGGATGTCGTTGATGGACTGCACGGAGCCGTCGGCGTCCTGCTCGATCCGCTTGATCCACTGCCGGCCGAACTCACCGGCGAAGAAGTCTCCGTCGTAGGCCTCGGGGAACTTCACGGGCGAGTCGAGGTCCGCGTCGTAGTGGTAGACCGGTCCGCCCATCGGGGACTCCGAGCCGGTGCCGAACTCCGGGACGGACGCGCCGTCGTACGGAATCCAGGCGGCCTGGGCCGGCGGCAGGTCGACGAGGCCGGTGTTGTGCGGCGAGGTGTTCTTCGGAGCCGCGCAGTCGAAGGCGGCACCGGAGGTCTTGGTGGCGAAGTCGTAGTCCATGTACGGGTCGTTGTCGCCCGTGCAGTACGGCCAGCCGAAGTTCCCCGCCTTGGTGACCCGGGCGAACTCGACCTGTCCGGCCGGACCGCGCTTGGGGTCGGCCGCGCCCGCGTCGGGCCCGTAATCACCGACGTAGACGATGCCGGTGGCCTTGTCGACGGAGAAGCGGAACGGGTTGCGGAAGCCCATCGCGTAGATCTCGGGGCGGGTCTTGTCCGTCCCCGGCGCGAAGAGGTTGCCGTCCGGGACGGTGTACGAGCCGTCGTCGGCGACCTTGATCCGGAGGATCTTGCCGCGCAGGTCGTTGCTGTTGCCGGCGGAGCGGCGGGCGTCGAAGGCCGGGTTGCGGTCGGGGCGCTCGTCGATGGGGCTGAAGCCGTCGGAGGCGAAGGGGTTGGAGTCGTCGCCGGTCGACAGGTACAGGTTGCCGTCGGCGTCGAAGTCGATGTCGCCGCCGACGTGGCAGCACATGCCGCGGGACGTCTGGACGTCGAGGACCTTCTTCTCACTGCCGAGGTCGAGCGTGCCGTCCTCGTTCAGGACGAAACGGGAGAGCCGGTTGACCCCGTCGAACTTGGCGAAGTCCGCGGCGGTGCCGGTCTCGGGGGCGTCGCCGGCGGGGGTGTCCAGCGGTGGTGCGTAGTAGAGGTAGATCGCCCGGTTCTCGCTGAAGTCCGGGTCGACCCCGATGCCCTGGAGGCCTTCCTCGTCGTGCGAGTAGACGGGGATGACGCCGGAGATCCGGGTGTTGCCCGCGCTGTCGGTGATGCGCAGTTCGCCGCTGCGCGAGGTGTGCAGCACGCTGCGGTCGGGGAGCACGGCCAGCGACATGGGTTCACCGGTCTCGGCGGCGCCCTTGGCGAGGGTGACCTGCTGGAAGTCCTCGGCGGCCGCGGCCGGGGCGGCGGGATCCGTGTGGGCGGCGGCCGTGCCCGAGGTGGCGCCCAGGCTGAGAGTGGCGGCGGCGAGGAGGCCGCCGGTGAACAGGGCGAGGGATTTACGTACGCGGAGCCTGGTTCGGCTCCTGCTGCGGGTTATGTGCACGAGTGTCCTCCGGAAAGTGCCGGTGGTACGGGCGGGTGCTGCCGAGCCGTGAAGCGCGGGGACTGCCGCGCAGGTCAGCCGGGGCCTGTGCGGCTCCGGTGACGAGAGTCATGTCATGTACACGTCTTGGACGGTAGACCTGTTCGTCCGGGACGGAAAGCCCTTGTGCGGCGGAGTTGTTGAACTTTTTCCTTGGTCAGGACAAAGCAGGTTCCGGGCAGGGGAGACCGGCCCGACGGCGGATACGGGTGCCGCCGGGCAGAACCAAGCCCCTCCGACGATTGATAGCGGGCTGACGGGGCGGAGCCCCTGAAACCATCTCCGCCGGCGTTTGAGGCCCGGGGGCGGAGCCCTGGGAAGGCTCGCGCCCCGGCGCCTCAGCCGTTGCCGCCGAACGCCGCGTCGAACGAAGCGCTCGGCGGGTCGAAGTCGAACCGCTTCAGCGAAGCCAGCGCCTCCGGCGCCCCCGCCAGCCGGTCCATTCCGGCGTCCTCCCACTCCACCGAGACCGGGCCCTCGTAGCCGATGGACCGCAGCATCCGGAACACGTCCTCCCAGGGCACGTCCCCGTGCCCCGCCGAGACGAAGTCCCAGCCGCGGCGCGGGTCGCCCCACGGCAGGTGGGAGCCGAGCCGGCCGTTGCGGCCGTCCAGGCGCTTGCGTGCCTCCTTGCAGTCCACGTGGTAGATCCGGTCCCGGAAGTCGTACAGGAATCCGACCGGGTCGAGGTCCTGCCAGACGAAGTGGCTCGGATCGAAGTTCAGCCCGAACGCCGGCCGGTGGTCCACCGCCTCCAGCGCGCGGCGCGTCGTCCAGTAGTCGTACGCGATCTCGCTGGGATGCACCTCATGGGCGAACCGCACCCCCTCCGCGTCGAAGACGTCGAGGATCGGGTTCCAGCGCTCCGCGAAGTCCTCGTACCCCCGCTCGATCATGTGCGGCGGGACCGGCGGGAACATCGCGACCAGGTGCCAGATCGACGAGCCCGTGAAGCCGATGACCGTGTCCACGCCGAAGGCCGCGGCCGCCCGCGCGGTGTTCCTGATCTCCTCAGCGGCCCGCCGGCGCACCCCCTCGGGCTCCCCGTCGCCCCAGATCCGGGCGGGCAGGATGCCCTGATGACGCTCGTCGATCGGGCTGTCGCAGACGGCCTGGCCGACCAGGTGGTTGGAGATCGCCCAGCACTTCAGCCCGTACTTGTCGAGCAGCTGGTGACGGCTCTCCAGATATCCCGGGTCGGCGAGGGCCTTGTCCACCTCGAAGTGGTCACCCCAGCAGGCCAGTTCGAGCCCGTCGTAGCCGAAGTCGCGGGCGTGACGGCAGACCTCCTCCAGGGGAAGATCGGCCCACTGGCCGGTGAAGAGGGTGAAGGGACGGGGCATGCGCAGGACCTCCTAGAGTTGTACGGGGGTGAATACGGAGTTCTTCGCGGCGCTCTCCTCCACCGCCGCCAGCACCCGTTGCACCTGGAGACCGTCGGCGAACGACGGTACGGGCGGCGCCCCTTCCGCGATGGTCCGCACCGCGTCACGGGCCTGGTGGATGAACGTGTGCTCGTAGCCGAGCGCGTGCCCCGGCGGCCACCACGCCTCCAGGTAGGGATGCTCGGGCTCGGTGACCAGGATGCGCCGGAAGCCGGCCGTGGTGGCGGGCTCCGTGTGGTCGTGGAAGGACAGTTCGTTGAGGCGCTCCAGATCGAAGGCGAGCGAGCCGCGCTCCCCGTTGATCTCCAGCCGCAGCGCGTTCTTGCGGCCCGCCGCCATCCGGGTCGCCTCGAAGGAGGCCAGGGCGCCGGAGGCGAGCCGCCCGGTGAACAGCGCCGCGTCGTCCACCGTCACCGTGCCGAGCTCCCCGCCGGCCGCGACCCCGCCCAGACCCCCCGAGGAACCGGCGAGCAGCGGGCGTTCGCGGACGAAGGTCTCGCTCACCGCCGAGACCCCCACCAGCAGCTCCCCGGCCAGGTACTGGGCGAGGTCAACGATGTGCGCGCCGAGGTCACCGAGCGCGCCGGAGCCCGCGTGCTCCTTCTTCAGCCGCCAGGTGAGCGGGGAGCCGGGGTCGACCAGCCAGTCCTGGAGGTAGGTGGCCCGGACGTGCCGCAGGGTGCCGAGCCGGCCCTCGGCGATGAGCTTGCGGGCGTAGGTGATGGCGGGCACCTTGCGGTAGTTGAAGCCGACCATCGCGACCTGACCGCGGGCGGCTGCTCGCCGCGCCGCCTCGGTCATGGCCTCCGCCTCCTCGACCGTGTTGGCGAGCGGCTTCTCGCACAGCACGTGCTTGCCCGCCTCCAGGGCCGCGATGGCGATCTCCGCATGGCTGTCGCCGGGGGTGCAGATGTCGACGAGCTGGACGTCGTCCCGGGCGATCAGGGCCCGCCAGTCGGTCTCCGCCGCCGCCCAGCCGAGCCGGTCGGCGGCGGCGTCGACCGCCGTCCGGTCGCGTCCGCAGATCGCGGCGAGAGCCGGCCTCATCGGCAGCTCGAAGACATGGCCCGCGGTGCGCCACCCCTGCGAGTGGGCGGCGCCCATGAACGCGTATCCGACCATGCCGACCCCGAGCGTCGGTGCGCTCGCCATCGGCCGGTATGTCGGCGGCGCGGCCGCCTCCTGCTCCGTCTCTTCCCTACGGGCCATCCGGGCTTCCTCCTCATCGATGGTTCGGTGGGTACGGCGGGAGGGTCAGCACCCTCCCGCGGGACAGCTCAGCTGAAGCCCGTCGGCAGGTACTGGTCGATGTTCTCCTTGGTGACCACGGCCGAGTACAGGGTGAGGTTGGTCGGGATCTCCAGTTCGGCGAGTCCGGACACCCCCTTGGCCTGGCCGAGCGCGCGGGCCAGGTCGATGGCCGATGCCGCCATGGTCGGCGGGTAGAGAACGGTGGCCTTGAGCACGCTGTTGTCCGCCTTGATGGCGTCCATGGCGGACTTGGCCCCGGCACCGCCGACCATCAGGAACTCGTCGCGGCCGGCCTGCTGGATGGCCCGGAGCGCGCCCACGCCCTGGTCGTCGTCGTGGTTCCACAGGGCGTCGAACTGCTTCTGCGCCTGGAGGAGCTGGGCCATCTTCGCCTGGCCGGACTCGACGGTGAAGTCGGCCGCCTGACGGGCCACCAGTTTGATGTTGGAGTAGTTCTTCAGCGCGTCGGCGAAGCCCTGGCTGCGCTGCTTGGTGAGCTCCAGGTTGTCGATGCCCGCGAGCTCGACGACCTTGGCGTTCGGCTTGTCCTTGAGCTGTTCGCCGATGTACGTACCGGCGTTGAGGCCCATGCCGTAGTTGTCGCCGCCGACCCAGCAGCGGTAGGCCTGCGGGGAGGCGAAGATGCGGTCCAGGTTGATGACGGGGATACCCGCCCGCATCGCCTCCAGGCCGACCTGGGTAAGTGCCTTGCCGTCGGCCGGGAGGATGACGAGGACGTCGACCTTCTTGTTGATGAGGGTCTTGACCTGCCCGATCTGGGCGGCGGTGTCGTTGGAGCCCTCGGTGGTCTCCAGGGTCACCTCGGAGTACTTCTTCGCCCGCGACCTGGCGTTCTCGTTGATCGCGTTGAGCCAGCCGTGGTCGGCCTGCGGGCCCGCGAAGCCGATGGTGACGGGCTTGCCCGGCTTGTCGTCGGCGGCGGGGGCGTTGCTCTGGGAGGCGGTGTCCTTCTCCTTCGGGTCGTTGCTGGTGCAGGCGGTCAGCAGTGCGCCTGCGGAGACGGCTGCGGTACCGAAGAGCAGTCCTCTGCGGCTGGTTTCTGGCATGGCTGTCAAACCCTTCATCCGGTGCGGCGTGGGATGCGGAACAGGGGGATCGAGAGGGAGGAGACGGGGGGGTCAGGTCTCCCCGTGGGCCGACGTCCGGCGCTGGAGGAGGACGGCGGCGACGATGATCGCGCCCTTGGCGATCTGCTGGACATCGCTCTGCAGGTTGTTGAGCGCGAAGATGTTGGTGATCGTGGTGAAGACGAGGACGCCCAGGACGGAGCCGACGATGGTGCCGCGGCCGCCGCTGAGCAGGGTGCCGCCGATGATCGCGGCGGCGATGGCGTCGAGCTCGTACAGATTGCCATTGGTGTTCTGACCGGATCCCGACAGGATGATCAGCATGAAGGCGGCGATGCCGCAGCAGAGCCCGGACAGCAGGTAGAGATAGAGCCGCTGCCGGCGTACGTCGATCCCGGCCAGCCGGGCCGCTTCCGCGTTGCCGCCGACGGCGACCGTGCGCCGGCCGAAGGTCGTACGGTTCAGCACCAGCCAGCCGATGACGGTGACGGCGGCGAACATCATGACCAGCGGCGGGATGCCGAGAACGTACGCGTCGGGCAGCCCCAGGTCCAGGACCGACTTGACGGTGACGATCTGTGTCTTGCCGTCGGTGATGTTCAGGGCCAGTCCGCGGGCGGAGGCGAGCATCGCCAGCGTCGCGATGAACGGCACCAGCCTGCCGTACGCGATCAGCACACCGTTGACGAGTCCGGCGCCGAGACCGACCAGGACGGCGGTGAAGAGGATGCCCCCGAAGCCGAAGTCCTGGGTGGCGAGGGTCGTCGCCCAGACGGAGGCGAGGGCGACCATGGCGCCGACGGACAGGTCGATGCCGCCGCCGATGATGACGAAGGTCATGCCGACGGTGACGACACCGATGACGGACGCCTGGGTCAGGATGAGCTGGAGGTTCCCGGTGTCCAGGAAGGCATCGGGTTCGGTGATGCCGCCGACGACTACGAGCGCGGCGAGGACGCCGAGCAGGGAGAGGTTGCG
Source organism: Streptomyces sp. LN549 (assembly GCF_043203805.1). NCBI lineage: Bacteria > Bacillati > Actinomycetota > Actinomycetes > Kitasatosporales > Streptomycetaceae > Streptomyces > Streptomyces sp. LN549. The sequence goes on along the minus strand of NZ_JAZHRI010000002.1, from coordinate 7,904,405 downwards.
GACGTCCGCGCGCAGCCCGAAGGCACGCGGGGACCGGTCCTTCTTCGGGGACGCGGGGACGGACACGGGCACGGCGCCCTTGTCCGGCCCGCTCTGCTGCGCCGGTGAGACGGGCTGCGTCATGACGTCGGGCTCCCTTCCATCACGAGGTCGAGTACACGGTGCTCGTCGAGCTCCCTGGCGTCCGCCGTATGGACGACGCGACCTTCACGGAGGACCAGCACCCGGTCGGCGAGGCCCAGGACTTCGGGCACTTCGCTGGAGACGAGCAGAACGGCGAGGCCTTCGTCGGCCAGCCGGCGGATCACGGCGTAGAGCTCGGCGCGGGCGCCGACGTCCACCCCGCGGGTCGGTTCGTCGAGCAGCAGCACCCGACAGCCGCGCAACAGCCAGCGGGCGAGTACCGCCTTCTGCTGGTTGCCGCCGGACAGGGTGCGGACGGGGGTGTCCGGGTTGTCGGGGCGCAGGGAGAGTTCGCGGGTGGCGGCGCGGGCCGCCTTGCGTTCGGCTCCCCGGTCGAGCCAACCAGCCCTGGAGAAGCGGGACATGGAGGAGACCGACACATTGCGGGTGACGGATTCGAGCATCAGCAGGGCCTGCGCCTTGCGCTCCTCGGGAGCGAGGCCGATGCCGGCGGCGACGGCGGCGCGCACACTGCCGGGCCGCAGTGGCCTGCCCGCGACCGTGACCCGTCCGGCGGTGGCCTTACGGGCGCCGTAGATCGTCTCCAGGATCTCGGAGCGCCCCGAGCCGACGAGTCCGGCCAGGCCGACGATCTCGCCGGGCCTGAGCTCCAGGTCGACCGGGTCGAACTCGCCCTTCCTGGTGAGGCCTTGGACCGTGAGTACCGGGGCGGTCCGGGCGTCCTCGGGGACTGCGTCCGGCCGGGGCGGGAAGACGTACTCGACGTTGCGGCCGGTCATCATGGCAACGATGTCGCGCGTCGGTGTGGACTCGGCGGGGAGTCCGACCGCGACGGCCCGGCCGTCCTTGAGCACGGTCACCCGGTCGCCGATCCGGCGGATCTCCTCCAGGCGGTGCGAGATGTAGACGACGGCGACGCCGTCGGCGGTCAGCGAGGCGACGATCCGGAAGAGGTTGTCGACCTCGTCGGGGTCGAGGGCGGCGGAAGGCTCGTCCATCACGATGAGGCGTACGTCATGGGAGAGCGCCCTGGCCATCGAGACGATCTGCTGTTGGGCCGCGGAGAGTTCACCGACCGGGCGGGCCGGGTCGATCTCCGGGTGGCCGAGCCGTTTCAGCAGGGCGGCGGCCGCGGTACGGCCGTCACGGATGCGGACGACGAAGCCTGCGCTGGTGGGTTCGTGGCCCAGGAAGACGTTCTCGGCGACCGACAGGCCCTCGACCAGGTCGAGTTCCTGGTAGATGGTGGCGATCCCGAGGCGCATCGCGGTGATCGGCGTCTTCAGTACAGCAGGCGCTCCGCACCAGGTGATCTCGCCGTCGTCGGGCTGGTGGGCCCCGGCGAGCACCTTGATGAGGGTGGACTTGCCGGCGCCGTTCTGGCCGAGGAGGCAGTGGACTTCGCCGGCCTGGACCTCCAGGTCCACGCCGTCGAGGGCGCGCACACCCGGGAAGGACTTGGTGATGCCGGACATGGTGAGCAGCGGTGGTTCTGGAGCCATGACAAATCCCCTCGGCGGATGGGGTGTCCCTGCTCGGGCGGAGGCGGGAGCGCAGGGAAGGGCCGGTGAGCGGGCAGGGCGCAGTGCTGTCCCGGGGTGTTCCCGGACCCCGGCCTGGAGCGCGGGGCGGTGCCTTGGTTGCCGGCGGGCAGTGATGCGGGCCGGTACGGGTCGGACAGGTGGAGGATCAGGCAGGTGAGAAGAGGTGGTCGCTGATGAGCCTGGCCGCGCCGATGACTCCGGCAGCGGGTCCGAGCTCGCCCAGCACGATCGGGAGGTTGCCGGTGGCCAGCGGCAGGGACTGCCGGTAGACCTGGGTCCGGACGCTGGCCAGCAACGTGTGGCCCAGTCCGGTCACCCCGCCGCCGATCACCACCAGACCGGGGTTGAAGAAGCTGACGAGGCCGGCGATGACCTGTCCGACCCGGTTGCCGCCTTCACGGATCAGGTCGAGCGAGGTGGGGTCGCCGGCAGCCGCGGCGGCGGCGACGTCGGCGGCGGTGAGTCTCCCGGACGCCTCCAGCCGGGCCGCGAGCTCCAGGGACTGTCCGGCGCGTGCCGCGTCCTCGGCGTCGCGGGCCAGCGCGGCGCCGCTGAAGTGTGCTTCCAGGCAGCCCCGGTTGCCACAGGCGCAGGGTCGCCCGTCGGGTTCGACCTGGATGTGTCCGATGTCGCCTGCGCTGCCCGTCGTACCGCGGTGGACCTCTCCGCCGACGACGATGCCGCAGCCGATGCCGGTACCGATCTTGACGCAGAGGAAGTCGCCCACGGAACGGGCGACGCCCGCGTGCTGCTCCCCCATCGCCATCAGGTTCACGTCGTTGTCGACCATGACGGGGCAGCCCAGTTCCTGGCTGAGCGCCTCGCGGACCGGGAAGCCGTCCCAGCCCGGCATGATCGGCGGCGCGACCGGGATGCCTTCGGGGAAGCGGACCGGTCCCGGTACGCCGATGCCCGCGCCGTCGAACCCTTCGGCGAGCCCGGAGGCCCGGAGCTTGGCCGCCATGGACAGCACCTGCTCGAAGATGGCGACGGGACCTTCGCGTACGTCCATGGGGTGGTTGAGGTGGCCCAGGACCTCCAGCTCCGCGTTGGTGACCGCCACATCGACCGATGTGGCGCCGATGTCGACGCCGAGGAAGCGCAGTGCCGGGGCGAGCCGGATGTTGTGCGAGCGACGCCCGCCGCGGGATGCGGCGAGTCCGTCGGCCACGACAAGGCCGGTCTCCAGCAGTCTGTCCACCTCGACGGCGAGCTTGGAGCGGGAGAGATCGACCTGATCCCCCAGCTGTGCCCGTGAGTTGGGCCCGCCGTCGCGCAACAGCCGGAGCAGTCGCGCCTGATGCGCATTCGCGGGTCGTGCCGTCATTCGTCTCACGTGCCCCTCCCCGCCACATCGGCCTGTCCGTCGGGCTTTGGAGGGGAACGTAGCAGTGGTTGCCGGGAGTGGGAAGAAGTTGCGCAGGAATCCACCACAACTTTCTCCACCCTGAGGACAAAGGGGAGTGGAGCGGGGCGGCGAGCGCCCCTCACTCCGCCCCGGGTCACTCCACTCCGAGCCCGCCTCCGAGGTCGCCCGCGAGGCCTGCCCGGCCTGGTGAGGCGGTGGTGGGCGACGGCGGGTAGTCGTCGACGGCCATGGCGTTGTGCAGGCGTGCGCTCTTGGTGGTGAGGCGGAGGAGAGCGCGGCCTGCCCCCGCGGGCAGGGCGGAGATAAGGCGGGCGCCCTGGGCCAGTCCCTGCACGCCGAGGTGTGACGTGGGGATCAGGGTCCTCGCCGCGCTGAGCCCGGCCGCGTGGCTGCCGCGCACGTGCTCCGCCATCGCGCGCTCATAGGCGGGGAAGGCGAGCTCGTGGTTGCCGCCCGCCCTGGCCAGCTCCCCGGCGAGGACATACGCTCCGACGACGGCCAGGCTGGTGCTGCCGCCGACGGCCGGGCCGGGACAGTAGCCCGCGTCACCGACGAGCGTCACCCTCCCCCGCGACCAGGTGTCCATGCGGAGCTGGGTGATCGAGTCGAAGTAGAACGCCGGAGTGCGGTCGAGCTCGTCCAGCCAGCCGTCGACGTCGGGGTGCATACCGTTGAACGCGCTGCGCAGCAGCCCCTTCTGCCGGGGCGCGTCGTTGCGGTGGTAGTCGATCTCACCCTCGCTGCGGAACAGGAACAGCACCCGCGCGTCGGCGAGGTGCCGCGCGCCGTACATGCCGGCCGTGCGGCCGACGCCGACGTGCATGAGGAGTTCGCCGTCGAGCCCGGAGACGTTCGGCAGGGTCAGCACGCCGAAGTAGGCACCGGTGAAGGCGCTGAAGCGGGACTCGTCGCCGAAGGCGAGGCGACGCACGTGGGAGTGCAGCCCGTCCGCGCCGATGACGAGGTCGTAGCGGCGTGGCGCGGCGTTCTCGAACCGCACCTCGCCGTCGGGCGAGATCGCGGTGATCGAGTCGCCGAAGACGTACTCGACGTCATCGCGCGTGGTGTCGTAGTAGATCTCGCTCAGGTCGTCTCGCATGATCTCGACGTGCCGGTCGGAGGTGGCGCCGAAGATCTTGGAGAGGTCCGCCCGGACTGGACGCCGTGAGCGCTCCCGGTGGACCGTCATCCGGTGGGTGCCGGTGGCCCGCTCCTCCACACGCGGGAGGACGCCCATCTTCTCGGAGATCTCCATCGCGGGCCGGAACAGGTCGACCGCGTGGCCTCCGGTCGTCATGGTCGACACCGACACGTGGACGGCAAAGGTCACGGACTTCGGGCGGCGGCCAGCTCCGAGCGCGGCACCTTGATCGCGAGATCCGTGTTCCACTCGCGGTGCCGGACCCGGTGCACCAGCCCCATGCCCCCGCCGTCGAGCACGTGGAGCACCTCGTACAGCCCGAGAACGACATCGCCACGCTTCCAGCTCTCCACGGTCATGGCACCTGCCTTGGTTGCTGTACAAGGAAGTTGACAATCCCATTGGGGGATTAGGGGCAGTCCACCCCCCTCGTCTCTTGTGGCGGAGCCGGCTCCCGGCGCTGTCAGCGGCGTGCCGCAGGACGGTGGTGTCCTGAGCGCGGGCTTGGCCAGTCGGGCCAACTACCGCGCCTTGTCACAGGTGTGACTGAGCGCTTCAGTTGGCCGGTGAGCGGCCGAGTTGGCTGCCCGAGCGTTCCGTGTCAGGCGCCTGGCGGGTCCAGAGGGTTAGGTCGCTGCTGGTGGCGACGGCGAGGGTGCGTCCGGACGGCGAGAAGCCGGCTGCTCGCAGTTCGGAGTAGTTGGAGTCGAAGATGTGCCACCAGCCGTCGCCGTGCGGTCCGTTGTGGGGGATGCCTCCGTCTGTGGACAGCAGAACGCGGTCGTGTGGCCACTCGGGGCTGACGACCTCCAGGGTCCAGCCGTCCTCGGTGGTGGTGTGCAGGCCGCCTCCGAAGAGTCCCGCGATGCGTACTCGGGTCGAGGCGATGGGGCCGAGGCCTGGGCAGGAGAGATCTGGCACTGCGTCCGGGGTGCTGCCGTCGGGGTCAGGGTCACGGTCCCGGGCGATCTTCTCGCCGGTGACGGTGTCGAAGAGCCCGTGACCGTCGACGGAGACAACCATGACTAGGTCGCGGCCATCGTCGGGAGCGAGAGCGAAGCCGATGCCGAGCAGGCCACCGATAGGGATGAGCCCGTTCGGAACCGGGTGCCACGGGACAGGCGGCGCAACGACAGGGACGGACAGAAACTGCTCTCGCAGACGCCGCTGGTAGTCAGAGATCAAAGTTCCTTCTCGCCTCGGCTGGACGTTGACCGCCCCAAGGCGATGACGTGAATCGTGCCAGGTTCGCACGAGCCTGGCACTCGACCGGCCAACTGAAGCGCTCAGTCAATCGAGGTGTGACTGAGCGCGATAGTTTGGCCCTCGGGAGTGTCTTGGATGGCTCGTAGCGCGTGCGTGACCCCTGGCTGGTTTCGCTGTCAGTGGCTCTGCGTACGGTCTGCGCATGGTTGATCAGCAGTGGAGCGGGGTCCGTCAGCGTGTGGTCGCGTTGGGCTCTCAGTCGTCGAGCGGCATGGTGTTCGGCTCGATCGGGCACGGGTGGGTCCTGGAAGAACCCCTGACGGATGACGGGCTTGCCGAACTCGAAGCGCAGGTAGGCGTGCGGTTGCCTGATGATTACCGCAGCTTCCTCACCATCGTGGGCGCCGGTGGCGCGGGTCCTGCGTACGGCCTCTTCCCTGTTCGCCGCGTGCAAGGCCGCTGGCGTTGGGAGGGAGACGGTGCAGACCTGGCCGATCTGTCCATGCTCGCTCGGCCCTTTCCTGACCACGGCCCGGATCCCGAAGACCTCGACGCACTTCTCGCTGTTCGTCCTGAAGAAGGGGACTTCGACGAGATCGAGGACTTCGACGACGCCATCGAAGCGTGGGACGAACGTTGGGAAGCCCTGATGTTCGCCCCCGAGCGCACCGCCGGCGCCATCGTGATCTCCCACCTCGGATGCGCACAGAGGGAGTGGCTGATCATCAGCGGCACCTACCGCGGCACCGTCTGGTCCGACTGTCGGGCAGACGACGCCGACCTCGTCCCGCTCCTCGGCCAGGGTGGGAAGCCGGTCACGTTCACTCACTGGTACATCAACTGGCTGCAGAAGGCGGAGCTCACCGCACACCAACCGTCGACAAACGCCTGACGCTGGGCACCGGTGTGCGGTGAGCTGCGCCGCCGAGACGATGAGCGTTGTAGTTGGCCCTTGAGCACGCTGCTTGGCCCCTGTGCGTCATAGATGGCCCACGCGAGAGCGGTAGGGGCATGCTGAGCTGGGGGTTTATGGGGCATAAGACGCCGTGGCGTACAGCGCTCTGACTGCCGAGGTGGCTTCGCGACGTACGGATCGCTCATGATCGAACCTCAAAGAATTCGACGGTGTGGGTGGTGTGGTGTGGAGGACTGGCGGACCGATCCGACATTCGCGATGTGCCGGGCTCTGGTGGACGGGGCGGATCTGGCCTCGTTCGTAGGAGGTCCGTTCGACATCCGGGCTGTGGTGGCGGCCATTCGGCCCGGGAAGATCGACGGAGCCGTCCTCGACGACGTTCCCTGGGAGAACTTTCCTCACGGGGAGAAGGTCCATGATGCGGTTCGCCTGCTGCGCGCCGGCGACGGGTCCGCACGTTTCGCAATGGGCGTGCTGATCGGCTTGTGTGCCAACGACAGCCGGGCCTCCGCCGCTCTCGCCGTTCCATTTCTGATCCGGATTGCCACCGACCCCCACCACCCGCACCACACCGACGCCCTCGGAGCTCTTGCCGCCCCGGCCCGCGCCCGTCATTTCGGTGTCGCCTCCCGCGCCGAACTCCTCCTCCACCGCTCGAGCCCCCAGCACCGCGTCTTCGACGGCTATGACGACTACGGAGCGGAGGTGACCGGGTACCCGGCGGGCTGGTCGGTGGCTGCCGCCCGAACCGCGATCACCGCGGCGACCCCCATGCTCCTGCCTCTCCTCAACGACTCTGATGTCACCACCCGCATCGACGCTTCCTACGCTCTCGCCACCGCGGCCGACCCCGACCGCAGGGTCCGAAGCGCCTTCGCCACCCGGTTCGACAACGAGCAGGACCCCGTGGCCCTGGCCGGCTTGGTGCTTGCCACGGCAGAGAGCGCCCGTGCCCACCCGCACCGACCGGACACCGCGAGGATCCGCGCGCTGTGGCAGGACCGTGCACAGGCTCCAGAAGTCCGCCTTGCCGCCGCGATCGGCTGGCTCTGCCTCACCAATGAACCCGTCCCCCGCGCCCTGCCCACCACCGTCGACGCCCTTGCGACCGAAGAGCGCGCTCGCGCCATGGACGCGCTGCCATGGATGACCGCCGTCGGCTGCGGCGAATCGGGACTCCTGCGCTGCGTCCGCCGAATGCTCTACCCGGAAGAGCCCGAACCGTGCGACGACCCCTGGGCCCCACTGCCCTGAACGACGACCGGCCGGCCCTCGACCACGTCGCCCGCGTTTTGTGCGTCCCAGTCGTCCATCGGGGCCAACTACCGCGCTCAGTCACAGCTCGGTGCGGCCGTTCACGTACGGTCCGCCGTCAGAAGCAGTCATGAGCCCACTGTCGCCGCCGGTACCCACCGGCGGCTTGGACAAATGTTCCCCCGGCCCGCTCACGTAGCATGAAAACATGCGGTCCTTCACGCACGGTACGGCTGTGTGGGACGTCGCAAGCCCGCAGCATCCCAGCAGGGGTGGCCGGTCTCACCATGGCCGGGTTCCGTGCCCGTGACCTGGACACGCTCCGGATGATCCCGCACCCGGCCGTGACGCTGCTCCTGGAGTTCGGCGCCGGCTCACCCGTCCTCGACTGTGCCGCCGGACAGCAGCAGCGGGAAGCCTCGTGGCCGGACCAGGGCTGGGGGCCGGCGGCGCGGTCCGGGCATGGGGAGAGAACGTCGAGTGTGTACAGGTGCGCCTGTCCCCGGTGATCGCACGCGCGGTTCTGGGCACCTCCCCCGCCGACCTCGACTGCGCCGTCGTGTCCCTGGGCGACCTGTGGGGCCGGGAGGCGTCCCGGATCCCCGCGAGCAACTGGGCGAAGTCCCGTCGTGACAGGATCGCTTCGCATGGGCGGACGCGCTGCTGGCCCGTCGGTACGAGGAGGGGCCGTCGGTGGATCCGGAGGTGGCCTGGGCCTGGCACCGGATCATCGGCAGCCGTGGCCTGGCCCGGGTCGACGGACTCGCGGCCGAGGTCGGATGGAGCCGCAAGCGCCTGTGGTCCCGCTTCCGTTCGCAGCTCGGCCTCCCGCCCAAGCACGCGGTGAAGCTGGTCCGCTTCGACCATGCCGCCCACCGCCTGGTCGCGGGTGAGAGCGCGGCCCGAATGGCGGCCGACGCCGGCTACGCCGACCAGTCCCACCTGCACCGCGACGTCATGACGTTCACCGGGGCGACCCCCGCGACCGTGGCCGGCGAGCGGTTTCTCGCCGTGGACGACCTTGCGTGGCCTGACCGCGGGACACCCGCCGGGCCTCACGTCTCCAGGGACCTCCGGCCCGGTCGCCGGCCGGAGGTATGAGGGCTACCGCTGTGAACGCCGATTCATCGGCCCGGCGTTCGAGGGCATGGAGAGCGACGTGAGCGCGGGGTCAGCTCTGTTCGCGCTGGTGGTACGTCTGGCGGGTGTGCTCGGTGTGGGCCCGCATGACCGCCGTCGCCCGCTGCTCGTCGCGCGAGGAGATCGCGGCGATCAGGGAGCGGTGCTCGATCCAGGACTGGGTACCGCGCTGCCGGGCGACAGGGGTGTAGTACCAGCGGACCCGGGCGTCCACCTGTCCGGCAAGTTCGGAGAGGACGACATTGCCGGCCAGCTCCATGACCTTGGCGTGGAAGGCGGCGTTGGTCGCCACCGCCAGGTCCACGTCGTCGTCGGCGACGGCCTGTTCCCCCTTGGCGCAGAGCTCCTCCAGGGCGGCGATGCCCGCCGTGCCGGAGTTGGCGGCGGCCAGCCGGGCGGCCTCCGCCTCCAGGAGCGTACGGACCGAGAGCAGTTGGTCCGCCTCCTCCTCCGTGGGCTCATGGACGAACGCGCCCTGGGCGGGGCGCAGATCGACCCACCCTTCGGTGTTGAGCCGTTGCAACGCCTCACGCACCGGTTGCCGCGACACGCCGAGATGCCCGGCCAGCTCGCTCTCGACCAGATGCTGGCCGGGGCGGAGCGCCCGGGTGGTGATGAGTTCGAGCAGCGCCTCGTAGACGCGCTCGCGCAGCGGACCGGGCCGTTCCAGCTTCGGCACAGCCCCCTGCGGCAGTCCTGTGGACAACATCGCGGTCCCCCTCCGGCGACGAGCAATTGCTTATCGTCTACAGTCTACCGAGCACGACGCCCCTCAGGGACAGCGGATCACCTGTCCCGCATAACTGAGGTTCCCGCCGAAGCCGAAAAGCAGCGCCGGAGCGCCGGTGGCGACTTCGCCCCGCTCCACCAGCTTGGACAGGGCCATCGGGATCGAGGCCGCGGATGTATTGCCGGAATCCACCACATCCCGGGCGATGACCGCGTTGACCGCGCCGATCTTCCGGGCAACGGGCTCGATGATCCTCAGATTGGCCTGATGCAACACCACCGCGGCGAGATCCTCGGGGGCGATTCCGGCCCTTTCGCATACCTTGCGCGCAATGGGCGGCAGCTGCGTGGTGGCCCAGCGGTAGACGGACTGCCCCTCCTGGGCGAAGCGCGGCGGCGTCCCCTCGATCCGCACGGCATCCCCCATCCCCGGCACGGAACCCCACAGCACCGGCCCGATCCCGGGCCGGGCGTCCACCCCGGTGTCGGCGACCACGACCGCCGCACCGGCACCGTCGCCCATCAGCACACAGCTGGAGCGGTCGGTCCAGTCGACGATGTCGCCCATCTTGTCGGCGCCGATCACGAGGGCACGCGTGGCGGCACCCGCCCGGACGGCGTGGTCAGCGGTTGCGAGGGCGTGGGTGAAACCGGAACAGACCACGTTGATGTCCATCACCGCAGGCGAGGACATGCCGAGGCGCGCGGCGACCCGGGCCGACATGCTCGGCGACCGGTCGATCGCGGTGGAGGTGGCGACCAGGACCAGGTCGATGTCGGCCGGCTGCAGGCCTGCGGCGGCGAGCGCCTTGGCCGCCGCGTGCGCGGCCAGCTCGTCCACCGGCTCGTCGGGGCCGCCGAGGTGGCGGGTCTTGATACCGACTCGGCTGGTGATCCACTCGTCGCTGGTGTCGACCATGGCCGCCAGATCGTCGTTCGTGAGCACCTTGGCGGGCTGATAGTGGCCGAGCGCCACGACACGTGAGCCGGTCATATTCAGGTTCCCCTCGCTACATATGGCAGGAACCATCCAGTGTTGGTCGCTACCGCCCGGTACAGGGGCACGAGATCCCACAGGAATACCGGCCGGAGGTTGGAGGCTTGACAACAGCCTTGACCTCCTTGACCGCATACTGTAGACAATATTCTGTCGACTTGACAGCGTCTCCTGCTCCTCCCTCCCGCACCTCCCCCGCTGCTTCCCCACTCCCGTCTCGCTCGGTCAGCTACCGGACGGAGAGCCCCGTGAAAGCGGCTGACGCATCCGCTGGTCCGGGACGCGAACGGGGTCCTGCGGCAGGCAAGCCGGGACATCGAGGTGTGCCCGACCGGGGCACTCTCCTTCAAGACCGAGTTCGACAGGCGGGCGGCCGGGACCTGGGACGAACCGGCGCAGACGGAGACCACCACTGTCTGCGCGTACTGCGGAGTCGGCTGCAACGTCACGCTCCATGTGCAGGACAATGAGATCGTCAAGGTCACCTCACCGCACGACACCCGGTGACCCACGGCAACCTCTGCATCAAGGGCCGTTTCGGCTTCCGACACGCACAGAATCGGGTCTCACTGTCATGGGACGGGTCACCGAGCGCCGCCGCACCATCCGCATCCGGGACGGGGCCGTCTCCACCCGCCCGGACACCCTCGTCGCCGAGGAGCCCCTGGAGATCCGGCTGAACGGCAAGCCGCTCGCCATCACGATGCGCACCCCGGGCGACGACTTCGCGCTGGCGGCCGGCTTCCTGGTGAGCGAGGGCGTGATCGGTGAGGGCTCCGAGGTGCAGTCGATCGTGTACTGCGCCGGAGCGACGGCCGACGGAGTGAACACGTACAACGTCGTGGACGTGAAGCTCGCGCCCGGTGTCGTGGTCCCCGACATCACGCTGGAGCGCAACGTCTACACGACGTCCTCGTGCGGTCTGTGCGGCAAGGCCAGCCTGGACGCGGTGCGCACCACGACCCGGCATCCGGTCGCCGACACTCCCCCGGTCCGGGTCGGGCCCGAGCTGCTGGCCGCACTCCCTGACCGGTTGCGTGCCTCGCAACGGGTCTTCGACCGGACCGGGGGTCTGCACGCGGCGGCGCTGTTCTCCGAGACGGGCGAGCTGATCGACGTACGGGAGGACGTCGGCCGGCACAACGCGGTCGACAAGCTGGTCGGCCGGGCCCTGACCGACGGCCGGCTGCCGCTGTCCCGGGCGATCCTGCTGGTCTCGGGCCGGGCCTCGTTCGAGCTCGCGCAGAAGGCCGTGATGGCCGGCATCCCGATGCTGGCGGCCGTCTCGGCGCCGTCGTCCCTCGCGGTCGACCTGGCGGCCGAGACCGGCCTGACCCTGGTCGGCTTCCTGCGGGGGCCTTCCATGAACGTGTACGCGGGAGAGCACCGCATCGCCCTGGAGGCGACGGCCGTCCAGGGCTGAGGAGCCCCGCCCGCCGCACGGACAGGGGTCCGGCCGGCAAGGAGCGCCCCCTGCGCCGGCCTGGCTCAGCCCACCGTGACGGGCTCCCGCACGGACCCGGTGCCGTCCGCGAGCGGCTCCTGCGGGTCGCGGGCGCGCCGCTTCGCGATCACCGCGCACACCATGAGCTGCATCTGATGGAAGAGCATCAGCGGAAGCACGGCGAGGCTCGCCTGGGCGCCGAACAGGACGCTGGCCATCGGCAGTCCCGAGGCGAGGCTCTTCTTCGAGCCGGCGAACTGGATGGCGATGCGGTCCTCGCGGCCGAAACCGAGCCGCTTCGCCCCGTACCAGCTCACCGCGAGCATCAACGCGAGCAGCACCGCCTCGGCACCGAGCAGCGCTCCGAGCCGGGCCGGGGTGACCTGGTGCCAGATGCCCGCGACCATGCCCTCGCTGAACGCGGTGTAGACGACCAGCAGGATCGAGCCCCGGTCGACAAGACCCAGGACCTTCTTGTGGCGGGCGATGAAGGCGCCGATCCAGCGGCGCAGCAGCTGTCCCGCGACGAACGGCAGCAGCAGCTGGACGCCGATCTTCAGCAGGGCGTCCGCGGAGAACCCGCCGCCGCTGTTGCCGAGGAGCGCCGCCGCGAGCAGCGGGGTGACGAAGATCCCGGCGATCGAGGAGAAGGAACCCGCGCAGATCGCGGCGGGCACGTTGCCACGGGCGATGGAGGTGAAGGCGATCGACGACTGGATCGTCGAGGGGACGAGGCAGAGGAAGAGGAAACCGCTCTGCAGCTGGGGCGTCAGTACGTACGGCACCAGTCCCCTGCTCGCCAGGCCCAGCAGCGGGAAGGCGACGAACGTGCAGGCCAGGACGGTGAGGTGGAGCCGCCAGTGCTTGACCCCGTCGAGGGCTTCGGCGGTGGACAGCCGGGCGCCGTAGAGGAAGAAGAGGAACGCGACCGCCCCGGTGGAGGCCCCGCCCGCCACGTCGGCGGCGGTGCCGGAGGCCGGCAGCAGTGCCGCGAGTACGACGGTGCCGATCAACGCCAGGACGTACGGGTCGATCGGCAGCCAGGACGGCAACTGCAGGGTGCGGCGGCTCATGTGCTCCACGTGTCTCTCGTTCGGTCGTGCCCTCCCCCATCCTGCTCCTGATCACCGGCATCGGGAATCCCGTACACCGCTCTGACTGTCATCATGGATCGCGATAACGTGGTCCCATGTACGACCCCGCGCAGCTGCGCACCTTCCTCGCCGTCGCCCAGACCCTCAGTTTCACCGCGGCCGCCCGTCGGCTCGGGGTGCGGCAGTCCACGGTGAGCCAGCACGTGCGACGACTGGAGGACGCGACCGGGCGTCAGCTGTTCACCCGGGACACGCACCGGGTCGATCTCACGGTGGACGGGGAGGCGATGCTCGGTTTCGCCCGGACGATCCTGGAGGCCCACGAACGGGCGTCGGCCTTCTTCACCGGCACCCGGCTGCGCGGGCGGCTGCGCTTCGGGGCGTCGGAGGACTTCGTGCTGACCCGGCTGCCGGAGATCCTGCAGTCGTTCCGCCGCGACCATCCGGAGGTCGAGCTGGAACTGACCGTGGAGCTGTCGGGGACGCTGCACCAGCAGCTGGCAGCGGGCCGCCTCGATCTGGTGCTCGCCAAGCGGCGGACCGGGGACACCCACGGGGAGCTGGTCTGGCAGGACACGCTGGTCTGGATCGGGGCGCCGCGGCTGCGGATCGACCCGGACCGCCCGGTGCCGCTGATCGTCTTCCCGCCGCCGGGCATCACCCGGGCCCGCGCGCTGGAGGTCCTGGAGGAGCAGGGCCGTTCGTGGCGGGTCGCGTGCACGAGCGGCAGCCTCAGCGGGCTGATCGCGGCCGCCCATGCGGGGCTCGGAGTGATGGCCCACAGCCGCGGCCTGGTCCCGCCCGGACTGGCCCCGGTGGCGGCCAGGGAGGGGCTGCCGGACCTCGGCGACGTGGACTTCGTCCTGCTCCACGGCACACACCGGGGCGGCGCGCAGCAGGCGGCGGACGCGCTGGCAGCGGCGATCCTGGCGGGCGGTGACCGGCTGATCCGCCCGCGCGGCGGAATCGGCGCGATCGGTACGCAGAGCCGTGCATGACAGGGTTCGGGGAGGGGGAGAATGGACGCAACGCGGCAGGCAGGCAGGCCGGAGCGGCCCGACCCGGTCGGCTCGTCGGATCCGGACGGATCACCCGTACCCGTACAGAATGCAGTGATCGCGGCGTACAGATTCGGTGGAGATTCCCGCGCGAGCCACTTACTCCATGGTCAGAAGCGTGCCCGGGCCTTGCCCATCTGGCCGGATTTCACCACCTGACCAGTGCAGATGGCACCCAGTACGCCCCGCTCCCGGCTCTCCCTAAGCGACGCCCCGTGGGGTAGCGTCACGGCGCTGTGCGGAGCGCCACAAGGAGCAGGTCATTGCGTGAGTTCACTGTCCCACCCATGGCGGCCGCGCCCCACGTAGGCGGGCTCGCGGATGTCGTGTTCGACTACGCCGAGGAGGATCCGCACCGGGTCGCTCTCGGCCGGAAAGACGCGGACGGACGCTGGCGGGACGTCACCTCGGCGACGTTCCGCGACGAGGTGCTGGCGTTGGCCAAGGGGCTGATCGCGCACGGGGTGCGGTTCGGCGACCGGGTCGCCCTGATGTCTCGCACCCGTTACGAGTGGACCCTCTTCGACTTCGCCCTGTGGGCGGTCGGCGCACAGTCCGTGCCGGTCTATCCGACGTCCTCGGCCGAGCAGGTCCTGTGGATGCTGCACGACGCCGAGGTGTCGGCGGTCATGGTCGAGCACGAGGACCACGCCATGACGATCGCGTCGGTGATCGACCGACTGCCGCAGCTGAAGCGGCTGTGGCAGCTGGACGCCGACGCGGTGACCGAGCTGGTCGGGGCCGGCGCCCATATCGAAGACGAGGTCGTGCACCGGCACCGGCGCGCGGTGACGCCCGATTCGGTCGCGACCGTCATCTACACCTCGGGCACGACAGGGCGCCCGAAGGGCTGTGTGATCACGCACGCCAACTTCATGTTCGAGACGGAGACGATGGCCTCCCGCTGGGAGTCGGTCTTCCACTCCAAGCCGGGCGACGAGGCGGCGACGCTGCTCTTCCTGCCGCTGGCGCACGTCTTCGGGCGGATGGTGGAGGTCACGGCGATCCGCGGACGGGTGAAGCTCGGCCACCAGCCGGAGCTGTCGGCGAAGGCGCTGATGCCGGACCTGGTGTCGTTCCGTCCCACATTCATCCTGGCGGTGCCGTACATCTTCGAGAAGGTCTTCAACGGTGCCCGGCGCAAGGCCGAGGCGGAGGGCCGGATCGGGCCGTTCGACAAGGCCGTCGACATCGCGGTGAAGTACGCGGAGGCGATGGAGGCGCGTGCGTTCGGCACCGGTCCCGGGCCCTCCGCCGGTCTGCGGATGCAGCACCAGTTCTTCGACAAGGTCGTGTACAAGAAGGTGCGCGAGGCGATGGGCGGCCGGATCCGGCACGCCATGTCGGGCGGCTCGGGGATGGAGCGGCAGCTCGGGCTGTTCTTCGCGGGCGCGGGCGTCACCGTGTACGAGGGGTACGGGCTGACCGAGACGACGGCCGCGGCCACGGCCAACCCTCCGGAGCGCACCCGGTACGGCACGGTGGGGCAGCCGATCCCCGGCACGACGGTGCACATCGCCGACGACGGCGAGATATGGGTGTACGGCGCCAATGTGTTCGGCGGGTACCTGGGCGACCCGAAGTCGACCGACGCGGTACTCAACGACGGCTGGCTTGCCACCGGCGACCTGGGGGCGCTGGACGAGGACGGCTATCTCACGATCACCGGGCGCAAGAAGGAGATCCTTGTGACGTCCGGCGGCAAGAGCGTCTCGCCGGCGGGTCTCGAGGAGCGGGTGCGGGCGCATCCGCTGGTGGCGCAGTGCATCGTGGTCGGCAACGACCGGCCGTACATCGCGGCGCTGGTCACCGTCGACCAGGAGTCCGTGGAGCACTGGCTCGCGATGCAGGGGCGGCAGGCGATGTCCCCGGGGGAACTGGTGCGGGACCCGGATCTGGAGATGGAGGTCCGGCGCGCGGTGGTGGCTGCGAACACGGCGGTCTCCCAGGCGGAGTCGATCCGTACGTTCCGGATCCTGGCCCACCAGTTCACCGAGGAGCACGGCTTGCTGACGCCGTCCCTCAAGCTGAAGCGCAAGGCGATCGAGACGGCGTACGCGTCCGAGGTGGACGCGCTCTACCGCTGACCGGACCCGGTCCCGTGTGCGGCTCGGGGCGTACGCCGCACGGACGTTACCTGCGGCTCGGCGCGAGTGCCGCTCCGGCGATGCGCCCCGGGAGTACCGTTCCGGTGAAAACGGCGCGCGGACGGGAATGTGCGGGCCGCCTTGATCGTTCACCCTGGGAGTCCCACCCCACAACGTTAGGATCGACCGCTCGTGAGCCAGGTCCCCTCCCTCACCCTCAACAACGGCGTCGAGATGCCGCAGCTCGGTTTCGGAGTCTGGCAGGTGCCGGACGACGAGGCCACGGCGGCGGTCGCCACGGCCATCGAGTCCGGGTACCGCAGCATCGACACCGCCGCGATCTACCGGAACGAGGTGGGCACCGGAAAGGCCATCGCGGCCTCCGGTGTCGCCCGCGAGGAGCTCTTCGTGACCACGAAGCTGTGGAACACGGAGCAGGGTTACGATGCGACGCTGCGCGCCTTCGACGCCTCCCTCGACAAGCTGGGCCTCGACTACGTCGACCTGTACCTGATCCACTGGCCGGTGCCGGCCAAGGACGCGTACGTCGACACGTACCGGGCGTTCGAGAAGATCTACGCCGACGGCCGCGCGAAGGCCATCGGTGTCTCGAACTTCCTCCCCGAGCACCTGGAGCGTCTGCTGGGCGAGACCTCCGTGGTCCCGGCGCTCAACCAGATCGAGCTGCACCCGCAGCTCCAGCAGGCCGAGTCCCGTGCGCTGCACGCCCAGCACGGCATCGCGACCGAGGCCTGGTCGCCGCTCGGTTCGGGCAAGGGGCTCCTGGAGGTCCCGACGGTCGTCGCGATCGCGCAGAAGCACGGCCGCACCCCGGCTCAGGCGGTGCTCCGCTGGCACCTGCAGACGGGCAACGTGGTGATCCCCAAGTCCGTGACGCCGTCGCGGATCGCGGAGAACATCGACGTGTTCGGCTTCGAGCTGGACGCCGACGACCTGGCCGCGTTCGCGGCGCTGGACGAGGGCAAGCGGCTCGGCCCGAACCCGGGCGAGTTCAACCTCGGCGCCTGAGGCCCGACGTACCGCCGCTGAACCACTTGTGACCGCCGCCCGGCCCGGAGCCGGGCGGCGGTTTCGCCGTACGAGCCGTACGAGCCGCACGAAGGGACCGGACATGACCGGGGACACCGCGCCCGTCGTCGGGGCGGGCCTCTACCGGCTGCGCAATGTGGGCAGCGGACTGGTGCTGGAGGTGAGGGGCGCCGCGAAGGGCGGCGGCGCACCGGTGCAGCAGAACGACGTCGACGGTTCGGCTGCCCAGCACTGGGAGTTCACCCCCGTCCACGAGGGCGCGGCCCTGCACCACGTGGTCAACGCACACAGCGGCAAGCGGCTGGACGTGCGCGGCGCCTCCACGGAGAACGGGGCCGTGATCCAGCAGTGGCGCGCGAACAACTTCGGTGCGCAGGAATGGCTGATCGAGCGCCATCTGGAGGCGCCGGGCACCGTGACGCTCGTCAGCTTCGTGAGCGGACTGGTTCTGGAGGTCGCCGACGGCAGCACGGCCGAGGGGGCGTCCGTCCAGCAGTGGGAGGACACCGACTCCCCCGGCCAGTGGTGGCGGCTGGAGCCGGTGTCCGGCACGCCGTAGGGCGCCCTCCGGCTCAGCTGCGGCGCCCCAGGTGGACCGTACGGGCCATGAGCAGGCAGGTGTCGCGGCGGCGGTGCAGTCCGGCCGGGTCCTCGGGGTCGAGCAGCCGGTCGAGCACGGCGTTGTCCTCGGCCTCGAGCCGGTCGCGCAGCCCGTCGCGGCGACGCGCGAATTCGGCGATGACGTGGTCGCGCGCCGCTTCGGTGAGCGGTGCGGGCAGGTCGAGCAGGAAGCTGCGGGTGCCCTGCGGGGCGAGGCCCACCGCGGTGAACAGGGCGGCCCAGTCCTCGTTCTCGCGCCGGGCGTCGGGCAGGTCCGCCCGCATCTCCTCGAAGAGCTCGGCCTGCACTGCCTCCATCCTGGCCTCCAGGCCGGGCCGGCCGAAGCCGAGGTCGCGCGGGAGCTGACGCGGCTGCAGCCCGCCCTCGACGAGCGCGACGGTGCCGCCGGGGTTCAGCAACGCGGCGAAGCCGGCCAGCACGGCGCGCTGGTCGCCCATGTGATGCAGCGCGTTGCCCGCCCAGACCAGATCCGCCTGCCCCAGATCTGCCAGGTCCTCCGGGATGTCGGCGTGCAGGGTGGTGACCCGGTCTCCGAGCCCGAGCCGCTGCGCGCGGTCACGGGTGCGGTCCAGCAGGGCCGGGGTGCCGTCGACGGCGACCACGTCCGCCTCCGGGAACACGTCGGCGAGCAGGCAGGAGATCACCCCGGGTCCGCTGCCGATGTCCAGGACCCGGCGCACCTTCGGGGCGTCGGTCAGCCCGGCGACCCAGCGGGCCGCCTCCGTGTACTGCTCGCTGCTGAGTTCGGCGTTCTGCTCCAGCAGCGGGCCCATGACGTCCCAGTCGAAGTCGGCAGGGTCGTGGTGGTGCCCGTGCGCACCGCCCTGCCCGTGGTCATGTCCCTGGTCGCCGCCGTGGTGGTGCCCGTGCCCGGTGTGGTTGCTCATGGGGTCAGCCTCACCACACCTCAGCCGCGGGGCAAACTTTGTTGCCGTTACGGCAAGCCGCCGCCCTTCCGGTACTCCTGCGGGCTGACGCCGCGGACCCGTTTGAAGGCGGTACTGAAGGCGAACGCCTGGCTGTAGCCGACCTTGCGGGCCACCGCCTCGACCGTCGCGTCCGTCTCCCGGAGCAGATCCGCCGCGACGGCGAGGCGCCAACCGGTCAGATAGGCCATCGGAGGCTCCCCCACCAGCTCGGTGAAGCGCCGGGCGAGCCCGGCCCGGGAGACCCCGGTCCGCCCGGCCAGCGCGGCCACCGTCCAGGGGTGGGCGGGTTCGTTCTGGAGGAGCCTGAGCGCCTGTCCGACGACGGGGTCGCCCATGGCCCGGTACCAGGCGGGGGCTTCGGCGCCCGGCCGGGAGAACCAGGTACGCAGGGCGTCGATCAGCAACAGGTCCAGTAGCCGGTCCAGCACCACGCTCTGCCCCGGCTCGTCCCGCGCGATCTCGTCGTCGAGCAGCTGCGGCAGCGGGCTGCTCCGGCCGCCGGAGGGCAGGACGATCAACGGGGGCAGCGCGTCAAGGAGCCGTCCGCTAATCTCGCCGTCCATCAGGTAGGTGCCGACGAGCACGGTCGTCGTACCGTCCGGTGTATTGCCCCAGGTACGTACCCCCAGGGCCATGGACTGGGACAGCGGTTCGCCGTGCAGGGTGGTGCAGGTGCCGCCGGGGCCGATGCGTGCCTGGGGTTCGGTACCCGGCAGGTCCGCGACGGTGTACGGTTCCGGGCCTCGCGCGACGGCCAGGTCTCCCGGGCGCAGCAGCACGGGCTCGGCGGCTCCGGCGGGGACGATCCAGGCCTCACCGGCGGTCACGGACATCAGACAGAGCGGGGCCCGGTCCTCGATCCGTACGGACCAGGGCGGTTCCATCAGCATCCGCAGCAGAAAGGCACCCCGGGCCCGCGGCCCGTCCAGCAGTCCGGCGAGTGCGTCCATGCAGGCAGCGTAGACGCATGCGTAGGGAGCTGAGCGGCTCGGGGATGGAGCGGGCGGGGCCGTCCGGAGAGTCTTGGGTCATGACACGGAACACGGAGAACCAGAAGCAGGAATCCCTCGGCACGCCCCCGGTACTGGTGACGAGCGGGACGGGCAAGACGGGCCGCCGGGTGGCCGAACGGCTGGCGGCGCGCGGGGTTCCGGTGCGCGCCGGATCGCGCACCGGCGAGATCCCTTTCGACTGGACGGACCCGTCGGGGTGGGAGGCCGCGCTGAGCGGTGCGGATGCGGCGTACGTCACCTACTACCCCGATCTGGCGGCGCCCGGCGCTCCGGAGGCGATGGCGGCCTTCGGGCAGATCGCGCAACGATGCGACGTGCGGCGGCTGGTGCTGCTTTCGGGCCGGGGCGAGCCGCAGGCCGTGGTAGCGGAGGAGGCGTTGCGCGCGGCTGCGGGGAACGTCGAACTCACGGTGGTGCGCTCGGCGTTCTTCGCGCAGAACTTCAGCGAGGGCGCCCTGCTCGACGGGGTGCTCGGCGGTGAGGTGGTGTTCCCGGCGGGCGGGACTGCCGAGCCGTTCGTGGACGTCGACGACCTGGCCGATGTGGTGGTCGCCGCGCTCTGCGGGGGCGGCGGCGCGGGCACGGTCCACGAACTGACCGGCCCCCGGCCGCTGACCTTCGCCGAGGCGGCCGCCGAGCTCGCCGGTGCGACGGGGCACAAGGTGCGTTACGTCGCCGTGACGGGCCCTCAGTATGCGGCGATGCTGGAGCAGTACGGCGTCCCGGGGGCCGAAGCGGGCTTCCTGGCCGGGCTGTTCACGTTCCTGCTGGACGGGCACAACGCGACGGTCACCGACGGCGTGAAGCAGGCACTGGGCCGTGACCCGAAGCCGTTCGCCGCTTTCGCCGCCGACGCGGCGCGCGATGGTGCGTGGGGCGCGTAGGCGCAGCCTGCCACGGGGAGGGGCCCGCGCCGAACGCCGCCCGACCTAGCCTCGCGCTTTCATGAAGCGGGCGGTCCGGCAGGTGATCAGGACAGCGAAAAGTGCCTCTGACCAGCAAGAATGAGGATTGTCGAGGTCCTTGTTCCTGCCATCGCCGGAGGCACTTCCCAGGTGAAGAAGAGTAGCGGGCCGTACCCGCCTGTCCGCGTCGGGGGCGGTGGCCGTTCAGTGGTCACCCAGGCCGGGGCCGTGCTGCTGGTGGAGACGGTCCGCAAGGCCGGTCTGGACACGGCGATATCGGCGGCACTCGCGCCCTGGCGCAAGCAGCGGGCGGTGCACGATCCGGGCAAGATCCTGCTGGACATGGCACGCGCGGTGGCGTTGGGCGGGGACTGTCTGGCCGACGTGGCCATGCTGCGGGCCGAGCCGGCCGTGTTCGGGCCGGTGGCCTCCGACCCGACGGTCTCCCGCCTCATCGACACCCTCGCAGCCTCCGAGGAGAAGGCCCTGCGGGCCATCCGTGCCGCGCGGGCTGAAGTCCGTCAACATGTCTGGCGGTTGGCCGACCGGGAAGCGCCTGGCGCGGGCGGGACGGTGAGCGTGGACCTCGACGGGGTGCTGGTGATCGCGCACTCGGACAAGGCGGACGCCGCGCCGACGTGGAAGCGAGCCTACGGCCACCACCCGCTGATGGGGTTCGTCGACCACGGACCGGGCGGCACGGGTGAACCGGTCGCGGCCCTGCTCAGACCAGGCAACGCGGGATCGAACACCGCGGCCGACCACATCACCGCCACCCAACTGGCCTTGGCTCAGCTGCCGAAGAAGTACCGGCGCGGGCGCCGGACTCTGATCCGCACCGATTCCGCGGGCGGCACCCACGACTTCGTCGTCTGGCTCGCCCGGCGGGACGATGGTTGTCCTACTCGGTCGGCATGGTGATCACCGAGGCGATCCACCAGCATGTGCTGAAGGTTCCGGTCTCGGCCTGGACGGCGGCCGTCGAGGCGAACGGCGAGATCCGCGACGGCGCCTGGGTCGCTGAACTCACCGGCGACGTCCTGGACGGCTGGCCAAAGGGCATGCGGCTGATCGTCCGGAAGGAACGACCGCACCCCGGGGCCCAGTTGCGGCTCACGGATGCGGACGGCATGCGGCTGACCTGTTTCGCCACCAACACCTTGGGCCGGCCGATCGCCGAGCTCGAGCTCCGTCACCGGCTGCGGGCCCGGGCCGAGGACCGCATCCGCGCCGCCCGTGCCACCGGCCTGCGCAACCTGCCCCTGCACCGCACGGCCCAGAACCGGATCTGGCTGGAGCTCGTGCAGATCGCTCTCGACCTGCTGGCCTGGATGCCGATGCTCGCCCTGACCGGCAAGGCCCGTCTCTGGGAGCCCCGCCGACTACGGCTCCGCCTGTTCACCGCGGCCGGACAGCTCGTGACCACCGGCCGTCGGCGAATCCTCCGCCTGGCCCGGCACTGGCCCTGGACCGGTCACATCACCGCAGCCCTCGACCGGCTCACTCAACTGCCCGACCCTGGCTGACCAGCGGATTCCCCGTCCCTACGACAGCACCTCAACACCCGGAGCAGTGGAACCCGGCGCCACCCCGAGGCGACACTCGGGCCCTCAGCCTGCACAGCCTCAGCCCACGGCACGAAAACGGTCCACCGACTCCGTCGGCGGACCGTCACGAAACTTCGAGGTTAACGCCAAACTCAGCCGCACCGGACTTTTCCACGGTCCCGGGTGACTGGGTGGCAGTCTCTCAGGTAACGGCTCCCTCGGACCTGCAGTGCTGCGTGACTCCGTTCTTAACTTGGCACGCTACGATATCGACCGGTGTTTCTTCCGGTAGATCGTGCGTTTTCCAAGGGGTGCAATAATTCGCCAGGTGACCTTCGGTGGAGGTAGTAGCGTACCTAACGTTCCAGTCGTCACGCTTGGCCATGAATGTTAGTATCCCCCAGCCGTCACTATTTACGTCGCAGGCTCTGATGGAGTCACCAGGATAGGCGCCACCGGGATCGGCATTGAAATGACCGTCTCCGACCTCGGAGCAATAACTACATTCGACTACGTACACAACTACGCTGTAGCTAGCCTGTGCTGGGGACGCAGTTATGGCCACTGCCGCAGCTGCCGCTCCCACCGCCATCAATATGCGACGAATTTTCCGCATACCCACTCTCCCGTCTGTCGGCGCCTCGACCGGCCTCGGCGCCTTGTTGCCCGTCGTGCGCTACATGAAGCACCACTCGTCGAAGCAGAGTCAACCCCCTCCCCGGACTTATTCTCGGGCGCCGCATGCAGGCTCAGATCTTCCTCAAATCATCACCGGCGCCGGCGAAGTGATGGAAGCGTGCCCGAGTAAGGAGCCGAGCCACCCGTGCACGCAATGGGCGGTTTCATCCTCGACTGCGGGAAAACCGCCCATAAAACGGTAAGGGGTTTGATGAGCGTGAAGGTACGCCAATTTGTTGTCATGGGTCTGTCCGCACTCCTCACGGGAATGAGTATCGGAGTCGCACCCTCCGCATCAGCAGCCGCGGAAGCCACCTGTACCCACCCGAGCTGGTCCAACAAGGACTCCGGGGTGGACTCGGTGCGCTACGAGCTGCTCGACGGCGCCCCGATCAGGACCGGCCCGAATGAAGGCTGCGGCGTGGTGGGCATGGCCAACTGGAACTACTACATCTACCTGCACTGCTACACCATCAACAGCGCGGCACACTTCTGGGACCACGTCCGGGCATACAACCGATTCACCGGTGACGAGATCAGCGGCTGGATCTACGAAAACAACCTGGATGGAATCGGGTCCACAAAAGCCTGCTGATCGCGCCCGGGCCGTCCACAAATCGAGGGCCTACGCCTGGCTGCGCGCGGGACCGGGCCGGCCGTGACCGTGGCGTCGGCCCACGGCCCCGGGCGGGTGCTCCAGGCCGCGGGCACCCGCGCCGGCCAGGTGCACCATGTGTGGGTTGCGGCCCGACGTGCCCAGTCCAAGGCGAACATCCGGACGGTGAGTACGGCGCCTGTGCGTGCCGAGAACCCCTGTCACCCTATGCGGCCTGCGCGTATTCGTGGATGAGGCCGCCGAGGCGGTCCCGCCGTAGGGTGCGCGAGGGGCCGTCGATGGCGGGCGGTTCAGGCGCGCCGACACCATCGGGGCATCGCTGTGCGAGTGATCGGTGAGGCCGATGTTCGTTGTGGTGGCTGGCGTACTCCTCGACGACGAGCCGCGGGTGCCGCTCTCCGGTGATCAAGATCCGGTCGGTGGCCTCGCGGCGGCACGAGCCGACCCAGCGCTCGGCGATCGCGTTCATCCGGGGCGGGTGCGGCGGCCGGGCGGAGGACGCAAACGGGTCGCGGATCTCGACCCGGGGCTGCGTCCGGCCTTGCTGGCGCTGGTCGAGCCGGATGAGCGCGGGGATCCGATGTCGCCGCTGCGCTGGACGGTGAAGTCGACCCGGGCCCTGGCCCGGGAGCTGACCCGGGCCGGGCACCGTGTCAGTGCCGACACGATTGCCGGCCTGCTGCGGGAGGAGGGCTTCAGCCTGCAGGCCAATGCCAAGACCCTGAAGGGAGGCCAACACGGCGACCGGGATGCCCAGTTCCGCTATATCAACGAGCAGGCCCGTGACCATCGGGACTCCGGCCAGCCGGTGATCAGTGTGGACACCAAGAAGAAGGAACTTGTCGGAGAGTTCAAGAACAGTGGTCGCCAATGGCGGCCGGCCGGTGATCCGGTGCTTGTGGGCGTCCATGACTTCGCCGACCCGCAGCTGGGCAAAGCCGTGCCCTATGGGATCTACGACCTGGCGGCGAACACCGGCTGGGTCAGCGTCGGCACCGATCACGACACAGCCGCGTTCGCCGTGGAGTCGATCCGCCGCTGGTGGGATGGCCAGGGCCGATGCACCTACCCGCGGGCGACCCGGTTGCTGATCACTGCCGACGCGGGCGGCTCCAACGGCTACCGCACCCGGGCCTGGAAACTCGAACTGGCGCGCGGCGCGTTCACCGTGATCGTTCCCGCACCGGCCGAGGCCGCCCAGGTCGCCGTGGTCCGCGTCGCGCCTCCGGGACCGGAGGCACCGCCCGAAGGTCCCGCAGGTCCGCCTGCCGGAGCGGCGCAGGACGTCGACCTCGCCACCTTCCGGCTCGAGCGATAGGGGACCGTGATGACCACTTCCGACGGCTCCGTCCAGGGCCACACCCAGATACACGGAACAGCGCCACGCAACCGCGCGTTCACCATTGTGCTGCTCGGCGACGGCTTCACGGTCGATCAGCAGGCCGCTTTCAACACCGCCTGCACCGACTTCGTCAGTGCCCTGACCACCACCGCGCCGTACGACAAGATCGGGCGGGCGATCAACATCTGGCGGATCAACGTCACGTCCACCGACTCGGGCGCCGACGATCCGGCCGGCGCCGGCGGCACCGGCGCGACGGCCCGCACGTACTTCGACTCCACGTTCGGCGCGAGCGGCATCAGACGGCTGTTGGTCTGCAACGGCTTGACGGTGCTCCAGACAGCCGCCGCTCAGGTTCCGGAGTTCTCTGTCGCGATCGTCGTGGTGAACTCCCCGGTCTACGGCGGGAGCGGCGGCTCCGTCGGCACGTACTCCCTCGCGGACGGGGCGACCGAGATCGCCATTCACGAGCTCGGCCACACGGCGTACGGGCTGGCTGACGAGTACGCGTACTACGCCGGCGGCAACGAGACCGGGCACGACCACCACCCGGCCGGTGAGCCGGCCGAGCCGAACGTCACGCTGAACACCGACCGCGCCACACTGGAATGGGGCTGGGCGGTCGCCCAGACCACAGCCCTGCCCACGATGTCCAACCCGAACTGCGCTTCGGTGGATCTACGGCCGAGCGTGGTTCCCGCCGGGACGGTCGGATGCTTCGAGGGCGCGCACTACTACCACTGTGGAGCCTTCCGGCCCGAACATAACTGCAAAATGCGGGAGTTGAGCATCCCGTTCTGCCAGATATGCCGTCAGGTGATCCGGGCCCGGACGAAAGTGACCAGGAACATCTGCGCACTGACTCCCAGCAGGGATGCCGTGCACCGGTACGACGGTTCGGGAACCTCCTGAACCAAGGTCGGCGGCCCCGCAGGCCAGCTCTACACCGGGGACTGGGGAAGAGGCCTCGTCGCCACGAATCCCAACACCGGCGACCTGTACACCTACCTCGGCAGTCGGCGACGCCGCACACGCCGTCGTCGCCGGCGACAAATAGCGGGGCCTCGGCCTGCGACGCCCCGGCACACGGTCGCCCCACTGCGGCCAGTTCACCAAACGCGTGAGCGAGCAGGACGAATGATGTGCTGGCCACGGGTGGCATGCCCGAGTACCTGATCCGCCGAGCCCCCGGCATCGTGGGACTGCTTCGGGCACCGAGCTGACGTCGCAGGACGCGGTGCGACAGCTCACCGGAGGGCATGAAATCCGCCCAGTCGCAACCCTCCGGAAGTCACGAATTCCTGCAACTCGCAAATCACCAGAGGGCACAGAATCATTCGGTCCGCAAATCCATCAGAGGGCATATTGCCCATCCAGTCGCAACAGTATTGACAAGAAATTCTAAGCTTGACGGCGTCGCAGAGTTTGCTTATGGTCCAGTCGTTCAGGTTCCCGCCGATCGACATCCGAAGGTGTTCATGACCACGCCTCCAACGTTGCCGAAGTTCAGGCAGCAGTTGATTCTTGCCGTTCTTATGCTGTGTTCGCTGCTGATTTGGCTGGACAATACCGTCCTGAGTACAACACTGGAGACCCTTTCAGACCCGGTCCGTGGACTGGGGGCCAATCCCGGTCAACTGCAATGGGCGACCGGTTCGTACACTCTGGCCTTCGCCACGTTGATGTTCACTGCAGGCACATTGGGCGATCGCTTTGGTCACCGGACTGTGTTTTCCGGCGGGTTGGTGATCTTCGCCGGGTCCTCGCTGTGGGCGGCGTACGCAAGCGATGCGGGCCAGTTGATTGCAGCTCGAGCTGCGATGGGGGTAGGCAGCGCGCTGATCACGCCCGCCATGTTGGCCATTCTTATGTGGACCTTTACCGGCCCCGCGCGGGCTGCCGCGATCGGCATTTTCTCGACGTCGGCCGGTGTAGGAATGGCTGCCGGCCCGGTACTGGCGGGGTTCCTGCTCGATCATTTCTGGTGGGGCTCGGTATTTCTGATCAATGTCCCGGTCGCAGTATTGGCGTTGGTCGGGCTCGCCGTACTGGTTCCGAATTTCCGCAGCCCCAGTCGGCGGCCACTGGCCCCCGCTGGAATGTTGCTGTCGATCGGTGGGCTCGTAGCGTTGGCCTACGGGCTGATCCGGGCGGGGCAAGTGGCTGCGTGGAGTCGTACCGACGTCTGGACGCCGATCGTTGTCGGTCTGGTTCTGCTGGCCGTTTTCGTACTCGTCGAACTGCGTGCCAAGGTGCCCAGCTTTGATCCGCGACTGCTCGCGCAACGCACATTCGGTGGCGGCAATCTGGCGCTCGGACTGCTGCTTTTCGCTGTGGCCGCCATCACCTTCTACAACGCGTTCTACCTGCAAGGCGCGCTCGGATTTTCGCCGACGAAGGCAGGTTTGGCCAATATCCCGACCGCATTGGGCGCGCTCGCGGGGGCGCCCCTCGCCTCGCGCCTGGTTCGCCGCCTGTCGCTAAGGCTCGTCACCGTACCGGCGCTGACCGTGGCTGCGCTGACCATGGGCGGGTACGGGTTCCTCGGACTCCGAACCCCACTCGTCTGGATCGAGATCCTGTTGTTGATGCAGGGTCTCGCGATCGGCATGGTGATCGGCCCCGTCACGGCCGCACTGATCAGCAACCTGCCGTTGGAACAGGCCGGTGCAGGGTCGGCCGTGACCAACACCGTGCGACAGACCGGCAGTGTGATCGGAATCGCGGTAGGCGGCACGATCATGTCGATCACGTACCGACGTGCCATCGAACCTTCGCTGGAGGGTGCACCCGGTCCGGTGCAGGATCAGGCGCGAGTTTCCGCCGAACAGGCCCGCCACGTCGCCAACGTCATCCACCGGCCCACTCTTGCTCAGGCCGCTGACAATGCGTTTATCCATGCTATGCACGTCGGCGCGGGCTGGATCGCGGTCATCGCACTCCTCGGAGCAGTTGTGCTGCTGATCACCTTGCCTGCTGTCGAAAAGAAGAAGGGTCCGATTCCGGAGCCGGACTACGAAGAGGCCCGCAGCTCCGTCTGAGAGTGCGATGGCCGGATCTCCGTGAAGTCGCAGGGGCCCGTCCCCGGGAACCGGACCCGGGTGCTGCCGTGGTGATCAAATCGTTGCCGCCCCGCGGAGGAGGTCGTGGCGCGTGCGGCCTTCCGGATGACGACCAGACTCAGATACGACTTCGGGCCGTCGGTGTTCGCCTACCGGGGGAAGCCCGATACCGGGGACACCCTGCACAGCTTCATCGACACCAGCGACTGCAAGGTCGTGGACAGGGCGAAAGGAATCTGCGACTTCAAGGAATGGCTGTACATCGACCCGCGGAACCATGACTTCGGGAACGAGGACGCCGGCACCTGGCGAACCGCTGCTCGGGTCTTTCTCGCCGGCGACGCCTACGACACTGACGACAAGGACCTCCCGTTGCAGGTCAAGCGGGCCACACACGTCACTGTCAACGCCTCGCCGGAGCCGGTCACGAAGGGGAGGACGATCACCGTGACCGGGCGGGTCACACGGGCGAACTGGGGCACCCACACGTACCAGGGGTACGCGGGCCGCACGGTCAGCCTGCAGTTCAAGTCGGCGGGCGCCTCCTCGTACACGACGGTCAAGAAGGCGACGTCGAGCGCAACGGGGGCGCTCAAGACCGCGGTGAAGGCCACCGGGCCGGGGACATGGCGGTGGACGTACTACGGGAACTCCACCTCCGGGGCGAAGTCGTCGACCGGGGATTACGTCGCCATGCGGTAGGCCACGTGCGCGGTGCGGAAGCCTGAGTGCGCTACTTGGCCAGGCCGGCCAAGTAGCGCACCGGTCGCCCGTCCGGAGCTGATCACATCGCCTGCCGGACGGAGCCGCGCGCCACGAGACCGTCCGGTGCGCCGACCGCCTCGACCGGCGAGTCCTGACCGCTGAAGCACCCGGAACCAATTGCCAGCGGGCCACCTGGGCCATAACTTGCCGTTATGGAGCTGGAGTTGCGCCATCTGAGAACCGTACGTGCCATCGCTGACACCGGAAGCCTCACCAAGGCGGCCGCCTCTCTCGGACTTGCCCAGCCGGCCCTGAGCGCACAACTGCGGCGGATCGAGAAGGCGCTGGGCGGCCCGTTGTTCGACCGGGACCACACAGGTGCGCGGCCGACCCTCCTGGGCGAACTGGTGCTGGAGCGGGCGCGGGTGGTACTGCCGGCCGTCACTGAGCTCCAGGAGGAGGCCGTGCGGTTCGCCAACGCGCGGGGGGCCATGGAGCGGTTCCGGCTGGGCGGCACGCACGGCCCGCTGCTCGGCGGGCTCGTCGACCGGCTGGCCGCGGCGCACCCGGCGGCGCCGGTGTCCACGTACACCTCATGGTCAGTGGCGGAGCTGGCATCCCAACTGGTAGACGGCAGGCTCGACTTCGTTCTCATCGGGGCGTGTGGCGAGAGTCCGCCACCGGTCGCCGACCGGTTGGAATGGCAGGTCATCGGGATCGATCCGGTCTTCGTGATGCTGCCGGAAGGCCATCCGCTGGCCGGGGAGGCGGAGCTGGAGCTCTCCGCGCTGGCGGACGAGTGCTGGGCGGATGTGCCCGGCGACGGCTGTTTCGCGGACTGCTTCGTGGCCGCCTGTGCGCGGGCCGGCTTCAGCCCGGTGTCGGTGTACGAGACGGACACCGCGTCGGTCGTCCATCTGGTGCAGGTGGGGCGGGCGGTCGGCCTGTGCCGGGCGACGTTCCCGCCGACGCCGGGTGTGGTGACCCGTCCGGTGACCGGCTCGCCGCTGAGCTGGCGCCATCTGCTGGGCTGGCACCCCCGCTCGGAGGCCGCGTCCGCGGCGGCCGGAGCGGTGAGCGGGCACACCCGGGCGGCGTACGCCCAGGCGGTGGAGCGCAGCGACACCTACACACGCTGGCTCGCCGCGCATCCGCGCTTCGGCGCCGCGCCCTGAAACGCCGTCCGGTCTCCGCTGAGCCCCGGCTACTCCGCGCCGTGTCCCGGGGCGACGGCCTCGACCCTGGCGGCCAGGCCCAGGTCCTTCTCGGTGACCTTTCCGCCCGCGTCATGGGAGTTCACGGACAGTGCGACGGTGTTGTAGCCGAGTGTGAGATCGGAGTGGTGGTTCAGCTCGTCCTGGATCTGGGCGACGTGCACGGTGAGACCGGCGGCGGCGAAATGCGACGGGAGGCGGTAGGTGCGGGTGATCCGGTCCCCTTCCAGAGTCCAGCCGGGCAGTTCGCGCAGCCGGTTCTCGATCTCGTCATGGGGCAGCGGTGCGGCAGGCATGCGGTGGCTCCCTCGCTAGGGCCTTGCTGGTCGATGATGCCGGTGACGTTACGGTCTCGGTATGACAACTGTCGCGCTTGACACGGGGGTAGGGCCGCTGCTGCGCAGCTGGCGGGAGCGTCGCCGCATCAGCCAGCTGGAGCTGGCGCTGCGGGCCGACTCTTCGGCCCGGCACATCTCCTTCATCGAAACAGGCCGTTCCCGCCCCAGCGAGGAGATGGTCCTGCGGCTGGCCGGCCATCTGGACGTGCCGGTGCGGGAACGCAACGCCCTGCTGGTGGTGGCCGGTTACGCCCCGCGCTACACGGAGACGGCGCTCGACGACCCCACGATGGGCGCACTGCGCGAAGGCATGGACCGGCTGCTCCAGGGTTACGACCCGTATCCGGCGTTCGTCGTCGACGGCCTGTACACCGTGGTGGCGGCCAATCAGGGCATGACCCGAATGCTGGACGGGGTGGCGGAGCATCTGCTCACCCCGCCGCTGAACGCGATGCGGCTCACCCTGCACCCGGAGGGGCTGGCTCCGCGGATCCGCAATCTGCGGGAGTGGCGGGCCGATCTGCTGGCCCAGATGGAGCGTCAGATCGCCCTGGTCCGTTCGGCGGAGCTGCGTGCGCTGTACGAGGAGGTCGCGGACTATCCCGTACCGGCGGAGGCGCAGGGCGATGCGGACCGGGACGCGCCCTCTTCCTCGGTTCCGTTCGCCCTGCCCCTGGTGATCGAGCACGGGGGGCAGCTGCTCTCCTTCGTCGCCTCCATCGCGACGTTCAACACCCCGATGGACGTGACGGTCGCGGAACTGGCCATCGAGACGCTACTGCCCGCCGACGCGGCGACCGCCGCGTATCTGAGGTCGCTCATTTGTTGACGACGGGCCGGGCCCACGGGGCTTCCGCCCTGGCCAGGACCTGCGCGGCCAGGCACACCACGGCGAGGATCACGACGGCCAGCACGAGCGGCAGGATCGGATGACCGTGCAGGACGGCCACGGCCCCGACGAGGGCTCCGGCCAGCATGGCGGCGGCCGAGAGGACCCGGCGGCCGGCCTTGCTGCCGGGCCCCCCGGCCAGTCGGCCGTCGGAGGCGATGCCGGTGATGGTCAGGGTCAGCACGGTCGTCTTGAGATCGGGGACGGCGAGCGCCCGCGCGACGGCGTTCTGCATGCCGAGGCCCAGGGCGAGCAGCGCGATGAGGGTGAAGCGCACGCCGCCGGCGTACGGGCTGCCCGAGACGAGGGTGACGATCAGGGCGGCCAGGACGCACACCGTTTCCGCACACAGGGCGTGCAGCAGCATGCGGCCGCGGTGGACGTGGGAGCGGTGGACGATCCGTCCTCCGGTCACCGCCCCGGCCACGAACCCGCCGAGGGCGACGAACGAGGCGGCGAGGGAGAACCCCGGGGCTCCGGCGAACGCGAACCCGGCGAAGACCACGTTGCCGGTCATGTTCGCGACGAAGACCTGGCCCAGTTCCAGATAGCTGACGGCGTCGACCAGTCCGGTGACGACGGTCAGGGCGAGCATCAGTGGCGGCAGCGGTCCGTGCCGGTCGTCCATGTCCGGTACGAGGGTGGTCCATGCCTCACGCAGCACTACGGGCATGGGCATGGGTACGGGCATGGGCACGCTCCGGATCACGGGGTGGGGAACCGGATTGTGCCGTCGTCGCACCTGCCGAATGCCCTGCCCGACGCGCGTCGCCCCGGTGCCGCTCGAACGGCGCAGGGGCGACGGACCGGCACATGGCCGCGTCGGTGGAGGAAGCGGGCTACACGCGCGCCCCGTTGTCGAGCGGGTCCCGCTGCCCGGCCCCGGACTTCCTGCGCGGGGCGCGGGCGGGCGGCGGGGCCTTGCTGCTGCGCTCCAGGAGTAGGGCGGCGGGTACGGCGGTCATGACCGAGGAGTACGTCCCGACGACGATGCCGATCAGCAGGGCGAGGGCGAAGTCCGCGAGGGAGTCGCCGCCCAGCACCGCCAGCGCGATGAGGATGAACAGGGCACCCATACCGGTGTTGACGGTTCTGGGGACGGTCTGCAGGACGGCCCTGTTCGCCACATCCGCCAGGGGTTGTCTGCGGGCCTTCGCCCACAGTTCCCTGACCCGGTCGAAGACCACGACCGAGTCGTTGACGGAGTACCCGATGACGGTGAGGAGCGCCGCCAGGAAGATGCCGTCGACGGTGCGGCCCAGCCAGGCGAAGGCTCCGACCAGGATGATCACGTCGTGGACGAGCGCCCCGACGGAGGCCACGGCGAACGTCCAGCGGAACCGGATCGCCAGATAGCCCAGTTGGACGAGCACGGCGATGGCGAGGGCGATCAGGGCGTTGCGCCGCAGTTCGTCGCCCAGGCTGGGGCCGATGAGTTCGTCGCGGACCTTCGTGGTCTCGCCGCCCTCCGCGGCGAGGGCGGCGCGCAGTGCGTGTTCACCGTCGTTGTCCAGGTTCCCGGTCCGCACCGAGATGTCGCCGGCACCGGCCGTGGTGACCTCGGCGTCACCGAAGCCCGCACTGGCCAGCGCGGTGCGCGCACTTTCCACGTCGACGGGACGGCTGGTGGCGTACTCGACGAGCCGGCCACCGGTGAACTCGACGCCCAGGTTGACGCCACGCACCAGGATGCCCGCAACGGCGACCGCGATGAGGACGGTGGAGATCAGCAGCCAGCGCCGGGGGGAGCGCATCAGCTGCGGATCGCGGCGGGCGATCCAGGTCCGTACCCGGCCGGGGCTCGCGATGCCGTTGACACCCCGGTAGTCACTGACGAACCGGGATCGGGCCGCCGTCTCCGTAAGGGCGCGGGCGATGACGAGCGCGGAGAACATCGACGCGAGGACGCCGATGCCGAGCGTGACGCCGAAGCCCTTGACCGGGCCCGAGCCGAGGAAGAAGAGCAGGCCGGCCGCGATGAGCGTCGTGACGTTGGAGTCCGCTACTGCACTCCAGGCGTGCCGGAAGCCCGCGGTGAGCGACGTGCGCAGGGACTTGCCCGGGCGGAGTGCATGTTCTTCTCTAGCCCGTTCGAAGACCAGCACGTTCGCGTCGACCGCCATCCCGATGGCCAGGACGAACCCGGCGAGTCCGGGCAGCGTGAGCGTGACGCCGAGTGCGACCAGCGCGGCGTACGAGATGACTCCGTAGGCGCCGAGAGCCACGGCGGCGAGTGCGCCGAAGAGCCGGTAGACGACGGTGATGAACAGCGCCGTGGCCGCGGCGCCGATGATCGCCGCGCGGGCACTGGCGTCGATGGCGGCGGCGCCGAGCGTCGGGCCGACCGTCCGCTGCTCGACGATCTCGACGGGCACGGGCAGCGCTCCGCCCTGGATCAGCAGGGCGAGTTCGCGGGCCTCGTCCGCGCTGAAGGAGCCGGTGATCCGGGTAGATCCGGAGGGCAGGCCGGTGTTGCAGGCGACGGTCGGGGAGACCTGCGGCGAGGAGATCACCTGTTTGTCGAGGACGATGGCGACGCGACGCCGCTCGTCCTGGACCGGATGGCAGGCCGCCTCACCGGTCAGCCGGGTCCAGTCCCGGCCGGCGTCCTTGTGGAAGTCGAGGGAGACGCTCCAGCCGGCGCCCTGCTGGGCGTCGAACGCGGCGGATGCCTCCTTGACGCCCGCGCCCGAGAGCGCGGCGGGGCCGAGGGCAAGGGTGCGGCCCTGTTCGTCGGGGAGCGTCAGCCCTTCGCCGCCCGGTGTGCCGGGGCCCTGTACGTCGTGGAAGGTCAGCTGGGCGGTCCTGCCGATGACGTCGGCGGCCTTGCGCGGGTCCTGGACGTCCGGGAGTTCGACGATGATCCGGTCCTCACCGGAGCGGGTCAGGGTCGGCTCCGTGACGCCGAGCGAGTCGATGCGCTTGCGCAGGACCTCCAGCGTGCGGTCGGTGCTCTCCCGGTCGGCCTTGGCGGTGTCGGAGTCCTTGGCCTGCAGCACCATGCGGGTGCCGCCCTGGAGATCGAGGCCGAGTCTGGGGGACATGGTCAGCGTGATGAGCACGGAGACGAGCAGTACGGCCGCAGCCAGAACCGCCCGCACCGTGGTGGCGCGGGTCATGCGTGTTTCCTCCGAGGGGGCGGCCGGACGCCGTCCAGCGCCCTGAAGGGCGCTAGGACGGCGGGAACGGCACGCCGGTGTTGGGGGTCGGGACCCGTGACGGGTCCCCGGGCCGGTGAACGGCGGCCCTCGGAGGCCCGCGCACGCCGGGGAGCGCAGCGCGGGAACGGTCGGCGGAGTTGGCGGGTGCGGCGGGTGCGGACCCGGGAGCGGGGTGCGGGGGCGGGATCCCGGGCGGGAGCGGTGGAAGGGAGCCGGGACCGGGCGGTGGCAGGTGTTGCGGGGTACGGGGATGCTCTGCGGCGGCCCACGGCTGGGGTGCCGTCGCCGGTCCGGGGCGGTGGATGCCGGCGGCGGTGACCGCGCCGGTGCGGCCAGGGGTGGGCCGGGTGTCGCGGCCGCCCGGCGCCCGGCCTGCCGGGTGGGTCCGCACGGTGCGGTCCGTGCGGAGGGAGCGGTCGGTGTAGGTGGCGGACGGCCGGCTTCCGTCCGGACCCTCGGCGGTGGGCGCCGGACCGGCGGACGAGCGGGTGGGGATTCCGGCCCCGGCGGCTGCGGGTGCGCCGCCCGCCACGGCGAGGACGGCCAGGAGCAGCGCGGCAAGGAACTGCCGTGCCGCCGCTGTGCGTCCGGGGTGCGCCGGGCCGTCCGGCCGGCTCCCGGGAGGCGCGTTCCCCCGGGGCGGCCCCGGGAGGGGGGTCACCCGGATCGACCGGGCAGGGCGGGTGCGGCGGAGGCGTGACGGAGCACGGTGCTGAGGATCAGCCCGGCACCGCGCACGACCGTGGTCGCCGGATCGTCCGTGAGCCGGACGGGGGCGCCGAGGCGGACCGCGATCCGGTGGGTGATGTCCGGGCGCAGCGCACCGCCTCCGGCGAGCAACGGGCCCCTGCGCAGGGCTCCGAGCAGCGCGCCGTGCCGGTCCTGGTGCCACATCCCCATGACCATGTCCAGGACGGCGCGGACGACGGTGGTGGGAGCCTCACCTGGTTCCAGGTCGCTGGTCCCGGTCTCTGCCAGGCGCGCGTCGCGGACCCTTCCGTCGACGAGGAGGGTGGCCTCGGTCAGCTCGGCGCCGATGTCGACGACGAGGAGCGGGCCGCCGTCCTGCGGTCCGGCACAGGCGGCAGCGGCCCTGGCGCTGTCGAGGACGATGATGCTCGACGGGCCGAGCGAGGTGAGGATGTCCCGGGCGGCGGCGCGGTGTCCGGATCCGGCGAGGACGGGGTGGCTGAGGACGATCACCGTGTCGCTGCGGTCGGCGCCCAGGGCCGTGTCGGCGATCCGGCCGAGCATCCGGCCGCAGGACTCCGTGTCGACGATGCGTCCGCGCCGGACCGGACGGCCGCCGTGTCCGTACTCACCGGCGGGGTCGGATCCGGTGTCCGCGACGATGCCCTGTCCGGGGATCCAGGCGCGGGTCCGGGAGCTGCCGAGGTCGATCGCGAGCCCGCGGGTGACTTCGCGGTGCCGCGGATGCTGCCGGTGCTGCCGGTGAACGGAGCGAGCGTGTCGCTGTCCGTCGCGCAAAGAACGCATCGCCCCTCACCCCCGGCCAGCTACTGCGGCCGTTCGCACACCCATTGACCCGCTGATAGCGAGGCATGGCCGAACCCTCACTATGCAATAGGGAGGCAAAGAAAGCCACTCCCGCACCAAATCGAAGGACGCGGTGGCGCAGGGGACGTGGCGCCGGGCATGAGCGGTTCCGCCGCACCACGCGGGCACCCCGGGCGCGTGGTCGGCGGGCGTACGGGCGCGTGGTCGCCGGGCGTGCGGCCGCCGGACATTCCTCCGCGTCCGGCGGCCGCACGGTCACACCTCGGACGGCAGGAACTCCGCGATCAGCTCCGCGAACTCCTCCGGGTCGGCGATCCGCACACCCAGGTCCTCCGCCTTGGCTCGCTTGGAGCCGGCCTTCTCGCCGGCCACCAGGAGCGTGGTGCGCTTGGAGACGCTGGAGGAGGACTTTCCGCCGGCGCGCTCGATCAGCTCGTTCATCTGATTGCGCGAGAGCTTCTCCAGGGCCCCCGTCATCGCTCCGGTGACCACCACGGTCATCCCGTCCAGCGGCCGCCCGTCCACGCCCTCGCCGTCCGCCGCCGCGTCGCCCTCCTCGCCCGGCTCCGGTGGCGGGGTCGCGCCCGGCTCGGTCATGGTGACCCCGGCGGCGACCAGCTTCTCGATGAGCGGGGCGAGCTCCACCAGCTCCGCGACCACGCCGGCGGCCTTCTCCTTGCCGATGCCGTCGACCCGCTGGAGCGTCTCCACGTCGGCAGCTCTGATCCGGTCCATGTCCGCGAAGTAGCGGGCGATCCGCCGGGACATGGAGCGCCCGGTGCCCCGCACCCCCAGGGCGCAGAACACCCTGGAGAGCGGCTGCGCGCGCGCCGCGTCGATCGCGACCAGCAGATTGTCGGTGCTGGTCTCGCCCATCCGCTCCAGGGCGAGCAGCTGCTCGCGCTCCAGGGTGAACAGATCGGCGAAGTCCGTGACCAGTCCGGCGTCGACGAGCTGGACGACCCGGGTCGCGCCGAGTCCCTCGATGTCGAGCTGGTCGCGCCCCGCCGCGTACGAGATGGAAGCCACCAGGCGGCAGTCACGGCCCCTGACACAGCGCCAGCGCTGTTCGCTGGTGTCGATCTCGGAACCGCACTGCGGGCACACCTCGGGGAAGACGACCGGCTGCTCCTCTCCGGTCCGCAGGTGGGCGACGGGGGCCTCGATGCGGGGAATGATGTCGCCCGCCTTGTAGACCATCACGTGGTCGCCGATCCGCAGATCGCGGCGGGTGATGTCGGCCGGGTTGTGGAGGGTGGCGAAGCTGACGGTCGATCCGTCGATCTCGACCGGCTCCAGCACTGCGCGCGGCGCGATGATGCCGGTACGGCCCACGTTCCACTCGACGCCGAGCAGACGGGTGACCTTCTCCACGGCCGGCAGTTTGTACGCGATGGCCCAGCGAGGCGCCCGGGTGCCGGAGCCCGCGTCACGCTGGTCGGCGGCAAGGTCCGCCTTGATGACGATGCCGTCGATACCGAAGGGCAACGAGGCGCGCAGCGAGGCGACTTCCTCGATCCGCGCCTGGGCGTCCTCGACGGTGGTGACGGTGCGCGGCGCCACCGCCGTGTCCGCCGCCGTGTGGACGCCGAGCCCCGCCGCATAGCCGAGGGTCTCGCTGTGGGGCAGCTCGGCCGGCGTGGCGGCGAGCTCGCCCGGTTCGGTCAGCGCGACCACGCCGTACGCGAAGAACGTCATCTCCACCGTGTAGGGGCGGTCCTTGGCGCGCAGGGTGCCCGCCGCGCCGTTGCGTGCGTTGGCGAAGGGCGCGCCGCCGTGCTCGGTGCGGAGCGTGTTGGCCTGCTCGAACTGCTCGGCCGTCATCAGGATCTCGCCGCGCATCTCGATCGTGACCGCCTCGGTGAGCTGCCGGGGCAGTCCGACGACGGTGCCGATCGCATGCGACACGTCCTCGCCCGCGGTGCCGTCGCCACGGGTGATCAGCTGCTCCAGCCTTCCGGCGCGGTAACGGGCCGCGACGGCGAGGCCGTCGAGCTTCGGCTCGACGCTCCAGGCGGTGACCGGGCGGCCGATCCGGCGCTCCAGCGAGGCCGTCCAGGTGGTGAACTGCTCGGCCGAGAAGACGTTGTCCAGGGAGAGCATCGGGACCGTGTGCGGTACGTCTCCGACGGCCACGCCTCCGGCCACCTTGCCGGTCGGCGACTCGGCCAGCACGTCCTGCGGGTGGTCCTGCTCGTATGCGGCGATCCCGCGTGCCAGCCGGTCGTACGCATCGTCGTCGAGCGTGCTCTCGCCCGTGGCGTAGTACGCGGCGGCGGCCTGCGACGCTTCTTCGACCGCGGCGGCGTAGGCGGCGGTATCGGCGAGCACAACAGCTGAGTTCGTCATGCCCCTATCCTGCCGTCCACCACTGACAACGCCCTGGTCATGAGCTCCGGGGGCCGCTTCGGGCGGCCGCGGACCACCGTCCGTCCCCTATGCGGCACCATCCGTCGAAACCTCACCCAAGAGAGCGCTCTCCCGCCACAAGGGAACGCCAACTAGGTTCACTCAGAAGGGAATTGCAGCTACACGCACTCTATTGACATGCCTTGGGCGCACTCCTACGTTCCATCGAGAGAGCGCTCTCTCTCATGGTCCAGGAATCCCCCACTTCCCCCGAACAGGAGTGCCGTGCTCTTCTTCCGTCATCGACGCACCGGCGAGGACAGCCGCCGCAGAACCCTTCCGTCCCGGCATCACCGCACGGCGGCACTCGTCGCCGCCGCGCTCGCCCTGTCCTTCCTCCAGGCGACCACCGGCAGCGCGTCCGCCGGGCCGGACACGGGCGCCGGAGCCGCACCTGCCCCCAAGGCCGCCGCGGACGTCGTCCGGGTCGCCGAGTTCCTCGCCGAGTGCCCGTACACCCACCGGGCGCCCGACGACCCGATCGTCTTCCCGGGGCTGCCCGGGGCCTCGCACATGCACAGCTTCTTCGGCAACGACTCGACGAACGGCAACTCCGACCTCGCCTCGCTGGAGAAGGCCAGGACCAGTTGCGCCCCCGACACGGACCTGTCGTCGTACTGGGTGCCGACCCTGTACGACGGCGACACGGAGGTCGAACCCACCGGCACCACGTTCTACTACCTGGGCGAGGGCGTCCGGGACGACATCATCCAGCGGATCCAGCCCTTTCCCCGCGGACTGCGGATCGTCGCGGGGAA
Source organism: Streptomyces sp. LN549 (assembly GCF_043203805.1). Lineage (NCBI taxonomy): Bacteria > Bacillati > Actinomycetota > Actinomycetes > Kitasatosporales > Streptomycetaceae > Streptomyces > Streptomyces sp. LN549. Next base: position 7,865,527 of record NZ_JAZHRI010000002.1, on the reverse strand, counting down.
CGCCAAGGCGACCGGTCCCGACGACAACACGATCTCGCGCTGGTCCTGCCTGCACCACGGGGAGGTCAACCCGTCCCACGACTTCGTGAACTGCCCGGCGGACGCGATGCTGGAGTCCTACCTGGACTTCCCGCAGTGCTGGAACGGCCGGGACCTCGATTCGGCCGACCACAAGAGTCACATGGCCTACCCGGTCGGCGGTGAATGCCCCTCGACCCACCCGGTGCCGGTTCCCAAACTGCGCCAGGTGCTGCGGTATCCCGTCAACGGTGACCCGGCTCGCTTGCGACTCGCGTCCGGTCGGGGCTACACGATGCACGGCGACTTCTTCAACGTGTGGCCCGAGGCCGAGATGGCACAGCGCGTCCGCGACTGCATCAACGCCATCGTGAAGTGCGGTGCCGACGGCACCCCCTGACCGTCCACCACCCGTCCGATGCCCGTCCGGGGCCACACGTCCCGGACGGGCCCTTTCCCGAGGACCTCGTGATGAAGGCGGCCCGCACCACCGCTGCGCTGTCCCTGCTGCTCCTTCTGGCCGGCTGCGCGCATCCGGCGGACGCTCCGCGCCCGTCCGCACCCGCTCCCTCCGCCTCCGCTCCCCCGCTCTCCGTCCCGGCCGATCCGACGGATGCCGCCTGGGTCCAGCTGATGACCCCGATGAACGCGCAGGCCGTGGCGCTGCTCTCGCTCGCCGGACAACGGGCGGGTGATCCCCGGATACGGAGCTGGGCTGCCGCCCTGCGGACCGCCCAGAACGGCGAACTCACCCGGCTGCGACCGCTGCTGGCCCGAATGGGACTGCCGGACACCAATGTGCACGAGGGGCACGACATGCCGGGGATGGTGACGGAGCACGACCTCGAACGGGCCCGAACCGTCGAGGGCGGGGCCTTCGACCGCTTCCTCGTGGCGCAGATCCGCGACCATCTGCGCCAGTCCGCACAGGTGTCGCGCTCCGAGACGAAGGCCGGCACCCGCCCGGACGCCAGACGGCTCGCCGCCGCCCTGGTGTCGGCCCGCCGGGCCGAACTCGACCGGCTCGCAGGCCTGTCGTAACGCACCGGCGGACGCCTCCGCCCCCGTACGCCCAAGGCCCCGACGGCCGTTTCGGCCCCGCTCGTACCACCCGGTATAAAGACTGCATGACTGCCGACGCACCGCTGCCCGCCCGTCCCGCCACGTTGGAGGATGTCGCCGGAGTGGCCGGGGTGTCCCGGGCGACGGTGTCCCGGGTGATCAACGGGGCGACCACTGTGGACCCGGCGCTGCGGCGGATGGTCGAGGAGGCGGTGGACGCCACCGGATACGTGCCCAACCGTGCGGCCCGCTCGCTGGTGACGCGGCGCACCGACTCGATCGCGCTCGTCGTGTCGGAACAGGAACGGCGCACCGTGTCCGAGCCCTTCGTCGGCCGGATGTTCTCCGATCCGCACTTCGGCCGGGTGGCAGGAGGACTTCTCGAGGTCCTGCGGCCGGCGGGCATCCAGCTGGTGCTGATGCTGGCCGACGATCAGGAGTCCCGCGACCAGCTGCTGTCATACCTGCGCCACGGGCATGTGGACGGGGTGGTGCTGATCTCGTCGCACGCGGACGATCCGCTCCCCGGACTGCTGCACGACACCCGGCTGCCCGCCGTGCTCGCCGGACAGCCCCGACGGCCGATACCGATCACCTACGTCGAGGCGGACCAGCGGGCCGGGGCCCAGCTGGCCGCCGACCACCTGGTCTCGCTGGGCCGCCGCCGGATCGGCACCGTGACGGGTCCGCAGGACATGCCGGCCGGTCAGGCCCGCCTCACGGGCTTCGTGGACGCGCTCGCCGCGCAGGGCATCCAGGACGTCGCCGCCGCCGAGGGCGACTTCACTCATGCGGGCGGGGCGGCGGCGATGCGGCGGCTGCTCGCGGACCGTCCGGACCTGGACGCGGTGTTCATCGCGTCGGACCTGATGGCCCTGGGCGCCGTCCCGGTGCTGCTGCGGGCCGGCAAGGACGTTCCGGGGGACGTCGCCATCGTCGGGTTCGACGACAGCAGCGCGGCCCTGGCCTGCGATCCGCCGCTGACGACGGTCCGGCAGCCGGTGGAGGAGATGTCCGCGGAGATGGCCCGGCTGCTGCTGAAGCAGATCGGCAAGCCCGGCGTGCCGGCGCCGTCCGTGATCTTCCATCCCACGCTGGTCCGGCGGCGGTCGGCCTGACCGGGGCGCTCCCCGGTGCGGTCAGCTCCGCGCGCCGCTGCCCGCGTCCGTCTCCCTGTCGGGAGGGCGGGGAACGCCGGGGAGGACGTTCCCGGCCCCGTCCCCCTCCCCCGTGCCGGGTAGCCGCTCCGTCCGGGTGCCGGGGCCGTCCTCCCGCCGCACCGGCACCTGCGGTCCCGCGACGTCGCGCAGCCAGCGCCTCAGGACCCGGTGCACCGCCTCCGCACCGACCAGTTCGGCCGCCCGCTGCCCGCCCTCGGGGGTGGCCGCGTCCAGCGGGTCCGCCATTCCGCGCGGCCACAGCAGGAACGGCCGGGACTGCTCGCCGCCCAGGCCGCCGTGCGATCCGATCTGTTCCTCGAAGGCGTGCACGGTGCCGGTCTCGGGGTCGTACATCGAGTTGACCATCACATCCGCTACGTGCGGGAACGTGTCGGTGCGCCGGACCGCGTCGGCCGCGCCCGGGCCGAAGGGGGCCAGCGGGCCCTGGCCGTCCTTCAGTTCCGCCACGGGGATCCGGGCGCCGCCGCGCCCCAGCACCACCGATCCGTGCTGCTCGCTGCGGACGAGCAGGAATCCGATGCCGGGGTGGTTGGCGAGCGTGCCGAGCAGGGCTGGGTGGCGGCGGTCGAGCTGCTCCCGCGAGGCGCGGCCCTCGATGTCGGGGAAGGAGATCAGGCCGAGGTTGCCTGAAGCGAGGACGACCGGGTCGGAGGCTTTCGCCACCTGCTTCTCCTGGCCCTCGGCGACCGGCCGGTGGAGCGCGATCCGGACCGCGTCCCGTGCCTCGGATCCGCTCCGGGTGCGCTGGGCCCTGCGCGGCACCGGAAGTCCGCTGCCCGCCCGGACCAGGTCCTTGAGCGTCAGCCCGTACGTCCCGGCGAAGGTCTCCCCCGGGCTCTGTCCGTGGTCGGACAGGAGCACGACGCGGTAGCCGCGTGGTGTGTGTTCGGCGACCTTGACGATCAGGGCGAGCGAGCGGTCCAGCCTGGCGAGGACCTTCTCGGCGTCCCGGCTGCGCGGCCCCGAGTGGTGGGCCACCTCGTCGTACGCGACGAGGTCGGCGTAGACCGCGGTCCGTCCGGCGAACATGTCTCCTATGACGGCGGCGACCACCACATCCCGTTCGACGACGGTCGCGAAGGCCCGGATGAAGGGGTAGAGGCCGCCGCGCTTGATCCGGGGCGTCTCCTTGCGGAACCTGGCGCGCGTCGACTGTCCGATCTCGCGGCCGACCTCGGCGACGAACGAGAGCGCGGTACGGACGGCGTTGGCCGGGTCGGAGAAGTAGGCGAAGTATCCGGCTCTGGAGCGCCGCCCCTTGCCCCGCCGGGCGGCCATCGACAGGACGAGGGCGAGCTGGTCGGCGCCGCCGCTGAAGAGGTTGCCGCGGCTGGCCCCGTCGAGGGTGAGCAGTCCGCCGTCGTGGGTGCGCACGATGGCGCGGCGCTGCAGTTCGAGAGCGCTGGCCGGTCTGCTGGAGATCATGACGTCGCCGGTCTCCTTCTCGTACCAGCGGAAGGCGGGGATGTCGTGGTTGCTGCCGTGCAGGATGCCGAGCTGGCTGGCGCCGGTCTGGCTGGACCAGTCGGTGCGCCACGGGGTGAGCCGGTGGCCCTCGGTGTCGGCGAGCCAGTGCGCGACGGTCGGCATGAGTCCGTCGGCTGCGGCCTGCGCGAGTACGTCGTGTCCGACTCCGTCGAGCTGGATGAAGACGGTGCCGGGCGGCCCGTCGCCGCCCTCACCGCTGGTGCCGCTGCGACGGCGGCGCCGTTCGGCCAGGCGCGAGAGCCGGCGGCGGTAGGCGTTGTCGTCACGGACGGCGAGGGCGGTGGACGTCGCGGAGGCGACGGCGGACATCACGGCCGCGACGACGACGGCCGTCTCAGGGGCGGCGGCACCGCGCCCGTCCGGGATGAGCCGCAGCGCGATCAGCAGCAGCGAGCCGTTCAGGAAGAAGACCAGCATCCCGAGGACGAGGGCCGGCACGATGAGCAGGGCCCGTACGAGCAGCGGCCAGACCAGCGCCGAGAGCAGACCGAAGGCGCCCGCGCCCCAGGCCGCGGTGAACGCGGTCTTGGTCACGCTGTCGCCGTCGTCCGACTGGAGCTGGAAGTCCGGCAGAATCCCGGCGAGCGCCAGCATGGTGAGCGTCGAGACCCCCCACACCACGATCACCCGCATCAGGGCGCTTCCGGCTGTTCGCCATCGCCCGTCACCCACGCCGCTGCCACCTCACGTCCGGGCCCCGCCGTTCCGGGCCCTGCCCCAGCCTTTCACAGCGGGGGCGGAGCGCCAGGGAGCCCCGGGCGGGGCGGGCGGTCAGGCGGTCTGGCCGGTCAGCAGCCGTCGTAGCCGGCGGTCGGCATGGAGAGCCTGCGGTGCACACCGGCTTTGGTACGGGCGCTGTACTGCGGTTCGTCGAGATCGGCGATCTCCAGGCGTACGCCGCGCCGCTCGCATTCCGCGGCGAACTGCGGAACCGAGGCGATGGCCCGGGCGAGCACCCGGTCGGTGGGGGCCACGAAGAGTTCGACCTCGCCACCTTCGACGTCGGCCCAGAGCGCGTGGTGGTCGGGGCGCAGTCCGTAGAAGCGCAGCTGCCGGGTGACGACGTAGCCCTGGTCGGCGGCCCAGCGGGCGCACATGTCGTGCTGGCTGCGGGTGTCCACGAGGAACGGATCGCTGTCGAGTTCCTCCAGCGGTGTGAGGCTGGCGATGGCCGCCACCCGTACGTCCCCCATGACCGTCCCCCGTGCTAGGCGTTCCCCGACCCTACCCGCCGGATTCCCGCACAAGAAGGCGCACGTCAGGGCGGGAGGGGCGCACGAGGGCGGGCGCGCGCCGTGAACGCGGGGCGCGCCCGCCCGTCGGGCTGTCAGCCGTCAGCCGTCGAGGGAGGTCATGACGTGCTTGATACGGGTGTAGTCCTCGAAGCCGTAGGCGGAGAGGTCCTTGCCGTAGCCGGACTTCTTGAATCCGCCGTGCGGCATCTCGGCGACCAGAGCCATGTGCGTGTTGATCCACACGCAGCCGAAGTCGAGGTTCCTGGACATCCGCATGGCGCGGGCATGGTCCTTGGTCCACGCCGAGGAGGCCAGCGCGTAGTCGACGCCGTTGGCGTAGGCGACTGCCTGGGCCTCGTCCGTGAAGGCCTGGACGGTGATGACGGGGCCGAAGACCTCGTTCTGGATGATCTCGTCGTCCTGCTTGAGGCCGGAGACGACGGTCGGGGCGTAGAAGTAGCCCTTCTCGCCGACGCGGTGGCCGCCCGCCTCGACCTTGGCGTGCTTGGGGAGCCGTTCGACGAGGGCGCTGGCGGAGGTCTGGCTGGCGATCCAGGCGGCGGGCACTCTGGGTCTCACCGACTGAGGTTACGTCCGCCCCGTAGGCTCGTCGGCAGGTCCGGAGAACAGGAGGCGGCACGTGCCGGTGGAGATCACCTGGTGGGGTCATGCCACCTGCACGATCGAGGACTCCGGGGTGCGGTTCCTGACGGACCCCCTTTTCGTACGGCGCTTCGCGCATCTGCGCCGACGCCGCGGTGAGCTCCCCGGTCCGGCGGCCGCGGTCGCCGATGTCGTCCTGATCTCGCATCTGCACTCCGACCACCTGCATCTGCCGTCCCTGGCCCGCGTCGCCCCGGGTGCCCGGCTGGTCGTCCCGCTGGGGGCGGTCCGGGCGGTTCCGGGGCTCCGGGTGCTGCGCAGGATGCGTGGGCTTCAGATCACCGAGGTGGCGGCGGGCGACGAGGTGCGCGTGGGCGAGGTGCGCGTCAGGGCCGTGCCGGCGCTGCACGACGGGCGGCGTCTCCCCGTCGGCCCGCACCGCTCCCCCGCGCTCGGATACGTCGTGGAGGGCGAGGCGCGCACGTATTTCGCCGGTGACACCGGGCTCTTCGACGACATGGCAGGGGCGGTCGGACCGGTCGACGTCGCCCTGCTGCCGGTCGGCGGCTGGGGGCCGTATCTGGGTCACAGCCATCTCGACGCGGCGCGCGCCGCCGAGGCACTGGCCCGGCTCGCGCCGCGCGCGGCGGTGCCGGTGCACTACGGCACGTACTGGCCGATCGGGATGGACGGGATCCGGCCCCACGAGTTCCACTCGCCGGGTGACGAGTTCGTCCGCCAGGCGGCGCTGCGGGCGCCCCAGGTGGCGGTGCACCGGCTGGAGCACGGTGAACACGTGCGGCCGGGGGCCTCCGGGTGATCCACGAGTTCCTGCGGCAGACCACGCAGTTGCCCCCCGAGTCGACGCAGCAGGCGGCCGGCTATCCCTCCCTGTTCCTGCTGGTGGCACTGGGCGCCCTGGTGCCGGTGGTGCCGACGGGTGCACTGGTGAGTTCGGCGGCCGTGGTGGCGTTCCACCAGTCGTCACCGTTCGCGCTGCTGGGGGTCTTCGCGGTGGCGTCGTCCGCGGCGTTCCTCGGGGACGTCTGCCTGTACTGGCTGGGGCAGCGCGGGGTGCGGTCGAAGAACGGTTCCAAGTGGCTGCGGGCGATCAGCGACCGGGCTGCGCCGGAGCGGCTCGCACAGGCGCAGCAGAAGCTCGACGAGCACGGCGCGATGGTGCTGGTGCTTTCCCGGCTGGTGCCGGCCGGGCGGATCCCGGTGATGCTGGCGTGTCTGCTGGGCCGGATGCCGCTCAGGCGGTTCGCCCGGGGCGATGTGCCGGCATGTCTGGCGTGGGCCGCCACGTATCAGCTGATCGGGATCCTCGGCGGCTCGCTGTTCCCGGAGCCGTGGCAGGGCGTGGTGGCGGCGGTGGGCCTGACGCTGCTGATCAGCGCGGCGCCGGCGGTGTGGCACCGGCTGCGTACCCGGTACGGAAGGTGACCGCCGAAGGCCCGGGCCCGGGAAGGGGCCGGGCCAGGGTCAGGGGCTGACCGTACGCGGTTCGCTCGTGGTCTCGACGATGCGCGAGCCACCGATCGGCAGGTCCCAGAGCCGCTCGCGCGGATGGCCGGCCCGTCGCCAGGCGGTGCGCAGCCGGGTGAGGGGTTCGAGTACGGGCTCCGCGGACAGCAGGAAGGTCGCCCAGTGCATGGGCGCCATGGCGTGGGCGCCGAGATCCTCGTACGCCTGCACGGCCTCCTCCGGGTCGGCGTGCACGGCGGCGAGCCACCAACGCGGCTCGTACGCCCCGATCGGCAGCAGGGCGAGGTCGATGCCGGGGTGTCGGCGGCCGATCTCCGTGAACCAGTGGCCGTATCCGGTGTCCCCGGCGAAGTAGATCCGCTGCCCTCGGCCGGGCCCGGCGGTGTCCTCGATCACCCAGCCGCCCCAGAGCGAGCGGCAGGTGTCGGTGAGGGTGCGCTTGGACCAGTGGTGCGAGGGCACGAAGTCGAAGCGGACACCGTCCAGTTCCGCCGATTCCCACCAGTCGAGTTCGGTGACGCGGACGAAACCGCGGCGGCGGCACCAGCGGCCCAGTCCGGCCGGGACGAACAGCGGGGTGTGCCGGGGCAGCCGGCGCAGGGTGGGCGCGTCGAGATGGTCGTAGTGGTTGTGGCTGATGACGACGGCGTCGACGGTCGGCAGGTCGTCCCAGCGGACGCCGACGGGGGTGATCCGGGCCGGGGTGCCGAGGATGCGGCGGGACCAGACGGGGTCGGCGAGCACGGTCAGTCCGCCGGTGCGGATGATCCAGCTGGCGTGCCCGGCCCAGGTGACGGAGGTGGTTCCGGCCGGGGCGGCGGGGAGCGGCTCGGGGGCGTACGGCAGCCGGTGGATGCCGCGCAGTCCCTCGGCGTTGGGCCGGATGGCGTGTTCGCGGGCCAGCCGGGACATGCCGGTGACACCGGGGAGGGGGGCGGTGAGCCGGTCGGCGAAGCTCCTGGGCCAGGACCGCACCTCTCCGAGGGGACGCGGGGTCACCACCGCGCCGCAGGACACCCTGCGCAACTCCCGGGCGAGGTCGCGCTCTGTCTGTTCCGTCATCGAGGGGCTCCCGTCTCGGAGTGCGTCGGCGCGGCGCGGTGCTTCAGCGGAGTTCGTCGAGGGCTGCTCGGAACATGTTCAGGGCGGCCACGACATGCGGCAATTCGAGGGGCTCCACGGAAGTGAGTGACTCCATCTGCTGCTCCGGGGTCGACCCGAGCAGCGATCCGGTGCCCAGCCGCACCCGTAGCGCGCCCAGTTCGTCGCCGAAGCGGTGGCCGCCGGGGACCGGTACGCCGAGCCGGTCCGTCAGGTATTCCTCCAGCTCCAGTGAGTCCGTGACCCCCCGGGCGGCGAGCCGGGAGCGGAGCGGGCCGAGGTCCGCGTACAGGTGGCGGCCCGCCTGCGGGGGGCGGGCCAGCGCGCCGGAGCCGAGCACGGCCCGGTGGGCGGCCGCTGCGATCTGCGCCTGCATCGCGGCGGCCCGGCGGACCCGTTCGGTGACGGCGTCCGGTTCCCGCAGCGCATGGGCGGCCGCCGCCGCGACCGGGCCCGCGACGAGGGCGCCGAGGGCGGTGAGAATGTCGAGCGTACGCGCGTGGCGCACGGCCGACCGCTCGGTGTCCGGGAACCGGGCGACCGCGACCGGCCAGGCGGACGGGGTCAGTGCGCCGGCCAGGTCGGAGACGACCGTCACGTCGTCGGGGCACATCTCTGCCGGGCTGAGCAGCACGGTGTCGTGCGGCCGGTGCAGGGTGTCGCGCCATGTCTCGTCGCTGACGATGTGCAGCCCCTCGGCGACGGCGGCCTCGCAGGCCTCGCGCACCAGTTCCGGCGGGGCGACGGTGGCGGTGGGGTCGTCCACCACCGAGATCAGCAGCAGCCGCGGCCTGCCTCCCTCGGCGCGCACCCTGCGCACGGTCTCCAGGAGTGCGTACGGGTCCGGCACACCGCCGCACTCGGCGGGGGTCGGGACATGGTAGGCGGGCCTGCCCAGCAGCCGGGCCTGCGGGATCCAGGAGGCGGGGCAGGGGCGCGGCATCAGTACGTCGCCGCCGTGCGCGGCGATCAGGGCGAGCACCAGCGGGGAGGTGCCCGGCGCGGCGGCGATGTGCTCGGGGCCGCCGCGCAGTCCGCGCCGGTCCCAGTAGGCCCGGGCGGCTTCGCGCAGGTCCGCCGAGCCGCCGGCCGGTTCGGGTTCGCCGCGGCCCGCCGCGGCCGCCAGCACCTCGGCGAGTTCGGGCAGGACCGGCAGTCCGGGGCCGGGTGCGGGCGGTCCGTACCGTACGGGCCCCCGGTCCTCCCGGACCCCGGGCGCGCCGCGCCCCTGACGTCCGGTCCGCTCCCGGCCCATCCGGGCCTCCTTCGCCGCCGCTCACCGACCGGACCGCCGCGTCACTCCCCGGCCGCGACCGTTCCTTCGCTCTCCGGCCCTTTATACGAGGGAATGGCGCGGGGCGCCTGCGCTACGGCGAAGCTGTCCGGGCGGCCTCGGCGCGGGCATCCGGCGGCCCGGGAACCGCACCGCACCGTGACGGCCCCATTGACACTCGCCCTGCCGCGTTATTACGGTCACGCCAGGATTTCGAACGAGTGCCGAAATATCGAACAAGTCGAGGGGCAACTCCCGTGCGTATCACCGGAATCAGCACACATGTGGTCGGAACACCCTGGCGCAACCTCACCTATGTGCAGGTCCACACCGACGAGGGTCTCACCGGCGTGGGCGAGACCCGGATGCTCGGCCGCACCGATGCGCTGATCGGCTATCTGCGCGAGGCGGAGGCCAACCACATCGCCGGTTCGGACCCGTTCGCCGTCGAGGACCTGGTACGCCGGATGAAGTACGGCGACTACGGGCGGGCCGGCGAGATCGTGATGTCCGGCATCGCGGTCGTCGAGATGGCCTGCTGGGACATCAAGGGCAAGGCGCTCGGCGTCCCGGTCTGGCAGCTGCTCGGCGGGAAGGTCACCGACCGGGTCAAGGCGTACGCCAACGGCTGGTACACGACCGAGCGGACCCCGGAGGCGTACCACAAGGCCGCGTCGGCGGTCGTCGCGCGCGGCTACCGGGCTCTGAAGATCGACCCGTTCGGGACGGGCCACTTCGAGCTGGGCCAGGAGGAGACCCGGTACTCCATGTCGCTGATCGAGGCGGTCCGGGACGCCATCGGCCCGGACACCGAGCTGATGCTGGAGATGCACGGCCGCTTCAGCCCCTCGACCGCGGTGCGGATCGCCCACGAGATGGCCCCGTTCCGGCCGGCCTGGCTGGAGGAGCCGGTGCCGCCGGAGAACCTCAAGGCGCTCGCGAAGGTGGCGGGCAAGGTCGACATGCCGATCGCGACGGGTGAGCGCATCCACGACCGCATCGAGTTCCGCGAGCTCTTCGAGTCGCAGGCCGCCGACATCATCCAGCCGGACGTCGGTCACATCGGCGGCATCCTGGAGACCCGGAAGCTCGCCGCGACGGCCGAGACCCACTACACGCTGATCGCCCCGCACAACGTCGGCGGCTCGGTGCTGACGGCGGCCAGCCTCCAGGTCGCGGGCTGCACCCCCAACTTCAAGATCCTCGAGCACTTCAACGACTTCGCGGACGCCGACATCAAGAAGGTCGTGCGCGGCGCCCCGCAGGTCGACCCCGAGACCGGCTGCTTCGAGCTGTCCGACGCCCCCGGCCTCGGCGTGGAGCTCGATGTGGACGCCGCGGCCGAGTTCCCGCAGCAGCAGGCCCGGTTCGACCTGTGGGCCGACGGCTGGGAGAAGAGGCAGCCCAAGTGAGCGAAGGACCTGCCCGTTCACGGGCGATCACGATCGACCGGCCGGGCGCGCACCGGCTGACCACCGGACCGGTCGTGGAGCCCGGCCCGGGCGAGGTTCGGGTGCGGGTGGCCGCGGCCGGGATCTGCATGAGCGACCGCGAGGTGTACGACGGCCATCGCGACCCGGGTTACGTGCGCTACCCGGTGGTGCCCGGTCACGAGTGGTCGGGCACCGTCGAGGCCGTGGGCCCCGGCGTCGATCCCGCCCTGACCGGCCGGCGCACGGTCGCCGAGGGGTTCCGTTCCTGTGGGAGCTGCGAGCGGTGCCGCAGTGGTGAGACCTCGCTGTGCACGTCGGGGTACGACGAGACGGGCTTCACCCGGCCCGGGGCGTTCGCCGACCATGTCGTGGTGCCCGCACGGCTTCTGCACCCGTTGGCCGACGACGCCGACCTGCGCGCCGCCGCGCTGCTGGAGCCCGCCGCCGTGATCGCCGCGGCCGTGCGGGCCGGCGCACCTGAGCCGGGCGAGCGGATCGCCGTCGTGGGTGCGGGAACGCTCGGGCTGCTCGCGGTCCAGCTGCTGGCCGCGGTGTCGCCCGGGGAGCTGACGGTGATCGACCCGAGGGACGAACGGGCCCGCCAGGCGCTGCTCTTCGGGGCGAGCGAGGCCCTGGCACCCAAGGAGGCCGCTGAGGTGCGCGACAGGTACGACCTGGTGGTGGAGACGGCCGGGGCCGCGACCACCGCCGCCGATGCCTGCCTGCTCGCGCGGCGCGGCGGCCGGGTCGTGCTCACGGGGATGTTCGCGCCGGGTGCCGTCGGCATCGACCCGGTGCATCTGTCGCTGAGCCAGCTCACGGTGCGCAGCGTGTTCGGGGCGTCCTCCGCGTCCTGGTCGTACGCGGTGCGGGCGTTCACCGCGGGACTGCTCGATCCGGCGGCGCTGATCACGCACGAGTTCCCGCTGGAGCGGTTCGCGGAGGCCGTGGCGCTGGTCGGGGGCGGCGACTCCGGGACGGGCAAGGTGCTGATGCGCCCCTAGGGCCTCTCGTCCGGATCATGCCGGGCTCGCGGACGCCGCGCCGCCTCGCCCAGCCCGCCGCCGTTTCCCCCGAACTTCGTCCGACCCACCGAACACGAAAGGTCGCTCAATGACCTCCGTATCCTCCGCCCCGTCCGGATCCTCCGCCGGCGTCCGGCGCCCGGGTGAGCCCGCGCTCACCGCGCTCGGGCTCGGCGCTCCCGCCCCGGCTCCGGCCGACGCGTCCCCGCACACCTTTCCCGACGGCGGCAGCTGGCGGACCGAGATCCCGTCCGTGGAGGGTCCCGAAGCGCTGTCCGTCGTACTGAAGGAGAGCGCGCGGCTCGACGTCCCCGTCCACCGGATCAGCCAGGGCAGCGGTGTCTGGATGCTCAGTGACACCGAGATCACCGACATGGTCGAGGGCTGCGCCGAGCGCGGCATCGAGCTCTGTCTGTTCACCGGTCCGCGCGGCAGCTGGGACACCGGGGCCTCGTTCCGCACCGATTCGGGCGGGGCCGGGCTGCGCGCCCGTGGCCACGACGCCCTGGCCGGCTGCGTCGAGGACGCCCTGCGGGCCTCCGCGCTGGGCGTGAAGTGCCTGCTGGTGGCGGACGAGGGAGTGCTCTGGACCCTGCACCGGCTGCGTGAGCAGGGCGTGCTGCCCGCGGACACGACCTTCAAGGTGTCCGCCCTGGTCGGCCCGGTGAATCCCGCCTCGTTCGCCGTGTACGAACAGCTCGGGGCGGACTCGGTCAACATTCCGTCCGACCTGACGCTCGCTCACTTCACGGAGATCCGGCGGGCTTCGGCCGCTCCGATGGACCTGTACATCGAGGCCCCGGACGACCTCGGCGGGTATGTGCGGATGTACGAGGCGGCCGAGCTGATCCGGCGCGGCGCCCCGCTCTACCTCAAGTTCGGCCTGTCCAAGGCGCCCGGCATCTACCCGTACGGCGCCCATCTGCGCGATGTCACCCTGGACACGGCGCGCGAGCGGGTCCGGCGCGGCCGGCTGGCCCTGGACCTGCTGGCCCGGCACGGCGCCGGCGGGAACATGTCGCCGCTGGGCTCCCGGCTGCCGGGCACCCTGCGGCGGTTCCCGACGGGTTGACCTGCCGCCGGGCGGGTCCCGGGCCGCGCGGCGGGGTGATCCGCCGCCGGGCGGGCCCCGGAGCCAAGGCGGGGTGATCCGCCGCTGGGCGGACCCTCGGCCCGGACCCGCCCGGCACCCTCCGACAACCTCTCAGCCCGCGAAGGCCGTACCGGGCATGCCCAGGCCTGCGTCCGGCAGGACCAGCAGCGACCCCGAGAGCGGGTGCGGTGCGTCGAGACCGGTGCGGGCAGTGGAGACGTAGAGGTCGCGCAGGTCGCGGCCGCCGAAGGCGCAGGCCGTGGGCCGTCGCACCGGCAGCTCGACGACGCGGTCCAGCCTGCCGTCTGGGGTGTAGCGGCGCAGCGCGGCGCCGTCCCACAGGGCGACCCAGACGGCCCCCTCCGCGTCGACCGTCAGGCCGTCGGGGTATCCCGCGCCCTCCTCGACGGTCGCGAACGGGCGGCGCCCGGTGACCTGTTCGCCGTCCACGTCGAAGACGTCGATCCGGCGGGTCGGTGTGTCGGTGTAGTACATCAGCCGGCCGTCCGGGCTCCACCCGGTGCCGTTGCTGCAGGCGACCAGCGGCAGCACCCGGGTGGCCGTGCCGTCGGGGGCGATCCGGGTGAGGCTGCCGCCGACCTCCGTTTCGTCGTAGCGCATGGTGCCCGCCCACAGCGCCCCGTCCGGAGCCACCGCGGCATCGTTCCCGCGCCGTCCCGGCTCGGCGTCGTGGACGAGCCAGCGGAAGGCGCCGTCCGCGTCGTAGAGGCCGATTCCGTCGCGCAGGTTGACGACGAGGCCGCCGCCGGCCCGTGGCTTGGCCGCGCCGACGTGCTGTTCGGTGGCCATGACGGTCCGCCGGCCGGTCGCCGGGTCGTAGGTGTGGATGCGGGCGGAGAGGATGTCGACCCAGATCAGCCGCCCGGTGGCCGGGTCCCAGGTCGGGCCCTCCCCGAGTGCGGCGTGCTCCCTCACGGCGACGTCGAGGCGCGGACGGCTCACATCTCCCTCCGGTGGTGGCCGAGGCGGCCGGAGAGCGCGTCGGCGCCTTCGGCCGCGAGGGTGGCCAGTTCCGCCTCGCGCTCCTCGCTCCAGCGGATCATGGGGACGGAGACGGAGAGCGCGGCGACGACCCGGCCCGACCGGTCCCGGACGGGCGCGGCGACGCAGCTCACGTCGGGATTGGACTCCCGGTGCTCCACCGCGATGCCGCGTTCCCGCACGGAGGCGAGCGCCGCTCGCAGTTCTCCTTCGTCGGTGATGCTGTCGGGGGTCATCGCGGTCAGTTCGAGTCCGTCGAGGCGGGCGTCGAGCTCCCGGCCGGGAAGGGCCGCGAGCAGCATCTTGCCGACCGACGTGCAGTGGGCGGGCAGTTTGCGGCCGGCCGCCGACACCATCCGGACCGCGTGGGTGGAGTCCACCTTCGCGATGTAGATGACGTCGGTCCCCTCCAGGATCGCCACATGCACGGTCTCCCCACAGGTCTCCGCGACCTGCCGGGCCACCTGCTGGCCCTCGGCGGCGAGGTCGAGCTGCTCGGCGTACCGGCTGCCGAGCTGGTAGGTGCGGACGCCGAGGCGGTAGCGGCCGGGCTGGTCGGGGATCGCGACCAGGTACGAACGAGCGGCGAGCGTGGTCAGCAGCTCATGGACGGTGGTGCGCGGGAGCTGGAGCTTGCGGGTCACCTCGGGCGCGGAGAGCGTACCGTCGCCGTGGAGGAAGAGTTCGAGTACGTCCAGCGCCCGGGTCACCGCGGGGACGAGTCGCCCCATGGTCTGCACCACCCTCTCGTGTTCGGCATTCCGGCCAGTGACCGGCATCACGAACACAGGCTAAGCGTGGCGCACTTGCGGGGCAATGACGAAGTGATGTGCGGCACCCGACGCCTGTACGGATACGTCGCGTTCGCCCCGGTATACACCTGAATGACAAGTGGTCGGTGCCACTCGGCGCCCCCTTCGCAGGGGCTCCTGCGCACGGTTCGGGCGCGCCTGCCGGTTCGGCGGGGGCGGTCAGGGTATTCGCTGTTCCATGCCTTCACCGAGTATCCCCTCACATCTGCCGCGACCCGCCGGGCTGCGGAGCGTTCTGCACCGAAGCGATCTGGCCGTGTTCCAGAACCTGGCCCAGCGCCACTGGCCGGCGGCCGGGCCCGTGCTGCCGCGGCTCAGCCGCAGCGCCAATCACGGGCTGCTGTGGTTCGGCGCGGCGGCGGGCATCGCCGCATTCGGCGGCAGTGCCCGGGCCCGGCGGGCCGCGCTTCGCGGGATCGCGTCGCTTGCGGTGGCCTCGGCGGCGATCAACACGATCGGCAAGGGGGCGGTCCGCCGCGAGCGGCCGATACTGGACGCCGTTCCGGTGATACGGCAGCTGAAACGACAGCCGGTCACCACGTCCTTCCCTTCGGGGCACGCCGCTTCGGCTGCCGCGTTCGCCACCGGGGTGGCGCTCGAGTCGAAGGGCTGGGGAGCGGTCGTCGCACCGGTCGCCCTGTCGGTGGCCGCCTCCCGCGTCTACACCGGAGTCCATTACCCGAGCGATGTGCTGGCCGGTGCCGCGCTCGGCATAGGGGCGGCGTTCGCCCTGCGCGGCATCGTGCCGACCCGGGGGCAACTGCCCGCGCCCGGCCGGCCGCCCGCCGATGCGCCCGCCCTGCCGGACGGCCAGGACCTGGTCGTCGTCGTCAACCAGGAGTCGGGAACGGCGACGGCCACGGCGTCGCTCGTCCGGGACGCCCTGCCGAACGCCGAAGTGGTGGAGTGCCCCCCGGCGCAGCTCTCGGCCGAGCTGGAGAAGGCGGCGGGCCGCGGCCGGGCGCTGGGGGTGTGCGGGGGTGACGGCACGGTCAACCAGGCGGCGGCGGTGGCCGCCGTACACGGCCTGCCGCTCGCCGTGTTCCCCGGCGGCACACTGAACCACTTCGCGTACGACCTGGGCATCGAGACCGTGGCCGACGCCTGCGCCGCACTCGGCTCGGGAAGCGCGGTACGGGTGGACCTGGGCCGCTTCCGGCCCGGACCGGAGGGTCCCGGGGGCGCTCACGGCTACTTCCTCAACGCCTTCAGCCTGGGCGTCTATCCGGAGCTGGTACGGACCCGCGAGCGCTGGGCCCCGCGGATCGGCGGCTGGCCGGCCGGTGTCCTCGCGGCCTTCGAGGCGCTGCGCGGCGAGCGCCCGCTGGAGGCCGAACTGCAAGGCCGCAGACGGCCCTTGTGGCTGCTGTTCGTCGGCAACGGGCTGTTCCAGCGCGTCGGCCCGGCGCCCGGCCGGCGGCACAATCTCGCGGACGGGCTGCTGGACGTACGGGTCGTACACGGGGGCCGGACGCCCGCCCTGAGGCTGCTGGCGGCCGCCGTCGCCGGCCCTCTGACCCGCTCCCCCATCCACGCCGCCGTCCGGCGCCAACGCATCCGCATCTCCGGCCTGAAGCCCGGCACCCCGTACGCCTACGACGGGGAAGTAGCCCACAGCCAGGGCGACTTGATGATCGACAAGCTGCCGGAGGCACTGACGGTCTACTGCCCACGACCGGTGTGAGACCAGCCGGATCCGGATGAGCGAAGGGCGGCCGACGCCGAGTCGGCCGCCCTTTCGCGTCAGTTCACCACGCCGCGCTTGTCCATATCGCAAGATGCCCATCTCATAATTCGACATGAAGGCATACGGTAGCCGTACCGATCAGCGCTTTGCGGCTCGCGTTTCGAGGTCGCGTTCGAGAGAGGATGCACGGTCATGCCGAAGGAGACCGCCGTCTACACCCACGGCCACCACGAGTCGGTGCTGCGCTCGCACCGCTGGCGTACCGCCGCCAACTCCGCGGCCTACCTCGTCGGTGAACTCCGCTCAGGCATGAGCGTGCTGGACGTCGGGTGCGGGCCCGGCACCATCACCGCGGACCTGGCCGCACTCGTCGCCCCCGGCCGGGTGACGGCCGTCGACACCACCCAGGAGATCCTCGACCAGGCGGCCGAGGCCGCGTCCGAACGAGGCCTGGAAAACGTGGAGTTCGCCGTCGCCGACGTCCACGCCCTGGAATTCCCCGACGACTCCTTCGACGTGGTCCACGCCCACCAGGTGCTCCAGCACGTCGGCCACCCGGTGCAGGCGCTGCGCGAGATGCGGCGGGTCTGCCGTCCCGGCGGCATCGTCGCGGCCCGCGACAGCGACTACGCAGCCATGAGCTGGTTCCCCGAGTCACCGGTCATGGACGCCTGGCAGCAGCTGTACGCCCGGGTGGCGCGGGCCAACGGGGGCGAGCCGGACGCGGGCCGCCGGCTGCTCTCCTGGGCGCGCGAGGCGGGCTTCACCGACATCACCCCGACCGCCGCCTCCTGGTGCTTCGCCACCCCGGAGAGCCGGGACTGGTGGAGCGGCCTGTGGGCGGACCGTACCGTCGGCTCGGTCTACGCGAAGCTGGCGGTCGACGGCGGCCATGCGACGCCCGGAGAGCTCACGGCGATCGCCGAGGCCTGGCGCACCTGGGGCGAACAGGGTGACGGCTGGTTCATGGTCCCGCACGGCGAGATCCTCTGCCGGGCCTGATCCCACCGCCCCGGGGGCCGGTCCCCACCTCCGGCCGCCGGGGCATCCTGCCCCTCCGCCGAATCGATCACACACCACTGACCGGCCAACTACCCTGTGCGGCATGGAAATCCTGGGAACCACGCTGCGTATCTGCGTCGACGACCTGGAGGCCGCGGTGGCCTTCTACGAGGACCTCACGGCGAGTCCGGCGCTGCGCTTCGAGCGCGGCGGGGTGTCCGTCGCCGCCATCAGCTGCTTTCTGCTGATGAGCGGGCCCGAGTCCGAGCTGGAGATCCTGCGCAAGGTGACCGCGACGATCGCGGTGAAGGACGTCGACGAGGCCCACGCCTCCCTGACCCGGGTCGGCGCCCGCGTCATCGCGGGACCGGTACCCACCCCGGCCGGCCGCAACCTGATCGCGGTGCACCCGGACGGCTCGGTCTTCGAGTACGTCGACCGCAACCGGACCGTCTGAGCCATCCGTCCGCCGCGCCCTCCGCCGTCATCCTCGCGGCCGCATGCGGTAGTTGTACGCGTCCGGCAGCGGTTCGTCGGTGAGTTCGGCCCACACCTCGTCCAGGATCTCCGCACCCTCGCGCAGATCGGCGACCTCGAAGCCTTCGTCGAACAAGGCCCGGGCGGCCGCCGGATCCCCCTCCGCGAGAAGGAGGCGCGCCTCCAGGAGACGGAAGCGGCCCCGGGGCCGGATCCCCGGAAGCAAGCCGTTCCAGACCGCGCGCGCCGGGGCGGTGCGGTCCGCAGCCAGCAGCGCCTCGATCGCCTCCCGGCCGAGGGCGGCCGTGGCGGCGGTCCAGGCCTCGCCGTCGTCCCGGCGCTCCGCGCACAGGTCGTCGAACGCCTCCGTGTAGTGGTCGGCTGCCCGGTCCCGCTGGCCGCTCTCCTGGGCGGCGACGGCGAGACAGCGGAGCAACGGCCAGCGCGACGGAGCGAGGGCGAGACCGCGCTCCCAGCTGCGGACCGCCTGGGCCCGGTCGTCGGCATGCCACTGGGCGACGCCGAGGTGGTACTCGGTGAGCGGTTCGGCGGAGGCCGTCTCCAGCATGTCGCGCCAGTGCGAGGAGACGAGAGTGGGCCCGGGCGGGACCACGCGGCGCGGTTCGGGGAAGGAGCCCTGCTCCAGCAGCTCCAGCCAGGGCGCCTGCTGTTCGCCGAGTGTGGACTCCGCGAACGGGGTGCCGGGCAGCTCGTACCCGGCGCGCCGTACTTCGAGTGCTCCCCATCCTGAGCCGGTGGCGAGGATCTCGCCAGGCTCCGTGTCGGCGCAGCGGCGCCATGCCTCGTACGCGGCGTCCACATCGGCGCGCGGCAGCGCGTCGGCGAGCCGCTGCTCGGTCTCGGCACGGGCCGCGGCCCAGTCGCCGCCGTGCACGGTGGCAGGGTCCGCGGCCAGCGGCCCGTACGACTCGAGCCAGCTGAACTCACCACCCGGCTCCAGCGGCACATGCTCCAGCTGGGTGCGGGCGAGCCCGGCCTGGATCTCGGCGTAGCCGGTGGTGCCGGGCTCGGTGAGCCATTCCTGCCAGCGGCGGCCGCCGGGCCCGCTGCCCCAGAGGAAGAGCTTGCGGCCGCGCAGCAGGTCGGTGGAGGTCTGGACGAGTCCGCGGCCTTCCCCGTCGAGGGAGGCGATCCAGCGGCGGGCGCCGTCGGGTACCTCGTAGAAGTAGTCGGCTGGGAAGTCGCTGCGCAGCGGGTACGTCCGGTCGACACCCCCGGTCTCGGGCATCGGGACTCGGGTCAGCGTCCGTTCGTAGCCGAAGTGCCAGGCCTCGTCGGCGGGGGCCAGCACCCGGGTGCGTTCGCCCTCCGGGACTGCGATGTTGGACCACCAGTAGACGGGTGCGGGGTGTTCGTGCGGGTTGCGTATCCGTACGCCGACGTGGAGGAAGTCGGAGTCCTCCGGCAGCCACAGATCTACCTGGAACGGCAGGTCGCGCAGCCGCTCCCACTCCCAGAGCCGGACCATCTCGCCGCCGTCGGGTGCCGGGACACGAGCGGCGTGCACCGGGGCGCAGGACAGGGTGGTGTGCCCCGTCGCTCCGATGTTCCACTCGATGCCGCCGGAGAACCAGGCGCCGTTGAGTGCGAAGTCGGCGGGCTGCAGCACGGGGTTGGTGTAGACGAGGTCGCGGCCGGTCGGCTTGTGGAACAGGGAGTGGATGCGACCGCCGAGTCCGGGGAGCACGGTCGCCCGCAGCCGGTCGTTCTCGATGACGATCGCGTCGAGGGCCGTGGGGGTGCGCTTGCGGCCGTAGCCGTCGAGGATCCGCACGGGAAGGACGGTGGCGAGGGGTTCGTGGCCGATCTGACGGGCCATGTCGCGGGGCAGTCCCGCCCGGTCCCGGTCGTCGACGACATGCATCTCGTCGAGGGGCCGCAGCGCGGGCAACGGATTCTCCGGTCCCGTCGCCGCCGCGGGCAGGGTCAGTACGGTGCGTCGTACGGTGGTGGCCAAGGCAACCTCGCTCCCTCGCGCGGGCCGCCGCAGGTCCGGGCGCCCCCCGATGACCATGGAACACGCTGGATGCCGCCCGGACCAGGGGATCGGCCGTCAGACTTCGGCAAAAGCCGCGACCACCAGGTCGGTGAGCAGGGCGCCTGCCGTGCCGTCCGGGTCGAGATCGGGGTCGTAGACCGTGACGTTGAGTCCGACGCAGCGTGGCGAGTGGACCAGCGTCCGCAGCAGGGGGCCGAGCTCGCCGGGGAACAGTCCGCCGTCGTCGGGGCTGTCGACGGCGGGCATGACGGAGGGGTCGAGCACGTCGGCGTCCAGGTGGACCCAGAAGCCGTCGAGGGCCGGACTCTCCAGGCTCCGCACGATCCCGCCCGCCAGATCGGCGGCGCCGCGCTCGCGGATCTCGCCGACGGTCGCCACCGGGATCTTCAGCTCGGCGAGCTCGGTGCGGTCCTCGTCGTAGTCGCGGATGCCGAGGATCCGCACGTCCTCGTCCCGGAGGTAGGGCCGCAGCCCCTCCAGCCCGGCGAGGTCGTTCTGCCCCCGGCCGGTGGCGATGGCCAGCTCCTCCCCGGCTGCGGCGCCGATCCCGTCGCCGTTGCCCGCGTGGCGGAAGTCGGCGGACCCGTCGACCGACACCAGTCCGTACCGCCCGATCCGGCGCAGGGCGAGCGAGGCGCCGAGCTGGATGGAGCAGTCACCGCCCAGGACGAGAGGGAAGTCTCCGGCGCGCACGTGCTGCTCGACGCGGTCGGCGAGGGTGCGGGTGTACCGGGCGATCGCGGCGGCGTTGAAGACTCCGTCCCCCTCCTGCCACGCACCGCGGTCGTAGCGGGGCGGCACGACGACCCCACCCTCGGACGCGCCGATCCGCTGCACGATCCGCTGCTCCCGCAGTGCGCCTGCGAGCTTGTAGCAGCCCGGTACGGTGCCGGGGGCCGGCGGACGGAGTCCCAGGTTGGAGGGGGCGTCGAGCACGACAATATTTCGCATGCGCCCCATCCTCTGCGCCGTAGGCTGGCTCCTCAATCGGTTTGCGGAATGCGACAGGAACGGCGGGACACGATGAGCACGCAGCACACATACCGAGTGATCGTGCGCGGCACGTGGCAGGGGCTCACGGACCAGGCCCGCGAGCGACTGCTCGCCGAGGTGGAGGAGCACGGCCTGGCCGCGATGCACTTCAGCGAGGAGGGGTCGCTGACCTACGACCGCGTGCTCAAGCACTTCAGCTTCCGGTACGTGGTGGTGTCGGATGCCGGGGACGGCGAGGAGATGGCGGCCGCGATCGCCGAGGACCGCGCGGAGACGGTGCTACGGAAGGCCGGTTACGGGCACGGCGAGCTGCGGTCCACCGCGACGGACATGGACACCATGAAGATCAATTACAAGGGGCAGCGGGGGCCGGGGTCGGCGTGACACTGCCCCGGCAGCTGCCGCACCACCTCTGAACAGGGTGTTCTCCTGCTTTCGGCTCTGTCAGGGGCTTACCGGTTTGCACGCCGGATCGTCCCGCGAAAGTCCCTCTGACAGAGCTGAAAGCCCCTGAAAAGTCCCTGGCTCAGCCCGCTTCCGGGTGCCGCGAACCTCGAGGTTCGGGGCGGCTGCAATGACGAGCAGGCCTGCCACTCCGAGGACGGAGCCGGTGGTCATGACAGTGCGCGGTCCGCGGTGGTCGATGAACCGGCCGACCCGGATCCCGGCGAAGGCGGAGAGGAGCAGGGCTGCGGAGAACGCGGCTGTCGTTGCACCGGCGGACCAGCCGGTGTCGGCGGTGATGGCCGGGTTCAGTACGGGGAAGGCGTAGTAGACGATTCCCCAGCTGGTGATCTGTGTGGCGCACAGGGCGGGAGCACGGCGCGGGGCCGCGACCGGTCCCCTGTTCCGGTCGCGGCCCCGCGGGCGTCGAGGTTGGTCACGGGCAGCAGCCACCGGCCTGGACCGGAGCGGGCGGATCGGCTACGGCGGCCGGGTCGGCGCAGCAGGTGCTGTTCTTCTGCTTGGCCATGGAGTCGGCGTCTGCCTTGACGACGTACACCTCCCACGGTTCCTGGCCGGGGCCGTGGACCCAGACCTTGTCCTGGAGGGCGTAGCAGCAGGTGGTGTCGTTCTCGACGTCGGTCGCCAGCCCTTGGTCCTGGAGGCGGGTTGTGGCTGCATGGACTGCTTCGGTGGTGTCGACCTCGACGCCGAGGTGGTCCATGCGTGTGTCTGCGTCTGGTGTGCCCTGAACGAGGACGAGTTTGAGCGGTGGGTCGGCGATGGTGAAGTTGGCGTAGCCGTCACGCTGTTTCGCCGGTTCGGTGGCGAAGAGCTTGCTGTAGAAGGCGATTGAGGCTTGGAGGTCGGGGACGCGCAGGGCGAGCTGTACTCGGGACATGACGATCCTCCTGACGCAGGGGGGAAGCGCCCCGGCCGAGGTTGGTCGGGGCGCCGATGTTCAGGACCCGCAGCACCCGCCGGATGCCGTGCCGGCAAGGGCTGCGACCGGAAGTGAGATTCCCGTTCCGATCTGTACGAGCGCCGGGGCTGCCGGGGCGCAGCAGCCGCCTTCGTCGGTCTGCCCTGCGGCAGGCTCGTCGAAGAGTCCGGCGCCGCCGCAGACCCCGGTCTCAGGGAGGGTGAGTTCGACGCGGTCGGCGGCTTCGGTGTCGCCGGCGAGGGCGGCCGTGACGGAGCGGACCTGTTCGTAGCCGGTCATGGCGAGGAAGGTCGGGGCGCGGCCGTAGGACTTCATGCCGACCAGGTAGAAGCCCGGCTCGGGGTGGGCCAGTTCGCGGTGGCCGTGCGGGTAGACGGTGCCGCAGGAGTGCTGGTTCGGGTCGATGAGCGGTGCGAGCTCCACCGGCGCCTGCAGGCGCTCGTCCAGGGCGAGGCGGAGCTCCGACAGGAAGGACAGGTCGGGGCGCAGGCCCGTCAGGACGATGACCTCGTCCACCGGGTCGAGGCGCCGGCCGTCCTCGCCGACCAGGACCAGGCGGTCGTCGTCGGTGGGCTCGATGACTTCGGTGCGGAATCCGGTGACGGCGTCGGCGTGCCCGTCATCGACGGCGGCCTTGGCCGCCAGGCCCAGCGCGCCGCGGGCGGGGAGCTGGTCGGCGCTTCCGCCCCCGAAGGTGGAGCCGCTGATGCCGCGGCGCAGGATCCACACCGAGTGGGTGCCGGGTTCGTCCTTCGAGACGTCGGCGAGGGCGGCCAGGGCGGTGAACGCGGAGGCCCCGGAACCGATGACAGCGGTGCGCCTGCCCGCGTACCGGGCGCGGACGGCGGGGTCCTTGAGGTCGGGGATGCGGTACGAAATCCGGGCGGAGGAGGCGTGTTCGCCGAGGGCGGGGAGGCCGTCGGCGCCGATCGGGCCGGGGGTGGACCAGGTGCCGGACGCGTCGATCACGGCGCGGCCCAGGATCCGTTCCTCGGTGCCGTCGGCGCGGGTGAGGCGGATGGTGAAGGGCTGCTGCTCGCGGTCGGCGTCGACGATCCGGTCGCGGCCGAGGCGGGAGACGCCGGTGACGGTGGCGCCGTAGCGGACCCGGTCCCCGAGGACATCGGCGAGCGGCTGGAGGTAGTCCCCGGCCCACTCCCCGCCCGTGGGGTAGGTGTCCGTGTCGGGCCTGACCCAGCCGGTGGGCGCCAGGAGCTTCTCGGCGGCCTGGTCGGTCAGTTCGCTCCAGGTCGAGAACAGCCGCACATGCGACCAGCTGCGCACCGCGGTGGCGGCGGTGGTCCCGGCCTCCAGGACCAGCGGTTCGATGCCGCGTTCGACCAGGTGGGCGGCGGCCGCCAGCCCGGCGGGGCCGGCGCCGATGACGACAACCGGAAGGTCTGCAGTGGTGGTCATGACGGTGATGTCCTCCGGTATGCGCGACCGCCTCCGGCCGCTGTTTCGATTGCTGTCTATATCCAAAGATTGCCACCGGCATCTATGAGTGTCAACATAGACGCATGTCGAATTCAGAGGTTGCGGAGCTGCCGGTCCTCGATACGGGTCCCGCGGTGCCGTGCTGCCCGCCGATCACCGCCGGGGAGCTGTCGCAGGGCGACGCGGAGAAGATGGCCGCGATGTTCAAGGCACTGTCCGACCCGGTGCGGCTGCGCCTGTTCTCCAAGGTCGCCTCGCACCCGGGCGGCGAGGCATGCGTGTGCGACATCTCCGACGTCGGCGTCTCCCAGCCGACCGTGTCCCACCACCTGAAGAAGCTGCGCGAGGCCGGGCTGCTGACCTCGGAACGACGTGGGACCTGGGTCTACTACCAGGTCGCCCCGCCCGTCGTGGCCGCCATGTCCGCCATGCTCGACCTCCGCACCTGACCTCCGGTTCGCGCCTGAGCGTCAGCCGATGCAGTCAGGCGGGCAGCAGCGCGCCAGAGCTCATGGGTGATTCGAGCCGCAGACCACTTGTTCTCGCGTCGCATGTTCTCGCTCCGGCTGACCACGGCTGCTGGAATCACGGAGGGTCGGTGGTGTGGTGCTGAGAAGCGGTCCAGCAGACCAAGGTCGCCGTACTGGCGGTAGCGATGCACCCACTTCGAAGCGGTCGCCCGCGAGATGCCCATCTCCGCGGCGACGTGAGCGATCGGGCGTGACTCGCAGCGCTCCACAAGTCGACGGCGCCCCTCGGGAGAGAGTGACGCGTTGCGGTGTGTCATCTGGTTCTCGTCAGCTCTCCGTCAGTCCTTCTGGACGATGCGATCGCCGCGAGGGCCGCGGGGAGCGACGTCACACCGTCGGACGCGAGGAAGTGGCCGGCTCCGGGAATGACCTGGGTCGATGTCCCCAGGAGATCGGCAAGACGGTCGGTGTGGCTCGGTGGTACGTAAGGGTCCGCGTCCGACCGGATCAGGGTGAGTCTGTCGACGTGGTTGCGGATCCCGGCCAGATCCAGCGGCTTGCCGATGTGAGCGTCCAGCGCCGGAAGGGCCGGCAGCGTGTCGACGAATCCTGAGACGAGCACGAGCGCACCAAGACGCCACGGACCCGCCAGGGAGCAGAGATGGCGCAGCGCCGTGATGCAGCCGAGGCTGTGCGCCACCAGGGTCG
The DNA here is from genome assembly GCF_043203805.1 of Streptomyces sp. LN549. Lineage (NCBI taxonomy): Bacteria > Bacillati > Actinomycetota > Actinomycetes > Kitasatosporales > Streptomycetaceae > Streptomyces > Streptomyces sp. LN549. The sequence goes on along the minus strand of NZ_JAZHRI010000002.1, from coordinate 7,840,532 downwards.
AGCCCTCATCCGGCGTGCCGACGCTGGCTGCCACGGCGGCCAGCCAGCGGTCAGGGTCAGGCGCCTCGGAGTCCGGAAGGGCAGGAACGGTCGTAGACATGCCACGGGCGTCGAGCTGCGCGGCCAGCCATCCGAACCAATGGTCCTCGGGTGTTGCGGCGTAGCCGTGGATGATCGTGGCCCGCTGCCGGGTTGTCTTCGGTGTCATGGCGCTGGACGGTACGGCTTCACGCCAGCGTGAAGGTCAAATCGCAGGAGGACGCGTGCGTATCAGCAAACTCGCCGAGCTGACCGGGGTGACAGCGCGAGCGCTGCGCCACTATGAAGACTGCATGCTCCTGGTCCCCGAGCGCGACCGCAACGGCTACCGGGCCTACACCGATTCCGACATCGCGCGTGTGGCCCAGATCAAGACGATGATCGCCGCAGGCCTCGGGACCGCAACCATCCGCCGTTACCTCGATTGCGCTCGTTCGGGCGAGCACGGCGTGTCCCTCGAGATGTGCCCCGGCCTTCGGGCCGAGCTCGATGCCCTGGCGCGACGCCTTGGCGCCAAGGAAGCCTCGCTCAGGGAGACGCAGCAGCGACTTTCGGCACTCGCCTCCGCTCGCTAAAGGGCTGTCCAGCAATTCCTGGTGGATCAGCGCGCGGCGTCAGATGCGGTGCACCGCAAGGCGGGGGACGCCCGAATACTGGCCCTCCGTCAGGTCGGGCCTGCGCCGGTGCTGAGCGCGTGAGGGGGCTCCGCCCGGAGCAACGCCCGCGCGGAGCGGCCGTCACTCCCTGGAGCCGGCCTCCCGGATCAGCGGCTCGAACTCCCGCCGCACGTAGGTGTCGAAGGGCTCTGTCAGGGCGCCGTCGATCACCCGCCGCACCCGGCGCTCCGCCGCGAACTCCTTGAGCGCTGCGCGGGAGTCCGGCTCCACACCCCCGCCGATGATCAGCACCCCGAACTCCTCGGCCTCCAACAGCTTCCGGGCCTCCTCGTCGGTACTCACTCCCTCCGCTTCGAAACCGTCCGCGCGCAGCGTGGCCAGCACCTCCGCCACCCTGGCGGGCGTCCTGCCAAGCACCAGCGTTCTCATGGCCGTTCCTCCCAGGTACGTCGACATCTGCGCACCCGAACCTAGAAGCTCAACCCGACTTGAGGTCAACCGTTCCTCATCAGTGAGCAGGAGTGAGCCTTCAGGGCACCCGTGCGGGCAACTCCGGGTGTGCGGTCACCTCTTCAGCCCCGAGCGAGGAGCAGTTCGCATCCCGAGGAGGCGTATCCACAGGTATCCGGTCTGCGAACCCGTCCGTCAGGTCAGGCTCTCGCCTTGCATTCGAAGGCTGGATCACCCCTTTGGAGGGGCAGGTGACCATCTCACCCAGCCGCTCGGCGCAATATTCACAGGCGCACGCCATGCACTGCGTGTGATTGTGCGGGTCGATGGATGCCAAGTCCTTCCAGTTGAAGGCTTATCGAGTTAGACACCAACGAATATGCGGCTGTGACGGTAACAACACTGAGGAATCAAAAAAAACTTTCCGGAAGGGGTTGTATCCGCCGACGAGGTTTGAGTTCATAGGCGAGCGCCCATCAAAAAGGGCCCCCAGCCGACTACTTGGCGGTGGCGGCTGAGGACCCAAGGCGCTGTGCCCTTCGGGGGTATCCGAGAGAGGAACAGTCCTTTGCCACGCAAGCGTAAGACAGCCATGCCCCAACGCAACAGCTCCAGGCAGGAGCTGATCTCGTTGGTTCCGGTGATCGCAGTGTCGTCGGCCGGCGCCGCACTCGTCATCACCAGCTCAGCCACGACGACCGAAGCGGCCGGCTTCGCTGTCGCGATCCTTGCCGCAATCGGTTGGGGGTCTCACCGCAGGCGGTAAGGAGCCGCTTCCGCTCACGTGCGCCCCACGACCCATCCGGCTCGTGGGGCGCCCTGCGGAGCGTTCCTCACCCGCGGCGAGCCGGACGACGGCGGACGCGCTGCCGAGCCCTGCCGGCGAAGGAGTTCGCCGAACCCTCACCGCACTGTCAGACCAGGGCCTCGTCGGTCGGCGAAGGCGTCGCGTGTGGACGCAGGACCATGAGCGAACCTTCCAGGGTCGCCACCATGGCAAAGGGGAACCGGTCGAGCTCAAGACAGAGCGCAACGTCGTCGGGGTGAACTCCTTGGCGTACGCCCTCCGCCAGCTCGGCGGCGGCGCGCGACTCGGCAGCGCGGCGCAGGAACACGGCGGCGTCCGTCACGGCGCCGGCGGCCCTCCGAGCGATGTACTGAGCGCACGCCAGATCTTCATCGGCCTCTCCACCCTCGCCGGTGACGACGAACGTGACACTGCCGCTCTCGCGTGTCCGCAGGAGCCGAGCCGTTGCCTCTGCGACCACAAAGGAGGCGCACAACACCAGTTGCGCCTCCTTGACCGCGAGGGCGCCGACCGTACCTGCCGTGGTCTTCTGCACAACGGTCCGGCCACCGAGGTCAATTGAGCGCAGCATGCCCGGTGAGTTCACGGTGTCGAACCCGGGCGCGGCCGGACCGTCCTTGAGCGCCACCCAGTCCGGGTGGCGAGCCTTGAGTGCCAGTGCCTCGTCCAGCGACTCAGCGAGAACGATCTTTTCCGCCCCCTGACCAAAGGCCCAGGCAGCCACGGTGAACGCACGCATGACGTCGACGACGACCGCCACGGACGGGACTTCGGAAAGATCGGGGATCCCGAGGAATCGAGTGTTCATTCCGGTCATGATCACCCATGCCCGACCCGTGACGCCGGGAGAGTGACGGGCCTCACATCAACGGTCCCGGATGGAGATACGTACGGCCGTTGGTGGGCATGGCCCGCTCGTGGAGACCACGATGGACCCCGCCGCTAGGGTGGGACGATGACGTTGATCAAGAAGTTCCAAGTCACCTTCGACTGCGCAGAACCTGAGCGCGTCGCTCGTTTCTGGTGCGAGGTGTTGGGGTACGTCGCGCCGCCACCGCCGGAGGGCTTTGCCACGTGGGACGATTTCAATCGCTCGCTGCCGCCTCAGGAGCAGGGTTCGTGGTTCGCATGCAGTGATCCCTCGGGTGTGGGCCCGCGGCTGTACTTCCAGCGCGTTCCCGAGGGCAAGGTCGTCAAGAACCGGCTGCATCTTGACGTGCGGGTCGGCACCGGGCTCGTGGGCGAAGAGCGCCTGGCGGCACTTGAGGCGGAATGCGCACGGCTGATCCCGCTCGGCGCGGTGCGCGTGCGGCTTCTGCCTGCCGATGAGGACAACGAGTCGTGCCTCGTGATGCAGGACGTCGAGGGCAACGAGTTCTGTCTCGGCTGAGAGGCGCAACGGGATTCCGCACCGGTGCACACCCATCCGTCTGCTGCCCGGGGCGGCGTTCGGCGGAGTCTTCGCCGTGGACGCCGGCCCGGGGCGGTGCGACCTTCACCAGCCGACCAGGTCCATGGAGTGCCGAGTGAGCCATTCCTCGAACGAAACGGGACGGCCGTCCAGGTGCAGGGGAAGGATCCGGTCGCAGGTGGCCCGGCCGTCGAACCACAGTGAGCCGCGGAGAGGGCCGGTGACGACGAGCAGCGTCGCGAAGCCGCAGCCGTTGTCCTGGATGTACGCAGCGCCGGACGTCTTGCGCTCCTGGAACACCTCGTACTCGGCGTCCCACTGTTGCCAGGCCGTCCGGTAGGCGTTCTCGTCCGGGAAATCGTCCGCCGACGGCCCGCGCGCATTCAGCTCCTCCTCTGCGGCACTGTAGGAGTCGGGATGCGGAAAGGCAGTAGCGAGCAGGTCGTAGTTGGTGTCCGAGTCCCCCTGCCATCCCCAGCCCGCCGCGGATCGGCGCAGACGGTTCACCGCGCCGCCCGCACCGTCCACGCCACCCGCGCTCCGACGGAGCAAGTACGCGCGGTACTGGTCGGGGAACACGATGCCCAGCTCCGCCTCCGCCTCGCATACCTCCGTTTCGGACAGTCGCGGCGCCGGGCAGTCGTCCGGCCTCGCGGGGAAACCAGACGCGTCGGAGCGCCGCCCCCGGGCAGTGCGTCGGGCTTCCGCCATCCAATCGGTGGTCATACGGGGAGCGTAGTCGGGGCCGACGACACCCGGATCGCGGCCTGAGCGCCGGACCCGCCTGACCCGCCGCTCAGGCCGACACGTGCCCCAGTACCGAACGCATAGCGTGGTGCACGGCCTCGCGCGATTCCTCCGTCGGGTCGAGGGTCTCGAAGGCATGGCGGCCGTTCGGTACGTCCACCACCTCGACGTTTGCCCCGCACTTCTCGGACGCGACCAGGAACTCCTCGACCGTGGCGGCAAGTTCGGGCGACTCGCGTCCCACCCGCGTGATCACGACGGGCAGGGCGCCCGCGCCCGCCACCGCGTCCACCGGGCGGAACCGGCTGTCGACCGGTCCCCAGCCGGGGACCGGAACCAGGGCCGGGTAGGAGGCCGCCAGGCAGCACAGCCAGGCCGGCGGCTCCCTCAGCCAGTCCGCCGCGAGGAGGCCGCCTCCCGAGAGGAACCACAGCGCGATCCGGTCCGGGTCCACCCGTGGATCGGCCCTGACCAGCTCCACCGCGGCCGCCACGTCCGCGGCGGCGCGCGGGTAGTCGGCCATGTCGTGCAGGCGGTGATCGAGTGTGACGCCGACCGCCCCCTCCGCGGCCGCGTAGCGGGCGTATCCCTTGAGGGCCGGCCAGTCCCGCGGGGTCGGCCGGACCCCGGCGGGCACCGGGCCGCCGTGCACGAACACCACGGCCGGCCGGGGGCCCTCGGCCTCGGGCAGGTACAGATCGACGTTGCCCGTCCGCTCATGCGGGAGTTCCGGCACGTCCAGCAGGAACGGCCGCAGGTGCGCGGGCTGCTCCGCCGAGCCGGGCGGAACCAGTCGGTGCCCCTCGCCTGCGGCGGCCCGCAGCAGGACCTCGGCCAGCTCGGCCGGCAGGGACAGCATCGGCCAGTGCCCGGTGGGAAGTTCGAAGAACGACACCTGGGGGTCGGCCAGGGCCAGAAAGACGGGATCGCCGAGGTCCACCCGCCGCTGGACCATCTCGATGCTCGAACCGTTCCCGTTGCACAGCACTCCGGTGACGGGCACCGAGGCCACCTCGCCGGTCAGCCGCAGTGGCTGGAGCAGCGTCCGCAGTGGCTGCGGCGAGGCCAGGGCGGTGAGCCGGTCCAGCGACGCTTCGGGGATACCCGCGATGCTGCCCCAGTGCTGCCACTCGTCCCGGGCCGGGGCTGCCAGGACCTGATCGGCCCCTTCCGCTCCGGCACGCTCGACCACCTTCTCGCGCGCGGACGGGTCCGCGACGGCGGCCAGCGCGGGCACTCCGTCCTGGCCCGGTCCCGTGTCCAGGCAGACGATCCGGCCGATGCGCTCCGCGCGGCGGTCGGCGGCGCCGAGCACCGGGTGGACACCGTAGTCATGCCCGACCAGCACGATCTCCTGGTCCCGGCCGACCTCGGCGCTCACCGAGTCGATCAGCGTGAGCACATCCTCGATGTGCGTCTCCAGGTCGACGTCGTCCGTCGCGGCTCCGCGGGACCCTCCGAGACCGGTGAGCGCCGCCGTGTGCACCCCGGCGCCCGACGAGGCCAGGCAGGCAGTGAGTTCCTCCCATACGTGCGCCCCTGTGAACGTCCCCGGCACCAGGATGAATTCGGTCATGTTCCGCTCCTCTGCGATCCGTCGTCGGCGGTCCGGCCACGATCGTCCGCCGCCCTCGCCGGTACGGTAGAAGCTCCCCCTGAGGGAGGTTCAAGTGTTCATGTCGCACGACGACGGCCTGTGCAGCATCGGCGAGCTCGCCGAACGCGCGGGCATCACCGTCAAGGCCGTCCGCTTCTACTCCGACAACGGCTTGCTGCCGGAGGCGTCCCGCAGCGCGGGCGGGCATCGCCGGTACGGCCCCGAGGCGCTCGGCCGGCTGCGTATGCTCCGCTCCCTGCGCAGCCTCGGCCTGCCGGTGCGCGAGGTACGCCGCGTCCTCGACGAGGAGGACGGGGCGGAGGCCGGCGCGGGAAGCGTGCTGGAGGACGTCGTCGCGGGGCAGTTGCGCGAACTCGGCTCGCAACTCACGGCTCTGCGCTGGCGGGAGGCGGGGATGCGGCTGGTGCTGGAGTGCCCGCCCGGGGAGCGCGCCGACCGGCTGCGCCTGATCGGCGCAGTGGCCACCCCGCCGAACACGGCCCCGCTGGCCCGGTTCTGGCGCGCCTGGCTGCCGCCGCGGATGCCGGCCCGGGCGACGGCCGCCTTTCTGGAGGTGGCGGTGGCTCAGCCTCCCGACGATCCGGATCCGGCCCAGGTGCTCGCCTTCGCCCGGCTGAACGCGCTCGTGACCCGACCGTGCACGGGCGCCGAGCGGCCGCAGCCCGAGGCGCACAAGGCCTCGGAGGGTCGCGCGTCCGCCGTTCTGTACGCGGGCCTCGCGCAGGCGTACGAACTGGCCGGCACGCAGTTGCGCCGGGGCGTGGAGCCGCACTCCGGCGAGGAGCTGGACAGTTTCGTGGACGCGTACGCGCGCGCGTACGGCAGCCGGGACACCCCGGCCTTCCGCGGCCTGCTGGTCGGTCAGCTCGCCGCCGACCCGCGGATCGACCGGTACTGGGAGCTGACGGCCGACGTGATCACCGCGCCCGGTGGTCCGCCGGAGCCGACCCCCGGTTCCGCGCACGACTGGCTGTTCGCCGCGCTGGACGCGCAGACCGCCGCAGCGGCGGGCTGAGCACCGGCCGCGTCTTCGCAGCCGGCCCCGCCCGGCCTCCACGTGCGGACCACCGGCTGCCCCGGCCGCCCGGGCCGGTGCATCGGTAGGCCTGTGCCTGGAGGTCGTAGAGCTCCCGGTAAGGGCCTTCGCGGGTCATCAAGTCGTCGTGGTCGCCCGACTCGCGCAGCGTGCCGCCACCCAGGACCACGATCAGATCGGCGCGGCGGACCGTGGAGAAGCGGTGCGAGGTGAAGAGTACGACCGCGCCGCTGTCCCGCGAGGCCCGTACGGCCGACCGGTCGAACCGCCCCGGCCACCGACCCGCGTCGCCCCCAGGAGAGCCCGTGCACCGCGCCTCAGCGCATCTCCGCCGTGATCGCCCACCGTTCGTGGTCGCGCCAGGCCCCGTCGATGAACAGGAAGTCCGGCGAGAAACCCTCCAGCCGGAACCCCGCCCTGCGTACCAGGGCGATCGAGGCCGCGTTGTCCGGCTGGACGTTGACCTCCAGCCGGTGCAGGCCGAGCGGTCCGAAGGCGTGTCCGAGGACGAGTTCGAGCCCCTCGCTCATCAGGCCGCGCCCGGCCGCGTGGGCGAAGGCGCCGTAGCCGAGCGCGCCGCAGCGGAATCCGCCCATGACGATGTTGTTGATGTTGATGAACCCGGCGATCGCGCCGTCGGCCGGTTTCCCTGCCGTGCCGTTCCGCTCGCACACGAGGAATCCCGCCCTCGCCGAGTCCTCTATGAGCGCACCCGCGTAGGTGGCGTACGCGGCGGGGTCGGCGGGCGGGAACAGCCAGGGGCGGTGCAGTTCCATGCTCTCGCGGGTCCGGGCGGTGAACTCGTCCGCATCGGCGTGGGTGAAGGGACGGATAGCCGCGCGTGGGCCCTCGGCCAGGTAGGTGGTGTCGGACATCGGGCCAGTCTAGATCTCCGTCGCCCGGACCTGCCGGGCCGGGCGACGGAGGAGGACGCCTACTTGGTGCGCCTGCGGAAGATGTACGCTCCGCACGCCATTCCGGCCAGGAACATGACGATCAGCCACACGTACAGCGGCATGGTCACCAGCGGAACGATGAGCCGGACCTCGACCTCTTCGGTGTTCTCCACGATGAACACGATCGACAGGACCGCGATGATGATGACGAGGATGCGGGCTGGTGTGAACGCACCCGTGCTGCCCTTGCTGCCGCTCGACACGTCCTTCGGGCTCATGAAGCGGCCCCTTCCCTCGTTCTGATGCGCCACCGTCCCCCGGAGCACCAGGATGGCTCCGTCCAGGTGCCGGGGGGCGGTGATGTACGGCCGTTCGGGTGACGGCCGCGACCGGTGCTACCGCATCACCTCACCGTGCCGCCGACCACCGGCAGCTCCAGCACTCCGGTGTCCCCGGGGGCGCTGACGACCGTGACGGGCTTGATGCCGCGGTTGCCGAAGTACGCACTGTCGCTGGCCGCGATCACGAATTCCAGCCGGTGCCCGGCCTCGTACCGGTGGACGATGCCGGGCAGCTGAACGGTGAAGGGCCGGGTCACGTCCGGCACCCGGACCGGCGAGACGAGCCGGTTCACCAGCGTCCTGGTGCCGTCCGGTGCCACGTCGTACACCTTGGCGAACAGGACGAGCTTGTCGGCGGCGTCTCCACTGTTCTGCACACGCTCCGTCTTCGGCGAGACGACCTTCAGCGTGGCCTTCGGGGCCCCGACCACATCGACGGCCGAGGAGAGCGGGGCGCTCGTCCAGCCGAGGTAGGTACCCTTGGTGTCGTACGGTTTCGGGTCGGGCAGTCCGATGAGACCGGCGAGTGAGCTCTCCGAGTGGCTTGTCGGTACCAGCCAGTTGGTGTACTGGCGGCTGCCGCGTGCGACCTTGGCTCGGTTGTCGACGAGCTTGCCGTCGCCGGAGAGGTACATCTTCCGCGTCAGGCCGGGGACGGCATCCGCGGTGCCGTAGCCGCTCTGCCAGTCGCGGTAGTAGGCGAACTCCGGTCCGGTGTCCCTCGTCGGCTCGTGGCGGAGGTAGCGGTCGAACCAGGCGAGGATGCGCCCGCCGACGTAGCTGGTCTCCAGATTGCCCTGACCCAGGTCGAGTTCTCCCTCCGCCTGGCCCCCGCTGTGGCCCCAGGCCTGCCAGATCATCTTGGCCGTCGTCCCCTGCGCCTTGAGGGTCCGGTACGTGGCGGTGGCCTCGTTGAGGTTGAACAGGCTGTCGGCCTGCCCCTGGATCAGGAGGGTGGGCGCCTTGACGTGGTTCAGGTACGAGACGGGCGACACGCTGCGTGCGTAGTCGAGCATGGCGGCGGTCTTGTCGGCCGGGTAACGGCCGGAGTTGAGCAGCCGGATGGTGTCGCAGGCCTGCGCGGCGAAGTGGAGGCAGTTCAGGCTGCCGAAGCGGGACGGGTCGAGGCTGGGGCTGAGGATCGTCTGCCCCTCGCCCATCAGGTAGAAGCCGTTGGTCCACTGCCATTTGAAGACGCCGGCGGTGTCGGAGGAGACGCCCTCGGCCGCACCGGTGTTGTTCGGAGCGAGCGCGTAGCCGAGGTCGTTCCAGGTGATGAGCGGGACGAGGGCGTCGACGCGGGGGTCGACTGCCGCGGTGGCCATCTGAATGGCCCCGCCGTACGAGCCGCCGATCATGCCGACCGTGGGGTCCCCGGGGCCGTCCTGGGTGACGAAGTCCGCCTTGGTGCCGTCGTCGGCGGCGCGTGATCCGCCGAGGAAGTCGACGAGGGCGGCGGCCGCCCTGCCGTCGGTCTCCGGGTCGTCGAGGGTGATGAGGCAGCCGGACTTGCCGAAGCCCAGGCCGGAGTAGACGAGCCCGGCGTAGCCGCGCGAGGCGAACGCCTTGCCGATGCCGTCGGTCGAGCCGTCCGACTTGCTGCCGCCGAAGCCGTTGGTGGCGAGGACGGCGGGCACCGGGTGCCGGGCGTCGGCCCCGGCGGGGCGGTAGAGGTCGGCGTCCACCGTGCAGGAGCGGCCGCCCGCGGACACGGTGAACTTCAGCGGGGTGACGGTGTATTCGGACGCGGCGGCCGTGCCCGCCTGCGCGGTGCCCGCGAGCGCGAGGGGTGCGGCAAGCGCGGCCCCGGCTACGAAGGCGAGTGGTTTGCGGGACAGCGATTTCGACGGCTTCGACGACTTCGACCGGGACCGGGAGCGGGAACCGGAGACAGCACGCGACACGAGGACCTCCACACCGAGAACACCTTACCGACCGGTAAGTACTGGGCCGCGCTCATGCTGTGACACAGGTCATAGCGGTGTCAACGCCCAGGACGGTGATTCCTGAAGGTTGTTCAGCTTCTCCGCATCACGGACCAGTTCGGGCCACGCCCCCGCGCCCCCCGCGCGCGACAGGCGGACAGGGCGAAGGCCCCGGCGTGACGCCGGGGCCTTCGCCGAGCTCCATCCGTTCAGACCAGCGCCGGCACCTCGACCGTGAGCGTGGCCGCGCCTCCGTCCGCCGGCGCGTCCAGAACGGCCGGCACCCCGAGCGGAATCGTCAGCCCGGTGGGGCCGTGCCCGAAGCCGAGCTCCTCGACGACGGGGACTCCCAGCGGGCCGAGCCGGTCGGCGAGCACCGCCCGCACCTGCGCGTACGGCCCGCATCCCGCCCAGGAACCACAGACCACCCCGGCTACGCCGTCGAACGCCCCGGCCCGCATCAGCTGAGTGAGGATCCGGTCGATGCCGTACGGGTCCTCCGTGGTGTCCTCGATGACGAGCAGACCGCCGCGGGCCGATGTGCGGGCGTGCGGGGTGCCGAGGTCGGCGGCGAGCAGGCTCACACAGCCGCCGTACGTGATGCCCCGGGCCCGCCCGGGCACCAGCGCTCTCGCGTCGTCGAGCCCCAGCGTCATCACCGTCTCGGGCTCGAACAGGGTGGCGCGCAGGGACTCCTGCGTCCGCGGGTCCTTCAGGAAGGTCTCCGTACCCACCATCGGGCCGTGCAGCGTCGCGAGCCCCGTCCGCAGGGCGAACGCCTCGTGGAGCACGGTGATGTCGCTGTAGCCGACGAACACCTTGGGCCCGGCGGCCCGCATCGCCGCCCAGTCCACCAGATCGACCATGCGGTGGGCCCCGTATCCGCCGCGGGCGCAGATCACCGCGTCGACGGACGGATCGCACCAGGCGGACTGCAGGTCACGGGCCCGCATCTCGTCCGCACCGCCCAGGTAGTCCAACTCCGGGTGCACGTCCAGCACATGCGGCATCACGACCGGGTCGAGACCCCAGCCGCGCAGGAGGTCGAGGCCGGGCTCCAGACGGTCGACGGGCACCGGTCCGCTCGGTGACACCACGGCGACCCTGGAGCCCGCGCGCAGCCGGGCGGGACGGGTCAGCGGGGCGAGGTTCATTTGTCCGGCCGTCACTGCTTCGGCCGCCAGGTCCTCAGCTGTCACTTCTTCAGCTCCAGCCGCGGCACGTCGGTCCGGTTGATACCGAAGGTCTGGGCGTACAGCGAGAGTTCGGCCTCCAGCGCGCTGATCATGGTCTCGGCGCGCCGGAATCCGTGCCCCTCGCCCGGGTAGGTGAGATAGGCGTGCGGAATGCCGCGCCCCTCGACCGTGGCCAGGAACCGCTCGCACTGCACGGGCGGGCAGATCGGGTCGTCCTCCCCCTGGAGGAGCAGGAAGGGGGTGGTGAGCCCGTCGGTGCGATTGATCGGCGACCTGTCGCGGTAGCGGTCGGGGACCTCGGCGAGCGGGCCGACCAGCGACTCCAGGTACTGCGACTCGAAGTCGTGGGTCTCGTCGGTACCCCAGCCTGTCAGGTCCAGGATGGGGTAGATGATCGTGCCGCAGGCGTAGACGTCGGTCCCGGTCAGCGAGGCGGCGGCGGTCCATCCCCCGGCACTGCCGCCGCGGATGGCGAGCCGTCGGCGGTCGGCGGTGCCCTCATCGGCGAGCGCCCGGGCGACGGCCGAGCAGTCCTCCACGTCGACGACGCCCCACTGCTCGCGCAGCCGGTTGCGGTAGGACCGGCCGTAGCCGGTGGAGCCGCCGTAGTTGACCTCGGCGACGCCGATGCCGCGCGAGGTGAAGTAGGCGATCTCCAGGTCCAGTACGAGTGCGGCGTGGCCCGTCGGGCCACCGTGGGCCCACACCACGTAGGGCGGCAGCTCGTCGTCCGGGCCGGTCCGGTCGGGGCTGTGCGGCGGGTAGACCTGGGCGTGGATCTCGCGGCCGCCGGGCCCGGTGAAGGTGCGGACGGCAGGCTCGGGGTAGTACGCCGGGTCGACCGGGTCCTCGTGCGGTGCACCGATGATCCGGGTGTGCCCGGTCGCCGTGTCCAGCTCCACGATCTCGTAAGCGCTGTGCGGACTCGCCGCGATTCCGATGACCCGGCTGCCCTGCACGGCGAGGGTCTCCGCCCATTCGGTCCAGGGCCCGGCGACGTCGACGAGGTCGCCCGTCTCCGGGTCGAGGATGCCGAGCGTGGTGGAGCCCTTGCCGTGGATTGCGGCGATCAGCCCGTTGTCCAGCGGGCAGAACCAGTTGAGCCCGATCTTCCACAGCGGTCCGGCGAACTCCTCCTCGCGGGGGCAGAGTTCGACCGCGTCCTGCTGCGGATCGGCGCGGTAGAGGTTCCACCAGCCGCTGCGGTCACTGGCGAACAGCAGCTGCCCGTCGGCGGTCCACCTGATCTGCGGTACGGATTCCTCCGGGCCGCCCACGAAGCTCCGGGCGTCGTGGAACGTGCCGTCCTCCCCGATGTCGGCGAGCATCACCTCGGTACCGTCCCACGGCATCCGCGGATGGTCCCAGGCGATCCAGGCCACGCTCCGCCCGTCGGGCGAGACCTCCGGGCCGGTGACGAACCGGTGCCGATCATCGGAGAGTTCACGTACCGCGGACCGGTCGCCGGCCGCCGACCCGTCCAGCGGCACGGCGGCGATGACGCGGCGCACGTCGGTCGGGCCCTCGCCGGTGAACTCCTCCAGGACGCACCAGACCTCGCCTTCCGCACCCCGGTCCGGGTGCAGCCGCGGGTCGGCCCAGCGCAGTCCGCCGCCGACGGAGGAGACGGGGGTGAGCGGCCACGGCTCCCGGGGCCCGTCGGGTGCGTAGGCGTACAGACGCTGGTCGTCGAAGTGGACGAACACGACCAGCGGGCCGCCCTCGGCCCGCTCGGCGCCGGCCCAGGGCCTTCCGCCGTACTCGATGACACGGCTGCGGGCGTTCCACGGCGCGGGCAGCTCCGCCGTGGTGCCGTCCGCCAGCCGGCGGACCAGCGCGCGCCGGCCGGCCTCGGCCGGGCGCGGCTCGGTCCACCACAGCTCGTCGCCGACGGCCCCGACGTACTCGGGGCGGCCGTCGCGGGAGGCGGCCAGCGCGGCGCCGATCGGTGACGGCCAGGTTCCGTAGGCCCCTGTGGATACCATGATCAATTCCCCCGAGCGGTTCAGGCGGTACGCAGATAGTGGTCCAGGACCCGGACGCCGAAGTGCAGCGCCTCCACGGGGACACGCTCGTCCACGCCGTGGAAGAGGGCCTGGTAGTCGAAGCCGACGGGCAGCTTCAGCGGTGAGAAGCCGTAGCCGGTGATACCGAGCCGGGAGAACTGCTTGGCGTCGGTTCCCCCGGACATGCTGTACGGGACGACATGGCCGTCCGGGTCGAACCGCTCCACCGCGGCGCGGAGTTTGGCGTACGTGGGCGAGTCGACCGGCGCCTGGAGGGGCACCTCTCGGTGGTGGAACTCCCATTCGACCGAGGGGCCTGTCAGCCGGTCGAGGGTGGCACGGAACTCGTCCTCACCGCCGGGCACCATCCGGCCGTCGATGAAGGCGGTGGCGTGGCCCGGGATCACGTTGACCTTGTAACCGGCTTCCAGCATCGTCGGGTTGGAGCTGTTGCGGATGGTCGGCGCGACGAGGTCGGCGGCCGGTCCGATCTTGCCGAGGAGTTCGTCCACGTCGAAGCCGGGGGCGTCGAGGTCGGGGTGGATGCCGTGCAGTGCGGCGATCTCGGTGAGCGCGGCGCGGACCGTGGGGGTGAGGCGGACCGGCCACTCGTGCGTGCCGATCCGGGCGACGGCCGCGGCGAGAATGCTGACCGCGTTCGCGTGGTTGACCTTTGAGCCGTGCCCCGCCTTGCCGTGGGCGGTGAGCTTGAGCCAGCCGGTGCCGCGCTCGCCGGCCGCGATGGGGTACAGCGGCAGGTTCGGTCCGGCATGGAAGGTGAAGGCGCCCGACTCGCTGATGCCTTCCGTGCATCCCTCGAAGAGGGCGGCGTGCCGGTCGGCGAGGAAGCCGGAGCCGTCGTCGGCGCTGGCCTCCTCGTCGGCGGTGTACGCGATCACGATGTCGCGGCGGGGGCGGATGCCGGCCCTGGCCCAGAACCGGACGACGGCGAGGATCATCGCGTCCATGTTCTTCATGTCGATGGCGCCGCGGCCCCAGACGACTCCGTCGCGCACCTCGCCGGAGAAGGGATGCACGGTCCAGTCGTCGGCTTCGGCGGGCACCACGTCCAGATGACCGTGGACCAGGAGGGCGTCCGCGGACGGGTCGGTGCCCGGGATCCGGGCGACCACGTTCGTGCGGCCGGGGGTGCGCTCCAGCAGCGTCGGCTCGAGGCCTGCGGCGGCCAGCCGCTCGGCGACGTACTCGGCGGCGGGGCGTTCGCGGCAGTCACCGCCGCCCCGGTTGGTGGTGTCGATGCGGATCAGTTCGGAGGTGAACGTCACCGATTCGTCGAGCGCGAGGGCGTCGACGCTGTCCTTGGGAGTGCTCGCCTCAGCCATACTGTTCCTCCACGGCGGACGACACGATGGTCGTCACCGCCTTGAACGTGCGGATACCTTCGTACATCGTCGCGCTGGTGTAGGCGACACGCCTCTCGCCGGAGGCCCCCACACCGGGCACGACCGTGGCCGCGGCGGCCAGGTGTTCGGCATCGAACTCCAGCTCCACGGTGAACGGGCCGCCGTCGACCGGTGTGTACCGCCCGGCGAGCGCGGCCGCCTCCTTGGCCGCCGCACGGATGTCGGCGGCGGTACGGGCGGGGGTGCGGCAGACCGCGGCGTAGCGCGACACGTAGTCCTTGACGGCGACCGTCCGCGCGTCGGGGGCGTAGCCCTCGGCGTCCACACAGGTCAGGTCGTCGCCGGTGACGAGGACGACGGGGACGCCGTACTCCGCGGCCACATGGGCGTTGAGCAGGCCCTCGCTGGCCCTGACCCCGTTCAGCCACACGCCGGTGATGGAGTTGGCCAGAAAGGTGTGGGCCAGGACGCCCTCCGTACCGGCGCCCGTGTGGTAGCCGATGAAGGCGACGGCGTCGACGTCGCCGTGCTGGATGCCCTCCACCATGCTGAGCGACTTGTGCCTGCCGGTGATCATCTGGACCCGGTCGTCGAGCTGCTCCAGCAGCAGGTTGCGCATGGTCCAGTGGGCCTCGTTGACGAGCACTTCGTCGGCGCCCCCGTCATAGAAGCCGAGGGCGGCCGCGTTGACGTCGGAGGTGAACAGGGAGCGGCACCGCTCCCACTGGGGTGTACCGGGCAGCACATCCGCCGGCCAGGTCACGCCGGTGGCGCCTTCCATGTCGGCGCTGACGAGGATCTTCATGCCGACACACGGTACGCGCCGATGAACGTGCAGGCCAGGGTGGCCCCGGCCTCCAGAGGTCCATTCCACTGAAGGCCGCGGGCCCGGGCGCGCCGGCCCCGGAATTCTCAGCTGTCACATGCGGTGCGGTGTTCGTGGACGCGCAGGTTCAGCGTGACGAGGTCGAGCAGCGGAGTGCCGACGGACAGGAGCCGGGCCCGGTCGACCAGGTCACCGAAGACCTGCTCGGCCTCGGTCGGGGCGCCCTGGACGACGTCGCGGTACAGCGAGGCGGTGAGGGGCGATCCCTCCGTGGTCAGCATCGCGGCCACGGCGTCGAGTTCCTTCTCCCGGACGGGGTGGCCCGCGGCGGCCGCGACGGCCGCGCACTCGGCCAGGAGCGCGGTCACGAATGCGCGTCCGCCGGGTACGGCGCGGACGTCGCCGACGGTGCCGCGCATCAGACAGGTCAGCCCTGCCAGGGTGCTGATGAACACCCACTTGCTCCACATCGCCGCGAGGATGTCCTCGGGCTGGTACGTGTCGATGCCCGCGTCGGCGAGGACGGCGGCGATCGCCTTCACCCGCGGGGACGTGCCGCCCTGCTGCTCGCCGATCGTCAGGCTGGCGACCGGGGCGAGGCGCACGATGTCCCCTTCATCGTTCAGCGTGGTGATGATCTTGGCGACGCCGCCCAGCACCACCTTCTCGCCGAACCGGTCGTTGAGCCGCGACAGGTGCGCCATGCCGTTGAGCAGGGGCACGATCGCGGTCGTCGGCCCGACGGCCGGCGCGATGTCGTCGAGGGCCCCGTCCAGGGCCGTGGCCTTCACCGAGAGCAGCACCAGGTCGTAGGTGCCGGAGAGCTGGTCGGCGGTGACGAGCCGGGGCGTGAGCGCCTCCTCCTCCCCCAGCCCGGTGATGCGCAGGCCCCGCTCACGGAGGGCGGCGGCGCGGCGCGGTCGGACCAGGAAGGTGACGTCCTTGCCCGCCTGCGCGAGCCGGGCGCCGAAGTAGCCGCCGGTGGCTCCGGCTCCCACAACCAGAATCTTCATGTACGTGCACCTTCCGGAGTCCGTGAGCAGGGGGTGGAGACACGGGACGGGATCAGTCAGCCGCCGATACGCAGGAGCAGCTTGCCGGTCGACGTACGCCCCTCCATCAGCAGGTGTGCATCGGCAGCGTCCGCCAGCGCGAACTCGGCCGTCACCGGAAGATCCACGTGCCCGTCGCTCACGGTACGGAAGGCGCGCTCCGCGACGGTACGCAGGGTCGCGGGGTCGTTCGCGGCCAGTTCCAGGATCGAGAAGCCGGCCACCGACCTGCTCCCCGGGTAGAGCTCGCCCTGCCCGGCACTCCAGGGCTGTGCGCCGCCCGCGTTGCCGAAGGAGACCAGGCGCCCGAAGACGGCGAGCGCTTCGATGCCGCGCCGCAGGGTGTCCCCGCCGACCGGGTCGAGCACCAGGTCGACGCCCCGGCCACCGGTGGCGCGGCGGACCTCGTCCCACACGGTCTCGCCGACGAACACCTCGTCGTAGCCGTGGGCGAGGGTGTAGTCGGCCTTCGCGGCGGAGGACACGACCCCGTACACGGCCCCGGCACCCGCGAGCCGGGCCAACTGCCCGGCCACCGTGCCGACCCCGCCGGCCGCACCCTGCACCAGCACGCTCTCCCCGGTCCGCAGCCGCCCGACCTCGTGGAGCAGGGCGTGCGCGGTCGGCAGCACAGTGGGGAGGGTGGCGCCGGTGCGCAGGTCCATGCCGTCGGGGAGCGGGAGGACAGTGGCGGCCGGTGCCGCCACCACGTCCGCGTATCCACCGCCGTCGAGGAACGCCGCGACCTCCTGTCCGGGGCTCAGCCCCACGACTCCCTCGCCGACGGCTCGAACCCGGCCCGAGACCTCCAGGCCGGGGACGAAGGGCAGTTGAGGCACCCGGTACCCCACCGCCCTGGCCTTGAGGTCGGCGAAGTTGACGCCGGCGTAGGCGACGTCGATGGTGACCTGACCGGCACCGGGCTCGGGTGCGACCGCCTCGACGACCGTCAGCACCTCGGGCCCTCCGTACTCCTTGAACTCGACCGCACGCATGGCAGACCGCCCTCCGGGAGAAGTGTTCAATGAAAAGCGAACACTCGGAGTGTAAGATATTCATCGAACACTCAGCAAGGCCGAGGACACGGGGAGCGGGACATGCCCAACCAGCCTGCGAGCAGCGGACACCGCGCCGCTCCCGTGCACACCGACCCCGCGGAGGTCTCCGTGCTGGGAGCCCTGTCCGCACTGGCCGATCCGGTCCGCCTCCAGCTGGTCCGCGACCTGGCGGGCTCCGAGGACTGGACCCGCACCTGCGGCAGCTTCGACGTACCCGTCGGCAAGGCTGCCCTCAGTCATCATTTCTCGGTACTGCGCGGGGCGGGTCTGGTGGAACAGCGCGACATGGGCCCCAAACGGGTCAACCGTCTGCGCCGCGAGGAGTTCGAGGCCCGCTTCCCGGGCCTGCTGGCCCTGTTGCTGCGGCCGGACGAGGCCTGAGCCGGTCGGTCACCCGGGCGCGGCGCGGTGCGCACGAAGAGGCCGGCGCCTCCGCGAACGGGGGCACCGGCCTCTTCGTGGTTCAGCGGCGCTCCGGGCCCTTCAGCAGCTTCTCGATCCTGGCGAGTTCCTTGTCACCGAACTCGAGGTTACGGACCGCCTCGACGCTGTTCTCCAGCTGGGCGACGCTGCTCGCGCCGACCACCGCGGAGGTGACCCGGCCGCCGCGCAGCACCCAGGCCAGCGCCATCTGGGCCAGCGACTGGCCGCGCTCGGAGGCCAGTTGGTCCAGTTCACGGAGCCGGCCGACCAGCTCGGGCGTGACCGCCGCGGCCGACAGGAAGGGGCTGGTGCCCGCGGCCCGCGAGCCCTCGGGAATGCCGCGGAGATAGCGGTCGGACAGGATGCCCTGTTCCAGCGGCGAGTAGGCGATGGAGCCGACACCCAGCTCGTCCAGGGCCGCGAGCAGGCCGTCCTCGACCCAGCGGTCCAGCATCGAGTACCGCGGCTGGTGGATCAGCAGCGGGGTGCCGAGGTCCTTCAGGATCCGGGCGGCCTCCCTCGTCTGCTCGGCCGAGTAGTTGGAGACACCCACGTAGAGCGCCTTGCCCTGCTGCACCGCCGAGTGGAGGGCCCCCATCGTCTCTTCGAGCGGGGTCTCCGGGTCGGGCCGGTGGGAGTAGAAGATGTCGACGTAGTCGAGGCCGAGGCGGGTCAGGCTCTGGTCCAGCGAGGAGAGGAGGTTCTTGCGCGAGCCCCACTCCCCGTACGGACCGTCCCACATCAGATAGCCGGCCTTGGTGGACACGATGATCTCGTCCCGGTGCCGGGCGAAGTCCGTCCCCAGCGCGCGGCCCATCGCGGTCTCGGCGGAGCCCGGCGGCGGGCCGTAGTTGTTCGCCAGGTCGAAGTGGGTGATCCCGAGGTCGAACGCCCGGCGCAGGATCTGCCCCTGGGACTCCGGCGTCCGGTCACCGCCGAAGTTGTGCCACAGACCGAGCGAGAGGGCGGGCAGCTTCAGACCGCTGCGCCCGGTGCGCCGGTACGGCATGTCCTGGTAGCGGCCGGCGGACGGGATGTACATGCGGGACTCCACAGGAGAGATCGTTCCGGTCGCCCGGGACGGAGCCGGGAGGCTTCGCGCCGGGAGAGGTGCAGGGGTCCAGGCTCGCTCACAACGATCCAGCAGTCCAACAGGAGATTCCGCTGGGATTCAGCGCCTATATTTCTCAATCATGGAGTTGCGCCAGCTGGAACATTTCGTCGCCGTCGCCCAGGAACAGCATTTCACCCGGGCCGCCGAGCGCGTCGCCGTGTCGCAGTCCGGGCTCTCCGCCTCCGTCCGGGCCCTGGAGCAGGAGCTGCGGACCCCGCTGTTCAGCCGGACCACCCGCAGTGTGCGGCTGACCGAGGCCGGGCGCGCCCTGCTGGTGGAGGCCGAACGCACCCTGGCGGGCGCACGGGCGGCCAAGGACGCCGTCGACGCCGTACGGGGACTGCTGCGCGGCACCCTGTCGGTGGGCGTGGAGCAGTGCGTGGCCGGGGTGAGCCTGCCCCGGCTGCTCGCCGCCTTCCACCGCGCACACCCGCACATGGAGATCCGGCTCCGCCAGGAGGGGACGACGAACCTGGTGGACGGGGTGGCCGGCGGGCGGCTCGACATCGCCTTCGCCGCCACGGTCTCCCCCGTGGAGTGGCGCGGCGAGCTGGTCCCGCTGGCCCGTGAGCCCATGGTCCTGCTGTGCGCGCCCGGGCACCGGCTGGCCTCGGCCGACCGGGTCGGGTGGGACGAGCTGCCGGGTGAGGCGTTCATCGACTTCCATCCGGACTTCGGTCCGCGCCGTGCGGCCGACGAGGCGTTCGCGGCGGCCCGGGTGCGCCGCACGGTGGCGCTGGAGGTCAACGACGTACACAGCCTGCTGGAGCTGGTTCACGAGGGGCTCGGCATCGCGGTGGTGCCGCACCACTTCTCCCGCAAGCCCGAGGCCCGGGGTCTGGCGGCGGTGCCGCTCGACGGGGCGGACCAGCCGTACTACGAGAGCGTCGTGGTGCTTCCGGCGGCGCAGGCGATGAGCCCGGGGGCACGGGCGCTGATGGCGCTCGTACGGGAGGGGACCGGGCACTGAGGCACTGCGGTCAACCGCTCAGCGCCTCGGCGAACGCCCCGTCCTCCTGCTCGACGCCGCTGCAACTGTCGCTCGCCTTCGACGAGTCCTCGCCCGTGCACGGCCGGTCGCGGAAGGCCGCCCACAGGGAGAGGGCACCGACGCCCTCACGCCGCCGCGACTGCTGCCGTGAAGGACGCATCCGGCCCCGGGCGGACTCCTCGCCCGGGGCCGGTACGCGCCCCGGATCAGCGGGCGGCCAGGACGAACCACCGCGCCGGCAGGTCGATCCGGGTTCCGTCGGGCAGGTACTCGGTCTGCGGCAGCGCCGTGTCACCGCTGTCCAGGGTGGTAAGCCCGGCCGCCCGCAGCACCTCCGGCACCTCCTCGTCGGTGGCGCTCGCCGGTTTCAGCCCGTGCTCGAAGACGCGTCGCAGCTTCTCGGGCGGCCCGTCCGGCCCCTGTGCGGCCCGCTGCAGCACGTCCTTGGAGGCCGGGGTCAGCTCGGCGACGAACGCCCGGCCGCGCTCCCCCAGCAGCGTCGCCACGGCCGCCGCGACCGCGGGCCTGGCCTCGGGTTCGCTCTGGTGGATGACCGCCCGCATGTAGACGTTCGCATCGCCGATCCGCCCGTGCAGGGAGCGCACGGCGTCGCCGTCGACCAGGTCCAGCTGAGCGAACTCGGCGATGCCTTCGGGATCCGCCCGCCGGGCGTGGCCGATCGCCGCGTGCGAGAGGTCCACGCCGATCGCACGGGCGAACCGGGTGGCGAGATAGCGGGTCTGGGTGCCGTTTCCGCAGCCGAGGTCGACGACGGGCAGTGAGACATCGGCGTACGGCAGGAACAGCTCGCTGTGCGGTGCGGCGCTCAGCGAGGGGTCGGCGTCCCAGATCGCCTCGCCTGGTGTGTCCGAGGTGGTCGACCAGAAGCCTTCCCACGCCTCGCGGTATCCCTGCGACACATCCATGCGCACTCCCAAGTCCGGCCGTCCAGAGGCTCTTCGCTCAGCAACGGACTACCGCCTTCCGCTGTTCCGGGCAAGGGTGCGCACACGGTCGAGGGGCTCCTGTCACCAGGCGGCCGGCCGGGGGTGCGGCACGCGGGACAGTGCCAGCTCGAACCAGACGGTCTTGCCGCGCGCCGTGGTACTGGTGCCCCATTCCCGGGCGAGGCTGCTCACCAGGACCAGTCCGCGGCCGAACTCGTCCTGCGCGGTGGCGCCCAGCAGCGTGGCGGGGGCGGGCTCGTCGTCGCTGACCTCGCAGAGCAGGGCGCCGGTGCGGACCAGCCGGAGCCCGATGTGATGGGTACGGCCGTGCTTCACGGCGTTGGTGACGAGCTCGCTGACCATCAGCTCGGCCGCCTCCACCGCGTCCGGCAGCTCCCAGTCGAGGAGCCGGCCACGGACCAGCCGACGGGCCCGGGCCACCTCGCGCGGGTCCAGGGCCAGTTGCCACTCCGCGACGTCACCGTCCGGGATGCCGTTGAGCCGGGCCATCAGCAGAGCCACGTCGTCCTTGCGACCGCCGCCGGGGTTCAGCGCGCGGATGATCGTGTCACAGGCGTCGTCCATCGACGCGGCGGGGTGGGCGGCGGAGGCGCAGAGCGCTGCCAGGCCCGCCCCGATGTCCTGACCCCGCACCTCGACGAGTCCGTCCGTGCAGAGCACCAGCCGGTCACCCGGGCGCACCCGCACGGTGGCGGTCTCGAAGGCGACCCCGCCGACACCGATCGGGGCGCCGGTCGGCAGGTCGAGCAGCTCGGCCCGGCCGTCCTCGGCCCGGACCAGCACGGGCGGGATGTGCCCGGCGTTGGCGATCTGGAGCTCGGAGCTGATCGGGTCGTAGACCGCGTAGAGGCAGGTCGCGAGGTACTGCTCGCCGAGCCGCTGGGCCAGGTCGTCGAGGTTGCGCAGGAGTTGGGCGGGCGGCATCTCCATCGTCGCCATGGTCAGGACGGCGGTGCGCAACTGGCCCATCATCGCCGCCGAGTTGAGGCCGTGGCCCATCACGTCACCGACGACGAGCGCGGTCCGGGAGCCGGGGAGCTTCACCGAGTCGAACCAGTCGCCGCCGACCCTGCCCAGCCGGGCGCCGGGCAGGTAGCGGGTGGCGATGTCGCAGCCGGCCATGCGCGGCTCGATCTGCGGCAGCATGCTGTCCTGGAGGGTCTCGGCGACGTTCTCCTGGTACGTGTACATGCGGGCGTTGTCGAGGACGAGCCCGGCCCGGGCGGCGAGTTCGGCACCGGTGGTGCGGTCCATGTCGTCGAAGGGTTCGCGGCCAGGGCGTCGCATCAGGACCATGAAGCCCAGCACCACGTCGCGGGCCTTGAGCGGGACGATGAGCAGGGAGCGGTGCGTGATCAGGGGGCGCAGGTCGCGCTTCTCGAACTCGCCCGAGATCCGGTTGCTCAACTCCTCGCTGACGTAAGGGATGATGACCGGCTCTCCGGTGACCATGCACTGGAAGAACGGGGTGTGCTCGGGGAAGGCGATGGATTCGCCGACGGGCACGGTGTCGTCCCAGCGGCCCGGTTCGTCGTTGTGCTCGACCCAGACACGGTGCCAGATGGTCGTGACGTCGGGCGGCCCGTCCGGGAAGCCCTCGCCGGCCAGGACCGCGGCGCGCAGATGCGTACCGGCGAAGTCGGTGAAGCGGGGCACGGCGGCGCTGGTGACCTCGCGGATGGTCCGTTCCAGGTCGAGGGAGGTGCCGATGCGGCCGCTGACCTCGTTGAGGAACTCCAGCCGCTCGCGGACCGCCGCGTATTCGAGGTCCAGCTCGGGACGGGGTGTGGCGCGCGGGACGGGCGAACCCGCGGCGGTGCGCTGCGGGCCGCCGGTGGCGCGGTGTCCGGTGCGCCGCGGCACGCCCCAGTCGGGGGTCACCGGGATCCGGTCGTGGTGACTGAACTCCAGTACGGGATAGCCGAGCTCAAGGACCTGGGAGACGATCCTGGTGGCCTCCTGGACACTCATGCTGGGCAGGATCTCGGGCAGCCGCGAGGAGAGCTCCCGGTAGCCGGGGAAGTCGGTGTGCAGGGCGAATCCCGGGGCGATCGTCTCGTTGTCCCGGGTCTCGCCCTCGCCCCTCAGCGGCGCGGAGTCGGCGGCCAGCACGAGCAGTCGTTCGGGACCCGGGCCGACGAGCGGATAGGCCCACCAGAGCACGTCGATGCGGCCGCGGTCCGGTTCGTCGACGCGGGCCCGGCCCGCCGCCGGGTAGGCGACCGTCCCGTTGAGGGAACTGTCGAGTTCGGGGCCGAACTCGGCGTACGCCCTGTCCGGCAACGGATCACCGTGCCGCCGTAACGCCCCGGTCACCGGCAGGAGTTCACCTGCGGGGCAGCCGACGGCGTCCTCCCGGGACACCCCGAAGAGTCTCCTCGCACCGGTCGACCAGTGCGAGACGAGTCCGTCCGCGTCGACGACGACCACGGCGAGCGGTACGCGGCCCGCCGCGGGGTCACGTGGCTGTGGTGTCCTCTGCGGTGGCACACCGAGGTCCATGGGCGGCAGGCTCCTTCCTCACCGCAAGGTTCTGCGGTGCGTGCGTCCACGGTACGGCCCCGTGTCCGGCGTCGCGGGCCATCGGCGGAATCACCCTCAAGGGGGTGGTGCGCCGCGCGGGGCCCGGCGCGACCGGACCGCGCCGCCGGGCCCCGCGGCGAAGCGCAGGGGTGGCCGGCCCGGCAAGCGGCCGGACTTTCAGTCCTCGTGGCCCAGCTGGAGGTCCCGTTCGGTGCGCCCGCCGCCCGCGACCTGGAGCACGGTGGCGACCGGCGGATAGCCGGCCGCGATCACGGTGTACTCGCCCGTGGACAGATCGACGAACCGGAAGGATCCGTCGGGGCCTGTGGTCAGCGTGTCGACCACGTTGCCGGCCGCGTCCAGGAGCGTCACCCGGGCGTCCTCGACGGGCCGTCCGCCACTGGCCCGGACGATCCCGCGCAGCACGGCTCCGCCGGCCAGTTCGATGTCCTGCCGGGTCTCCCTGGCGGCCTGCACGCTGACCGGCAGCGCGGCGGGCCGGAAGGCGGGCGCGGATGCGGCGAGGGTGTACTCGCCCGCGACCAGCTCCGTGATCACGTACCCGCCCTCGCGCCCGCTGCGCGTGGAGGCGACGACTTCCCCGCGTACGTCGGTCAGGGTGACGGCCGCGTCCCGTACCGGGAGGCCGTCCGCGGTCACGACGGTCCCGGCCAGCCGTCCGGCACCCCCGAGCACCACGTCCAGCTCCACCGGCCGTTCGCCCACGGTGACGCTGACCGCCTGCGGCTGGTGGCCCCCCGCGGCGGCGATGAGGACGTACGAACCGGCCCCGGGCACACTCAGCGCGTACCGCCCCTCGTCGCCGCTGGCACCCCTGCCGACCTGCTGTCCCTGGACGTCGATGAGGGTGAGGGCGGCGCGGGGCACCTTCGTACCGTCGGGGTGCTGGACACTGCCGCAGACCGGCACCCCCGAGAGGTACCCGGTGGACGGGGTGGCGGGGTCGGTGCGGGCGGAGGGGATCGATGCGGGCTCGGCTGCGGTTTCGGGGCTGCGGTGGGACACCAGCGGTTTCTCCTTGAGGAAGAAGGCGAAGAACAGGCCGAGCACGAGGACCGGCACGAGGTAGAGGAAGATCCGGGGCATCGCGTCGGCGTACGCCTGGATGTAGGCGTCCCGCAGCGCGGGCTCCATCGCGTGGACCAGCTGCGGCGTGATCGACTCCGGGTCGGGCAGACCGGCTCCGGAGGGCAGCCGCACGGCGAGCGCGTCGGCCAGCCGTCCGGCGAAGAGGGTGCCGAACACCGCGGCGCCGACGCTGCCGCCGATCTGCCGGAAGTAGTTGTTGGCGCTCGTCGCGGTGCCGAGGTCGGCCGGGCGTACGGAGTTCTGCACGGCAAGGACCAGCACCGGCATGATCAGCCCGATCCCGAGGCCGAGTACCACCTGCGCGATGCTGTACTCGAACCTCGGGGTGTCGGTTTCGAGCCGGGACAGCAGCCACATGCCCACCGCCGAGATCGCACTGCCCGCGATCGGGTAGACGCGGTAGCGCCCGGTACGGGAGATGAGCTGGCCCGAGACGACGGAGGCGCCCACGATGCCGCCCATCATCGGAAGCATCAGCAGCCCGGACTCGGTGGCGGTGGCCCCGTCGACCATCTGCAGGAAGGTCGGCAGATAGCTGGCGGCACCGAACAGCGCGACCCCGACCACCGCGCCGACCAGGGCGGTGACGTTGAAGATCGAGTCGCGGAACAGCCGCAGCGGGATGATCGGTTCGGGCGCGCGGTGCTCGACGGCGAGGAACAGCAGAGTCGTTCCGGCAGCTCCGGCGGCCAGCCCCAGAATGGTGCGCGACCCCCAGGCGTACTCCGTCCCGCCCCAACTGGTCAGCAGCACGAGGCAGGTGGAGGCGGCTGCCAGCAGAACGGCACCGAGGATGTCGAGCCGGGGCCGGACCGTGGGCTTCGGCAGTTTCAGTACGACGGTGATGACGGCCAACGTGACCAGGCCGAAAGGCACGTTGATGTAGAAGCACCAACGCCAGGAGGCATGGTCGGTGAAGAAGCCGCCGAGCAACGGGCCCGCAACGGAGGCGAGTCCGAAGGCCGCGCCGATGAGCCCCATGAACCGGCCGCGCTCCCGTGGCGGTACGACGTCCGCGATGATCGCCTGGACGCCGATCATCAGCCCCCCGCCGCCGACACCCTGAAGAGCGCGGAAGGCGATCAGTTCGTCCATGGTGCGCGACCAGCCGGCCAGTGCGGAGCCGACGACGAAGACGACGATCGCGAACTGGAAGACGCTCTTGCGGCCGAAGAGGTCGCCGAGCTTGCCGTAGATCGGGAGACCGATGGTCGAGGCGAGCAGATAGGCGGTGACCGCCCAGGACATCTTCTCGAGGCCGTGCAGCTCGCCGACGATCTTCGGGAGGGCGGTCGCGACGATCATCTGGTCGAGCGCGGCGAGCAGGAGCGTGAGCATCAGCCCGATGAAGACGAGCCTGATGCGGCGGGGGTCCGTCGCGCCGTCGCCGGGCGGGGCCGGGGCAGCGGATTCCGTCGCGGCGGGCGGCGGAGGCGGGGCGACCGCGGGCACCGCCTCGACGCCGCCCGTACCGTCCGGCTCGTCCTTCACCAGAGTGATGCCACCCACCACGTGCCGCTCCCCTCGTCGCACTGCCGCCGCCCATTTCTCGCATTGCGCGACAAGTGAGGGCAAACGCGACGAGGGGGCGCTGACGGCGCACTCAGGGGGCGTATCCCCCGGTGGGAGCCACTACGGCGCACAACCGACCGGCCGGAAAGACCACCCGAACCGGTGAGGCCGGGCGGCTGGACCGAAGGTTACTTCTCCACCTCGGCGGCGAGGTTCTGCAGGAGCTCGCCATAGATGCGCCCAAGTCCCTTGGGCGCAAAGGTCTTCTCGAAGAATCCGCCGATGCCGCCGGCACCGTTCCACACGGTGGAGACGACGGCCTTGGACTTGCCCTCACCGGCCGGGGTGACGGTCCACGTCGTGACCATCGAGGAGTTGCGGTCCTTCTCCACGAGCTGGCCGTCGGTGGGCTCGGTGACCTCCAGCAGGCAGTCGCGCACCCGCTTACTGGTGGCCTGGAGCTTCCAGTGGACGAGGGTGCCCTCGCCGTCGCCGCCCTCGCGGACCTCGTACTCGCTGAAGTGGTCCGGCAGCACCTTGCCGCGGACGTCCTTGTAGTCGGCCAGCGCGTCGAACACCGCTTCCGCGTCCGCCGCGATGATCCGCTCTGTCGTGGCCTCGACCTGCGCCATGGCTGTTCCTCCAGCACTCGGTTGTTCGGGGGTGTGCTGAGCCAACCACCTCGGCAGCCCGGCTCAAAATCCGGTCCGGGACGAAGGGGAGAAAACGATCAAGGGAACAAATGTTCTATTCTCGGGCTCAGTGCTACCGAGGAGGCGTCCATGCGCTGGGACAATCTGGCCGACAACCCCGCCGAAACCACCAGAACTGGTACCGGCGCGCTCTTCGCCGCGGACGCGGTGACGACCCGCACCTTCGACACTCCGGAGTTCCGGGGCATCACCTTCCACGAAATACGGGCCCGCTCGATCGTGAACCGGGTACCCGGTGCGTCCCGGATGCCGTTCGAGTGGACCGTCAACCCGTACCGCGGCTGTACACACGCCTGCGTCTACTGCTTCGCGCGCAAGACCCACAGCTATCTGGACCTCGACACCGGCCTCGGCTTCGACTCCCAGATCGTGGTCAAGACCAACGCCCCGGAGCTGGTGCGCCGCGAACTCGCCTCACCGCGCTGGCACGGCGCGCACATCGCGATGGGCACCAACGTGGACTGCTACCAGCGGGCGGAGGGCCGCTACGGCCTGATGCCCGGCATCCTCACGGCCCTGCGCGACCACGCGAATCCCTTCTCGATCCTCACGAAGGGCACATTGATCCTTCGCGACCTGGAGCTTCTGCGGCAGGCCGCCGACGTCACCGAGGTCGGCGTCTCGGTCTCCGTCGGCTTCACCGACCCCGAACTGTGGCGGACCGTGGAGCCCGGCACGCCCTCCCCCGAGCGGCGCCTGGACGTCGTCCGCACTCTCAGCGAGCACGGCATCGGCTGCGGGGTGCTGATGGCGCCCGTCATCCCGTACCTCGGCGACCGGCCGGACCAGCTGCGGGCGACGGTCCGCGCGATCGCCGCCGCCGGCGCGACCTCGGTGACCCCACTCGTCCTCCATCTGCGCCCGGGCGCCCGGGAGTGGTTCATGGAGTGGCTCGGCCGCCACCATCCGCATCTGGTGCGGCGGTACGAGCGGCTGTACGCGGACGGCGCCTACGCGCCCACGTGGTACCAGCGCCGCATCACCCGGTACGTGCACGAGCTGGCGACGGAGTACGGCATCGGCCCCTCGCACCACGGAACACCCCGCGGCTCCCGTGAGCGCGGCGAGCCGCAGACCCCGCCGCCCGCTTCCGAGCCCACCCAGCTGACCCTGCTCTGACCCGGGCCGCACCCGCGGAGGCAAACGGGTCATCTCTCACCAGAACAGGTCCTTCCGGCTCCGAATACGGGGACCATGCGGCGGGGGCTGCGCCGCGCGCAGCCGTGTTCCCCCACCACGGGAGGCCATATGACGAACCGTTCAGGAATTCTGGTCGCCGTCGGGGCGACGGTCGCCGGTCTGGTGACCGCCGCGCCGTCCCCGGCGAGCGCCGACGGCGGCGCCCAGCGCGCCGCGTCGATCAAGTGGACCGACTGCGGCACCCAGTCGTCCCCGACGCTCCAGTGCGCATCGGTGCACGCTCCGCTCGACCATGGCGACCCTTCGGGCCGCCAGGTCACGCTCGCCCTGTCGCGGATCCCGCACACGGCGAAGACGTTCCAGGGTCCGCTGCTGGTCAATCCGGGCGGTCCCGGCGGCAGCGGCCTGTCGATGGCCGGCTTCGTCGCCGGCTCACTGCCGGAGGCAGTGGCCGCCCAGTACGACGTGATCGGGTTCGACCCGCGCGGCGTCGGCAAGAGCCGGCCGGCCCTGGACTGCGTACCGAAGTACTTCGACCCGGTACGGCCCGACCCGGTTCCGCACTCCGTCGAAGACGAGCAGACCAACCGGAACCGCGCCCGCGACTTCGCGGCCGCCTGCGGCGAGAAGTACCCGGACCTGCTCCCGTACATGGACACGGTGAGCGCGGCCAAGGACCTCGACGTGATCCGGGCCGCGACCGGCTCACGGCAGCTCAACTACCTCGGCTACTCCTACGGCACCTACCTGGGCACGGTGTACGCGAAGCTGTTCCCGGACCGCGTCCGGCGCCTGGTCCTCGACTCGAACGTGGACCCGGACGGGGTCTGGTACGACGACAACCTCAGCCAGGACTACGCGTTCGACACCCGCCACAAGGCGTTCGCCGCCTGGGTCGCGAAGTACGACAGTACGTACAAGCTCGGCACCGACCCGGCGAAGGTCGAGGCGGCCTGGTACCGGATGCGGGACGCGGTCAAGAAGCATCCCGCGGGCAACAAGGTCGGTGCGGGCGAGCTGGACGACACCTTCCTGCCGGGCGGTTACTACAACGGCTACTGGCCGACGCTGGCCGGGGCGTTCGCGGCCTATGTGAACGGCAAGGACGAGAAGGCCCTGGTCAAGGCGTACGAGCGCTTCGGGGCGGTCGACGCGGAGGGCGACAACGGGTACTCGGTCTACTCGGCCGTGCAGTGCCGCGACGCGCAGTGGCCGGGCGACTGGAACGTCTGGCGCAACGACAGCCGGCGGGTCCACGCCAAGGCGCCGTTCATGACCTGGGGCAACACCTGGTACAACGCGCCGTGCGCCGACTGGCCGGTGGAGCCGCTGAATCCGGTCCGGGTCTCCAACGACGAGCTGCCACCGGTGCTGCTCTTCCAGGCGACGGACGACGCGGCCACTCCGTACGAGGGCGGGGTCACCCTGCACCGCAAGCTCGACGGTTCGAGTCTGGTCGTCGAGGAGGGCGGCGGCAACCACGGCGTCACGCTGAGCGGCAACGCCTGCCTGGACCGGTACCTGGCGGACTATCTCGCCAAGGGGACGGTGCCCCGCGGGAAGGGCGCCGAGGTGGACGCGGTCTGCGCGAAGACGCCCGACCCGAAGCCGGAGACGGCCAAGTCCGCGCGGCCTGCGTCCCGTACGGAGGCGAACGGCCGGGGCAGCACGCTGCACAGGCTGCTCGGGTTCCGGGGCTGACCGGGCTGCGACCCCTCGGGGGCGTGCGCGAGGATGGCCGGATGACTTCGCGCCCCACTCCGGCACACGCCCCCGAACCACTGATCCGGGACATGACCGTCGACGACTGTGAAGCGGTCTCGACGGTCCGCGTCCGCGGCTGGCAGAGTGCGTACGCCGGCCTGATGCCGCAGGCGCATCTCGACGCGATGGACATCGCCGAGGACGCGGAGCGCCGTCGCGGCTTCTTCACCGGGGACAACGTGGTCGTCAACCTGGTGGCCGAGCGGGCAGGCCTCGGCGTCATCGGCTGGGCCGCGTACGGGCCGTACCGCGAGGACGGAAGGCGGCTCGCGCGCGGCGAGCTGTACGCGATCTACGTGGCTCCGGAGCAGACCGGGACGGGGGTGGGCCGGGCCCTCATGGCGGAGGTGCTCGCGCGCGCCGCCGCGGCCGGTCACCCGGACCTCGCACTCTGGGTGCTGGCCGGGAACGCGCCCGCCCGTCGCTTCTACGAACGGGCTGGCTTTCACGCCGACGGTGCCGAGGAACCCTTCGACGTGGACGGTGTCCCGGTGCCCGAGGTGCGCTACGTCCGCCCCCTCAGCCCGCCGGAAGCCGGCTGAGCGCGTCCTCGGCCGCGTCGCCGAGCCGCGGGTGCGGCAGGGCCGCCTCCAGGACCGGGCGGGCCTGCGCGTCGCCGAGCCGCCCCAGGCCCTCGACGCAGGCCAGCGCCACCCGCCAGTGCGGCTCGTCCGGCCCCAGCAGCCGGGACAGGGTGCTCATCAGCGCGGGCACGGACTCGGGGGCCCGCAGTTCGGTGAGCAGTCGGACCGGGTGGAGGGCGTAGGCGGTGCGCAGGTCGTTGGTGGCGAGCGCCGCGGCGGCACGGGGCGTGCGGGGGTCGCCCAGGCGGGCCAGGGCGTGGGCGGCTGCGACGCAGCGCTCCGGGTCGCGGTGGTTGAGCAGCAGCACCAGGGGCTCGAAGGCGCGGCGGTCACCGCCGCAGCCGAGCCGGAACGCGGCGATCTCGCGTGCCCACAGCGGGCGTTCGTGCTCGACGAGCACGCGGGCCAGTTCCTCGTCGTCATCGGTGGCGATCAGCCTGCGGTAGGCCGCCGACTCCCCTGCCTCGTCCGCCAGCCGGTGCGTCAGTGACCGGTACTCCTCATCCATGACCGTCAGCGTATCGGTGGCCACACAGCGTGCCGGCGGAGGCGGTTGATGTGAGGGGGGCCACAACAATCGGGGGCTGGCGCGCTCATTACCCGTCGGTTAACCTCATGTGAGCGGGACACTCCCCCGCTGGCTCCGGTGGCCTGGTGACGCAGCCACCCGGAGTGTTTGTCGGTTCGGCAGCTTTGCGAGACGTGACTCCGGGACAGAGTCCGTCGCCCCTTCCCGGTCCCGGCGGGTAATTCACGCCCGGGACCCGAGCACCACGACAGGCAATTCCCGCACGCCATGCGCCGGTCGGGCCCTTCGCCCCTCTCATCGGCCGCGCGCTCCGTGCGTCCCTCAGCCGTCACTCATCCCTGGAGTCCCGTGATGGACACCCATTTCAGCACCATCGCCGTCGTCGGCCTCGGCACCATGGGCACCGGCATCGCCGAGGTCCTGACCCGCGCCGGCCGCGAGGTCATCGGTATCGACATCAGTGACGCGGCCGCCCGCCAGGCCGTCGCCTCCCTGGAGGCCTCCACCGCCCGCGCCGTGCAGCGCGAACGGATCACGGAGGAGGAGCGGCGCGACGTCCTCGCCCGGTTCCGTACCTTCTCCGACCTCCAGGCCGCGGCGGACGCCGAGCTGGTCATCGAGGTCGTGCCCGAGACGTACGAGATCAAGCAGCAGGTCTTCCGGGAGCTCGACGCGGTCGTCTCACCCACCGCGATCCTCGCCACGGGCACCAACGCCCTGTCGGTGACCCGGCTCGCCGCGGAGTCGCAGCACCCCGAGCGCGTGCTCGGCCTGCACTTCTTCAACCCGGCGCCGGCGATGAAACTGGTCGAGGTCGTCTCGTCGGTGCTGACCGCGCCGCCGGCCGTCGAGGCCGTCACCGCGCTCGCCCGACAGCTGGGCAAGGAGCCGGTCGCGGTCGGCGACCGGCCGGGGTTCGTCGCCGACGGCCTGCTCTTCGGCTACCTCAACCAGGCCGCCGCGATGTACGAGGCGAGCTACGCCTCCCGCGAGGACATCGACGCGGCCATGAAGCTGGGCTGCGGTCTGCCGATGGGCCCGCTCGCCCTGCTGGACCTGATCGGCATCGACACGGCCCGTACCGTCCTGGAGGCGATGTACGCCGCCTCGCACGACCGGCTCCACGCCCCGGCCCCCGTCCTCGGCCAGCTCAGCGCGGCCGGGCTGACCGGCCGCAAGACGGGCCGCGGCTTCTACACGTATGCGGAGCCGGGCAGCCAGACGGTGGTTCCGGACGCGCTGACTCCGGCGCGGGACGCCGGGGCGGGTGCGGGCCGCACGGTGCGTTCGGTCGGTGTCGCGGGCTCCGGGACGATGGCTTCGGGGATCGCGGAGGTCTTCGCGAAGGCCGGCTACGACGTGGTGCTCGCCGCGCGCAGCCAGGAGAAGGCGGACGTCGCCAAGGTGCGGATCGCCAAGTCGCTGGAGCGGTCGGTCACCAAGGGGCGGCTGACGGCCGAGGCCCGGGACGAGACCCTCGCCCGGATCACCGCGGCGGGCTCGCTGGACTCCTTCGACGGGGTGGACCTGGCCGTCGAGGCCGTCGCCGAGGACCTGTTGGTCAAGCAGCAGCTGTTCGCCACGCTGGACAAGGTGTGCAGGCCGGGCGCGGTGCTCGCCACCACCACCTCCTCGCTGCCCGTCGTGTCGATCGCCCGGGCCACCTCGCGGCCCGAGGACGTCATCGGGATGCACTTCTTCAACCCGGCGCCGGCGATGAAGCTGGTCGAGGTCGTCCGTACGGTGCTCACCGCCGACGACGTGCACGCCACGGTCCGCGAGGTCTGCGGAAAGGTGCGCAAGCACCCGGTGGACTGCGGGGACCGGGCCGGGTTCATCGTGAACGCGCTGCTGTTCCCGTACCTCAACAACGCGATCAAGATGGTCGAGGAGCACTACGCCACCCTCGACGACATCGACGCCGCGATGAAGCTGGGCGGCGGCTACCCGATGGGGCCCTTCGAGCTCCTGGACGTCGTCGGCCTCGATGTCTCGCTCGCCATCGAGAAGGTGCTGCACGGCGAGTTCCGCGACCCGGGCCTCGCCCCGGCACCGCTCCTGGAGCATCTGGTGGCCGCCGGCTGCCTCGGCCGTAAGACGGGGCGCGGCTTCCGCGAATATGCCCGCCGCTGACCCGGGGGCCGGGTGGGGCGGGCTGCTCGGCCCTTCGGGCGGCCCGCCCCCACAGGCGCACCCTCCTGCACGGATGCAGTACGTTCACACCATGTCCCAGCCCGCCAGGTCCCCCCGTGTGTCCGCCACGCCCGACGTCCCGGAAAGTGCCGCAGGCACCCGCGCCGCCGCCCAACGGCTCAAAATGCGCCGTGAGCTGGCCGCCGCGGCGATGGAACTCTTCGCCACGAAGGGATACGAGGCGACGACCGTCGACGAGATCGCGGGCGCCGCGGGTGTCGCCCGGCGGACCTTCTTCCGGCACTTCCGGTCCAAGGACGAGGCCATCTTCCCGGACCACGACGACACCCTCGTACGGGCCGAGGCGGTTCTCAACGCCGCCCCCGCGCACGAGCATCCGCTCGACACGGTCTGCCGGGGCATCAAGGAAGTCATGCGGATGTACGCGGCGAAGCCCGCGGTCTCCGTGGCCCGGTACAAGCTGACCCGGGAGGTGCCCACGCTGCGCCAGGCCGAGATCGCCTCGGTGGCCCGCTACGAGCGGCTGTTCACCCGCTATCTGCTGGGCCACTTCGACGAGCGCGACCACCTGGCCGGCAACGACGATCCGCTGCTGGCGGAGGTCGCGGCGTCGGCCGTGGTCACCGCGCACAACCACGTGCTGCGCCGCTGGCTGCGCGCGGACGGCCAGGGCGATGTGGAGGCGCAGCTGGACCAGGCGTTCGCCATCGTCCGGGACACGTTCGGGACGGGGATCGGCGCGGGCCGGACCGCCGGCAGTGAGCCGGCGAAGCCGCCGTCCGCGTCGGTGAGCACGGAGGGCGAGGTCCTGGTGGCCGTGGCGCGGACGGACGCGCCGCTGGACGAAGTGATGCGCACGATCCAGCAGGCACTCAAGGAGCGCTGAGCGGGCCGTGCAATAACCCGGTTGCCGGGGCGGAGCCCCGGTGCTGTGGTGTGCGGATGAACGATCAACCGACACCGCACCATGAAGAGCTGCTGGCCGTCTTCGACCGCGAGATGCGCGAGCACGCCCGCCCCGGCGGCCCCGGCGTCCGCGTCGAGCGCACAGCCGACCTCGTACGCCAGGTGGGTGCGCCCCACGACTGGAACGGCGTCGTCTGGTCGTCGCCGGATCTGGACGCGCCACGGGCGGACGCCGCGATCGCCGCACAGGTGGCCCACTGGACCGAGCTCGGGTACGACGAGTTCGAGTGGAAGCTGTACGCGCACGACCGGCCGGCCGACCTCGGGGCGCGGCTGCTGGCAGCCGGTTTCGAGCCCGAGGAGCCGGAGACCCTGCTCGTCGCGCCGGTCGCGGACCAGCCCACGACCGTTCGCCTTCCGGAGGGCGTCCACCTGCGCACGGTGCGTGACGAGGCCGATGTGGACCTGATGGCGCGGGCCCATGAGCGGGCGTTCGGCTCGGACTGGTCCCGGCGGCGCCCTCAGGTGCTGGCCCGGCTGGAGGAGGACCCGGACCACTTCGTCGGGGTGCTGGCCATGGCGGGCGACGAGCCGGTGAGCTCGGCCAGGTTGGAGCTGTACCCGGGCACCGGCTTCGCCGGGCTGTGGGGCGGCGGCACGGTCGAGGAGTGGCGCGGCAGGGGCGTCTACCGGGCGCTGGTCGCCTTCCGGGCGGGCATCGCCGCCGAGCGCGGCTACCGGTACCTCCAGGTCGACGCCACGGAGGACAGCCGGCCGATCCTTCAGCGCCTCGGATTCTCGGCCCTGAGCACGACGACGCCGTACGTCTACCGCCCCGCCTCCTGACCGGACCGGCACCACCCAGGAGGGGGCAGATGGCGGCAAAACACCCCACGTGTTGCTCATGCGTGGCACCCGGATGACAATTGAGGGAAATTGCTGGCACCCAGTGCCTTGCCAGCTGTCACGGAGTGCCATACGTTGAAGTCGTCCGGGCGGCCGGCGTGCTGAGACCTCACGTACGCCGGCTGTCCCCGCAAGCCACGTGCCTGCGCGCCCGGACGCCTGCGTCACAGGCAAACCCTTCTGCTCCACAGAGCAAGCAGCCGAAGCACCATCCGCCGAACCGACGGCACACCTCCACGCAACACCGCTCCCCCTGCTTCGCAGGACCCTCAAGCGTTCCCTCAAACGCCGCACCGCCGGAGGCACACCGTGAAGGAAATCCTGGACGCGATCCAGTCCGAGGACAGCACCGCCGCAGACTTCGCGGCCCTGTCCATTCCCGATTCGTACCGCGCGGTGACCGTGCACAAGGACGAGGCCGACATGTTCGCCGGCGTCGCCAGCCGCGACAAGGACCCCCGCAAGTCACTCCATGTGGAGGACGTGCCGGTGCCCGAGCTCGGCCCGGGCGAAGCCCTGGTGGCGGTCATGGCCAGCTCGGTCAACTACAACTCCGTGTGGACGTCGATCTTCGAGCCGGTCTCGACCTTCGGCTTCCTGGAGCGGTACGGCCGGCTCAGCGACCTCAGCAAGCGCCACGACCTCCCGTACCACGTCATCGGCTCCGACCTGGCGGGCGTCGTCCTGCGCACCGGCCCCGGCGTCAACGCCTGGAAGCCCGGCGACGAGGTCGTCGCGCACTGCCTGTCGGTCGAACTGGAGTCCTCGGACGGCCACAACGACACCATGCTCGACCCCGAGCAGCGCATCTGGGGCTTCGAGACCAACTTCGGCGGGCTGGCGGAGATCGCACTCGTCAAGTCCAACCAGCTGATGCCGAAGCCGGACCACCTCAGCTGGGAGGAGGCGGCGGCACCCGGGCTGGTCAACTCCACCGCGTACCGCCAGCTCGTCTCCCGCAACGGCGCCGGCATGAAGCAGGGCGACAACGTCCTCATCTGGGGCGCGAGCGGCGGACTCGGCTCCTACGCCACGCAGTTCGCCCTGGCCGGCGGCGCCAACCCGATCTGTGTCGTCTCCAGCGACCAGAAGGCTGAGATCTGCCGGAAGATGGGCGCCGAGGCGATCATCGACCGCAACGCCGAGGGCTACAAGTTCTGGAAGGACGAGCACAACCAGGACCCGCGCGAGTGGAAGCGGTTCGGCAAGCGCATCCGTGAACTGACCGGCGGCGAGGACGTGGACATCGTCTTCGAGCACCCTGGCCGCGAGACCTTCGGCGCCAGCGTCTACGTGACCCGCAAGGGCGGCACGATCGTCACCTGTGCCTCGACCTCGGGCTACAACCACGAGTACGACAACCGCTACCTGTGGATGTCGCTCAAGAGGATCGTCGGCTCGCACTTCGCCAACTACCGTGAGGCGTGGGAGGCCAACCGGCTCGTCGCCAAGGGGAAGATCCACCCGACGCTGTCGAAGGTCTACTCCCTGGAGGACACCGGCCAGGCCGCGTACGACGTGCACCGCAACCTCCACCAGGGCAAGGTCGGCGTCCTGGCGCTGGCGCCCACCGAGGGCCTGGGCGTGCGCAACGAGGAGCTGCGCGAGCAGCACATCGACGCCATCAACCGATTCCGGAACATCTGACATGACCGGCCGTCAGAAGGACCGCCCCTGGCTCATGCGGACGTACGCCGGTCACTCGACCGCCGAGGCGTCCAACGAGCTCTACCGGCGCAACCTCGCCAAGGGCCAGACGGGCCTGTCGGTCGCGTTCGACCTGCCGACCCAGACCGGCTACGACCCCGACCACATCCTCGCCCGCGGCGAGGTCGGACGGGTCGGCGTGCCCGTCTCGCACCTAGGCGACATGCGCCGCCTGTTCCAGGACATCCCCCTGGAGCAGATGAACACCTCGATGACGATCAACGCCACCGCGATGTGGCTGCTGGCGCTCTACCAGGTCGTCGCCGAGGAGCAGGGCGCCGACCCCGGCAAGCTCCAGGGCACCACGCAGAACGACATCGTCAAGGAGTACCTCTCGCGCGGGACGCACGTCTTCCCGCCGGGCCCCTCGCTGCGGCTGACCACCGACATGATCACGTACACGGTCAACCACATCCCGAAGTGGAACCCGATCAACATCTGCAGCTACCACCTGCAGGAGGCGGGAGCCACCCCGGTCCAGGAGATCGCCTACGCCATGTCGACGGCGATCGCCGTGCTCGACGCGGTCCGCGACTCCGGGCAGGTGCCCGAGGAGAAGTTCGGCGACGTGGTCGCCCGGATCTCCTTCTTCGTGAACGCGGGCGTCCGCTTCATCGAGGAGATGTGCAAGATGCGCGCCTTCGGCCGCATCTGGGACCGCGTCACCCGGGAGCGCTACGGCATCACCGACGCCAAGCAGCGCCGCTTCCGCTACGGCGTCCAGGTCAACTCCCTCGGTCTGACCGAGGCGCAGCCGGAGAACAACGTCCAGCGCATCGTGCTGGAGATGCTGGCCGTCACCCTCTCCAAGGACGCCCGCGCCCGCGCCGTGCAGCTGCCCGCCTGGAACGAGGCGCTGGGGCTTCCCCGGCCCTGGGACCAGCAGTGGTCGCTGCGCATCCAGCAGGTCCTCGCCCATGAGAGCGATCTGCTGGAGTACGAGGACATCTTCGCCGGGTCCCACGTCATCGAGGCCAAGGTCGACGAGCTGGTCACCGACTCGCTCGCCGAGATGGACCGGATCGAGCAGATGGGCGGCGCCATGGCGGCCGTCGAGTCCGGCTACCTCAAGTCCGAGCTGGTCTCCTCGCACGCTGCCCGGCGCGCCCGGATCGAGGGCGGCGAGGAGAAGATCGTCGGCGTCAACATCTACGGGACGACCGAACCCAATCCGCTCACCGCCGACCTCGACGGGGCGATCATGACGGTCGACCCGGCGAACGAGGCCAAGGTCGTCGCCGCGCTCCACGAGTGGCGCGACAACCGCGACGAACCCCGCGCCACCGAGGCACTGGCCGCCCTGAAGAAGGCCGCGGCGGGCACCGAGAACATGATGGCGGCGACCGTCGAGTGCGCCCGTGCGGGCGTCACCACCGGCGAGTGGTCCTGGGCCCTGCGCGACGTCTTCGGTGAGTTCCGCGCACCGACCGGCGTGTCCTCGGCCCCGGTCGCGGTGACGGCGGAGGCGGGCACCCCGCTGGCGCTCGTCCGCGAGAAGGTCGCCCGGACCGCGGAGGACCTGGGCGCGGGCCGGCTGCGGCTGCTCGTCGGCAAGCCGGGCCTGGACGGACACTCCAACGGCGCCGAGCAGATCGCCGTACGCGCCCGGGACGCCGGTTTCGAGGTCGTCTACCAGGGCATCCGCCTCACCCCCGAGCAGATCGTCTCGGCCGCCGTCGCCGAGGACGTGCACTGCGTCGGTCTGTCGATCCTGTCCGGCTCGCACGCCGAGCTGGTGCCGGACGTACTGAACCGGCTGCGCCGCACCGGCGCCGGCGACATCCCGGTGATCGCGGGCGGGATCATTCCCCCCGCGGACGCCGACGCCCTGATCAAGGCCGGTGTCGCCGCCGTATTCACCCCGAAGGACTTCGGTATCACGGAGATCATCGGCCGTATCGTCGACGAGATCCGGAAAGCGAACAAGCTCGACCCTCTGGAGGTCCCCGCATGACCACGCCCAGCCCGTCGCCCGCCACCACCCCGATTTCGGGCGGCTCCGCCGCGCACCCCTCGGCTGCCGTGAACCGTCTGCGCCCGCGCCGCTCCTGTCTGGCCGTGCCCGGCTCGAACCCGCGGTTCCTGGAGAAGGCCCAGGGCCTCCCGGCCGACCAGGTCTTCCTCGACCTGGAGGACGCCTGCGCGCCGCTCGCCAAGGAGGGCGCCCGTCATCACATCGTCGACGCGCTGAACAACGGCGACTGGACGGGCAAGACCCGGGTCGTGCGGGTCAACGACTGGACGACGCACTGGACGTACCGCGACGTCATCACGGTCGTCGAGGGCGCGGGCCCGAACCTCGACTGCATCATGCTGCCGAAGGTCCAGGACGCCCAGCAGGTCGTCGCGCTGGACCTGCTGCTCACCCAGATCGAGAAGACGATGGGCTTCGAGGTCGGGAAGATCGGCATCGAGGCGCAGATCGAGAACGCCAAGGGCCTCGTCAACATCGACGACATCGCCGCGGCCTCGCCCCGCCTGGAGACCCTGATCTTCGGCCCGGCCGACTTCATGGCGTCGATCAACATGAAGACCCTGGTCGTGGGCCAGCAGCCGCCCGGCTACGGCGCGGACGCCTACCACTACATCCTGATGCGCATCCTGATGGCGGCCCGTACGCACGACCTCCAGGCGATCGACGGACCGTTCCTCCAGATCCGCGACGTGGACGCGTACCGCGAGGTCGCCGGCCGCGCCGCGGCGCTCGGCTTCGACGGCAAGTGGGTGCTGCACCCCGGTCAGGTCGACGCGGCCAACGAGGTGTTCTCGCCTTCGCAGGAGGACTACGACCACGCCGAGCTCATCCTCGACGCCTACGACTGGTGCACCTCCGAGGAGGGCGGCAAGAAGGGCTCCGCGATGCTCGGCGACGAGATGATCGACGAGGCCAGCCGCAAGATGGCCCTGGTCATCGCGGGCAAGGGCCGCGCGGCCGGCATGCAGCGCACCTCCAAGTTCGAAGCTCCGGAGGCCTGATCATGCAGTTCGGACGCACGTACGAGGAATTCGAGATCGGTGCGGTCTACAAGCACTGGCCCGGAAAGACCGTCACCGAATACGACGACCACCTCTTCTGCCTGCTGACCATGAATCACCACCCGCTGCACATGGACAGCAACTACGCCGAGAAGACGACCGACTTCGGCAAGAACGTCGTGGTCGGCAACTACATCTACTCGCTGTTGCTGGGCATGTCGGTCCCGGACGTCTCCGGGAAGGCGATCGCCAACCTGGAGGTCGAGTCGCTCAAGCACGTGGCGCCGACCTTCCACGGCGACACGATCTACGGCGAGACCACCGTGCTGGACAAGACGCCGTCAAGGTCCAAGAGCGACCGCGGAATCGTTTATGTGGAGACCAAGGGCTACAAGCAGGACGGCACCCTCGTCTGCGTGTTCCGCCGCAAGGTCATGGTCCCCACCGAGACGTACATCAAGGAGCGGGGCGGCGAGCAGCCCGGCCGCCCGGAGCTGAAGCAGCCTTCGCAGAAGAACGTGGAGAAGTAGCCATGACGCGACTCGCCCAGACGGCCGGACTCAACGACGTCCAGCAGGAAATCCTCTCCACGGTCCGGGATTTCGTCGACAAGGAGATCATTCCGGTCGCGACCCAGCTGGAGCACCGCGACGAGTACCCGATCGAGATCGTCGAGGGGCTCAAGGAACTCGGCCTGTTCGGACTGATGATTCCCGAGGAGTACGGGGGTCTGGGTGAGTCGCTTCTCACATACGCGCTGTGTGTGGAGGAAATCGCCCGCGGCTGGATGAGCGTGTCGGGAATCATCAACACGCACTTCATCGTGGCGTACATGCTCAAGCAGCACGGCACGCAGGAGCAGAAGGACACCTTCCTGCCCCGGATGGCACTGGGTGAGGTCCGTGGCGCGTTCTCGATGTCCGAGCCGGCGCTGGGCTCCGACGTCTCGGCGATCAGCTCCAAGGGCGTCAGGGACGGCGACGAGTACGTCCTCAACGGCCAGAAGATGTGGCTGACGAACGGCGGCACGTCCTCGCTCGTCGCCGTCCTGTGCCGGAGTGACGAAGGCCACCCCGAGGGCACGCCCCCGCACAAGTCGATGACGACCTTCCTGGTGGAGAAGGAGCCCGGATTCGGCGAGGTCCGGCCCGGCCTCACCATCCCGGGAAAGATCGACAAGATGGGCTACAAGGGCGTCGACACCACCGAGCTCATCATGGACGGACTACGCATTCCGGCCAATCGCGTACTGGGCGGCACCACCGGCCGAGGGTTTTACCAAATGATGGACGGCGTGGAGGTCGGCCGCGTAAACGTGGCTGCGCGTGGCTGCGGCGTCGCACAGCGTGCATTCGAACTGGGCGTTTCCTACGCACAGCAGCGCCACACCTTCGGAAAGCCGATCGCCCAGCACCAGGCGATCCAGTTCAAGCTGGCCGAAATGGCCACCAAGGTCGAGGCCGCGCATGCGATGATGGTAAATGCAGCGCGCAAAAAGGACTCCGGGGAGCGAAACGACCTGGAGGCAGGGATGGCGAAGTACCTCGCCTCCGAGTACTGCAAGGAAGTCGTCGAGGACGCCTTCCGTATCCACGGCGGTTACGGCTTCTCCAAGGAGTACGAGATCGAGCGCCTCTACCGTGAGGCCCCGATGCTGCTGATCGGTGAAGGTACCGCCGAGATCCAGAAAATGATCATCGGGCGCCGACTCCTCGAGGAGTACCGTTTCCAGGGTTGATTGTCCCTTTCGTGGTGATTTAGCCGCGAAGAAGATCACACCCTGTCATCCTCATCCGGTGCCTTCCAGACGTCCGACTCGGCTGCTGGCTTGCCCAGTTGCGGTCCGCAACCGATAACATCGCCGGAAAGCCGCCGTCCCCCGTTGCCAGCGCGGCCTCATCCGCTACGAAGGTCATCCATGCCCGACAGCCATACCTCCGCACCACGCGGCGGGGTCCGCATCGCACGCGGAGCTTCGCCGTGGCTCCTGCCGACCGTCGCCACCGCCGCACTCAGCCTGACCCGGGCCCGCAGGTCCGGGCGCTGGGCGGCCGTGGCCGTGCCCACCACCGCGCTCGCGGCGGGCATGCTGTGGTTCTTCCGCGACCCCGAGCGCGAGATCACCCAGGGGCGCGTCATCTCACCGGCCGACGGCGTGGTGCAGAGCATCATGCCGTGGAAGGACGGGCGTACCCGCGTCGCGATCTTCATGAGCCCGCTGAACGTGCACGTCAACCGCGCGCCCCTGGCCGGCACGGTGACATCGGTCGAGCACGTCCCCGGTGGGTTCGTCCCGGCGTTCAACAAGGAGAGCGAGAACAACGAGCGCGTTGTCTGGCACTTCGACACCGAGCTCGGCGACATCGAGATGGTGCAGATCGCGGGCGCGGTCGCCCGTCGCATCGTCCCTTACATCCCGAAGGGCACGAAGGTGGAACAGGGCGAGCGCATCGGCCTGATCCGGTTCGGCTCCCGGGTCGACATCTACCTTCCGGAAGGTATCGATGTCGCGGTCGAGGTCGGACAGGCCACCACCGCGGGGGTGACTCGAATTGACCGTGATTGATCCTGATACACAGGCCGGCTGGGTGCCGGAGGCCGAGGCCGAGGACGACGCAGAGGACATGCCGCTCTCCATGCGGCTGTCGATAGCGGACACCCTCACCCTCGGTAACGCCACATGCGGATTCATGGCGGTGTACTTCACCACCACGGGGATCCTCATCCCGCACCTCACGGGCAGCGACGAGAGCGGCATGGCGCGGCACTCCGCGGCCACCGCCGTGATCCTCATGCTGATGGCCGCCATCTTCGACCTGTTCGACGGTCTCGTGGCCCGCAAGCTGCGTTCCTCGCCGATGGGTGCCGAGCTGGACAACCTGTCGGACCTGGTCAGCTTCGGGCTCGCCCCGGCGTACTTCGTCCTCGTGTACGGCATGGTCGCGGACGACGCACACCAGCGGGTCTCGGCGCTCGCAGCGATCGTGGTGCTGCTGGCGGTGGTGCTCAGGCTTGCGAGATTCTCCTGCGTGACCTTGAAGGACGGCATGTTCCAGGGCATGCCGAGCCCCTTCGGAGCGCTCACGGTCATCTCGATCGTGCTCCTGGAGCTGCCCTTCGTGCCGACGCTGCTCGCGATCGTCGGAGTGGCGTGGCTCATGGTCAGCCGGGTCGAGTACCCCAAGCCGCGGGGCGTTCTCGCGGTGGCGATGCTCGGCTGGATCGTGGCCGCGATGGGGCTCCTGGCCGCGTGGGCGTTCGACGCTCCCGGTGGTCAGCTGCTGCTGCAGACCGGCTGTGCGCTCCAGGTGGTCCTGGGTGCGGTGATCCCGCTCTTCGCGACCGCCCGCCGGGTGAACACCTTCCGTGACAACCGGCGCGAGGCACGAGCGGCTCAGCTGCCGTAGTCCGCACATCATGTACGAGGGCCCGGATGCTCCCCAGCATCCGGGCCCTCGTGCATGTCGTCCGGCTCAGTCGGAGCG
This sequence comes from Streptomyces sp. LN549, assembly GCF_043203805.1. NCBI lineage: Bacteria > Bacillati > Actinomycetota > Actinomycetes > Kitasatosporales > Streptomycetaceae > Streptomyces > Streptomyces sp. LN549. Next base: position 7,797,637 of record NZ_JAZHRI010000002.1, on the reverse strand, counting down.
TGACGCCCGTGTGCCTTGCCGAAGCCCGGCGGAGCGTCGGCGTCTCACTCGTGTGACAGTGCCTGAGGGCTGTCCCGCAATTCCTGGCGGGGACAGCCCTCAGGCCGGGTCCGCTCGGACGCACTCAATCAGGTAGTCGCCGGTCTCCGGGTCGCGCGTGACACCGTGGGTCTCACTCCGGAATCCGGGGAACGAACGGTCGAACGATTCGAGCGCGGTCAAGTAGCCCAGCAGCGGACCGTCCGGACCGCCGGTGTTCTCGCCGGGCATCAGGACAGGAATGCCCGGCGGCGTGACGGTGACCATGGCCGCGGCCACACGGTCGGCGGCCTCCATCAGGCGCACCCGCTCGGTGCCACTGCGGATGAGTCGTTCATAGCAGTGCTGAGGCGGAACGACGGGCACGGGAAGCTCCTGGAACGCGGTGTCGAGCAACTCCACCAGACGCCCCTGCCGCAGGTGGTCGTGCATCTGCCGGCACAGTCCCCGCAGACTGCTGCCCGCGTAGCGTCCCGGGTGTTCCGCCACCAGTGCGGGCAGCAGGTCCGACAGCTGGACGTCCTGGTCGTAGAGCGTCTTGAAATCCATCAGGGCGTCCATCAGGGTTCCCCATTTGCCCTTGGTGATCCCCATCGAGAAGAGAATCAGCGTGGTGTAGCTGTCGGTCTTCTCCACCACGATGTTCCTGGTGGCCAGATAGGCAGTGAGTACGCGAGCGGGGATGCCCCACTCCGCCATGCGTCCGGTCGCATCGATACCGGGACAGGTGAGGGTCACCTTGACCGGGTCGAGCAGACAGTAGCCCTGGGAGAGGCCGTCGAAGCCGTGCCAGTCGGCGCCCGGTTCCAGTTCCCAGCACGACGGGTGTGCGCCGAGCAGGGCCGGCGGGGCCTCGGCGAAGGGCACCCGGTCGCCGGTGACGGGGTCGGTGACCGTATCGGGCTGCCAGACGCCGAAGAACCAGTCAGGCCGGTCACCGGCCTGCGCGATCCGCTGTGCCGTGCGGCACCATCGTCTGGCGGAAGCGGATGGCCTCCGTCACCGCTTCGTCGATCAGCCACGTGCCCTGTGGCCCGTCCATCATCGCAGCGGCCACGTCAAGTGAGGCGATCATCGGGTACAGCGGCGAGGTGGTGCCGTGCATCATGAACGCCTCGTTGAACCGGTCGTGCTCGACCGGGGCCCGCGGGGCGGACCTGACGTGCACCATGGCGCTCTGCGACATGGCCGAGAGCAACTTGTGCGTCGACTGAGTGGCGAAGACGGTCGGCCGCTCGGGCTCCGGAAAGCTCTCCGTGTCCACCGCCATGCCGTAGCGCCCCGCGTAGAGGGGGTGGAAGCGGGCGTAGGCGAACCATGCCTCGTCGAAGTGGAGCCGCGGTGTGCTGGGGGCGAGGGCCCGGGCGACCTGGAGTGACTGGTAGCACAGTCCGTCGTACGTGGAGTTGGTGAGCACCGCGTACTGTGCCTCGGCGGATACCGCGCCCCGGGCCAGCGGGTTCGCGGCGATTCTGGAGGCGATCGCCGTTGCCTCGATCCCGCCCGGCGGCAGCGGCCCCGCGAGTCCGTAACCGTTGCGGGTCGGGATCAGGTATACCGGCCGGGCGCCCGAGAGGACGAGACCGTGCAGGACGGACTTGTGGCAGTTGCGGTCCACGAGGGCGATCTCGTCGCGGGTGACACTGAAATGCCCGACCATGCGGTCACAGGTCGAATCGCCGTGCAGAACGAAATACGTGCGGTCGGCGCCGAAGATCCGGGCGGCGTTCGCCTCCGCGTCGCCGACCGCACCGGTGTGTTCGAAGAGCGATCCGAGTTCCTCCACCGAGATCGACAGATCGCTGCGCAGAATACGTTCCCCGAAATAGTCGTGGAAGGCCCGGCCCACCGGCGACTTGAGGAAGCCGACTCCCCCCGCGTGAGCCGGGGTGTGCCAGGGATATTCATGGGCGTCGTCGAAACGGCGCAGCGCCTTGAAGAACGGCGGCAGAAGGCCTTCCCGGTAAGTGCGGGACGCAGCTACGATCCGTCCCGCGATAAAGGGGGCGGTATCCTCCAAGGGCCAGATATAGCCGACGACGGACTCGCCAGATGCTGCAGATCGTCGCCGTCCGTGACGAGAAAGACCGGAAGGTTCCGAAAGCGCCCGTCGGCCTGGCGCAGGACATCGGCACCCCCTGGCTCACCGCCGTCCGCATCCGTCTTCGGAAGTTCCCAGTCCACGACGGCCGCGACCATTCCCGCTTCGGTCCGCAGTACCGCCAGCGCATCGTGAGCGGTCAACGCTCTGCGCACCTCGAATCCCCGGTCCACCAGCACGCGCTCGATGCGGCGCAGTTGCCCGGCTCTGGCGCTTTCACCTTCCTTGCGCTCGGGTACCGCGAACATGATGAGACCGCTGGTCATGCAAACCCCACTCCGCGAAGAGATGAAGCGCCGATTCGAGTGCGCCGGACCTCAAGAGAAGCGCTGACTCGCGGAGCGGCGTATGGAATGAGAAGCGAAACCACCTGAACGGGTTTCCCCGCCATTCCACCGCAGCGGAGACCACCAGAGCCCGAGTTTTTCCGGGCCAGTGCGAATCTTTTGCACTCCACCAGCGGACCGCCGGCACAGCGGCCCGGCACACTGCGCACCCGCCTGCCCGGCGACCAAACCCCATCAACTACCTCGAAGTGCTCATTCCTCACAGATCTGAGTCATATATTTGAGTAGTGAGAGCAGAAATTTGCGCAGCAGCGTGGACTTCCTTGCGGCCCTGCTCCTAGCCTGTGGGGCGTCCGAAGAGCCCCCACGAGCCGCAAGGACGACTTTCACGTGACCCCACCACCCCGACGCCAGTTGCTCAGACGATCCATATCCGCCTCCCTTTCGCTGGCACTCGCCGCGTTCGGCACCGCCGCCGCCGTGGTCCTGTCCAGCGCCCCGCCCGCCCGGGCGGCGGGGGTCCCCGCCCCCTCCCCGCTGGCGGTTCCCGGTCGCGGCGCGACCGTTCCGTTCAAGGAGCAGGAAGCCGAGTACGCCGCCACCAACGGCGCGCTGATCGGCCCGAACCGCCTGTACGGCACGCTGCCCTCCGAGGCATCGGGCCGGCAGGCCGTGACGCTGGACGCGGTCGGTGAGTACGTGGAGTTCACGCTCACGGCGCCCGCGAACGCCATGTCCTTCCGGTACTCGTTGCCGGACAACGCCGCCGGATCGGGCCGGGACGCCTCGATCGACGTGACGGTGAACGGCGCCTCCCCCAAGGCGGTGCCCGTCACCTCGAAGTACGGCTGGTACTACGGCGGATACCCCTTCAACAACAACCCGGGCGACACCAACCCGCACCACTTCTACGACGAGGCCCGCACGATGTTCGGGTCCACCCTCGCGGCCGGCACGAAGGTCCGGCTGCAGGTCTCCTCCACCGCCGCCTCACCGTCGTTCACCATCGACCTGGCGGACTTCGAGCAGGTGGCCGCACCCACCGCCAAGCCCTCGGGCGCCCTCGACGTCGTCGCCGACTTCGGTGCCGACCCGACGGGGGCCGCCGACTCGACCGCCAAGATCCAGTCGGCCGTCGACGCGGGCAAGGCGCAGGGCAAGGAGGTGTACATCCCGCAGGGCACCTTCCAGGTCCGCGACCACATCGTCGTGGACAAGGTAACGCTGCGCGGCGCCGGCCCCTGGTACTCGGTGCTGACCGGACGTGACCCGTCGAACCGCAGCAAGGCCGTCGGCGTGTACGGCAAGTACGCCGCGCAGGGCGGCAGCAGCAACGTCACGCTCAAGGACTTCGCGATCATCGGCGACATCCGGGAGCGCGAGGACAACGACCAGGTCAACGCCATCGGCGGGGCGCTGTCCAACTCGACCGTCGACAACGTCTGGATGCAGCACACCAAGTGCGGTGCCTGGATGGACGGCCCGATGGACAACTTCACCATCAAGAACAGCCGCATCCTGGACCAGACCGCGGACGGCGTCAACTTCCACTACGGCGTCACCAACTCCACCGTCACCAATACCTTCGTCCGCAACTCCGGTGACGACGGTCTGGCGATGTGGGCGGAGAACGTTCCGAACGTGAAGAACAAGTTCACGTTCAACACCGTGATCCTGCCGATCCTGGCCAACAACATCGTCACGTACGGCGGCAAGGACATCACCATCTCCGACAACGTCATGTCGGACACCATCACCAACGGCGGCGGGCTGCACATCGCCAACCGCTACCCCGGAGTCAACTCCGGTCAGGGCACGGCCGTTTCCGGCACGACCACAGCAGCGCGCAACACTCTCATCCGTACCGGGAACAACGACTACAACTGGCGTTTCGGCGTCGGAGCGATCTGGTTCAGCGGTCTCAACGAACCGATCAACGCCACCGTCAACATCTCCGACACCGAGGTGCTGGACAGCTCCTACGCCGCGATCCACCTCATCGAGGGTGCGACGAACGGGCTGCACTTCGACAACATCAAGATCGACGGCGCCGGCACCTACGCCCTCCAGATCCAGTCGCCGGGCACGGCGACCTTCACCAATGTCGTGGCCACGCACATCGCGCAGGCCAACCCGATCCACAACTGCGTGGGCAGCGGATTCCAGATCACCCGGGGCAGTGGGAACTCCGGCTGGTACGCCGACCCGCCGGCCTGCACCGGCAACTGGCCGGACCCGGTGTGGACCAACGGCGGGGTGCCGGGCGGCGGCAGTGGTCCGACGGACCCGCCCACCGACCCGCCGACCGACCCGACCGACCCGCCCGCCGAGACGGGCAACCTCGCCCAGGGCCGCGCGGTCACCGAATCCGGCCACGCGGACGTGTACAGCGCGTCCAACGCCGTGGACGGCAACGCGAACACCTACTGGGAGAGCACCAACCACGCCTTCCCGCAGACCATCACCGTGGATCTGGGCGCAGCCAAGGCGGTCAAGCGGCTGGTCCTGAAACTGCCCCCGGCGGCCGCCTGGTCCACCCGCACACAGACGCTGAGCGTGTCGGGCAGCTCCGACAACGGCACGTTCAACTCGCTGAAGTCCTCATCGGGTTACACCTTCGATCCGTCGAGCGGGAATCAGGCGACCGTCACCCTGCCCGGCACACCGTCCCGCTATCTGCGGCTCACGTTCACCGCCAACACCGGATGGCCGGCCGCACAGCTCTCCGAACTGGAGGCCTACACCAGCTGACCGGACCGCGAAGAACCGCCGGACGGCACCCGTGATGCGTGCCGTCCGGCGGCCGTCGTCGAAGCAGTCGGACTACTTCAGCGTGTAGGACTTCGCCGCCGCTGCCGCCTGCGCGGGCCTGACGGTCTTGAGGCCGCCGGGGGTCTTGGCGTCCGGCTTCATGATCACGCTCTCCCGGCTGGAGGGCGCCGTCGGGTCGGAGAAGTCGTGGGCCATCCCGAAGTCGCTGCCGAAGTCCGCGATGGTCAGCAGGGCCTTGTCGATGCCCTCACGAGTGAGGTCCTTCGAGGCGCAGGCCTTCTTCAGTACCTCACCGAACAGTCTTGCCGCGTTGTATCCCGCGATGACGCCGTTGTCGAGGCCGTCCTTCGGGTACTCGGCGCCGTACTCCTTGGCGAGCTTCGCCGGGCCGGCGGCCGGGTCACCGATCGGCAGGGTGGGTGCGGCGACGTAGTAGTCGTGCTCCAGGGCCGGGCCTGCCGGCGTCTTCAGCAGCTGGGGGGCGAACGCCGAGTTGTTGCCGACGACCGGGACCTTGAAGCCGGTGGCGGCGGCGACGCCCACCAGTGAGGCCGCCTGACGCGGGCCCGCGCTGACCACGACGGCCTTGACTCCGGCCTGCTTGAGCGCGGCGACCTGGGCGGTCATGTCGTTGTCGGTGGGCTTGATCTTCTGCTCGACAACGGTCAGGCCCGCCTCCTTCGCCGCGTACTTCGAGCCGGCCAGGGCGTTCTCGCCGTAGTCGCCCTCGAAGTACACATGACCGATCTTGTCGCCCTTGGCGATGCGCTTCTCGGCGAGCAGGTAGTCGATCGCGTTGATCGTCTCGACGTCGTACGTGGCGCCGATGACACGGACGTACTTGCTGCCGAGCAGACTCGCCGACCATGCCTGCGGCAGGACGAGTCCCTTGTCCTGGCCGTCGATGCGCTGCTTGACCGCCGCCGCGAACGGCGAACCGATGAACTGGACGAAGCCCAGCACCTTCGGCTCCAGCTCGGTGTATCCGGCGATGGCCTTCTGCGGGTCGTAGCCGTGGTCGCGCACGGTCAGCTCGACCTTGCGCTTGCAGATGCCGCCCGCGGCGTTGGTCTGCTTGACCCAGAGCTGCTGGGCCTGGGTGACACTCTTGCCGAGCGAGGCGTAGACACCGGTCATGTCGGTGAGCGCACCCAGTGTGATCGTCGAGTCCGTGACGCCCTCGCCGGTCTTCACACCGCTCTTGTCCTGGGCTCCCTCGTCGGAGGACTTGGCCTTCTCGCTGCAGCCCACGAGGGTGAGGGTGAGGGCCGCGCACACGGCCCCGAGCACACGCAGTTTCATTTCTTCTCTCCTGAGTTCTTCATCAGACGTGTCAGGCCGCCGGGCAGGAACAGCACAGCCGCGACCACCGCGGCGCCGTACAGGTAGCGCGATGCCTCGCCCGGAGCCAGGCCGCCCGTACCGGGGGCGGAGACCAGCGGCAGGGAATCGCTGTAGTGGGTGAGCAGCTGCGGCAGCAGCGAGACGAACGCGGCCCCGACGACCGCTCCCGCCACGGTGCCGAGCCCGCCGATGACGATCATGGCGAGGTATTCGAGGGACAGGACCATGCCGAAGTACTCGGGCACGGTCCGCTGGAAGACCAGCGCGAGCAGGACGCCCGCCAGTCCGGCGTACATCGAGGACAGGACGAAGACGCCCGCCCGGTAGCGGGCCACCGGGACGCCCATCACGCCTGCCGCGATGCGGTGGTCCCGGATGGCGTTGAGCGCCCTGCCCGGCCGGCCGCGCAGCACTCCGCGGGCGAACAGGCCGCTCAGGAGCAGCGCGAGCAGCGCCGCGTACCAGAGCTTCTCGGAGGACTGGAACGGCACCGCGGCCACCATGACCTCGGTGTCGTCGAAGTCGAATCCGAAGAGCGAAAGGGGCGGCACGGCACGGCCGTTGAAGCCGCCGGTGAGGGAGCCCGCGTTGAACAGCACATGCTGGCCGATGAAGATCAGGGCCAGGGTCGCGATGCCCAGGTAGGCCCCGCGCAGCCGGCTCGCGATGGGGCTGAACAGTCCGCCGGCGGCTCCCGCGAGGAGCACCGCGAGCACGGCGGCGAGCCAGCTGGGCAGGCCGAGTCCGGAGAGCTCGTGCCCGTTCTCCGTACTGCTGTCCCCCGCGAGGACGCAGTAGCCGTAGGCGCCCACCGCGAGGAAGAAGGCGTGCCCCATGGAGAGCTGGCCGGTGGCGCCGGTGAGGAGGTTGAGCCCGATGGCGCCGATGGCGGCCGCCATCGCGAACAGTCCGGCCTGCAGCCAGAAGCGGTCCAGGTAGAACGGGAACGCGAGCAGCAGTACCGAGCCGACGGCCCAGAGGTAGGTGCGCGGACGGCGCAGCCGGGTGGCGAGTGCGGCCCCGGATGTGCCGGCCGCGGGCTTCACCGCGGTGTCCGGCTGTGTCGTGGTCGTGGTGTCAGACACGGGCGAGCTCCTTCGTACCGAAGAGTCCCGCGGGTCGCAGGAGCAGCACGAGCACCATCACCAGATAGGGGGCGAGGTCGCCGATGCCACGGCCCAGGAAGGAGAGGTCGCTCTGGTAGCCGGTGGCGAGCGATTCGGTGACACCGACGATCAGCCCCCCGGCGAGGGCCCCGGTCGTCGAGTCGAGTCCGCCGAGGATGGCGGCGGGGAAGGCCTTGAGGGCGGCCAGTGAAGTGGCCCGTTCCAGGCCGGGTGTGGGGAAGACGGTGAGGAACAGGGCGGCCACCGCGGCAAGCGCTCCGGCCACCGCCCAGGCGGCGAGCGAGACCCGGCCGAGCTTGATCCCCATCAGGGCCGCGGTCTGCGGGTTCTCGGCGGCCGCCCGCATCGAGACGCCCCAGGACGTGAAGCGGAAGGCGAGCAGGAACAGGGTGATGAGCAGGCCGGCGGCGAGGAACGCGGCGATCCGGGTCTCGGCGAGGGTGACGCCGCCGATGGTGACGACGCCGTCGCCCCACGGGTCGCCGAGCGCGAGCACGTCCGTGCCCATGCGCCGGGTGAGTTCGGTGGTCAGGAGGATGTCGACGCCGATGGTGACGATGGCCAGCACACTGTGGTCGCTGCCCCGGTAGCGGCGCATCACCAGGAACTCGACGGCCGCTCCGACGACGGCGGCGCCCGCGATGCCGACGGCGAGCGCGGGCCAGAAGCCGATGTCGTCGTGGAGCACGGCGGTCACGTAGCCGCCCGCGAGGAGCAGGGAGGCGTGGGCGAAGTTGACGACCTCGGTGGCCTTGAAGATGACGACGAAGCCGAGCGCGATCAGCGCGTAGACCGAGCCGATGGAGAGGCCGCCGAGGAGGAGTTCGATGAAGGTGGTCATTCCTGTGCCCCCAAGTAGGCCTGGACGACGGCCGGATCGTTCTGGACCTCGGCGGGGGTGCCGTCCGCGATCCTGCGTCCGAAGTCGAGTACGGTCACGGCGTCCGCGAGCCGCATCACGACGCCCATGTCGTGCTCGACGAGCACGATCGAGATGCCGAGGCTGTCGCGGACCCCGGCCACGACCGCGGCGGTGCGCCGCCGTTCGTCGGCGGTCATCCCGGCGACGGGTTCGTCCAGGAGGAGGACCTGCGGCTCCATGCAGAGCGCCCGGCCGAGCTCGACGAGCTTCTGCTGTCCGTACGGAAGCGCACCGGCGGGCCGGTCCAGTTCCTTGTCCAGACCGATGAATTCGGCGATCTCACGGACCCGGTCCAGATGGCGGCGGGCCTCGCGGGCGGCGGACGGCAGGCGCAGTCCGCTGGCGAGGAACCCGGCGCGGGTGAGCCGGTGCCGGCCGAGCAGGAGGCTGTCGGCGACGGTGGCGTGCGGCGGGAGCGCGAGGTTCTGGAAGGTTCGGGCGACGCCGAGGTGCGCGATCTTGTGCGGGGCGAGTCCGGTGAGTTCCGTCGTACCGAGGTGGACGGTGCCGGACGCGGCCCGGTACACCCCGGACAACACGTTGAAGCAGGTCGACTTCCCTGCCCCGTTGGGGCCGATGACGGCGTGCACGCTTCCCGGCTCCACGGTGAAGGAGATGCCGTCGAGTGCGGTGAGTCCGGCGAAGCGCACGGTGACGTCACGGACGGCGAGTGCGGCCGGTGCGGTTGCGACCTGGGCCGTCTCCTGGGCGATGGTCATGCGGACCACCTGCTCAGAGTGCGTACGGCCGCGGAGGCCCGGTCCGCGTCCTCGGCGGCCGTCTCGTCGACGACACCCAGGTAGCGGCGGCGCACCTCGTCGGAGGCGGCGAGTTCGTCGGCCGGCCCCTGAAGGGTGACCTCGCCGACCTCCAGGACGTAGGCCGTGGAGGCGAGCCGCAGGGCGATCGCCGCGTTCTGCTCGACGAGCAGGACGGAGGTGCCCGACGCGTTGATCTCCTGCACCGTCTCGGCGATGCGCTGCGCCATCAACGGGGCGAGTCCGAGCGAGGGTTCGTCGAGCAGCAGCAGCCGGGGCCGGGCCATCAGCGCCCTGCCCATCGCCAGCATCTGCTGCTCGCCGCCCGACAGCAGCCCGGCGCGCTGGTGCGCACGCCGGCCCAGTACGGGGAACAGTTCGTGTACGCGCTTCAGCGCGCCCGCCGACGCCTTGCGGCCGCCGCGGGCCCCGAGGGCGCCCGCCCGCAGATTGTCGGCCACCGTCATCCGGGCGAACACCTGTCGTCCCTCGGGCACCTGGACCACTCCGGCGGCCACCACCTGGGCGGGGCGCAGCCCGTCCAGGGGCCGTCCGTCGAAGTGGACGGTGCCCGTACCCGTCCCGCGGTGGAAGCCGAGGGTCCGCGAGACGGCCCGCAGCAGCGTGGTCTTCCCGGCCCCGTTGCCGCCGAGTACGGCGGTGATCGCGCCGGCCGGCACATCGAGGGAGACGTCGCGCAGGGACCGTACGGGGCCGTAGCCCACGGACAGTGCGCGGATCTCGAGCGCTGCCATGCGTCCTCCTCCTTCCGCCTTGTCTTGGAATCGACGCGTCGATTCGTGGTGCGCAGGGCCCCGGCCTGGCCGTGGCCGGCGGTGTCCGCCTGTGCCTGCCTGTGCCTGCCCTGTGCCTCTCTGGGGCCACAGACCAGCAGCGTGCGGACCGCGCGTCCACGGTCCGTGGCCGAAACGCTGCGGGTGACCAGTGCGGGAGACCGCCGGTTGTGCACACGCACAGAGGCGGGGTGTGCGCTGTCGCCCCCGGCCCTGACCGGTGTCATCCTCACGACTGCGGTCCGGTGAGGACCGGGGCGTGGAAGCGGCCCCCGGGGGCGCGGAGGACGGAGCGGGGATGCGGCAGCGCGGGGACGAGCGGGGGTGGGCGCTGCTCGACGCGCTGCTGGAGGACGAGACCGGGCCGGGCCTCGCGGCGCTCGCCGGTGCGGTGCTGGGGCTCCCGGAGCAGGGCCGGTACGCGGTGGCGGTGGTCCCGGCGCCCTGGTGCGCCGGGAACCGTCCCGGCGACGCGCACGGGATGCGGTTCCTCTGGCGGCCACGGCCGGACCGGGAGATCGCGGTGGTGGCGCTGGGCGATGCGGATCCGCCGGCCGTGGCCGCGCTGTTGTCGGGCGAGGGGACCGGGCCCGGAGGGGTCAGCCCCGTGGTGGACGCCCTGTCCGCCCTGGGCACGGCGCGCAGGCTGGCCGATGCGGCGCTGCTGACATGCGGCCCGGGTGGAGAGGAGGTCGTCTGTCTGGACGGCCGGATCCCCGCGGCCCTGGTGGCGGGACAGCCCGCCCTCGCGGCCTACCTGGCCACGGACGTCTTCGGCCCGCTCCTGGCCCGCGACCCGGCCGACCGGGCCCTGCTGGTGTCGACACTGGACGCCTGGCTGGAGTGCGGGGGGTCGGCGGGGCGGACGGCCGTACGGCTGTGCTGCCACCGGAACACGGTGCTGAACCGGTTGCGGCGGCTGGAGGAGCTGACGTCACGCTCGCTTTCGCGGCCGCGCGAACTGGTGGAACTGGTGCTGGCGCTGGATGCCATGCGGATGGGGCGGGGAGCGGTTACGGACCGGCGTCCGTAACGGGGGCGAGCCCCCGGTCCGTAACCGGCTGCTCGCCCCCGCACCGCCACTCCTCAGCGCCGAGCCGGAGGGGCTTGGTTCAGCCTCTCCTCAGCGCAGGAAATCCCGTGCGATGGACTCCGCCACCCGCTCCAGCAGCGGCCCCGCTTCGGCCATGCACACCGCAGGGTCCGGCTCCAGCTCCGTGAGCGCATACGCGCGGCGGATGCCCGCGCGCCCCAGCGCCTCCGGGGCCAGCGCCAGCCGGCCGCAGACCGCGACGACCTCGATGCCCGCTGCGCGGGCCGCCGCGGCGACCCCGGCCGGGGCCTTGCCGTGCAGGGTCTGCTCGTCGAGTGAACCCTCGCCGGTGACGACCAGCGTCGCCCGGGCCAGTGCCGGCGCGAAGCCGAGAACGTCGAGCATCACCTCGATCCCGGGCCGGAACCGCGCACCGAGCGCGACGAGCGCCCCGTACCCGATTCCGCCCGCCGCACCGGCCCCGGGCAGCTGGGCGTGGTCCGGCCCCAGCACGGAGGCGTAATGGGTGAGTGCCGCGTCGAGCACCGCGATGTCTTCCTCGGTCGCGCCCTTCTGGCGGCCGTACACCTCCGGCGCGCCCTTGGGCCCGGTGAGCGGGTTGTCGACGTCGCTCGCGAGGATCAGGTCGACCTCGCCGAGCCGGGCGTCGAGCCCGGACAGGTCGGCCGTGGCGAGATCGGCGAGTCCACCGCCGCCCGGACCGACGGGCTTGCCGTCCGCGTCCAGGAAACGTGCGCCGAGCGCGGCCAGCATGCCTGCCCCGCCGTCCGTGGTCGCGCTGCCCCCGACGCCGAACACGATGGTCCGCGCGCCCGCTTCGAGGGCGGCGAGCAGCAGCTCACCGGAGCCGTACGTGGTGGCCGTGAGCGGGGCGAACACGCCCGCGGGCAGATGCTGGAGGCCCGAGGCCTCGGCCATCTCGACCACCGCGGTGGTGTCGCGCACCGCGTACGCGGCGGTCACGGGGTCGCCCAGCGGCCCGGTCACCCGCGCCTCGCGGCGCTCGAATCCGGCGGCCACCGCGGCCGCCACCGTGCCGTCGCCGCCGTCCGCCACGGGCAGGGTCTCCACCCGTACCTCGGGGGCGACGCGCCGCAGCCCGGCCGTCACCCGCTCAGCGACCTGCACGGCCGTGAGCGAGCCCTTGAACTTGTCCGCCGCGACGAGCACGCGTGCGGTCTCCATCACTGCTCCGTCCGTCACCTTGATTCCCTTTGCTTTCGAACAGGCAGTCGCGCCGCCCCGACCCTAACCGCACCACCCCCTCCCTGCCCATGGGTGTCCGGGCCCTGGACCTGGTATTGCGCCCCACCACTACGCTTCCGGTGTGACCACCAATGACTACGCCGTGTACATCGCCGGTCTCCCGAAGGTCCTGGCCGGTGCCGCCTGCATCTTCCGGGACGCGCAGGGGCGGGTGCTGCTCGTCGAACCGAACTACCGCGAGGGCTGGGCGCTGCCCGGCGGCACGATCGAGTCGGCGCAGGGCGAGACCCCGCGCCGGGCGGCGCGGCGCGAGTCGGCCGAGGAGATCGGCCTCGACCTGGAGCCGGGCCGGCTGCTCGCGGTCGACTGGGCGCGCGGCACCACGCGGCCGCCGATCGTGGCCTATGTGTACGACGGCGGGGTTCTGGACGAGGAGCAGCTGAAGGCGGTCCGGCTCCAGGAGGAGGAGCTTCTGTCATGGAAGCTCGTCGAGCCCGCGGAGATCGACCGGTACCTGCTCGGGGCGCTCCGCGGGCGCGTGCGGGCGGCGCTGGACGCGCTGGAGTCCGGCGCGGGCACCGTGGAACTGGAGGACGGCAGCCCCGTCGCCTGACGAGCCGGCTCCGGGCCGCGGGTCAGCCCTGCTGCTCCTGCGGCCTGATCCCGTCCTCGCGCACGGTCTCCTCACGCGCAGCCGTCCGCGCCTCGGTGCGGTGGCCGCGCGCGATGTAGTCGCGTACGACGAGTTCGACTGCGTCCTGGGGGCTGCCGACGCCCGCGAGCACCATCACTTCGACCACGAGTTCCGCGTCCAGACTGACCGTCACCTTCGCCATGGCGGGGACGGTAGCAGCACGCGATATCGCCTCGCGAGGTGCGGCGCGCGGTGCGTACGCTCGCCGCATGACACTCGTGGCGATCCTCAGCGGCGCCGGTATCTCCACGGACTCCGGTATCCCCGACTACCGCGGGCCGAACGGCCTCTGGCGCAAGGACCCGGAGGCCGAGAAGCTCGTCCGGTACGACCTGTACATGGCCGATCCGGACATCCGCCGCCGCTCCTGGCAGATGCGGCGCACCACCGCGGCGTGGAACGCCGAGCCGAACGCGGCCCACCGTGCGGTGGCGGACCTGGAGCGGGCGGGCGTGGCCGTACGGGTGATCACGCAGAACGTGGACGGTCTGCACCAGGCAGCCGGTCTCTCCGCTCGCAAGGTCCTCGAACTGCACGGCACCGCACGCCAGGTGGTGTGCACCCGCTGTCACGCCCGCTCGCCGATGGCGGAGGCCCTGGCCCGGGTCGAGGCCGGAGAGCCGGATCCGCCGTGCGGTGTGTGCGGCGGATCCTCAAGGCGGCCACGGTCATGTTCGGTGAACGGCTCGATCCGGTGGTGATGGGCGACGCGATGGCGGTCGCCAAGGGCTGCGAGGTGTTCATCGCGGTCGGTACGACGCTCCAGGTGCAGCCCGCCGCCTCGCTGGCCGGGATCGCGGCGGAGCACGGGGCGAGGCTGATCGTGGTCAACGCGGAGCCGACACCGTACGACGCGCTCGCTCAGGAGACGATCCGGGAGCCGATCGGCACCGCGCTTCCCGCTCTGCTCAAGCGGCTGACGGACGAGGCGGGTTCGGGGCCGGGCGCGGGCTCCGGGCCGTGATGTCGGTGGGCGCCGGTACGGTCCGGTGCATGACTGCAGCTTCCTCCCTCGGCACCACGCGGACCTCGTACGACACCGTCGCCGCCGACTACGCGTCCCTGCTTGCCGACGAGCTCGCGGCCAAGCCGCTGGACCGTGCGATGCTCGGCGCCTTCGCCGCGCACGTGACAGCCGACGGCGGCGGGCCCGTCGCCGATCTCGGCTGCGGGCCGGGCCGGGTGACGGCGTATCTGCGGGACATCGGGCTGCCGGCGTTCGGCATCGACCTGTCGCCCGGCATGGTGGCGGAGGCCCGTCGGCGCCACCCGGACCTGCGGTTCGATGTGGGGACGATGAGCGCCCTGGACCTGACGGCCGGCTCGCTGCGCGGGGCTCTCGCCTGGTACTCGCTCGTCCACACCCCGCCGGAGGAACTGGAGCTGTACGTAACGGAGTTCCGCCGGGTACTGGCCCCGGGCGGCCATCTGCTGCTGGCCTTCAAGGCGGGCGACGAGCGGGTCCGGCTGGAGCACGCGTACGGGCATCCCGTGGACCTCGACGTGTACCGGTTCTCCCCCGAGTGGGTTGCCGGGCTGCTGATGCGTACCGGTTTCGAGGTGACGGCCAGGCTGGTCCGGGCGGCGGACCGGCGGGAGGCCACCCCGCAGGCGTTCCTGCTGGCGCGGAAGCCCGCGTAGGAGTTCGCCGGTCCGGGGGCCCGCCGGTCCGCGGGCCTCTACCCCTGGGCGTCCACCCCCTCCCCCTTGTGGCGACGGTAGTAGCGGGCCACCCGCGCACGGTTGCCGCAGCGCTCGGCCGAGCACCAGCGGCGGCGCGGGTGGGCGGGCACGAACAGCATCGTGCAGTCCTCCGCCTCGCACTCCCGGATCCTCGCGACCGCCGGATCCGCCAGCAGCTCGGCCACCTCCTCCGCCAGTGCCGCAGCCACCCGCACACCGAGCGGGCCGGAACGGCGGGCCGTCACCACGACGGCGTCGCCGTTCCACTCCGCGTACCGGACAGCGGGGGCGGCGAGCTGCGCCTCGTTGAGGCCACGCAGGGCGGACTCCGGCGGGCGCTCACCTCCACGGGCCGCCGCGACGGCGAGCCCCGCGTGCGCCCGGACCGCGTGCACCGCCGCCAGGTCCTCCGGGGTCACTTCGCGGGCCTCCGCGGCGCCGGGCAGCCGCTCCGCCTCCAGGGCCAGCCAGGCCAGCAGCCCGGCCGCGTCGGCCAGTTGATCGGCCGGGGGGCCCTGCGCCGTGTACGGCAGCGTGTTGAGCAGGTCCAGGGCGAGCAGCTCGCCGGTCAGGGGCTCAAGACCATTCATGCACCTAATGCTAACTCACCCACTTGACGCATTAGAGCCCTCTCCCGTAAAACTAATGCATCGAGCCACCAAGGAGGCATGTGAACATGGCGATTCAAGCTGTTCCGCACATCCGTCACCGGCACATCGAGGTCGACGGCGTCCGTGTCTTCTACCGCGAGTCGCTCCCCGCCGGCGTGACGGACGACGCGATGGACGACGTCCCGGTCATGCTGTTGCTCCACGGCTTCCCGTCGGCCTCGCACCAGTTCCGCCGGCTGATGGACGCGCTCGGCGCCCACTACCGTCTGGTCGCTCCGGACTACCCGGGCTTCGGCCACAGCGACACCCCGGCGTCCGCCACCACCGGCGGCCCGTTCACGTACACCTTCGACCGGCTCGCGGACATCACCGAAGGCTTCGTGCAGCAGCTCGGGCTGTCACGCTTCGTGATGTACGTGTTCGACTTCGGCGCCCCCGTCGGGTTCCGGCTCGCCGCCCGCCACCCGGAGTGGATCGCCGGGCTGGTGGTGCAGAACGGCAACGCGTACGAGGAGGGGCTGTCGCAGCAGGCCCGCGACTTCATCGCCCTTCGCCCGGAGAACCCCGGCGCCGCCGACACCGTGCGGTCCCTGCTGACCCTGCCCGCGACCCGCGGCCAGTACGAGGGCGGCACCGCCGACCCGGACCTCGTGGCGCCGGAAGGCTGGACCCTGGACCAGCACTTCCTGGACCTGCCGGGCCGCACCCAGCCACAGCTGGACCTGGCCTTCGACTACCACTCCAATGTCGCGCTCTACCCGCAGTGGCAGGACTGGCTGCGCAAGCACACCCCGCCGGCGCTCGTCGTCTGGGGAACGGGAGACATGTTCTTCCCCGAGCCCGGCGCCCGTGCCTATCTGCGTGATCTCCCGGACGCCGAACTGCACCTCTTCGACACCGGTCACTTCGCCCTGGAGGACCACCTCCCACAGATCGCGCCGCTGATCGCCGACTTCCTGGACCGCACCTGGACCGCCGACCGGACGTGACCACCCTCGGGGGCGTGCGGTAACGTTGACGGCTGCGAAGGGGAGTAGCCCTGCAAACCGGTCGTCGACACACTGGAACCTCCGGGTTCCCGGTGGCCGGGCTCGTGGATCATTGCGGGCGGGCGAGACCTTCGGTCAGGTATGACACGCCCACTCCCCGTGGGCGGTGCCGTCATGCCGGGCCGAGTGGTCCTCCGAAAAGCCCGAGTGGCACTTCGCGGAAGATCCGGGGCCCGGCTCCAACAGAAAGCCACCCGGAATGCATCTCGACCCCCTGGCGATCATCACCGCTTTCGGGCTGATCTTCCTCGCGGAACTCCCCGACAAGACGATGTTCGCGTCGCTGGCCATGGGCACGCGCATGCGTCCGCTCTACGTCTGGTTCGGCACGTCGTCCGCGTTCATCGTCCATGTCGCCATCGCGGTCGGGGCGGGCGGCCTGCTCGGCCTGCTGCCCGACTGGATCGTCAAGCTCGTCTCCGCCTCCCTTTTCGCCTTCGGTGCCTTCATGCTGCTCCGGGCCGACGCGGGCGACGAGGACGAGGACGGCGGCCCGAAGACGGTCACCGGCTTCTTGCCGGTGTACTCCACCGCCTTCATGGCGGTGTTCATCAGCGAGTGGGGCGACCTCACCCAGATCACGACGGCCAACCTTGCCGCGAGCAACGGCGCCTGGTCCACCGCGATCGGATCCGCCGCCGCGCTGATGTCCGTATCGGCGCTGGCGCTGCTCGCGGGACGGTTCATCGCCAAGCGCGTACCGCTCAAGACCGTGCAGCGCATCGGCGGGGTGTGCATGCTGGGACTGGCGATCTGGACGGTCGTCGAGATCTTCACCGGCTGACCCGGCCGGGCCGGTACAGGGAAGGGCTCCGCGCATACGCGCGGAGCCCTTCGCCGTACCGCCTTAGAAGAGCGCCGGGGCGCTGTCCTGCGTTCCGTTCTCGAAGGCCAGCAGCCGCTGCTTGCGGTCGAGGCCGCCGCCGTATCCGGTGAGGCTCCCCGAGGCCCCGATCACCCGGTGACAGGGCACGATGATGCCGACGGGGTTCTTGCCGTTGGCCAGCCCCACCGCGCGCGAGGCCCCGGGTTTGCCGAGGTTCTCGGCCAGTTCTCCGTACGAGCGGGTCTCGCCGTACGGAATCCGCTGGAGCTCGGCCCAGACGGAGCGCTGGAACGGGGTACCGGCGAGGTGCAGCGGGAGGTCGAACTCCCGTAGCTCACCGGCGAAGTAGGCGTCCAGTTGCTCAACGACCTCGTCGAAGGGGCCGGGGTCGGGCTCGCCGAAGGTCTCCTCGGGCGGCCGGTGGCGCTGACCCGTCATATAGAGGCCGGCGAGGACCCGGTCGGTGGCGACGAGGGTCAGCAGGCCGTAGGGGCTGTCGATCACCGTGTGCTGCCGGGTCGCGGCGGCGGTACGTGCCGTGACGGCTTCGCCTGTCGCGGTGGCGGTACGTGCCGTGGGGGTGGCGCCTGTCGTGGTCACGAGGCACTTCCTTGTGCGGGAAGGTGGTTGATGGGGTGGTCGTCGACGGTCCACAGATACTGCACGGCGTAGGCCCGCCAGGGCCGCCAGCCCGCCGCACGCGCGGTGAGCGCGGCCGGTGTCGAGGGCAGGCCGAGCTGCTGGGCGGCCCGCCGGATGCCGAGGTCCGTCGGCAGGAACGCGTCCGGGTCGCCGAGCGCCCGCATGGCGATGACCTCGACGGTCCAGGGACCGAATCCGGGCAGTGCGTTCAGTTCGGCCCGCGCCGTCTCCCAGTCGGTGTCGGTGCCCAAGCGCAGCGAGCCGTCCGCAAGGGCCCCGACGAGCGTGGTGAGGGTACGGCGGCGGCTGCGGGGCAGCGCGAGCTGCTCGGGGTCGAGGCCGGCCAGCGCCTCCGGAGCCGGGAAGAGATGGGTGAGGCCGCCCTCGGAGTCGTCGACGGGTGTGCCGTGGGCGGTGACCAGCCGGGCCGCGTGGGTCCGCGCGGCGGCGGTGGACACCTGCTGGCCGAGCACGGCCCGGACGGCGAACTCCGCACCGTCGACGGTCCTCGGCACCCGGCGGCCCGGCGCCTTGTCGACCAGCGGGGCCAGCAACGGGTCGGAGCGCAGCTGCCCGTCGACGGCCACCGGGTCGGCGTCCAGGTCCAGCAGCCAGCGGCACCGGCTGATGGCCAGGGTGAGATCGCGCGGGTCGGAGAGGGAGAGCCGGCAGGCGATGTGGTCGGGGTGCGGGGTGAGGGCGACGATGCCGTGCCCGTGGGGCAGGTCGAGCGTGCGGCGGTAGGCGCCGTCGCGCCACTCCTCGACGCCCGGGACGGCCGTCGCGGCGAGGTGCCCGAAGAGGTTGCTCGGGTTGAGCGGGGCACGGTACGGAAGCCGCAGCGCTATCACCCCGGGTGTGGCCGGCGGCCGCGCCGACCGGGACGCGCGGCTGCGCAGCTCCCCCGGCGCCAGGGCGAAGACCTCACGAACGGTGTCGTTGAAGGTGCGGATCGAGGCGAACCCGGCCGCGAACGCGACCTCGGCCATGGGCAGCCCGGTCGTCTCGATGAGCACCCGCGCGGTCTGCGCCCGCTGTGCCCGGGCGAGCGCCAGCGGTCCGGCACCCAGCTCGGCGAGCAGCTGGCGTTCGATCTGGCGGGCCGAGTACCCGAGCCGGGTGGCCAGTCCCGGGACGCCCTCCCGGTCGACGACCCCGTCGCGGATGAGGCGCATCGCGCGGGCCACGGAGTCGGCGCGGGCATTCCACTCGGGCGATCCGGGGCTGGTGTCGGGCCGGCACCGCTTGCAGGCCCGGAACCCGGCCTGCTGGCAGGCGGCGGCGCTCGGGTAGAACGTCATGTTCTCGACCTTGGGCGGAACGACGGGGCAGCTCGGACGGCAGTAGATCCGGGTGGTCAGAACCGCCGTGAAGAACCAGCCGTCGAACCGGGAGTCCTTGGACTGAACGGCCCGCACGCAGCGCTCGGTGTCGGTGTGCATGGTTCAAGCATGGGGCACGGTCCGGGGCTGTCGCTGGCGGAAATCCGACATCAGCGTCGAGCTGCCAGGGGCCTCTTCGCCTCCCCCGGGGTGACGACCGGCACCGGCCCGGCCTCCGCACCCGGCGCACCGGCCCGCGCCCGGTTGGGCCCGGCTCAGGTGTTGGCTGTGAAGCACGCAGCCGCAGCATCGGTGAGGCGGTCGTGCGCGGCCCGGGCGGTGTCCTGCACCTCGATGAGGTCCGCCCTGCTCGGTGGCGGCATCGACCATGTCGTAGGTGGCGACGACCATGGCCTGTGCGGTGGCGTGGACAGCCCGGTCGCCGCCGCACCCGGCCGGTCATGAGTTGACAGGCGATCTCGCGGTGAGAGGCTTGAGGAGGCTCCGACGCCCACGGGCGGGCCTGAGGCCCGTCGGCCTGCGCAGAGACCGGTTCCCGCCCGGTACGGAATCGCAAGAGGAGAGCCCGCCATGACGGACGCGTCTTCCGCGCCGATCTGTTCGCATCTGGACCAGGTTCGACGTGTCACCCCGGACAGCCCCGACTCCTGCCCGATGTGCGTCGCACAGGGTGACACCTGGGTGCATCTGCGCGAGTGCCAGAGTTGCGGGCAGATCGGCTGTTGCGACTCCTCCCGCAACAGGCACGCCACCGCGCATCGTGAGGCCACGGGGCATCCCCTCATCCGCTCCTACGAGCCGGGCGAGACCTGGTGGTGGTGCTACGAGGACCAGGTGACGTTCGACGTCGACGGCGTCGGGCCCGCCCGGGCGGCCTGAGCGCCGGGCCGCCGGGCCGATGCCGGACACACCCGGCGGCCGGGGCGCGACGGGCCCGTCAGCCGCCGCGTCCCGCCGCCAGAGGATCAAGCTCCCTGCGCCGCCGGCTGATGGAGTCGGGGTCCCAGCCCGGCCGGGGAACGGATGCCAGCAGCAGCTGCGTGTACGGGTGTCCGGGGTCGGAGAGCAGCTCCGCGACGGGGCGGTGTTCCATGGTGCGGCCCCGGTACAGAACAAGCGCCTCGTCGCACACGTACCGCACGACGGCCAGGTCGTGGCTGACGAAGACCAGGCCGATGCCGGTGTCGCGGCGGATGTCCGACAGGAGGTTGAGCACCTGGGCCTGGACGGAGACATCGAGCGCGGACACCGCCTCGTCCAGTACGAGCACCGCGGGTTCGACCGCCAGCGCACGTGCGATGGCGGCGCGTTGGCGCTGACCGCCGGAGAGTTTGCGCGGCAGGGCCGCCGCCTCCCGCTCCCCGAGACCCACCTGGGCGAGGAGTTCCCGTGTCCGGGCGGCCCGGGCGGCAGGGCCGGCGAGACCGTGCAGGCGCAGCGCTCCGTCGATGGTGGCGCCGATGGTGATCAGTCCGTCCAGCGAGAGGTACGGGTCCTGGAAGACGATCTGCACCGCCTTGGCACGGGCGAGGCGGGCCGCCCTGCCACGTACGGTCGGGGCCAGTGGTTCACCCTGGACGAGGATCTGTCCGGCGTCGGGGCGTTCGAGGCCGATCAGCATCCGGGCCGTGGTCGTCTTGCCGGAACCCGACTCCCCCACGATGCCGAGGGCGCCGCCGGCCCGCAGCGAGAACGACAGGTCGTCGACGGCGACGACCTCCGTCTTGCCCGTCCGGTAGGTCTTGCGTAGCCCGCTGACCCGCAGCAGTGTGCGGGCGCTGTTCTCGACGGTCAACTGCCCTCCCTTGTGAAGGTGTTGTTCATGGACGTGAGTGACTCCTGCGCGAGGTGGCAGGCGACCAGCGTCTCGCCGAGCCTCTCCAGCGGCGGTGGTGTCCGGTCGCAGACCCCGGGCCGGGCGAAGCGGCAGCGCGCTGCGAAGGAGCAGCCGGGCGCGGAGTCGAGCAGCCCCATGGGGGAGCCCGGGATCGGGGTGAGCCGGACGGGCGGTCCGTCCGGGGCCCGAAGGGGCGGCGACGAGCCGAGCAGGCCCGCGGTGTAGGGGTGGCGGGGTGTCTCGAAGAGCTGTGCTGTGGGAGCGGTTTCGACGATCCGGCCCGCGTACATCACGTAGATCCGGTCGCAGGCGGCGGCCGCGAGTTCGATGTCGTGCGTGATGAGGAGCATGCCCAGGTCGCGTTCGCGCTGCAGCCGCCCGAGGATGGCCATGATCTCGGCCTGGGTGGAGACGTCGAGCGCGGTGGTGGGTTCGTCGCAGAGCAGCAGCCGGGGTTCGGCGGTGAGTGCTCCGGCGATCATGACGCGTTGCAGCATGCCGCCGGAGAGTTCGTGCGGGTACTGACGCAGGTGCCGCTCGGGGTCCGGGAGTCCGACCGCGCCGAGCAGTTCGACGGCGCGGTCGTTGGCGCGGCCCTTGTTCCAGCCGTTGCTGACGCGCAGCGCCTCGGTGAGGAAGTCGCCGATGCGGCGGACCGGGTTGATGCCAGCCCGGGGGTCCTGGAAGATCATCGACGCTCTGCCGGTACGGATCGCCCGTAGGGCAGCCGGGCCGGCGCCCACCAGCTCCGTTCCGTCGACGCGCACATGACCTTCGACATCGGCCCCGGTGGGGAACAGCCCGAGGGCCGACCGTGCGGTGACCGACTTCCCGGAACCGGATTCGCCCACCAGCGCGACGACCTCACCCGCCGAGACGGTCAGGTCGATGCCGTCGAGGACCGGCCGGGCCATGCCGGGCAGGGCGATGCTCAGGTTCTCGTACTCCAGCAGCGCCATCAGGACTTCCTCCCCGCGAGCCGGTCGCCGACGTTCTCCCCGACGATGTTGAAGGCCACGACGACCACCACGACGGCGACGGCGGGCACGACCGCGGACAGCGGCTGGCCCCGCAGGACGGCGGCCTGGGACTGGTTGATCATGGCGCCCCAGTCGGGTGTCGGCGCCTGCACGCCCAAGCCCAGGAAGGACAGGGCGGCGAGGTCGAGCAGCGCGTAACCGAAGTTGACGGTGGACTGGGCGAGCACGGTCGGGCCGATGTTCGGCAGCAGCCGGCGGACGGCGACGTACAGCGCGGAGTGCCCCTGCACACGGTAGGCCGCGATGTACGGCCTGGCCTGCTCCTGCATGGCGAGGCCACGCACCAGGCGTGCGGTGTACGGCATGTAGGCCACGGACATGGCGATCACCGGCGCGGTCATCCCCTTGCCGAAGACCGCCACCGCGAGAATCGCGACGAGCAGCGCCGGGAAGGCGAAGACGACGTCGAGCAGCCGCCCGAGGACTGTGTCGACCCAGCCACCCCGCCACGCCGAGAACAGGCCGACGGCGATGCCGGCCACGGTCGAGACCAGGACCACCAGCAGCGGCCCGACCAGACTCGTACGGCTTCCTTCGACGAGGGCCGAGAACGTGTCGTGCCCGCCCTGGTCGGTGCCCAGCCAGTGGTCGGCGCTCGGGCCGACGAGTCCCGTACCCAGCTCTCCGTACGTCGGGTCCTGCGGTGACAACCACGGTGCGAACACCGCGACCAGCACGAAGAGAACGAGAAGACCCAGGCAGAGCTTCTCCAGCCAACCTCCCCCCATGGAGCGCAACTTGGCGACCGGCCCGCGGGCCAGCCCCGCCATCGGGGCGCTCATCGTGCACCCCCCGCTGCCGCCACCCGCGGATCGATCAGCGGATGCACCAGGTCCACCAGGAAGTTGACCACGACGAACGCGGCCACCACGAGCAGCACGATCGCCTGCACCACCTGGAAGTCCATCTGGTTGACCGATGTCACCAGCAGTGAACCCACGCCCGACATACCGAATGCGGTCTCCACGATCGAGGTGCTCACCAGCATGCCGGAGATGAGGAGCGCGGAGACGGTGACGATCGGGCCGAGGGCGTTGCGCAGGACGTGCCGCCGGATCACGGTCCATCGCGGGGTGCCGCGGCTCACCGCGACCTCGACGTGCTCACGGCACAGCTCCTCCAGCATCGACGAGCGGGTCACCCGCGTGACCATCGCCATGAACGTGACGGACAGGGCGATCGCCGGAAGCACGACGTGGTGCAGCCGGTCGAGAACACCTGTGCCGTTGCCGATGGTCGGGAACCAGCCCAGCTTCACGCCGAACAGCGACCGCAACAGCAGTGCGGCGACGAACGCGGGGGCTGCGGCCCCCACCGTCACCAGCAGCATCAGCATCGAGTCGGTCCGTGTGCCGCGGCGCAGCGCGCCGACGATGCCGGCCGCGACACCGGCCACCGCGATCAGCAGGGCCGCGGCGGCGATCAGCAGCAGGGTGGCCGGCAGCCGCGACCAGATGACCGCGCTGACGTCCTGGTGGAAGACGTAGGAGCGGCCGAAGTCGCCGTGCAGTACGCCGCCCAGCCAGTCCCAGTACCGGACGAGGAACGGTTCGTCGAAGCCGTACCTGTGGCGGATCTGGGCGAGTTCCTCGGGGCCGGCGCTGCGCCCGCGCACCAGGAAGCTCGCCGGGTCGCCGGGTGCCAGGTACAGCGAGGAGAACACCAGGAACGAGGTGACCAGCAAGGTCGCCGCCATCCCGGCCAGGCGGCTCACGACCCCGAGCGCCCGGGTGGTCCTGCGGCTCACTTCTTGGCCCCGATCTCAGCAGCCCACGGGTAGTAGAGGTAGGCGACCGACGGCTGGACACCGGTGATCCGGTTGCCGAGGAAGACGCTCGTGGGCTGCGTGTACAGGGGCAGCCAGGGCAGTTCCCGCAGGGCGATCTTCTGCGCCTTCGCGCTCGCCGCGGCCCGTGCGGCCGGGTCATAGGTGCCGGAGGCGTCCTCGACCGCCTTGTCGAACTCCTTGTTCGTCCAGCCACCGTAGTTGGTGAACATGCCGGTCTCCAGGGAGCCGTACACGTCGAGCGGGTCGGTGATCGACGTGTACCAGAAGGTCAGGAAGAGGTCGATTCCCTTGCGGGCGGCGGCGTCCGTGAAGAGCGTCGAGTACTTCTCCGGGGAAAGCGTCTCGATCTTGGGGTCGAGGCCGATGGCCTTGGCGGCCTGCTCGACGGCCTGCGCGACGATCGTCGTCTGCGAGTCGAGCGGGCTGGTCGCGATGACGATCCGCTCCCCCTTCACCCCGGCCTCCTCCGCGATCTCCTTGGCCTTCGCCGGGTCGTACGGGTAGTGCGGCACGTCCTCGATGATGGCCTTGCGGTCCGCGGGGGGCGCCTGATCCCACATGTTGTCGGTGACGAGGGAGTCGGCGACCTCGCCCGTCCCGCCGACGCCGGCCTTGACGATGCCCTTGCGGTCGATGGCCATGAGCAGGGCCTTGCGCACCTCGGTGTTGCCGAGCGGGCCCTTGAGGTTACTGACGATCTCTTCGGCGACGGTGCTATTGACTCCGTAGTAGAGCTTGCCGGCGGAGGACGAGCCGAGCTGGTCGTAGGCGTCGGCGGGGACCATCCAGCCACCGTCCACCTCACCGCTCTGGAAGGCGTTGACGCGGGTCGTCGCATCGCTCAGGAACACGAACTTGACCTGGCCCGCCTTGGACTTCAGTTCGGTGTTCCAGTAGCCGTCGAACTTCTTCAGGGTGAGCGACTGACCCGATGCCCATGTCCCGAACGAGAACGGGCCCGTGCAGTTCACCCCGCCCTTGGGGCTGCCGTAGTCCTTGCCCGCCTTCGCGAGGGTCGCGGCCGACTCGATGGTTCCCGAGCTGGTGGCCATCTCCTGGTTGAAGACCGCGTCCGGCTTCGTCAGCCTGACGGTAACTTCCAGCGGCCCGGTCATGTCGATCGACTTCACGTTGCGGAACGTGTTCTCCCACGCGCTGCCCACGGCGGGGTCCATGTGACGGCGCAGCGAGGCGACGACGTCCTTCGCGGTGAGCACCGTCCCGTCGTGGAAGCGCACGCCCGGACGGATCTTGTAGACCCAGGTGGTGGGCGTGGGATTGGTGTACGAGGACGCCAGGTTCGGCGAGGTCGTCAGGTCCGGGTTCCAGCGCAGCAGACTCTCGCAGACGTTGGCGAGGATCTGGTTCGGCGGGTAGTCGTACGCGTAGGCGTAGTCGAGCGAGGAGGGCTCGGCGTAGATCGACCAGGTGAAGGAGTCGATGCCGCCCGCGGCGGCAGGCGTCTGCTTGGTGAGCTTGTACGGCCTGCCGGCGTCGGCGTCCTTGCCCGGGTTCGCCGTGCCGCTGCACGCACTGCTGATGAGCACGGCGCTCGCCGCGAGGAGGGTCCCCGCTGCGCGGCGCACCGCCCGCATCCGTGTCGGCCGTCTCGATCCTGCGCTCTGTGAAGGCACTGTCTGTCTCCGTCCGGGGTGGGCTCGATGAGGTGCGTTGGGGCTGCGTCAGTCGGTCGACGCAGTGGGCGCGGTCGTGTTCGCGTCGAACACGAGGCGGCCCTCGACGTACGTCCTGCGCACCCGGACGTCGCCTATCTCGTCGGCGGGGCGCGTGAACGGGTCACGGTCGAGGACGACGAGGTCCGCGTACTTGCCCACCTCGACCGTGCCGGTCACGTCATCGAGGTGGTTCACCCAGGCGGTGCCCGCGGTGTACGCGGTGAGCGCCTCGGCCAGGGTCAGGGCCTGTTCGGGGTAGAACGGCGGGTACGTCTCGCCCTCGGGGAGTTCCTGGACGGGGGCGGCACGGTTGACCGCGACGTGGATGCCCCACAGCGGGTTGGGGCTGCTCACCGACCAGTCGCTGCCGGCGGCGAGGTGGGCCCCGGCAGTGCGCAGATCCCCGAACGGGTACTGCTGGGCGGCGCGTTCGGCCCCGAGGAAGGGGATGGTCAGCTCGTCCATCTGGGGTTCGTGGGCGGCCCACAGCGGCTGGATGTTCGCGGCGACGCCCAGTTCCGCGAAGCGCGCGATGTCATCGGGGTGGACGACCTGGAGGTGGGCCAGGTGGTGCCGGTGGTCGTTGGCGCCGTTGGCGGCACGGGCCGCGCCGAGCGCGTCGAGTGCCTCGCGCACGGCACGGTCGCCGAGAGCGTGGAAGTGGACCTGGAAGCCGGACCGGTCGAGCGCGCACACCGCCTCGTTCAGCAGCCCGGGCTCGACGAAACTCAGGCCGGAGTTGCCGGTCGAGCAGCCGCAGCCGTCCAGATAGGGCTCCAGCATCCCGGCGGTGAAGTTCTCCGCGACGCCGTCCTGCATGATCTTGATGCTGGTGGCGCCGAAGCGGCCCACCTGCCCGATGCGGCGGCGTTCCTCGAGGTCCGGAAGCTGCTCCATACCGCGGTTCCGGTCCCACCACAGGGCGCCGACGACCCGGGCGAGCAGCAAGCCCTCGCGGGCCGCGCGCAGATAGACGGGCAGGTTGTCCGGGTAGCCGTGGAAGGAGCCGATCATGGCGTCCTGCCACCCGGCCACCCCGAGGGAGAACAGGTACTGCTGCGCGGCGAGCAGCCCCGCGTACGTCTCGTCCTCGGTCGCGACCGGAACGTGCTGGGCCACCAGCTCCACCGCACCCTCGTGCAGGGTGCCGGCCGGGGCACCGTCCGCCTCCCGCTCGATGCGGCCGTCGGCCGGGTCGGGGGTGTGCCGGTCGACGGCCGCGATCTCCAGCGCACGGGTGTTGACCCAGGCGCCGTGGCCGTCGCAGTTCATGAGCAGCACGGGCCGGTCGGGTACCACCGCGTCGAGCATGGAACGCGTCGGCGTGCCGCCGGGGAAGCAGTCCATCGACCAGCCGCCACCACGGATCCAGACCGCGTCAGGGTGGTCCTCGGCGTACCGGGCCACCACGGCGAGGCAGCCCTCGGCGGTGGTCTGCTCGCTCTGGTCGCAGCCGAGCATCTGGGTGCCGCCCATGACGGGGTGGATGTGCGCGTCCTGGAATCCGGGGACGAGCAGGCCGCCCTCCAGGTCGACGACCTCCGTACCGGCACCGGTCAGCGTGCGCACCGTACCCGCGTCGGCGACGGCGACGATCCGGCCGCCCCTGACGGCGACGGCGGCGTCCACCGGGACGGGGCCCGCTCCGGTGAAGACCCGGCCCCCGACGAAGACGGTGTCGGCCCGTTCGCTGCTGTGCGCCATCAGTTCAACCTCCAGCAGGGCGGAATGACCCGCCCGACGTGTTCGTTGAGGAGGAGTGAACGACAGCGCAACAGCGCTGTCAACAGTGTTGCGCTCACTGGATCCCGAACCGATACACTGGGCGCACCATGCCGAAGTCACCCGTCACCAAGGCCCGGAGCAAGCGCGCCGGCAGTCAGCTCACGCCCGGCGCGATCATTGACGCGAGCCTGCGCATCGCCGCCCGCGGAAGCGGGGACGCCTTCACCGTCCGGCGCCTGGGTGAGGAGCTCGGCGCGGATCCGACCGCGATCTACCGGCACTTCCGCGACAAGGACGAGCTGCTGCTGTCGGTCGCGGACCACATGCTCGGCGAGGCGCTCGACGCCATCCCCGAGGGCCTCGA
Source organism: Streptomyces sp. LN549 (assembly GCF_043203805.1). NCBI lineage: Bacteria > Bacillati > Actinomycetota > Actinomycetes > Kitasatosporales > Streptomycetaceae > Streptomyces > Streptomyces sp. LN549. Next base: position 7,769,954 of record NZ_JAZHRI010000002.1, on the reverse strand, counting down.
CTGGAAGAGCCGCATCCGGGCACTCGCCGACGCCTCCCTCGCGGTCGCCCTGAAGTACCCGGTGGTGGGCTCCGCCATGGCGAGCCGCACCACACGCCGGTCCAACGAGTTCCGGGTCGTCGAACTCATCCTCGGCGCCGTCCGGGAGGCAGGCCTGGAGGGCGCCGAGGCCGCCGTCCACTACCGCATGATCGGGGACACACTCCTCGCGTACGTGGGTCAGCAGGCAGCGTTCCTGCTGTTCGACGCGGATGCCCGCGCGGCCGACGACTCCGCATGGAGCCGCGAGTACCGGCTGGTCGACCCGGAGCGCTTCCCGGACATCACCCGTCTCGGCGGTGAGCTCGCCGAGGTGACCGACGAGCAGATCTTCGACGCCACGGTCGAGGCCCTGATCTCGGCTGTCGAAGGGCGCGCCGCGACTGTTCGGGGCGCGTGACCCGGGTCGGTCCTTCGCCGGGCTGTCCGGCTCGGCCGCCCGTCGATCCACGGAGCGTGGGCAGAGCCATCCACGGATGCGGCTCCCCGGGGAGGCCGCGACCCGGCCGACCGGGGCACGGGCCCTGCCGGAAGGCTTCCGGCAGGGCGCGTCGGCCACCGTCCTCCGCTACAGCAGGCCGAGGTCCGTGAGGATCTCGTCGGCCGCGCGCAGGCCGGACTCCACTCCCCCTCCATGTAGCCCTGGGCCTCCTCGGAGGTGTGCTCGCCTGCGAAGTGGGTGGTGCCCTGGCGGGCTGCCTCGTAGCCCGCGTACTGGTGGGCGTACCCGGGCGGCCATGCGGAGTACGAGCGACCTGCCGCCGGGGGCGATCGCGGCGGCGCACCACATCTCGGTGCGCCATCTACACACCCTGTTCAGAGTGTCGGGGGTGACGGTGAGCGATCACGTGCGGCACCGGCGGCTGGAACGGATCGCCAGGACCTGGTCGATCCGGCGTTGGCGCACCTGCCCGCTTACGTCCTCGCGGCCCGCAGGGGCCTGGCGGAGGCGAGCCATTTCAGCAAGGTGTTCCGGGCCGAGTTCGGCCTGTCGCCGCGCGCGGTGCGGGAGCAGGCGCGCGACGGGGCCTGAGCAGCGCCGGCGCGGGGCGGTCAGCTGTCGAAGCCGAGACCGAGGCGGTCCAGCGTCCGCAGCCAGAGGTTCCGGCGGCCCTGGTCGAGGTCGGCGCGGGCCAGCGACCACTTGGTGACGGCGATGCCCAGCGAACGGACCGGCTCGGGCGGGAACGGCAGCGGCTTACGGCGGACGAGTTCCAGCGCGGTGCGCTCGGTGCGTGCGCCGTCGAGGAGGTCGAGCATGACCTCCGCGCCGAAGCGGGTCGCGCCGACCCCGAGCCCGGTGAAGCCGGCGGCATAGGCGACCTTCCCCTGGTGGCTGGTGTCGAAGAAGACGCAGAAGCGGGTGCTCATGTCGATGGCCCCGCCCCAGGTGTGGGTGAAGCGCACCCCGTCCAGCTGGGGGAACGTCGTGAAGAAGTGGCGCGCCAGGGTCTCGAAGGTCTCGCGCCGCTGGTCGTGCTCGGGGCGCACCTTCCCGTTGTAGTGGTAGACCGCGTCGTATCCGCCCCACAGGATCCGGTTGTCGGCGGAGAGACGTACGTAGTGGAACTGGTTGTTCATGTCCGCGAAGCCCTGCCGGTTGCGCCACCCGACGGAGGCGAGCTGCTCCTCGCTGAGCGGCTCCGTCATGAGCGCGTAGTCGTAGACGGGAACGGTGTACGGGCGGTGGCGGCGAAGCAGTGAGGGGTACGCGTTGGTGGCGAGAGCGACCTTGCGGGCGGTGATCCGGCCGTAGGGGGTACGGACGGCGATCGCCGGGCCCTGCTCGTCGAGCGACAGCGCGGGGGTGTGCTCGTGGAAGCGGACCCCGAGATCGACGCAGACCTTTTTGAGGCCCCAGGCGAGACGGGCCGGATTGACCATGGCCACGTCGTCCTTGTTCCACAGGCCGCCGAGGAAGGTCGGGGAGTCGATCTCGGCCCGCACGGCGTCGGTGTCGAGGAGGACGGATGTGCCCCCGTACCGGGCGACGGCCTCCGCCTCCTCCTGGAGTTCAGCGACCTGGTGGGGGTGGGTGGCGACGACGAGAGAGCCGGTGCGCTCCCAGTCGCAGTCGACACCATGGCGTACGAGGGTGTCCTCCATCGCCTGGAGGTTCTCGCGGCCGAGCCGTTCGAGCAGCCCCACCTCGCCGGGCCAGCGGGCGAGGCCGTTGTTCAGGCCGTGGGTGAGGCTCGACTCGCAGAATCCGCCGTTGCGTCCGGAGGCGGCGCCGCCCGCCTCGTCGGCCTCGATGAGGACCACATCCAGCGAGGGGTCGCGTTCCTTGGCGACGAGGGCGGTCCACAGGCCTGTGTATCCGCCTCCGACCACGAGGAGGTCGCAGGTGAGGTCACCCGCCGGTGCGGGGGCGGCTTGCGGCTTCGCGGGGTCGTCGAGCCAGAACGGGGCCGGTTCGGCGTCTCGGAGAGAGGCGAGTGGGTCCATGACGGCGTGCTCCTTGGAATCGCGGAGAAGAGGCCTCCGTGCAGGTCATGAGACCGACCGGGACACCACAAGGTCAACAGCGTTGACATAAGGGCGGCGCACCGCCGGGCGGACGGACCGCGGGCCGGTCAGACGGGCGGCGCATCCTCCCAGCGGTCCAGGATGTCCGCGGCGATCCGCTCGGCCTCCGGCTCGAAACGGGCCGCGAGTTCACGGAAGAGCACTTCGGCGCCGGCCGCCGGCCACTGCGGGGGGAGGTGCTCGGCCGGCAGATGGGGGTCACCGCGCACGAGGTCGAGCCAGTCGGTGTGCAGCAGGAGCTGACGGCCGAGGTCGTCCTGGGCCACGGCCGCCCCGGCGCCGCCGCCCCAGCGGTCCAGGAAGTCGCGGTACCCCTCGGCGATCGCGTCGACGTCGAAGGCGGTCCGGAGCAGGCCGCCGGCCTCGGTGGGTGCGGCGGCCTCGCCGTGGAAGCCCCTGATACGGTCCCCCAGCCCCAGCTCCGCGGCGATGGGCGCGATGTCGACGCGGCCGGGAGCGACCCACAGGCCGCTCTGCAGCGGGCCGAACCCGGCCCATACGAGCCGGGAACGCAGGTCGTGGCGCTCCCGGCGCCACGATTCGGGCAGCGAGAAGCCGACCAGGGTCCAGGTGCCGTCCCAGTCGCGGTTGACCGCGCCGGTGCGCCAGATGCGCTCCTGCCCGTCGGCGAGGACGACCGCGGCGCGGTCGGTGAGCGAGAAGTACATCCTGCGCCCGCGCCGGTGCCGCGCGAGGAGCCCACGGCCCACCATGCGCGTGAGGGTGGAGCGGACCGCGTCCTCCCCCACGCCGACGCGGGCGAAGGCGTCGATGACGCTCGCCGAGGAGAGGGCGGCCTTCGTGCCGAGGACGTGAATGCCGAAGAAGCTCAGCATCAGGGACTGGGTGCGGGGCGGGGCACCGCGGTCGGCAGCGGGTTCCGGCTCGTGGGCGGGGTCGGGACAGGTCACGTGGACAGCGTAGGGGTGGGACGCCCACCGGAAGGCCAATGTTCGGCTTCTTCTTGACCGTCGACACAATTGTGCCTAGCTTTGCGCCATCACTCCCCGTCAGGGAAAGGACTTCCGTTCATGGACCTCACCGACAAGGTCGCCGTCGTCACGGGCAGCGGCCGTGGTCTCGGGCTCGCCTATGCGCAGTCCCTCGCGGCCGCCGGCGCTGCCGTCGTCGTCAACGACGTGGACCCCGAGGCCGCCGCGGCCGCCGTGAAGCGGATCACCGAGGCAGGGGGCCGGGCCGTCGCCGAACCGGTGCCGGTCGGTACCACCGAGGCCGCCGAGGCCCTGGTCGCCCGCGCGGTCGATGCCTTCGGCCGCCTCGACGTCATGGTCACCAACGCCGGTGTCCTGCGGGACAAGGTCCTGTGGAAGATGACCGACGACGACTTCGACACGGTCGTCCAGGTGCACCTGCGCGGTACGTTCACCTGCGGGCGCGCCGCCGCCACGCGGATGCGGGAGCAGGGTGAGGGCGGCCGCATCATCTGCGCCGGCTCCCCCGCCGGCCAGCGCGGCAACTTCGGCCAGACCAACTACGCCGCCGCCAAGGCCGGCATCGCCGCGATGGTCCGCACCTGGGCGATGGAGCTGGCCCGCGCCGGGATCACCGCGAACGCCGTGATCCCCGTCGCTGCGACCGCCATGACGAAGACCATTCCCGCCTTCGCTCCGCACATCGAGGCACTGGAGCACCACGGCACGCCGTTCCCGGACACCCTGCGCAAGGGCGAGGGATTCGGTACCGCCGACGACGTCGCCGGTCTGGTGACCTTCCTCGCCTCGGATGCCTCGGCCGAGGTCAACGGCCAGTGCATCGGCATCGGCGGGGACAGGCTCGCCCTCTGGTCGCATCCCCAGGAGGTCTCGGTCGCGTACGCCGAGGGGGGCTGGAGCGCCGACACCATCGCGGACGCCTGGCCCGTTTCGGTCGGCCGCGTCCCGGAGACCTTCGGCATCCCCGCCCCCCAACTGTGAGGACCGCGACCGTGCTGAACCTCGATGAACTCGTGGCGATCGACTTCCACACGCACGCCGAGGTCTCCGCCAAGGGCGGCACCTCGCTCTCGGCCGAGCTGGACAGTGCCGCCGGCGCCTACTTCAAGGCGGAGCACCGCCACCCCACCCTGCCCGAGATCGCCGCGCACTACCGTCAGCGGAAGATGGCCTGCGTCGTCTTCACCGTGGACGCGGAGTCGGCGACGGGCACCCCGCCGGTACCGAACGAGGAGATCGCCGAGGCGGCTCTGGAGAACCCGGACGTCATCATCCCGTTCGCCGGGGTCGACCCGTACAAGGGCAAGGCGGCGGTCCGTCAGATTCATCGCCTGGTAACGGAGTGCGGCATCAGGGGGTTCAAGTTCCACCCGAGCATCCAGGCGTTCCATCCGAACGACCGCATGGCCTACCCGCTGTACGAGGCCATCGAGGACGCCGGCGCCATCGCGCTCTTCCACACCGGCCAGACCGGCATCGGTGCGGGCACGCCCGGTGGTGGCGGAATCCGCCTGAAGTACTCCAACCCGATGGACGTGGACGATGTGGCCGCGGACTTCCCCGGCATGCCGATCGTCCTCGCCCACCCGTCCTTCCCCTGGCAGGACGAGGCACTGGCGGTGGCCACCCACAAGCCGCAGGTCTACATCGACCTGTCCGGCTGGTCACCGAAGTACTTCCCGCCGCAGCTGGTCAAGTACGCCAACAGCCTGCTGCAGGACAAGGTCCTGTTCGGCTCCGACTATCCGATGCTCTCGCCGGACCGCTGGCTGGCCGACTTCGCCGGGCTCCCGATCAAGGACTCGGTGCGACCGAAGATCCTCAAGGAGAACGCAGCCGCGCTGCTCGGTCTGACCCACCGCTGAGGGATGGCTTCCATGCGTAATCAGGGCATCGGCTCCTGGGTCGTGCGACGCAACCGCAGAACTCCCCGGCGCACCGCTCTCCTGCACGAGGGCCGCGCCGTCACCTATGCCGAACTCCACGAGCGGTCCACCCGGCTCGCGCACGCGCTGCGGACGGCGGGCGCAGGCCGCGGTGACCGGGTGGCCTTTCTCGGACCGAACCATCCGGCCTATCTGGAGACGCTGTTCGCCTCGGGGCTGCTCGGTGCGGCCTTCGTCCCTCTCAACACCCGTCTCGCCCTGCCGGAGCTGCTCCATCAGACACAGGACTCGGGCTGCCGGGTCCTGGTGCACACCCGGCAGCCCGGGGACCGGGTGCAGGCGCTGGCCCAGGGTTCCGGGATCGGCACCGTGATCGCCGTCGAGCAGGGCCCGGGGGAATCGTACGAGGAACTGCTCGCCGGGGCCGCCACGGAGCCGGTGGACGAGGAGGTGGGCCATGAGGACGTCTGTCTCATCATGTACACCTCGGGAACCACCGGGCGCTCCAAGGGGGCGGTCCTCACTCACGGGAACATCGTCTGGAACAGCCTCAACGTCCTGGTCGACACCGATGTCGCGAGTGACGAAGTCGCGCTCGTCGGGGCACCACTGTTCCACACCGCCGCCCTCAACATGAGCTGCCTGCCGACGCTCCTCAAGGGCGGCACGGTGGTCCTGGAGTCCTCGTTCGATGCGGCCCGCAGCCTGGCACTGATCGAACAGCACGGCGTCACCTGCATGTTCGGGGTCCCGACGATGTACGACTCGATGGTGTCGGCGCCCGGCTGGGCGACGGCCGACCTGTCCAGTCTGCGGACCCTGCTCTGCGGAGGTGCCCCGGTCCCCTCGCGTACGGCCCGGGCCTGTCTGGACCGGGGGCTCACCTTCGTCCAGGGCTACGGCATGACGGAGACCTCCCCGGGAGCCCTCGTCCTCGGACGGGCGGACTCGCTCGACCACGCCGGATCGGCGGGAGTACCGCACTTCTTCACGGACGTCGAGATCCTGCTGCCCTCGGGCGAGAGCGCGCCGACCGGCGACAAGGGCGAGGTCGTCGTCGCAGGCCCCAACGTGACGCCCGGGTACTGGAATCTGCCCGAGGCGACCGCTGCGGCGTTCCTCGCCGGGGGCCGCTTCCGCTCCGGTGATGTGGCGACCGTGGACGCGGACGGTTACGTCACCCTCGTCGACCGTCTCAAGGACATGATCATCTCGGGCGGCGAGAACATCTATCCGGCCGAGGTCGAGGACGTCCTGCTCGGTCATCCGGCGGTCGCCGAGGCCGCCGTCATCGGCGTGCCGGACCCGAAGTGGGGCGAGGTCGGACGCGCCGTCGTCGTGCCCCGCGCGGACACGGCCGTCACGGCGGACGAACTCATCGCCCACATGCGGGACCGGCTCGCCCGCTACAAGGTCCCCCGGTCGGTGGTTCTGGCCACCGAACTCCCCCGCAATGCCACCGGAAAACTTCTCAAGGCGCCGATCAGGGCGCGTTACGGCTCCGGCTGACACCCCCGTTCCCCTCTCTCCCCAAGGAGTACCCATGTCCCTCACCGTGAACGGCATCGACGAGATCAAGGCTCTGGACGACGCCGATCTCGGCCACAGTTCCTGGCTGGAGATCGCCCAGGAACGGGTCGGCACCTTCGCCGACGCGACCGACGACCACCAGTGGATCCACATGGACGTGGAGCGCGCGAAGGAGGGCCCGTTCGGCGGCACCATCGCCCACGGCTACCTGACCCTCTCGCTCCTCATCCCGATGTGGAGCGAGCTGCTCCGGGTCGAGGGCGTGTCGATGGCCGTCAACTACGGCTTGAACAAGGTCCGTTTCCCGTCCCCGGTGCGGGTCGGCTCGAGTATCCGCACACATGGGCGCATCGCCTCGGTCGGGGACGTCAGGGGCGGAGTCGAGGTGGCCGTCGACCTCACCGTGGAGATCGACGGGTCGGACAAGCCGGCGTGTGTCGCCCAGGCGCTGTACCGCTTCTATGCCTGATCACCGAGGACTACCCTCCGGGGTCCGGTTGCGGGTCGGCGCGGCCGGCCTTCTCCGTCGAGGCCGAAGGGGACGGACATGGCCGGCTTCCCGTCGCGTCGCACACGCCGACGGAGGCGGAACGGACCGACGCGTGCCGGCAGATCGGCTCCGGCCGCGTGGCGTCGAGGGTGCCGGGCCCGCCCGGGCGGCCTGAGCACGGGCAGCCGGGGCCGTTCGCGGGTCCCGGACCCCCTCAGGCCTGCGCCGCCACCAGCGCCTCCTCGAACTCCACGTACGCGTGCGCGTCGAAGAGCACGAATCGCACCTCTTCGATGGGCGCAGCGGCCTCCGCCAGTACAGTGCGGACGGCGATGCGCGCACCGTCGTCCATCGGCCAGCCGTAGATGCCGGTGGAGATCGCCGGGAACGCGATGGTCCGCGCCCCCAACTCCGCGGCGACGCGCAGGGCTTCGCGGTAGCAGGACTCCAGCAGTGCCGAGCGGTCCTCGGCACTGCTCCAGACCGGGCCGACCGTGTGCACGACCCAGCGGGCGTCGAGCTTTCCGGCCGTGGTGGCGACGGCCCGGCCCGTGCGCAGCCCCTTGCCGTACCGCGAGGCACGCAACTCCCGGCAGGCTGCCAGGATTTCGGGGCCACCGCGCCGGTGGATCGCACCGTCGACCCCGCCGCCGCCGAGCAGGGAGGAGTTCGCGGCGTTGACGACAGCATCGACGGACTGCTGGGTGATGTCACCCCGCACGAGGGTGACGGTGACGGCGGAAGGTGTGCGCATGCGGCCATCATGCCGGTACCGGCCCGTGCGCGTGCAGGTGACCGCGCGCGTGCCGGTCCGACGACCGCCGGCCGGGCCCGCGCCAGACCTCGGCGGGCCACCGTCGCTCCTTCGCTCCAGCGCTCCCGGCAACGGTCCGCCACGGCGGATTCCGACTCGGCGGCCGGGTCAGCAGAACGCAAAGTGTTCGGCGGCGACGGCCGGTGTGACCCCTTGCCGTCGGCCGGGGACGTCGTGGACGGCTGCCGCACCCTCGGAGTGCAATCGGTCGGCACCGGCCTCCCGCGCCATGATCGCGGCGGAGGTGCGGACATCTGCGGCGGTGACGTCCGGGCGCCCCCGCTCGCTGTGCTGTTGCAGGAGGTCGGTGATGTCGGAGGTGAACCGCAGCATGGTCACAGGAGCGTCGAAGCGCCTGGCGATGGCGAGGAGTCGCACGCGGGCCTGCGGGGTGACGTTCGTCGACTCCGCAACCGCACATCGCCCCGCGGCGAGTCTGGCGACGACCCTTCGGTCGCGTTCCTCGAAGACGCGTGCGTCCACCTCGTCGCTGTCCGATTCGGCCGGCGGGTCACCGAGGAGCTCGGCGCGGATCTCGTCGCTGGACACCAATGCTTCGGCATCGATCTTCCGTCGTGCGATGAGCGCCCGGACAAAGCTGGTCTTCCCCGAGGCCGGTGGCCCGACGAGGACGACGAGCCCCACCGGTATCCGGATCGGCCGGGCGACGGCGGGTGCGGGTCTGTCCATGCCGCACCACCTTAGGGTCCGTCCTGCCGAGTGCCAGCCCCTTGCACACCATGATTGTCTCGCACCCGGGGACAAGTAGCCCAAAGGCCGCGGATGCGGCTGTACATGGCTCCCTCCTGTACAGCCGTCACCGGCCGCCGGAAGGTCCCGACTCCCGCAGCCGGCGCCATACCGCCTTCGCCGCGTGGTGTCCTGACATGCCGTGCACCCCGGGGCCGGGCGGGGTCGCGGACGAGCAGATGTAGACCGACGGGTGCGCGGTCGCGTACGGCACCCGGGCGAGCTTGGGGCGGATCACGGTCTGCAGCCCGGAGAAGGCACCGCAGGCGATGTCCCCGTCGACGTAGTTCGCGTTGCGCACGGCGAGCTGGGGCGGGCCCGTCACCGCGCGGGCGAGCACGGTGTCGCGGAAACCGGGGGCGAATCGCTCCAGTTGGCGTTCGATGACCTCGGTCGCGTCTCCCTCCCAGCCCGCCGGGACGTGTCCGTACACCCAGAAGACCTGCTTGCCCTCGGGGGCGCGGGACGGGTCGGTGAGGCTGGGCTGGGCGGTGATCAGGAACGGCACACTGGGGTCACGGCCGGTCACGGCGGCGCGCAGGGCTGAGTCGATCTCGCCGGCCGTGGGGCCGATGTGGACCGTGCCGGCCCGGCGGGCCTCCTTCGCGGTCCAGGGGACAGGGCCGGACAGGGCGTAGTCGATCTTGAAACAGGCCGCGCCGTAGCGGTAGCCCCGGTAGGCGTTGCCCAGCCCCGCGATCCGGGCCAGCGCGGTCGGCGAGGTGTCGAAGATGTAGGCGCGGGCCGGCGGCAGTTCGTCCAGGCGCTTGACCTCCGTGCCCGTACGGATGACGCCGCCCTGCTCCCGCAGGTACGAGGCGAGGGCGTCGGAGATGGCCTGGGAGCCGCCGCGCGGCACCGGCCAGCCCTTCTCGTGCGCGGCGAGCGCGAAGAGCAGGGCGATGCCGCCGGTGGCGAGGCCGCTGGTGGGAGCTATGGCATGGGCGGCCAGTCCGGCGAAGAGGCCGCGCGCCTTCTCGCTCCGGAAGCGGCGGGACAGGAGCGTGGCAGGCTGGATCGCGTCGAGCCCGAAGCGCACCCAGCGGTACGGGTCACGGGGCAGGCCGTCCCACGGGGTGCGCAGGAAGTCCTGGGCGAGGCTGTCCCAGTGGCCGATGAAGGGGGCGATGAGTCTCCGGTAGGCCCCCGCGTCCTGCGGCCCGAGTGTCATGGCCGTCTCCCCCACCGAGGTGGCCAGCACCGCGGCGGTACCGTCCGGGAAGGGGTGAGCCAGGGCGAGCTGCGGCTGCAGCCACTCCAGGCCGTGCCGGGCGAGTGGCATCTCGGCGAAGGCGGGCGAGCCGATGCCCAGCGGGTGGACCGCCGAGCAGGGGTCGTGCCGGAAGCCCGGCAGCGTGAGTTCTTCGGTACGGGCTCCGCCGCCGACGGTCTGCTCGGCTTCGAAGACCTCCACGGCGAAGCCACGGCGGGCCAGTTCGACTGCGGCGGTCAGTCCGTTGGGGCCTGCCCCAACGACGACGGCATCGAGCATCGACGGCACCTTCGGACTCCTTTGTCAGCCGACGGTCTGAGCACCCAGGATATTCGCAGGCGCCGACAGTTCGGGCGCGGGTAGGGTGCCCGTCCGATGAATACTCCGAACCACGCGCAGCCGCCGCACCCGGAACCGCGTCCTGCCGTCTCCTGCGAAGCGGAGGATTCCGGGCTGCGCCACCGGATCGGCGAGATGGCGCAACGGCTGACCGCCGTGCCCGGCGTCCGCGCCGTCGTCCTCGGCGGGAGCCGGGCCCGGGGCACCCACCGGCCGGACTCCGACTGGGACCTGGGCCTGTACTACCGAGGCGTGCCGGACCTCTCCGCACTGACCGCGCTGGCCTCCGCGTTCCAGGGCTCCCCGGTGGAGGTGGCCGGACCGGGCGGCTGGGGGCCGTGGGTGAACGGCGGGGCCTGGCTGCGGGTGGACGGTGCCCCGGTCGACTGGATCCTGCGTGATCTGGACCGGGTCGAGGCCGTCTGGTCCGCTTGCCGGCAGGGCCGCTTCGAGGTGGGGGTCCAGCCCGGCCATCCGCTCGGCTTCTGGTCGCCCGCCTATCCGGGCGAGGTCGCACTCGGGCACGTACTCGCCGATCCGCACGGCGAGCTGACAGCCCTTCGGCAGGAGACGTCAGACTATCCGGAGCCACTGCGCACGGCGCTTGCCGACGCGGCCTGGGAGGCGGAGTTCTCGGTCGAGGCAGCCCGCAAGTCGGCGCCGACCGGTGACCGGCTCCACGTCTCGCTCTGTCTGTCGCGGGCGTTCGGCGTTCTCGTCCAGTCCCTGCACGCCCACCACCGCACCTGGTGCCTCAACGAGAAGGGCGCGCTGGCCGCCGCGGCGGCCCTGCCGGACACTCCCGCGCACTTCGCGGAGCGGGTGGGCGAGGCATTGCGGGGGCTGGACGCCACGGCGGTGGAGACGGCCGCGGCAGTCGTGCGGGACGTACGCGAGGTCCTGCGGACGGAGGCGGCCTGACCGCGAGGACGGCGCCGGCCCGCCCCCCGAAAGGAGTTGAGGGGCTGAGCCCCGGAAGGGGCTCAAGGGCTCAGTCCCGCTGAATGGCTTCGACGCAGCGGGCGAGCAGCTCGCGCAGGGCGTCGCGCTCCTGCGGGGTGAACTCGTCCGCGATCCGGCGTTCGATCCGTACCGCCTGCTCATCGGCCTGCCGCAGCGTCCGCGTCCCGGCCTCGGTCAGACGGGTCTCCAGCATCTTCTGGTGCCACGGATGCACGGACCTGACGATCAGTCCGCGTTCCTCCAGGTTCTTGAGCACCGCCGCCATCGCCTGCGGTGTCACCAGGCAGGCCCTCGCCAGAGCTGCCCCTGACATCCCGGGGTTGTCGGCGAGCGCGAACAGCGCCGCGTACTGCGCGACGCTCAGGTCGGCACCCTTCAGCGCGGCACTCTTGGCTGCCATGAGGGCTTGCTCTGCACGTTTGATGTCCGCGCCGAGGCGGTCGCCGGCGGTCATTCCCATGCTCGCGAGCGTACAGCCATGGGCTTGCAGCAGGGATCAGACGCATGGCAAGTATGGAAGTTGAATCAAGGTCTTGATATAACTCAACCCATGGACACTCAGGACGTGCACAGCCATGCGCCCACCCACTTCGACAGGACCGTCCTCATCACCGGCGCCACCCAGGGCCTCGGCCTCCACCTCGCCCGCGATCTGGCCGGCCGCGGCGCGACGCTGCTTCTGCACGGCCGCAACCGGGAGCGGCTGGACCGGGCAGCCGCCGAGGTCCGGGCGATCTCGGCCGGCCGCGCCGAGGTCCGCACCTATCTCGCCGACCTCTCCGACCTGGACCAGGTCCGGTCCCTGGCCGCGGCCGTCCGGGCGGCCGAGCCCCGGCTCGAGGTGCTGGTCAACAACGCGGTGGCCGGCGGGGGCGCCGAGCCGCTGCGCCGCGAGCTGAGCGCGCAGGGCCATGAACTCCGTTTCGCTGTCAACTACCTGACGCCGTATCTGCTGATCGGGGAACTGCTTCCGCTGCTGACCGCATCGGCCCCGGCGCGCGTGGTCCAGGTGGCCTCCGTGGGGCAGTCGCCCGTCGACTTCGACGACGTCATGATGGAACGCGGCTACGAAGGCCTTGAGGCCTACTGCCGGAGCAAGCTCGCGGTGATCATGTCGACGTTCGATCTCGCCGCCTCGCATACGCCGGACAGCGGGGTCACCTTCAACGCCCTGCACCCGGCCCATCTGATGGACACCGAGGGAGTGCGGGCGTACGGACTGACTCCGGCGGTCCCCGTGGCGGAGGGCGTCCGTCCCACGGTGCGGCTGATCACCGACCCCGCCCTCGCCAAGGTCAGCGGCCGCTACTTCGACCGGTTCACGGAGACGGCCGCCCACGAGCAGGCGTACGACCCCCGGGCGCGCGAGCGTCTCGCCGCGCTGACCCGCACCCTGCTGGCCTGAGGAACCCGACTGCTCAGGCCCCGGCGCGCAGCGCGGCCAGGATGCGCTCGGCCGTCGCACGGTCCCGGGCCGCGGTGAAGGGCAGATCGTTGCCGCCGGCGATACGGAACGGCGCGCCGGACAGCGTGGCCTGCGCGCCGCCCGCCTCGGTGACCAGGAGGAGCCCCGCCGCGTGGTCCCAGGCGTACTCCCAGTTGAAGGCGAGCGCGTCCAGGTCGCCGCGGGCGACGGCGAGGTATTCGAGGCCGGCCGAACCGCAGGGGCGGGCGTCGATGTCTTCGGTGCGCAGGCCCAGCAGAGCCTGCTTCTGTGCGTCGGTGGTGTAGTCGGGGTGCGACATGGCCACCTGCAGTACGGCGTCGGGCGCGGGCGAGCCCGAACGTATCGGGGCGCCGTTGAGCGTGGCCCCCCGGCCGCGGACCGCGACGGCCATCTCGTCGAGGGCGGCGGCGTACGTCCAGGAGGCCAGCAGCTCGCCGCGGTGGGCCAGGGCGACCAGGGTGCAGAACCCAGGTTCACCGCGGACGAACTGGCGGGTGCCGTCGACCGGGTCGACGATCCATACGGGGGCCCCGCCGCTCAGCGCCTCGTACACCTTCGGGTCGGCGTGGACCGCCTCCTCCCCGACGACCACGGAGCCGGGCAGGAGCCGGCTCAGGGCGGCGGTGAGGTGTTCCTCGGCGAGCCGGTCCGCGGTGGTCACGAGGTCGTGCGGACCGTTCTTCTCGACGATCTCGTGAGCGGCGAGCTGCCGGTAGCGCGGCATGATCTCGGCGGCGGCCGCTGCGCGGACCGCCGCCTCGACCTCGGTCAGGTCCCCGGCAAGGAAGTCATCGATCATGCCCCCAGCTAAGCACGGGCCGCCCGGACGCCGACGACCTGGTCATGACGGGGGCGTGGCCGGCCGGTGGCCGGTCAGCGCCCGACCGCGTACCCCTGCATGCCCCGCGGGTTCGCCGCCGCGGACAGCACCCCGGTCTCCGGGTCCCGGGCGACCGCGCACATCCGGCCCTCGGACCAGGGGTCGCCGACCGTGACGTCGTGACCGCGCCGGCGCAGCTCCGCGACGACCTCCGGGTCCATGCCCTCCTCGACGGTGACGCTGCCCGGGCGCATCCCGCGCGGGAAGAACGAGCCGGGGAAGCTGTCGTTGTGCCAGTTCGGGGCGTCGATGGCGCCCTGGAGGTCGAGGCCGCCGCGGACCTCGGCGCGCAGGGCGACGGCGAGGAAGAAGTGCAGCTGCCACTGGTCCTGCTGGTCGCCGCCCGGCGTGCCGAAAGCCATGACCGGGACGCCGTCGCGCAGGGCGAGGGACGGGGTGAGGGTGGTGCGGGGGCGGCGGCCCGGGGTGAGGGAGTTCGGCAGGCCCTCGTCCAGCCAGGCCATCTGGAGGCGGGTGCCGAGCGGGAAGCCGAGCTCGGGCACGACCGGGTTGGACTGGAGCCAGCCGCCGCTGGGGGTCGCGGAGACCATGTTGCCCCAGCGGTCGACGACGTCGACGTGGCAGGTGTCGCCGCGGGTCGCGCCGTCCTTGGCGACCGTCGGCTCGCCGGCGCCTTCCTTCGCGACCGTCGGCTCGCCGACACCGGCGGCCGGTATGCCCATGGCGTCGAACCCGGACTCACCGGCGGCGACGGCGTGGGCGTGCTCGCTGAGGACGGGGGTGCGGCCGTCGGGGCTGCCCGGGCGGAGCTCGTACGAGGCCTCGTCGGTGACCAGGGCGCGGCGGGCAGCGTTGTACGGCTCGGAGAGCAGCGTGTCGAGCGGGACCTCGGCGGCGTCGCCGTACCAGGCCTCCCGGTCGGCCATGGCGAGCTTGCAGCCCTCGATGAGCAGGTGGACGTACTCGGCGGAGCCGTACCGCGGCAGCTCGGCGGGGAGCAGGGCGAGCTGCTGGAGGAAGGCGGGGCCCTGGCTCCAGCCGCCGGCCTTGGCCAGCGTCCAGCCGTTCCAGTCGTACGTGGCGGGGGCCTCGTACGACGCGGACCATCCGGCCAGGTCGGCGGCGGTGAGGGTGCCGGTGTGGCGGGTGCCGCTGGTGTCCATGGTGGGGACGGCCGCCCGGCGGACCAGGGCCTCGGCGATGAAGCCCTCGCGCCAGATCGCGCGGGCGGCCTCGATCTGCGCGGTGCGGTCGTCGCCGCCGGTCTGCTCGGCCTCGGCGATCAGGCGGCGCCAGGTCGCGGCGAGGGCGGGGTTGCGGAACAGCTCGCCCGGCTTCGGGGACTTGCCGCCGGGCAGGTAGACGTCGGCGGAGGTCTGCCACTCGGTCTCGAAGAGCTCGCGGACGGTCTCGACGGTCTGGCCGACGCGCTCGACGGGTGCGTGCCCGTCCTCGGCGTAGCCGATGGCGTACCGCAGCACCTGGGCGACGGTCTTGGTGCCGTGGTCGCGCAGGAGCAGCATCCAGGCGTCGAAGGCGCCCGGTACGGCGGCGGCGAGCGGGCCGGTGCCGGGGACCAGGTCAAGGCCCAGCGAGCGGTAGTGGGCGACCGTGGCACCGGCCGGGGCGGGGCCCTGGCCGCAGAGGACCTGGACGTCCCCGTCGTGGGGCGCCAGGATCATCGGCACCTCGCCGGCCGGGCCGTTGAGGTGCGGTTCGACGACGTGCAGGACGAATCCGGCGGCGACGGCGGCGTCGTAGGCGTTGCCGCCGTCCTCCAGGACCGCCATCGCGGACTGCGAGGCGAGCCAGTGGGTGGAGGACGCCATGCCGAAGGTGCCCTGGAGGGTGGGCCGGGTGGTGAACACGGATGCGGCTCCTTGCTGCGGCGTGCTGAGTTCTTGTGGTCCGTGGTGGTTCGTTTGCGGATCGTACGTACGGGGGCGGGCCCCGGGAACGGGGGCCCGCCCCCGTACGCGGTTCAGACGGCCGCGTCCGGGGCGGTTCCGTCGTCGTCGACGAGGTGGCAGGAGACCTGCCGGCCGCCGGGCAGCTCCCGCAGGGCGGGGACCTCGGTGCGGCACCGTTCGGTGGCGAGCGGGCAGCGGGTGTGGAAGCGGCAGCCGGGCGGAGGGTCCAGCGGACTGGGCAGCTCGCCGTGGAGCACGATGCGCTCGCGGGAACGCTGGAGCACCGGGTCGGGCACGGGCGCCGCGGAGAGCAGCGCCTGGGTGTAGGGGTGCTTGGGAGCGGCGAACAGCTCGGCGGTGGGCGCCTGTTCGACGATCTGACCGAGGTACATCACGGCGATCCGGTCGGCGAGGAACTCGACGGCGGCCAGGTCGTGGGTGATGAACAGGCAGCCGAAGCCGCGGTCGCGCTGGAGGTCGGCGAGCAGGTTGAGGACGGAGGCCTGCACGGAGACGTCGAGAGCCGAGGTCGGTTCGTCCGCGACGACGAGATCGGGGTCGCAGGAGAGCGCGCGGGCGATGGAGATGCGTTGGCGCTGGCCGCCGGAGAGCTCGTGCGGGTGCCGGTCGGCGTGTTCGGGACGCAGCCCGACCTGGGCGAGCAGCTCCTCGACGCGCTCGCGGACGGCGGCGCCGCGGGCCCGGCGGTGCAGCTTGATGGGTTCGGCGATGATCTGGCCGATGGTCATGCGTGGGTCGAGCGAGGACGAGGGGTCCTGGAACACCAGGTGGAAGTCCTTGCGCAGGGGGCGCAGGGCACGGCGGGACAGGTGGGAGATGTCCGTACCGTTGATGTGGACGGTGCCGCCGGTGGGTTCGTCGAGGCGTACGGCGCAGCGGCCGACGGTCGACTTGCCGCTGCCGGACTCCCCGACCAGGCCGACGACCTCGCCGCGGCCGACGGTGATCGAGACACCGTCGACGGCGCGGACGGTGCCGCCGCCGGAGGCGGCGAAGTGCCGTTCCATCGAGTCGATCCGCAGCACGGGATGCTGCTGGTCCGCGGCGCCCTCGGCGCTTTCGCGCGGGGCGGGGACGGTCTGCGCTGCGGTCACTTTCCGGCCTCCTGGTCGGGTCGCGCGGGCTGGGCCGCGGAGGTGGCCGCGAGGACGTCGGACGCCTCGTCGGCGGCGTACGGGTGCCAGCACGCGGCGCGGTGGGCGGCGTCCGCGCCCGTACTCGGGTCGACGGACCCGAAGCCGGGACGGGCGCCCGTGCACCTTTCGTCGGCGCGGCTGCACCGGGGCGCGAAGGTGCAGGCATCGGGCTGGCTGTCGAGGCTGGGCACCAGGCCGGGGATCTCGGGCAGCCGGCGCTTGCCCTCGCCGCCGGGCCGCAGGACGGCACCGAGCAGGCCCCTGGTGTACGGGTGCCGGGCAGTAGCGAACAGGTCGTGGACGGGGGCCTGTTCGACGGAGCGTCCGGCGTACATCACCAGCACCCGGTCAGCCGCGTCGGCGACGACGCCGAGGTCGTGGGTGACCAGGACGATCGCGGTGCCGAGCCGTTCGCGCAGCGACTGGAGGACTTCGAGGATGCCGGCCTGCACGGTCACGTCGAGCGCGGTGGTCGGCTCGTCGGCGATGAGGACCGAGGGGTCGCAGGCGACGGCGATCGCGATCATGACGCGCTGGCGCATGCCGCCGGAGAGCTGGTGCGGGTACTCGTCGATGCGGCTGCGCGGGGCGGGGATGCCGACCAGGTCGAGGAGGTCCACGGACCGCTCCCTGGCCTCCTTCCGGTTCAGCCCCTGGTGCCTGCGCAGCACCTCGCCGATCTGGCGGCCGATGGTGAGGACCGGGTTGAGCGAGGTCATCGGCTCCTGGAAGATCATCGCGATGTCCTTGCCGCGGACCTTCTGGAGCTCCTTCTCCGGCGCGCCAACCATTTCCCGGCCGCCGAGGCGGATGGAGCCGCCGATGTGTGCCGTGGGCGGCAGCAGCCCCATCACGGCCATGGAGGTGACGGACTTGCCGCAGCCCGACTCCCCCACGACGGCGAGTACCTCGCCGGGATGGAGGTCCCAGGAGACGCCGTCGACGGCGTGCACGGTCCGGGTGTCGGAGCGGAACGACACCGAAAGGTCGCGGACGCTCAGGACCGGTTCGCCCACCGGCCCCCGCACGGATTCGAGAACGGTCTCGGTCATCGGGTCCCTCCACGGGGGTCGAGGACGTCCCGCAGTCCGTCGCCGAGCAGGTTGAAGGCCAGGGTCGCCGCGACGATCGCCAGGCCGGGGAAGACGGCGAGCCAGGGCGCGGGGGCCAGGAAGGACTGGGCGCCGGAGAGCATCACGCCGAGGGACGGGTCCGGCGGCTGGACGCCGAGGCCCAGGAAGCTGAGCAGCGCCTCACCGATGATGGCGGCGGGAATGCCGACGGTCGCCTGGACGATCAGTGCGGAGGTGGCGTTGGGCAGGATGTGCCGGAAGAGCACGGTCCCGTCGCCGCCGCCGTTGGCGATCGCCGCGCCGACGTAGTCGACGTGCTTGAGCCGCAGGGTCTCGGCCCGGGTGATGCGGATGACTGCGGGGATCTGCGAGATGCCGATGGCGATGGTCGCGTTGGTCAGCGAGGGGCCGAGGATGGCGGCGAGACCGACGGCGAGCACCAGGAACGGGAACGCCAGCATGGTGTCGGTGAGCCGGGAGATCGCACCGTCGGCGAACTTCCCGTAGTAGCCGCCGACCAGCCCCAGCGGTACGCCGATCACGAACGCCAGCACGACGGCGACGAGGCCGACCTGCATGGAGGCGCGCGCCCCGAACACGATGCGGGAGAGCTGGTCGCGCCCCAGGTCGTCGGTGCCGAGCCAGTGCGCCCCGCCGGGTTCGGCGAGGACGTTCCCGAAGTCCGGCTGGGAGGGGTCGTACGGGGCGATCAGCGGGGCGAGGAGGGCGACCAGGATGAACACGGCGGCGATGATGCCGCCGGTCATGGCCAGCCGGTTCCTGCGCAGGGCGCGGAGCCGTCCGTTGCCGGTCCGCTTCTTCGCCGGCTGCGAAACGGTGGGGAGCACTGGGGTCGCTGGGGTCGCTGTGGTCACCGGGCACCTCCGAGCCGGATGCGCGGGTCGATGACCGAATAGACCACGTCGACCAGCAGATTGATGAGGATGTACGCGGCGGAGGTGCAGAGCACCACGGCCTGCAGCGTCGCGTAGTCACGGGTGAAGACGGCGTCGATGGTGAGCTTGCCGAAGCCGGGCAGGACGAAGATCTGCTCGGTGACGACGGCGCCGGAGATCAGGTGGCCGAGCTGGAGCCCGAGCACGGTCACGACGGTGACGAGCGAGTTGCGCAGCGCGTGTCCGCCGACGACGGACCGTTTCGACAGGCCCTTGGCGCGGGCGGTGCGGACATAGTCGGCGGAGAGCGAGTCGAGCATCGCCGCCCGGGTCTGGCGCATCACGACGGCGGCGAGCCCGGAGCCGAGCACGATCGCGGGCAGCACCATGCGGCGCAGGTTGTCGACCGGGTCCGTACCGAAGGGGACGTAGCCGGAGGCGGCGAACACCGGTACGGCGATGGCGAATCCGAGGACCAGGACGATGCCGAGCCAGAACGTCGGGATGGAGAGCCCGATCAGGGCGATGACGTTGGCGATCCACTCCTCGGGCTTCCCGCGCCGCACGGCGGCGACGACTCCGGCGCCGATGCCGAGGACCACGGCGAGCAGCAGGGACAGCGCGGCCAGTTCCAGCGTGACCGGGAGGGCCTGTCCGATGGCGTCGGCCACCGGCAGCCCGGTACGGGAGGAGTTGCCGAGGTCGCCGGTGAGGGCGTGGCCGATGAACCGCGCGTACTGCACGACGATGTTGTCGTTGAGTCCGTACGCCTCACGGATCGCGGCGAGCGCCTCGGGGCTGCGCTCCTCACCGGCCAGGGCGAGGGCAGGGTCACCGGGGAGCGCCCGGATTCCGGCGAAGACCACGACGGAGACCAGGAAGAGCGTGATGAGGGACTGACGCAACCGCGTCAGCAGGTATTTCGTCATCGGGTGTACCCCGCATTCGTGACCCGGACCAGTCCGTCGCCGTAGACGCGGATGCCCGCGACGTCCTTGGTGGCGACGACGTAGTTCTTCTGCCGGTAGAGGTAGATCAGGGTGTGGGCGTCCTGCACGCGGCGGGTGAGCTCGTCGTAGATCTCGGTGCGCCGGGCCGGGTCGGCGACGGTGCGGCCCTCCGCGATCAGTCTGTCGATTTCGGGGTCGCCGAGTCCGTAGGCGTTCATGGCGCCTGCGGTCTTGAGGAAGTTGGAGACGTTGCCGTCCGGGTCGAGCCGGCCGGACCAGCCGCTGGTGAAGACGTCGTAGTGCCCGGCGTCGGTCTCCGAGAGCATGGTGGCGTACTCGGTGGGCCGCAGCGAGAGGTCGAAGCCGGCCTCCTTGACCATGGCCTGGAGGACCTGGCCGACCCGCCCCTGTTCGGGGGTGGTGGAGGTCTTGAGCTCGATCTTCAGCGGGGTCTTCACCCCGGCCTCCTTCAGCAGCTTCTTCGCCTTGGCGATGTCGCGCTTCGGGCAGTCCTCGGCCTTGACGCCGGGGGCGATGGCGGACTGCGGCGAAATGGGGCCGCAGGCCGGTTCGTACATGCCCTGGAACACGACCTGGTTGAGCGTGTCGCGGTCGATCGCGAGCTCGAAGGCCTCCCGGACACGGACGTCCCGGGCAATCGGGGTGTCGAGCTTGCCGGGCTGCTGCCCGAGGCCCTTCACGTTGCCGACGTTGAGGCCGATGCCCTGGTAGCCGAGCGAGGGCGAGTTGAAGAGCTGGAGCTTCGGCTCGGTGAGGGCGCTCTGTACGTCGACGGGGCCCATCTGGTCGCCGACCTGGAGATCGCCTGAGCGCAGGTTGGCGAGCCGGACGTTGCCGTCGGGGATCGGCTTGTAGACGACCCCGTCGAGGTGGACCTTGTCCGCGTCGTAGTAGTTCGGGTCCTTCTTCAGCACGATCCGGTCGCCGCCGACCCGCTCGACGAAGCGGAAGGGTCCGACACAGGAGGGGTGGTTGGTGAAGTTCTTCCCGTACTTCTTGAGCGCGGTCGGTGACATCACCATCCCGGCCCGGTCGGCGAGGACGCCGGTGAGCGGTACGTAGGGCTGCTTGAGCTTCATCCGGACCGTGTCGGGGCCGATGGCCTCGATGGAGGTGACCGGGGCGAGCTCCGTGCCACGGGCGGATCCGGGGAGATCGCGGTGGCGCAGCAGAGAGGTGACGACGGCCGCGGCGTCGAGCCGGGTGCCGTCGCTGAACTTCAGGTCGCGGCGCACCTTCAGGGTGACGGTGCGGCCGTCGGCCGAGGTGGTGGGCAGTGCGGCAGCGAGCTGCGGCACGACGACACCGTCCTCGTCGATGTCGTAGAGCTTCTCGCACATGCCCGCGAAGACCGTGCGGCCGACGAGGGTCTGGGCGAGCGTGGGGTCGAGTTTGTCCGGGTCGGAGTTGAGAGCGACGGTGAGTGTCCCGCCGTCGCGTACGGACCGGTCGTCGGTTTTCCGTACACCGCCGACCTCGGTCGCCGAGGACTGCAGCGACGCGCAGCCCGAGGTGAGGGACACCAATGCAACCGCCACCAGGGCAACCGCTTTTCGGCGCACGAGGGCCTACCTCCCGCCAGGGGGTGATCAAGGAATATCGCAGACCGTATTTCGCATACAGTCCGCAAGGCAAGGGGGGTGCCCACATAGCGGACGGTTTTTACTGACGATCGGATAACGGCCGCACACACGATGCGCACACCGGGGTGGAATACCGGATCAAACGCCCACTCGGGCGGCGAGCACGGGGATAAGCGACGAATGGGGCCCCTTGGTGCACAAGCACCAAGGGGCCCGTCGGGTCATCGCCAGGACTGCCGGTCAGCCGGCGTACTGGGCGAACACCTTCGTGAAGTCCCAGGGCTGCTGGGCGACGCCCGAGCAGGTGTCGGCGCCGCCGCCGGTGCACGGGCGGTCGCGGTTGACCGACCAGAAGGTCAGCCGGGCGAGGTGCCGCTGCTGCGCGTACCCGAGGATGGTGCGGAAGTCCGCGACCGTCACGGTCTCGCTGTTGTCGGTGATGCCGTTCATCGAGGAGATGCCGGTGTGCCGGTAGGCCTGGTCGTCCGAGTAGCCGTAGGCGCTCTTGACCGTGTTCTTCAGCCCTTCGGCCGCGCTGACGGTGAGGGCGCCCATGTTCTGGCCCGCCCCGCCGAAGTTGAACGGCATGATCGTCCAGCTGTCGACGGTCAGCCCGGACGAGGCGGCCTTGCGGATCAGACTGTCGTCGGGGCCGTTCTGTCCGGTGCCGAAGGTGACGTAGACCTTGAGCCCGGGATTGTTGGCCTTGACCGTCTTCAGCGCGTCGACGGTGCGCTGCTGGACGGCGGCGCTGTCGTACGCCTCGGCCTCGATGTCGATGTCGATCGCCCTGAGCCCGTAGGCGTTGATGACCTTCTGGTACGCGGCGGCCAGCTCACCCGCGCTGGAGCAGGAGCTCTCCAGCTTGTTGCCGCTCCAGCCGCCGAAGGACGGAATCACGTCGCCGCCCGCGGCCCGGACGGTGTTCACCGTCTGCTGGTCGACGCCTCCGGTCAGCGGCCTGCCCCCGTCCCACTGCGGGTTGCAGTAGCCGTTGCTGAGGACGAAGGCGAGGGTGAACCACTTGACGCCGGTCGCGTTCATGACAGTGGTCGGGCTGGGCGGGCTGCCCCAGCCGTTGTAGAGGTAGGGGGCGACGGCCATCGCACCGGCGGGCGGTGTCGGGTCTCCTCCACCGGTGGGTGCGGTCCACTTCTGGTTGGCGGCGCCCGTGCAGGTCCAGATCTGGAGCCGGGAGCCGTTGGCGGAACTGTTGCCGGTGACGTCCAGGCACTTGTCCGCCTGCGGATTGACGATGTCGTGCGCCGCGGTGACGGTCCAGCGCTGGGCCGCGGAGCCATTGCAGTCCCACAGCTGGACCGGGGTGCCGTCCGCCGTCCCTGCCGATGTCACGTCCAGGCACTTGCCCAGAGCCTTGACGCTCCCGTCCGAACCGACGTCCCACTGCTGGGCGTTGCTTCCGTTGCAGTCGTAGAGCTGCACCGGAGTGCCGTTGGCGGTGCTCGCCCCGGCTACGTCCATACACTTGCCGGCCAGTCCCGTGATCTGCCCGGTCGCCGCGGCGGCACCCAGGGCGGGCGATCCGGTCAGACCGGCCAGCAGCGCCGCGGCAGCCCCGGCGCCGAGCAGGCCCCGGACGGCGGGCACGCGCCTGCCGGACAGGTGATGTCTCATCAACTGTTCACCGTCCACTTCTGGTTGGCGGTGCCGGAGCAGGTCCAGATCTGGAGCCGGGTTCCGTTGGCCGAGTTGTTGCCGGTGACGTCCAGGCACTTGTCCGCCTGCGGATTGACGATGTCGCGCGCCCCGCTCACGGCCCAGCGCTGGGCCGCCGACCCGTTGCAGTCCCACAACTGCACGGCGGTCCCGTCGGCGGTTCCGCCCGACGCCACGTCGAGGCACTTGCCGAGCGCCCGGATCGTGCCGTCCGCATTCACGCTCCACCGCTGGGCGTTGGATCCGTTGCAGTCGTAGAGCTGCACCGGGGTGCCGTTGGCGGTGGCCGCCGCGGCGACGTCCACACACTTGCCGGCCAGGCCGGTGATCGGTCCGCCCGTTGTCGGCTGGGTGTCGCTGGTGGTGACGCGGACGTGGTCGACGACGAGTTGCTGGGGGAAGGCGGTGTTGCCGTCGGGGTCGCCGGGCCAGTATCCGCCGACGGCGAGGTTGAGGATGAGGAAGAAGGGCTTGTTGAAGGCCCAGGTGTTGGAGCCGGTGTCGGCGGGGGTGCGGTGCTGGTAGACGTTGCCGTCGACGGACCAGGTGACCGAGTCGGGCGCCCAGTCGATGGCGAAGGTGTGGAAGGCGTCGGCGAAGGCCTGCCCGTTCGCAAGGGTGTACCCGGCGCCGATGCCGGCCGAGCCGGAGTAGCCGGGGCCGTGCAGGGTGCCGTGGACGGTGGAGGGTTCGAAGCCGACGTTCTCCATGATGTCGATCTCGCCGGAGTTGGGCCAGCCGACCTGTCCGATGTCGTCGCCCAGCATCCAGAAGGCCGGCCACATGCCCTGGCCGCGCGGGATCTTCATCCTGGCCTCGACGTGGCCGTAGGTCTGGGTGAACTTCCCGGAGGTGTTCAGCCGGGCCGAGGTGTACTGACAGGTGCCGTACCAGCACTGGTAGTTGTTCGGGTTCTCCTTGCGCGCGGTGATGACCAGATGGCCCTGGCCGTCCAGCGCGGCGTTGCTGTTGCCGGCCGTGTAGTACTGCCGCTCGTGGTTGTTGACGTTGTCGCCGGTCTCGATCTGCCACTTGCTGCCGTTCACCGCCGAACCGGCGGCGCCGTCGAACTCGTCGGCGAACGTCGTCACGGCAGCCGCCGCCCGTGCGTCCGCCACAGGGGCGGGGGACGCGGATGCGGGTCCGCCGCCGCCCGCGAGGGCCGTCGTGACCAGGGCAAGAGTGAGAACCGGGAGTACGGAGTGCAGCAGGCGCCGCGTACGGCGTGGGGAGTCCATGACTCTCCCTTCCGGTGCGTGAGGGGGAGGAAGGGGAATCTGTCATGCATATGACAGGCATACACATGACAGACACAGGGCGCGAGGGGCGTGCGAGAGCCGCGCCGACCGAGGTGGGGTGCTGTGGGACGTAACGCGTGCGGCAGTGGAGCCGCTTAGTTCACTAGGTGATTTAAGAAGTGAACTAAGCGGGTGTCAAGACCTTGGTACATACCACTGAGCGATCCGGCGGAGATGTGCCCTCGAGTGCGAAAACGCCCTCGCCCCGGTAGCCATGGCCCGGTGGGCACCGCGGAAAGTGGCCAAGAGTCGAAGCGACGAGACCGACAAAGACGGAGCCGGCCGCAGGCATTCGCCGAATGCCTGCGGCCGGCTCCGTGACTATGACTCCCGGCGCTTGCCCGGACCGTGTGTCACTTCTGCCAGCCGACCGTCTCCGGGAGCGGGGTGTAGAAGATGGTCGCGCCGGCATTGGCCAGGCCCTTCTTCACTCCGTAGGTGGAGGGACCGCTGAACAGCGGCAGGAAGGCGTACTGCTGGAGTGCCTTCTTCTCGACCTTGTTGACCGCCACGGCCTGCTCGTCCAGGTCGGCGATCCCTGTGGTGGCGCGGATCTCCTTGTCCAGCGCCGGGGTGCCCGCACCGGTGAGGTTGGAGTCACGGTCCGAGCAGTAGAAATCGCACAGGTAGCGGGCACCGAACGGATCCATGGAACGGTTGCCAGACAGGAACAGGTCGAACCTGCGGTCGCTGAGGATCTTGGAGAAGTCCGCGTCGTCACCCTTCTTGATGACGAGATGGATGCCGACCGGCTTCAGCATCGCGGCGAAGGCGCCCGCGGTGGCCTTGCCCAGCGGGTCGTCGCCCAGGAGCGTGTACCCGACTTCCAGCTTCCTGCCGTTCTTGACCCGGATACCGTCGTCGCCTGCCTTCCAGCCCGCCGCGTCGAGCGTCTTCTTCGCCTCGTCCGGCGCATACTTCAGAACCGCCGAGAGGTTGTCCGCGTAGCCCTTCTGGAAGCTGTAGAGCACCGCCGAGCCGGGCAACGGCTCCGTGTAGTCGAGCCCCTGGAACTGGATCTTCGCGATCTGTGCCCGGTCGACGCTCTCCTGGATGGCCTTGCGGACGGCCTTGTCCGAGAGGACTGCCGACTTCGTGTTGAAGTAGAGGGAGTACTCGAAGGGGCTGCCGCCACTGCGGATCTCCGTGCCCTTGAGCCCCTTGACCTGCTTGAGGCTCTCCGCGTCGACGGCGGAGGTGTAGTCGATCTGGCCGTTCTTGAAGGCGTTGACCGCCGCGGTCGGCTCCAGGTTGACGTAGGTGCGCTTGTCGAGCTTGCCCTTCCTGCCCCACCACTTCGGGTTGCGGACAAAGGTGATGTTGCCGGAGTGCGTGTCCCACTTGCCGACGGTGTACGGCCCGGCGCCCCACTCCGGGTGGGCCTTCTTCACGTACGCCTTGTTGAAGTTCTCGACGGTGGCGGCCTTGGGGTGCAGGAAGGTGGTGAACAGGGTGGACCAAGCGGCGTTGGCACCCTCGAAGGTGATGACGGCCTGCTTGGCGTCCTTGCCCTTCGCGACCGAGGTGATCCGGTCGTAACCGTCCGTGGACGACGTGGCGAAGTCCTTGTCCGAGCCGTTGTTGGCCTTCCAGGTGGCGTCGATCGCCGTCCAGTCGATCGGTGTGCCGTCGTTGAAGGTGGCCTTCGGGTTGATCGTGAGCGTGACCTTCTGGTTGCCGCCCTCGACCGCGACCTTCACGTCGCTGTAGTAGTCGGGGTTGTACTGCACCTCACCGGTGGGCGAGTAGGTGATCGCGTCGGCGTTGTACCAGCCCCAGACCCTGGACGCGGTCAGCGTGGCATTGACGTTGAACGGGTTGCCCTGGTCGTCGAAGGTGCCGACCGTCGTGTACGTCCCGCCGTCCTTGACGTTCTCGTACGGCTGGGGGTTGTAGTCGACCGCGGCCGACGCGGCCTTGGGGACGTCCTTCCCGTCAGCGTCGGCCCCGTCCTTGCCCGAGGAGGACTGGCACGCGGTGGCGGCGACGGAGATGGCGGCGATCAGGGCGACAGGCAGGGCCAGTCTTGCGCGCATGACGGAATGTTCCTTCTGCTTCGTGGGGTGTACGGGAGAGCCCGGTGACGGGCGGGGTGAACTGTCCCGGTGCCAGGACCGGCGGGTCCTGGCACCGGGCGGGACGGCCTCAGACGGCGTGACAGGCGTACTGGTGGCCGGGCCGGCCGGCCACGGAGGCCGGCGCGGGGCGTTCCGTACGACAGCGCTCGCGCACCGCCTCGTCGGCGACGCGGTGGAGCGGGCAGCGGTCGACGAAGACGCAGCCCGCCGGCAGCCGGGCTGCGCTCGGCTGCTCGCCCTCCAGCACGACGCGTTCGCGGGTGCGTTCCCGCTGCGGGTCGGGGACCGGAATCGCCGACAGCAGCGCCCGGGTGTACGGGTGCTTCGGATCGGCGAAGAGCGTCTCGGTGTCGCCGGTCTCGACGATGTGCCCCAGGTACATCACCGCGATGCGATCGGAGATGTACCGGACCACGGCCAGGTCGTGGGCGACCACGAGGTAGGCGAGACCGAGTTCGCGCTTGAGCCGGGCCAGCAGGTTGATCACTCCCGCCTGCACCGACACGTCCAGGGCCGAGAGCGGCTCGTCGAGCACGAGCAGTTTCGGCTCGGTCGCCAGGGCGCGGGCGATGCCGATCCGCTGGCGTTGACCGCCGGAGAGCGCGGCCGGGAAACGGTCGCTCACCGATGCGTCCAGACCGACCAGGCCGAGCAGTTCGTTGATCCGGGCATGGATCGAGCCCCGGTCCCGCCCGATGGCCTGCAGGGGTTCGGCGAGCAGTTGGAAGACGGGCAGCCGGGGGTCCAGCGCTCCCAGCGGATCCTGCATGACGATCTGTACGTCTCGCCGCAACTCCCGTACACGCGCGCCTGATTCCACGGCTCCGACATCGGTGCCGGCGACCTCGATCCGCCCGCCCTCGGGCCGTCTGAGCCGCAGGATCTCCAGCAGCGTCGTCGTCTTGCCGCTGCCCGACTCGCCCACCAGGCCGAGGGTCTCCCCCGCCCGCAGCTCGAAGCTGACCCGGTTGACGGCCCGCAGCGTGCCGACCCGGCGCTTGAGGACGGCCCCCTTGGTGACGGGGAAGGTCTTGACGAGGTCCTCCACCCGGAGCACCACGTCGCCGGCGGCGCGGGCCTCCTGGTGGACGGGCTCGACCGGCTCGACGGCCCCCGCCGGATCCAGCGCTCCATCGGCGATCTCGTCCGCGCGCAGGCACGCCACGTCCCCGTGCCCGGTGACCTCGCTCAGCCCGGGTTCGTCGGTGCGGCACGCGTCGAGGGCGACGGCGCAGCGGCTCGCGAAGGGGCAGCCGACCGGGAGGCCCACAAGGACGGGCGGCTCCCCGCCGATCGGGAGCAGGGGCCGGTGGACGCCGCTGTCCACGGTCGGCACGGCGGCGAGCAGCCTCGCGGTGTACGGCATGACGGGCCGGGCGAAGAGTTCCCCGGCGCTCGCCCGCTCGACGATCCGGCCCGCGTACATGACGGCGATGTCGTCCGCGTGGCCGGCGACGACCCCGAGGTCGTGCGTGATGAGGACGAGTCCGGCACCGGTCTCCTTCTGCGCCAGCCTCAGCACGTCGAGGATCTGGGCCTGCACGGTGACGTCGAGGGCGGTGGTGGGCTCGTCGGCGACGAGCACCGACGGCTTGTTGGCTATCGCCATGGCGATGACGACGCGCTGGCGCATCCCGCCGGAGAACTCGTGGGGGAAGGACTTGGCCCGCCCCCGCGGGTCGGGGATGCCGACGAGGTCGAGCAGTTCGACGGCCTGTTCCCAGGCGGCCCGCTTCGTCAGGTCCTGGTGGATCCGCAGGGCGTCGGAGAGCAGTCGGCCCACGGTGAAGATGGGGGTGAGCGCGGACAGGGGATCCTGGAAGACCATGCCGATGGCGTTGCCCCGTACCCCGGAGAGGGCCTTGTCACCGAGGCCGATCAGGTCCCGCCCGCCGAGCAGCACCTGGCGCCGCAGGTCGGCGGAGGGCGGCAGCAGGCCCATGATGCCCATGGCGGTGGCCGATTTCCCCGAACCGGATTCGCCGACGATGCCGAGGGTGCGGCCCGGCAGGAGATCGAAGCCGACACCCCGCACCGCCTCGACGGGTCCGGCTTCGGAGGGGAAGGTGACCCGCAGGTCCCGTACCGAGAGCACGGGGGTGCCGGCGTCGGCGGGCAGGGGTGCGGTGGACGTGGTCGTCGCGAGGGTCATCGTCGGCCTCCTGCCGCACCGGTCACGGATGTGGGGTCCAGGGCGTCACGCAGTCCGTCGCCGACGAAGGTCATCGACACGGTGAGCAGGACGACCAGGCCCGCGGGGAAGGCGAACAGCCAGGGAGCGCTCGTGACGGTGCTCGCACCGTCCGCGAGCATCGTGCCGAGGGAGACGTCCGGGGTCTGGACGCCGAACCCGAGGAACGACAGGGCGGTTTCGCTGAGCACGGTCGCGACGACGCCGAGCGTCAGGTTGAGGATCAGCAGCGAGCCGAGGTTGGGGATGATGTGGCGGAGGATGATGCGCAGCGGACCGACTCCCATGAACTCGGCCGCCGTCACGTAGTCCCGCTCCCGCAGGGAGGTCGACACGGACCAGATCACCCTCGCGGTGGACATCCAGCCGAACAGCGTCAGTACGACGATGAGGACCCGCCAGTCGCCGGCGAGGCGGTTGGAGACCAGAGCGAGGATGAGGAACGAGGGGACGATCAGCAGGAAGTGGATGACGGCGAGCGTGGTCTTCTCCACCCGGCCGCCGAAGTAGGCGGCGCCGGAGCCGATGACGGCGGCGACGACGACGGTCAGGACGGACACGCTCACGGCGATCGTCAGGGAGCGCCTCAGTCCGTGCACGGCGGAGGCGTAGATGTCGTTGCCGCCCTGGTTGGTGCCGAACCAGTGGGCGGAGCTCGGTGGCTGGGTGAGCGCGGCGAAGTCGGCGTCGGAGTACGCGTACGAGGTGAACAGGCCGCCGGACACGCTGAACAGCACCAGAGCCATGAAGATCACCACGCCGACGACGGCGAGCCGGTTGCGCAGGAAGCGCCTCAGGTAGAGCCGGGCGAGGCCGAGGTGACGCCCGTCCTTGGGCGCGCCCCGCGTCGCTCGCGGCAGCCCGGCGGGCGCAGGGGTGAACGGGCCGGTGGTCAGGTCGGTGGACATGTCAGCTCACCCTCACGCGCGGGTCGAGGAAGACCGTGGCGATGTCCGCGAGGATCGCGCCGATCGCGGTCAGCGCGGCGGCGAAAGCGGCTGTCGCGACCGTGCCGTGGACGTCGTTCTTGCTGATGGTCTGGATGAAGTAGCGGCCCATACCGTTCCAGCCGAAGATCGTCTCGGTGATGATGGCGCCGGTGAACACGGCCGGAACGCTGAAGGCCACGGAGGTCGCCGTCGGGATGAGCGCGGTCCGCAGGGCGTGTCTGCGGATTGCCTGTGCCCGGGTGAGTCCGGTGGCCTGGGCGGTACGCACGAAGTCGGCGTTGATGGTGTCGAGCAGGAGCGAACGCTGCGTCAGGTGGTAGCCGACGTACCCCATCAGGGTCAGCGTCAGGGTCGGCAGGATCAGGTGCAGCATGCGGTCGCCGATGGTCGGGAGCAGTCCTTCGACGTTCGGAGAGTTCTCCCCGGCGACGTAGAGGAAGTGCAGCCCGGCGTGCTGGTTCAGCCAGATGGCGACGAAGACCACACCGAGCGCGGCGACGGACGTCGGGACGTTGAACACCGCGATGGAGACGGCCTGCGAGACCCGGTCGGCCCAGCCGTACTGCCGCGACGCCGTGTACACACCCAGCGTGACGCCGAGCACGACGGAGAGGATCGTCGCGATGACGACCAGCTCCGCGCTGACGAGCGCGCGGTAGCCGATCTCCCCGTTGACGGAGACGCCCGTGGGTGACTTCCCCCAGTCGAAGTGGACGACCACTGAGGTGAACCAGTCCCACCATCGCTGCACGACCGGCACCTGGGGATCCAGGTTGTAGGGCGCGAGCGCCCGGTCGATCTGCGCCTCGCTGCGGACCGGCCGCAGCTCCTTGAAGTTCGACCGCGGGTCCAGAAACCAACTGGCCAGAAAATACGTGGCGTTGGTCGATACCACGATCATCAGGAGCCAGCCCGTCGCCTTGCGCGTCACGTAGCGCAGCACGGGCGGCACCTCCCTACCGCGCGCAGGAGGTGCGCCGAGGGGGCGCCGGGTCTGGGGGGCGTATGCATGCGCGGTGGTGCCTTCTGGAGGGACGGAACATGAGTACAGGCGTACGAGCGTCAGTCTCATCCGCGGTTCGGCGGCGCCACCAGGGCCTGGCCCATCCCGCCACGACGTCGCAATACCGCCGTAGCAAACAGCCCGGACAGATCATGATTTGTGCACGGAACGCGCTTCGTCCGGGGGGGGCGGGCCCTTCACTGTGCCGGCCGCGGATTAAACGTCGCGATGACGGCGTTATGCCTGGTCGGAGCCGATTCGTAAGCATAGGAACCGGCGGAACTGGAGGCATGGCTGTGCACGGTGAGTACAAGGTCCCCGGCGGCAAGCTGGTCGTGGTGGACCTGGACGTCCGGGGCGGGGCGCTGCGCGACGTACGGGTGGCGGGTGACTTCTTCCTGGAGCCGGACGAGGCGATCCTGGCGATCGACGCGGCGCTGGAGGGTGCCCCGGCCACCACCGACACCGCGGGACTGGCCGCCCGGATCGACGCGGCCCTCCCGGAGTCGACGGTGATGCTCGGGCTCACGTCGGAGGGTGTCGCCGTCGCCGTGCGCCGGGCGCTGGCCCATGCCACGGAGTGGAGCGACTACGACTGGCAGCTCATCCACGACGCCCCGCAGTCCCCCGCACTCCACATGGCGCTCGACGAGGTCATCACGGCCGAGGTCGCCGCGGGCCGGCGGCCGCCGACGCTCCGGGTGTGGGAGTGGGACTCCCCCGCTGTGATCATCGGCAGCTTCCAGTCCCTGCGCAACGAGGTCGACCCGGCAGGCACCGACCGCCACGGCGTCACGGTGGTCCGGCGCATCTCCGGGGGCGGGGCGATGTTCGCGGAGCCGAGCAGCACCATCACCTACTCGCTCGCGGTCCCCCAGTCCCTCGTCTCCGGCCTCTCCTTCGCCGACAGCTACGCCTACCTGGACGACTGGGTGCTCGAAGCGCTCGGCGACATGGGGATCAAGGCCTGGTACCAGCCGCTCAACGACATCGCGACCGAGGTCGGGAAGATCGCGGGCGCGGCGCAGAAGCGCGTGGTGGGGCCGGACGGAGGGCCCGGCGCGGTACTCCACCACGTGACGATGTCGTACGACATCGATGCCGACAAGATGCTCGACGTCCTGCGCATCGGCAAGGAGAAAATGTCCGACAAGGGCACGAAGAGCGCCAAGAAGCGCGTCGACCCCTTGCGCCGGCAGACGGGCCTGCCCCGTAAGGCTGTCATCGAGCGGATGATCGAGTCGTTCCGCAACCGGCACGGCCTCCGTCAGGGCAAGGTGACCCCGGACGAGCTGGCCCGGGCCGAGGAGCTCGTCCGCACCAAGTTCGGCACGGCCGAGTGGACCGCCCGGGTGCCGTAGGGCCGGTGGTCGGCGCTCCCCCGGACATCACCGCTCACGCGGGGTGACGAGCCCCGACTCGTAGGCGAAGACGACGAGTTGGGCGCGGTCGCGAGCGCCGAGCTTGATCATGGCGCGACTGATGTGCGTCTTGGCGGTGAACGGGCTGATGACCATGTGCGCGGCGATCTCCTCGTTCGTCAGCCCCCGGGCCGCCAGCGCGCTGACCTCCCGCTCCCGGCGGGTCAGGGTCTCGAAGCCCGGTGCGGTCGTCCGGTCGGGGGGCCGGGCGACGAACTCGCCGATCAGTCTGCGGGTGATGGCGGGCGAGAGCAGAGCGTCGCCGCGGGCCGCGACCCGGACGGCCTGGAGCAGTTCGGCGGGTTCGGTGTCCTTGAGCAGGAAGCCCGCCGCTCCGGCACGCAGCGCGTCGAACACGTACTCGTCCAGGCCGTAGTTGGTCAGGATCACCACGTGGACGCCGCCCAGCAGCGGGTCGGCGGCGATCGCCCGGGTGGCCTCGATCCCCGTCATCACCGGCATCTGTACGTCGACGAGGGCGATGTCGGGGGTGTGCAGCCGGGCGAGCTCCAGCCCCTCGCGGCCGTTGACGGCCTCGCCGACCACCTCGATGCCGTCCTCCGCGTCGAGCAGTGCCCGGAAACCGGCCCGCATGAGCGCCTGGTCGTCGACGATGAGCACCCGGATCGGGGCGTCGACGTCATTGCTCATGCGATGGATCCGGCGGTGTGCAGGGGGAGTTCGGCGTGTACGGAGAAGCCGCCGGCCCGGCGTGGCGCGGCGGCCAGGGTGCCGCCGAGTGCTGTGACCCGCTCCCGCATGCCGGTGAGGCCGGTGCCCGCGGTGACGGTGTCGTCCGGGCCGCACGGACCGTGGTCGTCGACGTGCACGGTCAGCGCGTTCGGTCCGTAGGCGAGCCGGACAGTGGTCGGGGCCCGGTCGGCGTGCCGGGCCACATTGGTGAGGGCTTCCTGCACGATGCGGTACGCCGCGCGGTCCACGGCCACGGGCAGCGGCCGTTCCTCGCCACTGACGGTGACCGCGAGCGCGATGCCCGCGCTGCGGGCCCGTTCGGCGAGTTCGCCGATCCGGTCGAGTCCGGTGCCGGGTTCGACCACGTCGGTGCGCAACACCTCCAGTGTGGCGCGCAGTTCGCGCATCGCCTCGCCGCTCGCCTCCTGGATGGCGAGCAGGGCGGGCTCCACCTCGGTGCCGCGCTTGCGCGCGAGGTGGACGGCAACTCCCGCCTGGAGCTTGACGATCGAGATGGAGTGGGTGAGCGAGTCGTGCAGTTCACGGGCGATCCTCAGCCGCTCCTCCCCCGCCCGGCGCAGCGCGGCCTCGTCCCGGGTGCGTTCGGCGTCGAGTGCCCGCTGTTCGGTCTGGCGCAGATACGCCTGCCAGTTCTTGTCGATGAGTCCGGTGACCCCGGCGCAGAGGAACCACCCGAGCAGCAGCACGGCCCGCTCCACGACGCCCTCGGCAGCGGGTGAGGCGGTGATCAGGACGGTGAAGTAGCCGGCGAGGAAGAGTGCGCCGGCCGCGATGCCCCAGGCGCGGTGCCCGCTGCGCGCGGCGGCGTGCACGGCGGCCAGTACGGGGAACGCCGCCCAGGTGCCCGGGTGCGCGTGGACCACGTAGCCGGACATGGCGAGCGTGGTGACGGCGAGCACCGTGCGAGGTGCGCGGCGATGCCCGGCGAGGGCCAGCGACCCGGTGGCCACGAGCACCAGGTCGGCTACGCCGGGCTCCGAGGCCATGCAGGCGGCGACGGTGACCGCCGCACCGATCGCCACCGCGAGTACCGCGTCCAGCAACCGGGTGCGGCGGCCGATCTCCCCCGTGTCCCCCGTCATGTGTCGCACCATAACTCCCGTACGACACCCGGGGCATCAGCCCTGGGGACCGGCCGGGCACTACTCCCCGGGCAGTAGTGCCCGGCCGTCCGCAGCCGAACGGGATCAGCATCGATTGCCTCCGCGGGTACGACGACCCGGCCCGGGTCCTCGGGCGAGCATCGTCGCCATGACCGGACCCTTCCGCTACACCTCACCCGTACCTCCGAAGTCGGCGACCGGAGTGGTCGCCGACGTCTACGCCCAGATGTCCACCGACTTCGGGATCGAGCGCGCTCCGACCTTCGTCGTCCTGTCCGCCTCCCCTCCGCTCCTCACCGCGGCCTGGGCGCTGGCGCGCGAGTCGCTGCTGGCCGGACAGGTGTCCCGTACGGACAAGGAGGTGGTGGCGGCAGGGGTGTCGCTCGCCAACCGCTGTCCGTTCTGCGTGGACGCGCACACCGTGCTGCTGCACGCCACCGGCGATCACCGGCTGGCCGAGACGATCGCCCGCGGCGAGCAGCCGCAGGACCCCGCTCATCGCGCCCTGCTGGCCTGGGGCAAGGACATGAGTACGCCGCAGCCGTTCGGGCCCGCCGCCGCACCCGAACACATCGGGACCGCGCTCGCCTTCCACTTCATCAACCGGATCGTCTCCTCGCTGCTGACCGAGAGCATGCTGCCCGGTGGTCTCCAGCGCCTTCGCCCCGT
Source organism: Streptomyces sp. LN549 (assembly GCF_043203805.1). Lineage (NCBI taxonomy): Bacteria > Bacillati > Actinomycetota > Actinomycetes > Kitasatosporales > Streptomycetaceae > Streptomyces > Streptomyces sp. LN549. The sequence continues at coordinate 7,735,466 of NZ_JAZHRI010000002.1, read as the reverse complement.
ACGGAGTGCGGCGGGCCGCACCCTGGCCCGGACCGTGCGACGCGAGCTGGTGACGGGTCTGAGCCTGCCCCTGCTCGAAACGGAGGGCGAGGCTCCCGCCTGGGCGGCGGGCACCGCAGTCGGCACGGCGTACGGCGCGCTGCGCACAGCGGCGGAACTGGGTGCCGGGCTGCTGAGCGACGAGGACGCGGCGCTCGTACGAGAGTCGGTGGCGGCCTGGGACGGCGTCACCCCGCTCCCCCTGCACGGTGCGGATCTGCCTGACCGGTCCGAGCGGCCGGGCGCCCGGCTGGCGTTGCTCGCGGCACGCGCCCCGTACCGGATCACGGACGAGGACGTGGCCGCCTGGCTCGCACCGCCGTTCACCGATCACTGCCTGGTCCACCTGATCGCGTTCGGTGCGATCTGCGCCATGGGGCGCGTCGAGACCACGCTCACCACCGAAATGAAGGAGCACGCATGACAGTCGCCGAAGCCTGGAACGGACCGCTCGGGCAGCACTGGGCCGCCCACCCGGACCGCTACAACGCCATGCTGGACGGGTTCGACGCCGCGCTGTTCGACGCGGCCGCGATCCATGCCGGGGACCGGGTGGTGGACATCGGCTGCGGCAGCGGGCTCACCACCCGGATGGCCGCGCAGCGGGCTCCGGGCGGCCGGGTCACGGGTGTCGACATCTCGGAGCCGCTCGTCGGACGGGCCCGCGAACTCACCGGTGAGGAACAATTCCCGCATGTCACCTACCGGTTGGGCGATGCGCAGACCTGCGCGTTCCAGCCCGGCGCGTACGACCTGGCGATCAGCCGGGGCGGGGTGATGTTCTTCGCCGACCCGGTCGCAGCCTTCACCAACATCGCGGGATCGCTGCGGCCGGGCGGCCGGCTGGCGTTCCTCTGCCCGCAGCCCGCACAGCCGGACGGCGAGGAGCGCAAGGCGCTGGGCCTGCTGGCCTCCCTGCTGGGCCGGGACCACACGACCGAGAACGCGGTGGCCACGGCGATGGCGTCGCTGTCGGAGCCCGAGCGCATCCACCAGGTCCTGGGCGCGGCGGGCTTCGTGGACATCGAGATCACCGGTGTCGGCGCCGACACCTGCTGGGGCAAGGACGCGGCGGACGCGGTCGAGTTCTTCGTCTCCCGCGTGCCCGGCCTCGCCGTCTCCGACGCCACGCGGGCCGCGATGGCCAGCGCGCTGCTGCCGCACGAGTCACCGCGCGGGGTGATGCTGCGGGCGGGCGTGTGGGTGGTGACCGCACACACTCCTTAAGGTGCGGCCGGCGGCCGGTGCTCGTACCATCGCCGGTCGGCCTCCAGTTGGGCGGCCAGCGAGATGAGCCGCTCCTCGCTGCGGGAGGGACCGAGCAGTTGGGCTCCGACCGGGAGACCATCGGGGGTGAAGCCCGCGGGGACGTTGATTCCGGGCCAGCCCAGCACGTTCCACGGCCAGGCGTACGGGCACGCCTCGGTGATCGCCACGTCGGTGCGCCAGGCGCTCAGTCCGTCGAACCTGCCGATACGGGGAGGCGGCAGGGCGGTCGTCGGGGTGAGCAGCACGTCGAATCCGGATCCGGACCTGCCGCGGGCGGGGTGGAACAGGGCGCCGATCCGCCGGTGCTGGCGCACCTCCCGCTCCCTTGCCGCCCGCACCACCCGGCCGCCGAGCCGGGTGCCGGTGCGCAGGGCGCTGCGGGTACGGGGGTCCAGGAGCGCGGGTTCGGGATGCAGGGCCGCGAGTTCGGCGATTCCGGCGGTGGCGCGGGGGAGGAAGCCGAGGCCGATCAGCCCGTAGCGGGGCCGGGCCTCCTGGACATGGTGGCCGAGCCGGGCCAGCGCCTCGGCGAGTTCGGTGACCGCACGGCGTACGTCCGGGTGAGGAGCCGTGCCGGTGAGGGTGAGCGGGGGACGCCAGGCGAGGGCGATGCGCAGCCGGCCCGGGTCGCGGCGGGCGGCGGCCGAGGCGTCGACGGGCGGCGGGCGGTGCGGGTCGTCGGGGTGCGCTCCCGCGACGGCGTCCAGCAGCAGGGCGGCATCGGCGACGGTCCTGGCCAGTGGGCCGTTGACCGTGAGCCCCTGGAAGGCGTCGCTGTGGGGGTGGACGGAGATCCGGCCGCGCTGCGGTTTGATGCCGACGAGGTGGGTCCAGGCGGCGGGGATGCGTACGGACCCGGCGCCGTCCGAGCCCAGCGCCGCGGGCACGAGCCCGGCGGCGACGGCGGCCGCCGAGCCGCCGGAGGAACCGCCCGGGGTGTGATCGGTGTTCCACGGATTACGGGTGGCGCCGAAGGCGGCTCCCTCGGTGAACGGCCACTGACCGAGTTCGCAGGAGTTGGTCTTCCCGACGATCACGGCCCCGGCGGCGCGCAGCCGGCGTACGGACTCGCTGTCGGCGGTCGCGGCGGGCAGCTCCCCCGCGCAGCCGAAGTGGGTGGGCATCCCGGCGACGTCGGTGTCGTCCTTGACGGCGACGGGCACCCCGAGCAACGGCAGCCGCTCCCCCGCGGCGAGCCGGCGGTCGGCCTCGGCGGCCTCGGCGAGTGCGGCGGTCGCGCGCAGGTGCCGGAAGGCGTTGAGGGTGCCCTGGCTCGCCTCGATCCGGGCGAGGGCCTCGGTGACGAGCCGGGTGGCGGTGGTGCGACCGTCCGCGAGGGCCCGTGCGCTCTCGGCCAGCCCGGCCGGGGCCTCGACGTCCGTTCCGGTGGATTGTGCTGAGGACATGGGCTGCCCGCCCCTCTCGTACCGTCAGGTGCGTACACCTGTCCGCCCGAACGGACTTACTGGAGGGTAACGAGTCGGGGGCGCTCCCTCAACCGTTCGGCGGAGGCGCCGCCGGCCGTGTCGTCGAACTGTCGTCCGCGGCACCTGCATGGCGCCGCTCCTGTCCGGAACGGCACCACCCAGGCACACCCGGCCTACGGCTGGACGGTGATCTCACCGATTCCGGTGCCGAGCCCGGCACAGTGCGCGGTCGACTGGCCGGACTGGCCCGGGTTCAGCGTGACGTGCTCACCGTCGACGTCCGGGGACCAGCCGCAGACCAGGTGCACCCAGAAGGTCTGCGCCGTGCCGCCGTTGTTCCGGCACAGCGCGTAGCCGGTGTAGTCGTCGACGGCGTGCTTGCCCGTCTCGCACGACAGCCCCGGTGGCGTCGCCGCCGGAGCCACGGCGGAGGCGGCCGTGGCCAGGCCGGTGGCCACCGCGAGCGCCGTGGTCGCCCCAGCGACGGCGGCGCCCCGCGCTACGGCCCTGGACAGGCTCCCCATGGACTTCCTCATGTTTTCCTCTCGGTCGTGACGCATCGGTGCCGTGACAGACGTCCCCCGGCCCCTATAACCGAAAACACCACAAGACGTCACGCTGCGTACGCGCCCAGGGGATGCCGCTCCGCCAGGCGACCGCCCCTCCCCCGGCGTACGCTCGAATGATCCGACCGCAGACCCGGACAGTCCCGCCACGACCTTTCGAGGAGGCGCCGTGACCGGTTCACACCTCGGCACCCGCCCGGCCGCATGGACTGCGGCGATCGTGCTCTCCGTCACCGGCAGCGGCGTCATCGGCAGCGGCGTGGCACACGCGGAGGACATCGACCACCTCACCGCCCAGCAGATCGCCGACCGGTCCCGTGACGCGCTGCTCAGCACAGAATCCCTGCACCTGAGCACCAGAGGGGACCTCGGCAGGGGCAGTACCCCCATGTCCCTGGAGCTCACCCTGGACCGGGCCGGCAACTGCAACGGTTCGGTGGACCTCGGCAACAGCCAGGGCTCGGCGCTGATCGTGAAGCGGGGCGACGACATCTGGATCAAGCCGGACGCGGACTTCTGGAAGAACCAGGTCCCCAACGGCGGCTCCACCTTCGCCGCGATCCTGGGCGACCGCTACATGAAGGGTTCGGCCGATGATCCCCGGCTGAGCGCCCTGACCAGCACCTGCGACCTCAACACCTTCCAGAAGCTGGTCAGCGACAACGCGAACAACGACACCGGCACGCTCAACAAGGGCGCGAAGACCACTCTCGGCAAGGCGTCCGTCATCCCGCTCACCAGGATCCGGGACAACACCACACTGACGCTGGACGTGGCGGCCACCGGCAAGCCGTATCCGCTGCGGCTCACCATCAAGGGCAACGGCGCCGACGCGGTCGTGGGCTTCTCCGCCTTCGACAGGCCGGTGCCCAGGACCACGCCGCCGCCGGACGAGACCTTCGACGTCAGCGCGCTGCTGGGTCGCTCGACGAGCCCGGTGTGACGCTCTCGCGTCCGGTGAGCACCACGTACAGCACCAGCGAGGAGGCCAGGCCGACCGCCCAGCCGTAGTCGGCGAGGGGCTTCAGGAACGGGATCAGACCGTCCGCCGGGAACGGTCCCTTTCCGGGCTCCGAGTGCGAGCCGCCGATCGCCAGGAGACCGCCGACGGCGAAGGCGGCGACGGCCCGCCAGTTCCAGCCGTTCGTGTACCAGTAGCGGCCGCCGGGCCGGTAGAGGTCAGCGAGGTCGAGCACGGTGCGCCGGACGATCCAGTAGTCGGCGATCAGGATGCCCGCCACCGTACCGAGCAGACCGCCGACGAGTCCGAGCCAGGTGAAGATGTACAGCTCGGGCGTCTCGGTGAGCTTCCACGGCATGATCACGACACCGACGACGCCCGTGACCAGCGCGCCCGTACGGAAGTTGATCAGCTTCGGCGCGAGGTTCGCCAGGTCGTACGCCGGTGAGACCACGTTCGCCGCGATGTTCACGGAAATCGTCGCGACCAGCACGGTCACCAGCGCGTACAGCAGCCCGAAGACGTTGTCGGTACGGGCGACCAGTTGTACCGGGTCCCAGATCGCCTCGCCGTACACGGCCTGCGAACCGGAGGTCACCAGGACGGAGAGCAGCGCGAAGAGCGTCATCGTGGTGGGCAGACCGAGCGACTGGCCGCGGATCTGGGCGCGTTGGCCGGCGCCGAAGCGGGTGAAGTCGGGGATGTTGAGGGAGAGCGTGGCCCAGAAGGCGATCATCCCCATCAGGGAGGGGAAGAAGACCGGCCAGAACTCCTTGCCCCAGCCGAGCCTGGAGGGCTGGTCGAGCAGCGGGCCGAGTCCGCCCGCCTTGACGGCGACCCAGACCAGCAGCACCAGCGCGCCGACGATGACGAACGGGGCCGCCCAGTTCTCGAACCGGCGCAGGGTGTCCATCCCCCGGTAGATGATGGCGAGTTCGAGCGCCCAGAACAGGACGAAGCAGAGCCAGAGCGTCCACGGCTGCCCGCCGATCTCGTCCGCCTCCGCCCAGCCGCCGAAGATCTTCCCGAGCAGCGTGAAGATGCCGACGCCGCCGATCCAGGTCTGGATGCCGAACCAGGCACACGCCACGGCGGCCCGGATCAGGGCGGGCAGATTGGCGCCGCGCAGCCCGAACGAGGCGCGGGCCAGCACCGGGAAGGGGATGCCGTACTTGGGTCCGGCGTGCCCGGTGAGCAGCATCGGTCCGAGAACGATCAGGTTGGCGAGCGCGATGGTGAAGACCGCCTGCTTCCAGTCCATGCCGAGGGCGACGAGACCGGAGGCGAGGAGCCAGGACGGGATGTTGTGGGCCATGCCGACCCAGAGGGCGGCGAAGTTGTACGTGGTCCAGTTGCGCCGCTCCAGGGGGACGGGCAGAAGGTCCTCGTTGACGAACCGGCTGTCGTCGGGAGTGACACCGGCGGGGAGTTCGACGCGGTCCGGGGCCGCGGATATCCGGTCCTGCGGTGGTGGCGGTGGGGCGGTCGATGTCATGGCGGCTGGACCCTTCGCTCGGGGACGGTGCCGTGCGGGGCGGGGAAGTGCGTACGACCGGAGGAAGGCGGTGGTCAGTCGTTGAGCGCGGGAATGATCTCGGATCCGTAGGCGTCGATGGTCGCCTCGCGGGCGTCGTGCATGTTGTAGACGGCGAACTGGTCGACGCCCAGGTCACGCAGGGCCTTGAGCTTCTCGATGTGCGCCTCGGGCGGGCCCAGCAGGCAGAAGCGGTCGACGATCTCGTCGGGTACGAAGGTGGTGTCGGGATTCCCGGCGCGGCCGTGGTGGCTGTAGTCGTATCCGGAGCGTCCGGCGATGTACGCGGTCAGGGCCTCGGGGACGAGCCCGGAGTGCTCGCCGTAGCGGGAGACCAGGTCGGCGACGTGGTTGCCGACCATGCCGCCGAACCAGCGGCACTGCTCGCGGGCGTGGTCGAGGTCGTCACCCACGTAGGCGGGCGCGGCGACACAGATGGTCACGGAGTCCGGGTCGCGTCCCGCCTCGGCCGCCGCGTCACGTACGGCCTTGATCATCCACTCGGTGAGGAAGGGATCGGCGAGCTGGAGGATGAAGCCGTCGGCCTTCTGCCCGGCGAGCGCGAGCGCCTTGGGCCCGTACGCACCCATCCAGACGGGCAGCCGGCCGTCCTTGACCCAGGGGATCTGGATCGGCTGTCCGTCGACGACCGCCTCGCGCCCCTCGGCGAGGTCGCGGATGACGTCGATGGCCTCGCCGAGCCGGGCCAGGGTGTTCGGGCTGCGCCCTGCGACGCGCATCGCGGAGTCGCCGCGACCGATGCCGCAGACCGTGCGGTTGCCGTACATGTCGTTGAGGGTGGCGAAGGTGGAGGCCGTCACCTCCCAGGTGCGGGTCCCCGGGTTGGTCACCATGGGGCCGACCACGAGGCGTTCGGTGTGTTCGAGGATGCGGCTGTAGATGACGAAGGGCTCCTGCCAGAGCACCGCCGAGTCGAAGGTCCAGCCGTAGCGGAAGCCGTTGCGTTCGGCGCGGCGCATCAGGCCGACGACGGCCGAGGCGGGCGGGTCCGTCTGCAGGACGAGTCCGAAGTCCATGCCAGGTGCTCCTAGTCCAGGTACTGACAGGTGGCGCGCGGGGTGTACATGCCGTGGCCGGCGCGGCCTGTGAACGTACGGCGGTCGATGACGACCTCGCCGCGCGAGAGCACGGTCTCCACCTGACCGGTGAGCCGCTTGCCCTCGTACGCCGAGTAGTCGACGTTCATGTGGTGGGTCTCGGCGGAGATGGTCTGTTCGGCCGCCGGGTCGTAGATGACGATGTCGGCGTCGGCCCCGGGCGCGATGGTGCCCTTCTTCGGGTAGAGGCCGAACATCCGGGCCGGGGAGGCGCAGGCGATCTCGATCCAGCGGCGGCGCGAGATGTGGCCGTCGACGACCGCCTGGTGCAGGAGGTCCATCCGGTTCTCGACCCCCGGCATCCCGTTGGGGATCTTCGAGAAGTCGCCGCGTCCCATCTCCTTCTGGCCCGAGAAGCAGAAGGGGCAGTGGTCGGTGGAGACGACCTGGAGCTCGTTGTTCCGCAGCCCCCGCCACAACGCCTCCTGATGCTCCTTCGGCCGCAGCGGTGTGGAGCAGACGTACTTGGCGCCCTCGAAGTCCGGCTCGGCGAGGTTGTCGGTGGAGAGGAAGAGGTACTGCGGACAGGTCTCGCCGAAGACGGGCAGCCCCTTGTGCCGGGCCGCGGCGATCTCGGCGACGGCCTCGTCCGCGGAGACGTGCACGACGTACAGCGGGGAACCGGCGACACGGGCGAGCTGGATGGCCCGGTGCGTCGCCTCGGCTTCCAGCGCCACCTTCCGTACGTCCCCGTGGTAGCGGGGGTCGGTACGGCCGGCGGCGAGGGCCTGCTCGACCAGGACGTCGATGGCGATGCCGTTCTCCGCGTGCATCATCATCAGGCCGCCGTTGGACTCGGCCCGCTGCATGGCGCGCAGGATCTGCCCGTCGTCGCTGTAGAAGACGCCGGGGTAGGCCATGAACAGCTTGAAGGAGGTGATGCCCTCCGCGACCAGCAGGTCCATCTCCTTGAGCGACGACTCGTTCACATCGGCGAGGATCATGTGGAACGCGTAGTCGATGGCGCAGTTGCCGTCCGCCTTGGCGTACCAGGCGTCGAGCCCCTCGCGCAGGGACCGCCCGACGGACTGGATGGCGAAGTCCACGATCGTGGTGGTGCCGCCCCAGGCGGCTGCCCGGGTGCCGGTCTCGAAGGTGTCCGCGGCGTAGGTGCCGCCGAACGGCATCTCCATGTGGGTGTGCGCGTCGACACCGCCCGGGATGACGTACTTCCCGGTGGCGTCGATGGTCCGGTCGGCGGTCCAGCCCGCTGCGGCGTCGGTGCCGTGCGCGGCGAGCGCCGCGATGCGGCCGCCTTCGACGAGTACGTCGGCGTGGATCTCGTCGGACGCGGTCACGACCAGGCCGCCGTGGATGACGGTGCGGCTCATGTACCCCTCCTCACTGTGGCGGAATGGGTCTACGCACGTAGACAAGGTGCGTGATGAAGAACGTAGAAGTGGGTTACCCACTGTGGCAATACCGCTGCCGCTAACCGCTGAAGACGTTTCTGTTTCACCCGTCCGGCACTCAACCGGCCCAGTGCGCGGTGCGGTTCCGCCGGCCGGGCCCGGCACCCGCACATGTCGTATACGCGACGGGGGCGGAGACCGGATGCCACGGGTGACACCCCGGCAGACGTGGTGGCGACTCCGGACGGGCGAGTGGCGCGGGCCCTTGCGGGGGAACGTGCCGGGCGGGGAGCAGCAGCTCGCCGCGGGCCGGAGGCTTCACCAGGCAGGACAACCGGAAGATCGAGGCCATCGCCGTCCTGCCCGGGCGGCTGAGCCTCTGGGACACGGACGACGAGAACTTCGACGGTTCCGTGACGTTCGAGCGCGTCGGGCGGTAGCCGTCCGGGGGCCCGGGGCGGCTGGTCGGGCACGGGGGTGCGGTGACCGGCCGGCCACCGCACCCCCGTCCTCACCCCGCCGAGCGCAGCGCCTCGGCCAGGATCGCCGCGCCCTCCTCCGCCTCAGGGATGGACAGCGAGAGCGGCGGGGCGATGCGCAGCACACTGGTGTTGTGGCCACCGCCCTTGCCGATGAGCAGGCCGCCCTCCCGGGCCGCCTCCAGCACGGCCGCGGCCCCTTCGGGGTTCGCCTCGTCCGTGCCCGGCTTCACCAGCTCGATGCCGATCATCAGGCCGCGCCCGCGCACCTCCCGTACGCACTCCGAGGCCGCGCCGATCGCACGCAGTCGCTCGATGAGCAGGCCGCCGACGCGGCGGGCGTTGCCCTGGAGGTCGTGTTCGAGGAGGTACGAGAGGTTGGCGAGACCTGCGGCCATCGTGACCGGGGAGCCGCCGAACGTCGAAATCGAGTTGGCGTCCAGGCAGTTCATGACGTCGGCACGGGCGACGACACCACCGATCGACATGCCGTTGCCGATCCCCTTGGCGAACGTGAGGATGTCCGGCGGGCCGTTCCTCCCGTGTGCCTGCCAGCCCCAGAAGTGTTCGCCGGAGCGACCCCAGCCGGTCTGCACCTCGTCGGAGATCCACAGGATTCCGTGCCGGTTCAGGACTTCACGGAACGCCGCGTACAGGCCGTCGGGCGGTGAGGTGAACCCGCCCACGCCCTGGATGGGTTCGGCGATCAGTGCGGCGGGAGCCCGGGTGTGGCCGAGCAGGTCCTCCAGGTCCGCGACACAGGCGGCGATGAACTCCCCGTCGCCCAGGTGCGCGTACGGCCCGCGGGTGCGCACACCCCCGTGCACGTACAGCGTCTGGAGCGGCGACAGGCTGGTGGGCGACCAGGCGTTGTTGCCTGTGATGGAGACCGCGGAGAAGGACCTGCCGTGGTAGCTGTTGCGCATCGCGAGGATCTGGTTCGACCTGCGGTACGTGGTGGCGAGCAGCAGCGCCGTGTCGTTGGCCTCGGTGCCGGAGGTCGTGAAGAAGACCCGGGCGTCCGGGATGCCGGAGAGCGTGACGATGCGCTCGGCGAGTTCGACCATGGGCCGGTTCAGATAGAGCGTGGAGGAGTGGATGATCCGCCCGGCCTGCTCGCTGACCGCCTTGGTGACCTCGGGCAGTGCGTGGGCGGTCATCGTGGTGAGGATGCCGCCGAAGAAGTCGAGGTAGCGGTTGCCGTCGGCGTCCCAGACATGACGGCCCTCGCCGTGGGTGATCTCCAGCGGGTGCCGGTAGTAGAGCGCGAGCCAGTCGGGACTGACGGCGAGGTGGCGATGGTGCAGACTGCTCACGGCTCCACCAGTCCCTCGTACGCGTCGGGGCGGCGGTCCCGGTAGAAGGCCCACTGCTGACGGACCTCCTCGATGAGCCCGAAGTCCAGGTCCCGGACGAGGAGTTCCTCCGCCTTGTCACTGGCGACCTCGCCGACGAACTGACCGCGCGGGTCGACGAAGTAGCTGGTGCCGTAGAAGTCGTTGTCGCCGTACTCCTCCTGGCCGACGCGGTTGATCGCGGCGATGAAGTACTCGTTGGCGACGGCGGAAGCGGGCTGTTCCAGCTGCCAGAGGTAGCTGGAGAGGCCGCGCGAGGTCGCGGACGGGTTGTAGACCAACTGGGCTCCGTTGAGGCCCAGTTGCCGCCACCCTTCGGGGAAGTGCCGGTCGTAGCAGATGTAGACGCCGACCTTGCCGACGGCCGTGTCGAAGACGGGCCAGCCGGCGTTGCCGGGCTTGAAGTAGTACTTCTCCCAGAACCCCTTGACCTGCGGGATGTGGTGCTTGCGGTACTTGCCGAGATACGAGCCGTCGGCGTCGATGACCGCGGCGGTGTTGTAGTAGAAGCCGGACTGCTCGACCTCGAAGACCGGGACGACGATCACCATGCCGGTCTCACGGGCCAGCTCGCGCATCCGCTGCACGGTCGGGCCGTCGGGCACGGCCTCGGCCCATCGGTAGTGCTCGGGCTCCTGCACCTGGCAGAAGTACGGGGCGTTGAACACCTCCTGGAAGCCGATGACCTGCGCCCCCTGCCGGGCGGCCTCACGAGCGTGCTCCTCGTGCTTGGCGATCATGGATTCGGTGTCGCCGGTCCAGGTCGCCTGGACGAGTGCGGCGCGTACGACTTGGGACATGAGCTGCTCCTTCGACGCGGCGTCAGAGAGCCTCTTGGCGTTTCTACGCCCGTAGACACGTGCGTAGGGGAGAACGTAAGCCCCGTCACACAGCGGGGCAAGACCATCGCCGTGAACCAGCGGAGTCGATCATGTTTCACACCCATGCGGTCCATTGCCCGGGCTCGGCCGGATGGGCCTGGAGACCCTCGTTCGGATCATGCCGGGTTCGCGGGGTCCGGCATGATCCAGAACGAAAGGCCCGGGGTCTGTCCTGTGGGTCGGTTTCGGCGAGGCGTGGCTTTGATGCCTGGTCGGCTCGTGTTGATCCGGTGCGGTGGTAGGCGTAGGTCGCGGTGAGCCGACGAACAAGGCGTGGGCGGCGATCGAGCCGCTGCTGCCGCCCAACGGCGGCGGGAGGCGCCGGCGGGATCACCGGCAGGTGATCAACGGGATCCGGTGGAAGCTGCGCACCGGCGCTCCGCGGCGGGACCTGCCGTCAGCCGGCGGGGAAGTAACGGCCGTTGTCCAGATCGGCGAGCAGGCCGGGCTGAGCGGGTTCCCAGCCGAAGGTCCGGCGGGTGACGAGGTTGGTACTCAGTCCCCCCGGGAGCGTCCGATGCATCTTTGTCCGCATCAAAGCCACCACGCCGAAAGCGAACTACAGGACGGGCCCTGAGGGCTGTCCTGCAATTCCTGGCGGGCGCGCGGCGTCAGCTACGGCACCTCGCCACGTTGTCGGAACGCCCGAATACATCCAGCATTCGGGCGTCCCTCCGCCTTGCGATGCACCGCACCTGACGCCGCGCGCTGATCCACCGGGAATTGCGGGACAGTCCTCAGGCGATGCCCGCGACACGCAGCGCGTGCTCGACGTCCCGCTCCCGCGCCTCGGACACCGTCCGGGCCGCCGCCAGCAGTTGCGGTACGAGGTGGCGCGGGTCACCCTCCGCGATCCTGGCCGCGTCCTGCGGTGTCCGCACCCGGACGAAGGCACCGAGCAGTGCCTGCGCCTGGGGCCCCCGGCCGGCCCGGTCCAGGGCGACCACCGCATCGGCGATCTCGGCGGCCGGCCGTGCCACTCCCTGCCGCAGCAACTGCCCGCAGTCCTCCGGGCGTCCCGCAGCCGCCAGTGCGTCCGCCGCAGCCGCGAGCTCGGCCGGGGGCAGCGAGGACACCTCCCACAGGAGGGTCGACCAGTACACTCCGAGCCCCGCCCGGTGAAGTTCGACGGCGAGGACCGGCAGCAGCTCCGCGGGCCGGCCCGCCGCCTCGCAGAGCACGCCGTGCGCCTCGCCGCTGCGGCCCTCCGCCCGGAGCCGGACCAGGGTCGCGACCGTGGCCCGCGCGGAATGGAGCGTGGCCGGGTCCTGGACCACCGTGGCATGCCCGGCCGGGCCGCTGTCCGCGCCCGGGGCGCCGCCGAAACGGGCTCCGCGGGGCAGGGCGGCCGCCACGGGCAGGACGGGTGCGGCGGTCACGGCGCCCTCGTCCCCGGCCTCCAGCCCGGCGAAGCGCGCACCACGCGGCTTCCTGCGGGGCGGCTTGCCCGCGGGGCCCGACGACGTCTCGGGGAGCCGGTGCGCCGCCGGGGACCGCCGAGCGGAGACGGGGCCGGGTGCAGCGGCTGCGGACTCCGGTGCGGCGGCGGACTCCCGCGCAGCCCCGGATGGCGCGGACCCGGATGGCGCGGACCCGGACGGCGCGGACCCGGACCCGGACCCGGGTACGGGCCCGGGTGCGGGAGTGGGTGCGGGTGCGGGAGTGGGTTCCGTGGGTTCCCCTTCCGTACGGAACCAGCCCACCGGCACCGCCACCGCGGCCAGCCTCCTGCGCAGCTCCGTACAGCGGGCCGATGCCCGGGCGTGGTCGTCTCGGGCCCAGGCCACCGCCTCCGCGTCCCACGCACCCACTTCGCCGGCCGTTCGGGCGGCGCTCAGCCGCTGGGCCGCGTCCGCCTGTTCCCGCAGCATCAGCTCCAGCCTCTCCACCAACTGCTGCCGCCCGCCGGGGCGCCTGTCGTGGGCGACGGCGGAGGCCGCGTAGAGCTCGGCCGCACGCCCCGACTCGCGCTCCGCAAATGCGGCGCCACGCACCGCCGCAAGGTCCGCGAAGAGCGACTCCATGACATCCCAGGGCGGGATCTCCGTGCCCGTCAGACAGGCCCGCATCCCTTCCGGATCACGCCGGCAGAAGACCCCGTACCAACCCCGCCCTGGATCGAGCAGCGCCGCCACCTCTCGTAGATGGCGCGCGAACTCTCCTATGGACACAGCATGCTGATGCACCGTCATCGTCGCCCTCGGCCGCCGTCGTCTGGAACCTTCCAGTCCGCAGGCATTCGACCGCAGCAGTGTTACGAGGCTGCTACGTGCATTTTTCGGCCCGGGTGCGAGAGGCGCAGGGCGGGGCCGCGCGCGCCCCCTCGGAGACCGGCCCGGGACTCAGAAGGTGATGGCGATCCCGGTGTGCGGCCGCTTGCCGAGCCGGGCGATCATCGCCGGGTAGTCGAGCAGCCAGTACTTCCAGGTGTACTTGCGGGCGATGACCCGGCGCACACCGGCAGTACCCCGCTCGTCGAGCAGCCTGCCGGACCCCTCGGCGCTCGGCGCACCCTCCGCGATCCGTCCGCGCACGTCGCAGACGGTGACGCGGACACGGCTGTCGTTGCGCAGCCGCTTGACCTTCCATGAATCGCTCTTGGTCCAGACGAACAGTTCGTCCCCGTCGACCGCGGCCCACACCGGCGTGGCGACGGGCGTGCCGTCCTTCCGGTACGTGGTCAGGCTGACGTACTCGCTGCGGGCGAAGTCCTGGAGGCTCATGACCCAACCCTACGCAGGGGCCACCACTCCTCTTGCGCCACCAGCCCTCCGCTACCCGGCGAGCGGGACGGTGTCCGGCTCCGGGGCGCACCGCGGGAGCAGCTCGTCCATGGAGAGTCCGAGGGCCCCGGCGAGTGCCGCGACCGTGAAGAAGGCGGGGGTCGGCGCGCGACCGGTCTCGATCTTGCGCAGCGTCTCGGCCGAGATTCCGGCGCATCCCGCGATGTCGGCCATGCTACGGCTGCCGCGCGCCTCGCGGAGCAGCCGGCCGAGCCGTTCGCCGCGGAGGCGCTCTTCAGGGGTGAGGGGAGTTCGAACCATGCCGTCATTCTAATACCGCTCGGACCGGTATAGTAATTGGCATGGTGCAGCTCAAGACAGACACATCCATCGAAGCCATGCGCGAGGCCGGCCGGGTCGTCGCGCAGTTGCTGACGGCCGCACGCGAGGCGGCGACCGTCGGCGTCTCGCTCCGCGAGCTCGACGAGGTGGCCCGCGGGGTCCTTCGCGAGGCCGGCGCAGGATCGCCGTTCCTGAACTACCGGCCGCATTTCGCGCCGACCCCCTTCCCCGGCGTGATCTGCGCATCGGTCAACGACGCGATCGTGCACGGCATCCCGAACGACCTGCGGCTGCGCGACGGCGATCTCGTGAGCATCGACGCCGGCGCGACACTCGACGGCTGGTGCGGAGACTCGGCGATCAGCTTCACCGTCGGCCGTGCCCGGCCCGCGGACACCCGTCTCGTCGAGACGGCCTTCGAGGCCTTGGAGGCGGGCATCGCGGCAGCCGTCGTCGGCAACCGGATCGGCGACATCGCGCATGCGATCGGCACGGTCTGCCGCTCGGCCGGCTACGGCATACCGGAGGGATTCGGCGGCCACGGCATCGGCCGGTCCATGCACGAGGACCCGGGCGTCCCCAACGAGGGACGGCCCGGCCGCGGAATGCCGCTGCGGCACGGCATGGTGCTGGCCATCGAGCCGATGCTGATCGGCAGCGGCCGGGACGAGTTCCATCCGGACCGGGACGGCTGGACCCTGCGCACGTCCGACGGCAGCCGGGCCGCGCACGCCGAGCACACGGTGGCGATCACGGACGACGGCCCCCGGATCCTGACCGCCCTCTGACGGCTCTCCGGCTTGACGGCTCTCCGTCAGTTGTTCTGCAGGAACTCCTTGGCGAGGGCGTCCCCGGCGGTCACCGCCGCACTGTGGCTCTCGATCGGTGAGACGACGGAGTCCTTGAACAGGATGTACGTGACGCCGGACCCGGTACCGCCTGACTTCGGGTCCGGGTCGATCCCGAGCGCCTCGGCGGTCGCGTACGAGGCCTCACCGATGATCCCGGCGGGTCCGGTGTCACCCACGACGGTGTACTCCACCTTGCCCGCGTGGATGACGGCGGCGACACTGCCGCCCTTGATCCCGGCGCTGCCGAAGTCCCACATCGAGCTGCGGCTCGGCACCACTACGTAGGGGAGTTCCGCCGCGTCGAGCGGCCGGTCGCCGGAGGTGTGGAACGCGGTGTCGCCCTGGAACGACGGGTCGGTGTCCGCGTTGCAGGCCTTGGTCACCTCACCGTCGCAGTCGATGTCCAGGTCGGCCTTCCAGAACACGGCACCGTTCATGCCGCACACCGGCACGGAGGGCGAAGCCCCCTCGTCCGTACGGTAGTAGCCGTTCGAGATCCGCGTGCAGGCCGAAACCTTGGCCAGCAGCTCGGCCGCACCGACGGGATCCTCCCTGACGTCGGCAGAGGCGGGGGCCGGGCTGGGCGTGGGGGTGGGCGAGGCGGCGCCGGACGGGCCCTCGCCGGGTGCCGGACGGCCATAGGCCGCGGGGGTAAGGCGCACCGGAGCCGGATACGCCTTCCGCACCGGCATGATCGCGTCGGAGCGGAGGACCGAGCCGCCCCGGGCGGCGGGCGTCAGGGGTCCGGACGCGAGCAGGGCGGCGCCGGAGACCGTGGCGAGGGCAAGCGTTCGCATACGCACCGTGGGGGTTCCTTTCCGTGAGGAGTCTTTCCCTTGCTGACATCAGCCAAGACGCCCCCCGGCATGCCCCCGTCGAGGCCGCGGGGCCGGCCGACGCGCGTCTCCCCGCGTCCGACCGACCCCGCCCGTACCGTTACTGACGAGTCGTCAGTTCGCTCCGGCCGGCCTCACCACCATGGCCGAACCGCCGCCACGTCGCTCCGTCTCGGCGGCTGCGAGCCACCGCCCGTCCGGAAGCCGCTGCACACCCGTCGCCGCCCCGATCTCCGGGTTGAGCTTGAAGACGTGCCCCAGAGCCTCCAGTTGCGTCCGTTCCGGGCTGTTCCACAGCCCCGGTTCGAGCTCCGTCGCCGCCGCGTTGCGCTGGCTGGCACGGGGCGCCGCGATGGCGTCCACCAGCGGCAGGCCACGGTCGACCACGCCGATCAGGGACTGGAGCACGGTCGTGATGATCGTGGCGCCGCCCGGCGACCCGAGGGCCAGCACCGGCTTCCCGTGCTCGAGCACGATGGTCGGGGAGATCGACGACCGCGGCCGCTTGCCCGGACCGGGCAGGTTCGGGTCGTGGACGGCCGGGTTGGCCGGCGCGAACGAGAAGTCCGTGAGCTCGTTGTTGAGCAGGAAGCCGCGCCCCGGCACCGTGATGCCGCTGCCGCCGGTCTGCTCGATCGTCAGGGTGTACGCGACGACGTTGCCCCACTTGTCGGCGGTCGTGAGATGTGTGGTGTTCTCGCCCTCGTACGTCGTCGGGGCAGCCGTCCCGGCAGCGGCGCAGTCGCCGGGGTGGCGCGGGTCCCCCGGGGCGAGCGGGCTGGCGAGCACCGCGTCGTCCTTGATCAGGCACTCCCGCGAGTCGGCGAACCGCTGGCTGAGGAGCTCCTTCGTCGGCACGTCCTCGAACGCCGGGTCGCCGACCCAGCGTCCTCGGTCGGCGAAGGCGATGCGGCTCGCCTCGATGTAGCGGTGCAGGTACTGCGCCTGGCTCGCCTTCGAAAGGTCGGTGGACTCAAGGATGTTGAGAGCCTCGCCCACCGTCGTACCACCGGACGAGGACGGCGCCATGCCGTAGACGTCGAGCCCGCGGTAGCCCGCCTTCGTGGGTGCCTGCCGCAGCGCCCGGTAGGAGCGCAGGTCCTTCGTGGTGAGGTCACCGGGACGCACCACGCGGGTCGACGCCGGGTCGACGGGCGGATTGCGTACCGTCCGCACGATGTCCTCGGCCAGCTTGCCCCGGTAGAGCGCGTCGACCCCGTTGCGGCCGACCTCCTCGTACGTACGCGCCAGGTCGGGGTTCTTGAAGACCGAGCCGACCACCGGGAGGCCGCCGCCCGGCAGGAAGAGCTTCCTGGTCGCGGGGAAGTCGGCGAACCTGGCCTGGTTGCCCTCCGTCTGCGAGCGGAACGTGCCGTCGACGACGAAGCCGTCGCGGGCCAGGCGCTCGGCCGGCTTCAGGACCTGTCGCAGCGACTTGCTGCCCCAGGCGTCGAGCGCGGCGTCCCAGGTGGCGGGGGTGCCCGGCGTGCCGACACCGAGGCCGCTGGTGACGGCGGACTCGAATGCGAGGGGCTTCCCGTTCTCCAGGAAGAGCGAGGAGTCCGCGCTGCGCGGCGCGGTCTCACGGCCGTCGATCGTCTCCACCCTGCGGGTGCGGGCGTCGTAGTGCACGAAGTAGCCACCGCCGCCCAGCCCCGCCGAGTACGGTTCGGTCACCCCGAGCGCCGCCGCTGTCGCAACGGCCGCGTCCACCGCGTTGCCGCCCCTGCGGAGCACCTCGATGCCCGCGGCCGTCGCGTCGGCGTCGACACTGGAGACCGCTCCCCCGTATCCCACCGCGACGGGGGATTTGGGCGGCGGCGCGGTCGACGGAGCGGACGAGGACGGGGCGGCTGCCCCGACCGACACCACGGCGGCGAGAACACCTAACAACGACACATTCCGCGCAACGGAACGCCTCATGCGCACCTCCAGAGAAGGATTGTCCGCGCAGGGTAACGCTGCCCCGGCCGCCCCGTCAGGACCGCCTCGAACTTGAGGCCGAATGCCCGCTAACATGCCCGCCCATGACTGACGACGTACGCAACATCGTGCTGGGCGTGATAGCCGCCGGCATCAGCGCCGCCCTCGGCTGGCTCGCGCGCACCTATCTCTGGCGCCGCAAGCTCCGCCGCAAGCAGGCGTTCTTCGGGCTGCCGGGGAACTCGGAATGCCTGCTCGTCGTCAACCGCGACGCGGGCGGTGACGGCGCCGTCCACCGGCACGACGTCTTCGCCCTGCTCGAACTCTCCGCGCTGATCAAGGACTGCTCGGCGCACGCCCAGATCCTGTCCCACGACATCTCCCAGCAGGGGTTCGGCGAACGGACCGAGTTCTGCGTCGGCGGCCCCGTGTCCAACCGCCGCATGGCCGCACACCTGCACTCGCTGCTGCCCGGCGTGAAGATCAACACGGACGCCGAGCCCGGCCCGGACCGCAACGCCTTCCAGATCGGATCGGAACGCTACCGGGTGGAGAAGGGCGTGGCCGAGTACGTGATCCTGGCCCGGCTGACAGCAGGTCAGGAAGCCCGCCCGGTCTTCCTGTTCTGCGGCCAGCAGGCGATCACCAACCAGGCTGCGTCCCGCTATCTGGCCCGCAACTACGAGCGCCTCGCCCGCAAGCACGGCAACAACACCTTCTGTCTGCTGTTGAAGGTGGTCAACTCGCAGGCGTACGGCCCCGATGTGGTGGAACTGGTGGCCGATGTGACCCGGTCGGCTCAGGCCCCCGCACCGGCGCCCGCGCCGCGGACCTCCCACCGCGCCTCGGGCTGAGGGCCGCGGGGCCTCAGGCGGCCGGACGGAGCCCACAGCGGCTCCGTCTCCCTCGTCATCGAGGCACCGCACGGCGGCATCGGGTCCGGCCGGCCGCAAGGCCGCCGCCCGGGATCGGATTCCGGCGGCATCGGCTCCGATTCACCGGCTCCGTGCGACTCGGACATCGTGCGGGACCGGGTGGTCAGGAGACGGTCATCGTTGCCCCGCGCGCCGCTTCGCCCGGCGTGCGCGGGCGGAGGAAGGACGTCGGTGGCAGGCCGCCCTCCGGCGGCCGGGCGGACCGGGCGGTGGCCGGGTCGGTCGAGACGAACAGGCCGGTGCCTCCGACGCCACCGTCCCAGGTGTTCACCGTCGAGCGGACCCCGTTGCCGAGCGCCGCGTCGCGCCCGTTGGCGACGGCCGCGTTGGCGCGGGCGAGCGCGGCGGCGGTGGGGAGGTGGAAGCCGTCGACCCCATTGCGGTAGGCCGTGTTTCGGGTCAGTGCGATCCGGCCCGGATTTCCCTCGTCGTTGAAGCCGAGGCCGGTGTTGTCCCAGGCGGCGTTGTTCCGTACGACGTGAGCGACGGCGGCCCGGGTGCCGCCACCACCGAGGGTGAACCCGTTGCCGTTTCCCTGCCAGTCGGCGTCCTGCCACCGGTTCACGCCGTTACCGAAGGACCAGTTGCTCTCCACCGTCACCGGACTGGTGAATCCACCGAGGTCCAGGCCGTCGTTGGCGTTGTCGTACGTACGGCATCCCCGCACCACGTTGCCTTCACCCGAGCCGAACTTGATCGCCAGCCCGACCCCGCTGCGGCCATGGTCCTCGACGCCCCGGTTGGCGTAGAAGTCACTGTCGAGAACGGAGTTGGCCACGGTGCCGCTTCCCCGCAGTGTCAGCCCGGACTTGGCATTGTCGTGCAGGGAAAGGCGCTCGAACACGGTGTGCGCGCAGCCGGAGCAGACGTACGCGTGGCTGGCGGAGCCGCGGATCTCCAGCCCCCGGACGGTCCACCAGCTAGCCGTCTGGGTGATCGTCCAGGACTTGGCGGGCAGGGCGGAGGCATCCAGCACCGGGCGTTCGCCGGGGTAGTTGGTCAGGGTGATGCGCTGCCGCGCGGTGCCCGGCGTGGAGATCTCCACCGGCTCGGTGGGCCGGTAGGTGCCGCCGCGCAGGTAGACGGTCCGTCCCGGCCGGACCCGGGAGACCGCCTCCCCGAGGGTGGCGAAGGGGTGGCCGAGACTGCCGTCGCCGGCGTCCGAGCCGTCCGGAGCCACATAGAGGTCCTGGGCGGCGACGTCGTTGCCTGCCGCCGGGGTCCCCGCACCGGGCCGCGCGGTCGTGGTGGCCGAGGGTGCCGGAGCGGCGTCGGGCGGGGAGGCCGGTGACTGCCACAGCAGGAGGCCGGCCGTCCCGGCCGCCAGGGCGACCGCTGCCGCAGCGGTCGCCTTCGCGGCGACGGGGTGCAGAGCCTCGCGCACCCGGTCGAGGAGGGAGGGTGCGAGGGATCCGGTGGCCCCGGCGGACGCCGTCGTGTGCCGGAGCGCCGCGAGCAGCACGGCAGGCACGGCGACCAGCCCGATGCCGGGCAGCAGATTCTCCGGCGGCACGAGCCCGCGCCCGTGCGCACCGCACTCCTCGCAGGCCCGCACATGGCGGGTGAGGCGCTTGCGCCACAGCGGACTGCTCGTGCCGTCCCACTCCCGCGCCTCCGACATGAGCCGGGGGCAGCGAGGAGCGGCCGCGAGCGCGTGGACCAGTGCGCGCGCGGAGTCCAGCCGCTCCTTCATCCGCTGGAGCCGCACGGCCGTGTGGTTGCGGTCGAGGCCGAGGGCCCCGGCGACCTCGGACCGTGTGAGGCGCCCCGCGGCCTCCTCCCAGTACAGGGCGAGCAGACGGCGGTCGTCGGGGTCCAGCCAGCGGGTGGCGTGGGCGAGGTGCTGTCGCTGGCCGGTCAGGGCCAGCTCGGCGACCGTGCGCTCAGCGAAGTCCGGGAGCGGATCGGCCACGTTCTCGACGTCCCGCCGGGACGGCGCCGCGCCCGCTCCGCGCCGCTGGTACTGCTGGATCTCGCGGTAGGCGATGGTCACGGCCCAGGAGCGGAACCGTTCCGGTTCGCGGAGCTTCGGCAGTCCCCGGACGATCCGCAGCATCGTCTCCTGGACCAGATCATCGACGTCGGCATGCCCGTCGAGTGCCCTGCCGACCACGCCGTAGAGCAGGCCGAGGTGTACGGCGACGAGCCGCTCCATCGCGTCCGGGTCACCGCTCCTCGCGGCGATCACCAAGGAGGTGACGTCCTCCGCGACATCGGTACGGCGCTCTGCCATGGTCTCCACCTACCGGCCATTCATCCGATGGATCATGTCGAGGGCCCGCATCGTGGCACAGCACCGGAGGGCTGTAAAGATCCGGTTGCGTGGTACCCACACCGTTCGCGGGGCTCGTGAACTCCCCACTGCCACAGCTCATATGGTCCCGCTCCACGTAGAGCTGCGGGACCCCGGGCGTCGGCCGGGTCCCAGGGCCGTCGGAGGTGTCCCGGCCATCTGTCACCCGACCGGTCCGCTCTTTCCAGAAGATTTCTCGGAGATTTCTGTTATCCCCTTCCGACCCACGCATCTACCAGGACACCGCGGCCTCTCGCGCCGCGGCCGGCCCCGGGCGAAGCCGCCCGCCTGCCGTACCCGCTGTCCGAAGGAGCATCAGATGTGGCGTGAACCGGAGAACCGGCCCGGCCCCGAGGAAGGGCCCCGGCGCCGGAGAACCGCGACCGGTTTCGGCGCGGTGTTGGTGGCGTTCGTGCTGGGGGTGTGGGGTGTGCTGGCCGGTGGTGCGGTGTCCCCGGCGGCGGCTGCCGAGCTGCCGGCTGCGGGCGGGGTGTACCAGCTGGCGGTGACGAAGAGCGGCAGGTGCATCGACGTGCCGGCCGCTTCGACCGCGAACGGTGCGTTGCTTCAGCAGTGGGGCTGCACGGCTGATTCGCCGTGGCAGCAGTTCACGCTGGCCTCGGCGGGCTCGGGTTCGTACCGGCTCGTCAATGTGCACAGCGGCAAGTGCGTGGACGTCCCCGACTACTCGACGACGAGCGGTACCCGGCTCCAGCAGTACAGCTGCGCGGGGCAGACCAACCAGATGTGGACACTGACCGCGAGCGGCACGGGCACGTATCAGATCGTCAACGTCAACAGCGGTCTGTGCGTCAGCGACGAGAGCGCCTCGACCACGAACGGCACCGCGATCATCCAGGAGACCTGCACCGCCAACAGCAACAAGCAATGGGCCTTCAAACCCGTCTCCGGCACCCGCGACACGGTCGCCGCCGATGGCACTGGCACGTACACCACGGTGCAGGCGGCGGTGGACGCCGTGGGCACGGGCAACGCGAGCCGCGTGGTCATCACCATCAAGCCCGGCGTCTACCGGCAGCCCGTGAAGATCCCGGCCGACAAGCCGTTCATCACCCTCCAGGGCTCCGGCGATTCCCCCGACGACGTCCTGCTCGTCGGCAACCACAACGCGGGGGACTACGGCACGGCGGGCAGCGCGACCGTCGTGGCGCTCGGCCACGACTTCGCCGCGACCAACCTCACCATGTCCAACGACTTCGACGAGAACAGTTCGGACACCGGCGACCAGGCCCTCGCGCTGTATCTCGACGCCGACCGCGCGGTCCTGGACGACGTGCGCCTCCTCGGTGACCAGGACACCTTCCTGGTGAACAACAGCGCCCGCGTCTACGTGTGGAATTCGTACGTCGAAGGCACGGTGGACTTCATCTACGGCGGCGGGATCGCCGTGTTCCACAACAGCCGGATCTACGAGAAGCGGACCACCGGCGGCCCGATCACCGCGGCCAGCACCCCCGCCGAGCGCGCCTACGGCTTCCTCTTCTACAAGTCGTCGGTCACCGGGGCCGTCGCGGGCACGACTCAGCTGGGGCGGCCGTGGCGCCAGGACGCCCAGGTCCTCTACCGCGAGTGCACCCTGTCCGCGGCCGTGGCCACCGGCCAGCCGTGGACGAACATGTCCACGAGCACCTGGCAGAACGCCAGGTTCCGCGAATACCGCAACACCGGCGCCGGGGCCACCGCCAACGGCAACCGCCCACAGCTCGCCGACGCGCAGGCGGCCTCGTACACCCCGCAGAAGTACCTGGCGGGCGCTGACGGCTGGAACCCCGTCCGATGACGCCGACTTCGTCTTTCCTGACGGCCGACAATAGGGAGCAGAACATGGCAAGAAGCAGAAGGACCGGTTTCGGTGCGGTGTTGGTGGCGTTCGTGCTGGGGGTGTGGGGTGTGCTGGCCGGTGGTGCGGTGTCCCCGGCGGCGGCTGCCGAGCTGCCGGCTGCGGGCGGGGTGTACCAGCTGGCGGTGACGAAGAGCGGCAGGTGCATCGACGTGCCGGCCGCTTCGACCGCGAACGGTGCGTTGCTTCAGCAGTGGGGCTGCACGGCTGATTCGCCGTGGCAGCAGTTCACGCTGGCCTCGGCGGGCTCGGGTTCGTACCGGCTCGTCAATGTGCACAGCGGCAAGTGCGTGGACGTCCCCGACTACTCGACGACGAGCGGTACCCGGCTCCAGCAGTACAGCTGCGCGGGGCAGACCAACCAGATGTGGACACTGACCGCGAGCGGCACGGGCACGTATCAGATCGTCAACGTCAACAGCGGTCTGTGCGTCAGCGACGAGGGCGCCTCGACCACGAACGGCACCGCGATCATCCAGGAGACCTGCACCGCCAACAGCAACAAGCAATGGGCCTTCAAACCGGTCGGGAGCGGCCGGGTCTGGTCCGACAAGGCCGACGGCTTCGCCTCGACGGGCGGCGGGACCACGGGCGGGGCGGCCGGCAGCACCGTCACCGTGACCACCTACGCCGACCTGGTCAAGTACGCCACCGCCGCTGCCCCGTACGTCATCAAGGTCGCGGCGGCCGTCACAGTCAGCCCGTACGGGCACGAGATCCCGGTGACGTCCGACAAGACGATCGTCGGCGTCGGTACGAAGGGTGAGATCGTCCACGGCGGCTTCTTCCTGGGCACCGGAGTCCACAACGTGATCATCCGCAACCTCACCATCCGCGACGCGCAGATGACGGACGACGACCCGGACGACAAGGTCTACGACTACGACGGCATCCAGATGGACACCGCCGACCACATCTGGATCGACCACAACCGCATCGAGCGGATGAACGACGGCCTCATCGACAGCCGCAAGGACACGAGCTACCTCACCATCTCCTGGAACGTCATCGGTTCGGAGAACAAGGCGCTCGGCATCGGCTGGACCGACAAGGTCACGGCCCGGATGACCATCCACCACAACTGGATCCACGACACCAACCAGCGCAACCCGAGCATCGACAACGTGGCGCTCGCCCACCTCTACAACAACTACCTCCAGAACGTCTCTTCCTACGGCAACCTGTCGCGCGGAGCCTCGAAGGTCGTGGTCGAGAACAGCTACTTCGAGAACGTCGCCAACCCGTTCAACGTCGACACCTCGGCGGCGTCCCTGACCCAGTCGGGCAGCATCATGATCGGCTGCACGGGGAAGCAGGTGACCAACGGGACGACGTTCAGCCCGGGCAGCTACTACTCGTACGCCCTCGACCCGGCGAAGGACGTCCCCACCCTCCTTGAGCAGTACGCCGGACCGCAGGGCTCCATCGGCGGCTGAGCCCCGCCGGAACCCGGCCCCGCCCGCCTTCCGCGGACACGGAAGGCGGGCGGGTGCACGGGGCAGGTCGGCCGCGCGGGGCACGGCTCCGCCGTCCTCGCGTCTGAACCGCGGCAACCCGCAGGCGTACGGCCCCGATACGGTCGAGCGGTACAGGCCCCCGCACCCGCGCCGCGGACCTCGCACCGCGCCCCCCGGCTGAGCTCCGTCGGGGCGGGACAGGGCCGGACGGCACGGTGGGCCGGCTCCCCGTCGGCTCGCCCGGAGCCTGGACCTGCCTCCCTTTCGCGGCGGCGCCCCCGGACGGGTGTGTCCCGGCAGCGGGCAGCCCGGAACTGCTCCGCCCCGGAACACGGCGGCCTCGCGTGTGCCCGCGCACACGCGAGGCCGCCTGCGCCTCCGGCCGCGCCGGCGCTACCGCACGGTCACCGTGACGGGCGTGTGCACGGACTGGCGCGGAAGCGTGACCGTGAGGGCTCCGGTGGCGGCGTCCCAGTGGTACGCGTTCCGGGAGAGCCGTTCCCCGCGCGCGGTGACCTCGGTGGGGGCGTGGGTCGTGCCCAGGAGCGAGACCGTCCACTGCCGGCTCTTCACCTGACCGTTGAAGGAGCCCTTGGCCGCCCCGATGGACACGGTCCGGTGCGAGCCCTTCTCCCGGTACGTCACGGTCGTGGTGGCACTCCGGTTCTTCTGCGTCGTGGTGCCGTCGTCCTCGTACATGCGGTACGACCCCGAGGCGCCGGCGGCGATGGACAGGGAGACGTCGGTCAGGGGGTTGCGCTCGTTGTCGGTGACGTCGTGGGTGCGGGTGGGAAGAATGCCGCCTGCCTTGATGAAGACGGGCATCGTGTCGAGGGTGGTCGTGACCTCCTGAGTGGTGCCGCCGGCGTAGGTCTTGCCGGTGAAGTAGTCGGTCCACTGCCCCGGCGGGAACCACACCGAGGTGGTGGCGGTCTCACCGGGCGTGGTCACCGGGGCGACCAGCACGTCGCTGCCGAAGAAGTACTCGCTGTCGGCTGCGCCGTACGCCTGCGGCTCCTCGGGGTACTCCAGGTAGGCGGGACGAACGATCGGTACGCCGGTGCGGTTGGCCTCCTCGGCCAGTGTGTAGGTGTAAGGCACCAGGTTCTCGCGGAGGTTGAGGAACGCGTCCGCCGACCTCCGTGCCGACGGGCCGTACTGCCAAGGGAGTCGGTCGCTGTGGTTACTGTGCAGGCGGTCGATGGGCTGGAAGGTACCGAACTGGACCCAGCGGGCGTACAGATCGTCGGGAAGCCTGTGCGTGCCCTCCTCCGAACCGTCGATGCCCGTCGTGTCGTTGTGGCCGCCGATGTCATGGGTGATGGACGCCATTCCGGTCGCCGCGGACTCACCCGGGGTGTAGCCGACCTCCAGCCGGAGGGTGCCCCAGGTGGAGGCGGTGTCGCCGGTGAAGTGGACGGTGCTGCGTTTGTCCGCCCAAGGGCCTGTCGGCAGGGCCTGCTGGCCGCTGTACCCGCCCGCCTGGAGCGAACCGTAGGCACGGGAGAGAACGAAGCCCCGGCCGATGGCCGCGGCGGATTGGTCGGCGTACTGCTGGTTGATCCAGGCGTCGGGGGTCACCCCCTTCAGCGAGGACTGCGAGGAGTCGCAGCACCAGTCCAGCCACCAGAAGTCGTTGCCCTGCTGGTCCATGGTCCGGTGCAGGTCCATGTAGGCCTTGAGCTGGTCCGCGTCGCCGAAGTCGAAGACGTAGCAGTCGTCTCCGCAACCGCCCTTGACCAGCTTGCCCTTGGCGGTGGACTGAGCCTGGGCGAACTGCGGGTCCGAGGCCCGGATGCTCGGGTGCACGTTGAGTGTGTTGTGCAGCCCCTGAGCCTGCGACCAGTCGAAGAAGGCTTTGGGATCGGGGAACTTGGCCGGGTCGATCTCCCAGCCACGCCAGGTGTCACCGGCCTTGAAGTCGGTGTCGGTCACCAGCACGTCGAGGGGCACACCCTCCGCGCGGAACGCCGGCAGGATCTCGTCCTGGTAGTCGGCTGCCGTCCGGTCGATGTACTCGGAGTACCAGACGCCGTACGCCCAGGTGGGCAGGAGGGCGGGCGGCCCGGTGAGGGTGGCGAGGTCCGTGAGACCCTGCTTGTAGTCGTGGCCGTAGCCGAAGACATAGCCGTCCTGGTAGGGGGCGCCGCCGTGACCGGGGCGGGTGCGCACCTTCTTCGCCCGGGTGTCGTACAGAGCGGACGGGGAGTCGTCGAGCAGGTACCAGCCGTCCTGGCTGAGCAGCCCCGGCGTGGTGACGGGGGCGGCTCCTTCGCCGGTCACGCCGTCCAGTCCGCGACGGTATCCGCCGAGCGCGATGTGCGGCTGCGGCGCGGCGTCCTCCGGGACGGCCAGGGAGAGGGTGTCGACGTTGATGTGGCAACTGGCCGGGTCGGGGCAGCCGAGGGTGACGTCGTTCTCGCCCGCCTTGAGGGCGACGGGGACCGCGGCTGTCTGCCAGTCGTCCCAGTCCTTCGTCGCGGGGAGCTCCAGCGTCGTGACCGGCCCCGCGGCCGCGGTCGTCACGGTGGCGTTGCGCGCGCGGTGGAGGCCGTCGCCGCCCTGCCCGTTGGCGTAGCGCACCCTGAGCGTGTACGTACCGTCGGCGGGCACGCCGACCGCGTGAGCCGTGACGCTCGATCCCTTGTCGAGTTCGGCGACGAAGCCGTTGCCCGCGTATCCCGGGTGGTCCAGGGCGCCGGTGGCCGTGCCGCCGATCCGCGCCGTCTCCGCCTCGCAACTCGTGCCGAAGAGGCAGTCCTTGATCGCGGTGTCGGCGACGGACGGGTACGTGTCGTCATCGGGCCGGAGCAGCGCGACGCTGTCGACGTTCACCGACCCCGAGTCCGCTTCGGTCCGGGTCAGCGCGATCGTGTGCGGTCCCTTGCCGAGTCTCACCTCCGTCGTGGCCTCGGCCCAGGTGTCCCAGTCGGCCGTGGCCGGCAGGCTGACCTTCTGCGGCGCCCCGCCGTCCACCGAGAGGGACAGGGTGCGGGTCTCCGTCTTGCCGTCTCCGCCACGGGAGTTGGCGTACCGCAGGGCGAACCGGTAGGCCCCCTCGGCACTGACATCGATGTCAGTGGACACCGAACTGCCGGTGGCCTCGAAGCCGGCGGCGAAGGCGGCCCCGGTGTGGTCATGGTGATCCGACGCGGTGCCGATCCCGTCGAGCCGGAGATCCTCCGCCTCACACAGTGCGCCCGGCGTGCAGACGAGCCGCTGCCAGGGGGCGGCGGTCACCGGCTTCGCTCCCGCTTCGAGTCGCACGGAGAGATTCTGCGCATCGAACGGCCCGGAGCCGACCTTGTAGCGCAGGGTCATCGCGCTGGTCGAGACGGTCAGCCAGCCGTCCTTCGTCCGCGCGGTGTACGTGGTCGGAGTGAACCCCTCGCGCCCGATCGCGTTGAACGTCGGATCGTCGGTGAACGTGCCGTCGCCCGCGTACTCGGTGCGGATGAGTGTCGGCGAGAGGATCTCGAAGCGCGCGTCCCCGGAGGTGACGGTCGGGATCCGACCGTGACCCCCTCCGGCGGAGGCGGCACCGGCGCCGGTCAGGGTCGTCGAGGCGGCCACGGCGAGGGCGGCGACGACGACCACTCTCCGGCGCGCACGCCTGCCACGGCTCTTCGATGCGGGTATCACACGCAACTCCGTCCTCCTGTAGGTCCGCCGGTGGCGAGACCTGCCACCCCGGCTTCTTCCAACGTTGGAAAGCACTTGCTCGGCACGTAGGACACCACGCCGCCTCGCGTGGTGTCCATAACGGTGCGGAAAATGGCGTCAGTTCGCGGACGGGGCGGAGGATGCGCTTTCCGTGCTCGCCCCGGGACCGCCGCAGGGGGCGCAGTCCGGCGACAGCGTCGACGCTCCGCCGAAGCGCGGTCAGACGGAGCAGTGGGCCGGCCCGATGACTCCGTCGGTGCCGGTCACCGTCACCGCCTCGGTCCGGTCGGCGGTCCGGGCCTGGGCGGCGGTGCAGAAGAGCTGCTGACGTGCGGGCTCGGAGAGTCCGGTGACCGGGGCGTCCATCATGATCCGCACTCCCTGCGCACTCAGCTCGACGCCCATCTTCACTCGTTGGTTGGGGAGTTCGGAACGCAGCCCGGCGTCCCGCTCCGCCCGGGAGGGGCCGGCGAAGAGTAGATCGAGGGCCCTGACCGCTGCGACGGGAGACCGCCCCTGGCCGGAACCCGACCCGGTGCCTTCGTCCCACGGCTCGGAGTGGCGCACGACCGGCATCAGCCGGGCCGCCGTCGACGAGGACACGAAGTACAGGACGGTGCCCAGCTCTCCGGCGGGCGCGACCTGCACGAGCGCCGGTTCGCCCGCCTCGACGACCTCCGTCGCCCGGATTCCGCATCCGGCTGCCAGCAGCACCACGGGCAACAGCGCGCCGAGCACGCGCCCGCTCCTCACCGCCCCTCCAACGGCAGTTCGACGGTGAACACCGCGCCGCCGGCAGGCCCGTTGGCGGCATGGACCGTGCCGCCGTGCAACCGGACGTTCTCCCGGGTGATCGCGAGGCCCAGTCCGCTCCCCGTCGACCGTGTGCGCGCCGCGTCGGCCTTGTAGAAGCGGTCGAAGATGTGCGGGAGCACGGCGGCGTCGATGCCCGGGCCGCTGTCCTCGACCTCCGTCACCAGCCGCGCCGCCCCGTCCCGCTGCCCGGTCCGCAGGCGTACGGTGACGGGCTCGGTCCCGTGCCGCAGTGCGTTGCCGACCAGGTTGGCGACGACCACGTCGAAGCGGCGCGGGTCGAGCGCCGCCCGTACACCGTCCTGGAGTTCGGTACGGACGCGGTCGTCCCAGTGACGGGCCTGAAGGGTCTTGCGGATGGTCTCGGCCACGTCGACCTCGTCGCTGTGGAGATCGACGGCCCCGGCGTCGAACCGGGAGATCTCCATCAAGTCCTCGACGAGCGTGGCGAGTTTTCCGGTCTCCGCGCTGATCAGCCGGACGGCCGCCGCGGTGTCGGGGCGCAGCCCGGCGGCGTCCTCGTCGAGCACCTCGGTGACGGCCAGCATGCCGGCGAGCGGGGTGCGCAGTTCGTGCGACACGTCCGAGGCGAAGCGCCGGGCCCGTTCCTCGGCCTGGCGGAGCTCCTCGACGGACTCCTGGAGCTTGGTCGACGACTCGTTGAACGTCCAGGCCAGTTCCGCGATCTCGTCGGAGCCGCGGACCGCGATCCGGGTGTGGAGTTCGCCCCGGCCGATGCCGGCTGCGGCGCGGCGCAGTTCACGTACCGGACGCAGGACGCTGCGCGCGGAGAGCAGGGCGGGGACCAGGGCGATGAGCAGGGCGGGCAGGGCGCCGTCGCGGGCCGCGGTGACCATGGCGGCGACGTTCGCCTCCTCGGTGGCGAGCGGCATCACGGCATACAGGACGAGGCCGGTGGGCTGGCGGCCGTCGCCGCGGTTGAAGAGGGTCGGCATGCCGACGGTCAGCCAGGGCTTGCCGTCCTTCACCACCCGTTGGAACGAGCCGTGGCTGTTGTCCCGGGCCGCCTCCCGCAGTCCCGCCGTGATCACGGTGGAGGCCGGACGGTCCGAGGAGGAGACCCGCAGGTCCCCGTACTCGGCGAAGACGGTCCAGGTGTGCGACTTGCCGTCGCGGGCAAGGGAGAGGCACAGGTCCCGCAGCCCGACCGCGTCCGGTGGGAGGTCGACGCCCCGGGCGCTGATCCGGTCGCGGAACTGGGCGACTGCGGTGTCCTGCGCCTGCTGCAGGATCGCGGAGCGGGCCTCGCGGTAGGTCAGGGTCGCGGTGGTGGCGGCGCTGACCGCGGCGACGAACAGGAACGCGGCTATGAGCCGGGTGCGGAGGCCGAACCGGGCGGTGAGCAGCTTCATCCGAGGGGTCCGAAGCGGTAGCCGAAGCCGCGGACGGTCTGGATGTAGCGGGGGCTCCCCGCCACGTCCTCGATCTTCTGCCGCAGCCTGCGCACACAGGCGTCGACCAGCCGGGCGTCGCCGTGGTAGCTGTGCTCCCACACGTATTCGAGGAGCTGCTGGCGGCTGAAGACCTGCTCGGGCGAGGCCGACAGGTGAAGCAACAGCTTCAGTTCGGATGGGGCGAGCAGCAGCCGCTCCCCCGCCTTCGCGACGGCGAGGCCGACGCGGTCGACCGTCAGTGCGCCGTGGGTCTCGACGCCGCTGCGCCCGGCGGGTTCGGCGAGCCGCCGCAGCACCGCGCGGATCCTGGCCTCTATCACCTCGGTACGGGCGGGCTTGACGATGTAGTCGTCAGCGCCGGCCTCCAGTCCCACGACCACGTCGAAGTCGTCGCCGCGCGCGGTGAGCATGATGATCGGCAGCTGGCTGGTCTCGCGGATGCGGCGGCAGACCTGGACGCCGTTCATCCCCGGCAGCATGAGGTCGAGCAGGACGAGTTCGGGCCGGAAGTCGTCGAGCGCGGCCAGTCCCGCCTCGCCCGTGCCGACGGTCCGCATCTCGTGCCCGCGCCTGCGCAGCCCCAGCTCGACGCCTTCCCGTACGGAGGGGTCGTCTTCGATCAGCAGCACGCGAGGCATGGCGTCATTGTCCCAGCGGTCAAGGAGTGGATTCGGAGGTGTGAACGGGCAGGGTTCCGCCTCAGGTGCGCCGCAGCCTGCCCCGGACGGCGGCCAGCGCGGTGCTGACCTCGGTCAGCCGCAGCGGGCGGGCCAGCAGTGCCACCACCAGGAAGAGGACCAGCACTCCGGTCCCGGCCGCGGTGAAGTCCCCGAGTCCCGGTCCGTCCGTGTCGACGACGCGGGCCGCCGCGTACGCCAGCAGCCCAGCGGGCACGCATGCGGCCACCAGCCGGGCTTGCGCCCACACCCCCGGCGAGCGCAGCAACGAGGCCCTCTGCGCACCGGATGCGGAGACCCTTCGGTGCAGCACGTACGCGGTGACGGTGAACCCGGCGAACAGGGCCACGGAGTACGCCCCCGCCATCCCCGTCACGGCCCAGCGCGCGGGCAGGAGCAGGTAGGCGGCGACCGAGAGCCCGGCGTTGAGCGCGGCGATGACCAGGTTGAGGAGGAAAGGGGTGCGGGTGTCGCTCATCGCGTAGAAGCCGCGGGAGAGGACGTACTGCCCGGAGTAGGCGATGAGTCCCGGTGCGAAGGCGGCCATCATGCCGGCCATCACGGTGATGTCGGCCGGGCCGGTGCGTCCGTATCCGAAGACCGATCCCATCACCCACGGGGCGAGCGCCAACAGGGCGGCGGCGGCCGGGATCACCACGGCGGCGGAAGTCCGCAGCGCGTACGAGATGTCGCGCCGCACCCCGGGCAGATCGCCCTCGGCGGCCGCCCGGCTCATCCGCGGCATCAGTGCGGTGACGAGGCTGACGGTCACGATGCCCTGCGGCACCACCCACAGCTGGAAGGCGTAGCTGTACGCGGTGTAGCCGGCGCCGCCCGCCAGGTGCTGGTCCGCCGCGTGCTGGCCGGTGGCGGTGGAGAGCCGGGTCACCACCCAGTAGGCGGCCTGGTTGGTGAGCACGAGCATCACGAGCCAGCCGGCTGCCCGCAGCGGGCGGGTGAGTCCGCTGCCGCGCCAGTCGAACCGCGGCCGCCAGCGGAACTTCGCGGCGCGCAGGGCCGGCACCAGGGCGAGGGTCTGCACGGCGATCCCGGCGGTGGTCCCCCAGCCGAGCCACTGCGCCTGGGCGGAGGTCAGTTCGCCGTCCGAGCCCACTGCCCTCCAGAGGTACAGCCCGAACACCGCGATGATCACGAGGTTGTTGAGGACGGGGGTCCACATCATCGCCCCGAACCGGTTGCGGGCGTTGAGCACTTGTCCGAGGAGGGTGAAGAGCCCGTAGAAGAGGATCTGCGGCAGACAGTAGCGGGCCAGGGCGATGGTGAGTTCGGCCTGGCCGTCGTCGTAGGTGGGCGCGTACACCGAGATGATCAGCGGGGCGCCGACGACGGCGAGCGCGGTGAGGGCGAGCAGTCCGACCGTGCAGAGGGTGAGAAGGCGGTCGGTGTACGCGGCTCCGCCGTCGGTGTGCTCCCGGGCGGCCCGGACGAGTTCGGGGACGAAGACGGCGTTGAGGGCGCCGCCGATCAGCAGCATGTAGAGGATGTTCGGGACGGTGTTGGCGACCGTGTAGCCGTCGGCCCGCAGTCCGGTGCCGAGCGCGGCGACGACGACCGCCGAGCGTAT
Source organism: Streptomyces sp. LN549 (assembly GCF_043203805.1). NCBI lineage: Bacteria > Bacillati > Actinomycetota > Actinomycetes > Kitasatosporales > Streptomycetaceae > Streptomyces > Streptomyces sp. LN549. The sequence continues at coordinate 7,703,111 of NZ_JAZHRI010000002.1, read as the reverse complement.
GAACCCCGTCGCCCGTGAGACGACGGACCCGGCGGCCATGACGGCGCCGCTGCGCAGCACCGAGGCGGAGCCCTGCCGTTCACGCTGTTCCGGGGCGACCGTGCCGGTGGTCGCGTCCGCGGCCGTCACCGGTGCGCCAGGTAGGCCTGGAACGCCCGGTACAGCGCCTTGTTGGCGGCTCCGCCCACCGATGTCTCCCACTCTCCGAGGGTCTCCACGACCTGTCCTCCGGTGCCGAACTTCCAGCGCAGCAGCCCGAAGGGGCGGTCGTCGGGATCGAGGGTGGAGGATACCCCGCGCATGTCGTACACCTCTGCGCCCTGCGCCTGGGCGTCGAGCATCATCTGCCACTGGAGGGCGTTGCTGGGGCGGACCTCTCGGCGGTGGTCGGCGGACGCGCCCGTCTGGTACCAGACCCGGCGCCCGGTGCTGATCATGGTGTGGGCGGCGAGGATCTCGCCCTGGTGCACGGCGAGGCAGAGCTTCATCCGACCGGGCTGTTCGTCGTTGAGGACGGCGTACTGGCGCTGGTAGTAGGCCAGGGAGCGGCCGAGCCGGAAGCCGTCGCGCTCCTCGGTGATCCGCAGCAGGCGGTGGAACTCGGGGAGTTCGGCCGCGCTCCCGGTGACGATGCGCACCCCCGCCCGGCCGGCCCGGCGGACGTTGCGGCGCCACTCCTGGTTGAGCCCGGACCACAGATCGTCGGGGGACCGTCCGGCGAGGGGCACCCGGAAGACGTACCGGGGCTGGGCGTCGGCGTCGTCGCCGTCCCCGCCGCAGCGCCGCCAGCCGCGGGCCCGCAGCCGGTCGGCCACGGCGGTGCCGAGCGGGTCGACCTCGCTCGCCAGTACGTCACCCACCGTGCGGCCGGGGCCGGTGGCGGCCTTGAGGCGGGCGGTGTCCCAGCGGCGGTAGGCCGGGGACGGTCCGATGCGTACGGCGAACGCCCCCGCGCCGCGCAGATGGGCCATGAGCGGCCGGAGCCAGCGGTCGATTCCGGGATCGGCCCAGTCGGCCACCGGTCCTTCCGGTATGTAGGCGAAGTGTTTTCGGGTGCCCGGGAATTGCCGGTAGAGAATCAGCGCACTGCCGGCCAATTCACCTTGATCGCCCAGCCAGCCGACCGTTTCCGAAGTCCATTGATCTTTCACACCGGCCCAGGACGGGTACTGGAGAAAGCTCGCGTCCGAGTGCGCGGCCACGTGTGCCCGGTGCTCGGCGGCAGTGAGTCCGCGTATCCGCAGTTCCTGATCACGGCTGCGTTCTCCGGTCGCGAGCAGCGCTGACATGTCCGTGGCCTTCCCTCGTGGGCCCCGCGGTCTGCTCTGCGGGGCTGCACAGGATGCTCACAGCGGACCATGACCGGGCTGCGCGCCGGATGTGACCGGACGATGACCGTTGCGCTGCGTTCCATGTCACACACCGCATTCCTGCTTTTCCGCGGATTCACGGAACTTAGGCTCCGGTGAATACCTCTCCCTCGACGACAGAGCACGGCCCTGGAGGTTTTTCCGTTGATCCCTGCCCCTTTCATATCCGCCCTTCGGCGCACCGCCCGTAACGCGCCGCCCGCCCGACCTGCCCGGCTCGCCCTCATCGCCGGCACCGCGTTGCTCGGCGCCACGCTCACGGCCTGCTCCGGCGGCGCCGCGGCCTCGGACCAGGACGCGGCCCAGGGTCAGGACGCCGGCCTCTCACAGGCCGCGGACACCCGGATCTCGGTGAACCTCCGCGGCACCGCAGCCGCGGCGGGCAAGCCGGTGACGGTGACGCTGGCCGCCGGGAAGCTGCGCACCGTCACGGTCTCGGCGGACGGCGGCGACGCCCTCACCGGCCGGCTGTCCCCCGACGGCAGGACCTGGACGTCGGACCGGCCGGCCGCGCCCGGCACCACGTACCGCGTCGAGGCGAAGGACACCGGCGGTGGCAGTGACACCGCCGGGTTCACCACCGCAGCGGCCGACAAGGTGAACAAGCTGACGCTCGCTCCCGGCAAGAACACCACGGTCGGCATCGCCCAGCCGCTGTCCATCGTGTTCGATCACCCGGTGAAGAACCGGGCAGCGGTCGAGAAGGCGCTCAAGGTCTCCACCTCGAACAACACCGAGGGCTCCTGGGGGTGGCTGCAGGACTACTCGGGCCGGGACCGCGTGGACTGGCGGCCCAAGGAGTACTGGAAGTCCGGCACCCGCATCACGCTCGACGCCGGTCTCAACGGCGTCGACTCGGGTCCCTCGGGCGGCTGGTTCGTACGTGACTACACGACGACGTTCACCGTCGGCAGCAGTCAGGTGGTCAAGGTCGACCTGGACCGTCACCGGCTGGCGCTGAAGCGGGACGGCAGGACGGTCATGGACGTGCCCATGTCCGCGGGCACACCGGGTGGCGACAGGGCGTCCTGGCGGGGCACGGCCGTACTGATGGCGAAGGAGGGCACGATCAACATGCGCTCCGAGACGGTGGGCCTCGGCGACCTCTACGACAAGATGGTCGACTACTCGATGCGGCTGACGTGGTCGGGCATGTACGCCCATGCCGCACCGTGGAACGCCGCGTACTTCGGAGTGGCCAACCACAGTTCCGGCTGTGTCGGGATGAGCGACGCCGACGCCGCTTCCCTCTACCGTCAGGCCCGCGTCGGCGACCCATTCGAGATCACCGGCGCGGACGCCAAGGGCACGGTCGCGGAGGGCAACGGCTACGGGGCGTGGAACGCCTCCTGGGCCGACTGGCGGACCAGGAGCGCTCTCGGCTGACGGCACGCCCGGCACGCCCGGCACGCAGCTGACCTTCTCCCCGCCCGGCACGGACCCCCATCGGCGTCCGTGCCCTGTGCGCGAAGTGATCACCGGCTGCTGCCGGACAGGTACCGCTCCCCGGGTCTGCCTCACGGCAGATCCCGGCTACTGTGCTCCCGGCATCAGCGTCCCCGGATCGGCCGGGGCGACGTCAGTCGCCTCCGTCTTCGGGTTGCGCCGCTGCCGCTTCGCCACCCAGGTGGCGAACCAGGAGAGCAGCATGCACATCCCGATGTAGATCGGCGAGATCACCATCACCACAGGGATGAAGGGCAGATCGTAGTCGAGGTTGGACGCAATCAGCTTCCCCGCGTGGAGGAACTCCTCGTAGGTGATCAGGTATCCGAGCGAGGTGTCCTTCAGTGCCACCACCAGCTGGCTGATGATGGTGGGAAGCATCGCGCGCACCGCCTGCGGGGCCAGGACGAAGGTCGTGACCTGCGTCTTGCGCATGCCCAGCGCGAACGCCGCCTCACCCTGACCGCGCTCCACCGATTTGATGCCGGTACGGAACACCTCGGCGAGCACCGAGCCGTTGTACAGCGTCAGTCCGGCGACCAGGGCCGGCAGTGGCTGCACCTTCAGCGCGACGAAGATGAAGAAGATCATCACCAGGACGGGCATGGCACGGAAGAACTCGACGAGGACGGTCGCCACCCAGCGCACCGGCCGGTGGTCGGAGAGCCTCCCCACCGCGAGGACGGCCCCGAGTGCCAGCGAGAGCACAGCGGCGTAGGCGAACGCCTTGAGGGTGTTGCCGAGCCCGCGCAGCAGCAGCTCCTGAATGCCCTTGTACTCGAAGGGCGTCCACTTGGCACTGGTGAACTGGTCGGTGTCGAAGAGCAGATAGATGACCCAGCCGACCAGGGCGAGGATCAGGATCGTCGAGACGATCCCGTACACGCGGTGCCGCTTACGGGTCTGCGGCCCCGGGATGTCGTAGAGGACGGTCGCGCTGGGGGTGGAGTGGGCGGTCATCGGGCGACTCCCCAGCGCTTTTCCAGCACGTTGAAGATCGCGCTGATGGTCAGAGTGATGATCAGGTACCCGACGGCGATCCAGACGAAGGTCCAGACGATGCTGTAACCCAGCTCGTTGAGGGTCTTGTAGGTGCCGAGCAGTTCGGTGACGCTGAACGCCCCGGCGATCGCCGAGTTCTTGGCGAGCGCGATGAGCGTCGAGCCGATCGGCGGGATCACCGAGCGGAACGCCTGCGGCAGCACCACGTTGCCGAGCGTCTGGCCGAACGTCATGCCGAGGCTCCGCGCCGCCTCGCCCTGCCCGGTGGGCACGGTGTTGATGCCGGAGCGCAGCACCTCGCAGATGAACGCGGAGGTGTAGCAGCCGAGCGCGAGGATCGCGAAGACGTTGAACGGCAGGACCAGGCCGAAGCGCGGCAGGCCGAGCAGTACGGCGAAGAAGAGCAGGGTCAGCGGGGTGTTGCGCAGCACGGTCACCCAGACCGTGCCGAGCACCCGGAGCGACCCGACGGGCGCCACGCGGAAGGAGGCCATGACGAAACCGACGACCAAAGCCAGGATCGAGGCGTAGAAGGTCAGTTCGACGGTTCCGAGGAAGCCCTTGCCGTAGAGCGACAAGTTGTCGGTGAGTACGTCCATGTGTCGTGGCCGTCCTCTCAGTTCGCCGGGTAGCGGTCGATGGGCGGCGGCTTCGGCGCCGGGGCCCCGGAGAGACCGAGCGTCGCCTCGAAGGCCTTCTTCCAGTTGCCGTTCTTCTCGTTGGCCTCCAGCGCGTCGTTGAGCGCGAACCGCAGCGCGTTGTCGCTGCGGGGGACCCCGATCCCGTACGGCTCCTCGGAGAAGGGCTTGCCGACGACCTTCATCTCGTCGGGAGCCTTCGCGGCGAATCCCAGCAGGATCGCGTCGTCGGTGGTGACGACGTCGACCTGGTACGTCAGCAGGTTGTCGACGCAGATCGAGTACGTGTCGTAGGCGACCAGGTCCGCCTTCGGGTAGTCGGCGGCGATCCGCTGGTACGGGGTCGAACCGGCCGCCGAACAGACCGTCTTGCCGGCCAGGTCCTGCGGTCCGTGGATGTCGTTCTCGTCCGTGCGGACCAGAAGCCCCTGACCGGCCATGAAATAAGGGCCGGCGAAACCGACGAGCTTCTTGCGCATGTCGTTGATGGTGTAGGTGCCGACGTAGTAGTCGATCTGCCCGTTCTGCAGGGCGGTCTCGCGGTTGGCGGAGGCGATGGTCTTGAACCTGATCGTCTTCGGGTCGAAGCCCAGCGAGGCCGCCATCATCCGGGCGATCTCGATGTCGAAACCGGAGTAGATGCCGGTGGCCGGGTCCTTCTCGCCGAGGTAGGGCTGGTCCTCCTTGGCCCCCACTCGCAGATATCCGCGCTTCTTCGCCTTGGTCCAGGTCTTGGAGTCCGGCAGCTGGAAGGACGTGTCCACCTTGTAGACCGGCAGCGCCTCGGGTTGTGGCCCCTTCACCGGCGGGCTGCCGTCCTTGCCGCAGCCCGCGGCAAGGACGGCCAGCAGGAGACCGGCACAGGCGGCCAGTACTTTTCTCGTACGCAACACAGGGCCTCCCGTCAGTGCTTGAGGATCTTGGACAGGAAGTCCTTGGCGCGGTCACTCTCCGGAGCTGTGAAGAAGTCCTCCGGGGTGCGGTCCTCGACGATCCGGCCGTCCGCCATGAAGACGACGCGGTTGGCCGCGGAGCGGGCGAAGCCCATCTCGTGGGTGACGACGACCATGGTCATGCCCTCGCTGGCGAGCTGCTGCATCACCTCCAGCACCTCGTTGATCATCTCCGGGTCGAGGGCCGAGGTGGGCTCGTCGAACAGGAGCGCCTTGGGGTCCATGGCGAGGGCGCGGGCGATGGCCACGCGCTGCTGCTGGCCGCCGGAGAGCTGGGCCGGGAACTTGTCGGCCTGGCCAACGAGCCCCACGCGCTCCAGGAGCTCCCGGGACCGCCGGTCCGCCTCGCCCTTCTTCCGCTTGCGGACCTTCAGCTGCGCCAGCGAGACGTTGGCCAGCACGGTCTTGTGCGCGAACAGATTGAACGACTGGAAGACCATGCCGACTTCGGCCCTCAGCTGCGCCAGGCCCTTGCCCTCTTCGGGAAGGGGTCTGCCGTCGATGGAGATGTGGCCCGACTCGATCGTCTCAAGCCGGTTGATGGTCCGGCAGAGCGTTGACTTCCCGGAGCCGGAGGGGCCGATGACCACCACCACCTCCCCGCGGCCGACGGTGAGATTGATGTCCTGCAGTACGTGCAACTCTCCGTAGAACTTATTGACGTCACGCAGCTCGATCAACGGATCGACGGCCATACGCTGCCCTACCCACTTATCGCTATGTTGAGGTCAGCGCAAACTATCCACCCCGGAAAGGGACTTCACACCCGACACGCGTAAATGGGGCATAAGGCGTTTTATCTCGTCGCGCGGTACACGCGGCAGCGCATCACCCCTCGGCCGACTCCGAGTACACCTGCGACAGCTCGGGGCTGCCCGTCATCGCCCAGTCCAGACCGGCCTCGACCACATCGATCTCGCGCCCCGAAGCCAGGCGTACCACGGGTTGACCGCTCGGCCAGATGTGCCAGAGCGCACCGGCGACGTTGCGCACCAGGACCGTGCCCAGGTAGAGCCCCGCGTCGTTGCCCAGCCAGGGCAACTCCTCCGGATCATCGCGCCAGCGCGGCGGCAACTGATCGAGCGCCGCCAACGAGGCCGGACTGTCGTCGAGTTCGAGGCCTCTCTCCCCCACCCGGACGCGGAGCAGCTCACATTCGGCGAGCATTTCTGCCACGCCTTCCGGATCGGCCTCGACGGCGGCCGCGAGCCCCGCCCCCCGCGTTCCGTCGTGACGCTTACGCCAGTTGTCCAAGAAAGGGATGTTCATACGAGTCAGGGTCCCATCCCCACCCGGATCCGCACCACAGGGCGCGCGGCCTGTCGTTCGAGTGCTGACCACCACGCATACGCCCCGCGTTCACCCGGACACGCTCCCGCGTGGGGAACACGCGGGCCGGGCGGGCCCGCGATGCGACCGTAGGGAACGGGGTGGAGAAGCCGGGCCGCGGGCTGGTAGTTTCCCCCTCATGAGCAGCCCCGAGTCCGACAGACGCTAGCCACCGGTCCCCCGGTGGCTTCCCGCGTCCGCGCCTGACCGACTTCTTGCGTCAGGGCTGCCGCGCTGCCGCCCCGGACCCATGCGATGCGGGTCGCGCCGAGCAGCGCGCACGGGCGCAGCTCTCCCCAGCACTCCATAGTCCGGCCACCACGCTCCGTACTCGACGGCCGCACTTCACGCTCCGTACTTCACGGTCCTGCTACCGCTATGCCGTGTCACGGCCGTGAGCGCTGTGGCTGTTGTACTGATCTGCCGCGTTGCCGCTCGTCACCGCGAGCGGGCGCGGCCCGCATCCCCGACCGGTTCTGTCCATCAGCCGTCCATGGGGTTCTTCATGCCGTTTTCCGTCTACGCTCTCGGGCTCGCCGTATTCGCCCAGGGCACTTCCGAGTTCATGCTGTCCGGTCTGCTGTCGGGCATCTCCGAGGACCTGCACGTCTCCATTCCCGACGCGGGCCTGCTGACCTCGGCGTTCGCCGTGGGCATGGTCCTCGGGGCGCCCGCGATGGCGCTCCTGGGCCGCAACTGGCCGCGCCGTCGCGCCCTGTTGTCCTTCCTCTGCGTCTTCGCCGCCGCGCACGTCATCGGGGCCGTCACCTCCAGTTACGGGGTGCTGCTGGCAACACGGGTCGTCGCTGCGGTGGCCAATGCCGGGTTCTGGGCCGTCGCCCTGGTCACCGCGGTCGCCCTCGCCGGACCCGCGGCCAGGGCGCGGGCCACTTCCGTGGTGGTCGGCGGTGTCACCGTCGCCTGTGTGGCAGGGGTGCCCGCCGGAGCGTGGCTGGGCGGGCAGTGGGGGTGGCGTGCGGCGTTCTGGGCCGTGGCCCTCGTCGCGCTGCCGGCCATCGCCGTGATCGCGGCGACGATTCCGCCGGGACGGCCCGCCGTCACCCTGCCGAGCGCGTACGCCGAACTGCGGACCCTGACAGGGTCCCGGCTGCTGCTGACCCTGCTCACGAGCGCACTCGTCCAGGGAGCGACCTTCTGCGCGTTCTCCTACTTCGAACCGGTCGCCCGGCAGGTCACCGGACTCGGCGCCGCGTGGGTGCCCGCGCTGCTCGCGCTGTTCGGTGTGGGCTCGTTCATCGGGGTCGCCGTCTGCGGCCGGATCATCGACTCCCGTCCGGTCGCCCTGACCGCGGCCGGCCTGGCCGCTCTGGCCGTCGGCTGGGCGCTGTTCGCGGCCGGCGCCGGCAGCCCGGTGGCTGTGGTCGCGCTCGTCCTCGTCCAGGGCATGCTCGCGTTCGGCACGGGAACCGCGATGATCTCGCATGTGTTCCGGCTGGCAGGCGGTGCGCCGACCCTGGCCGGTTCGTTCGCCACCGCGGCGTTCAACGTGGGCGCCGCTCTCGGGCCCTGGCTCGGCGGACTGGCCATCGGCGCGGGATTCGGCTTCCGGTCGCCGCTGTGGGTGAGCGCGATGCTCATGGTCCTGGCGCTCGGGACAGCGGCAGCCGTCCTGGAGGCCGTACGGGCTCAGGCGCCGCAGGCGGACGCCTGAGCCCGGCACCTGCTCAGAGTTCGAGGTCGACGACCACCGGGGCGTGGTCGGAGGCGCCCTTGCCCTTGCGCTCCTCGCGGTCCACGTAGCTGTCCTTGACGGCGGCGGTGAACGGGGCGTTGCCGTAGACGAGGTCGATACGCATGCCCTTGTTCTTCGGGAAGCGCAGCTCGCGGTAGTCCCAGAAGGTGTACGGGCGGTCGTACTTCAGCGGGCGGGGCATCACGTCGGCGAGGCCCTCCTCGCGCAGAGTGGCGAGGGCGGCCCGCTCGGCGGGGGTGACATGGGTGGCGCCCTCGAAGAGGGCCGGGTCCCACACGTCCTCGTCGGTCGGGGCCACGTTGAAGTCACCGAGGACGGCGAACGGCTGCGCCCCCGCGGCGTCCGCCGCCACCGCCTTCTGCAGCGCCTCGAACCAGCGCAGCTTGTACGCGTAGTGCTCGTGCTCGACCTCGCGGCCGTTGGGCACGTACACCGACCAGAGGCGGACCGGGCCGCAGGTCGCACTGATCGCCCGGGGCTCCTGCACGCCGTCGTAGTCGGGGCCGCCGGGCAGCCCCGTCACGACGTCGGCCAGGCCGACGCGGGAGACCAGCGCCACCCCGTTCCACCGGCCCGTGGCGTTGACCGCGGACTCGTAGCCGAGCTCACGGAGCGCTTCGGCCGGGAACTGCTCGGCCGTGCACTTGGTCTCCTGGATGCACAGCACGTCCGTGCCGGTGCTCTCCAGCCAGGCCAGCAGCCTCGGCAGGCGGGCGGTGATCGAATTGACGTTCCAGGTGGCGATGCGCATGTACGTAAACCTAGCGGCTCCCACTGACAGTCGCGGGGGCGGCGCCCGTCACACGCCGGTCGACTCTCCCGGGCTCAGCCGGGCGTGGTCGGCGCCTCCCAGGTTGCCGATGTGGGTGTCGTAGATCGGGCGGGCCAGATCGGTGAGCAGCGCGTCATGGATGTCGATGGCGCGGCGCGGCTTGACCTCGCGCACGTAGTCGATGACCTCGGAGATCTTGTTCCAAGGGGCCATCACCGGGACCATCAGCGTGTCGACCGGCCGCTCGGGCACCGTGAGGGCGTCGCCCGGGTGGAAGACGGACCCGTCCACCAGGAAGCCGATGTTCGTGACCCTCGGGAGATCCGGGTGGATCACGGCATGGAGCTCGCCGTGCACCTGGATGTCGAACCCGGCGGCCGAGAAGGTGTCGCCGTGCCCGACGGTGTGGACGCGCCCCGGGAACGCCGCCGCAAGCTTCTCGGCCACGCTGCGCAACGTCCAGATCTCGGCCGCCGGGTCGGCCTCCAGACCGGCGCGCAGCCGCTCCTCGTTGAAGTGGTCGGGGTGCTCGTGCGTCACCAGGATCACCTCGGCGCCGATCGCGGCGTCCTGCTCGGAGAACCCGCCCGGGTCGATGACGAGCGTGCGCCCGTCCTTCTCCAGTCGGATGCAGGAGTGGGACTGCTTGGTCAGCGTGAGCGCGAGCGGCTCGGGATTCTGGGCGTTCATACACCCCATCCTGCTACGCGGGCGGCGTAGTTTCGGCCTGAATCACGGACTGGGCGATCGTGAAAGCGGCACTTGCGGCGGGAATCCCGCAGTACACGGCGGTCTGCAGCAGCACTTCCCTGATCTCGACCGGGGTGAGGCCGTTGCGCAGGGCGGCGCTGACGTGGGCGGCCAGGCCCTCCAGGTGTCCTGAGGCGACAAGAGCGGTGAGCGTGACGCTGCTGCGGGTGCGCCGGTCCAGCCCCTCCCGGCCCCAGACCTCGCCCCAGGCGTAGCGGGTGACCAGTTCCTGGAAGTCGCCGGTGAAGTCGTCGGCGGCGGCCATGACGCCGTCGACATGGGCGTCGCCGAGCACCTCACGGCGAATCTTCATACCCGGCCCGTACGGATCGGCGCGCCCACCGGTTTCCGCCTCGGGCTGCGTGGTGGCGGCGGTGAGCTCCGCGACGGGCAGCACGGGGGCGGACAGCCTGGGCACGAACGAGGGCACGGGAATGGCGGCCAGGGTGTCCTGCCAGGCCGTGGAGAAGTGCGTGAGCAGGAGGTCGGTGACGGCTCCCGGCTGCTCGACCGGGGCCAGGTGGGAGGCGCCCGGGACGAGGGCGAGCCGTGCGTCGGGTATGCCCGCGACCAGGGTCCGGGCATCGCCGGGACCGGTGACCTGGTCCTCGGCACCGACCAGGACGAGCGTGGGCACACCGATCCGGCCGAGATCGGTCCGGATGTCGAAGGCGGCGAGCGCCTCGCAGGCGGCGATGTAGCAGCCGGGGTCGGTGGTGCGCACCATCTGGACGGCCCACTCGACGATGGCCGGCTGCGCGGCGGCGAAGCCGGGCGTGAACCAGCGCTCCGGCGCGGTGCGGGCCATCGGCTCCAGCCCGTTGGTGCGGACGATCACCCCGCGCTGGCGGAATTCGTCGGCGCTGCCGAACCGGGGCGAGGAGGCGACCAGAGCCAGCGATGCGACCCTCTGCGGGTGGCGCAGCGCGAGGTCGGCGCCGATCGCGCCGCCGATCGAGCAGCCCGCGTAGCCGAAACGCCGCACGCCGAGGCCGTCGAGCGTGGCCACCAGCCGGTCGGCGAGCTCACCGACGGCGGTGGCGGGGTGCGCGGGCGCGCCGCCGTGTCCCGGCAGGTCGTAGCGGAAGACTCTCCAGTGCTGGGTGAGCTCCGGTATCTGCCGGTCCCACATATGCCAGGTGGTACCGAGGGAGGGGCCGATCACCAGCACTGGTGCGTCTTCTGGCCCGTCAAAGCGGTATTGCAGGGGTTCAACGTTCTTCTCACTCACCCACTCACGCTCCCACATCTCACATTCGCTTCGTGAGCGGGGGCCGCGGCACTCGCCAGACCTCCCCACGTATCCGCCGCCGGCCGTAGATCCTCCACATCCGGCTTCACCTAACACCGCTTCGTCGTGCGGACGTCGGTGTGCCCTGCCCAGCGGGCAAGCAAATGATCCGGCACCCCCTTGTTCGCCAGGTACGTGAAACAGCTCGCACGGGCGTCGTACAAACGGACCCGGCGCAGCGAACTCTCGGCCATGACCCTGTAGGCGCGCTCACGCAACTGCCGCCCGTTGAGTGCCCTGCCGAGTCTGTCCACGAGCACGTACTCGTTGTCCTCGTACCTCTCCCCCGCCGCAAGCTTCTCGATGACCTGCGTGGCCTTGAAGTCAGCGAGGGCCGCACCGACCAGGTCGGGAAGGGGAAGCCGGCGCTCCCCGGCAAGGGACTTCGTGTCCTTCTCGACCACGACCTTGTTGCCCATCAGGGTCCGGGTCCGGTGGACGGTCAGGGTGGCCCTGTCCAGGTCGACGTCGGCCCAGCGCATTCCGCAGATCTCCGCCGGCCGCAGACCCATCAGGGACAGGAGGAAGGCAGCGTACAAACGGTCGTTCTTGACCGCATCCACGAAGGCGCGCACCTCCTGGAGGTTCCAGGGCGGGTTCACGGTCTTGGTCCGCCGCTCTGCCTTCCGATGGTTGCGAGGGACCTTCACCTCCCGGGCAACATTCACCTCGACAAGGCGCCGAGCCACCGCCCGGTCGAGCGCCTCCTTCAACCGCGCCAGCGACATCTCAACCGAGGCCACCCCCAAACCGGTGCCCGCCTTACCACCTCGCACCCGGCCCTCGCGTAGCGCCCACTTCATCCACTCCTCGACATCGTCCTCGGCAAGGTCCTGGAGCCGGATGTGCCCGAGCATTCCCCGAAGACGCGCCAGAGTCACGGTGTAGCTGTAGACGGTGCTCTCCTCCAGGTCCTCCGCCTTTCTGGCCAGCCATTCATCAAGCCACTCGTCCAAGGTCCTTCCATCGAACGGCACGGCCGCGGCCTCGTAGCGGCGGTGCGTGATGTGCGCGTACTCGCCCTTCGCCTCCCTCAGAGTGCCGAAAGTGCGGGTCACCTGCCGCCGCTTCCCAGTCGAGGGATGAGCTCCTACGTCGACCACGAACCGGTACCGGACCTGCCCCTTCGCATTCGGCGGAAGCTTCTTGATCGGAACAGACACGACTTTCACTCTCCTTGAGTGCCCGGGAACGCTCGCACAGGCATGGGCGGCGCCGCATCCCAGCGTCTGGCCCGCAGCACGGAGCCGCGGTCTGGCGACATCGCCTCCTCTGAAGGCCTCGGCGTCAGCGGAGCCGAACGCGAGCTACTCCCGTCGTCGCCACCATCGCCGGTTTGGCTAACCGGCGTTTATGGCCTATGTTCCGCACGGATCCGGGCAGGACGTACCGCCCCGCCCCTCTGCTCACCGGCACGGCTCTGGCCTTTGCCCACACCCGGGACGGCACGAGAGCGGCAGCGCCGGTACGCCGCGAACGCACAGGGCGAACACGAAGAGCGGCGCTCACTTCGGCAAGGTTGTCATCGCCTACTCACACCACCGCGTCCGCGGCCGGCCCGCAGCCCCGGTGGCACCGCAAGGCCAAGCCCCGGACCCCAGTCACCGAAACCGGGGTTCCGTTCCGGACATAGAGTTTCACCAGGAAGATCGGCATTCTCGGCACTGGGGACATCGGCAAGACGTTGACCAGGCGGGTTGAGCGCGGCCGGGCACGAGGTAAAGGTGGCCAATCCGCGCGGCCCGGCGACGTTCGAGGCGGACGGGCTGGCTTCGGGCGGGCGCGCAGTGCCAGGAATGGGAGTGCATGATCGCCGTCAACGCCCAGGGCCGGCCATCGCCGACGGGATCACCTACGTGGTGACCCGCCCCCGGCACACCGCAATCGCCGACTCTAAGTCATGCCCACCGACCAAGCCTGGCCACGTCGTATCAGACAGTCAGCCGTCAGAAGGCCGGTCGCCTGAGCGTCGCCGTAAAGATCTACGAGGTCGCCTTCGAACCCTTTCTACGGCCGCGTCAGCACTGCTGTGGACGCCGCCACCGCCGGTCCGCATTCGCGCAGCCGGCATCGGCCTCACCTGCCGCGAAGGTCTCTCGTGACCGACAGTTAGATATTTTGACATAGCTATATCTGGATACCTAGAGTCGTATTCATGCCCCGCCCCAGCAGGTTCGCACAGGACGTCGACCACGTAGCCGCCGAGCTCGTGTCGTGCCTGCCTGCGCTGGCCCGGGCCGTGGAGCGGCAGATCGGTCCGCACGTCGAGCACCCCAAGCCGTCCGAGGCGCAGATCGCCCTGCTCCGTCACGTCGAGGCCAACGACGGAGCGACGGTGCGCAGGGCGGCCGAAGCCCTGCTGATGAAGCCGAACAACGTGAGCGCGCTGGTGACCCAGCTGACCGAGCAGGGCCTGCTGGAGCGCCGGCCGGACCCTGCCGACAAGCGCATCGCTCACCTGCACCTCACCTCGACCTCGCGGCAGCAGCTCACCGAGGTCCAGAACCTGATGAGCGGCCTGGTCGCCGGGGCGCTCCAGACCATGACCGAAGGTGAACTGGACGCTCTCGGCTCGGCACTGGGCGCGCTGCACGCGCTCAACGACCGCCTGCATCCCCTCAGTCACTGACACGCGCAGCCGACGTCCCGGACTCTTTGCGGACTGTCGCGCCCGTAGTCATACGAGTCGCACGAACCGTTTCCGCGTGCCGACGGGATGACACCTCTCCCCCACCGCGTCCAGCCTTCCTCAGGCCCCGGATGCCGCTTCGTCATGCACGGACGCCTGGCCCCGTCCGCGCACGACACCCGACACACACCCCGTAACCTCACGAAGGACAGACACCTTCATGCCCTCCGACGTCCTGAACTCCCCGGCTCCGCCTGCGCGTCCGGTCCATGAGGACCAGCCGCGCGGCCGCCGCGCGAACCCGTGGCTGACCCTCGTCGCCGTCGCCTTCGGCCTCTTCATGGTCGGCCTCGACGGCTCGGTCGTCTCGATCGCCAACCCGGAGATCGGCCGGGACCTCAACGCCTCCACGGCCGACCTCCAGTGGGTCACCAACAGCTACCTGCTCGCCCTCGCCGCCGCGCTGATCCTCGGCGGCAAGCTCGGCGACCGTTTCGGCCGCCGCACCATCTATCTCGTAGGAGTCGCGGGATTCACCGTCGCCTCCGTGGCCATCGGCCTCTCCGGATCCATCGAAGGAGTCATCGCGTTCCGCGCGCTCCAGGGCTTCTTCGGCGCGCTGCTGATGCCCAACACCCTGGGCATGCTGCGCGCCGTCTTCCCGCCGAAGAAGTTCGGCATGGCGGTCGGCATCTGGGCCATGGTGTCCTCCGTCTCCACCGCGCTCGGTCCAATCGTGGGCGGCCTGCTCGTCGAGCACGTCAACTGGGAGTCGGTCTTCTACATCAACGCACCCATCGGCGTCATCGCGCTCGTCTTCAGCATCATCGTGCTGCCGCAGAGCAGGAACACCAGCGCCACAGATGAGAAGTTCGACATCCCGGGCGTCGTCCTGCTGGCGCTCGGCCTTCTCGCGGTTGTCTTCGGCGTCGTCAAGGGCGAGACCTGGGGCTGGACTTCGGCCGGCACGCTGGGGACCATCATCGCCGGCGTGCTGATCCTGCTGCTGTTCGGCCGGTACGAGACACGAATCGCGCACCCTCTGCTGCCCATGCGTCTGTTCCGGAACCCGGCGCTGACCATCGGCACCGTCATCACCGCGCTGAACTTCTTCGTCCTGCTCGGCATGATCTTCTTCGTGATGCTGTACCTGCAGAACGTGCGGGGCTTCACTCCTGTCCAGGCCGGTATCCGCACCCTGCCGCTGAGCCTCGCTTCGGTCGTGGCATCACCCCTGGGCGCCGCGCTCACCCAGAAGTTCGGCCCCCGGCTCACGATGCCGCTGGGTATGGCCCTCCAGGCAGCAGCCTGCTTCGCGATGCTCGGGTGGGGTGCGGACTCGTCCTACACCGCCATGTGGCCCCCCTTCATCGCGCTCGGCATGGGCGTCGGCATGGTGATGGCGTCGTCCTCCGACGCGATCGTCGGGAACGCACCGGTCAAGGACGGCGGGGTCGCCGGCGGCCTTCAGGCGACGGCGCTGCAGATAGGCGGCGCGCTGGGCACGTCCGTCCTGGTCTCCCTGATCAGCAGCCGCGTCGGTTCGACCCTGACCGGCGAGCTGACCTCGTCCGGGCTGCCCGCCGATGCGGCCCACGGGCTGAGCGAGGCGAAGGACGCCGTGGCGATGGGCGTCGCGCCGGTCTCCGACGGGATGCCGGCACAGCTCAGGTCCGCGGTCGTCGAGGGAAGCCACCACGCCTTCATGAACGGCGTACACACCGCCGTGCTCGTCTCGGGCCTGCTGTGCCTGCTGGGTGCCCTGCTCGCCGTGGTCGGTGTACGGCGCAGCCCCGGGGCGACCGGTCGCTGAGAGGCAGGACCGAGCGGCCCGGGCCGGGTGACGCAGCAGGGAGACACACATCCTCGCGCCCGGCCGGGCCCACCCCTGCTGCAGTGTGGGCGCCGTCTCGAGCCGCGCATCGGCGACGGTTCGGCCATCACAAGCTTCGAGCTTCCGGGCGGCTGCCGATGTATCCGACGTCGTACTGCCCTTCCGGTCGTCACGCTCAGGGCTTCGGTCTGCTGTCGACCACAACCGGCAGCAGACCGAAGCCCGCCGAAAAGCGACTGACGGGCAATCCGACGACCTCAAGGGGTCTCAGCTGATGGTGACAACCCGCTGTACAGCCAGGCTTCGCGAGGACCGGCCGGCGTGGACTGTGTAGGAGCCGGGGGTGAGTTTCCAGGCGCCGGCAGTCCACACCGACAGGTCGCGGGCAGAAACGCTGAAGGTGATCCGAGTGCTGGCACCGGGAGCGAGCGTGACCTTGCGGAAGCCGATCAGTCGCCGTGGCTCGGCCTGGGCGCCGGCAGGCAGCCCCGCGTAGAGCTGCACGACTTCGGTACCTGCGCGGGAACCTGAGTTGGTGAGGGTGACGGCGGCAGTGAGCGTCTTGGTCGCTGTGTTGTAGGACGTTTCCAGGGAGCCGAGGTTGAAGGTGGTGTAGGAGAGGCCATGGCCGAAGGGGAACAGCGGGCTCTGGTTCTTCACGTCGTAGTAGCGGTAGCCGACCAGGTGCCCCTCGCTGTGGGAGACAGTGGGGCCATTGCCCGGGTAGGTGGCCAGTGTCGCCCCGGGACCCTGGGACGCCGTGACGGGGAACGTGACCGGAAGACGGCCCGAAGGGTCGGCGTCACCGAAGAGGATGGCGGCGAGGGCCGTTCCGGTGGCGCGTCCCGCATACCAGAGCTGGACGACCGCTTCGACATCGTTGATCCACGGCATGGCGACGGGGCCGTCGGTGTTCAGGACGACGATGGTGCGGGGGTTGGCTGCTGCGACGTCGGCGATGAGCTTGTTCTGGTCGCCCGGCAGGTCGAGGGAACCGTGGTCCATGTCCTCGCCCGCGACCCGGTTCACGATGACGACTGCGGCGTCGCAGGCACGTGCTGCGGCTACCGCGTCGGGTATGAGGGACTTCGGCTGCCAGCCGAGGGTGAGACCGCAGGTGCCGGTATCGGCGGTGCTGTTGCTGTAATCGATGCTGACACTCACCGCCTTCCCGGCGGTGAGATCGATGGCGCCCTGGAGCGGATAGTCGTACGGCCCGAGGAAGAACCGGCGGCTGTGCCGGGTGCCGGAGATGACCGTCTTGCCGTTGATGACGAGCTTGGTGGTACCTGAGGGCAACAGCGAGAAACGGTGCAGGCCGGTGGTGGTCGGCGTGAGGGTGCCACTCCAGCGGGCCGACCACACGGCGGGCAGACCGGCCACGGGCGCACTGGTGAAATCGACACCGGCACTGACCTGTGTGGCGACGGGAGTACCGGACGGTTCGGCTGCGGCGTAGAAGCTACCGGTGAGCCCTGCCGCACCAGAGGCCGTGCGCAGCACCGTCGCCGGGACGGCGGTGAGGGGGATGTCTCCGACGGATCCCTCGCGGTAGGTGACGGTGACCCCGGCGCCGGCGCGGTCCTTGATGGCCGCCAGCGGGGTGATCCAGGCACCAGGGGTGACGTAGCTGGAGCCGGAGACTCCTGTCAGGGCGGTGTCGCCCGCGGGGCCGATGACCGCGAGCGACTTGATGGTGGAGGTCAGCGGGAGGGCTTGGCCGCGGTTGGTGAGCAGGACCGCGGAGTTGACTGCGAGGGAATGAGCGAGGTCCCTATGGGCCTGGGTGCTGACGTCCGCGGCGGGCGCCGGTACGGGGTGGTCGAACAGGCCGTTGGCGTACATGGTGTTGAGGATGCGCAGGGCCGCGTCGTCCAGGCGGGCCGTGGGGACGCTGCCATCGACGAGGCCGCCGACAGGTATCTTCACGCCACCGGGGCCGAGACCGCCGAGGTCCATGCCTGCCTTGACGGCTCCCACAGGATCATCGCCGGCCCAGAAGTCGGGGACGGTGTAGCCCTCCAGACCGATGGTCTTCTTGAGGTCGTTGAACAGCGCGGGACTCTGCGTGGCGAACGTACCGTTGATCTTGGGATAGGCCATCATCACCGAGGTGACGGGCACGGTGGCGATGATGCGCTCGAAAGCGGCGTGGTAGATCTCGTGCAGGGCCCGGTCGGAGAGCTGCGCGTCGACGAAGAAGCGGTTGACTTCTTGGGTGTACGCACTGAAGTGCTTGACGGTGGCGACAACATGTTGTTCCTGTATGCGTCGGGTGAGCGCTGCGCCCAGGGTCCCAGCCAGGAGGGGGTCTTCGCCCATGCCCTCGGCCTGTCGGCCGAAGTGCCAGGTTCGGGCGGTGTCGACGGTAGGGCCGAGAAGGTTGTTGTAACCCTTGGCCCGTCCTTCGGTGCCCAGTGCCGTGCCGAGCCGGCCGGCGAGGTCGGCATCGAATGTCGCGGCCTGGGCCAGGGGGACGGGGAAGGCGGTGACGCCGGTCTCCCCACGCAGTCCTGCCGAGGCGTCCACCATGGTCAGGGCCGGGATTCCGAGAGAGCTCAGGGCCGCGAAGTCGCAGCGGACGAGGGCCTCCTTCTGTGCGGCGGTCATCCTCGCCAGCAGGGCGACGGCCCTGCTGTCGGGGGCTGTATCCGCGGTGCGACGGGGCGCGGCAGCGGCCGGCGCCATGCCGGAAGCCAGAGCGGTCAGGACGGCGGCGGAGAGAAACGTACGACGATTCATGGCGGCTCTTCCATGAGGAATCTGGGCAGGACAGAACAGCGCTGTGCGACGCTCGCAGCTGTCGCCGCGCATTTCTGGGGTGGGGTAACTCAGGGGATGATCGGGCAGAGTCGGCGCTCGCGGCTCACCCCTCTCGGGATACCTCGTTCAGGGCGACAGGGGCGCCCTTGATATCGATGCTGCCAGAGAGCATCTTCTGGATCTTCAGCGCCCGGCAGAGCGAATGGCCACAGCCTGGCACTTTCCTTCATGCTGGCAATCGGGCCACCCCTGATACATATTTCGTTGATTACGGGACCGAGTGGGCGTTCTTTCTCAGCATCCCGGCTCCGGACAGAGCGACTGCCGGATCACTTCCGCCCGAAGCCGCACCGAACATCAGTGCAAGACGGCGACGGACGCTGAACTTGCGTGTTCACAGCGGCTCTCCCGGACGAGAATGGCAGCTCCTGAACGAGCCACCGTGGGGGGCGGGGCCGGCCGAGCAGTCAGGTGCTCGGCCGGCCCCAGTTCGAGGAGGGCGGGACCTCGGTGGGACACACGTGCGTACAGAAATGCATTGCCACTTCATTCGAGACAATCAACGCCGCGTACCGTGGCATGCGATTTCGGTATTCAGAGACAACCACCCGTGAAGCGTTTCGACCGACGAAGGGAAACTATTGCCTATCACCCCTTCGGGTCAACCCTCAAGCAACGCTCACTTCAAGAAACTCACGGTCGGAACGACCAAGACTTTCCAGTTGAATCGATTTGAAATTTCAATTGAAAGCTTACGCATGCACTTTATCGACGCAGCGAATGGACGTCATCCACATGGCAAATAAAGATGCGTTCATCGAACCCGGAAACCGCAAAGCGCATTGAAGCGTGCACCGGGCCTGCAGTAGCTGACGAAACGGGGGTCAGGCTGCCTTTGTCGCGAGTTCCACCGTGCTGAGGACATGTTTGCCCGGCCCCAGGGCGACCGGCGTGCAGCCGGGCAGTTCTGCGGTTGCCTCACAGCCCTCCGGTACAACGAGGTGGGCTGTCAGCCCCGCGGCTGTCTGCTCCCAGGACAAAGACACCGAGCCGTAGGGAGTCTCGTGCCGGGTACGGGCCGAAGTGATGCCGCCACCGGGACGCGGACGGAAGGCGATCCTCCGGTATCCGGGGGCCGTGGCGGCAATGCCGCCCACCACGCGGTGGAGCCAGTCGGCGACGGCCCCGAGGGCGTAGTGGTTGAACGACGTCATACCTCCGGGGTTGAGGGTGCCGTCCGGGCGAAGGCTGTCCCAGCGTTCCCAGATCGTCGTCGCGCCCATGTCCACGGTGTACAGCCATGAGGGGCACTGGGTCTGGAGGAGCAGCCGGTAGGCGATATCGAGGTGTCCCGTATCGGTGAGGGCGTCACAGATCAGTGGGGTGCCGACGAAGCCGGTGGCAATGCGGGCGTCGTCCTCGATGACCAGCTGGGCCAGACGGTCACCGGCCGGCTGCCTTTGCGGCGGGGCCAGCAGATCGAAGGCGAGCGCGATGGCGTAGGCAGTGGGGCTGTCACTGCTCATGCGCCCCGATGCAAGGACGTAGCGGCGGCGGAAGGCGTTGGCGGCCTCATCGGCCAGCGTGCTGTACCGCCCGGCGTCCGTGTCATCGCCCAATGCGGCTGCCGCCAGCGCGAGGTGACGGGCGGAGTGGGCGAAGTAGGCGGTAGCGACGAGGTAACGGTCGGTACGGCCGGCGGCCGGGTCCTCGGGTGGTGCGGCAGGGTCGAGCCAGTCCCCTAGTTGGAAGCCGGTGTCCCACAGTCGGGTCGGCCCAGCGAGGCTTTCAACGAGGTCGACCCACTTCTTGGCCATGGGGTAGTGACTGCGCAGGAGATCGAGGTCTCCGAAGCGCTGGTAGAGCGTCCAGGGAGTGAGCGTGGCAACATCGCCCCAGGCGGCCCCGGGGTGGATCGGCGTCCACATGGGCTCGCCCGGGATGACGGGCACGTACCAGGGAATCGTTCCGTCGGGGAGTTGCTCCAGGCCGACGTCGGTGAGCCAGGAGTCGAGCATGCCCGAGCAGTCGTACAAGTAGCTTGCCGTGGGGGCGAATACTTGGATGTCGCCGGTCCAGCCGAGGCGTTCGTCGCGCTGGGGGCAGTCGGTGGGGATGTCGACGAAGTTGCCGCGCATGCTCCACACGACGTTCTCGTGCAGGCGGTTGACCAGTGGTTCGCTGCACTCGAACCAGCCGGTGCGACGCATGTCGGTGTGGTACACCCGGGCGGTCACCATCTCGGCGCTCAGGTCTGCCGTCCAGCCGCTGACTTCTGCATAGCGGAAGCCGTGGAGGGTGAAGCGTGGTTCCCAGGTGAATGGCCCCCGGCCGGACAGGATCAGAGTGTCCTCGGCATACGCCTCGCGCAGGGGTCGCGTGGCCAGCTCGCCCTGCTCCAGGACCTCGGCGTGCCGGAGGGTGACTGCGGTGCCGGCCGGGCCGTCGAGGGTGACCCGGAGACGGCCCACCAGGTTCTGGCCGAAGTCGAGCAGATGACGGTCATCGCCGGTTCGGGTGATGGTGACCGGAGTGATCTCCTCGGTGCAGCGCACCGGAGGTCCCTGCGGGGCGACGAGCGTGCCCATGTCGCGACCGCCGGTGCGGACCTGCGTCCACTCCGCTGCGGCAGCGCCGGGAGGGGTGGCCCAGTCGGGATCGTGCAGTCGGGCGTCGAACGTCTCGCCCTCGTACAGTCCGCTGGTCAGGATCGGTCCGGGCGCGGCGTTCCAGGTCCGGTCCGTGGCGATCGTGACCGTGGTGCCGTCCTCGTACGTCACCTCCAGCTGGGCAATGAGGGATTGGTCGGTGCCGTAGATGTTGCGGGTGCCGCCGTCGAAGCCGTACTTGCCGCGGTACCAGCCGTCGCCGAGCCACGCGCCGATGGTGTTGGCGCCTTCGGTGAGGTGGCTGGTGACGTCGTGCGTGCGGTAGCGCAGACGGTGCGGGTAGACGGTCCAGCCCGGAGCCAGGGTCTCATCGCCGACGCGGCGTCCGTTGATCTCGGCCTCGTACAGTCCGTGTGCGGTGATGTAGAGACGGGCGTGTGCCACCGTCCGGTCGATCCGGAAGTCTTTGCGGACGCGGGCCGGACGGCGGGCGGCTTCCGGGTCCTCGGGCCAGACGGCGCCCACCGGGGCTGCCTGCCAGTCGGCGGCGTCGAGCAGGCCCGCCTCTACCGCACTCGGGGTGCTCCAGTGCGAGGGCTCACTCGCTTCCGTCGTCCAGACGCGGACACGGACGGTCGCTCGTTCACGGGAGTTCAGCGGATCACTGGGCCAGGCCACCAACACCTGGTCTCTCGCGGCGACGCGACCGGTGCGGTCGATGCGGCCGGCTCGGGCGACTTCGAGTTCGTACGCTTCCTGGGACCCGCCGCCTGCCGGCCGGGTCCACGTCAGACGGGGGGCGGGGACGCCGATGCCGAGGCCGTCCGGCAGGTGTTCGAAGGACACCGGGCAGGGCTGAGGGGGGAGCAAGGAAAGCCTTTCTTCACGTGCGCGGGAGCGGGTCGAGCGGGCTGCGAGCAGCCGGTCTCAGCCCTTGACCGCTCCCGAGGTCAGGCCCTTCATGACCTTCTGGTTGAGGAAGAGGTAGATCAGGAGGGTGCCGAAGACGTTGATGCAGATCGCGGCGAACAGCGGACCGTACTGTGTGGCACCGAAGTCGCCGGTGAAGTTGAGCAGGCCGACCTGGATGGTGCGCAGGTCCTGGTTGTTGGTGAAGGTCAGCGCGATGAGCAGGTCGTTCCAGATGAAGAAGAACTGCACCAGGCCGACAGTGAGCAGGGCGTTGCGGACCATGGGCACGCTGATGGTCCAGAAGGCTCGCAGGATGCTCGCGCCGTCGATGGTGGCCGCTTCGAACAGTTCGCGGGGAACGGTCCGGTAGTAGGTGGCCATCATGAAGACGGTCAGGGGCAGGCCCGTGCCGGTGTAGGTGAGGATCAACGGCCACAACGTGCCGGACAGGCCGGTCTGGAAGTACACGGTGAACAGCGGCAGGAGGATCATCTGCGGGGGGACCATCATGCCTGCGAGGAAGACGAGAAGGGTGAGGCTGCGGCCCTTCCACACCATGATCTGCAGAGCAAATCCCGCCGCCGTGCCCAGGAGCAGCATGAGCGCCAGGGCGGGCAGGACGGCGAGAACGCTGTTCTGGACGTACAGCCCGAGATGGCCCGTGGTCCATGCCTCGGTGTAGTTGCCCCAATCCCACGTGGTGGGCAGGCTCCAGGTGGAGTTGTTGAGGTAGTCGTCGTTGGACTTCAGGGAGGTCAGGAGCATCCAGATCAGTGGGTAGATCTCGACGACCAGCAGCAGGGTGACGACGATCTTCACCCACAGCCTGCGCGGCGCCCTGGCCCGCCGGACGGGACCGGCGGAAGCGGACGGCCCTCGGCTCCAGCGGCCTCCGGAGGTCTTCACAGGTGTGTCGATGGCCATGCGTTCAGCCCTCCGTGATGTCGCGCCGTGAGACGCGGTAGACGACCAGGCTCACCAGCAGGCACACCACGGTCAGCAGCAGGGCGATGGTGCTGCCGTAGCCGTAGTCGCTGTAGGTGAACGATGTCTGGAACATGTACAGGGTCAGTGGAGTGGTTCCGTTGCCCGGGCCGCCGTTGGTGAGGGCGACGACGGAGTCGAAGACCTTGAGCGTCCCGTTGATGCTGAAGATCAGCGACGACATCAGCACGGGCAGGGACAGTGGCAGCACGATGTGCCGGATCAGCCGAAGCCCCGAAGCTCCGTCCAGGCGCGCCGATTCGAGGACCTCGTCGGGGATGTCGACCAGGCCGGCGAAGAGCAGGACGGCGTAGAAGCCCATGGAGCGCCAGATGTCCATGACGATCAGGACCCAGAACGCGCTGCCTGCGCTGCCGAAGAAGTCGATGGAGTCGATTCCGACCGCGTTGAGCAGGGAGTTGACCGGGCCTGTCTGCGGGGCGACTTGGAAGAACTTCTGGAAGAGCAGCCCCACCGCGACCGTGGGCAGAACGACCGGGAAGAAGGCCAGCGTGCGGATGAGCGCCGAGGACTTCTTGAGGAAGAAGACGTACAGCAGGGCCAGGAGGTAGCCGGCGACGACCTGGCCGACCGTGACGAGCGCCGCGTATTTGAGGGTGAACCAGAGGGCGTCGCGGACGGCCGGGTCCTCGAACAGCCGGGAGAAGTTGGCGCCGCCGTTTCCGGTGAATCCCTCGATAGTGTTGCCCTGGGTGAAGGAGTACCCGAGGGACCACACGATGGGGACCAGCATGATCAGTGAGTAGACGAGGAGGGCGGGGCCGAGCAGGATCGCGATGGCCCTGCGGTCACCGAGTACGCGGTGCATGGATGGTGTCCACTTCGTTTCCGTTGAAGAGACCTGTCGGACGGAACCGGGGGCGGTCCGCGCGGGGAGGCTTGGGCCGCCCCCGGTGGGTCACTTGGCGGTCAGCGCGTCCTGGACGGTCTGCATGAACGCCTCGGGCTTCATGCTCCCGGTGACCAGGCCGGCCGCGTTGGTCTGACTGACGGTGGTGGCCTTGGTGCTGAACAGGGCCTCGAACCACAGGACGTTCTGCTTCGACTCACTGATCGTCTTACGGACCTTGGTTGTGACGTCGTTGGCGTCCATCACCCCGGTGTTCACCTTGAAACCGGAGATGGAACCGTGATTCTTGAGCGCGGTGCTGCCGTAGTTCTTGGCGATGCAGGAGACCCAGTCACCGGTCTTCTTGTCGAAAGACTTCGCACCGAGCGTGATGCCGAGGCCGACGTTGGAGGGGTACTGGTCGATGGATCCCTTGCCGCCGGACACGGCGGGGAAGGGCATGAAGCCGACGTTCTCCGCGCCGACCTTGTTCTGCTTCTCGTCCGAGATGTTCGCCAGTGCCCAGTTACCCATGTAGAACATGGCGGCCTTGCCGTTGAGGAACTGGTTCATCGCGGTGTCGTAGTCGATGGAACCGACGCCCTTGCCGAAGTAGCCCTTCTTGCCGAGGCCGGCGATCTCCTCGGCGGCCTTCACGTACTCCGGGTCGGTCAACTTCGCCTTGCCGTCGGCCACCTTCTGAAGGGCGTCGGGCCCCAGGCTGCGGTAGAGGTAGGTGCTCAGCAGGCGGGTGATGGGCCACCCCTGCTGGCCGGAGGCGGAGAACGGCTGAACGTTCTTGGCGTCCAGCTTCGCCGCGGCAGCCACCAGCTCGTCCCAGGTTCCCGGCACGGCTATGGCGTTCTCCTGGAAGAGCTTCTTGTTGTAGAAGATGCCCTCGATGTTGTACTCATACGGCAGCACCTGCAGCTTGCCGCCGTACAGCGCCTTGATGGTGGAGACGGCGGCCGGCTCGAGTTGATCGAGAACGCCGAGAGAGGTGAGCTCCTTCTCCAGGTCGGCCACCTTGCCCGACTTCGCCAACTGCTGGGTGAGTGCGGGGGCGTTGCCCGCGGCGAACTGCACCGGCAGCGCATCCTGGCCTGCCAGCAGTTGCAGCTTCTGATCGAGGCTTGTCTGCGGCACGGTCTCCACCTTCAGTGGCAGAGCGTCGTTCGCCGCCTTGCACGCGCCCTTGGACATGGTGGTCAGGGCGGTCTTCACGGTGGTGTTCTCGGTGACGCTCAGGTAGCTGAACTCTTTGGGTGCGGCCGAGGAACCGGAGCCGCTGCCGCCGCAGGCGGTGGTGACCAGCGCCAGTGAGGCGGTGGCGGCCGTGAACAGGCTCAGACGCGCACGACGGGCGTGAGGCATGCGAAGGGACACGGAGACTCCCGGAGGTCTTTGAGAGAAGGGGCGAGGAACGACGAGCGGCGCTGAGGAAAGGAAACGAGTCCAACCGCGCAGAAGGTTGTGTGTAACGTTCTCCACCACGAAGTGGGCAACACCCTGCACCGCTCGCAGCTATCCGTCAAGACACAGAGCCGTAACACCGAGGCCCGACCCTGTAGCCTTGTGGTCATCCAGAGGTCATTATGTAGACCGTTACACTCGCACCTACGAAATCTGGAGTACTGACGATGGGCGGGGCCGAACCCAAGCAGAACAAGCGCGTGACCATCACCGACGTCGCCCGGCACGCCGGCGTGTCCGTCGCCGCGGTCTCCAAGGTGCTGCGCAACGCCTACGGCGTGAGCCCCGGCATGCAGGAGAAGGTGCGGGCGGCCATCGCCGAACTGGACTACCGGCCGCAGGCGGCGGCACGCGGGATGCGGGGGCGGACGTACACGATCGGCGTGCTCCTGGACAACGTCCGTAACGCCTTCTTCGCGGACATCCTCGACGGCATCCAGGAGGAGCTCCGCACCAGCGAGTACACCGTGCTGATCGGCGCGGCCGGCTTCGACCCGGACGAACAGGCGAAAACCATCCGCTCCATGGTCGACCGCCAGATGGACGGCTTGATCCTCATCGCTCCGGGCACCTCGCGCGCCGAGGTACTCGCGACTGCCGCGGCCACACCGACCGTCGTCATCGGCCACCACGACGCAACCGACACCCACGACTCGGTGGTCGACGCGGACGACACCGGCGCGGGCCTGGTGGTCGACCATCTGGTGGCACTCGGACACCGAGACATCGCCCTCGTCGCGGCCCCCGGCACCAGAGCCAATCAGTGGAAACGCACACCGGAGGTCGTCCTCGCGGGCGGCTACCGCTCGGCCATGGAACGGCACGGACTCACCGAGCACGTGCGGGTTCACCACGCCGCGTACTCCGACGAGGGCGGGTTCAAGGCCGGCATGACCCTGCTGACCATGGAACGGCCGCCGACCGCCATCATGACCGGCGCCGACGTCGCCGCCCTGGGCATCTACCGGGCGGCCCACGAACTCGGAATGCGCATCCCCGAGGACCTCTCGCTCGTCGGCTACAACAACACCGCTCTCGCTGCCCTGGCCACCGTCCAGCTCAGCAGCGTCGATCAGGCGGGACACACCATGGGCTCCACCGCCGCCCGCATGCTCATCGAGCGCGTGGAAGGCAGGCGGGACCGGTCCATGCAGACGACGATGACCCCACGCCTCGTGCAACGCAGCACCACCGCAGCCCCAGTGAGCCCTTGAACGATGGCCCACCAACTGCCCACGACCATTCCTTTCGTGAACAGGACACCGGCACACGGGCTGGAGACAAGGACGGCTCGCGGCGGCAGGGCGCGTCGTAAGGTGGGCGTAAAGGACGTTGCGCGCGAGGCCGGTGTGTCGCTCGGCACCGTCTCGAACGTCCTCAACCACCCGGAGGTCGTCGCCGAGGCCACCCGCAAGCGCGTCCTCGACGTGATCGGCTCGATCGGATACGTACGCGCCCAAGGCGCACAGCAGGTGGACGGTCTGGCCTCCCGTGTCATCGCCGTCCTGGGGCTGAACGGGGCGGATCCGTATTTCACGGCGCTGGCCACCGGCGTCGAGCAGGCCGCAGGCGAGGCCGGCCTCGGCGTCATGGTGTGCACCGGCGCCCGCGAGGGGGCGGAGGACGGTCGGCATCTCGCCCTGATCGCCGCGCACCGGATCCGCGGAGCCGTGCTGGTTTCGGGCGAGGGAGCAGTCCGAGCCGCGGCTGCGTTGCGTCGGCATGCGCTGCCTTTCGTCATGGCCGACCAGTACGTGCTCGAACCGGCTGCGTGCTCCGTGGGAATCGATGATGTCGCCGGGGGTTACGCGGCTGTCCGTCACCTGCTCGAGCAAGGGCACCGGTCCGTTGTGCACGTCGGCGGTCCCTACGAGTTCGCGCCGATACGGGACCGGCGCACAGGAGCACGTCGTGCCATCAGCCGGGCCGGACTCGCCTCGGACTCCCTGCATGAGCTCTCGTGCCCAGCCCTGACGGTGGGCGCGGGCAAGGACGCGGGTCAGCGCATCCTCGGCCTGGCGGACCGGCCGACCGCCGTGTTCTGCGCCGACGATCTGCTCGCTCTCGGAGTGATGCAGGCCCTGTACGAGGCCGGACTGAGGGTGCCCGACGACATCGCATTGGTCGGCTACGGCGACCTCGACTTCGCAGCGTCCGCCGTCGTGCCGCTGACCACGGTGCGGCGGCCGGTCGTCGCCATGGGGCGGCAGGCAGGCCGCCTGCTCATCGAGGACACGGCGCATAACGCCGTTCACGGACATGTCCACGTCGTACTGCAGCCGGAACTGGTCGTGCGCCGGTCCACTTTGGCAGCGCCGGCGCGGTGACCTCGGTGTCAGGGCTGTTCGTGAACATGGTGCAGCGGGGCAGCGGCCGGCGTCCGGTGGGCGAGGAGAAGGGGCGCACCCGCGAGAAGCAGGGTGGCCAGGCCGAGCGCTCCGACGGCCGAGCTCAGGTCTCCGAGAGCTTCCTTGCCTCCGAGGAGGATCAGCGGGCAGGCAAACTCGCCCAGGAAGAACGCCGAGGTCCACAACCCGGTGCCGCGTCCCCGGTCGGCGAAATCGAGACGGGACATGGCCAGCGTCAGGAGGGACGGCAGCAGCAGGCCGGTGCCCACGCAGTTCACCACGGCACCGACGATCAGCAGGGGAAGGCTGTCGCTCATCGCCATCAGGAGGAACCCAGCGGCACACAGCAGCAAGACAATGGGCAAATGATGCCGTGGTCGGCCGGTGAGTCGGGTGAAGAGCACCGAACCGAGGACGGTGGCCGCACTAGCGACCGCGGTGACGGCACCGATGCCGCCGGTGGAGTCGACGCCCAGGCCATCGAGGAGAAAGGACATCTCCACAGGCACGGTGTAGAAAATGACAGCACCGAATGCGGTCAGTAGGCAAAGGCCGGCCATACGGCGTATCGGAAAGGGTCGCTTGTCCGCCGTGGAAGCGTTCGGCTCGATCTCCATCGCCGATGAAGCCAGTGGTGCCGGCAGTACGCGAGCCATGGCGGGAGCGAGCAGCAGTCCGATTCCGTACATCCAGAACGGCGCCTGCCAGCCGGCCCCTCCAAGGGCCCCTCCGAGCACGAAGAAGACGGTGGCGGATGCTGAGGCGCACATGGTCTGCAGCGCGAGGTAGCGGTCGCGGACGCGCCCCGTGTAGTAGTCACCGATCAGCGTCGTGCAAGCGGTCATGATCGCCGCCTCGGCCACACCCACCAGCACGCGGCTGGCGAGAATGCCGTACAGCGAGTCCACCCACAACGGAACTGTGCCCAACAACGCGTACAGGACCGTCGCCACGATCAGCAGGCGCTTGCGGCCGAGGCGGTCGACGACGACACCGGCAAAGGGAGCCAGCAGGGCCAGCGACAGCGCGGGAACGGTGAGCACCAGGGGCACCAGGGCCTCGCTGCCGGCGACGCCCTCGAAGTGCTCCTGCATGCGAGGCAGAACCGGTGCGAGCAGCACAGCGCCCAGAACAGGCAGGCAACTGCCGGCCATGAGGAGAGCAGCGGGTAGTTTCCCCTGCGTATCCGGGAAGTCGTGGGCGTCGGAGGGCGGGGTGACGGGAGCGGGCATGGCAGCACTCCAGAGCGGGAGGCGGGAAGGGAGATGCGCGTGGCAAAAGATCCGTCGGTCGAAGACGTCGGCACACGGCATAGGGATGTGCCACGACTATGCGGCCCCCCGGGTGGCCTGCCCAGCCCTGCCGCGATCCGATTTTCGGATGCCTCGGATCCACTGGGCGGATACCGCCGATCCAGGTCGTCCGCTCCCGCCACCTGTCAGGACGGCCGCGGCGTCTCGTGCCCATCGGCCATGCGTCGGCCGACCCTGGCCGCCGTTTCGCGTAGCCAGATGTGTGCGGCGTCGTGCGTGTGGACGGGGTGCCACCACATTGCCTCTCGCAGCGGCACCGCTTCGTAGGGCGGTTCCAGTACCCGCACGGCAGCGAGGGGCGTCATCAGGTGGGCGAGGCGGGCCTGGATCAGGGCGATGCGCCGGGTGCCGGCAACCAGCAGCGGCAGCAGTTGGAAGCTGTCGACGGAGACCTCCACGCGCGGTTCGACGCCGAGCATGCCGAGTTGCCGTACGGCCGGGGCGTCGTAGGTGCGCTGATAGGTGACCCACGGCAGCCGGGCCAGGTCCTGGCGGGTGAGCCGGTCCTCCACACTCGGGTGATCGTTGGCGACGAGGAAGACCCACCTGTCCTGGTAGAGGTCGGTGGCGGGGAAGTCACTGACGACTCCGTGCGGCATGAGCAGGCCGTCGGTAGTGCTCAGTAGCGTGGCCGTGTCATCGACGATGGTGGTCGGGGGCTGGGTGAAGCGCAGGCGGATGCCGGGAGCCTCCTCATGCACGACCCGGGCGAGCTCGGTACCGAACACGGCGACGGCGTAGTCGGAGGCGATCAGCTTGAATTCGCGGCTCTCACTCACCGGGTCGAAGTCGGCCTGACTGGCGAACAGGCGCTCCAGCACGTCATAGGCGGTCGCGGTGCGGTCGAGGAGAACCTGCCCGAGCGCTGTGAGTTCGTAGTGGCCGCCGACCCGGGCGAGCAAGTCGTCGTCGAAGTGGCGGCGCAGTCGGGCCAGGGCGGCACTCATGGCCGGTTGGCTGAGCCCGACGCGCTGTCCGGCGCGCGTGACGTTGCGCTCCTCCAGCAGAGAACGCAGCGCGACGACGAGGTTGAGGTCCAGACGGGACAGGTTCATGGGCGTTCCCTTTGCGACAAGGCGCCGACCAGCGCGAATAAACACAATGGATGACTGTGATCCATAGAATCGATTTCCATGATTGCCGGTGGCAGGTTCAGATTAGTCACATCGCAATCAGGAGGACATGTCTGTGAAACCTGCACCCGCGTCCGCGCTCTTCGCCGGACCGTTCGCCCTCGCCACGCTCTCGGCCCCGAACGGACCCGCGTTCCCCGCACTCGTCACACCCGACGCCCAGGTGGTCGAACTGCGAGCCGCATTCGACGACGATCGGTTGGCCATCCGGAGCCTTCTTGAGAACTGGGAGGCCGCCCTCCCCCGGCTGGAAGCACTGGCCGAGGACGGCGGACAGCAGCGAAAGCCGCTGGCGGACTACCAGGTGCACGCCCCCGTCGAGCCCCGCCAGATCTTCCAGTCGGGTGCGAACTACCGGCAGCACGTCATCGACCTGCACGTCGCGCACCGCGCCCCGAACGACACCCGTTCCGAGGAGGAGCGGCGGGCGGAGGCGGCGGAGATCATGGACCGCCGGGCGGCCGAGGACCTGCCGTATGTGTTCATCGGGCTGCCGAGCGCAATCACCGGTCCGTATGACGACGTAGTGCTCCCCTCGTGGGCCGAGAAGCCGGACTGGGAGCTGGAGTTGGCCGCCGTCATCGGCCGGCCCGCCTACCAGCTGTCCGCCGAGGAGGCACTGGACCACGTCGTCGGCTACACCATCGCCAACGACCTCACCGATCGCACCACGGTCTTCCGCCGGGACATGCCGCAGATCGGCACGGACTGGCTGCGCAGCAAGAACGCCCCCGGTTTCACCCCGCTCGGCCCCTGGATCGTGCCTGCCGCGTCGGTCGCCGACCCGGACGACCTGCAGGTAACGCTGAAGCTGAACGGCGAGACCATGCAGGACGAGTCCACCAAGGACATGATCTTCAACGTCGCGCGGGTGGTGGCCTACGTCTCGCAGACTGCACGGCTCCTTCCCGGTGACGTGGTGCTGACGGGCAGTCCGGCCGGAAACGGCATGCACTGGGGCCGACTGCTGCGTGACGGTGACGTCATGGAGGGCACGGTCACCGGGCTCGGCGTCCAGCGCACCCGTTGCGTCGCGGAGGGGACCTCGTGAGCCTCGACCGCACTGACCCCGAGGGCTCGATCGCCGTGGCCGCCAAGGCGTACAGCAACTGGGGCCGCTGGGGCGAGGACGATGTGCTCGGCACCCTGAACTTCCTCGACGAGGCCAAACGTCGCGAGGGGGCCGCCCTGATCCGGCGGGGTGTCAGCTTCTCCCTCTCCCAGCGCTTCGACATGGACGGCCCGCAGAAGGGCTGGCGCCGCCGCACCAACCCCGTGCACACGATGCTCGACACCGGAACCGACGCCGTCCTCACCGGGCAGGGCTTCCCGCACGGCATCGGTGGCGCCGACGACGTCATCGCGATGCCGCTGCAGTGCTCCACCCAGTGGGACGGGCTCGGTCACATCTTCGATCACGGCAAGGCGTGGAACGGGCGCCCGGCGGAGAAGGTCGTCACCTCCGAAGGCGACCTGGTCACCGGCATCGAGCACATGGCACCGCACGTCGCAGGCCGCGGAGTGCTCCTCGACGTCGGCCGGGTCATCGGTGAGAACGGCGAACTGCCCGACGGTTTCCCGATCACCGCAGAGCACCTGACGGCCACGGCAGACGCCCAGGGCGTGAGCGTAGGCCGCGGCGACATCGTCCTGGTGCGCACCGGACAGCTCGCCCGGGTCCGCCGCGACGGCTGGGGCGAGTACGCCGGCGGACCGGCTCCCGGCCTCTCCTTCACCGCGGCCGGCTGGCTGCACACCACGGAGATCGCCGCGATCGCCACCGACACCTGGGGCTTCGAGGTCCGGCCCAACGAGTTCGAGAACGCCTTCCAGCCGCTGCACCAGGTCGCCATCCCCAACATGGGCCTGCTCATCGGGGAGATGTGGGACCCGGACGCGCTCGCCGAGGACTGCGCCGCGGACGGCGTGTACGACTTCTGGCTCACCGCCGCCCCCCTGCCGATCACCGGCGCGGTCGGCAGCCCGGTCAACCCGATCGCCGTCAAGTAATCAGCGGAACAAAGGAGTTCCCCATGAGAAACGAACGTACGGTCCTGGTGATCGGCGGCGGCGCGGCCGGCAACGCCCTCACCATCCTGCTGCGCCGCGCCGGCCTCGACGTGGACCTGATCGAAGCGAAGGACGACTGGAACGCCACCGCGGGTTCCGGCATCACCCTCCAGGGCAACGCCCTGCGCGTACTGCGCGAACTGGGCGTGTGGGAGCAGGTGCAGGCATCGGGCTACGGTTTCGGCTCGGTGGGCATCACCGCCCCCGACGGCACCGTCCTGCACGCCCAGGACGACATCCGCAGCGGAGGCGACGACCTGCCGGCCACCGTCGGCATGCAGCGCCCACAGCTGCAGCAGATCCTCATCGACGCGGTGCGCGCGAGCGGAGCCCACGTGCGCCTGGGCGCCAAGGCCACCGACTTCGACCAGGACGACGACGGCGTCACCGTGCGCTTCAGCGACGGCTCCGAGGGCCGCTACGGCCTGGTGGTCGCCGCCGACGGCCTCGGCTCCGCCACCCGCGCCGCGATCGGCATCACCGCGAAGCCGGAGCCGACCGGCATGGCCATCTGGCGCATTGCCGCCCCCCGCCCAACTGGTCTCACCCGCACCGACCTCGCCTACGGCGGCCCGGCCTACATCGCCGGCTACTGCCCCACCAGCGACACCACGCTCTACGCATACGTCGTCGAGGCCAACCGCGACCGGGCATCCATCCCGCCGGAGACCTACGCCGACGAGATGCGCCGACTGACCTCCGCGTACGGCGGATTCTGGCCGGCGATCACCGCGACCATCACGGATCCCGGACAGGTCAACTACACCTGGTTCGACCGGATGCTCGTCGAGGGCTCCTGGCACCGCGGCCGCATCGTGCTCATCGGCGACGCCGCGCACTGCTGCCCGCCCACCCTCGCCCAGGGCGCCGCCCTGTCCCTGGAGGACGCCTGGGTCCTCGCCCAGATGCTGACCGAGGCCGGCACCTGGGACGACGCACTGCTCCAGGCGTACTACGAGCGCCGCATCACCCGCGTCCAGCCGGTCGTGGAGGCGTCCGTCCAGATCGGACAGTGGCAGCTCGACGGAGTCCGCGACGCCGACGTGCCCGGCCTGATGCGCCGCACCATGACGATGCTCCGGGAGCTGCCGTGACATCCCCGACCGTGGACGTCCACGCCCACGTCCTGCTCCCCGAGATCGAGGCGCTCGTCGCCGGTATGCCCGCGCACGCCGAGGCCAAGGAGCTGGACGCCCGACGCAACGGCCCCGACGCCCTTGCCGTCAGCGGCCCCATGGTCCGCGCACGCATCCCGAAGATGACCGATGTCACCGCACGCCTCACGGCGATGGACGCCCAGGGTGTCGACGTCCAACTGGTCAGCCCCTCCCCCTCTCACTACCACTACTGGGCGGACCGCGACACGGCCGAGAAGGTCTACCGGCTCGCCAACGAGGCCACGACCACACACTGCGCCCAAGCTCCGGACCGGCTGCGCGGGCTGGGACTCGTACCTCTCCAGCACCCTGATCTCATGGTGCGCGCCCTCGACCATGCCCTCGGCCAGGGGCTGGCCGGTGTGGAGATCTCCAGCCACGCACCGGGGCGCGAGCTGTCCGACCCGGCGTACGAGCCGTTCTGGTCACGGGCCCAGGAGACGGGTGCGATTCTCTTCCTGCATCCCTTCGGGTGCACGCTCGACGAGCGTCTGGACCAGTGGTACCTGTCCAACACCGTCGGCCAGCCCACCGAGAACGCCGTGGCCCTCTCGCACCTGATCTTCTCCGGGGTCCTGGACAGGCACCCCAGCCTGAAACTGATCGCCGCCCACGGCGGTGGATACCTGCCCACCCACATCGGCCGGTCCGACCACGCCTGGTCGGCACGCTCCGACGCCGGCGCGGGGTGCGCGCACCTGCCCAGCAGCTACCTCAGGCGGATCTACTTCGACTCCCTCGTCCACGACCCGCGGGTGCTGGGCTCACTGATCGAGGTCGCAGGTGCGGACCGGGTCCTGCTCGGCTCGGACTTCCCCTTCGACATGGGATCCGAGGATCCGGTCGGCGCGCTGCGCGCCGCACGACTGTCCGAGACCGATTTCGACGCGGTACGCGGCGGCAACGCCGCCGCCCTGCTGCGACTCGCCTGACCTCACGAGGAGGAACACCATGAACGCACGCCTGCTCACCCACCTTCGGCACGTCGACCTCGCGGTGCCCGACTACGACAAGCAGCTCGACTTCTACGCCGGCGTGTGGGGCCTGACCATGGTCGCCGAGGACTCCGGGATCTCGTTCCTCGCCGCCGAGGGCTCCCCCGAGCAGTACGTCGTACGGCTGCGCAGAGCCGAGGAGAAGCGTCTCGACCTCGTCTCCTACGGCGCCGCGAACCCGGCCGACGTGGACACCCTCGCCGAGCGGCTGCTGGCCGGCGGCGTGGAGCTCATCAGCCGGCCCGGAAAGGTGGACACCCCGGGCGGCGGGTACGGCTTCCGCTTCTTCGACGTCGACGGCCGCACCATCGAGGTCTCCGCCGACGTCGAGGTCCGCCAGCACCGCAGGATCGAGGAGAAGGAAGCGATCCCGGTCAAGCTGTCCCACGTCGTCCTCAACTCCCCCGACCTGAACCGCACCCGTGAGTGGTACGAGCGTCACCTCGGCTTCGCGCTCTCCGACACGCTCAGCTCCCCGCATATGGGCGAAGTCATGCACTTCATGCGGATCAGCAACCAACACCACTCCATGGCCATCGCCCAGGGACCCCACACCGCCCTGCACCATGTCTCATTCGAGATGCGCGGCATCGACGAGTACATGCGCGGCTCGGGCCGGGTCATGCGGTCCGGTTTCAAGAAGATCTGGGGCCCCGGCCGCCACATGGCGGGCGACAACACCTTCACGTACTTCCTCGACCCGCACGGCAACACCGTCGAGTACACGACGGAACTGGAGAACCTCGACGAGGACACCTGGCACCCGCACGTCTACGACTTCTCCAAGCCCGAAGTCACCGACCAGTGGGGCACCGCCAACGCGATGAACGAGATCGTCGCCAAGGAGTCGTTCAACGACCCCGACCGCGGCGTGTTCGTCGCCCCGCCCGTCTGATCGGGCGAACCTGGGGCGCGGCGGCACAGCCCCTGTCCGAAGCACCCCGCCGCACTCCAGGAACCCGGTGCACCCAAGTCACCCCGTACCGTCGCTCGCTCAGCTGTCGGACGGCAGCGGACCACCGCAGCCAGCACCTCCGCGCGGGCGGCCAGCTATCGGGACGGGGCCACGACCCGACCCAATGCACATCCTGCTCACCTGACCCACACTCCGCTGGAGCCGCACCATGCGTTTCGCCGCCTACCAACATCAGCACGGCCACCGGGTGGCCGTCGTGGAAGAGGACGGCACACTCTTCCCCCTGCCCGGCGTTACGTCTCTGACCGCGCTGCTCACGGAGACCGACGGGCTGCCCGGCCTGCTCGCCGCAGGCGCGGCGGCACTCGATGTGCCGGCCGGGCCCCATGTGTCCCAGGTGCGGCTGCTCCCCCCGCTCCGGCCCGCCTCGGTACGCGACTTCGTCACCTTCGAGGAGCACGTCGAAGGCGTGCGCCGATCGATCGACGGCGTCGCCGGGGTGCCCGACGAGTGGTATGCGGCACCGACCTTCTACTTCACCAATCCGCACGCGATCTACGGACCCCGGGACGGGGTCCCGGTGCCGCCCGGCTCCGCAGTTCTCGACTTCGAACTCGAAGTGGGCGCCGTCATCGGCCGCGAAGGCCGCGACCTCACACCGGAACGGGCCCGCGACCACATCGTGGGCTACACCGTCTTCAACGACTGGTCCGCACGCGACCTGCAGTCCGCCGAAATGAAAGTCGGCCTCGGCCCGTGCAAGGGCAAGGACACTGCCACCACCCTCGGCCCCTACCTCGTGACCGCCGACGAGCTGGAGCCCCACCGTGACGTCGAGGGATTCCTGCGGCTGGCCCTCACCGCGAGGATCAACGGTGAGACCGTCGGTACGGACCTGCTGTCCAACATGAGCTGGACCTTCGAGGAGATGACCGCCTACGCCTCCCGCGGCACCCGCGTCGTCCCGGGCGACGTCCTCGGGTCGGGAACCTGCGGCAACGGCGGCTGCCTCGCCGAACTCTGGGGCCTGAGCGGCAAGCAGACCCCACCCCCATTGCAGCCCGGTGACACCGTCAGCCTGACCGTCGAAGGTATCGGCACGCTCACCAACACCGTGGTCCCGGGTGTGGAACCCCTCCCCCTGCCGGCCGGCCGGCGCCGCAGCCGGGAGCGGCCGTGACCGACCAGACCTCGATGAGACTGCTCGGCAAGGTGATCGTCGTCACCGGAGCGGCCCGTGGCCAGGGCGCCGCCGAGGCCGCCGCCCTCACCCGCGAGGGCGCCCATGTCATCGCCACAGATATTGAACCCGTGCACGGATGCCGTGGTCTCGACGTTGCCAGCGAGAAGGACTGGGCCGGCCTCACCGCCGCACTGCGGGAGACCCACGGGCAGGTGCACGGCCTGGTCAACAACGCCGGCATCACCTGGCGCGCACGCGTCGGCGACGTACGCCCCGACGACATGGCCCGCGTCCACGCGGTCAACGTCACCGGCCCTCTCCTCGGCATCCAGCACCTCACACCCCTGATGCCCCCGGGCTCCTCCATCGTGAACGTCGGCTCGTCCGCGGCCCTCACCGCCCACTACCCGGTCGCGTACACGACCAGCAAGTGGGCCCTGCGGGGCCTCTCGAAGGCCGCCGCGCTGGAGCTCGGCCCCCGCGGTATCCGGGTCAACATGATCCATCCCGGTTATATCGAGACCGAGATGACCGCCTCCGCCGCCCCAGCCTTCCGCGAGGCCAACATCCGCGAGACCCCGCTGGGACGCACCGGAAGCGTCGACGAGGTGGCTCCCCTGGTGGTCTTCCTGATGTCCGACCAGTCGTCGTTCATCAGCGGAGCCGAGATACCCGTCGACGGCGGCCTCACGGCACACGGCGGCGTCAAGTCCATATCTGACGCCCTTCACCCCGAAGCCGCGGTGCGAAACGGCTCGAAGGCAAAGTGACTCCGATTTCCGGCACCGCGCGAGGCCAGGGCCGGTCAGCGGCTCTGCGGTTCGCCGCTGAAGGCGTGGAGGCCGTCGAAGGCGACCTGATCCACGAGTAGGCCGTCGTGGCCCAGCGGCTCGTCGCCCGGAAGGGCGGCACTGCTCTCGTCCCCAGCCCTTTGGGCTTTACCGACGAGGCTCAGCCCGCGCCTGGGCCGAAGAGACCGCGGGCGCGTTCTGCGAGATCGACATCGTCTAGGCCAACGCCGGCGCCGTCCGCGCCGATCTCGTCGTCGACGGCCGCCGGTCCACCGTCCTGCCCGGCGCCATCACAGACAAGGAATCACACACGTGAACAAAGTCAGCGGCAGCGCCGCCGAGGCGGTCACAGACATCCCGTCCGGTGCCTCACTGGCCGTCGGCGGCTTCGGGCTCTCCGGCATTCCCGATGTGCTCATCGACGCCCTGCACAAGCAAGGGGCCGGCGGCCTGAATGTAGTTTCCAATAATTGTGGAGTGGACGGCCGCGGCCTCGGCGTCCTGCTCGCCGCAGGACGCATCTCCCGTGTAACCGGCTCCTACGTGGGCGAGAACCAGGAATTCGCCCGGCAGTACCTCAGCGGAGAGCTGGAGGTGGAGCTGACCCCGCAGGGCACGCTCGCCGAACGCCTGCGGGCCGGTGGCGCCGGGATACCCGCCTTCTATACGCCCGCCGGCGTCGGTACCCAGGTGGCGGAGGGCGGCCTGCCCTGGCGCTACGCACACGACGGCACGGTTGCCGTCGCCTCGCCGCCCAAGGAAACCCGGGACTTCTCCGGGCGCACGTATCTTCTGGAGCACGGTATCGCCACCGACTTCGCCCTCGTCCGAGCATGGCGGGGCGACCGGCACGGCAACCTCGTATTCCGCCGGGCTGCGGCCAACTTCAACCCCCTCGCAGCCATGGCCGGCCGCGTCACCATCGCTGAAGTCGAGGAACTCGTCGAACCCGGCGAGCTGGCCCCCGACGAGGTCCACCTGCCCGGCATCTACGTGCAGAGGGTTGTGGAGCTCACCCCCGAGCAGGCCGCCGACAAGCACATCGAGAAGAGGACGGTGGGCAACTGATGCCCTGGACCCGTGAACAGATGGCCTCCCGCGCAGCCGAGGAACTCGCTGACGGCTCCTACGTCAACCTGGGCATCGGCCTCCCCACCCTCATCCCCGGCTACCTCCCGCCCGGGGTGCACGTCGTGCTCCACTCCGAGAACGGCATCCTCGGCACCGGCCCTTATCCCACCGAGGACCAGGTGGACGCGGACCTCATCAACGCCGGGAAGGAAACCGTCACCGTCCTGCCCGGTGCCTCCTTCTTCGACTCCGCACTCTCCTTCGGCATGATCCGCGGAGGTCACATCGACACCGCCGTTCTCGGCGCCATGCAGGTGTCGGCCCGAGGCGACCTCGCCAACTGGATGATCCCCGGCAAGATGGTCAAGGGTATGGGCGGCGCCATGGACCTCGTCCACGGCGCCCGGCGCGTCATCGTCCTCATGGAGCACACCGCCAAGGACGGCAGCCCCAAAATCGTGGAGGAGTGCACTTTGCCCCTCACCGGTCGGCAGTGTGTGCACCGCATCATCACCGACCTCGGCGTCCTGGACGTCACCGAACGCGGCTTCGCCCTCGTCGAAACAGCCCCGGGCGTAACGTTCGCGGACATCACCACGCGCACCGACGCTCCCGTATTCGCGGACAGTCACACGGCCGCATGCTGATCGCACAGACCTGACGTCCCGTCTTCCCTGCTGGCCTTTCCCCGCTGAACCGTTGACACCGGGGTAACACCCTCGCAATATAGTCCGTACACCAATGATTGATGTACTGATCATTTGCGCGCGTCTCGCGCTTCCCCTCGGTGTCCTCCACTTCCCTGACCAAGGAGGCCATATGTCCGTGACCCCTGTTGCACTCCGCATCGCCGTGGTCGGCGGTGGTATCGGCGGCCTGGCCGCCGCGCTGTCGATCGCACGCGCCGGTCACCACGTGACTCTCCTCGAACGAGCTGCCCGGTTCGGGGAGATCGGAGCCGGCCTGCAGCTCGCCCCGAACGCCTCACAGGCCCTCGAAGAACTGGGGGTCCTCGACGCAGTCCAGCGCACTGCGGTCGCCCCGCCCCGGCTCGTGATGATGGACGCCCTGAGCGGCGAGCAGGTCACCTCTCTCGACCTGCGCAGCGCTGCATACACCGAACGCTTCACACATCCCTACCTCGTCACCCACCGCACGGACCTGCACGCAGCCCTCCTCGCCGCCTGCCAGGCACACCCCGACATCACGCTGCGCACCGGACACACCGTCACGCACGCCGAACAGGATGAATCCGCCGTACACCTCCATTTCGCCGGGACAGCGCCGAGGCTCACAGCCGACGCCGTCGTGGCGGCGGACGGTCTTCACTCGCGGCTGCGTCAGGCCCTGGTCGGCGACGGAGAACCGGTCTGCTCCCGCTACGTAGCCTTCCGCGGGGCCCTTCCCGCCGACAGGATGACCGGTCGGATGTCGCAGCACGCCGCCTCTGATGCGGTCATGGTCTGGGCGGGGCCTCGCATGCACCTGGTGCAGTACCCGGTACGGCGCGGCGAGCTCTACAACCAGGTCGCCGTGTTCGAGAGCGACCACTACACGCCGGACTCGGACGACTGGGGCACTGAGGCCGAGCTCGAAGAACGCTTCGCGGGGACATGCCAGACCGTGCGCGACGCCCTGCCGCTGATAGCACGCGACCGGCGCTGGCCTCTGTACGACCGCCTGCCCATCGACAACTGGGTCCACGGCAGGATCGCCCTGCTCGGTGACGCCGCACACCCGATGCTGCAGTACCTGGCCCAGGGAGCCTGCCAGGCACTGGAAGACGCAGTCGCACTCGGGCAGTCCTTCGGCCGGTTCACAGACCCTGCGGACGCCTTCGCCGCGTACGCCGACCAGCGCCGGGAGCGCGCCGCACGGATCCAGACCAACGCCCGCCGCTTCGGCGAGATCTGCCACCTGGAGGGCATGGGCGCCACCCTGCGCAATCAGCTCTTCGCGTCACGAGCGTCCGACGACTTCAACGACGTCTCCTGGGTGTGGACACCTGCCCCTGCCGCCGTCCCCACCCCGTGATCCC
Organism: Streptomyces sp. LN549; assembly: GCF_043203805.1. Classification (NCBI taxonomy): domain Bacteria; kingdom Bacillati; phylum Actinomycetota; class Actinomycetes; order Kitasatosporales; family Streptomycetaceae; genus Streptomyces; species Streptomyces sp. LN549. The sequence goes on along the minus strand of NZ_JAZHRI010000002.1, from coordinate 7,662,777 downwards.
GCACTCGTAGGAGGACACCATGACGACCGATGAACTTGCTTACAAGGCACTGGAGGGACTCGGGGCGGCTCCGCTCTGGCGCTTCTACGGCAATCTGTTCCCCGCAGAGCCGAAGAGCCGCGCCGTGCCCTACCGATGGAGCTGGCAGGATCTGCGGCCTCACCTGCTGCACTTCTCCAGGACCCTGTCCCTGGAGGAGGCCGAACGCCGGGTCCTCATGCTCGTCAACCCCGGCCTGAGCGACCCCCCGGCCACAGTCAACACTCTCTATGCGGGCCTGCAGATCATCCTGCCGGGCGAGACTGCCCAGGCCCACAGGCACACCTCCAACGCCTTCCGCTTCATTCTCGAAGGCAGTGGCGCGTGGACGACGGTCAACGGCGAGCGTGTCTTCATGGCCCCAGGTGACCTGCTGCTCACTCCGGGATGGCACTGGCACGATCACACCCACGAGGGTGACGCGCCGATGATCTGGCTCGACGCTCTCGACTACCCGCTGGTCAACGCTCTGGAGGCCGGCTTCTACGAGAAGTTCCACCAGCGCCTCCAACCGGTCACCCGAGCCGATGACGCCGGCAGCAGGCAGTTCCTCCACGGCCGGCTCAACCCCGTCTGGCTCTCACAGGACGGCCCCAACTCCCCTGTGACCCGCTACACCTGGCAGGAGACCCAGCGGTCACTGGAAGGCATCGCCGACGCGGCCGAAGGAAGCGAAGTCGACGGCATCGTCCTGGAGTACACCAACCCGTGGACGGGCGGCCCGGTCATGCCCACCATCGGCTGCCGCATCCAACGTCTGCGCCCCGGCTTCCAGGGAGCCGGCCGCCGACACACCGCCTCCACCATCTTCAACGTCGTACGCGGCGAGGGCGCCACGATCGTGGACGGCGTGCGTCTGGACTGGTCCGAGCACGACACCTTCGCGGTTCCCGGCTGGGCCTCCTACCGCCACCTGAACGCCTCCACCTCGGACGATGCCGTCCTGTTCTCGTACAGCGACGAGCCCGTCATGCGCTCGCTCGGCCTCTACCGCACCGAGAGCGCCGATCCCGGCGCCTGATCCACCACACCACACCCGATACTTCACAAGGAGGCCACGATGCGCCTGGCCCTGTTCAACAAAGGACGCCTCGGAATCGTCGACGGCGACCACCTCGTCGACGTGACCGAACAACTCGCCCAGGGCAGCACCCCCGGTGCGGCCGGCCCACTGCACCAGCACATCGAAGCCCTCGCCCGCGGCGGCGCGGTGGATGTCGACGTATCCAACTGCGCACGCGTCCCTCTCAGCGATGCGGTCCTGGAATCCCCGCTGCCCCGCCCCGGAAAGGTCGTCGGCGCCCCGGTCAACTACCTCGACCACAAGGCGGAGATGGAGTACACCACGTCGGTCGCCGACCTCGGCGTCTTCCTGAAGGCCAACTCCTCGGTCATCGGGCCGGGCCGGGACATCGTCCTGCCCTACACGGACAAGCGCACCGATCAGGAGGGCGAACTGGGTGTCGTCATCGGGCGCACCGCCACTCACGTCGACGCGGCCGACGCGCTGGACTACGTCTTCGGGTACACCTGCGTACTGGACATCACCGTCCGCTCCGGCGAAGACCGCTCCACACGCAAGTCGTTCGACACGTTCACACCGATCGGACCCTGGATCGTCACCGCCGACGAGATACCCGACCCCGACTCCCTCGATCTACGCTGCGATGTCGGCGGCGCCACCCGGCAGCGCACCAACACAGCCGACCTGATCTTCGGGGTGGCAGACCTGATCGCCTACACCTCGTCCGTGATGACGCTCCACCCCGGCGACATCATCGCGACCGGCACACCGGCAGGCGTGGGACCACTCAGCCACGGGGATCGTGTCGTGCTGGAGATCGAGCAGGTCGGCCGTCTGGAAGTGGGGGTCGACGGCTCACGGGCCACCCCCTACGACCAGCGCCCCGGGCGTCGGCCCCGCTGACGGACAAGTCGCACCCAAGGTGGTGTCGCGCACTCTCTAGACTCCATCAGACCGGCTGCCTCCCTGCCGGCACCACCTCGACGACGGACGGAGCGCCGTGGCACGCGCACTGGAGCTGCCCAACTACATCGGCCATCTGATCCGGCGTGCCGAACAGGTGCACACAGCCCTCTGGGCCCAGCACGTGTCCAGGGAGATCACTTCCCAGAAGTTCGCCATCCTCAACGCCCTCAGCCGGGACCCGGGCATCGACCAGCGGACTCTCGCACACCTCACCTCACTGGACCGTTCTACCGTCAACCATATGATCCGCCGCCTGACCGACCAGCACTACGTGAGCCAGGTGCGCGACGAGGAAGACCTCAGGCGAACCCTGCTGAGCCTCACCGACGAGGGTGCCGAACTGCTCGACTCCCTGATCGCTCCAGCAGAACGGATCAACGAACTGCTCCTCGGATCACTACCCGCGGGTGAACGGGCACTGGCCGTCGACATCCTCAGCAGACTCGCCTCGCTGGACGAGGAGTCACTCCGCGACAGGGCATGAGACCTGGACGAGCGTCCCACAGAAGCCACCACCCGTCCTGTGCCCGGAATTCCCCCTCCCGTTCGCTGAGGAACAGTGCCTGCCGGACTGTCGCACCCCGGTCGAAGAAGGAGTCACACGCCTTGGCTCACGACCGCCCCACGATCACAGCCCCACCGAGTCGGCCGTCCGAGCAGCAGCCCTCACCGCCGACAGGTACGGGCCCCGTCATCGGCCGCGCCCTGCAAATCCTCGGCGCATTCAACGCCGATCATGCGCACCTGTCTCTCAGCGACCTGGCCCGCCGAGCGCGTCTGCCCGTGTCGACCGTTCACCGCATGCTCGGTGAGCTTCTCGCCTGGGGAGCCCTGGAGCGCGACGCGCAGGGACGCTACCGCGTCGGACTACGACTGTGGGAAGTCGGGTCCCTCGCACCCCGCAGCCAAGGGATCCGCGAACTCGCGCTGCCTCACCTGCATGACCTGTCCTCCCTCACTCGTGAAAACGTACAACTCGCGGTCCGCGACGGCTCGGAGGTCGTCTTCGTCGAGCGCATCGGCGCCGACGGCGCCGTGCCCACCCTGACACGGGTGGGTGGACGACTGGCCATCACTGCCACAGGTGCAGGGCTGGTGCTGCTCAGGCAGCTCCTCCTCACCGGCTGGCTGCTCGGATTCCCCGTCCCCTTCATGCTTGCCTGGGCGCCGTCCTGGACCTGGATCATCGCCGCGAACGTCCTGCTCGGCCTCAACCAGGGCCTGGCCTGGTCGATGACCGTCAACATGAAGATCGACCTCGTCGGACCGGCCCGCCGCGGACTGGCAACCGGCCTCAACGAGGCCGCCGGATACACCGCCGTCGGCGCCACCGCACTGCTCACCGGCTACGGCCTGCACCCCGTCCCCGAACTCCTCGGCGTCGTCTTCGTCGCCGCCGGCTTGGCCCTGTCCCTCACCGTCCGGGACACCGCCGCCCATGTGGCCCTCGAACTCGCCCAGCACCCGGAACCCCCGCCCAGCAGTGAGAAGACCGGCCTGGCCGCCACGTTCATCCGCACCTCCTGGCGTGACCGCTCCATGCGCGGCGCCAGCCAGGCCGGACTTGTCAACAACCTCAACGACGGCCTCACCTGGGGCGTCTTCCCCCAGCTGTTCACCGACCACGGCCTCGGCCTTGCCGCCGTCGGCCTCATCAAAGGCATCTACCCCATCCTGTGGGGCATCGGGCAGATCCCCGCCGGCCGCCTCGCCGACCGCATCGGCCGCAAACCTCTCATCGTCACCGGCATGCTCGTCCAAGCGGCAGGTTTCATCCTCGCCCTCGCCCTGCTCAGCGATCCCCTGCTCGCCGGCGTCCTCTCCGCCGTAGTTCTCGGCCTGGGCACTGCCATGGTCTACCCCGCCCTCATCGCCTCCGTCTCCGACCACGCACACCCCGCCTGGCGCGCCAACGCTCTGGGCACCTACCGGTTCTGGCGCGACATCGGCTACGCCGCCGGAGCCCTCCCCGCGGGCATCCTCGCCGACACCCTCGGCCTGCATGCCACCGTCATCGCCGCCGCTACCCTCACCGCCGCCTCCGGACTCCTCGCCGCCCGCTGGATCACCGACCACACCATGCACTGACCCCCGCTCCCCACCACCCTGCTCGGCAGCGTGCTAAGGGCTGTCCCGCTGTTCTGGTTCGACGCCACGGAGCAGGCTGCTAGCCAGCTTTGATGGGCAGTCAGCTCGCGTCGGGAGCCCGTTCCGCGTTCGATCCTCGGTCGTGGATCAGCTCGGCAGCGCCGGGCGCGTCTTCCGTGGACGCCCGGGCCGTGTCCTGTCCCTCCGGGGCGTGCAGACCGTGCTCGCGGAGCCGCTCCTCCGCGCTCTCCTCGATGCGCCGGGCAGCAAGTCGCAGGACGGGCGGCGCCATCAGCGGGGTGATGATCGCGATGAGCACGATGATGCTGTACATCGCGGTGTTCAGGAGACCGACCCGCAGTCCGATCACCGCGATGACCACCTGAATGACGCCCCGGGCGTTGATTCCCGCGGCAAGTGCCAGCGCCTCCCAGCGGGTGAGCCCACCGGCGAACAGCCCTGTGGCCGCCCCGAGATATTTGCCGGTCACCGCGAGAGCCAGTGCGATCAGGCCCCACAGGGCAGTCGTGGGATCGGCGAGTGCGGTGAGGTCGATACGTAGACCTGCTCCGGCGAAGAACAAGGGTGACAGGAAATGCAGCACCGTCGTCCGAAGCGGCTCCAGCCGCTGGGTCAGCTCCTTCGGACCGTGCGTACCTATCAGGATGCCGCAGAGGAAGGCGCCGAGAACGGCCTCGAATCCCAGGGCCTGTGCTCCTGCCGCGGCCAGGACGAGCAGGACGACAGTGACGGCGGTGCTCGCCCCTGGGGAGTCGGAGGAGCCCACCGCGGACAGGACGCGGCGGACCAGCTGACGTCCGAGCGTGAGAAAGGCGAGGATGACGAGGGCCATGTGGATCAGGGGCGTCGCGATTTCGCCCGCTCCCACGCCAGTGGTGGCGAGCGCGGTGACCACGGACAGCAGCAACCAGCCCGCGATGTCGTCGATCGCTGCCACCACCATGATCATCTGGCCGACGTTGCGGTGGAGGAGCCGCATGTCGACAAGCGTCCGGGCGATGACCGGGATGGAACTGACACACATGGCGACGCCGATGAAGAGGGCGAAGACGGCCGGGTCCGCGTCCGCCGGTCTCAACTGCGCCGGGAGAGCGTGCCCGAGCCATAGCCCCATGCCCAGCGGCAGCAGGAGACCGGCCGCGCTGATGCCGGCAGCGGCGCGGCCACGCCTGCGGGCCAGCGCCATGTCCAGATGCATTCCCGTGAAGCCGACGAGCAGCAGGACTCCGAGCTGTCCGACGGCATCCAGCAGGTGCATCTGCGCGGTGTCACGGGGGAAGAGCCATGCGGAGAGAGCGGGAAGCGCCGGTGCCAGCACGGACGGACCCAGCAGAACTCCTGCCGCAAGCTCACCCGCGACGGCGGGCAGGCCGAGCTTGCGGGCGAGTCGGCTGAGGACGAGGGCGAGCCCCAGCAGCACACCGATCTGAAGGAGGAACACCAGCAGGGTGTGCGGAGCCGGCGGAGCGACGGTGTCGGCCGCGAGTCGTGCAGGAGACATGGCAGGGTCCGTCCGGGCCGAGTGGTTCTGACTGGGTGTGAAGCACGCACGAGGAAAGGGGAGTTCGCAAGGTGCCGGCGGCGGTGCTCCGGCCTCTGGGTGCGGCGCACCGGGTGGTGGTGGCAACCGGAGTGGCCGTCGCACCGCCCCATGCGCAGGAGTCAGGCCGAAGGAGGCACGGAACCGACGCCCGCTGTCGCCTCCTGGCGGCGGCGCTCGGCCTCGTCAACCAGTCGGACGCCTGCCTCGGTGAGATGTTTCTCGAACTTCCGCAGCGTCGTGCCGGCCGTGGCCGCCTGTCCGGCCAGGAGCTGGGCGCGTCGGGCCAGTCCCGCGCCGTCAGGCCCCTCGACGCCTGCTCGTGCGTACAGCTCCGCGCAGCGCGTCAGGACGACGAGTTGCTGTGTCAAGCCGGCGAGGGGACGCGGGTCCGAACGCAGGGGTGTGCTGACCCGCGGAGCCTCTCCGCCCCGGGGGCTGCGGATCAGCGGCTCAGCCGTCGCGGAGGCATTGCAGACCGTGTGCGTGGCCTCGTGCAGGAGTGACTCGGCGAGCAGGTGCTCCGCGCTCACTCCGTCACGCGGTGTCAGCTGGAAATCGCTGATGAAGACGGCACCGTGGGCGACGAAGTCGGTGAATCCGATCAGCCCGTGGCCACCGAGCAGGGAGACCTCGGCCACTGCGGTGACTACCTCCGTGTACGCCTGCGGCCAGGCCGCGTCGAGCAGGGCGAGCGCACGGTCGAGCAGTGCGCGCTGCGGCGGGCTCCAGTCGGTCAGATGACTGGTGACCGTGGACCGGTCCATCTCGGGCGGGGCCTGGGAGAGCGCACGTCGCACGCAGCCTGCGGCGTAGTCCGACTCACCCGTGCGGGCGAGCCCGTCGCGCCTGCGGGTGCGGTAGGCGGCTGCCTGCCGGAACGTGGCGAACCAGAGCGCGCCGGCTTCCTTTCCGTCCTGCTTCCGCAGCGAGTGGTAAGCGGAGTAGAGGCCGGGATAGAGGGGCCCTTCGTCGGCGGAAGGGCAGGAGGAGGCGACGGGATCGTGCGGCGCAGTGTCCCCCGGAAGGGAGGTGAGGAGCTCGTTCAGCTCGCCGGTCAGGGACAGCTCCAGCCGCTGCCGGTGGCCGGCGGCTGCGTGCGCGTCGGGGTCGAGGAGCGTGCCGGGCATGCGGCTTCCGCCTTTCCGTTCATGATCTGCTGCTTTCGGTTCCCACCGGTGGGTGCCGCTCGTGGGCTCGGCGTGGTGGCTACTGCGGCTGTCCGGAAGCAACCGCTCATCCCAGCGTTGCCGCGGCTGGTCGTACCGGACCGAGCCAGGTGCTGACAGCCTGCTCGAGATCGTCGGCTGTGACGGAGAGCAGTCCGCCACCGCCGCGAGAGGCCGGACCCCATCGCCGGACCACCTCGCGTGGGCCGGTGACCGGCCGCGGTGTGAAGGTGCGGGATGCCATCAGCCGCGCCGTTTCGAGGCCGTCGTGGTCCGGTGGACGGTAGCGCTCGCAGATCCTCTCCCGGAGACGGGCGAGCCGCTCCTCTCCCGCCGGGTCTGCGTGGATCCAGATGCCGAGGCCACCACGGCCGGGATCGTAGAAGGCATGCGTCGCATAGGCGCCGCCCTCCTCCCGTACCCACGGATGGAGAATGCGACGCTGCACGTCGCGGGCCAGAACCTCCGCCACCGCGGGCGCCGCCGCCGGCGGCAGTGGCCATACGAGCGCGTGGGCGTAGCCCTCACCGCGGGCCGGCACGCGGATGCGGTCCCGCGCCTGGGCCGTGTCCCAGTGGGTGGCGTCGTCCGTGGCAGGGGGCGGCAGCATCGCGGCCAGGTCCTTGGCCACCACGAGAGCCGCGGAGCCGAAGGCCAGCAGCCGGACCGGGGCACGTTCCGCCCGGTCCAGGAGCCGACGCAGTCCCGCGACCACGGCCTCGCTGTCCGTCATCCCTTTCCACGCGACCATGGCGGGCAGCCCGGCCATGGCGTCATGGGCGGCTCCGGTGGCCGACACCTCGGCGAACGCGGCGCTCTCCGACAGTTCCTGAGGGGAGAGCAGCAGCCTCCCGGAGCCGGCGCGCAGCAGGCCCGATACGACTGCCGAGGCGCGTACGGCGCCCTGCTGCCCGTCCAGAAGGTCCCGAAGCCGGGACGTGCTGCGCTGCCAGCCGGCCGGCGTCCAGCCCGCGACGAAGAGGTCGGCCACGACCCCGCGCCCTTCCTCGCGAACCTGTGGAATCCCCGGAAGGAGCCGCGTCTCGCCGGCGCCCAGGGACAGAAGTTTCACGAGTGGCTGGAGCAGTGGCGCGTCAGAACGGTCCACCGGCAAGGACACGCGGGCGACCACCGAGCCGTCAGCATCGGGGGGATCGAGGAGGTCCAGGCCCGGTCCTTGCGCGTGGGCGGGGGCGAGCGGCTGCCACGGCCGGTCGCCGAGCGGTCTGAGGGGAAGACAGCGGGCGTCCTGCGAAGGGGGTTGCAGGCGCCACAGGGCCTGGTCCGACTCGACGCGCTCCGTGGTCGGAGGTCCACCAGGCTCGGCGATGAGACCGGCCGGGTCGAGGAACGCCGCTGCCGGCCGGGGCGGGACGCTCGCGACCTCGACGCTGCCGGGTACCAGCAGGGCGAAGGGGGCCAGGCCCGCTGATCTCGCGGCGGAGACCGCGAGCCCCCAGCGGATGCCGTCGGGAAGTCCGCCGTAGGGTTCCGCGAAGTGTTCGAGGAGGGTGGGAGGGCGCGGCCCCTCCGGGGACGCACCGTCGGTGGTCTTACTGATCTCACGAAGGAGACTCTGCCCTGCCTCCTCGCGCGCCTGGGCGTCGAGGCCGTCACCGGGCGTTGCCACGAGCAGCACCACGTCGTCCCCGACGGCAGACGGGGGACAGATCAGCCGGTCGTTCCCCCGTCGACCCCATGCCTGGATCAGCACCGCGTGTGCGTGCAGGGCGCCCGCCCACGACGCGGTCTCGCGACCCGGCCAGGAAAGCGTGGCAGTGACCCAGCTTCGCCGTGCCAGGGCTGCGGGCGGATGCAGCGCCGTGACGCTCCTGGAAGGCTCGGCCGGGAGCGTCCGGCCAGCGGGCGCGTCCGCTGTCACGCGTGCCAGCGCGGTCAGGGCATCGACGAGCCCTGGTCCCGTCCCGAACGAGAAGGAGGCACCGGGCCGGTAGTGGGCGCGGTGGAACGCGCGCGTGTCGGCGGCGGTCAGCTCGGGCAGGGCGGACGGCACGCCCTCGTGCCGGAATCCGTGGTGGCTTCCGGGTGCGTGGCGGGCCGCGAACAGCCGGGACAGCCACTGAGTGGGCCGTTCGGGCTTCAGCCGCATCTCGTTGTGCACGACGCCTGTCCACGCGTGTGCCCGCGCCGCATCCTCCGCGGACGGCAGGGCCCTGCACGCCTCACGGGCAAAGGTACGGTCGGTGAGCAGCGGGTGGTAGACCGCGTCCAGCAGGACATCCAGCTGTCCGCGGTGATCCTCGGCGTCCGTAGCCGAGAAGGTGTACGACGTCCGGCCCGTTTCGGTGAAGCCGTTGAGGAACGCGGAGCCGCAGCGCTGGGAGGCGGTCAGCAGAGCACTGCTCATCGGATAGGCGGCGGAGCCGGCGCCGACCCAGTGCTCCAGGACGTGCGCCGCTCCCCGGTCGTCGGTGGCGGGCGTCTCGATGACGACGCCGAAGGTGTGTTCCCGCTCCTCGCAGCGCTCGTGGTGCAGGTGCTTCGCGCCACTGGGGTGTTCCCAGAGACTGATCGCCCCGCTCTCGTCCCGGTGGTGCCGGCAGAGTTTCCAGCCGGCTGTCGAGGCAGCGGTCCGGAGCCCGGGAGGGGTCTGCAGCCCGGTCACGCGGGCCTCACGAACTGGCTGGGCAGCGGCAGGGGTACTTGCGTGTCCGAACAGACCGCGCAGTCAGGATCGTTCGGGACTTCACGCAGCACGGAGGTGAGGTCGCCGCCCATCTCCCATACCCGGTCTGCCGTCAGAGGAGTGATGCCGAGCAGGTGACGCAGGGCGTCCATGGCGATCATGCCCCCTGTCATCGATCCGAGCGGGCTGAGCGCACCGGAGTCACCTCGCGGCAGCAGCTGTTGGCGCCGCAGCATCTCCCCGCGCTCGGGGCGCTCCCTGAGCAGTCCGCTCCAGTCGCACATCGAACAGGCATCGCCCTGTCGGCGGTGGAAGGGGCCGACGCGGGACCCGCTGGCTTGGAGGAAGGGGACGCCGGCGCGGTGGGAGGCAAGAGCGACCCACTCCTTGATCAGCCACGGCGGCTGATCGGCCACGCCGAGCACCAAGTCGGCGTCAGCGAGTATCGGTGCGAGGTCTCCGGCTGAACCGATCATCATGTGGTGGCCGTTGAACGTCGTACGAGGGCTGAAGCGAAGGGCGGAGTCCCGGGCGGCGTCCACCTTGGGCCGCCCCACGTCCCCTTCGGTGAACAGGATGCTGCGGTTCAGGTTGGACAGTTCCACGGTGTCCCCGTCGACTACGGACAACCGGCCGACGCCGCAGCACAGCAGGTTGTACACCGTCCAGCTGGCGAGGCCCCCCAGTCCGACGACAACGCAGTGTGAGGCCCGCAGTCGGGCGAGCATTTCGTACCGGTCGTCCCCCCTCAGTTCAAGCTCGGAAAGGAAGTTGAGGAGCCGGTCGAAACGTCCGAGATCGGGATCGTCGGACGGCGGGCGCACCTCTTCGAGAAGGCCCGCCTCGTGGAGTTCCCTCATCCAGGGACGGGCGTGGACGTCTTCTGTAGTCAGCCCGGCACGCAGTGCGTGCAGATGGCGCATCTCCTCCTCGCCGAACGGCGTCACGCGCCTGGCCCGGGGGCCCAGACGCAACAAAAGGCTGTCGCCGGCCCAGACCGCTTGCACACGGCCGCGGAGTCTGAGCAGGGGTGCTGGGGTGGTGGACGTGCCCGTCATGCGTGTTCGACCTCGGCCCACATGTCGGACCACAGCCGTTGACCGGCCGCGGTGAAATTCAGTGAGGTATCGCTCTCCACCTCGAGGAGGGCTTTGTGGAGCAGACCCACCGACTCGGCGTGGCGTGCTCCGTGTTCGGTGTTTCGGCCCGCCTTGATGGCGTGCCGGTGGAACGCGGCGATCCTGGCGAACGCGAACACCGTCTGCAGCATGGCGGAGAGCGGCCGGGGGTCCTTGCGCACCGGTGAGGCGAATGCGGTGTCGATGGCGCCCGTCACGAGCGGATCGAGTTCCTCGATGAGGGTGAGCCGCAGGTGTGCGGCTTCGTGGAGCAGGTGCTCGGCGGTGTACACGGTGGACGAGAAAGGGTGTTTGGCCTCGGAGAGGAACACGGCCCGCATGAGGCAGGCTTCGGCGAAGCTCGAGTGGAAGGCGCTGCTGTAGGGGACGAAGAGCCTGACGTACGAGTCGAGTTCCGGCATCAGACCGGGCCAGACGGTCTTGATGAGGCCGTAGGCGGCGTCGATGTCGGTGAGCTGCGCCGCATCGGCGTCCAGCGGCTGCAGATCGGGGGCCGGGTACCCCTCCATCGGAGGCTTGCTGTTCATGGAGGCGAGGTGGCGGCGGATCCACGGGTCGGCCGCGGAGACCTCGATCCTGGAGTCCGTGATGACATGGTGGCGGACCCGCCGCACGCAACCGAGTACATCGGCACCCTCACCCATGAGGTACTCCTCCGGAAGCCGCAGGATCCCGTCCCGGCAGCTGCCGTCCCCGTCGGGGCCCGCGCTGACGGCATCGACGGGCTCCGTCGTCGTGAAGTGGGCCGCCAGGCCAGGGAGATGGATCTCGTTCGCGGGGGCCGGCAGCCGCAGCAGGGTGCGGCTGCCGGAGTTCCTGCGCAGGTGGGGCACCAGGAGGAAACGCCCGAGGTCGCGTGACCACGCGGCGACGAAGGCACGGTCGCCGCGGACGCACGCGTCCAGCAGCTGGAGCCAGTAGTAGGTGAAGAACGGGCTTCCGACGACATCGTCCGCGGCCTCGTCGTCCAGGGAGTTGAACCGGTCGCGCCATTCCCCGAGTTCGCGCTCCGTCCCGGGCCCCGCGAGGGCCGCGAGGCGTCGGGTGACCGGTGTCACGGACGCCCGCAGACGCGAGGCGTAGTGGCCGGCGGCCTCGTCGGCCCCCGTGACCACTGCCAGGTGCCCTCCCGTATCCACGCTCGGTGTCATCACATTTCTCCCAGCAGGTAGTCGGAGTCGTCGGCAGGCTCCACGTGACCGCAGTGCGACACGACGGACAGCCGGGCGCGGTCGATGTCGTTCATGAAGTCCAGGCCCTCATCGGTGAGGCGGACAGCCACACGCACCGTCCTGAGCGCGATGTCGACCTTCTCCACCAGCGCCTTTGCCTGGCGGGCGCCGCGTTCGGCGTCACCCGTGCCTTCACTGATGCGCAGCAGCGCTTCGGCAGCGCGGGTGAAGACGAACGCGCCGTGGAGGAGGCCGGCTACCGGTCGGGGGCCGTTACGGAACGGGCTGTCGACCCGCTCGTCCCAGCTGTGGGTGTGCAGGTCGGTGACGGCCATGACCGCGTTCAGACGCAGATGGGATGATTCGTGCACCAACCGCTCGGCCAGGAAGAGCGGGTCCGTGAAGTCGTCGCGCAGGAAGACGGCTCCCTGCCAGGCGGTGTTGGAGAACGCCGCAGTCTGCAGGCTGTGGATCGGGACGACCAGCGACACGTTGGCCGTGATCTCGTCGTGCATGGACGGCCACGCCGCGCGGAGCCTGTCGCACACATCCTCGAACCGGTGGGTCAGTGCGTGGCCGGCGGTCACCGGCCGGACGTGCTCGGTGGAGAAGCTCTTCGGGTCCGCGGCAAGTTCGGCGAGCATCGGGGGCAGACGTTCGTCGTCGCCGTCGAGCACGGGCCGTTCCGACGCGTGCGGGGAAAGGGTGCCGCTCGTTCCGGACTCACTGAACCAGTGCAGTTCGCCGTCGGCTGCGCCCCGGAAGTGGACAGTGCCTGCGACCGCGGGGGTGTGGTCTCGCAGCCGAGGGCCCCCGACGCCCAGGGACAACCCGCCGCCCTGGCCCGCCTGCAGTTGTACCGGCCCCGGGAGCAGCCCGGCAGCGGGCAGGAGCAGGCTGCTGGTGAGCCGGTCCGTCGCCGTGCGCGCGGTCACCGGGTCCGAGGCCCGTAGCGCGGTCACGAGCCGGGTGAAGGAGGCGTGGAAATAGGGGTCCCGCGCCAAGGTGGCCCGTGCTGAGGCCGGTAGCTCCGGCAGACGTTCGAGCAGGGGTACGAGCGTTGCCGCGTTCTCGGGACGGACCTTGGCGACGAGGCCGGAGATCCTGGCCAGCTGCCGCAGGCGCAGCGTGAGGATCTTCTCCAGCACCTCCCGGTGTGCCTCGGCATCGGGCGCGAAGCACATGGGCCGTGTGCGGCCGGGTGCGTGGGTGGCTGTCATCGTTCCCCCTTTCCGAGACCTTCGAGAAGTGACTGCAGACGCTCTCCGGCCCAGGGGCGCAGTCCTCTCAGTGACGTGCCGGGCAGCAGATCCTGGAGCAGGACGAGCGGTGTGACCGCCCAGGGGTCGTACTGCACGGCCTGGGCGAGTGACGCGACCGCGTGCTCCGTGTCGTCGAGGGCGACCGAGCAGCGTGCCGCCTGGGTGAGGGCATAGGCGGTGTAGGGCGCTCCGATCACAGCGGCGTCCTGGTAGCACCTGCGGGCGTCCTCCGGCAGCCCCCTGTGGTGCAGGTGGTCCCCGAGGCGCAGGTGGGTCTTGGCGTCCAGAGGGTCATGGACGACGAGTTCTCGGTAGTACCGCTCGGCGGTCTCCTGGTCGCCCGCTGCGGCTGCGGCGCGCCCGCGGGTCTCCAGCAGCGGGTGCATGTTCTCGTGGGCGAGCAGGCCGTCCTGGCAGGAGGGGTCCGCGAGCGCCCGGCGTCCGAGCTCCTCTGCCCGGTCGAGCATCCGGCGCACTTCTTGGTGGTCGCCATCGAAGAAGGGCAGGAAACTGACTCCACGCCAGTAGACGCTCATCTGGATCGGGTCCGCCTGGTCGGGCTCCTGCCCGGCGACGAGGTCGTCGGCCAACGTGCACCATGACCGCAGTCGCACGGGGGAGCGGTCCGACTTGGCGTGATGGACGATGAGGTTGACTGCCGCGTTCAGCCGCAAAGCGGAGGGGAGTTGCGAGAGTGCGATCTGTTCCGTCACGTCACTTGCCCGTGCGCGGGTCCGGTCCGTGGGGCCCGAGGACTTGAGCGCGGCGTTGCATCGGAAGTGGGCGAGCCGTGCGGTGACCGTGGATGCCGTGACCTCGAGGTCGTCGGGCACGAGCCGCAGCACCAGGTCCCAGAAGCCGAGCTTGGTGAGCACCGCGACGAGTTCCGCCTGTGCCTCCTGGGTGAGGGCGGGCCAGTCGTCGAGGCCGTCACAGAGCTTGTGCCAGGCCGGTTTCCGGTCGGCATGCGCGACCTCGCGCGGGTCGTGAAGGGCGATGTCGCCGTCCTCCAGACGCAGGAACCACCGGAGCCGGCTGAGGGTGTTGATCTGGTAGAACGGCACGGGTTCCCCGGCCAGCAGACAGCGCCCCATCGCGGCGACCGACCGGGCGTGGATCGGACCCTCCTGGGACGTCAGATCACGGTAGGCCCGGAGAAGGCCTTGCCCCGAGGAAGCCGTCCCCTCCTGCGGTGCTCTCAGGAAAGCGGTACGCACTGCGCCTCCTCGTTGCTCCGGTCCTCACGGAGGGACATAGCGGTCCGGCCCGCCCAGTCGGCGAGCCGGTCGTCACCCCTGGCGCGCGATACGCGCTCCTGCAGAAGCAAGGGGGTCACCGAACGAGGGTCGCCGCGATACGCGCACATGAGGGCGTAGACCGCGTCCTCGTCGCCGCTGAGCTGCGCCGCCTTGCTCCACGCCAGCGCTCGGAACGGGGCGCCGAGGGGAACGGCGGCCAGGTAGGCGTCGCGGGCGAGCGCAGGTTCTCCGCGCCGCCGGTGCACGTCTCCCAGCTGGATGTGGACCTTGCCGTCCGACCAGTCCCGGTCCCGCAGTTCCCTGCTGAAAGCGAGCGCCCGGTCCAGATCTCCCAGAGCGGTCGCGACTTTCGTCCTCGTCTCCAGCAGAGGGTGGAAGTTCTGGGCCCGGACCCAGCGTTCCTGCGGCGTCCCTTCGGGCAGCCGGCGTGCATGCGCCTCTGCCCTGTCGAGCTGGGCATCGGTCTCCCGGAGGTCCCCGTGAAGGAACGGTGCGAAGCTGACAGCCCGCCAGTAGGTACTCAGATGCAGGAGGTCCCGCCAGTCCTTGTCGGGATCGAGCACTTCGGCGTGGCGGGCCGCCTCGCGGCAGTACCCGGTGACCCGGTCGACATCCTTGAGCCGGCTTTGCGAGTGAAGGACGACCAGGGTGGTGGCTGCCCCCAGCCGGGTGGCGGGCGGCAGGTCGCCGCAGCTCATGACCCGCTCCAGCGCCTCGACGCTCGAAGCGAGCAGCGAGCCGGTGCGGTCGACGACCGAACGGGCATGGGTCAGGCCGACGGCGAGCTGGAGGGCGTGAGGGTCGTCCGGATGGTCGGGAAGCGGCCAGCTCGCGAGGTAGCGGTAGAGCCCGAGCGAGGCGAGCAAGGAGGCCAGGCCTCCGCGGTGGACGGGGTCCGTGCCCTCGGCTTCCTCGCACCAGTCAACGAGTTCCCGCCACCGTGCGGTGCGCAGGTGCTCGGGCAACGCGGAGGGGGTGTCACACGCGTACTCGCGCAGGGAGCCGGACTCGGTGATCCGTTCGCGGAGGGACGGCCCGGGCCGGCTCTGGATCGGCAGCCGTTCCTCCGGCGTCGCCCGCATGTTCATGTAGGCGAGCTCTGTGCTCAGCGCGCTGTGGGGGGTGGCGTCGTCCGCGTCGCTGAGGTCCAGCATGGGGCGCCAGAGATGGAATTCCGGGGGCCTGGTGTTCTTCACGGGCACGTCGAACGGCAGACGCAGGAACGGTTCCACGCTCAGACCACCCCCGCCCGCACCCGTTCGGCATCGATGAGTCCACTGCTGTGCAGCAGCGATACGAGGGACTCCAGTCGCCGGTCGTCCTGCCAGAGGCTCCGGGGCGTACGTCCCCGGTCGAGTGCACGCACGAGGGCGACGGCAGGTGAGTCGGCGCGTACCACCACCGCCGCATGGTCGGACCCCTCACCGAAGACACCGAGGGCGGAGGCCAGCCGCCCTCCGTGGCGGCTGAGTACCGGGCGCACCGAGACGCCCCGGGAGAGAGCGATGGTGTCGGCGTCCAGGCGGGCCTTCGTGGTGGGGCTCGGCCGTGCGTCGTCGAGCAGCGCGGCGAGGGCAGCGGGCATGGGGAGCGCACCGTCGCGTTGCCATCCCTGGAAGAGCGGGATGCTGATGTCGCCCAGGTCGTTGAAGATGCGCTGTGCCTCGGCGGGGTCCATCGCCGAAAGGTCACGCTCGGTCCAGAAGCGGCTGGTGCCGCCGTTGACGCCGTAGAGGAGCCGCACCATGGTCTGGACCCGCCGGTAGTGCTTGCGGATGCCGGAGTCGTACCAGTCGGCTGCGTCGGCCTCGGCGATGCCGTCGCAGAGAAGCCCGATCGTTGCCGCTGCGGCGGAGACCCCGCTGTGCAGCGCGCCATGGACGCCGGTGGAGAACAGCGGGTCGACGAAGAAGGCGGTGTCACCGACGAGAACGCATCCGTCGTGCCACAGGGGGTCGGCCACGATGTGGTTGGTGTAGCGCAGCAGCCGGGCGTTTCCCTGGGGGGTGCTTCCTTCGAGGAGCGAGGCGACGAGTGTGCTCGTCGCGATCTGTTCGGCGAGCACCGTATGAGGCTTCTCGCTCAGATCGGTCTCGTCCCCGACGAATCCCACGCTGGTGACGTGCTCGTCGAGGGGGATGAACCAGAGCCAGCCGTCCCGGGTGGCCTCACTGATGACGTTGTTGGCCTGCTCGCCCTGGACCCGCGCGGCGTGCTCGTAGTAGCCCGAGATCGCGACCCTCCTGGGGCCACTGACGTCGACGGTGAGTCCGAGCCTCTTCGGGAGGAACTGGAACAGGCCGCTCGCGTCGACGACCAGCCGGGCGCGGTGGGTGACGGGCCCGTCCTCCCCCTCGCTCACGACTCCGCAGACCCTCCCGGCCGTATCCCGCAGCAGTCCCCTGACCCACTGACCGTGGCTGACCCGGGCACCGGAGACGGCGGCATGGTCCAGGAGGATCTGATCGAACCGGGCCCTTCGCACCTGGTACGCGAGTCCCGGCTCGGGGAATCCGAGGTCTATGCGCTTGTGATCCCTGCCCCATACGAATACGGCGCCCGTTTTCGGAAGGAATCCCTCTGCGGCAAGCAGAGGGGCGACTCCTATTTCCTCCAGGAGTGGAATCGACATGGCGAGCAGTGACTCCCCGATGTGATGCCTGGGGAATTCTTTCCCTTCGACAATACGTACAGACAATCCCGCGCGGGCAGTAATCGCCGCGTATGCGGATCCGGCGGGTCCGCCGCCTATGACGACGACATCGACGTCTTCCTCAACCATGCCTTCTCCTGAATTCAAACGGTCACAGCACGAGCCGGAGGGGGCGGCAGAGATAGAGTCGCGCACCTCCTGCGGCGAGAAGAATCCCGATGGCCGCCATGGCCACTGCCGGCGTCGTGAGACCGGCGACCGTGACGAAGACCAGCGGGCCGAAGGGGGCGAGCCAGCTCACCACGGAGGTCAGGGCCGCGAACACCCTTCCCCGCATCTGGGGTGCGACCTCCAGCTGGATGTACGAGGCCATGGCCACCTGGGCGGCACCTGCCGGCAGTCCGACGAGCACCAGGCAGGGCAGACCGGCCAGGCTTTCGCCGGCCGCAGCGACCAGCAACACCCCGGCACCCTGGACGAGGAAGTTGTAGCGCAGGACGGCACCCCGGTGATCCTTCAGAGACGTCCTGTTCAACAGCGCCATGCCTGCGACCCGGCCGACTGCCAGCGCGCCGAGCATGAGCCCGTACTTCTCGGTGCCCGCGTCGCTGGTTGCCGCCAGGACGAGTGGCAGGACGAACGGGACGGAGTTCAGGGCGAAGTCCATCAGAGGGAAGGTCCGGAAACAGGGTCCCAGAACGGGATGCTTCATCAGGAAGCGAAGCCCTTCACCGACCGCCTCGAACTTGCCCCGGGCAGGCAGCCCTGATGGCGGACGCTCTCGGTCAGGCATCTCGCGGCCGGCCAGAAGGATCAGCACCGCGGAGAACGCGAACGTGATCGCATCCACCACCATCAGCGCACCGGCGCTGGCGACCTGCAGCAACACCCCGGCAAGAGCCGGCCCCACCACGCCGGTCGTGCTCACCGCTCCGAGGATCCAAGCGTCCATGGAGATGAGCCGACGCTGGTCCCCCTTCGACAGACTCGGCAGCAACGCCTGGAGGGCCGGGGTGAACACCACGCTGACGAAGGACAACAGCACGGCGAGGGCGATCAGCGCGGGGAATGAGCGGTGGCCGGTCAGAAGCAGGAAGGCCAGCACGGCAACGATGACGGCACGCACGACATCGGTGCGCACCAGCAGCCTCAGCCGGTCGTGGCGGTCGATGAACACCCCCGCCACCAGTCCCACCACCGCGATGGGCACGGCGAGCGCCATTCCCAACGCGGCCAGCCCGAACGGGCCACGATCGGCCACCGTCAGCGTCAGTGCCACGCGGTAGAACTGGTCGCCGAGGACCGAGACGGTGAGCGCCACCCACATCAGAAGAAACGCTTTGGTACGCAGCGGGTGCGGGTGTGGCGCCGAGGTGTCGGCTTCTGAAGCTGTGGCCATGGGTACTCATTTCGGAAGGAAGCGGCGGGTGTCTGTCCCGCCGTCAGGTGACGGCGGGACAGGTCTCACCGGTCGATCACTGTCAGGGCCTGGCTAGGCGCCTGTCAGATAGCGGCGACGTAGTTGTACTCGGCGGCGAGCAGGACGCCGAACTCCTCGAGGAGCTCGTTCTCGGACGCACTCAGGGTGAAGTCCGTGGTCGCCTTGTCCGTCGGCTCGGCGGTCGCAGCGGTCTCGAGCTTCGTGGCGTTTTCCATGGGCATGACATCTCCTATTCTCCGGGCGCGCGGAGTCCTGGGCCCGGACTGAAATGGTGAATTCAGCTGAACCGAGGGAGAACATCCATTCGCAGATACTGCATCACGAAACGCATAATTAGCTCCGTAGTGCGAGAATGGAACCCATTTCGGCAGACCTGTCAGTCAGCCGTTCGGTGCAGGAATCATGCACTCGGACAGCCCTCAGATCAAGACTGCCTGTTGTAGTCACTTTCCGGAAACATTGAGTATGTGCAAAAATTCGTTGATCTTCGGGCGAAACGCCCCTACCCCCGCCGAAAGCCGCGTCCGCCCCAGTCGTTTCTCGACGGCCTTTGAACCTCGTGGTCCACGGTCGGTAAGGCAGGTCCCGCATGTACGCGCCTTACCGCCAGGATGGCAGTCGCCGCCATGTGCACGGCGGGGTTCCCGTACGAGGTCGTTCGCACGTGAGAATGATGGCGGCCCGTCCGGTGATCCCTTGATCGCGCGGGCTCGATCCGTGACGGCGTGGGTGCGGCTCAACGTGGCAACACCTGGGGCATTCGGCCAAGCCTCGGCATCGGGTCCGGGCCGGCTGACCGGGCTGGAGCCCCGGGCTGAGACTCGCCTCGGGACCGGTCGGGCAGCACGCCTGGCCTGCCGAACGGTCCGCGTGCTGAGTGAGACCACCGGCGCGGGCCGTGCCGGCTGCCGCCACCTCGCCCATCGCCCGACGCTGGGGCGCTCCCACTTCGCGGGGGACGGCGAGCATGTCGTAGGCAGGCAGGCTGATGCCGTACTCCCGAACGGTCCTGCTGGTCAGCGCCTGATGGGCGGCGGCGCACTCGTTCAGCCGTGCAAACAGGGTTGCGGAGGAGTGGTCCGCCGCCTGCGCTGTGGGCTCCCGAGCGAAGGCGCCCCGAGCGCACGGGCTCCGCGGCCCGATTCCACCGCGGCCCGTGCCCGCCGGCCGGCTACGACCTTCGGCGCGACGGCGATGAACAGATCCGGCGGCAGACCACACGCCCGCACTGACAGGAGCTTGCCGATCTCGGTGAGCATCGTCTCCAGGCTCACGTTGCCCGGCGCTTCCTTGATCTTCCCCAGCACCGGCGGCGCGTCCGCCCTCCGCGCCGCCACCGTCGGTTCCGGCGCCGTCCTCGTCGGCGCCGCCGGCCACCTGAGCCGTCATCCGCTCCACGCTCTCCGCGGTCAGCCGACGAGGGGGTCGGGGCGGTCAGCGACTCCTCGGCCGTCCGCAGGGCAGCCGGAGTGCTTTCACCGGGAACCCACCGCACTTTCGGGCCTGTCCGCGGATGACGCCGTGCGTTCCGGCGATGCCCCACGATGGTGCAAGGCCGCGTAACGCGCGGGCGTGACGCTCAGGTGGCGGGTGAAGGGGCCTTGACCCCTGATGTTGGACACACGAGACACTGGATCCTGCGGATCTGAGAACGGACATCTCGTGGTCATGAAGAACTACCCGCCGGAGTTCAAGGCGGACGCGGTCGCGCTGTACGAGTCGCGGCCTGAAGCGAGGATCAGGTCGGTCGCCGCTGATCTGGGGATCAATCCGGAGACCCTGCGGAGCTGGGTCCGGGCGGCCGGGGCAAGTCTTCCGCGGGGACCAACTACGCTGGCACCAGCCGCATAACCCGTGTTCAGGATTCGGGGTCAACGCCCATTCCGGGCTGGCTACCGGGCACCCCGCTACGACGTCGGCAAAACCGTCAAACGCCCCGAGATCCTCAAAGCCATCGGTAGACCTGGCAGATCCTGGTAGATATAGAACAAGCTCACCACTCTGGGACCGTGACCCCTGCCGCCGCGAACGGGTCCAGCAGCACCCTGTACTGCTCCTCCGTCAGTTTCGTACGCTTGCAGACAGCGCACGCGGCGATCGAGCAGGCGGGTTCGATGTCGAAGCAGAGTTCCGCGCGGAAGGCGTCCAGTTCGTGGGTGCGGCGGAGGAGAGCGGTGCGGACGGCACGTTCGATCGCGGAGTTCTCCGACGCGGAGACCCTGGTCGCACGGCTGGCATCGCGGCCGCCCCGGCTCCAGCGGTCGAGGGACTCCTCGTACAGCGCGGCGAGCGCCGGCGGCGGCAGAGCCGTGGACTCCTCAATAAACCGTGCAGTGGCTGCCTCCATGCCCGTCCCTCCCAGATCTCGGCCAGGGCACCCACACTACGGCCCGGATCGGACAGCCCACACCAATCCCAGTACTACTGGGTACTCGTAGCCAAGCCGTCCAGCCGCTCGCTACTTCGGTGCCTGGGTGGTAGGAAGGGCAGCGAGCTGAGCGCCATCCCGTACTGCCTGGCACGACAAGCTGAGGAACAGAGCGTCAGGCCGGGCACCCGGCCTCAGCCGTTCGCCACAAGCCCGACAGTTTCTCTCCCCGGCCCGCCCGGTGCCCTTGGACACCACGCCAGCGTAGAACCCAAGGCTACTCAAATCCGGGGATCAGAAACAGGTACTGTGCTTGACTCTGTCGGGGATCTTGGAGTTTTCCGGTGGGGCAGCATGACCAGCGGGCATGCTCGAGTAGTTCCGCCGACCGATACAGCTGTCGAGGTGCCCGTTGTCCCTGCGCCCGCGTTCCGGTGAGCAAGTCCCTTCTCTAAGCGCGCAGATCGCGCGGGCGAGCAACCCGGGTGGCACGACGGCGATATGGGTACGCGACCGGCTGGACGGGCTTTGGTGCGACGAGGACTTCGCCGACTGGTACCCACGTGACGGGCGCCCGGGGCTCTCGCCCGCTCAACTGGCCACCGTCTGCGTACTGCAGTTCCTGCTCGGCCTCTCGGACCGGCAGGCCGCCGAGGCGGTCCGCTGCCGCATCGACTTCAAGTACGCGATGGCCATGGAGCTGGACGACCCCGGCTTCCACCACAGCGTGCTGACCGATTTCCGCGACCGTCTCGCCGAAGACGATCGTGCTGACCGCCTCCTCGACCTCGCGCTGGCCCGCCTCAAGGAGGCCGGACTGGTGCGCGAGCGCACCAGACAACGTACCGACTCCACACACGTCCTGGCCGCGGTACGGGACCTGACCCGCCTGGAGCTGATCACCGAGGCGGTCCGCGCCGCACTGGAAGAAGTCGCCGGCACCTCCCCTCACCTGCTCGACGAGCTGGTCGACGAGGACTGGGGACGCCGCTACGGCCGACCGGTCCGCCTGGGCAAGAACCCCACCAAGCCCAAGACCAGAATCCTCGCCACCGGAAACGACGCCGCCCGGCTCCTGGAACACCTCTATCAGCACGGAGCGGACCGCACCTTCGGCCCGCGCGTCCAGGTCCTGCGCCAGATCATGGTGCAGAACTACCACCGCGACCCCGCAGGACACCTGCGCTGGCGCACCGCCGAGAAGGAAGACGGGCCCGGACTGCCGCCCTCGTCCCGGGCCATCGTCTCGCCCTACGACACCTCGGCCCGCTATGCACGGCACGGACACATCATCAGTTGGAAGGGGTTCACCGCTCACCTGACCGAGACGTGCGCTCCCGACGGCCCCAACGTGATCACGGACGTGGCCACCACCGCGGCCACCACCCACGACAGTCAGGTCCTGCCCGGCATCCACACCCGCCTGGCGCGGCGCGGGCTGCTGCCCGCCGAGCACCTGGTCGATGCCGGCTACACGTCCCTGCCCCACCTGGCACAAGCCACCCGTGAACACCAGGTCACCGTCTCCGGACCGCTGCGGAGCAACCCGACCCGCCAACACCGGCAGAGCGAGGGCTTCGCACGGGACGACTTCCACATCGACTACGACGGCCAACAGGTCACCTGCCCCCAGGGCCAGGTCAGCCAGGGCTGGCACGGCCCCTACCCGACCTCGTCACCCACCGCGGCCCCGCTGATCGTGGCCCGGTTCACCAAGAGTCAGTGCCGGCCCTGCCCGGCCCGCTCCCAGTGCACATCCACCGCGGACAGTGCCCGAACCGTGGGCTTTCCCCCGCGAGAACTTCGCGACGTGCAGCTTCGGGTCCGCGCCGAGCAGCAGACGCCCGAGTGGAAGACCCGCTATGCGGTCCGCTCGGGAGTGGAGGGCACGGTCAACGAGTTCGCCCACGGACACGGCATGCGGAACTGCCGCTATCGAGGAGAGGGAAAGGCCCACATCCAGCATGTTCTGACGGCCATCGCCGTCAACATCGAGCGCCTCAGCGGACTGCCACCGAACGAGGAAACCCTCACGCCTCGCCGACCGACCGCCTTCCAGCACTACCTCGACCAGCGCGAAATATCCCGCCCGAAATCTTGGCGAACCCTGGGCGCCTGACCTCGACAGATCCAAGATCCCCGACAGAGTCAAGCTAAAGGTTGTTGCAGAAGGGTGGGTGTGGGCAGGTCGGGATGGCGTGTGACCTGCTGGTTCAGCCTGTCATGGCGAGGTTGTGCATCGTGGCGACGGCTTGTACGGCGTGGTGGAGTCCGTCTCCTTTCTGGCGGCAGTCGCGGAGGATTTTCCAGTTCTTCATGCGGGCGAAGGTGTGCTCGACGCGGGCGCGGACGCGCCGGTGTTCGGCGTTGTCCTCCTCCTGGCCGCGCAGAAGTGGGCGTCCGGCTCTTCTGCGGTGCGGGACGATCAAGCCGGTGCCCAGGTAGGCGCCGTCTGCGATGACCGTTGTCCCGGCCGCGATGGCGGGCAGGTCCGATTCTCGCCAGGCGTGGGCATCGGCCTTGTTCCCGGGGACGGGTCGAGCTGAGGCGATCACCAGGCGGCTGTCCGCGTCGATGATGACCTGCACGTTCGCCGAGAACCGATAGTTGCGGGAGGACGCGGCGACCTTGCGGTCGCGGACCGGGACGAGGGTTCCGTCCACGATCCACAACCGTTCGACGTCCGCGACGGGCCGAGGCGCCGGCTCGATCGCGAGGAGCGGCCGCAGGCGATGGATGACCCGGCAGACGGTGGCTGGGGAGCAGCCGAACAGCGGGGCGAGCTGGCGCATCGTGAGGTTGGTCCGGTAGTAGACGGCCACCAGGAGGACCTGGTCCGCCAGTGGCAGGCACCACGGGCGCCCTCCACCGGGACCGTTTCCGCCCCGCTCCCGTACTACCCTCACCAACTTCTCGAACCGGCCCATCCGCAAGCCAGTAGACGTCTCCACCCACAACTACTCAGCCCGCAACACCTCGCCCATACAAGAGGAATGCCCTATCCCAGGCGTTCTGCAACAACCTTTAGAACGCTCAGCGGGCCGCGTAGAACGCTCAAGGGCCAAGTACAGCGCTCAGTCACAACAACTCGTGTGACTGAGCACGATAGTTGGCCCCGACAGACAACTGCGATGCCCAGAATGCCGGCAGGTGCGCGGGTGCCATGGTCGAGGGCCGGCCACTCGTCGTTCAGGCCAGCGGGGCCCAAGGGTCGTCGTATGGTTCGGGCTCTTCCGGGTGGAGCATGCGGCGGACGCAGCGTAGTAGCCCCGGTTCGCCGCATCCGGCGGCCGTCATCCATGGCAGGACGTCCATGGCGCGGGCGCGCTCTTCGGTGGCCAGAGCCCTGACGGTGGCCTGTAGGGCGTCGGGGGCGGGTTCGTCGGTAAGGCAGAGCCAACCGATCGCGGCGGCGAGGCGGACTTCGGAAGGCTGTGCCCGGTTCTGCCACAGCTTGCCGATTCTCGCAGTGTCCGGACGGCGCGGGTGGGCGCGTGTGGTCTCTGCGGTGGCGAGAACCAGGGCGGCCGAGGCCAGGGGGTCCTGCTCCTTGGCGAACCGGGTGGCGAAAGCGCTTCGGACGGTACGGCCAGGGTCGGCTGCGGTGGCGAGAGCATAGGAGGCGCTGATACGCATGGCAGGGTCGGACTCGTTGAGGAGAGGCAGAAGCACTGAGATTCCGGCGGTGATCGCGGCCCTGGCTGCGGCCACCGACCAGCCCGCCGGGTAGCCGGTCACCTCGACGCCGTAGTCGTCGAGAACGTCGTGCAGAGGGCCGGAGCGGTGGAGGAGGAGTTCGTCGCGGGAGGCAGTTCCGAAGTGACGGGCGCGGGCCGGGGCGGCGAGACCGCCAAGAGCGTCAGCGCGGTGTGGATGGTGGGGGTCGGTGGCGATCCGGATCAGGAACGGTACGGCCAGAGCTGCGGCGGCCCGGCTGTCGTCGGCGCACATGCCGATCAGCACAGCCATCGAGTTGTGTGCGGTCCCGTCTGCGGTGAGCAGCTGCCGAACGGCATCTCGGGCCTCCTCCCCATGAGGGAAGTTCCCCCACGGAAGGTCGTCGAGGACAGCTCTGTTGCTGGTCTCGGGCCGGATAGCCGCCGCCACAGCCCGGACGTCGAACGGGCCTCCCGCGAACGCGGCCGGATCGGCGCCGTCCACCAGAGCCCGGCACATCGCGAACGTCGGATCGGTCCGCCAGTCCCCCACACCACACCGCCCCATTTTCGAATCCACAGAGATTCGATCATGCGCGATCCGGACGCCTCGAATCCACCTGCCAGGCAGGGTGCAGCACGATGTAGACGATCGTGATCTCCAAAGACCCTCGCTATGCGGCGTTGGCGTGGGCCAACTATCGCGCCCCAGGAGGAAGCCGGGTGCGAGTGGTGAAGTCGTCCAGATTGATCACGGTGGCGGGCTCAGTTCGGGCCTCGATGTTTTCCTCAGATGCGGTACGTGCCTGGTGGCACGCCGTGGACAACCCCGTACGGGGTCAGGGCGATGACGCCAACACCACGCGAGAAGGTCTCCGGGCCGATGCTGAGCGGGCTACCCCCAAGGGATTGGGCGATCTCGGGCGCGAGGTCGAACGCGGCCCACTTCCATTCGTCCGCATCGTCCTCGGATTCCAGCGCGGGGTCCCATACGGGCTGGAGGCCAAGCTCCTCTCGGCGCGTCCGCTCGAACGGCAGGGGATCGCCCAGGGTCAGCAGTTCGTCTTCGCCGTCGCCGGTCTCGCAGTAGCGTCGGATCACCTTGCCTTGCTCGGTGACGAGCCAAGCGGAGCCATCGCCCTGGGCGCCGTAGTAGTACGCCTGGGCCCGTCCGTAGCGTGAGCCGAGCAGAGTGCAGAGCCTCAAGACGTCCTCGCTGCGTTCCGCGTCGCAGGGGTCGCACCACGCGCCGAGTACGAAGGTCCAGCCGTCGAGTTCAGGGGTGACGAAAACCCTGGTGAAGCCGTCATGACTACCCGGCTCGGCGTCGTGTCCGTCGGAGTCGACGATGTCGTTGCCGAGCGCAAAGGTCACCGGTCTTGAGTCCGTGAGTCCCAAGGTGCTGATGATCCCGACCTGGTCCCCGCTCGGCACCGCGATCCAGTAATTCCAGCATGTCCACAATGCCGCCGGCCGGTCATCCGCGAGTTTCACGCGGATAAGCCGCTCGACTGCGGCCACGTCCTTGGCAGGCAACACGGTCTCACCGCCGATCGCCGCGAGTACGGACAGCGCCTGAGCACGCTGTCGGCCGGGGCCCTCCCGCCGGATCCGCTGGAGGAGCGGTACGAGGTTCCCTTCGAACTCCTTGCCACGAATCATCAAGGCATCGTGCGCCTGCTGGGCAACCTCACGATCGAAGTCACCGAGCAAGGGCAGCAGAGCGGGGAGCGCCAGGCCGGCCCCCTCGCAGTGCTGGATCCCGAGCACCGCCTGGCGGCGGATGATCGGCGAGGGGTGCGACAGCGCGGTGGTGTACCGGTCGAGGGCCCTCGCGCCCAACCGTGTGAACACGAACCCGACCCTGTCTCGCATCTCCGCGGTGGGCGCGTCCAGGAGCCCTTGGACCAGATAGTCGAACGCCGCGCCCCCGATCCGCCGGAGCACGGGAGCGGCATCCCGCCATTCCACAGGCGATGACTCATCTGTCAGCTCACGCACGATGGCCTCTGCCGCCGCCTCTCCGCCCGCAGCCAATTTGTCCGCTGCAGCGACGCGCCGGTCCGGGCGGCCCAGGTCTCTCACCAAGTCCATGTCCATCAAGCCTCTCCCAGTGCGCTTCGGTACGGCTACGGCATGATCGCGCATGCGTACGACAACGCCATGTCCCGCGCGGCGTCCACGGCAGGTTTCGCCACGCTGCAGGACGACGCCGCCACGGCCCCACCCACGCGGTCGCGCTTCACCATCTGGGATCCGGCGGGTTCCAGCATGTGCAGGCGAACGACAACGCTCTGACCGGCCAACTATCGCGCTCAGCTGCCAGGTGTAGCGTCAGCAACTGGCCGGGTACAGGAAGCTGGCCAGTCCCTTCGACGTCACGTTGGCTGTTTCAGCTCAGCAGGGGATTGCCCTGGAGGTTCGCTTCACCGCACGGCCAGGGGCCTTCGGCCAGGGGGCCTAGCGGTGTACGGAAGACCAGGACCTCGTTGTCCAGGGAGATGGCGACGCAGCCTTCGTTCAGCAGTAGCGCACGACCGATGATGGCTCGGCTGTCATCCATGGCGGACAGTTCGTGTCCGGCGAGGTCCTTGTCCACGGCGAGCAGTTTGCCGTCGCGCCAGAACACCGTGGTTCCCTCGCAGTCCATCGCGGGGTCGGACGTGTAGTAGCCCGTCAGCGCGGGCCCGTCGACGAGGGTGTTGTCCGGTGCGAGCATCCGGAAACGTGATCTCGAGGGCAGGATGTTTTCGAGCTCGGGGCCGCTGGCGCTGCCGTTCTTGTCGACGAGCATGGCCCCGTGGCTGGCCCAGCGCCCGGTTTCGGTGCCGTCGCGCCCAAAACGGCTGGTCGTGAACGCGCCGTAGCCCTGGGATCCGATCAGGAACTGACCAGGACCTGCTATCGCTTTTCGGCCCGTGGGAGCGGGAGAAGTGGCCGACACGATCTCGCCGCTGCCAAGGTGGAGGAAGAACGTCCGCCCGATGCCGCCCCGCGTGTCCGTGAAACTGGCCGCGATTCGGTCGGCCGACACGAGCAGCGGTTCCCAGTGGTCGACGCCGATCTCCTCCGGGATCCAAGGTCTACGCGGCCGGACCTCCCATCCGGTCCGGTCACCCATCTCCACCGCACCCGGGAACGACACCGCACCGAGCACGATCGGCGTGGACCAGAGGCACTCGCCCTCTGTCGTGTACCGGGCCACGCGAGGCTCCGATACAGACATGGGCCGACTTCGTTCCCCACGGACTAGGCGGGAAGCACTGACCCATGAAATGACAAACCCGTCGTCGAGGAGAACGAACGCCCCCATCTCCTCATCGGGTCGGCACTCCGGACGGGCGGTGGGCCCAGTAGACCCGTCCGGCAGAACACCTTCCAGCAGCCGGCCGTCACCGTCCGGATAGGCGACCCACAGCGTGCCCTCCATGGACAAACGGGATTGCGGCCTGCCCGTCCCGGGATAGGTCCGCTGCCACGCCACCTTGCCTGAGAGGTCGACCCTCGTGATCACGGTCACCATGGGATTCGCACCGTAGCCGGTCACAGTCAACGGCCCGGAGGGATCGAACGCGGCCACAGCTCGGACCTGGCCCGGCAGGGTGAAGCGCGATGAGAGGGTCATGCGCCGCATCTTGCCGCATACCTCCGTCTGCAGAGGACTGCCCTCTG
The DNA here is from genome assembly GCF_043203805.1 of Streptomyces sp. LN549. NCBI lineage: Bacteria > Bacillati > Actinomycetota > Actinomycetes > Kitasatosporales > Streptomycetaceae > Streptomyces > Streptomyces sp. LN549. The sequence continues at coordinate 7,634,661 of NZ_JAZHRI010000002.1, read as the reverse complement.
CAGCCGTCTTGGCCAACTGGAACGCTTCGGGGCCAACTTCGATACTCACGGCCGGGGCTGGCAGCAGCACCGCCCACCACGGGAACCCCGTCACCTGGCCGAGGCACCTCTCGGGTCGCCTTCGGCGATAGCGATCTCGGCAACGAGGTAAACGAGCGACACCGGGATCTGCCACGTCGCAACCGGAGGCACCAAACTACACACACTTGTGTGCATCAACTCCTATGCACAGACTTCTCTGTGGTCTAGCTTGAACCTCATGGAACTACCGCAGCAGCCCTCACAGGTACATCTGACCGCCCGTAACCTGCGCGGCATCGCCCATCCACTGCGGGTCCAGATCCTCACCAGCCTGCGGACGGAGGGCCCGGCCACGGCTACCACCGTGGCTCGGCGGCTCAATCTGAACACCGGGGCGACCAGCTACCACCTGCGCCAACTCGCGGAGTACGGCTTCATCACGGAGGCGCCCTCGCGGGGCGGGCGGCGTGAGCGGTGGTGGCAAGCGGCGCATGCCAATACCGTCGCGCCCGACAACGAGGTGCTGAACGGCAGCGAAGGGCTCGGCATCGCCTACCTCCAGGCCCTCGGCCGGGTCTGGTCCGGAGCCATGACGGCTGCGATCGAGGCAACCCCCGCACTCACTCCCCAGTGGCGCGACGCCCAGGACTTCGGTGACTACGCGCTCACCCTCACCCCGGCCGACGCCAAGGAGCTGACGGCGGAGATCCACGCCCTGCTCCGTCGGCGCACGTCCGCCGCAGCAGGTGCCGACGCGCAGTTGCCGCAGGACGCCGCACGCGTCTCCTTCCAGTTCCAGTTGTTCCCGACCAGCGAGGACCGGCAAGTCATCCAGCCCAGCGACATGGAGTAGAACGATGGCCACTCAGCACAGAGCCGCCGGCACGGCGGCGGACAACGGCGCACGGGCAACGGCGCCGGAGGCGGGCCCCAGGGTCCTGCGCGGTCTGGTCGGCATGCTGTCGGCCAACGCGGCGGCGCTCTCCGCCAACAGGGTGTTATCCATCGCCCTGCCCTGGTTCGTCCTGACAACCACGGGCAGTGTCGGCAAGACCGGTCTGGTGGCCTTCTGCCAGATAGTGCCGTACGTGATCTCGCAGGCACTGGCCGGCCCGATCATCGACCGTATCGGCCCCAAGCGGATCAGTGTGGCGGGCGACCTCCTGTCCACCGCCGCGATGGCCACCGCCCCGCTGCTCTACCTGACAGGCAACCTGCCCTTCGGAGTGCTCCTGGCCCTGCTCGCGGTCGTCGGCGTGGCCGACGGGCCGGCCAACGGCGCCAAGGGGCTATTCGTACCGTCGGCCACCCGCGCGGCTCGCGTTCCCATCGAGCGGGGCACCGGTCTTTCGGCCGCTGTCGAGCGGACCGCAACCACCGTCGGGCCGGCCCTCGCGGGCGTGGTCGTCACCGCCTTCGGCAGCCTGTACGCGCTGTGGATCACCGCCGCGCTGTTCGCGGTGTCGGCGCTGATCGTCTCGACCACGCTCACCGACCCGGTGCCCGAGCCGCACGAAACCCCGGTCGAGGAGAGCGGCGGCTACCTCTCTCAACTGCGCCAGGGTGCCGCCTTCCTGCGAGACGCGAAGCTGTTGCGGTCGATCGTGCTCATGCTGGCGGTGACGAACCTCCTGGACCAGGCGTTCATGTCGGTACTGCTGCCGGTGTGGGCGAAGGAGTCGGGCAACGGCGCGGCAGCCATCGGCCTGGTGGTGAGTGTCTTCGCAGCGACGTCGATCATCGCCGCGCTGGTGGCCGCCGGGGTGGCCGAGCGACTGCCGCGGCGCACCGTCTACCTGATCGGCTTCGCCCTCGGCGGCCTGCCCCGGTTCGCCGCGATGGCGCTGGGTGCGCCGCTGTGGCTGGTGCTGACGGTGCTCGCAGTGGGCGGCCTCGGCTCCGGCTTCGTCAACCCGATCGTGGGCGCGGTGACGTACGAGCTGATCCCGACCCCGCTGCTGGGCCGGGTCAAGACACTTGCCCAGGCGGTCACCTGGGCGGGAATCCCGTTCGGCGGGCTGCTGGGAGCGGGGCTGGTGACCCTGACCGGCACGTCGACAGCGCTGTGGATCGTGGGCGGGCTGTATCTGGTCGCCATTGCTCTTCCCGGCATGAGCCGTGAATGGTCCGGGATGCGCAAGCAGACGGTGTCCGAACCCTCCACCATCGACGCCGCGGACGACATGGCCGGGGCCGGTCCGGCGAGCGCGGCGGCGAGGGCCTTGCCGCACGAGGAGCCCTCGGTCCACGCCGCGGCCTGAAAACAGCGTGGTCACCGTGCAGCTCCGGGGCACCCGGAGCTGCGTCGTACGGGCAGAAGTGCCCATGTCCTCCGGGCAGAAGTAACCAGTTATCTCGTCAAGATCGCTCTGCGAGCATCGAACTCGGCTGAGCATCCGAGGGCCTTCCGTTACGGGTCGACGACGAGGAACTGGTGGACGCATGACTACGAATCCGATGGTGCCCCCGGCGCCGGCACCCGGCCGGGAAGCGGGGCGTGAGCCGTTCTCGCCGGCCGAGGCCCGGATAGCCGACGTGTGGCGGTCCGTCCTCGGCACCGAGGTGGTGACGGCGGAGTCCGACTTCTTCCTACTGGGCGGCACCGGAGAGCGGTCGGCGGAGATGTCCCGCCGGGTGGCGGAGGAATTCGGCTCCGACTTCCAGGCGCCTTTGGTATCGGGGCCCTTGACCGTACGGGCCGTGGCTTCGTTCCTCGCCGAAGAGGCCATGCAACGGACCCGCCGACTGTTCGAGTCTCTGGACGGGGGCGACGAGGGCCTGGCCGATGGCACGGATGCCCTGGCTTCATCGTCCGCCTCCGACGACACCGCCGCGATCCCTTCGGCCGCCCGGGATGGGCGGCCTCTGCCCCTGTCGTTTGCGCAGCGCCGCCTCTGGTTCCTGGATCAACTGGAGCCGGGCCGTGCCGAGTACCTCATTCCCATGGGGCTGCGCATCAGCGGTCCGCTGGACGTGCCGGCGCTGGAGGCGTCGCTGTCCGAGCTGGTCGCGCGGCACGAGGTGCTCCGGACCCGTTTCGTCACCGACGAGGACGGTACCCCCGGGCAGATCGTCGACGAGCCCCGCACCCTGCCGATGGCTGTACACGACCTGCGGTCCGTCACGGACGGCAGTGCCAGGGAAGAGGCCGCCCTCGCGCTCGTGGGCACCGAGGGCTTCCGACCGATGGACCTCGCCACCGGGCCGATGATCCGCGCCTTGCTTATCCGGCTGAACGAAGAGGATCACCTGCTGTCCCTGACGGTTCATCATGTCGCTTTCGACGGATGGTCGGTGGGGGTACTTTCGCGGGAGCTCACCACGCTGTACACCGCGCGGGTCACGGGCGTACCCGCAGGTTTGCCCGAACCGCCGCTGCAGTACGCGGACTTCGCGGTCTGGCAGCGTGCATGGCTCACCGGTGAGGTGCTGTCCGACCAGCTGGAGTACTGGCGTGCACAGTTGGCGGGCGTCGAACCGCTGGAGCTCCCCACCGACCGCAGACGCCCGGCGCTGCGCAGCGGCAACGGGGCGATGCTCACCTTCAGCATCCCCGCCGCGACCGCCGACGGGGCCCGCAGGCTGGCGCACGACACGCGTGCGAGCCTGTTCATGACGCTGCTCGCCGTGTTCCAGGTCGTGCTGTCGCGCTACAGCGGCCAGGAGGACATCGCGGTGGGCACCCCGATCGCCGGCCGCAACCGTGCCGAGATCGAGGACATGGTCGGCTTCTTCCTCAATACACTGGTCATGCGGACCGACCTGTCCGGCGACCCGACGTTCACCGAGCTCATCGACCGCGTCAAAGACACCGCACTCGGCGCCTACGACCACCAGGACCTGCCCTTCGAGCGGTTGGTGGAGGAACTGGCGCCGCAGCGGGACCTGTCGCGGAACCCGTTGTTCCAGACCATGTTCGTCCTCCAGAACACTCCCGACAGCCGCTCCTGGGAGTTGCCCGGCCTCAGCATCCGCCAACTGGACCTGGCCGCACAGGAATCCAAGTTCGACTTCTCCTTCTACGCGACGGAGGCTGCCGACGGCGGCCTGGACGGCACCATCGTCTACTCCACCGACCTCTTCGACGAAGCCACGATGGCCCGGCTCGCCGGACACTTCGAAACCCTGCTCGGTGCGGCTGCTCACTCTCCCACTGCCCGGCTGTCCGACCTGGAGATGCTGACGCCTGCGGAGCGGCGGGAAATCCTCACCACTTGGAACGGAGCGGACACCGACGCCCCCGACGCCGTCACCGTGCATCGTCTGTTCGAGGACCGGGCAGCCGAGCGACCGAACTCCCGTGCCCTCAGCTGCGGCTCGGATCACCTGACCTATCGGGAGCTGGACGAGCGGGCCGAGTGGATCGCCACCCTGTTGCGTGAGCGCGGAGCGGGTCCCGGGACCCTGGTCGCCCTCTGCGTGGACCGGGGCACCGACATGGTGAGCGCACTGCTCGGCATCCTCAAGTCAGGTGCCGCGTATGTGCCGTTGGACCCGACGTATCCGACCGAGCGGCTCGCCTACATGGTCGGGGACAGCGGGGCCCCGCTGATCGTCACCCAGTCCTCGCACGCCGGGCGGCTGCCCGCGGATACGCCGCTCCTGCTGCTGGAGGACACCTGGCCGTCGGATCTTCCCACCCGCCCCCGTGACGGCTCCGCGCCGGAGCCGGGGCCCGATGACCTGGCGTACGTGATCTACACGAGCGGTTCGACGGGCCGGCCGAAGGGCGTCCAGATCACCCACGGCGCCCTGCGGGCACGTATGCGGGAGACCCGGCGGCAGCTGGACCTCACCTGCGAGGACAGGGTCCTGCAGTTCGCGTCGATCTCCTTCGACTCCTCGGTGGGGCAGTTGTTCGCGCCGCTCGTCTCGGGCGCCTCCCTGGTGCTGCGCGACGACGCGTGGGATCCGGGGATGCTGGGGCAGGCGCTGCGCACCAACGAGGTGACGGTCGCCTGGCTGACCCCGTCGGCGTTCGGCGCGCTGGCCGCCCAGCTCGACGGGCCGGACGCCGTCGGCCCGCACCTGCGTCTGGTGCGGCTCGGCGGTGAGGCGCTCCCGCGGGAGCAGGTACGCCAGTGGTTCCGTCACACCTCGGTACCGCTCGTGAACGGCTACGGGCCGACCGAGGCGGCACAGGAGGCGGCGACGGCACGGATCACCGGGCCGGGCGACCACGTGCCGATCGGGCGCCCGGTCGCCAACGCGAAGGTGTTCGTGGTGGACCGCCACGGCCGGCCCGTCCCGGTAGGCGTCCCGGGTGAGATGTGGATCAGTTGCCCCGGCCTGGCCCGCGGGTATCTGGGCAGGCCGGAACTGACCGCCGAGAAGTTCACGGTGGTCGACGTGGACGGCACGCCACGGCGCGTGTACCGCACCGGCGACCTTGCGAAGTGGCACCCGGACGGGCATCTGGAGTTCGTCGGCAGAGGCGACAACCAGGTCAAGCTGCGCGGCTACCGCATCGAGCTCGGTGAGATCGAGGCAGCGCTGCTCACCCACCCGTCGGTCACCCTCGCCACCGTCCTGCTGCGCGAGGACGTACCGGGCGACCCGAGGCTGGTGGCGTACGTCGTCGCGAACCCGCCCGTCGAGACGGGCACGCTGCGTGCCCACCTCCAGCGCGACCTGCCGGACTACATGGTGCCCGCGGCGTTCGTCCCCCTGGACCGGATCCCGCTCACGCCGAACGGCAAGACGGACCGCCGCGCGCTGCCCGCACCCGCCTCCGACCGGCCCGAGCTGGGCGCCGCGTACACGGCTCCGCGCACCGCGACTGAGCGGACGGTCACCGAGGTCTGGGCACAGGTTCTCGGCATTGACACCGTCGGCGTCGACGACGACTTCTTCGCGCTGGGCGGCCACTCGTTGCTGGCGACGCAGGTCGTGTCGCGGCTGCGCCGGCAGCTGGGCGTCGATGTCCCTGTGAGGACTCTGTTCAGCGCACCCACCCCGGCGCTGCTGGCTGCGGCAGTGGCGGACCTCGACGATGTCGGGATCTCCCGCATCAGCGCCGTGCGGCGCGACGGTGACCCGATTCCACTGAGCTTCGCCCAGCAACGCCTCTGGTTCCTCGACCAGTTGGAGCCGGGCAGGGCCGAGTACCTGCTTCCCTTCGCCTACCGCGTCCACGGCCTGCTCGACGTGGACGCACTCAACACCGCTTTCACCGCGCTGGTCGCCCGCCACGAGATCCTGCGCACCCGGTTCGGCACGGACGAGGCGGGCTCCCCGGTCCAGTCGATCTCCCCGGAGCTAGCGGTGACGGTCCTGGTGCGGGATCTGCGTGCCGTCGCCGACGCCCCGGCCCGGGAAGATGCCTGTGCGGCGGTCCTTGCCGAGGACGCGTTGCGCCCGGTGGACCTCACCACCGGCCCCCTGCTGCGCGCGGAACTGGTGCGCCTCGGCGACGAGGAATCGGTACTGGCGATCACCGTGCACCACATCGCCTTCGACGGCTGGTCCGTGGGCGTGCTGGTACGTGAGCTGTCCGCACTTTACGCGGCGGCCCTGGAGAAGGGGCCGGTGCCCGCACCGCTGCCGGTGCAGTACGCCGACTACGCGCTGTGGCAGCGAGCCTGGCTGACCGGCGCACCGCTGGAACAGCAACTCGACTACTGGCGGAGCCGTTTGGCGGGCCTTGAGCCGCTGGAGCTGCCGACGGACCACGCACGGCCGGCGCAGCGCACCGGCAAGGGCGAAGTCGTCCGGTTCTCGGTTCCCGCCGACGTCGCCGCACGTGCCAGGGCGGTGGCCGCCGAAGGCGGCGCGAGCATGTTCATGACCCTGTTGTCGGTGTTCCAACTCCTGCTGGCGCGTTACAGCGGACAACGGGACGTCGCGGTGGGTACCCCCATCGCCGGCCGGAACCGGACCGAGACCGAAGACCTGATCGGCTTCTTCGTCAACACGCTCGTCCTGCGCACCGACCTCTCCGGCGATCCGGCGTTCACCGATCTGCTGGCGCGCGTCAAGGACACGGCACTGGGCGCGTACGACCACCAGGACCTGCCCTTCGAGCGCCTCGTCGAAGAGCTGGCACCCGACCGTGACCTGTCCCGGAATCCGCTGTTCCAGACTCTCTTCGCGCTCCAGAACACGCCCGGCGCGGACGCCTGGAGTCTGCCCGGCCTGACGGCGGAACCCATCGAGTCCCCGGTCCGTGAAGCGAAGTTCGACCTGTCGATGTACCTCGCCGAGGCAGCCGACGGCACACTGAACGGCGCCGTCGTCTACGCCGGCGACCTGTTCACCGAGGCCACCGCACGACGGCTCGTGAACCACTTCACCAACCTGCTGGACGCGGCCACGGCGCACCCGCACACCGTGCTGTCCGAACTGGAGATGCTGGGCGCCGACGAGCGCCACCGGATCATCACCGAGTGGAACGCGACCGAGGCTCCGGTCCCGGCTGCGGCCACCCTGCACGAGCTGTTCGAGGCTCGCGCGGCTCTCGCCCCGGACGACATCGCCGTCGTGTGCGGCAGCGACCAGCTGACCTACCGCGAACTCGACGAACACGCCAACCGGTTGGCGCACCGGCTGCGCGCCGAGCCGGGGATCGGGCCGGACGTGCCGGTGGGCGTCTGCCTGGAGCGCTCCCCCGCCCTGGTGTGGACGCTGCTCGGCATCCTCAAGGCGGGCGCGGCGTACGTACCGCTCGACCCGGAGCATCCGGCGGAGCGGCTGGCGTACCTGGTGGAGGATTCCGGTGCACCGCTGGCCATCACCGACACCGCTCACGCCGGCCTGCTGCCCGAGGGCCTGGGCCTGCTGGCCGTCGACAGCGCTACCGACCTGCCGGACTCCCTTCCGGTCACCGCTCCGGACCCCGTCGCCGGACCCGGCGACCTGTCCTACCTGATCTACACCAGCGGCTCGACAGGCCGCCCGAAGGGTGTCCGCATCGAGCACGGCGGCGTGGTGAACTACCTGGCCGGCATGCAGCAGGCCTTCCCGCTCACCCCCGGCGAGGGTTTCCTCCAGGCGACCCCGCTGTCCTTCGACGTGTCGGCGTACGAGATCTTCTGGCCGCTGTGGCAGGGCGCGACGGTCGTGCTGGTTCCCGGCTCCGATCGGCTGGACATGACCGAGGTGTCGCGGCTGATGCGGGCGCATCGCGTGGTCGGCCTGCACTTCGTCCCGAGCCTGCTGGACCTGTTCGTGTCGCAGGCACTGCCCGATGACTGCGCGCACCTGCGCTACGCCTTCGCGAGCGGTGAGCCCCTCCAGCCGACGCTGGTGTCCCGCTTCCTCGAACGCTTCCCCGGTGACCTGGTCAACCTGTACGGCGCGACGGAGGTCTCCGTCGACACCACGTACTGGCGGGCCTCGCGCACCGACCCCGGGGGCCCGGTCCTCGCGGGACGGCCCATGGTGAACCAGACGGTGTACGTCCTCGACCCGGACCGCCGCCCCGTGCCGGCGGGGGTGCTGGGCGAGGTGTACCTCGGCGGTGACAGCGTGGGGCGCGGCTACCACGAGCGGCCCGAGCTCACCGCGGAACGCTTCGTACCCGACCCGTTCAACGGCGGCCGCATGTACCGCACCGGAGATGTCGGCCGCTTCACCGCCGACGGCGAACTCGACCTGCTGGGCCGCATCGACCGGCAGGTGAAGCTGCGCGGTGTGCGCGTCGAACTCGGCGAGATCGAGGCGGTGTTGCTGACCCACGACACAGTCGGGGTGTGTGCGGTGGCCGTCCGCGAGGACGCCCCCGGCGACAAGCGACTTGTGGCCTATTTCGTACCCGTGCCGGGCGGTACGGCGGACGCCGGAGCGCTGCGCGGGTGGGCTGCCGAGCGGCTGCCCCGGGCCATGATGCCGTCCTCGTTCGTGATCCTTCCGGAACTCCCGCTCAACCGGAACGGCAAGGTCGATCACGCGGCGCTGCCGGCCCCCGACGAAAGTGACATCGCGGCGGGGTTCGTGGAGCCCAGGGACGAGATCGAGGCGGAGATCGCCGGGATCATGGCCGCGGTGCTCGGACTCGAGAAGGTCGGAATCCACGACGGCTTCTTTGACATCGGCGGGCATTCCCTCCTCGCCATTCAGCTCGTCAACCGCGTCGAGGCGGTGACCGGAGTCCGTATCGGCCTTCGCCAGCTCTTCCAGGCGCCGACGGTCACCGGTGTCAAGCAACAGCTCATCGAACTGTTCGACGCGCAGGAAAACGAACAGGAACAGGCCTCCTGAACCCAGCGGCCCGCTGCCCACGCGCAGAGACCCGTTGCCCACACAAAAGGAAGAGGACGGACATCATCATGGGCGAGAACTCGATCGAGGCGCGGCTGCTGTCCCGTATGCGACGGCGAGCGGACGCGGACCGGATCGTACGCGGTGCCGGTGAGGCCGACGGACCGCTGCCGCTGTCGTTCGCACAGCAGCGGCTGTGGTTCCTGGACCGCCTGGCCCCCGGAAGCGCCGACTACCTGGTGCCGATGGCACTGCGTGTCCGGGGTCCGCTGAACGTCTCGGCACTCGAGACGGCTCTGTCCGGCCTGGTGGCCCGGCACGAGGTGCTGCGGTCGGCTTTCCCGGCGGACGACGACGGCACACCGCGGCAGGTGATCACCGCGCCCTGGCCGGTCGAGGTCACGGTGCACGACCTGACGGGCGACGCCCACGCCGAGGAACGCGGCCAGGAGGTGCTGCGCGCCGAGGCGACCCGCCCCTTCGACCTCACGACGGGCCGGCCTCTGCGGGCGGACGCCGTACGTCTCGCGGAGGACGACCACTACCTGTTGCTGACGGTGCACCACATCGTGTCGGACGGCTGGTCCTCCGGCATCCTGGCGCGCGAACTGCGTGAGCTGTACGCCGCGGCCCTGGCCGAGCGCGAGCCCACGCTCCCGGAACTACCTGTTCGTTACGCGGACTTCGCCTCCTGGCAGCGCGATCAGCTCACGGGACCGGCCCTGGAGCGGCAGCTCGGTTACTGGCGCGAGCGTCTCGCCCACTCCACGCCCTTGGAGCTGCCGACCGATCACCCGCGTCCGGCACACATGAGCGGCACCGGCGACGTGGTGACCTTCACCGTGCCGAACGAGGTCGCGGAAGGGCTGCGGAAGGCTGCGGGGCGACAGGGCGCGAGCATGTTCATGGCGCTGCTGTCGTTGTTCCAGATCGTGCTGGCCCGCTACTGCCGCCAGGACGACATCGCCGTGGGCACCCCGATCGCGGGCCGCAACCGGGCCGAGATCGAGGACGTCGTCGGGTTGTTCGTCAACACGCTGGTGATGCGGACGGACCTGTCCGGCGACCCGACGTTCACCGAGCTGATCGACCGCGTGAAGGATACGGCTCTGGGCGCGTACGACCACCAGGACCTGCCGTTCGAGCGGCTGGTGGAGGAGGTGGCGCCGGAGCGGGATCTGTCGCGCAATCCGCTGTTCCAGACCATGTTCGTCCTTCAGGCGCCGGGAAGCGCCGACGGCGAGGCCTGGGCGCTGGCGGGCACGGACGTCGAGCCGGTGGAGATCGAGCGGGGTGTGGCCAAGTTCGACCTGACACTCACGGCGGTCGAGTCACCGGACGGACTGCGTGCTGTTCTGGAGTACCGGACGGATCTGTTCGAGCGGGCGGCGATCGAGCGGATGGCCGGCCACCTCGGCACACTTGCCGCCTCCGCCGCTGCCACCCCCGACGCCCACCTCTCCGAACTGAACATGCTGACAGTGCGGGAGCGGCAGGAGATCCTCGTCGACTGGAACGGGGTCACCGGCCCTTACCCCGACACCGCGACCATCCACTCCCTCATCGAGGACCGCGTCACCACCGACCCGGACGCCATCGCCGTCACCCACGGCGACGAACAGTGGACCTACACACAGATCAACACCCGCGCCAACCAGCTCGCCCACCACCTCCGAGCCACCGGCATCACCCCCGACACCTTGATCGCGGTCTGCCTCGACCGCTCCCCCGACCTCATCGCCACCCTCCTCGGCATCATGAAAGCCGGCGCCGCCTTCGTCCCCCTCGACCCCGAATACCCCACCGACCGCATCACCTACATGATCGAAGACGCCCAAGCACCCCTCATCATCACCAGCACACACCACACAGACCGGCTCCCCGACGGCACCCCCCACCTCCTCACCGACACCCACTGGCCCGAAGGCCCCGCAGACAATCCCGCACCGCTGGCCTCACCGGACGACCTCGCCTACATCATCTACACCTCAGGCTCCACCGGCCGCCCCAAAGGCGTCGCCCTCGAACACCGCGGCGTCGTCAACTACCTCCACTGGTGCAACCAGAACTACCCCGTCACCAACCCCGACGGCATCGGAACCATCCTCTACTCCTCCGTCACCTTCGACCTCACCATCACCGCCCTCTTCCTCCCCCTCATCCAAGGCACCCAACTCGCCATCCCCACAACCCAGCCCGGACAGACCGCGTTCGACGCCGCCATCGACCTCATCCTCACCAATACCCCCATCAGCTTCCTCAAAGCCACCCCCTCCCACCTCGAAATCCTCGCCGCCCACCTCACCACCCACCACGCCACCCACCACATCACCACCCTCGTCGCCGGCGGCGAAAACCTCACCCCCACCCTCGTCACCCAACTCCTCGACACCAGCACCACCCACACCACCATCAGCAACGAATACGGCGCCACCGAAGGCTCCGTCGCCAACGTCATGAGCCTCACCACCACACCCGACCCCAACGGACACACCACCACCCTCGGCCAACCCATCACCAACACCACCACCTACGTCCTGGACCACCACAACCAACCCGCCCCCATCGGCATCCCCGGACACGCCCTCCTCGGCGGCATCTGCCTCGCCCGCAACTACCACAACCGACCCGACCTCACCACCCAACGCTTCACCCCCAACCCCCTCCACACCCCCACCGACCCCCGCACCTACCACACCGGCGACCTCGTCACCTGGCGCCCCGACGGCACCCTCGAATTCATCGGCCGCATCGACAACCAAATCAAACTCCGCGGCTACCGCATCGAACTCGGCGAAATCGAAAACGCCCTCCACACCCACCCCCACATCCACACCACCACCATCACCCTCCGCGAAGACACCCCCGGCAACAAACAACTCACCGCCTACATCACCAACACACCAGGGGCCCCCACCCCCACCAGCCACGAACTGCGCACCCACCTCCAGCAGCAGCTTCCCGACTACATGATCCCGACCACCTACGTCACCCTCGATCACCTCCCCCTCACCCCCAACGGCAAGATCGACACCAAAGCCCTCCCCGCACCCGACAGCCACCGACCGGACCTCGACGCCACCTTTGTCGCCCCGCGCACGACTGCCGAGCACGTCGTCACCACCGTCTGGTCCGAGATCCTCGGCATCGACACCATCGGCATCCACGACAACTTCTTCGAGCTCGGCGGGCATTCACTGCTTGCCACGCAGGTGACGTCCCGGCTGCGCCGGCAGCTCGGCATCGACGTCCCGGTCCGCACCATCTTCACCTCGCCCACCCCGGCGACCCTGGCAGCGGCCATGCGCGAGCTGACGGCGACGGCCGATGAGGCTCCGCTCGTACCGGTGGACCGTACCGACGCTTCGCTGCCGTTGTCATTCGCCCAGCAACGTCTCTGGTTCCTGGACCAGTTGACGCCCGGCAGCGCCGAGTACCTGGTGCCCTTCGCCCTGCGCATACGGGGCGAGCTGGATGCCGACGCCCTGGGTACGGCGTTCACCGGCCTGGTGGCACGGCACGAGATCCTGCGGACCCGGTTCGTCACCGACGACTCCGGACGCCCCTCGCAGGTGGTGGACGCGCCGTGGTCGGTCACCCCGGTGGTGCACCACGTCCAGGCCGACGCCACCCTCGGAGACGGGGCACGAGCCGCGCAGGAGGTCATGGAAGCGGAGGCGCGGCGCCCGTTCGAACTGGACGGAGGACGGCTCCTGCGCGTGGACCTGGTCCCTGTCGCGGAGGACGACCAGTACCTGCTGGTCACGTTGCACCACATCGTCTCGGACGGGTGGTCCTCCGGCATCCTGGCGCGGGAACTGCGTGAGCTGTACACGGCGGCGCTGGCCGATCGCGAGGCGAATCTCCCGGACCTCGCGGTGCAGTACGCGGACTACGCCGTCTGGCAGCGGGAACAGCTCACCGGCGACTTCCTGGAATCGCAGTTGGCTTACTGGCGTGAGCGCTTGACCGGTCTACCGGTGCTGGAACTGCCCACGCAGCACGGTCGCCTTGCCGAGCGCGAGGACGCCGCAGGCGACACCGTGTACTTCGCGCTGCCGGCCGAGGTCGCGGATCAGTTGCGGGCGTCGTCGGGACGGCACGGAGCGAGCCTCTTCATGACGCTGCTTTCGCTGTTCCAGATCGTGCTGGCCCGCTACGGGCGCCAGGACGACATCGCGGTGGGGACGCCCATAGCGGGCCGCAACCGCGCCGAGACCGAAGACCTGATCGGCTTCTTCGTCAACACGCTGGTGATGCGGACGGACCTGTCCGGGGACCCTACGTTCACCGAGCTGATCGACCGCGTGAAGGACACGGCTCTGGGCGCGTACGACCACCAGGACCTGCCCTTCGAGCGCCTCGTCGACGAACTTGCGCCGAACCGCGACCTGTCGCGCAATCCGCTCTTCCAGACCATGTTCGTCTTCCAGAACACTCCGGACGGGGATGCGTGGAGTCTGCCGGGCCTCGAGGTCGAGCAGGTCGGGGTGGGCGGCCAGGACGCGAAGTTCGACCTCCAGCTGACGGCGGCCGAGTCGGGCGGCGAGGTGCTGGCAGCGCTGGAGTACCGGACGGATCTGTTCGAGCGGGCGGCGATCGAGCGGATGGCCGGCCACCTCGGCACACTTGCCGCCTCCGTCGCGGCCACCCCCGACGCCCGCCTCTCCGAACTGAACATGCTGACAGTGCGGGAGCGGCAGGAAATCCTGGTCGACTGGAACGGGGTCACCGGCCCCTACCCCGACACCGCGACCATCCATTCCCTCATCGAGGACCGCGTCACCACCGACCCGGACGCCATCGCCGTCACCCACGGCGACGAACAGTGGACCTACACACAGATCAACACCCGCGCCAACCAGCTCGCCCACCACCTCCGAGCCACCGGCATCACCCCCGACACCTTGATCGCGGTCTGCCTCGACCGCTCCCCCGACCTCATCGCCACCCTCCTCGGCATCATGAAAGCCGGCGCCGCCTTCGTCCCCCTCGACCCCGAATACCCCACCGACCGCATCACCTACATGATCGAAGACGCCCAAGCACCCCTCATCGTCACCAGCACACACCACACAGACCGGCTCCCCAACGGCACCCCCCACCTCCTCACCGACACCCACTGGCCCCAGGGACCGACCACCGACCCCGCACCGCTGGCCTCACCGGACGACCTCGCCTACATCATCTACACCTCAGGCTCCACCGGCCGCCCCAAAGGCGTCGCCCTCGAACACCGCGGCGTCGTCAACTACCTCCACTGGTGCAACCAGAACTACCCCGTCACCAACCCCGACGGCATCGGAACCATCCTCTACTCCTCCGTCACCTTCGACCTCACCATCACCGCCCTCTTCCTCCCCCTCATCCAAGGCACCCAACTCGCCATCCCCCAGACACAACCCGGTCAGACCGCGTTCGACGCCGCGATCGACCTCATCCTCACCAACACCCCCATCAGCTTCCTCAAAGCCACCCCCTCCCACCTCGAAATCCTCGCCGCCCACCTCACCACCCACCACGCCACCCACCACATCACCACCCTCGTCGCCGGCGGCGAAAACCTCACCCCAGGCCTGGTCGCCCAACTCCTCGACACCAGCACCACCCACACCACCATCAGCAACGAATACGGCGCCACCGAAGGCTCCGTCGCCAACGTCATGAGCCTCACCACCACACCCGACCCCAACGGACACACCACCACCCTCGGCCAACCCATCACCAACACCACCACCTACGTCCTCGACCACCACAACCAACCCGCCCCCATCGGCATCCCCGGACACGCCCTCCTCGGCGGCATCTGCCTCGCCCGCAACTACCACAACCGACCCGACCTCACCACCCAACGCTTCACCCCCAACCCCCTCCACACCCCCACCGACCCCCGCACCTACCACACCGGCGACCTCGTCACCTGGCGCCCCGACGGCACCCTCGAATTCATCGGCCGCATCGACAACCAAATCAAACTCCGCGGCTACCGCATCGAACTCGGCGAAATCGAAAACGCCCTCCACACCCACCCCCACATCCACACCACCACCATCACCCTCCGCGAAGACACCCCCGGCAACAAACAACTCACCGCATACATCACCAACACAGCCGGAACCAGCACGAATGCCAGCGAACTCCGCGCACACCTCCAGCGCCAGCTCCCCGACTACATGATCCCGACCACCTACGTCACCCTCGATCACCTCCCCCTCACCCCCAACGGCAAGATCGACACCAAAGCCCTCCCCGCACCCGGGCCCGAACGCCCCGACCTCGCCAACACCTACACCGCCCCCCGCACCGACACCGAACGCACACTCGCCTCGATATGGGGCGACATCCTCGGCATCGACACCATCGGCATCCACGACAACTTCTTCGAGCTCGGCGGCGACTCGATCATCAGCATCCAGATGATCGCCAGGGCGAAGAAGTTCGGCCTGCACCTCACGCCGCGCATGATCTTCAAGCATCAGACGATCGTCGAGATCGCGGTCCACGCCGGCGCGACCACGCTGGTCGACGCGGAGCAGGGGCGCGTGGTGGGCGACGTACCTCTGACGCCGATCCAGCACTGGTTCTTCGAGAAGGAACTACCTGCGTTCGACCACTTCAACCAGGCCGAGCTGCTGGTCACCGACGCCTTGGACCCCGATGTCCTGCGTCTGGCGCTGACCGACCTGGTCGAACACCACGACGCTCTGCGCCTGCGGTGCGAGAGCGGCGAAGACGGCTGGCGCCAGTTCCTGGACGAGCCGGTGGACACCGGCATCCTCGACGTCCACGACCTGTCCGACATCGCCGCCGACGCCCTGAACTCGGTGTCGCTCGGGATCGCGGAGGAGACCCAGCGAGGCCTCGACCTGGCGAAGGGCCCTCTGATCCGGTGCGCCCTGCTGGAGCTGGGGGCGACGCGGGGCCAGCGGTTGCTGATCGCCGTACACCACCTGGCCGTCGACGGTGTGTCCTGGCGGATCCTCCTGGAGGACCTGGGCAGTTGCTACGAGCAGCGCGCCGCCGGCAAGGCACCGCGGCTGCCGGCGAAGACGACCTCCTTCCGGGCCTGGGCGGAACGGCTGCGCGCGTTCGCGGAGTCGGAGCCGGCACGCGCCGAGTTCGCCTACTGGGCGGAGGCGAAGCCCGGCGGGCAGGTTCCGCGTGACCGGGACGGGCACAACGACCTCGGCTCCGCGTCCACCGTCGCGGTGACCCTCACACCCGACGAGACACGCGCCCTGCTGAGGGACGTACCTCGCGCCTTCAGCACGCAGATCAACGACGCGCTGCTCACCGCCCTCGCGCAGGCGCTGCGGGACTGGACCGGCGACGACGAGACCTTGATCGGTCTGGAGGGGCACGGCCGCGAGGATCTGTTTCCCGACGTCGACCTGTCGCGTACCGTCGGCTGGTTCACGTCCGTGTTCCCCGTCGCGCTACGGCTGGCGCCCGGCGCCGGTCCGGTTGCGTCGCTCGACTCCGTCAAGGAACAGCTGGAGCGGATCCCGAACAAGGGCGTCGGCTACGGCATCCTGCGTCATCTGGGGGCGCCCGACGTAGCGTCCGTCCTGGGCCGGCAGCCGGTCCCGGAGGTCAACTTCAACTACCTGGGGCAGTTCAGCCGGGACCTCCCCGGCATCGGCCGGTACGCCCCCGCGAACGAGCCCAAGGGCCACTCGATCAGTCCCGACGGCATGCGCTGGAACGTCCTCGACGTGACCGCGGCCGTCGAGGGCGACACGTTCGGGGTGTACGTCGGCTACTCGACGTCGCTGCACGACCGGCAGACCGTCGAGCGGCTGGCCGCGGGAGTGATCGGCCACCTGCGCGCACTGATCGCCGGCAGCGCCGAAGGCGCCGCCGACTCCCGCCGGACCACCCCCGGCGTTCCCCTCACCGACATCGGTGACACCGACATGGCCGCGATCCTGAAGAGGTTCTCGATATGAGCACGCACAACGTGGAAGACGTCTACGGGCTCTCGCCCCTGCAGTTCGGGATGCTGTACCACTCGCTGGAGGACACGTCCGACACGCGCCCGTACATGGTGCAGATGACGGAAGAGGTCGAAGGCCCCTTCGACGACGCACTGTTCGGACAGGCGTGGCAGCAGCTCGTCGATCGGCACTCGATCCTGCGGAGCGCGTTCGTCTGGGAGGGCGTGTCGGAACCGGTGCAGGTGGTGCAGCGCCAGGCCCCCGTGCCCTTCGCGATTCGGGACCTGCGCGGCCTGCCCGACCATGAACAGCGACTGGACGCCTTCCTGGCGGAGGACTGGGAGCGCGGGTTCGACCTGTCGCGGGCGCCGATGGTGCGAGTGACCGTGCTGCGGACGGCAGAGGAACGGCGCTTTGTCGTCTGGTCGTTCCACCACATCCTGTTGGACGGGTGGAGCGTTCAGATCCTCCAGAAGGAGCTGTTCGCCCTCTACCGCGCCCTGCTCGACGGCACAACCGCCGCCCTGCCAAAACCCGTTCCGTACCGCCGCTACATCGAGTGGCTCAACGCCCAGCAGGGCGATGCCTCGGCCGATTTCTGGACGAAGTATCTGGCGGGGGTCACCGAGCCGACCGACCTGCACGTGGACCGGGACACCGGAAAGACGGGGGTTGGGGAGTTCGAAGTGATCGCCTCCTCCGATCTGTTCGCGCAGGCCCGTGACTACGCCCGGTCCCAGCGGATCACGATGAACACCCTGGTGCAGGGGCTGTGGTCGATCCTGCTCTCCCGCTACAGCCGCCGCGACGAAGTGCTGTTCGGTTCGACCATCTCGGGCCGCTCGATCGACCTGCCGGGCGTGGACTCGATGATGGGGCTGTTCATCAACACGCTGCCGGTGCGCGGCCGGCTCACGGGTGAGATGGGGGTCGCGGGCTGGCTGCGGGACCTCCAGGACGAGCAGTTGGAGATGCGGCAGTGGGAGTACTGCCACCTGGTCGATGTTCAGAAGCACAGCAGCATCGCCCGCGGGGAGCCGCTGTTCCGGTCCATCCTGGTTTTCGAGAACTACCCGGTGGTTCAGAAGCCGTCGGACTTCCCAGAGGGGCTGACTCGCCGCCTGGTCAACTGCGTGGAGCGCACCGGTTATCCGCTCACCCTGGTCGCGTCGGCGGGCAGCGCCTTGGAGTTCCGATTCGTCTACGACCGGAGCAAGTTCGACGCGGCGACGATCGAGCGGATGGCCGGTCACCTGCGCACCCTGCTGGAGTCCGTCGTGGCGGCTCCCGCGGCGCGCATCGCGGAGCTGAACATGCTGACGGTGCGGGAGCGGCAGGAGATCCTCGTCGACTGGAACGGGGTCACCGGCCCTTACCCCGACACCGCGACCATCCACTCCCTCATCGAGGACCGCGTCACCACCGACCCCAACGCCATCGCCGTCACCCACGGCGACGAACAGTGGACCTACGCACAGATCAACACCCGCGCCAACCAGCTCGCCCACCACCTCCGAGCCACCGGCATCACCCCCGACACCTTGATCGCGGTCTGCCTCGACCGCTCCCCCGACCTCATCGCCACCCTCCTCGGCATCATGAAAGCCGGCGCCGCCTTCGTCCCCCTCGACCCCGAATACCCCACCGACCGCATCACCTACATGATCGAAGACGCCCAAGCACCCCTCATCATCACCAGCACACACCACACAGACCGGCTCCCCAACGGCACCCCCCACCTCCTCACCGACACCCACTGGCCCGAAGGCCCCGCAGACAATCCCGCACCGCTGGCCTCACCGGACGACCTCGCCTACATCATCTACACCTCAGGCTCCACCGGCCGCCCCAAAGGCGTCGCCCTCGAACACCGCGGCGTCGTCAACTACCTCCACTGGTGCAACCAGAACTACCCCGTCACCAACCCCGACGGCATCGGAACCATCCTCTACTCCTCCGTCACCTTCGACCTCACCATCACCGCCCTCTTCCTCCCCCTCATCCAAGGCACCCAACTCGCCATCCCCCAGACACAACCCGGTCAGACCGCGTTCGACGCCGCGATCGACCTCATCCTCACCAACACCCCCATCAGCTTCCTCAAAGCCACCCCCTCCCACCTCGAAATCCTCGCCGCCCACCTCACCACCCACCACGCCACCCACCACATCACCACCCTCGTCGCCGGCGGCGAAAACCTCACCCCAGGCCTGGTCGCCCAACTCCTCGACACCAGCACCACCCACACCACCATCAGCAACGAATACGGCGCCACCGAAGGCTCCGTCGCCAACGTCATGAGCCTCACCACCACACCCGACCCCAACGGACACACCACCACCCTCGGCCAACCCATCACCAACACCACCACCTACGTCCTGGACCACCACAACCAACCCGCCCCCATCGGCATCCCCGGACACGCACTCCTCGGCGGCATCTGCCTCGCCCGCAACTACCACAACCGACCCGACCTCACCACCCAACGCTTCACCCCCAACCCCCTCCACACCCCCACCGACCCCCGCACCTACCACACCGGCGACCTCGTCACCTGGCGCCCCGACGGCACCCTCGAATTCATCGGCCGCATCGACAACCAAATCAAACTCCGCGGCTACCGCATCGAACTCGGCGAAATCGAAAACGCCCTCCACACCCACCCCCACATCCACACCACCACCATCACCCTCCGCGAAGACACCCCCGGCAACAAACAACTCACCGCATACATCACCAACACAGCCGGAACCAGCACGAATGCCAGCGAACTCCGCGCCCACCTCCAGCGCCAGCTCCCCGACTACATGATTCCCGACCACCTACGTCACCCTCGATCACCTCCCCCTCACCCCCAACGGCAAGATCGACACCAAAGCCCTCCCCGCACCCGGGCCCGAACGCCCCGACCTCGCCAACACCTACACCGCCCCCCGCACCGACACCGAACGCACACTCGCCTCGATATGGGGCGACATCCTCGGCATCGACACCATCGGCATCCACGACAACTTCTTCGAGCTCGGCGGGCAGTCCATCAGCGCCGTGCGTGTGGCGTCGCGGATCCGGGAGGCCGGGTTGGAGGTCACCCTCCAGCAGATCATGCGGCATCCGACGGTGGCCGGTCTGGCCGCCGTGCTGGACACCCCGGAGAAGGAGGCCGAGACCGGGTCCGGCGGGCTGGTCGTCCAGCTGTCGGCCGAGGCCGACCCCTCTCTTCCCCGGCTGTTCTGCGTGCACCCCGGTGGTGGCAGCACGCATCCGTACCGCGCGCTCGCGCAGCGTCTGGCGGGAGCGTTCACCGTGTACGGCGTCCAGGCACCGGGGCTGAACGCGGCTGAGTCGCCCCTCTTCGGGTTCGAGGCCATCGCGGACCGCTACTGGCGGGAGATCCGCCGGGTGCAGCCGGAAGGGCCGTGCACGATCCTCGGCTGGTCGACCGGCGCGGTGATCGCGCACGCGATGGGTGTGTCCGACCCGCAGGCGGTGGCCGCCCTGCTTCTGCTGGAGCCGGCGGTCACCGGGGACGACCAGCAGGAACGGTTCCGTCGGCACGCCGAGGTGTACCGCCGGGTGGACGGCCTGTGGCAGAGGGGCCAGGGCGAGACCGGCACCCAACGTGCCTCCACAGAGCGGGAGATGAAGGGTCTGGCTCCGGAGATGAACATCGAGGAGTCGGCGATCACGCTCGATGAGTGGCTGCCCTACCCGGTCCTGGAAGCCGAGGTGCGCTCGCTCGCCGCCTACCGGCCCGGAGGCTCGGCGGCTCCCGCGACGCTGTTCGTCAGCGACACCGTGCGCGACGAAAGCGGCGACGAGGTGCCGCACGCTCGGTACGTCGCCCACTGGAGCGGGCTCTATCCGCTGGGCCTGGACATCCGTCCGATACCGGGTCGCCACATGGAGATGGTGAAGGGTGACGAGCAGCTGTCCGTGCTGGTCGCGGCGGTAGGGGAGGCCGCGGCGGTTCGGGAGGCCGGGAGGGGCGGCACCGACCACGAGACCCCACTGCTGCTGCCCGCCTGACAGCCGGCTGGTCCGCACGACCGAAGCCGCCCCCCGCTCACGCGGGGGGCGGCTCTTTGCCGCCAGGAGCATTCGTGGTACTCGACGGACGTTCCGCACCATCGCAGGGGGCGGGGCGGCACACCTCCGGATCGCTCACCCGTTCCAGGAGAACCACAACGGCACCGGGTGAGGCCCGCGGACGGGTGCGGGCCGTCGCCCCGATGTCCCTGTCCGTGGCGGGCCCGCCCGCCCGGTGTCACGCGCCGGAGTTCCGTCGCCGGGCAGGGCCTCGGGGGCGTCTCGTCGATCTGGGGCGACTTCCGTGTTCCGCCCGCCTCACGCATGCCCGCACACGCCGGAACGCCCCGGTCCCGGGTTCCCTCCGACCAGCAGCGAAGGGAACCCGGGACCGGGGCGAAGGACGCCGGGGCGCGGCGGTCAGGTCACCACCGGGTCAACTCGGGGAAGAAGTGGGGTACGTCGGTGGCGCGGCCGCTCTCCAGGGCGGTCCGGTAGATATGGCAGCCGACGGCCAGGTCCAGGACGCCGAGGCCGAACGGGGAGAAGACGGTGGGCCGGTCTCGGTCGAGGGTGACTGTGCCGCGCAGCACGTCGGCGAGGGTGCCGTCGATGAAGTCACGGGTGCCGTACTCCGTCTCCGTGAGGTGGGGCGAGGTCTCGGCGGTGAGGCAGTGGTCGATGTCGTCGAGGACGTTGTGGCACTTGATCATGACCGTGGGATGGATGTCGCGCAGGGACAGGTTCAGGATGAGCTGGCCCGACTGCAGGGTCTGTCTGTCCGTCAGCCAGGGCGCCGGCGCGGTGGTGGCGAGTATCACCAGGTCGGCGGCGGCCAGGGCCTCGTCGATCCCGGTGACGGCTCTGGCCCGCCAGCCGTGTGTGTCCGACGCGTATGTGGCGAACTTCTGTGCGTACGCGCCCACATGGTCGTGGACGAGGCACTCACGGACGTTGAGGCCACGGGCCGCGAGGAAGTCGGAGACCGTGCGGCCGATGATGCCGGCACCGACGAAGAGCACCGTGCGGGGCGCCTCGTCGGGGGCCAGCGTCTCCACGGCGAGCGCGGCGGAGGCAGCCGTGCGCGCGGCACTGATCTGGGACGCTTCCAGACAGGCGAACGGGTAGCCGGTCTCCGCGTCGTTGAGGAGCAGCACGGCGGAGGCGCGGGGAAGGTTCCGTCGGACGTTCTCCGGGTAGCTGGCGATCCACTTCAGGCCGGAGACGGGTGCTTCGCCGCCGAGGTGGGCGGGGAGGGCGATGATGCGGGCGCCGGGGTTGTCGGGGAAGCGCAGGAAGTAGCTGTTGGGGTTCACGGTGGCGCCGCGGCTGTGCTGGAGGTACGTGTCCCGCACGATCTCCAGGATCTCGGACGGCGCGGAGGTGATGACGTCCTGGGCGACGGTGCCGTCGATCACATGAAAAGTCGACATCGGTGGGTGCCTTTCGCGGGTGGGAGGAGTGCGGGACGGTGGTCAGGCGAGGACACCGAGGTGTTGTCCCACCCAGGCGTCGTTGTAGACCGTGCCGAGGTAGCGCTCGCCCAGGTCGGGTGAGATCGCGGCGATGCGGGAGCCGGCGGGGAACGCGTCGGCGTACTGGCGGATCGCGGCCAGGACGGAGCCGGTGGAGCCGCCGACCAGGAGTCCGTGGGTGCGGGCGAGCAGCCTGCACTCGTGGACCGCGTCCTCCTCCGCGACGAGCACGACGTCGTCGGCGAGGCCGGGTTCGAGCAACTCCGGGACGCGGCTGGCGCCGAGGCCGGGGATGCGGCGGGGTCCGGGCGGGGCGCCGAAGATGATGGAGCCGAGGGCGTCGACGGCGACGATCCTGGTGTCCGGTGAGTACTCGCGCAGGTAGCGGGAGCAGCCGACGAACGTGCCGGTGGAGCCCGCGCCGACGAACAGGTAGTCGACGTGCTGGAGCTCCTTGAGCAGGGTGCGCGCGGTCTGCTCGTAGTGGGCGCGGGGGTTGGCCGGGTTGGCGTACTGGTTGAGCCACACCATGGACGGGTCGGCCTCGACGCGGCGTCGGATGTGGGCGATGCGGGACTGGAGGAAGCCGCCGTTCGGGTCGACGATGTCCACGACGACGACCTCGGCGCCGAGGGCGCGCATGTGGTCGATGCTGGTGGCGTTGGTGTTGGGGTCGACCACACAGGTGAAGGCGTATCGCTTGGTGGCGCAGATGGAGCTGAGGGCGATGCCGAGGTTTCCGGAGGACGACTCGATGACGCGGGCGCCGGGGGTGAGGACGCCGCGGTGCTCGGCGTCCTCGACCAGGCTCAGGGCGGTCTTGAGCTTGACCGAGCCGGCCGGGTTGAGACCCTCGATCTTGAGGAAGACGTCGGCGCCCGGTGCCATGTGGGCCAGGCGGACGAAGACGTCGTCGGTGACCAGCTCGTAGGTGTGCTCGTAGATCATGACTCGGGCCTCCACAGGTCCTCGGGGCCGGTCTCGTCCGCCGCGTATCTGCCGAGCGAACTGACGGCCATGCGCATCTCCAGGGCCATGGCGTCCACGAGGCGTTCGAGTCCGTGTTCCGGGTCCTCGTCGGCGGCGACCAGGGCGGCGCGGCCGAGGCCGACGGCGCGGGCGCCGAGGGCGAGCAGTTTGACGGCGCGGATGCCGTCCCAGACGCGTCCACTGGCGAGCAGGGTGCGGTCGGCGGGGTCTACGCGGCGCAGGCACTCGGCCAGCGGCAGTCCGACGTGGCCGAGGAAGCCGGTGGGGGCCCAGCCGGTGCCGCCTTCCGCTCCGTCGACGGTGACGGCGTGGGCGCCCGCCTCCCAGGCGATGGCTGCGGCACGGCCGACGTCCCGGCCGGGTAAGAGCTTCACCCAGCAGCGGGCGCGCGGGTAGTTGTTGCGCATGAGCTGGATCTGCCGGCGGAAGATCTCGTCGGTGAAGGTACCGGGGCTGGAGCAGCGCAGGACCGCTGCGGCGTCGGGGCCGAGGCGTTCGACCGCGTACTGCCCGTCGAGGTCGGCGGCGACCGCCTCGCTGATCATGGTGAGGCCGCCGAGGCCGGGCTTGGCGCCCTGGCCGACCTTCATCTCGAAGCCGAGGCGGCCCGAGCTGAGGAGGCCGGAGACGGCGGGGTCACTGTAGACGTGGTTCCAGACCTCGGAGTCGGCGTCCTCGGTGCTCTGTTGGACGCAGACGCCGCCGATGCCCTCGGGCAGTTCCTCGCAGTAGGCGAGGATGCGTTCCAGCAGGCCCTTGCGGTGGTCGTCGCCGCTGCTGCGGAAGCCGTTCATCGGGGCGACGTTCTCGCCGATGACCATGGGGATGCCGAGCCGTCCGGCCTGGCGGCTGAGGGCGAGGCTGGTGCCGGCGACACGGGTGGAGCCGAGGGCCGACACGTACACCGGCACGGGGGCCTCGAAACCGCCGAGGGCGGTGGTGAGGCGGACGTCGGAGTAGAGGGGTTCTCGTCCGAGGTCGATGAGTTCGGCGAGGCGTCCGGGCATGAAGACGGGTGGGACCAGGCGCAGGGCGTCGATCTCGTCGCCCTCTTCGCGGGTCGCGCCGAAGACGGAGGTGCCGTAGCTGTCGAGCGGTGGGAAGACGGCGGCGGCTCCGTCGCGGGCACGCGTGCGGATGGCGTCCTCGGGCAGGCCAGGGGCGGTCAGGTACGTCACGGGGACACGACCCCCGCGAGCTTCGGGAAGGCGGTGGCCTGCCAGACGGAGTCGAGGCCGGCCACCCAGCGGGTGAGGCGTTCCAGGCCGATGCCGAAGCCCGCGCTCCGGGGAATTCCGTGGCGGGCGACATCGAGGTACCAGGCGTACTTGGCGGGGTTCTCACCGGTCTCACGCATCCGGGTGACCAGGGCGGCGTACTCGCTCTCGCGCTCACTGCCGCTGCACAGTTCACCGCAGGACTCGGGTGCGATCAGGTCGAAGTTGAGGAGGGTGCCCGGGTCGTCCGGGCTCTCCTTGTCGTAGAAGCCCCGGGAGCCCTTCGGGTAGCCCACGACGAAGAACGGCGCTTCGGCCTGTCGGGATATGCGCTCCTCGGCCTCCCACTCGATCTCCGTACCGGCGGCCTGCGGGTAACCGTCGCTGCGCAGCCGCTCGACGACCTCGCTGTGCGGCACCCGGGCGAACGGCCGGGCGACGAAGCGGCGCAGGGCGGCGGGATCGCGTCCCAGTACGGCGAGTTCGGCCTCGCACCGGTCGGCGACGGTGTTGACCGCGTGGCGAACGAGGCCCTCGGCGATGTCCATGGCGTCGTCGCGGGTGGCGCCCGCGTACTCGACGTCGATCTGCCGGAACTCGGCGAGATGACGACGGGTCGTGCTGGTCTCCACGGGTTCCAGGCGGACGTTGGGCGCGATGAGGAAGATGCGGTCGTACGCCAGCAGGGACGCCTGCTTGTAGAGGATGGCGCTGGTCATCAGTTTGTAGCGGTGGCCGTAGTAGTCGACGTCGACCTGCTTGGCGCCGCGCGAGCCGGGGTCGGTGACGGGGCCGATGATCGGATGGGCCATTTCCACCGCGTCGTCGGCACACAGATAGGCGCGGGCGCCCGCGACCAGGGCCTGCTGGATGCGCAGGGCCGCCCTGGTGCGCGGGTCGCGCAGGTGTTCCAGCGGCGAGGGCAGGGCGGGAGCGGCGGCGAACGCCAGGGGGCGGTCGATCTGGAGTGTCATGTCGGTCCTTGTCCGGTCGACGTACGGTTCACCGGCCCGAAAGGGGGCTGCGGAGAAAGAGGGTGGCGGGAGGTCAGCTCGCTCGGGCGAGTGAGCCGGTGGGGGCGTCGTAGCGGGTCTTGACGTGATGCAGCGCGTACATCAGCCCCGACGAGGTCAGGCGGCGGGAGCGGTGCACGACGGCGGTGGGGCCGAGCGGGAGCGATCCGGTACGGGACCACTCCAGCCGGCCCTGCTCGGTGATGACGCTGCTCGTGCGACCCGCGTTGTCGGGGTGCAGGCAGAAGGGGACGTCGAGGTAGCCGCGGGCGAAGGCCCGGATGAGGGCCTGCCCGAGGTCGTCGTGCAGGCCGAGGACCGCCTCCACGAGAGCACGAGCCTCCTCTTCGACGCCGGTGGACGGCGGTGGTGCGGTGCGCCGCGCGGAGTGCGCGGCGCTCGTGGCCGTCTCCAGCGCCGTGACGTTCTCCGCGATCGAGGGAATGCGCGCGGACTCGGCGGCCGTCTTGACGATGAGGCGCGCGGCTCCGGTCCGCACCGCGAGCCGGGCCGCGTCCGCGACAAGGGCCAGCGCGCCGGGTCTGGTCTCTGGATAGACACCCATGTAGGCGTAGACGACCACGTGCCAGGAGGTGTCCGGGAGGTGGTCGGCGGCCAGGGCGCGCAGCGCGTGGACGGCTTCCTCGTCCTGCTCCGCGCTGGTCTGCTGGGCGTAGCTCAGGGAGATGCTGCGCAGGCCGTGCTGGCGGAAGAACATCCCTTCGAGAACGGACAGGGCGATGAGCAGCGAGGGCGGGCAGAGCTGGCCCAGCATGCAGCCGCCGAAGGTCTCCAGGTGCGGTTCGACGCCGGATGCCCGGAGCGAGGCAAGCGTGCGGCACGCGTCGCGCCAGGCCTGCACGGAGGTGGCCAGCGGGGTGCGCCCGTAGGGCAGGCAGTAGGAGACGGGGCCGCCCTCGGTGGCGTCGAGCCCGGCGTCTATCAGTGCCTCGACTATGCGGCCGGGCTGCGCGGAGCCGTGCCTCACCTGGACGGGGAAGCCCTCGGCGCGGACGCCGTCGAGCAGCGCGGTGGTGGTGGCGACGGGCATGGTCACGAGCGGGTAGCCGTTGAGCGGGTGCCCCCGGGCAGCGGTTCGGGCAGCGGCCTCGTAGTCACCGACCCGGGTGAAGCTGTCGAGGGTGAGGGTGCCGACGGTGGTGGCTGCGGCGCCACGGGTGGCAAGCAGGCCTGCGCGCATCCTGGCGGGGTCGGCGAACCCCATGCGGGGCTGGACGACGAGGGCGCCGGAGCGTGCGGCTGCGTCCATGAAGCGGTGGAAGGCGCCACCGGGGAGGGGGTCAGCCGGCATTGGCGTAGTCCCTTCCGTGCCCGCGCCGCGACAGGGAGTCGAGCAGGGCGAGCAGCCGAGGTACGGCGCTCGGCCCGGTGAGGACGGCATCGAAGCCGGCCCCGGTGAGCGCGGTGTGGGCTTCGGGGGCGAGGGCGCCCTCGGTGCCGAGCTTGCCGCCGATGACGAGGGGCACACGGGCCAGGGCGGGCTCGGCACGCACCGCGCGGGCCAGGGCGGGGGCCTCCTCAGCGCCGTGCCCGTTGACGGTGCTCACGACGATGAGGCCGGGGGAGCGTGTGGCGGACTCGGTGACCAGGGTGTCGACCGGGACGCAGGCTCCGAGGTTGGTGACCTCCCATCCCTGTTCCTCCAGGGTGAGTTGGAGGAACAGCAGGTTCCAGGTGTGCGAGTCCGAGGGGATGGTGCTCAGAACCGCGTGGGGCGGGCTCTCCGGGGGTTGGTGACGCACGTACACGACCGGCTTTCCTCTCGACACCGTAAGGGGCCGCGATCGTTGCGATCGGGCCGGTCATCCGGGACGTTCCCCGCCCTGATCGAGTCGCCGAAGGCACTGCCGCCTTGGAGGCGTCCGGCAGCGCTTCGGGGAGTCGGCTCCGGGCGTCCGGACTGCCGGCGGGTGACGTCGTCCATGGTGGCCAGCGCTTCTCCTTTGCGTCACTGGGCACTTGTGACCAGCCGCCGGGGCGTCATTTGTGCCCACTGGGGGCGCCCGCGCACGCGTCCTAACGTGCTCACCGCGGACGTCCTTCCGGCGCCGGTGGCCACGGTGCCGCCTCTGAAGCGCTCCGGCCGCTTGTGCCGCACCGACTGCTTGTACCGCTCGTACCACTGACAACGTGCTGACGATGAGGAGTGAACGGTGGCTGATCACCAGGTGGAAGAGTGGCGTCACGCGCTGGCAGGCCTGGAGCCACTGGAGCTGCCGGCGGACCGGCGCCCGGCGGACGACGGGACTGGTCCCCAGGACCAGGTCCTCTTCGACGTGCCCGAGGCAACCTGCAAGGCGCTCTCCGCTCTGGCGCACGCACGGGGCGTGGAGCTTTCGACGGTCCTGCTGACGGTGTTCCATGCCCTGCTCGCGCGGCACACCGGCCGGGGCGATGTACCGGTGGTGGTGCGGGGCGATGACGGACAGGTACGGGCCGTACGTGGTCCGGACGGCGACCCGCTGTTCGAGGACGCGTGGAAGCACGTCGCGACGGCCGTAGGAGCGCGCGGCGGGCTGCCGTACGCGGAGCTCGCTGAGGCAGCCCTCGGCGCGCTCGACGGTGCCCCGTGGTTTGCGTGGCGCACGGCGGGCGAGGCGACGGCCATCCTCACGCCCACGGCCCAGGTAACTCTGGAGCTCGCCGCCGACGGCGGCGCGCTGCGCGGCGCGCTGGGTTACCGCACGGACCTTTTCGACCGGGCGACAGCGGAGCGCCTGGCAGACCACTTCGGGGTCCTCGCCCGGTCCGCCGCCGAGGCACCGGGGACGCGGCTGAGCGCGCTGGAGATGCTGACGGAGCCGGAGCGGACGCGGATCCTCACCGAGTGGAACGGCTCCCGGTCCGCGTTCCCGGACACGTCGACCGTCCACCGACTGGTCGAGGAGCGGGCCGCCCGGCAGCCGGACGGGGTCGCCCTGGAGCACGACGGCCAGCTGCTGACCTACCGCGCGATGGACGAGCGGGCGAACCGGCTCGCGCGCCATCTCCAGGAGCGGGGCGTCGGACCGGGCACACTGGTCGCGGTCTGCCTGGACCACGGCACGGATCTGGTGTGTGCCCTGCTCGGAGTTCTCAAGTCCGGTGCCGCGTACGTGCCGTTGGACCCGTCGTATCCGGCCGAGCGGCTGCGGTACATGGTCGGCGACAGTGCGGCGCCCGTAGTGATCACACAGTCCGCCCACGCCGGCCTGTTCGCACCGGGTCCCGAACTGCTGCTCACCGACCTCAGTTGGCCCGACGGCGACGGCTCGGACCCGGCAGTCGGGGGGAGCCCCTCCGACCTGGCCTACGTCATCTACACCTCTGGCTCCACGGGCCGCCCCAAGGGCGTCCGTGTGGCGCACCTGGGTGTCGTCAACTACCTGCACTGGTGCGACCGCATCTACCCGCCCGCGCCCGGTGCCGAGATCGGCTCGCTGCTGTGCTCGTCGGCGGCCTTCGACCTGACGGTCACCGCGCTGTTCCTGCCGCTGGTGCAGGGGCTGCGCCTGGTGATACCGAGCCCCGGACCGGGACAGACCGTGTTCGACGCGGCCGTGGATCTCGTGGCGACCGGTGCGCGGGTCAGCTTCCTCAAGGCGACACCCTCCCACCTGGAGCTACTGGCCGCCCGGCTGGAGCGGGCCGGTGTGCGGCACGCCATCGCGACGGTGGTGGCGGGCGGCGAGGACCTGACACCGGCGCTGACGCACCGCATGCTGGCGAGCGGCGCGGACGACACGGCCGTCGTCAACGAGTACGGACCGACCGAGGCGACCGTCGGCAACGTGGTCAGCCGTACGGTTTCGGTGGATCCGGCGGCGGACCACGTACCGATGGGTCGCGCGATCGACAACACCGAGGTGTTCGTGGTCGGCGCACACGGGGAGGTTCAGCCGGTCGGCGTGCCGGGTGAGTTGCTGATCGGCGGCGTGAACGTGGCCAAGGGTTATCTGGGACGGCCCGACCTGACGGCGGAGCGGTTCGTGCCGCACCCGTTCTCCACGGATCCGGACGCCCGGGTCTACCGCACCGGCGACCTGGTGAAGTGGCTGCCGGACGGCCGGCTCGTCTACCTCGGCCGGATCGACGACCAGGTAAAGCTGCGCGGCCACCGGGTGGAACTGGGCGAGATCGAGAACGCCCTGCTCGCCCGGCCGGGCGTGGCAGCGGCGACCGTCGTGGTCCGCGAGGACGTCCCGGGCGACAAGCGCCTGGTGGCGTACCTGGTACCGGCGGGCGACGGCGTCCCCGCCGCGCCCGAGCTGCGCAGCGCCCTGTCGCGGGATCTGCCGGAGCACATGGTGCCCGCCCGGTACGTGACGCTGGAGCGGCTTCCCCTGACGCCGAACGGCAAGGTGAACCGGAAGGCGCTGCCGGCGCCGGAGAGCCGCCGTCCGGATCTGGCCGTCGCGTACACGGCGCCCCGGACAACGACACAGGCGGCAGTCGCCGGCATCTGGGCCGATCTGCTGGGCGTGGAGCCGGTGGGCATCGACGACGACTTCTTCGAACTGGGCGGGCACTCGCTGCTGGCCGCCCGGGTCGCTTCCCGGCTGCGCCGGGACGTGGGCGTGGACGTGTCCTACCGCACCCTGTTCGAGGCGCCGACACCGGCGCTGCTGGCGGCCGCCCTCGACGCGCTCGGTCCCGGCACGGTGACGGCGATGCCGCGCCAGGACCCGGCCGCAGGCCCGCTGCCGCTGTCGTTCGCCCAGCAACGCCTCTGGTTCCTGGACCAGTTGCAGCCAGGGCGGGCGGAGTACGTCATCCCGGCCGGCATGCGGGTCACGGGGCGTTTCGCACCGGACGCGTTCGGAGCCGCGCTGACGGCGCTGGTCGGCCGGCACGAGATCCTGCGGACCCGTTTCGTGGCGGACGGTGGAGGCGTTCCGGTCCAGATCGTCGACGCGCCGAGGGAAGCGGCCCTGGATGTGCACGACGCGAGGCACCTCGGTGGCGACGCCGCACTCGACATCCTTCGCGAGGCGGCGGAACTGCCGTTTGACCTGGCGTCGGGGCCGCTCTTGCGGGCGGTGGCGGTGCGTGTCGCCGAGGAGGAGTGGCTCCTGCTCATCGCGCTGCACCACATCGTCTCCGACGGCTGGTCGGAGGGCATCCTCGCACGGGAGCTGCGGGAGCTGTACGGGGCGGCGGTCACGGGCCGTGCAGCCGCTCTCGTACCGCTGGAGCTCCAGTACGGGGACTTCGCGGCCTGGCAGCGTACGGCCCTGGACGGCTCGGCGCTGGACGGACAGGCGGCGTACTGGGGCGAGCGACTCGCCGGACTCCAGCCGCTGGAACTGCCGACCGACCGTCGCCGCCCGGCTGAGCGGTCGGGCCGCGGTGACGCGGTCGCCTTCACCGTGCCCGCCGAGGTGGTCGATGCCGCCCGGCGGATGGCGGCGGGGCGCGGCGCCAGCCTGTTCATGTCCCTGCTCGCGGTGTTCCAGCTACTCATGGCCGAGTACAGCGGGCAGGAGGACGTCGCGGTCGGCAGTCCGATCGCAGGCCGCAACCGGGCCGAGACCGAGGACCTGATCGGCTTCTTCGTCAACACGCTCGTGATGCGCACCGACCTGTCGGGCGACCCGAGCTTCGGTGACCTTCTCGACCGGGTGAAGGAAACCGCCCTCGGCGCGTACGACCACCAGGATCTTCCCTTCGAGCGCCTGGTGGAGGAACTGGCGCCGCAGAGGGACCTGTCGCGCACCCCCCTGTTCCAGACCATGTTCGTGCTCCAGAACACGCCGGACGGTGACGCGTGGGGTATGCCCGGTCTCGAGGTCGAGCCGTTCGCGGTGCGGGCGGAGGAGGCCAAGTTCGACCTGACGCTCCTCCTGACCGAACGGCCCGACGGTTCGCTCGGCGGAAACCTCGTATTCGCGGTGGACCTGTTCGATCACGCGACGGCGACGCGGCTGGCCGGGCACTACACCACGCTCCTCGAAGCGGTCGTCCCGGACGGAGGACAGCGGCTGTCGGAGCTGGAGTTGCTGGTAGGCGCCGAGCGCGGGCGTGTGCTGGCCGAGTGGTCCGGAGCGGCCTCCCTCTCCCCGGACGCCGCCACGACGGCGCACCGGCTCGTCGAGGAGCGCGCCGCACAACTGCCCGGTACGACCGCGGTGCTGTCGGAGACCGGGGGGCTGACGTATCAGGAGCTGAACGAGCGCGCCAATCGGCTGGCCCGGCACCTGCGGTCGCTCGGCGCCGGGCCGGACCGGGTGGTGGCCGTATGTCTGGAGCGTGGGCCCGACCAGGTCACCGCGCTGCTCGCGGCGCTGAAGTCGGGGGCCGCGTACCTGCCACTGGACCCGGAGCTTCCGGCCGACCGGCTCGCCTTCATGATCGAGGACTCCGGAGCGGCCTATGTGGTGACCGACTCGGCGCGCACGGCCCAACTGCCCCGCACACCCCATCGCTTCCTCACCGACCGGGACTGGCCGCGGATCCAGGAGCTGCCTGCGCACGACCCGGAGCCCGCCGCCACCCCGCAGGATCTGGCCTACCTGATCTACACCAGCGGCTCCACCGGCCGCCCCAAGGGGGTGCAGATCGAGCACCGGAGCCTCGTCAACCTGATCCACTGGACGGTGGAGAGCTTCGGGGCGGCGCCGGGCCGCCGGATCGCGCACCTCGCCGGCATCGGCTTCGACGCGGCGGCGTGGGAGGTGTGGCCCGCGCTGGCCGCGGGTGCGACCGTGTGCGTACCCGACGACACAGTGCGGCGCACACCCGAGCTGCTCCAGCGCTGGCTGGCCGGACGGCGGGTGCACAGCACGTTTCTGTCCACACCCATGCTGGAGGCGCTGGCCACGCTGGACTGGTCGGAGCCGACCTCGCTGGCCCACGTCCTGACCGGCGGTGACGCGCTGCGCCTGCCGGCCGGGCTGCGGCTGCCGTTCCGTGTCGTCAACAACTACGGGCCGACCGAATCGACAGTGGTCACGACATCGGCCGAGGTGGTGCCGGGGGTGGCCGTGCCGCCGATCGGCAGGCCGGTTCGCAACACGGTCGTCCACGTCGTCGACAGGTACGACCGGCCGGTGCCGATCGGAGTTCCGGGCGAACTCCTGGTCGGCGGTGCCGGGCTGGCTCGTGGCTACCAGGGGTTGCCGCAGCAGACGGCGGAGCGGTTCGTCACCGTGAACGTCGACGGCACACCGCGGCGGGTCTACCGCACCGGGGACCGGGTGCGATGGCTGCCCGACGGCCAACTGGAGTTCCTGGGACGGCTCGACGACCAGGTGAAGCTGCGCGGACACCGCATCGAACCGGGCGAGATCGAGGCGGTGCTGCTGGCCGGGCCCGACGTCACGGCCGCGACCGTCGTCCTGCGCGAGGACATCCCGGCCGAGAAGCGCCTTGTGGCGTACGTCGTGCCGGGCGGGCAGGCGCCGACCACCGAGGAACTGCGTGCCCGGCTGCACCGCGAGCTGCCCGGCTACATGGTGCCGTCCGCCTTCGTCCTGCTGGACCGGCTGCCGCTCACCCCGAACGGCAAGGTGGACCGGCGCGCGCTGCCCGCTCCCCGGCCCCGTTCGCCCCAGGACCGCGTCGCGCCGCGCACACCGGCCGAGCGCGCGGTGGCGGCGGCCTGGTCGCAGGTGCTGGGTACGGACGTCGCCGGCATCGACGACAACTTCTTCGAACTGGGAGGTCACTCGCTGCTGGCCACGCAGGTGACCTCCCGGTTGCGGACCGCACTCGGCGTGGACGTGCCGGTACGGGCGCTGTTCGCGGCACCGACGGTCGCCGCGCTGGCAGCCGTCGTAGCGGAGCTCGGCTCGGACGACACGGAGCGGATCACGCCCGCTGACCGGACCGGCGGTCCGCTGCCACTGAGTTCCGCCCAGCAACGGCTTTGGTTCCTGGACCAGTTGGAACCAGGGCGCGTCGAGTACGTCGTACCGTTCGCCCTGCACGTCCGTGGCGCACTGGATGCGACCGCGCTGGACACCGCTCTCACCGCGATGGTGGCGCGTCACGAGATCCTGCGCACCCGATTCGTCCCCGAGAACGGCGAGCCGGGGCAGGTCATCGACCCACCGGCACCGGTGGGAGCATCCGTCCACGACCTGCGCCACGTCCTCGATCCGGACGAACGGCGTGCGGCGGCACGGCGGTTCGCGGAGACTGAAGCGGGTCGCCCGTTCGATCTGGCGACGAGTCCGCTGCTGCGCGCCCACCTGGTGCGGCTCGCCGACAACGAGGCATTCATCCTGCTGACCGTGCACCACATCGCCGCCGACGGATGGTCGGAGGGAGTCATGGCGCGCGAACTGCGCGAGGGGTACCGGGCGGCGATGTCGGGGGTGGCGCCGACCGGTCTGCCCACCCTGCCTCTGCAGTACGCGGACTTCTCCGTGTGGCAACGGGAGCGGATGGCCGGTGAGGTGATGGAGGGGCAACTGGCCTACTGGCGGGACCGGCTCACCGGGCTGGAACCGCTGGAGCTGCCGAGCGACCACCGACGCCCGGCGGGACCGCCGGCGGGCGGCGCCACGTTGGCGTTCGAGGTGCCGGGTGAGGTCGCCGCGCGACTGCGGGCGGCGGCGGCGACGAACGGCGCGAGCCTTTACATGGTGCTCCTGGCGGTGTTCCAGGTGCTGCTGGCGAAGTACAGCATGCAGGACGACGTCGCGGTCGGCAGCCCGATCGCCGGCCGCAACCGGGCCGAGACCGAGGATCTGATCGGCTTCTTCGTCAACACCCTCGTGATGCGCACCGACCTGTCCGGCGACCCCACCTTCACCGAGCTCATCGACCGGGTGAAGGACACCGCACTCGGCGCGTACGACCACCAGGACCTTCCCTTCGAGCGCCTGGTGGAGGAACTGGCACCCGACCGCGACCCGTCGCGCAACCCGCTGTTCCAGACCCTGTTCGCGCTGCAGAACACGCCGGACGGTCACACCTGGAGCCTGCCGGGTCTGGAGGTGGAACCGTTCGCCGTGACACTGCCGGACGCCAAGTTCGACCTGAGTCTGATCATGTCCGAAGGCCCGGCCGGCAGCCTGCTCGGGACCCTGGAGTACCGCACCGACCTCTTCGCGCGTGACACCGTCGACCGGCTGGCCGGCCACCTGCGTACGTTGCTGGACTCGGTCGCCGGCGCGCCGGGGGCTCGGCTGTCGGAGCTGTGCATGCTCACCCCGGCCGAGCGGCGGAAGACGCTCGTCGAATGGAACGGCACCGCCACCGCCTACCCGGACAAGGCCACCCTGCACGGCCTCTTCGAGGAGCGGGCCGCCCAGCAGCCGGACACCGTGGCCGTCGACTCACCGCAGGGCGACTTGACCTACGGCGAGCTGAACGCCCGCGCCAACCGGATCGCCCACCACCTGCGGACCCGGTACGGGGTGCGGCCGGACATGCCGGTGGCGGTGTGCCTGGGCCGTGGGGCAGACCTGGTGACGGCGGAGCTGGCGGTACTGAAGGCGGGGGCCGCTTACGTGCCGATGGACCCGGAGTACCCCGTCGAGCGGCTGGCGTACATGGTGCGCGACACGAGGACCCCGGTCGTCCTCACCCACACCGGGCAGGCGGACCGGATCCCGTCCGGCGTTCCGCTGCTGCTGCTCGACGAGTGCGACGCCGAAGGGGGTCCGCTGGACGGTGAGCCGGTTACCGATCCGGAGCCCGCCGCCGCCGCTCACAACCTGGCATATCTCATCTACACCAGCGGCTCGACCGGCCGGCCCAAGGGGGTCCAGGTTGAGCACCACAGCCTGGTGAACCTGGTCCACTGGACGGCGGGCGAGTACGGACTCGACCCGGGGCAGCGGATCGCGCTGCTCGCCGGGATCGGATTCGACGCGGCGGCGTGGGAGCTGTGGCTCGGCCTGACCCGGGGTGCGACCTGCTGCGTCACCGACGAGAGGGTCAGGCTCACTCCGCATCTGCTGCGGGACTGGCTGGGCGAGCAGGCGGTCCACGCCGCATTCCTGTCCACGCCGATGCTGGAGTCGTTGTCGGCGCTCGACTGGGGCACGGACAGCACCCTCGACTACGTACTGACCGGCGGTGACCGGCTGCGGATGCCGCCGCTCGCCCGGCTGCCGTTCCGCGTGGTCAACAACTACGGTCCGACGGAGACCACGGTGGTCGCCACCTCCACGGTGTGCGTCCCCGGTGACACGGTCCCGCCGATCGGCCGGCCGGTCGCCAACACCCGGTGCGTCGTGGTGAACCAGCACGGCACTCCGCAGCCCGTCGGCGTTCCCGGTGAACTCCTCGTCGGTGGAGTGCAGGTGGCGCGCGGCTACCTGGGGCGCCCCGAGTTGACGAACGAGCGCTTCGTCCCGTTCGAGGCCGAGGAGGTGGGCGGCCGGGTGTACCGCACCGGCGACCTGGTCCGGTGGCAGCCGGACGGACAGCTGGAGTTCCTGCGCAGGGTCGACCACCAGGTCAAGATCCGCGGCAACCGCATCGAACTGGGCGAGATCGAGGCCAACTTGATCACCCATCCCGGTGTCGGTGAGGTCGCCGTGGTCGTTCACGAGGACGTGCCGGGCGACAAGCGGCTGGTGGCCTACCTGGTGGCCGCCGGACCGGACGCCCCGAGCATCATGGAACTGCACGCGCACCTGGGGCGCCAGCTGCCCGACTACATGATCCCGGCGGGGTTCATGGTGCTGGAGCAGCTGCCGCTGACCGCGAACGGCAAGGTGGACCGGGCGGCGTTGCCGGCGCCGGACGGCATGCGGCCGGATCTCGGAACGTCGTACACGGCGCCGCGCAACACCGTCGAGCGTCACATCACGGCCGTCTGGACGGAGCTTCTGGGCATCGAACGCGTCGGCGTCCACGACAACTTCTTCCAGCTGGGCGGGCACTCACTGCTCGCCACCCAGGTCGCGTCAAGGCTGCGGAAGGCTCTGCGGGTCGACATACCGGTACGGACCGTGTTCGACCACCCGACCCCCGAGGAACTGGCGCAGCACATCGCGGACCTGATGATGGCGGCGATCAGCGCACAGTTCGCGCCGGCCGGATGAGGGCTTACGCCCCTGCCGCGAAGACGACCGTGGGGTCTCACGGATGCGTGCAGGACGCGTCAGACCATGTCCTCGACCTGGATGCCACCCTGGGCGATCGCCAGAGCGCCGAGCTGGAAGCGGCTCTGCGCACCGAAACGATCGGTCAGCTTCTCGGAGAGCCGGCGAACCGTGCGCAGCGACACGTCCATCCTGCGGGCGGCGGCGGCATCGGTGAGACCCTGCGCCCAGAGTCTCAGGACGTGCTGCTCCTGGAGGGAGAGGCCGCCACGGGTGCGCGGGCGCGCCTCGGCCAGCGGCAACGCCTCCTTCCAGAGGCGGGTGAACAGGGCGGCGAACGCCTGGGTGACCGACTCGACGCCGCACACCATGGCGCCGACGACGGCCCGGGCACCGGCGACCGGAACCACGGCGTGGGTGCGGTCGCAGAGGATCATCCACGCGGGCAGCGACGGCAACGTACGGATCGAGCCGACGCTGCCTGTCCTCCCCCGCACGCGGCTCATCGCCTCGGGATCGTTGCGGACGCTCTCCAGGACGATGGTGCGGGCAACCGCTCCACGCCTGCGCAGGATCTCGTCGATGGACCGGGCGGACTCGGCAACGGGAACAGCGACCCGCTCCGTGGGGCCGACAGTCAGCCACTCCTGCTCGCACCCTTCGGCGAGTTCCGTGACACGCCGCCACACGGCGTCCGCACCGGCCAGCCACTCGACGCCCGGCATACCGTCACGGCCGGCGCGGGAGTGCTCGGAGAGCAACCGGGTCACTTCGAGCCGGCTGTCCTCAACCTGGAGGCGATGGCGCGCGAGTTCGTCTTGCTGCCGGGCGAGCATCGCCGCCAGGCCCACCTCCGGGTCGACGGGACGCCAGCCGGTGGAGGTATCGCCGGGAACCACCAGCAGGAGGGAGGACAACCGCTCCAGCCGCTCCCGGACCGTGTCCTCGGACACCTTCATCTGCTCCGCCAACTCGGAGACACCGGCGCCGGGTAGGTCGACCATCGTGAGATAGACGCTCCGTGCGAGGGGGTCGATACCCAGAGAGGTCCGCATGTCCTTCACTCCTGTTGTCTCGGCCGTACGGCACCTGTTGGTCACTGATTGAGTCGACGATGTTCCACACGCCGGGGCTGCACGGTCCCGTGCCGCTGCCGGGATCGTCGGCCGGACATCAGTAGACGGGAGGCGGGGGCGGTGGCGGATGCGGGCCGACCACCCAAGTTGTGGCCGATGCTCCCGCGGCGTGCGGCGGAGCGGCCCCGTCGCGTTGCGGCAACGACCCGTTGCCGGCACGGGTTATCATCTCGCGCATGCCCGCCTCGCAGCCGACCGTCCTGGCCACCTCCGGAGGGCATCGCGCCGACCCCCGTGCGCGGGTGCTGTTCAACTCCCTGGTCCACCACGCGGTTGACCTGTCCGGGGTGGACGGGCGCCGTCCGCGCATCCTGTACTTGGGCACGGCGGTGGGGGACGCGGAGCACGTCACCGCACGCATGCACGAGGCGGCACGGGTGGCGGGGTTCGACCTGACGCCGCTGCACCTGTTCCCCATGCCGAACGTGGAGGACGTGGAGGGCACGCTCCTCGACCACGACGTCGTGTGGGTTATGGGCGGGTCGGTAGCGAATCTGCTGGCGGTGTGGCGGGTGCACGGGCTGGACGGGGCGCTGCGGCGCGCCTGGCAGGCGGGGGTGGTGCTGAGCGGGGTGAGCGCCGGATCCATCTGCTGGTTCACGGGCGGCGCGACCGACTCGTACGGGCCGGATCTGCGGCCGGTGGTGGACGCGCTCGGCTTCCTGCCGTACGGCAACGGTGTCCACTACGACTCCGACCTGGGCCGCCGTCCGCTGATCCACCGGATGGTCGCTGACGGCACCCTGCCGACGGCGCACTGCACCGACGACGGGGTGGGGCTCGTGTACCACGGCACCCGTCTCGTGGAGGCGGTCACGGAATCGGCGGGCAAGGGCGCCTACGTGGTGACGTGCGAGGGTGACGGGGTGCGTGAGGAACGCCTTGAGCCACGCCTGCTGCCGCCGGCCCGGCACTGACTCCTTCCGCGCGGACGGCCGCGCACCGGCGGGGACGTGCCGCCGGAACGAGGTGTCACGGCGGGCCGTGCGGCAGCACGGAGATATCGACGTATGCCGTGACCTGCGAGGTCGGCCTCCGGCGCCGGGAACGCGGGCCGAATGCGCACGAGTTCGCCGCCTCGGCCCCCACTCACCGGCGGGGGCATTCGGAGAATATGGGGGACGCTCCCCCATGTGGGGGCCGTGCCGTATCTGCGACGTTCTTCCTGTGACCGAATCAGCCGCACCCACGACTCCCAGAAGCGCGCACCTGCCGCTCGCCTGGTGGGCCCCCGCGCTCTCCCTCAGCGAGCGCGTCGGCGCCCCAGGACGTCCCGTGGCGACCGTCGCGACCGCCCCGTCCGGCCGCGCCCCTTGGGCCGTCGGGGACACGGCGGGCTTCGCGGCTCGGCTGACCCACCTGGGTCTCGACGAACTCGCCCTGGGGGCCCTCGCCGACGAGTCACCGCAACGCCTGGCGAACCGCGCAGGCACTCCACGCTGGGTGGGTTACATCGAAGAGGCCCTGGACTGTGCCCACATCGCCGCACGGCCGGAGTCCGGCGGCGACGCAACCGGGCCCGAGGCCTTCGCACCGGTCGTGGCACCGCTGGTGGGTCCGGCCTCGGCCGCCCTCGACCGGCAGCTGGCACCGCTCCCCCCGGCAGAACGGGCCATGCTGCGCGCCTCGTTCGAGCAGTGGCTGCTGGGCCGGATGGCCCGGCAGGCGGCCCGCACACTCGTCCGTGAACTGGACGGCGACCGGCGCGCCGGTCGGCTCCCCGGGGCCACGCCCCGCGATCGCTTCGCCTCCTTCCTCGCCGCCAGCGGGAGTGCGGACGGCCTGCGGGCCCTGTTCACCGCCTATCCGGTGCTGGCCCGGATGCTGGGCCGGACGGCCATGGACGCGGCCGACGCGGTCGCCGAACTTGGCCTGCGGCTGCACGCCGACCGGCAGGAACTGGTGGCCGTCCTTCTCGACGGACGCGACCCCGGCCCGCTCACACGCATCGAACTGGGCCGTGGCGACGCCCACCGAGCCGGGCGCTCGGTGGCGGTGCTGGAGTTCGCGGACGGGGCACGCGCGGTGTACAAGCCCCGTCCGCTGGGGCAGCACGCCCTGCTTGACGACCTGGCCCACTGGCTCACCGGCCGGGTCGACGGCCTGGAGCTGCGCACCCCGCGCACCGTGCGGCGGCAGGAACACGGCTGGCTGGAGTACATCGAGCACCGCTGGTGCGGCTCGGTGGCCGAGGCGGACGCCTTCTACCGGCGCCAGGGCGCACTGCTGGCCCTGCTGTACGCGGTGGACGGCGCCGACATGCACTACGAGAACCTCATCGCTGCCGGCGACCAGCCGGTGCTGGTGGACGCCGAGACCCTGCTGCACACCGGGCTGCCGCAGGCCTCCACGGCCGGGGCCGACCCGGCCGCCGACGCCCTTCAGGCTTCCGTCCACCGGACGTGCCTGCTGCCCCACCTGCTGATCGGGGAGCACGGCGCGCTGGACATCTCCGCGCTGGGCCGTGCCGAGGAAGGCACGTACCCGAGCGAGGGCCTGTGCTGGCAGGACAGCGGACTGGACACCATGCGCGTCGTACGAGGTCCGGTGGTCAGTCCGGCCGCGCAGAACCAGCCGCTGCCCCACGGACGTCGCCTCCACGGCGCCGACCACCGCGCCGCGCTGCTGGACGGCTTCCGCACCACGTACGACGCGATCCGGGCGCACGGTAACGAGCTCAGTGCGCCAGGAGCCCTGTTGGCCCGGCATGCGGACAGTCCCGCGCGGCTGATCGTTCGATCCACACGGTTGTACTCGACCCTGCTCGAGGAGTCCACGCACCCGGCACTGCTCGGCGACGCGCTCGCCCGGGACGCCGCGTTCGCGGTGCTGTGGACCGAGTCGTCTCGCGACCCGGCACGCGGGCAGCTGGTGGAGCACGAGACCGAGGACCTGTGGCGCGGGGACATCCCCCTCTTCGTCCACCGGCCCTCCGGCACGGGAGTGCGTGCGGCCGGTGGGACGTGGCTGCCTCACCTGCTGCCGGTGGCGAGCCTGAGCGCCGTCCGCACCAAGATCGCCCGGATGGACGAGGTCGACTGCCGGAACCAGGAATGGATCGTCGCGGCCGCGCTGGCCGCCCGGGAGGCCGGTTCCCCGCTGGTCAGGCCACGCTCCGAGCTGGTGGCGACGCCCTTGCCGGCGGTGGCGCCGGAGCCGTCACGACTACTCGCCGCGGCCTGCGGAATCGCCGACGAGATCGCCGCCCGCGCCGTGCGGGCCGGCCGGGCCAACTGGCTCGGCCTCGAATGCCTGCCGGGCGGGCACTGGTCGGTCCTGCCGATGGGTGCGGGGCTCGGCCAGGGCTACACCGGGGTCGCACTCTTCCTGGCCCAGGCCGGACTGCTCGCGGGCGCCGACCGCTACACCGCGCTCGCCCACCAGGCGGTGCTGCCGTTGCCTGGCCTGCTGAAGATGCTCGCGGCCGACCCCGAACTGTGTGCCGCGGTCGGACCAGGAGCGTACGACGGGCTCGGCGGCATCCTGTACGGGCTGATCCGGCTGTCGTCCCTCCTCGACGCCGAACTCGCGGACTCGCTGCCCGACGCGCTCACCGCACTGGAACACGCCGTGGGCGCCTGCGTGGATCCCGGCTTCGCGGACGGTGCCGCCGGGGCCCTGGCGGCGGCGGTCGCCGCCCATGAAGCGACGGGCGCCCGTCAGGCCCTGGAACTGGCCGACGCGGTGGCGGACGTCCTGGCCCCCGCGGCCTCGCAGGGCGGTGGCTCCGCAGGGTTCGCCGACGGGGCCGCGGGCATCGGCTGGGCGCTGTGGCGCCACGCGGACCACCGGGCGGACGGAAGGGGACGTCCGGAGGAAGCGGCCGGTCTACTGCGCTCGGCCACCGCCGGGCCCGAAGCCGCCGCGCACGGCCCCTCGTGGACCACCGGTCTGCCCGGGATCGCCGCTGCGGCCGCGCACCTGCCGGGGCGAAACGACCTCGCCGCCCGGCTCTCCGCCCTCGGCGACGGCCCCAACCTGAGCGCGGGCCACGGCGTGTTCGGTGCCCTGGAAGCCCTTTCGGTCCTGGCCGGCCGGGGCGACACCCAAGCGTCCGCTGCCCTGACCCGCACCAGCGGCCGGGTACTCGCGACCGTCGAGGGCCAGCAGCACCGCTGCGCCACCCCCGACCAAGTGCCCTCTCCCGGCATGCTGACGGGCCTCGCCGGCATCGGCTACGGACTCCTCCGTCTGTGTTCCCCCACCCGTGTCCCGTCCGCGCTCCTGCTGGAGCACTCCTGTCCGGCCACTCTGCCCGCCCGCTGAGGGCGAAAGGCCACGGCCGGACCCGGCTCTTTTCCCGCTCCTGCCCCCGCTCTCCCCGTCTCCGCTCTCCCCTCGCCTACCCGAGCACTTCACCACGAAGGAGTTCTCCCATGAACCAGCAGAACCAGCTCTCCAGCCAGGCCGCTTCCGTCTCCGCCGAGGCCGGTGCCCCCACGCCTGCCGGCGCCGAGCAGGACGCCGCAGGCGGTATCACCCTCTCGGGCCGCAATCGTGCGTGCACCCGCGCCCGCGTCCTGGCAGGCATGGTTCTCACCAGCGGAATAGTCATCACGCTGAGTTCGATCGACACCTCGGTGTCCGCGCCCCAGTAGACGCTCCACTCCGCTCGGCGGGCCGGAGGCCGAGCGGAATGGAGGGCCGGACGCCGCACCACGGCTCCAGGTAATCTGATTATGCTTGGAGGTCATGCCTTCCCAAGCGTCTTCTCTCATCGGCCGGGATGCCCAACTGGGCCTACTCGAACGCGCCTTGTCCCACGCTCGGCATGGACGCGGCGGTGTGGTCTTCCTGGTGGGCGAAGCCGGGGTGGGCAAGTCCCGGCTGGCAGCCGAGGTCGTGGGCAGCGCGCTCGAGTTAGGGATGGGCGTGCTGCGCGGACGCAGCAGCACCACCGGTCCGGCGGTGCCCTTCCGACCGCTGACCGAGGCGCTGATGTCTCTGTTCCGTACCGGTGAATCGCTGGACGAGCTGCCCCTGGGGCCGTACAGACCCGTGCTGGGACGACTGATCCCGGACTGGAACACCGGTGCAGGCGACAGCAGTTCCATGGTGATCCTAGGCGAGGCCGTACTGCGTCTGCTCATGGCCACCGACCACGGTCGGGGTCGGATCGTGGTGCTGGAGGACCTGCACGACGCCGACCCCGAGACACTGGGCGTCCTGGAATACCTCGTGGACAATCTGGAGTACAGCTCGGTTCTGCTCCTCGCCACCATCCGCACGGACTTCAGCGACGTCCTGGACCTCGCGCAGTCGGCCCGCCGGCGTGGCACGGCCTCGGTCGTGGAGCTGTCGCCACTGACCCGCCCCCAGGTCTGCGAACTGGTGGCGGGTCAGTTGGGCACCACTGCGCAGGACGTGCCCGCGGCGGTGCTGGAGCGGTTGTGGGAGGGCGGCGCAGGCAGCCCCTACCTGGTCGAGGAGTTACTCCAGTCGATGATCGGCGCGGGCACCCTGGTGCAGGGGCCGGACGGCTGGCGGACGGTCGGTGATCCGCGCGGCGACGTCTCCTCCGCTCTCGCCCGGGGAATCCTGCGCCGTATCGACCGGCTGGGTGCGGAGGGCCTGACGCTGCTGTCGGCGGCGGCCGTGCTGGGCAGAAGGTTCCCGCTCACCGTGCTCCAGCGGATGACGGGCATTGACGACCGGGCACTGCTCAGCCATCTGCAGGCCGGTGTCGCGGCTCGCCTGGTGGTCCCGGACGAGCCCGCTCCCGACTGGTATTCCTTTCGTCATTCACCCACCGTGGAAGCCCTGTTCACTCAGCTGACGCCGACTCAGCAGGCGGACCTGGCACGCCAGGGCGCGGAGGCGGTGGAGAAGCTGCACCCGCAGCTGCCCGGCGAGTGGTGCGCGCTCGCAGCCGGGCTGCGGTCCTCGGCCGGCGAGGACACCGCGGCCGGCAAGCTGTTCGCGGAGGCGGGGCGGCGGGCTCTGACGTCGGGCGCGCTCGGTTCGGCGGTAACCCTGCTCAGCCGGGCCGAGACGCTGCTGGCGGAGTCCGGCGACCCGCAGGACCGGGCGGGTGCGCTGGAGGCGCTCCTGCCCGCGCTGGCCGAATCCGGCGACTTCGACCGGGCCTTCGACCTGGTCGAGCATCTCCATGCCTT
This sequence comes from Streptomyces sp. LN549, assembly GCF_043203805.1. NCBI lineage: Bacteria > Bacillati > Actinomycetota > Actinomycetes > Kitasatosporales > Streptomycetaceae > Streptomyces > Streptomyces sp. LN549. The sequence goes on along the minus strand of NZ_JAZHRI010000002.1, from coordinate 7,590,529 downwards.
GGACAGCGCCGGTCTGGGTGCGTCACGTCTGGCGATCCTGCACACCCGGTTGGCCAAAGTGGCTCACACGGCTGGGCGTTGGAGCGACGGCAATCGGCAGATCGACCGCGCCCGCGAGGTGCTGGGAGCGAGTCCGGATGGTGCGGCGACGGCAGCCGTCGACGTCACCGCTGCCTATCTCGCGCTGGACACACCTGGCACGGACCGCACCCAGCAAGCGGAGAAGCTCGCCCGCTCGGCGGCCGATGCCGCCGAGCGCTACGCGCTGCCTGCGGTCGCCTGCCAGGCATGGGAGCTGCTGGCGACCGTGGCCCGCGAGCGCGACCCGGACGAGTCCCGGGCCATGCTCGAAAAGGCCCTGTCGACGGCCGAACGGCACCAGCTCCCACTGCGGCGGATGTATGCGGCGACCCGTATCGCCGGCAATGACTGGCTGGCGGAAGGCGACACCTCCGGACTGTTGTCCGCCCGTGAGGAGGCGCTGCGGCTGGGCTCGATCAGCATCGTGCACACCGTGGACGGCATTCTCGTCCTGGACGGGGTGATGCGGGGCGTGCGCGAGGCGACGCGGGAAGCCGCCGTCGAGTGCCTCACGATCGTGCGCAGGCTCAAGCTCGCCCCCGCAGTCCGGTACCTCCTGATGTCATTGGCGTCGCTGGAGGCGCACCAGGGCGATCGACGGGCGATGGAGGCCGCCCTCGACTCGTTCGCGGAATGGGAGGGGGCGGGTTCGCAGGAGGAACCACTCACGTTGGGCATGGCACGCGCGTTCTGCGCCCTGTTGGAGGAGGACCGGGACCTGGCACGGGAGGAACTGGGGGCGGTGTCGGAGCTGGAGCGGCACAATCCCAGCACCTATTACCTCAGCGGCACGCACGGGGTGGGGCTGTTGCTGGACGTGCTGGCCGGCGACGCGGACCGAACGCGACAGGAGGCGGTCGCCGCCACGGCGGTCGGACGGATGCGGTGGAACCGCCAGTTCGTCACCTTCGCCGATGCCGTCCTGCTCGGCCGGGAAGGGAAGAGCGAAGAGGCGGCCGAGCGCATCGGTGCGGCGCTGCGGGATGCCGCCGCGTACCCGACCGCCCTGCACCTGGGTCTGCGGCTGATCGCCGACGCGGCACACGAGGACGGCTGGGGCGAGCCGGTCGCCTGGCTCAGACGGGCCGAGCACCACTTCCACGAGCAGGGGGTGCCTGCCGTCACGAATGCCTGCCGGGCCGCCCTGAGACGGCTCGGTGCCCCCGTGCACCAGCACCGAAGCGGCACGGACGGCATCCCCGAACAGTTGCGGGCCCTCGGCGTCACGGTGCGGGAGTACGAAGCGTTCCGGCTCCTCGCCGACCGGCTGAGCAACAAGGACATCGCCGACCGGCTGTTCATCTCGCCCCGCACGGTCGAGAAACACATCGCCAGCCTGATGAACAAGACGGGTGCCGCGAACCGCGCGGATCTGTGTGCGCAGTCGACCCAACTGCCGGAGTTATGACGGGGGGGCGGCCGGGGCCCGGTCACTCCGGGGGGCTCGGCCTGCCCGACAAGGTGGATCCGCTTGCTGCGGGCATATCGCTCCGCCGCGCCGTCCGGTCTACCTTGAGCAACGCCTCTGATGGGCGTGACAGTTGAGACCCGACGCCGCGACGGCCGCCGCCGCCTCCCCGCCCGGCACCGCCACCGTCATCGGCCACAGCCCCTACGAGACGGCGCACTTCCTGCTCCGCCGGCAAGCCGCCATGGAGAAGGCCCGCGTCCAGTACGCCGAGACATACCGCGTCAGGCACTTCGAGGCGCACGAAGCGGCATGACGCCACGCGACCCGACTGGCCGAGTACGTGACCGCTGCCCGCACACGAGTCGAGACCATGCCCTCAGGCCAGACCAGAACCGAAGCCGAGGCATGGATCATCTGCGCAGAAGCCACCACAGAGCGCCTCGACCCGCTGAACACTCCACTCCGGATGCCCCTCATCCCCGAACCACGAGCCGACGACCTGAAGCCGTTCCTCGGGCACTGGAACCCCTACGGCCCCTGACACGAAACCCTCCTGGTGCCAGCCCCGCCGTGCCTCCCCGCGGCCCCGTCGTCTCACGCTTACGACGTTGCCTGTAGCCGCGATCGCAAATCCACCGCTCCCGCGAGCATCACACGGCCACGAACTGCGTGAAAAGCTGAACGCGTCAGGCGTTCAAGCACAGTCGAACTCACGGCGAAGCCCAACCAGAGCGCTCCAGTGGGGCCTCGTCTCATGGCTTCAGGAGAGGCCCCGCCCGGCCCATCGGCAAGTCCCTCGCCCTATCACCGATGCCGTCACACACGTCCTCCGACTCCGCCTATGCCGCACAGCTCGTGACCTGGGCGAGGACTTATTTGCACCTGCCGATCAGGACCGTCAGCCGCCCGATATACGTGCGAAGCTCGATCTCAGTCCATGCTGGGCGGGCGATCCGTCTCGAGAGCTTTCATGGCGTGCGACGCGTTGAACGGCAGGATCGTGACCGCAACGTGGGGCAGCTGTTCCAGAGCCCTCGACATCTTCTCGCCGGTGCCCCTGTGCAGCATTCTGCCGAGGGCGTTGGCGTACATCCGCCGGGGCACGAGCACCGTGAGGGAGGTATCCCCGCCCTGTGTTGTCCTGACGGTCAGTTCCCGCATCGCGTGACGCAGTCGGCGGTCGGGGCAGGCCACCAGTTCCAGGTCGACCGAGGTCGCGGACGTCGATGCCCAGAGGGCGGACAGCCGGCGTGCATGTGCCTCGTCGATGGCGAAGTGTACGGCTCTGACGTTGTCAGGCCGCAGCTCGTGGGCATACCGCAACGCTTTCAGCGTGGCCAAGTCCAGCGTCTCGACAAGGACGAACACCTGGTGGCGGTGCGTACGCGGCCGGTCCGCGCCCGTGGGCAGCCGTTCCAGGGCCGCGGCCTCACGCCGGTACTCGCGGTTGATGCGGATCAGTACCCAGACCCCGAGCGGGAAGACCACAACGACCAGCCAAGCGCCTTCGGTGAACTTGGTGACGGCGAAAATCAGCACGACAACGGCGGAGACAATCGCCGCGAGTGCGTTGACCGTGATCTTCACTCGGCGCAGAGGCTCACGCCTGCGCAGGTGGTAGGCGGCGAGGCCGGCCCCAGCCATGGTGAAGGCGGTGAACACGCCGATCGCATAGAGGGCTACGAGCTTGTCCACGTTGGCGCCCGTAACGAGCAGTAGGGCGAGCGAGAGAGCGGAGAGGGTGACAATGCCGTTGGAGAAGGCCAGCCGGTGCCCGCGCCGGGTGAGCACCCGCGGCAGGAACCGGTCCTGTGCTACGAAGCTGGCCAGGAACGGGAACCCGGTGAAGGGGGTGTTGGCACCGGTGTAGAGGATGAGTGCGGTCGCGAGCTGGACGAAGACGAGCCCGATCGTCCCCATCGTTCCGTTTCCGAAGGCGAGCCGGGCCTCCTGCGCGATGACGGTCGGGGTCCCGTCGGTGTACGGGACGGCGTGGGTGAAATGCGCGAGGGTGGAGACGCCCAGGACCAGGAAGGCGAGCACGCAACTCATGGTGATGAGGGTGTGCCGGGCGTTTCGGCCCTGCGGTTCACGGAAGGCGGAGATGCCGTTCGAGATCGCTTCGAGCCCGGTGAGGGACGAGCCGCCGTTGGCGAAGGAACGCAGCACGATGAACAGCGACGCACCGTAGAGCCAGCCATCGCCGGGAGCCCCCAGAGGCACCACCCCAGGAGCATTCAGGTCAGCATGCGGCAGCTCGCCCGTCAGCGCGCGCACCGCCGCGACGAGGAAGACCAGGCTCATTGCGGCAACGAAGAGATACGCGGGCAGCGCGAACATCCGGCCCGCCTCGCGGACTCCGCGCAGGTTCCCGTACGCGAGCATCACGATCACCACTACGGAGACCGGCAACTGGAGATGGTCCAGACCCGTCCAGCCGTTGCCGGCCAGATGGGCGAGTGAGATCAGCGCGTTCGTGCCGGCCGATACCTGGACGGCAACGGTGACGATGTAGTCGACCAGCAGGGCCACGGCGGCGACCTGAGCGACGTTGGGCCCGAAGTTTTCCCGGGCCACCACATAGGAGCCACCGGCCCGGGTGTAGATCGTGACGACATCGCTGTAGCAGAGCGTCAGAAGCAGCAGCACCAGCAAGATCGCACCGGTTACCGGCATGACCAGCGTGAAAGCGGCTGCTCCCACCACCGGCACGAGGACCCGGAGCATTTCCTCGGAGCCGTACGCCGACGAACTGATGCAGTCGGACGCGAGAACACCGAGGGCCGTCCGGTTGCCCAGCTTCTCCTCACTGACACGTTCGGTGGTGAGTGGCTCGCCAAGAAGCCGCCGCTTGACGCGGTACATCGGCCGATCAAGGGTCATGCATCCATCAGAACGGGCGGCTACTCCGGGACTGGGCAGACACGACGGGGCACGCACTCACACGTACACGCCAGGCTCCGTGGAACCGCTCGACACGTCCCCGCCGCCTCGGCGGCAAAGCCCCCTGCCCCCTGACAATCCTCGGGACCACACCTCAGTGCGGAACCGGGCCACCCCTCAAGCAGTGTTGGAAACGCATCCTGGGTCACTGGTTCGCGGCTCCTGTCCGGTTCAGCAGTCCGGATTTCCGTCATGCCTGCTCGCTCATCAGCTCGAAGTCGGCGTTCCAGATACCCGGTCTGAGTGACTAAGGGCTGTCCCGCAATTCCTGGCGGGCGTGCGCGTTGGCGAGGTCAGCGTGGAGCGAGGCCGGGCTGACCGAAGGCCCGGCCGCGGGGCCCGATGCGGACAGCTGAAGTCCGGCGGCGTGGACGAGGGCGAGCAGGTCGCGGTGGCCGTTGACCCGCGGCCTCTGCCCGGTCAGTCGTCCTGCACTTCGCCCTGGGCGATCTCTACGTTGTGATGCAGACTCACGAGCCCGGCAGCGGCTCCCCCACCGGTTACGGCCGAGCAGGCAAGTAGCAGGCTGGCTGCCGCGACTGCCGGCCTGCGAGGAGTGGCCGCTGGCTGGAGCAGCGCTTTCACACGCTGTGGCACGGGCCCGCCTGCGGCTCCCGCGGCGAAGGCGGGTCGAGTGGAGCTGCCGGCGTGCTTGGCAAGGGCTGCGCGACCGATGGCGCGCGCTGTCAGGTTACGGTCGCCGACCGCGGTCGCGGCGGCTTCGTCAGCGACGCGTTCGACGGCCAGGCCGATGGCGTCGCGCAGTCCGCTCATGGCGGGATGGCAGCGGGTGGCGAGGTCGCCTGCGGCGAGGAAGTAGTGGTGGCGGCCAGCCAGGTGGGCCCGTTCGTGGGCGAGGAGGGCTTCTCTCTCGGGTCCGTCCAAGGTGCGCAGCATGCCGGAGGTCACCACGATGCGCCCCGGGCTCCCTGGAAGGGCGTAGGCGTCTGGTTCGGGGCTGTCCAAGACACTGAGGTCTCCCGCATGGGGCGCGTTGCGCAACTGCGCGTGCGCGGTGCGGTACTGGCGGAGCTGACGCAGCGCCGCCCGGGCCACGGCGCAAGCGCAGACGAACAGCGTCCCGACGGCGAGCGCGGTCGCCGGATAGGCGACCACGGCGGGCGCGACGTTCAGGGGGCGGATCAGGTGGCCGAGGTGGGCCGGAGCGGACATGGTGAGCGCGCCGGCGAGAAGCAAACCGCCGAGTGCCGCGAGCCAGCTGACCGCCAACACACACGCGGTCGTGGTCAGCGCCCACATCGCAGCCGCAGGACTCTGGCGGGGTCCTGCCCACCGGACGAGCGCCGGCGCCGCGAGTGGCATCAGCAACGGCACGATCAGGGCGGTGATCACTGCCCGTCACCGCTCCCCAAAAGGTCGCGCAGTATGCGTTCGTCCTCGGGATCCAGATCGGAGACGAACCGGGCGAGCACGGTCTGTCGATCGTGGTCCTTGTCAAGCTCGTGGTGCATACGCTGAGCGGTCAGGCCGTGGGTGTCCTGGACGGGGAAGTAGGCAAATCCGCGACCGGAACGTTCCCTGCCGACGGCCCCCTTCCCGAAGAGACGGGTCAGGGCCGTCGTCACGGTCGTGCGGGCCAGCTCGACTGCCAGGCTGTGCTGTACCTGGCCGACGGTCTGGGGGCCGTCCGCGGCCCACAGCGCCGCGAGCACGCTCGCCTCCAGCTCCCCCGCCGCTCTGCGCTCGGCAACACCCTCCGCCATGACATTCCCCCATCCTCGGATCGTCTACAGTCCAGTAGACCGTCTACGTCATTGTAGTCGCTCGGTGGTTCTGTCCCGGCTGCCCCCTGCCCGCATTCAGTGAGAGGCCACCCACGCATGGCCATGCACGTCATCGCCGCATCTCCACTCGCCGTGAACCTTGCTCCCGCTCGCAGCCGAACTGCTCCGTTCCCGGCGAGTCGCCAAGCACCGGAATGAGACCCCTTGATGTATCTCGCCTACGACGGTTCGGCCATCGACGGCCCCGCCTACCTCAAGATCGTCGGCCTAGCCCACCGGGCGCCCGGATGGGTCGACAGCCTGGTCACCAACTGGTCGTCGTACGGGCTGGGAGTGTTCGCTCTGCTGATGCTCGTCGCGTGGTGGCAGGCCCGCCGAGCCGGGACCCCGGCCGTGATCACCGCGCTGGCCGTCCCCCTGGTCACCGTCCTCGCTTTTGGCGTCGACTCCCTTCTGAAACTGGCAGTCCATGAGGGCCGGCCCTGCGACCAACTGCACGTGGCCACCCTCGAAGCGTGCCCCGCACCCGGTGACTGGTCCTTCCCCAGCAATCACGCGGCCCTCGCCTCCGCGGCAGCCTTCGCACTCCTTCTCGTATCGCGCCGACTGGGTCTCATCGCCATGGCCGCAGCGGGCCTGATGGCGGCCTCGCGGGTGTGGGTGGGCGTGCACTACCCGCACGACGTCCTTATCGGGTTCCTTGTCGGCGCCCTGGTTGCCCTCCTCACCACCTGGGCGGTGAGGCGCAAGCAGGGCGCGATCGCCGCCCGGCTGAAGGACAGCCCACTGCGTCCGCTACTGGCCGCCGCGTGACCCGCCGCCCGCCTGCACGCTTGTGCGGCGGGGTGGCCCTGGCCGCCGCGGCGGCCTTTACCCTGCTCACCGTGGTCGTGCTCCGTGCGACGCAGGGGCTGCTGCCCGGCGACGCCGCGCTGACCCACTGGTCCCTGACGCACCGCCCCGGCGCCGCGGTGACCCTCGCCCGCGCGATCACCGCGACCGGTACCGGATTCATCCCCTTTGCCGCAGTCCTCTTGGCGGGCCTGTCCGTGGGCGGCACCATCAGGCGGCGTGTCACCACTGCCGCGGTACTCGCGCTCTGTCTGGGCTCCGGGCAGGTTCTGCGCTACGCAGTCATGACGCTGGTTGCCCGCCCCCGGCCCCCGCTCGCCGACTGGGCGACGCATGCCTCGGGCTGGTCCTTCCCGTCAGGCCACGCCACCACCGGCGCAATGACCGCGGGCCTCCTTTTCGCCGCCCTGTATCTGCGGGGCCCGCGCATCCCGCCCGTGGCCGCCGTCCTGATCGGTATGTGGGGCGTGGCTGTGGGACTGAGCCGGGTCTACCTCGGCGTGCACTGGTTCAGCGATGTCATCGGCGGCTGGCTGTTCGCCGCCGCCTGGCTGGCACTGACCGCCTGCGCGTACGTACTGGCCGGTCGAGGGACCGCACGGTGACAGGTGGCCGCATCCTCATCGTGGAGGACGACCACGCCCTGCGCGACGTACTCCTGCGCGGCCTGCGGGACGAGGGACTACAGCCTTCTCCAGAAGGTGTTGGCCAACCGCGTCACTCGCACCCGGACTCCGGGAGCAGCGAGGCGCCACCGGAAAGGTCGTCCCGACCCCAGAGCAACCCCGAAGATCGTGTGACGCAGACGCACCAACGGCCTTCACATCTCATGCAGGACCCAGGGGCCACCTGCGCCGAAACCCTGGACGGATGCCGTTCGGCCCGCAGCCGGGTCCTCCGCTGACGCAGATGGTCCATGAACCCGGCACCGGCTCAAAGCCGTCCGTCGGCTCGTCGATGCCCCGAGCAGCGGCGGCGATGCGGACGCCAGTGCGTGCGACGGGAGCTGCGGCTTCTGCCCGAGCCCGTCGCGAGATCTCTGCGCAGGCAGGCCAACGCGTCCGGCAACAGCATCACCGGCAAGTCCAAGCAGACCGACGGCGGGTACCGACGCCGCGCCCCACCCCGGCACAGGACGGGAGTACGGTGAAGACATCGGGAGAATTGTCCCCGACGGCTCATGCGCCGTGGCGGCTCTCGATCGAGAACAGGGCCGGAGGCGATGATCAGTGATCATGAAACCTATGCCCGGCGAGAGGGCCCATGCCCAGCGCTGACGAGTCCTCCCAGAGCCCGATCGGAGCAATCGGAAGAATCACCGTGGGGATCCCTCCGGATGGCCCGGGTGAGGTCTTGGTTGCCGTGCGCGGAGGCTCGGAGACGTACGCGGCGTGGTCGCGTACCGACACCGCCCTCTCAAGAGACACACGGGTCATCGTCATTGACTCCATTTCTGCGCGCTCGGTGATCGTCGAGCCGCTGCCGTCCTGAACGGTCCTGCAAAGATCTTGAAAGGTGAGTTGCGTCCCGACGCTCGACGGGAGTTCCCTCATGTTGTTCTGGCAGGTCCCCGCACCTAATGAAGCCATGCTCATATCCGGTACGAAACGGCAGGCGCAGGCGACACAATTCCGTATCGTCACAGGTCACGGCAGTTTCGTGCTACCTGTGAAGCAGAAGGCCCGCATGCTGTCCCTGGCACTGCGGGAAGCGGAGATCGCGGAGGACTGCGTTACCCAGCAGGGCATCCGGCTGAGCGTCCGCGCGGTCTGCGTGTTCAAGGTCGGTGACGACGCGGTTTCGATCGCTAACGCAGCCCGCCGCTTCCTCTCCGAGCAAGAACGGATGGAGGAGCTCGTCGGCCGGATCTTCGCCGGACACCTCAGGTCCATCGTCGGCGGACTGACCGTCGAACAAATCATCCGGGAACGCAACCGGGTCGCCCAGGAGGTAATGGCCGGCAGTCACAGCGAGATGGAGAAACTCGGTATCGTCGTCGACGCGCTCCAGATCCAGGAGATCGAGGACACCACCGGATACATCAACAACCTCGCAGCTCCGCATGCCGCCGCAGTCGCCAGCCAGGCGCGAATCGCCCAGGCCAAGGCCGACCAGGAGGCGACCGAACGCGAACAGCAGGCGGCGGCCCTCAAGGCGGAGTACGAGCGAGACACCGCGATCAAGCGAGCCGGGTTCCTCGCCGAGACCGAGCAGTCCAACGCCCGCGCCGCCCAGGCCGGCCCGCTTGCTCAGGCCAGAGCGTCCCACGAGGTCATCGAAGAACAGACCGCGCTCGCCCAGCGCCAGGCCGAACTGGCAGCCCAGCGCCTCGAAGGAGAAGTCAGGCGCCCGGCGGACGCTGAGGCATACCGACAGCGCACCCTGGCCGAAGCCGCCCGGGACCGCGCCAAGTTCGAGGCTGACGGCAACGCCTACACCGAGCGGACTCTCGCACAGGCCCAGGCCGACGCGAACACCGCCCGCGCCCTCTCGCTGCGCGATGGAAACCAGGAGCTGCTCGCCGCCAACCGCGTGGTGGAGAACCTGCCGGCCCTCGCCGACGCCGCCGCCCGCGGTATGTCGAGCGCCACACTCACCGTCCTCAACGGCACCGAGGGCGTCAATCAGATCGCCGCGGGTGTGGTGGGCCAGGGCCTGGCCATCCTTGATGCGCTCCAGAACACAAAGAGCCCTGGCGTCAACGGAAAGAGGAGCTTGCGGATTCCCGGCCCGACCCCGTAGCAGCCGGCCCGCTTACTCCCCCGATCCGGCTGGATGCCTCGGCGTCCAATCGGTGAGAACGGGCCTTCGTGTCCTCGTGAGCCGGGCCAGGTTCTCCTCGGTGGACGGTCCCGGCGCCGGGCTGTCGCCGTCCCACGCCCGAGTGACGGAGGCCGAGCCAGAGCACGTTGGTGATCATGACACCAGGCAGGAGGCGCGGCCGACTCCTGAGCCACAGTGCGGACTGGCCATGCAGGAGGCTTTACCACCAGCGGCCGACAACGCATTCCGGGATGAACACGCCCACCACGTCGTGGGACCTCTCGCAGCGGATGTTCCGTACTGGCCGACCCGACGGAGCCTGCGGGCATGTCGGTGGCGAAGAACATGCGGAAGCCGTGCGGGGTGAAGTGGCGCCGGGCGAAGGCGCCGCTGGTCTCGGGGGTTTTTGAGGAAGCGGCAATGCACTGCCGCCGGGTGAGTGGTGTTGACGATGGCGCTGTGAGTGGGCGGGCACAGGCGGGGAGAGACAAGGGGCCACGCAGCACACTCGCCAGAGGAGCCCTAGATGAAGCGCACCGCGACGGCCACCGCCTGTGCCGCCGCCCTGTTCGCCGCCGCCCTGACCGGGTGCTCCGACAGTACGAGCGACACAGCGGAGGAGGCATACGGCTCCACCCCCAGCGCCTCGCCCTCGAAACCGGCCACCGTCGACACGAAGTCCGTGGACAAGCTCGGCGCCATCCTCACCGACGAGAAGGGCCGCACCCTCTATCTCTTCCTTGCCGACAAAAAGAACAAATCAAACTGCACGGGGGACTGCGCTAAAGCTTGGCCTCCGCTGCTCAGCAAGGGGGACGCCAAGGCCGGCAAGGGCGTGGCCCAGAAACTGCTCGACGTCACCAAGCGCTCCGGCGGCGACCAGCAGGTCACGTACAACGGCCATCCCTTGTACTACTACGCCGGCGATAAGAAGCCTGGCCAGACGAATGGCCAGGCCCTCGATCAGTTCGGCGCCGAGTGGTACGTCCTGGACGCCAAGGGCAAGCAGGTCGAGAGTTGAGTCGGTAGAGCGGCATGAGTTCGCAGCAAGGCGAAGCCGACCGCAACGCCTTCACAACCAGTGCCGTGCTCGTCGTGCTGCTGCCTATCGCGGTAGCTGTCGGGATCTACCTCTTCGGAGCCCACCACGCCCCGCGCTACAACAACGCACTCTTCGGGGAGCATGGCAACGCCGCAGTCGAACTCAAGGCCCAACTCAGCACCGCACTGCTCGGCCTCGCCCTCATTCAGCTCGGCCTCGCCCTGTGGATGTACGGCCGCGTGCCCGGTGCCCGCTCCGCGCCCCGACCGGTACGCCGGGGCCACCGCGCTCTCGGGTTCCTCACCTTCCTCTTCTCGCTGCCGATCGCCCACCACTGTCTTACTACCTACGGGATCGAGACGACGTCCCCGCGGGCCGCAATCCACTCCTTCGCCGGATGCGCCCTCTACGGTGCATCCGTGGCCAAAGTGATCGTCGTGCGCAGCAGGCGCATGCCAGGCTGGCTGCTCCCAGCGATGGGCGCCCTGCTTGTACTCGGCGTGGCCCTCCTCTGGTACACCGCCGCGCTGTGGGCCCTGAACGGAGACTCGGTACCAGGCTTCTCCTCCGTCTGAGGGCGCCGCTCCGGGCATCACGGTGGCGTTGGGCTGTCCTGTACTGGGCGCGGAGTCCGGAATGGACACTTCCCGCCACAGGGGCTTCGCGTCCGCGTGACAACGCTCTCCCGCGCCGTGGGCCGACAGTCTCTACATCGAGAGAGGGGGCTCGCCGTCCGAAGCCTCGGGAGTGGTGGGGCAGCAGGCGGAGGCCGGGGCGGGTGTTGCGATCCGCTGTGCGGGGACGGCGAGGCAACTCAGGTTCGACCGGTGCGGGGCATACCCATCGGGTGTTGGCGTAGTCCAGGATGAGCAGGCTGGCCACGAGACGGGCCCCCTACGCACGAGGGGTAATCCGGACCTCGTGTCTGTCGTGTCGGCGTATTCGCCCAGCGGCACCCTTCCAACCTTCCACCGGCGGTCGACCGAAGCCCCGCCGATGAGCGCTGATCAGGTGATGTGCGCGTCCAGGGGACCGCGCGTCACGGCCGCAGTCACACCCCGTGGGAGATGCTGGAACGGCTGCGCCCGGGCCGACCCTGTTTGGCGACAGCACGCCGAATCTCCCGGGCCGGCACCGTCACAACACCGGCCCGGGAGATTCGCATCACCCGCCCTGCCGGGAGATCAAACCGATGCCGACCGCATACACGGGCAGTCGCTGCGAAGTCCTTCGGGGGTTGACTCCGGAGCCTCTGTCGTGTGTGGCGGTCGGTCAGATCTCGGGTATGGCGAGGTAGAGGCTGCAGGCGCAGTCCAAGGCATCCTCGGGGCTGCCGGCGAAGCTGCCGGTGGGCAGGATTGCGTCTTCGTAGTCGTCGCTGCTGGCGAGGTAGAGGGCGAAGCCCCAGGTGCTGGCGCTACCAACGACGTAGCGCAGGCGCATCAGCTTGATGGTCTGTCCGTCGTGCCAGTTCGCCGTCGACATAGGCGAACTGGCCGCGCTGGCGGACGTCCAGGCAGGCAGAAGGCCGCCGACCGGCTGGCCGCGGCATTCCCCACCGCAGTCCTGGTGCACACCCCGGTCCACGCCTCCTGGCTGAACCAGGTGGAGATCTGCTTCTCCATGGTGCAGCGCAAGGTCGTCTCGCCCAAAGACTTCACCAACCTGACCCAGGTCAGGGACCGGCTTCGAGGCTTCGAAGGCCGCTACAACGCCACGGCACAGCCGTTCCAGTGGAGGTTCACCACCTCCTCCGACCTGGACGATCTGCTGGCCAGACTTGACCGGCGCACCACCGATCACCAGGAAGGATCCTCCGAGGGCTCTGCTGGAACAGGCCGCTGAACAAACCTGTGAGAGCCAGCAGTGACCTTCTGCGATTCTGCTTGCCATGTCTGCACGAAATCGAAGACTGCCCCGCCACCGTGCGTGGCCTCTGACCACAACCGACATCAACGAGAGTCTCGGTTCCCGCATGAGCCGCGTCACGGACCTGGAGTTCCTCACCGGGCACGACAGCGGGACCATCGTCCTGGGAGCTGAATGGGTCGCTCCGAACCCCCGTAACTACGGCCGCGGCATCCACCCGGACATGGTCGGCTTCCGCATAAACGTCCACCCAGTCGATGCCAGTGAACGTGCTGCGGTCCGCGCTGTTCTACGAGCGCATGCCCTCCCACAGCTCCATGAATGGATCACGCAGGCGATCGCTGCCGACGAGTCCTGGCAACTGACCCCTCACCAGCACTACTGGCGGCTCACCGACGGCCACCTCACCCAACACGAGGAAGCGTGAATCGAGTCCACGGGATGCGCACGCCCCCACAGCAGCGTGGTCGCACACGCGGGTTCGCAATGAACACAAGGCGCCGCACACGGGAATCAGGACACCCAACACTCGGGTTCCAGCCGAGCGTACAGCGGAACCGCGGCCGGTCCGGCCTGGCCGCTTGGCCTGGGGGTGTCGCTTGTCGACCATCATGTACACGCCGCCTACCGCCCTTTTTGTCGGCTTCGAGGGGAGGATGGATTACGTCGCTGCGACCATCCCGCGAAGAAGGCAACGCCCCATGAACGGAACGACCCTGCACAAGACCGCCGCCAACTGCGCCGAGGAGCTTCCCGGCGCCCTGCTGGAGCATCCCTTCGGCGACGACTGGGAGGTCTTCAAGGTGCGCGGCAAGGTGTTCATGTTGATGACCGAGGTACCGGGGCGCCCCGTCGTGATCCTCAAGGCGGACCCCGGTGAGGCCCACGCCCTGCGGGAGCAGTACAGCCACATCACCCCCGGCTATCACATGAACAGGAAGCACTGGATTCCGCTGGAAGCCAGGGAAGGCGTCGACAAGGAGCTGGTCAGGGAACTCGTCACCGACTCATACCGGCTCGTCGTCGCCCACTTGCCCAAGGCCGAGCAGCCCGTCGACCCGCACACCTACGGCAGTCGCATGCGGGCATCCCGATGAGCGCGGCCGGCGACCGACTCCAGGACGCCGCCCGCCACGTGGCCCTCGCACTGCCCGGGACGGACCACGGTTACCCGTTCACCAAGCACCTGGACGTGTACAAGGTCGCGGGCAAGGTGTTCCTGATCGTCACCGACGACCCGGACGAGCAGATCATCACGGTCAAGTGCGAACCCGAACACGCCCGCGCGCAAGTACAGGCCCACGCGTCGATCACACCGGGCCGCTACCTCGACAAACGGCACTGGATCTCGCTCGGACCGGGCCCCGGCATCACCAAGCGGCTAATCACCGACGCGGTCGAGGATTCCTACGACCTGGCCGTCGAGCGGCTGCCCGGGCGCGACCGCCCCCGTACCCGATGAGCGTCGCGAGCGCGCCCACAAGCCGTTGAGCCCGCGCCTGTCAGTCCCCCGTGCGCGGCTCGCCACGCCCGCACACCTCCGCCTGCGATCCGAGCGACCGATGGAATCGATCCTGCCGCTCTTCGACGAGGAGCCCGCCCGGCCACTCGCCGACCGCCTGCGTCCCACCCAACTGGAAGACGTCGTCGGGCAGGACCACCTCCTGGCCCGTCGGCGATCGCCCCATAACCGGTGTCCGCGACCAGCACCGCGGGCCGCAGCCCGACCGCGGCCAGTTCATGAGCATGTCCCGCGAGCTGCCACTTCGGCCGGTGATGCCGAGCTGCACAAGGCGGCCTGCACCCAATTGCGGTAGCGAATTCTGTGGTGGCTGGGCGGCCTCCTATTCGCCATGCGTACCGACCAGCGGCAACTGCTCCGTCGGACAGCGTCGCGGCATCTCCGGTACCGAGAGCTGAACGAGCGAGCGTCTACTGCGGGACACCAGAGCCGCCAGGACCCGGGCGGGACGAGCCGCTGCACGGCCGCATAACTCCCGCGCCACCTCGGATATCTGGCCCGTCAGTCGTACCGTTCGATGCTGATGGCGTTCCAGCAGTCTGGGAATCTGCTCGCGAAAGGTCTGGCGCGGGCACCACACAACCTGGCACACCAGCCGCCGTACGCACACCCGGACATGGACCCGGCGGCCATCCACCGGCAGGTCCGCCACCGTTCGACGGCGATACGCATGCACCTTCGCCGTCGGTGTCCCACACAGCGCGCAGGACACCGGAGCGCCGCGGATCCGGCGCCGCATCAACGTCATCGGACACCTCCTCGACGACCACCGCAGCAAGCCCCGAAAACACCGTCGATACCAGCAAGTTGACATCTCGCATACAACGAAAGCGATCACGACTGCATACCGTCACCAGCCTGGCAGAAGCTGACAGATCACCGCGGCGGAACGCTGCAGCGATCAACGCCTACGAGGTTCTTGGAAGAGCCAGAACCGAGACACTCCCCTCGGGCTGGGCCGGCCGGCGAACGGCGTCGGTCCCGGAGCGGCGCTCGGCCTCGGTTCGTCCGCCCCAGACGCCGAATCTCTGATCGGATGTCACGGCGAAGAGGCGGCAGGGATCGCTTACGGGACACCGCCGGCAGATGGCGCGTGCCGCCTCCTCACGTCGACGGCGTGCATGGCCCCGCTCGCCGGTCGGCGAGTAGAAGACTGAGCTGTCCAAACCACGGCATGCGGCGTCGGCCTGCCATTCCCATACCCGCAGGAGCGGCTTGGTCTGCGGCTTGGACTGTCCCTTCATCGGATGCTCCTTCCATGTACCTGCGGGACTGATGAGGGAGGGGCAGTTCCAGGACCTGACGCGGAACGCGCTTCCCTGGTCCGCGGCTTCAGCGCGGCGAGCTGTTCCTCGAAGGGCAGCACGGCGGGGCTCTCACCGGCCGGCCGACTGACCGTGGACGAACCGGTCATCAATTCCGCCAGTTCGCCCGCGGCCCGTTCGATCCGGCCGTCGAGCCCTTCGGCGCCCCAGTCCTCTGAGGCTGCGTAGACCCCGGTCGGAACGACGACCGCCTTGAGGTAGGCGAAGAGCGGGCGCAGCCCGTGGTCCAGGACCAGGGAGTGCCGGGCGGTGCCGCCGGTCGCGGCGATCAGCACC
Organism: Streptomyces sp. LN549; assembly: GCF_043203805.1. Taxonomy (NCBI): domain Bacteria; kingdom Bacillati; phylum Actinomycetota; class Actinomycetes; order Kitasatosporales; family Streptomycetaceae; genus Streptomyces; species Streptomyces sp. LN549. Next base: position 7,574,700 of record NZ_JAZHRI010000002.1, on the reverse strand, counting down.
GGCTTCCCGGCCAGGGCGCCCTCGTCGTGCACGCTCAGCGCGTCGAAGAACGACTTGAACAGCCCGCTGTACGACGCCGAGAAGACCGACGTGACGACGATCATTCCGTCGGCCGCCGCCACCGCGTCGAAGGCGGCGGCCAGCGCCCGCCCCGGGAACCCGTTGGTGAAGTTGTGCGCGATCTCCACGGCGAGGTCTCGCAGCTCGACCACGGTCACGTCCGCTGAGGTCCGCCCGGCAGCCCCGGCGGCCAGCCGGTCGCCGAGCAGCCGGGTGGAGGACGGGACGCTCAGTCCTGCCGAGACGACGACGAGCCTCATGCGCGGACTCCTGCCTTCGCGGTGGCCAGCTGGGACGTGTGAGTCGGCGCGTCCGGCACGTTCGCCGGACGATCCTTCGCGAACTCCTTGCGCAGCACAGGCACGACCTCCTCGCCGAGCAGGTCCAGCTGCTCCAGGACGGTCTTCAAGGGCAGCCCGGCGTGGTCCATCAGGAACAGCTGACGCTGGTAGTCACCGGCGTACTCACGAAACGACAGCGTCTTCTCGATCACTTGCTGCGGCGAGCCCACCGTGAGCGGCGTCTGCTCGGTGAACTCCTCCAGCGACGGGCCGTGCCCGTAGACCGGCGCCGCATCGAAGTACGGCCGGAACTCACGCACCGCCTCCTGCGAGTTCTTTCGCATGAACACCTGCCCGCCCAGGCCGACGATCGCCTGCTCGGGCGTGCCGTGCCCGTAGTGGGCGTAGCGGTTCCGGTAGAGCTCGACCATCCGCCTGGTGTGGTCGGCCGGCCAGAAGATGTTGTTGTGGAAGAAGCCGTCGCCGTAGTACGCGGCCTGCTCGGCGATTTCCGGGGAGCGGATCGAGCCGTGCCAGACAAACGGCGCGACGTCGTCCAACGGGCGGGGCGTGGAAGTGAAGCTCTGGAGCGGTGTGCGGAACTTGCCCTCCCAGCTCACGACGTCCTCGTGCCACAGGCGGTGGAGCAGGGCGTAGTTCTCGATGGCGAGGTTGATGCCCTCGCGGATGTCCTTGCCGAACCACGGGTACACCGGCCCGGTGTTGCCGCGCCCCATCATCAGGTCCACCCGGCCGTCGGCCAGGTGCTGGAGCATCGCGAAGTCCTCGGCGATCTTCACCGGGTCGTTGGTGGTGATGAGAGTGGTGGAGGTGGACAGGATCAGCCGCTCGGTGCGCGCCGCGATGTAGCCGAGCATCGTGGTCGGCGACGAGGGCACGAACGGTGTGTTGTGGTGCTCGCCGGTCGCGAAGACGTCGAGCCCGACCTCCTCGGCCTTCAGCGCGATAGCGACCATGGCCTTGATGCGCTCACGCTCGGTCTGCGTGCGGCCCGTGGTCGGGTCAGGGGTGACATCACCGATGGTGAAGATGCCGAACTGTGTGGAAGTCGTTTCGCTCTTCTGGGTCACGCGGAATTCCTCTCGGGTACATACGGGTTGAGTGGACGGCTGTAGTGCTGTGCACGTCCTGGGCGCCCGTCACGGTGGACCGGGGCCGTCGTCTCCGTCATCCGCTTGTGCCTGTGAGCTCACTGATGGCGCGGTCGAGGTCCACGTGGTGGCTTTCCGCTCCGTCGGGCACCAGCACGAAGGTCCGGCGAAGGAACGTGGCAACCTCCGAAGCCGCCATCTCGACCAACGCTGTGCCGGAGCGGTTCCTCAAGACGACACGTAGAGAGTCCGGATGGGGGTGGTGCCACGGCATGACCACCACGTCACCGGACCCGGTCGGCCGGTGCAGCCCCTCGGCCAGCAGCTCGCGAGCGAAGACCCAGTCGACGGGTCTTTCCATCGGCACGCCGATGGAAAGGCGGATGGCATAAGGGTCCGCCATGTCGTAGTGCAGGTCCGCGGACAGCGGAGCGGACAGCCCCTTCAGATCGCTGACGTACGTCGCCACTGGGCACGTGACCGTGCTGAGACGCTGAATCATGGTTGCCCCAAAGAACGATTGCAGAAGCGGTTTTCTACGCCCGACCATAAATTCCGGTGGCCGCTACGGGTTGCCGAGGAACGCACGGAGTATTGCCCGTGAAAGAACTACGGTCGGCCTCACGTCTCCGTGAATGCCACCGCCCCACCGGCAGCCCTTTTGGCAACGCCGCAGTGCCGTGACGGCAGGAATCCGGCGGGGATTCGCCACGCTGCCCGAGCAGACCGTTGCCGAGCGGGACGTCGACCGTCCGACCCGCGCAGGAGTGCGCCGCACGTACGGGTCGTGGGCGACGCCCTGAACCCCGTCGCCGACCTTGCGCCTCGCCCGACGACGGGCCGATGCCCCCTTCGCCCGCCCCGCGACGGAAAGTCCTGCACCAGCGGCTCGGTCAGCAGAAGACAGCAGCCGTACAACACCGCGCCGCCACGCTGCCCGGCTTCTCGCCCCGACGCAGGTCGCCATCCGTGGGCCAGAAGTGTCCGGTCCGTTTCCGCACAGCCGTCCGTGTCGGCCATATGCGACTACCAACGGTCATAAATCGGACACCACGGGACGGGTGGGGTGCCGCACCTCACACTGTCGAAAATTTGGAGTCTCGGATTCACGCCTTGTAGAAAGAAGATCCAAGGAAGGATCACCATGACAGAACGGCTGCAACGGGCTCGGGTGGGGAGCGACGCACTGCAGAAACTCGTGGAGGAGCTGGCCGAGAGGCTGCAGCGTTCCGTGGTCCTCGACGACCCGCTCGTCAGGTTCATCTGCTCCAGCAGGCACTTCGAGGACGCGGACCCGGTACGCATCCGCAGCCTGTTGCAGGGCCTCGCGGACAGCGAGATCATCCGGTACGTACTCGACCAGGGTGTTGCCCAGTGGGCGAAGCCGGGGTACATCGAAGGCCGAGACGACCTGGGACTTCTTCCGCGCTACTGCGTGCCGCTGCGAGAACGCGGGCACCTTCTCGGCCTGCTCATGGTCGTCTCCGCCGACAGGAACCTGACAGTGGACGAGACGGCCGCCATCGCCAGGTCGGCCCAGGGCATCGCAGCCCAGATGTACTCGGAACATGTGGCCGAACAGGCCGAGGAGAGCGGCGCGCAGGAACTGCCCTGGGCCCTGCTCGACACGAGCCCCACCGCGCGCCGTGCTGCCCAGCAGCAGATCCTGGACACCGGCGTGCTCCCGAACGCCCCGCACGCCGTGGTCAGCGTCGTGCAGGTGGCTCGTTCCCACGAGCCACCCGGGCAGGTCGAGATTGCGCTGCGTGCTGCGCTGGAGAGGTTCCGCCGCACGCGGTGGGCGCACGGCGCAGTCGCGGTCACCACCGACAGCGCGGTCCTGCTCCAGCTGAGCAAGCAGCCGCCGGATCCGCAGGAACTGAAAGAGCAGTCCCGTCGGATCGTCGAAGCCCTCGACACCTTCCTGGACGCCGCCGCCGCTCCCGTGCTCGGGATCGGAGGGCGTCAGACCGGCGTGGCCGAAGCGTGGGTCTCCTACGAGCAGGCACTCGTGGCAGCGCGCGCGGCCCGACGGATGCCCCACTTCGAGCGCGTCGGCGAATGGGAGGAACTGGGGGAGTTCGCGGTCCTCCTTCAGCTTCCGGATCACGCCCTCAACGCATCCCTGCTGCCGAAGCCGCTGCGGGCCCTGCTCGCGGCCGCCGGAGGACAGGGACATCGTCTGGAGGAGACCCTGCAGTCCTTCCTGGAGCACGCCGGCTCGGTTCCGAGGACCGCGGAAGCACTGCATATCCACCGCACCTCGTTGTACTACCGGCTGCGGCAGATCCAGGAGATCACCGGGCTGGACCTGGACAGCGGCGCGGACCGACTGGTCCTGCACCTTGGCCTGCGCATCCGGGCACTGCTGCAGCCGGACGGGCACGCCACCGCCGGCTGAACGGACCGACCGCCTCCCCCTGCCCCGCCTGTCGGGTCCGCTGCTACGAAGTGACGTGGTTTTCCTCGACCGATCCCTACGGAGCGCGGTGGTGGCGACGGACCTGATCGAACGACAATAGGTTCAGGCACGAGCCGACGACGACGTCGGCCGGCCGTCGCGTGGGTTGCCGACACAGCGGAGCAAGATGCGCCGTGAAGGCTTGGCATGAGAATGAGGCGGGGACCATGGGCGAGTTGACGACGAACGACCGCGTTCGGCTGACCTACCGGGACAGCGGGGGTGAGGGCGTTCCCCTGGTCATGCTGCACGGCTGGGGACAGACCCAGGAGATGTTCCGGCATCAGATGGACGGTCTCGCTCCGGCCCGCCGCGTCATCACACTGGACCTCAGGGGCCACGGACTCTCGGAGAAACCGCGGCACGGCTACCGCATCGCCCGGCTCGCCCATGACGTCCTCGACCTCGTCGATCACCTGGACCTCGATCGCTTCGACGCGCTCGGCTGGTCAATGGGTGCCTCGGTGTGGTGGAGCTTCATCGACCAGTACGGCAGCGGCCGGATCCGCCGGTTCGTCGCTGTGGACCAGCCCGCGGCCGTGGCGGCCGTTCCCTGGCTGACCCCCGAGGAGCAGCGGGACTCCGGCGCTATCTTCGATGTGGCCGAACTGCTGGAACTCGGCGCCGCACTGGCCGGCCCGGACGGCGGGCGGGTGCGTGACGACTTCGTACGCGGCATGTTCTCCGGTGACCCCGACCGCGACCTCATCGCGTTCGTCGTGGAACAGATCAAGTCGACCCCGTCCTACGCCGGGGTGCCCCTGCTCTACGACCACTGCGCGCAGGACTGGCGCGACGTCCTTCCCCGAGTGGACGTACCGACCCTGGTGATCGGCTGCGAGGGAAGCCATGTGAGTCCAGCCTCACAACAGTTCATCGCCGGCCTCATCCCTGGCGCGCGTCTCCATGTCTTCCCGGCCAGTGTGGCGAACTCCCACTTCCCCTTCCTCGAAAACCCGCCTGCCTTCAACGCGGTGGTAGACACCTTCCTTTCAGCAGTGGCGGACGAGGCCCCTTCCGTCGCGATCATGTAAATCCCGCGCAATGTGCGGGCACTTCACATCACTTTGACGAACAACGGCACGACTGGAGCCCACAGTGACCAGGTCGGTCATTTCAAACATGCCCGAAAACACAGAACAGCACAGTACGGAAATATTGCGAGACGCGGATTCCGGGCACTGCAGAACGCTTCCCTGGGCATCGCGGAAAGGAGGTGACGCATGCCTGTATCTGGGACTCAAATGCCCCCCGACGGAGACGTCTTCGAATAGAGAAGCTCAGCCCTCGCCGGCGGCCGGGGACCTTGTTTTCCTCGATGCTCTGCACCCCCAGCACCTGATACGCGGCAATGAGTTCGTGTTCTTCCGCATCCCCTGCTCCTATTTGGGGATCGCGCAGGCCGAGGTACGGCACCTGACGGGCCTCCGGGTCAGCGGAGCCGGTGGCGTCGCGGCACTGGTGTCGAAGTTCCTGGCCGCACTGATCGGCGAGGACGGGCTGTGGAACTCGACGAACGGCAAGCGGCTCGCCCTCAACGCCGTGGACGTCATCGCACTGCTCGTTGCCGAACTCCTCGCGCCCTACCGGTCCGATTCCCCCGAGAACGGCAGCGAGATGCTGGCCCGCATACGGTCGTACATCGAAGAGAACCTGATGGACCCAGACCTGTCGCCGGAGTCGATCGCGCGCGCCCACCACATATCCGTCCGCTACCTGCACAAACTGTTCCAGGGCGAGGGTACGACGGTGAGTACGCATGTACGGCAGCGCAGGCTCGCCGCCTGCCGACTCGACCTCGGTCGGCTGTCGAACCGCAGGCGCTCCGTGGCCGCGGTCGCGCAGAGCTGGGGCTTCGCCAGCCCCTCCCACTTCAGCCGTCTCTTCCGCCAGACCTACGGCGAGTCGCCCAGCGCATGGCAGGTCTCGGCTTCCGTCCAGGGACGGAATCTCTGACACCTGAGCCCGGTGCCGCCGAGGGGCCGACGAGCCGCTGATCGACGAGGAGTGGATCACTGTGCCGGGTGGTCCGACAGGCAGTGTCCTCGCGCGCATCGTGCGCCCCGCCGGCATGGAAGGGCCCCTGCCCGTCATCTTCTGCATCCACGGCGCGGGCTGGGTGTTCGGCAACGCCCACACCCACGACCGCCTCGTACAGGAACTCGCCGTCGGCGCGAACGCCGCCGTGGTCCACCCCGAGTACGACCTCTCCGCAAAGGGCTACTTCCTGCGCCGCGACGGCATGCGGACGTCCCTCCGCCTTGCGATGCACCGCATCTGACGACGCGCGCTGATCCACCAGGGATTACGGGACGGCCCTCAGGCCAAGACACCCGCGCCGCCGAGACAGCAATCACTCCGGTCATCGACACCCTGCACACCGCACTGAACACGGTGTGAGAAGAAAGAGTCCTCACATGTCTCCTGCTACTCCCACGGTCGTCCTCGTGCACGGCGCCTTCGCCGACGCCGCGGGCTGGCTCGGCGTCATCGACGAACTCCAGCGCGACGGCATCGCCGTTCTCGCGGTGGCCAACCCACTGCGCGGCCTGACCTGCGACGCCGCCTACCTGGCCTCTCTGGTCTCCCAGATCGACGGTCCGGTCATCCTGGTCGGCCACTCCTACGGTGGTGCGCTGATCACCGTGGCGGGCACTGCGGACAACGTCGTCGGACTCGTCTACGTCGCCGCCTATGCCCTCGAAGAGGGCGAAAGCCTCAGCGAGTTGCAGGACCGCTTTCCCGCTTCTCCGCTCGTCGGCAGCCTGAAGCAGTGGACCTATCCGGGCGACGGAGGGAAGACCGCCACCGAGGTCAGCATCGACCCGGAGGCATTCCCTTCAGTCTTCGCCGCCGACGTCTCCCCGTCCATCGCCAGGGTGCTGGCGGCTTCGCAACGTCCTCTGGCTGCCTCGACGTTCACCGAGGCGGCCTCTGCAGCGGCCTGGCGGACGAAACCTTGCTGGGCCCTCGTGGCCGGCGCGGACCAGGCGATCAACCCCGAGATCGAGCGCTTCGGAGCCAAGCGGACCGGTGCGACAACCGTAGAACTGGAAGGCGCTTCCCACGCGGTCGTCGTCTCCCGGCCGACGGCGGTGGCGGACCTGATCCGCGACGCCGTCCGCGCGACGAGTTGATGCCGTAGCCGCGTGACGTGGAAGTGCGAGGCAGGATCTTCCGCCTTGCAGCGGTTGACCGCACGCCTCGCCCGGTGGGCGGCGTACCACTGTTCGCCTGGCTCGGCTCCCTCCAGTTGCCGGGGATCGCCAGCAGGGCCACATCCCACAGCGACTCTTCTTCCACCACTCTCCGGTCGGCCGACGGCGGCGGCCCAACGGTCCGGTTGTAGGCGCTGATGGACCATCCGGGGCATGAGCGCATCGCTCTGATCGGCCACGACCGAGGGGCATGCGTCGGCACCTGGTTCGCCAAGGACCAGGCAGACCGCATCCACCGTTTCGTGGCCATGGACACCATCCCCACCCGGGTCATCGCCGATACCTACGATGTGAACCTCGCCCGGCAGGGGTACTGGTTCTTCACCTTCCTCGGCGTGCCCGACCTTCCCGAGGCCCTGATCGCCGGCCGTGAGGACATCTGGCTCAGCACTTCTACCGGAGTTGGTCGTACAACCCGGACATGCGCACTCCCGAGGGACAGCCGTCTACGTACGCGCCTACCAACGGCCGGGTGCGGTGCGGGGGTCCTGCAGGACTTCCGTGCCGCACCCCAGGACGTCGCCCGGGACCGCGAGGACGCCGGCCATCTCATCGACTGCCCCGTACTGACCATGTGGGGAGAGGACTTCAGCACCGTCGGACAGGCATACGACGTCCTGGACGCCTGGAAGGGGCCGGCGCGGACGTCCCGGGTATCCGGATTCCTCAGTGCGGTCGCCACTGCCGGGAGAAACGCCCGACGTCGTCGACGCCGACCTCCTGGCACCGGATGTGGCTGTCTGCTCCCGCCATTTCTGCCTGTGGTTCTGCCTGGAGACCGACGCGCTCCCCTGGTTGGCTGTGTTTGCGGGCGGGAACCCAGACCTCGCCGAAGCAGGCCGGTTGCGCTCTCCAGCGAAGTTGCTGCCCGTACAACGAGCCGCCCGTTCCTGCCGGACACCGGCCCCGCCTTCCGGGGAGGTCCAGCCGTCCGTTGCAGCCCCTGAGTCACTTTCCTGAAAGAGGAGCAAATTGAGCTCGGTGTTGACGACCACCTCGGTGCCGGACCAGGACAGGGTCGCCTACTGGAACGATGCGGTGAACAGGACGCTGGTGCCGGTGGCCGTGACCCCGCACGGCGACGGCCTCTTCGACGCCCGGATCGTCACCAACCGACTCGGGTATCTCCAGGTCTCCACCATGGAGGCCGACGCGGAGCGCGTCAGCCGCACTCCGGCACTGATCGCCCGCTCGTCCGAGGCGCTGGTGGCCGTCGGTGTCCAGATATCGGGCACGGCCACCTTCATCCAGGACGGCCGGCGGGCCGAGGTGGGTGAGGGAGACCTCGTGGTGTGCGACAGGAGCCGACCGTACTCCTTCGACTATCCGCAGCGGTTCGCCACCCACGTCTTCCAACTGCCCCGCCGCATGCTGGGCGTGCCGGACAGCGACATCCGGCAGGTCACCGGTCATGCCATCGGCACCAGGAACGGCTTCGGCGCGGTACTGCTCCCGTTCCTGGCCTCCCTGGCCGCCTCGCCGGACGCCTACCCGCCGGCCGTCGCGGACCGGTTGGCCGGCAATGTCGTCGACCTGTTCGCCACCCTGATCACCGAGCGGGCCCACCCGAGCGGCACGGACGCCGAGGACACCGCCCGCAGCCACCTGCTCCTACGCGTCCGCGACCACATCAACCGGAACCTGAGCGACCCGGACCTGTCGCCGGAGAGCATCGCCCGGGCGCACCGGATCTCCATCCGGTACCTCCACCGTCTGTTCGAAGGCGAGGGGACCACCGTCGGTCGGCTCATCCAGAAACGGCGCCTGGAGGAGTGCGGCCGCGAACTGGCCCGCCGCGGCAGGGCAGCCCCCACCGTGTCCGCCGTTGCCCAGCGGTGGGGCTTCGTCAACCCCGCCCACTTCAGCCGGGCCTTCCGCGCCGCTTACGGCGTCTCCCCCCGTGAATGGCGGAACCTGCGCACCCTCCAGGACGACGTCGCGCTGTCTCCCGTGGGCAGGCCTGTGCCATCGTCCACGGTGGCCGACCGACCGGGGGCTGACCTTGCACCCTCCAGGGGGTAGGGTGCCCGCTCGGAGCCGTGCGGGCTGCCCCGCGCCCCGGCGGGCACTTCCCCGGCCCGGCAGCCACAGCATCGCTTGCCGCCTCGCGACCATGCATTCGGTGCGCCGGACAACCCTTCTTCCAAGTTCTTCCCTTGGCCCTCTCGGCAGGAGACGGTGTGACCGACTTCCCCCGTTCGCCCCTTCGGCACCCGGTCCTGGACCACCCCACCCGAGCGTTCGTGGACAGGCACGCCTGCCCACCGTCGGGGCACGACCCGGACCTGGAACAGGCCCGGCTGGACCTGGTCCGACTGCAGGGCGAGGACGGTCCGCCAGACGAGCAGGACACCTCCACGGAGTGGTTCGCACTGCCGGGCGGGCCGACCGGTCACGTACGGGTGAAGGTGGTCAAGCCCGCCGACAGCGTCGGCAAAATCCCGGTCGTGCTGTTCCTGCACGGGCTGGGCTGGGTCCTTGGTGATGCCGGCACCCATGAGCGCCTGGTGCGCGCGTTCGCCCTCGGTACGGACGCGGCTGTGGTCTTCGTCGAGTACGAACGCGCCCCCGAGGTGCAGTATCCGGTCGCCATCGAGCAGTGCTACGCGGTCGCGAAATGGATCTGCGAGCAAGGCGGCGAGATCGGCCTGGACGGGAGCCGGATGGCCGCCGTGGGCGACTCGGCCGGCGGCAACCTGGTGGCGGCACTGACCCTCCTCGCCAAGGAGCGCGGCGGGGTGCGGCTGCTGCAGCAGGTGCTGCTCTGCCCCATCACCGACGCCGACTTCGACACCCCCTCGTACCAGCGGTTCGCCAGGGGCTACTTCCTCGGTCGCGAGACCATGCGCTGGTTCTGGGACCAGTACCTGCCCGATGCGCGGCAGCGCAGCGAGGCCACCGCATCACCGCTGCAGGCGACCCTGGAGCAGCTCACCGGACTCCCTCCCGCGCTGGTGGTCACCAGCGAGGCCGACGTGCTGCGCGACGAGGGTGAGGCCTATGCGGCGAAGCTCCGGGCGGCCGGCGTCGCGGTGGTCTCCATGCGGTACCACGGGACGATCCACGGCTTCATGGTGCTCGATCCGCTGCGCAACACGGACGCCGCCCGCGCAGCTCTCACCCAGGCCCTCGACACCGTGCACGTCGCCCTGCACCGACACCGCGGCTGATTCCTTCCGGGGCCAGGTGAACGGAGGCGCGCGCAGAGCACCTCCCCCGTTCGCGAGCAGGCAGGCGCCCGTGGCGGGTCGGCCTGGGGTGCGGCGGTGGGACGGAGAACGGACCGGTACGAGCCGCGGCAACCGCCCGATAGCGATGAAGACGACTGGGGAGCCGGCCGTCGGCATCGCTCACAACCTGGTGACCGGCTTCCCCGGCCCCGCGCTGCGCGCGGCGGTGGAGGCGATGAACGGCGCGGGCGGCGTCATCGCCGCGACGCCGATCTTCAGCGGGTTGTTCAAGTCCTGCATCGACGTCCCAAACGGCCGCCCGCGTCGGCGGGCGTTGCTCACTCGGCAGGGAGCGCGTCCAGGAGCTCCTGTGCTGTCTTCAGTTGGCTGCTGTCGGCCGCGTCACCGAGGGCGAGGACCTGACGGAAGCAGGAGCGCGCTTCCTCGGCTTCTCCCAGTTCGGTCAGGGCCTCACCCAGACCCAGGAGCGTGAGTCCCTCCAGGATGGTCTGGCCAGTGCGGTGGGACTGAACCACAGTACTGCGATAGAAGTCGGCGGCCTCGTGCCATCGCCCCAGGGCGGCGTAGTCGTGACCGAGAGCGCCGGTCGCAATGGCGCGGTAGGTGTCGGCGGCGTGCCCGGTCACCGGGCATTTGGGCGCATCGAGGAAAACGATGACGCGCTCGTGCTGGACCAGGGCTTCCTCGGCACGGTCGAGGTCGCGCAGGCAGCCTCCGTACACGCCTATGGCTCCGATCCAGCCATCGTGATCATCGGCGGCTTCGAACAGGTCGGCAGCGGCGCGAACCTTGTCGAAACCCTCCTGGAGTTCGCCGAACCGCCGGTGGGGAGTTACTGCGTACATCAGCGCCCAGGCCTGCTGAGCGGCGTCCTGGGCGCGGCGGGCGAATTGCAGCGCTTCGTCGGCCCGTTCGATGGCTTCCCGGTCCCTGTGCTCGCAGATACTCAGGGCCCAGGCGCAGTAGTTGAGGTGGACAGCCTGCAGGTACGGGTCGTCGAGTGCGGCGGCGGCTTCGCTGGACAGACGGAAGACCTCGGTCCAGTGCCCCCAGACCCACACGCCGCAGAACCATCCCATGGCGTCGGCGGTCTCCATGACCAGGGTGTGCTCACCCCTGTGGGCGGCGCTGCGCAGCGCGGCAAGCCAGGCGGGAGCCTCACTCTGGAGCCAGGCCCGGGCCTGTTCGGCACTCTCCAGCGGGACCAGCCCCTGCCAGGAGGATGGCGGCGCCCCGTACCCGGGCTTGTACCAGCGGCCGGCGACCACAGCCGTCTCCAGTAGCCAGGTCCGCAGCCGGTCCTCGGCCGCTTCCCGCTCGCCGGGTTCCTCATCGCGGGAGAGGTGGGCGCGGGCAAAGAGCCGTAGGAGGTCGTGCAGTTGGTAGCGGCCGGTGAAGGTGGCCTGCAGCAGGCCGGCCTCGACCAGCTCCTCCATCACGTCCTCGGCCTCGAAGACGCCGGTCGCGGTCAGCGCCGCTCCATAGGCGGCGGTCATGTCCGGCCCCGGGACCAGGCTCAGTAGCCGCAGCATCCGGGCGGCCTGGCCGGTCAGCTGCCGGTAGGAAAGTTCGAACGCCGCCTCCACCCGCACATCACCCGCGACCAGGGCGCCCAGTCGGCGCTCCTCGTCGGCGAGGCGACGGACCAGATGGTCAACGCTCCACCCGGACCGGACCGTCAGCCAGTTTCCCGCCACCCGCAAGGCCAACGGCAGACGCCCGCACAGTTCCGCAACCCGCGCCACAGCCTCCGCTTCCGCATCAGCACGCGCCTCGCCCAGGATCCGGCGCAGCAACTCGACCGCCTCCGGCTGCGCCATCTCCGACAGCGCCAGCCGGTCAACATCCTCCAACCCGGTCAATGGCCGCCGGCTGGTGACCAGCACAAGACTCCGCCCTCCCCCGGGCAGCAACGGACGGACCTGCCCCTCGTCGCGGGCGTTGTCCAGGACCACCAGGCACCGGCGCTCAGCCAACAGCGCCCTCAGCAGCCCCGCACGACCCTGCGGATCCTCCTGCGCCAGCCGGCGATCGGGCACTCCAAGGGCCCTCAGCAGCTTCAGCAGCGCCTCGCCCGGGTCCACAGGGCCCTCCACTCCGTGCAGGTCGACCACGAAGCACCCATCAGGAAAGTCTCCTGCCAGATCTGCTGCCGCCTTGAGCGCCAGCGTCGTCTTCCCGCACCCCGGAGGACCCGAGACAACCGAGACCGACGCCCACACGCCGGCGCCTGCGCGGGCCGCGGCCTCCGTCAGCCGCGCCAGCTCACGATCACGCCCCGTGAAGTCCCCCACCGACCGGGGCGGCACCACGGTCCCCGCCGCCGCCATCGCACGCGTCGGACGCGCCGCCCGCGCCGCAACCAGCAGCGCCTCCCGCTCCGCATCCGCCAGCCCCAGCCCCTCCGCCAGCGCCACCACCGTGCGCCGCTGCGGAACCCGACTACGCCCCCGCTCCATGTCGCCGATCGCCCGGACACTTACGCCCGAGGCCTCAGCCAGCTCCTCCATCGTCAAACGGCCCCGTTGCCGCAGACCCCGTAGCACCACCCCGAATGACTTCTCTTCGGACACGACCGCTCCCTGTTCTCCCCCGAGGGAAGAATAAGGCGTGTTTCTCCAGGTCACGGCCTCAGGGCCGCGGTGCCAGAGTGCCCGCGACCTGATGAGGGGACGGACGGCATCGGCCCATCGGCAGGCGGCACCCGGTGTTCAAGGCAAAGGCGTTCGTCGCCCCCTCCGAGGCGCGGACAGGCCACACGTGGTGCACCGACGGGCAACGTGCCTTCCGCGGTCGCCGCTAATGTGCTGTGCACGCCTGCGGCTCATCGCCCGGCTCGGACAGCGCGTGCGCCAGTCCGGCCGGCGGAGCAGCTCGGCCCTATCGACCGTCGTCCGGACGGTGTTCACCCGCGAACGAGGTGGTGATCACTCACGTGGGGATCCGGGTGTCGAGGGGATCCTGCGGACGTGGTGCTTACTCAGGACGGAGACCCGGTTGAACGCGTTGATGGTGATCGCCACCCAGATCACCGCGGAGATCTCATCCTCGTCGAGGACCTGGCGAGCCTGTTCGTATGCGCCGTCCTGCGCGACCGCGTTCGCCGGATCGGTGGTCACCTCCGCCAGGGCGAGGGCCGTGCGTTCCCGCTCCGTGAACAGTTCGGTGTCGCGCCACGCAGCCAGCACGCCCAGCCTCTGGGTGGTCTCACCGGCGCGCAGCGCGGCCCTCGTGTGCACGTCGAGGCAGAAGGCGCAGCCGTTGAGCTGGGAAACGCGGAGGTTGATCAGCTCCACCAAGCGGCGGTCCAGGCCCGCCTCGTCGGCGACCGCGCGGACCGCATCGGCCGCCTCGACCAGTGCGCGGTAGGCCTTGGGGCTCTGCTTGTCGATGAAGACCCGACGGCTCGCGGGGACTGCTGTGGCGTAACTCAACGTGGGCTCCTTCAGGGCCGCTTGCGCCCTCGCTCGGTCTGCCGTGCAAGTGCGGGGCATGGACTTACTATCAGGCATTATTGTTGAATATGAAATCACCTTCGGGTGAGAGGGAGTGCGATGAGCAACGTCGACACGGATCCCACCGGCCTGCTCGGGGGTGCCGTGGAGCACGGCGAGGCCGCCCCGCGGGTCGACGTGCTGACCGCGCGGGACGTCCCTTTGGGCGGACCGAGAGCGATGACGGTCCGACGGACGCTGCCGCAGCGTGCCCGCACACTGATCGGGGCCTGGTGTTTCATCGACCACTACGGCCCCGACGACGTCGCCGACACCGGCGGCATGGACGTCGCTCCCCATCCCCACACCGGCCTGCAGACCGTGAGCTGGCTGTTCGGCGGAGAGATCGAGCACCGTGACAGCATGGGCACCCACGCATTGGTGCGGCCCGGTGAGCTGAACCTCATGACCGGCGGGTACGGCATCAGCCATACGGAAGTCTCCACCACCCGCACCACGGTCCTGCACGGCGTGCAGCTGTGGGTGGCTCTGCCCGGAGAGCACCGGCACACCGGCCGCGACTTCCGGCATTACGTCCCGAGCCCGGTCCGGGTGGGCGGGGCGGAAATCAGAGTGTTCCTGGGGTCTCTGGCCGGCGACACCTCTCCGGTGCGGACGTTCACTCCCTTGCTCGGCGCCGAACTTCTCCTCGAGCCACGCTCGACGACGACACTCCCGGTGAATCCCGCCTTCGAGTACGGCCTGCTGGTCGACCGAGGGAATGTCCGAATCTCCGGAACACCCCTTCGGCCGACGGAACTCGGATACCTGCGCACGGGAAACGACACACTGACGCTGACGAACGAGACGGACACCCCCGCTCGGGCGGTCCTGCTCGGCGGGACACCGTTCGAAGAGCAGATCGTCATGTGGTGGAACTTCATCGGCCGCAGCCACGAAGACATCGCCGAAGCCAGGACGGCATGGCAGAACGCGTCCGACCGCTTCGGCAGCGTCGAATCGTACGACGGCGACCGTCTGCCCGCGCCCGCCCTGCCGAACGCCACCATCGCACCGCGCACCAACCCGACGCGTCACTGAAAGGCACACCATGAATCAGCCCGCCGCCGCCCCCACTGTCCGGCGAGTGAACGCCAAGCACCGTTACGAGATCCTGGTCGACGGTAGAACCGCAGGCCTCACCGCCTACCGAGACCGAGATGAGCAGCGTGTTTTCTACCACACCGAAATCGACGACGCCTTCGCCGGACAGGGCTTGGCCGCGATACTCGTACAGCAGGCCCTGACCGACGTACGCGCCTCCGGGAAGCGCATCGTGCCGGTCTGCCCCTACGTGGCAAAGTTCCTCAAGAAGCACGACGAGTTCGCCGACATCACCGACCCCGTGACCCCCGAAGCCCTGCAGTGGCTGGAGACCGAGCTTCAGCACTGACCGCCGCGCCGCCGCCCTCTCCCCGCGCTCCTGCCGCGTGCGCCCGCGGCCCGGCGGGCCGCTCTCGGGGTTCCGGCAGCGGGCCCGCCGGGCCGGTGCCCCTGGTCAGCCGCCGTAAAGTCTTCCTCGCCGCTGGACGCCCCGCCTTGTTCGGGCACCAGCGGTTCGGGCGTGGACGACGTGAGGGAACAGGTGGGGTCGGGTGGCCGACGTGGGTGGTGAGGGGTTCGGGGCGCTGTTGCGGCAGTCGCGGTTGAAGGCGTCTCTGACGATCGAGGCGCTGGCGGAGGCGTCGGGGGTGAGTGTCCGCGGGATCGGGGATCTCGAGCGGGGGCGGCGGGCGACTCCACAGCGGGGAACGGTCGCCGCGCTGGCTGACGGGCTGGGGCTGGGCGAGGCGGAGCGGGAGCGTCTGCTGGCCGCCGCCCGGACCGGCCGCAAACCCCGCCACAGTGCGGTCGGGGTGCGCGCTTTCCCGCGCGGCATCCACGACTTCGTCGGCCGGGAGGCGGAGCTGACACGGCTGACGGCACTGGCCGAGCAGGCAGCCTCCGGACAGCCGGTGGTAGTGGCGCTTCCCGGACCGCCGGGGACGGGCAAGACCACTCTGGCACTGCACGCCGCCCGAGCGCTGGCCGACCGCTTTTCCGACGGGCAGCTCATGGTCGACCTGCGCGGCATGGACGACACCCCGCCCGGCCCGGCCGAGCTGATACTCCGTGTCCTGAAGGCGCTGGGGGTGGCGGACCGGGACCTGGCCAAGGCCGGCCCGCAGGGCCACCCGGAGCTGTACCGGCAGGCGCTGGCCGAACGCTGCTGCCTGCTCGTGCTGGACAACGCCCGCGACGAAGCGCAGGTCCGCCCGCTCCTGCCGAGCGCCGGCGCGGGAATGGTGATGATCACCAGTCGAAGGATGCTCACCGGCCTGGAGAGCGTCCACCGCCTGCCCCTCGGCGAGCTCTCCCCCGCGGAAGCCGCCGCCTTCCTCACCACGTTGGTCGGCCAGGAGCGCGCGGATGCCGACCCGACCGCGCTCGCCGAGGTCGCCCAGCGGTGTGCGCATCTGCCGCTGGCCCTGCGTGTGGCGGGAAACTGGCTCGCCACCCGCACCGGCTGGACCGTACGCCGCCTCGCCGACCGTCTCGCGCTCGAAGAGCGCCGCCTGGACACCCTGACCGCCGGTGACCTGCATCTCTCGGCGGCCTTCGAGCTGTCCTACCGCCAGCTCACCCCCAAAGCAGCCCGCCTGTTCCGGCTGCTGGCCCTGGTCGACGGCCCCGATGTCGGCGCCGCCGGTGCCGCCCAGCTGACCGGGCAGCCACTGTTCGACACCGAGGACACCCTCGAGGAACTGGTCGAGACCGGACTGCTGGGAACCGACCAGGACCGCTACCGCTTCCACGACCTGCTGCGCCTGTACGCCCGCAGCCGGCTGCAGGCCGAGGAGCCCGACGGGAACGCTGAGGCGGCCCGGTCGGCATTGCACCGCTGGCTGCTCGACACCGCGGTCGTGGCCGGGCGCTGGTACGAACCCGACCACGGCGCCCCACCCCCCACCTGGCAGGGCACCGTCGACCTGTCCACCGCCGAACACGCCCGCAGGTGGCTCCAGGCCGAGGGCAACAACTGGCTCGCCGCCCTTCGCGCGGCCGCCGCGGCAGGGGACCACGTCACCGTCGTGGAGGTCGCCGAGGCCCTGCACTGGTTCTCCGACCAGTGGATCTTCTGGGGACACTGGCCCGAAGTCTTCCGAACCGCGGTCCGCTGCGCCCAGGCCCTCGGGGACCCGCTCGTCGAAGCCACCCAACTGAACTACCACGCCTGGGCCCTGCTGATCTGCGAGGGCCGCCACCTCGACAGCGTCGAGCGCTCCGCCCAGGCCCTCGCCGCCGCCCAGCGCGCCGAAGACCTCCCCCAGCAGGGCTGGGCCCATTACTACAGTGCCTGGGCCCTCGGTTTGCTCGGCGACCACACTGCGGCGGCACCGCACAACCGCGAGACGGCCAGGCTCTTCGAGGCCGCAGGTGACCTCCACGGCACTCTGCAGGCCAGGAGCAACACCGCCCAGAACCTTTCCCTGGGGGGCCGGCACGAGGAGTCCATCACGGAGATCCTGCGCACGCTCGACTTCCTGGATCACGCCGGCGACCGCATCGAACCCCATATCGCCGCCTTCACCCGTACGACGCTGCAGATGAACATCGGCCTGGCCCACACCGCTCTTGAGAACTGGTGCGAGGCCGCCGACCACCTGCGCACCGCCGCGGACCTCTGGCGGGACAGCGGCAACCACGGTCTGGAAAGCCGCACCCTGGTGCGCCTCGGCGACGCACTGCTGGCCGCCGGGCAACGCGACGAGGCTCGGGATGCCTTCACCCGGTCGGTAGGCCTCGGCAAGGCAGCCGACCCCACCAGCCTCACCGAGGCCCGCGAACGCCTCGCCGACCTCGACGCCCACCAAGCACCGCCCCCGGCGCTCGGCTCGGCGGGCTGCCGTACGAGCGGAACCGAGTAGGCCAAATCCCATGCCTGGCGGCCGGGGCCGGGATCCCGTTGCCAGGACTTGGCGGTCGGATCACATGCGCGACCGACGTCCTCGGTCCTGGGGTGTCAGCCTCCGAGACCGGCGCCGAGGGCCGGCGCCCCGCCCTCACCCGGTCCGGTGAGCGTCGCCACCCCGATCCGTCTTCTCCGTTCCGGGCACCACGGGCCCCGCGGCGGCATCGAAGGCATGGGTCACCTCCGGTGCGGTGCCCTCCACCAGCAGGCTGCGGGCCCGCTCCTCGTCACCGCGATCGGTAGCCGTGAGTCTGCTGTGGTGCTGGGCGAGATGCCCCGCCCACGAGCCGACCAGGTAGTTCTCAACGAATCGCTCCGGATCGGTGCCGTCCTGGAAGAGCCCCCACGTGAGGGCTCCCGTACGCCGACGCGAACGGGCCACGTGCTCCATGCAAGCGGTGAAGGCGGCCCTGTTCCATGCGTCGACCCGGTACGCCACGGAGACCAGCACAGGGCCGTCGGACGGTCCGGGCTCGAACACCAAGGGCGGAACGGGCCAATGATCGGACGGAGTCGGGTCGATGCCGTCCATGCCGTGCAGCGGCCAGCGGCGCGCACCTACCACGCCGGCCAGGAGCAACCCGCTGCCGGCCAGGAGGGAGACGGTCAGCCCCGGCCCGTCGGCCAGCGCACCCCACACGGGTGCCGCAAGCGCCTGGCCGCCCTGGAATACCAGGAGATAGACGGCGAGTCCCCGGGCCCTGACCCAGCCCGGCAACCTCGTCTGGAGGGCCGCGTTGAGGGTCGACAGCACACCGATCCAGGCCACGCCGGCCGGCAGCAACGCGACCACCGCGAGCCAGGGGATCCGCACCGTGGCCAGGACCGCCAGCACCCCGGCGAAGACGACGGCACCTGCGGCGAGAGTGCCGTTGGCGCCGAGAGCGCGACGCACGGCGGGCAGGATGAAGGCCCCACCCACGGCACCGACACCGACCGCGCCGAGCAGCAACCCGTACCCTCCCGAGCCCAGGCCCAGGGAACGGCTCGCCACCAAAGGAAGCAGCGACCACAGCGCGGCGCCGCCGGGGATGAACAGCACCGTCCGCAGCAGGACTCGACGGACTCCGGGCGCGTACCAGACGTAGCGGCGGCCGGCGTGAAGGGCCGTCCAGAGTCTCTCGCCCTGAGCCAGGGGCTCCTGAACCGGCGGCCGCCGCCAGAAGGTGAGAACGGCCGCGATGCCGAGGTAGGACGCGGCGTTGAAGGCGAAGACCCAGCCCGCGCCCGCTGCCGCAACCACCGCTCCACCGAATGCCGGGCCGAGGGCGCGGGCCAGGTTCATGTTCACGGCACCGAGCGCGGCCGCCTGTCCCAACTCGCGGCGTGCCACGAGCTCCGGCTGGATCGCCTGCCAGGCCGGGCCCATCAGAGCGGTGCCGCATCCCAGCAGGAAGGTGAGGCCGAGCAGCAGCTCGGGAGTGAGCTCATCCGCGAATGCCAGCACGGCAAGCACAGTGGAGACGGCGAGCATGGCGAACTGCGCGGCCAGCAGCACCCTGCGGCGGTCGTAGCGGTCAGCCAGCACGCCCGAGGGCAGGGCCAGCAGCACGACGGGGAGACTGGAAGCTGTCTGCACGAGGGTCACCAGTGCGGCACTGTGCCCGACCAGCAGCCACTGTGCGCCCACTGTCTGCATCCAGCTGCCGATGTTGGAGACCAGTTGCGCGATCCACAGCGCGCGAAAGACGCGCGCGGCGAACGGGGCCCAGGCAGAAACCGGGGCCGGACGGCGGTCTTTCGCTGACGGTACTGCGCGCATGCTGGTCCAGGCCGGAATCGGGACGCGACGCCGTGCATCCGGCAATGTCCCAGGCGCCGTACGGGCGTAGCCGATGGTCAATGTAGGAGCGGTCGGTGTGAGCCGGTTGACCGAGAACGCACCGTCTGTGGCCCCTGGGCGCAGTGAGGCCGGTCCCGCCTCGCGGTGCGACCCCCGGGAAACAGCTTCGTGCCCGCGGACAGGACGTCGTCCTGGAAGCAGACGTTGTCG
The DNA here is from genome assembly GCF_043203805.1 of Streptomyces sp. LN549. Lineage (NCBI taxonomy): Bacteria > Bacillati > Actinomycetota > Actinomycetes > Kitasatosporales > Streptomycetaceae > Streptomyces > Streptomyces sp. LN549. The sequence continues at coordinate 7,554,938 of NZ_JAZHRI010000002.1, read as the reverse complement.
AGGGCCCTACGTCGGCCCTGAGCAGGTCGTCCGGGATGTCCTGCCTCGTGGACGGAGGAAGGCGTCGGCCCCGCACCCGCGATTCGGGTGAGGGGCCACGCCGCGTTCACGACAGCGGCCGGGTCCAGGCGGCGTCGGAGGACGAGAGGCGATGGGCGGCTACGGAGGTCACCGCGAGCAGCAGCAGCACCAGGCCCAGGGTGAGGGCGAACTCGGCGTGCAGCAGGAGCATGCCACCGGCGAACGCTCCCAGGAACATGGCCAGCACGGACAGGATCCGTCGGCCGGGCCGGGGCGCCGGCCCACCGGCCGGGGTGGAGTCCGCGGCCAGCCCCGTCAGGGTCAGCGTCAACACGGTCGTGGTGAGGTCCGGGACGCCGAGACGCCGGGCGACCGCGTTCTGCATCCCCATGGCGAGGCCGAGGAGCACGATCAGGGTGTACTGGACCGTCGTGGTCATCCTGCCGTCGGAGGCGGCAGCCGTGATGACGGCCGCCGCCACGAGCACCGCCTGCAGTGCCGTGGCAATGGTCAGCAGCCGCCCACGATGTGCCGCGAACCGGGTGCCGAACCGGCCTCCCGCCAGCGCGCCGGCGAGGAACGCGGTCATCGATACGACGGACGCCGACGCGGACAGTCCCTGGGCACCTGCCAGAGCGAACCCCAGGAAGACCACGTTGCCGGTCATGTTGGCCACGAAGACGTGCCCGAGCGACAGATAGCTCACGGCGTCGACCAGCCCCGTCACCACGGTCAGCGTCAGCATCAGCGGCGGCAGCGGACCGTGCCGGTCCCCCTTCGGCGGGACCAACGTGCGGGCAGCGTCAGTCAACAGCTTGTACATGCGGAGTCCTCTCACCGGGTGCGGGCGGGCGGTGCAGTACCACTCGGGTGAGCAGTCCGCTGGCCAGGCCGATGCCGATGGTCGCCAGGCAGATCCACAACGGCCAGGGGGTCAACCCGAGGAGGTTGTCGGCCGACCAGCGGCCCGGGCCGGTCAGGGCCAGCACCGCGGAGGCCACGACGAGAACCATCGGGTACTCGTAGCCGTCGTTCTGGACCCAGAGCCCGTTGTGCCATTTGACGGTGCCGGCGACCGTCATCACTCCCACGGCGACCATCGCCGCCGCGGGAGTGAGCAGTCCGGACGCCAGGAACAGGCCTGCGCCGATCTGGCCTGTGCCCGCGGCGAGCGCGGTGAGCCGGCCGCCGCGGAAGCCGTCGTGCCGGAACTCCGCGGTTCCGCCCGCCAGACCGTTGCCGTCCAGCCGGAAACTGACCTTCTGCACTCCATGCCCGGCGATGAGGAGACCCACCACCAGCCGGAGGACCAATAGTCCGGTGTTCATTCGTTCCTGCCTGTTCCTGACGTTCCGTCAATATCCGTGTGACGAGGTCAGCCGGCCGCGTGGGCGCCCATGACCGCCTGTGCGTAGACGAGCCCGAGGCCGTAGGCGCCGCCGTGCTCCTTCACCACCTCCGTGACGGGGACGTACGACTCGGTCCGCGCCCAGTCACGCTGGAGCTCGAGCAGCACCTGCACCCAGGTGACCGGAATCGCGCCACCCTGGACCATGCGCTGAATGGCGTGCTCGTGCGCCTGCGGGCTGACACCGCCGGAAGCGTCGGTGACCACATAGACCTCGTACCCCTGAGAAATGGCGGACAGGGTGGGGAGTACGACGCAGACCTCGGTCCACAGACCGGCGATGACGAGCTTCTTGCGGCCGGTCGCCTTGACGGCCTCGACGAAGGCGACGTCCTCCCAGGCGTTCATCGTGGTGCGGTCGATGATCTCCTTCTCGGGGAAGACAGCGGCCAGCTGCGGCATGATCGGTCCTGAGAAGGACTCGGCCGCCACGGTGCTCAGCACGGCCGGCACGTCGAAGACCTTGGCGGCCTTCGCCAGTCCCAGGGTCGAGTTGATGATCGCGGTGCGGTCGCCGCTACCGGTGCCGAAGAACATCTGCGGCTGGTGGTCCACGAACAGCACGGCGCAGTTGTCGGGGGTCAGCAGGTCGGGGCCGGGGGCCGCGGTGACGTCGGAGATGTTGACCATGAGAAAGCCTTTCGATGGGTGGGGAGATCGCGGACGGGTGTCCGCTGTTGAGAGCAACCGTCCGTGGGACGGGGCCGGTTGGGGTGGTGTCCCGGGAGGGGCGGCTCGTGACCGGGCCCCTCCCGGAAGTTCAGAGCGAGAAGCAGGGGTCGAAGAACGTGCTCTCGGTTTCCGGAGCCAGGCCGCGGCTGGCGCGCCACTGGCGGTGCTGCTCCGACTCGGCGGCGGCCTGGCCGAGCAACTCGGCCTGGCGGGCGCCTGACAGGCCCGTGCTCGGTGTGGCCTGGTAGCCACCGAAGTGCGCGACCGGGCTCCACTGGGGACTGACCGGCGGAAGCTGCTCGTCAAGGCCCTCGTACTCGGCGGCGGCGTAGACGATCCGGCCGCCGACGACCGTCAGCAGGGACTCGATGTGGGCGATCTCCGGCTCGGGCACAGTGAAGTAGTCCTCGGACAGGACCGCGAAGTCGCCGAGGAAGCCCGGGCGCAGGACACCCTTGACACTCTCCTCGCCGGTCAGGGAGGCACCCGCCTCGGTGAACATCGCCAGCGCCGTCTGCCGGTCGACCCGGTTGTGCGGCGGGCGGACGATCAGGTCGCCGACGGTCCGGCCGGTGACCAGCCAGTGCAGGGCGATCCACGGGTTGTAGGTGGAGACCCGGGTGGCGTCGGTGCCGGCGCCGACCGTCAGGCCGCGCTCCAGCATGGCCCGGATCGGCGGGGCGTCCGCGGCTGCGCCGGGGCCGTAGCGGCTTACGAACGCCTCGCCCTGGAAGGACAGCCGGTTCTGCACGGACATGGCGCCACCGAGAGCCGCGACCCGGTCGAGGCTGTCTGCGGAAACGGTCTCCGCATGGTCGAACAGCCACCGGTTCCCGGCCGGGAAGAGCCCATCCGCGGCAAGCTTCTCAAATACAGCGAGGTCGCGGCGAATGGTCTCATCGTATGTGGCGTGCAGCCGGAATCCCCAGCCGTTCTCCATGAGGAGCCGTACAGCCTTCTCGAATTCCGATTCATAATCGGCGAGTTCCGGCCGCGGCTGGTTGAAGTTCTCGAAATCGGCCGCCGCCCAGGTGAGATTCTCTCCTGCGCCATTGAGGCGCAGCCATTCGTCCCCGTCCTCGGGCCGGGCCATTTCGATCCAGCGGGCAAGGTCCTCGACTTCCTGGCCGGCGGTCTGCGGGAAGAGATGATAGGCGATGCGCAGCGACAGTTGACCGGCCTTGGCCAGTTCGACGACCGTGCTGTAGTTGTCGGGGAAGTTCTGGAATCCGCCCGCCGCGTCGATCGCCGATGTGAGCCCGAACCTGTTGAGTTCGCGCAGGAAATGACGGGTGGAGGTCTTCTTGTCCTCGCCCTCCAGCACCGGGGCCTTGGCCAGCGTCGAATAGAGGATCAGGGCGCTCGGGGCGGCCAGCAGCATGCCCGTGGGCTCACCGTCCCGGCTCCGCACGATCTGGCCGCCCTTGGGGTCGGGAGTGTCCCTCGTGTATCCGGCGGCCTTGAGAGCCGCCCGGTTGAGCACCGCCGACTGGTACAGGTGCAGGACGAACACCGGAGTGTCCGGCGCGGCGGCGTTCAGTTCGGCGACGGTCGGCAGCCGCCGTTCGGCGAACTGCTCGGCCGACCACCCCCCCACCACCCGTACCCACTGGCCCTTCGGCGTTCGGGCCGCCTGCTCACGCAGCATCGCCAGTCCCTGGCGCAGCGTGGGGACGCCGTCCCAGCGCAGCTCCAGCACGTAGTTGAGTCCGCCTCGGATGACGTGGAGGTGGGAGTCGTTGAGGCCGGGAATCATCCGGCGGCCGAGGGCGTCGACCACCTTCGTGGCCGGGCCGACATGGGCAGCCACGTCCTTGTCGTCGCCGACGACGACGATGACACCGTCACGTATGGCGATGGACTCGGCCTTCGGGCGACCCGGGTCTCCGGTATGGATCTTCGCATTGCGGACGACGAGGTCCGCAGGGTTGTCGGTGGCGCTGGGAACCAGCCCACCGACCGGCATCGTGGACACCTTTCGACAACCTCCTGAGGCGTGAACAGCGTCGATTTCATCTGCATCGACTTCCAACGGGGAGAAAGCAACTGGCGGAAAAGGACCGGGACACTCGCGCTTACTGCGTCCATGCCCAGCCGAAGTAGATTCCGGGCGGGCTCTCATGCAATGCACAGGCCCGGGCCCCGGCGGCCCGCAACTTCTTCGCCATCAGGCTATTCCGAGCGCAAGCGTCCGAGTGTCCCGGTAGTGCACTGGATTCGTTCCTCGAGTGCACTGCCATCCCCCTCCATGCGCTGCGAGGTCAGCGCCAGTGCACTGGTGGTCAATCTCCGCCGCCTTCTGTGTTTTAGCGTGGTGAGCGACGGCCCCACAGATCCCTGTGTCTGCCCCGGAGTCGTTTCACCTTGCCGGAAAGACCGGCGCACCCCATGTAACTCAGGAGAATCACATGTCTGATGCCGTCGAGCCGGTTCAGCCGGTACTGGAGCCGGCAGCAGCCGCTTTCGCCGAAGCGACTGCCAATCCGCCCTACCTCTTCGACCTGCCGCCCGCCGAGGGGCGCAAAGCTGTCGACGAAGTGCAGTCGGGCGAGATCGACAAGCCGCTGATCGACGAGGAGTGGATCACTGTCCCGGGTGGTCCGACAGGCAGTGCCCGCGCACGCATCGTGCGCCCCGCCGGTGCGGAAGGGCCCCTGCCCGTCATCCTCTACATCCACGGCGCGGGCTGGGTGTTCGGCAACGCCCACACCCACGACCGCCTCGTACGGGAACTCGCCGTCGGCGCGAACGCCGCCGTGGTCTTCCCCGAGTACGACCTCTCCCCCGAGGCCCGCTACCCGGTCGCCATCGAGCAGAACTACGCGGTCGCGCAGTGGGTCGTCCAGCAGGGCGCTTCCAAGGACCTGGACGGCTCGCGGCTGGCCGTTGCCGGCGACTCCGTCGGCGGCAACATGAGCGCCGCGCTGACCCTGATGGCCAAGGAACGCGGCGACGTCCCCCTCGTGCAGCAGGTGCTCTTCTACCCGGTCACCGACGCGAACTTCGACACCGGCTCCTACCACCAGTTCGCGGAGGGCTACTTCCTGCGCCGCGACGGCATGCAGTGGTTCTGGGACCAATACACCACCGACGAAGCCGACCGCGCCCAGATCACCGCCTCCCCGCTACGGGCCACCACCGAACAGCTCACCGGCCTGCCCCCGGCTCTGGTCATCACCGGCGAAGCCGACGTCCTGCGCGACGAGGGCGAGGCTTATGCCAACAAGCTCCGCGAGGCCGGCGTCCCGGTCACCGCCGTCCGACTCCAGGGCATCATCCACGACTTCGTGATGCTCAACGCACTCCGCGGAACCCACGCCGCCGAGACAGCAATCACGCTGGCCATCGGCACCTTGCACACCGCACTCCACGCCGGCTGACACACGCTCTCACCTCGCACATTCACCGACAACAAGGAGAAGCACCCGACCATGACCACGTCTCCCCTCCCCACAGCAGTTCTCGTGCACGGAGCCTTCGCGGACGCCGCCAGTTGGACGGGGGTCATCGCGGAACTGCAGAACGACGGCATCTCTGTGGTGGCGCCGCCGAACCCGCTGCGCGGCCTGGAGTCCGACGCCGCGTACATCGCCTCCGTGGCTGCTCAGATCGACGGTCCCGTGGTGCTTGTCGGCCACTCCTACGGCGGGGCAATCATCTCCGTGGCAGGCGCCACGGAGAACGTCGTCGGGCTGGTCTACGTAGCGGCCTATGTCACCGAAGAGGGCGAGAGCCTGGGCGAGTTGCAGGGGCGCTTCCCCCTCTCGCCACTCGTCAGCAACCTGAAGGAGGCGACGTACCCCGTGGAGGGAGCGGGGCCTGCGGTCGAGGTCACCATCAAGGCCGAGGCGTTCCCGGACATCTTCGCCGCCGACGTCCCGGCCGCCGTCACCAAGGTCCTGGCGGCGACTCAGCGTCCGCTGGCCGCTTCGGCATTCACGGAGACGGCCTCGGCCGCCGCGTGGAAGACCAAGCCCTCCTGGGCACTCGTGGCCGGCGCGGACCGGGCCATCAACCCCGAGGTCGAGCGCTTCGGTGCGAAGCGGGCCGGCGCGACGATCGTCGAGATCGAGGGCGCCTCGCACGCCGTGGCCGTGTCCCGGCCCAAGGAGGTCGCCGCTCTGATCCGTGACGCGGTGCGCGCCACGAGCTGACATACCGGCGAAGGGCCGCGCGGCCGACTCCCCGGGAGTCGGCCGCGCGGCCCTTCGCTCTTGGCCCGGAATGAGATCTCGCTGCGCCTCCTTCATCTGCGCTCCACCGTGACCACCACGACCAGGACAGCCAGCAGCGCACCGACGGCGAGGGCGGGTGCCGGGGAGTATGCGGCCGGCAGGATGCCGACCGCGGCGGCGGGATACGGAATCCACTCGGCCGTGGTTCTTTGGTGGGGCCGGAGGTGTACGGCCCAGACCGTGATCAGGAAGACGGCCGCCGGGACAGTGACCGCCGCCCCGGCAGCCAACGGCGAGGCGTCCGTGCGACGAGTGACGTGATCCGCGTACGCGGCCAGGCCTGCTCCCTCGGCGGTCGCCGAGGCGAAGATCAGGTAGTGGCCGTAAGCCCAGGTGAACCTCCTGCGGTGGGACCGGTGCGTCGTGGCCAGCAGGGTGTGCGCGGGCTCGGCGAAGTACAGCCACCACATGGCGTATGCCATGAGCAGGCCGCCGACCGCCACCGCGTACAGCGAACCGGTGCCGTGGTTTCGGTCGAAGGCGCTCTGGACGGCGACGGTGGTGGCCGCGACGGACTCGCCGAGGACGATGAGGGTGAACAGTTCGTAGCGCTCGGCGATATGGCGTGGATGCCATGGCGTCATCCCGGCGGACTGTGCCCACACCGGGACGGCCACCTCGGCGACGAGCATGACGGCAATACCTGGCAGGCGCGCCGCGGCCGGGAGGCCGAGCAGTCCGACCCATCCGAACTGACAGGCAGTCACTCCGACGGCGAATCGCAGGGTGGTCGCCCTGTGAGCGGGGTCGGACCATGCGGCGCGCAGCCACAAGGCGGCCAACGCCGAGCGCAGCACGACGTATCCGAGGGTGATGACCCGCAGATCACCCTCCTCGAACGCGCTGGAGACGCCGGCGGCGAGCACGAGCGACCCCGTGATCTGGACCAGCACCGTCAACCGGTACGGGACGTCGTCGGTGTCGTAGGCGGAGGCGAACCAGGTGAAGTTCATCCACGCCCACCAGATGGTGAAGAAGACCAGCGCGAAGCGCAGGACGCCGATGGCGTACTCCCCGTCGGCCAGCGCCGCGTGCAGGCTCCTGGACGCCTGCGCCACCGCGATGACGAAGCACAGGTCGAAGAGGAGTTCCAGCGAGGTGGCGGGCCTGTGCGGCTCGCCCGGGTCGCGCCCCGCCATGGTGCGCCATCGCCTGGACATCGGGGCCGCCCGGCCGATCGGGCGGTGACTCAGTGGAGGCCTCCGAGCGCGGCCTCGACCGTTCGGTGGAAGGTCGGATACGTGTAGATCATGTGCTGGAGCCGATCGACGGGTATTGCGGCGTGGACGGCCACATTCAGCCCGTAGAGCACCTCGCCTCCCGCGGGACCCGCCGAGGTGGCGCCGACCAGTACGCCCCGGTCGGCGTCCTCGATGAGCTTGATGAACCCTTCGTTGCCCGGCCCGTGGATCCATCCGCGGGTGGAGGACGCGATGGTCAGCACACTGGTGCGCACCCGCAGCCCCCGCCCCCGCGCCTGCCGCTCGGTCAACCCGACGGCCCCGATCTCCGGATCGGTGAACGTGACGCGAGGCAGTGCCCGGTAGTCGGCATCGGGACCGGGTTCCCCGAGGATGTCCCTTACGGCGATCTGCGCCTGGTACATCGACACATGGGTGAAGGCGCCGCGGCCGGTGATGTCTCCCACCGCCCACAGCCCCTGCCCGGCCCGCATCTGCCCGTCCGTGGGAACGGCCCCCGCCGTGGGATCCAGCCCCACCGTGTCGACGGCCAGGGCTGCCAGGTCGGCGTGGCGCCCAGCAGCGACCAGAAGCCGTTCGGCACGCAGCGGCTCCGCGCCGCCACCCAGGCTGATGGTGAATTCGGTGCCGTCGTGGCTGACCTGCTGTGCCCGAGCACCCGTGAGTACGGTGACCCCGTCTGCCCGCAGGACCTCTGCGGCCAGCTCCCCGGCTTCCGGTTCCTCCTGCGACAGCAGCCGGTCCTGTCCCTCGATCACGGTGACCGCACACGTGAAACGGGCGAATACCTGGGCGAGTTCGACACCGATGGCTCCCCCGCCGAGAACGACCATCGACGCGGGCAGCTCCTTGGCGGCCATGGCGTCCCGGTTGGTCCAGTACGGCGTCGCCTCGAGCCCCGGTACCGAGGGAATCCTGGGCCGGGTGCCGGTGGCCAGCACGACACCGCGCCGGGCTTCCCACGTACGGTCGCCGACCGTCACCCGGCGCGGCCCGGCGAGGCGGCCCGTTCCCCGGACCAGCCGGCCGCCCTTGGCCACGAGACGGCCGGCGGCCACCCGGTCGTCCCAGTCGTCGGTTGCCTCGTCACGGATGCGACCGGCGACCCTGCCCCAGTCCGGAGTCACGACCGCCTCGCCGGCGAGGGCAGACATCCGGCCCGCCTCGGCAAGCAGGTTCCCGGCCCGAATCATCATTTTGCTGGGCACGCACGCCCAGTAGGGACACTCACCCCCGACGAGTTCCGCCTCGACCCCCACCACGTCCAGTCCGGCGTCGGCCAGGGTGCCCGCGACGTACTCACCCCCCGGCCCCAGCCCGACAACCACCACATCCGCCTGCTCGTTCGCGCTCATGCCTGCCTCTCCTGATCTCTCGTGCTCCACGCGTGCGTGGGCCGTCCCGCCGAAGCTAGACCGGGTCGGCCGGAGGCCCGAGTCCGCCGGCGCACGGGGGCTTGCCCGAGAGCGAACGACGCGCACCGGACGCTGCACGCAGTGCGCTGGCGGACGCCACTGCGTGCGCTACCCGGCAAGGCGTGCTCCGTCCGGGTACATAGCGTCACCTGAGTACGCACAGCACGGCAGCGCAGGAGGAAGACCATGACCACCAGTTCCAAGCCCGTGAGCAGCAGCCAGCCGCGGCTGCACCAGAAGGGCGTGGTGATCCAGGAGTTCGGCACCGTCAAGCAGTTCCCGATCGGCCTGTCCTACGAGGCGCGGATGTACTCCTGCCAGCGCCTGAACAAGGCCCTGGCGGACACGCAAATCCTCTACGGGCTCTACAAGAAGCATCACTGGCTGATGCGCGGCGCGACCTTCTATCAACTGCACCTGGTCCTGGACAAGCACGCAGGGGAGCAGCTCGAACTCATCGACACCATCGCCGAACGCGTCCAGTCCCTGGGCGGAGTCGCGGTGGGCGATGCCAGGCATGTCGCGGAGCTCACATCGATCCCTCGGCCCCCGGACGGGGTGGAGGAAGTGCCCGCCATGCTGGCACGGCTGCTGGAGGCTCACGAGGCCATCCTCATCGACGCGCACGACGCCGCCGCCCGGACCATCGAGCTGGGTGACGACGGCACGAACGACCTGCTGGTCTCACAGGTGATCAGGACCGGGGAGCTGCAGACGTGGTTCCTCGCCGAGCATCTGGTCGACACCCCACTGGTCCGCGCCTGACGGGCCGTTCGGCCGGCGATCGACGAGACATGGGACCGTGGCGGCAGGGGATGAACGAAGCCGTACGGTGCCGCGCCGGCCCCGTACGACGTAGCGAAGATCGAGGAACAAGGGATCATCTCCGGCGCCCCGGCTGCTGCCCCACGAAAGGATGGTGATGATGGCGTCGTCCTGGTGGACGATCGCCGGGACGACGCTGAACGGCGAGCTCCACCTACCGATGGCGCCCCGGTGGGGCCTCGTCGTCTCACGCGCTCTCACGCAGCTCACACCGACTCTGCCGACTCCCCGGACCGAGTCGCCCTGAGCTGGCACTACGCGCCCCATCCTGGATTGGCTGGACGCGCTTGGACGGTCTCTACGACACATGCCATGTGGTACCGAGGGAGGGGCCGATCACCAGGACTGGTGCGTCTTCTGGCCCGTCAAAGCGGTATTGCAGGGCATTCAGACTGGTCGACTGGATCTTCTTCCAGTGTTGGTGTCGGCGGTGGTCCGGCAGGCGACTGCGGCCCTGTTGCCATGGGCCGACCGCCTACCGGAGGAGCTGCTGCGCGGGCTCCTGGCCGAGAACCGTCGGCCCGGCGGAGAGCGCCCGGATCGAGATCCGTAACGTGGCCCGCCTGCTGGAGTGGCTCCGCGATGGCGGCACCACCCTGTCCACCTGCACCCAGGACCAGGTGGACGTGGGGCTCAGCCAGGGCCCCACCACCTGCGCCACCGTCCGCGGATTCCTGCTCTGGACCAGCGGACGTGGCCACAGCCGACCACTGACCGCGCCGGGGCGGCTCGTGCCAGATGTTCGCCATGACCCGGTGAGACCGAAGTGCAATATTCCTTTTCTGTATGGGGCGTTGACCTGGTTCACCCTCGGAGCTACCGTCATCCCAAATTTCGAACTGCGTACGAAATATCGAACGCATTGAAGTGTGCGGGGTTCCGGGATGACCCGCCGTGCCCTGTCAGGAAGCGAGCCCTGCCCATGTCCGAAAAGGTCACCGTACTGAACACCCTGAGCCGCCGGAACCTCCTGATGGGGCTGGGTGCGGCCGCCCTCGCCGTGCCGCTCGCGGCCTGTGGCGAGAAGAAGAAGCCCGGGGCCTCCGGCTCCGGGGACGGCAAGTCCAAGACGCTCACCTTCGGTTTCGCGCAGGTCGGGTCGGAGTCCGGCTGGCGGACGGCCAACACCACGTCCGTCAAGGATTCGGCGACGAAGGCCGGAATCACGCTCAAGTTCTCCGACGCGCAGCAGAAGCAGGAGAACCAGATATCGGCGATTCGTACGTTCATCTCGCAGAAGGTGGACGTCATCGGGTTCTCACCAGTCGTCGAGACCGGCTGGGACACGGTGCTCAAGGAAGCGAAGGACGCCGGGATCCCGGTGATCCTTTCCGACCGGGCCGTGGACTCCAAGGACGAGTCGCTGTACGTGACCTTCATCGGTTCCGACTTCGTCAAGGAGGGTGAGCGCGCCGGTCAGTGGCTGGTCGACGACACCAAGGAGGACGGCCCGTTCAACGTGGTGGTGCTCGAGGGGACGACCGGTTCCGCGCCCGCCAACGACCGCGCCGAGGGGTTCAAGAACATCGTCGGCAAGGACAACCGCTTCAAGATCATCGCGTCGCAGACGGGTGACTTCACGCGCGCCAAGGGCAAGGAGGTCATGGAGTCGTTCCTGAAGTCCCACAAGGACATCGACGTGCTCTTCGCGCACAACGACGACATGGCGATCGGCGCCATCCAGGCCATCGAGGAGGCCGGCAAGAAGCCCGGCACCGACATCCGGATCGTCTCCATCGACGGCATCAAGGAAGCCTTCCAGGCGATGGTCGACGGCAAGATCAACTGCGTCGTCGAGTGCAACCCGCTGATCGGCCCTCAGATCATGGACCTGGTGAAGAAGGTCGCCGCCGGCGAGAAGGTCGAGCGTCGCATCGAGTCCGAGGAAGGCGTCTTCACCCAGGACCAGGCGAAGGCCGAACTCCCCAACCGCAAGTACTGATCCGGACCTTCGAAGACGCGGAGTATCACCATGGCGGCGACGACCGCGACCGACACCCCGAGCCCCGTTCTCGAAGCGACGGGTGTGGTCAAGGAGTTCCTGGGTGTGCAGGCCCTCAAGGGGGTCGACTTCCGGCTCCATCCCGGGGAGGTGCACGCTCTGATGGGCGAGAACGGGGCCGGTAAGTCCACCCTGATCAAATGCCTCACCGGCGTGTACGAGGCGGAGGCCGGCACGATCAGGGTCAAGGGCGCCGAGGTGTCCTTCACCGGGCCGCTGCAGGCGCAGGGCAGCGGCGTCGCCACCGTGTACCAGGAGATCAATCTCTGCCCGAGCCTCTCCGTCGCGGAGAACGTCCTCCTCGGACGCGAACCGCTACGGTTCGGCGGAATGATCCACTGGAAGGAACTGCGCAAGCGGGCCAGGGCATTGATGGCCCGTCTCGAACTCGACGTCGACGTCTCCGCCTCGCTCGGCAGCCAGCCGCTCGCCGTGCAGCAGATGGTCGCCATCGCGCGCGCCGTCGACGTCGACGCCTCCGTCCTCATCCTGGACGAACCCACCTCCAGCCTCGACGCCGAGGAGGTCAAGCGGCTCTTCCGGGTGATGCGGCGACTGCGCGAGGAGGGTGTCGCCATCCTCTTCGTCTCCCACTTCCTGGAGCAGATCTACGAGATCAGCGACCGGATCACCGTCCTGCGGGACGGCCGGCTCATCGGGGAGTGGACGGTCGCCGAACTGCCGCGCCGCGAACTGGTCGGCAAGATGCTCGGGCAGGAGCTCAGCGCGCTCGAGGCCGAGGAGCACAACGCGCCGCGTGACGTGGTCGAGACGGCCGCCGCCGAGGCGTTCGTCACCGCGCGCGGGGTCGGGCGGAAGGGGGCCGTCGCCCCCTTCGACCTGGACCTGGCGCCGGGCAAAGTCACCGGGCTCGCCGGGCTGCTCGGCTCGGGACGGAGCGAGACCGCCCGCCTCTTCGCCGGCGCCGACCGCTCCGACAGCGGGCAGCTCACCCTCGGCGGCCAGGACGTCTCGCTGCGCTCGCCGCGAGCGGCGATCGACAAGGGGATCGCGTACCTCTCGGAGAACCGTCGGACCGACGGCCTGATCCCCGATCTCACCGTCCGCGAGAACATCGTCCTCGCCCTCCAGGCCGCGCACGGCTGGGCCCGCCCGCTTGCGACGAAGCGCAAGGACGAACTCGTCGACAAGTGGATGGAAGCCCTCGACATCCGGCCGCGCAACCCCGACCTGCCGGTCCGCAACCTCTCCGGTGGCAACCAGCAGAAGGTGCTGCTCGCCCGCTGGCTGCTCACCGAACCGAAACTCCTCATCCTCGACGAGCCCACCCGCGGCATCGACATCGGCGCCAAGACGCAGATCCTGCGCCTGGTCGCTGAACTCGCCGACGGCGGCATGGCCGTCCTCTTCGTCTCCGCCGAACTCGAAGAGGTCCTCCGCCTGTCCGACACCGTCGCCGTCCTGCGCGACCGCGAACTCGTCGCTACTCTGCCGAACGACGCCGGCCTGACCACCGACCGTTTGATGGAGGTCATCGCCACCGGGGCCGCAACCGCTGACAGCGGCGCCGGAGTTACCGGAGCCACCTCATGACCAGCTTCCGGGCGCTCGCCGCCCATCGCCTCTTCTGGCCGCTCGCCCTGCTCGTACTGCTCCTCCTCATCGCCGTCGTCAACGACCCCGGCTTCTTCGCGGTCCGCGTCCAGGGCGGTCACCTCTACGGCAGCCTCATCGACATCATCCGGCTCTCCGCTCCGCTCGGGCTGGTCGCCTTCGGCATGACGCTCGTCATCGCCCTGCGCGGCATCGACCTCTCGGTCGGCGCGGTCGTCGCCATCGGCGGCGCGGTCGCCTGCACGCAGATCGCGGGCCTGGTGGACCAGGGTTCGGTCGGCGGAGTGCTCTCCGCCGTCGGCCTCGCGCTCGGGCTCTCGCTCGTCGCGGGCCTGTGGAACGGGGTACTGGTCGCCGCCGTCGGCATCCAGCCGATCATCGCGACCCTGGTCCTGATGGTCGCCGGGCGCGGCATCGCGCAGATGATCACCGACGGTCAGATCGTCACCGTCTCCTCCGACCCGTACCACCTCATCGGCGGCGGCTACGTCCTCGGCCTCCCCTTCTCCTCCATCGTCGCGGGCCTGAGCATCGGCCTGGTGACGCTGCTCGTCCGCCGCAGTGCGCTCGGTGTGCTGATCGAGTCGGTCGGAGGCAACCCCGAGGCCAGCCGCCTGGCCGGCATCAAGTCGCGCGGCATGATCATCGGGGCGTACGCCTTCTGCGGTCTCTGCGCGGGCGCCGCCGGCCTGATGATCTCCTCCAACATCTCCGGCGCGGACGGCAACAACGCCGGCCTCTGGATCGAACTCGACGCCATCTTCGCCGTCGTCATCGGCGGTACGTCACTGGTCGGCGGCCGCTTCTACCTCGGCGGTACGGTCGTCGGCGTCCTCGTCATCCAGACCATGACACAGGTCGTCCTCTCGCTCGGCCTGCCCTCCGAGACGACGCTCGTCGTCAAGGCCGTCGTGGTCACCGCGGTCTGCCTGCTCCAGTCGCCCGCCTACCGGGCCGCCCTCCGGGCCCGCTTCCTGCGGCGACGCGAGGTGGTGGCCGCCGCGAACGGCGGGCCGGCCACCACCGCCGAAGTCCCCGACCCGCGCGCGTCGTCCGCTGCGTCCGCCACACCCGCCGAGGTCCAGAAGCCATGAGCGCTCCCACCGCCACTCCTCCCACCCCCGCCCTGGAGCGCCTCCGGCTCGCGGTCTCCCACCGGCGCGGCTACGTCCCGGTCGCCTCGACCGCCCTCCTCCTGGTCGTTCTGCTCCTGGCCGGCAACTCCCGCTACTACGGCTTCCTCGACACCCAGGTCCTGCTCAACATCTTCATCAACAACGCGGGCCTGCTCGTCCTCGCCGTCGGAATGACCTTCGTGATGCTGACCGGCGGCATCGACCTCTCGGTCGGCGCGATGGCGGCGCTCTCCACGATGATCTGCGCCTGGCTGACGGAGACGAACGGCTGGCCGCCCCTCGTATCAATCCTGGTGGCCCTCCTGGCCGGCGCCGTTCTCGGCAAGACCATGGGCCACATGGTCCACGACTACGGCGTGCAGCCCTTCATGGCCACTCTCGCGGGCATGTTCCTCGCCCGCGGCCTCTGCTTCGTCATCTCCACCGAATCCATCTCCATCAGCGACCCCTTCTTCGCCTCGGCCGCCCAATACCGCATCACCGTCGGCTCCGCCTTCATCACCTGGAGCGTCGTCATCGCCTTCGCGGTCGTCGCGATCGCCTACACCGTCCTGCATTACACCCGCTTCGGCCGCGGCGTCTACGCGGTCGGTGACAACCCCCAGTCCGCCGAACTCATGGCTCTCCCGGTCCGCCGCACCGTCCTCTCCGCCTATACGGTCTCGGGCGTCTGCTCCGCCCTCGGCGGCGTCCTCTTCACCTTCACCACCCAGTCCGGCTACAGCCTCAACCTCCTCGGCGGCGAACTCGACACCATCGCCGCCGTCGTCATCGGCGGCACCGTCCTCACCGGCGGCTCCGGCTACGTCCTCGGCACCGTCCTCGGCGTCACCGTCCTCGGCGTCATCCAGACCATCGTCACCTTCGAGGGCACCCTCTCCTCCTGGTGGACCAAGATCGTCACCGGCGTCCTCCTGCTGAGCTTCGTCCTGCTCCAGCGGGTGCTCACCGCCCGCCGGACGACGTAGTTCGTTCATTCCGTACAGGAAGGGGCGCGGTCCGGATCTCCCGGCCGCGCCCCTTCCTGTACGTCGGTCGAATTGGCGGTCCCGGCCAGGGGGCCGCCATGACCGGCTACGGTCCGGTTCGTAGCCGTGGACGGACGGCCACTCCCGGGGCGGCATCCAGCGATGAGTTCCGATGCGAAGAGAAACCTGTAGCCGCGATCGCAAATCCACCGCTCCCGCGAGCATCACACGGCCACGAACTGCGTGAAAAGCCGAACGCGTCAGACGTTCAAGCACGGCCGAACTCACGGCGAAGCCCAACCAGAGCACTCCAGTGGGGCCTCGCCTCCTGGCTTCAGGAGAGGCCCCGCCTGGCCCATCAGCAAGTCCCTCGCCCTATCACCGATGCCGTCACACACGTCCTGTCACACGCCTGTCACCAACACCGTCGACGCAGCTGGACCACCAAATCCAAACCCGCGTGAACAGCATCGAATTGGACCACCTGGACGCCAGAAGACGGTTCTGCCTACGTGTGCCGGGTGGTACCGAGGGAGGGGCCGATCACCAGGACTGGTGCGTCTTCTAGCCCGTCAAAGCGGTATTGCAGGGTGTTCGTAGTCGTCTCACTCACACGACCACGCTCCCACGTCTCACATGTGCCCACTCGACCACCACCACGGCGGTCTATTTTGCAATCCGCGCCCCTGCGCAAGCCCGCCATCGCGCCCCATTTCGCCATCGAATCCTCGTAGGAACGTATGCGCTACCTTCCAGCCCTCCTGTTCCCCGCCGAACAGCAAGACCCGCTGCAGCCGACGCCACCGCTTGCAGTGAACCAGGGCACCTGAGATGGCGAGCGAACCAGGCCAGATCATTTGAGAAAGGGCGAGATCGACAGAGACGGGACAGGTCCGGCAAGCCCCTCCGAACAGCCAATCCCCCTTCGAGCACCAGCGAACCAAGGTCCACGTCGCATTGGATCTCTACCTTCGCCTCACGGATCGCAGAGTTCGGACCGCGTGCGTCGATCGCTGGCAGACTTCACTACTCGGTGATACCGTGTAGTGGTACTTGGTAGTACGCAGTACCGAAGGAGCTGAGGAGGACTCGCGATGGACGACCTGACGGAGATGCTGAAGGGCACGCTCGAAGGGTGCGTGCTCGAGATCATCGGCAGCGAGGAAACCTACGGGTACGCCATCACCCGCCGGCTGAACGAACTCGGCTTCGCCGACGTCGTCGAGGGGACGGTGTACACCATCTTGCTGCGGCTGGAGAGGAACAAACTCGTCCAGGTGACGAAACGACCGTCCGGGGTCGGTCCGCCGCGCAAGTTCTACGCGCTCAACGACGCCGGACGCGAGGAACTCGCGACGTTCTGGGCGAAATGGCAGTACGTCTCATCACGCATCAACAAGCTCAAGGAGGGCGGGAGATGAACTTCTGGGAAAAGATCACAGGCAGCGATCTCACCAGGGAATGGAAGGCATTCGAAGCCCGGGCCGAGGCCCTGCCGGACGACTACCGGGCGGCGTGGGGACAGATCATCGCCCACCTCTTCCCCTATGGGGACTTCACCGGCCGCAACCTGATGCCGATCCTGGACTCGGCCCTGGGGCTGCTCGAAGTAGCAGCGGCGGACGGGCAAAGCGTCCACGAAGTACTGGGCGACGACATCGGAGGCTTCTGCACCGCGCTAGCCGGCGGCGAAGGGGCCCGAACCTACCGCGACCGGTGGCGCGAGCAGTTGAACAGGAACGTCGCAAGGAAACTGAGCCGGCTGGGAGGCTGACGTGAGCATCCAGGACATCATCGAAGGCAAGAAGCAGTGGCGGGCACACACCGCTCGGGTCAAGGCACTCCCGCCGGACTACCAGATCGTCTACAAGGAGATGCAGAAGTACCTGTTCAAGGTCGGACCGGTCGACCTGCCCGACGGGCCCCTGCTCCCCGGGATCGTCGACTTCTTCGAGGAGGGCGCCGCGGAGGGCAAGGGGGTCCTGGAACTCATCGGCGAGGACGTCGCCGCGTTCTGCGACGAACTGGTCAAGGACTCACGCACCTATGCGGACGTCTACCAGGAGTCCATCAGCGGGAAACCCGGCACGGCCGAGAAGTAACACCCGCGCCTCATGCCAGTGGGCGTAGCCCGCACGTGCGGTTCGTTCGACCTGGCACAGTGCGAACAGGCGCGGGCCGACCGGCCGCCGGAAGCCACTGCAGACCCGGTCCACCGAGGTGTTTGAGCAGGCTGGCGCTACTTGGCTCAGCCCTGCCACGCCTCCGACGAGCAGATCTCCGGCGGCGGGCCGCTCGACACCATCGCCCAAGACGACACGACTGACGTGTTGTACGGACAGTCACTCAATCCTGCTTCCGAAGCAGCTTCCAATTCCCCTGTGTCTTCAGCCTCCGAAAGGAAGCCATCATGCCTTCATCTGTCATGTCCACGCCCAGGCAAGGTGACGGTCATCCGTCGCCGCCCGCCATCTCCGCCGTCGGGCTTCGCAAGTCATATGGCGACAAGCTCGTCCTCGACGGTATCGATCTGCACATCCCGGCCGGGTCTGTGTTCGCGCTGCTCGGCCCGAACGGCGCCGGCAAGACCACCGCCGTCAAGATCCTGTCTACGCTCATCACCGCCGACGCCGGTGACCTGCACGTGGGCGGGCACAATCTGGGCGCCGACCCACAGGCGGTCCGTGCCGCGATCGGTGTCACCGGGCAGTTCTCCGCCGTCGACGGGCTGATCACCGGCGAGGAGAACATGCTCCTCATGGCGGACCTGCACCACCTGTCCAAACGCGAGGGGCGGCGGGTCGCCGCCGAACTCCTGGAGCGCTTCGACCTGGTGGAGGCTGCCAAGAAGCCCGCATCGACCTACTCCGGCGGCATGAAGCGCCGCCTCGACATCGCGATGACGCTGGTCGGCAGCCCGCGGATCATCTTCCTCGACGAACCGACCACCGGACTCGACCCCCGCTCCCGACACAACATGTGGGGCATCATCCGCGGCCTCGTAGCCGACGGTGTGACCGTCTTCCTCACCACCCAGTACCTGGAGGAGGCCGACGAACTCGCCGACCGCATCGCTGTGCTGAACGACGGCAAGGTCGCCGCCGAGGGAAGCGCCGAGGAGCTCAAGCGGCGCATCCCGGGCGGGCACATCCGGCTCCGCTTCACCGACCCGGTCGCGTACCAGTCCGCCGCTGACGCCCTCTGCGAGGCCACCCGGGACGACGAGGCCCTGTCGCTGCAGATCCCCAGCGGCGGCACCCAGCGCGAGCTGCGCGCCATTCTCGACTGGCTGGACTCCGCCGGCATCGAGGCCGACGAGCTGACCGTGCACACTCCCGACCTCGACGACGTGTTCTTCGCCCTGACCAGCTCCACCCTGCCGAGCCAGACCGACCAGTCCAAGGAGACAGTCCGATGAGTGCCCTCTCACTCGCCGTCCGCGACTCGTCCACCATGCTGCGCCGCAACCTCCTGCACGCATGGCGCTACCCGTCCGGGACCCTGAACCTGCTGCTCACGCCGATCATGATGTTGCTGCTCTTCGTCTACATCTTCGGCGACGTGATGAGCGCAGGCATGGGGGGCGGTGGTGCGAACCGCTCCGAGTACATCGCCTATATCGTCCCCGGCCTGTTGCTGATGACCGTCGGCAGCACCGTGATCGGGGCCGCGGTGTCCGTCAGCGTGGACATGACCCAGGGCCTCACCGCCCGCTTCCGCACGATGGCGATCTACCGGGGCTCCCTGCTCGTCGGGCATGTCGTCGGCGGTGTACTGCAGTGCGTGATGAGTGTGGTCCTCGTCGGCGCCGTCGGGGTGGCCATGGGCTTCAGGTCCACGGACGCCACGGCACTGGAGTGGATCGCGGCGTTCGGGCTGATCACGCTGTTCGCCCTGGCACTCACCTGGATCGCGGTCGGCATGGGCGCGGCCAGTCCCAACCCCGAGGCGGCCGGCAATACGGCCATGCCGCTGATCCTCCTGCCGCTCATCTCCAGCGCATTCATCCCGGCCGGCACGATGCCGGGCTGGTTCCAGCCGATCGCCGAGTACCAGCCCTTCACCCCTGCCATCGAGACCCTCCGTGGTCTCCTCCTCGGCACCGAGATCGGTAACCATGGCTGGATCGCGATCGCCTGGTGCGTCGGCCTGATCGCGCTCGGCTATCGCTGGTCGACGGCGCAGTTCAACCGCGACCCGGAATGAGTGCACGGGCTGTCTTCGGCAGCTCGTCCCGCCACAGGAGGGCGAACTCCGGGACCGAGTCGAGATCCTGAAGGTTCAGCAGGATCATGGGGCCCATTCGCCGCGCGCCCGAGCGAAGCGGGTAGCGGTCGAATTGCGCCTCTCGTCTGGAGGGTCGGCGCAGCATGACCGCTTCAGCACACCGCCTTCGAACGGTGTCGTCCAACTGGTGCGGCACCAAAGGGAATTCTGGGCTGAGAGTGCGGGCGCGCCGATGGGCTACGGCACACTCATCTGGCCTTCGCCGCAGCTGGACCCGGATGGAACGGTGCGAGAGGTTGGCGATGTCGGAGCGCGGGCGTGCATGCGCAGTCGAGTCCCTCAGCCGACGTGGACGCGGGGGCGGCGGTCGCGGTCCGGTTCCGCCTCGCGCAGGATTTCTCGGGTGACGGGGGCGACTTCGCCCTGGCCCAGGAGGAAGAAGCGGAGGAAGTTGGCGAAGGGGTTGCCCTCGGTCCACTCGAAGTAGATGTGGGGGCGGATGCCGGTGAGGTCGCGGGAGTGGAGCAGGAGGGCGGCCAGCGCGTTGGGGATGGAGGAGCTCTGCACCGTCAGGACTCGGTAGCGGTCGTGAAGAACTTCGCCGCGTACGGTCAGCTCGGCCTCGAACTCGGAGGGGTCGGTCACGGTGACCTCGACGAAGACGAAGTCTTCGGTGGTGGGGAGGTCGTTGTCGGCGCGGATCTGTTCGATCTTGTCGCGGTACTCGGCGATGTCGCGGCGGTCAGGCTCGTTGGCAATGAATCGGTCGGTGCGGTGTGAGATGTTGCGGACGAATCGTTCGGCTGTCTCGTCCAGCTCGACGCGGGTGACACGCAGTTCGAAGGCGCGGCCGAGGCGGGAGAGCAGGGAGATGAGCATGATTCCGGCGATGAAGCAGGCACCGATCTTTACGCCGTCGGGGCGCTCGATGATGTTGAGGACTGTGGTGTAGAAGAAGACGGCCGAGATGACGGCGAAGCCGATGGTCCAGCCGCGCTGGCCGGCCTTGCGGGCTGCGATCGTCACCGCGGTGGCGGCGGAGGAGATCAGCACCAGGACGCCGGTGGCGTACGCGCCGCCCTGGGCGTCGACGTCGGCGTCGAAGAGCCACGTCACGAGGAATGCGACGAGCGTGAAGACGATGACCATGGGTCGCACGGCGCGGGCCCAGTGCGGGGCCATGCCGTAGCGGGGAAGGTAGCGGGGCATCAGGTTGAGCAGTCCGGCCATGGCCGAAGCCCCGGCGAACCAGAGGATGGCGATGGTCGAGGCGTCATAGACGGTGCCGAATGTGTTGCCGAGGTACTCGTGCGCGAGATAGGCGAGTGCGCGGCCGTTGGCTTTGCCGCCGGACTCGAACTCCTCGTGCGGGATGAGGACGGTGGTGATGAAGCTGGTGGTGATCAGGAAGACGCTCATGATCATGGCGGCGGTCGTCAGGAGCTTCTTGGTGTCCCGGATCCGGCCGGTGGGCTTCGCCTCCGTGTCACCGGGATCACCCTTCACATGCGGCATGACGGCGACGCCGGTCTCGAAGCCTGAGAGGCCGAGGGCGAGTTTGGGGAAGACGAGCAGGGCGACACCGACCATGGCGAAGACGTTGCTGTGTTCGGCGGTCAGGGCCGAGCTCCAGTCGGTGACGACGTGGCCGTTGGTCATCACGTGCCACAGGCCGGTGATCACGACGACCGCATTCAGGGCGAGGTAGATCCCGACGAGGACGACCGCGACGCCGATGGCCTCCAGGAAGCCCTTGAGGAACACCGCGCCGAGCAGCGCGATCAGCACGAGGGTGATGATCACCTGCTTGTTGTGGAGGGCTTCCTCCAGGTGCGGGTTCTCCACCAGGTGGGTAGAGGCGTCGGCTGCCGACAGTGTGATGGTGATGAGGAAGTCGGTGGCAGCGAAGCCGAGGAGGGTGAGGACAAAGAGTTTGCCCTTCCAGAAAGACAGCAGCCGCGACAGCATCGCGATCGAGCCTTCTCCGTGCGGGCTCTCCTCTGCCACCCGCCGGTAAACGGGAAGTGCGCCGGCCAGAGTGACGATCACGAGGACGATCGTTGCGATGGGCGAGAGGAGCCCGGCTGCCAGGGCAGCGATACCGGGCTGATACCCGAGGGTGGAGAAGTAGTCGACACCGGTGAGGCACATCACCCGCCACCAGCGCTGTCCCTGATGCCCGGACTCCGGGGCCGGCTCCATGGGCCGGGAGGGCTTGCCCTTGCCCATGTCGGAGAGGCCCTCCAGCATCCATGCGCGCAATCGTCCGGTGCCCGCGTCCTGCGTGGATGCCATGGGGTGGTACTCCTGAGCTGCTGCTGGATGGGGTGCCGTCCAGCCTCCGGACGGCCGGGCCAGCGTAAGCAGTGCGTCTACGACCGAGCGGAGCGGGCGCGTCAGGAGAGCGTCAAGATGCACCGGTCGGGCTCATCCGTATCGCCCGCCGACCGAGGGTGTCGACGACGAAATCATGGGCGGTGGCCGAGTTTCGGCGGGCGGGCCTGAATGCTCTCCAACACATGTACCACCCTGTGCCCGCACCCGTGCGCACTGAGTCACGCGTAGCGTGGTGCGCGAATGAGTGTGTCCAGTCGCTGCCACGCCGGGGACGAGGCGTTCACCGTGCTCTGAATGAGGGCGGGGATCTCGGAGGTGGCATCCAGCTCGGGCGGTTCGTCAGGCCCGTAGCGTTCCCGGGTCGCCTCGGCGATTCGGCGGGCGAGATCGTCGATGCGGGGATCGTCGGCGCTGAGGTCGTGCGCCGTGTCATATTCCAGGAAGAGCTGCCGAAGCGCCGGGTCTGCCAGGGTCTCGGCCTGGTCGTGGAACAGGTTGCCCGCGCCCTCCGGGTGAGTGGCGAACACGAGGATCCACAGGTCACGTTGCAGACCCACCCAACGAGGCGAGAATCCCCAGTGGGACAGGCGGTCAAGGTGGGCATCGACCTCGGTGGGCAGCGGTGCCAGATGCCCGGCTTCAAGGTGCCGCAGCCGCCCCTGCGTCGTCTGCAGGCCACGGATGCGCTCGGTGAGCTCCTCTTCGATCTCACGCAGCGCGTGCCGGAACGCCTTGTCGTTCGCTGATCTCAGGTCTCGGATGCGGGCCAGGGGGACACCGGCCTCGGCGAGCGTCCGGATCTTGATCAGGTCGATGGCGTCATTGGCGCTGTATCGCCGGTACCCGGACGCATCACGGTTGGGCTCGGCGAGCAGTCCCTTGTCGTGATAGACGCGAATGGTCTTGATCGACACTCCGACGTACCTGGCCAACTGCCCGATGGTGATCACCAGTCCATCGTCCCACTTGACCTTTCCCTAAGGGCAAGGTTGCAGTATGGCGTCATGGCGAACATGGATATCGATCGGGAGACACTGCGTGAGCTGGCCGATGAGGGCAACGAGACCGCGCTGGACCGGCTGGCCGACCTCGCCGATGCAGCCGGTGACTCTTGGAGCTGAGCGAGCTATTGGACGAAGGATCCATGCGCGCCGGGCTTCTGCTCACCCGACACGCGGCCTCGACCGGCGACCTGCGCGAGCTGCAACGGATCTCCGACGCGGGGTACGACGAGGCCGGAAATGAGCTGGACCGGCTACTGAAGGCGCCGGCCGACGGGCACCGAGCCTGACGATCCAACCGCCGGGTTCGCTCTGCTGCCCGGGCCGTAGCGCGAGCCGTGGCCCCAGCCAATGCGTGTGTGTGCGACAG
This sequence comes from Streptomyces sp. LN549, assembly GCF_043203805.1. Classification (NCBI taxonomy): domain Bacteria; kingdom Bacillati; phylum Actinomycetota; class Actinomycetes; order Kitasatosporales; family Streptomycetaceae; genus Streptomyces; species Streptomyces sp. LN549. Next base: position 7,531,544 of record NZ_JAZHRI010000002.1, on the reverse strand, counting down.
GCGCCACGGGTTACCACCGGCGTCGAACCGTGAGTGGGTTGCTGAGCCGGATCACGGCCTGCCCGTCCGCTGATGGCTCCCGCTGCCCCGCAGCGATCAGGATCAGAGTCGCGTCAAGGTCGTCGGGCCTGGCCCCTCAACCGTCGGCTCACGGCCGATGCTGATCGGAAGCACCCGTCGCCGCAGCCGCGCAGGAAAGCCCCCGCGGCCAGGCGCGTGTGCGGCGTGAGGAGGCGCCTGCGGTGACGGTATCGGAAGTGGGACGGGGAAGGCTCAAGGTCTTCCTCGGAGCAGCCCCCGGCGTCGGCAAGACCTACCGGATGCTCGACGAGGGACACCGCAGGGCGCAACGGGGCACCGATGTCGTGGCGGCCTTCGTGGAATGCCACCGCCGCCCCCTCACCGAGGAACGGCTCAAAGGACTGGAGGTCCTCCCCCGCGCCACGGGCACGCACCGCAGCGGCAGACACGTCGACCTGGACCGCGAAGCCGTGCTGCGCAGACGCCCTCAGGTGGCACTCATCGACGAGCTCGCTCACTCCAACCTCCCCGGCGGCCGGCACGCCAAGCGCTGGCAGGACATCGAGCAGCTTCTTGCCTCCGGCATCGACGTCGTCACCACTGTCAACATTCAGCACCTGGAGTCCCTCAGCGATGTCGTCGAGAGGATCACCGGTGTTCCGCAGCGGGAGACCGTCCCCGACGATGTGGTGCGCCGCGCCGATCAGATCGAACTCGTCGACATTCCGGCCGAGGCGTTGCGTCGCCGGATGGCGCACGGGAACATCTGCGAAGCGGAGAAGATCGACGCCGCGCTGGCCAACTACTTCCGGCCGGGAAACCTCACCGCATTGCGGGAGTTGGCGCTGCTGTGGGTGGCGGGTCGAGTCGACGAGGCTCTGCAGAAGTACCGGTCCGAACAGGGCATAGACCGCGTCTGGGAGACCCGCGAACGCGTTGTCGTGGCGCTGACCGGTGGCGCAGAGGGTGAGACGCTCATCCGCCGTGCGGCCCGGATCGCCGACCGCAGCGCGGGCGGTGACCTGCTGGCTGTGCACATCGTCCGCAGTAACGGGATGAGCGGCGGTGCCTCGTCGGCGTCGCTGGCTCGTCAACGGGCGCTCGTCGAAAGTCTCGGTGGCAGCTACCACTCGGTTGTGGGCGACGACGTGGCCACCGCGTTGTCCGAGTTCGCGCAGGCCGAGAACGCTACGCAGCTGGTGGTCGGCACCAGCAGGCGCAGGCGGCTGGAGCGGTTCCTCACCGGTCGCGGCGTCGGCGAAACGATCGTCGAGCTGTTGCAGGACATCGACGTGCACATGGTCACCCACGAGCGCGTCGGCGGAGGCCGGCTGCTGCCTTCGCGGCGGCGCACCTTGCCGACCGCACGGCTCATCGCAGGGCCGGTGTCGGGCCTGGTCCTGCCGGTGGCTCTGACGTGCTTGCTGGCCGGCAGTCGGGGCAGCCTCAACCTGACGAGTGAGGCCCTGCTGTTCCTCGTCGTGGTGGTGGGGGTGGCGTGCGTCGGCGGGGTGGTGTCCGCGCTCGTCGCCTCGGTGACGGCGTCCTTGCTGCTCAACTACTGGTTCATACCGCCGATCGGTGAGTTCACGATCGCCGAGCCCAACAACATCCTCGCGCTCGTGGTCTTCGCGATCGTCGCGGCCACGGTGGCCGCGATCGTCGACCGGTCGCTGCGCCTGTCGCGCCGAGCGGCCCGAGCCACCGCCGAGGCGGAGACGCTGTCCTCGTTGGCGGGATCCATCGTCCGCGGGGACCAGACAGTCCCGGTTCTGCTCGAACGTACGCGAGAGACCTTCTCAATGGCTTCCGTCGAACTGCTCGAGCAACCGGTGGCGGAGGACGACGCCATCAACGTGCCGGTCGGCCCGGACGCTCACCTGGTGCTGCGGGGCCGCACCCTGCCCGCATCCGAGCTGCGTGTCCTGACGGCCTTCACCGCGCATGTGGCCGCGGCTCTCGAGCGCGCTCGTCTCGTCGAGGCCGCCGCCGAGGTCGAGCCCGTGAGGGCGGCCGACCGCATGCGTACGGCGCTGCTCGCCGCCGTCAGCCACGACCTGCGCACACCCCTGGCGGCCGGCTGGGCCGCCATCAGCTCCCTGCGCAGCACCGAGGTCGACTTCAGCGACGAGGACCGGGCCGAGCTGCTGATGACCGCCGAGGAGTCCATGGCCCGGCTGAACCGACTGGTCGACAACCTCCTCGACATGAGCCGGCTCCAGGCGGGAGCCCTCAGCCTGAACCTGCGCGCGACCACTCTCGACGAGGTGCTTCCAGCGGCTCTGGACTCGCTGCCCTGCGACCCGGCCGATGTAGCCGTCCGCATCCCCAACGGTGTGCCGCCCGTCGTGGCGGACCCGCCCCTGCTGGAACGCATCATCGCCAATGTCGTCGGGAACGCCGTCCGGTATACCCCGCCGGGCCGACCGGTCGTGATCACCGCAAGCACGCTGGCCGACCGGGTCGAGTTCCGCATCATCGACCGTGGACCCGGCCTGCCGGTCACCGAGCGTGATCGGGCGTTCGTACCTTTTCAGCGGCTGGGCGACACCGACAACACGACCGGGGTCGGACTCGGCCTCGCTCTCGCGCGGGGCCTGGCCGAGGCCATGAGCGGCACCCTTACGCCGGAAGACACCCCTGGTGGCGGGCTGACCATGGCGCTGTCGCTCCCCGCCGCCATGCAGGAGTTCTCGTGAAACACGCGCTCGTGGTCGACAACGAACCCCGCATGCTCGACCTCCTGAGCACGGCGCTCCGGGCCCGTGACTGCTCGGTGTCCACGGCACCGAACGCCGGAACCGCCCTGCACCTCGCCGCAAGGTGCCCGATGGACATCGTGATTCTCGACCTGGCTCTGCCCGACCTGAACGGCCTCGAAGTCATCCGATCTCTGCGGGCGTGGAGCTCGGTGCCCGTCATCGTCGTGTCGGGAAGGACCGGCATCAACGACCGAATCGAGGCACTGGACGCCGGAGCGGACGATTACCTCACCAAGCCCTTCGCGGTCGACGAGCTCGCCGCCCGGATCCGCGCCGTCCTGCGCAGGCCCCAGCCCCTGGCAAACCCCCCTGAGCCTGTGGCTCTGGGGCCGTACGCCGTCGACCTCGCCGAGTACACCGTCACCCGCAGACCTGATGCGCCTCCCGAACCGGCAACCGCGGACCGGGTGCACTTGACACCGACCGAGTGGCGCGTTCTGCGTGCGCTGCTGCGCTCTCCCGGGCGGCTGGTGACGGGACAGTCGCTCCTCATCGAGGTCTGGGGTGACGCTCCCCGCAAGAACTCTCACTATCTGCGTGTGTACATGGCCACGTTGCGGCGGAAACTGGAAGCCGATCCCGCTGATCCGCAGCATCTGATCACCGAAGCCGGTCTCGGCTACCGCTTCCGGCGGTGACGGAGCAAGGTGGAAGACAGAGCTCAGGAGGCATTCATGTCCGGTATTCCGCTGCGGGACAAGGCCGTTCTGGCTGCGGCGCTGGTCGGTCCGCTCGCCGTGGCCGGGATCCTGGTGCCATTTCGAACACACTTGACCAGCACCAACGGTGCCCTGATCCTCGTCGTGGTCGTCGTGGCGATCGCCGCCGCCGGAAACCGGGCTGCGGGACTGCTGGCCGCGCTGTCGGCCGCCGTCTGGTTCGACTTCTTCCTCACCGCGCCCTATCAGCGTTTCGCCATCGACGACAGCGACGACATCCAGACAGCGGTCCTTCTCCTAGTGGTCGGTCTGATCGTCTCGCAGCTGGCGGTACACGCCCGAAGGCTCCAGGTGATCGCCATCACCGACGCCGACCATCTGGCCACCATCCGCGAGACCGCGCAGCTGGCACGGTCCACCACGTCGCCCGACGCGGTGGTCGACCATGTCCGGGGCGAACTGATCCGGCTGCTCGAACTGCAGGGCTGCCGGTTCGAGTACGGAACGCTGCTGGGGCGCCCGCCACGGCTCGAACAGAACGGCAACGTGGTCGCCGGACGGCGCTTGTGGGACAGCACCCGGGGAAGCTGGCCGCAGGAGGAGATCGAGTTGCGCGCGACCGGCAACGGCCACTACTACGGCAGGTTCATGCTTCTGCCGACTGCCGGCACGGAGCCCGCCCCGTTGCAGGCGAGACTGGTGGCGGTGACCCTGGCCAACCTGACGGGGACCGCCCTCGCGACGATCGACGCCATGGGCCGCAGTTGACAGGCCCGTAACCGGAGAGCGCTGGCCCCATACGCAACGTTGATGCCGAACTTCCGTACGCCCGGGATTCAGGGGCCTCAGAAGCGGCAGGCTGACGGGTGTGACTCCCACTCCTCCTGCCACGACGTACCGTGCACCGCGCTCGCAGCACATGGTGATCTGCGGTGACGACGGTCTGGCCCGGCGTCTCGCGGTAGAGCTCGACGCCGTGTGCGGAGAGACTGTCACTGTCGTCCTGCCGTCCCGCCACGACGAGCACGGCGGTGAGATCGACATGCTTCACCGGGACCCCCGGTCCCCTGTCGAGCTGCTGATCGCGGCACGTCCCGACGAGCAGGTGCTACGAGCGGCCGGTGTCGAGCGTGCGGCCGCCCTTGCTCTCACCTACGGCGACGACCAGACCAACATGATGGCGGCTCTGCTGGCCCGCAGCCTCAATCCGTCTGTTCGGCTGGTGATCCGGATGTACAACCGCGAGCGGGGCCGCCACCTGGAACAGCTCCTGGACCGCGCCGTCCTCGCCCGCCGAGGCCGCGGGGCCGCTCCGCCCTCGGACGGCCTGCCCCTGGACACGTCGACGACCGTGCTCTCCGACGCCGACACCGCGGTTCCCGAGCTGGTCGCCGCGGCCGCGCTCGGTCCCGGGCACACCCTCCAGGTCGCCGGCAAGGTCTTCCGGGGCGTGGCACGCCCGGCCGGAACGCCACCGCATGCCTCGGACCTCGCCACCCTGGCCGTCTTGTCCGGCGCGGACCGGCACGATCCGCGCAGTGAGGACAGCGCGGAAACGCCTGGCGAGGACGGTACGCAGCTGCTGCCGGACACCGTCACCTCCTACCACAGCCAGTTCACGCACGGCCGGCTGATGCTGGAGGAAGTGACCCACGACCATGTCCCGGAGGCCCCCGCGGACTCGCGCACGGTCGGCGGATGGTTGCGCGACCGGTTCACACATCTGCCGTGGAAGGTGTTCGTCTCCCGCGAAGTCATGTCCGTCTTCGGCGTACTGACGGCCGTGGTGGCGCTTCTCTCGCTCGCCACCTACTACACGGATGACGGCATTCCGCTGTGGAAGGCGGTGTACCTGCCCCTGTTGGACATCTTCACCATGGGTGATCCGGCCACCGGCGAGTCCCCGGCGCGCAAAGTCCTTCAGTTGATGGCCGGCTTCACCGGTCTGGCGATCCTGCCCCTGGTCGTTGCGGCCACGATCAATGCCACCGGCGCCTTCCGTACGGCGTCGGTCAGCCACCCGCCCACCGGAGACCTCAGCGACCACATCGTGCTCGTCGGGCTCGGCAAGGTCGGCGCCCGCGTCCTGATCCGGCTGCGTTCGACCCGCCACCGGATCGTCGTCGTCGAACGCGACCCACATGCTCGCGGTGTCGCGGTGGCCCGGGAACTCGGCGTACCGCTGATACTGGAGGACGCGACGGAGCCCCGTGTCCTCGACCTGGCCCGGATCGGACAGAGCGCCTCCGTGCTCGTCCTGACCAGCGACGACAGCGCCAACCTGGACATCGTGATGGCCGCACGGGAAGCCAACCCTGGTGTACGAGCGGTGATGCGCCTGTACGACGACGACTTCGCGGCCACCGTTTCACTTACTCTGCGGGCTTCCTACCCGGATGCGCTCACCCGCAGTCGCAGCGTCTCAGCGCTTGCCGCGCCCGCGTTCGCTGCCGCGATGATGGGCCGTCACGTCCTGGGCGTGATGCCGGTCGAGCGCGGGGTCCTGCTGTTCACCGCGGTGGATGTGGCCGGTCATCCGGCGCTGGAGGGCCTCTCCGTCCACCAAGCGTTCGCCCAGAACGAATGGCGGGTCCTGGCCGTGGGAGCAGCGGGTTCGGGAACCGTTCCTGTCTCGTCCTCGGACACGCTCGGCGGCCTGCGCCTCGCGAGCCGGCCCGGCTTCGACTGGCGCCCCTCCCACGGCCGTGTCCTGCGTGCCGGAGACCGGGTCGTGCTGGCCACGACCCGGCAGGGGCTGGGCATCCTCACCCGAGGGCGCATAGCGCCCTCGGGGCCGCGGCCGACACCTTGAAGGTGAACGAGGCTGGTGGTCAGCCGATCCCCGGCACTTCGGAAATCGCCAGGTCGATCAGCTTGATGCCGACGAAGGGAAGGATCAGGCCGCCCAGGCCGTAGAGCGCAAGGTTGCGGCGCAGCAGATCGTGCGCGGAGGCCGGGGTGTAGCGCACGCCGCGCAGTGCGAGCGGGATGAGCGCCACGATGATCAGTGCGTTGAAGATGATCGCCGACGCGATGGCGGAGGTCGGGCTGTGCAGGCCCATGATGTTCAACGCGTCGAGGCCGGGATAAGTGCTCGCGAACATCGCGGGAATGATCGCGAAGTACTTCGCCACATCGTTCGTGATGGAGAACGTCGTCAGTGCGCCGCGGGTGATCAGGAGCTGTTTGCCGATCTCGACGATCTCGATCAGCTTGGTCGGGTTGGAGTCCAGGTCCACCATGTTCCCGGCCTCCTTGGCGGCCGAGGTCCCGGTGTTCATGGCCACGCCGACATCGGCCTGGGCGAGCGCCGGGGCGTCGTTCGTGCCGTCACCGGTCATCGCGACGAGCTTTCCGCCGGCCTGCTCCTGTTTGATCAGCGCCAGCTTGTCCTCGGGGGTGGCCTCGGCGAGGAAGTCGTCGACTCCGGCCTCCTTGGCGATGGCCCTGGCGGTCAGCGGGTTGTCACCCGTGATCATGACGGTACGGATACCCATGCGGCGCAGCTGCGCGAAGCGTTCGCAGATGCCTTCTTTGACGACGTCCTTGAGGTGGATCACACCGAGGATCCGCGGCCCGTTCCCGTCGTGCACCGCGACCACCAGCGGGGTTCCTCCGGCGGCGGCGATGGACTGGGTGTACCCGAGCGCCTCATCGGGGACATGACCTCCGTAGGAGCGCACCCAGCTGATCACCTGCGCCGCGGCACCCTTACGGATGTGGGTTGCGGCGCCGTTGTCCCAGCGCAGGTCGACTCCGCTCATCCTGGTCCGGGCGCTGAAGCCGATGAATCTGGCCCGGCTCAGGTCCACCTCGGTGGGCTCACGCAGCGCATAGCGCTCTTTCGCGAGCACGACCACGGAACGGCCCTCGGGTGTCTCGTCGGTCAGCGAGGCGAGCCGGGAGGCGTCGGCGAGATGGATCTCCTCGACACCGGGCATCGGTACGAAGCTCACGGCCTCCCGGTTACCCAGGGTGATCGTGCCGGTTTTGTCGAGGAGCAGTGTGTTGACGTCCCCCGCCGCTTCCACTGCGCGGCCCGACATGGCGAGCACGTTGCGCTGGACGAGCCGGTCCATGCCGGCGATCCCGATCGCGGAGAGCAGGGCTCCGATGGTGGTCGGGATCAGGGTGACCAGGAGGGCGACCAGGACCGTCGTGGACTGGGCAGCGTTGGCGTACGAAGCCATCGGCTGGACAGTGACCACGACGAGGACAAAAACGAGCGTCAGGGCGGCCAGCAGGATGTTGAGCGCGATCTCGTTCGGCGTCTTCTGCCGGGAAGCCCCTTCCACAAGCGCGATCATCCGGTCCAGGAACGAGTGACCAGGGCGCGAGGTGACCCGGACGACGATGCGGTCGGAGAGCACCGTAGTCCCGCCCGTCACACCGCTACGGTCCCCGCCCGACTCCCGGATGACCGGAGCCGACTCCCCTGTCACGGCCGATTCATCGACAGCTGCGACGCCGTCGACGACATCGCCGTCCGCCGGGATCACCTCTCCGGCGCTGACCACGACGAAGTCGAAGAGCCCGAGTTCGGTCGCGGCTACCGTCTCGGTCTCCGCGTACAGCAGATCCATACCGACGCGCCATCCGCGCAGTCGCAGCGCGACCGTGTCGATGCGCGCCCTGCGCAGGGACTCCGCTTGCGCCCTGCCCCGCCCCTCGGCCACGGCCTCCGCGAGATTGGCGAAGATCACCGTCAGCCAGAGCCAGCAGCTGACCACCCAGGTGAAGACGGAAGGGTGAACGAGGGCCGAGAACGTGGTCAGAGCCGAGCCGATGGCCACGACGAACAGCACGGGGTTCCGCACCAGGGTCCGCGGATGCAGCTTGCGCAGGGCCTCGGGGAACGACGTCAGGAGCTGCACCGGGTCGAAGGGACCGCCCGGCTGAGTGGCCCTGCCTGATGAGCGCGCCTTCGGAAAAGGGGACGCCTCTGAAGAGGGCGGGCTCGGGTGAGGTGCGGCGGGATGCATCGAGGAAGACCTTCTGAGGAGACCGGACCGGTCGATGGAGGGAGAGCCGCTGGTCCCTGCCGGTATCGAGTTCCGGTACCGGCAGGGACGTACGCGAACGCAGAGCGGCGGACGCCGCCGCGTTCCACCGCCGACGACGACGGGGCGGGGAGGGAAGGATCCCGGCACCCGGCGATGCCGCCGACGTTCGCCACCTTGAGCGGCGTACGAAATCTAGGGGCATGTCGAGGGCGCGCCCGGCTGCGGGCACGAGTATTGACACCCTTCTGACGGCCCGGTCGGGCTAAGGGCAGTCATCTTTCCGCAGTCGGGTGCGGCGGCGTAAGGGTCTCGTCAAAGACCAGTCAATGGCCGTAAGGGACCTGTCAACGGAAGGCACAAGTGCTCGTTATGGCGCTTTGCTCAAGGTGTCCGAGTATCCGAATCTCACCTAGGAGCACACGATGGCCGACGTGGCCTTCGTCGTCACCACGATCGCGGTCTTCGCGCTGGTGGCTCTTGTCGCCAGGGGGGTGGCCAAACTATGACCGCCGAGAACATCGTCGGCCTTGTCGTGGCCGTCGCCCTGCTGGGCTATCTCGTCCTCGCCCTTCTTTACCCGGAGAGGTTCTGAGCCCGATATGAGCCCCGTCCTCGCTGGTGTGCTCCAGGTACTCGCGCTCGTCGTGGCGCTGGGTCTGGCATACCGCCCCCTCGGCGACTACATGGCCGGCGTCTATTCCTCTCCGAAGCATCTGCGGGTGGAGAAGTGGATATACAAGGCCATCGGCGCCAACCCGAACACGGAGATGCGCTGGCCCGCCTATCTCCGGGGTGTCCTCGCCTTCTCCGCGGTGAGCGTCCTCTTCCTGTATCTGCTGCAGCGGATCCAGGGCTCGCTGCCCGGATCGCTCGGCTTCTCCTCGATCGACCCCGACCAGGCGTTCAACACGGCGGCCTCGTTCGTCGCGAACACCAACTGGCAGTCGTACTACGGCGAGCAGGCCATGGGCCACGTCGTGCAGACCGGCGGCCTGGCGGTGCAGAACTTCGTCTCGGCCGCTGTCGGCATCGCCGTCGCGGTGGCACTCGTCCGGGGATTCGCCCGGTCCCGCACCGGTGAGCTGGGCAACTTCTGGTCCGACCTGGTGCGCGGCACCGTGCGGATCCTGATTCCGATCTCGGTGATCGGCGCGCTCGTGCTGGTGGCGACCGGTGCGATCCAGAACTTCTCCGGCATCCACGAGGTCGGTCAGTTCACGGGCGGCTCGCAGCAGTGGAACGGCGGCGCGGTCGCCTCGCAGGAGGCCATCAAGGAGCTGGGCACGAACGGTGGCGGTTACTTCAACGCCAACTCGGCCCACCCCTTCGAGAACCCCAACGGGCTCTCCAACCTCTTCGAGATCTTCCTGATCCTCGTCATCCCGTTCGCCCTGACGCGCACATTCGGCCGCATGGTCGGCTCGCTCAAGCAGGGGTACGCGATCCTCGCCACCATGGGCGTCATCTGGCTCGGTTTCACCGCGCTGATGATGTGGACCGAATTCGCCCACCACGGGCCCGCGTTCGACATTGCCGGCGGGGCGATGGAGGGTAAGGAGAACCGGTTCGGCGTCGGCGGCTCGTCCATCTTCGCGGTGGCCACCACCCTCACCTCCACCGGCGCGGTCAATTCCTTCCACTCGTCGTACACGGGCTTCGGCGGCGGCATCACCATGCTCGGCATGCAATTGGGTGAAATCGCTCCTGGTGGGACGGGGTCCGGCCTTTACGGGATGCTGATCATGGCGATCATCGCGGTGTTCATCGCCGGTCTGATGGTCGGCCGTACGCCGGAGTACCTGGGCAAGAAGATCGGCACCCGCGAGATCAAGCTCGCCGCCTGCTACATCCTCATCACTCCGACTCTGGTGCTGTGCTTCGCGGCCGCTTCGATGGCGTTGCCGACGCCTGCCAGTTCGATGACGAATACGGGTGCGCACGGCTTCTCGGAGATTCTGTACGCCTATACCTCGGGTGCCAACAACAACGGTTCGGCGTTCGCCGGGCTCAACGCGGACACCCAGTGGTTCAACACCACGATCGGGCTCGCGATGCTGCTGGGCCGGTTCCTGCCCATGGTGTTCGTCCTGGCCCTCGCCGGCTCGCTCGCCGAGCAGAAGCCCGTACCGGCGACGGCAGGAACTCTGGGCACACACAAGCCGCTGTTCAGCGGCCTGCTGGTCGGCACGATCCTGATCATCACGGGCCTGACCTACTTCCCGGCTCTCGCGCTGGGGCCGCTGGCCGAGGGGCTGGCGTCATGACCACTCGTCTGAAGCAAGAGGACTCGATGTCCACAGTCACCCCCTCCCGGGCACCGCACCAGGACGCGCCCACTGGTCACCAGAACGAAGGACGCGTAGGCGGGGGCCTGTTCGATCCCAAGCAACTACTCAAGTCCTTCCCCGATGCCGTACGCAAGCTCGACCCCCGGATCATGGTCAAGTCACCGGTGATGTTCGTGGTGCTGGTGGGTTCGGTGCTGACCACCGTGCTCGCGGCGACGGATCCGACGGACTGGTTCGGCTGGGCGATCGCCGTCTGGCTGTGGCTGACGACGATCTTCGCCAACCTGGCGGAGGCGGTCGCCGAGGGTCGCGGCAAGGCCCAGGCCGACACCCTGCGCAAGGCCAAGACCGACACCGTCGCCCGCCGGATCATCGGCAAGAACGAGGAGAGGGTCCCCGGCGCGGAACTTCGCATCGGTGATCTCGTGGTGTGTGAGGCGGGGGACATCATCCCGGGCGACGGAGATGTCGTCGAGGGCGTCGCGAGCGTCGACGAGTCCGCGATCACCGGCGAATCGGCCCCGGTCATCCGGGAGTCCGGAGGCGACCGCAGCGCCGTCACCGGCGGTACGAAGGTGCTCTCCGACCGCATCGTCATCAAGATCACCACCAAGCCGGGCGAGACGTTCATCGACCGGATGATCGCCCTGGTCGAGGGCGCGGCCCGGCAGAAGACACCCAACGAGATCGCGCTCAACATCCTGCTGGCGTCCCTCACCATCGTGTTCCTGCTGGCCGTGGTCACTCTGCAGCCGTTCGCGATCTACGCCGGCAGTGAGCAGTCCATGATCGTGCTGGCCGCACTGCTGGTCTGTCTGATCCCGACCACGATCGGTGCGCTGCTCTCCGCGATCGGCATCGCCGGCATGGACCGCCTCGTCCAGCGCAATGTGCTCGCCATGTCCGGGCGTGCCGTCGAGGCGGCGGGCGACGTGTCGACGCTGCTGCTCGACAAGACCGGCACCATCACCCTCGGCAACCGCCAGGCCGCCGAGTTCCTCCCCGTCGCAGGTGTGACCGAGGCCGAACTGGCGGACGCCGCCCAGCTCTCCTCGCTGGCCGACGAGACACCCGAGGGCCGGTCCATCGTCGTCCTGGCGAAGGAGAAGTACGGGCTGCGTGAGCGTCACCAGGGCGAACTGTCCGGCGCCGAGTGGGTGGCGTTCACCGCACAGACCCGGATGTCGGGGGTGGACCTCACCGAGAACGGCACCGCGCGGCGAATCCGCAAGGGTGCGTCGGGCTCCGTTCTCACCTGGGTCCGTGACCAGGGCGGTGCGGTCTCCGAGGACGCCGGCCGGCTGGCCGACGCGATCTCCGAAGCCGGCGGTACACCGCTTCTGGTAGCCGTACACGACAACCGGGGAGCACGAGTCCTGGGTGTCATCCACCTCAAGGACGTCGTCAAGGAGGGTATGCGGGAGCGGTTCGACGAGCTGCGCCGGATGGGCATTCGTACGGTCATGATCACCGGCGACAACCCGCTGACCGCGAAGGCCATCGCCGAGGAGGCGGGCGTCGACGACTTCCTCGCCGAGGCCACCCCCGAGGACAAGATGGCCCTCATCAAGCGGGAGCAGGCGGGCGGCAAACTCGTCGCGATGACCGGTGACGGCACGAACGACGCCCCGGCGCTCGCCCAGGCCGATGTCGGCGTGGCCATGAACACCGGAACCTCGGCCGCCAAGGAGGCCGGGAACATGGTGGACCTGGACTCCAACCCGACCAAGCTGATCGAGATCGTCGAGATCGGCAAACAGCTCCTGATCACCCGCGGCGCACTGACGACGTTCTCCATCGCCAACGACGTCGCGAAGTACTTCGCGATCATTCCCGCGATGTTCGCCGTGGTCTACCCGGGCCTGGACAAGCTCAACGTCATGGACCTGTCCTCACCGCGGTCCGCGATCCTGTCCGCCGTGATCTTCAACGCGCTGATCATCGTCGCGCTGGTCCCGCTCGCCCTCAAGGGCGTCCGCTACCGGCCCAGCGGCGCCGACTCGATGCTCCGCCGCAACCTCGGCGTCTACGGACTCGGCGGCCTGATCGCCCCGTTCATCGGCATCAAGATCATCGACCTGATCATCTCCCTCATCCCCGGAATCGGCTGACCTGCCATGAACAACTCCGTAGGAAACTCCGCCCGACTGCTCTGGGCAGGACTGCGCGCCCTGCTCGTCCTCACCCTGGTCTGCGGCGTCATCTACCCGCTCGCCGTCACCGGCGTCGCCCAGGGACTCATGCCCGGCCGCGCCAACGGCTCCGAGATCACGGCGAACGGCAAGGTCGTCGGCTCCGAACTCATCGGCCAGCGCTACGACCTCCCCCTCAAGAAAGGCCAGGAGACCGCGGCCCCCGACCTCAAGTGGTTCCAGCCCCGCCCCTCCAACGGCCTCGGCACCAACAGCGTCAACACCCAGTACTCCCTGATCCTCTCCGGCGCGACCAACCGCTCCGGCGACAACGAGGAACTCATCGACTGGGTCACCGCCGCCAAGGCCGCCGTCGTCAAGGACAACTCCGTCCCCGGCCACCCCGTCCACCCCTCCCAGGTCCCCGCCGACGCCGTCACCTCCTCCGGCTCCGGCCTCGACCCCGACATCTCCCCGGCCTACGCCGACCTCCAGGTCAACCGCGTCGCCGCACGCAACCACCTCGACACCGCCCAGGTCGCCAAGCTCGTCGACCAGCACACCGACGGCCGCATCCTCGGCTTCGCCGGCGAACCACGCGTCAACGTCCTCCAGCTCAACATCGCACTCAAGGACCTCGTCGAGCAGTGATCGGGTTACAGCAACGGGCGGGAGCCGAGGCCGCAGGTACAAGCCCCGGTTCCCCGGCTCCCGCCCACGTAGCCGGTCGCCCCGGCTCGCGCACGACAGGAAAGGCGGCACGCCGATGACTCGGGTGCTGGTGGTGGAGGACGAGCCGCAGCTCGTCCGGGCTATTGCGATCAATCTGCACGCCCGCAAGTACGAGGTGGACGCCGCGACCAACGGGAACACCGCACTGCGGCTCGCTGCGGCGCATCCCCCTGACGCCGTCCTACTGGATCTCGGGCTGCCCGACATGGACGGAATCGAGGTGATGCGAGGGCTGCGGCGATGGTCCCGGGCACCGATCCTCGTGGTCTCCGCGCGGATCGCGTCCGACGAGAAGGTCAGAGCACTCGATGCCGGTGCCGACGACTACATCACCAAACCGTTCAGCATGGACGAACTCCTCGCCCGGTTGCGCGTCGCGACCCGGCGCACAAGCTCCGCACCGTCAGCCGGTGGCGAGGGAACAGTCGTCACCGGTGGGTTCGTTCTCGACCTGGTCACGAGGGAGGCGACGCGAGACGGCCACACCGTCCGACTGACACCGACCGAATGGCAGTTGCTGGAGATCCTGGTCCGGAACACCGGTCGGCTCGTCAGCCAGCGACAGCTCCTGGACGAGGTATGGGGTCCCACGCACCGGACGCACAGCAACTATCTCCGCGTGTACATGGCCCAGTTGAGGCGGAAGCTCGAACCCGACCCCACGCATCCCCGTCACTTCATCACTGCCCCGGGCATGGGATACCGCTTCGAGAGGTAAGTGCCCGCACGCATCGTCCGAGGCTCCCACCCATCCAGTCGAATCTCAGAGAACGGACCTGTCGGAACCATGGGACGCGGGAAGCTCCGGATCTACCTCGGCGCAGCGCCGGGGGTAGGCAAGACGTACTCGATGCTCTCCGAGGCACACCGCCGCGTGGAGCGGGGCACCGACTGCGTCGTCGCCTTCGTCGAGCATCACGACCGACCGCGTACCGAGGTCATGCTGCACGGCCTGGACCAGGTGCAGCGCCGCGAGATCGAGTACCGCTCCGCCGTCTTCACCGAGATGGACGTCGACGCCGTCCTGGAACGCAAACCGGCCGTCGCCCTGGTCGACGAGCTGGCCCACACGAACGTTCCGGGCTGCCGCAACGCCAAGCGCTGGCAGGACGTGGAAGAGCTGCTCGACGCCGGCATCGACGTCGTGTCGACGGTGAACATCCAGCATCTGGAGTCCCTCGGCGACGTCGTCGAGTCGATAACCGGCGTGCGCCAGCGCGAGACCGTGCCCGACGAGGTGGTCCGTCGCGCCGACCAGATCGAACTGGTCGACATGTCGCCCCAGGCCCTGCGCCGGCGGATGGCCCACGGCAACATCTACAAGCCCGACAAGCTCGACGCCGCGCTGTCGAACTACTTCCGCCCCGGCAACCTCACCGCCCTGCGCGAGCTGGCCCTGCTCTGGGTCGCCGACCGGGTCGACGAATACCTCCAGCAGTACCGCGGCGAGCACAACATCCGCACCACCTGGCAGGCCCGCGAACGCATCGTCGTCGGACTCACCGGCGGCCCCGAGGGTGCCACGCTGATCCGCCGGGCCGCACGGCTGGCCGAAAAGGGGGCCGGCGGAGAAGTGCTCGCGGTGTACATCACCAGAAGCGACGGCCTGACCTCCGCCTCACCGAAAGACCTTGCCGTACAGCGCACTCTGGTCGAGAACGTCGGTGGCACGTTCCACCACGTCATCGGCGACGATGTTCCGCAGTCCCTGCTGGAGTTCGCGCGTGGTGTGAACGCCAGCCAGATCATTCTCGGCTCCAGCCGGCGCAAGGCTTGGCAGTACATCTTCGGACCGGGTGTCGGCGCAACGGTCGCGAGGGACTCCGGCCCCGATCTGGACGTCCACATCGTCACGCACGAGGAAGTCGCCCGCGGGCGAAGGCTGCCCGTGGCCCGGCATGCCCGCCTGAGCACGGCCCGAAGCGTCTGGGGCTGGGTGGTGGGTGTCGCCGGCCCTGCGCTCCTGGCCGCGCTGCTCACCAACATCGACGCGGATCTCGGCCTCGCCAACGACATGCTTCTGTTCCTGTCGCTGACGGTGGCCGCCGCCCTGGTGGGCGGGCTGCTTCCCGCGCTGGGCTCCGCCGCGCTCGGATCTCTTCTGCTGAACTACTACTTCACACCACCGCTGCATCGGCTGACCATCTCCGATCCGAAGAACATCCTCGCCATCGCCATCTTCGTGAGTGTGGCGGTCTCCGTCGCTTCCGTGGTGGATCTCGCGGCCCGCCGTACCCACCAGGCGGCGCGGCTGCGCGCCGAGTCCGAGATCCTGTCCTTTCTCGCGGGCAGCGTCCTGCGCGGCGAGACCACCCTGGACGCACTGCTGGAGCGGGTGCGGGAGACCTTCGCGATGGAGTCCGTCGCCCTTCTGGAGCGGCAGAGCGAGGTCGAGCGATGGAGCTGCACGGGAAGCGTCGGGCCGACGCCCGTCACCCGCCCCGAGGACGCCGATGTGGATATGCCCGTCGGGGGACACATGGCACTGGCCCTCTCGGGGCGTGTACTGCCGGCCGAGGACCGCCGGGTACTCGCCGCCTTCGCCGCCCAGGCCGCCGTCGTACTCGACCGCCAGCGCCTGCGAGGGGAAGCCGAGCAGGCGCGTGAGCACGCGGAGGGTGACAGGATCCGCACGGCGCTTCTGGCTGCTGTCAGCCACGATCTGCGGACTCCGCTGGCGACCATCAAGGTGTCCGTCACGTCCCTTCGCTCCGCCGACGTGGAGTGGTCCGACGAGGACCGGGCCGAGCTGCTGGCCGGGATCGAGGAGGGAGCCGACCGCCTCGACCATCTGATCGGGAACCTGTTGGACATGTCCCGGCTGGAGACCGGAACGGTCCGGCCGCTGATCCGGGCGAAGGACCTCGACGAGATCGTTCCCATGGCGCTCGGTGGCGTCCCTGAGGACAGCGTCCGACTGGACATCCCGGAGGATCTGCCCTTGGTGGCCGTCGACGCGGGCCTGCTGGAGCGCGCCGTTGCCAACGTCGTCGAGAACGCCGTGAAGTACAGCCCGGAGGGCGAAGCGGTACTGGTGGCGGTCAGTGCCATCGCCGACCGGGTCGAAGTCCGGGTGGTCGACCGTGGGCCGGGCGTACCGGACGAGGCCAAGGAACGGATCTTCGCTCCCTTCCAACGCTACGGCGACTCCCCGCGAGGCGCCGGAGTCGGCCTGGGCCTCGCGGTGGCCCGCGGCTTCGTGGAGGCGATGGGGGGAACGCTCGCAGCTGAGGACACCCCGGGAGGCGGCTTCACCATGGTGTTCACTCTGCGCGCCGCGGGCGACGGCCCCCCGGTCAGACCCGATCTGCCGGCCACCATGACGTCATGACACTTGCCCCTTGCCAGGCTGCGGGGGCTCGGGGCCGGTCAGCTCCCGGACGTCCAACGGCAGCCGCCAGGTGATCCTTCGCCGCAGCGTGCCGAGCTCCTTCTCCAGGAGCGAAGGCGGAACGGCCAGCACCGGACACGACGCGTGTGCAAGGCAGTAGCGTGCCACGGACGGGCACAGCACGCGGTGCAGCCATCGGCGCGATCCGGTGCCGACGATCAGGAGGTCGTCGTCCCGGCCGGCGATCTCCACCAGCACCCGTCCCGGTGAACCCCGCACGACCAGCGACTGCAACGGGACGTCGGGGCCGGCGCTGCCGAACGCTGCATCGAGCGCCCTACACAGTTGTTCCCGCGCCGAGCCTCGGTACTCGGCAGGCTGCGGCGAGCAGAGCAGGCTCCGGTGACCGAGTTCACCGCCGGGCGGCTCCCAGGCAAGCACCGCCCACAGCTCTCCCTCGATGCGTCGGGCTTCAGCCGCGGCCCGGTGCAGCGGGGCAAGGCTCCCCTGCGAGCAGCTCACGCCGACCACCACACGTGGGCGGACGGATACGTCCATGGGGCCACCGCTTCCGGCTCGGTTCCTGTCCCTTCATGGAAGCGCCGGTGCGTCCCCTGCATGCGCTCTGTTGGCGCATCCCTGACGCAGGTTCCAAAGACCCATACGGGCTCCTGACAGGCGCCATCGCCCCTGCCCGGCCCTTGTGTCAAGAACACGGGAAGAGTTCGGCACCCAGCGCCAAGAACGCGCCAGTGCCGGGCTCGCCCGGCCGCATACGCGCGCACGCTGAGCGGAACCGGAACGAAGGAGTGCGAACCACATGTCCGTCCTCACCTCAGAGTCAGGCGCCGCATCGCGCGCCGAGGAACCCCCTGACGACGGGGCCCGGCACAAGCTCACGACCGTGACGGGGCTGGCCGCTCTGTCGCTCGACGCGATGGCGTCGGTGGCGTACGGGCCGGAGGCCATCGTCCTGGTGCTGGCGGCCGCCGGCGGCTACGGGCTCGGCTTCACCCTCCCCGTCACCGTGGCGATCGCCCTGCTGCTGGCGGTTCTCGTCGCTTCGTACCGGCAGGTCATCGCCGCGTTCCCGGACGGCGGAGGAAGCTATGCGGTCGCCAAGACGCATCTGGGCCGCCGCACCAGCCTGGTGGCCGCCGCCTCCCTGGTTCTGGACTACGTGCTGAACGTGGCCGTCGCCGTGACCGCGGGCGTGGCAGCGCTGACCTCCGCTTTCCCGGCGCTGTACGAGGACCGGCTGTGGCTGTGCCTCGGGGTCCTGGTCCTGGTCACCGCCGTCAATCTGCGCGGGATCGTGGACTCGGCGCGGGCGTTCATCGCGCCGACCGCGGTGTTCGTCGGAGCGATCTTCGTCCTCATCCTGGTCGGCCTGTTCCGCGACGCCCCGGTGAGCACACAAGCGGCTGCCGGCCACGCCTCCGTACTCGGCACCAACGCAACCACCGTCGGTGCGCTGCTCCTCCTCAAAGCCTTCGCCTCGGGCTGCTCGGCGCTCACCGGTGTCGAAGCCATCGCCAACGCCGTGCCGTCCTTCCGCGCCCCCGCCGCGCGCCGCGCACAACGCGCCGAGGTCGCCCTCGGCGCGCTGCTCGGTGTGATGCTGATCGGTCTGTCCGTGCTGATCTCCCGGTTCGGTCTCCAGCCAGTCGAGGGTGTGACGGTGCTGGCGCAGCTCGCCGACGCATCGTTCGGGCACAATCTCGCCTTCTACGTCGTGCAGTTCGCCACCATGGTGCTGCTGGCCCTGTCCGCCAACACGTCGTTCGGTGGCCTGCCGGTTCTTCTCAACCTGCTGGCCCGCGACAACTTCCTGCCGCACGTCTTCGGGCTCAAGGCCGACCGGCAGGTACACCGCCACGGAGTACTCACACTCGCTGCCGTCTCCGCCGCCCTCCTGACCTTCTCCGGCGGGGACACCAACACTCTCGTCCCGCTCTTCGCGATCGGCGTGTTCGTCGGCTTCACGATCGCCCAGACCGGCATGGTCATCCACTGGCTCGCGGTCCGCGGCCCCAGGTGGTCCGGCAAGGCAGTGCTCAACGGCCTGGGCGCCCTCCTGACCGGGGTCAGCGCGATCGTCGTGACAGCGACCAAGTTCCACGACGGCGCCTGGCTGATCATGGTCACCCTGCCGCTGCTCGTCGCCGGCTTCGAGTCCGTCCACCGCGCCTACACCAGGATCGGCGAACGCCTGGAAGTCGGCCGCATCCCGGAGCCACCGCACCGCGACCGTTCACTGATCGTGGTTCCGGTCTCCTCCCTCACCCGGCTCACCAGCGAGGCCCTTACCGCCGCTGTGTCCCTCGGCGACGAGGTCCACGCGGTGACGGTCTGCCACCCGGACGCCGAGGACCGCGCCCAGACCGAGGCGCTGGAGCGGGACTGGGCCCTGTGGAATCCGGGTGTCCCTCTGGTCCGTATCGCCTCTGACCGCCGCACGATCGGCCGCCCGGTCGCCGCGTACGTACGGAAGTTGGCGGCCACCGATCCGGGCATGCGGATCACCGTGCTCATCCCCGAGGTCGAACCTGCCCATCTGTGGCAGCGGCTGTTGCAGAACCAACGCGGTGCCGTCGTCGCCCACGCCGTGCGCCACGAAACCACCGCGGTCATCTGCCGCCTGCGGTTCCGGCTCCTGGACGAGTCGGCCGAACCGCCCGCAGACCGAAACCTGCGGTAGCCCCCCTCGCATGAAATCCGCAGCACCCGGCCATCGCCGACTGCTGCGGATTCGGCACGTCCGCCAACCTGCGGCGGCTGATCAGAACCCGTCCTGAGCGTGCACGGAGATTGCGGGCATCGGGTGGTGCGGCGCTGTGGGTCGCCCGGTCGCGTAGCGGACGTACTCGCGTTGCAGCCGGAATCCGGCGTTCCAGGCGAGGAGGCGGCCGGGACGGTCCTCTCGCGCGCAGGAAAGACTCGCGGTGCGGCCGCGGCCATCGATGTCCGCGCACAGACCGGTCACACAGGCGTGTGCGAGGTGCTCGGACCGGCGGTCGGGAACCGTGACACATGCGATGTCCTCGTACACGCTGCCCCGGAGATACGTGCAGGCCACGGCGAGAATCCGGCCCCTGTGGAAGGCGGCCCACCCACATCCGGAGGCGGCGAGGCCCGCCGAGCCCTCCCAACTGGCGTGAATCCAGGCCGCTTCCGGCCGCAGCGCCGCGAGAGCCGGGGCGTCCTTGGGCACGAGCGGGCGTACCGTCACACCGCGCATCAGCCGCTGCACCGGTGCGGATGCAAGCGCGCGGCGGACGTAGAGCATCCGCTCCTGCGGCACGATCCTCTCGAACGAGGCGCGCAGGACCGGAAGGAAGCGGGACGGCGCCTCCACGTAGCTGTCGGCGAAAGGAGCAAGGGAGTCCAGCGCGAGGGCGTACGGATCGCCGCGCAGGACTACGTGGTTCGCACAGCTCACTGCGACGGCCTGTGGCTGGACAACGCTGTCGGCCCACCAACGGCCGGCCCCGGTGCGTATGACGTGTTCGACGAGGGTGGGAGGCCCCGCTGTTCCGGTGGGGAACCAACGGGCCGGCCCGAAGAGGCTGTTCGGCTGAAGCTGGATCACGTGCGGCACCACCTGCTGGTTCGAGTGCGGGGCGGGGCGGGCCTGTTGGGGACCGCCCCGCGATGTCTGGGACCGGGGCAGTCCGTCGCCCGCGCGCACGTCCTCCCGGACCGTCCCGTATTTCTGTCGGTGAAGTCACGACAGCGCGACGCGGGGAGTCGGTGTCAGAACCGATCCGGATACTTGATGGACAGCACCAGGTATCCGAGAAGGCTCGCAGCGACGATCAGACCGACGATGTTCTCAGTGGTCACGGGTGCACACCATCGGACCCACTGCGGGCACGGGGCATAACAACTCCTTCACGGTCTACGGGGAGAGAAGGCTGGAGGGGGTGCGGGTCCCGGACGGTTCAGAGCCCGATGTCGCGGCCGTTGATGTCGGCGAGGGACTCTCGGCGTATCAGCAGCCGGGCGCGGCCGTCGTGGACGGCGACCACGGGCGGGCGGCCGACCGCGTTGTAACTGGATGCCATGGAGAGGTGGTAGGCGCCGGCGACCGGGATGGCCACCAGGTCTCCAGGGTGGATATCGTCCGGCACCGTCGCATCGGCAGCGAGTACGTCGCCCGCCTCGCAGTGCCGGCCGACGACGGTCGCCGTGCAGGGTTCGGCCGTCGAGCGGCGGCCGATGAGGCGGGGCGCGTAGCTGGCGCCGTACAGCGCGGGCCGCGGGTTGTCGCTCATTCCGCCGTCCACGGCCACGAAGACGCGGTCGCCGTTCCGCTTGACGGCGAGCACCCGGTAGAGCGCCACGCCTGCGGGCCCCACCAGGGCGCGGCCGGGCTCGATGGTGAGCCGGGGCACGGGGATGCCGGCCGCGGTGCAGCTCGTGGCGAGTTCGCGACGGAGGCGGTCGCCGAGGGACGGGATGTCGAGCGGGTCCTCCCCCGGCCGGTAGGCGACCGCGTGTCCGCCGCCCATGTCCAGTTCGGGCAGCACCACCCCATGCTGACGGTGAACGTGGGCCAGCAGCCCGACCATGCGCCGGAGCGCGGTCAGGTAAGGCTTGACCGTGGTGATCTGCGAGCCGATGTGGCAGTGCAGTCCGGCCAGTTCCAGGTGCGGCTGGTCGAGGATCCGGGCGATGGCGTGCTGGGCGCTGCCGTCGGCGAGGGAGAGCCCGAACTTCTGGTCGTCCGTGCCGGTGCGGATCGCGGCGTGACCGCCCGCGCTGACGCCGGGGACCACACGTACCAGCACTTTCTGGCGGGCGCCGTCCGGAATGAGCGCGGACAGTCGGGCGATCTCCCACGCGCTGTCGATGACGATCCTTCCGACGCCGAGTCGCAGTGCGGCGCTCAGGTCGTCCGGGCTCTTGGCGTTGCCGTGCAGCACGATGCGCTCAGGAGGGAAGCCGTTGGTGACGGCGAACTCCAGCTCACCGGCTGAGCAGACGTCCAGGCCGAGGCCCTCCTCCTGCACCCAGTGCAGGAGCGCGCGGCAGAGGAACGCCTTCGCCGCGTAGATGACGTCCGTGTCCGGGAAGGCCCGCAGGTAGGTGCGGCAGCGTTCCCGCACCTCGCCCTCGTCGAGGAGGTAGACCGGCGTCCCGAAGCGCTCGGCGGCCTCGACGAGGGAGACACCTCCCACCGCGACATCGCCGCGGGAGGTGAGCCGCGCGGAAGCGGGCCAGACCGACAGACCTGCGGCGTTGGCCGGCGGCACGGGGACTGCGCGCGGCAGGGTCGGCACCGACGTCGGAGCCGGAAGTGCCGGCAGTGGTGTGTTCATGGTGTTCCCCCAGCCGGTCATGAGGTTGATGCGGGAGACAACGACGGTGTGCCGCTCGCGCGCAGCGTGTCAGTCACTCGCGAATCCCGGGCGGGCCGATGCTTGCGCTGCGGCTCACCGCTCGTAGGGCTGTCCGCCCTGCCAACGGGTGCGGCGCCGGGCCCTGGGGCGGCCAGCTGCGGGTCGACGGTGAGGCCGACAACTCCTAGGGGCGCAACGAGGGCGCGTACCGCCGGTTCGGAGAGCCGGATCCAGGTCTGCTGCTGGCCGAGGGTGCGGGTCAGCTGTCGCTCGTTGGTGAAGGCGACTGCGGTGCGGACGCCGAGAGGCGTACGGAAGAGCCGGGCACAGTAGCCCACGGGCCCTGGCCGGACCGGAACGAACAATGCTCCGACCCGGTTCGAATGAAGGGGGTCGGGGTCCTCGGCACGCTGGTTGTCGTTCATGGCACTCCTCGTGGAGACGGGTCGGCGCCCCGGCCTGCTCGTACGCCGGGGCATACCAATGACGCTATGCCCACTCCTACCGGGCCGGAGGTGTCCGTTGGCGAACCCTTGATCCCGGATGCCCGACCCTTGACGCGCGATTGACAGAGATCGAAGCGGTCGACGGCCTTGATCAGGCCGATCGTGCCGACCTGGACGATGTCCTCCATGGCCCCGGTCCCGCGGTTGCGGAAGCGGCCCACCGCGAACTGCACCAGGGAGATGTTCATCTCGATGAGCGTGTTCCGCGCGTACTGGTACTCACGGGTGCCTCGTTGAGGGCCTGGAGCCGGTCGAAGAACACCTTGGACAGCGCCCGTGCGTCCCTGGGAGCGACCTTCCTCGCATCCTCGATCCGTGGCAGGCCGTTGCTTTGCTCGGCCGCCTGTGTCCCTGCTCCGTGTTGTACGGACCTACCTGCGCCACGCATGAATGTCGTCACGTCTGCGCCTTAGAAAGGAAACGGTTGAGGTTCGTAGGTGCCGCGGCGCCCCTGACAGCGTGGCCCTCACTCATGAGGCGGACCCCGCCTCCGGCGATCGCTCCGGCCGCTCGGCGCGTTCCACGGAGGAGGACGGGTCGAGCGGCCACCCGGGCAGTTGCCCCGAGTGTCAGGCAGCCTCACCGACACGCCGGCGTGGCCAGGTCAGTTCACGCCAGTCGGCTCAGCGCCGCCGAGACCAGTGTCCGGACACCGGGGACGAGCACCGCCGGGTCAGGGGCGAACAAAGGGCTGTGGTTTCCCGGTACGTTGCCGAACTTCTCGGCCAGACTCGTTCCGGGGGCCGCCTCCCACACCGTGGGCGGGGTCGACGTCACATACCAGAAGTCGTAGGGCACGCCCTCGGGCGCGAGAAGGGAGAAGTCCTCGCTGCCCATCGCCGGACCGAAGTCGAACACCGTGGGCGATCCGAACAGTTCGCGGTGCACGGCAGCGATCTCGTTGTCGAGAAGGGTGTCGTTGACGGTGTTCGGGAATCCGGGACGGACCGTGAACTCCGGCGGGGTCGGGCAGCCGGCGGTCCGGCACTCGCCCGTGACGATGCGGCGGACGGCTCCGAGGACGCGGTCCCGCACATCCACGTCCTGCGTGCGCAGGTTCAGCGAGAGCCTGGCCTCGGCCGGGATGATGTTGTGCTTCGTACCGGAGTGGAACTGTCCCACCGTCAGGACCACCGAGTGGGCCGCCGCGACCTCGCGGGACACCACGGTCTGCAGGCGCGTGACGATGTAGGCGGCCGTCACCACCGGGTCGGTCGTCGACTCGGGGCGAGAGCCGTGCCCACCGACGCCGTGAACGACGACGTCGATGTCGTCGGAGGCCGACATGGTGAGGCCCGGCGTGTGCGGGTAGAAGCCGGCGAGGCCGGGCGCGGCATGCTGGCCGAACACCACGTCGGGGCGGGGGAAGCGAGTGTGCAGCCCGTCGGCGACCATGGCCGACGCTCCGCCGCCGGACTCTTCGGCGGGCTGCCCGACGACAACCAGCGTGCCCGACCATGTGCTGCGGGCCGCGGCCAGCGTGTCAGCGGCTCCCGCGAGCCACGTGACGTGCAGATCGTGGCCGCAGGCGTGCATCACACCGTCGACGGTGGAGGCGTATTCCAGACCGGTGGCCTCCTGGACCGGCAGTGCGTCCATGTCTCCGCGCAGCCATACGGTCGGACCGTCGCCATTGGCGAGAACGCCGACCACTCCGGTACCACCGACGCCTTCTGTCACGACGTAGCCGGCCGTACACAGCCGCGAGGCGAGCTTCGCGGCGGTGCGGTGCTCCTGGAAGGCGAGCTCCGGGTTGCGGTGGAGGTCCTGGTAGAAGTCTTCCAGGGCGGCGGGCTTCAGGCCGGCGGTGATCTCCTGCGTGAGGCGGGCGACGGCGGTCGGTTCGTTCATGCCGCTTCCTCCTTCTGTTCGAATGTCGGCACGCTCGCCAGAAGGCGGCGCGTATAGGGGTGTTGCGGAGCTCGGTAGAGGTCCCGCACCGGGCTCTGCTCCACCAGTTCGCCCCGACGCAGGACAGCGACCTCGTCGCTGATGTGGCGGACGACGGCCAGATCATGGGAAATGAAGATCATCGTCAGGGACAGGGATCGCCGTAGTTCCTCAAGGAGGTTGAGCACCTCGGCCTGTACGGAGGCGTCCAGCGCCGAGGTGATCTCGTCGGCGATCAGCACTTCGGGTTCCACGGCGAGAGCGCGGGCCACTGCGATGCGCTGGCGCTGGCCGCCGGAGAACTCGTGTGGGTACCTGTCGGCCGCGGAGCCGTCCAACGCGACTGTCTCCAGCCACCGTTCGACCGTTGCCGCATGCTTCCTGGCGTCGGCCCGCGCGGGGTCGACGGCCTCGGCGATGGCCTCACCGATCGTCATGCGCGGGTTGAGCGAGGCGTACGGGTCCTGGGAGACGAGCTGCACCCTCCGGCGGACCGCGGCGAGCTCCCTCCGCTTGAGACGGGTGAGATCCTCTCCGTCGAGGAGGATCCGGCCCGCCCGGGCCGGGTGGATGCCGACGATCGCCTTGGCGATCGTCGACTTTCCGGAGCCGGACTCGCCCACCAGGCCGAGGGTCTGCCCGACCCGGACCCCGGTGGACACTCCGTACAGCACCGTTCTCGCGCGCCGGCCGTGACCGAAGGCGACGGTCAGTGCCTCGACGGCCAGCTTGTGAGGGGATGAGGTCATTCGGCCTGTACCTCCTTGAATGCGGCATGGCAGGCCACGCCGCCGGCCGGACGCGGTCGTTCGGTCGCGCAGACCGTGTCGAGCACCACGGGGCACCGGTCGGCGAAGGCGCAACCGGTCGGCCGGGCGGCGGGCGTCGGCGGGCGGCCCCGGATCGTGGCGAGCGGTGCGCGTTCCCCGGTGCCCGTGTCCCGCAGTCGCGGGCTCGCGGCCAGCAGGGCCCGCGTATAGGGATGCCGGACGTGGCCCGCCCGCAGGTCGGCCGCGGACAGCTCCTCGACGACACGTCCCGCGTACATCACCATGACCCGATGGCACACGGTGCCGACGACGTCGATGTCGTGGGAGATGAGGAGCACGCTCGTACCACGCAGGCGGTTGATGTCCTTCAGGAGATCAAGGACCTCGGCCTGGACGGTCACGTCGAGGGCGGTGGTCGGTTCGTCGGCGACGATCAGCCGCGGACCGGGCAGGAGGGCCGCGGCGATCATCGCGCGCTGCCGCATGCCGCCGGACAGCTCGTGCGGATACTGCTTCATGACCCGGGCGGGTTCCTTGATCCGTACCTGCTCCAGGGCCTCGACGGCCCGCCGGTCCGCCTCCGCCCCGCGCACGCCTTGGTGCACACGGAGCGTTTCGGTGAGCTGACCGCCCATCCGCAGCGCGGGGTTGAAGGAGGACGACGGGTCCTGGAAGACGATGCCGATCTCGGTCGCCAGACGTCTGGGGTCTGCTTCAGGGGCGGCCAGGTCGAGGTCGTCCAGCGACAGTTCCGCGGCATGGGCGGACAGCCCCTCCGGCAGGAGGCGGGCTACGCTCATCGCCGTCAACGACTTGCCGGAGCCGGACTCTCCCACCAGGCCAACGATTTCCCCGGGCATGACGTGGAAGGAGACGTCGTCGACGAGACGGGTGCCGTCCGGCAGGACCACGGCCAGACCGTCCGCCGTCACCAGGGCGTTCCCGGGAGCCCGGTGCGAGGGCGTGGGGGTGGCGGTGGGAGGTGCGGCCGCGGCTTTCGCCCTCCCTCCGCGGGGATCGAGCGCTGCGGCGAGACCGTCGCCGACGAAGCCCGCGAGGACTCCCGTGATGGTGATGGCCACCGCCGGGCCGATCGCCTCGGCGGGGTTGGTGTAGAGCGACTCCAGGCCGGAGTTGAGCAGCCCGCCCCAGTCGTAGTCCGGTGCCTGTACGCCGACCCCCAGGAAGGAGAGACCGGACAGTGCGACGAGCACATTCGCGAAGGCCACCGACAGCAGCACCAGCAGCGGCCCGGAGATGTTCGGCAGGAGGTGCCGGACGAGCACGCGGTACGGCGGTACGCCCATCAGGCGCGCCTGCGCCACGAAGTCGCGCTGTGCCACCGACGCCGCCATGTTCGCCGTGAGTCTGGCGAAGGCGGGGGCACCGCCGAGACCGATCGCGAGGACGGAGGCGGTGGGCCCGGTCCCGAGGACCGTGGCGATCACCAGCGCCAGGATGAGCGCCGGGTAGGAGATCATCACGTCGATCAGGCGCAGGCCCAGCTCGCGCACGCGCCTGCCCGACACCCAGACGCCGGTGCCGAGCAGAATGCCGGTGACCGCGGCGATCGCGGTCGCGGCGAGGGTCATCATCAGGGTGAGGCGGGTGGCGACCAGGGTCCGGGCCAGCACGTCGCGGCCGAGAGCGTCGGTGCCGAGCCAGTGTTCGGCACTCACGTGCGCGCGGGCGGCGCCGCTCAGCACGGTCGCCTCCTCCTCCAGGAGAAGGGGCGCGGCGACGCCGAGGAGGATGATCAGTCCGAGGCCGGTGAGGGCGAGGACCAGGGGTGCGTTCCACCGTATGCGTCGCATCAGTGGCCTCCCTTTCCGGCCAGGGTGCGCGGGTCGAGCAGCGCGAGGACGATGTCGACGAGCAGGTTGAGCAGGGCGGCGAGCAGCCCCAGGACCAGGACGCAGCCCTGGATGACGGGGTAGTCGCGGACGAGGAGCGCCTCGACGACGCGCTGACCGATACCGGGCCAGGCGAAGACGGACTCGACGACGACCGTGCCGCCGAGCAGGCCTGCGAGGATCAGCCCGCCGAGGGTCAGCGTGGCGGTCAGGAGATTGGGCAGGGCGTGACGGGCGTACAGGCGCAGGGGAGGCAGACGGCGGCCACGCGCGGTGCGCATGTAGTCCTGGGTGAGCACGTGTGTGGCCTCGCTGCGCACGATGCGGGCCATGACGCAGGTGGCCGGCAGTGCCAGAGCGGCGACCGGGAGCACCATCGACGAGACGGTCTCGGCACCCGCCGCCGGGAACCAGCCCAGCTTGATGGCGAAGCCGAGGACGAGGAGGGTGCCGATGATGTACTCGGGTGTGGCGCCGACCGTTCCGGTGACGAAGGTGAACGAGGCGTCGGTGCGGCGGCTGCCGCGTGCCGCGGCGGCGAGCCCGATCGGCACGGCGAGCACCAGCACCACCAGGACGGAGAGGAGCGCGATCTCGGCGGTGAACGGCAGGCGGCCGCCGATGATGTCGGCGACGGGCTCCTTCGTCTGGAAGGAGGCACCCACGTCACCGCGGAGCAGACCGCCCGTGTATATGCCGAACCGTGTGAGCAGCGGCTGGTCCAGGCCGAGGTCGTGGCGGGCCCGCTCCACGTCGGCGGGCATGGCGTCGGCGCCGGCGGCCACGCGCGCCGGGTCGCCCGGGATGAGCTGCACCATCAGGAACGTGCCGGCGACGAGCGTGACCGCGACGGCGGTGAGCCCGGCAAGACGCCGGACGAGGAAGCTGCCCCAGGGGCCGAGCCGCGTCGGGCGCCCGGCCCTCGCGGTCGTCCCGCCGGCCGGTGCCGCCGCCATCAGCCGGTGATCCGGAGGGTGGAGAGGGCCAAGGACCCGCTCGGCGTCGCGAAGGAGACGCCCTTGCGGGCGACGTAGCGCACATCGACCGTGGCGAGCGGGATCACGTCGTTGGCCCTGAGCAGCGCCTCCTGCGCCTTCTGCCAGGCGGCGCACTTGGCATTGCGGTCCGTGGTGGAGGTGGCGGCGACGTAGTTCTCCGCGTACGCCGCGTTCTTCACCGCGCCGTAGTTGAGGCCGCCCTTCGCCGGTTCCGGGCCCAGGAAGTAGGTGCCTCCGCGCGCGAGGGCGCCTGCGATCAGCGGGAAGACGGTGGCGTCCCAGTCGCCCTGGTTGGCGGTGACGTCGGTGGCCCAGGTGGCGTTGTCGGCGTTGGTGAGCTTCACCTCGGCGCCGGCGGCACGCAGGGCCTCGGCGACGTAGGAGTTGCCGGCGCCGCCGGCGACCGCGTTGGACCCCTCCAGCTTGATCGAGACGCCCTTCAAGACCTGTTTCGCCGCAGCCGTGTCCGTCCTGGTCAGCAGGGAGCCGTCGGTGGAGACACAGGCTGCCTTCTCGTCCACGTACGAGGTCAGGGTCTGTCCGGTGCCGCCGAAGACGTTGTTGAACGCGTCCACGCTGATCGCCTGCGCGATCGCCTTGCGGACCTTCGGGTCGGCGCCCGGGCGCCCGGGGCGCTGGTTGAATCCGATGTAGTTGCGGATGAACGGCGCGGACGTGACCGTGAACGTGTCGTGGCCCGTGAACCGCATGGCGTCCGTGCCGGTGAGGGGAGCCAGGTCGAGGGCGCCGGTCTGCAGCTGGTTGGCGAGAGTCGACTCGTTCTTCGAGATCTGGATCCGCAGGCGGTCGGCCGGCTTTCCCGCGGGCGTCGAGGCAAACCGCGGGTACGCCTCGAAGCCCGTGCGCAGCCGCAGTTCGTACGAGGCTCCGCGCCGCGCCGTCGCCATCTCGTAGGGGCCGGAGGCCGCGCCCTTGACGGCGCCCTGAGCGAGTGCGGCGGTGCCCGCGTCGAGGCCGGCCCCGCAGATGATCCCGGCGCCGGTGCCGGACAGTCCGGCGAGGACCTCACCCCACGGGGCGGCGGTGGTGATGGTGACGGTGCCGGCCGCGTCGTCGCCGGTGATGGTGGTCTTCGCTCCGACGTTCGCGGCGCCGAAGGTGAGCAGGGCGCCGGCCGAGGTCGCCCGGTAGCGCTTCAGGGAGGCGACGACCTGCGAGGCGGTGAGCGCCGATCCGTCGGAGCAGGTCAGTCCCTTCTTCAGAGTCAGAGATGTCTTCGTCGGCGTGGACGTCCAGGTGTCGGCGAGACCGGGGACGAAGGTACCGCCGTCGTCCTGGCCTATCAGTGGCTGGTACAGCAGCGACGTGATGAGGTAATCGGTCGCACCCGCGCCCTTCGCCGGGTCGAACGAGGTGACGTCGGAGGTGACACCGATCTTGGCGGTGCCTCCGCTCCTGTCGCCGCCCGAGGAAGGACCGCCGGACGGGCCGGTGGTGCAGGCGGAGGCCAGGAGGGACGTGGCGGCGGCCATGATGGCGCCGGAGAGGAACCGCGAACGGGGCATGGAGGACTCTCCAGGGCTGAGGGCTGAGAGCGGGGCGGTGCTGCGGTGTGTTGCGGGATACAGAACAGGCCACTTCCCGATCGGCCCCGCAATTGCAAGAATCCGCATCAGGAAGGTGACCGCATGCATGAATCCGCAGGCTCCGTCGGCCTGAAGGCGACAGCCACCCCTCCCCGGGGAACTCTCGATGAACTCGATCTCGCACTCGTCAACGCCCTGCAGATGGCGCCCCGCGCTCCCTGGGCGCAGCTGGCCCGTCCGCTCGGCGTGGACGCCGCGACGCTCTCCCGGCGCTGGGCCCGGCTGCGTGACTCGGGTGAGGCATGGGTCACCTGCTACGCCGCTCCCTCCCAAGTCACCTACGGCGCCCTCGCCCTGATCGAGGTGTCGTGCCTGCCGCAGGCGCGGGAAGCTCTGGCCGAGCAGCTTGCCCGACACCCGCAGGCGATGAGCGTGGAACTGGTGGCGGGATCGTGCGACCTGCTCCTGACTGTGGCCACGGCGACGATGTCGTTGATGAGCGGGTACGTTCTCGCCCTCGGCCGTATCGAGGCGGTGACCGCCACGCGCACCCACCTGGTGCAGCACGTGCACCGGGACGCGAGCGAGTGGCGCATGGACTCCCTCTCCCGTGACCAGCGGCGCGATCTGACGGAGGCCGAGGACGGCGGCGTCCGTACCGCCGCGGCCACGCTCACGCCCGAGGACCGCGTGCTGCTGCTCGTCCTCGCCGAGGACGGCCGCCGCTCCGTCACGTCGATCGCCGCCGAACTGAGCCGTCCGGAGTCGACGGTGCGACGGATGCTGCACTCGCTGCTCCACGGCGGCAGAGCGGTGCTGCGCTGCGACGCCGCGCACCTGCATGCGGGCTGGCGCAGCTCGGCGACGCTCTGGATGTCCGTGCCGCCCGCCCAGCTCATGACCGCGGGCGACGAGTTGAGCCGGCTGCGGAACACGCGTATGGCGGCGTCGGTGTCCGCCGAGGCGAACCTGCTGAGCGTCGTGTGGCTGCACGCCCTGGACGACCTCGCTCACTACGAGGTCCGGGCCGCTGCCAGGATCACCTCGGTGCGTGTGCTCAACCGGGCCGTGAACCTGCGCTGGGTCAAGCGCATGGGCCGCCTGCTCGGTGAGGACGGCCGCAGCACCGGCTGTGTCCCGGTCGACCCGTGGCACCCGATCGCCTGAAATCGCTCCTCGTCCGAATCGCTCCGTCCGACAGAACCCCTCCTTCCCGAGCACGCTGCGTTTTCCGGCACATCACCCCGGCTCTTGGCGGATCCATGCAATCCACAGGCTGGGCGGGGCCGGTCCCCGAGGCTGACACCACCGTCGGCCGGCTGACCGGCCGGCCGGCCTCAGCCTCCGAACGGGAAGGACCCCATGTCCAGTCGCACGCCCGCCGGCGAAGACCTCGTCCACCTCAGCGCCACTGAGGCTCTCCGGCTCTTCGCCCGCCGTGAGCTGTCACCCGTCGAGCTCATGCGGGCCGTCGTCGAACGTGCGGAGAAGGTCGAACCGCGGATCAACGCCTTCACCGAGCGGCTCTTCGACGAGGCACTGGAGCAGGCCCGGCACGCCGAGGACCGCTACCTCGGCAGGAACGGTCTGGCCCCCCGCCCGCTGGAGGGGATTCCGGTGGCGGCCAAGGAGAAGCACGCCATCCTGGGCCGCACCCTGACCGAAGGCTCCCTCGCCCACGAGGGCCGCGTCGCCACCGAGAACGCTCCCGTAGTCGACCGACTCCTCGACGCGGGCGGCATCATTCACGCCCGCACCGCGACCCCCGAGTTCTCCCTCACCACTTTCACCCACTCCCGTATGTGGGGCATCACCCGCAACCCCTGGAACCTCGGCTTCACCCCCGGTGGCTCCTCCGGCGGTGCGGGCGCCTCCCTCGCCGCCGGCACGACCCTGCTCGCCACGGCCTCCGACATCGGCGGCTCCACCCGCATCCCGGCCGCGTTCACCGGAACCGTCGGCTTCAAGGCCCCCTACGGACGCAACCCCGGCCTCGGCGTGCTCGCAGCCGACCACTACCGCGGCGACGGCCCCATGGCCCGCACCGTGGACGACGTCATCGCCTTCCAGAACGTCCTGGCCGGCCCCGACCCCCGCGACCACACCTCGATCCGCCCCAAGCTGACCCTGCCCACCTCGTACGGGGATGTGACCGGAACGCGTATCGCCCTGTGCGTGCGGCTTGGCGAGTACGACGTCCATCCGGAGGTCGAGGCCCACACCCGCGCCGCCGCCCGGGCCCTCGCCGACGCCGGCGCACACGTGGAGGAGGTCACCCTCCCCTGGACCCACCTCGACCTGCTGACCGCGGTCGCCGGCCACTTCTCGACCATCCTCGGCGCCCTCGTCATCGAGGCCGCCGAATCCCATCGCGAGCTGCTCAGCCCGTATGCGGTCGCCTTCGCCGACACCATGGCCTACGCCCGCACTCGGGTGAGCTACCTCGATGCCCTCCGCGCCGAGCACCGGTTGCAACGAGGGCTCGCCACTGCCATGGACGGATTCGACACACTGATCTGCCCCACCACCGCCATCCCCGGCTGGCACGCGGGTGATGACCTGTCCGGCGACAAGGTCGTGGTGCACGGCGAGGAAGTGGCCGACACCCTGTGGAGCGCCATGACAACGCCTTTCAACATCAACAACCGCTGCCCCGTCCTCAACGTCCCTTCCGGCATGTCGAGCTGGGGAATCCCCACCGGCCTCCAGATCGTCGGCCACCCCTACGACGACCCCGCGGTCTTTCGCGTCGGCAGGGCTCTGGAGGCCGTCCGGCCCTGGTCGTACGCACCGATCGAAGACTGCCTTTCGTAACCACAGCGGGGACGCCGGGCCGACCGCACCGGCCGTTCTCGTGGTCGACGCAGCTCGGTCGCCCGACCTCACAGCCGGCGCCCGACCGCCGTATTCCTCCGGACCCCCCGCCGGCCCTCCAGGCGGCCGACGCCTGACAAGCGCTGCCGGGCGCGGCGTCCAAGTGCCCCCGCCGGCGCGGGAATGCCCATGGTCAGTGACCGGCGAACCGGCTCACACCCACCAGCCCACCGTCGAAAGGCAGTTCCTGTGAACGCCCCGCAACCCGATCTGCTCTGGCCGGTATACGACCGGCCGGACGCCCTGACAGCGATCGAGTCCATCCCTCTCCAGGACCGCGGCCTGCCCGTTTCCACGTACGACGTACTGACACGCGCCGCCGCGCTGTGGCCCGACCGGCCGGCTCTCACCGTGCTGCCCAGCGCGGAGCAGTGGACGCGCGGCGAGACCGTGTCCTTCGACCAGCTCCGCGACCAGGTGCACCGCATCGCCAACCTCTTCCACCGCCACGGCGTCCGCCGTACCACCGCCGTGGGCCTGCTGACCCCCAACGCCGGCCTGCTGCCCGCCACCCTCCTGGCCGCCCAGCTCGCGGGCTGCGCGGCACCGGTCAACCCGGCACTCGCCGCCGGCCACGCCGAACGGCTGTTGGATCTGGGCGGGGCGAGGGTCCTGGTCGCGGCCGGACCTGAACTCGACGCCGACGCGTGGCGGACGGCCCGCACCGTCGCGGCATCGCTCCGCTGCTCCGCGCTGTTCGCCCTGCGTCCCGTCGGCGCACCCGATCCCGCGCCCGAACTGGAACGGGTCGAGGGGGTGCACGTCGCCTATCTGCACGTCGAGGCCGCCGCCCAGCCGGCAGAGCTCCATCCTGGCGTCATGCCTCCGAAGGCCGGTGACCTGGCCGCGTACTTCCACACCGGCGGCACCACCGGCGCCCCCAAGCTGGCCGCGCACACCCACGCCAACGAGGTGACCGACGCCTGGATGATCGCGGCCAACAGCGTGTTGGACTCCGATTCCGTACTCTTCGCCGGACTGCCGCTGTTCCACGTCAACGCCTTGGTCGTCACCCTGCTGGCACCGCTGCTCCGCGGTCAGCACAGTGTGTGGACCGGTCCCCTCGGCTACCGTGAACCGGCGCTGTTCGCGGTCTTCTGGAAGATCGTCGAGCATTTCCGGATCGCCACCATGTCCGCGGTCCCGACCGTCTACGCGGGCCTCGCCCGGGTGCCGCTCGACGCGGACATCACCTCGCTGCGCTTCGCGATCGTCGGCGCGTCCCCTCTGCCGCCGGCGGTACGTGCGGCGTTCGAGCGCCACACCGGCGTTCCCCTCTGCCAGGGGTACGGACTCACCGAGGCCACCTGCGGCAGCGCTCGGAGCTTCCTGCACGAACACCAGCGCCCAGGGGCCGCGGGCCAGCGCATGCCCTACCAGCAGGTGAAGACGGTACGGATCGACAGCGACGGCAACTGGCACGACCTCCCGCAGGGGGAACCCGGCATCCTCGCCATCAGCGGCCCCACCGTCTTCCCCGGCTACGTCGTCGGCCACGACGCCACCGGACCGCGCATGGACACCCTCGGCAGTGTGCGCGACGGCTGGCTCAACACCGGCGACCTCGCGCGCGTGGATCCCGACGGGTTCATCCACCTGCTCGGCCGCGCGAAGGACCTGATCATCCGCGGTGGCCACAACATAGACCCCGCCGTCATCGAGGATGCCCTCCTCGCCCACCCGGCCGTCACCGGCGCAAGCGCCGTCGGACGCCCCGACCCCCACTCCGGCGAGGTCCCCGTCGCCTACGTCACCCTCGGACCCGGCACGACCGGCACCGGACCCGACGAGCTGATCGCCTTCGCCGCGCAGCACGTACCCGAGCGAGCCGCTGCCCCCAAGGACGTCATCGTTCTGCCGTCCCTGCCTCTGACCGACATCGGCAAACCTTCCAAGGTTCCTCTACGCCTCGACTCCACGCGGCGCGCGATCTCCACAGCCCTGGCCGGCCTCGGCGTTGCTGTCGCCGACGAACAGATCCGATGTGAACTGGCGGACGGCCGCCCGATGGTTTCCCTGCCTCCCGTCGACCCCGGCGAGCGCCGCCGGATCACCGCCCGACTCGCCCCGTACGACGTGAACTGGGCCTTCACGGATACCGGCACCCGATGACCGCGGAAGGGCAGGTCACCGGCGGCAGCGCGCAATGGTGGGCCTTGCCGGGCTACCGACGGGGACCGCGAGCATCCGTCTCCCCCGGTAACGCAGCCGCTCACACAGTTGAGCCTCGGTTCGCGGAGGTGAACGCACGCAGCCGGTTCGAGGTCTGACCACCGGCTCGCCTGCCGGGTCCACGTGGTGCACCCACGAGGGCAGTCAGCTGAATGCATGGACCAGGGCAGCGGGAAATGTCCGCCCAGCGCTCGTGTCCCGCCGCTTCGCGAGCAGGCAGGCAGGCAGGCAGGCAGGTGGTCTCGTATCCGAGGGGCTGAGCGCGCCTGCTGTCCTGAAAAGGCGCAAGGTGGAACTGGTGAGAGATTCGCTGCGCGGTGCGGTCAGGGGCGGAGCGTGCGTAAGCGTGCGTATGGGAAGGCTTGGGAGGCGACGATGCCGGGAGACCCGTTCGGGCTGACTAAGCTGCTCGCCGCAGCGGAGGACGCGGCGCCGGGGGCGTCTCTCGCTGTGGTGGCGCGCAATCTGCGCGACCGGTTCTCCGCGCGGGCGGTGTCGTTCCTGTTCGTCGATGTCGTCGGCCAGCAGATGGTGCGGGTCAGGGACGAGACCGCCTCGCAGTTCGACCACCGCGCCGGTCGTATCCAACTGGCCGGCAGCGTCTACGACCGAGTGCTGCATGCCCAGGAACTGGTGCAGGCCCCTGACGCCGGTCACGGCAAGCGGGTGCTCGCCCCGGTGAGCAATCGCGGCGACACCATCGGGGTGCTGGAGTTGTCCCTGCCGCACGTCAGCGAGGAGATCCTGGAAGAGGTCCGCGAGGCCGCTCACGCGCTGGCGTACATCATCGTCACCGACCGCCGCTTCACCGACCTCTACCGCTTGGGCCAGCGCGCCACCCCGCTCAGCCTGGCCGCCGAGATCCAGCGGCAGCTCCTGCCCGACGCACCATCCTGCGAAGCCGCACAGTTCGCGCTCGCCGCGTCCCTCGTGCTCGCCGAATCCGCCGCCGGGGACACCTACGACTACACCCTCGACCACGACACCCTGCACCTGTCGATCACCGACGCCATGGGCCACGACGTCAACGCAGCACTCATGGCCACCCTCCTGGTCAACGCCTCACGCGGCGCCCGCCGAGACGGCACCGACCTGGCAGAGCAGGCCCGCCGGATCGATCAGGCCCTCCTCCACCACGGCAACCACACCCTCGCCACCGGACAGCTCCTGCGCGTCGCCCTGGACGGAACCGGCTCACAGCTCGTCAATGCCGGACACCCCCCACCCCTGCTCCTGCGCGGCGGCGCAGTGAACGAGGTGCGCCTGGACGTCGACCTGCTCTTCGGTGCACCCGGCGGCACCACCTACCGCATCCAGGACCTCGACCTGCGCCCCGGCGACCGCCTCCTGCTCTACACCGACGGTATGCAGGAGCGACAGGCCGACTCCGTCGATCTGCCCCGCCTGATCCATGACACCGCCTCCGAACATCCCCGCGAGGTCGTGCGCGCCCTGGCAACAGCGGTCACCGACGCCTTCGACGGCCGCCTGGCCGACGACGCCACCGTACTGTGCCTCGACTGGCACGGCCCCCACCACGACGGCCGCCACGCCCACCCGGAGCCGACCGGACAGGCACTGCCACATGCCGCGCAGGAGAAGAAGGGAGGCGTACAGCAGTGAATGTGCGAGCAGACGGTCCGGCACCCCCTTGTTCGCCAGGTGGGTGAAGCAGCTCGCGCGGGCGTCGTACGAACGGATCCGCCGCAGCGCGTTCTCGGCCATGACCGTGTACGCCCGCTCACGTGTGCCCTGCCGAGCCCGTCCACGAGCACGTACCCGTTGCCTTCGTACCTCTCCCCCGCACGTGCTTCTCTGCGATCTGCGTGGCCCTGAGATCAGCGGGGGCCTTCCTCACCAGGCCGGGCACGGGAAGCTGCCGCTCGCCTGCAAGCGACTGTTACGCCCGGCGGGCGGCATGGCCCTCGCACCTGTTCGCCGCCGACCGTCCCGACCAGTTCCGGGTCCTCGTCACCTGAACAGCAGCACGGGCCACTACGCTGTCTGGCCCCGACACCAGCACACTCACGAGGGACTCCACGGGAAACTGAGTCCTCGTGGAGCGGCTACCCCTCGCGTCGGCTCCCCCGTGGCCGGGACATCAGCACACACAACGCAAGCAGAAGGCGTCCAGCGACGCGGTGGTCACACCGCTGTCGCTGGACGCCTCGCCGACACCTGTCCTCGGCTGGTTTGAGGTTCAGGGCCTCACTTGAGGGCGTAGGCCCGCGTGATGGTTTGGACGGTACGGCTGCCCGCGGAGTCCCAGACCTCCGTCTTGAGGGTCACGAAACCGTTGGTGTCCGCCAGCTTGGGGTGCCACAGCAGTGCCTGGAAGGAGTTGTCGTCCTTGCGCAGCATCGCGGTGGGCTTCCAGGTGGCGCCGTCGTCGTAGGAGACGGAGACCTTGGCGCCGGCGACCGCCGTGGAGCCGGCCCAGCCCTTGGGGCGTGCCGCGTTCACGGTGAAGGTGTACGGCAGTCCGGCCCGCGCCTGGTTGAGCACGTTCAGCTGCAGGTCGTAGTCGAGCAGGAGCACGGGCATGGACTCACAGACCTTGGGCGTGGGAATGAACGCCGTGTCGCAGTCCTTGATGGCCATGGTGGTCGGTGCCGCCTGGCTGAAGTTCCATTCCGTGCGCATCTGGCGGCCCAGGGTGACGCCGGGGACGTCAGTGGTCAGCTTCTGATCGAGGACGTACCGGTAGTCCGCCTTCTCCTGCGCCAGCTGGCCGAACCCGGTGATCGGCTGCCCGTTGAGGTAGTAGCTCCAGGTCCCGGTCAGGCCCGACAGGGTGTGGGTGGGATCGTTGTCGGCGCCGGTGCTGCCGGGCAGCTTCTGCCAGACGTCGGCGCGGCAGAACACACACGGCCCGAACTCGTACTGGGACAGGTGATTCGGCGCGTCGAACCAGCTCCGGGTGTAGGACTTGCCCGGGGTGAGGTAGGTGCCACTAAGACCGTTCATCCGCCAGGCCGAGGAGTTGAAGTTGGCCGACACGCTCGGCTGGTACGTCACCCCGGTGCCCGCGAGGAAGTAGTCGTCGCGGGTGGTGCCCTGGTTAAGGGGCTGGCCGACGGAGCCGGTGCTCACCTGATGGGGACCCCAGATGTTCATGTTCTCGGCGCCCAGGCGCCGGGCGCCGTCGGAGTGGAACGTATTGGTGACCTTGGCGAAGTCCTTGACGTCGACGCTCTTGGCCAGGTCGGCGGGGATCCCGTCGTCGGTGAAGTGCGGGTTGTAGGCGTAGCCCGACTCCAGGACGCCCTTCAGGGCGATCCGGACCTTGTCCTTGGCCAGCAAGCCCTTGAGGATTGCGGCGTTGTCGTAGGTGGCGTGGGCGACCGGGATGGTCTGGCCGGCGGGGACGCCGCTTCCGGTCGGCCCGGGAACGGCAGGGGCCACGATCATCGCGACGGCTCCGGCAGCCGCGGCCCTGGCGGCCTGATCGTCGGCCTTGGTGACGTCGGCCACGGAGACCAGAACGGTCTTGCCCTTGACGTCGGTACCGGCGAAGTCCTGCTCGGTGCCGGCGCCCAGGTCGACCAGCTCGGTGTGCTTGGTGCCCTCGAAGCGCTTCGCGTTCACCGAGGACTTCAGCGGGATGGTCACGTGCCCGGGGCCCGTCACCTCCAGCTGGACCAGCGGTTCGCGCCGGGCCAGGGAGGTCTCCAGGCGCAGCGCGCCGGTGGTGGCGCCGTCACTGGGGATGGCACCTTGCCTGGTGTCGGCGAGGTTGAGCAGGTTAGCGATGCCGGAGAAGCTCGAGTAACCGCCTGCGGTGCCGGGGTCACGGACGACGAACGTGGTCGCCTGGCCGTTCTCCAGCGGCCGCTTCTCACCCTTGATCCTCACGCTGAGGTCGGTGGCGGTGGTGCCGTCGATGGTGAAGGTCTGGTCCCGGTCACTCACCTCGATATCGGGCACGGCGAACAGGTCGGCCGCGTAGGAGACCGCGCCGCCGGTGGGAGCCGCCGAGTAGACCGAGCCGTTGATGGAGTACTTGCCGAGCGGCACCGACAGGGTGGCGGTGCCGTTGGCGTACATGGTCTGGCTCTGCCAGAAGGTGTTGTCCACCCCGTGCAGGGTGAACCTGACCGCACTGGGGGTTTTCCCAAAGCGGTCCGTGACCTTCAGCGTGACCTCGTGCTGCTCGACGGAGGTGACGAAACCGAGGGCAGCATGCGCCGACTCACCGCTTGCGGCGGTGGCGGTGACGGACCCGCTGTACCGGCTGGTCTTGAGTCCGTTGGGGTCGAGGGTGACCGTGACCTCGGCGGTGGAGCCGGCCGGAACGGTGACCTGGCCGTCGGACAGGCCCGCTCCCGCGAGGGCCAGCGTGCCGGCGGGGACCTCGGCGCCGCTCGCGTCCTTGACCGAGGCGGCCAGGGTGACGACGGTGTCGCTCGTGGCGTTGTTGCGGAGCGTGAGAGTGCGGGTCCGCTTCTCGTATGTGCCCTTCTGCCACGGGATCACGCGGAAGTCGGCCGTGCCGGACAGCTCCAGTGACGGGTCGAGCGCGGCGGGGATGTCGACCCGGCCGTAACCCTGCTGGTAGACGGTCTGGTCCGCGGCCGACTTGGCGTGCGCGGTCAGGACCTCCTTGATGCGCTGCCCGGTCCAGTCGGGATGGTGCTGCTTGAGGATCGCTGCGGCACCGGCCACGTGCGGGGTGGCCATCGAGGTGCCGTTGGCCGAGGTGTAGTTGGCGTCCACGGGGGTGCCCATGGTGGTGCCGGCCGCTCGGGCGGCGACGATGCCTACACCCGGTGCGGTGATCTCGGGCTTCATCGCCATGTCCCCGAGCCGCGGGCCGCGGCTGGAGAATTCGGCGAGCGCGTCGGACTTGTCGACGGCGCCGACGGTGAGGGCCGTGTCGGCAGCGCCGGGGGTGCCGAGCGTGCTCTCACCGGGGCCGCTGTTACCGGCCGCGATGACGAAGAGGGCGTCCGAGGAGGCGCTGAGCGAGTTGACCGCGTTGGTCAGGACGTCCTCACCCGGTGCGTCGGTGCCGCCGAGGCTCATGCTGACGACGTCGGCGCTCTGCTCGATCGCCCACTCCATACCGGCCAGGATGCTGGAGTCCGCGCCGTGCCCGCTGTTGTCGAGCACCTTGCCGATCAGCAGGTCGGCGCCGGGGGCGACGCCCTTGTACTTGCCGCCCGAGTTGGCGCCGCTGCCCGCGATGGTGGACGCGACGTGGGTGCCGTGGCCGTGGCCGTCCTGGACAGTCTGGCCGTTGACGAAGCTCTCGCTCCGGACGATCTCGGACTTGATGTCGGCGTTGGTCAGGTCGGCACCGGTGTCCAGCACGGCGACCTTCACGCCCTTGCCGTCGTACCCCTTGGCCCATGCCTCCGGGGCACCGATCTGCGGCACGCTCTTGTCCAGCGAGACCTTCGCCCTGCCGTCGTACCAGACCTTTGCCACTCCGGCGGTTCCGGGAACGACACTGCTGTCGCCGCTACGGGTGACCGAGGAGCTGGGCCTGACGGCGCGCCAGAAGCCCTTCGCGCCGTCCTTGTGCACCTTGACGGCGGACAGGCCCAGCTCGGGCAGGACGCGCTGGTTGTCGCTGCCCGGCAGGTCTTCGGCCTTCTGCTTCAGGGCAGCGGCGGCGGGCGTGCCCTTGAAGTCGACGATGGCCGGGACCTCGGCGGTCTTCGCGTCGCCGTAGCCGTCCCTGATCATCCGGCTGACGTTGAACAGTTCGCTGTCCACCGTGTCCGAGGCGATCGCGGCCGTCGTGTCGTCCGGATAGACGTACAAGTCACCGTTCTGCCCGCTTGCGGTCTCGAACGACCTGGACGTCCCTGCCGCGGACAGGATGCTGACCGCCTGCCGGCCGTCAGCCTCGGTGGTCAGCGCCACCGTGTCCCCGGTGATCAGCGTAAGCGTCGACGTGGACGCTGTCTTCTTCTCGGTCGCGGGCTGCACGAGGGAGCCGCTCTGCGGGGTCGCCGCAGCAACTGCTACCGGTAGTTGACTCGTGAGTGACAGGGCGACCGCCACTGCCACTCCGCCGACGGCAGCGGTACGCCGCCGTCTCTCGCGGAATATGTACATCGGGTTCCTTTCACACGCTCAACAGACAGGCGCGCCAAAGAAGGTGATGTGTGGACGGGCTTGGTGGTGACCAGCCGAAACGTCCGTACGATGCCGCGCCGCCCGGAACCTAACCGGCGGGGGACCAGCGGATCCAGAGCCACCGTGGCGCATCTGCGCCACATGGCGCTTTGTTGCCACGATCCGATGCGCGAGTCATGCCGGTTGGTGCCCGGTGACCGGTTCGTGAACATCCGTCATCCAGCCCAGCCGGGCCGCCTGCCATCCCAGCTGCATCCGGCTGGAGACGCCCGCCTGGTCCATGAGGCTGTGCACCCGCCGGTTCACCGTCCTTTTGCCGATGCCGAGTTGGCGTGCGATCGCGTCATCGGTGAGTCCCGAGAGCAGGAGAGTCAGCATCTGGACATCCGGCTGCGTGAGAGGCCCCTGATCGGAGATGGGATTCAGCGGCAGTGCGGACGCCCAGACCATCTCGAATAGGGCGAGCAGAGCTTCGAGGAGTGGCCCCGGGTGGATCAGGAGGGCCACCTGTGGCAGTTGCGCCTCCTCGGCACGCAACGACACCAGTGCCGTGGCTCTGTCGACGATGACCAGTTTGAGCGGGACCTGGTTGAGTACGCGGGCCCGCTCGCCGGCGTCGACGTATTGCTTGATCTCCCGCATCGCACCGGTTTCGGCCACAGCCAAGCGGTCGTACACGGTCCGGTACGTGACACCGGCCGTCAGCTGGTCGAGCTCGGCAAAATTGAGATCCCCGGGCACCAGGTACGGCGGTGCGTCGAACCTCAGCACCCGGTTACGGGCATTGCGCTGGATCTGCTCGTATCGCAGCGCCAGGCTCTCGTCGGGAACGATCTCGGCTACCTCCTCCAGAGCAACCGGGCCCGACGCCGCTTTCCGATACTCCTTGGTGAGCCGGTCCAGGACGCCCCGCGCGCTCCGGAGCTGGTTCATCCGCGTGAGGAGCAGTTC
The DNA here is from genome assembly GCF_043203805.1 of Streptomyces sp. LN549. NCBI lineage: Bacteria > Bacillati > Actinomycetota > Actinomycetes > Kitasatosporales > Streptomycetaceae > Streptomyces > Streptomyces sp. LN549. The sequence goes on along the minus strand of NZ_JAZHRI010000002.1, from coordinate 7,489,623 downwards.
CTCACCGGCTATGTCGGGCGGAGAGGCGACCAGCCGCGCAGGCCGCTCATCGGTGAGGGTCACCAGCCCTTTGGCCACGAGCCCCTGCGTCGCTTCCTCCGTCTGCGCATCACTCAGGTTGAGCCGCTGCCGCACCTGATCGGTACACATACGCCCCGATCTGACGAGGAATTGGTACATCTGCGACTCGTTCGTGCTCAGCCCCAGCGTCTCCAGCATCTGCGCCCTTCCTCCGAGCCGGCGGCGTTCGGACGGCGGCAGCCCCCCGAGCATCCGTCGTTCTGTCGAAATGCTCCGCGTACACGGTGTCCGCCACGCGAGCCCTTGTCCGTGACAGGCGAGTGGCGACCCTGCGGTCGTCCACATCCCCGTCACGGACGATCAGGCCGCCCGTCTTCAGATGCTCGATCCGTAAGGGCACGCCCGCTTGCAATGGCCGAAGTCAGCGAGCCGGCCCGCCGCCGACCGGAACAACTCCCCGACCGACGCGGGGCGGTCGGCACGCCGAAGCAGCCCCCACGGACAGATCATGCCGTTCTCGGCAGCAAGCCTGCACCTGTGGCGAAGGAACGAGCGGTGGAGCCGCGCGAGGAGGGGAAATGTCCGGCCCGGGCGCGGCTGCGCCGTAGGGTTTCACTGGTGAGAACGCCGCCTCAGCGCCTGGATCACCACCACCGCGAACAGCACGGCCGCCGCGGGTGCCGCAGCCTTCCTGAGCAGGACGGGCAGCGCAGCCGCACCGAGATCGATGGCCTCCGGCTCGGGTGCGAGCCTGCCCCGGAGGGTTTCCGTGGCGCTCGTCGTGGGCGTCGGCGACGGGCCGGGACCGGCATTCCGCAACAGCTCCTCGAGCCGGGTGGCGAACTGCTGGACGATGCGGTCGCCGACCTCGGTCATGATGCCCCGGCCGAACTGCGCCGGCCGGCCGGTGATGTCGAGGTCCGTGCGCACACGCACCACGGTTCCGGCCGGAACGGCGCTCAGCGTCGCGGTGACCCTGGCCGACGCGGTTCCCGCGCCCCGGGTCTCGCTTCCGCTGAGGTCGAGGAACATCGACCGGGCGGATCCGTCGCGGGTGACGGTTCCCTCGCCGCGGTAACTCATCTGTACCGCGCCGACCTTGACCTTGACGCGGCCGGTGAACGAGTCGCCGTCAAGGGTGTCCAGTACGGCGCCGGGCATGCAGGGCGCGACCCGGTCGAGGTCCTGGAAGAGCTTCCAGGCGTCGTCGAGGCCGGCGGGGACGGTGAAGGAGTGGTCCAGCTGCATGGTTGTCCAATCAAAGGGCGGCCGGCTTGGGATGCGGCGCCGGTTCAGGTGTTGGGCGGACTCAGGCGTCGGCGGCCGTACGGATCAGCGCGCGCACCCGGCTGGGCGAGAGGGGGCCGCGGCGTACGACCACGCCGAAGGGGCGCAGCGCGTCCTCGACGGCGCCGGCGAGTACCGCCTGGGGCGCGATCGCGCCGCCTTCGCCGAGTCCCTTGACGCCGAGGTCGTTCATCGGGCTCGGGGTGAAGATCTCGTCCATGTCGAGGTCGGGTATTTCCGAGGACGTGGGCACCAGGTAGTCCATGTAGGTACCGGTGCGGGGCTGGCCGTCGGGGCCGTAGATCATCTCCTCGTACAGTGCCCCGCCGATGCCCTGCGCGATGCCGCCGGTGACCTGCCCTTCCGCGATCATCGGGTTGACGATGTTGCCCGCGTCGTGGACGACGACGTAGTGCAGGATCTTGACCTCGCCGGTGTGTTCGTCGACCTCGACGACGGCGGCATGGGCTCCGCTCGCGACGGCGAATCCCGGTGGGCGGAAGTGCACGGTCTCGCTGATCTCGGTGCCGTGCCGGCCGTCGGTGGGTTCGGGAGTGCCGGGCAGCGGTGCCTTCCCGGCGAGTTCCGCCAGGCCGATGGACGGGCCTCCCCGCTCCTTGGCCCGCACGAGGCCCTCGCTCAGGTCCAGGCCGTCCGCAGCGACACCGAGGCGACGGGCTGCCGCTTCGATGATCTTCTCTCGGACGAGTCGGCCTGCGCGGTGGGTGGCGTTCCCCGCGTTGACCAGAGCGCGGCTGGCGATGGTGCCCACGCCGAACGGGGTGGCATCGGTGTCGCCGCCGACCACATCGATGACATCGGGCGGTACCCCGATGGCGTCCGCGGCGATCTGCGCCATGGACGTGCGGTGTCCTTGCCCCTGGGAGGGGGCGCCGATGGCGAGCCTCACCCGGCCGTTTGGGGCGATGTCGATGCGTGCGGTTTCGAACGGTCCGAGGCCGGTGGCCTCTATGTACATCGCGAATCCGATGCCGATGTGTTTGCCGTCGCGGGCGCCTTCGCGTTGTTGGGCGCGTACTCCCTCGACGTCCGCCTTCGCGACGGCGCGGCGCAGGAGTTCGGGGAAGTCCCCGGAGTCGTAGGTCTGCGGGCTGCCCGAACGGTCCACCAGGCCGGTCGCGTAGGGCATTTCGTCGGGGCGCACAAGATTGCGCGCCCTCAGTTCCTCAGGGTCGATGCCCAGTTCCGCTGCGAGCCGGTCCATCGCCCGTTCCATGGCGAAGACCGTCTCCGGACGGCCGGCTCCCCGGTAGGGCGTGGCGAAGGTGGTGTTGGTGAGCGCCCCGACGACATCGATGTGCACGTTCGGGATGCGGTAGGGGCCCAGGAGGTGGCACAGCGAGTTGTACGGCACGACCAGGCCGGTCATGTTGTACGCGCCGAAGTTGACGGTGATCCGGTCGCGTACGGCGATGAGGCGGCCATCGGCGTCCGCGGCGAGCTCGATGCGGTGGATCTGTTCGCGGGCGTGCGAGGAGGCGGTGAGGTTCTCGTTGCGGTCCTCGCGCCACAGCACGGGACGGCCGAGACGACGGGCGGCGTGCGGGACGAGGAGTTCCTCGACGTAGAGGATGCCCTTCTGGCCGAAGCCTCCGCCGACATCGGCCGCGATGACGTGGACCGTGGCGGATTCCAGGCCGAGGGTGTGGGCGATGGCGTCCCGCAGCCGGTGCGGGGTCTGGGTGCCCGACCAGACGGTCAGCCGGCCGCTGTACGGATCGACGTGGGCCGAGATCGCACGGGTCTCGATCGGCGAGGCGACGTACCGGTGGGCCTCGAACCGCTCGCTCACCACCGCATGTGCGCCGGCGAACGCGGCTTCCGGATCGCCGACGCGGGTGGCGACGGCGACCGCGGTGTTGTCCGGCAGGTCCTCGTGCAGCAGAGGTGCGTCCGGGGTCAAGGCGTGCTCGGGGTCGACGAGCACGGGCAGGGGCGCGTAACGCACCTCGACGAGTTCCAGCGCGTCCTCGGCGAGGTAGCGGTTCTCGGCGAGGACGACGGCGACGGGCTGGCCGACGTAGAGGACCTTCTCGCGGGCGAGCAGCGGCATGGGAGTCATCCGGACCACCGGATCAAGGAGCTCGGCGAGGCCCGGCGGGGTGCGCAGTTCTTCCTTGTTCAGCAGCGCGGGCAGGTCAGCCACGTCGTCGCCGGTCCACACGGCGACGACGCCGGGTGCGGCCAGGGCCGCTGTCACGTCGACAGATTCGATACGGGCGTGGGCGTGCGGGCTGCGCAGGAAGGCGGCTTCGACGGCGCCGGGGAGGGCGATGTCGTCGACGTAGCGGCCGTTGCCGCGCAGCAGCCGGTCGTCCTCGACGCGTGGGACGGACCGGCCGATCCAGCTGCCGTTGCCGGGCCGGGGCCGGTCGGAATCGTGGGACATGCGGGTCACTCCCCGAATCGTTCGTCGAGTGCCTGACACACGGCACGGCGGATGTTGCGGTAGCCGGTGCACCGGCACAGATGCCCGCTGAGCGCGTCGGCGACGTGTTCCTCGGCGGGACGCTCGGACTGCTCGGTCAGAGCGGTCGCCGTCATGACGAATCCGGGTGTGCAGAAGCCGCACTGCATGCCGTGGCACTCGTGGAAGGCCCGCTGCACGGGTGTGAGCGGGGTGTCGGCGGGGGCGAGGCCCTCGACGGTGCGGATCTCGGCACCGTCGCACTGCACGGCCAGGGTCAGACAGGTGCGTACCGGCGCGTCGTCGACAAGGACGGTGCAGGCCCCGCAGACGCCGTGTTCGCAGCCGACATGGGTGCCGGTCAGACCGAGCCGGTCGCGCAGGAAGTCGCTGAGCAGCAGCCGGGACTCGACTTCGGCGGCGACCGGCCGTCCGTTGACGGTGAGGCTGATCTCGTGCCAGGCGGACGGCTCGCCGAGTGGCGGTGTGCGCGCGACGAGCGGGGCGGGGACGGAGGGGGTCATCAGCAGCGCTCCCAGGCGGTGGTGCATGCACGGACGAGAAGATGGGCGGCACCCTCGCGCCGGTACTCGGCGGTGGCGTGGACGTCATCGGTGGGGGCGAGCCGGGACAGCGCGGCGCGGGCTGCGGCAGCGAGAGCCCGTTCGCCGACGTCGCTGCCGAGGAGTGCTTCCTCGGCGGCGGGCAGACGTACCGGGACGGGGCCCGCGCCGCAGAAGACCACGCGGGCGGCGCGGACGGTGTCCGCAGCGGTGTCCCGCTCCAGGACGACGGCCACGCCGACGGTGGCGAAGTCGCCGTGCCTGCGCGTCAGTTCCTCGAAGGCCCAGCCATGGTGTGCGGGGAGCGGCGGGAACACGACCTCGGTGAGGAGCTCGTCCGCCTCGACGGCCGTGGAGAAGGTGGCGACGAAGAAGTCCTCGGCGGCGACCGTGCGCGTGCCCCGCGGCCCGGTGATCACGAATCGGGCGTCCAGACACAGTGCCGCGGTCGGGAGTTCGGCGGCCGGGTCGTGGTGGGCGAGGCTGCCGCATACGGTGCCGCGGTTACGGATCTGAGGGTGTCCGATGTGGTCGATCGCGGCGGCCAGGAGCGGCCATCCGTCCCGTACGGCGCTGTCCGCGGCGGCGTGGGCCTGCCGTACGGCGGCTCCGATGTGCAGGTTGCCCGACTCGTCCACATGGAGGCGGCCGAGTTCGGGGATCCGCGTGATGTCCACGAGCAGCCCGGGCCTGGCGAGGCGCATGTTCAGCATGGGAATCAGGGACTGGCCGCCCGCGACTACCTTGGCCTCCCGTTCCTCGTCACCGAGGAGGGCTACCGCTTCGCCGACGGTGCTCGGGGCGGTGTAGTCGAAGGATGTGGGTTTCACCCGCTGCCACCGGACCTCTCGTGTCGTGGTCGCGCCGTGGCATTCGACACGGGCGACTTATCTAGTACCTGAAATGATTTACATTAAAGTTTCTTCTTGGCAAGAGGTTGTCCGAAACTTCACAGCCCACGGAGGGCGATATGCGACACGTCATCGACCAGGCAGCCGCCTGGCAACGCTCCGGGACCCGCTTCGCCATAGCGACGGTGGTGCGCACCTGGGGCTCTTCCCCGCACGGTCCGGGCGCCTCGATGCTCGTGTCCGAGGGGGGCCGCGTTGTCGGAAGCGTCTCTGCGGGCTGTGTCGAGGCCGAGGTCTGCGCGATCGCGGAGGACGTACTCGCGGGCGCGGCCCCCGTGCTCGAACGCTGGGGAATCGGCGACGAGGACGCATTCGCGGTGGGCCTGACCTGCGGCGGAACGATCGAGGTGCTGGTCCGCGAGGTGGGCGCGAACGTGCCCCTCGGCCGGATCGCCGCCGACGTCGAGGCCGGCGTACCGGTGGCCCTGGTCACCCCGGTCGACGGCAGAGGGTGCCTGGTCGTCGGCCGCGGAGGGGTATCCGGATCGCTGGGCGACCCGAGTACGGACAGGGCTGCGGCCCTGGCTGCCGAGGGCATGCTCGCCCGCGGAGCCAACGGGCTCGTGGCCGGCGGGGACGGCGCGATCGACGGTGCGGCCTGCGCGCCGGAGCGCGAGCTGCTGGTGCAGTCCTTCGCCTCTCGGCCCCGTCTGCTGATCTTCGGTGCGGCAGAGGTCGCCCGGCCCCTGGCGGACGTCGGCGCCACACTCGGGTACCGGGTGACAGTCTGCGACGCCAGGCCCGCCTTCGTGACCGACGAGCGTTTCCCGCGGGCCGACGATGTCGTCGCCGAACGGCCCGACCGCTGGTTCCGCGCCCACGAGGACCTGGTCGACGCTGCGACCGCGGTGTGCGTGCTGAGTCATGACCCACGGTTCGACGTGCCGGTTCTCGCCCTCGCCCTGCGCAGCCGGGCTGGATACGTCGGCGCCATGGGGAGCCGCCGGACACACGAGGACCGGATGGCGCGACTGCGCACGGCGGGCGCGACGGACGCGGAACTCGCACGGCTCCGCTCGCCGATCGGGCTGGACCTGGGCGGCCACGGCCCCGAGGAGACCGCTGTGTCGATCCTGGCCGAGATCGTGGCGGTGAGGCGGGGCGGCACCGCGCTGCCGCTCACGTTGAGGACGGGTCCGGTACACGCAACGTGACTACATTTGAACGGATGTTTTTATGAACGACCGTTCAATTTGAACACTCGTTTAATGTGTATCACGTGCATCCAGAGGACAACGACCGCCGACGGTCGGCGAAGGGCTCCACGCCGGGAACCGGCCTGGAGGCAGGGCTGCCGGGGCAGCCGGCACAACGCCGCCCCGGCTCGCATGACCCGGAGGGCAATCGCCGTGCGGTCCTCGAAGCGGCCCGGCGACTGTTCGGCGCACATGGTTACAGAGGTGTGGGCGTACGCGCCGTCGCGGCCGAGGCGGGAGTGACCCCCGGCCTGGTGATGGCGTATTTCGGCACCAAGGACGGTCTGTTCCGTGAAGCGGTGGGTGGTGGATCGGGCGTCACCGGCGACGTGCTGTCGGCCACGGCCGCCAACACAGGGGAACTGCCCGCGGCTCTGGCCCGCGCCTACCTCGACCGGTGGGACCGCCTCCCGGCCGACGATCCCTGGCCCGCCCTGATCCGCTCGGCTGTCAGTCACCCGCCGAGCGCCGAGCTCTTGCGCACGATCCTGGAGAAGCAGGTCGGTGTACCTCTCGCGCGTCTGCTCGGCGACTCGGCCGACGCGGAGGTGCGCGCCGCTGTCATCCGGAGCGTCCTGTTCGGCGTGATCATGGAACGCTACCTCTTCGCTCATGAACCAGCGGCCTCCGTCCCGACCGAGGAGCTCGCTCCGGCGCTGACAGACGTACTCATCACCGCCTTCGGCGACGCCCTCGACACCGTTCCCCCGCCCGGGCCGGGCGGCGCGGCCGGCTCCCACGACGGGTCCGAGCCCTCGGAGCCCGTAGGCTCCGGGCGCCTTCGCCCGGAGCGGGCGGAGCAGGAGGCGGACAACTCCTCCGCGACCCTGTTCGCCCGGCTGAACGAGTGCGCCGCTGCTGTGCAGGCGCTGACCAGCAGGACCGTCCGGGAGTACGGCATCAGTCTGCCTGCCTACGACGTGCTCGCCGTCCTCCGCGAAGCGGGAGAGCCCTACCGTCGGACGATGGGCGAGGTGGCGGCAGCCGGCATGGCCCGCGCGGGTGGTCTCACTCAGCACGCGGACCGTTTGGAGGCGGCAGGTCTGATCCGGCGCGAACGCGACGCGGACGACCGCCGGATCATCCGACTGTGTCTCACCCCGGAGGGTCTCGAACTGGCCGAGCGCATCTTCGCCGTACGGTCGGCCCAGGAGCAGGAACTGCTCGCCGGACTGGGCGCGGCAGACCGGCGCCGGCTCTCCGCGCTGCTCGGCGCCCTGGGGCAAACACTGGAGGGCCGGTCGCGTCGGTAGTTGAGTTTCCTCCGGCGTTCCGGGCTTGATGGCGCCCACGAGGTTCTCAGGGCTCGGCGTTTGTCTCTTCCGAGAGCACGAAGGCCGCCTTACCCACGGCAGCCCGTCGGCGAAGTCCACGGGATCTGGTTGCACAGCACACAACGCACCACGCTCGCGTTCATCGCAGCGGTGAACCATTTCGGGATGACCATCGCCTTGGCGACCGCGACGTTCGACATCACCTCCGGAGAGGGCGCTTTCGGGCGTCTTGGTCCCGCCGGTCGAGGTATCCGTTCCGGTCGGCATCGTGTGCGTCGCGCTCGCCTGGCGTGAGAAGTTCGCTGCCAACATCATCGCGACGCCCCTGCGAGTCGCAACTTGCGATCGCCGGGGGGCACTTGCTGGTTCCGTTGCTGCGATGTGCGGGTGAAAACAGCCGCTGGATTCCCGTGGTGTTCAGGATGCGTCCCAGGAACGGGGGCGGGTTGTCCAGGTACAGCCGGACACCTCGTTCGGTGGTCTTGCGGTGGATCATCAGCAGGGCCGAAATGCCCATGGAGTCGCAGAACCGGAGTGCTGTGCAGATGAGGCGCATTTCCTCCAGGTCGGGGTGGTTGTTGAGACATCGGTCGGCTTGCTGGGTCAGTTCGTCGCTGGTGTCGTAGTCGAGGTCGCCGGCGAGATGGAGATGTGCTGTGCCCGGGCCGGCTTCAACGGTGATGGTGAAGGGGGAGTGGGGCGGGGGCGTCCTGCGGAAACTCCGGGGTGTTTGCCGGCTGCTACGGGTGCGTCGTCCAGGGCGAAGCGCGCCCGGTTGAGAAGCCGGGTGGATCGGGGGAAGTCGTTGAGCTGGTCGGCCAGGATGTTCAGGGCAGGGTGCAGGGAGTCTGCGGGCACCTGGCGGGCTGTGAGGATGCCGGCGGTCCAGATGATGAAGTCGGTGAACAGGTCGTCGTCGTCGGTGTAGAGAGCCACCCCGAGAAATTCGACGATGTGCGCGATGTCTTCAGCCGTGCGCTCGCGCTGGTGAGTGCTGTAGGCGGCCATCGCCGGAAAGCGGTCTTCCAGTTGTGCGAGCACTTCCTTGACGAGCTGCCCCTGGGAGCGGACGACCAGTGTGTACTCCTGATCGGCGAGGTGGGGCAGGTCGTCGATCTGCTGCCGCCCCGCGGCGAGACTGAGCCGGGGAAGGCCGTCCGCGAGCTGCTGGGCGGCGGTGCGGGCGTCGGGGGCCCAGGCATTGGCGCCCAGGAGACGGGCGTGGCGGCCGTCTGTCCCGAAGGCCGCTCCGCCGGCGAGGACGGGGACTCCGGTGGCCTGGCAGGCGGTGATCGCGGCGTGGGCGGTGGGTAGCCGGGTGGGGATCGAGGAGGAGAGCGCGACCGCGTCAGCACCGTTGTTGTGCAGGTGGGCGATGAGGTGGGGGGTGGGGACCTGGGCGCCCAGGAAGTCGACCTGCCAGCCGCGCAGGGTGAGGACTTCGGCGAGAAGGCGGGCGGGCAGGACGTGCCATTCCTGGTCCACGCAGGCGACGGTGATCCGTCCGAGCGTTGGTGGGGTGCGAGTGGAGGGGTGGTGGGCGAGGGCGGCGACGACGCGTTCGGTGATGGCGCTGGCGGCGTGTTCCTGGGCGACGCTCAGGCGGTTGGCCGCCCATTCGCTCCCGACCTTCGCCTGCACCGGGGCGATGAGGTCGAGCAGGATCGTCTCGGCGCCCGTGCCGCCCTCCAGGGCGGCGAAGAGGATGTCCGCGGCGCGGTGTTCGTCGTAGCTGGTGACCGCTGTCCAGAGCCGGCCGCGAAGTGTCTGGATACTTTCGCTGCCGGAGCCGGTGTCGTCGCTTGAGCTCATGCCGTGTACCTGCCCCGGGTGTGGCCGTTCACCGCGCTCAGGTGGTTCGTGGGAGGTGCGCTGATCGCGATGACGGCCATGTCGTCGTGGCTGCCGTTGCGAAGCCATTGATCGGCGAGCATCTGGATGTGCTCGACGACAACCTCCCCGGGCATGCCGGCGCACTCCGCCAGGGCACGCTTCAGGCGTTCCTCGCCGAACAGTTCGTCGCCGAGCGGTCCGCCGCGGGCCTCGGTGAAGCCGTCGGTGTAGAGCAGGCATGTCTCGCCCGGCTGCAGGACGGCTTCGACCGAGTGGATGTCGATCGTCTGCAGGACACCGATCAAGGTGCCGTGCGTGGGGATCTCTTCGACGCTGCCGTCCACCCGGACGACCAGGGGGGCAGGGTGACCGGCTGAGGTGAGACGGAGCTGCACCTGGTTCTCGGCACGCTGTACCGAGGCCATCACGAGCGTCGCGAAGCGGGTGTGGTGGGAGTTCAGGAGCGCTCCGTTGAGCAGGTTCAGCATCCGCCCGTGGTCGTCGGCCATTGGCATCAGCGCCTGCAGAGTGTTGCGGATCTTGCCGGTCAGGACAGCCGCCTCCAGGCCCTTCCCGCAGACATCGCCGAGGACCACCAGTGCGGACTCCGCGGCGGTGCTGCCGGGGTGCACGTCGTAGAAGTCGCCGCCGATCCGTTCGCCGGCCTCGGCGGGCCGGTAGCCTCCGGTGATCTCCACCCCGTTGAGCCGCTGCAGCCGGGGAGGAAGCAGATCACGCATCAGGGTCTGGGTTATGGCGCTCTGCTCGCCGTAGACGCGGGCCGCGGACAGGGCGGCCCCGGCTCGTGCGGCGAACAGCCGGGCGAAGATCTCCTCGTTCTCACTGAACTGCGCATGGTCCGAGCTGCGCAGCAGGATCAGGGCTCCTGCGGGCACACCATGGCCGGGGAGGGGGGTCACGACGACGGACCCGATGGTCCCCCTGAAGTCCTGCGGGACGATCCAGTCGGGCAGGGTCGCGGGGTCGATCCAGCGTGAGGGTACGGGCGGGAAACCCTGCAGTGCCTCGCTCAGACCGGGGAGTTGGGAGGGGGCAGCGCTCACCACGGTCCGGATGCCGGCTTGTCCCGCGATGGCACGTGCGAGGAGCAGCCGGCTGCCGGACGGCGGGGTGACGACGACCGCGACATCTGCGAGATGTTGTGCGGCCAGCTCCGCAGTGGCTGCCATGCATCTCTCGGTGTTCAACGAGGACAGCAGGACGTTGGACGCCTCCGCGAGGAATCTTGTGCGTTCACGCTCGGTGACGAGCGCCTCTTCGGCAAGTCGCCGGTCGGTGTCGTCGACCAGCCACCACACCACATCCCCGCTCTGGCTCCAGGTCGGATGCGCCTCGAAACTCTGCGACGAGATCCGCCCCGATACTGAAAGAAGCCCGCCGGCCTCCTGACGCCTCTGGGCGGGCGGCCGACCCCGCACGACCGCTTCCAGGTGGGCCTGTGCCAGCCAGTCGGGGACCGTGTCCAGCATGCTCGCCCCAGGCACCGCACCTTCCAGAAGAAGTGCGGCAGCGGGGTTCGTCTCCAGGATGGTGCCCCTCTCGTCAGCCATGATCATGGGACAGGGGGCCAGAGCCCATAGGTCGGGCACAGAACGTTGCTCGGTTCGCGTGACGGAAACTCCCTCGGTAGTAGCCATGAGGAGGGCTCGCCCGGGGCGAACCGCACCGCCTTCCCGCTGACAGAAAATAGTTAACGTGCGGCAAGCATTGCTTGCAGGCGTCTGCGATGGCAACCCACCCCCGCGCGCCGCTTGCTGCGGGGGTGTGCTGAGCGGGCATTTCACGGCGACAGTTGCAGGGTCTTCACGTGAAGAGCACATATCCGGCGTCCGGAGCGTCAGCGGCTGCGGCTCGTGGAACGGCCGTGCCAGTCCAGGCACATCACCAGGGAGTCGTCCGCCGCGGGGCCGGAACCGCGGTGCCCCAGCAGCTCCTGCAGCATCACTCTGGGAACCTGCGGGGCAGGCAGCAGACGGGTGTTGTTGATCGACGCGGCAAGTGCGCGGAAGTTGTACTTCTCACCGCCCGGAGACAGGGCGTCGTAGACGCCGTCACTGATGAAGAGCAGCCGGTCTCCGGGTTCGACCCGGAAGTGCTGCGGAACGTAGGCGGTGTCCTCGAACATGCCCAGGGGCATCTGCGCCTCCAGCTCGATCGGTTCGACCACTCCCCTGCGCACCCGCCACACCCGTGGTGAACCGGCATCGATGATCTCCACGTCCCCGGTCGGGAGGTGGAAGCGGAACAGCAGTGTCGACAGGTACCGGCTTCCCCCGTGCTGCCCGTACACCGCCTGATCGGCCAGATACGCCTGGTCGCCCAGGCTCAGGCCGGCGCGGCGGGCATTGCGCAGCGCGTTGATGGCGAGGTTCGTCAGCAGGGCGGCGTCGATCCCCTCGCCCATGCCGTTGCTGACGGTCACGTACAGGTCATCGGCCGAGGCGGACCAGTCGAAGCTGTCACCGAAGATGGCGTAGGCGGGTTCCAACTGGGCGCCCAGGCTGTATTCCGGCCGGGCGCAGGAACGCCCCGGCAACAACTGCCACTGCATCTCGGCGGCCAGAGTCAGCCGTTCCGCGCGCCGCGCCTGCAGGAAGACGTCGGTGTCGCGTTCCGCGACGACCACCTCGTGCGCCAGCGCGTCGGCGCACTCCTGCAGGTCCTCCAGTACGGCCGCAGCCAGCTCGCCACCCTCACTCACCTGCACTGTGACGCTCAGGATGCCCAGGCGGTCACCTCGGACGCTGACCGGCAGGTACGCCGTCACCGTGGACGCCGAGCGGTCGTGCACGCAGTGAGGTTCCTGTGCGCCGAACGCACGGCCCGCAGCGCTGTCGTGCACCGGAATCGGAGGGCGGGTGTGCGGCAGGACCCCGACGGGCTGCAGCCTCGTCATTGCGTAGTCGACCAACAACAGGTCCACCGACCGGGCATCATGGCGGCGCTCGATCAGGGAACGGACCACGTCAAAAATCTCGTGGGGCGCGGCCTCGCGCAAAGAGCGCTCGACCGCGCTGGGTCTGTCCACCGGTACCGGACCTACTTTCTTTCGCATATCTTCATCAAAGCGACTGCCAACATCGACCAGCCGGAACGGGCACCCAGGTCCAAACGGGAGTGTCACATGCGCGAGGCCCCCACCCCCCTCCACCAGCACACCTCCCCTCCCGTACCCGAAATCGGCCAGGTCCTGGAGCTCCTCGAAATCGCCTGGGAGCATCGCCGCGACACCCTCAGCACCGCGCCGCTCTCCCCCGCCCAGACACGTGTGATGTACATCATCGAGCGGGAGCCCGGCGTCAACCTGAGTACCCTGGGCCGCCGCCTCTCCGCCGCCGCTCCCTCGATCACCCGCCTCTGCGACCGTCTCCAAGCTGCCGGCTTCGTGCGCCGAACCCCACGCCCCGAGGACCGCCGTGAGATGCAATTGGAACTCACCGATGCCGGCTTCGCGCACCTGCACACCATCAGGAACCGCCGCGAGAAAGCCCTCCACCAGGCCATGAGTCGCATGACTCCCGAGGCTCAGAACGCCCTCGCCACGGGACTCAACGCCCTGTGCGACGCAGTCAGCACACCCGGACAGGTCGTCGGCCACCGAGAATCGGCCTGAGCCACACGCGCCACCCATCGCCTCGGCAACCGTCCGGACGCACCGATCACAGCCGCGATGAGCCCCGTGTACACAGGGGCCGGCGAGAGATCCCGGCCATGCAGGATTCGGCTTCCGGCCGCCTCAGCCGAATCGGACACCGCCGCAGCAGCGTCGCCGCGACGCGCCCTCGTGGTGCTAGCGGGCGAGAAGGGCGCTGACGGTCTTGCCGCCGGACGGCCGGTGCATCACAGCGGTGGTACGGGCTAGATGGTTGACCATGCGCCAGCCGAAGCCGCCGGTGGCGCCGGTCAGGTCGGGGGTGCGCATGCACGGCGCCTGCGGACTGGGGTCGTCGACGGCCACCTCGATGAGATCGGGGCGGGCGGTCAGGCAGAGGATGGAGGCACCGCCGGCGTGCCGCAGGGCGTTCGTGACGAGTTCGGAGACCACCAGGATCACGGTGTCGGCCGTATCCGGGGCGACAGCCGGCTCGCGGAGGGCTTCGAGGAAGATCCGGGCCCTCTCGCGCGCATCGGCGGCAGCGGTTGGGGGGCGGATGGCGGTGGCATCGACGCGCATCGTGTTCATCAGGTTCACCCTGGTCTCCTCAGCTCGTCCCTGACCTGTCCTTGCCTGGATGTCCCTTCTGCCCCGCCTCTCCCCCCTTAACCAGCAGGCCTCGATTACCTCCCTGCGGGACAAATGGAAATCTATGCCAGCCACAGCAGATATTAACCTGCGGCGTGGTTATGGTTTCTCTCGTATCCGAGATGTCCCGCACCGGGATCAGGTGCCGGTGCCGTTTCCGATCGCGAGGAAGAGACGAGACGGAACACGATGTCGTACGCCCGCACCGTGACACTGGCTGGCGCCTTCGACGAGACCGTCACAGCGGTACGCGAGGCTCTGGCCGACCAGGGCTTCGGCGTACTCACGGAAATCGGCATGCAGGCCACGCTGAAGGCGAAGCTCGGTCACGAGATGGAGGGGTACCTGATTCTCGGCGCCTGCAATCCTGCTCTGGCCCGGCAGGCACTGGAAGCAGACCCGTCGGTCGGGCTGTTGCTTCCCTGCAATGTCGTTTTCGCACCACGGGCGACCACGTAGTGGTGCAGGTGCCGTCGGCGTGGTGTCAGAAGCGGATCTGCTGCCGAAGGAGGCGTTCCGCCGGGCTGACTCCGACCGCCTCGGATCGCTCGACGAGTCTCCCAAAGCCGGCGCGGTGCCGGCGGAGGATCTCATGTCGAGCCCGGCCGTGACCGTGCACGCGGACGCGACGCTGATCCCCCTGCCGGCACGGCCGTCCGGGCCGTCGAAGGCGTGGTGGACGTGCGCATGGATCTTGACGAGAATCCGCCCGGCGCCTCCGCGTAGGCAGTCCGCCACACCGGGCGGTGGCACCGCTTTCCCCGAGTGCATCGGTCTCGTCCCTGAGACAATGGCCGGAGGAGGGCAGCTCGCCGACCGACCTCCAGGGACTGCAGATGTCCGATGACTCGACTGCCTCAGCCGATGCGCCGATCCGTATCTTTCTGCTCGACGATCATGAAGTGGTCCGCCGGGGACTCCGCGACCTCCTGGACGCAGAGTCCGGGCTGGAGGTCGTCGGCGAGGCAGCCACCGCCGACCAGGCCCTGGCTCGCGGGCCGGCGCTCAGGCCCGATGTCGCCGTGCTCGACGTCAGGCTGTCCGAGGGCGACGGCATCACGGTGTGCCGGGAACTGCGCTCGCGCATGCCGGACCTGGCCTGTCTGATGCTGACGTCCTTCGACGACGAAGACGCCCTGCTCGATGCGATCATGGCGGGTGCCGCCGGGTACGTGCTGAAGCAGATCAACGGTTCGGATCTGGTGGCTGCAGTGCGGACCGTGGCGAAGGGCCAGTCGATGCTGGATCCCGCGACCACGGCCCGGCTCCTGCGCTCCGTGCGCGGTCCCGAGGCGGGCAGTCCCCCGCAGGACGAGAGACTCTCGGTGCTGTCCGAGCGGGAGCGTTCCGTTCTCGACCTGATCGGCGAGGGCCTCACCAACCGTCAGATCGCCAAGCGGCTGTATCTGTCCGAGAAGACTGTCAAGAATCACATCTCCCGGCTTCTCGGGAAGCTAGGGGTGGAACGCCGTGTGCAGGCGGCCGTGATCGCCGCGGAGGTGCGGGAGCACACGGGGCAGGGGAAGTGACAGGTTCACGGATCCGTAAGCCGTTCAGTCGTCCTCCGGGAGCAGCGGGACCCGCCACTCCAGCACGGTGCCACCGCGGGGCTTGGGACCCTTACTGACGGACAGGGTCCCGCCGAGTCGTTCCGCTCGCTCGGCCAGATTCCGCAGGCCGCTGCGACGGCTTCCTTCCGGTAGTCCGACACCGTCGTCGATCACGGTCACCAGCAGCAGGCCGGTGTCGGCGACGACCGCCGCCTCCACCTGAGTCGCCCGTGCGTGGCGGGCGACATTGCTGAGCGCCTCCCCGATGACCGCGATCACTTGATCGGCCACCCCTTCGGGTACGTCGGTGTCGATCAGGCCCTCCATTCTCAGTGCGGGCGTGAACCCCAGCGCAGGCGTGGCGTTGTCCACCACCTGGAGGACTCTGGACCTGAGTTTCGGCGGGCTCTCCGCTGTGTCGTGTTCTCTGAGGCCGAAGATGGTCGTGCGAATGATCTTGATGGTTGCATCGAGATCATCGATGGCGCGGTTCAGCCGCTCGGCGCCTTCGGGGTGCTCGATGAACGGGCGCGCGCTCTGAAGCGTCATGCCCGTCGCGAACAGTCGCTGGATCGCGAGGTCATGGAGATCTCGGGCGATCCGGTCCCGGTCCTCCAGGAGACTCATCTGTTCGGCGTCCCGGCGGCGGTCGGCCAGTTCGAGGCCCAGTGCGGCCTGCCCGGCGAAGCCCGGCAGTGCGGCGATCTCCGCGCCCACGAACATCGGTCTGCCGTGAAGTCGTGCAAGGACCAGGACACCGCTCAGCTTCTCCTTGGTCCCGACAGTGACTGCCACCGCCGGCCCGAACCCCTCCCATCGCTCCGGCTGCTCCGTGATCCGGGCATCGGCCCCGATGTCCGGAACGGTGACGAGCCCGTTCTCCGCGAGCGCGGCAGCGGCGAGCGTTCCCTGGCTGCTCGGCAACACGATGCCTCGGTGGGCTTCGGCGCCTTCTCCCAGCGCGAGTGAGCCGGTCAGCTCCCCGTTCGGCCCGACGAGGTAGAAGGCGCCCAGGTCGGCACCGGCGATGTCCATGGCCCGTTCCAGCATTCCTTCGAGAACCTCGGACTCGGCGGAACCGGACAACAGCGCGCTCGTGAAGTCGGAGCTCGCGGCCAGCCACCTCTGTTTACGTCGGCCCTCTTCGTAGAGACGGGCGTTCTCGATGGCGATGCCGGCTGCCACAGCCAGGGTGGCCACGACCGCCTCGTCCTCCTCGTCGAAGTCCGGCGCTCCCCGCTTCTCGGTGAGGTAGAGATTCCCGAAGACCTCGTCCCGGACCCGAATGGGAACGCCGAGGAACGAGTGCATGGGCGGATGATGAGGCGGAAAACCGTAGGAGGCCGGGTGTTCCGAGAGCTCCCTCAGCCTCATCGGGACCGGGTGCCGGATCAGCTCGCCAAGGATTCCGTGCCCGGAGGGGAGGTCGCCGATCTGCTCGCGCACCTCGTCACTGATGCCGGTGGGGAGAAACTCGGCAAGCTTCTCGTCGCTCCCGATCACCCCCAGGGCCCCGTACTCGGCGTCGACCAAGGTGACGGCGGCCTCGACAATCCCGCGCAGAACCTGCGGCAGGTCGAGTTCCCTGCCCACGGACATGACGGCTTCGAGTAGCCCGTTCAGGCGGTCTCGCGTTCCTCGGACCTCATCGATACGACCCTGGAGTTCCTCCAGCAGCTCGTCGAGTCTCAGGCGTGGGAGCCCGGCTCCCCGGTCCGCACGGGCATCCCCGCCCATGGGTACCTCCGACGACACGGTCGCACCGGACAGCGCAGATCCGCGCCTGCTTCCAACCTATGCCCGGCCGCCTGGGCGCTCATGTCGAGTCACCCACGTGTCACTCCATGTGACGGGTTGGGGCTTCCTCGTGCCGAAGTGGCGGCCTGCACCGGGAAGGGGCCTCACACCGAGGGGACCGTGATCACCGGGCAATGCGCTCGTTGCAGCAGGCCGTGCACCACGGAACCGACGCGCATTCCGGTGTATCCGCCTTCCCCCCTGCGTCCCACCACCACGGCCAGAGCGTGCTCTGCGGCATCCGCCAGGACTTCTACGGGGGATCCGGTGAGTACCTCGTGGTGCAGCTGGACGTCGGGGTACTTCTCCGCCCCGCCGGCCACTGTCGCGGACAGCAGGCGTCGCTCGGCCTGGAACACGGTGTCGTCCCTGTGGAACGAGAAGACCGGAGACTGCCACACGGCGATGGCACGCAGTGCGCAACCGCGCAGGTCGGCCTCCTCGAAGGCCAGGGCCAGTGCCGACTTCGAGGACTGGCTTCCGTCGACCCCGACCACCAGGTACTGCGGCTCCTGTGTGCTGTGCTCGGCATCGCCGACGACGACAACCGGGCAGTGAGCCTGTGCCGCGACGGGAACCACGAGGGAGCCCGCGCTCAGGAACTCCTCCGCGCGACTGAGATGCCGTGAGCCGAGGACCAGCATGTGTGCCTTCTTCGAAAGGTGTGCCAGCGTGGGCCCCGGACGTCCGCCGAGAAGCGAGGTCGTGGTGTCCGCGTCGGGCCACCGGGCGCGCGACCAGGAAGCCGCCGACGCCAGCGCGTCGGCCCCGGCCCGTTCGAGTTGCATGTGATGTGGGGTGCCGTCGACGTGCTGGGTGTCGTGCTGTGGCGGGACAACCACGACGAGGCGCAGCGCGAGCTTGCGGCGGTGTGCTTCGTCAACGGCCCATGCGAGGGCCAGGTGCCAGTCCTTGACCGGGTCGATGCCGATGACGACTTCCTGGCGATTCACGTGGCTGATCATGACGTTCTTCCCATGTCCGTTCAGGAGTAGTGGCTGACTTCGGCTGGACAGAGGCGTACGCCGGTCAGGAGGAGGAGGATTTTGACTCACTGCCCTGACCAGCCGAACTGTGAGCCCCTTGCACGGCTTCTCTGCGCAACTCCCGGGGTGTTCTCAAGGTGCCACCGGAATCCGTGCCGGGCAGGGGCCGCCGGGGGCAAAGAGGGACCCAAAGGGCCCACCGCAGAACGCGCCACCGACGGGAGCTCGGACGGACGGAGCCGGTCGGTCCTGGCGGAGGACCGTTCGGCCCCTCCTGTACCGGCGGTTCCCGTCGGACGCTGGTTGCGGGAGCGGCACCGCATGGCGCCGGTGATCACGTACAGAGGCAGGACACACGATGTCGACGACGGAACGTGATGTGACGGTGGTGACGTCGCTTGTTGAGGACGCCGTGACAGCGCCGTCCATGCACAACACCCAGCCCTGGAAATTCGTCTACTCCACCGACACCCGCGTACTGGCCGTCTACGGCGACCCGGTCCGGACATTGCCGGCCGGTGACCCGGACAACCGCGGCCTTCACCTGGGGTGTGGTGCCGCTTTGTTCAATCTGCGCGTCGCAGCCGCTCATCACGGTTGGAGCGCCGTGGCGAACCTGCTCCCCAGCTCGCTGGACTACTGGCATCTGGCCGATGTGCCACTCCGCGAGGCAGGCGCCCCTGAGGGGGAACTGGCTGCGCTGCATCCCGCCGTACGGCAGCGGCACACCAGCCGCTTCCCGTTCTCGGACGATCGGATTCCCGCTGGGGTAATGGACGGGCTCTGCGCAGCGGCCCTGCTGGAGGGCTGCCGGCTCACCGTGCCGGCAGCCTGGCACATGGACACCGTCATGGAACTCGTCCATGATGCCGAGCTCTTCGAGACGGCCAGCGGGGCCATGCGCGATGAGATCGCCGCCTGGACACGCACGGGCAGGAGCAAGGAACGGAGCACCGACGGCATACCCGGCTACGCGCTCGGCCCGCGGGATTCCGGCGTGACCGCCCCCACACGGGACTTCGACACGCAGCGCAGTGTGCGGGACCGCGCCGCGACCCCCTTCGAGAAGCGGCCGCAGATAGCGCTGCTCGGCACAGTGACGGACACACCGGCGGACTGGCTGAGAGCGGGCCAAGCGATGCAGCGCGTCCTTCTGCAGGCCACCCTCGACGGTCTCGCGACGTCGATGCTGTCGCAGCCTCTGGAGTGGCCCGAACTCCGGTCGTTCGCGCGCGATCCCGGCTCCGCCACCGGTTTCGTGCACATGCTGCTGAGGCTCGGCTACGGACCTCGTGGGACGGCCACCCCGCGCAGGAGGGTGGACGAGGTCCTCACCATCAGGTGAGGGTACGCATCCGTCGGTGCTCTCGCTCGGCTCCCTCGGTGCTCACGCTCGGCCCGGTGCGCCCGGTCGGTCGGTGTCACGGCAGTCGGAACCATCGCTCTCCCCCTGCGGGCACGGTGACCCGTCGCTCCTGGGGAAGCAGCACCACGAGCGGGCCCAGCGGCGAGGCCGGCACTCTTGCGTGCGGCGACCGCCCACACACTCGCGCAGCCGGGTGGGTCGTCCACGTTCCCGAAGGGCAGTGCGAGACCGCGGGCCTCCAGGAGCGCGCGGGCCCCGTCGAACCGCGCTTGGCCGAGCACGCGCCCGGGTTCCACCTCGGGCACATCGCCCTTGACGATGTGCAGATCCGTGCCTCAGGTCGTCGCGGTGTCGACCCGGACGATCGCGTCGGCGGCGTCCTCGACTCTCGGGTCCGGCGCGTCCCCCCACTCGATGTGGCCGGGGCCGCGGAAGAGGAGTGCCTTCATGACGTGGCCTGCTTCCTGTCTCTCGTCCACGAGGTCACAGCCAGGTTCACCCCGGGCCGGGTGACCAGCGCCGCGGACACGAGGCCGAGGTATCGGTCCGGACTCAGCCTCCTGCCGGGTCGAGGGCGGCGAAGCCCTCTGGGGCAGATCCTTCTGGGCGACTGCCAGGACCCGCATGGCTCGCTCCGATCGGAATCCGGGGGGAGCGCGGGGCGCGAGGTGTCGCCGCTCAGGGCAGACTCAGTCATCGTCGTGTCCGGGTTCATCGTCGTGTCCGGGTTCTCGGCGGAGCCGACCGGTCCATACGGGTTCGACCTCTTCCCACTCGCGCTCCCACGCAACGAGGCGACGGCCCATGGCCCGCCGGCGCACCAGCAGGACGGCGGCGCCTTCGGCCAGTCCGACGACACCGGCCGCCCCGGCACCGACGGCGATGGAGGTGAACACTCGCTGGGACACGCTCGGCGGGGACTGGGCCTGGTACGTGCCTGCGTCATTCACCCAGATCGCCGTTTCATGGCCCTTGGGGGTACCTGCCCGGACATGAATGCTCCCGCTTCGCGAGACGTGACCGGGGTACTGCCACGAGGCCGGCGCAGTGGACACGGGCGTCGTCCCGTATCGGGCCGCCGGGGCGATGCCGGCCCGGTCGGTCGTGGTGGCGATGACCCGATGCCGGTGTGCGGCCGTGTCCGGGTCCGTCCGGGCAGCGGCATTCCACACGGCTCCGGCGCCCATCGCGCCGCAGATGAGTGCGATCACCGCGGCGATGACCAGAGCGAGGCGTCCGAAGGGCTTCGTCCCGGAAAGGCCGCCGCCGGGAGCCGGGGAGTCGTCGCTGGCCATGTCGCGCCTCCGTAGCCGGAAGGGTGAGGCCGGGGCACCGCTCAATGAAGTCAGGTGAGTTCGTCGGCGATGTGGTGGGCCCATTCCTGGATGCGTTCAGGGTTTCGGAAGTCACCGCCCTTGCCGCGGCGGACTAGCGCCCGGGCGATCCTGCCGGGGGTTTCGGCAGTAAGCGCCCCACCGAAGGTGGTGTGCTCCTGAGCGTCAAATCTCTTCATCCAGCGGGCCACGCCGTGCACGGGGGGTATGTCGCGCTGCTCGGCGGAGCTGTCGACGGGGCCACTGCTGAAGAGCCAGACGGAGCGGTGCCGGAGCTGCCCCGCATTGCGCCGGGCGCACTGGGTCGCTTCGCCGTTCCAGCGTCCGGCGTACAGAGCGCCTCCGAGTACGACTGCGTCGTAGCCGCTCACGTCACTGACGGCGTCGGCCGACACGACGTCCGTGTCGAAGCCGTCCCCCCGCAGAGTCTTCCCGAGCTCGTCCGCGATCCCCGCGGTCGCTCCGTGCTTGCTCCCGTACGCGACCAGTACACGCTTCGACGTCATGTCACCGCCTCCTCGCCCCGATCGTCGCCGCGCTTCACCGGGATGCTGTACTCGCTCTCCTCCGCCCGGCCCAACAGCGCGGCGCGAATGGTGAGGACACCGTCCGTGTATGAGGCGTCGACCTTGTCCGGCCGGATCGTGCCGGGGAGACGCACCGTCCGCCGGAAGGATCCGTAACGGAACTCGGAGTGCTCCTTCTCCTCCTGCGACTCGGCATGGTCCGCGTGCACGGTGATGAGGTTGTCGTCGACCGTGACACGAATATCCGATTCTGGTTCCATGCCCGGTAGTTGGGCACGCAGGACGTAATCGCCCTCCTGGTTCGACACCTCGATCGGGATGGAGTGAGCAGCCGCCCCTGGACGCCAGCCGGGGAGCCCGGGAAATTCGCTGCCGAACCAGTCCACGAGATCGGGGAGGAAACTGCGCCTGTGTTCAGCCTTCGCGCGTGTCATCATGTGCTCCTTTCCGGGCCTCGGCACGTGCCACATGCTGTTTCACCGTTGCGAAACGGTCGGGCACCGCCGAGATCGAGTCGACGCCGGCCTCTACCAGAACTCTGGTGAACTCGGGCTCTTCGCTTGGTCGTTGGCCGCACAGTCCTACGTGGCGATTGGCCGCGTGGGGCGTGTGACGAGACTCGTGATGCTGCTGGTGACCGCTGGATCGCTACGGTCTTGCACTTCTCGGACCCGACACGGACATCGATCAACGGGTTGAGCAAGGGGTCCTTCAGGCTCGGCCTGAAGACCGTGTACTCGTCGGGATCCACCTGGCCGCTGACGACGGTCCATGCGCTCCCGGCAGTCGATGGCACGGTCGGTGAAGAGTGAAGCAAAGCATCGTCGGCACGATTCGAGGAGCTGCTGAGGTCCCCGCACATTGAGGCAGGTCTCTGCTGCCCTGCGAAGCCGGCTTCCGGCAGGTCTTCTGCGGTGGCGCTGCTGCGCACGGCGACCTGTGGGTTCTCGTGCCCCGTCGCTCGGGCGAGTTCTTCGTATGCGGTGGCCATCTCCTGCTGGAGCGGCACCGGCAGCACTTCCTGAAGCATCAGTGCCCGAGTGGCCGAGCCGACCGCGTTGAGCGGGGCTCCCCCGTGCAGGCGACCGTTCTGTCCGGCGATCGAGGCACGCAGCCCGCCGGCAGTCAGCAGCTCTTCATAAGCCTGGGCTGTCGTGGCGAAGCCGGGTGGCACCCGCACCCCGGCGGCACCGAGATGTGCGGTGAGCTCGCCCAGCGAAGCATGCTTCCCTCCCACTCTGCCGACGTCCTGACGGCCGAGCTCGGTGGACGGTATGACGTGTCGACGTGGTGCCATGACAGCCTCCGTGCGTCGTGCAGTTACGGTTCCGGCCCGGATACCGGATATCAGTAGGGCAGCGGGCGACCCGACGGGGTGCGCAGATCGAGCGGGGAGGGCCTGCGCGGCCACTGCCGCCTTGCCGAGATCCGGATGCGTTTCATGGGTTTCACCTCTTCGGAGATGTGGACCGGCCTATTGCGGCATCCCCCGCCCCGACAGTGCCGACCGTCGGCGTGAGCCGGACGGACCTGTGGCGATGCCTCCGGGTGGTGCAGAGCGCCGTGCGCATCAGGAGCCGTCACGGTTCATCGCCCGCCACCACGAAGTCGGGGGGAATGATCTCGACGGGACAGTGACCGTGATGGAGCAGCGCATGGCTGGTTCGCCCCAACGCCGGTCCCGCCCGGAACACCCGATGCCTGGTGCCCATGACCAGCAGGTCGGTATGGGCCGTGGCCTCGACGAGAACACCGGGGACGCTCGTTCCTGTCTCGACGTGATGGGTGACGGTGAGGCCGGGGCAGCGCGTCCGGATGCGGTCGGCCATGGCGGACACCTCGTGCACCCGCTGCTCGGCGATCCCGCCGACATCGTCAAGCATGGTGGTGACGCTGCCGACGTGAGCCAGCACGTTGCACACACTCAACAGACGCAGTGACGCCTTACGGCCCTGCGCCTCGGCAGCCGCGACTGTCAGCCAGTCCAGATCGGAGGCGCCGTACACAGCCGCCGTGATCACACCCGTCTCGGCCCGGTCCAGCTCGCCGCGTACGACGATCACCGGCACTTTGGTCCGCGCGGCCACGCCCAGTCCTACGGAGCCGAGCAGCAGAGCACCGAACCCGCCCAGCCCTCTGCTCCCCACAACGATCGTTCCCCGGTTCCCGGCAGCCGCGTACAGGCCGGCCACCGGCTCCTGCCGGCTGAGCTCCTTCGTCACGGTCAGTCCGGAAAAGCGTTCCACCACGGCATCGGCTGTGCCGGCCAGCAGCTCGCGTGCCGTTTCGCGCAACGCCTGGATGGTGTCGGCTGACGAGAGAATGGCGCGCCGGTCGGTATCGGTGGCATGGACGATGTGCAGCGGCCGCCCGCGACGGTCCGCTTCCGCGGCCGCCCACAGGGCAGCCGTCCGTGCTTGCGGGGATGCGTCTATGCCGACGACAACGGCCCCGAGTTCCGGGGGGCCGGGAGAGTCGCTGGTCATGGCTCCTCCTTGGGAGTGGCCCAGGGCTACTCGTCCACGGTCGCACCGACCGGCAGCTCACCAGGAGGGGCCCTTTGGTCCCGATCGAGACCTGTCGGCCCTCCCCGTACCGGAAGGGCCGAAGGGAGGCTGGATGCGTGGTTCCCCCATCCGGATTGACGTGCCCCTGATTCAGCGGTCGTCGCCCGGCGCACCGCGCACGATGATCTTGCGCCCGGTGACGCGTCGGGGCGAGAGCACCATGACATGCTCGCGCCCCTCCCCCGCCCACGGTGTCGAGTACGCCGCCTCCCTGAGCCGACGAGCGACTTCCTCGTCCGCCACAACATGAACGGGCCCGACGAGCAGCACACTCCACCCTCTGCTGAAGGCATCGTCGATGTGATCGGCCTCGAAGGCGATCTCTGTGCCGGCGGCCGTGGATAGCGGGGAGTGCTCCGCCGTGCTGAACATGACCTCGCCGTCCAGTGCCTGGTAGTTCAGTGGCAGCACGACGGGCCCGTCCCCGCTGGCCAGCGCCACCCTCCCCACACCGTGATCGCCGAGCAGGGCCCAGCACTCGGATTCATCGAGTTCCACCATTTGGGCTTGTTGAGCCGCTCTCGCAAGCCCTGCCGGCAGATCCCCGGTCGCGCCCGACAACTCCTCGACCGTTGTTTCGAGAGCGTTGGCCAGCCGGAGCAGAAAGCCGATACCCGGCGCAGCCGAGGAGTGCTCCTCCACGTACTCGATGTAGCCGGGCGCCGCGGCTGCACGCAAGGCCACATCCTGCCTGGACAGGCCGAGCTGCTTGCGACGCGTGGCAACACGTCGACCGATGTCGCCTCTCGCCGAATGCGGTTGTGAGGGCATCCTCGGGCTCCCTGTCCATCGACACGTCGTACGAGCCAACGCTAACGAGAGTCGGGGCCGGGCGCAGGACGGGACCGCACCCTACGTGCCTCAACCGGGCGCGGGCGGCGTAAAGGCCGCGGTGTAGCTGGCGAAGCCGAAAACGACGGTGCCGACCCCGATCTCGCTGGTGCCGGGGCTCCGGAGGGACGTCCGTACTCGTCGACCCTTCTGAACGCTCGCTCTTTAACCGCTCCCAGTCCGTGAGAGCGGTAAGTACAAGGTCAGCTTGGTTCCAGTCGTCCTGCGGCTGTGGCTCCGTCGAACGCGGCTGGGTGTTCGGGATGCGGGAGGTGAAGAACAACGCGAGGAGAGCAGCGAAGGCGAGGATGGCGAGTGCGGGCGCGAAGACCGTCGATCCTGGCGTCTTCGTTCGCGTCGCGTGCCGCTTGAGTCACGTCCGTGCTCGTGCCCGCTTCGTCCAGGGCGGACTCGAGCTGGGCATCCGGCAAGAACGTCACGCCGCTTTGGAGTTCGGCAGTCGCCTGGCTCCTGACCTCGCTCGGGATCGCCGGATTCCGGTCAACGCGGTTGAGGAAGGGGTCGTCATCGCGGCGATGACGATCGACCCGTCGAGTGCCGTACCGATCGAGGAGCCGAGGTTGGTGACGGCATTCTGGACGCCGCCGACTTCCGCGCCTGTGCTTCAGGCACTGCGGACGCGGTTACCGACCCGAGCTGGGACGCCAGCGCGCCCATGCCGAGCCCGATCAGCAGGAGGGCGATGGTGACGATCCCCGCACCGGCGTCCGCGTCAAGCGCGGCCATCAGGACCAGCGCGCCTGCGAGCAACGCGAGGGTCCCGAGCCGCACCACCCGCCGCGGTGGGACTTCGGGAAGAAGCGGGGGATCAGGATGGCAGCCGCCAGCAGCGTCACGGAGAGCGGCAGGGTGCGGGGCGCCGGTCTTGAGCGCGGACAGGCTCAAGGTCCCACGACCCTTCACCTGGACCAGGACCGCCGCCCAGATCCTCGACAAGGCCGCCGCCCATTCAACGAATCTGCGACTCAGGTCAACAGAACGACCGGGTACAGTGCGCGCCGGCAGTCTGTCTACTTGAGGAGGGGAAGCGTGACCGACACCAGCGAAGCCCGATCCGCGGACGGTGCAGCTCATGCGACCCGGCAGAGTCGGCTGCGCCGCCTGATGCGCTACATCCCTTTGATCGCCCCCGTCCTGCTGTGGGCTGTGCCCTGCTGGGTACTGCTGCACACCGGCCAGCACTGGCCGCTCCCCGTGGCGCTGGGCGGCACCGCGCTGTTCGTCCTCGGGCTGGTCGCGATGCCGCTCGCGATGGTGCGCGGCCACGGCCGGCGGCAGCAGGACTGGGCGGCGGTCGTCGGAGACAGTCTCCTTGGGGTCAGCTGGGTACTGTTCACCTGGTCGGTCCTGCTCGGCGTCCTGCTGCGTCTCGCCCTGACCGTGGCCGGCGTGGGAGACGGGCAGAACCGGGCCCGGATCGTCAGTTGGGCGGTCCTCGGCGTAGCCGCCGCGCTGCTCGCCTGGGGGTACGCCGAGGCCCGCCGGGTGCCCCGGGTGCGCCAGCTCGACGTGCAACTCCCGCGGCTGGGGGCCGGATTGGACGGCACTCGCGTCGCCCTCATCACCGACACCCACTACGGCCCGCTCGACCGTGCCCGCTGGTCGGCGAAGGTCTGCGCGAAGGTCAACACCCTGGAGGCCGACCTGGTCTGCCACACCGGCGACATCGCGGACGGTACGGCCGAACGCCGCCGCGCCCAGGCCGCCCCGCTCGGCACCGTGCGAGCCACCCGGGCCCGGGTCTACGTCACCGGAAACCACGAGTACTACAGCGAGGCCCAGGGCTGGGTCGACCTGATGGACGAGCTGGGTTGGGAACCGCTGCGCAACCGTCATCTGCTGCTCGAACGCGGCGGCGACACTCTTGTGGTCGCCGGCGTGGACGACGTCACCGCCGAGTCCTCCGGCCTGGCCGGCCACCGCGCCCACCTCGCCGGAGCCCTGGACGGCGCCGACCCCGACCTGCCCGTCCTGCTCTTGGCCCACCAGCCCAAGTTCGTCGACCGGGCCGCGGCGGGCGGCATCGACCTCCAGCTCTCGGGCCACACCCACGGCGGCCAGATCTGGCCCTTCCACCACCTCGTCCGCATCGACCAGCCCGCTGTCGCCGGCCTCAGCCGCCACGGCACCCGCACCCTCCTGTACACGAGCCGCGGCACCGGTTTCTGGGGCCCGCCGTTCCGCGTCTTCGCCCCCAGCGAGATCACCCTGCTCGTACTGCGCTCCCCCCAGAGGCCTGCCTGAGGGCTGTCCCGTGACACGGGGCGGGGCAACAATCCCTCACGGCGCTCGGTCAGGCCTGGCGGAGCCATCCCGCGGCGCAGCCGGTCGCCTGAGCTCGGCGTGCCAGGCCGCGTGGCTCATTCGACCGCCGCGAACGAGGTGAGGACCAACGGCCCGCGCGCGGCCCCGCTCCTGGGGGCGGGACCGCTGATGCACGGCCGGTGCCCGCAGCCACCGTTCAGCGTCGGCGTCCTGTCAGGACGGGGTGCGCCGTGACGGACCGGCCTTCGTGTCCGGGGGCGTGCTGGGCTGGGGCGCGGTCATGTCGAGCAGGAGCATGGCGTCGTGATCGGGAGAGCCTGGATCGGCGGTGTAGGCGCCGAGTCGTTGGCCGGGGGTGCCTTCGAGGTTCATGCTCTGGCCGCTGAGCGTCAGCTCGCCGACCTGGGGGTGGTGGAAGGTCTTCTCGATCTTCTTCCGGCCGATGACTTCGTAGCGTTCCCACAGCCTGGCGAAGTCGGGGCTCTTGAGGAGGAGTTCGCCGACCAGGCTGGTGAGATCCGGGGCGTCGGGATTGATTCCGGCCTCGGCACGCAGGCGGGCCACACAGCCGCGCACCTGGGTGTCCCAGTCGGGGAACAGCTGCCGTGCGGTGGGGTGGAGGAAGAGGTAGCGGGCCAGGTTCCGCTGCTTGGCGGGCCAGTCGGCCATCCCGGCGTACAGGGCCAGACCGCCGGGGTTCCAGGCGAGCAGGTCCATGCTGCGGCTGACGATGTAAGCGGGATTGGGCCGCATCGCTTCCAGCAGCAGTTTCAGGTGCGGGCGAACAGTCCGGCTCGGCGGGGGCGGCGTTTCGGGGGCGTAGTGGGCGGCCCGTGCGGCGAGCTCGCGCAGGTGGTGGTGCTCGTCGTCGTCGAGGCGCAGGGCACGGGCGAGAGCGTCGACGACAGCGGGGCTGGGCCGGGTTTCCTTGCCACGCTCGATGCGGGTGTAGTAGTCGATGCTGATCCCGGCCACCGTGGCAAGCTCCTCGCGGCGCATCCCAGGAGTGCGGCGCACGCCGGGTCCGGGGGTGAGGCCCACGGTTTCGGGGCTGGTCTGATTGCGGCGGGCGCGCAGGAATCGCGCCAGTTCGTCGCCGCCGGTGCTCTCGGGTGCCATGGTTCCAGTCTCGCCCGCCGGCCACTGTGGTGGCAGGTGCCAGGGGGGCCCTGTCACACCCCCGCTGGCCGCTCCCAGGCAAAACCCGGCCTGCCTGCACGGCGCGCAAGGGGGCACGGTGGATGACATCACCCGCTCACCTCCGTCAGGCAGGAGCGCCCCTTCATGTCGGCATCCCCCACCACGACCGTCCCCGGAACGGATCGGACGGCCACAGCCAGCGCCGTCCGGGCGCCGGTGTGGCACAGGGGGTCGCGCTGTTCATCGCAGCCGCCGCCGTCCTCCTCATCACCGCGGCAGGCTTCCGGCTCCGGCCCGTCGCCCGCGTGTGAGCCGGAGGACGGAGACTGCCGCAGAGCAGACTGAGCACGTAAAAGAACAGAAAGGATAAATGCTTATGAAGTACATCAAGCTGCGCGACCTGGAAGTCTCCCGGATCGGCCTGGGTGCGATGGGGATGTCGCACGGCTACACGGGCTCCGGGACGAATGAGGCGGAGTCGGTCCGCACCGTGCACCGCGCTCTGGAGCTCGGTGTCACCCTGATCGACACCGCGGAGATCTACGGCCCCTACACCAACGAGGAACTCCTCGGCAGGGCGCTGAAGGGCCGCCGCGACCAGGTCGTGCTGGCGACGAAGTTCGGTCTCGTCTCGCACGCCGGTGAGGGTGCGTGGAACCTGGACAGCAGCCCGGCCAACATCCGCACCGCTGTCGAAGGCTCACTGAAGCGCCTGGGCACCGACCACATCGACCTCTACTACCAGCACCGGGTCGACCCGAACACTCCCATCGAGGAGACGGCAGGGGCGGTGGGCGAACTGGTCGCCGAGGGCAAGGTCCGCGCGTTCGGCCTCTCCGAAGCCGGTCCGGACACCATCCGCCGCGCGAACGCCGTCCACCCGGTCACGGCCGTCCAGTCGGAGTACTCCCTGTGGACCCGGGGTGTGGAGGACCGGGTACTGCCGGTGCTGCGCGAGCTGAACATCGGCCTGGTGCCGTTCTCGCCGCTCGGCCGCGGGTTCCTGACGGGCACGATCCGCTCGGCCGACCAGTTCGACGAATCCGACTTCCGCCGCGACAACCCCCGCTTCACCGGTGAGAACTTCCAGCGCAACCTGCGCCTGGCCGACGAGGTCAAGGCCATCGCGGCCGAGGTCGGCGTCACCCCCGCACAGGTCGCCCTGGCCTGGCTCCTCGCGCAGGGCGACGACATCGCCCCGATCCCCGGCACCAAGCGTGTGCCCCGGGTCGAGGAGAACACCGCCGCCGACACCGTCGAACTGACCACCGAACAACTCGACAAGCTCAGCAGCCTGCCCCCCGCCGCAGGCGACACCCACACCGAGGCACAGCAGCAGATGCTCGAACGCTGACCCGAGAAGCTCACGGTCCGCAACCGCGCCGGAAGACCTTCTGTACGGCATCCGGCCGGTCTCAGAGCAGGGCTCTGCCCCCTTCTTCCGCATCGACGGAACCTTTTCACCTGGAGCACCATCCCCATGCGAGCAGCAGTGATGTACGGAGCCGGCGACGTACGGATCGAGGACCGGCCCGACCCCAAGATCCAGCAGCCCACCGATGCCGTCGTTCGGACCGTTCTGTCGTGCGTGTGCGGTAGCGACCTGTGGCCCTACAAGGCCATGCCCAGGACGGACACCGGCCGCCCGATGGGCCATGAGTTCCTCGGCGTGGTCGAGGAGACCGGTCCCGGTGTCACCGGGATCAAGGCCGGTGACCTGGTCGTCACCCCGTTCACCTACTGCGACAACACCTGCGACTACTGCGCCAAGGGGCTGCACTCCTCCTGCCGACACGGCGGCCGGTACGGGCTCGACGGCGTCGACGGTGGCCAGGGCCAGGCCGTCCGCATCCCGCACGCCGACGGCACCCTGGTCAAGCTCCCGGTCGGCGAGGACTCGCCGCTGCTGCCCTCCCTGCTCGCCCTGTCCGACGTGATGGGCACCGGCCACCACGGCGCCACCACCGCCGGTGTCTCCCGCGGGGACTCCGTCCTGGTGATCGGGGACGGCGCGGTCGGCCTGTGCGCGGTGATCGCCGCGAAGCGTCTCGGCGCGGCGCGGATCATCCTCATGGGCCGGCACACCGACCGCACCGACCTGGGCCGCGACTTCGGAGCCACCGACGTCATCGCCGAACGCGGAGACGAAGGCATCGCCCGCGTCCGCGACCTGACCGCCGGAAACGGCGTCGACAGGGCCATCGAGGCCGTCGGCGCCCGCCAGGGCCTGGACACGGCCTTCGCCGCCGTCACCGACGGCGGCACCATCAGCCGTCTGGGCATGCCGCAGTACGAAGAAGGCCCCATAGGCACCGCCATGATCATGCGGAACATCACCCTCACCGGCGGTGTCTCCCCGGCCCGCGCCTACATCGAGGAACTGATGCCCGACGTCCTCGACGGCACGATCCGGCCGGGACGCGTCTTCGACCGGACCATCTCCCTGGACGAAGTCCCGGGCGCCTACCAGGACATGGCCGACCGTCGCGTCCTCAAGGCCCTCATCACCTTCTGACCCGCCGTACCTCCCACAACACATAGGAGACATCCGTGCAGACCGTCACCCTGAACAACGGCGTCACGATGCCGATCCTCGGCTTCGGCGTCTTCCAGATCCCGCCGCAGGACACCGAACGGACCGTCAGCGACGCGCTCGCCGCCGGATACCGGCTGCTCGACACCGCCGCCGCATACGGCAACGAGGAGGCCGTGGGCCGCGCCATCAGGAGCAGCGGCATCCCGCGCGAAGAACTGTTCGTCACCACCAAGCTGTGGATCCAGGACGCGCCCGCCGAGCAGAACGCCAAGGCCGCCTTCGAGACGTCGCTGCGCAAGCTCGGCCTCGACTACCTCGACCTGTACCTGATGCACCAGCCCTTCGGGGACGTGTACGGGCAGTGGCGCGCCATGGAGGCACTGCACCACGAGGGCCGCGTCAAGGCGATCGGCGTCGCCAACTTCTACCCCGACCGCCTCGTCGACCTCATCAGCAACAACGACGTGGCGCCTGCGGTGAACCAGATCGAGACCCACCCCTTCTTCCAGCGCACCGCGGACCAGGACGTCATGCGCGAGCACGGCGTCCAGATCCAGTCCTGGGGCGGATTCGCCGAAGGCAAGAACGACCTCTTCACGAACCCGGTCCTGAGCGACATCGGCAAGGCCCACGGCAAGTCCGTCGCCCAGGTCGTGCTCCGCTGGCTCATCCAGCGCAACGTCGTCACCATCCCCAAGTCCGTGCGTGCCGAGCGCATGGCGGAGAACTTCGACGTCTTCGACTTCGAGCTCACCAACGACCAGATGGCCTCCATCGCAGCCCTGGACACCGGCGCCTCCCTGTTCTTCGACCACCGCGACCCGGCCGTCGCCGGACAGCTCGGCAAGCGGCGGCTGACCGACTGACCAGGAGAGCGACGCCCTCCCCGCCATCGCCGCACAACCGGACTCAAACCACCGGTACGACACGGTCCTGCTCGGCAGCCCCATCCGGAAATTCAGGCCGGCGGCCACCGGGTCGACGACGGCCCGGTAGCCGCGGATCGCGCCTTGGCGTTCGAGGTCGCGCAGGCGGCGGTGACAGGGCGAGACGCTGAGCTGCACGCGGGCGGCCAGCTCGGTGACGGTCAGGCGGCCGTCGAGCTGCGGCTCAGCAAGACACCGCGGGCGGCTACGCCGCACTCACCCTGTTCGACCAGCAGGCCACCGCCCGGTCACGACGTCACGGCCGGCCCGGGTAACGGGCCTTTCGGACAAGGGCCTTGACGTACCAGTGGTCTGCCCTGCCGTGACCGTCGTAGGGCGCGGTCTCGTCATAGCCGTGCGCCGCGTACAAGCCCCGCGCCTCGGTGAGTTGGGTATTCGTCTCGCACACGATCCGGGACGCGCCCAGTCTCTGCGCCGATGCCTCGACGGCCTCCAGCAGGCCGCGCCCCAGGCCCGCCCCGCGCCCTGCGGGACGCACGTACATGCGCTTCAGCTCCGCTGTCCCCGGGGCGCCTGGCAGCAGCCGCAACCCCGCGCATCCGAGGAGTACGCCGTCGCCGTCGCGAGCTACGAGAAACTCGCCGTGCGGCGGGCTGAGATCGTGGTGCGGGTCCTCGGCGAGCACCTCACGGAGCTCCACCTCCGTGGGCGGGTGCCCCAGCACCCGCAGTCCCATTTCCGTGAAGTACTGCGACATCACGTCGTCCATACCTGCGCCGGTGACCGGCTCCGCGTTGATGGTCCAAGTGGGCATACCAGCCATGGTCCGAGACTTCACCCGTGGTTGTCCACAGTCGTCCGAGTACGGGTTCTGGCCACCGGGCCGGCCGGTCAACTTCTGAGCACGCCCGGTGCGCCCACGCGTCGACCCCGTGCGAGCGCCCCGCTCGGCTCCGGATCAGGGGGTCGCGGCGGAGACGACGTACACGACAGGCGACATCGGGTCGGTCATGTCGACGGTGATGTCCTGGGTGGGCCGCGGGTCCTTGTTGGTGTGCGTGGTGCTGGCCCACGAGACGCCGTCGCCGAAGTACCAGCCCGCGATCTTCGTGTCGCGCTCGCCGACGGTGACCTTGCCCGTCCCCAGGGCGGCACGTCCCGTGCCCACCTGGGTCAGGAACCGGTCGAGGCCGTTGGACGTCGTGCGGAACTGCACGTACATCCGGCTGGCCTTCCAGTTGTTGGTCTCGTAGTACTGGACCTCCTTGGCATCCCCGGGGATCGGCACCTCGAAGATGCGGCGGAGCATCCGTGACGGCCAGCCCTCGCGGAGCCCCTGCGCCGCCGCCTCGGCGGCCTTGTCCTGGCCGGAGCGGCGGCTCTGTCCTGCGGAGATCAGCAGATAGCCGGCCGGGATGCCGATGAGCAGCACGATGATGGTCGCTGTGATCAGGCGCCGGCGGATGGTCCGGCGCCGTTCCTCGGGCGTCGGTCCCTCGCCGGGCGGCGGGGACTGGCGCGGCACGACGGGGTGCTCGGCTGCGGTCATGGGTGTGGGGGTCCCTAGGAAGTGCGGGTGTTGCGCGTGTTACGGATGGTGCTGGCGGCCTGGTCGTAGATCTGGGCGTACCGCTCGTACCGCTCGACGCGTCGGCGGTTGGTACGCCGGAAGCGGCGGGCCACCAGCCTGGCGAGGTCGGCCGCGCCGACCATACCTGCCTCGGGTCCGAGCTGCGCCTTCGCGATCCGGGCCTCGGGGCGGTAGCCGCGGCCGGTGAGGTGGCGTTTGAAGGCGTCCCTGGCCGGTCCGATCAGCAGGTCGTCGGCGGCGCTGACGCCACCCCCGATGACGAAGCAGGAGGGGTCGAGCGCGGCGGCCAGATTGGCGATGCCGATGCCGAGCCACTGGCCGATGTCCTGGAGGAGCTCGATGCACATCGCATCGCCCTCGCGGGCCAGTTCGGTGATGAGCGGTCCGGTGATTTCGGGGATGTTGCCCTTGACCCGCTCGATGATTCCGTGGGCCACCGGGGAGTCCGCGGCAGCCAGTTCCCTGGCCTCCCGGACGAGTGCGTTCCCGGAGCTGTACTGCTCCCAGCAGCCGCGGTTCCCGCAGGGGCAGCGGTGGCCGCCGGGCACCACCTGCATGTGGCCGAACTCACCGGCGACGCCGTACTTGCCGCGCTTGACCTGACCGTCCTCCAGGATCGCGCCACCGATGCCGGTGCCGAGCGTGATCATGACGAGGTGGTCCTCGCCGCGGCCGGCGCCGAAGCGCCATTCGGCCCAGGCGGCGGTGTTGGCATCGTTGTCCACCATGACCGGGACCACGAGCCGGGAGGCGAGGGCGTCACGCAGGGGCTCGTCGCGCCAGGCCAGGTGCGGGGCGAACAGCACCTTGGAGCGGTCGGCGTCGACCCAGCCGGCCGCCCCGATGCCCACCGCGTGCACGTCGTGGCGGTCCGAGAGGTCCAGCACCAGCTCGACGATGGTGTCCTCGACGACCTTGGGGCTCTTGGACTTGTCGGGCGTCTCGGTCCGCAGGGTCTCCAGGATGTTGCCGTCGGCGTCGACGACGCCGGCCATCACCTTGGTCCCCCCGATGTCGATGCCGACCGTGGGGACCCGCGGCGCGGTGAGGTGCGAGCGCCGCTCCCTGGTGCCGACGGTCCGCAGGACGGTGGCGCGGGCGGAGCCGCGGTGCGTGAAGTCGCGGTACGTGCTCATCGTCCCTGCGTGGTCTGGGGGGCCGGCTCGTCGTGCTTCCGGCGGCGGACGGTGCCCGCCGTAGTCGATTCTGCCACTGCCGGCCGGGGTCCGTGCGGCAACCGTCCTGCCACCGCCCGCCCGGCAGGCCCGGATACCGGGCCCGTCGGGCGGGCGGGAACCGCTGTGGACACCGTCACGCGGAGGTGTCGTCCTCGCCCGGCCGGCCGGCCGGCGGACCGGGAGCCCGCTCCAGCTCGTGGCTGAGCTCCTCCAGCTCACTGCCGCCCGCCATCTGCCGGGTCAGCTCGTCCAGCGTGACGCTGTCCTTCGTGTGGCTGCCCGCCATGGCGCCCCGCTTGAGGAGCACGAAGCGGTCACCGACGAGGTACGCGTGGTGCGGGTTGTGCGTGATGAGAACCACGCCGAGTCCCGCGTCCCGGGCGGCGGCGACGTACTTGAGCACCACCCCGGACTGCTTGACGCCGAGCGCCGCGGTCGGCTCGTCCAGGACGAGGACCTTGGCACCGAAGTGGACGGCCCGCGCGATGGCGACGCACTGGCGCTCGCCGCCGGACAGGGTGCCGATGGGCTGGTCGACGTCACGCAGGTCGATGCCCATCCGAAGCAGCGCGGAGCGGGTCGTCTCCCGCATCAGCCGGACGTCGAGGCGCTTGAAGGGCCCGGCGCCGGTCGTCGGCTCGGAGCCGAGGAAGAAGTTGCGCCAGACCGGCATCAGGGGCACGACGGCGAGGTCCTGGTAGACCGTGGCGATGCCCCGGTCCAGGGCGTCACGCGGATTGGCGAGTGCGGTCTCCTCGCCCTCGATCAGGAAGCTCCCGGCGTCGTGCCGGTGCAGACCCGCGATGATCTTGATCAGGGTGGACTTGCCGGCGCCGTTGTCACCGAGGACGCAGGAGATCTCCCCCGCGTGGACCTCCAGCGAGACGTCCTGGAGCGCTTTGACGTTGCCGTAGTACTTGCTGACGTGGTCGAGCTCGACCAGTGCCCGCCGGTCGGTGTCCGCCGGCCCGCTCGATGCCTGGGGGGCCGTCATTTCGTCGCCTCCGCGCGCTTGCGTACCCATGCGTTGAGCAGGGTGGCCAGGAGCAGCATGGCTCCGAGGAAGAACTTGAACCAGTCCGGGTTCCACTCCGCGTACACGATGCCCTTGCTGGTCATGCCGAAGATGACGGCGCCGACCGCCGAGCCGATCGCGGAGCCGTAGCCGCCGGTGATCAGGCAGCCGCCGATGACGGCCGCGATGATGTAGATCAGCTCGTTGCCGACGCCCTCGCCGGACTGCACCACGTCGTAGCTGAACAGCAGGTGCTGCCCGGAGACCCAGGCGGCGAAGGCCACCCCGAGGTAGAGCCCGATCTTGGTCCGGATCACCGGGACGCCGACCGCGCGGGCCGCTTCGGCACCGCCGCCGACGGCGTAGATCCAGTTGCCGAACCGGGTGCGGAGCAGGATCCAGGTGGCGACCGCGACGATGACGGCCCACCACAGGATGGTGACCTTCAGCTCGACGCCGCCGACCGTCCAGTACGAGGCGAAGACCTTCCGGGCCGAGTCGAAGCCCTCCATGTTGCCGATGGTCTTCGTCGAGACGGTCCCGCTGATCAGCTTGGTGAGTCCCAGGTTGAGGCCCGTCAGCATCAGGAACGTACCGAGCGTGATGATGAAGCTCGGGAGTTTGGTACGCGTCAGCATGAAGCCGTTGAACGCGCCGATGGCGAGCGTGACCAGCAGGGACACGAAGACGCCGACCCAGACGTTGGCCGTCATCTGATAGCTGAACATCGACGAGAACAGCGCGGAGCTGGTGACCATCACACCCGCGGAGAGGTCGAACTCTCCGCCGATCATCAGCAGCGCCACCGGCGCCGCCATGATCCCGATGGTGGAGGCCGCGTACAGCACCGTGCCGAAGCTGGTGGCGCGCAGGAAGCTGTCGGCGACGACCGCGAAGAAGAGGAAGACCGCCAGCGCGCCGACGACCGAGCCCAGCTCGGGGCGGCCGAGCAGCCTGCGCAGCGGCGAGGTGCGCAGCAGTCGCTCGTCCGCCACGGCGGAGGACGTACCGGGCCCCGCGGTCATCGGGTTCCCCGGTCCGCGTACTCGGCCAGCTGGGCGGCGTCCCCGGAGGTGATGATCTGCGGGCCGGTCAGGACCGGTCGCCCGCCGCCGAGCACGTTGCGGTTGTAGCGGTAGAGCCAGAGCAGATCGACGGCCTCGTACCCCTGGAGGTAGGGCTGCTGGTCGACGGCGAAGCCGAGGGTCTTGGCCTGGAGCTCGGCTGCGACCTTGGCGTTCAGGTCGAAGGTGTCGATCTCGGCCTTGCTGCCGGCGGTCTGCTTCGCCTTGACGGCGGCGTCCGCGAACGGCGCGCCGAGGGTCACGACCGCGTCGATGTCCTTGTCCGCCTGGAGCTTCGCCTCGATGGATGCCTGGACGTCCGGCATGTTGGTGCCCTCGACGTACAGGTTCAGCATCTGGCCGTCGAAGGTCTTCTTCGCCCCGGCGCAGCGCTGCTCGTGGCCGACGTTGCCCTGCTCGTGCAGGATGCACAGGGCCTTCTTGCGGCCGCGCTTGTTGAGCTCGTCCCCGACGGCCTCGCCCGCGATCGACTCGTCCTGGCCGATGTGGGTGAGCGCGCCGTAGCTCTTGGACTCGGCGGAGCCCGAGTTCACCGTGATCACCGGGATGCCGGCCCTGGTGGCCTTGGCGACGACGTCCTTCATGGCGTCGGGCTTGGCGAGCGTGACGATCAGCCCGTCGACCTTCTTGTCGATCGCGGCCTGGACGAGCTGGGCCTGCTGCTGCGCCTCGTCGTTGTGCGAGTACAGGAAGTTGATGTTGTCCTTGTCGGCCGCCATCTTGGCGCCCTTCTGGACGATGTCCCAGAAGGTGTCGCCGTCGCCGGAGTGGGTGACCATGGCGAAGGTCCAGCGGGGCGTGTTCACCGCGGACCGGCCCTCGGATGCGGCCTGCGCCGCACGCTCCTCCGCCCGCTTGCCGCCGGTGCTGCTGCATCCCATGAGGGAGGCCCCGAGCACCGCCGCAAGCACGGCGCCCATCGCACGTACCCCTGTCCGAACCCTTGCCACGACGCCGTGCCCTTCTTGTGCTGCTCGCTGTGCTGCTGGTGGAGCCGGGGCCATGCGGTCCCGGCCCGGCTGGGCAAGTATCCCCGAGCCCGAGCCGCCGCCGCCCGGAGGGGCGCGACGCGTGTGTCGGAAGGGGACGTGTACGGCGGCGGGGCGGCCGGGTGGGGCCTTCGTCACCGTACGAGTAGCCGAGAAGCCTGTGACACCGTACGAGAGCCGGGGCCCCGTGTCACCGTACGAGGAGCCGGAAATCGAAGGCGTAGCGCGATGCCCGGTAGAGGTGGGTGCCGAATTCGACCGCCCGGCCGGTGTCGTCGAAGGTGGTGCGCTCCATCGTGAGCAGGGCGGCGCCCTCGCTCTCGCCGAGCGGGCCGGCCTCGTCGGCGGTGGCGAGGCGGGCGCCGACGGTCTGGCGGGCGCTGTGCAGGGTGATGCCGGCGCCGCGCATCATCCGGTAGAGGCCGGTGGTGGCGGTCCGGTCGCCGGAGAGGTCGAGGAGCCCGGCGGGCAGGTGGTTGCGCAGGAGAGCGAGGGGTTCGCCGTCCGCATGGCGCAGCCGCTCGATGTACTGGACGT
Organism: Streptomyces sp. LN549; assembly: GCF_043203805.1. NCBI lineage: Bacteria > Bacillati > Actinomycetota > Actinomycetes > Kitasatosporales > Streptomycetaceae > Streptomyces > Streptomyces sp. LN549. The sequence continues at coordinate 7,451,644 of NZ_JAZHRI010000002.1, read as the reverse complement.
CGGTGCCTTCCGGGACGCCCAGCGCCGCGGCGACCGCTGCCGTCGCGGGCTGCGGGGCGTTGGTCAGGACGGTGGTCGAGGGATGCCGGCCGGCGGTCTCCAGGTCGTCGTAGAGGCTGCTGAGTTCGAGCGGGCGCCTGACCTTGCTGTGCAGCACCTGGGTGCCGACGCCGCGGCGGCGGACGAGCAGTCCCTTGTCCACGAGTGACTGGATGGCCTGGCGGACAGTGGGCCGGGACAGCCCGAGCCGCGCGGCGAGGTCGATCTCGTTGCCGAGGAGCCCGCCGGGGGCGAGCCGGCCGTCCTCGATGGCCGCCTCCAGCTGCTGAGCGAGCTGGTAGTAGAGCGGGACGGGGCTGGAGCGGTCCACGTTGAGACTGAGGACCGTGGCGTCGGCGGTGGATTTCGGCACGTCGGGAGCCTAACCCGCACGTTCGTATCTCCGGTAGTTCGGTCGTCCTGTTGTCCGGACAGCACCATCCTGAGCTCAACCTGCCGACACGGACTCCAATTTGTCAGGACATACGGTTGACACCGTTACCGGTGGACGGCACGTTGGGACCATGCGCATCGGACTCCTCGGCACCGGCCGGATCGGCTCCTTCCACGCAGACGTGCTCGCCCGCCATCCGGCGGTGGAGGCACTGGTGGTGGCGGACCCCGACCCGGCCCGCGCGGCCGCCGTCGCCGGCCGGACCGGTGCGCGCGCCGTGGCCACGGCGACGGAAGTGTTCGACGCCGGTGTGGACGCCGTGGTGATCGCCTCCGCCACGTCCGCCCACGCCGAGCTGATCGGCAGGGCCGCCCGCGCCGGGCTGCCCACCTTCTGCGAGAAACCCGTCGCCCTGGACCTGGCGGGCACGCTCGGGGCGCTCCGCGCGGCGGAGTGTGCGCACAGCGTCCTCCAGCTCGGTTTCATGCGCCGGTTCGACGCCGGATACGCGAAGGCACGCGCCGCGGTGCGCGGCGGGGCGCTCGGCCGGCTGCACACCGTACGGACGGTGACGTCCGATCCGGCGCCGCCGCCCGCCGCGTACCTGCCGCTCTCGGGCGGGCTGTTCCGGGACTGTCTGATCCATGACTTCGACATGGTGCGCTGGGTGACGGGCCGTGAGGTGACGCGGGTGTACGCGACCGGGTCGGACGCCGGGCATTCGATGTTCCGGGCGGCCGGCGACGTGGACACGGCGGCGGCGCTGCTGACGCTGGATGACGGCACCCTGGTCACGGCGACGGCCACCCGTTGCAACGGCGCCGGGTACGACGTGCGGATGGAGCTCGCGGGCGAGCGTGACCAGATCGCGGTCGGCCTCGACGACCGTACGCCCCTCACCTCCGCCGAACCGAAGGGCCCCGGCGCTCCGGCCAGGCCCTGGCCCGGGTTCCTGGAGCGCTTCGCCCCCGCGTACGAGGCCGAACTGGACGCCTTCGTCCACCTGGTGCGCGGCGAGGCGGCCAATCCGTGCGACGGCCGGGAGGCGCTGCACGCGCTGCGGGTCGCGGAGGCGTGCGAGGTCTCGCGGCGGGAGCGGCGCCCGGTGGAGCTGACGGAGATCCCGTCCGCCTGAGCCCGGGCGCACCACCTGCCCGTTCACCATCTGACCGGCAGCCCCTCCGGCCCGCGGATGAGCATCCCCGTACGCCAGTTCAGCTCGGACGGATCGACGTCCAGTGCCAGCTCCGGGCAGCGCTCCAGCAGGGACCTGATGGCCACCGCCGCCTCGATGCGTGCCAGCGGCGCGCCCAGGCAGTAGTGGATGCCATGGCCGAAGGCCAGGTGCCCGCGGGCGTCCCGGGTGATGTCGAAACGGTCCGCCTCCGGGTAGCGGTCCGGGTCGCGGTTGGCATCCGACATCGCGACGAGAACGAGCTCGCCGCCGCCCGGGATCACCGTGCCGCCCACGTCGATCGCTTCGGTGGTGAACCGGTACGTGGGTGTCTCCACCGGGCCCGCGTAGCGGAGCATCTCCTCCACGGCGTTGTCGATCAGTCCGAAGTCGGCTCGCAGAGCTGACAGTTGGTCGGGGTGCGTGAGCAGGGCCAGCACTCCGTTGGAGATGAGGTTGACCGTGGTCTCGTGGCCGGCGACGAGCAGCAGCCAGGCCATGCCCATCAGTTCGCCGGCGGAGAGCCGGTCGCCCTCCTCGTCGGCCGTGTGGATCAGCGCGCTCATCAGGTCGTCCCCCGGCTGCTTGCGCTTGTCGTCGAGCAGCTCGGCCAGATAGCCGGACATCGCGGCGGTCGCGGCGCGGCGCGCGTCGCCGTCGATGGAGGACACCACGGTGTTGGACCACTCGCGAAAGGCACTGCGGTCCAGGAACGGCACGCCGAGCAGTTCGCAGATGACGGACATGGGCAGCGGGAACGACAGGGACTCGACGAGATCGGTCCTGCGGTCCGGGCCCGCCAGCATGATGTCGAGCAGCTCGTCCGTCATCTGCTGCACGCGCGGGACCAGTTGCTGCATCCGACGGGCGGTGAACTCGCGGGTCACGAGCTTGCGCAGCCTGGTGTGCGCAGGTGCGTCCGAGCTCAGCATGGAGGTCCCCGATGCGACCTGGCTGACGCCGAGCGACGGCGAGGCGTTGCGCCACTCCTTGGAGAACCGCTGGTCCGCGAGCGCGGCCCGGCCCTCCTCGTACCCGACCACGAGCCAGGCGGGTGTGCCCTCAGGGATCCGGACCCGGTGGACGGGGCCACGAGCCCTTAAGTCCGCATAGACGGGGTACGGATCGCGGGTGAAGCGCTCACCGAGCGCCCCTAGGTCGAGTATCGCTTCGGTCGTCACACGGAGCTCCTTCAGGACGAGGTGGCGCTCAGCACGGTGCCCTGGGCGACGGCGCACAGCGTCTCGGCACCGTCCTGACCCACGACGGACAGATCACAGCGCGCCACGGCCTGCCGGCGGCCGGTGTGGACGACCTCCGCACGAGCGACGAGTGTGGCGCCGGTGGCGGGGCGGAGGTACTGGATCGAGAAGCCCCCGGTCAGCACCGCCGGGCCGAGCGTCGTTCCGGCGGCGAAGGTGAGGGCGTTGTCGGCTGCGTAGGCGAGCACGCCGCCGTGCAGGAACCCGTTCTGCTGCCGCAACTCCTCGCGGCTGTCGATCTCCAGCGTGGCCGCACCGTCGCCGAAGGCGGTGATGCGTGCGCCGACGAGGGCGCTGAACGGCTGGCCGGCGAGTACCTTCTGTGCCATCTGCAGGTCGAGTCCGGTCATGGCGGGGTCCTCTCTGTCTCACCGGCGAATCCGCCTGGAGTGCGAATCCGTGTCACCAGCGCACGGGGAGCCGGCGCACTCCGCGGATCAGCATGCCCGGCAGCCAGTCCGGCTCCCCCGCGCCCGGGTCGAGTACGAGTCCGGGGCAGCGTTCCAGCAGTGTACGGATCGCGATGCGGCCCTCCATCCGGGCCAGTGGTGCGCCCATGCAGAAGTGGATCCCGTGTCCGAACGCCAGGTGCCCCTGCGCGTCGCGGCGGATGTCGAAGCGGTCGGGCCCGGGGAAGCGTCCGGGGTCGCGGTCGGCGCCCGCCAGGGAGACCAGGACCGGGTCGCCGGCCCGGATCGTCCGGGAGCCGATCCGGATGCTCTCCCGGGCGAACCGGAAGGTGGCGGTCTCCACCGGTCCCTCGTGGCGGAGCATTTCCTCCACCGCTCCGTCGAGAAGCCCGAAGTCGGCACGCAGAGCCGCCAGTTGGTCAGGATGGGCGAGCAGTGCGCGTACGCCGTTGGAGATCAGGTTGACCGTCGTCTCGTGGCCGGCGACCAGCAGCAGGAAGGCCATGCCGACCAGTTCGTCGGACGACAGCGTGTCATCGTCGTCGTACCGTGCGGCGATCAGTGCGCTCAGCAGGTCGTCGCCGGGCGAACAGCGCTTGTCCTCGATCAGTTCGGCGAGATAGCCGCCCATCGCGCGGACCGCGTCGCCCTCCTCCTGCGCGCCGCCCGGGGAGACGACGGCGTTGGACATCTCGCGGAAGGCGGCCCGGTCCAGGTCGGGTACACCGATGAGTTCACAGATGACGGTCATCGGCAGCGGGAAGGCGAGCGCGTCGACGAGATCAGCCTGCCCGGCGGGCAGCATCGCGTCGAGCAGTCCGTCGGTGATCTGCTGCACACGGGGGCGAAGCGCCTCGATCCGGCGCGGGGTGAACTCCCGGGCGACCAGCTTGCGCAGGCGGGTGTGGTCCGGTGCGTCCATCTCCAGCATGTTGGCGTTGATCGGGTCGCCCACGGCCGTCTGGCCGGGCAGCTTCCGCCAGTCCTTGCCGAATCTCTGGTCGGCGAGGACGGCGCGTGCCTCGTCGTACCCGACGACGAGCCAGACCCGGTCGAAGTCGTCGGTACGGACGGCGTGCACCGGACCATCGGCGCGCAGTTCGGCGTAGTACGGGTGCGGATTCGCGGTGAAGTCGGCGACTCCGCGCAGATCCGCGTCGACATCGGACATGGGCCCGCCCTCCGGGTCAGATCGGTCCGGTCGCCAGGACCGGCCCGGTCAGCCTAAGCCGCGCGGTCCGGCGGGGACGAAGGGTTCAGGACAGGCCGGTGTCACCGTCGCCGTCGAGGAGGCCCGCGTCATGGACCAGCAGCGCGATCTGGACACGGTTGTTGAAGTCGAACTTGGCGAGAATCCGTGACACCTGGGTCTTCACCGTGGCCACGCTCAGATAGAGGGCGGCGGCGATCTCCGCGTTGGAGCGGCCTTGTCCGACGGCGACCGCCACCTCGCGCTCCCGGTCGGCGAGCAACGCGATGCGCTGCCGCGCCCGTTCGGCGCGGCCCGTCCGCTCCTCCTGGCCGGAGCCCGCGGCGCGGGCCATCAGCTGACGGGTGACCGCGGGCGACAGGACGGGGTCGCCGGCCGCCACACGCCGTACGGAGTCGACGATCTGCGCGGGCGGGGTGTCCTTGAGGACGAATCCCGCGGCTCCGGCACGGATGGCGCGGAGCACCTGCTCGTCGGCGTGGAACGTCGTCAGGACGACGATCTCGGGGGCGTCGGGGCGACCGCGGAGCGCCTCGGTCGCGGTCAGCCCGTCCATGACCGGCATCCGGATGTCCATCAGGACCACGTCCGGCCGGAGCCGGTCGACGAGTTCGGCGACCTCGCTGCCGTCGGCCCCCTCCCCCACGATGTCGATGCCGTCGGCGCCGCCGAGCATGAGGGTGAGCCCCGCCCGTACGAGCGGGTCGTCGTCGACGATGAGCAGCCGGACGGGCCGGGGCACGGGCGGGGGCGTCGGGTCGGTCATGAGGACCACGGTAGCCAGGCCCGCACCCCGAACCCGCCGTCCGGGTCCGGTCCGTGGTCGAGGCGCCCCCCGGCGAGGGTGGCCCGCTCCGTCAGGCCGATGAGACCCTGGCCGGATCCCGGTACGTGCTCGAAGGGTTCGGTGGGGGCCGGGTTGCGCACCTCGACGGTGATCCCCTTCCCCGGGCCGCCGCCCACCGTGACGGTGACCTCGGTGCCGGGCGCGTGCTTACGGGCGTTGGTCAGGCCCTCCTGAGCGATGCGGTAGACGGTGCGGCCGGTGGCGGCCGGGGCGGCGGCAGGGTCGGCGATGCGGTTGTCGAGGGTGACCTTCATGCCGGCCAGCCGGGATTCGGCTACGAGGGCGTCCAGCGTCGCGAGCGTGGGCTGAGGCCGGTCGCCGTCGCCGTCACGGGGGCTGCGCAGGACGCCGATGATCTCGCGGAGGTCCTGGAGCGCCTCGTGCGCACTGTCCCGGATGACTCCGGCGGCGCGGGCGACTTCGGCCGGGGGTGCGTCGGGGCGGAACTCGAGGGCGCCCGCGTGGACACTGAGCAGGGTCAGCCGGTGGGCGAGGACGTCGTGCATCTCGCGGGCGATGTCCTCGCGGGCCAGCCGCTGCGCCTGCTCGGCTCGGAGTCCGGCCTCGGTCTCCGCCCGCCTGGCGCGCTCGCGCAGCGTGACGACGAGCTGGCGCCTGGACCGTACGACCATGCCCCAGCTGAGCACGAGCAGGACCAGCAGCACCCCGATGATGGTGGACGCCACGAACGAGGTGGACGGGTCGGGGCGCAGATAGGGCTGTACGGGGGCGACGAGCAGGGCTCCGGCACCGATGAAGGCCACGGGGCGGAAGGGCCGGTGGACGGCCACGCTGAACAGCGCCACCAGCCATGCACCCGCCGCGACCGGTTCGACGACGGACAGGAGTGTCAGCGCGACCGCGAGGCCGACCGGCCACCGGCGCCGGACCCACAACGCGCAGCAGGCCGCGGCGCCGACGAGCGAGTCGATGAGGACGAAGACGTCCGGGGTGGTCTCGTCGGCCTCGATCGCGGCGACGGCCGCCAGCCCGATGCCCGCCGCGCACAGGAAGGCCGTGATGTCGACGATCCAGTCCCGCACGGTGCGGCCCGTCCGGCCGCCCCGGTCGCCCGGCAGCTCGGGGTCGGCCATCGCCGAGGGCAGCAGCCAGGGGTATTCGGTGCGCGTCATATCGACAAAGCTACGCAGCCGGGGCAGGGCTTCCGGGCGTTCCGGGCCGCGAAGCGACCAAAGTCGCGTAAGCCGAGACTTTCGGACCGGCCGTGCAGACCACTGGCCGACGCGGCACCCGTGCGCGGCCCGACAGGCTCGCTCCCATGAAGAAACTCTGCGAGACGGTCGGCTTCCTGGTCTTCGTCCAGGGTGCGGCCGGGCTGCTCCACGAATGGTTCGACTGGTTCAGGTTCTTCAGTGTGGTGCGGCGGCTGCCGTTCGTCGGTGACTACTCGTTGTTCGTCTGCATCGTGCTGGTGGTGGCGGGGGTCGCCATCATGATCGCCTCGGACTCGGTCAAGGAGTAGTCGCGTCCGCGCTGCGGCGCCCCCAGGCCGTTCCGGCGAGTACGAGCACCGCGCCCGAGACCCCGAGGACGCCCAGCCGTTCACCGCCGATCGCGATACCGACGGCGGCTGCCCACAGTGGTTCCGTGCCGAGCAGCAGGCTGACCCGGGACGGCGAGGTGCGGCGTACGGACCACATCTGCACGAAGAACGCGAAGAGCGTGCAGAAGACCGACAGGAACAGCAGCCCGCCCCATTCCCGCACGCCGAACCCGGCGGCGACCGACCACGGCGAGTCCCCGGTGCCGGGGGCGGCGGCCAGCAGGGCGAAGACGGCGACCGCGCTCCCGAGCTGGACGGTCGTCAGTGACAGCGAGTCCGCCGACTGGACGGACTTGATGCGCGCCATCAGGAGCACGTGGAGGGTACGGGCGAGCGCGGCGACCAGCATCAGCAGATCGCCCGCCGAGGGGCTGGTGAATCCGCCGCCCTGGGTCAGGAGCACCACACCTGCGACCGAGAGCCCGGCGGCCGAGAGGAAGGCCCCGGTCGGCAGGGTCCGCGTCACGGCGGCCTCGGCGAGCGGGGTGAAGATCATGGTGAGGCTGATGATGAGCCCGGCGTTGGTCGCCGAGGTGTGCACGATGCCGTACGTCTCCACCAGGAAGATCCCGCTGAGCACCAGGCCCAGCAGTCCCGCGCCCCGCCACTGGGCCGCGCTCAGCGCCCGCAGCCGGGACCGTCCGGCGATCACCAGGACGGGCAGCACGACGGCGAACCGCAGCACGAGGACGGCGATGACGGTCTGCGTCGTGGTGATGCCCTTGGCCGCCAGATAGCTGGAACCCCACACCACGGCGACGAGCAGGACGGGCAGATCGGTCAGCCACGCCCGGCGCGGCGGGGCGAGGGCGGGGACGGCGACAGAGGACACCCGGTCTCCTGGTTCTCCACAGGGATGATGTGGAGACCTCACTGGCTCGCACGCGGAGCGGTCACGCTACCGGGCACCCTCCTACAATGGCGAGCCCGGGGACCCGTCCGACGGCAGGCGCCCGCACCTCATGGAGCACGGAGTCGCCAGATGGCGGGAGAACGCCAGGACGGAAGGGTCGAACGGGGCAATCGCACCCGGCAGCTGATCCTCGCCCGCGCGGCCGCGGTGGCTTCGGTCGAAGGTCTCGAAGGCCTGTCCCTCGGCCGGCTCGCCACCGATCTGCGACTGAGCAAGAGCGGTGTGTTCGCCCTGTTCGGCTCCAAGGAGGAGCTCCAGCTGGCGACCGTACGGACCGCTGTCGCGGTGTACGACGAGCATGTCGTGCAGCCGACACGCGCCACGCCGCCCGGGCTGGGGAGGATCCGGCGGATGTGCGAGCGCTGGATCGCGTACTCGCAGGGGCGGGTCTTCCCGGGGGGCTGCTTCTTCTACGCGGCCATCGCCGAGTTCGACGCCCGCGAGGGCGCGGTGCATGACGCGATCGTGACCGCGCAGGCCGGCTGGGTCGCGTTCGTGGAACGGCGGATCGAGGAGGCGCGGACGCTGGGCGAGATCCGCGATGACTGCGATGTCCCGCAGCTCGCCTTCGAGATCATCGCGTTCCTGGAGCTGGCCAACGGTGATTCCGTGCTCCGCGACAGCTCGGCGAGCTACCCGAGGGCTGCGCGCGCGATCCTTGACCGGCTGCGGGCGGTGGCGGTGGACACCTCGTCGCTGCCGGCAGCGCTGTAGAAACCGGCACGACCCGACTCCGCCAGAACCGGTGCGGAGTACTACGTGGCGAAACAAACAGCACGATCGTTCGTCTAGTTGTACCGTTGCAGGCATCTGGCGCAACCGGCTGCGCCGAACCACGGAAGGGCTCACTCGTGCCGCACACCCTCTGGAGCACCGCATGGCAGGACGGCCCCGCTGCCGAGCCGCCCGGCCGCGGCACCGACGTGGTCGTCTCCGTCACCGAATTCGTCACTCACCGCCCCTGGACCACCCTCTCCGTCGGGGCTGCCGGCATGCGGCTGCGCCGCACCTGGCCGCACACGCCCGGCGCGGTCGGTATGTGGCTGTGGGCGGACATCAGCCCCCGGATGGACCGCTCGGGATCGATCACGGTCTGGACCGCCCGCGAACACCTGATGGGGTTCGTCGCGCGCCCCGACCACCGGCGCATCGTGCACGCGTACCGGGGCCGGGGCGCACTGCGCTCGGCCACCTGGCACACCCCGTTCACCGGCCGCACCGCGCTGCGCGAGTCCGCCTGGCGCCTGCTCTCCGGCGTCGACCCGTGGCCCGTGTCCGAATCCTGAGCCCGCTCGGCCCACCCCTCAGGCACACCTCTCGAAAGGAACCGGACCATGGACATCGTGCAGCTCGACCGGGCCGCAGTACTGGAGTCCGTCCGGGTGGTGGAACGAGCGGGCCCCGGCGACTGGGACCGGCCCACCCCCTGCGACCGCTGGACGCTGCGGCTCCTCGTGGCGCACATGGGCGTCCAGCACCTGGGCTTCGCCGCCGCAGCACGGGGCGAAGGGGCCGATCCGGCCGCCTGGGAGCCCCGGCCGGCCGGCGACGACCCGGTCGGGTGGTACCGCGGGGCGGCGCACGCCCTCCTGGACTGTTTCGCTCAACCGGGCCTACGGGAGCGGCGGTTCACGCTCCCTGAGATCGACGCGGAGGCGACGTTCGCCGCACCCACGGCGATCGGGTTCCACTTCATCGACTACGTCGTGCACTCCTGGGACGTGGCGGCCGCCCTGGGCGTGCGTACCGCATTCCCGCCGGCCGTGCTCGATGCCGCACTGCCCATCGCGTTGCGCGTGCCGGGCGGGGACCGGCGTGAACAGCCCGGGGCGGCCTTCCGGCCTGCACTGGATCCCGCCCCCGGGGCCGACACCCTGCGCCTCGTACTGTCGGCACTCGGCCGTTCTCCGGACTGGGGCCCGCCGCAAGGCAGTTGACGGCGAGGGGCTTCCGGCCGGTCCGGCCGCTCAGGTGCCGTCCGGGACCGAGCCGAAGGTGGCCCGTCCGGCGGGCCGGTAGGTCTGGATCGCGATGCCGTTGGGCGTCGTCCGGGAGCCGGTCGGCTCGAAGGCCGTCGGAAGCCCCCGTCCGGGAACAGCCGTCGCCCGCGGCCGAGCACGACCGGGTGGACCAGCAGGTTGTACGTGTCGATCAGGTCGTGCGCCATCAGGGACTGGGCGAGTGCGCGAGGAGAGGCAGTCCGTTCGCGTCCGACAGGACGTGCATCTTCGAGCCCGCACAGGACACGGTCTTACGGATGTCCCGACCCCGCCGACCGCCGGAACCCACCGGTCCGGGCCCCCGCCGTACCGGAGTCGGCGTCCGTTTCCCGCCGGTATCCGGTGCGCCGAAGAACTTTGATTGTTCCTGTCAGCACGAACGCAACGGACGGGAACCCCCTGATGAACAGCACTGTCAGCACGAACCGCACCGCACTGGTCACCGGCGGCAGCCGCGGCATCGGTGCCGCGACCGCCCTGCGGCTCGCCCAGGACGGCGCCGATGTGGCGCTGACCTACGTACACGACGAGGACGCCGCCCGCGAGGTCGTGCGGAAGATCGAGGCGGGCGGCCGCCGCGCCCTCGCCCTGCGCGCGGACTCGGCCGACCCGGAAGCCGTCCCCGCGGCGGTGCACCGGACGGCGGAGACCTTCGGCCGGCTCGACATCCTGGTCAACAACGCGGGCATCGGCGTCCTCGGCCCGATCGGCGACCTCACCGACGCCGATGTCGACCGGGTACTCGCCGTCAACGTACGGGCGGTCTTCCTGGCCTGCCGGGCAGCGGCCGGTGTACTGGAGCGAGGGGGCCGCATCATCTCCGTCGGTACGGCCCTGAGCCGGTACGCGGGCGGTCCCGGCTCCACCCTTTACGCGATGAGCAAGTCGGCGCTGTCCGGACTGACCAAGCCGCTCGCCCGCGAGCTCGGCCCGCGCGGCATCACGGTCAATCTGGTCCAGGCCGGTGCGGTCGACACCGACATGAACCCCGCCGACGGCCCGTACGCCGCCGGCCAGCGGGCGGCGAACGCGCTGGACCGGTTCGCCGCACCGGGTGAAGTGGCCGCGATGATCGCGTACTTGGCCGGCGACGAGGCTGCGTACATCACCGGTGCGGAAATGGTCGTGGACGGCGGCCACGCGGCCTGACCCTGGCAGGGTGAGGGGAACGATTCCGTTCCGAGGAGGCCTCATGTCCGCACCGGGTGACGAGGACGACCGTCCGCTGTACGAGCGGTTCGGATTCCGCATCGCCCGGCGCGGATACGACCGCGATCAGGTCGAGGCCTACCTCACCCAGCTCCTCGGCGGCGCCCCGGCGGCCGGTGCCCCGGCCTTCGATCTGGTCCGCCGCGGGTACGAGCGGGACCGGGTCGACGAGGTCATCACCCGGTTGCACCACGAGGCGCCGGGCCGGGGCGCCCAGGCCTAGGCTGGGTGAGCAGTGATCCGACAGGAAGGGATGATCATGCCCGCGACCCCGGTGCACACCCTCAACGACGGCCGTACGCTCCCCGCGGTGGGACTCGGCACCTGGCCACTGGACGACGACGCGGCCGAGGAAGCCGTCGCAGGGGCGCTGGGTCTCGGCTACCGGCTCGTCGACACCGCACTGAACTACGGCAACGAGACCGGCACGGGCCGAGGCATCGCCCGCAGCGGCGTGCCGCGGGAGGACATCTTCGTCACCACCAAGGTGCCGGGCCGGCACCAGGGTTACGAGAAGACCCTCGCCTCGTTCGAGGAGTCCCGTCGCAACCTCGGGCTCTCCTATGTGGATCTGTATCTCATCCACTGGCCGCTGCCCCGCGTCGATCTGTACGTGGACACCTGGCGGGCCCTGATCCGGCTGCGTGAGGACGGGCTCGTGCGGTCGATCGGGGTCTCCAACTTCACTGCGGACCACCTCGCGCGGCTGGAGAAGGAGACGGGGGTGCTGCCCGCCGTCAACCAGATCGAGATGCATCCGCGGCTGCCGCAGGAGAATCTGCGGGCCCTGCACGCCGCCAAGGGCATCGTGACGGAGAGCTGGAGCCCGCTGGGGCGCGGCCGCGATCTGCTGGCCGCCCCGGAGCTCGTCGCGATCGCCGGGGCGCACGGAGTGACACCCGGTCAGGCCGTGTTGCGCTGGCACACCCAGCTCGGCGCCGTCCCGATCCCGAAGTCGGCCGATCCGGGACGGCAGCGCGAGAACCTCGGCCTGTTCGGCTTCGAGCTCACGCCGGACGAACTGGCCCGCATCTCCGCCGGCCCGCAGGAGCGGTTCGGCGGGGACCCCGAGGTGCACGAGGAGTTCTGAGGCGGGGGGGGCAGCGAACCGCCCTCCGTCTCAGCTGGACCGCGGCTGCACCTCCGCCATACGGGACCAGCCCTCACCCGGAACCTCGACGTTGATGATCTCGGGCACCTCCGCCACCAGGTCCGCCATCGTGTCCATCGCCGCCGCGAAGTGCGCCGACTGCACGTGGGCCGCACCGGCCTCGGGGGACGCGAACGCCTCCAGCAGCACGAACTGGTCCGGGTTCTCGACGCTGCGGGACCAGTCGAAGAAGACGTTGCCGGGCTCCTGCCGGGTGGCGAGGGTGAAGTCCTCGACGGCCGGAAGCCAGTTGTCGCGCTCGGCGGTGCGGACGGTGAACTTGACGGCGATGAAGATCATGGCGACTCCTGTGGGGATGTGCGGGAACCCGGGGAAGGGTCCCACATCCCTACGGTATCGACCGAATACGGACAGCTTCCGGCAGGGGCGGTCAGCCCCCGCCGGGACAGCCTCCGGCAGGGCGGTTCAGCCGCCCAGCTCGAGGTGACGGGCGGCCAGCCGTGCGGCACCCTGTCGCGTCAGCGAGCCGAAGAGGCGCAGCCGCGAGATGCCGCCGTCCGGGAAGATGTCGATGCGGACCTCATCGGCCCGTACTGCGTCAGGCAGGACGAAGCGGTGGTTGGTGTCCGGCTGCAGCCGGGTCCTGGGCAGCACCTCGACCCAGTCGCCGCCCTCCGCGTCCCGGGCCGAAAGGCTCGCCCAGCCCGCCGAGTTGCCCTTCAGACAGGCGGTGTCGATCTCGACGGCGCGGATCTTCGCCTCTTCGACGAGGTGGTACTGGATCCAGTCGTTGCCCTTGTCGCGCCGGCGCCGGGTCTCCCAGCCGTCGTCCATCTTGCGGGAGCGTCCGGGCTGGATGGTGTTGGTCGCCGGGGAGTAGAAACGGTCGGAAGCGTCCTCGATCCGGCCGCCGTTCTCCAGCGCGACCAGGTCGAAGGTGCCGAGCGCCGTCAGCCAGACGGGGTCCGGGGCGACTTCGCCGTACACCCGGAGCCTGGCTATGCCGCCGTCGGGGTGCTGGTTGACCCGCAGGTGGGTGAAGCGCTGCGCGGCGTCGACGGTGAAGCCGTTGGCCGCGTGGCCGCCGACGGCCGTACGGGGAACGAGCGTCGTCCACGTCACGCCGGGCGCGAGGAGGTCGTCGGGGGACGGCGCCCCGGGCAGCGAGACACCCTCGACGGAGACCGCCTGCGGGTAGTTGCCACGGAAGTGGGCGGTGTCGACGACGATGCCGCGTACGACACCCGGTGCACCGAGGCGCACCAGTGCCCAGTCGTGGTCCTCGTCCACCGGGTGGGGCTGTACAGCGCTCACGCCGCGGCGGCGGCGGGTCTCCCAGCCGTCCATGATCTTGCCCTTGTGCCCGAAGCGCTCGGGGTCGAAGTGGGCGGGCTCCGGTTTCAGCAGGTTCTCGCGCTCCGCGAAGAACTCGTCGTTGGCGGCGATCACCCCCGCGCCGAGCCGCCGGTCGGCGAGGTCGACGAGGTGGGTGAAGGGGAAGTCGGCGGTGCGGTAGTCGGCGTACGGGTCGCCGCCGCCGTACGGGTTCGCGTCGCCGGTGAAGTGCGCTGTCGCCGTCATGGTCAGTTGTTCCTTGTCTGGAGGCGGCCGGTGGGCTCGGCGAGGGTGCCTTCGGCGGCGATCCTTACGCCGCGCAGCCAGGTCGACCGCACGACGCCGTACAGAGTCCGGCCGGCGTACGCGGTGACCTGGTTGCGGTGGAAGAGCTCGGCCGGGTCGACGGTGAAGGTCGCGTCGGGTGCCAGGACGGCGATGTCGGCGTCGCGGCCGGCCTCGATCGCACCCTTGGCGGTGAGTCCGGCCAGTTCGGCGGGGGCGGCCGACATCCAGCGGGCGACGTCGTCGAGAGAGTGGCCGCGCCTGCGGGCCTCGGTCCAGATCGCGGGCAGGCCGAGCTGGAGGGAGGAGATTCCGCCCCAGGCGGAGGCGAAGTCCGGCGTCTTGAGTTCGGTGGTGCAGGGCGAGTGGTCGGAGACGATGCAGTCGATGGTGCCGTCGGCGAGCCCCTGCCACAGCGCGTCCTGGTTGGCGGCCTCGCGGATGGGCGGACAGCATTTGAACTCGGTGGCCCCGTCGGGGACTTCCTCGGCGGTGAGGGTGAGGAAGTGCGGGCAGGACTCGACGGTGACGCTGACCCCCTCGCGCTTGGCTGCGGCGATCAGCGGCAGCGCGTCGCTGGAGGAGAGGTGCAGGATGTGGACGCGCGCGTTCAACCGCTTGGCATGGGCGATGAGACCCTCGATCGCGGTGTTCTCGGCGTCGCGTGGCCGGGAGGCGAGGAAGTCGGCGTAGGCGGGGCCGCCGCGCTGGGGCGCGGACGCCAGGTGGCGGGGGTCCTCAGCGTGCACGATGAGGAGCCCGCCGAAGCCGGCGATCTCCGCCATCGACCGGGCCAGCTGCTCCTGGTCCAGTTCGGGGAACTCCTCGACGCCGGAGGGTGAGAGGAAGCACTTGAAGCCGAAGACCCCGGCCTCGTACAGCGGGCGCAGATCCTTGACGTTCGAGGGAATGGCGCCGCCCCAGAAGCCGGTGTCGACGTGGACCTTGGGGGCCGCCACCTGCTGCTTGACGCGGAGGTGCTCGACGGTCGTGGTCGGCGGGAGGGAGTTGAGCGGCATGTCGATCAGGGTGGTGATCCCGCCGGCCGCGGCAGCCCGGGTGGCCGTGTGGAACCCTTCCCACTCGGTGCGGCCGGGGTCGTTCACATGGACGTGCGTGTCCACGAGTCCGGGCATCAGGACGTCGTCGCCGAAGTCCTCCACCCGGGCGCCTTCCGGCACCTCGGCGTCGTACGGCAGGACGGCGTCGATCGTCCCGCCCGCGACGTGGACCGCGGCGGGCCGTGTGCCCCCGGGGGTGACGACGCGCGTCGAGCGCAGTACCAGCTTCACGTCCGTACCCGACACCGGTGCTCCCCACTCTCATGAATTCAACGAACTGTTGAAGGAGTCTTCACTCGGGAATGCGACCCGTCAAGACCCCATCCTCCGCTCGGGACGCTCAGCCGACCACGCGTGGCACCGACTGGACGTTTCCACAAAGTAAAAGACTAATTTCGTAGTGCGGAATGTAGAATGGGCCGTACGCGACGCCGCGCAGACCGTCGGCCCGGCCGCGGACACCCGGACAAACGAGCCCTGACCGGCCAGGACGGTGCCCCTGCGACAGTGGGCCGATCGGGAAGTGCCCGGTAGGCTGCTGCCTTGCTCTTCCGCTTCGAAAGGACCGTTGACGTGCCGCCGTCCCACGCCAGCTCTTCCGACTCCAAGCCCGCCGGTTCCAGCGGCGGTGTGCAGTCACTCGAGCGCGCCTTCGATCTGCTGGAGCGGATGGCCGATGCGGGGGGCGAGGTCGGCCTGAGCGAGCTCTCCGCGAGCAGCGGACTCCCGCTGCCCACCATTCACCGGCTCATGCGCACGCTCGTCGTGTGCGGCTACGTACGCCAGCAGCCCAACCGGCGCTACGCGCTCGGCCCGCGCCTGATCCGGCTCGGCGAGTCCGCCGCGCGACTGCTCGGCACGTGGGCCCGCCCGTATCTGGCCCGGCTGGTCGAGGAGACCGGCGAGACGGCCAACATGGCGCTGCTCGACGGCGACGAGGTCGTGTACGTGGCGCAGGTGCCGTCCAAGCACTCGATGCGCATGTTCACCGAGGTGGGCCGCCGGGTGCTGCCGCACTCCACCGGCGTCGGCAAGGCCCTCCTGGCGCACACCCCGCCGGACGAGGTGCGGGCCCTTCTCGCACGCACCGGGATGCCGGCCGCGACCGAGAAGACGATCACCACCCCGGACGGTTTCCTGGACGCCCTGGAGCAGGTCCGCAGGGTCGGCTACGCGGTGGACGACAACGAGCAGGAGATAGGGGTCCGCTGCCTGGCGGTTTCGGTGCCCAACTCCCCCACCTCCGCCGCGATCTCGATCTCCGGCCCGGCAGGCCGGGTGACCGAGGCGGCCACCGAGCGGATCGTGCCGATCCTCCAGCAGGCCGCCAAGGAGCTGTCCGAGGCACTGGCCAGCAGCGGGTCGGCCGGCTGAGACGTGAGGAGGGGCGGCCGGAGCCTTCGTGCTCCGGCCGCCCCTTCGCCGTGTCCGGCCCCATGGCGCTCAGGCCAGTGCCGGTGCGGTCAGCCTGCCGTCCTCCATCGTGACCGTCAGGTCCATCCGGTCCAGATGGGTCCGGTCATGGGTGACCATGACGGTCGCCGTGGACCGCTGCCGGGTCAGCGAGACGAGGAGATCGAGCACCGCCGCACCCCGTTCATGGTCCAGGGCGCTGGTCGGTTCGTCGACGAGCAGGACCGCGGGGTCGTTCATCAGGGCCCTCGCGATGTTGATCCGCTGGCGCTGGCCGCCCGAGAGCTGGTGGGGTCTGCGGTCGGCCTTGTCCGCGAGAGCGACGGCGTCGAGCAGCTCCAGCGCACGGGCGCGGGCGGTCCGGGCCGAACCGCCCGAGAGATGCGCCATGACCTGGAGCTGTTCGACGGCGGTCAGCGACGGCAGCAGATTGGGCTGCTGGAAGACGATGCCGATCCGTTCGCGGCGCAGCGCGGCCTTGTCGGCCCGGCCCAGCCCCGCGGTGTCCGTGCCGGCGACGACGACGGCGCCCTCGTCCGGGGTGACCAGGGTGGCCGCCACGGCGAGCAGGCTCGACTTCCCGGAGCCGGAAGGGCCGACGACGGCGGTGAGGGTGCCCGCGGGCACATCGAGTGCGACGCGGTCCAGAGCGGTGAGCCGTCCGTCGCCGTCGGGGTAGGTGAGCGTGACGTCGGTGAGCGTGAGGGTCATCGGGCACTCCGGGGTGTGGTGCACGGGGTGAGGGGCGGTGTGGTGTTCATCGGGCACTCCCGAGCGCGGTGAGCGGGTCGACAGCCGTGATCCGCCGGATGGACAGGGCCGCCCCGACCGCGCCGAGGGCGATCATCACGGCCGCCGGGACGAGGACGGTCGCCGCGTCGAGGACGAACGGCACGGCCCCGCCGCTGACCAGCGCGCCGATGCCGGAGGCGAGGGCGGTACCCAGTCCCGTACCGATCGCGAGCATCACCACGGCCTGCCCGAGTGCGTCCCGCAGCAGATACGGCGTGGAGGCACCCAGCGCCTTGAGGACGGCGACATCGCCGCTGCGCTGGATCGTCCAGACGGTGAAGAAGGCGCCGATGACCAGGGCGGAGATGGCGAAGAGGAAGCCGCGCATCAGCTGGAGGGAGCCGTTCTCGGCCTGGTAGGAACCGATGGCGGTGAGTGAGCCGTCGAGCGTGAGCGTGCTGGTGCCCGCCGCCCGGTCGCCGGCGGCCAGATCGGCCCCGCCGGTGCTGGTCAGCGCGATCACGGTGGCGTGGTCCGTGCCCCCGGCACCGTCGGCCCCGAACCGCTGCCAGTCGGCGAGCGCGGTCCATACGACCGGCGTATGGCTGTACGAGGCATCGCCCGCGACCGCCGCGACGGTGACTTCGCGACCGCCGAGCCGCAGCCGGTCACCGGCGCGGGCCGCCAGGTCCTCGGCGGCCTGCTCAGAGAGCACGACCCTGCCGAGTCCGACCGGGGTGCCCGACGGCGCCAGGCCGCTGCCGGGCTCGACGCCGAACGCCGAGACGGCCGCCGTCCGCTCCCCCGCCACCGCGGCGGCGTTCAGCGTGCGGATGCCGAGCGGCTGCGCCGCCTCGACCCCGGGCTGCTCCGTCCAGCTCTTCCAGGCGTCCTCCCGGACGGTGGAATTGGTGAAGGACACCGACTGGCCGTCGGGCGGGGCGGCGAACGCCAGGTGGTCGGCGTTCAGCCCCGTGACGGCCGAGGTGTTCTCCCGGGCCAGCCCGGCCGTGAGGCCGGACAGCAGACCCACCAGCAGCGTGATCAGCACCACGACCGTGCCCATGAGCGCGAACCGGCCCTTGGCGAACCGAAGATCTCTCCATGCGACGAACATGACTCCAGCCTGGGTTCCGGCGGCCGCCGGAACATCGCCCGCGGGCCGGTCCCGACATCAACCTTTCGATTGACCGGGCCCGTGCACCCCGCGTCTACGCTGGACGAATCATGGAAACCCGTGTCCATCCCCCGGTCGCCGCCGCGCTGCGGCTGTGTCTGCACGCCCTGCTCCTGGGGCTGCTGGCGCTCGCCGCCGTCAAGGCCGTGAGCGGCGGCGCCCCGCACTCCGGGGCCGTCGTCGTGGTCGCGGTCGTGCTGGCCGCGGTGTACGCGGCGGGGGCCCTCGCTCCCGTCGTGCAGCCGCGGACCCGGGCTGGGGCGCTCTGGCTCGCGGTTCTGGGGGCGCTCTGGCTGGTACTGCTGGTGCTGTCGCCGGACGCGCTGTGGGTGGCGTTCCCGCTCTACTTCCTCCAGCTGCACCTGCTGCCGATCCGATGGAGCCTGCCCGCCGTGGTGGTGACCGCGGCGGCGGCCATCACCAGTTTCCTGCTGCACGGCGAGCCGGTCACCCCCGGCACGTTCATCGGCCCGCTGCTCGGGGCGGCGGTCGCGGTCGCCACGGTCCTCGGGTACGACGCGCTGTTCCGCGAGAGCGAGCGGCGCCGCGAGCTCATCGAGGAGCTCGTCTCGACCCGTGCGGAGCTCGCCGAGGCCGAGCGCACCGCCGGGACGCTCGCCGAACGCGAACGGCTGGCCCGCGAGATCCACGACACCCTCGCGCAGGGCCTCTCCAGCATCCAACTGCTGCTGCGCGCCGCGGAACGCACCCTTCCGGCGGACGCCCCCGCCGCAGCCCATGTCCGCCAGGCCCGCGAGGCAGCTCAGGACAACCTCGCCGAGGCCCGTCGGTTCGTGCGCGCCCTGACCCCGCCCGATCTGGAGAACGGCTCCCTGGCCGCCGCCCTGGAGCGGCTCTCGGCCCGCACCACCGCTCCCGCGCTCACGGTGAGTTTCGCCGTCAGCGGCACCCCGGTGGAGCTGCCCACGCCGTACGAGGTGGCGCTGCTGCGTACCGCGCAGTCGGCGCTGGCGAACACGGTGCAGCACGCCGACGCGCGGCGGGCGGAGATCACCCTGAGCTTCATGGACACCTCGGTGGCGCTGGACGTGGTCGACGACGGCCGGGGCTTCACCGACGACTCCGCCGCGAGCGGCGGAACCGGGACGGGCGGCTTCGGCCTGCCGGCCATGCGGTCCCGGGCCCGTTCGCTGGGCGGCACCCTGAGTGTCGAATCGGCGCCCGGTCAGGGCACGGCCGTCGCCCTGACCCTGCCGCTCCCCGTCGCCCGGACCGGACAGGACGCCGCATGACCCCTCCGATCAGACTGCTGCTCGCCGACGACCATCCGGTGGTACGGGCTGGCCTGCGGGCCGTCCTGGACACCGAGCCGGACTTCCGCGTCGTCGCCGAGGCCGCCACCGCCGAACGGGCGGTCGCCCTGGCGGCGACCGGTGAGTTCGACGTCGTCCTGATGGACCTGCAGTTCGGTGCGGGTCTGCACGGTTCGGAGGCCACCGCCGCGATCACCGCGGCGCCGGACGCACCCCGGGTGCTGATCCTGACGACGTACGACAGCGACGCCGACATCCTCGCGGCGGTGGAGGCGGGCGCGGCGGGCTATCTACTCAAGGACGCCCCGCCGGAGGAACTGGCCGCCGCGGTCCGTACGGCGGCAGCCGGACGCTCCGCCCTGGCGCCTGCCGTCGCGCACCGGCTGATGGACCGCATGCGGATGCCGGCCCAGGCGCTCACCAAGCGCGAGCTGGAGGTGCTGCAACTGGTCGGCGAGGGGCTGTCGAACCTGCAGATCAGCAAGAAGCTCTTCCTCAGCCAGGCAACGGTGAAGTCCCATCTGGTGCACATCTACGCCAAGCTGGGCGTGGACTCGCGCACCGCGGCCGTCGCGGCGGCGACGGCCCGCAGGCTCATCCGGCGGTGAAGCCGCTGCGGCAGGCCCCCGCCCCGCCCCGACGGCTTCATCGCAGAGGATCTACCGCCGCGGCGGCTCGCCGAACAGATCGACCGCGACCCGTACGTCCCTGAGTGCAGACGCCAGGGCGCTGACCGAGCCGACCGCCCCCGCGATCAGCAGCAGCGACCGGCGGAGCCGGGGAATCTCGGGCGCGCCACTGGCCGCCATCGCGTCCAGTGCCGCCAGCTCGTCCTCGGCGATCGCGCGGTCCGGGAACTCCGCCGGATGCCCGGCCAGCTCCCGGCGGAGCCGGGCGACGGCCGTACGCAACTCCGTCACTCTCGGGTCCTCATCACTGCTGGTCACCCGCGCCTGCCCCACGCTCTTCAACAAAGCACTCCCCCTCGCACAACTTTGTGCCGGTGTTTCGACCAAGCCCCGAACCGTGGTCAAGTGTCCGGGGGTGCGGGCAAGTTAACGCCATGACCGGTGTCGGGCGCCACTCCGCGGGCGGAACTCGGAGTGTCCCGCACATTGACGCAAGCGGGTGGACCGGTCCGGCGCGTGCAGGAACGGCCCGTCTGAGGTATCCAGTCGGCATGACAAGCACACCGCACGCCTTCTCCGTACCCTCCCCGTCCGCCTCCCCGGTCATCGCCGGGCTGCTGCTCGCGGCGGGCGGCGGACGCCGCCTCGGCGGGCGCCCGAAGGCCCTGCTGAAGCACCGTGGCCGCCTGCTGGCCGACCACGCGGTGGAGACGCTCCGGGCAGGCGGCTGCGGGCCGGTCCAGGTGGTGCTGGGCGCGTCGGCCGACGAAGTGCGAGCACGGGCGGACCTGCCGGGCGTCAGGTTGACGGTCAACCCGGAGTGGACCGAGGGCATGGGTTCCTCGCTACGGGCGGGACTCACCGCCCTCACCGGAACGGGTGCGGACGCGGTTGTCGTGCTACTGGTCGACCAGCCCGGCATCGGCGCCGAAGCGGTGGCCCGGGTGCGGGCGGCGTACCGCTCGCGGACGAGCCTGGCGGCGGCCTCGTACGGCGGAGAACGCGGCCATCCGGTGCTCTTCGGGGCCGATCTGTGGGCGGACATCGCGGCGGGCGCGGTGGGCGACCAGGGCGCTCGGGCCTATCTGCGGGCGCACCGCGATGCGATCACGCTCGTCGAGTGTTCGGATGTGGCTCAGGCCTACGACATCGACACGGCGGAGGACCTCTCCCACCTTGAGTGAACGGACTGGCACGCTGCGCCAGCAGACTCCCGCTTCTGTCGACCCGGAGAATCTCGACATCAACAAACCATTGAACTTCCACCATGAGGAAACTACTATCCACTGGTCAGAAGCCCTCTGCACCTCAGACGGCGACCACGGCCGCATCCCGGAGCCATGGCACGCCGTGCCGTTTCAGGCGACCCGGCGGCCGTGAGACGTCGCCCGCACCGCCCGCTGAAGGAGTGACAGCTCATGTCCGCACCAGCGCCGTCCTCGCTGGCCATCGTCGATGCCGAGCCCCTGCCCCGGCAGGACGAGGTCCTCACCCCCGCGGCCCTCGCGTTCGTGGCCGAGCTGCACCGCCGGTTCACGCCCCGGCGCAACGAGCTGCTCGCCCGGCGCGGCGAGCGCCGCGCCGAGATCGCCCGCACCTCCACGCTGGACTTCCTGCCGGAGACCGCCGCGATCCGTGCGGACGACTCCTGGAAGGTCGCACCGGCGCCGGCCGCGCTGAATGACCGCCGGGTGGAGATCACCGGTCCGACCGACCGCAAGATGACCATCAACGCCCTGAACTCGGGCGCCAAGGTCTGGCTCGCCGACTTCGAGGACGCCTCCGCCCCGACGTGGGAGAACGTCATCCTCGGCCAGCTCAACCTGATCGACGCGTACAACCGCGCCATCGACTTCACCGACCCGAAGTCCGGCAAGTCGTACGCGCTGAAGCCCGCCGACGAGCTCGCCACGGTCGTCACCCGCCCCCGCGGCTGGCACCTGGACGAGCGCCACCTCCAGCTCGACGGCACCCCGGTGCCCGGCGCGCTGGTCGACTTCGGCCTCTACTTCTTCCACAACGCGCAGCGCCTCATCGACCTCGGCAAGGGCCCGTACTTCTACCTGCCGAAGACGGAGTCGCACCTGGAGGCCCGCCTCTGGAACGAGATCTTCGTCTTCGCCCAGGAGTACGTGGGCATTCCGCAGGGCACGGTCCGCGCGACGGTCCTGATCGAGACGATCACCGCCGCGTACGAGATGGAGGAGATCCTCCACGAGCTCCGCGACCACGCCTCCGGGCTGAACGCCGGCCGCTGGGACTACCTCTTCTCCATCGTCAAGAACTTCCGTGACGGCGGCTCCAAGTTCGTCCTCCCGGACCGCAACGCGGTGACGATGACCGCCCCGTTCATGCGGGCGTACACCGAACTACTGGTCCGCACCTGCCACAAGCGCGGAGCCCACGCCATCGGCGGCATGGCGGCCTTCATCCCGTCGCGCCGGGACGCCGAGGTCAACAAGGTCGCGTTCGAGAAGGTCAAGGCCGACAAGGACCGCGAGGCGAGCGACGGCTTCGACGGCTCCTGGGTCGCCCACCCCGACCTGGTCCCGATCGCGATGACCTCCTTCGACGCGGTCCTCGGCGAGAAGCCGAACCAGAAGGAGCGGCTGCGCGAGGACGTCTCGGTGGCGGCGGGCGACCTGATCGCCATCGATACCCTGCACGCCAAGCCCACGTACGACGGCCTGCGCAACGCCGTCGCGGTCGGCATCCGCTACATCGAGGCGTGGCTGCGCGGCATGGGCGCGGTCGCCATCTTCAACCTGATGGAGGACGCGGCCACCGCCGAGATCTCGCGCTCGCAGATCTGGCAGTGGATCAACGCGGACGTGGTCTTCGAGAACGGCGAGCACGCCACGGCGGAGCTGGCCCGCAAGGTCGCGGCCGAGGAACTGACCGCGATCCGCACGGAGATCGGCGACGAGGCCTTCGCCACCGGCAAGTGGCAGCAGGCCCACGACCTGCTGCTCCAGGTCTCCCTCGACCAGGACTACGCGGACTTCCTGACGCTGCCGGCGTACGAGCAGCTGCGCTGATCCCGCACCCCCGCGAGACGCACTCCGCCCCCGGTGCCCCACAGCACCGGGGGCGGAGCCGTGTCCGGTCTGCGGGGCGCCCGCCCGGACACGTGTCGCGCGGCCGCCCGTGGTGAAATCATCCCGGCGCCGGCCCCCGGACCCGGCTCCGTCACGCATCGACCAAGGGAGCACCGCGCCTCATGCCCGTGCATTCACTCGCCCATTCGCCGCTCTCCGCCACCGTGGTACGGGAGTTGCTGGCCATGCCCGCCATGCAGACCGTCCCCGAGGAGGAGTTCGACGAGTACAGCGAGAAGGAGCTCGGCTGGGAGTACACCGATCTCGTCTGCGACGCGGTCCTCACCAGGCACCATCACGTCCTCTGGTACGAGGGCGATCCGCTGGGCGACCCGGAGTGCACGCTGGTCCTGACGTTCGGCGAGGCGTATCCCGTCAACCCGCCGGATCCCGACGAATACGGTCACGACTCGCTCGTCGAACTCGTCGAGGAGTGGGCCGGACTGCCCGGCTGGATCCTTCTCGAAACGCCCGGCGAAGCGGAGTGCGAAGCCGTGCTCGACCGGGCGGCGGACGTCCTGACCGCCGAGCTCGGCCCACCCCTGCGCACGCTGCGTTCCAACGGATGGCTCAGCCTGGGACCCCATCTGCGGTGCCGGATATGGCGCATGGGCGAGCACGGCGTCGTGCTCGCCCCGCGCGAGGACGGCGGGCCCTACGGCTATCTGACCCATCTCGTCCTGGCGGTCCACCCCTGGCCGGCGGGCGAGGAGCTGCCCGTCGCGGACGAGGACTGTCTGCGGTGGATGCGGGACCGCATCACCCTGTGACGGTGCGCGCGGGCGACCGCCGGAGACCGGCACCCTTCGCACGTGACCGGCCCGCGGAGTCCACCGGAACTCCGCGAGCCGGCCGGCCCGTTGCCGGTGGCGCTACTTCAGCCCGGAGTCGAGCGCACCCATCAGCGTGCCCTGCGGGGTGTCGCCCGACAACTCCCAGACCATGACGCCCAGCAGACCCTTGTCCTTCACGTACGCGGTCTTCTTGCCGATGGACCAGGTGTCGTCGAAGGACCACCACTGGTTGCCGGTATATCCGTATGTCGACACCGACTGTTCGTCATGATGCACCGTCATCGCCGGGTACGCGCCGGTGAGGTTGGAGTAGCCCCGGGTGCCGGCCTCCTCCGCGAACTGACCGGGGGCCGCACCGCCTGCGGACTGCCATTCGCCTGCCGCCCCGCCGTCGGTGACGTTCTGCCAGCCGCGGCCGTAGAACGGGATGCCGAGGGTCAGTTTGCGGGGTTCGACGCCCGCGTCGGTGTACGCCTTGATGGCGGCGTCCGCACTGAAGTGGAAGTCGTACGGGTCCTGGCCGTCGGTGTAGAGGTTGGCCTGGTGGCCGGTGCGGTTCGGTTCCCAGGAGTTGTCGCTGCCGGAACCGTGGAAGTCGTAGCCCTGGACGTTGGCCACGTCGAGGGAGTCGAAGACCTTGGACAGGTCCCAGCCCTCGTCGATCTTCTGCGGGTCGGCGGGGGTGAAGGCGGTGAGGAGGCGGTGGCCGCCGCCGAGGGCGTCCAGCTGCTTGCGGAACTCGGCGAGCAGCAGGGTGAGGTTGCCCTTGTCGTTCGGCGAGTAGTGGTTGCCGGGGTGTCCGGTGCCGGTGCCCGGCCACTCCCAGTCGATGTCGAAGCCGTCGAAGATGCCTGCCGCGGTGCCGGGGCCGCCGGCGCCGCCGTACTCGGGCAGGTTGCCCTTGATGTACATGTCGATGCACGAGGAGACGAACTTCTTGCGCGCGGCGTCGGTGGCCGCGACGTCGGAGAAGTACTTCGAGTAGGTCCAGCCGCCGAGCGAGACCACGATCTTGAGGTCGGGGTGGAGCTTCTTCAGTTTCCTCAACTGGTTGAAGTTGCCGCGCAGTTTGCCCCAGCCGTCGTCCGCGACCCCGTCCACGGACTGGGCGGCGCTGAACGGGCGGGTGTAGTCGGCGTCCGCGTCACCGGCACCGGTGCCCTGCTCCGGGTCCTGCGGGTCGGCCGTGGTGCCCTTGGTGACGCCGTTCAGGCAGGTGAGGTTGTCGGGGTCGATGTTGGCGAAGGCGTAGTTGACGATGTCGAGCTTCCCGGCGGCGCCGGAGTCGTGGAGGTTCTTCACGAAGTACTGACGGCCGTATATCCCCCACTGGACGAAGTAGCCGACCTTCGCGTAGTTGCCCGCGCCGACGATGTCGTCGGTCTTCACCCTGAGGGTGTTGCTCGCGGACGAGGCGTTGTCGGCCGCGTCACGGGCCTTGACCGTGAAGGTGTACGAGGTCGAGGGCGACAGGCCGCCGATGGTGGCGGTGGTCGTGGTGCCGGAGACCGTGGTGGCCAGGGCGGAGCCGCGGTAGAGGTCGTACGCGGCGACGCGCTGGTTGTCCGTCGCGGCGGTCCAGGCCAGCGTGACGGACGAGGAGTCGGTCGCGGTGGCGTGCAGGGCGCCCGGGGCCGTCGGCGGGGAGGTGTCGGTGGCCGGGTCGACGGTGGTGACGGCCAGCGGGGCGCTCTCGGCGGAGGTGTTGCCCCGGGTGTCCTTGGCCCGGACGGTGAAGGAGTAGGCGGTGGCGGGAGTCAGGCCGGTGACGGTGACGGACGTCGTCGCGGTGGCCGAGCCGACGACCTTGCCGCCCGCCAGGATGTCGTACGAGGCCACGGGGAAGTCCCCCGCGGCGGCGGCCGTCCAGGACAGGGAGGCGGTGCGTGCGGTCACATCGGTCCGCTTGAGCCCGCCGGGCGCGCCGGGCGGCACGTCGGCTGACCCGTCGCACTTGTCGCCGTTGATCCGGCAGCCGGTCGGCGCCGTGATCGGGCCGGTGGCGACGAACCAGAAGCTGTACGGCTCGGTGGTGCTGTGCGCGGCGACCGTGCCGTTGTAGTGGGCGTTGCCCGCGGTGATGCGGCTGCCCTGGGTGGTGACGGTGCCGTTGTACGAGGAGCTGATCGCGACCCCGGCGGGCAGGTCGAATTCGAGGCTCCAGCCGGTCACGGCCGTGTCGGTGTCGTTGCGCAGGACATAGGTCCCCTTCCACCACGGGCCGTTGTCGGCCGAGGTGAAGGTCGCCGTGAGCTTGCCCGCCGCGTGCGCGGGGCCGGTCCGGAGGGCCAGCAGGGCGAGGAGGAGGGCGAGGACGGCGAGCAGTGCGGTCGCCGTCCTCCGTCTGAGGGGCATGTGCTCGAACATGGTTCTCCCTGGGGACTGGGACCGGTGAGGCGGTCCTCGGGGGGAGCAGGGTGCACTTGGTTCCACGGAGCACAGCGGAAACTAATTGGTCTGGACCAACTCGTCAATAGGTACAGACCAGTTGGCGCCGCCGGCCGCACCCGCCCTCACCTCCGGACCGCCCGGACCTCCGGTCACGACTCCCGGAAAGTGAAGGAGAACCGCGCCGGTTCCGCCCGCAACAGGTCCTGCGGCAGCGGGCCGGGGCCGCAGGCCTGCGATCCGACGCCCGTCAGCCCGTGGTCCAGGTGGACCCACACCGTGTCGCCCGGCACGAGGTCGCTGAGATGCCGGGCCGTGTCCAGCTGCTCGCTGGTCCAGCGGCGCGCGGAGAACCAGAACTCCGGCTCGCCCTCGATCCGCAGGCCACCGATCTCCGCCCAGCGCACGTCGGCGCGGGCACCGTTCTCCTGCGGCCGGACGTACGGCGTCTGCAACGCGTCCACGTCGCTGTCCCGGCGCGCGAGCCTGGACGCCGTCCGGCTGTCCGGGTACGCCTCGCCGGGACCGCCCCCGTACCAGCGCACCGCGTGCGCCGAGCCGGGCAGGCCGAGACGCATCCCGAGCCGGGGCAGCGGCACCTGCCAGTCGCCCTCGGGGGTGACCTGCACCGCCAGGCGGAGCCGGTCACCGTCCGAGGTCCAGCGGTGGACCGTGGACAGGCCGATGTCGCGGGCGGCCGGCGCGACCCTGGTCCGTACGGTCAGCGCCTCGTCCGTCACCTCCACCTCGTCCAGGCGGTGGTGCATCCGGTGCAGGCCCAGTTTGCGCCAGTGCTGCCCGTACTGGAGGTGGGGCTGCCAGTCCGCACCGTTGTCGTTGTCCGTCGGCGCGCGCCACACGTCCAGACGGGGTGCGGACCGCAGCTCGACCCCTCCGATCGTGAGCAGGCCACCGGTGCGGGCGTCGAAGGCGGCCGGGCCGAGCGTGATCCGGCGGGTGTCCCGCCGCGCTCGGGCGCCGCGCACGGGCGGCAGCGGGCCGCGGGCCACGGCCGTCACCTGGCCGGACGCCATCTCATGGCCGTCCTCCAGGGCCCGCACGGTCCAGATCTGCTCGCCGGCCGAGGTGCCCGGTGCGGGCCGGGGCGGGAGCGCCACCTCGGCGCTCGCACCCGGGGCGAGCGCCGGCACCTGGAGCGGGCCGCCGGCCGTCGTCTCCCCGTCGACCTGGTAGGACCACTCGAAGGCCAGGTGCGACAGGTCGCGGAAGTCGTACAGATTGGAGATCCGTACCCCGTCATGTCCCTCGGCGGAGCTCTCGATCCGGACCGGGGCGATCACCGCCTTGAACTCGGCCAGACCGGGGGACGGGGTGCGGTCGGGGAAGAGCAGCCCGTCGCAGACGAAGTTTCCGTCGTGCAGCTCCTCGCCGTAGTCGCCGCCGTAGGCGTAGCCGTACGTCTCGTGCCACAGGCCGTGGTCGATCCACTCCCAGACGAAGCCGCCCTGGTTACGGGGGTACGCCTCGAACAGCCGCTGGTAGTCGGCGAGTCCGCCGGGCCCGTTGCCCATCGCGTGCGCGTACTCGCACAGGATGAAGGGGAGTCCGCGGCGTTTGTCCGGGCCACCGTCCAGGCCGCGCCCGATGCGCTCGACCTCTTCCTGGGTGGCGTACATCCGGGAGTACAGGTCCGTGTCGCGGCAGCTCGGGTCGCCCTCGTAGTGGATCGGGCGGTCCGGGTCGCGGTCGCGGATCTGCTCGGCCATGGCGGTCAGACCACGGCCGGTGCCGGCCTCGTTGCCGAGCGACCAGATGATCACCGAGGGGTGGTTCTTGTCGCGCTCGACCATGCGGGCGGCCCGGTCCAGCAGCGCGGGGGTCCAGCGGTCGTCGTCGACGGGGTTGTCGCGCCAGTCCTGCTCGACGAAGCCGTGGGTCTCCAGGTCGCACTCGTCGATCACCCACAGGCCGTGCTCGTCGCACAGGTCGAGGAAGTCGGGGTGCGGCGGGTAGTGGGAGGCACGGACGGCGTTGATGTGGTGGCGCTTCATCAGCGTCACGTCCTCGCGCATCGTCTCCGCGTCGAGGGTGCGGCCGGTCCGCGCATGCCACTCGTGCCGGTTGACGCCCCGGAAGAGGACGGCGCGTCCGTTCACCTTGATCAGTCCGTCCTCGACCGCCACCGTACGGAATCCGATGCGCAGCGGGACCTGTTCGCCGGGGGCGGCCAGAACACCGTCGTACAGCCGGGGCGTCTCGGCCGTCCACGGCGTGACGGGCACGGTCACGGACTCACCCGTTGCCACGTCGATGCCGAGCTCCGGCACCGTCACCCGCCCCGCGACATCGCTGTCCACCCGCAGCGTCCCGGTTGCGGCCGTGTGGTCGTACGAGGCGTGCACGAAGAAGTCCCCGACCGCGCCCGGCGGCCGGTGCAGAAGCGCCACGTCCCGGAAGATGCCCGGCAGCCACCACTGGTCCTGGTCCTCCAGGTAGGAGCCGGACGACCACTGGTGGACGCGGACGGCCAGCACGTTCCCGGACGGTTCGAGCAGGTGCCCGGCCGCGAACTCGTGCGGCAGCCGGCTGCCCTTGAAGTCTCCGAGGAGTACGCCGTTGAGCCAGACGCGGGCGCACGACTCCACGCCGTCGAAGCGGAGCACCGCGTCCCCGTCCTGCGGCCAGCCGTCCGGCAGGTCGAAGGTGTGCAGGTGGTCACCGGTCGGATTCCGGGTGGGCACCCGCGGCGGATCGACCGGGAAGGGGTAGAGGTGGTTGGTGTAGGCGGGCAGGCCGTACGCGCCGTTCTCGCCCTGGAGGACCCAGTGGCCCGGCACTGTGATCCGCGCCCAGTCCTCGGCCTCGTGTCCGGGCACGGCGAACGACTCGTCCTCGGAGTCCGCCGTGGGCGAGAGCCGGAAACGCCATTCACCGTTCAGTGAGAGGCGGGCCGCGTCCGAGGCGGCGCAGCGGGCGCGCGGCGGGAGCGTGCCGGTACCCGGGGCGAAGTCTTCGACGTAGGAGAAGGGCATGAACTTCCTTGGCGGGCGGGCCGGGTGGCGAGGGCGAAGGAGGGCGCCCCGTGCGGGAGGCGCCCTCCGGGTGCTCAGGCTCGGTAGGAGCCGATCGAGGACAGCGCGGGCAGGGCCTTGTTGCTGTAGTCGATCAGGGCCTGGTTCTCCCAGTTGTTGCCGGAGGACGGGTCGGTCGGGTCCCAGCCGTTGCCGGTGACGGCCGTCCAGAAGCCCTCCCAGTAGACGTAGCCGAGACCCATGCCGTTCGGGGTGGCGGCGACGGTGTCCGCGACCGCCCTGACCCAGGCGTCCTGGCCGGCGGACGAGGCCGGGTAGCCGGACGTGAGCTGGCCGGAGGTGCTGACCAGGTTGGCGAAGCCGTCCTTGCCGGTGAGGGTCCAGGGGTAGGCGGTCTCGGCGACGAGGGCGGGGGTGCCGTACCGGGCGGTGACGAACGCCAGGTTGGCGGAGAGCTCGGCGAGGGTGCCGTGCCAGTACGGGTAGAAGGACAGGCCGATGACGTCCCAGGCCACGCCCCGTGCCTTCATGGCGTCGAAGAACCACTGGTACAGGCTCTGGTCGCCGCCGTTGGACAGGTGCAGGACCGTGCGGACACCGGAGGTGGTGGCGCGGGCGGCGCTGATGCCGGACTTGAGGAACGTCGCCAGGTTGTCCAGGTTGTTCCAGTCGCCGGTCGGCCAGAGCATGCCGCCGTTGATCTCGTTGCCGATCTGCACCAGGTCCGCGGGGGTTCCCTGGGCGACGAGGGCGCCGAGGACGTCGGCGGTGTGGTTGTAGACGGCCGTGGACAGCTGCGCGACGGAGTACGACGACCATGCGGCCGGCTTCGCCTGGTTGGCCGGGTCGCACCAGGTGTCGGAGTAGTGGAAGTCGACGAGCAGCTTGATGCCCTTCGCCTTCAGCCGGAGGGCCAGCGGAAGGATCTTCGCCTTGTTGTTGTACCCGTCGGCCGGGTTGACCCACACCTTGAGGCGGGCGTGGCTGACTCCGGCGGTGGCCATGAGCGCCACGGCGTCGGTCTTGGTCCCGCTCGACGAGTAGTAGACCCCGCCCAGCGCCTCGGACTTGGGCAGGGACGAGATGTCGATGCCGCGGACCGACAGGGCGGTGGCGGCGGAGGCCGGGGTCGCTAGGGCACTGAGAACGGCAGGGGCGGCCACGGTGGCAACGGCGGCCTTGAGCAGAGCGCGACGACGCATGGGGTTCCTTCCGGTTACGGAGGTGCGGGGGCAGGACGAAGCGGTGCGGGGCCGGGTGGTGTCCCCGGCAGGGCAGGAGAAGCCGGCCGGGTCAGCCGCGGTAGCGCCCCAGGGTTCTCAGGGCGGGCAGTTCCCTGTCCTCGAAGTCGAACAGGGCGAGGTTCTCCCACGCGTTGCCCGATGCAGGGTCCTGTTCGTTCCAGCCGCTGCCCGGACGGTAGGTCCAGGCCCCTTCCCAGTAGCAGTAGCCGAGGCCCTGCTTGCCGGGGACCGCGGCCGCGAGGTCGGCGACGGCGCGCATCCAGGCGGCCTGGCCCTCCGGGGTGGCGGGGTAGCCGTCGGTGAGCTGCGCGGGGCTGTTCATGATGTCGTTGGTCGCGTCCTCGCTGTCCAGCGTGAACGGGTAACCGGTCTCGGCGATCAGGCACGGCTTGCCGTAACGGGCCGTGATGTCGGCCATGTTCGCGGCGGCACCCTCCAACGGGCCGTGCCAGAACGGGTAGTAGGAGAGGCCGATGATGTCGAAGTCGACGCCGCGCGAGACCGCGTTGTCGAACCACCACTGGTACAGGCCGTTGTCGCCGCCGTTGGCCAGGTGCAGGATCGTACGGATGCGCGGCGTGGTGTCCTTCGCCGCGCGCAGACCCGCCTTGAGGAAGGCGGCGAGGTTGTCCCAGTGCTCCCAGTCGCCCTCCGGCCAGAGCATGCCGCCGTTGATCTCGTTGCCGATCTGCACCAGGTCCGCAGGCGTGCCCTGGCGCTTGAGCGCGCCGAGGACGTCGGCGGTGTGCTCGTAGACGGCCCGGGTCAGGCCGGCCGCGTCCAGTCCGGTCCAGGCGGCGGGCTTGGGCTGGTGCGCGGGGTCGGCCCAGGTGTCGGAGTAGTGGAAGTCGGCCCAGATGGCGATGCCCGCCCGCTTCAGACGGCGGGCCAGCGGGAGGATCCTCGCCTTGTTGTTGTAGCCGTCGGCCGGGTTGACCCAGACCTTGAGCCGGGCGTGGGTGATGCCCGCGTCGGCGAGGATGTCGATCAGGTCGGCGCGGCGGCCGTCGGCGCGACGGTAGACGGCGCCCAGATCCTCGTTCTTGGGCAGCGAGGAGATGTCCAGGCCACGGATCTCCAGGCGGCGGCGGTGCGCCGGGCCCGGCGAACCGGCCGCGAAGGCGGGGGCGGCGCCCAGGGCGGGTACGGCCATCGCGGCGGCGCCGGCTGCTCCGACGGCGAGAACGCTGCGTCTGCGCATTTCGAGGTCCCTTCACAGTGAAATCGGCTCTGAGATGGCGGAGAACGGAGAGAAGGAGAGGGAGGAGAGGAGGGGGAAGAGGGAGGCCCTGTCTTCAGCGCGGGTCGCGGAGGACCTCGACCGCGCCGGCGGCGACGACGGCACAGGTCCCGTCCGGCAGTACCACCTTGACCTCGGCATCCGTGTGGTTGATGGCGAAGCGGAACGTTCCCGACTCGCCTTCGCGTACGACGAGTTCGACGTCGTGGGGCAGTCCGGCAGGGGTGATGCCCGCATCGGCGACGGCCAGGTCCACCACGGCCGCCAGGTCCGCGCCCGTCAGCCGGGTGGCCAGGTACCAGGCGGCACCGTCACCGAGCGCGTGCCGGGTGAGGGCCGGGTGTCCGGCGGCGCGGCCGTCGGCGAACGTGGCGACGGTGTCACAGCCGTGCGGGATGTTCGGGACGACGAACTCGGACCAGAGGTCCGCCTCGAACGTCGTGTCCGGACCGGCGCTCACGGTGAGCTTCTCGCCCGGCTGCAGGGCGTCGAACTCCTCGACGGTCAGGCCCAGTACGTCGCGCAGCGCCCCCGGGACGGGGCCGGGGTGCACGGTGTCGTTCTCGTCGACGATGCCGGAGAAGAAGGAGACCAGCAGGGTGCCGCCGCGTGAGACGTACCGCTCCAGATCGGCGGCGATGCCGGCGGGTGCCGCGTACAGCTGGGGGACGACGAGCAGCGGGTAGCGCTCGGGGTCCAGGTCACCCAGTCCGCTCGGCGGGAAGAAGTCGACGGTGAGGTTGCGGTCGTACAGTGCCTCGTAGAAGGCGTCGAGGCGTTCCCGGGCGTCCAGGTCCTGGCTGGGGCGCCACTCCAGTTTCTGCGCCCACCAGGACTCCCAGGACCAGACCATGGCCACGTCCGCGCGGGTCCGGGTGGTGCGCAGGCCGGCCAGGTCCCCGACGCGGCGGCCCAGGTCGGTCACCTCCCGCCACACGCGGGTGCCGGTGCCGCCGTGCGGCAGCATCGCCGAGTGGAACTTCTCCGCACCGCTGCGGGACTGCCGCCACTGGAAGAACATCGCACCTTCGGAGCCCCGGGCGACATGGCCGAGGGAGTTGCGGGCCATCTCGCCGGGCGCCTTGGCCGGGTTGTGCTGCTGCCAGCTGACGCCCGAGGTGGAGTGCTCGAGTATCAGCCAGGGGGCGCCGCCCGCGACGGAACGGGTCAGGTCCGCGGTGAGGGCCAGGTTGACATGGGTGCGGCGCCCGTCGGTGACCAGGTAGTGGTCGTTGGAGACCAGGTCCACCTCCGCGCCCCAGGCCCAGTAGTCGACGCCCTCGCACTGGCTGGGCGCGACCATGAAGTTGGTGGTGACGGGCACCCCGGGCGACAGGCGGTGCAGGATGTCGCGCTCGGCACAGAAATTGGCGCGGGCCTGGGCGTCGGCGAAGCGCTGGAAGTCCAGCTGCTGCGCGGGATTGCAGACGGTGGGGGTGGTGCGGGGCGGGGTGATCTCGTCCCAGTCGCCGTAGAGCTGGCCCCAGAAGGTGGTGCCCCAGGCCTCGTTGAGTGCGTCGAGACTTCCGTGGCGGCCCTGCAGCCAGGTACGGAAGGCGGCGGCGCAGTTGTCGCAGTAGCAGGTCAGGACGGGGGCGCCGTACTCGTTGTGGACGTGCCACAGGGCAACGGCGGGATGGTCGCCGTAGCGCTCGGCGATCTTGGTGGTGATCTGCGCGGCCGCGGCCCGGTAGTCGGCGTTGGAGTGGCAGATGGCGCCGCGTGAACCGAAGGCGAGGCGGGAGCCGTCGCGGGTGACCGGCAGTGCCTCGGGGTGGGCCCGGTAGAACCAGGCGGGCGGCACCACGGTCGGGGTGGCCAGGTCGATCCGGATCCCGGCGTCATGGAGCATGCCGACGATCGTGTCGAGCCACTCCCAGTCGTAGGTGCCGGGCCGCGGCTCGATCCGGGCCCAGCTGAAGATGCCGAGGGAGACGAGGGTGACCCCGGCCTCCCGCATCAGCCGCATGTCTTCCTCCCACACCTCCCGTGGCCACTGCTCGGGGTTGTAGTCACCCCCGTAGGCGAGTGGCGAAAGAGCGCGTCGAGCGGAGGGGGACATGCGTTGACTCCCAGCAAATTAGACGAGGTGATGCAGCGATTCTGTGAGCGTGCACAGGCTTCTTCGTGACGGACACACCCGAGCAACGAGTAGGTAACCCCAGGTTTCATCCATTGACAAGAGACCGAAACAATTTTCTACTGTGCACGATCACAGAGCCGCGCGGCCCTCGCGCACAGCCCATCGGTCACCTGCCCGCAGCCCCGTCCCTCACGGCGGTTGCCGCGCTCGCGGGACGTTCCGAGGCCGGCTCGTTCTCAGTCAGGGGAGAAGAAGATGTCGATCCACCGTCGCCAGATCAGCAGGCGGACGATGCTCACCGGGGCCCTGAGCCTCGGACTGACCAGCACCCTCGCCGCCTGCGGCGGCTCCGACGGCGGCTCCGGCAAGACCAGCGGCCCGGTCAAGCTGACCTACTGGTCCTGGGCCCCGGGCATGGAGAAGGTCGCTGCCATCTGGAACAAGAAGAACCCCGACATCACGGTCACCGTCTCCAAGCAGGCCGGCGGCGGCGAGATCGTCTCCAAGCTGATCACCGCCAAGAAGGCGGGCAACGCCCCCGACCTGATCCAGGTCGAGTACCAGGCCCTGCCGACGCTGGTCTCCAACGACGTCCTCGCCGACATATCCAAGTACGCCAAGGACGCCAAGTCGGAGTTCTCCGAGGGCACGTGGGCCATGACCACACTCGGGACCGACGCGCTCTACGCGATCCCGCAGGACTCCGGGCCGCTGATGTTCTACTACCGCGAGGACCTGTTCAAGGAGCACGGCCTGAAGGTCCCCGGGACCTGGGACGAGTTCGCCGAGACCGCCCGCGCCGCCAGGAAGGCCGTCCCCGACGCCTACCTGACCACCTTCTCCTCCAACGACCCGGGCCTGTTCGCGGGCCTCGCCCAGCAGGCCGGCGCCCAGTGGTGGACGGTGAACGGCAGCAAGTGGACGGTCGGCATCGACGACACCGCCACCAAGAAGGTCGCCGAGTTCTGGGGCGGACTGGTCCAGGAGGGCGTCATCGACAACCAGCCCATGTACACCCCGGCGTGGAACAAGGCGCTGAACAAGGGCACCCACCTCGCCTGGGTCTCCGCCGTGTGGGCACCCGGCGTCCTCGTCAGCTCGGCCCCCGACACCAAGGGCAAGTGGCGCATGGCACCGCTGCCCCAGTGGGATGCGGGCGCCAAGGCCACCGGCAGCTGGGGCGGTTCCTCCACCGGAGTCTCCACGGACTCCGAGCACACGGAGGCGGCGGCCAAGTTCGCGCGCTGGCTGAACACCGACCCGGAGGCGCTGGCCGCCCTGGTCAAGGAGGCCGGCATCTACCCGGCGGCCACGAAGGGCCAGTCCGGCGACGTGCTCAGCACGCCCGCGTTCTTCCCGAACCAGGAGGACTTCTACGACACGGCCGCCGAGATCTCGGCGACCACCGCCGCGTCGGCCTGGGGCCCGAACGTACAGACCGCGTACGGCGCTTTCAACGACGGCTTCGGCAAGGCCACCAAGGCGCGGAAGAGCGCGCAGTTCCTCACCGCGGTCGACGCCATGCAGGACAAGTCCTTCGCCGACATGAAGAAGCAGGGCTTCGAGGTGACCGAGGCATGACCACCGCTCCGTCCCGGGGCACGACCCGTACGCGGGTCGCGCCCCGGGCGGCCGGGCCTGCCGCGCCCCGCCGCGTCCGCCGCCCCGGCCGTACCGCGCCCTACTTCTTCCTGGTGCCGACGCTGGTCCTGTTCGCCGTCTTCACCATCGTGCCCATCGGATACGCGATCTGGCTCAGCCTCCACAAGGTCCAGGTCAAGGGCCTCGGCCTCGGCTCCGGAAGCCGCTCGGAGGTCTGGAGCGGGCTGTCCAACTACACCGCCGTGCT
Organism: Streptomyces sp. LN549; assembly: GCF_043203805.1. Taxonomy (NCBI): domain Bacteria; kingdom Bacillati; phylum Actinomycetota; class Actinomycetes; order Kitasatosporales; family Streptomycetaceae; genus Streptomyces; species Streptomyces sp. LN549. Next base: position 7,415,916 of record NZ_JAZHRI010000002.1, on the reverse strand, counting down.
CCACAACTCCGAGTTCGGCCACAGCGTCCTGCGCGCCCTGGGCTACGGCATGATCGTCATCCCGACCATGCTCGGTCTCGCCCTGGTCTTCGCGCTGATGCTCGACACCGAAAAGGTCCGCGGCGGCCCCTTCTCCCGGCTCATGATCTTCCTGCCGTACGCGGTGCCCGGCGTCATCGCCGCGCTGCTGTGGGGTTTCCTCTACCTGCCCGCCGTCAGCCCGTTCGTGTACGTCCTCGACAAGTTCGGCATGACCGCGCCGGACCTGTTCGACGGAACCAACCTGTACTTCTCCTTCGCCAACATCGCGGTGTGGGGCGGCACGGGCTTCAACATGATCGTGATCTACACCGCCCTGCGCGCGATCCCCCAGGAGGTCTACGAGGCCGCCCGTCTCGACGGCGCCTCCAGCCTCCAGATCGCGCTGCGCATCAAGATCCCGATGGTGCTGCCCTCCCTGGTCCTCACCTTCTTCTTCTCGGTGATCGCCACCCTCCAGGTGTTCAGCGAACCCAAGACGCTCCAGCCGCTGACCAACGGCGTCCCCAACACCTGGAGCCCCCTGATGTCCATCTACGACAGCGCGTTCGGCAAGGCCGACATGTACGGGGCATCCGCCACCGCGGTCGTCCTCGCACTGGCCACCTTCGCGCTCTCCTTCACTCTCCTGCGCGTCTCCGACCGCTTCACCCGGGAGGACCAGGCATGACCGCCCTCACCCTCACCAGCACGCCCAAGGACGGAACCTCGCGCGGTCCCCGGCGTACCGCGTGGATCCCCACGATGGTCCTCGCGCTCGGGGCCCTGTACTGCCTGATCCCGGTGATCTGGGTGGTCATGGCGGCGACGAAGAGCCGGGACGAGCTGTTCAGCACGTTCACCTTCGCCCCCGGCAGCGGTTTCCTCGACAACCTGAGCGACCTGACCGCGTACCGCGACGGCATCTACTGGCAGTGGATGGCGAACTCCGCGTTCTACGCCGGCCTGGGGGCCCTGCTCTCGGCCGCCGTCTCGGCCGCGGGCGGCTATGCGCTGGGCCGGTTCGCCTTCCGTGGGCGGGAGTTCGTGTTCAAGACGATCCTGGCGGGCGTGCTCGTGCCCGGCATCGTCCTGACCGTGCCTCAGTACCTGCTGCTCTCCAAGATGGGTCTGGCCGACTCGTACTGGTCGATGCTGCTGCCGTCGATCCTCTCGCCTTACGGCGTCTATCTGGTGAGGATCTACGCATCGGCCGCCGTTCCCGGCGAGCTCCTCGAGGCAGCCCGCATGGACGGCGCGAGTGAATGGCGGATCTTCTCCCGCATCGCCGTGCCGATGATGATGCCCGGCCTGATCACGGTCTTCCTCTTCCAGTTCGTCGGAATCTGGAACAACTTCCTGCTCCCGTACGTAATGCTGGCCGACGACACGAAGTTCCCGCTCACGCTCGGGCTGTACACCCTGCTCTCCCAGGGTGCCTCCCAGCCCGCGCTCTACACTCTGGTCATCACCGGCTGCCTGCTGGCGGTCCTCCCCCTGATCGGGCTCTTCCTGGTGATCCAGCGTTACTGGTCGCTGGATCTGCTGAGCGGCTCGGTCAAGGCCTGACCGCCTGGCCCGGCCACCGAGTCCGTCCCGTACCACCCGGCACAATTGAGGAACATGACCCCCAGCGCGAACGGCCGACGCAAGCCTCCCACCATCCACGACGTGGCACGTGAGGCGGGCATCTCGCGAGGAACCGTCTCCCGCTTCCTGAACGGGGGCCACTACGTCTCACCCGCCGCCCGCGCAGCGGTGGAGGCTGCCATCAAGAAGACCGGGTACGTGGTCAACCGGCATGCCCGCAGCCTGAGCACCGGACGTTCGGACTCGGTGGCCTTCCTTCTGACCGAGCCGCAGGAGAAGTTCTTCGAGGACCCCAACTTCAACGTGCTGCTGCGCGGCTGCACGGAGCACCTCGCCCGGCACGACATCCCGTTGCTGCTGATGCTCGCCTCCGCCAAGGACGACCGGCGCCGGCTGACCCGCTACATCACCTCGGGCCACGTCGACGGCGTCCTGCTGGTCTCCAGCCACAGCGGCGACCCGGTCGCCGTGGAGCTGCGCGACGCCGGAATCCCCCTGGTGGCCTGCGGCAAACCGCTCGGGCTGGGGTCCAAGGTCAGTTACGTGGCGGCCGACGACCGCGACGGCGCCCGGGAGATGGTCCGCTACCTCATCTCCGCCGGCCGCCGCCGCATCGGCATGATCACCGGCCCGCTCGACACCCCCGGCGGCACCGAGCGCCTGGCCGGCTACCGCGAGGTGCTCGACAGCGCGGGCCTGCCGTACGATCCGGCGCTGGTGGCCGAGGGCGACTACCGGCGCGCCGGCGGCGAGGAGGCGGCCCGCCTCCTCCTCGGCCGGGCACCGGACATGGACGCCGTGTTCGTCGCGTCCGACCTCATGGCCCAGGGGGTCATCTTCACCCTCCAGCAGGCCGGCCGTACCGTCCCGGACGACATCGCGGTCGGCGGCTTCGACGACTCCCCCGCAGCCACGGCGGTCAGTCCGGCGCTGACCACGATCCGCCAGCCCTGGGACCGCATCAGCGCCGAGATGGTCCGCATGCTGCTCACCCAGATCGCCGGTGAGGACACCGCGGCGGTGATACTCCCGACGTCACTGGTGATCCGCGACTCCGCATAGCCGGTACCGCGGCCCGCCGGCGACCGCACTCCCCGTGGGGCGCGGCGGGACCGCACGGGGCGGCCCGCCGCGCACCCGAGGGCGGGTCAGTCGCCGAGCACGACGGTGCGCGCCGCCGAGAAGTCGCCCCACTTCCCGTCGGGGAGTCTGGCTCGGATCTTCATCGAGTGGCGGGTGCCGCGCGGCTCGCCGACAGTGAGCCGGTAGCTCGCCCGGCCCACGGGCGGTTCGCCGCCCCAGACGATCGTGGTGGTGAGCCGGCCGTCCAGATAGAGCTGGTAGGCGGGTATCTTCTCGCCGGTCTCCGGCTGCTTCCAGTCCAGGTCCACGGCGTACTCCTTGCCCGCGGCGCTGCTCGTGATCCTCAGGTCCGTGGGGGCGGTACTGGCGGGCGCACCGGGGGCGGTCGCGGTGGTGAGGTCGAAGGTGTTGCTGTCGGACGACGAGGTGTCGGCCGCGTCGCGTGCGCGGACCGTGAAGGTGTAGACGGTGCCGGGGCGGAGCCCGGTCAGGCGGGCCGTGGTCTGCGTGCCGGGCACGCTGTGGATCCGGGAGCCTTCCTGGTAGATGTCGTACGAGGTGACGCCGACATCGTCCGTGGAGCCACCCCAGGACAGGGTCGCGGCCCTGCTGCCGTCGGCACTGCCACGCAGTCTCACCGGCCGGGTCGGGGCCTCGTGGTCGGCGGGGGTCGGCGCGGGGGTGGTGACGGCCGCGGCGGCGCTCGGCGCGGAGAGGTTCCCGGCGGCGTCGCGGGCGCGGACGGTGAAGGTGTACGCGGTCGAGGCGGTCAGCCCGTCGACGTCGATCATCACCTTTGCCGCCGGGACGGACTTGACCTTCCTGCCCTGCCGGTAGATCTCGTAGCCGGTGACGGCCTTGTCGTCGGTGGCGGGCTCCCACATCACGTGTGCGGAGGTGGCGCTGCTCGCCTGGGCGGTCACCCCGTGGGGCGCGGTCGGTTTTCCGGTGTCCGCCTCGGCCTCCGAGCCGCAGGCGGTGAGCGTGGCGAGGAGCAGGGCGGCGGAGCAGGCCAACGCGGCGGTTGCGTGGGGGCGTTGCACGGTGGTGCCTTCCATCCGACAGCAATGGTCCAGACCTGTATCGCATGGTGTGGGGGCTGCCGACAAGGGGACGGAGCGGAACGTTCCGCAATGTGCCGGTGTGCACCGCGGTTTGCGCCGCCGCACGTACCGTCGTCGGATGCCGTGCCCGGGAGGCGTGGCGCCGGGACTCCTGGACGGAGCTCCGGCCGGCGGTACCCGGTCACGCCGACCGGATCATTCTGCGGGAACACGTGGTGCGCCGGGCGATGAGTTCGGGGCGTCCAGGCAGTCTGCACAGGTATGAACACGCAGACGAACTCCGCCCCCCTCCTCGACCTCGAACCCGCGGCCCGGCAGATCGCCGGGATGCTCGACACCATCGACGACGCCCGACTGGCCGGACCGACCCCGTGCCCCGGTGTCACGGTGGGCGCGATGCTCGCCCATGTCGAAGGGCTGGCCGTGGCGTTTCGCGATGCCGCGCGCAAGGAGCTGGGAGCGACGACCGACACGGCGCCCTCCGTGGAGTCGGGGGTGCTGGCGGACGGGTGGCGCAGCACGCTGCCCGTAGCACTCGACGAGATGGTGGCGACCTGGCGCTCCCTCGATGCCTGGCAGGGCATGACCCGGGCGGGCAGCGTGGACCTGCCGGGCGAGGTGGCCGGCATGGTCGCGCTCAACGAGCTGGTGCTGCACGGCTGGGACCTGGCGAGGTCGACCGGGCAGCCGTACGGGGCCGAGGAGGCGCACCTGCGCAACACGCTGGCGCTGCTGGCCGACCTGGGCGACAACCCGCCGCCCACCTCCCCGTTCGGCCCGCCCGTCCCGGTCGCAGGCGACGCGCCGTTGCTGGACCGGGCGGTCGCCCGGAGCGGGCGGCGCCCGGACTGGCAGCCCGAGGGCTGAGCCCGGGACCCGGCCGGTTGCGGCTGGGTCCCGGGCCGGACCCCGTCAGCTGGTGAAGAACTCCGTGATCTGATGGGCGACCTGGTCGGCGTGGACCTGGTGCACCCGGTGGCCGCCGCCCAGGGTGATCAGATGACAGTCCGGGATCAACGTGGCCATGTCCTGCAGCCGCTCCTGCGGCATGGTGCTGGCCGGGCCGCCGGCGAGCATGAGCGTCGGGGCGACGATCTCACCGAGGCCCTCCTCCCACGCCGGGTCGGGGTCGGCAAGCTGGTTCCGTACGGCCGCGAGCACGGCCTCGTCGTAGTCGACCGGCCCGTCGGGCGGGACGTCGGGGCCGGCTGCCCCCGGGAACGGCGGCGGGGTCTCCACCAGCACCAGCCGCTCCACCCGGTCCGCGTGCATCTGAGCGAACAGATGTGCGACGACACCGCCCATGCCGTGGCCGACCAGGCCGACACGGTCGAGCTTGCACGCCTCGAGGAAGCCGAAGAGGTCGTCGAGCATCAGCTCGAAGTCGTACTCGTCCGGCCAGTCACTCTCCCCGTGGCCGCGCAGGTCCAGGCCGTACACCCGCCATTCCTGACCGAGCAGGCTCCCGGCCGCCTCCCAGCTCGCGGCGGAATCGGCGAGATCGTGCAGCAGCACGACCGGCGAGCCGAACGGGTCACCCCAGGTCCGGTACGCCAGACGCACTCCGCCGACATCCACAACAGACTGATCATCCATACCCCTGACGCTACAGCCGAATGAGGGAAGATCACTCCCGCGGCCTGGCAGGCTGGGACAGTGAAGCTCACCCCGCGTTCCCTGGTCAGCCCCCTCGCCGCCCTCGCCATGGCCGTCGCCATGCTGTCCGGCTGCACAGGGGCGGGGACCGGCACCTCGTCCGGCAAGGGGGCCGCCGGTGCCGGGCTCGACGATCCGGCGAAGAAGGACATCGCCATGCAACTGGTCTCCAGCGCGGAGAACTCGACCCTGGACTGGAAGGCCCAGTACACGTACATCCAGGACATCGGCGACGGCCGCGGGTACACGGCGGGCATCATCGGCTTCTGCTCCGGGACCGGCGACATGCTGAGCGTGGTCGAGCGGTACGCGAGGGCCCGGCCGGGAAATCCGCTGGAGCGGTTCCTGCCCGCCCTGCGGGCGGTCGAGGGGACCGACGCGCACACGGGACTCGGCCGTCCGTTCACCGAGGCATGGGCCGCGGCCGGCGGTGACGCGGCGTTCCGCACGGCCCAGGACACCGAGCGGGACCGGTCGTACTTCGACCCCGCGGTCAGGCAGGCGAAGGAGGACGGCCTGGGCGCGCTGGGCCAGTTCATCTACTACGACGCCTATGTGATGCACGGGGCCGGTGACACGGAGGGCACCGTCGGATTCCGTACGATGCGCCGCCAGGCCCTCGCCGCGGATGCCTCCCCCGCGGAGGGCGGCGACGAGGCGGCGTACCTCGACGCCTTCCTCGACGCCCGGGTCGCGGCGATCCGCAAGGAGCCCTCGCACACCGACACCAGCCGGGTCGAGACGGCCCAGCGGGTGTTCGTACGCCAGGGCAGGCTCGGTCTGGAGACACCGCTGCGATGGAAGGTGTACGACGACAGCTACACGATCAAGGATCCGGACGGTTCGTAAACCCATGATCGACGGGCGCGCGGAGCACTGACCGCGGGTTCTGTGTGCGCCGGTGCGCACCACGCGTGACCTGCGCTTTCACTTCCGAGGGACCGCCGGCCCCCAGCCGTGTCCGGGGCGCCTGCCGGCCCGTTGAGGCGGGCGGACGGCACACGCTTCGTGGGCCGGATCATCGAGGAGCTTTCGACATGATGAAGAAGATTCTGCTGGCCGCGGCCATGCTGACCGCCGGTCTGGGACTGGCCGTCTCGCCCGCCGCCCAGGCCGCCCCGAGCACGACCGCCGCGCACAGCGTCGAGGCGGCACCGGCCCAGGTCTGCACGGTCAACGACAACGGGGTGAACTTCCGCGGCGGACCCGGGACCGACTACCCCGTCCTGGGCCAGGTGAACCGGGGACAGAACCTCGACTACCGCGGCCAGCAGGGCAACTGGGTGATGGGTGACCTGTGGGGCGGCCCCACGGGCGTCTGGATCCACGTGGCCTATCTGGACTGCTGAGCCTTCGTTCCGCCGCCCCGCACCGACCGCTCCGGCGCCCGGTGCGGGGCCTCCGTGTTTCCAGGGCGCGCCCAACTCGCCGGTGTCGAAGGGGTGTACGACCGTCGTTCGACTCTGATAGGAAAGCTTCCTAACAGAACCATCGGAACGACGAACTCCCTTGGAGGACTGGTGCACGCTCCCCACAAGCGCACCGTACGTCGCAACAACCGATCCGTGCGCGTCGCACTCGTCGCGCTCGGCCTGACCCTCACGGCGATCCCCGCCACGGCCTTCGCCGGCACCGATTCCGCCCCCACGGCGGTTCACCACCAGGAGGCAGCCGCGACCGGGCTCGACGATCCGGCGAAGAAGGACATCGCCATGCAACTGGTCTCCAGCGCGGAGAACTCCTCACTGGACTGGAAGGCGCAGTACGGCTACATCGAGGACATCGGTGACGGCCGCGGCTACACGGCGGGCATCATCGGCTTCTGCTCCGGCACCGGCGACATGCTCGATCTCGTGGAGCTCTACACCCAGCGGGAGCCGGGCAATCCGCTCGCCGAGTACCTACCCGCCCTGCGTGACGTGGATGGCACCGATTCGCACGAGGGCCTCGACCCCGGCTTCAGCGACGCCTGGGAGACGGCTGCCGGGGATCCGGCGTTCCAGCAGGCACAGAACGACGAGCGCGACCGGGTGTACTTCGACCCGGCGGTCAGCCGCGGCAAGAGCGACGGGCTGGGCACGCTCGGCCAGTTCGCGTACTACGACGCCATCGTGATGCACGGCGACGGCGGCGACAGCACGAGCTTCGGCTCCATCCGCAAGCGTGCTCTCGCGAAGGCGAAGCCGCCGGCCCAGGGCGGTGACGAGGTCGCCTACCTCAACGCCTTCCTGGACGCGCGGGTCTGGGCCATGCAGCAGGAGGAGGCCCACTCGGACACCAGCCGGGTGGACACCGCCCAGCGGGTCTTCCTGGACGAAGGCAATCTGAACCTGGACCCGCCGCTCGACTGGAAGGTGTACGGCGACAGCTTCCACATCGGCTGACGCACCCGGGCCGGAATCCGGCCGTGGCGCGTGCGGCCGCCCTCCCGGGCGGAACCGTACGCGCCACGGCTCTGTGTCGGATCGTCAGTGCACGCCCACCGGACTCGCGTTGACCGAATCCTGACCCTGGGAGTCCGGCTCCGCCTCGGTGTCCGGCTTCCGGCCCAGGTGGTTGAAGGCCAGGTTGAGCACGATCGCCACGACGCACCCGGTCGAGATCCCCGAGTCGAGGACGACGAGCAGGTCCTTCGGGAAGGCGTGGTAGAACTCCGGCGCCGCGATCGGGATCAGCCCGACGCCCACGGCGGCCGCCACGATCAGTGCGTTCTCGCCCTTCTCCAGTGCGGCGGTGGCCAGCGTCTGGATGCCGCTCGCCGCGACCGAGCCGAAGAGCACGATGCCCGCGCCGCCCAGTACCGGCAGCGGCACCAGCGCGATGACGGACGCGGCCACCGGGCACAGGCCGAGCAGGATGAGGATGCCACCGCCCGCGGCGACCACGAAGCGGCTGCGGACCTTCGTCATCGCGACCAGTCCGATGTTCTGGGCGAAGGCGCTGCACATGAAGCCGTTGAACAGCGGGCTGATGGCACTGCCCAGGGTGTCGGCGCGCAGGCCGCCCTCGATGGTCCGCTCGTCGGCCGGCCGGTCGACGATCTTGCCGAGGGCCAGCATGTCCGCGGTCGACTCGGTCATGCAGACCAGCATCACGATGCACATCGAGACGATCGCTGCGATCTCGAACTGCGGTGCCCCGAAATGGAAGGGGGTGGGGAAGCCGACGACATCGGCGTCCTTGATGGCTCCGAAGTCGGTGATGCCGACGGGGATCGCGATCAGTGTGCCGACGACGAGCCCGAGCAGGATCGCGATCTGCTGGAGGAAACCGCGCAACAGCTTCCGCAGGGCGAGAACGATCACCAGGGTGACCGCCGCCATCGTGATGTTGGTGGTGGAACCGTAGTCGTCGGCCGTGGCGTTGCCGCCCTGGGACCAGTTGAAGGCGACCGGCAGCAGCGAGATGCCGATCAGGGTGATGACCGTGCCGGTGACGACGGGCGGGAAGAAGCGGACCAGTTTGCAGAAATAGGGGGCGAGGACGAAACCGAGGAGGCTGGCGACGATGATCGCACCGAAGATCACGGCGATGCCGTCGTGTCCGCGGTCCTTGCCGATCGCCACCATCGGCGTCACCCCGGCGAACGAGACCCCGTTGACGAACGGCAGCCGGGCGCCTATTCGCCAGAAGCCGAGCGTCTGGAGAAGGGTGGCTATCCCCGCGGTGAACAGGCTCGCCCCCATCAGGAAGGCGGTCTCCTTGGCGGTGAGGCCCACGGCGGGTCCCACGATCATGGGCGGGGCCACCACGCCCGCGTACATCGCGGCCACGTGCTGCAGACCGCTGGTGAACATCTTGAATGGGGGGAGCGTCTCGTCGACCGGATGATTCCGGTCGGACGGGGCCGTTACCGGCTCGCCGTCGGGGTCGGGTGCTGCACTTGCGTCATTGCGAAACCTGGGCGTAGCTGCCACGGCGGTTCCTCCGGTCGGGTACACGTCTGCGGCGACGTGGGTATCAGGGAGGTGGTGCCGGGACCGGTCGCCGGGACATGTACCAGAAGTGTCCGCCGGACCGGGCCCCGTGTGGTGAGTTGATGCAGGTGGGGCAGGTCGTGCAGCTGGTGCGGCAGCTCGGATCACCGGTGCGGGAGGCGCGTACGTCTGGGCACGCGCCTCCCGTACCGGTTGCCGTGGACCCCGCTCGGGTCCACGGCGGCCGACCGAGGGCCGTCCCCCTCGGCCGGCCGGTATCGGGGGGTGCCGGGCCGACGACCTCTCAGGCCCCGGCGGCGATCTGCGCGAGGCGGCGGGCCTCGTCGCGGGTGGCGCGGGCGATGGCGTCCTCGTCCGCGGTGATCAGGTGGTTGGACTCGACGACCGGCTTGCCGTTGACGAGCGAGAGGGTGACGGGGGCCGCGGCGCCGAAGACCAGGGCGGTCACCGGGTCGGCGATCGAGGCGTGCGCCAGGGTGTCCAGCTTCCAGAGGACCAGGTCGGCGAGCTTGCCGGGCTCCAGGGATCCGATCTGGTCTGCGCGGCCGAGGACCTGGGCGCCGCCGTACGTACCCAGGCGCAGGGCCTGACGGGCGTTCAGGGCGCGCTCGCGGTGCGGTCCGAGGCGGTTGATGAGGAGGGCGTTGCGCAGTTCGGTGTGGAGTTCGCCGGACTCGTTGGAGGCGGTGCCGTCGACACCGAGGCCGACCGGGACGCCCGCGGCAAGCATGTCCGGGACCCGGGCGATGCCCGCGGCGAGGCGGGCGTTGGAGGACGGGCAGTGCGCGACGCCGGTGCCGGTGCGGGCGAACGCGGCGATGTCGGAGTCGTTCATGTGGACGCAGTGCGCCATCCACACGTCGGCCCCGAGCCAGCCGGTCGACTCGAAGTAGTCGGTCGGGCCCATGCCGAACAGCTCGTGGCAGAACTTCTCCTCCTCCACCGTCTCCGAGCCGTGGGTGTGCAGCCGCACTCCCCGTCGGCGCGCCAACTCGGCGCCCTCACGCATCAGTTCGGTGGAAACGGAGAAGGGGGAACAGGGCGCGACGGCGATCTGGGTCATCGCGTCGAAGGAGGCGTCGTGGTGTGCGTCGATGGTCGCCTCGGTGGCGGCCAGTGCGCCTTCGAGGCTCTCCACCGCGAAGTCCGGCGGCAGTCCGCCGTCCTTCTCGCTGCGGTCCATGGAGCCGCGGGCGAGTGTGAACCGTACGCCCATGTCGCGGGCGGCGCCGATGATCGCGCCGGACAGGTCGCCGGAGCCCTTCGGGTAGACGTAGTGGTGGTCCATGGCGGTGGTGACACCGCCGCGGGCCATCATGGCGAGCGAGCCCTGCGCGGCGGTGCGGGCCATCGGCTCGTCGATGCGCGCCCAGGTCGGGTACAGCGCGACCAGCCACTCGAAGAGGTTGTGGTCGGTGGCCAGGCCGCGGGTGATCCACTGGTAGAAGTGGTGATGCGTGTTGATCAGACCGGGCGTGACGAGGTGCCCGGTGCCGTCGATCCTGCGTACGACGTTGTCCAGGCCCTCCGGTGCCCGGCCGGCGCCGACGGACTCGATACGGTTGCCCGCGACGACGACATGACCCGAGGCGTACTCGGTGTCGTCTGCGTCGACGGTCGCGATCGAGCAGTTCTCGATGACGATGCGTTCCACTCGGTCGGACGCTGCCGGTGCTGCCATGGTGCTTCCTTCTCTCATCAGCGATGCGGGCACGGCAGGACCCTAGGAGGATTTGAGTGCCACAGCCGAGCGGCTGTGGGTGCCGAGATGGTGTGGACATGTTGCCCCGGCCGGTCCCCGTCCGCCTTGGACGGGACGAGAACCGGCGCGGCGCCGCGTCAGAGGTTGGTCATGTCCACCGGGATCTGCGGCTCGACGCCGTCGCGCAGCACGGTGGCCTCGATGAGGCCGTACGGACGGTCGGCCGCGAAGTAGACCTCATTGTCGTTCTTGAGGCCGAACGGCTCCAGATCCACCAGGAAGTGGTGGTTGTTCGGCAACGAGAAGCGGATCTCGTCGATCTCACTGCGGCTGTTGATGACCCGCGAACCCATCTGGTAGAGGGTCTGCTGGAGGGAGAGGGAGTACGTCTCGGCGAACGCCTGCAGGATGTGCTTCTTGGCCTGCTCGTACGACTTCTCCCAGTGGGGCATCCGGTCGGCGTCGCTGGTCCAGTTGTAGCGCCAGGCGGCGGCGACGTCGGTGCACAGGATGCGGTCGTACGCCTCCTGGAGCGTCGTGTACTTGTCCTTGACGTAACCCCAGAACTCCGAGTTGGTGGAGTTCATGACCGTGAGGTCCTTCAGACCGGAGATGATCTCCCACTTCTCGCCGTCGAAGGTGACCTGCGTGGTGCGCAGTTCCTGGCCCTTGCGGGCGAAGGAGTGGTTGACCTCGTCCGATCCGATGAACCGGGAGTTGCTGTCCGAGGTGGCGATCCGCTCCCAGGTGTACTCCTGGATGCGGATGCGGGCGACCTTGATCGGCTCCTGCGACGTCACGAAGTGCCGGGCGAGGTGGATGCCGAACTGCTCGGCGGACTCGATGCCGTGCTTCTTGGCGAACGCGAACACCGTGTTCTTGGTGGTGTCCGTGGGCAGGACGTTGGCGTTGGAGCCGGAGTAGTGCACGTCGTCCATGTCGCCGGAGAGGGCGACCGAGACGTTCAGGTCCTTGATGTGGTGGGTGTCGCCGTCCCGCGTGATCCTGACGACGCGGTTCTCTGCTTTGCCGTACTGGTTCTGGCCGAGAATCGTGGGCATGTGTCTGCTAGCTCCCTCGGTATACGGAGTAGCCGAACGGGTTGAGCAGCAGCGGTACGTGATAGTGCTCGCCCGGGGTGACGGCGAACGTGATCGCCACCTCCGGGAAGAACGCGCCGCTGTCCCTTACGCGGGGGGCGTCCTGCTGCGCCTCGGCTTGCTTCTTGCTGGCGAAGTACGACTCGGTCTCGAAGTCGAGCCGTACATGGGTGGTGCCTTCCGGCAGGGCCGGCAGGTCCTTGCAGCGCCCGTCCGCATCGGTCGCGGATCCGCCGAGCGCCACCCACTGCGCTTCGCTGCCCGTGCGGGCGGCGAGCGAGACGGGGACGGCCGCGGCGGGACGGCCGATGCTGGTGTCCAGGATGTGGGTGGACACCGATGCGGTGGCGAAGGTGCTCAAGACCTTCACTCTCCTTCTGTTACGAGCTCTTACGAGTCTTCCGTGACGAGACGGGTGAGGCGGATGCGGTTGATCTTGCCCAGTTCGGTGCGCACGATCGCGCGTTCCTGCTCGGGCGAGTTCCCGATCCGGGACTTCACCGCGTCGCGCATCTGCTCACCGGTCGCCCCGGTGGCGCAGATCAGGAAGACATGTCCGAACCGCTCCTGGTAGGCCAGGTTGAGTTCGAGCATCTCGGCCTTGAGCTCCTCGGTGGCGCCGGCCATCCCCCGCTGTTCGCGGGAGGAGGTCGGGTCCCCGGGCTTCGGGCGGCCGATCGGCGGGTGACCGGCCATGGCGTCGGCCAGGTCCTGCGCGCCGAGTGCCGCCGTGGCGGTGTCGCTCGCGGAGAACAGGGCTTCTGCGGTGTCGTACGGGCGAAGGGAGAGGATCGCTCTTCCCCAGGCCGCACTGGCACAGACCTCGTGCAGCGCGGTGGCCGCCTCGTCGTCCGCCAGGGTGTTGAACCGGGCGAGGCCCGGTGTGGAGCTCGAAGTCACGGGAGCCTCCGTGGCTGTTCTTCGCTGTGCGTCGGTCGGGCTGCGGATAGCTAACGCCCTCCACAACACCACGTCAACACTTTGTTGAAATTCCGTTCATGTAAAAAGCCGTCGCCCGATGATCCGGACGACGGCCCGCACGTTCATGTGCCGTTTACATGCACCCGATGGCCCAACTACGCGCCCTTGGTGCCGTTTTCCCTGTTCAGGTAGTTGTAGACGGTGAAACGGCTGACCCCCAGGGCCCCCGCCACCGTCTCGACGCCGTGCCGCACCGAGAAGGCACCGCGTGCCTCCAGGGTCCGTACGACCTCCTGCTTGGTCCTGCGGTCCAGTTCGGCGAGCGGCTTGCCGTGCCGGCGCTCCATCGCGGCCAGGATGTGGTCCAGCGAGTCGGAGAGCTGTGGCAGCCGGACGGCTATGACGTCGACGCCCTCCCAGGCCAGTACGACATCGTCGGCCTGCGCCTGCTCGGGGCCGAGCAGCTCGGCGCCCATGGCGTCGACGAGCGGCTTGACGGCGCTGACGAGGGGGTGGTCCGCAGGCCCGGTCACTTCGGGTCCTCCCCGATGACGTTGACCTGGAGCGAGACCCGGGTGGCACCGGATGCCAGGGTCTTGCGCAGCAGGGAGTCCACCGCGGCGAGCACCTCGTCGGCGACGCCCTCCGCCGTGTTGCCGAAGGGGCCGACGTCGACCGCGTCCAGTTCGGCCGACTGGATGACCTCGCGGGCCACGACCGCGTGGGCCGGTGCCTCGTCGAGATCGAAGGGCTCGGTGGTGAACTCCACTCTCAAGCGCACTGTGCCTCCAAATGCCTCGCACCGCGTCCGGGGCGACCCGCGGCTCGGGCACGACCCTAACGGACCGGCGCGGCCCCGCACGGTCTACAGCGGCAGGACGCAGACCGCGGCCGGGGCGGGGAACGGGGTCCCGGCCGGGTTCAGCGCGCCGGTGTCCGCTTCGACCCGGAAGGCGGTGACCGTGCCGGAGCGCTGGTTGGCGGCGAAGAGGAGGGACCCGTCCGGCGAGAAGGCTGTGTGCCGGGGGAAGTCGCCGCCGACCGGCACGGTGTCCAGCAGCCGCAGCGTCGCCCCGCCGTCCTCGACGGCGTACCGGGTGAGGCTGTTGTGCCCCCGGTTGGCGAGGTAGGCGAAGCGGCCGTCGCCGGTGACCAGGAGCTGGGCGGGGTAGCTGGTGCCCTCGCCCGTTCCGGTGGACTGCGGGGTGCCCGGTGTCAGGGCGCCGGTGGCGGGGTCGTAGCCGCAGACGACGACCGTGTTGTCGAGCTCGCAGGCGAGGTAGGCGTGACGGCCGTCCGGATGGAAGGTGAGGTGGCGCGGGCCTGCGCCCGGGCGCAGTGCTGCGTACGAGAGCTGCTCCAGGGTGCCGTGGTCCTCGTCGAGCCGGTAGGTGTACACCGTGTCGTTGCCCAGGTCGACGGCGAGGATGTGGCCGCCGTCGGGGGCCGTGACGATCTGGTGGGCGTGGGGGCCGTCCTGGCCCGGTCCGGGCGCGGGCGTGGTGTGGGCTACCAGGTCCGTGCGCTCCCCCACCGATCCGTCGGCGGCGAGCGGGTGCACGGCGACGCTGCCGGAGGTGTAGTTGGCGCTGAACAGCCACCGCCCGCCCGGGTGGACCGAGAGGTGGCAGGGGCCTGCGCCGCCGGTGGACTGCGTCCCCAGCACCCGGAAGGTGTCACCGGCGAGCGCCACGGCGGTGACGCCGCCGTTCTCCTGCTCGTCGACGGCGTAGAGCGTGCCGCCGTTGGGGTGCGGCGCGAGGTAAGAGGGGTTCTCGACGCCGGTGACGACGGTGCGGGAGGTGATGCCGCCCGTTGCCGTGTCGTACGAGGCGACGCCGATGCCGGTGCCGCCCGGGCTGGTCGAGGTGTAGGTGCCCAGGAAGAGCGTTCCGGTCCGGCGTGCCCCGTGCTTCGCGGGGTGCGGCGTGGAACCGGGGCGGGTTTCACGGCGGGGAAGCGTGGGGGCGGCGGCGAGGGCACCGCCCGCCAGGAGTGCTCCGAGGACGGTGCGGCGGCTGGTGGGGGAGGTCATGCGAGGCACCTCGTGGGGTCGGTGACGTCGGATGTGTCAGCCACAGTGGCCTTCCCCGATGGCCCGCGCAAGAGACGCACCGGCCATTGCGCAGGGCGCAACAGGGGGCAACGGTGTGGCGGAACGGTGGGCCGGGCGCGCGGGGCATGCGGGGCGGGTGACGCCGGGGTCAGTCGCCGGACTGGATGTCGCCGCGGGTGGACGACGTGATCGGGTCTCCCTGGGCGAAGTCCCCCGGCGGGATCCCCGGGTGGTGTCCGCCCTCCACGGGCTCCACGGCGGCCGCCGGGCCGAGGGCCAGGCGGGAGACGATCCGGTAGCGGTCACCGCGGTAGAGCGAGTGCACGTACTCCACGGGGCAGCCGGTGGTGTCCGAGGTCAGCCGCTCGAAGAGCAGGGCCGGCGAGAGCTCCGGCACGTCCAGGAGCCGGGCCTCGGCCCGGGTCACCACGGTGGGCTCGATGGCCTGGACCGCTTCGTGGACGTGCACGTCGTGGCGCTCGCGCAGATGCTCGTACAGGTCGCCGTTCTCCAGCTCCTGGGCGGACAGACCGGGCACCAGCTCGGCCCTGATGTGCAGATGCTCGATGGCCATCGGGGCGCCGTCGACCAGCCGCAGCCGGGCGACGTACACGATCTCCCCGGCGGGCGACATACGCAGTTTGCGGCCGACCCTGGCGCCGGCCTGGAGGGTGGTGAACTCCAGCAGCCGGCTCGACCAGGTCCCCGCCGCCTGCGGGACCGACAGCGCCAGGTCGGCCGAGACCAGCTCCTGAGTGATCTTCGCGGGGGCGACGAACATGCCGCGGCCGTGCTCGCGCACCAGGAGGCCGACTGCCACCAGCTCGTCGATCGCGGCGCGCAGGGTGGGGCGGGACACGCCGAGGGTGGCGCACAGCGCACGCTCCGAAGGGATGGCGTCTCCTGGGCGGCGCGACTCGATCAGCTCCAGCACGGCGTCGCGGGCCCTCTCCCGTTTGAGCACCGTCCCCGATGCGTCGGCGTCCATGCGCTGCCCCCTCCTGACACTTCACATTCTTACCAGTTGAGCGACCAGTCCGGCCAACTGGGCTACTGGTCAAGGGAAGTGTAGCCGGTCCGGCGGGATTCACCACCGGACAGATTTCCGCTAGATCACTAAAACCCGTTGCCACCAAGGGGGTTGACGACCCCATTGGTCTATGCCACCTTCATCCACCATCAAGAGGTGAGCTGTCCAGTGGGCTTCACTGGTCAGGTGGTCAGGTCCTGTCTCCCAGAGGTGAACCGTGAAGTACCGCTTGCTTGCCGGTGGGTCCGCGCTCGTGATGGCCGCCGTTCTCAGTGCCTGCAGCTCGTCGTCCGACTCGGCCGGGAAGTCCGGTGACGGGCCGACGGACATCGACGTGTGGCTGATGCGCGACAGCGTCTCCGCCGAATTCCAGAAGGAGTTCGTGAAGGGCTTCGAGGCCGCACACCCCACGATCGAGGTCCGGGTCCAGATCCAGGAGTGGGACGGCATCGGCGAGAAGATCACCGCAGCGCTGGCCAGCAACGACGCACCCGACGTGATCGAGAGCGGCAACACCCAGGTCGCGCAGTTCGCGCAGAGCGGCGGCCTGCTCGACCTGAGCGACAAGGTCGACGAACTGAACGGCAAGGACTGGCTCAAGGGGCTCGCCGAGCCGGGGGCGTACGAGGGCAAGCAGTACGGCATCCCGTACTACGCGGCCAACCGCGTCGTCATCTACCGCACCGACCTGTTCGAGAAGGCGGGGGTCGACGCGTCCGCGATCAAGACGCGCGAGCAGTGGATCGAGGCCACCGGCAAGCTCAACAAGGATGGCACGCAAGGCATTTATCTGCCCGGGCAGATGTGGTACGCACTGGCCGGCTTCGTCTGGGACGAGGGCGGCGACCTCGCCACCGAGTCCGGCGGGAAGTGGAAGGGCGCACTGGACACCCCCGAGGCGCTGCGCGGGATGGAGTTCTACGGGCAGCTCCAGGCGCTCGGCAAGGGACCGAAGGACTCCGACGAGGACGATCCGCCGCAGGCCGATGTGATGGCCCAGGGGAAGGTGGCCCAGGTGATCTCGACCCCGGGCGGCGCCAATGTCGTCATGGAGAAGAACCCGGAACTGAAGGGCAAGCTCGCCTTCTTCCCGATCCCGGGCAAGAGCGCGGACACCCCGGGTGCCGTCTTCACCGGCGGCTCCGACCTGGTGATTCCCACGGCGTCCGGCAAGCAGGAGGCCGCGCTGACCTTCATCAAGGAACTCACCGGTGACACCTGGCAGAAGAAGCTGGCCGTGGCCATGAGCTACGTACCGAACCGCACGACGCTCGCCTCGGCCGTGGCGGACGATCCGGGGGCCGCGGCAATGGCGGCCGGTGCGGCGAACGGGCACGCGACGCCCAACACGCCCGGCTGGGCCGCCGTCGAGGCGGAGAACCCGATCAAGGACTACATGGCGGCCGTCCTCACCGGCGGCGACCCGGCCAAGGAGGCCGCCAAGGCCTCCGGCGACATCACCCGGGCCATGAACACCGGTTCCTGAGCCCCCTTCCCCGCCCGATCGCCCGACCATCGAGAGGAGGCGTGCCGTGTCGGTCATCCGGGAACGGACCGCACCCCCCAGCCGCCTGCGCCGCCCGGCGACCGGCACGGCAGGACCGCCGCGCCGGCGGCGGTCCGGGGAGCCGCGCGGCCTCTGGCCGTACGCCCTGATCGCACCCGCCCTGGGCGGCATGCTCTATCTGCTCGTCTACCCGCTCCTGCGGGCCGTGCTGATCTCGCTGCAGGACTTCCGGCTGCGCCAGCTGATCATGGGCGACGCGGAGTTCGTCGGACTGCGCAACTACCGGACGCTGCTGTCCGACCCGCGGTTCTGGGAGGTGGTCCGGCGCACCTTCCTGTTCATGGCGGTCAACGTGGTCCTGATCATGGTGATCGCGACCCTGGTCGCGCTGATGACCGAGCGGCTGGGCCGGTTCGGACGCACCGTGGTGCTCAGTTCGCTGGTGCTGGCGTGGGCGATGCCGGTGGTCGCGGCCACCACGGTCTTCCAGTGGCTGTTCCACTCCGAGTTCGGCATCGTCAACCGGCTGCTGACCGAGGCCGGGTTCTCCTCCTTCGACCGCTACCCGTGGTTCGCGCACGGTACCGCCGCCTTCTCGATCCTCGTCCTGCTGATCGTCTGGCAGTCGGTTCCGTTCGCGGCGATCACCGTCTACTCGGCGCTCACCACGGTCCCCGCGGAGCTGTACGAGTCGGCGCGGCTGGACGGGGCGTCCGGCTCCCGGATCTTCCGCTCGGTCACCTTCCCGATACTCCGGCCCATCTTCCTGCTGGTCTTCTCGCTCGAAGTCATCTGGACGTTCAAGGCGTTCGTCCAGATCTGGGTGATGACCCGCGGGGGTCCGGGCGACGCCACGACGATCCTGCCCGTGTACGCGGTGCAGAAGGCACTCGCGGGGCAGCGCTACGACCTGGGCTCGGCGGCCTCGATGCTCACCGTGGTCCTGATGTCCGGGGTGCTCGTCCTCTACTTCCGCCAGATGTTCCGTCAGGAGGACGAGTACCGATGAGCCTGCTGCACCCGAGAGTCCGGCGGATCCCGCTGAACGCCGCCGCCGTACTGACCGTCCTGGTCTGCCTGTTCCCCGTCTACTGGATGATCTCGACCGCGTTCAACCGTCGCGGGACATCCAGTCCGCCGATCCGAAGCTCTTCCCGCACACCTGGACGCTCGAACACTTCCGCACGGCCGTGCAGGCCGACGGGTTCGAGCTGTTCTGGCGCAACAGCATCCTGGTGACGCTCAGCTCGATCCTCCTGGCGCTGCTGGTCGCCATCGGCTCGGCGTATGCCGTGGCCAGGATGCGGTGGAAGGGCCGGCGGCAGTTCATGCTCATGGTCTTCATCGCCCAGATGGCGCCCTGGGAGTCGCTGATCATCCCGATCTACATCATCTCCCGCGACACGGACATGCTCGACCGGCTGCCGACACTCACGCTCGTCTACTTCATGGTCACGCTGCCGTTCTCGATCGTGGTGCTGCGCGGCTTCATCGCCACCATTCCGCCGGAGCTGGAGGAGGCCGCGCAGGTCGACGGGTGCACCCGGACCGGTGCCTTCCGTCGGGTGGCGCTGCCGCTGCTCGCGCCGGGGCTGATGGCGACCTCGCTGTTCGGGTTCATCACCGCGTGGAACGAGTTCGCGTACGCCAACTTCCTGATCATCAAGCACCAGGACAGCCGCACACTGCCGGTCTGGCTGTCGTCGTTCCAGAACACCTTCGGCACCGACTGGGGCGCCACCATGGCCGCCTCGACCCTCTTCGCCCTGCCCGCGCTGGTCGTCTTCCTGCTGCTCCAGCGCCATGTCACCTCCGGCTTCGCGGCCGGCGCCGTCAAGGGCTGAAGCCCGAGATCCGAACCCGGAGGCCACCCCCGTGCCCGCATCACGCCCCGAACACTCCCTCGTGCCCCGCCCCCGCAAGGTCTCGGCCCGCCCCGGCCGGTTCACCCTCGACCAGGACACCTCGGTGCGGGCCTATCCCGGCGCGGAGGGCGCGGCCGACCTGCTGCGCACCCTGCTCGCCCCGGCCACCGGCCTGCCGCTTCCGCCCTCCGCCACCGGCCGCATCGTGCTGGCTCTCGATCCGCAGCTGGGCGGA
This sequence comes from Streptomyces sp. LN549, assembly GCF_043203805.1. Lineage (NCBI taxonomy): Bacteria > Bacillati > Actinomycetota > Actinomycetes > Kitasatosporales > Streptomycetaceae > Streptomyces > Streptomyces sp. LN549. Next base: position 7,396,151 of record NZ_JAZHRI010000002.1, on the reverse strand, counting down.
CTCGGCGAGGAGGGCTACGGGCTCACCATCGGCCCGGACGCCCTGCTGCTGCGGGCCGCGCGTCTCCCGGGCCTGCTCTGCGGAGTCCAGACGATCCGTCAGCTGCTGCCGGCCGAGGCCCTGTCGGGCACGGCGCAGCGGGACGCGCCGTGGATGCTGCCCTGTGTCGAGATCAGCGACGTGCCCGCACACCCGTGGCGCGGGTCGATGCTCGACGTGGCCCGGCACTTCCAGCCGGTGTCCTATCTGCGCCGGTACGTGGACCTGATGGCGCTGCACAAGCTCAACACGCTCCACCTCCACCTCACCGACGACCAGGGCTGGCGGATGCCCGTCGCCGCCTACCCGCGGCTGACCGGGATCGGCGGTCACCGCAGGCAGTCGATGTCCGGTCCGCCGGGGGGCGGCGACGAGTCCTTCGACGGGATTCCGCACTCGGGGGCGTACACCCGGCAGGAACTGCGGGACCTGGTCCGTTACGCGGCGGCCCGCGGGGTGCGGGTGGTGCCCGAGATCGAGATGCCGGGCCATGTGCGCGCGGCCCTCGCCGCCCACCCCGAGCTGGGCAACGATCCCTCGCGGCGGCCGGACGTGTGGACCCGCTGGGGCGTCTGCGACACGGTGTTCGGCGTCCACGAGGAGGTCTTCGACTTCTGCCGGACGGTGCTGGAGGAGGTCATGGACGTCTTCCCGTCCCCGTACATCCACATCGGCGGCGAGGAGTGCCCGACCACCGAGTGGGAGTCGAGCCCGGCGGCGCGGGCGCGGGCCGCCGCCGAGGGGCTGCCCGACGCCCGGGCGCTGCACGGCTGGTTCATGGGCCGGATCGGGTCCTTCCTGGCCGAGCAGGGCAGGCGCCCGGTCGGCTGGGCCGAGACGGGCACCGAACTCCCCCTCGAATTCACGGTGATGACATGGCGCGACCCGGCCCACGCGCTGGCGGCCGCCCGCCGCGGCCACCAGGTGGTCACCGCGCACCACCGGGCCACGTACCTCGACTACGCCCAGTCCACGGACCCCGGCGAACCGGCCGCGCAGCCGGGACCGCCCGTCGGCCTGCGGGCCGTCCACGGCAACCGGCCTGTGCCGGACGGCTGGGACGCGGCGGACGCGGCCCGGGTGCTGGGCACCCAGGCCCAGTTGTGGACCGAGTACGCGAGCACGCCGGAGCAGATCGAGTATCTGACCTACCCGCGGCTGTGCGCCCTCGCGGACCGCGCCTGGTCGGGCGGTCGCAGCGACTGGCCCGGCTTCGTGTCCCGCCTCGGCCGGCACACGGCACGGCTCGACGCCCTCGGCGTCCGGTACCGCCCCCTGAACCCCCGGTCGCTCCAGACCGCTTCCCCAGGAACAGCGCCAACTCGGTAGGAACCACTCCCCCACGACCGTTCCGGAGAGGAACAGGTTCATGAAGTCACTCGCGAAGAGCCGGATCCGCGCGGCGGCGGCAGCCGCCGCCACCGTGGCCCTGGGCTGTACGGCCCTGGCCGCCGTCCCGTCGTCGGCGAGCGCCGCCGACGGATCGCTCAGCGTGCAGTACCGCACCAGTGCGTCCGGAGCCACCGCCGACCAGAGCGAACCCTGGCTGAAGGTGCGCAACACCGGCAGCGGAGCCGTACAGCTCAGCGCCGTCAAGGTCCGCTACTACTTCAAGGGCGAGGCGGCGGGCGACGCCTACCGGTTCGCCTGCTCCTGGGCGGTGAAGGGCTGCGCGAACATCACCGGTACGTTCGGCACGCTCGCCTCCCCGACCGCCACCGCCGACCGCTACCTGGAGATCGGCTTCACCTCGGGTGCCGGATCGCTCGCACCGGGCGCCGACACCGGTGACATGCAGCTGCGCTTCTACCGGTCGAGCTGGCAGTCCCTGGTGCAGAGCGACGACTACTCCTTCGACGCGGGCCGGACTGCGTACGGGGACTGGTCGAAGGTGACCGCGCAGCTCGGCGGCGCCACGGTCTGGGGCGAGGCGCCCGGGGGCAACGGCCCGACGGATCCGACCGACCCGACTGACCCGACCGATCCGCCGGACGGCGCCCCGACGCTGTTCGACGACTTCAACTACAGCGGTCACACGGACCCGCAGATCGCCGCGCACGGCTGGAACGTCCGCTCCAACTCCGGTGGACCGGGCGTACCCGGCGCCACCTGGGCGCCGGAGAACGTCACGTTCGCCTCCGAGGGCGGAAACTCGGTGATGAACCTGGAGACGTCGACCGCGGGCAGCGGCGAGTCGACGAAGCAGACCGAGATCCTGACCCGGTCGATGAAGTTCCGCAACGGCACCTATGCGGCACGGGTGAAGTTCAGCGACGCCCCGGTGTCCGGTCCGGACGGAGACCATCTCGTCCAGACGTTCTTCACCATCAACGACCTCAAGGCGCCGATGGCGGACGACTACGCGGAGTACGACTTCGAGTACCTGCCGAACGGCGGCTGGGGCGAGAGCGGCAACATCCTGTACACGACCTCGTGGGAGACCTATCGCCCCGACCCGTGGGAGGCGGTCAACCAGCACAGTGAGGCCCGGCAGAGCTATGCGGGCTGGCACGACCTGGTCGTGACGATCGACGACAACGCGATCACGTACTACATCGACGGCCAGGTGTTCGGCACGCACGGTGCGGCGTATCTGCCGGAGCGGGGGATGTCGATCAACTTCAACCAGTGGCTGATCGACCTGGCCGGGCAGACGAGCACGACGCCGCGCTCGTACGACCAGCAGGTGGACTACGTCCTGCACGTGAAGGACCAGGTCCTCACCCCGGCGCAGGTCAGCGCGCGGGTGAGCGCGTTCCGCACGGCGGGGACGACGTACCAGGACACGGTGCCTGCCGGGTGATCCGGTAGCGGACCCGGAGGGCGGGGCGGAGGGCCGGCGGGCCTCCGCCCCGCCTTCGGTATGTCCGGACCCGGGTGCGACCGCCGCGACCGGCCCGAATTCCGGGCACCCCCTTGACAGCCCGGCCACCTCCCGGGCAACCTTCCGTTAAGCAGAAACTAACTTCCGCAATACGGAAGGAGCGCCGAAACCCTCATGGGCTACCCGGACCAGCGCTTCGATGTGAACCTTTCGATCCTCTTCACGGAACTCCCGCTCCTGGAGCGACCCGCGGCAGCCGCCGCGGCGGGCTTCACCGCGGTCGAGCTGTGGTGGCCTTGGACCGAGACCCCCACCCCGCCGCAGGCCGAGCTCGACGCGCTGAAGAAGGCGCTCGACGACGCCGGCACCCAGCTGGTGGGGCTGAACTTCTACGCCGGACAGCTGCCCGGCCCCGACCGCGGCGCGCTCTCCGTGCCCGGCACGGAGTCGGACCGCTTCCGGGCCAATATCGAGGTGGCGGCAGGCTTCGCCGCCTCGGTCGGCTGCAAGGCACTCAACGCCCTCTACGGCAACCGGGTGGACGGTGTCGACCCCGCCGCGCAGGACGAACTCGCCCTGGAGAACCTGGTCATCGCCGCCCGCGCAGCCGACCGGATCGGGGCGGTCCTGCTGATCGAGACCCTGAACAAGCCGGAGTCGCCGCGCTACCCGCTGGTGAGCGCGCCGGCCGGGATCGAGGTCGTGGACCGCGTCAACGCGGCGACGGGGCTCGGCAACGCGAAGTTCCTGTTGGACCTGTACCACCTGTCGATGAACGGCGAGGACCTCAGCCAGGTCATCGCGGCGTACGCCGACAGGACCGGTCACGTCCAGATCGCGGACAACCCGGGGCGCGGCGCGCCCGGCACCGGCTCGCTCCCACTGGAGCAGCTCCTCGACGAGCTGACGAAGGCCGGTTACGACGGCTGGGTCGGCCTGGAGTACAAGCCGGGCGACCGGCCGAGCGCCGAGTCCTTCGAGTGGCTCCCGGCCACCGCGCGGGCCGCCCGCCGATAGCGGCGGACAGCCCTTCGTACACACGCTTATCGGAAGGCACCCTCATGAGCAACAACCTCCCCAAGGTTGCGTGGATCGGGCTCGGCATCATGGGCTCGCCCATGTCCGAGAACCTGATCAAGGCCGGTTACGACGTCACCGGTTACACCCTGGAGCAGGACAAGGTCGACCGGCTGGCCGCGGCCGGCGGCACCGGCGCGGGCTCGATCGCCGAGGCGGTCAAGGACGCGGACGTGGTCATCACGATGGTGCCGGCCTCCCCGCAGGTCGAGGCGATCGCGTACGGCCCCGAGGGCATCCTGGAGAACGCCAGGCGCGGCGCGCTGCTGATCGACATGTCCTCGATCACCCCGCAGACCTCCGTGGACCTCGCGAAGAACGCCCGCGAGAAGGGCATCCGGGTCCTGGACGCCCCCGTCTCCGGCGGCGAGGCCGGCGCCATCGAGGCCGTGCTGTCCATCATGGTCGGCGGCGAGCAGGCGGACTTCGACGCCGCGAAGCCGCTGCTCGACGCGCTGGGCAGGACCATCGTGCTCTGCGGTCCGCACGGCTCCGGCCAGACGGTGAAGGCGGCCAACCAGCTGATCGTCGCCGTCAACATCCAGGCCTGCGCCGAGGCCGTCGTCTTCCTGGAGAAGTCCGGGGTCGACCTCGCCGCCGCACTGGACGTCCTCAACGGCGGACTGGCCGGCTCGACCGTACTGACCCGCAAGAAGGACAACTTCCTGAACCGGGACTTCGCTCCGGGCTTCCGGATCGACCTGCACCACAAGGACATGGGCATCGTCACGGACGCCGCCCGCAACGTGGGTGCCGCACTGCCGGTCGGCGGCGTGGTCGCCCAGCTCGTCGCCTCGCTGCGCGCGCAGGGCGACGGCGGCCTCGACCACTCGGCGCTGCTGCGCTCGGTCGAGCGTCTGTCCGGTCAGCCCGTCCGGGACTGACCGATGCGGCCGGGCCCCGTGCAGGCCCGGCCGGCACCACCCCGCCGGGTGCGTATCCCCCGGCCCACAGACTTCCGGGCGGCGTCGGCGCTGACACCTGTCCTGTCGCGCCCAGGCGCCGGCGCCGTCCGGAACACCTCTCCACGCACCTTGCCACACCTCTTCACCATGAATTTCAACAAACTGTTGACGTCGGGTTCGGAGCGTACTTACGCTCCTGGAGCCCCTACGCCCCCAGGCCGTCGCAGTTCAGCAGCTCCCGTACGGAAGGTCGCCCCGACACCATGACGCAGCGCGTGCTTACGACCGAGTCCGGCGCCCCGGTCGCCGACAACCAGAACTCCGCCACCGCCGGCGCCGGCGGCCCGATCCTCCTCCAGGACGGTCACCTCCTGGAGAAGCTCGCTCGCTTCAACCGGGAGCGCATCCCGGAGCGCGTGGTGCACGCCCGGGGCTCCGGCGCGTACGGCTACTTCGAGGTGACCGACGACGTCACCGGCTTCACCCGCGCGGACTTCCTCTCCGAAGTGGGCCGCCGCACCGAGACGTTCATCCGGTTCTCGACGGTCGCCGACTCGCTCGGCGGCGCGGACGCGGTGCGCGACCCGCGCGGTTTCGCCCTCAAGTTCTATACGGACGAGGGCAATTACGACCTCGTCGGCAACAACACCCCGGTGTTCTTCATCAAGGACCCGATCAAGTTCCCCGACTTCATCCACTCGCAGAAGCGCGACCCGTTCACGGGCCGTCAGGAGCCGGACAACGTCTGGGACTTCTGGGCACACGCCCCCGAGGCGACGCACCAGGTGACCTGGCTGATGGGCGACCGCGGCATCCCCGCCTCGTACCGCCACATGAACGGCTACGGCTCGCACACCTACCAGTGGACGAACGCCGCGGGTGAGGCCTTCTTCGTCAAGTACCACTTCAAGACGAACCAGGGCGTGCGTTCCCTCTCCGCCGACCAGGCCGCCGAGCTCGTCGGCAAGGACGCGAGCTCCCACCAGACGGACCTGCTCCAGGCCATCGAGCGCGGTGTGAACCCGTCCTGGACGCTGCATGTGCAGGTCATGCCGGCCGCGGAGGCCGCGGACTACCGCTTCAACCCGTTCGACCTCACCAAGGTGTGGCCGCACAGCGACTACCCGCTCCAGCGGGTGGGCCGGCTGGTCCTGGACCGCAACCCGGACAACGTCTTCGCCGAGGTCGAGCAGGCCGCGTTCTCCCCGAACAACTTCGTGCCCGGCATCGGTCCGTCCCCGGACAAGATGCTCCAGGGCCGGCTGTTCGCCTACGCGGACGCGCACCGCTACCGGCTGGGCGTCAACCACACCCACCTGCCGGTGAACGCGCCGCGCACCGCCGTCGTCGACAACTACGGCCGCGACGGGCTGCACGCCACGCGCAACGGGGCGCGGCACGACAAGAACTACGAGCCCAACTCGTACGCGGGCCCGGCCCAGACGGACGCGGCGCACTCCGCCCCGCTGGCCGTCCAGGGCTGGACCGGCACGCACGAGGCGCCCGCCCACACGAAGGACGACGACTTCTTCCAGGCGGGCGAGCTGTACCGGCTGATGTCGGACGACGAGAAGGACCGGCTCATCGCCAACATCGCGGGCGGCCTCTCGCAGGTCACCCGGGACGACGTGATCGAGAAGAACCTCGCCCACTTCCACGCCGCGGATGCCGAGTACGGCACGCGCGTGGAGGAGGCCGTCCGCGCCCTGCGCGAGGACTAGGCCCCGGGTAAAGCCCTGCTCGCGTCGTCGCACCCACCCGGATGAGGGGTTGCGCGGGGCGCGGGCAGGACGGGGTGTCTGGCGGATCCCCGCGACGCCGCGGGGATCCGCCAGACACCCCCGAGGCCGCGGCGGTGGTGCGATGCCAGTGCGGTGGTGTGAGTGGCGGTGCCGGTTCCTGACCTGAACGAGCCGGTCCCTGCCGCCCCCTTCGCGCCTCGCCGCGGCCCCTGTTCCTCCCTTTTTCCGGAAGCGGGCGTGGAGTACGGATTACGGTCCCGCACTCCGCGCCCTTTCGCGTGCGCGCCCGGGGCCGGGCCCGTACTCCTCAGCTGTAGACCCGGACCTGGAGGTCGTACAGCTCCGCGTAGAGACCGCCGCCCGCGGCCAGTTCCGCGTGGGTGCCCAGCTCCGAGACACGGCCCTTCTCCAGCACCACGATCAGGTCCGCCATCCGGACGGTCGAGAAGCGGTGCGAGATGAGCAGCGTGATCGCCCCGGTTTCGGCGCTCGCCCCCGCGCACAGGTCCGCGAACCGTTCGAACAGCGCGTGCTCGGCCGTGGCATCGAGGGCCGAGGCGGGCTCGTCGAGCGCCACCATCAGGGGACGGCGACGCATCAGGGCGCGGGCCAGGCCGAGCTTCTGCCACTGGCCGCCGGAGAGTTCGGCGCCGTCGCCGTAACCACGACCAAGCAGTCCGTCGAGGCCGGCGGGGACCCGCTCCTCGACCTGTTCCGCCTCGGCGGCGCGGAGGGCGGTGTGCAGCGCCGGATCGTCGTCGAGGCGGCCGAGATCTCCGATGCCGACGTTGTCGCGGAGCCGCAGTTCGAGCCGGGCGAAGTCCTGGAAGAGCGTTCCGGTCCGGGACTGCCACTGGCGGGCGTCGCATCCGGCAAGGTCGGCCCCGTCCACCAGGATGCGGCCGGAGGTGGGGCGGTAGAGGCCGCACAGGAGTTTCACCAGGGTGCTCTTGCCGGCTCCGTTCTCGCCGACGACCGCCAGCGCGGTGCCCGCCGGGATGTCCAGGGTCACCTCATCGAGGACCTTCCGGTCGCTCCCGGGATAGCTGAAGCTGACGTTCTCCAGCCTGATGCCCCGGGTGAGCACGGCGGGTACGTCGGTGAGCGCGTCGTCGCCGTGCGCGGCGGGGCCGCGCAGTTCGGCCAGCCGCTCCATGGTGCGCCCGGCGCCCTGGAGCGCGGTCAGGAGCCCGAGAGCGGTCGAGACCTGGAGGCTGATCTGCGAGGCGAGGGTGATGACAAGGATGACGTCGCCGAGGCCCGCCCCGCCGGATACGGCCCGGCCGACCACCAGGTAGATCGCCCCGCCGTAGCCGGCGGCGAAGACGAGCTGGCCCGCGGCGCGCAGCACGGCCGCGGTCAGCTGGGCACCGCCGATCGCCCGGCTCGCCCGGCTCCAGTCGGCGCGGTGGCGGCGCAGGAGGACGTCCTCGGCTGCGGCGAGCCGGATCTCCTTGACCGACGACTGGGTGGTGGCCACCTCCAGCAGGTGGCGGCCCAGCCGGTTCTCCGGTGCGGTGAGCTCCTTCGCGCGGTCGATCAGGAGCTGGGCCCGGTTGCCCGCGACGACGGGGACCGCGCCGGCCAGCGGCAGGAGCAGCAGCCACGGGTCGAGCAGACCGAGCAGCACCGACGTCAGGGCCATCTGGAGCACAAGACCGCCGAGTTGGAGCACCGCCTCCAGGCAGGCCCGGGTGCGGGGCAGCTCCTCCCTGATCAGGGCGAGGGTGTCCGCGTACCCGGGACTGTCGAACTGTTCCAGGCCGCTGCTGCCATGGGCGAGCGCGATCACCTCGTTCTGCAGGCTCAGTTCCTCCAGCTCTCCCAGCTCGAAGTACGAGAGATGCGCGAAGTGGTTCATCATCAGTTCGAGAACCAGCAACAGCGCGGTGCACAGGGCCAGCCAGGTGGCCACGGACGCGTCGTGCGCCACCGCGGCCGTGGTCAGCGACTTCAGGCACAGCGCGATCAGAGGTGTGGACAGGAAGCCCACGACCATCAGGGCGACGGCCCGGGTCAGGCGCCGGGCGTCGCACCGTACGGCGATCCGCAACAACTGGTGGACCGCGAGGAAAAGGGTCTTCACCTGGCACCTTCCGGTGTCGAAACGGGCTGAGCGGCGCGCGGGAGTGTTCCGGCCGTGGCGCGTACCGCGGCGTCCTCGGCCTGTTCCTCGGCGAAGCGCTCCGCCTGGATCCGGAACAGCTCCGCGTAGCGTCCGTCGAGCGCCATCAGCTCCTCATGGGTCCCGGACTCGGCCACCGCCCCGTCGGCCAGCACCACGATCCGGTCGGCGCGGCGCACACTGGAGAAGCGGTGCGCGACGATCACGCTCGTGATCCCCTCGGTCATCTCGAGGAAGCGGTCGAAGAAGGCCGCCTCCGCGCGGACGTCCAGCTGCGCGGTCGGCTCGTCGAGGATCAGCAGCGAGGCACCGGCGTCCACGGCCAGCAGCGCGCGGGACAACGCGACGCGCTGCCACTGACCGCCGGAGAGATCGCTTCCGTTCTCGTACTGGCCGCAGAGCACAGTGTCCAGGCCGTTCGGCAGCCGCTCGATCACCTCGCGGGCACCCGCCCGGCCGGCTGCCGCGAGGAGGGCCTCCCGGTCGTCCATCCGGTCCGGCCGGCCCAGTCCGATGTTCTCGGCGGCGGTGAGCTGGTAGCGGGTGAAGTCCTGGAAGATCACTGCGATGCGCCGGTGCCAGTCTGCCGCCGGGAACCCGGACAAGGGAGTGCCGCCGGCGGTGATACGGCCCACGGACGGCTCGTGGAGCCTGGCGAGGAGCTTGACCAGGGTGGTCTTGCCCGCTCCGTTCAGCCCGACGACGGCGGTGGACCTGCCGTGCTCCAGCACCAGATCGAGGCCGCTCAGCACGTCCGGCCCGTCGTCCTGGTAGCGGAAGGTGACGTCCTCGAAGCGGATCGCCCCCTCGGGGACGGTGGCGAGGGCGCCGTCCTGCCGCTCGGGGCCGGCGGGTCCGCCCGCCGCCATCGACTCCAGCCGGGTCAGCGCGTGGTACGCGGCGAGGCCGTCCCGGGTCTGCACGTCGCTCTCCGGGAAGTACACGCCGAACCGCATGGGGATCAGTACGGCCTGGAGGGCCACGGAGAGCTGGAGCAGGGACAGGGAGCCGTTCGCGCCCTCCCGGGCCAGGACGTACAGCGAGCCGCCGCCGCCCACCAGGCCGACGGCCGCGAGTCCCACGAAGGGCCAGAAGAGGAGCCGTCGCCGTCCTTCCCACAGGGGGTCCAGATAGCCCCGGGCCTGAGCGGTGTGGCGCTCGCGGAGCCAGGGGAGCAGCCCGAGCATCCGGGCCTCCTTCGCCAGTGCCGGCCCGCCGGCGGTGCGGCGCAGGTAGTTGAGCTTCCTCCGCTCCCCCGCGAGAGCGATCCGCAGGGCGCCGAAGCGGTCCAGTGAGCCGCGCTGGCCGAACCTGATCACCAGGGCCGTGACCGCGACCAGGATTCCCGGCCCCGGACCGAGTACCAGGGCGACCATCACCGAGGCACCGGCCAGCTGGGCGTAGCGGGCGATCAGCGCCAGGGCCCCGGCGGCGGCGTCGCCCGGTGTGGGGGACACCCGCTCGAACCCACCCCGGGCGTCGGACAGGATGTCGAGGACGTCCTGGCGCTCCAGTTCGGCGACCGGCAGGCCGATCAGCGCGCACCGCATGAGGCGGGCGATGCACGCGCCGTCCACCTGCCGGGTGACCAGTTCGCCCAGCGCCGATTGGAAGGGTGCCAGCAGCTGCTGGACCACGAACGCGCAGACCGCGAGCAGGGGCGCGAGCCCCAGCACCGCCCATCCCGAACCGCCGGAAGGCGAAAGGGAGTCGGGGACGCGGGAGATGAGCCGGCTCGTCCAGGCGATGAAGACGACCGGCAGCAGTCCGACGGTGATGTGCAGGGCGATGGTCGCCGTCCGCAGTGCGGGGTGCGTGTGGCGCAGGAGCCTGCCGACGGAGCGCCAGCGAACGGCGCGTCGCACGAACCATCCGGGCTCCGTGACGTGGTGTGCGGGTCGCACTCGAAAACCTCTTCGGGTAGTGCGATGGAGGTCCCGCACCATTGCGGGCCGTGGGAGGCGCGCGAGCGGCGGCATGGGGGCCCGGTGCGGGTTGTCCGCCGGCCACGCGCTTCGCCTCGCTCCGATCAGCGCCACCCGCAGTTTGGACTAGACCTTTCAAGGCGTCAAGGAATCCCGGGCACACGGGACAGCGAATGTTCACCCGATGGTCATCAATTGTTCAACTCCCCTATTTGGTCTAGACGTTTCGCGAACCAGGTTGCTAACGTCCCGACTCCGAGCAGGGCCGTGCAGTGACGCCCGGCCCCCGCTCGTCTTCCAGCTGACGCCTGCGGGGGTGGCGTGCGGCGGCCCCGTGCCCACATCTTGGCCGACGGCCGCAGCCGCCTTCCCGAGCGAACTCTCGTGTTACCTCGCGCCCTAATCGGGCTGCGGACATCCGTTGAGCGCCGGCCGGCCCCCTTCTCATTCATCCACCCGCGGGAACCGGCCCCGGGGGCGCCCGGCGCATGCCGTCGGACACCGCCATGCGCCGGCCCCGAGCCCCTTGCCGCCCCGCGCCGGCCGCCCTCAACGGCCCGGCCCGGGCGGACGATGCCCGCTGCCCGCGCACGGGTTGCGTCCGCCTGTCCGGTTCGCTCCCCACACCTCATGCCTCACGCCCGCGGCACGGCCCTGCGCGGCGACGAAAGGAACCAACCATGGACGACAGCCGAACCGGCTCGTCGCGCTTCCGCGGACGCCGGGCCGACCGCGCCCCGATGACCTGGGGCCAGCAGGCGATCTGGAAGTCCATCCGCTGGCTGGGCGAGGGATCCCACTACTTCAACATCCGCCGGACCCTGCCCGTGCCGCCCGGTCGCACCGAGGCCCAGGTCGCTGCCGCCCTCGGGCAACTGCTGAGCCGGCACGAGGCTCTGCGCACCCACTTCCGGCAGACCGCCACCGGCCCCGAGCAGGAGGTCACGGACGAGGGGACGTTCGCGTACACCGTGTACGACACCTCACCGGGAACGGGAGCCGAGACGGCCGGCCGCCTGGCCCAGGAACTCGCGGGCACCGCGTTCGACCACGACAGCGAACTCCCCCTGCGCTGCGCCCTGGTGCTGGAGGCGGGGGCCCCCGGTCAGCTGGCCCTCGCCTTCTCCCACCTCGGCGTCGACTTCTGGGCCGTACGCGAACTCCTCGCCGACCTGGCCGCGTTGCTCGACGACCGGGCGGGGCCCTCCTCCGACTGGCAGCCCCTCGACCAGGCCGCGTTCGAGACCGAGGGCGCGGGCGCCGCCCGCGGCGCCGCCTCCCTGGCCTACTGGCGCACCACTCTGGGCCGGGTGCCCCCCGCCATGTTCACCCGGCCCGCCGACGACCCCGCGCCGGAGCGGTTCGTGCGCCTGCGCATGGACTCACCCGCCGTCGCCGTGGCCGCGACCGCACTGGCCGACCGCTGCCGGGTGAGCACCCAGACGGTGCTGCTCGCCGCGACCGCCGCCGTACTCGGCTCGTACAGCGGACACGACACGGCGGTCCTCCAGCTCATCGCCGTCAACCGCCACGACGAGCGCAGCCGGCGGCTGATCGCGGCGATGGCCGAGAACGCCCTGTTCGCCGTCGACAGCGGCACGGGCTCGTTCGAGGAACTCATCCGGCGCACCTTCCTCGTGGGCATGAACGCTTACCGACACGCGCAGTACGACCCGCTGGCCATGGACGAAGTTCTGGAGGAGGCGCGGGTGGCGAGCGGCGGCGAGCTGGACCTCTCCTGTTTCTTCAACGACAAGCGGATGCACGACCGTTGGTCCGGTCTGCCGGCCACCGACGGATCGGCCGAACAGCTGAGGGCGCTCACCGAGAAGACCGAGGTGTCCTGCGTCGGCGTGTGGGAGCGCCAGGACGCCACCTTCTTCGTGCACACCGCGTACGAGCCGAACACCTGCCTGCTCCACCTCATGGCGGACACCCGTCTGATCCCCAGGCCGGAGATCGAACGGCTCCTGCGGTCCTTCGAGACGCTCCTGGTCGAGAGCGTGGCGGGGACCGTCGCGCTGGAGACACTCCGCTGATCACCGGTGACCGGCTTTCCCCTCCGCACCCCTCCCATAAGGAAGTCACGATGAGCACTGCCACGGTATCCGTCTGGGACGACGAGTTCAGCGCCGCTGTGAAGCGGCTGACCGCCGCCGCCGAGAACGACTACTACAACCCGTACCAGACGTTCGACTGGCCCGACAGCATTCCCGAGGGCGCGCTGTGGATGAGCGAGGACCTCATGTCGGTGCACGGCACCGACGCCGCCGCCGAGCTCACCCGCGACCAGTACCTGGCGCTGGCCAAATGGGAGAGCGTCAACTTCTACAGCCTGAACGTGCACGGCATCCGGGAGTTGCTCCAGGAGGTCGTGGCCCGTATCCACGCCCCCGGATACGAGATCCCTACCCCGTTCTTCCACCACTTCCTGGGTGAGGAGAACGAACACATGTGGTTCTTCGCTGAGTTCTGCCTGCGGTACGGCAAGAAGCTCTACGCCGACCGGTCCATGGCCTTCCCCGCCAAGAGCCACTCCGCCCTGCTCGACAACTTCATCGTCTTCAGCCGGATCCTGATCTTCGAGCAGATCGTCGACCACTTCAACAGCAGGATGGCCGCCGACGCGACGCTGCCCGAGACGATCCGCGCCATCAACCGGGTCCACCACCAGGACGAGTCCCGGCACATCGCCTTCGGCTGCCAGTTGGTGCGCGCCCTGTACGAGCGGCTGTGCGAGGCCGGCGACGCCGAGGAGAAGGCCATGGCCCGCACCTACGTGGAGCGCTACATCGAGACGTCCATCCAGCAGCTGTACAGCGTCGAGGTCTACCGCGACGCCGGTATCCCCGACCCCTTCGCCTTCCGCACCCGGTTGCTGGCCGACCCGGCCCGCCAGGCGGCGCACGCCTCGATCACCTCCCGCACCACGGCCTTCTACCAGCGGATCGGCCTGCTCGGCTGAGCGCCGTCCGACCGCACCACCACCCGACGGCGTCCGCACACCGGCCGCGCCGAGCGGGAACCGCACCGGACTCAAGGAGAAGCCGCCCCATGACCACGCACGCCACCTCTTCCGCCCCGCCGTCGGACACGGCCGCGCTCCGGCAGCCGGGACCCGGCCTCGTGCCGCTGGGCCCCGCCCGCACCGCGCTGTTCCACGCCCTCGACGACCTGTTCACCCAGCTGGCGGCCCAGGTGGAAGCCCCCGCCGTCGTCGGCCCCCCGCTGCTTCCCGCCGAGGGGCTGGCGCGGCTGGACTACTTCCGCAACTTCCCGCACCTGGGCGTGTCCGCGGGGCGCTTCACCGAGGAGGGCATCGACGGGCTGGCGGCCGGATCCGCGCCCGCGGACGTGTCCCTGGCCGCCACCGGCTACATGCTTCCCTCCGCGACCTGCTACGGGCTGCTGCTCTCCCTGGAGGGCCAGGAGGTCGGTGCCGGGCAGCGCCTCACCTCGGTCGGACGCTGCTTCCGCAACGAGACGCACTACGACGGGCTGCGCCGCCTGTGGGGCTTCCACATGCGCGAGGTCATCTACCTGGGCACCTCGCAGGGTGCGGCGGAACACCTGGCCGCGTCGAAGGAGTTCATCACCGCCCTCGCCGCCGATCTGGGCGTGGAGCTGAGCTACGAGCCCGCCAACGACCCCTTCTACGACAAGACCGGCTCCCGCGCGAAGCTGATGGCGCTGGACCCCGTCAAGTACGAGTTCCTCGCCAAGGACGGCACGGCCATCGCCTCCGTCAACCGGCACCGCAACTTCTTCGGCGAACGCCTCGGCATCACCACCGAAGGCGCCACCGCGCACAGCAGCTGCACCGCCTTCGGTGTGGAGCGCTGGGTCCACGCGATGGAACTGACGTACGGCAGCGCCGAGTCGGCCCTGGCGAGGCTCCGCGATGTCCGGGGCTGACCCCGCTCTCCGGCTGCCCCCGCCGCTGGCCGCGGGGGCGGCCGCGCTGGGGACCGAACTGCCGCTGATCCAGGCCGGGATGGGAGGGGTGGCGACCCCCGCGCTCGCCGCCGCCGTCAGCGGCGCCGGGGCGCTGGGCACCGTCGCCCTCTACAAGAGCGACCGGACCCTGGCCTCCGGCCTGGTCGCGGCCACGGCGCGGGCCACGCCCGCCGTCTTCGGTGTCAACGTGATTCCCGAGGTCGCGGGGGCGCTGCTGGCCGATCAGCTCAGGGCCGTCCTGGAAGCGGCGGACCGCGAACTCGTCGTGAACAGCTACGGCCTGCCGCCCGTTCCGTTCGCGCGGGAGGTACGCAAGGCCGGTCACCGCCTGGTGGTCCAGGTCGGAACCGCCGAGGACGCGGACGCGGCCGTCGCGATGGGCGCCCGCGCCGTGGTGCTCCAGGGAACCGACGCGGGCGGCCACCACCTCGGGACCCTCCCCGTGCGGCAGCTCCTGGCGCGGACCGCCAAGCGGCGCCTCGGCGTGCCGCTGTTCGCCGCCGGGGGCGTGCACCGGGGCGCGGATCTGCTCGGACTCGCCGCCCTGGGGGCGTCGGGCGCCCTGTGCGGGACGGCTTTCGTCGCCACCGAGGAGTCCGGCGCGCACCCCGCGTACCGGCAGGCGCTCACCGTGGCCGGGCCGGGCGACACAGTGATGACGGACCGGTTCTCGATCGGCTGGCCCGGCCGGGTCCATCGTGTCCTGCGTAGCCCGGTCACCGAGGCGGCCGAGCCGCTGCCGGCCCACCTGATCGCCTGGACCACGGTCATGGGTGCCCGCCGGCCCGTTCCGCGTGGTTCGGCGGCGGCCCCCACCTTGGAGGCCGAGGGGCGGGTGGACGAGATGGCCCGGTATGCCGGGGCCGGTGTCGGCCATGTGAACGCGGTACTGCCCGCCGCCACCGTGGTCGCCCGGCTGCGCGACGAGCTGCGCGGGGCGATCCGGACGGACGCCGAAGCTGTCGGCGGCGCCCGGTGAGCGCGGCCACGACCACCGACAGGTCCCGCCTCACCGCCCTCCTCGATGAGCTGGCAGCCGGTGCGCCGGTAGCGGTCGGCGTCGACCTGACGCACATCCCGTCGGTGGGCGAGCGGCTGGCCCGGCTCGGGCCCCGCTGGCTCGGCGACCAGTTCACCGAGCGGGAGCTGCGCGAGCTGGACGGTGTGCGCAACGGCAGCCACGCGACCCTGGCCGGCCGTCTGGCGGCCAAGGAGGCGTTCATCAAACTGCTCACCCCCCAGGACGACTTCGTCCTGCACCGCGACATCGAGATCCTGCGTGCGTCCGGCGGGGCGCCTCTGGTCCACGCGCACCGCAGCGCCCTCGCCGCGGCCGGACGCAGGGCACTCACCTCCTGGTCGGTGAGCATCACCCACCAGGGCGACTGGGCCGCCGCCATCGCGGTCGGCGCCCCGGCCCTGCCGGCGCCGGGCCCCGTCCACACCCACAACACACAGGAGAAGCGCTCATGAAGCAGGTAGTCGACTGGCTCTACAGCAAGAACCCCGAGCTGACCGGAGAGATCGGCACTGAACTCGACCTCATCGAAGGGCGGCTCGTCGACTCCCTGGACTTCCTGGAGTTCATCTACCTCCTGGAAGAGGTCTCCGGCCGCCCGATCGACCTGGGAACCGTCAGCGTCGACGACTTCCGGACCCTGGCGCGCATCGAGGAGCGCTTCCTTTCCGGTGGGCCCGCCCTTCAGGACGTCTCCGGATGACCGCCGCGGGGGGCACCGTCCGGTTCGGCAGCTGCGACGCCGAGCGGCACTGGCGGCCCCAGGGACTCGCCCGGCTGCCCGCTCTGCGGGACCCGCACGCGGAGCGTCTGCTGAGCGGCATGGACGAGCTGCTCGCGGCGCTCTGCCGCCCCGCCGACGTGCTCCTCACCCATCACCGGCCCCCGGCCGCCTTCACCGAGATGATGCACGCGGCCGGTTTCGGCGCCCGGCACCTGCCGGTGCCCGGTCCTGCCGGGGAGCCGGTGGAGGAGCGGCTCGCGGCGCACGGCATGGACACGGCCGGTCTCGCGGGACTGGCCTGCGCCCCGTACGCGGTACTGCCGAGCACCCGGGCGGCGCTCACCCGCATGGGGCTCGACGGACGGCAGCCCGACGCCGGGACGGTCCGCCGGGTCAACTCCAAGACGTTCTCGACCCGGCTCGGCTACCCCGGCTCGGGCGTGGTCGTCACCTCGGCGGACGAACTGCGCGCGGCCGCCGCCGGGGCGCCGTGCGTGGTCAAGGATCCCTACGGCGTCTCGGGCCAGGGCAACTTCGTGGTCGAAACGGCCGCCAGGCTGGACAGGCTCCTGCTCGCCCTGGCCCGGCGGGAGGACCGGATCGAATTCGTCGTCCAGCCGCTGTACGAGCGGGCGGCCGATTTCGTCACGCACCTGGACATCGGTCCGGCGGGGCAGGTGACCTGGCACGGGACCCGCGAACTGGTCAACGAGGGGCACTCCTTCCGGGGCTCCGGCCCGGCGGGCGCCGCGCTGCTGGAACAGCTCGACCGCGCCGGGTACCGCGAGACCGTGGAGGCGGTGGCGGCCGCGGTGGCCGCCGAGGGCTACCACGGGCCGCTGGCCGTCGACTCGATGACGACCACGTCGGGTGAGCTCGTCCCCGTACTCGAGGTGAACGCCCGCTTCTCGCCCGCGCTGATCGCCGCCCGGCTCGGTGTCAGGCTCCGCATGGCCTTCGTACCGGTCGCGGACGATGACTACTTCGAGCGGCTCGTCCACGCCCTGTCCGATGCCGGGCTGCTCGCCGGGGACGACAGGCCGGGGATCCTCCCCCTCGCGGCGTCCACCCTCGCACCCCCGAGAGGCTGGCTCTTCTACGGGATCTTCGCTGATCGGGAAGACGGCACGGAACCGGACCTGACCCCCGTACTGAACGGACTCGCACCGCGGACCGGCCGAGTCGGCACAGCAGCGCACCACCTGGAGGGCACATGACAGCGATTCCGTACGACCGGCGCACTGCCGAGGACTACCGGGCCGCGCGGGAGGTTCCCCGCGCCGGGCTCGCGGCCTGGCGCGAGATCATCAGCAAGGAGGCACGTCTCGCCCCCGGAGGGACCGTACTCGACGTCGGCGCGGGGACGGGCGCCTTCGCCTCCGCGTTCCACGAGTGGTTCGGCGTACGCGTCCTGGCCGTCGAACCGGCCGAGGCGATGCGCGCCCTCATTCCCTCTGCCGAGGGCATCGAAGTGCACGACGGACGGGCCGAGAGTCTGCCCGTACCCGACGGGTGCGCCGACGCGGCCTGGCTGGGCTCGGTCATCCATCACCTGTCCGACCCGCGGGCGGCGGCGCGCGAACTGCGCCGGGCCCTGAAGCCCGGGGCGCCGGTCCTCATCCGCAATGTGTTCCCCGGACGGGCCGCCCGCGACCTGCGGGTGCGGTACTTCCCCGCCACCGAGCGCGCCATCAGCACCTACCCGAGTGTCGAACGGGTCTGCGCGGCGTTCGCCACCGCGGGCTTCTCCCGGGTCGCTCTGCACTCCGTACCGCAGGAGAGCGCGCCCACGCTGGCGGCGTTCGCGGACAGCATCCGCCGCGACGCCGACTCCAAACTGCGGGGCATCACCGACGAGGAGTTCGCCGCCGGGATGGCGGACCTGCGCGCGGCGGCCGAGGCCGGCCCCGCGGAGCCGGCGACCAGCTGGATGGACCTGCTGGTCCTGTCCTGACTCACTGCCACGCCCGGGCAGTGGATCGTGGGCAGCGACAAGGCGGCCCCTGCTCCCCCGGTGAACGGTGAACGGGAAGCAGGGGCCGCAGGCCCGACGGATCAGGCCTTCACGAACGGGCGGATCGCCGTCGGCGCGTGGCCCGGTTCCGTCGCGATGTCCTCGAACTCGTTGACCGACGCGATGTCCGTACCGCTCATCGCGATGTTCGTGACCCGCTCCAGGATCGCCTCGACGACCACCGGCACCCGGAACTCCGCCGCCAGCTTCTTCGCCTCCTCGAAGGCCGGCAGCAGCTGGTCCGGCTCGGTGACCCGGATCGCCTTGCAGCCCAGACCCTCGACGACCTTGACGTGGTCCACGCCGTAGACGCCCAGCTCCGGGGAGTTGAGGTTCTCGAACTCCAGGCTGACCTGGAAGTCGATGTCGAAGTTGCGCTGCGCCTGGCGGATCAGCCCCAGGTAGGAGTTGTTCACCAGGACGTGCACGTACGGGATGCGGTGCTGCGCGCCGACCGCCAGCTCCTCCAGCATGAACTGGAAGTCGTAGTCGCCGGAGAGCGCGACGACGGAGCCCTCGGGATCGGCCGTCGCCACACCCAGGGCCGCCGGGATGGTCCAGCCGAGCGGGCCCGCCTGACCGCAGTTGATCCAGTGGCGCGGCCGGTAGACGTGCAGCATCTGCGCGCCGGCGATCTGGGAGAGGCCGATCGTGGTGACGTACCGGGTCTCGGGGCCGAACGCCCGGTTCATCTCCTCGTACACGCGCTGCGGCTTCAGCGGCACGTTGTCGAAGTGCGTGCGCCGCTGGAGGGACGCCTTGCGCTCCTGCGTGGAGGCGGCCCACTGCGTGCGGTCCTTCAGCTTGCCTGCCGCCTTCAGCTCACGCGCCACCTCGACGAACAGTTCCAGCGCGGCCTTGGCATCGGAGGCGATGCCGAGGTCGGGGGCGAAGATCTTGCCCAGCTGGGTGGGCTCGATGTCGACGTGGACGAACTTCCGGCCCCGGGTGTAGACGTCCAGCTTGCCGGTGTGGCGGTTGGCCCAGCGGTTGCCGATGCCGAGGACGAAGTCGGACTCCAGGAAGTTCGCGTTGCCGTAGCGGTGCGAGGTCTGGAGGCCCACCATGCCGGCATTGAGTTCGTGGTCGTCGGCGATGATGCCCCAGCCCATCAGGGTCGGGACGACCGGGACGCCGGTCAGCTCGGCGAACTCCACCAGGAGTTCGGACGCGTCGGCGTTGATGATGCCGCCGCCCGCGACGAGGAGCGGCCGCTCGGAGGCGTTCAGCATCTCGACGGCGCGCTCGATCTGCCTGCGGGTCGCGGCGGGCTTGTGCACCGGCAGCGGCTCGTACAGATCGGGGTCGAACTCGATCTCGGTGAGCTGGACGTCGATCGGCAGGTCGATGAGGACCGGGCCGGGGCGGCCGGTGCGCATCAGGTGGAAGGCCTGCTGGAAGACGCCCGGGACCTGCGCGGCCTCCAGCACGGTGGTGGCCGCCTTGGTGACCGGCTTCGCGATCGAGGCGATGTCGACCGCCTGGAAGTCCTCCTTGTGGAGCACGGCGGTCGGGGCCTGGCCGGTGATGCACAGGATCGGGATCGAGTCCGCGATGGCGGAGTACAGGCCGGTGATCATGTCGGTGCCGGCCGGTCCCGACGTTCCGATGCAGACGCCGATGTTCCCCGGGCGGGCCCGGGTGTAGCCCTCCGCCATGTGGGAGGCGCCCTCGACGTGGCGGGCGAGCGTGTGATGAACCCCGCCGGAGGCCTTGAGGGCCGCGTAGAAGGGGTTGATCGCCGCGCCCGGCACACCGAACGCGTCGCTGACGCCTTCGCGCTTGAGGATCTCAACTGCCGCTCGGGCAGCGGTCATTCGAGGCATTGAGTGCTCCTGCTCGGACCTGGGTGGAGTCGGGCTCTGTCGCGCCACCTGAGAGCACCAATTCCGCATTACGGAAGTTTGATTCTGCTATACGGAAGCAAATCTAAAGTGCGCCCGGACAGCCGTCAAGAGAGGGGGCGCGGGGCGCCACGCGCGCGGACGGGCACCGCGAAGTACCCCAAGTCCCTCCCCCGGGCCTCGCTCGTGGTGGAGCATGGGGGTACGGAGCGGAGCCGGCCCGCATTCAGGGGCCGGCCACATGCCCGTGGGCCGGAATCAGTGGGCCGGAAGGAGTCCGAGGGTGGAATCAGTGCCGGTACGGTGCCCGGCCTGCCGCCGCGACCACGCGTACGCCACGCCCGTCTACCCGTGTCCGTGCGGCGCACCGACCGCACCGCCCCTGCTGCGCGGTGCCCCCGTCACGCCGATCACCCATCGCACCTGGAACGACGACTGGGTGACGGTGCGCTGCCGCGGCTGCGGCCGGCACGACCAGTGGCCGCAGCCGGAGCTGTGCTGCCCGTGCGGGGCCGTGCTGCGGATCCCGGTCCGGCCGGTGGCGGCTCCCGGCCGCGTGGGCGGCTCGTCCTCCCGGTCCGTGCGGCCGTCCCACATACCACTGCCGCGCACGGCTCCCGCCCCGCGCCCCACTTTCCGGCCACAGACGATCCGTACCGCGCGTGACGCGGTCGGCGCCGCCGCGCTCTACCTGAAGTGGCTGGGCTACCGCGATGTCGTGCAGCCCGCCGAACGTCCGGCGTCCCGGATCGACCTGCGGGCGGCCGGGCTGATCGCCCAGGTCGACTCCACCACCCGGCCGACCGCCCTGCGCGACGTCGAATGCCTGTGGCTCAACGCGCTCAGCACCTCGGTGTCGAGCGTGTTCTTCTCGCTCGCGGGGTACGCGCCGGACGCCAGGGAGCGGGCGGACGGTCTCGGCATCCCGCTGTTCGTCATGGACCTCACCGGGACCCCGCAGCCGGTGAACAGCCCGGCGGACGAACTGCTCAGCACCGGCGCCTGAGTCCGGCACACCACCTCCCGAGCAGGCGTCACGCGCCATACTTGAGCATGCCCATCCGTCTCGCCAGCCGCTCCGATCTCCCGCTTCTCCAGGACATCGAGCGCGCCGCAGGTGAACCCTTCCGCACCCTCGGCATGTCCTGTGTGGCCGACGACGACCCACCGCCCGTGGAGCTGCTGAACGGCTACCGCGCGGCCGGCCGCGCCTGGGTGACCACGGGCCCCGACAACCGGCCCCTCGGCTACCTCATCGCCGATGAGGTAGACGGCTCCGCCCATGTCGAGCAGGTCTCCGTCCATCCGTCGGCCGCCCGGCGCGGCCTGGGCAGCGCGCTGATCGACCACGTCGCCGGGTGGGCCGCGGCCGGCGGCCTGCCCGCGCTGACCTTGACGACCTTCTCCCACGTGCCGTGGAACGCGCCGTACTACGCCCGGCTCGGCTTCCGCGTCCTGACGGAGTCCGACCTCACCGACGGGCTGCGCAAGATTCGCGCCGAGGAGGCGGAACACGGCCTCGACCGGTGGCCGCGGGTCTGCATGCGGCGCGACGTGCCGCACCTCACAGAAACCGTCCGGCCACAGTGAGTGCTATCGGTCACGTTCGAGCCAGGGGCCACAGATGTTCGGTCTGTTGTCAGTGGCGGGCCCTAGAGTGGGGCGCATGGTCTTAACTCCACGGCTTTCTCCACCCGCGACACCCTCCAGACCCGCGACTCCGTCGCAGAACACCCTTCCCGCACAACCGGCCCACCCCGCCGCCGTCGAGGCGAACGAGGCGATCCGCGCGCTAGTGGACGCGCAGGCCGGCCAGGACTGGTCCCCCATGGAGTCCGCGGCCTACGAGGTACTCCTGATCGAATGGGCGGCCGCGACCCAGGGCACCGCCGGCGACATCATCGAAGCCGCCTGACGGCGCCCCGGCGCCCGTCACGGCCCGCTACCGGCCGTAGTTCTCCCGCAGTTCGATCTTCCGGACCTTCCCGCTGACCGTCATCGGGAAGGCCTCCATGATCCGGAGCAGGCGCGGGACCTTGTAGTGCGCCAGCCGCTCGTGGCAGAAGGCCCTCACCTCCTCCAGGCTCGGCGGGTCCGCCGGGTCCGCCGGGATGACGCAGGCCAGGATCTCCTCGCCGTACCGCTCGTCCGCCACGCCCACCACCTGCACATCGGCGACCTTGGGGTGGCGGTAGAGGAACTCCTCGATCTCCCGCGGATAGACGTTCTCGCCACCCCGGATGATCACGTCCTTGATCCGGCCGACGATCTGTACGTAGCCGTCCTCGCGCATCACCGCGAGGTCCCCGGTGTGCATCCAACGCCCCGCGTCGATCGCCTCCGCGGTCCGTTCCGGCTGTTCCCAGTAGCCGAGCATCACGCTGTAGCCGCGGGTGCACAGTTCGCCCGACGCACCGCGCTCCAGCGTCACACCCGTCGCCGGGTCGACGACCTTGACCTCGATGTGCGGCATCACGCGCCCGACCGTGCCGGTGCGGCGCTCCAGGTCGTCGTCGCGGCGGGTCTGGGTGGAGACCGGGGAGGTCTCCGTCATGCCGTAGCAGATGGACACCTCGTCCATGTGCATCTCGGCGACGACCCGCTTCATCACCTCGACCGGGCAGGGTGATCCGGCCATGATCCCGGTACGCAACGAGGAGAGGTCGTACGAGGCGAAATCGGGGAGGTTCAGTTCTGCGATGAACATGGTGGGGACGCCGTACAGCGAGGTGCAGTGCTCCTGCTGGACGGCGGCCAGGACGGCCGCGGGTTCGAACGCGGGGGCCGGGATCACGATGCAGGCGCCGTGCGAGGTGATGCCGAGGTTTCCCATGACCATGCCGAAGCAGTGGTAGAACGGCACCGGCAGACAGACCCGGTCCTGTTCGGTGTAGGCGACCAACTCGCCCACGAAGTAGCCGTTGTTGAGGATGTTGTGGTGGGAGAGGGTGGCTCCCTTGGGGAAGCCGGTAGTGCCGGAGGTGTACTGGATGTTGATCGGGTCGTCACAGGACAACCCCGCCTCACGGGCGGCGAGTTGCTCTGCGGTCACCGCTCCGGCGACGGCGAGCAGTTCGTCCCAGGAGCGGTCGCCGATGTAGTGCACGGCGCGCAGGGCGGGGCAGTTCGCCCGGACCTCGTCGACCAGGGCCCGGTAGTCGCTGGTCCGGTGCGCGAGCGAGGCGGCCAGGAGGGAGATCCCGGCCTGCTTCAGCACGTACTCCAGCTCGTGCGCCCGGTAGGCGGGGTTGATGTTGACCATGACGGCGCCGATGCGCGCGGTCGCGTACTGGACGAGCACCCACTCCGGGCAGTTGACCGCCCAGATGCCGACCCGGTCGCCCTGGGCCACGCCCGAGGCCATCAGAGCACGGGCCAGCTCGTCGACGGCCGCGCCGAACTCCGCGTACGTCCAGCGCCGCCCGGACGGCACGTCGACGAGCGCCTCGCGGCCCGGGTACGACTCGATCGCCCGGTCGAGATTGCGCCCGATGGTGTCGCCGAGCAGGGGGGTGGTGCCGGTGCCGTGGGCGTATGACGGCTCTGTCACGTCAGGTCCCCCTCGCTGTACTCCGTCCCCGCGCCCTGGGCGGTGCGCTCGCGCAGCTCGATGCGGCGGATCTTCCCGGAGACGGTCTTGGGCAGTTCGGCGAACTCGAGCCTGCGGACCCGCTTGTACGGGGCGAGCACGGCCCTGGAGTGGGCGAAGAGCACCTTGGCGGTGTCCGGTCCGGGCTCCCAGCCCTCGGCCAGCACGATGTACGCCTTCGGGACGGCGAGCCGCACCGGGTCGGGTGCCGGCACGACCGCGGCCTCGGCGACGGCCTCGTGCTCCAGCAGGGCGCTCTCCAGCTCGAACGGGGAGATCTTGTAGTCGGAGGCCTTGAAGACGTCGTCGGCGCGGCCGACGTAGGTGATGTAGCCGTCGGCGTCGCGTGAGCCGATGTCGCCGGTGCGGTAGTAGCCGCCCGCCATGGCCTCGGCGGTGCGGTCCGGGTCGCCGTGGTAACCGGTCATCAGGCCGACCGGATGGCCGGACAGGTCGAGCGAGATCTCTCCCTCGACGGCGCCGGGTTCACCGCTGACCGGGTCGAGGAGGACGACTTTGAAGCCGGGACTCGGGCGTCCCATCGACCCGGCCTTCAGGACCTGACCGGGCGTGTTGGCGACCTGGACGGCGGTCTCCGTCTGGCCGAAGCCGTCGCGGATGGTGACGCCCCACGCGCGCCGGACCGTTTCGATGACTTCGGGGTTCAGCGGCTCACCCGCCGCGACGACCTCGCGCGGCGGGGTCTTCAGCTGGGAGAGGTCGGCCTGGATGAGCATGCGCCAGACGGTGGGCGGGGCGCAGAAGCTGGTGACGGCGGAACGGTCCATCTCGGCCATCAGCCGGCCGGCGTCGAAGCGGGTGTAGTTGAAGATGAAGACGGTCGCCTCGGCGCTCCACGGGGCGAAGAGATTGGACCAGGCGTGCTTGGCCCAGCCGGGCGAGGAGATGTTGAGGTGGACGTCGCCGGGCTTGAGCCCGATCCAGTACATCGTCGACAAGTGACCCACGGGGTAGGAGACATGGGTGTGCTCGACGAGCTTGGGGCTGGCGGTGGTGCCCGAGGTGAAGTAGAGCATCAGTGGTTCGTCGGCGTCGGTCTCGCGGTCCGCCGTGAAGGTCTCCGGCTGCTCGTCGGCCCCGGTGTAGGAGATCCAGCCCTCGGTGTCGGCGCCCACGGAGATCCGGGTGTAGCCGCCGGGCACCTCGTCGAACTTGCCGGTGTCGGCGTCCCGGACCAGGACGTGCCGGACCCGGCCGCGCTCGACCCGGTCGCGCAGGTCGACGGGGCCCAGCAGCGGCGTCGCGGGGATGACGACGGCGCGCAGTTTCATCGCGGCCAGGGCGGTCTCCCACAGCTCGGCCTGGTTGCCGAGCATGACGAGGATGCGGTCGCCCTCCCGTACGCCTTGGGCGCGCAGCCAGTTCGCGGCCTGGTTGGAGCGGGCGGACATCCGGGCGAAGGACATCTCGGTGCGTCCGCCGTCCTCCTCCACGATGTGCAGGGCGGTGCGGTCGTTGTTCTCGGCGATGACGTCGAACCAGTCGAGCGCCCAGTTGAAGTGGTCGCTGCGGGGCCAGCTGAAGCCCTCGTACGCCGCGGTGTAGTCCTCGCGGTGCCGAAGCAGAAAGTCCCGGGCGGCCCGGAACGTCTCCGTCGCACTGGTTGCCGACATGTGCCCTCCTCATTGCGGACCGGACCGGTCACTTAACATCATGTAAACAGTGACCCAGGTCTCACCACCCCCGAACGGGGGTGCGCGGGGGACGCCGTGTCCTCCGGAGCCGGGCGGAGAGGCATCAGCGTGCCGGAATCGGTCGATGCGGTCGAGTTGCAAGCGGCGCTGCTGCGGCTGCGCCGGACGAGCGGGCTGCCCGTGGCCTTCGGCGGGCTGCTCTCCGACACCCGCCACGCCAGGATCGCCGAGCTGAACGGGGCGCAGACCACGGCCCTGCGCGGGCTCGTGATCTCGGCCGGCAGCGGTCTGGGCGGGAAGGCGATCGCGCTGTCGCGGCCGTGCGCGGTGACCGACTACCACTCCTCGCGCCACATCAGCCACGAGTACGACACGGCGGTCGCCGCGGAGGGTCTGCGCTCGGTGGTCGCCGTGCCCGTCGTCGTACGCCGCAAGGTGCGGGGTGTGCTGTACGGGGCGCTGCGCGAGCCCCTCACGCTCGGGGACCGTACGTTCGACGCGGCGGTCTCGGCGGCCCGCGACGTGGAGCAGGCGCTGGCTGTCCGGGACGAGGTGCAGCAGTTGCTCGCCGCGACCCGGGAGGAGGTCACCGACCCCCGGGCCGTGCCCGGGGCGTGGGAGGACGTCCGGGAGGCACACCGCGAGCTGCGCGCCCTCGCGCCGAGGGTCGTCGACCCGGTGCTGCGCGACGAGTTGCTCGCGGTGTGCGGGCGGCTCGCCGCGGCGGCGGGTGCCCAGGTGCCCGGGGCGCGCGGGCTGCAGCTGGCGCCGCGCGAGGTGGACGTCCTCGCCTGTGTCGCCTCGGGTGCCACGAACGCGATGGCGGCGGACCGGCTCGCGCTGCGGCCGGAGACGGTGAAGGGCTATCTGCGCTCCGCCATGCGGAAACTGGGCGCGCACACCCGGCTGGAGGCGGTCGTCGCGGCCCGGCGGGCGGGGCTGCTGCCATAGGTCGAGGGCGGCGCCGGAACGGCCCGCGCAGTGATGCGCGAGGGGGGCGGTGGCTGCTACGGGCCGCGCGGACCAGGAGCTTTCGGCGCCACCCTCGTCATCGCTCATGATCCCGACAGCCTGACGGGCCTCATGCTCCCGACGACCGCGGTGCGTTCAAGCGTTCGATGTTGCGGTCTATACCTTTAGTCGGCGAGCGGTCCCCCGCCCACGCCGACGCCTGCCGGCCCGCGGACCGGCGGGGCAAATCGGGCCCGACAGACCCTGCCGCCCACCCGAGCCCCAGAGAATCCGGACGTCCGGCGGACCCAGCCGCGCACCCCCGAGGCCCGGCAGAGAACCCGGACGCCACCTCCCGCGCAGAATTCCACCGATCCTGGTTTACCTTCCGACTCCTGCCGGTATTTTCACCGAACCGTCGACGATAAACCTCTCCGCGCCCCCCATTTCTGAGCGACTCCCTTCACCGGACGGCAAACCGGCCCGCAGGACCAGCAGGGCGGGATTGCATTTCCGATATCCCCCGGGAGCAGATACCAGCCACACTCATGCAACTTACACACATCAATGCCCGAAAGTGATCGCCCAGCGATGTCCGCCACCGGTGAGAGTGCTGGTCACGACCACCTCGCGAGAACCCAGGCGCCGTCGGTCCATCACCGAGTGGCCGGAATCAGACGCGGCGCTGGCTGCTTTCGACCAGCGCCCGACCGTGCACCACCCAGCCAGGACCTCTCCGACCCCACCCGAAGGAACCATCAACTCTCCTTGACCAGCAGGCGATTTGCGGCCAGCGACGCACAGGCCGCACGGCGTCGCGCCGACCCGAAGGCGAGGGAAACAGGGCCGGATGCCGCCGCTCCCGACACGGCGACCACCAAGGACACCGACCACGCCCGGCACCGGACCGCTCCGGCGGACCCCGGCGACATCACCCGCTGTCTAGACCACTGAAATCAGCCAGAAGTCGCTTTTCTCTTGATTCGCTCGAAAGCAGCCACTTTCGCCGTTTCGGCAGACCAGATAATTAACAATTGATGCATTGACATATGCCTCCCGAATGGCAGCTAAATAGTGCCCGGCGGAAATCATTCGCCGTCGACCTGAAAAGCGTGTGGTCGACCCGTGCATCACATGGGAGACACGCAATTGACTGTCACCGGCACATCCAGACCGGCCGCCAGACGGAGGAGACCGGTCTGGACCGGGCTGACCGCCCTGGTCAGCGCCTCAGCCATCGCCGTACTGGGACTCACCGCTCCGGCGGCGAACGCGGCGGCCCCCGCCGGCTCCGACCTGGACACCAAACCGTCCGTAGAGGCCTCCTGCGCCGAACCCGCGCCCGGCGAGGTCCGCTGCTTCGCACTGCGCCGCACCGACGTGGCCGCCAAGGAAGGCGTCCAGCCCAACGCCGCCACCCCGAGCGGCTGGGGCGCCACCGACCTCCAGAGCGCCTACAACCTGCCGGCCAACGGCGGTGCGGGCCAGACCATCGCCATCGTCGACGCCTACGACGACCCGACCGCCGAGGAAGACCTCGCGGTCTACCGGGCGCAGTACGGACTGTCCGCCTGCACCACGGACAACGGCTGCTTCAAGAAGGTCGACCAGCGGGGCGGCACCGACTACCCGACGCCCAACAGCGGCTGGGCCGGTGAGATCTCGCTCGACCTGGACATGGTCTCGGCAGCCGCACCGTACGCGAAGATCGTCCTGGTGGAAGCCGACTCCGCCAGCTTCGAGGACATGGGCGCCGCCGTCGACCAAGCGGTCGTGCAGGGCGCCAAGTACGTCTCGAACTCCTACGGCACGGGCTACACCAGCGATCCGGGCAGTGGTGAGGACCCGTCGGAGACCACCGACTTCGACGCCCACTACAACCACCCGGGTGTCGCCGTGGTCGCCTCATCGGGCGACAGTGCCTACGGCGTCTCCTACCCCGCGGCCTCGCAGTACGTGACCTCCGTGGGCGGCACAGCCCTGGAGCAGGACTCCTCCACCACCCGTGGTTGGTCCGAATCGGTCTGGTCCAACAGCTACGGCGGCCCGGGCTCAGGCTGCTCGCTCTACGAGGCCAGGCCCGCCTGGCAGGAGAACGTGAGCACCGACTGTGCCAAGCGCGCGGTCTCCGATGTCGCCGCGGTCGCCGACCCGTTGACCGGTGTCTCGGTCTACCAGACCTACGGCGGTGAAGGCTGGGCCGTCTACGGCGGCACCAGCGCCTCCTCGCCGATCATCGCCGGCGCCTACGCCGCGGCCGGCACACCGACAGCAGGCACCTATCCGGCCGCCTACCCCTACGCGGCCGGCGGCAGCGGTCTGAACGACGTCGTCGACGGCAACAACGGCTCCTGCACCCCGGCCAAGATGTGCACCGCGGGTACGGGCTGGGACGGTCCGACCGGACTCGGCACCCCCAACGGCGTGCAGGCGTTCCGTAACGGTCCGCACGGCGAGGTGAGCGGCACCGTCACCGACAGCACCACCGGTGACCCGGTCGCAGGCGCGGAGATCACCGCGGGCGACTCCCAGGCCAAGTCCGGTGCGGACGGGGCCTATTCGCTGACTCTGACGCCCGGAACCTACGACCTGAAGGTCTCCGCCTACGGCTACGACACGGCCACCTTCTCCGGCGTCGAGATCACCGACGGAGGCTCGGTCACCAAGAGCCTCACGCTCAGCCCGGTCGAGACCCGGACCGTCTCCGGCAAGATCACCGACGGTTCCGGCCACGGCTGGCCGCTCTACGCGGCGATCACCGTTGACGGAGTGCCCGGCGCGCCCGTCCACACCGACCCGAGCACCGGCACCTACTCGGTCGACCTCCCGGCCGGCAAGTCGTACACCCTGAAGGTCACCAGCAACTACCCGGGTTACCAGGACGCCACCAAGGACATCACCGTGGGCGACGCGGCGGTCTCCGCCAACGTGAGCCTGCCGGTGGACACCTGGGCGGGCACCGCAGCCGGGTACACGGTGGTGGACGAGGGCACCACCGAGCCCTTCGACTCGACCACCTCGGCCCCCGAGGGCTGGACCGTCGTCAACGCCGAAGGCACCACCGGCGGATGGCAGTTCGACGACCCGGGCAACCGGAAGAACACCACCGGCGGCAAGGGCGCCTTCGCCATCGTGGACAGCGACAAGGCGGGCAGCGGCAAGCTCCAGAACTCCACGCTGACCAGCCCGTCCTACGACTTCTCGGGCACGGATCTGCCCGAGCTCAGCTACCGGACGAGCTACAAGACGTACTCCAGCCAGAAGGCCGAAGTCGAGGTGAGCTCGGACGGCGGCACCACCTGGTCCACGGTCTCCTCGCTCACTACCGCTGTCACCGGTTCCAAGATCACCATTCCGCTCACCGACTACGCGGGCAAGTCCGACGTCCGGGTGCGGTTCCACTTCACCGGCAAGTTCGGCTGGTGGTGGCAGCTCGACGACGTGTTCATCGGCAGCCGCAGCCTGTCAACCGTCCCCGGCGGTCTGGTCGTCGGGCAGGTCAACGACGCCAACACCGGCGACGGCATCATCGGGAGCACGGTCAGCGGCACCGGTGACGGCTCCGTGAGCACGACCTCGGCCGCCACCCCGGACGACGCGGCGCTCGGCGACGGCTTCTACTGGGCCTTCGCACCGGTCGGCAAGCAGACCCTGACCGCCGCGAAGCCCAAGTACACCGCCGCCTCCAAGGCCGTGACCTTCGCGGCCGACTCGACCGTGACCAAGGACTTCTCCCTGAAGGCCGGGCGTCTCAAGGTCACCCCGGCCGCGGTCGACGCCTCGGTCGCCTGGGGCGGTTCGGCGACCAGGACCGTCACGGTCAAGAACACCGGTGGTGCCGACGCCACCGTCAAGCTGGCCGAGAAGAGCGGCGCCTTCACACCGGCCGCCTCGGGTGCGCCGCTGATCAGCAAGAAGGGCGACTACTCGCCTCTGTCGGCGAAGAGCCAGGCCGGCACGTCCGGCGCGGTCGCTCCGGCCGAGGGTGGCGAAGCCTGGCAGACCGTGGCTGATCTGCCCGAGGCCATCATGGACAACGCGGTCACCGCTGACAACGGCAAGATCTACTCGGCGTTCGGCTTCGACGGTACGGACGACACCAGGTCGCTGTACTCCTACGACGCCGCGAGCGGCTGGACGAAGCTGGCCGACGCGGCCGACACCCGGGAGGCTCCGGCCCACGGCTTCATCAACGGGAAGCTGTACATCGTCGGCGGCTGGGCCGCCAGTGGGGCTCCGGACGCCAAACTGGAGATCTACGACCCCGCCACCAACACCTGGACGACCGGTGCCTCCTCGCCGGCTCCGCTGGCGGGCTCGGGCTCCGCGGTCCTGGACGGCAAGCTCTACTCCGTCGGCGGCTGCACCACAGCCTGCGGCTCCACCTCGGTGACGGTCTACGACCCGTCGGCCAACTCGTGGTCCACCGCGGCAAACTACCCGGACAGCGTCGCCTGGGAGTCCTGCGGCGCCATCAGCGGGCTGCTGTACTGCTCCGGCGGTACCAACAGCGCAGGCGAGCTGAAGTCCGCATACGTCTACGACCCGGCCGCCAACTCCTGGTCGGCCCTGCCGGACATGCCGAAGACCCAGTGGGCCTCGGCCTCCACAGCGGCCAACGGCCTGCTGCTGGTCTCCTCCGGCGTCAGCGGCGGTGCTCTCACCAACGCGGGTTACGCCTACGACCCGGCCGCCGGGACCTGGTCGTCCCTGCCCAACGCCGACGTGGCGACCTACCGCGGCGGCGGCGCCCCGGGCTTCTACAAGGTCGGCGGTGCCAACGCTCCCAGCACCCCGTCCACCGCCGTCGAACTGCTCGCCGGCTACGACCAGACCGGCGGCTCGGACGTGAGCTGGCTGTCTCTGGACGCCTCGGAGTTCAAGCTCGCTCCGGGAGCCAGCGTCGTGGTCACGGTGTCGGTGAACGCCTCGGTCGACGAGATCACCCAGCCGGGGGACTTCACGGCCCAGATCGGCATCTCCGCCAACACTCCGTACCCGGTGGCGTCGGTCCCCGTATCCATGACGGTGGCCCCGCCCAACACCTGGGGCAAGATCACCGGAACGGTGCTCGGCACGTCAGCCGCCGGAACCGCGCCCCTCAAGGGAGCCACCGTCCAGATCGACTCGTGGGCGTCCTCGTACACCCTGATCACCGACAAGGACGGCCACTACGCCCTCTGGCTCGATGCCCGTAACAACCCCCTCACCGTGATCGTCGCCAAGGACGGATACGCGCCCAGGACGACGACCGTCAAGGTCGTCAAGAAGGGAACAGTGACCACCGACTTCACACTGAAGAAGTCCTAGCAGAAGCGGCGGGCCCGGCCTGAGCCCGGGCCCGCCGCGCTTCGGAAACCGCCCCGCCACGCGACCTCGTCGGCGGGGCAGCGCCCGTCCGCCCTCCTGTCCGCCCTCGCCTCGTTCACCCGTCGAAGTCGATGAACGAGGCGAACCGGACGTCGTATCCGTTGCTGTCGGTGACCGCCTTCGTCATCACGGAAAGCATGGCCACGGCCTCGTCCGTGACGGCGTCCCGCTCGGCTGCGCCGAGCCGGCGCAGCCCCTGCACGGTGACGGTCGTCGGCGTGCCGCCCCGTCCGGCGTCCAGCCGCCAGATCGCCGCGAGGAATCCGTCGGCCAGCACGCTTCCGTACGCCTGGTTGCCCAACCCGTTGCGTCCCTTGAACTGCGGCGGGATGACGCGGGAACGGTCCGCGTGGCCGAGCAGGACGTTGTCGAACTCGGGCAGGAAACGCGGCGGGGCGAGGGTGTCCTCGTCGGGGCGGGGGGCGTCGGGCAGATCGAAGAGTTCGACGCCGTTCTCGTCCCGGAAGGTGACGAGCTGGGGCCGCAGCCGTTCGAAGACCTCCCGCAGCCGGGTCAGCCCGGCCCACATCTGCATGTCCTTGACGGACGCGGGTCCGAAGGCGCCGAGGTAGCGCAGCACGGTGGCGTCGGGCGCGGGAACCGGCGCGGAGGGCCTGCCGAGCCAGTGCTCGGCGGTGGTCAGCGCGACCTGGCCGCTCTTGCCCCACACCCCGCGCGGGGTGACCTGGACCAGCGGCAGCACACAGCGGGCGGCCGTGCTCAGGGCCTGCGGATCCGCGTCCGGCCACTCGGCGAGCAGCGCCTCGCGGATCTCCTTCGGGGTGCGGGGCTCCTCCTCGACGTACGCCCTGCTGAGGTCCCGCAGCCGGTCCAGGTCCACGCCCACGAGACGCTTGCGGAAGATCCTGAGCTCCCGGTCGCGGGCCTCCTGCACGAGCGGACGCAGCGTCAGGGCGTCGTCGGCCGTGTGGGTGTGGATGGTGGAGCGCAGGGTGACGATGCGGACGACCTCGCGCGACTCCATCAGCGCGGCGAGCTCGGCCGGGTCGAAGCCTTCCAGCCGGGCGAGCAGCTGGTAGTACGGCGGCTTGGTGTTCTGGGCCTGGAGGCCGACGAGGTGGTGGACGGCGTCCTTGGCGGACATCTCGGCACGCCGGAGCAGGAGTTGGCGCTCCAGGGTCGCGCGCCCCAGTGCCCGCGGCGAGAGCACCGCAGGGGCAGCGGCGGCGGAGGTCTTCTTCTTCACGGCCATGGACGGCACGCTACGCGGCCATGCGGTCAGGTTCGTTCCTGATGGGACATTTTCCCGCGCTCCCGCGCTCCCGCCCGCCGCCGTGCCGACCGGCGGCGGGACCCCGGATTGCGCGCCCGGCACCCGCATCATGGACCGGTGATCAGCGTCCTGTTCGCCGTCCTGACCGCGCTCAGCAACGGCGCGGCCTCCGTCCTCCAGCGCCGCGCCGCCCTCACCGTCCCCGACAGCAAGGCGATGCGCCTGTCACTGATCGGTGATCTGCTGCGCCAGAAGGTGTGGTTGGCCGGCATCGGCCTGGTGATCGTCGCCGCCGTCTGCCAGGCCGTGGCGCTGGCCACCGGGCCGATCGCGGTGGTGCAGCCGATCTTCGTGATCGAGCTGCCGGCGACGCTCCTGATGGCCGGCTTCGTGATGCGGGTGAGGCTGCCCAGGCCGGTGTGGTTCGGGGTGGCCGCCGTGACGTCCGGTCTGGCCCTCGGCATGGCGTCGGCCGCTCCGGGCGGTGGCAGCGCCACGGTTCACGGGGCGGCGTGGGTTCCGGCCCTGATCCTGACGGGCCTGTTCGAGGCGGCTCTGATCGGGGGCGCCCTGGCCACCCGCGGCAATCCCCGGGCGGCGCTGCTGGGCCTGGCCGCTGCCTGCGCGTACGCGCTCACCGCCGCCCTGATGAAGGACGCCATGGCCCGGCTCGACGACGGCGGCGGGGCGGCGGCACTCTTCTCGTCCTGGCAGCTCTACGCCACCGCCGCGGCGGGCGTCGGCGCGCTGTTCCTCCTCCAGAACGCGCTGCAGGCGGGCACGCTGGTCGCGGTCCAGCCCTGCCTGACCCTGGGGGACGCCCTGATCAGCGTCCTGTACGGGGTGACCCTGTTCGGCGAGGAGCTGCGCACCGGCTGGTGGCTGCTCCCGGAGCTGCTGGCGCTCTGCCTGATCGCCGTGGGTTGCGTGGAACTGGCGCGTTCGCCGCTGGCCTCCGGGAACGCG
Source organism: Streptomyces sp. LN549 (assembly GCF_043203805.1). Classification (NCBI taxonomy): domain Bacteria; kingdom Bacillati; phylum Actinomycetota; class Actinomycetes; order Kitasatosporales; family Streptomycetaceae; genus Streptomyces; species Streptomyces sp. LN549. Next base: position 7,362,192 of record NZ_JAZHRI010000002.1, on the reverse strand, counting down.
GCGGCCCCGGCCCGTACGCGGCGGATCGAGTGAACGCCGCGTGTACGGGTCGGGCCGGGGCGCTCGCGCCGTGCAGCCTGCTGCCGGCTACTCGCTACCGGCCATCGGCTACTTGCTGACCGCGAAGCGCATCAGGGCCTGCTCGTCGCCCTGCTTGATCTTCCCCGTCTCGTTGATCACCTCAAGCTTCCAGCTCCCGCCGACGCGGAACGCCTTGGCCACGGCGCAGCCGTTGTCGTTGCTGAGCAGGCTCGGCCAGATGTCCGCGACCTGCTGGGTGGTGCCGCCCGTCGCGTCGTACACCTTGAAGCTGATGTTGCGCGCGCTCTGGAAGGAACTGTGCTTCTTGTACGCGGCGGCGATGAAGACGACGGACGTGATGTTGCTCGGCACCCTGGCGAAGTCGACGGTCACGGTCTCGTCGTCACCGTCACCGTGTCCGGTCTGGTTGTCGCCGCTGTGAGCCAGCGAACCGTTGCCCAGCGGGTCGAGGGAGTCGAGGCCGGCCAGGCGTACGGGCTCCGCGCCCTGCATCGCGATGGCGATCAGGTCGAGGTCGGTGCCCTTCTTCTGGCGAAGCTTCCCCATCAGGCCGCCACTGGCGCCGACGGTGGGGTCCCATGACACCCCGATGGACAGGTGGGTCACCCCGTCCAGATCCGCCGGGCCGTCTTCCTTCTTCAACGTGATCATGCGTGATCCTCTTCGTGGCGAGATTCCTACAGGTCGAGTGTGCCTGGTGTCCCCCGGATGCAGCCCACCAGGGGCAAAATTTCGACCAAGTGTTGGACGGCTCAGGACGAATTGTCCTGCGCCGGCACGATGTGGCCGGACGTGTCTGCGTGATAGGGCTCCGCGACCTCGACGACACCGCGGGCACACAGCCCCTCGATGTCCGAGGCGCTGCGACCCAGCTCGGCGAGGATCCGCTCGGTGTCCCGGCCCGCCGCCGGGACCGGGTCCATCCGCGGACCGACCCCGCCGAGATCCACCGGTGGCAGGAGCGCCTGTACGGGACCGGGGGCGCCGGGCACGGAGATGTCGCGCCAGCGGTCGCGCTCGGTGAGTGCGGGGTGGTCGAGGAACTCCGCCACGGAGTTCACGCCGGCGTTGGCGATGGCCGCCCGGTCCAGGAGCTCCATGGCGTCCTCGCTCCCGAGGTCCGCGAACCGTGCGGCGACGATGGCGTTGAGCTCCTCACGGTGGGCGACCCGGTCCGAGCCGGTGACGAACCGGGGGTCGTCGACGAGCCCGGGCAGGCCGAGCACGGTGACGCACAGGGCGTCCCACTCCCGCTCGTTCTGGATGGAGAGCATCACGTCCTTGCCGTCGGCGGCGGTGAAGGGGCCGTACGGCGCGATCGTGGCGTGCTGGGCGCCGATCCGCGGCGGCTGGGTACCGCCGTAGCGCGTGTAGTACGCGGGCTGGCTCATCCACTCCGCGAGCGCGTCGAAGAGGGAGACCTCGACGGTGAGGGCCCGGCCGGTGGTGGCCCGGGTGAAGAGGGCGGACAGGATGCCGCTGTAGGCGTACATGCCTCCGGCGATGTCCGCGACGGAGATGCCCGAGCGCGCCGGTTCGTCGGGCGAGCCCGTGATCGACAGCAGACCGGTCTGGCACTGCACCAGAAGGTCGTACGCCTTGCGTCCGGACCACGATCCGCTCGTGCCGTAGCCGCTGACCGTGCAGGTGATGAGGGAGGGGTACCTGTCCTGGAGGGCGGCCGAGCCGAGGCCCATCCGGTCCGCCGCACCGGGGGCGAGATTCTGCACGAACACATCGGCTCCGGAGATGAGTTCGTGGAGGATCTCGCGACCTTCGGGTGCCTTGAGATCCAGGGTCAGGGATTCCTTGGAGCGGTTGAGCCAGACGAAATAGCTGGCCTGGCCGTGCACGGTGGTGTCGTAGCGACGGGCGAAGTCGCCGCCGCCGCGGCGCTCGACCTTGATGACGCGGGCGCCGAGGTCGGCCAGCTGACGGGTGGCGAAGGGCGCCGCGACGGCCTGTTCCAGGCTGACGACGGTGATGCCCGCGAGCGGGAGCGGAAGCGGTTCGGTCATGCACCCATACTCCCGGGGCGGTCACCGCGGGAGTGCGGGCGGCCCGCCGCTCAGACGGTCGGCTCCGGCACGACCAGGGGCGTGCCGAGGAGCTGGTGTCCGCCGGTGGCGAGCATGCGCACCTCTCCGCGCTCGCTGATCTCCGCGCGGACGATACCGGTCTCGTCCTCGTAGACCGGGTATCCGCCCGCGCCGGACTGTGCGGTCCGTCTGACGATCACCGTGTCGTCCTCGACGGCCGACGACTGAAACACCAGCTGATAGCTCTCCGGGTAATCCATGACGACCTCCCCACGACGGCCTTCGGACGGACTGTGCGGGCCGGCCTGCGCGACGGACGCGCTTGTGCGGCGTACGCGGTCCGGCCTGCACCTTCCATCGTCTCGCACACCGGCCGTCCCCGCCCGTGCACGACCGCACGGTGCGGGCCCCGGCCCTGGCCGCCTATCCTGAAGAGGTATGGGAAGTTTGAAGGCAATCGGGTGGATATGCCCCCTTGCTCCCGCGTCGTACGGCAGGCATGACCGGGATCCCCGAACCGGGAAGGGAATCGTCATGGAAGGTGCCGACCGGGGCGACGATGTGTACCAGCCCCAGCAGCCGGAGGCCTCCGACCCCGTCGAGCAGCTCGACACGGCGGACACCCTCGACAACCGGCAGCTCGCCGATGTCCTGGACGAGGGGTACTCGCCTCCCGAGCGTCCGTGGGCCGTGGAGGACCGGGGCACCACCGGGTCCGAGCAGCTCAGCGGGGAGACGCTGGACGGCCGGCTGGCCCGGGAGCTGCCCGAGACCGCCGATCCGTCCGGGGACGGCGTGGGCGACGTGTCCGACGGGGACGGCGAGCCCTGGGACTCGGAGGTCGGGGGCGTACGCGCCGGCCGGCTCACCCGGGAGCTGGACCTGAACGAACCGGACAGCATGGCGGGCGAGGACGTCGGGATCGACGGGGCGGCGGCGTCCGCCGAGGAGGCGGCCATGCACGTCATTCCGGACGCCCAGGTGTAGAGGCGGAAGAGGACCCGCCGCAGCCGGGGCCTGCGGCGCCTCACGCCCTCGGTGCTCTGCCCCGGGTGCTGCTGCGCCCTCCTCCCTCGCCCCTTCCTCCGCGCCTCCGCGCCACCGCGCCACCGCGCCACCGCGCCACCGCAGGATCACCGCACCCCATGGGAGAGCCACATGCCGTACATCACCGTCGGGCAGGAGAACTCCGCCGGCATCGAGCTGTACTACGAGGACCACGGGACGGGCAGGCCCGTCGTCCTCATCCACGGGTTCCCGCTGAACGGCGCCTCCTGGGAGAAGCAGTTGCCGGTCCTGCTCGCAGCCGGGTACCGCGTCATCACGTACGACCGGCGCGGTTTCGGCCGGTCCGACCGGCCCACGCACGGCTACGACTACGACACCTTCGCGGCGGACCTGAACGCGGTGATGGAGAAGCTCGACCTCCAGGACGCCGCGCTGGTCGGGTTCTCCATGGGGACCGGCGAGGTCACCCGCTACCTCGGCAACCACGGCTCGCGCCGGGTGGGTCTGGCGGTGCTGGTGGCGCCGATCCCGCCGTTCCTGCTGAAGACGGACGACAACCCGGCCGGGGTCGACCAGAGCGTCTTCGACGACATCATGAGCGCCATCGTGGCGGACCGGCCCGCCTATCTGACGGACTTCCTCGACGCCTTCAACAACGCCGACGCGCTCGGCGGCACCCGGATCAGCGAACAGGCGCTGCGCTCGCAGTGGACCGTGGCGGCGGGCGCGGCTGCCCACGCCACGCTCGCGTGCGTACCCACGTGGCTGACGGACTTCCGTGACGACCTGCCGAAGAACAACGTGCCCACGCTCGTCGTGCAGGGCGACCAGGACCGCATCCTGCCGATCGACTCGACCGGCCGCAGGCTGCCGGACCTCATCCGCGACAGCCGCCTCGTGGAGATCCCGGGCGGGCCGCACAACATCGGCTGGACCCACGCCGAGGAGCTCAACACCGCGCTCATGGGCTTCCTGGACGAACACCGGCGCTGACCGCCCGGACCCGCGCTTACCCCGGAGGTAATCGACGCCTTCCGCCCCCGTCGGACATCGTGTTCCTCACGAGCACAGCGCTCCCGGCCCACCGGCCGGGGCCCGATGAGAGGACCGCACGATGACCGCTTACGACGACGCCGTCCAGCGCTACTTCGCCGCCTGGAACGCCGCCGGCCCCGAGGAGCTGGAGAAGGCCGTCGCCGCTGCCTTCACCGAGGACGCCACGTACACCGACCCGCTGGCCGAGGTAACGGGGCACGAGGCCCTGGCGGCCGCGATCAGCGGCGCTCAGCAGCAGTTCCCCGGATTCGAGTTCCGGCCGGCCGGGGCGGTGGACGGGCACCACGCCCTCGCCCGCTTCGGCTGGGAGCTGGTGGCCGCCGCCGACGGCTCGGCGCCCGTCGCCGGTTCGGATGTGATCACTCTCGCCGACGACGGGCGCATCAGCTCGGTCAGCGGTTTCCTGGACCGCGTGCCGGTCTCCTGAACTACCCGACGGGGTGCGAACGGCGGCGCAGCGAAGGGTCGGTGAGCTCTGCCGGGTGGTAACCGGCGTCACGGGACGAGAGGTTGGTGCCCGGCGGGACGATCTTGTCGATCCGGTCGAGCACGTCCCGGCCCAGCCGCACCCGGTCCGCGCCGAGCTGGCTCGTCAGCTGCTCCAGGGTCCGCGGGCCGATGATCGCGGAGGTGACCGCCGGGTGCTCCAGCACGAAGGCCAGGGCCAGTTGGACGAGGGTGAGCCCGGCCTCGTCGGCCAGCTGGGCGAGAGCTTCGGCGGCGTCGAGCTTGGCTGCGTTCTCCGCGGAGGCGATGTCGAACCGGTCGGCCTGCCGCTCGGCCCGGCTGGATGCGGGCTGGTCGGCCCCCTTGCGGTAGCGGCCGGAGAGCCAGCCGCCGGCCAGCGGGCTCCAGGAGAGGACCGCGAGATCGTACCGCCGGGCCGTGGGCAGCACCTCGCGCTCGATGCCGCGGGCCAGCAGTGAGTACGGGGGCTGCTCGGCGACGACGCGTTCGCGGCCGCGGCGCTCCGCGATCCACTGGCCCTCGACGATGGCGGACGGTTCGAAGGTCGACGTACCGATGTAGCGGATCTTCCCCTGGTGGACCAGGTCGGAGAGGGCACCGAGGGTCTCGTCGAAGTCGGTGCCGGGCTCCGGGCGGTGCACCTGGTAGAGGTCGATCCAGTCGGTGCCGAGCCGGCGCAGGCTGTTCTCCACCTCCAGGATGATCCAACGGCGGGAGTTTCCCTGCTGGTTGGGGTCGGCGCCGAGGCTGCCGTGGAACTTGGTGGCGAGCACGACGTTGTCGCGGCGGCCACCCGCCAGAGCCTTGCCGACGATGGTCTCCGACTCACCGGCGGAGTAGACGTCGGCGGTGTCGACGAAGTTGATGCCGGAGTCCAGGGCGTGGTGGATGATCCGGATGCTGTCGTCGTGGTCCGGGTTGCCCCGGGCACCGAACATCATGGTGCCCAGGCACAGCGGGCTGACCTTGACGCCCGTGCGGCCGAAATTGCGGTACTCCGTCATCCTGCGTTCTCCTTGACGAGTTCACTGACATTCAGGTGGTCGACCGGCGCTGCGTGGCCGGCCTCCCGGAAGGCGTCCCACAGCCGCCGGTACGGACCGTGGGCGGCGAGCAGTTCGGTGTGGGTGCCGGTCTCGACGACGGTTCCCGCGTCGAGCACCACCACCCGGTCGGCGCGGACCGCCGTGGTGAGCCGGTGGGCGACGACGACCGTGGTACGGCGACGGGCCAGCACCTCCGTCGCCGCGGCCACCCTGCGCTCGGTGGCCAGGTCCAGCGAGGCGGTCGCCTCGTCGAGCAACAGAACGTCCGGGTCGACGAGTTCGGCCCGGGCCAGGGCGAGGAGCTGGCGCTGCCCGGCGGAGAGGTTGCGGCCCCGCTCCCCCACCGGCTGGAGGTAGCCGAGCCGCAGTCCGGCGACCATCTCGTGCGCCCCGACCGCGCGGGCCGCCAGCTCCACCTCGGTGTCGGTGGCGTCGGGACGACCGTAGGCGATGGCGTCGCGGACCGTGCCGCTGAACAGATGGGCCTCCTGCGGGACCACGCCCAGCCGGCGGCGGAAGCCGGGCAGGTCGAGTTCGCGCAAATCGTGCCCGTCCACCCTGACCGCCCCGGCGGAAGGGTCGTAGAAGCGGGCGAGGAGCTTCACGACGGTGGACTTCCCCGCCCCGGTCGCCCCGACCAGTGCGACGGTCTCGCCCGGCGCGATGCGCAGGGAGACCCCGTGCAGGACCTCCTGCCCGCCGCCGCCCGCGTACCCGAAGGAGACCGAGTCGAACTCGACCTCGCCGCGCAGGGCGGGCACCGGCCGGGCGTTCTTCGCGGGCGGAGTGCCCGTGGGGGTGCGCATCAGGCCGCGGAGCCGGCCGAGGCCGACGACGGCCTGCTGATAGCCGTCGAAGACCTGGGAGAGCTGCTGGATCGGTGAGAAGAACAGCTCGACGTAGAGGAGGAACGCGATGAGCGTCCCTGCGCTCAGCTCGCCCGAGCGGACCTGTCCGGCTCCGACCGTGAGCACGGCCGCCGAGGAGAGCGTGCCGAGGAACTCGACGAACGGGAAGAACGTGCCCATGTAGCGCTGCGCGCGCAGCCGGGAGTCCCGGAAGGACCGGGCGAGTTCGGCGAAGTCGGCAGCGTTGCGGCTCTCGCGGCGGAAGGCCTGGGTGACCCGGATCGCGGCGACGTTCTCCTGGAGGCAGGCGTTGACGGCGCTGATCCGTTCCCGGGCCTCGCGGTAGGCGGGGACGGAGTGGTGGCGGAAGACCGCGGTGGCCAGGATCAGCAGGGGCAGTGCGGCGAGCAGGACGAGGGCCAGTTCCGCGTCGATCACCAGCAGGGTGACCAGGACGCCGATGACCGTCAGCAGACTGACCACGGCGGTGATCAGACCCGTCTGGAGGAAGTTCGACAGGGCATCGACGTCGGTGGTCATCCGGGTCATGATCCGGCCGCCGAGTTCGCGCTCGTAGTAGTCGAGGCCGAGCCGCTGGAGCTGGGCGAACGTTTTCACACGCAGGGTGTAGAGGAGGCGTTCGCCGGTGCGTCCGGTGGTACGTACCTGGGCCACCCCGATCAGCCAGTTCGCGGCGACCACCAGGGCGGCGGCCGCTGCCGCGGCGAGCAGGACGTGCCCGGCGTGGTGGGCCACGCCCTGGTCGACGCCGTGGCGGACGAGGACCGGCACGGTGATCTGGGCGCCGGCGTCGAGCGCGACGAGCAGCAGACCGAGGAGGAGCGGCAGCCGGAAGGGCCGCAGCAGGGCGCGGAGGCCGAAATCCGCCTCGGCGGCGACGGCCTGGTCGGTGGGCACCCGGGGGTCGGCGGCGGGCAGTGGGAGTCCGGCCATTCCGGCGATGAGTTCGGGGCTCGGCGGTGCCGAGCCCAGCACCCCGCCGCCGGGGCCGGCGCGTCCCGGGCCCGAGGTGGCCGCGGCCTCGGCCAGCGCCTGGGCGGCCCGCACCGCGGTCCCCTCCAGCTGTTCGTCGTCGTTCCCCTCGGGGCGCAGCCACAGGTGCGGCGTCGGGCAGCCGGTCGCCGCACCCGGGTCGGGGATCGTGGTGCCGTCGGGACTGTCGTCCGTCGAGAGTAGTTCGCGGAACAGGGCGGATCCGGCCAGGAGTTCGTCCGGTGTGCCGGTGTCCGTGATGCGGCCGCCGTCGAGGATCGCGACACGGTCGGCGAGCTCGAGCGTCGATCTGCGGTGCGCGACGATCAGCGTGGTGCGGCGCCGGTCGTCCTGGCGCAGCCGGTGGTGGATCTCCGCCTCCACCCGGGCGTCGATGGCCGAGGTGGCGTCGTCCAGGACGAGGACGGCCGGGTCGCCGATCAGGGCGCGCGCCAGGGCCATGCGCTGGCGCTGGCCGCCGGAGAGGGTGAGGCCCTGTTCGCCGACGACGGTGTCGTACCCCTGGGGAAGCCGTTCGATGAACTCGTCGGCGCAGGCGATCCGGGCCGCCGCGCGGATCTGTGCGTCGGTGGCTTCCGGTACCCCGTAGGCGATGTTGGCGCGCACGGTGTCGGAGAGCAGGAGGCTCTCCTCGAAGACGTAGCCGATCCGGGAGCGGAGGGAGGCGAGGGCGAGATCGCGGACGTCGTGGCCGCCCACCCGTACCGATCCGGAAGGTACGTCGTAGAAGCGGGGCAGCAGGGCTGCCGCGGTGGACTTGCCGGAGCCGGCCGGGCCGATCAGGGCCAGGGTCTCACCGGGGCGGATGTCCAGGGTGAAGCCGTCCAGGAGCGGGGCGCCGTCGCCGTACCCGAAGGTGACGTCGTGCCAGCCGATGGCCGGGGGTTCGTCCGGCAGCTGCCTGGCGTGGGGGGCGTCGGTGATGACCGGCGCCTCGTCGACGACCTCCAGCACGCGTTCCGCGCCGGCCCTTGCCTGCTGCCAGACGGTGAGCAGGGTCGCCACCTGGCGGACGGGGGTGACGAAGGAGCCCAGGTAGGTGGTGAACGCGAGGAAGGTGCCGAGCGAGATCCTGCCGTGCAGGGCCATCCAGCCGCCGAGGGCGAGGACGGCGACCTGGCCGAGTGCGGGGACAGCCTGGAGCGCCGGGTTGTAGCGGCTGGTGAAGCGGACGACGCGCAGCCGGGAGGCGAAGAGGTGGCGGGCGCGCTGTTCGAGTCCGGCGAGTTCGCGCTGCTCCTGGCCGAAGCCCTTGACCACGCGGACGCCGGTGACGGTCGCCTCGACGGTGGAGGCGACTTCCGCGGCCTCCTGCTGGGCGTGCCAGTTGGCGGGGAAGAGGTCGCGGCGGCTGCGCATGGCGATGATCCAGAGCAGCGGGCCGACGACCACTGCGACGACGGTCAGCAGCGGGGACAGGACCGCCATGAAGACCAGTGAGAACAGGAACATGAGCGCGTTGCCGGTGAGGTTGGGCAGGAACTGCAGCAGGGTCTGGATGAGGGTGATGTCGGAGATGGACCGGCTGACCACCTGGCCGGTGCGCAGATCGTCCTGCTGGGCGCCGCCGAGCCGGAGCAGTGCGGCGAACGCGTCGTTGCGCAGGTCGTACTGCACCCCGAGGGAGAGCCGGCCCGAGCGGTAGCGGCGGGTGAAGCTCGCCCCGAAGCGGACGGCGCCGAGTGCGGCGAGCAGGATCGTCCAGGGGGCGAGCGAGGCGGTGGTGCCGGCCGCCACCCCGTCCACCACGTGCCGCAGCACGAGCGGCAGGGTGGCGGTGGCGACGGCGGCGACCACAGCGGCACCGAAGGCCAGGAGCAGATCGGTGCGGTGCCGCAGGCAGTAGCCCAGCAGCCGGCGCGCCCAGCCGGGCGGCGGCTGCCGGGGCGTACTCGTTTCCGGGTCCGGACAGTCCGTCACCGGGCCTCCGCCAGACCGATGCCGAAGTGGCCCTCGCTGCGGTCGACGGTCTCGAAGAGCCGGTTGGCGGGCCGCGGCAGCCCGTAGTGTCCGCGCAGGGTGCTCGCGGTGTACTCGGTACGGAAGAGGCCGCGTTCCTGGAGGATCGGCACCACGCGGTCGACGAAGACCTCCAGGCCGGAAGGGAGGACGGCGGGCATGATGTTGAAGCCGTCGGCGGCCCCGCTGTCGTACCACTGCTCGATGGTGTCGGCGACCTGCTCCGCGGTGCCGGCGAAGGTGCGGTGGCCGCGGCCGCCACCGAGCCGGCCGATCAGCTGACGCACGGTCAACTTCTCTCTCCTGGCCAGCTCGACGATGAGCGTGTACCGGCTCTTTGCACCCTCGATCTCGTCCTCGGTGGGGATGTCCTCGGGGAGTTCCGCGTCCAGGTCCAGGTCGTCCGGGGCGATCCTCAGCTGCCGGGCGAGCTGCCGCTTGGCGTACTCGGGGACGATGAGGTTCTCCAGCTCGGCGTCGAGCGCCAGGGCCTCGGCCTCGGTGTCGCCGATCACGGGCACGATGCCGGGCAGGATCTTGATGCCGTCCGGGTTGCGGCCGATGACCTCGGCGCGCCGCTTGACGTCCTTGTAGAAGGCGATGCCTTCCTCCAGGGTCTGCTGGGCGGTGAACACCGCCTCCGCGTAGCGGGCCGCGAAGTCCTTGCCGTCCTCGCTCGACCCGGCCTGCACGAGCAACGGATATCCCTGCGGAGGCCGTTGTACGTTGAGCGGGCCGTCGACGCGGAAGAACTCCCCGCTGTGCTCGATCTTCCGTACGCGTTCGGCCAGGGCGTGGACGCCGCGTTCCTTGTCGGCGATCACGGCGTCGTCGGCCCAGCTGTCCCAGAGCTTGGTGGACACCTCGACGAACTCGCCGGCCCGCCGGTAGCGGTCGTGGTGCAGCGGAGTGTCGTCCAGGCCGAAGTTGCGGGCCGCGTCGGCGCCCGCGGTGGTGACGATGTTCCAGCCTGCCCGGCCGCCGGAGACGTGGTCCAGGGAGGCGAACCGGCGGGCCAGGTTGTACGGCTCGTTGTAGCTCGTCGACGCGGTGGCGATCAGGCCGATGTGGCGGGTGGCCCCGGCCAGCGCGGTGAGCAGGACGGTGGGCTCCAGTTTGGCGGCGGGCCGCCGTCCGGGGTCGCCCATCAGGACGGGGCTGTCGGCGAGGAACAGCGAGTCCAGCCTGCCGCGTTCGGCGATCCTGGCGAGGTTCTTGTAGTGCTCGATGTCGGAGTTGGCCTCGGCCGGGCTCTCGGGCAGCCGCCAGGACGCCTCGTGATGACCGGTGGACATGAGGAACGCGTTGAGGTGCAGCTGCTTGCGGTCAGGCGTGCTGGACATGGGATTCCTTCTCTTCGGAAAGGGTCTGGGGCTGCGCGACACCGAGAGCGGTGAGCAGCGTGTCGCGGTACTCCTGGAACCGGGGGTCGCGGCGGGAGCGCGGGGTGGGCAGGTCGACGGTGAGGTCGACGGAGATCCGGCCGTCCTCCAGGACCAGCACCCGGTCGGCGAGTTCGACGGCCTCGTCGACGTCGTGCGTGACCAGCAGCACCGCGGGGCGGTGGCGTTCGTAGAGTTCGCGCAGCAGGTCGTGCATCTTGATCCGGGTCAGCGCGTCCAGGGCGCCGAACGGCTCGTCCGCCAGCAGGAGTTCGGGTTCACGGACCAGGGCCCGGGCCAGCGCGGCGCGCTGTTGCTCACCGCCGGACAGCTCGTGCGGCCAGGACCGGTCGCGCCCCTCCAGTCCGACCTCCGCCAGGGCGGTGAGACCGCGCTCACGCGCCTTGGGGCCGCGCAGTCCGAGGATCACGTTGTCGATCACCCTGAGCCAGGGCAGCAGCCGGGAGTCCTGGAAGGAGAGCGAGACCCGGTCGGGGACGGTGAGTTCGCCGGAGCCCTCGACGGTGTGGTCGAGCCGGGCGACGGCCCGCAGCAGGGTGGACTTGCCGGAGCCACTGCGGCCGAGCAGGGCGGTGAACTCGCCCGGCTCGACGGTGAGATCGAGCTCCTTGAGGATGTCGCGGTCGCCGAACCGGCGGACCAGTTTCCTGGTGCGGATGGCGGGGCGTTCCGCGACCGCCGCCGTGCCGGCCCCGTGGACGGGGTTCAGCCCGCCAGAGTGCGTCGCCATGAAAGGACCTTCCTCTCGACGGCGCGTACCGCCGCGTCCGATGCGAAGCCGAAGATCCCGTAGGCCACCAGGCCCACGATGATCACGTCGGACTGGGCGTACTGCTGGGCCTGGAACATCATGTAGCCGATGCCACTGGTGGCGTTGATCTGCTCGACGACGATCAGTCCGAGCCAGGACGCGGTGACACCGAGGCGCAGTCCGACGAAGAAGCCGGGCAGCGAACCGGGCACGACGACCTTGCGGATGAACTGTGCGCGGCTCAGGTCGAGTCCCTCGGCGAGCTCGACGTACCTGCTGTCGATGCCGGTCAGTGAGGCGTAGGTGTTGATGTACATGTTCACCGCGACGCCGAGCGCGATGACGGTGACCTTCATCTGTTCGCCGATGCCGAGCCAGAGGATCAGCAGCGGGAGCATGGCCAGGGAGGGGATGGCGCGCTTGATCTGGAGCGGCCCGTCCAGCAGGTACTCGCCGGTGCGGCTGAGTCCGGCGGCGACGGCGAGGAGGACCCCGGCGGTCACCCCGAAGAACAGGCCGAGTCCGGCGCGCTGGAGCGAGATGAGGACGTTGTCCTGGAGCCGGCCGCTGGAGATGAGGTCGGACGCGGTGGAGAGGACCGTGCCGGGTCCGGACAGGATCCGCGGGTCGAGGTAGCCGATGGCCGAGGCGAACCACCACAGGGCGATGACCAGCACCGGGCCGATCAGCCGCCCGAAGGGAACGGCACGGCCGGGGCCGAGCCGTCGGCGGGTGGCGCGGGGCGCGGGCGGGGCGGACTTCGTCTCGGGCGCCCGCAATTCGGCCGGCTCCGCCCCGGTCTTCTGCAGTGGCACGTCGGCCGTACTCACACGGCCTGCGGTGCGGGTGTTCGTCAGCAGTTCGGTCATGACGTCTCCCGGTACTGGGCGGCCACGGCCCTGGCCGCGATCCCCTCGAAGCGGCGGTCGAACAGTTCGGCGGCGTCCTGCTTCGGTACGAAGCCGCCGTCGGCCAGCAGGTCGGCGGTCTCCTGCTCCCACGCGATCGCCTTGTCCCAGCTGACCGGGAACTGCGGCTTGTGGAGCGAGGCGACGATGCGTTTGCCGTCCTCCTGGGAGACGCCCTGGTCCTTGACGTAGTACGTGTCGATCCACTCGCCGGTGTTCTCCCAGGCCCAGGTCTGGCCGCGGGCCCACAGCGGGATGAAACTGCGGACGGCGGCCACCTTGGCCCGGTCGTTCAGCACCTCGTTGGGCGCCCACAGGACCGAGAGCAGGTCCACGACGTCGGTCTTCACCCCCCGGGCCCCGTCCTTCTCGTACTGGGTGAGGTACTTGGTGAAGGTCGGTTCGCCCAGCGGAGCCACGTCGACCTGCTTGGACTGCAGGGCGGTGAGGAACTGGGTGCTGGGCAGGGCGACCAGTTCGACGTCCTCGTTGGCCAGCCCGGCCTCCTTCAGCGCGCGCAGGACGACGACGCCCTGCGCCTGGCCCTGGGAGAAGCCGATCTTCTTGCCGCGGAAGTCGGCCACCGAGCTGATGTCCGAGCCGGGCGCGGTCGCGAAGACGTACGAGGGATGGGTCCGCACCTGCACGGCGACGATCTTCGCTTCGACGCCGATCGCGTGGGCCTGGATCGGCGGAATTCCGGCATTGACCGCGAGATCGATGGAATGGGCCCGGAATCCCTGGATGATATCGGGGCCCGCGGTCAGGTTGGGCCACTGCGAAACGGTGAAGGGAAGGTCCTTCCGCAATCCGGCGGGACCCAGCTGGAGTTGTGTGGATCGAACGGCTATGGAGAGTTTCGTCCCCGGCGGCGGGGCCCCCGAGGGGAGTTTCCCTGCGGGCTCTGCGCTTGCCGCTGTCTTGACCTGGGGTGAGCAGGCGGCGAGACCGCCGATGACCGCTCCGCCGGCGAGGGCGAGAAACGACCTGCGGCCGACGTTCATCTGTGTGCCGTGGCGTGCCATGGTGAATTCCTGATCCGTAGTTTTCGGGCTGGGCGGGCTGTCAGAGGGAGTGGTAGGCGCCGTCGTGGAAGAGCAGCGGGCTGCGTCCCTCGTCGAGCCGGGCGTCCACCACCCGGGCGATGACGATGCGGTGGTCGCCGGCCGGGACGATCTGCTCGGTCTCCAGCCGCAGCCAGCCGGCCACCCCGTCGAGCACCGGTTCCCCCTCCGGCAGGCGGCGCCAGCGAGTGGGGGCGGCGAACCGGTCGATCCCGCTGGTGGCGAAGGTGGTGGCCAGGGACTGCTGTTCGGCGCCGAGGAAGTTCACGACCGCGGTGCCGGCCCGTTCGATGTGCGGCCAGGACGAGGTGCCGGTCCCGATGCCGAACGACACGAGCGGCGGGTCGAGCGAGAGGGAGCTGAGCGAGGTCGCGGTGAAGCCGATCGGGCCGCGGCCCGCGTCGGCGGTGACGACGACGACTCCGGCGGGATATCGGCGGAACGCCTGCTTGAACCGGTCCGGGGCTATCCCCTTCGCGGCAGGCGCGGTCGGCGCCAGGTATGAGGGCACGGTAATGGTCAACGTCTCTCCCTGATGGAAAGTTGGAAAGGGGCGGAGAAATACGACGGCTATGCAGAAGGGCAGAGCGCGGCGCACGGCGGAGCGGGGCTCTCGCCGGAATTCAGCGGGTGGTTATCGGACACCCGGACAGGGGCGACAACACAGACGCGGGGCGCAAACGCGGGCCGACGCGGCCGAGCGGAAGGCGCGCGTCGTCGAGGACGCGTCTCCTGAATTCCGCTGTCGGCTGGTCATGAATCCATCATCCCGTTCCGATTCGGGCCCGGTCAACAATGCAACTGCCTGAATTAAGTCGGATACGGGGACGGCCGCGGGAGGGGAGGGGGCGTCAGGAGACCGCGGGCAGCGCCGGCCAGGGGCCGAGCGGGTCCACGTACAGCGCACCGAGCGCCACCGCGCCACCCGCTGTGGCCAGCACGGAGCCGGTGAAGCTGGAAGGGACCACGGCCCGCTCCGGGTCGTCGCAGACCCAGGAGCGCTCCGCCACCTCCGCCCGCAGATCCGCCAGACACTCCGGAATCCGGCCCGCCCCGGGCTCGACCACGACGAGCACCTCCGGGTCGAACATGTCCAGCAGCAGGGCCGCGGCCCGGCCGACCAGCCGCGCCCGTCGGCGGAACAGCGCCACCGCCCGGGCGTCACCGGCCAGCGCCTGCGTCAGAAGTTCCGGGAACGAGCCGACGAACAGTCCCTGCGCCGCGGCACGCCGCACCATGGCCCGCTCCGAGACCTCCGACTGGAGGCACCCGGACCGCCCGCAGGAGCAGGGTTCCGCGCCGCCCGTCCCGCCGGCGCCGAGCGGCAGGTGCGCCACGCTGCCGGCCCCCGACCGCGGGCCCCGGTGCATGGCCCCCTCGGTGGCGAAGGCCGCGTCCACGACGGCGCCGACGAACAGCAGGACGGTGCTGGACCGGGTCGACTCCTCACCGAACAGCTGTTCCGCCCGGGCCAGCGCCCGGGAGTGGCTGTCCACATGGACCGGCAGCCCGGTCGCGGCGGAGAGGATGTCGCGGGCCGGCACATCGCGCCAGCCGAGCTGGGGGTGTTCCACGATCACCCCGGTCACGGGGTCGACCCGGTGCCCGGTGGCCAGGCCCAGGGCGAGCACGGTGCGTCCGCCGGCGTGCGCGGCCACCAGCCGGGGCAGCCGGGCCGTGAGTCCGGCCAGCATGCTGCGGGGTTCGGTGGTGCGGTGCGGTTGCCGGTCTTCGGCGACGATCCGGCCCCGCAGGTCCATCAGGGAGACGGTGGAGTGGGCGACGGCGATGTGTGCTCCGGCCACCAGAAAGCGCGCGGTGTCGACCTCGACGGGGACGTGTGGCCGGCCGAGCCCCTTGGGGCCGGCGGTCTCCGCGCTCTCCCGGACCAGTCCGCGAGCGAGCAGCCGGCCGACGTGCCCGCTGACGGAGGCGGGCGAGAGGCCGGTGAGGCGGGCGACGGTGGAGCGGGCGACCGGCCCGTGGTCGAGGATCGCACCGAGCACGGATCCGGTGCCCGGGACGCGGCGGGCAGGTCCGGCGGAGGGTATGTCGGAGCGGAGCAGGGGGCTGGGGCGGCGGGCGGCCGCGGACAGACTCTTCACGTGTCTTCCAGGTCCTCGATGGCAGCGGGTGACGCGGTGCGCGCTCCTCGAAGGAGGGCGTGGCAGACGCATGCTGACGGCGAGTCAGCTCAGCGCTCTGTCCCGTGGAGGGAAACACCCTGCGGGGATCCGGGGACCGCACCGGGGAGAACGCCCCGGTGGCCGGACGCGCGGGCGCCGTGCTCTCAGTCCTGATGACACGCGGCGGAGCACACACGCTTGAGGTCGACATGACCTCGCGTCGTCAGGTGTGTGGATCGCTGCATGTCGCGCAAGGTAGCCGGAATGACGTAACCCGGTCAAACCACTGCCCGCATCATGGACAGCCGCCCAAGTGGCGCATGTTGCCCGCGCATTGCGGCGGTGCGACGCCGCCCCTGCGGCACCGAGGAGGGACGCTGCGAGATTCGATTGAAACGTGGTCGGCGTATTGCAGTTCCGTTGCAGGATCTCCCGTACCACTGGCGTCGAAACGTTTCAACAGTAAGGGTTCACCTCTGTCCGCCACCCTCCCCCGCCGCACACTCAAGGAGACCTCACTTCATGTCCCCCACGACCCGCCGCGACTTCGGGGCCCTGGCCGCCGCAGCCACGCTGTCGGCCCTGGTCCCTGCCACCGCCGCCGCGGCACCCCGCCCGCACCACCCCCGGCGGGGCCGGCTCATCGCCTCCGACTCCTTCCGCCACGGCCTCGGGCAGTGGTCGGCCGAGTTGGAGAGCGGCGGCAGCGTCACCGCCTCGCACGGCGTTCTGGACATCGACGTTCCCGGTGGCGCCACGGTCTGGTTCAGGCAGCCGCTGCGCGGTCCCTACCTCCTGGAGTACACCGCCACCCCGGTCTCCGCGGGCGGGGCCAACGACCGGGTCTCCGACCTCAACAACTTCTGGAACGCGAGCGACGTACGCTCCCCCGGCGACCTCTTCGCCACCCGGCGCGGCGGCGCGCTCCCCGAGTACGACTACCTCACGACGTACTACTCGGGCTACGGCGCGAACTACAACACCACGACCCGTCTGCGGCGCTACATAGGCGAGGCCGGCGTCCGCCCCCTGCTGCTCGACTACACCGAACCGCTGCTGACGGCCAACGAGCCCAACCACGTCCGGATCGTCTCGGACGGATCGAAAGTCCAGTGGTGGGACAACGGGCGGCTGGTCTTCGACCACCGCGACCCCGAGCCCTACACCGGCGGGCACTTCGCGTTCCGTACCGTCCTCAGCCACTTCAGGATCAGCGACTTCAGGGTCAGCGAGCTGAGGCGCCGGCCGTCGGCTTCGGGCCGGGCATGACCTGACGGCGGCGCCGCCGAGTGGACTGATGCCGTGGTACGGCCTCCGATCAACCGAGCCGACGACGCTACGGGTCAATACGCCTGATCCTTCTGGGCGCGGGTGACACCCGCGATGACGGCGGTCGTCAGCACGCAGCCGAAGGCGATCAGCAGGTAGGCCGGCCACTGAAGGCTGTCGTTCGACCAGTACCACCCCGTGCGCTGTCCCAGAGCACCGATGGGGACCAAGAGGTCGAGGTGTGGATGAGGGGCTGGAAGGCTGCCTTCGCCCAGTTTGACCGGGGCGGGGGAATGAGTGCCGAAGGCCAGCGTGCCCAGCAAGGTCAGGGCGAGGAGCCAGATGCCGGCAAGCCAGGGCCGGTAGCCACAGCCCACGGTCACGTCGAGCAGTTGTCCCCACACCCGAGCCGGGGCGCCGGGCGCCCTGAGCCAAGGACTGAGCTCGTGCCCGGCGCTCGCCGGAGTGATTTCTGGAATTAACCTCTGATGCCTTGTCATCGCCGGTTCTACGCGCATAGCTTGTGCTCCCTCACCACACTCTGAGGGGCAGTTTCCGTGCGCATATCCAGATCCCGTTCCGTCCTGCTGGCCGGCGCGGTCGCCGTGACCCTCTCGGCGACCGCGCTGCCCGCCGCCTTCGCGGCACCGTCGTCGACCGCCGTGATCTCCGAGGTGTACGGCGGCGGCGGGAACTCGGGCGCGACGCTCACCCGCGACTTCATCGAGCTGGCGAACGCGGGTTCCGCCGCGTACGACCTGTCCGGGTTCAGCGTCCAGTACCTGCCCGGGGCTCCGTCCGCGGGCTCCCTGTGGCAGGTCTCCGCGCTGACGGGCTCCGTCGCGCCCGGCGGCCGCTATCTGGTCGCCCAGGCAGCGGGTACAGGCGGCACCGTCGCCCTGCCCGCCCCGGACGCCACCGGCACCGTCGCCATGTCCGCCGCCAGCGGCACCGTCGCGCTGGTTTCCGGCACCACGCCGCTGACCTGCAAGACGGCAGCGGACTGCGCCACCGACACCCGCATCGTGGACCTGGTGGGCTACGGCTCCGCGGTCGTCCGCGAAGGCGGCGGCCCGGCCACCGGCGCCTCCGCCACCGCCTCCGTGACGCGCGCGGCCTCCCTCTCCGACACCGACGACAACGCCGCGGACCTGTCCGCCGCAGCCCCCACCCCGGTCAACGCGGCCGGTGAGACGTCCGGCGGCACGGACCCGGGCGACCCGGGCAACCCGACCGAGCCCGGCACCGTGCGCGTGCACGACATCCAGGGCACCACCCGGGTCTCCCCGTCGGACGGCCAGGCGGTGACCGGCGTGCCCGGCATCGTCACCGCGGTGCGCACCACGGGTTCGAAGGGCTTCTGGATCCAGGACACCGCGCCGGACTCGGACCCGCGGACCGGCGAGGGCGTCTTCGTCTACACCGGCTCCACCGCCCCCGCGGTCGCGGTGGGTGACTCGGTACTCGTCAGCGGCACGGTCGACGAGTACTACCCGTCGGCCACCACGCAGTCCATCACCGAGATCACCTCGCCCAGGACCACGGTCCTGTCGTCGGGCAACGCCCTGCCGGCGCCGGTCGTGCTCGATGCGGCCGCGGTACCCGCCGCGTACGTCCCCTCGGCCGGCGGGGCCTCGATCGACGCGCTGCCGCTGGAGCCGTCGACGTACGCCCTCGACCTCTACGAGTCGCTCGAAGGCACCCGCGTGCAGATCGCCGACACCCGCGTCACGGGTGCCACGACCGCGTACGACGAGATCTGGGTGACCGTCGAGCCGAAGCAGAACCCGACCCGGCGCGGCGGGACGCTGTACTCCTCGTACACCGACCAGAACACCGGCCGGATCAAGGTCATGTCGCTCGACACCACGCGCCCCTTCCCGGTCGGGAACGTCGGCGACGTGCTGTCCGGCACCACCACCGGCGTGATCGACTACGCCTCGTTCGGCGGCTACAACCTCCAGGCGACCGAGCTCGGCACGCTCACCGACAACCACCTCCGCCGCGAGGTCACCCGGAAGCAGAAGGGCGGCGAACTCGCCGTCGCCACGTACAACGTGGAGAACCTGGACGCGCTGGACGAGCAGGCCAAGTTCGACACGCTCGCCGAGGGCGTCGCGGTCAACCTCTCCTCCCCCGACATCGTCTCGCTGGAGGAGATCCAGGACGACAACGGCGCGGTCAGCGACGGCACGGTCGGCTCCGAGGCGACGCTGAAGCGGTTCACCGACGCGATCGTCGCGGCGGGCGGACCCAGGTATGCCTGGCGCTACGTCGCCCCGCAGGACGGCCAGGACGGCGGCGAGCCCGGCGGCAACATCCGCAACGTCTTTCTCTTCAACCCGCAGCGGGTCTCCTTCGTGGACCGTGCGGGCGGCGACGCGACGACCGCGGTGACGGCGGTGCCGACGAGGAAGGGTGTCACGCTGTCGGTGTCACCCGGCCGCATCGACCCGGCGAGCGAGGCCTGGTCCGACAGCCGCAAGCCCCTGGTCGGTGAATTCCGCTTCCATGGGAAGCCGGTGTTCGTCATCGGGAACCACTTCGCCTCCAAGGGCGGCGACCAGCCGCTGCACGGCCGCTACCAGGAGCCGTCGCGCAGTTCGGAGACGAAGCGGGTCCAGCAGGCGGCGGAGGTGAACACCTTCGTGAAGTCCCTGCTGGCGGCCGACAAGTCGGCGCGGGTCGTCACACTCGGCGACCTCAACGACTTCGCGTTCTCACCCACGATGTCCGCGCTGACCGCAGGCAAGGCACTCAAGCCGCTGATCACCACGCTGCCGGCGAACGAGCAGTACAGCTATGTGTACGAGGGCAACTCGCAGACCCTCGACCACATCCTGACGAGCCCCGGCATCCGTCGGTTCGACTACGACGTGGTGCACATCAACGCGGAGTTCGCGGACCAGGCGAGCGACCACGACCCGCAGATCGTGCGGGTCAAGGTCGACGGCCGCCACTGATCCCGCCGGTCGGGCAGCTCAGCTGCCCGACCGTGGCAGGACCGGACCTGCCGCGCCCGCACGCGGGCGCGGCAGCGAGGCCAACGCTCGCAGGGCGGGCGCCGCCTCCAGGGGGCGGTCGGTGAAGAAGCGCGCCACCAGGTCCGCCACGTCGTCGGGCCGCTCCAGCACCACCCAGTGGTCGGATTCGCCGATCGTCAGGAAGCGGCTGCCCTCGATCGTCGCCGCGAAGGCGCGCTGCCGTTCGGGCGAGGTCACGGTGTCGTGCTCGCCCGCGAAGACGAGCGCGGGCACCCCGCTCAGCCCGCCGGAGAAGTCCGGCCGGTGGCCCAGCGCCCGGCGCAGCGAGTGCGCCGCGTGCGGCGAATGGGTGAGCGCGTGCACGAACGAACGCCGGACGTAGCGCCGCGCGAGCTCCCTGCGGTGGACCGGGCGCTGCGGGTCCAGGCACATCAGCGCCTCGGCGGTCAGTGTGGCGAGCCCTTCCACGTCCCCCGCCCCCAGCCGGTCGACCGCCCGGCCCCACTGGCTGCGCTGGGCGTCACTGATGTGCGCCGGTACGCCGCCGAGGACCAGCCGGGCGATCCGGCCGGGGTTCTGCCGGGCGCAGCCGAAGGCGATCGACGTGCCGTAGGAGAAGCCGAAGAGGTTGACCCTGGCCACGCCCAGGTCGTCGATGATGGCGGCGACGGCGTCGTACAGGAGTTCGTCGCCGGTGCCTGGCGGCAGCGGATCGGCGCCTCCCATGCCGGGCAGGTCGGCGGTGACGACCGGGGCGTGCGGGCCGAGGTGCTCGTCCATCTGCGGCCAGCCGTACATCCCCTGGAGCGCGCCCCCGAGGACGACGACCGCTTCGGTGCGGGGCGAGGGCTGCGTCAGGGTGCGGTAGCTGTAGCGCAGCCCGTGCACCGACAGGTTCCGGATGATCTCGTCGGGCATGGTCATCGGTCCTTGGTCCTGTCTGGAGTTCCCCGTCGTCCGCGCGGAGCGCGGGCGCAGCGGCGGTCGGTGCGTGCGATCGGTGTGCGGGGTCGCAGGTCATGCGGCGGAGCCACCTGTCCTGCGACCCCGTGCAGCGAGTGTGCGTACCGGGCGTCGGGGCACAGACGGGGAACTCCGGACAGGACCTGGGTCCGCTGCGCGGTCAGGCCCTGGTGAGGACGAGTGCGGCGTTGTGCCCGCCGAAGCCGAGCGAGGTCTTGACGGCGGCGTCGAACACGCCCGGCCGGGCCTCCTTGCTCACCACGTCGACCGGGATCTCCGGGTCGGGGGTGTCGAGGTTGACCGTGGGGGGCACGAGCCGGTGCTGGAGGGCGAGGACGGTCAGCGCGGTCTCGATACCGCCCGCTGCGCCCAGGGTGTGACCCGTCATCGCCTTCGTCGACGTGACGAGGGGGTGTTCGCCCAGGACCCGGCGCAGCATCGTCGCCTCGATCAGGTCGTTCGCCACGGTCGAGGTGCCGTGGGCGTTGACGTGCCCGATGTCCGCGGCCGCCATCCCCGCGTCCGCGAGTGCGGTGCGCAGGGCCCGTTCGATGCCGAGCCCGTCGGGGTCCGGCGCGACGGCGGAGTACGCGTCACTGGAGGCCCCGTAGCCGGCGATGTGGGCGCGGACGGTGGCGCCCCGGGCGGCGGCGTGTTCGGGGCGTTCCAGGACGAGGAGGCCGGCGCCCTCGCCGACGACGAAGCCGTCGCGGTGGGTGTCGAAGGGCCGGCAGGCCGCCTCGGGGTCGTCGCGCCGGGTGGAGACGGCCTTCAGCTGGCAGGCGCTGGCGATCAGCAGCCGGGAGCGGACGGATTCCGCGCCCCCCGCGACGACGATGTCGCAGGCGCCGGTGCGCAGCATCTGGTGGGCGGTGCCGATGGCGACGGTTCCGGAGGAGCAGGCGGTGGAGACGGCCTGGCTCGGGCCGCGTGCGCCGAGGTCGGTGGCGACACTGCTGGCGGCGCCGTTGACGACGGTGAGCGGGGCGAGTTTCGGCGAGACCCGGCGGGCGCCGCGTTCGGTGAGGGCGGTGTGCTGCTCGTCGTAGAAGGGCAGTCCCCCGTGCGCGGAGCCGATGACGACGGCGACGCGGCCGCTGTCCCAGACCGAGGGGTCGAGCCCGGCGTCCGCGACGGCCTCGCGGGCGGCGATGACGGCGAGCTGCGAGAAGCGGTCCATGAGCCGATGGGTGGCGACCCCCAGCACGGTCTTCGTGTCGAGGCCGGTGATGGTGTACATGAAGTCACACGGCAGATCGTGGAGTTCGGGCAGACGCCGCACCGAGGGCGCGTCGGTGGCCTCGGACACCCCGCGCCAGGTGGCGTCGGTGCCCACGCCGGCCGCGGTGACCAGACCGATGCCGGTGACGGCGGCGGCGAACGGCTCGGGGCGGTACGGGGCCGTCATGCCGCGGCCTTGCGGTGCACGTGTACGACGTCGACCAGGTCGCCGACCGTGTCGCGCGAGGTCAGCTGGACGTCGTCCAGGTCGACGCCGAGCCGGTCCTCGATGAGGAGCCGCAGCTCCTCCAGGGCCAGGGAGTCCAGCCTGAGCTGACGGAGCGACGCCTCGGGGCGGATGGCCACCGGGTCGGTTCCGAAGTTCGCCACCAGCAAGGTGCTGATCTCGTCTGCAGTGTTCAAGGGGGCACTCCTCCGCTGTCGTACGCGGTGACGCCTTGCCGCGTGAAGGTGTGAGTGCCATCGGGGGACGCCGGCTGGTCCGGAGGAACCTTTTATACGCCCTGCCGGTGACGGGTCCGGTCCGCGTTCCCCCGTGCGGTGGGGGGCTGTCCAGGTGTGCGAATCCGCCGGGGTGCGACGATGGGGCGGAAGGCCGCGAGAGGGAGAGACCGGTATGGCAGCGGAGAACGGCAACGAGGCGCCGGCAACGGTCAGCCCGAGCACCTGGGTGGCGAAGCAGGCCGAGCTGTACGAGTCGTCGGGCGGCACCGAGGGCACCACGCAGCTCGGCGTCCCCTGTCTGCTGCTCGACTACGTCGGCCGGCGCAGCGGCACGCTGCGACGCACGGTGCTGATGTACGGGCGCGACGGTGACGACTACCTGATCGTGGGGTCGAACGGCGGCTCGGACAGCCATCCGCTCTGGTACCTGAACCTCCGGGCGAACCCGTCCGTCGAACTCCGGGTGGGCCCGGAGCGGTTCCCGGCCGTCGCCGAGAAGCTGTCCGCGGACGAGAAGGAACGGGTCTGGCCGCATCTGGTGGAGGTCTTCCCCCGGTACGCGAAGTACCGGGGCGGTACCGACCGCGACATCCCCGTCGTCCGGCTGCGGCGGACCGCCCAGGCCACGGACTGATCAACGGGACTCCTCGCGGCGGGGCTTCGCCCGTAAACTCCGCGATCATGATGATCGAAACGACTCAGGAAGCCGGAACGGCCGAGGCCGAGGCCCTGTTCTCCACCATGTCCACGATGCGCGCGATGCGCCGTCTCAAGCCGGAGCCCGTGCCGGACGAGACGCTTGAGCAGCTCATACAGGCCGCCGTCTGGGGTCCCAGCGGCGGGAACATGCAGTGTTACGAGTACGTGGTGGTGACGGACCGTGAGGTGATGGCGCGTCTCGCGCCGCTGTGGAAGCGGTGCGTGGACGCGTATCTGGCGACGACCGGGAAGTACGCACCGAAGGGCATGGACGACGCGGCGTACGGCCGGATGGTCGCCGCGATCGAGTACCAGCGCGACCACTTCGCCGACACACCGGCGCTGATCGTGCCCTGCTACAAGTTCCCGGAGCCCCGGATGGACGAGGAGGGCCTGGCCGTCTACGCGCAGGCGCTCGGTCCGGCGGGCGTCGAGCACATGATGACCACTCAGACCCGTTTCCAGGCGCTCGCCGAGGGTTCCTGCGTGTACCCGGGGGTCCAGAACATCCTGCTCGCCGCCCGGGCGCTGGGGCTCGCGGCGAACATCACCATCTGGCACCTGATGCTGGAGCAGGAGTGGAAGGAAGCGCTCGGCATCCCCGAGGACATGGAGACCTTCGCGGCCATTCCCGTCGGATGGCCGCAGGGCAACTTCGGGCCGGTCCGGCGCCGCCCGGTGGCCGACGTCATCCACCGCGACCGCTGGTAGGACCCGCCGTCCGGACCGCGCCGCCACGGCTGGGGTGGCGTGGTTCGGCGCCTGCATCCCACGCACTGTCGTCACAACTCCATTGAGGTGAAAGGAAGTTCGACACGCCGCGATATGATTGTCATGCTCTGAACAGATAGATAGCCTGAGCGGGCTTCGCGGCCCCTCGACCCACCCCACTCGGGCCCGGGGGCCGTTCTTCTCCCCCACAGAGCAGGAGCAGGTATGCCCAGACGCGCCGCCGCCCACACCAAGGCCCGAGCATCCGTGCTGGCGGCCCTCACCGCCACCGTCCTGGCCGCGACCGGCACCCCGGCCCTCGCCTCGACGGACACCGGGCACCCGATGAACCGGGCGTTCGAGCAGGCAGCCGAGACGTTCGACGTCCCCCGCGATCTGCTCGCCGCCGTCGGATACGGCGAGACCCGGCTCGACGGCCACTCCGGCCGCCCCAGCCAGGCCAACGGATACGGCGTCATGCACCTGGTGAGCAACCCCGTGAACCACACGCTGGAGCGGGCCGCCGGCCTCACCGGCGAACCGCCGGCCGAGCTCCGCACCGACACGACGGCCAACATCCTGGGCGGTGCGGCGGTACTGCGCGATTACGCCGACAAGCTCGGGCTCGACGCCCGGGATCGCGACGACCTCGACGCCTGGTACCCGGCCGTCGCCCGGTACAGCGGCAGCGAGGGCCCGGCCGCCGCCCTCTACGCCGACACGGTCTACACCTTCCTCGCCGACGGGCTCGACACCGTGACGCCGGACGGCGAGGCAGTCTCGGTGACCGGCCGTCCGGTGTCGCCGCAGAAGGGCGCGCTCACCGCCGCGGACGCGAGCACCCGGAGCGCCGACTACCCGTCGGCGCTGTGGGTGCCGGCCGACCCGAACAACTTCGCCACGGGCCGGTCGGCGGCGATCGACAAGGTGGTCATCCACGTCACGCAGGGCTCGTACGCGGGCTCGATCAGCTGGTTCCAGGACCCCGCGTCCGAGGTGAGCGCCCACTACGTGGTGCGCTCGTCGGACGGCCAGATCACGCAGATGGTGCGCGACAGCGACACCGCGTACCACGCGCGGAGCGCCAACGCCTCGGCGCTCGGCATCGAGCACGAGGGGTTCATCGACGACCCGTCCTGGTTCACGGACTCGCTGTACCGGTCCTCGGCCGCCCTGACCGCGTACCTGTGCGACCGGTACGGCATCCCGAAGGACCGGGCGCACATCATCGGGCACAGCGAGGCACCGGGCAACGACCACACCGACCCGGGCCCGTACTGGGACTGGACCCGCTACATGGAGCTGGTCGGCGGAAGCACCGGCGGCGGCACCGGCGCCGACGGGCTGAGCTTCACCGCGTACGCGACGCAGCAGAGCGGTTCGACGGGCCCTCAGGTCAAGGCCGTACAGACACTGCTGAACGCGCAGGGCTATCCGGCGGGCGAGGCGGACAGCAGCTTCGGTCCGGCCACGCAGAGTGCCGTGAAGGCGTTCCAGACGGCACGCGGGCTGGATTCCGACGGCATCGTGGGAGCCAGGACCTGGACCGCCCTGCTGTCGGCCGGTGCCACCTCCACGCTCGCCGAGGGCGCCTCGGGCGACGGCGTGAAGCGGCTCCAGCGCTCGCTGACCGCGGCGCTCGGCTCGACGGTCGGTGTCGACGGGAGCTTCGGCCCGGGGACGGCGACCGCGGTGCGCTCCTACCAGACGAGCCGAGGCCTGACGGTCGACGGGATCGTCGGTCCGGGCACCTGGGCGGCGCTTCAGGCGGGCCGCTGACGGAGACGGCTACCAGCGGGGCGGGGCGCACGGCGCACCGCCCCGCCTTTCGCGTGCCACGGCCCACGCGCCGAACGCTTGCGGCCTCGGCACACCGGAACAAACCCGTCGCGCCGGCGTCGGTGCTCCCGTAGGGTTCGCGGGTTGTCGTGGTGGAGAGGCGGTTCGGAACGTGGCACCCAGGGCGGAGACGCGGGAGCAGCCGGCGGGTGCGGCGCGGGCCGCGCTGGGCGGACGGCCGCGACTCAAGGCGGTCGAGCGGATCATGGGTGGCGGCAGGAAGGGGACACGGTGAAGTTCGTCATGGTGCCGGGTGGCTGGCAAGGCGGATGGGCGTTCGACTCGGTGGCCACCGAACTGCGCCGCGCCGGTCACCACGTCGAGGCGGTCACTCCGGCAGGGCTGGAGTCGGACGGCCCTGCCGATCCGTCCCGTCCGCCGAACCTCGACACCCACATTGACCAGGTGGCCGAGATCATTGACCGCAGCGACGGGACGCCCCTCGCACTGTGCGGGCACAGCTACGGCGGGATGGTGATCGCCGGGGTAGCGGACCGGCTCGGCGACCGTCTCGATCAGCTCGTCTTCATCGACGCCTACGTCCCGGACGACGGGGATTCGTGCTGGTCCCTGACCAGCGACGGCTTCCGGGAGTTGTTCATGGCAGGCGTCCGCGCCGACGGCCGTTGGGTCGCGGTCCCTGACGGGCTCGACCCTCGCGCGCGACCGCACCCGCTGGCGAGCTTCGTCCAGTCGGTCAGACTGGGGGCGGGCCCCGGGCACACGCCCGGCCGAACGTTCATCAGTGGTGGCGCGTGGCCGGGCAGCCCGTTCGTGAACCTGACCGAACGGTTGCGCAACGACTCGGGCTGGCGGGTTCACGAGATTCCCGTGGGCCACAACATCGCCCGCCGTGACCCGCACGGCCTCGCGGCCCTCCTCGGAACGTTGGCGCCCGACTTCGCCTGACGCACAGGCGCTCACTCCGCTGTTCCGTCGTCGCCTTCGTCGTCTTTGTCGTCCCCATCCCCGCCGCCGCCCTCGCCCTCGTCACGTTTGGGTAACCTGCCGGAAACCCTTGACGTTTCTCCTGACTCGTTCTTAACCTCCTCGTGTAGTCGCACTTCACGTGCTGCGGCGCTTTCCGCAGTGTTTTGACAGGCACAGACATAGACCACCTGTCGGTGGTTTCGTCATGCCTGTTTTTTTGTGCTCCCCGTGCCGCCGATGGGTCTTCCTCGAAGGCGGATTCATGGCACAACGTCCGAGCGTCAAAGGCGTCGGCGACGTCGTTGCGCTCATCGATGGGCTGGGAAAGATCACCGGCCGGGCGCAAGTCATCTGGTTCCTCGTGTTCGGCGGGCTGTTCCTCGACGCCTACTCGAACGCGGCGCTGAGCGCCGGGCTGGGGCCGATGACGTCCCAGATGGAGCTGACCAGCACGCAGGTCTCGATCCTCACGGCCACCGCTCCGGCCCTGGCGATCATCTTCAACCCGGTCGGCGGCTGGCTCGCCACCCGGATCGGCCGGGTCCCCCCGCTGCTCATCGCCAAGGTCTTCGCCATCGCGGGCGCCCTGCTCGCCGCGTCCGCCGGTGACTTCACCGTCGTCTGGCTCGGCCGGGTCCTGGTGGGTGTCGCCTACGGCATCGACTTCGCCGTCGCCATGGCCCTGCTCGCCGAGTACACCCCCGCCAAGCTCGGCGGCCGGCTGAACCTGTGGCAGGCCGTCTGGTACGTCGCCACCACCAGCAACCTCGCGCTGGCCCTGCTCTTCTTCAACCTGGACGTCGGCGCGGACATCTGGCGCTGGTCGGTCGGCTCGGCCGCCGTCGTCGCCGTCGTCCTGCTCGTGGGCCAGTGGCTGATGCTCAGGGAGAGTCCCACCTGGCTGGCGAGCAAGGGCCGCCTCGACGAGTCCGTCCTCAACCTGGACCGGATCTACGGGATCAAGGCCGTCGCCGGGAAGCCGGACGAGGCGACCCGCGCCGCGACCGCCGCGCCCGCCATCGGCTTCCGCCAGGCCGGGCTGCTGTTCAAGGGCGAGTACCTGCCGCGCACCATCCTCTCCTCGGTCATCTCGCTCGGGCAGTCGATGCAGTACTTCGCGGTCGGCTGGTACCTCCCGCTGATCAGCCTGACGATCTTCGGCGAGAGCTTCGAGAAGGCCACGATCGGCTCGATGGTGTTCAACGCCTTCGGCATCGCGGGCGGGCTGCTGTCCGCGTACTTCGGCCGCCGGCTCGGGCTGCGGCTCAGCTCCGCCGCCGGGTTCGCCGGGGTGTTCGTCGCCCTGATCGCGATGGGGCTGACCTTCGAGAAGGTCCCGACGGCCGTGGCGTTCCTGCTGCCGGTGCTGTTCATCCTCTGCCACTCCGCCGGCCCCGGCGCCAACGGCAAGTCCATCGCCGCGCTCTCGTACAGCAGTGATGTGCGCGCGCTCGGCACCGGTGTGACCGGGATGGTCGGCAGCTTCGGCAGTGTCGCCGGGCTGTATCTCTTCCCGCAGATCAAGGAGTCGCTCGGCCTCGCCGACACCTTCCTGGTGCTCTCCGTCGTTCCGCTGCTCGGCATGATCACCTGTCTGGCCATCAAGTGGGACCCGATGAAGGCCGCTTCCCCCGACGAGGCGGCGGCGCAGCACGCGGCCACGCTCGGCGCGCCGGCCGGTTCGCCGGAATCCGCGGAATCCGCCACCGCGCGCTGACCGTCCGCAGCGCCTGCCGCACCACACGATGGTCCCCCTCCCCCTCTCCGTACAGCTCGCGATGCTCGCAATTGAAAGGGCTGCAATGACGCAGACGCTCCCCGGCGCCTCCCCCCGGCGCGGTGTGCTGGCCATCGACGAGGGCACCACCGGCACCAGGGCCGGAGTCGTCCTCGACTCCGGTGCCGCGCACGAGGTGTTCTACCGCTCGATCGCGGTCAGCCATCCGGACGACCTCTCGGTCGAGCAGGATCCGATGGAGATCTGGACCGGAACCCTCGACGTGGCGCGCCGGGCCGTCGGCGCGGCCCGGGCGGAGGGGATCGAGCTCACCGCCGTCGCCCTCTCCACCCAGCGGGCCACCGCGATGCTCTGGGACCGGGTCACCGGGCAGCCGCTGCTGCCCGCCGTGGTGTGGCAGGACCGGCGGTACGCCGCCGAGCTCACCGCGCACGAGGCGAAGTGGGACGCCGCCCTGCTGGCCCGTCAGGGCCGGCCGGTCGGTGCCCGTGCGCCGTTCCTCTGGGCCGCCCGGCAGATCGCCGCGCACCCCGAGGTGGCCGCCGCCCACCGCGAGGGCCGGCTGCTCTTCGGTACCGTCGACACCTGGCTGATCTGGCGCCTGACCGGTGGCGCCGTGCACGCCACCACCCCGACCAACGCGGCGTCCAGCGGGGGTTACCTGCTGGAGCGGCACGCCTGGGACGAGGAGTGGATCGGCCATCTGGGCTTCCCCCTCGACCTGCTTCCGGAACTCCGCTCGGACGACGCCGGATTCGGCACGACCGACCCGGCCGCCCTCGGCATCGCCGTCCCACTGGCCGCTTCCATGGGCGACCAGCACGCCGCACTGATCGCGCTCGGCGGCCTGGCCGCCGGGCAGGGCATGTGCATGTACGGGACCGGCGCGTTCGTCGACGCGGCGACCGGTACCACGCCCGCCCTGCCCCGGCCGGACATCTCCGGGGTGCTCGCCCAGCCCGGCCGGCGGCAGGGCGACATCAGCCACTACAGCCTGGAGGCCTACACCTCCACGGCGGGTTCGGCGCTGCGCTGGCTCTGCGACGACCTGGGCCTGTTCGCCTCGCCAAAGGAGCTCGGTGAGGAGGCCGGCCGGGTCCCCACCCGGCCGGGCCGCACCCCGCGTTTCGTCCCGGCGCTCGCCGGGGTCCGGACGCCGGTCTGGCACCCGGAGGCCACCGCCTCCCTCACCGGGCTCACCCTCGCCACCACCCGCGCCGATCTGGCCCGGGCCGTGCTCGACGGCATCGCGCACTCGGTGTGCGACCTCGTCGACGGGGTCGCCGCCACGATGGGCGCCCCGTTCACCCGGCTCCGGGTCGGCGGCGGGGTCGCGGGCAGCGACCCGCTCATGCGGATCCAGGCCGACCTGACCGGTCTGCCGCTGGAGCGGGTCGCCGACTCGGCGACCGCCAGCCTGCGCGGCACCGCCTATCTGGCCGGTGTCGCCCAGGGCCTGTGGGGCTCGCTGGAGGAGATCGTCGAGGCGCAGCCGCACGGCCAGGTCTTCGAACCGTCCACCGGTGCGGACGAACGCGCCGCCCAGCGGGCCGCCTGGCGCGAGGTGCTGATCGGCCATCTCCAGGACCCCGCGGACAGCCCCTGACCCCTCACACCCCCCACTGACGGCCCCTCACCGTCAGCAGGCGGCCGGTTTCCCGACCACACGGCCGCCGCACCGAACCACCAGGAGTTGATGTTGTGATCACCATGCCCGCCCGGAAACCGCGGCGCAGCGCCGCGGCCACCCGCCGCACCCCCCTGCTGCTCGACCGCGCGGCAGCCAAGCGGCAGCTGGCCGACGACACGTACGACGTGCTCGTCATAGGCGGCGGCATCACCGGGGCGTACGCCGTGCTGGACGCCGCCTCGCGCGGGCTGCGCGCGGCGCTGGTCGAGAAGGACGACTTCGCCTCCGGCACGTCGTCGAAGTCCTCGAAGATGGTGCACGGCGGTCTGCGCTACATCGAGCAGGGCAACGTCAATCTCGTACGCCACTCGCTCCTGGAGCGGCACCGCTTCCGCAAGAACGCCCCACACCTGGTGCACCGGCTGCCGTTCCTCTTCCCGATCCTGGAGAAGGAGGGCATCTTCGACGCCCGGCTCGCCAAGGGCTTCGAGGGTCTGCTGTGGACGTACGACCTGGTCGGCGGCTGGCGGATCGGCAAGCTGCACCAGCGGCTGACCGTTCCGGAGGTCCTCGCGCAGGCGCCGACGCTGCGCGCCGAGAACCTCCGGGGCGGGCTGATGTACTTCGACGCCCGCACCGACGACGCCCGTCTCGTCCTGACCATCGTGCGGACCGCCGCGGCGCTCGGTGCGACCGTCCTCAACGGGGCGAAGGCCGAGGGCTTGCTGATGCAGGCCGGCAAGGTGGCCGGGGCCCGGGTCGAGGTGGACGGCGACAGCGTCGACATCCGGGCGCGGGCCGTCGTCAACGCCACGGGGGTGTGGACCGACGAGCTGGACGCGAAGGCCGTCGACGGCCACCGGCCGCAGGTGCGCCCGGCCAAGGGCGTGCACATCGTGGTGCCGTGGGACAAGGTGCGGATCAACTGCACGGTCACCGTGCCGATCCCGGGCCGGGCCCGCCGCGCGACGTGCACCCGCTGGGGCAACTCCGTGGTGCTGGGCACCACGGACGAGGACTACCAGGGCTCCCCCGACGACGTGCACTGCACCCGTCAGGAGATGGACTTCCTGCTGGAGGGCGCCAACACCGCCTTCGAGGGGAAGCTCACCCCGGACGACGTGGTCGGGTCCATCGGCGGGCTGCGTCCGCTGGTCGGCGGCAAGGAGGGCGCGACGCTCGACATGCGGCGCGACCACCACATCAGCGTCGGCCGCACCGGCATGGTGACGGTGACCGGCGGCAAGCTCACCACCAGCCGGCACATGGGCGAGCTGGTCATCGACAAGGTGATGACGGTCCTGGGCCGCAAGGGCAGGAGCCGCACCACCGACCTTCCGCTGCTGGGCGGCGCCGGTTACGACGCCGAGGCCGTGGCGGCGTCCGGTGGCATCGCCGCGCACCTGGGCGAGCGCTTCGGCACCGAGGCCCGCTTCGTCGGCGACCTGATCCAGGAGGACCCGACGCTGGCCGAACCGGTCGTCGCGGGGCTCCCTTACACGAAGGCCGAGGTCGTCTACGCGGCGCGCGCCGAACTGGCCCGCTCGGTCGACGACGTCCTCTCCCGCCGGATGCGCGCCCGGCTCTTCGCCCGCGACGCCTCCGCCGATGCGGCGGGTGCCGTCGGCGCGATCCTCGGCCGCGAACTGAACCTCACGGAGGCCGAGGTGGAGCGCTCCGTCTCCGACTACCTCGCGGCCGTCCGTCACGAAAAGTCCGTACTCCTCGAAGGGGCAGCAGCATGATCAGCCGTCAGACCATCACCCATCCGTTCAACCGGGGCAACTACACGATCGGCGCCCCCAGTTTCGCCAAGTGGGCGCAGAACACCCCGATCGGCGACGGCGAGGCCGCGCTCCAGGTCAACCCCGTCGAGGTCCCCGCGTCCGTGGTCGAGGCGCTGCGCGAGGCCGCGCACGCCGTGCACGTGGAGCGCGACGAGGTGGTCACCCGGACCCGTGACTGGTGGGCCGGTTCGATGATCGGTGAGACCGAGGGCCGTCCCGCGACGCCGGACGCCGTGGTCGTCGAGGCGGCCGACGCGGACCAGATCGCGGCCGTGCTGCGGATCTGCCACGAGGCGGGCATCCCGGTCACCCCGTCCGCGGGCCGCTCGAACGTCACGGGGGCCGCGCTGCCCGTGTTCGGCGGCGTCGTCCTGGACGTGTGCGCGCTGAACGAGATCACCGGCTTCGACGCCGAGTCGAACGTGGTGGACGTCCAGGCCGGCATGTTCGGCGACCTCTTCGAGAAGCAGCTCCAGGAGGAGTACGGCGTCACGACCGGCCACTGGCCGTCCGCGTTCGCCGTCTCCACGGTCGGCGGCTGGATCGCCTGCCGCGGCGCCGGTCAGCTCTCGACGCGCTACGGCAAGATCGAGGACATGGTCGTGGGCGTGGACGTGATCCACGCGGACGGCACCCGCGCCACGTACGGCGACTACACCCGTGCCGCCGTCGGCCCGGACCTGCGCCAGCTGTTCATCGGCTCCGAGGGCACCCTCGGCGTCATCGTCGGGGCCCGGCTGCGCGTCCACCCGCTGCCGGAGTACGCGAACGCCGTCGCGTTCGGCTTCGAGACCTTCGCCGAGGGCCTGGACGCCTGCCGCAAGATCATGCAACGCGGTGCGACGCCGGCCGTGCTCCGGCTGTACGACGCCCTGGAGTCGGGCACCCACTTCGGTCATCCGGAGACCAACCTCCTGCTGATCGCCGACGAGGGCGACCCGGCGATCGTGGACGCCTCGATCAAGGTGGCGGCCGAGGTCTGCTCCGCGTACGGCCCCGAGCTGGACTCCGAGGCGGTCTTCGAGCGCTGGCTGGACGAGCGGATGATCGTCGGGAAGTCCGCCGACGGCTTCACGCCCGGCCCCGGCTTCGTCGCCGACACCCTGGAGATGGCGGCCTCCTGGGCCGATCTGCCGGTGATCTACGACGAGGTTGTCGCCGCGATCCAGTCGGTGGAGGGCACACTGGCGGCCTCTGCCCACCAGTCCCACGCGTACACCGACGGTGCCTGCGTGTACTTCTCGCTGCGCGGCGAGGTGGCGCCCGGGGCGCGGCGTGACTGGTACCGCTCGGTGTGGGACGCCGCCAACGCCGTCCTCATCAAGCACGCGGCGGCGCTCAGCCACCACCACGGCTGCGGGCTGCTGCGCGGCCCCTACCTGGAGGAATCCCTGGGTGCGGGCTTCGCGACGTTCGTCGCGGTGAAGGCGGCCCTGGACCCGGCCGGCATTCTCAACCCTGGCAAACTGGGCCTTCCCAGCCGATTCGGTACGTCTCCGCTGAACTGACCCAGCAGCAGCCGCGAACCCCTCTTCCCAGGCAGGCTTTGCCATGACCCCTTCCCCGTCCCGGTCCGGCGCACCGCTCGATCCGCGGCTCACTTCGGCGTTCGCCGAGGTGCCCGTCATCGCGTCGGTCGTCGGCACCCAGCCGCTGCGGCAGTTCCTGACCGCACCGGCCAAGGTGTGCATCCTCGCCTCGTTCGCGGTGGGGCAGCTGCCCCAGGTCGTGCCGGCGCTGGGCCGGGCGGGGAAGCTCGTGTTCGTGAACGTGGACAGCAGCCCCGGTCTCGCGCAGGACCGGGGCGCGCTGGAGTTCATCAGGAACATGGGCGCGCACGGCGTGGTCAGCACCCGGCTCTCGCTCATAGAGAAGGGCCGACCGCTCGGCCTGCTGACGATGATGAAGGTGTTCGTCACCGACCGGTCCAATCTGCGCCGCTCCACGGACGCGATCTCGCGCGGGGCGCCGGACCTGGTCGAAGTCATGCCCGCCCCGATCATCGCCCGGATGAGCGCGCAGGCCCAGCGCGCGATGTCCCCGTCGGTGGCCGCGGGTTTCGTGGAGTGCCCCGCGGACGTGGCGCTCGCGCTGGCCCTCGGGTCGGCCGCGGCCGCCACGTCCGACCCCCGCCTCTGGCATCTGCGCCGCGACCAGCTTCCGCCGGTCCCGCCGGCCGCACTCAAGAGGCCAGTCCCACCCCAGGAGTAGTACCGACGTGACATACGTAGTCGTAGCCCGCTACCGCACGAGGCCCGGCGAGCAGGACACCGTCCTCCCGCTCCTCGACACCATGGCCGCCGCCTCCCGCCAGGAGCCCGGCAACCTCGCCTACCGGGTGCACCAGGGCACCGAGGACCCGCGGGCGATCGTGCTCTACGAGGAGTACGCGACCGAGGCGGACTTCACCACGCACTGCGCGACCCCGCACTTCCAGGAAATCGTGCTCGGCAAGGTCGTCCCGCTCCTGGAGAGCCGCGACGTCCTGCGCTGCGCGCCGCGCGAGGAAGTGACCGCGTGAAGACCCGTGCGGTCGTCCTGCGCGGGATATCGAACGCCCGGCCCTACGCACGGACCCGTCCGGTCGAGGTGGAGGAGCTGAACCTCGGCGCCCCGCGCGAGGGCGAGGTCCTGGTCCGGGTCGCGGCCGCGTCCCTGTGCCACTCGGACCTCTCCGTCGTCAACGGCGACCGGGTCAGGCCGCTGCCGATGGCCCTGGGCCACGAGGCGGTCGGCGTGGTCGAAGGGACCGGACCCGGCGTCCACCGGATCTCCCCCGGTGACCATGTCGCCCTGGTCTTCGTGCCGAGCTGCGGCTTCTGCGCCGACTGTGCGGCGGGCCGCCCGGCCCTGTGCGCGCAGGCCGCCGCGGCGAACGGGTCCGGCGCCCTGCTGCACGGCCCGTCGCTGCTGACCGACGCCTCAGGCGCCACGGTCCACCACCAGCTGGGCGTCTCGGCGTTCTCCTCGTACGCGGTCGTGGCCCAGGAGTCCGTGGTGCCGATCCCCCGCGACATCCCGTTCACCGTGGCCTCGATGTTCGGCTGCGCGGTGCTCACGGGCGCCGGCGCGGTCATCAACACGGCCGCCCTGCGCCCCGGCCAGTCGGCGGTGGTCTACGGACTGGGCGGTGTGGGCCTGTCGGCGGTGCTGGGGGCACGGGCTGCGGGCGCGTACCCGATCGTCGCCGTCGACCCGGTGCCGGAGAAGCGCGCGCTGGCCCTGCGCCTGGGCGCGACGCACACGTACGCCCCCGACGAGGCGCTCGGCGCGATCCGCGAACTGACGTCCGGCGGGGCCGAGGTGGCGGTGGAGGCCGTGGGCAGCCCGAAGGTGATGGCGGAGTGCCTGGCAGCTGTAGCCCGCGGCGGCAAGGTCGTCTCGGTGGGCCTGCCCGCCCCCGACCGCGTCCTGGAGGTCCCGGCCCTGGCCTTCGCGGGCGAGGGCAAGTCCCTGCTGGGCTCGTACATGGGTGACGCGGTCCCGCGACGCGACATCCCGCGGTTCCTGGATCTGTGGCGGGCGGGGCTGATGCCGGTGGAGGAGATGCACACCGGCACGCTCGCGCTGGACGAGGTCAACCACGCGATGGAGGAGCTGGCCTCGGGCCGGGCGATCCGTCAGGTGCTCGACACCTCGGGGCTGCTGGAGGCCTGAGCGCCCTGCCGGAGGCGCCCGCTGACGGGCGGGCGCCTCACGGGGCGCTGAGGGGTGTGCGCCGGGTGATGACCTTGCGGTAGCTGATGCGCCAGCCCCGCTCACCCCGCACGACGGTGTCCTCGTACGTCACGCTGCCGCACGTGCCGTCCGCGTTGACACCGATGCCCTTGGACCGGGCGCCGACCTGCCCGTCACCGAGATCGGTGAGCACGATGTTGGTGACGTGGTGCCCGACCGGGTTGAGCGAGCCCATCGCGAGCGCGGCGTCCCGGAAGGCGTCCACCCCGGTCAGCGAGCCATGGCCGAGGTCCGTGATGTCGTAGACGATGTCGTCGGTGAACAGCTCCTCCAGCCGGTGCAGTTCACCGTCGTCGACCAGGTGCCCGTGCAGGGCGATCAGTTCCATGACCGCCAAGTGGTCCTCGACGCCCAGTGCCATGTGCTTCCTCTCCCCGGTCCGATCCGCGGCCGACGCCCCCGACGGTCAGTCCCGCGACGGTGTTTCGGCACGTTCGTACCGCAGCTCCACGACCCCGTTCCCGAAGGTCCGGGTTCCCGCGAGCCGGAGTGCGGTCACGGCGTCCGTCGACGGGAACATCGGCTTGCCCCGGCCGATCAGGACCGGATGGACGTAGACCCAGTACTCGTCGATCAGGTCGAGCTCCGCGAATGACGCGGCGAGGTCGGCGCCGCCGACCGCCAGGTCGCCGCCAGGCTGTTCCTTCAGCGCCATGACCTCGTCGGCGACGACGTCGTGCACGACGGTGGTGTTCCAGTCCGCCCGCTCCAGCGTCCTGGAGTAGACGTACTTCGGCATGTTCCGCCAGATGACGGCGAACTCGGCCATCGGCCCGGCGTTGGCCGGGTCCTGGTCTGCGGTGGGCCAGAAATCCGCCATCAGCTCATGGACGACCCGTCCGTGGAGGAACCCGCCCATCGTGGCGATCCGCTCGTTGAAGTAGCGGTGGAGTTCGTCGTCGACCCGGTGCCAGCTGATGTCCCGGTCCGGTCCCTCGATGAAGCCGTCGAGGGAGATCGACATGGAATAGATGATCTTTCGCATCGCGCACCTCGCCGTGGAGCATGGGGGACGGGCCTGCGGAACGAAAACGACCATACCCGGCGGCCGGGCGTGGGAGCGGGAACCGGGCGTCGGCGCTTGACGAACGGCGGACGCACCCCGTAGGAGTCGGGGGGAACGGCCCGGGCGCCGACCCGCCGGCCCTCCCCTTTCCCGTTCCTTTGGAGTCCCGTCGTGAGAGTCGGACAGGCACGTGCCGCCGCTGCCAACTGGGTGTCCGCACACGCCCGCTCCGCCCCCGGTTATCGCGGGGCGTACTTCAGCGGGTCGACGGTGGGGCGGCCGGACGACGCCGAGCTGGCACCCTCGTCGGACGTCGACGTCGTGGTCGTCACGGAGGAGGACACCCCACCCGCCAAGCCCGGCAAACTCCGGTACGAGGACGCCTTGCTGGAGATCAGCTACGTGCCGTGGGCCGACCTCCGCGACCCGGACGCCGTGCTCTCCTCGTACCACCTCGCCGGCAGCTTCCGGACGGACGCGGTCATCGACGATCCCACCGGCACGCTGCGCGGCCTGTACGCAGCCGTCTCGCCTCGGTTCGCCGAGCGGAGCCAGGTGCGCCGCCGGTGTCTGGACGCCCGGCACCGCGTCGAGAGCCGTCTCGCCGCGTTCGACACGTCCGTCCCCTTTCACGAGCAGGTGCCGGCCTGGATGTTCCCCACCGGGGTCACCACGCACGTCCTGCTGGTCGCCGCGCTGCGCAACCCCACCGTCCGGCTGCGCTACCGGGCCGCGCGCGACGTCCTCACCACGTACGGGCAGCCGGAGCTGTACCCGGAGCTGCTGGCACTCCTCGGATGCGCCGATGTCTCCGCGCGGCAGGTGCGCCACCATGTGGCCGAACTGACGCGGACGTTCGACGCCACGGTCCCGGTGGCACGCACCCCGTTCTTCTTCAGCAGCGACCTCACCGAGCAGGCGCGCCCCATCGCGGTCGGCGGCAGCCTGGAACTTCTCGACCGGGGCGAGCACCGCGAGGCGGTCTTCTGGATCGTCGCGACGCTCGCCCGCTGCCACACGGTGCTGGCCGTGGACGCCCCCGCGCTGCACGCCGCGCGGCTGCCCGCGTTCGAGGCGGCCGTGGCCGAACTCACCGGGATCACGGGCACCGCGGACATCCTGGCCCGCCGCGAGGAGGTCACCCGGTTCCTGCCCCGGCTGTGGACGGCCGCCGAGGCCATCCTGGCGGCCAATCCGGAGACCACTGGTTAAGGGCTGTCCCCTCTGCTAATTTGCCGGCATGTCATTTCCTCGTGCGTAGGACGCCGTACTGATCGCACCCGCTGTCCCGGGTGCGGCACTCCGGTGTCCCCGCATGCCCGCAGCGCCGCGTTCCCGCGCTGCCCTCACGAGGAATCGTCATCATGCTCACGCCTTCTTCCGCGCCCTCGCGCGCGCCTTCGTACGCCACCGTCCTGCGGACCCCCCATGCCGCGCGCACCTTCGCCGCCGCGCTGCTGGGGCGGCTGTCGTACGGCGTCGTCCCCCTCTCCCTCCTGCTCGCGGTCAAGGACGCCACCGACTCGTACTCCGTCGCCGGAGGCGCCATGGCCCTGTTCGGGGCCGCGAGTGTCTGCCTCTCCCCCGCCCGTGCCGCCCTGATCGACCGGCACGGGCCGCGCCGGGTCCTTCCGCCCATGGCCGGGCTGTACGCGGCGCTGCTCACCATGATCGCCCTGGCCACCTGGCGTCCGGGCGCGCCGCCTCTCGTCCTGGTCGGGCTCGCCGTCACGGCGGGTGCCTGCACTCCGCCGCTGGGTCCGGTCATGCGGACGCTGTGGAGCGGTCTCGTCCCGGACCGGGAGCTGCTCCAGCGCGCGTACAGCCTGGACGGAGTCGCCGAGGAACTGCTCTACGTCACCGGTCCGTTGCTGGTCGGTGTGATCGTGCGGGCCGGCCGGCCCGCGGCCGGTGTGCTGGCCGGCGCCGTGCTGGTGTTCGTGGGTGCGGTGGCACTGGTGTCGTCGCCGGCGGTGTCCCGCGAGCGCAAGGCGCAGGCTCCGGCCGACGCGCCCACCGCGCCCCGGCTTCGGCTGCACGGCGTCGCCGCCCTGCGCCACGCGGTCCTGGTGACGGCCGCCGTGGGGCTGTGTCTCGGAGCGCTCGATCTGCTGGTGGTGGCGTTCACCGAGCGGCTCCACCAGGCGGCGACGGTGTCGTGGGTGCTGGCCGCCCTCTCGGCCGGCAGCGCCGTCGGCGGTCTGGCCTACGGGGCGGTCCGGTGGAAGTCCTCGAGCCGGGTGCGGCTGCCGGTGGTGGCCGCTGCACTGGGCGCGGCGCTGCTGGTGGCCGGGGTGTCGCCCCGTCTGTACGTGCTGATCGCCGTCGTCGCGGTCGCCGGGCTCTTCGTCGCCCCGGCGCTCACGACCGCGTATCTGATCGCCGACGAGTCCGTGGACGCCGACCGGCGCACCCAGGCGGGCGCCTGGGTCAACACCGCGTTCAACGCCGGGTCCTCGGGCGGCACCGCCGTGGTCGGTCTGCTCGTGGACCGGCTGCCGCTCGCCCTGTGCTTCGCGCTCGCGGCGGCCCCGGCGCTGGTGTGCGCGGCGGTGGTGGCGCGCGCCGGGGCCCGTCGCTCCCGGGCGGCGGGAGCGGCGGCCCCCGGCGCGGTCAGCGGATCTTGATCATCGGAAGAGCGCGACGAAGGCGGCCGCCCACCCCGTTCCCGGGATGCGCGGCCGCCTTGAGTGAGGACTTCAGCAGGTCACTTCAGGCCGAAGGCCCGGATGATCTCCTGGTCCACGGCGAGACCGTCGCCGGCCTCGGCGTGCGCCTTGAGCGAAACAGCGGTGGCACCCTTCTGCGGGGTCTTGAACCGGGCGGTCCAGGAACCGGCCGAGTCCTTCTTCAGCTGCACCGCGCTCCAGCTCTTGCCGTCGTCGTAGCTGACCGACAGCGAGGCCTTCGTCGCCTTCACAGCGCCCTCCAGCCACTCCTGCGTGGTGGACGACAGACCGATCTCGGTCCACTTCCCGGCCTTCGCGTCACCGGCCAGGTCCGTCTTGACGTCGTAGTCCAGCTGGAGCAGCGGGATGTCGGCCTGCGACGGACCGTTCGGGTCGAGCTGACCCGAGTGGAAGTTCCACTCGGTGTGCGTCCGGATCGAGGTCTTCCAGATCTCCGCGTTGCGCGAGGCGTCGAGGACCAGCCGGTACGGGAGCTTCTCGGGCGAGAGGCCCCAGGCGTAGCCCGCGCGGCCGAGCGTCTCGTCGATCAGTGTGTCGCCCTGGTAGAAGGCGGAGGTGGTGCTGCCGTCGTACTCCTTGTCGGGCATGGAGCCGGAGTGGCCGGTGCCGGCGTCCGTCCACGGCGTGATGTTGAACTGGATGTCGTTGGACGCGGACCGGAACGGACCCCAGTACCCGGTGCCCAGACGCGGCCGGGTGACCGGCGCGAACCAGTCGGCGGGGTAGGTGTGGCCCGCCGTGTAGTCCAGGTTGCCGCTGCGCTCCTCCAGCGAGCTGTCCGTGCCGCTCTGGTCGAGCACCGTGTGGTCCTCGTACCAGAACGAGTCGCCCGGCAGCGGGTTGACCCACTCGGTGCGGGTGGCGGGGTACTTCTCGTACTCGGGGAAGCCGATTCCGTAGCCGTAGTCGGGGATGTCGTAGCGGTAGCCGCCGCCGAGGGCGTCCCGGTCGCCGTAGAAGGTGTTCTCCACCTTCGCGAGCTGACGGGTGGACGGGGCGAAGGCGAGCGAGCGATCGGGGATCGTGCCGTCGTGGCGGTCGACCAGGTCGTACACGTAGCTCGCGAACTTCCGCTGGTCGACGGTCACCTTCTTGCCGTGCTGGGCGGCCTTCACCAGGTTCTCGCCCGCGAGGCGCTGGACCGAGGCGACCGGGATGGGCAGCGTGGTGCCGTAGTCGGCGTAGGACTCCATCAGCACGCCGTCGCCGGCGTTGACGACGAACAGCGCCTTGGCGCCGGCGGCGATCGCGGCAGCGGCCCGGTCGGCGGGGGCCACCGCGTCACTGCTGCGGATCACGACGGCCTTGCCCTTGGCGTCGAGGCCCTGGTAGTCGGCAGTGGCGCCGTTGCCCGCGAAGACGCTGCCGAGCTGCTGGCGGCTGTCCTCGGCGAGGGCCGAACCGCTCTGCACGGCCACCGGGACATCGCGGCCGTCTGCCGTCAGGTCGAGCAGCTTCTCGCCCTGGCGCCAGCGCGTCAGGAAGCTGAAGCTGCCCTGGGTGACCTTCTTGGTGGGGCTCGCCCACAGCTGGTCGTACATCATCGGGATCTGGAACGCGTCGCGCTGGACGGTGCCGTCCGGTGCGATGCGCGCCATGTCGTAGCGCAACTGGCGGGTCTCGGTCTCCTGCGGCGTCCGCACACTGACCTTGTGGGCCTTGGAGGCGTCGAGAGCAACAGTGGTGGGCTTGTCGAGGATGATCTCGGGGGCTGCCAGGAAGGCGACGGCCTTCGAGTCGGCGGTGTCGCCCTTGATGTCGACGGCGGCCCAAACGGTGTAGTTGCCCGGGGGCAGCCGCAGCGTGGTGTCACCGGGGACGGCGACGACATCCAGGTACGGGTCGCCGAGGAGAGCGAGGACGACCTGGCCGTCCATCGGCTTGCCGTCGCGGCCGCGGAGCTGGAGCGTCAGGTCGTAGAGCTCCTGCTCCTTGTTCAGCGCGAAGCCGGTGTGCGCGGCGATGGCGCCCGAGGCGTCCTTCGCGATCACCTGCCCGGAGAACGTGGTGTTGTTCGCGACCTTGGAAGGGTCGAGCGAGAGCACGGCCTCGGCCGTCGAACCGGCCGGCACGGTCAGCTGCTTCACCGACAGCGTGTACGCGTCCACGTCGGTGTCCGTCGCCAGATCGAGGGTGACGTCCTCCGTACCGTTGTTGCGGTACGTGATCGTCCGCTCGGCAACCGGGTCGGAGGCGCTGTGCGGCCAGGCGTAGGACGCGACCGCGACGGAACCGGTGGCCTCGATCTTCGTGTCGATCGCGGCCTTCACGTCGACGCGTCCGGTGCCCTGCTCGTACGGGGTGTAGGCGGGCAGCACCTTCGACGAGGTCATCAGCGCGTCCTTGATGCGCTGACCGGACCAGTCGGGGTGACGCTCCTTCAGAATGGCTGCGGCTCCCGCGACATGGGGCGTCGCCATCGATGTACCGGACATCGACTGGTACATGCCGCTGATGCCGGGGACCGACTGCGAGGCGGCCGCGTTGATGTCGACGCCAGGTGCGGAGAGGTCCGGCTTGAGGCCGTAGGAGCGGACGAGCGGGCCCATGGAGGAGAAGTCCGCGCGGTTGTCCTGCTTGTCGACGGCGGCGATGGTGAGCGCCTTCTCGGCCGAGCCGGGCGAACCGATCGTGCCGGCGCCGTACGCGTTGCCCGCAGCGATCACGAAGAGCGGACCGCCTTCGGCCGACAGCGCGTTGACGGCCTGGGACATCGGGTCGGAACCGTCGTCCGGGACGCTGGAGCCCAGGCTCATGGAGACGACGTCGGCACCCTCCGCCTTCGCCCACTCCATCGCCTCGATGATGCCGGAGTCGGCACCCGAACCGTCGTTGCCGAGCACCTTGCCGACGAGCAGACCGGCAGCCGGGGCGACGCCCTTGTTGACGCCGTCGGACGCGGCACCGGAGCCCGCGATCGTGGACGCGACGTGCGTGCCGTGGCCGTGCTTGTCGTCGACGTCCTGGCCCGGCACGAAGCTCTTGGACTCCAGGATGCGGTCCTTGACGTCCGGGTGGTCGGCGTCGATGCCGGTGTCCAGGACCGCGACCTTGACGCCCTTGCCGTCGTAGCCGTCGGCCCACGCCTGCGGGGCGTTGATCTGCGGGACGGAGTCCTTGAGCGCCGCCTCGACGCGGCCGTCGAGCCACAGCTTCGCGATGCCGTTGTCCAGCGAACGGGCCGTGGAGGTACGCGCGATGTCGTCCCAGAAGGCGCGGGTGGTGTCCTTGTCGGCCTTCAGCGCCGCACCGTGAATGGACTCCAGCGCCCGGACGGTCTTGCTGCCGCGCGGGGCGACCGGCAGCGAACGGCCCTTGGTCACCGGGTAGGTGGCGATCAGCGGGATGCCGGCCGTCTTCTTGTCGTCGTAGCCCATCTTCGTGAGCGCTGTGACGTTGAAGAGGCGGCGGTCCAGCTTGCCGGCGGCGATCAGGCTCTGGGCCTCCTCGGGCAGGACGTAGATGTCGTCACCGGCCTGCTGGACGTGCACGCCGCCGACCGCGCCGTCGGGGCGGTCCACCGTGACGGTGTCCTGCTTGCCCGCACCATCGGCGTAGTGGACGACGTCACCGGTGACCAGGGTGATGTCGTGCCGCTCGACCGGGGTGGCCTGCCGGCCGGCGGAGGGTGTGGGCCCCTCGGCCGCGGACGCGGCCCCCGTGGCGGGCAGCAGGGCGCCGCTCACCAGGGCGACGGAGGTGGCTATGAGGAGAGCTCTTCGTCCCGCACGATCGGGTCTCGCCCGGCCGGAACCGGTGGAGGGTGTGAATGTCATGCAGCTGATCTACCGCTAAATCGGCGGCTGCGGTGAGGTTCGCGCTGGCGTGAATATGCCGTGGCGGCAACCCGCCTGTCGGTTCGGGTGATTCGGGCGGTGTTCAGGCAACGGAGCCGATCCGCCCGGCCGGTGCCAGGGCGCCGCCGTGGTGGATCGGGGTGTGGGCGCCGGTCAGCGGGACACCGCTGCCGCCGC
Source organism: Streptomyces sp. LN549 (assembly GCF_043203805.1). Lineage (NCBI taxonomy): Bacteria > Bacillati > Actinomycetota > Actinomycetes > Kitasatosporales > Streptomycetaceae > Streptomyces > Streptomyces sp. LN549. Next base: position 7,318,816 of record NZ_JAZHRI010000002.1, on the reverse strand, counting down.
GCCGGTCGGCGACTATCTCGGCGGCGATCGACAGGGCCGTCTCCTCGGGCGTACGGGCCCCGAGGTCGAGGCCGATCGGCGAGTGCAGCCTGGCGAGCTCCAGTTCGGTGACGCCGGCCTCGCGCAGCCGGTCGTTGCGCTCCAGGTGGGTGCGGCGCGAGCCCATCGCGCCGACGTAGGCGACCGGCAGTTTCAGCGCCGCCTCCAGGAGCGGCACGTCGAACTTGGCGTCGTGCGTGAGTACGCACAGGACGGTGCGTGCGTCGACGTCGGTTCCGGCCAGATAGCGGTGCGGCCAGTCGACGACCAGTTCGTCGGCGTCCGGGAAACGCGTCTTCGTGGCGAAGACGGGGCGGGCGTCGCACACCGTGACGTGGTAGCCGAGGAACTTCCCGGCCCGCACGAGTGCGGAGGCGAAGTCGATGGCCCCGAACACGATCATCCGGGGCGGCGGGACGCTGGACTCGACGAGCAGCGTGAGGGGCTGCCCGCACTGCGAGCCGTCCGCCCCGATGGTGAGGGTGCCGGTGCGGCCCGCGTCCAGCATCGCGCGGGTCTCGGCCGCCGCGGTGCGGTCCAGCTCGGGGTGGCCGCCGAGCCCGCCCTCGTGACTGCCGTCGGGGTGGACCAGCAGGGGTCTGCCGAGGAGTTCGGCGGGTCCGTCGGTGATCCGGGCCACCGCTGCCGCCTCCCCTCGTGAGGCGGCAGCGAGCGCCGCGGCGAACACCGGGCGGGCGGGATCGTCCGCCCTGACCGGAGTCACGAGGATGTCGATGACACCGCCGCAGGTCAGACCGACCGCGAAGGCGGTCTCGTCGCTGTAGCCGAACCGCTCCCGCACGGTCGTGCCGTCGTCGAGGGCCTGTCGGCACAGTTCGTACACCGCGCCCTCCACACATCCGCCGGAGACCGAGCCGATCGCCGTGCCGTCGCGGTCGACGGCGAGCGCCGCACCCGGCTGCCGGGGCGCGCTGCCGCCGACGGCGACGACGGTGGCCACGGCGAAGTCACGTCCCTGCCCGGCCCACCGGTCGAGCTCCTCGGCGATGTCCAGCATCTCGGTCTCCTTGGCGGAAGTATGGAGGGGCGGGCGTCAGCTGACGCCCAGCCAGCTCTCGATCGGGTGAAGGGCGAAGTAGATGACGAAGATCACCGTCAGCCCCCACATGAAGGCACCGACCTCGCGGGCCCGGCCCTGGGCCGCCTTGATCGCGACGTAGGAGATGACGCCCGCGGCCACACCCGTGGTGATGGTGTACGTGAACGGCATCAGGACCACTGTCAGGAAGACCGGGACGGCGACGGAGCGGTCGCTCCAGTCCACGTGCCGGGCGTTCTGCATCATCATGGCGCCGATGACGACCAGGGCGGCGGACGCCACCTCGGCCGGAACGATCGCCGTCAGCGGGGTGAAGAAGAGGCAGGCGGCGAAGAAGAGTCCGGTGACGACGGAGGCGAGCCCGGTCCGGGCGCCCTCCCCGACACCGGTCGCCGACTCGACGAAGACCGTCTGTCCTGAGCCGCCGGCGACGCCGCCGATCGCGCCGCCCGCGCCGTCGATGAACAGCGCCTTGGACAGGCCCGGCATGCGGCCCTTGTCGTCGGCCAGCCTGGCCTCCGTGCCGACACCGATGATGGTGGCCATCGCGTCGAAGAAGCCGGCCAGTACCAGGGTGAAGACGATGAAGCCGACGGTCATCGCACCGACGTCGCCCCAGCCACCGAACTCGACGTCCCCGAAGAGGGAGAAGTCGGGTGACGAGACCGCCGAACCCCGCAGCTCGGGCGGGCCACTGCTCCAGATCTTCGGGTCGACGCCGGCGACCTTGTTGATCACGACGGCGACGACGGTGCCGACCACGATGCCGATGAGGATCGCGCCGGGGATGTTGCGGGCCTGCAGCATGAAGATCAGCAGCAGGGTCACCGCGAAGACGAGGACGGGCCAGCCGACGAGTTCGCCGGCCGGGCCGAGGGAGACCGGGGTGGCGGTGCCCTTCTGGACGAAGCCGGCCTTGTAGAGGCCGATGAGGGCGATGAAGAGCCCGATGCCCATGGTGATGCCGTGCTTCAGCGGGAGCGGGATCGCGTTCATGATCAGCTCACGCAGTCCGGTGACCACCAGGAGGCAGATCACCAGCCCGTACATCACGCACATGCCCATGGCCTGCGGCCAGGTCATCTCCGGAGCGACCTGTGAGGACAGGACGCCGGAGACGCTGAGACCCGCGGCGAGCGCGAGGGGGACCTTGCCGACGAATCCCATCAGCAGGGTGGTCGCCGCGGCCGCGAGCGCGGTGGCGGTGATCAGCCCGGGCTGACTGAGGAGGTTGCCGTCGACGTCCTTGCCGCCGAGGATCAGCGGGTTGAGCAACAGGATGTACGCCATGGCCATGAAGGTCGTGACACCGCCGCGCACTTCGGTCGCGACGCTCGATCCACGCTCGGATATGTGGAAGTACCGGTCGAGCCACGATTTTCCGGCGGGGACGCGCGAGCCCGGGCCCGCGTCCTCCGCACCGGTCTTCGGTTCCACTGACTGCTGGGTCATGATGCCTGACTCCCAAGGTTCACAGGGGCACCCGCGATGAAGAATGGAGATGCGGGATTTGGGATGAATGCTCCGGCTGCACGACCCGGGGGACGGCCCGAGACGAACTGTTCGTACGGAATGGGTGGAACGAGTACTGCCGCTGCTGTGGCGCAGGGGATCAAGGGCCGCGAGCGGTGCGGAACTTGGGATCTCCGGGCGGTGCGGGCGCAGGAAGTGTGACGTTCCCTGAGGCGCGCACCGCCCGGAGAGCTGAGGAGGAGCTCCGGTCAGGTGCCGGTCAGGTGCTCGGGCCGGACCGGTGTCCTGTTGAGCTCCAGCCCCGTCGCGTTCCGGATCGCCGCGAGGACGGCCGGCGTCGACGACAGGGTGGGGGCCTCGCCCACGCCACGGAGCCCGTACGGGGCGTGGTCGTCGGCGAGTTCGAGCACGTCGACCGGGATGGTCGGGGTGTCGAGGATGGTGGGCAGCAGGTAGTCCGTGAAGGACGGGTTGCGCACCTTCGCGGTCTTCGGGTCGACGATGATCTCCTCCATGACGGCGATGCCCATGCCCTGGAGGGTGCCGCCCTGGATCTGGCCGATGACGGAGAGCGGATTGAGCGCCTTGCCGACGTCCTGGGCGCAGGCCAGTTCGATGACCTTGACCAGGCCGAGCTCGGTGTCGACCTCGACGACCGCACGGTGCGCGGCGAAGGAGTACTGGACGTGGCCGTTGCCCTGTCCGGTGCGCAGGTCGAAGGCCTCGGTGGGGCGGTGGCGCCACTCCAGCTCGATGTCGATCGCCTCGTCCTCCAGCACGTCGGCCAGGTCGGCCAGCACCTCGCCGCCGTCGGTGACGACCTTGCCGCCCTCCAGGAGGAGTTCGGCGGTGGCCCAGGCGGGGTGGTACGTACCGAACTTGCGGCGGCCGATCTCCAGGACCTGTTCGCGCACGGCCTCGCAGGAGTTCTTCACCGCGCCGCCGGTGACGTAGGTCTGGCGGGACGCGGACGTGGAGCCGGCCGAGCCGACCCGGGTGTCGGCCGGGTGGATGGTGACCTGGGAGACGCCCAGTTCGGTACGGGCGATCTGGGCGTGCACCGGTGACGCCGCCCTGTCCGACCTCCGCCATGGCGGTGTGCACGGTCGCGACGGGTTCGCCGCCGATGACCTCCATGCGCACCCGGGCGGTGGAGTAGTCGTCGAAGCCCTCGGAGAAGCCGACGTTCTTCAGGCCGACCGCGTAGCCGACGCCGCGCACGACACCTTCGCCGTGCGTGGTGTTGGAGAGTCCGCCGGGCAGCGCCCGTACGTCGGCGTGCTCGCCGGCGCTCTCCCACTGGCGCTCGGGCGGCATCGGCCTGGCCTTGACCCGGCGCAGCAGTTCGGCGACCGGGGCGGGCGAGTCGACCCGCTGGCCCGTCGGCAGCAGGGTGCCCTGCTCCATGGCGTTGAGCTGCCTGAACTCGACCGGGTCCATGCCCAGTTCGGCTGCGACCTTGTCCATCTGCGCCTCGTAGGCGAAGCAGGCCTGGACCGCGCCGAAGCCGCGCATCGCGCCGCACGGCGGGTTGTTGGTGTAGAGGGCGATCGCCTCGATGTCGACGTCGTCGATGACGTACGGGCCGACGGCGAGCGAGGAGGCGTTGCCGACGACGGCCGGGGAGGCCGAGGCGTAGGCGCCGCCGTCCAGCACGATGCGGCACTTCATGTGCGTCAGCTTGCCGTCACGGGTGGCGCCGTGCTCGTACCAGAGCTTGGCGGGGTGGCGGTGGACGTGCCCGAAGAAGGACTCGAAGCGGTTGTAGACCATCTTGACCGGCTTGCCGGTGCGCAACGCCAGCAGGCAGGCGTGGATCTGCATCGAGATGTCCTCACGGCCGCCGAACGCGCCGCCGACGCCGGAGAGCGTCATGCGGACCTTGTCCTCGGGCAGGCCGAGGACGGGGGCGATCTGGCGGAGGTCGGAGTGCAGCCACTGGGTGGCGACGTACAGATCGACGCCGCCGTCCTCGGCGGGTACGGCCAGGCCGGACTCGGGGCCGAGGAAGGCCTGGTCCTGCATGCCGAAGACGTATTCGCCGCTGACCACGACGTCGGCGCGGGCCTTCGCCGCCTCCGCGTCGCCGCGGACGATCGGCTGGCGGTGGACGATGTTGGGGTGCGGTACGTGCCCGATGTGGTGGTCGTCGCGGCCCTCGTGGACGAGGATCGCGTCGGGGGCCGTCGCGGAGGCCTCGTCGGTGATGACCGGGAGCTCGCGGTAGTCGATCCTGATCTTCGCCGCGGCGCGGCGGGCCGTCTCCGGGTGGTCGGCGGCGACGAGCGCCACCGGCTCGCCGTGGTGGCGGACCTTGCCGTGTGCGAGGACGGGGGTGTCCTGGATCTCCAGACCGTAGTTCTTCACCGCGGCCGGCAGGTCGTCGTAGGTGAGCACGGCGTAGACACCGGAGGTGGCGAGCGCCTCGGAGATGTCGATCGAGACGATCTCGGCGTGCGCGACGGTGGAGCGCAGGGTGTGGCCCCAGAGCATGTCCTCGTGCCACATGTCCGAGGAGTACGCGAACTCGCCGGTGACCTTCAGGATGCCGTCGGGGCGCAGCGTGGACTCGCCGATGCCGCCCTTGGTCCGGGTGCCCTGGTTGATGTTGGTGGGGGAACCGCTGACGCCCATCGTCTAGACCGTTTCTTCCGCGCGGGCGGCCGCGAGGCGGACCGCGTCGAGGATCTTCTCGTAGCCGGTGCATCGGCAGAGGTTGCCGGAGAGCGCCTCGCGGATGTCCGCGTCGGACGGCTCAGGGGTCCGCTCCAGGAGTTCGTCGGCCGCGACGAGCAGTCCGGGGGTGCAGAAGCCGCACTGGACTGCTCCGGCATCGATGAACGCCTGCTGGATCGGGGACAGCTCGCCGGTGTCGCGGGTGTCGTCGCCGGACGGCCTGGCCTCCCACTGCCGTGCCTTGTCGAGCGCGGTACCGCAGGCTCCGGAGGCGCAACCGGTGCCGGGGTGGGCCTCGGCGCGGTGGGCGGCGAAGTCGGCGAGGCCTTCGACGGTGACGACGTCGCGGCCCTCGACCTGGCCGGCTGCGACCAGACAGGCACAGACGGGCACGCCGTCCAGGCGGACCGTGCAGGAGCCGCACTCGCCCTGCTCGCAGGCGTTCTTGGAGCCGGGCAGGCCCATCCGCTCACGCAGGACGTACAGGAGGGACTCGCCCTCCCAGACGTCGTCGGCCTCGTGCCGGCGGCCGTTGACCGTGAAATTGACGCGCATGATCAGGCAGCTCCTTCAGTGCTGCGGCCGTTGCCGCGGTACGACTCCCAGGTCCAGCCGAGGGTCCGGCGGGCCATGATCCCGACCGCGTGCCGGCGGTAGCTCGCGGTGCCGCGCACGTCGTCGATCGGGTTGCAGGCCGCCGCGGCGAGCGTGGCGAACTGCTTGGCGATCGAGGGCGTGATGATCGTGCGGCTGTCCCAGAACCCGCCCTCTTCCAGCGCGGCGTTCAGGAAGTCCTCCGCCTCCTTCGCCCGTACGGGTGTCGGGGCGGCGGATCCGATGCCGGTGCGGACCGTGCGGGTCTCGGGGTGCAGGGCCAGGCCGAAGGCGCAGACGGCGATGACCATCGCGTTGCGGGTGCCGACCTTGGAGTACTGCTGCGGCCCGTCGGCCTTCTTGATGTGCACGGCCCGGATCAGCTCGTCCGGCTCCAGGGCGTTGCGCTTGACGCCGGTGTAGAAGTCGTCGATGGGGATCAGCCTGGTTCCGCGGACGGATTCGGCCTCCACCTCGGCGCCCGCGGCGAGCAGCGCCGGGTGGGCGTCTCCGGCGGGCGACGCGGTGCCCAGGTTGCCGCCGACACCGCCGCGGTTGCGGATCTGCGGCGAGGCGACGGTGTGCGAGGCGAGCGCCAGACCCGGCAGTTCGGCCCGCAGGTGGTCCATGATCTGGCTGTACGGGACCGAGGCGCCCAGCCGTACGCTCTCCTGGCCCACTTCCCACTCGGACAGCTCACCGATGCGGTTCAGGTCCAGAAGGTAGTCGGGCCGGCGGTGGTCGAAGTTGATCTCGACCATCACGTCGGTACCGCCCGCGATGGGTACAGCCGTCGGGTGCTCGGCCTTGGCGGCGAGCGCCTCCTCCCAGCTGGCGGGGCGAAGGAAGTCCATGGGTGGCTCTCTTCTTCTCAATCGGGTCGTTCGCCGGGGTTGTCGTTCGTCGGGCTGGGGACGGCCGGCCCTCTACGGGTTGTTCCTGTGTTGTTCACATGGTGTGTGGCCCAGTACACAAGCCCTGCTCCACCTGGTGCAGTCACCGAAACCATGAAGGAGTTGGCTGGTCTCCTCGCTCGTCTTGTAGATTCGAACGAATGGCGGGGATCGGTGACCTCACCGCAATACCCAGTTTTCACCCGCACCAACGAATGAGATCGGCGGCGACGAGATGCGGCTGCGCGCACTGCTGGAGACCGACGCGCTGGGCCTGCGGCTGCTCGGCGGCGACGAGGAGCTGGACCGGTCGGTCCGCGGCGTGATGACCACTGACCTGCGGGACCCCAGCCGCTACCTCGCGGGCGGCGAGCTGGTGCTGACCGGGCTGGCCTGGCACCGGGACGCGAAGGACTCGGAGCCGTTCGTACGGATCCTTTCGGGGGCCGGGGTCGCCGGGCTCGCGGCGGGCGAGGCGGAGCTCGGCGCCATCCCGGACGATCTGATCGAGGCGTGCCGCCACCACCGGCTGCCGCTCTTCGCCGTGAACGAGACCGTCGCGTTCGCAACGATCACCGAGCATGTGGTCCGCCAGGTGTCCGGCGAGCGGGCGGGCGACCTGGCGGCGGTGGTGGACCGGCACCGCAGGCTGATGACCTCGGGGCCGGCGGGCGGCGGCCCCGAGGTGGTCCTCGATCTGCTCGGCTCCGACCTCGACCTGCACGCCTGGGTTCTCTCGCCCACCGGCCGACAGATCGCGGGCGCGGGCGCACCGCTGTCCGGACCGGCCGGCGCGGAGCTGGCCGGGCTGCACCTGGCGGCGGTGCGCTCCGGCCGCCGTGCCCCGCACCGGGCCACCGTCGACGGGGTCACGTATTCGCTCTTTCCGATTCGCAACCACGGCAGGGGCACCGTGCCGGCCTCCCGCGATGTGCGGGAGTCGGTGCTCTCCGACTGGCTGCTGGCCGTCGAGGCCGATGCGGGCGACTGGTCGGCCGCCCGGCTCGACCTGCTCCAGGGCGTCACCCAGCTCATCGCGGTGGAACGGGACCGGCGCGACGCGGCCCGTACGGTCCGCCGCAGGCTCGCCCAGGAGGTCCTGGAGCTGGTCCAGGCCGGCGCGGCGCCGACCGAGATCGCCGCCAGGCTCCGGGTGGCCGCCCCGGTCCTGCTGCCCGGCCTCGGGAGCGCGCCGCACTGGCAGGTCGTGGTGGCCCGGGTCGAGTGGAACGAGGCGGACGCGCCCGGCGGCACCGGCTCCGGGATCGCGGGCGGGCCGGCCGCCCGGGCGCTGCTGGAGGAGATCCTGGTCGACCCGGCGGTGACCGGGCCGGACTCCGCGGACCGGATCGCGGTCGCCCACACGGGCGACGAGGCCATCGCACTCGTACCGCTGCCCGCCCTCACCGACGCCCGGCCGGAAGCGGACGAGACCGGCGAGGAGGCCCCGGCGAACGACCCCGCGCTGCACGCCGACGCCCTGCTGGCCGCCGTGCGCGCCCCGCTCTCCGCGGGCCTCGCCGACGACGGGCGCCTGACACTGGGTGTCAGCGCCTCGGTGCATTCGCCCGAGGGGCTGCGCGGCGCCCTGGAGGAGGCCCGGCACGCCCGCCGGGTGGCGGCGGCCCGTCCGGGGCGGGTCTGCGCGGCCGGCCACCACGAGCTGGCCTCGCACGTACTGCTGCTGCCGTTCGTCCCCGACGACGTACGTCGCGCGTTCACCGCACGGCTGCTCGACCCGCTGCGCGACTACGACCGGCGCCACCGCGCGGAGCTGATCCCGACCCTGGAGGCGTTCCTGGACTGCGACGGTTCATGGACCCGCTGCGCGGCCCGGCTGCACCTCCACGTCAACACACTGCGCTACCGGATCGGGCGAATCGAGCAGTTGACGGGACGTGACCTTTCACGGCTCGAGGACAAGCTCGACTTCTTCCTCGCCCTGCGTATGAGCTGACGCCCGGGGGCCCACGGCGGCTACCACGGACTCCGTCGATTGTGAAAAGTTTCACCTGACATTGGCTCGACCTCTTGGCCCGGCGTGCCATTCCGTGCTGTGATGCGGCCAGACTCAGAGTGCCCGGCCATTGAGGGGTGGGTGAAGGAGCAGGGCTGGGTGCGTGCAGCTGCAAGGCGGAGGACTGAGCCATGGCGGAGCCATGGTGATTGACGACAACGCCGCAGATGTGCGCACCCAGCCCTGCGACGCCGCCCCCAATGGCCGGACGCTCTCCACAGCTCGATGGCGCGCTCGGGGAGGGCAATGTGGCGCATACCGCCATGTCTGGTTCCGGAACGACAGCAGATGACGATCCGCCGCTCCAGACAGCGGTATGGCGGCTGCGGTCACGCGCCTGCTGGACGGACGCCGCGGCACTGCTCGAACACGACGCCGCCACCGACCCGGCCGCGGCCCTCCAGCGCACGGCGCTGCTGACCGAGCGGTGTCTCTACACCGGCCAGGGCTGGACCGACGCGGAGGACGCGCTGCGCACCGCCGAGGCCATGGCCCATGACGATGCCGAACGCGGGGCCGCCGCCTGCGAGCGCGGCTATCTGGCGTACGCCTCCACCCTGCTCGGCGTACGGGACCGGGCCGACGAGGCACGGGTGGCGCTGAGCCGCGCCGCGGCACTGCTCGCCCCGGCCGCCCCGGGCCGTCCGCTGCTCGACTTCCGGCGGGGCCTGATCGCCCAGAACATCGCCGACTCACCGCAGGCCGCCCGCGCCGCGTACCGCAGGGCCCACGCGGGCGCCACGGCCCAGGGAGACGCGCTGCTGCTCTCCTCCACCTGGCGCCATCTGGCCCTGATCGCCCTGCGCGAGGGCGAGCTGGCGGAGGCCAGGCACGGCTTCGCGGAGTCCCTGCGGATAAGGGAGGAGCTGGGCTACCTGGTCGGTACGGCACCGGCGCTCATCGCCATGGCGGACGCCGAACCGGAGCCCGAGGCGGCGACCCGGCTGCGCGCCGAGGCGGGCAGGCTCTTCCGGCTGCTCGGCGGCGTACCGACCTGGCTGGCGCCGCATCTCGACCCGCCGGGGCCGGAGACGGCCGGGGCGAACTGAGACACGGGCCGGCCACGAGGACCGTCAGGTACGGTCCTCTACCGGGTCGCCGGGCTTCCAGCCCGCGTCGCTCCACTCGGGGGTCGGCGTCGGACGCGGCGGAGCGGGCGGGGGGTTCGGGCCGCGGTTCGGGTTCTGCGGCACCGTGGCGGCGGGTTTCCCGTTCTGCCCGCCGCCGCCGCGCCGGGGCGGCGCGACCGGGGATTTCAGCGGTGCGGGCTTCCTCGTCGGCGGCACGGAGACGGCGGCCGCGGCGGAGGCGGTCGCAGCCGAGGCTGACGGGGTCGCGGAGTGCGCCGGGCTCGCGGAGTGCGCCGGCGAAGGCGCGGTGGCATCCGCAGGTGTACGCGCGGGGCTCGCGCTCCGCGACGGCGTCGCGGCAGCGGGTGTCCCAGGAGGCGTTCCGTCGGAGCTGCCGGACTCGGAGCAGCCCGCCGCCGCCAGCGCCAGTCCCAGCACCACCAGTAGCGCGGACGCCCCCCGCGGCCCTCGGTTCCGCATCATCCCTGCCCCCTCGAAAACGATCATGCGATGAGAGGCACAGAGTATCCACGGCGGTCCGTGGCAGCGGCAGCAGCCCGGACGGGAGGGTCAACGGTCCGTGGCAGCGGCAACCCGTACGGGGGTCAGCGGTCCGCGCCGGTGAAGTGCTCGCGCACCAGCGCCTGCACGACGGACAGGTCCTGGGCGATCAGCGCGTCGAGCAGCGAGGCGTGTTCCACCGCGTCGGCGACGAGGTCGGCCCGGCGGGTGGCCGGATTGTGCCCCAGGGGCCACTGGGAGCGGCGGTGCAGGTCGTCGGCGACCATCACGAGTTGCTGGTTGCCGGAGAGCGCGAGAACCGCCCCGTGGAAGGCCCGGTCCGCCTCCGCGTAGCTCGCCCGGTCGCCGACGGCCGCCGCCGCGACGGTGGCGTCGGCCAGCGGGCGCAGGGCGCACCAGCCGGCCGGCGGGACGGTGCGGGCGAGCCGCAGCATGACGGGGACTTCGAGCAGCGCCCGCACCTCGGCCAGCTCGGCCAGCTCGCCCGGCCCGCGCTCGGCGACCCGGAAGCCGCGGTTCGGCACAACCTCGACGGCCCCCTCCACGGCCAGCTGCTGCATCGCCTCGCGCACGGGGGTGGCGGAGACCCCGAAGCGGGCACCGAGCGCCGGGGCCGAGTACACCTGCCCGGGGATCAGTTCGCCGTCGACGAGGGCGGCGCGCAGGGCGTCCAGGATCTGGCCGCGCACGGAGTGCCGCTGCACCACGGTCCGGGGGGCGGGCGGCTCGCTGTGGGTGTGCTCGCCACGCGCCTGCTCCGGCACCCGGAGGGACGAGGAGGCGGTCATGGGCGCGGCGGACGCATGCGGTGTCCACACGTCCTCACGGGCTCTGCCCTGCTCCACGAGTACCTCCTCGGCCGGTCGCGGGCGCGGCTCGCGTGCACGGCGCCTCGTGTGCACGATAGGCGGAGGAGGCTGCAGTTCAAACATCGATCGCGTCGGGTAAGGTAAGGCTTACCTGCAAACGATCGCGATTCGGTGGTCCCTGCATGACCCTGCCCACTCTGCTCCCCGGCACGACGACCTCGGCGGTTACGGACGCGTACGCGCGCCTGGCCGAGGTCTTTCCCGGGCTGCGCGCGGAGGTACTCACGGACGGCGAGCCCGCCCCCGGCGGCGCCGGCTGGGTGGCTGCCCACGAGCTCGCGGCCGGGGGCAGCGGACTCGACGCCTTCCTCGCCTGGGACGACGCCCAGGTGCTGCGGGACTACGGGCAGCAGGCCCGGCCCGACGTGGTCGCCGGCTTCGGGCTGCACCGCTACGCATGGCCGGCCTGTCTGCTGGTGACGGTGCCGTGGTTCCTGCACCGGCGGGTGCCGCGGATCCCGGTCGAGAACGTCACCTTCCAGCGGGCGCTGGGCCATCTGGCGGTACGGGTACAGGAATTCGCCTGCCTGCCCGGCGATCCGGCGGCGGAACTGCCGGGCGCGCGCGTGGTGGCGGACGAGGCCGCGCTGCGCGCCGAGGTGCTCGCGTCCGTGGCCGAACACCTCGGCCCGGTGCTCGACGGCTTCGGCCCGCGGATGCGGCGCGGCAAACGGGCCCTGTGGGGCATGGCGACGGACGAGGTCGTCGAGGGCCTCTGGTACGTCGCCCATCTCCTCGGCGAGGAGCGGCGCGCGATGGCCGAGCTGGAGATGCTCCTGCCGGGCACCACGAAGCCGTACGTCGGCACGGCGGGCTTCCGGGAGCTGACCGGACCGGACGGGCAGCCGCTGCCCACCCGGGACCGGGCGAGCTGCTGCATGTTCTACACGGTGCGGCCCGAGGACACCTGTGTCACCTGCCCGCGCACCTGCGACGCGGACCGGGTCCGGAAGCTGAGGCCCGCCCCCTGATCCGCACTGCCCGCCGGGGTGCCGCGACCCGAAGGTCCACACCGCCCGCACGAGTGACGCGAATCGAACGCAACTCCCTTGCGGCATACAGGCATTCGACCAGATCGCGGTTATCCGACGGCTCTGCCACCCCATTGGTGTTCTCTTGCCCCGAAACCGCCTGAACGCGACGCAATCCCCGGCACGATGGCAGCCGAAACGCCCTATCGCGATGCAAGGGATCGTGCATGAGACTGACCGACGTATCGCTTGACTGGCTGCTTCCGGCTGCCGTGCTGCTGGCGGGGGTCATGGCGGCGGTTGCGGTGGTCGCGCGCGGCAAGCGCGCCTCTGACACACCCGCGGCCGACGACACCTGGGAACGCAGCGAGGACCGGCGCAGACGCAAGGAGGCGCTGTACGCGACCGCCTCGTACGTTCTGCTGTTCTGCTGCGCGGCGGTCGCCGCCGCGCTCTCCTTTCACGGACTCGTCGGCTTCGGCAGGCAGAATCTCGGCCTCTCCGGAGGCTGGGAGTATCTGGTGCCGTTCGGCCTCGACGGGGCGGCGATGTTCTGCTCGGTGCTCGCTGTCCGTGAGGCCAGCCACGGCGACGCGGCGCTCGGCTCACGGCTGCTGGTGTGGACCTTCGCCGGTGCCGCCGCCTGGTTCAACTGGGTGCACGCGCCGCGCGGCCTGAACCACGCGGGTGCTCCGCACTTCTTCGCGGGGATGTCGCTCTCGGCGGCCGTGCTCTTCGACCGGGCGCTGAAACAGACCCGGGTGGCGGCCCTGCGCGAACAGGGCCTGGTGCCCCGTCCGTTGCCGCAGATCCGGATCGTACGGTGGCTGCGCGCACCCCGGGAGACCTTCGGCGCCTGGTCGCTGATGCTGCTCGAAGGCGTACGCACGCTGGACGAAGCGGTCGACGAGGTACGTGAGGACCGCCGGGAGAACGAGCAGAACCGTCTCCGCAGGAGGGACCAGGAGAAGCTGGACCGGGCGCAGATCAAGGCCCTGAACCGGCAGAACCGGGCCTGGGGGCGGGTCGGCCGGGGCAGCGCCCAGGTTGACGTCCAGGCCATCGCCCCCGCGACGGGCTCCGCGCAGTCCGTCGCTGAGCCCGCCATATCCGGTCAGCTGCCCCTGCGACCCCGGCCATCCCTGCAAGCCGCCAACGGCCCGAACTCCGGGGGCGTCCCTGAGCTGGGCGCGACTGACCCGAGAGCGGTCGACCTCACTGCCGAGGACGACACCCATGCACTGCCCAGGCTCGACTCGCTGGAGCAGAAGCTGAAGGACCTGGAGCAGCAGTTCGGCTGACGTGCCGGCCTGCGGCCTTGCGGGACACGGCCCTGACGATCCGGTCGGATCGTCAGGGCCGTTCGCCGTCCAGCTCGAACCAGACCACCTTGCCCAGGGCGTGCGGGCTGATCCCCCAGGAGTCCGCGAGGCTCTCCACCAGGACCAGTCCCCTGCCGTGCGTACCGTCGTCGGCGTCCGGTACGTGCGACACGGGCATGCCCGGGACGAAGTCCCTGACCTCCACGCGCAGCTTCTGCGGCGCCACACTCACGGCGACGACCGCCCCGTCGCCCGTATGGACCAGCGCATTGGTCACGAGCTCGCTGAGCAGCAGCTCGGCCACCTGCGCGGGCTCCTCCTTCCATCGATATCGCAGTAATTCCCTTACGGCGCCTCGCACTTCCGCGACGGCCGCCAGGTCGGCACGGCCGACTCTGCGATGCAGTCGGGCCAATTCCTGACGCCCCATCGTTTCCCCCGCCCACACAGCGAATCGCCCCCTGTTATCGAAGGTGCTCACGCAATGCATGCCCCGCCTACGGGCTGTCACGCTTGCGGATGCGTCACGAGGCCGGTGATTCCAGCGACCCGCGGGTGGCCGTCGGCGGACCTCAGGCCCGTTTGTAGTAGTAGCCGTCGGCATGGGCGGCGCCGACGTTGTGCTGGACGCCGCTGCCGTTGAGAGTGAAGTACGACGCGTCGAGCGTGGCGTAGCAGTAGCCGGGGTTGGCGCCGACGAGCTTGGCCGTGCCGACGTTGATACGGCTGTTGCCGCTCGCGGTGGAGGTCACCTTGGCCTCGTACGGGCAGCTGTTGACCGGGAAGTCGGACAGGCGCACCACGCCCGACCCGGAAATGGTGATCACGCCCGGCTGCCCCACGTTGTACGTGTCGCCGTACTTCCAGGTGCCCACGAACGACGACGGCACCGTGCTCCCACCACCTGATCCGCCCGTGGAGCCCGAGGTGCCGCCCGAGCCGGTCGTGGTGGACCCGGAGGTGCCACCGGAGCCGCTCGTGGAGCCCGAGGTGCTGCCCGGGCCACCGCCGGCCGTACTCCCGCCGCTTGAACCTCCGCTGCTCGAACTCCCGCCGCCCGTCGCATCGGTGCCGCCTCCCGACGACGTTCCGCCGCCATCGGAGGAGCCTGCGCCGGAGCCCCCCACGGCGGACGTACCGCCGCCGTCCGGTATTCCGGCACCGCCGTCCGAGCCTCCGGCGTCACCGCCTGCCTCCCCGTCGTCGCCGTCCTTCTTGCCGCCGCCCGCCCGGGGACTCCTGTCGCTCCGGGGAGGTGAGCCATGCGGTGCCGACGGCGACGCCGGCACCGACGCGGCTGTCGCACCGGTGGACGGGGACGCGTGGCTGCCGCGGTCACTGTCGCCGCCGAACGGCTGCAGAACCGCCAGCGTGCCGCCTCCCCCGGCCAGGACCACGACCAGGGGAACGGACACGATCCATGGGCGGCGTCGCCCGTCCCGCTTGCGTTCGGGCTCGACCGCCCCACCGACGGAGGAGACCACGGGAACCTCCGCCGGCGCCCGCAGGCCGACCGTCCCGCGGTCGACGCTCTCCTGCCGCACCGGCGCCGCCTCCGCGTCCAGGAGCCGCGCCGACTGCCGCGCGAGGTGGCCCACCACTCCGGCCGGCAGCCACGACGCCCCCGCGGCAAGGCCTTCACTGCCTCGCTCCGCCAACAGCGCTTCCACGGAAGGTCGTTCGGCGACGGACTTGGCGAGGAGGCGGGTGATCAGGGTGCGCAGACCCTCGTCGCGGACCTGATCGACATCGGGCTCGGCCTCGACGATGTGGTACATCACCGCATGCTGGTTGCTCACCCCGTTGCCGAACGGAAGCTTGCCGGTCGCCGCGTACGTCAGCACGCAGCCGAGGGTGAACACGTCACTCTTCGGGCCCGCGCTCTCGCCGCGGATCTGCTCCGGGGCCATGAAGCCGGGCGATCCGATCACCATTCCCGTGCTGGTGAGGAGCGAGTCGACGGACGTTTCGACGGCACGGGCGATGCCGAAGTCGATGACCTTGGGCCCCTCGACCGTGAGCATCACGTTCGACGGTTTGAGGTCACGGTGGACGATGCCGGCCGAGTGGATGTCCTTGAGCGCGCGCAGGAGGCCGTCGGCGAGGGCGAGTACGGACTCGGAGGGCAGCGCGCCATGACCCCGGACCACCTGCTCCAGGGAGAGGCCGGGGACATAGCCCGTGGCCACCCAGGGGTACTCCTCGTCAGGGGCCGCGTCCAGAACGGGCGCGGTGTAGCGCTCGCCCACGCGCCTCGCCGCGTCGACCTCACGGCGGAAGCGCGCCCTGAACTGCGGGTCCGCGACGTGCTCCGGGTGCACCACCTTGACCGCGACCGTGCGACCGCCCTCGGAGCGGGCGAGGTAGACCCGGCCCATGCCCCCCGCGCCGAGCCTGCCGAGCAGAAGGTAGGGCCCGATGCGGACCGGGTCGGTCGCGGCCAGGGGCTTGATGCCGCCGTCGAGGTTGTCCTCGCCGTCCTCGTGGTCACCGTCGTGCATGCTGGTCATGTCCGAGTACTCCCCCGTGAGCCCCGCCGCGCATTCCGCCCGGGACCGCATCCGCCACCTGAAATCCCCATGCGCCGACGTGACTTGGCGCAGAAGGTGTTCAGTCTGAGGCACAGCATGCAACGATTGGAACTGTTTCCGGAAATAATTCCGGAACATTCTTCAACTCTGTTCCCCGCCGGCGGGTCCATGGGGGAACGCCGGATCCGGGAGCTGGGGCGACGTCGATGAGTCCGAAGCAACAACGCGGTGAGGCCACAGCGGCGCACGTGCTCGACTGCGCACTGGACGTCTACGCGTCGGACGGCGAGGCCGGACTCACCCTGGGCGCGATCACCTCGGCCAGTGGCGTCAGCGCGGGAAGCATCTACCACCACTTCGGCAGTCTTCAAGGCGTCGTGGTCGCGCTCGCGCAGTCCTGGCTGGGCCGCCTCCTCGACGAGCTGGGCGGGGAGCTGATGCGGGCGGAGGACGCCCGCACCGGCGTCCAGGCGGTGGTGCGGGCCTACCTGCACTTCATCCAGGTGCACCCGGACGCTGCCCGGCTCATGCACTCCGTCACCGTGGACCGCGAGATCACCGCACGCGCCCGTCAGATCCGCGGCGCCCAGGAGGCCCGGCTGGCCCCACTCGCGGCATGGCTGCGCACCCACCAGGAGTCGGGCCAACTCGCCGACCTCCCCCTGCCCGTAGTGGAATCACTGATCCTGGGCCCCGTGACGGGCATCGCGCGCCGCTGGCTCTCGGTCGGTGACATCGACATCGAGGAGGCCGTCCGGACGGTCCCGGACCGCATTTGGCGCTCCGTCAGCCCCTGACACGCGCTGCGCGCTCAGGGCGTGCGCCGGCCCGTCCGGAGCGCAACGTTTACCTTCTCCTCGGTTAACTTCACAAAAATTCACCCTTGTTGGCGTTGACGGGACCGCATCTACGCGCGTCATCATGGTGGTTATGCGAATCCCCCCACGGATCACCACGCTCGGCGGCGTCGCCGCCCTCCTGTCCGTCCTCTTCGTCGGCGGCCCCGTCACGGCGACCGCGACCGCCGCCACCACCTCCGTCGGCAGCATCTGTTACTCCGCGCTGCCGTCCCAGGCCCATGACACCCTCGATCTCATCGACGCCGGCGGGCCCTTCCCGTACGACCAGGACGGGACCGTCTTCCAGAACCGCGAAGGCGTGCTGCCCGGACAGAGCACCGGCTACTACCACGAGTACACCGTGATCACCCCTGGCTCCCCGACCCGCGGTGCGCGACGCATCGTCACGGGCGAGGAGGTCCAGGAGGACTACTACACCGCCGACCACTACGAGACCTTCGACCTCGTCGACCACGGCTGCTGAGCCGCACCCTCGGTCCGGTCCGCGCCGTAGCCCCCCACCTGCGGCGCGGATCACCGGACCGACGTACTTGTACGCTCCCCCCATGACCGTGACCTATGTGATCGACGGCTCCGAGGTCACCGGCCCGGAGCGTTTCTGGGACGTGATCGGCGAGGCGGTGAACGGGCCCGGCGGATACTTCGGCCGGAACCTCGACGCCTTCGCGGACTGCCTGAGCGGCGGGATGGGCACGCCGGACGACGGCGACTTCGTGATCGAGTGGCGGGACCACGCGCTGTCGGCGCGCGCGCTGGGCCACGAGGAGACCGCACGGTATCTCCGCGGACTCGTCGGCCGGGCCCATGCGAGCAATCAGCAGCGCCTGCTCGCCGAATCGGCACAGGCGGCCGAGGGACTAGGCCCCACCCTCTTCGACCGGCTGGTGGAGATCATCCGGGACCGGACGGGACCGGACACCCTGCGACTGCTCTGAGACCGCTCCGGGCGCCACGGCCGCGGTGATCCGCACGCGTGACGCCCGGTCCGGGATCAGTACTGCGTGGACACGTTCACCGCACCGAAGTCCTGCACGGCGTACAGGCTGATGTAGTGGGCACCTTCCGCCGGGTTCTCGACCGTCAGCGTGTGGCTGTTGCCGCCGCCGGTCGCCCGGGATGTGTAAGCCCCCGTGGTGGCCCAGCCGTTCGCGTTGTAGTAGAGGTCGGCGTCGCCCGTACCACCGCTCGTGGTGATCTTCAGCCGGGCGGTTCCGGCGGGCACGTAGACGTACAGGTAGGAGTAGTTGCCCCGGGTCGCCTGCTGTCCGCTCCTGGTGCAGTCCTGGCCGAGCTCGCGCACATCACCCGCCGTGCACTCGGCCGAAGGCTCGGTCGGCGGGTTGGTGGTGCCGCAACTGCCGGCCGCGCATGCCGTCAGCCAGGCGTTCCAGTCGGAGTCGTAGCGGCTGCCGATGGTGGAGGTGAGCAAGGTGCGGGCACCGTTCCAGTCACCGCTGCGGTAGAGGCCCAGCAGTCGGTCCACGTCCGCCCGGTGCGACTGGAGCATGTAACGGACCGCGAGGTAGCCCCAGTTGTAGATGCGTGTCTGGTCGGCGTTCTCGTAGGTGGTGTCGAACAGGGAGCTCAGGGTGTAGGTGTGTGCGGCGGCCTGGGTGACTGCGTCGTCGTAGGTGACGTCACGGTAGGAGTAGGAGACGTACTCCGCGAAGCCCTCGACCCACCAGATGGTCGGGGTCGTCACACCCGCTTCGAAATCTCCGGCCATGTCGAACCGGCCGTCGAGGTAGTGCGTGTACTCGTGGTTGAGGTTCCAGATCTGGAAGTCGGGGCGCACCCATTCGGCCTCGTAGGCGATGAACCGCGGCTGATTGCCGGCCGCTGCCGGGTCGCCCTCCAGGTACATGCCACCGTTGTTGGTGTCGATGCCGTAGATGGCTCCGGCGTAGGTCTGGTAGTCGGTGCTCGAATCGAAGACGACCACCTCGATGGTGGTGTTGTTGTCATCCGCGACGGGTCCGCCGTCCCGGGCCACCTCGTGGAAGTAGGCGTCCTGGCCCCGCAGGCTGGTACAGGCTGATGCGAGGTCGGCCGAGGACATCTGCTGCGCCAGGATGCGGATGCTGTCGCTGCAGGTGTGCTCGACGGGAAGGACGGCGCTCCTGATCCGTGCCGCCAGGTCGCAGGTGCCGTACGCGGCGCAGTCGGTGTGGTCGTAGTAGTCGGTCATCTCGGCCAGTCCGACCCAGAGCGGTGCGGTGGGTCCGGTCAACGAGCTCCGGCCGAGCAGGTCGATGACAAGCGGACGGGCCTTGGGCCGCAGCGGTTCCTCCTGGAGGAAGCGCCCGAGTTCGCGACCTGCGTTGGAGGTGAGGTACGAACGGTCCGTGCCCAGCAGGCCGAGGTGGTCGCGGGCGAATCCTGCGAGCGAGTCGAGCAGGCTCGGGTCGGCCTGGACGGCGGTGACGAACGCGGGCAGTTGATGACCCCGGAAGGTCACGGTGTAGACGTTGTTGACCGCGTTGAGCATGTACCAGGAGCTGTCGTACGAGGAGTCGTAGCCGGCGAGCAGCCGCTTGACCACGTACAGGTAGCGGTCGTTCTGCTCGGCGCTGTCGATGAGCGTGACGGCCTCGGCCAGGGTCTCGCCGTTGGCGTCCGTGACGTCACGTGAGTGTGCCGAGGCGAAGAAGGCGTCGAGCCCGCTCTGAATGGCGGTACGCAGCGGGGCGCCGTAGCCGCCGACGGTGCCGGGGTCGTAGTACTGCACGTAATAGCCGGCGCGGAGGAAGAGCACCAGCTGCGGCATGCCGGTACTGCTGTCACCCGGGTACGCGGCCGATCCGTCGCGCAGGGCGTTGGCGACGCTGACCATCTGGGCCTCGCGGAAGGCGAGGTAGCCGTCGTTGCCCTTGACTCCGAACAGGGTGTTGACGCAGTCGGTCGTCGACGACTTGATCTGCTGGACCAGGGCGCTGCCGGTGCGGCTCGTGAAGTCGGCGACGGAGCACGCGGCGGCCGGAGCCAGTCCGGCCGCTTCGGCGGCGGAGCGGGCCTTCGCCCTCATCGACGGGGCCGGGTGGCTCGGCGCGGCGGCGCGCGGGTCGTCGTAGTCGCGCTTCAGCGCGTCCTTGGACGCGGCCTGCGGGGCCCGGTCGGCGGGCTTCAGGGCTGCGCCGCCTATGTGGCCGGCGTCCTCGACGGGCGCGGTGAGAGCCTGCGCGGCGGGGCCGCCCGGTTCGGGCGCCCCGGGTCCAACGGCCTTGCCCGCGGCGGCCGTCGCCTGGGCGGCGGCCTGTGCGGAGGGCCGGGGCTCGGCGGCCCGGCTCGGTGCGGCGAGCATGCCGACGCCCAGACAGGCGGCCAGGGCCACGGTGGACAATCCGGTGAATCTCTGTCGAACCGTTCGGTTCTTCACGTGCCGCCTCCCAGCGGTGTGGTGTCGCGCGACGTTGCGCGGCGTGGGGGATGGTGCGGTCGAGGCCCGGATGGATGACCCGACTCATGACATGAGCACGACCTCAAGCGCGACCGTCAGTACAATGGCACATGTCACATGTCCTTCGGAAGGAGCTGTGCGCAGATTCATCTGCGCGCCAACTCCCGTCCGCAGCGCCCTGCTTGCAGACGATTGCGCTTCAGCCCGAGAAGTTCCGAGTCAAGGTTCGACGCACCCCGGCGCAGCGACTGGGGGATGATCTCCTGCGTGACGAAGGATGCGGGTGCAGGTGCCGGCGTGGACGAAGCCCAGGTGTGGGACGCCCGGCTGGGCTGGGCGTTCGGGCTGATCGCCGACGATCCCGCCGAGCGGGCTGCGGCGCAGGTCCGGCTTGCCGATGTCCAGAGGAACGTGCGGGATGCTCTTGGCCGGTTCAACGAGTTGTGGCACTTGACGCTGCCGCTCGGCGGACGGGAGCAGTGGCGGGATCCGGCCTTCCTGCAGGCACATGAGATGTACGTCGAAGCCGGGAAGTATGCGCTGCCCAACGCGTTGTGGAACCGTCCGCCCGGGGACATCAGGTCATGGCCGGGCCTGCCCTATGCGCTCCTCTTCCTGGAATGGGAGGCGAGGTATCCGCAGGAGTGGACCCGGCATGCCAAGAAGTGGGGCACGAAGCAGAGGCTCATACGGGACCTGGCGGTCACTGACCACAGCGAGACCGTCAGGGCGAAGCTCACCGACCTGGTCGAGACCGTCGTTCACAGGGCCTACCGGTGCAAGGATCGCGAGTACCTGCGCGTTGCCCGAACGGTTGACAGCGAGGATCTGCGCGGCAGGCTGGAAACTGCCGCCCGGTCCGACAACCCATGGGCGCAGCAGCATGCCGGCTATGTCCTTTGGCTCCTCGATCACCCCGAGGTGCCCAACACGATCCACGTCTGGCAGAACTGGATCGCGGCCGTAGCGAGCGAATGAGGCCCCCGCCGCCTGTGCGGCATCCCTTGAGTGCCCCGGAGCCCCGGAGTGCTTCGGCGGCAGTTGAGCGTTACGCCGGCGGCCCGGCGAGTTTGGCGGCCACGGCGTCGAGGACCCAGTCCAGGCCGGTCGCGAAGGACTCCTCGGCGTCCACGTGTGTGCCGTCGTACACGGCCTTGGAAAGCGCCGGGAAGCGGCCCGTGGCCAACACTTTCGTCATACGCGGGCCGGAGGCGCGCTGCCAGTCGCGCGTGGACAGGCCCGTGGCGCGCTCCGCCCGCACGTTGGCGATCTCGCGCCTGATCGCTCCGGTGAAGTAGGCGCTGACCGTCTCCACGGCGCGCATGGCGGTGTCGACGCCGGCGAGGCCGTCGAGGGCGGCCAGCGTGGCCTCGGCCACGGCGATGCCGTTCGGGCCCAGGGCCGGACGGCCGCCGAGCAGGTCGGCCAGCCATTCGTGACGGAGGGCGGCCCGCCTGGTGCGGTGGGCGAGGACGCGCAGCGCCTCCCGCCAGTCACCGGGCTGTTCCTCGGGAAGAACCTCGGCGTAGACCTCGTCCACCATGAGGTCGAACAGCTCCTCCTTGGTGGAGATGTATCCGTACAGCCGCATCGGGCCGGCGTCCAGGCGGGCGGCGACCTTGCGCAACGACACCGCCGCCAGTCCGCCCTCGTCAGCCAGCGCCATGGCTGCGGCGACGATCCGCTCCCGGTCGAGCGGCACAGGGCGATTCGGCGGCTCCGGCCGGTCCCACACAGTCATGGTCACATCGTACTGTTGCGATACACCGTAGCGATTAAATACAGTGTATCGGCATGAGACACCGAATCGCGGTGGTCGGGAGCGGACCTGCCGGCCTTGCCTTCGCCCGCGTCCTGCACCGCCATGACCACCCCGTCGCCGTCCTCGAACGCGATCCAGCCCCCGACGCCCGCCCCCCGGGCGGCACGCTGGACCTGCACGAAGGGCTGGGCCAGCTCGCGCTGGAGAAGGCGGGGCTGCTGGCGGAGTTCCAGGCACTGTCCCGTCCCGAGGGGCAGGCCATGCGCATCCTGGACACGGACGGCGCCGTCCTGCGCGACTGGCGTCCCCGGCCGGACGACCGGGCCAATCCCGAGATCGACCGCGGTCAACTCCGTGACCTGCTGCTCGGCCCTCTCGACGTCCGGTGGGGGCAGGGCGTGACGCAGGTGGCGCCGGGGACCCGGGATGGCGTACTGGTCCAATTCGCGGACGGGCGACAGGAGACGTTCGACCTCGTGATCGGCGCGGACGGCGCCTGGTCCCGGGTCCGCCCGACGGTCTCATCGGTGACGCCGCACTACACCGGCGTCACCTTGATCGAGACCTCCCTGGATGACGTCGACACCCGCCACCCCGACCTCGCCCGCTTGATCGGCGACGGTTCCGTGGCTGTGTACGGCGTGAACCGGGCGCTCGTCGCGCAGCGCAACAGCGGCGGCCACGTCAAGGTGTACGCCCAGTTCCGCGCGCCGCTGGACTGGCACACGAACCTGGACCCGACCGACGTCGAGGCCGTGCGATCGAGTCTGCTGGCCCGGTTCGACGGCTGGGCCGCCCCCGTCCTCGCCCTCCTCCGCCACGGCACCGCTTTCGTCCACCGCCCCCTCTACGTCCTGCCCGTGTCCCACACCTGGACACATGTCCGCGGGGTGACGCTCCTGGGCGACGCCGCCCATCTGATGCCCCCACTGGGGGCAGGAGCGAACCTCGCGATGCTGGAAGGCGCCGAACTCGCCGAGTCCATCGCCACCGGCCCCGGAGATCTGGACGCGACCGTCCGCGCCTTCGAGGAACAGATGTGGGCCCGGGCCGGCAGGTGGGCGAAGATCACGGCCGCCGGTCTGGAACGCCTCGTGAGCCCGGACCCCGCCGAAGCCCTCGCCCTCTTCGACCAGGTCCAGCCGTCCTGACCGCCGAGCGCGAGAACACCGGCCGGGTACCGGGTGGAAGCCGAACCATCACGGCGCTCCGTCCGGGCGACAGCCGCCCCGGAACCGTGCGATGGTCTCAGACCTGGCCGGCCGGCACCTCTTCGGGCGCCTCGCCGGCGCGCTCGGCCCCGTCCTGCCTGCCGTCGGCCCACAGGGACCGGACATGGGACATATGGGCGAGCATGCAGGCCTCGGCCCCCGGGGCGTCACCGGCTGCCACCAGGTCCAGCAGTTGTACGTGTTCCTGCGCGGAGGCGACCAGCTGGCCCGACTCGGCAAGCCGGTTCAGGCCGAACAGCCGGGAGCGCTTGCGTAGTTCGCCGATCTCCTCGACCAGCCGGCGGTTCCCGGCCAGCGCAAGCAGGCCGAGATGGAAGCGGCGGTCCGCCTCCAGATAGCCCAGGATGTCGTGCCGGCGGGCCGCCTCGACGATTTCCAGGGCTACGGGCCGCAGCGCCTCCAACTCCTGTGTGAGACCCATCCCCGCGATCCTGCCCACGGTGGGTACCTCGATCATGGCGCGCAGTTCGGTGAAGTCGTCGAGGTCCTGCTCGGTCAGTTCGGTGATCCGGAAGCCCTTGTTGCGGACGGCCTCGACCAGGCCCTCACGGGCCAGGTCGAGCATCGCCTCGCGGACGGGCGTCGCGGAGACACCGAACTCGGAGGCGAGCGCGGGCGCGGAGTACACGGTCCCGGGCTTCAGCTCGCCGGAGATGAGCGCCGCCCGAAGTGCGTGCGCCACCTGGTCGCGCAGATGCTCCTGCGCCGAGATCACGTTGAGCGACGTCAGGCGGGCCATGTCTGCTCCTCCAGCACCGTGCGGAGCCCAAGAATACAATGTGACGTTGTCCGTTACGGACTCGACGGGTCACAACAGGAAGCCCTCGGGGAACGGGTCGGCCGGGTCGAGGAAGTACTGCGCGGTCCCCGTGACCCAGGCGCGGCCGGTGACGGTGGGGACGACGGCGGGCAACGTTCCCACTGTGGTCTCGGCGACGAGCCGGCCGGTGAACTCCGTACCGATGAAGGACTCGTTGACGAAGTCGGTGTCCAGGGCGAGTTCGCCCCGCGCATGGAGCTGGGCCATGCGTGCGGAGGTGCCGGTGCCGCACGGCGAACGGTCGAACCAGCCGGGGTGGATGGCCATGGCGTGCCGGGAGCGGACGGCATCCGAGCCGGGGGC
This sequence comes from Streptomyces sp. LN549, assembly GCF_043203805.1. NCBI lineage: Bacteria > Bacillati > Actinomycetota > Actinomycetes > Kitasatosporales > Streptomycetaceae > Streptomyces > Streptomyces sp. LN549. Next base: position 7,294,405 of record NZ_JAZHRI010000002.1, on the reverse strand, counting down.
GATCAACTGGACGTGCTTGAGCCCGTGGATGGCGGGATCGAGCGGGTGGACCGGGCGGTCGGTGGCGTTGACCGCGTCCATCAGGGCGAGCCCGGCGGCCAGCAGCTCGTCCTTGCGGGACCGGTCGAACGGCAGGCCCAGGTCGTCCAGGTGGACCATGGCGTAGAAGTTGCCGCCGTACGCGAGGTCGTACGGCACGGTGCCGTGGCCCGGGACCTTCGCTGTGAGACCGAGTCCGGCGCTGAAGGCGGGGACGTTGGTCAGGGTGACGGAGGTGGCGGCGCCGTCCTCGACCCGGACGTCGACGCTCACCAGCCCGGCGGGGGTGTCCAGCCGCACGGTGGTGACCGGTTCGGTGACCTCCACCATGCCGGTCTCCACCAGGACGGTGGCCACCCCGATGGTGCCGTGCCCGCACATCGGCAGACAGCCGGAGACCTCCATGAACAGGACCCCGAAGTCGGCGTCGGGCCGGGTCGGAGGCTGGAGTATCGCCCCGCTCATGGCCGCGTGGCCGCGCGGCTCGTACATCAGCAGGGTCCGCACCGCGTCCCGGTGCGCCATGAAGTAGGCGCGCCGCTCGGCCATGGTGGCGCCGGGCAGCGTGCCGATGCCGCCGGTGATCACCCGGGTGGGCATGCCTTCGGTGTGCGAGTCGACGGCGTGGAAGATGTGACGCGTGCGCAAGTGTCCCCCTCGATCGTCCGGCCGGTCCTGTACGACGCTCCGGCCGGCGGATGTCTGGTGTGCTGACGGGTGGGGCGACGCCCCCGATTGCCGGCCCCTCTCAGTCGAGGCCCTCGGCGAGCGCCTTCTCGGTGGCCGCGCGCACGGCGGCCAGGGCGCCGGCGTCGAGCGGCATGCGCGGCGGCCGGGTCGGTCCGCCGTGCCGTCCGACGATGTCCATGGACGCCTTGATGGCCTGGACGAACTCCGGCTTGGAGTCCCAGCGCAACAGCGGGTGCAGCCGCCGGTACAGCGGCAGCGCCGTGTCCAGGTCCCCGGACACGGCTGCCCGGTACAGCGCGACGCAGCCGGCGGGCAGCATGTTCGGGCAGCCGGCGATCCAGCCGACGGCACCTGCCAGGGTGAGCTCCAGGAGGACGTCGTCGGCGCCGACCAGCAGGTCGAGCCCCGGGGCCTCCTCGGCGATCTCGTAGGCCCTGCGGACGTCACCGCTGAACTCCTTGACGGCGACGACGGAGCCGTCGGCGTGGAGCTGGGCGAGCAGCCGCGGCGTCAGGTCGACCTTGGTGTCGTACGGATTGTTGTACGCCACGACCGGCAGGCCCACGGAGGCGACTTCCGCGTAGTGCGCACGGACCGCCGCGTCGTCGCACGGGTAGCCGTTGGGCGGCAGCAGCAGGACGGAGCCGGCTCCGGCTTCGGCCGCCTGCTCGGCGCGGCGCCGCGCCTGGGTGCTGTCGTAGGCGGAGACGCCGGGCATCACCCTGGCTCCGTCCCCGGCCGCCTCGACGGCGACCCGCACGACCTGGTCGCGCTCCTGGTCCGTGAGCGTCTGGTACTCCCCCAGCGAGCCGTTGGGCACCACCCCGTCGCACCCTTCGGCGACGAGGTCGTGCACATGTGCGGCGTACGCGTCGAAGTCGACGGACCGGTCCTCGCGCAGGGTGAGCGGCGTGGCGACCATGACGCCTCGCCAGGGACCGGTGCGTGCAGGGATGTTCGCCGTCATGAGGGCTCCTTGGAAGGTGTGACGAAGGCGGGACAGGACATGCCGAGGGGTGGGGTACGCGTCCTCACGTGTCCTCGGGGCGGGCGGCACGGGCGAGCACGGACAGGGGGACGGGGCAGGCGAGCGGACGGCGGTCGGGACTCCCGGTCTCCGCGGCGCAGCCGGAGAGTTCCCGCACGGCGAATCCGCACGTCCGGCCCTGGCACCAGCCCATTCCGGCCCGGGTGAGGAGCTTGACCGTGCGGCTGTCCCCGGCACCGAGTTCACCGACGGCCGTGCGGATCGCGCCGGTGGTGACCTCCTCGCAGCGGCAGACCTCGGTGTCCGTCGTCGTCCAGTCGGTCCAGCCCGGCCCCGGCCGGTGCACGGCAGCCATCAACCCGGCGAACGCGCGCATCCGGCGCCGGGCCCGGCGCAGCGCCGCCGCGCGTGCCGTGCCCCGGCCGCCGCGCGCGTCCGCGATCACGGAGCGGGCGGCCAGTTCGCCCTCGGCCAGGGCGAGGCGGACGCCGCCGATGCCGCCGGTCTCGCCCGCGGCCCAGACTCCGGGCACGGTGGTGCGCAGTTCCTCGTCGAGCTCCAGCGCGGCCGAGCCGTCCGCGGCGCACCGGGTGGCACAGCCCAGCCCGACGGCGAGGTCCAGCTGGGGCACGAGACCGTGCCCGACGGCCAGGGTGTCGCACTCGATCCGGCGCCCGGTCCCGGGCAGCGGACGCCAGTCGCGGTCCAGCCGGCTCACCGTGACGCCCTCCACCCGGTCGGTGCCGTGGACGGCGGTGACCGCCCGGTGCGTCAGCAGCCGGACCCGGTGCCGCGCCAGCGCCACACCGTGCCGGGCCCCTTCGGCGAGCCGGCCGGGGTTGGCGGCCAGCACCATCGGCGCACGTCCGTACGCCCCATAGCCGGAGGCCTCCACCAGTGCGGGCACCCGGGCGCCCGCTCGGGCGAGGGAGACCGCGACGGCCTGCAGCAGCGGTCCGCTGCCTGCGACGACTACGCGTCGGCCCGGCAGCACCAGGCCCGACTTCAGCATGGCCTGCGCCCCGGCCGCTCCGACGACCCCCGGCAGGGTCCAGCCGGGGAACGGGAGTTGGCGCTCGTAGGAGCCGGTCGCGACCAGCAGCCGACGGGCGTCGAGCGTGCCGGCCCCGTCCCGGCCGTCGGGCCCGGTGACCACGTGCAGGGTCCAGTCCGCTCCGCGCCGCTCGACGGCCCAGACGTGGTGGCCGGTGAGGTGGCGGATCCGGCCTGCCGCGCGGTGCCGGTCGAGCCGGGCGGTGAGGGCAACGAAGTCCGCCCAGCCGTGGTGCAGTTGCTCGGGACGGGTGACGCCGAGGCCGGGGGCGGGGGCGCGGTAGTACTGGCCGCCCGGTGCGTCCGCCGCGTCGAGCAGGACCACGTCGAGTCCGCCGTCGGCCGCGGTGACGGCGGCGGCGAGCCCGGCGGGACCGGCACCCACCACCGCGAGTTCGGTGCGCTCGGGCCGGGCGGCGGACGGTTCAGCGGACGGGACCGGCATGTCCGTCCCCTTCCTGCGTGGTGACGGCATCGCCGGGGCGGGCGGGCAGCAGGCAGGCGCGCCGGTTGGGGAGGCCGTTGACGGTGGCCAGGCAGTCGAAGCAGGAGCCGATCCCGCAGAAGGCGCCCCGCGGCCGTCCGGTCACCCGGGTGGTGCGCCAGGTGAGGACGGAGGCGGCCCAGAGGACTGCCGCGATGCTCTGGCCGGGCAGGGCGCGGACCGGGCGGCCGTCGAAGGTGATCTCGAAACCGGGGCCGGGACCGGCGCCGGCCAGGCCGGCCGGGGTTCGTGCGGCCGTACGTATGCGGGGACGTCTCACCAGGGCTCCTGCTCGGTCGGCGGTCGGCGGTCGGGCGGTCCGGACGCTCCCGGACGGGTCGGCGGGCTTCTCGGGGTGTACGGCGTCACGGCTTCGGGGTGTACGGCGTCACGGCGGCGCGGCCTCGGAGGCTGCCGGGTGACCTCGGGTCAGCCTCCGGACCCGGGACGGGGGCCCGCGTCGAACCGGTCCGGGCGGAACGGCTCGGGGTCGAGGGGCGGCGCCTCCCCCCGGATCTCGGCGGTGATCAGCACGGCCGTGGCAGGCGCCAGCCCGATCCCCGCACCCTCATGACCGCAGGCGTGGAAGAGTCCCGGCACGCGGCGGTCGGGCCCGATCGCCGGGAGGTGGTCGGGCAGGTAGGGGCGGAAGCCGTGGTAGGCCCGCAGCACCCGGGTGTGGGCGAGCACCGGGAAGAGCGCGGCTGCCGCCGCGGCCAGCCGGCTGACCACGGGGACGGACAACGTCCGGTCGAAGCCCACCCGTTCACGGCTGGCGCCGATCAGGACCGGCCCTGCCTGCGTGCCCTCCACGACGGGAGAGGTCTGCAGGGCGGCGGATGCGCTCGACACATCGGCCACGTACTCCGCCGCGTACACCTTGTGTCTGATCAGGGGCGGCAGCGGCTCGGTCACCAGGACGAAGCCGCGCCTGGGCAGCACGGGCAGTTCCACGCCCGCCAGAGCCGCCAGCTCCCCGCCCCGTACACCCGTCGCGTTGACCACCGCCGGGGCGAGCAGCTCGCCCGCACGGGTCCGTATGCCGCGCACCGCGCCCGTCGGTCCGGTCAGCACGGCCGTGACCGCCTGCCCCGGGTGAAAGCTCGCTCCGGCGTCGCGGGCAGCGCGGACGAGGTGGGCCGCGGCCAGGGCCGGCTGGACCTGGGCGTCCTGCGGATAGAGGAACCCTCCGGCGAGCCCGGAGGCCAAGTGCGGTTCGAGCGCGTTCAGTTCACTGGCCGCCACCGCGGTGGTCCGGACCCCTGCCGCCCGCTGCCCGGCGGCGGTCGCGGTCAGGGTGGCCAGCGACTCGGGACCTGCCGCGACGACCAGCCCGCCCTTCTGCTCGAACTCGACTGCAGGGGGCAGCACTTCGGCCAGCTCGCGCCAGAGCGCGGCGGACAGGAGCGCGAGGTCCAACTCCGGTCCCGGCACCTTGTCGGAGACCAGGAGGTTCCCCTCCCCCGCTCCGGTGGTGCCGCCGGCGACCGGCCCGCTGTCCACCACCGCGACCGAGAGTCCGGACCGGGCGGCGTAGTACGCGCAGGCGGCACCGACCACTCCGGCGCCGACGACGACCACGTCGAAAGGCTGTCTCGTGAACACGTCAGTAATATGTCACATTGCTCAGAGCCCGCCAAGAGGGCGTCAGACACCTAGATCTGATGCCCCGTCAACCACCAGGGCCTCTCGTTTGGATCATGCCCGGGCTCGCGGGCTCCGGCCTGATCCAAACGAAAGACCTAGTGGAGGCCCTACGGGCGGGGCACGTTACGCAGGTTGGACCGGGCCATCTGGACCATCCGGCCCACGCCGCCATCCAGCACGATCTTGCTGGCGGAGAGCGCGAAGCCGGTCACCATGTCCGCGCTGATCTTCGGCGGGATGGAGAGCGCGTTCGGGTCGGTCACGATGTCGACGAGCGCCGGCCCCTTGTGCTTGAAGGCGTCCTTGAGGGCACTCTCCAGCTGCTTGGGCTTCTCGACGCGGACGCCGTACGCCCCTGAGGCCCGTGCCACGGCCGCGAAGTCGGGGTTCTTGTTGGTCGTACCGAACGACGGCAGTCCGGCGACCAGCATCTCCAGCTCGACCATGCCCAGCGAGGAGTTGTTGAACAGCACGACCTTCACCGGCAGGTCGTACTGGACCAGGGTCAGGAAGTCCCCCATCAGCATGGTGAATCCGCCGTCCCCGGACATCGAGACAACCTGCCGGTTCCGGTCGGTGAACTGCGCGCCGATGGCCTGCGGCAGCGCGTTGGCCATGGAGCCGTGGCTGAACGAACCGATCACCCTGCGCTTGCCGTTCGGCGTCAGATAGCGGGCGGCCCAGACGTTGCACATGCCGGTGTCGACGGTGAACACCGCGTCCTCGTCCGCGAGTTCGTCCAGGACCGAGGCCACGTACTCCGGATGGATCGGGACGTGCTTGTCGACCTTGCGGGTGTACGCGCTGATCACACCCTCCAGCGCGTCCGCGTGCTTCTTGAGCATCCGGTCGAGGAACCTGCGGTCGCTCTTGGCCTTCACCCGCGGCGTCAGACAGCGCAGCGTCTCGCGGACGTCGCCCCAGACCGCCAGGTCGAGCTTGGAGCGGCGGCCCAGGTGTTCGGGACGCACATCGACCTGGACGATCTTCACATCGGTCGGGAGGAAGGCGTTGTACGGGAAGTCCGTGCCGAGCAGGATCAGCAGATCGCACTCGTTGGTGGCCTCGTACGCGGCGCCGTAGCCGAGCAGTCCGCTCATGCCGACGTCGTACGGGTTGTCGTACTGGATCCACTCCTTGCCGCGCAGGGCGTGGCCCACGGGGGCCTTCACCCGCTCGGCGAACTCCATGACCTCGGCGTGCGCACCCGCCGTGCCGCTGCCGCAGAACAGCGTCACCCGTTTGGCCTCGTCGACCATCCGGCAGAGCTTCTCGATCTCCGCGTCGCCCGGGCGCACGGTGGGCCGAGAGGTGACCAGGGCGTGCTCGACGGACTTCTCCGGCGCGGGCTGGGACGCCACATCGCCGGGCATCGAGACGACGGCGACGCCGCCCCGGCCGATCGCGTGCTGGATGGCCGTCTGGAGCAGCCGCGGCATCTGCTGCGGGTTGGAGATCATCTCGTTGTAGTGGCTGCACTCCTGGAAGAGCAGCTCCGGATGGGTCTCCTGGAAGTAGCCGAGCCCGATCTCGCTCGACGGGATGTGCGAGGCGAGCGCGAGGACGGGGGCCATGGACCGATGGGCGTCGTAGAGGCCGTTGATGAGGTGCAGGTTGCCGGGGCCGCACGACCCGGCGCAGGCCGCCAGCTCGCCGGTGACCTGCGCCTCGGCGCCGGCAGCGAACGCGGCCGTCTCCTCGTGCCTGACCTGGATCCAGTCGATGTCCGGGTTGCGGCGGATCGCGTCGACGACCGGGTTGAGACTGTCGCCGACAACCCCGTACAGGCGTTTGACGCCCGCCCGGGCGAGGATGTCGACGAACTGCTCCGACACGTTCTGCTTGGCCATGGGTGCGCACTCCCTCTGCCCGTGCTCCGTGCACGTCCGGCTGACGGCGGTCCGGCGGTTCGGGGCACGCAGCCCCGGCCGGACGGATTCTCCGGAGTCCATCAACCCATGCCCCGGGCGGTTACGCCTCCCAGACGCCGACCGCCGTCCGGTCGTCGGCGTACCCCTTCACCCTGATCTGGGTGTCGGCCAGGAACGCGCCGAGGCCGGGTGCCTGGGCCGGTGTCCAGCGCTCGGCGAGCTCCTCGGCCAGGGCTGACTCGCCGCGCAACGGCTCGGCGAGGCCAGGGCTGCAGAGCAGCAGGGTGTCGCCCGGCCGGGCGACCGACGCGCGGAAGCGGAACGGCTCGGCGGGCGGCGGGACCGGTTCCTCGATGTACGGGGGCGGGGCGGTGGTGACTCCCAGGTCCATGGTCAGCCGGTCCCCCTCGGGGCCGCTCTCGGGCGCCGACCCGTAGCCGGCCACGGGCTCCCCGGTGAGCGCGCCGGTCTGCGGCACCAGCGGTTCGAGGTCCTGCCAGCTGCCGTCCCGCAGCCGGAAGAGCCCGCCGCCGCCCACGCCGAAGAAGACCCGGGTGCGGCACTCGGGGTCGGCGGACAGCAGGAGGCAGCGCAGACCCGCCGTGTACTCGTGCGGTTCGCGGCCGAGTTCGGCGGCGCGGGCGCGCAGCTTCCCGTAGCTGCGGTCGGTGAGACGGTGCAGCCCGGACTTGAGGTCGCGGCGGCGGCCCGCTCTTATGTCGTCGGAGAGACGGGCGTGGCTGCGTCCGACAGCTTCGCCGATCCAGCGGCAGGCGTCGGCCGCCGCCAGGTGCGCGCTTTCGGACGACCGGTCGCCACCTGCGACGGCGACCAGGACGAGCGCGCCGTCCGCGGTGCCGAACCGCGCGGTGAGCAGCGCGTCGCGCCGGACTTCCCCCCGGAAACGGGCGGAGTCACCCCGTACGGAAGCGGCCCGCAGGGTGTACGTGCCGTACCGGGCACCGTCGAGCACGGTGTCGGCGACGAGGCCGTGCAGTCCGCGCGGGTCGGCGGCGGGCAGCGCGGTGGGCTCGGCGTCGTACGTGGGCGGCCTCGCGCCCACGTGGGCGACCGGGGGATGCGGCGCCGGCGCCTCGGGGGCGGGGGCCGGTTCCGTGACGGGGACGACCGGAAGGGCGCCCTCGGGCCGCTCGACGACGGGGCGCCTGGGCAGTGGCGGCGCCGCCCCGTCCGGTACGACGGGCGGGCGGGACACGGCAGTCAGTGCCTCGGCGGGCGTCGGCGGCTCGGCCTCCTGCCCGGCCGGGAGGCTCTGCGTGATCCGGGGATCGGCGAGGGGCGGCGCGACCGGCTCGGATACCGGCCGCACGGGCGGGGGCGGGGGCGGGGGCTGGGGCGGGGCGGGGGCTGGGGCGGAGGTGGCGGAGGCGGAGCAGCAACTGGTGGTGGCGGGGCCGCGAAGGTGCGGGGTCGTGGTGGGCCGGCCGGTGGCTCCCACGGGGCGCGCACGGTCACCTCGGGCGGCGGGGCCGGCGCGACGTCCGCCGTTCGGGTGACTGCGGACGGCGCCGGCCTCGGTTCGGGCACCGGGGCGGCGGTCTCGTACGCCCCACTGTCGTCGGGCGCCACCGCACCCGACGCCGAGTCGAAGCGGTCGTCGAGACTGTCGGCCGCATGGCTCGCCCCCGTGTCCGGGGCGGATTCGTCGTACAGCCTGCGCCACCAGTCGTCCTCGTGGGCGGCGGACCTCTCCCCCTGCTGACTCATGCCCTTATTGTCGACCGCGAAGGCCGTGCGAAAACGGGACATCCGGAAAAACTGGCCGAAGGGCCACCACGCAAAAGGTCCGCCGGGCGGCCCCACCCCCCACGGGAAGGACGCCCGGCGGACCGGTCGGGGTGACGTGACGTCAGCGCACGGCGTAGGCGTCGGTCACGGTCTGGACGACGGAGTTGCCGTTGGCGTCCGTCAGTTCGGTGCGCAGCGTGACGGGCTTGCCGGCCGCGTCCGCGTGGTTCACGGTCGCGGTCCAACGGCCGCCCTGCTGGGCGGTGGTGGCCTCGGTCCAGGTCTCGCCGCCGTCGTACGAGTACGAGACCTTGACCTCGGTCAGCTTGCCGGGCGTGTAGCCGGCGTGGCCCGTGACGCTCAGTCCGATCTGCTGACCGTCCTTCGCCGCCAGGGTCTTCATGCCGTCCGAGGGCAGGTCGTAGCCCGGGAAGAGCAGCGGGATGCCCTGGGAGTAGGCGTTCTCGTCCCGGTGTGAACGGAACTTCCAGGTGGTCTGGGTCATGGTCGACCGCTTCCACACGGCGGCGGGCTGACCGGACTTCATGGTCATCATACTGAGTTCGTACTCGGCGTCCTCGGCCGGGACGGTGAACACCCCGGAGGGCCAGCCGGACTCACCGAGCACCGTGCCACCGCTGCTGAGCCGCATGTTGCCCATGTCTCCGAAGGAGCCCTGGAGCCCGCCGTGTTCGCTGTCGCTCCAGAAACCGGGGGCGACGCCGATCAGATTGTCCTGGCGTTCCGCGGCGAGCTGTTCCCTGCCCTGGCTGTCACGGGGTGCGGACGGGACGAGGATGCCTCCGTACCAGTGCTCGGTGCGGTGCGAACCTGCCTGGTAGGTGCGTACCCGGTCGAACATGGACTCGCCCCAGGGGAAGCTGGAGGAGAGGTAGCGCTGCCAGGAGCTGTCGCCCGCCGAGAAGTACTCGGTGCGCTTCCCGGGTGCGGCGACGGTGTCGAATGCACCGAGGCCGTATGTGGCGCCGTAGGGGCGGGCGACGAGCAGGGTGTCGACGAAGTCGGCCTTGACGCCCATGGACTCGTAGCGGGACTCGACCGAACCGAGCGTCCTGTCCTTGACCTCGTACGTGCGGTCCGAGGTGACGGTGCCCGTCTCGGGGAAGGCCAGGTTGTAGACGAACGGGCTGACCGCGGTGGCCTTCCAGCTCAGCTTCACCGGGCCGGCGGCCAGCGAGGCGGCAAGACCGGCCGCCTCGTCCGCCTGGATCCCGAGCGAGGGCAGGGATGCCGCGCCGTATCCGACGGACGGCTTCCACGGACCCGCGGACGGGCGGTGCGCGATGATCGCCACGGCGCCGGCCGCCTTGGCGTTGCGCGCCTGGGTGACCACGTAGCCGTCGTCCGCGACAGCGACCAGGGCGATCTTGCCCGAGACGTCGGCGGCCTTCAGCTCATCGGGGGTGCCGGTGCCGGCGTCGACGAGTGCGGCCTGGCCCGTTCCGTCGAGGTTGACGGAACCGGAGGACGCGGGGGTGGGGTGCAGGGTGGCGCCGCCGACGACCGCGAGCTTCTCGATCTGCGGGGCGTAGGCACGCCAGAAGCTGTCGAACTCGAAGTCGCCGTCCCGGGCCTTGCCCTGGATGTCGACCACGTAGTCCTTGATGACGCTGCCGCCGGCGATGGACCCGGAGTGCAGCCAGACGTCGTCCCAGCTGCGGCCGAAGGCCAGGGTCCCGCTACGGGTCTCGGTGACCCGGTCCTCGGTCTTCACCTTGATCCGGTGCGCCTTGCGGGCGTCGAGCACCAGGGTGGTGTCCTTGGTGACGTTCAGCTGCGGCCTGGCGAGGTAGCCGACCGACTTGGCGAGGGTCCCTGTGGCGTCCTCGGGGTCGGCCGAGACGATGAAGCTGGAGACGAAGTAGGCGCCGGGGCGCACCTCGTACACCTGGTCGGTGGAGCCGTCGTTGAAGCGGCGCTCACCGGTGGCGGTGTCGGTTCCGATGACGTCGAGCGAGGAAGAACCGGCGGCGGCCTTGCCGTTGCGGTCGATCAGCTTGACGCGCAGGGTGACGGTCTCGGCGCCCACGTACAGCGAGAACGGGGTGGAGACCTTGACGCCGCCGGTGGCGGTGGCCAGCACCCGGCCGGTGACGTCGCCGAACTGGCTGTCCTGGAGCTTCGCGGTCGGGTCGAGCTTCAGCGGGACCTCGACACTCGCTCCGGCGGGCACGGTGACGCTCTTCGCGCCAAGTGCGGCGACGGAGGAGCGGACGGCCGATCCGTCGTTGCCCGTGACACCCTGGAGGGTGAGCGAGAGCTTCACCGGCTTGTCGCCCGTGTTGGTGTACGGGATCTGCACGGTGGTGCGGTCGGTCTTGTCCTGCGGCCAGTTGAACGTGCCGCCCTGGACGGCGGGTGCGCCGGTGAGCGTCGTGTCGATGGCGGCCTTGACGTCGAGCCGGCCGCCGCCGGTCTCGCGTACGTCACCGGGGATGTCGCTCTTCGCGGACGACACGAGGGCCGCCTTGACCTGCTGGGCCGTCCAGTCGGGGTGGCGTTCCTTCACGATGGCGGCGGCGCCCGCGACGTGCGGGGTGGCCATCGACGTACCGGACATCGACTGGTAGGCGTAGACACCGCGGCCGCCTGCCGCGGCGGCGGAGATGTTGACGCCCGGGGCGGCGATCTCGGGCTTGAGGGTGTGCGAGACGATCGCGGGCCCACGGCTGGAGAACTGCGCGGTGGAGTCGTCGCGGTCGACCGCGCCGACGGTCAGCACGCTGGGCGCGCACCCGGGCGAGGAGACGGTGTTGAGCGTCGGCCCCGAGTTGCCGGCCGCGATGACGAACAGGGTGTCCTTGCTCTTGCCGAGCTCCTCGGCGGCCAGGCTCATCGGGTCCGTGCAGTCGGTGGGGGTCTGACTGCCCAGGCTCATGGAGACGACGTCGGCCTTCTGGTCGACGGCCCACTGCATGCCCGCGATGATCCAGGAGGAGTCGCCGGAGCCGCTGTCGTTGAGGACCTTGCCGACGAGCAGATCGGCGCCGGGGGCGACGCCCTTCTTCTTCCCGTCACTGGCCGCACCGCTGCCGCCCACGGTGGAGAGGGTGTGGGTGCCGTGGCCCTGGCGGTCGTCGGTGGTGTCGGAGTCGGTGAAGTTCTTCGACTCGGCGATCCGGCCCTTGAGGTCCGGGTGTTCGGCGTCCGCGCCGGTGTCCAGGACGGCGACCTTGGTGCCCTTGCCGTCGTAGCCGGCGGCCCAGGCAAGGTCGGCGCCGATCTGCTTGGTGGAGCGGTCGAGGCTGGCCTCGACCTTGCGGTCCAGCCAGAGCTTCTTCAGCCCGGCGGCGGAACGTGACCGGCCGGTGCCGGTGACGTCCGACCAGAATGCGGCGGTCTGCTCCTTGTCGGCCTTGAGCGCCACACCGTCGATGGACGGGAGAGCGAGGCCGCGCTCGGCGCCGCGCGGGGTGACGGGCGCGCTGCGTGCGGTGCTCCCGGAGTAGGTCGCGATCAGCGGTACGGAGTCCGCGTGCGCGTCGTCGTACCCCTGCCGGATCAGCCCGGTGACGTTGAAGAGCTCCTCGTCGACGGTGCCCTCGGCGAGCGCCTTCACCGCGGTGTCCGGGTAGACGTACAGGTCCTTGCCCGAGCGGCGGGTCTGCACGAGGGGGACGGTGCCGTCCTCGCGGGCCAGCGCGGTGGCCGAGGCGTTCCCCGAACTGTCGGTGTTCACCAGCACCTTGTCGCCGGTGACCAGCGTGACGGTGACCGGCTTCTTCCCCTGGGCGGCGGCAGCCGCGCTGCCGGTCAGCGGTCTCTTCGTGGTCGCGTCGCCCTGTGGCGCTGCCACGGACGGCGCGATCACCGTGACGGCGAGGACGGCGGCGGTGGCCGCCCCCAGTGCCGTACGCGATATCGGACGCATCGCTCTCCCCAAGTAAAACCGGAACGGAAAGGCGTAAAGGCCAGCATTCCGGAGGTTGTTGGTGCTGCGGTGGCGCCACATTGGCAGAGTGACGGGCGGTGCAGGGATGATGTGCCGCGGCGGGTTTACGCCGTGGCCGCTTCCCGCCACGGCAGGCCGGCCGATCAGTACGACACGACAGGGAAGCAACACGGCCGGGAGGGGTCCGGGAATGCTGGGAGCCATAGGTCTCGACGAGACGCAGGAGTCGGCCTATCGCGCGCTCGTGGCGGTCGGAGCCGCGGAGGTCTCCGATCTCGCGCACCGGCTGGCACTGCCCGAGCGGGACACCGAGCGGGCGCTGCGGCGGCTGGAGCAGCACGGACTGGCTGCCCAGTCGTCGGCCCGTACAGGGCGGTGGGTGGCGGCCCCGCCCGGGGTCGCACTGGGCGCGCTGCTGACCCAGCAGCGCCACGAGCTGGAGCAGGCGGAGCTGGCGGCGGTGCTGCTGGCCGAGGAGTACCGGGTGGACGCCGCCGAACCCGCCGTGCACGATCTGGTCGAGGTGGTCACCGGCGCGAGCGCCGTGGCCCACCGTTTCCACCAGCTGCAGCTGGGGGCGACGAGTGAGGTGTGCGCCCTGGTCACCGGGAACCCGATCGCGGTCAGCGGGCTCGACAACGAGTCGGAGGAGCAGGCCGCCACCCGCGGGGTGTCGTTCCGGGTGGTGGTCGAGCGCGAGGTGCTGAGCCTGCCGTCGGGAATCCTGGAGCTGTCGGCGGCGCTGAGCCGCAACGAGCAGTGCCGCGTCGTGGACCGGGTTCCGACGAAGCTGGTCGTCGCGGACGGGGCGATGGCGATGGTGCCGCTGACCCGTCGCGGCGCGGAGCCCGCGGCCCTGGTGGTGCACGAATCGGGGCTGCTGGAGTCGCTGGCGGGGCTCTTCGAGGCGGTGTGGCGCGACGCGATGCCGCTGCGGCTCGCCGAGAGCGGCCGGATCGGCGAGGACACCACGGGTCCCGATCCGACGGATCTGGAGGTCCTGTCGCTGCTGCTGGCCGGCCTGACCGATGCCAGCGTCGCGAAACAGCTGGACCTGGGGCTGCGGACGGTGCAGCGCCGGGTCAAGGGGCTGATGGAGCTCACCGGGGTGTCGACCAGGCTCCAGCTGGGCTGGCATGCGTACGAACGGGGCTGGGTCGCCCGCGGACCGCGCCTCTGAGCTGCGCCGACGGGCCCGGGGACGGGGACCGACGACGGGCGGGACCGGCCGGATTCCGGCAGGCTGGTCAGATGAGTGTGTGGCAGCTCGTCGCCGTCGGCCTGGTCATGCTGCTCGGCCTGATCGGTGTGCTGTTGCCCGGTGTGCCGGGGCAGGCGATCGTCTGGGCGGCCGTCCTGTGGTGGGCGCTGACGGACATGACGCCGGCCGCCTGGGGCGTCCTGATCGGGGCCACGGCGCTGCTGCTGCTGAACCAGGCGCTGAAACCGCTCCTGCCGCCGCGCCGCCCCCGCGAGACCGGGGCGCCACGGCGGACGCTGATGCTCGGCGGGATCGGCGCGATCACCGGATTCTTCGTGGTCCCGGTGGTCGGAGCGATCGCCGGGTACGTGGGCGTGATCTACGGGGCGGAGCGGCTGCGGCTCGGCAGCCGCGCGGCGGGCTGGGCGTCGGTCCGCTCGGTGATGCGGGCGACCGGCTACTCCGTACTCGTCGAGCTGTTCGCGTGCCTGCTGGTGGTGGGGGCGTGGCTGGGCGCGGTGATCTGGGGCTGAGCCCCCTCCACAGCCATCACGTAGGTGAAGTCCGACCACATGGAGAGAGATACATCGGATCTCTCGCGCCCTATTGACGGGCAGGTGGCTCAAGTCTACGTTCCGTGAGGACATAGCTCGGATGAATTGTTGCGCCTGTCTGCGTACGAATCGCCAGGAGATTCCTTGCCCACAGCACCGGACCACGCCTCCTCCCCCCACACCGATTCCTCGCCCTCCCCTTCCCGGCCCGCCCCCTCCCGCAGAAGCGTTCTCGCCACCGGCACCGCGCTCGGCGGAGTCCTCGTGGCGGGCGGCGCCGCCGTTCCCGCCCAGGCCGCAGCCCCGTCGGCCGCCGCAGCCGCCCCCGTCGTGGTGCACTCCCCCGCGGACAGCTGGAACACCGTCCTCGACGACGCCGACCTGCGCTGGCAGAGGATGCCGAAGACCTGGTACGAGGGCCCGTACCTGGGCAACGGCCGGCTCGGCTCCGGTATCTACGCGGAGCCCGGCGCCGAGACCACGGCGATCCGTTTCAACGTCCAGCACTCCGAGGTCCAGGACCACCGGCCCGAGTTCGGTTCGCTCTTCGGCCTGGCGCGGCTCCCGATCGGCCACTTCACCCTGGAGCCGGCCGGCACCATCACGGGCGTCGACTGGCGGATGCGGCTGCACACCGCCGAGTTGCAGGGCACCGTCACCACCTCGGCCGGCACCCTCACGCTCCGCGCCTTCGTGCAGTCCACCGGTGACGTGCTGGCCGTCGAGGTGACCCCGAGCGCCGGCGAGAAGGACTTCCGCTGGGTCTTCCACCCGGCCGAGGCGATCAGTCCCCGGGCCGCCTTCAAGCCGCTGCCGGACGGCTACACGGGCAACCCCCCGGCCGTCGTCGAGGAGCACGGCGGGACGACCGCGGCTGTGCAGTCGCTGCTCGCGGGCGGAGCGCACGTCACCGCCTGGCGCGAGCGGACACGCGGCGCCGCCCGCACCCTGTACGTGACCGTCACGCACTCCCACCCCGGGAACACCGCCCGCACCCGCGCGCTGCGTACGGTCACGGCCGCCTCCACCCTTCCGTACACCCTGCTTGCCGCCCCGCACCGCGCCTGGTGGGACCATTTCTACCGCAGGAGCTTCCTGTCGCTGCCCGATGCCCGGCTGCAGCGCTTCTACTGGATCCAGCTCTACAAAACGGCGTCGGCCGCACGCAAGGACGCCCCCGTGATGGCCACCTCGGGCCCCTGGCTGGAGCCCACACCGTGGCCCAACACCTGGTGGAACCTCAACGTCCAGCTGGAGTACTGGCTGATCCACGGCTCCAATCACCTGGAGCTCGACGCCGTCACCCGGGCCCTGAGCGAATTCCGCGAGCAGCTCTCCCGCGAGGTCGCCGCCCCCTACCGGGCCGACTCCGCCGGCATCCCCCGCACCACCGACCCACAGCTGGTCAACGGTGCCGCGGTCGCCGACGGCGGCTACGGCGTCGGCATCCCCGGCCAGGACCCGCCCACCCCCGAGGTGGGCAACCTGACCTGGGCCCTGCACAACGTCTGGCTCTCCTACCGCCACACGATGGACCGGTCCGTCCTGCGCGACACCCTCTTCCCGTTGCTGCGCAAGGCCGTCAACTACTACCTGCACTTCCTCACCCCGGGCGCCGACGGCAAGCTGCACCTCCCGGCGACCTTCTCCCCCGAGTACGGCGTCAACGCCCCCGACTGCAACTACGACCTGATGCTGCTGCGCTGGGGCTGCCGCACCCTGCTCGACTCGGCCCGCGAACTGGACGTCCACGATCCACTGACCGCCCGCTGGCAGGAGGTGCTGGCCAGGCTCGCCCCCTACCCGGTCGACGAGAACGGCTACATGATCGGCGCCGGGGTGCCCTTCGCGAAGTCCCACCGCCACTACTCGCACATGCTCGCCGTCTACCCGCTGTACGAGGTCACCGGCGCGACCGACACCGAACGCGCCCTGATCGAGAAGTCCCTCGCCCACTGGGTCGGCTTCGAGGGCGCGCTGCAGGGCTACACCTTCACCGGTGCCGCCTCCATGTCGGCACTGCTCGGCAAGGGCGAGGACGCGCTCACGTACCTGGGTCAGCTGATGAGCCGGTTCATCCAGGCCAACACCATGTACAAGGAGTCCGGCCCCGTCATCGAGACCCCGCTGTCGGCCGCCCAGTCGCTCCACGACATGGTCTGCCAGTCCTGGGGCGACACCATCAGGGTCTTCCCCGCCCTGCCCGCCGCCTGGCAGGACCTGACCGTCCACGACTTCCGTACCCAGGGCGCGTTCCTGCTCAGCGCCGTGCGGGAGGGCGGCCGGACGCGCTGGGTGCGGCTGACGAGCGAGGCGGGCGCGCCCTGCGTCGTACGGCACGGCATCGAGGGCGCCATCGAGGTGCGGGACCGGCACGGACGCCCCCTGGCCCACGAGGAGCAGGACGGCGGTGCGGTACGCATCCGGCTGCGCAAGGGCGAATCGGCGCTGATCACCGCAGTCGGCGACCGCCCGGACCTGACCGTCCGCCCGGTCGCGGCGAACGGACCCGCACCGAGCTGGGGCCTGCCGGCCTGATCCCGTTACGCGGGCACCCGGTCCATGGCCTCCGCACGGCGTACGCCGTAGGAGCGCCAAGGCCGCCACCGGTCCGAGCCGGGCGTTCCGTACGGGTCGACATCGGGGTCGCCCAGGCTGCGCATCCGGATCAGCTTCGCGGTGTCCTGGCCGATGCCCGGCAGCCGCAGCAGCGCCTGCTCGGCCTTGTCCCGGTCGGCGCCCGCGTCGAGCCGCACCCCGCCGTCGGCGAGAGCGGTGGTGAGCGCCCTCAGAGCGGGGCCGGACACCGCGCCGGCCAGGACGCCCGGTTCGGGGAACACATGGGTGAGCCCGCCGCAGGGAACGTCCAGGACCTTCCCGTACGTCTCGACCAGCTCCCCGGCGGCCGCCGGTCCCAGCAGCGCCCGTACGGCGAACTCCTCGGGGTCCGACGTACCGGGCGAGCGCACCCCAGGGCGTGCGGCGACGCCCGCCGCGAGCAGCGGATCGGCGCCGAGCAGTTCGTCCACGGCGTACGGATCGGCGTCCAGGTCGAACAGGCGGCGCAGCCGCTGCACCGCGGTCGTCAGATCGCGCAGGTCCGTGAGGTGGATGCGGGCATCCAGCCAGTTGCCGGCGGACCGCTCGTCCACGGCGGCGATGCCGGTGCCGTGCGGCAGGCGCAGGGTACGGCGGTAGGTCCGGGCCCCGGTCTCCCCGCTGACCTCCTCGATCCGGGCGACCGTCTCGGCGGCGAGCAGGTCGAAGACCTCACGGGCCGCGTACGGCCCCCGGTGCGCGAGCCGGAGCGGAATGCCGGTGGTGCGCGCCTCCCGGACCGCGGTGCCGAGCCCGGTGCCGGCCTCGGTGCGCAGCTCGCTCGGGGTGCGCGCGTAGATCTGCCGGACGGTGTCGTTGAACTGACGCACCGAGGCGAAACCGGCCGCAAAAGCGATCTCGGTGACGGGTAGCCCGGTGGTCTGGAGCAGGACCCGGGCGGTGTGCGCGCGCTGGGCGCGGGCCAGGGCGACGGGCCCGGCGCCCAGCTCGGCGTTGAGCTGCCGCTGGACCTGCCGCGAGCTGTAGCCGAGCCGGTGGGCGAGACCGGGGACGCCTTCCCGGTCCACCACACCGTCGCCGATCATCCGCATGGCGCGGCCGACCACGTCCGCCCGGACGTTCCAGTCCGCGGAGCCGGGCACGGCGTCCGGGCGGCAGCGTCTGCACGCCCGGAAGCCGTTGCCCTGCGCGGCGGCCGCGGTCGGGTAGAAGCGGACGTTCTTCCGCTTGGGGGTGACGGCGGGGCAGCTCGGCCGGCAGTAGATGCCGGTCGTCTCGACGGCGAAGAAGAACTCCCCGTCGAAACGCGCATCGCGGCTGCTCACCGCCTCGTACCTGGTCTCTTCGTCCATCACACCGTCCAGTGTGCGCCACCGGACCCGGCCGCACTCGCGGTTTTCGGACGTCGACCAGGGGTGCTCCGGCTACCGCACGCGGCCCCGCTTCGCCTCCATGGCGGCCCGGCCCTCGGCCCCCTTGCGCTTCCAGTCGCGGCGGATCTCGGACCGGACCCGGGCATCGGTCTTGGCGACGATGCGCTGGTTCTCGCGCAGCAGCTTGCGGTAGCTGTCGTAGCGCCGCTCGGGCAGCGTTCCGTCCTCGATCGCCGCCAGCACCGCGCAGCCCGGCTCGGCCGCGTGGGAGCAGTCCTGGAACCGGCACTGCCCGGCCAGCTCCTCGATCTCGGAGAACACCTGGCCGACGCCTGTCTCCGCGTCCCACAGGCCGACCCCGCGCAGCCCCGGGGTGTCGATCAGGACGCCGCCGGAGGGCAGGACCAGCAGGTTGCGGGTCGTGGTGGTGTGCCGGCCCTTGCCGTCCGCGTCACGGGTGGTCTGCACCTCCATCGCGTCGTGCCCGAGCAGGGTGTTGGCGAGCGTGGACTTGCCCGCACCGGAGACACCGAGCAGCACGCTCGTACCGCCGGAGACGATCGCGGAGAACACGTCGACGCCCTCACCGGTGGCGGAGCTGACGGGCAGCACCTGCACGCCCGGCGCGAGACGCTCGATGTCCTGGACGAGGTGGGACAGGGTCACGGCGTCCGGGACCAGATCGGCCTTGGTCAGGACGACGAGGGTCTCGGCAACGCCGTCCCCGGCCGATGCCGCGTCGCGCAGCAGCGCGTCGCCGCCGGAACTGGACATGGCCAGGGCGAGGAACCGCTCCACCCGCCCCAGGTCGAGCTCCACCGCCAGCGAGACGCAGATGGCGATGTGGTCGACGTTGGTGGCGAGCACCTGACCCTCGGAACGCTTGGACGAGGTCGAGCGGACGAAGGCCGTGCGCCGCGGCAGCAGCGTACGGACGAACTGCGGGTCACCGTCGGGGTCAACGGCTGCCCAGTCGCCCGTGCAGACGATCCGCATCGGGTCACGGGGCACGACGAACGCGGTGTCCGCGCGGACCGTGCCCTGCGGGGTGACGACGTCGCACTGCCCGCGGTCGACCCGCACCACGCGTCCCGGCAGCAGCCCCTGTTCGGCGTACGGCGCGAACTCGGCCGCCCAGCCGTCGTCCCAGCCGTAGGCGGAGAGGGGGTGCGACGACGAGGAGCCCTGAAGAGTGGAGAAAGGAGAAGAAGAGGACGGGAAAGACAAGGGAAACCCTTCACAGGGTGGCCCCGGCATTGCGCACTGAGGCGCAGAGGTTCTCGAGGTCGGTCAGCCGGCGGCCACGGGGGTGGGAACGATGCTCTTCGGCTTGTGGGCAGCGCCCATCGCAGCGACAGTCATCAATGTCCTCACCTCCGGTCTCACGCACGGTCCGGGACCAACGGTCTTCTCCGTCGTCCGTAACGCTGCACACGATAGCCCGCGGCGGCCGGGCGGCGTCAACAGATTAATCACGGGCCTCCGTTCCGGCCGGAACGGAGGCGGTTCAGGTGCCGCGGCCGGAATATCACATGCTCTCCCTCGATCGGGTGATACGCATGGAGATCGACCGGTCGCGGACGGTTAGGGTGCCGGACATGACCTCCCCCCAGACAGCCACCGGCACGTTCACCCAGGCCCAGTTGGGCACGCTCACCCTGATCGGCTGGAGCGGCGAGCACCCCCACGGCGGCCATGACGTCGCGTTCCTGCTCGCCTATTCGCTGGGCGACGGCTCGGAAGGGCCGGCCGTCGGCGAGGCCGCCATGCGCATCGCCCTGGGTCGCTGCGGACTCCGGGCCGGGGGCGCCCCGGTGCGCGCCGACGAGACTCCGGGCCTCCCGGTCAAGCTCCTCGTCCAGGCGGGCCAGGCCGTACTGACGCTGCCTCACTTCACCGCCCAGTACCCCGTACCGCCCCAGTGGCTGGCGGCCGCCTCCGAACAGGGCGAGGTACACGCGATGTTCGCCACCCGCCCGTGGCCGCAGGGAGCCCCCGGGCTCCCGGTCGGCGAGGAGGAGCTGCGCTCCTTCGCGGGGGACCCGGAGGTCATCGCGACCTCCGCGCACTGCGTCCTTCCGGTGCGCAGCCTGCGCTGACCGCCCGCGGCACGCACGATGCCCACCGCCCCCTGCGGGGTGGTGGGCATCTCTGTGCTCAGGTGTCTCACCCACACACCGCGGGCGGCCCGAAAGGATTCGGGCCGCCCGCGGTGTGTGTCAGGACTCAGTTGTTACCGAGGCCGTTCCCGGAGGCGACCGGGATGTCGTCCACCAGGTGCGAGAGGGCCTCGTCACCCTTGGCCTGGGTGGAGTTGTCGGCGCACTGCTGGTTCTGCGGCGAGTGCAGAACGTTGATGTCCTGGACCGCGACGGGCACGAGGATGCCCACGAGCGCACCTGCGTTGGCCTTGAGCGGCAGGCCGACGCATGCCTTGTTCAGCGAGCCCTGGACGAGCTCGACCTGCGGGCTTTCGTCACCCCGGGTCGCGCTGTTGCCGAACGAGTCCACGGCACCGTTGCCGTTGACCGACGTGGTGCCCGCGTCGTTGCCGATCGCCATGGCCGAGGGGGCCGCGGCGGCCGCCAGGCCGACCAGGGACACGGCCACTGCCGCGCCGGCCATCATCTTCTTCATCACGCTTCACCTTTCGGAGCGTTCCGTTCTGGAACGTACTGATCAACCCCTCACGGAGGCTTCGGTTCCGCTAGTCCACTCAAATGGGTCCGATCCGGCGTAAGTTTGACAATCAGGCGTCAACCCCCGTATCACTCACCGGAAATGCGCGCCCCGGGGACGAGGCCGGCGGCGTCGGGCGGTCCGGGCTCAGCGGCATCCGGCGATGCCGCCTCGCCGCGGGCCGCCGCCTGCCACTCGGCGAGAAGGCGGTCGTAGATCGGTGTGCCGTCCTGCGGGTACCGGCGCGGGTCCCGCCGTCGTTGACTGCCGTACTGGTCCATGAGTAGCCCCTACCCGGTACGACGGGAAGCCCCTGCCCCCACTACGGCAACCGGCCCAGCGGACCCGCCCTTTCGGGGGAGCGTGTGGCAACGCCCCGGCACACGAAGTGGGGCCGACACACGTCCGGGCGGCCGGACATCCGGCTGCCACGGGACGGGTCGGCCCCACGCGTGATGCGGGAAACGCAAGCGCCTCCGAAGCTGCGGGCGCTCCGGAACGACTAGTTGTTGGCGAGGCCGTTGCCGGACAGGACCGGAATGTCGTCCAGGATGTGCGACAGGGCCTCGTCGCCCTTGGCCTGGGTGGAGTTCTCGGTGCACTGCTGGTTCTGCGGGGAGGACAGGACGTTGACGTCCTGGACCGCGACCGGGATGGCACCGAGCAGGGAACCGACATTGGCCTTGGCCGGCAGGGCGATGCAGGGCTTGTTGAGCGAGCCCTGGATCAGCGCGAACTGCGGGCTCCAGTCACCGTGGGTGGCGGAGTTGCCGTACGACTGCACGGCGCCGTTGCCGTTGACCGACGTGGTGCCCTGGTCGTTGCCGATCGCCATGGCCTGCGGTGCGACCGCGGCGGAGACACCGACGATCGAAGCAGCGACGGCTGCCGAAGCCATAATCTTCTTGATCATGAAATAGCCCTTCTGGGGTTCTCTGTTGCCCGCCTGTCCGGAGCGACCTGATCAACTCGCGGTGACGGGAATGGTTGTGGCGCTTCACTCGAACGGTGTTTCCGCGATCCGTACGGTTACGGAATGCGCGGCACCGGAGAAATACGCATGCCTCGGGGAGAGGGCGGGAACGGCCGTCGTGCGGGACGGGTCAGCCGCCGATCGGCAGGCCGCCCATGAGCGGGGCGGCACCCTTGGCCGCACCGGTGGCCTGACCGGCGACCTTGGTGACGGTGCCGTCCTCCTGCAGGGCATCGGCGGCGTCACCGACGGTGCCGACGACCGGGTCGACAGCCTGCGGGGCCGCTGCCACCACCTGGTTGACGCCGCCGTCGAGGCTGAAGCTGGGGGCCGTGGCGGTGGTAACGGCGAAGGCGGGAGCAGCCGTTCCGAGAGCAACCACGGAACCGGCAACGAACGCAGCTGTCTTCGCGTACTTCACTTTCGGGTTCCCTTCTGCAGCGGCATCCGTTTCGGTCGCGTCCCCGCGCCGCACCAGCCTTCTTTAGCTGTGACTTCTGCCGCTTTCTCCCTGGGTAACGATCCGATTGCGGCTGGGCAACTGGGCCGTTCCCTTTTTCTCGGAACCCCTTTCCCGTGACTTCGGCAGATTGCATGACTAATCACCGATTCGGGAACGTGCGGGACACCGGACACGATTCGGTGGTGCACTGTCGGTACTCCGTCCCGCGCGCCCGCCCGGATGTCCGCCCCCAGCCGCCGGCGCACCGCGCCCCGGGCCGGCGGAATGTCTTCGGCCGTTCCGTCGCATCGAGGAGGGCTGCGAACTCCCGGGACGGAGCGCAGAAAAGAGGAAAGCCCCGGATCGCATCAGATGCGATCCGGGGCAGACCGGCCATCAGGCCGGCCTCAGCCCAGGAGTGTCAGCCGTTGTAGCACGCGCTGCCGAAGGCGGGGTTGAGCAGACCGATGACGTCGATGCTGTCACCACAGGCCTCGACCGGAATGTGGACCGGAACCTCGACGACATTGCCGGACAGGACGCCCGGGGAGTAAGCGGCAAGACCGTCGGTGCCGGAGTCGGCGAAGGCCGGGGCGGCGGCACCCATAGCCATGAGGGTTCCGGCGGCGATTGCGGCAATCTTGGTGTACTTCACTTTCAACCCTTTCTTCGACGGAGTCCGGAGCGGCCACGACTTTCGTGCCGCACGAGCGCGGTCCTGATCACTCGTAACTCCGCCGCTGCCATTCGTAACGATTCTGGACGGTCAGCGAAACTCTTCGACGGGGAGATTCCCCGGAGTCCCCCCGAATGACCCATTTCCGATTACACGACGTCACCGTCGCCATCATCGGAGTACTTCGATGGCGGGCCCGAAAAGGGCAGCAGCAGGCCCGGGCCGCTCGGGCGAGGAATGCCGACGACCCGGGCCCCTCAACTGGATCAGCTGTTGCCGGCTCCGTTGCCGGAGAGGACCGGAATGCCGTCCAGGATGTGCGACAGCGGCTCGTCGCCCTTGGCCTGGGTGGAGTTCTCGGTGCACTGCTGGTTCTGCGGGGAGGACAGGACGTTGACGTCCTGGACCGCGACCGGGATGAGGCCGATGAGCGAACCGACGTTGGCCTTGGCCGGCAGGCCGATGCAGGGCTTGTTGAGCGAGCCCTCGACGAGGCCGAACTGCGGGCTCTCGTCGCCGTAGGTCTCGGCGTTGCCGAACGACTGCGAAGCCTCGTTGCCGTTGACCGACGTCGTGCCGCCGCTGTCACCGATCGCCATGGCCTGCGTCGCGCCGAGACCGAGGATGGAGGCGGCAACGGCACCCGTAGCCAGGACCTTCTTGATCACGATGAACCCTTCTCGTACTGGACGCCCCGAACCCGGAGCGCACTGCCCAACTCACCGCCTGACGTTTGGTTATCTCCATTCACCCGAATGCCGGGACCTGGCGGACATCAGTACGAAAGGGACCGGAGCGCATGTCGCGAAGCCGAAGGGCGAACGCATATACGTAGCCCGTCCGGGTGGTCACAGGATTTCCATAGGAATCACGTTTCCCTTTCGCTCTGCCGTCGTTATGGGTTTCGTCAAGCTCGCCCGACGGGACGCCCACCCAGCAGGACTGGCAGGCCCGACGGTTGCTGGACCGCCTGATGAATGAACTGCGGGTCGATATCACCCGCGCGAAATGTCCTAAGAAAGGGCAACCCATGCGAAATACCTTGAGCAAAAGTGTGCTCGTCATGGCGGCGGCGTCAGGCATTCTGACCGCCTCCGGCGGCTACGCATTTGCCGACTCCAATGCCGATGGCGCCGCGTTCGGTTCGCCCGGTGTGGGTTCGGGCAACGCCGTACAGGTACCGGTGCATATCCCGGTCGAACTGTGCGGCGACACGGTCAACGTGATCGGTGCGCTGAACCCCGCGTTCGGTAGCGAGTGCGAGAACGAGGACGGCGGCTCCGAAGCCGGCGACGCCCAAGGTGCCGACGCCGACGGCTTCGCCGCCAACTCCCCCGGCGTACTGTCGGGCAACCTGATCCAGGCGCCGGTCGACGTCCCGGTCGAGGTCTGTGGCAACACGGTCGACGTGGTGGGTGCCCTGAACCCCGCCTTCGGCAGCGATTGCGAGAACGAGTCGGACGGTGTCGACACCCCGAGGCCCCCGCACCCCCACAAGCCCCCGAAGCCGCACAAGCCGCCGACGCACCACCACGACCACGGTCACGACTGCGCCTGCCAGCCCGGCCACCACCACCCGCCGAAGCCGCACAAGCCCCCGACGCACCACCACGACCACAACTGCCCGCCCAGCCACCACCACAAGCCGCCCACGCACAACCCCCCGACCCACAACCCGCCCACGCACAACCCGCCCACGCACAACCCGCCGACCCACACGTGGCACCCGCACAACCCGCCGACCCACACCTGGCACCACACGCCGCCCAAGCACCACAAGCCGCCGCAGATGGCGCACACCGGTGCCAACGACAACCTGGGCATCGCGGGTGGCGCCAGCGCCGCCCTCGTGCTCGGTGGCGGCCTGCTGATGCGTCGCAGCCGCGCCTCGCAGAAGTGACGTAGCCCCGCACACGAAAAGGTCCGGCCGGACAGCACGAAGCTGTCCGGCCGGACCTTTTCACGTCCGGCTGCCGTTTCCGGCGGCCGTCAGGCCAGGGAGAGTCCCGCGCGGTCGAGGCACTCGGCGATCGTCGCCGTCTCCGCGGCGTCCAGCCGGCGCATCGGCGGGCTCATCACGTTGGTGGTGATGAGCCCGCGCAGCATCAGCGCGGTCTTGAACGCGCCGAGTCCGGCCGCCGTGGCGGACGCGGTGCCGGGACGGGCGGCGCGGATGATGTCGAAGAGCGCGACGAGACGGTCCTGTTCGGCCTTCGCCGCCGCCCAGTCGCCGCGGACCGCGGCGTGGTGGAGACGGACGTAGCCGTGCGGGTCGACGTTGCCGAGCCCCGGGACCGAGCCGTCGGCGCCGCCGAGCATCATCGCGTCGACGACCAGCTCATGACCGGTGAGGACGGAGAAGTCCGGCAGGTCACGGGCGCCGATGACGAGCCGTCGGAACGAGCCGTCGTCGCCGCTGGAGTCCTTCACCCCGGCCAGCACCCCGTCGGCCGCCAGCGGCAGCAGCAGTTCCGGGTCCAGCTTGCTGTGTACGCAGACCGGCACGTCGTACGCCAGGAGCGGCAGGTCGACGGCGGCGGCCACGTCCCTGAAGTGCCGGTCGATCTCCAGGTCGTGGGTGCGGGTGTAGAACGGCGCGGTGACGACGACGGCGTCCGCACCGAGTGCGGCGGCGCGCCGCGCACGCTCGATCGCCCGGTTGGTCGTGGTCTCGATGGCGCCGACGAGGACCGGCACCTGGCCGGCGGCCGCCGAGGTGATGACCTCGATGACCTCGTCCTGCTGGCCGGGCGTCAGATAGGCGGTCTCGCCGGAGCTGCCGAGGGCGAAGAGCCCGCTGACACCGCCGTCGAGGAGATGCCCCACGACCCGCTCCAGGGAAGGGCGGTCGAGCTCGCCGTCCGCGGTGAGCGGGGTGACGACGGGCGGGATCACTCCCGAATAGCGGGGGGCTCGGGCGGTCATGCGGTGCTCCTTGCGGACGGTACGGGGTTCGGGTCCCCGGAGGGGGACACGGGGGTCTGGGGGTGAACGCAGTGCCAGCGGTGTTCGCCGGACCCGAAGGTCTCCGCCGGGAAGACCATGGAGCACTCGTCGTCGGCCTTCCAGCAACGGGTGCTGAACGGACAGCCGGGCGGCGGGTTGGTGGCGGAGGGCACCGGGCCGGTGAGCACGATGCGTTCCGTCGTCTCCAGCAGGCTGGGTGTCGCGGAGAGCAGGGCCTCGGTGTACGGGTGCGAGGGGGCGCCCGCGACGTCCGCCGCGCGGCCCTCCTCGACGATGCGGCCGAGGTAGAGGACGGCGATGCGGTCGGCGAGGTAGCGCACGGTCTGGATGTCGTGCGAGATGAACACCATGCCCAGGCCGAGGCGTTCGCGCAGGTCGACGAGGAGGTTGAGGACCTGGGCACGGACCGAGACGTCGAGCGCGGAGGTGGGTTCGTCGGCGACGATCAGTTCCGGTTCGAGCGCCAGGGCGCGGGCGATGGCGACACGCTGGCGCTGGCCTCCGGAGAGCTGCCCGGGCAGTGCCGCCAGGGTGTGGCCGGGCAGGCCGACCAGGTCGAGGAGTTCCTCGACGCGGGCCTCACGCTCCTCGCGGCTGCCGCGACGGTGTACGTCGAGCGGGTCGCGCAGGATCCGGCGGACCGTGAGCCGGGGGTTGAGCGCGGTGGAGGGGTCCTGGAAGACGACGCCGACGGCGGAGCCGAAGTCATTGCGGCGCTCGGCGCCCGGCATCGCCCACAGGTCGCGCCCGTGGAAGAGGACCTCGCCCTCGGTGGGCTTCTGCAGTCCGGTCAGTACCCGGGCGAGCGTGGACTTTCCGCAGCCGGACTCGCCGACCAGCCCGACGATCTCGCCGCGCCTGACCTCCAGGGTGGCGTCGGTCAGCGCGTGGACGGCGTCGCGGCTGAAGAGGCCTCCGCTGCGTGCCTTGTGGCGTACGTGGACGCCGTTGAGCCTGATCACAGGGCGCTCCCTTCCAGCTTCTTCGCGGCGGCCTCGGCCGGGTGGTGGCAGGCGAAGCCGTGGTCCTTCGTGGCGCAACGCCCGGTGAGTGCGGGGGTGGTGGTGCGGCAGAGGTCGGTCGCCGCACCGCAGCGGCCGGCGAAGCGGCATCCCGCGCCGAAGCCCTGGGGTGCGGGGACGACGCCGCGGATCTGGTGGAGCCGTTCGGCGCCGGCTTCCAGGGAGACGACGGAGCCGAGGAGACCGCGGCTGTAGTGGTGGGCGGGGTCGGTGAGGACCGACCGGGTGTCGCCGACCTCGGCGAGCCGTCCCGCGTACATCACGGCGACCCGGTGGGAGAGGTCGCCGACCAGGGCGAGGTCGTGCGAGACCAGCACCATGGCGAAGCCGAGCTCGTCGCGGAGCCGGATGAGGAGCTCGACGACCTGGGCCTGGACGGTGACGTCGAGGGCGGTGGTCGGCTCGTCCGCGATCAGGAGGCGGGGGCTGCGGGACAGGGCCATGGCGATGAGAACGCGCTGGCGCTGGCCGCCGGAGAGCTCGTGCGGGTAGCTGCGCAGGGTGCGCTCGGGCGAGAGGCCTACGAGCTCCAGGAGCTCGGCGGGGGTCTTCGTGCCGCCGCGCGAGGTCAGCTGCCTCAGCTGGGTGCCGACGAGCACGGAGGGGTTGAGGGAGGAGAGCGCGTCCTGGTAGACCATCGCGATCTCGGGGCCCATCAGGGCGCGGCGCTCCTTGGGCGGGAGCTTCAGCAGGTCCCGGCCGCGGTAGAGGATCTCGCCGCTGACCTCGGCGTTGCGGGCGAGGAGACCCATGACGGCGAGGCTGGTGATGGACTTGCCGCAGCCGGACTCGCCGACCAGGCCGAGGGTCTCGCCCTCGTGGACGGTGAAGTTCAGCTTGTCGACGACGGGGATCTCGCCGTAGCGGTCCGGGAAGCGGATCGCCAGGTCGCGCACGACGAGGAGTTCGTCGGCGTCCGCGCGAACCGGTGTGAGGGTGGGCTCGGTGGCGTTGATGTGCCGGGCGAGCTTGGTCAGGGCGGCGTCGATGTCGACGGTGGCGGCCGCCTCGACCGGGTCCGGTGCGGTGGTGGCGGTGGCGTCGACGGCTGCGCGGGCGCTCTTGGGCGCGGCGGAGGCGTCGGTGAGGCCTTCGGAGAGGATGTTGAGCGCGAGGACCGTGATCAGGAGGGCCAGGCCGGGGAAGAAGGTGGCCCACCAGCCGCCCGCCAGGAGGATCTGGCGGCCGTAGGCGAGCACGCTGCCCCAGCTGGGGTCGGGGTCCTGCACACCGGCGCCGATGAAGGAGAGGCTGGCCTCGAAGATGATGGCCTCGGCGACCATGACGGTCGCGAAGACCATGACCGGGGCCATGCAGTTGACGGCGACGTGACGGAGCACGATGTAGCCGCGCCGGGCACCGATGACCTTCTCGGCGGCGACGTAGTCCTCGCCGTACTGGGAGAGGACGTTGGCGCGGACCACCCGGGCCAGCGACGGCGTGTACACGAAGGCGATCGTGAAGATGATCACCGGGATGCTGGTGCCGAACACGGCGACGAGGACCGCCGCGAGCGCGATCGGCGGGAACGACATGACGACGTCGAGGGTGCGCATGACGGACTCGTCGCCGAGCTTGCGCGAGGTGGCGGCGAGCGAGCCGAGCAGCGCCCCGGCAACCAGGGCGCAGGCGGTAGCGCCGAGGCCGATGATCAGCGAGTAGCGCGAGCCGTGCACGACGCGGGCGAACACGTCGCGTCCCGCCCGGTCAGTGCCGAACCAGTGCTCGCCGCTCGGGGCCTGGACGGGGTTGCCCGTGGCCAGTGGGTCCTGGGTGAGCAGGGGGGCGAGCACGGCGCCGAGGACGACGACGATCAGGACGCCGAGGGCGACGCGGGAGGTTACCGGGAGGGCGCGGAAGGCGACGCCCGGTCGGGAGAGCTTCTTGGCCAGACGGCCCGTGGCGAACATGTCACACCGTCCTGATGCGCGGATTGACCAGCAGGTAGAGCAGGTCGACGATGACGTTGACCACCAGGAAGGCGATGGCGATGGTCAGTACGGTGCCCTGGACCAGGGCGACGTCGCCTCCGGTGACACCTTCGAGGATGAGCTTGCCCATGCCGGGCAGGTCGAAGATCGCTTCGATGACGACGGCGCCGCTGAGCAGGTAGCCGACCTTGACTCCGAGCACGGTGAGCGGGGTGACGAGCGCGTTGCGCAGCACCGAGCGGATGACCAGGAAGGCCGGCAGGCCGTTGCCCTGGGCGGTACGCACGTAGTCCCGGTCGAGTTCGGTGACCATCGAGGTGCGGATGAGGCGGGCGAGCGACGCGGCGACGGGCACCGCGAGTGACACGGCGGGCAGGATCATCGTCTGCAGCCACCCGCCGAACGAGTCGGCGATGTTGGTGTATCCGCCGGTCGGGAAGATCTGGGTGTTCAGCGCGAACTGCTGGATGAGCAGGACCCCGAGCCAGAAGGACGGAACGGCGACCCCGGCCATGGACAGGACCCGGAAGAGCTGGTCGGGCCAGCGGTCGCGGTACATCGCGCCCAGGACGCCGCCGACGACGGCGAGGACGATGGCGATGATGAGCCCGAGAACGGTCAGCTGGAGGGTGAGCGGGAAGGCGGCGGTGATCCGGTCGACCACGGGCTGGCTCGGCGGGACGGTCATCCCGAGGTCGAAGTGGAGCAGTTGGCCGAGGAAGTCGAAGTAGCGCACGGGCAGCGGGTCGTTGAGCCCGTTGGCCTCGGCGAAGGCTTCCCGGGCCTCAGGAGTGGCGCTCTCCCCGAGCGCGTTGAAGGCCGGGTCGACCGGCGAGAACTGCAGCACCACGAAGACGAGCAACGCGATACCGAGGATCATCACCGGCATCATCGCGACGCGGCGCAGCGCGAGCCGGAGAAAAGCAACCATCGTCGGGTTCCTTGCGGTTGGGCGGTCATCCGGTCCGGGGCGCCGGGGGTGTTAGGTGTTCCGGACCGGGTTGTCCGGGCGCGCGGCGGGCGGCGCCTGTCTGCGGCTCCTCGTCCGGACCGGGCCGGGTCGGCCCGGCCCGGTC
Source organism: Streptomyces sp. LN549 (assembly GCF_043203805.1). Classification (NCBI taxonomy): domain Bacteria; kingdom Bacillati; phylum Actinomycetota; class Actinomycetes; order Kitasatosporales; family Streptomycetaceae; genus Streptomyces; species Streptomyces sp. LN549. The sequence continues at coordinate 7,264,518 of NZ_JAZHRI010000002.1, read as the reverse complement.
CGCACGAGGAGCGCTGGGGGCCGGGCCGTACGGCAGCCTGTGCGGGGACTTCCGTACGGCCCGGCGGGGATCGCCGGTCAGGCGGGGCTGACGTCCAGGAAGGACAGGCCGGTGGTCGGCAGCGGCTTGAAGCCGGTCAGGCCCTTCTCGTTCCAGGCGGTGGGCAGCTTGCGGTGGAGGATCGGGTAGAGCGGTACCTCGTCGGCGACGACGTCGGTGATCTGGCCCCACAGCTGCTTGCGAGTCGGCTCGTCGCCGGCCTGGGCGGCCTTGTCGAGGAGCTGCTTGACCTTCTTGTACTCGGCGGTCTTGGACCAGCCGTAGCGGTTCTCCGGCCAGAAGCCGTAGTAGAACCAGCGCAGCAGCAGGTCCGCGTCGTTACCGAAGACCGAGGGGTCGCCGGGTGCGACGAGGACCTCGAAGTCACCGCTGTCGACCTTGGCGTACTGGGCGGCGGACTGGGCGATGCCGAGGGTGGCCTCGATACCGGCCGCGGCCCAGCTCTCCTTGATCAGCGGGGCGATGTCCTTGACCCAGCCGGTGTCGGTGGTCAGGACGGTGAACTTGAGGTTCTTCACCCCTGCTTCGGCGAGCAGCTTCTTCGCCTTGGCCACGTCGTGCGTGTAGACGGTGGCGGCCTTGTGGTAGTCGGGGTGCGTGGCGGGGACGTAGCCCGTGGCGGCCGTCGCGTCGCCGACCATGGCCGTCTTGATGATCTTCTCGGTGTCCAGCGCGTAGTGCAGGGCCTGACGGACCCGCTTGTCGGCGAACCGCTTGTCGGCGGTGTTGAACATCAGGAACAGCAGCCCGAAGGACTGCACGGACTCGGTCTTCGCCGTGGCGGAGAGCCCCTTCACGTCGATGTACGGGACGTCCTCGATGGCCTGGACGCGGCCGGACTGCATGGCGCTGACGCGGGCCGACTGGTCCGAGATCAGGCGCCAGACCATCTTCTTGGCCTTGGCGGGGTGCGAACCGTTGTACTTGTCGAACCTCTCGAAGACGATCTTGTCTTCGCGGGTCGCCGAGACGAACTTGTACGGCCCTGAGCCGACGGGCTTGGCGTCGAATCCCTTGACGTCCGCCTCGACGATCTTCTTCGGCACGATCCGGGCCACGGCGATGCGGGACGGAAAGAGCGCGAAGGGGTACTTGAGCTTGAACTCGACCGTGCCGGCGTCGACGGCCTTGACGGTGTCGATGAAGGGCACGAACTGCGCCATCAGCGAGGCGTTCTTCGGGTCCAGGATGCGCTCGAAGCTGAACACGACGTCGTCCGCGGTGACGGCCGATCCGTCGTGGAAGGTCGCACCCTTGCGGAGCGAGGCGCGGTAGGTGGTGGCGTTGATCTTCTTCGGCATCTCGGTGGCGAGCGCGGGCCGTGCCACGAGTGTTGCCGGATCGAGATCCACCAGCCCCTCGAAGATGTGCATATTGGCGGCGTACGGGGTCGCACCCGAGGTGATCATCGGGTCGAAGCCGGTCGACAGCGGGTAGGACAGACCGGCCTCGATGAGGTCGCTGCCGCTGCCCTTGCCCGTCGAGCCGTTGGCGGTCGAGGACGGTCCGCCGCAGGCGGAAAGGCCCGCCGTGATGGCGGCCGCGGCACCGACGGCACTGGTGTAACGCAGGAAGGTGCGGCGCTCGACACCGGCTGATCTCAGCTCGGGCACGGGTCCTCCAGGGACTTGAGGTGGGCGTCAGGGGCAGAAAACGGGGGTCTGGCGCAGGTTCACGAGAGACTTCGGGACCTGAAGCATCAGACGTCAGATGTCTGATGCCTTGATAGCGTGGGAACGTAGCTTGACAATCGAGAGGGGTCAAGAGGTGGGGAGTTCACATATGTCCGGAACGAGGCCCGGCCGGCAGCTGCTCCGGCAGGAAGTCGTCGACGGCATCAAGCGGTACATCCTCGAAGAGAGGCTTCGCCCCGGGGACCCGCTGCCCACTGAGCCCGCCCTGTGCGAGGCCCTCGGCGCCAGCCGCTCCAGCGTCCGCGAGGCCGTCAAGATCCTCAACGCGCTGGACATCGTCGAGGTCCGTCACGGGCACGGCACCTACGTCGGCCGGCTGAGCCTTTCCGCACTGGTGGAGAGCCTCACCTTCCGCGGACTGCTCTCGCCCGACGACGACTTCCAGGTGATGTCCGACCTGGTCGACGTGCGCGAGCTCTTCGAGCGCGGGCGGGCCGACCGGATCGTCTCGCTGCTCACCCCGCAGCAGCTGGACACCCTGGACGGCCTGGTGGCCACCATGCGTGCGACCGGGGCCCAGGACGGGCACGGCTTCGTCGCCGCCGACCGCGCCTTCCACGCCCTGCTCGTCGCCCCGCTCGACAACGACCTGATCGGGCAGCTCTCGATGGCGTTCTGGGACGTGTACGCGATCGTCGCGCCGCACCTGGACGGCTTCACGCACGCCGACGAGACCGAGACGATCGCCGCCCACCAGAACATCGTGGACGCCGCCCGGGCCGGCGACATCGCCGGATTCATCAAGGCGCTCGGCGAGCACTACGCCCCCGTCCGCCGCCGGATCTCCGAGGCCCGCGCCCGGCGCTGAGCCGCCCGCCAGGTCCCCCGGGCTGACGAGACCGGCCCGGGGGGACCCTTGACGGCCATCGCAGCAGGTGCCTAGGGTCCATGTGCCGACAGGACATCTGACGTCATCCGTCTGATGACCGGTGCGACACCTCGCACATGGCAGTTCCCGCCGCGCCCCCAGGAGGGCACCTCCATGCCGTTCACGGACCTCTCCCTCGCGGACTGCCGCGACTACCGGCCGACGCTTCCCGTTCCGGCGGACTTCGACGCCTTCTGGTCGCGGACCCTGGACGAGGCCAGGTCCTGCGCGGCGGACAAGCCCGTTCTCACCGCGGTGGAGACCGGGCTCACCCAGGTCCGTACGTACGACGTGACGGTTCCCGGCTTCGCCGGACAGCCGGTGCGTGGCTGGCTGCGGATGCCGGCCGGGACGGACGAACCACTCGGCTGTGTCGTGGAGTTCCTGGGGTACGGCCGCGGCCGGGGACTGGCGCACGAGAACCTGCTGTGGGCGTCGGCCGGTTACGCGCATCTGCTGATGGACACCCGCGGCCAGGGCTGGTCGGCCGGCGGCGGCGACACCTCCGATCCGGACGGCGGCGCGGCCGGAGTCGTACCCGGCTTCCTCACCCGGGGCATCGAAAGCCCCGAAACGTACTACTACCGGCGGCTGTTCACCGACGCGGTGCGCTGCGTCGACGCGGTGCGCAGCCGGCCCGAGATCGATCCGGACCGGATCGTGGTGACCGGGGTCAGCCAGGGCGGCGGGATCGCACTGGCTGTCTCGGGGCTGGTCCCGGAGCTGGCCGGGGTGATGCCGGATGTGCCGTTCCTCTGCAACTTCCGTCGCGGGGCGGAGATTTCGGGCCGCCCGCCCTTCACCGAGATCACCGAATACCTCAAGCTCCACCGCGACCGCACGGAGTCCGTCTTCGCCACGCTGTCGTACTTCGATGCCGCACTGCTCGCCACCCGGGCCACGGCCCCCGCGCTGTTCTCCATCGCGATGATGGATGACATCTGCCCGCCCTCCACCTGCTTCACCGCCTACAACGGCTACGCCGGGCCCAAGGACGTGCGGGTCTACGCGTTCAACGGGCACGAGGGCGGCGCGGAGTACCAGCAGCGGGAACAACTCGCCTGGGTGCGCTCCCTGTTCGCAGGCCTGCCGTCGGGGCAGGCCGGCCACTCCTGACCGGAGGCACCTTCCGTGCGCAGACGATCCATGCTTTTCGCCGCAGGCGCGGCAGCCCTGAGCACCCAGCTCGGCGGCCGCGCCTTCGCCGCCGCTTCGAGCAGCGGCCCGATCCTGGACCACGACACCCCCGTGGACCTGGACGGCAGCGAGTACGTCGACCTGTCGAACCGGGCAGGCGCACTCGCCCCGCTCACCGCGGGGACCATCGTCGTCACCTTCCGCACCACCAGCCACAACGAGGCGATGACGCTGATCAGCGCCTCGGACCCGACCGCCCCCTCCTCCAACATCACGCTCAATCTGAGCGGCGGCGCCCTTCAGTTCTCCGTACGCGAGAAGGGCGCGGTGCTCGTGAATGTCATGACCCGGACACGATATGACGACGGGCTGCGCCACACCGTCGCCGTCACCGTCGACGCCTCGGGCACCAAACTGCACGCCGGCGGGCGCACGGTCTTCGAGACGGCGCAGCACGCCTTCTTCGCGAACGTCTCCAAGCCGGCCGCCCTCGCACTGGGGCGCAACACCGACAGCGACCACCCCGGGGGCGAGTGGTTCTGCACCGGCACCGTCGAACGGGCCGCTGTCTGGGACCGGGTGCTGAGCGAGACCGAACTGGTCGCGCAGAGCCCCCGCCCGGATCTCGCCGACCTGGGCCGCATCTCCACGATCCTCAACAGCAACACCCCGGCCACCTGGGTCATCACCGGTGACAGCATCACGCACGGCGCACTGCACACCAACGGCTGGCGCAGCTACCCGGAGCACTGGACGGAACGGGTCCGCTGGGAGCTGGGCAAGCCGAAGAACCGCGACTTCGTGATCGATTCCGGGGTGAGCGGCGCGACCAGCGCCGAACTCGTCGCGCAGTTCGGCGAGCGGGTCACCGCCTTCGCGCCGGAGGTCGTCTCGATCATGATCGGTACGAACGACATCGCGACGGCCGGACTCGGCCTCGACACCTATCGGGCCAACCTCGTCTCACTCGTCCGCTCGGTGCGTGCCCTGCCCGGCTCCCCCGTACCGGTGCTCCAGTCGCCCAACCCGGTCGATCCGGCGAAGTGGCCGGGCCGGCTGAACCTTGCGCAGTACGCGCAGGTCATGGGCGAGGTCGCGGCGCAGCAGAGTGCCGTCTTCGTCGACCACCACAACGACTGGCTGACCGGCGACGGCGGTCAGGTCCCCCTGTCCCTGCTCAACGACGGGCTCCACCCCAACGAGCGGGGCCATCACCGCATCGTCCTGAAAATGATCAAGGACTTGCGGATCTTCGACGCGAGCAGCCGGGTCTGCTCCCTGCACATCCCGTAGCCCCGGCACTCCTCCCCCCAATCTCCCACCCTTCGAGAAGCACCACCCCTTCCGAGAAGAGAGATCGTCCATGCAGAGAACAGTTCCGGTCGCCCTGCTCGGCGCCGCCCTGCTGGTGGTCGCCACGACCGGCACCGCGCAGGCCGCGTCCCCCGCCCCCGGCACGCTCACCTCCCAGGACCTGACCGTCAACGGAGTGGGCTCCCCCTACTACCGGATCCCGGCCCTGACCACCTCGGTCAAGGGCACCCTGCTGGCTGCGTACGACGCCCGGCCCACCCTCGGCGACCTGCCGTCCAACATCGGCGTCGTGCTGCGGCGCAGCACCGACGGCGGTACGACGTGGCAGGCGCAGCAGGTGGTCCGCAAGGACGCCGCCCCCACCGGCTACGGGGACCCGAGCCTGCTCGTCGACCGGACCACCGGCCGGATCTTCGTGTTCTACGCGGCCGGGGTGAACCAGGGCTTCTTCGGCTCGGCCACCGGCAACGACGAGACCGACCCGAACGTCCTGCAGGCCGACTACAGCTACTCGGACGACGACGGGCTGACCTGGACCCACCGCCGGATCACCAAGCAGATCAAGAACCCGGCCTGGGGCGGCATGTTCGCGGCGTCCGGCGAGGGCATCCAGCTGCGCAACGGGGCGCACAAGGGCCGGCTGATCCAGCAGTACGCCATCCGCGACAACGGAGCCAACTACGCGGTCAGCGCGTACAGCGACGACCATGGCGCGACCTGGAAGACGGGGACCCCGGTCGGCCCCGGCGGCGACGAGAACAAGACCGTGGAGCTGAACGACGGCACGGTCATGCTCAACAACCGCTCGAAGCCGTACCGGACGATCGCGTACTCGACGGACGGCGGGGTCACCTACACCCCGTTCGTCCAGGACACCGAGCTCCCCGACCCGGCGAACAACGCCTCGGTCATGCGGTACGCCCCCGACGCCGCGGCCTCGGACCCGCAGTCCTCCTGGCTGCTGTTCAGCAACACCGAGGACACCGGCTCACGGCGCAACCTCACCGTCAAGATGTCCTGCGACAACGGGAGGACCTGGCCGATCAGGAAGGTCGTCGACGCGGGCGCCGCCGCCTATTCGACGCTGACCCGGCTGCCTGGCGGCAGGCTCGGACTGCTGTACGAGCGGGGCGACTACGAGCACATCACGTACTCCTCGTTCGATCTGAAGTGGCTCGGCGGCACCTGCGCCGACATCACGATCACCCCGCCGGCGACCCTCAAGGCGGGTACGGGCACCGAGGTGACGGTCCGGGTCGTCAACCGGATGGACGTCACCCGCAGCGCGGGCACCGTCGACCTGACCGTGCCGAGCGGCTGGACGGCCACGCGGACCGCGTTCCCCGCGACGCGGCCCGGTGAGGGAGCCAACGTCAAGGTCCCGGTCACCGTGCCCGCGGGCGCGTCGGGTAACGCCACGCTCACCGCCACCTACCGGGCGGACGGGAAGCAGGCCTCGGGCAGCACGACGGTGACCGTCACGCCGTAGCCCGGACGGGGGCCCTGCGTCCAGCCGCCACGGGGCGGTTGGACGCAGGTTGCCGCCACCCCGTTCAATGGGCGTCACGCGCAGTGGTCGGAGCAACCGAAGAGGGCGGTGGCGGAAGTGGCGGGAGCCGGATTACGCATCGGGGTGGTCGGCGGGAGCGTCGCAGGCTGTGCGATGGCGATCGCGGGGGCCAGGGCAGGGGCCGAGGTCACGGTGTACGAGCGCAGCGACGGGGCGCTGGAGGACCGGGGGTTCGGCATCGTCATCCCGCCGCCGCTCCACGCGGAACTGGTCGCGGCCGGCTACCTGGACGCCGGCATGCCGACGACCCCGGTGCCCTCGCGGGTCTGGCTCACCCGGGAACGGGGACAGCACACCGCACGTGAACTGGCGAGGCAGGACGGGCCGGTGACGCCCTGCCACTGGGGACTGCTCTGGCGCACGCTGCGTGCGAACGCCGACGGAGTGACGTACCACCGGGGCCGGCCCGTCACCGAGGTGCTGCGTCATCCGTCGGGCGGCGCCGTGGTCCGTACGGCGGACTCGGAGGAGCGGTACGACATCGTCGTCGGCGCGGACGGCCCGCGGTCCGTCACCCGGGCGGCCGTCGCCCCGGGGGTGCGGCCGGTCCCTGCGGGGTACGTGGTGTGGCGCGGCACGCTCCCGCTCGACGCGCTCGCCGGACACCCGCACCAGCTGGAACTCGTGCGAAGTGCCTGGATCATGCTGGGATTCGGCGGCGGACACGGGGTGTTCTACCTGATCCCGGGCTCCGCCGAGGGGTCCCGGCTGCTTGCCTACGCCATCTACGGTCCCCCTCCCCCGCCGTCCTGGAGCGCCGGGCGCGAGGAGTACGTGCGGCGCGTCGCCGAGGAGCACTTCCCGGCGGACTGGGCCGAGATCGTCGGCCGGGGTGCGCACACCTCCCTGGCCTGCCACGACGTCGCCGACTTCCATGTGCCCCGGGTCGCGGAGCCGCCGTTCCTGCTGGCGGGCGACGCGGCCAGCATCACCCGGCCGCACACCGCGAGCGGTGCGACCAAGGCCCTGCAGGACGCGCTCTGCCTGGAGCGGGTCCTGCGCGCCTCGTCGTCCGCGGCCGAGGCGCTGCGCCGGTACGCGGACGAGCGGTCGGGCGAGGGGGCCCGCCTGGTGGCCCTGGGCCGCAGGCTGGGGCACGCCATGGTCGAACGGACCCCGGACTGGGCGGAGATGGGCCCTGCGGAGGTGGCGGCATGGAGCCGGGCCGCGCTGGACGGCGCCGACAGCTATCTGTACAGCAGCGTCCAGCGGGAGTGATGCCGGCAGCGGTGTCAGTGGCCGGCCGGGCCCGCCGCCCGGTTACGGAACCAGGGACGGTTCCAGGCGGGTGCGGATGCCGTCGAAGTGGGTGCGCATCGCCCGTACCGCGCGCAGCCCGTCGGCCGCCGCGACCGCGTCGACGATCTCGCGGTGCTGGGCGCAGGTGACCGACGGGTCCTGGTGACCGTCGTCGAGGTCCTCGCGCACCCGGTCCATGGCCGCCCAGAACGCGTCGAGCACCTCGCTGAGCAGGTGGTTGTCCAGCGAGGCATAGAGGGCGAGGTGGAACGCCCGGTCGGTGGAACGTGCCACCCGGCCCGTACCGGCCTCCTCCTCCATCTTCGCGACCAGGGCCCGCAGCACCTCGATGTCCTCGTCGGGCACGCCGGCCGCGACGGCCCCGACGAGCCCTGCCTCCAGCGCCTCCCGCACCTTCATCAGCTCGGCGAGTCCCGGCTCGCCCTGACGGTGGCGGACGGCCGCGCGGAAGGCCAGTCCCTCGGCGAACGGTGACAGGGAGAGCGAGCCCACGAAGGTGCCGTAACCCCGGCGGATCTCCACGACATTGACCGCCTGGAGCGATTTGAGGGCCTCGCGCACCGACACCCGGCCGGCCCCGAAGAGCTCCATCAGCTCGGACTCCGTGGGCAGTGCGTCACCCGGCGCGAGCCGTCGCTCCAGAATCAGTTCCTTGATCCAGCGCTCGATGTCCTGAGCCATGGTGGGCCGCGCCACAACATCCTCCTGAGGTGCCGTTGCCCCTTGACCGTTCCCAGGAGCATCTGTTTAAGGTGAGCCAGACATAGGACATCTTACGTCTCACGTCTCGATCCGGGTAGCCACTCAGGCCGCGGATCGGTGTCTCGATCAGCTGGAGCCTTCACCATGTCTCTGACCGCACCGCTGCACGGCGTCGTCCCGCCGGTCTGCACCCCGCTCGACTCCGCCGGGGAGATCGACACCACGTCGCTCGTCCGCCTCGTCGAGCACCTCATCGGCGGGGGCGTGCACGGACTCTTCGCACTCGGGTCCACCAGCGAGGTCGCCTACCTCACCGACGAACAGCGCGCCACGGTCCTGGAGACCGTCGTCAACACGACCGACGGCCGCGTCCCGGTCCTCGCCGGGGTCATCGACACCACGACGGCCCGCGTCGTCGAGCACGCCGAGTCCGCCGCCGCCCTGGGCGCCGACGCGCTGGTCGCGACCGCGCCGTTCTACACCCGCACCCACGCCAAGGAGATCGCCGGGCACTTCCGCCGGCTGCGCGCCGAAGTGGACCTGCCGCTGTTCGCCTACGACATCCCCGTCGCCGTGCACAGCAAGCTGTCCTCCGCGCTGGTCCGCGAGCTCGCGGAGGACGGCACCCTGGCCGGCCTCAAGGACAGCAGCGGCGACGAGGGCGGGCTGCGCCGGCTCATCGTCGAGCTCGGCGGCCGCGAGGGCCGCGCCGACGGCCCGGTGCCGGACTTCAGCATCCTCACCGGCTCCGAGCTGACCGTCGACGCGGCGCTGCTAGCCGGCGCGGACGGCGTCGTCCCCGGCATCGGCAACGTGGACCCGGCCGGCTACGTACGGCTCTACGAGGCCGCGCGCGCCGGTGACTGGACGCTGGCCGCGAGGGAGCAGGAGCGGCTGATCGAGCTGTTCGCCATGGTCGACGTCGGCCCCGAGGCGGACATGGGCCGCAGCTCCTCGGCGCTCGGCTCGTTCAAGTCGGCGCTCCGGCTGCTCGGCATCATCGAATGCGGCGACACCGCGTTTCCGCAGATCCAGCTGTCCGCCGAATCCGTCGCGCTCGTCTCCGGACGGCTGCGCGACGCCGGTCTGCCGCCGGTCCGATGACCGCCTCGGCACAGCCGGCACCGGCCGGGCCGCCAGTCGTCGGTCTCGACCTCGGCGGTACGAAGATCGCCGCCGCACTCCTCGCGGCGGACGGCACGGTCCTGGCCCGGCACAGCAGGCCCACCCCGGCCCGGGAGGGCGCAGCTGCGGTGCTCGACGCACTCGCCGCGGCCGCCGCCGAGGTCGACCCCGGCCACAGCGCCGCAGTGCTCGGCATCGCGGCGGCCGGGGTGATCGACCCCCGTACCGGCATGGTCACCAGCGCCACCGACTCCATCCGCGGCTGGGCGGGCACCCCGCTGGGCGTCGGGCTCGCCAACCGCACCGGATACGCGGTGGCCTGCGACAACGACGTGCGCGCCACCGCCGGGCCGGAGCTGTCCGCCCTGAACGCGGACGGTGAGGGCCACGGCTCGCTGCTCTTCGCCGCCATCGGTACCGGTGTCGGCGGCGCCATCGCCGTCGACGGGCGGATGCTGCACGGCGCCGCCGGCATCGCCGGGCACCTCGGCCACCTGCCCAGCCCCGAGGCGGCGGGCCTGCCCTGCACCTGCGGCGCCACCGGCCACCTGGAGGTCATCGCCTCCGGGCCCGGGATCGCCGCCCACTACGAGCGGCTGACCGGCGCCCCCGTGGACCGGCTGGAGACCGTCGCCGCGCGCGCCGCCGAAGGCGACGCCCATGCCGTCACCGCCATCACCACCGGCGCGGCCGCCGCCGGCCATGTCCTCGGCGGGCTCGCCAACGCGTTCGGCCCCGACCGGGTCGTCGTGGGCGGCGGGGTCCCGCGGATCGGCGCGCTGTACGAGGTCGCCCTGCGGGCCGCCTTCGCCGGGGAGCTGATGGGGCCACTGCGCAGGCTCGTCCCACAGGCTCCGCTGCTCGGCCACGACGCGGCCGTGCTCGGCGCGGCCGCCCTCACCACCACCCTTCCCCTCCACCACCCGGGAGCTCTCCGATGACCGCGCAGGAACTGGCCGCCACCCTCCAGGGCAAGCTGATCGTGTCCTGCCAGGCGCCCCCCGGCGATCCGATGCGGGAGACGTCCACCCTGGTCCGGCTCGCGCTGTCGGCGGTCGCCGGTGGTGGCGCCGCGATCCGCGCCAACGATCCGGAGGTCGTCGCCGCGATCACCGCAGCCGTCGACCTGCCGGTCATCGGCCTGTGGAAGGACGGCGACACCGGGGTGTTCATCACCCCGACCGTCCGGCACGCCCTGGCGGTGGCCGAGGCGGGCGCGGCCGTCGTCGCCGCGGACGCCACCGACCGGCCGCGCCCCGACGGCTCGACGTTCGCCGAGCTCGTCGAGGCCGTACACGCGGCCGGTGCTCTCGTCATGGCCGATGTCTCCACCCTCGCCGAGGGCGTCACGGCGGCCGCGCTCGGGGCGGACTTCGTCTCCACGACCCTGTCCGGCTACGTTCCCGGCACGCCGAAGCAGACGGGCCCCGACCTCGACCTGGTCGCGGCGCTCTCCGCCGCGATCGACGTCCCCGTGGTCGCCGAAGGCCGTATCAACACCCCCGCGGAAGCGGCCGAGGCCCTGGCACGCGGCGCCCACAGCGTCGTCGTCGGCACCGCCATCACCGCTCCCACGGCTCTGACCGCCCGCTTCGTGGCAGGCATCACCCGGCCCTGACCTGTCCCACCACGCGGGACGGCTGTTCAAATGACCGGGCACCGTCCCGCACCCTGGAGTCACCGTGCAGACCTCGACACCCCCCACGCTCCCCTGGTACCGCCAGGTCAGCCGCACGCAGTGGAAGTCGTTCTTCGCCGCCTGGATCGGCTATGTACTCGACGGCTTCGACTTCGTGCTGATCACCCTCGTACTGACCGAGATCAGTGACGAGTTCGGCCTGAGCACGGTGCAGGCGGCCAGCCTGATCTCCGGTGCGTTCATCACCCGCTGGCTCGGCGGCGCCGTACTCGGCGCCATCGGCGACCGCTACGGCCGCAAGCTCTCCATGGTGCTCAGCATCCTGCTGTACTCGGTGGGCACCTTCGCCTGCGGGTTCGCGTGGAACTACACCAGTCTGTTCGCTGCCAGGCTGGCCATCGGCATGGGCATGGCCGGTGAGTACAGCGCCAGCTCCACCTACGTCATGGAGAGCTGGCCCGCCGCTCTGCGCAACCGGGCCAGCGGCTTCCTGATATCCGGCTTCTCGGTCGGCTCGGTGCTGGCCGCCCAGGTCTACAACTGGGTGGTGCCCTCGCTCGGCTGGCGCTGGATGTTCTACCTGGGCCTCATCCCGATCGCCATCGCGCTGTGGATGCGGCGCGCGCTGCCCGAGGCCGAGGAGTGGACGGAGTCGGTAGCGGACAAGGGCGCCAAGCCCAACCCGTTCCGGCCGCTGTTCGAGACCCAGGCCCGGGCCGTCACGAACACGGTGCTCGTCGTCGTCGCCACCGTGTCGCTGTTCCTCGTCTTCACGCCGGGCGGGGCCGGCCTGGTGCCGGTGCTCGCGGTGATCGCCGGGCTCTCGCTCGCCGCGTTCGCCGTCCAGCTGGGCGGGAAGCGCAGCTGGGTGCTTTACCTGTCGATGATCGTGACGCTGTTCTTCGCGTTCCTGTACTCGTGGCCGATCCAGGCGCTGCTGCCCACGTACCTGAAGACGGAGCTGGGCTACACCACGGACCAGGTCACCGACGTGCTGTACTTCGCCGGCTTCGGCACCATGGTCGGCTGCTGGGCCGCGGGCTTCCTCGGCGACCGGATCGGCACGAAGAAGGCGTACGCGCTGACGCTGCTGGCCTCGCTCGCCTTCGTCTACCCGGTCTTCGCGGTGCAGAACAACCTGATGCTGCTCGGCATCCTGCTCTTCCTCCTCCAGGCGACGAGCTTCGGCATCTCCGGGCTGCTCCCCCGCTACATCGGCGGACACTTCCCGACCGCGAGCCGGGGTGCGGCGCTCGGCTTCACGTACAACGTGGGCGCCCTCGGCGGGGCGGTCGCCCCGGTGCTCGGGGCCCATCTCGCCTCCGGGATGGACCTGGGGCAGGCGCTGGCGGTACTGACGTTCGCGGGCACGGTGATCGTGGTGCTGCTGGTCGGCTTCGACGTACCTGCGCGGCTGAACCGGCTGACGGACCCGGACGCCGAGCGCGACCACCTGGCGGTGGCGCCGCCGAACGCCGTCGAACGCGTCCGCGCGGACCGGTGACGTCCGCGGGCTGAGCCGTAAACCGGTGGACGGGGGTGCCGCGGCGGTCTAGCTTCCCCGCGTGGACCTTCCCCGTGCCTTCACCATCCGCGAGAGCGGCCATCGCGTGCACAACCCGTTCACCGAGGAGAATCTGGCCACCCTGGGCCGGGCCCTGCGCCTGGCTCCGGGGAGCCGGATCCTCGACCTCGCCTGCGGCAGCGGCGAGCTGCTCTGCACCTGGGCGCGCGATCACGGCGTGACCGGCACCGGGGTCGACATCAGCACCGTCTTCCTGGCCGCCGCGGGACAACGGGCGGCGGAGCTGGGGGTGGCGGACCAGGTCGGCTTCGTCCACGGCGACGCGTCCGGCCACGTCGCACCTGCCCCGGTCGACGTCGCCGCGTGCATCGGCGCCACCTGGATCGGCGGGGGTGTGACCGGCACGGTCGAGCTGCTGGAGCGCTCGGTGAGGCCGGGCGGCCTGTTGCTGATCGGTGAGCCCTACTGGCGCCGGGAGCCACCGGACCGCACAGCCGTCGAGGCGTGTCACGCGTCGGACCGGGACGACTTCTTCGCTCTGCCGGAACTGCTCGAACACTTCGGGGAACTGGGCTGGGACGTGGTGGAGATGGTGCTCGCCGGCCAGGAGGGCTGGGACCGGTACGTCGCGGCGCAGTGGCTCAGCATCCGCCGCTGGCTCGACGCGAACCCCGACGACGAACTGGCCGGTGAGATGCGCGCGGAGCTGACGGCGGGGCCGGTGCAGCACGTCCGGTACCAGCGCGAGTACCTGGGATGGGGCGTGTTCGCCCTGATGAAGCGCTGACCCCGGGGCGCGGCGCGCGACGGGCACGGCGCCGGCCCGTCACGAGTGGTAGAGCACCCGCACGACCATGGTGTCGCCGGGCAGGCCGTCCAGGCAGGCGTTGAACATCCGCTCGTAGTCGGGGCCCCCGCCCTCCACCCACCGCCCGTCGAGGGTGAGCAGGGCGGGGGTGGGCAGCACGGCCGCTGTGTGGCGGGCCACATAGGTTTCCCGGTCCTCGTCGAAGTGGAGGACGGGGTCGGACGTGAACCGCTCCTCCAGGGCGGGGTCCGCCTCGATCGCCTGGATCAGGGGCTGTGCGCGGAAAGAGGCCACGGCAGCCTCCCCGGCGTGTTGGGGCTCCAGGGTCCTGGCCCGCTCGGCGAAGTGGTGGAAGGGCAGCGCGGGCGGGTAGCGGTCGGCGAAGGCGTGGTACGCCGTCCAGGTGTCACCTGCCCGGCGGGCCTCGGCGGCGCGGGGCGTGTCGAGGTCGAGGATGCCGCGCGGGCCGCCGTGGCAGTGGGAGCTCGGCAGATCCTCGGGGGTGTCGGTCCAGTCGTCGTACCGCACCAGCCGGGGGTCGTCCTCGTGACCGGGCAGCACGTCGAAGAGGCAGCCTGCCCCGGAGACGAACCAGTAGCTCCACTCCCCCACCCAGTCCGGGTGGGGGCGGTCCTCACGGTCGTACCAGAAGGGGGCCATGGCCTGCCCGATCGCCTGCTTCAGCCCGTCGGGGCCGACGGGCGGCAGACAGACGGTGATGCGCTGTTTGCCCATGGTGTCCCCTTGCGTGGTGCGGTGCTCGGTCGTGTGGTGCGGTGCGCGGCCCACCTTGGCAGGCCGCGAAGGTCAGGCGGTCGGCGGGGGGCCGCAGGAGACGACGACGTCGTCGCAGCCCCGTTCCAGCGTCTTCCAGCCTTCCCAGATGAACGCCAGGTCGCCGAGGATTCCGGCCCCGTTCATCACCTTGCCGCCGAGGCCGCCGCCGCGCTTGCCGCTACCGGTCTCGCTACCGCGGCCACCGGCCCGGCCGGTCGCCGGGGCGCCGCCGCCGCGGAACCCGCCCGACGCGTGGGTGTCGAAGAAGACCGATCCCGGTTTCCCGTCCCCGGCGAAGATCACTCGGACGTTGGCATTGCCGACGAACCTGTCCCGGACGGCCTCGGCCTGTTCCATGCTGTGGGCGACGAAGACGACCTTCTGGCTCTGTTTCTTGCCCTCGATGTCGAGCTTGTTGTTGATGGTCTTCTCGATGCTGTCGAGGGACTTCCCGTTGACGGCTTGCGTGGACTCGTTGGCGTCCCAGGTCTCGACGTCCACGATCTTGCCGTTCTTCCAGGTGACCTTGATGAAGTCGGCGGTGGCGCCGGCCACGCGGTGGTTGCCGTTCGCGTCGTGGACCAGGCCCTTCTTGGGGAGCACTGCGTTGTCGTCCTGCCAGAGGTACTCGCTGCCGTTGCCCGTCTTCGGGTCGTACAGGTCGAGCGACGTGCGCAGGTCCTCGTTCATGAACTCGATCGCGACGCGCTCCGACTTGATCTTTCCTGGCGAGCCCACGGTGTGCGGGACGCCTCGGTCGTCGTAGATGACGCGGTAGGTCTTGTTGCCCTGGGTGACCTTCGTCTCCGTGAGCGCCTTGGTCGGCTTCACGTTGTCGTTCTTGATTCTGATGATGCGTCCGCCGCGGCAGACGGCGGTGCCTTCCCAGCACTCGGCGGGCTGGAGTCCGTCGGGGTCGCTCTTGGTGATCGGGTTGTTGTTGGCGTAGGCGTAGCCGTTGATCTGGAGCGGGTCCGCGAAGTCGACCACGGGGTCGGCGGAGAGGAATCGTCCGGTCGACTGGTCGTACTCGCGGGCGCCGAGGTGGGTGAGTCCGGAGTAGGTGTCGTCGACGCCGGTGCCCAGGTAGCTGCGGGCGTTGGGCCAGGTCACGGGCCGGGTGCCGCGCACCTCACCGTACGGCTTGAAGGAGCGGCGGGTGACGGGCTGGCCGGTGCTCTGCTCCACGGAGGTGGTGGCCGTGCCGACGGTGTCGTTGAGCAGCACGCTCAGCACGTGCGTGGAGGAGCCGTTCTTGCTGACGCGGACGACGGAGGGGGCGCCGGGATGCTGGTAGATCCGGCTGGCCTTGAGCAGATTGCCCTTGGCGTCCGTGCTGACCTCGGTCTCGCCCAGGAACAGGGTGGTGCCGGCCGCGGACTTCTGCAGGATGCGGTTGCCGCCGGTGTCGTAGACATACGTGGTGCGGTCGGCGAGCGCCCACTGCTGGGCGGCGCCGGTGGCGCAGGTGGCGACCTGGAGGTCGGTGCCGTCGGCGTCGGTGGCGCCGGGCACGGCCAGGCACTTGCCGGTCGCGGCGTGGACGAACGCCTTGTCCGAGGCGCGCAGGGTGAACTTCTGCGCGGTGCTGCCGTTGCAGACGGCGAGTTGGACGAGGACGCCGTTGACGGTGGCGCACTTGCCGCTGATGCGCAGCGTGTCGCCGGTGGTCTGCCACGCCTGCGCTGGCGTGCTGTTGCAGCCGTGGAGCTGGATCGGGGTGCCGTCGGTGAGGGCGTTGCTCTGGAGGTCGACGCACTTGCCGTTCAGGCCGGTGATCGGCCCGGCGCCGTCGCCCGTGCCGGTGACCGAGGCGAGCTTGTTCTCGGCGTTCCAGTCCAGGATCTGGTCGCCGCCGGTGAGGTGGCGCTCGGTGGTGTTGCCGGTGGCGTCGTTGACGTACGTGGGGTCGGTGCCGGTGGGCCGGTCGACACTGGTGAGCAGATGGGGCTGGGTGAGGGTGGGGGCGCTGGTGCCGTTGCCCGTCACGGTCTTGCCGTAGGCGTAGGTGGTACGGAGGTCCAGGGCCGGGTTGGCCGGGGCGCGGTCGGTGAGCGACGCCCGGTTGCCGACGGCGTCGAAGGTGAAGGACTGGTAGTAGGAGTCGGCGGTGGTCGCGACCGACCCGGCGGCGGGGGCCGCGGCGTCGAGGGACGCCTGCATCTCGGCGTCGGGCGCGGCGGCGTCGGTGACGGCGTCCGGTGCCTCGGCGACGGGTCCGGCGCTGCTCTGGCCGTCGCTGCGGTAGCCCCAGGCGGTGCCGGACGCGGACTTGCAGCCGGTGGCGGCGGTCACGGCGAGGCCGGAGGTCCAGGCGTGGACCAGCTCACCGAGGTAGTCGTAGGTGAAGCACTGGTTGTCCCAGGCGGACGCGGTGCCGTCGGTCTGCTTGCGGGCCGCCGATGTGAGGTTGCCCGCACGGTCCCAGGAGTAGTAGGAGTCGGAGATCCGGTGCGAGGACGCGGTCTCACGGTCCCAGACGGTCCGCTGGAGGCGGCCCGTCTCCTGGTTGATGAAGTTGGTGGTCCACACCCGGTAGGGCTGGGGTCCGCTGACGGTCCGCAGGGGCTCGCCGTACGCGGAGTAGGTGACGTCTGAGGTGTACCAGCTCAGGCCGGAGGTGGACTCGGCGAGACCGTCCTCGTTGTAGCGGGTGATGACCTTCTCGGCGGCCAGACCCCCGATGGCTGGCACACTGACGGAGAGCTGTTTACCGCCTTCGGTGTACGCGTAGCGGTAGGTGTAGGTACCCGCGAGCTTGGGCCCGGCCTGGGCCGGGACGACGATCTCGCGGGTGGTCGGGCGGTACTTGTCGTCGTAGGCGGTGATCCGGTCGGTCCAGTCGGCGCCGGCCTCGTGGCGGGTGGAGCTCGCCGCCTTGCCGAGCGCTCCCGGCAGGTCGTAGGTGAAGGACTTGACCGGGTCGGCGGTCGCGGAGCCCTGGCGGACCTTCAGCACACGGCCGATGGCGTCGTACTCGGTGTACGTGGTCTGGTGGCGCGAGTCGGTGGCGGATGCCTGCCGGCCGAGCGCGTCGTAGGTGAAGGAAGCGCTGCCGATGTCGGGGTCGGTTGCGGAGGCCAGCAGTCCGCGGGTGTTGTAGGTGTACGTCCAGAGGTTGCCCGCGTGGTCCTCGATCCGGCTGCGGTTGCCCCGGGCGTCGAAGGAGTACCTGGTGGTGCGCCACTCGTCCTGGGTGCGGTTGGTGGAGTGGTCGACGCGGGTGATCCGGCCGCGCGCGTCCGAGTAGGCGCGCACGGCGGGGGTGGCGCCGCCGGCTGGGCGGGAGATGGTCCAGTTGTCGCCGTACTCGACGCTGTCGTACCAGACGGCGCTGCCGCTTTGCACGGTGGTCTTGCGCACCGGGCGGCCGAGGCCGTCATAGGTGTTGCGCACCAGGTTGGGCACCAGGGTGTCGCTGACCCGCTTGAACTGGCCGGTCTCGGGCTCGCCCTTGGCGAGGTAGGAGCCGGTCTGCTCGGAGACGAGACCGTGGTCGTCGTAGCGTGTGTCCTGGATGATCCGGCCGGGGCCGTGGGCCTCGTCCTGCGTCTGTACGGGGCGCATCAGCCCGTCGTAGACGGTCACCTGGCGGCTGTAGCTGCCGTTGTCCTTGAGGGAGCGGACGGTGACGGCGGTGGGCCGGGTGACGGTCGGAGTGGCGGTCGCCATCTGGTAGTCGATGAGGACGTCGGGCGTCGCGGCGTCGGCCGACCAGCCCTTCACCAGGCGGCCGAACGCGTCGTACTCCATGCGCGAGACGTGCCCGTTGGCATCGGTGACCGAGAGGGCCAGGCCGCGGCCCGGATCGAGGGTGGTGGTGGAGGCGTGCCCCTTCTGGTTGATCTTCTTGATCGCGGTGACGGGGCCGCCGGTGTCGCCGGGGGTGTACTGGGTCTCCGAGACGCCCTTGAGCGGGTCGGTGATCTTCCGCACCCGGCCCAGCGGGTCGAAGGTGTTGGTGTGGACGATCGAGTAGGCGGAGCCGTCGTCGTCGAGCGTCGCCGTGGTGGTGGCCAGGCCCTTGACCGGCGCCGCGCCCCAGGCCCCGTCGTCGTAGCTGGTGCGGACCGCGCTCATCACCTGGGTGGCCGGGTCGGCGGTGGCGTGGCCGGCGCAGGAGGTGGAGGTGGTGCGGATCTCCTTGGGCAGGCCGACGAGGTTGGCCGCCTCATTGACCACGTAGGACGTCTTGGAGCAGGTCTGGTCGCTGAGGGTCTCACCGCCGGTGCCGTCGGGCTTGACCACGGCCGACTCGACCTGCTGCGGCAGTCCGTAGGTGTCGTCGACGACGGTGGTGGTGCGCACGCCCTGCCAGCTGCTGCCGAGGGTCTGCAAGGTGTCGCTGCGTTCGAAGCCGCTGCGGTACGCGGTCAGCGGCGCGAGGCCGCCCCCGCGCTCACGGGAGGCGGTCTGTTTGGCCCAGGGCCGGTTGAGGACCCGGCTGGCGATCTTGCCGCCGGTCCCGGTGTACGCGATGGTCTCGGCGGTCATGCCCGCGTAGGGGGCGATGTCGTCCGCGGCCAGGGTCACGGTGCCGGTGGAGTCCTTGACCGGGCCGCCGGCGCCGCGGAAGTAGCGGGTGACCGAGTAGGACTGGGTCTGCGGGCGGCCGGGGGCCGGAGAGATCTTGTTGCCCTTCGACGTGGCCACCTGCTGGTAGCCGCGCCACTCGCTGTAGGTGCGCAGAGCGGGCTTGCTGAACTCGTCGTCGCTCTTGCCCCAAGCAGCGCCCGAGTAGTCATAGCGCGTCGAGATCCGGGCGGAGACGCCGGTGATCCGGTCGGTCTCGGTCACGGTGTGGACGACGTACTTGTTGAACCAGGCCAGCGCGGGCTTCTCGACCTCCGCGTCGGGCGACCAGCGGACCGGGAAGCAGGTGCCGTGGTTGTCCTCGGGCGCCACATCGGGCTGCACACGGCAACCGCCCTTGTAGGTCACCTCGATGTCGGCGCCGTGTTCGGTGGCGACAGCGCCGATGCGCGGCCGGGTGAAGCCGGGGCGCGGGTCGGAGGAGTCGCGGGGCACCAGGTTGGGCAGTTGCTGGTCCTTCAGATACGTGCTGAGGGGGTGCGCGGAGCCGGTGCCGACGACGTACGGCTGGAAGCTGACGCCGGACTTGGTGAGCAGCGTGCCGCTGGTGTCACCGGGGCGGAAGCCGTAGTGCTGGATGGAGTTGAGCCACAGGCCGGGCGAGGTGTCGTACCAGTCGCGAGGGAAGGACTGGTCGAGCAGATAGGTGTCGACCTTGGACAGGCCCGCGACGCCGGGGCGCTGGGCGTAGGTGGTGATGCCGCCGAGCCGCAGCCGGTTCCAGAAGGACGGGAAGGCGGGGCACAGCTTGGAGTCGCTCTTGCAGTTGAGGTTGCCGGGACTGTCCCACCACGGGCGGTAGGAGGCGGGGTTCTTGGTGTCGTCGAACTTCGCCGAGTCGCAGACGGTGGCGTCCTGGAGGCAGCGCTGCTGGAGCAGGAAGTCGATCTTCGCGGCCGGGGTGGCACCGAGGGCGCCCTCGCGCAGCCCGTACTCGACCGAGTCGGGCAGACCGCCGCGGACGTACTTCTCGGGCGTCTTGAACTTCTTGTTGACGGCGTAGTAGTTCGTCGACTGGTGCCAGTTGACGACCATGACGTTGCCGTTGACGTCGGTGACCTTGTCCAGGCCCCAGTGCCATGCCTGCTGCTTGGTGGTGTCGCCCTGGCAGCGTGAGTCGGCGAAGGCGGCCGCGTGGCAGGGCTCGCCGGGGTGGTTCCCGAAGACGGGGACGGTGAAGACGGACTGGGTGTCCTCGTGACCGCCGCCGATCTTGTTGAGACCGTAGGTGTAGACGGTGCCGTCCCGCTTGGTGACGACCCAGTACTCGCCGTTGTTGTCGCCGTTGGTGGCGCCCGTCTTCAGCTCGACGCGGGTGCCGTCGTCCTGCTGCGGGCGGTAGCGGTCGGTCTCGCCGATGCGGACCAGTTCGGTCGTGGCGCCGCCGAGCGACATCACGGCGTTGTAGGAGACCCAGCACAGGTCGGAGGTCTTGGCCTTCTTCGCCGTGTTGTTGGGGGCTCCGGCCGCGATGTCCTCACGGTCGTCCTTGCAGGTGCGGTAGCGGCGTTCGATGTAGCCCGGGTTGTAGTCCCAGCCCTCACCGATCCACGACGCCTGCGGCGAGGAGGTGGATGTCTTCGCGTCCACGCTCTGCGAGTTGTAGTCGAAGGAGATCTCCGGTGCGGGACCCGCGGGCGTGGGCGGAACGTCGATCGGATACGACCAGGTGAAGGCACCGGACGAGCTGCCCGCCGACCACTTGCCGTTGGACTCCAGCGGCGTCGCCTTGAAGGAGCCGCTCTCACCCGCGCCGGAGTCGACGGCGCCGACCACGGCGCTGTCACCGCCGGCGGCCGCCTGGCGGGCGCCGGTGCGGTATGCGGCCTGGACCGTGCCGGTACCGGCCTTCGGGGACGCGGTCGCCGACGCGGGCGTCACGGTGCCGTCGGCGGCGGGGTCGACGGTGGCTGTCAGGGTCTTGGTGCCGGTGTCGTTGACCGTCTCCAGCTCCTCGTAGGCCTGGCACTCCTCGACGTCGGGCGTGGTGCGGTAGCACTCGGGGAACTGCACAAAGGTGAGCCGGGAGGCCCAGTCGGCGCCGTAGAGGTTCTGGTACGCCTTGTAGTCGAGCTGCACCGAGACGGGTACCGAGCCGGTGGCGGGGGCGGTGACCGTGACGAGCGCGCCGTCGATGCCATCGGCCTCGGGGGCGGTGCGCGGGGAGACGCCGACCTGCCAGGTGCCGGTGGGCGAAGCGGCGCCGGGAGCCTGACCGATCTTCACGGGCAGGGTGCCGACGGGCTCGAGAGCGGCTGTGCCGACGGCGGACCGCGCGCCGGCCTGCCGGACGCCCTCGGCGCCGAAGGTGATCGATCCGGTGCCGCCCGTGGGCGGAATGACGGTGCCGGCCGGGGCCTGCTCCAGGTTGGCGGGCGGAGAGGTCTCGATGCTGTCGAGCCCGGCGTTGTGCGTACCGCCGTCGACCAGCTGCTCAGCCGGGATCTCCAACAACGAGACGTCGTCGCGCGCGACTTCGGCAGATTCGGGATCTGGCGGCTGGGCTGCGGCCGTGAAGGGCAGCAGCCCCACAAGCAGGGCCGCGCCGACCACGGGCACCACCGCGGAGCGCAGGCGAGCACGGCACACGGACACGAAAGCAGGCACGGACGAGGTCCCCCCGGGCGACAGAAGGCCGCACCCGGACAGTGCGCGGGTGCGGCCAGCGAACGGCCTGATTCTGTGCGCCACTTGTGAAGAAAAACCAGACGGTACGTGACCATGTGATCATCACCACAAATGCAAAACGGTTGTCCATATCGTCAGTTACGGCAAAGAACCACCTATGCCGCCGATCACGCCCATGGGCATCTGCGGCACCTTTGGGACCTGTCACCCACTCCGGCACCGGCCTTACCAAATGCCCCCTACACACGTCCTGTTGTGTACCGATTTCAGCACTCGTGCGCTCGCCCGGGGCGTCGGATCGGGCCGATTCCTGGCCGTGGGGCGGCGCGGGGCGCGGCACACCGTCCGACGGCACCCGCACCGCGACGACGGTGACGGCCACCGGGCGGTGAGCCATGATCTGTCGGCTGTTGTCGCAGCTTTCACAGCTGTTTCACAGGGGGAAAGGGAATTCTCATGCCGAGCCGATGGCGCCGCTGGCGCCGCTCGCCCGCTCGCCGGCCCGTCGCGGCCGTCGCCGCCGCTGCCATCGCGGCGTCCTGCCTCACGGTCGTGGCGCTGAACGGCACCGACCGGGCGGATCAGCCACGCCGCCCCTCCGAGGCTCACCGGGCGCCGCTGGCGGAAGCCGATGCCGCCGCGAGGGCCAGGAAGACCGGCAAGGCCGTCGAAGCGACCGCGCTGCGCACCGCGTACGCGACGACCTGGGCACGCCCGGACGGACTGCTCCAACGCCGGATCCACGCCAGCCCGATCCGGGCCCGGGTGGACGGGGTCTGGAAGGCCGTGGACAGGGATCTGCGCCGGGTGGAAGGCGGTTGGGCTCCCAGGGCGACCAACGTGGGCATGGTCTTCTCGGGCGGTGCGGGCAAGCCGTCGGGCGCACACGGTCGTACGGGCGCCAAGGGCGCCGCGGGTTCCGGCGCCCGTGCCGGTGGTGGTGCGGGTGATCGCGCCGCCCAGCACGCCGACCGCTCCGCTCCCCGCCGGGTCCCCCTGCTCGGCGATGCCGTCGCCGCCACGGATGCCACCGCGAACCCGCTGGTGACGCTCTCGGTGGACGGTCACGACATCGTGCTGACCTGGCCGGATGCCGTGCCCACCCCCGTCATCGACGGGCCGCGCGCCCTGTACCCGGAGATCCTGCCCGGCGCCGACCTCGTCCTGACGGCGGCCGACGGCGGGTTCGCACAGCTCCTCGTCGTCAAGAACCGTCAGGCGGCCACCGACCCGCGCGTGGCACGCCTGGCGTACGGACTCAGCTCCCCCGACCTGGACTTCGCACTCGACCCGGTCACCGGCATCGTCTCGGCCGTCGACACGGAAGGCGTCGACGTCGCGGAGGCGCCGACCCCGCTGATGTGGGACAGCGCCGGCACCCCGGCGCTCACCGACGGCCAGGCGGGCAGCAGCGCGTCGCCGACCGCCCCCGAGGTCATCCCCTCCGAGGCGGAGGCCACCGGCACCCCGGACGAGGAGCCGTCCGAATCGCCCGAGCCGACCGACCAGATGGCGGACACCGACCAGGAGGACCCCCTCCCGGAGGCGCTGCCCGAGGCGACCGACGAGGCCGCCGATCCGTCGGTCGTCGCCGAGATGGAGGGCACTTCACCGCCCGTACCGCCGGAGCCGAGCCCGCTGCCCTCCCAAACCGGCGCCGCGGCCACACTCTCGCTGTCCGGCGTCAACGGCCCGCAGCCCGACTCGCACGGCTCGCTCGTCGACGTCGACCTGGACGCCGGCACCTGGGTGTTCAGCCCCGACCAGGCGTTTCTCGCCGCCCCGACGACCGTGTACCCCGTCTTCGTCGACCCGTCGATCAAGAAGCACACCAACGACTGGACGACCGCCTACAGCCGCCACCCCACCGCCACCTTCTACAACGGCAAGAACTTCAACCGGGGCGGCACCGACGAGGCCCGCGTCGGCTTCGAGTCCGACACCTGGGGCACCTCACGGTCCTTCTTCAGCATCGACTGGGATGCGGACCTCAAGGGCTCCACGGTGCACAGCGCCAAGTTGCGCGCCCTGGAGACGTACTCCTGGTCGTGCAGTGCCCGCAGCATGACTGTTCATCTCACCGGGCCGATCAGTTCGAAGACGAACTGGAAGAACGCCCCCACCATGAACAGCGGCAACAAGATCGGCGGAGGGAGCTTCGCGCACGGCTGGAAGTCCGGCTCGTGCCCCGACGAGTACGTGGTCTTCGACGTCAAGGACAGCGCCAAGAAGGCCGTCGCGGGCGGGTGGAAGACGATGACGATCGGCATGCGCGCCTCCGACGAGAACTCCCAGTACTCGTGGAAGAAGTTCCAGGCCAACGGCGGCAACGACCCGTACGTCGATCTGTCGTACAACCGTCCGCCGGCCACCCCGAGCAGCCTCGACCTCGACCCGGATCTGAGCTGTGACACCACGTCGCCGTACATCAACGTCGGCGCGTCGTCGCTGACCTTCTGGGCCAACAGCTCCGACAAGGACGGCAACCTCGCCTCCGTGAACTTCGAGCTGTGGCCGACGGGCGGGAGCACGTCCAACCTCCTCGGCAGCAAGGGCAAGGTGTCGGTCGGCAGCCAGAACAGCTCGGCGCGTGTGCACACCGACCCGTTCCCGACGGGCAGCACCGGTCTGAAGCTGGTCAACGGCTCGACGTACTCGTGGCGTGCCAAGTCGGTCGACAAGTACGGCGCCACCTCCGCCTACTCGCACACCAAGATCCCGTGCCGCTTCGTGTACGACTCCTCGAAGCCGTCGCCACCGCTCGCGTCCTCGACGCAGTTTCCGGACGCCGACGCCTCCGACAACGGCTTCGCGAACGACTCCGAGGACTCGAAGTGGAGCACGGTCACCTTCGGTACGGCCGGCGCCTTCACCTTCCGGGCCCGGCAGACGGACGTGGTCCGCTACGAGTACGGCTTCAACCAGGCCTCGTACCCCTTCTCGGTCAACCGCACCAACGGAGCCGCGACCACCACGACGACCCCGGTGTCGAACGTGAAGCCGCCGCTCGCCGGGCCGAACGTGCTCTACGTGCGTGCGGTGGACGACGCCGGGAACGTGTCCCAGCCGCTCAAGTACTTCTTCTACGTGACCCCGAGAGACAAGGCCGACGCACCGGGCGACTTCACCGGTGACCGGCGGCCCGACCTGATGGTGGTCGACGGCAACGGAAATCTGCGCCTCTACCCGTCCGAGTCCTCGACGGACCTGGCCAAGGGCACCGGTGATCTCGACTACTCCATGTCGGGCGCCTACCGAGGCAACCCCGCCAAGGACCCCAACGGAGACGACGGCCTTCCCCCCTACGCCGCCGCACCCTCCGGGTACTGGAAGAACACCCTGATCACCCACCTCGGTGACTTCTACGGCGGTGACGGGCTCCAGGATCTCGTGGCCGTCCGCGAGAACGCCCTGTGGGTCTACCCGGGCGACGGCTACGGCGCCGTCAACATCGACAAGCGCCAGCGGGTGCTACTGCCGTCGAACGCGCCCGCCCCCGCCACGATCACCCAGATCGTGGCGGCCGGGGACGCCACCGGAGACGGGAAGACCGACTTCTTCCTCACCGTCGGCGACGCGATCTGGGCCTTCACCGGCTACAACGGCGCCAGCATCGAGCAAGCCGTCCGGCTCTCCAGCTCTCCGTGGACCGAGCGCGACATCGTCAGCGTCCAGGACATCACCGGCGACGGAATCACCGACCTGATCTACCGGACGGATGTCTCCAGCCGACTCCTGCTGCGCACCGGCAAGCCGGCCGCTTCGGGCAGCGGGGTCGACCTCACCTCCCTCGCGGCGGCCGTCAACTCGGCGAACGGGGTGGACGACCAGTACGGAGCCTCGGGGTGGGGCAGCAGCAACATCCGGTTCCTGTTCGGCACGCCCGACGCGAACGGCGACAACATCCCGGACATCTGGACGCTCCGCACCGACGGCGCGGTCCGCTTCTACGCCGGTTCCCGGACCGAGATGGCCGGTTCCGGCACGGAGATCGTGAGCAAGAGCGGAGGGGGCTGGATCAACAAGATGGCGATCGGCTGAGGCCCCGCACGGCATACGGCTCCGCACCCCTGCCCGGGTGCGGAGCCGTGGTGCGTGCCGGCGTCACGGCGCCTGTGCGTCCACCGTGTCAGGCGATGCGCTCGAAGACCGCGGCGAGGCCCTGGCCGCCGCCGATGCACATGGTCTCCAGGCCGTAGCGGGCCTCGCGGCGGTGCAGTTCTCTGGTGAGCGTGGCCAGGATGCGGGCGCCGGTGGCACCGACGGGGTGGCCGAGCGAGACGCCGGAGCCGTTCACGTTGATCCGCTCCTCGTGGTCCTTGTCGCCGAGGCCCAGTTCCCGGGTGCAGGCAAGCACCTGGGCGGCGAAGGCTTCGTTGAGCTCGATCAGGTCGAGGTCGGCGAGGGTGAGCCCGGCGCGGGCGAGCGCGGTCCGGGTCGCGGGGACGGGGCCGATGCCCATGGTGGCGGCGGGCACGCCGGCGCGGGCGAAGGAGACCAGCCGGACCAGCGGGGTGAGGCCGAGGCGTTCGGCGGTGGCGGCGCTGGTCACCAGGCAGGCGGCCGCCGCGTCGTTCTGGCCGCTGGCGTTGCCCGCGGTGACCGTGGCGTCCGGGTCGGACTTGCCCAGGATCGGGCGGAGCGCGGCGAGCTGTTCGGCGGTGGTGTCGGGGCGGGGGTGCTCGTCGGCGGTGACCACCGTTTCGCCCTTGCGCGTGCGTACGGTGACGGGGACGGTCTCCGCCTCGTACCGGCCCTCGGCCATGGCGCGACCGGCGCGCTGCTGCGAGCGCAGGGCGAGGGCGTCCTGGTCGGCGCGGCTGATGCCGTACTCCCGGCGGAGGTTCTCGGCGGTCTCGATCATGCCGCCGGGCACCGGGTGGCTGACGCCGCCTGCGGTGACCCGGCCGCGGGCCAGCGAGTCGTGGAGCTGGAGGCCGGGGCCCTTGATGCCCCAGCGGCCGTCGTGCGTGTAGTACGGGGCGGCGCTCATCACGTCGACGCCGCCGGCGATCACGACGTCGCTGAACCCGGCCCTGATCTGCATCGCCGCGTCGAGGACGGCCTGGAGCCCGGAGCCGCAGCGGCGGTCGGTCTGGAGGCCGGTGACGGACTGCGGGAGCCCGGCGTCCAGGGCGGCGACCCGGCCGATGGCGGGGGCGTCGGAGGACGGATAGGCGTGCCCGAGGATCACCTCGTCGACCCGGTCCGGGTCGATCCCCGTGCGGGCGACGACCTCGGCGATGACGCGTGCGGCGAGGGCGGCCGGTGTCTGCCCGGCGAACGCTCCGCCGAAGCGGCCGATGGGGGTGCGCAGCGGTTCGCAGATCACGACATCGTTCTGGTCGGGCACAGCGGGGCCTTTCCGGGCGGGGACAGAGAGGACAAGGGTGTGACATGACCCTCGCACCCGCCGACTGAGTCGGTCCAATATCCAGTTCCCCCTGATTCAAGACGCGGTGCGTCTCAATGGGGTGCGGGCTCGTGGGTGGGCGTCGGCAGCGCCTCCTCCGCGACGGCGAGTACCGCGCGCAGGGCGGCTGAGGGGTTGTCGTCCCGCCAGGCCAGCGCCGCCTGGCGCCTGATGGGCGGCCCGGCGAGCGGCCGGTAGACGAGGCCGCTCTGCTGGATGTGCTGGACGGAGGTGACGGTGAGGGTCACCCCGACGCCCGCGGCGACCAGCGCCAGGATCGTGTAGGAGTCGGGAGCCTCCTGGACCACCCTCGGATTGAATCCGGCGGCCTCGCAGGCCCCGACCATCGCGTCCCGCACGGTGGAGCCGGTGTTCGCGGGGAACGAGACGAACGGTTCCCCGGCCAGCACCTCGATCGGAACGCTGTCCCGGGCGGCGAGCGGATGGTCGGAGGGCAGCGCGCACACGAGCTCCTCCTCGTCGATCACCCGGTAGGTCACGCCCGGCTGCGTCACCGGCAGGCGCACGAAGCCCAGGTCGAGCGAGCCGTCCGCGACCCGGGCCAGCGCGACGTTGGCGTAGGTCTGGCCGGTCATGACGAGTTCGATCCCGGGGTGGGCGGCGCGCACCGCCCGGGTCAGCCGGGGCAGCGTCTCGTGGCTGGAGGCACCCGCGAAGCCGATGCTGACCCGCCCGTACTCGCCGCGGCCGGCCGCCTTCACGGCCCGTACGGCCGTGTCCAGGTCGTCGAGCACGGTCCGCACCGGCTGGAGGAACGACTCCCCCGCACTGGTGAGGCGCACGGAGCGGGTGTTGCGCTCGAAGAGCTGGACCCCCAGCTCCTTCTCCAGCTGACGGATCTGCTGGCTCAGCGGCGGCTGAGCCATCTGCAGCCGCCTGGCGGCCCGGCCGAAGTGGAGCTCCTCGGCCACGGCCAGGAACGCGGACAGATGACGCAGCTCCATGCCCGCCCCTTCCTCAGCACCCATTGATTAATCAGACGTCTTGATTCGAGCTTAATTCGGTATTGGACAGCGATCAATGGACGCTGGCACCGTGGGGCGACGCGCGCGTCCGCACAGGCAGAGGAGCACCGTGGCCACGACGGACCGGAAAGACAAGACGATGTCGATGAAGGCGGCGATCGCCTCCTTCGTCCACGACGGAGCCACCGTCTGTCTCGAAGGCTTCACCCATCTCATCCCGACCGCCGCGGGCCACGAGATCATCCGACAGGGCCGCCGCGACCTCACGGTCGTACGGATGACCGCGGACATCGTCGTGGACCAGATGATCGCCGCGGGCTGTGTGACGCGGCTGGTCTCCTCGTTCGTGGGCAACTCGTCGGCCGGTTCGCTCGGTGAGCTCCGCCGCCGGGTGGAGAGCGCGGACCCGGCGCCCCTCGCCTTCGAGGAGTACAGCCACTACGGAATGATCTGCCGCTATCTCGCCGGTTCGCAGCGGCTGCCGTTCTACCCGCTGCGCTCCTACGGCGGAAGCGATCTGCCGTCCGTCAACAGCGATCTGCGCAGGGTGACTTCGCCGTACCCCGGTCCGGACGGCGAACCCGAGCAGATCTACGTCGTACCGCCCGTCAACCCGGACGTGACGATCATCCACGCCCAGCGCGCCGACCGCAGCGGCAACACCCAGATGTGGGGGCTGACCGGCGTCCAGGCCGAGGCGGTGTACGCGGCGGACAAGGCGGTCGTCGTCGTGGAGGAGATCGTCGACGACGAGGTGATCCGCTCCGACCCCAACCGCACGCTCGTCCCCGCGCACGCGGTCGACGCCGTCGTCTGCTGCCCGCGCGGGGCGCATCCCTCGTTCGCTCAGGGGTATTACGACCGGGACAACGCCTTCTACCGGGCCTGGTCGCACATCAGCAAGGATCCGCAGCGTCTCCAGGACTGGCTGGACGAGTGGGTGCGCGGGACGGCGGACCACGCGGAGTACGTCGACAGGCTGGGCGAGGAGTTCTGGGCGGGGCTCGCGGTCGGCGAGGCGTTCAGCGAGCCGGTGAACTACGGGCGGCGGCTGTGAACACGTCCGGGGGAACCACGGCCACGGGACACGAGAAGGAACGGGTCATGACGATCACCGCACCGGACACCATCACCTCCTCCGAACTGCTCTCCGTCGTCGCCTCCCGCGAACTGGCCGCGCGCCGTACCGTGTTCGCCGGGATCGGTCTGCCGACCCTCGCCACCGAGCTGGCCCATCTGACGGTCGCCCCGGACATCGAGGTGGTGTACGAGTCCGGGGTCTGCGGCGCCCATCCCTCGCAGCTACCGGAGACCATCGCCGACGCGGTGCTGATCACGGGGGCTGAGGCGGTGATCCCGATGCCCATGCTCTTCGGCTGTGTGCTCCAGGGCGGCCACATCGACGTGGGCTTCCTGGGCGCCGCGCAGATCGACCGCTGGGGCAACCTCAACACCTCGGTGATCGGCGACTGGGACAGCCCGTCGGTCCGGCTTCCCGGGTCGGGCGGCGGCGTCGAGGTGATGGCCAACTCCCGCGAGGTCTTCGTGGTGATGCGCCGTCACCACCCGCGTTCCTTCCCGGCGGAGCTCGACTTCTGCACCACCCCGGGCCCGGACCGTGCGCTCGCCGAGGGCATCCGGCCGCTGGGCGCCGGTGTCACCCGGGTCATCACGGAACTGGGCATCATGGCCCGCGAGGGCGTGGGCGAGGAGCTGCGGCTGGTCGCCGTCCAGCCCGGCGTCACCGTGGAGCAGGTGCGGGCCGCGACCGGCTGGGACCTGCGGGTCGCCGACACGGTCGACGAGGTGCCGCCCCCGACCGAGGACGAACTGCGGCTGCTGCGCGAGGATGTCGACCCGGACCGCGTGTACCTGCGCTGATCCGCACCCACCTGTCCGCCAGCCACCCACCCCATCGAGAGGACCAGGACCACCATGCGTATCAGGATCGTCGGCGCCGGAGCCATGGGCCGCGGCATCGCCCAGTGGGCCGCCGTCGGCGGACACACCGTCGAGCTGTCCGACGTGCGGACACAGGCGGTGACGGAGGCAGCCGCGTTCGTACGGACCATGCTCGAACGGGCCGTGCAGAAGGGCCGGATGTCCGCCGAGGACGCGGCCGCCGCCGTGGACCGGGTGATCCCGCTGGACGACCCGTGGGCCGAGGGCCCGGACGTCGAGCTGGCCATCGAGGCCGTACGGGAGGACCTGGCGACCAAGACGGAGGTCTTCGGCAGGCTGGAGCAGGCGCTGCCCGCCTCGGCCGTCCTCGCGACCAACACCTCCTCGCTGTCGGTGACCCGGATCGCCGCCGGGCTGAAGGACCCGACGCGCCTGGCCGGGCTGCACTTCTTCAACCCCGTCCCGCTGATGCGGATCGTCGAGGTGGTACCCGGCGCCGCCACGCGCCCGGAGATCCCGCCGCTGCTCACCGCGCTCGTGGAGAGCTGCGGACACCGTGCGGTGACGGTCGCCGACACCCCGGGCTTCCTCGTCAACCACGCCGGGCGCGGACTGGCGACGGAAGCACTCGCGCTACTGGAGGAGACGGTCACCGACCCGGCGGGCATCGACCGCATCGCGCGGGACGTGCTGGGCCTGCGGATGGGCCCGTTCGAGCTGATGGACCTCACCGGACTCGATGTGACCGCCGCGGTCATCGACTCGATCTGGGAGGGCTTCCGCTACGAGGACCGGCTCCGCCCCTCGTATCTGACCCCGAATCGCGTGGCGGCAGGACTGCACGGGCGCAAGACCGGACGCGGCTGGTTCCCGTACGGTCCCGAGGCGGCCGCACCCGCGGCTGAGGCGCCGGTCACCGGCGACCCGGACCGGCCGGTGCACGTCGTCGCCCCGTCCCCGGCCGGGGAGCGAGACGCCACCGCGCTGCGGGAGGCTCTGACCGCGGCGGGGGCCACGGTCGGGACCGGCGCGGAACCGTCCGCCGGGGCGCTGGTGCTGGTCCCGGTCTGGGGCACCACGGTGGCTTCCGCGGTGGCCGCGCACGGGCTGCCCGCGGCGCGCACCTTCGGTGTGGACCCGTTGCCGGCGGCCGGACGCCGCCGGGTGCTGGCCGTGACCCCGGCCGCGGAGCCGGCGGCTGCGCGGGACGCCCGCGCGGTACTGGCCCGGGCCTCGGACGGCGGCGAGCCGTTCGCGGTGTCGGTGGTGCGGGACACGGCGGGCTCGGTCGCACAGCGGCTGCTCGCGTCGATCGTGTCGGTCTCGGCATCGATCGCGGAGCGCGCGCTGGCGACCCCGGCCGACATCGATCTGGCGGTGACGACCGGTCTCGGCTACCCGGTGGGCCCGCTGGCCTGGGGCGACCGGATCGGCGCGGCCCGGATGCTGGAGCTGCACCGGGCGCTGCACGCCACGACGGGTGACCCGCGCCACCGCCCGACCCGCTGGGTCACCGAGCGTGCGGCACTGGGCCTGGCCCTGACGGACACGGGCACGTCGCCGGCGGACTGCCTGGACGGCGCTGAGGAGAACAGCACGGGGTGAGGCGGTCGAGCGGGGGCCCGCCGGCCCCCCGCTCAGCCCGTGAGCCGTACCAGTGTCAGCAGCACCGCCGCCGTCACCGCCCCGAGCCCGAGCGCCCGCGGGGCGGGGCGGCGGGGCTCCAGCCGGGCCGGCGGCCCCTCCGGGCC
This sequence comes from Streptomyces sp. LN549, assembly GCF_043203805.1. Lineage (NCBI taxonomy): Bacteria > Bacillati > Actinomycetota > Actinomycetes > Kitasatosporales > Streptomycetaceae > Streptomyces > Streptomyces sp. LN549. The sequence continues at coordinate 7,232,766 of NZ_JAZHRI010000002.1, read as the reverse complement.
GGAACCGACGTGGAGGAGCATCCACACCTGCCAGGCCGGCAGCGCGCAGGCCACCGCCAGAGGTGCCTGTGCGGCCATGCGTCCCCGTGCCGTTCCTGGCCACGCCCCCTTGACCCCCTCGTTGCCCGGACGGAGCTTCCGGTCCGTGCCCCGTCCCCACCGGGCGATCCATGACACGGGTCGGACATCGCCCGAGGCGGGCGGGGACATGACCGATTCGTTCAAGACCGCGGGCCGGCATCCGGCCTACCGTCGGATCATGACTCCACGACTCGACGCGATCGCCATCACCACCGCGGATCTGGCCGCATCGCTCGCCTTCTACCGCCGGCTCGGCCTCGACATCCCCGCCGACGCGGAATCCGCACCCCATGTCGAAGTGACACTGCCCGGCGGCGGACGCCTGTTGTGGGACACCGAGGACGTCGTCCGCTCCTTCGACCCGGAGTGGGCCGGGACGAACGGCGGGGAGCGGCTCGGGCTCGCCTTCCTCTGCGACAGCCCGGCGGAGGTCGACGCCGTGTACGACGAGCTGACCGGTGCCGGATACCGGGGCCATCTGAAACCGTGGGACGCGGTGTGGGGGCAGCGGTACGCGGTGGTGCTCGACCCGGACGGCTGTGCGGTGTCGCTGTTCGCCGCGGCCCACCCCTGAGGCTGCACGAGGACGTTGCGCGGGGGCGGATCCGCACGGCACGAGTTGATCGCGGAGGCCTGGGAGCGGGCGTCCGGCGAGCGCGGGGGCGGCTGCTAAGGCGCCGAGAAGTAGTCGGTCAGGGTGGTGCCGGCCAGTTCGCGCATCTCCCGCGCGAGGTGGGCCTGGTCGGCGCAGCCCGCCACGAGCGCGGCCTCCGCGTACGGCGTCCCTGCCCGTACGAGCGCCAGCGCCCGTTGCAGCCGCAGCACCCGGGCGAGCGTCTTGGGTCCGTATCCGAAGGCGGCCAGCGAGCGGCGGTGCAGCTGGCGGGCGCCGAGGCCGACGGTCTGTGCCGTCTGCGCGACGGTGCGGCCGCTGTCCAGCTGCGCGGCGACGAACCGCATCGCCGGGTCCGGCTGCGCGGTGTCCGCCGACCGGCGCACCGCGATGTCCTCCAGCGCGGCAGCCGGGTCGGCGGCCCCGGCGACCTGCTCGGTGAGCTCCCGGACCAGCGCCGCCGGCCACAGGTCGGCCAGCGCCACGCGGCGGTCTCGCAGTTCGTGCGCCGGTACGCCCAGCAGGGCGGGCGCCGTGCCGGGGGCGAAGCGGATGCCCGCGTAGCTGCCGCCGTCCGAGCCGGACGGTGGTTCCGCACGCGTGTCCGGGCCTGCGACGAGCAGCCGGCCGTCGATCCACAGCAGATCCATGCAGCCGTCGGGCAGCACCGGGTGGACCGATCCCTGCGGCACGGTCAGGGTCCAGACCCTCGCACCGTCGAGCCGCGACGCGCGCTCTTCGTACCTGTCGCCCATGGCACTAGTCTCGTCGACTGACGGAGAACGGGCGGAACCGCGGCACCCCGGGGGCGGTCATGGCGGCACTGATGGAGTTCACCACCGACAGCGGCGAGACGGTGACGGTCGAGGTCGACCGGCATGCCCCGGGTGCGCAGCTCGTCGCGCGCGACGGCCATGCGCTGGCCCGGGCGGAGCGCACCTTCGACGAGGCGCTCCAGGGCATCCGGTCGGCGGCCGAGTCGGCGCTCGCGGTGTTCCGGGACGGCACCCTGAAGCCGGACGGTGTGGAGCTCGAGTTCGGTGTGAAGATCACCGCCGAGGCCGGCGCGGTGATCGCCAAGAGCGCGCTGGAGGGCCATCTGACGGTCAAGCTGTCCTGGTCACCGGGCTCGTCCGCCGGGACCCCGCCGGCGGCTCCGCCCGCGTCGCCCGCCCCGGCCGCCGGCTGACGGCCGGCCTCTCATTCGCCGTGCGGCTGCGGCTTGTCAGGCTCCTTCTCACGGCTCGGCTGCAGCCGGGACTTCACGTCGTCCGGCGGCAGGAACCGCGACCACCGTTCCGGGAACTCGGACGGCATGTACGGGCTGTCGCCGTCGTCCCCGTCGTCGTCCGGGCCGCCGTCCCAGCTCTCCGCCTGGGTGCGGGCCACGAACTCGGCCGCCTGGGCCACGCGTACCCGGTCGTTGGCGGCACGGGCCGCCGCTGTCGCCACCGACGGCCACACCCGGTCGATGGCCGCGTTGACCGCGGCGCCCACCAGCACCGCGAACGCGGAGATGCCGATCCACAGCAGTACCGCGATGGGGGCGGCCAGCGAACCGTAGATCGTGGGCCCCTCGACCGTACTGGTGAGGTAGATCCGCAGCAGGAAGCTGCCGAGCACCCACATCGCCAGCGCCATCAGGGCGCCCGGCATGTCCTCGATCCACGGGGAGCGGACGGGGACGGACACGTGGTAGAGCGTCGTCAGGAAGGCGATGGACAGCAGTATCACCAGCGGCCAGTACAGGACGCTTATGACCTCGGTGCCCCAGGGGATGAACTCCACGACCCGGTCGGGGCCGACCACCAGGAGCGGCAGCACGACCGCGCCCAGCAGCAGCGCCACCACGTACAGCAGGAAGGCGAGCATCCGGGTCTTGACGATGCCGCGCTGGCCGTCGAGCCCGTACATCACGGTGATCGTGTCGATGAAGACGTTGACCGCGCGTGAACCGGACCAGAGCGCGATCGCGAAACCGATCGAGATGACGTCGGGCCGGGCCCCGGTGGTGACATCCGCCAGGAGCGGTTTGGCGAAGTCGTTGACGCCGCGCTCGGAGAGCACCGTATGGGCGGCGCTCAGGATGTTGCGCTCGATGGAGGCGACCGTCGCGGTGCTGGTCCACTCGTCGACGTAGCCGAGCAGGCCGATCAGTCCGAGGAGCAGCGGAGGCAGGGACAGCAGGGTGAAGAACGCCGCCTCGGCGGCGAGTCCCAGAATGCGGTACTCCATGCACGAATTTACGGTGTCCTTCAGCAACTGCCAGGCCAGTTGCCGCTTGGACACGTTGCGATAGAGCACTCTGGCCCGGTGGAGCCGGCCCGGTGACCGCTCGGGTGTTTCATTTGCTGCCTGCACGTCCATACCGTAGCGGCATGGCAGCCACCACCCACACAGTGTCCAACCAGGCCCCTCCTCTCCTCGGCTACGACGTCTTCGGCGCGGACCGGGTGCTCACCGAAGCCGTGGAACGGCACCTCCCGGCTGAGCTGCTCGACGACGCGCGGGACGGGCTCGCCGAGCTCGGCCGGTCCGCCGGGTCCGCCCAGGCCGCGGAGTGGGGAGCGCAGGCCAACGACAATCCGCCGAGACTGCGCACCCACGACCGCTACGGGCACCGCATCGACGAGGTGGAGTTCCACCCGGCCTGGCACCGGCTGCTCGGCCATGCCGTCACCGCCGGCCTGACCGATGCCTGGGACCGGCCGGGCGGGCATGTGCGCCGGGCCGCCGGCTTCCTGGTGTGGACGCAGGCCGAGGCGGGCCACGGCTGCCCGCTCTCGATGACGCACGCGGCGGTGCCCGCGCTGCGGACCGATCCGGCCGTGGCGGCGGAGTGGGAGCCGCTGCTGACCTCGCACGTGTACGAGGAGGAACTGCGGCCGGCCGGGCAGAAGACCGGGGCGCTCCTCGGGATGGGCATGACGGAGAAGCAGGGCGGCACGGACGTGCGGTCCAACACGACGCGGGCAGAGCCGCTGGCGGGTGAGGGGGAGTACCTGCTCACCGGGCACAAGTGGTTCTGCTCGGCCCCGATGTCCGACGGGTTCCTGGTGCTGGCGCAGGCCCCCGGCGGGCTGACGTGTTTCCTGCTCCCCCGGGTGCTGCCCGACGGCACGCGCAACGTGTTCGCGATCCAGCGGCTCAAGGACAAGCTGGGCAACCGGTCCAATGCCTCCGCCGAGGTCGAGTTCGACGGTACGTGGGTGCGCAGGATCGGTGAGGAGGGGCGCGGGGTGCGCACCATCATCGACATGGTGGCGGCGACCCGGCTGGACTGTGTGACCGGCTCGGCGGCGCTGATGCGGCAGGCGGTGGCGCAGGCGGTCCACCACGCCACGTACCGCAGCGCGTTCGGCGGGGTGCTGGTCGACAAGCCGCTGATGCGCAACGTGCTGGCCGATCTGGCGCTGGAGTCCGAGGCCGCGACGGTGCTGGCGATGCGGCTCGCGGCCGCGTACGACGCCGGGACGGAGGGCGAGTCGGCGTTCCTGCGGATCGCGGTGCCCACGGCGAAGTACTGGGTGACGAAGCGGTGCACCCCACTGGTGGCCGAGGCGCTCGAATGCCTGGGCGGCAACGGCTACGTGGAGGAGTCGGGGATGCCGCGGCTGCTGCGCGAGGCGCCGCTCAACTCGATCTGGGAGGGCTCGGGGAATGTCCAGGCCCTGGACGTCCTGCGCGCCCTGCAGCACGAGCCGCTGGCGCTGAACGCGTTCCTCCAGGAGGTGGGACGGGCGCGGGGCGCCGACCACCGGCTCGACCGGGCGATCAAGGACATGCTGACCGAGCTCGCCGACCTGGAGGGGATCGAGGCGCGGGCCCGCCGGCTCGTGGAGCGGATGGCGCTGGTGCTGCAGGGTTCGCTGCTGGTGCGCTGGGCTCCGCCGGAGGTCGCCGACGCGTTCTGCGCGTCACGCCTGGGCGGTGACCGGGGCTCGGCGTTCGGGACGCTGCCGCACAGCCTGGATCTGGCATCGGTCGTTGAACGGGCGCGGCCCGTGGAGCGTTGACCTGAACGGCATCCGGGCAGCAACAGGGGGTGGTGCTGCGCCGACACGGCACCACCCCCCATGCTGTACACACCGGACTTCGGGGCCGAAACCCTGCCGTTCGGTGTTCCGTCACTCTTGTACGGTCGCGCGGCCGTCGCCAGAGTTGCAGAGGGTTGCAACCATTGTGTGGAGTTGCGGTGCCGGGGCTCCCGCAGCGGCAGGATGGGTGCCGCGGCTCCTTGACCGGGGCCCGGCACAGTCATGAGGGGGGAATCCGGCATGGAGACGAGTCCTGTCGACGTGATGCGGCTCGCTGCCCAGGAGTCCGGCCGGGCCAACCGCCTGGTCCACCGGGCCCGCGAGGCGAGGATGGCGGGCGACCGGATGCCCACCGCACCGCGGGCAGAGATCGGGGCCTCGTGGGACCGGGTGCTGCGCAGCGGGATCGATCCGGAACAGACCACCCACAGCATCCTGCTGGAGCTGGACGAGGTCGAGCACCGGCGTCGCAGTTCCACGCTGGGCGAGGTGATGCCGCTGCTCAGCGACGGCCTGGTGAGCATCGCGGACGCCTCGCAGCAGATCATGGTGGTCACCGATGTGGAGGGCCGGGTGCTGTGGCGCCAGGGCAACACGGGAGTGCTGCGTCTGGCGGACAACATCTGCCTGGCCGAGGGCGCCGCCTGGTCCGAGGCGATCACGGGCACCAACGCGATCGGTACCGCGCTCGCCTCGCGCGCCCCTGTGCAGGTCCACTCCGCGGAGCACTTCGTCCGCAGTCTGCACGGGTGGACGTGCGCGGCGGCCCCGGTGCGCGATCCGCGGGACGGCCGGCTGATGGGGATCGTCGATATCAGTGGTCCGGCGAGCACCTTCCATCCGACGACGCTCGCCCTGGTCGGCTCGGTGGCCCGGCTGGCCGAGAGCGAGATCAGGACCCAGCACCTGCAGTCGATCGACCGGCTGCGCTCGGTGGCGGCGCCGATGCTGTGCCGGCTGGGGGGCCGGGCCCTGGCGGTGGACAGCAACGGCTGGCTGGCCGCGGTCACCGGGATGCCTCCGGTGGACCGGCTGCCGCTGCCGAAGTCGCTGCAGCCGGGCCGGGTGTGGCTGCCCTCGCTCGGGATGTGCCGGGTGGAGCCGCTGCAGGGCGGCTGGCTGGTGCAGGTGGCGGACGGGGCGCTGGACAGCCCGCCGCGCCGGGTCGTGCTCGATCTGAGCCTGCCGCGCAGCCTCGCCGTGAATGTGGTGAGCCCGGTGGGCACGTGGACGCAGCGGCTCTCCCCGCGCCACGCCGAGCTGCTCTACGCGCTGGCGCTGCACCCGGAGGGGCGTACGGCGTCCGAGCTGGCGGAGGACCTCTTCGGCGACCCGACCAGGACGGTGACGGTCCGGGCCGAGATCTCGCGACTGCGGCGCCATCTCGCGGAGGTACTGGCGCACCGCCCGTACCGCTTCGGGGAAGGGGTGGAAGTGGAGGTGATCCGTCCGGAGCACCCGGGCGATCTGCTGCCGCGGTCGAAGGCCCCCGTGGTGGTGGCGGCGCGCAGCGCCTCCTGAGCGGTGTTCCCGCAGGTCCTGGGCGTCCGCTCCGTGGTCCCGGCTTGGGCCGGGGCCGTGGGGCATGGTTTTCTGGCAGTCATGAGCAACCCCGAGCGTCCATCCGACCCCGCCCTCGCCGAGGTGACCGTCTGGTCCCTGGAGCAGACCTCCCCCGACGATCTGCGGCCCTCGGCCGTGCCGGATTCGGACGTACGGATCGTCCGGTCCGAGGTGCCGCTGCCGGAGTTCAGCCGGTTCCTCTACACGGCGGTCGGCGGCGACATCCAGTGGACGGACCGGCTGTCGATGACGTACGCGCAGTGGCAGGAAGTGCTGGACCGGCCGGGCGCGGAGACGTGGGTGGCGTACGCCAACGGGTCGCCGGCCGGATACGTGGAGCTGGACCCGCAGGACGACGGCGTGGTCGAGATCATGTACTTCGGCCTCCTCCCGGCCTTCCGTGGACGCCGGATCGGCGGGCATCTGCTCTCGTACGGGGTCGCGCGCGCCTGGGACCTGGCGGAGCGGTGGCCCGAGCGGCCCGCGACGAAGCGGGTGTGGGTGCACACCTGCTCCAAGGACGGGCCGCACGCCATGGGCAACTATCAGCGCCGCGGCTTCCGGCTGTTCGACACCAGGACGGAGCTGGAGCCCGAGGTCGCCACCCCGGGTCCGTGGCCGGAATCCGGCCGGACGCCGCTTCCGTAGACCCTGCGGGAATCCTTCGTAAGAAATGCACACGGTTGTCCGGTTTTCCGGCCACCTGGCGCCCGTCATTGAAGTGACGGGCGCCACATCGTCTCACCTGTCGGGACACTCTCGTCCACATCATGGATAGTGGTGGACTGCTCCGAGACCCGCGTGACACGCTTCCGTCATGCCTGGAACTGGAATTGCCTTGGTGAGTCGACGCCACGTCGACCTCGGCCGCATGTCCAGCGCCATCTGTCCGGCGAGCTGAGAGTCACAGCACCGCCGCGATCAACCTTTCTCTGCAAATCCTGCGCACCGCCGCGCCTCCTCGCGAGTGTGCAGTTCAGAGCCGCCCTCCTGTAGTCCCGAAGGACGTACTGTCATGGCCGCTACCCCGGAACAGCCCGCGCCCGCCACGCCCCGCCGCAAGGCAGGACGCCACCGTGGCGAAGGCCAGTGGGCGCTGGGGCACTACACCCCGCTCAACGGCAATGAGCAGTTCAAGAAGGACGACGACAGTCTCAACGTGCGGACACGCATTGAGACGATCTACTCCAAGCGCGGGTTCGACTCGATCGACCCCAACGACCTCCGCGGACGCATGCGTTGGTGGGGCCTGTACACCCAGCGGCGGGCCGGTATCGACGGCGGGAAGACCGCGGTCCTGGAGCCCGAGGAGCTCGAGGACAAGTACTTCATGATGCGGGTCCGCATCGACGGCGGCAGGCTGACCACCACGCAGCTGCGCGTCATCGGCGAGATCTCCGAGGAGTACGCCCGCGGCAGCGCGGACATCACGGACCGTCAGAACGTCCAGATGCACTGGATCCGCATCGAGGACGTCCCGGCGATCTGGGAGAAGCTGGAGGCCGTCGGCCTCTCCACCACCGAGGCGTGCGGTGACTGCCCCCGCACGATGATCGGCTCCCCGGTGGCGGGCATCGCCGCCGACGAGATCATCGACGGCACCTCGGCGCTGGACGAGATCCACGAGCGCTACATCGGCAGTCCGGAGTTCTCCAACCTGCCGCGCAAGTTCAAGACCGCCATCTCCGGCTCCCCGGTGCAGGACGTGGTGCACGAGATCAACGACATCGCGTTCGTCGGCGTCGAACACCCCGAGCACGGCCCCGGCTTCGACCTCTGGGTCGGCGGCGGCCTCTCCACCAACCCGCGACTGGCCGAACGCCTGGGCGCCTGGGTCCCGTTGGACGAGGTCGCGGACGTGTGGGCCGGTGTCGTGGGAATCTTCCGCGACTACGGTTACCGCCGGCTCCGCAACCGCGCCCGGCTGAAGTTCCTGGTCGCCGACTGGGGTGTCGCGAAGTTCCGCCAGGTGCTGGAGGACGAGTACCTCAAGCGCCCGATGCTGGACGGACCCGCGCCCGCGGAGCCGAGCAGCCGCTGGCGCGACCACATCGGCGTCCACCCGCAGCAGGACGGACGCTTCTACGTCGGTTTCGCGCCCCGGGTCGGACGGGTCGACGGCTCCACCCTCGCCAAGATCGCCGAACTCGCCGAGGCGCACGGCTCCGGCCGGGTGCGCACCACCGTCGAGCAGAAGATGATCATTCTCGATGTGGAGCAGGACCGGGTCGAGTCCCTGTCCGCCGGCCTGGAGGCGCTCGGCTTCCAGGTGAAGCCGTCCTCGTTCCGCCGCGGCACGATGGCCTGCACGGGCATCGAGTACTGCAAGCTGGCGATCGTCGAGACCAAGGCGCGCGGCGCCGCGCTCATCGACGAACTGGAGCGCCGCCTCCCGGAGTTCGACGAGCCGCTCACCATCAACATCAACGGCTGCCCCAACGCCTGCGCCCGCATCCAGACCGCGGACATCGGCCTCAAGGGCCAGCTCATGCTGGACGACGAGGGCAACCAGGTGGAGGGCTACCAGGTGCACCTCGGCGGCGCACTCGGCCTGGAGGCCGGATTCGGCCGCAAGGTCCGCGGCCTGAAGGTCACTTCGGCCGAACTGCCCGACTACGTCGAGCGGGTCCTGGAGAAGTTCCAGGCGGAGCGCGAGGACGACGAACGCTTCGCGACCTGGGCGGCCAGGGCCAGTGCGGAGTCGCTGTCATGAGCGAACGCGCCGCGCCTTTCCACTGCCCCTACTGCGGCGACGAGGACCTGCGCCCGCACGAGGCAGGGCACGGGGCTTGGGAATGCACCTCCTGCAACCGGGCGTTCCAGCTGAAGTTCCTGGGCCTGCTGGCCCGGGGACTGCAGCGCAACGACGGTGAAGGGGACGGGATATGACGGACACTCTGCAGACCAGGGAACGCTCCGCGGCCGAGCTCAAGGACCTGGCGACGCGTGCGGGCCGGGAGCTGGAGGACGCCTCCGCACTGGAGATCCTCCAGTGGGCCACCGAGACGTTCGGCAAGCGGTTCTGCGTGACGTCGTCGATGGAGGACGCGGTCGTCGCCCACCTCGCCTCCCGCGCCCTGCCCGGGGTGGACGTGGTCTTCCTCGACACGGGTTACCACTTCCCCGAGACGATCGGCACGCGTGACGCGGTGGAGGCGGTGATGGACGTCAACGTCATCACGCTGACGCCGCGCCAGACCGTGGCCGAGCAGGACGCCGAGTACGGGGCGAAGCTGCACGACCGCGACCCGGACCTCTGCTGCAAGCTGCGCAAGGTCAAGCCCCTCGAAGAGGGACTGACCTCGTACACGGCCTGGGCCACCGGGCTGCGCCGCGACGACTCCCCCACCCGGGCGAACACGCCGGTGGTCGGCTGGGACGAGAAGCGGCAGAAGGTCAAGGTCTCGCCGATCGCCCGCTGGACCCAGGACGAAGTCGACGCGTACGTCGCCGAGCACGGGGTGCTCACCAACCCGCTGTTGATGGACGGTTACGCCTCCGTAGGCTGTGCTCCCTGTACCCGCCGGGTGCTGGAGGGCGAGGACGCACGGGCCGGCCGCTGGGCCGGGCGCGGCAAGACCGAATGCGGGCTGCACGACTGATGACGACTGATCAGGAGACTTCGATGAGCGTGACGGAGACGGGAGCCACCGTCTGGCTGACCGGTCTGCCGAGCGCGGGCAAGACCACCATCGCGTACGAACTCGCCGGGCGGCTGCGCGGCGAGGGTCACCGGGTGGAGGTGCTCGACGGCGACGAGATCCGCGAGTTCCTCTCCGCGGGCCTCGGCTTCACCCGCGAGGACCGGCACACCAACGTCCAGCGGATCGGCTTCGTCGCCGAACTGCTGGCGGCCAACGGCGTGAAGGTGCTGGTCCCGGTCATCGCCCCGTACGCGGACAGCCGTGACGCGGTCCGCAAGCGGCACCAGGCCGAGGGCACCGCGTATCTGGAGGTGCATGTCGCCACTCCGGTCGAGGTGTGCTCCGTACGCGATGTGAAGGGGCTCTACGCCAAGCAGGCGGCGGGCGAGATCAGCGGGCTGACCGGGGTGGACGACCCCTACGAGGCGCCCGAGTCGCCCGACCTGCGGATCGAGTCGCACCAGCAGACCGTGCAGGAGTCCGCGGCGGAGCTGTACGCGCTGCTGAGCGAGAGGGGTGCAGCGTGACGACCGTCGCGACTGTGTCGGAAGGCACCGCCAATCCGTACGCACTCAGCCACCTGGATTCGCTGGAGTCCGAGGCGGTGCACATCTTCCGTGAGGTGGCGGGGGAGTTCGAGCGGCCGGTGATCCTGTTCTCCGGCGGCAAGGACTCGATCCTGATGCTGCACCTGGCACTCAAGGCGTTCGCGCCCGCGCCGGTGCCGTTCACGCTGCTGCACGTGGACACCGGGCACAACTTCCCCGAGGTCCTGGAGTACCGCGACCGCACGGTCGCCGAGCACGGACTGCGTCTCCATGTCGCCTCCGTCCAGGAGTACATCGACGCCGGGAAGCTCCGCGAGCGCCCCGACGGCACCCGCAACCCGCTGCAGACCGTGCCGCTGACCGAGGCGATCCAGCAGCACCGCTTCGACGCCGTGTTCGGCGGCGGCCGCCGCGACGAGGAGAAGGCCCGCGCCAAGGAACGGGTCTTCTCGCTGCGCGACGAGTTCTCCCAGTGGGACCCGCGCCGCCAGCGCCCCGAACTGTGGCAGCTCTACAACGGCCGCCACGCCGCGGGCGAGCACGTCCGGGTCTTCCCGATCTCCAACTGGACCGAACTCGACGTGTGGCAGTACATCGAGCGCGAGGGCATCGAACTCCCCCGGATCTACTTCGCCCACGAACGCGAGGTCTTCAACCGCTCCGGCATGTGGCTGACCGCGGGCGACTGGGGCGGCCCCAAGGACCACGAAACAGTCGAAACCCGCCAGGTCCGCTACCGCACGGTCGGCGACATGTCCTGCACCGGCGCCGTCGACTCCGACGCCACCACCCTGGACGCCGTGATCACCGAGATCGCCGCCTCCCGCCTCACCGAGCGGGGCGCGACCCGCGCCGACGACAAGATGTCCGAGGCCGCGATGGAAGACCGTAAGCGCGAGGGGTACTTCTAAAATGACCACACCCACCCAGCTGGCCGACCAGCTGTCGACCACCACCCTGCTGCGCTTCGCCACCGCCGGATCCGTCGACGACGGCAAGTCCACCCTCGTGGGACGGCTCCTCCACGACTCCAAGTCGGTCCTCACCGACCAGCTGGAAGCCGTCCAGGACGCATCCCGCAAGCGCGGCCAGGACGCGCCGGACCTGGCACTGCTGACCGACGGGCTGCGGGCCGAGCGCGAGCAGGGCATCACCATCGATGTCGCCTACCGCTACTTCGCCACCACCCGGCGCCGGTTCATCCTGGCCGACACCCCGGGCCATGTGCAGTACACCCGCAACATGGTCACCGGCGCCTCCACCGCCGAGCTGGCCGTCGTCCTGGTCGACGCCCGCAACGGGGTCGTCGAGCAGACCCGCCGGCACGCCGCCGTCGCCGCACTGCTGCGCGTCCCGCACGTCGTACTGGCCGTGAACAAAATGGACCTGGTCGACTACGCGGAGCCGGTCTTCGCCGCCATCGCCAAGGAGTTCACCGCCTACGCGGCCTCCCTCGGCGTCCCGGAGATCACCGCGATCCCGATCTCCGCACTGGCCGGTGACAACGTCGTGGAGCCCTCCGCGAACATGGACTGGTACGGCGGCCCGACCGTTCTGGAGCACCTGGAAACAGTCCCGGTCAGCCACGACCTCACCGCCTGCCACGCCCGCTTCCCCGTCCAGTACGTCATCCGGCCGCAGACCGCCGAGCACCCCGACTACCGCGGCTACGCCGGCCAGATCGCCGCCGGAGTGTTCCGCGTCGGCGAACCCGTCACCGTCCTGCCCTCCGGCCGCACCTCCACCATCGCCGGAATCGACCTGCTCGGCGACAGCGTGGACATCGCCTGGGCACCCCAGTCGGTCACGCTCCGCCTGACCGACGACATCGACGTGTCACGCGGCGACCTGATAGCCCCGGCCGGCGACGCACCCGCCATCACCCAGGACGTCGAGGCAACCGTCTGCCACGTCGCGGACCAGCCACTCACCGTGGGCCAGCGGGTACTGCTCAAGCACACCACCCGCACCGTCAAGGCGATCGTCAAGGACATCCCCTCCCGGCTCACCCTCGACGACCTCTCCCAGCACCCCGCCCCCGGACAACTCATCGCCAACGACATCGGCCGCGTCGTCGTCCGCACCGCAGAACCCCTCGCACTCGACGCCTACGCCGACTCCCGCCGCACCGGCTCCTTCCTCCTCATCGACCCGGCCGACGGCACCACACTCACCGCCGGCATGGCGGGCGCCTCCTTCGCCACCGTCCCGCAGACCGGGACTCCGGTGGACGACGACGCGGAGTGGGACTTCTGATGAGCCAGGACATCTTCTCCACCTTCGCGAAAGAGGGCGGCCGCGTCGGCAGCGGCGCCCTCGGCAGCGGCCAGGGCGGGGTTGCGCGATGTGCGCGATGACGTACGCGCACTGCCTGCGCGCCCGGCAGCACCACCTGCACCGCCAGTTCAGACGAAGACCTGCCGACCTCCCGGCCGCGTCCCCGGACTTCCGAGGGACGTGAGCACCGGGCCTCCGAGAGGAAGACCTCCCGTGTCTGCCCCCCGTACCACGCTTCGCCGTAGCATCGCCGCTGCCGCCGCCCTGCCGCTGCTCGCCGTGGCGCTCACCGCCTGCGGCTACGGCTCCGAGGCGAAGGACGACGACGCCAAGAAGACGAACGTCGCCGCCGGCGGCAAGAAGCTCTCCACGGACACCGTGAAGATCGGGTACTTCCCGAACCTGACGCACGCCACCGCGCTGGTCGGCATCCAGGAAGGCCTCATCGCCAAGGAGCTCGGCTCCACCGAGGTCAAGCCCTCCACGTTCAACGCGGGCCCCTCCGAGATCGAGGCACTCAACGCCGGTTCGATCGACATCGGCTTCATCGGCCCCTCGCCCTCCATCAACGGCTTCACGAAGTCCAAGGGCAAGAGCCTTCGCATCATCGGCGGTTCGGCCTCCGGCGGCGTCAAGCTGGTCGTCAACCCGAAGAAGGTCAAGACCCTCGACGACCTCAAGGGCAAGAAAATCGCCACCCCCCAGCTCGGCAACACCCAGGACGTGGCGTTCCTGAACTGGATCTCCGAAAAGGGCTGGACGGTCGACGCGCAGAGCGGGAAGGGCGACGTCTCCGTGGTGCGTACGGACAACAAGGTGACCCCGGACGCCTACAAGTCCGGTTCCATCGACGGCGCCTGGGTTCCCGAGCCGACCGCGTCCAAGCTGGTCGAGCAGGGCGCGAAGGTGCTCCTCGACGAGTCGACGCTGTGGCCGGACAACAAGTTCGTGATCACGAACATCATCGTGTCGCAGAAGTTCCTCAGCGAGCACCCGGATGTCGTCGAGGCGGTGCTGCGCGGTTCGGTCAACACCAACGCGTGGATCAACGCCAACCCGGACAAGGCGAAGGCGTCCGCCAACGCCGCGCTCAAGACGCTGTCCGGCAAGGAGCTGCCTGCGGACGTCCTGGACCCGGCGTGGAAGTCGATCCAGTTCACCGATGACCCGCTGGCCGCCACGCTCGACACGGAGGCGAAGCACGCGGTGAAGGCCGGCCTGCTGGACGAGACGGATCTGACGGGCATCTACGACCTGAAGCCGCTGAACAAGATCCTCAAGGCCGCGGGCAAGCCCGAGGTCGCCGACGCCGGTCTCGGCGTCAAGTAACCACCCGACCGTTCCAGGATCTCCCAGGAGGTGACGACCATGGCGACGACCACGCTCACCAAGGCCGAGGACCGTACGGCGGTCGGGCACGCCGCCCGGATCGACCACGTCTCGAAGTCCTTCGCCGGACCGGAAGGGCAGCAGCTCGTTCTGGACGACATCACGCTCGATGTCGCTCCCGGCGAGTTCGTCACCCTCCTGGGAGCCTCCGGGTGCGGAAAGTCGACACTGCTCAACCTGGTCGCTGGACTCGACCGCCCGACCGGGGGCTCCATCGAGACCCCGGGCGGGCGGCCGGCCCTGATGTTCCAGGAGCACGCCCTGTTCCCGTGGCTGACCGCGGGCAAGAACATCGAACTGGCGCTTCGGCTGCGCGGCGTACCGAAGTCGGAACGCCGCACGGAGGCGGAGCGGCTCCTGGAACTGGTGCGCCTGGGCGGGGCGTACGGCAAGCGGGTGCACGAGCTGTCGGGCGGAATGCGGCAGCGGGTGGCGATGGCCCGCGCGCTCGCCCAGGACAGCCAACTGCTGCTGATGGACGAGCCGTTCGCCGCACTCGACGCCATCACCCGGGACGTGCTGCACGACGAGCTCACCCGGATCTGGCGCGAGACGAACGTCTCCGTCCTGTTCGTCACACACAACGTGCGCGAGGCGGTCCGGCTCGCGGAGCGTGTGGTGCTGCTCTCGTCCCGCCCCGGCCGGATCGCCCGGGAGTGGACGGTCGACATCGAGCAGCCGCGCCGCATCGAGGACACCGCGGTGGCGGAACTGTCCGTCGAGATCACCGAACAACTGCGTGGGGAGATCCGCCGACATGGCCAGCACTGAGACCACAGCCAAGGACCCCGCCCCGAGGGACGAGGCCCAGGACCTGGCCGGCCTGGAAGCGGGACTCGACGCGCTCGACGCGGTACGGGTGAGCCGGACCCCGGTGCGCCAGGTGCTGACGCAGAAGGTCCTGCCTCCGGTGGTGGCCGTCGCGCTGGTGCTGCTCGTCTGGCAGATCCTGATCTGGGCGAAGGTCACCGACGACTACAAGCTGCCGTCGCCCGCACTGGTCTGGGACGAGGTGTCCAACGCCTGGGCGCAGGGCACCCTGCTCGGCTACATCTGGACGAGCGTCTCGCGCGGTCTGCTCGGCTTCCTCCTCGCTCTCGTCTTCGGCACCCCGCTGGGGCTGCTGGTGTCGCGGGTGAAGGTGGTGCGCGCGGCGATCGGTCCGGTGCTCTCCGGGCTCCAGTCGCTGCCGTCGGTGGCATGGGTGCCGCCCGCCGTCATCTGGCTGGGGCTGGACGACAGGATGATGTACGCGGTGATCCTGCTGGGTGCTGTCCCATCGATCGCCAATGGGCTCGTCGCGGGTGTCGACCAGATTCCGCCGCTGCACCTGCGGGCCGGCAAGACGCTGGGTGCCACCGGGCTGCGCGGCACCTGGCACATCGTGCTGCCGGCGTCGCTGCCCGGATACCTGGCGGGTCTGAAGCAGGGCTGGGCGTTCTCCTGGCGCTCGCTGATGGCTGCCGAGATCATCGCCTCGTCGCCCGATCTGGGTGTGGGGCTCGGGCAACTGCTGGAGCAGGGCCGTGAGACCAGCAGCATGTCGATGGTCTTCCTCGCCATCTTCCTGATCCTCATCGTCGGCATCGCCATCGACCTGCTCATCTTCAGTCCGCTGGAGCGGTGGGTGCTGCGCAGCCGCGGTCTCCTCGTGAAGAACTGAGCTGGTGACATGACTGCTCCGGTCCTCCTCGTCATCGCCCACGGCAGCCGCGATCCGCGGCACGCGGCGACCGTGCACGCGCTCACCGCGCGAGTACGGGCGCTGCGGCCCGGGCTGCGGGTGGAGACCGGGTTCCTGGACTTCAACGCACCGTCGGTGCCGCGGGTCCTGGAGGGGCTGGACGCGCAGGGGGCGGGTGAGGTGGTGGCGCTTCCGCTGCTGCTCACCCGCGCCTTCCATGCCAAGTCCGACATCCCGGCGGTCCTGCGGGAGGCACGCGCCCGGCTGCCGCGGCTGCGGGTGCGGCAGGCCGAGGTGCTCGGCCCCTCGCCGCTGCTGAACTCCGCTCTGGAGCGGCGGCTGTACGAAGCCGGGGTCCGCCCCGGCGACAAAGGCTCGACCGGGCTCGTCCTGGCCTCGGCGGGCTCCACAGACCCGGAGGCGATCGCAGTGATCGCTGAAATTGCGCGGGAGCTGCGGCACACCGGTTGGTGTTCCGTGCGGCCTGCGTTCGCCTCCGCATCCCATCCCCGTACCGAGGACGCGGTACGGGCCCTGCGGGCCGACGGTGTGCGCCGGGTGGCGGTCGCCCCGTACGTGATCGCGCCCGGCCGCCTCCCGGACCGCATCGCGGCGGGGGCGGCCGAGGCCGGGGCGGATGTACTGGCCGGCGTGCTGGGCCCGTCGCCGGAACTGGCACGGCTGCTGCTGGACCGGTACGACGAGGCACGCGTCCGGACGGCCCGGTCCACCCCGGTCAGCGCGTAGGGCCTCTCGTCCGGATCATGCCGGGCTCTCGCTCAGCCCACGTCCAGTCCGCCCGTGCGGGTCCGCTTGAGCTCGAAGAAGTCGTCGTACCCGGCGAGTACCCGGAAGCTGTCGAACAGCCGCGCCGCCTCCTCACCGCGCGGCACGGCCCGCAGCACGGGGCCGAACCACACGGTCCCGTCCACGTGGAGGGTGGGCGTGCCCACGTATCCGTCCGCCTCCGGGTCCTTGCCTGCGTCGTGGCTGCGGCGCAGCGCCTCGTCGTACGCCGGGTCGTGAGCGGCCGCGGCCAGTTCGGCGGGCAGACCGAGCTCGTCGAGGGACTGGGCGATCACCTCGTCGAAGTCCTCGTTCTTCTGCTGGTGGATCCGGATCCCGAAGGCCGTGTACAGATCGCGCAGGACGCCCTCGCCACGCAGTCCGGCCGCGGCGACGGCGACGCGCACCGGCCCGATCGATTTGTCGACCAGGGTCCGGTACCAGTCGGGGAGTTCGTTGCCCGTGTTGTGCAGGTAGAGGCTCATCACGTGGAAGCGGAGCTCGATGTCGCGCTGCTGCTCCACCTCCAGCATCCAGCGGGAGGTGATCCAGGCGAACGGGCAGGCCGGGTCGAAGAAGAAGTCGATGACGGCCCTGCCCGTGTCCGGGCTGCGGTGAGTGGTCATGGATCGAGCCTAGCCAGCCAGTGGCTCATCCCCACGGGCCATTCACCACCCGTGGGGATGGGCCATTTTCATGCGGCGGTCCACTGCGGATCACGGCCGCTCAGGGCCAGCGCCCGCTCGAAGTCGGATGCTCCGGCAGCGACGGTGATCTCGTCGGCGAAACCCTCGTACTGACGGTAGAGCGCCGCGGTCTTCTCGACGATCCCCAGGACATGGGCAGCCGCCTCGTCCGAGAGCCGGAACTCCTGGCCGGTGGCCCGGGCCACGTCCCAGCCGTGCAGGGCCGTCTCCTCGATGAGCATCGCGGCGGTGTCCGCGGCCGGGGTGGCCGACTCACCGGTGCCGATCGTGCCCTCCCAGACGGCCGGGTCCGACCAGGCGGCGACGGCGCGGTCCAGCTGGGCCGCGTACTGCTCGGTCCAGTCGGCGTCCGCCGTGAAGTCCCGCGCGGTGAGCTCCTCGGGGATCTCCGTGCGCAGGGCGCGGTGCTCCATTCCGTGCGAGGTGTAGAGCACCCAGTGGTTGATGAGCCCGCGGACGTCCCAGCCGGCGCAGGGAGTGACGGGGGCTTCGAGCTGTTCGGGGCGGACGCCGCGGGCCACGCGGGCGGCTTCGGCGGCGCATTCGGTCATATGGGTGTGCTCGGTCTTCATGTACAGCACTCTAGAAAGGATCACCGCACCCCGTCTTGAAAAAAGGCGACAGGAACCGGCCGCAGGGCGTACCGGACCCCGGGACTACTGTTCCTTCATGTCTGCTTCGCTCCCCTCCCCCGACGGTTCGTTCCTCCTCGGCGGCGAGCTGCCCGTGCGCCGTCTCGGCTACGGCACCGCCCAGCTGACCGGCCCCGGGTACTGGGGCCCGCGCGGCGACCGCCGGGACGCGCTGACGGTGCTCCGGTCGGCAGTCGATCAGGGCGTCACCCTGATCGACACCGCCGACAACTACGGCCCGGGGGTGGCCGAGGAACTGGTGGCCGAAGCGCTGTACCCGTACCGCGACGAGCTCGTGATCGCGACCAAGGGCGGTGTCGTACGCACCAGCGACAGCGCCTGGCACGTCGCGGGGCGGCCCGAGGAGCTGCGCGCGATGTGCGAGGCCAGTCTGCGCAGGCTGCGGACCGACCGGATCGACGTGTACCAGCTGCACCGGCTGGACCCGCAGGTTCCGATGGCCGATCAGCTGGGCGCTCTGGATGCGCTGCGGCAGGAAGGTAAGATCCGGTACATCGGTCTGGACACCCTCACCGCCGACCAGCTGGAGCAGGCGCTCTCCCTGACCGGGATCGCCTCGGTGCAGAACCGCTTCAACCTCCTCGACCGCGCGTCGGATGCGGTGCTGAAGGTATGCGAAGCCCATGACCTGGCGTTCCTCCCGTGGTTCCCGCTGGCCGACGGCGCACTGACCGGCGACGCCTCCGCCGCGCTCGACGGTGTCGCGGAGGGCCACGGCGCCACCCGCGGGCAGATCGCCCTCGCCTGGCTGCTGCACCGCTCCCCCGTACTGTGCCCGACCCCGGGCACCGGTTCGCCCGTCCACCTGTCGGAGAACCTGGGGGCGCGTGAGATCCGGCTGACGACCGAGGACATGAGCCGCCTGGAGGCGCTCGCATCCGCATGAAGGAGTACGCGCACGTGACCACGATCGCCGCCGTCCCCGCCCCGAGCACCCCGGCCGGCCCGGTGCCGGTGATCCGGGCCGACCGTGTCTGCCTCGTACGGGACGGGAACGTCCTGCTCGACTCGGTCTCGCTGACCGTACGGAGCGGCGAGCACTGGGCCCTGCTCGGCGCCAACGGCGCGGGCAAGAGCACCCTGCTCGGGCTGCTCGGCGCGGTCACCCACCCCACCCGGGGCTCGGTGGAGGTGCTGGGGCGCACGCTCGGCCGGGTCGATCTGCGGGAGCTGCGGACCCTGCTGGGGCATGTCGATCCGCGTCACCCGCTGCGTTCCCCGCTGACGGTGAGCCAGGTGGTGCTGACCGGCCTGACCAACTCGGTCGAGCCGCTGCCGCGCTGGTCGCCGGGGGCCGAGCAGCGGGAACGTGCCGAGCGGCTGCTGAGGATGCTGGGCATGGGCGGCAGGACGCGGTCGCGCTGGCCGACTCTGTCGCAGGGTGAGCGCGGTCGTACGCTCATCGCCCGTGCGCTGATGCCGCAGCCCCGGCTGCTGCTGCTCGACGAGCCGGCCACCGGGCTGGATCTGGCGGCCCGGGAGCAGTTGCTGGACAGTCTGGACGCGTTGCGCGAGGAGCATCCGGAGCTGGCGACGGTGCTGGTCACGCACCATCTGGAGGAGCTGCCGGCCTCGACCACGCATGCGATGCTGCTGCGTGGCGGGCGGAATGTGGCCTCGGGGCCGGCCGACGAGGTG
The DNA here is from genome assembly GCF_043203805.1 of Streptomyces sp. LN549. Taxonomy (NCBI): domain Bacteria; kingdom Bacillati; phylum Actinomycetota; class Actinomycetes; order Kitasatosporales; family Streptomycetaceae; genus Streptomyces; species Streptomyces sp. LN549. The sequence goes on along the minus strand of NZ_JAZHRI010000002.1, from coordinate 7,213,146 downwards.
CTGACCACCGGTCAGGTCAGCGACTGCTTCGGCCATCCGGTACGGATCACCCGCACGGACGGACGGTGGTCGGCGCGGGCGCATCGGGCGGGCCGTCGCTGACGCCTCACCCTTCGGTGGCCGCCGCCATGACGAAGGGGGTGGCCTGGTGGTAGTACAGCAGCCATCCCGTCGCGGTGAGGCGCCACAGCGAACTGCGGTGGGCGCGCTGCCCCTTGGCCTCGGTGTCGAACGTGACGTGGACGAGCTCGTCGGCGAGCTGGACCCCGTTCATACGTGAGGCGGTGAGCTGCCCGGGCCGCGGGGCCTCGTCGGAGATCAGCGCGGTGATGACCATCGCGCGGTCCCAGCGGCGGCCCGTGGTGTCCACCTCATGGAAGTCGGGGTGGAGGACCTGGACGAGGAGTTCGGTGGAGGCCCGGACCATCGGGTCGAGGAGGCGGAGTTGGCCCTCGACCGCTGCGGCCACACCCGGGGGCGGCTCGCTCATGAGCCGCCTCCGGCCGTCCGCGCGGATCCGGTGGGCAGCTCGCGGGGCCCGGCCGTGGTGAGCCTCCGGTGGCCGCTCCCGTTCGTCCCGGGCAACGGCGCCGCGTACATCATCATGGGCACACCATAGGACGATCTTCCCCGGCCGTGCGGCCGCCGCGCCCCGTGGGGGAGGGCGCGGTGGCCGCCGGTCAGATGGTGCCCGTGTTACTCAACGACCTTCAGCAGCTTGTTCGCCGTCCCTTCGGTGGCGTTGCTGATGGCGTCCGGAGTGGCTCCCTCGGTCAGCGCCGTCGCGACCTCCTCCGGGGTGGCGTCCGGGTGCCCTGCCAGGTAGACGGCGGCGGCACCGACGACGTGGGGGGTCGCCATGGACGTACCCGAGATGGTGTTGGAGGCGTCGTCGCTGTCGTTCCACGACGAGGTGATGTCCGAGCCCGGGGCGTAGATGTCCACGATCGAGCCGTAGTTGGAGAACGACGACTGCTCGTCGTCCACGGTGGAGGAGGCGACCGTGATGGCCTCGGGGACGCGGGAGGGCGAGCCCTCGCCGGCGTCGCTCGACTCGTTGCCGGCCGCGACCGCGAAGGTGACGCCGGAGGCGATGGCCTTCTGGACCGCCGCGTCGAGCGCCTCGTCCGCGCCGCCGCCGAGGCTCATGTTGGCGACGGACGGGCCCTCGTGGTTCTCGGTGACCCAGTCGATGCCCGCGACAACCTGCTCGGTGGTGCCCGAGCCGGAGTCGTCCAGGACCCGCACGGCGACGATCTTGGCCTGCTTGGCGACGCCGTACGTCGCCCCGGCTATGGTGCCGGCCACGTGCGTTCCGTGGCCGTTGCCGTCGTCGGCGCTGTCGTCGTTGTCCACGGCGTCGAAGCCCGAGCTGGCCCGGCCCTCGAACTCCTGGTGCGTGGTGCGGACTCCGGTGTCGATGACGTACGCGGTGACACCCTCGCCCGCGCTGTCCGGGTAGGTGTACGCGTTGTCCCCGGCGGTCTCCGCCTGGTCGATGCGGTCCAGGCCCCAGGACGGCGGGTTGTCCTGGGTGGCGTCGATGTGGAACTTCTTGTTCTGGACCACCTTGGAGACGGCCGGGTCGGCGGCGAGGCGCTTGGCCTCGGTCTCCGAAAGGCCGCTGGCGGAGAAGCCGTTGATGGCGGAGCTGTAGTTGCGCTTCAGCTTGCCGCCGTACTCCTTGGCGAGCTCCGCCTTGTCCGCCTTCTGGTCCAGCATCACGATGTAGCTGCCGGAGACGGCGGTCGCCGCGTCGGCACCGTAGATCTTGCCTGTCGCGGGGGCGGGTGCCGCTCCGGCGAAGGGGCTGGACAGCAGGGTGACTCCGGCTGCGGCGGCTACCGCGGTGACGGCGGCGGTCAGCTTGAACCGGCGTGCGCGCTTGTGAATTGCCATGAAGAGGGATCTCCTCGTCATTCTTTGTGGGGGGATTGGCCCTCGGCCGGAAGATCTCCGGGGGCTGGCTCGAAACCCTCGCCGATTGACGCGCGCAGATCAAGACCCTCCTTGCGCCTGCAACGCCCCCGACAAGATTTCGTCACAAGAAGACGACCAGTGATCCTCAACTCGGGCACAACTTCCACCCCTTCACGGCGGAGGCAGCACCGGACACAGCACTCCGCCCCGGCCGTGACAACGCATCACGAACAGGGCGGAGCCGGGTGGTTCAGCGTCGGATGACCCGCACCCCCGTCACACCCATCAGCCCGGCGAGGGGGACGTCGGAGGCCGTCTGTGCGGGATCCACCGTCAGGCCGCCGCCGCGCACCATGTCGAGCAGCATCTCTGCGAGCGGCATCACCATGTGCCGCCCCCAGCAGCGCTCGGACTCGTGGCCGAAGGGCAGGTAGCCGGGCTGACTGTCCGGGTCGAGACGGTCCCAGCGCTCGGGCCGGAACGCATCGGGGTCCTCCCAGAGCGCGGGGTCCCGGTGACTCAGCAGCGGCAGGAGCAGGACGTCGTCACCGGCGCCGATCCGGGGGTCGAGCGCCGGGTACTCCGGGGACGCCCTTCGCAGAATGTTCCAGGAGGGCGGCAGCAGCCGCATGGCCTCGTACAGGATGTTCCGGTTCGAGGTCGCGTCGTCGAACGGTGATCCGAGCCAGAGCGCGCCCGCGACCAGTGTCGACACGGTGAAGCAGACAGGGGCCGCGGCTCTGCGGTACAGACCCATCGCGTAGCGGCGGTCGCCGTACCCCTTGGCCTCGGCGGTCAGGCCCGCGATGGCGGAGACGGGGGCGCCGGGGCGCAGCCTGCCGGGCAGGGCCGCTCCGGCGACGATGACCGACCAGGTGAGCTTGGGCGTCAGCTCCAGGACGCGGTCCATGAGTATGCGCAGCCGGTAGGGGTCGCCCCCGAGCATCAGATCACGCAGGTACACGTGGCCCACATGCGGCCATTCACCCCGGAGGTCGGCGTTCTCGGGAACGGGCTTCTTCAGGGCCGTCCGCACGTCGCGGCCGATGGCCTGCATGACGGTGGCGGCCTCGGCACGGGGAATGGACCGCCCGTGAAGGGGCTTGAAGGTGGGGCGCTCATCCTCGGTGGCCGGCCTGGCGGCGAGGATGCGGTCGGTCAGGCCGGCTCCGGCGACGCCGACGGTGCCGGGGTCCAGCCGGAAGATCTCCTCGCCCCGGTGGTCCGTCAGGAGCGCCTGGAGTCTCGGCGCGAAGACGACGTCCCGGGCGCGGCTGCCGGTACCGGATATCTGCATCGTGGTCTCCAAGAAGCGAGAGGCGCCCGTGCCCGGCGGGCCGGTGAGGCCACGCCGGGCACGGACCCGGCCGACGGACCGCGTCCGCCGGCCGGCCGGACTCTAATGCCGGTTTAGTACCAGTGGTACCAGGCGTATGCCTTCAGGCTCTTCTCCGGCGTCATCTTGTCCTTCAGCAGAAAAAGGAACTTCATAACAGCACCTCCATCTTTGACTTTGAATTTACTTTTCCTGGGCACGACTTGGCCGTAATTGCGATACGAACTTCCCGCCTCGGCAGAAATTCCGTACCGCTGCTCACCGCCGACAGGAGTACAGCCCAGAGCAATTGGCGTTGTCAATGATCTCCTTTTCGGCCAAAAGCGGCAGCGCGTTCCGTTTCAGCCGGCACCCATCGCCCCGAAGAGAAACGGCGCGTTTTCCTCGGTCATACCCGTACGCGCACGTCCCAGCAAGAGCATGAAGAAGCAAATTCAAGCCGATGAATGTCTGAATCGCCGTCGTTCAGAAATGCCTGGCGCCGACTCCGAGCGGGCATCCGGCGGCCGGATCGCCCGCGCTCCGACGCCGGAAAGATACGTACCGGTCGGTAATCTCTTTCCGTGCCGTCCGAGGTCATCGCTGATATCGGGCCAGAACCCGGTTCCCGTCCTCCACCAGACGTTTCCTCAACTCGTCCGCGTCGATCGCACCGCTGTAGTACTCCTGGAGCGCGGGCGTGGCGACCTTGTCCTTCCACTCGGGGTAGCCGCGCACCGACTGGGCCGGCGCGGAGCGCAACGCGGCCGCGAGGGCGGCGCCCGTCGCCCAGCCGCGCTCAGCGGTGTGCAGCGAGGGATCCGCCAGGGCTGCCGTACCGGTCGGCAGCATCCAGTCCCCCTTGGCCAGACGCACCATGTTGGCTGGCCGCAGCAGGAAGTCGATGAACTCCACGGCCTCCTTCTTGTGCGGGCTGTCCTCGGCGACGGACAGGGTCTGCGGGCTCACGCCCTGGGCCAGGCCCTCACTGCCGGCGGGGGCGGGCAGCACGGTCCACTCGAACCCCTTCGGGGCCTGTTCGACCACCTGCTGGCGGTAGGAGAACCCGAGCGGCACCATGGCGTACTTCCCGCCGAAGAGGCCGGGCAGCGTGTCCCCGCCGCCCATGCCCAGCGCGGTGCGGGCGGCGCTGTGGTCGGTGTTGACCTGGTCGTGGATGGTGCCGGGTACGACCTGATCGCCCTCGCCCATCGCGACGGTGACCTTCCCGTCGGCGCCGCGGTGGAACAGCTCGCCGCCCGCCGAGAGGCCGAGATTGAGGGTGACGGAGACCGGCTCCTTCAGCGGCCAGGCGATCCCGTAACGGCCCTTGCCGGTCAGCTCCTTGGTGACCTGCCGGAACTCCGGCCAGCTCCAGGGCTTCTCCGGGGTCGGGATGCGGACCCCGGAGGCCTTGAGGATCTTGGCGTTGGCGATCAGGACCCGCGGCTCCTGGAGGAACGGCACCCCGTAGACCCCGCCGTCGAACGTGGCTGTCTGCCAGCTCTGCGCGGGGATGTCGTCGGTCAGCCGGTCCGGGAGGAGAGTACGGAGATCGGCGAGATAGCCGCCGTACGCGAAGTCCGCGAGGTCGTCGGAGGCGTCGTGGATGACGTCCGGCGCCTCACCCCCCTCGAAGGACGTGAGGAGCTGGTCGTGGACGCTGTCCCAGCTGCCCTGGACGTACTGGACCTCGATGTCGGGGTGGCTCGCGTTCCACTCCTTCACCAGCTGCTTGTTGATGTCGACGGACTCCTTCTGCCAGGCCAGCGACTGGAAGCGGATCCGGATCTTCCCGTCCGCCCGGCCGTCGTCGCCCCCGCCGCAACCGGTGAGCAGCAGAGCGAGCGCGGTGGCCGCCGCGGCTGCCGTACGTACGAGCGCGCGCATCAGCTCTTCACCGCCCCGGCGAGCATGCCGCCCGTGATCCGCCGCTGGATGACGGCGAAGAGGACGAGCGAGGGAAGGGTGGCCAGGAACGCGGCGGCGGCGAGCGGTCCGAGGTCGCTCGCGCCCTCCGCGCCGAGGAAGTGGGTCAGTACGACCGGCAAGGTCTGCTTCTCCGGTGTCTTGAGCAGGACGAGGGCGAAGAAGAACTCGTTCCAGGCGGTGACGAACGCGAAGAGTGCGGTGGCGACGATGCCTGGGCCCAGCAGTGGGACGGTGACCGAGACGAGCGTCCGCAGCCGGCCCGCCCCGTCGACCGCCGCCGCCTCCTCCAGTTCGGGCGGCACGGCCCGTACGTAGCCGACCAGCATCCACAGCGCGAACGGCAGCGCCCACACCACGTACACCATGATCAGCCCCCACAGGGTGTTGATCAGATGCAGGTGCTTGAGGACCAGGAAGAGCGGAATGATCAGCAGGACGAACGGGAACGCCTGACTGACCACGACCCAGCCGGTGGCGGCCGTGGAGAGGCGTGAGCGGTGGCGGGCCATCACATAGGCCATCGGGGTCGCGATGACGACGGCGATGACGCCGGCCGAGAGCGCGGCGATCAGTGAGTTGGCGGCGGCCCGGAGCAGCGGCTGCTCGTCGAAGGCCTGCCGGAAGTTGTCCAGCGTCGGGTGCTCGGGGATCCATGTCGGATGCAGGGAGCCCAGTTCGGGTGCGGGTTTGAAGGCGGTGGAGATCAGCCACAGGAACGGGAAGGCCAGGAAGACCAGATAGCAGAGCAGTGCGGCGTACTGTCCGGCGCGTGCCGGCTTGCTGGTACGCAGACTCATCGGTCCTCGCCTCCCCTGAGCCGTCCGGCGAGGTACACGGCGAGGATCACGGAGATCACCGCGACCATCACACAGCCCATGGCCGCGGCGTAGCCGAACTGTCCGTACCGGAAAGCCTCTTCGTAGGCGAAGAGCATCGGCAGCCGGGTGCGGCCGCCGGGGCCTCCGTTGGTCAGCACGTAGACCAGGGCGAAGGCGTTGAAGTTCCAGATGAAGTTGAGCGCGGTGATGGAGAGGGCGACCGGCTTTAGCGCGGGCCAGGTGACGGTACGGAACCGGCGCCAGGCGCCCGCGCCGTCCAGGGCGGCGGCCTCGTGGAGCTCGTGCGGGGTGTTCTGCAGCCCCGCCAGCAGGGCGACCGTGGTCTGCGGCATGCCGGCCCAGATGCCGACGACGATCACCGCGGGCAGTGCGGTGGCGAGGCCGGTCAGCCAGTCCCGGCCGTCACCGAGCCCCAGGTCGCGGATGGTCTCGTTGAGGATTCCGGCGTCCGGGTTGTAGACGAGGCGCCACATGATGCCGACGACGACCTCGGGCATCGCCCACGGAATGATCGCCAGGGCTCGGGCCAGCCAGCGCATCCGCAGGTTCTCGTTGAGCAGCAGGGCGAGGCCCAGGGCGAGCACGAACTGCGGGACGGTGACGCCGAGCGCCCAGACCAGACCGATCCGGAACGACTCCCAGAACAGTCCGTCGTGGAGCAGGTCCTGGAAGTTCAGTACGCCGACCCACTGCGTGGACCGGGTGCGGCCCGACTGGGAGTCCGTGAAGGCCAGCGCGATGCCGTAGAGCAGCGGCCCGACACTGAGGACGAGGATCGGGATCAGGGCGGGCAGCACCAGGAACCAGGTTCCGGCGTTCCGGTTGATCTGCCCGGGCTGCTTGGCGCGCGGGCTGCCCGGCGGGCCGTGCCGTCCGGACTGCACGGTTGCATTAGCCAATGTCATGAATGCGACCCCCTTGCGTCATTCGACCGGCTTTATACCGTTCTGGCCGCTCAGGTGGCCTCCGCCATCGTGCTGACGGACCGTCGGTTCGTCAAGGCGGCCTGCACGGATGCGAAAATCAGATCCATGAACGAGATGCGAGCGCGCGAGGTGCTGACCGCCGCCGGACTGCCCGGCGGTGCTGAGCTGATCGCGCTGGGCGAGAACGCGGTGTTCGCCGTGGGCGACCTGGTCGTCAAGATCGGCCGGGACGCCGTGCGGAGCCCGGAGCTGCGGGAACGGGCCGACCGCGAAGTGGCCGTGGCGCAGTGGCTCGCCGCGTCCGGCGTCCCCGCCGTGCGGGCCGCCGAGCCCGGGGCGCGGCTGGTCGAGGGCCACCCCGTGACACTGTGGCACCGGCTGCCCGACGCGGTGCGCCTCTCCGAGCCGCGGGACCTGGCGCCGCTGCTGAGCGCGGTGCATGCGCTGCCGGCCCCGGAGGGCCTCACCCTGCCCCGCAGGGAGCTGCTGGGCGGCGTCGAGCGGTGGCTGCACCTGGCCGGCGAGGCGATCGATCCGGCGGACGCGGCGTATCTGCGCGAGCGCCGCGACGGATTCGCGGTGGCGGCCGCCGCACTGGTCCCCCATCTCCCCCCGGGTCCGATCCACGGCGACGCGCTCGCACGCAACGTCCATGTCGGTCCGGACGGACCGGTCCTGGTGGACCTGGAGACCTTCTCCACGGATCTGCGCGAGCACGACCTGGTGGTGCTCGCCCTGTCCCGTGACCGGTACGGGCTGGCGGCCGAGGCCTATGACGCGTTCACCACGGCGTACGGCTGGGACGTACGGGAGTGGGACGGCTGCGCGGTGCTGCGCGGGGCGCGGGAGACGGCCAGCTGCGCATGGGTCGCGCAGCACGCCCCGGCCAACCCGAAGGCACTCGCGGAGTTCCGCCGCCGGGTGGCGTCCTTGCGGGACGGGGACACGGGAGTGCGGTGGTACCCGTTCTGAGGCGGGCCTCACCGCACGCGCACCGGTGAGCGGTGCGGGACCCGGTCAGCCGGAGACCCGCGCCGGCTCCCGCACCGGCCAGCGACCGTCGATGACCGCGTCCGCCGTGCCCTTGCGGCGCAGGAACTGCTGGAAGTCGGCGGCCCACTCCGCGTACCAGGTGATCTGGCGCTCGTGCAGCTCCGGCGCCGACAGCGCGGCCACCGAGCCGTGCCGGGCGGCTATCGCGTACGCCACCCGCACCGCCGCCAGCGCGTCCGCCGCCGCGTCGTGCGCTCCCCCGTGGACCACGCCGTACTCGACGCAGACCGCTTCGAGGTTGCGCTTGCCCTTGCGGTAGCGGTCGACGGACCGGTCGATCGTGTACGGGTCGATCACCGGCCCGATCCCCGCGCCGTCGAGCCGGTCGCTGAGCGAGGGCAGCCCGTGGCGGTGCAACTCGGCCGTCAGCAGCGTCAGGTCGAAGGCCGCGTTGTACGCGACCACCGGGACGCCCTGGCGCCAGTACCCGGTCAGGGTGTCGGCGATCTCGTCGGCCACCTCGCGCACCGGCCGGCCCTCCGCCGCCGCCCGCTCGCTGCTGATGCCGTGGATCGCGGACGCCTGTGCGGGGATCCGGATCCCCGGATCGGCCAGCCAGGCGTGCCGGCGCACCGGATCGCCGTCGCTGCTGTCGACACGGACGACCGCGGCTGTCACGATCCGGGCCTCCAGCGGTTCCGTACCCGTCGTCTCCAGGTCGAATCCGACCAGCGCCTGCCGGTGCCAGCTCATCCCGTACCTCCTTCGTGGTGCTCCCCCAGATGACGACCACCCTCGCACGGCCCACTGACAACGCCCGGGGACGGTCCCTCAGGAGACCGGCCGGGAGTCCGTCCACACGGATTCGAACTCCTCGCGGTACGTCTCGAACAGCCCGTGCTCGCTGTCCTGGCCGGCCCGGACCACCGCCCGTCCGCCGCCCCGCAGAACCAGCACCGGCGCCTCCATGCCGCGCGCCCGGCGCAGGTAGGTCTGGACGACCCCCACGGCGTCGGCGCCGTCGCCGTCCACCAGGTAGGCGGTGAAGCGCGGGGTCTCGTCGAAGACGTGGATCTCGAAGGCGCCCGGGTCCCGGAGCTTGGAGCGGACCCGGCGCATGTGGAGGATGTTCATCTCCACCGTGCGGCTCAGTTCGCCCTTCTTGAGGCCGAGCTCCCGTTCCCTGCGCTTGACCGCGCTGCTGGCCGGGTTGATGAAGAGCAGCCGGACCCGGCAGCCCGACTCGGCGAGCCGGATCAGCCGCCGGCCGGAGAAGTTCTGCACCAGCAGATTGAGCCCAATCCCGATCGCGTCCAGCCGGCGCGAACCGCCGAAGAGGTCCTCCGCGGGCAGCTGGCGCTGGAGCCGCACCCGGTCGGGGTGGACGGAGACCACGTCCGCGTACCGGTCTCCGACGAGCTCCTCCACCGCGTCGACCGGGAGCCGGTCGGCGGACGGTACGGCCGCGCCGCTGCCCAGGATCTCCAGCAGCCGCGCGGAGGCCCGCTCGGCCTGGGCGAGCACCGCCTCGTTGAGGGCGCGGTTGCGGGAGACCACGTTGCGGGCGACCTCCAGCTCGTCCAGCGCCAGCTCGACGTCGCGGCGGTCGTCGAAGTACGGCTCGAAGCAGGGCCAGTGCTGGACCATCAGCTCGCGCAGCTGAGGGAGCGTGAGGAAGCTCAGGACGTTGTCGTCCGCCGGGTCGAGCAGATAGCCCTTGCGGCGGGACACCTCGCGCACGGCGACGGCGCGCTGCACCCACTCCTGCCCGGCGGGTCCCGCCGCGGCCACCACCCAGTCCTCGCCGTGGACCGGTTCGTAGATGGGCCGGAGCACCGCGGCGACGACGGCGCGCAGCCGCTGCTCCACGAGATTCAGCCAGATGTAGGCGCGCCCGGCCCGCTGCGCACGGGTGCGCACCTCGCTCCAGGCCTCCGCGCCCCAGTCCAGTTCCGCACCGATCTCCAGGGGCTGCGCAAGCGAAACCGCCCCGGGCGGGACATCAGCCGAATCCCCCTCGTGACCCGTGTCACCTGGGGGCAGCTCGAACCCTCCCGAGCTCACCCGCGCACCGCCTTCCACTCCCCCACCAACGATCAAGGAAGGGTACTCCGGGAGCGGGAGCCGGTGCAGCCGGATGCGCAGGCTCCTTTCCCAACTCCCCGGCGATACACGCGCGTTCTGTGCGGCGAGATCTGCCGGAGTGAGCGGATTCATAGTGATTAAACACCCCACCCCAAGCCGCATTACGGACAACCGACCGGGCGAGGTTGCCGGAATCCGGTTCCGGGCGACGCGGAGGGGCCCGATGTTGACCGGACCGGGCGACGCCGCCCCCGATTCCCGGCCGGTCCTAGGTAAGGGCCGCTCCTTCGGGGAAGATCTGCTCCAGGAAGCCCGCATTCCCCAGGCAACCGCATCAGGAGTGGAAGAGTCGAATCTATGCAGGTCTGGCCGGGACAGGCGTACCCCCTCGGTGCCACGTACGACGGCGCCGGGACCAACTTCGCGGTCTTCTCGGAGGCCGCCCACCGAATCGAGTTGTGCCTGCTGCACGACGACGGCTCCGAGACTGCGGTGGAGCTGAGGGAGACCGACGCCTTCGTCCGCCATGCCTACCTGCCCGGGGTGATGCCCGGTCAGCGGTACGGATTCAGGGTGCACGGGCCTTACGAACCGCAGCGCGGCGCCCGCTGCAACTCCGCCAAGCTGCTCCTGGATCCGTACGCACGGGCGGTCGCCGGGCAGATCCAGTGGGGCGAGGCGGTGTACGGCTACCCGTTCGGCCGGCCCGACGCGCGCAACGACCTCGACTCCGCGCCGCACACCATGACCTCGGTCGTGGTGAACCCGTACTTCGACTGGGGCGACGACCGGCGGCCCCGTACGGACTACCACCGCACGGTGATCTACGAGGCCCATGTGAAGGGCCTGACGATGCTTCATCCGGGGCTGCCGAAGGAATTGCGCGGTACGTACGCGGGCCTGGCCCATCCGGAGGTCATCGCACATCTGACGGAGCTCGGGGTCACGGCGATCGAATTAATGCCGGTGCACCAGTTCGTCCAGGACCACCGGCTGGCGGACGCGGGCCTCGCCAACTACTGGGGCTACAACACCATCGGCTTCTTCGCCCCGCACAACGCCTACGCCTCCTGGGGCGACCGGGGCGAGCAGGTGCTGGAGTTCAAGCAGGCCGTGCGCGCCCTGCACCAGGCCGGCATCGAGGTGATCCTCGACGTGGTCTACAACCACACGGCCGAGGGCAACCACCTGGGGCCGACGCTCTCCTTCCGGGGGCTGGACAACGCCTCGTACTACCGGCTCGCCGACGACCAGCGGTACTACATGGACACCACGGGGACCGGGAACTCCCTGCTGATGCGCTCCCCGCACGTGCTCCAGCTGATCATGGACTCGCTGCGCTACTGGGTGACCGAGATGCATGTGGACGGCTTCCGCTTCGATCTGGCGGCCACGCTGGCCCGGCAGTTCCACGAGGTGGACCGGCTGTCGTCGTTCTTCGACCTGGTGCAGCAGGACCCGGTGGTCAGCCAGGTGAAGCTGATCGCCGAGCCGTGGGACGTGGGTGAGGGCGGCTACCAGGTGGGGAACTTCCCGCCGCTGTGGACCGAGTGGAACGGGAAGTACCGGGACACGGTGCGGGACCTGTGGCGGGGCGAGCCCCGGACGCTGGCCGAGTTCGCCGGCCGGCTGACGGGGTCGTCGGACCTGTACCAGGACGACGGGCGGCGGCCGCTCGCCTCGATCAACTTCACCACCTGCCACGACGGATTCACCCTGCACGACCTGGTCTCGTACAACGACAAGCACAACGAGGCCAACGGCGAGGGCAACCGGGACGGCGAGAGTCACAACCGGTCCTGGAACTGCGGTGTGGAGGGCGAGACGGACCGGCCCGAGGTGCTGGAGCTGCGCGAGCGGCAGATGCGCAACTTCATCGCCACCCTGATGCTGTCCCAGGGCGTGCCGATGCTGAGTCACGGCGACGAGTTCGGCCGTACGCAGCGGGGCAACAACAACGGGTACTGCCAGGACAGCGAGCTGTCGTGGGTGCACTGGCCGGACCCGGCAGGGGCGGTGGGCGACGACGATGCGGAGGGCGACGGGCAGGACGGCGGCGACGGGCTCGGCAGCAGTCTGCTGGAGTTCACCCGGGCGATGGTGTGGCTGCGCCGCGACCATCCCGTCTTCCGGCGCCGGCGGTTCTTCCACGGGCGCCCCGTGGAGGGCACCCATGACGAGCTCTCCGACATCGCCTGGTTCACGCCCGAGGGCGAGGAGATGACCCAGCGGGACTGGCAGGCGGCGCACGCCAAGGCGCTGACGGTCTTCCTGAACGGGCACGCCATCTCGGAGCCGGGACCGCGCGGGGAGCGGATCTCCGACGACTCGTTCCTGCTGATGTTCAACGCCGGCGCCGAAACGCTGGAATTCGCCGTTCCGGTCAATCACGGGCGGCAGTGGCTGGCGGTCGTCGACACGGCTCGCCCGGACGGGGTGCTGACCGGTGCGGGGCCGAAGGTGGCTGCGGGCGATCGGGTGACGCTGGTGGGACGGAGCATGGTGGTGCTTCAGCGGCCGGCCTGAAGGGGGAAGGCCGGGCCGGCCTGAGGCAAGGGCGGGCCCGCGTGAGGAGAAGCCCGCCGTCGCGGGGGCCGCCGGTCGTGCACTCGTGCGTGCCGGGGTGACAAAGGCGGCCCGGATCTGGGTACGAACGATCCCATGACGCCTTCCGCCACGTACCGGCTCCAGCTCCAGCCGGAGTTCCCGTTCTCGGCCGCCGAGGACGCCGTACCGTATCTCGCCTCGCTCGGCGTCTCCCATCTGCACCTCTCCCCGGTACTCGAAGCCGTGCCCGGCTCCCGGCACGGCTACGACGTCGTCGACCACAGCCGGGTGCGCGCCGAGCTGGGCGGCGAGGACGGGCTGCGGCAGCTGGCTCGCACCGCGCGGGAGCACGGGCTCGGGCTCGTCCTGGACATCGTGCCGAACCACATGGCCGCCGACCCCCGGCACAACCACGCGCTGCGCGAGGTCCTGCGCGAGGGGCCGGACTCCCCGTACGCCCGCTGGTTCGACATCGACTGGGCGGCGGGCGACGGCCGGATCCTGCTGCCCGTCCTCGCCGGGCGCATCGGCGAGGAGACGGACCGGCTGCGGGTCTACGGGGACGTGCTGCGCTACGGCGAGCAGGAGTTCCCGCTGCGGGCCGGTACCGCCCACCTCGACCTCCCGGAGCTGCTGGAAGCCCAGCACTACCGGCTCGGCTGGTGGCGGCTGGCCCGCACCGAGCTGAACTACCGGCGGTTCTTCACGATCTCGGAGCTGATCGGGGTGCGGGTGGAGGACCCCGAGGTGTTCGCCGCCTCCCACGCGAAGATCCTGGAGCTGGTGCGGGACGGGGTCGTGGACGGCCTGCGGATCGATCATCCGGACGGGCTCGCCGACCCGGCCGGCTATCTGGAGCAGCTGTCCGCGGCGAGCGGCGGGGTGTGGACGGTGGTGGAGAAGATCCTCACCGGCCCCGAGCCGCTGCCGGCGGGCTGGGCCGTGGCCGGGACGACGGGGTACGACGCGCTGCACCGGATCGACGGGCTCTTCGTCGACCCGGCGGGCGCGGCCGAGCTGCTCGACGGCTACCGGGAGTACGCCTCGCCGGCCGGCGACCGGGGCGGCTACTGGACGGCGACCGTGCGCCGGGCCGCGTACCGCGTCGTCACCCATGAACTGGCCGCCGAGACCGAGCTGCTGACCCGGCTCGCATCACGCATCTGCGCCCAGGACCCCGTGCTGCGCGACCACGCCCCCTGGGCTCTGCACACCGCCGTGCGCGAACTGCTGGTCCGCGTCCCGGTCTACCGCCCGTACGCGACGGCGGGCGGCCCCTGCACCGAGACGGCCGAGGCGACGCTCGACGCGGTCGCGGTGAGCGATGCCAAGGCCGTGTTCGCGGTACGGGATGAAGCCGCGGCCGTCGACGTGGTGCGGGAGCTGGCCCTGGGGCGGCTCGGCGGGGGCGACGACCGGGCGGCGTTCTGCGCCCGGTTCGCCCAGACCGCTTCCGCGCTGCGCGCCAAGGCGGTCGAGGACACGGCGTACTACCGTTACGTGCCGCTGATCTCGGCCAACGAGGTGGGCGGTGATCCGGGGCAGCCGGCGGTCGCCCCGGAGGCGTTCCACGCCTTCTGCGCGCGGCTCGCCCGTGACTGGCCCGCCACCGGCACGGCCCTGACGACGCATGACACCAAGCGCAGCGCCGACGTCCGGGCGGGAATCGCGGTCCTGTCGCAGTGCCCCGGGCAGTGGACGGAGCTGGTCGCCGAGCTGACGCGGACGGCCCCCGCCTCCCCCGATCCGCAGCTCGCCTGGCAGGCGTGGCAGACCGCGATCGGCTGTGTGGGATTCCCGTCCGGGGAACAGTCCGGGCGGCTGGAGCCCGCGCTGCTGAAGGCGGTGCGCGAGTCGGGGCTGTTCACGAGCTGGACCGAACCCGACCCGGTGTACGAGCGGGTGGCGACGGACTTCGTCGCCGCCGGTCCGGCTGCCGGTACCGGTGCGGTGCGGGCGCTGCTGGAACGGTTCGCGGAGAAGCTCGCCCCTCATGTGCGGGCCCAGGTGCTCGGCGCGGCCCTGGTGCACCTGACGATGCCGGGGGTACCGGATCTCTACCAGGGCACGGAGCGGGAGTATCTGGCGCTGGTAGACCCGGACAACCGGCGGCCGTTCGCGCAGCCTGCCGACGACGCGCCCGCCGACGAGAAGGGCGCACTCACGGAGGCGGCGCTGCGGCTGCGCCGGGAGCGGCCCGAGGTGTTCGGCGAGTCGGGTACGTACGCCCCGCTGACCACGTCGGGTCCGGCGGCGGCGCACTGCCTGGCCTTCTGCCGTTCCGGCGAGGTGGTCACCGCGGTGACCCGGCTTTCGCTGCGGCTGGCGGAGTCGGGCGGCTGGCGCCGGACGGAGCTGGCGCTGCCGGACGACGGGGTGTGGCGCGATCTGCTGACGCCGGGCCGGAAGTTCTCGGGCGGGACGGTCCCGGTGGCGGAGCTGTTCGCCGAGCGGCCGGTGGCGCTGCTCATCCGGGCCGGACGAGAAGGGAACGTGGCCCCCGTGTGAGCAGGCCGGTGGCGGCCGGGCGGAATCCGTCCGCCCAGCGCAGGGCGGGCATCGCGTCGAGCAGGGCGCGCAGGCCCTGTTCGGCCTCCAGCCGGCCGAGCAGCACCGCGGGGCACCCCGCAGGACCGGGCGTGCCGCGGTCCTGGTCGCGGCGGAAGGGGTCGAAGACGTCCGGTGCGGCGAACCGTTCCGGGTCACGGCCCGCCGAGCCGATCAGGCAGGCGACGGGCGCCCGGGCCGGCAGGGTGCCGCCGCTGAGGGTGACCTCGGCGACGGTACGGCGCAGCACGACCTGGACGGGCGGGTCGCGGCGCAGCGTCTCGGTCCAGGCCCGGCCGGTGAGCGCGGGTTCGATGCGCAGGGCGGCCAGCAGGTCGGGGTCGTCCAGCAGATTGGCGAGGAGAGAGGCCAGGGCGGTCTCCCGCAGTCCGGTGTGCCGGGTGCAGGGGGCGGTGTCGGCGGCCGTGCCGGCGCCCGGTCGGGCTCCGGCGGGCAGCCAGCGGCAGAACTCCTCGACGAGATCGGCCTGCGGGCGTCCGGCGATACGCCGGGCCAGCACATAGGCGGTCCGCTCGACGCGCTCCGCCAGGTGCCCGGGTACGGACCCGGACGCCACCGCGTACCGGTCGCGGGGCAGGCACCGGGCACTGCCGTGGCAGAGCCCGAGCGGGGCCGGGCCGCCCCTGGGTGCTCCGTCGTGCGGGAAGCCCGCGAACCTCGGGTCCGTGAGAGCGGTGGCCACGTCGTCGTACCGGCTGATGAGCCAGGCGCCCAACGGCGCGTCGTAGCTGAGCGGGTACTCCTCGCGGAGCACCCGGTAGAGCCGGTACGGGTCGTGGGCCGCACCCGGCGCGAGAAGACTGGGACCGCCACCGGCCCGGGCCGCGCGGCGGGGCAGCGTGGACGGGCGCCGGAGGGTGCGGCGTTCGGGCGAGGGCGTCGGGGCCGGTATGTCTCCGGGCGTGTCTGCCTGCATGGCGTACCCCCGGGGCGTTCGGTGCGCCGGTGCGCGGCGCGATCCCTCTCAGGGGATCACCTGAACGGGCCCACCGCAGTCGGCGTGCGGCCGTACGGGTGACGGGTCGGCCGGCGTCCGGACCGGGCCGGACGGAACCCGGCCTCGGGACTGGCAGGCCCGCATGTCGGGGCGTCGCCGGGATCTGATCGCCCTGCGGCGGACGCGAAGCACCACCGGCTCGGGTTCACGCTCCGGATGTGCACGGTGCGGTACGTCGGACTGTTCCTGCTTCTCCCGGCAGGCTCAGCGTTCGGCTGCCGTGCGGTGGTGTTCCTCGCGGTGGGCGAGTACGTCGGTCATGTGCGTTTCGGCCCAGTCCTTGAGGCCGGCCATGACGTCGTTCAGGGACAAGCCGAGGCCGGTCAGTCCGTAGGTGACGGTGACGGGCACGGTGGGCGTGACGGTACGGGTGACCAGGCCGTCGGCTTCCAGGGAGCGCAGGGTCTGGGTGAGCATCTTCTGACTGGCGCCCGCGAGCCGGCGGGACAGTTCGGAGTAGCGCATCGACCGGGGGCCGTCGCCGTGGTCGACTCCTGGACGGTGCGGGCCGTCGCTGCCGAGCGCCGCGAGCACCAGCGCGACCCACTTGTCGGAGATACGGTCGAGCAACTCCCGGCTGGGGCAGCCGTCCATGAACGCGTTGTAGCTCGCCTTCGCCTCGGCCCGCTTCTGAGCCGCCGTCTGCGTCGACATCGATCGCCCCTTCCATACCTGGAGGCAGCTTACGCACTCTCAAGTGCCTTCTTCCGCCGCGGCATTCACAGAACGAGCATGGAGCACAGAAACGATCACCCCACCGCAGAGGACCAAAGCCATGGGCACCCCCACCTTCCGCACCGCCGTAGTCCGCATCCCGAACGGCCCCGATTCGATCGAGGTCATCGAGGTGCCCGTCGTCGATCCCGGCCCCGGCCAGATTCGCGTCGCCATCGCCGCTGCGACGGTCAACCCAACCGATCTCGGCGTCGCGGCGGGCTTCTTCCACTCGATAGGGCTGGTCGATCAGCCCGAGCACACGGGCCTGGGCTGGGAGTTCGCCGGCGTCGTGGACGCGGCCGGGTCGGGCGTCGACCTGGCCGTCGGCACTCGGGTGGCCGGTCTGGTGGTCGGCTTCGACCGCGACTACGGCACCTACGCCGAGCAGATCGTGGTCGCAGCGGCCGACGTCGTCCCGGTCCCCGACGAGCTGGACCTGCCGGCCGCGACCACGGTCCCCCTCAACGGGCTGGCCGCTGCGCAGGCCGTCGACCTGCTCGGCGACGCGCCCGCCGGGGCCGCCCGGCTGCTGGTGACCGGCGCCGCGGGCGCGGTCGGGGCGAACGTCGCCGTTCTCGCCCGGGAACGTGGCTGGCAGGTGACCGGGCTCGCACGCACCGGCGACGAGGAGTTCGTCCGCGGCCTCGGCGCCGACTTCAGCACGCACGCCGAGCCGGAATGGGACGCAGTCGTCGACCCCGCCCAGTTGAATGAGGGAGCTCTCGAGCTGGTCCGCGACGGCGGAGCCTACGTCGGGCTGCGGCCAGGCCTCGAACCGCCCGCCGAGCGCGGGATCTCGGTCGCCTCCGTGGTCACCGTTTACGACAGCGCGCAACTGGCCGGCCTCCTCACCCTCGCCGCCTCGGGCGAACTGTCGGTCCGCGTCCACGCGGTCGTCTCTCTGGACCAGGCCGCCGAAGCCCACCGGGCCACCGCCAAGGGCGGCCTCCGCGGCCGCTACATCATCCGCCCCTGACCAGCCCGGCGCCGAGTGGGCCGCCGACCAGGCTCACCGGCACCTGCCTACGGGAAGCCTCCGACTCCAGGGGCCGGTCCCTGCCGCGCAGCCGGCCCGGCCACGACATCGGCGGCATCACCGAAACCGGCGAGCCACCGCGGCACCAGCCATCACGACGTCGGTCGGGACAACGCCGAGACGTCCGGGGCAAGAGACGAAGTCTCAGCCCGCTGCCCGCTGCCCGCTGCCCGCTGCCCGCTGCCCGCTGCCCGCTGCCCGCTGCCTGCTGCCTGCTGCCTGCTGCCTGCTGCCTGCTGCCTGCTGTCAGTGATGCGGTTGCGATGCCTCGCGCGTCAAGATCGATCTCACCGATGACCGCTGGTCCCCGAGGCGGGAACCCCGGGCGGCCGGCACATGGTCAGCAGTTCGGCGAAAGCCGCAGCGGCGCCGGTCAGCTCGACGCGGGAGAACACCGCGAGCTCGCGCCTCCAGGGCGGGTCCACGGTGAGCACCGCACAGTCCTCGCCGACCGCGCCCCGTACGACGTGCGCGGGGGCCGTCGCGACGCCGACGCCGGCCGCCGCCATCCGTACCGCGGTCGACGTGTGCTCGGTGCGCACCGCCGTACGCGGTTCGAATCCGGCCCGGGCACAGGCCCAGTCGAGGAACGGGCGGCCCTCCACGACCGCTTCCATCGCGCACCGCACCCACGGCCGGTCGGCGAGTTCATGGAGCCGGACGGAGGCCCGTCCGGCAAGGGGGTCGTCGAAGGGGACGACCAGGACGATGTCCTCGGCACCGATCGGGACGACCGGGCCGGACCAGTGCGGGGGCGGCGGGCCGACGGCGAGGTCGGCGGTGCCACGCTCGATCTGCTCTTCCAGGGCGTCGGTGGTGGCGTACTCGTGCAGGACGAGACCGACTCCGGGGTGCGTGTCACGCCAGCGGGCGAAGACGTCGGGGAGGATACCGACGGCGATCGGATGCACGGTGGCGATGTGCAGTTCGCCGCCCTCCGCACCGGCCGCGGCGCGCGCCGCACGCCGGGCCTGGGCGGCGCTGCGCACGGACCGTTCGGCGTGCGGCAGGAAGGCGCGGCCCATCACGGTCAGCCGGACGCCGCGCGGCAGCCGTTCGAGCAGGGCGCCGCCGACGGCCTTCTCCAGGGCCTTGATCTGGTGGGACAGCGCCGGCTGGGTGACGTGGAGCAGCTCCGCGGCCCGGGTGAACGAGGCCTCCTCGACGACCGCGAGGAAGTACTCCATCTGCCGCAGACTCATCGCGCCCGTCCCCTGACCTCAGCCATAAACATCGTGCATCGAATCCACACAAACATTGCCTTGGACTCATGGCAAGGACCGGGCGGAGGGTGGGGACATGACACAGACGCAGAATGTGAACGAGACCGACGTCGTGGTCATCGGCGGAGGCACGGGTGGCTACTCCACAGCCCTGCGGGCGGCGGCGCTCGGTCTGGAGGTGGTTCTGGCCGAGCGCGACAAGGTGGGCGGCACCTGTCTGCACCGGGGCTGCATCCCCAGCAAGGCGATGCTGCACGCCGCCGAACTCGTCGACGGGATCGTGGAGGCCCGGGAACGGTGGGGCGTGAAGGCGACCCTGGAGTCGGTGGACTGGCCGGCCCTCGTCGCCACCCGCGACGACATCGTGTCCCGCAACCACCGTGGAGTGGAGGGGCATCTGGCTCATGCGGCTGTCGAAGTGGTGCACGGCAGCGCGGAGTTGACCGGACCGCGCAGCGTACGGATCGAGGGGTACGGGGAGGTCGCCGCCCGTCGCGGCATCGTGCTCGCGACCGGGTCGCGGCCCCGGATGCTGCCCGGCCTGAGGGCCGACGGGAGGCGCGTGGTCACCAGTGACGACGCGCTGTTCGCGCCCGGTCTGCCGGAGTCGGTCCTGGTGCTGGGCGGCGGGGCGATCGGGGTCGAGTACGCCTCGCTGCACCGGTCGATGGGGGCGCGGGTCACTCTGGTGGAGGCCGCCGACCGGCTCGTACCGCTGGAGGACGCCGATGTGTCACGCCATCTGACCCGCGGTCTGAAGAAGCGCGGGATCGATGTGCAGGTGGGGGCCCGGCTGCTGGACGCCACCCTGCTCGACGACGGGGTCAGGGCCACGGTCCGTACTCCGCGCGGCGAGAGCCGGACGGTGGAGGCGGAGCGGCTGCTCGTCGCGGTGGGGCGGGTCCCGGTGACGGACGGTCTGGGTCTCGCGGCGGCGGGCCTCGCCACCGATGAGCGCGGGCATGTGACGCCCGCGGACTGGCCGCGGCTGGAGACCGCCGTGCCGGGCATCCACGTGGTGGGGGATCTGCTGCCGCCGCCGTCCCTCGGGCTGGCCCACGCGTCGTTCGCGGAGGGGCTGTTGGTGGCCGAGGCGCTCGCGGGTCTCCGTCCGGCGCCGGTGGACTACGCCGCGGTGCCCCGGGTGACGTACTCCGCGCCGCAGACCGCGTCGGTGGGGCTCTCCGAGGCGCAGGCGCGTGACGCCGGGCACGACGTCGCGGTCAACACGATGCCGCTGACGGCCGTCGCCAAGGGGATGGTGCACGGGCAGGGCGGCATGGTGAAGGTGGTCACGGAGCGGGGCGGCCGGGTCCTCGGGGTGCATCTGGTCGGGCCGCACGTCTCGGAGATGATCGCCGAGAGCCAGCTGATCGTCGGCTGGGACGCCGAACCGTCCGACGTGGCCCACCACATCCACCCGCACCCGACGCTTTCGGAGGCGGTCGGCGAGGCTTTCCTCACTCTGGCGGGCCGCGGACTGCACCAGCAGACGTGAGTACGAGGCGCGTGTGCGCTACGCGGGCGGCAGGAGCGACGGCGCGGAGAGCCGGAAGGTCATCCTGCCGAAGCTCACCTGGTCCCCCTCGCGCACCGACACCGTCCCCGTGACGCGCTGTCCGTTGACACAGGTGCCGTTGGTCGAGCCGAGGTCGCGCAGCACCCACAGGCCGCCGTGCGCGGTGAGTTCGGCATGCATCCGGGACACCGTCTCGTGGCTGAGGCGCAGTCCGTTGCCCGGGTCGCGGCCGATGAGCAGGGGGCGCGGACTCGGCGCCGGCAGCAGCAGCTTGGGCAGCCGCTCGGCCCGCCACGCCCTGCGCACCCGCTCGGGGAAGCCGGAGACTCCGCTCACGGCCCGGAAGAGCTGCCGCGACCAGCGGCCGCCCTCGCTCTCCAGGTCTGCGGTGAGCGCCTCCAGTTCCTCGGAACGGCCGGCGATCAGGGCCAGTTCCATGCGCCGCATGAAGGTGTCGTGGGAGAGTTTGCCCTGCGCCGCGCCCTCTCTGAGCACACCGAGGACACGGTCGCGCTGGGCGTCGGACAGCCGCGCGGGATACGTGTGGGACTCGAAGGAGGACGTCACACAGCCAATTGTCGGCCCGACCGCCCCGGAGTGTCCAGAACAACCCCGCTTTCCGCCATCCTGACCTGCACGACCCCGGAGTATCCGGCGGCACTGCACACCGGGCGTTGCTAATGTCTGCGGCCGTGCCGCCCTGGCGACCGCCGGGGCGAGCCCGTACATCTGTGGGGGATTTGTGCTCGACGCACCACTCGGCCTGACCGTCCGTCCGATCAGCGGCCCGGAGGAACTGGACCTCTTCTGCCGGCTGTCCTACGTCCTGGACCACGAGCTCCCGGACGATCTCGCATCGGGCCGTCGCCGCCCGGAGTGGATGTGGGTGGCCCTGCGGGGCGACCGGGTGGTGGCGCGGATCGCCTGGTGGAGCAAGGACGGCAAGGAGCCGCTCTTCCTCGACTTCTTCGACCTGGACGACACGCTGCCGGAGCCCGAGCGCGGGGAGGTGGGGCTGCGGCTGCTGGAGACGGCGACCGCCGCCGTTGTTCCGGCTGGTGTGCCGCGCCCCGAGTACGGGCGGTTCGTGCCGCCCGACTGGCGCGAGGACCCGGCCGCCCGTGACGTCGTCGAGGCTCGCATCCGGGTCATGGAGCGCACCGGCGCCCGGATGCTCGTGGAGCGGCTGCGCCTGGAGTGGCGTGCGGGCATCCCCGTGCCGGCCGACAGCGGCCGGCTGCGGTTCCGACCGGTCGCCGGGCGCGAGGATCTCCTCGCGTTGATGACGCCGGTGATGGAGGGCACCCTCGATGCCCACGGACAGCAGGACCTGGCGTCCGGCCTGTCGGCGCGCGAGGCCGCGGAGAAGCACTACGACGAGGAGTTCGCCCACTACTCGACCCCGCAGGAGTGGTGGCGCGTCGCCGAACTCCCGGACGGCGAACCGGTCGGCTTCGTGATCCCGGCCCGCAACAGCTACAACCCGATCATCGCGTACATCGGCGTGCTGCCCGCGCAGCGCGGGCACGGCTACATCGACGAACTCCTCGCCGAGGGAACCCGGGTACTCGCCGGACAGGACGGCGTGGAGCGCATCCGGGCGGCGACGGACCTCGGCAACGTGCCGATGGCGAAGTCCTTCGCACGCCTGGGTTACATCAACTTCGAGCGCGCCTTCGACATGGTGTGGGACGGCTGACGGAATCGTAGGGCGGGCCGTTCAAATCCCATGGACAGCCCCTGGGGTGGCCGCGAGGGCATCCGGCCCGGGGCGAGGAAGGAGGCGAGGCACATGGGCACGGGCAACGGCATCACAGGTGGCGTACACACCGGGTACGGCTACGACCTGCTCGTGGAGTGCACCCGCTTCCTGGCAGACCGGGGAGCCGAGTTCATCGCGGCGCCACCGACCGGGGGAACGTTCCGATGGCGGCCGCGTTCGCCAGGGCCGGGCATCCTGTGACGCAGGAGCGCGTCCACCTGGTCCAGGAGCAGGGGGCGGGGGCCGGTGCGGCGTCGCGCATCAGCCCCCGTACCCGCGCTGTTCCCTGATGACGTCGCGGTACCAGGCGTACGAGTCCTTGGGGGTACGGCGCAGCGTCTCGTAGTCGATGTGGACCAGGCCGAAGCGCTTGCTGACCCCTTCGGTCCACTCGATGTTGTCGGTGAGCGACCAGGTGAAGTAGCCGCGTACGTCGACGCCCGCGTCGATGGCCTTCCGCAGGGCGCCCAGGTGACCGTCGAGGAAGGCGATCCGGCGGGTGTCCGCGGTGGGTTCGTCGACGGCGCAGCCGTTCTCGGTGATGTAGAGCGGAGGGAGGCGGTCTCCGTAGCGGTCCCGCAGCTGGATGAGGGTCTCGCGCAGGCCGTCGGGGACGACGGGCCAGCCGAAGTCCGTCTTCTCGTATCCCTCGATCTCCCGTATGCCGAAGGGGAGTTCGGCGGGCATGCCGAAGCCGGCGAAGGTGTCGAGTGCGTCGTCCCTGGGTGCGCCGACCAGGGTGGGGTTGTAGTAGTTGACGCCGTACCAGTCGAGCGGCGTGGAGATGGTCCGCAGGTCGTCCTCGACGGGGCCCGGCATCAGTGCGGCGAAGCTCTCGTCGGGGTAGCGGCCGGTGAGGAGCGGGTCGGCGAACAGCCAGTTGGTGAGGGTGTCGTACAGCTCGGCGCCGAAGCGGTCCTCCTCGGACTCGCCGGCGGTCCAGACCGGGGAGTGCGAGACGGCGATGCCGATGTTCTCGGCTCCCGCGGCCCGCAGTGCGCGTACGGCCAGGCCGTGGGCGAGGAGCTGGTGGTGGGCCGCGGGCAGCGCGTCGAAGAGGAGGGAGCGGCCGGGGGCGTGCTCGCCGAGTGCGTAGCCCAGCAGGGTCACTTCGGCGGGTTCGTTGAGGGTGATCCACATGGGTACGCGGTCGGCGAGCCGTTCGGCGACGATGCCCGCGTACTCGGCGAAGCGGTAGGCCGTGTCCCGGTTCAGCCAGCCGCCGGCCTCGTCCAGCGGGAGCGGGGTGTCCCAGTGGTAGAGGGTGGGGGCCGGGGTGATGCCGTGGGCGCAGAGTTCGTCGACGAGGCGGTCGTAGAAGTCGAGCCCCTGCGGGTTGACCGGTCCGCTGCCGCCGGGGACGACGCGCGGCCAGCTGACCGAGAACCGGAAGGCGTCGGCGCCGAGCCCGGCCAGCAGGGCGACGTCCTCGCGGTAGTGCCGGTGGAATCCGGTGCCGCGGGTGGTGTCGGTGCCGTCCTTGATCCGTCCGGGCTGCGCGGCGAAGGCGTCCCAGCCGGAGGGTCCCTTGCCGTCGGTGTCGGCGGCGCCCTCGGTCTGGAAGGCGGAGGCGGAGGCTCCCCAGAGGAAACCGGGCGGGAACGGCGGCACAGTCATCTCGGCCTCCACAGCCGTAAGAGGGAGTGCGTAGGGCGGAACCGGTCAGGGCAATGATCAGAACCAGACCTTAATCGCCAGTAATGGGCTCGATCCAGTGTCGTGGGGTCGAAGATCGCACCTTCTGTCGACCATGGGCCGGTACACGGAGACGAGGGAGCGCTGCATGTTGTTCGAGGTATGGGCACCGGACACGGAATCGGCCGCCCTGTGGCTGTCGGGTGAGCTGCGGACCATGGACCGCGATCCGGACCGGCCCGGCTGGTGGACCGAGGAGGCGGAGGCCGCGGACGGCGACCGCTACGGTTTCGCCCTCGACGGCGGCCCGGTGCGCCCCGACCCCCGCTCGCGCCGCCAGCCCGACGGGCCGGACGGCGAGAGCGCCGTCGTCGACCACCACACGTACACCTGGCGCAGCGACTGGGCGGGGCGCGGGCTGCCGGGCGCGGTCCTGTACGAGCTGCACATCGGTACGTACACCGCCGAGGGCACCTTCGACGCGGCGGCGGCCCGGCTGGGGCATCTCGCCGAGCTGGGCATCACGCATGTGTCGCTGATGCCGGTCTGCCCGTTTCCCGGCGTCAACGGGTGGGGGTACGAGGGGGTGTCGCTGTGGGCCGTGCATGAACCGTACGGCGGCCCGGAAGGGCTGAAGCGCTTTGTCGACACGGCGCACGGGCTCGGGCTTGCGGTCGTCCTGGACGTGGTCCACAACCACCTGGGTCCGTCCGGCAACTACCTCCCTGTCTTCGGCCCGTACTTCACCGAGACGCACCACACCCCGTGGGGCGCCGCGGTCAATCTGGACGCGCCCGGATCCGACGAGGTACGGGCCTTCCTGCTGGGCAGCGCGCTCGCCTGGCTGCGCGACTACCGGCTGGACGGGCTGCGCCTGGACGCCGTCCACGCGCTGGCCGACACCCGGGCGCTGACGTTCCTGGAGGAGCTGTCGGCCGCCACCGACGCGCTCGCCGCCGAACTGGGCCGCCCACTCTCCCTCATCGCCGAGTCCGACCTCTGCGACCCGCGCACGACGACTCCGCGCGAGTCCGGCGGCATCGGTCTGCACGCCCAGTGGAACGACGACTTCCACCACTGTCTGCACACCGCACTGACCGGTGAGGCCCAGGGCTACTACGCGGACTTCGCCGCCGCCCCGCTGGCCGGGCTCGCCAAGACCGTGACGAGCGCCTTCTTCCACAACGGCACGTACTCCACCTTCCGGGGCCGTACGCACGGCCGCCACGTCGACGTCACCCGCAGCGCCGCACACCGCTTCGTCGGCTACGCCCAGACCCACGACCAGATCGGCAACCGGGCGCTCGGCGACCGGCTCGCCGCCTCCCTCTCCCCCGGCCTGCTGGCCTGCGCGGCGGCGCTCGTGCTGACCGGTCCCTTCACCCCGATGCTGTTCATGGGTGAGGAGTGGGGCGCCCGTACGCCCTGGCAGTTCTTCACCGACCACACCGATCCGGAACTCGCCGAGGCCGTACGCACCGGCAGGCGACGGGAGTTCGGGGCGCACGGCTGGGCCGAGGAGGACATCCCCGACCCGCAGGACCCGGCCACCCGCGACCGGTCCTGCCTGGACTGGAGCGAACCGCAGCGCGAACCGCACGCCCGCCTGCACGCCTGGTACCGCGAACTGATCGCGCTGCGCCGTGCCCTGCCCGACCTCCGCGACCCGGACCTGGCGACGGTGCGGACGGCGTACGACGACGAGGCCCGCTGGCTGGCGTTTCGGCGGGGCGATCTGCGGATCGCGGTCAACCTCGACGAGAAGCCGGCCACGATCCCGCTGGGCGGCGGCCGGCACCGCAGCGGCGGGGGCCGGGTGCTGGCCGCCTGGCTGCCCGTCGACGCACCCGGCGCGGACGGGGTACTGCATCTGCCGCCGGAGTCGTGCGTGGTACTGGCCGACGACTGATCGGCTGCCGGTGGCCGCCCGCCTCTACTCGACGATCGCCAGTTCGCGCGCGGTGGCGTTGAGGCGCCGGCCGCCGGCCTCGGTGACGGTCACGATGTCCTCGATCCGGACGCCGAACCGGCCCGGCAGATAGATGCCGGGCTCGACGGAGAAGCACATGCCGGGGACGAGCGGCTGCTCCTCGCCCTCGATCATGTACGGGGGTTCGTGGGTGGTGACGCCGATGCCGTGGCCGGTGCGGTGGATGAAGCGCTCCCCGTAACCGAACTCGGTGACGACGGCGCGGGCCGCCCGGTCGATCTCCTGGCAGGCGACACCGGGCCGCACCGCGTTGCAGCCCGCCGCCTGTGCCTCCCGCACGATGTCGTGGACCCGCTGCTCCTCGGGGGTGGGCTCGCCGACGTGGACCGTGCGGGAGGTGTCGGAGCCGTAGCCGTGCTTGAGGCCGCCGAAGTCCAGCACCACCATGTCGCCGCGCTCGATGATCCGGTCGCCCGCCTCGTGGTGCGGATTGGCGCCGTTCGGTCCGGAGCCGACCACGGTGAAGTCGACCTGGGAGTGCCCGAACTCCGTGAGCAGCCGGGCCAGGTCGGCCGCCACGTCGGTCTCCTTGCGGCCGGAGAACCGGACCTTCAGGATCTCCTCGTACGTGGCGTCGGCGGCGGCTCCGGCGGCGGCGAGGCGGTCCAGCTCATGGGCGTCCTTCACGGCACGCAGCATGGGCAGCGCCTCGGTGAGGGAGGCGTACGAGGTCGCGGGCAGCAGCTGCTGGAGGCCGAGCAGATGCATCGCCCAGGCGTTGTCGCTGATCCCGAACCGGCCCTGCGCGTCGAGCAGGGGTGCGGTGACGGCGTACGGGTCCTTGCCGTCGGTCCAGTCGCGCAGGGTCAGGGCGGGCGCGCCGACGGCCTTCTCGGCGTCGGGGGCCTCCAGGGTCGGTACGACCAGCACCGGGTCCTGGCCCGCGGTGAGGACGAGGACCGTGAGGCGCTCGGTGATCGCGGTTGGCTGGTAGCCGGTCAGGTAGACGAGGTCGGGGCCGGGCGCGACCAGGACGCCCGCGAGTCCGGCAGCGGCGGCGCTCTCGGCGGCCCGCGTCATCCGGGCCCGGTAGTCGGCGGCGGTGAACGGTACGGGCTGGTTCTGGCTGGACATGCGGGACCTCCTGGCGGCGCGGAACGGCTCTCTGCATCCTGCCCGCCCGTGGGCCCGGCCGCGAGCAGTCAGGGCGGCGTGCCGGTTGCGAGCCGGACGACCAGGTCGGCGCGGTCACGGCCCGGGGCGACGAGCCGCGCGTTGGCCTCGTCGGAACCGGCCACCCAGCGCTCCGCTCGGGGCCGCGGCTTTCCGAACCGCACATGCCGGTCGACGAGCCGACGGACGCGCACGTCCTGGTCGAGCTCCAGGAACCACGCCTCGTCGAGCAGTCCGCGCACCGGCGCCCAGGGGCCCTCCCCGTACAGGAGGTAGTTGCCCTCGGTGACGACCAGCGGGACGTCAGGCGGTACGGGCACGGAGCCGGCGACCGGCTCCTCCAGGGACCGGTCGAAGGCGGGGGCGTACACGACGGTCCCCGGCTCCGGTGCCCGCAACCGCCGGAGCAGCGCGGCGTATCCGGCGGCGTCGAAGGTATCGGGCGCGCCCTTGCGCCCTGCCCGGCCGAGGCGTTCCAGTTCGGCCTGGGCGAGGTGGAATCCGTCCATCGGCACCAGGACGGCGAGCGGGCCGAGGGTGTCGACGAGCCGCTCCGCCAGGGTGGACTTCCCGACGCCGGGCGGACCTGCGATGCCGAGGATGCGGCGGTCCCCGGCGAGGGCGAGGCGGCGGGCGCGGGCCGTGAGCCCGGTGAGGTCGCTGGTGTCCATGGCGGATATTGTCCCGTCACGGGGCCGGTGTCCGGCCTTCGTTCCCCGTACTGTCCCGACTGTCTCGCGAGGCACCCATGTCCCACATCGCCCTGGTCACCCTGGTCGTCCGCGACTACGACGAGGCGCTCGCCTTCTACACCGGCGCCCTCGGTTTCGAGCTGGTGGAGGACACCGACCGGGGCGACGGCACCCGCTGGGTCGTGGTGCGTCCGCGGGGCACCGAGGGCACGGGGCTGCTGCTGGCCCGGGCCAAGGACGAGGTGCAGGCGGCCAGTGTCGGCGCCCAGACCGGCGGCCGGGTCGGCTTCTTCCTGCACACGGAGGACTTCGCCGGCGACCACGCCCGCATGCTGGCGGCCGGCGTCCGGTTCCTGGAGGAGCCGCGGCACGAGGTCTACGGCTCGGTCGCGGTCTTCGAGGACCTGTACGGCAACCGCTGGGACCTGCTCCAGCCGGCGTGATATCGGATCAGTTGTGCGTCGTGGCCGGTGGGCCGGCGATGGCGGTGAGCCGGAGCTTGGTCTCGTCCTCGCTGCCGGGCACGGCGGCCATGAGCTCGGAGTCTCCGTCGGCCACCACGTCGCAGTCCACCGTGACCGGGCCCACCGACGAGTGGCCGATCGTCTTGTGGTCCTCGCGGTGTGCGGCCACCTCTCCGGTCGCCCGAGGGCCTGCGCATCCTGATCCGCAAGGAAGGCGTCTCCTTTCAACGCCTGAAGACCTGGAAGACGTCCAGCGACCCCGACTACGCGGCCAAGAAGGCGCGGGTGGAACACCTTTATGCGATCGCTGACAGAGAGGTCATACCCGAAGCTCCGATGGGGTACCTCACTACTTCCATTGCCACGACGTGGACTTCTCCGTTGCCCCGGATGAGTACTTCGTGTGGCCGGCGGATGAGGCCCTGGTAGCGCTGGAGCGCGAGCAGTGGGCGATCTTCGTCGCGTGGAACCACTGCTACGAAGCGGGATCCGCCGGGACCGAGCGCCGTCCTGGTCATGGAGGGATCGACCCCCGGTATGACGAGCTGACCGCGCTGCTCACGCCGCACCGGCACGCACCGACGGCCGCGAAGTTGCTGGTTGCCGAGTGGCGATTCGGCGGCGGGGACCGCTACCGGGTCGATGGGGTGGACTACTGGGTCCGATGGCGCGAACGAGAATGAGGCCGCGCTTGATCATTGTCCGTTGTGTGGACAATCAATGATCAAGCGCAAGCGTCGACGCCCGGCGTAGACCCCGCCCGCCAGCAGGAGCCTCCCGGCCAACGACGTTTCGGATCAGTCCCTCGTGCCGACCAGGCTGGTGAAGCTCACGACCGGGCCGTCGACCGTGTCGGTCGCCCGGACATCCAAGGCCTTTTCACTCCTTGCCACCCCACAGGGCTTCGATTTCCTGACAGTGAATGGTGATCGTCGCGTCTGTCAGTGCGATTTCATGGAGACAGCCATCCTCCCGAGGAAGGATTTCGTCGAGCAGCACAGTATCGGCCTGCATCCAGTCAATTGAACGGTGGTACTCGATCGAGAAGCGCGAGACCGCAGAGTACCGAATCCGAAGACCGGATTCGTGCTTCCACCGGTTGGCGGCAAACTCGATCGCCAGGGTGCCGCGATTACCCGTCGGCACTGAGATGTGCGCCAGTTCGAGATCCTTCACGCAACGACTGCTGCGCATACTGTAGTGCTCCGCGTCGGATGCGTAGGCCCAGGCGCCGGAAGGCAACGCGTCCCGCATCTTCGGCAGCTCGGCAAGATAGGCGCTCGGGTCCAGGTCGAACCCGTGCATCGCCGCGTCCCACTCCACTTTCACGAATTTCATTGACGACCTTCCGCTGCAGGACGGGGGCGGAGGAACGAACGCCGGCCAGTGACTCTTGTCGATCACGGACAGGAGAAGCAACATCACTCTCAGGCGTGGCGTTGGTCCTGAAATTCTGCAAGGCGGCTCGCGAGCCCCGCCGCAGCCTCCTCGCTACATGACAGGACAACGGAGAACTTACTGAGGGTCAAGCCCTCCGGCCGCTTGGTGTAGGACCACCGTTGGCCCGCACGCCAGAGGGATCCGAAAAACTCCTCGCGAGCCACGCCATCCTCGGAAAGGACACTTTCGGCGGATTCGATGATCAGGACGTGGTAATCCGATGAAAGCCATTGGAGGTCACGGAGGCAATCATAGAAAGCATGCCAGTTCCATCCGAAGTATTCAGGAAACTTCAGAGTTTCCCAAAACTTGAGAAATACCGACTCCTCGTCAGGCATATCGTGGCCATTAAGACGTGCCACGTGCACATCTCCCGAGGCGGGCAAGAGCTCATCGAGATCCAGGCCGCCACCTTTCGTAATAATATGCATCCATGGAGCAACGTGGACTGCCCGCGCTTCTTCTTCCATCACTCCACCCATCTGGGGCTCCTGCCAACAATATACGTCTGATAGTGAGTTGGAGTGTAGTAGGCAGACCCGTCACTGCCGAACACCCAGCGTTCACCGCCGGGCTGAGGATTACCTGGCGCCGGATAGGTCCCATATTCTTGATATGTGATCGGCTTGCCCGAAGGTTCGTACTGGGGAAGTTGGTGGCCACCGTTTTTGCCACTGTTCTCGAATGTTTCGGTCCACCACTTCGGCCCGTGGAAGCCTGGCCCGCCCCACCAGCCGAGGTTATACTCTTTCATGTCCCGAAGGACTTGAAGGGACTCTTCGGGAATGGTCTTGGGCACCCATCCACGAACCTTCTCAACGTCCCCCAGAGTTTCTCCCGGCTTGGGATTCGTGCAACCTGACAGCCCCAGGGGATCAATCCAGCTGTGGGGGTTGGGGATATAGGCTGCCGGGTTGGGCGCCGGTTCCAGCCCCAGCGGGTCGGGGCTGATGTACCGGGCGGTCTCCGGGTCGTAGTAGCGGAAGTAGTTGTAGTGCAGACCGGTTTCGGGGTCCGCGTACTGGCCGGGGAAGCGGTGCGGGCAGTCCGCCGACGTGGTGTCGGTCGCAGTCGGACGACTCGTGCCCCACAGGGTGGTGCGCCGCTGCCAGGCGAGTTCCCCGTCGACGGTGACCAGTTCGGCCGGTGTGCCGAGGCCGTCTGTGATGACGGCGCAGAAGCGGGTACGGAAGTCCGTGGCCGCGTCCTCGGCCAGTTTGGCCAGCAGTGACGCGCCTTGCTCCCGGGGCAGCGGCTTGTGGTCGGTCTGGGTGAGGGGACGGTGGGTGCCGGGGGCGTAGTCCCAGGTGGTGACCCGGCCGTCGGGTGTCGTCTGTTCGGCGAGACGTACGTCGTCCCAGGTGAATTCCGTGCGGTCGGCGGTCGAGCCGTCCTCTGTCAGCCGGTGCTTGGCTATGCGGCGGCCCAGTGGGTCGTATGCGTACCGCCAGCGGTCGCCGTCCGGTGTCACCGCCTCGGTCAGGCGGTCTTCCGCGTTCCAGGCGTAGGTCCATTGGCGCTGTTGCCCGTTGAGGAGCCCCCGGGTCTTGCGGATCAGGCGGCCCTGGGCGTCGTGTTCGTACGCGGTGCGGCCGGCGCTGCGGATGAGTGTTCCGGTGAATTCGCGGTCGCCGGCTGTCCCGTGGGCGGGAGCCGTGGCGTGGGTGAGGTTGCCCGTGGTGTCGTAGGCGTACGTCTCGGTCCAGCCGTGGGCCCGGACGCCCGTGACGCGGCCGGTGGCGTCGAGGTCGAACCGGCGGGTGCCCGAGCTCAGTTCGCGGATCTCGGTGAGGTAGCCGTCCTCGCGGTAGGCGTAGGTGCGGTGCTGGATGAGGCGGTCGGCGTCGTTCACGCGGCCCGAGAGTGTCTGCTCGGTGAGGCGGTGGGCGGCGTCCCAGGCCTGGGTGAGCACGACGCTTTCGCCGAGGCGGCGCTCGGTCTCGCGGCCCGCCGCATCGTGGGTGAACGTCAGCGAGCCGGCGTCGGTGCCGAGCCGGGCGGGCCGCCCCGTCGGGTCGTAGGTCCAGTGCGAGTCCAGCCCTGACGGCGTGGTGCGCCGTGTGACGCGCCCGAGGACGTCATACGCGTAGGCCGTCGTGCGGCCGTTGACGGTTTCCGCGAGCGTGCGGCCCAGCGCGTCGCGCTCGATGGCGACCTCCGCGTCCGCGTTGGCCGTGTGGATCAGATCGCCCGACACACCGTAGGTGAAGGTGGTGATCTCACCGCCGTCGGCGAGCTGCTCGACGACACGGCCGAGCGCGTCCCTGGTGAAGCGCAGCGTCTCGCCTGCGCCGTTCGTGCGGGACACCAGGCCGCCCGACGCGTCGTGCGCATAGGTCAGGGTCCGGCCGTTGAAGTCGGTCTCGGCGGCCAGTCGGCCCGCCCCGTCGTACGTGTACGACCAGGTCCCTCCCTGCGGGTTCGTGACCGTGGTCAGCCGGAGTTCGGTGTCGTAGGCGAATGCGTACACCGCGCCTTCCGGGCCCGTGCGGGTGGCGGGGACGTCGAAGTGTGTGGCTGTATGGCCGGTGGTGTTGCCCGCGGGATCGGTGTGGGTGAGCGGGTTGCCCTCGCCGTCCCAGGTCCAGGATTCGCGTGTGCCGTCCGGGTACTCGCGCCACGTCGGCTTGCCTTCGGTGGTCCAGCCCGTGCGCGTGGTCCGGCCGAGCGGATCGACGACTTCGACGACGCGGCCGAAGCTGTCCCTGCGTACGACCGTGGTGTGTCCCAGCTCGTCGGTCACCGCGACGGGCAGTCCGGCCGCGTTCGACGTGAGCCTGCGGGTGTGGCCGAGGGCGTCGGTGACGGCGGACAGATGGCCCGACTCGTCGTAGGCGCAGTGCGTTTCGGCGCCGAGGGGGTCTGTCGTGATGCGGAGGTTGCCGCGTTCGTCGTAGATGTGCCGCCACAGGGACCCACCGGGTTCGACGACCTCCGTCGGTTGGCCGAACTCGTTGTACGTGGCCCGGGCGGCGGACTCGTCCGGCAGGGTGACCGCCGTGAGGTTGCCGGATTCGTCGTAGGCATATCGCGTCGTACGGCCCAGCGGGTCGGTGACCGAGAGGGGCTTGTCGCCCCTGACCGCCCACTCGGTGTGGGTGGTGTGGCCGAGCGGATCGGTTTCCTCGACGACCATGCCCGCGGCGTTGTAGCGATGCGTTGACTGCCGGCCGAGGGAGTCGATGTACGTGGTGGTGCGCGTCTCGTCGTCGTAGGCCAGGGCCCCGGAGAGGAAGCCCTCGCTGCCTTCGGTGCGCTCGACGCGGCCGCGGGCGTCGTAGAAGTACGCGAAAGAGGTGCCGTTGCGGTCGGTCCAGGAGGTGACCCGTCCCTCGGCGTCGTACGTGAAACGCAGCGGTTCGCCGCTGGAGTTGATGACCTCGGTGAGGTTGCCCGCCGCGTCGTAGCCGTACCGCGTCACGACCGTACCGCTGCCCGCGCCATCGGGCTGCACCGGCTCGTAGAGCGAGGGTGCCCGGTCGAGCAGGCGCAGGGCGGTGATGCGCGGCCCTTCGGTGTCGACGGCGAGGTAGTAGCCGCCGGAGTGGCGAAGCGCCGTGGGGATGCCGTCGGCCGTGCGCTCCACCTCGATCCGCGCGCCGTTGCGGTCGTGCCAGCTTTCCAGGGGGAGGTGGAAGACGCCGTGGGTGCCCGAGGGCAAGGGGGTGCAGAAGGTGCGGACGACTCCGGTGGCCGGGTCGGTGACGGTCATGACACCGTCGGGCTTGCCGTCCCATTCGAGTGGCCAGCGGGCTCCCTTGACGGGCAGTACGGGACCGCCTGGCAGCGGAACGGGGTAGACCAGGCGCATCCCGTCGGCGGCGGCGAAGACCACCCCCTCCCCGTCGATCTGGAGGCACTCGTCCAGGGTGGAGACCCAGGTGGGGCCGAAGCAGACTCCGCCCCGGTACGAGGACAGGTGGGTGCGCTCGAAGACCAGCGGGAGTCCGGCCGGGAGAGTCAGGTCGGTCTGCGTCATCAGCATGGCACCGGTCGCCACGTCGATCGGCTCGCCCACACACGGGGTGCTCTTGCAGGGACGGGCCGCCGGGCCCAACTCGACCAGGTCGGGGCGGAGCGCCGGGGGCCGCAGCATCAGCGGCACGCCGTCGGCACCCGTGAACAGGCTCCCCTCCACACCGGCCTTCGCCACACCGGCGCCGGCGCCGAACAGCCCGCCGTACATCATGCCGTCCCGGGCCGCCGCATTGATCTCGTCCAGGCTGAAGCCCTTCTGCAGACCTGTGGCGATCTTCAGGGGCTGGGCGACCGCGAGGTCGATCGACACCGACTCGATGCCGCCGAACGCCGCCGCGACCAGTGTGCCGGCGGCGATCTCGGCAACGGTGGTGGAGACGGCGACGCCCATGGTGAGGCCGAACTCGATCAGCGCCTCGGTGGCCAGAGCGGCCGCACCGGCGGCAATGCCGGCGGTGAAGAACGCCAGCGCGATGCCGCCCACGATGACGGCGGCATCGATGCCTATCTGTGTCCACAGCTTAGTGATGGCGTCATCGATGGCGTCGGCGAACTTGTCCAGCGCCTTCGCCATCTCCCGCGACGACCCGGCGAGGTCGCTGAGCCAGCCCGTGTCGTTGCCCTTGGCGTAGCGTTCCCAGAACGTCGAGAACGCGTCGATCGCCTCACCCTTGTTGTTGGCGATCAGCGTGGTGGCCGCGTTGTTGACCGGCGTACGGACATCGTCGACCGAGTCCGCGAAGGCCCGCCAGGCGTCGGCCACGCTGCGCAGCGTGCCGGAGTTGGCATCCGGCCACCACAGGCCCAGCTTGAGCAGAAGATCCTTGGCCTCGTCCTCGATGCTCATTTGTCACCCTGGTCGTGGCCGTCAGTCGGCTTCGCCTTCTTGAACATTCCGGCGATCAGCTCGTCGTTGTCCACGTGCCCGTCCGACAGGTCGGCCAGCGCTTCATGGATGCTGACCAGGCCGAGAACAAGGGTGCCGGCGGCCGTCTCGATGGCCTTCTGCTGAGGGCGGTAGGCGTCGCCGAACGCCTTGCCCTGCTCGTCGTCGCCCCAGGGCGCACCCAGCCCGTCCAGCGTGGTGACGAGGGTGGTGAGCGCCGTGCTCAGATTCTTGCCCTGTGTGTGGAAGACCGGCGCCGTTGACTTGATGTCCGCCGTCTTGATGTCCAGGACCTCGCCGCTGTCCTTGCCGTCACCCATGCGTGATGCCCTCCCCCGATACCGACTGCACAGCGCCACTCTAGCCTTGACCGATCATGAACCCGTCAGGAATACCCTCGCCCCGCCACACCTCCCACCAGCACTCCAGCACCGGGGTGATCAGCGGGGCGCCCCGGCGCACCACCGTCTGTGCCGGTGAGGCGACGGACCGGGACGTGCGTCGTCGCCGAGTGGACGCGCGCGGTCCGCGGGTCTGCTCGGCCATCTCCTCGGGGCCGGGAACACGGCACGGTTCCCGGCCCCGGATCTCAGCCCGCCCTGAGGACGTCGTCGCCCGCCGCCCCCGCCAGCGCCTCCAGCACCGGGGCGATCAGCGGATGCGCCTCGGCGCCCCGGCGTACCGCCGCGAAGACCCGGCGCGTCGGGGCGCTGCCCTGCACCGGGCGGACCACCACGCCCGAGAGGGCCATGCCGCGCAGCGCGGAACGCGGGACCAGGGCCACTCCGGCGTCTGCGCCCGCGAGCGCGACCACCGCATGGAAGTCGTCCGAGGAGTGTTCGAGGTTCGGTGCGAAGCCGGCGTACTCGCAGGCCAGGACGACCACGTCGTGGCAGGGGTTGCCGGGGTAGGGCCCGATCCACGCGTCCTTCGCCAGGTCGGCGACGGCCACCTGGTCCTGGCCGGCCAGCCGGTGCCCGACCGGGAGCACCGCGTCGAACGGCTCCGAGTACAGCGGTACGCGGGTCAGCCGCCGGTCGTCCTCCCCCGGTGCGCCCCGGTACTCGACGGCGACCGCCACATCGACCTGCCGGTCCAGCACCATGGGGACGCTCGCGTCGCCCTCGGCGTCCTGGACGCGGACCTTGATGCCGGGTGCGGTCCGGGCCAGAGCGGCGATCGCGGGGGCGAGGACCAGGCCGATGCCGGTGGCGAACGCGGCGACGGTGACCGTACCGGCGTCGCCCGAGCTGTACGCGGCGAGCTCGGCCTCCGCCCGTTCCAGCTGGGCCAGCACCGCGTTGGTGTGGGTCAGCAGGATCTCCCCGGCGGGGGTGAGCCGGGCGCCGCGGGCGCCCCGTTCGACCAGCCGGTGTCCCGTCTCCTGCTCCAGCGCGGCGAGCTGCTGGGAGACGGCGGAGGGCGTCAGATACAGCGCGGCGGCCGCAGCGGTCACCGTGCGGTGGTCCGCCACCGCACGCAGGATACGCAGCCGCCGTGCATCGATCATGTGACCTATTGTCCCAGGTCGCGGGGGCGTCCCAGACGCCCCCGCGAACGCTCGGGAACTACTCCCCCAGTGACGCCCGCGCGTCGACGAAGGCGTCCACCGCGCGGTTCACGTCCGCCGTGGAGTGGGCGGCGGACAGCTGGACGCGGATACGGGCCGCGCCCTGCGGGACGACCGGGTACGAGAACCCGATCACGTACACACCGCGCTCGAGGAGCAGCTCCGCCATCCGGCCTGCCTTCGCCGCGTCCCCGATCATCACGGGGGCGATGGCGTGGTCGCCGGGCAGGACGTCGAAGCCTTCCTCGGTCATCCGGGTACGGAAGAGCGCGGTGTTGGCGTTGAGCTGCTCGCGCAGGTCGCCGGCGGACTCCAGGAGGTCGATGACCTTCAGCGAGGCCGCCGCGATGACCGGGGCGAGCGAGTTGGAGAAGAGGTACGGGCGCGAGCGCTGGCGCAGCAGCGCGACGATCTCGGCGCGGGCGGCCACGTAGCCGCCGGAGGCGCCGCCGAGCGCCTTGCCGAGCGTGCCGGTGATGATGTCGACGCGGTCCATCACGTCGTGCAGCTCGGGCGTACCGCGGCCGCCGGGGCCGACGAAGCCGACGGCGTGCGAGTCGTCGACCATGACCATGGCGTCGTAGCGCTCGGCGAGGTCGCAGATCTCGCGCAGCGGGGCGACGTACCCGTCCATGGAGAAGACGCCGTCGGTGACGACGAGGCGGCGACGGGCCCCGGACGCCTCCTTGAGCTGCTTCTCCAGGTCGGCCATGTCGCGGTTGGCGTAGCGGAATCGCTTGGCCTTGCACAGCCGGATGCCGTCGATGATCGAGGCGTGGTTGAGGGCGTCGGAGATGACCGCGTCCTCCGGGCCGAGGACCGTCTCGAAGACTCCGCCGTTGGCGTCGAAGCAGGAGGAGTAGAGGATCGTGTCCTCCTGGCCCAGGAAGGAGGAGAGCCGCTGCTCCAGCTCCTTGTGGACCTCCTGGGTGCCGCAGATGAAGCGGACGGACGCCATGCCGTAGCCCCAGCGGTCCAGCGCCTCGTGCGCGGCGGCGATCACGTCGGGGTGGTCGGCCAGGCCCAGGTAGTTGTTGGCGCAGAAGTTCAGCACCTCGCCGGGGCGGCCGCCGGCGGTGACGGCCACGGTCGCGGACTGCGGGGTTCCGATGACGCGCTCGGGCTTGTGCAGCCCGGCGGCCTCGATCTCGGCGAGGGTGGTGCGCATGTCGTCGCGTACGGAGTCGAACATGAAGGTGTCTCCTGGTGTGTACGGGCCGGTACGAAGTCGGTCAGACGGTCCAGTCGAGGATGACCTTGCCGCCGCGACCGCTCGCCGCGTCGTCGAAGGCCGCCTCGAAGTCGCGGTAGCCGTACCGGCCGGTGATCACGGGGGCGAGGTCGAGGCCGCCCTCCAGCAGGACGGACATGGCGTACCAGGTCTCGTACATCTCGCGGCCGTAGATGCCCTTGATCGTGATCATGGAGGTGACGATCCGGGACCAGTCGACGGCGAAGTCCTCGGACGGCAGTCCGAGCATCGCGATCCGGCCGCCGTGCGTCATGTTCGCGATCATGTCGCGCATCGCCTCGGGGCGGCCGGACATCTCCAGGCCGATGTCGAAGCCCTCGCGCAGTCCGAGCTCCCGCTGTCCGTCGGCGATGGTCTGCTCGCCGACGTTGAGGGCGAGGCTCACGCCGACCTTGCGGGCCAGCTCCAGGCGGGCCTCGCTGACGTCGGTGATCATGACCTTGCGGGCTCCGGCGTGCTTGGCCACGGCGGCGGCCATGATGCCGATCGGGCCGGCGCCGGTGATCAGGACGTCCTCGCCGACGAGCGGGAACGACAGTGCGGTGTGCACGGCGTTGCCGAACGGGTCGAAGATCGCGGCGACGTCCAGGTCGACGGGGACCCGGTGCACCCAGACGTTGGACGCGGGCAGCGCGACGTACTCGGCGAAGGCCCCGTCGCGTCCGACGCCGAGTCCCAGCGTGGAGCGGCAGAGGTGGCGGCGTCCGGCCAGGCAGTTGCGGCACTTGCCGCAGACCAGGTGCCCCTCGCCGCTGACCAGGTCGCCGACGGCGATGTCGACGACGTCGGAGCCGATCGCGGCGACCTCGCCGACGAACTCGTGGCCGAGGACGAGCGGGGTCTTGATCGACTGCTGGGCCCAGCCGTCGTAGTTACGGATGTGCAGGTCGGTGCCGCAGATGCCGGTACGGAGCACCTTGATCAGTACGTCCGAGGGACCGGTCTCCGGCTCGGGCACGTCCATCAGCCAGAGTCCCGGCTCGGCCTTCTGCTTCACGAGTGCCTTCACGGCTGCGGCTCCCTGTACCTGGTGCGGCGTTGATGTCCCCGGGCCGGGGGCATGCCAGAGGAAGCCTGCGGCCCGGGGAAGTATGAGAGGGACGGTGGCAGCGCGCTCGACCGGCTGCCGCGCACCATCCTCCGCCGTCACGGAGAAATCTGCCGTACCCCGCGCCCCAGGTCCATCGAGGTTTTCTTAAGCGCGCCCGCAGCTTGGCTTCACGCCCTGTCGTACGGGCGCGGGCGCCGCCTGCTCCGTTCGGCGGACGGGCACCGGGTCAGGCCTACCGCCCCGGCGTGTCCTCGCACCGCCGCCCAGCCGCCGTCCAACGGATGGATCGCCCCGTTGATGGTGCTTGCCGCGCGGGGCTGAAGCCGGGCGGGCGGGGGCAGGGCAGATGCGGCTCGGCGAAGGCCCGGCACCCGCCCTTTGACCTGACCGGATGACCCAGCACCCCACAGCGGACGAGCGGCGGCCCGCGAACCGGGGACCGAAGGCCGCTGCCGGCAACCGGGCCGCGCTGATCGCCGCAGCCCGGGAGATCTACGCGGTGCACGGTCCGGACGCCCCGCTCTCCGGGATCGCACGCGGGGCATCTGCTGGAGAAGCTGCTGCCGAGCTTTCGCCGGTCCGATGAGCGGGAGGAATTCGAAGCCACCCACGAGGTCGCCGACGCCGCGAAGATGAACGAGGTACGGACGCGCGTCGAGCGGACGGTCACGGATCCGGCGACGGCCGAGGCGCTCAAGCCCTGGTACCGGTACGCCTGCAAGCTGCCCGTCCACGGCCGGGAACGGCTTCCCGAACCTGATCCCGGCAGCGTCAACCACACACACTGGCTCACCACGACCACGCAGGGTGTGCCCCGGATCACGAGTGGTTCCACGCCGCGTGCACCCCCGGCTACTACAACCGTGAAGGGCGCGGCCGCCCCAATGGCCCGAACGCCTATCCACACGGTGCCGCCGCCTTCCACGAACTCCTGCACCGCCGGCGGGAGGAGTCCATGGACGAGGCGCTCACTCAGAAGGCTCAGCGTCACCCCTTCCGGAGGAACTCCCGGATGTGCCGGGCGAGTTCCTCCGGCCGGTCCTCCGGGATCAGGGTGTAGCTGTCCGCGATCTCCACCAGCTCACCCTTGGGCAGCATGTCGGCCAGCCGGCGTCCGTGTTCCGGCGGCATGACCATGTCCTCCGCGGCCCAGGCGACGAGCGCCGGCCGGTCGAAGGTGCGCAGGGCCTCCGCCCAGCGCAGGAGTTCGGCCTTCGGCGGCACGCCCAGAACGTACTTGCGCAGGTCGCGACGGATCTCCTTGGAGCTCCACAACGGCCGGAACCAGGCGTCCATCACCGCGTCCGGTACCGGCCGCTTGCTCATCCGGCCCCAGGTCATCGGCAGCCGCCGCATCGGCTTGAGCTTCAGCAGCGTGAAGGCCACGTTCAGGCCGCCGGGCATCTTGGCGGAGGCGTACAGATTGTTGCCGGGCAGGCCGGGCGGGAAGTTGTCGAAGGCCTCACAGGAGGTGATGACCAGCTTGCCGATCCGCTGGTCCCGGCCGTCAGCGACCAGGGCCTGGGCGCCGCCCCAGTCGTTCATGACCAGGGTGACGTCGCTGAGGTCGAGCGCTTCGAGGAACTCCGCGACCAGCCGTGCCACGCCGAGGACCGAAAGGTCGGCGTCGGGCTTCATCGGCCGCCGGTGGCCGCCGAGCGGCAGCGTCGGCACGATGCACCGGTGGCCGTCCCGCAGATCCGCGACGACGTGCCGCCACAGCGAGCCGTCCATCGCCACACCGTGGAGCAGGACCACGACGGGCCCGTCGCCGCCGGTGTCCTCGTACTCGACGATTCCTGCGGAGAGCTCCAACTCGGCCATTCGGTACTCCTCTTCGCCGGCAGTCCCGCACTTGTCGCCTCACCGTACCCAGCGTCGGGGAGTGAAGCTTCGGCTCACAGCGATGCGGCGGATCCCAAGAAGCGGAGCCTCCCCCTGTCGACGCGGTAGAGAAGGATGCCTGTCGCGCTGTCCACCTGGTGGGTGGTGCCGGCGAAGGAGAGCTGTCGGGTCATGCCCCGGTAGCTGCTGCGGAAGATCCGCGCGGCCACCCCGTCGCGCGGAGCGTCGGTGGCGCTGGTGGTGTGGCCGGCCTGCGCGATCAGCCCCACCGCGTCGTACGCCTCCGCCGCCCATGTGGCGGGTGGCGACCCGAACCGTTTGCGGTGCGCGGCGCTGAACGCCTTGGCGGAGGACAGGGCCGATGGGTCGGTGTACGCCTCGGCGAAGACCCAGCCCTCGGCGGCCTTGCCCGCGTCCCGGAGGAAGGCCGGAGTGAGGACGGGACCGACCGACAGGCCGGTCCCGGTGAAGCCGGCGGCGGCCAGGTCCTTGGCGCAGCGGACGCCCCGGGCGGCGGACGATCCGGCATAGACGACCGCCCCTGCTCCGGCGGCGACTGCGGCCCGGGCGGCCGGCGCGAAGCTGCGGGCGGTGGCCACAACGGTGTGCACGGCGTACGTGGCCTCACCGGCCGCGGCGCTCGGCAGCAGGTCCCTGATCGCCCAGCTGCTCTGCGGGTCCGCGGGGTCCTCGATGAGGACGACCTGCTTGGCCGGCCGGACGCGGGACAAGTAGAAGGTCAGTCCCATGGCCAACCCCTCGTCGAACGGCCGCAGTACGCACAGGGACTTGGTTTCCACCCACTCGGCCGTGGTGGAACGGGCCGAGACGACGACCTGGGCGAGGCCAGCCTGCTCGTAGCGGCTGACGACCTTCGCGTCCGCGACCTCCGCAGTGGGGCCGATGACGGCGAGCACGCGGGGATCAGCTGCGATCCGGTCGGCGACATCGAGGGCACGCTCGGCGTCACCCGCGTCGTCCTCGGTGCGCAACGTGAGCGTGAACGCCTTGTCCGTACGGGCGTTGTGGTCGTCGATCGCGAGATGGGCGCCGCGCTCATGGGCGAGGCCGACGGCCTTCCCCGGTCCGGTCAGGTCCGCGTGCAGGGCGATCCGGTAGGCGGGAAGGGTGCGGGGTGCCGTTCCGGTGCCGCCGCGCCGGGCGGCG
Source organism: Streptomyces sp. LN549 (assembly GCF_043203805.1). Lineage (NCBI taxonomy): Bacteria > Bacillati > Actinomycetota > Actinomycetes > Kitasatosporales > Streptomycetaceae > Streptomyces > Streptomyces sp. LN549. The sequence continues at coordinate 7,171,684 of NZ_JAZHRI010000002.1, read as the reverse complement.
GCCACCCATGCGGCCGTCCCTCCGCCGGCAAGGAGCACGGCGCCGGCGGCCCCCGCGGTCAGCACCCGCCGCCGGGTCGGGCGCGGCGGCCCGGAGTCCTGGACGACCGTGGGCGGTTCGGGGTCGGGGAGGGCCAGTGCGGCGGCCGAGCGGGCGGCGACCGTGGCGGACAGGCCCGGCACCTCCCAGTCCGCACCGCTCCCGGCGAGTTCCCGCGCGACCTCCTGGGCGCCCGGCCGGTCCGCCGGGTCCTTGGCCAGGCAGGCCGTGATCAGGGACAGCAGCGCGACCGGCACGCCCTCCAGGTCCGGCTCCTCGTGCACCGTACGGAAGAGCACCCCGGCCGATGTCCCCTGACCGAACGGGCGCCGCCCGGTCGCCGCGTACACGAGCACGCAGCCCAGCGAGAACACGTCACAGCCGGGACCGAGCTCCCCCGCCGACGCCTGTTCGGGGGCCAGGTAGCCGGGCGTGCCGATCACGGAGTCGGTCGCGGTGAGCGCGGTGGCGCCCTCATGGCGGGCGATGCCGAAGTCGATGAGCCGGGGGCCGTCCAGCGCGAGCAGCACGTTGCCGGGCTTGACGTCGCGGTGCAGGAGGCCCGCATCGTGCACGGCGGCGAGCGCTTCGGCCAGGCGCGAGCCGAGCGCCCGGACCGCAGCCGTCGGCAACGCCCCCTGCCCCTCCACGACTTCGCCCAGCGAGGGGCCGGGCACGAACGCGGTGGCGAGCCAGGGCTCCGGGGCCTCGGTGTCCGCCCCGGTCACCGGGACCACCCACGGACCAGTGATCCGGCCCGCGGCCTCCGCCTCGCGACGGAACCGGGCCCGGAATCCGGGGTCCGCGGCGTGCTCGGAACGGATCACCTTCACGGCGGCGAGCGTGCCGCCCGAGGAACGGGCCAGGTAGACGACACCCATGCCGCCCGCGCCGAGCCGGACGAGGGTGCGGAACTCGCCGATGGTGCGCGGGTCGTCCGAGGTGAGCGGTTGCATGCCGGATCAGGCCGTGGCCTTCGGCGCGGCGCCGAGGTAGACGTAGCGCCCGTTCCGCACTCCGTAGAGGTAGGCGTCATCGCCCCCGATCCGGTGGTCCTCGTCGAAGGTGTACGTACGGGAGACGCCCTTGTACGTGGATGCGGCGATCTTCGCGACGAGTGCGCTGCGCGACGGGCGCTTCGGTCGGCCTGCCGTCACCTTGGCGAGAGCAGTCACGGCGGCGATCACCATCCCGGCCGCGTCGTACCCCTCGGCGGCCCAGTGCGCGGGCGCGGTGTCGAAGGCGGCGCGGTGGGCCGCGGCGAACTTCTTGGCCGCGGGGACCGACGGGTCGACGTAGGGCGCGGTGAACTCCCAGCGTTCGGCGTGCTGTCCGGCGTCCTCGATGAAGCGCGCGTCCATGGCCGTATGCATGGCCATCCGGGGCCCCTTGAAGGGAGTTGCCGCGAGCGCGCGTGCGGTGCGGGCCGCCCCGGCGGCGTCACCGGCGTAGAAGAAGGCGTCGCTGGCGTGCGCGAGCATGTCCTTGATCACGGGTGCCAGGTCCTGTGTTCCGGACGGGATCACGCGCGGATAGGTGGTCCCGGTGGTGATCTGGCCTGTCATCAGATTGGTCAGGTAGCCGACCTGGTAGGCGGACTGCCCGCCGACCCGGTCGAGCAGCACTCCGAGCCGTTCGACATCGGGCCGCAGCACCAGCCGCCTGATGATCGGCTGGGCCAGTACGGCGTCGGAGGGGGCCGCCTGGAAGAAGGACTTCCTGGACCGGGCGGCGTAGGTGAGCTGAAGTGAGGACACGGTGATGAGTGGCAGCATCGCCTCGTCGTACGCGCCGAGGACGGCCTCCGTGGCGGCGTCACCGGTCGGGCCGACGACGGCGAGCACGTCGCGGTCGCGGGCGAACCGATCGGCGGCCTTCGCCGCGCGAGTGGTGTCACCCCCGTCGTCGATGGCCTTGACGGTAAGCGTGAAGGGCTTGCCCTGACGGGCGTTGAACTCCTCGACGGCCAGCCGCACTCCACGTTCCTGAGCCTGTCCTGCGGCCTTCTGCGGACCCGAAAGATCGGCCTGGACGCCGATGGTCCAGGCCCGCTCGCCGGACTTGGCGGCGGAGCCGTCCGTGTCGTCGGTCAGCCATTCCCGTACGGCGAATCCGCCACCGGCCGCGACCACGAGGCCGGCACCGGCGAGCAGCAGCACCTTACGCCGCCCCGGTCCGGGCTGCGGGGTGTTCTCGGCGACCGTCAGGTCGATGCCGGGCAGCTCCAGCATGGCGGCGGACCGGTCGGCGATCAGCGCCACGACGTCCCTGGGCAGCCAGTCGACGGTGCCGTCGGGTGCGTCCTCGGTGATCAGCGTGTCGAGGTCGGCCGCCGTGGGCCGTGCGCCGGGGTCCTTGGCCAGTAGGGCGGCGAGCAGCGCGTGGAGTTCGGGGTCGTCGAGCCCCGCGAGGTCGGGCTCGTCGTGGACGGTCCGGTAGAGCAGCGCGTCGACGGCCCCGCTGCCGAACGGCGGGCGCCCGGTCGCGGCGTACGCCAGGAGGCAGCCGAGGGAGAAGACGTCGCTCGCGGGTCCGGCCTCCGTGCCGCCTCCGGTGGCCTGTTCCGGGGAGAGGAAGCCGGGGGTGCCGACGACGAGGTCGGTGGCGGTGAGCGCCGTGGCGTCGGCGGCCCGCGCGATACCGAAGTCAATCAGGCGCGGCCCGTCGACGGTGAGCAGCACGTTGCCGGGCTTGACGTCGCGGTGGACAAGTCCCGCCGCGTGTACGGACGCCAGCGCGCGGGCGAGTAGCCGGCCGAGCACCCGGACGCTGCGTGGGGTCAGTGGTCCGCAGCGGGCGACGGCTTCGGACAGTGCGGGCCCGGGCACGAACACGCTGGCCAGCCAAGGCTGTTCGCCCTCCGTGTCGGCACCGGTGACCGGGACGACCCAGGGGCTCTCCACCCGCCGGGCGGCCTCGACCTCGCGCCGGAAGCGGGACCGGAAGTCGTCGTCGGCGGCGTATTCGGGCAGGATCACCTTGATCGCGGCGAGGGCCCCGGCGTCCGTACGGCCGAGGTAGACGACTCCCATGCCGCCGGCACCGAGCCGCCCGAGCAGCCGGTGTCCGCCGATCCGTGGGGGGTCGGAGGGGCGCAGCTTCTCCATCACGCTCTCCGCTCTCTCAGCTCTGCTTCTCGACTGCGGCCCCGAGCCGCACCAGCATGGTGGAGTGGGCCTGGTTCGCCAGCACGTCGATCTCCTGCTCGCTCCAGCCCTTGGCCCCCTTGCCGGTCACGGCGACGGTGAACTGGAGACTCTGCGACAGGTACCAGGAGTACGGGTAAGGACCGCCGCCGAGCTCCGTGTTCATGTACTGCCCGGACTCCAGCAGGAAGTCCTCGGCGCTTTCCTGTACGCCCTCCTCCTGCCCCAGCGTGGACGCGATCATCGACCCGATCTGTTCGCCCTGACGCAGCTGCTGCGTCGGGCAACGCATCGTTTCCTCCACCGATTCCGCCATCTCCCAGCGGGCGTCGTCGCGGGTGCGATGGACGGTGACGACGGCGGAGAGCCGCATCGGCCCCTTGCCTCCCGCAGCGGGCACCTCGAAGGAGCGGCTCATCGTGGCGAGGACACTGCTCGCCGGCTTCTCCTGCCGCCAGATGCAGTCGGTGCCGAGGACGGGCCAGGTGGCCGGATCACTCTCGTACGGGCTCCGCTTGACCACGCCGGGGCCGAAGGTGGCGGGTTCCGCGATGACCCGGCCGATGAGGTCGAGCGCTTCCTTGCGGGTGGTCGGCAGTTTGGCCGGGTCCGCATCGATGCCGCCGGAGTCCTCGGGTTTCGAGCTGGGCTCCGCACTGGCGCTGCCGGTCGCGGAAGCGCTCACCCCCTCCCCGCCCGGACTTCCGCCGCCGCCGGAACAGGCCACCAGCACCAGTGGAGCCGGCACCAGCACTCCGTATCCGCGTTTCGCCCATGCGCACGCCACGACCGACCACCCCGTCTCCCCCGAAGACCGCCCCGATCCTATGATCGCGGGCCGCCCTGGGGCAGGGGGCGCCAAAACTGTTGCGCCATCAAGACGTTGGGCCGGACACCACCGGGCCGCCGATTGACATGAACAGGTCTTGACCACTGAAGCCGCAGCTCCCTAATGTGAGCAGGCATCAGACGTCTGCTGTCCGTTTTCAGAAAATGGAGTTTTTCCATGCCCGGAAGACGAACCCTGCTCCTCTCTGCGCTTTCACTACCGCTGGCATCCCTTCTGGCCACGGCCCCCACCACAGCAGCACAGGCCGCCGCACCGGCCGCCTCGCAGTCCTTCTACGTCGACTGCGGCGCCACCGCCGCGGGCGACGGCACCCAGGCCACGCCGTGGAACGCACTGGCACCGGTGAACGCCCACACGTTCCAGCCGGGTGACTCGGTCCTCCTCAAGCGCGGCTCGACCTGTACCGGCCAGACGCTCTCCCCCAAGGGCTCGGGCGCGACCGGAGCGCCGATCGTGGTCGACGCGTACGGCACGGGTGCCAAGCCCGCGCTGGTCGGCGCGGGACAGGTCACCGATGTCGTCCAGCTCGCGGACCAGCAGTACTGGGAGATCCGGAACCTGGACATCTCCAACAAGGGTGCGGCCGCGGCGACCCGACGCGGTGTCCACATCACCAGGACCGACTCGGGCACCGGCACCTACTACCGGCTCACGGGTCTCGACATCCACGACGTCAACGGGAACCAGACCAAGAAGGACGACGACGCCAGCGCCGGAATCTTCTTCGAGGTCCTGGGGAACACGACGCCCACGAAGTTCGACGACGTCGTCCTGACGGGCAACACGGTGCGGGCCGTGGACCGTTACGGCATCCACTTCTGGACCCGGTGGATGCAGCGCCCCGAGCTCGCCAACGCCAACTGCGGTGCGACCTGCGGGGCCTGGACGCCGCAGACGCGGGTCGTCATCCGCGGGAACACCGTCACCGACATCGGCGGCGACGCGATCGTCCCGCATCACACCGAGGGCGCGCTCGTCGAGTACAACAAGGTCGACGGCTTCCGCGAGCGCGAGCCCGCGCACTGCGCGGCCGGCATCTGGGGGTGGAACACCCAGGACACGCTGTACCAGTTCAACGAGGTCAGCGGCGGCAAGAGCACCTGCGACGGGCAGGGACTCGACCTCGACGAGGGCAACATCCACACCATCTACCAGTACAACTACAGCCACGACAACGAGGGTGGCTTCATCCTCCTGTGCAACGGCGGCGGATCGACGACCGCCGACAACATCGTCCGGTACAACATCAGCCAGAACGACGGCGGCCAGCTCTTCGACATGGTCTGCGCCAAGACGACGAACACGCAGATCTACAACAACACCTTCTACCTCTCCAAGCCGGTCGAGATCATCAGCAACTCGAACGGTTCGACGTCGGCGAACGCCACGTTCACCAACAACATCTTCCACGTGGCGACGGACGGGGCGAGCTACGTCAACGCCGCGGGCCTCGGCTACGACTCGAACGTCTTCTACGGCACCCACCCGGCCGGTGAGCCGGCCGACGCCCACAAGGTGACGACCGACCCGAAGCTGACGGCCCCCGGCACGGCCACCTCGCGCACGGACGCCGACGGCTACCGCCTCCAGGCGGGTTCCTCCGCCCTCGCCAACGGTGCGGTGGTGGCGAACGCGGGCGTGCGTGACTACTTCGGCGGCCCGGTCGCGGCCGGCTGCGTACCCGACCGGGGCGCGCACCAGTCGTCCACCACCTGCATCAAGCCGATGGGACCGACGGCCGGGATCAACCGGATCTCCGCAGGCACCCAGGCGATCGACGTACCGGCACACTCCACGGCCCAGGGCACCCAGCTGGTCGGCTGGCTCTGGAACGGCGGCGACAACCAGAAGTGGAACGTCACGGCCAACGGCGACGGCACGTACACGCTGAAGAACGTGCGGAGCGGCCTGTGCGCCGAGGTCTACCAGAACTCCAAGGCGGCGGGGCCCCCATCGACCAGTGGGCGTGCAGCGGTGACGCGAACCAGCGCTGGACCGCCACTCCCGCGACCGGCGGCTACACGCTGACGAGCAAGTCCAGCGGACTGCTGCTCACCGCGGGCGGCACCACGGACGGGGCGCTGCTCACCCAGCGGGCGGCCTCCGCCGCCGCGGTCCAGACGTGGGCCTTCACCAAGCTGTCCTGACCGGACCGCGACAGACAGGGCGGGGCCGGGTGCCGAAGGCGGCATCCGGCCCCGCGCGGCTGTCACAGGGCTCAGTCCCGCGGCCAGGGCCGCCCGTCGAGGCGCTCGATGTCGCGGTTGAGGCGGGCGAGGCTGTCCGCGAGCTGAGCGGCCTCCTCCGGGGTCCATTCGGCCAGCACGCGCTGCAGGCCGTCCCGGTTCTCGGCCCGGTCCTTGTCCAGCCGGTGCTCACCCTCGGCGGTAATTGCGAACTTCCGGGCGATCCCGCCGTCCGGGTCGGCGATACGCTCGACGACACCGACCCGCAGCATCGCGGCGGTCTGCCGGTTCAGCGTGGAGGTGTCCAGACCGAAGGCGTCCCGGAGCTGGCCGATGGACATCGGACCCTCGACCCGGATGCGGCTGAGGAGGATGTAGGCGCTCCGGTCGAGCCGCCCGCCGCCCCGCGAGGTCAGCAGACTCATATGCCGGCCGAGCAGCATCGTCTCGAACTCGATCCGTTCCACAGGCATGTCCACGCGAGGCTTCCTTCGACTGCCGGGCTCGCCTCCCCGCGGGGCGGGCGACCTCTTTTGTACATATATACCACACGTGTGCACCATGCACTTAATGTGCATTGCGCATATCCCGTGTTACATGCACATCGCCTGGATGTATGGCCGAAAAGGTTTGAGCGGCGCCCCACCACCCGAAACGGTTGTCCTGTCCCTCCCAGAGGCGGGACAACCCGCTTTCCCCTCGTACCAGTCGCCGCCCCCGCCGTAGACTCGCCGGATGGCGAAGTATTTCGACGTACATCCCGAAAATCCCCAGCGGCGCACCATCACCAACGTGGCCGAAAGTATCCGCTCCGGGTCGCTCGTCGCGTATCCGACGGACTCCTGCTACGCACTCGGGTGTCAGCTCGGCAGCCGTGACGGCATCTCCCGCATCCGCACGATCCGCAACCTCGACGACCGTCATCACTTCACGCTCATGTGCCAGAACTTCGCCCAGCTCGGGCAGTTCGTGCAGATCGACAACGACGTGTTCCGCGCCATCAAGGCAGCGACCCCCGGCCAGTACACCTTCATCCTTCCGGCGACGAAGGAGGTGCCGCGTCAGCTGCTGCACCCGAAGAAGAAGACCGTCGGCGTTCGCATCCCCGACCACGCCGTCGTCCAGGCCCTGTTGGAGGAACTCGGCGAGCCACTGCTCTCCAGCACCCTGCTCCTGCCCGACGAGGAGGAGCCGATGACCCAGGGCTGGGAGATCAAGGAACGCCTCGACCACGAGGTGGACGTCGTCGTCGACTCCGGCGACTGCGGCACGGAGCCGACCACCGTCATCGACTTCTCCAGCGGCGAGCTGGAGATCGTACGACGCGGAGCCGGCGACCCCTCCCGCTTCGAGTAATCCGAGTAACCGGACGCGAGGCCGGGCCGAAAGGCCCGGCCGGGTCAGAACAGCAGATCCAGCTCCGCGCGAACCGTCTTTCCCGGCCGCCCCGGGGGTACACGCTCCAGCACCGCCCACCGGTCCGCCAGCGCCTCGACCAGCACCAGCCCGTGCCCGCTGTCGGACCCGGGCGGCGGTTTCACGACCTCCCCGGGGCCCGGCGGGCGGCCTTCGCCCCGGGTGTCGGTGACCTCGACGGAGCGTGCCGAGCGTTTCCGGATCACCCATGACGAGGGCGAGCCACAGCTCGAAGTCCCTTCCCGGTACGCGGCCGTGGGTCGCCGCGTCGGCCGCCAGCTCGGCCACCACCAGCGCCGCGGTGTCGGACGCCATGGGGGTGTTGCGGGCGCGGCCAAGCATCTGTCGCGGCGGCTGGGGCTGGCCGGCTGGTTCCGCCAGTGGGCCCAGCTGGAGCGGGAGGCGATCATCCTCCAGACGTACGAATGCCGGTTGGTCCCGGGCCTGTTGCAGACGGAGGCGTACGCCCGGACGCTGTTCGCCGAGCCACTTCCGCCGTTGGGCGACGAGCAGATCGAGGCGCAGTTGGCGGCCCGGCTGGAACGGCAAGAGCTGCTGAGACAGCGGCCCAACACCGCGTACAGCTTCATCCTGGAGGAACACCTGCTGCTGCGCAGGACCGGCGGCCGGACCGTGGCCGCGGGGCTGATCGAGCACCTGCTGGAACTGGCCTCGCTCCGCAACATCGAGCTTCAGATCATGCCGGTGGTGCGGAAGCGTCACGCGGGGCTCGGCGGGCCGATGCAACTCCTGGAGACCCCGGAGAAGCGCTGGTTCGGCTACTGCGAGGGGCAGGAGAGCGGCCAGAGTTCATCTCCGAGTCAAAAGTCGTGAGCACGCTCCAAATGCGATATGCCAGGATGCGTTCGCAGGCTCATTCGCCGGAGGACTCCGTGAGCCTGCTGCGGCAGATGCGAGGAGCGTAATGAACACGACGGAACTGACCTGGTTCAAGTCGAGCTACAGCGGCAGCTCCGGCGACTCCTGCGTCGAAGTCGCCCTGTCCTGGCACAAGTCGAGCTACAGCAGCGGCTCCGGCGACTCCTGCGTAGAGGTCGCCACCTGCCCCACCACCGTCCACATCCGCGACTCCAAGGTCGAGGAGGGCCCCCAACTCGCCCTCTCCCCCACATCCTGGACGCGCTTCGCGGCGTACGCCGTCCAGAGCTGAGCGCGCCCCGCGCTCCACCACTCCACACGCCCGCCCGCCCACCGGAGGACCCGACCGACCATGCCCCGTGCCGTCACCCTGATCCGCTCCGCCGCCCTGTCCGACGTCGCCGAGTACGCCTACGCGGCCACCGCCCCCGCCGAGGCGCGCCTGATCTTCCTGGCGGGGGCGTGCCCGCTCAACGAGGACGGTTCGACGGCGGCGGTCGGGGACTACGCGGGTCAGGCCGCGAAAGCCGTGGAGAACATGCAGACCGCGCTGAAAGCCGCCGGCGCCTCCTTGGAGGACGTCATCAGCACACGCGTGCTGGTCGCGTCCGCCCGTCAGGAGGACCTGGTGACCGCGTGGAAGGTGGTCCGGGCCGCGTTCGGTGACCATGACGTTCCCAGCACGTTGATGGGAGTCACCGTGCTCGGCTACCACGACCAGCTCGTCGAGATCGAGTCCGTCGCCGCTGTGCTCGACTCCTGACACGGCCACCGACTGCAGCTCTGGGAGCTTCAGCTCTTGAGGTACGGCTGAAGCAGCGTGCTCCATGCGTCGTTCATCTGCTCGAACTCCGCGGGGCACCTGGCTGCGCGGGTCTCGGGCAGCACGCCGTCCGGGTTCTCTGCGGTTTGGACGACGCCCTGGAAGGAGCTGGGGTCGGAGCCGTACAACCAGCAGATCTCGTTGTAGAAGCGCTGGGCACTGAGCGAGTGCTCGTCCGAGAACTTTCCGGAGACGTCTCCCTGTTCGTCCGCCACGGCGAGCGCACCCCACGCGTCGATGGAGCTCACCGCGTATTCGCGGTGCAGGGAGTCACCCACGAGCAGCAGGGTGGCGAGCTGGTCGGCTGCGTCCTCCTCCTTGCCGGTCGTCGCCAGGTCGTAGACGTCGATCAGCCCATGGCCCAGTTCATGGAGGACGGAACTGTTGGTGAAGCCGATGAGGTCGTCCTCGGTGGCCCGCGTCTGCTGGGCCTCGGTGCCCGTGGTGTTCTGCGCGCTGAAGACGGGGGCGAACTGGGAGATGAGTTCGTAGCAGAGAGTGATGCTCTGCGTCTCGGGGTCCCAGAAGGCGTTGACCTCACCGCAGCTGCGCCCGGTCAGTGGCATGTCATGGGGTAGCGCGATCCGGGAATTGGCGTGGGCCGCGACGCCTTCCAGGACTTCGTTCGCCTGGAGGAACTGCTGGGCCTGCTGGTCCTCCTGGGTCGCACCGGCCTCGTAGGTGACGACGAGTTCCCCGGTGCCCTGAGGAGCGGGAGTGGTCTTCTGCGGTAGCGCGGCGACCGGGCTCCCTGTCGGTGGTGCGGTCGGTGCGGCCTGGACCGTGTGCCCGCGCGCGGCGCTCTCGGTGCCGGATGTGCAGCCCGTGACGGATGCGATCGCGAGGGAGGCGGCGAGCGCGACCATCGCCCGTGTTCGCGTACTGGTGCCTTCCACCTGATCCACCTTTCTGACCCGACGAGGGTCCGGCGTGGGAGCCGGTGGCATGTGGAACCCGGGTTTCCGGCCGATGGACCGACCCGCGTACCCCAGGGACCAGCCTGACAGCGAGAGGGCAGGGACGCTCGCGGCAATCCGCCATTCGGGTGGCAGGTCGGATCGAGGCGCTGTCGGACAAAGCCGCGGTACCCGGGCCCCAGGGCTCCGGGCACGCAGCCCGGGATGCCATAGGAATTACCTATGGCACCTGCTCATATTTCGTCTTTGCCTCTCGTTCTCTCCCGAACGTACCGTCAGAACAGCTCGACGCCGACGAATTCCACTTCCGTCGAGCGGACGCGTACGAAATTTCTGAGAGGACCAGTTGCATGACCACGACGGAGAATGGATCGGGAACGCAAGAACTCGCCGGAAAGCGGGCCCTGGTCACAGGCGGCTCTCGCGGAATCGGAGCGGCCATCGTGCGCCAACTACGCGACGCGGGCGCCGAAGTGCTCACGACTGCCCGGTCGGTGACGAGCGCGATGCCGGAGGGCGTCACCTTCGTTGAGGCCGACGTGCGGACACGGGCCGGTGCGGAGACACTTGCCGCGGCCGCGCAGGAAGTGCTCGGCGGCGTGGACATCCTGGTCAACAACGCGGGTGGGGCACGGCCGTTCCGGCAGGCCGTGGACATCCCCGACGAGGAGTGGCAGGACCAGCTGGACCTGAACTACCTGGCCTCTGTACGGCTGGACGCACTGTTGGCACCGGGGATGCGGGAACGGCGTTCGGGGACGATCGTGCATGTCTCCTCGGCCGCTACCCCGTTCACGCCCCCGCCGTTCCTGCACTACACGGCGGCGAAGGCCGCGTTGGAGAACTACAGCCAGGGACTGGCCCTGGAGCTGGCACCGTTCGGCATCCGGGTCAACACCGTCAGTCCCGGCAGGACCGAGACTCCCGGCGGCGAAGCGACGCGGGAGGAGTGGGCGCGCATGGTCCCGGGGTCAGGCGCGGACAACAGCGGCGTGCCGCTGGGGCGCACCGGCCGGCCCGACGACATTGCGGACGCGGTGCTGTTCCTTGTTTCCGACCGGGCGAGCTGGGTGACCGGGAATATTCTCACCGTGGACGGCGGCGAATTCCCCAGGAGCTGACGCGTAAAGAATTCCGGAACGCGGAAAAGAAAGCGGTGGCGGCGCCCGAGAAAGGCGCCGCCACCACTTGCATAGTGCGGGGGTTAATTGAGTGTCAGGAAGGTTCCCGCGCCGTTCGGGTATTCGATCCAGACGGTGGACCGGGCTCCCGCCGGAACGCCGGACCAGGTGGCGGTCAGGTCGGTCGGGGTGCCGGGGGTGACACGGGCGTGGTCGGGCGTGACCGTGACCTTGCCGGTGACCGGGCTGTCCTCGGTGATGTTGTTCACCTGGTAGGTGTACGGGGTGACGGTGTCGTCCGTACTGCCGAGGGCGACCACGGCCACGAAGATCGTCCCTGCGTTCGGCTGCCGCAGGCTGATGGTGGATGTTCCGTTGCTGTCGGGATCAGCGAAGGCACCGTTTTGCAGGACGCCGTCGACCATCCGTCCCCAGACGACGCCGACGATGGTGTCTGCCGCCGGGTCGAAGTGGATCGTGATCTGGGAGGCCTTGGTGCCGGCCGGAATGTTCGCCTCGTAGTAGGTCTCGGCAGCGGTTCCGGTCAGAGTGCCCTTAGTGAGGGGCGAGGAGACCGGGCCGTTGGCAGTGGCCGTGAGGGTGCTGGTGGCCGGGGTGACGGAGTAGGTGGTCTCGCCGCTCGTGCCGGTGCCCTTGACCTCGTCAGGGGCGTGGACGCTCTGCGGGGTGACGGCGATCGGGCTGCGGACGGTGGTGCGGCCCGAGGTCCAGGTGAGGGAACCGGTGTCGAGTGCTCCCGAGTGCGCGGTGGTCACGTCGAGCTTGACGGTGAAGGTGCGCTTCTGTCCGGCGTGGCTGAAGTGCAGGACGGACGGGGAGACGGTGGCCTTGATGCCGGGGAGGTCGACCTTGGCCCGGTAGGTGCCGGCCGAGGTGGCGGTGACGGTACGGGTGACCGTCTGGGTGCCGAAGAGCTCGCCGATGGCGATGGAGGGGTAATTGAGGTCGCTGGGATCGATGGCCTCGGTGCCGGTCCGGGTGTCGATGCCGACACCTTCGAGGTAGGCCAGCCAGTCCTTTTCGTTGGAGTCGTAGACGAGTCCCGGCCGGAGCATCGCCCGGGCCTCGACCTCGCCGGCGCCCTGGGCGAATACGTCGCCGCTGTTCTTGCCGTCGTCGCTCTTGGTCGGGGAAGCGGTGGTCATCATGGCCGACTTGATGCTCATCGGGGACCAGGTGGGGTGCTCGGAGAGGTAGAGGGCGGCGAGGCCGGCGATGTGCGGGGTCGCCATGGAGGTGCCGGAGTAGAAGTCGAAGTCGCGGCCGTGGTTACCGGGCGGGGCGACGGCGGCGAGGATGGTGGCACCGGGCGCGGTGATGTCGGGCTTGAGGAGGTCGCCCTTGCCCACGAGGGAGGGTCCGCGGGAGGAGAAGCCGGCGACCTGCGGGTAGGTGGCGCCCTTGCCGCCGCTGGTGAGGGTGGCGGTGGCGTCGTCCGTGGCGGCGTAGTCGCGTACGGCGGTGGCGTCGGAGCCGCTCAGGTGGACGGTCGGTATGGAGTGCAGGTCGCCGTCGCTGCTCTCGTTACGCAGGTTGACCAGGACCATGGCGGTGCCGCCGGCCCTCTTGACCTCGGCGGACTTGTCGACGCGGGCATTGGTGCCCCGGTCGCAGACAACCGTCTTTCCGGCGGTGAGTGCGGGGTCGAGCGTGCCCGCGATGCACAGGTCGGCGTCGGCGGTGTCGGCGTCGGCGGTCTTGACCGCGGCGGCACGGACGAGGGGCGCGGAGCCGACGGTGTCGTGCACGCTGGTGCTGATGCCGGTGTAGCTCCTCCCGTCGCCGAGTGTGACGGTGCCCATGTAGGGGGCGATGGTTCCGGCGGCGACGGTGGTGGTCCAAGGAGCCGTGTTGTCGAGGCTGGCGGCCTCGGGGCCGGCGTTGCCCCCGGCGGTGGCGACGAAGACGCCGGCGGCGGCTGCGTTACGGAGCGCAACCTGGGACGGGTCGTCGTACCCGCTTTCGAACATGGCGCCGAGGGAGTAGTTGATGACGTCCACACCGTCGGCGACGGCCTGGTCGATGGCGGCGACGAGGTCGCTTGTCAGGCCGCCGTCCTGGGTGCCGTCCTTGCTCTGCCACAGGGCCTTGTAGACGGCGACGGTGGCGGCCGGGGCGACGCCGGAGATGGTGCCGAGGTCATTGCCGTCGGCGGTGGCCCGGACCCCGGCGTTGCCGGCCGCGGTCGATGCGGTGTGGGTGCCGTGGCCTTCGCTGTCGCGGGGGGATATGTAGCCCCCGCGGTTGGATTCGGGGACGTTCCGGAGCCAGCCCTCGCCGAAGTAGCGGGCGCTGATGATCTTCTCGTTGCAAGCGGCGGCGGTGAAGCTGTCGCCGGTCTGGCAGGTGCCGGTGAAGGTGGTGCCGTCGGCCTTGTGCATGACGGTGGTCGTGCCGTCGAGGTAGGGCCGGTACAGGTCGTCCTTGGAGGGCTTCTTGCCGTGCTTGCCGGTGGGCCTCTTAGTCGTGAGTGCGGGAGCCTTGAAGGAGGCGCTCTCGGGCCAGATGCCTGTGTCGATGTCGCCGACGACGATGCCCTTGCCGGCCTTGGCCGTGCCACCGAGGGCGGCCCACAGCCCCTTTCGGCCGGAGAGGCCCAGGAAGTCGGTGGAGTTCTTGTCGTCGGTGGCCTGGTGCAACCGGTCGGGGGCGATGTTGGTGACGCCCTCGGTGCGGGCCAGCCGGACAAGCTGGGCGGCGTTGAGGTGAGCGCTGAAGGTGTTGGTGGTGACGGCGTAGTGCTGGCGGACTGCGGCGCCGACCTTCTTGGCGACCTGGGTCTGCTCGTCGACCAGGTGGGTGCGGTAGCGCTTGGCGTTCGCGGTGGTGACGTCGAGTTTCCTGCCCGCGGTGGGTCGGGTGGCGGGGAGGTCGTCGACGGTGCCGTCGTACGTGACGAGCGGCTGGTCGGCGAGGGTGATCAGGTAGTTGCCGGCAGAGAGGGGGCCGCTGGGGCCGCCCGTCGCGACGGCGGGGGTGGCGAGGGGCAGGCTGAGGGCGGCGAGAGTGGTGGTCAACAGGGCGCCGATGGTGCCGCGTCGGATGCGGGACGCTCTTCGTGCCTGAGGTGTCACGGGTTTCCTCACAGGTGTTCGTGCATGCCGGACAGGCGAGTGGGGGTACTCGCCCGGGTGTGAGTCGGCGACTTGGGTGACGAACCGCCGTTCGTGTGTGGTGATCGATAGGCGATTCGGTCGAGAGAAGTGAACGCTGTGCGATCACCTGGTGTCCAGATAATCTGATGGCGTGTTTGGCGCGGTGACCAAACGCGCCACCTGCGAGGGGACCATCGGCCGGTTCGTCGCCTGCCCGTACCTGTCCGGGCGACCCGACACGTGTGACAGGGGAGACTGGTTGTGCTGGAAGCAGTCGGCGTGAGCACGTTCGACGAGGGCGTGTACCGGGCGGTGCTGACGGATCCGCGGAGCGCGGTGCGTGATCTCGCGGAGAGCGTGGGGTCCGGAGCGGCGCGTACGGGACAGGCGCTCAAGCGGCTCGCCGCTCTGGGACTGGTGCGGCGGGTGGGACGGGGTCAGTGGGAGGCGGTGAGTCCGCGCTCGGCCTTGTCGGCGTTGCTGCACCGCCGCCGGTCGGAGACGGAGACGGCGTTCGCCGGAGTGGAGACGGAGTTCGCCGATCTGCATCGCCTGCACCGGGCCGGGCAGTTGCGGTCGGATCCGGGTGCCCTGGTGGAAGTGCTGACGGGTCAGGAGGTGATGGCTCGAAAGGTCGAGGAGTTGAGCCGGTCCGTCACGACACATCTGTGGACGCTGGACAAGCCGCCGTATCTGGAGCCGGTGGGAGAGCCGCACCACAACGAGCAGGAGACGGCGACGACTCGGGAGTGGCTGGAGCGGGGCGTGGACATCCGGGGCGTGTACTGCCTGGAGTCGATCGAGCCGCCCGGGCGACTGGAGTCGATCTTGAACCTGGCGGCGCTCGGGGAGCAGTCACGCTTGCTGCCACACCTTCCGTTCAAGGCGCGCATCGTGGACCGGCGGGTCGCGGTGGTGCCGTTGACCGGAGGGAGCAAGGACTCCATCGTGGTGGTTCATCCGTCGGGATTGCTGGACGGGTTGATGGAGTTGTTCGAGGCGTACTGGGAACGGGCCGATCCGTTGCTCTCCGACGGGCTGGGTGTGGTGGAGGGACCCAGCGAGGAGGAGTTGATGCTGGTTCGGTTGCTCCACGCCGGGTTCAAGGATCAAGCGATCGCCCGGCAGTTGGGGGTGAGCGTGCGTACGGCTACGCGTCGGGTGGCGGCGTTGATGCGGAGGCTGGATGCGGGGACACGGTTTCAGGCCGGGGTGAGGGCGCGGGAGCGTGGCTGGGTGTGAGAGGGCTCGCCCCGTCACGCCAGGAGCTCAGCGGAGTCCGCTCCCTTCTCGCCCGTCAGGACACGGGCGAGAAGGGAGCGGACTCGGTCCAGGTCTCCCGGCGCAGCAGGTCGAGCAGGGCTGTCTCCCCCGGGCCCGCGCCCTGCCGGAGCACGGCGATGACGGGCTGGGACACGGCCGGGAACACCGGGCGGACCAGGTGTTCGTGGTCGTGGGGCACCGCGGAGGCCGGGACGAGTGCCACCCCCAGCCCGTGGGCGGCCCAGCGCACGGCCGTCGCGGTCTGGGACACGCGGGCGGCCGTGACCGGGGTCAGGTCGTTGTCCCGCAGCACGCTCAGCAGGACGCCGTCGAGTGCGCTGTCGCGGTCGAACCTGACCCACGCCTCGCCCTCCAGCTCGCGCAGGTCGACCCGGTCCGCGGCAAGCTGCCGGTGCCCCGCACCGAGCACCACGACGAACTCCTCGTCGCCGAGGCGGTGGGCGTCGGCGGGGCTCCGCTCGCACGCCGCCATCAGGGCGAGGCCCAGCACGCCCCGGCGGCACAGCCGCTCCAGCTCCGCGGAGCTCGGCTCCTCGAAGACGGTCACCTCCAGCCGCGGGTAGCGGCGCCGCAGCGCGTCCAGAGCGCCCGGCCACTGCCGCGTACCGAAGCCCATCTGCGCCGCGACCACCAGCTCGCCCACCAGCTCATCGGCACCGGCCCGCGCCGTCGCCGTCGCGCGCCGCGCCGCGCTCACCGCGACCTCCGCCTCCCGCAGGAACGCGCGGCCGACCACGGTGGCCACGAGTCCGGTGGGTGTGCGGGCGAACAGTTCCACGCCGAGCTCCCGCTCCAGGCCCCGGATCTGCTGGGACACCGACGGCTGAGCAACGCGCAGCCGATCCGCCGCAGCCGTCACCGAGCCCTCCTCGGCAACGGCCAGGGCGTACTCGAACTGACGAAGGCTCATCGGCCCGTCCCCTCCCTGAGGTCATCGATGTACTGACTGTCGATACATCGCGGGAGGTGCCTCGTATATTCCGTTACGCGACACCAAGGGGCGGGGAGTGTCACCGCACTGCCCGGACCCCGCCGCCGTGGCAGCGAGGTCGGGCCGACCGCCCCGGCACGAGGACAGCCCTTAGCATCCGGCCATGAGCATGAACGGTAGGTACGCCCGTCTGACCCCCGCCGAACTCGAGCGCACACTCCGCGACCCGGGCTGGGGCGAGGAGTTCGTCAACGAGCTGGCGGATGCGGACTGGGACGAGCAACGAGAGGCGTCCGCAGCACGATGCCACGGCACGGAGAAGGCGTGGCACGCTCTCGACTTCCTGCTCGGCCGGATCGGGTTCCCCATCGACATCGTCCATGGCGAAGAGGACATCCCCGGGGCTGAGGACTGGGGACACAGCCCTCCTTGCATCCTCTCCCCGAAGGCAGTCCACATGGCAGCCGAGGCTCTTACGGCCCTTCCTGTCGACGCATTGGTCCGGGATGTCACCCCGGCGGATCTTGCCCTGGCCGACATCTACCCCGTCGAGATGTGGGAGCGCGGCGAATCGCTGGAGTACGTGACCAGCCGATACCAGGCGCTGGTGCCCTACTTTCAGGCCGCGGACCGCGCGGGGGACACCATCGTCGTCTGGCTCCAATGACTGATCGTTTCCCTGCGAACGGGCGTCGACGCGGGGCCGGTCAGCCGTGCCGACTGCTGGACTGCCCGGTCAGCGCCTGGTGGACGATCGCCCCACGGCGCCCGGGGCTGCGTCCTCCTGTCTGCCCGCCGCCGGAGACAACCGGCGGCGGGCAGAGGGGGATCGAGCGGACGGGGATCGGGCTCAGTACGCGAAGCTGGACCGGCCCGTCTTCGCGGTCGCTACATGCGCGATGCCGCTGCCGGCCGGGAGCACCTTCACAGGCGTGGCCGACGGGTCCACCGTGCCGTCACCGAGCTGAGAAGTGCCGTTGCCGCCCCAGCTGATGACCGAGCCGTCGTCCAGGGACGCCAGCGAGTAGTCGTAGCCGCCCACGATGTCCGTGACGCCCTGAAGAGCGTCCACCGGGACCGGTGTGGTGCGGTTGACCTTCGTGGTGTCGCCGAGTTGGGCGTGCGCGTTCCAGCCCCAGGCGCTCACGCTTCCGTCGTCCAGGACGGCGAAGTTGGTGTACTGGTTGGCGGAGATCCGGGCCACGCCGTCGAGGTAGGCGACGTCGACGGCGACATTGCTGTCGGTGATGGAGTCATTGCCGAGTTCGCCCTCGGTGTTCTTGCCCCAAGCCTTGACCGTGCCGTCCGCGGTGAGGGCCAGGACGTGGGCGCAGCCGACGGAGATGGAGACGATGTCGGCTACGTCCTTGACCTTCTGGGGAGTGTTGCGGACGGTGTTGTCGCCGGTGCCGAGACGGCCGTTGGCGCCCTCGCCCCAGGTCCAGACGGTGCCGTCCTGGCGCAGGGCGGCGCTGAAGTCGCAGCCGGCACCGACGTCCTTGACCTTGTTGAGGCTCTGCACCTCGACCGGGAGCTTCTGCACCCCGGTCGGGTCCGCCACGGTCTGGCCGTTGCCGAGCTGGCCCTTGGCGTTGCTGCCCCAGGAGAGGACACGGCCGGCGCGGACGGCGAGGGCGTGGTTGCTGCCCGCGGAGATCTCGCTGACACCGGAGAGACCGGCGACGGTCGCGGGGAAGGCCTGGGCGGTCAGGGTCCCGTTGCCGAGCTGGCCGGTGAGGTTGGCGCCCCAGGAACGGACCGTGCCGTCCTTGAGGAGCGCGACGGCGAAGGTGTTCTTGTCGATGTCGCCGCCGCCGGCCAGTTCCTTCACGTCGTCGCGGGCCAGGCCCTGGACGTCGGACGGTGTCGGCTGGAGGACGAGGCTGCCGTTGCCGAGCTGGCCGAGGTTGTTGTTGCCCCAGCTGCGTACCCAGGGGTCGCTGGGGGCGGCGTGTGCCGGGAGGCACGGGGCGGTGAGGGCGGCGAGCGTGAGTGCCGCGGTGAGGGTGGTGCGCAGGGGGGACATGGGGGTTCTCCTTGGACGGGGACGCTGTTCGGGTGAGGGACGCACCCGTCAGTACGCGTAGGTGGTGTTGCCGCCGAGGGAGGCGGCGACGTCCTTGATCGCGGAGCCCTCGTCGAGGATCTTCACGGACTCGTAGCGGGCGACGGTGGTGCCGTTGCCGAGCTGCCCCTCGCCGTTGTGGCCCCAGGTGTAGACGTCGTCGGCGGTGACGGCGACGCCGTGGCGCGCCCCGGCCGCGATGTGCTGGACGCCCTCCAGGCGCGGGATCTCCACGGGGGCGGTGCGGTTGGTGCGCGAGACGTTGTAGTCGTACGCCTCGTCGGACTCCAGCAGCTGGCCGTACTGGTTGTTGCCCCAGCCCCAGACGTGACTGTCGCTCGTGATCGCGTAGTTGTGGTTCGCGCCGGCGTCGACCTCGGAGACGTCCTCCAGCCAGTCCACGTCGACCGGGGTGACGGCGGACTTGGTGGAGGAGTTGCCGAGCTGGCCGTAGAGGTTGTAGCCCCAGGACTTGACCGTGCTGTCGGCGGTCAGGGCCAGCGCGTGGTGGCAGCCTGCGTCGATCTGCGTGATGTTCTCCAGGCCGGTGACCTGACGGGGTACGGAGGAAACGGCGCGGCTGCCGTTGCCGAGCTGGCCGTAGACGCCGCGGCCCCAGGCGTACACCTTGCCGTTCTCCAGGAGCGCGAGGCTGAAGTCGCAGCCGGCCGAGATCTGCTTGACCTTGGGCATGCCCTGGACCCGGTCGGGGACCGTGCGGTATTCGCCCGTGCGGTTGTTGCCGAGCTGTCCGTAGGAGTTGTCGCCCCAGGAGTAGACCTGGCCGCTGGTGTCGAGGGCCAGGGCGTGGCCGCCGCCCGCCGCGACGTCCTTGATGTCGGTCAGCCGCGGGACGGTGGTGGGCACCGGCTGGTTGGTGGATCCGCCGTTGCCGAGCTGACCCATGGAGTTGTTGCCCCAGGACTTGACGGTCTTGGCGGTGCGCGCGAGGACGAACGAGTCGGACGAGGAGGTGCCGCCCGCCGAGACCTGGTCGACGTCGCCGCGGAAGAGGCTGGTGACGGAGGCCGGGCTGAGGCTGTCGGTGGTGGTGCCGTTGCCGAGCTGACCGGTGCGTCCGGCGCCCCAGGCGAGCACCGTCGGGTTGCCCTCGTCCGCCTGGGCGACGGGGGCGAGGGCCGGTACGGCGGCCAGGGCGGCGGCCGTCGCGGCGACGGCGGCCAGCGTGCGCAGGCGCCCGGAACTGCGGGATGTACGGGACATGTGTGTCCTTAGACGTGGGGGAAGGGGACCGAGGCGGGGCGGGTCCGGGGCATGACGGGCCGGCGGGCGTGGGTGCCCGCGACACTGCCCGGCGGACCGGGTCACGGCCGCCGCGCTCTCCTGAAGGCTTACTGTCCAAGATCGTTAACGCGAGCCGAAAGCCGCCATTCCACCCGTGCGACCGGCCGCCGTCCGGAGTACGGGGCCACGCGGACGGGCGCCGCCGACCGTGCGCGAGGCCAGTGGAGGCAGGGCTCCGGGCCTTCTGGAGCCTTGCCGTTCGGGGGAGTTGAGCGGCGCTACGCCGATGCGGTGAGCTTGCCGCCCACTCCGCCGGTCCCGTGTGTCCCGGACCGCCACGAGTCTCATTTATGTACGTTCGCACTGCGCTTGATGATCTTGGTGGCGGTCTCCCGGTCCGCCCCGTCCCGTGCGCCGCCCTCTTCCCTGCCCCCAGCTGCCTGGAGTCCCCGTGCGTCCCCTGCCGACCGCCCGCCGCGCCCTGCGCGCCGCCGCCGTCCTGTCCGCCTTCGCCGTCGCCGCCGCCCTGCCGGTGACCGGCTGCCTCTCCGCCGCGTACGCGCAGTCCCCCGCCGCACACGCCGCCACGGTCCCCCTCCTGCCCGCCGCCGAATGCGAGCCGGACGACCAGGCCTGCAAGGACCGCGAGGCCAACGACAAAGAGGCCGCCGAGATCGAGAAGGAGCAGCAGAAGACCCAGGCGGCGGCCGATCAGGCCGACAAGGACATCGAGGCGGCGGGCGAGAAACTGAAGGAGTGCCCGCCCGGCTCCGCCTCGTGCATGGAGAAGCTGACCGGCAAGGGTGAGCGGGAGGAGAACGGCGTCTCGGACATGAACGGGACCATCCACTCGTTCGAGCCGGACCCGTCCGACAACGCCGCCTCCGCCGTCGAGTCCACCTGCACCGGCTTCCCCGCGTCCGTGCCCGGTGGCGCCGACGACAGCCAGTCGGCCTTCCCGGTCTCGCAGCTGTGCTCCCTGCTCGGTTCCTGAGCCGCGCCGCCGCCACCTCCGTACACCTGAAGGGATCCACGATGTCCACACGTACGCTTCGCCGCAGCTCGCTGTTCCTCCCCCTGCTCGCTCTCGGTCTGGCCGCACCTCTCGCCCCCGCGCTCGCCGACTCCGGCGAGGCCCCCCAGGAGACGCCCACCGCCCGCGCGTTCACCGCCGACAACCGCGAGGCGAAGGTCGAGAAGGTCCTGAAGCAGTGCGGTGCACGGCGGACTGCCTGCACCTTCGCCATCGACCCGGCCAAGAGCCGCGAGTACTCCACAGCCGTCAAGTCGCTCGGAAATGCGGTCGTCAACTGCACGGTGGACCCGATGTCGGTCGACCGTACGGTGACGCTGCGCACCTCCAGCACCGACAACATCGGCGGGGAGATCTCCGGCAAGGTCACCGTCGAAGGCACGGTCTCGGCCAGCGGTGAGGTCACCACCAACCTCAGCAACGAGACGAGCATGAACATCAAGACGCCGAATCTGAAGGAGGGCCCGACCTCGGAGAACGGCAACAAGACCAATGTCTCCGGCGGCGCGAAGGCGTCCGGCTCGATGAGCGCCAAGCTGGCCTTCGAGGCCGCGTTCAAGGCGACCTACTCCAAGTCCTGGACCGTCGACAACACCGAGACGACTACCTACAAGACCGTCGTGAAGCCCTACGACATGCTGGTGTTCGGCGCGAGTTCGGCGATGCGCCGGGTGGTCGGCACCCTCACCACCGACCAGGGTGGCAAGGTCACCGGCATTGCCGTCGACAGCCCCTCCATGGTCAACAGCAGCACCTTCGTCGCGCAGACCTACGCCGTCCCGGACAACCTCTGCGGCCGCACGCGGCCCGCCCCCAGCACGGCGGACGACGGCGACAACAAGCCCGCGTCGACCGGACGGGTGCAGGAGGTCCCGTCCCAGGGCCTCGTACCGCCGGGCGCGCTCCCCAAGCGCGAGGAACCCCTCGTGCCCGCCGAAGGCTGACCTTCTCACCCCCTCCACCAAGTCTGCTGTCCCCTGCCCGGTCCCGCCCGCCCCCTGCCCTGGAGCCCGCCCATGCCCCTTCCCGTCCGACTCCGCACCCTGGCCGCGCTCGGCGTCGCCGGGCTCGCGCTGCCCGCCGCCCTGGGAGCCACCCCGGCGGGCGCGGCCGCGCCCGCCCAGACCGTTCCCGTACTCAACGGCGACTTCGCCGATCCCGCCATGAAGGGCGACGGCCCCACGACCGTCCTCATCGACTACTGGACCGGCGCCAACCAGCGCTATTCGCCGGCCGCCGCCGGCCGCTCGGACACGTCCCACGCCGTCGCGCTCCAGAAGGACGGCAACACCCTCCAGCAGCGGCTGCGCGGGGTCCGCACCGGCGCGAAAGTGACGGTCAGTTACGAGGACAGCCCGGCGGTCTCCAAGGAGTGCGCCCCCGAGCAGGTGGCGGGCGGCCAGCCCTACACCGTGGCGGGATCCGGCGGCGCGGTCCGTGACGTCACCACGGCCGGTGATCCGGACCGCGTCAAGGGCAAGGCCGGACCCGGCCGTTGGACCGGAAGAAGTTACGAGTTCACCGCGTCCGAGAACGAACCGCTACTCACCTTCACTTCCAAGGTCACCGACTCCCGCACGCACGTGACTTGTTCACCGATGATCGCGCGGATCCGGGCGGTGGAGGTGGCACCCGCGCTGGACAAGACGGTCGACAAGTCCGCCCTGGAGCGCTCGGAGGCGTACAAGGGCAATGAGCGGGAGAAGGCCCTGCACAACGCGGCCGCCGCGTGCAACGGGGAGAACGCCTGCACCTTCCGGCCCGACACCCGGATGTCCTTCCGCTACTACGACCGGGCGCGGGTCGTCGGTGAGGCGTTCATCAACTGCACCCGCAACCCGCTGGAGCACACCCGGGTGCTCGACTACGCCGAGCGCAGCCACGACAGCATCGCGCAGGCCTACGCCGACGCCGGGCTCGCCCTCACCGAGGTCGCACGGCTGCCCACCACCGGGGACCGCGACGAGGACCGGAAGCGGATCAAGGAGCGCCCGATGGCGGCCCAGTTCGCCCTCGCCTACGAGAAGGGCTGGCAGCGGCCCTGGCAGTGGTTCAGCAGCGACCGGCGGGAGATCGTGGAGCGGATCCAGCCCGGCGAAGTGAGCTGGGTGGAGATCCAGCCGAGCCGTGAGCGGGTCGAGGGCTGGTTCCTGAGCAACAAGGACGACTACCGGCTCCACGCGGTGATCGACGGGCCGTCACGGGCCGTGCCCGACCGTATTCTTCAGCGCACGGGGCCCATGTCCGAGTCGGAGAAGCAGCGTTGTGCCGCATCCCGGCCGATGACCTCCACTCCGGTGGGCGCCGACGCCCCTGCGGGGTCGGCGGACAAGGGGATGGACGACATCCCTGCGCCGACAGCTCCGGGCGTGCGCGCGCTGGACTGACCCGGCGCGTGCGGGGGCCGGGCGCACCGCCCCGGCCCCCGCACGCCCGCGCTCGGGCTTCCCGCCGCAACGGCACGCGGGTCCTTGATAGCGTCGCCCCAGCGACTGCGGAACACTCCCCGCCGGGGTCGTCGCTCTGCCGGGACGGCGCTGCCTCCACGGGACGGCGGGTGCGGGTGGCAGGGGGACTTTCACGGCAGGGACGAAGAGAGCCGACGCATGAGCCTCGCGCAGTTGCACTACACCTCCGCAACCGGCGGGGACGGCCCCGGCACCGGCGAGGCCGAACCGATACGGGCCCGATTCACCGCAGTTGACGCCGCGATACCCGCGTCCGTACTCACCGAGGCGGGACCGCTCCTGGAGTACGAGACACCCGCCGGTACCGCGCCCCGGCTCGCGGACGCCGCGCTGCGCGCGCTGCCCGAGGCGCTCAGCTTCAGCGTGCTCTCCGACGGGAGTCATCTGCTGGCCCGGACGGTGGCGGTGCAGCCCGCGCCGAGCTCCGCCCTGGGTTTCCACGCGCACGCGGTCCATCTCCCGGCCGGCACCCGGCTTCCTGGCGGCGCGCTCCCGATCGCCGTCTGCCGGTCCGCCCGCTGGGCCGCCACGACGCCGGACCGTACGCTTCCCGGCCCGCTCGCCGCCCTGCCCGCCACCGGTCACGCCCGGGACCGCGAGGGGCTCAACGACTTCGCCGTCTCCCGGGGCCCCTGGCTCGCCGGGGTCCTGGCCGATCTGCGCCGGCTGTGGGGGCAGGACGACGCCGGCCGGGTCGTGCTCGTCGAGCGGCAGAGCGCGGACGTGGCCCGGTGGATCGCGCTGGCCTGCGTCGCGCTGCCCGACGGGCTCGCCGAGCGGCTGACGTTCACCACGTACACCCGTCACCCGCAGCGTGCCCCGCAACAGATCGTCGGAGTACTGCCGCAGGACGCGCACGAACTGACGGGTCCCGGATTCAGCGTGCACACGTGCACCGGTCCGCGCCCGGAGGGTTCGGTGGCCGACGCCTGGGCCGAGACGGCCGCCCGGATCTGGCGGAGCCGCGCGCCGGAGCTGTTCCGGGAGGCCGCAGAGCTGCCCGGGGAGCCGTTCGCGGCAGGACCGGTGGCCGTGACGGCCCTGTGCGCGGGCATAGCGCTGGGAACGAACGGACGCGCCGCCGCCGCCGGCTGGGCCGCCGAGCGGCCCTACGCGCTGGACGCCAAGCGTACCCGGCAGCTGGTCGACGCGCTGACCGCGCCCGGGGTCGACGACCGCACAGGCCCCGAGTTCGACGCAGCGGGGCGGCTCTTCGCCGCGCTCGACGGCCGCTCCCCCGCGACGACCACGGCCCCGCTGGCCGCGATGCTGGTCACGGAGGCGGTCCGGGGCGGCAACGGTTCCGTGGAGCTGCCGGGCCGCACCGCGTTCAACGGCCCCGAAGGCTCGGCCGTCGCCTCGGTGCTCGGTCCGGAGATCCTGACCGAGCTGAGCGGTGCGGGCGCCGGTCTCGACGTGGCCCGGACGGTACAGCTGCTGCGGGTGGCCCGGCTGCTCGGCGTGGACTGTGCGGACCTGCTGCCCTCGGTCGTCCGCCGGCTCGCACCCGCCCTGCTGGTGCCCGGGGACGGCGAGCCGGGCTGGGCGCCCGCACTGCTGGAGCTGATGGACGAGCAGTTCGACGTACGGACGGCCCTGCTCGGCGCGCTCGACCGGATCGCGCCGCAGGACCCGTCGGGTGTCGAGCGGCTGCTGGGGCGGGTACCGCTGCCGTTCACCGGCACCCAGCTGCTGCCGCATCTGCGGATGTGCGCGGAGGCGCCGGAGGCCAAGGCGGGCTGCGGAGCGGACCGGGTGGGCGCGGTGCACCGTGTGCTGCGGGCCGCCGGGATGTCGCCGTTCGCGGAGCCGCTGGTGCTGCGGACGGCCGTGGGGCTGGTGTGGGAGGAGGGCACGGTGACTGCGGGCGAGGGCCGGCTGCTGCTGGAGGCCGCCACGTCGGACGCCCACCGGACGGCCGGGACCTGGTCGCACCTGGTGGCCGCGGCGCTCGGAGCGCCCGCCACCGACGAGGAGGCGCCGGAGCTCGCCCACGATCTGCTGCGCGGCTTCCCGCAGGACATCGGCGGCCGGGAGCGCGGGGCGCTGCTGCTCCTGGAGTTCGCCCGCGAGATCCGGTCGGACTCGGCGGCGCCGGAGTGGGCGGAGCGGGCCCGCGCGCTGCGCAGGGACGCCGAGCCGGTCGAGGCGGAGGTGCTCAGCCATGCCTTCGGGGCGCTCGCCGAGCGGCTGCTCGCGCCGGACCGGCCGGAGGCCGAGCTGTACGCACTCGTGCACAGCGGCGACCCGGATCTCGTCGCCGCGTACGACCGGGCCGCACGCGGTACCGCTGTCCGCTCCCGGCTGAAGGCGGAACCGGGCTACGCCGCGGACTGCTTCGCCGTCTGGACCGCTCATCCGCACGCGGGAGCGGAATGGAGCCGGACCGCCGCCGCCCTGCTGGAGGAGGTGCTGCGGCCCGCCGTGCGCAAGCTCTCCGCCGACGGGGTCGCCGCGGTGGAGGAAGCCGTGGGGCGCTCGGGGAGCAGTGGCCGGGCGGAGGCCTTCCGTGACTGGAACCGCCGGGGCCAGGGCACCTTGGGGCGGCTGGGCAGGCGGATCGCGGGCCGGGTGCGCCGGATCTGAGCGGGAAGGCGGGTTGCTGCCGGTCGCGGGCCCGCCCGCGTGTGTCATCGGTGGTGCGGTGCGCCGGGTACCGTGGGGCATACCGATCTCGTGGGCTCCTGGCGGGCTGCGTGAACCCCAGGAGGAACAGATGACGACGAACCGTGGGCGCAAGGACGTGATCCGCGACCGGATGGCGGCGACCGGTGAGTCGTACAACGTGGCCGCCCGCAATCTCAAGGCGATGAAGGACATGGGCGCCACGCGTGACGCCGTCCTCACGCAGCGCTGGCGCCCGGCCGACTCCCTCGACGTGCCTTGCCCGTGCGGCGGCACGTGCGAACCCGGCGAGACGTGCGAGCGGTGCCACGCCCGGCACCGGCACGTGGCTCGGTATCCCGGGAGCGCCACCGAGGTGGAGACCTGGGTGGACCGGTACGAGTGCACCGGCTGCTCCGCCTCGTACACCCTGATCGTCCAGCTGCCGGGCCGGCCCTGGGGTGTCGCGGAGACCGTGATCCAGGGCGGCTCGGCCGAGACGGTCGTGCGGGCCCGGGTCTTCCCCGGTGTGGTGCACCCGCTGCTGAAGCCCGAGACGCCCGAAGAGGACTGACGCGTCGCGTCAGTCCTCTTCGGGGGCCGGTTCTCAGGCGTCGGGCGTCAGCCGCAGTGAGATCGAGTTGATGCAGTACCGCTGGTCCGTCGGGGTCGGGTAGCCCTCGCCCTCGAAGACATGGCCCAGGTGCGAGCCGCAGCGGGCGCAGCGGACCTCGGTGCGGACCATGCCGTGGCTGCGGTCCTGGATCAGCTCGACCGCGTCCGTGTCCTTCGGGTCGTAGAAGGACGGCCAGCCGCAGTGCGACTCGAACTTGGTGTCGGAGCGGAACAGCTCCGCGTCACAGGCGCGGCAGGAGTAGACGCCCGTGGTCTTGGTGTCGGTGTACTCGCCGACGAAGGCCGGCTCGGTGCCCGCCTTGCGCAGGACGGCGTACTCGGCGGGGCTGAGCTCCTCCCGCCACTGCTCGTCCGGCTTCTCGATGTCGTACGACACGGTGGCTCCCTCAGCTCGACAGGTGGTCCAGGATCTGCGGGCCGAGGTCCGTGACATCGCCCGCCCCCATGGTGAGAACGAGGTCGCCGGGCTTCGCCATTCCCGCGATGACCCCGGGGACCGTCGCCTTGTCGTGCACGGCGGTGACGTCGGCGCCGGCGGCCTGTGCGGCGTCGATGATCAGGGTGCTGGTGATACCGGGGATCGGGTCCTCGCGGGCCGGGTAGATGTCGAGGACCACGGAGGCGTCGGCCAGCGCGAGGGCCTGGCCCATCTCGGTGCCGAGCTCCTGGGTGCGGGAGAAGAGGTGAGGCTGGAAGACGACCAGGATGCGGGCGTCGGTGGCGGCGCCGCGCATCGCCTCGAGGTCGGCGGTCATCTCGGTGGGGTGGTGGGCATAGCTGTCGATGACCTGGACGCCGGCCGCCTCGCCCTTGAGCTGGAGGCGACGCTTGACCCCGGTGTACTTGCCGAGGGCCGAGGCGAGGTTGTGGGCGGGGATGCCGAGGGCGACGCCCGCGGCGAGGGCGGCCACCGCGTTCAGCGCGTAGTGGCGGCCCGGGACGGAGACGGTGAAGGTGAGGTACTTCCCGTTCAGGACGACCGTGACCTCGCTGGTCAGACCGCGCGGGGTGATCTTGTGGACGCGCACGTCCGCGGTCTCGGACTCACCGTAGGTGACGACCTTCAGCGCGGACAGGTCGCGCACCCGGCGGGTCAGCTCGACGGCGCCGGACTGATCGGCGGAGATCACCAGGGTGCCGTCGGGGACGATCTTCCCGGCGAAGGTCTCGAAGGAGTCGTAGATCTCGTCCATCGAGGCGTAGTTCGCGTGGTGGTCCAGCTCGACGTTGAGGACGATCGCGACCTCGGGGTCGTACTTCTGGAAGCTCCGGTCGCTCTCGTCGGCCTCGGCGACGAAGATCGCGCCCTCGCCGTGTGTGGCGTTGGTTCCGGGTCCCGCCAGGTCGCCACCGATCGCGTACGAGGGGTCGAGACCCAGCTCGGTGAGGGCGACGGCCAGCATCGACGTGGTGGTCGTCTTGCCATGGGTGCCCGCGACGGCGATGGACCGCAGCCCCTGCATCAGCGAGGCGAGGGCGTCGGAGCGGTGCACGACGGGGATCGACAGTTCCCCGGCGCGCACCAGCTCCGGGTTGTCGTCGCGGATCGCGCTGGAGACGACCACGCACGTGGCGTCGTCGGTCAGGTGACCGGCGGCGTGCCCGATGTGGACGGTCGCCCCCAACGCGCGCAGCGCCTCGGCCGTGGCGGACTCCTTGGAGTCGCTGCCCGCGACCTTCGCACCCCGCTGGGTGAGGATCTTCGCGATGCCCGACATTCCGGCGCCGCCGATGCCGATGAAGTGCGGTCGTTCCATGGCGGCAGGAATACCGGGTGCCATGCGTGTGTCTCCCAGGGTGGTGCGGGTAGGGGCTCCCAGCCTATTCGCTGTGCGCGAAGAGCTTGAGCACCGGTACGCCGACCTTGTGACGGGCGCGGGACGCCCAGTCGCGGTGGAAGAACTCCTCCACGTAGTGCGGGGCGGTCAGGACGATGACCTCGTCGGCCTCCGCCTCGTCGACGACGGACGTGAGCTTGTCCAGGGGGTGGTTCTCGATCACCTGCCCGACGGCCTCCGAGCCCGCCTGACGCAGGGCCTCCAGGGACACCTCCAGTGCGAGTTCGGCGGACTGTCTGGCGTTCTTCCCCTCCGGCTCCTCGCTCTCCCGGGCCGCTTCCTTCAGTTCGCCCATCGCCAGGTCGTCGATGGCCCGCAACAGCACATCCGCCTGGTCGCCACGCGGCTGCATGAGTACGACGAAGGAGATCTGCTCCTCCCCGTGCAGGGTGGTGACGAACTCGACGTCCTCGGAAGTGAGGGGCTTCTCGATCATCAAAACGCTGGTGAACACCACAGGGCCCTTCTGCTTCAGTGACCGTCGTCGATCACTGCTGAAACCATCCTTCCCCGTGCTCGCACGGGGTCTGCGAGATCCATTCTGCCCACCGAACGCTAACCGGAACGGAATATTCCGCTGATTGTCAGATCCGACGGTACCGAGAGAAGAGGAACCCGGCCTCCTCCAGCAGCGACGCCAGGGCGAATCGTTCCGGCACGGCCACGGACGGACCGCCCGCGATCCGCTGCGCGTCGCCGGCCGTGAGCATGGGCGCCAGGGTCAGGCACATCTCGTCCAGCACGCCCGCGGCCACGAACTGGCCGAGCAGCCGCGGCCCGCCCTCCGTCAGCAGCCGCCGGTGCCCGCGGTCGGCCAGCTCCCTCACGGCGCGGGCGGGATCCACCCGGGAGCCCTCACCCGCGATCACCACCTCGGCACCCGCCTTCCGGGCCGTCTCGATCCGGTCGGGCGGTGCTCCCGCACCGGTGAGCACGAGCGTCGGGACCAGCGGCGAGACGAAGAGCGGCAGCGAGAAGTCCAGGTCCAGGCTGCCGCTCACCACGGCGACGGCCGGCGCGGGCCCCTGGCCGGCCGCCGCCCGCCGCGCGGCGAAGGCCTCCCGGGCCCGGGCGGGGCGGTAACCCTCCAGCCGTACGGTCTCCGCGCCCGCGATCACCACATCGGCCAGACCCCGCAGAGTGCCGAAGATCCGCATGTCGCTCTCGCAGGAGATCGGCTGCGAGCGGCCGTCGTGCTGGGCGGCGCCGTCGAGGGTCGACACCATGTTGGCGCGCAGCCAGGGACCGTCGGTCCCTGGGTAGGCGTAGGCGTCGGCGAGGGCGTCCAGACTCCACTCGCCCAGGTCGTCGACCGCTGTCAGGTCGGTCACAGGGAACAGGCGTCGCATGTTCTGCAGTCTGGCACGGCCTAAGCTCGGGAGTTGTGTCCTCCTCCACCGCCGTGCCGGGGTCCCGCCCCATAGCCGAAACGGCCCCGCTGTCCCTGTGCGCCCTTGAGCCGCACGTCCCTGCCGACCGCCTGGTCGCCGAGATGGTGCCGCCGCCGCGCTTCGACTCGGTGCGTTTCGATACGTACAACCCCGACCCCGACCAGCCGAGCCAGATCGAGGCCGTCAAGGTCCTCGCCGACTTCGCGACCGGGCTCGGCGGAGCGCACGCGACGGGCGCCGGCAAGCGCAAGTGGTTCGGCAAGAAGGCCGTGGCGCCCAGCGGCCCGCGCGGGGTCTATCTCGACGGCGGCTACGGCGTCGGCAAGACCCATCTGCTCGCCTCCCTCTGGCACGCCACGCCCGCAGCGCCCTCCCTGAAGGCCTTCGGCACCTTCGTGGAGCTGACCAACCTCGTGGGCGCGCTCGGCTTCCAGCAGACCGTGCAGACGCTGAGCGGGCACCGGCTGCTGTGCATCGACGAGTTCGAACTCGACGACCCGGGCGACACCGTGCTGGTCTCCTCGCTGCTGAGCCGACTGGTCGAGGCGGGGGTGGCGCTCGCAGCGACCTCCAACACGCTGCCGGGCAAGCTCGGCGAGGGCCGGTTCGCCGCGGCCGACTTCCTGCGGGAGATCCAGGGGCTGTCCTCGCACTTCCGCCCGCTGCGCATCGACGGTGAGGACTACCGCCACCGCGGCCTGCCCGATGCCCCGCCGCCGTACTCCGAGGAGCAGGTCACCAGGGCTGCCTACGCGACCCAGGGCGCCAGCCTGGACGACTTCCCGGCGCTGCTCGACCATCTGGCCCGCGTCCATCCGAGCCGGTACGGCGCGCTGACGGACGGCATCCGGGCGGTGTGCCTCACCGAGGTGCAGCCGGTGCCCGACCAGTCGACCGCGCTGCGGCTCGTGGTTCTCGCGGACCGGCTGTACGACCGGGAGGTTCCGGTACTCGCATCCGGGATGCCGTTCGACCGGCTGTTCAGCGAGGAGATGCTGAACGGCGGGTACCGGAAGAAGTACTTCCGGGCAATCTCCCGGCTGACAGCGCTGGCGCGCGACGCAAAGGGGCTGGTGGCGCAGTAGGTTCGGGGGCGTGACAAAGGTGGGGCACGACGGAGTGCCTCACCACCCCCGTACAACCGCGCATTCCGTTTGAAGGGAACCAGCATGGCTACCACGCGTCAGGCGCACACGGTCTGGGAAGGCAACCTGATCGAGGGCAAGGGTGTCGTCACCCTCGATTCGTCCGGAATCGGGGAGTACCCGGTCTCCTGGCCGTCCCGCGCGGAGAAGGCGAACGGCAAGACCAGCCCGGAGGAGCTGATCGCCGCGGCCCACTCCAGCTGCTTCTCGATGGCGCTCTCCAACGGTCTCGCCACGGCCGGCACCCCGCCGACCCGGCTGAACACCCAGGCCGAGGTCACCTTCCAGCCCGGCACCGGCATCACCGGGATCCACCTCACCGTCGAGGGCGAGGTGCCGGGTCTCGACGAGGCGGGCTTCGTCAAGGCCGCCGAGGACGCGAAGGCGAACTGCCCGGTCAGCCAGGCGCTGACGGGCACGACGATCACGCTGAGCGCCTCGCTCGCCTGATTCCTCGTCACCCACTGACCCCGGGCCGGCACCAGCCGCCCGGGGTCAGTGCTGTCCGCCCCGGCGCAAGCACGGCCGTGTTCATCTTCCGGCCGTCTTGAATCCTCCTGCAATACACCCGGGTTTCTCATCGCTTCCTCATCCGTCGTTGGTTGCGTGATCCGCGCCGGCCGGTCCGGCACGGACGACGAAGGAGGCGCGCGGTGTCGCAACCCGACATGGCTCCGTTCCGGGAGCCCGCCCAGGGGCGTCCCGAGGACGACGAGGACCCCCCACCGCTGCATGTCGCGAGCAGACTGCACGCGTTCAACAGATACGAGCTCAAGTACCTGGTCCCCGTGGACCTGGCCGCAGAGCTCCGCGACGAACTCGCGGAGCGGATGGACCGTGACCTGAACGGTCCGGTCGGCGGATACGGCGTGTGGAGCCTGTACTACGACTCACCGCAGCTGCGGTTCTACTGGGAGAAGATCGAAGGGCTCAAGTTCCGCCGCAAGCTGCGCATCCGGCACTACGGCGAACCGGACGGCGTCACGGACGCGTCGCCCGTGTGCGTCGAGATCAAGCAACGCGTCAACCGGGTCACGCAGAAGCGCCGCATCACCCTCCCGTACGGCACGGCCCGTCAACTCTGCGACGGGCGGGAGATGGTGGAGCACACGCCGAAGGAGCGGGCCTTCATCCACGAGGTCCTCGACCTGGTGGGGCGGCTGAACCTGCGGCCGACCGCGATCACCGGCTACCAGCGCGAGGCACTGGTCGGACGCGGCTCGGACACCGGCCTGCGTGTGACCTTCGACCGGCGCATCCGGGGCCGCGACCGGGACTTCCACCTCGGCCAGGCGAATCCGGAGAACCGCTTCACCATCCCGCCGCACATGTCGGTGATGGAGATCAAGGTCAACGAGCGCACCCCCCACTGGATCACCGACCTGGCCGCACGCCACAACCTCAGCCTCGTGCGGGTCTCCAAGTACGTCCAGTCGATCGAGGCGTTCGGGCTGGCACCCCGGTCCGCCTTCCACCTCGACGAGGCGGACTTCCCGCCGCCCGCCAACCCCCTCGACACGCAGCCGGCGGCGCACGAGCCGCCGGTGAAAGCAGGAGCACAGTGAATTTCGATCTGCAGGAACTCAGCGGGACGTTCAGCGTCACCGACGTCGTCGCGGCGATGGTGCTGTCGTTCGTCCTGAGCACGGTGATCGGGTACGTCTACCGGTACACCCACCGGAACGTGTCCTACAGCCAGTCCTACGTCCAGACCCTCGTCATCGTCGGCATGATCGTCGCACTGATCATGCTCGTCGTCGGGTCCAACCTCGCACGGGCGTTCTCGCTGGTCGGCGCGTTGTCCGTGGTCCGGTTCCGTAACGCGGTCAAGGAGACCCGGGACGTCGGCTTCATCTTCCTGGCCATGGCGATCGGCATGGCCTGCGGTGCGCGCTTCTACACACTGGCCGCGGTCGGCGCGGTCGTCATCTGCGTAGTGGTCGTCATCATGCACAAGTTCGACTGGTTCGCCCTGAACGTCCAGCGGCAGGTCGTCAAGGTCCAGGTCCCGGCGGGCGAGGACTACACCCCCGGCATACGTGACGTCCTGATCAAGTACACCACCGAGTTCGAACTGGTGAGCACCGAGACGATCCGAGGCGGAGCCCTGAACGAGGTGTTCTACACCGTGCGCATGAAGAAGGGCACCGAGCCCGGCGACCTGGTCACCGCATTGCAGGAACGCACCTCCGGCCAGCGGGTGACGGTGCTGACCGGTTACGACACGACCGACCTGTGAGGCCCGGCGACGGCACGCCCCGAAGGCGTCGGCTCCGCGACCGCGTGCCCGTCCGGCTGCGGCACCACTGGAAGCCGGCCGGCGCCCTGTGCGCGGGGCTCGCGGTGATGCTCTACGCGTTCGGCGACGCGCGCATCTCCCCGTACGTGACCTCCGCCTCCCGGGCCGAGGCCGACACCATCACCGAGAACGTCGCAGGAACGGTCGGGCTGTACGACACCTCGGTGAATCACTCCGTCCAACTGGAGTACAACCAGACGGACTTCGACAAGATGATGAAGGAGTTCAAGGACGACGGGACCAAGGACCCGATCCCGGCGGACCTCACCATCGACGGGGTCTACCTGCAGGACGTCGGCATCCGGCTCAAGGGGAACTCCACGCTCATGTCCCTGCGGGGCAGCGGAGGGATGCCCGGCGGCGCGGGCGGGCAGAACCGCTTCCCCGGCGTCGGGGAAGCGGGCCAGGGCGCACAGCCGCCCGGCGGTGCGCAACCGCCCGGCGGTGCGCAACCGCCCGGCGACGGGCAGACGGCCGGTGGTGGTCAGGCGGCCGGTGGTCAGGCGGCCGGTGGTGGCCAAGCAGCCGGTGGTGGTCAGGCTGCCGGTGGTGGTCAGGCTGCCGGTGGCGGCGGGCGGGCCGGCGGCGGGATGACGCAGTACAACCTCTCCGCCGACAAGCCCGAGGAACTCCCCTGGCTCATCAAGATCGACGAGTACGTGGAGGGGCGCGCCTACCAGGGCGAGCGGGAGATCTCGCTCCGTCCGGGCAGCAACGCCCAGGTGCCCGTCAACGAGGCGCTGGCGCTCTCGCTCATCGACGGAACGGGGGAGCCGGCCGAGCGGTACGGCTTCTCGACCCTGAAGGTGAACAACCGGCCGACCGCCGTGCGCCTGATGGTCGAGAACCCCGACACCGAGTACGCCGAGGCCGTCGAGGGCGAATCGGTGGTGTACAAGGCCAGGGCGGGCGGCACCTTCGCCTACCAGGGCGACGACCCCTCGAAGTACGAGACGTCCTTCCGCCAGCTGAACAAGGTCGGCAGCCAGGACCTCGAACCCGTGATGAAGCTGACCAAGTGGGTGGAGAACTCCTCGGACAAGGAGTTCGCCGCCGACCTCGACAAGTACGTCGACGTCGACTCGTTCGCCCATTACGTCGCGACGCAGAACCTGCTGATGAACTTCGACGACATGGCGGGCCCGGGGAAGAACTATCTGCTCGGGTACGACCTGAACACGAAGAAGTTCTCGGTGCTGGGATGGGACTACAACCTCACCTTCAGCGGGGACGCGACCGCCGGGCCGGACGACGAGATGAGCATGGGCGGCGGCCGCCCGGGTGGCCAGGCCGGTCAGCAGGGCGGGCAGACCGGGGAGGCCCCTCAGGGAATGCCGGAGATCCCCAACATGCCTGACATGCCCAACATGCCTGACATGACGGGCGGGCCCGGCGCGGCCGGCGACGACGCCCCCGGCCGCGGAGGCCAGGGTGGCGGCGGGATGTCCGGGCACGTGCTCAAGGAACGCTTCCTCGGGCTCGACGCCTTCGACGCGGTCTACAAGAAGGCGTACCAGGACCTGTACGAGAAGTTCTTCGCCTCCGGCAAGGCCACGAAGGCGCTGAAGGACCTCGCGGCGCAAGCCGAGCGGGCCGGTGTCCCCGCCGAGGACGTCGACACCGTGGTGGGCACGTTGAGCACCACCGTCACCTCGCGGACCACGGCCCTGGCGAAGAACAAGGAGGTCACCGGCTGACCGCCGGAGCGCCCTGGCCGGAAGCCTCCCTTCCGCGCCCGGGCGCGCCGCCGCCGTACACGCGGATCCTGTTCCTGTGAGTCCGCACATGTTCGCCCGCTACCATCACCGCGCACCGCCCAGCGCCGCCTCGCCCGGCGTGCGTTCCGTCCGTACCGCACGAGGTGATCCGTCCGATGGGCGCGCAGTCAGCCCGGCACACCGTCCTGGTCGTCGAGGACGATCCGAGCATCCGCACACTGCTCACCTCGGCCCTGAACGCGGCCGGGTTCAGCGTCGTCTCCGCGGCGGACGGGCGGGAGGCCATCGGCGAGACGGGCCGCTGCCGGCCGGACCTGATTGTGCTGGACGTGACGCTTCCGGACACCGACGGCTTCGCCGTGACACGCGAGCTCCGTTCCCGGGGCGACTACACCCCGGTGCTGTTCCTCACCGCCCGCACCGACATCGAGGACCGCATCATCGGGCTCAGCTCCGGCGGTGACGACTACGTGACCAAGCCCTTCCACATCCAGGAGATCCTGCTGCGGATCCGCGCCATCCTGCGCCGCACCGCCGGATCGCCCCGGCCGCCGGCCGAGCGGCCCCCGCTGCGGTACGCGGACCTGCAGGTCGACCCCGACCGGCACACCGTGCACCGTGCCGGGCGGGCCGTGCAGCTGTCCCCGACCGAGTTCCGGCTCCTGGTGTGCCTGGTGTCCCATCCGGAGAAGGTGCTGGAGAAGCAGGAGATCCTCCAGGAGGTGTGGCAGTACGGCTTCGCCGGGGACACCCGCATCGTCGACACGTACATCAAGAACCTGCGCCGCAAGACCGACCACACCGGCCCACCGCTGATCCACACCGTGCGCGGTGTGGGCTACTGCCTGCGGCTGCCCCGCGAGGACGCGCCGTGATCCTCCGGCTGCGGCCCCGTTCGACGCGCACCCGCCTGGTGCTGATCTCCACGGTGCTGGCCACGGTCGCCGTGCTGGCCTCCCAGGCCGCCGGGCTGGCGGTCATGCGCGCCTGGCTCACCGGCCAGATCGACCACCGCCTCACGCACTTCGGCCCGCCTCCCCCGTCCCGCTCCGCCCCTCCCCACGGCAGGGCGTCCGAAGGGCCCGGACCACTCCCCCGCGAGGACGCCCTGCCCTCCGACTACCGGGTCTACTTCTACGGGGCCGACGGACGGCTCCGGCCGGACTCACTGGGCAGCGGAGACGGCCGCCCCCGGCTTCCCGCGACCGCGTCCTCCCTCACCCTCGATGACGGGCGGCCCACGACCGTTCCCGCCGACCGAGGGTCCTCGGACTGGCGGGTGATCGCCGAAACGGCCCCCGACGGCCTGCGCGTCGTCGTCGCGCTCCCCCTGGACACCGTCGAGGGCGCCACGTCCAAACTGCTGTGGGTCGGCATCGGCATCGGTGCCGTCGCCGCCATCGCTGTCGGACTGCTGGGAAGCGCGGCCGTACGCCTGGGGCTGCGCCCCCTGGACCGGATGGAACGCACGGCACTGCGCATCACCGGCGGTGAAGCGGACCTGAGCGTCACCGACACCGATCCGCGTACGGAGACCGGGAGGCTCGGCATCGCCTTCAACACGATGCTCGACCAGGTGCGGGCGGCGCTGCACCGCAAGGACGCCTCCGAGCAACGGCTGCGCCGCTTCATGGCCGACGCCGGCCATGAACTGCGCACACCGCTCACCTCCATCCAGGGGTTCGCCGAACTGCTCGTGGAGCATCCCCGCACCCCGGCGACGCAACGGCGCGAGGCCCATGAACTGATCGCCCGGAACGCGGAGCGGATGAGCCGCCTCGTCGACGATCTCTTTCTGCTGGCCAAACTGGGCTACGCGCCCGTGGCTCACCGGGAGACCGTGGACCTGCTCTCGCTGGCGGCCGACGGGGTCGGCGCGGCCGTCGTCGCACACCCGGGGCGGGACGTGCGGCTGGCGCCGCTGGGCGGTGGAGGCCCGGACCGCTCCCGGGAGGCACTCGACGTGGTCGAGACGCTCGGCGACACCCATCAGCTCGCCCAGGTGATCGCCAACCTGCTGGCCAACGCCTGCGTCCACACGCCGCCCGGCGCACGCGTCGAGGTGCGAGTGGGCACGGTACGCACCGGCCCGGACACCGGGGGGACCGACCGGCCGGGCCGCAGCAGCGCCACGGCGCCGCTGCCACCGGGCACACCGGCGTGCGTGGTGGAGGTGGCCGACGACGGTCCGGGGCTGACGGCCGACACCGCCAGGCAGGTGTTCGAACGCTTCTACCGCGGACCCGCGACGAACCCGGGCGGTCCCGAGCCCGGTTCGGGTCTCGGCCTGTCCATCGCCTCCACCATCGCCGAGGCACATCACGGGCGGCTCGAACTCGACACCCGGCCCGGCTCCGGATCCACGTTCCGTCTGCTTCTGCCCCGGAGCGTCGGGGCAGGACCGGCCACTCGGCCGTGACAACGTTCGCCGAAGGCCTCGAACGGGCAGGCCTGCTTTTGACAATGCCATGTCACCTGTCCGCCAACAGGGAGTTGCCACATGTCAACCGCACCTCGACGTCTCGCGACACGACGACAGATCCTGGCCACGAGCGGCGCCGCCGCCTCGATCGCCTTCACCGGCGCCTTCACCGAACTCTTCGCGGGGACGTCCGCCGCCCGCGGCCACGCGGGCTACGGCCCGCTGGTGCCCGACCCGGACGGGCTCCTCGATCTCCCGAAGGGCTTCCGCTACCGGGTACTGTCCCGGGAGGGCGACCCGCTCCGCTCCGGCGAGGGCCCGGTCCCCAGCCACTGCGACGGCATGGCCGCCTTCGCGGGCCGGCGCGGACACGTCCGGCTGGTGCGCAACCATGAGAACCGGGTCGACGCGGCGATCTCCGTGCCGACCGTCAAGGGGCTCACGTACGACCCCATGGGCAAGGGCGGCTGCACAGCCCTGGAGCTCGACGGCCGCAACAACGTCCTCGGGGAACGCGTCGCCATCGCCGGTACCGCGGTGAACTGCGCCGGTGGGCGCACCCCTTGGGACACCTGGCTGACCTGCGAGGAGACCGAGGACAAGGCCGGCACCAACGGCTACACCAAGGACCACGGCTTCATCTTCGAGGTGGACGGCGCCGATCCGCACCGCACCGGCGCCGTGCCGCTGACCGCGATGGGCCGCTTCCAGCACGAGGCGATCGCCATCGATCCGCAGAGCGGTGTCGTGTACGAGACGGAGGACGCGTTCGACAAGCCGTTCGGGCTCTTCTACCGCTTCCTGCCCGAGAAGCCGCTCGGCGGCACGGGCTCCCTGCGGGCCGGCGGCCGGCTGGAGGCCATGCGTGTGCCGGGGGTCCCCGACCTCTCCGCGGTCCAGGAGACCGGGACGAGCTTCGAGGGGATCGAGTGGGTCCCCGTCCCTGATCCACTGGCCGCCGAAACACCCATCCGCTTCCAGGACTTCGGGCCGAAGGGCATCACCCACGGCCAGAAGCTGGAGGGCTGTTACTGGGGTGGCTCCTCGGTCTACTTCGTCTCCAGCTTCGCGCACAGCTCGGAGGGATCGGCCGCCGACCACTTCGGGCAGGTCTGGCGGTACGAGCCGAGTCGGCGCCGGCTGACGCTGGTCATCGTCTTCGGTCCGGACACGGACATCCAGCTGCCGGGCGAGTCCCCGGACAACATCTGTCTGGCCTCCGACGGCGGGCTGATGGTGTGCGAGGACGGCGGCGGGGCCCAGCACGTGTTCGGTCTGACGCGGCGCGGTGAGGTGTACGCGATGGCGCGCGGCCGGCAGAACATCGGGACGGCCGAGGAGCCGGAGTGGGGCGAGTTCGCCGGGGTCACGTTCGCACCGGACCGGGACACGATGTTCGTCAACTGCTACACACCGGGGACGACGTTCGCGGTGACGGGGCCGTGGCGCTGACCGGCTGAGTGAGGAGGAGGGGGGCGGTCCGCACCGCAGCCGTTCCCCTCCTCCGTCCCGGCGATTCCTACCAGTTGGTGAACGCCCCGTCCGCCGTGCGCAGATGGGGGCGCTCGGCAGCGGTGGCCTGGTACTTGCGGGCCTCTTCGCGGTCGATATCCACCCCGATGCCGGGCAGTTCGCTGAGCTCGACCCGGCCCGGCACGACCACCGGGCGGTGGGTGAAGAGCGCGGCGATGGCCGGTTCGGGGTCGGTCTGGTGCTCCTGGATCGCCACGTTCGGGCAGGCCAGGTTGAGCTGGAGCGAGGAGGCCGCGGTGACCGGGCCGAGCGGGTTGTGGGTGGCGAGCTTGATGTGGTGGGCCTCCGCCATGGCCGCGATCTTCTTCGCCTCGGTCAGACCGGCGGCGACGCCCACGTCGACCCGGGCGTAGTCGATGAGTTCGCCCTCGATCAGGGACCTGAACTCCCATTTGGAGCCGAACTGCTCCCCTGCGGCCAGCGGGACGCCGGTGCGCGCCCGGAGCATGCGGTAGCTGTCGGGGTTCTCGCAGCGCAGCGGGTCCTCGACGAAGTACGGGCGGGCCGCCTCGATCTCCCGGCACAGGGTCAGCGCCTCGGGCGGATCGAGCCGGGTGTGCACGTCCAGGATGAGCTCCACCTCGTGGCCCACCGTGTCCCGTACCTGGTGGAAGAGCTCGACGGTCTCGCGCAGGCAGCGGCGGGCGTCGAGCACGTCGTCGGCGTCGTGCGGTGCGGCGAAGCGCAGATGGCGCCAGCCGGCCCCGACGAGGCCGCGGCAGCGGTCGAGGAACCACTCGCGGTCGTGGTAGCCGTCGCCCACGTGCACATAGGCGGGTACGTGGTCACGGACCCGGCCGCCGAGGAGTTCGTGCACCGGTACGCCGAGGGCCTTGCCCCGGATGTCCCACAGGGCCACGTCCACGGCGGCTATGGCGGCGCCCAGTATCCGGTCGGCGGGGAAGAAGCCGCGGCGGAACATCACCTGCCACAGGTGCTCGATGCGCCGCGGATCCTCGCCGGTGATCAGCTCTGCCAGATGCTCGAGCCCTCCGGCGACCGCCTTCTGCCGGGACCTGATGCCGACTTCGCCCAGGCCGTGGATGCCCTCGTCGGTGTCGACCACGACGAGCATCATGCTGTCGCCGTGGTCGGGCAGAGTCAGCACTTCCAGGCCGGTGATCTTCATGCCACTCCTCTATGAAAACGTTCCCGCAATTTCAGCACCATTGATGAGAACGCATCATCCGCACCGGGAACAGCCCTGCACAAGCCCTTTGCAGGCAGCAGATTTTCCTTGTGGAAACACTCTTGACACGTCCAGGAACGTTCGCAAGGATCCACCGCATCCAGCATGAATCAGCGAGGAGGCCGTCCGTGGCAGTCACAATCCGGGAGGTGGCGAGCGCCGCGGGCGTCTCGGTGTCGACGGTGTCCCGTGCGTTCACCGCACCCGACCAGGTCCAGCCGAGGACCCGGCAGCGCATCCTGGACGCCGCGGCCAAGCTGGGCTACTCCCCCAACCCTGCGGCGCGCAGCCTGCGGGGCGGCGGTACGGGGACGCTCGGGCTGATCGTCCCGGACATCGCCAACCCGTTCTTCCCGCCGATCGTCAAGGCGATGCAGGCGCGGGCCCGGCGGCTGGGGTACACGGTCCTGGTCGCCGACAGCGACGAGCGCGAGGCCGATGAGCTGGAGGCGATCGCGGCGGTGTCCAAGCGGGTCGACGGCCTGGTGCTGTGGGCCTCCACGCTCACCGAGGACCGGCTGCGGGAACTGTCGGACCGGATGCCGGTGGTGGTCGTGAACCGCCATGTGCCGGGCATCCCCGAGGTACGGATCGACCTGTCGGCCGGCATCGCGCAGACCGTCGAGCATCTGCGCGCCTACGGCCACCGCCGCTGCGTGTTCATCAACGCCTCGCGCGCCGAGCTCAGCCGCGGCAAGTCCATCCAGGAGTCCTTCGAGGCCCTGGACCTCTCGCTCGTGGAACTCGGCCCGTACGAGCCGCGGTTCGAGACCGGGGTGCACGCGGCCACCCTCGTCGGCGCGCACGGCGCCACGGCGGTGATCGCCCACAACGACCTGGTCGCCCTCGGCGTGCTGCACCAGTTGTCGAACCTGGGCATCAGCGTCCCCGGGGACGTCTCCGTCGTCGGCATCGACGACACCCTGCTGGCGTCCGTCTCCACGCCGGGCCTGACCACCATCAGGATCGACCCCGAGGAGATCGCCACCCGGGCCGGCGATCTGCTCATCGAGACGATCGCCGGCCGCGCGAGCGACGGCGACGCGCCCTGCGTGGAGATCGGCTCCCGCCTGGTCCCGCGCGCCTCCACGGGCCCCGCACCCACCCACTGAGCCGCCCCCCTCCGCGTACCGGGCTCCCTGAGCCCCCGAGCTCCCCCGAGCCCTCTCCCTACCCTCTCCTGCCCTCCTTGGAGTAGAAATGTCCAGAACCTCCCGACGTGCGGCCGTGCTCGGCTGCATAGCCGTGGCCGTGACCCTCACCGGCTG
Source organism: Streptomyces sp. LN549 (assembly GCF_043203805.1). NCBI lineage: Bacteria > Bacillati > Actinomycetota > Actinomycetes > Kitasatosporales > Streptomycetaceae > Streptomyces > Streptomyces sp. LN549. The sequence goes on along the minus strand of NZ_JAZHRI010000002.1, from coordinate 7,130,122 downwards.
TTCCTCCGTCACCCCGGGCAAGGCGGGCTCGGGCGGCGATCTCGTCCTGCGGGTCCAGGGCATGCCACCGGCCACCGACAAGCCGGCCCTGGCCCTGTTCAAGCAGCAGGTCGCCGACTTCGAGAAGGCCAACCCGGGGATCCGGGTCAAGGGGTCCACCACCGTCTTCGACCCGCTGACCTTCTCCGCCAAGCTGTCGGGCGGCAACGTCGAGGACGTCATCAGGGTGCCGCTGACCGAGCCCCAGCGGCTCATCCAGCAGGAGCAGGTGCAGCCGATCACCGGGCAGCTCCAGGAGTGGGACCACTTCAAGGAGTTCAACCCTCAGGTCCTCAAGCCCGTCAGCGACAGCTCCGGTGAGGTCTTCGGCGTACCGCAGAATCCGTACGCCCAGGGCCTGGTCTACAACCGGGACCTGTTCGAGAAGGCCGGTCTCGATCCCGACAAGCCGCCGGCGACGTGGGAGGAGGTCCGGGCGGCCGCGAAGAGGATCAGCGAGAAGACCGGAAAGGCCGGCTTCGTCCACGAGTCGAAGGACAACCAGGGCGGCTGGCAGCTGACGATGCTGTCGTACGCGTTCGGGGGCGAGCTGGAGACGCAGCAGGGCGGCACCTACACCGCCACCCTCACCGGCCCGGAGACGAAGAAGGCGCTCGGTCTGCTGAAGGACATGCGCTGGAAGGACGACTCACTGGGCCGCAACCTCCTCAACAACCAGAACGACGTCGTCAAGCAGTTCGCGGCGGGGCAGGTCGGGATGTTCATGGGCAGCCCGGGCACCTACCGGCTCGCCAAGATGCAGTTCGGCATGGAGGACACCGATGCCTTCGGCGTCGGTGCCATGCCGCAGTCCGGTGGCAACGCCACGCTGACCGGCGGTGACATCTACATGGTCCCGAAGTCGGCCGACAAGCAGCACGCGGCGGCCGCGGTCAAGTGGCTGACCTTCGCGTACGCGCAGCCGCAGTACAGCACCGAGATCGCCGCGCAGCAGGCCAAGACGCTGTCCGCGGACCCCAAGTCCGCGGTGGGCGTTCCGACCCTCCCGGTGTTCGACGCCGAGCGGCAGAAGAAGATCGACGCGGCCATCGAGCCGTACGTCAACGTGAAGCCGGGGAACTTCAGGCCGTACACCGAGGGCCTGTCGAAGCTCGACCTCAAGCCCGAGCCGCCGTACCAGGCACAGCAGCTCTACACGGCGCTCGACTCGGTCGTCCAGTCGGTGCTGACCAAGCGGGACGCCGATGTCGACGCCCTGCTGGCCGCCGCCGAGAAGGACGTCAACGCCAAGCTCTCCGCCGGCCAGAAGTAGCCCGCCATGAGCCTGCTCACCCCTCCCCGGCGCCCCGCCGCCGTGCTCAAGGAGCCGCCCTCGGCGTCCGCCGGCCGGTCCGGTCCGCGCACCGGGGCCCTGCGCAAGCAGTTCACCGCGTGGCTGTTCCTGGTCCCGACGCTGCTGATCTTCGGCCTCTTCGCCTGGTGGCCGATCGTCCGCAGCCTGCTGATCAGCTTCCAGCGGACCAATCTCGTCGATCCCGCCGTCTGGGTGGGTCTCGACAACTTCCGGGCGGTCTTCGGCGATCCGCTGCTGGGCACCGCCGTCCAGAACACACTGCTCTTCGTCGGCCTGGGCATCCTGATCGGCTTCCCGGCACCCCTTGTCCTGGCCGCCATCATGTCCACGGTCCGGCGCGGTGCCGGGGTGTACCGCTTCCTCGTCTATCTGCCCGTGGTCATCCCGCCGGTGGTCGCCATCCTGCTGTGGAAGTGGTTCTACGACCCGGGCAGCGGACTCTTCAACAGCGCCCTCGGCAAGGTGGGGCTCGGCCCGTACCCCTGGCTCGAATCCTCCGACAGCGCGATGCTGTCGCTCGTCCTGGAGTCGACCTGGGCGGGCATGGGCGGCGCCGTCCTGATCTATCTCGCGGCCATGGTCGGCATCCCGGGCGAACTGTACGAGGCCGCCGAGGTCGACGGAGCCGGAATCTGGCGCCGGCTCTGGCACATCATGCTTCCGCAGCTGAGGCCGGTCATCGGGCTGCTGCTGCTCGTGCAGCTGATCAACACGGTGCAGGTCTTCACCGAGCCGTACGTCTTCACCGGCGGCGGCCCGGAGAACTCCACCCTGACCGTGCTGCTGCTGATCTTCCGGTACGCCTTCCAGGACGGTGCGTACGGCCAGGCGGCCGCGCTCTCCTTCCTGATGGTGCTCGCCCTCGCCCTGCTCTCCGCGGTCTATCTGCGGGCCACCCGCAGCTGGAGCAAGACATGACCTCCCTCACCACCTTCGTCTCCACCAACGACCGGCAGCGGCCCGCCGTGCGGGCGGCCGTGCGCTCCGTCCAGGTCCTCACGCTGATCCTGCTGCTGCTCATCGGCATCGGGCCGCTCTACTGGATGGTCAAGGGCGCGGTGTCGCCGCCGACCGAGCTGACGACACAGCCGCTCGCCCTCTGGCCGGACCGGCCGGTGCCGGGCAACTTCTCCACCGCGTACACCGACCTGGGTGTCGGCCACTATCTGATGAACACCTTCCTGGTGGTCGGCGGTTCGTGGCTGGTCCAGCTCTTCGTCTCGGCCACTGCGGGCTTCGCGCTCTCGGTGCTCAAGCCCCGGTTCGGCAAGGTCGTCTACGGGGCGATCCTCGCGACGATGTTCGTGCCGTACACGGTGAACATGGTCAGCCTCTTCATGACCGTGATCGATGTGCCGTTCCTCCATCTCAACCTCGGTGACACCTACTGGGCGATCTGGCTCCCCGCGGGCACGAACGCCTTCACGGTGCTGCTCGCCAAGCAGTTCTTCGACGCGCTGCCCAGGGAGCTCTTCGACGCCGCGCGGGTCGACGGCGTCAGCACCCGCCAGCTGCTGACCAAGATCGTCCTGCCGATGAGCCGGCCGGTGATCGCCGTGATCAGCCTGCTGGCGGTCATGCACAGCTGGAAGGACTTCATCTGGCCGCTGGTCGCGATCACCGACCCGGAGAAACAGCCGATCAGCGTCGCGCTCGCCCAGCTCGCCACCCAGGCCCCGCAGGACCAGCTCATCGCCGCGATGGTGCTGGCCGTCGCGCCGCCCGTGCTCGTCTTCGCCGTCTGCCAGAAGTACATCGTCGCCGGACTCGGTTTCACCGGCGTCAAGGGCTGACCTCCGCCCTCCCCCGCACCTTCCTCTTCGGGACAAGAGAAAGGCACCACCATGTCCGTACACCGCCGCACATTCCTCCAGGGCACGGCCGCCGCCACCGGCGCGGCCCTGCTCCCCACGGGGACCGCGCACGCCGCGGCCCCGGTCACCCTCTCCGCCGAGGGCATCACGATCGTCGGGCAGAGCGACGGCAACGTGCTCGTCCAGGACGGCTCGGGCACCGCCCGCGTCCTCATCGGCCACTTCATGGTCAAGGACAGCGTGCTGGGCCAGCAGCGCACCTTCGGCGGCACACCCGCGCAGATCACGCTGCCCGACGGCCGGCCCGCACTCCAGGTCACGTACGCCATGGGCAGTGGCGCACCGGGCGTCACCGTGCGCGGTACGTTCGACGTCACCGCACGCACCGTGCACATGAAGTGGGAGGCCGGTGGCTCCGGCACGCTGACGCCGACCGGCTTCATGTTCGCCCGCACGCTCCAGGGGGCGAGCGCCCCGGAGTCGTACGAGGCGCTGACCGTCTGGGAGCGGGACGCACGCGGCGGCATCCCGTACGAGAAGAACGCGGGCGGTGTCTACGCCGACACCTGGACCGGCGCCAAGGGATTCTTCTGCCTCACGTCCACCAACCCGGCCTACACCAACGCGACCTGGATCCACTCCCCCGGTACGTCGACCGGCGCGGACACCGCCGTCACCGAGGCCGCGTTCGTGCTCGGCGATCTGCGGCCCCGGGCCGCCGGAGCTCTCGCGGCGGCCCGTCCGCTGGGCGTCGAGGTGTGGACCGACCAGCCGTTCAACCTGTACCGGGCGGCCGGGCAGTCCATGCTGCTCAGAGCGCAGGTGGTCAACGGCGGCGCCGCGCCGAAGCCGGTGACCCTGAAGTGGTGGGCGCGCGACTTCGCGGGCACGGAGCTCGGCGGCTCCACGGTCAGCAGGACGGTGGCGGCGGGCGGCTCCTGGGATGTGTCCTTCCCGGTCACCGCACCTTCCCAGGGCATCGTCTTCACGGAGGTGGCGGTCTCCTCGGGCAGCGACGGCGCGCTCGCCCGTACCAACCTCGCCGTGCTCCCCGACTTCACCTACGAGGCCGGTACGGAGTCGATGTTCGGGATCGCCAACTATCCCTGGCTGCTGAAACCGGGCAAGGAGGCGGTGCTCGGCCTGTTGAAGACGCTCGGCATCAAGTGGGTGCGGATCGCGTACGCCGGCGCCCCGGGCATCGACATCGCGACCCTGGACGCCAACGGCATCGCGCACAACGTCGAGCTCAGCGGCATACCCGTCGGCGGCACGGCGGAGCAGATCGCCGCCTGGGCGGACACCAATGTCGCCAAGGCCCTGGCGGCGCAGGCCCGTTACTTCGAGGTCAGCAACGAGGTCAACCAGCCGTGGATGTCCGGCAGGGGCGCAGACCTGTACGTACGCGACGGTCTGAAGCAGGTCACCGACCGGCTGGCCGCGGCCGGTTCGGACATGAAGGTGATGAACGCGGGCCTCGGTGGCATGGACTACGTCTGGACCGAGAACTTCCGGGCGGCGGGCGGCTGGGACCTCATCGACGCCTTCGCCGTCCACCCCGGCCGCGGCAACTTCACCCCCGACTACGCACCGGCCCCGGCCGACTGGACCCAGGGCTCGGCCGGCACGTACTGGAACTTCCTGGGCGCGGTCCGCAAGGCCAACGCGCTCATCGCCGAGTACGGCGGGAACAAGGAGCTGTGGCTCACCGAGGCGTACGCCCCGACGAAGCCCAACGCCTGGTGGGCCGACACCTACCGGCACGCGGCGGAGAACGTGCTGCTGACGCTCGCCCTGGCAAAGGCCGAAGGCGTCCGGGGTGTCAACTGGTACCAACTGCACGACTCCACCGTCCTGCACCCGCAGGAGGCGGACCCGGCCAACCCCGAATACCACTACGGACTGATGAACCGCGACACGAGCCCCAAGCCCTCGCTGCTCGCCTTCGCCACGGCCGCACGCGTACTGGACCGCGCCACGTACGTGCGGCCTCTCGCCTTCGCCGACCCCGACGTCAAGGGCCTGCTCTTCACCACCCCGGACGGCCCGGTCTCGGTCCTGTGGAGCCGGAAGGACGGCTACATCCTCAACGCCGATCACGGCGAGGACTCCTGGTACGCCTCGCCCGAGCCGTGGACCGACACCTGGACGACCAGGACCGCCGTCGTCGCCCACTCCGGCACGGTCGGCGGCACGGTGCGGGAGCTGAACTGCATCGGGCAGGAACGCACGCTCACCGCGGCCGGCGGCAAGGTCACGCTCACCCTCGACGGCGCCCCGCGCATCTACTACGGCCTCGCCGCCAACCCCGACTGGAAGTGAGAGCCTCCGGCAATTGGGGGACGGCGCCGCGGGGTCGGGCACGCCCACCTGCCGCTTTGTCGTCAATCACCATGGCTCCGCCATGCCTCAATCCTCCGCCTTGCAGTTGCACGCACCCAACCCCGCTCCTTGTCCCACCCCCAATTGCCGGAGGCTCCAACTCATGAGGAACGAAACCGCACGGCACGACATCACCGTCGTCGGCGGTGGCCTGGCCGGGGTCAGCGCGGCCATCGCCGCCGCCCGGCTGGGCCGCACCGTCGCCCTGGTCAACAACCGGCCCGTCCTCGGCGGCAACGCGAGCAGCGAGGTCCGCGTCTGGGTGTGCGGCGCGACCGGCCACGGAAGGAACCACTACGCCCGCGAGGGCGGCATCATGGGCGAGCTGTTCGTCGAGAACCAGTTCCGCAACCCGGACGGCAACCCGTACTACTGGGACACCGTGGTGCTGGACGCGGTCCGCGCCGAACCGGGCATCACGCTCTACCTCAACACCGATGTGCGCGAGGTCGACGCGGACGGTCCCGAGGACGCCCGGCGCATCACCGCCGTCACCGGCTGGATGATGGGTTCCGAGCGGCGGATCCGGTTCGAGAGCGACCTGTTCCTGGACTGTTCGGGAGACGGGCTCATCGGATATCTCGCCGGCGCCCGGCACCGTATCGGGCGGGAGTCCCGGGCGGAGTACGACGAGCCGTGGGCACCCGAGACCGCCGACTCGCTCACGCTCGGCTCGACGCTGCTCTTCTACACCAAGGACGCCGGACGCCCCGTCAAGTTCGTGCCGCCCGACTTCGCCAGGAACATCGCCGAGACGTCCATCCCGCAGCGCCGCATCATCAAGTCCGGCGACAACGGGTGTGCCTACTGGTGGATCGAGTTCGGCGGCGAGCTCGACACCGTGCACGACAACGAACGCATCCGCGACGAACTGTGGGCGGTCATCTACGGCATCTGGGACCACATCAAGAACTCCGGTGAGTTCGACGCCGAGACCATGACGCTGGAGTGGGTGGGCTCGGTGCCCGGCAAGCGCGAGTACCGGCGCTTCCTCGGTGACTACGTCCTGCACCAGGGGGACATCCTCGGGCAGACCGGGTTCGCCGACCGGGTGGCCTTCGGCGGCTGGTCCATCGACCTGCATCCGCCGAAGGGCGTCTACGCCACCGAGGACGGGGCCAAGCAGCGGTACGCGGACGGGATCTACCACATTCCGTACCGCAGCCTCTATTCGGTGAACACGACGAACCTGCTGTTCGCCGGGCGCAACATCTCCGCCAGCCATGTCGCCTTCGGCTCGACCCGGGTGATGGCGACCTGCGCCACGATCGGGCAGGCCGCGGGCACGGCCGCCGCGCTGTGCGCCGCGGGAGGTGTCGCGCCGCGCGCGCTGGAGGCCGCCGAACTGCAGCGGACGCTGTTGCGCGAGGACGCCTCGGTGATCGGCCTGGCCTCCGCGGACCCGGACGACCTGGCCCTGAACGCCGTGGCCACCGCATCGTCGACCCTGGCGGGCCCGGACGCGCTGACGCCCGGGGAGCGGTGGCCGCTGACCGCCGACGCGGGTCTCCTGCTGCCCGTCGACCCGGACCTGGCGGGGCTGGACCTGCTCGTCGACGCCGGCCGGGACACGGAACTCGTCGTCGAGCTGTACGACCCCGAGCTCGGCCAGAACTACGTCCCGCGGCGCCTCGTCGACTCCGTCACCGTCCCGGTCCCCGCCGGGCCGAAGCAGTGGATCTCCACCGGGCTCCGCTGGTCGCCGCAGACCGCCCGCAACGCCTTCGTCGTCGTCCGTGCCAACGAGGACCTCGCCCTGTACAGCGCCGGCGGACCGGCCCCGGGGGTCCTGTGCCTCACCCGGGTGCCGCTGCGCCCGCAGGACGAGTCGCCGCAGCCGCTGCGTGAATGGACCGACGCGGGACTGCAGCGCCGCACCTTCTGCCTCCGTACGGGAGAGACCTCGGCGTACGCCCCCGCCAAGGCCGTGGACGGGTACGCCCGCCCGTACGCGGGACCGCACATGTGGGTCTCCGAGCCCCTGCGGGAGGGCGTGGAGGAATGGCTGCAACTGACCTGGCCCCGGCCGGTCACCCTGTCGCGGATCGACGTACTCGCCGACGACGACGTCAACGAGGACCTGATCAATCTGCACCACCACAGGACACCGTTCGACACGCTTCCCACCCTGCTGCGCGGCTACCGTGTCGAGGCGCGCGGGCCGGACGGCACCTGGCAGGTCCTGTCACGCACCTCGGACAACCGGCGCCGCCGCCAGGTGCACACCCCGGACGAGCCTGTCACCACCGCAGCGGTGAGGATCGTCGTCGAGTCGACCAACGGAGCCGCGTCGGCGCACATCGTCGCCGTACGCGCATACGCATAGGAGCAGCGGGTGGTCACACGAGTCCTGGTAACCGGGGCGGCCGGGCGGATCGGCCGGGCGGTCCTCGCGCTGCTCGCCGAGCGCTCCGTCGAGGCGAACGCCCTCGTCCTGGAGGACCCGGGCGATCTCATCGCCCGGCTGGTCGTCGCCGGGGACGCCGCCGACCCGGCGACGGTGCGGGCTGCGCTGGACGGCGCCGACGGGGTGATCCATCTGGCGGCGATCCCCACGCCGGAACGCAACAGCGCGCAGGAGGTCTTCGCCACCAACACGCTCACCACTTTCACCGTCCTGGAGGAGGCGGGGTCGGCCGGTGTGCGGCACGCCGTGGTCGCCAGCTCCTGGGGGATCACCGGTCTGCCCTGGACGGCGCAGCCGTCGCCGCACCCCGCGTACGTCCCGGTGGACGAGGCGATGGAGTCCCAGGTGGCGGACGCGTACGGGCTGTCCAAGCAGGTCGACGAGCTCACGGCCGCGACGATGGCGCGGCGGCATGCGATGAGCGTGGTCTCTCTGCGCTATCCGTTCGTCGGCGGGTTCGACGAGCGGCTGCGCGCGCACGCGGCGCGGCTCACCGCGGAACCGGCTGCGGGCGCCCGGGACCTGTGGACCTATCTGGAGGTGCGGGACGCTGCACGGGCCGCTCTGCAGGCCCTCGGTGTGCCGGGTCCGGGTGCGCACGCCGTCCATGTCTGCGCGCCCGAGACCCTCGTACCGTTCCCGACGGAGGAGCTGATGCGCCGCTACCACCCGACGACCCGGCTGCTGCGTCCGCTCCCCGGACGTACCGCCCCGGTCGACACCACGGCGGCCGCGCGTCTGTTCGGTTTCACGGCGGAGTTTCTGCTCGACGACTGAGTGAATCCGGGGGCGGCTTCCCGGTACCGGAGGTGCCATGGGCGGGGCCCTGCCGATTGATCGGTTAGCTTCCGAGAGTGACCAACTATGTACGGAAACTGACGGTTATGACTGTTCTGGGCGCGGTGCTCGGGGGCGGCGTCGTCGGCTGCGGGAGCTCGGGGAACGCCCGGGGCGAGACATCCACGGCCGCGGACCGTACGCCGTCCGCCACCCGTGCACCGGCCCGCACCCCACCCCCGGCAGCTCCCCCGGCAGGACCGCCCACCATGGCGCCCGGTCCTGCCGGGCTCACGCCCGTGTTCAAGCGCGGCCTCAAGAGCGCCGAGAAGGTCGTGGCGCTCACCTTCGACGCCGACATGACGGCGGACGAGGGGCAGCGCGCGGCCGAGGGTGAGCACTTCGACAACCCGGAGCTGATCGCCCTGCTGCGCCGGCTGAAGGTACCGGCGACCGTCTTCATGACCGGCCGGTGGGCCGAGGAGTACCCCGCCCAGGCCCGCTCCATCGGCACCGACCCGCTCTTCGAGATCGCCAACCACTCCTACAGCCACTACGCCTTCACCTCCCCCTGCTACGGGCTGCCGGCCCTGGAGCAGGACGCGATGCGCGGCGAGGTGGAACGGGCCTTCGGCGCGATCAGGGAGACCGGCGCGCGCAATGTGGTGCCGTACTTCCGCTTCCCCGGCGGCTGCTACGACGACGCCTCGCTGCGCGCGCTCGCGCCGGAGAGGGTGACGGCGGTGCAGTGGGACGTCGTCAGCGGTGACGCCTTCGCCACGGATGCGGACTCGGTGACGGAGCAGGTGCTGGACGGGGTGAGGCCGGGTTCGCTGGTCGTCATGCACTGCACCCGCAGCGCCGCACCGGTCACCGACGAGGCGGTGGGCCAGGTGGTGCCGGAGCTGCGGAAGCGCGGATACCGCTTCGTTAAGGTGTCGGAGCTGATGTCGGGCTGACGCACCTCAGCCCGAGCAGGCCGTGCGCTGGGCCTCCTGCCATTCGCAGACCGGGCAGAGGGTGATGCCCTTGACGGACTCGGCGTACTCGGTCGGCTTCCGGCACAGCACGCACTCGGCGTACGGAGGACCGGCAGCTCTTTCCGGGGACGCCGCCGGCGTCTCGCAGTAGGCCTCGTTCGCGGGCTCGTCTCTGCGCTCATCCATGCGTACGAGCCTACTCAGCCGCGTATCGAAGTGAGTCTGCAGGCGAGCACCGCGACCGCGGTTGCCAAGGCTGCCGCCCCGAGGAGCGGAAGCACCGGAGCATGGACCGTGCCGGTGAGCGAACCGGTGACCAGCCCCGTCACCGCGTACTTCGCGGGCGATCCGCTGGTCACCAGGGCCAGCAGCGACGCGAGCACGGTCGCCGCGATGGACCAGCCGCGCCGGTGCAGCAGCGGCCGGGTGCACAGCGCGCCGGCCGCCGCCCCCAGCAGGACGCAGCAGGCGGTGGCGAGCAGCCCGGCGACCCCGGCGGACGGCAGCGGAATCCTGACCGTGTGGTCCGTGGCGGCCGGCTCGCTGATCAGCAGCACGACCGCGGTGGCGGCCGCGCCGAGCAGTGCCGCGGACCCCAGCGCGGTGAGCAGGGCCGCCAGGTGGGCTCGCGGCTGCCCGCCCACCGCCGCGGCGACGACCGTCCGGGCGGCGGGCGGTTCCTGGGTGACGCAGACCTGCACGAGCCACGCGGTGACGGGCAGCAGCCCCGCCGCCGTGTAGCCGAGAGAGTCCAGCACCGGCTGTCCCGAGCGGACTCCGACGCCGAGGAAGGCCATGTACAGCAGCACGGGTGCGAGCCAGCGCTGGGAGCGCAGCAGCAGGGCGGCCTGGTAGCGGATCAGTGCGGTCATGCCACCTCGTCCCGGTTGCCGGGCAGGGTCGAGAGCTGCCTGATGTGCCAGGGTGGACGGGCGGTGAGCAGGGCGCCCAGCAGGGCGTCGGAGTGCACGGCCGCGACGGTGAGCCGCAGCGCTCCGTCCCCGGCGGCGGTCTGGACGGGAGAGCCGGGCAGCCCGGCGGGGAGTGTCGTGCCGGGCGGGCCCGTCACCTCGATCCGCACCCGGGGGCCGGCCGTCGCCCCGGGAGGGGCAAGGGGCACTGCGACCAGTCCGGTCCCCTCGACGCGCAGGACCATGTCGACCGCGCCCGCGAGCCGGTGCGCGTCGTGGTCGACGAAGACCACGGTGAAGCCCGCGGCCACGCGTGCCGCGACGGCCCGGTCCAGTTCGTCACGGGCCGCGGCGTCCAGGCCGGTCCAGGCCTCGTCGAGCACCAGCAACTCCGGTTCGGCCAGGAGCGCCTGGGCGACCGCGACCTTCTGGCTGGTGCCCTTGGAGAGCTCCGCGAGCGGTGTGCGCGCGTGTCCGGCGGCCCCGAAGCGGCTCAGCCACTCCTGCGCACGCGCGGCCGCCTCTGCCGGGCGCAGTCCGTGGATCCGGCCCAGGTGGACGAGGTAGCCGGCGGCGGTGAAGGGCAGCGCCGCCGGGAACCGCTCGGGGACGTACGCCGTGCGCGGCCGGCCGCCGGTGATCCGGCCCTCGGTGGGGGCGTCGATCCCGGCGAGCAGCCTCAGCAGGGTGGACTTGCCGGTGCCGTTGGCCCCTTCGACGCGGACGAGGGAGCGCGCGGGCAGACCGAGGTCGACCCCGCGCAACACCCATGGTCCGGCGAGGCCGTACCGCCGTCCCACCGCGTTCAGCCTCAGGAAGTCCGTACTCAGTTGGAAGACGCCTTCTCGGTCTTGAGCTCGCTGGGGCGGACGATCACGAACCCCTCGCCGTCCAGGCGCAGCTGGACCGCCTCCCCCGAGCCGCCGCGCAGCATCGAGCCGACGCTCTGCGAACGGTGCAGCGACGTGTTCAGGTGGGCGCTCCAGCCGACGACCGCGTCCGTGTCGACACACACCGGCTGCTGGGGCGTGACGGGGATCACTATGGGGTGCCCCTCACACATCAGGCCGAGCTTCCCGTAGCCGGTGAAGACGCTGTTGAAGAGTCCGCCGCCGGTCATCCCGGCGCCCTTCACGGTCTTGATCTCGTACGCGAGCGTGGCGTCGAAGCACAGCACGTTGCGGCCGTTGATGGTGAGGACGTCGCCCTGCTCCATCTCCACGATGAAACAGTTGGCCGCCTCGTGCGCGAACCACGCCTCGCCCTGGCCGCGCACCGCCATCAGCGGCAGACCCTCTCCGGTGACGGCACGCTTGAGCATGCCGCCGAGGCCCTGGCCCTTGCGCTCGAACTGGAGATCACCGCGGAAGGCGATCATCGATCCCTGGCGGGCGTGCATCTCGCCGTTGACCGCGTACTTGATGGATTTGGCGTTCTGCAGGGTCATTCCGGGGGCGGTGGCCTGCTGTGCCATGTGCTCGCTGGAAAAGAGATCGCTCTTCATGCGGTGCATCCTCACCCGGAGGGTTTCATTCCGCCAAGAACGGGTTCCGGGGCGACTGGCAGACTGGACGGGTGAGCAGCAACGACACTTCCGAGACCCCGTCCGTTCCCGTCGGCCTGCCGGCGGACAGCCCCTTCCGTTCCGAGCGGACGAACCGGGACGAAGCACCTCAGTACGTACTGCCGTTGGTGGTGCACATCGAGAAGACGGCTCCCCCGGCCCGTACCGACGCGCTGCGCACGGCCGCCCGGGCGGTGCTGGTGATGCTCTCCGACGAGCGGTCGACGGGCGAGGGCGAGTGGGCCCAGGTGATGCGCGACTGGCAGGACGCCCGGATCCGGAAGGTGGTGCGGCGGGCGCGCGGCGCGGAGTGGCGCAAGGCCTGCACGCTGCCCGGAATCACGGTCACGGGCGACGAGGCCGAGGTGCGGGTCTACCCGCCGGTGCCGCTCGACGGCTGGCCGAAGGAGCTCGCCAAGCTCCAGGTGTCCGGTACGGACCTGGACGACCCCGAGCCGCCTGCCGCGCCCGATCCCGCCGCCCCCGTCCTCTGGCTCAACCCGGAGCTCGGCATGTCGGCTGGCAAGGAGATGGCGCAGGCCGGACACGGGGCCCAACTCGCCTGGTGGGAGCTGTCGGAGACGGAGCGCAAGGCATGGCGCGAGGCGGGCTTCCCGCTCTCGGTCGCCACCCCGGAAGCGGGCCGCTGGCAGGAACTCACGGTGAGCGGGCTGCCGGTCGTGCGGGACGCCGGGTTCACCGAGATCGCCCCCGGGTCGTGCACGGTGGTCGCCGACCATCCGGCACTGCGCCGCTGATCCGTCCGCGCCCGTACACGGGTCTCCGCCCGATCCGTTGAACGGTCCGGTCCGCCGATACGTATCCCCAGACGCCGCCGCACTGGCAATACTGCCCAGTAGGTTGAACGGCCGGTCAGTTCCCGGCCGTTGCGACCGGCGGTTGATTGGACGCCGTCACGCCTCGGCCCGGGAGAGACCTCTGTGCGACGCATCAACGGAACGGCCCTCATCATCGCGGCGCTCGTCGCCACACTCGGCGCCCTCGCCTACCCGGTCTGGTCGTACGCCGACCGCTCCGGCACCGGTCAGGCCAATCTCGACGCGTCGTCCGTCGCGACCCAGTGGGGCCCGCTCTCCGCGACCGACCGGGACTTCCTGGTGAAGGTGCGGCTGGCCGGGCTCTGGGAGCTGCCCGCCGGGCAACAGGCCATCCAACGCGCACCGACCGAGGCGATCAAGGCCACCGGGGACCATCTGGTCGTCGGGCACACCGATCTGGACCGCCGGGCCCGGGACGTGGCCGCCAAGCTGGGGGTGGAGCTGCCGAACCAGCCGACCGAGCAGCAGCAGGGCTGGCTCCGGGAGCTGACCGCGGCGAGCGGCGAGGACTACGAGCGGAAGTTCGCCAATCTGCTGCGCAACGCGCACGGCAAGGTCTTCGCGCTGATCGCCCAGGTCCGGCACACCACCCGCAACACGCTGATCCGGCAGCTGGCCACCGACGCCAACCAGACCGTGCTCGACCACATCACCATGCTGGAGAGCACGAGCTTCGTGGACTTCGACGCCCTGGCCCGCGAGGCGGCCGGGGCGGCCACGGCCAGCCCGACCGGACCGCCGGTGGCACCGAACGGCTCCGTCCTGCCGCAGCCGGTTCCGGCCGCGCCGACCGGGGACCAGTCCTTCACCTCGCGGCCCTCCACGGCGCCGATGCCCTGAGGGACGGGGCACCCGGCCGGCGGAGCCCCGGAACCTCAAATCGAGCTCTGAACGTCCCCCTCTTCGGGTTCACCGCTGTGCGGCGGGGCCATGACCCCTGCACAGAGCGGAGGAGGGGGACACGATGAAGCTGGGAATCGGGATCGGCTGGCGGCCGGAGATCGCCGATGCGGTGGAGGCGTTGCCGGGGATCGACTGGGTGGAAGCGGTGGCGGAGAACCTCTGCGCCGACCATCTGCCCGCGTCCCTGGTGCGGCTGAGGGAGCGCGGCGTCACCGTGGTGCCGCACGGGGTCTCGCTGGGCCTGGGCGGGGCCGACCGCCCCGACCCCGGCCGGCTCGCGGGCCTCGCGGCTCGCGCCACCCTGCTGGGCACGCCCCTGGTGACCGAGCACATCGCGTTCGTCCGGGCGGGCGGCGCACGCACGGGGTCACCGGTGCTGGAGGCGGGACACCTGCTGCCCGTCCCGCGCACGTGGGCGGCGCTGGACGTGCTGTGCGAGAACGTACGGATCGCGCAGGACTCGCTGCCGGTGCCGCTGGCCCTGGAGAACATCGCGGCGCTGATCTCCTGGCCGGACGAGGAGCTGACCGAGGGGCAGTTCCTGGCGGAGCTGGTCGACCGCACGGGGGTGCGGCTGCTCATCGACGTGGCCAATCTGCATACGAACCACGTCAACCGGGGCGAGGACCCGGCCACGGCCCTCGACGAGCTGCCGGTGGAGGCCATCGCGTACGTCCACGTGGCGGGCGGCGTGGAGAAGGACGGCGTCTGGCACGACACGCACGCCCACCCGGTGACCGCTCCGGTGCTCGGCATCCTCGCCGAGCTGCGCTCCCGCATCGCCCCTCCCGGGGTCCTGCTGGAGCGCGACGACGACTTCCCGCCGGCCGCCGGGCTGGGGGACGAACTGGACGCGATCCGAGCCACACTCGACGCGGGCGGGGGCGGCATGCGGCCCGCACGGAAAGAGGCCCCGCGCCCCGCGTCCCCGGCCGCCACCTCACCGGCGGACGGGCCCGATGAGGCGGACAGGGCCGATGAGACGGACAGGGCCGGCGAGACCGACGCCGTACGTGACCGGGTCGCGGTCGCTCAGGCCTCGCTGCTCTCCGCCCTCGTCGCGGGCACCCCCGCCCCCGAGGGCTTCGACCGCCGCCGGCTCGGCATCCAGAGCCGGGCCCTGGCCGCCAAGCGCGCCGACGTCGTCGCCAAGGTGGCCCCCGAGCTCCCGGAGATCCTGGGCCGCGACTACCGGGACGCTTTCCTCGCATACGCCAGGAGCCGTCCGATGTCCGGCGGATACCGGCGTGACGCCCTGGACTTCGCCGAGCAGCTGCTCATCGCCGACCGCCCCGCGGACGACGCGGCCCGCCGCCGGCTGACCCACTGGTGGCAGGACCGCGCGGCTCCCAGGCCGCCCCGCCGCACCACCCGGCTGGCCCGGGCGGCCCGTTCCGTACTCGTAGGGAGGTGACCGGGATGAACGCACTGGCCCTGGTCCTGACACTCGCCGTGGCGGTCTCCTCGACGCTCCTGATCGTGGGGTCGGGCCGGGCCCGGCGCGGGCCCGGCGGCCCCGTCCACGACCTGTCCGAGGTGGCGTTCCTGAACGGCGGGCCCGGCCGCGTGGTGGACACCGCGCTCGCCGCGATGCTGGAGGACGGCCGGCTGGTCGTCGGCGGGCCCGGGATCGTCGCGGTCCAAAGGCCGGTCGCCCACGACCCGGTGGAGCGGGCCGTGCTCCAGGAGCAGGCCGCGGCTCCGAGCGGCGCCCTGCACACGCTGCGGGACGCGGTGATGCGCCATCCCGCCGTGCAGGAGCTCGGCGACGGCCTGGCCGAGCGCGGTCTGCTGAACGTGCCCGGGGCGAACCGGAAGTGGCGCCTCTGGGGCACGACGCAGGGGCTCGTCTGCCTGCTCGGCTTCCCGGTCTCCTTCGTGCTGACCATCACCCAGTTCGTCGGGGAGGACGGCCCCTCCGACTCGACCTTCCCGTTCTTCCTCATGGTGTTCCCGGCCCTGGCCGCAGGCACCGTCATCGGATTGGTCCGCGCGGCCGCCGCCCGCTCCCGGATCACCAGAGCGGGCCGCACGGCCGCCGCTGAGTTCCGTACCTCCCACACGTACGTGACGGACGCGGCCCATCTGGTGGCGACGGCCGAGCCCCGGGCGCTCCCCGACCCCGTGCTGCGCACGCACCTGGTCACGGCGGCCCGGCTGCGGCCCGCGGGGTCGCCCGCGCCCTCGCACCACACGGCGGACTCCTCGGGGCTGCTGCTCGTGCCGACGGTGTGGTGTGCCGGCTCGAGCCCCGGCGACGGGGGCTGCGGCAGCTCCGCCGGAAACGGTGGCGGGAGCGGAGGCGGCGGGTGCGGCTCGGGATCGAGTTGCGGCTCCGGATCCAGTTGCGGTTCGGGGTCCAGCTGCAGTTCGGGATCGAGCTGCAGTTCCGGGTCCAGCTGCAGTTCCGGGTCCAGCTGCGGCAGCAGTTCCTGAGCGGTCGCCGTCCGCATCATGAAATCCCCTGGCGCTCCGGGCCCGTCTCGCATAGAAATCCGCCATGCTCTGGGTTCTGTTCCTGCTGGTCGCATGGGGTGCGGCGGCCATCTCCTGTGTCCGTCTCTGCCTCGCGGCCGCTCGCCTGGCCCCGCCGCGCGGCGCCTCGTCCCGGGAGGCGCCGCGCGCGGCGGACGGCCCTGAACTCACGCTGTACGAGACCGCGTTCCTGGCCGGCGGCCCGCACCGGGTCGCCGATCTCGCGCTCGTCACCATGCATCTGCGCCGCCGGCTGCTGCTCGCGCACACCGGGTGGGCAACGGTGGTCGACCCGGACGGCCGGGACGAGGTGGAGCGCACGGTGATCCGCGCGATCGGCCCGCAGGGCCAGTCACCCATACCGCCGGTCCGCTCGGCGGCGGCCGCCGCCGATGCCGTACGTGCCCTCGCCGACCGGCTCGTCTCCGCGGGCCTGGCGCTGCCCGGCGGGGCGGGGACGGACATCGTGCCGGCGGTACGGGCGGTGCGCGGGGCGGCGTTGCTGGTCGCCGCGATGGGCATCGCCGCGCTGCTCACGCCCGGCCGGGAGCAGGGTCCGGGCGACTCGGGGGTGCCGGTGCTCGTCTGGTTCGGGCTGCCGCTCGTGCTGACCCTGGGCTGTCTGGCCATCGCCCGGATGGAAGTGCATCCGTACAGCTCCTGGGCCTCCCCCGCCGGACAGCGGCTGCTGAACGCGCGCACGGCGTCGGCGGGTGGCCCCGAGGGCGATGTGCTGGTGGCGGTCGCCGTGCGGGGCGTGGGCGCGGTGGCCGATCCGGCGCTGCGGGCCGCGCTCGGCGGTCGTGGCGGCGCCGCACGGATCTTCCCGTGAATGACACCGGTGCGGCGCGCTGGAAGCGCGCCGCACCGGGAGCCGAACCCGGTGTCGCTGGAACGGCAGCCGGCACATGGTGCCGCGGATTCCGCCGTCTGATCTTCCGGGTTGGGGTGGTCGGAACCCGCTCGCTACGCGAGCCCGGCCACCAGGTCTGCGACCGACTTGCGCCGGCCGGTGTAGAAGGGGACCTCTTCGCGGACGTGCATCCGCGCCTCGGAGGCCCGCAGGTGACGCATGAGGTCGACGATGCGGTGCAGCTCGTCCGCCTCGAACGCCAGCACCCACTCGTAGTCGCCGAGGGAGAAGGAGGCGACGGTGTTGGCGCGCACGTCCGGGAAGCCGCGGGCCATCTTGCCGTGGTCGGCGAGCATGCGGCGACGGTCCTCGTCGGGCAGCAGGTACCAGTCGTAGGAGCGCACGAAGGGGTACACGCTGATGTAGTCGCGCGGCGTCTCGTCGGCGAGGAACGCCGGGACGTGCGACTTGTTGAACTCGGCGGGGCGGTGCAGCGCCATGTTCGACCAGACCGGGTCGAGGCTCTTGCCGAGCCGGGTGCGCCGGAAGAGGTTGTACGCCTCCTGCAGCGCGTCCGACGTCTCGGCGTGCCACCAGATCATGACGTCGGCGTCGGCGCGCAGGCCCGAGACGTCGTAGGTGCCGCGCACGGTGATGTCCTTGGCCGCGAGCTGGTCGAACAGCTCCTGGACCTCACCGGAGTACGCCGCGCGGTCCGTGTCTGCGGGCAGCACGTCGCGAAGCTTGAAGACGGACCACAGCGTGTAGCGCACGACGTCGTTGAGGTCCTTCGCCTTCTTGCCGGCGTTGGGGGCCTTGCTTGATGTCACAGTCTCAGGAGCACTCATACGGCTATTGTCCCGCCTCGCTCCGTGTGCCCTGAACCAGGGTGGGGGTGGCGATGATCTCCCCGCCGTTCTCCGCGCCGTTCGCTCCCGCGACGTCCCGGGCGATCTCGTCCGCGGCGCGGTGGGCGCTCGCGATGCAGGCGGGGATGCCGACCCCGTCGTAGACCGCGCCGCAGACGCGCAGCGCGGGCAGTTTGGCGACCTCCTCGCGGATCCGGGCGACGCGGCCGAGATGGCCCACGGGGTACTGGGGCAGTCCGCCGATCCAACGGGTGACCTCGGTGGCGACCGGCTTCGCGGCCAGTCCGGTCGCCGCGGCGAGGTCGCGCAGCGACACGTCGACGAGTTCGCCGTCCTCGCGGTGCAGATGGTCCTCCTCGCCGTAGCGGCCCACCGAGGTCCGCAGGACGAACAGGTCCGGTGCCGCGTCGGAGACCCACTGCCACTTGTGGGTGGAGAAGGTGGCGGCCTTGATGGTGTGGCCGTCGACCGGGGGCACCAGGAAGCCGGAGCGGCCGTCGAAGGCCTTGGAGGCCGTCACGTCGGATCGCCGGAAGGCCATGGTGACCAGGGCCATCGACGCGTACTCGACGCCCGCGAGCTCGGCGGAGGCGGCCGGGGACTCGGCGGCGAGCAGGGTGGAGGCGGACCAGGCGGGGGCGGCGAGGACGATGCCGTCGGCGGTGATCACCCGGGCGTCGGTGCGTACGTCCCAGCCGTCGGCGCTTCGGGTCAGGCCCAGCACGGGGGTCTCGGTGAGGATCTCGCCTCCCCCGGCGCGTACGGCGTCGGCCACGGCGCCCGGCAGGGTGCCGAGGCCTCCGTCGATCCCCTGGAAGACCGGTCCGGTCTGCTGCCGGGCGGCGGCCTGCTCCTGGATGCGGGTGACCCCGTCGAGCAGGGAGCCCGCCTGCCGGGCGACCTCGAAGAGCTGGGGTACGGCGGCACGCATCGAGATCCGGTAGGCGTCGCCCGCGTACACCCCGCCCAGGAGCGGCTCGACCAGCCGGTCGACCACCTCGCGGCCGAGCCGGTCCGCCACGTACGCGCCGACGGCCACGTCGTCGCCGACGGCGGTCGGGGTCAGGTCGCGTTCCTGCGCGACACGGGCGAGGCCCTCGGGCGAGAGCACGTCACCGAGGACCGACGGGTCGCCCGGTACGCCCATCACATGGCCCTTGGGCATGGGGCGCAGCTCGTCGCGCGTCCACAGCGAGGCGGTGGCCGTGGCGGGCGGCTGGAGCCGGTCGCCGAGGCCGACGGCTCGGGCCAGGCCGACCGCCTCCGGCCGCCGGGCGAGCATCGACTCGGCGCCGAGGTCGACCTGCACGCCCGCGACCTCACCGGTCATGAGCTTGCCGCCGAGCCGGTCGGTCGCCTCCAGGAGGGTGACCCTCAGCCCGGTGCCGAGGAGCCGGTGGGCGGCCGCCAGTCCGGCGATGCCGCCGCCGATGACGACGACGTGGCCGGGGGCCCTGTCCGCGCGGTGTGTTGAACGCTGCATGCCCCCACTCTCTCAAACCTCATCCGAGTCCTGACCGTGACCGCTTCGAAACCGGCTTCCCGAAACCCGGACCATCACCTCGTACGTCGAACCGGCGCCATCAATCACCCGTCCTGGGGGGACAGTTATGCATGCAGCACCCATCACCCGTACCGACAGACGAGCCGGCGGCCGTACGCGTACCGCGCTCGCCGCCGGGCTGCTCACCGCCGTCCTCGCGCTGAGCGGCTGCGGCGCGGCCGGGGACAGCAGCGACTCCGGCTCGGCCTCCGACGAGCGCGCCCTGTCGGCCGGCGAACGGAACGGCGGACAGAACAAGGCGGACGCCGCCGCCGGGGAGGCGGCCGCGGACATGAAGCAGGGCGCGGCGAAGCCGGGGGCGCCGAGCAAGCCGAATCCGGTGACCGCCACGCACGTCATCCGCACCGCTTCACTGTCCGTGGAGGTGAAGAGCGCGTCCAAGGCGGCCGCCGCCGCCCGTACGGTCGCGCAGGACGCGGGCGGACTGGTCGCCAACGAGTCCACCGAGCAGGTGGACGACACGCACGACTCCTCGCACCTCGTCCTGCGTGTGCCCCAGGGCGAGTACGACGGTGTGCTGCGCGAGCTCGCCGGGGCGGGGAAGCTGCTCTCCCGTACATCGACCGCGAAGGACGTCACCGACCAGGTCGTCGACGTGGAGAGCCGGATCGCCACGCAGCGGGCGAGCGTGACGCGGGTACGCAAGCTGATGGACCAGGCCGAGAAGCTGGTCGATGTGGTGACCCTGGAAGGCGAACTGAGCAGCCGTCAGGCCACCCTGGAGTCGCTGCTCGCCCAGCAGGCCTCGCTCAAGGACCGTACGACGCTGGCCACGATCACGCTCGATCTGACGGAACCGGAGGCGGCTCCCGAGGAGGAGGGGGATCCGGGGTTCCTGGACGCGCTGAGCGGCGGCTGGCACGCCTTCCTGACGATGCTGCGGTGGCTCGCGATGGCGGTGGGCGCCACTGCCCCGTTCCTGGCCGTCGCGGCCGTCCTGCTGGTCCTGTGGAGGCTGCTGCGCCGCCGGGGCGGGAAGACGGGGCAGCAGCAGCCGGCCGCCGAGCAGGAGGGGCCGGGGGCGCCGCGGCACCCCCTGGGTCCCCGGCGCCGTAGCGTGGGTCCCTCGGACTGTGCGTCGAAGGGACCTGGCATGGCGGCGGAACGACTGGTGGTCATCGGCGGTGACGCGGCGGGCATGTCCGCCGCGTCCCAGGCGCGCCGGCTCAAGAGCCCGGACGAGCTGAGCATCACCGCCTTCGAGCGGGGCCACTTCACCTCGTACTCCGCCTGCGGCATCCCTTACTGGGTGGGTGGTGACGTGGCGGAGCGGGACGACCTGATCGCACGGACCCCCGAGGAGCACCGGGCCCGCGCCATCGATCTGCGGATGCGTACCGAGGTGACGGAGATCGATGTCGCGGGGCAGCGGGTGCGCTCCCTGGACCGGGACTCGGGCGAGACCTCCTGGACCGGTTTCGACAAGCTGGTGATCGCGACGGGAGCCCGGCCGGTGCGGCCCGCGCTGCCCGGCATGGACGCGGCCGGGGTGCACGGAGTGCAGACCCTGGACGACGGGCAGGCCCTGCTGGACAGCCTGGACCGCGCGACGGGGCGGCGCGCGGTCGTCGTCGGCGCGGGCTACATCGGGGTCGAGGTGGCCGAGGCGATGCTGAAGCGCGGCTTCGAGGTGACCGTGCTCAACCGCGGCGAGCAGCCGATGGCGACGCTCGACCCGGACATGGGGCGCCTGGTCCACGACGCGATGGACGGGCTCGGGATCACGACGGTGAACCGCGCCGCGGTGACCGGGATCCGTACCGGGCCGGACGGCCGGGTCGCCGCCGTCGAGACGTCCGACGCGTCCTATCCGGCGGACGTGGTGGTGCTCGGCATCGGCGTCGAGCCGGAGACGACGCTGGCCCGCGCCGTCGGGCTGCCGCTCGGTCCGCACGGCGGGCTGCTCACCGATCTGTCGATGCGGGTCGTGGGCCACGACAACATCTGGGCGGGCGGCGACTGCGTCGAGGTGCTCGACCTGGTGGCGGGCCGCACCCGCCACATCGCGCTGGGCACGCACGCCAACAAGCACGGCCAGATCATCGGGGCCAACGTCGGCGGCGGTTACGGGACGTTCCCGGGCGTGGTCGGTACGGCGGTGAGCAAGGTCTGCGACCTGGAGATCGCCCGTACCGGTCTGCGCGAGAAGGACGCCCGCGCGGTGGGCCTGCGCTTCGTCACGGCGACGATCGAGTCGACGGGCCGGGCCGGCTACTACCCGGGGGCGCAGCCGATGACGGTGAAGATGCTCGCGGAGTACCGCACGGGGCGGCTGCTGGGCGTGCAGATCGTGGGCCGTGACGGGGCGGCGAAGCGGGTGGACGTGGCGGCGGTGGCGCTCACCGCCGGGATGACGGTCGAGCAGATGACGTCCCTGGACCTGGGGTACGCGCCGCCGTTCTCACCGGTCTGGGACCCGGTCCTGGTGGCGGCCCGCAAGACGGTGACGGCACTGCGGAAGGCGGGCACCGCCTGAGAGGCTGTGCCCGCCCTCGCGGGCTCAGCGGGCGGTGCTGGTGTGGACGTACTCGACGAGGCGCGTCAGCGCGTCCGGGTCCATCGACGGCATCACGCCGTGGCCCAGGTTGAAGATGTGGCCCTCCAGACCGGCGGCCGCGTCCAGCACCTCCTGGGTCTTGGCCTCCACGGCGGCGGTCGGGGCGAACAGCACGGCGGGGTCGAGGTTGCCCTGGAGCGCCTTGCCGGGGCCGACGCGTCGCGCGGCCTCGTCCATCGGGACCCGCCAGTCGACGCCCACGACGTCCGCGCCGGCCTCGCCCATGAGGCCGAGCAGTTCACCGGTGCCGACACCGAAGTGGATGCGGGGGACGCCGTAGGAGGCGACGGCGTCGAAGACCTTCGCCGAGGCGGGCAGCACGGAGCGGCGGTAGTCGGCGGGGGCAAGGGCGCCCACCCAGGAGTCGAACAGCTGCACCGCGGAGGCGCCGGCGTCGATCTGGACCTTGAGGAAGGCGCCGGTGATCTCGGCGAGGCGGTCGAGCAGGTCGGCCCAGAGCTCCGGGTCGCCGTACATCAGGGCCTTGGTGTGCTCGTGGTTGCGGGACGGGCCGCCCTCCACGAGGTAGCTCGCGAGGGTGAAGGGCGCGCCCGCGAAACCGATCAGCGGGGTGGACCCCAGCTCGGCGGTGAGCAGGCCGATGGCCTCGGTGACGTACGGGACGTCCTCCGGCGTGAGGTCGCGCAGCCGGGCGAGGTCGGCGCGGGTGCGGATCGGCTCGGCGATCACGGGCCCGACACCGGGCTTGATGTCGAGGTCGATGCCGATGGCCTTGAGGGGTACGACGATGTCGCTGTAGTAGACCGCGGCGTCGACCTTGTGGCGGCGGACGGGCTGCATCGTGATCTCGGCGACGAGCTCCGGCATCGTGCAGGATTCGAGCATCGGGATGCCCTCGCGCACCTTCAGGTACTCGGGCAACGAGCGCCCCGCCTGGCGCATGAACCAGACCGGCGTGTGCGGCACGGGCTCGCGCCGGCACGCCTTCAGGAACACCGAGTCGTGGGTGGCGGAGGTCTTCGTCTGGTGGCCCGAGGGGCGGTCAATGGCACTCACACACAGAATCTTCGCACGCGCGCGGAATGAGCCCTGCCCCGCACGGGTGTCCTTCCGCGCGCGAGGCTTCGGTTCCGCCTACTCTTCCCCGCATGGCTCCGGCGCAGGGACACTTCTCCGATCAATCCGATGGTGCTGACAGCACGGACAGTGCGGAGGGTGGTTCCGTCCCGCCCGCGTTCCGTTCGGCGGTGGACGCGCTGCGCTCGGCGCGGCTGAGGCCCGAGCTGGAGGTGGAGCCGACGCGGCCACCGAAGCGCCTGGCTCCGTACGCGTACGCACTGGAGGCGGCCGTCGTCGACGGCGAGGACGATCTTGCCGACGGGCGGCTCGTCCTGCTCCACGACCCTGCCGGGCACGAGGCCTGGCAGGGCAACTTCCGGCTGGTGACGCTGGTGCGCGCCGAGCTGGAGCCGGAGATGGCCTCCGATCCGCTGCTGCCGGAGGTGTGCTGGTCGTGGCTGACCGGCGCGCTGGACGCGCGCGGCCTGTCGTACGGGGAGGCGGGCGGCACGGTCACCCGGGCGGGCTCGCACTACTTCGGCGCCCTGGCGACGCGGCGTCCGGCGACGCAGATCGAGATCCGGGCGTCCTGGACGCCGCGCGAGGGCCGTGGTGGCGTGCCGGACACGGCGGCGCACCTGATGGCGTGGGGCGACCTGCTGTGCCAGATCGCCGGCCTGCCGCCGTCGGAGCATGTGGACGCGGCCGTGGTGACGCTGCCGCAGCGGCGAGGGCCGCAGGTTTCGTAGGGGCGCACGTCCCGCACTTCGACCGCCCGAGGTTCCGTGACACTGCGTCACGGAACCTCGCACATTTACCGGCTCTCTTTTCGTACAATCGATCGCGCGTCCTATTTGCCCGAATTGTTACTCACCAAATCGTGATCTTCCTCTAAAGGAGCAGGGGTCTGCTGCCGAAGGAGTCAGTGACCCTTCAAGCACGGTTCGCCCCGGCTTCATCCCCGAGCCGGCCGTCCCGCCACTCCCCAGGAGGCCTGGTGTCCGTTCTCCTAGAGCAGCCCGCAAGCCCGGTCGCCTACCGCCCGAACAAGCCGACGGCCATGGTCGTCGTGGCCGACCCGCGCGTCCGTTCCACCGTCACCCGCCATCTGTGGGCACTCGGAGTACGTGACGTCATCGAGGCGTCGTCCATCGCGGAGGCCCGCCCCCGCGTCGGCAACCCGCGCGACATCTGCGTAGCCGACGTCCACCTGCCCGACGGTTCCGGGCTGACCCTGTTGTCCGAAACCCGAGCCGCCGGCTGGCCGAACGGCCTCGCCCTCTCCGCCGCCGATGACATCGGTGCGGTGCGCAACGCCCTCGCGGGCGGCGTCAAGGGCTATGTCGTCACCGGCACCCGTACCAACATCGGCCACCCCACCCGTCCCGGCGTCGCACCCATCGGCGCCACCGCCGCCCGTATGCACCGCCGGCCCCCCGGCACCCCGAGCCACCCGGGCGGCTACCGCGAACTGTCCGGCCGCGAGGTGGAGGTCCTGCGGCTCGTCGCCGAAGGGCAGTCCAACAAGGCCATCGGCGTCTCCATGGGGCTGTCCGCCCTCACCGTCAAGAGCCACCTCGCCCGAATCGCCCGCAAGCTCGGCACCGGAGACCGCGCAGGCATGGTCGCCGTCGCCCTGCGAACGGGCATCATCCACTGAATCCGCACCCCCGCCGGTGTGCAGAGATGCGGAACCGGCTGGATTACATGCATCGGCGCCCGTCGACGGATCATTCCGTCGACGGGCGCCGTACATACACAGATACCCTTGACACGTGACCGACGCCCAAGAGACCGCAGCAGACACTTCACTGCGAACCACCGGGGGCGCCCCCCCGGACGACGTCGCCCCGGCGCCGACCCCCTTGCTCGAACCTCGCGAGGGCATTCCACCGGTGGTGGCCTCCGACGATGCCCTGGCCGGGGTGATCGCGGCCTTCGCCGCGGGCTCCGGACCGGTGGCCGTGGACGCCGAGCGCGCCTCCGGCTACCGGTACGGGCAGCGCGCCTACCTCGTGCAGCTGCGCCGTGAAGGCGCGGGCAGCGCGCTCGTCGACCCGGTGGGCTGCCCCGACCTGTCCGGTCTCGGCGAGGCCCTGCGCGGCACCGAGTGGATTCTGCACGCGGCGACCCAGGACCTGCCCTGTCTGCGTGAAATAGGGATGACGCCGACCGGGCTCTTCGACACCGAGCTGGCCGGACGGCTGGCCGGATTCCCGCGGGTCGGCCTCGGCGCGATGGTCGAGAGCGTGCTCGGCTACTCCCTGGAGAAGGGCCACTCGGCCGTCGACTGGTCGACGCGCCCGCTGCCCGACCCGTGGCTGCGCTACGCGGCGCTGGACGTCGAGCTGCTGATCGACCTGCGCAACGCCCTGGAGGACGAGCTCGACCAGCAGGGCAAGCTGGAGTGGGCGCAGGAGGAGTTCGCCGCCATCGCCTCGGCGCCGCCCGCTCCCCCGCGCCAGGACCCGTGGCGCCGCACGTCAGGCATGCACAAGGTCCGGCGGCGACGGCAGATGGCGGTGGTCCGGGAGCTGTGGACCATGCGTGACCAGATCGCCCAACGCCGCGACATCTCCCCCGGCAAGGTGCTCGGGGACGCCGCGATCGTGGAGGCCGCCCTCGCGCTCCCGCCCAACGCCCACGCGCTGACCGCGCTGCCCGGCTTCGGCCACCGCATGGGCCGGCGTCAGCTGGAGCAGTGGCAGGCGGCCGTGGACCGGGCGAAGGAACTGCCCGACTCGGAGCTCCCGCAGCCCGGCCAGCCCCTGGCCGGACCGCCGCCGCCCCGCGCCTGGGCGGACAAGGACCCGGCCGCCGCGGCCCGGCTGTCGGCCGCCCGAGCGGCCGTGTCCGAGCTCGCGGAACGGCTGCACATGCCGCAGGAGAACCTCATCACACCCGACACCGTGCGCCGGGTGTGCTGGGAACCGCCGAAGAACCTGACGCCGGACACGGTCGAGAACGCGCTCCTCGGATACGGGGCGCGGCACTGGCAGATCGGACAAGTCGCCCCGATCCTGCTGCGCGCGCTCGCGTCGGAGGCCTGAGAAGGCATCGGACAGGGGCGTATTCACGCCAGGTTGGCGCGGCCCGCAGGGGCCGCTCACCACGTTCCCTCCACGGCCCGGACGGTCCCTTTTCGGGGCCGTCCGGGCCGTTTCGCGGATGTGACCTTCGCCGCTCCCGCCACAAGGACTGGGCAGTCTGGTTACCCGCAAGTAGCATGAGGGTGGCGGCACGCTCCTGGGCGTGCCCCGCAGCAGTGCCATCCCGCACCCTGGAGGAGAGCCATCGTGCCTCGTACCATCCGGGACGTCGTCTTCGTCGACGGCGTCCGCACCCCGTTCGGCAAAGCGGGCCCGAAGGGCATCTACCACGAGACCCGCGCCGACGATCTCGTCGTGAAGGCCATCCGGGAGCTGCTGCGCCGCAACCCGGACCTGGACCCCGCCAAGATCGACGAGGTCGCCATCGCCGCGACCACCCAGATCGGCGACCAGGGCCTCACGCTCGGCCGCACCGCCGGAATCCTGGCCGGGCTGCCGCAGTCGGTCCCCGGTTACTCCATCGACCGCATGTGTGCGGGCGCCCTGACCGCCGTCACCTCGACGGCCGGCTCCATCGCCTTCGGCGCGTACGACGTCGTCGTCGCCGGCGGTGTCGAGCACATGGGCCGCCACCCGATGGGCGAGGGCGTGGACCCGAACCCGCGCTTCGTATCGGAGAAGCTGGTCGACGAGTCCGCCCTGTTCATGGGCATGACCGCGGAGAACCTGCACGACCGTTACCCCACGATCACCAAGCAGCGTGCCGACGAGTACGCGGTGCGTTCGCAGGAGAAGGCCGCCAAGGCGTACGCCAACGGCAAGATCCAGCAGGACCTGGTGCCGGTCTCCGTGCGCCGTACCAACCCCGAGGCAGGCGAGACGGGCTGGGGCCTGGTCACCGCCGACGAGCCGATGCGTCCGGGCACCACGATGGAGTCCCTCGCCGGTCTGAAGACCCCGTTCCGCGCCCACGGCCGCGTGACGGCCGGTAACGCCGCGGGTCTCAACGACGGCGCCACCGCCTCGCTGCTCGCTGCCGAGGACGTCGCCCGCGAGCTGGGCCTCCCGGTCAAGATGCGCCTCGTGTCGTACGCCTTCGCGGGCGTCGAGCCGGAGGTCATGGGCTACGGCCCGATCCCGGCGACGGAGAAGGCCCTCTCCAAGGCCGGCCTCTCCATCTCCGACATCGGTCTCTTCGAGATCAACGAGGCGTTCGCCGTGCAGGTGCTCGCCTTCCTGGAGCACTACGGCATCGCCGACGACGACGCCCGCGTCAACCAGTACGGCGGCGCGATCGCCTACGGCCACCCGCTGGCCTCCTCCGGTGTCCGGCTGATGACCCAGCTGGCCCGCCAGTTCGAGGAGCAGCCGGAGGTCCGCTACGGCCTGACGACCATGTGCGTCGGCTTCGGCATGGGCGCCACGGTCATCTGGGAGAACCCGAATTTCGACGGAGGCAGCAAGTGAGCTCCACCACTGAGCTTCTGAAGGGTGCGGCCGAGCTGTTCCCCGGCGAGGTCGTCACCCAGGCGCACGTACGCCACCTGGACCTGCCGGCCGGTGCGGGCCGTTTCGCCCTCATCACGCTGGACAACGGCCTGGACCACACCAAGCCGACCACCTTCGGACCGCAGTCGCTGGCGAACCTGAACGCCGCGATCGACCAGGTCGAGAAGGAGGCCGCCGAGGGCACCGTCACCGGTATCGGCATCACCGGCAAGCCGTTCATCTTCGCGGTAGGCGCCGACCTCAAGGGCGTCGAGCTGCTGAAGGAGCACAAGGACGCGCTCGCCATCGGCAAGGGCGGCCACGACGTCTTCCGCCGCCTTTCCGGTCTCGCGGTCCCGACTTTCGCGTACTACAACGGCGCGGCCATGGGCGGCGGTGTCGAGGTCGGTCTGCACTGCTCGTACCGCACCGTCTCCAAGGCGCTGCCCGCGTTCTCGCTGCCCGAGGTCTTCCTCGGTCTGGTCCCCGGCTGGGGCGGCTGCGCGCTGCTTCCCAACCTGATCGGCGCCGACCGCGCCGTCTCGGTGATCATCGAGAACTCGCTGAACCAGAACCGCCAGCTCAAGGGCAAGCAGGTCTTCGAGCTCGGGATCGCCGACGCCCTCTTCGAGGGCGCCGACTTCCTGGAGCAGTCGCTGATCTGGACCGCGAACGTGCTGAACGGCACGGTCACGGTGGAGCGCCCCGAGGTCGACCGCGGTGACGCCTGGGACCAGGCCGTCGCCCGTGGCAAGGCCATCGCCGACTCCAAGGTGCACGGCGCCGCCCCGGCCGCGTACCGCGCGCTGGACATCATCGCCGCGGCCAAGGACGGCGACCTGGGTGCCGGCTTCGACCGCGAGGACCAGGCCCTGGCGGACCTGATCATGGGCGGCGAGCTGCGCTCCGGGATCTACTCGTTCAACCTGGTCCAGAAGCGTGCCAAGCGCCCGGCCGGCGCCCCGGACAAGGCCCTGGCCCGTCCGGTCACCAAGGTCGGTGTGGTGGGCGCGGGCCTGATGGCCTCGCAGCTCGCCCTGCTGTTCCTGCGCCGCCTGGAGGTGCCGGTCGTCCTGACCGACATCGACCAGGCGCGGGTCGACAAGGGTGTGGGCTATGTCCACGCCGAGATCGAGAAGCTGCTCGGCAAGGGCCGCATCAACCAGGACAAGGCCAACCGCCTGAAGGCCCTGGTCTCCGGCGTGCTGGACAAGGCGGCGGGCTTCTCCGACGCCGACTTCATCATCGAGGCGGTCTTCGAGGAGATCGGCGTCAAGCAGCAGGTGTTCGCGGAGGTCGAGGCGGTCGCCCCGGCGCACGCGATCCTCGCCACCAACACCTCGTCGCTCTCGGTGACCGAGATGGCGTCGAAGCTGAAGAACCCCGAGCGGGTCGTCGGCTTCCACTTCTTCAACCCGGTCGCGATCCTCCCGCTCCTGGAGATCGTCCGCGGCGAGCAGACCGACGACGCCTCGCTGGCCACGGCCTTCGGTGTCGCGCGGAAGCTCAAGAAGACCGCGGTGCTGGTGAAGGACGCCCCCGCGTTCGTCGTCAACCGCATCCTGACCCGCTTCATGGGCGAGATCCAGAACGTCATCGACGAGGGCACCCCGGTCGAGGTCGCGGAGAAGGCCATCGAGCCGCTCGGCCTGCCGATGTCCCCGCTGGTGCTCCTGGAACTGGTCGGCCCGGCGATCGGCCTGCACGTCTCCGAGACCCTGAACCGCGCCTTCCCGGAGCGCTTCACCGTCTCCGAGAACCTGGCGGCCGTGGTCAAGGCCGGCAAGCGCGGCTTCTACGTCTACGACTCCGGCAAGCCGGAGCTGGACCCGGAGGTCGCCGCACTCCTGAAGCAGGGCGATGTCGTCCTGTCCGAGGAGCAGGTCCGTGACCGCGTCCTGGACGCGGTGGCGCAGGAGATCGGTCTGATGCTGGACGAGGGCGTCGTCGCCGAGGCCCAGGACATCGACCTCTGCCTGATCACCGGCGCGGGCTGGCCCTTCCACCTGGGCGGCATCACGCCGTACCTGGACCGCGAGGGCGTCTCCGAGCGGGTCAACGGCAAGAAGTTCCTCGCGCAGGGCGTGGCGAGCGTTCCGGCGTAACACCGACACGGTGAACGTGACGAGGGCCGTAGGGGATCGCTCCCCTACGGCCCTCGTTGTTTTGGCCTCGCCCTGTCAGCAGCCGGCCTGCTAGCGGATGCCCTCTTCCTGTACGAACTCGCCCAGCCAGGCACGGAAGTCCGGGCCCAGGTCCTCGCGCTCGCAGGCCAGCCGGACGACCGCACGCAGATAGTCGCCGCGGTCCCCGGTGTCGTAGCGGCGACCGCCGAAGACCACCGCATGCACGGGACCACCGAGCGCCGGATCGAGGGCCAGCCGGCGCAGGGCGTCGGTCAGCTGGATCTCACCGCCGCGGCCCGGCGGGGTCCTGCGCAGGATCTCGAAGATCTGCGGAGCGAGGACGTACCGCCCGATCACGGCGAGATTGCTGGGCGCGGTGCCGGGCTCGGGCTTCTCCACGAGATCCGTGACGGCCAGGACGTCGCCTGCCCCATCGTCCGAGGGGGCCACGGCTGCGCATCCGTACAGGTGCGTCCGGTCGTCCTCGACCTCCATGAGCGCCACGACGCTACCGCCACGCTGCTCCTGGACCTCCAGCATCCGGGCGAGCAGCGGATCGCGTTCGTCGATGAGGTCGTCGCCGAGCAACACCGCGAACGGGGCGTCACCGACATGCGGTTCGGCGCAGAGGACGGCGTGGCCCAGGCCGAGCGGGTTGCCCTGACGCACGTAGTGGACGTCGGCCAGGTCGCTCGACTCACGGACCTGGCGCAGCTTGTCGGTGTCACCCTTCAACTCCAGCAGATGCTCCAGTTCGTAGGCACGGTCGAAGTGGTCCTCCAGGGCCCGCTTGTTCCGGCCGGTGACCATGAGCACGTCGTCGAGTCCGCTGCGAACGGCCTCCGCCACCACGTACTCGATGGCGGGCTGGTCCACGACCGGGAGCATCTCCTTGGGAGTCGCCTTGGTCGCGGGGAGGAAACGGGTGCCAAGACCCGCGGCCGGGATGACGGCCTTGCGGGTTCGGCGGTGGTGCGTAGGCATGAACGTGTACTCCACAGCGGGCTGCGTATATGACGATGTGACAGGACGGAGGCCCGGAGCCGGGCCCGAGCCCGGAGATCCAGGGCCGGAGAGAACGGGTGTCAGGCCTTGTCGGGCCTGACGGTGAAGGACAGCTCGTTGCCGGGCGTGAAGAAGACCTTTCCGCGAGCCGGGCCCTGCGTCGGGTGGTGCCAGCGCTGTGTGGGATAGACGTCGATCCGCTTGCGCTCCAGGATGTCGTCGAAGAAGCGCGCCAGCCGGATACGCGGTTGACCGGGTTCACGCTCCAGCCACAGGTCCCAGTCGTCGTGGCCGCCCGACGAGCCGGCGACCACTCCGGCGAACGGCAGATGCGCCTCGAAGACGCCGTCCTGACCCACGGAAACCGGGCCCGACACGGTGGACGCGGCACTCCCCTTGCGGGGCACGGCCCCCAGCCGCAGCCCGGAGAGGTCGGTGCCCGGCGGAGCGACCAGGCCGCCGCGCACGATCCAGCCGTCCTGCCCCACGAGCACGGCATGCACCTCGGCATGCTCCACGCGATGACGGACGAAGACCGACAGATGGCCGTCCGCGGTGCGGTAGGGCACGGGCCAGTACGCCGGACCTGCCGCCGGGATCCGGCGGACCAGCAGACCACCGGTGTGGACGCCCTCCACGGCGAGCGGCCGGCGTTGCCCGTCCGGCAGCTCCAGGTCGAGGTCATAACGGCCCTCGGCGAGGACCGGCGGTTCGGCGGGGACCGCGTACACCGACCGCAGAGTGCCCGTCGCCTCGTCCACCGACGTCCCGAGGGCAGCCAGCCTGACCAGCGTCTCGGCCCTGCGCGGGGTGACACACAGCGCGGGGGGCTCCGCGCCGGGCTGCAACAGGACGCGGACCTCGATGGCGCCGTCGCCGCGCACCAGTACCTCCGCCGGGACACCGGACGGGACTGCGGCCGGGGTTGCGGCAGTACGTTCCTTCGGAACCGAGGCCGTCACATCCCGCAGGAACGCGTCGTAGCGGAACGCGATCTGCTCGGCGCTGTAGAGCGGGGCGGTGGCGTAGGCGCCCTGGGACAGCTTCTCCCGCTCGGCCGGCTGTTCGATGAGGTAGCGCATCGCCTGGGCCATGGCCTCCTCGTCACCGACCGGCACCAGGATGCCGTTGTGGCCCGGGACGACGATCTCGCCGGGACCGAAGGGCGCATCGGCCGCGAGAACCGGAAGCCCGTGGTGCATGGCCTCCACCATGGTCAGTCCGAAGGACTCGCGGCGGGCCGCGCTCACCGCGAACGCGGCCTTGTCCCACTCGGCCGTGAGGTCGGGCAGCGCGCCCATGAGACGGATGGCGTCGCTCAGCCCGTGCGCGTGCACGAGGTCCTGCAGGCGTGCGTGCTCGGACCCGCGGCCGACAATGCGCAGCCGCCACTGCGGGTGGTGCGGGGCCACCTGGGCGAACGCGTTGATCAGCGTGTCGAAGCCCTTGCGGGGCACGAGTTGTCCCGCGGCGGCGATCAGCGGCAGGCCGCGCACCGGGGCGTGCCGGGCCGGCGCCGGCACGATGTTGCCGATGCCGGCGAGCAGGGGCGCCCGGTCGCCCAGCTGTCGCTGGTAGTTGTTCATATCGGCCCGGGTGAGGCAGACGACACCGTCCATCTCGCGGTACAGCTCCAGCGTGCGCTCGCGCAGCTCCTGGGAGGGCACCATCGAGCCCTCGTGGTCGATGACCACGCGTCCGTAGCCGTGCCGTCCATGGGCGATGAAGTACGCGGCGAACGTCGGCCGGGCAGCGATCACGACATCGGCGCCGCACCTCCCGAGGTGACCGAGGATCAGGTCATCGACCTCCTGGGTGTACTCGTCGGCCCAGTCGTCCTCTCGCGGCATGATCCGGGACGGTTTGCCGCCCTTGGCCTTCGCCGCCGCCTCACGCCGGTCGGCCAGGTAGCGCACGGTCACGTCGCCGGACGGCTGGAAGGACGGCCGGTCCGCCGAACGGAAGACCGAGACGATCTCCACCTCGTGGTGGACCGCCAGCGCGGAGGCCAGGCTGCTGGTCGCCCGCGCCACTCCGCCGAAGTTGTCGATGCTGTGGAGCAGGAAGGAGATCCGCACAAGTGTCCTCTGGGATTCTCGAGGTCCGTAAGGGCCGCGGTCAGTGATGCTCGGTCACCACGAGCGAGAGTTCGTTGTCCGCGGTGAAGTAGGGGCGCAGTCCGACGACGGCACGGCCGACGTCGGGGCCGAACAGATCCGGCGGCTCCTCCCGCACCAGCTCCGGCAAGCGCTGCACATCGCGCCTCACCACCTGGTCGTCGGCGATGCGCGCCACCCTGACCGGCTCGCCGCCGCTGCTGTCGGTGAGCAGCACGTCCCAGTTCTCGCGCATGAGCAGCCGGGCCCTCATGACCTCTTCCATGTTCAACTCCGCGCCGAACCAGCCGTCTTCGAAGCGCACCCGACCGGCTGCCAGCGTGCGCACGGGCTCCTGGCGGCGACGCAGCAGCAGCATCGGCTCGCCGCCGAGCTGCCACTCCCCCTGCAGCCAGCCCGTCAGCCACAGGCTCGTGTCGCTGTAGTCGACGGTCACCAGCTCGGCATGGCTCGGCCGGGACCAGACACGCAGACGCAGAAAGCCGCCCTCGGTCGCGTACGGCAGCACCCAGTGGAAGAGGTCCAGGTCGCTCAGGTGTCCGACGTCGCGTGCACCGCCGAGCGTGCACCGCCCGTAGCGCAGGCGTCTCTCCTTGCCCCTGCCGTCCACCACGTAGAAGTCGGCGCGGCCCTCGCCCAGCACGGCGAGCGCGCGGGCGTCGACATGGGCCCGGGTCCCACCGCTCTCGACGGCGAAGTCGACCACTTCCTCGCGGGCCTTGCCCTGCTCCTTGACGCGCACGGTGCGGGCGCCGGACACGCCCCGCACGGTGACCTCCCATGCGCCGTCCGGCAGTACCCGGCAGTCAGCGGTGGGGAGGGGGCGGTCCTCGGCGGGCGCGCCGCCGCCCGGGCGCCGCCCCTTGCCCCAGCGGCCGCGCGCGCCGGCCTTGACCGCCCTGAACAGTTCCTCGTACGCGTCGCCGACCTGCTCCGCGCCTGCGGACTGTGCGGTCCGCAGGGCCTGGGCCCGGTGCGCGGAGCGCAGTCGCTCGTCCGCCATGTAGCGCTCCAGGGCGCGGGCCGTGGCATCGACGTCACCGACCGGCACCAGCAGTCCGCCGTGACCGTCGACGAGCACCTCGGGAGCTCCGCAGGGCACCTCCGTGGCGACCACGGGCGTGGCCTGGGCGAGCGCCTCCAGCGCCGGACGGGCGCTGTCCATGCGCTCCGCGGTCACCAGGGCGATGTCGGCGTCGTAGAAGTCCTCTTCGCCGGCCTCTCGGTCGAACAGCAGCACATGGTCATGGAGTCCCAGCGCGGTGACCAGTTCGCGGGTCTCACGGCGCAGCGGACCGGTGCCGAACACTCTGAGCTGCCAGCCCGGTTGAGCCTCGCGGGTCCGGGCGAAGGCGTGCAGAGCCAAGTCGACGCGCCGGTGCGAGACCAGCCGTCCGGCGCTGATCACCACACCCGTCGTCGGTTTGTCCGGGCTCTCGGCAAGCAGCACCGGCTCAGGGATGTGGCGCACCCCGACGCCGGCGGCGCGCAGCGCCTGGTACTCGGGGGCGGCGGCGTCGCCCTGGGTGAGCGGGACGACCGCGTCCAGTTCGCGGTAGAGCTCGGTCCAGCGGGCTCGCACCGACTCCGGGAGCCGCTCGACGGGTGCCGGCTGGCGGGCGATGCGCCGCGCGTGGGGTACGCGGCACTGGGCCAGGACCGCGCCGAGCGCGGAGCTGAGGGCGACCACCACGTCGGCGCCGCTCGCGGTCAGGTGCTTTCTGAGTCTTCCGTCGTCGGCGCGGTTGTAGCGCCGGAACTCGGGGTCACCGGCGATGACGAGCTGTGAGGTGTTGTCGTCGTCCCGGTCGCCGGCCGCGACCGAGGGGGCCAGGGCCAGGACGGCGACGTTCTCCGGGAGCCGCAGCGCCGGGTGCGGTGCGGCGGCGCCTCGCGCGGTGACGACGGTCACCCGGTGCCTGGCAACGAGGGACTGGGCGAGGCGGGCGGCCGCCCGCGCGCCGATGGAATCGGTGGCCAGGGTATGGACCAGGATCTCGATGTTCATGGCTCAGGCCGCCGTCTTCTCGTACGGGCTCGGCACCGGGTAGAACGCCTCGAGGAATCGGTGGAGCAGCTCGCTCTGGTGCTCGATCTCGGCGGGGTCGCTCGCGGAGTCGTTGAGGCAGAAGGTGTCCCGGTCCCGGCGCAGCAGCAGCAGTTCCAGCTTGTGCTCCAGCTCGGGGTCGTCCAGCGCGAAGTAGCCGTACCGGAGGTCGCCGGGCAGGCTGCGCCCGGAGTAGTAGCTGTAGTAGTGGTGCAGCGAGGAGGCTATGGACAGGTCGGAGATACTCCGCACGGCGCTGGCGGAGGTGCGCCGGTGCTCTTCGGGGAAGTCCTGTTCGATGGCGGTGAGGATGTCCCGGTTGAGCGCGTACGGCACGTGCTTCATCTTCTGTACGAGCGTGCGGCCGAACCGCTCCTGGATGAGCCGGCGGTTGTTCTTCGCGGCGACCGAGGTGGGCACCTCGTCGGGCTCCGGGGGGCCGTAGGGGACCTGTGCCGGGGACGGGAAGAACTTGGCGATGCCGTTCGGGTGGAAGAACGCGGAGGGGGTGAGGGTCCGCCCGATGAACATGTCGTCGTTGAAGTAGACGAAGTGGCGCGACAGTCCGGGGATGTGGTGCAGCCTGGACTCGATCGCATGGCTGTTGAAGGTGGGCAGGTGGGAGGGATCGTCGAAGATCTCCCGGTGGTCCACCACCCGGGCCCTGCCGTCGCCGGCGGCCCACCAGTGCGGAATCTGCTGGTCGGTGACGATGTAGATGTTCCGCACCCACGGCATGAACATGCGCACCGAGCGAAGGCTGTACTTCAGCTCGTCGCGGGAGACGTAACGGGCCAGGCTGGCCGCCTCCGCGTGGAAGACCTCACCGCGGCTCTCGGCGCGGCGCCGTTGCCAGGCCGGGTCGTCGCCGTCCACCCACGTGTACACGACGTCGATGGGGAAGGGGTGCTCGTCGGGGAAGAGGATGTCCAGTTCGGGGCGGGTCTGGGTCGGGCGCAGCGGCGGGACCTCGGACTCGTGGGCCCGGCCCACGAGTCTGGTCATCTGCTCCCCGGGGACGACAACCTGCCGGCGGTCGAGGGAGACGTGCTCGCTGGCGCGGTTGCGGCGGGGTGCGACGAGGCGGTCGGCTCCCTGGCCGGGCACGCTCTCCCCGGGCTCCCAGAACTCGATGTCGCAGCCCGTGTCGGCACCATGTGTCAGGTGCCCTTCCTCCGTGGTGCGGAACCAGAAGGCGCGCACGACGGACAGGCCCTTCGCCCGTTCCCAGGTCTTGTCCGAGGAGCCCTCCCACGCGCCGTCGCCGGGGGCCATCCCGGCCTTGGGGCGGGCGATGTAGCCCTTGCTGCCGGACAGGCGGGCGCGTAGCGCCGCCAGGGCCTGGGGGCGTCGACGCGCGTCGACGCCGACCGCGGAGGCGGTGTCGTCGAGGCCCGGCACCGCGAACCAGTCGATCCGCTCGGCTTCCAGGGCGCGACGGACTTCCAGGTTGTTCAGCTCACGCGCGGCGAGCGGCGTGAGACGGTCGTGCACCAGCGCGACACGCTTGTGCATGTCCACGATGACCTGCCGCTCCGTACGGCTCCCGCGCAGTCGCGGCGGCGTGGGCTCCGGGCGAGGGCCGGTGCCCATGGAGGTCTCGCCAGCCGTTTGTCGGCTGGAGGTGTCAAACACGCGGTTCACTTTCGTTACGGGGGATGGGTGCTGCGGCAGGAGGAGCGGTTCGCTCACCGTCTGATCTCGGCCTTCCCTGACCGGCTCACGTTGCGGTACTCGTCCGAATCCACCCGCTCGAAGCGGCTGGGGACGGGGAAGTACGCGTCGAGAAAGCTTCTGACCATGTGTTCCTGGGCCTCCGGGTCGGGATGCTCGACGGTGTCGTTCAGGCAGAACGTGTCGAAGTTCCGGTGAGCGAGAAGGTTGTCCAGACGGCGCCGGGCCTGGTCGGCGGCGAGGTCGATGTACTGGTAGCGCAGGTTCCCGGTGGTTGTACGGCCGGTGTGGAAGCCGTAGTAGTGGTGCAGGGACGAGGCGATCGGGACGTCCTCGGGGGACCGGAACCGGGAGTGCTGGGTGCGGTGGTGCTCCTCGCTGTAGACCAGCTCGATGTCGGCGAGGATGCTGCGGCGCAAGGGATGCGGGGTGTGCTTCATCTTCTGCGCGATACGGGTGCCGAAGGACCGCTCGATCAGTGCCCGGCTGTTCTTGCCCGCCGCGTTCACCGGCAGGTCGTCCGCGTCCGCGGGGCCGCTCGGTATGAGCGCCTTGGACTGGAAGAACTTGGTCAGGCCATTGGTGTGGAAGAAGCGTTCGGCGGCGAGCGGGCGGCCGAAGAACACATCGTCGTTGAGGTAGAGGAAGTGCTCCGACAGGCCGTCGATGTGGTGCAACTGGCTTTCGATGGCGTGTGAGTTGAACGTGGGCAGAGCAGCGGCGTCCGAGAAGATCTCGCGGTGGTCGACGACCTGGAGGCCTGGGGCGTCGGTGTCCAGCCAGCTGGGCATCTGTCCGGCGGTGACCAGATAGACGGTGCGGACCCAGGGTGCGTACTGGTGCAGGGAGCGCAGGGAGTAGCGCAGTTCGTCGCGGCTGGTGAAACGCGCGTCGTTGGCTGCCTGGGCATGCAGGGCCTGAGGCGTGCCGCCCATCCGTCCCGAGCGGACGGCGTCGCGTTCGGCGCTCCACTTGGGGTCGGAGTCGTCGACCCAGGTGTAGACGACGTCGATGGGGAAGAGGTGGTCCTCTGCCAGGGGTTGGGTGAACTCGGCTACGGTACGCGCGCTACCCGTGGTGTAGGCGCCGGGCACCAGAGCGAACAGGGCTTGCGGGACGGTGTGGCGTGGTGCGTCGACCGGCACCTCTTCAACCACCCGGTTGGGACGGGGTGCCTCCAGCCTGCCCTCCCGTTCCGTCCAGAACTCCAGGTCACAGCCTTGATCAGCGCCGTAGACGAGCTCCTGTGTGGGGTCGGTGACGTACCAGGCGACCCGGAGGGCGTCGTGCCTGCGCAGTTGGCGCCAGGACTTGCCGTCGTCGCCGGGTCGCATGCCCGACTCCGATGCGGTGGCCGCGCCCACGTAGCCCGGAGTCTGTTCGAAGGCGATCTGGAGCATCTCCTGGGCCGACTCGCGCAGCCCGGCGGGCACCGCGACCGTCGGGACGTCCTGCGTGGCACCGCGGACACAGAAGTACTCGATGCCCCCGGCCTCCAGGGCGGCGATGAGGATGTGCAGGTTACGGGCCCGGGCAGCCCACGCCGTGGCGCCCTCCACGAGCAGGGCGTGCATGTGCCGGCCCTTGACGCGCACCACCCGGCGCGTGGAGGCCGCACTGTGCCGGGGCGCGTTGCGGCGGCCGCCCATCGCCCAGACGACGGTCGCCGAACGGACGGCGTCGACGGAGGTGAACGAGGACTTCACGGCGGAGCGCAGCGGGGCCGGCACCTTGCGGACGATGCCCCTTCGCGCGCCCACCGGCATGACGGACCGGTACGCCGAAACCAGCGATCCCGCCTCCGGATTACCGGAACCGACCACGAGGCATCCACCACCCACGCCACTGCGGTCCAGCGCCTGCCGCCACCAGGCACCCCCTCGTGCCCGGACGACGGACGGTATGAGACCGAAACCTGTCATCCCCATGGAGACCGCCCCACTGA
The DNA here is from genome assembly GCF_043203805.1 of Streptomyces sp. LN549. Taxonomy (NCBI): domain Bacteria; kingdom Bacillati; phylum Actinomycetota; class Actinomycetes; order Kitasatosporales; family Streptomycetaceae; genus Streptomyces; species Streptomyces sp. LN549. The sequence goes on along the minus strand of NZ_JAZHRI010000002.1, from coordinate 7,091,401 downwards.
ACGGTCACACCTGCTCACCCGTAGGCAAGTCACAGAACCTTCACATAAAGAGCCGATCAACGTCCAGCCAGAAAGTCGGACATACACGGCGAATGCTCGTGATGAATCCCACCGAGCGCTCGTACAACCTTTTACGACTTCACGAGAACGCCACATGGAATCGAGGTGACACACCGGTGTCGCCCAGCGCTCCAGAACGTGCCGTCAGATCACAGCCGGTGCCAGTGCGGCGAGAGCGTGAGCCCCGCGCCCGCATCCTGGCGGACGACGGACACCGCTCCGTCCCGCCCGCGAACCGCCACGACGACGCGACCGTGACCGTCGACAGCGAGCGCGGGATCACCGACGCACTCCTCGGTGGTGTCGGACCACCAGACGCCGCCCTGCTCCCCCTCGGTACCGCAGAGCCCGATCAACAGCGTGCCGCCCGCCCCGCGTTGCGCGAGAACCGTGCAGTCATGGCCGTCGAGCGTGGTGCGCAAGGCCACGACGGCGCCGTCCCCGGGCTGTCCGCCGACCGGCACGGGCCAGGTGCCCTCCCGGTAGGAGACGACCCCCGTCCTGTTCGCATCGGTCCAGTAGTAGGTGAGCCGGCCGGGCGCCGTCTCCAGCGCCGCCGTGGAACCCGCCAGCGCATGGAACGGCAAGGGCGGAGCGATCAGCAGCGGGCCGTCCGGTTCACCCTGACGCCACTGCTGCGCCCCGCGATCGCTGGGCGCGAAGACCTCCACGAGCCCGCCCGAGGTCACCGACGGCACGATCTCGGCGGCGAGCCCGGCGCCCTTGAGGTCCTGCCAGGCTCCCCACTTGCCGCCCTTCCCTTCGCGGCGCACCTGCAGCCCCCGACCCGCGTTGCGCGCGAAGACGAAGAGCGTCCCCTGCGCGTCGACGGCCCCGGCCGGTGCACCGGCCTTCCGCCCCTCCTCCCGGTCACGGTGGAAGTTGCCGAGGGAACGCCATGCGGTGACGGGACGGCCGGTCTGGTACTGCACGGCGTGCACGAAGTCCACGCCGGGCCCGTCGGAGCCACCGCGCTCGCGCCGCCCGAGGAAGTGCACATACGAGTCGGCACCCTGAACGACGGTGAGGTCCGTCAGGTCCGCGATCGACACGAAGTCCGGGCCGTCCCACCGGTCCCCGCCCGGGCTCCGCTGCGTCCAGCGCAGCAGACCGCTGTCCGTGCGGGCGTAGAGCGTGAGCCTGCCGTCCTTGCCGAGCGGCATCCAGCGGCCACGCGGCGTACCGCAGACCTGGTGGTTCTCGGACGACGGGGCGAGAGGGCGGGAGTTGCTCGCGGAGTCCGATCCTCTTCTCCGCATGACCCGTGACACCCTCTCTGCTTCACCGGTTCTCCATCATGCCCACACAGGGCCGACAACATCATATGCTCAGCGTCGTGCCGCCCCGGCAGGTCATCGACGCCTCACACCCGGTCGCTCACCGGCCCGGTCAGAGCTCGCGCCACTGCTCGAAGCTCAGCCCCGGCCCGTCCGTCTGCCGCGCCACGCGCGGGGCGCCGTCCGTACCGACCACCGCCATCACCACGCGCCCCTGGGCATCGTGGATCAGGACCGGAGTGGTCAGGCAGGGCACTCCGGTGTCGGACCACCACACGCCGTCGGCCTCCTTCTCGGTCACCCCGACGCCGACGATCGCGCAGCCGTTCACGCCGCGATGGGCCAGCACCGTGCAGTCGAAGCCGTCCAGGACCGTGCGGATCACGGCCTGCGCGCCGTCGCCCGGGGCGCCGCCGAGGGGCATGGGCCCGGCATCGGCACGGTAGGCCACGACACCGCCGGCCGGATCGGTCCCGTAGTACGTGGCACGGCCCGGGGCCGTCTCCAGTACGGCCGGCGAGCCGGGCGTCAGCGTGATCCCCAAGCGCTCGGCCCCGCCCCATTTGCCGCCGGGCTCCGCCTGCTGCCAGTGCAGCGCGCCCTCGTCCGTCGCGGCGAGGACCGTGACGCATCCGGAGCTGAGCGCGACCACGGCGGGTTCACCCTTGACGTGCTTGCCGTGCAGGACTCCCCAGACACCCCATTTGCCGCCGGGCTTCTCCCGGAGCAACCTCATGCCGCCGTGCCCGTCGCGGACAGCGATGTGCAACTCGCCGGGCCGGCTGACGACGGCAACGGGAGCACCGAGCGCACCGCCCCGGTGGTCCTCCTTGTGCGGGGTGCCCAACGGTTGCCAGGCCGAAGCGGGGCGGCCCGTCTGATACTGGATCGCGTGCACGATGTCGACGTGGACGTCGCCGTCGGCCGCGGTCCGTTCACGGCGGCCGACGAAGTGCACATAGGCGTCGGCGCTCTGCGTCACGGACAGATGTGTGAGGCGCGGTGTCGGCACGTCGTCCGGAGCGCCCCATTCAGGGCCTCCAGGACGGCTCTCGGTCCAGCGCCGCAACCCGCCGTCGGCGGCGGCGTACGCGGTGAGCCTGCCGTCCTTCCCCCGGGTGAGCCAGATACCGCGGAGCGCCTCGGCTTCAGGCACGGCCTTCGACGTCGCGCGGGCATCCTGTCCGGGCATGGTCTGCGATCACCTTTCCGAGAGCTGACTTCTGACGCCTCGTACAACGTTTCGAAGCTGTCACATCCTAAAGCCCCAGCACGCAAGCCTCCCCCGGGCCTCACCGGCGTACGATCCGCCGCCGTTCCCCGGCTCCGCCGCCCGCCCTCCGTGTCACAGTCGCGCCACAGACTCCGTACGTACACCAGAGCGACTGTCTATAGTGCTCACTCATCAGCAAAACGCGGACCGGCTCCACCCCCCACCCGAGTCCCACCCCATCACCTGCGCCCCGACCAGGCCATAAGTTGTGAGGACTCACTCAGGATGAGCCAAGACGCCATCACGCCCGGACATCAAAGCTCCCCGGAGAACCCTTCCCGCGGGCGCAAGCGTGTGCGGACACGGGGCCAGCGCATACGCCGGGCCATCCTGCTGTCGGTTCTGGTTCTCGTCATCGCGGCGGGCGGCACCGCCTACTGGCTGTACAGCCGACTGGACGGGAACATCAAGGGCGTCGACATCGACAAGGCCCTTGGTGAGGACCGCCCCGAGAAGCTCCCGACCAGCGGACAGAACCTCCTGGTCCTCGGCTCGGACTCGCGCGCCGGAGCAGAGAACAAGGAACTGGGCGGCGGCGGCAGCGTCAGCGGGGCCCGCTCCGACACCGCGATGGTCGTGCACATCCCCGAGGGCCGCAGCAAGGCCGTCGCCGTGTCCATACCCCGCGACACCCTGGTGACCCGGCCCGAGTGCACCAAGGCCGACGGGACCGAGGTGCCCTCCGCGGACCGCAGGATGTTCAACTCCGTGTACTCCCAGGTCGGTCCCGCCTGCGTGGTCAAGACCGTCGAGAAGATGTCCGGCGTACGCATCGACCACTACCTGGAGATCAACTTCGCCGGGTTCAAGGGGCTCGTCGACGCCATCGGCGGCGTCACCGTCGACGTTCCGCAGGACATCCACGACACGTCCTCCGGTCTCGACCTCACCGCCGGACCCCACAAGCTCGACGGCACCCAGTCCCTCGCCTACGTCCGCACCCGGCACGGCATCGGAGACGGCAGCGACCTCGGCCGCATCGGCCTCCAGCAGCAGTTCCTGTTCGCCCTCCTCAGCGAGGTCAAGAAGCAGGACCTGCTGGGCAGTCCGACCAGCGCCTACAAGATCGCCAACTCCGCGACCAAGTCGCTGACGACGGACGAGGGGCTCGCCTCGCTCAAGTCGCTGACCGAGTTCGCCCGTTCGATGAACGGCGTCGACCCGGCCTCGATGGAGACCATCATGCTCCCCGTCGCCTACGACAAGATCGACCCGAACCGGGTGATATCCGCGCAGCCGCAGGCCGGCACGCTCTGGAAGGCGATCCGGGAGGACGCCACGATCCCCGAGTCCGCCAAGAAGTCCCCCGCCACCGGCGGCTGACGGCAACCGCGGACGAACCGGCCCCGCCGGCCCGGAAGGGCGGGCGGGGCCGTCGGCGTCACACCCTGGTGCGGTTCACCCGGCTGTGCCCGCGTCCGTACGCGAGGTAGATGACCACGCCGATGACCATCCAGATGCCGAACCGCAGCCACGTCTCCGCCGGCAGGTTGAGCATCAGCCAGACCGACGCGGCCACCGACAGGATCGGGACCAGCGGAACCCACGGCGTGCGGAAGGCCCGGTGCAGGTCGGGGCGGGTGCGGCGCAGGACGATGACGCCCAGGGCGACGACCACGAAGGCGAAGAGCGTGCCGATGTTCACCAGCGTCGCGAGTTCGTTGATGCTGGTGAAGCCCGCGATGATCGCGATGAGCACGCCGAGCAGGATCGTCGGACGGTACGGGGTCTGGAACCGCGGGTGCGTCTTCGAGAAGAACCTCGGGAGCAGGCCGTCGCGGCTCATCGCGAAGAACACCCGGGTCTGGCCCAGGAGCAGGATCATGCAGACCGTGGTGAGGCCGACGGCGGCGCCGAAGCTGATGATCCCGGCGTAGAAGGGGTGTCCGACGGCCTTGAAGGCGTCGGCGAGCGGGGCGCTCACGGAAAGCTCGGTGTAATGCTGCATTCCGGTGACGACGATCGATACGGCGACGTACAGCGCCGTGCAGATGAACAGCGAGGCCATGATGCCGCGCGGCATGTCGCGCTGCGGGAGCTTGGTCTCCTCGGCGGCCGTGGCCACGACGTCGAAGCCGATGAAGGCGAAGAACACGACGGAGGCGGCGGTGAAGATGCCCATGACGCCGAAGTTGGTGGGCTCGTACCCGAAGATCAGCTGAACGAGCGGGGCGTCCAGACCAGATCCGGAGGGCTGCGGCTGGGCCTCGGGGATGAAGGGCGAGTAGTTCGCGGTGTCGATGAAGAACAGGCCCGCGATGATCACGATCAGGACCACGGTCACCTTGATGGCGACCACCACGGTCGTGACCCGGGCCGAGAGCTTCATGCCGAGCACCAGGATGACGGTCAGCACCAGCACCAGGGCGAAGGCGAGGATGTCGAAACCGAATCCGTCCGACACGTCGGGGCCGGAGAGCGCGTCGGGCAGATGCCAGTCGGCGTTGTCCATCAGTGAGCGGACGTAGCCGGACCAGCCGACCGCCACCACCGCCGTACCCAGCGCGAACTCCAGGACCAGGTCCCAGCCGATGATCCAGGCGACCAGCTCGCCGAGCGAGGCGTAGGAGAAGGTGTACGCCGAGCCGGCCACCGGGACGGTGGAGGCGAACTCCGCATAACAGAGCGCGGCCAGGGCGCAGACGACGCCCGCGGCCACGAAGGCGATCGCGGTGGCCGGGCCCGCCGTCTCCTTGGCCACCTTGCCGGTGAGCACGAAGATGCCGGTGCCGATGATGACGCCCACTCCGAAGACCGTGAGGTCCAGGGCGGAGAGGGACTTCTTGAGGGCGTGCTCCGGCTCCTCTGTGTCGCGGATGGACTGTTCGACCGTCTTGGTCCTGAACAGTCCGTCTCCGCTGGGGGGCAGGTCCTGCTGCGTGCTCACCGGCGTACCTCCACGCACTCGTCGTGCACGCCATGATTCGGACCCGGCCGCCCCCGGCACGCCTGGCAGGGCGGGATTTCACGCGAATGGGCCGGTCGGACCACCCGTACAGGGTGGGCGACCGGCCCAATCGGAGTGCGGCGGGACGGAGGTCAGTCCCGGACCGGCTCCACCACGGAGCGGTTCTCCGCGTCCGTTTCGTAGCGGCCGTCGAGCCTGGCGACCAGACCGGTGACCTGGCGGGCGATGTCCGGCGCGGTCAGTCCGATCTCGGCCATGACCTCCTTGCGGGAGGCGTGGTCGAGGAAGACCGGCGGAATACCGAAGTCCCGAAGCGGTACGTCGACGTCGGCGTCGCGCAGCGCCTGGGCGACGGCGGAGCCGACGCCGCCGGCCCTGCTGTTGTCCTCGACGGTGACGACGACCCGGTGCTTCGCGGCGAGCGGGGCCATGGCCTCGTCCACGGGCTTGACCCAGCGCGGGTCGACGACGGTGGTCGAGATGCCCTGGGCGTCGAGCAGGTCCGCGATCTCCAGGCACATCGGGGCGAGCGCCCCGATGGAGACGAGCAGGACGTCCGGCCGGGCGGTGGCCGGCTTGCGGAGCACGTCCATGCCGCCGACCGTGCCGACGGCCTTGACCGACGGGCCGACCGCACCCTTGGAGAAGCGGACGACCGTCGGGGCGTCGTCGACCTCGACGGCCTCGCGCAGCTGGGCGCGGACCTGGTCGGCGTCGCGCGGGGCGGCGATCCGGAGCGTCGGCACGCACTGCAGGATCGACATGTCCCACATGCCGTTGTGCGAGGCGCCGTCCGTACCGGTGACCCCGGCCCGGTCGAGGACGAACGTCACACCGCACTTGTGCAGGGCGACGTCCATCAGGACCTGGTCGAAGGCGCGGTTGAGGAAGGTGGCGTACACCGCGAAGACGGGATGCAGTCCGCCGGTGGCGAGGCCCGCCGCGGAGACAGCGCCGTGCTGCTCGGCGATGCCGACGTCGTAGATCCGGTCCGGGAAGGCCTTCTCGAACTTGGTCAGGCCGACCGGCTGGAGCATGGCCGCGGTGATCGCGACGATGTCCTTGCGCTCCTTGCCGAGCTTGACCATCTCCTCGCCGAAGACGGAGGTCCAGTCGAGGCCGGAGGTGGCGACGGGCAGCCCGGTGTCGGGGTGGATCTTGCCGACGGCGTGGAAGCGGTCGGCCTCGTCCAGCAGGGCCGGGGTGTAGCCGCGGCCCTTCTCGGTGAGGCAGTGCACGATCACGGGCCCGCCGAAGCGCTTGGCGCGCTGGAGTGCGGACTCCAGGGCCTCCAGGTCGTGTCCGTCGATCGGGCCCACGTACTTCAGGCCGAGGTCCTCGAACATGCCCTGCGGGGCGATGAAGTCCTTCAGGCCCTTCTTGGCACCGTGCAGCGTCTCGTACAGCGGCCTCCCGACGACGGGGGTGCGCTCCAGGAGGTCCTTGCCGCGGGCCAGGAAGCGCTCGTAGCCGTCGGTGGTGCGCAGGGTCGCGAGGTGGTTGGCGAGGCCGCCGATGGTCGGGGCGTAGGAGCGCTCGTTGTCGTTGACGACGATGACGAGGGGGCGGTCCTTGGCGGCGGCGATGTTGTTCAGCGCCTCCCAGGCCATGCCACCGGTGAGGGCTCCGTCACCGATGACCGCGACGACGTGGTCGTCCTTGCCCAGCACCTCGTTGGCCTTGGCGAGGCCGTCGGCCCAGCCGAGCACGGTGGAGGCGTGCGAGTTCTCGATGACGTCGTGCTCGGACTCGGCACGAGAGGGGTAGCCGGACAGGCCGCCCTTGCTCTTGAGCTTCGAGAAGTCCTGGCGGCCGGTGAGGAGCTTGTGCACATAGCTCTGGTGGCCGGTGTCGAAGAGAACCTTGTCCTTCGGCGAGTCGAAGACCCGGTGCAGGGCGATGGTCAGCTCGACCACGCCCAGGTTGGGTCCGAGGTGGCCGCCGGTCTTGGAGACGGCGTCGACGAGGAACGTCCGGATCTCTTCGGCGAGCTGCTCCAGCTGCTCGGGGGTGAGCCGGTCCAGGTCACGCGGTCCGCCGATGCGGGTCAGCAGATCCCATCCGTCGCCCGTCACCGCCTGACGCGCTTCGCGCGGCTGTGTCACCGTGCCTCCTTGCGATTGTGCTGGTCGAGCATGCCGATCCGATGAGTCTAATGTTCCGTCTGCCCCGTCGGACATCGGGCAGGCGTGTGCTGTCCCACCCCGCGCCGCTACGTGACAGTGCCCGGCGCCCTGGAAAGGGGCGCCGGGCACTGTCGGGCGTTGCGTGTCACCGGGCCCCGCCGGGCCCGGTGGGGTTACGCGCGGCCTGCGGTCTTCTGGGTCTTGCGCGAGACCGAGTCGATGATCACGGCAATGAGGAGTACTCCACCGGTGATCATGTACTGGATCGCGTTCGACGACAGGTTCATCTGGTTGAGGCCCTGGACGATCGACTGGATGACCAGGATGCCCAGCAGCGCGGACCAGACCTTTCCGCGTCCGCCGAACAGGGACGTACCGCCGATGACGGCTGCGGCGATGCACATCATGAGCTGGTTGCCGCCACCGAGCGAACGGTCGGCACCGCCGGTCGCGGAGGCCAGGAAGAGACCGCCGACCGCACCGAGCGTGCCGGAGATCATGAACACCGAGATGCGGATCCAGGACACGTTGATACCGGCACGACGCGCTGCCTCGATGCCACCGCCGACCGCGAAGATCTGACGGCCGTAGGTGGTGCGGCGCAGAACGAAGTCGGTGATGACCAGGATCGCGAGGAAGATCACCAGGGAGAGCGGGAGGCCCTGCTCCTGGTTGAACGCGTACGCGGCGAGAAGGCACAGGACGGCGAGCAGCACGGTGCGCAGGATGATCTCGCTCTGCGGGCGGTGCGGCAGCTCTGCGGCCTTGCGGCGGCTCGAGTCGCGCAGCTGCGCGAGGTAGAAGGCGACGATCACGAACACGGCGAGACCGTAGGCGGCGGCGACGTCGGCGAAGTAGTAGCTGGTCAGGTCGCGGACGAAGCTGCCGAGCGGGGTGGTGATGGTGGACTTGTCGCCCATCACCCAGGTCTGCAGACCGGCCCAGCCCAGGAAGCCCGCCAGGGTCACGACGAACGCGGGCACGCCGATCTTGGCGAAGACGATGCCGTGGAAGGCGCCGATGACCGTGCCGGACAGGATGCCGACCACGATGGCGAGGCCGTCGGGCATGTCCGTGCCGACCACGGCCCAGACCGCACCCGCGAGACCCGCGACGGAACCGACCGCGAGGTCGATCTCGCCGAGCAGCAGTACGAAGACGATGCCCACGGCCATGATGCCGGGGCCCGCCGCGTACAGCGTGATCTGGTCGAGGTTGTACGAGGTGAGGAAGTTGCCGGTCTCGAGCTGGAAGACGATCCCGATGATGATCAGGCCCACCACGACAGGCAGCGAGCCGATCTCGCCCGAGCGCACCTTGCGCTTGAACTCGGTCCAGTAGCCCTTGAAGCCCTGCTCACGGATGAGCAGACGGGGGTCGACGACCTTGACCGCGCCGGCGGCCGCTACGGGCGCCTCGGTGGCCTTTGCCTGGGCCGGGACCTCGGCCGAAGTCTTGCTGATCTTGCTCACTTGGATGCCTCCGCGCTGCGGGACTTGCGACGGGTCACGGCGTTGTCCGTGGCGCCCGTGATCGCGGCGATGATTTCTTCGTGGCTGGTCGTCGCCACAGGGAAGATGCCGTTGTTGTGGCCGAGTCGCAGCACGGCGACCTTGTCGGCGACAGCCTTCACATCGGCCATGTTGTGGCTGATGAGGATGACGCCGAGGTTCTGCTCGCGCAGCCGCTCCACCAGGTCGAGCACCTGTGCGGTCTGCTCGACGCCGAGGGCCGCGGTGGGCTCGTCCAGGATCACGATCTTGGGGTTGCCGACCAGGGCGCGGGCGATGGCCACGACCTGGCGCTGGCCGCCGGAGAGCGCGGCAACCGGGATACGGACGCTGGGGATACGGATGGAGAGCGTGGACAGGAGGTCCTGTGCCCGCTTCTCCATGGCGACCTCGTCGAGGACGCCACCCTTCTTGATCTCGCGACCGAGGAAGAGGTTGGCGACGACATCCAGGTTGTCGCAGAGCGCGAGGTCCTGGTAGACGGTGGCGACGCCGAGGTTCTGGGCGTCGTGCGGACGGTTGATGTCCACCTTCGCGCCCTCCCACTCGATGACGCCCTCATCGATGGGGTGCACGCCGGCGATCGTCTTGACCAGCGTGGACTTTCCTGCACCGTTGTCGCCGACCAGGGCGACCACTTCTCCGGCGTGGACTTCGAGATCGACACCGGAGAGGACCTGGACCGCTCCGAATCGCTTGAAGACTCCACGCAACGCCAGCACGGGCGTCTGTGACACGTGAACCATCTCCTTCGCCGCCTGACCGGCGGGGATGTGCCGCCTGACCGGCGGAGACGCCGCGCCACGACGGGCAGCGTCGACGTACTGAAGTACTGGGGGAAAAGTCCGGCACCCGGGCGGCAGCGGGGTGTGGGCCGACCGGGGCCGGACAGTCATGGGGCGGGCGGACTCCCGCCGTGCGGCGCGGATCAAACCCGTACGCGCCAGGGCCTGTTGGCCCCGGCGCGAGGAGGGACTACTTGATGCCCAGTGCGGTGCACTTGGCGGCGATGTCCTTGACGCAGATCGCGGAGGCCTGGTAGATGCCGTCCTTGACCACGGTGGACTCGATGTTGTCCTTGTTCACCACGGTCGGCTCGAGCAGCGTGGAGGGAACGCCGTCCGTCTTGCCCGCGGCGCCGATGTCCTTGCCCTGGAGCAGGTTGACAGCGAACTGGGCGGCCGTCGGGGCGAGCTGCTTCGGCGACTTGTAGATCGTGAAGGTCTGCGTACCGGCGATGATCCGCTGGATACCGGGGAGCTCGGCGTCCTGGCCACCCACCGGGATGTCCTTGATGCCGGCGTTGCCCAGCGACGTGATGATGCCGCCCGCCATGCCGTCGTTGGCGGAGTAGACCGCGTCGATCTTGCCCTTGCCGACCGAGGAGATCGCGGCGGTCATCTTCTCGCCGGCGATCTTCGGGTCCCACTCGCCGGACGCCTCGTAGGCAATCTTGATCTTGCCGTCGAGGGACGCGTGAGCGCCCTTCTTGAACAGGCCGGCGTTCGGGTCCTTCTCGTCACCGTTGATCATGACGAGGTTGGAGTCGGCCGCCTTGGAGCCGAGGGCGTCGAGGACGGCCTGGCCCTGGAGCTTGCCGATCTTCTCGTTGTCGTGGCTGACGTAGGCGTCGGCACCGACGATGGCGCGGTCGTACGCGACGACCTTGACGCCCTTCTTGTGTGCGTTGGCAATCCACGCGGCGGACTTCTCGGCGTCGACCGAGGAGATCGCGATGACCTTGATGCCGTCGGCTATCTGCTGCTCGAACTGCTGCTTCTGCTGGCCGACGTCACCGGCCGCGTTGTTGTAGACAACCTCGCAGTCCGCGCAGTCCTTCTTGACCGCTTCGATGAACAGCGGCTTGTCCAGCGTCTCGTAGCGAGCGGTCTTGTTCTCCGGGAGCAGAAGACCGATCTTGGTCTTGCTGCCCGAGTCCGCCGAGTCCTTCTTGTCGTCGCCCGCCTTGCCACAAGCGGCGAGGGAGACGGCCATCGAAACGGCGGCCGTGCCTATGACGATGCGTCGCGTCATTGCGTTCATTGCGGGTGTGCCTCCCTGACGAGGCCGCAACGTTGCGGCCGAGGTGGGTTGGAGTCAACTCGGCCGCAGGCGTGGCGTCAAGGAGTAAATTCTTAACGAGATGACAACGGTGCCATTCGTTATCTAAGTGAAGGCAGGGGTCGCTGCGAGGTGGCTGCTCTCCAAAAGGGTCGAATCCCCCATCTCGTTCAGGACGAGGGCCAGCGCACCCAGCACCTCCGCCCGTCCGCCGAGGGCGCCGGGAAGCACCGAGAGCTGTCGCGCGGCGCTGGGGATGGCGTAGCGCGACACGGAGTCGCGGATGGGCCCGAGGACCAGCTCGCCCGCCTCCGCGAGCGAGCCGCCGAGCACCACGCGGCTCGGGTTGAGCAGATTGCAGAGGTTGGCCACCCCGCTGCCGATGTGCCGCCCGACGTCGCCGATCACCCGGCGGCAGCCCGGGTCGCCCTCGCGGGCCAGCTGGACCACCCGCTCCATGGTGAGATCGGGCCCGTGGCTGGGCTGGAGCAGGGGCAGGACGTACCGCGCGGCCGTGAAGGTCTCCAGGCACCCGCGGTTGCCGCAGCGGCAGACGGGGCCCGATTCGTCCAGGGTGATGTGGCCGATCTCGCCGGCCGTGCCGCCCGGCCCCCGGTAGATGTGCCCGTCGATCACCAGACCGGCACCGACGCCGCTCGCGACCTTGATGTACGCGAGGTCGCGGACCCCGCGTCCGCTCCCCCACACCAGCTCGCCCAGCGCCCCGAGGTTGGCGTCGTTGTCGACGTACACCGGCACGCCGAGGCGTCCGGCGAGCTCCTCGCTGGGGTTGATGCCCGTCCAGCCCGGCAGGATCGACGTGGAGCCCAGCGTGCCGGACTCGACGTCGATCGGGCCGGGAACACCGAGTCCCACCCCGATGACCTTGCCCGGGCTGATCCCGGTGGTCTCGATCAGCCGGTTGACCAGCTGTTCCGCCCGTCCGAAGCCCTCGGCGGACGAGGCGTCCACGTCCAGCGGCTCGGACTCCTCGGCGAGCACCTGATGAGCCAGGTTGCCGACCGCCACCCGCAGGTGCGTATGTCCGAAATCGACGCCGATGACGATGCCCGCGTCCCCGCTGAGCGAGACGCTGCGGGCCCGGCGGCCGCCGGCCGAGGTGGGGGTCACCTCGACGGTGCCGCCCTCCTTCAGTTCGCGAACGATATTGGAGACGGTGGCCGCGGAGAGGCCCGTGCTCCTGGCGATCTCCGCCTGGGTGAGCGAACCCGCCATACGTACGGCGCGCACGACCCGCTCAAGGTTGGCGCGATGCAGAGATGTCTGCGACCCCGGAGTCTCCATCGACTCTCTCACTCCTGCCATATTCTCCAACATGTGAACCCTAAGCTGAGCGTTTTGGGGCGCCCCCCGTCAAGACCTTGAGCAGTCGAAGCCTCGGATGAGCACCGAACCCCCGCTCGGCACGCTCCGCGAACTCCCCCTTACACAGACGAACCGCCCGCCGGCATGACTGCCGGCGGGCGGTTCGGTGGTTCCGTGGAGAAAGCGCTTGAGCTATTACTTCACCGCTCCCGCGGTCAGACCGGCCACGACCTGGCGCTGGAAGACGATGTAGGCCGCGAGGACCGGGAGCATCGCCATGACCAGACCTGCGAAGAGTCCGGACCAGTCGCCCTTGTAGCCCTGGCTGTTGGCCAGTTCGACCAGCCCCTGGGAGAGCACCCGGTGGTCGGGGTCGCTGTTCAGCACCGTGGGCAGCATGTACTGGTTCCACTGCCCCAGGAAGTTGAAGATACCGACGCTGATCAGACCCGGCTTCGCCATGGGCAGCATCACCTGGAAGAACGTCCGGGTGTGCGAGGCCCCGTCGAGCATCGCCGCCTCCGCCACGGAGCCTGGCAGCGTCCGGAAGAAGGCGGTGAGGAAGAAGACGGTGAACGGCATGGAGTACGCGATGTAGACCAGGATCAGCCCGTGCGTCGTGTTCAGCAGCCCCATGTTGTTCATCACGAAGAACAGCGGGACCAGCGCCAGGATGATCGGGAAGCTCATCCCGCCGATGAACAGGTAGTACACGAAGCGGTTGCCCGGGAAGTCGAACCGGGCGAGCACGTATGCGGCCATCGAGCCGAGCAGCAGGGTGCCGATGAGTGAACCCCCGACCACCACGATGGTGTTCAAGAAGTATTCGCTCATGTGCGCCTGGCTCCAGGCGCGTGACCAGTTCTCGAAGTGGAGCTTGTCCGGCAGCGCCCAAGGCGTCGACAGGATCGAGTCATCGGTCTTGAACGAGGTCATGATCGCCCAGAGCAGCGGCATGACCACCAGGATCGCCCAGATGATCAGCACACCGTGCGAGAAGACGTTGAGGATCTTGCCCTCGCTGCTCTTCTCCTTGCCGCCCTCGCCCTGTGCGGACGACTTGGACACGGGGGCCGGTTCCGTCACCGTGACCACGGGAGGGGTTTCAGTGGCCTTCACGTGTGCTCACCTCGTACTGTCGAGCCGGCCGCCGGGACCGGGCTGTCTTGCCTGCTGGGGATCCGGGCAACGCGTCCCGGGAAGCACAGCATCAGAACTCCAGCCGCTCGCGCCGGCCCAGCCGCATCACGATGGCGGCGAACACCATGGTGACGATGAGCAGACCCACACCGATCGTGGTCGCGTATCCGGCCTGACCGTCGCGGAAGGCCGTCTGGTAGACGTACAGCGGCAGGACCGAGGTCGCGTAGTCGGGACCGCCGGGGCCCACGGTCATGACCTGTACGGCCGTGAACGCCTCGACCCCGAGCGCCAGAATGCCCATGTAGACCCACCCGGACTGCACGGTGTCCCAGAGCAGCGGCAGGGTGATCTTGAAGAACGTCGTGACGCGGCTGGCCCCGTCCAGGAGCGCGGCCTCGTAGAAGTCCTTCGGGATGGACGCCATTCCGGCGGAGAAGAGGACGACGAAGAATCCGACCGTCGACCAGACCAGCACCACCATGACGCAGATGAGTGCCAGATTCGGGTCGCCCAGCCAGTCCGGCTGGATGGAGTCGAGCCCGACTCCCTTGAGCGCCGAATTCAGCATTCCACTGCGCGGGTTGTACGCGAACTGGAAAAGCAGGGCGACGATGACGATCGAGAGTACCTGCGGGAAGAAATAGGCGATCTTGTAGAAACCCGAGCCCCGCACGCCGGAGACCGCGGCGTTCTTACGCCGCCGGCCTCCGACATTGAGCATGAAGGCGAAGAAGAGCGCGAGGCCCAGCGTCACCAACGGCAGCAGCAGCACGAGCAGCACGCTGTGCTGCAGCGACTTCCAGAAAATGTCGTCCTTGAACATCCTCGTGTAGTTGTCGAGGCCGACCATCTTGAAGTCCGGGCTCAGGCCGGTCCAGTCCGTGAACGAGTAGTAGATGGACTGGATGAACGGCCAGATGACGAAGACCGCATACAACGCCAGTGGGGCTACCAAGAACCCCACAATGAACCGGTACTTGCCGTGCTGCATCGTTTACCGACCCCGATCTTTCCGCGGGTGCCGCCGCTGGTGACGGTTACTCACTAGTGCTGGTAGTGCTTGATGGACTGGTCCTTGGCCGCGGCGTCCGCGTAGCCCTGGATCTTCTTGATGGCCTCGGCGGGCGTCAGGCGCCCGGCCATCATCTCGCCGATGCCGGCGGTGCCGATCTGCTCCTTCTGGAGCTTCACGTACCAGTCCTGCAGGCGCGGGTTCACCACGTTGTCGCCGGCCTTCTTCAGCGCGTCGACACCGGCCTGCATGGCCGTGGACAGGGTCAGGCCGTCGGTGCCGCCGTTGAAGGCGCTCAGGGACTTGACCTGCTTGGTGAAGTTCTTCGAGGACTCCTCGGAGAGCATGATGCGCAGCTGCTCCATGCCGCCCTGGGGGTTCTTCGCCTTGGCCGGGACGACGAAGGGCTCGCCGCCGGACGCCCAGATGGTGCCGAAGGGCAGCTTGTCCGACGAGTCCAGACCGGAGGGGGCCGAGACCATCATCTTGAAGTCCTTGGGCGTGGTCGGCGCAGCCTCGTTCTCCACCCACGAACCGTTCGGGATGAAGAGCGCCTTGCCCTTGGTCCACTCGGTCTGCGACTGGATGTGGGTCAGGCCCGGGGTGCCCTTGAGGATGTACCCCTTCTGGTACAGCTCGTAGTACGCCTCGAACGCCGCCTTGACCGCGGGGTCCTTCCAGGCGTTCGGCTCCAGGTTGTCGATCTTGTCGAGAACCTCCCGGCCGCCGATCTTGGCGATGAACGGGTAGAGCGAGAACGGCAGGTAGTACGGGTACTTGCCCGGGTACGTCCAGCCGGCGATGCCCTTCTTCTTCGCCTTCGCACACAGGGCGAGCATGTCGTCCCAGTTCTCCGGGTACTGGGCGTCCAGGTTCTCGAGCGCGGTCTGCGAGTACCAGACGCCGTACACGGTGTACGCGTAGTACATGATCCAGACCGGGTCACCGTCGAACTGACCCATCTCCAGGACACCCGGGCGCAGGGTGTCGCGGACCTTCTTGCTCGGGTCGTCGATGGACGGGGCGTCCATCAGCGGGGTCAGGTCGAGCAGCTGCTTCTTGCCGACGAGGACACCCATGTCCATCTGCTCGGCGCCCGAGTTGTCGATCAGGTCCGGCGGAGTGCCACCGTTGAAGCGCGGCTGCAGCTGCGACTGGATCTTCTGGGTCGCGGAGTGCTTGACCTTGGCCTTCGGGAAGGCCGCGGTGTACTTCTTCTCGGCGTCGATCGCGTACTGCTGACCGAAACCGCCGTCGAAGATGACCACGTCGAGACCGGCCGTCTCATTGACGCCCAGCGGGTTCTTCGCGCTGGTCTTGCCCTTCTCGACCTGCTTGTCGCCGCCGTCGTCGCTGCTCGCGCAGGCCGACAGGAAGCTCATCGTCGGGACGGTGATCAGACCGAGTGCGGCAGACCGCTTGATCACATCGCGACGGCCAAGGCCCTCATTCTTGTGGGCGGAGGTGGATCCCATGCTCAAGTCCTCGCCTTCTCCAGGACTCAGGCGGTGTGTACCGGTCGCCCGTCGATATTCGCCTCAGGCGAAGGGCCCCGCCACCGCGGTCAGTTGCGCTTGGGTGGTACAGATTTCTGGCTGGATCAATGCAGTGGGGGCACGAGGGGTCCGGACAGCGGACGCACCTGCGACGCCCTGTTGTCCTGCCCCCGTGTCTCCCCTGACCGCACAGTTGGAATGAAGCTGTGCAGATGCCGACAGGTATAGTCCACTTGTCGCCAACTGAGCAAGATCGAATGCAGGTTTGAACGGCAGTCTTTCCCGAGTTGAGACCTCGCGGATACCTCGGCACCGCATGGCCTCCTTCGGATGTAACGATTTCCGCATTCCGGTCGATTCGAACACCGACTCTGATCCAACACCCTTGACACCAACCGCAACTTCACTCCCTACTGGTTCCTGCGCCCCCCTCTGACAACGTTGTCCAAGCGCACTTCCTCGGGAGGAATGGCTCGGCATGCAGCCCCGACATGGTTCTCGCAAGAGACAAAGCAGCACGGCCGCGGTGATCGCGGCCTCACTCGTCCTGCTCGTGACAGCCCCCACCGCTGCCGCGGCCACCTCGGCCGGAGCAGTCGCAGACGGCCAAAAGGCCGCCGGTGACCGGACCTTCACCTCGTCCTTCGAGGCGGACGAGAAGCAGCCGGACTGGCGCAATACCGTCGAAGAAGGCCCTGACGGCAAGAAGCGGGCATCGGGTATCGATGGCGGCTTCTCCGCCGGAATACCGGGCAATGTCACCGACAAGGTCACAGATGTCCGCGCCAGCGACGAGAACACCGGCGGCGGCGAGGTGAAGGAAAACCTCGTCGACGGCGAATCCGGCACGAAGTGGCTGTCGTTCGAGCCCACCGCCTGGGCCGAGTTCGACCTCGTCGAGCCGGTCAAGGTCGTGACGTACGCGCTGACTTCCGCCGACGACCACGACGAGCGGGACCCGAAGGACTGGACCCTTCAGGGCTCCGAGGACGGCAAGACCTGGACGGACCTGGACACCCGGACCGGCCAGACCTTCAGCGAGCGCTTCCAGACCAAGTCGTACGACTTCACCGCGGACAAGGCCTACCAGCACTTCCGTCTGGACATCACGAAGAACAACGGCGCCTCCGACGCGACCCAGCTCGCCGACGTCCAGTTCTCCGACGGGGACACCTCCGCACCCGCCCCCGACGACATGCGCAGCCAGATCGACCGCGGCCCGTCCGGCTCCCCCACCGCCAAGGCCGGCGCGGGCTTCACCGGAAAGAAGGCACTGCGGTACGCGGGCACGCACAAGGCGGACGGCCGGGCCTACTCGTACAACAAGATCTTCGACGTCAACACGGCCGTCACCAAGGACACCGAACTTTCCTACCTGGTGTACCCCCAGATGGGCGAAACGGACCTGTCCTACCCGGCCACGCACGTCGCGGTGGACCTGGCGTTCACGGACGGCACGTACCTGAGCGACCTGCGCGCCACCGACTCCAACGGCGGCCTGCTGACCCCCGGGGGCCAGGCAGACGCCAAGCGGCTGTACGTCAACCAGTGGAACAAGATCGACGCGCGGATCGGCACCGTCGCGGCCGGCAGGACCGTCGACCGGATCCTGGTCGCGTACGACTCCCCCAAGGGCCCCTCGAAGTTCCAGGGCTGGATCGACGACGTCAAGATCGCTCCCAAGGCGCCCGAGAAGCGCAAGGCGCACCTCTCGGACTACGCCTCGACCGTCCGCGGCACCAACTCCAGCGGCGGCTTCTCGCGGGGCAACAACTTCCCCGCCACCGCGGTCCCCAACGGCTTCAACTTCTGGACGCCGGTCACCAACGCCGGATCGACCAGCTGGCTGTACGACTACGCGCGCGGCAACAACGACGACAACCTGCCCACCCTGCAGGCCTTCAGCGCGAGCCATGAGCCGAGCCCCTGGATGGGCGACCGGCAGACCTTCCAGCTGATGCCGTCGGCGGCCTCCGGCACCCCGGACGCCTCGCGCACGGCGCGCGCACTGCCGTTCAAGCACGAGAACGAGACGGCGAGGCCCCACTACTACGGGGTGACGTTCGAGAACGGTCTCAAGGCCGAGATGACGCCGACCGACCACGCGGCGCGGATGCGGTTCACCTACCCCGGTGACGACGCGAGCATGGTCTTCGACAACGTCTCCAACGACGGCGGGCTCACCCTCGACCCGAAGACGAGCTCCTTCACCGGCTTCTCCGACGTGAAGAGCGGCGGCTCGACCGGCGCCACCCGGCTCTTCGTGTACGGCGTCTTCGACGCCCCCGTCACCGGCAGCGGCAAGCTCTCCGGCGGCGGCGGTGACGACGTCACGGGCTACCTGCGCTTCGACGCGGGCAAGGACCGCACCGTCAACCTGCGCCTCGCGACCTCGCTGATCAGCATCGACCAGGCCAAGCAGAACCTGGCCGCCGAGATCCCCGCCTCGCGCTCCTTCGACCGGGTCGAGGACAAGGCGCAGGACGCCTGGGACGACCTCCTCGGCAAGGTCGAGGTCGAGGGCGCGTCCGCCGACCAGCTGACCACGCTGTACTCCAGCATGTACCGGCTCTACCTCTACCCGAACTCGGGCTTCGAGAAGGTCGGCGGCAAGGACCAGTACGCATCGCCGTTCTCCCCGCAGGTCGGCTCGGACACCCCGACGCACACCGGCGCGAAGATCGTCGACGGCAAGGTGTACGTCAACAACGGCTTCTGGGACACCTACCGGACCACGTGGCCGGCGTACTCCTTCCTCACCCCGAAGAAGGCCGGCGAGATGGTCGACGGCTTCGTCCAGCAGTACAAGGACGGCGGCTGGATCTCCCGCTGGTCCTCCCCCGGCTACTCGGACCTGATGACGGGCACCTCCTCGGACGTCGCGTTCGCGGACGCGTACATCAAGGGTGTCGACTTCGACGCGGAGGCGGCGTACGACGCGGCCCTGAAGAACGCCACTGTCGTCCCGCCGTCCTCGGGCGTCGGCCGCAAGGGCATGGAGACGTCCCCGTTCGCCGGGTACGCCAACACCTCGACCCACGAGGGCCTGTCCTGGTCGCTGGAGGGCTACCTCAACGACTACGGCATCGCGCAGATGGGCCAGGCGCTCTACAAGAAGACGCACAAGCAGCACTACAAGGACGAGTCCGAGTACTTCCTGAACCGGGCCCGTAACTACGTCGAGCTGTTCGACGACAAGGCGGGCTTCTTCCAGGGCAAGGACGCCAAGGGCGACTGGCGGCTCCCGTCCGACCAGTACGACCCGCGGGTCTGGGGCTACGACTACACGGAGACCAACGGCTGGGGCTACGCCTTCACCGCTCCGCAGGACAGCAAGGGCCTCGCCAACCTGTACGGCGGCCGGGACGGTCTGGCCAAGAAGCTCGACACGTACTTCTCCACTCCCGAGACGGCGGGCCCGGAGTTCGTCGGCTCGTACGGCGGCGTCATCCACGAGATGACGGAGGCCCGTGACGTACGGATGGGCCAGTACGGTCACAGCAACCAGGTCGCGCACCACGTCACGTACATGTACGACGCGGCCTCGCAGCCGTACAAGACGCAGGAGAAGGTCCGCGAGGTCCTCGGCCGCCTGTACACGGGCAGCGAGATCGGCCAGGGCTACCACGGCGACGAGGACAACGGCGAGCAGTCGGCCTGGTTCCTCTTCTCCTCCCTCGGCTTCTACCCGCTGGTCATGGGCAGCGGTGAGTACGCGATCGGCTCCCCGCTGTTCACCAGGACGACCGTGCACCTGGAGAACGGCCACGACCTGGTCGTCAAGGCGCCCAAGAACAGCGCGAAGAACATCTACGTCCAGGGCCTGAAGGTCAACGGCAAGAAGTGGACCTCCACCTCGCTGCCGCACGACCTGCTGGCAAAGGGCGGGGTGCTGGAGTTCGACATGGGCTCCAAGCCGTCCGCCTGGGGCACGGGCAAGGACGCCGCCCCGGTCTCGATCACCAAGGACGACAAGGTGCCGGCGCCGAAGAAGGACGTCCTGAAGGGCGAGGGCGCACTGTTCGACAACACCTCGGCCACGACGGCCACCGCCTCCACGGTGGAGCTGCCGGTCCCCTCGGCGACGAACGCGGTGCAGTACACGCTGACCTCGGGCGACGCGGCCAAGGCCCCGGCGGGGTGGGTGCTGCAGGGCTCGTCGGACGGCACAACGTGGAAGGACCTCGACAAGCGGTCCGGCCAGTCGTTCGCCTGGGACAAGCAGACGAGGGCCTTCACGGTGAACGCCCCCGCCTCGTACGCGCACTACCGGCTGGTGCTCAGCGGTGAGTCGACGCTCGCGGAGGTGGAGCTGATCTCCTGATCCTGCGCCGCTTCACGCGACCGGCCGGTACCTCCTCGCGGGGTACCGGCCGTTCCGCGCTCTGCGCCACCGTACGGTCGAGCAGCGCCTCGGCTCCCTCTCCCCGCAGCCACTCATCCGGGTGGGTCCACGCCATTCACCCGTGGGACGAGGTGCGCATTCGCTACGTTCCGTGGCATGCCTCAGCCGAAGGACCTGGACCCGTACACCGATCCCCGTGCCTTCTACGGCGCCGAGTTGCGCCGGCTGCGCGAGGCTGCCGGGATGTCTCAGAGCGAGTTGGGCTCCCGGGCGTTCTGCTCCGGTACGTACATCGGGCTGTTCGAAGCGGGGGAACGGCGGCCCCAGCTGGAACTGTCGCGCACGCTGGACGAGTTGCTGGGGAGCGGTGAGCATCTTCAGCGGCTGTGCCGTCTGGCACGGAAGTCGAAGGTGGCGGGGTACTTCGCGGATGCCGTCGAACTCCAGGCGCGGGCCTCGTCCATCGACAGCTACACGGCGATGCTCGTGCCCGGCCTGTTGCAGACCGAGTCATACGCGCGGGCGCTCACCCGGGCCGCGCATCCCTACGCCGCCACCGAGGTGGTCGAAGGCCATGTCACGGCGCGCATGGAGCGCGCCCAGCTCCTTGACTCGCCGGCGGCGCCGGTGCTGTGGGCCATGATTCACGAGGCTGCTCTGCTCGTACCGGTGGGTGGACGCGCAGTCATGGCCGATCAGCTCGGCCACCTCGCCGAGCAGACAGAATCCCGTCCTCGCGTGGTGACGCAGGTTCTCCCCTTCTCGGCCGGAGCGCATCCGTTCCTGCACGCGTCCATGCTGCTGATGCAGTTCACCGACGGCCCGGCCGTGGTCTATACGGAGAGCGCCTACAGCGGCCAACTCGTGGAAGAACCGCTGCTGGTGGAGCAGTACAGCGCCGCATACGATCTGGCCAGGGCTGCCGCGCTGTCGCCGGAGGCGTCCCTGGAACGGATCGCCTCGGCGGCGAAGGAGTTCGCGACGTCATGAGCACCACACCCGACCTGAGCGCCGCTGCCTGGCGCAAGTCGTCCTACAGCAACGGGGACGGTGGCGACTGCGTCGAGATCGCCGACAATCTCCCCGGCATCGTCCCCGTACGCGACAGCAAGGCCGCCCCGGAGGGGCCTGCGCTCACCTTCGCGAGGGCGCGCTGGGCGCCCTTCGTCGCGGCCCTCGGGGAGGGCTCCCTCTGAGTCGCGCTCAGACGTGTTCCGGGGTGTCCGGAACCGCTGTGGGAAACAGGCTCTCCGGCAGAGTCACGTTCCACGCCGTGATGACCGGCTGGCCGTGCTCCCTGCCGAGCCGGGACACAGCGCCCGTGGCGAGCTGGAAGAGCGTGCCCTCCGCCGGGGTCAGGCCCAGGTAGCGGGCCGTCAGGACGCGCAGGAAATGGGAGTGGGCGACGAGGGCGATGTCCTCGTCACCGGCCCGTCCTGCGGCTTCCCTGACCTCGGCCAGGATCCGGTCGGCCCGTTCGCCGACCGCTGCGGGGGTTTCGCCCGGGTGGGCCTCGGGGCCCGGCGTGACGCCGTCGGTCCAGAGGTTCCAGTCGGGGCGGGTGCGGTGGATCTCCCGGGTGGTGATGCCCTCGTAGCCGCCGTAGTCCCACTCGCGCAGCTCGGGGGTGATGCGGGGCGCGGCGAGCCCCGCGAGTTCGGCGGTTCGCCGAGCCCGTACGGAGGGGCTGACCAGGGTGAGCGCGATGTGCCGGTCGGCGAGCAGGGGCGCGAGGGCGCGGGCCTGGCGTTCACCGAGGGGTGTCAGGGGCAGATCGGTGTGGCTCGTGTGCTGTCCGTTGCGGGACCACTGGGTCTCGCCGTGCCGGATCAGGATCAACTCGCCCATGTGAAGGCCATCCGCTCTCAGTGCTGTTACCGCTCACGTGCTGTCGATGGTGCGAACCCGCTGGTCCACGATCGCATTCCGGCCGTGGCGAGGCGGGCGGGCGCGCCCGGGAGTGCCCCGGTGCGGCTACGCGCGCTGCCGCTGATAGGCGAGGATCTCCGCGATGACGTGGCGTGCGGTGTCCGCCATGAACGCGTTGGTCTCCCGGTAGTACTGGAGCTCCATCAGTGCGATCGACAGCGCCCAGCCGATGCCCCGCGCCCAGGTGGCGTCGTCCGCCTCCGCCGCGGTGCGGAAGGTGTCGCGCGCCGCGGCGGGCAGCACGTACCAGGCCGAGATCAGGTCGACGGCGGGGTCGCCCAGGCCGAGGCAGCCGAAGTCGATGACGGCGGTGAGCCGGCCGTCGGCCGTCAGCATGTTCCCGGGTTGCAGGTCCGCGTGGATCCAGACGGGAGGACCGGTCGGTGCGGGCGCGCGCAGAGCGGTCTGCCAGATCTCGGCTGCCGTCGCGACGTCGATCTCGGCGCGAAGGTCCGCCAGGGCCTCACGGACTGCGCGGTCCCGGGCGGTCAGGGGCTCGCTGCGGTAGGAGGGTGGCCCGTCGGCGGGGTCGATGCGGTGGAGGGCGGTGACGAACTCGGCCAGGTCCCGGGCTAGCGGGGCGGCTTCGGTGGTGTCGCCGACCGTCGGGCAGTCCCCGTCGAGCCAGCCGTAGACGGACCAGGGCCAGGGGTAGCCGTCGCCGGGCTCACCCGCGCCCAGCGGTACGGGAATGTCGACCGGCAGCGCGGGGGCCAGGCGCGGCAGCCACCGGTGTTCCTTCGCGGTGTCGTCGGCCGAGCCGGCGGTACGAGGGAGCCGGACGACGAGATTCTCGCCGAGCCGGTACATCACATTGCTGGTCCCTGCGACACCGACGCGTTCGGCGGGGAGACCGGACCAGTGCGGGTATTGCGCGGCGATCAGCCGGTGCACCAGTGCGTTGTCGATTTCGGGCTCGTCGGCGTGCATCCTGCCCTTGCTCATCCCTGCCGTTTGGAGCGGGTGATTTCCGGTCGGCCTACATACGACCCCGGCCGTGATGCACTCGTCAACCGCATACGGTCGCGCCCTACACCTCCAGGTTGGCGAAGAGACCGATGAGCCCGCCGACGACGTAGCTCGTGACGTCGGCGGCGGGCGGAATCCACGCCACCCACTCCGGGCACACCTCCTGGACGGGCCCGGTCCCCAGAGGGGAGAAGATGTTGGCCAGCGGGCCGAGTCCCGAGCTGATGGCGGCCAGGATGCGATCGGCGTTCCAGTCGCCGCTCTCCTCGCAGTCGGCAACGATGTTAACGACAAGATCGACAAGGCCGAGGACCATGTTGAACGCAGACAGGGCGAAGGCCTTCAGCGACTCGGAGTCCGACGGCGTCGCACCATTGAGGTAGTCGTTCAAATAGTACATTTTGAACAGCTGCCAGCCGACTGTGGAGAGCGAGGCGAAGAGGGCCCCGACGGCCCAGTCGGCGATCGGCCATGCGTTGAGGTCGTCCACGGGGAGCGGGATGGTCAGCGCGACCGACAGCAGGTTGCAGCCCACGCCGATCGCGGTGACCACACCGCCGTAGTCCGCCCAGCTGTCCGACCATGACTCGCCGGCCGCCGCGCAGAGATCCAGGTACATGAGGGCGAGGCCCTCGACGACGCTGGACAGAGCCCCGCCGACGTAGTAGATCGACGCCCACGTGCCGGTGGAGCCGGGAACGCCGTCGCCGGGGCGGCGCTGCGCGTCGGACTCCGGGGGCCAGCTCAGGCTCGCGGACTTTCCTTCGATGATGGTGCCGATGACATGCACGGGCACGGCCGCGAGGAGCGTGAGCCCCTCCAGGATGGTGATGCTCTCGACGAGCGGGTCACCCGCGAGCAGGGCGAAGAAGTTCCAGCCGAGCAGCAGAGGGACCACCAGCGGTCCGGAGAGGTTCGTCCCCAGAAACGTCTTCACATCCTCGATGCAGTCCACGATCAGTCCGAGGAGGTCGACGACCACCTCGTCGAGCAGGGCGAGGAAGGCCTCGATCAGCTCTTCGGCGATCGTGCTGAGCAGGTCTCCGATGCCGAGGTTCTGCCACTCGCTCGGGTCGGAGGGGTCGATCTGGGTCTTGATCCAGTCGATGACTTGCTGCACGGCTTCGCCGAACGCCCGGAACAGGTCCTTCGCCGCCTCCGATCCGAACAGCTCGCAGCAGAAGTCCCAGAAAGGATCGGGGGCATCGGTCGGACTCCCCTTGCCGGACTCGGTGGCCTGCCGGCCGAGATCCTCGATGAACTCGCTCAACGTGCGCTGAGCGGGAGCGGGCCCGGCGCGGCCGCTGCCGGTCGGCGGGGTGACCGCGCCGAAGGTCTGATGGGTCAGGTAGTGGGCGTGCGGGCTCGCTGCCAGGTCGGCCGGCGAGACCGCCGTACCGCCGGCGCCCGTCTTCGTGATCGTGCTGGTGTTGCCCGTGACGGAGCTCGGTTCGGCGTACTGCTGATACGTGGAGTTGCTGCCCAGCGTCGTGCCGGAACCGATGCCGGTCGCGGCGCCGCCGAACCCGTCCTTGATCGCGCCCTGGAGGTCGGCGAAGAACGACGACTGCGGTCCGAGATTCGACCGGGCGTTGGCCAGGGCCGCGGCCACGGAGTCGATGGTGGCGGTCAGCCCCGCCGCAAGGGCCTCTTGGCAGGCGAAGACGGCTTTGCCGTCGAACAGGGCCTTGAGGAAGTCGATGACGTCCTTGACGTACGCCTCGATGGCCGAGAAGACGGCCATCACGACGTTGACCGCGTCCTCGATGCCTTTGATGATGATGCTGCCGATGCTGACGATCGCGTCGCCGATCTTGACCGCGATCTGCACGATGCCGTCGACCAGGTTCGCACCGATGTGATAGACCGCCATCGCCGCCGACTTGATGCCCTGCCAGACGCTGTCCGCGATGCTCTCGATATCACCCCACAGGCTCTCGCCGATGACGGTGTTGTGGTGGGCCAGTTCACGCAGGTAGGTGTCGCGGTCGTAGAACTCCTGGTAGCGGGGCCGGCCCGTGACGATGTCGCGGTTGATGATGAATCCCGCCAGGCCGGCGTCCGCGTCCTCCGATGACTTCGGGCCCTGATTCGACTGGCCTGTTCCCTTGGCCATGAGGCTCTGGATGTTGGTGAGCGCCTGGTCCGCGGTCATGACGGCGTTGTCGCCCTGCACCCCGGGAAACAGGCTGCCGGGGCGGTCGGGGTTGGGGTTCTGCGCTCCGGAGATCGTGTCGGAGGTGAAGGTGGTGTTGCCGCCGCCCATGTAGGCGAGCGAGCCGGTGGTGCCGAGCCCTCCGTTGCTGATGCCCTCGGCACTGCCGGCGAGGTACGCCTGCACCGGGGCGGCCGGTGCGACGGTCTGCGCCCCGAACGCGGGTTCGTCGTCGGAGTCGTCGCCGGACTGGCCGGGCGCATCGGTGAACGTGAGGGTGGCGGGGGCGAAGTCGCTCGCGACGAGGGCTACGGTGGCGGTGCCGCCCGCCGTCGTGGTGACGGTGGCGGACTGGTCGTCGCCCGGCCCGATCACCTGGACGGTGCCGTTGAGGACAGCGGCGGTCACTGTCGAGGCGTTGACCTCGACCTTCCGGTTGCTCACCGGCACGCCGTTGACGTCGGTGAGGATGAACTGGGTGCGGTACGTCGCCAACTCGTACGTGTTGACCTGAGCCAGCGCCGGAGTGTGGTTCATCCAGCCGCCCGGACCGGCGTCGGTGGCCGGATTGAGCTGACGCAGTCTCAGTTCGCCCGCGGCGTTGGCCGTGAACAGCGTGGGTGGGTCGTTCGGGAAGAGCGAGGGATACAAAGCGCTACAGCCCTCGTTGACCCCACCGCTTTCGGTGAGGTTGCCGGAGATCGCGACGCTCGGCGCCCACTGGATCGTGTACTTTTCCGGGGCGGCACTGCTGGTGAAGAACCCGGTCTGCGTGAGGAAGAAGAGATTCTCGTCCGAGTCGGTGACGAACACCGACGTCACGCCCGTGTGGTCGGTCACGGCCCGGGCCGATGTGATGGTGCCGCTCGTGTTCACCGGCAGAGCGATGCTGCCGTACTCGGCGTCGTAGAGAAAGGGCACGCCGTCGGTGTCGACGTACAGCGGCCGGAAGCCGTACTCGATCCCTTCCCAGCAGACACCCGCGAACGACTCCGCCGCGGTGACCGGTGGCGGCGAGATCGGCGGACGGGCACGGGAGTAAGGGGACTGGACGACCACGGTGTCGGTCAGCCGCCACACCGAGGTCAGCGACTCACCGGCGGCCAACGACTCGTTGGCACAGACCAGGACCCAGTTGCCGAACTGCTGCGCGATCGGGAACAGCGTCCAGTCCGACACGGTGTAGAACGAATCGAGCTCGCCCAGCAGCACGGACTCCTGATGCCAGGCGGCTCCGTCGAAGCTCAGGGTGCTGCACACAGGCATCTCGAGACTGATGAAGTCCAGGTTGCTGAAGGAGTAGACGATCGGGAACGGGCCCTGGCCGGTGGTCCGGAGCGGACCGTTGTTCGGGTCTTGGACGTTGGGGTCGTAGTAGACCACCTTGAGGGTCGGCACCGGGTATTGGAACTCGAAGGTTTCCGAGAAGAAATTGCCGTCACCGTCGAGCCAGCCGTGCCAGAGGATGGGCGACGCGTCGAGGTCGTCCTTCAGGGTGCAGAAGAAGTTCGGGAGACCGAGGGCCATGCACGAGACGACTGATACCGGCGTGCAGCCGTCCGGGATGCCGGGGATGGGGGTCAGGGTCCAGCCGTGTACCGCGGTGGGATCCTGAGCGAGGTAGTTCAGCGTGTAGGTGCCGTTGTTCGAGGTCCCGTCCGAAGCGGTGTCGGTGATGACGAAGGCCTCGGCCAACCCGTTCTTGAAAGGGTTGCAGAAGGTGCCGACCCAGGGGGCCGCACTCTGCGGGAGATCCTGATCGAGGCTGACCATGACACTGTTGGTGTTGACGGCGTCCTGGATCAGGACACTGCTGACCTGCGCGCTGAAGGGCAACTTGGGGTACGGGGTACTCACGGGCGGTCTCCGGAAGTTGGCGGCGGCTTCGGGGGCGGATCGACGGTCGGCGCGCGGTCAGGCGGACGGGGGGACGGTCCAGAGGTTGTTGCCGTCGCCGTCGACGATGCAGAGCGTCCCGGCGGACTTGTCCACGATGAGCTGGGCGCCGTTCACACCCGCCTTCCAGATGGCGGTGCCCTGGCCGTCGAGCAGCTGCAGATCGCCGTCGGTGGTGAACACGGCGCCCGATCCGGGCTGCGACCAGTAGTCCGTTCCGACCTGATCCCACAACAGCAACTGCTGTTCCTGCATGAGCAGTTGGGAACCCTCCTGGCCGGTCATGCCGGTGCCGGGGGTGAACCACCAGCCGGGAGGGCAACCAGTGGCGTCATCGCTGCTGGGCGGCGGCTGGCCGACCCGGAAGACGAGGGCACCGGCGGACGTGATCTCCAGGCAGGGCTCGGGGCCCGTGGACACAGTGAGGGTGTCGCCGGGGCTGCCCCCGAAGTCGGCGGAGCTCCACACCAGGTTCACCCCGGTGCTGTCGTAGACCTCGAGCGCGCCCGCCTCGGTGAAAGCGGCGGAGTGTCCGGGGGTGTTGCCGTCACTCCCGTCCGTGCCGGTGTTCCAGACCGGCTGACCGGACCGGTCGAGCAGGACCAGGTTGCCGTCGAGCTGCATGACCAGCACCACTCCGTCGGCGGCGATCTGAGCGCCGGGGGCGATCAGGGTGCCGGCCGGACACGGGGCCTGCGTACGGTTCGAGAACCAGAAGGGGAAGCCGTCGTCACCGACGAGCTGCACGCTGGGCGGAGCGTCGACGATTCTGAGGCTCGCCGTGCCCCCGGTCGTCCCGGTTCCCGACTCCCAGAGCGTGTCGCCGGACATGTCGACGACGCACAGGTCGGCGCTCTGGGTCAGCATCGCACCGCCGACGCCGTCGAGTGGCACGGACCACACCGAGGTGTCCCCCGCGGTGAGCAGCAGGCCGGCCGACTGCACGGTCAGCCTGGTGTTCAAGGGCGTGCTGACGCTCGAACCGGCAGGCAGCGCCGTGCCGGCGGGCATGGGGCTGACCAGGTCGACGGACGGCAGCGGGGCGTTCTCCAGCACCTGGTAGCCGGACCATTGGCCGGTACAGCCGGGCAGCGTGGTGCTGTAGCTGCCGGGCTGGTCGGAGGGTTCGTAGAGCCAGAGAGTCTGGTCGTCGCCGATCACGAACAGGGCGGGGGCGTCACCCGGCACCTGGTCCGGGGCGAGCTGCACGGGGTCCGTGCCGGATCCGCCGGCGTAGATCTGCGAGGCCGGGCCCATCATCGGCGTCTGGCCGTTGAAGCACGTGCTGATCTGCGGGATGGCGTAGACACTGTCGTCGGAGCCGATCACGTACAGGGTCGTGTTGACGCCGGCCACGGCCTGCCCGGCGACGGCCAGCCGGCACCCCAGATTCGGCACCGGCAGCGCCATCGCCCCGGTGAACCCGGCCGGCCAGACCATCAGGTTCCGCTCGCCGCCCGGCTCGTTGTCCACGTAGACGCAGGCAGGGATGAGCGGCCCGCTCTCGGAGTAGGCCTGGATCACCGCGACGAGCCCTCCGGGGAAGACGCCGCCGGCCACGCCCGGCCCGCCGCTGAGCCCGGGAGACGCGAGGGTGTGCCACGGCGTCAGGACGCCGTTTGCCGAGCCGGACAGCTGTGTGACGCTGGGGGTGCCACTCCAGTTGAAGAACACGTTGAAGTGCGGGCAGAAGCTCGTCCCGGTCGCCTCGGTCGGCGCCAGCACCATTCCGTTGTACTGGGGCGCGAAGTCCGGACTGCCGAAGTGCTGGTACGGGGTCCAGCCGTTGCCGTCGAACGCGGTGACGACGACGGTGGAGGAGTCCTGTGCGCCGTACAGGACAGGGCGCGGCGGGTCGTCGCCGCCCGGCGGGGAGTAGGCGACGCTCAGACCGGTGACGATCGGCACCGAGCCCACCGGGCACTGCGGCGAGTCGCTCCAGCCTTGCGGGGTCAGTTCCAGCTGCCCGAGCGTCCCGGCGCCGTCTGTCCAGAACACGTTGACCCCGGCCGGGTCGCTGGAGCACCCGGTCACGGCCACGATCCCGCCGAAGCGCTCCGCTCCGCCGCCGAGCGTGTACGGACCGCCGGGCAGGTCCTCCACGCCCCAGCACACACCGCCGTGCGAGGTCAGGTGCCGCAGTACCCCGGCCCCGTCCACGAACACCGCTTCGATCGCGCCCGACCCCGCGGGCGCGCCGTAGGGCACCGTGAAGGGGTTCCGGAACGCCGCTACCGGCGAGAACCCGCCCCCCTGGGCAGGAGACGCTACAGACACCGGCGAGGCCGCCACCGCACTTTTCACGGGCCTTGTCTGACAGACCGTTACGTGATCGTGCAGGAGCGACGCGCCCGAAGGGGCTCCCCTCGGGTGACACTTCGCCAGTTTTGCCCGATCGGCCTCACCCGGCCGGAGCAGCGGGACGGGCCGGCCCGTCCCGCCGCGTTCCGGCGCGTCACCCCTTTCGGTCCGGCGCAGCCGGCGCCTTGACCGAAGGGGCCGACGGGCCGGCCGCGACCTCAGCCCTTGACGACCTCCAGCGCCGCGTCGCCGACGACCACGACCTCGTACGGCCGGTCCGTGTCCGCCGTGACGCGGAGCGTGCCGCCCTCGCGGACCAGTTGGTACGTGGCGGCCGGGGCGCCCGTGAGGTCGGGGACCGTCACCGTGCGGGTGAAGTCGCCGAGGCCCTCGGGGGCGTACACGCGCAGCTGAAGGTTCTGCGTCCAGTCTGCGTCGGGGCGGGAGGCGTCCGCGCCGAGCGGCAGGACCGCGCCGGGGCGGACCAGCAGCGGGAGGCTGTCGAAGCCGTGGGTGCCGTGGTGCCAGGCGGGGCCGGTAACGGTCTCGCCGGTCAGGAAGTGGGTCCAGGTGCCCTCGGGGACGTAGTACTCGACCTGGCCGTCCTCGCTGAAGACCGGCGCCACGAGGAGGTCGGCGCCCAGCAGGTACTGGCGGTCCACCGTGCGGGTCGCCGGGTCGTCGGGGAACTCCAGCAGCATCGGGCGCATGGTGGGGACGCCGGTGCGGTGGGCCTCGACGGCGGCGCCGTACAGGTACGGCATGAGGCGGTGCTTCAGCTCGGTGAACTGCTTGGCGACCGCGACCGCCTCGTCGCCGAACTCCCACGGCACCCGGTAGGACGAGGAGCCGTGCAGACGGCTGTGCGAGGAGAGCAGGCCGAAGGCGAGCCAGCGCTTGAAGACCGCCGGGTCGGGGGTGCCCTCGAAGCCGCCGATGTCATGGCTCCAGAAGCCGAAGCCGGAGAGGGACAGGGAGAGTCCGCCTCGCAGGGACTCGGCCATCGCCTCGAACGAGGACCAGCAGTCGCCGCCCCAGTGGACCGGGAACTGCTGGCCGCCGGCGGTCGCGGAGCGGGCGAAGAGGACCGCCTCGCCCTGGCCGCGCTCCTTCTCCAGGATGTCGAAGACGGCCTTGTTGTACAGGTGCGTGTAGTAGTTGTGCATCCGCTCCGGGTCGGAGCCGTCGTGCCAGACGACATCGGTGGGGATGCGCTCGCCGAAGTCCGTCTTGAATCCGTCGACGCCCTGGTCGAGGAGGGTCTTCAGCTTGGCCTGGAACCAGGCGGTGGCCTCGGGGTTGGTGAAGTCGACCAGCGCCATGCCGGCCTGCCACTTGTCCCACTGCCAGATGTCGCCCTCGGGGGTGAGGACGAAGTAGCCCTTCTCCGCGCCCTCCACGTACAGGGCGCTCTTCTGCGCGATGTACGGGTTGATCCAGACGCAGATCTTCAGGCCCTTGTCCTTGAGCCGGGCGAGCATGCCCTCCGGGTCAGGGAAGGTCTGCGGGTCCCATTCGAAGTCGCACCACTGGTACTCGCGCATCCAGAAGCAGTCGAAGTGGAACACGGAGAGCGGGATACCGCGCTCGGCCATCCCATCGACGAACGAGGTGACGGTCGCCTCGTCGTAGTCGGTGGTGAACGAGGTGGTCAGCCAGAGGCCGAACGACCAGGCCGGCGGGAGGGCCGGGCGGCCGGTGAGCGCGGTGTAGCGGGTGAGGACGTCCTTGGGCGTGGGGCCCGCGACGACGAAGTACTCCATCGTCTGGTCCTCGACGCTGAACTGCACCTGGCCGACGGCCTCGGAGCCGACCTCGAAGGAGACCTTGCCGGGGTGGTTGACGAAGACACCGTAGCCACGCGAGGAGAGGTAGAACGGGACGTTCTTGTAGGCCTGTTCGCTGCTGGTGCCGCCGTCGGCCTGCCACATGTCGACGACCTGGCCGTTCTTGACGTACGGGGTGAACCGCTCGCCGAGGCCGTGGATCGTCTCGCCGACGCCGAGGGCGAGCTGGGCGAACATGTGGTGGCCGCCGTCCTGCACCGTGGCGAAGGCGGTGCCCTTGCGCCCGGCGGAGGTCAGCAGGCGGCCGTCCGCGTCGAGGAACTCCAGGCCGAAGCCGCCCTCGGTGGGGAGCCGGAGGGTGAGCGGGCCGCTGGTGAGTTCGGCGGTGGGGCCGGCGTCGCGGGTGGTGGCCGTGGTGTCCCCGGTCGCGCCGGGGAGGACGAAGTCCGGGCCGGGGCGGCGCTTGCCCGCGAGGTGGGTGACGCGGACACCGATGACGCCTTCGGCGGCGGCGTACGCCTCCACCGTGATCAGGGGGGCGTTGAGCGTGTCCCCGCGCCGCGTCACGCGCTTGACGGCGGCGTGGGCGGTGAGGCGGTCGGCGTCGAGGCGGAGGTCGCGGAGCTCGGTGGCGTACGAGGCGTTCACACCGTCTCGCATCTGCCAGAAGCCGTCGGTGAACTTCATGGGGGGTCTTCCTTGGCCGGTGGTACGGGGGGTGTGCGGGGTACGTCGTCAGGAGTACGGGTGCGTCGTCAGGGGCGCGTCGTCAGTAGTGCGGGCGTCGCCCGGTCGAGGACCGAGGTCACCCGGTCCCAGATGGCCGTGTCCCGGGGCACGGCGGGCAGTTCGCGACCCTCGCCGGTGCCCCACTCCGTCGCCAGGGCCACCGGGTCACGGCCGGTGGCGGCGCCCGCGGCGAGGGCGGCCGCTCCGAGGGCGACCAGTTCGCCGGAGTCCGGGAGGATCACCGCACGGCCGGACAGCCGGCGCACGGTCTCCACCCACATCGTGCCGCGGGCTCCCCCGCCGATCAGCCGCAGCGGCGCGTCGGGCGCGTCTGTTGCCTGCCGCGGCACCAGCGGCAGTTCGTCCAGAGCGCGCAGGACGGCGACGACCGCACCCTCGTAGGCGGCGCCGAGGATCTGCTGCCGGGTCGTGTCGTGCCGCAGCCCGTGCAGGAGCCCGGAGGCGGCGGGGAGGTCCGGGGTGCGCTCGCCGTCCAGGAAGGGCAGCAGCACGGCCTCTCCGCCGGGTGCGGCGTCCTCGCGGTCCAGGCCGAGCAGCTCGGCGACCTTGTCCACGGCGAGGGTGCAGTTCAGGGTGCAGCCCAGCGGGAGGCGGGTGCCGTCGGTGGCGGCGAAGCCGGCGAGCAGTGCGGAGTGCGGGCGGTTTCGGGTGGCGGCGAAGACGGTGCCCGAGGTGCCGAGGCTGACGACGGGGTGGTCGAGGAGCCCTTCGGCCCCCAGGCCCAGGCCGACCGCGGCTGCCATGTTGTCGCCGGTGCCCGCGGCGACGGGGATGCCGGCGGGCAGGCCGAGGGCGTGGGCGGCCTCGGCGGTGAGGTGTCCGGCGCGGGTGGCTCCGGTGGCGGCGACCGTGGACAGCATGTCCGCGCGGATGCCGGTGAGGGCGAGCAGCTCGGGGTCGTAACCCTGGGTGTCGGGGTCGTACCAGCAGGTGCCGGACGCGTCGCCGGGGTCGGTGACGGCGGCGCCGCTCAGCCGTTCGGTGAGGAAGTCGTGCGGGAGGCGGACGGCGGCGGTCGCGGCGGCGACGGCGGGTTCGTTCTCGCGCAGCCACATCCACTTGGCGGCGGTCATCGAGGCGACGGGCACCGATCCGGTGCGGTCCAGCCAGCCCTCCCGGCCGAGTGCGGCGGTGAGGGCGGCGGCCTGCGGGGCGGAGCGGGTGTCGTTCCACAGGAGGGCGGGGCGCAGGGGGTTGCCGTCGGCGTCCAGCGTGACCAGTCCGTGCTGCTGGCCGGCCACAGCGATCCCGGTGACGGCCGCCGGGTCCAGGCCCGATTCGGCGAGGGCGGCGGCGACGGCCGCACGCAGGGCCTGCCACCACTGTTCGGGGTCGCTCTCGCGGGCGCCGCCCTGGCCGGTCACGGTGTGCGGGGCGCGGCCCACGGCGAGCAGCCGACCGGTCGCGGTGTCGACGACGGCGGCCTTGGTGGACTGGGTGGAGCTGTCCACGCCGATGACGGCCGATACCGGCGCTGTGGCCGGATTCCGGGCTGGTCGCGACGGCATGTCGTACCTCGTTCCTGTGGGTCCCGATTTTGATCGTACACAAAACAAATAATTCTTCGAAGCGCTTCGACGACCCTCAAGGCCGTTCACACCCCGCCCCGCCTGGGCCGCAAGACCCCCAACAAGGAGGCACGTTGCCCCTAAGTGACTGATGTGTCACAGGGATGGTCTAGAAACAAACGCCGAGATGCCGTATTAGTACTGCCAGCAAACAAATCGGTCGGGCGGCAGAGCAGCCGCCCGGGCCATGTCGACAAGAGGCAGCAGAATGTCGAACCGCTTCACCCCCACCCCCGCCGACCGGTTCACCTTCGGGCTCTGGACCGTCGGCTGGCGAGGCAACGACCCCTTCGGTGACGCCACCCGCCCCGCCCTGGACCCGGTCGAGTCCGTCGAGCGCCTCGCGGAACTCGGGGCGCACGGTGTGACGTTCCACGACGACGACCTGATCCCGTTCGGCGCCTCGGACTCCGAGCGCGCCGCGATCGTGTCGCGTTTCAAGGACGCTCTGGACCGCACCGGTCTCAAGGTCCCCATGGCCACCACCAACCTCTTCACGCACCCCGTCTTCAAGGACGGCGGCTTCACCTCCAACGACCGCGACGTCCGTCGCTTCGCGCTGCGCAAGGTCATCCGCAACATCGACCTCGCCGTCGAGCTCGGCGCCGAGACGTATGTCGCCTGGGGCGGCCGCGAGGGTGCCGAGTCCGGCGGGGCCAAGGACGTGCGGGTCGCGCTGGACCGGATGAAGGAAGCGTTCGACCTGCTCGGCGAGTACGTCGTGGACCAGGGCTACGACCTGAGGTTCGCGATCGAGCCCAAGCCGAACGAGCCGCGCGGCGACATCCTGCTGCCCACCGTCGGACACGCACTGGCCTTCATCGAGCGCCTGGAGCGCCCGGAGATGTACGGCGTGAACCCCGAGGTCGGCCACGAGCAGATGGCCGGGCTGAACTTCGCCCACGGCATCGCGCAGGCCCTGTGGGCGGGCAAGCTCTACCACATCGACCTCAACGGCCAGTCCGGCATCAAGTACGACCAGGACCTCCGCTTCGGCGCCGGCGACCTGCGCCAGGCCTTCTGGCTCGTCGACCTGCTGGAGAGCTCGGAGTACGCAGGCCCGCTGCACTTCGACTTCAAGCCGGTGCGCACCGACGGCATCGACGGGGTCTGGGAGTCCGCGAAGAACTGCATGCGCAACTACCTGATTCTCAAGGAGCGCGCGCTGGCGTTCCGCGCCGACCCGGCCGTCAAGGAGGCGCTGGCCGCCTCCCGTCTGGACGAGCTGGCGCAGCCCACCGCGGCCGACGGCGTCAAGGCGCTGCTCGCGGACCGTTCCGCGTTCGAGGACTTCGACGTGGACGGCGCCGCCCAGCGCTCGATGGCGTTCGAGGCGCTCGACCAGCTCGCCATGGAGCACCTGCTCGGCGTCAGCTGACGCCCCAGGGGTGTCCGGCGCGGACCGTCGCCGTCGGACACCCCTTCTCCCCGGGCGCGGGCCTGCCGGACCCGCGCCGGGGCGGACCGATCCACCTCGTCGGGACACAGTGGTCCCGCCGGGCCGGCACCCCTTCTCACGCAAGGGCACCATCGTGAAAGCACCCTCTCCGGACGGCACGCACCAGCAGGGCCGCCGTCGTCACCGGCGGGTCATCGTCCCGCTCACCGTCGTCTCCGCGCTGCTCGGCGGCGTCGTCCTGTCCGGCTGCGGGCAGCAGCAGGACCCGGACGTGTACACCGTCATGAACTCGTCGACCGACGAGTCCTACCACCGCTGGGACGCCCAGACGCTGGCCCGGTGCAGCAAGACGCTCGGGGTGAAGATCGAGCAGCAGAGTGTCCCTGCCGCGCAGGTGATGACGAAGGCCCTGCGGATGGCGTCCTCGAAGTCACTGCCCGACGTGCTCCAGCTGGACGCCTCGGAGATGCCGACGTTCGCCGAGGCGGGCGGGCTCATCCCGCTGAAGGACCTCGGTCTGACGACGAAGGACATCCCCGAGGGGATCGTCAACTTCGGCTCGTACGACGGGACGTACTACGGGGCGGCGCGCACCGTGAACACCCTGGCGCTGTTCTACAACAAGGACACCCTCGACCAGGCCGGCCTGAAGGTGCCCACCACCTGGGCCGAGATGCAGGCGACGGCCAACAAGCTCACCCAGGGCAAGCGGTACGGTCTGGCGCTCAGCGCGGGCGGTGCGGAGGACGGCGTCTTCCAGTTCACCCCGTTCATGTGGTCCAACGGCGGCGACGAGACGAAGCTCGACACCCCGCAGGTGGCCGAGGCTCTGGACTACTGGAAGAGCCTGCTCAAGGACGGCTCGCTGTCCAAGTCCACGGTCAACTGGACCCAGGCCGATGTGAACGACCAGTTCATGGCCGGCAACGCCGCCATGATGATCAACGGCCCGTGGCAGGTGGAGACCCTCAACTCCAAGAAGGGGCTGAACTGGGGCATCGCCCAGATCCCCGTCCCGGAGGCCGGCGACGACTCGGTCGGTCCGCTGGGCGGCGGGGTGCTGACCGTGCCCAACACCGGTGACAGCGAGCGCGAGAAGATGTCTGCCAAGATCATCGGCTGTATGTCGAGCGAGCAGGAGCAGATCACCTACGCGATCAACAGCTGGATGGTCCCGGCCAACGAGAAGGCCGCCGCCGTGTGGCGCACGAAGGCACCGGAGCTGGCCGCCCTCGCCGACCAGGTCGCCACGGCCCGTTCGCGTACCGCCAAGCTCGGCGCACAGTGGTCGTCCGTGTCGCTGGCCCTGCAGAGCGCCTTCCAGTCCGCCCTCACCGGTGAGTCCAGCGAGGCCGCTCTGAAGCGCGCCCAGCAGCAGGTCACGAGCGGGAACTGAGGTAACGAACCATGTCATCCACCACAGCCTCGGCCGCCGCGCTGCCGGCCGACCCGAAGGCCCCCGTGGCCGGTGCGGTCAAGAAGCCCGTGAACCCGCGGAGCGCCAAGCGGCGCAGGACGCTCGCCCAGTGGGGGTTCATCGCCCCCGCCGTGATCTTCATGGCGCTGTTCTTCGGCTACCCGCTCGTCCGCAACATCGTGATGAGCTTCCAGGACTACTCGCCGTCCACCTTCTTCACCGGCGAGGCGCCGTTCAACGGCTTCGACAACTGGAGCAACGTCTTCAACGACGGGCTGTTCGGCAAGGCCCTGTGGCAGACGATCCTCTTCACGGTCGGATCGCTCGTCGGCCAGTTCTGTATCGGCCTGGCCCTCGCCGTCTTCTTCACCCGCCGTTTCCCGCTGAACGGGATCCTGCGCTCGCTGATCCTGCTGCCGTGGCTGGTCCCGATGGTCGTCTCCGGCATCGTGTGGCGGCGCATCTTCGACCAGGACACCGGTGTCCTCAACTCCTTCCTGGGCACCGTCGGCCTCCCCGGTGACACGCCGTGGCTGACGAGCACCAGCATGGCGCTGTTCTCGGTGGTCCTGGTGAACATCTGGATCGGCATCCCGTTCAACATGGTGATCCTCTACGGCGGCCTCCAGGAGGTCCCCAAGGAGCTGAACGAGGCCGCCTCGCTCGACGGCGCGTCCGCCTGGCGTACGTTCCGCTCGGTCACCCTGCCCATGCTCAAGCCCGTCATCACCGTGGTGCTGGTGCTCGGCTTCATGTCGACGGTCAAGATCCTCGACCTGGTCCTCGCCCTCACCGACGGCGGGCCCGCCGACTCCACCCAGACGCTCGGCACGCTCACGTACCAGAACTCCTTCGTCCAGATGGACTTCGGGGCCGGTGCCGTGGTCGGCAACATCCTGATCCTGATCTCCGCCGTCTTCGCGGTGTTCTACCTGCGGGTCAACCGCAACGAGGGGAAGTGACCGGCATGGCGACCACCACCCAGATCCCCGCCGCCCCGGCTCCCGCCGCCGTCCACCGGCCGAAGCGCCGCTGGGGAGCGACCGTCTTCGGCGTCGTCGTCCTCGCGGTGATGCTGTTCCCGCTGTACTGGATGATCAACACCGCGCTGCAGCCGGACGCGGGCCTGGTCGACGTCGGCCCGGTCCCTACGGGCGTGGACTTCTCCGGCTTCACCTCCGCCCTCTCCGAGCAGGGCGGCAACCTGCTGACCTCGCTGGCCGTGGCGCTCGGCGCCGTTGCCATCTGCCTGGCGATCTCCGCGCCGGCGGCGTACGGCCTGGCGCAGTTCAAGCTGCGCGGCAGCAAGACGATCGTCTTCGGCACGCTCATCACCCAGATGGTGCCGGGCATCGTCATCGCCAACGCCCTGTACAGCGCGTACGTGGACCTCGGCCTGGTCAACTCCTACTTCGGCCTGATGCTGGCGGACGCCTCGCTCGGCATCCCCTTCGCCATCGTCCTGATGCGCTCGTTCATGGTGTCCATCCCGCGTGAGGTCATCGAGGCCGCCGAGGTCGACGGCGCCGGCCGCATCCGTACGTTCGTCCAGGTCGTCCTGCCGATGAGCCGCAACTCGCTGATCACCGCCGGGCTGTTCTCCTTCCTCTACGCGTGGAGCGACTTCATGTTCGCGCTGACGCTGAACACCACGGACGACGTCAAGCCGATCACACTGGGCATCTACCAGTACATCGGCGCCCACGTCGGTGACTGGGGTTCGGTCATGGCCGCCTCCGTCCTCTCGGCCGTGCCCGCCGCCGTCCTGCTCGTCCTGTCCCAGAAGTACATCGCCGCCGGGATCACCGGCGGCTCGGTCAAGTAAGGGTTTCCATGAGTGACTTCCCGGTCTTCCCGCCCGGTTTCGTCTTCGGCGCGGCCACGGCCTCGTACCAGATCGAGGGCGCCGTGGATGAGGACGGCCGCGGGCCGTCCATCTGGGACACCTACAGCCACACGCCCGGAAAGACCGACGGCGGTGACACGGGTGATGCGGCCTGCGACCACTACCACCGCTACCCCGAGGACGTGGCGCTGCTGCGCGACCTGGGTGTGGACTCGTACCGCTTCTCGATCGCCTGGTCGCGCATCCAGCCCGCGGGCAGCGGGGCGATGAATCCCAAGGGCCTGGACTTCTACTCCCGGCTGGTCGACGAGCTCCTCGAAGCGGGCATCGAGCCGGCCGCCACGCTCTACCACTGGGACCTGCCCCAGGCCCTGGAGGACAAGGGAGGCTGGCGGGTACGCGAGACCGCGGAGCACTTCGGGGAGTACGCGGCGATCATGGCGGAGCACCTGGGCGACCGGGTACCGCGCTGGATCACGCTGAACGAGCCCTGGTGCAGCGCGTTCCTCGGCTACTCGGTCGGCCGGCACGCACCGGGCGCGAAGGAGGGCCGCGGCGCTCTGGCCGCCGCTCACCACCTGCTCGTCGGCCACGGCCTGGCGATGAAGGAGCTGCGGGCGGCGGGGGTCCGCGAGGCGGGCATCACGCTCAACCTGGACCGCAACGTCCCGGCCACCGAGTCGGACGCCGACCTGGCCGCGGTCGTCCGCGCGGACACCCAGCACAACCTGGTGTGGACCGAGCCGATCCTGGCGGGCCGCTACCCGGTCACCGAGGAGGAGACCTGGGGCGAGCTGATCACCGAGCAGGACTTCCGGCGCGAGGGCGACCTGGAGCTGATCTCCCAGCCGATGGACTTCCTGGGCATCAACTACTACCGCCCCATCGTGGTCGCCGCTGCCCCGCACCGCGAGGCCGACCCGGCGCTGCGGGTCGCCACGGACAACCGTTACAGCGAGGGCGAGTACCGGGGCGTCCGCAAGACGGCGATGGGCTGGCCGGTCGTGCCCGAGTCCTTCACAGATCTGCTGACCGCGCTGAAGCAGACGTACGGGGACGCGCTGCCGCCGGTGCACATCACGGAGAACGGCTCGGCGGAGTTCGACACCGTGGACGCGGACGGCTCGGTGCGCGACGCGGACCGGGTCGCCTATCTGCAGACGCACCTGACGGCGCTGCGGGCGGCGATGGACGCGGGCGTGGACGTACGCGGCTACTACGTCTGGTCGCTGCTGGACAACTTCGAATGGGCGCTCGGCTACGCGAAGCGGTTCGGGATCATCCGGGTCGACTACGACACGCAGGAGCGCACCCCGAAGGACAGCTACCGCTGGTACCAGGAGCTGATCGCGGCGCACCGGAAGTAGTCCCGTCCGCCTTGCTGCCGCCCCCCGTTCGCCGGACTGCGAGCGGGGGCGGCGTTGCGTGTGCGGGTGCCTCCGGCCCTCAGCGTGCCGCGTACGCCGCCGGGTCCGCCAGGACCCCGCGTACCACGTGGGCCGCCGCGCCCCGTGCCGCGTCGCCGGAGAGCGAGGAGGCCCGCAGCCCGCTGCCGTCGGTCCGCCACCGGCCCGACACCACGCGGTCGGCGAGCTGCGCCTCGGCCGCCTTCGCGAGCCACGGCATCAGATCGCGGTAGATGCCGCCCAGGACGACGGTGTCCAGGTCGAAGAGGTTGACCGCGCCCGCCAGCGCCACGCCCATCCGGTCACCGGCCGCCCGCAGCACCTCCAGCGTCTCCGGGTCGCCCGCCCTCGCCCGCTTCTCCAGCTCGCCGAGTCCACGCACACCCGCCGCCGGGTCGATGCCCGCGGCCCGCAGCAGGGCCGCCTGACCCGCGTACTGCTCGAGGCAGCCCCGCGCCCCGCACCCGCACAGCGGCCCGTCCGGATCGACGACCACGTGCCCGACCTCCCCCGCGAAACCGTGTGCACCGCGCAGCAGTTCGCCCTGGATCACCAGCGCACCGCCGACGCCGATCTCGCCGGTGAGGTAGAGGAAGCAGCCGGCATCGCCGAGGCCGCCGAACCACAGCTCGGCCAGGGCTGCCAGATTGGCCTCGTTGTCCGAACTGACGGCCAGCGCCCGGCCGGCCGGCCTCAGCGTGCTGAGCGCCTGGCCGAAGATGCCCTCGGCCGCGACGCGGTACCAGCCCAGGTTGGGTGCCTGGCGGACCATGCCGCCGGAGACGAGTCCGGGCAGGGCCAGCTCGACGCCGACAGCCCGCAGCCCCTGCTCGCCGGTCGAGGTGATGACCCGGTTGGTCAGCCGGGCCGCATGGGCGAGGACCTCGGCCGGCGGGGTGTCGCGGTTGTCGATGTGCTCGGTGACGCGGACCCGGTCGGTGCCGGTGAGCCCGACCGCGCACACCGAGACGTAGTCGATGTTGATCTCGACGCCGAGCCCGGCCGGGCCGGTGTCCGACACCTTCAGCACGGTGCCGGGCCGTCCGGCGCTTCCGCTGAACGTCTTGCCGGACTCGGTCAGGTGGTCGAGCGCCAGCAGCTCCTCGACGAGCGAGGAGACCGCGGCCCGGGTCAGCCCGACGCGGGCCGCCACACGGGCGCGGGTCGCCTCGCCCTCCTCCAGGACGGCACGCAGGACGAGGCCGAGGTTGTTACGGCGCACGGACTCGGTTCCGGCCTTGGCGCCGGTCGAGGTGGGATGGATGGTCATCAGGCCCTCGAGCGTAGGGCCTCGCGCCCGGATGCCGTGCGCGACCCCGCCACGACCTGCGGTTTCGGCCCTGTTCTCGTACGGCTGTCGCCAGGTGGCGTGCGGCGCTGGGCAACTGCCCGGGAATGCGGTCGCGCGCACCCCGCCGGAGCCTGGCCCCGAGGGCCGGCCGACGAGGTCCGCACCTTCCCCCGCGCCGGATCACCGGCGTCGCGGAACTGGCGGAGGACCCCGCCCGATGACGGCGCCCAGCCTCTGAGGTCCGACAGCGGAACAGGGCCGTTCCGTGCCGGTGCCGCCGTGGGGCAGTGGACCGTACCGAACGATCACACGCCCGAAACATCACCGCAGCCCGCCCGACAAATCCCCCTGTTACGTTCGGTGTACGCGGCCGCCGTTGCCCGCTCCACCCGCCCCCGGACCATGGTCCGGCCGGTGAACGAGGAGGTCTGCGGTGCACGTTCCGGCAATCCGGGCCGACAGCTCAAGATCGCGGCGCCACGCGCCCGCCTGGCTCACCCACGTGACTCGTCTGCGCCGGGCCCCCGTGCCCCGTACGGCGATGGTGCGCGGCGCGCTCGGTGCCGGCCCCCTGCTCGGGGCCGGTATCGCCCTGGGGCAGCCGGGGGCGGGCGTCCTCGCCGCGCTCGGGGCGATGCTGGCCGGGGTCAACGACCGTCCGGGTACCCGCCGCAAGGGACTCGTCCACATAGGGCTGCCTGCCGCTGCGGGATCGCTGGGGCTGCTCGTCGGCGCACTGGTCGCGGACGCGGCGGGGCGGTGGGCGGCGGTTCCCGTGCTCTTCCTGGTGGGCTGGGTCTCCGGGGCGCTGAGCGCCAGGGGCGGAGTGTGGTCGGCGGCCGCACTCCAGATGCTGGTCACCACGACGATCGGCATGGGAATGCCGCTGTCCGGACCCGCGTGGCTGAAGGCGCTGTGCTTCCTGTCCGGTGCGGGCTGGCTCGTCGTCCTGCGGCTGCTGCTGCGCACCCCGCGGTCGCGGAGCGCGACGCGGTGGAGCGGCGAACGCGAAGCCGTCGCCGCCGTGTTCGACGCGCTCGCGGACGCGCTGGGCGCCCTCGGCGGACCGGGGGCGCCGTCCGCCCGACGCGCGCTGGTCGCCGCGCAGCAGCAGGCCGACGAGGCGCTGCGGCTGATGCGGCTGATGCCCTGGCCGCGCCGGGCCGGCGGAGCGGACCGAGGCCTCGCCGAACGCTTCGGCGCCGGGGTCGCGCTCTGCGAAGCGAGCATCGCGCTGCTGTGGGAGGGCCGGCCCGTCCCGGACACGGTGGCCGAGGGCCCCCGCCGGCTGGCCGCGGCCGTCCGTTCCGGCGGACCCGCGGGTACGCTGCCGAGCCC
Organism: Streptomyces sp. LN549; assembly: GCF_043203805.1. Classification (NCBI taxonomy): domain Bacteria; kingdom Bacillati; phylum Actinomycetota; class Actinomycetes; order Kitasatosporales; family Streptomycetaceae; genus Streptomyces; species Streptomyces sp. LN549. The sequence continues at coordinate 7,048,811 of NZ_JAZHRI010000002.1, read as the reverse complement.
GCGGCCGGACACCGTCGAACGGCTCGCCTTCGACCGGGCGGTGCTGGAGGCCGCGGTGGTCTTCGACCGGACGACGGCCGGCGCGCACACCCCACGGCGCCCCGAGCACCCGCGCACGACAGGTGCGAACTCCGGTTTCCGCCCGGGTCTGTTCACACCCGCCGGACGCGAGTACGGGCTGCGCGTGGCGCTCTGCGTCTCGGTCACGGCGGCCGTCGCGCTGCTGCTGCACGAGGACCACTGGTACTGGCTGCCCGCCACCGCCGCGTTCCTGGTGAAGCCCGACATGGGCCCGCTGTTCTCACGGGTGGTGAACCGGTTCGCCGGAACCGTGGCCGGGGTCCTCGCCTTCGTCGCGCTCATCGCCGTGCTCGGTGGCCTCGGCCCGCCGCTCGTCGTGGCGGCGGTCGTCGTGGCCGGGGCCCTGGCCCCCCTCTCCACCCGCCACTTCGCGTTCCAGACCGCGGTGATCACCGTGCTCGTGCTGTCGTTCGTGCACACCGCGGGTGACACCGAGGCGGCGGCGTCCCGGCTGTTGGAGACGTTCCTGGCCTGCGTCATCGTGCTGCTCGTCGGCCATCTGCCGCTGGTGGCCGATCCCCGGGTTCGGGCCGGTCACCGGTTCGCCGTCACGCTGCGCTGCACGGAACGGTACCTGCGCCATGTGCTGGACGCGCCGGACCCGGCCGGGGGCCGGCAGCGGAGCGACGTACAGGGGCTGGCGCTGCGCAGCGCCGCGTACCGGGCGCTCGCCGAGGCACGGGCTGCGGCGGAGACCGTCGCGGCCGAGCTCCCCGGTCCGTTCGGCGGGCGGCGCCACGACTGGTCGGCGGTGACGGTGGCCGCCGAGCTGGTCGTCGACGCGGCGACCGCGTGCGCGCTGCGGGTGGAGAACGGGGTGCCGCGACCCTCGTCCGGCGACGTGGAGCGCGTGACGACGGCGCTGTCCTTGCTGGCGGACGCCCTGGAGGACGGCCACCGCACCGCGCGCCCGGCGCCGGGCCCGGGTCCGCGGGACTGCCGGTCGCTGCGCGATGTGATGACCCAGTTGCACGGCATTCACCGGCTCACCTCGGCGGGCCACACCGACCCGGCGACTGCGGGTTCCCTCACCCGGCCCTGACCTGATGCGCGGCTGCAATGCGGGAGCAGTACGAATCCGGTTCCACCGTGGACCAACTCGTAGCGAGCAGAGGCCTGTTGTACGGCACACTCCTCAACCGGCTGCACGAGGCCGGGACCGTGATGCGCACGTCGTGGCAAGTAGCGGTCGAACCACTCCGGCGCCACCACCGTCGTTGATCGTCTGAGGACTGCTGCAGAAGGCCTGTCCGCGAACGCGATGGACGCGCCAGTGTCGGCTGCCGCGGGCTCTCGGACGCCCTCCGCGCGCTGGTGTCGGTGGCCGGCACCACCTCGGACGGCCTTGGCCGGTCGGCCGGATGGAGGGAGGCGCGAGCAGCAGCGCTCGTGTACTGACGGAATGTACGGCGGAGTCGAGGGCAAGCATTGGGCGCCCCTTCGCTCCCACTACCCTTGACCCGTGAGCATTCGCTTGTACGACACCTTCGCCAGCCAGGTCCGTGATTTCGTCCCGATCACATCGGGCTGTGTCTCGATCTACCTGTGCGGCGCGACCGTGCAGGCCCCGCCGCACATCGGGCACATCCGCTCCGGGCTGAACTTCGACATCATGCGTCGGTGGTTCGCCTACCGGGGCTACGACGTGACCTTCGTACGGAACGTCACCGACATCGATGACAAGATCATCGCGAAGTCGCGGGAGACCGGGCTGCCCTGGTGGCAGATCGGCTACGCCAACGAACGTGCGTGCAACGCCGGTTACTCCGCCCTGGGCTGCCTGCCGCCCACCGGCGAGCCAAGGGCTGCCGGGCACGTGACCGAGATGATCGAGATGATGCGAGACCTGATCGAGCGCGGCTTCGCCTACGAGTCCGAGGGTAACGTCTACTTCAGCGTCACCTCCTACCCGGACTACCTCGCGCTCTCGCACCAGCAGTTGGACAACCTGCTGCAGCCGGAGAGCGAGGGCGAGACCGGCAAGCGGGACCCGCGCGACTTCGCCCTGTGGAAGGCGGCCAGGCCGGGGGAACCGAGCTGGGAGACCCCGTGGGGCCGGGGCCGTCCCGGCTGGCACCTGGAGTGCTCGGCAATGGCGCACAGGTACCTCGGTCGGGCCTTCGACATCCACGGCGGCGGTCGGGAGTTGGTCTTCCCGCACCACGAGAACGAGATCGCCCAGTCCAAGGCGTTCGGAGACGACCTCGCCCAGACTGGCTGCACAATGCCTGGGTCACCCTGCGCGGCGAGAAGATGAGCAAGTCTCTGGGCAACTCGGTGCTGGTGTCGGAGATGGTGCAGCGCTGGCGGCCGATCGTGCTCCGCTACTACCTGGGCACCCCGCACTACCGCTCGACGATCGAGTACAGCGAGGAGGCCCTGCGCGAGGCCGAGACCGGGTTCAACCGGATCGAGGGCTTCGTCCAGCGGGTCACCGAGCAGCACGGCACGGTCGAACCTGCGCCGCGCGTGCCCCCGGCGTTCGCCGAAGCGATGGACGACGACTTCGGCGTGCCGCAGGCGCTGGCCGTCGTCCACACCGCCGTCCGGCAGGGCAACGCCGCGCTCGCGGCGGACGACAAGGAGAGCGTGGTCGCGCGCCTCGCGGAGGTCCGCGCGATGCTCGGAGTGCTCGGCCTCGACCCGCTGGACCCCCAGTGGGCCGGACCACAGCAGGGAGAGGACCTGAATGGCGTCGTCGACGCCTTGGTCCAGCTGGTGCTGGAGCAGCGCCAGGCCGCGCGGGAACGCAAGGACTACGTCACCTCGGACGCCATCCGGGATTTGCTGACGCAGGCAGGCATCACCATCGAGGACCGCGCCGACAGCTCCCGCTGGACCCTCAGCTGAGGTTGCTCGCCAGAACGTTCGAAACGAAGCGGGACCGTACCGACGGCTGGCAACAGCCGGCGCAGGCCCCCCGGCTCCAAGAAGGGCCCGTCGGTTGGAACCGGCGCCCCGGCCGGAAGGCGCTGGAGGGCAGGGGGCCGACGCCCCCGCCTCTGAGCGCAAGGGCCACAAGAAGAATCGGATGGCGAATGCAGCTGCCAGGCATACCACCGCCGGGAACAAGTCCTGGGGCAACACGCAGCGCGGCGGCAGGGTCGGCTCAGAGCGGCGTGCAGTCTCGGCGCTTCACGTGCAGCAGTTCAAAGTCTGCGGCGGCCGGGTTTGCCAAACCGTCCCCAACCGAACCTGCGCGCCTTGACGGGGACATAGAGTCACCCCCGCCCGCTTCCGCCACCCCGCCGCGCTGGTCACCGCCAGACGGCGGCCGAGGAATCGCGCTCGGCAAGCGCGCGGTAGTCCACCTTCCCGCTACTGGTCAGAGGCAGGGACTCCTCGACATGCCACTCCCTCGGCGCGAACGCCGCAGGCATTCGGGCTGTCGCGAACCTCTGAAGATCACGCCAGGGAGCCGGTGACCCGAGGGTGCAATAGGCGACCAGTTGCGCGTGTCCGTCTTTCCGCACGGCGACGACCCCGCAGTCCTCCACGGCAGGGTGCTGCCTGAGCACCGCTTCCACATGATTGAGGTCCACGCTCACTCCTGCGATCTTCACGTGCCTGTCCGCGCGTCCCCTGCAGAAGACCGCCCCATGCTGGAACATCGCGACGTCGCCCGTCCGGTACAGCCTTCCAGGCTCGCCAGGACGACTGAACGGACTATGGAAGAACGGGTCACCTGCGGGCGCGCCTCGGTATCCGGTGGACACGGCGAGGCCACCGACGAATAGCTCCCCGACCTCGCCCTCCCTGGCCGCCCTCCATGAGCCCTCCTCGCAGACGAGTAGGTGGAGGTCCACATTGGGTATCGGCCGACCAGCCGGAATCTCCCCCGCCGTGATGTCGGCGGGGACGACCCGGTGAAAGGCGACGTCGTCCGAGCATTCGGTCATTCCGTACGCGTTGATGAGCGAGACATGGGGAAGGGTCTCGAGGGCGTGTGCTGCCAGAGTGGTCTCAAGGGGGCCGCCCGTGGAGATCAGAGATCTGAGCGCATCCAGCTGGCCGGTACTCGCCCGTCCGCTTCGCAGCTCCTGAAGGACTCCCCTCATGGCCGTCGGAATCAGCTCCAGGATGGTCACGCCCTGGGACTGGACGCGCGAGATCAGTCGGCGCGGGATCCTCACATCCAGCTCATCGACGATCGCGACCGATGCACCGACAAGCAACGCTGAAAGCATCTGCCACACCGAGATCACATGGCTCGGGGGGGCGGTGAAACCGACGACGTCGAGGGGGGTCAGTTTGAGCTCGTCAATGATCGCCAGCAGATGGTTCACCAAGCCCTGATGCTGAACCATCACGCCCTTGGGCGCCCCACTGCTGCCAGATGTGTGTATGACGTATCTCGTTTCGTGGAGATGCCCTTCGCGGACAACCCTGTCCGCCGCTCCCGGCTTCAGCGCTCCATGGTTCGAATCCGCCACGATCGGTACGTTGAGCCGGCGCAGCAGATGTGTCCAGCGTTCCGTCGACGAGTCGTCCATCCCGTGCAGGACGGCGGCAGCCGGTGCGGCATTGCCGATGACGTCGGCGGCGAAGAGATTCGGCCAGCTCGGATCGATCGGCACGTAGACCGCACCGATGTTCTCTGTGGCCAGCAGGAGGGCGATCGTGAGCACGCCTCGCGGGCCCACGACTGCGACGCTGTCCCCAAGCGCGCAGCCGGCGGCCCGCAGGGCCTGAGAACAGCGATTCACCGATCGCACGAGTTCGTCGTAACTGGTCGTACGGCCGCCGTGTCGCACCGCCACGGCGTTCGGCTGCCGGTCCCGCTGCTCGGCGATGATGCGGCACAAGCCGACCGGGTCGGGGCCGCGCCTTGTTCCGCGAAGGACACAGGGCGCTTCGGCGGGACCTTCCCGCTCCATGCCCGGAAGCTCCGAAAGCTCAGCTCCGCTTGGCTCATGGCTCATCGGGTCACCAACGAAGGCGTGATCATGCTCCCGTTGTGCGTGGCCAACGGCTCCCGATAGCCGATGCACTCAAAGAGAACCCCCTTCGGGATCCTGCATGCCGGCCAGACGTCGGCGTCCAGGACCCCCCAGCGCGCCAGGGTGCTGATGAAGAACGGATCGATCATCCGGCGACCGCTTTCGAAGGGAACGCTGATCCAGGCGTGCGGCAGTGAAAAGGGTCTCGCCACAAACATCCCCGCCACGGGTCTGGCGTCGATACCCAAGGCCCGCGCCGAGTCGACCAGATGCACCGTGGCAAGCACGCAGTCGGCAAGTCCGGTGGTGCGCGAGAACTCCCCGTCCGAGCCGAATCCGCGTGGTACGTGATAGAACTCCAATTCCCTCGCGACCTCGATCAACGGCAGCAGTCCGCTCGCCTCGGTCACGAATTCAGGCGGCCCGCAAGGAAGTTCAACCTCCACGCTGATCCGGCCGCTTGTGAGGCCGGTCGCCGGCCGGTCGGTCCGGTACCGCATCAGCGACGGCGCGAAGTGCACATCGCACACGTGATCGCTGTCCAGATCGGGGCACCTCGCCGCCACCGTGACTGTGCGGACGACACGCTGGCCGATGTTGTCGCTCAGACAGTCCCCAAGAAATCTGAGCATCCTCAGCTGCGGAGAGGGAAGGCGGAGCTGGAGCGACAGGTTCACCAGGTCCCGATCATCGAACCTAGGCCCCGAACCCGAGACCTGATGCGGCAGGCCAAGAACCAACAGGTCGAGCAGGACGGATTCCGGGATCCGATGAGCGGTCCATGCGTCATCCGTGCTCCGGGTGAAAGCGCGGTACCGATCCGGGATCGTGAGCGCGCACTCGACAACGTGTTTGTGACTGGCTTCAGTCATGGATTCGCTCCGCTCATGTTCGTGACTGCCCGCCACTTCGCTCTCCCAGCGCCAGTTCGACGAACGCCCAAAGGTGACCGGGGGTTGTGAAGGTCTCCAACGTCATGTGCTCCTCGGGGAGCGTGACCTCGAACGCCTCCTCGAGCTGCAGCATCGTGGATACGATCTGGAGTGAGTCCATGCCCAGTTCGACGAGGTCGACATCCGGGCTCAACGGCTTTCCGGCCTCAGCCATCGGGCAGTTCGCCGTCACGATTTCTTCGAACCTGCGGTAGTTCTCGCCCCACATACCGCTTCCCCCGGCGTTCATTCCGCACCCAGGAGGGCGCTGACGGTCGCAGCGAATTCCTCGAGGCTTCCGGCTCCCACCAGCTCTCCCATATCGACCGGTCGACCGACCCAGTTCTCGATTTGCAGACAGAGTTCCAACGCCATCAGGGAGTCGCCACCGAGGTCGAAGAAGCTGTCCGCGGGAGTCACCGTCCGCTGGAACACCTCCTCGGCCATGGACACGACGCGATCAACGACCTGTTGCCTCATCCGATTCAGTCCTCACGTGTTCAATCAACGTTTGACGCCCAGTCAGGGGCTCCTGCTCCGCTGTACCGAGGTGAAGTCAGCAGGCCTTGCTCCAGGAGCGAGCGGCACCCTTCACGGCGGATCTTGCCGCTCGTCGTCACCGGCAGTGTCCCGGCCGGAAGCACTGCCACCTCACGGAGCGAGAGCCCGAAGTCTCTGCTGACGGTTCTGGTGATGCTTCGGGCGATCTCAGCGGCCGCTTCCTGGCGGAGAGTCGTGTGCTCTCTGGCGACCTCCGCGAGGACCACCGTCGAGGGAGACTCATGCGGCGCACCCGGCAGCGCGATGACGGCCGCTCGCCCTGGCCGTAGCCGGTCGTCCGCCGCCACCACCGCATCCTCGATCTCAGAGGGATAGAAGTTCTGTCCCCGAACCTGGAACCTGTCCCGGCTGCGTCCCAGCAGCACCAGCTCACCCCGCCAGCGAAAGCCCAAGTCACCAGTCCCGAGCCCCGTGTGCTCCGCGGCGCGGGACTGGGCAGCCCGGTCCGCCGCGACCTGAGGGCCGGCGATGTGGACCTCCCCGATCTGCCCGTCGCCGTCGAGAACGGAACCGGATTCGTCGCGGATGGTGACCTCCGTATCTCTGAGCGGGGGGCCGCAGGAGACCAGGGCAGTGGCCTGATCGCCGTCGTGCGCTGGAGCCGCTCGGCCGCTGCGCAGCGAGGTGGCCGAGAATTCGATGATCTTCGGCGGATCCTCCGGCCGACACGCGGTGACCGTCAACGTGGCCTCAGCGAGGCCGTACGAAGGCTTGAATGCACTGAACCGAAACCCGGCCGACGCGAACCTGTCGGTGAACGCGAACAGGGTGGCGGGGCGGACCGGTTCCCCGGCGTTCCTGGCCACCCGCAGCGCACTGAGATCGTACGAGCCGGCGTCTGTGACCTTACGAGCGCAGAGGGCGTATCCGAAGTCGGGCGCGGAGGTGTGCGTCGCACGCCAGTCCGTGAGGGCCGCCGGCCATATGTGGGGTTCCCTGACGAAGTGGAACGCGTCCAGGAGCACGGAGGTGTAGTCCGACCACAGCGGACGAAGGACGCTGGTGACCAGCCCCATGTCGTGGTACAGCGGGACCCAGTTCACTGAGACGCTGTCGTGTGTTTCGCCGAATGCCTCGGCAGCCTGCCGCAGTTGGGCGAGCACGTTCTCCTGGGAGATGACGATCGGCCTGGGGACGGAAACGGAGCCAGAGGTGTACTGCTCGTAGCAGGAGGGATGCACCCGAAAGGCCGCCGGGTCGATCCCCTGGCTGGTCGCTGCCTGCCCGATCGGAAGGATGGTGACATCGCACTGGTCCAGTGCCTCTCGAAGAGCACCTGTCCGATCGTCATCGGCAATGACGAACGCTGGTCGTGACGCCTTCACGATGTTCACCAGCCGCGCTTTGTGCCCTGGGCGCGCGTCCACACGCGTGGGACCGGGAACCGGAACCGCACCGATCAGGGCTACGGCGAAGAACGCGGTGACGAACTCCAGGGGATCCGCGAGGGTGAGAACAATCGCATGTGCCTCCCTGCCCTGCGGAGGATCGCCCGTCTCCTGCGCCAGCCATGTCGCCATTGCACCGGCCCGTTCGTACAGCTGGTTGTATGCGAGCCGCCGAGTCCCGGTCGCGGTCACCGAGACATAGGCGCCTTCGGCTGACTGTCGTGCCTTGAGCAGTTCTGCGAGATTCGCAGGGGCAGCACCTAACAAAGTCCTAACTCCCCGTCCGGTCAGCGGCATACGGCTGGGATCAGGCCTCCCGCCTTCCCGCCCAAGGCAGGTAGGAGCGCGAGACCGGGTCACATGGTCAGAAGGTTCGACAACGAGGTTCAAGCCGGCCATCTCCGATGGTGGTACGCAAACGCCGACAGCCCAACGCACAGAAGGGCGGCGCACCACCGGAGAGGTGACCGTTCAGGTGACCGCCTGCCACTTCCCCGTCAACAGGGGTGCGGTTGCGACCTGGAGGCACCAGCACCGCGGGTCGTGGACAGCGGCCGGCTGCATCAGCAGCAGTCGCAACGAAGGTGGTGCGGGACGAAGATCCTCCGCCCACGACTCGGTTCTCCGATTTTACTGGAACTGCCGACGAAGCGTCAATAAACCTTATGGCATAAGGCACTACCCGGTCGGCATTATCCCGAAGCTCTGTCCGGATTCTTCACGCGATGCCAACGTACACGCATTGTGAGACGCCCCCTGTTCGGAGGGCCGATCAACCGGCCTTACGCCGCGGCCGCCGTGTGACCGGGTCGCCGTCTGCGACTGCCGCGCCAATCCGGATAAATCGTGATCACCTTGCCGCGCTCGATAGAGAAGTCCCGGGTCACGGCCTTGGTTTAACACTGGAGCCAACTAACCGGAGTACATGATTCCGTCTGGAAACGGAAACTTAATGCAGAGCGTTGCAAAGATCCCTTCAGGTGTCTTGACGCGTCCCCGCCGTGAGCGGCAACGTACTTTCCGATCAAGCCGCTTCGCTGAGCGGTCGGTCTGGTGCGATCCGTGCACGAGGTCTGCCCTTGTAAGGAATCGGCGCTCATGATGCGGCCGAACCCGCATTTCCGTTCTTTCATTGGGATGCGCCTCGCTCTGGCGGACGAACCAGAGTCATTCGGCGTATAGGAACAGATGGGAGAGTTCGATTCCGTCCCACTACGTACGCTTCTCCGGCACCCGAACCGGTGATGCGGCTCTCGCCTTGGGCCGGCAACGCCTCGGCACCACGCAGGATCGGACGGAGGTTCTTCCTCGGGGCCCAGAGGCCTCCCGCCATGATGGTGATGTCCCTGCGCGTGAAAACTGCGGTACTGACGCCTCGCGATGTCGTCACTTTCATGCAAGGCATAGCTGAATTGGCCGTGCAGACCTTGGCCGAACACTCCGGAGCTAAGTCCTGATTCCTCGCCGCACGGCTTGAGGGCGGCCGAATCGATGCGCCGCACACGCACGTCGACATTGGGGAGCCCGCGCTGCCACCTGGTCGGCGCGCGCGGTCACGGCGTCAACCCATAACCGCTGCGCTGCGCACCGCGCCCGCAACGAAGACAGAGAGGCCGGCGAACGTTGGCGAGTCCGGAAATGACAACTACGGTGACCGAGAACCATTTCCCACCGGAAATCAAAGCCGAGATATCGCGAATCTGCTCCGGTCTCCCCAGCGGTGCCTCGTGCATCGCGACCGGTTCCATCGTGGAGGGATTCGGGAACAAGAACTCTGACATAGACCTCTACGCCGTCCTCGATGAGGAGGTCCGGGGACAGAGCACCGCGATCGGAATTCGCAAGTCCCGCTACGTGGACTGCGAGTTCATGACGCTGGGCGCGCTCGCCCGCCTCAGATCCCATGTCGTCGAGTTCTCCTGGGGTGCGGTCGGCGATCGGAAGCTCGCCGACTACGACCGCTACTACCGCCTCTCCATCGGCCTGCCGGTCCTGGTGAGCGAGCCGGCGGCTGAGGTACTGGCGCTCTTTCGCGTCGAAACGGCCAGGGAGCAGTTCGCCCGGTGGGCCCGCTTTCGAGCGTTCGAGCACCTGGCCCGTGCCGCCACCGCCCTCGCCTGCCGCCAGGACGAACAGGCAGGGTTCCTCCTCCGCGCTGGTAGTGCCTGGATCTCCACAAGCACCCTGGCCGACGAGGGCGAAGGCTATCCGTCCCTGAAATGGCTCGGCGAGAAGGCGGCGCGCCGACACGGACGGGGATCCAAGGCGTTCCACGAACTGGTGGACGACTGGATACGCCCGAGCGGCTCGTCGGCCGATCGGCTCGCACGGCTGCGCGATCGCGTCGATCTACCCCCGGAAGCGCTGCGGGCGGTCACCGAAAAGTCCGGAGTCCTGGGCGACGGTGTCGCCTACCGAGGCGGCTCCGATGTCAACTTCCTGATCGGCCCCAGGCGCAGGATCATCCGAACCGATCACCTGACATCTCTGCTTTGCGAGCGGCTGGGTGCAGGGATCAGCTGGAGCGAAGCCACGGACGACATCGCCGCAGCCCTGTCCGTACCCGGCAGTGAGGTCGCCGCCGCTCTCTGGTCGCAGACGTCGAACCTGCGCTCCAACGCCTTCATTCAGCAGACATGCTGAGGATTGGAGTTTCGTGAACTCTGAAACGAAGGACCTCGTCGCTTGGCTCCGTGAGCTGCAGCAAGAGACAGACGTACGGCGCGAGATCATGTCCCTCCAATTCGATATCGAAGGAGCCATCGATTCCGCCCAGATCGAATTGGCGTGGTGCTCGCTGCAGGACATGATCGTCTCGAGCCTGGAGCTCTACCTGCGACGTGCCGGTATTCAGCCGGTCGCGGCGGGTGACCAGCCTGAGCGGTCAGGGCTGCTCCTGCGGCACCTGCGGCGCATCAGCCAGGCGGACGCGACAACGGCACTGGCATTGCTCGAAAAGCCTGCGCCCACCGAAGTGCCGGACCTCCTGGCGCAGATCGAAATGGTCCGGCTGTTCCTTTCAGGGGAGCTTGGGATCGAGCTCGCGGTATCGCGGGAGAGCGCCACTCGCTCATGGGCCGACAGCGTCCTTTCACTGCGTCGAACTGCCGGAGAAATCGGACTCGCGCAAGGCGACGGATGGTACCTGTCCAGCGCCGATTCGGCAGATCATACCGGCTGGTACGACGAGGTCATGGAAGCCCTGAGTAAAGCGGACAACTGAACAGAACTCAGGAGGACCCTTGATAATCTGCGGAGTAAAGATCACCCACGACGGTGGCGTGGCGCTCATCGACAATGGTCGCCTCGTGTTCAGCATCGAGATGGAGAAGATCGGGAACAACCCCAGGCACCAGCGCGTCGACGATCTCGACGTAGTGACTTCGCTGCTCGGCCAGTACGGATACACGCTGGGCCAGGTCGACCGGTTCGTGCTGGACGGTTGGCGGAAGACCCCCCGGACAAGGATGTGGGGAGGTCAGGAGGTCAGCATCGACCTGGGCCCCTATCGGCGCGGGATTCTGGACGACGACCTGCTGCGGCCCTACCAATTCCGCCTGATGGATCTGGAGTACACCAGTTACGCCCACTACGCGGGCCATATGGCGTCGGCCTACTGCTCCAGTCCGTTTGCCGCCTCCCGGGATGCCTCCTACGTGCTGTGCTGGGACGGGGCGATGTTCCCGTTCCTCTACTACTACGACCCGGTCACTGGAAAGGCCGAGAATCTGGGCCCGCTGTTTCACCTGCTGGGCGACACATACCATTCTCTCTCGCGGCTTTTCCCGCCATTCGAGCAGGGCTTCGAGTCGACGCAGACAGCCTCGGGAACGCTGCCGGGAAAGATCATGGCTTATGTCGCGCACGGGAGCCCGGTGGAGAAGGTCGTGGACACGCTCGAGGAGCTGTACCAGGCGGCCGAGCACGCGGTCTTGGGTCCTGGCCCGCTTACCGACGACCAAATCGGCGAGGGCGTGGGGCGGCGCATTCTGGAGCTGATGTGCGACGGCCTCCCACGCGAACTCGCTGCTCCGGACGACATGCTGGCCTCGATCCATGCATTCCTGGGCCAGAAGCTCGTCGCTCGGCTCGCAGGTCGAATCCGGCAGGACGGAAGCCGCTCGGCGAACCTGTGCCTCGTCGGGGGCTGCGCGCTCAACATCAAATGGAACCGTGACATCCGGGCCTCGGGAGTCGTTCAGGAGGTCTGGATCCCGCCGTTCCCCAACGACGCCGGCAGTGCCCTCGGCGCCGCCTGCTGTGAGCTGCTGCGTAGCGGCGAGGGGCAAGAGCTCGACTGGTCCGTGTTCGCCGGCCCCGCCCTGGTGGATTCTGGGATCCCGGTCGGCTGGGAGGCGCAGCCGTGCTCCCCTGCCGAGTTGGCCGAGTACCTTCACCGGCTCGGCGATCCGGTCCTGGTGCTCCATGGCCGGGCCGAACTCGGTCCCCGGGCCCTGGGCCACCGCAGCATCCTCGCCCCCGCCGTGGCAGCGGACATGAAGGGGCGCCTCAACCAGCTCAAGGGTCGTGAGGGGTACCGGCCGGTGGCGCCGATCTGCCTGGAGGCGAGTGCCGAGCAGGTCTTCGAGCCGGGGACGCCGGACCCGTACATGCTGTTCGACCACGATGTGCGCCCGCAGTGGCGCGACCGGGTGCCCGCAGTGTGTCACCTGGACGGCACTGCCCGGCTGCAGACCGTCAACAGCACCGATGACCCGGTGGTCTTCGAGATCCTCACCGAGTACCACCGGATCAGCTCGATCCCTCTGCTCTGCAACACCAGCGCGAACCTCAGCGGACGAGGCTTCTTCCCCGACCTGCGCAGCGCCATGGAGTGGGGGCGCATCCCGGCCGTCTGGTCCGAAGGGGTGATGTACCGCAGGGCGAGCGGCAGTCAGACAGCTCCGCGTAGCAACAATCCCCGATCTGAAGACAGGTAGCAGTCGCGATGCAGCAAGTCAGCTTTACCAACCGCAAGCCCACCGACGACGCACGGGCCGCGCAGTTCCGGCAGGCGCGTGACCTGGTCCTGGGCTCGCTGGGCGCCTACCGGATCGACGAGCCGCGTACGGCTTCCACCGCCTATGTCTGGCCGACGGCGATCTGCCCGGTGGGCTGCGGCCACTGCAACTTCGCCGCGCCGCCGAACGTCCGGGATCTGGCCCGGCCGCGCATCACCCGTTTCGGGGATGAGCTGTTAGCGATGCTGCGGGACTCGCAGGTGTGGAAGGCCGTTCTGTCAGGGGGCGGCGAGCCCATGATGGAGCCTGAGTTCTGCAAGCGTTTCATCGCGGAGGTCACTTCCTCCGCGCTGGAGGAGATCGAGCTCATCACCAGTGCCCACTTCGCCGGTGACCTTGAGGCCGCCCGTGACACGGTGGCTGAGCTCGCGGCCGCGTGGCGGGGCCGCACCCCGGCTCCCCAACCCGTCTCCTTCACCGTGCGGATCAGTGTCGACTGGTTTCACGCCGCGCGCATAGGCCTTGAGCCGGCCGCGAACCTCATCACGGTCCTCTCCGGCGACGAATACCGGGACATCGGCTTCTACGTCCGTTCGGTGCTGCTCGACGGCGATCGGACCATGAGCGACCTGGCAGCGCTCCTGGGCGGCGAGCTCAGTGAGATCGAGGACTACCAGCAGACCATCCGCCTGCCGGACGGAAGGGACATCCTCATCTACTACAAGAACCTCATCCTGGACGGCCGAATCACCAAGCGGAAGCTTGACCGGCTTCCGGTGGGGATGCCGGACGAATCGCGGTCCGAGGAGTTCGGGAAGCGCTTCGCTACCGCTGCCGGGGGGCACATCCCGGCACGCACCTACAACGGTCCGGTGGTGCGCCAACTGGACGGCCTGGCCATGATCTTCGAGGACGACGGGGCCGTGAAGATCCTCGAAGGAAACGCTCCCGACCGGATCCGCCGCCTGGGCGATCTGTCCTCGTGGGCCGCGGTCATGGACCACTACTACGCGGACCCGATCACGGTCTTCCTCGTTCAGGAGGGCCCCGACGCCCTCGCCCAGCTCGTCAGCGAACGCTATCCGGACGCCGTGTCCGTGGGCTCTGAGCACAACGAGCTGTACCACCTGGCCAGTCGGATCCTGGAGACCCCGGAGCGGGCGCTGTACGCGACCTTGCGCGTGCTCGACCAGCACCTCGCCTCTGGTCTGGTGAACGCGGACCCCGACGTGCTCGCGAAGGCCTGGGAACTCCTCCAAGAGACGGCATAGACCTGATGACGACCCCATACACGACGACGCACCCCCTGGACGGCCCGTCAGCCGTGTCCCGCCGAGTGGCGTACGTTCTGACCGGCGTACCGGGTGCGGGCAAGACGAGCGCCGTCAACAGCCTCCTCGCCCGCCACCCCCGACTCGCGCACTTCGGCGTCAAGAGCCAGGCATTGGCTTTGATCGCCGAGGGGCACCCCGAGGTGGTGGCGATGAGGCACCGGTTCGAGACCGGGGAACTCGCGGAGGATGCCGAGGTCCGGCGGCTGCTGGAGATTTCACTGCAGCGGTTGTCAGCCGGGCAGCGGCAGATCATCATCGAGGGATACCCGCGCAGCCCCCAGCAGTTCCACGACCTCGACGCCGTGTTGAAGGCGAGTTCCATCACGCTCGGCGGACTGATCGAGGTCGAGATCTCCGACGAACTGTCCCGTCTTCGCACCGCGACTCGTACCGCCTGCGAGGCATGCGGCCGCCCCTCCCCTCCCGTCCCCCACGGTGAGCTGTGCGGCGCGTGCGGGGCCACGATGCGCCGCCGTGCCGACGATGACGATCTGAGGGCCGGTATCCGGCTGCGCGACCACCGACTGTGCCAGGAGTCCATCCACGAGCTGTTCGAGCGCGACTCGGAGCTCTTCCGACTCGACGGCACTCGTGCGCCCGAGGCCATCGCGGACCAGATCGCCTCGGTCCTCGGCCTTCCGCCTGGTCCCGACACCGGTGTTGGCCCGGCGGGGCCAGAGAGCGAGGCGTGCTGATGGCGACGCGCCAGGTGGATGCCCTCTCACCGTTTGCCGGCCTGGAGTCACTGGCCTGGGGCGATCTGGACCAGGTGCGGGAGCGGTCCGACACGCTGTTCGATGCGCTCGTGCAGGACGACTGCCAACCCCTCCGGAAGCTGCTGGCCGCCCTGGCGGACACCCCAGGACTGCCCGAACTGTCCGGGCGGGTCGACTCCATGCGCAAACTGGTCGTCTGGCGGTCCCCGGCCGACGCGGTCAGGCTGCGGTTACACCTGTTCACCCCGGGCTACCAGGACCGCCCGCATGACCACCGCTTCGCCTTCGCGACCCGGATCCTCAGCGGCGCCTACGTCCACCGCGGCTACCGGCGGACCGTTCTGGACCCCGACGCCTCGTCGGCCGAGCGCACTGCCGAGAGCATCCGGGTCGAGCAGGAGGGAAGCGGCTACGTCATGGGGCCGGACGCGGTGCACTCACTCACCGCTTGCCGACCGACACTCACGTTGATGCTCCGTGGGCCGATCGTCAAAAGGAGCGCGACCATCGTCGAACAGGCCACCGGCGAGCACTTCCAGCTGCGCGGCGCGGCGGACGCGTCGTCGGCGCAGCCCGGCGCCGGTCGGCTGGAGCCTGTCGAACTGCTGGCGACGGTGGCCGAGATGTCTGCGGCTCTGCCGGGCAGCGGACGCCCGGGATCCCGGGGCGCAGCCTCGTGAGCCCTCGTGACCTCCCCCTTCCCGACGTGATCGTGGCTACCTGCTCGTCCTTCGAGTCGGCCTTTCCGGAAGCGGCTGAGCTGATCGTCGAGCGCCTGCGCGGCTCGGTCGGCAATGTCCGGCTTCAGCAGAGCATCGACGGGGTCTTCCCCGACGGCGAGCTCTGTGTGGACCTCGCTGACGATCCGACCGGTTGTCATGTTCTGCTGCTGCAGTGCGCCACGAACTTCGGCGCCGATCCCAACAGGGAGATGATGGCGCTCCTGGCGGCGGCCCGCTCCTACCGGGACCACGGCGCGGCCTACGTGGCCGCCTTCCTGCCGCACCTGGCCTACTCCCGGCAGGATCGGCACGTCCCCGCGCAACGAAGGCCGCTGATGGCAGCGCTGGTGTCGGATCTGGCCGGTGCGGCGGGGATCGAGGACGTGATCACCCTGAGGTCCGGGAACGCGGCGCTGCTGGACGCCTCGTTCGCCGGGGCACGGCTGACTCTCCTCCCGGTGGACGGCCTGGTGGACGATCTGCTGCGGCCGCTCGTGGGCGACGGCGCCGTCCTGGTGGCGCCGGACGCAGGCATCGAACCGGCGGTCAGTGCTCTGGCCAGGGCACACGGGGTGCCCGTGGTCGCGGCGGTCAAGAAACGCCTGGGCCCGGAGCATGTCTCCCTCGCGCTCTTCGACTCTACGGCGCTGGACACGGCGCGCACGGCGATCATCGTCGACGACCTCATCACCAGCGCCGGCACGCTGATGGCGACCGCGCAGGCAGTGCACGAGCGGTGCGAGAACGTGGCGGTGCACGCGGTCTCGACGCACCTGCGTCCCACCGTGTTCGGCAGCAAGCGGCTGCAGAAGTTGCTGTCCGGAGGGGATCTGCGCAGCCTGCGCGCCTCCGACGCCGCCGGGTCCAAACCGGAACTCGACAACCTGGCCGTGCTGCCCGCCCTGCCCTATGTCTTGGCCGACCTGGTGAACGCGTTTCTGCGGCTCGGCCGCCGGAACGCGCCGTCACCCCCCGCCGTAGCGGCCGGGGCCACGACTGCGACGGTCAGCCTGCTCGTCCCCCGCCCCACGCCCGTCCCCGTGCCACGACCGACCCTGTCCGCTTCGGTCATCTGCATGAACCTGGCAGATCTGCGCGCCCAGGTGCCGCAACTGGAGGACGCGGGCGTGCTACGCCTGCATGTCGACATCGCAGACCCGGGCTTCGGCGGGGAGTTCGGCCTTCCGGTACAGATCATCAGTGATCTGCGATCGGTGTCGGCCCTGCCGCTGGACGTGCACATCATGTACGCGAAGCCGGAGCGCCTGCTCAGGCATCCGGTGTTCCGCATGGCCGATCAGATCTCGGTCCACCAGCGGAGCGTCGACCGGGGCAGGCTGGCTGAGTTCCAGCGGGCGCTCCCGGACGGCGTGTCCCTGGGGCTGGTGATCAACGCAGACGAGCCGATCGACCAGGAATTGGTCGAACTGCTCGGCGTGAAAACCGTCACCGTGATGTCAGTCGTTCCCGGCGGCGCCGGTCGGCCCTTCCAGGAGGCCGCGCTGGATGGGATCGCCCTCGCGAGGCGACTGCGCGACCGCGGGATCCTGTCCGCGGTCGAGGCAGACGGTGCCGTGGACCAAGACACGGCCCCTCGGCTGGTGTCCGCCGGGGCGGACCGCCTGGTGATCGGCAGTCGGATGCTGCCCGGTCGCGAAGTCTCGCTTCCACGCATCCGAGCCCTCCACGACTCATTCGACAAGCGCTGACCAGGCGCTGACACTACGATGCGAGGAGCCCGCACCCGTGACCACCTACCCCGTCACCATCGGCGCCCTGACCCGTCGACTGCCGATCGTGGCGGTCTCCCCTGACGTCAGCATCGCCTTCCTCAAGCTCTACGGCGACGCGCCGCTGGTATCGGCGGCGGTCGCCCTCCTGGCCCAGCAGGTGTCCGACGAGGTCGACATCGTCCTGGGCCCCGAGGCGGGCGGGATACTACTTGCGCACTTGCTGGCCGAGAGGCTGGGGCTGCCCTACGTGGTGGCGCGCAAGAAGGCCCGCCCGAACATGGTGAAACCGCTGTCGGTCCCCGTACGGACCATCGGAACCAGTCAGGCCCAGGCGCTGTTCCTGGGTGAGGACGACTGCGGCAGCCTCCATGGAAAAAACGTGGCCGTCATCGACGAGGTGGTCAGCAGCGGGGGCACGTTGGACGCGGTGCGATCCCTGGTACACGCCGCCGGCGGCAGGGTCGTCCAGGCCCTTGCCGTCGCTACGGAGGGCGAGCCGCGCCCGGACGTGACGAGTCTGCTGCACCTGCCGCTGTTCACGACGGTGACCGCCACCCCATGAGGGCGGCGCACCCGATCGCCCAGCCCATGCCCAGCCCGTGGTCATCCTCTGACTGACACAACACCTACCCCGAGGACCGCATGTCGCGTCTGCACACCTCAGGGGCGGTCTCGCTGCTTCGGCTCCTGAAGAACCTGCCCCTTTCCCTCTTCGCGTTCTTGGTCACCGCTTTCGTCACACTGAACGCGCTTCCTGCCCTCTCGGCGATCGCCTCTCGGGACCTGATCACGCGCGCTCGCTCGGCCGGGACCCACCCCGGAGCGTGGCACGCGGTCGTGACCTCGGTGGCGGTGTTCGCCCTGGCGATGCTCGTCCAGCAGTTGGCGGTGCTCGCCATCGATCCGATCGCTCACGCGGCCAGCCGCCACATCGACGGACGTCTCCGCTACCAGGTCGCGGAGTTGGCCTTGTCGCCAACGCAGACCGTCCACCTGGACCGTGCGGACCTGATGGGGACCTTCGCCCTGGCATCCAGCGACATGCAGGGGTATACCCCGGGCCGGGCCGCCGTGTCCTACCTGGGCCAGCTCTGCCAACTCGCGGGGTGCTTGGCCTGCCTGGGGCTGCTCGCGCCCTCGCAGCCTTGGCTGGTGGTGGCCTGCCTGGTGGTCCTGCTGACTCGCCGCTGGTCGCAGAAGAGCATCTACGTGGACCTGAACTGGTTGGTCGTCCGCTCCGCGGCGCTGACCAGGCGGCACCGGTTCTGGGCGCAGTTCGCGAGCAGCGTGCAGAACGCCAAGGAGATCCGGGTCTTCGGCCTGGGCGACTGGGTCACCGACCACCACCGGACCGCCTTTCTGGCTCAGACCCAGCCGATCTGGGAGCAACGCCGCAGGAAGTTCTCCGAGAACTGGAGGTCCCTGCTGGCCGGGATCGTCGCCATGTTCCTGGGCCTGAGCGCGATCGCCTCAGGTTCGGCATCCCACGATCCGGGGACGGTCGCTCAGGACGTCAGCGCCCTGCTGGCCGCGATGTGGCTGGGCAGCCTGGGGTACGGAAGTTTCGACGTCGAACACGGGATGCCGATGGCGCAGGCGGCTGACCAACTGCGCCGTGAACGGAACCGCATCGGGGAGAGCTCCCCTGTCGTTCCCCCACCGCGCGATCGGACCAGGACGCCGCCCACCGTCCGGTTCCACGAGCTGTCCTTCAGCTACCCGGGCAGCGGGCAGCCAGTACTCAACGGGCTCGACCTTGAAGTCCGGGCGGGCGAAGTGCTCGCCATCGTCGGAGTCAACGGC
The DNA here is from genome assembly GCF_043203805.1 of Streptomyces sp. LN549. Taxonomy (NCBI): domain Bacteria; kingdom Bacillati; phylum Actinomycetota; class Actinomycetes; order Kitasatosporales; family Streptomycetaceae; genus Streptomyces; species Streptomyces sp. LN549. Next base: position 7,029,640 of record NZ_JAZHRI010000002.1, on the reverse strand, counting down.
GCCGGTAAGACCACGACGACGAAGCTGCTCACCCGCGCGCTGGCACCGGGTGCGGGGCGAATCACCGTCGGCGGCCAGGACCTCGCCGACCTACCCGCCGCGCACTGGCGAAGCCAGATCGCTGTGGTCACCCAGGAATTCCTCCGACTGGACCTCTCGGTGCGCCAGAACATCGAGATCGGTGCCCCTGAGCACGCGGGGGACGACGCCTTCTTCGAGCAGGTCGTAGACGACCTCGACTTGGACGACTTGGTCAGCAGCCTGCCGCAGTCCTGGGATACCCCGCTGTCGCGCAAGCTCTCCGGAGGGAGCGAGCTGTCCGGTGGCCAGTGGCAGCGCATAGCCCTGGCCCGAGCCGTATTCGCGCTTCGGGCCGGCCGAACCCTTCTCATCCTGGACGAGCCGACCGCTCACCTGGACGCCGAGGCCGAGGTCCGGATCTTCAACCGGCTGATCGCCGCTGCGCGGGGGGCCACCGTGATCCTCATCTCGCACCGGCTGGCGACCGTCAGGCTGGCCGACCGGATAGCGCTGCTCCAGGACGGCCGGATTCAGGAACTAGGCACTCATGAGGAACTCCTGACGGAGCGTCGAATCTACGCGGAGCTCTTTGAGTTGCAGTCTCGGCAGTTTGCCGCCGTGACCCCGGTGCAGGAGGGCAGGCAGTGAGTACCCGAACCAGACATTGGATGTTCCTGCTCCGCCTCAACTGGCGTACCAGTCCGCTGCGTTGCTGGCTGATAGTGGCGACCCTGGTCCTCGATGTGTTCGGCCAGCCGGCATTCGCACTGGCCCTGCGGAACTTCGCCGACGCGGTCGTCGCCGATCAGTACACCGCGGCCCTGCGCGACGCGGTCCTGGCAGCCGCCCTGTTCTCGCTGAGCACCCAGATGCCCGGGGTGCGGAACCTCCTGCGCCGCGACGTATGCGAACGCGCGGGCCTCATCCTGGACGGCGAAGTCCTGGGCATGGTCTCCGGCATTCCCACCGTTCACCACCTGGAGGACCCGCGCAGCCTGGATCGAATCGACGCGGTGGCGGGCAGGGGCGCCGAGCTCTCGAACGCCGTCTTCTCCGCGGCGGAGACCCTGGCCACCGCGATGGGCATCGGCTCGACCCTGCTCGTGCTTGCTACCGTGTCCCCGATCCTGCTGCCGACCGTGCTGCTCTGCCTGCCCACCCTCTGGCTCAACCGCATCGGACAAGCCCGCATCCGCAGCGCCCGCCTGCGCGCCGCGGAGGCCCAACGCACCGCTGACGACCTGCTCCAGGTCTTCTTCGATCCCACCGTGGCCACGGAACTGCGGGTGACCGGTGCTGGACCGATGATCCTGAACGCCTACCAGCGGCGCTGGCGCACCGCCTCCCGCACCGTCGGCAGCGGCATGTGGCGTGCCGGCGCACTGCTGGCGGTCGGCTGGCTGGTCTTCCTGGCTGGGTTCACCGTGGCGCTGGGGTTCACCGCTGTGCGCCTGAGCCACGGCAGCGCCTCGGTCGGGGATCTGATCATGCTGCTCACCGTCGCTCGCCAGCAGCAGGGAATGTTGCAGAACATCGTTGCTCAGGTGGCGCAGTTCATGGCGGGAATCCACATCGCCGACGCCTACTGGTGGCTACGTGGCGTCGCCGCGGAATCCGCGCCCTCGGCGACCCTGCCGGTACCAGCTGCGCTCAGCCACGGAATCGAGCTCGACCGGGTCTCGTTCAGCTACCCCGGTACCAAGGTGCCGGTGCTGCGCGACATATCCGCCAAACTGCCCGCAGGCTCCCTGGTGGCACTTGTGGGTTCGCACGGCTCCGGCAAGACCTCGCTCATCAAACTCCTGACCGGGATGTACGCACCGACGAGCGGCCGGCTCACCGTCGAGCACGGCTCCCTCCAGGAGCTCGACGCGGCTGCCTGGCGCGCGCGCCTCACCTGCGGCTTCCAGGACTTCGTCCATTACCCCACGCTCGCCCACGAGGCCGTCGGCGTGGGTGACCTGCCCGCTGTCGACGACCTCCCGGAGGTTCGCCGCGCGGTGGCCCAAGGCGGCGCGACCCGCGTTGTCGAGCGTCTGGACGATGGGCTGATGACGCAGCTCGACCCGGTCTTCGGTGGCGTTGAGCTCTCCGGCGGGCAGTGGCAGAAGCTCGCCCTCGCTCGGACCTGCATGCGTCGCTCTCCGCTGCTGGTCGTGCTCGACGAACCCACTGCGGCGCTGGACGCGCGCAGCGAGTACGAGGTCTTCCAACGCCAGGTCCAGTTGGCCCGGGAGCTGGCCCGACGCAGTGGGACGATCACCATCATCGTTTCCCACCGCTATTCCACGGTGCGGATGGCCGACAAGATTCTCGTCCTGTCCCACGGATCCGTCATCGAGGACGGCGACCACCAGCGGCTGATGGCGCTGGGCGGCGAGTACGCGCGGCTGTATGCGATGCAGGAGGAGGCCTACGCCTGAGCCACGTCCATCGCCTTGCGCGAGGGTGTCGCCATCGGAGCTGGACGGGAAGGTCGGCCTCACGGTCTCCCACGCCTGCTGCACCACCCGTGCTTCGCGGGGTCGGTGGTGCGCAGTTCATTGACCAGGCCGGCGACCAGGGGGCGGCCGGGCCGAACCGGCCGGCGCCGCCGTCGACGCCGGACTCACTACACAGCGCTACCACCGATTATGGGACAGAGCCGTTCGCTGGACAGACCCGACTCGTTTCACGGTTCTCGTTCGGCTCGACGGGCGTAACGCGGCCGTCGTCACCGCGTGGCCGTCGGCGATGTCCGTCAAAGCGGATCAAACCCAGTTGCACTCGGCTTGATGACAGATCAGGGAATGGCTGCTGGTGCAGTGCTCCACCAGATATGACGGAGTGATACATGGTTGACCGGTTGCCTAATGTCGCGGTATTGTCGCGTTATGATCGTGACGGGCGTCAGGAAGTTCCTCGTGAGGCGCATATTCGTCGACTTCGCTCGATGCGACGCGGGGCTTTGTCCCCTCTACATTTAAGTTGCGCATTCCACCTCGCGGTGCTGGCGTGGCGGCCCCCCGAGCGCTTCGGACGTTCCTCCGGCGTTTCTCCGCACTGTTCCCCTCTTCTTAATCTGTGCCGCCCGCGCGGGCTGTCCACGTCTGCCTGGGTCCCGGCCGTCTCCACGTCATTCATCCCGCCCTCAACGGCTGCGCCGCACGGCTGTCCCGGCGCTCACGACCCTGGGCTGGAGAATTTGAACGACGCTACTCAGTAAAATCCCGTCGTTGATGTGCACTTGATGGTTGTCATGCAGCAGCCAGTTTGGGATTCCCATCGATTTTCCATGCCATTGGTCGCCGATTATCTCAGGGCGTGGCTTCGGAGAGCGGCCGTTGATGCAGAAAGGATGCCCCGTCCATATTATGAATATGTGTGGCGGAAACCCAAAGACGGTTGTATTGCAGGAGTTATTCACTCGATCATTACCCGATGTCATCGCGTTCTCCGTGATGGGGCGGAATCTCCTTTCCTTCACCGACCTGGCCGAGACCTTCGAACAGATCGACAAGCACCATGAGCTGACGGCTGCTCAGGCCCAACAAGCGCAGCTGCACCAGGGCCAAGGCCATGTCAGGGGGTGCCGGTGACCGGCCCTGGACACGGCTGGCGCGAAGAGCCCGTCAACTGGCCCCAGTTGGACTGGCAGGTGGGCTGGCGGGTTGATCAGCCGCCCTCCCTGCACCGGACGGACTCCCATGTCTACAACCTGGTCACCGGCGTGGCCGCCACGGGCAGCACCCGCGACCAGGTGCGTGCGGCGGTTCGCGCACTCATCACCCGGCATGAGGCACTGCGCACCCTCCTCGTCCCCGGTGACGGACCACGAGACGTGCAGTGGGTGGCGCCCGCGCCGACGTCACCGGCCGACCTGGAACCGCTGCTCGAGTTCACCCCGGCCGACGAAGGCGCTCAGAGGTTCCGCTCGCTGCGCCGCACTGACTTCGACGTCGAGCGGCAGTGGCCTCTGAAAGTGCTTGTCGCGGAGGACCGGGGTGCCGTCACCGAAATCGGTGTCGTCGCCGACCATGCCGCCGTCGACGGCTGGGGCATTGAGATACTACGGAACGACCTCGCCCGGTTCCTGACCGCCGCCTGGCGCGGGCACGCCCCGGAGGAGGCTTTCGGAGCGACCGAACTACCCATGCAGCCAAGGGATGTTGCCCGGTGGGAACGGTCCTCGGCGGGACACGCCCACCTGGAGCGGGCCCTCGCCGTTTGGCGCGATCAGCTGTCCGGCCTGCGGGCAGCTGATGTACCCCACGTGGGTACCCCGGCCCGAGCCGGGGACCCGCCACCGACGTACCGGTCCTGCGTCATGGGCTCGACCCGGCTCTTGCAGGCCGCCGACCGGGGCTCCGCGGCTTTACGTGTGCCTGTCTCCACGCTCTTCCTCACCGCCCTGGGCCATGCCCTGTGCGACGTGGCCGGTGCCGTCCGAGTGGGCCTGCAGGCGCACTTCACCAACCGGCTGAGCCCCGCCCACCGGCGTTCAGTCAGCACTCTCTTCCTGCGCGGACCTATGACTGTCGAGCGGACGCCGGGGGTGAACCTGGCCGACGCCGCGCGCGCCCTGTACCCGATACAACTGCGCGGGGCGATAGCCGCGAACGTGGACCGGCTGCGCGTGGAGGAGCTCAAGCAGGAAATCTACGCCGGCACGCAGGCTTCCGTGCTGACCGGCGCCTGGCTGAACTACCAGGATCTCAGCGCCACGCGGGACGGCGGAGGACCGCCGGCACTGCTCGGGCCCCTTCCGGCGCGGCCGCCCGCAGACGATCGCATCCGTACCGAGGGTCTGAAGCGACGCGGCCGGCCCTTCGTCCTGAAGGTCGACCGGTTCCCCGACCAGATCAGCCTCCACCTGCTGTGGCAGGAAGGTGTGGTGCCAGCCGACTTTGCCGAAGCGGTCCTTGGCTCGCTCACCGAGCAGGTCCTGAACCTTGCCCCATCACTTTGAACCACCACTCGCAGCGCAACACCACGCAGTCAACACACATCATGAGAGAAGAGCTGACATGGGCAATCTTTTCGACGTCGCACAGCACTTGGTCGATCTCGCGGCCGCGCAGCAGCATCAGGTGATCGACGACCTCGGTGTCGACGTCACCGGCATAGAGGGCGCCAGCGGAGCCCGCGCGGTCTCGTCCCTTGGCGTCACCATGGGCGTCGATCAACTCGTACTGCAACCGGGAAGCGCGTTTCCGCCCCACATCCACGAGGGCGACCATCTGCTGTATGTGCTGTCGGGGGCTGGTTCGGTGCACATAGACGGCGTGGACCACCTGTTGCGTGCGGGGCAGTCCGTGTTCATCCCGGCGGTCTACGAGCACGGCCTGCGCGGCCCGCAGGAGGGCGGACCACTAAAGATCATCTCGTTCAGTACGCCTCACCATCCCGTCGACTCCGCCCAGCGCATGACTGTGATCCGCACGGAACAGGAGTGAGCACCGTGCCGTAGGCAGTGCCCCTGTCTGGCCCCGATTTCCAGGCAACCGGCTCAAGCAAGCTCCATGGCTCGCGGGCTGGTCAGAAGTGCTGGCGGCTTGCCGATGCCGGTGGTCAGCCGACGGCGGCAGTGGGTGTGGGTCAGACGTGGGGCGGCGGATTTGTCCGGCTTGCCGTTGCCCGCATCGGCGATGATCGCGTGTTTCCGCACCACCACCTCCTCGACCTGCGCATCGGTGATGGTGCGCGGCACCCCGGGGCGCGGCTCGTCGGACAGGCCGTCGAGCCGCTCGGCCAGGAACCGGGTCCGCCACCGGCGCACCGTCGTGCGGTCGGTCGCCAGCCGGGCCGCCACCGCGGTATTGCTCAGCCCGTCCGCGCAGGCGAGCACGATCGCGGCCCGCTTGGCCAGGCCCTGCGCCGCCGACCGGCGCCGGGCCCAGTTCCGCAAGATCGACCGCTCATCCCCGGACAGCACGAGCGGCTCCAGCCTGGTGTCCCCCATGCCTTCAGGACACCGCCACCAGCCACCTCGCGACTGGCAAACGCTCGAATCCGAAACGGAAGGCGACTCACGAGGCGAGACCAGAACTCAAGACCGGGACACTAGCGGCGCTCGTTCGCCACACGCTCGCAAGGACAGAAGAACCCCGCACCTGGTACCAGGTGCGGGGTTCTTCATTGTCGTAGGATGCGCAGCTCCGCTCCGGGAACAGATCGGGTGCGATCAGTCGCAGGCGCATCTTCCGCCCCGTCGAGCGCGAGTGCCCCGCTCCCCGCGAGATGCAGGGGCAGGGCGCTCGTTCACGTCAGGTCAAAGAACCGACAAGGTGGCGAAGCACGTACTGCAGGATGCCGCCGTTGCGGTAGTAGTCCGCCTCACCGGGGGTATCGATGCGGACGACGCCGTCGAACTCCACGCCGGTGTCGGTGGTGACCTTGACCGTGCGCGGGGTCGTGCCGTCGTTCAGCTCGGTCACGCCGGTGAAGGAGAAGGTCTCCTCGCCGGTCAGGCCCAGGGACTCGGCGGTGTGGCCCTCTGGGAACTGGAGCGGGAGGACGCCCATGCCGATGAGGTTCGAGCGGTGGATGCGCTCGTAGGACTCGGCGATGACGGCCTTGACGCCCAGGAGCGCGGTGCCCTTGGCCGCCCAGTCGCGGGACGAGCCGGAGCCGTACTCCTTGCCCGCCAGGATGACGAGCGGGGTGCCGGCGGCCTGGTAGTTCTGCGAGGCGTCGTAGATGAACGACACCGGGCCGTCAGCCTGCGTGAAGTCGCGGGTGAAGCCGCCCTCGGTGCCCGGCGCGATCTGGTTGCGCAGGCGGATGTTGGCGAACGTGCCGCGGATCATGACCTCGTGGTTACCACGGCGCGAGCCGTAGGAGTTGAAGTCACGGCGCTCGATGCCGTGCTCCGTGAGGTACTTGCCGGCCGGGGTGTCGGCCTTGATCGCACCGGCCGGGGAGATGTGGTCGGTGGTGACCGAGTCGCCCAGCTTGGCGAGGACGCGGGCGCCCGTGATGTCGGAGACCGGGGTGGTCTCCATCGTCATGCCCTCGAAGTAAGGGGGCTTACGGACGTAGGTGGACTCGGAGTCCCACTCGAAGGTGTTACCGGTGGGGATCGAGAGCGCCTGCCACTGGGCATCGCCCGCGAAGACGTCCTGGTAGGACTTGTTGAACATGTCCTCGCCGATGGAGTTGGCGACGACGTCGTTCACCTCGGCCTCGGTCGGCCAGATGTCGGCCAGGTGGACGGGCTTGCCGTCCTGGTCGACGCCGAGGGCGTCCTTGGTGATGTCGACCTTCATCGAACCGGCGATGGCGTACGCGACGACCAGCGGCGGGGACGCCAGGTAGTTCATCTTGACGTCGGGGTTGATCCGGCCCTCGAAGTTGCGGTTGCCGGAGAGCACCGAGGTCACGGCCAGGTCGTGCTCGTTGACCGCCTTGGAGACCTCTTCCGGCAGCGGGCCGGAGTTGCCGATGCAGGTGGTGCAGCCGTAGCCGACGAGGTTGAAGCCGACCTTGTCGAGGTACGGGGTCAGGCCCGCCTTGTCGAAGTAGTCGGTGACGACCTTCGAGCCCGGGGCGAGGGTGGTCTTGACCCACGGCTTGCGGGTCAGGCCCTTCTCGACCGCCTTCTTCGCCACGAGCGCCGCGGCGACCATGACGTACGGGTTCGAGGTGTTGGTGCAGGAGGTGATCGCGGCGACGGTGACGGCGCCGTGGTCCAGCTCGTACGTGGTGCCGTCGGGGGCGGTCACGGTGACCGGGTTCGACGGAACGCCGTTGTGGCTGGCCGGCGAGTCGGAGGCCGGGAAGGACTCCTTGCCCGCCTCCTCGTCGTCCGAGACGTAGTTGCGCACGTCCTGGGCGAACTGCGCCTTGGCGTTCGCGAGGACGATGCGGTCCTGCGGGCGCTTCGGGCCGGCGATGGAGGGGACGACCGTGGAGAGGTCGAGCTCCAGCTTCTCGGAGAAGTCGGGCTCGGCGGCCGGGTCGAGCCAGAGGCCCTGCTCCTTGGCGTACGCCTCGACGAGCGCGACCTGCTGGGCGTCGCGGCCGGTCAGACGGAGGTACTTCAGCGTCTCGTCGTCGATCGGGAAGATCGCGGCGGTGGAGCCGAACTCCGGCGACATGTTGCCGATGGTGGCGCGGTTCGCGAGGGAGGTGGCGGCGACGCCCTCACCGTAGAACTCGACGAACTTGCCGACGACGCCGTGCTTGCGGAGCATCTCGGTGATGGTCAGCACGAGGTCGGTGGCGGTGGTGCCGGCCGGGAGCTCGCCGGTCAGCTTGAAGCCGACGACGCGCGGGATGAGCATGGAGACCGGCTGGCCGAGCATCGCGGCCTCGGCCTCGATGCCGCCGACGCCCCAGCCCAGCACACCCAGGCCGTTGACCATGGTGGTGTGCGAGTCGGTGCCGACGAGGGTGTCGGGGTACGCCTGGCCACCCCGGACCATGACCGTACGCGCCAGGTGCTCGATATTGACCTGGTGGACGATGCCGGTGCCCGGGGGGACGACCTTGAACTCGTCGAAGGCAGTCTGGCCCCAGCGCAGGAACTGGTAGCGCTCCTTGTTGCGGCCGTACTCCAGCTCGACGTTCTGGGCGAACGCGTCGTTGGTGCCGAACTTGTCGGCGATGACGGAGTGGTCGATGACCAGCTCGGCCGGGGCGAGGGGGTTGATCTTCGCCGGGTCGCCGCCGAGCTCCTTGACGGCCTCACGCATGGTGGCGAGGTCCACGACACACGGCACACCGGTGAAGTCCTGCATGATCACGCGGGCCGGCGTGAACTGGATCTCCTGGCTGGGCTGGGCCTGGGAGTCCCAGCCGCCGAGCGCCCGGATGTGGTCGGCGGTGATGTTCGCGCCGTCCTCCGTGCGGAGCAGGTTCTCCAGCAGCACCTTCAGGCTGTAAGGGAGGCGCGCGGAGCCCTCGACCTTGTCCAGCTTGAAGATCTCGTACGACTCGTCGCCCACGCGCAGCGTGCTGCGGGCGTCGAAGCTGTTCGCCGACACGACAGTCTCCTTCATCAATGTGCGCGTAACTCCGCGCCGCGCCTCACTACGGCGGGCGCCGCGTGGTGCCGCCTTCGGCGAACCGACCGTCCGCTAAGGTAAGGATTAGTTAGGTAACCCTTACCGTGCGACGGCCCGCTGTGCGCCTTCGGCATATATCTCGATGTCGAGATAACTCTAGTACATCGCCGTGGAAGGGTCATGTCCGGCCGCCCCTGATGACTCGCAGCGAAGCTCGAGCGTGGTCACCGAAAGTTGCCGGACTCCGACGGTGGGGGAACCTGCACGTGCGTAAAGCGATCGTGTGCGCGCGTTCGGCCTCGACTTCTTCGATGCCGACCGGCGCCGGCGTAGCGCATGAGGTGCCAGGTGGAGCGTCCGGACGCGAGACGCAGCTCCGGTGCGGCAGTCCGGCTGGAACAAGGGCGATCGTAGCTTCCCCGGCGGCGGCCGGCCCGCTACCGGCATCTGCGGTGCGTTGGCGGGGCGGGGCGGCGATGCTCGTGCGCTTTGCCGAGGTCTCCCAGCAGCCGGGTCCGCTGCGGGCGGCGGCGTCGGCTACGGTCCCGGCCGGCCCGCCGCCCGGTTTCGGGGCACTGAAACCGTCGTGAAACCGTGGTGAATGCGCCCTGCCGCAATCTCCTCGGCATGACGACAACGACTTCGCACTCCCTCGCCATCGCGGCCAAGGGGCTACGCAAGGCCTACGGGGACAAGACGGTCCTCGACGGCATCGACCTCGCGGTGCCGGCCGGTACGGTCTTCGCGCTGCTCGGCCCGAACGGCGCCGGCAAGACCACCGCCGTCAAGATCCTCTCCACCCTCGTCACCGCCGACGCCGGCCAGATCCACGTCGGCGGCCACGACCTGGCCGCCGACCCGCAGGCCGTGCGCGCCGCGATCGGCGTCACCGGGCAGTTCTCCGCCGTCGACGGGCTGATCACCGGCGAGGAGAACATGCTCCTCATGGCGGACCTCCACCACCTGCCCAAGGACGAGGGGCGACGCGCAGCCGCCGAACTCCTCGAACGCTTCGACCTGGTGGAGGCCGCGAAGAAGCCCGTCTCCACCTACTCCGGCGGCATGAAGCGCCGCCTCGACATCGCCATGACCCTGGTCGGCAACCCGCGGATCATCTTCCTCGACGAACCGACCACCGGACTCGACCCCCGCTCACGGCACAACATGTGGCAGATCATCCGCGAGCTCGTCTCCGACGGCGTCACCGTCTTCCTCACCACCCAGTACCTGGAGGAGGCCGACGAGCTCGCCGACCGCATCGCGGTGCTGAACGACGGCAAGCTCGCCGCCGAGGGAAGTGCCGAGGAGCTGAAGCGGCTCGTCCCCGGCGGGCATGTGCGGCTGCGGTTCACCGACCCGGAGGCGTACCGGACAGCCGCCGTCGCCCTGCGCGACGCGGCCCGGGACGACGAGGCCCTGTCGCTGCAGATCCCCAGCGGCGGCACCCAGCGCGAGCTGCGCGCCATTCTCGACTGGCTGGACTCCGCCGGCATCGAGGCCGACGAGCTGACCGTGCACACTCCCGACCTCGACGACGTGTTCTTCGCCCTGACCAGCGCCACCCTGCCGAGCCAGACCGACCAGTCCAAGGAGACAGTCCGATGAGTACCCTCTCCCTCGCCGTCCGCGACTCGTCCACCATGCTGCGCCGCAACCTCCTGCACGCCCGGCGCTACCCGTCCATGACCCTGAACCTGCTGCTCACGCCGATCATGATGCTGCTGCTCTTCGTCTACATCTTCGGCGACGTGATGAGCGCGGGTATCGGCGGCTCGGACCGCTCCGACTACATCGACTACATCGTCCCGGGCATTCTGATGATGACCATCGGGAGCACCGTGATCGGGGCTGCGGTCTCCGTCTCCACCGACATGTCCGAGGGCCTCGTCGCCCGCTTCCGCACGATGGCGGTCTACCGCGGCTCGGTGATCGTCGGGCACGTCGTCGGCAGTGTGCTTCAGGTGCTCGCCAGCCTGCTCCTCGTCGGAGCGGTCGCCGTGGCCATCGGTTTCCGGTCCACGGACGCCACGGCCCTGGAGTGGCTCGCGGCGTTCGGGCTGCTCGCGCTGTTCGCCACGGCGCTCACCTGGATCGCGGTCGGGATGGGCATGGCCAGCCCGAACGCCGAAGCGGCGAGCAACATGGCCATGCCGCTGATCCTGCTCCCGCTCATCTCCAGCGCCTTCATCCCGGCCGACACGATGCCGGGCTGGTTCCGGCCGATCGCCGAGTACCAGCCGTTCACCCCGGCCATCGAGACCCTGCGCGGTCTGCTGCTCGGCACCGGGATCGGCAACAACTGGTGGATCGCGATCGCCTGGTGCGTCGCGCTGATCGCCCTCGGCTACCGCTGGTCGATGGCTCAGTTCAACCGCGACCCGAAGTGAGTGCGCGAGCTGCCTCCCGCAGCTCGTCACGCTCCAGGGCGGCATACTCCGACACCGCGTCGGCGTACGCCGCCCGGTCGGCGTTCTCGGCCGCCTGCCGGGCCCGGTCCGCCGACATCGTCGGCTGGAAGTCACGCATCGCCCTCAGCCGTTCGGCCAGTGCGAGCATCCGTACAGCAGTGGCGACGTCGTCGTCGGAGGCGAGCCCCGCCAGGCCGAGGGCGTGCAGCACCGTCCCGAACACCGGGAGCTGCCAGGGCGAACCGGGCGGGCCGGAGAGCAGGGTCCGCAGCCCCTTCCACAGCCGGTCGAGCGGCTCCGCGACCAGTTCGAGACGGCCGGCGTGTGCGTGCGCCGTCACCGCCGCCGACTGGAGGTGCAGCGCCGACGGATCGATCCACAGGTCGTCGCCCTGCATCGAGCCGGCCTCGGCCATCGACTCCACGGCGCCCCGCCACAGGCCGAGGCCGACCTCCGTCAGCCCGCGTGCGAGCGCGATCTCGGCCCGTCCGGCGAGGTCGGGCCGGTAGAAGGAGTCCTGCTGCGGGGGGCTGTCGCGCTCCGCCTGCCGCAGCCAGTACTCGGCCTCATCGGGATTGCCGCGCTGCAGGCAGGCGAGGACGAGGCTCGTGCGGATGAAGAGGTAGTCGTGCCCGTCGCCGAGGCGCGGCACCACCTCCAGCGTCGCCTTGAGGTGCTCGTACGCCTCCTCGCCCCGCCCCGTCCGCAGGCACAGCTCGCTGAGCCGGGAGTGCCCCATGAGCTGCATGGACGGATTCCCGACCGGCGCCAGTTCGGCGAGTATCCGGCGGGCCGAGGCGAGCGCGCGGTCGATGTCGTGCTCGTACTCCCAGACATAGGTGGCGATGGACTCGGCGACGCCTGCGACCAGCGGCTGCTCGCTGTCGCAGAGCGTCCGCAGCACGTCGTGGTCGGGAGGCAGCATCTCGGGGATCGCGCTCAGCACCGCCCCGATGGCGCGAAGCAGCGTGTCCGGTGGGGCCGTCGGCAGCCGCCGGAGGGTGACGAGCTGGCGCACGGCGACCGGGCCGTAGCCCATGAACAGGCCCGCCGTGCACATCACCGCAGCGGCACGGGCGACTTCGACGTACGCGGGTTCGGGGTGGTAGTGCGAAAGGGGCGGGCCGGTGTCCGCGGCCAGGGCGGCCAGGCGGGGGAAGGTGGAGTCGGTGGCCCACAGAGCGCCGAGGACGGCGGTGAGGGCGGCGAGGGCGGGGGCGTCCGTGCGGGCCAGGGCGTGCCGCAGGGCAAGGACGAGGTTGTCCTGCTCGGGCCTGATCCGCTCCCAGGCGGCCCGCGGTTCCGGGCCGAAGAACCAGTCGTGGTACCTGACCCCGAAGTCCCTTGCCCAGGTGAGGAACTGACCGATGGCCGCCTCGTCCTCACCCGCCTCCCCGCGCCGGGCTGCGCTGAACTCCCGTACGGTCTCCAGCATCCGGAACCGCACGCCGGCCGGGGTGTCGGCAACGGTGAGCAGCGACTGATCGGTCAACTGCTCCAGCAGGAACAGCGCGTCGTCGCCGAGGAAGTGCTCCGCCGCCTCACCGGAGAAGCCGCCGGGGAGGACGGACAGCGTGCGCAGCGCCGCCCGGGCGTCCTCCGCGAGCAGGTTCCAGCTCCAGTCGACGACCGCGTGCAGAGTGCGGTGGCGCTCCGGGGTGTCCCGGGAGCCACCGCGAAGGAGCGCGAACCTGTCTCCGAGGCGGCGGGCGATCTCCGGCACCGAGAGCACCCGCACCCGCGCCGCGGCCAGTTCCACGGCGAGCGGCAGCCCTTCGAGGTTGCGGCACAGCTCGGCCACCGCGTCCGGCGGCAGCTCCACGCCGGGCCGGGCGGCCCTGGCCCGCTGCGTGAACAGCTCGACCGAGGTGTCGGAGCCGAGTTCCGGCAGCGCGTACACCGCCTCCGATGTGAGGCCCAGAGGAGCCCGGCTGGTGGCGAGGACCCGCAGGTCCTTCGAGGAGGAGACCAGGGTCCGTACGAGATCGGCGGCGCCCCGGACCACCTGCTCGCAGTTGTCCAGGACGAGGAGCGCGGGCCCGAAGCCGAGCACACCGAGGATGCCGGACGCCGGATCGGCCGCGGCCTGGCCGCTCTTGGCGCCCGCGCCGAGTGCGGAGGCCACCTCCGCGGCCACGTCCGCGTCCGCGGTGACGCCGGCGAGCGGCACGAAGTACACCACGCGCTGTTCGGCCCGGCGGCTGACGGCGTGCGAGAGCCGCGTCTTGCCGAGGCCGCCGGGGCCGGCCACGGTGACGGCGCGGGAGGTACGCAGCAGGCGCTGCACCGCCGCGATGTCGTCGTCCCGGCCGAGGAGGGGATTCGGCTCGTGCGGTACGCCGTGTCTGACCACAGGCGCCTCGCCGCGCAGCAACTCGTGCTGTACGGCCTTGAGTCCGGCGCCCGGATCCGTGCCGAGCTCGTCGCGGAGCTCACCGCGGTACGCCTCGTACCGCGTCAGCGCGGCGGACGGGCCTGCCGTCGCCGCCTCGCCGCGGAGCAGCTCGGCGAGCACCTCCTCGTCGCGCGGGTGCTCGGCGGAGGCCGCGGCCAGCGGCCCGGCCGCCTCCGCGTGCCGCCCGAGACGGGCGAGCGCGAGCGCCTGCGCGCGCACGAGCGTGCCGCGGACGGGGGCGCGCTCGGCACGCAACGCGGCCACGGGGTCGTCGGTGGGGCCCGCCCCGTCGGGCGTGCCCGCCCACAGCGCGAGCCCGGCCTCGGCCGCGGCGAGCGATCCCGCGTGGTCCCCGGCCCTGGCCCGGTCCGCGCTCGCGGCGGCGTGCAGCAGCAGGGCGGAGGCGTCGACCTGGTCCTCGGCGAGGGCGAGCCGGTAGCCGGTCGGCGTGCTGGTGATGACGTCGGCGCCCAGCAGCGACCGCGCCCTGGACACGAGGACCTGCACCGCCTTTCCCGGCCGCTCCGGCAACTCGTCCGGCCACAGACCTTCCACGAGCCGCGGGCTGCTGCAGCCCGTGTGCAAGTCGCCCGCGAGCAGGGCGAGAAGACCGCGGAGCCTGGGTGCGGTGAGCTCCTGTCCCCGATAGGCGACACGCGGCAGCAGGGTCAGGTCGGTGGTCACCCGTGCAGGTTAGCCAAGGCCCGGCCTCCGGAACTCCCCACGGACCGAACTCCCGCTGCGCAAGCGGCCCGGCAGATCGACAGATCGGCAGATCGCATTCCTGTGGGGAGTCGGGAAGTCGTACCTATGCGGAGGTCCGCCGACGGACCAGCTCTTTGCTCTCCGCCGGCAGCGCGTCGGCGGCCAGCAGTCGCGGCAGCAGTTCGGCGTCGAGGGTCATGGCCCGGAAGGCGAGGGCAACGGTCACGTCGTGATCGGGCCGGTGCACGATCTCGACCGGGTCGCCGCCCCGGATGTCACCGGGCTCGATCACCCGCAGATACGCACCGGGCCGGGCAGCCTGTGTGAACCTCTTGATCCAGCCCTCACGTTGCAGCCAGCCCTGGAACGTCGCGCACGGGATCCGCGGACACGACACCTCCAGGACCACGTCCGGCCCGATCCGCCAACGCTCGCCGATCAGGGCGCCGTTGACGTCCAGCACCAGGGTCGTGAGGTTCTCCCCGAAGGCTCCGTTCGCGAGCGTCCTGTCCAGCTCGGCCTCCCAGCCGTCGAGATCCTCGCGGGCGTACGCGTAGACGGCCTGGTCGAAGCCGCCGTGATGCTGCACGTCGTAGACCCGGTCACCGGCGAGGCCGACCGCACCGGAGCCCTTGGGGCCGGGGTCGGCAACGGCGACCGGTCCGACGACGGGGCGCTTGTCGATCCCGGTCGCGCTCAGCCCCTTCCAGGGATTGGGGCGAGGCCGGCCGACATTGACGGAGAGCACCTTCATGCCGAGGACGATACGATCCGCCCCGCGCTCCGTCGACACATTTCCGGGCCGTACCGAGAAGCACCGGGATGAAGCCCTCGCCACCTCCCAGCCGGATGCCGATGGACGCACTCCGCGTGCCGAACCGATGCGGCGGGCGGATCCTGGGGGTGGGCAGCGCGTCCGTGCCGAGCCGCGCCCTCCTCCCGCAACCCTGCACTCACCCGTCACTCGAATGCCACACCCCCACATCAGCTCCATCTCATATCTGAGATAGCCTTTCGGCATGTCAGATGACTACCTCGTACGTATCGGCAAGCTCATCCGTGACGCCCGTCAGCACCGGGGCTGGACACAGAGCCAGCTCGCCGAGGCGCTCGCCACCAGCCAGAGCGCCGTGAACCGCATCGAGCGCGGCAATCAAAACATCAGCCTTGAGATGATTGCGCGCATCGGTGAAGCGCTCGACAGCGAAATCGTGTCGCTCGGCTACGCCGGACCCATGCACCTGCGCGTGGTCGGCGGGCGTCGGCTCTCCGGGGCCATCGACGTCAAGACCAGCAAGAACGCGTGCGTGGCGCTGCTCTGCGCCTCGCTGCTCAACAAGGGCCGTACGGTGCTGCGCCGGGTGGCCAGGATCGAGGAGGTCTACCGCCTCCTGGAGGTGCTGAACTCCATCGGGGTGCGCGCCCGCTGGATCAACGACGGCACCGATCTGGAGATCGTCCCGCCGGCCCGGCTCGACATGGACGCCATCGACGCGGACGCCGCCCGCCGGACCCGGTCGATCATCATGTTCCTCGGGCCGCTGCTGCACCGTATGGACCGGTTCAAGCTGCCGTACGCCGGCGGCTGCGACCTCGGTACGCGGACCATCGAGCCGCACATGATCGCGCTGCGCCGCTTCGGCCTGGAGATCGCCGCGACCGAGGGCATCTACCACGCCCAGGTCGACCACTCCGTCACCCCCGGCCGCCCCATCGTGCTGACCGAGCGCGGCGACACCGTGACCGAGAACGCGCTGCTGGCCGCCGCCCGGCACGACGGCACCACCGTCATCCGCAACGCGTCCTCCAACTACATGGTCCAGGACCTCTGCTTCTTCCTGGAGGCGCTGGGCGTACGGGTGGACGGCGTCGGCACGACGACGCTGACCGTGCACGGCGTGCCGACCATCGACGTGGACGTCGACTACTCCCCCTCCGAGGACCCGGTCGAGGCGATGAGCCTGCTGGCCGCCGCCGTCGTGACGGAGTCGGAGCTGACGATCCGCCGGGTGCCGATCGAGTTCCTGGAGATCGAGCTCGCGGTCCTGGAGGAGATGGGCGTCGACTGCGCCCGCACGACGGAGTACGCCGCCGACAACGGGCGCACCCGCCTGGTCGACCTGACGGTCCGGCCCTCCAAACTGGAGGCGCCCATCGACAAGATCCACCCGATGCCGTTCCCGGGCCTCAACATCGACAACGTGCCGTTCTTCGCGGCCATCGCCGCCTCGGCCCACGGTCAGACCCTCATCCACGACTGGGTCTACGACAACCGCGCGATCTACCTCACCGACCTCAACCGCCTCGGTGGCCGCCTCCAGCTCCTGGACCCGCACCGGGTCCTGGTCGAGGGCCCGACCCGGTGGCGCGCGGCGGAAATGATGTGCCCGCCGGCCCTGCGGCCGGCGGTGGTGGTGCTCCTCGCGATGATGGCGGCCGAGGGGACCTCCGTACTGCGCAACGTCTATGTGATCAACCGCGGTTACGAGGAACTGGCGGAGCGGCTGAATTCGGTGGGGGCGCAGATCGAGATCTTCCGGGACATCTGACCGGTGTAGTGTCGTGCCCCTTGACGGAAAGGGGCACGACACCTCAATGTGCCAGCTGACCTGCGGATACCTACCTTCTCAGCCATTCACTGATCGCTGTTGCTTTTCAGTACCTTGTGCAACGCACGTGCAAGATGATCTTGAATGGCTGACGGGACGTCGGGAAAACCTGAGTAACCGTCAGCCTTCACGGAGGGTTGTCGCCGAAGTGACCTCGCAGCATCCAATGTCGGTCGGGTCACGCCGACCGCGTCTGGGCGACGAGGTGAACCGCCCTCTGTCCGACGTATCCGGCCTCGCGACGCAGTCTGGGGTCCGAGGACGGTGGCACGCTCGGCGATCCCGGTGGCGCTCCGTTGCTCTCGGACGGGCGGGGACCAGTTTCTGCCAGGCCCGCTTGGGCAGCTTCTTGGCCAGGGCGTCGCCTCGGAACTTCTCGCCGCGGGTGAGTACTTCGTCGGTCCGGGCGACGGTAAGCACGTAGCCGCAGCCCCGCTCCTCCAGTGCGGCTCGCAGCTTCGGGTTGCCGACATAGATCTCATCACCGGCCACCCACTGGGCCCAGTGGCCCCCGTCCAAGAATCGGCCGATCATGCGGGCCGCCCCAGCTCCGGTTTGGTGGCAAACGCGCCCGGCGGCCTGGCAGTGGTCGGCCCGGAAGCCCATGAGCGCGGAACGTATAACCCCCGGTCGACCGCGGCGACCCGCTTAGACGAGACCGACGGCGACCTGGGCGTTCTCGATTCTGCCCGCGGTCCCGGTGCACTGGCGCTGGACGCCGACCGTGATGGTGCCCTTATTCACGTCGCCGGTCTCCTCGACCACCAGCACCACCCGGTCGTCGTGCAGGTGCTCTACCACGTACCCGCTCACGTCGTCGCGGACCGCATCGGCGTCCCACTTGGCTCGGCTGAGCGGGTGCTGCATCCCGCCAGGGGTAGCGTCCCCAACTCATTCGGCGATGGTCCAGCAGTTCTTGCGCGGCAGGTCGGACAGGAGGCCGAGCACCGGGCGTAGGGCCCGACGCCTGGGCTCGATTCGCTTGAAGCGGCACGTGATTCGAGTCATGAGGCCCGCGAAGGACTCCTGCCAGCGGGCGGGGTCCACGCTGGGCGCCGAGCCTCGCGCTTGATCATCGCTTGTCCACACAACAGGAAATGATCAAGCGTGGCCTCATCCTCGTTCGCGCCATCGAACTCAGTAGTCGACCCCGTCGACCCGGGTACCGGCCCCCAACATCGAACCGCCACTCGACAACCAGCAGCTTCGCGTCTGCCATCGCTCGGCGGTGTGGGGTGAGCTGAGCCGTCAGCTCGCCATACCGGGGTCGATACCTCCATGACCAGGCTGGCGGTCGACCCTGGTGGTTCCAGTTTTGTAGCAGTCGTTCCACGCGACGAAGATCGCCCACTGTTCGCACTCCAGCGCGACCAAGGTCTCCGCTGGCCACACGAAGTACTCATCTGGTGCAACGGAAAAGTCCACGTCGTGGCACTGGAAGTAGTAAGGCACCCCATCGACGTCGACAAGCCCGTCTCGGGGACCGTCAACCGCTCCAACTCGGCATATACATTCTCGAATCCGTCCGCGACCAGTCGCCGTTCATCCCAGCTCTCGCCCACGCGTGCAGGCGACGAGCCCGGCACGGACATGAAGATCACGATCTACGGCTGGAGCATTAGGGACCTGCTAACGGGAAGCCAGCCTGGGTAACAATGTCGTTTACTGTCTTGTGCACGACAGCGGCATTCGCCCGGTCCATGCTCATCCGCACGGCCATCAGGTACTGATGATCTCCTACCGAAAACCGCCGCAGTAGTTGTTCCCCATAAGTACCGCCGTCCCCATCGGCACTGCTCGGCATCTCGCTGTACAAAGTCCCCGCATCGTGGCGCTTCCACGCCTCTTCCTCAACCGGAAACCAGAATTCCGTCCGGAAAACCCGCAGGGTGTCCTGGTCCGTGCAGCCCGACCGGGCGCAGGGAAAGACATACACCATTAGCATTCCGCTCGCGTAGTGACACAAGTGGTATGCCTCCCCCTCGGCTGACGTACATCGGCTACGAGGCCCGCGAAAAACGAAGGGCACTCCGTTCAGGGCCACGATCTGCGAGCGTTCTACACCCGCCCATACCGCCCCCTTCACCGGCCGGGCCACCAGTGCGAGATGCCGCCCCTCTGGCGAGTCGGCGGGGGGGCTGCGGCGGGGAAACTGGGTGAGCGAGCCTTTGGGCGGGGGGCCGATGCCCGCATTGTTCAGCACCCGCTCGACGAGCACGACGGCAACGGCCCGCTCGCGTGCGTCCGCTGCGTACTTCTCAGCGAAGGCGACCACGACCACGACATTGCCCAGTCTCGCGGTCACCTCCGCCCCTGGCTCGGTCACCGGGTTGGCCGGGTCGACGTGGACAGACGCTGCTCTGACACTCGCTCGGTCGGCAAGCCCGGGGACCTCCACGCGATCCGCGCCGTAGGATCCCACGTACGCGTCTGCAGATCGCCGTGCGCTTCGGGAGATCCCCGGCCTCACTGTGAGGATCGTCAACCGAACCCCCGATGGCCGACCGGGTCCCTGCTCTGTCCAGAGACAGGAGGAGACCCCGTAAAAATTCTGCCTGCTCGGGTTCTTCATCGCAGGGACCAGATCTTGGCTCCGCAGCAGAGAACAGACTGGCGCGGTTGACCGGAAAGGCCCTTGCCCGTCGATGGCGGATCCCATGTTTCCCGTCCAGAAGACGAGCGCTAGACCTACCGCCGCGTGTGCCAAAACTGCACGTCTTCGAGAAGCCTGCCCGCGTTCAATCCAATCTGTTCGGGAAGCGAGAGGTACTTCACCTGCAAGCCGGTTGCGCAATTCTAGGTGCCGGAATTGGTAGTGGCCCCCACTCTGCCGCAGCACTCCCCGGGCATGAGCATCCCGCAGAAAAGCCGCCGTCCTCCATGGGAGCCTCCTTCCCGCCGCGAGCCAAAGGCGAGCTAATGTGTAGCGCCCCCACGCGGTCAGGCTGACGCCTTGGAGAACGTAGGCCAAAACGCATACGAGAAGAACTACGCGTCCTTCAGTCGGGCCAGCCAGGCTCCATCCCGCGCCGCCACTCCATTGGGCTTGAGCCAGTGGGGCCGCGAGTAACAGGCCGGCCTTGGCGACCAAGAAGCGATCCATGGCGACCATTCGCAGAGCACCGGTGGTGAGAGCGACCCTGCGGTCGGCGCGCAGCAGTTCCCAGGGTCCCGAGGCCGAGACAGTGGCCGATGGTTTGCTGGCTGAGGCGAAGGGGCGCCATGGCCGCCACCCATGCGGAAAGGAGCCGCGCATCGGCCCCTCAAGCTCGTCTGCGGGCGCTGCGCACCAGCCCACGAATTGCGCCAACAGCATGAAGCCGGTGAATGATAGCCACACTGGGCCGGCAAACACACCGTGTGCGACCGCCGTGCCCACACCTGCCCAACACATCGCCGCGACCACTGGGACCAACGGCAGAACTAGTGCGAGGGCTCCGACGAACGGCGGGAGTGCCAGGTCCAACCGCCACCATGACAGGTTCTGCGAATGGCTGGCCCGCAGATGTCGGGCGAGAAAGCACAGCCAGCGCTGGGCTTGCTGAGCTTTCCAGGGGCCGCGCGCCCCCCGGTCGTCGAGGGCGATGCTGTAAACGGCCGGTACGAACGACTCCAGCAGATGCGCTTCGACAGCACGCCGGGTCGGAAAGCGAGCAGCCACGAGAAGGTCCGCCGGGTCGGCCTGGGTGTCGCTGTATGCTGCGCGGGCGAGACCCACCATGAGAGGTGTCGTCAGAGCCTTGCGCAGTGCTGAAGCGGCGCCGTCGGCGGGATCACTCCGCAGCTGGTCCAGTACGGGCGCCCACTTGGTGGTAAGAGCACCCGAAACCGCGATGGCCCGGGTAGTGCGGGGCAGAAATTCTACGAGTTGGTCGATGGTGAGTGGCTCAATCTGAAGGACTGCAGCAGAAGTCAGCACGTCCTCCTTGCGGACTGCATCTGCGTACGGCTGAGGCCGACTAGTGAGGACGAAGTGGTGGTCGCGGCCGAGTCCACGGTTGAGTTCGTGCAGGCCCTTGGCCTGGGCCGCGATTGGCAACTCGTCGAAGCCGTCCAGCACCGGCATGATGCGTCCGCGCCGCAGCAGCGTGTCGGCGATCGCCTGGCGCACTGGTGCGCTTGCCGAAATCTCCTGGTGTTGATGGGCGAGTTGGCAGGAGGCCCATTCCATGAGTCCTTGAGCAGTTGGATCCCAGGAGGCCAGCGGCAGAACAACGGGAATAGGGCGGGCAGAGTCGCCCGCTTCCAGCATCGCCCTCGCAAGATGCAGGGCGAGTGCTGACTTGCCGGCTCCTGCCTCCCCCAGTATCACCAGGCGCCCTCGGGGAAGCCGTCCGAAGACGGCAGCGATGTCGCCGAACTCGCCCTGAAGAGACTCCGGCTGGCGCGGATGGACGTTTATGTGGTGGTCGACGAGAAGTGGATCAGCCTCGATCCACCTCACCTGCAACGGCACAGGGTCGTAAACACGGGCCAGACGCTCTTCGCGGTCGTACGCGTCACGCAACCCCTGCGCAACCAGGGCGGCCACCCTGGCGAGTTCCCCCTCGGAGACTGTTACTCTGCGCCGCTTCGACACTTCCCGCAGTGCGACTGCTAGTTGGCCCACCGCCAGGAGGAAAATGGTGATGCCAAGGGCTAAGGCTGCGGGTCCATCCCTGGTGATCAACAGAGCGCCCGCCCAACCGCTTGCTATCACGCCAAGGAGGCGCAGAGGCAACCAGTGGAGGGAAAGAGAAGGCAGGTGGACGTGGATGGCACCAGCCTGGATGACGTACCGGGCCGATCCTCCAGTGAAGCGGTTCTCGACAGCAGCCCGCTCACCGCGCATTCGCATGCCTCGACTCCTCCCCACTCTGATGCTATCTCAAGTTGTCTGATGTAGGCGGAGTCACGTAGACGGCGAACGCAGTTGCATGTCCTCCGCTTTGCTGTCCCCGGCCAAAGCGAATGGCAGGAATGTATCGTTCCGGGTGGCTTAGGAGATGGTGAGCGTTTCTCGCGAGAGCACGAAAGCCAGTGCGTCCGCAAAGAGGTGTGGTGGCGCACACTGATGATGGTCGCCCTCAACGGCGATCATTTGCGCTCAGCCCCCAGCTCCACGGCGGCGAACCACTCGGCACTACCGTTGTGGCATGCGACGCCCCCAGGTATCGTCGCAGGGCCTGCGAAGTCTGACCGGGGGGGGCATGAGTGTTACCGGAAGCTCTGACAGCACTAGCCGCTGCAAGTGGCACTGCGGTCGTTGAGGCCGCGATGTCAGATGCTTGGGCTGGCGTGCGGGACCAAGTTGCGAGGTTTTTCGGCCGTGGGGACGAAGCCCGCGAGCAGGCGGAACGCGCCCGCTTGAACCAAACCGCCATCACCTTGGCCGTTGCAGACGAGGATGCTGTGGAACGGGCCAGGGTTCGGGAGGAAGTCTCTTGGCAGACCCGCTTCGAAATATTCATTGAGGCGCTGTCACCAGACCAACGAGAGACAATTGAAGCGGAGCTACAAGCACTCATCCTTGCGGCGCCCGCTCCCAGCGGTCGGGCCACGATTCAGAATGAGGTCAGTGGCGGTACGCAGTACGGCCCTGTCATGCAAGGCCGCGACTTCTATGGACATACATTCACGTCCAGCGTCCCCTGGCCCCAAACGTCTGTAGTCGCCCAACCCGTCGATGATGAACCCGGTGCTGGAACTGAGCCCTGAGCGAACAGGCGGTGAGCCTTTTCAGTGGGGCCACTGATCGAGTGACGCCGGTGACGTGGGTCGTGGCGCGAACGGACAGGGCTCCCATGCCGTTGAGGGATGTTCGGCGTCTCAACGCAGCAGCACAGAAGCCCCGTTAATTCTTCTAACCTGCCGCACTCGACCTTCCTCACGCCCTGGTCGAGTGAGTCACGATGCTCTCCGTCACTCGGGAGTGCGCCGATCGTCCGAGTCTGTGAGCGAAAATGAGGTTTCCCGTCCTCGCCGACCGGGCCTACACGGGCGCCTGCCCCTGGGTCACCACCGGCCTCAGCCGACCACCCGGCGGGGACCTCCCCCCACCCAGCGCACCATCAACCGCGCCCTCGCCCAGGCCCGGGCGCCTGTTGAACGCGGCATGGCACGACTGAAGTCCTGGCAGGTCTGCCGCAGATCCCGCATCAGCCCCAACCTCAGGACCGTCATCGCCAAAACCGGTGAAGTCGCAGAAGCCGTCCGATGGGGACTTCGTCGAGTTCGCTAACTGGCGAGAGAAGATCGCTGGGGCCTTGGACGCCTTGGCCTGTGTGCTGAACTTCGAGGAGGACCGGGACAGAGCCAGTGCGGAGGCGGCAGCAGCACGGGAACAGGCCGCAGATGTTCGACGCCGCGGTGAGATCGGGTTCAGCGAGCGCTGATACTGCGGGCGGTCATCCAGATCGTGAGCTCTCTAGCGATCCGATCGATGCTGGTCTCGGTGATGACCTCGTGTTCGCGGCGGGTGGTGTCGTGGCGGACGACCTCGTAGCCACCTTCGTCTAGGACCGCGACCGAGGTGAACCAGACCGGGTCGTCCTCGTCGTCGGGCTGGATGACGATGAAGGTGTTGTCCGAGCCGTTGAGGTCGTCGAGCAGCATGAACAGTGCGTCCTCGGACGGGTCCTCGATGTGGTCGCCGCTCTCACTCTCGGCCCGGTAGTACGCAGCTCCCATCGGCCCTGTCTCCCCTCAACCTGCTAACCTGATCGCGGCCAGAATGACACGTGGGGCTGACACTTCCGGCAGGTCACAGCCATTCGTTGATCGCGGCGATGAGAATCGTCGCCTCGAAGCGGACCGCGAGCTTGTCGAACCGGGTGGCCACCGCCCGGTTCCGCTTCAGCCGGTTGATGCCGCACTCGACCGCGTGCCTGGCCTTGTAGTCCTCGCGGTCGAAGGCCGGAGGCCGCCCGCCAGCCATTCCCCGGCGCTTGCGGTGGCCGACCTGATCGGCAGGTTCCGGGATCGTGCAGAGGATCCCGCGCCGACGCAGATACGTACGGTTCTCGCGCGATGAATACGCCTTGTCGCCCCGCACTCGCAACGGACGAACCCGCGGCCGGCCCAGCCCGAGACGGGGAACCCTGATGGCTTCCAGCACCGCCGTGAACTGCGGGCTGTCTCCACGCTGACCTGCTGTGACCAGGAGCGACAACGGCTTCTGTCCTTGCTCGCAGGCCAGGTGAATCTTCGTGGTACAGCCCCCGCGGGACCGGCCCAGGCCATGGCCGCCGGGTTCGGCCTGCTTGCCGCCCGGCGGTTCCTTCTGGGCTCGGCCGTCCCGCCGGGCACCGGCCGCGTGCTGATGGGCCCGGCAGATCGTGGAGTCGACGTTCACGTCCCAATTGATCAAACCGGCGGCATCCGCCCGGGCCTGCAACCCGGTCAGGACCGCCGACCAGACGCCATCGCGCTGCCAGCGACGGAAGAGCCCATAGACCGTCTGCCAAGGACCGTACTCGGGTGGCAGATCCCGCCACGGAGCACCA
The DNA here is from genome assembly GCF_043203805.1 of Streptomyces sp. LN549. Taxonomy (NCBI): domain Bacteria; kingdom Bacillati; phylum Actinomycetota; class Actinomycetes; order Kitasatosporales; family Streptomycetaceae; genus Streptomyces; species Streptomyces sp. LN549. Next base: position 7,005,031 of record NZ_JAZHRI010000002.1, on the reverse strand, counting down.
GTCCGCACCCGCCAACGGATCCCGTCGATCAACCGTCGCCGGCCGAGCGACGGCCTGCCCAACACCGCGACCGGCAACAACGGCCCCAGCACCGCCCACTGGTCATCTGAAAGATCCCCTCGCCCCACACCGAGATCATCGCGGCACGAGGCGAGACAGGGACCCCAGTTCTAAAACACGGCCTAGGCGGGGCGTCCGTGCAGATCGCAGTCGGGCGGGTCAGCGATCACGGGGCGACGCGGCCTTCATGGGGCGCTTCCCGCAGGTCTTTCCAGTACGGGCGCACCTGAATATGGGCTGGGCCGCCTCGGTCGTTCGCGTCGCCGCGTTCTGGACAGGCTGCTGGCGGCAAGGAAGCCCAGACCGTGAGGCTGCGGTCACATGTCCTGAGTCGCAGCTCGCGTCGCTGTCCGTAGCCCGCTCTCGAATCGGCCATCTTGTGCCCTGGGAAAGCTGGTTGGTCGGATGACACTCGCCCTGCTCTGTGTATCGCTGCGTCAGCCCGCTACGAGCCGAGATGCGCCGCAGAGCCGCAAGAACCCAGGTGCCACACGACTGAGCGGCATGGTGCGCGCTCCGCCACTGTGGGCCTTCACCTCGCAGGCACACCTTCCTCACTGACATGAACATGCGTTTCTCGCCAACGGGGCAACGACGTGGCGGACTTGACAGAGCCTCATGATCGTCTGGTGATACGCTCGCGTGCACATGCCACGTGAGCTTTCGCCTTGGCATGGCTACAGCCAGGGGGGCTCTCCGGGCGGTGACGTCTGCCCACAGCCGAGGGTCCGCTTGGACAGATTTCGAGAGCTGGAATCCAGCCGCTCAATAGAGAGTCACATGACGAATTTTTGGCAGGATCCGACAGTCTGGGCGCTTGCCGTCGGCGTCGCTGTCGCCGCCACGGTAATCACTCGCCAGCGAAAAACGATCAAGGCGCTACGTCGTCAAAAGCAGGGCCTTCAGGGTGAGCTGACCGCATCGCAGGGCAGGGCCGCCGACCTCGAGTCCACCGTCACCGAGCTGCGCAGCGGCTACGACGAGGTGGTCCGCCAGGCTAAGGAAGAGGCGGAGGAGGCCACAAACACCGTACTGAAGTCGGCCATGCGGACCCTTCAAGGCCTCGCCGCGGAGCAGCAGCGGGCCATCTCCGGGCTGCAGAAGAAGTACGGCGACTCGGCCATGTTGCGGGACATGCTGGACATCGACCACATGAACTCGCAATTCAACCGGCGTGCGCAGTCCATTGCTGTGCTGTGCGGCGGGTGGCTTGGCCGGCAGCGGGAGGCTGCATCGGTCTATGACGTGATCCGCGGAGCGCAGGGCCGTATCCGGCACTACCAGCGCATCGAAATCGCCTCACGGGTCGATTTCGCGGTGACCAGCCGTGCCGTCGAACCGATCGCGCTGACGGTGGCCGAGCTGCTCGACAACGCGACCAGCTATTCCGAGCCGTCCACCATGGTCGAGGTCGAGGTGCGGACGGTGCCCCGGGGCATCTGCATCGTGATCGACGACGCCGGTGTCGGCATGAGCGAGGAAGAACGGACGAACGCCACCGCTCTGCTGTCCAGCGGGTCTGCGGTGAGCGTTTCGGAGCTCGGCAACCCTCCCGCGTTCGGTTTCGCGGTGATCGGTGCCCTGTGTGCGCGGTTCGGCTTCACGGTCGCCATCGACAGCACCTCTCCCTACGGCGGCGTCCGCGCGGTGGTGATGGTGCCGAAGGAGTTGTTGACCGAGATGCCCGAGCCCAAGACGCCCACCACCACGCAAGAAGTCGATGCCGCTGCCGCGAGCCGCGGTTCGGCTCCTGCGGCGACAGAGGGCGGGCTGCCCCGGCGACGGAACAAGCGCGGCATGGCGCTCGTGCCGGACGGCGGCCGCAGGTCTGATGAAGCGCCGCCGGCCCGGTCAGCAGAGGCACGGGTGGCGGCCATGGGCGCGTTTCAACGCGGCACTCTCAGCGGCCGAGGTGCGGGGGTACCGGCCGCCGAAGGTGATACCACTGCCGATTCACACGAAGGATTCGATGCCCCGTGAGCGACGACCTGTCCTGGATGCTTGAGGACGCGCTGCAGATTCCGCATGCTCTCCACGCGGTCCTGATTTCTGCCGACGGCCTCCAGATGTCCAGTACTGCGGAGATTGACAGGGGCGATGCCGACAAGGTGGCCGCCGCCGTCTCCGGCCTGCAGTCGCTCAGCCGGGCCGTCAGCTTCTTCTGCGGTGAGCACGGAGCGAACTGGCGCCAGACCCTCATCGAGTTCGACGGGGGCTGGGTGTTCCTGAACGCTGCGGGCGGCGGCAGCTACCTTGCCGTGGCGGCGTCGGCCGAGGTCGACATGCAGGACATCACGTACCGGATGCAGCAGCTGGTCAGCCGGCTGGGCAAGGCGATGTCGACCGGCCTTCGCGGCGACGCGGTCACCTCATGACGGAACCCGGCCGTCCCGAGCCCGAGTTCGTGTCCGAGGCCGGAGAATTAGTCCGTCCCTACGTCATCACCCGTGGCCGTGACCTGCCCGATGAGGGCGAGTTCGCCCTCATCACTCTCGTTACGACGGCCACCGACGAGCAGCAGCGCCCCCAGCGGCTCTCGCCCGAGGAGCAGCAGATCCTGGAGATGTGCTCCAGTGGCTACCTCTCGGTCGCTGAGATCGCCGCGCACTCCCAGCTGCCGCTCGGGGTGGTCAAGGTGCTGCTCAGTTCCCTCGCCGAGGGGGGCTATCTCGTGACCCGGGCGCCGGTGCCCTCGGCCCGTCCCACCAACAAGGCCTTGCTTAAGGAGGTGCTCGATGGCCTCAAGGCTCTCCCTGTCTGAGGATGCCTACGTGCCCAGCGGCGCACAGCAGACTGCAGTGAAAATCCTGGTCGTCGGGCATTTCGCCGTCGGCAAGACCACCCTGATCGGCTCACTTTCCGAGATCACGCCGTTGTCCACCGAGGAGCGGATGACGACGCTCTCGGAGCGCGTCGACGACCTCAAAGGTGTTCAGGGAAAGACCACCACCACCGTCGCCCTGGACTTTGGCCGGCTGACGCTGAGCGAGCGCATCGTTCTGTATCTGTTCGGCTCCCCCGGACAGCAGCGCTTCGTGAGTCTGTGGGACGACACGGCCCGCGGAGCGCTGGGCGCCCTGGTCCTGGTGGACCCCGAGCGCCTGGCCGACTCCTTCGACGTCATGGATCTGGTCGAGAGCTACGGCCTCGATTTCGCCGTGGCCATCAATCACTTCGACGGCAGTACGGTCCACAACCCGGAGGAAGTCCGGGAGGCACTCGACCTGCTGCCCGACACCCCCGTCGTCACCATCGACGCACGCGACGAGAAGTCGTCCGTCGACGCCCTGATCACCTTGGTTCGCTATCTGCACGAGCGCGCCGACCTGGAGTACGCATGACAACCCCCTCTGTACCTCCGCCCGGCTGCCCCGCACACGGCAGCGGGCAGCGCATACCCCTGGACAGCGCGGAGTTCGCTGCCAATCCGCACGCGTACTACCGCTACATGCGCGAGCTCGGCCCCACCGCTCCGGTCACCATCGCCCCCGGCGTGGAGGCGACGCTGGTGACCGATTACAACGCGGCTCTGGAACTGCTGCAGGATTCGACGACCTTTCGCAAGGACTCACGCCGCTGGCGTGCACTGGCTGAGGGCTGCATCCGCCCCGACAGCCCGGTCCTGCCGCTGCTGGCCTACCGGCCGAACGCGATGTTCACCGACGGCGCCGAGCATGTGCGGCTGCGGCAGGCCATCACCGACTCCTTCGCCCGCGTCAGCAACAAGCGGCTGAGCCGGATCGTCAGCCAGGCAGCCCAGTTCCTGATCAACCAGTTCAGCGCCCGCGGCAGCGCCGACCTGCTCCGCGACTACGCCCAGCAGCTCCCGCTGTACGTGTTCAACGAGCTCTTCGGCTGCCCGGCAGAGATCGGTGACCGGGTGCTGTTCGGCATCTCCGGCATGTTCGACGGAGTCAACGCCGAGGCGGCCAGCCAGGTCCTGCTCGGAGCGGTCAGCGAGCTGGTGGCGCTCAAGCGCGCCCAGCCCGGGGAGGACGTCGCGTCCTACCTGATGCAGCATCCGGCGCAGCTGAACGACGAGGAACTGGCGCACACGCTGGTGTTGCTCCTCGGTGCGGGCGGCGAGCCGGAGGGCAACCTGATCGGCAACGCTTTCTACACGATGCTGACCAACGAGGAGTTCGCGCGCCTGGGGCAGTTCGACAAGGCTGTGGACGACACTCTGTGGCGCAATGCGCCGATGTCCAACTATGCGCCCCATTACCCGGTGGTCGACACGGACGTGGCCGGCGACAAGGTGCGCGCCGGTGACCTGGTGCTGGTGTCCTTCGGCGCCGCCAACACGGCGCTCGCGGACCGCGGTGCCGACACCCGCGGTCACCTCGCCTGGAGCGCGGGCCCGCACGCCTGCCCGTCGAAGGAGCCGGCCAGGCTGATCGCCCTGACGGGCCTGGAGACGCTGTTCAACGCGCTGCCCGACGTTGAACTCGCCGTCCCCGCGGACAGCCTCGCCTGGCGGCCCGGCCCCTTCAACCGGGCCCTGGCCTCCCTGCCCGTCCGGTTCAGCGCAGTCACCCCGCGCGCCGCGGCCGCACCGGAGCCGACGGCCGTGCCCCGCTACCAGGCACCCCCCGTCGCGGCCGCACCCGCGCCCGCGGCGCCGCAGCCCACCGGCAAAGCGGGGCGCTGGAGCAGCTTCATGAAGTGGCTGGCGGGCCAGTAGCCCACACCCCCTGTGATGCATGTGACACAGGCAGTTGATGTAGCCTGCATGAAAGATCAACTTCCTGGGTAGGACGGCGCGGAGTGTCTGGAGTGACACAAGATGAAGGAGAGGCAGTGGACCTCGTAAGCATCTCCGCGCCCCTATCCGCGAGCGCCCGACCGGGCCCACGGCGCGCCACCCCCAGCAGACGGAACCCGTGCGGGGGCGGCGACCCCGACCAGCCGCAGGACCGAATACCCGCTGCCCCCGGCAGCGGATTGGCCCTCGTCTCCTCCCTTGTCGGCGGAGCACGTCCCCGTACTCCCGCACCGTCCAGACGCGTTACGCGCCACGATGTGCGAGGCACACGATGACCTCCCGCCCGGGCCCCGGCATACCGGCAACCAGCCCCGGTGAGACGACGCTCGGCGACCACGTACTCGGTCAACTGCGGCGCCTGGGCGCCACGGTGGGCCTGAGCGAGGCGGACACCGGGCTGTACGGACAGGTCCTGATCGACTCCCTCGCAGGCGCCGCCCACCGGCCGCTGTCCCTGCCGCCGGCCTCGCTCACCTTCCTCTCCGATGACCACACCCCCGTCGAGTTCTCCCTCGCCAGCGCTCCGGACGCCGCCCCGGCCCTGCGAGTGCTCGTGGAGCCCGGGTGGGCCCACAGCGACATGGTCGACAGCGGCCGCGCCGGGCTTGCGGTCATCCGCGCAATGGGCGCCCGCTGGGGCTTCGCCACCGACCAACTCGACGCCCTCGCGGACCTGTTCTTCCCCGCTGCGGCGCAGGGCCCCCTGGCCCTGTGGTACGCGCTCGATCTGCGCGCCGGAGGGGTCCCAGGGGTCAAGGTCTACCTGAACCCCTCCGCCTCCGGCCCGGAAAGCGCGGCCCGCACCGTGCACGAGGCACTGCGGCGGCTCGGCTACGGCCAGGCCTTCGAGCAACTGCCCCCGGCGGCCGGCTATCCGTTCCTCGCTCTGGACCTGGGCGCCTGGGCGTCCCCCCGCGTCAAGGTCTACGTGAGACACCCGCGCATGTCAGCCGATGACGCCTGCGCGCTCAGCCGTACCTCCGGAGCCACAACGGCCGACATCCGCTACTTCTTCCACGCGGCCGCGGGCTCCCTCGCGCCGTCCGAGCGCGGCGGAAACGACACCCTGCGACTGGTGCGGCGGCCGGCGCTCACCTGCCACTCCTTCACCGAAGGCGACAGCAACCCGAGCGGCTTCACGCTCCACATTCCCGTTCGCGACTACGTGCGCGATGACGAAGAGGCCCTCGCCCGCGCCACAGCCCTGCTGACCCGGGCCGGCATGGACCCCACCGTCCTGAACCGAAGTCTGGGAGAGCTCACACAGCGAACCCTCGCCGACGGCGTGGGGCTGATCGCCTACCTGGCCCTGGTGTACGAGCGCAACCGGCCGCCCCGGCTCACCGCCTACCTGAGTTCCGAGGCCCACCGCGTCCGGCCGCCGCAGGAGCAGTACCCGCGGGGCACCTGGATGCCTGCGCAACGCACCCAGAGCGTCCTGGACCTCGGGCACCAGGCCGTCGGCCACGTCAGCCCGCACACCGCACAGAAGGAAGTCACGTGGAGCCCTACCGCATCAAGGTCGTAGAACCTCTTGCTTTCACCACCCGGGAGGAGCGCGAGGCCGCGCTGAAGCGGGTCGCCTACAACCCCTTCGATCTGCGGGCCGACGAAGTCACCATCGACCTGTTGAGCGACTCCGGGACCGGTGCCATCTCCGCAGACCAGCTCGCCGCAGGAATGCAGGGCGACGAGTCCTACGCCGGCAGCCGCTCCTTCTACCGGTGGCACGAGGTCGTCTCCGAACTCACCGGCTACCCCCACATCCTGCCGGCCCACCAAGGCCGCGCGGCCGAGCGCATCCTCTTCTCCTCGCTGCTGCGGCCTGGCACGAGTGTGCTGTCCAACACGCACTTCGACACCACCCGCGCCAACGTCGAACTGACTGGCTGCACGGCGTACGACCTGCCCTGCGCCGAGGCGAAGGACCTCGACAACGACTTTCCGTTCAAGGGCAACATCGACCTGATCGCCCTCGAACAGGCCCTGGAGAACGCGGACCAGACGCCCGTTGGGGCCGTGCTGATGACCATCACCAACAACGGTGGCGGGGGCCAGCCGGTCAGCATGGACAACCTGCACCGCACCGCCGAACTGTGCCGCCGTCACAACGTGCCGATGATCCTCGACGCGGCCCGGTTCGCGGAGAACGCCTGGCTGGTGACCCAGCGCGAACCCGGCTACGCCGACCGCACCCCGCGCCAGGTCGCCGAGGAAGCCTTCCGCCTCGCCGACGGCTGCGTCATGAGCGCGAAGAAGGACGGGATCGTCCACATCGGCGGCTTCATCGGCCTGAAGGACGCCGAACTCGCCGAGCGGTGCGGGGGTCTGCTCATCGCCACCGAGGGATTCACCACCTACGGCGGTCTGTCCGGACGTGACCTCGAAATGATGGCCCGCGGCCTCCTCGAAGTGACCGAGCCGGCCTACCTCGCCGAGCGTGCCGACATAGCCGCCTATCTCGCCGCACGCATCCGCGAGGCCGGCGTCGACATCGTGGAACCCGCCGGTCTGCACGCCCTCTACGTCAACGCCGGGCGCCTCCTGCCCCACATCCCCCCGCACCAGTACCCCGGCACCGCACTCGTCTGCGAGCTCTACCTGCGCGGAGGCATCCGCTCGGCGGAGCTGGGGTCGCTGTACCTCGGTGAAGAGGACGAGCACGGCAACCCTGTCAAGACGGCGCCCTACGAACTTGTACGGCTGGCTCTCCCCCGACGGGTCTACACCCGCAGCCACTACGACCACGTTGCCGCCACCCTGGCAGATATCGCGAAGAATCCTGAATCGGTCCGTGGCTACCGGGTTACGGGCCAGTCCCCGATCCTCCGACACTTCAGCATCAAACTGGAGCCCGTGAAGTCCGGCGACTGATCAGCACTCTTCGTTCGTTACGACGCGAGCCCAGCCATCAGAATCCCGAAGCAGTGCAGATCTTTCGGCTGTACCGGTCCAGCGACAGTGCGGCGGCCAAGGGAAGGCCCCACCCTGGTGCTTGAGTTCTAGTGGTCGTCGCAGCACCCCAGTTCAGGGGATGCGATGGACTTCAGGATTCGGGAGAGCCGGAAGCCTCAGGGGCGCGGGACCCTGGTCCGTGAGCGGGAGGAATACTTCCGGCTCATGGACCAGGGCCTGACCAACACGGCAGCGTGCGAGCGCGTAGGCATCAACCGCAGGACCGGCAAGCGGTGGCGGCATGGTCGTGCCGCGTCCGGGAGGAACAAGGCCGCCAAGCCCGTGCGGCCGCCCCTGGTGCCCCAGGGCCCGTCCCGCTACCTGCGGGAGTCCGACCGCATCCACATCGCCGATCGGCTGCGGGAGAAGGCGTCCATCCGCGCCATCGCCGCCGAGCTGGACCGCAGTCCCTCAACGATCAGCCGGGAAGACCGGCAGCCGGATCAACTTGCCCTCGTAGAGATGCTGATACGCGGGGAGATCCGCTGTGACCACGCGCAGTAGGTGATCGGGGTCGCCGAACAGGCGCTGCGCCTCCGCCACCTCAGGGATCGCGGCGACGGCCTCATCGAAGGCTGCCAGAGTGTCCGCCGCCTCCTGCGCAGTCAGAGCCGAGACCGACCGTGGCCGCGTCCACAGCGGCGTGCTAGGCGCGGATGACACCGCTGCGCTCCAGCTCACGCAGACGCCACTGACAGCGGGAGATGCTCAGCCGCACCCGGTCAGGAGACAGATTCCCGACGACGACGCCCGGGCACTGGGCGCCGCCGCCCACACGCGCTGGCCCACCTGGATCCCGTTCAGCGGGCCCCTTCCCTGGTCGGCCCCGCATGGGCAGTCGGCTTTCACCTCCGAGACGGCACGGCCGCCGAGGACCTGCCACGGACTACAGGGCCCGTCGACATACTGAGGGCGGCGAATCCGTGGCGAGGTGAGGTTGGCCTGGCTCTTCCCGCAGTGGTCGTCGGGCCCGCCACTGATGTTGACCCCGGCAGCTGTCCGCCCAGGCGCCCGGGACGGATCTCCGGCATCGCATCGCCCGCTACGCTCCGGCTGACGTGCCCGCATCGCTGTGCGCACGAGTGTCCGAGCGGCGGTTCTTCGCCGCACCCGAGGCATTCGTCTGACGGTTGGTCAGGACTTGGAGTATGAGCGCGCCCACGCACAGCAGTGAGCCCAGTCCCCAGATCGTCAGATAGGCGGAGAGCGCCGGGACGTCCGTATCCCTGACGACCAGGGAGCCGAGGACGACGGCCGAGCCCGCGCCCGCGACGCTGCCGCCCAGAGTCTTGAGGTTGTTGTAGACGGCGGTGGCGCTCGCTGTGCGGTCCGGGGTGCTGCGTTCCACGATCAGTGTGGGCAGGCCGCCCAGGGCCAGGCCCATACCGAAGCCGGAAACGGCGGATGCCAGGGCGAACAGCGGCAGCGTGGTGTGGCCGGCGATGAGCCCCGCGTTGCCGGCGGCCATCAGCGTGAAGGCGAGCAGCAGGACGCGACGGTAGCCGGTGCGGGCCGCCACTCGGGCCACGAGGCTCGCCCCGGCGAAGGCCAGGACGTGGGGCACCGCGCCCCACGCGCTGATCTCCCAGGTCGTGAGCCCGAATCCGTACCCCTCGTCGGCCGTCGACGCGGCAATGTACGAGATGCCGACTGCCTGCCCGCCCAGCATCACGGCGCCGAAGACGAAACCGGAGACGTAGTACGGCGCGGAATGGGGGTGGGCCACGGCCCGGACGTCGACCAGGGCGTGCGGCCGGTCCCGTTCGAGCCGGACCCACCAGGCGAGCAGGGACAGGGAGAGAACGAGGCCGCCCAGGGTGAGCGGCGAGGTCCAGCCCCACGCCTGGCTGCGCGCCGTCGTGCCGAGGAACAGCAGCAGCGCCAGGCCGAGCAGTAGTGCCCCCGTCCAGTCCATCCGGCCGGGCGCGCGCGTCCGGGACTCGGGGATCCCGCAGTACGAGAGGGCCGCACAGGCGCACGCGATCGCGGCGAGGACGCAGAGCGCCGCTTGGACGCCTCCGGCGAGTTCGAGCAGGGGGCCCGCCAGGCCGTGGCCGAGGAGCGAGCCGAGGGTGAGCGCGCCGACGAGAAGCCCTACCGCCCGCCTCGCGCCCTCGAGGTCGAGCCGGTCCCGCACAAGACCGATCTCCAGCGGCAGCAGCGCCGCCAGCGGCCCCATCAGGGCTCGACCCACCAGCAGTACCGTCAGATTCGGTGCGAGAGCCACCAGGACGGTGCCCGCCGTGACGCAGACCAGCGCGACGCGGACCAGTCGACGGTGCCCGTACAGATCACCGAGCCGCCCGAGCACCGGCACCCCCACTGCGGCGGCCAGGAACTGGACCGCCATGTACCACTGCGCCTGCGACGCGCTGATGGACTGCCAGTCCTGCACGGCGGGCATCAGTGCCGGGCCCGACCCCTGGAGGAGGCCACTGACCAGCTCGAAGACGACCAGCAGACCCACGACGGCGGTGACCCGGGGCGCCGCCACCTCCTCCGCACCTCCAGGCGCCCTCATGCGGAGGTCCCCGCGGCGAGCCGCCGCTCCGCGAGCTCGGCGAGCAGCGCCGCCTGGCGGTGGAGCACCCGGTCGTCGAACAGGGCCCGCGGGGAGTGGTTCTGCGGCGCCTTGTCCACATCCACGCCCTCGGGTGCCGCGCCGACCAGCAGCATCGCGCCGGGCACCTTGTTCAGTACCAGGGAGAAGTCCTCAGAACCGCTCGCAGGCTGGGGGGCGTGCCACACCTCGCCCGGGCCGAACAGGTCGCGTGCCGTCTGAAGGGCGAACTCCGTCGCGGTCGGCTCGTTGACCGTGACCGGGTAGAGCATCTGGTACTCCACCTCCGCCTCCAGGCCGTGCGCGGCGGCGATCCCGCGCACCAGACGCGGCAGCCCCTGGGCCAGCCGCTCGTGGTTGGCTTCCGAGTAGCTGCGTACGGTCGCCTCGAACTCGGCCGTGTCGGGGATGACGTTGTGCTGCGTGCCGGCGTGCAACCGTCCGACGGTCACCACCACCGGGTCGAAGATGTCGAAGGTGCGCGTCACCCAGTTCTGCAGCGCGGTCACCATCTCGCAGACCGCGGGCACCGGGTCCTTGGCATGGTGCGGGGCCGACCCGTGCCCGCCTTCACCCCGCACCGTCACCCGCAGGACGTCGGATGCCGTCATGACGGTGCCGGGCCGGGACGCGATCCAGCCGCCCGGCAGGCGGTTGGCCGACACATGGAGCGCGAAGGCCGCGTCGAGGGGCTTGCCCGCCGCGTCCAGGACACCCTCGTCGATCATCGCGCCCGCGCCGTTGTGTCCTTCCTCGCCCGGCTGGAACATGAACACCACGTCGCCCTGGAGGCTCTCCCGACGATCCGCGAGCAGCGTCGCCGCGCCGACGAGTCCGGCGGTGTGCAGATCGTGCCCGCAGCCGTGCATCCGGCCCGGCATCTCGGAGGCGTATGCCACCCCGGTGAGTTCGTCCACCGGCAGCGCGTCCATGTCACCCCGCAGCAGGACCGCCCCGCCGGGACGGCCACCCCGCAGCACGGCCGTGACGGAGCTCAGCTCCCGGCCGAGCGTGATGTCGAGCGGGAGACCGTCGAGCGCGGCGAGGACCTTCTCCTGCGTACGCGGCAGCCGCAGACCGAGCTCCGGCTCGCGGTGAAGCGAGCGGCGGAGCCGCACGAGGTCGGGCTGGAGTTCCCTGGCGCGTTCCAGTACGGACATGCTGCGTCAACCTCCTGGTACGGTTCCGGCTTTCGGTGGGGCAAGACTGAAGTGCTCACCATCCGGGCGCCTCCGAATCGCAGGAAACACGCAAGGGACATCGAATGACGCAGCATTCCGCACACGGCGTGGTACGGGCGCTCGACGACGTCGACCAGGCCCTGGTGCACGCACTGCAGATAGCCCCACGGGCCGCGTGGAACGAGATCGGCGCAGTACTCGGCCTCGACGCCGTGACCGTGGCCCGACGCTGGCACCGGCTCACCGAAGCCGGCGCCGCCTGGATCAGCTGCTCCCCGTCGCCCGCCCTCGCCGCGGCGGGACAGGGACTGCTCGCCTTCGTCGAGGTGGACTGCGCCGGCGGCAGCCTGCTGACCGTGGCCCAGGCCCTCGCTCAGCTGCCCCACGTCACTGCCGTCGAACACGTCAGCGGAGACCGCGACCTGCTGCTCACCGTGATGGCCCCGGACCTCGCGGCACTCACCCACTGGATGACCCGCGGCATCGGCGCGATGCCGGGCATCGTCGCCAGCCGCACCCACCTCGCGAGCACCGTCTACACAGAGGGCAGCCGCTGGCGGCTGCGCGCCCTCGACCGCACCCAGATCGCCCGCCTCACCGACACGGCCCGCACCGAGGCCCCCGTCTTCCCGCTCACCGACCTGGACCACGCCCTCATCGCCGCCCTTTCCATGAACGGCCGCGCCACCTACCGCGCGCTCGCCGACGCCTGCGGGGCGAGCCCGGACACCCTCCGCCGACGGCTCGGCCGGCTCTTCGCCGCCGGCATGCTCCAGACCCGCTGCGAGGTCGCACGCCCCCTGTCGGAGTGGCCGGTCACGGTGATCCAATGGGGCCGGGCAGCCGCCGGGGAGCTGGAACACGTCTCACGCGGAGTCACCGGCGCCCGGGAGGTACGGCTGTGCGCCGGCGTCACCGGCCGGAACAACGTCCTCGTCATCGCCTGGGTGAAGTCCCTCACCGACGTGCAGCGCTTCGAGGTACGACTCGCCCAGCGCGTTCCCGGCCTGGAGATCACCGACCGGGCCGTGGCACTGTGGCCGCTGAAGCTCAGCGGCCATCTCCTCGACGAACAGGGCTACCGCATCGGCGGCGTCCCTCTGGACGTTCGCACCGCCGGAGCGAGCACCCGGCCCTAGGCCAGAAGGCCGGGAGTCCAGGCGCTCGCTCTGGCCGTGAGGGGGTTGTACGGACTCCCTGGGCCAAGTCGCCGAGGGATCCCTCGGCCTGCCAGCGGGGCCCGCACCACGCCGTCGCTGTCAGGCATGACAGCGGAGAGCAGAGGGACACGGCCATCGGCGTACACGGACGGAAGCGCTGCAGCGTCGGCGCCGGCTATCCGAGCAGCCAGCTCCGTGAACTCATCTTCGTCACCGACTGCGGTGTAGATCTGGCCGTCCTTGTCGTGCCAGGCACTCCATGAGGCCCTCGGCAGGGAGGACCTCTAGGACGGCTGCCACCGCGCCCTGCCCGCAGAACCTTCAGGCGGGCGGGCGGGTCCGCCGGGCTGATGCCCGGCGGTCGGATCCACGCGTGAGGCCGCCTCCCCGTCCCTTCGCAGAGGGGAACAGGAGCAGAGCCCCACGCACGCGCACGGTCAGCTGTCCGCGCTGCTGCCCACGACGACGCAGGAGTGGCTGTTCTCCCAGCCCCACCCGTCACCGTCCGGGTCGGACGAGCTGCCATTGATGCAGTACGGGTACCCGTTGGGGGCCGTGCCGTCGTCGGTCCCGCCGCCGCTGTCCGCGCTGCTGCCCGCGACGACGCAGGAGCTGCTGTTCTCCCAGCCCCACCCGTCGCCGTCGGGGTCGGACGAGCTGCCGCCGGCACAGTACGGGTACCCGTTGGTGGCGGTGCCGCTGCCCGTGTCGCCCCCGCCGCCCTGCTCTCCCCCGCCGCCGTAGACGGAAGCGGTCTCGGAGGTGGCGGAGATGCCGTTGGCGCCGTTGATGAAGCGGTTACCCCAGGTCGTCAGGGAGTTCGCGTCGAAGCCGTTGACCATGTCGAGGTACTCGACGCCGCTGCCGTTGCCGCTCCAGGACCAGCCGATGTAGCCCACGCCCAGCGACTGCGCGGTGGCCATGATGGTGTCCTCGTCCGGGTTGCCGTCGCTGTGCTGGTCACCGAACTCACCCACGACAATGGGCAGTCCGTTGTCGGTGAAGTGGTGCAGGTAGTCCTGCACCTCGGCGGCGGTGTCGTAGACGCCGTACATGTGGATCGAGAAGATGGTGTTGCGGTCGGGGTCGGACGCGAAGACCGAGGCCGCGTTGTCCCTCATGGTCCCGGACCAGTCCTGGCCCCAGTTGGGGGCGTCCACCATCAGAGCATGGTCGATGCCGGCGTTCCGCAGCTTGCTGATCGCACTCTTGGTGGCACCGGTCCAGGCCGCGGCGTCCGTGTTGCCGTACGGCTCGTTGCCGATGTTGACGACGACGTAGTCCTCCTGACCCTCCAGCGCGCTCTTCACCCCGATCCAGTATTCGGCTGCCTTGTCCAGGGTGGTGGCGGCGCCGTCCTCGCCGTAACCGGTGGTGTCATGCACCTCCAGCACGCAGATGACCTTGCTGGCCTTGCACTGGCCGATGAGGGTGGAGACCTGGGAGGCGCTCGTCTTCGTCCACCGGTCGCCACTGCCGAGCACGATGCGGACGGTGTTGGCGCCCTTGGCCGCTATGTCGGCGATGGCGGTCGTCTGTTCGGGATACCAGGCGTAGGCGTGGTTGACCCCACGCATGACGAACTCGTTCCCGTTCGCCTCGACCACATGGCCGTTACTGACACGGATGCCGGTGGGCGCGGCCTCGGCCTCACCGGCGGAAGGTCCGACGATCGAGCCCAGCAGGCCCAGGGCGGCGGCGAACGCCATGCCCGCGGTCGTGAACAGGGTGCTTCTCGGCTTTCGCATTTCTCTCCTCGGGTACGCATGCGGGTGCGTGGACGGGTACGGAACGGGACGAGGTCGCGGGACGGGCGACACCCCCATGACAACGATGTCCGTCGACCGCACCGGCCCATGAGGGCGCGCTTGGTGAGCGCCGCACACACTTCGACGGTAGTGTCACCGAAGGCAGGCTTCGCGGGCGTCGTGATGGTGGGGGCAGCGCCGGACAACTGACGTCGACCAGCTGCGACTTCGGCCGGATACGGCTCGAACGGGTCGTCGCCACACCATGAGGCACCGGGTGTTACGCCCCTGTCAATAGCGGGTTCGTGATCCGTCCACCAAGCACGGAACCTCTCATGGAACTAAACCGCTAAACCCCCTGGCCAGCCCTACCGCTTACCAGGAAGTGGTCATCGACCAGCAAAAACAGGGTGAGCGCGATTGATTGACAGTCGCACGACACACCCCTACGTTCCTGGTCGATAAACCGGTACAGGACCGGAGTGCACCTCGTCGAGCCGCCGAGACCGGCCCCCGTCCGCCTGCCGCGCCCTCCGAGGCCGCGACCCGTTCCCTTCGGACGAAAGAGACGCCATGCGTACGCACCCCCACACTCGGACCAGGCGTCACTGGCCCCTGGTTTTCCTGCTTCCGGCAGCTTTGGCGGCCACCTGTCTGCCGCTCGTACGCCCCGCCCCGGCCTCGGCCGGCACCAACTCCTTCCGCGACGCGTTGCGGTATCCGCTTCTGCCTGGACGGCGGGGAGTGCTACGTCGCCAGGGCCAACGCGTACGACCTGTTCACCTTCGCTTCGGGCTCCGGCGACACGGAGACGCACCCACCCCTCAAGCACAGCCCGCTGTGCATCAGTTACCGACAACGCTGCAAGTTTCGGTCCAGGACGACTCACACCCAACCAACGACGAATCTCCGACTCAGGTCACTGGGCCGTTTCGTTTGGATCACGGAGTGCGACTGCATCAAGATGCAGCGCCACCTGTTGCGGCCAGGTCGCACGATCTGGCACGTGTGTGACTCGCCGAGGTGATCCAGATGGCCGAGGCTGTCGGAAAGGGCTGGCGACGACCGATGAGTTTCTCCATGATGCCCAGTCATAGATCGTGATTGGTGCACCGCAGCCGCGAGGGTGGTCGAAGCGTGCACCGGCCGCACCCGCTGAGATCCAGACACGAGACATCGAGGAACCGAGATGCGTATCCTGATCAGCACCGCCTTCATTTCGCTCGACGGCGTCGTGGAGGGCCCGGGAGGCGAGCCCGGTTACAGGAACTCCGGGTGGACCTTCAAGGACGTCGAGTTCCTCCCCGAGGCCTTCGAGATCAAGGGCCGGGAGCAGAAGGAAGCTGCCGCGATCCTGATGGGCCGGACCAGCTACGAGGCGTTCAGCCCGGTGTGGCCCGACATGGAGGACTTCGCCGACTACAAGCTGATGCCGAAGTACGTCGTCTCCACCACCCTCACCGAGGACGACCTGGTATCGAACTGGGGCGAGACGACGATCCTGCGCACCCTCAACGAGGTCGCCGCGCTGAAGGAGACCGAGGGCGGCCCCATCATCGTCCACGGCAGCGCCTCCCTGAACCGAGCCCTTTCGGACGCCGGCCTGATCGACCGTTACCACCTGGTCGTCTTCCCGCTGCTGCTCGGGGCGGGCAAGCGGCTCTTCAGCGCCACCGACAAGGACACGCAGAAGCTGAAGCTCGTTGAGCACGAGGCCTACGCCAACGGGCTGCAGAAGAACGTCTTCGATGTCGTCCGCTGACAAGGCTCCCGCGCTCGCCCCGCCGTCGCGGCACTCGTCCTGACCGGAGCGCGGTGGCTCACCGCGCGGACCGCAGGAAGATGGCCGCGACATGGAGCCCGGCCCGGTAGTTGACCGCGGTCTTTTCCTAGCGGGTGGCAACGCCGCGCCACTGCTTCAGGCGATTGATGCACCGCTCGACCGTGTTGCGCTGTTTGTATGCCTCACGGTCGGCGGTGGGTGGCCTGCCACCGCGGCTGCCTCGACGCAGTTGGTGACCCTTCTGATCCGCAGGGACAGGGATCACCGCGCGGATACCGCGCTTGCGCAGGTGCTCGCGGATGGCGCGCCATGCGTACGCCTTGTCGGCCAAGACCATGTCTGGCCGGGTTCGGGACCGTCCGCGTCGACGTGGGACGCGCAGGCGTGCCATCACGTCCGCGAAAGCGGGTGCGTCACCGGCCTGCCCCGCAGTGAGGACGAATGCCAGAGGCGGCAGTTGCCATCGGCTGCGAGATGAACCTTCGTGGTCAGCCCGCCGCGATACCGCCCGATGGCATGGTCGTCCGGCTCACCGACCGGGGCCGCTTCGGTTATGCCTCGACTGTCGGAGGTGCGCAGTACGGTCCCCTCATGAAAACCAGAATCGACCTGACGCTTGATGCTGCGGACGCGCAGGCTCTTGCCGTCTTCTGGAAGACGGCCCTTGGCTATGTCGACGAGCCGCCGCCTGCTCCCTTCAAGACACGCGAGAAGTGGTTCGCGCAGTTCGACCTGCCAGAGGACGACTCCGTGGACGACGGCGCATGGCTCTGTGATCCCGACGGCGTCGGCCCGCGCCTCTGCATCCTCAAGGTCCCCGAGCCCAAGACAGCGAAGAACCGGCTCCACATCGACGTCCGAGTGCCAGGGCACGGCAGTCCTGAGGAGCGATGGGCACGGATCACGGCGGAGTCCGAACGCCTGGTGCGAGCCGGCGGGACCGTCCTGGAGAAGTTCGACGGACACCATGTCCTGATGGCCGACCCGGAGGGTAACGAGTTCTGCGTCGGCGCAGCCTCTGCGTGATGGTTCGACAAGAACAAAGGCCGCCCCCAACCATTCGTGGCGGAGGTCTGCGACGGACTGCGCGCGGGACCGCCCTACTACGGTCTGCTGCCCCTCGCGCAAACGCCCCAGGACTGGGGCCCGGGCCGCCCCGAGCGCCTACTTGCCGAACCTTTTCCTCTCACGGCGGCATGGCTGTGGGAGGCGGAGGGCGACGAGGCGGCTCTGTCTGAGCAGGAGTTCGAAGACCGGATAGCCCCCGTGTACGACCACGGCTCACTGCTGTTGGGCACCGACGGCTGCGGCATGTACTGGCACCTGATCGTCACCGGTCCGCAGCGCGGTCACGTCTGGCTGATCGACGAGAACGGCGCGATACCCTTCGGCACCCGGCCGGGTACCTGCCTGATGCTGGGCACGCCCGGTTTCTTGGGGTGGGTGATCCGCTGGGCCCAGGGCCGCTCCTGGTTCGCGCCCGCCACCGCCTACCCCGCTTCGGCGTCCGGTCCGGAAGCAACGGCTCGATCCGCGCCCGCTGCGCGTCAGTCAACGGCACACCCGGACCAACGATCGGATGATCTGAACGAAACGGCCTAGTGACCTGAGTCGGAGATTCGTTGGCAGTATGCGGCGACTTTGTCGAGGATTTCGTCGGCGGTCTTGGTCCAGATGAAGGGCCGAGGGTTGTCGTTCCAGTTGGCGAGCCATGAGCGGATGTCGCGCTCGAGAGCCTGGACGGAGCGGTGGACGCCGCGTCGGAGCTTCTTCTGCGTGAGCTCGGCGAACCATCGCTCCACCAGGTTCAGCCAGGACGATCCCGTCGGCGTGAAATGCAGGTGGAAGCGCGGGTGCGCCAGTAGCCACTGCTTGATCGCCGGAGTCTTGTGCGTCGCGTAGTTGTCCAGGATCAGGTGCACCTGAAACTCCGCGGGCACCTCCTTGTCGATCTTGGCGAGGAACTTCTTGAACTCGGCGGCCCGGTGCCGGCGGTGCAGGGAGCCGATGACCTTGCCGGAGGCGATCTCCAGGGCCGCGAACAACGTGGTGGTGCCTGCGCGGATGTAGTCGTGGCTGCGGCGTTCGGGAACCCCGGGCATCATCGGCAGCACCGGCTGGGACCGGTCCAGGGCCTGGATCTGCGACTTCTCGTCCACGCACAGCACGAGGGCCTTCTCCGGCGGGTCGAGGTAGAGGCCGACCACGTCGCGGACCTTGTCAATGAACAACGGATCGGTGGACAGCTTGAAGGTCTCGGACCGGTGCGGGGCCAGGGCGAAGGCCCGCCAGATCCGCGAGATCGCCGACTGCGACATCCCCGTCGCCTGCGCCATCGACCGTGTTGACCAGTGGGTGGCGTTCGCCGGCCGTTCTTCCAGAGTCTTGACGATCACCCGCTCGACATCCGCGTCGGTGATCTTGCGCGGCACACCGGGCCTGGGCTCGTCACACATGCCATCCAGGCCCCGGTCCAGGAAACGCCGACGCCATGTGCGGACCGTCTCGGGAACGACCCCGAGACGGCGCGACACCTCCGCGATCGAGTGGCCCTCGGCGCACTCGAGCACGATCCGCGACCGCAAGGCCAGTGCTTGAGCCGTCGAGCGACGACGCACCCACCCCTCAAGCACAGCCCGCTGTGCATCAGTTACCGACAACGCCGCAAGTTTCGGTCCAGGACGACTCACACCCAACCAACGACGAATCTCCGACTCAGGTCACTAGTCAGTCGCCGCCAGTCGGTTGAGAACTTCCGTGGGCGTGAAGTCCCAGCCGACCAGGCGCGGCCCACTCCAGTTGATGCCGATCTTGAGTCCATCCCGTACGTAATCGGGCAGTTCGCGATCGCGCCAGGTGTTCAAGGGCATGGATTCCACGCGTAGCCCATGCCCCCAGACCCTCGCTGCCCTCTGCGCGCGGGCCGAGGTCGACCAGAAAGGAAGGCTTCGCGTGCCGTCTGTGGAGAGGGAGGTCGGCATTCCGTCGTCATCTCGAACAAGCCAGACCATTCCGCTTTTGCGGACGTCTCGGAAAAATGCTGCCGCTTGCGAACCGCTCTGACTCATGGCCACTGAGCCTAGCGGCCCCCGCCACTCATTTCGTTAGGAGTTCTCAGGCGCGCATCGACGCCCACTTCGCACGCATGCGTGACGACGGTGTCGATGTCGTCCGCCTCTGGATGTTCAGCTTCGCGGATGCCTCTCTCAACTCCGGGCGGGTGCCTGTGCGGTGGAGCCTCGCGGGGTGAGGGACGGGGTCGGCACCTGCACGGAACCGGCGTGCTGACCCTCTATGACCGTGAACAGCGTGCGGGCCACCTGCGCCCCGAAGCTGTGCACATCGTGGCTCATGGCCGACAGCGTGGGATGCGTGATCCGGCACAGCTGCGAGTCGTCCCAGGCCAGCAGCGACACGTCGTCGGGAACCACGAAGCCCATTTCGGCGGCGACGCCCGCTCCCGCGACGGCCATGATGTCGTTGTCGTAGACGATGGCCGTCGGACGCTCGGCCGACATCAGCAGGGACCGGGTGGCCCTGGCCCCCTCGCTTCCGTCGAAACCCGTCGCGACCTGCCGGCCCTCCTGGAGACCCAGCTCCCGCATCGTGGCCGCGAACGCGGTGGCCCGGATGGCACTGTGCCCGAGACCGACCGGACCGCCGACGCGGGCGATGCGCCGGTGCCCCAGCGCCGCCAGATAGCGCACCGCCTCGGCCGCGGCGGTGGCGTCGTCCGTCCACACCGCGGGAAACGAACCGGTGAGGGACGGATGCCCGACGGCCACCGCCGGCAGCCCGATCGACTGCAGCGCCGGAACCCTCGGATCACTCTCGTGGAAGTCGACCAGAATGGCGCCGGCGATCGTCTGACTCCGCCACCAGGACTTGTACTGCTCGATCTCCTCGTCGAGATCCCGCACCAGCCTCAGAAGCAACGAGTACGACCGTTCGGCCAGGACGCTCTCGATACCGGAGATGAAGTCCATGTAGAACGGCTCGAGCCCGAGCAGCCGGGCGGGACGGCACAGGGCCAGGCCGATGATGTCGACCCGCTGACTGGAGAGGCTGCGCGCGGTGAGGTTCGGCGCCCAGCCCAGCTCCTTCGCCGCCTCGAAGATCCTCCGGCGGGTGGCATCCGAGACACCCGGCTTCTGGTTGAACGCCAGCGAGACCGCCCCCTTGGACACACCTGCCCGGGCGGCGACATCCCTGATCGTGACACGCGCCGGACCGTTCACCTCGTATCCGTGCAGAACAACACAGCTCGCACGTCATCCGCGGTCACATCGCCGCAGCCATCGACCCGGATCCGGACCTGCTCGCCGGGCAGCAATGTGGTGAGACCACGGTCGGCGGCGGCGTTGGGACTCAGCCGGTCGGCCTGAAGCAGAAGGTCCCTGACGAGGGTGTGCGCATTGACCACGACATCGACCTTACCGCCGCCACCCGAAACAGGTTCCACCTCGATGTCGAAGGCCGGCTGTACGTAGGCGAACTCCTTGTCAGGCACGGGGAAGTACGTGGCCCGCAGACCATCCGCGTCGGCGACGAGGAACTCCTTGGCGGTGAGCTCGTCCGGCACCAGCTCGAGGAGAACCGGGAGCCGCGCGACAGAACGCGCGGCCACTGTCACCTCGTGTGTGCTGTGGCTGACTGTCGCACCGTCGGCCTCAAGGCGGCGCAGTGTCACCACGGTGCGCCATTCCGTGGCGGCCTGGTTGACGGCGGCGAGGACGAGGCCCCCCTCCTCGCCGGGCTGCAGGGTCAGCAGCCGGTCCGCGTAGACGCGTCGCAGCTCGTGGTGGAGCGGCTTGAGACGGCCGTCCCCGTCGACCGCGGCCCAGGAGCTCACCGGCCAGCAGTCGTTGAGCTGCCAGACGACGGTGCCGGCACATGTGGGCCAGTGGGAGCGCCAGTGCTCGATGCCTGCGGCGACGGCACGGGCCTGGACGACCTGGGTCAGGTAGTGCCATCGGTCGAAGTCACCCTCGGGCAGGACGAAGTGGCGGGCGACGCCGCGGTTGAGCTTGCCGTTGCCGTCCTCCGCCTTCTGGTGGTGCAGCATGCCTGGGGAGTCGGGGGCCAGGTTCTCGTGGGGAAGCGCGCGCCGGAGTGTGGCCATCGCCGGAGGGGCCTGCCATCCGAACTCGGCGACGAACCGGGGAACGTTCGCGCGGTACTCGGCGTAGTCCTGGCGGTTCCACACCTCCCAGGAGTGGTAGGTGCCGTGGTCGGGGTCGTTGGGGTGGTGGTCCCATGATCCGGACCACGGGCTCCCTGCGGCATAGTGACGCGTGGGGTCGAGCTCGGCGACCAGACGGGGCAGCAGGCCGAGGTAGTAGCCCTCGCCCCAGGAGTCGCCGGCGAGTCCTGGCTCCCAGTCCCAGTCACGGAATCCCCAGAGGTTCTCGTTGTTGCCGTTCCAGAGGACCAGGCTGGCGTGGGGCATGAGTCGGACAACGTTGTCGCGCGCTTCGGCTTCGACCTCTCCCCGCAGAGGCTGCTCCTCCGGGTAGGCGGCGCAGGCGAAGAGGAAGTCCTGCCAGACCATCAGGCCGAGTTCGTCGCAGGCGTCGTAGAACGCCTCGTCCTCGTAGATGCCGCCTCCCCAGATGCGCACCAGGTCGACGTTGGCGTCCACAGCCTGGCCGAGCCGGGTGCGGTAGCGCTCGGGTGTGACGCGTGAGGGGAACACGTCGTCGGGGATCCAGTTGACGCCTCGGGCGAACACCCGCTCACCATTGACGACGAGGGTGAAGCCCGAGCCCCGCGCGTCGGCGGTACGGTCCAGTTCGACGGTGCGAAATCCGATGCGCCGGTGCCAGGTGTCCAGCTCGCCCTCCTCGTCGAGGAGGGTGACGTCGAGGTCGTAGAGGGGCTGGTCACCGTACCCGCGCGGCCACCAGAGCCGGGGCCGGTCGACCGTCAGGCGCAGCACGGCTTCGTCGCCCTCGAAGCAGGTTTCGGCTCTTTCGCCGGCCACCGTTGCCCGCGCCAGCAGGCTTGCGCCCGCCCCTCCGGCTGTGCGCTCCACCTGCAGTCTGACCTCGACGCCTCCCGTGGCTTCGTCGACGGTGACGAGCGGGCGGACGGACGCGAGGCGTGCCGTCGACCAGTGTTCCAGTCGCACCGGGCGCCAGATGCCGGCGGTGACAAGTGTCGGCCCCCAGTCCCAACCAAAGCTGCTGGCCATCTTGCGGATGTACTGGAACGGCTCGGGGTACACGTTGGGCCGGTCTCCGGTGACCGCCCGTACCGCTTCGGCCTCTGCGTAGGCGGAGGCGAAGTGCACCTCCAGCCTGCCGGTCAGCCCCGTGACGTCGAATCGATGGGTGCGGTGCATGTTCCGGGTCGTCCCGACCTCCCGGCCGTCGAAGGCGATCCGGGCAGCGGTGTCCAGGCCCTCGAAGACGAGGTCGGTGCGCTCATGCCGACTGTCGTGGGAAACGTCGGTGGCATAGGTCCACGAGCGTCGGCCGACCCAGGCAACCTCGCTCTCGTTGAGCTCGAGGAAGGGGTCCGGAATGACTCCGGCGGCGAGCAGGTCGGTGTGAACGCAGCCAGGGACCTGAGCCGGCAGCTGTTCCTGTCCGTGACGCAGGGTCCAGCCTTCGGTGAGCGGGGTGACGTCCTTCATGTGCGGCTCCAATCGCCCAGTACGCGCACTGGCAGATGTATGACGCCGCACAACTTAGCCCCCCAGTGGATCACTGTCCATAAACCGGTCTAGTCGCGAACTCGTCACGCTCTGAACATCTAGAGAGCCCCCAGCCTGCACCAACACGTCGACTGGTAACAATTAGGCATCGTCATCGAAATCGGAGCTTTACCGGTTCACATGCTCCCTGCCATAGTGCCAACATCCCACCGCAGACCTGAGCCGCCATCTGAAGGAGTTGGGCACATGGGGAAGACCAAGACGCTCGCAGGTGCACTTCTGGCCATCGCGACGCTGACCGTGACGGGCTGTAGCGGCGGAGGGGCGCCTTCGACCGAGACGGCCGAAGCCCCCACCGACCCGGGCAAGGCAACGGGCACCATCACGGTCCTGACCCAGCGGACGGACCTGGTCCAGAGCGGGGCCATGGACGCCTACGCCGCGGAGTTCAACAAGATCTACCCCAAGGTCAAGGTGAAGTTCGAAGGACTGACCGACTACGAGGGCGAAGTCAAGATCCGGATGAACACGGAGGACTACGGCGACGTCCTCATGATCCCGGCCGCAGTCTCCAAGAACGACTACCCCAAGTTCTTCGCCCCGCTGGGTTCGTCGATCGAGATGTCGGACAAGTACCGCTTCAGCGACAAGACGGCCGTGGGAAGCAAGGTCTACGGCATTGCCCAGTTCGGCACCGCCAACGGCTTCGTCTACAACAAGGCCCTCTGGAAGAAGGCCGGCATCACCGCCTGGCCGGACTCACCGGAGGAGTTCCTCGCGGGGCTGAAGGCGATCAGGTCGAAGACCGGCGCGACCCCCTACTACACCAACTTCAAGGACGGCTGGCCGCTGGTCCAGTGGAGCAGCAACATCGGCTCGGCCACGTGCAGTGAAGAAGCCAACAACAGGCTCGCCGGTCCGGTCTCTCCGTGGAAGCCGGGCAGCGAGCTCGGGGCGATCGACACCTTGCTGTACGACATCGTCAAGGACGGCCTCTCGGAGAAGGACCCCAGCACCACCAACTGGGAAGCCTCGAAGAGCATGCTCGCCAAGGGCAAGATCGGTTCCATGATGGTCGGCTCATGGTCGATCACACAGATGAAGGACGCTGCCGAAAAGGCAGGGAAGGACCCCGACGACATCAGCTTCATGCCCGTCCCTCTCCAGCGGGAGAACGGACAGTGCGCCACTGTGGTGTCGGACTACCAGCAGGCCGTCAACGCCCACTCCAAGCACAAGGAAGCAGCCCGGGCCTGGATCGACTGGTTCACCGAGAAGTCCGGCTACTCCGCCAAGGAGGGAGCCGTCCCCACCCTCAAGTCGGCTCCCATGCCCGCAACCCTGAAGGAGTTCGTTGACAACGATGTCACCTTTGTGGAGCGTTCGGAGAGCAAGACGGGCACGGTGAACGACATCGACAACGCCGCCGAGATCGGGCTCAACAAGCCTGACTACCGCCAGAAGCTGATCGACATCGCCCGCGGAGCGCAGAAGGGCAGCCTCGAGGACTACTTCACCGACCTCAACAAGAGGTGGGACGAGGCAGCGAAGACCGCCGGCTCCTGAACCGGTGAGGGGGCCCCGGCCGCACGACACCGGCCGGGGCCCCGCCCTCCCGCGCACACGGGATGACGACGCGGACGACGAAAGGCCCGACATGACCGAGACGACCGAGGTTGCCAGCGTGAAGACGCATCGTGCAGCGCCCTCCCGTCACAGGACCACGAGGAGCGGCAACAGCCCTCAAGGACGCAGCACGTGGGGGCAACTGCTCCGCCGCGCGACCCCTTGGCTGTTCCTGGCAGCGCCACTGGTGCTGCTGATCACGTTCACCTACGTACCCGTGGGGAACATGATCTATTACAGCTTCACGGACTGGGACGGGATCAGCCCGGACCGGAACTTCACCGGAGCGGACAACTACGTCCAGATCTTCACCCGGCCCGAGCTCTTCCGGGTGTTCTTCGTGAGCTTCTACTACCTGGCCGCGTCCGTGGCCCAGATCGCCGTCGCGCTGTACTTCGCCACGGTGCTCAGTTTCGATCTGCGGTTCCGCAACCTGTTCAAGGGCCTGCTCTTCTTCCCCTACCTCATCAACGGCGTGGCCATCGGATTCGTCTTCCTGTACTTCTTCCAGGACGGCGGCACTCTGGACTCGGTGCTGTCCTGGTTCGGATCGGACACCGACCACGCCTGGCTGGGCGACCCCACATCGGCCAACACCTCGCTCGCCGGCGTCTCCGTCTGGCGCTTCACCGGCCTGAACTTCGTCCTGTTCCTCGGTGCCATTCAGTCGATCCCCGGCGAGCTCTACGAGGCCGCCCAGTTGGACGGCGCAACCCGGTGGCAGCAGTTCCGGCACATCATCGCCCCGAGCATCAGGCCCGTACTGAGCCTGAGCATCATCCTGGCGATCTCCGGGTCGCTCGCGGTCTTCGAGATCCCCTGGATCATGACCGGCGGTGCGACCGGTACCTCGACGTTCGTCATCCAGACGGTGAAGCTCGCCTTCCAGTTCAACAAGACCGGGCTGGCCTCGGCCGCTGCGGTGGTGCTGCTGCTGATCATCCTGCTGATCACCTGGATCCAGCGCCGTCTCGTGCCCGACGAAAAGGTGGACCTCGTATGACCACGGCCCCGCAGACCGCCGCTCCCACCCGCTTCGTGTCCGACCCGCGACGCGTTCGCCTCCGCGGCCGCATCGGTCAGACGCTCATCTACCTGTCGCTCGTCATCGCCTCACTGGTGGTACTTCTCCCGCTCAGCGTCGTCTTCCTCACGTCTCTGAAGACGTCCGGGGAAGCCTCGGACGGCGGTGCGCTGTCACTGCCGGGCAACTGGCTGAACTTCGGCAACTACGCAACCGCGTTCTCCGACGGCCACATGCTGACGGCCTTCGGCAACACCGCGTTCATCCTGCTGTTCTCCATCACCGGCACCGTGATCATCGGGTCGATGACGGCCTACGCCATCGACCGCTTCCACTTCCGGGCCAAGAAGCTCGTGATGGGCCTCTTCCTGATCGCCACCCTCGTGCCCGGGGTCACCACTCAGGTCGCCACCTTCCAGGTCGTCAACAGCTTCGGACTGTTCGACACACGCTGGGCCCCGATCCTGCTCTACATGGGCACGGACATCGTCTCGATCTACGTCTTCCTGCAGTTCATCCGTGGGATCCCCGTGTCCCTCGACGAGGCCGCACGGCTGGACGGCGCGAACTCCTTCACGATCTACCGAAAGATCATCTTCCCGCTGCTCAAGCCGGCGATCGCGACCGTGGTGATCATCAAGGGGATCACCGTCTACAACGACTTCTACATCCCCTTCCTCTACATGCCCTCCCAGGAACTCGGCACGGTCTCCACCGCCCTGTTCCGGTTCAAGGGACCGTTCGGAGCCCACTGGGAGAACATCTCAGCCGGGGCGGTTCTCGTCATCGTCCCCACGCTGGTCATCTTCCTGTTCCTCCAGCGATACATCTACAACGGCTTCGCCCAGGGCGCGACGAAGTAGCGGACGCCAACACGTGGCGGTCACTCGTCGGGCTGCTTCTCCCGGCCGGCCATGGCCGTGCCGATCTCCGAGGCCACCGAGGGCAGGTCCCAGTAGGAGGAGTGCGTCCACACTCCGGTGCTCGCTGTGTGCGGCACTGAGATGTCCACGGGAGTGCTGCCGTCGTGGAGCCGGAAAACTCCGGCGGCAGCGAAGGCCAGCATGTCGAGCGGTTCCCAGAGATTCGTCCAGCGGGCCAGAGAAGGAGGCAGCACGACTGGCTGACTGCCCGAGTAGGGCAGGATCTGGCCGCCTCGTGGGTCGCATGCGTGGAAGAACGCCGCCTGGGAGCCGAAGGTCACCAGTGAGGACGTCCACAGCGGGGTGGCCGCGGTGGCCATGTCGACGGCGATGACTCCGCCAAGGCTGTGGGCGACCACTCGGACAGGGCGCTCCGGTGTGCGCCCCAGGGCGGGATCCACACCGTCGACGGACTCACGCACCCGAGCATGGATCGCCTCCCGGTGGCGCTGGTAGACCAGTACGTCTCCGAGGAACCGTGCGGTGCCGGGCCCGAACTTGGTGCGCAGCGCATTGTTCAGCCGTCCGGCGGCCCCCTGGATCGCGGCCCCGGCCACCCGGTCCAGGTCACGCAACCGATTGCGCACCATCCTCCGCATCCGTCCCTCGTCCGGGCCACCTGCGCGCAGACCGTCGTACGAGCCGAGTTCGCCAGCCCAGAGGTCCGCGGCTTCGATGAGGGCCTCGGCCAGGGACTGACCGGTTTCAAAGAGCAGGAGGGGATCGTCAGTGCGCCGTAGCCACTCGGTCCTGGTCCACTCCTCGGCCAGGGACTCCAGGATGTCGTCCGCCTCGCCGTAATGCGGAGTGTCCCGCAGGCCCGAACCGCCCTGCTGGTCCTCGCTCGCGAGTCGCTCACGCACGGCGGCTTCCACGTGTGTCCACTGGTTGGATGCCTGGGGGTCCGAGGCCAGCGCCGAGGCGAGCACGGGTTCCGGCACGGCGACGCTCGGTGGTTCGTCCGCGTCCCGCAGTCCGCTGCTTCTCCGGGCGCCCGGCAGCATCGCCGGGCGGATCGGGAGCGCTGCGGTGACGAAGCGGTCGTCGGCGCCGAGATCGCCCCAGAACACTGGCACCATGGAGATCCCCGTCGCAGCCTGGAGGGCCGCGACGTCGGCAGTGAAGCCCTCGCGGTCGCGGTTGGCGACACCGTGGATGACGAAGACCGGGTCTGACATGTGCAGTGACTCCTTCACGGATAGCTGGATCGGCCGGGGGGACGTGAGTTGGGGCGACGGACGTGGATCGGCGGCGACGTCGGCCGTGTGGACCACGGCGCAATCGCTTCGCCTTCGCCCATCGTTGTTCAAGAGAGTCCTCGGGTCGTTGCCGTGGCGGCTGGACTGCCGTAGACGGCGTATGCGAGCCAGGTGGGGTCGCCGTCCAGGTCCCGGATGGCCTGTCGGGCAGCGAGCGAGGCCTGTCCCAGCGACTGGCCGCCGTCGAGGAGCTCTGCGTAGAAAGTCTTCGCGAACTGCATGGCCGAGTCGGACCGCACTGGCCAGAGCGTGCCGATGAATGCGCCGGCCCCGGCCTTCAGGAAGTTCTGGGCCCAGCCGAGGGTGTCGCTGAACCAGGGAATCTCACCTGCGCTGCGACAGGCATTGAAGAACACGAGCGGTTGGTGGTCACGCAGGCTGCCGGTTTGCGCAGCGGTCGCAAGGTCGCGGGGGGTGAAGTGGCCGTCCGTCATGTGCACCCGGGATCCAGAACGGGAGAAGGCGTTGTGGCAGGCGAAATGCAGAAGGCCGGCGTGACCGCGCTCGATCAAGTCGGTGAGAGCCTCACGCTCGGTGAGCACCCTCGCGCTTGCCCCACCCGGCCCGAGCAAGGTGCGGAGTTCGGCTATCTCAAGTGCCGCCTCCTCCGGTGAACCCGGCGGCATGACGAAGGCGGCACCCGGGAGGGCGATTTGGTGGACGCGGTCCTGGTGGAAGACGCGGCGCACGACGGGCAGCCACTCGGCAAGGAAGCCGTTGTCGTGATCTTTGTCGAGGGGGTGGAGGAGCTCCCAGGGCACGAAGTCGTGCTCGCCGAGCACCGTGAAGGAAGTGATGCGGTCGGCCTGTTCCCAGAACTGCCGCTGCACAGCCTCCGGCACGGCCGATGACCACAACTGCACGCCCTCGTTCTTCAGACGCTTTCGGAGCGCGGCCGCGTCGGCGGGCGACGCACGGCCGGCACGGCTGGCCGCCTCGCGCAGCTGGGCGTAGATCTGCTCGGTGGCCTCGCCCGGGTCACCACCGCGATATCGGAAGGGCTCAGGGGGGTAGCAGGTCTCGCTCAGCAGCTGAAAGTTGAACGATCCGTCCTCGGCGCGGTGTACCTGGAGTGTGGCCTCCCCCGGCTCGAAGGCGATGCCCGGCAACACCGCGCGTCGTCGCGGCCCGTCCCTGGTCACCCCGCCCTCGGTCACGGAAATCTGAAGGTTCAGCGCCCCTAGGTACGTGCCCTTGTGGAAGGCGCGGACCGTCACATGATGCAGGCCCGGAGCCATCGTGCGCAGGCCGAAGTACATGACATCGGAGTCCCGGCCCGGGTACACGGTGAGCTCCTGCGTGAGATCACCCAGCGCGCGCATGCCTTGCGCGGTGACGGTGATCGTCAGTCGCGCACCCTCCTCGGGCACGAAGAACGATCGCATGCGGACACTGCTTTCCCCCGGGCCGGGCCCTTGGGTGATCTGCACGTGGAGCGGGACCTCACGGTCCGGGGCTGCTTGCTCCGCCAGTTCGGCAATCAGGTGGTGCGGTTCGGACAGCCCGTCGACTCCGCCGGTGGGGGTGGGAGGCTCCGCCCGGGGCCACGACTGTGCCGCCGCCGGAACAACCACGGACGTGCCGTCCTGTGATGACGACCGGGCGTAGCCGCTCTGGTCTGCCCCGGCCGACCGGCGACCCCTGTCGCCGGCTCCTGCCATGCGTCCCTGCACGGTTCCGCGCCGTAGATTGGTGAGTCGGCCGCGTACGTCCTCGGGCGCACGCGAGAGCTGCGGCCCGGATTGCGGCGGCTGAGCCGTGCCTGGGGCGAGGTTCGCCCGTGGCACGCGGCGCGGCAGGCCGGAGCTGGTGACACCGCCCGCGGCCGGCCGTTGGACCCGCTCTGCCTGTCGGACGAGCTCGTCGGCCGGAGAGCTGCGCCAGGCAGGCATGGCGGGACGCCGCTCAGGCGTGGAGGGAGTCTGCGGCTTCTGCTTCTGCGTGGTCGGATCAGAGCTGTTACCGGACTGCGGCTCCCGCCGAAACCGGAGCCAGTCAGCCTCCGGTCCCTCGTGCAGCGGCGTACCCCCGTCCCCGCTGCTCGCCGGCGATGCCTGGGACTCCTGGGGCTCCTGGGGCTCCTGGGGCTCCTGGGGTTCCTGGTCGAGCGCACCGATGCTCGATGGTTCCCCCTGGTCATCCGGCGTGCTGAAGTCCGGGCGGGTGAACGAGGCCGTGGACGCTGGGTCCATGAAGCCGGGGCGGGCGAACCCGGCCGTGGGTTCCGGGAAGCTGGGCGGGCGGATGAAATCGGAGGCACCGGATCCTCTCCGGTCGTCGGGAAGCGAGCCACGCGACGGCAACCGCGGCGGTTGTTGCTTCTCGCCCCGGTTCGACGGGTGCGACGGTGGCTCGGCACTCGGCCCACCGGGGAGGGAGTGCGGGTCTGCGCTCGGCTCGCCGGCACCCCGGCGCTTGGTCTGCGAGAAACCCCCCGCGACGACTGCCGCGAGTTCGCGGTACGCCCGCCGGGTCGCGTCCTGCATTCGTGCCGGGTCCACGTGGTCACCATCCGCGAGCCGTTCATCGAACGGAACGACAACCACGCTGCGGCAGTCTGCACCCAGCCGCTCCGCAGCTTCACGGGCATCGAGCATCGTGCCGCTGTCCCGCGCGCCCGTCAGTACAACGTGACTGCGATCGGCGAGATAGCGGTAGGTGGCCAGGGCCTCGGCGGTGGCGGCAACACTGGAGGGGGACAGGCTGCTGACGAATATCTGCTGGTCGGCCCCGGTCAGCGCGACGAAGGCAGCGAGCCCGTCCACTCCGGTGGCGCAGTCGCTGAGGACGACTGCGTACGAGTTGAGCGCAGTGAGCAGAGCGCTGTACGAGACTGCGTCAAGTGGTGCACTCGGTGCGGAAGTGCCCGCAGCATCGGCGAGAATCTCCAGGCCGAAGGGCGCGCGCGAGGTGAACCCCTGGAGGTCGAATATGTCTTCGCCAACGCGGACGGCCAAGTCCCGCAGGGTCAATCCTGTGTTGGGGGCGAGGGCATAGCGCCCCAGCATGCCGTCATTGGCGTCCACCGCGATGATCCGGTCGTTCCGCTCGGAAGCCAGGGCAGCACCGAGGCCGGCGACCGTCGTGGTCCTGCCGGTGTTCCCGTGCGCACTGACGACCGCGACGAGATGGGCTTTCCCGTACGGAACCGGGGTGCGGATCACCTCGCCGAGATCGGGAGCCTCGTGCCGGTCGGAGCTCCTCCCTCCCCGCCACCACCAGCGGCCTGTCACCGGCATCGGTCCCCTCGGCCACGCGCCGCTCCGGCCCGACTTGCCATCGCATCCATCACCTCACGCTGGGCACACCCGGACATCCAGGCCACGCCAGTCCCTTAGGTGAGCAGCGACCCGCTGAACCTGTCCAGCCACGATGCTAGATCGGGAATCACGGCGCCATGCGGCGCTCCGGGCAATCACCGTACCGGGCATGCCCGATTGCCCGGCCGGCTGCCGGAGGACCCCAAGGGCCCACAGCTCAACGAAGGTGCGAGGTGCGACGCGCACGCCAGTGCCGTCTCACGCGTGTGCGGGGCGGTATGTGGCCCGAGGCTGGAGAGGTCGCGCGGCCCGGCTGGGGGGCAGACAGCCGCCGGGGAGACGTTGCGTGTCAGAGCATGATGAGCAGTCGCGTATTCGGCTTGAGCTTGCGGTTCACCGAACGGCTCTGCACGTATACCTCCAGCTGCGGATTGTTGCCCGCCTTCACGGAGACGGTCCCCTTGATGCCTGTGCCGAACAGAAGGCTGCGCGCCGCTTCGCCCGTATAGGCGCGGTCGGTGTCCTTCTCTACCACGACGACTTCCTTGTCGGGCTGGACCTGAACCCGGGTGCCCAACTGGTAGTAGCACGAACCGCGTTGGTACGTGACGCCCGGGTGAGAATCGACGAAGGACCGGATCTCGACCTCCTTGTCGACCTTCAGGAGGCGGTACTTGTCGACGGATACCGGTTCGAGGCTGGCCCGCACCTCGTCGACCGAGATGTCCTGGCCGACCGCGAACAGGTTCTTCGTGCCGCGCACGCCCTGCTCGCGGCCCCGGAGGAAGCTGGTGGCGGCAGCGCGCACGGTACCGATCGCGTCCTCGACGCCCTTCTGGGAATCGGCGTCCCAGATGGCTATGTTCCCGGCCGGGAAGCCGTAGTTCTGGGCGGTTCGCTTCGCCAGGGAGTTCGGGACGAGGATCGCGGAGGTCCAGTGCCCCGGCAGCTTGCCCATCTTCGCCGCGATCCTGTCGAGCCAGGGGCCGAGGATGGTCATGTCGCCGTCGTGCCGCCGGTCGCCGCCGGAGGCGTTCTCCTCGCCGTCCGTCACCACGATCTGGAGGAAGCTGTGCTCGCCGTATTCCTCCCAGATGTTTCCCAGGTCGTCCAGGGACTTGAGAGAGGCCTCGATGAGGGCCGTGGCGCCGTTGTTGACCTTGTACAGGCCCCGCATGGACGGCAGATGCTTCACGTCCATGTCCCAGACCAGGTTCTCCACCCTGTGGTCGAAGGAGTAGAGGCTGATCCGGGTCTCATGGCCGAGGCTGTCCGATTCGGCCTTCAGGCCTGCCACGAACTCGTCCACGACGCGGATGAGCTGGCCCTGGTGCTGGTACATGGAACCCGAAGAGTCCACGACCAGCGCGACATGGTTCACCTTGTGATTGATCCGGTTGGCAGACATGCATCAGCTCCATTTCAGGGGCTCCCCGAGTGATGTTTTCACTCTATGAGGAGCCACTGACAACGGACTTCGACGGATGATCACCCCTCCGCGCCGCACCCGGCCCGGGCCGGCCGGACGCCGTGGTACCCGCTCATTGCCGGGTGGCCGCGCTCCCGGGCAGCAGCGTGCGGTGGTGGCGGTAGAGGGAGCCGGTGCCGCCGAAGTCCTTGAGCACCGGGGCCCAGACCGCCTCGATGTGGTCGACGGCCGGCCCCTCGGCGACCCACTCGGAGAAGCTGAGCACCTGTCCGCCGTCGACGGCGATGTGGAGATGAGCGGCTATGGCGCCGGGGTAGGCGCGGTCCTCGCCCTCGGTCCGCTCCTCCCCCGCGAGCAGCCCGTCGAGCCACGCACGGGCGGCCTGCTCGCTCTCGGTGGGGAAGAACGCCGCCGGGAACGACTCCGGGACGGGCGCCGGTTCCTCGACAGCGGTGCCGCGGACCGCTCGGTAGTGGTGGAACGCCCGGGAGACGACGCCCGCTTCGGCTGTGCCGCCGGGGGCCGGCAACCGGTCCTCGGCGGCCCACTGGGCGTAGGTGAGGACGGAGTCGTCGTCACCGCTGGTGTAGACGGTGAGCGAGAGCAGCCCTTCGGGCCACGGTCCGCGGAGCGCGTCGGCGACGGCCTGTTCGGCAGTCCGCCGGGTGTCGTCCGGTCCACGGGTGGCGAAGGTGGTGACGAGGACGGCCGCGCTGCGCGGATCGTCGAGAACGGCCCGTACGGGGTCGGCGGACACGTAGGACATGGTGCGGCTCCTGGGAGTCGGTCACTGCGGGAGAGCTGAGGAGGCGGCGCGCGCCCCCTCAGTCTCCTTCGCGGCGGGTCCGCATCCCAGAGCCTCCGTTGCAGGTCTTCGTCAAGTGTGTCAACTCCGCGCAAGGAGCCGGTCGGTGAGGTCGCGCAGCCGATGCGCGGCCGCCGGGTCGAAGCCGCGGGTGTCGACCGGGATGCGACGGCCCTCGACGAACGCGCTGAGCGCTTCGGCGGGGGGCTTGTCGATGGCGTCGACGATCGGCGGCAGCGCGGCCTCGACGGGCTTCGCGTGTCGTTGCATCGACCGGATGTGGGGCAGCGTCTCGGCGTCGTACTCGCCGGAGAAACCGGTGGCCGTGACGCCGGGGTGGATCAGTACGTAGCGGATTCCGGCCGGCCCGTACTGTTCGGCGTAGCTGACGCCCAGCAGGTCGTTGAGCTTTCCGCCCTGGCCGAGCGCGGCACCGCCGTGGTAGCGGCGGCTGAGCTGGAGATCGTCCCACTGGACGAGTTCGAGTCCGGCTCCCGGACCGGCCACGTTGACGACGACCGGGTGCTGCGCGCGGGACAGCTGCTCGGCGAGCGCCTGGCCCAGCACGTGGCGGCTCAGGTAGAACAGTGCGAAGTTCTCCTCGTACCCCTCGGTGGTCTCCGTGCGGCGGGAGCGGTAGTGACGGGCGCAGAACACCAGCGCGTCGACCGTCGGGAACGCGGCACGGATCTCATCGGCGGCACGGGAGGTCTCCGCGAGCAGGCTGAGGTCCGCAGTGACGAAGAAGGCACGTTCGGCGGCGCCCGCCGCGCCCGCGTCGTCGAGGAAGCGTCGGCCCTTTTCGGGGTTCCGGCCGATGACGACGACCGTGTCGCCCCGGCCGAGGTAGAGCTCGGCGAGTGCTTTGCCGATGCCGTCGGTGCCACCGGCGATGACGAGGGTGCTCATTTGCCTTCTCCCAGGGCGTGAACGGATGCGGAGATCTCTTCGGCCGGCTCCGGACGAGCGGTCTCACCGTCCTCCGCCGGGGCCGGCGCGGATGCGGGGCGGCCCGGCAGCAGGGTCGCCGCCGCCAGTACGAGGACGAGGACCACGGACACGGTCCAGTACGCGGCGTGGAACCCGCGGACCGGGTCCCCGTCGCCCGCGGTCTGCATCACGAGCGCGACGAGCGCGATACCGATCGACGCCCCGAGCTGGTTGAGCATGTAGAGCACCGAGCTTCCCTGCGGGACCAGGTGCGCGGGCAGGGTGCGGTAGAGCGAGGCGATCGTGGGCGCCCCGACCGCACCGAGGCCCACACCGATGGTGAAGGCGGCGACGGCCGGCCACACTTCGGACGTGTCCGCCCCGATACGGGTGAAGGCGAGGGCGCTGAGCAGTGCGAGGGCGCCGCCCGCCCATACGAGGCTCCGTGAACCGACCCGGTCCGAAAGCCGGCCGGTCACCGGCATGGACAGGGCGGAGCCGATGCCGAGCGGGGCGAGCAGCAGGGCTGCCTCGAAGCTGCCGTGCCCCTGGACCTGCTGGTGGTAGAGGGGCAGCGCGAAGAGGCTGGCGAACGTCGCGAGGCCGACGAGCGAGCCGACCGTGACGCTGGCGGCGAAGCTGCCGCGGCTGAACAGGCGCAGGTCGATGAGTGGTGCGGCCGTGACTTCGCCGCGGCGGCGAAGGGCGTGGACGGCGTATCCGCCCAGCAGCAGGACGGACAGGATCAGCGGCACCAGGACCGACGGAACGGCGAACGCGGCCTGCTCGGCGGCCTGCGAGAGAGCGAGGACGCCGGCCGCGACGCCGGGGCCGATGAGGGCGAGTCCGAGGAGGTCGAGCTTGCCGGCGGGCGACTTCTCGGTGGAGGTGTCCGCGGGCAGGAACTTGAGGGCGAGCACCAGGGCGACGAGGCCGATGGGGACGTTGACCAGGAACATCCAGCGCCAGTCGGCGCCCTGGAGGATGATGCCTCCGACGACCGGCCCGAACACCGGGCCGCTGGAGCCGACGACGCCCATCAGGCCCATCACCCGCCCGGCACGGGCGGGTCCGGAGGCGCGGGCGAGCAGAGTGAGCATCAGCGGGTCGAGCAGTCCGGCACCGAGTCCCTGCACGATGCGGAAGACGATGAGGCTGGGGGCGTTCCAGGCGAGGCCGGAGGCGACCGAGCCGACGAGGAACACGACGAGGCCGAGCAGCCACAGCCGACGTCCGCCGAACCGGTCCACCGCCCATGTGGTGACGGGGATCGAGACGGTGAGCGCGAGCAGGTAACTGGTGGACACCCAGCTGATGGTGGACAGCGACGTGTCGAATTCGCGGGCCAGGGTGTCGGCCGCGACGGCGATCATCGAGCCGTCGAGGATCCCCATGATCCCGCCTAACAGGATCACGCCGATCAGCCGCCGCAGGGCGGGATCCAGACGTTCGTCCTGTGCATGCGCCATGACTGTCTCCGGTGAGATCGAGCGAGAATTGCACTGGCGAGTGCAGCGTATGGCACTCGCTCGACCGTTTTCAACGAGCCGTCCTACTTCATTGCACTAGCCAGTGCATTTTTCGGGTCGGGTGGGTACGATGACGGGGTGAGCGGAACGAGTACCCCCAAGACCCCGTCGCGAGGCCGCATCGACAAGCGGCAGGCGATCCTGAGTGCCGCCTTCACCGTGTTCGCGCAACGGGGCTACGCCCGTGCCTGCATGGAGGAGATCGCCGAGGTCGCGGGAGTCGCCAAGCACACCGTGTACAACCACCTCGGCGACAAGCAGAACGTCTTCCGCAGCGCGATGGAGGCCGCGGCCGACGACGTCATGGCGCAGAACCTCGCCGTCGTCGACCTGTTCCCCGCCGAGAGCGGGGCGGGCGCGGACAACGCGACACCGCAGGACGACGCCTCCGACCGGCTCGAAGTCCTGGCGCACCGCCTGCTGTTGCGATGTTGCAACGAGCAGTCCTGGGCGCTGCGGCGCCTGCTCTACGCGGAGATCACCCAGTTCCCCGACCTGCTGGAGATCGTCTGGGGACGGGGTGCGAGCCGGCTCAAGGAAGCGCTGGCGGACCGACTGGCCCGGCTGGCTCTGTCCGGCCGGCTGAGGCCCTGCGATCCGGCGGAAGCGGCCGAACACTTCCTCGCCCTGCTGACCGGTCCGATGGAGGCCCGGTCCCAGCTCGGCACCCGAGCCGTGCCCGAGGCGGAGATCCGCCAGGTGGCACAGTCGGCGGTCCGGACCTTCCTCCAGGCATACGGTGCGTCAACTCCGGCCGCCAGGGCGTGAGTTGACGCTCACTGGCAGCTGAGACCGGTCATACGCGAAGCGCTCGTGAACC
Organism: Streptomyces sp. LN549; assembly: GCF_043203805.1. Lineage (NCBI taxonomy): Bacteria > Bacillati > Actinomycetota > Actinomycetes > Kitasatosporales > Streptomycetaceae > Streptomyces > Streptomyces sp. LN549. The sequence goes on along the minus strand of NZ_JAZHRI010000002.1, from coordinate 6,968,556 downwards.
TCCGTGAACGCTTCTTTAAGACCGTCGACACCTGCCATCGGATCCGGGGCTCCGCAGAGAACATCGTCTGCGTGCGCGTACTCGATCGGATCAAGGGAGACATCGTGCAGATTCTCGTGGTGGAGGACTCACACAACAGCAGCGGCGAACTGTCCCGGGCGCTCGAACGCCACGGGTACGACGTGACCTCCGTCGGCAACGGCGCGACGGCGCTGAACGCACACCGTGGTGCGGACATCGTCCTGCTCGACCTCGACCTGCCCGACATCGACGGCCTGGAAGTCTGCCGGCGTATCCGCGATGACGCGGACACACCGATCATCACGTTCACCGACAGCGGCAGTGAACTCGACCGGGTCCTCGGCCTCCGGGCCGGCGCGGACGACTGCCTCGACAAGCCCTACGAATTCCGCGAACTGGTGGCGCGCATCGAGGCCGTGACCAGGCGTCGGCACGCCCGCCCCCGGCCGAGGGAATCCCTGACGGTCCTCTCGATCGGCACGCTGCGCATCAATGCGGCATCCCGCGAAGTCCTGTTGCGCGGGAGTCCCGTCGATCTCACCCGCAAGGAATTCGATCTGCTCTACTACCTCGCCCGGCATTCCGAGAGCGTCGTCAGCCGGCAGCGGCTGATGACGGAGATCTGGGAGGACCCGATGCCTCATCTGCTCGGCGTTCGGGCAACCCGCACCGTGGACACCCATGTCAGCTCCCTGCGCAGCAAGTTGGGGCAGAGAAGCTGGATACGGACAGTCCGCGGGGTGGGGTTCAGAGTCGGACACGAGTGACAAACGGGAGCGGGGCCGGAGGAACACTCATGTCCGCCGGCCCCGCTCCCGTCCCCACCGGTTTTCCTTTTCCTGACAACGAATTGTCGAGATGCCATGAAACGGCTGACCGAGACGGAAAAGGGCTGAATCTAGAGTCGGCAGGGTCCGCGTGCTGGTTCACCTCACAGACGGAGACCGTCCGATGACGACGACTGATTCCGAGCATTCGAATGCACTTTCCTCCTGCCCCTACCACGCCTCCGGCTTCACCTCCGAACGCCTCGACCTCGATCCGGCCTACGCCGCACTGCGACGCGAGGAGCCCGTCGCCCGGGTCACGATGCCGCACGGCGGGGACGCCTGGCTGGTGACCCGGTACGCGGATGTACGCGCCGCGCTCTCCGACCCCCGGCTGAGCCGGGCCGCCGCCGTCGGCAAGGACGTCCCGCGCTCCAGCCCGCTGATCCAGCAGGCCGATTCCCTCCTCAGCATGGACCCGCCGGACCACACACGCCTTCGCCGGCTCGCCGCGAAGGCGTTCACCGCTCGTCAGGTGGCCGCCGTCCAGCCGCGGGTGCAGGCGATCATCGACGCGCTCGTGGACGATCTGGAGGAGTCGGGGTCCCCCGCCGACCTGGCCACCCGACTGGCCTGGCCCATGGGCATCACGGTCATCTGCGAGACCTTCGGCGTGCCGGTCGAGGACCGCGGGCGGTTTCGCGAGTGGACCGACGCGATGATGGCGCTGACGGTCGCCGATCCCTCGACCATCCAGGCGGCGCGGGACAGCCTCGACGCCTACCTGCGGGAGCTGATCGCGCGGCGGATCGCCGACCCCGGCGAGGACCTGCTGAGCCGGCTCGTCACCTCGCGCGAGGGTGACGACCGGCTGACCGAAAGCGAACTCGCCGTGTTCGCCGTGGATCTGCTCACCGCGGGGCACGAGACGACCGCCAACCAGACCGGCAACTTCCTCTACACCCTGCTTTCCCGGCCCCTGCTGTGGGAGTCCCTGGTCAAGGACTCCGCGCTGGTGCCCTCCGCGGTCGAGGAACTGCTGCGCTACACCCCGCTGGCCACCAGCGTGGCACCGTTCTCCCGGATCGCCGTGGAGGACTTCGAGCTCGCCGGGCAGTTGGTGCGTGCCGGGGACGCGGTGGTCGCGCAGAACGACGCCGCCAACCGGGACGAGACCGTCTTCGAGCACCCGGAGGAACTGGACTTCAACCGGGCGGTCAACCCGCATGTGGCGTTCGGGCACGGGGCGCACCACTGCCCCGCCGCCCCGCTCGCCCGGCTGGAACTCCGTTCGGTCATAGAGACGTTGGCGCGGCGCCTGCCGGGACTACGGCTTGCGGTGCCCGCCGATGAGGTCGAGTGGAACACCAACCGTGTGATGCGGGGTGTCAGGCGCCTGCCCGTCGAGTGGTAGCACCGGGACAGCGGTGAGCGGCGCCCCCGGCCGGGGGCGCCGCTCACGCCCGGGGCCCTGTCAGCGGAAGGATCCGGCGTTGTCCTTCGCCCACTGCGCGAAGGACAGCGCCGGACGGCCGAGGACGGCTCGCACGTCGTCGGCCGTCCTCTGAGGCCGTCCGTCCCGCGCCGCCTGGTAGTCGAGGAGTGTGTCGACGACCGGTGCGGGCAGAAAGGCGGCGAGCTGTTCCCGGTACTCCTCGGGCGAGATCAGCCGCACCAGTACGTCCCGGCCCGCGGCCTCGGCGACGAGCTCCGCCTGACGCCGTGCCGACAGGGACTCGGGTCCGGTGACCCGCAGCGTGGCACCCCGGTGGGCCTCGTCCAGCAGCGCACGGACCGCGACGTCGGCGACGTCGGACTCATGGACCGGCTCGCTGTAGGTCTCGGGGTAGGCGAGCCGCAGGGGGCGTCCGGCCCGTATGTCCTGCGCCCACTGGAGCGCGTTGGTGGCGAAACCGCCGGGCCGGACGAAGGTCCACCCGAGCCCCGAGGCCCGCAGCACGTCCTCCACGAGCACATGCTGCTGGGCGATCGGGCTGGTGCCCGCCCCGTGGGTGTCGATGGCGAGCGAGGAGAGCAGCACGATGTGCCCGACCCCGGCGGCCGCCGCGGCCTCGGTCAGACGGGCGGCGCCGGCCGGCTGGGCGTACAGAAAGATCTTCTGTACGCCGTGCAGGGCCTCGCGCAGCCCCTGCGGCGAGGACAGGTCGAGCCGTATCCGCTCCACGTCGTCGGGCAGCGTCGTCAGGGACGCGGGGTCGGCGCTCGCTGCCCGCACCTTCTCCCCGGCGGCGAGCAGTCCGCGTACGACGGCGGCGCCCACCCGCCCGCGTGCTCCGGTCACCAGAATGGTCATGTGTCGCTCCTGTCGGGGGTGATGCCGTGGTGGAGGTGGAATCGGCGGAAGCCGATGGGGCGCACCCCGGGAGTCGCGCCGGTGGCCCGGAGCGTGGCCGCGCGGGCGGCCCCTTCGAGGAACGCCAGATGCGCCACGTCGCTCGTCCACTCGGCGTAGTTGAGCACCCGGCTGCCGTCGGTGCTGGCGTGGAAGTGGGCGCTGAGCATGCCCTCGCGCTGTGCGGACGGTGCCTCGGTGACGGCCTTCGCGACGGATTCGACGATCCGTTCCTGACGCTCGGCACCGTCGACGTCGAAGGTGGCGACGACGACGGCACCGGGCGGTGTTCCCGAGGGGTCCAGGACGACGCTGGTGTGCAGCCGGTAGGAGACGGCCCCGGCGGCCGCCGGGCCGTGCAGTGTCCGGGTGAGGTCGCGGTGGGCCGTGGGGCGGGTGGCCTGGACGTAGGCGAGGACGGTGTCGCCTTCCGTACTCAGATATCCGTGGAAGGAGAGGAGTCCATCGGGCCATGGGGCGGCAGCCCACTGGCCGGCCACCTCGTCCAGCAGGGCGAGGCCGGCGGAGCGGTCGGAGGCGTACCAGTGGGTGACGTGGACAGAGGTGGAGTCCGGGCGGGCGATGTCGGGGCCGCGGCGGTCAGCGGCCCGGGGCTCAGCTCCCATAGGGCTGTTCCGCCCGGGCTGTGCGCAACGCTGCGCCCCACCAGATGAGTTGGTCGAGCAGGACTTCGGCGGCACCTGCGCTGCCCTTGGTGTCGAGCGGTTCTCCCTCGCCGTCGAAGGCCTCCCACGCCGTGTGGAAGCTGACCGTCTCGCGGACGGTGACGGCGTGCAGTTCGGCGAAGACCGGCCGCAGTTGCTCGACGGCGCGCAGGCCGCCGGCCAGCCCGCCGTAGGAGACGAAGCCGACCGGCTTCGCCGCCCATTCGGTCAGGAACCAGTCCAGGACGTTCTTGAGAGCGGCGGGAAAGCTGTGGTTGTACTCGGGGGTCACCACGACGAAGGCGTCCGACCGGGCGAGTGCCGTACGCAGCGCGTCCCGGTGCGGGACCACGTCGGCGGGCGGTTCCTGGCCCGGTGCGGGAAGCACCAGGGGCAGGGGGTGGGCGAGCAGGTCGACGGTGTGGACGTCCAGTTCGGTCCGGGCGCGGGCCTGCCGCGTGAACCATTCGGCCGGGGTCGGGCCGAGGCGTCCGTCGCGGACGCTGGCCGTGACGACGGCGAGGGAGAGGGGCGGTGCGGAGCGGGTCATGCGGCTTCCTTCTGCAGGAGTGGTCGGGGACGTCCCTCGGCACGGAGTCCGGGGAGGGCTGCTGCCAGGCCCACGGCCGCCGCGGCGGCCAGCAGCGCGAGAGCCGGGCGCCGGTCGTCGAAGGCGGTCAGGAGCCAGGCGGTGAGGGGAATGAGCAGGACCGCGCCGAGTTGCACGGCCGTCTGGTAGAGCGGGATCGCAGTGGAGCGGCGGGGCGGCGGGACGGCTTCGGCGGCCCGCATGTTGAGGGCGGCGAAGGAGAGTACGAACCCCGCGCCGACGAGGAGCAGGACGGGCAGTGTGCCGGTGAGGTACGAGCCCGACGGAGGCCGCCACAGAGCGAGCAGGTATCCGAGCAGCGGTGCCGCGGCGCCCAGCGCGATGAGCCGCCCCGTTCCGTGGCGCCGGACCAGGGACCCGGCGAACGGCACGGTCACGGCGAGCGGCACACAGGCGGGCAGCAGTGCGAGCGCGCCGGTCCAGGGCGAGAGGCCCAGTTCGGTCTGCGCCTGGAAGGTGAGCAGGAACAGCAGACCGTGGTAGGTGCCGTTCAGCGTGGCCGCGCCCAGACAGGTGCGCAGCAGTACGTGGCCGCGCCCGGGTGATCCGGCCACGAAGGGCCCGGCACGGTCTGTGGCGGGGGCCGCCGCGACCGTCTCCTCGTGGGGGACCACACGCAGCCCCCACAGCAGGAGGACCAGGGCGACGGGAGCCGGCACAAGGAAGATCCAGCGCCAGCCGGCCTCCAGGAGGGCTCCGGACAGCAGGAGCCCGGCCGTGAATCCCGCGGCCCCGAAGAGCGAGTAGACCGAGACGGCCCGCCGCCGCTCCGGGCCCTCGGGGAAGGCGGTGCCGATGATGGCGAGCCCCATCGGCGCCGTGAGCGCCGCGCACGCACCCTTGACCACCCGGGTCGCGATGAGCAGGGCGGGCCCGTCCGCCAGGCCGCCCGCCACCGACGCGAGGGCGAAGCCGAGCATCGCGGCGAAGTAGACGCGGCGCCTGCCGAACCGGACGGCGAGCCGTGGCCCGGTGGTCAGCAGGGCCGCGAACCCGAGGGCGAAGCCGCTCATGAGCCATTGCACGGTCAGGAGCGACAGCCCCTGGTCGTCCGCGATCACCGGCAGGGCGACGAGGACGAGCGACACCTCGATCGCGTCCAGGACCATGTTCCCGGAGAGGATGAGCAGCAGTGCCCAGGCGCGTCCGGCGGGGGCCGTGTTCGTGCGCGTCATGACAGCAGGCGCGGCAGCTGCCCGGTGACCAGCTCCAGGTTCTCGGCGACCAGGTCGTCCGGCATCCCGGCGATGCTCGCCCAGAAGATGAGGTGCTTCACGGGGAGCCCCGCGGTCAGCTCCTTGATGCGGACGGCGGCGTCCTCGGGGGTGAGGATGTCGAGCAGTCCGCGCCGGTCCTTGGCGTCCGGGTCGCGCAGGTCGTCGATGGTCAGCGGCGGCGGGCCGTCGAAGGCGGTGCCCTGGAGGGCTCCTTGACGGTAGGAGTTCACCTGGTGGACCAGGTGGGGGCCGATGCGGTGCCAGGCCGCCTCCGGGTCGCGGGAGAGCAGGAGGGGAAGCAGGTCGCTCACGCGTGCGGTGTCCGGGTCGTGGCCGCCCTCGATCAGTCCCTCCTGGTACTGCGCGAAGCGTTCGCGTGAGATGTGCAGCAGCCCGATGCCCAGCCGGCCGGCGAGCCGGGCGCCGCGCGGCCCGTAGAAGCCGCCCCAGACGGGCGGCGGTTCCTGGATCGGCAGGGGGGTGATGCCGCGCTCGCGCCACAGGCGCAGGATCTCGGCGATGCGTTCCTCGGTCCGCGCGAAGCGGTGGCCGAAGTCGGCGTCGAAGAGCGTGTATTCGGGGATGCGATAGCCGGCGCCCAGGCCGAGTTCGAGCCGGCCGTCGCTGATGATGTCGACGATCGCGGCCTGTTCGGCGATGTCGACGGGGTGGTGCAGGGCCGGCAGGACGACGGAGGTGCCGATGCGTGCGCGGCGGGTCCGGGCGGCGACGGCTGCCGCGAAGGTCAGCGGCTGGGGCAGGTAGCCGTCCTCGAAGCGGTGGTGCTCGGTGAACCACAGACCGCCCGCGCCACGGCGGTCCGCTTCCTCGCAGAACTCCAGGGTCCGCGCGTAGTGGTCGGCCCAGGGACGGTGCCACTGGCCGGGGTTGCGCAGGTCGAAGAGGAGTCCGACGTCCATGACAGGTGCCTTTCGAAGGTGGATGGCCGACACGTTCCGGGGCGGTGCGGACGGGCTCAGCCGAGGAGGGTGCCGCCGGTGGCGTCGACGAAGGAGCCGGTGATCCAGCGGGCTTCGTCGGTGGCGAGGAAGGTGACGACGTCGGCGACGTCCCCGGCCTCCCCCACGCGCTGGAAGGCGGACAGCTTGGCCATCTGGGCCACCGCTTCGGGGATGTCGAAGACGGGGCTCCCGTTGTCGGTGATCCCGGGCGCCACGCTGTTGATCGTGATGCCGCGGGGGGCGAGCTGCCGGGCCAGGTGGAGGGTGAGCTGTTCGACGGCGCCCTTGGTCATGGCGTACGCCACCTGCTCGGGGTTGGCGACCCGGGTCAGGCCGGAGGAGATGTTGACGATCCTGCCTCCCTCGGGGATGGACGGCAGGGCTCGCTGGATCAGGAAGTAGGGGGCCTTGGCGTTGACGGCGAAGAAGCGGTCGAACTGCTCGGGGGTGACGTCCTCGGGGGCGACGCCGTTCTGGGTGGTCTCACCCGCGTTGTTGACCAGGATGTCGAGGGTGGTCTCGCCGGTGCGTTCCTTCAGCCCGCGTTCCAGGCCGAGGAAGAGTTCGTGGACGTCGCCGGGGACGCCGAGTTCGGCGCGGACGGTGAAGCCGTGGCCGCCCTCCTGCTCGATGGTCTCCAGCGTCGCGTCGGCGGACTTCTCGTCGTTCGCGTAGTGGACGGCGACGAGGGCGCCCTCGCGGGCGAGCCGGATCGCGATGGCGCGTCCGATGCCCCGGCTGGACCCGGTGACGAGTGCGGTCTTGCCTTCGAGCCTGTTGGTCATGGTCAGCTCCCTGTGGATGCGGGTGGTCGGGGGGTGTCGAGTCCGGTGACGACGCGGGCGAGATGGCGGCGGACGGTGCCCAGGTGCAGGAGTTCGTCGAACACCTCGCGCACTCCGTCGACCTCGGGTCCGCCGAGCAGCAGCCGCGCCTGGGCCCGGATTCCGGTGAGGGCGCGGGCGGTCGCCGGGTGGCGTTCCCGCTGGTAGCCGTCGAGTTCGCGGTCGTCGGCTCGGCCGGTTACGCGGGCGGCGAGGCGGGGTCCGAGGGCGGCTGCGTCCTGGAGGCCCAGGTTGAGTGCCTGGCCGCCCACCGGCATCTGTACGTGGGCGGCGTCCCCGGCGAGCAGGATTCGGCCGCGCCGGTAGGCGGTGGCCTGCCGGCTGGTGTTGTCGAAGGCGTTCAGCCACAGCGGTGTGCCGTGGGCGATGTCCTCGCCGGTGACCTTCGCCCAGGTGGCGGCGGTCTCCGCGAAGGAGGGCGGTCCGCTGCGCCGGCCGGGCGGCGTACCGAAGAGATGGACCATCACCCGGGTGGAACCGTCGGGCCAGCGGTGCGCGGTGGCCAGTCCGTGCGGGTGCCGCTCGAAGCGCCGGTCGGGTACGTCGAGGCCGGCCACGTCGGCGCGCAGCATTTCCAGCGTTCCGTCCTCGCCGGCGAATTCGAAGCCGCCGAGGCACCGGACCGTGCTGCGTTCACCGTCGCAGCCGACGACGAAGGCGGCCGCGGAGTGGTGCGTGGTGCCGTCGGTGCCGGTGTGCTCGACGTCCACCCGGTAGGGGCGGGGGGTGAGACCCGTGACGCGGTGTCCGCGCCGGACCTGGGCCCCGAGGCCGGTGGCCCAGAGCTTCAGTACGGCTTCCAGCCGGGCCTGGGGGTACTTCCACTGTCCTGCGTGCGGGTGGCCGGGCTCCGCGTCGGCGAGGTCGAGGCGGAGCCCGCCGAAGTGGCCCGGTCCGCCGGCGGGCAGGGTGCCCAGGCGCCGCAGCACGCCGCGGTCCTCGAGGATCTCCAGGGTGCGGGCGTGCAGGGTGGACGCCCGGGATTCCCTGGTGGGTTCGACGAGTTGCTCCAGCACGGTCACCCGCGCTCCGCCGAGGCGCAGTTCGCCGGCGAGGAGCAGCCCGACGGGTCCCGCCCCGACGATGATCACGTCGGCCGCCGGGGCCCCGGTCCCCGGCCCGGTCAACGCCGGGCTTCCGCGTACTGCCTGGCGTGGCCCAGGGTGGCGCGGCTGTTGCCGCCGAGGGCGTCGCGGATGTAGGCACGGGCCTCGGGGACTCCGGCGTCGCTGCCGAGGATCTCGGTGATCTTCTCCGCGTCCAGGACGACGGTGTGCTGGGAGGTGGCCGTGGTGACTCCGTCGGCGTCCTCGTCGATCTGCCAGTAGCCGGTGTGCAGGGTGAGCAGTCCGGGCAGAGTGGTCTGCTTGTAGGCGATCCTGCGGTGGGGGAAGCAGACCCGGACGGATTCGGTGGTGTGCGTCGATCCGTCCTTGGTACGGGTGTCCAGGCGCAGGATCTGGAGGCCGGGGGTGTCCTCCGTGAGCCGGACACCGGCGACGTGCGGAAGCCGCTCGGACCAGTGCGTGGCCTCGTTGAGGAAGTCGTACACGTCCTTGGCGGAGCCGTCGATGCGTACGGAGTCCTCGAAGGAGAGGGCCAGTTCGGCGTCGGTGGCACCGAGTTCGAGATTCGCCCTGAGGCCGGGCAGCTCGGCCCGGCTGTTGCGGTCGACGGCCTCGTCGATCCAGATCAGCTTCTCCGGGTCGTCGTCGACGGCCCGGTACTCGTGAAGGAGACGGACCCTGGTCTCCCCCTCGCCGAGGGGCTCGATGATCCAGGTCCCGGTCATCTCGGCGACGGGGTGGGCGGGTATCTCCTGCCAGAAGCGGATCCGCAGCTTCTCGGGGTCCAGGATGCGGATGGAGGTCCAGCTCTTGGCCTCGCCGTTGGCCGTGGCCCAGATCCTGATGCGCTCCTGGTCGCCGTCGGACTCCAGCTGCTCGACGCACACGGAGGGCGGGAAGAGCCGTGGCCAGTTCTCGACCTCGGCGAGCAGGCGGTAGACGTCCGAGGCGGCGGCCCGGACGGTGATCTCGTGCTCGACCTCGCGGGTCGTCATGATGAAGTCTCCTGTCGGTGAAGCATATTGACGATTCGTCAGAAGTTGCCGAGGCCACCGCAGACGTTGAGGGCCTGCGCGGTGATGGAGGCGGCGGTGTCCGATGCGAGGTAGCCGACGAGACCGGCGACCTCCTCGGGGGTGGAGTAGCGGCCGAGCGGGATCTTGGCGGTGAACTTCTCCAGGACCGCTTCCTCGGTGGTCGCGTAGGCGGCTGCGTAGCCCTCGCGCACCCGCTGGGCCATCGGCGTCTCGACGTAGCCGGGGCAGACGGCGTTGACGGTGATCCCGGTGGGGGCCAGTTCGTTGCCGAGAGCCTTGGTGAAACCGACCACGCCGTGCTTGGAGGCCGAGTACGGGGCGCCGAGGACGACACCCTGTTTGCCCGCGGTGGAGGCGATGTTGATGATCCGGCCACGCTCCTTGTCGCGCAGGCCCCCGGCGTTCAGGACCTCCCGGGTGACGCGGAAGACACTGTTGAGGTTGGTGTCGATGACGTCGTCCCAGAGGTCGTCGGCGATGTCCGCGGTGACCCCTCCCCCGCTGCGGCCGGCGTTGTTGACGAGGACGTCGACCGTGCCGTAGCGGTCCACGGCGGCCCGGACGAACGCGCGGACGTCGTCGGCGGACCGGACGTCGAGGGTGGTGCCGTCGACCTCCAGTCCCTCCGCCCGCAGTTCCTTGACGGTGGCGGTGACGTTGTCGTCGTTACGGGCTCCGACGAAGACCCGGTGCCCCTGGCCGGCGAGCAGCCGGGCGACGGCGAGGCCGATGCCGCTGGTGGCGCCGGTGACGAGGGCGACGGGGCCGGTGTGCTCGGACATGAGGGCTCCTCAGACGGTGCGGGCGGCGGTCAGCTGGGTGTTGACCACGTCGATCAGCGCCCGGGGCGTGTCGGCGTCGGTCAGGGTGTCGTCGTCGAGTGCGATGCCGTACTCGCGCTCGATCCGGCCGCCCGTCTCCAGCAGGGCGAGCGACTCGTAGCCGAGGGAGTTGAAGGTGATGTCGAGGATGTCGGCGTCGAGGTCGACGCCCTCGTCGGCTCCGGCGGCCTCCCGGAGGATGCGGCGCAGATCGTCGAGAGCGAAGGCGGTGTGGGTGTCGGGCGAGGGCATGGCGGAGCCTTTCGTGGCGTGGACGCGTGGCGGACGGTGGTGGGGCCTGGTGACGGTGGCGGCCGGAACGGGTGCGGTGCCCGGGTTCGCGGGTGCCTGTGCGTGCGTCACCCCTGTTCGCCGGCGGCGCGCACGACGAGGGCGGAGTTGAAGCCGCCCTGTCCGCGGGCCAGGACCAGCGCGGTGCGCAGTGCGGCGGGGCGGGGCCGGGCGCCCACGAGGTCGATCTCGTACCCCTCGGCGAGGGTGGAGCCGACCGTCGGCGGGATGACGCCGTCCCGCAGGGAGAGCAGGGCGGCGGCGACATCGAGCGGCGCCGCGCCGGAGTACAGGCGCCCGGTCATCGTCTTGGGCGCGGTGACCGGCACCCCGCGCGGTCCGAAGACCTTGGTGAGCGCCTCGGCCTCCGCCCGGTCGAGTTCCGGCAGGGCGGCGGCGTCGGCGAACACGACGTCGACGTCGGCCGGCTCGCTTCCGGCGTCGGCGAGGGCCAGTTCGATCGCCCGCTGGAGTCCCGGGGCGCGTCCGCTGCCGGGCCGCGGGTCCATCGTGGAGGCGTGGCCGGCGATCACGCCGTACACCCGGGGGGCGCCTCGGCGGCGGGCGTGCTCGGCGTCCTCGACGACGAGGAGGGCCCCTCCCTCCCCCGGTACGTGTCCGGAGGCGTCGGTGTCGAAGGGGAGGTAGGCCCGCTCGGGGTCCTCGGACGTGGTCAGCCGGCCGCCGGCGATCTGCGCCACCCATCCCCAGGAGCACAGGGAGGCGTCCACGGCGCCGGCGACGACGACGGGCGTTCCCCTGCGGACCTGGCGTCGCGCCTGGGCGAGGGCGTCGAGCCCGCCGGCCTGGTCGCTGACGACGACGCTGCTCGGCCCCCGGGCCCCGGTGCGGATGGAGATCTGCCCGCTGTTGACCGCGTAGAACCAGGCGAAGGACTGGTACGCGGAGACGTAGGGACCGCCCTTGCTCCACAGCGCCTTGAGCTCGTTCTGGCCGAACTCGAAGCCACCGGAGTGGCCGGCGGTGATCACACCGACGTCGTAGTCGGGCAGTTCCCCGGGGCTGACGTCCGCGTCCGCGAGGGCCCAGTCGGCGCCGACGAGCGACAGCCGCGTCATCCGGTCGGTCTGGGGCAGGAGCCGGCCCGGCAGCAGGTCGCCGGCTTCGAAGCCCGAGATCTCGCCGGCCAGCCTGGAGGGGTAGGGCGTCGGGTCGAAACGGGTCAGCGGGGCGATGGCCCGCCGGCCGGCGAGAGTGGCCTGCCAGTACGTCTCCAGGCCGAGGCCGTTGGGGGCGGCGACGCCGATTCCGGTGACCACCGTCTCTGCGCTCATCGGGTGCTCCGATCGGGGCGGGCGAGGACGACGGCGCTCTGGAATCCGCCGAAGCCGCTGCCGACGGACAGCACCGCGTCGGTGTGCCGGTCGCGGGCGGTCAGGGGTACGTAGTCGAGGTCGCACTCGGGGTCGGGGTTGTGGAGGTTGGCCGTGGGAGGGACGACGTGGTGCTCCATCGCGAGGACGGATGCGGCGACCTCGATGGACCCGATGGCGCCGAGCGAGTGGCCGACCATCGACTTGATCGAGGAGACCGGTGTCCGGTAGGCGTGCTCGCCGAGGCTCCGCTTGAACGCGGCGGTCTCGTGGCGGTCGTTCTGCTTCGTCCCGGAGCCGTGGGCGTTGATGTAGTCGATGTCCTCGGCGTCGAGCCGCGCCTCGTCCAGGGCAACCCGGATCGCCTCGGCCATCTCCTTGCCGTCGGGCCGCAGTCCGGTCATGTGGAAGGCGTTGGACCGGGTGGCGTATCCGGCGATCTCGGCATAGATGTGGGCTCCCCGCTTACGGGCGCTGTCGAGTTCCTCCAGGACGAAGACGGCGGCACCCTCGCCGAGGACGAATCCGTTGCGGCTGGAGTCGAAGGGGCGGGAGGCGTGTTCGGGGTCGTCGTTGCGGGGGGTGGTGGCCTTGATGGCGTCGAAGCACGCCACCGTGATCGGGGAGATCGGCGCGTCGGTGGCGCCGGCCACCATCACGTCGGCGAGTCCGTCCCTGATGACCCCGGCGGCATGACCGATGGCGTCAAGACCGGAGGTGCAGCCGGTGGAGACGACCGTGCCCGGGCCTTCGGCTCCGACGGCCCAGGCGACCTCGGTGGCGAAGGAGCTGGGGACCAGGAAGTTGTAGAGATGCGGAACGGCGTAGCGGTGATCTACCAGGTCGAGCCTGCCGCCGTCGCTGACCGTGCGGTACTCCTGGTCGAGGCCGGTGGTGGCACCGACGGCGCTGCCGATGGTGACTCCGGTGCGTACCGGGTCGAGGGCCGCGAAGTCGAGCCCGCTGTCGTGGACGGCCTCTCGGGCGGTGACCACGGCGAACTGGGCGGCCCGGTCCATGCGCCTGACCTCCTGCGGGCCGAGACCGGCCAGTTCGGGGTCGAAGTCGACCTCCGCGGCGACCTGGGAGCGGAACGGCGAGGGATCGAAGAGGGAGATCCGGCGCGTCGCGGTGCGGCCCTCCGAGATCAGCTGCCAGAAGCCCTTGGTGCCGAGGGCGCCGGGGGCGGTGACGCCCACGCCGGTGATGACGACGCGGCGTGCCGGTCCGGCCGGGGCGGTGGTCACTTGGCGCTCCAGTGGTAGAAGCGCTGGGCGAGGGCGTCGGCCGGTGAGCGCCAGGTGGCGGGGTCGTAGGCCGCGATGTGGGGCTTGAGGTCGTCGCTGATGCCGATGAAGCGGCTGTCCGACTTGGCGGCCTCGATGCGCTCGCCGCCGTCCTCTCCGTCGAAGTCCTGAAGGTGGAAGTAGAGCCCGCGGTACGTGAACAGCTGGCGGCGGCGGGTGCCCATCCGGTGGGGCATGTCGGTGGTGTCGAACTCGCCGAAGAGACGGGCGACTTCGTCGGCGCTGCCGAGTTCCATCCGGGCAACGATGAGGTTGCTGTGCATGGTGGCCTCTCTGAGAGCGGTCGGGGGTCAGGCGGGTCCGAACCAGCGGTCCAGTGCGGTGGGCAGATCGTGGTGACTGCCGGGAGCGGCCCAGGCGACATAGCCGTCCGGGCGCAGCAGGACCGCGGTGGTGCGGATGAGGTCTTCCGGGACGGGCCCGTGCGGTGCGCCGGTGACCAGGTCGATCCGGTCCCGCCAGCGGGCGGCCCGGCGGCGCAGCCAGGGGTTGTCCGTGAGATCGAGCAGTACGCCGCGGCCGGGGCGCAGCAGGGCGGTGGAGCTGGTGCGGGCGGCACCGACGGTCAGCTCCAGATGGGGCAGGCGGGCGCCGAGCAGCGGGTGGGCGCCCGTTCCGGTCTCGTACCGGATGTCGACCCCGCTGACCTTGGCGGCGAGGTGGCGGGCCACCTCTTCGTACGGGAGGAGTTCGGACAGGACGTCCCGCAGCGGTTGCACGTCGTCGCCGCCCAGGATGAGCAGGCTCTGGGCGCGGGTGTTGGCCAGCAACTGCCGCCCCACCCGGTGGCGTTCGGAGTGGTAGGTGTCGAGCAGGGTGGTGGGTGCCGTGCCGTGCAGGACGGCCGCGAGCTTCCAGCCGAGGTTGAACGAGTCCTGGATGGAGGTGTTCATGCCCTGTCCGCCGGCGGGCAGATGGATGTGGGCGGCGTCGCCGGTGAGCAGGACGCGGCCACGGCGGTACTCGGAGGCCTGCCGGGTGGCGTCGGTGAAGGCCGACACCCACACCGCCTCGGCACCCGAGATGTCGTTGCCGGTGAGGCGTTTCCACACGTCGGCGACCTCGTCGAAGGAGGGCGGCCCGGTGCGCCGGCGCGGCAGGGCGCCGCGTTCCCCGACGATGACGCGGTGCAGGCCGTCGCCGAGCGGGGCGGCCATGACCATCCCGCCCGCGAGGCTCTGCCCGGTCGCCCTGGGGTTCACGTCCACGCCCCTGATGTCGGCGAGGAGCAGTTCCGTGGTGGCCTCGGTGCCGGGGAAGTCGAAGCCGGCGGCCTTGCGGACCGTGCTGCGTCCGCCGTCCGCCGCGACGAGGTAGCGCGCGGTGAGGGTGGACTCCCGGTCGCCGTCCCTGATGCGTGCGGTGACGCTCTCGCCCGTGTCCTGGAGCGACAGGAACTCCTGTCCGCGCCGGATGTCGGCGCCCAGTTCGCGTGCCCAGCCCTCCAGGACCGTCTCCGTGACGGACTGCGGCACGCCTCGGGCGGCCGGGTGGGCTCCGCCGAGGACGGCGAGGTCGAGCGGAATGCCGCCGAAGTGGCCCTGTGTGCTGGTCTCCAGCTCCCCGAAGCGCGCCAACAGGCCGCGCTGGTCGAGACTTTCCGTCGTACGAATGGTGAAACCCAGTCCGCGCGACTCCCCGGTGCGCCGTGCAAGGCGTTCGACGACGATGACGTCGATTCCGGCCAGACGTAATTCACCGGCGAGTACGAGCCCGGCCGGTCCCGCTCCGACGATGATGACCGACGCATCCATGGAGTCTCCCGACTGACGGTCCGTTCGATTCCTGCTGACGTGAAACATCCTCGACCGCCACGCTTTTTGTTTTCAAGGCGGAAAAGTCAAGATCCTGCGCAAGGAGCTGTCAGGCATTCGTCAAGTCGGCCTGACGGATCTCTGACGTTCACGAAGCGGAGCGACTTCGGTGCCAGTCCGACTGCGTGGTCACTGACAAGGAAATGTCAGGGGAAGTACAAATCCCAACGCGGGAAGGCCCCCGACCCACCAATCGGACCTCCCCTGTGACCCCGCTCACAGTCAGTTGCGCAGGCGCGTGTCTAGCCTGAGGGCCGTCACTTCGGGTGCCGCGCCTGCGCCTTGGAACGGGGGAATTGATGCGCGTCCTGGTCGTTGATTCCGACAGGTCGAACGGAAACAGATTGAGCACTCAGCTGAAGCGTCATGGTTATGACGTGGAGATCTGTGCGACGGGAACCGAAGCCTTGGAAAGGCACGAGATATTCGATCTCTTTCTGATTGATCTCCTCCTTCCGGACATCGACGGCCTCGAAGTCTGCCGGACCGTCCGGGCGAAGAGTGATATACCCGTCATCGCGTTCACGGATGCCGGAATGAAACTCGACCGGATTCTGTGCTTGCAGGCGGGCTGCGACGACTGCATGGCGAAGCCGTACGGATTTCGCGAGCTGCTCGCCCGCATCGACGCGGTGCTCCGCCGCTCCCGCCCGGAGCCCGTCCGCAGTTCGCGGGCGGCTGCGATCGCTCACGGTTCGCTCTGCATCGACCCGGAGACCCGGGAGGTGCGGCTCAACGGCCGGCTGGTCAATCTCACCCTCAAGGAGTTCGATCTGCTGCACCGTCTCGCGTCGGAGCCGCACACCGTGCACTCCCGGGCGTCGTTGATGGCCGGCGTGTGGGGGTTCCCGGGACGTCACGTCCCCGGCGCCCGGACGAGCAGGACGATCGACACGCATGTGAGCGCGGTCCGGGCGAAGCTCGGCTCGCCCGACTGGATCATCACCGTCCGCGGTGTCGGCTTCAGGATGGGCCGTGTCTGAGCGCGTACCGCTGACGACCCGTCGGCACATCGATCTGAAGCGCATCGCCGGCGCCCTCTGTCCGGGTCACTGACGATCCACCATCCGCTTCCCACGGGCAGCCGTGTGTCACAGGCATGCCCGGGGCGGCCGTGCACGAAGCCGGTTCCGACGGCCTGCGCCGGACCGGTGCGCAGCTCTGCCTTGCTGGCACAGGTCCGCCCGCCGCCGCCGTCCCGCCGCCTGCGCGGGGCCGGTCCGGTCCACCTCTCTTCCGCTCTCGTACACCCGGAGTCGTTCCCTCATGTCCAGACGTCCCGCACCCTCGCGCCTCTTCGCGAGATCCCCGTTGGCCGCCCTCGCCGCCGCGCTCGTCCTGCCGCTCACCGCGACCGCCTGCTCCGGAACATCCGGGTCCTCCGCCGAGGCACGGACCGCACCACGGTCCGGCGGCCACCTCAGGTTCGCGCTGTCCTCGGATCCCGGCTGCGTGGATCCGCACCAGGCCACGACCAGCGACGCCCTGTACGCCGCCCGTACCTTCGTCGACTCGCTCACCGACCAGAACCCGAATACGGGGCAGATCGTGCCGTGGATCGCACAGTCGTGGGAGGTCTCGTCGGACGCCTCTCAGTACACCTTCACCCTGCGCAAGGACGTCACCTTCGCCGACGGCACACCGCTCGACGCCAAGGCGGTCAAGGCCAACCTGGACGCGGTCGTGGCCCTGGGCGCCAAGTCGATGCTGGGCGCCGGGTTCCTCCAGGGCTACCGCAGCACCGAGGTGGTCGACCCGTACACCGCCAAGGTCACCTTCAAGGGACCCAACGCCCAGTTCCTCCAGGCGACTTCGACGGCGACACTGGGACTGCTCTCCCCGGCCAGCCTGAAACTCCCCGCCGACCGGCGCTGCACCGCCAAGCTGATCGGCTCCGGACCGTTCACCCTGGACGGTTACACCCCGAACACCTCGGTGGAGCTGACCAGGCGCAACGGCTACACCTGGGGTTCCCCGCTCTGGAGGCGCCCCGGGTCCGCCTATCTGGACAAGCTCACCTTCAAGGTCGTCCCCGAAGCCGGCGTGCGCAGTGGCAGCCTGACCTCCGGTCAGGTCGACGCCACCGCCGGTGTCGCCCCGCAGGACCAGACCACCCTCGCGTCCCAGCGGTTCGCCGTGCTCGACCGGCCCAACCCGGGAGTCCCCGTCGCGCTGAGCGCCAACACCGCGCGGCCGCTCATCAAGGACCCGGCCGTGCGTCGCGCACTCCAGACGGCCGTGGACCGCGACGAAGTCGTGCAGACCGTGCTCAGCCCCAGCTATCTCCCCGCGACCAGCGCTCTGTCCAGCTCCACCGGCGGGTACACCGACAACACGAAGCTGCTCGCCCACGATCCCGCGCGGGCCAAGAGCACACTCGACGCGGCGGGCTGGCTGCCCGGCCCGGACGGCATCCGGGTGAAGAACGGCAAGAAGCTCAAGCTGAAGGTCATCCTGGGCGCCAACTTCGGCCCCAACCAGACCGTGCTGGAGCTGATCCAGCAGCAGCTGCGCAAGAGCGGCATCGGCCTCGACCTCACACTGCTCTCCCTGCCCGACTACCAACAGGCGCGCGGCGCAGGCGACTACGACCTCGCCTGGGGCAACGGCACCCGCAACGACCCGGACGTCCTGCGCACCGCGTTCTCCGGCAAGCTGCTCAACCTCGGCCGCATCACCGACCCGGAACTGGAGCGCACCCTGGACGCGCAGGCCGCCGCGAGCGACCCGGACAAACGGGCCGCACTGGTCGCCACCGCTCAGCGCCGAGTGCTCGAACAGGGCTACCAGATACCGGTGTTCGAGATGGCGAGCGTGTACGGGATCAGCAAGAAGGTGCACGGTCTGACACTGGACTCGACGTCCTACCCGCAGTTCCACGATGCGTGGCTGTCCTGACCATGACCACTTACGTCGTACGCCGCCTGGCACAGGCCGTGTTCGTCCTCTGGGCCGCGTACACCCTGTCCTTCGCGGTGCTCTACCTGCTGCCCGGCGACCCCGTGACCGTCATGGCGGCCGGCGGCGGCGACAGTACGTCCGTCTCCCCGGAGCAACTGGCCTCTCTGCGCGTCCGGTACGGACTCGACCGGCCGGTGGCGGAGCAGTACGCGACACGGCTCGGTCACGCCCTGCGCGGGGACTTCGGCGCCTCCGTGCACAGCGGTGAACCCGTTTCCCGGATGATCGCGGACGCATGGCCGGCGACGCTGGAGCTCACGACGGCG
Organism: Streptomyces sp. LN549; assembly: GCF_043203805.1. Taxonomy (NCBI): domain Bacteria; kingdom Bacillati; phylum Actinomycetota; class Actinomycetes; order Kitasatosporales; family Streptomycetaceae; genus Streptomyces; species Streptomyces sp. LN549. The sequence continues at coordinate 6,950,218 of NZ_JAZHRI010000002.1, read as the reverse complement.
ACGCTGGCCCTGGCCCTGCCGCTGGGAGCCGGGGTCGCCCTGTCCGGCACGTACACCCGCCGTCGGTGGTTGCGGCAGTTACTGCTGTCGCTCCCGTCGGCGGGGGTGGCCGCCCCCACCTTCTGGGTCGGCCTCGTGCTCATCCAGCTCGTCTCCTTCCGCTGGGGCCTGGTGCCGGCGTTCGGTGACGAGGGCCCCGCCTCACTGGTGCTGCCGGCGGTGACCCTGTCGCTGCCGGCGGCGGCACTGGTCGCCCAGGTCTTCGCGAAGAGCCTGCGCACCGCACTCGCCGAGCCGTACATCGAGACGGCGGCCGCCAAGGGGGCGAGCCGGCTCCGGGTCCACTTCGCCCATGCGGCCCGCAACGCCGCCCTTGCACCGCTGACCGTCGCCGGACTCCTGGTCGGCCATGTGCTGGCGGGGTCCGTGGTGGTGGAGACCGTCTTCTCCCGCACCGGGATCGGCCGGCTGACGGCGACCGCCGTGACGTCGCAGGACATTCCCGTCGTCCAGGGGCTCGTGGTGTTCGGGGCGTGCGCGTTCGTCCTGGCGAACCTCGCCGTGGACCTGTTGCACCCGGTGCTCGACCCGCGGATCACGACGACGGGCCCGACGGCGGTGACCTTGTGACCGCGCTCGGCACGTTCCTGGCCGGCAGGACTCCGGAGCGGACCGCGCGGCTGCACCGGGCCGTCCGGTTCTGGCTCGCCCGGCCCGGTCTCGTCGTGTCCGTCCTGTTCATCGCCCTGGTCCTGCTCGCCGCGCTGCACCCCGCCGCGTTGGCGGGCGGCGATCCGCTGGCCGGGGTTCCCGCCGACCGGCTCCAGTCGCCGAACGGGGAGCATCTCCTCGGCACCGACCAGCTCGGCCGCGATCTGTTCACCCGGCTGGTGCACGGCAGCGCCCTCACCCTGCGGGCGACGGCGCTCGCCGTCCTCGTGGGCCTGGTGGCGGGATCGCTGATCGGGCTGGTGTCCGGTGCGGCCGGCGGGTGGGTCGACGGTGCGCTGATGCGGCTCACCGACGTGCTGCTCGCCGTGCCCGGACTGCTGCTCTCGCTCGCCCTGGTGACCGCACTCGGTTTCGGGACGGTCGAGGTCGCCGTGGCCGTCGGGGTGACGAGCGTCGCCATGTTCGCCCGGATCATGCGGGCCGAGGTCCTGCGGGTCGCCCGCACCACGTACGTGGAGGCCGCCCGGGCCAGTGGCACACGGTGGTACGCGGTGCTGCTGCGCCACGTGCTGCCGAACGCGGCCGGGCCCGTCCTCGTGTACGCGGCGGTGGACTTCGGCGCGGTCGTGCTCCAGGTGTCCTCGCTGTCGTTCCTCGGCTACGGGGCACGCCCGCCCGCCCCCGAGTGGGGGTCGCTGGTCGCCGGTGGCCGCGACTACCTCGCCACCGCCTGGTGGCTGACCACGCTGCCCGGACTCGCCCTGGCGGCAACGGTCCTGGCCGCCAATCGCATCGCTCGCGCCCTCGACGGCGAGGCGAAGGAGAGCACTCCATGACGAAACCCCTGACACCGCCGGACCGGCCGGCGGACCGGCCCGCGCAGGACCCCGAAGAAGCAGGGCCGGCCGGGACGCCCCCCGCCCTGCTCGGCATCGAGGACCTGCGGATCTCCTACCGCTCGGGCACCGGCCGGGTGGACGCGGTGCGCGGGGTCTCCTTGACCGTCGCACCCGGCGAAGTCGTCGCGCTGGTGGGCGCTTCGGGATCGGGCAAGTCCACGACGGCCCACGCCGTCGTGGGCCTGCTGCCGCCGGGCGCGACGCTCACGGCGGGCCGGATCGTCTTCGGCGCGACCGATCTCGCCGCCGCCGGCGAAGCGGCGATGCGCCGCCACCGCGGCCGGGACATCGGCTTCGTCCCGCAGGACCCCATGGTGTCGCTGAACCCGGTCCGCCGCATCGGCCCGCAGGTCGGCGAAGTCCTCCTGATCCACAAACTCGTGACCGGCCGGCGCCAGGCGGCGCAGCGGGCCGTCGAGCTCCTAGCCGAGGCGGGCCTGCCGAAACCGGAACTGCGGGCCCGGCAGTACCCGCACGAACTCTCCGGTGGGATGCGGCAGCGGGCACTCATCGCGATCGCCCTTGCCGCCCGGCCCAAGCTGCTGATCGCCGACGAGCCGACCAGCGCGCTCGACGTCACCGTGCAGCAAGCTCTCCTCGACCACCTGGACGAACTCGTCGCCCGCACCGGAACGGCGGTCCTGCTCATCACCCACGATCTGGGGGTCGCCGCCGACCGGGCGCAGCGCGTGGCGGTGATGTCGGACGGCGAGATCGTCGAATCCGGGCCGGTCGACGAGGTGCTGGGGGACCCCGGGCACACGGTCACCCGTGAGCTGCTGCGGTCCGCGCCGAGCCTGGTGCCGGTACGGGAGAGGACCCCGCCCGTCCGGCCCGCGGAGCTCACCCGGGATCTGGTCGTGGCCCGGGGGCTGGTGAAGGAGTTCCCCCGGGGCGGTCGCGGGACGGCGCCCTTCCGGGCCGTCGACAACGTGGACCTGAGGATCGGGCGCGGGGAGACCTTCGCCCTGGTCGGGGAGTCGGGATCGGGCAAGTCGACCACTGCCCGGATGCTGGTCCGCCTCGCCGATCCGACGTCCGGCACGATCCACTTCGACGGTGAGAACGTCACCGGGCTGCGCGGGGAGGCGCTGCGCCGGTTGCGGCGCCGCATGCAGATCGTCTATCAGAGCCCCTACGCCTCTCTCGATCCGCGCCTGACGGTGGGGGACATCATCACGGAGCCCCTGCGCGCCCACCGGGTGGGCAGCCGGACCGGGCGCACCCGGGAGGCGGTGGCCCTCCTGGACCGTGTGCGGCTCCCGGCCGGCGCGCTGCGGCGGCGCCCGCACGAGTTGTCGGGCGGGCAGCGGCAGCGGGTGGCGATCGCCCGGGCGCTGGCGCTGCGCCCCGATCTGGTGGTGTGCGACGAGCCGGTGTCGGCGCTCGACGTGTCGGTGCAGGCCCGCATCCTGGATCTGCTCACCGAGCTCCAGGACGAGTCGGGGCTGAGCTGTCTGTTCATCTCGCACGATCTTGCCGTGGTACGGGGTATCGCCCACCGAGTCGGCGTGATGCGGGGCGGCCGGCTCGTCGAGTCCGGCCCGGTGGCTCGGGTGTTCGCCGAGCCCGCCCATCCGTACACCCGAGAGCTGCTCGCCTCGGTCGCCGGTTCACGTCGTGCACGTACGGCGGCCGGAGGCTAGCGGGACTCCAGGAGGCAGTCGGTGGCCGTCCCCCGCGCGAGCCCCGTGCCGAGGCCCTTACCGAGGCCCGTGCCGAGGCCCGTGAGACAGGCCTCCTTGCGCGTCCGCAGCCGGGCGAGGCGGCGGTGCGCCCGGGCCGGGGGAATGCGCAGCAGGCCCTCGCGCTCCTCCGGGTGCAGCAGCTGCGAGCCAGGGGCAGGGAGGGTTCGCCCGGGGCGGGCAGTGACAGTCCGGATCCGGAGCCGGACGTGCGGCGGAGCGTTCACGGCCGCCCGTTCCCGGTCCGCACGTCGTCGGCGGTGGGCCCGTCCGTCTCCGGTTCGGCCCCGGCAGGCCCTGGTCCGCTGCGGCCCGCGCGCAGGCAGAGGGCGACGAGGCCCGTGCCGAGCGAGGCGAGCCCGCCGACGACGAACGCGCTTCGAGCGCCCCTGGCCTCCGCGACGTACCCCACCATGAGGGCGCCGAGCGGGGTGGAGCCCTGAAGGATGAGGGTGTACAGGGCAAGGACCCGGCCCCGGTAGAGGGGGTCGCTGCCGAGCTGGATGCGGTGGTTGGCGGCCTGGGCGAAGTAGACGGAGGCGCCGCCGGTGAGAAAGAGCAGGACCACGACGGCCGGGTAGCCCGACGCCCACCCGACCGCGGCCTCCAGCACCCCGAAGACGAGGCCCGATACGGTCACCAGCCGGGCGGAGGGCCGCGTGGTACGGGCCGTGGTGAGGAACGCGGCGGTGAGCGAGCCCGCGGCGAAGACGGTGGTGAGCAGGCCGAAGGACGAGGCATCGGCGCGGAACACGGTCTTGGCGAGCAGCGGCAGCGTGAGCTGGAAGTTGAGACCGAACAGGCCGACTCCGGCGACCAGGGCGAACGGGATCATGAGATCGGGGCGCCCGCGCACGTACCGCAGTCCGTCGGTGACGCGCGTACGGCCCGCCGCACGGGCTGTGCGGTAGAGCTCGTCGGGGCGGATCCGGCGCAGTGCGACGACGGTCGCGAGATAGCTGATCGCGTTGACCGACATGACCCAGCCGGTCCCTAGGACGGTGAGGAGCAGGCCGGCCGCGGCGGGGCCCGCGACACGGGCGACGTTGAAGTACGCGGCGCTCAAGGCCGACGCGTTGGGCAGCAGCTCGGGAGGAACCAGCTCACCGACGAACGCCATCCGGGTGGGGACTTCGACTGCGTTGACCAGGCCGAGGCAGAACGCGAAGACATGGACGTCCGTCAGCCCGGCCGTGCCGGTGAGGACGAACACCGCCAGGAGGAGCGCGAGCAGGCCCGACAGGAGGTTGGCGGCCAGCAGCAGCGCCCGCTTGTCGTACCGGTCGGCCAGCCTTCCGCCGTGGAGCGTGAAGAGCAGCATCGGGGTGAACTGAAGGGCGGTGACGGTGCCGAGGGCGGTCGCCGAGTCCCCGGTCAGTTCCAGGACGAGCCAGTCCTGGGCCACGACCATCATCCAGGTGCCCGCGACCGACACCACCTGGCCCGCTGCGAACTGCCGGAAGTTGCGGATCCCGAGGGCTCGGAAGGGGCGGGTCCGGGCTTGGGTGGTCACCGTGCGGCAGACCGTGCGCCCGCGTCTAGGCACTCGTCGAGGAAGGCCAGGGCACGCAGGTGGTACGCCCTGGCGGCGCAGCCGAGGCTGATGTTGTGTCCGGCCCCGGAGAGCCGGTCGACGAGGACCCGGGGTGCTGCCGAGCACTGCTCGGCGAGGTCGGTGAGGTCCGCGTCGCTCTGGCGCCACCAGGCCTCGTGCTCGGCGAAGGTGAAGCGCACCGGCACCCGCACGCGCGGCAGCAGTCGGCGGGACAGCGCACCCCACTCCAGCGCCGATTCGATCTCCTGCTCCGGCATCGGGGCGACGACTGCCCCGATCTCGCTGAAGGTTCCGTCCGGATAGAGCCGCAGGGGACCCCAGTTGAGCCGGCGCAGGCCGGTGCGTGCCCCGCGGTCCAGGAGCGCCGCCGAGACGGCCGGCCGGTGTCCGCAGCCGGAGATGTCCAGGCCGAGGAAGGCGTCCGGCGGGGCGTCGGCGGCGAGGGCGAGGGCGAGCTTGCCGCCGAAGGAGTGGGCGAGCAGGAACAGCGGGCCGGGCACATGGCGGGCCTGCGCGTCGGCGAGCGCCGCGCGGACCGTGGCCGCCTGTTCCAGGAGCCGCTGCCCAGTGGGCAGGTGCGGCGCCGAGGCACCGTACCCGGGCCGGTCGAGCGCGAGCACGGCGCAGCCCAGGCGGGCACCGAGCGTCAGCAGGGAGACGTCCGGATGCGCCTGTCCGTCGAAGTAACCGGCGCTCATTCCGCCGCCGTGCAGGGCGACGACGGTCGCGCGCGGCGGACGTCCGTCAGCGGGTTCGCTCAGCAGTGCGGACAGGGGGATCCCGGCCGCGTCGAGGGTGATCCTGCGGACGCCCGGTGACAGACCGCCGGATGCGGATGCCTCCTGCGCAGGGTGTGCCGTCGTCGTCAGCATCATGTATCCCCGTTCTCGTCCGCCCGCCGCGGGCACTGTCCTCCCATGATCCGGTGCGGCTACGGAAGGGGACAAGGCATCCCGGTTCAGGGCTCCTTCAGAACTCCGTCTCCGCGCCGTCGGGGAACGGACAGGCGGCGGTCAGGAGGCGGTCAGGGATTGGGCCGTCGGGGGTATACCGGCCCCGGCCACCGTGGACTTCCCGTCCGTTCAGGCGGATCCGGGAGCTTCGCCCGCACGGGTGATTCGGACATTTCTTCGAACGTCAACGCATCTGCCGATCGATTGCCAACAGGACATCGTGAACGCAAAGCCCAAGGACATCTGCTGCGGCATGTGCAATCCCGCGGGCTCCCTCGCAACGGGACCCCGAGACCGCTCGTGGCCGCGCGGGGCGACCGTGCTGTATCTGGACACCCTGAGGAGGCGGCAGGCGCGCCCGCGACCGGAATGGCCACCAGGTCGCCCGGGCGGACGTCGCCCGAGGCACGCTCGGCCGAGGATACGGGCGCGATCGCCAGCGGCCGTCCGCAGCGACTCGTTCGGCCCCGCCCGCCATCGACCCGTGACGGACCGTCCGCCCCTCGCACGCCCGGCGCGACATGGCACTGGGCGGCACCATGCGGTGCCATGCGGCGCCATGCGGTGCCATGCGGTGCCATTCCACGCCACCTGAGGCAGGATTACCTCCCCGCCGACACCGCACCCCAGACGGAGTCCATCTCGTTTGCGCAGGTCAGACCCCTTTCATTGATCACAGCCCCGAAGACTGCGCCACAGCGCTTGCACATGACGCCATCGTGGTGCCACAATGGCGTCATGGACCTCACCCCGTATGTCGACACCCTCCGCCGCGAACTTGCGGTGGCTGCCGAGGCCGGCGGCGACGAAGCCCGCGCGCTGGCCGAGAGGCTCACCGCCCCTCTGGAGTCGGCGACCCGGCTGACCATGCTCAACGTGCTCTCCGCCGCAATGGACGAGATCACCCGCGAACTCGCGCCCGGCTCGGTCGACGTACGACTGCGCGGGCTCGACCCCGACTTCGTGGTGACACTGCCGGCCACCGGCACCGTCCCCGCGGAACCGGCCGCGCCCGCCGAACCACTCAAGACCCCGGCCCCGGCCGACGGCGACGAGGGCGGCATCGCCCGCGTCAACCTGCGCCTGCCGGCCCACCTCAAGGCGCGCGCCGAGGAGACCGCGAGCCGCGAGGGCCTGTCGGTCAACGCATGGCTGGTGCGCGCCGTGTCGGCCGCGGTCGACGGCGGCACCGGGCCGCGTACGACAGAGAAGAGCCAGACGCTCGGACAGGGCTACACGGGCTGGGTGCGCTAGCCGCCCCCCTGCCCGCACCACTTCACCCACACCACGTCCCACCAGCGGGGACGCCCTTAGGACTCAAGAGGACGGGACAGCCATGCCTTCTTTCGACACCCCCGAAGCGATCTCGGTCACCGCACACGTGGAGGCCGGTTCCATCCAGTTCACCGCCGGCGACCGCCCCGACACCGTCGTCGAGGCGCGGCCCCGCGACCCGAAGAAGGATCAGGACACACGGGCGGCCGAGCAGACCGAGGTCACCTACTCGGGCGGCGTACTGACCATCCGGACGCCCAAGCAGCGCTACCTGATCGGGCGCACCGGCACCGTCGACGTGACGGTCGAACTGCCGACGGGCTCGCACATCGACGTGACCGGAGCCTGGGCCCAGGTGCTCGGCGAGGGCAGGCTGGGCGAGGTCCGCGTGAAGACCTCGTCCGGCGACGTCCGCCTCGACACGACCGGTCCGCTGCACCTGACCGCGTCGCACGGCTCGATCACCGTGGACCATGCCGACGGTGAGGCCGAGATCACCACCAGCTCGGGCAGCCTGCGCGTGGGCCTCGTCGACGGACCCGCCGTCCTGAAGAACTCGCACGGCACCACGACCGTCGGCGTCGCCACCGGCGAGCTGCGGGTGAGCGGCTCCAACGGCGACATCGACATCGCGCGCGCCGAGGGCTCGGTCACTGCCACCACCGCCCACGGCACCCTGCGCGTCGCCGAGGTCGCGCGCGGCACCGTTCAGCTGGAGACCAATTACGGAGCCATCGAGGTCGGCATCCGCGAGGGAACGGCCGCCTGGCTCGATGTCAACTCCGGCTCCGGCCAGGTACGCAACACCCTCACCGCCTCCGAGACTCCGGCGGCGACCGAGGACACCGTCATGGTCCGCGCCCGCACCCGGTTCGGCAACATCGACATCCGTCGCGCCAAGGCCTGAGGCCCGGGGCAGCCGGCCCCGGTTCTCCGGTTCGCCGGCCAGTCCCCCAGATCGGCCCAGTCCCGCAGCTCAGCCCCCAGCCGCATTCAGCCCTCGAACGGGAGAGCCCATGCCTTCGCCTGTCATGCCCACATCCAGTGAGGCCGACGGTCATCTGTCGCCGGACGCCGTCTCCGCCATCGGTCTGCGCAAGTCGTACGGCGACAAGGTCATCCTCGACGGGATCGACCTGCGCATCCCCGCCGGCACCGTGTTCGCACTGCTCGGCCCGAACGGCGCCGGCAAGACCACCGCCGTCAAGATCCTCTCCACCCTCGTCACCGCCGACGCCGGCCAGATCCACGTCGGCGGCCACGACCTGGCCGCCGACCCGCAGGCGGTACGCGCCGCGATCGGCGTCACCGGGCAGTTCTCCGCCGTCGACGGGCTCATCACAGGCGAGGAGAACATGCTCCTCATGGCCGACCTCCACCACCTCTCCAAGCGGGAGGGACAGCGGGTCACCGACGAACTGCTGGAACGCTTCGACCTGGTGGAGGCCGCGAAGAAGCCCGCCTCCACCTACTCCGGCGGCATGAAGCGCCGCCTCGACATCGCCATGACCCTGGTCGGCAACCCGCGGATCATCTTCCTCGACGAACCGACCACCGGACTCGACCCCCGCTCACGGCACAACATGTGGGGCATCATCCGCGAGCTCGTCACCAGCGGAGTCACCGTCTTCCTCACCACCCAGTACCTGGACGAGGCAGATGAACTCGCCGACCGCATCGCCGTGCTGAACGACGGAAGGATCGCCGCCGAGGGCACCGCCGACGAACTCAAGCGAATCGTCCCCGGCGGACATGTCCGCCTCCGCTTCACCGACCCGGCCGCCTACCGGTCCGCCGCGTCCACCCTGGGCGAGGTCACCCGCGACGACGAGGCGCTCGCGCTGCAGATCCGCAGTGACGGCAGCCAGCGCGAACTGCGCTCCGTCCTCGACCGGCTGGACGCGGCCGGCATCGAAGCGGACGAACTCACCGTCCACACCCCCGACCTCGACGACGTGTTCTTCGCCCTGACAGGACCGGCACGCGTTCCCAACCAGTCCAAGGAGACAGTCCGATGAGCGCCCTCCCCCTCGCCGTCCGCGACTCGAACACCATGCTGCGCCGCAACCTCCTGCACGCCCGGCGCTACCCCTCCCTCACCCTCAACCTCCTGCTCACGCCGATCATGCTGCTCCTGCTCTTCGTCTACATCTTCGGCGACGTCATGAGCGCCGGCATCGGCGGTGGGGGCGCGGACCGCTCCGACTACATCGCCTACATCGTCCCCGGTCTCCTGCTCATGACCATCGGCAGCACCACCATCGGCACCGCCGTCTCCGTCTCCAACGACATGACCGAAGGCATCATCGCCCGCTTCCGCACCATGGCCATCCACCGCGGCTCCGTACTCATCGGACACGTCGTCGGCAGTGTCCTGCAGTGCATCGCCAGCGTGGTCCTCGTCGGCGCCGTCGGCGTGGCCATCGGCTTCCGCTCCACGGACGCCACCGCCCTGGAATGGCTCGCGGCATTCGGACTGCTCGTGCTCTTCGCCCTGGCATTCACCTGGATCGCCGTCGGCATGGGCCTCATCAGCCCCAACGCCGAAGCAGCCAGCAACAACGCACTGCCGATGATCCTGCTGCCCCTCCTGTCCAGTGCCTTCATCCCCGTCGACACCATGCCGGGCTGGTTCCGGCCGATCGCCGAGTACCAGCCCTTCACCCCCGCCATCGAAACCCTCCGAGGCCTGCTGCTCGGCAGCGAGATCGGCCACAACGGGTGGCTCGCCATCGCCTGGTGCCTGGGCCTCACCGTCCTCGGCTACTTCTGGTCGACCTCGAAGTTCAACAGCGACCCGAACTAAGGGCTGTCCGAGAAGGCGTCATGCGGCGCCGAGGCCCCCACCACTCGCCCCACCCCAGGGCGGCGCACCCCGGCACCACGTCGGCGGGCGCCGCCCTGGCCCCGTTTCAACGAAGCGGCCTGATCCAATCGGAAGGCCCTAGCGGACCGAGTCGGAAGTACGCTTCGGAGCGGCGAGGACCCAGGCGGCGAAGGCTTCGACGCCGTCCACGACCGCCTCGAAGCGCGGGGAGTGGAACACGTCGAAAGCGTGCTGCCCGCCGGGCAGTTCGGCGTAGACCACGGTGCTGTCCGGAGCGACACGGCGCAGTTGGGCGACGAAGTTCCGCGCGCCCTCGACGGTTCCCAGTGCGTCCTTGGTGCCGTGAGCGACGAGGATCGGCGGCGCACCTGGGTGGATGTACCCCTGGGGCTGGGGCGGGGGCGGCGGCTCGTCCGGCGGGTCGCCGAAGTAGTGGCCGTAGAAGCCGTAGAGGCAGATCGCCGCGGTGACCGAGGTGTCGGCCGACTCGAATCCGGGCTGGAACTTCGGGTCGTTCGGTGTGAGCGCGCACAGGCCCGCCATGTTGGATCCGGCGGAGCTGCCCGCCACGAACAGCCTCGATGGATCGCCGCCGTAGGCGGCGGCGTGCTCGCGGGCCCAGGCGATGACCTTCTTGGCGTCGATCTGGTGGCCGGGGAAGGTGGTCCGGGGCCGCAGGCGGTAGTTGGCGCTGATGCACACCCAGCCCTGGCCGGCGAGCCGGTACAGCAGGGGCCGCGCCTCGCGGTTCTTCGCTCCGCTGCTGTAGTGACCGCCGTGGAAGTAGATCAGGACCGGTGCGTTCTGCGGTGCGTCGCGGCGGCGGTAGATGTCCAGGAGATTCCGGCGTCCGGCGTCCCCGTAGCTGATGTCGGGGATCCGCTCCACCTCATGCCGCCGCATGAGGCCGGGGAACAGGAGGATGCGGGCCCAAGGCCGGTGGCGGCGCAGCTGCACGGTCACGTGATCCCGCCAGTCGGCCCCCAGCCCTTGCCGAAGGGCCCGCCCGACCGCCTGGTCCGTCTGCACGCCGCGCCAGGCGGAGACTGCCAGTCCGGCGGTGGCGACGGCGGCCACTGCGGCCGTCACCTTGGCGCCCGGTGACTGCAGATCGCCCTGCGCTGCGGCCAGTGCCGTGGAGCCCACCAGGACGTAGATGCCCACGAACGGCACCTCGTTGAGGATCAGGCCGAACCAGAAGCTCATGCCCGCCAGAGGCCGGGGCCGGCGCGGCGCGACCACGGCGAAGAAGGTGCACCAGGCAAGGAGCGCCGTCGTCGCCACGTAACCCATCGGCATGTTCAAGATCACACCACGTCAACTCCGACCAAATTATGGGCACTTCGCCGCCATGCATTGCCAGCGCCATGGAAGGCGACGCACATGGTTCCGACTGGGGCGCACTCCCCCGGGCGTCCCATTCTTCCCGTCGCACACGTGTTTCTGACCCCGGCGGAGGAGCTGAACTTCAGCCCCAGCACCGCGAGATCCAGCCCGCCTCGCCACTGGACCTGATCACGTCGGGCGACGTGGACGGGGCGTACGTATGGCTGCCGGTCCATGAACCCGGCCTCACCGTGGGACCGGTCCAGCACACCTCCACAGTGCTGCTGAGACGGTTCCACGGCACTATTCGGCCTCTCGTTGCGGGTCCTCCACGGGAAAGTGGATCGGACTCAGCAGGTACTGCGCCCGCTCGGGGTTCGGCCGATTGGACAGTCTCGGCGCAATGGCCGTGCGCAGCTCGGCGATCAGTTCGTCGAGCTCCCCCGGACTGAGCCAGAGCGCATGCTGCCGGTAACCCACCCGGTCGGCCACGGGGTCGGCCCCGTCACGGTCGAGATAGCCGTCGAACTCGGCGAGCAGCGCCGTCATCGCGCCGGCGAAAGCCTGCCGGTGGTCGTCCGGGGTGAGGTCGCGGACCGCATCGGACCCGATCACAGCACGGTCCCGGCGCAGCCGGTAGTGGCGCTGGACGGCACCTCGCACCCTGTGCTCCTCAGCTACCTCCAGGACCCCGGCTGCCGCCAGGAGGTCGATGTGGCGGTACACGGTGGCCTTGGAGGCCTCGGGGATCCGGGCGCAGATCTCAGTGGTCGTCAGTACTCTTCCACCGCCCATCGCGTGAATGACCCTCAGCCGGATGGGGTGGGCGAGCAGCTTCAGGGAGTCCATGCCCAAACTTTCTCATGACTGCTACCTTTCTCAATCATGCGAACGGATGAAGTGAAGGCGCTCGGCGTGGCTCAGGGCTTTGCCGCACTGCTGCGGACGGAGCGTTTCGCCGAGATCGTGGAGTTGTTCGCGCCCCCGCTGCGCGCTGCCGTGTCCGCGGACGCGTTGCGGCTCGCGTGGGCGGCCGAGTCGGCCGGGCGGGGCGGGGCCGGGGAGATCGGGGAGCCGGTGCGGGCTGCCGGTGACGCCGTCCCGGTACGCGTGCGTATCCCCGTGCTGTGCCCCGACGGGAGCTTCACCGTGGTCACGTCGGTGGGCGGCGACGGACTGCTGCACGGCCTGAGGTTCGATGCCGACGGCGTCGGCGCATGGCAGCCCCCGCCGTACACGGAACCGGACCGGTTCACCGAGCAGGAGGTCCTGGTCGGCACCGGGCCACTCGCCGTGCCGGGAACGCTGAGCCTGCCCGCGGGCCCCGGCCCGTGGCCCGCCGTGGTGCTGCTCGGCGGCGGTGGCGCGTTCGACCGGGACGAGAGCAGTGGCCCCAACAAGCCGCTCAAGGACCTCGCTTGGGGACTCGCTTCACGGCAGGTGGCCGTGCTGCGGTTCGACAAGATCACCTTCACGCAGCCCGGCAGTCTGCCTCCGGACTTCACCATGGCCGACGAGTACCTGCCGTATGCGCTCGCCGCCGCCCGGATGCTCCGGCAGCAGCCCGGAGTGGACGCCGGCCGCGTCCACCTCCTCGGCCACAGCATGGGCGGCAAGGTGGCACCCCGGGCCGCCGCCGCCGACCCGTCGATCGCCGGCCTGGTCCTGCTCGCGGCGGACGCCCAGCCGATGCACGAGGCGGCCGTACGGGTGGCCCGCCGTCTCGCCGCGCTCGCCCCCGGCCCGGACATGGACGCGGCAGTGGCGGCGCTCGCCCGGCAGGCGGCTCTGGTGGCGGACCCCGGGCTCGGGCCCGATACGCCGTCGGAGCTGTTGCCCTTCGGGTTCTCCGCCACGTACTGGCTCGACCTGCGTGCCTACGATCCGGTGGCCACGGCGGCCGGACTGTCCTGCCCGATGCTGATTCTGCAGGGCGGCCGGGACTACCAGGTGACGGTGGCCGACGACCTGACGCACTGGCAGCGGGCCCTGGCTGACCGCCCCGAGGTGGCGATCCGGATCCACCCGGACGCCAACCACTTCTTCTTCAGCGGCCGGGGGGCTTCCACCCCTGCCGAATACGCCCGGCCGGGGCACGTCGACGCCACGGTGGTGGACGAGATCGCGGACTGGCTGGCGCGGCGGTAGACGGAGAAGGATCTGCGCGACGACAGAGCCGTCGCGGCTCCGGGGCCGGTCAGGGCATCCGGACCACCTGACCGCTGTGCCGCGCGCGTTCCGCGGCCCAGACCACCATGTGCGAGCGCAGGGCCTCGTCCGGACCCGTGTTCACCAGCTCGCGGTCGTCATCGGCGATCGCCGCGAGGAACGCCCGGATGAGCTCGTCGTCCGCGCCGCCGTGGCCGTCCGCCGCCGACGCCCCGCCTTCGGGGTCGAAGTCGAAGACCTCCCGGGTGTCGGAGAGGAAGTCGTGGAGCGTGAGCGTGCGGCCGTCTCCGTCGAGCGAACCGTGGGTGCCGAACACCCGGGTCTTACGGAAGTCGAGACCGGTGAAGGCGGTCATGGTGAAGGAGGCGGTGGCGCCGCCCTCGTACTGGAGGTTCACCACCTGGTGGTCCACGACGTCGTTGCGGCCGTTGTAGACGCACTCGCCGTACGGGCCGTCCACCGAGGCGGAGCTGCTGGCCGGTCTCGGCGAGGACCGGGCGAGGGTGGTGGATGCCCTCGCGCTCCTCGCCGAGGTGATGGAGGACGGACTGGCCAACGGGGGCCGCGGCCGCGACATCGGTCTCGGCCTCAGCAAGATCCGCACGCCCCAGCGGCCGGGAACCGGCCAGGAGTAGGAGCCGCAGTCCCGCAGCGGCCTGGCACCGGTAGGAGCAGGAGCCGGAGTCCCCCGCCGCCTCCGGAACCCTCCCCCGCCCGTGTCACCCGTTCGGGCCGCGCTCGGTCGCCGTTCCCCGGCGGCCGTTCGACGATCGGGATTCGGTCGAGCGAGGGGAGAGGTCTGTCATGGACCCACAGGACGGTTACGAGTGGCAGTCGCAGCAGACCGGATACGTACCGCCCCAGCACCGGCCCCGGCCCCAGGCCCCTCGCGTCGACGCCGGGCGGCTGTGGGCGGGCGGCGCCGTGACCGCAGTCGTGGCCGCGCTCACCTCGGTCGTCGGGCTGTTGCTGATCCGGGGGGTGCTGGGCATTCCCGTGTTCGCGCCGGAGGGTGACGGGGCGATGGGTGACGCATCGACGGGGGTGCTGGCCATGGGGGCGGCCCTCGCCGCCCTGATGGCCACCGGCCTCCTGCACGTACTGATGCTGGCGACACCGCAGCCGGGGACCTTCTTCGTCTGGATCGTCACCCTCACCACGGCCGTCATGGTGCTGCTGCCCTTCACCACTTCCGCCGCGCCGGACGCGAAGATCGGCTCGGCCGCGCTGTACCTCGTCATCGGCATCGCGATCGGCTCCCTGCTGTCCGCCGCCGGCCGCAGCGCGATGCGCCGGGAGTACTGACGGGCGCTCCGCCCGAGGGGTCAGCTCTCCTCGGTGAGCTGCTCGTCCAGCTCGTCGAAGAGCAGCTCACTGTGGTCGATCTGGCCCGTGCGGTATGCGGAGCGCGCGACCAGATGCGCGGCCACCGGGCCGGTCATCAGCTGGAAGAAGCCGATCAGCGCCAACGTCGCGAGGTCCATACCGCTGCGCAGCCGCAGCGCGACCCCGGCCAGCACCAGCAGCATGCCGAGGGACTGCGGCTTGGTCGCGGCGTGGCTGCGGGACAGGACGTCAGGCAGCCGCAGCATGCCGATCACGCCGAGCAGGCAGACTGCCGCACCGATCAGCAGCAGGACCGCGCCCGCCGTGTCGGCGATCTGGAGCCAGAGGCTCATGGCGCCTCCTTGTCGGTCCGAGGGTCGCCGTCGGCGTGCGGACGGCCCGGCGGCCGGTCGCGCACCGCGATGAAGCGTGCGATGCCGACCGAGCCGGTGAAGCCGAGAAAGGCCAGCACCAGCATGATCGGGAAGTAGAACGGGTCGCGCGCGAAGGCGGACTTGGCGCCGAGCCCGGCGATGATGAGGGCCGCGCAGACATCCAGCGAGATCGCCCGGTCCAGCATCGAGGGGCCGCGCCAGATACGGAACAGCAGGCCCGCTCCGGCGACGACGATCAGGACGACGGCCACGGTCAGCAGCACCCGGTCGACGGTCTCCGGCGCGCTCATGCGCCCTCCTCCTGGTCTCCCGGCCGCTCGCCGCCGGCGCGCGGTGCGGACGGGGGCGGTCCGGCGACGCGGTCGATCTCGTCGCGGGTGCCGAAGGCCCGGACGGTCAGCTCCTCCATGCGCCAGACGGAACGCCGGGCCGCGACCAGTTCGGCGGGCCGGTCCGCGTCGAGGACGTGCACGAAGACGGTGGCGGTGGCGCGGCGCACCTCGACGACCGATCCGCCCGGCACGTTCGACACCGCGACGGCCGTGGCGGTGAGCATCAGGTCCGAGCGGCAGCGCAGCGGTACGGCGATGACCGCGGCCCGGTGCGGGCGGTCCCCGAAGATCTGCCGTGTGACCTTCACACCGGATGTGTACATGTCGTAGAGCAGATAGGCGGCCAGCCGCAGGATGCCCCAGGGGTGCAGCCGCAGCCCCAGATCGACCTGTGGCAGGGGGAAGGCCAGACAGACGGCCACCGCGACCACGGCACCGGTCAGCACGTTGGCCCAGTTCAGGCTGGACCAGAGAAGCACCCAGATGACGGTGAGCCAGGCGATCAGCGGAAGATCGAGCACGCGCGGCCGGCGGCCGCCGAACTCCAGGCTGAAGGGGGGCAGGTTCTTGTTCCGGTAGGGGAACGTGATCAGGCGTTTCACCGGCCGAGCACCGCCTCGATGTAGGGGACGCGCGCGATGAGTTCGGCGGCCGAGCGGTCGGCGTACGAGGTCAGCGGCCCGGCGAACACCGTGAAGGCGAGGCCGAGCGCGACCGTGGCCGCGGTGGCCCAGGTCATCAGATGCGGCAGCTTGGTCGTGGTCGTGACCGCATGGCCGTGGAGGGTGGCCGCGACCGCGCGACCGGCCGGCTCGTGGCGGGGGCGTACCCCTTCGTCGCCGGTGCCGGGCATCCGGTCGGGGCCCTCGTCGCTGTCGTCGTCGTCACTGTCGTCGTCCGACTCCAGGACCGTGCCGTCCGCGGCCTGGCCGGGAGGCGCGGCCCGCCAGAACGCGAGGTTCCAGACCTTGGCCATCACGTACAGCGTGAGCAGGCTGGTCGCTGTGGAGCCGATGACGAGGATCCAGGCCCAGACGCTGCCGTCGGCGACACCGGCCCGCATGAGTCCCAGCTTGCCGATGAAGCCGGAGAGCGGCGGAATGCCGGCCAGGTTCATCGCGGGTACGAAGAAGAGGACGGCCAGCAGCGGAGCGGCTCTGGCGATGCCGCCGAGCCGGGTGAGTTCGGTGGTGCCGCCCCGCCGTTCGATCAGTCCGGCCACCAGGAACAGCGTGGTCTGGACGGTGATGTGGTGGACGACGTAGACGATCGCGCCGCCGTACGCTTCCCGGGTGGCGAGGCCGATCCCGAAGATCATGTAACCGATGTGGCTGATGAGGGTGAAGGAGAGCAGCCTCTTCAAGTCGGTCTGGGCGACGGCGCCCAGGATGCCGACGACCATCGAGGCGAGTGCCGCGGCCATCAGCAGGTCGCCGAGCCGGTTGCCGGGGAAGAGCAGCGTCTCGGTGCGCAGCATGCAGTAGACGCCGACCTTGGTGAGCAGTCCGGAGAAGACCGCGGTGACGGGGGCCGGTGCGGTCGGGTAGGAGTCGGGGAGCCATGCGGCAAGGGGGAAGACGGCTGCCTTGATGGCGAAGACGGTCAGCAGCATCGCCTGGATCAGGGTCTGGACACCCAGCGGGAGTTCGGCGAGACGGCCGGCCAGCTGGGCGAAGTTGGCGGTGCCGGTGGCCGCGTACGTCATGGCGATGGCGGTGAGGAAGAGCATCGAGGAGAAGAGGGAGATGATCACGTATGTGGAGCCCGCCCGGATCCGCGGGCCGGTGCCGCCGAGCGTGAGCAGGACGAAACTGGCGACCAGCATGATCTCGAACCCGACGTACAGGTTGACCAGGTCGCCGGCGAGGAACGTGCAGGAGACCCCGGCGACCAGGATCAGGTAGGCGGGGTGGAAGACGGCCACCGGTGTCTCCTCGTCCCGGTCGGCCATGCCCTGGCCCAGGGAGTAGACGAGGACGCAGAGGGTGACGGCCGAGGAGACGGTCAGCATCAGTCCGGAGAGCCGGTCCGCCACGAGGGTGATACCGAGCGGCGGGGCGAAGTCGCCGAGGTGCACGGTGAGCGGGCCGTTCATGTCGGCGCCGATCATCAGGGCGACCGAGAGACCCAGCACGGCGGTGAGCACGGCGACGCTGATGAAGCGCTGGAACTGTTTGAGCCGGGTGCCGAAGGCGAGGCTCAGGCCGGTGGCGCAGAGCGGCAGCAGCACCGGCAGCGGGACGAGTGCGTTCACCCGGTGTCTCCTCGGTTCGCGTCGTCGGGGGTGGGATCCGGGCCGTTGGGGCCTTCGGGGCCTTCGGGGGACCGTGCCGCCGCGTAGTCCTCCGGGTCCGCGCCCAGGACGTCGTGCCACAGGTCCCCGCTCGCGTCCCGGCCGCGGGCCTGGAGGGCACGGTCGGCGCGCAGTCTGGCCCGCAGACGGCGGCGCTCCTCGCGGTAGCGGCGGCGGGCCTCGGCCGTGCGGTCGGACTCCGCCCGGTACTGCTGGCGCAGTTCGTCGCGCTCCCCCAGCACCTCGGCGCGCAGCACGATGCGCCGGTCCTCGTCGTCGTCGTGCACCTCGTCCGTACCGGTCAGCTGGTGGCTTCGGTAGGCCATGGCGAGGAGGAACGCGGTGGTCGCCAGCGTGATGACGATCGCGGTGAGGGCGATGGCCTGGGGCAGCGGGTCGGTGACCCTGTTCAGGTCCACGCCGTAGAGCAGGGGTTCGCGGCCGGCCGATCCGGTGGCGGACAGGACGAGCAGGTTGATGCCGTTGCCCGCGATGACCGCGCCCAGCAGGATCCGGGTGAGCGGCCGGGTGAGCATGAGGATTCCGCCGACCGCGCACAGGACCGCCGCGGTGGCGAGGAGCGAGGCGCTGACGGTCACGGGGTGGCGCCTCCCGCCTCGGGAGCCGGTCCGGCGCTCGGTCCGGGAGCCGGTCCGGCTGCCGCCTGTTCGGCGGCCGCCCGCTCGATCTGACGGTCGATCTTGGCGCCCAGGGCCCGCACGATGTCCAGCACCACGCCCAGGACCAGCAGATAGACCCCGCAGTCGAAGATCACCGGCGTGCCGATGTGGTAGTCGCCGATCAGCGGGAGGTGTCCGTAGTGGGTCCAGGCGTGCAGGACCGTGCCGTCGGCGAGGCCGAGCAGCGCCACTCCGGTGGACAGGAACAGGCCGAGGCCGGTGAAGAGCCCGGGCTGCAGGGGCGCGGCCTCGGCGAGTTCGAAGCGGCCGCCCGCCAGGTAGCGGGTGATCAGCGCGACCCCGGCGACGAGCCCGGCGACGAAACCGCCGCCCGGCATGTTCTCGGCGCAGAACAGCAGGTACACCGAGAGCACCAGGATCGGGTGGAACAGCAGCCGGGCCACCACCTCGAAGACGACGGAGCGGTGCTCGGGCGCGAGCGTGGAGCCGGCGGCCAGCCAGCTGCGCTCCGGCGCCCCTTCGTCGCCCTGCGGCAGCCCCGTCAGCGGGGTGGTGGTGACCGACCAGGCGGTCCGCCCCTGCACCTCCGGCGGCGCTGCCGCTCCCTCGGCGCGGCGGTGCAGATAGATCAGACTCGTCACGCCGATCGCCGCGGCGGCCAGGACGGCCGACTCCCCCATCGTGTCCCAGGCCCGCAGGTCCACCAGGATCGTGGCCACCACGTCCTTGAGGCCGTGATGCGCGGTCTCCTCGACCATCTCTGCGCCCGCCGGCTCCGCGATACGCGCGGCCGCCGCGACCCACACCACCACGCTCAGGGTGGCCGCGGCGGCCAGCGCCACCGGGATACGGACGGCCCGCCGCCAGGTGCTCACCGACTCCTGGAAGTGCACGGGCATCCGCCGCAGCACCAGCACGAACACGATCATCGACACCGTCTCCACGCAGAACTGCGTGAGCGCCAGGTCCGGTGCGCCCTGGACGACGAAGAGCAGCGCGGTCCCGTATCCGGTGAGGCCGGCCAGCACCACGGCCTTCATGCGCCGTCTGACGGTCAGACAGAACAGTGCCGCCGCGCAGGTCAGCACCGCGAAGGCACCCTGCAGCGGTACGTCCCAGAGGCGTGGCGCCACGGCGCCGTGCCAGGGCCGGTCGATGCCGAGCACGGCGAGCTGACCGGCGAGCATCACGAGCAGGGTGGTGGCGAGGTAGACGGACAGGGAGCCGCGCTGGACGAATCCGGTGACCTGGAGGGAGAGCCGTTCGAGGCCCAGCAGCAGATGGCCGAAGACGCTGTCCGCGGTCGGCCAGGCGATCCGCCGGGAGAGACGGGTGACCGGGCCGCGCGCGGCGAAGAGCACCGCACCGCCCGCCGTGGCGACGGCCGACAGCAGCAGAGCGGTGCCCCAGCCGTGCCAGAGGGCGAGGTGGTACGGGTGGGCGGAGGCGGGGAAGGTGTCCGCGTACGCGCTCAGCAGCCGGTCGGTCCACCCGACGCCCGGGCCCAGCACCAGCCCGCAGGCCGCGAGCAGGGCGGGCGGGGCGAGGAAGGCCCAGCCGACCCGGTGGACGGGAGTGTCGGCGACACCGGGCTTGCGCCAGAAGGCGCCCCAGACGAACCGGACGGTGTACGCGACGGTCAGCATCGAGCCCGCCACCGTGATGCCCAGCGCCCAGCGGTCCGCGGTGTCGCCGTGCATCAGCGCGTCGAAGGCGGCCTCCTTCGCGGCGAAGCCGAGGAGCGGGGGCAGCGCGGCCATGGAGGCCGCGGCGGTCACGGCGACGGCGCAGACGTGCGGCAGCGACCGTCCGACGCCGGAGAGTCTGCGCAGGTCCCGGGTGCCGGCCGCGTGGTCGACGATGCCGGTGACGAGGAACAGCGGTGCTTTGAACAGGGCGTGACCGAGGATCATGACGGCGGCGGCCAGCGCCGCATCGCGGTTGCCGACGCCGGCGAGCAGGGTGAGGAAGCCGAGCTGGCTGACGGTGCCGTAGGCGAGGACGAGTTTCAGGTCGTGGAGCCGCAGGGCCCGCCAGCCGCCGAGCAGCATCGTCGCGGCGCCGAGGATCATCACGACGGGCCGCCAGACGGGTACGTCGGCGAAGCCCGGGGCGAGCCGGGCGACCAGATAGACGCCGGCCTTGACCATGGCCGCGGCGTGCAGGTAGGCGCTGACGGGGGTGGGCGCCGCCATGGCGTTCGGGAGCCAGAGGCTGAACGGCCAGATCGCCGATTTCGACAAGGCTCCGCACAGGATCAGCACCACGGCCACGGAGACGGCGAGGCCCGCGCCGGGCGGGTCGGCGAGGATCGCCGAGATGCGGTAGGTGCCCGCCGCCTGTCCGATGATCAGGAAGCCGACGAGCATGGCGAGTCCGCCGAGGGTGGTGACGGTGAGCGCCTGGAGGGCGGAGCGGCGGCTGTGCCGCTGCTCGCTGTCGTACCCGATCAGCAGGTAGGAGAAGACCGTGGTCAGCTCCCAGAACACAAAGAGCGAGATCAGGTCGTCGGCCAGGACGAGGGCGAGCATGGCCCCGGCGAAGGCGAGCAGGTTCCCGGCGAATCCCGCCAGTTGCGGGGTGTCGTCGGTGAAGTAGGAGGCGCAGTAGAGCAGGACGAGCGTGCCGACGCCTGCCGCGAGCAGCACCATGAGTTCGGCGAGGGCGTCCAGGCGCAGGGCGACGGAGACGTCGTACGCCGGGATCCAGGTCCACGACCAGGTGACCGAGGCGCCGGAGGCCGCCGTGTCCCACTGGGTGAGCGCCCAGCAGGTGGTGGCGGCCGGGGGCAGCGCGAGGACCACGAAGGCGCGCGCGCCCAGCCACCGCACCAGCGGGCGCGCGCACGCCGCGAGGACGAAGTGGCAGATGACGAGCGCGGTCATACGGCCCCGCGGAATACCCCGCGCCCGTCCCGGGAGGGGGTCCGGAGCCCGGCCGCCCGTGCCGCACCGGCCGATGCGGTCGCCGCACGACGGATCACGGCACGGACTGCCGCGGCACGGCGGGCGGCGGCCCCGGCGGGCGCCGTGCCGCGGGCCACGGCGCCGGAGGGCGTGGCGCGAGGGGTTACAGAACAGGCAATGGGCACTAAATACAGATATATCCCCGATCCCCCTTCACCCGTACGGCGCGCCGCGCCCACTGCGGCGCACTGGGATCAGTTGCAGCCGGCACCTCCGGCCCGCCGGGAGTACGTGAGCGGCGGGTGCACGCCGCACGGACAGTGACGGGCTGTCATCCCCGCTCCGCGCGGACTCCCGCAGCACCTCCCCGAACCGATGCGTCCGCCCCTCGGGGCCGACGCCTTAACGCCCCTTTCCGGACAGCTCCGCGCGTTGATGGTGGTTCTGTGAGTGATCGGTGTTGCACATGTGAGCCCGCTTCCTTTCCATTTTTGCAGTGTGACTAATATCTATCTGTCGAAGTTTCCAACGGATTTGGCCAGTCGCGAGGCTGGCATCACGTCAAGGAGCATGCCCTGCGCACGCGCGCGTCAAGGCGGAGCGACTCGACCACAATGTCGCTGCGGACGGCCCTGCTCGTACTGGCCATCGTCCCCGGTGTCGCACTGGCCGCCCTATGGGCCGTCACCAGTGGTCAGACTCTGCTCGACTTCCAGAAGCAGGCAGCCCAGGGGCAATTGGCCCAGAAGGCCGGCCAGCCGTCCAACATCGTCTACTACAACCTGCAGGAGGAGCGGCGGCTGAGCGCCGAGGCTCTGGCCAGTCATGGAGGTGCCACCGACGCGCTGCGCAAGCAGCGCAAACTGACCGACGAAGCGATCACCAGCTTCCAGTCCCTCTCCGACATCGCCACCGACGACGCCCCCGGCGAGGTCCGGGAGGCGGTCATCCAGGCCCGCACGGCGATCACCCAACTCCCGGCCCAGCGCACCCTCGTCGACGAAGGTGACAACGACCAGCAGAAGGCCGTGTACCGCTACTACACGGACCTGATCGCCGTCGACCTGAAGCTCTTCACCGCGCTCAGCCATGTGGACAACGGCCAGATCACCACGCTCTCGCAGCCGCTGGTCGACCTGTTCTGGGCCAAGGAGATGATCTCGCGCTCGGACGCGCTGCTTGCCCGTGGCTGGGCCAAGGGCAAGCTGAGCACGGAGGACCTCCAGCAGGTCCGGCAGGCCGTTTCCGGCCAGTCCTTCCAGTACGCCACCAAGGTCGTCCCCTACCTTCCGGCGGACGAGAAGGCCATGTGGGAGGAGATCTCGGCCAGTTCGGCCTGGAAGACCAAGACCCAGGTGGAGACCGAGGTACTGCGGCCCGCCGACCCGGACAGCTCCGGCTTCGTCCGCCTCGGCGCCGAGGAGAAGACCTGGCGCGGCGCGATGGACGAGGTCACGCCCCAGCTGGTGAAGCTCATGGAGCACCGCACCGACCTGGTCGTCGCGAACGGCAAGGACAGTGTCATCTCCCTGCTGATCCGGGTCGTTCTCACCACGGTCGTCGGCCTCCTCGCCGTCGTCGCGGTCATCTGGATCACCTGGCGCCTCACCCGCAATCTGCGCCGCCGGATCGGCCGGCTGCAGGAGCGGGCCGAGGAGCTGGAGAAGTCACTGCCCGATGTCGTCGAGCGGCTCGGCAAGGGCGAACGCATCGATGTCGAGGCCGAGGCCCGTGCCATCGGACACGACCGCAAGGCCGGCAGCAAGGCCGACGAGCTGACCCAGCTCGGTGACGCGCTCGACCTGGCACGCACCAGTGCTCTCCAGGCGGCCGTCAAACAGGCGGACCAGCATCGCGGCTTCGAGCGGCTGCTGCAGCGCATCGCGCGCCGCACCCAGCAGTTGATCGGCCAGCAGCTGAAGAAGCTGGACGAGCTGGAGCGCAAGCACGAGGACCCCGAGGTGCTGGACGGCCTCTTCGACCTCGACCACCTCACCGCCCGCCTCCGGCGCTACGAGGAGAACCTCGTGATCCTCGCGGGCGGTTCCCCGCACCGGCGCTGGCGCAAGCCCGTACCGCTGCTGGACGTGATGCGCTCCGCCCAGGGCGAAGTGCAGGACTACCGGCGCGTGGTGCTGGATCTGGACGGCGCCCCGTGGCTCTCCGAGCGCGCTGTCGGTCCGGTCTCCCATGTGCTGGCGGAGCTGATCGAGAACGCCCTCACCTTCTCCAAGCCGCCCAGTCCCGTCGAGGTCAGGGCTGCCCGGGTCAGCCGGGGCCTGGCCATCGAGGTCGAGGACCGCGGGCTCGGCATGGAGGAGGAACAGCTCGCCGAGGCCAACGAGCTGATGAGCAGGCCGCCCCGGATGGACGTGCTGGCGCACGCCGACGACATCCGGCTGGGTCTGTACGTGATCGCGCGCCTCGCCGACCAGCACGGCCTGCGGGTGGAGTTCCGTCACTCGGCCTTCGGCGGCACCCGGGTCGTCCTGCTCGTCCCCGACGCGCTCACCGTCCCCGGTCCGCACTCCGGTCCGGTGGCCGTGCCGGCCCCCGAGGACGCGGGCGCCGCACCGGCCCAGGAACCCGCCCCGACCCGCGACACCGACGCGCTGCCCAGCCGGGGCCGCGGCCAGGCGCTCGCCGGTGTCACGGCACTGCACGCCTCGGCAGCACCGTTCGAGGCCACCGGTACGCCCTACACGGTGGCGGACGAGCCCTTCCCCGACCGGGAGGAGCAGCCGCAGCCGGCCCCCGCCGACGACCCGTTCGGTGACCTGGTGACTCCGTACACCCCCTACGCCGACGGCACACCGGGCGGTACGTACGGCCACACCGCGCCCACGTCCCCGTACGGCGGCGGCACGGACCAGAACGGGTACGGCAACCGCAACGACACCACGTACGGCGGCTCCGCCCCGTACGCCGATGCCGAGCAGCCGTACATGAAGGCCGAGGGCCAGTACCCGGTACCGCACCAGCCCTACCAGCCGCCCGAGGAGCCGTACATGACTCCGCACCAGCCGTACCAGGGGCCGTACGCGGCGGGCGTCCCCGACGGGACCGGATTCCCGGTCCCCGGTCCCCGGCAGCCGGAACCGGCCGCCGGACACCTCGGACTTCCGGTGGCCGAGCCCGACCATCCGGCGCCCCCGGCGGCGGGCACGACCGGCCGGGAGAGCGGGCCGGGGCGGCCCGCACTGCCGGCAGCGCCCGCCGCGGAACCTCCGTTGCCGCGCCGGGTACGACAGGCCAGCCTCGCGGACGAACTGCGGATCGACCCGGCCTCCGGGCCTGCCGCTCAGCCGCCGAGCCGGTCCGTGAACCCGATGCCCCGGCCGGCCCCCCGCCGCGCCGGTGCCGCCATCGGAGCCTTCCAGCGTCGGTCCCGCGCCGCCCGCGCGACTGACGAGCCGCCGACGCAGCCCGACCCTCCCGCACACCTCCCCACGAGAGAAGAACGGTCATGACACGCACAACCGCCACTCACCAGGACCTCGACTGGCTGCTCGACGGTCTGGTGGACTCGGTGGCCGAAACCCTGAACGCCGTGCTGCTGTCCGACGACGGTCTGGTGGTGAGCCATTCGCGCACCGTCGAGAGGTCCGACGCCGAGCGGCTGGCCGCCATCTGCACCGGCCAGCAGAGCCTGGCCCGCGGTGTGGGCCAGCTCTTCAACGGCGGCGGCGTGCACCAGGTGATCGTCGAGCTTTCGGACCTGTGGCTCTTCATCATCTCGGCCGCCCAAGGCACGCACCTGGCCGTCGTCGCCTCCCAGGAGGTGGACGCCGAGGTCATGTCACTCGCCATGCACAACCTCGTCCAGCAGGTCGGCCAGAAGCTCAGCACCCCGGTGCGGGGCGACTTCAACGCCTTCGGCGGCGGGGACGGGCTGCGCGCGTGACCCCGCGCTGGGAGGACGAGGAGACCGAAGAGGGCTGGGCGGACGGGGAGGACGGGGCGCGCACCATGGTGCGCCCGTACACCATCACCCGTGGCCGGACCGCACCCGAGCGGGACGACTTCACCCTCATCACCGTGCTGACCACCGCGAACGACCCGCGCGACGGACACGGCGCGGCGGTCCACCCGGGCAGGCTCCAGCCGGAGCACCGGATGATCCTGGACCGCTGCCGGCGCCCCGCCGCTGTCGCCGAGGTCTCAGCGGACCTCAACCTCCCGGTCTCGGTGACCAAGATCCTGCTGGCGGACCTGGTCGCCCAGGGCCTGCTGCTCGCCCGCGCCCCCCTGTCGGTGGCCCGGGCAGCCGGCGGCGCCGACATGGGAATGCTGGCCGCCCTTCGCGACGGACTCGGGAGACTCTGAGCCAAGATGACCATCAGTCAGGCGGCCCCCGCCGCCGTAAAGATCCTGATCGCCGGCGGCTTCGGCGTCGGCAAGACCACCCTCGTGGGCGCCGTCAGCGAGGTCGCGCCCCTGCGCACCGAGGAGTTCCTCACCAAGGCAAGCATCGGCGTCGACGACCTGGCCGGTGTCGGGCAGAAGGACACGACCACCGTGGCCCTGGACTTCGGCCGGATCACGGTCAGTCCGGAGCTCGTCGTCTACCTGTTCGGCACACCGGGCCAGGAACGCTTCTGGTTCATGTGGAACGACCTGGTCAACGGGGCCCTCGGCGGCGTCGTGATCGCCGACACCCGGCGGCTGGAGACCAGCTTCGCCTCGATCGACTTCTTCGAGAGCCGGGACATCCCGTTCGTGGTGGCGATCAACTGCTTCCACGGCCACAACACCCGCACCCTGGACGAGATCAGGGCTGCTCTCGACCTCGATCCGCATGTCCCCCTGCTGGTCGGCGACGTACGCGAGCGGCCCTTCGGCCGTGACGTCCTGCTGGCCCTCGTGGACCACCTGATGAGCCTGCCCGTCGCGGCCGGCTGATCCCCCTCCCCCGAAACTTCGCACTTCTTCTCGCACTGGAGAGATCCGACATGGCAACACCTCTGCGCGTCCTGATCCACGGTGGCGGCATCGGCGGGCTCACGCTCGCCACCGCCCTGGCCCGGCGCGGCCACACCGTCGAGGTCGCCGAACTCCGTGACGAGCTGGACGCCCTGGGCGTCGGCATCATCCAGCCGTCCAACGCCCTGCACGTCATGCGGGAGATCGGGGTCCTCGACGACTGCCTCAAGGCGGGCTTCGAGTGGGAGGTCCTCACCATCGCCGACCCGGCCGGCAACACCCTGGCCGAGATCCCGCAGCCCCGCATGGGCGACGCCCCGTCCAACAACGGCATCCCGCGCCCCGCGCTCGCCCAGGTGCTCTGCACCGCGGCCACGGCGGCCGGGGCGACGATCCGCTTCGGCGTGACCATCGCCGAGCTCGCCGACGACGGCGAGGGCGTGGACGTCACCCTGTCCGACGGTTCGGCCGCGCGCTGGGACCTGGTCGTCGGCTTCGACGGCATCGGCTCGCCGCTGCGCACCCGGCTCTACGGCGACCGCTACGTCCCCCAGTACACCGGCTTCGCCAACTGGCGTGTCACCGTGCCCCGTCAGGAGCAGGTCCGGGGCGTCGTGATGGGCACCGCGGGCCAGGCCGCCAAGGCGCTGCTCACGCCGATCACGGACGAACTGATGTACCTGGGCGCGGTGTTCGCCGAGTCCGAGGACTTCCGTCCCGACGCGGAGAAGGCGCACGAGCAGCTCAAGGAGCGGCTGCCCATGTTCTCCGGCCCGGTCGCCGAGGCGCTCGCCACGGTCACGGGACCGGAAGCGGTGGTGTACTCGCGGATCTCCCAGGTGACCGTCGAGGAGGCCTGGCACGTCGGGCGGGTGGTCCTGGCCGGTGACGCCGCGCACGCGAGCACCCCGCACATCGCGCAGGGTGCGGCGATGGCCGTGGAGGACGCGCTGGTGCTCGCCGAGTCGCTGGACGCCGAGGCGGACGTGGCGGCCGCGCTCGACGTCTGGGAGGCCCGTCGCCGTCCCCGCGCCATGTGGGTGCAGGCCATGTCGCGTGCCGTGCTCAAGCAGGAGACGGGCGGGGAGACGACGCCCGAGGAGGACGAGCTGCTGAAGGTCGGCATCCCGGGTGCGGCGCACGTGCTGGTACAGCCGTACTGATCAGGCCCTGAGCTCCCCCAGCGCCCTGAACGCCCCGTGCGGGCCCGGATTCCCGGGCCCGCACGGGGCGTTCGTGCTGTCAGGGCAGGACCGCCACCCCGTCGATCTCGACCAGTGCCTGTTCGTCCCAGAGCCGCGCCGCCCCAATGACGGCCATCGCCGGGTAGTCGCGGCCTGCCAGCCGGCGCCAGATGCGGCCCAGTTCGGCGGCGTTCGCCCGGTAGTCGGCGACATCGGTGGCGTAGACCGTGACCCGGGCCAGGTCCGCCGGGGCGCCGCCGGCCGCGCGCAGGGCGGTGAGGAGGTTGGTGAGGGCGGTGGCGAACTGTTCGGGCAGGGTGTTCCCGCTGATGTCGCCCCGCTGGTCCAGGGCGGTCTGCCCGGCCAGGAAGACCAGTTGGCCCCCGGTGGCGGTGACCGCGTGCGAGAAGCCCGCGGGCGGTGAGAGTTCGGCGGGGTTGATCCGGTGGATCGGACTCATGAGGAGGGCTCCCGGTTCGCGTACAGCTCCTTGGCGATGATGGTGCGCTGGACCTCGCTGGCGCCCTCGTAGATGCGGGGGGCGCGGACCTCGCGGTAGAGGTGTTCGAGCAGATGGCCGCGGCGCAGGGCGCGGGCGCCGTGCAGCTGGACGGCCGTGTCCACGACGTACTGCGCGGTTTCGGTGGCGTACAGCTTCGCCATGGCGGCCCGTCGCGGGACGCCGGGCTCCCCCGCGTCGTACGCGGCGGCGGCCGCGTACACCAGCAGCCGGGCGGCCTCGGTGCGGGTGGCCATCTCCGCGACCTGGTGGGAGACGGCCTGAAGGTCGCCCAGCGGTCCGCCGAACGCGGTGCGCGTGGCGGTGTGCTCCACGGTGGCGTCGAGGGCGGCGCGGGCCATGCCGATGGCGAAGGCGCCGACGCTGGGCCGGAAGAGGTTGAGGGTGTTCATGGCGACCCGGAAGCCCCGGTCCGGTTCGCCGAGCACGTCGTCGGGGGTGACCGGGACGGCGTCGAAGCGGAGGGCGCCGATCGGGTGCGGGGAGAGCATGTCCAGCGCGGTGCCAGTCAGCCCGGGGCGGTCGGCGGGGACCAGGAACGCGGTGACGCCGCGCGCCCCGGCGCCCTCGGTCGTCCGGGCGAAGACGGTGTAGAAGTCCGCCTCCGGGGCGTTGGAGATCCAGCACTTCTCGCCGGTCAGCCGCCAGCCGTCGGGCGCGGGCGCGGCGTCGAGGGCCAGGGCCGCCGCGTCGGAGCCGGCCCCCGGCTCGCTGAGCGCGAAGGCGGCGACGGCGCGGCCCGCGCGGACCTCGGGGAGCCAGCGCTCGCGGTGGGCGGGGGTGCCCGCCTGCACCAAGGGGTACGTCCCGAGGCCCTGGAGTGCGAGGGCGGTCTCTGCCTCCGTGCAGCCGCGAGCGAGCGATTCGCGCAGCAGGCACAGGTCGAGCGCGCCCGAACCGAACAGCCGGTCCAGCAGTCCGAGCTCGCCGAGCGCGGCGACCAGCGGGCGGTTGACGTGCCCCGGATCGCCCTTCTCGGCCAGCGGGCGCAGTCGCTCCTCGGCCAGGGTGCGCAGCTCCTCGCACCAGGCGGTCTGTGCCGGATCGAGCGAGAATGCCGTCATACCGGCGCCTCTCCTGTCGAAAGTCCCGGTGCCGCCCCCTTCGGGCCGGCTCCGTTTATCGCGGACCGTTGACTACCGTCACCCAAACGATACGCTCCAAGGGCGACAAGGGGGCGATCCTTCATGGACCCGAATACCTCAGCGCACATCGACAGCTTCGCCAGAGAACATCTGCCGCCCGCCGACCAGTGGCCGGAACTGGTCTTCGACCTGCCCGAGCTGCACTATCCGGACCGGCTCAACTGCGCCGCCGAGCTCCTGGACCGTACGGCCGAGCGCTTCGGACCCGACCGGCCCGTCTTCCGTACGCCCGACGGCGGGGTGCTGAGCTACGGGGCGCTGCGGGACCTGGTCGACCGGATCGCCCATGTCCTCACCTCGGATCTGGGAGTGGTGCCCGGCAACCGCGTGCTGCTGCGCGGCCCCACGACGCCCCACCTCGCCGCCTGCTGGCTGGCGGTGCTCAAGGCCGGCGCGATCGCCGTCACCGTACTGGCCCAGCAGCGGGCCTCCGAACTCGCCACGATCTGCTCGATGGCCCGGATCAGCCATGCGCTGTGCGATGTCCGGTCCGTCGACGACCTGGTGAAGGCGGAGGTCCCGGGGCTGCGGATCACGGCGTACGGCGGTGACGCACCCGACGACCTGCTGCGGCTGGCCGCCGGCCGGCCGGGCCCGTACCGGGCCGTGGACACCGCGGCGGACGACGTGGCGCTGATCGCGTTCACCTCGGGAACCACCGGCCGTCCCAAGGGCTGTATGCATCTGCACCGCGATGTGCTCGCCGTCGCGGACACCTTCTCGCGGCACGTCCTGCGGCCGGAGCCCGACGACGTGTTCGCCGGCAGTCCGCCGCTCGGCTTCACCTTCGGCCTCGGCGGTCTGGTCGTGTTTCCGCTGCGGGCAGGTGCGTCGGCGCTGCTGCTGGAACAGGCGGGGCCCAAGCAGCTGCTGCCCGCCCTGGCCGCGCACCGGGTCTCGGTGCTGTTCACCGCTCCGACCGCCTACCGGGTGATGCTCGACCAGCTCGACGGGCACGACCTCTCCGAGCTGCGCCGCTGTGTGTCCGCGGGTGAGAACCTGCCCGTCGCGACCTGGCACTCCTGGCACGAGCGGACCGGTCTGCGGATCATCAACGGCATCGGCGCCACCGAGCTGCTGCACATCTTCGTCTCCGCCGCCGACGAGGCGATCCGCCCCGGCACCACCGGCGTCCCGGTCCCCGGCTGGCAGGCCCGGGTGGTGGACCTGGACGGCGAACCGGTGCCGGACGGCGAGCCGGGCCTGCTCGCCGTGCGCGGGCCGGTCGGCTGCCGCTACCTCGCCGACGGGCGGCAGCGGGAGTACGTGCGGCACGGCTGGAACCTCACCGGCGACACCTACGTGCGCGACGCGGACGGCTACTTCCGCTATGTGGCCCGTGCCGACGACATGATCATCTCCTCCGGGTACAACATCGCGGGCCCCGAGGTCGAGGACGCCCTGCTGCGCCATCCCGAGGTGGCGGAGGCCGCGGTGGTGGGCCGTGCGGACGAGCTGCGCGGCCGGATCGTGGCGGCGTACGTGGTGCGGCGGGAGGGCTCCGCCCTGTCGGCCGACGCGCTGCGCACCTTCATGCGCTCCGAACTGGCCCCGCACAAATGCCCCCGCCTCATCACGTTCCTGCCCGCACTGCCCCGTACCGCGACCGGCAAACTGCAACGGTTCCGGCTCCGTGAGGACGAACCCGATGCGGACTCCGGCGCACCGGGCCGAGAATGATCACATGGTCGAACCGCACACCCCCCGCTCACTGATCGTCACCCTCTACGGTGCGTACGGCCGCACCCCGGGGGACGTCCCGATGCCGGTGGCGGAACTCGTCCGGCTGCTCGGCGCCGTCGGTGTGGAGGCTCCCGCCGTGCGGTCCTCCGTCTCCCGGCTGAAGCGGCGCGGACTGCTCGTCGCGGCCCGGACGCCGGGCGGGGCGGCCGGGTACGCGCTCTCGGCCGACGCACGCCAACTGCTCGACGACGGGGACCGGCGGATCTACCGGCATCCGGACCCGCGGATCGAGGACGGCTGGGTACTCGCCGTGTTCTCCGTACCGGAGGCCGAACGCCACAAGCGGCATCTGCTGCGCTCACGGCTGTCCGGGCTCGGCTTCGGCACGGCCGCACCCGGCGTGTGGATCGCGCCGGCCGCACTGCACGAGGAGACCCGGCACACCCTGGAGCGCCTCGGACTCGCCCCGTACGTGGAGTTGTTCCGCGGCGACCATCTGGGTTTCACGGCCACCGGGGAGTCGGTGGCCCGCTGGTGGGACCTCGACGCCGTGGCCCGGCTCCACGAGGACTTCCTGGAGCGGCACGAACCGGTACTGCGGTCCTGGGAGGCGCGCCCGGACGAGTCGCCGGTTCCGGAGACGGCTTACCGGGACTACCTGATGGCGCTGGACTCCTGGCGGCAGGTGCCGTACGCGGACCCGGGGCTGCCGAGGGAGCTGCTTCCCGAGAAGTGGCCGGGCGGCAGGTCGGCGGAGGTGTTCGGGCTGCTGCACGAGCGGTTGCGCGACGCGGGGGCGGAGTTCGTACGCGGATAAACGAGTGCCCCTGCGGCGGCGCGCCCGGCAGAATGCGGACGCATGACCTGGACCTTCACGGACGACGTCGACGCCTTCCTCGACGCGGCAGGAGCCTCGCTGGCGGCCCGGGCGGCCGAGAGTACGGTCGTGCTGACCGTCACCGCAGCCCTGCGCCGCCACGGTCCGCACGCCTATGGCGACCACGATCCGGTGCTGGGCTGGTGGCGCGGTGCCGACGGCGAAGTGGCGGGCACCCTGCTGCAGACACCGCCCTACCCAGCGACGTTGAACGCGCTCCCCCCGGAGGCGGTGGGTCCGTTGCTGGCTGCCCGCCGGCTCACCCACGTCAACGCGGACCGGGCCACGGCCCGGGCGGTGGCGGCCCACTGGCCGGGGCACCGCGTCGACGAGGAGCAGCGGCTCTACCGGCTGGGCGAGTTGGTCCCGCCGTCGCCTGTTCCCGGCGGCCGGGCGAGGGCCGCGGCTCCTGCGGACCGGGACCTGCTGCTGCGCTGGTACGCCGCGTTCGCCGTCGACATCGGTGGACCGGCCGGGCACGGCGAACGTCATGGGCGCGCGGTCGACGAGCGGACGGCGGAAGGCCGGCTGACGCTCTGGGAGCACGACGGTGTCCCCGTGTCGATGGCGGGCATCTCGCTGCAGATCGCGGGCACCGCGCGCGTCGCTCCCGTCTACACGCCGCCGGAGCACCGCGGCCGTGGGTACGCGGCGGCGGTGACCGCCGAGGTCAGCGGCGCGGCTCGGGCAGCGGGTGCGGACGAGGTACTGCTCTTCACCGATCTCGCCAACCCGACGAGCAACGGCGTGTACACACGCATCGGCTACCGGGCGGTCGCCGACCGGCTGCTGATCAGTGCGGAGGAGGGCGATGGATGAGGCGCCCGAGCCGCTCTGGCTGGTCGCGGCGAACGTGGTGCGGTGGCGGCGGTACGGGGATCTGGGGCAGGAGTTCCGGCCCGGCACGAAGGCGTTCCGGGGCGGGGCGAAGGTCTACGTCACGGACACCCATCCCGGTACGGGCAACGAGCAGCTGACGGCGGTGGGCCACGGCCGGCACACCGGAAGGTGGATCACCATCGACACCGGGACCCGGCATCTGCACACCTTCAGGCCGCAGTTGGTGTACTCCCCGGCCGTCATCGAGCGGTGCGCCGCCATGCCCGTGCGGACGCGCGTGGAGGCGGCGGAACTGGCGGAACTGCTGGACCGGATCGCCCGCCTGGGGCGCCACACCCATCACGCCGGCCCGCACCCCTACCCCTGCCTGTGTCACGAGTGCCTGCCGCTCAGCCCAGCGTGAGCCGCGGCTTCGGTGCGTCCGTGCGGCCCGTCGGAGGGGTACGGCTGCCCGCACGGTACGGGAGCGGCCAGGGCGCGCCCGGTCCGGCGTAGCCCTGGTCGGCCGCCGCGTGGAGCGTCCAGTGCGGGTCGTACAGATGCGGCCGGGCCAGGGCGCAGAGGTCGGCGCGGCCCGCGAGCAGCAGCGAGTTGACGTCGTCCCAGGAGGAGATGGCGCCGACGGCGATGACGGGCACGCACAGGGTGTTGCGGATCCGGTCGGCGTACGGGGTCTGGTACGAGCGTCCGTACTCGGGTCGCTCGGAAGGGACGACCTGACCGGTGGAGACGTCGATGGCGTCGGCGCCGTGCGCGACGAACGCACGGGCGATCTCGACGGCGTCCTCGCCCGTCGTTCCGCCCTCGGCCCAGTCCGTCGCGGAGATCCGGACGGTCATCGGCCGGTCGTCGGGCCACCGTTCGCGGACTGCGTCGAAGACTTCCAGCGGGAAGCGGAGCCGGTTCGCCAGGGTGCCGCCGTAGGCGTCGGTGCGGTGGTTGGTGAGCGGGGAGAGGAATCCGGAGAGCAGGTAGCCGTGGGCGCAGTGGAGTTCGAGGAGGTCGAATCCGCAGGTGTCGGCCCGCTCGGCGGCGGACGCGAACTGTTCGCGGACACCGTCCAGGCGGGCGCGGTCCAGGGCGTGCGGGACCTGGTTGACGCCCGGAGCGTACGGGAGCGGGGAGGCGGCAACGAGGGGCCAGTTGCCGTCGGCGAGCGGCTGATCGATGCCCTCCCACATGAGCTTGGTGGAGCCCTTGCGGCCGGAGTGGCCCAGCTGGACTCCGATCGCGGTGCCGGGCGATCCGGCGTGCACGAAGTCGGTGATCCTGGTCCAGGCGGCCGCCTGCTCGTCGGTGTAGAGGCCGGTGCAGCCGGGGGTGATCCGGCCCTCAGGGCTCACGCACACCATCTCCGTCATGACCAGCCCGGCACCTCCGAGCGCCCGCGCCCCGAGGTGGACGAGGTGGAAGTCGCCGGGGACGCCGTCGGTGGCCGAATACATGTCCATGGGCGAGACGACGACGCGGTTGCGCAGCTCCAGGCCGCGCAGCCGCAGCGGGGTGAACATCGGCGGGGTGCCGGGCGCGCAGCCGAACTCGTCCTCGACGGCGGCGGTGAACGAGGCGTCGCGCAGTCGCAGGTTGTCGTGGGTGACGCGGCGGCTGCGGGTGAGGAGGTTGAAGGCGAACTGGCGGGGTGGCTGGTCGACATACGTACCCAGCTCCTCGAACCAGCGCAGGCTGGCCGCGGCGGCGCGCTGGGTCGACTCGACGACGGGCCGGCGCTCGCTCTCGTACGCGGCGAGGGCGGCGGGGAGTCCGGGCTGCTCCTCGATGCAGGCGGCGAGGGCGAGAGCGTCCTCGACGGCGAGTTTGGTGCCGGAGCCGATGGAGAAGTGCGCGGTGTGGGCGGCGTCACCGAGGAGGACGGTGTTCCCGTGCGACCAGCGCTTGTTGACGACGGTACGGAAGGTGAGCCAGGAGGAGTTGTTGGAGCGCAGCGGGCGGTGGCCGAGGGCGTCGGCGAAGATCTTGGCGCAGTGCCGGGTGGACTCGGCGGGGTCGCAGGTGTCGAATCCGGCCGCGCGCCAGACCTCTTCGCGCATCTCGACGATGACGGTCGAGGCATCGGGAGAGAAGGGATAGGCGTGCAGTTGCATCACGCCGTACGCGGTCTCCGCGGTCTCGAAGCGGAAGGAGTCCAGGGCGAAGTCGGCGGCGAGCCAGATGTACCGGCAGCGGTGGGTGGTGAGGAGGGGCTCGAAGCTCTCCGCGTGCGCGTCGCGGGTGAGGCTGTGCACGCCGTCGGCCGCGATCACCAGATCGTGGGAAGCGGCGAGTTCGGCGGCCGGGGGCGCCTCCTCGCGGAAGCGGAGGCGCACCCCCAGACCCGCGCAGCGCTCGTGCAGGATCTCCAGGAGCCGGCGGCGGCCGAGCGCGGCGAAGCCGTGGCCGCCGGAGGTCTGGTTGTGGCCGCGGTGGACGATGTCGATGTCGTCCCAGCGGACGAACTCGCGCTGGAGTGCGGCGTGGATGCCGGGGTCGGCGTGCTCGATGCCGCCGAGGGTCTCGTCGGAGAGGACGACGCCGAAGCCGAATGTGTCGTCGGGGGCGTTGCGCTCCCAGAGGGTGATCTCCCGCTCCGGGCCCAGCCTCTTGAGCAGCGCCGCGGCGTAGAGCCCGCCGGGTCCGCCGCCGATGACGGCGATCCGGCGGAGCGTGGACGCCTCCCCGCCGGGGGGCGGGGGGCCGGGGTGCCGGACTTCGGAAGGTGTCACCCGGATCACCTGCCCTGCCATTTCGGCGGCCGTTTCTCGGTGAACGCGGCGTGGAACTCGGCGTAGTCCTCGCCGTGCATCAGCAGGGCCTGGGTGGCGGCGTCCATCTCCACGGCGGCGGCCAGCGGCATGTCGAGCTCGGCGGTGAGCAGTGCCTTGGTCTGGGCGAGGGCGAGCGCGGGTCCGTCCGCGAGCCGGCGGGCGAGTGCCGCGGCCTGCGCGTCGGCCCCGCCCTCCTCGGCCAGCTCACTGATCAGGCCGATGCGTTCGGCCTCGGGGGCACGGACGGGTTCGCCCAGCATCAGCAGCCGGGTGGCATGGCCGAGGCCGACGACCCGGGGCAGGAGGTAGGCCGCGCCCATGTCGCCGCCGGAGAGCCCGACGCGGGTGAAGAGGAAGGCGAACCGCGCCGAGGGGTCGGCGACCCGGAAGTCGGCGGCCAGCGCGAGGACGGCGCCTGCTCCGGCGGCGACCCCGTGCACGGCCGCGATGACGGGGAACGGGCACTCCCGCAGGGCACGTACGACCTGTCCTGTCATCCGGTTGAAGTCCAGCAGCTGGGCGGTGTCCATCGCGAGGGTGGCGCCGATGATCTCGTCCACATCACCGCCCGAGCAGAAGCCGCGCCCCTCACCGGCCAGCACCAGGGCCCGCACGGAACGCTCCCGCGCCAGCTCGGCCAGGAGGTCGCGCAGATCCGCGTAGGCGCCGAAGGTCAGCGCGTTCAGCTTCTCGGGCCGGGCGAGGGTGACGGTGGCGACGCCGTCCAGCGTCGTGACCCGTAGATGGCGCCAGTTCTCCGTAGGGGACGCGGAGCTGGGAAACGGACTCATCGAGGGTGGTCCCCTTCGGCCGTCGGGCTGCTGCCTGACCCCGAATTTATCACCCGTGCGTGACTTCCGTCACGAGTACGCGATAAGTGGAGCGCGAATCCGGAGTGACGAACGTCCCGTTCGTACCGGTCGGCAGGCCCTTGCCCGTGTCCGGGGGATTCGTATGGTTGAAACCAAGAGGTTTTGAACTCCGTAACCCTTGAGCCCAAAACTGTTCACGCTCTCCCGAACGGAAGCCCTGCCGTGCCGTCCGATGCCCCCGCACCCGCCACCTGGCGTATCGCACTGCCGCACTCCGCGGCCGCAGTGCCGATCGCCCGCGCGCTGATCCGTTCGGTGCTGGCATCCATCGACTCGGACTCCGACGCCCCCGCCGACAGCGACACCGCCGAGCTGCTGACCGCGGAGCTGGTCGCCAACGCCGTGGAACACACCCCAGGTGACGAGCCCGTCGAGCTGGTGGTGGAGCTCCTGCCGACCGGGTGCCAGGTGGAGGTGCACGACGGCGATCCCGCCCCGCCGGGTGACCTCTCCCGTCCGGAGCCGGGCTGGACGCCCGATCCATGGCAGGAGCACGGCCGGGGGCTGCTGCTGATCCGTACCCTCAGCTCGTCCTGCGGTCACCGCACGACGGAGCACGGCAAGGCGGTGTGGTTCACCCTGCCGTCACGCACCCGTCCGACGTCGTGACCGGGCGGACCGCTCAGCTGCCGGCCCGGCCCGCCAGCCGCGAACGGCTGCGCCCGTAGCCGGCGTACACCGCCGCGCCCACCACCAGGAACACCGCGAACTGCACCCAGGTCGACCAGCCGGTCCCGTACATCAGATACACGCAGAAGCCGACGCCGAGGAGCGGGCTGAGCGGGTAGAGCGGGACCCGGAACGAGCCCGTCACCTCCGGATTGCGACGGCGCAGCACGATCACGGCGACGTTGACCGCGACCATCGTGGCCAGAGTCCCGATGGTGGTCAGGTTCACCACCACGTCGAGCGAGGAGAAGGCCGCCGGAACGGCGAAGACGACGGCGACGATCCAGGTGTTGGCGACCGGCGTCGCAGTGCGCGGCGAGACCCGTTCGAAGACCCGCGGCACCAGGCCGTCGCGCGACATGGACATCAGGATGCGGGTCTGTCCGTACATCACCGCGAGGACGACCGAGGCGATGGCGACGACCGCGCCGAACGCGATGATCCCGCCGCCGACCGTCGAGCCGGTGACCTGGTCGACGATCAGCGAGAGCGCGGCCGGCTTGTCGGAGACGGCGTCCGCGCCGAGGGCCCCGATCGCGGCGAGGGCAACCGCACAGTAGAGCAACGTGACCAGGCCGATGCAGATCATGATCGCGATCGGAATGTTCCGCCGGGGGTTCTTGACCTCCTCGCCCGTGGTGGTGATGGCGTCGAACCCGATGTACGAGAAGAACGCCAGCGAGGCACCAGCGGTGACGCCGCCCGCACCATGGGCCATGAAGGGCGTGAGGTTGCCGTGCTCGAAGGCGGTGAAGGCGATGACGCAGAACATGATCAGGATGGTGATCTTGAGAACGGCCATCGCCGCCGTCGCCCCGGCGCTCTCCCGGATGCCGCGCACCAGCAGCGTCGCGGCCATCATCACCACGAGCACGGCGGGCAGGTTGATCACGCCCCCGTCGCCGGGGCCGGCGGAGAGCGCGGCGGGCAGCTGCCATCCGAAGAGGCTGTCGAGCAGCTCGTTGACGTACTGGCTCCAGCCCACCGCGACGGCGGAGACCGATACGCCGTACTCCAGGAGCAGGCACCAGCCGACGAGGAAGGCCGTGCGCTCACCGAGGGTGGCGTAGGCGAAGGAGTACGAGCTGCCGGACACCGGGATGGCGCTGCCCAGCTCGGCGAACGAGAACGCCGTGAAGATGCAGGTGACGGCCGCGAGGACGAAGGACAGCACGACGGCGGGACCTGCCTCGGCCACGCTGTCGGACAGGCCGACGAAGATACCGGTGCCGACGACCGCGCCGACCCCGAAGCACACCAGCTGGAAGAGCCCCATGGTGCGCTTGAGCCCGTGGCCCTCCAGGTCGGCGCCGGACTCGGCGATCAGCTGGTGCGGGTCCTTGACGCGGTGTGGGGGGCCGGGCAGGCGCAGGGGGCTCACGGCGGTGGTCTCATCTCTGGTGGTGCAGGTGGGGGGAGGCTGCGGCGACGGCAGTGGGGGCCGGTCGCCGACACGAAAATGGGGTTCGAGCGTGCGAGCTCGAACCCCACCAACGGGCACCATAATAGGCGCCCGCACGCATGTTCACTCAATTGGGTGCATGCTCATGCGAGACGACCGTGTCAGCGCGCGGCCAGAGTCGCCACCAGGACGGCCTTGATCGTGTGCATCCGGTTCTCCGCCTCGTCGAAGACGACGGAGTGCGCGGACTCGAAGACCTCGTCGCTGACCTCCAGCTCCGTCAGGCCGTGCCGGGCGTGGATCTCCCGCCCCACCTTGGTGCCGAGGTCGTGGAAGGCCGGGAGGCAGTGCAGGAACTTCACGTCGGAGTTGCCGGTGGCCCGCAGGACATCCATGGTGACGGCGTACGGCGCGAGGGCGGCGATGCGCTCGTCCCAGACCTCCTTGGGCTCACCCATCGAGACCCAGACGTCGGTGGCGACGAAGTCCGCGCCGCGCACCCCCTCGGCGATGTCCTCGGTGAGCGTGACCGTCGCCCCGCCGGCCGCGGCGAGCTCACGGGCCTGTGCGACGACGGCCTCGGCGGGCCAGTAGGCCTTCGGGGCGACGATCCGCACGTCCATGCCCAGCAGGGCGCCGGTGACGAGGTAGGAGTTGCCCATGTTGAACCGGGCGTCGCCGAGGTAGGCGAAGGCCATGCGCTCCAGCGGCTTCTCGCAGTGCTCGGTCATCGTGAGGACGTCGGCGAGCATCTGCGTGGGGTGCCAGTCGTCGGTCAGCCCGTTGAAGACGGGTACACCGCCATGGGCCGCCAGCTCCTCGACGGCGTCCTGGCTGTCACCGCGGTACTCGATCCCGTCGAACATCCGGCCGAGGACGCGGGCGGTGTCCTTCACGGACTCCTTGTGCCCCATCTGCGAGCCGGAAGGGTCGAGGTAGGTGGTGGAGGCGCCCTGGTCGGCGGCGGCCACCTCGAACGCACAGCGGGTACGGGTCGAGGTCTTCTCGAAGATCAGCGCGATGTTCCGGCCGCGCAGCTGCTGGACCTCGGTCCCCGACTTCTTCGCCGCCTTGAGCTCGGCGGCCAGGCCGATCAGGCCGCGGAACTCCTCGGCCGTGAAGTCCAGCTCCTTGAGGAAGTGGCGGCCTGCGAGGTCTATGGCCATGGTGACTGCTCCTGGGTCGGACGGGGACGCATACGGTAACCCTGGAAGTCTATACGATGCAATGCATCGCTATACAGAAACATGGCATCGCCGTACAGGCGTGCGGCATCGCTGAACCGAACACCCGCGGGACTGCCACCCACCTCCGCGACGCGCACCCCGCCTACACCGGGTCCCGGACCACCGGGCAGCTCATGCAGCGGGGCCCGCCCCGGCCCCGGCCCAGTTCGCTGCCGCGGATCTCGATGACCTCGATGCCTTCCTTGCGCAGATGGGTGTTGGTGGTGACGTTGCGTTCGTAGGCGACGACGACACCCGGTTCGACAGCCAGCACGTTGCAGCCGTCGTCCCACTGCTCACGCGCGGCCGCGTGCACGTCCTGGGTGGCGGTCAGGACCCGGATCTCGTCCAGTCCCAGTGCCTCGGCGATGGCGCGGTGCATGTGCTCGGGCGGATGGTCGGTGACCTTGAGATCGCGCGGCCCGTCCCCGGGTTCGATGGTGTACGAGCGGAGCATGCCCAGGCCCGCGTACTTGGTGAAGGTGTCCCCGTCGACCATCGTCATCACCGTGTCGAGGTGCATGAAGGCCCGGCTCTTGGGCATGTCGAGCGCCACGATCGTCCGGGCGGACCCGGCGTCGAAGAGGCCTCGGGCCAGCATCTCCACCGCCTGTGGGGTGGTGCGCTCACTCATTCCGATCAGCACGGCCCCCCGGCCGATGACGAGGACGTCGCCGCCCTCGATGGTGGAGGGGTAGTCGTCCTGTCCCTCCGACCAGTGGTGGAAGGCGCCCGCATCGGGGCCCGTGAAGAGCGGGTGGTGGCGGTAGATCGCCTCGAAGTGGACGGTCTCGCGCTGCCGGGCCGGCCAGCGCATGGCGTTGATGGAGACCCCGTCGTAGATCCAGGCCGAGGTGTCGCGGGTGAAGAGGTGGTTGGGCAGTGGTTCGAGGAGGAAGTCGTCCAGGTCCATGACGTGGAAGCGCACGGAGGTCGGCTCGCGGTACCGCTCCAGGAACTCCCGTTTCGTCATCCCGCCGACCAGGGCCTCGCAGAGGTCGGCGGTGGACAGCTCCTCGAAGGCGGCCCGCAGGTGCTCGGTCGCCAGCGGTCCGTACTCCTTCTCCTCGAACACCCGGTCCAGCACGAGCCGTCGGGCCACGGGAATCTCCAGCGACTCCCGGAGCAGGTCGCCGAAGAGGTGCACCTCCACCCCGCGGTCGCGCAGCACGTCCGCGAAGCCGTCGTGCTCCTGGCGGGCCCGGCGCACCCAGAGCACGTCGTCGAAGAGCAGCGCGTCCTTGTTGCCCGGAGTAAGCCGTTTCAGTTCCAGATCGGGGCGGTGCAGGATGACGCGGCGCAGCCGCCCGGCCTCGGAGTCGACATGGAATCCCATGCCCTCATCCTCACCGCGCGGGACACCGTTCACCCGGCGAATCGCCAGCAGGTTCTACCGAAGGGCCGGGACCCCTCACGGTCCCGGCCCGCCGGTGCGGCACTACAGCCGGGGGTCCACCGGCTCCGACTCCAGCGCCAGGACCGCGAACACCGCCTCATGGACCCGCCACAGCGGCTCCCCCTCGGCCAGCCGGTCCAGGGCCTCCAGGCCCAGGGCGTACTCGCGCAGGGCGAGCGACCGCTTGTGGCCGAGGAAGCGTCCGCGCAGCCGGTCCAGGTTCTCCGGGCGGGTGTACTCGGGGCCGTAGATGATCCGCAGGTACTCCCGGCCACGCACCTTGATCCCGGGCTGTACGAGGCGGTCCTTCCCGTCCCTGACGAGCGCGCCGAGCGGCTTGACGACCATTCCCTCGCCGCCCCGGCCGGTCATCTCCAGCCACCAGTCGACACCGGAGCGGACCGACGCCTCGTCGGCGGTGTCGACGACGAGCCGCCGGGTGACCTGGAGCAGACCGGTGGGGTCGTGCTCCACCAGCCGGTCCAGCCAGGCCAGCTGCTCGTCGTGCGGTACGGAGGCGAGCGAGC
Organism: Streptomyces sp. LN549; assembly: GCF_043203805.1. Taxonomy (NCBI): domain Bacteria; kingdom Bacillati; phylum Actinomycetota; class Actinomycetes; order Kitasatosporales; family Streptomycetaceae; genus Streptomyces; species Streptomyces sp. LN549. Next base: position 6,908,938 of record NZ_JAZHRI010000002.1, on the reverse strand, counting down.
GGCCCTGCACGGCGAGGATCTGGAACGGCGCAAGGCGCACCCCGTCCAGCCCTTCGGTGCTCCAGCAGTAGCGGCGGTAGGCCTCGGTGAACGCGGCCGCGTCCTCCGCCCGGCCCCGCTGCCGCTCCGCGAGCGCACCGACGTCGATGCCGCGTGCCGCCGCCGCCGCGAGCGCCCCGGCGGCGGCAGGGAAGACGGCGCCGGATGCGGCACCGACCGCCGCGTACTGCGAGCGGAGCAGCCCGGCCGCCTTCAGGGACCAGGGCATCAGCTCGGCGTCGAGCAGCACCCAGTCGGTGTCCCACTCCTCCCACAGCCCGGCGGCGGTGACGGCGGCGCGCAGCCGGCCGAGCACGGTCTCGGTGAGCGCGGGGTCGTCCAGGAACGGCCGTCCGGTGCGGGTGTGCAGCGCCCCCGTCGGGCTGCCCTCGCCGAAGTCGCCGGTCCCGAAGCGCTCGCGTGCCGCGTCCGCGTCCCGGCAGACCAGGGCCACGGCCCTGGAGCCCATGTGCTTCTCCTCGCACACGACCTCGGCCACGCCGTCCGCCCGGTACTGCGCGAACGCCTCGGCCGGGTGCTCCAGGTAACCCTCCTCGTGCGAGGTGGCGGTCGGTGCCATGGTCGGCGGAAGGTAGGCGAGCAGCCGGGGGTCGACGGCGAACCGGCTCATGACCTCCAGCGCAGCTGCCGCGTTCTCCTCGCGCACCGCTATCCGGCCCATGTGCCGGGTCTCCACGACCCGGCGGCCCTGCACATCGGCGAGGTCCAGCGGCCGGCCCTCCCGGCCGCCCGGCGCCTCGGTGGTCAGCGGCTTCACGGGCTCGTACCAGACCTGCTCGGCCGGGACGTCGACGAGCTCACGCTCCGGCCAGCGCAGCGCGGTCATCTTTCCGCCGAACACGGCCCCGGTGTCCAGGCAGATGGTGTTGTTGATCCAGGAGGTGGTGGGCACGGGGGTGTGGCCGTAGACCACGGTGGCACGGCCGCGGTAGTCCTCCGCCCAGGGGTAGCGCACCGGCAGCCCGAACTCGTCGGTCTCGCCGGTGGTGTCGCCGTAGAGCGCGTGCGAGCGGACCCGCCCGGAGGTGCGTCCGTGGTACTTCTCGGGCAGACCGGCATGGCAGACGACCAGCTTGCCCTCGTCCAGCACGTAGTGGCTGACGAGGCCGTCGATGAACTGCCGGACGCGCTCCCGGAACTCCGGGTCCCTGGTGTCCTCCCGCTCCAGCTGCTCGATGGTCTCGGCGAGCCCGTGGGTCTGCTGGACCTTGCGGCCCTTGAGGTAACGGCCGAGCTTGTTCTCGTGGTTGCCGGGAACGCAGAGCGCGTTGCCGTCCGAGACCATGGACATGACGCGGCGCAGCACGCCGGGGCTGTCGGGCCCGCGGTCGACGAGGTCGCCGACGAACACCGCCGTACGCCCTTCGGGGTGCGAGCCCTCCACGTAGCCGAGCTTGCCGAGCAGGGTCTCCAGTTCGGAGCTGCAGCCGTGGATGTCACCGATGATGTCGAAGGGGCCGGTGAGGTGGCGGAGGTCGTTGTAACGGCGCTCCAGGACCACTTCGGCGTGCTCGGCCTCCTCCTCGGTGCGCAGGATATGGACCTTGCGGAAACCCTCGCGCTCCAGGCCGCGCAGCGAGCGGCGCAGCTCCCTGCGGTGGCGCTGGACGACGTGACGGGGCATGTCGGCACGGTCCGGGCGGGCCGCGTTGCGCGCGAGACAGACCTCTTCGGGCAGGTCGAGGACGATCGCGATGGGCAGCACGTCGTGCTCCCGGGCCAGCTGAACCAGCTGGCGGCGGCTCTCCGACTGGACGTTGGTGGCGTCGACGACGGTCAGCCGTCCCGCGGCCAGGCGCTTGCCCGCGATGTAGTGCAGGACGTCGAAGGCGTCCCGGCTGGCGCCCTGGTCGTTCTCGTCGTCGGCGACCAGGCCGCGGCAGAAGTCGGAGGAGATGATCTCGGTCGGCTTGAAGTGCCTGCGGGCGAAGGTGGACTTGCCCGAGCCGCTCGCCCCGATGAGGACGACGAGGGAGAGGTCGGTCACCGGCAGGACACGCGCGGTGCTGCCACCGGTGCTGTCGCTGGTGGTGTCGCTGGTGGTGTCGCTGGTACTGCTCATGCGGCTTTCGCCTCCTTCTCGCTCTTGTCGGGCGTCTCGGTCTCGTCAGCGTTCGCGGTCGCGGTCGCGCGGGGCTTCTCCGCCGCGTCGGGCTTCTCCGCCGCGTCGGGCTTCTCCGCCGCGTCGGACCTCTCGGTCCCATCCGTCCTGCCGGGCCCGTCGGCCGCGGTCATCGTGAACACGGCCAGCTGGGTGGGCGGACCCACCTCGGGGTCGTCGGGGCCCACGGGGACGAACTCCACCCCGTACCCGTGCCTGAGAGCCACTTCGCCCGCCCAGGCCCGGAATTCGGCCCGCGTCCACTCGAAGCGGTGGTCGCCGTGCCGGACGTGCCCGGCCGGGAGGGTCTCCCAGCGGACGTTGTACTCGACGTTCGGCGTCGTCACGAGCACAGTGCGGGGGCGGGCCACGCCGAACACCGCGTACTCCAGAGCCGGCAGCCGCGGCAGGTCGAGATGCTCGACGACCTCGCTCAGCACCGCCGCGTCATACCCCTTGAGCTGCTTGTCCGTGTACGTGAGCGAGCCCTGCCTGAGCTTCACACGGGCAGCCTGCCGCTCCCCCATCCGGTCCAGCTTCAGCCGCCGCGAGGCGATCGTCAGGGCGCGCATCGAGACGTCGACGCCGACGATCTCGGTGAAGCGCACATCCTTCAGCAGAGCCTGCACCAACTGGCCCTGACCGCAGCCCAGGTCGAGCACCCGGCTCGCCCCGGCAGCGGTCAGCGCCGCCAGGATCGCGGCCCTGCGCTGCTCGGCGAGCGGCACCGGCCGCTCCTCGGTGTCGGCCGTCTCGTCGACGGCGTTGTCGATGCTCTCGACGTCGAGGTCGTCGGACTCGGCGAGCCGCACCAGTTCCAGCCGCTGCATCGCCTGCCGGGTCAGTCCCCATCGCCGCGACAGATAGCGGCTGGTGATCAGTTTCTGCTCCGGATGGTCGGCCAGCCAGCCCTCGCCGGCCCGCAGCAGCTTGTCCACCTCGTCCGGCGCCACCCAGTAGTGCTTGGCGTCGTCGAGCACCGGCAGCAGGACGTACAGCTGACGCAACGCGTCCGCGAGCCTCAACTCGCCCTCCAGCACGAGCCGTACGTACCGCGAGTCCCCCCACTCGGGGAACTGCTCGTCCAGCGGTACGGCCACCGCGTCCACCCGCGACCAGCCGAGCGGCCCGAAGAGCTTGCGCACCAGCTCGGCACCACCACGGGCCGGCAGGGCGGGCACCTCGATCCGCAGCGGCATCGGCGCCGCCGCCCGCTCGGGCATCGCCTTGCAGGTGCCGCTCAGCGCGGACTTGAAGACGGTGCTCATCGCGACGGCGAGCAGCGAGGACGCGGCGTAGGGGCGGTCGTTGACGTACTGCGCGAGTGCCGCGTCGGGGGCGCCGCCGCGGCCCTTGCCCTTGCCCCGCCGCACCAGCGCCACGGGATCCACCTCCAGCAGCAGCGCCGCCGTGCAGTGCTCCGCGGACGCTTCGGGATAGAAGACGTGCGCGATGCCATGGGAGGTGGGATACGTCTGCGCCTTCTCGGGGTGCTTGTGCAGCAGGAAGCCGAGATCGGTGGCGGGACGCTCCGGGGTGCCGGTGGTACTGATCGTCAGGAACACGCGTCCGAGTATGGTCCGCTTCATTCGCCCTCACCAGGCATTTTCGTCGCTCACCGGGTTCGGTTGTTCCTCCTCCCCGGCTCGGTTGCCGTCCCTCCCCCGCCGAGTTGCGCGCCCAGTTCCCCGATGGTGGCCGGACCGACGCGGCAGCAGCCGCCGACCAGCCGCGCACCGGCGTCCTGCCACGCCCGGACCCGGCCGGGGTCGAACGTGGCACCCCCGGCCCATCCCCTCGCCCCCGCATCCCAGCGTTCACCGCTGTTCGGATAGACGACGACCGGCTTCCCGGTCGCCTGCGCCGCCGCACGGACCGCCCCGTCCGCGTCGGCCGGATCGCAGCAGTTCACCCCTGCCGCCACCACACACTCCTCCCCGTCGACGAGGGCGAACGCCTCCTCCAGCCGTTGGCCGGCCCTGGTCCGGTCTCCGGCCACGGTGTAGGAGAGCCAGACCGGCAGCCCGCACTCCCCCGCCACCCGCAACAGCGCCTGCGCCTCATCCATGTCCGGCACCGTCTCCAGCGCCAGCACATCGGGGCCGGCGGCGGCCAGGGCCTCGATCCGGGGGCGGTGGAAGCGCTCCAGCTCCCGGACCGTGAGCCCGTAGCGGCCCCGGTACTCCGCCCCGTCCGCCGTGACCGCCCCGTACGGGCCGACCGAGGCGGCGACCCAGACGTCCTGCTCCACCGCCTCTGCCGCCCGACGGGCCAGCTCCACACTGCGGGCGAAGAGCCCTGCCGCCTCCGCCCGCCCGATTCCGCGCTGCCGAAACCCTTCGAAGCTCGCCTGATAGCTGGAGGTGATGAGCACCTGCGCGCCCGCCCGCACATACGCCGCGTGCGCCGCCTCGATCTGCCCCGGCCCGTCGGCGAGCAGCCGGGCCGACCACAGCGCGTCGGAGAGGTCGCAGCCCTGCGCCTCCAGCTGATTGGAGAGTCCGCCGTCGAGCAGGACCGTGCCCTCCGCGAGCGCGGCAGCGAGAGTGCGGGAGGGAGTCCCGGCAGAGGACGTCCCGACAGGTCGGCCGGAATGGCGGGCGGGGGACACAGAGGCTCCTCTCTCAGTTGAGCTGGGACTGGACCTGCGACGAGATCAGTTCCAGGTGCTCCAGGTCATCGAGGTCCAGCACCTGGAGGTAGATGCGCGACGCTCCGATCGCTCCGAAACGGCCGATCTTGTCGACCACCTCGGCGGGCGAGCCGGCCAGTCCGTTCGCCTTCAGCTCAGCCACGTCCCGTCCGATGACGGCGGCCCGGCGCGCCACCTCCGCGTCGTCCTTTCCGACGCAGACGACCAGGGCGTTGGAGTACACCAGATCGTCCGGCCGCCTGCCCGCCTCCGCGGCCGCCGCCCGGACCCGGCCGAACTGCATCTCGCTGTCCTCCAGCGACGCGAAGGGGATGTTGAACTCGTCGGCGTACTGAGCGGCCAGCCGCGGCGTCCGCTTCGCTCCGTGTCCGCCGATCAGCACCGGCACCTTGGCCTGCGCGGGCTTGGGCAGCGCGGGCGAGTCCGTGAGCTGGTAGTACGTACCGTCGTAGCTGAACGTCTTGCCGGCCTCGGTGGCCCACAGGCCGGTGACGATCGCCAGCTGCTCCTCCAGCCGGCCGAACTTCTCCTTGGGGAAGGGGATGCCGTACGCCTTGTGCTCCTGCTCGAACCAGCCGGCCCCCAGGCCCAGCTCGACGCGGCCGCCGGACATCTGGTCGACCTGAGCCACCTGGATGGCGAGCACACCGGGAAGCCGGAACGTCCCCGCCGTCATCAGGGTGCCGAGGCGGATCCGCTTGGTCTCGCGCGCCAGCCCGGCCAGCGTGATCCATGCGTCCGTCGGGCCGGGGAGGCCGTCCCCCTGTCCCATGCGCAAATAGTGGTCGGATCGGTAGAAGGCATCGAAACCGAGGTCCTCGGCCGCCTTCGCGACGGTGAGCAGTGTGTCGTAGCTCGCCCCTTGCTGGGGCTCGGTGAAGATTCGAAGATCCATACCTCCATCCTGCACCTCCGGACGCCGCGCGTTCCCCTCCCGCCACCTTCTCCACGCCACCGCGCCCCCGGGCGGGCCGGTGCCGGGTATCAGGTGCCGGGTGCCGGTGCCGGATGCTCAGCCGATGTCGGTCGCGGGTCCCACCGGTCCGTGCAGCACACCGTGCGGGCCGTCGCGCTCCCTGCCGCGCTCCAGATCCTCCAGACGCTCCCGGTCACGCTCGTCGAGCAGCCGGAGCATTCCGTGCACCCGGTCCGTCGACTCGTCGGCGGCGTCGATCGCCTCCATGCACTGCCAGTACAGGCCCTGTTCATCCGTCTCGCACGCCACTTGGACCAGGGCTATCCCCACTTCCCCGAGCAGCGCGCCCAGGCCGGTCAGGGCCGCTCGTGGATCGGCGACCTCGGAGAGCTGCGCGGCCCGGGCCACACCGGCCCGGGCCGCCGGGTGGTCCAGCGCCCCGTTGCTCCGCCCACCGATCTCGCTGAGTCCGCACGCCTCGCCCCGTAACTCCTTGGGGCCGCTCGCCGCCAGCCGGCTCCCGATCGCCTGTGCCAGCGCCTGCGCCTGCCAGGCCTCCGCGATGATGTCCGGCGTGCCCCGGCTCTGTGCCAGCGCCCGCCGGATGACTGCTACAAGCCGCTCCGCTTCCATCCGTTGCCCCCGTTCGACGCGAAAACCCACTCACCTCTTTCATTACCCACAGTGAGGGCGGTGGTACCGAAAGGCCAGGGGATTTCGGAAATCTGTGGACACGAAGTCGACTGTGAACAAGTCGATCACTCCGAAGAGTGACGGAAGAGAGGATCCGTTGGCTCCGACACGGGGAAGCGCCCCTCGTTCCGGTCGATCTTCGCCGCCAGCGCCGCCAGCGCGTCGATGCCCAGCACCTCGCAGAACTGCAGCAGGTAGGCGAGAACGTCCGCGACCTCGTCCGCGACCCTGGGCGCCGTTCCGGGGTCCTCCATGACCCGCGCCGACTGTTCCGGCGTCAGCCACTGGAAGATCTCCATGAGTTCGGCGGCCTCGACGCTCAGCGCCGACGCGAGGTTCTTCGGGGTGTGGTACTGCCCCCAGTCCCGTGCGGCCGCGAATGCTGCGAGCCGTTGCTGGAGCGTCCGTACGTCGAGTTCTGTCACGGCCCCAGGTCTACCACTGCCGCTCCGGGCGCCCCGCGTACGGAATCGGCCCCGTATACGGAGGCAGCGCCGTCCACCGGCCACGGGATCCGCACGGGCAGGCGGCCCACCGGGCCGCACCCGGTCACGGCGCACCGGAGATGACGCCGTACCGGGTGCCACGGCGCCCCGCCGGAAGACCGGCCGAGACCGACGTGACCTGCCGAGACCTGCCGAGACCTGCCGAGACCGACGTGACCTGCCGAGACCTGCCGAGACCTGCCGAGACCGACGTGGCCGGCCGAGACCTGCCGGGACCGGTCGGGACCTGCCGGGACCGGTCGGTCTATGCCCCCGGTACGCCCGCCGCCGTCACGCCCTCGACCTCCATGCCGATGGGCGACAGCAGGAAGACGTTACGGTCGACGCGATGCATTCCGCTGCCCAGACCGAAGACGACCCCGCTGGTGAAGTCCAGGATCCGCTTGGCCACGTCGGGCTCCGCGCTGGTCAGATCGAGGAGTACCGGAATCTGCGCGACCAGGTACTCGGCGACCTCGCGCGCATCCGCGAAGATCTGGACCCGCAGCACCACCATGCGCCGCTGCTCGGCGCTCTCCCGCTCGTCCGGGACGGTGCGGTGGTCGACCCGGGACGGCCACTCGTTGCGGCTGCGCAACGGTACGACCTGGGCCAGCCCCTCCCACTGCTCGTCCGTGACGTCATACCTGTCGTACCTGCTCACCGGACCACCCCGTCTGTGCATCGGTTGGCGTTGCGCCGGCTGCGCTCACTGTTCATCGGGCAATTCTCTCGCCCCTCACCCGTTCGGCCTACCAGCGACACGGTTCAGGAGCCGATCGGAACGGCCGGCTCACCCGCGCGGTCCCGGTCCTGGCCCGCGGACGCGGTGGTGTCCAGGGGTGTGAAACGTACCGGAAGGTGCACCAGGGCGCGGTGGAACGGACCGGGCCTCCACAGCAGTTCACTCACCGGAACGGCAAGCTCCGCATCGCACAGCTGGCTGGTCAGCTGCTCGATCGCGGTCATCGCGATGAGGAGTGCGGGCTGCTTCGCGGGGCACCGGTGGGGCCCCGCCGACCAGGCGAGGTGGGCACTGCCCCCGGACCGGACGCCGGCGTCCGAAGTGGCGGGGCCGGACTGGGTGTTGGCCGCCCCGAAGGAGACCAGGACGAGCTGCCCGGCGCGCAGCCGGACCCCGTGGAACTCGGTGTCATGGCGCGGGTAGTGCGCCGCCAGGTTGGCGATCGGCGGATCCTGCCACAGCACCTCGTTGATCGCCTCGTGGGCGGTCATCGCACCCCTGTGCAGCGAGCCCGCGTACCGCTCGTCCGTGAGCATGTGCAGGGTCGCGTTACCGATCAGGTTCGTCGCCGGGTCATGGCCCGCGCTCATCAGCAACGTGATCTGACGCACAGTCTCGTCGTTGTCGAGACGGGCCGGATGGGCGAGGAAGTACGAGGCCAGGTCGCGGCGCGGCCGGGCCCGCCGGTCGGCGACGAGACGCGTGACGACGTCGACCAGGTCGGCGTACGCGGCGGCGGCGCCCTGGGCCGAGTTCATCATGCCGCCGACGCCGTCGACGATCCGTTCGCCGTCCTTCGGGTCGACGCCGAACCAGGTGACGAAGACGTGCAGCGGGAGCCGTCGGGCGTACTGGGCGATGAGATCGCCGCTGCCGGTGGCGGCGAACTCACCGATGAGCTGCTGGGCCACCCTGGCCACCTCGGCCCGCAGGATGTGCGGTTCGATCAGGGCCAGGGTGTCGTTGATGGCGTCGCGATAGCGGGCGTGCTCCGGGCCGTCGCTGAACAGCGCGGTGGGGCGGTGTCCGAGCACGGGCAGCACCGGCGAGTCCGCGGGGACCGTCGCCTGCCAGGTGCGGGGATCCTTGCTGAAGGTGTGGGTGTCGCGCAGCAGGTCGACGGCCGCCTGATAGTCGGTGACCAGCATCGCCTCGACATCGGGGGCGATCCGGACCGGCGCGAGGGGGCCGTGTTCGCGCAGTCTGCGGTAGTGGCCGTGCGGGTCGGCCGCGAAGTCGGGGCCGTACAGCGCCAGAGGCTGCGGCGGCTGCGGAAACGGTGTCATGACGGGTCCTCGGGCTGCGGCAGTCGGGTCAGCACGTGTTCGGCCAGCGCGATCAGGGCGTCGATGCTGCCGCGTCGCTCCCTCGCGTCGCACTGGACCAGCGGGGTCCCGGCGGCGAGGTCGAGGTGTTTGCGCAGGACCTCGTCGCTGTGGGCGGGGGCATCGGGGAAGCGGTTGACCGCGACGGCGTACGGCAGCCCCTGTTCCTCGACCATGTCCATGACGGCGAAGGAGTCGGCGAGCCGGCGGGTGTCCACCAGGACCAGTGCGCCCAGGGCCCCGCGCGCGATGTCCTCCCAGAGCGGCAGGAACCGCTCCTGGCCGGGCGTGCCGAACATGTAGAGCACGAGGTCGTCCAGGACGGTGAGGCGCCCGAAGTCGATGGCGACCGTGGTCGTGGTCTTTTCGGGCAGTCCTGCCGTGTCGTCGAGCAGGGTGCTGGACTGGGTCATCGCCTCTTCGGTGTGGAGCGTGGGGATCTCCGAGAGGGTTCGGATCAGGGTCGTCTTGCCCACGCCGAAGGGACCCGTGACGACAAGCTTCATCAGGGTCCGGGCGGTCGCCGGCAGATAGCCGACGCCCGTCCGGTCAGTGGAGGGAGCGGAGTCCAACGAGCAGCCTCTCGACGAGCGACCGGTCGATCTCCCCGGCACTGGGTATCGGCGGTCGCGTGAGCAGAAGTCCGGCGGCCGCGAGGTCCGTGGCCAGGAATACGGTGGCGCTGACCGGCAGGTCCAGATGGGCCGCGCACTCGACGACGGTGAGGGCGCCGGGCTCCAGCAGTTCGCACAGCCTGCGCTGCTCGGAACCGGTGTCCTGCGGCAGGACCTCCTCGGTGCGTACGAGCACGGCGAGCCGGTCGAGCGTGGGACCGGTGGGCCGGGACCGGCCTCCGGTGACGAGGTAGGCGGGGATCAGACGGCGTCCTGGGCCGGCGGTCATGGCCGTGGGTCGGTGTCCGGTTGGCGGGCGGGCGCGTGCATCGCCCTCGTCAGCGCGGTGACCTGCACCTGCATCTGGTAGGCGATGTCGCCGAGTTTGGCGCCGGGTTCGGCGAACAGGGCGAGCGTGGTGTTCTTCCCCGCCGGTACGACGATGGCGAAGCCCAGGTCCGACTCCACGACGGTCTGGGCCAGTTGCGGGGCCTCCGCGTTGGTGAAGGCGATGGTGAAGGCGCGGGCCGCGGCGTGCAGCGTGGCCGTCATCGCGGCGACGCGTTCGCCGGACGCCCGGTCGAGGCCGGGCGAGGCGCCTTCGACGAGACCGTCGCCGGTGGCGACCACGGCGTGCTGGACTCCGGGCAGTTCCAGCAGCGGGGTCAGCACCCATGCGAGGTCACCGGTGGTGGGAGTAGGGGCGCTCACTTCTCGTCGTCTCCTTGCTCGTCCTGGTCGCCCAGGTGGTCGTGGCCGTCCGAATCCGGTGCGGGAGCCCGCCCGGCGACGCTCCTGCCGATCAGGGTGCCCTGCTGGAGTGCCGCCCAGGAAGACTCGGCCTGCTCAGGTGTACGGGACACCTGTTCGGCGGGCGGGGCGGCGGGGGCCTTGGCGGCCGGCGCGGGACGCGGCGCGCGGCGGCGCCTGCTGGGCAGCCCCGAGCCTGCAGCGGCGGGCTGCGGTGCCTCCGGTGCGGGTTCCGCGGGGGCGGCCGGCCGGTCCGGGGCAGGGGCCGCCGACACGGGCACCGGCGCCAGGACGGAAAGGGTGTGGTCGTCCTCCAGCACGGTCAGCAGGTGTGCGGGGACACGCAGGATCGTTCGCATGCCGCCGAACGGCGAGGCCTCGATGTGGCAGTGGAAGCCGTACTGCACCACCAGCCGGCCGACGACCGCGAACCCGGTCTGCGGCGGGTCACCCAGCTCGGTCAGGAGGACCTCGGAGGGCCCGGCCAGCAGGGTGCGGGCCCGGTCGAGCGCGTCCTCGTCCATCCCGATGCCCGCGTCGTCGACCACCAGGAACGCTCCGCGGCCGCCGCTCTGCTGGACCGTCACCTGCACGTCGGTGTCGGGGTGCGAGTAGGCGGTGGCGTTGGCGAGCAGTTCGGCCAGCGCGATCGCGAGGGGTTCGGCTGCCCGGGCGGCGAGCGCGAGCCGCTCGTCGCGCAGGTGGTTGGCCACCTTGATCCGCTCGTAGCCGGCGACCCGGGACTGCGCGCCGAGCACGATCTCGACGAGGGGTGAGCTCTGCCGGGCGAGGCCGGGCCATGCGTCGCAGAGCACGGCGGTGGCCTGGGTGCGGCGCAGCGCGAGTTCGTTGCGGAAGTCCAGTTGCAGGATGCGCGGGTCGTCGTACTCGTGCTGGAGCTCGTGCAGCAGTTGCTGGGACTGGTTGAGCAGGGACTGGATCTTGGCCGAGGTGCCGCGCATCGCCGCTCGGGCGGCCGCGTCGACGCGCTGCCGTTCCTCCATGACCGCGGTCCTGGCCGCCTGCACGGCCTCGGTGAGCAGCCGGGCCGCGCCCCCGTCGACCTCGGCCGCCTCCCGCAGCCCGGGGACCTGGGCGCTGGGGTGGGAGAGGGCGAGCGCGGCAGCCGGGATCCGCTTGCGCGCCAGCTGCCGGATCTCGTCGACGAGGGCCGCGGTCCGGGCCTCGGCGGCCTTCGCCTGGCGTTCGGCCAGCTCTGCGTGGGCCACGGCCAGCTGTTCCGAGCGGGCGGCCTGGTACGAGCGTGCCGTTGCTGCCACGGCGGCTATGACGGCGACCACCGCCACGATCCATGCCATGCCGTTACCGCGTTTCTGTCGTCGGGTCGGTCCTGTGGCCGGGGCGGCGGAAGCCGGTCCCTTGGCCGGGGCGGCGAAGGACCGGGTGGTCAGTCCGCCCGGCCTGCCGTCTCACGGGCCTGCTCCACTTCTTGTGCGACCGCTGCGACATCGGTCATGACCTGGAGCACGCTCGGGAGTTCGGAGCCGTCGAGCTGGCGGTACTCGCTGCCGATCGTGACCACCAGCCGCTCGGGGAGGCCCAGTTCGGGGTGGCGCCCCTCGCCGATCACCCGGCGGGCCGCCTCGACGGCGGGTACACCGGCGGCGTGGAAGGCGTGGGCACGCTCGCGCACGTAGTCCAGGTAGACGATGTGGTCGCGTACGCCGGCCCGGTCCAGCACCGGCCCGTGGCCCGGCACGACGGTCTCCGCACCGGTGGCCAGTACCTGTTCGCAGGCCGCGATCACATTGCTCAGCGGGCCGGCCCAGTGGATCGGGTGGTCGCCCGGCTGCTGCGGGGTCGAGGAGAAGATGATGTCTCCGCTGAACACGACGCCCTGCGCGGGCAGGTGGACCATGAGGTCCCCCGTCGTGTGCGCGGACGGCAGGGCCGTGATCCGGACGGGGTACTCCCCCAGGGTCAGTTCGAGTTCCCCGGTGAAGTAGGTCGTCGGCCGGACCGGATCGGTCTGCGACCAGTCGAAGGGGCCGAAGTGCCGCCCGAGGTAGGCGCCGAGCGCGGTGGCCGGATCGCTGCCGTTGACCAGGGCGTGCTGCTGCTGCGGAGTGGGCTCGTAGTGGATGTGCTCCCGGGCCTCGCGGGTCGCGATGATCTCCGCGTCCGGGAGCACTCCGGCGCCCCAGAAATGGTCCCCGTTGGCGTGCGTGACGATCACGCGGTCGATGGAGACACCGTCGGGCAGCAGCTTCGTGCTCTCGGCCAGGAACTGTCCCGCCAGCACCGTGTCGTACGGGGTGTCGATCCAGAGCGCGCCACGGGGTGAGACGAGCAGGCCGCAGTTGGCCAGGCCCCAACCCCGTTTCGGCGGGAGCCATGCGTACAGGCCCCGGCCCAGGTCAACGACGTCTCCACCTGTGATCGACATGGACGCGATTATGCCGACCGCGATCCGGTCGCGCGTTCGAAACCCGCCACGACAGGACGTTGTTGGCGTGAAATCACCCCTCCGCCGCTTCAGGGACGGCCCGCCGGTGACCGTACGAGAGCAGCGAAGCCGGTCGCCACGGGGGATCATCCGGACAGAGCTGAAGAAATCCTCCTGACGTACTCACCCCCGTCACCGATGCGCGACGGACCGCCGTCAAACCGGAAGGGGCCGACTACCCACCGAGCATGGCTGGAAAAAGACGCCGAAAGCCCCCGGGTGAGACCGCTGGAGGCGGCCCCGCCGGGGGCTTGTGACTCAGGACGTCCTAGTAGGTCGCGGGCACGTTCCACTGCTGGTTGGCACCGCCGTGGCAGTCCCACAGGTCGAGCGCGGCCCCGTTCGTGGTGTCGCTCCCCGGGACGTCGAGGCAGCGGCCCGACGCCTTGTTGACGAGTGCGTGCGTGGAACTGCTGTACGTCCACTGCTTGGCCGGATCGGTGACCGCACCGCCCGCGCCCGATCCGGCACAGTCGCGTATCCGTACGGCTGAGCCGTTACCGGTGCCGTCCGCGGTGAGGCAGTAGCTGGACGTCAGTCGCAGCGTGCCGTCGGCCGCTCTCACCCAGGCCTGGTTGTCGCCGCCCGAGCAGGTGTAGAGGTTGGCGACGGCACCCTCCCCGACTCCTCCTGAGGCATCCAGGCACTTCGTGCCCAGCCCGGTCACCGCGCCGCGCACCGAGTTGCCGATGCCGAGGTTCTGCACCGTGGAACCGGCGACAACGTCGGTCCGGGTCATCGAAGCACAGGCGTTGGCGCTGCTCGACGTACCCGAGACCGCGCCGGTGACGGTGCCTCCGTTGGCCGTGGGCACCCCGAAGCGGGCATCGCTGAACGGCTGGTCGTAGCAGTTGGCGCGGGAGTCGTTCCACTCGAAGTACTCGGTCCAGTCGACCATCCCGGTGGGCGAGATGGCGGTGGCCGGGGTCTTGACGCTGCCGAGCTTGTACGAGGCACCCGTCGCGGTGTCCGCGACGGTGGCGCCGAACCAGCCGTCGCCCTCGGCCGCGACCTTGAAGGTGTAGCGGTGGCCGGCGGTCCAGTCGAGATTCAGCCGGCAGCTCATGCCTTCGCCCTCACCTCCGAAGCCCTGGCACCAGCTCCCGGTGGAGCCGGCCTTGGCCTCGGAGGTGTCCCAGACGGAGAAGAGGAGCACCCGGCTCGACCCTCCGTTGGACTGCATCCCGATGTACGCGCCATTGCCCTGGTCGAAGCCGAACTGGTGGCTCCAGAAGATGTTCGCCTGGTATCCGGGGTCGTGCAGGACGGTGGTGGACCAGGTGACTTCGGTCAGCTTCGGCGCGCCGGAGAAGGAGTAGTTGGTGTAAGTGCCGGGAGTCGTCCCGATGCCCGCGGCCTGGGTGGGGGCCGCGGTGCCGAGCAGGGCCAGAGCGGCTGCTGCGGCGGTGGCGGTGATCGTTCCGAACAAGTGGCGCAGAGTCATGCGTTGCACCTGCTTCTGATGGGGGGAATGGGATCGTTGCCTTGCATGCACCGGCTCGGTGCATTTCTTGCGGTGAAACCCACCGGACAGGGCCGTGGCCCTGTCCGGCCTTTCCCGGTCAGATCCTCAGGAACGGACCTGCCCGCGTTCGAAGTACGCGACCAGCTCGGGGTCCAGGGCCGGCACGTCGTACGGTGCACCGCCCTCACGCAGGGAGCGGGTCGCGAGGACGCCGGCGGCGACGCTCATCCGGGCGGCGACCGGCGAGGTGTCGGTGACGCCTCCGTCGCGCACGAAGCGGCAGAACTCCTCCATGATCCGGGTGTCCCCGCCGCCGTGCGAGCCGCCTGCCTCCGGCACCCGGTAGGTGATGTCGGCGTCGGCACGGTATCCGCTGGGTCCGGTGTTCCAGACCTTGACCTCGTCACCGGGGCTGTCGCCGAAGTTCTCCAGCCGCCCCTCGGTGCCGATGACGGTGTAGTTGCGCCAGTAGTCCGGGGTGAAGTGGCACTGCTGATAGGCGGCCACGACGCCGTTGTCGAGCTGCATGTTCATCACGGAGACGTCCTCGACGTCCACGATGTGGTGCAGGTCCTTGCGGGCCGTCGGCGGCCAGTCGAACTCGCGCAGCCAGTTGGCCGGGCGCGGGGTGTCGGCCTCGCGACGCGGCAGGTCACCGTAGACGAGCAGGTCGCCCAGCGCGTTGACGCGCCGGGTGTAGCCGCCGGCCAGCCAGTGCAGCACGTCGATGTCGTGCGCGGCCTTCTGGAGGAGCAGACCGGTGGTACGGGTCCGGTCGGCGTGCCAGTCCTTGAAGTAGTAGTCGCCGCCGTAGCCCACGAAGTGGCGTACCCAGACGGCCTTCGGCTCACCGATGTCGCCGCGGGCGATGATGTCGCGCATCAACCGCACGACGCCCATGTGCCGCATGT
Source organism: Streptomyces sp. LN549 (assembly GCF_043203805.1). Lineage (NCBI taxonomy): Bacteria > Bacillati > Actinomycetota > Actinomycetes > Kitasatosporales > Streptomycetaceae > Streptomyces > Streptomyces sp. LN549. Next base: position 6,893,753 of record NZ_JAZHRI010000002.1, on the reverse strand, counting down.
TGTGGCCGACGTAGAGCCGGGTCCCGGTCTCGTACGCGGCGCGCAGGACGTTGTCGCAGCTCTCGACGGTGATCCCGAGCGGCTTCTCGACGAAGACCGCCTTGCCGGCCCGGAGGGCATCGATGGCGATGGCCTCGTGAGTGTCGTCCGGGGTGGCGATGATGATCGCGTCGAGGTCGTCCCGGTCGAGGAGCTGCTTGTAGTCCTCGACCGCGACATCGGTGCCGAATCGATCGGCCTCGCGTCGGCGCACGTCGGGATCGAGGTCGCAGACGGCGGTGATCGCCGAACCCTGTCCGGGGTGGTGGGCGGACATCGCGATGGAACGGCGCAGGCCGAGTCCGATGACACCGAGTCGCAGGTCTGACACGGGAGTCCCTTTCTCTGGATGTACTGGTCGAGCGGGCGGAGACTACTTACCGGCGAGCGAGGCCTCGAACTCGGCACGCATCTTGTCGCCACCGCCGGAACGCCACTTCCGCAGCTGCTCCTTGTACGCGGAGAGCGGCTTGCGGCCCGCGACGATGTCCAGCATGCAGTCGCTCATCGCGGTGGTGAGCGAGGGGCTCTTGCTGGTGGACGTGTCGGAGAAGTGGCCGCTCGTCGGGTTCGTCTGGTTGATCTTGAGGAGCTCCTGCTGCCAGCCGTGGATGTTCCCGGCCAGCTCCGACTTGCCCGGCAGGTAGATGTACTCGGGACCAGCGGCGAGGAAGGCCAGCGGCATGGCCGTGGTCACCGCCTCGGAGTTCCCCTTGGCCGTGAGCTTGACGTCGCCCTTCGATGTACGGGTGAAGTGCTTGCCCTCGATGCCGTTGTCGAGGAAGAGCCGCTCCTCGGTACCGAAGGGGGCGGCCAGGTAGTCCATGACACCCAGGAGCATCTTCACGCGCTCGGCGTCGGCCTTCTTGCTGATCGCGGTATAGCCGACGGAGCCGTAGCCCATGTTGTACTTCGGCGTGGCACCGGCCTTGGCCGCGAACGGCACGATGACGCCGAACGGGAAGTCGTACGTCTTGACGTCCACCAGGAAGCTGGGGAAGGACTGCACGTAGGCACCGAGAGAGCCCTGCGCCATCTTCTCCATCGTGGTGCTGAGGTTGGGGTCCGGCCAGAAGAGACCGGCCTTGGCCACCTTGACGGCGAACGCCACGGCCTCCTGGTACTCCTCCGTCTCGTACATGTGGGTCAGCTTGCCGTCCTCCAGCCGCCAGCCACTGGGCGCGCCGAACCACTGGCCGAACATGCCGATGTGGTTCACGTACGCCGGCTCCAGTACGTACTTGTTGCGCTTGGCGTCCAGGAGCTCCTTGCCCTTGGCGAGGAAGTCCTCGGCGCTGCTGAACTCGGCGCCGCCGACCGGCTTCCAGAAGTCCTGGTTGACGACGTAGACCTGGCCCATGGAGCCGTACGCCACGGTGACACCGCGGATCTTGCCGTTGACCACGGCGGTCTTCCAGGCGGTGGTCGGCAGGTTCGCCAGGTTCGGGTAGGCCTTCACCGCGTCGCCCGAGAGGTACGGGGTGAGGTCGTGGAACTTGGCGTCCAGCAGCTCGGGCACGCGCTGGATGCCCTGGTTCGGCGGGAACCAGACCAGGTCGGGTATATCGCCGCCGGCCATCATGGCGTTGAACTTGGTGAGGTACGCGTCAACGCCCTGGTCCACGACGATCGTCATGTCGAACTGCGACCCGAGGCGCTTGTTCAGCTCCTGCCAGTAGGCGTTCTTGGCCTGCGGCGGGGCGGGGGTAGTGAAGGTCTCGGTGAGGGCCGTGATGCGGCTGCCGTCACCGGGCGCCTTGGCCACCGACTTGGTGAGGGCCTTGGGGTAGCGCAGATACGTGGCATCCAGACCCGCGGCATTGCCCGCCAGGTCCGCGGGGGCGGTCTGAGCGGCCACGTACGTCGGCAGCTTGAGCTTGGCCGACGCCTTGGCACCACCCTTGCTCACCGTGGCACCGCTGCCGCAGGCGCTCAGGGTCGACAGACCGGCCACGGTCAGACCGGCGATTCCCGCGGCGCCCATGAAACCGCGCCGGGACATGTTGGTGGACATGGGACTCCTTGAAGTGTGTGGGGTGCGTGGGGGCGATGTCGGGGGGGCGGATCAGCCCTTGATCGCCCCGGTGAGGACGCCCTTGACGAAGAACTTCTGCAGGAAGGGATAGACGCAGAAGATGGGCACGATGGCGATGATCAGCACAGCCATCTGCAGGGAGGTCGCGGGCGGCACCGCATGGACGCCCATGGCCGAGGCGTTGATGCTCTGGCCGTTCAGCACGTAGCTGCGCAGGATCACCTGGATGGGGAACTTGCTGGAGTCGTTGAGGTAGAGCACCGCGTTGAAGAAGCTGTTCCAGTACCCGACCGCGTAGAACAGGCCGACCACCGCGAGGACCGCCTTGGACAGCGGGAGGACGATCCGGAAGAGGACCGTGACCTCACCGGCACCGTCGATCCGCGCCGCGTCGTACAGCTCCTCGGGAATGCTCTGGAAGAAGGAGCGGACGACCACGATGTTGAACGCGTTGAGCAGCACCGGAAGGATCAGCGAGGCGTACGTGTCCAGCATCTTGAACTGCTGGACGGCCAGGTACGTCGGGATGATGCCGGGGGCGAAGAGGAACGTGCCCAGCACCAGCAGCAGGATCGGCTTGCCGAGAACCGTGCCGGGACGCGAGGTTCCGTACGCGATCATCACCGTGCACGCCAGGCTGAGCGCGGTACCGATCAGCGTGATGAAGATGGAGACCAGCGCGGCCTGCGTGACGACCCCACCGGAGAGGATGACGCGGTACGCCTCCAGCGTCGGGTGGTGCGGCAGCAGTACGTAACCGCCGTTGGCGTTCAGCTCCTCGCGGCCGGCCAGGCTGGTACCGATGGCAAGGACGAACGGGTAGAGCACGATCACGGTGAGGACGACCAGAGCCGCCGCCTTCGCACCCTGTCCGTACCAGTGGGGCCGCTCCATCCACGGCGGCCTGCCGTGGGAGGCGCGGGGGCGCGTGCCGCCCCCTGGGCCGAACCGCGCGTGGCGCAGCCGGGTCGCGACGGACTGCTGACTCATCGGTACACTCCCTGCTCGCCGAAGCGGTGGGCCAGCTTGTTGGCGGCGAGGATGAGGGCGAATCCGATGACGCCCTTCATCAGACCGGCGGCGGTGCTCATGCCCCAGTCGCCGTCGACGACGCCATGGAAGTAGACGTAGGTGTCCATGACTTCGGAGGCGTCCGGACCGACGGCGTCGCGCTGCAGGATGATCTGCTCGAAGCCGACGGACAGAATGTCGCCGAGCCGCAGGATCAGCAGCATCAGGATCACCGGCCGGATGCCCGGCAGAGTGACGTGCCAGATCCTGCGGAGCCAGCCTGCGCCGTCCATCGCGGCGGACTCGTACTGGCCCATGTCGATCGAGGCGATGGCCGCCAGGAAGATGATCGTGCCCCAGCCACAGTCCTTCCAGATGGCCTGGGCGGTGATCAGCAGCTTGAAGGTGCCGGGGTCCGTCATCACGTTGCCGATGCTGACCCCGTGTTCCATCAGCAGGGTGGTGACCGAACCGGCCCCGCCGAGCACCTGCTTGAACATGGCGACACGACGACGACCCAGGACAGGAAGTGCGGGAGGTACACGACGGTCTGGATGAACCGCTTGATCTTCTCGCTGATGAGCGAGTTGAGCAGGAGCGCCAGGGCGATCGGTGCGGGGAAGTACAGGAGCAGCTGGATCGCCGTGATCTGAAGCGTGTTGGAGACCGCGCTCCAGAACTCGGGTTCGGCGAGCAGGGCGGTGAAGTTCGCGAGGCCGACGAACGGACTCTGCTTGAAGCCCAGGAACGGCTGGTAGTCCTGGAAGGCGATGACGTTGCCCGCGAGCGGCAGGTAGAAGAAGAGCGCGAAGTAGAGCACGCCCGGCAGGCAGAGGAGCAGGAGTGACCTGTCCCGTTTCAGGCGGTATCGGAGCGGCTGCCGTATTCGGTTCTTCCTGCCCTTCCTCTTGGCGGGGCGGTCCGCGTCGTCGGGGTCGCGGGGCTGCGGCACGGGCGACCGCACCGCTGTGACCGGCACATTTGCCATCGTCACAGGCACCTCCAGAGCTGATGGAGCAAGAGAACGTCCCGCATGCATGGAGGCGGCGCGCAGCCCCCGAGAGGGTGCGGCCACCGCTCCTTCGCGGCGACAGGCCACATAGTTCACGACGGCGCACCTCGATGGCAAGAGTTGTTCATTTCACAGAGGTAACGAACATCTATAGACAACGAAAAGCCACGAGGAAGGCCCGAATTGTCCCATTGGCGGCCCGAAGTGAGCCAGGGTCGTTCGCCTATGAGGCGCCGGAGTACTTCACCGAGATCACGGAACCCCTTGCCAGCAGGTTCACGACAGGTCCAGGATGCGTCCGCATGCTCGATCTTGCACCGTCGAGCACATCTACCGACATTCTCGATCAGAGGCGGGTAAGCCCGTATGAGCTCTCGTATGACCACCCTCGGCCGACTCGGCCGCATCGCCGGCAGCGCCGTAGCGGCACTGGCACTGGCAGCCGGGCTAGGCATATCCACGGCGGGCACGGCAGTCGCCAACGAGGACGGCTGGGGGGACACCCCCGGCACGTACACGCACTACACCTTTCCCGCCGGGACCCCGGACCTGTCGTCCGTGACGTGGAGCACCACGGTCACAGCCGACCCCGGCTTCACCTCGCACACCTTCTGGTCGCACCAGTTCGGCTTCAACCAGGGGAACGGCGGCTACATCGGCATGCAGGACAACGGGGGCGAGGACCAGCTGTTCCTCTTCTCCGTGTGGGACGTGAACCAGGCCAGAACCGGCACCGAGGGCAGCTGGTGCCAGGACTTCGGCGGCGAGGGCACCGGCTACAGCTGCCGGATGAACGTGCCGTGGAAGGCCGGCCACACGTACTCGTTCACCGTGGCCTCGGAGGGCGGGGGCTGGTTCGGCGCCACCGTCGAGGACACCACCGCCCACAAGTCGTTCAAGCTGGGCAGCATCCTGACCCCGGCGACCGGGGTCAAGACGGCCGGCATGGTCGACTGGGTCGAGTACTACGAGTGGAGCATGACCCGCTCCACCTGCGTGCAGCAGCCCTACAGCGCGGCCACGTTCGGCCTCCCCACGGCCACGACCCTGGACAACACCCAGGTCACGGCCACCGCCACCCGGCCCGAGAACAACGGTGACTGTGCCAATGTCACCAGCACCATCAGCCCCGCCGGCGGCGAGCAGGTGCTCGGCATCGGCAACTCCCCCCGGGAAGCCGTGACCAACCGGGCGGGCAACTGCCTGGACGTGCAGGGCGTGGACTTCGCCCAGCTCGAATGGGCGGAGGACACGGATCTGGCCGCCGCCGAGAACCGTCCCGCGGTCGTGGAGACCTGCCACCGGCGCACCGACCAGGGCTGGGTGCACGGCGCGGACCGGACGCTGCGCCTGGTGAACAACTTCTGCCTGACCGCCGCACCGGCGGAGACCGGGCACGCCAAGAAGGTCCCGGTCACCATCACCACCTGTGCGGGTACGCCGGGCCCGCTGACGACCTGGACGTACGGGAGCCACGGTTCGGTCGTGAACGACGCGACCGGCCAGTGCCTGTACGCCCCGGGCGGGCATGAGAGGACCGGTCACCGCGTCGAACTGCGCGACTGCACCGGCAAGGCCGACCAGAGGTGGACCGCGCCGCGCGGCTGACACCCGAAGCCCGAAGGGCGGGCCGCCACGGCTGTGGCGGCCCGCCCTTCGCGGACACTTCACGGGTTCAGGCACCGGCGCTCGGGTCCGAGCGGCGTTCGTGGGTCCGAGCAGCTCGGGTCAGACGGTGATGACGGTGACGCCCGCCTCCGCGAAACGGGCAGTCGCCTCAGGCGTGATCCCCTTGTCCGTGACCAGGAAGTCGACCACCCCGAGGTCGCAGACACGGGCGAACGCACGCTTGCCGATCTTCGAGGAGTCGGCCGCCACCACCACCCGCTGAGCCTGCTGGGCGAGCAGCCGATTGATGCTGGCCTCGCCCTCGTGGTGGACGTAAGCGCCGCGTTCGGTGTCGATGGCGTTGACGCCCAGCACGGCGACGTCCAGCGTTATCTCGCCGAGTACGCCACTGGCCAGCGGGCCCGTCAGCTCGTACGACTGCGGCCTGGCCACACCGCCGGTCACCACGATCTTGATCTGCGGCCGGATCACCAGCTCGTTCGCGATGTTGAGGGCATTGGTGACCACCGTAAGGGTCGGCTGACCGCCCACCCCTGTCACGCCGTCCCCCACCAGGTCCGAGCGCACGGCGAGCGACCGGGCCACCTCCGTGATGGTGGTGCCCCCGGTCAGCCCCACCACTTCGCCCACCGCGACCAGTTCGGCGACGGCGCGGCCGATGGCCTGCTTCTCCGGAGCGTTGCGGCCCGTCTTGTAGCGCAGCGCCAGCTCATAGCTGACCCCGTGCGCGACGGCGCCGCCGCGCGTGCGGGTGAGCAGCTGCTGCTCGGCAAGCTGGTCCAGGTCCCGGCGGATGGTCGCGGCCGAGACGTCAAGCGTCCTGGCGGCATCCTCGACGTCCACCCGGCCGTGCTTACCGACGAGTTCCAGCAGTGCGTTCCACCTGGCATCCCTGGACAAGAGAACTCTCCTTACAGGTCCGGGCTGTGAGTACCCATCCCCTTGGATACGGTCACCGGACACGCGCAAGCGTCGCACAAGGCTCCGCCGAGTCAAGCCTTCTGCAAGATTCATGCTTGATAATGCTTGCACCTCCCGTATAACGTGCGTAAACGAGCATCCCATCACCAGTACGGAGTGCAGAATGTCATTCGTCGAGATCGAGACCGCCAGTCAGCCGGACTGCTGGCGCCGTGCCGCGAACCTGGCAGAGAGTCACGCGGCCGCACTGCCCGCCCCCGGCGAGCGCATCGCCGTGGTCGGTTGCGGCACCTCGTTCTACATGGCTCAGGCATACGCCTCGCTCCGCGAGGAGTCCGGACAGGGTGAGTCCGACGCCTTCGCCGCCTCCGAGTTCCCCGCCCGTCGCCGCTACGACCGTGTCGTCGCCCTCACCCGCTCGGGCACCACGACCGAGGTGCTCGAACTGCTCGGCCGGCTGCGCGGGACCACCCCCACCGTGGCCATCACCGCCGATCCGAACACGCCGGTGATGACGTCGGCCGACGCCGTCGTCGTTCTCGACTTCGCGGACGAACAGTCCGTGGTACAGACCCGGTTCGCCACCACCCTGCTCACCCTGCTCCGCGCCCACCTCGGTCTGCACACCGACGCCGTGGTCCGCGACGCGGAGGCCGCACTGGCCGAGCCGCTGCCCGAAGGGCTGCTGGACTGCACCCAGTTCACCTTCATCGGCCGCGGCTGGACGGCCGGCCTCGCCAACGAGGCTGCACTGAAGATGAAGGAGGCCTCGCTGTCCTGGACGGAGGCGTACGCCTCGATGGAGTACCGCCACGGTCCCATCAGCATCGCCACCGCCGGCACCGCGACCTGGACGTTCGGTGCCGCTCCCGAGGGACTGCGTGAGCAGGTTCTCGCCACCGGCGCCCGCTGGGTGGAGAGCGGCCTGGACCCGCTGGCCGAACTGGTCCGCGTCCAGCGCCTGGCCATCGCCCGCGCCGCCGCCCGCGGTCTGGACCCGGACAGCCCGCGCCATCTGACCCGATCGGTGGTCCTGGCGGACGCCTGACCCGGATACTGCGGGACATGGACATCGCGGAACGCACGGTGCAGGCCGGACCGGGCGGCGGTGCGGACGCCTGGACGGGCTTTCTCGCCGCCCCCGAGCACGGCAGCGGTGTCGGCGTACTCGTCCTCGCCGGGTCCAGCGGACGGATCGAGGACGCGCGGTGCCGGCTGCTGGCCCGGCAGGGCATGACCGCGCTGTCGATCCAGTGGTTCGGCGGCGCGGGACAGCCCCCGGGGATCTGCGAAGTCCCGCTGGAGACCTTCGTGTCCGCGATCGAGTGGCTGCGCGCGGAGGGTGCGCGGCGCATCGGTGTCCTGGGCACCTCGAAGGGCGCCGAGGCCGCCCTGCACCTTGCCGGTCTCCACGACGGCGTCGACGCCGTCGTGGCGCTCTCACCCACCTCGCTGACCTGGGCCAATGTGGGACCGGGCCGCGACCGCAGGACGCGACCGCACCGGTCGTCCTGGACCTGGCGGGGCAAGCCGCTGCCGTTCGTCCCCTACGACGAGGCCTGGACACCCGTGGAGCCGGACGGCGAGCCCGTCTCGGTGCTCGACTGGTACGAACAGAGCCTGCGGACCTCGGCCGGCCGTGTCCCGGCCGCGTCGATCCCGCCGGCCGGGCCCGGCACCGAGCTCATGCTGGTCGCGGGCGGCGACGACCTGATGTGGCCCTCCCTGCGGTTCGCCGGGGAGCTGGCCGCCCGTCGCAGGGCGGCCGGTCTCCCCGTACGTCTGGTCACCCGTGCCGACGCGGGACACCGCCCCCGGCTGCCGGGCGAGGGCCCCGCGGCCCCGTCCGACCGCTTCCGGTACGGAGGTTCACCCGCCGCCGACGCCGCGCTCGGGGCGGACGCCTGGCCGCACCTGCTCGATGTGCTGATCGGCACGGGCCACGGAGCCCCGCAGCCTCAGGACTCCTCGAAGTAGGCGTCCAGGACCGCGTCGAAGCCCTCCGTCCACTCCTTGAGGTCGCTCCTGGCGGGCGCCTCGACCTCGGCGTTGAACCAGCGCTGGGTCGACATGTGGACCGTGATCGTGAACCGGCGGCCGAACCGGGCCGGCTTCAGCTCGACGGCGCCGATCTCGTCCCAGTGGAAGTCGGCCGCCTGGTCGTCCAGCGTGAACCGGATACCCTCCCGGTCCGCGGAGATCGAACCACGTCGGTCGCTCACTTCGAACGACGGCCCGTCGGCGGCCCCGTCCTCGGACGACGGGCCCTCAACCGCCCCGTCCTCGTTCTCGTTCTCGTCCTCCTCGTCGTCCGGCGCCGTTCCGGCGGCGGGCTCGCCGTCGGGCGCCGCGTCCTCGGATGCGGCCTCCACGACGGCATCGTCGGGCGCGGCGCCCTCGGGTGCGGGCTCCTCGGTCTGCTCCGGGTCCTCGTCCGCCTTCGCGGCGGTTCGGGGGGCCGTGAGACCAGGGATGTACGCCGGGTCTGTCCCTGCGGCGTACGCGGGCTGAGTGTTCGAATCTATGCGCTGCTCCACGGCGGGCAGTATGGCCGACTAACCTGTACGGGGCCAGTGAGGCCGCCGTGCACCGCCATCCCGGGACCCGGGGACCCGGGGACACGGAACGGGGCGGGCCCACCCGCTCGGCCCGCCCCTCCCCCCGTCCCCCGTTCCCCCTCGGCCCGTTGCTCAGCCGGTGGTGCAGGCCTCGTCGCCCAGGGCGAACGCGGCCGGTGCGGTGTTACCCCCCGTCAGGGTGCCCGTGAAGCCGAAGCCCACCGAGGCCCCCGGCGCCACCTTGCCGTTCCAGGAGATGCTGGCGGCCTTCACCTTCGCCCCGTCCTGGGTGGGCGTCGCGTTCCACATCTGGGAGACCTTCTGCCCGTCAGCGAACGTCCAGCCGAGCTGCCAGCCGTCCAGAGCCGCGGTCCCGGTGTTGGTGAGCGTCACATCGGCCTGGAAGCCGCCGGACCACTGGTTGGTGACCTTGTACGTCACCGAACAGGCAGCGTCCCCTGGCGGGTTCCCCGGGTCGGTGCCGGGGTCCGTGCCCGGATCGGTCCCGGGGTCCGTACCAGGGTCCGTGCCGCCCCCGTCACCGTCCGAGGAGTCGCCGTACATGATTCCGCGCCCGTTGGTCGAGACGTACACCCGCCCGTAGATCCGCGGATCACCGGTGATGGAAGCACCGATCCAGCCCCACTGATGCGCGTCGTCGTTGATCCGGGTCCAGGACGTACCCGCGTCCGTGGAACGGAAGACACCGCGCACGCCGCCGATCTTCGCGGTGACGAAGAGCGTCTGGTACGAGGCTCCCGCGGCCGCCTTGCCGAAGCCGACCGAGTCCGCCTGCTCGACCCCGGACAGCTTGGTGAACGTCGCGCCCGAGTCGGTGGAGTGCCACAGCCCGTAGGCCCCGGTCGCGCTGCCGCCCGCGAGCCACACATCGCCCTCGGCGCCCGGCACGGCCTTGAAGCGGACGTTGCCCTCGGCGGGCAGACCGCTGGACGCCTTCGCGGTGAAGGTGGCGCCGCCGTCACTCGAGACGTAGAAGGTGCCGGCCTTGTACCCGTAGAACTTCTTGGGGTTCTTCCGGTCGGACTCGACGGCCGCCCCGGCCGGGATCCCGGTGGACGCCGACCACGAACTCCCGTACCCGGTGGTGTGCTGCACGCCCACACCCTCCGGGCTCCACACGAACCCACTGGCGTCAGCAGCGGCCGCCACCGTGCCGCCGCCGGTGACCCCGGAGGGCTCGGAACCCTGGAACCAGTTGGACCCGTTGTCCGTGGAGAAGCCGATGTGCGGGGCGGCGTCGGCGCTCCCGACCCGTACCACCGTGTTCGGGCTGCTCTCCGCGAAGTCGAGACCGGTGGTCGAGGTGAGGTTGGGCGAGGTGAACATCATGCCCGGCACGGCGTCGAGATCGGTGTGCCGGAAGCCCCCGATGTCGCCGAGCGCGCTGAGCAGCGGGGCACCGGACGGCGGGCTCGCCAGGTCGTTGACGGCCGTCTCCTCAAGGCCCTTCACCATCGGAGTGATCTTGAACTGGCTGCCGGAGTCCCAGTTCTTGAGGTTCTCCGTGCCGTAGATCGTGGCACCGGTGCCATACATCATCCGGTTCGAGTCGAACGGGTCGATCTCCAGCGCCTCCGTCATCCAGCCCAGCTTGGGCGAGGTCTCCGGCGGCGTCGGATTGGCACCCCAGGTCAGCCAGGGCACGGAGGAGACGTCCTGGGTGAAGCGGTTGGTGCGGTTCGGGTAGCTGCTGTAGTCCCAGGCCTGCGTCCAGGTCGCCCCGCTGTCCGTGGAGCGGAAGATCTGGGTGTCCGGCCACCAGGAGCTGTACGCGGTCGCCATCAGGGTGCCGGGCTGCTGCCGGTCCACGGACAGTCCGCTGAAGCCGTAGTAGGTGTCCGCCTCGGCTACCGGGCTGACGTCCTTCCACTCACCGGTCGCGGTGGTGTAGCGCCAGATCCGGCCCTTGCCGCCGTCGTACGGGCCGCCGGTGTCGCTCAGCGTCAGATACAGATAGCCGTTCGCCGAGTCGAGCACCCCCTTGTGGGCCAGGTATCCCGTCGGCTGTCCGGCGATCCGCGACCAGGTGACGCCCCCGTCGGTGGAGCGGTAGACGGTGTTCTCCTTGTCGGCGACTCCGACGTAGATGTCCTTCGTCGCGCTGCCCGCGCTGCCGCTGCGCTCGTCGAAGGTCACCCAGACGATGCCCTGGTTGTCGTTGCCGTATCCGCTGGTGTCGGTCGGGTCCGCGGAGTAGTTGCCCGGGTTCGGGAAGGCCGTCACCTGGGACCAGGTCGCCCCCGAGTCGGTGGACCGCCACAGGCCCTTGCCACTGGGCGCGCCCAGGTACAGCACGGAGTTCTTGTTCGGGTCGACTGCCAAGCGCTCGCCCATGCCGCGGCCCGGCATGTTGCCGCCCAGTTTGAAGGGGAGGGTGCTCGCCTTCCAGCTGGCGCCCCGGTCCGAGGAGCGCAGGACCGCGCCGTTCGTCGGGTCCCAGCTGTTGGTGTACGTGCCCACGGCGGCGTACACGTTGTCCGGGTCGGCCGAGTCGGAGGCGAGGCTCACCACACCGGACCAGCCCCAGTGGTCCCAGTCCACCCAGTCCAGCAGCGGTGTCCACTGCTTGCCCGCCTGGTCCCAGCGGTAGGCGCCGCCGATGTCGGTGCGGGCGTAGGCGAGGTTCTTCTCCGACCGGTTGAAGACGATGCCGGGGACGAAACCACCACCGTCGATGCGGACGTTCTTCCAGTCGTACGTGTCCGCGGCCAGGGACACATCGGATGCTTCGACGGCCGGTACGGCATCGTTGGCTCGCGCCGATGCCGGGGCGCCGGTGGCGAACAGGCCGGCGGTGAGAGTGAGTGCTGCCAGGAGGGCGGCAAGGGGTCTGGCGCTTGAGCGCACGGAAACGTCCTCTCCGAACGAGACCGCCGACAGTGGCGGTACGGGGCGAGTGCGGATGTGGGAGCGCTCCCATTCGCGTCCCGATGGTAGCGGCGCGAACCCGCCACGAGAAGGGTGGTACGCAGGGTTCATCGGATGACTTGGACCCGACTCACCGTCACCATTGCGGCAGCGTCACGTAATTCGCCCGTAACGCCGGAGCGGTGACGGCCGGTCCGGCCCCGCCGGCGCCAAATCGACTGATCAACCGCGCAGTTGGCGCCCGAACGACAACGGGGAGCGCCACGGAGGGCCGCCGCCCGAGGCCGTCTCCGGCCCCGCCCGGAAGGGCCGCCACCCACCTGAGGCCCCGGACCTGCGGGAAACCGCAGTACGGACGTACGCCATCCCGCACCGCGCGCGACGGCTGGCCGCATACCGCCGCAGGCCGGTGGTTCCTGGCGTGGCCGGGGAGTCGTGGCGCCCTGCCGGGTTGCGCGGCCGGGTCGCCGCCCTCGACGGCATGCCGGACGTCCACAGCCCCGCCGGGGCCCCACCGCCGTGACCGCAGAGCTGCCGTGCGTGTGATTCTCGCCGAGAACTCGACCCTGCTGAGGGAAGGACTGGTCCGGCTGCTCACCGAGGAGGGCCACGAGGTGATCGCCTCGGCGGGTGACGCCGAGGCGCTGTTGTCGGAGGTGGGTGCGCAGTCGCCGGACATCGTCGTCACCGGCATTCGGATGCCGCCCACGCACAAGGACGAGGGCCTGCGCGCAGCGGTGGAGATCCGCAGGCATTGGCCGGACGTCGGTGTGCTCGTCCTGTCCCAGTACGTGGAGCGCGCCTACGCCGCCCAGAAGTACCTGAACACGGTCTTCGACAAGCTGGGGCTGGCGCACACCACCGGCTACAACCGGCGGATCCTCGCCGTGCTGCGCTGTCTGGAGGCTTGAGCGCGGCGCCCCGGGAGGTGGCGGGCGTCAGTACCAGTCGGCACCCCGGGGCGGGTCGCACAGTTCGAGTACCACCTCGCCCGCCTCGGAGGTCATGCCACCGACGGGCCGAACCCGGTCTCCGGCGTTCACCAGGTGCGGAGCCGCGCCCACGATGCGGCACCGGTACACGAAGCCTTCGGGGAACCGGACCAGGGACTCGTTACGCATGACCCGCGAGTAGCGGTTCACGACGCTGGACCTTACGACGACACCGTGGCCGTCGCTGTGCTCCGCTTCCAGATCGCTCGACGCGCAGACGGGGCACAGGAGTTTGCGGAAGGAGGCGGTGCCGCACCACCGGCACACCTGGTACACCAGACCTTCCGTGCTGTGGGGCCCCGCTACTTCGCGAGCAGTGGGTTCCACGTCGATTCCGGTGATGGACACGTCTCGGCCTCCCGCGCTCGACTCGGTGCGCCGCACCTCCGGCGACGGCACATCGGCACCGTATGGCACTTAGTTCCATGAAGTAAAGGTACTGAGTGCCGGAGAGAGGTGAACCATGGAGTGAACTACCTCTCAGTGGTGCCTCGTTCCTCGCCGATTGCCGATTCGATGCGCTGCACGACGCGCCACATCGGGGCGCCCTTCGGTGCGATCATCACGATCACGTCGTCCTCGGTGGCGGGCGCGTGCGGGCGTTCGGCCGCCGCTCCCCATACGGCACGGACGAGTTCGAGCGCCCGGTCGACCTCGGCGCCGGCATCGCCCCGACCCCCCGAACGCAGCCAGGACCGCAGCCCGTTGTTGTGCGCCGCGACCACCGACGCGGCGATCACCTCGGCACGCAGGGCCGCATCAGGGGCACCGGCCCACCGCCGCTCCAGATAGCCGGCCATGGTCCGCTCGTAGCGGCGCACGACGGAGAGTTCATAGGTACGCAGGCCGGGCACTTCCCGGGTGAGCCGGTAGCGCTGCACGGAGAACTCCGGCTTCTCGGCGTACATCCGCAGCACCAGCCTGGCCGCCTCGCACACCGCCTCCACCGGATCACCCTCCCCGGCGGCCTCCAGGAACGCGGTCATGTCCGCGAGGCACCGCTCGTGATCGGGGAAGACCGCATCCTCCTTCGAGGGGAAGTAGCGGAAGAAGGACCGCCGCCCCACCCCCGCACTGGCGACGATGTCGTCCACCGTGGTCCGCTCGAACCCGCGCTCCATGAAGAGCGCGAAGGCCGCCTCGGCGAGCACGTCACGCATGGGGGGCTTCTTGGCCGGTCCGCGGTCATCGGTCATGCCGGAAACGTAGCACCGGAACGGCATATCCGGCACTGCGTACCTTTACGAAGGGTACTGGGTACCATAGGATCGCTGCAGAGACATCACGAAGTACAGGAGAGCCGGCGTGAGCTTGAGGATCGTTGTCTGTGTGAAGTACGTGCCCGACGCGACCGGTGACCGGCATTTCGCCGATGACCTGACGTTGGATCGTGAGGATGTCGACGGTCTGCTGTCGGAGCTGGATGAGTACGCGGTCGAGCAGGCGTTGCAGATCGCGGACGCGGCGGACGATGCGGAGGTCACCGTGTTGACGGTGGGTCCGGAGGATGCCAAGGACGCGTTGCGCAAGGCGTTGTCGATGGGTGCGGACAAGGCTGTTCACGTCGAGGACGACGATCTGCACGGCACGGACGCGATGGGGACGTCGCTGGTGCTGGCGAAGGCGGTCGAGGCGACGGGTTATGACCTGGTGATCTCGGGGATGGCGTCGACGGACGGCACGATGGGTGTGGTTCCGGCGCTGCTCGCGGAGCGGCTGGGTGTGCCGCAGGTGACGCTGTTGTCGGAGGTGTCGGTCGAGGGCGGGGTCGTGCGCGGCCGTCGGGACGGCGACACGGCGTCCGAGCTGCTGGAGGCGTCGTTGCCGGCGGTGGTGTCGGTGACCGACCAGTCGGGCGAGGCCCGTTACCCGTCGTTCAAGGGGATCATGGCGGCGAAGAAGAAGCCGGTTCAGTCGCTGGATCTGGACGACCTGGGGATCGACGCGGACGAGGTCGGCCTGGCCGGTGCGTGGACCGCGGTCGACTCGGCGGCGCAGCGTCCGGCGCGTACGGCGGGCACGATCGTCAAGGACGAGGGCGAGGGCGGTAAGCAGCTGGCCGAGTTCCTGGCCGGCCAGAAGTTCATCTGAGCCCCGCTCGCGCATTCCTTCGTTGTTTCTTCGTTCCCTCGCAGGAGATTGAAGTCCCATGGCTGAAGTTCTCGTCTTTGTCGATCACGTGGACGGTGCCGTCCGCAAGCCCACGCTGGAGCTGCTGACGCTCGCCCGCCGGATCGGTGACCCGGTCGCGGTGGCGCTGGGTGCCGGTGCCGCCGGAACGGCCGGCGTACTGGGTGAGCACGGTGCGGTGAAGGTGCTGGTGTCGGAGGCGTCGGAGTACGCCGACTACCTCGTCGTGCCGAAGGTGGACGCGCTCCAGGCCGCCTGTGACGCGGTGTCCCCGGCTGCCGTGCTGGTGCCGTCGTCGGCGGAGGGCAAGGAGATCGCCGCCCGCCTCGCGGTGCGGATCGGGTCGGGCATCATCACCGACGCCGTCGACCTGGAGGCCGGTGAGCAGGGTCCGGTGGCGACGCAGTCGGCGTTCGCGGCGTCGTTCACGACGAAGTCGCGTGTCTCGCGTGGGGTGCCGGTGATCACGGTGAAGCCGAACTCGGCTCCGGTGGAGCCGGTCGCGGGTGCGGGTGTGGTGGAGGAGCTGGCGGTGGAGTTCTCCGCGCTGGCCACGGGTACGAAGGTGCTGTCGCGGACGCCGCGTGAGTCGACGGGGCGTCCGGAGCTGACGGAGGCCGCGATCGTGGTCTCGGGTGGCCGTGGTGTCAATGGTGCGGAGAACTTCCACATCATCGAGGCGCTCGCGGACTCGCTGGGTGCGGCGGTGGGTGCGTCGCGTGCGGCGGTGGACGCGGGCTGGTATCCGCATTCCAACCAGGTCGGTCAGACGGGTAAGTCCGTCTCGCCGCAGCTGTACATCGCCTCGGGTATCTCGGGCGCGATCCAGCACCGGGCGGGTATGCAGACCTCGAAGACGATCGTCGCGATCAACAAGGACGCCGAGGCCCCGATCTTCGACCTCGTCGACTACGGCGTCGTCGGTGACCTCTTCAACGTCGTCCCGCAGCTCACCGACGAGGTCACCGCCCGCAAGGGCTGACCCCGCCGCACGGCACACGGCACGACAGCAGGACCCGCAGTCCGGGGCCGCACGGTGAACCCACCGCGCGGCCCCGCACCGTTGTACCCCCTGTCCGTCGCGTCTTCACCCGTCACCCGTTCGGCCCCGCTCACCTAGTCGGGTGAGAGGAGCCGAACAAGGCTGAGTGCGAATCGACGATGTTCGCAGCCCTTTCGGTCCCGCGTGACCGGCCGGTGGCCGCGACGGACGGGAGCGTCATGACCTACACGCCCAAAAGCGCCACGCCCGCCACGGCCGCCGCGAACGAGGCGGCCGTGGCCCGCTACGACATGGACGACCGGCAGGACTTCACCGACCGGGACCGAGGCTTCATCGCTCCTCTGCCCGACAAGCTGTACGCGAATGACGGGCGGGTGATCTTCGATGCCGCCCGGTACGACTACCTCGCCGACGACGCCCCCGCGCCGGACACCGTGCACCCGAGCCTGTGGCGGCAGTCGCAGCTGATCCGCAAGGGCGGCCTGTACAAGGTCGTGGACGGCGTCCACCAGGTGCGCAACAACGACATCGCCAACCTCACGGTCATCGAGGGCGACACCGGTCTGGTGGTCGTCGACTGCATGGCCTCGGTCGAGGCGGCGAGCCAGGCCATGGGCATGATCCGCGAGCATGTCAGCGACAAGCCCGTCGCCGCCGTGATCTACACCCACACCCACATCGACCACTACGGCGGCGTCAAGGGTGTGGTGAGCGCCGAGGACGTGGCCTCGGGCAAGGTGCCGATCATCGCCCCGGGCACCATCGCCTCGTTCGACAAGCACGCGATCGGCGAGAACGTGATCGCCGGCAACGCCATGTCCCGGCGGGCCTCGTACGCGTTCAACAGCCTCCTCGACCCCGGCCCGGCCGGCTGTGTCACCTGCGGCATCGGGATCGCCACCGTGCCCGGCGTGACGATCTCGTACATCTCGCCGACCGACGCCATCACCGAGACGGGTACGAAGCGGGATCTCGGCGGTCTCGAATTCGAGTTTCTCTACGCCCCCGACACGGAGGCGCCCGAGGAAATGCACATCTGGATCCCGCAGCTCGGTGCGCTGACCTGCGCGGAGAACGCGAACCACTCGCTGCACAACATCCAGACGCTGCGCGGTGCGCGGACCCGCGACGCCCGCAACTTCGCCCGCTATCTCGACGAGACGCTGGAGCGCTGGGGCGACGACGTCCAGGTGCACTACGGCCCGCACACCTGGCCGGTGTGGGAGAACGGGCAGGTGACGGCGTTCCTGGAGTCGCAGCGCGACACGTACAAGTATCTCCACGACCAGGCGCTTCGGCTGGCCAACAAGGGCTACACACCCCTTGAGGCGGCGGAAGAGATCGAGCTGCCCGAGGAGTTGGGGCGCAAGTGGTTCAACCGCGGCTACCACGGCACCCTGCACCACGACGTGCGCGCCGTGTTCACCAAGGAACTCGGCATGTGGGACGGCGACCCGGTCTCGCTGCACCCCCACCCGCCGGTCGAAGCCGCCCGCCGCTTCGTCGACCTGATCGGCGCCGAGAAGATCATGGATGAGGGGTGGCGCGCCCTGGCGGCCGCCGATTACCGCTGGGCCGCCCAGATCCTGCACACCCTCGTCTTCGCCCAGCCGGAGAACCAGGCCGCCCGTGACCTCCAGGCCGACGCGTACGAGCAGATGGGCTATCAGGCCGAGGGGCCGCAGTGGCGCGGCATCTTCCTCACCGCCGCCATGGAGTTGCGTCAGGGTATCCAGCCGGCGACGTTCGCCACCGCCAGTCCGGACACCATCCTGGCCATGCCCATCGACATCCTCTTCGACTTCGCCGCCGTGCATCTGATCGGCGAGAAAGCCGCGGAGGCCGGGCTGCGCATCGACTTCCGTTTCACCGACCTCGACGAGACCTGGAGTATGTGGGTCGCCCGCGGTGTCCTGAACGCCCGCCGCGGGGCGCACCCCGACACCCAGCTCACCGTCACCGGTCCCAAGGCCGCGCTGGTCGGTGCGCTGCTGAAGCCGGCCGCCGCGCCGGAACTGGCCCAGGGCGGGAAGATCGCTCTCGCCGGCGACGAGACCGCTCTGCAGACACTCGCAGGGCTGCTCGACACGTTCGATCCCGACTTCCCGGTCGTCACACCGTGAGTGCCGGTTTCCTGTACTGACGCGGCGGCCGGGGCCCGCGACGCCGCGGGCCCCGGCCGCTACTGGTGCGGCTGACGACGGCGCCGGAGACCCGGCTTCGCCTTCGCCGAGGCATCAGCCCAGCAGTTCCTCGACGAGGTCGGCGGCCCGCGGGGTGCCGCCCTCCGCCCGCGCCTCGGCCCGCAGCCGCGCCGAGCGGCCGGCGGCCTCCGGGTCGGCGACGAGTTCGGTCAGCGCGGTCCGCAGTGCCTCGGCGGTGGCGTCCGCGGTGTCGATGCGGCGGGCCACGCCCAGTTCCACGAGCCGGTCGGCGTTCATGAACTGGTCGGCGCCCTGCGGCACGGCGATCATCGGCACGCCGGTGTACAGCCCTTCGGCGCTGCCGCCCATCCCGGCATGGGTGACGAAGGCATCGGCCTGCTCCAGGATCGCCAACTGCGGCACCCAGGAGTGCACTTCGACGTTGCCCGGGATATCGCCCAGCTCCGCCCGGTCGGTGTGCCTGCCGACCTGGAGCACGACGTGCCAGCCGGGCAGGTCTCCGTACGCGGCCAGGCACTGGCGGTAGAACTCGGGCCGGTTGGTGTACGCCGAACCCAGCGAGACCAGGAGCACGCGCTCCGCGTCCGAGGGACGCGTCCAGGTCTGCTCGGCGGCGCGTCCCCCGAAGCAGGGGCCGACGAACGTCACCGTGTCCGTGTCGACGTCCTCACCGTGCGGCTGCATCGCCCGGGGGATCAGGGCGAGGGTGTGCGCGGGGCGGCCGGAGAAGGCGTCCATATCCATGGTGGACGCGCCGGCGTCGGCGAGCCACTGGGTGAACCTCGCCCGGTACGCGTCGGCGCCGGGCAGCCCCCGCAGGTGCGCCGCCACGTCCTGTTCGTAGCTGTTCCAGGCGACGAACGTCGGGGACAGCTGCATCAGGGGGCGCTTCTGCGACTCGGCCAGCGCACGTGCCGCGTACGCGCCGATGTCGTACAGGTAGAGGTCGGCGGGGTCGTCGTCGTAGAAAGCACGCAGTTGCGGAAGGGCCTGGACGGCGTCGTCGAGGAAGAGGCCCATCGCGCCGATGGCGTCGTCGGGCCAGTTGTTGTCGGCGACCGGCAGGACGGAGCCGTACGGGACGAACTCGGCACCGGTGGCCTCGATGCGGTCCGCCACCGCCGGATCGTTTGCGTAGGTCACCCGGTGGCCGCGGGCCACCAGTTCGCGGATGACCTCAAGGCTCGGCAGGACGTGGCTGACGGCAGGGATACCGACCATGGCGATGTGCGCACGGCGACGTGACACGGAAGATCACTCGATTCAGGTCTGCGGCGAAAGGGACACGGTGAACCCGTGCGTCGGCAGCCGCCCCGGCGCAGAGGCCGGGTCGTCGGCGCGCACAGGGCATACCGGACGGAGGCGGGGCGCTGCCCCGTCCCGCGTCAGCCGTAGAGCTGTCGGAAGAACATGCGGAAAACCATAACCGGCGCCCGGGCCCGCCACACCTGGATTTCGGCGGGCCCGGCGCGCAGTCGCCGTCACTCGGACGGGGCGGCGGCCTCGAGATCGTCGACGGTACCCGACATGATCGTGCGTACGTGGGCGGTGATGTGTTCCGCCGGCCAGTCCCACCAGGCCACGGCGAGCAGCCGGGCGATGTCCCCGTCGTCGTAGCGGGTGCGCAGGAGGCGGGCCGGGTTACCGCCGACGATCCCGTAGTCGGGCACGTCCTTGGTGACCACTGAACCGGTGCCGATGATCGCACCGTTTCCGATCCGCACCCCGGGCAGCACGGTGGCGCCGTGACCGAACCAGACGTCATGACCGACGACGGTGTCCCCCCGGTTCGGCAGTCCGGTGAGGAGGTCGAAGTGGTCGGCCCACGAGCCGCCCAGGGTGGGGAAGGGGAAGGTCGAGGGGCCGTCCATACGGTGGTTGGCGCCGTTCATGATGAACCGCACCCCCGTGCCCAGGGCGCAGAACCTGCCGATGACCAGCTTCTCCGGGCCGTAGTGGTAGAGGACGTTGCGCGTCTCGAACGCGGTGGCGTCCTCCGGGTCGTCGTAGTACGAGTACTCCCCGACCTCGATCAGCGGGGACTTCACCAGAGGTCTGAGCTGAACCACACGCGGCTGGTCGGGCATCGGGTGGAGCACGTTCGGATCGGCCGGTACGGGCATGGCGCGCGATTTCCTTCACGGGTGGTGAGCAGGGGCCGGGTCCCATGATCGTGTCACCGCCCCCCGCCGCGACACCGGTTTACCGTGGCCGGGGCGCCGGAATCACGGCTGCCGGGCGGACCGGTGGTCCGCCCGGCAGCCCGGGTCGAGCGTCAGGGCGTCAGGGCTGGAGCGGCATCGTCCAGCAGTTGGAGGACGTGCCCTTGCCCGAGAGGCGGTCGGTCATCCAGGAGATCGCGTCACCCTGGTCGGTGATCAGCGGGACCAGGTGATTGGTCAGGAGCTTGTCGCCGAGGTTGGGCAGGTTGATGGCGTCGTAGGTGACGTCGGCACCCTTGCGGCACCAGTCCACGGCCAGTTGGCGCGCCTGGGCGTGGGGCACGATGTCGTCCTGCACTCCGGTGGCCAGACGCACCGGGCCTGCGGGCTTCAGTGCACCGATGCGCTGCCTGTCCAGGGCGGCCTGGGCCCGGGGCTCGGCGGCGATGACGTCACCGAGGGACTTGCCGCTGGTGGTCCATTTGCTGCTCTTGGTGAAGCCGTAGCCGAAGATCGCGTCGCCGACGCACATGGTCGAGGCGTCCTTCAGCGCGGCCCGGCCGGCATCGTTGACGTTGGCCTCGATGACGTCCCTCAGATCAGGGTCGGCCTGGGCGAAGCCGTTGATCGACCAGGCCAGGGCGCCGGCGAGGGCGCTGCCGTCGATGCCCTTCATGACCGCGGTCAGGTTTGCGGGCGGCGCACCGGCGTAGGTGCCGGCGAGCTTGACGTCGGGTGCGTAGGCCGGCTGGAGTTCGGCCGCGGCAGCGCTGGCTCCGCCGCCCTGGCTGTAGCCGTACAGACCGGTGCGCGAGTCGGGCGCGATCGAGGTGCCGGGCAGCTGGTGTGCGGCGCGGGCCGCGTCCAGCAGGGCATGGCCCTGGTCGAGCCGGTTGACGTAGGTGTGGAGCCGGTCGGTCGTGCCGAGACCGACGTAGTCGGTGACCACGACGGCGACGCCGGCGGAGAGCAGCCGGTAGATCGCCAGGGTCTCGTAGCCGACCGACACGGTCTCGCCGCTGAGGGTCAGCGGGTACTGGAGGGTCATGGAGGGTGCGCACTGGTCGCCCTGGCCCACGGTCCCCGAGGCCAGTGCCACCAGCGGACGCGGGCCGGAGCCCTTCCAGGCGGCGGACGGTTCGATGTAGGCACCGGTCACCGCGACGGCCTGCCCGCCCGAGTCGGTGGAGCGATACATCAGCCGGGTCGCCGTACCCGGCATCGGACGGCCGTCCAGGCCCGGCAGGCTCAGCCCGAGGGGCAGCGGCTCGTGGCGGATCACCGCGCCGTTGGCGGCGGGCAGTTCGGCCGGGGGGTTGTAGAAGTCGGGGATGGTGACCCCGCGGGACACCACGGGCTGCGCCCCGTCGGCAGCGGACGCGGGTGCGGCGTACGCGGCCACACAGGCCGCCGCGGTCACGGCGACCGCCACCGCTCGCATGCCACCGGGGCGTGGCCCGCGGGCGGGGGAAACCATGGAGGACGTCGTGGGGAAGGTGGTAAGCGAACGGGTGCTCTTGCGGCTCACAGCTCACTCCTCGCTCTGCTCGGAATGCAGGTGAACGCAAGCTAGCAGCGAGACTTACCGCAAGTAACCCATCAGTAAGTTACGCTGCGGTAACTATCGGGGGCGCGTACACCGAGTGTCGGCGTACGGCCGGAGCCGCCCGCGAGGAGCGATATTGACGCTCCGTCACTCATCCACTCACATCACGGCGTCCCGCAGCCCGGGGCGGCACAGGTGGCAAACCGATTCCCCTCACCGAAACGGGACCGGAAGCTGCCACCGATTCCAACCGCACCACCACACACCTGTCCTGACGGTCAGTCATCGGATAGGCGCGGCGAGAGCGCCGTGATCACCGGCGGACTTCGAATCCCTGGGTTCCCTCAACACGTCCGCAATGTCCGCGACTTCACAACAACGCCTCCCATCAGGCACAGAGGCCCCGTGCGCAACAAGGCTTATTCCAACTAGAGTTCTGTCATGCCCATCTCGCCGGCCACGTGCTCACTACGCCGGCAGTCGACAGACTCCGCCGTTCCTGCCCGGCCGGTCGCTCCTCGTCCAGCCGGAAACGGCAGCGCACGGCCTCACGGAAGCTCCCCGAAGGCTCCTGCGTGCGCAGCAGGACGCGGGCCGGAGCCCGAGGAGGCGCCCGGGCAGGCCCCGCCGCAATCCGGCGCGCGCGCCGAATTTCGCCATCTCGCCGATCCCCCGGAACCTTCCTTCCCTCCTGCATGCACGACGGCAGGGGAATCGGCTGATTCCTGACCCATTGTCCGGAGCCGACCGCCCCCGTCCCCCCAGTCGGCCTCGGCAGCCAACCGCCCCCGAACCCCGGGCACTACGGAGTACAGACACGATGGAATCCCACCCCCGTAACGAGCAACACGGCCCGACCGGCGGCATACGCACCGGAACCGTCTCCCCGATTCTCGTGAGGGCCTGATGACCGAACTGATACTGATCGTGGCCGCGTTGGTGGTCGGCGCCGGTGCGACGCTCTACGTCCACCGCAAGGCCCGCGCCCAGCAGCGCCGCGCGGACGGCCTCCAGCAACACGTCGAACAGCTCGGGCAGCAGTTGCGCGCCGCCGAGCAGTTCGCCGGATACATCGCGCACACCGTCATTCCGGCCGCTGCGGCACACACCCAGACCGGACAGGCTTACCAGCCCGACCTGGCCGTGCCGCCGCAGCTGCTCCACACCCAGATGGCGGGCGCTCTCGGTGCTCTCGCGGGACAGGCCTGCTCAGCCATCGGCCAGACCGGACAACTGGCGCAGAACGCAGCGCAGGACCAGCTCGCACAGGTCTGGGCGGAAGCCGAGCAGCAGATCGCCCAGGCGCGGCAGGAGTCGGTGGACGTGGCCCGGGCAGCAGTACGCGCCTTCGCCTCCAACACGGTGCAGCGGGCCGCGAAGCTGAGCAGCGCGATCAGCGCCGGCGTGCGCCGCCATGTCTCGGACGAGGCGTACGCCACGCTGGTCGAGATGGATCACCTGGCCCAGCAGATGCTGCTCACCGCGTCCGGGTACGGCGTCCTGGCCGGTGACAAGCTGTCGCGACGCTGGCCGGCGACCACACTCACCGACGTCGTCCGCACGGCCATGGGCCGGGTCGAGGGCTATCAGCGCATCCAGCACACGGACCTGGCGTCCTTCGCCGTGCAGAGCCGGGCCGTGGAAGCCGTCGTCCACACCCTGGCGGTGCTGCTGGACAACGCGCTTCGGTACTCCCCGCCGAACGCCCGGGTGCACGTCTCGCTGGAACACGGGGCGAACGCGGCCTTCCTCGTCGTGGACGATGCCGGACTGCGGATAGAGGACGAGCGGCTGACCTGGGCGCGCGAGGTGATGTCCGGCAAGCAGCGGGACGACATCACGCAGCTCGGTGCCTACCCGCAGACCGGACTGCGCGTCGCGTCCGTGCTCGCCGACCAGTACGGCTTCCGCGTCGAACTGACTGCGCCCAACCTGTACGGCGGCACCCGCGCGATCATCGTGCTCCCGCAGGCCCTGCTGACGACGCCCCAGCCTCAGCGGCCGTCGTCCGTGCAGAGCGTGCCGGCCACCCGCCCGGCCCCTGCCCCGGAAGCGGAGCCGGCGCCGGCGGCCACGTCCACCACGGCGAGCGGGCTCACCGTCCGCCGGCGCACCCCGCGCCCCGCCGACGAGACGGGCCCCGCCGCCGAGGTGCGGCCGGGCTCCGCTCCCGTGGCGCCGGGTACCCCCGCCGTGGCTGCGGCGTGGATGGCAGGCAGCCGCCGCAGCCGGGACAACCAGAACACCGCCAGCACTGACGAAGGACGTTGATCATGTCGGACACCCACTCGAACGCCCTGGGCTGGCTGCTGGACGAGCAGCTGGGATCCGTGGAGGGCGTCCGGTACGCCGTACTGATGAGCGGCGACGGCCTGCTCAAGGCCCGGACGGAGACCATCGGCCAGGAGGACGGCGAGAAGCTGGCCGCCCTGACGGCCTCGCTGCGGGCCTCGGGCCGGGCGTGGGACGACTTCACCGGCGGGCGCGGCGTGCGCCAGCAGCTGATCGAGAGCGTCGAACGGATCGGCCTGACGACGGCGGCCGGTCAGAACACGATGCTCTCGGTCGTCACGACGGGACCCCACGCCGACGTAGGCCTGATCAGCCACCACATGGCCCTGCTCGTGGTGCGCCTGGGCGAGCAGCTCGGCACCACGGAACGCAGGCCGGTCCTCCATCCGGACGGAGGGACCGCCATATGAGCGGTCCGCGGCATGACCCGGACATGGTGAGGCCTTACGTCCGCACGGGCGGACGGGTCCGCCCGCGCCGGAACGTCCTTCTGGAGAGCGTGGTCATCGCCGCGCCCAGCCCCACCGGCGAGCTGGGGCCCGATGCCCGGCGAGTGATGAGCCTGTTCTCCGGGGGCCACGGCGGGCTGGCCGTCGCGGACATCGCTGCCGCGCTGCAGCTGCCGCCCTCCACCATCCGGATCCTCGTCTCCTCCCTCATGGACAGCGGCCATCTGGCCAGCCCGGCGGCCGCTGTGAACGATCAGCCCGAAAACGACCTCCTGCAGAAGGTGCTTGATGGACTGCGAGAACTGGTCTGACACGCCGAACGCCGTCTCGTACGTGCCGGCCACGGTGACCCGGTCCGCCAAGATCGTGATCGCCGGCGGATTCGGCGTCGGCAAGACGACCTTCATCGGCAGCGTGTCCGAGGTACGGCCGCTGCGGATGGAAGAGCCGATCACCGAGGACAGCGTCGGGATCGACGATCTGCGCGGCACACCGAGGAAGGCCACGACGACCGTGGGCATGGACTTCGGCCGTATCCACTTGGCCGGCGGTGCCCTTGCGCTCTATCTGTTCGGACTCCCCGGACAGGTCCGCTTCCGGCCCCTGTGGGAGGACCTCGCACAGGGCGCTCTCGGCTGCCTCGTCCTGGCCGACACCCGTGACCTCGAGGCGAGCCACGGGGCTCTGAGTCTGCTGGAGGGCGAGGGCATCCCGTACGCGGTCGCGCTCAACACCTTCCCCGACGCCCCCGTCTACGACCCCCACGAACTGCGCCAGGCCCTCGCCCTGGACCCTCACACACCGCTGACCACCTGCGACGCGCGCGACCGCACCTCCTCCCTGCATGCCCTGATCACGCTCGCGGAGTACCTGATCTCGCACCGTGAAGCCCTCTCACTGGAGCCCACGTCATGACCTTCACCAGCTCCGTGCCCGCGGTCGCTCCGGGCAGGGTCTCTCTGTACGAGCCGGGTTTCGCCGCCGACCCGCACGCCGCCTACGAGCGGATGCGCAAGACCTACGGCCCTCTGGTGCCCGTCGAGTTGTCCCCCGGCATACCGGCCACGCTGGTGATCGGCTACCACCAGGCCCGCCGCATCCTCAACGACCCCTTGTACTTCCCGCCCGACCCGCGCATCTGGGAGCAGCAGGTGCCGGCCTCGTGCCCCGTGCGGCCGATGATGGAGTGGCGGCCCAACGCCCTGCGCAACGGCGGTGCGGAACACGCCCGTTACCGGGCGGCCAACACCGCCGGAATCAACGCCGTCGACCAGCACCGCCTGCGCGCCCAGGTGGAGAGGATCTCCTCGGACTGCGTCGGAGACTTCCTCGCCACCGGCAGCGCCGATCTGCTCACCCAGTACGCCTGGCCGATCGCCTTCCGGATCCTGAGTGCCCTGCTGGGCTGCCCCGACGAGATCGGAGCCCGTATCGCCGACGGAATGGCGCGCATCTTCGACACCACCGACGCCCATCAGGGCAACCAGATCCTCGGCCAGGCCCTCGCCGACCTCGTCGCCCTGCGCAGGCGCGATCCCGCCGACGACATCACCTCGCGTCTCCTGGCCCACCCGGCGGAGTTGACCGACGAGGAGATGAGCCACCAGCTCGTCACTCTCTACGGCGCCGGCATCGAGCCCCTGACCAACCTCATTGCCAACACCCAGCTGAAGATCCTCACCGACGAGGAATTCTCCGCCGGACTGCACGCGGGCCAGTCCACGGTGCGCGACGCGCTCGACACCGTCCTGTACACCGACCCGCCGATGGCGAACTACTGCATCACCTATCCGCCCTATGCCGCGGACATCGACGGCTTCCTGCTCCCGGCCCACCAGCCCGTCGTCATCTCCATGGCGGCCTGCAACAACGACCCCGAACTCACCCAGGGGCCGGCCGGGATCTCGGGCAATCGCGCTCACCTGGCCTGGAGCATCGGCCCCCACACCTGTCCGGCCCGCTCCCACGCCTACCTCATCGCCGAGACCGCGGTCACCTATCTGCTCGACGCCCTGCCGGAGATGGATCTCGCCGTCCCCGCCGCTGAACTGCGCTGGCGTCCAGGCCCCTTCCACCGTGCCCTGGAATCCCTTCCCGTCCGCTTCGCCACCGCTCGCTGAAAGAGAGACACCATGTCCGAGCAGCCCCTAGTCGTCCTCGATCCCACCGGCTCCGACCGTCACGCCGAGTACCAGGCCCTGCGCGACCGCGGTCCGGCCACCCGTGTGGACGTCCTCGGTGTGACCGCGTGGTCGGTCACCGACCCGGCCCTCCTCAAGGAGCTCCTCACCAGCCCGGACGTCTCCAAGGACGCCCGCGCCCACTGGCCGGCCTTCGCCGAGACCGTGGCCACCTGGCCCCTCGCCCTCTGGGTCGCCGTGAACAACATGTTCACCGCCTACGGAGGCGACCACCGACGGCTCCGCCGGATGGTGGCCCCGGCGTTCAGCGCCCGCCGCATCCAGGACCTGCGTTCATCGGTCGAGAAGGTGGTCGCCACGCTCCTCGACGATCTCGACTCCCGGCCGGCCGGTGAAGTGGCCGATCTGCGCCAGGACCTCGCCTACCCGCTGCCGATCGCGGTGATCGGCCAGCTCATGGGTGTCCCCGAGCACCAGCTCGACGGCTTCCGCGCCGTGGTCGACGGTGTCTTCGACACCACCCTCACCGTCGAGCAGGCCACCGCGAACACGGCCTCACTGTACGAGGCCCTCAACGGTCTGATCGCGGCCAAGCGCGCGGATCCCGGCGACGACATGACCTCGCTCCTCATCGCCTCCCGCGACGACGAGGGGGACGGCGGCGCCCTCACCGACGACGAGCTGCGCGACACGCTGCTGCTGATGGTCTCCGCCGGATACGACACCACGGTCAACGTGATCGACCAGGCCATCACCGCTCTGCTGGCCGATCCCGCGCAGCTGGCCCATCTGCGGGCCGGCCGCGCCGACTGGAACAGCGTCGTCGAGGAGACCCTTCGGCACGAGCCCGCCGTCAAGCACCTGCCCATGCGCTTCGCCCTGGCGGACATCCCCCTGCCCGACGGACAGAAGATCGCCCGGGGCGAGGCGATCCTCGCCTCCTACGCCGCCGCCAACCGCCACCCCGGCGTGCACGGTGAATCCGCGGACCTCTTCGACGTCACCCGGCCGACGAAGGAGCACCTGGCCTTCGGCCACGGCGTGCACTTCTGCCTCGGCGCCCCGCTCGCCCGCCTGGAGATCGCTACCGCGCTCCAGCAGCTCTTCGAACGGTTCCCCGAGGCCGAACTCGCTGTTCCCGCAGCCGAACTGCAGCCGCTGCCCTCCCTGATCAGCAACGGGCACCAGACCCTTCCGGTACGCCTGCGCCCGGCCGCCGGATGACCCTGCGTACGGGCCCGCCACCGGAGTGGTGGGCCCGTACGGAGCATGCCGGGACAGGCGGCGCCACCCGACGACCGTTGACAGCGCACCACCCCCGTGCGACTTTCGAAGCGCTTCGACGATCGTGGCGGTCCGGCGGGCAGCCGATACCGCCACCCGGCCACACCCTGGGACGGACATGGCGCTCTTCGACAACCCCGTGATACCCGGCTTCAGTCCGGACCCGAGCATCTGCCGGGTGGGCGACGACTACTACGTGGCGACGTCCAGCTTCGAGTACGTGCCCGGGGTGCCCCTGTGGCACAGCCGCGATCTGGTGCACTGGCGGCTGATCGGGCACGCGCTGGACCGCCCCGGCCAGTTGGAACTGCCGGACACGGTCCCGGCCTCGTGCGGTGTGTACGCACCCACCCTCAGGCACCACGACGGCCGCTTCTGGATGATCACGACCGTGGTCACCGGCGCCGGCACCGTCCTGGTCACCGCCAAGGACCCCGCCGGACCCTGGTCGGACCCCGTTCCGGTCGGGGTACCCGGCATCGACCCCGATCTGGCCTGGGACGAGGACGGCACCTGCTGGTGCGTGTACTCGGACGACGGTATCCACGGGGTGCGCATCGATCCGGAGACGGGCGAAGCGCTGGGCGAGCCGGTTGCCCTGTGGTCGGGCAGCGGGCTGCAGTACCCCGAAGGACCGCACCTGTACCGGATCGGTGACTGGTGGTACCTGCTGCTGTCGGAGGGCGGCACCGAGCGCGGGCACGCGATGTCGGTGGCCCGGGCCCGCAGCCTGCCGGGGCCGTTCGAAACGCACCCGGACAACCCCGTGCTCTCCCACCGCAGCACCGGCCACCCCGTGCAGAACGTCGGCCACGGAGACCTCGTCCAGGCACATGACGACACCTGGTGGATGGTGCTGCTGGGCACCCGGCCCCGCGGCGACACCCCCAAGTACCACGGCCTGGGCCGGGAGACGTTCCTGGCGCCGGTCCGCTGGGAGGACGAGTGGCCGCTGCCGGGGCCGGTGGACCTGCGGGCGGAGGCCCCCGCGCTGTCGCCGCACCCGTGGCCGGACGAGCCGGAGCGGGACGACTTCGACTCCCCCGCGCTCGCGCCGTGCTGGGTGTCGCCGAGGCGGCACGATCCGGCCGCCGTCCGCCTCGACGAGCGACCGGGGCACCTGGTGCTGCACGCCCGCGCGGACAGCCTCGACGTGCCCGGCGCACTCTTCGTGGGGCGGCGCCAGCAGGACCCCGACTGCACCGCCCGTACGCGGGCCGACGTCGCCGCGGGAGGCCTGGGCGGGCTCGCCGTACGGCTCGACGAGGCGCACCACTACCGGGTGGAGACGGACGGCTCCGGCATGGTCCGCGCTGTCGCCAGGATCGGTCCGCTGTGCCACACCGTGGCCGAACGCACCGTGCCGCCCGGCCCCTTGACCCTGCGGATCGAGGTCACCACCACCGTGGTCCTGCCCCCCTCCGTCACGGACCCGGGGGCGACGGCCCCGCCCGGCCTCCGCGTCGGCGGCCCCGACACCCTCCACCTGGGGTACGAGACGGCCGAGGGCGACTTCGAAATCCTGGCCGCGCTCGACGGCCGCTATCTCACCACGGAGGTCGCGGGAGGCTTCACCGGCCGGGTCATCGGCATGTACGCGATCCGGGGCAGTGCCGCCTTCGACTGGTTCGGACTGCGCCCGGCCTGATGCCGGGGACGGGGACGGAACGCGCGCCCTGAGGCAGTGCGCGTTCCGCCGGATTCCACAACCACCCCTCCGACCCACGCGATATGCTGATGCAGATAGTGCAAGCGGTTTGCAAAACGAGGAGGGTCATGGCCATTCGGGCGACCGACGCCGGGACGAACCAGAGCGTCGAACGGGCAGTCTCGGTGCTGCGCGCACTCGACTCCGGCCGCGCCGAGCTACGCGTCTCCGACGTCGCCGAACTCACGGGACTGGGCTCCTCCACCACGTCCCGCCTCCTGTCCACCCTCGAACGCCTCGACATGGTCGAACGTGACCCCGTCAGCAACCTCTACCGCCTCAGCCTCGGCATCCTCCCCCTCGCCGCCACCGCCACCAATCGCCACCCCGTCCACCGCGCCGCCCGCATGGTCCTCCAGGACCTGGCCACCCGCACGGGACTGGGGGCCAACGTCGCCATTCGCCGCGGTACCGAGCTGATGTTCCTGTGCAATTTCGAGGGAACGCGCGCCCCGAAGTCCTACACACAGGCCGGACACACCGCCCCGCTGCACGCCACCAGCATCGGCAAATGCCTCCTCACGGGCCTCACGCCCAAGGAGCGCCGCACGCTGCTTCCCGAACCGCTCGCGGCGCACACCGACTACACGACGACCAGCCACGACCTCCTCGACACCGAGATCGACACCGTGCGCCGCACCGGCTACGCCGTCGAAGCCGAGGAGCGCGCCCTGGGCCGCGCCTCCCTCGCCGCACCGGTCCGCGACGCCTCGGGGGACGTCGTGGCCGCCATCTCGCTGTGGGGCCCCACCTCCCTCCTCGGCAGCCACACCGAGGCAGAAGGGCAGCGGCTCGCACTGACCCGTGAGGTCATCGAAGCCGCCGACGCCATCAGCCAGGCGCTGGGCTCCGTCTGAGTCACACGCCGACAGGGGGTCCGTCACAGGTGCCGACCCGTGACGGACCCCCTTTTCGCCGCGCCTATGCGCCGTACGCCTTGAACGCGATCACGTGCGCGTGCGGCGCCCCGTGCGTCGCGTCCACCACGAGGCGCAGGGCGTCGGTGCTCACAGGACCGCCGTCCGCACCGCGCAGCTCGTGCACGCGGTGGCGGCGGCGGTTGTCCGTCACCGTCAGCAGCGTGTGCCAGGTGCCGTCGGACTCACGGCTCTGGACGCGGTAGTCGCGGACCAGTTCCGGCATGACCTCGAAGGGGGTGCGGTGGCGGTGCAGGTTGTTGAGGTACTCGTCGACGTCGTCGTCGAACACCACGCGCGCCTCGGTGAGCCGGCGCTCCTCGTCCCAGTCGAGGCGCAGCCACTGCGCCGCCCGGTCCGGGTCGGCCAACGGCTCCGACGACCACATCTGCGGTCCCCCGTAGGGGCGCTGGAACCCGCCGACGGCCCGCTCGGGCAGGAACGCCGCGGTCTCCGGGGTGGCACGGAAGCCGAAGGTCCGCCGGCGCAGGCCGCGGGCCTGCCACTCCAGGACCAGCTGGCCGTCCTCCTCGGGAATGTCGTGGTCGACGGCCACATCGCCCTCGACCCTGCTGCGCAGCGCGAGAACACCGTCGGTGCGCACGGGGACGAGGACCAGCGCCGCTCCCGGACAGGCACGCACGATCAGGACGACGTTCTCCGGGGCGTCCGGGCGGTGGCCGAGACGCGCCGTGACCCAGTGGGGGCCGTCGGCCGGCACGGTCACCGTGGTGGTGAGCAGGTGGTCGACGGGGACGGCGTTCTCGGGGCGGCCGGTACTCCACAGCTCCACGGTGAGCTCGCGCGGCCGCTCGCCCGGAGCGCCGTGGACCAGCAGGTCGACCGTGTCGAGGGCGGGGTCGACCGGCAGCAGCAGCGCGAGGTCGCGGGTGAGCGGGTACGGCTCGCCGGGCGCAGCCGGGGTCGGCTCCGCAGCCAGCCGGCTCAGGTATGAGGAGGCGCTCACCCGGGCCGCGCGTGCCAGGTTGTCGGGGTCGTCGTCGTGCAGGCCGATCACCGAGGCGTCCTGCCGCAGCAGGGTGCGGCGCACCAGTTCGGGGCGCTCGGCGGCGAGCTCGCGCGGGCCGATGCTCTCGGCGACGCAGAGCGCGGCGGCCGTGCCCGCGGCCTCGCCGAGTGTGGCGCAGGTGGCCATCACGCGGGTGGCACCGAACGCGATGTGGGTGGCGGATATGTTGCGCCCGGCGAACAGGAGGTTCGTGACGTTCTCCGAGTACAGGGAGCGCAGCGGGATGTGGAAGATGCCGTCCGCGTAGCGCTGGCGGGCGCCGGGCTCGTCGGCGTACATGCCCTGCACCGGGTGGAGGTCGACGGACCAGCCGCCGAAGGCGACGCGGTCGTCGAACTGCCGCTGCTCCAGGACGTCCTGCTGGCTGAGCATGTGGTCGCCGAGGAAGCGACGGTACTCGCGCTTGCCCGGGAGGCTACCCACCCACTCCAGCGTCAGGTTCTCGGCGTCGGGGAACTCGCCGGAGTTCTTGATGTGGTCCCAGATGCCCATGATCACGGCCTGGAGCTCGTCGCGGATGCGCTCGTTGTCATGGACGGTGTCGAGCTCTCCGCCCCACTCGATCCACCAGTAGTCGCAGCCGTTGTCGCCGGTGCGCAGCACGCGGTTGCGCAGGATGGGCGTGGTGGTGAGGTCGCGGGCGTACGCGGGCGGAACGAACTTCACCGGCCTGCCGGTGTCCTTGGTGTGGAACAGGATCGTCGACCCGAGCAGCGCCTCGTCCTCCTCCTCGGGCGCCCAGGGCTCACCGAACTCCGAACGCGCCTCACGGCCGATGCGGTAGTGGGCGCCCGCGAGGTGGCCGAGCAGGCCGTCCCCGGTGCAGTCGAGGAACTGACGGGCGTGGAAGGTGATGCGCCGCTCGGAGCCCATCATCCAGCCGGTGCAGGAGCGCACCTCGCGCGCGTCGTCCGGGCCGCCGGCGTCGACTTCCCGTACGTCGGTGTTGAGGTACAGGTCGATGCCCGGTTCCGCCCGGACCGCGTCGAGGACCACCTGGTCCCAGTAGTACGGGTTCCCCTCGGGGTTGCGGTACTGGTTCTCGGTGTACAGCTCGCCCATGATGCCGGTCTCCCGGGCCCAGCGGTGCACGCCATGAGCGGTGGCTCCGCAGACCCAGACGCGGACCTCGCTGCTGGCATTGCCGCCCAGCACCGGCCGGTTGTTGACCAGGGCGACGCCGTCGGCCGAGCCGGGCCGCGGCGATGGCTGCGCAGGTCCCCGCCAGGCCACCGCCGATGACGGCGATGTCGTAATGGACCTCTTCTTCCCGCACGGGGCGGCCTCCTCGGTGTGAAGCACGGATTCTCTCCGCCGCAGCGGAGCGACCATGAACGTACATCACATCCATATTGTGCAACTACTGTTCAGTCAGTGGGATGTGTTGTAAGTTTCCGGCGCAGCCGATGACACCGTCGCCGTGGGCCGTTGACCGAGGCCACGGCAGGTGGGACGACGTCACCGGTTCCACACAGAAGCGGTGATTCACCGACCAAAAGGGTTGACGCCTTCGCACCATATGGAGAACGATCCCGCATGCTGCAACTTGCGTTCAATGGAGCATGCATGGCATTCACACAGGGCCCCGGTCGAAGCAGGGGGCGAGGCGGCTCACCGCCCACGCCCGGCCACGTCGCATCCGCCCGCCGGCGCACGGCCCACCGCGCCACGCCCTGCATCACCGCTCCCGCCCCGTTCGAGAGGACAGACCCATGAGTACGGCCGCACCTCCCCAGAAGGCCGCTCCACCCCGCGAGCGGACCGGCGGACGGCTCTCCAACGGCGCGTTCGCACTTCTGCTGACCGCACCGGGGCTCGCCCTGTTCGCCGCGATCATCTTCTATCCGCTGCTGTCGGCCCTGTTCACCGGATTCTTCAAGCAGGATCTGCGACTGCCGGGCCGTGAGTTCGTCGGCCTGGAGAACTTCGCCTACTGGCTGGACGGCGACTTCCTCACGATCCTCAAGCAGACGATGGTCTTCACCGTCGGCGCGACGCTCGTCCCCTTCGTCCTCGGATTCGCGCTCGCGCTCGCGCTGAACTCCGGCCTGCGGGGCAGCGGTTTCCTGCGCGGCCTGTTCCTGTTCCCCTGGGTGATCCCGGGCGTGGTGGTCTCCTTCCTGTGGATGTGGATCTTCAACGCGAACTACGGCGTGCTGAACGGCGTCCTCATGAAGGCCGGGATCATCGAGGAGTCCGTGTCCTGGCTCGGTCAGCCGGGCACCGCCATGCTGGCCGTCATCGTGACCAAGACCTGGGCGAGCTTCCCCTGGATGATGGTGATGCTCCTGGCCGGTCTGCAGACCGTGCCCAAGGAGCTGCACGAGGCGGCCTCGATCGACGGGGCGGGCTCGATCCGGCGCTTCTTCGCCGTCACCTGGCCGCAGGTGCGCGGGGTCGCCTCGATCGTTCTGCTGCTGGAGTTCATCTGGAACTTCCAGCACTTCGACACCATC
This sequence comes from Streptomyces sp. LN549, assembly GCF_043203805.1. NCBI lineage: Bacteria > Bacillati > Actinomycetota > Actinomycetes > Kitasatosporales > Streptomycetaceae > Streptomyces > Streptomyces sp. LN549. The sequence continues at coordinate 6,859,384 of NZ_JAZHRI010000002.1, read as the reverse complement.
TACGTGCTCACCGGCGGCGGCCCGGCCGGCGCCACCGAGACCTTCGCGACCGCCGTGTACCAGACCGCCTTCAAGGGCTTCGACATCGGCCGGGCGACCGCGCTGGGCGGTCTGTGGATGCTGCTCCTGCTCATCCTGGTCGCCGTCTACCTCAGGATCACCGAGCGGAAGGGCGACGCCCGATGACGTCCACGACCTCCACCCCGTTGTCCGGCACCGACCGGCTGAAGCCGTCCGTCACGTCCGCCGGACGCACCTCGCGGCCCCGGATACGCAAGGATCTGCTGCGCTCGCGGATCGTCGCCTGGACCGCCGTCCTGGTGATCGGCGCCTTCGGCCTCCTGCCGGTCTACTGGCTGCTGGCCACCGCCCTGAGCAGCCCCGAGCAGGCCTTCCAGTTCCCGCCGAAGCTGATCCCCACCGAGATCACCTTCAGCAACTTCACGGCGCTCGCCGAGAACGACCAGCTCATCAAGTACCTGATCAACTCGCTCATCGTGGCCTCGATCACCGCGGTCCTGAGCGTGGTCGTCGCCACGTACATGGGGTACTCGTTCTCCAAGTTCCGCTACCGCGGCCGGCGCTCGCTGATGCACATGGTGCTGGCGTCCCAGATGTTCCCCCAGGCGCTCCTGCTGGTGACGCTGTACGCCGTGTTCTCCAGCTTCGGCCTGCTGAACACGTACACCGCCCTCGTGCTGTCCTTCACCACGTTCACGATGCCGCTGTGCGTCTGGATGCTGAAGGGCATCTTCGACACCATCCCGGACGCCCTGCTGGAGGCCGCGTCCATCGACGGTGCGTCCCGGTGGCGGACGCTGCACTCCATCGTGGCCCCGCTGGCCGCGCCCGGGATGGTCGCCGCCGGGCTGTTCGCCTTCGTCCGCGGCTGGAACGACTTCATCTTCGCGGTGACGCTGGCCGACAAGGAGAAGCAGACCCTGCCGCCCGGCCTCGTCTCCACCTACATCGGTGAGTTCCAGGCCGCCTGGCCCGAGCTGATGGCCGCCTCGCTCGTGGTGTCCGTCCCGGTCGTCGTCGCCTTCATGTTCCTGCAGCGCTACCTCGTCGGCGGCATGACCGCCGGCTCGGTGAAGAGCTGAGCCCGCGGGACCCTCCGGCCCGGTCCTGAGCCGGGTCCGCGGTTCCCCGCCCGCACCCTCCCCCCGCACTTCCCCGTCCGTACACTCCCCATGGAGACACCATGACCACCTCTGGCATCAGCCGTCGCGGCGCGCTGCGCATGTTCGGCATAGGCGCCCTCGGTGTGGCCGGCGTCGGCGCGCTGGGCGCCTGCGCGCCGTCCCCGTCCGGCTCCGGCAGCTCCTCCAACGGTGGCGACACGAAGTCCAAGGACTTCGACTTCACCTCCTGGTCGCTCAACGAGGAGGCCGCCAGACCCTCGATCGAGAAGATCATCGCCGCGTGGGAGAAGGCCGAGAAGTCCAAGGTCCGCGCGGTCTCGTACCCGTACAACGAGTACCTGAGCCAGCTCACCCTCAAGCTCGGCGGCGGGGAGACGACCGGCGCGGTGCACCTCGACATCGCCTGGCTCGCCGCGGTGGCGCAGATGGGCAAGCTCGCCGACCTCGGCTCCGTGGCCCCCAAGGGCGGCTACACCGACGTGGCGCTGAAGAGCGGTGTGTACGACGGCAAGCAGTACGGCCTGCCGTGGAACACCGGGTCGATCGGTGTGATCGCCAACTCCAAGCTCCTGGAGAAGGCCGGCATCAAGAAGCACCCCACCACCATCGAGGAGTTCGAGGACGCGCTGCGGGCGCTCAAGGGGCTCGGCGGCGGTGTCGTGCCGTACGCCGCGGCCACCAAGGTCGCGCAGCTCAAGGACATCTTCCCGTGGATGCAGACCTTCGGCTGCACGCTCATGGACGGTGAGAAGGTGACCATCGGCGACGACGCGTCCGTCGACGCGGTCACCTGGTACAAGAAGCTGCACGACGCGAAGCTGATCGCCGCCGACGTGGACCGCTTCGACGCGCGCGCCCTGTTCGGCCAGGGGAAGGCCGCCTTCTACGACGACGCCGTCATCGGCAAGGGCGTGACCGCGGCCCAGTCCAAGGACAAGACGCTGGCTGACGCGATGCAGCCGATGCAGCGCCCGGTGCTGCGCTCCGGTGACACACCGCAGGCTCTGCTGTGGGGCGGCGTGATCGCGATCGTCAACGGCAAGGGGCAGGACGCGGCCACGCAGTTCGCGCTGCACACCACCTCCGACCTCGCCACCACCACCGAGTACTTCGCGTCACGGGCCCTGCCGCCGTCCACCACGGCGGGCCTGGCCGACCCGAAGGTCGCCGAGGACACCTTCACCACCGAGTGGACCGAGAAGATCACCAAGACGGCGACCGGCAGCCCGTTCTGGCAGTTCGCGCAGAACGCGCAGATCGAGGAGGCCGTGGCCAAGCAGGTCCAGGCCGTCCTGGTCGGCAAGTCGAAGCCGAAGGACGCGATGAAGAAGGCCGGCGAGGAGGTCGCCGCGCTCATCAAGCGCTGAGACGGCACACGGCGGCGAAGGGCCCAGTGAAGGCGGAACGGCCTTCACCGGGCCCTTCGCCATGCCGCACACAGTTTCCGTCACACGTATCCAGGATCCTCATTGTGCAATCTCTATTTACGATATGGGATTTGTTGTAAATTCCGGTGCGCAGCGGAGGAGCGGACCGACCCACAGGCCGATCCGTACCCCCACCACCACGCCCGCGAAGGAGTTCACCTTGCGACGTCCCACGGCACGCGCGTACGCCGCCTCGGCAGCGGCCCTGGCCGCTCTGCTCACGCCCGGCCCGGTCGCCCGGGCCGACAGCACGGACCGCGCAGCGGCCACGGCGACGGTGATCGAGAAGGTCCCGTACGCGATGGACTCGTCGAACCAGGCCGCCTGGTGGACGCCTGCCGCCACCTACAAGGGCCGCGGCCAGTACACGTACTTCGCCTTCAACGAGCCCGGCGCGACGGCTGCCACGCACCGCCCGGCCATCGCGCGGCGCGACCCGGACGGCGTGTGGAGCCGTCTGCCGCTGCTCGCCGGGAGCGGGCAGCAGGCCGAGTTCCCCGACGACAACGGTCACAACCAGCCGTCCGTCGCGCGCGACGGCAGCGGCCGCCTGCATGTGTTCACTTCCATGCACGCCAACCCCTGGCGCTACTTCCGCACCGAGGCCCCCGGCGGGGACGTCACGGACCACGCCTCCGAACTGCCCGACCAGGGCGAGGCCATCACTTACCCGGTAGTGACCACAGCGCCCAACGGCGATCTGTACCTGGCCGCCCGCGTCGGCGCCGGCTCCGACCAGCGCCCCGGCCGGCTGTACCGCTGGGACAATGCCGCCGCACAGTGGAGCGTGGTCGCCACCTTCGCCGGCGCGCTGAACCGTTCCGTGTACCCCGACGACCTGACGGTGGACGCCGCCGGGCGCGTGCACCTCCTGTACGAGTGGGCCAAGGCCCCGGCGACCGCGTTCCGGCACCAGCTCTCCTACCTGCGCTACGACCCGTCGACCGGCGCCTTCGCGGACAGCACGGGCGCGGCCGTCACCACCCCGGTGACACCGGCCACGTCCGACGTGATCCAGGAACTCACGGCCGGTGAGGAGTGGAGCATCGACAACGCCTACACGGGGCCGGCGGTACAGAGCGCCAAGCTCACCCTCGACGGCTCCGCCCCGAAGGTCGCCTACCGCTACCGTTCGGCCGACAGCGCAGGCAACTTCCGCGTGTACTACGCGTATCCGAGCGGCGGCGGCTGGGCCCGCCAGACCGTGTACGCCGACGGCCAGACCACGGCCGCCCTCGGCATCACCTGGGACGGAACGGAAGGCGGGCGGGTGTACTACGTGACCGGCTCCGGCACCGACCGCGTCTTCGCCGCGACTGGTTCGGGCGGCACGTGGACCTCGCAGTCCGCCGCACCGGGCGTGAGCGCGGACCGGCTCGCGGTGCGGCGGGACTCGGACGGGAACGATGTGCTGTACCTGCCGGACACCGCGCACAACTCGCTCCACTACGGCCTTCGTTGAGGATCTGAGCCGTCGGTGCTCCGGGCAGCGGGACTGCGGTGCGCGTTACGTACCGGTGACCGATTGGCCGTTGGGCCGGCCCGACGAAACGGCGAGCTGGAGGCAGCCCAGCGGCTCGTGGCGGTCGCTCCACCCGGGCCCCGTACTCAGGAGCTGGGCTTTCCGTGCGGCTTCGCCGTGCCCGCCCCGCCGTTCGCCCGGCTGTCCTTCTCCTGTTCCAGAAGGCGCGCGCACCATGCCGGCACACCCTGGTCGCCCGCAGCCTCCACCAGCCGTTGCCAGGCTTTCGAATTCATCGATGTGCCGCGATCCTTCGACGGGTCGTAGGCGCGGCACAGAGCTTCCATGTTCCTGGCGGTCTCCGGCTGTTCCTTGCGGGCGCGGGGGGCGCGTTCTTCCGGCGGGGTGTGCGGGCGAGGGGGCGTTGTCGTGGCGGGGCGAGGCGTCTCCTGGTCCTTCGCCCGGTCGCGCTCCCCACGCTCGGGCGCACCGCTGCTCGTCGCGACACGGGGCTCGTCGTCCGCCGTACCGAAGGGCACCGGAACCCCTCCGACGGCCATCGCCACGCCTCCGACCGTGAGGCTCGCAGCCAGCGCCGCGACGGCCGTCCGGAGGGAGCGCGGGCCCCGTCGCCGCGCCTTGGGCCGCCAGTCGTCCCGACGACGGGTAGGTGCGGCACCGTGCACCCCCTCGTCCCGCGCAGTACGGAACGCCACGAGCGCACGCTCCGCCGCGACCGGGTCGAGACCGACCGGGCGGGCAGCTGCATCCAGCAGTGCGTCGAGCTCGGGCGACCGGGGAGCGGCCGGGCCCTTGGGTTCGTCAGTCATGTCGCGTCCTTCGCCGCTCGGCGTCGCTCGTTCGTCACGGGGCCGGAATTCGCGGCAGCCAAGTGCTGTGCCAGCCGCTTCAGACCGCGATGGGCGGCAGTCCGCACCGCTCCGGGCCGCTTGCCGAGCACGCGGGCGGCGGTGGGTCCGTCGAGTCCCACGACCACGCGCAGAAGCACGGCCTCGGCCTGCTCCTGGGGCAGTTCGGCGATCATCGCGATGGCCTGCTCCGTGGACACCGTCTCCAGCGCCTGGCCCGCCGTGTCCTGCGGCGCAGGGAGCTCCAGCAGGTCCTGCTCGGCGAGCGTCCCGCGTGGGCGGCTCTTCAGCCGCCGCAGGTGGTCCAACGCCCGGTGCCGCGCGATCGTGAAGGCCCAGCCCCGAAATCCTGCTCCGTCACCACGGAACCGCCCCAGGTCCCTGGCGATCTCCAACCAGGCTTCGGACGCGACGTCTTCGGCGTCGCCGCCGACGAACCCGCGGAGATAGCCGAGGAGCTCCGGCTGCACTGTCCGGTACGCAGCCGCGAAAGCGGCCTCGTCCCCGCCCTGAGCGCGTTCGACTGCCGCCCCGAGCTCCATGTCGTACGCCCGCGCACGACGTTCACCAACTTTGGTCACACATTCCTCTTCGATCCGGCGGTCCCCCGGGTGTACTGCGTCGGATCCCACAGGAACGTCACAGCCCGCAGCCCGAGACGCCTGGACGGGCTCAGGCAGCCGAGTCCAACGACGGTCGGCGGGCGCGGCCGTGCAGCTGCAGGTAGAGCCCCCGGACCGATTCCTCGGCCCCGGCGTCGAAGCGGTTGACCACCTTGCCCAGCGGGTTCCACACCCGTCCGTCGGGCATCCGGATGCCGACCGGCTGCCCGAACAGCTCCCGCTGCGAGACGTCGAAGTCGGTCCAGGCGCCCCCCGCTCGACGCACCATCACCTCGCCCGCGTACGCCCCGAGCCCGAACAGAGTCCCTCTGACACTCCCCTGGTCCGCCCCGCCCTTGCGCAGTCCGTCGACGACGAAGTCGACGACCCGCAGGCTGGCGACCGAGTAGTCGAGTGGCAACCGGTTCCGTGCGTTGATGCGCTTCACGAATCCCGCCACGTAGTGGGTCATCTGAGCTGCGGTCGGCGCCCTTTCAGGGTCTCCACCCATGTGTTCCGTCCCCTCCCCGAGCCTGCGGGCTGCGGTCACGGCCCCTACTGAGCAAGCGGATGCGAGCTCCGGAACATCACGTGCCACGGGGGAGGCAAACGTCACAGAGCGGATTGCCACCGCGGGTACAACCCTCTGCGGGTCTCGGGCGTCAATGCCCGGTCCCTTCGCGATCGCGGCGGGGCCGGAGCCGGCTCAATCCATCGGGTAGAAGTCGGGCTCCGGCATCAGCCTCGCGATCGAGAACGGCTCGAACTCCGGATCCGTCAGTACGCGGTAGACGAACTCACTGGTGGACATGCTCACTTCTTGCCAGGGATACGGGTCGCCCTGCGTGACGATGGGCCAGTTCGCCGGATCCTCCTCGGCGGACGCCAGCCAGAAGTAGCTGCACTTCATCTCACCGAACGCCCAGGGAATGAGACCGCGCTGACCGGGCCGGTACATCCGGTAGGGCTTGAAGGCGGGATCGGGCCCGTCCTCCGGGCCGCCGTCGAGAAACTTCTTCCAGATCCTGGCCAGGTCGAACTGCCTCGTGGCATCGACGGTGAAAATACGCAGGAATTCCGAGAATTCCCCCTTGCCGAACGTCTCGGCAAGCTTCTTGTAATCCTCGGGAAGTGCCGTACCGAGATCTTCCTCAACGCTGTTCCAGGGAATATCGAGCCGAAGCGGCTCCCAGTGCGTGGCCTCAGCGATTCGCTCGATCCACATTCTCTTCACATTCCGATCGAAGGCTTGGACCGGGGGGCGTGCCGGAAATACGACACGCCCCCCGGTATCACTCTATGGGGTGTTGTAGACCGGCACCGAACCGCTGGCACCGCTCGAACTGTTCCAGGTTATGTCGAACCGGTCCGGCATCGGATCGGTGGCACTGGGGTAGTGCACCATGACCTGATAGAAGACGGTGTTGCCGCTGTTGATCTGCTCCGCCACCGCGTCCTCCACCCTCGCCATCGCACCCCGGTTCACGTCACCGTGGATCGGCGCCAGGTTCCGGATGTCCGTACCGGAGCCTCCGAACCGGCTGGCGATCAGGTGGCCCCGCTCCAGTCCCTTCCGATAGAGCGGACCGCCCTTCTGCATCGCCTTGGGGATGTAAAGGGGGTCATCGGTCGGCCAGACCGTTCCGCTGCCGAAGATCCCGTCATCCCCGTAGATCTCGCCGGTCCCCTTGTCCACGTTGTTGGTGTCGTGCCAGTTCAGGCAGCCGATCGCCCCCTGAGCACGTCCCGCACCGTCGAGCGGCATGTAGTAGAGCATGCTCTGACGGTTGTCGTTGCAGTCCTGCTGCTGGAACGGGAACCTGGTGTCGGCGCCGGTCCATTCCTTCTCGTCGCCCGGCCTGACGAGCAGACCCTTGCCGTAGTCCGGCGCGGCGCCGGGCTCCGTTTCGTACCCGTTGGGCGCCGTCTCGTTGTACCAGCCGATGCCCGTGAGGAACGTGTCCACGGCGGTCAGCCATCCGCCCTTGGCCTTCTTGGTCCCGCCTGAGACGAGGTCTCCGACTTCATCGATGACGTCGTCACAGACGTCGCACCCGAAGATGTGACCGTCCAGTTCGACATTGCTGACAGGGTTGCCACCGGTGAAGGCGTACCGGTTCCCCGTGAAGGGGTCCGACCCGAGTCCCATGTCCGAAAGGGCCCCGTTGTACATGTCCCGGCTGGTGAACCGGTTGAGACCCGGGTTGTAGTCCCGGAACCCCATGTCATAGGTGCCGGTCTGCGCGTCCCAGCGCTTGGCGTTGAACCGGTAGGGGTTGTACGCCTCCTTGGACGGATCAGCCGCTTCCGGCTTGTCAATGCCGGTGAACTCGTCCTTGTCGTCGGAGCCGTAGGCGGTGTACCCGTAGGTCGACTTGGTGTCGCCGTCCTTGTCGGTCAGCGTCTCGACGTCCGTGTGCGAGTTGTAGCCGTAGAAGCCGTCCTCGCTGGTCCCGTCGGTGTTGTGCTTGACCTGGGAGAGACGCTCGCCCCACGGGCTGTACTGGTAGGACTTGGTGAGCTCGCCGGCGACTTCCTCACCCAGCACCTCGCTGGACATGCCGAGGTAGTTGAAGTCGGTCGTCTTGCCGTCCGCTGTCTTCGACGCGGTGCGGTCCAGCGGGTCGAACGTGAACTTCGTCGACTTCAGCGTGCCCGTGTCGTCCGTCTTCTGGGACTCCACGATGTGGTCGAAGCCGTCGTAGACGCTGCGCTCGACGACCTTTCCGCCCGCGGTGACCGACTCCTGGCGGCCGAACGGGTCGTAGTTGTAGTCGGCGGTCGAGCCTGCCACGGTGGCGGTCAGCAACCGGTTGCGGTCGTAGTCGAACGTCGTGGAAACGCCCTTGACCGACTGGCTGATGACGTTGGCGTTGTTGTCGTGGACATAGGTCTCGGTCCCCGCGCCCGTGCCTGTCTTGACCGACTTGGCGAGCCGGTCGGCCGGGTCGTAGGTGTAGTCCGTGGTGGAGTCGAGGTACGCCGCGTGGTTGTCGGCGTTCATCTTCTTCGCCACGTCCTGCGCCTTGTTGCCGTTGGCGTCGTAGGCGTAGGTGTGCGAGGAGACGAGGGTCCCGGAGCCCTTCTTCTCCGTCGTCGACTTCAGGGAGCCGTTCAGGTAGTAGGTGGAGTCGACCGTGTTCTTGTTGGCCTTGGTCTCCTGGAGCTTCTGGCCGCGGTCGGTGTAGGTGTAGGAGCTCACCTTCGGTGAGGTGTCGGCCGCCGTCCTGCCGACCGACACCGTCTTGACCTGCTCGCGCAGGTCGTAGGTGTACTTGGAGAACTGGTCGGGGTGGGTGACCGTGTCCGTCTGGCCGTTGGCGTCGTAGGTGTACGACGTGACCTTGTTCTCCGCGCCGGCCAGTGCCTCGGTCACCTTCGCGACCTGGTTCAGGCCCGTGTACGCCACCGTGTAGGCGTCGATCTTCGCGCCGGACGAGGTGTCGTCGATCGAGGTGAGATTGCCGTTGACGTCGTAGGCGTAGGCGAAGGTGTGCTTCTCGCTGTCGGTCTCACCGCCTGTGTCGCCCACCAGCTTGACCGCGTCCGCGACGACCGCGCCGGCGCTGTTCTGGGCCAGCTCGAGCTTGCTGTCCTCGCCCTGCTCGAGGGTGTAGCTGCCCAGGCTCACCCAGGTGCCGGTGTTCGCCGTCTGGTCCTTCGTCGCCGAAGGCTCGGTCGTCGTGCCGTGCGTGAGGGTGTACTTGGCGGTGGTGGCGGCGCCGGTCACCTTCGGGTACTTCACGTACGCCGTGTACGTGCCGTCCTCGGGAATGGTCAGCGTCCAGGAGAAGGCGTCCGTGCCGGTGCCCGCGGCGTGCGTGCGGTGGTCGTAGCCCTGCTGGCCGGTGAGGTCTCCCGTCGCCCACGTTCCGGTGGAGGAGGTGTGCTGGGTGTCGGAGTTGTCGACCAGTACGACCGACTTGCCGACCGGCACGCCGTCGTCGGACTTCGACCTGAGCTTGCCGTCGGGGTAGTACGACCACGCCATGGTGCGGTCCGAGGAGCCGCCTGCCGAGGTCAGTGTGCGGGCCTTCTGCCGGCCCGTGTCGGTGTAGTCGTAGGTCGTGGTGATGTCCCACGGATCGGTGGACTTCTTCGTCCAGCCGTTGTCGAAGTACTCGTAGGTGGTGTCGTTGCGGACCGTCTCACCCGCGGAGGGCGGCAACGAGGTCTTCGCCACCCGGCCCACGGCGTCGTACGCCGTCTGGGTGTAGACGTCCGCCTTGTTGTAGCGGCTGTCCGCCGGGTCGTACGGCTGGAACTGCTTGACCGGACGGTTCAGCGCGTCGTACTCGGTGCGCTGCGCGAAGTCGTCCGCGGTGCCCGTCGTCGCGGTACCCCGCGGCGTGATGACCTTGGTGGTGTTGCCGACCTGGTCGTACTCGAACCGGGTGGTGCGGATCGTGGTCCCGGAGTAGGGGGCGCGGATCTCCTTCTGCTTGCCGCGCCTGTCGTAGTCGAAGAACGTGGAGTTGTTCTCGGCGTCCTTGCTCTCGACGACCAGGGAGTCCTTGTTGTACGTCCGCGACGTGGACTTGCCCGCCGCGTCCGTGACCGTGGTGACCCGGTGGTTCAGGTCGTAGGCGGTCCTGGTCATGTAGTCGTCGGGATCGGCGGTGGCATTCTTCTTCGGGTCCACCACCTTGGTGAGGTTGCCGACGTTGTCGTACGTGTAGGAGATCGTGTCGCCGTCCGCGTTGGACGCGGAGAGCAGCTGGTAGACCTCGTCGTACGCGTTGGTCGTGACGTAGTCCGTCGCGTCGGACGTGGTCAGCGAACCCTTCGGCTCGGTCGTCGTCCTGAGGTTGCCGACCTTGTCGTAGGTGTAGGCCGACTTCCGCTCACCCGACGTGGAGGTGTCCTTCGGTGCGGTGGCCGAGGTGATCTGGTCCGCCGCGTCGTACACCGCCGTGGACACCGCGCCGTCGGGCGAGGTCGACTTGGTGGTGTTGTCGTTGGCGTCGTACTCCGGCTCCGGCGTGGTGATCACCACCCCGGCCTCCTTGGGCACCGTCGCGACCTTGGGACGCCCGAAGGTGTCGTAGGTCTGGGTGACCTTCTTGCCGAGCGCGTCGGTGACTTCCTCGACCTGCCCACGCTCGTCGTACACGTAGGACGTCGGGTTGCCCAGCGCGTCGGTGATCGTCGCCGGGTAGCCCGTCGGGCCGAAGCCGCTGTTGGTCGTCGGGTTGCCCTTGGCGTCGGTCACCTTGGTCAGCTGACCGTGGACGTCGTACTCGTACTGGGTGGTGTAGTCGCCGGCCGTGGCGGTCGCGACGCCCTCGGGGTCGGTGACCGACTTCAGATTGCCGAACGCGTCATAGCCGAACTGCCACTTGTTCCCCTCGGGAGAGGTCTTCGTCTGCAGGTCTGCGGAGAAACCGTCCAGACGGGTCAGGTAGCTGTACTGCTGCGAGTTCGCCGGGTACGTTCCCGGAGCGCAGTCGGCCGCGGGCGGCACGCCTGCCTTGTTGTTCTCCGCGTCGCGCTGCCAGAGAGGGAAGCCCGTCTTCTGGTCGTAGCAGTAGGCGGTCTTGGCGCCGTTGTCCTCCTCCAGATACGTGACGTTGTTGTCCGCATCCCAACTGAGCTTTGTCGTCTGCGACTTGGCGTTCAAGGTCTGCACGGGACGGCCGAAGTCGTCCGTCACGTGCGTTGCCGTGTGGGACTCCGCGTCCGTGACCTCGGTCCGGGTGAACTTCGCGTTCGACGTGTCGACCGCGTAGGTGTAGCCCGTCCCGCCGTTCAGCCGGTCCGTGACCGTCTTCATCCACCAGTGGTACTTCGGGTCGTCACCGGACTGCGGTGCGTAGTACGCCAGGGAGGTGCCGTTGCCGCGCGGGTCGGTGATCCTGACCAGCTTGACGTTCTTGTTGCCCTGGGTGGCGTCGTACGTGAACCTGAAGTCCTTCGGCTGCGAGCTGCCCACACCGTCGGTTAACTGCCCGAGCAGACCCTGGACCGTGTAGTAGAACTCGACCCTCCGGCCGGAGATGTCCGTGACCGAGCGGATGTGATCGTAGATCTTCGAGTTGTTGAGGCTGCCGGTGTCCGAGGTCAGCACACCCGAGTCGTTGATGTACCGGTAGCCGCTCTGGCCCTTGTCCCAGTACTCGACGTTCAGCGACTGCCGGCCCGCCGGGTCGGTGATGTACCTGAGGAACTTGGTCGGCTTGTTGTTGGACTTCCGCTCCTCGTACGTGAACAGCTGTGTGTTGCCGTTCTTGTCGATCGTCGAGGTGAGATAGCCGTCGCAGCCGAACAGGAACCGGGTCCCGTCCGGGCGGGTCATCGTCCAGGCGTCCGGGATCGGGTCCTTCGCCGGGGTGCAGTCCAGGCCCGTCTTGGCCGACAGTCTGTAGTGGACGCCGGCCGGCGCCTTCCACACGCTGTTTGTGGCGTCCCAGCGGAACACATGGGTCGTGCCGTCACCGTCGGGCAGCCGGACCTCGGTCGGGTTGGGGTTGGGGTGGAAGTCCAGCGGCGCACCGAGCCGGACAGGGCCGGCGGCCTGCATCGACCAGCCGGGTCCGGAAACCGTGTCGGATGTGTCGAGGGAGTTGTAGGCCATGCGGAAGAACGTGCTCAGGCCCCGGCCGGGGTTGCTGAACGCGTTGTACGACCACACGCTGTTGCCCGACGCGAGGTTGTTCATCACCGTCGAGCCGGCGCCCGTGTTCTTGCCCGCGTAGGCGTAGAACTTCTCCATGCCCAGCGAGTTGGAGGTCGGGTCCTCGACCGCCACGTTCTGCTTCAGCGGGACGATCGAGGGGCTGGTGACCGAGAGCCAGGAGCTGTCGGCGACCTTCTGCACGTCCCAGCCGAGGACGTACTCGGTTCGCTTGTTGCCGCTGTCCGAGTTGATCGGTGTCTTGACCGTGGCCTTGACGGTGGCGGACTCGCCGGGGATCAGGGCCGGGATGGCGGTGGCCGCCTGGTTGCCGCCGGTAGTGACGTCGGTGCCGTCGGGCAGCTTCCAGGTGTAGGAGATCCGGCGCTCACCGCTCGCCCAGGCGGCGCTCGTGGTGTTGGTGACGGTGAAGTCCACGGTGTACGTGGAGTTCGGGGTCATCCGGGCCGGGGTGGTCGGCGCGTAGTACGTGTCCTCGGTCGTGGAGTCGACGTAGATGACGCGCAGCAGCGGGCCGAGCTGCCAGTCAGCGGCCTCGGAGGCCAGCCACAGGGTGCGTTCCTGCTGGGTGGCATCGGTGTCACCCGCCAGTTTGACCAGGGCGCCCTTGTTGTTGGCCGGTGTGTTCACCCAGCTCTTGGTGAGCGTGGTGGCGTCCCACCAGTGGCGGCCTACCTCGTCGGTGAACTGCGGCACGGTGTCCGAGACCGTGGCCGAGAAGTCGCCGCCGGGAGCGGTCCAGGGGGCCGAGGGGCCCGACTGGTTCCATGTGGCGGCGGTCTCGTCGAAGGTCTTGTTCAGGCCGTGGAGTTCGTAGACGGCGCCGCTCGTGGTGTTGGTGGTCTCCGCACCCCACAGGTACATCCGGCCTTCGAGGACGGTCGCCGTGGTGGGGATGGCCGTGGTGTTGAACTTCAGCGCGGCACGGGTGGTGCCGTAGGTGCCGGAGTTGTCGCCGGTGCTCAGCCACTTCTGCCCGACGCCGAAGGACTGGATGGTGTCCTGGCCGGTGGTGGGCTGCTGGGAGGAGAGTGTGGTGTCGGTGACGTCGTCGGTGCCCTGCAGCAGGCGCATGGTGCGGCCCGGTTTGGGGATGCCGACGGTCCGCGTGGGCGAGCCGAGCAGCTGACCGTCGGCCGTCTTGACCACGATCTGGTAGTAGTACGACCGGCCGATCTCCGGCGTTCCGGCCCCGTTCGGGGACGGGGTGGCGGTCGTGTCGGTGTAGGCGGTCGCGGTCTTGGCGACCGGCGCCACCAGGGTGGCGGACGACGGCGTGAACGCCTGCTGGGTCGACCGGTGCACCTGGTACTCGGCGACATCGAGCTCGGTGTCCCCGGTGTCGTTCTTGTACGCGGTCCAGCTCAGCTCGGGGCCGGTGGAGTGCACGACCTCCGGCGAGTTCAGCGAAGTGCCGACCTTGCCGTACGTGACGGTCAACCGCGGGATGGTCGCCGTCTCGCCGCCGTACGTGGAGCCGTCGGCGGCCTCGTAGCGCGGGCCGCCGGTCGGCGCGGTGGCCGACTCGTCGGTGGCCTTGAGCACGAACCCGTAGTTGGCGGCGGTGCCCGAGACCCACTTCTGAACGGTGTCGGTGACCGGGAAGTTGTGCCACTGGTTGTACTCGCCGGCGTTCTTGACGATCGAGGCGGGGTTCACCAGGCGCACGGCGTCGGCCATGGTCCGCTTGGTGGAGTCACCCGTGTTACCGAGGACGATCCGGTCGGCGTTGCCCTTGTTGAAGTCCAGCTGGGTGCTGGTCAGGGCCTTCCAGGCCGAAGCGGTCCCGGCCGTCTGGTCGACTGTGTAGCTGTGGGTGAGCCCGTCGTGGAGGACCTTGTACGGGGCGGCGGTGGTGTTGTCGGCCAGCGGCGAATAGTGCGCCTCGACGCGGTAGGACGCGGTCTCGGCGATGCGCGGCTGATAGGTGTAGGTCTCGCCGGTGGCCGCGTTCTTGTTGGAGGTGTAGTCGCTGCCGATGTTCGCCGAGCTGGTGGTGGTGACCCTCGGCCACTCGCCCACCGCGGCCGTTCCCGCGTCACCGTCGTCGATCTGCACGGTGGTGCCGGACAGCTCCCCGACCAGGGCGCTGGTGTTGGACCAGGTGGCGCCGGCCTCGGTCCAGCTGCCTGTGGCCCGGTAGGCGCCGATGGTGACATCGTTGGCGTTGGTGGTGTGGGCCTGGTCGAAGTACATGCCCAGACGGGCCGAGTCGACCTTCACCCCTGCCGGGATCTCCGACAGCGGGAACTCCACCAGGGAGCGGGAGATACCGGTGTCGGTCTTGCCGGCCGACAGCTTCCAGGTGGTGTTGAAGTTGGTGGACGGCTGGTCCGACAGGACCATGGTGTCCTTCGAACCGGTCGCGTCCGGGGTGATCGTGATCGTGGGGTCGATCACCACCGGGTACTGACGGTCCTTGGCGGCCAGCCACTCGGTGTCCGGTGCGACGGTGATCTTCCAGTGGTCACCGTCCCTGGCCAGCTTCTGGGTGACCTCGGTGCTGTAGGTGCCGCCGGTCGGTGACGTCGAATCCTTCGCCGCGTCCGTCATGTACGGAGCGGGGATGACCATCACCGGCGTCCGGGGGGCCTCGCCGTACAGGGCGATGGAGCCGTCCTTGCGGGACTTGGGCGTCAGGCCGCCCGCGTCCAGCGTGAAGGTGAACTTCACTGCACTGTCCGGGCGTTCGGCCAGGACGATGTTCTCCTTGACCTGTCCCGGCTCGACCACGTACTCGAGGTCGGCGCCCTCGACTGCGTCCGGATAGGTGACCTTGGCGCCCTTGGCCACGGGCCTCAGGTCCTTGCCGCCGAGAGTTGCCCCGGTGTCCAGGCCGAGGGTGACGGACTCGCCGCCCCCGCCTTCGATCCGCACCAGCTCACCCGGCTCGGAACCGAAGTAGGTCCGGCCGAGGTTGGCGGTGTTGGCGTAGTCGAAGCCCTTCTTCGAGGTCTCCCGCACGGAGACGTCGATCGGCTTCCAGGTCTTGTTCCGCTTGTCCTCGTACGCGGTGGGGACCGCGGTCAGTTCGGCTTCGACGCGCCCGTCCGAGAGCTCGAAGAACCGGGCACTCGGTGTGCGCCGGTTCTTCAGCTCCTCAACCCGCTTCGGCTCGGGATCCTTCGCCCCCTTGGGCAGTTTCTCGCGGCTGGATATCTCCAGGGCATTGGCCGGCTCGGGTTCCTCCTCGCCGGCGATCCGTCCCTTGCCGGTGTCGAGGACGGCCGCCTTCCCGCCCTTGTCGCCGCTCGAATCCGCCGCTGCCGCCGGCGTCACAAAAGCCATGGACGGGAGCAGGGTCCCCACCACGGCCGATACGACGAGACCGGCAAGCAGTCTTCGGTGTCGCGTTCTCACGTACGGTCCGCCTTCTTCTTCGCGCCATGGGCGCCGCATTTTCGCCACCGATATCCGCTTCCGGGCACCCCGGCCTGCTTTTGGGCATGCCAAAGGTGCGATCGGATTCGGGGACCGGAGCGCTCTCAAGGAATCAAGCGCGTTCTATACACGCCGATGACGGGGCGTCAACAGAGCGGAAGATTGGGACTCTTCACCGCACGTCACTCGAAGTCACACAGTTCACCACATGGCAGTGACACATTTTTTGGGCGAATTGTCCGCAGGGTTTCATGCGATGCGCGATGTGGGGTATAACCAGCCGGATTTGACTGACATTCATTCCTGAAGGGACCTCGCATGGCCAGATGCCCGGAACTCCGATCGGTGGTCCGGCCTCGCGAATGCGTTGTTCCCCCTTCGACCGGTCGGGCCATTGCTGCCCTGGTCGCCTCTCGTATCGGAGACGTCCCAGCCCCATGAACACCGACACCCTGAGCTCCGGTACCGCCGATGCCGCTTCCGGAGCGGAACCGGCCGAGAAGCGCCCCGAGCGCTCCGGCACCACCGGCCGCCGCATCCTCATCGGCTCGGCGGTCGCCCTTCTGCTGGCAGCGGGCGTGGTCGCCTACGGCGTCCTCACCACCTCCGACGAGCCGGAGGCGAAACCGGTGCCGACCGCCGCCGTCACCTACGAGGTCCGCGGTTCGGGCACGGTGACGATCGACTTCATCGCGCAGGGCAAGCAGCCCAAGACCCTCACCGTGTCCGGCTCCGAACTGCCCTGGCGCAAGAACGTCGAGGTCGCGCTCGGCACCGAGCCCACCGTGCGCATCGCGCTCGACGACAAGGGCGGCGACGCCGGCTGTGCCGTAGCCGTCCGCGGCAGGCACGTCCAGGGTTCCACGGCGACCGGCCCGTACGGACGGGCGACCTGCAGCGCCCCGCTGCCCCCCGCGCGGAACGCCTCCGACTCCACTTCCGAGAACGGCGAGACCCCGTGAACCTCACCCGCGGCGCCCTCGCTGCGACCGCGCTCGTACTCCCCGCCCTCTCCGGCACGGCGGCACCGTGATGACCATGACCATCGGCTGACGCCGGCGGCCCCTGGAATTCGCCGCCCCGCTCAGGGGCCTGACCCATCGATGTGCTCGGAAGGCGACGGAGAGACGATGCAGAAGAAGCGACGCGGACCTGCCGGCAGAGGGGTGCTGATCGCGGGAGTGATCCTGATGGTCCTCGGGCTCGTCGCGACGGCGGGGGCGCTCGTGGCCGTGCAGACGTCGTACACCACGGCAACCGCCCGTCGGGCGATGGAACCCACCTACGACGAAGGTGACCGGGTGCCCATAAGGAAGATCGACGGCGCAGCGGTCCGGCGGGGCGATGTCGTGCTCTACCAGATGCCGACCAGGTACACCGGCCTGGCCGTACTGCAGCGCGTCATCGGGCTCGGTGGCGATCGTGTCGTCTTCGCGGACGGTTCCCTGAGCGTCAACGGCCGAACGCTCAGTGAGCCGTATGTGAAGCGGGCGGATTTCGGGCCGAGCACCCCCGACCTCGATGTGACGGTGCCACCCGGCCGCATGTTCCTCCTGGGTGACAACCGGGGGAACTCCAACGACTCCCGGTACTTCCTGAGCGAAAGCTCGGGCACCGTACCCATCGCCGCGGTCCAGGGCCGCGCACTCGCGAGCGGTACCGTACCCATGGTGCTCGGGCTGACCGTGGTGCTCGGCGTACTCTGCGCCGTCGGCGGCGGCATCTGTGTACTGGTCGGCCGGCGGACCCGGTCCCGGCTTCCCCGGTGACCGTGTCTACGAGGGCACGCTGTTCGACTTCGGCTCGGCCGGCTCTACGGCAACCCCGCACGCCGGGGGCAGACGGAAGCGACAGGTGCACGGCAGCACCGGGCGGTGGCTACTTCCCGGCTGCGGTGGTGGCGGGTCGTGCGCCCGGATCAGTCGACAGGCGGATCGGACCTCCGGAGCCGTGTGTCCGGAAGTGTCCTCGCGCAGTGGCGTCCCACGGACTGCCTCGAGAACGACAGTACGGGGTACTCCATTTTCGCGGCCGCGATCCAGTCATTGGCGGCGCGGTCCTGGTGATCAGCGGACTGCGGAGCCGGGGTCCGTGGCGGTCGAGGTGTCAGGATAAAGAGTGAAGACCCGGTCCAGGCCGACGATACGCAGGATCCGGGCGGTGTTGGCTGGGACAGCGGCCAGGGCCATGTCGCCGCCCTGTTCCGTAGCCAGGTTGCGTGCCACCAGCAAAGCGGTGATGCCGCTGGAGTCGACGAATTGCAGGCCGGTCAGATCCACGACCAGCAGTTGGCCACTGGCCAGGGTGAGGCGGTCCACGGCCTGACGGAGTTCGGGTGCCGTCGCATGGTCGAGGTCACCGGTGATCTCCAGTACGGGACCGGTGCCTGCGTGGTGGACGGCGATCGTCAGCTGGCTCATCTCAGGTCTTTACTCGTGGGTGGGGAAGCGGGGCGGGCACGCCGAGGGCGAGCAGCGCGGTGTCGTCGTCGAGTCCGTCGCCGAAGCCGGCGAGGAGCCCGGTCAGAGCGGTGATGAGGGCCTGGGGCCCGGTGGCGGACTGTTCGGCCGTGAAGGTGCGCAGGGCCTCGTCGCCGTAGAGCTCGCGCTTGGGCCCGGTGCGGGCTTCGGTCAGGCCGTCGGTGTAGAGCAGCAGGGTGTCGCCGGGCAACAGCCGGGTCCGGGCAGGTGTGAACTGTGCCTGGGGCAGGACGCCGATCAGCATGCCACCGGGGGTGGGCAGGTAATGCGCGGTGCCGTCGGCGCGTTGGATCAGTGCGGAGGGGTGGCCGCCGGAGGCCAAGTGCACACTGACGTGGTCGCTGCCCGGGTGCAGGACGCCGAATATCGCGGTGCAGTAGCGGGTGTCGCCGCTGGTGTACCGCTCGTGCAGCACGGTGTTCAGGGTGGTCAGAACCGTGACGGGGTCCGGATCGTGCAGGGCCGCCGCCCGAAGCGTGTAGCGGGTCAGTGAGGTGACCGCTGCAGCCTGAGGGCCTTTGCCGCACACGTCGCCGAGGAAGAACGCCCATCGGTCCGCGTCGAGGGGAAACAGGTCGTAGAAGTCTCCGCCGAGGAGTTCCGGAGAGGCGGTGTGATAGTAGGAGCCGGCTTCCAGGCCCGGAACCGTGGGCAGTTCGGCGGGCAGCAGGCTCTGCTGCAGCACGGCGAGGGCTTCCTGGAGTCTTTCCCGGTCGGCCTCGGCCTGCCGGCGCGCTTCTTCAGCCGCCTGACGTCCGCGCAGCAGCTCGGTCTCGTAGGCGCGGCGGTCGCGGGCATCGAAGATCGTGGTGCGCACGAGCATCGGTCCGCCGTCGTCGCCGGTCTTCACCTTCGAGGTGACGAGCACCGGCATTCGCTGACCGTCAGTGGCTTTGATGTCCAGGGCAATGCCGCTGACCTCGCCGCTCATTTGCAACAGCGGGGCGAAGTGCGTCTCGTGGTAGAGCTTGCCGCCCACGGTGAGCAGATCGGCGAACCTCATCCGGCCCACCACCTGCCGCCGCGAAAGACCAAGCCACTCCAGAAGTGTGGTGTTGATCTTCGCGATGGTGCCGTCCATCAGCGTTGACAGATAGCCGCAGGGAGCCTGCTCGTACAGCTCCTCCGCGCTGTCCTCCAGCAGGGAAGTGAAAGCCGCGTTCGTCGCTTCGCTGCCTTGCTCCCTTTCCGGACACTGATCGCTGCGCCGCATCAGCGGGCCACTCCTATGAAGTCCGTGATCGCCACCGCGGTGGCCCGCGGTGCGCTCAGTTGCGGGCAGTGCCCCGTCGCCTCGAGCGTGACCAGGCGACTGCCCGGGATCGCATCGTTGACGTAGGCACCGACCTCGCGGGGGGCGATCACGTCCTGCTTGCATTCCAGCACCAGCGTCGGCACCGCGACCGTCTTGAGGTCTTCGCGGCTGTCGGACAGGAACGTCGTGCGGGCGAAGACCCGAGCCATGTCCGGGTCGGTCGCGCAGAACGAGGTAGTCAGCTCCTGGCCGAGTTCAGGCCGGTCCGCGTTACCCATGATCACGGGAGCCATCGCCGCCGACCAGCCCAGGTAGTTCGACTCCAACGACTCCAGCAGCTCACCGATGTCGTCCGCGCTGAACCCGCCCCGGTACCCGTCCTCATCGATGTAGCGGGGCGACGGAGCCACCATCACCAGGCGGGAGAACCGCTGGGGCGCCTTGGCCGCTGCGAGAACCCCGACCATGGCACTGACCGAATGTCCCACGAAGATCACATCCCGCAGGTCCAGCTCCTCGCAGACATCCAGCACGTCCGAGGCGTAGCCCTCCAGTGAGCTGTAGCGCTGCTCACTCCAGGCCGAAGGGTCCGAGCGGCCGGAGCCCACGTAGTCGAAGAGCACCAACCGGAAGTCCCCCGCAAGCAGGGGAACCACCAGGCGCCACATGTTCTGATCACAGCCGAACCCGTGCGCCAGCAGGAGCACCGGCCCGTCGACACGGCCGGTGACGGTGATGTTGTTCCTGCGACGGATATCCCCGCCCACCAGCTTCCCGTCACTCGGGGCCGACGAGCCGCGGCTGCCCCGGCCCAGACCGGCGCCGGAGCCGGACGCGGGGCCGTTGGTCCGGCTGCGGGAAGAGTGGTCGTCCGTAGGTTCAGGGTTCATTCAAACCTTCCTTCACAGTGCGCGTATCAAAGAATTCCCGCCGCGCAAGGCCGCGTGGGGAGAATAACGAGCCGAATGGGATGCGAAAGAATGTCTGACATGCAGTAATCCGCTGCGAATGCAGGTGACGGAAAAGGCCGGCGCCCTGCGGACGCAAAATCGGGGACTTCAGCAGGCCCAGCTTCGGGGTCCGGCACCCCCGAGATGACACCCGTGGGCGATGGCATTCCACGCGCGAGTCCACAACGAGGGGCATGCGCAGCGGTGGCGTCAGACAGGAACGATGTTCTCGGCCGTAGGCCCCTTCTGGCTCGGCACGATGTCGAAGGTGACCTTCTGTCCTTCGAGCAATTCACGGAAGCCCTCGGCGGCGATGTTCGAGAAGTGGGCGAACACGTCGGCACCGCCACCATCCTGCTCGATGAAGCCGAAACCCTTTGCCGCGTTGAACCACTTCACGGTGCCGGACGTCATGTCATATCTCCTTCGGAGGCAGTAAGCCGGGACCCGCAGTACACGGATACCGGGTCGCCGCGATGACGCCCCTCCCGGAATGACCGGAAATACAAAAACGCTCCCAACGGCTGGAGTACCGTTGGAGGCGCTTGAAGTTTGGGAACCATGACTGCAACTGAGATGGACAGTAGCATGCCATAGCGTCCGGTGTAAGTTACGCAATTACATTCTGATCGTTGCGGTAAAAACGCTCCCGGCACGGCACGTTAAACCCTCACCTCGCGGCCGCAACTATTAATCCACCCGGAGCGCAACGTTTCGGGAAGCGAAACACGCACGCCCAAGACATGGGGGGACTTCCGCACCATGACAGCCGGCGCAGAGGACAGAACGTCCGCCAAGTCACACCGACACACATGTGTGCGCGGGGGCCGCCGGAACCCGGGCGCACTGAGCTGTTTCGGAGTCGCCACTGATCGGGTGATGCTGGCGGTGTGCGCAACGCACGAGGCTCCCGTGCCGTTGGGGGAGGTGTTCGAAGTCTCAACCCACAAGCACAGGAGCCGCGTTGGTTCCGTATTCAGCCGCACTCGACCTGCCTCATGCCCTGGTCGAGTGGGTCACCATGCTCATCGTCACCCGTGAGGGTGACCGCCGCTGCAAGCTCCCGCCGCACCAGCGTGCCCTGGTCGGCCTGGTGTACCTGCGGCGGCACGACACTCTCGCCCAGCTCGCTGCCGGGTTCGGCATCTCCGTCGGCACCGCGCACGCCTACGTGGCAGCCGTTGTCGACATGCTGGTCGACCACGCGCCCGGCCTGCTGCGCACTCTGCGCGAGGCCGACCCTGATCACGTTCTGCTCGATGGCACTCTGGCGGAGTGCGACCGGGTCGGCGACAGCCGGGCCGACTACTCCCACAAGCACCACCGGCACGGGGTGAACGTGCAGGTGGTGACCGACCCGGTTGGGCGGCTGCTGTGGATCTCGCCTGCACTGCCCGGCCGCACACACGACCTGACCGCGGCCCGCACTCACCGGATCATCCGGATCTGCGAGCGTCAGGGCGTTCCAGTCCTGGCCGACCGCGCCTACATGGGAGCCGGACCGTGGGTGACGACGCCCCTCGGACGCCCACCGGGCCGTGGCCCCACGCCCACCCAACAGACCGTCAACCGCGTACTGTCCGCGGCACGGGCTCCGGTCGAGCGTGGTGTCGCACGGCTGAAGTCGTGGCGGATCTTCCGCAAGGCCCGGTGCAGCCCGAATCGAATGTCGTCAATCGCTGCAGCCGTCCTCACCCTGGAGCGGCAACGCTGAACCCAAGGCATCGATCTATCGCGAGGGGAGTCCGACGAGATCCAGGCCGTTGTTCGATGCTCTGCTGCAGCGCGGTCCTGATCGGCGGCAGGTTCGGGCTGAGGCGGTTTGGCCGAACCGTGGGCGTCAGCCGCCTCCGCCTCCGCCGCTGGTGTTGTCCGGACCGAGGTCATACTCCCGGCTCTGGTTCGCGCCGGATCCCCAATGCTCGTAGCAGATGAGCCCCGCCCCGATGAGCAGGACGATCCCCGTAGCTATCAGCGATATCCATGCGCCAGCGTCCATACTTGCGGATGTACCCACCGCTGTCAGTGCGAAAGCCTCACCCGGGCCTCCATCGATCCGGAGCGGTTCAGTGGGCGTTGTCAACTTGGCTGACATGCCGGGTGCCTGAGACGATTCTCTCCACATCGTGCGACCGCGGCAACGAGGCGGCAGGGGCCCTGGCCCGCCGACTGGTGGTCCCGCCGCGCCGCTCGGGCGGCCAGGAGGGCGCTACCTCGACAGGTCTTTACCGGAGGAGATCGGCGCCGACCCGCTCACCGAGGTCGTCGCCTGGGCGCTGGAGCACCTCCACGAGCAGTTCGACGTGGAGAGGCTGGCGGCGCGGGCGTACATGAGCCGTCGTGACCCCGGCGTCACTCGATCGTGCCCACGTTGAAAAGGCTCACTGTCTCAGGACACGGGCGGAACCGACGGTCCGGCGGCCCGGCGGTATTCGGCGTTGATGCGCTGTGCTTCTTCGAGCTGGTCTTCGAGGATGACGATGCGGCAGGCGGCCTCGATGGGAGTGCCCTGGTCGACGAGTTCCCGGGCGCGGGCGGCGATACGCAGCTGGTAGCGGGAGTAGCGGCGGTGGCCGCCCGCGGAGCGCAGCGGGGTGATCAGGCGGGCCTCTCCGATGGCACGGAGGAATCCCTGGGTGGTGCCGAGCATCTCGGCGGCCCGGCCCATCGTGTAGGCGGGGTAGTCGTCGTCATCGAGACGACCGAACGAATCATTTACTGTCATTTGCACCTCTCTGCGGAACGCGTGGAGGGGCCCTGGTGCCGTACTGGCACCAGGGCCCCGAAGGAACTTCTACACCATCTGCCGGCCCTGATACTGCGCCGGCCCTCTGTTTCCGCAGACCCGACGTGAACGCTGTCGGGGACGCGGGGATCGCGGTTGCTTGACCGGAGACCACCTCACTATCGATGTCCTGCGGTACCCGGGCCCAGTGATTCCGCCCGGGCGATCCTGATGGCGCTGGGCTCCTCCGTTCTTTCCCTCTGGATGAACTACTTGCTTGATCGGGACCTGCGTACTGCTGGTACTGCGAACCGCTGGCGGCCTCGAACACAGCCACTCTTCGGCAGCCAGCCCCGTCGCCCGTCCTGCATCTGCTCTGGCTTGGAACCCCACTGCCGAACCTCCCGGCACGCGCGCCCGCAGCCGACGCCTTTACCGAGGAACCACTGACAAACCGCACTGCTGGAACTGCGACTGCACTTACTGGACTGCTCCCGCGTGAATCGCGGTCCTGCTCACGGCAGCCCCTGATCCTGCGGGCCGCCCGGTCCGGTCGTCAGTCCCGTCGCCGTCCTGCAACAACCCTGGCTTCAGAACTCCACCACCGCACCGTCCTGCGCACTGCAACTGCGTGTACTGCTGCCTGGCAGTTCATGTCTGCCGGGCCTTGCTCGATCTCGGCTACGAGAGAAACCATAACCATCACACCACCCAATGTCTACTCTCGCCGTCACAGATTTCCATGCACTAGGCAGAGAGATAGTCGACCTCCGCCGTTGACGGGGCACGCGGCGGTCCAAGGGCTGCCCCGTAACCCCTGGTGACACGAAGAGCGTCTTGCACGGCTCGCGATCGCAGCGCAGCTGCCGACACTGTGATGCCGATCGTCCCGGCGCTCGTCACCGACGCCCTGCGCCACGGCGGCCTTACCTGCACCCTGGACCTGACGGCGCACCGCCGGCGCCTCTCCCGACGTCCTGTCCGTATGGAGGGAGACAGTGGGGTCCCTTCAGGTCTGGCGATGACTCGAGGGCTCCTTCGGCACCCCGCTCGGGCCGGCCCTTGGCCGGGCGGCGAAACGGGCAGAGGACGCCGCCGCACGCGCGGGCCGGAGCGGGCCGGAGCGACGTGCGCTGGGCGCAAGCCGTTGCAGCGCCAAGCCCCGCTGCGGACCGCCTGGCGCACGAACCCGCTCGAAGCTCACACCGCTCCGGCCACGACGTGGCGTGTTCAGCGCCTGAAGCTGTCCTTCGACCTCTCCTTGATGCCCCGGGCCTTACCCCGGGCCTCCAGTGCGGTTCCCTTGGCTGCGGCGGTCTCGTTGCCCACCGCGTGGGCCACCTTCCTGACGGCTTTCCCAACAACCTGCTCGGTCTTGGCCTTTGCCTTCTCCCCGACACTCATATCGGTCCCTTCGTAGGCACTCGCTCATCCGCCCGGCCCTGGCCCGAAGCGGAAACATCGGGCATCGCGATGTCACGCCTCCTCCGACGGCCGTGCTCTCCGGCAACTCGCCGCAGCGACGCCCACACACTTCATTGTGTTCCCGGCAGAAGTGTTTGGTGGCCCTCGAGCTACGTTCCCACTGAGGAAGCTCGTGACTGCCGGCGGGTGGGAATGACTGCCGGCCTAGGCAGGGCGGACACGGCCCCTCGTCCGCGGGCGCCAGGACCGGACCGTCGTGCACATGCCCGCGCGCACCTGCGAGCGTCCACTCCACCCCGGGCGGACAGTTACCGCTGCATCCCTCGCCCGCCTGCGCCATGCCTGCCCGCAGACAACGGCCGGCGGCGCCGCCACGGCCTTGGGCCGGCGATGGCACCAACGCGCGAGTTATTCGCCGGATCGGCGGGCGTCGCTGGGGGCGGCACGAGATTCGAGCAATCCCGAAAGTTTCGGAGCAATCCATGATTCAGAATGGATCACTCATCCCGTCGCGATCGACCGACATCAGTTTCTATGTGCTCGACCTGCGCCTTGACCTGTGGAGACAACATCAAGGATGTCCTTTCAGCAGAACCGAAGGTTTCGCAATACTTGCCGAAACTATTGACAGTTGTCGGGGACAGACCAAGACTCCGTGATCGGGCCGGACAACCACCGCCGACTGCCGCGTGAGCCCCAACCATGCGGCAGGGCCCCTGTGTTGAGGGGAGACGGCAGGGACCCGGCCGGCATCACTCGTACGTCACAGCCCTTGGAGGACACCGACATGAGCGCACCCGTGCCATCACCTCGCAGACGCAGACCCGGCCGCTTCATGACCCTGCTGAGAAGCTCCTGGGCGATCGCCCTGGCCGCGGTCGCCGTGCTGCTGCTGCCCAACGCCGCCAGCGCCGACACCGTCATCAACTCGAACCAGACCGGCACCAACAATGGTTACTACTACTCGCACTGGAGCGATGGCGGCGGCTCGGTGTCGATGACGCTGGGCTCGGGCGGCAACTACGGCTACCAGTGGAGCAACGTCGGCAACTTCGTCGGCGGCAAGGGGTGGAGCACCGGCGGACGCAAGTCCGTTAACTACTCCGGCAGTTTCAACCCGTCGGGCAACGCCTACCTCGCGCTCTACGGCTGGACCACCAACCCGCTGGTCGAGTACTACGTCGTCGAGAACTTCGGCACGTATCGCCCCACCGGCACCTTCAAAGGCACGGTCACCAGCGACGGAGGCACCTACGACATCTATGAGACGACCCGGGTCAACCAGCCCTCGATCGAGGGCACCAAGACCTTCAAGCAGTACTGGAGCGTCCGCCAGTCGAAGCGGACGGGGGGCACCATCACCACGGGCAACCACTTCGACGCCTGGTCAAGCCACGGCATGAGCATGGGTTCCTTCAACTACATGATCATGGCGACCGAGGGCTACCAGAGCAGCGGCAGCTCCAACATCACCGTCAGTGAAGGCAGCTCCGGCGGCGGCACGGGCGGAGGCGGAACGGGCGGCGGTACCGGCGGCGGCTCCGGCGGCGGCTCCGGCGGCTGCACCGCGACGCTCTCCGCAGGAGACAAGTGGAGCGATCGCTACAACCTGAACGTCTCCGTCTCCGGCTCCAGCAACTGGACCGTCACCATGAAGGTCCCCTCGCCCGAGAAGGTGCTGTCCACCTGGAACGTGAGCACCAGCTACCCGGACAGCCAGACCCTCGTGGCCAAGTCCAACGGCAGCGGCAACAACTGGGGAGCGACCATCCAGACCAACGGCTCCTGGACCTGGCCCACGGTCACCTGCAGCGCCGGTTGATCCCACCGGGTCCGCAGTGACCCTCACCTTCACAACGCGTCCGGCCACGCTCCTCGGCGTGGCCGGACCTCCGCCACCAGGAGAACCCCCATGCATCTCCTTCCCCGCCGTCGCCCGGCCGCCCTGGCCACCGGACTCGCTCTCGTCGCGACGGCCTCCCTGAGCCTGACCGCCACGGCCGCCGCTCCCGCACAGGCCGTCACCTGCAACGGCTACGTGGGCCTCACCTTCGACGACGGCCCGTCCAACGACCACACCCCCGGCCTGCTCAACGCTCTCAAGCAGAACGGCCTGCGGGCCACCATGTTCAACGAGGGCCAGTACGCCGCCTCCTCCCCGAGCCAGGTGCAGGCCGAGATCAATGCCGGCATGTGGGTCGGCAACCACAGCTACACGCACCCGCATCTCATCCAGAAGAGCCAGGCCGAGATCGACTCGGAGGTCTCCCGGACCCAGCAGGCCATCGCCAACGCGGGCGGAGGCACGCCGAAGCTGTTCCGGCCGCCGTACGGCGAGACCAACTCCACCCTCAAGGCCGTCGAGGCCAAGTACGGACTGACGGAGGTGATCTGGGACGTCGACTCGCAGGACTGGAACGGTGCCAGTAGCGACGCGATCGTGCAGGCCGTGGGACGACTCACCAACGGTCAGGTCATCCTGATGCACGAGTGGCCGGCCAACACCCTCGCCGCGATCCCGCGTATCGCTCAGTCGCTCGCATCCCGCGGCCTCTGCTCAGGCATGATCTCTCCGCAGACCGGACGGGCCGTCGCGCCCGACGGCAGCGCCGGCGGAGGCGGGACCGGTGGAGGCGGGGGCACCGACGGCTGCACCGCGACGCTCTCCGCCGGGCAGCAGTGGAGCGACCGCTACAACCTCAACGTCTCCGTCACCGGCTCCAGCAACTGGACCGTCACCATGAACGTCCCAGCCCCCGAGAAGATCCTCTCCACCTGGAACGTCAGCACCACCTACCCCAGCGCCCAGGTCCTGACCGCGAAGCCCAACGGCAGCGGAAACACCTGGGGGGTGACGATTCAGACCAACGGATCCTGGACCTGGCCGACGGTGTCGTGCAGCACAGGCTGACCACCTGCCACACCATGACCGAGTGCCTTCCACGGCTGAACGTCACCGGTTCAGGCGGCCGCTCGCCATGTCTGTGGGCAGTGGCTCCCGTCGGTCAACGTTGTCAGTGGCTCCGTCTAGCGTCTCAGACATGACAAGAAGTGCACACACCTTCGCCTATGCGCGCGCCTCCTCGCTGACCGGTCGCCGGGACGGGGCAGGCTCTCGGTCCGGAGACGGCGGGAGGACTCACCCCGGCCGGGGCCGATGCCCACCCGCAGCTCTTCGCCGGGTTCCTGAGCGCACCTCAGGTGGCCGCGCGAGCACTTCTCGCCGTCGCGGACGTGGCCGCGGCCGCGGCCGTTACCACCGGCGCACCCTGCGCGCATCGCCCGGTCCGGTGGTGACGGGCAACGGCGACCGGCTCCGTTTCGAGTCCTTCTCCGGGTGCTGCGGCGTGTACGCCCGGCTTGATGTGCTCCCCGACGGGCTGCGCGGCGCCGACACCGGCCACGGCACCACCAACGTCGATGTCAACAACCCGCTGCGCGAGGCCTTGTCCCGGCTGAGCGGAGACGATCCACCGCACCTGAGGATCGGCCCCGACGAGATGGCGGTGACCACCCTCGACGGGCCGGTCGTCGAGAAGAAGGTCTCCGGTGAACGCCGCTACCAGGTGCGCGAGTCCGGCAGCGCATTGAGCTGCACCTGCCAGTGACGGGCGGACTACCGGGGCCGCCGCGGCCCCTGCAAGCACGCGCTCGCCACCCGGATG
The DNA here is from genome assembly GCF_043203805.1 of Streptomyces sp. LN549. NCBI lineage: Bacteria > Bacillati > Actinomycetota > Actinomycetes > Kitasatosporales > Streptomycetaceae > Streptomyces > Streptomyces sp. LN549. Next base: position 6,831,364 of record NZ_JAZHRI010000002.1, on the reverse strand, counting down.
ACCTTGAGAGCAGCCGGCACCTCCACCAGCGCGACCACCACCAACTCCGGAGCCACACGTTGAACGCCATCGACGACGTCCTCGAAGCCGTACGGGCGGGCCGCACCGCCGAACTGCCGGGACTCCTCAAACCACTGGACCCCGCGCAGCGCCGGGTCCTGCTCACCGGCCTGAAGGAGATGCGCCGCACTCTGCGTTCCTCCCGCTCGGAGCGCTGGCAGGACCGGAACCTGATGAACCCGGCCCTGGTGATTGCCGGAGCCGGCTGCAACTCCGGCGCCGCAGCGGCGGCCGCCTGGATCGGAGCCGCCGATCTGCGCCGCTGGATGCCGCTGCCGCCGGCCGCGACGCTGCTCGACGTACTGGCCGGCCGGGACCCGAAGTGGCTGGGCGACCTCGCCCACCGGCTGGCCGCCCGGTCCGCCACCGCCGAGGCGGACTACCCGCTGATCAGCGAACTGGTGCGGCTCGCAGGCTGCCCGATGCCCACCACCGACGGCTGCGTCGAGGGCTGGTCGGCGGCCATGGTGTCAGCCCGTTCCCCGCTCGTGGTCGCCCTACGCAAGGACCCGCACGTCGCCACGCTCGTCCCGCGCCTCTTCGCGACCGCCGAACCGGTCCGTTCCTTCGCCCGGAACCTGGAGCCGGGGCACGCCCACCACTGGCCGACCGCGCTGGCCACCCTGGCCGCCGAGGGACACGTGCAGCGCGCCGCGCTGTTGGACGGGTCCGTCGCCAGACTGTTGCGGGGCGGCAAGGCCGCTCAACTGCGTCCGTATCAGGCGATCCTGGAGGCTCTTCGCCCGACCGGCGAGGAAGAGCGGGAGCGGGCCGCCGACTGGATCACGCTGGCCGCCGACGCCCCCTCCGCCGTGGCCGGGAGCGCCCAGCAAACCCTCGCCCGGCTCGCGACAGCGGGCCTCCTGACCCCCCGCATGCTCGCCGAGATGTCAGGCGCCGTCCTCTTCCGCCCCGAGAAGAAACTGGTCCGCGCGCAACTCGTACTGATCGGCAAGGAACTCGCCCGCCGCCCTTCCGCCGCCCCCGACATACTGCCGGAGCTCGCCGAGGCCTTCGGACACGCGGACACCGCCATCCAGGAGCGGGCGCTGAAGCTGGCTGCCGCGCACCTCCCCGACGATCCCGCGCTGCGCGCCGAACTCGCCCGCCGTGCGCGGCTGTTGAGCCCGACCCACCGGGCCCGAGCGGTGGAGCTCTTCGGGCCGGACGCCGCTCCCGACGAGGAGACCTGCCCCTACCGGGAGATCCTGCCGCCGCCCCCGGTCCCGGTCCCGCTCGCCCCGGCTCCGGAGACGGTCGCAGAGGCCGTCGAGCTCGTCGCGGCAATCGTCTACGCCCGCACCTCCACCGTCGAGGAGTTCGAACGCGCCCTGGACGGACTGGTCCGGCACGCCCACCGGGACCGTGCGGCCCTCGCCGAGGCGCTGCGGCCCGCTCTCGCAGGCCGCTGGTGGCTCGATCCTGCGCAATCCCATCACTACACCCATGAGCTGCCCGGCCTGGAACACGTCGCCGCTGCCGTGCTGGACATGCCGCCGATCGCCGAACCGCCGCCGGCCCTTGTCTCGTGGCGCTCCGACTGCTCCCACACCGCACTGCGCGCCGTCACCCACGCGCGCGTGAAAGAGGCCGCGCTGCGCATCACTTCCCGGCCGCTGCCGTTCCTGCTCGCCACGCCCACCATGGAATCCGGCGCCCTGGACCCCCGCGTGCTGATCGCGCGGCTGATCGAGTACGACCGCCTGGGCGAGGACCCGGCCCCGGCGGACTTCGCCCAGGCTCTGCTCCGGGTCCAGCGCGACGCCGCCGTCCTGCCCCTGGCTGCGGCCCTCGGTACGCCCGCAGGTGACCGGTTGGCCTCCTGGCTCGGCGCCGCCGGGCAGCCGGCGCCCGTCACCCGGCGTACGGCTGGAGCCGAGCGGTACGCCTACGGTGGTGAGACCCCCGCGCGGCTCGTGATGGACACCGGCGAACGCACGGCTGTACTGCACGGTTTCCCGGACGCGTTTCGCGAATTGGCGGGCGCCCGCCAGGCAGCGGACCGCTGCTGGGACGGCGGCGAGGACACTTCACTGATCGCGGTCCTGCCCGAGGACCGCGAAACCCTGGCCGCCTGGTGGCTGCCGCTCGTCACGGCCGGCGCCGTCCACGAAGCGCGCGAGGGGGCCACCACGCTCCCTCTGCTGGCCGCGGCCGGTGGACCTGCCGGCCCGGCCCTGCACCTCGCCGTCGCCACCGGACTCGGTGCCCGGTACCCCGAGGACCGGCTGCGGGCCGTGGACGCGCTTCTCACCCTGGCCGCTCGGGGCGATCTGAACGCCCTTCGCCTCGGCGGCGACCTGGCCGAGCTGATCGGCCTGGGCACGGTCAAGCCCAGCCGGCTCGCCGACTCGCTGCGCACCGCTGCGGCGACGGGCGCCTATGCGACGACCTGGGCTGTGCTGGCAGCCGTGCTGCCGGCACCCCTCACGGGCACGGTCGATCCGCGCGGCGCCGGAGATCTCCTGGCGACGGCTGCCGAGTGCGTGGAGCAGTGCGGAGCCGATTCGGCGGAACCGGCCGGGCTCGCTGCGACAGCGAGCCGCGGCGGAAAGTCCCGCCTGGTGACCCAAGCAGCGCGGCTGCGCGACACCCTCCGCCGAAATGAGAAGAATTCGACTGCCTGAAGCTGAACGCCCCCATCGCGGAAGGTGCCCTCGCGGCGCAGCGCAGGCTTCGTCCAGTACGCGACGCCACAGGTGCCTGGAGGGGGCATCGCGTTGCCGGGCGGCCGGCTGCGCTCGGGTTCGCACGCGGCCGGGGCCATTAGGGTCGGCCTTCGGCCACCGCGTGCGCGGCCGGGGGAACGAGAGCTCGGCCCAAGAGAGGTATTCGTGAACATCGTTGTGCAACGCGGTGCGATCGCTGCGGTGCAAGTGCTCGGCCTCGCCGTGTGGTTCTCCATGTCGGCGGTGGTTCCCAGCCTCCGGACCGACTGGGGACTCACTGCCGGGGGCGCGGTATGGCTGACGGCCTCGGTACAGATCGGTTTCGTCGTCGGGGCCGTGGCCTCGGCTGCCCTGAATCTGGCCGACCGCATCCCGCCGCAGCGTCTGCTCGCCGCCAGTGCTGCGGCAGCCGCCGTCTGCACCGTGGTGCTGGCCCTCGCCGCCGACCGGTTGGCCGTCGCCATCCCGCTGCGTTTCATGACGGGAATGTTCCTGGCCGGGGTCTACCCCACCGGAATGAAGCTGATGGTCTCCTGGTCCGGCACTGCCGGACGGGGCAGGACCATGGGCGTCCTCATCGCCGCCCTCACCCTTGGCTCCGCGCTTCCTCATCTGATCGCCGGGGTGGGATCACTGCGCTGGCGCGACGTGCTGCTCGCCGCCGCAGCGGCAGGGTTCGCGGGTTCCGTCATCGCTCTGCTCTTTGTCCGGCCAGGCCCCTACGCGGCGACGTCCGCTCCTGCCCGTAATCCCAGGTATGCGCTGACCATGTTCACCGAGCGCGGGCCGCGGCTGGCCAACCTCGGCTACTTCGGGCACATGTGGGAGCTCTACGCGCTGTGGACGTGGATCCCGTCCTTCCTGCTGGCGACGCCTGCCGCAAAGAGCCTTCCGGGTTCGGTGGAGATCACCGTGTTCCTCACCATGGGGCTCGGCGGAGCCGCCGGCTGCCTGCTCGGCGGCTGGGGCGCGGACCGCTTCGGCCGCCCACCCGCCGCCATGGCAGCTCTTCTTCTCAGTGGCCTGTGCTGCCTGGTCTCCCCCTTCTTCTTCCACTCCTCCTCGCTGCTTCTGTTCGCCTTCTGCACGCTGTGGGGTGCGGCCGTGATCGCGGACTCGGGCGTGTTCTCGACATCACTGAGCGAGGTCGCCGACCACCGCTACATCGGAACGGCCCTCACCGCCCAGACCGCAATCGGCTTCGCCCTGACGGTCATCACCATCCAGCTCACCCCTCTGCTGGCCGAGGCCGTCGGCTGGCGTCACGCCTTCCTCCTCCTGGCACCCGGGCCGCTGGCGGGCGCCCTCGCCATGCGGGCATTCGGCAGATACTCGAGCGGGAAGCCTTGATCGCTCCACCGAACCGGGGAAGGCAGGGCGTTGCCCGCACCTCCGCCGAACCTTGCGCACAGCAACTGAACCCGCAGGTAGTCGTCCTTCTTCACCGGCCCCAAGATCGCGACGCACTCCTGACCGGTACATCGACGTCGTCCTGCGCGACTTCCTCGACGAACGGGCCGGCAATGGAGACGGACGGCGGGACGGTGCTGGCACTGACGCCGTTGAACCGCAGGAAGACGCGCATGGCGAGCCAGGCGGTGCGCTTGTTGCGCTCGATGAGCGCGTGATTGCGGGCAACGGAGTGCAGCAGCGCCGCCGCCTTCTCGTGCAGCGTGGGATACAGCTCGGCCCCGAACACGTTGGTCCGGGGCCGCTCGATCGCTGACACCAAAAGTCCCATGTCACGCACGCTGTGCTCGGTACCGTTGACCGTGCGAGCGATGGCCAGGATCTCGTCGATCTGGATGTAGCGCACTTCGGTCACTTCAGGTAGTCCAGGATCTCCGCATCGCTGTCCATGAGCTCGGCCAGGACGTCATCGACCTTCAGCTCGGCCCGATCCTGGGCGTCGCGAATGGCCTCAATGGCAAGCTCCTGCTTGCTGCGGTGCTCCCGACGAGCACGCTCGGTGAGCTTCGCATCAAGGTCATTGGGGAGTCGGAGTGTCATCGCCATACAGCGATGATGCCTGACTGGTATCTGGGTGCGAGGTGGTACCAGCCACTCAAGACCTCGGACTACGGCGCCACGTTCTGTGGCTTGGACGGGCCGCGCTCTCGGCTCCAACGGGCCCGGGGCCGGGATGGCAGCTCGCGCCGCCGCTGGAAAGGTGCAGCGGGACACCCGTACCGGAGCCCTTCCCTCCGTGCCGATGGTCTGGTGCGCACGGCCACAGCCGAAGAGGTCCTGGAGGTTGAGGCTTCCGCTTCGAGCGTCATCCGAGCGTCAAGAACCTCCGAACGACACCCTGAAGGCATCGCCGATGCAAGCGTCTCCCTCATCCATTCGCAGGTCAGGAAGCTTGCGAGGATCGATCCGTCCGCTCGACCCGCTACACGGGGAAACAGGTCGAGCAATCCATCCGGACCACGAAGCCGCAGGTCAGGCACCCTTTGCGATGGGCTCCAGGATCGCCACGCACTCGACATGATGAGTCATCGGAAACAGGTCGAACGCCCGCAGCGTCCGCACCTTGTAGCCGCCCTCCCTGAAGTACGCCAGGTCCCGCGCCAGCGCCGCCGGGTCGCACGCCACGTACGCGATGCGGCGGGCGCCGAGGGCCGAGAGGCGCTTGACGACCTGCTTGCCCGCTCCCGCCCGCGGCGGGTCCAGGACGATCAGGTCGCACTCGGTGATGCCCGTGCGGGGCAGGATCTGGTCGACCTTGCCGTGCTCGATGCGGACCCGCTCCAGGTCCTTGAGGTTGTGCCGGGCGTCCTCGACGGCGCGCTTGCCGGACTCGATGCCGAGCACCGCGCCCTTCTCGCCGATGCGCTGGCCGATGGCGCCGGCGAACAGGCCGACACCGCAGTAGAGGTCGAGCGCCGTGTCGTTCTTGCGGGGCAGCAGGCCCTGCATGACAGCGCGGACGAGGGTGTCCGCGGCCTGCGGGTGGACCTGCCAGAAGCCGCCGGAGCCCACCCGGTAGGTGCGGTCGTCGGCGCGCTCGCGGACGAAGCCGCGGCCGTGGACGCGGTGCACTCCGCCGTCGCGTTCGTCGACGCGCAGGACCGAGACCGGCTTGTCGAGCTCGACCAGCGGGAGGCGTCCGCCCTCGCGCGGGGTCAGGATGACCTGGCGGTCGTTGGAGCCGGTGGCGGCGATGGCCTCCACCGTGGCCATCTGGGGCCAGTCCTGCTTCTCGATGCCCAGCTCGGTGACGCCCGGCGCGGCGATCATGCACTGGTCGATGATCTCGATGTCGTGCGAGCGGTGCTTGCGCAGACCGACGCGGCCGTCCTCGTCGATGGCGTACTGGACGCGGGTGCGCCAGGCGGGCACCTCGCCCGGCGGGAGCTTGTCACCCTCGGCCGGCACGACGGTGCCGTCCCAGCCCGCCTCCTCGGGGGTGAGGCTCGCGAGGCGCTGGAGCTGCTCGGCGATCACTTCGCCCTTGAGCCGGCGCTGGGCGCCCGGCTTGGCGTGCTGCCAGTCGCAGCCTCCGCACTTGCCGGGGCCCGCGAACGGGCACGGGGCCTTCACGCGGTCCTTGGACGCCTCGATGATCCGTACCGCGTCGGCGCGCAGGAAGCGGGAGTCGGTGGCGCCGTCGGTGACCTTGGCGACGACCTTCTCGCCCGGCAGCGTGTGGCGTACGAACAGGACCTGGCCCTCGGAAGTGCGGGCGATGCAGTGGCCGCCGTGGGCGACCGGGCCGACCTCGACCTCGTACTCCTGCCCCACGAGCGATTCCCCGGCCTGCGATTCCCCGGCCTGGGTCGCCTCGGCCTGAGTCTCCTCGGCCTGAGTCTCCTCGGCCTGAGTCTCCTCGGCCTGGGTCTCCCCGGTCCTCGTCTCCTCGGCCTGCGATTCCCCGGTCTGCGGCGAAGTGGATTCGTTCTGCATGAGGGGGTGGCTCCAGAGATCAAAGGGAAACAGGGGAACGAGCGCAAAGGAAAAGCGGCCGGACAACAACCTACGAGTCTACGTGGGTGTCGTCCGGCCGCTTACCAGGAACGGATACCGCAGGAACAGCTACCGCGCGTCAGCCCTTGTGCGTCGGCTCCTTGGGCTTGCGCTCCACGGGGCCGCGCCGCACCGAACCAGGGGCGCTCCAGTCCGCGCGCTTGCGTGCCCGCTTCTTGGCCGCCTCGGAGGACTCCAGCTGGTACGGGACGGAGGTGACCATCACCCCCGGGGTGAAGAGCAGCCGGCCCTTGAGCCTGAGGGCGCTCTGGTTGTGGAGCAGGTGCTCGTACCAGTGGCCGACGACGTACTCCGGGATGTAGACGCTCACGACGTCGCGCGGGCTCTCCCGGCGCAGTCCCTTGACGTACTCGATGACCGGGCGGGTCACCTCGCGGTACGGCGAGTCGAGGATCTTGAGAGGGACGTTGATGCCGCGCCGCTCCCAGTCCTCCTTCAGCGCCTTCGTCTCGGCCGGGTCGACGCTGATGGAGAGCGCCTCCAGATGGTCCGAACGAATCAGCTTCGCGTAGGCGAGCGCGCGAAGGGTGGGGCGGTGGAGCTTGGAGACCAGGACGATCGAGTGGACGCGGGAGGGCCGGACGGTCTCGTCCGACGGGGTCTCGTCGGCGGCGATCTCCGCGGCGACCCGGTCGTAGTGCTTACGGATCGCGGTCATCGTGCCGTAGAAGATCACCATGCCGAGCAGCGCGACCCAGGCGCCGTGGGTGAACTTGGTGGCGAGGACGACGACGAGCACCAGGCCGGTGAAGAAGGCGCCGAAGGTGTTGATCGCGCGGGAGCGGATCATGTGGCGGCGCTTGGCCGGGTCCTTCTCGGCGCGCAGGTGCCGGTTCCAGTGCCGGACCATGCCGGTCTGGCTGAGCGTGAAGGAGACGAACACGCCGACGATGTAGAGCTGGATCAGCCGGGTCGAGTCGGCCCCGTAGATGACGACCAGCAGGATCGCGGCGCCGGCCAGGAGCACGATGCCGTTGGAGAAGGCGAGCCGGTCACCGCGGGTGTGCAGCTGGCGGGGCAGATAGCGGTCCTGGGCCAGGATCGAGCCGAGGAGCGGGAAGCCGTTGTACGCGGTGTTGGCGGCCAGGAAGAGGACGAGCGCGGTGGCCGCGGCGAGGATCACGAAGAAGAACGTTCCGTCGCCGAAGACCGCGGCCGCGACCTGGGAGATCACCGGGTCCTGGACGAAGCTCGAACCGACCGGGGACCCGTTGTTGATCAGGTCCTTCGCCGGGTTCTCGGCCATCTTCACGTCGGTGGCCATGGCCAGCCCGATGATGCCGCAGAACATGGTGACGGCGAGCAGGCCCATCGCCGCGAGGGTGGTGGCGGCGTTCTTGCTCTTGGGCTTGCGGAAGGCGGGGACCCCGTTGCTGATGGCCTCGACACCGGTGAGGGCCGCACAGCCGGAGGAGAACGCCCGCAGGAGCAGGAAGACCAGCGCGAAGCCCGCGAGGCCCTCGTGCTCCGGCTTGATCGTGTAGCCCGAGGTCGGGGCGTGCATGGTCTCGCCGAGGACCAGTCCGCGGAAGGCACCCCAGATGATCATGATGAAGACGCCGGCCACGAAGAGGTACGTGGGGATCGCGAAGAGCTTGCCGGACTCCTTGACGCCCCGCAGGTTCATCAGGGTCAGCAGCACGATGGCGGCGACGGCGCACGCCGTCTTGTGCTCGACGACGAACGGGACCGCGGAGCCGAGGTTCTCCACCCCGGAAGCGATCGACACGGCGACGGTCAGGACGTAGTCGACCAGCAGCGCGCTGGCCACGGTCAGTCCGGCCTTCGGGCCGAGGTTGGTGGTGGCGACCTCGTAGTCGCCGCCGCCGCTCGGATACGCGTGCACGTTCTGGCGGTACGAGGCGACGACCGTGAACATCAGGACCACGACGGCGACCGCGATCCACGGGCTGAAGTGGTACGCCGACACGCCCGCGATGGACAGCACCAGGAGGACTTCTCCGGGTGCGTACGCCACCGAGGACAGCGGGTCGGATGCGAAGACGGGAAGGGCGATGCGCTTGGGGAGGAGCGTCTCCCCCAGTTTGTCGCTGCGCAGGGCCCGCCCGATCAGGATCCGTTTGGGCACGTCGGTCAGTTTGGACACGCTGAGGATCGTAAGGGTTCCGTATGGGAGCAGCCCACGCACCACCCCCGTGGCCCCGTAATCTCCTGCACTCGGAGGGAAAAGCCACGGAATCCTTAACGGAATCCTTGCACCGCGGCCGCCCGAAAGCCCGTCGAACGCTCTCCGAACACTCTTCGGGCACCTGTCGAACAGTTCGGGGGACGTCGCCTTTGCCACAGTGCCCCCGAGATGAGCACACTCGAATGAGGCAACGCACCCGGCGCCGCTTAAGCTCATCCTGGGCAACGGGACGAACCGTTGCCCCATTGTTTGCCCGGCCAGCCGAGGAATGAGTGTGAGCAGGGTGTTTTCGCAGGTCAGCCGGACGATCAGGACTGCGAGGTAGGCGCAAGGTGCACATCGTCATCATGGGCTGCGGGCGAGTGGGGGCCGCTCTCGCGCAGAACCTGGAGCAGCAGGGGCACACGGTCGCCGTCATCGACCAGGACCCCACGGCGTTCCGGCGCCTCGGATCCGGCTTCGGCGGCCGTCGCGTCACGGGGGTCGGTTTCGACCAGGACACCCTGCGTGAGGCGGGTATCGAAGAGGCCGGCGCGTTCGCCGCGGTGAGCAGCGGCGACAACTCGAACATCATCGCGGCCCGCGTGGCACGCGAGATGTTCGGCATCGAGAACGTCGCGGCCAGGATCTACGACCCCCGGCGTGCCGAGGTGTACCAGCGCCTCGGCATCCCCACGGTCGCCACCGTGCGCTGGACCGCGGACCAGATGCTGCGCAGGCTGCTGCCTTCGGGCGCCGAGCCGCTGTGGCGGGATCCGAGCGGCGGTGTGCAGCTCGCCGAGGTGCACACCACGCCGTCCTGGATCGGCCACAAGATCAGCACCCTGCAGGAGGAGACGGGCGTGCGCGTGGCCTTCCTCACCCGGTTGGGCGAAGCCATACTGCCGTCGTCGCAGACGGTGCTGCAGGAGGGCGACCTCGTCCACGTGATGATGCGTACGGACGAGATCGCGAAGGTCGAGGCGGCCTTCGCCGAGGGCCCCGAGGAGGGCGGTCACTGATGCGTGTCGCTATTGCCGGGGCCGGTGCGGTGGGCCGTTCCATCGCGGCCGAGCTGCTGGAGAACGGGCACGAGGTGCTGCTCGTCGACAAGGCGCCGACCGCCATCTCGGTGGAGCGGGTCCCGATGGCCGAGTGGCTGCTGGCGGACGCCTGCGAGATCACCTCGCTGGACGAAGCCGCGCTGCAGCGCTGCAACGTCGTGATCGCGGCGACCGGTGACGACAAGGTGAACCTGGTCGTCTCACTCCTCGCGAAGACCGAGTACGGCGTGCCGCGCGTCGTCGCCCGGGTGAACAACCCGAAGAACGAGTGGCTGTTCAACGAGTCCTGGGGCGTCGACGTGGCGGTCTCCACGCCGCGTCTGATGTCGGCCCTGGTCGAGGAGGCGGTGAGTGTCGGCGATCTGGTCCGGCTGCTGCGCTTCAGCCACGGCGACGCGAACCTGGTCGAGCTGACGCTGCCGCCGGAGTCGGCGCTGGCCGGCACCCAGGTCGGGGAGGTCGCCTGGCCGGAGGACACCTCCCTGGTCACGATCATCCGCGGGCAGCGCGTACTGACGCCGAGCACCGAGGAGACCCTGGAGGCCGGGGACGAGTTGCTGTTCGTGGCTGCCCAGGCGCGTGAGGAGCAGCTGGAGGACCTGCTGTCGGTGCGCCAGGGCGACCCGGAGAGCTGAGAGCGGCATAACGCGAGAGGGGCCCGTCACCGCTGTCGGCGGTGACGGGCCCCTCTCGCGTGCCTCAGATCTTGGGGTGCTCAGAACTCCTGGCCGCGGGCCGCTTCGGCGGCGGCCGCCTTACGGGCCTTCTCGGCCTGCTCCTCGGCCTCCATCTCGGCGAAGACGTCGATGGGCGGCGGCGCCTTGGCGAGGAAGACCCACGTGAGGTAGACGGCCAGCAGGAACGGCGGGATCTTCAGGGCGATCAGGACCCAGCCGAACTGGGTGGTGTCGGCCCACCAGTACAGCGGGAAGAGGATCGCGCACTTGGCGAGCAGGATCAGTCCCCAGGCGTAGCTGGCCTTGGCGTAGGCCTTCTTCCGGCCGGGGTTCCGGGTGCGCCAGGAGAGGTTCTCCTTGAACACCGGGCCCAGGATGAGACCGATCAGCGGAATGCCGGCGACGGTGGTGACCAGGTAGGCGAGGGCCAGTCCGAGCGTGTAGATCATGCCCGGGAGGTAGAAGTCCTTGGCGTTGCCGGTCATCTTCGCGAAGACGACACCGAAGGCCACACCGAAGACACCGCTGAAGGCGTGCTTGACGGTGTCCTTGCGGATCAGCCGGACGGCCACGAGCACCAGCGACACCGCGACGGCCGCGATGGCCGAGTTCGTGAGGTTCTTGTCGATGGTGAAGATCGTGACGAAGAGCAGTCCGGGCAGGACCGTCTCCACCATGCCCCGGATGCCGCCGAAGGCCTCGAAGAGCGCGGCCTCGGTGACCGCCTTCGCGTCGGCCTCCTGCTGGTCGGTGGTGCGGTCCGTATCGGACGTCGGCTTGTCGAGAGACGTCACCGGCTACTCCTTGCCGAGCGGTCGGAGTTCGTATTTGGGGTTGAACAGCACCCGGCGCCCGTGGCTCATGGCGATGCGGCCCGAGGCGATGAGCTTGCGGCCCGGCTCGATGCCCACGATGGAGCGGCGGCCGAGCCAGACCACGTCGAGCGGCGCGGTGCCGTCGAAGAGCTCCGCCTCGAGGGCGGGCACTCCGGCGCGCGGTCGCAGGGTGACCGTCCGCAAGGTACCAGTGACCTTCACGATCTGGCGGTCGGTGCACTCGGAGATTCGGGTGCACCCCGATGCCTGCGAGTCCTCCTCCAGCTCCTCGCACTCCAGGTCTTCCTGGGAGCTGGAAAGCCGGTCGAGCATCCGCCGGAAGCGCCCGGAGGGCCGCTCGGCCTTCTGGGACTTCTCGAATCGAGGAACAGCACTCATACCCGAAGGGTACCGGTCTCCCGGGGTCCTGGAGGTGGCCGCCGTCTCACTCGAACGGGGGACGCGGGGACCTGCCGCCGGCCCTCAGGCGCGCTCGAAGCGGTAGCCCATCCCCGGTTCGGTGACGAAGTGCCGGGGATGCGAGGGGTCGGCCTCCAGCTTGCGCCTCAGCTGGGCCATGTAGACCCGCAGGTAGTTGGTCTCGGTGCCGTACGAGGGCCCCCAGACCTCCTGGAGCAGCTGTTTCTGGCTGACGAGGCGACCGCTGTTGCGGACCAGGACCTCCAGCAGGTGCCACTCGGTGGGGGTGAGCCGTACGTCGCGTCCCTCGCGGTGGACCTTCTTGGCGGCCAGGTCGACGGTGAAGCCCTCGGTCTCCACGAGCACGACCGCGTCGCCGCCGTCCTGGCCGACGGGCTCGGCGCGGCGCACCGAGGCGCGCAGCCGGGCCAGCAGTTCGTCCATGCCGAACGGCTTGGTGACGTAGTCGTCGGCGCCTGCGTCCAGGGCCTCGACCTTCTCGTCCGAGGTGTGCCGGGCCGAGAGCACCAGGATCGGCACCCGGGTCCAGCCTCGCAGGCCCCTGATCACCTCGACGCCGTCCATGTCGGGGAGCCCCAGGTCCAGGACGACGACGTCGGGGTGGCGTGCGGCGGCCAGCTGGAGCGCGGTGGCCCCGTCGGGCGCCGCGTCCACCTCGTACTTGCGCGCCTTCAGGTTGATCACGAGGGCGCGTACGATCTGCGGCTCGTCGTCGACCACAAGCACCCGGGTCATCGCGGTCCTGCCTCTCTGCCGTGCGTAGGTCTGTGCGTAGGTCTGTGCGTCTGTGCTGTACGTGGGCCGCTGAGCTCTCGGCGGATCGTGCGGATCATGAGGTGACCCGCGCGGGCAGGTCGGGAGTGGCGGGAACGTATCCCGAGGCCGCCTTCAGGGTCAGGACCATGGTGAGGCCTCCGCCCGGGGTGTCCTCGGCGTCCAGCGTGCCGCCCATGGACTCCACGAAGCCGCGGGCCACGGCGAGCCCCAGTCCCACTCCGGCGCCGCGCGGGGCGTCACCGTAGCGCTGGAAGGGCTCGAAGATGCGTTCCTTGGCCTCGTCGGGGACGCCGCGGCCACGGTCGGCGACCCGTAGTTCGACCCGGGCGCCGAGCGCGCTGGCGGCCACGGTGACGCGCTCGCGGTCGGGGCTGTACTTGACGGCGTTCTCGACGATGTTGGCGACGGCCCGCTCCAGCAGCCCGGGGTCGACGGCGACCATCGGCAGCGTCTCGGGGATGTCCAGTTCGACGCTGTCCTCCGGGACGCCGCCCAGGGCCATGGGCACGACCTCGTCGAGGTCGATCTCGCGGATCAGCGGGGTGACGGTGCCGGTCTGCAGCCGGGACATGTCGAGGAGGTTGCCTACGAGGTGGTCGAGGCGGTCGGCGCCGTTCTCGATGCCTTCGAGGAGTTCCGCCTCGTCGTCGTCGGACCAGGCGACGTCGTCGGAGCGCAGCGAGCTGACCGCGGCCTTGATGGCTGCGAGGGGGGTCCGCAGGTCGTGGCTGACGGCGGCCAGCAGCGCGGTCCTGATCCGGTTCCCCTCGGCGAGCCGGCGGGCGGTCTCGGCCTCACCGACCAGGCGCTGGCGGTCCAGTACGACGGCGGCCTGGGCGGCGAAGGCACCGAGCACACGGCGGTCCTCGGCGGGCAGCACCCGGCCGGAGAGGGCGAGGGCCATGTGGTCGCCGACGGGCATGTCCACATCAGCGTCCTCGGGCCGGGCGACCGGCGCCGGGCCGACGCTGCCCGCGCACGTCCACGGGTCGACGTCGCTCTGCCGCTCCAGCAGGGCGACGGACTCCATGCCGAAGGTCTCGCGGACCCGGTCCAGCAGCGCGGCCAGGGTGGTCTCGCCGCGCAGCACACTGCCGGCCAGGAAGGAGAGGATCTCGGACTCGGCGCGCAGCCTGGCGGCCTGGTGGGTGCGGCGGGCCGCGAGGTCGACGACCGAGGCCACCGCGACGGCCACCGCGAAGAAGATCACGATGGCGACGAAGTTCTCGGGGTCCTGCACGGTCAGGGTGTGGGTGGGCGGGGTGAACCAGTAGTTCAGCAGCAGCGATCCCGCGGCGGCCGACGCGAGGGCGGGCCGCAGTCCACCGAGCAGGGCGGCGGCGACGGTCATGAAGAGGAAGAGCAGGACGTCGTTGGCGAGCCCCGGGCCGTTCTCCATGCCCTTGAGAAGCAGCGAGAGGAGGACCGGGCCGCCCACGCCGACGAGCCAGCCCCAGATGATGCGGGCCCGGCCCAGCCGGGCGCCGCGGGCGATGGGGAGGCCGCGGCCCTTGGCGACCTCGTCGTGGGTGACGATGTGGACGTCGAGGTCGGTGCCGGACTCGCGGGCGACGGTGGCGCCGACGCCGGGTCCGTAGACGTACTGCCAGGCCTTGCGGCGGCTGGAGCCGAGGACGATCTGCGTGGCGTTGACGCCCCGGGCGAATTCCAGGAGTGCGGAGGGTATGTCGTCGCCGATGACGTGGTGGAACGTGCCGCCGAGGTCCTCGACGAGCGTGCGCTGGACGGTCAGCTCCTTGGGCGAGGCCGACGTCAGTCCGTCGCTGCGGGCGATGTAGACGGCGAGGATCTCGCTGCCGGATCCCTTGGCCGCCATGCGGGAGGCACGGCGGATGAGGGTGCGTCCCTCGGGACCGCCGGTGAGTCCGACGACGATGCGTTCGCGGGCCTGCCAGGTGGTGCGGATGTTGTGCTCGCCGCGGTACTGCTGGAGGTATTCGTCGACCCGGTCGGCGACCCAGAGCAGGGCCAGCTCGCGCAGGGCGGTGAGGTTGCCGGGGCGGAAGTAGTTGGAGAGCGAGGCGTCGATCCGGTCCGGCTTGTAGATGTTGCCGTGGGCCATCCGCCGGCGCAGGGCCTGGGGCGACATGTCGACCAGTTCGAGCTGGTCGGCGCGGCGGACCACCTCGTCGGGCACGGTCTCGCGCTGGCGTACCCCGGTTATGGACTCGACGACGTCGCCGAGGGACTCCAGGTGCTGGATGTTGACCGTGGAGACCACGTCGATGCCGGCCTGGAGGAGTTCCTCGACGTCCTGCCAGCGCTTGGCGTTGCGGGAGCCCGGCACATTGGTGTGCGCCAGTTCGTCCACCAGGGCGACGGCCGGGGCCCGCTCCAGTACGGCGTCCACGTCCATCTCGGTGAAGGCGGCGGAGCGGTACTCGATCTCGCGGCGCCGGATCTGTTCCAGGCCGTGCAGCATGACCTCGGTGCGCGGGCGGTCGTGGTGCTCGACGAAGCCGACGACGCAGTCGGTGCCCCGCTCCACACGGCGGTGCGCCTCGGAGAGCATCGCGTACGTCTTGCCGACGCCGGGTGCCGCACCGAGATAGATCCGAAGTTTGCCGCGCGCCATGGCCCCATTGTCTTCCTGAAACCGGTTCTGTTCACGGAAACCGGTGGCGGCCCATGCGGCAGCCACTGTCGAAACTACCCCGTGAATTTCCGGCATATCGGGCGGGGGGTGTGGGTGCGGTCCGTATTGACGCAACTCTGATGCCTCCATCGGAGGCGCCCGCCCGCCCCGGCCGGGGGCGCTCCGGCCGGGTCGGGCGGGGACGCCGTCAGTGATGGAAGAGCCGCAGGCCGGTGCGTGCCAGGGCGATCCCGTGGGCGCGGCAGGCCTCTGCGACCTCGTCGGACCGGATCGAACCGCCGGGCTCCGCGATGCACGTCACGCCGTGGCGCTGGGCATGGTCGACGTTGTCCCGGAAGGGCAGCGAGCCGTCCGACACGAAGGAGACCCCCGTCAGCCGGCCGAGCCATTCGGTGCGCAGCGCCGCGTCCAGCTCGGGCGGTTCGCTGCCGAGTGCGTCCCGGCAGCGGTCCCGCTCGTCGGCGGTCAGGTCACCCTCGACGAGCCGGATCTGCCAGTTGATCCGCTCCTGACGGCGGATGCCCGTACGGAAGGCGAGGTCACGCACCAGCGGGTGCCTGCGCAGCCACCAGGTGTCCGTCTTGGCTCCGGCCAGCCGGGTGCAGTCCACGCGGGACTGCTGACCCGCACCGATACCGAGGGCCATGCCGTCCTTGAGGTAGCACACCGCGTTGGACTGGGTACGGCGCAGCACCACGAGCCCGAGCAGCAGGTCCCGGCGGGAGGCGGCCGGCACCTCGCCGGACACGACATCCGCGAGCACTTCGTCCGAGACGGGCACGGGATCGCGCTCCTGGGACAGCCGGAGGCCGAAGACCTCACGGGACTCGGCGGCGGGGGCGGTGAAGCCCGGGTCGGCCTCCATGACGAGGAAGGTGCCGTTCTTCTTCCGGCTCAGCGCGTCGGCCACGCCCGGCGCGTACCCGGGCGCGACGATCCCGTCGCAGACGACCCGGCCGAGCAGCTTGGCCAGTTCGGCGTCGATCTCGTGCGAGACGGCGGCGAAGTCCCCGTACGACGACTTGGGGTCGCCGTCCCGGGCCCGCAGATAGGCGCTGGTCAGCGGTCCGACAGTGGCGGGATCGACGCCGTGCATGCGGGCGACGGCCTCGTCCACCGGACCGGCCAGTGCCGCCCCGGCGGGCGAGACGTGCTTGAACGAGGTCGCGGCCGGCACGCCGAGCACGGCTGCCGCCTCGCGGACGAGCTGCCAGGCGTTCAGGGCGTCCAGCCAGTTGATGTAGGACGGGACGCCGTTGAGCACCCTCAGTGGTGGGCGCCCCGGGTGCACGGGAGCCGCTTCGGCGGCGGTCTGCTGGGGGTTCATTCCGTAACGCATGCGCACTGGGCACTCCTGGTCGGACGGGCCGACGGAGCGCCCAGGCGGTCGGCGGCTCCTCCGCGGAGGGTCGCTCCCCGGTGGTGATCCACCCTCGCCAGTCACGACGGTGTGATCCTAGGGAACCTGGCGCGGCGCCGCCAACTCCCCTGCCAGTGCTCGGTGATGTGCCCGTGGCCGGGCTCCGGCACCCGGCCGGCGCGGCCGAGCAGCCGGGGGCCGGCCATGCCCGGGTCCGGCCGCCGTGGCCGGACCCGGGCATGCGGGGCGTTCAGTGCGGTGCGGCCTCGTTCACGAGCTGCTTCAGCGCGATGTTGAGCTGGAGGACGTTGACACGTGGTTCGCCGGCGAAGCCGAGGATGCGGCCGTCGGTGTGCCGGCCGACGAGCTTGGCGACCTGGGCGGTGTCGAGGTGGTTGCGGGCGGCGACGCGGTTGACCTGGAGGTCGGCGTAGGCCGGGGAGATGTCGGGGTCGAGGCCGGAGCCGGAGGAGGTGACGGCGTCGGCGGGGACCTGGGAGGGGTGGACGGGGTGGCCGGGGACGGAGTTGTCCTTGACGACGGCGGCCTTGGCGGCGGTGACCCAGTCGATGAGTTCCTCGTTGTCGCCGGAGCGGTTGGTCGCGCCGGAGAGGATCAGGGAGTACTGGGTGTTGACGCTGTTGGTGCCGAGGCCGTTGGAGGGGCGGGGCTGGAACCACTTGAGGTCGGGGGCCGCGGTCTCCTGGCCTTTCTTGAGGGGGAGGTCGTAGCGCTGGCCGATGAGTTCGGAGCCGACGACCTTGCCGTTCGCCGTGATCTCGGAGCCGTTGGCGCGTCCGGGCATGAGTCCCTGGGCGACGCCGGTGACGGCGAGCGGGTAGATGACGCCGCAGACCAGGGTGAGGACGAGCAGGGCGCGCAGTCCTGCCCAGAGCAGTCGGGCGGAGTTTCCTACGGAGTTGTTCATGGCAGGTCAGCCGATTCCGGGGATGAGGGAGATGATCAGGTCGATGATCTTGATGCCGATGAACGGGGCGATCAGGCCGCCGAGTCCGTAGACGCCGAGGTTGCGCCGGAGCATCGAGTCGGCGCCGCTGGGCCGGTAGCGGACGCCCTTGAGGGCGAGCGGCACGAGCGCGACGATGATCAGCGCGTTGAAGATCACGGCGGACAGGATCGCGGACCGCGGTGAGGACAGGTCCATGACGTTGAGCTTGTCCAGGCCCGGGTAGACCACGGCGAACATCGCGGGAATGATCGCGAAGTACTTCGCGACGTCGTTGGCGATGGAGAACGTCGTCAGTGCGCCGCGGGTGATCAGCAGCTGTTTGCCGATCTCCACGATCTCGATCAGCTTGGTCGGGTTGGAGTCCAGGTCCACCATGTTCCCGGCCTCCTTGGCGGCCGAGGTTCCGGTGTTCATGGCCACGCCGACATCGGCCTGGGCGAGCGCCGGGGCGTCGTTGGTGCCGTCACCGGTCATCGCGACGAGTTTGCCGCCCGCCTGCTCCCGCTTGATGAGGGCCATCTTGTCCTCGGGGGTGGCCTCGGCGAGGAAGTCGTCGACGCCCGCCTCCTCGGCGATGGCCTTCGCGGTCAGCGGGTTGTCGCCGGTGATCATGACCGTACGGATGCCCATCCGGCGCAGCTCGTCGAACCGCTCCCGCATGCCCTCCTTGACCACGTCCTTGAGGTGGACGACGCCCAGCACCCGGGCCCCGTCCACGTCCTGGCAGGCCACCAGCAGCGGGGTGCCGCCGGCCGCCGCGATGCGGTCGGTGAGCGCCTGCGCGTCCGCGGACACGCTGCCGCCCCGCTCCTTCACCCAGGCGACGACCGATCCGCTCGCGCCCTTGCGGACCTTGCGTCCGTCGACGTCCACACCCGACATCCGGGTCTGGGCGGTGAACGCCACCCACTCGGCGTGGGCGAGCTCGCCCTGGTGACGTTCGCGCAGACCGTACTTCTCCTTCGCCAGGACGACGATCGACCGCCCCTCGGGCGTCTCGTCGGCCAGCGAGGAGAGCTGGGCGGCGTCCGCCAGTTCGGCCTCCGTCACGCCCACCACGGGGAGCAGGGCCGCGGCCTGGCGGTTGCCGAGGGTGATGGTGCCGGTCTTGTCGAGCAGCAGCGTCGAGACGTCGCCCGCCGCCTCGACAGCGCGCCCGGACATGGCGAGGACGTTGCGCTGCACGAGCCGGTCCATGCCGGCGATGCCGATCGCGGAGAGCAGCGCGCCGATGGTGGTCGGGATCAGACAGACCAGCAGCGCGGCCAGCACGATCATGGACTGCTCGCTGCCCGCGTAGATCGCGAACGGCTGCAGCGTGACCACGGCCAGCAGGAAGACGACGGTGAGGGACGCCAGGAGGATGTTCAGGGCGATCTCGTTGGGCGTCTTCTGCCGGGCGGCGCCCTCGACCAGGGCGATCATCCGGTCGATGAACGTCTCGCCCGGCTTGGTGGTGATCTTGACGACGATCCGGTCGGAGAGCACCTTCGTACCACCGGTGACGGCGCTGCGGTCACCGCCGGACTCCCGGATGACCGGGGCCGATTCGCCGGTGATCGCGGACTCGTCGACGCTGGCGACGCCCTCGACGACATCTCCGTCGCCCGGAATGATGTCGCCGGCCTCGCAGACGACCAGGTCGCCGATGCGCAGTTCGGTACCGGGGACCCGCTCCTCGTTGCTGCCGATGATCCGGCGGGCGACGGTGTCGGTCTTGGCCCGGCGCAGGGTGTCGGCCTGGGCCTTTCCGCGGCCCTCGGCGACCGCCTCCGCCAGATTGGCGAAGATCGTCGTCAGCCACAGCCAGCCGGCGATCGCCCAGCCGAACCAGTCGGTCGGATCCAGCACCGCGAGCACGGTGGTGAGCACCGAACCGACCAGCACGACGAACATCACCGGCGACTTGACCATCACCCGTGGGTCGAGTTTGCGTATCGCGTCGGGGAAGGAGGCGATCAGCATCCTGGGATCGAACAGCCCGGCGCCGACGCGCCCTTCCGGAACGGACCCGGCCGGAGTGTCCTGACGGGATGCTCGGGCCGGCGTGACTGTGGACATCGCGTCCTCTTGCTTCGTACGGATGGTCATGACGCCAGCCCCTCGGCCAGCGGCCCCAGGGCGAGGGCCGGGAAGTAGGTCAGACCGGCGATGATCATGATGGTGGCGACCAGCATTCCGCTGAACAGGGGTTTGTGGGTGCCGAGGGTGCCGACGGTCGCCGGTACGGGCTTCTGCTCGGCGAGCGAGCCGGCCAGGGCCAGGACGAACACCATGGGCAGGAACCGGCCCAGCAGCATCGCGAGTCCGATCGTGGTGTTGAACCACTGGGTGTCCGCGTTGAGCCCGGCGAACGCCGAACCGTTGTTGTTGGCGCCGGAGGTATAGGCGTAGAGGATCTCCGAGAAGCCGTGCGCGCCCGAGTTGGTCATCGAGTTGCCCGGGGTGGGCAGGGCCATCGCCACGGCGGTGAAGCAGAGCACCAGGGCCGGTGTGACCAGGATGTAGCAGGCGGCGAGCTTGATCTCGCGGGTGCCGATCTTCTTGCCCAGGTACTCCGGCGTACGGCCGACCATCAGACCGGCGATGAACACCGCGATGACGGCCATGATCAGCATTCCGTAGAGACCGGAGCCCGTGCCGCCGGGCGCGATCTCGCCGAGTTGCATGCCCAGCATCGTGATGCCGCCGCCGAGGCCGGTGTACGAGGAGTGGAACGAGTTGACCGCACCGGTGGAGGTGAGGGTGGTGGCCACCGCGAAGATGGACGAACCGCTGACGCCGAAACGGTTCTCCTTGCCCTCCATCGCCCCGCCGGCGATCTCGAACGCGGGCCCGTGGTGGCTGAACTCGGTCCACATCATCAGCGCGGTGAAACCGAGCCAGATGACGCCCATGGTGGCGAGGATCGCGTACCCCTGCTTGAGCGAACCGACCATGCGGCCGAATGTGCGCGTCAGGGCGAACGGGATGACGAGGATCAGGAAGATCTCGAAGAGGTTGGAGAGCCCGTTGGGGTTCTCGAAGGGGTGGGCCGAGTTGGCGTTGAAGTAACCGCCACCGTTCGTACCCAGCTCCTTGATGGCCTCCTGCGAGGCGACCGCGCCGCCGTTCCACTGCTGCGAGCCGCCCGTGAACTGCCCGACCTCGTGGATGCCGGAGAAGTTCTGGATCGCTCCGCAGGCAACCAGCACGAGCGCGCCGACCACCGCGATCGGCAGCAGGATCCGCACGGTGCCGCGCACCAGGTCGGACCAGAAGTTGCCGAGTTCACCGCTGCGCGTGGCGGCGAATCCCCGGACGAGCGCCACCGCGACGGCAATGCCGACAGCGGCCGAGACGAAGTTCTGCACCGCGAGGCCGCCGGTCTGCACGACGTGGCCCATGGCCTGCTCGCCGTAGTACGACTGCCAGTTGGTGTTCGCGACGAACGAGGCCGCCGTGTTGAACGCCTGATCGGGGTCGATCGAGGAGAAGCCGAGCGAACCGGGCAGCGTGCCCTGGAGCCGCTGCAGCAGGTACAGGAAGAGGACGCTCACGGCGGAGAAGGCGAGAACACCGCGCAGATAGGCGGGCCAGCGCATCTGCGTGTCGGGGTCGGCGCCGATGGCCCTGTATATCCACTTCTCGGCCCGCAGGTGGCGGGGCGAGGTGTAGACACGGGCCATGTAATCACCGAGCGGGCGGTACGCCAGACCCAGCGCCACCACGAGCGCGAGTACCTGGAGCACACCTGCGAGGACGGGGCTCATATCGGGCTCAGAACCTCTCCGGGTACAGAAGGGCGAGGACGAGGTAGCCCAGCAGGGCTACGGCCACGACGAGGCCGACGACGTTTTCGGCAGTCACAGCTTCGCCACCCCCTTGGCAATCAGTGCCACCAGCGCGAAGACCGCGATCGTGGTGACGACGAAGGCCATATCGGCCATCGGGTGCTCCTGGATGAGGTGCGGATTTCTCGGACCTCTTGAGCAAACCTCCCGCCGGCGCCTCTGTGACCTGCGTTGATGCCTTCCTTACGGGGATGGGCCCGGCCTTGACGGCGCCTGTACGTGCCCGATACGCGCCCCATACGGGCTGCCGCGCCCCGCTCCGCCCCCGGACACGCAGAAGCCGGTGGCCCGCACCCCCGCGAAGGGGGTACGGGCCACCGGCCGGTGCTTACGGAGTGCGGGTCAGCGCACCTCGGTGATCTCGGGGCCGCGCTGGAGGCCTGCCATGCCACCGGAGAACTTCGAGCCCTCCTGCTCCTCCTGCTGAACGCCCTCGGGAACCATCTGGGCGTCGTTCGGGAGCTTGAGGACGATCGGGTCGCGCGGGGCCATCGGCCCGTCACCGCGGACGACCACGGTGTCCCGGAAGACCGTCTCCAGGAGACCGGCGGCCTCCGGCTGCACGGCGCCCTGGCCGGAGATCACTCCGCGCAGGAACCAGCGCGGACCGTCGACACCGACGAAGCGCACCATCTGCACGCCGTTCGCCCCGTCGGGAAGCTGTACGGGGACCTGCGCGCGCAGTTCCCAGCCCAGCGGGCCCTCGACCTCGTCGATGATGCCGCCCTGCTGGGTGATGCCGGAGGCGATCTCCTCGCGGACCTCGCCCCAGATGCCCTCCTTCTTGGGGGCGGCGAAGGCCTGCAGCTGGATCGCGCTGTCGCGCAGCACGACCGTGGCGGCGACGATCGCGTCACCGGCGACCTCTACGCGCAGCTCCATGCCCTCGACACCGGGCACGAAGATGCCGCCCAGGTCGACCCGGCCCTCGCCGGGCTGGGAGACCTCGTCGATGTCCCACGGCCCGTCGGGCCGCGGCGCCGGCGGAAGGTTCGTCCGGCGCGATCCGCTCTCGGCGTCATCGCGCTCGTCGACGACCTGCTCGGCCTCGCGCGCTTCGTCCGCCGTGTCATCGGCGGAACCACTGTTCTTGCGACGTCCGAACACGTCACTTTCCTTCCCGGTCGGATTCGACCGAAGCGTAGCTGTTCCCGCCCTGGGGAACCCCGCCCCGGACGCCATCAACATCAACGGCGGCATGACCGCCGGTGGACCCGAAGCCCCCTTCGGCCCGCGCCGAACCGGGAAGCTCCGACACTTCGTGGAAGCGCACCTTCTCGACCTGCTGCACGACCAGTTGGGCAATCCGGTCGAACCGCTCGAACCGCACGGACTCGCGCGGGTCGAGATTGATGACGATCACCTTGATCTCTCCACGGTACCCGGCATCCACCGTCCCCGGAGCATTCACCAGGGCGACTCCACAGCGTGCGGCGAGGCCGGATCGGGGGTGCACGAACGCGGCGTACCCGTCCGGCAGGGCGATCGAAACCCCGGTCGGCAGTACCGCCCGCTCCCCCGGCGCCAGCTCGGCGGCCTCGGTGGTGACCAGATCGGCTCCGGCGTCGCCCGGGTGCCCGTACGCCGGAATAGGCACGTCCGGGTCGACCCGGCGGATCAGGACGTCCACGGGACGGCGCATCAGGGGTTCACCTCGAAGGCTCGGGCCCGCTTGACCTGGTCGGGGTCGGCCATCGCAGCCTGGATCTCGGCAGGGCGGCCGTTGTCGATGAAGTGATCGATCTTGACCTCGATGAACAGGGCCTCGGCCCGGACCGCCACGGGCCCGTCCGGGCCGCCGATCCGGCCGGTCGCCCGGGAGTAGATCTTCCGGCCGTGCACGGCGGTGATCTCGGCGTCCAGGAACAGCACGGTGTCCACCGGTACGGGGCGGACGAAGTCGGTCTCCAGCCGTCCGGTCACCGCGATCACGCGCAGCAGCCAGTTCAGCGAGCCGAGTGTCTCGTCCAGCGCGGTGGCCAGCACTCCGCCGTGAGCGAGGCCCGGGGCGCCCTGGTGGGCGGCCTGCACCGTGAACTCGGCGGTGACGCCGACGCCCTCGCCGGCCCGTGCCTGGAGGTGCAGCCCGTGCGGCTGTCCGTCGCCGCAGCCGAAACAGTGTTCGTAGTGCGCGCCGAGCAGCTCGCCGGGTGCCGGGGCGTCGGGATGCCGGACCGGTTTCACCGCGTCGGCCGGGGGCTTCAGAGCCGCAGATGTTCCACTCACAGGCGCAGACCTTACCCGCGCGGGTACCCGCAGGTCGCGCCGTGCCAAGCTTGGGTTCATGCAGCCTTCCACCCTGCCCTTCGACGAACGTCTCACCGCGCCCCGTTCGTGGTGGCTGATCGCCGTCCTGGTCGGCATCGCCTGTGCGCTGATGCTCCTGCCGCTGGGCACCCTGCCCCTGCTCGCCGGGCTGGCGGGCGGCACCGCACTGTCGGCGGTGGCGGTCAGTTCGTACGGCTCCGCCCGGATCCGGGTGGTGGCAGGTGCGCTCGTCGCCGGCGACGCGCGGATCCCCGTGTCGGCGCTCGGTGAGGCCGAGGTGCTGGACGCCGACGAGGCGCGCGCCTGGCGCTCGTACAAGGCGGACACCCGGGCCTTCATGCTGCTGCGCAGCTACATCCCTACGGCGGTGCGCGTGGAGGTCACGGATCCGCAGGACCCGACTCCGTACGTCTATCTGTCGACGCGCGAGCCGCAGGCGCTGGCGGCGGCCCTGAAGACGTCGAATCCGGCCTGATCCGGGGCCGTGGCCGGCCTGGTCCGGGACCGGGGGCCGACGTGTTCGTACGGGGCTTCTGAAGGTCTCGTGCGGCCTGCGGAGGCCCTCAGCCGTCCGAGTCCTTCGGATCCTCGGGCAGGGCCGCGTACGGGCTTTCCAGCGGCGGCAGCTCCGTCAGCCGGTCCCAGGGGACCTGTCGCTTACGGAGGTCCTTCCTGACCCGTTCGGCAAGTTTTTTGGTGTCGCGCCGGTTCATCATCGCGCCGACGGCGGCGCCGATCATGAACGGGATGAGGTTGGGCAGGTCGCGCACGGTGCGCTTCATGATCTGCTGGCGCAGCTCACGCTTCATCTGGCCGCCGAGCGCCGCATTGACCGTCGTGGGGTGGGTGACGTCGATACCGCGCTCCTCCGTCCAGGACGTGAGGTAGGCGTTGGAGCGCCGTCCGATGCCGCCCGGCGGGCGCTGTCCGTAGACCTCGTGCAGTTCGGCGACGAGCTTCATCTCGATCGCGGCCACACCGGTGATCTCCGCGGCCAGCTCGGCGAGCATGGCCGGCGGGACGGGCATCATGGCCGCCGCGCCGATTCCGGCGCCGACGGTTGCGGTGGCCCTGCTCGCGCCGGCGATGAGCCGGTCGGCGATCTCCTCGGGCCCCAGGCCCGGGAACTGCTTGCGCAGAGTGGCGAGGTCGCGCACAGGGACGCGGGGAGCGATATCGATGATCAGGTCGGCGATATGACCGATCGCCGCCTTGGCGCTCTCCCCGCCCTTGCGTACGGCCCGTTTCACTGACTTCAGACGGCCTGCCCCGGTCACGGGCTCCGTCCTGTCGACTTCTCCGGCCCTGTCGGCCGCGTCGACTTCCGCAGCCGCCTCGATGGCGGCCACAGCTGCTTCGACTGCTTCGAGCGAGGCCGAGCGGCCTCGCTCGTCGTCCTGTTCGCCCGGCGTGGGTGGCAGGGCGGACCGCTCGGCAGGCGCTGCTACGCCCTCTGCCGGGCCTGTACCGCCCTGTTGCGCCTCCGGCCCTTCCTTGCGCCGGGTGCGCCGCTTCCGGAACGGTGTGTCCCCTGCCACGGCCGACAGGACCTCAGTCGCAGTCGCGGCAGATCGGCTGGCCGTTCTTCTCGCGGGCCAGCTGACTGCGGTGGTGCACGAGGAAGCAGCTCATGCAGGTGAACTCGTCGGCCTGCTTGGGCAGGACCCTTACGGCCAGTTCTTCGTTGGACAGGTCTGCGCCGGGCAGCTCCAGTCCTTCGGCCGCGTCGAATTCGTCGACGTCGACGGCGGATGCCGTCTTGTCGCTCCGGCGAGCCTTGAGCTCTTCAAGGCTGTCCTGATCGACGTCGTCGTCGGTCTTGCGTGGGGTGTCGTAATCCGTTGCCATTGTCGCTCTCCCCCTCTGGGTGTCTGCGGTGTCTCAGCGCACGTAACGCGTGAGAGGCCGGACTTGTGCCCGACCCGAGGCGGAGATTTTGCCTCACATCAAGGTCTGTTACTCAATCGACACCCAAAAGGACCGCTCGAGAGTGATCGGCTTGGGTGGCGATGGGGACCGTACACGGTCCCGGCGGCACTGTTTGCCAGCGCCACCCCGTGTACTTCCCGTGATATCGGCCCCCGAAAACCCGACTTTTGCCGGTTTTCCGGAGGGATCCCTGATCACGGAGCGTGGACGGGCGGAAATTCGCTCTTGTGATCGATCACACACGGCCTCTCCAGGATCGAGTCCCGAAAATTCCGCTCAAAGCGAACAAAAATAATCCGCGCACATTTCGCCACGCCCAGCTTCTCAGACGGGCAGTGAGACGCGCATCACAAGACCACCGCCTTCGCGGGGCTCCGCGATGATACGGCCGCCGTGAGCGCGCGCGACGGAGCGTGCGATCGACAGGCCGAGCCCCACCCCCTTGTCGCTGCCCGTTCGCTCCGTACGCAGCCGCCTGAAGGGCTCGAAGAGGTTGTCGATCTCGTACGCCGGCACCACGGGCCCGGTGTTCGCGACGACCATCAGAGCCTGCCCCGGCAGCAGCTCGGTGCTGACCTCGACCCAGCCGTCCGCCGGGACGTTGTAGCGCACCGCGTTCTGTACGAGGTTCAGCGCGATCCGCTCCAGCAGGACACCGTTGCCCTGGACGACCGCCGGGGCCAGCTCGCTGCGCATCTCCACGCCCTTGGCCTCGGCCTCGCCCCGGGCCTGGTCCAGCGCGCGGGATGCCACCTCCGCCAGGTCGACGGGCTTGCGCTCGACGATCTGGTTGTCGCTGCGGGCGAGCAGCAGCAGGCCCTCCACGAGCTGCTCACTGCGTTCGTTGGTGGCCAGCAGCGTCTTGCCGAGCTGCTGGAGCTCCGGGGGTGCCTGGGGATCGGAGAGGTGGACCTCCAGCAGCGTGCGGTTGATCGCCAGGGGGGTGCGCAGCTCGTGCGACGCGTTCCCGACGAACCGCTGCTGCGCGGTGAAGGCCCGCTCCAGCCGGTCCAGCATGTCGTCGAAGGTGTCGGCGAGCTCCTTGAGCTCGTCGTCCGGCCCGTCCAGTTCGATGCGGCGGGACAGGTCGGTTCCGGCCACTCTGCGGGCGATGCGGGTGATCCGGCCCAGCGGCGAGAGCACCCGCCCCGCCATGGCGTAGCCGAAGGCGAAAGCGATGACGCTCAGGCCCACGAGGGCCAGCAGCGACCGGTTGAGGAGGGTGTCGAGCGCCTCCTGGCGCTGATGGTTGACGCAGGTGTTCACCGCGGCGTTGAAGTCGTCCGGGGACGCCTTCTCGGGCAGGTTGCAGACCTTGCTGGTCACCTGCCCGTTGACGATCGTGAACGGCAGCTCGCTGCCCACGTGCAGGGCCTGGGCGGCCAGCATGTAGATGATCGACAGCAGCAGGATGCCCGCGATCAGGAACATGCCGCCGTACAGCAGGGTGAGCCGTATCCGGATGGTCGGGCGCAGCCAGGGGTACGGGGGCTCCTGCTGCTTGGGCTCCCAGGTGGGCTTGGGGGGCGCCGCCGCGGGCGGCGGGACGGTGGGCACCGGCGTCAGATCCGGTAACCGGAGCCGGGCACCGTGACGATCACCGGCGGCTCGCCGAGCTTGCGCCGCAGCGTCATGACGGTCACCCGGACGACATTGGTGAACGGGTCGGTGTTCTCGTCCCAGGCCTTCTCCAGGAGCTGCTCGGCCGAGACCACGGCGCCCTCGCTCCGCATCAGGACCTCCAGCACCGCGAACTCCTTGGGTGCCAGCTGGACCTCCTGCTCGCCCCGGAAGACCTCGCGGCGGTTGGGGTCGAGCTTGATCCCCGCGCGCTCCAGGACCGGCGGCAGAGCGACCGTCGTGCGGCGGCCGAGGGCCCGGACCCGCGCGGTCAGCTCGCTGAACGCGAAGGGCTTGGGCAGATAGTCGTCCGCGCCGAGCTCCAGGCCCTCCACGCGGTCGCTGACGTCCCCGGACGCGGTGAGCATGAGCACCCGGGTCGGCATGCCCAGCTCGACGATCCGGCGGCAGACGTCGTCGCCGTGCACCAGGGGGAGGTCCCGGTCGAGGACCACGACGTCGTAGTCGTTGACCTCGATGCGCTCCAGGGCCGCTGCACCGTCGTAGACGACATCGACGGCCATGGCCTCACGGCGCAGTCCGGTGGCCACCGCATCGGCGAGCAGCTGCTCGTCCTCCACGACGAGTACGCGCACGGCGCTTCCTTCCTTAGAACTTCACAAAAGTGCTTCACAACAGAGCTTCACGGCAGAACTTCACAACGTTCGAGACAGACCGGCGGAGCGTCCGGACAGACGCGTGGTCGTGATCCGGACCACGCCTCGGCACGGCCTGTGCGGCTCCATCCTGCCCGTAACACGTATAAACCGGCGGTAAGACGGCGCGGCCCGACCTGCGGCTTCCGGGAATTCGGAGGATTCCCGGGCCAGTTGAGGTTTCTCTGAGGGTTGGGCAGGGGAGGACGAATTCACACCCGCGATCACGTCTTGTATGTGGCGTGCCACAGGCCCCTCCGTCCCCCGGAGAGTGCGTGATCACCCGCCCTACCGCTTCGGCGGAGGGAAACCCGGGCACACCCCCGTGCCACCGACCCACGATGAGGGGGCGCTTCATGGACGCTTTCACCGCAGGTCTGCTGCAACGCATCCAGACCACCGAGTCCGACCTCACGAAGGCCCGCGAGACGGGCGACGACTTCCTTGCGGACGTCGAGCAGGGCGAGCTGGACGACCTGCACCGCCTCGCTGCCGAGCACGGTGTTCACATCGGCGCCACGAGCGTCTGAGCCGTCACGAGAAGGCCCCGCGGTGCCGCACAGGCATCCGCGGGGCCTTCTCGGTTCCGGTCTCCGGTGGGAAGCCCACGGCCCGCTCAGCGGCTCTCGCAGGCCTCGGGACCTGGGGCGGCCCCTGGTCAGTCGTGCCAGGCTCCCAGTTCCTCGAGCAGGGCCTGGAGGGGTTCGAAGACCCCCGGCGCAGCCGCCACCGTCAGCCCGCCGTCGGCGGGCGGCCCGGGGCGGCCGCCGGTGAGCGCGCCCGCCTCCCGGGCGATGAGGTCGCCCGCGGCGAGGTCCCACGGGTGAAGGCCGCGCTCGTAGTAGCCGTCGAGGCGACCGGCGGCGACGTCGCAGAGATCGATCGCCGCGGAACCGCCGCGCCGGATGTCCCGCAGCCTCGGGATCAGGATGCGCGCCACCTCCGCCTGGTGCGCGCGGACGTCGGCGACGTAGTTGAAGCCGGTCGACACGAGCGCCTGGTCGAGCGGCGGGGCCGGCCGGCAGCGCAGCCGGGCGCCGTCCCCGTACGCTCCGCCCTTTGCGTGCGCACCGCCGCCGAGGACCGCGTGGTAGGTCTCCCCGCGCATCGGGACCTCCACCACGCCCACGATCCGCTCACCGTCGCGCTCCGCGGCGACGGAGACGGCCCACGTGGGCAGGCCGTAGAGATAGTTCACGGTGCCGTCGAGCGGATCGATCACCCAGCGGATACCGCTGCTGCCCTCGGAGCTGGCGCCCTCCTCGCCGAGGAAGCCGTCGTGCGGGCGGCGCTCGGCCAGGAAACCGGTGATCAGCTTCTCGGCGGCGATGTCCATCTCGGTGACGACGTCCACCGGGCTGGACTTGGTCGCGGCCACGCCCAGGTCGGCGGGGCGGCCGTCGCGCAGCAGCGCGCCGGCGCGGCCGGCGACGTCCAGGGCGAGTTCGAGCAGTTCGGACAGCAGGGGGTCGGTCACGGCGCTCCCAAGGGGGTGAGGAGGTGCGGGGCGGGTCAGGCGTAGGGGCTGTCGGCGCCCGCGGCGGCAGGCTTGAGCGCCCGGGCCGGGCAGCAGCCCACCGGGCAGAGGTCGTGGCTCGCCCCGAGCGATCCGAGCGCGCACCGCTCCCGGCCGAGGCCCTGCTCCGTGGCGGCGCGCTCCAGCACGAGGTCGCGCACCGCCGCGGCGAAGCGCGGGTCGGCACCCACCGTCGCGGACCGGCGCACCGTGAGTCCGAGCTCGGCCGCCTTCGCAGTGGCCTCGGTGTCGAGGTCGTAGAGGACCTCCATGTGATCCGAGACGAACCCGATGGGTGCCATCACCACGGCGGGGACACCGTCACCGTGCAGCGACTCCAGGTGGTCACAGATGTCGGGTTCCAGCCACGGGATGTGCGGGGCGCCGCTGCGCGACTGGTAGACGAGCTTCCAGGGGTACTCGACGCCGGTCCGTTCAGCCACGGCGGCCACGATCAGCCGGGCGACGTCGAGGTGCTCGGCGACGTACGCACCGCCGTCGCCGTGTGCCTCCACCGGTCCGGAGGTGTCCGCCGCCGACGTGGGGATGGAGTGCGTCGTGAAGGCCAGGTGCGCCCCGGCCCGTACGTCCGCGGGCAGCTCGGCCAGCGAGGCGACGACCCCCTCCACCATCGGCTCGACGAAGCCGGGGTGGTTGAAGTAGTGCCGCAGCTTGTCGACGCGCGGCACGGACAATCCCTCGGCCTCCAGGACGGCCAGTGACTCGGCGAGGTTCTCGCGGTACTGCCGGCAGCCGGAGTACGAGGCGTACGCGCTGGTCGCCAGGACGGCGATGCGGCGGTGCCCGGCCTGGGTCATCTCGCGCAGGGTGTCGGTCAGGTAGGGCGCCCAGTTGCGGTTGCCCCAGTACACGGGCAGATCGAGTCCGTGCTCAGCGAAGTCCTTGCGCAGGACGTCGAGCAGCGCCCGGTTCTGGGCGTTGATCGGGCTGACGCCGCCGAAGAGGAAGTAGTGCTTGCCGACTTCCTTCAGCCGCTCCTCGGGGATTCCCCGGCCGCGGGTCACGTTCGCCAGGAACGGAACCACGTCGTCCGGGCCTTCGGGGCCTCCGAAGGAGAGCAGCAGCAGGGCGTCGTAGGGAGCAGGATCGCGCAGATCGGACATGACCTCGATCCTGCCACCCACCCACGGCCCGGCTCCCACCGACACCTGACCCGCCCGGCACCGCGGGTTCACCGGCGCCCGCCCGGAATCCCGCTGTCGGACCCTCAGGCGCACCCGTAAGCTGTATCGGCCGCATTCACCCCTGACACCGCGTGTGACCACGCCGTACCGGAGTCCCCCGTGCCCAGTCCCTACCGCGCGATCTTCGCCGCCCCCGGCTCCAAGGGTTTCTCCTCGGCCGGCTTCTTCGGCCGGATGCCCCTGTCCATGATGGGCATCGGCGTGGTGACGATGGTTTCCCAGCTGACCGGCCGCTACGGGCTGGCAGGCGCGCTCTCCGCGACGCTGGCGATGTCGGCCGCGGTGGTCGGACCGCAGGTGTCCAGGCTGGTCGACCGGCACGGACAGCGCCGGGTGCTGCGTCCGGTGACGCTCGTCGCGCTGGCGGCCGTGGCCGGGCTGCTGGTCTGCGCTCAGCAGCGGCTTCCCGACTGGACCCTGTTCGTCTTCGCCGCGGGCGCGGGCTGCGTGCCCAGTGTCGGGTCGATGGTCCGGGCCCGCTGGGCGGAGATCTACCGCGGTTCGGCCCAGCAGCTGCACACCGCGTACGCGTGGGAGTCGATCGTCGACGAGGTCTGCTTCATCTTCGGCCCGATCATCTCCATCGGGCTCTCCACCGCCTGGTTCCCGGAGGCCGGCCCGCTGCTCGCCGCCGGGTTCCTGCTGGTCGGAGTCTTCTGGCTGACCGCACAGCGGGCCACCGAGCCGGTCCCGCACCCGCACGCCCGGCACACCACCGGCTCCGCGCTGGGTTCGCGCGGGCTGCAGGTGCTCGTGGTCACCTTCGTGGCCACCGGGGCGGTCTTCGGAGCGGTCGACGTGGTGACGGTGGCCTTCGCCGAGGAGCAGGGCCACAAGGCCGCGGCGAGCCTCGTACTGGCCGTGTACGCGCTCGGGTCGTGCCTCGCCGGAGCGGTCTTCGGCCTGCTGCATCTCAAGGGCAGGCCGTCCACCCGGTGGCTGGTGGGAGTCTGTGCGATGGCCGTGAGTATGATCCCCCTCCAACTGGCCGGGAGCCTTCCGTTTCTGGCCGTGGCGCTCTTTGTCGCGGGTCTCGCCATCGCACCGACGATGGTCACCACCATGGCCCTCGTCGAACAGCACGTACCGCGCACCAGACTGACCGAGGGCATGACCTGGACCAGCACCGGGCTCGCCGTAGGCGTGGCGCTCGGCTCCTCGGCCGCCGGCTGGGTGGTCGACGCGTCCGGGGCGAAGGCGGGGTACGCGGTGCCCGCCGTGGCGGGAGCGCTCGCGGCCGCGGTGGCGTTCCTGGGGTACCGCCGGCTCAGAGGGCCGGTTCCTACGGAAGGGCGCGGGGAAGATGACCGACACCTACGCACGGACGACGACGAGCGCGTGGCGTAACTGGGCGGGGAACGTCACCGCCCGTCCGGTACGGACCGTGTCCCCCGCCTCCGTGGACGAACTCGCCGAGGCGCTGCGCAGGGCGTCCGAGGACGGTCTGAAGGTGAAGCCGGTCGGTACCGGCCACTCGTTCACCGCGACCGCGGCCACCGACGGGCTGCTGATCCGGCCCGATCTGCTCACCGGCATCCGTGAGATCGACCGGGCGGCGATGACGGTGACCGTCGAGGCCGGCACCCCGCTGAAGCGGCTCAACACCGCGCTGGCCCGCGAGGGTCTCTCGCTCACCAACATGGGCGACATCATGGAGCAGACGGTCGCCGGGGCCACCTCGACCGGCACCCACGGCACCGGCCGCGACTCGGCGTCGATATCCGCGCAGATCCGCGCCCTGGAACTGGTCACCGCGGACGGCACGGTGCTGACCTGTTCGGAGACCGAGAACCCCGAGATCTTCGCCGTCGCCCGGATCGGGCTCGGCGCGCTGGGCGTCATCACCGCCATCACCTTCGCCGTGGAGCCTGTCTTCCTGCTGACGGCCCGTGAGGAGCCGATGGCCTTCGACAAGGTCACGGCGGACTTCGATCAGCTGGTGACCGAGAACGAACACTTCGAGTTCTACTGGTTCCCGCACACGGGCAACTGCAACACCAAGCGCAACAACCGGAGCGCGGGCCCCGCGGCCCCGCCCGGAAAGGTCAGCGGCTGGATCGAGGACGAGCTCCTCTCCAACGGCATCTTCCAGGTGGCCTGCTCGCTCGGCCGGGCGGTCCCCGCCACGATCCCCTCGGTCGCGAAGCTTTCCAGCCGGGCCCTGTCGGCGCGTACGTACACCGACATCCCGTACAAGGTCTTCACCAGCCCGCGCCGGGTCCGGTTCGTGGAGATGGAGTACGCCCTGCCGCGCGAGGCTGCAGTCCAGGCGCTGCGCGAGGTCAAGGCGATGGTGGACCGTTCCCCGCTGCGGATCAGCTTCCCGGTGGAGGTGCGCACCGCCCCCGCGGACGACATCGCGCTCTCCACGGCCTCGGGCCGGGACAGCGCGTACATCGCCGTCCACCTGTACCGGGGCACGCCCTACCAGGCGTACTTCACGGCGGTCGAGCGGATCATGGCCGCGCACGGCGGGCGTCCGCACTGGGGCAAGGTCAACACCCGTGACGCCGAGTACCTGGCGGGCGTGTACCCGCGCTTCGGCGAGTTCACCGCCGTACGGGACCGGCTGGACCCGGACCGGCTCTTCGCCAACGACTACCTGCGCCGGGTCCTGGGCGACTGACCCCGGCCCTCACCGTGACGCAGTCGGCCTCCGCCCGGGTCATGGGCGGAGGCCGACTGCGTCACGGCCGGAGACCGGCCGCGTCCGCTCACTCCTGGGTGTCCGTGCCGACGGGTGCGCGGTCCTCCTGCGCCGGAGCGCCGGCCGTACCCGTCGGATCGGGGGCGGAGCTGTTTCCGTCGCCGGTGGTCGCCGGGCTGGGCGCGGGCGCCGGGGCCGTACTGTCCCCGGCGGTGTCCGACGGGGTCGGCGTGGGCGTCGGGTCGGCCGTCGCGGAGCCGTCCCGGTCCGGATCGGGGTTCGCGCTCTGTCCGTCCTGCGGGTCGGCGCCGGGTGCCGTGCTGTTGTCCTGGCCCGGCACCGTGGCGTCCTGTTC
This sequence comes from Streptomyces sp. LN549, assembly GCF_043203805.1. Lineage (NCBI taxonomy): Bacteria > Bacillati > Actinomycetota > Actinomycetes > Kitasatosporales > Streptomycetaceae > Streptomyces > Streptomyces sp. LN549. The sequence continues at coordinate 6,797,770 of NZ_JAZHRI010000002.1, read as the reverse complement.
CTGGTCCTGGTCCTGGTCCGAACTGGGGGACGGTGCCGGGTCGGAGGATCCCGAGCCCCGCTCACCGCGCACGACGGAGCCGACGGTGGTTCCCTGGCCACCGCTCAGGTCGTTCCCGGAGACCAGCTCGAACGTGGTGATCCCGATCATCGAAACGACGAACACCAAGGCGGCCCCGAGGGCCGAGCGCTTCCAGCCGCGGATCCGGGTGCCGTGCGTGGTCGCCTGTGTGAACTCCTCGTCCGGCGACGTGGCGGCCGTGAGCCGCCGGGTTCCGGCCGGCGACTGGATCAGCTGCGTGCGGTCCGGGTCGGCGGTCACCTTGCGCAGCACGGTCGTGGCGTCCACCGGCCGCAGGACGGCTGTGGCGTCGGCATCCTTCGGCCCGGAGGCCTCGCCCCGCGCGGAAGGGTCCACCTGCCGCAGGACGGTCGTGGCATCCAGTGGGCGCAGCATCGCGGTGGCATCGGCGGATCCGGCCGTCTCGCGCAGCGCGACCCGCCTCCCGGAAGTCACCCATTCCGCATCCGGGTCACCGCCGTCACGCGTCTGGCGCGTATGAACCGTCACCTCGCGGCCCGGGTGCTTCACCTGGACCGTCACCTCGCGGATCTGCTCGCCCGTGCGGCGGAAGAAGTGCTGGAAGACCGAGCCGCCGCAGGTGGCCACGACGCTCATCACCCCCGCGCCGAGAATCGTCCCGTACACACCCAGTTGAGAGGCCGCCACTGCCGCCGCGACCGCTGCCACAGCACTGCCCGCCACCTGGGGCAGGCTCAGATCTATCCGCCTTTCTCTGGGTTCTATGTCACTTTCCGGCTTCTGCACCATTTCCAGCCCTTGATTGACATCTCTCCCACCATGCAACAACAAGGGACATTTGAGCGAAGCAGATAGTTCCGCTTACGGGGATTCTGTGAAGCAGGACACGCATTGCGGGCATCCTGCCTCCAGCTGGGTACCTCAACTCCCGTGCCTCACGAGAACTTCGGCGGCGCGGCGGTCCACCCCCATGGCCCGAATGGAGTACTGTGGCGAGCCCTGGGGCCGGACTCCCGCGTGGAAGTCCGGAACCTTCGGGAGGGGGCCGAAGGAGGCACTCGATCCGGCGGCGCCGCGGCATCGCACGGGGGCCAGCTACGCGGAGTGACCATCTGTTACTTTGCGTTGCGCAAGAGGTCACCGTGTCATACCGGCGATCAAGGGCTCACGCCCGACACGCCGGGCAACACGGCAATGTTGTGGCAGGCTGCACCCGGGCAGGCCACACTCGACTAGCGGAAGCAGCGACGCACGTGACGTCGGCAGGCACCACCCGGGAGGTCCCCATGCCCGAACTGCGTGTCGTGGCCGTCTCCAACGACGGCACACGACTGGTGCTCAAGGCTGCGGACAGCACGGAGTACACGCTTCCGATCGACGAGCGGCTGCGAGCCGCCGTGCGCAACGACCGCGCGCGGCTCGGCCAGATCGAGATCGAGGTGGAGAGTCACCTCCGCCCCCGCGACATCCAGGCCCGGATACGAGCCGGTGCCTCCGCGGAGGAGGTCGCTCAGTTCGCCGGGATTCCGGTCGACCGTGTCCGCCGCTTCGAGGGCCCTGTGCTCGCGGAGCGTGCCTTCATGGCCGAGCGGGCCCGGAAGACTCCCGTGCGCCGTCCGGGCGAGAACACCGGCCCCCAGCTCGGCGAGGCGGTGCAGGAGCGCCTGCTGCTGCGCGGAGCCGACAAGGAAACCGTCCAGTGGGACTCCTGGCGCCGCGACGACGGCACCTGGGAGGTCCTCCTGGTGTACCGGGTCGCCGGCGAGCCGCACTCGGCGAGCTGGACCTACGACCCCCCGCGCCGGCTGGTCCAGGCCGTCGACGACGAGGCCCGCTCGCTGATCGGCGAGACCGACGACGTCGCCGCCCCCGAGCCCAGCTTCCCGTTCGTGCCCCGGATCGCCCGACTGCCGCGCGACCGGCCGCTGGACCGCGCCCTCGACCGCCAGATGGAACGCCCCACGCCGCCTCCGCCCCCGGAGCCGGAGGAGCGTATCGGCGGGGTCACCGCGAGCGAGCGGGATTCGCTCACCAGCCTGCTGGAGGCGGTACCGAGCTTCCGCGGCGACATGGTCGTGCCGGAGCGGCCCGCACCGCCCGAGCCCCCGGCGCTCGAACCCGCCGCCCACGAGCCGGAGGCCGAGGAGCCGCCGGCCCCCGCGGCCTCGGCGGGCGCGGGTTCCGCCTATGCGGACGTGCTGATGCCGCGGGCCGTCGCAGGCCACCGCGACCGGCTCACCGGGACGACGGACCGGCAGGCCGAGGCGGACGGGGTCCGGCCCGGGCGTCGGGCCGCGGTGCCGAGCTGGGACGAGATCGTCTTCGGCACGCGCCGCAAGAAGCAGGACTGACCGGAACCGGGTGACCGCAGCATGACGAGGGCCCGTACGCAGCCGCGTACGGGCCCTCGTGCGCTGTCCGGGCGGGACCCGCGGCCCCGCCCGGCTCCCCTACTGCGGGTCGGGGCCCGTGGCGACCGGGCGGGACTCGTCGCGCGTCCAGTGCGACCAGGAGCCCGCATAGAGGGCGGCGTCCGCGAATCCGGCGATCTCCAGCGCCAGCACCTGATGGGCGCCGGAGACTCCCGAGCCGCAGTAGACGCCGACCTCCACGGTGTCCCCGGAGGCGCCCAGCCCGGAGAACCGGGAGGCCAGCAGCTCGGCGGGGAGGAAGCGCCCGTCCTTGGCGACGTTCTCCACGGTCGGCGCCGAGACCGCGCCCGGGATGTGCCCGCCCACCCGGTCGATCGGCTCCACGTCGCCCCGGTAGCGCTCGGCGGCCCGCGCGTCGAGCAGCAGACCCGAGCGGGCCAGGGCGGCCGCGCCGTCCGCGTCCACCAGGGGCAGCGCGCCGGGCGCGGGGACGAAGTCTCCCTCCGCGGGGGCCGGGATCTCCTTCGACAGCTCACCGGTCCAGGCGGCGAGACCGCCGTCCAGCACCCGGACGTCCCGGTGCCCCGTCCAGCGCAGCAGCCACCAGGCACGGGCCGCCGCCCAGCCCTGGCCGCCGTCGTACACGACCACCGAACTGTCCCGGCCGACCCCCGCGCGGCGCATCACCGCACCGAACTCCACCGGGTCGGGCAGGGGGTGGCGGCCGCCGTCACCGGCCGGACCGGCGAGCTCGGCGTCCAGATCGACGAAGACCGCGCCGGGGATGTGCCCGGCCTCGTAGTCGGGCCGGCCATGGGGGCCGCCCAGCTGCCAACGTACGTCCAGGAGCACCGGCGGACGTGGCCCCGCCGACTCGCTCGCACATTCGGATGCGGAGATGATGGGCTTCATGCGTGCCATCTTCGCGCAGCGGCCGCCTCACCCGTAACAGCGCCGAGAAGGATATATCGCCACAAACCGGACCTTCTCTGTTGAGATCACGGAAAAAGCGGCGCGGCCGGGGCGCATCACGCGCCGGGTGGTGCAAGCATCTGCACGGGGCGTACACATCCCGTACCGCACAACGGCGCGCCGGCCCCCTTCCCCCGTACGGCCACCACGATGGTCCGAGGAGAGTGTGACGATGACCGAGGCTGCCGCTCGGCGTACACCCGGAACACCTTGCTGGGTGAGCCTGATCGTGCACGGCCTGCACACGACCCAGAACTTCTACGCCGAACTGTTCGGCTGGGAGTTCGGCCCCGGCCCCGAGCAGCTCGGCCCGTACGTCCGGGCGCTGATCGACGGGAAGGAGGTCGCGGGCATCGGACAGCTGCCGCCCGACCGGCACCTCCCGATCGCCTGGACGACCTATCTGGCCACCGACGACGCCGACCTCACGGCTGAGACGATCCGCGCCTGCGGCGGCACGGTCGGTGTCGGACCGCTCGACGCCGGGGAGGCGGGCCGGATGGCCATCGCCTCGGATCCTGGGGGAGCCGTATTCGGGATCTGGCAGGCGGCCGCGCACGTCGGCACCACGCTGGCCGGCGCGCCCGGCACCCCGGTCTGGAACGAGCTGGTGACCCGGGAGACATCGACGGTCGCCAAGTTCTACCAAGCGGTCTTCGGCTACGAGACCGAGGCGGTCGTCTCGGCCGACTTCGACTACCAGACCCTCCACCTCGACGGTCGCCCGGTGGCCTCGCTGCACGGCGTCGGCCACGCCCTGCCGCGCGACCGGGGCCCGCACTGGATGACGTACTTCGAGGTCACCGACACGGACGAGGCCGCGCAGCGCGTGGTGGAGCTCGGCGGACACATCCTGCAGCCCCCCAGGGAGGGATCCAGCGGCAGGGTGGCCACGGTGGCGGACCCGGAGGGCGCGGCGTTCACGATCGTGCGGTCGGCGGGGCGCTGAGGAGGCCGGCGAGCTGCGGTGCCGTCAGTGCGCCTTGCGGAACTCGACGACCGTCTCGTCGTCGAGGCCGGTGCGCACGAGGGTGGCGGGCCGGCCCGGGTCACCGTCCATGAGGCTGTACGCGTACGGTCCGGCGTTCTGCCCGCAGCCCTTGGCACGGACGGGTGCGGCATACGTGGTGAGGAGACCCAGCTGGCCCAGGACCGTGGGCTCCTCGGCCACGTCCACGGCAAGGGCCCGGTAGTCGCACAGCCGGCCCGATTCCGTCCCGGTCGTCCGGATCACAGCATTGCCGATGGTCCTGCCCTGCACGACCAGGGTGCGGCCGTCCACCGATCGCCACGTGCCCCGGTACTCCCCGACCGATGTGGTGGATGGTGCAGCGCGATCCAACACCTCACCACTGGTGTCCGGGGCCTGCCAGAGGACGAACTCGTCATCGAGCCACAGCGTGATCCGGGAAGGCAGCCCGCACTGCCTCCAGTTGCTGCCCTTGGGCTCGGTGGAGGTCAACCGGTAACCGCTGAGGACCAGGCTGCGGTCACCCTGGGACAACTCGGCGGTGCGCGCCTCGCCCCTGCACACGGCTCCGGGCGACCCCACGACGAAGTCGGCCCCCTTGCTTCCGGGCCGCGAAGCCCCATGGAACTCCAGCCGCACGGCCCCTCTCCAGTGCCATGCTCCGGTGAACCGGATCGCGGGCTCAGGCTCCGGTTCCGCGACGGACACGAGGTCGTCCTTCCCACCGGACGACAAGTCGGGCCAGGGTGACAACAGGGCCAACAGGCTTCCCGTCACCACGACCACGGCTGCGGTCGCAGTCCATCGCGCGGCCCTCCGCCGGGGCGGTGCCACCGCGGCCAGCAGCACCCGTGGCGGCGCGATGCCCGCCTCCGGTACGTCCAGAAGGTCGCGTCCGACAGGCTCGGGAAAGTCCGGGATCCCGGCCGGTTCGGGGGCGTTCCGCTCCGCGCGCCGGGGAGTGTGCGGCAACGGCTGCGCGGCGGCCCTGTCCAGCCGCTCCAGCAGGGTGCCCGGCAGCCACGCCCCCGCCGGGGCGTTCCGCGTACGGTCGAGCACCTCCGCGACCGACGGCCGGTCCTCCGGCTCCTTCGCCAGGCAGTCCCTCACCACCTCGGAGACCGATTCCGGCAGGCCGGTGAGGTCCGGCTCCTCGTAGGCGATGCGGAACATCAGGGCGTGCAGTCCGCGTTCCTCGGCCTCGAACGGGGAGCGGGCGGTCGCCGCGTACGTGAGGACGCACCCCAGGGCGAAGACATCGCTCGCCGGGCTGACCCGCTGCCCGCGGATCTGTTCAGGGGCCATGAACTCGGGAGACCCGACGAGCATCCCCTCGGGGGTGATGGTGGAGTCCAGGGGCACGTCGAGAACGTGCGCCACGCCGAAGTCGATCACGCGTGGTCCGTCGACCGTGAGCAGGATGTTGGACGGCTTCAGATCGCGGTGGACCAGTCCCGCGGCGTGGATGGCCGCAAGGGCCGAGGCGAGCCGGTGGGCGAGGACATGGGTGGATGCCGAGGGCAGCGCGCCGAACTCCCCCTGCACGACGGCCCGCAGGGTGGGACCCGCGACATACTCCGTGGCCACCCACGGGATGGCCGCATCCGTGTCCGCGTCCAGCACCGCGGCCGTGCACGGCCCTCCCACTCGGCGCGCGGCAGCGACCTCGCGTACGAACCGGCGTCGGAACTCGGTGCGTTCGGCGATATCGGCCCGCACGACCTTCACAGCCACCGGCTCCTGCGAACCCGACAGGGAACGGGCCAGATAGACCCGTCCCATGCCGCCGGCACCGAGTCGGCCGAGCAGACGATAGGAGCCGATGCGGGACGGCTCATCGGGGGCCAGAGGCTGCATGGGTCGGATCCTCGCACAACCGTACGGTGCGCACAGATCGACTCCAGGATTCGCATCGGTCGCGGTCGGCTCGGCCGCGCGCGTGAGGTCTTACGGCAAGGGGAGCGTGAACGCGTAGGCGCGCGGCGCGGCGCAACCCTGGCAGGTGCCGGCGAACCGGGAGAGGAGGTGATCGTCGACTTCGGAGAGGACGTTGCGCCAGAGACAGCGGAACTCCCCGCATGCGCAGGCTCGTTGGCCGGCATCGGTGAATGCGCTGGTGTCGGAGTCGTGACCGTCCTCCGCCGGCGGCTGCGGGAGGACGCTGCCGCTGTCGGCATCAGGCACTCCGTACAGCCTCCGCTTCCACGACACCGCATCGGCGGTGAGAGGACCCCGCCCGGCACACTCCACACGCGTGCCGGGCCCCGCGTTGTTCGCGACACACCAGCACGCCCGTAGCCGCCGCTGCCGCCGCTGTAGGCCCTGCCTTCGCAGAGCGGGCACACCCCCCAGCCGTGACAGTCGTCGCGCAGGACGCCGCAGGCCTGCTGAGCGTGAAGGGCGGCTGGCCCAACCGCCGTTCGGTGTGGATGACCGGCGTCCAGCCGGTGAACGTCAAGAATCCGGGCCCGTTGCCTTCATAGACCTTGACCTCGAACTCCTCGTGCCGGGCTGTCGCCCAACTCTCCCCGGGGTGTACCGAAGACTGGTGGTGCACGTTCCGGCCGGCCGCGGTCAAGGCGTTCAGGACCCCCGGAGACGTCCGCCGGCCACAGTGAACCACGGCCTGTTCGGCCGGCGCCCTCAGCTGGAGGCGACCGGCAGGACGTCCGGCGAGAGCGCGCCGGCGCGGACGGAACCGCTCGTCATACGGCGACAGTGGTGACGCCGGCACAACACCTCGTAGCCGACGTCCGCAGCGGGACTGCTCACGTCACCGACGACGACCTGCTCGCCCTCCACCACCATCTCGCCACCCACCGTCCGGGCGTTGTGGGTGGCGCGGGCGCCGCACCAGCACAGCGCCTCCACCTGGAGGGCCTCTATGCGGTCGGCGAGCTCGATCAGCCGCTGGGAGCCGGGGAAGAGCCTGGTGCGGAAGTCCGTGGTGATGCCGAAGGCGAAGACGTCCAGACCCAGATCGTCCACGACGCGGGCCAGCTGGTCGATCTGTTCCGGGGCGAGGAACTGCGCCTCGTCGACGATCACGTAGTCCACCCTGCCGCCCTGGGAGAGCTGATCGACGAGGTGCGCGTACAGGTCCATGCCCTCGGAGGCCTCGACCGCCTCCGTGACCAGGCCCAGCCGGGAGGACAGCTTCCCCTCCCCCGCCCGGTCGTCACGGGTGAAGATCACGCCCTGGAGCCCTCGCGCCGACCGGTTGTGTCCGATCTGGAGGGCCAGCGTGCTCTTTCCGCAGTCCATCGTTCCGGAGAAGAACACAAGCTCGGGCATGAGGGGTTGAGCACCTTTCGGGACAGACGGGGAGGAGGGCGGAGCGGGACAGTGAGGTCTAGGTACGTACTTCGAGGAGCGGGACGAGCTGCTCGACGGGGGTCATCGAGCCGTGCATGCCGACCATCGCGGACTCGTGCGGCTCGTTGACGGAGGCGGTGATCACCACGTCGTCGTGCGCCGCCGCGACCACGTCGCCGATTCTGCCACGCACCCGCTCGTCGATCCGCGGACCGAACCAGCCGGCCTCGACGGCCTCGTCACGGCTCGCCACCCAGAACTGTTCGCCGAGCACCTCGCGCCAGACGGTCAGCACATCGGCCTCGGCACCCGGGACGGCGTAGACATGACGGGCACGGCCCTCGCCGCCGAGCAGGGCGACGCCGGCGCGCAGCTCCCAGTCCTCGTCGAAGTCGATCCTGGACTGTTCGTCGAACGGGATGTCGATCATTCCGTGGTCGGCGGTGATGTACAGAGCCGAGCGCGGCGGAAGCTGCTCGGCGAGGCGCCGGGCCAGACCGTCGACGTACATCAGCTGGCCACGCCAGGCGTCGGAATCGACGCCGAAGCGGTGGCCCTTGCCGTCGACCTCGCTGTAGTACGTGTAGACCAGGGACCGGTCACCTGCTGCCAGCCGCTCGGCGGCGACGTCCATCCGTTCCTCACCGGTGAGCCGGCCCAGGAACGAGCCGCCGCTGAGCGCGACCTTGGTCAGCGGGGTCTGCTCGAAGGTGGGGGCGGAGACCTGGGCGGTACGCACTCCGGCCGCGTCGGCCAGCTGGAAGACGGTGGGGTACGGCTGCCAGACCTTCGGCGCTGTCCACGGCTTCCAGCGGAGCTGGTTCATCAGCGCGCCGGTCTCCGGATTGCGCGCCGTGTACCCGGGCAGGCCGTGTTCGCCCGGCGGGAGCCCGGTGCCGACCGAGGCCAGCGAGGTCGCGGTGGTGGCCGGGAAACCCGCGGTGATCGGGCGGCCCGTGCCACCGCGCGACGTGGGCAGGAGAGAGTGCAGGAACGGTGCCTCGTCCGGGTGCGCCTTGATCTGCTCCCAGCCGAGACCGTCGATCAGGAAGACGCAGTTGCGGTCGGCGGGGGTGAGCTCGGGGATCGCCGCAGCGAAACCGGGGACGTCCTGTCCCGCGACGAGCGTCGGCAGCAGATCGGCGAGCGAGCCACTGCCGTACTCCGGCACGGGGGCCGTGTCGACGGGGAGCAGTACCGGGTCCTGCCAGGCAGGCTGGACCATCAGTGGCCGGCCGCCGCGGTCGCGGCCGTGGCCTCGGAGAGCGCCTGGGCGAACGCGAGGGTCTGGCGGACGGTGTCGGGGCCGTCGCCGGCCTCGCTGACCCGCAGGCTCAGGTCGTCGGCGGTCGAGCTGCCGGTGTAGCCGTGGTCGGCCTCGCAGTTGGTGTCACCGCAGGCGGCGGGTTCCAGGTCGATCCGGGAGACCGCACCCCAGCCGATGGTCAGGACGACCTCGCGGGGCAGCGTGCCCGGGACGTACTTCTCCGGGTTGGCCACGACCCTGCTGACCACGACCGAGGAGATCCGGTCGAGCTTGACCGACTCGGTGGAGGTGGTGGCGTACGGCGTCGGGGAACTGGTGTCGGCGTTCTGCTCGTCGGTGTGGCTGACGATGAAACGGGTGTCCGTGAGCACCAGTACCGTGACGTGCCTGCGCACCTCGTTGGAGTCGAAGGTCGTCTCCTGGTGCACCAGGTACGAAGCGACCGGCTCACCGCCCACGGCGGCCTCCACCGCCTCGGCCACGAGGGCCGGGTAGTAGCCGCTGCGCTCGATCGCCGCGCGCAGCCCCTGGGTCGTCGTACCGGTCTTAGCCATACGCACCATCTTACGGGGGGCTGATGACTGCCGGGGACGTCCCGCCACCCCACCGGACGGGGGCGGGAGGCGGCGGGGGTCAGTAGTTGGACAGGCGGCGGGGGCCGAGGTCGGTTCGGGCCGGGGGCGGCGAGAGCCGGACGCTCGCTCCGAGGACGGTCAGCCCGTGGGTGGCGACCACGACCGGTTCCAGGGCGATGGAGACCACCTCGGGGTGGTCGTCGACCAGCCGCGAGACCCGCAGCAGCAGTTCCTCCAGCGCGGCGGTGTCCACGGGCGCCGAACCACGCCAGCCGAAGAGGACCGGGGCCGCCCGGATGGACCGGATCAGTTCGGCGGCGTCGCGGTCGGTGGCGGGCACCAGGCGGTGCGCGGTGTCGCCGAGGAGTTCGGAGGGTGCGCCCGCCAGGCCGAAGGAGAGGACGGCGCCGGCCGCCGGGTCGATGGCGGCCCGCACGACGGTGTCGACGCCGCGCGGGGCCATCGACTGCACGACGGGCCGGAGCTCGGCGGGCTTGCCGAGCAGGTCGGTCAGTTCGCCGTACGCCCGGCGCAGCGCGCTCTCGCCGGCGAGGTCCAGGCGGACTCCGCCGAGATCGGCCCGGTGACGCAGATGGGGCGCGGTCGTCTTCAGCGCCACGGGGTAGCCGAGCTGCGCCGCCGCGGCCACGGCCTCGTCCGGCCCGGTAGCCGGGAGGGTGGGCCGGACGGTGATGCCGTAGCAGGCAAGGAGCTCGCGGGCCTCGTCGTGCTCCAGGGGCCTGCCGCGCGGATCGGGGTCCGGGCCGAGCAGGGCGTCGATGAGGGCGGCCGCGGCCGGCTCGTCGATGGTGTCGTCGAGGAACTCGGGCACCTTGCCGGGTACGGCGGCCTGGCGTCGCCACTGGGCGTAGCGCACGGCTTCGGCGAGCGCCCGGACCGCGCGTTCGGCAGCAGGGTAGGCCGGGATCCGGCCGACGGCACGGGGGGCTGGGGCTTCGGGGGCGAGGGCCTGGTCGCCGGCGGCTGTGCCGACGGTTCCTGTGACTACGGTGCCGGGGGCTCCCGTGCCGCGGGTTCGCGTGCCGGGGGTTTCCGTGCCGGGGGCGAGGGCCGGGTCGGCAGCTGATCCGGCCGCCCGGTGACCGGACGGAGCCCCTGCCGGTCGTCCCGCCGCCGCCACGCCGGGCGAGGCCGGGGCCGGGCGCTGCTGCGCCACCGTGCTGGTCGCGGCGGCCAGGGCCTCCGCCAGGCCGCCGATCTCCACATGGACCACGGTCACCGGCTTGGCCGGGCCGGCGGCGGCTGCCGCGTGCAGGGCGGTGGCCAGGACCTCTCCGTCGCCCGACTCCGCCTCGCCGTTCTCCCCCACCCAGGGGATCGCCGTCACGACGACCGCGTCGCAGCCGTCGTCGGCCAGCGCCTCGGCCAGCGCGTCCCTGAAGTCCTGGGGGGTGGCGGCCGTGGTGAGGTCGATGGGCGGGCGCGGGCGCAGCCCCTCCGCCAGGCAGGCGTCGTACGTGAGGAGCCCGAGGGACTCCGAGTTGCCGAGGATCGCGACCCGTCCGCCGGCGGGGAGCGGCTGGTCGGCCAGGAGCAGGCCCGCGTCGACCATCTCCGTCACCGTGTCGACGCGGATCACGCCGGCCTGGCGCATCAGCGCGGAGACCGTCGCGTCAGGGATCCGGCTGACGGGGACCGCGTGGCCGGGCGGGGTGGAGCCGCTGTGCCGGGCGCCCTTCACCACGACCACCGGCTTCACGGCCGCGATCCGCCGGGCGAGGCGGGTGAACTTGCGGGGGTTGCCGAGCGACTCCAGGTACAGCAGGGCGACGTCGGTGTCCGGGTCCTCGTACCAGTACTGGAGGAAGTCGTTGCCGGAGATGTCGGCGCGGTTGCCGGCCGAGATGAAGGTGGAGAGCCCCGCACCGCGCCGGTAGAGCCCGGAGAGCAGGGCGATGCCGATCGCGCCGGACTGGGTGAACAGGCCGATGCGTCCGGAGGCGGGCCGTTCGGGTGCGAGGGAGGCGTTGAGCCGGACGGCCTCGGAGTTGTTGATGATGCCGAAGGCGTTCGGGCCAATGATCCGCATGCCGTACGAGCGGGCCTGGCGCACCAGTTCGCGCTGGCGTTCGCGGCCTTCGGCGCCCCACTCCGCGTATCCGGCGGACAGGACGACGAGCCCCTGGACGCCGTGTTCCCCGCAGTCCGCGACGGCCTCCGGCACCCGGCCGGCGGGGACGGCGACGACGGCGAGGTCGACCGGTTCCCCGATCTCTCCGAGGGAGCGGTGGGCGGGCACGCCGTCGATCGTGGTCTGGTCGGCGGCGAACGCGCTGTTCACGGCGTAGGTGCGGCCGGTGAAGCCGGCGCCCAGAAGGTTGCGCAGGACCGTACGGCCCACGCCGCCGGGGGTGCGGCCCGCGCCGATGACGGCGACGGAGCCGGGGGCGAGCAGCCGCTGCACGGAGCGGGCCTCCGCCCGGTGTTCCCGGGCGCGCTGGACGGCCATCGACTCGGCGGTCGGTTCCAGGTCCAGGGTGAGGTGGACGGAGCCGTCCTCGAAGCTGCGCTGCTGGGTGTACCCGGCATCCCGGAACACCTTGATCATTTTGTTGTTGGCGGGCAGCACCTCGGCGGCGAAGCGGCGGATGCCGCGTTCGCGGGCGACGGCCGCGATGTGTTCGAGCAGGGCCGAGGCGACTCCGCGGCCCTGATGCGCGTCCTGGACGAGGAAGGCGACCTCGGCCTCGTCGGCCGGGGCCGAGGCGGGCCTGCCCTGCTCGTTGATCCGGTCGTAGCGAACGGTGGCGATGAACTCGCCGCCCACCGTGACGGCCAGTCCCACCCGGTCGACGTAGTCGTGATGGGTGAAGCGGTGGACGTCCTTGGCGGAGAGCCGGGGGTAGGGAGCGAAGAAGCGGTAGTACTTCGACTCGTCGGAGACCTGCTCGTAGAAGCTGACCAGGCGGTCGGCATCGTCCGTGGTGATGGGCCTGATGCGTGCGGTGCCGCCGTCGCGGAGCACCACGTCCGCCTCCCAGTGATCGGGATAGGCGTGATGCGGACTCTGCTCCGGAGAGGGCTGCATGGGCAAAGCCTACGGCTCCGTCAGCGGTCGCGTGGGGGCCGGGGCCGGGGCAGTCTGAGGGTTGGCCGGGCGACGGTCGGCGTGGGCCGGGAACGGCCCGCGCGGGTCGGCCGGAGCATCGCGCACTGCATGAGAGACTGGTCTAGACAACCATTGATTCGTGAAGGGCAGAACCATGGCTGAGCGCCGCGTCAACGTCGGTTGGGCCGAGGGCCTGCACGCCCGCCCCGCTTCCATCTTCGTCCGTGCCGCCACGGCTTCCGGCATCCCCGTGACCATCGCCAAGGCCGACGGCAACCCGGTGAACGCGGCCTCCATGCTCGCCGTGCTCGGGCTCGGCGCGCAGGGCGGCGAGGAGATCGTCCTCGCGTCCGAGGCCGACAACGCCGAAGCCGCCCTGGACCGTCTGTCCAAGCTGGTCGCCGAGGGGCTCGACGAGCTTCCGGAGACCGTCTGATCCCGCCGGGTCACGACAGCAGGTATTCCTGCGAGAGAGCCGCTGCACCCTAAACCGGGAGCCGCGGCTCTTTCGTTTGCGCGAAGGGCCTTCACCCAACAACGTGAACGGCCCTCACCCGACAAAGGAACGCGCCCGGAAATCGGCTGCGCCGACGGTGCTTCGGGCAGCAGAAAGAAAGCCCTGCGGAATGCCTATTCTTTGTATACGGCGCAATTGTTAATGCCGGCCGCTCGGTGTGTTTACGGCATGTTGCGAGGTCCTCACCCGGGCGGGGCGGGCCACGGCGGCATCCGGCCGGCCGGGGCGGCGCAGCCGGTACGCGGCGGTGGCCCGCTCGGCATGCTGGGTGGCCAGGGACCTCGCCCTCTCCGCGTCACCACGCGCCACGGCGTCCACGATCGCTCCGTGCTCGGCCCACGAATCGGACGGACGGGCCGGGTGCTCGACCACGTACATCCAGGCGGTCTTGTGGCGGAGCTGGGTGAGCATCGCGATCAGGCCGGGGCTGCCGGAGGCCTGCGCGAGTGTCTCGTGGAACCAGCCGCCCAGGGAGCGCAGATCGTCGCCCTCCCCTCTGCGGGCACGCTCCTGGCCGAGCCTGACCAGGCCGCGCAGCACTCTGAGGTGCGCGTCCGTGCGGCGGTGAGCGGCTCGGGCCGCACCGAGCGGCTCCAGGAGCATCCGGACCTCCAGGAGGTCGGCGGCCTCCTGCTCGGTGGGCTCGGCGACGCAGGCTCCGGCGTGCCTGCGAGTGACCACGAACCCCTCGGACTCCAGGGTGCGCAGCGCCTCCCGCACCGGGACGCGGGAGACCCCGTAACGGCGCGCGAGCACCTCCTCGGTGAGTCGGCTGCCGCGCTCGAAGACACCCGAGACGATGTCTTCACGGATTGCCGTGCATACCGAATGCGCCGGAATGCGCATGTCCGAACCTCCGCCTTAATCCCCGCGAAACACGGCCGATCGACGCCTGTCCTGCGACTCTATTGCAATGCGGTCGCATTTCCGACGGCGGGTGGAAATTCATGAATATCTTTTGGTCACCGGCCGTTCGGGAACGACCGGTGCGGACCCGGCGCGGACTTGGTGCCGCATGGCGGCACGGCGAAGGCCCCGGCGTGGTGCCGGGGCCTTCGCCGGGTGTCTGGGGGTTGGTCAGACGGTGACGCCGTGGGCGCGCAGGTAGGCGACCGGGTCCACGTCGGAGCCGTACGAGGGTGTGGTCCGGGCCTCGAAGTGGAGGTGCGGGCCGGTCGAGTTCCCGGTGGAGCCGGAGAGGCCGATCTGCTGTCCGGCGCCGACGCTCTGGCCGACGGACACGCCGATCGAGGAGAGGTGGCCGTACTGGGTGTACGTGCCGTCCGTCATCCGCAGCACGATGTTGTTGCCGTACGCGCCGCCCCAGCCGGCCTCGACGACCGTGCCGGCGCCGACGGCGACGACGGAGCTGCCGGACGCGGCGTGGAAGTCGATGCCGGAGTGGCTGCCGGAGGACCAGAGCGAGCCGCTGGACTTGTAGCCGGTGCTCACGTACGAACCGGCGACGGGGAGCTGGAAGGAGCCGAGCCGGGTGCGCTCGGCGGAACGGGCGGCGCGGGCGGCGCTCTCGCGGGCCTCCTCGGCGCGGGCGGCGGCCTTCGCCTTCGCGGCCGCCTTGGCCTTCGCCTTCGCCTTGAGCTCCGCCTTCTTCTTCGCCTCGGCCTTCTTCTTGGCCGCCTCGGCCTTGGCCTTCTGCTCCGCGACGTCGGCCTGGTGCCGCTGCGCGTCCGCCTGTGCGCCGATCCGGTCGGCGAGGACGTTCTCGATGGCGATGACCTGGGTGAGGCCGGTCTCGCTGACGGCGGGGGTCTCGGTGCCCGCGGCGAGGGCCGGGGAGGCCAGTCCGCCGATGACGCCGGTGGTGGCCAGAGTCGCGATGCCGACGGCCTTCGCGCCGCTGCGCGTCAGACGGCCCGGGGCACGGTGCTTCCCGGTGGCACGGGTGAACGCCATGAAGTGGCTGGTCCTTTCCTTCCTTCTCGCCTACCGGGTTAGCTGACGGGTTCGGAGCAGGAAGGTCTCCTACGGATCCCCCGGCCTCGCACGAGGCGCGGGCGTCCGATTCACCCCAGGGACTGCGTGGGTCCCCGGCTCCCCAGGCTCGCGCCTGACGGGGACTCGGCGATGACTGCCCGGTACGTCGCGGATGCGGCATACGAGTGACGGACAGCGGAGCCGACGCTAAACGGGGGCACTTCCCTGCACCAAACGGACAGGCCGTTTTGTAGCACATCCCACAGGGCAGACAGGCAACCTCCCCCATAAAGCGGACAAAACGGAAGGTCCTGGCGGAGACGTCTCCGCCAGGACCTTCCGTTTGCCCCGATATCGAGTGAAGTAGCGGGTCGGCTCAGCCGGCCACGACCGATACCTCACCGATGCCGAGCGCCCTGACCGGGTCGGCGATCTGCGCCGCGTCACCGACCAGGACCGTGACCAGCCGGTCCTGCGGGAAGGCGTTGACCACGGCCGCGGTCGCCTCGACCGTGCCGGTCTCCGCGAGGCGTGCGTACAGGTGCGCCTGGTAGTCGTCCGGAAGATGCTGCTCGACCTGGTCGGCGAGCGTGCCCGCGACCGAGGCGGCCGTCTCGAACTTGAGCGGGGCGACACCCACGAGGTTCTGCACGGCCGTCTCGCGCTCGGCGTCCGTCAGTCCTTCGGCCGCCAGGGTCCGCAGGACCTTCCACAGGTCGTCCAGCGCCGGGCCGGTGGACTCCGTGTCCACCGAACCGCTGATGGCGAGCATCGCGGCACCCGTGGCCCCGGAGGCGGAGTCCGGGGCCGAGGAGCGCAGCACCTGGGCGAAGGCCCGCACGCCGTAGGTGTAGCCCTTCTCCTCGCGCAGCACCCGGTCGAGCCGGGAGGTGAGAGTGCCGCCCAGGCAGTACGTGCCGAGCACCTGCGCCGGCCAGACGCTGTCGTGCCTGTCGGCGCCGATGCGGCCGATCAGCAGCTGCGTCTGCACCGCGCCGGGGCGGTCCACGATCACCACACGGCCCGCGTCGTCGGCGGTGATCGGCGGGACGGGGCGGGGCTCTGCGGTGTTGCCCGACCAGTCGCCGACAGTGTCGGCGAGCAGGGCGTCCAGGTCGATGCCCGTGAGGTCGCCGACGACCACGGCGGTCGCGGTCGACGGGCGGACATGGGCGTCGTAGAAGGCGCGCACGGCCGCGGAGTCGATCCGGGCCACGGTCTCCTCGGTGCCCTGGCGGGGGCGCGACATGCGGGCCGTGGCCGGGAAGAGCTCCTTCGAGAGCTGCTTGGCGGCACGCCGGGCCGGGTTGGCCTGCTCGTGCGGAATCTCGTCCAGCCGGTTGCCCACCAGCCGCTCGATCTCGCTGTCGGCGAAGGCCGGCGCCCGCAGCGCCTCGGAGACCAGGCCGAGCGCCTTGGCCAGCCGGGAGGCCGGAACCTCCAGGGAGACCCGGACACCGGGGTGATCGGCGTGGGCGTCCAGCGTGGCGCCGCACCGTTCCAGCTCGGCGGCGAACTCCTCGGCGCTGTGCTTGTCGGTGCCCTCGGACAGGGCGCGCGACATGATCGTGGCGACCCCGTCCAGGCCCTCGGGCTCGGCGTCCAGCGGGGCGTGGAGGAAGATCTCGACTGCCACGACCTGCTGGCCGGGGCGGTGGCAGCGCAGCACGGTGAGCCCGTTGGGCAGGGAGCCGCGCTCGGGCGCGGGGAAGGCCCAGGGCCTGGCCACGCCGGGGACGGGCTGCGGGTGGTACTCCATCGAAACTCCAGTCGCGGCAGCGTCGGTCACTTGTCCGCTCCTTCGTGCGCGTCGGTGTCGGTGTCGGCGGCATCTGCCTCTTCGGCGGCCTCGGCGGGCTCGACCGGCTCGTAGACCAGCACCGCCCTGTTGTCGGGCCGCAGCTGGGCCCTGGCGGCAGCCTTGACCTCCTCCGCGGTGACATCGAGCACCCGGTGCACGGCGGTAAGGGCGAGCTGCGGGTCACCGAACAGCACGGCGAACCGGCACAGTTCATCGGCACGGCCCGCGACCGTACCGAGACGATCCAGCCACTCGCGCTCCAACTGGGCCTGAGCGCGCTCCATTTCCTCAGGCGTGGGGCCTTCCTCGGCGAACCGGGCCAGCTCCTCGTCGACCGCGGTCTCGATCTGCGCCACCTCGACACCACCGGACGTCTTGACGTCCAGCCAGCCGAGCGAGGGCGCACCCGCGAGCCGCAGCAGCCCGAATCCGGCCGCGACGGCCGTCCGGTCGCGGCGGACCAGGCGGTTGTGCAGCCGGGACGACTCGCCGCCGCCCAGCACCGTCAGAGCGAGGTCCGCGGCGTCGCACTCGCGGGTGCCGTCGTGCGGCAGCCGGTAGGCGGCCATCAGCGCACGCGCCGGGACCTCCTCGCGGATCTCCTCGCGCAGCTGACCGCCGATGACCTCGGGAAGCGCGCCGTCGCGCGGCGCCTGCTTGCCGTCGTGCGAGGGGATGGTGCCGAAGTACTTCTCGATCCAGGCGAGCGTCTGCTCGGGGTCGATGTCGCCGACGACGGAGAGCACTGCGTTGTTCGGCGCGTAGTACGTACGGAAGAAGGTCTGCGCGTCTTCCAGCGTCGCGGCATCCAGGTCGGCCATGGAACCGATCGGGGTGTGGTGGTACGGGTGGCCCTCGGGGTAGGCGAGCGCGGTCAGTTTCTCGAACGCGGTGCCGTACGGAACGTTGTCGTAGCGCTGGCGGCGCTCGTTCTTGACGACGTCGCGCTGGTTCTCCATGGACTCCTCGTCGAGCGCGGCGAGCAGCGAGCCCATCCGGTCGGCCTCGAGCCACAGAGCCAGCTCCAGCTGGTGCGTCGGCATCGTCTCGAAGTAGTTGGTCCGCTCGAAGCTGGTGGTCCCGTTGAGGGAGCCGCCGGCGCCCTGTACCAGCTCGAAGTGTCCGTTCCCCTTGACCTGGCCGGAGCCCTGGAACATCAGGTGCTCGAAGAGGTGAGCCAGACCGGTGCGTCCCTTGACCTCGTGGCGCGAACCGACGTCGTACCAGAGGCACACCGCGGCGACCGGGGTCAGATGGTCCTCGGAGAGCACCACGCGCAGGCCGTTGGCCAGACGGTGCTCGGTCGCTGTCAAGCCGCCGGAGCCGGCCTGGGCTGTGGCCGTGTGACCCATGGGCATGTACGTCCCTTCGATCGCGATACTGGATTTGGTGCGAGACCTGCCACTGTAAGCAAGCGCACCGACACCTGGCGAAGTTCCCGTGCCGCGAAAGTTCGCGGAAAAGAGCGTCCCGACCGCTTCGGGACGGGTGGAGAACGGCCTTTGGGACGGGTCGAGGTCCGGGTTGTCAGTGGGGCGGTCCACAATGGTGCGCGTCAGAACCTGAGGTTGCCCGAACAGAATCCGTGAAGGAGTCGCAGCAGCGATGGCCCGCCGCAGCACGAAGACCCCGCCGCCGGTCGACTTCGAGGAGAAGATCCTCGACATCGACGTCGTCGACGAAATGCAGGGCTCCTTCCTCGAGTACGCGTACTCGGTGATCTACTCACGGGCCCTGCCTGACGCCCGTGACGGCCTGAAGCCGGTGCACCGCCGCATCGTCTACCAGATGAACGAGATGGGCCTGCGCCCGGAACGCGGCTTCGTGAAGTGCGCCCGTGTGGTCGGCGAGGTCATGGGTAAGTTGCACCCGCACGGAGACGCGTCGATCTACGACGCGCTGGTGCGGATGGCGCAGCCGTTCTCCATGCGGCTCCCCCTCGTCGACGGGCACGGGAACTTCGGCTCGCTCGGCAACGACGACCCGCCGGCCGCCATGCGGTACACCGAATGCCGGATGGCCGACGCGACGTCGTTGATGACGGAGTCGATCGACGAGGAAACCGTCTCCTTCCAGTCGAACTACGACGGCCAGGAGCAGGAACCGGTCGTCCTCCCGGCCGCCTATCCGAACCTCCTGGTCAACGGCACGACCGGGATCGCGGTCGGCATGGCGACCAACATGCCGCCGCACAACCTGGGCGAGGTCATCGCCGCCGCCCGCCATCTCATCAAGCATCCGGGTGCGGACCTGGAGACCCTGATGCGGTTCGTCCCCGGTCCCGACCTGCCGACCGGCGGCCGGATCGTGGGCCTGGGCGGCATCAAGGACGCCTACACGGCCGGCCGCGGCTCGTTCAAGATCCGTTCCACCGTCGCCGTGGAGAACGTCACGCCGCGCCGCAAGGGCCTGGTCGTCACCGAACTTCCTTTCACCGTCGGTCCGGAGAAGGTGATCGCCAAGATCAAGGACCTGGTCTCGGCGAAGAAGCTGCAGGGCATCGCCGACGTCAAGGACCTCACGGACCGCTCGCACGGACTGCGTCTGGTCATCGAGATCAAGAACGGCTTCGTTCCCGAGGCCGTGCTGGAGCAGCTCTACAAGCTGACGCCGATGGAGGAGTCCTTCGGCATCAACAACGTGGCACTGGTCGACGGACAGCCGCTCACACTGGGCCTCAAGGAGCTCCTGGAGGTCTATCTCGACCACCGCTTCGACGTGGTGCGCCGGCGCAGCGAGTTCCGCCGGACCAAGCGCCGCAACCGGCTCCACCTGGTCGAGGGCCTCCTCGTCGCGCTGATCGACATCGACGAGGTCATCCGCCTCATCCGCTCCAGCGACAACTCGGCGCAGGCCAAGGAGCGGCTCATCGAGCACTTCTCGCTGAGCGAGATCCAGACCCAGTACATCCTGGACACCCCGCTGCGCCGGCTGACCCGGTTCGACCGGATCGAGCTGGAGAGCGAGCGCGACCGGCTCAACGCCGAGATCGCCGAGCTGACCGCGATCCTCGAGTCGGACACCGAGCTGCGCAAGCTCGTTTCCACGGAACTGGCGTCGGTCGCGAAGAAGTTCGGCACCGACCGGCGCACGGTGCTGCTGGAGTCGGCCGGTTCGCAGGTCGCCTCGGTGCCGCTGGAAGTGGCGGACGACCCGTGCCGGGTGCTGCTGTCCTCGACCGGTCTGCTGGCACGTACGGCCAACGACGACCCGATCGCCTTCGCCGAGGACGCCAAGCGGGCCAAGCACGACGTCATCGTGTCGGCAGTGCCGGCCACGGCGCGCGGCGATGTCGGCGTGGTGACGTCCACCGGGCGGCTGTTGCGGCTCGCGGTGATCGATCTGCCGCAGCTGCCGGACACCCATGCGGCACCCAGCCTTTCGGGCGGGGCCATGGTCGGCGAGTTCCTCACTCTGGAGGCGGACGAGGAGGTCGTCTGCCTCACCACGCTCGACGAGTCCTCACCGGGGCTGGCGATCGGCACCTTGCAGGGCGTCGTGAAGCGCGTGGTGCCCGACTATCCCGCCAACAAGGACGAGCTGGAGGTCATCACCCTCAAGGACGGCGACCGCATCGTCGGTGCGGCGGAGCTGCGTACCGGTGAGGAGGACCTGGTCTTCATCACCTCGGACGCGCAGTTGCTGCGCTACCCGGCGGCGCAGGTGCGCCCGCAGGGACGTGCGGCCGGCGGCATGGCGGGCGTCAAGATCACCGCGGGGGCGGAGGTGCTCTCGTTCGCCGCGGTGGATCCGGCGGTGGACGCCATGGTGTTCACGGTCGCCGGTTCGCACGGCACGCTGGACGATTCGGTGCTGACGTGCAAGCTCACCCCGTTCGACCAGTACCCGCGCAAGGGCCGGGCCACCGGCGGGGTGCGTTGCCAGCGGTTCCTGAAGGGCGAGGACGTGCTGGTGTTCGCCTGGGCGGGTGCGACGCCGGCCAGGGCCGCGCAGAAGAACGGCACACCGGCCACGCTGCCCGAGCCCGATCCGCGGCGTGACGGTTCGGGGACACCGCTGGAGAGCCCGGTCGCGGTGATCGCCGGCCCCGTGTAGGCCGCGGGCCCGGCGCTACGTCTCGTCGCCGGGCTGTTGCACGTACCGCAGGACGCCCCACATGGATCGCTCGTGTGCGGCGTCCTGCGCTGTTTCCCGCGCCGTCTCCCCTGATGGCTCCCCCGATGCGCGACAGCCTTCGAGCTCCTTGCGCAGGGCCTGTGCGTCGATGCCGGAACCGATCAGTACGAGCCGGGTCAGCCGCGGCTCGCCGCGCGTCCAGGGCCTGGGGGCGAACCGCAGGAACCTGCCGACGGCGTGCACCGCGTACGCGTTGTCCGCGTCGCCCGCGCCGAAGTCGACGTAGCCCTTGATCCGGTAGAGGCCCTCGGGCCGGGAGTCGAGGAACTCCATCAGCCGACGGGGGTCCATCGGCACGTCGGAGGTGTGATCGAGGCTCTCGTACGCCGTGTGCAGATGCTCCCCGTGCTCCTCGCCGGTCTCCCGCGCCCGCTCCTCCAGGTACAGGTCCTCGAAGGTGAGCTGACGCGCCTTCTCCTCGCCGTCGGGCCGCAGCGCCGGGTCGAAGAGCAGTTCCGGGTCGATGCGTCCGTACGTGGCGGGGATGACAGCCGCCGTGCTGCCGGTCGCCGCGACGGCCTCCCGGACAAGTGCCCGTTCCTCCTCCCCGGCCCGGTCCGTCTTGTTCAGCACGACGAGGTCGGCCACGGCGAGATGGCGGCCGATCTCCGGGTGGCGATCGACGGTGGCGGCGAACTCGGCGGCATCGACCACCTCGATCAGTCCCCCGTAGACGATGTGTGGGTTGTCGCTGGCCAGGAGCATGCGTACGAGTTCCTGGGGCTCCGCGAGCCCGCTCGCCTCGATGACGATCACGTCGAGGCGGGCGGCGGGCCGGGTCAGGGTCTCCAGGTAGGTGTCCAGTTCGCTCGCGTCGACCGCGCAGCACAGACAGCCGCCGCCCAGCGAGACGGTCGAGCCGACCTGCCCGGAGACGGTCATGGCGTCGATCTCGATGGAACCGAAGTCGTTGACGATCACACCGATGCGGTTTCCCGCGCGATGGCGCAGGAGGTGGTTGAGCAGCGTCGTTTTTCCGGATCCCAGAAATCCCGCGAGGACGATGACGGGGATCTGCCGGCTTCGGGGCGGGGGCGACGCGTTCAACGGGGGCCTTCCTGCGGTGTCAGAGGCGACCCGGCAGCCTCTCAGACTGCCGGGACCGGCTGCGGCGGGGGCGGACCTGCGTAGCGGGCCGCCGGGCGGATGATCTTCGAGTCCTCCGCCTGCTCCAGGATATTGGCGCTCCAGCCGACGACCCGCGCCGCGCAGAAGGTCGGGGTGAACATCTCGCGCGGCAGCCCGCACAGCTCCATGACCACTCCGGCGTAGAACTCCACGTTGGTGTGCAGTTCGCGCCCCGGCTTGAGCTCGGCGAGGATCGCCTCGACCTGCTGTTCCACCTCCACGGCGAAGTCGACGAGCGGGCCGCCGAAGCCCTGGGCGATGGAGCGCAGCATGCGTGAACGCGGGTCCTCGGTGCGGTAGACCGGGTGCCCGAAGCCCATGATCCGGTCGCCGGCCAGGACCCGCTCGCGGATCCAGCCGTCGATGCGGTCGGGGGTGCCGATGGCGTCCAGGGTGTCGAGGGCGCGGCTGGGGGCGCCCCCGTGCAGTGGACCGGAGAGCGCGCCGACGGCGGCCACCAGGCAGGCGGCGATGTCCGCTCCGGTGGAGGCGACGACGCGGCCGGTGAAGGTCGAGGCGTTGAAGCCGTGGTCGACGGTGGAGATCAGATACTGCTCGACGGCCCTGACCCGGCCGGCCTCCGGTACGGAACCGGTCAGCATGTAGAGGTAGTTGGCCGCGTAGGGCAGGTCGTCGCGCGGCTCCACGGGTTCGAGCCCCTGGCCGAGCCGGTACAGGGCGGTCAGCACCGTGGGGACGGCGGCGCACGCGGTCAGTGCGTCGCTGCGGCGCCGTTCCGCGTCGATGTCGTACACCGGCCGGAAACCGGCCGAGGCGCCGAGCAGGGAGAGCGCCGTGCGCAGCCCCGCGAGCGGACCGGCGGCGGCACCCGCGCGGGCTATGGCGGGCAGGGCGTCGCGGACCTCGGCGGGCAGCCGGCGCAGCCCGGCGGTACGGGTGGCGAAGTCGGCGCGGGCGGCCGGGCCGGGCAGTTCGCCCTCCGTCATCAGGTACCAGACATCCTCGAAGCTGCGGGTCTGCGCCAGTTCGATCGCCGAGTACTGCCGGTAGTGGTAGAAGCCCTCGCGGCCCCGGACATCGCCGAGGGCGGTATCCGTGACGACGACACCCGCGAGGCCCCGGGGGACGTCGAGCGGTGTTCCGGTGGTGGTCGTCATTGCTTCCTCCATGGACATTGCCGTTGCTGTTGACATTGATTCGACTGTCCATGCTTGACTTAAGTTCTGTCAATGTTGATTGAATCAATATGGATACGGTGGACAGCATGACGGATCAATCAGGCGAGGCCGGCTTCACCGAGCCCCCGCCCCAGCGGCTCACCACGCGCGAGACGGCCGAACGCCTGGGCGTGAAGCCCGAGACGGTGTACGCGTACGTGAGCCGGGGCCAGCTCAGCAGCAACCGCGCCCCGGGCGGGCGCGGAAGCACCTTCGACGCGGGGGAGGTCGACGCCCTGGCCAGGCGTACGGGACGCCGGGAGCCTGCCGCCCCGGCCGGCGCGCTGTCCTTCCCCACCGGCATCACGCTCATCGGGGGCGACCGGTACTTCTTCCGCGGCGTCGACGCCACGGAGCTGGCCCGGCGCCATGCGTACGAGGAGGTCGCGGAGTGGCTCTGGACCGGGGAGCTGCGGCCCGGCGTCCGCTTCACAGCGCCGGCCGAGGCGCTCGCCTCGGCCCGCCGGGCAGTCGGTGCGCTGCCGTCGCACTGCGGTGCGACCGACCGGCTGCGGGTGGCGGTGGTCGCGGCGGCCACGGCCGATCCACTGCGCTTCGACCTGTCGCGCGAGGCGGTGCTCGGTGGCGCCCGGAGCCTGATCCCCACCCTGGTCGCGGCACTGCCGACGGCCACGGAGGACGACGGGGAGTCGACGGACGGGGCGGCGCCTCCCCGCCTGGCCCGTCAACTGTGGCCGAAACTCACCGGCCGCCCGGCCGACGAGGCGTCACTGGCCGTACTGGACACCGCGCTGGGGCTGCTGATCGACCACGATCTGGCCGCCTCCACCCTGGCGGCACGGGTCGCCGCCTCCGCCCGCGCCCATCCGTACGCCGTGGTCTCGGCCGGGCTCGGGGTACTGGAGGGCCCCCTGCACGGCGCCGCGAGCGGGCTGGCGCACCGCATGCTGACCGAGGTCCTGGAACGGGGCGGGGCAGCTCCGGTGGTCGCGGACCATCTGCGTACCGGACGCCGGGTGCCGGGGCTCGGCCACCGGCTCTACACCGGCGAGGACCCTCGGGCCCGCACCCTCTTCGAGCTGCTCGCCGAGATCCCGCATGCCGCACCGGCCCTGGCCGCCGCCCGTGACGTCGTCGCCACGACCGCCCGCCACACCCCGCTGCACGCCAATGTCGATCTGGCGCTCGCCGTGCTCTCCGTCTCCTCGGGCATGGCCGTGGAGGCGGGAGAGACGGTGTTCGCGATCGCCCGCACGGCGGGCTGGATCGCGCACGCCCTGGAGGAGTACGGGGAGCGTCCGCTGCGGATGCGTCCCAGCGGGCAGTACACCGGCCCGCAGCCGCCCCAGCCGCTGCCCACCGTCGTATCGCAATAGGCGATTCCCGCAGCGCAAATTAGCGACGGTCAGCGGGAAGCGCCACGCGGGGGCTGGGCCGTCGAACCCCGCACCACGAGCTCAGGCTCGAAGAGCAGCTCGTCGGACGGCACCGTACGGCCGCCGATCTGCACGGAGAGCAACTCGACGGCGGCCCGCCCCATGGCCTCGATCGGCTGACGGACGGTGGTGAGCGGCGGCTCGGTGCAGTTCATGAACGCCGAGTCGTCGTATCCGACGACCGAGACGTCCGTGGGGACCGAGAGGCCCCGGCGGCGTGCCGCGCGGACCGCGCCCAGAGCGAGCGGGTCACTGGCGCAGATGAAGCCGGTGACACCCTCGTCCAGCAGTCGCGTGGCGGCCGCCTGCCCGCCCTCCAGCGAGAACATCGCCCTGGCCACCCACTCGTCCGGAATCGTGGTGCCGGACGCCTCGGCGAGCACCCGGGCGGCGGCCAGCTTGCGCTGCGAGGGCATGTGGTCCGAGGGGCCGAGCACCAGACCGATGCGCTCGTGGCCGAGCGAGACCAGGTGGCGCCAGGCCTGTTCGACGGCCACGGAGTCGTCGCAGGAGACGCAGGGGAAGCCGAGGTGGGCGATGGCCGCGTTGATCAGGACGACAGGGATCTTGCGGTCGGCCAGCACCTTGTAGTGATCGTGCGGGGCGTCGGCCTGGGCGTACAGACCACCGGCGAAGACCACGCCCGAGACCTGCTGCTGCAGAAGCAGCTCCACGTAGTCCGCCTCGGAGACCCCGCCCTTGGTCTGGGTACACAGGACCGGGGTCAGGCCCTGCTGCGCGAGCGCACCGCCGACCACCTCGGCGAAGGCGGGGAAGATCGGGTTCTGCAGCTCGGGCAGGACCAGCCCGACCAGCCTGGCCCGTTCACCGCGGAGCTGGGTCGGGCGCTCGTAGCCGAGGACGTCCAGCGCGGACAGGACGGCCTGCCGCGTGGCGTCGGAAACGCCCGGCTTGCCGTTGAGTACCCGGCTGACCGTGGCCTCGCTGACTCCAACCTTCTGTGCCACCTGAGCAAGTCGTCGCGTCATGCGCGCAAGATTAGCGCAAGAAGCGCAAGCCGATTGCGTGGGTCTGGAAACGAGACGAATTTCGGAAAGCACCGGAATGCCCTCTACCGTCTCTACGATGAGCGCCCCACCGCCCACGGCCAGGAGACCGCGTCGACTCGGCTGGCCCCAGCGCGTCTTCTCGCAGGTGCTGCTGATGCAGCTGGCCATCGCCACCGGCGTCACCGTACTCGCCACCGGCCTCTTTCTGGCACCCCTCAGCGCCCAACTCGACGACCAGGCGATGCGCCGGGCCCTGTCCATCGCCCAGAGCACGGCTGCCCAGCCGCAGATCGCCGAGGCGTTGCTCACCACGGACCCGGCGCCCCAGGGCCCCGTCCAGACCGCCGCGGAGCAGATCCGGCGTGCCACGGGCGCCGAGTATGTCGTCGTGATGGACCGCCACGGGGTGCGCTGGTCGCATCCCGACCTTGCCCGGATCGGGCGGGTCGTCTCCACCGATCCCGGCAAGGCGCTCGCGGGCCGGGACGTGATGGAGATCGACAGCGGCACGCTCGGACGCTCGGCCCGGGGCAAGGTGCCGTTGCGCGACGGGTCGGGGCACATCGCCGGTGCGGTCTCCGTCGGCATCGCGTACGACAGCGTTCGCGCCCGGCTCCTCGGGGCGATTCCCGGCTTGCTCGCCTACGCGGGCGGAGCGCTCGCCGTGGGAGCGCTGGCCGCCTACCTGATCTCCCGGCGCCTGCAACGGCAGACCCACGACCTGGCGTTCTCCGATATCGCCGCGCTGCTGACGGAGCGCGAGGCGATGCTGCACAGCATCCGGGAGGGGGTGGTCGCGCTCGACCGCAGCGGCCGCATCCGACTTCTGAACGACGAGGCGCAGCGGCTGCTCGGGGTCGGGCCCGAGGTGTCGGGCCGTCCGCTGGGCGAGGTGTTCGGTACCGGGCGGACCGCCGATGTGCTGGCCGGCGATGTCGCGGGCGAGGATCTGCTGACCGTGCGCGGCAGCCGGGTGCTGCTCGCCAACCGAATGCCGACAGCCGACGGAGGAGCCGTCGTCACCCTCCGCGACCGCACGGAGCTCGAACACCTCGGCCGGGAGCTCGACTCCACCCGGGGACTGATCGACGCCCTGCGCGCCCAGGACCACGAGCACGCCAACCGGCTGCACACGCTCCTCGGGCTGCTGGAGCTGGAGCTGCACGAGGACGCGAGGGAGTTCGTCACCGAGGTCGTCGGCATTCACCGGGCCACCGCGGAACAGATCACCGAGAAGGTCCGTGACCCGCTGCTCGCCGCGTTGCTGGTCGGCAAAGCGACGGTCGCCGCTGAACGCGGCGTCGCCCTGCGCATGGCGCCCGGCACCCTGCTCCCGGACCGGCTCGTCGACCCGCGCGGGCTCGTGACGATCGTCGGCAACCTGGTCGACAACGCACTGGACGCCGCCGCCGGATCGGAGGGCGCCCTGATCGAGGTGGGTCTGCGGGCCGAGGGCCGTACGGTGGTTCTGCGGGTCCGCGACAGCGGCCCCGGCGTCCCGCCCGGGCAGCATGAATCGATCTTCACGGAGGGCTGGTCGACCAAGGAACTTCCGGCGCACGGCAAGCGGGGCCTCGGCCTCGCGCTGGTGCGGCGGCTGGCCGAGCGGCAGGGCGGGAACGTGGCGGTGGACACGGCGGACGAGGGCGGGGCGGAATTCGCCGTCGTACTCCCCGAGGCCATGACCGAAGCGGAATCAGACAAGGCGGGAGCGGCGCAGTGATCGAGGTCCTGGTCGTCGACGACGACGTCCGTGTCGCGCGGATCAATGCGGCCTACGTCTCGAAGGTGCCCGGTTTCCGGGTGGCCGCTCAGGCCCACTGCGCCGCCGACGCGATCGCCGCGGTCGAGGAGGGCCACGTGGACCTGATCCTGCTGGACCACTACATGCCCGACCGCAGTGGTCTCGCCGTGGTGCGGGAGCTGCGCGGTCTCGGCCATCGCACCGACGTGATCATGGTGACGGCTGCGCGCGACATCGCCACGGTCCAGGAGGCCATGCGTCAGGGCGCCCTCCAGTACCTGGTCAAGCCGTTCACGTACGCGGGACTGCGGACCAAGCTGGAGGCCTACGCCGCACTGCGCCGCACCCTGGAGAGCGGCGGCGAGGCCGAGCAGGGCGAGGTGGACCGGCTCTTCGGTGCCTTGTGGACGGCGAGCGAGCCCGATCTGCCCAAGGGTCACTCGACCACGACGGCCGAACTCGTCCGCAAGGCACTCCGCGGCGCGGACGGCCCGCTCTCCGCCCAGGAGATCGCGGAGAGCGCCGGGATGAGCCGGCAGACGGCCCAGCGCTACCTGAAGCTGCTGGAACGGTCCGGGCGCGTCCGGCTGACCCTGCGGTACGGCGAGACCGGGCGCCCCGAGCACCGCTATGCGTGGGTCGCCGGCGGTCGATGACCGCGGCATCCGGGCCCTACGTCCGGGGATGCTCCGAGTCGTAGGTTGTCTGGCTCAGCTCGATGCCGGGGTTGTTGTCGACGGCCCACTCGGCCAGCTTCACAGCAGGCTCGATCAGGGTGCGTCCCCTCGCGGTGAGTTCGTACTCCACCCGCGGCGGAACCTCGGGGAACACCGTGCGGGACACCAGGCCGTCGCGCTCCAGGTGGCGGACCGTGCGGGTGAGCATGCGCTGTGAAATGCCGGGGATGCGCTGCTGGAGCTCGGTGAAGCGCATGCGTTCGCCGTCGAGGGTGGCAACCACCAGCAGGGTCCACTTGTCGCCGATGCGGTCGAGGATGCCGCGGATCGCCCGGCCTCCGTCGCCACGGATGAGGCAGCTGTGGCGGTACTTCGACATCGGCGTCCCCTGTTCGCAAGGCACACCTGTGTGCCTTTTGTAAGCGTTCCGATAGTCACCGATCATGTGCCTGCTTACAAGTCGTAACCATGACGGAGGACGAAGATGGAGATCGCCTACTGGATCGTCGCCGGGCTCCTGGCGGCCTTCTACCTGTACGCGGGTGGCAAGAAGGCCGTCCGGAGCCAGGAGCAGCTGGCGCCCATGATGGGCTGGGTGGACACGGTTCCGATGTGGCTGGTCCGGGTCATCGGCGTCGTCGAGATCCTTGGCGCTGCCGGTCTGGTGCTGCCGCCGCTCACGGGGATCGCGCCCGCCCTCGCGATGGCGACAGCGCTGGGCCTGCTCGTGCTCCAGGTGCTGGCAGCTGCCCTGCACCTGTCCCGGGGCGAGGTCAGGGAGACCGGCCTGAACGCCGCCCTCATCGCGCTCGCCGCGGTGACGGCATGGCTGGCCACGACCTGGTGAGGCGCCGCCGGAGGCCGTGAGCCCCGGTCCTGTCACACCGCGCCGGCTCCGGTCAGCGCACGCACCTCGGTCTCCGCGTGCTTGGCGTCATCGGACGGCTCGGTCGAGGTGACCGTGCCGATCCAGCCGGCGAGGAAGCCCAGCGGGATGGAGACCAGACCGGGGTTCTCCAACGGGAAGAGCTGGAAGTCCACCCCGGGGAACAGAGCGGTGGGGCTGCCCGAGACGACCGGGGAGAGCAGGACGAGCAGGACCGCGGGGATCAGGCCGCCGTAGACCGACCAGACCGCCCCGCGGGTGGTGAACTTCCGCCAGAACAGGGAGAAGAGCAGCACCGGCAGGTTCGCCGATGCTGCGACCGCGAAGGCCAGGCCCACCAGGAATGCCACGTTCAGGTCCTGGGCGACCAGCCCCAGCCCGATGGCGGCCAGCCCGATCCCGGCCGCGGCAACCCGGGCCACGGCGACTTCGCTGTACTGCCGGGAGCCCGGCCGCCTGAGCGAGGCATAGAGATCGTGGGCGACGGACGCGGACGAAGCGAGAGTGATGCCGGCGACGACGGCGAGGATGGTCGCGAAGGCCACCGCGGCGACCACGGCGAACAGAATCGTTCCCCCCGTCGAGCCCTCGCCGCCGCCGAGGACCAGGGCGAGCAGCGGAACGGCCGTGTTCCCGGCGGGATTCGACTCCCGCACCTCGGCCGAGCCGACCAGTGCCGCCGCCCCGAAGCCGAGCACGATCGTCATCAGGTAGAAGCTGCCGATGAGGCCGATGGACCAGACGACCGACCGGCGGGCGGCACGGGCCGTGGGCACGGTGTAGAAGCGCGACAGGATGTGCGGAAGGCCCGCCGTGCCGAGCACCAGTGCCAGCCCCAGGCTGATGAAGTCGACGCGGGCCGTCCAGCTCCCGCCGTAACGCAGTCCGGGCGAGAGGAACTCCTTGCCGTACCCGCTGCGGTCGGCGGCGGAGTTGAGCAGCTCATTGATGTTGCCGTGGAAGTGGACCAGGACCAGGACGGTGAGGACCACGGTGCCCGCCATCAGCAGAACGGCCTTGACGATCTGGATCCAGGTGGTGGCGCGCATTCCGCCGAGCGACACGTAGACCACCATGAGCGCGCCCACACCGATGACTGTCCATGACCGCGCGGCTCCGCTCGTCCCGCCGAGGAGCAGGGCGACGAGACTGCCCGCCCCCACCATCTGTGCCACCAGGTAGAGCACGGAGACGGTGACGGAGGAGGTCCCGGCAGCGATCCGGACCGGGCGCTCCGCCATGCGGGCCGCCACCACGTCGGCGAGGGTGAACCGCCCGCAGTTGCGTACGAGTTCCGCCACCAGGAGCAGGACGACGAGCCAGGCGACCAGGAAGCCGACCGAGTAGAGCATGCCGTCGTAGCCGTAGAGGGCGATCACTCCGGAGATTCCGAGGAACGACGCGGCCGACATGTAGTCGCCTGCGATCGCGAAACCGTTCTCCATGGGCGAGAACAGCCGGCCGCCCGCGTAGAACTCCTCGGCCGAACCCTGCCGGTTGCGGCTCACCCAGGTCGTGATGCCCAGCGTGACGGCGATGAAGGCGCTGAACAGCAGGAGCGCCAGGGTCTGGTGGTTCCCGCTCAACGCCCGATCCCCCGTGTCATCTCCTGGGTGTCCCAGCGCAGATCGAGCGCGGCCCGGTCCCTGCGCAGCCGCGCATGCCGTGCGTACGCCCCGGTGAGCAGGAACGTGGTGAGGAACTGTCCCAGTCCCGCGACCATGGCGACGTTGACCGCCCCGGCCACCGGACGGGCCATCAGACCAGGGGCGGTGACCGCCGTGACGACGTAGGCGAGGTACCAGACGAGGAAGGCGAGGGTGGCGGGGACGACGAACCGCCGGTACCGCCGGCGCACCTCCTGGAAGGCCTCGCTGCGCTGCACCTCCAGATAGACCTCCGCCGCGCTGTGACCACTCCGAGGTGCGGCGGGGCCGGGCACCGCGGCGGGCGCGAAGCTCCCCGTACCGTCCAGCTCCCCCCATCCGGAGGCCAGTGCGTCGTACCACGGGTCGTCGAGCCGCATCCCTGCGGCTTCGCGCCCTGCTTCCTTCTCCACCGAACAACTCCCCTTGTCCACGGACCACTTCGGCCGCGTACCCAAGAATGGGCAGATCGGGAAGATCCCGGGCACTTCATTCGCCAGACTTCACCTCTTCAGGTGAAGGATGTCCCGGGCGGCTGTGCGAGCCCTCGAACGTACGCGTAGCGAACCGCCTGGGCTCGATCGCGGAGCCCCGCCTTGGCGAACAGGTTGTTGATGTGACTCTTCACGGTGGCCTGCGAGATGTGGAGCCTGCGGGCGATCTCCGTGTTGGACATCCCCTCGGCGATCAGGACGAGCACCTCGGCCTCACGGGGAGTCATCCCGTCGGGCAGCTCCGGCTCACCGCTCACTGCGCGCGAAAGGGGACCTGCCGTGACCTGCTCCAGCAGACGGCGCTGAATCGTGGGTGAGAGCCCTGCCTCACCCGAGAGCACGGCCTGGATGGCCCTTACGATCTCGTCGCCCCCGGCGTCCTTCGTCAAGTAGCCCCGGGCCCCCGCCCTGAGTGCCGGAAAGAGCGAGTCGTCGTCGGCGAAGGTCGTCAGCACCACGACCTGCGTGCCAGGGAAATCCGTGCGAATGCGGCGCGTTGCCTCCACCCCGTCGCAGCGGGGCATCCTCAGGTCCATCAGGACGACGTCCGGGGCGTGCTCGGCCACGAGAGCGACGGCCTCCTCGCCGTCCTTCGCCGATCCGACCACCTCGATCCCGGGCAGCAGCCCCAGCAGCATCACGATTCCCTCACGCACCACCGACTGGTCGTCGGCGACCACCACCCGCGCGGTCACGCGGGTACCCGCAGACTCACCACGAACCCCTCCTCGCCGGGACCGGCCTCCAGGCTGCCGCCCAGCAGTTCGGCACGCTCCCTCATCCCCAGCAGACCGTAACCGGATCCACTGACAGCGAGCTCTCCCCCGGCACCGTCTCCACCCGAATCGCTGACTTCCAGGGCGATTGCGTCCGGTTGATACTCCAGCCTGATCAGCACCCTGGCCCCCGGCGCATGCTTGCGCACATTGGTCAGCGCCTCCTGCGCCACGCGCCGGACCGTCTGCGAAGCCTCGGCGGTCAGCACCCGCCGCTCCCCCACCACTCTGACCTCGGCCGGCTCGGCCACCACCAGCAGCCGCAGGAAATCCTCCACGGGCGACACCTCGCCACGCAGGGCGGAGAGCGCCTGCCGGGTCTCCGCAAGCCCCTCACGGGCCATGGAGCGGGCCCCGACCACCCGCTGCAGGACCTGGTCCCGGAACTCCCCCGCAGGCTCCCTCTCGATCAGCAGCCGCGCCGCCTCCAGGTGCACCAACTGCGCGGACAGGCTGTGCGCGAGCACGTCATGGATTTCCCGGGCGATCCTGGAGCGTTCGTCCAGCGCCGCCGTTTCGGCTTCCGCCACCCGGGCAGCCCGCTCCTGGGCCAGGAGCCGCTGCGCGCTTCCACGGGCCTCGGCGTCCAGACGCAGCACATACCCCGCGAGGCAGAGCCCGGCCGTGGTCATCGCCGTGGTCCTCCAGTCGTCGGTGCCCACCACGGCGTACGCGCCCAGCGCCACGGCCGTGGACGGGACACCGGCCGAGAGGGGCAACCGCTCCAGGGCCGTGACGGCGCAGCCGCACCAGAGAACCGCCGCCGGCACGTCGGCCCCGGCCTGCTGCGCCCCGAGCGCCGCGAGCATCAGCAGGAACAGCAGGCCGAGCGAGGGCCACAGTCGGTTCTCCAGGCTGGTCCGGAAGAAGGCCACGGCGACCGCCGCGCATCCAGCCACCCCGGTCAGCCCGACCACAATCTCCCACGGGCCGAACCGGCCGCCCGTGAAGGTCCCCCAGAGCATCAGAGTGAGCAGCCCGGCCCGCACCGACCACCCGATCACTGTCCGTGACCGTGTGCGGGTCTCCCGTGCGAGGGCTTCTCTCGACGGCCAGCTCGTCCAGGCAGCGGGGGTCACACACGGTCCTTCCCGGCCGGCCGGAACGGCACTCCTTCGGCAGGACCACGGTACGGCTGAGGTATCTCCGCGGCCCGCCGCGCCAGCACGCCGCTACGCACCAGCAAAGTGGCCGCGAGAGCCGCCAGCAGGGCGGGGGCGTCCTGATGTACGCCCAGTGCCACGGCGAGCCCGTACAGAGCCGCCCGCAGTATCAGACCACCGGTCCAGACGCAGACGGTCGCCCTGGTGCCCTTGCTCCACAGAGACCCGTCCTCCGCGCGCCAGAGGCGGGTGGTCCACGCCCAGCCGGCCCCGGTGACCACCCCCACGGCCAGTTCGGCCCCCAGGACGACGACCGACAGCGCCTCGTGACGCGGATCCACGAGTCCGGGCCCGCGCAGAGCCATGACGAGCAGCACGCCCGGCAGGATCCACCAGCGGCGGTCGCCCGAGAGCTGCTGCGCCGAGCACTGGCGGACGACGACGAGAGCGATGACCGCGATGATCACCAGGACATTGACGAGGCCGGGCATGGGCGCCTCCGAGGTGCGGGAAGTTCTGCCACTTCGACGCTACGGAAACAGCCCGTTCAAGGGATCGGCTCAGGGGTGGATCAAGGGTGGAGCCGTTGTCTCCACCCAAGGGTGGAGACAACGGCTCGGTCCGGCGGAATGCCGGGCACGACGCGGCTCAGACGTCGATGCGAGAGCGGTCCAGTGTGGCCGCCGAGCTGGTGATGAACTCCTTGCGGGGCGCCACCTCGTTGCCCATCAGCAGATCGAAGACCTTCTCGGACGATTCCAGATCGCCGATGTTGATCCGCCGCAGTGTGCGGTGACGCGGATCCATCGTCGTTTCAGCCAGCTGGTCGGCGTCCATCTCGCCCAGACCCTTGTATCGCTGGATCGAGTCCTTGTACCGGACGTTCTTCCGCTGGAGCTCCAGCAGCCGCTGGCGCAGCTCGTTGTCCGAATACGTGTAGATGTACTTGTCCTGCCCCTTCTTCGGCTGGACGAGCTCGATCCGGTGCAGCGGGGGAACAGCGGCGAAGACCCGTCCCGCCTCGACCATGGGCCGCATGTACCGCTGGAAGAGCGTCAGCAGCAGGATGCGGATGTGGGCACCGTCCACGTCGGCGTCGACCAGCAGCACGATCTTGCCGTAGCGGGCGGCGTCGATGTCGAAGGTCCGGCCCGACCCTGCTCCTATGACCTGGATGATCGCCCCGCACTCGGCGTTCTTCAGCATGTCGGAGACGGATGCCTTCTGAACGTTGAGGATCTTGCCGCGGATCGGCAGCAGTGCCTGGAACTCGCTGTTCCGTGCCAGCTTGGCGGTGCCGAGCGCGGAGTCGCCCTCCACGATGAACAGCTCGCTGCGCTCCACGTCGTCGCTGCGGCAGTCGGCGAGCTTCGCCGGCAGGGAGGAGGACTCCAGAGCCGTCTTGCGACGCTGCGCGTCCTTGTGCTGACGAGCGGCGATCCGGGTCCGGGCCGCCGCCACCGCCTTCTCCAGGACCGCTCTGGCCTGGGCCTTCGCGTCCCGCTTGGTGGAGGTCAGGAACGCCTTGAGCTCCTTGGCCACGACGTTCGCGACGATCCGGTTGGCCGCCGAGGTGCCCAGCACCTCCTTGGTCTGCCCCTCGAACTGCGGCTCCGCCAGTCGTACGGTCACGACCGCGGTGAGGCCCTCCAGTGCGTCGTCCTTGACGATGTCGTCCTCGGCGACGCGCAGCATCTTCGCGGACCGGAGGACCTCGTTGACCGTCTTGGTCACGGAGCGTTCGAAACCGGACACATGGGTGCCGCCCTTGGGGGTGGCGATGATGTTGACGAAGGACTTCAGGTTGGTGTCGTACCCCGTGCCCCAACGCATGGCGATGTCGACGACCAGCTCGCGGGTGACCTCGGTCGCCGTCATGTGGCCACGGTCGTCGAGCACGGGCACGGTCTCCTTGAACGTGCCCTGACCGGTCAGGCGCAGGACGTCGCAGACGGCCTTGTCCTGGGCGAGGTACTCGCAGAACTCGCTGATCCCGCCGTCGAAGCGGAACGTCTCCTCCGTCTTGCCCTCGCCGTCCAGGCCCCGCTCGTCGCGCACGACGATGGTGAGGCCGGGGACGAGGAAGGCCGTCTGGCGGGCCCGCTGGTAGAGCGTCTCCAGGTTGAGCTTCGCGTCCTTGAGGAAGATCTGCCGGTCGGCCCAGTACCGCACCCTCGTACCAGTACGCGCCTTCGGGACCCGCTTGCCCTTGAGCAGTCCGTTCGCCGGGTCGAAGGGGCTGTCCGGCCCCTGCTCGGTGAACATGCCGGGCACCCCGCGCCGGAAGCTGATCGAGTGGGTCGCGCTGTTGCGGTCGACCTCGACGTCGAGCCGGGCGGAGAGGGCGTTGACGACGGAGGCGCCGACGCCGTGCAGACCGCCGGAGGCCGCGTAGGAGCCGCCTCCGAACTTGCCTCCGGCGTGCAGCTTGGTCATCACGACCTCGACGCCGGACAGGCCGGTCTTGGGCTCCACGTCGACGGGGATGCCACGGCCGTTGTCGCGGACCTCGACGGAGGTGTCGTCGTGGAGGATGACCTCGATGTGGTCGCAGTACCCGCCGAGGGCCTCGTCGACGGAATTGTCGATGATCTCCCAGAGACAGTGCATGAGGCCGCGGCTGTCGGTGGACCCGATGTACATGCCGGGGCGCTTGCGAACCGCTTCGAGCCCCTCGAGTACGAGCAGGTGCCGCGCGGTGTAGTTGGAACCGTCTCGGTCTGCTCCGGTCAGCAGCGCAGTGGACGGCACGGACGTATCGGCGGTCACGCGGTTCGCTCCTCGCTGAATTTCATTTGGGGCCCAGTGGGTAACGGGCTCGGCTTCGGTCGCCGCTGAGAGGGTACCGAGGCCTGGTAGAGCGGGTGTACCGCCACCCTCGGAGAACCCTCACACTAGTCCAGCCTCGCATACACGTTCGATCCCTTCTTGGAGTGACGCGTACATCACGTTCCCTTCCAGGCATGAACCATTTAGGCTCCGGGCACGTCCTCATGAACAACCGGCAAGCCAGCCGGCGGGACCGACCCACAAGCAACGCGAAACCGTAGCGCTACGCAATACGGCACATTCGCCGCGAACCGGCAACAGACAGCCATCCTGAGAAGAAGTTTCGAAGAAATGCCACGAGCGGGAACGTTTTCGGCCTGGTTGGATGTTGACCCTGGTACGACAGCTCGTCGAGCTAGAGAAGAGGCGACGTGACTACTGTTCTGACCCCCGCGAGCCCGCTGACCGCAGCAGACCGCTGTGACCGTTGCGGCGCCCAGGCATACCTGCGCGTCGTCCTGATCAGCGGCGGTGAACTGCTCTTCTGCGCCCACCATGGTCGCAAGTTCGAGCCGGAACTCAAGAAGATCGCCGCGGAAATACAGGATGAGACGGACCGGCTGACGGCCGTGCAGGCCCAAGCCGCCGAAGAGGAACAACACTGACACCTCGCATCCACGACGAGCCAGGGGCCGGTCCCGCACCGGCCGACGGGCGGCTCCCCACGTGAGGGGAGCCGCCCGTTCTCGTACCCGACTGACCGGTGCCGGTCAGGCGGCTCCGTCCATCCACTCGATGGCGGCGGAGATCCGCGTGTAGACGCCCGGGCTGTCGGCGAGGCCGCAGCCGTTCCCCCAGGACACGAGGCCGACGAGCCTCCCCTGGGCCACCAGAGGCCCTCCACTGTCCCCCTGGCAGGCGTCGTAGCCGCCTTGGGGTTCGCCCGCGCAGAGCATCGCGGAGGCGTCGTAAGTGCCGCCCCTGCCCCCCGGGTAGGCCTGCTCGCACGAGCTGTCCGGCAGCACGGTCACTTTCGCGGAGCGGAGCGACGTCGCGTAGTCACCGTTGCCGGTCGTATCGCCCCATCCGTAGACGGCTGCGGGTGTTCCCGAGGCGTACGCGGAGTCACCGGCCTGCGCCATGGGGATCACGCTCTGTTCGGGCAGCGCCTCGGCGAGGGTGAGCACGGCGACGTCACCGCTGTTGGTAGCGGCGTCGAACCCGGGGTTGACCCACGTCCCGCTCACCGCGATCTCCTCGCCGCCGGTGCCGTTCAGCTCGTCGCGGCCCGAGATGATCCGCAGATCACGCACCTGGGTGACATCGACACCCAGCGCCTCCCGGGTCAGACAGTGCGCGGCCGTCAGTACCTTCTTCGGCCCGACCACGACGGCGCCGCAGAACTGGCCGGCCCGGGTACCTCCGAACCGGTCACGGCTGGAGAGCGCCACCACCCACGGACTGTCCTTGACATGAGCGGGCTGGCCGCCGATGACGATGCTGTCCGCGACTGCCGAGGCGGGGGAAGCCAGCGGTATCACTGCCATTGCGGCAGTGAGGGCGAGCGCCCCGGTCATGGTGCGGACGACGGTACGGGACATGCGTACTCCTGACTCTGTGATGGACCATGCCCACCCAGAGTCATTCCGCGGCCCCCAACCCGCACCCGCACAGAACCGAGGGCCCGGATCCCCCATGGGATCCGGGCCCTCGGCCGACGTGTCTTCGCGACCTAGTCGAGATAGTCGCGCAGCACCTGCGAACGCGACGGGTGGCGCAGCTTGGACATCGTCTTGGACTCGATCTGACGGATGCGCTCACGCGTCACGCCGTAGACCTTGCCGATCTCGTCCAGCGTCTTCGGCTGTCCGTCGGTGAGACCGAAGCGCATGGAGACCACGCCCGCCTCACGCTCGGACAGGGTGTCGAGCACCGAGTGCAGCTGCTCCTGGAGGAGCGTGAAGCTGACCGCGTCGGCCGGGACGACCGCCTCGGAGTCCTCGATCAGGTCACCGAACTCACTGTCTCCGTCCTCACCCAGCGGGGTGTGGAGGGAGATCGGCTCGCGGCCGTACTTCTGGACCTCGATGACCTTCTCGGGGGTCATGTCGAGTTCCTTGGCCAGCTCCTCCGGGGTGGGCTCACGGCCCAGGTCCTGGAGCATCTGACGCTGCACGCGCGCGAGCTTGTTGATGACCTCGACCATGTGCACCGGGATACGGATGGTGCGGGCCTGGTCGGCCATGGCGCGGGTGATCGCCTGACGGATCCACCAGGTGGCGTACGTGGAGAACTTGTAGCCCTTGGTGTAGTCGAACTTCTCGACGGCACGGATCAGACCGAGGTTGCCCTCCTGGATCAGGTCCAGGAAGAGCATGCCGCGGCCGGTGTAACGCTTGGCCAGCGAGACCACGAGCCGGAGGTTGGCCTCCAGCAGGTGGTTCTTGGCGCGGCGGCCGTCCTCGGCGATGATCTCCAGCTCACGCTTGAGCTTGGGAGCGAGCTTGTCGGAATTCGCCAGCTTGTCCTCGGCGAACAGGCCCGCCTCGATGCGCTTGGCGAGCTCGACCTCCTGCTCGGCGTTGAGGAGCGGGACCTTGCCGATCTGCTTCAGGTAGTCCTTGACCGGGTCGGCCGTGGCGCCGGCGACGGCGACCTGCTGCGCAGGTGCGTCGTCCTCGTCGTCGTCGGAGAGGACGAAGCCCTTGTTCTCGCCCTCGCCCTCCTCTTCCTCACCCTTGCCGGCCTTGACTTCCTCGGCGGCGTCGTCGCCGTCGAGGATCTCGTCGTCCTGCTTGCCGGCCTTCTTCGACGCGGTCTTCTTCGCCGCCGTCTTCTTCACGGCGGTCTTCTTGGCAGCCGTCTTCTTGGCTGCCGCCTTCTTCGCAGGCGCGGCGGCGTCATCAGCCACCGCGTCCACGGTCTCGGCCGACGGGGCGGCAGTGGCCGCGACGGTCCGTGTCACGGTCGTCTTGGCCGCGACGGTCTTGGTGGCGGTGCGCTTGACCGGGCTCTTCGCTGCGACGCTCTTGCGGGCGCGCTTTGACGGCTCCGCGGCACTGACCATCAGCGTCACACCCTCTTCCTCGAGGATCTGGTTGAGGCTGCGCAGAACGTTCTTCCACTGGGTTGGCGGAATCTGGTCAGCCTCGAAGGCCCGACGCACGTCATCGCCGGCGATCTGCCCATCAGCCTTTCCCCGCTCGATGAGCGCCATGACAGATTCGGACTCGGCGATCTCCGGCGGGAGCGTACGGGATGTGCTGGCCGACACGAACAACCTCTCGGAACGATGGAAACGGCTTCCGGCCCGGCCCGGAGAGGGCTGGAACCGACGACCGTCGGGCTGGGTATGTACCGACGGCGCGGGCTAGGCCTCAGAACTGCACAGCGCCCTCAATGGCTGCTGTATTCCTTCCGCGGCGGTCACCTCTTAAGTCATCGCGCTGTTTCGAGGAGTGTTACGCCCAATCCGCGTGGCCCGAGTCACACCTCATTTACGGCGAACCAGACCAGGGGTGACATCCCTCCACAATTGTGCCGCCGGACCGCGGGGGTCCGACGACACATGGTTCGTACACCCTGACCGCGCCGCAGTCAGTGCTCGCGCGGCGCCGGCACCACTCGGTCGGGGTGGACCACGAGCAGCTGCCGCATGGCCGCCTCGGCGCCCGCGGAGTCGCCTGTCGCCAGGGCCTCGACGATGCGCGCGTGGTGGCCGAGAGACGCCTCGTTGGGCCGGTCACAACCAGTGACGGGACCGCCCGAGACCTGCAGAGCGGCGGAAACGATGCCGGAAAGGTGCTCCAGCATGCGATTGCCGGCGGCCTGGATGAGCAGGGAGTGGAATTCCGCGTCGGCGCGCGCACAGGTGATCGCGTCACCCTGCCCAAGGGCGTGCCCCATGATCTCGACCATGTCCCCGAGCCGCTGCTGAAGATCCTCACGTCCGTGACCGGCGGCCAGCCGGGCGGCCAGAGGTTCGATCGTCCACCGGAGCTCGCCAAGCTCACGACGCTGGTCGTCGCGCTGCGGGCCGAACGCGCGCCATTCGATGATGTCGGGATCGAGCAGATTCCAGTCACTGACCGGCCGGACCCGGGTGCCCACATTGGGCCGGGCGCTGACCAGGCCCTTGGCCTCCAGTACACGCAGTGATTCCCGGACAACGGTGCGAGAGACCTCGAACCGCTGACCGATCTCCTCCGGAACCAGGGGCCGGTCGGCGCCGAGGTCACCGGAAACGATCATCTGACCCAGCTGCTGAACAAGTTGGCCATGCAGGCCGCGGCCCCGGCTGGCCGATCCCCGTCGGCTCATGCGGCCGAGCTCGGTATCCGGGCCGTCCCAGGGCCGGACGGCGGCACGTTCGCCGGCCGGCGCCTCCGCATAGGTGTAACGGTCGAGTTCGCCCGGGCCGGTGATGCCGGTGTCGGCGGTGCGGGCGGCGGTCATCATGGTGTGCGCAAGGGTACTCACGCATCCTTTGTCGGCGCGTCTCAGCCACCCCTTGAGGTCTTTGGTGAAAAGCACACGAAAGGGTGATCGGCACTCGCCTCGCAATTGACGCCTTATTGGTATAAAACGGGCATTTTAAATGGAGTTGTGGTTCCCGGTACGTCCAGAGTCTCTTCGGCGATCACCAACGCACTCTGCCGCGGAGGCTCGTGAACAGATACGCGCAGACAAGGACCGACAACGACAGGGTCAGCGCGGTTCCCACGGGGTGCGCCACGACCTTCACCACGGCCAGCACCCAGCGGTCCACCTCGTGCGGCCACTGCAGCCATGTCAGTTCCCTGAGCCGGGCCGGAAGTCCGCTCACCGAACGGGCGGTCGGCGCCTTCGGCATCGCCTGGAGAAGCGGAACCATCAGCACCGGAACGGCAAGTACCGCGGCGACGCCGGCCGCCGTCACACGGAAGATCCCGGCAGCCAGCAACCCGGCCCAGGCGCAGCCGACTGTCAGGCCCGACCAACTCACGGCCAATGGCACCGCATTCGGGGGGACCCGGACCAATTCCCCGCCGTACACGAGGCGGAGAGACTCGGCCGAGACCAGCACGGCAAGCAGTGCCAGCAGCAGCGCGACGCCCGCCGAGACGGCCAGTTTGGCGAGCAGCAGCCCTAGCCGGCGGGGGACGGTTCCGCGCCCGGCGGCGAGTGCGGGATAGCGGAACTCGTCGCCGAAGGAGAGGGCGCCGAGCAGCCCGGCACCCAGCGCGGCGGGGGGCAGCGGCAACAACGAAGGCCAGGCGGCCAGTACGTTCGGCAGCGGGGTACGGCCGTCGCGGGCGAGCAGGACGGAGAGCACGGCCGAGGCCACGAGGCCGACGACAACGATCAGCGTCGTCGTCCTGACGCCGAAGAGGCGGCGCAGTTCATATCGCACCGGGCGCAGCGGGCCACGGGCCGGTCGCCGCCTGATCGGCGGCGGCAGGTGCGCCGCGCCCGAGTTCGCGGCCGGGCGTGCGTCGGGCTCGGGAACGTCGGCAGCGGCGATGGGGGCCGCACCGGCTCCCACAGCGGCGCCCGGACCGTCACGGAGGGGTCGGGGCGTGTCGACGGGGCCAACGGGGCCGGGGCCGCCGTCGGGCCGGTCGTCGCCGACCTCGTCTGCGAGCTGATGAACGGGAAGCCCGTGGCGGAACGCCGCGTCTCCGATCTCCGCGCAGCTGCTGCCATAGACGGAGAGGCGGCTGCTGCTGGCCTCGGTGACGACTTCGACGGAGCGCCGGGCAGCTCGCGCCTCGCGGGTGACGATCGCAGCGAGGCGGGCGGCATGCGGGGAACGGACCGCGACACGAGGACGCAGGCGGGTGCGGGAGAAGTCGGCGACGGCCTGATCGGCGACAAGACGTCCGGCGTCGAT
Source organism: Streptomyces sp. LN549 (assembly GCF_043203805.1). Taxonomy (NCBI): domain Bacteria; kingdom Bacillati; phylum Actinomycetota; class Actinomycetes; order Kitasatosporales; family Streptomycetaceae; genus Streptomyces; species Streptomyces sp. LN549. Next base: position 6,756,117 of record NZ_JAZHRI010000002.1, on the reverse strand, counting down.
GGTCACCACGTGACCGGCCGACCGAGCGGCCTCCTTGGGATCCTGCGTGGTGTACAGAACCGTGCCGCCCTGATCCGCATGGGACCTGAGCATCCCGTGCAGCCAGTCGGCCTCCCGCGTGGCGAGCCCTTCCACGGGTTCGTCGAGGATCAGCGTGTGCGGGTCGCCGAGCAGAGCGGATGCGAGCGCCAGTCTGCGGTCCATGCCTGGGGAGAGCATGCCGATGCGCTGGTCCCCCAGCTCGGCGAGCCCGACGGTGTCGAGCAGGGCATCGGCCCGGGACGCGGGTACTCCGGCAGCGGCGCAGAGCATGCGGAGCTGTCCCCGGGCGGTGCGGGCGGGGTGCCCCGGCACGTCCCCCAGCAGCACGCCCACTTCCCGGGCCGGATGGGCCACGCGGTGCAGCGGTCTGCCCCGGAAGTAGGTGATGCCGCGTCCCGGTTCGAGTTCGAGCATCAGTCGCAGGGCCGAGGTCTTGCCGGAACCGGGAGGGCCCAGCAGTGCGGTGACGCAGCCGGATCCTGCTTCGAACGTGAGGTCGTCCACGGCGGGCGGAAGTCCGCGGTGGCGGGCGCTGGTGAGTCCGATGGCCTGGAGCATCGCTTCTCTCGCAGGAGGTGAGGCCGCTCGACGGCAGAAGGTACTGCAGCAAGATAACCCGACATATCGGACTTTTTGCGCAACGCCGAGTCCACGGCGTTCCGGCGGACCACCCAAGCAGTCCGAGTGGACCCGCGCAGCCCGGCAGGAACTACGCCAAGGTCACCCGGGCGCCCAACCTCAAGGGTCAGACCTCAGGCCGCAGCATCGGCGGATTCAGCACCGTGGCCGAACCCGACCGGAACAACTGGGCGGGGCGGCCCCCCTGCCTGGTGGTCGTGCCGCCGGCGGGCACCAGGAAGCCGGGCGTACCCGTCACCTTGCGATGGAAGTTCCTCGGATCGAGCACCACCCCCCACACCGCCTCGTACACCCGGCGCAGCTCGCCGACGGTGAACTCGGGCGGGCAGAACGCGGTGGCCAGCGAGGAGTATTCGATCTTGGAACGGGCCCGCTCCACGCCGTCGGCGAGGATCCGGGCGTGATCGAAGGCCAAAGGCGCCTGGCGCTCACCGTCCCGTCCGTAACCCCCCTCCGGTCCGAGCAGGTCCTCGACGGGCGCCCAGCGCGCACTGTTGGCGTCACCGCCCGCCCGCGGGGCGGGCAGATCGGGGGCCAACGCGAGATGGGCGACGCTGACGACCCTCATACGCGGATCGCGGGCGGGGTCCCCGTATGTGGCGAGCTGTTCGAGATGAGCTCCGTTGCCGACCGCGGGAGTAGCCGGGTCGTGTGCACACAGCCCGGTCTCCTCGACCAGTTCGCGTGCCGCCGCGGCGCCGAGGTCCTCATCGGCCCTGACGAAACCGCCGGGCAGTGCCCATCTGCCCTGGAACGGCGTCTCGCCTCGGCGCACGACCAGGGCGCAGAGCGCGTGACGGCGCACCGTGAGCACGACCAGGTCGACGGTGACAGCGAAGGGCGGGAAGGTCGACGGGTCGTAGGGCGGCATGCCGTGATCATAGTCGTCTGCCTGACGATAAACACTCCCTTCGTGTTGCTCTTCATCGGTCACCGCGCCTGGCCGGACCGACGGTGCGGCGCCGGGATCCGGCACCGCACCGCACTCAGCGCCCGGTCCTGGTCCCGCGACGGTCCTGGGTGCGCGGCTGTCCGCCGCGGCGCCGGCCGGACGCCGTGCCAGGCCGGGCGGAACCGGTCCGCGCCCGGCGCTGCCCGGCTGTCCGTGCCCGTACCGAACGGGCCCCCGCGGCCCGTCCCGTACCGTGACCGCGCCGCACCGTCCGTGTGCTGCGCTCACCGCGCAGGCAGCGTCGCAGCGTCTCCGGATCAAGGCCCTGGTTGCAGGCCTCGTGCAGCAACTGGGCAAAGGTGTATCCAGGATCCAGCCGCAGAGCGAGGCCCAGTGCCACCCTTGCCGCCGGCTCGTCACCGGTCGACCACGAGACCCAGCCCGCCAGGGTGAGCGGAGCCGCCGCATGCTCCTCGTACGGCGCGACGCAACGGCGCGCCAGCGCCCGCCACAGTCTCAGCGCGGACTCCGCCTCGGGCCCTTCCATCCACTCCGCAGCCCTGTCCCGGGTCTCCCGGTCCTGGAGGCCCAGGATCACCCCGGCAGCCTCCTCATGGCTGATCAGCCGGTCGTCGTTGAGATCGGACAGCGAAGGCGTTGCCGCCGGGGCCCCGCCGAGGCGCTTCATGAGCCGTCGGGCCAGGTTCAGGGTGGTGCCGCTGACCTCCCTGCGGCTCTCCTCGTCGAGGAGTTTCGGCACCAGGGCGGCCCCGGCCGAGTCCAGGGCCAGTTGCTGCTCCCGGCCTGCCACGCCCGATTGTGGCGTCAGCCTGGCTTCCATCTCACGCAGCGATCCCCGCACCTGGACACCGGCGTACGTCGCTGCCGCCGCCATCACCGAGGTGCCGGGCATCGCCAACGGATTTCCCTCGGCCGGGCAGCAGCGGGCGTCGGGGCAGACGTAGGACCAGAACCTGTTGCCGGAGATGCAGAGAGCTTCGAGCACGGGCACGTCCAGCGCCCCGCAGGCGGTCCGCAGCCGCTGAGCCAAGGGCCGCAGCCGCTCCATGGTCTGATTGCCGGTTTCTCCTCGGGCCGGATCCTGGCAGAGGAAGACGACGATCGCGTCGGGTCGGCCGCCGCGCCGCTCGCTCCCCTTGATCAGGCACTCGGCCAACTGCTCTGCCACCGATGGCCACTCGTGCGCGGACTGCGGAATACCGAGCCTCAGCCGCCCGCCGAAACGGCCCCGGCCGCCGTGCAGGGCGACCATGACCACGCTGTCGTTCGGATGGAATCCCATGAGATACGGGAGGGCGTCGGCCAACTCCGCGGGCCCCCGCAAGGTGATCTGCTGCTCGTCGGACGGGCCGGTGGATTCGTGGTGCTTGTTCATGGGATGACCGTCCCGCAGTGGGAGAAATTCCGCGACCCCCTGTGGATAAGTTATCCACAGGGGGTCGCGGACTGGCGGTCTGCCCGCGATGCCACCGATTCGCGGGCGGTACGCGGCAGCCATGCCCACCGGGTCCGCGGACCCTCTCAGCTCAGGCCTGCGGGGTCCGTACCTTGGGCCAATCCAGGCCGCGCAGTTGGGCGTCCAGGCCGCCGTCGCAGTACATCAACGTGCCCACGCAGTACCCGGCCTTGGCGGACAGCAGGAAGAGCACCAACTCCGCGACCTCCTCGGGGAGGCCGGGCCGGCCCGCAGGGACGGACTTGAGGAACCACCCCGGGCAGACGGGTCGGGAGTCACCCCGAGGGAGGCATCGGGAGCCACCCACGGGATCAGCCCGCCGCGGCGAGGACCAGGGGAAGCACCTGCGTGCTGCCTGCCTGGCGGAGCAGACGGGCTGCGACCGCGAGGGTCCAGCCGGAGTCTGTGGAGTCGTCCACGAGCAGGACCGGGCCGGGAGCGGCTGCCAGGGCGCCGGCCAGGTCCTCCGAGACGGCGAAGGCGCCGGACAGCGCCTTGAGGCGCTGGGCGGAGTTGCTGCGGCGAGCCGCGTGCGTGCCGTCCGGTCCCGTGTGCGTCAGCGTGCCCAGGAAGGGGAGGCGGCCGATAGCGGCGATGCCCTCGGCCAGGGAGCCGACCAGCTGCGGACGGGTCAGGGACGGTACGGCGACGACTCCCACCGGCCGGGCGATGGCGTCCGGGACATTCGGTGCCCAGCCGCCCGAGGAGCGCGCCCAGTCGGCGAGGACGGCCACCGCGGCCTGAAGGACATCGTCGGGGACCGGTCCGTCGGGTGCGTTCTCGGCCAGCAGCGGGCGCAGCCGGTTGCCCCAGCCGATGTCTGAGAGCCGGCCCAGCGCCCGCCCGGTGGCGCACTGGTCCTTGGCCGGGATGCGTCCCTTGAGCTCGATGCCCAGCGCGGGCATCCCCGTCGGCCACATACGGCGCGGCTCGACCTCCACACCAGGGCGGTCCAGTTCCTTCGTCGCCCCCGTCAACGCGTCCGTCGAGACGGAGGAATCGGCCCAGGCTCCCGCGCAGTTGTCGCAACGGCCGCAAGGAATCGCTCCCTCGTCGTCCAGCTGCCGGCGCAGGAACTCCATCCGGCACTGGTCCGTGCTCGCGTATTCGCGCATGGCCTGCTGCTCTGCCGCCCGCTGCTTGGCCACCCACGCGTAGCGTTCCGCCTCGTACACCCACTCGGCTCCCGTGGCTGTCCAGCCACCCTTCACCCGCTTGACCGCTCCGTCGACATCCAGCACTTTCAGCATCGACTCCAGCCGGCTGCGCCGAAGGTCCACAGCCGCTTCCAGGGCCGGCACCGACAGCGGTCGTCCCGCGCCGGCGAGGGCCGAGAGAGTCTGGCGAACCTGCACCTCGGGCGGGAACGCCGTATCGGCGAAATAGCGCCAGATGGCCTCGTCCTCCTTGCCCGGAAGCAGCAGCACATCGGCATGGGCCACACCACGCCCCGCACGCCCCACCTGCTGGTAGTAGGCGATGGGCGAGGAGGGCGAACCCAGGTGCACGACAAATCCGAGGTCCGGCTTGTCGTACCCCATGCCCAGCGCCGAAGTCGCGACCACAGCTTTCACGCGGTTCTCCTGCAGATCGACCTCGGCCTGCAGCCTGTCCGCGTTCTCCGTCTTTCCCGTGTACGAGGCCACGCGGAAACCCCGCTGCCGCAGAAAGGCCGTGGCCTCCTCGGCCGCAGCGACAGTGAGGGTGTAGATGATCCCCGAGCCCTGCAGATCGTCCAGGTGCTCAGCCAGCCAGGCCAGGCGGTGGGCGGCGTCGGGCAGCTGGACCACTCCGAGCCGCAGGCTCTCCCTGTCCAGCGGACCGCGCAGCACCAGAGCCTCACCCGCACCGGTGCCCAGCTGTTCGGCCACGTCCGCCGTCACACGCGCGTTGGCTGTCGCCGTGGTGGCCAGGACCGGCACGCCGGCCGGCAGCTCGGCCAGCATCGCCCGCAACCGGCGGTAGTCAGGGCGGAAGTCGTGACCCCAGTCGGAAATACAGTGCGCCTCGTCGACCACCAGCAGACCGGTCGTAGCGGCAAGCCTCGGCAGCACCTGATCGCGGAAATCGACAGAATTGAGACGCTCCGGGCTCACCAGGAGAACGTCCGTCTCACCCCGTTCCACCTCCCCGTAGATCGTTTCCCACTCCTCGGGGTTGGCCGAGTTGATCGTGCGTGCCTGAATCCCCGCCCGCGCCGCCGACTCGACCTGGTTGCGCATCAGCGCCAGCAGCGGCGAGATGATCACCGTGGGACCCGAGCCACGCCGCCGCAGCAGAGCGGTGGCCACGAAGTAGACAGCCGACTTGCCCCACCCGGTCCGCTGCACCACCAGGGCACGACGGCGCTCCTGCACCAGAGCCGCCACTGCCTGCCACTGGTCCTCCCGCAGCCGCGCCGAGCCCCCGGGGTCACCGACGAGTTCAGCGAGAACGGCATCGGCTTCAGTGCGGAGCTCCACGTTGTCCATGCCCCCATGCAACCCGATGGCTCGGACAATCGACGACTTCACCTCGCGTGACAACCGACTCACGAACGGCCGGCAGGGCGCGCACCGATCGCGAACAGAAGAGCCAGGTTCTCCGGGCGCGACCACCCCGGACCGCACATTCACGCAGGTCAGAGTGGTGACTCAACAGGAACTCGCACGGCTCCCCTGTTGGGTTGCCCAAGTAGCTCAACCATCTAGATCACCGGGGCAGGAGCCGACCCGGGGCTCACCGCGGTGGCTGTCGACCTCAGAACCCCGGATTCCCGCGGCCGACTGCCCGGCACCGGTTTCCGCGGCAGGCCGGAGCGGACAGGTGTTTCCGCTGGTCCTAGCTGTTCAGGCGTGACAGAAGGCGTCATCCGGTGCAGGACTGGGCAGGGATATCCGCGTCATTCCGGCTGATTACCGTCAGCCGAGCCAATTGCTCGTTGCCGCCTGCCGATACGCCAGGAAGAATTGGACTCGCTCCCCGCACGGTCTTTTCGCGGGCCCGGAAGGGCTGTGCCGCGGCGCGCCCTCACCCGACCCTGCCCGCATCGTGGGCGCGTATGCGAAGGGAGGACCGTGACCTTCGGATTCGCTCCGTCCGCAGCCACTTCGATGTCGGCAGCCGCCGACTCCGCCAACCGCCTTGCCAGAATGCTCGAACCGGCCGAATGGGCGGCAGCGGGCATACCGCTGCTGCGCAGCCCCCGCGAGGTGGTCAGCGGCCTGCACGCCAGGCACCGGCCGACCCCGCAAACCGCAGTCGTCGCCGTGCTCGACCACGAGGAGCGCCTGACGGCCAGCGCCTCCTTCGCCCGTCGTTCGGTGACGGCGGACGGCGGACGGCTGGGAATTCCGCAACTCGCTGCTGGCACACCTGCGCCGGGTCATCCCGCACGATCTCCGTCGCCGCACTCCGGTCCGTACCGCGGTACTGCTCTACTGCCGCGAGGGGGACGAGCGCTGGACGGAGGAGGACGGGGCCTGGATGTGGGGGCTGCGGGACGCCTGCACGCTGCACGGACTGCGTTGTGGCGCGTACATCACGCTGACCAGCGGTGGATGGCAGGTGCTCGGGGAGGGCCGCGGCGGCCGTCGCCCCAGCTCCACCTCGCAGCCGCCCGCTCTCGCCGACACCGCACTGGACCAGCATCCTGCCCCGCTGCGTACCGGCGGCGGTGCGGTCCACGCACTGCACCGCACCGCGGCTCGCTGACCCGGGCCGTGGGCCCCGGCCGCCCTCACGGGCAGCCGGGTCACCACGGGCCGGCAGGCAGTGCGACTCAAACGCCCACGCCGAGCACGGCGTTGGTTCGCCGCAGCTCAGACGTCCACGCCGAGCACGGTGACATCCGCCGCGGCTCAGACACCCGCGCCGAGCACGGCGTTGATCCGCTGCGGGTCGCCACAGACGATGAGCAGCGCTCCGGCACGACCTTGCGCCTCAGACAGCGCACGCGCGGCGGCGTCGTCGACGGCACCGTTGACCGCGACGATCACCACCGGACGTGATGCCACCCGGTCCGCGGCTGCGGCACCGGCGAAGAACACGTCGTCGCCCGCTTCGTGCTGGGCCCAGTACGCGGCTTCGCCGAAGGAGAGCTCGTGCGTCGCCCACGGGTGCTGCTCACCGGTGGTGAGCACCAGGATGTCGCCGGGTGCGCGGCCGGAGTCGAGCAGCAGGTCCACCGCCTCGTCGGCGGCGTCGAGCGCACCGTCGGCCGCGGCGGGGATCACCTGGAGCTGGGGTGCGGAACGATTCTCCGGCCGGGCCGCGTGGGACTGGCCGGAGGTGGAGTGCGGGCGCGGCGCCGGGGGCGCGGGCCTCGCGGGGCCGGGGCCCGGACGACCGGGGCGCGGCATGGCCGCGGAACGCGGACCGGGTACGGGACGAGGGGTCGACGCGGTACGGCCGGTGGCCGACGTGGCGCGGGGACCCTGGGCGCTCTCGTGAATCTGAGGCTCCTCGGGGATGAGAGGCATGGGTGGTTGTCTATCAAACGCCGACGCGCGAGGCATCAGCGGGTGGGCACATGTGCGCGATCAGAAGTCGAAGCCGAGCTGGCCCCCGCTTTCCAGTGCGGCCGCCTCGGCGGAGAAGCGGACCTTCTTGAGGTGCTGCCACCTGGGCAGCGCGTCGAGGTAGGACCACGAGAGCCGGTGGTGGGCCGTGGGGCCCCGCTCCTCCAGTGCGGCCCTGTGCACAGGCGACGGGTAGCCGGCGTTGGCCCCGAATGCGAAGTCCGCGTACTCACCGGAATCCGCGCCGAGTTCGGCCATCACGGCATCCCGGCGGACCTTCGCGATCACCGATGCCGCGGCGACCGCGATGCAGGACTGGTCGCCCTTGATGACCGTACGCACCTGCCAGGGCCTGCCCAGGTAGTCGTGCTTGCCGTCCAGGATCACCGCGTCGGGTCGCACCGGCAGCGCCTCCAGGGCCCGCACGGCGGCGAGCCGGAGCGCGGCGGTCATGCCGAGCTCGTCGATCTCCTGCGGTGAGGCGTCACCGAGGGCGTACGCGGTGACCCAGCTCTCCAGCAGCGGCGCGAGCTCCGCGCGGCGCTTCGGGCTGATCAGCTTGGAGTCGGTGAGTCCGGCGGGAGGCTTGCGGAGACCGGTGACTGCGGCACACACGGTGACCGGTCCGGCCCACGCTCCGCGTCCGACCTCGTCGACACCGGCGACGGTCCTGGCACCGGTGGTGGCGCGCAGTGAGCGCTCGACGGTGTGCGTGGGTGGTTCGTACGGCATGGCGCCAGTAAGCGTACGCCGATGGGCGCGTCCAGAACACCCCGGGGCGCACCTGGGCCGTCTCCACCGAGGCCAGGCCCTCCCGCACCCGAACACCGCGTCGTCGGCCTCCTCGCGGGGCCGACCACACCGTAGGCGCAGGCCGCCCCGAGGCACGCCGGGGCTTGATGCCCTTCCAGGGGGAGATGCCCCGGCTCGGCCCGGAAGAGCGGCTCGGCGGCCTCCGTCTTCCAGTCCCGCACCTTCATGCGGAACATCAGCGTCGTCGCCCTCACCGCATCCGCCCGCTCACCGTCTGAAGGGCCGGGAGAAAGGACCGTCCTCCATGCCCCCCACAGGGGAAGACACCAGGCCGCGATCGAGACCGCCAAACAGCGCTCCCGTCGATGGAGCACCTGTTCCGGGGCTGGCCGACGGCCCTCCCCCGGATGCCCGACGCGGCCACGCCGAGGCCGGACTGTACGAGACCAGCGGGTTCGACGACCCCAGGCCGGTGCTCTGCACCGGCATCAGCCGCCCTCCCATCCGACCGTGGGCTGGGCACTGTTCGGGTCCACTCGAAACGTCCACGCTGGCCGCCGTTCCCTCCCGCACGCGCTCCGGGAGGCACTGACGGATCCCGACGCCGCGGGCCCTGCAATTCATGGCGGCCACGCCGCACTGCACCATGTCGTCGTCGACTGCCTGGCCCGGCAGTACGGCGAGGGCGAACTTCCCCTCGCCGGCTGTGACGTGCGTCCGCGGCAACTGGTCGAGCACCTGCTGACCGAGAGCGACAGGAAGGTCCTCATGGGTGCCTCAGCGGGGGTCGGCACGGAAGAACGGGACCGCGACCTGATCGATCAGGTCGGCGATGTCCCCATCGGTCCATTCGCTACCGCACACCTTGCTGCGATACATCATCATCGCGGGGATGACGTCGAAGGCCAGCCCGCGCAGCGCGTCGGCGCGCACCTCGCCGCGGTCGACCCCCCTGCTCACCACTTCTCTGATGAGAGCGGTCGTCGGCCCGATCACGCCACTGAGGATCACCGACTGGAACCGTTCGGCCGTGTCCGAATCACATTCGTGAAGGACCGCACGCAGCGCGGAGCCCGACTTGGAGAGCATGGCGTCACGGAGCCCGCAGCACAGCTGATAGAGGTCCTCGCGGATGTTCCCGTGGTCCGGCGCATCGCCGATCGCCGGCAGGGCGCTGCGCAGCGCGTCCGCGACCAGGTCCTCCTTGGAAGGCCATCGCCGGTAGATCGCGGCCTTGCCGGTCTGGGCACCGGCCGCGACACCCTCCATCGTCAGCCCGCTCCAGCCGACCGTACTCAGTCGCTCCAGTGCGGCGTCGAGGATCGCGCGCTCCAGCACGGGTCCGCGGCGGCGCAGGGACACCACCGGCTGCCGGGCGGCGGCTGCCGATCGCGAAGTAACCATGAGCTTCTCTCCATCGGAACAGATCGGTACGCCCGCGCCGGCCGGCTCGGAACCGGGTGGGCAGTGACAGGACGGGCGTCGTAACGGGGCGGCGCGGGACTGAGCAGGTCCCGGCCGGGACGGTGGATCCGGACGCGGTACGACAACGAGGATTCAGTGAACGCTTGCGTTCACTGAAGGGGACTCACTAACGTTGACGCAACAGTGAACGGATCCGTTCACTAATTCACTTGTGGGGGACCCATAGTGACAACCTCTCAGTTAGAAGCACAGAGCGCACCGGGGGCGGCACGACGGCAGGGCCGCCCGGGGATCGCCCTGGCTGTCATCGCCGCCTGCCAGTTGATGGTTGTGCTCGACTCCACGATCGTCAACATCGCCCTCCCGCACATCCAGGATGCACTCAGCTTCTCGACCACCGATCTCTCCTGGGTCCTCAGCGCCTACACGCTCACCTTCGGCGGTCTGCTGCTGCTCGGCGGCCGGGCCGGGGACATTCTGGGCCGCCGCCGCGTCTTCATGACGGGCATCCTGGTCTTCACCCTGGCCTCGCTGCTGGGCGGATTCGCCCAGGAACCCTGGCAGTTGCTCGCGGCCCGCGCCCTCCAGGGCATCGGTGGCGCAATCGCCTCACCGACTTCGCTGGCCCTGATCACGACCACATTCCCGGAAGGTCCCGAACGCAACCGCGCGTTCGGCGTCTTCGCCGCGGTGTCCGCGGGCGGCGGAGCCATCGGCCTGCTGGCCGGCGGGCTGCTCACCGAATGGCTCGACTGGCGCTGGGTCTTCTTCGTCAACGTGCCGATCGGTGTGCTGATCGCCGTCCTGGCGCCGCTGTACATCAACGAGTCCGAGAAGCATCCGGGCCGCTTCGACATCTCGGGCGCCCTGACCTCGACGCTCGGCATGGCCTCGCTCGTGTACGGGTTCATCCGCGCGTCCGAGGAGGGCTGGCGGGACTCCCTGACCCTGGGTTCGTTCGGCGCCGCGGTGATCCTCCTCGCGTCGTTCGTCCTCATCGAGATGCGTGCCAGGGAGCCGATCACTCCGCTGCGGATGTTCGCCGACCGCAACCGTTCCGGAACGTACGTGATCATGCTCAGCCTGGCAGCGGCCATGTTCGGCATGTTCTTCTTCATCGTCCTCTTCGTGCAGAACGTACTGGCGTACAGCCCCATCGAGTCGGGCCTGGCGTTCCTGCCCGTGACCGTCGCGATCATCGTGGGAGCGGGGCTCTCGCAGCGGTTCCTGCCGGTCCTGGGGCCGAAGCCGTTCATGGTCACGGGCTCGGCGTTCACCGGCGTGGGTCTGATCTGGCTCACGTTCATCTCCCCCGACAGTTCCTACGTGTCCGGGGTCCTGGGCCCGATGCTCGTGTTCGGCTTCGGCATGGGGCTGAACTTCGTGACCCTCACGTTGACTGCGGTCTCCGGAGTCGCCCAGCACGAGGCCGGGGCCGCCTCCAGCCTGCTCAACGCGAGCCAGCAGGTGGGCGGTTCGCTGGGACTCTCCATTCTGGTCACGGTCTTCGGTACGGCGAGCCGCAACGAGGCGGAGAAACAGGTTCCGCAGTTCCTGGCGCAGGCGTCACCGGAGCAGAAGGCGGAATTCGCCAAGACGCAGGAGCTGCCCGGGAGCTGGGGCCACGCGGTGCTCTCCCAGGGCATCTCGACCGCGTTCCTCGCCGCGGTGGCCATGGCGGGCCTCGCCCTGCTCACGGCACTGCTGGTGATCCGGGTACGCAAGAGCGATCTCGAGGCACTGAGCGGAAAGGCGTCGGCGGGAGGACCCGCCGCCTAGGGCCTCTCGTTTGGATCATGCCGGGCTCGCGGGCTCCGGCCTGATCCAAACGAAAAACCCTAGCGCGGACGGTCGCCGTGCAGAGGCTTGCGGGTGCGGACGAGTCCCTGCCGGTGACGGGAAGCAGCACCGACGGAAGCAGTACGTACGAACGGAAGCGGGCCGCCCCTGAGGGGACGACCCGCTTCCGGTGCGATACGTGTCAAGGCGATCAGTACGGGTCGTAGGGGTCGTACGGATCGTCCACGTCGCCGCGTTCGCTCCCGTTGTCCCCCGACCCGAGACCGCGGCAGTCGCGCGTACGGTAACCGGGGTCCCAGTCCCCGAGGATGTCCCGAGCCCTCGCCTCTCCCCAACTCGTGGCGTACCAGGGTTCGTCCGAGTTCCGCAGTGACCGCTGGATCTCCTCCAGGGCGCAGGAGCGCAGGGGCTCCGGGAGGGTGTCGAGGGCCGGTACGGCATCGGCCGAGAGGCCACGCAGGTACTCGATGTCGATCGAGTGATGGCGGCTGTAGCGCTCGACGTTCTGTTGCGCGATCAGCCCGTCGGGCGAGATGAGTCCGAACACCAGGACGCCGACGGCCGCGCTCGCAGCGACGGCGCGCGGCAGCAGCTTCGCGCCGAAGGCACCGGCAGCCATGATCAGTACGAGGACCACGCCCAGCCACAGCTCGACCCCCGCCACGGAGATCCGCAGCCTGGTCAGGCCGTACGCATCGACATAGAGGTCCATGCGTCGCAGCGCGGAGGCGACGACGACAAGCGTGAGCAGGCACAACGTGCCGAGGACGCCGCGTACGAGCGTACGGTCGCGTGCTCCGCCGCGCGGCGCCCAGCGGAGAGCGAGCGCGATCACCAACAGGGTGAGGAGGGTGGCCCAGAGCAGCTGCCAGAATCCCTCACGGGCGTACTGGGAGTAGCTGAGATCGGTCTCGGCCATCACCTTGTCGTACCCGCCGAGCAGCACCGTGAGCTGAATGGCGAGGAAGGCGGCGAAGAGCAGGTTCAGGACGACCAGCGGCAGCGCCCATTCCAGTCGCCCGCGCGCCTTGCCCGGGCGCACGGTCAGTCCGTCCCAGCGCACGGGGGCGGCGGCGGTGTACGCGGCGGCGAGCGCGCCGACGAGGCCGAGCGCGCCGAGGAACAGCCGCCACGGGCTGTCACCGACGGACACATCGGGCATCAGGCTGCCGAGCACATCGGCGAACGCTGCGTCGGCGCTCGCGAAGAGTGCCCCGAACACGACGAGCAGGACGACTGCCACGACCGTGGACCGGAAGGCCACACCCCAGCGGCCGCGGGAACCCGCCATCCGGTCGCGTACGCCGCGGGCGCCCCAGCCCAGTGATTCGGCGACGGATGTGAGCAGGCCCAGCGAGCCGAGGAACATCCCGAGCCAGCTGCGGCTGCCGTGCAGCGCGAGCGAGCCGAGCGCGAAAGCGGACACGATGGCGAGGAAGCTCGGCCAGCCGGCGTCTCGGAGTGCGGGGATGACGAGCAGGGCAAGCCCGCCGACCGCCCACACAGCGGTCCAGGGGCGCAGCCGGCGAGCCGCCGCACGGGCGGCGAAATGCGCCGCAAGCGCCGCGGGGACCGCCACGAGGAGCAGGTTCAGGCCGATGCCGTCGCCGAGCAGCAGGGCGCTGAGCAGTCCCGTCGCGAGTACGGCCCAGAGCGTGGCGCCCGGGATGGTTCCCGGCTTGACCGGGCGGAGTGGCGAGCGCTCCGGAGACGTCCGTCCGGGCTGCCCCCACGGGTTGGGCTGCGGCGGCCGCGCCTGCTGCGCGTAGGCCGGAATCCTCGGAGGCTGCGGTGCGGTGTCGCGTGGCTGCGGGGCGGCGGCGGTCCCGGGCTCCTGCACGTGGCCCCGCGGCTGCGGGGCCACGGCGGGCGAGCTCGCCGTACCGGCCGACGACGCCCCGGCGACGTTCTCCGGCCGGGACGTACCTGCCGGCTCGGTCGACGCCTCCGGCGCCCGGGCCTCCCCGGATGCCGGAGCCCTTGCAGGATCCGGCGCCGGCTGGACGGCTCCCGACGGCTCCGCCGCCTCTGGTATGCCCGGCGCAGACTCCGGCCGGGGTGATTCTGACGTGTGATCTGACACGGGACCCCTCCCCCACCGAGGTCCGCTCACGCGAGCCCTGGGCAGCGCAGCCCCCCGGCGTCTCATTCGGTGCACACCCGTCGTGATGATCACCTAGGGCGGCGTGGCCGAAAGAGTAAACCCCCCGTGACGGCCGTCAGCCGGACGGGGCAACGCTGTGGCAGTTCCGTGACAGTCGGGAGCCGAAGGCGGCCTACCGCGTCATCCAGTCGGGCAGCTCCTCCGTCTGCGCCGTCCACTCCGCCGGTGGCTCGCCCGCCGTGCCCGCCGCGACCACCCCGCCGACGATCGCGCACGTCGTGTCGACGTCGCCACCGGCCTGCGCGGTCACCCAGAAGGCCTGCTCGAAATCGCCGAGACTGCGTGCCGCGGACCAGAGAGCGAAGGGGACGGTGTCGTGCGCGCTCGTGCGGCGCCCGTTGCCGAGGACCGCGGCGACCGTGCCCGCGTCCTTGTAGTCCAGCATGTCGCGGGCCCGGCGCAGTCCGGCCCCGACCGCGCTGCGGGGCACGAGCGCGATCACGCCGTCCAGGAGGTCCGCCGGCGTCGGCGGCCCGGTGGGCGAGGCCGCGAGTGAGGCGGCCGCAGCGACCGCCATCGCTCCGACGACGGCTTCCCGGTGCTGGTGCGTGGTGTACGAGGAGATCTCGGCCTGGTGCGTGGCCTGCTCGGGGTCGTCCGCGTACCAGGCGCCGAGCGGCGCGATGCGCATCGACGAGCCGTTGCCCCACGAGCCCTGGCCCTGGAAGAGCGAGGAGGCCAGCTCGCGCCAGTCGCCACCCTCCCGTACGAGCCTGAGCAGGCGGTTCACGGCGGGGCCGTATCCCCGGTCGAAGTCATGGTGCACCGCGAAGGAGCGGGCGAGCGCGTCCTGGTCGACACGGCCGTGCTTCGACAGCACGGCCAGCACCGAGGCGGCCATCTCGGTGTCGTCGGTCCACTGCCAGGGCCCGGGGGGCAGGGCGCGGTCCTTCAGGAGCGGATAGTTGGCGGGCACAAAGAACTGGGAGCCCAGGGCGTCTCCCACGGAGAGGCCACGCAGGCTGGCAAGGGCGCGTTCGAAGCGCTGGTCGGAAGCGGATTCGGTCATCGCTTCCACTCTATCCGGTGATGCCGTACGGCTCAGGAGTGCGCCAGCGCTCGAACGGCCTGTCCAGCGTGTAGCGCCCGTCCTTCCCGAGCACCAGCGTCCGGGATTCGCCGTTGCCGGGGTTGGAGAGTGATTCGAATTCGGCCACGGACCAGTGGAACCAGCGCATGCAGAACAGCCGCATCGTCAGCCCGTGGGTGACGAGCAGGACGTTCTGCGGGTGGTCGGGGTCCTCGAAGCTCCGGTACAGACTCTCCAGGAAGGCACCCACCCGGTCGTACACGTCCGCACCGGACTCGCCCTGCGCGAAGCGGTAGAAGAAGTGCCCGTAAGCGTCCCGGTACGCCTTCTGGAGGCGCACGTCGTCCCGGTCCTGCCAGTTCCCCCAGTCCTGCTCGCGCAGCCGGGGCTCCTCGCGGACCCGGACAAGACCGAGATCCAGCCCGAGGGAGCTGAACGTCTCGTGCGTACGGCGGTAGGGCGATACGTACACACTCACCCGCTCACCGTCGAAGAGCTCGCGCAGCCGCACCCCCGTCTCGCGGGACTGCCGCAGTCCGGTCGGGGTGAGCCTCAGTGCGTGGTCGGGCTCGCGCTCGTACACGGTGTCGTCGGCGTTGCCCTCGGACTCGCCGTGCCTGACGAGGACAATGCGTTGCGGTCTTGCCATGTACCGACCCTAGATCGAGTCGCGTCCGTTCGAGCAATTGTCCGGAACCCGACGGTGCATGTCGCTGGTGAAACCGCGGCCGTACCGGCCGGTCACACGGTCCATCCCGATTCGAGCTGGACGACATCGCCGGCGAGCGAGGCCACGTCGTCCTCGGTCTGCGCCCGCTGCGAGAGCCGTTCGACACTCGCCGGCCGGTACTTCCCGCGCTCAGCGCTCGACTGCCACATCGACAGGACCAGGAACTCGTGCCCGGGCGCCTCGCCGAACACGCCGCGCAGCATCCCGGGCGATCCGGCCATCGCCGGATTCCACACCCTCTGCTGCATCAGCGCGAAGTGCTCGACACGGTCCTCGTGCACCCTGCTGTGCGCCACCCTGACCACATCCGCGTCCCCGAAGTGGGGTTCGAAGCCGGTCTTCACGTCGAAGCGGTACTCGAACAGCTTGACCTGGATGTCGCTGCACGTACCGGCCTGCGCAGCGGCCAGGGCGTCGTGCCCACGCGCCATGAACGAGTCGTAGAAGACCCTGTTCTCCCAGAAAGCGAAGACATGGGCCACGTCGGGCCGGCTGCGGCTCCAGCCACCGCCCTGCCCCCTGAACCCCGGCTCACCCAGCAGCCCCGCCCACTTCCGCTGCCCCCGCTCGAAACCGCGACGGTCCCCCACACTGCAGCGAATCCACTTGACCAGCACCGCATCATCGTACGGGTGATGGACGTGGCGTGGGTCACGCTCCGACGGAGTGCATCAGAACCGGTCACGGGTGATCGCACAATGATCGCCATGACCTCGCTGCACACCAACCCGCTGTTCGAACGCCTCGATTCGGCGGAGCGGATCCTCGTCGCCGGTGCGGGCGGGGGCTTCGACATCTACGCCGGGCTCCCCCTCGCGCTCTCCCTGATCCACCGGAACAAGCGGGTGCAGTTCGCCAATCTGTCCTTCAGCGCGCTCGAAGGGCTCCCCCTCGACTCCTGGCTCGCACCCGGCCTCGCCGTCATCACCCCCGAAACGTCGCTCCACCAGACGTACTTCCCGGAACGGACCCTCGCGCAGTGGCTCGCCCTGCACGGCTACCCGGGCCGCGTCCATGCCCTGTCCCGTACGGGCGTCCAGCCGCTGCGCGACGCCTATCGCGCGCTGATCGAGCAGTACGCCATCGACGCCGTCGTCCTCGTCGACGGCGGTACGGACATCCTGATGCGGGGCGACGAATCCGGCCTGGGCACCCCGGAGGAGGACCTGACCAGCGTCGCGGCACTCGCCGCGATCGAGGGACCGGACCGCCTGGTCGTCTCGATCGGCTTCGGCGTCGACGCCTACCACGGCGTGAGCCACGGCCTCGTCCTGGAGAACATCGCCGCGCTCGAACGCGACGGCGCGTATCTGGGAGCGTTCTCCGTGCCTCGCACGACCCGCGAGGGCGACCTGTTCGTCGACGCGGTGGCCCACGCCCAGGAGCACACGCCCGATCATCCGAGCATCGTCAACGGATCCATCGCCGCGGCGGTCCGGGGAGAGTTCGGGGACGTCCGGTTCACCTCACGCACCATCAACAGCGAACTCTTCATCAATCCTCTGATGTCGCTGTACTTCGCCTTCGAGCTGGAGGGCATCGCCCGCAACTGCCTCTATCTCGACCGCATCGAGCACACCCACCTCATACGTCAGGTCAGCAGCGCGATCGAGTTGTTCCGGGACGAGGTGCGGCAGCGCCCACCCCGTCGGATCCCGCATTGAGACACCTGGTCCCCCACGGTGGCCCGATTACGCCCCTCGCCCTGAAGCCGGTTGGTTCCAGGGGCCGTTACGGACACGATCGGGTGATAGAACCGGACCGACGGCCCCGCGCGAAGGAGCGAAGTCCGATGAGCACTCCCAACAAGGACATCGAGAAGATCGAGGTCAGGGTCAAGTGGGATCCCAGTCCGCACGGCGAGCCCGCCAACGACCTCGACATCATCGCGGCGACCTATCCGGCCGAGGAGCCGTACGGCAGCCCCGCGTATCTCGTGCACTTCGACAGTCGCGCGCCCGACGGCACCATCACGCTCAACCGCGACAGCAGGACCGGCCAGGGCCTGGGGTACGACGAGGTCATGACGCTGGAGCTGGACCGGCTCTCGGAGACGTACTCCCGGGTCGTCGTCGGTGTCGCCATTCAGCAGCGCGACGGCCGCAAGACGTTCGGGGCGATAGAGAACACCGCCGTGCAGATCCGTGAGGGGTACACCATCCTCTCCGAGGACGACTTCACGGCGGTCGGCGCGGCGACGGCGGCCGTCGTCGCCGAGTTCGTGCGGGACTCCTCCGGTGTCTGGAACTTCCACGACACGGTGCGTGGATTCGACGGGGACGCCGACTCGTTCGCCGCGGCCATGGGAAGCCGTCCGCCCGGAGCGTGACGCGGCGGGCGGACAAGCGAAGGGGGCGGGCAGGAACTCCTCGATCGGAGTCCTGCCCGCCCCCTTCGGCAAGGCCGTAGCCCCTCTCGGGGCACCCGGTTCGGTCAGCTGCAGCCGCTGGTCGAGCCGCAGCCCTCGCAGATGTAGCAGGAACCGGCGCGCTGCATCTTCGTACCGCAGGAGAAGCAGAGCGGGGCGTCGGCGCTGATGCCGAGCTGCATCTCGACGAGCTCGGCCGAGGTGTGCGCCGTCTTCGGCTCGGCCTTCTCGGCCGCCTGGACGGGGGCGACCGCCTTCAGCGGCTCCGTCCGTACGGGAGCGGACTGGGCCAGGCTCTCGGCCTCCAGCTGCTCCTCCTCGAACGTCGGCTCGTAGGAGCCGGTGTCGAGGTGGCGCTGACGCTCCTCGGCGGAGTGGATGCCGAGGGCGGAGCGGGTCTCGAAGGGCAGGAAGTCCAGCGCCAGGCGGCGGAAGATGTAGTCGACGATCGACTGCGCCATCCGCACGTCCGGGTCGTCCGTCATACCGGCCGGCTCGAAGCGCATGTTGGTGAACTTCGAGACGTACGTCTCCAGCGGAACGCCGTACTGCAGGCCGACCGAGACGGCGATGGAGAAGGCGTCCATCATGCCCGCGAGGGTCGAGCCCTGCTTGGACATCTTCAGGAAGACCTCGCCGAGACCGTCGTCCGGGTAGGAGTTGGCGGTCATGTAACCCTCGGCGCCACCCACCGTGAACGAGGTGGTGATGCCGGGACGGCCCTTGGGCAGACGCTTGCGGACCGGGCGGTACTCGACGACCTTCTCGACCGCGGTACGGATGGTGTCCTCGGCCTTGGCCGTGACGGCCTCCTTCTCCTTCTCCTTGGTCTTCGCGGAGAGGGGCTGGCCGACCTTGCAGTTGTCGCGGTAGATCGCGAGCGCCTTGACGCCCATCTTCCACGCCTCGAAGTAGACCTCTTCGACGTCCTCGACGGTGGCCGTCTCCGGCAGGTTCACCGTCTTGGAGAGCGCGCCGGAGATCCACGGCTGGATGGCCGCCATCATGCGCACGTGGCCCATCGCGGAGATGGAACGCTCGCCCATCGCGCAGTCGAAGACCTCGTAGTGCTCGGTCTTCAGACCGGGGGCGTCGATCACGTTGCCGTTCTCGGCGATGTGGGCGACGACCGCCTCGATCTGCTCCTCCTGGTAGCCCAGGCGGCGCAGGGCCTGCGGGACGGTGCCGTTGACGATCTGCATCGAGCCGCCGCCGACCAGCTTCTTGAACTTGACCAGGGCGAGGTCGGGCTCAAGGCCGGTGGTGTCGCAGGACATCGCGAGACCGATGGTGCCGGTGGGCGCGATGACCGAGGCCTGCGCGTTGCGGAAACCGTTCTTCGCGCCGAGGCGGATGACGTCCTGCCAGGCCTCCGTCGCGGCGGCCCAGATCGGGTTGTCCAGGTCGTCGGCGTGCACGGCCACGGCGTTGGCGTCGGCGTGCTGCTTCATGACGCGCTGGTGCGGCTCGGCGTTGCGGGCGTAGCCGTCGTACGGGCCGACGACGGCGGCCAGCTCGGCGGAGCGCTTGTACGAGGTGCCGGTCATCAGCGAGGTGATGGCACCGGCGAGCGCGCGGCCGCCGTCGCTGTCGTACGCGTGGCCGGTCGCCATCAGCAGGGCGCCGAGGTTGGCGTAACCGATGCCCAGCTGACGGAAGGCGCGGGTGTTCTCGCCGATCTTCTCGGTCGGGAAGTCGGCGAAGCAGATGGAGATGTCCATCGCGGTGATGACCAGCTCGACGACCTTGGCGAAGCGCTCGGACTCGAAGGACTGGTTGCCCTTGCCGTCGTCCTTGAGGAACTTCATCAGGTTCAGCGAGGCGAGGTTGCACGAGGTGTTGTCCAGGTGCATGTACTCGCTGCACGGGTTCGAGCCGTTGATCCGGCCGGACTCGGGGCAGGTGTGCCACTGGTTGATCGTGTCGTCGTACTGGATGCCGGGGTCGGCACAGGCCCAGGCCGCCTCGGCCATCTTGCGGAAGAGGGACTTGGCCTCGACCTCTTCGATGACGTCGCCGGTCATTCGGGCGCGCAGCCCGAACTTGCCGCCGGACTCGACGGCCTTCATGAACTCGTCGTTCACGCGGACCGAGTTGTTGGCGTTCTGGTACTGGACGGACGTGATGTCGTCGCCGCCCAGGTCCATGTCGAAGCCCGCGTCACGCAGGGCCCGGATCTTCTCCTCCTCCTTCACCTTGGTCTCGATGAAGTTCTCGATGTCGGGGTGGTCGACGTCGAGAATGACCATCTTGGCCGCACGGCGGGTGGCGCCACCGGACTTGATCGTCCCGGCGGACGCGTCGGCGCCGCGCATGAAGGAGACCGGTCCGGAAGCGTTGCCGCCGGAGGAGAGGAGCTCCTTGGAGGAGCGGATGCGGGAGAGGTTCAGGCCGGCACCTGAGCCGCCCTTGAAGATCATCCCCTCTTCCTTGTACCAGTCGAGGATCGACTCCATGGAGTCGTCGACGGCCAGGATGAAGCAGGCGGAGACCTGCTGCGGCTGGGGGGTGCCGACGTTGAACCAGACCGGGGAGTTGAAGCTGAAGACCTGGTGCAGGAGGGCGTACGCCAGCTCGTGCTCGAAGATCTCGGCGTCCGCGGGAGAGGCGAAGTAGTTGTAGTCCTCGCCGGCCTTCCGGTACGTCTTCACGATCCGGTCGATCAGCTGTCGCAGACCGGTCTCGCGCTGGGGGGTGCCGACAGCCCCGCGGAAGTACTTGCTGGTGACGATGTTGACCGCGTTCACCGACCAGAAGTCGGGGAACTCGACGCCACGCTGCTCGAAGTTGATCGAGCCGTCGCGCCAGTTGGTCATGACGACGTCACGGCGCTCCCACGCCACCTCGTCGTACGGATGCACGCCGGGGGTGGTGTGGATGCGCTCGATACGCAGGCCCTGCTTGGTCGCAGTCGACTTGGTCCCCTTGGTGCGGGAACCTCGTGCCGGGCCGCTCGCCGTCTCTGTCATGCCGCCTCCCATATGTGGGCAAAAACGCCCTGAAGTGCCGAGAACTTCCCCGGGCACAGTGTGTGTCTGATGCTTCGGACGCCACGTACATCGTCCGGAGCAGGTCCAGGTGCCGGCCCGCAGCCGATCTTCGGATCAGCGGGGCCGACGAGTGCCGCTCAGTCGGCGGCGACGGCGGGAACGGGGACCTCAAGGGTCTCGCCGGTCCCGCATCCTTGTACGGGAGGCCGCCGCTCGCGGAGTTCCACGATGGCGGCCTCGAAGTCTTCGAGGCTGTCGAACGCCCGGTAGACGGACGCGAACCGCAGGTACGCGACGAGGTCGAGTTCCTGCAGGGGGCCGAGGATGGCCAGACCCACGTCGTGGGTGGTCAGCTCGGCGCTGCCGGTGGCGCGCACCGCCTCCTCGACCCGCTGGCCGAGTTTGGCGAGGGCGTCCTCGGTGACCGGCCGCCCCTGACACGCCTTGCGCACGCCGGAGATGACCTTGGTGCGGCTGAAGGGCTCGGTGACACCGCTGCGCTTGACCACCATGAGCGAGCAGGTCTCCACCGTCGTGAAACGGCGGGAGCAGTCGGGGCACTGGCGACGCCGGCGGATCGAGGTCCCGTCGTCGGTGGTGCGACTGTCGACGACCCGGCTGTCGGGGTGCCTGCAGAAGGGGCAGTGCATGGCTCCCAACCCTCCTTCACAGCACGACTGAATAGCCTCTTCAGGCCCGGTGAGGGGCCTTCGAAGCGGTCTCAAGCATAGGCGATGACCACACCCCCGATGGACGGGGACCACAACTTCTGGGCGGCTGTAGCAATCCAACCACTAGATCTTGGGTTTGGCCGCGCATTTGGCCCTAGCGCGTGTCGCGCGCCCCGGGCGGCCGGAAGGCAGCGTACGGCCGACCAAGAGGGTACGGGAAGCGGACGGCGCCACCGAGTGCGGGGGCGGCCGCCCCAGGGACGCACGAGCGACCGCACGGGCGCACGCAAGGCCACCCCGCGCACCGGCGTCGCAGGTGCGGACGCTACCGTAATGGTCCGAAATGCCGGACGGTTCGCGCGCGAAGGCGAGAGCCCGACGCGGCGACGGAACACCCCTCCCGACTTCGCTCATACACCCGGCACTGAGCACTCAACAGACTTTTATTCGTTTTTCACTCGAACGTGTGTTTGGCGCAACCTTTCGAAAGCTACTACCGTTGTCCAGCTAGGGAGACCATTCGAGAGGGGCCGACGTGACCACCACCGCAGACAGTGCCATCATCACTGCCCAGGACCGCTCCCAGAGCCGACTCGAGCCGGTGCATGCCATGAATGACTCAGTCACGAACACGGAGGGGCCGGAGCCCGCGCGCCCAGCGCGCTCGCTGCCCGGACGACCTCCCGGAATCCGGGCGGACAGCTCGGGGCTCACGGACCGGCAGCGGCGAGTGATCGAGGTCATCCGGGACTCCGTACAACGGCGGGGTTACCCCCCGTCGATGCGGGAGATCGGTCAGGCGGTGGGCCTTTCCAGCACGTCCTCCGTCGCACATCAGCTGATGGCCCTGGAGCGCAAGGGCTTCCTGCGCCGCGACCCCCATCGCCCGCGGGCGTACGAGGTGCGCGGCTCGGACCAGCCCAGCACGCAGCCCACGGACACCACGGGGAAGCCCGCGGCGTCCTACGTGCCGCTGGTCGGCCGGATCGCCGCCGGTGGTCCGATCCTCGCCGAGGAATCGGTCGAGGACGTGTTCCCCCTCCCCCGCCAGCTGGTCGGGGACGGAGAGCTCTTCGTGCTGAAGGTCGTCGGTGACTCGATGATCGAAGCGGCGATCTGTGACGGGGACTGGGTCACCGTGCGACGCCAGCCCGTGGCGGAGAACGGCGACATCGTGGCCGCCATGCTGGACGGCGAGGCCACGGTCAAGCGCTTCAAGCGCGAGGACGGCCATGTGTGGCTGCTCCCGCACAACTCCGCGTACCAGCCGATCCCCGGCGACGAGGCGACGATCCTCGGCAAGGTCGTGGCGGTGCTCCGGCGGGTGTGAAGCCCCGCTCGGTCCTACAGGGCCCCTGGTATCCGCTGTACGGATACCAGGGGCCCTGACCGTTTCCCCGGGACTACTTCGCGTCGGCCCTGGCCGCCGCGTCGATCGCGGCGAGCGAGCGCCGTGCCTGGTTCGGGTCGGTCGTGTACCAGAAGTCGGGGAGCGAGGCGCGCAGATAGCTGCCGTACCTGGCATTGGCCAGGCGCGGGTCGAGGACCGCGACGACACCCTTGTCCCCGGTGGCACGGACGAGACGGCCGGCTCCCTGGGCCATCAGCAGTGCCGCATGCGTGGCGGCCACGGCCATGAAGCCGTTGCCCCCGGCCTCCTCGACCGCCTTCTGGCGTGCGCTCATCAATGGATCGTCGGGCCGCGGGAACGGAATCCGGTCCATGATCACCAGCTGGCAGCTCGCGCCCGGAACGTCGACGCCCTGCCAGAGCGAGAGCGTGCCGAAGAGACAGGTCTCCGGGTCGGCCGCGAAATTCTTGATCAGTTCCCCCAGGGTCTCTTCGCCCTGGAGCAGGATCGGCTTCTCCAGCCGGCCCCGCAGCTCCTCGGCGGCGGCCTGGGCCGCCCGCATGGAGGAGAACAGTCCGAGCGTGCGCCCGCCGGCGGCCTCCACCAGCTCGGCGAGCTCGTCCAGCATGTCGGTGCGGGACCCCTCCCGGCCGGGGGTCGCCAGATGCCGGGCGACGTACAGGATCCCCTGCTTCGGGTAGTCGAAGGGCGAGCCGACGTCGAGGCCCTTCCACTGCGGGACGTCATCGCCCGCGATGCCCTCCGGAGAGAGCCCGAGGGACGCCCCCACCCCGTTGAAGTCCCCGCCGAGCTTGAGCGTCGCCGAGGTGAGGACCACGGAGCGGTCGGCGAAGAGCTTCTCGCGCAGCAGCCCGGAGACCGAGAGCGGGGCGACCCGCACGGAGGCACCGAAGCGGTCGTGGCGCTCGAACCAGACGACGTCGTACTCGGAGCCCTGCGTGATGCGCTCGGCGACACCGTGGATCGTCTCGATCGAGGCCATCGCCTGCTTACGGACCGCGTCCTCGTCCTGGACGGACTTGTCGCGGGTGGAGCCGAGTGCGGTGATCACCGTACGAGCGGCGTCGCGCAGCGCCATCAGGGCATACCCGAGGTCCTCCGGCACCTCCTCCAGACGGCCGGGCAGTGCCAGCTCCATCACCCGCTCGAAACCCTCCGAAGCCGTCTGCAGGGCGTCGGCGGCCTTCTCGTTGACCAGCTTCGCCGCGCGGCGCACGGCACGGTTGACCTGGCCGGGGGTGAGCTCGCCTGTGGCCACTCCGGTGACCCGGGAGACCAGCTCGTGCGCCTCGTCGACGATGAGTACCTCGTGCTGCGGGAGCACCGGGGCGCCCTCGATGGCGTCGATGGCCAGGAGCGCGTGGTTCGTCACCACCACGTCGGCGAGCTTGGCACGCTCCCGGGCCTGCTCGGCGAAGCACTCGGCCCCGTACGCGCACTTGGTGGCGCCCAGGCACTCCCGGGAGGAGACGGAGATCTGTGCCCAGGCCCGGTCCGAGACACCGGGGGTGAGGTCGTCCCGGTCGCCCGTCTCCGTCTCGTCCGCCCAGTCCCGCATGCGCAGCAGGTCCTGGCCGAGCTTGCTGGACGGGGCGGCCGCCTCGAACTGGTCGAAGAGCCCCTCTTCCTCCTCCTGCGGCACGCCTTCGTGGAGGCGGTGCAGACAGAGGTAGTTCGACCGGCCCTTGAGCATGGCGAACTGCGGGCGGCGGCGCAGCAGCGGATGCAGGGCGTCGACCGTACGCGGAAGATCGCGCTCCACGAGCTGGCGCTGGAGGGCCAGGGTCGCCGTGGCCACCACGACGCGCTCGCCGTGTGCCAGGGCGGGCACCAGGTAGCCGAGCGATTTGCCCGTGCCGGTGCCCGCCTGGACGAGCAGGTGGGAGTGGTCGTCTACCGCCTCGGCGACGGCGTCGGCCATGGCGGCCTGGCCGGGTCGCTCCGTACCGCCGACGGCGGTCACGGCGGCGTGCAGGAGCTCGGGGAGGGATGGCTTCGTCATAGCCCGACCAGCCTACGGGGCGCCACTGACAACGACGGTCACTCCCGGACTCAGGCGGAGGCGTGGAGCGGATTGGCCACCGTGCCGTGGACCGCCGCGTGCGGGCGCTCGGGCCGGTCACGGTAGCCGTCCAGGTGCAGGCGGTTGCGGTTCAGACAGAGGCGTTCGATGCGGGGCGTCAGCATGTCGAACATCTCGAACCGCTCCTTCAGCTCCGGGAACCGGACGTGGTGGCGCAGGATCTCCGCCCGGACGAGTGACCAGAATTCGCTCTCCGGGACCCCGAGCTGTTCCTCGCAGAGCGGGGACAGGAAGCGGAAGACTCCGGTGAAGAGACCGGAGTGGATGAACTGGGTGAGGAAGGCGGGCTCCTCGGTGAGCAGGACGCGACGCACGTCCTGCGGCATCGTGTCGTGCTCGGGCAGCGGGCGGGCGCTGACGTTCACGTCGTCGACGAAGTCCTTGATCGCCAGGCGTACCGGGACGTCGTGGTCGTCGAAGACGACGATGGCGTTCTCGCCGTGCGGGGAGAAGACGGTGCCGTAGCGGTACAGGAAGTGCAGCAGCGGCGGGAGCAGCGCGGCGAAGAGCCGGGTGAGCCAGGCGGTGGGCGTCAGTCCGGAGCGGGCGACCAGCTCGGCGGTGAAGGCGCGGCCCTGCGGATCGGTGTGGAGGAGCGAGGCGAGGGTGCGGGCCCGCTCACGGGGCGCGAGGCGCGGCAGGAGGGGCTCGCGCCAGATCGCTCCGAGGATCTCCTTGAACTGGTACGGCGTCTCCGGAAGGTGGTCGTAGAGCGGATGCTCGACCGTGACCGAGGCGACCTCGCCGAGAAGGATGACGCCGCAGGTGTCGCGCAGGAACGGATCGTTGTCGCGCATCCCCTGCACCCAGCTGGTGACGGCGGGTGCGGCGAGGGTCCGTTCGGTCGGCAGGCCCCGCCAGACCAGCGTGTTGAGGATGGACAGCGGGAGCTTGACCGTGTGCCGGTCGGGCCGTGCCAGGTTGGCGAAGGTACGGATGGACTGCTGCGGCAGCCGCAGGTCCGGGTCGGCGTGCAGGGGGACGATGTCGCCGGCGGCGATGGCCGGGGCGAACAGGGGCACGATCCACTCGTCCCACTGCCAGGGGTGGACGGGCAGGCAGTAGTAGTCGTCCGGGTCGAGGCCCCGGCCGCGCAGAGTGGCGGCGAAGGACGCGCGAACGGCGGGGTCCAGCTCCTGGGCGTAGAGCCGGCCGGCGTCGGCGAGCGCACCCACTCCCCGGTAGGCGGCGATCCGGGAGGACACGGCGATCCACGGCAGCGTGACCGGTGTGCGGGCCTCGGGGGTGAAGCGGGCGGCGTCACTGGCGGAGAAGCCGAGCCGCCCCTTGTTGGCGACGATCCAGGGGTGGCCCGTCTGGTGGCCCTCGAGTTCGGCGTAGTCGAGATCGGCCAGCTCCGCGGCGCTGAGTGCGCCGTGGTCGAGGCGGGCGTCGGCGGTGAGCGTGGTGGTGAGTTCGCGGACTAGGTGGCCGAGGGTGGCACCGTCCAGCCCGAGCAGGCGGCGGGCGCGGGCGAGGAACAGCAGCGGGTCGCGGAAGGGGACGCTGCCCACGACCTGGTCCGGAGCCGGCGCCGCTGTCCCCGCCTCGCTGCCGGACCCGGCGGTCGCATCCGTCGCCGCCGCGCTGTCCGCCCCACGGGCGGTCTCGTCCGCCTCCGTCGCCGCGCTGCTCGCCTCGCGGATCGAGTCGGGGGCGACGCGCCAGCTGCCGTAGACCCCCCGCCGGGCGGTGAAGATCAGGCTGCCGCCGTCGTCGAGCACGAGGATGTACGTGTCGCCCCCGGCGCATCGTGGAACGGGCTGGACCACTTCCTCGTAGGCGAATTCGCCGAGCATCTTGGCGAGCAGCCGGGCAGCGGCCCGGTCCCAGACCGCACGGTTCAGTTCCGGGGTGCTGAGCAGCGCGGGCGACTGGGCTGCATCACTGCTCGCGGGATATTTCGGCACAGGGACTCCTCGGGAGGGAACCGACGGGGTTCGAGCGGCGGGGGCAGGACAGCGGATCGTTCACAGCTGGGCACGGTGGGCTCGGTCGCGGACCATCAGCGCGGCCCGCTTCTCCGGGAGTTCGACCTCGGCGGAGTAGCGGAATCCGGCGCTCAGGAAGGCGGAGACGGACGGGGTGTTACGGAGGTCGGGCTCGGCGACGACCCGCGTGCACCGAGGGCGGTTGTCGAGGACGAGATCGGAGACGGCCCGGAGCAGCGTCGTCCCGATCCCGTGGCCCCGCTGTTCCACGTCGCCGATGAGGAGGTGGATCCCGGTGTCGTGCGGCCGGACCCGGCAATGTCGGGCCAGGGGGTCGAGGTCGGCCCGGTAGATCTCCCAGTAGCTCATCGGGACGCCGGAGAGCACTCCCAGACAGGGAATGCTGCGTCCGTCGCCTTCGAGCTGGGGCATCAGGTGCGCCGCGGTGACGGTCTCGGCCCCGGCGAGTTCCCAGAAGGCCGCGACGGCGGGATCGTTCATCCAGCGGCTGATCACGGCGAGGTCGCGCTCCAGCCGCACGGGGACGAGCTGGAACACCCCGAGCGGGGTGGTGACGGGCTTCCACTCCGCCGGCCGGTCGAGCAGACCGGAGGGCTCCGGTCCGTACCCGTGTGCGAGGGCCTCCTCCCCCAGGAGCACGAGCAGTTCGGCGGTGAGCCGCAGATCCAGCGTGTCCTCGTTGCCCGGGCCGGCCTGTGGAGCGGGGCCGGGCCCGGGGTCGGTGGGCGCATCGGCGGGAGGCACGGTGACGCTCTCCTCTCTCGTCGGTCGGCGTCCCGGCCGGGACGGGCTCGACAGTCGGTGTCCCGGCTGGGACGAGGTGGGTTCCTCAGCCGCACAGGGGGTTGGTGATGGTGACGTAGACGGACTGGGTGTCCACCGGCCCGACGAGTTCGTCGAGGCCGCGCAGGCGCGTCAGCATGTTGGCCTTGCAGCGCAGGCGGGGGGTTTCCAGCAGCTGCTCGGGGAGCGGGGATCCCAGCGCGGTGGCCGATCCCAGGAACCGCCGGAAGGCGGCGAGGAGCACCTGTTCGTCGGCGAGCTGCTGGGCGCCGAACGCCCCGATCAGTCCGAACACGTTGTTGATGCCGAGGTAGTACGCGAAGCGTTCGTCGGTGACGGCGTCGGAGACGAAGGTGTCGCTGACCGATCCGATGCCGGGGAGCCTGCGGTCGAGAGCGGCGCGGTGGGACTCACGGAAGTAGTAGCCCTGATTGTCGCGGTAGCGGCCGCCGACCGGCCAGCCCTCGGCGTCGAGCAGGACCAGGGTGTTCTGCTGATGGGCTTCGAGGGCGACCCCCGCGTTGCCGTCGAGCCAGAGGACCGGCCGCACCACACGGTCCAGGTAGCGCAGGAACCACTCGGCCGCGACGGCGGTCGTGGTCCGGCCGGTGGCAGCACCGAGGCGGCGGACGATGTCGGCGAGGCGGGACCGCATGCCCGCCCGGTCGGGCCAGGGGCGCGGCGCGGTGAGCCCGGCGATGCAGACCGCGTCGTCGTACCGGTCGAAGGGGTTGTGGCGCAGCATGACGTCGAAGCCGGGGATGTGTTCGCCCTCGGGGGTGTCGACCGCGAGCCATGCGGGGTCACGGACGATGTCGAATCCGGGGTGGACCGCGTGCCACTGCCGGGCCAGTCCGCTGCGCAGCAGCCGGTGGACCTCCACGCCCCGGTGGAGTTCCTTGCGGAGGTTCTCCCGGCGGGAGTTGGTGATGCGTACGCCGAGGGAGAGCTTCAGCATGAGGTCGACGCCGGGCCTTTGCACGGTGCGCACCGAGGAGGTGGGGTGCCAGCGCTCGCCGTACGGACCGAGGTCGTGCAGCAGTCCGGAGTCGGCCAGGGCGGCGACTTCGGGCCGCATCGCCAGTTCGCGGGCCTGCCAGGGGTGGAGCGGGATCGGCGCGGTGTGCGCGGGCAGCCGGAGGCCTTCGGCGTGACGGGCCACCAGTTCCACGGCCGGGACCGGTCGGCCGTGGTCGGTCCAGGCGGAGTCGGTGGCCAGTACGGACCGGTCGACGGCCATCCAGTGGAGCGGGAAGGAGCCGTGCGACTCGGGTGAGTAGCGACGGGACTCGGAGTCGGAGATGCCTTCCCGGCTCTTGGGCGAAGGGTGGAGCGGGTGGCCGAGAAGGAGTGACTGCTCCGCGGTGAGGAAGAGGTCCGCCCCGGCGGGCGCGGCGGGCCGGCGCCGTTGTTCGTCGATGAACCCGGCCGTCCGCCGTACCGAGTCGGCCACCCTGGCGACCATGTCGGCGCCCTCGTGGTGGCCTGCCTCGCGGCCCAGGAGGGCGGCGACGGTGACGGCGTCGGCGGCCGGAGCGTCCTCGGGGGCCTGCTCCAGGAGGGGCGGTCCGAAACGGTGCCAGCCGGTGGCGGACCAGTGGCGGACGGGGACGAGCAGGGCGGTGCCGCTCGCGGGGAGCGGGATGCGGAGGGTCTCCCCCTCCGGGCGGGGCAGGTCGCATTCGCGGACCCAGCAGCGCAGCAGGTTCTCGATGCCCGCCACATCGGCGGCGCGAAGCGGGTCGGGGTGGTCCAGGGGATCGGGGTGGGCCAGCGGGCCGGGCGCCGGTGCGGGACAGGCGGTCGCCGTCCGGTGGGCGTGCCACTGACCGTGCGGCACCTCCTTCTGGCGTGGCACGGTCGACGCCTCGACGGCGAGGTGGCCGGAGGTCCCGGCCTCTCCCCGGTGGTGGCTGGAGGGAGGGCCGTCGGCCTCGGGCGCGGGGGTGGGGTTCACGGCGGTCTTTCCTGTGATGGTTTCCGGGGTCAGCGGATCGACCCGGTCGCGGTCCGTCGGTGCGGTGAACGCTCGGCGGCTGCCAGGGCGTCGGCGAGGCGGTCGACGACCGCTGTCGCCTGTTCGTCGGTGAGCGTGAGGGGTGGGAGCAGGCGTACGACCGTGGAATGCCGGCCGCCGAGTTCGACGATGAGTCCGCGGCGCAGACACTCCTGCTGGACGGCCGTGGCAAGGACGGGATCCGGTGGTGCCTCGCCGCCCACGCCCACCGGAGCGGCCTCGGGGTCGACGAGTTCCACGCCGATCATCAGGCCCCGCCCGCGGACGTCACCGATGCTCGGGTGGTGGCTGGCCAGTGCCCGCAGGCTCGCGAGCATCCGGGCGCCGAGGTCGGCGGCCCGATCGGCGAGCCGGTTCTCCCGCACGTACGCGAGGGTGGCGGTGCCTGCGGCCATGGCGAGCTGATTGCCCCGGAAGGTGCCGGCGTGGGCACCTGGCTGCCAGGTGTCGAGTTCGGAGCGGTAGACGATCACTGCGAGCGGAAGGGAGCCCCCGATGGCCTTGGACAGCACCATCACATCGGGCACGATGCCACTGTGCTCGACGGCCCAGAAGGCACCGGTCCGGCCGACACCCGTCTGGACCTCGTCGGCGATCAGGGGGACGGACCGGGCTGCGGTGATCTCCCGCATGCGGCGCATCCAGGCGTCCGGGGCGGGGTTGACCCCGCCTTCGCCCTGGACGGGTTCGAGGATCATGCCGGCCGGTGCGGGGGTTCCGCTCTTGGGGTCGTCCAGCACGCTCTCGGTCCAGCGTGCGGCGAGTTCGGCACCGTGGTCGCCGCCGGTACCGAAGGGGCAGCGGTAGTCCTGCGGGAAGGGAAGCCGGGTCACCCGTACGTCCTCGGCACCGCCCGAAGCGGCGAGGGCGCCCGCCGTCATGCCGTGGTAGGCGCCGGTGAAGGCGAGCAGACCGCTGCGCCCGGTGGCGGCGCGGACCAGGGTGAACGCCGCCTCGACCGCGTCGGTGCCGGCCGGCCCGCAGAACTGGATCCGGGCGTTGTCCGCGAACTCCCGTGGCAGGGTGGCGAACAGCTCCGTGGTGAAGGCGTCCTTGACCGGCGTGGCCAGATCGAGCACGTGCAGCGGTGCACCCGAGTCGAGGACCTTCTTGATCGCTTCCAGGACGACCGGATGGTTGTGCCCGAGAGCCAGCGTCCCGGCTCCGGACAGGCAGTCGAGATAACGCCGCCCGTCCGCTCCCTCGATGGTCAGTCCCCGGGCCCGTACCGGCACGATCGGCAGCGAACGCGCGTAGGTACGGGCGGCCGATTCACGCAGCGACTGGCGGCGCAGGATGCCTTCGTGCGGCGCGAGTGGTGGTGCCGGAGCTGGTTCGGTCACGGCCACGGCTGTTGATCCTCCTGCTGTAACAGTTGCGTTGCACGTCAGCACGATTCCGCAAGGACGGACTGCGGGGGTGAACGCTGTCTCCGTGTCCCCCGTATGTACCAACGACGCGGGGCGCGGAGGATCACGGGTAAATCCGAAGATCCTTGCGGGCCGGAACCAGGCCCTGCCGCACGCCGTCCACAACCGCACCGGCATAGTGGGGGACCGTGCCGTGGCTCCGGGACAAGATCCCGGCCACTGCGGCATGCCCGGAAAGGCACACGGTCCGCCGTCCGGCGGAGCCGGCCCGGGTGCCGTACGGCAGTGCAGAAGTGCAGTACAGAAGCGTTGAGTTACGAAGTTGAGTTACGAAGTCCCAGGGGGATCACCAGATGCGACTCATTCGACCAGGATTCACCGCACGCCGTGGGGGGAGCGCTCGCCGCTTCCCCTCCCCCGTGCTTGCCGCCGCGGCGGTCACCGCCGTCCTCGCCCTCACCGCGACGGCCTGCGGGCCCAGCGAGGACGACGCGAGCACCGAGCCGAGCAGCAGTTCCGCGGGCCAGACGTCGGACGGCAAGATCACCATTCCGGATGATCTGAAGGACCGGCTCAAGGAACACGGGATCGACCTCGACCAGTGGAAGAGCGGCGAGTGGAAGAACTGGGACAAGGACAAGTGGCTGCGTGAGGCCAAGGACTACATCAACCCCATCATCGAGGACCTCTGGGACCCGGACCGGATGCGGGACGCCGACAAGGCGCCCGAGCAGCCGGTCGACAACGACATCTCCGGCGACGAGGGCGTGACGGACCCGACACCCGCCCCGGTCCGGGCCGTTGGCGTCCAGACGCCGTACCACGACAACGCCGCCGAGTCGGGGAAGCTGTTCTTCGACGGCCCCGAGGGCTCGATGGTCTGCTCGGCGACCGTGGTGAAGGACCCGGCGCACCCCGGCAAGTCCAACATGGTGTGGACCGCCGGCCACTGCGTGCACGCGGGCAAGAAGGGCGGCTGGTACCGCAACATCGCCTTCGTGCCGTCGTACAACAACAGCGGCCTGTCGACCGACGAGCTCCGGAACAACCCGCCCAAGGAGAAGGTCGCCCCGTACGGCGTGTGGTGGGGCTCGTGGGCGCAGACGTCCGAGCAGTGGATCGACCAGGGCGCATCGGTCGGCGGTCTGGGCGCCCCCTACGACTTCGCCGTGCTGCACGTGACGCCGGAGAAGGGCTCGACCGGGAAGTCCCTGGAGGAGACGGTCGGTTCGGCACTGCCGGTCGAATTCAACGCCCCGGCCGTACCCAAGATCGCTGACATGACGGCCACCGGCTTCCCGGCCGCTCCGCCGTACGACGGCCAGAAGCTCTTCCAGTGCAAGGACAAGCCGGGCCGGCTCTCGCTCACCAAGGACGACCCGACGATGTACCGCATCGGCTGCACGATGACCGGCGGTTCCTCCGGTGGCGGCTGGGTCGCGGCGGGGCAGGACGGCAAGCCCGCGCTGGTCTCCAACACCTCCATCGGACCGGTGGCGGCCGGCTGGCTGGCCGGACCCCGCCTCGGCAAGGAGGCCAAGGGCGTCTACGACTCGGTCAGCAAGAAGTACGCGGGACAGTGACGGGTCATCGTCCGCCCGGGTAGGAACGGATCGTCTTTCACCCGGGTGCGGATGACTGCATATCAGGGGCCTTCGGCGGGACACCTTCCGCCGAGGGCCCCTGAGCCGTACGGCGGCACCGGACCGGTGCCGGCGGGCCTGCCGGACCGTACCTGGGGTCAGGGCCGGGGGCGCCCAGCAGATCATCACGATGACGAGCGACGAGTCCGGCGCCCGGTGGCGCCCCACGCCCCCGGACAACGGCGGACGGCCCGCTCCCCCGAGGGGGGAGCGGGCCGTCCGTCTGTGGGTGCCGCGGTCAGTGCACCGCGGGTACGAACGCGGCGAGGTCCGAAGCAAGCTCCTCGTGGACCCGCGCCTTGAGCAGCGTGCCCTCCGGCGTGTGCTCCTCGGAGATCACCTCGCCCTCGGCGTGCACCCGGGAGACCAGTCCACCCTGGGTGTACGGCACGAGCGCCTCGATCTCGACCGACGGCCTCGGCAGCTCACTGTCGATGAGCGCGAGCAGCTCGTCGATACCGGCGCCGGTCCGTGCCGACACCGCGATCGCGTGCTTCTCGTTGCGCAGCAGCCGCTGGAGGACCAGCGGGTCGGCCGCGTCGGCCTTGTTGATCACCACGATCTCGGGCACGTCCAGCGCGCCCACCTCGCGGATCACCTCGCGCACCGCGGCGAGCTGCTCCTCCGGCACCGGGTGCGAGCCGTCCACCACGTGCAGAATGAGATCGGACTCGCCGACCTCCTCCATGGTGGAGCGGAACGCCTCGACCAGGTGGTGCGGCAGGTGCCGTACGAACCCGACGGTGTCGGCGAGCGTGTAGATCCGTCCGCTCGGTGTCTCGGCCCGGCGCACGGTCGGGTCGAGGGTGGCGAACAGTGCGTTCTCCACCAGCACACCCGCACCGGTCAGCCGGTTGAGCAGCGAGGACTTACCCGCGTTGGTGTAGCCCGCGATGGCGACCGAAGGCACCTTGTTGCGCTTGCGTTCCTGGCGCTTGATCTCGCGGCCGGTCTTCATCTCCGCGATCTCCCGGCGCATCTTCGCCATCTTCTCGCGGATCCGTCGCCGGTCGGTCTCGATCTTGGTCTCACCGGGACCACGGGTCGCCATGCCGCCACCGCCGCTGGAACCGCCGCCGCCCATCTGACGGGAGAGCGACTGACCCCAGCCGCGCAGGCGCGGCAGCATGTACTGCATCTGTGCCAGCGAGACCTGCGCCTTGCCCTCACGGGACTTGGCGTGCTGGGCGAAGATGTCGAGGATCAGGGCGGTCCTGTCGACCACCTTGACCTTGACGACGTCTTCCAGGTGGATCAGCTGGCCGGGGCTGAGCTCACCGTCGCACACGACGGTGTCCGCCCCTGTTTCGAGAACGATGTCGCGCAGCTCGAGCGCCTTGCCGGAACCGATGTAGGTGGCCGGGTCGGGCTTGTCGCGACGCTGGAAGACGGCGTCGAGCACCTGTGCTCCGGCCGTCTCGGCGAGTGCCGCAAGCTCTGCGAGGGAGATCTCCGCGTCGTGCACCGTGCCCGAGGTCCAGACACCGACCAGCACCACGCGCTCCAGGCGCAGCTGCCGGTACTCGACCTCGGTAACGTCCTCGAGCTCGGTGGAGAGTCCGGCCACACGCCGCAGGGCGGCACGGTCGGAGCGATCCAGCTGGTCGCCGTCCCGCGCTCCGTCGATCTCGTGGCTCCAGGCGACGTCCTCTTCCATCAGGGCGTCGGCCCGAAGGGGGCTTTCGGTGAGGCTCTCGGTGACGTTCTCCGTGGCACTCTGCGCGTCCTGCGCGTCCTGGGGAAGGGAAGAAGAGGAGGTCATTGGATCCTTACGTCGATAGAAGTCGGTTGCATCAGTCACAACGCGTGACCTCCCGGGATGATTCCCTCGGGGGGAATTCTCCGGTCCGGCCGCCGTGGCGACTCGTCGATAGTGGCACGGCGGGCCCGGCCCGTCACGCGGGTTTACCGCTGCCGCGCCGGTGTCGTACTGCGCCAGTCCGGGTGCCCCGGCATGGACGGCGTCTTCCGCCCGTACAGCCAGCCGTCGAAGAACGCGGTCAGGTCGCGTCCGGCCACCCGGGACGCCAGAGCGGTGAAGTCGGCCGTGGCGGCGTCGGAGTCGCGGTGCTTCCTCACCCAGAGCCTCTCCAGCCGGTCGAAGGCCCCACTGCCGATCTCCTGGCGGAGCGCGTACAGGACCAGCGCGCTTCCGTCGTACACCACCGGCCGGAACAGGCTGATCTTCTCGCCCGGTGCCGGCGCGGCGGGCCTGGCCGGCGGGCCGCCCTCGGCGCGCCAGCCGTCCGAGGCGGTGTAGGCGTCGCGCATCCGGCGCTCCAGCGGCTTGTCCGCGTGCTCCTCGGCGTAGCGCGCCTCGTACCAGCTGGCGTGCCCCTCGTTGAGCCAGAGATCGGACCAGGTCCGCGGGGAGACGCTGTTGCCGAACCACTGGTGGGCCAGCTCGTGGACCATGACCGAGTCGACGTACCACGCGGGGAAGCCGCCCTCGGTGAACAGGCGCCGCTCGAAGAGGGAGAGGGTCTGCGTCTCCAGCTCGAACCCGGTCTCGGTGTCGGCGACCAGCACGCCGTAGTTCTCGAAGGGGTAGCGGCCGACCTGCTGTTCCATCCATTCCAGCTGGCCCGGGGTCTTCTTCAGCCAGGGTTCGAGCTTCTCCCGGTCGGCGGCCGGGACGACATCGCGCACGGGCAGCCCGTGCGGGCCGGTGCGCTCGACGACGGCGGACCGGCCGATGCTGACCTGGGCCAGTTCGGTGGCCATGGGGTGGCCGGTGCGGTAGGTCCAGGTGGTGCGGTCACCATGGCTGGTCCGCCCGGTGCGCAGACCGTTGGCCACCACCGTCAGATCCTGCGGGGCCGTGATGCGGAAGGTGAAGTACGCCTTGTCGGCGGGGTGGTCGTTGCTGGGGAAGACCCGGTGGCCGGCGTCGGCCTGGTTGGCCATGGCGAGACCGTCGGCGGTCCGCACCCAGCCCCCGCTGTCCCGCTCGCCCGAGGGGTCACTGGTGTGGCGGACGGTGATGCGCAGGGGCACTCCTGCGGGGATGCTGCCCCGTGGCTCGATGATCAGGTCCTCGTCCTGGGTCGCGAAGTCGGCGCGCAGACCGTTGACTTCGACGGAGCGCACGGTGCCGCGGGTGAAGTCGAGGTTGATCCGCTCCAGCGGCTCGGTCGTCCGCGCGTCGATCGTGGTGACGGCGTCCAGCGGTTCGCTGTTGCGGCCTTCGTAGCTGAGGCCGATGTCGTAGGCGAGTACGTCGTATCCGGGGTTGCCGAGATGCGGGAAGAGCGGGTCCCCGATGCCGAGGGGCACCGGTGCGGGCAGGGTGGCGGCAACGAGGGTGGCCGATGCGGTGGCCAGCAGTGCGGCTCGGAGACGGCGGGAGAGGAACGGCATGGACTACGGCTACCAGCGCCGTCCCGCCGCAACGGGGCGGCGCGCGCCGCGCCACCCGAACGAGATCCGCCGTGGCGGAGGGTGCCGTGCCTCGGTCAGAATGCGGCGGCCGGCTGCTGGGCGCGGCTCACGTCGTAGACCCCCGGTACGTCACGCATGGCGCGCATCAGCGCGGGCAGCCCGGCGGCGTCGGGGAGTTGCAGGGTGTACGTGTGGCGTACGCGCTGTTCGCTGGGGGGTTCGACGGTGGCGGAAATGACCGCCGCGTCCGCACCGGCGATCGCCTCGGTGAGGTCGGCGAACAGCCGGGGCCTTCCGAACGACTCCGCGACCAGGGTCACCCGGCATTCGGCCGCGTCGCCCCAGCTCACGACGACCGGCACCCGGCCGACGGCCTCCATCCTGGCCACGACGGGACACTCCAGCCGGTGGACGGTGACGGCGCCTCCGCGCACCGTGAATCCGGTGACGTCGTCGGGGGGTACGGGGGTGCAGCAGCCCGCGAGCCGCACGGTGGTGTCGGGCCGCTCGACCACTGCGCTCACGGTGCGGCCGGCCGGCCCGGCGGATCCCGGTCGCGCTGGCCGGGAGTACCGGGCCGGTTGCGGACCGGTCCTGCGGCCGTCGGGCGGGGTTGCGGCGGCGGTTTCCGGGTCCTGTGGGTGGGCGTCGAGCCAGCCGGTGATGGCGATGCGGGCGGTGGGCGTCCGTGCGTGGTCGAGCCAGTCGGGCGAGGGCCCGGACGCGGCGTCCTCGGCGAGGAGCGGCTGGACCGTGTCACCGTCGCCGAGCACGGTGCTGAGCGTGGCCAGCCGGCCGTTGACCCGGGCCCCGATACAGCTGTGCGCGGCGTCCCCGTACTGCGCGTAGGCGGCGTCGACGCAGGTGGCGCCGGCGGGCAGGCCGAGCGTGCCGCCGTCGGTGCGGAAGACGGTGATCTCGCGGTCCTGGGCGAGGTCGGCGCGCAGGGTGGTCCAGAAGGTGTCGGGGTCGGGGGCGGACTGCTGCCACTGGAGGAGCCGGGAGAGCCAGCCGGGGCGGGTCGGGTCGGCCCGTTCGCCGTCGGCGGGTTCGGCGTTCGGTGCCGTGCCGTCCGCGGTGTACGGATTGCCGAGCGCGATGACGCCGGCCTCGGCGACCCTGTGCATGCGGTGGGTGCGGATGAGGACTTCGGCGACCTCGCCGTCCGGGCCCACCACCGCGGTGTGCAGCGACTGGTACAGGTTGAACTTGGGTGAGGCGATGAAGTCCTTGAACTCGGAGATCACCGGGGTGAAACAGGTGTGGAGCTCGCCGAGGACGGCGTAGCAGTCGGCGTCCTCGCCCACGAGCACCAACAGGCGTCCGAAGTCGCTGCCGCGCAGTTCGCCGCGTTTGATCCGGACGCGGTGCACGGAGACGAAGTGGCGTGGTCTGACGACCACTTCGGCGGTGATGTCGGCATCCCGGAGCACCGCGGCCACGTTGCCCGCGATGGCGGTGAGCGGGTCCGCCGCGGCGGTCGCGGCGGAGATCACGGCGCGGGTGTGCACGTACTCCTCGGGGTGGAGGATGGCGAAGACGAGATCCTCCAGCTCGGTCTTGAGCGCCTGGACACCGAGCCGTTCGGCGAGGGGGATCAGTACGTCGCGGGTGACCTTGGCGATCCTGGCCTGTTTCTCGGGGCGCATCACGCCGAGCGTGCGCATGTTGTGCAGCCGGTCGGCGAGCTTGATCGACATCACGCGGACGTCGTCGCCGGTGGCGACGAGCATCTTGCGGAAGGTCTCCGGCTCGGCGGCGGCCCCGTAGTCGACCTTCTCCAGCTTGGTCACGCCGTCGACGAGGTAGCAGACCTCCTCGCCGAACTGGTCCCGTACCTGGTCGAGGGTCACCTCGGTGTCCTCGACCGTGTCGTGGAGGAGGGAGGCGGTCAGGGTGGTGGTCTCGGCGCCGAGCTCGGCGAGGATGAGGGTGACCGCGAGCGGGTGCGTGATGTAGGGCTCGCCGCTCTTGCGCATCTGTCCGCGGTGCGAGCTCTCCGCGAGGACGTAGGCCCGGTGCAGCACGGCGAGATCGGCGTCGGGATGGTGGGCCCGGTGCGCCTCGGCGACATGGCCGATGGCGTCCGGCAGCCGGTCCCGGGATACCGGGCCGAGCAGGGCGACCCGGCCGAGCCTGCGGAGATCGATCCGGGGACGGCCCCGCCTGCGGATGGGAGCACCTGGGTTGGTGGCCTCTGCGCTCATGGGGCACCTCCGGCAACGTCGACCGGCGGTGGGGAGGTGCGGTCGCGCCTCCGGGCCGGTGCTTGATGCTACCGACCCCACCACGTGGCGGAGTCCGGCTCTCGCCCAGCGTGAAACGGATCACCCATTCGAGCGAAGCTCTATCCCCTGAGCGTTTCGAGCCAGACCGGATCGATCATGCCCTCGGCGACGATCACGGCCGCTCCGGTCATCTCGATCTCACCGTCCGGGTGCTCGGTGATCACCAGGGTGCCACCCGGCAGGTCGACGGTGTACGTGACCGGGGCCCCGGTCTCCGCCGGGTCCGCCGCGTCCCGGCGGGCCGCGGCGACGGCCACGGCGCAGGCGCCGGTTCCGCAGGAACGGGTCTCGCCCGAGCCCCGCTCGTGGACCCTCATCGCGACGTGCCGGGGCCCGCGGTCCACGACGAACTCGATGTTGACCCCGTCGGGGTAGACGGCGGCGGGTGCGAAGGACGGCTCGCGGAAGAGGTCCCCGGCGTGAGCCAGATCGTCGACGAACGCGATCGCGTGCGGATTGCCCATGTTCACGTTGAGGGCGTCCCAGCTGCGGCCTCCGACGGTGACGGTGACTCCGTCGGCGGGAAGCAGGGCGCGGCCCATCGAGACCGTGACGTCGCCGTTCTTGGCGAGGTGCACCTTCTTCACGCCGCCGCGGGTGGCGACCGCGAGGTCGCCCTCCTCCACGGCACCGACGCGCTGCAGGTAGCGCGCGAAGACCCGCACGCCGTTGCCGCACATCTCGGCGATGGAGCCGTCGGCGTTGCGGTAGTCCATGAACCACTCGGCCTCGCCGGCCATGGCCTGCGCCTCGGGGTGCGCGGCGGACCTCACGACGTGCAGCAGACCGTCACCGCCGATGCCGGCGCGGCGGTCGCACAGCCCTGCGACGAGGGACGCGGGCAGGTCGAGGGCGTTGTCCGGGTCGGGAACGATCACGAAGTCGTTCTCGGTGCCGTGGCCCTTGAGGAAGGCGATCTGCGAGATGGTCACAGGACAACTGTACGAGCCCGCTCCGACAGCTCGGGGAACCGGCCCGCCGGAAGGCGAGGGTCGCCCCGGCCGTCACGCACGGCCCGGCCCGGTCCTCAGTTCTGAAGTCGTGCCACGCGCCAGACGGCCAGCGCGACCAGTGCGGCGCACACCGCCACGTACAGCGCGATCACCCGCCAGTCGGCCCGCTCCCCGGAACCCCGGGACGGCAGTCCCGGCCAGGTGTACCCGACGCGGCGGGCCGCCATCATGCCCCAGCCCGCGGCGCAGCAGCTGATCAGGAGTCCCAGCATCGCGACCACCGGGCCGCCGTCGCCCACCTCGAAGGCGAGCGGGAAGGCGAACATCAGCGATCCCAGCGCGGCGAGCATGATGATCGGCGCGAGCTGCCAGATACGCATCCGCCGGGCGGGACGCAGCTCCACCTCGACCTCGGGGGTCACGGCGAGCTCATCGGGCCCGTCGGGGCTCAGGCCTCCTGCTTCGTGCTGCGTGTCCGGTGCGTCTTGCTCTGTGTCGCGAGGGCCGGCCTCCATCGCCACGCGCCCTCCCAACTCGGACTGGTCGATCGAAGCTCGATGATGGCACGCCGCAGGTCGCCGAATTGACGGGCGGGGCTTCCCGATGCCATCACGTGATCAGGCTGTAACCGCTCGTTCGACCAACGCCAGCGCCCGGCCCGGGAGTTCCCCGCGATGCTCCACGGCACCGTTCAGCCACTGGACGCGCGGGTCGCGGCGGAACCAGGAGTCCTGGCGACGCGCGAAGCGCTTGGTGGCGCGCACGGTCTCGGTGCGCGCCTCGTCCTCGGTGCACTCCCCTGCCAGGGCGGTGAGCACCTGTTGATAGCCGAGCGCCCGGGATGCGGTGCGCCCTTCCCGTAGACCCCGCGCCTCCAGGGTGCGCACCTCGTCCACGAGTCCGGCCTCCCACATCCGGTCGACTCGCACCGCGATGCGCTCGTCGAGCTCCGGGCGCGCCACGTCGACGCCGATCTGGACGGCGTCGTAGACCGCATCGTTACCCGGGAGGTTGGCGGTGAAGGGCTTGCCGGTGATCGCGATGACCTCAAGGGCCCGCACGATGCGCCGGCCGTTGCTCGGCAGGATGGCACGGCCCGCCTCGGGGTCGGCCGCGGAGAGCCGCTCGTGCAGCGCTCCGGAGCCGTGCTCGGCCAGCTCCGCCTCCAGCGCGGCGCGGACGCCGGGGTCCGTCCCGGGGAACTCCAGTGCGTCGATCGCACCCTTCACATACAGACCGGAACCGCCCACCAGGACGGGCGTGCGGCCCTCGGCGAGCAGCCGGTCGATCTCGTTCCGGGCCAGGCGCTGGTACTCCGCGACACTGGCGGTCTCGGTGACGTCCCAGATGTCCAGCAATCGGTGGGGTACGGACCCGCGCTCGTCGAGCGTCAGCTTGGCGGTGCCGATGTCCATTCCCCGGTAGAGCTGCATGGAGTCGGCATTGACCACTTCGCCCCCGAGCTGCTGGGCGAGGAACACCCCCAGGTCGGACTTTCCGGCTGCGGTGGGACCGACGACGGCGATGACCCGCGGTGCGGGAGCTGGACTTCTCACTGCCACAGTCTCGCAAACCTCGGGGCCGTTCCCGAATGGGCGATGCGCGGGCCGTGGGGTGGCCGCCCAGTCACGCACCGCCGAGTAAAGTGATGTCTATATATGGGTGGTTTCTCATGGTTCCGCCGTTTGTCCTCCAGAACCGCCGATGCCGCGACCGGGAGAGTACGGGGCAGCAGGGCGGGTACCGGGGCCGGAGAGAGCACGCGCACGCAGCCCCCAGCAGAGAAGGTGTCCGATGGGCTTCATGGACAATTTGAAGGCGAAGCTGAGCCCCGCGAAGGACAAGGTGAGCGGCCTCGCGCAGCAGCACGGGGACAAGATCGACCAGGGGCTCGACAAGGCCGCGCGGACGGTGGACGCGAAGACCAAGGGCAAGTACAGCGACAAGATCGTGTCCGGCACGCAGAAGGCCAAGGGAGCCGTGGACCGGCTGGCCCAGAAGGACGGGGGCGGTACGCCGCCCGCTCCGGGCAGCACTCCGCCGCCGCCCGCTTCCTGACACCGGGCCGGCAGAACAGCACGACGGCCGTGGAGCGGCATCGCTCCACGGCCGTCGTGCGTGCGGCGCTTACGACGGTCAGGACCAGGCGGCGACCATGTAGCCCACGCCGTACGGCGCGTCGTCGTACAGCAGCCGGCCGTCCAGTCCCGCTGCCTCGCCCGCCCCCGCGAGCACCTGCCAGGGGGCGCGGCCCGCAGCCTTGAGTTCGTACGCCAGCGCCTCGTCCAGCGCGATCAGCGCACCCGTGTCCGCCGCCCCCAGCGCGCGCGATGCCGCCGCGTCGAACCCGGCGGCGCGCTCGTCGAGGTAGCCGGGCGCCTTCAGGGTGCGGCAGGCACTGCCGTCGCCCATCACCAGCAGCGCGACCCGGTCCGCGCGGGCGGCCAGCGCACGCCCCGTCTCCGTGCAGCGGGCGGTCTCCAGCGGCTCCCCCACACCGAGCGCCTCGACCGGGGTGCCCGCCCATCCGGTGCGCGACAGCAGCCACGCGCCGACCGCGAGCGACGGGGCGAGCGGGCGCTCGGCGACCGTGCCCAGGTCCCGCCCCAGTCGCACGTCGAGGTCCACACCGAACTCCTGGAAGCCACCGGTGGCGCCCTCGGGGTGAGGGCCCCGGCCCGCGAGGTCCGCCGGGCCGATCACGATCAGCAGATCGGGACGGGAGGCCGCGAGCACGCCCAGGGCGTCGGTGCACGCGGTCCTGGCGGCATCGAGCTCGGGCGCGGCACCGGCGGCGACATCGGGGACCAGCAGCGGCGGACAGGGGCAGACAGCGGCGGCGACAAGCATGGTGGGCAGCGTACTGGCTGGGCTCGGCCGCTCCGGGAGCGGTACGCCCGTCAGTCGCAGCCGCAGCCCGGTGCCGAGGCGGCGGGCAGCGGCGCCGGGGCGCCGATCCCCGGCAGGCCCAGCATGACGCCGGCCGGCTTGGCGGCCGCGGCGGCGGTGCGCTTCTCCCAGGCGTCGCCCGAACGGGTCCGCCGCACCCCGAGCGGCGCGCCCTCGGCGAGGAGGTGGTGCGGGGCCGCGTAGCTGATCTCGACGGTCACCACGTCGCCCGGCCGTACGTCCTGGTCCGGCTTGGTGAAGTGGACCAGGCGGTTGTCGGGGGCGCGGCCGGACAGCCGGTGGGTGGCGCCGTCCTTGCGGCCCTCGCCCTCCGCGACCATGACGTCCAGCGTGCGGCCGACCTGCTTCTTGTTCTCCGACCAGGAGATCTCCTCCTGGAGGACGGACAGGCGCATGTACCGCTCCTGGACGACCTCCTTGGGGATCTGCCCGTCCATGTCGGCGGCGGGGGTTCCGGGGCGCTTGGAGTACTGGAAGGTGAAGGCGTTGGCGAAGCGCGCCTCACGGACCGCGTGCATGGTCTGCTCGAAGTCCTCCTCGGTCTCACCGGGGAAGCCGACGATGATGTCGGTGGAGATCGCCGCGTCCGGCATCGCCGCCCGCACCTTGTCGATGATGCCGAGGAAGCGTTCCTGCCGGTACGAGCGGCGCATCGCCTTGAGGATCGTGTCCGAGCCGGACTGCATGGGCATGTGCAGCTGCGGCATCACGTTCGGCGTCTCGGCCATGGCGGCGATCACGTCGTCGGTGAAGTCGCGCGGGTGCGGCGAGGTGAAGCGGACCCGCTCCAGGCCCTCGATCCGTCCGCAGGCGCGCAGCAGCTTGGAGAAGGCCTCGCGGTCGCCGATGTCGGAGCCGTACGCGTTCACGTTCTGGCCGAGCAGGGTGATCTCGGAGACGCCCTCGGCGACCAGGGCCTCGATCTCGGCCAGGATGTCGCCGGTACGGCGGTCCTTCTCCTTGCCGCGCAGCGCCGGGACGATGCAGAAGGTGCAGGTGTTGTTGCAGCCGACGGAGATCGAGACCCAGGCGGCGTACGCGGACTCGCGGCGCGTGGGCAGCGTCGAGGGGAACGCCTCAAGGGATTCGGCGATCTCGATCTGCGCCTCCTCCTGGATCCGGGCGCGCTCCAGCAGCACGGGCAGCTTGCCGATGTTGTGCGTACCGAATACGACGTCGACCCAGGGGGCCCGCTCGACGATGGTGTCGCGGTCCTTCTGCGCGAGGCAGCCGCCGACGGCGATCTGCATCCCGGGGCGCTTCGTCTTCATCGGGGCGAGCCGGCCGAGGTTGCCGTAGAGCTTGTTGTCGGCGTTCTCCCGCACCGCGCAGGTGTTGAAGACGACGACGTCGGCGTCACCGTCACAGCCCTCGGGCGCCCGCACATAGCCGGCGTCCTCCAGCAGCCCCGACAGCCGCTCGGAGTCGTGGACGTTCATCTGGCACCCGTAGGTGCGCACCTCATAGCTTTTTCTGACGTCCACTGCTTCGCTCCGGTTGCCGCTGCTCATGCGACAAGGGTAGGCGCTGCGCGGACACCTCCCGCCGCGGGCGGTGTCCGGACCCCGCACCGGCAGCCGAGGCGGCCGTGAGATCCGCGGGCACCCCTGGCCAGGGCCGGGAAACACCTGGCAGGATCGCCGCCATGCTCCCGGCACTGTCCACAATCGGCCGGCGTCGCTCGCTGCGGGCGGGCGCCGCCCTCGTCGTCGTGCTCGGACTGCTTCTCTGGTGGCTGCTCCCCCTCGGCGACCCGGCGCCGACCGGGACGCTGAAG
Source organism: Streptomyces sp. LN549 (assembly GCF_043203805.1). NCBI lineage: Bacteria > Bacillati > Actinomycetota > Actinomycetes > Kitasatosporales > Streptomycetaceae > Streptomyces > Streptomyces sp. LN549. Next base: position 6,712,108 of record NZ_JAZHRI010000002.1, on the reverse strand, counting down.
TTCAGTACCGGGGTCCGCAGCGGCGTCTACGAGCGCTACGGCGAGCGGCTCAGGGGTGCGCTCGCCAAGGACCTGCCCGAGGTGTCGATACAGCTGCAGACCAGCGAGGGCTCGCAGCAGAACATCGCCCGGGTCGCGACGGGCAAGGCCGACTTCACCATCGCCACCACTGACGCCGTCGCCACCTATCTCCGCGACCGCAAGCCGGGCGCCGACCGGCTGCGCGGCTGCGTCCGGCTGTACGACGACTACATCCAGCTTGTCGTGAAGCGGGACTCGGACATCCGCAAGGTCGCGGATCTGCGCGGCAAGACGGTCGCGGTCGGACAGCCTGGGTCGGGGGTGCGGCTGGTCGCCGACCGGCTGATGACGGCAGCGGGCCTGGACCCCGTGGCCGACGTGACGGCGGTGCCGGCCGGTATCGACACCATGCCGGAACTGCTGGAGGGCGGCCGGCTCGACGCGTTCTTCTGGTCCGGCGGGCTGCCCACCACAGCGGTGGCGGATCTCTCGGACCGGTTCTCGATCCGGCTGGTCCCGCTGGAGGACCCGCTCATCAAGGAGCTCCAGGCGGCCGGCGGCTCCACCCGCTACTACCGCTCGGCTGTGATGCCCGCCGACGCCTACGCGACCGCGCAGCAGGGACAGGCCGTCCCCACGGTGGCGGTCGCCAACGTGCTGGTGACCACGGACCGCACCGACGCGGCGATGACGGAGGCGTTCACCCGGACCGTGATCGACAGCCGGGACCGGATCGGGCGCGAGGTGCACGCCGCGCAGCTGGTGGACCTGCGGACGGCGATCTACACCGATCCGCTGCCGCTCCACGAAGGGGCCAAGCGCTACTACCGCTCGGTCAAGCCCTGAGACCCCGCCCCAGTGGCCCGGAGCCTCAGCCCTGCGGCCCGTTGCGCGGCACCGAGACCGTCACGCGCAGCCCGTGCGGTTCGTTCCGCGCGCAGGAGAGCGAGCCGGCGCTCGCGGCGAGGAGCGCCTTGGAGATGGAGAGGCCGAGGCCGGACCCCCGTACGTTCTGATGCTGGGAACTGCGCCAGAACCGGTCACCGACGCGCTCCATCTCCTGCTCGGTGAGCCCCGGTCCGCCGTCCGCCACGACAACGGTGACGCACGTGCTGTCGGAGGCGACCGTGACCCGGACCTCCTCGTCCTCGGGGGTGAACTTGAGGGCGTTGTCGATGATGGCGTCGAGCGCGCTGGACAGGGCGACGGGATCCGCCCAGGCGGTGACGGCCGATATGCCGTCCGCCCGCAGCCGTACGCCCTTCTCCTCGGCCACCGGCCGCCAGGAGGCGACCCGTTCGGAGCTGAGTGCGCCTATGTCCGTGAGCTGCAGATCGGCACCGGCGTGCTCGGCCAGCGCCAGGTCGAGCAGGTCGTCGAGAACCTGGCCGAGGCGCTTGCCCTCCGTACGCACGGAGGCGATCTCCTGGTTTCCCTCGGGCAGTTCGAGGGCGAGCAGTTCGATCCGCAGCAGCAGCGCTGCCAGCGGATTGCGCAGCTGGTGCGAGGCGTCCGCGACAAAGGCGCGCTGCTGCTCCAGCACGTCCTCGACGTTGTCGGCCATCTCGTTGAACGAACGGGCCAGGCGCCTGAGTTCGGGGGGTCCGCCCGACGCCGCCACCCGGGACCGCATCCGGCCGCTGGCGATGTCGTGGGCGGCCGCGTCCAGCGTCTGCACGGGGAGCAGGACCCATCCGGTGAGCCGGTTGGCGGCGCCGACGGCCACCAGCATCGCGATCACCTCTCCCGCGGCGATCAGCAGCCAGCCGCGGAGCGTGGCGGCGCGCATCTGGTCGGTGGGCGAGTCGATGACGACGACGGCGATCACATCGCCGTCCCGCACGACGGGCGAGGCGACGACCACCCGGCCGTCCTGCCAGGGCCAGACCTGGGGCGGATCGTGGCTGCGGCGGCCGAGCAGCGCCTCGTTGAACGCCTCGCGGCCCTCTCCCTCGACGGGCAGCCGCCAGGACCCTGGCGCCTTGGCCATCGCGGAGTCGTCACGGTAGAAGACGCCGGCCCGTATGCCGTACACGGAGTCGTACGTCTCCAGCTCGCCCTGGAGCGTGCGGCGCCGCTCGTCGTGGCCGCTCGTGCGCTCGGTGATGAACTGGGCGAGTGCGGCGAAGCGCGCCGTGTCGTCGATGCGGTCGATCACGACGCCCTGTTGCCGGGCCGCCGCCACGCTGACGGCCAGCGGGAAGCCGAGCGCGAGCAGGACCGCCGCCATGAGGACGATGAGGAGTGGAAGCAGCCGGGTACGCAACAGGACGTACGCCTTCTACGCGGACGGCGCGACGAGGCGGTAGCCGACCCCGCGCACGGTCTCGATCAGGGCGGGCAGCCGCAGCTTGGAGCGCAGGGAGGCGACATGCACCTCCAGGGTGCGCCCCGTCCCCTCCCAGCTCGTACGCCACACCTCGCTGATGATCTGCTCCCGGCGGAACACCACCCCGGGGCGCTGGGCGAGCAGCGCGAGCAGGTCGAACTCCTTGCGGGTGAGCTGCACTTCGCTCCCGTCGACACTGACCCGGCGCGTCGGCAGCTCGATGTGCACATGCCCCAGCCGCAGCGCCGCTACGGGCGTGGGAACGGTGTCCTCGGGACCCGTCTTGCGCCGGCTGACGGCGTGGATACGGGCGAGCAGCTCACCGGTGTCGTACGGCTTGGTCACGTAGTCGTCGGCGCCGAGGTTGAGTCCGTGGATCCGTGAGCGGACATCGGCCCGCGCCGTCACCATGATCACGGGCACGGAGCTGCGCTTGCGGATCTTCCCGCAGACCTCGTACCCGTCCTGGTCGGGCAGGCCGAGGTCGAGGAGCACGACACCGAAGGGTTCCGTATCGGTGGGAAGGAGCGCCTGCAGGGCCTCCTCGCCGCTGCGGGCGTGCACCACCTGGAATCCGTGCCGCGCGAGGATCGCGGACAGGGCGGCTGCGACGTGGTTGTCGTCCTCGACGAGCAGCAGTCTCATGGCCCCCCTCTCCGAAGGTCCGGTGTCTGTACGGTCACGTTCACCCCCGGTCACTTCCCCGTACCGGGGCGTTTCACGTCAGGGTGTATCAGGGCATCCACTCCGATGACCGGTGGGCCAGTCAAGTGCCCGCCCGTTACATCCGGGTTTCCGTTATGCACCCGGTACGCCCCGGGGCCCCGCAAGGCGCCCTGTTCACGCGGAGTGTCCGGTTGCCGCCGGATCGTTATGCTCAATTTCCGCTCAGATGTAATGACGCTGGTCGCACTGCGTCACTAAGGTCCTTCCCAACCGAGGAGGACGGAGCAAGAAGCCGATGAGCGGAGTTTCAGTGACCAAGGGCGCCGAGGACGCTGCACCCGCGCCCGGCGGCGACCTGGTTGTGCTGAGCAACGTCAACAAGCACTTCGGCGCGCTGCATGTGCTCCAGGACATCGACCTGACGATCGCCCGTGGCGAGGTCGTGGTCGTCATCGGACCCTCCGGGTCCGGTAAGTCCACGCTGTGCCGCACGATCAACCGCTTGGAGACGATCGACTCGGGCGCGATCTCGATCGACGGAAAGCCTCTGCCCGAAGAGGGCAAGGAGCTGGCGAGGCTGCGTGCCGATGTCGGCATGGTCTTCCAGTCGTTCAATCTCTTCGCGCACAAGACGGTGCTCGAGAACGTGACGCTCGGCCAGCTCAAGGTCCGCAAGGCGGACAAGAAGGCGGCCGAGGACAAGGCGCGTTCGCTGCTCGACCGGGTGGGCGTCGGGACCCAGGCCGACAAGTACCCGTCCCAGCTCTCCGGCGGCCAGCAGCAACGTGTGGCGATCGCGCGGGCGTTGGCGATGGACCCGAAGGTCATGCTCTTCGACGAGCCGACCTCCGCGCTCGACCCGGAGATGATCAACGAGGTGCTGGAGGTCATGCAGCAGCTCGCCCGCGACGGCATGACCATGGTCGTCGTCACCCACGAGATGGGCTTCGCGCGTTCCGCGGCCAACCGGGTCGTCTTCATGGCGGACGGGAAGATCGTCGAAGAAGCCACGCCCGACCAGTTCTTCAGCAACCCGCGCAGTGACCGTGCCAAGGACTTCCTGTCGAAGATCCTTCACCACTGATGGAGCCTTCAGCGCCGGTCTCCGGACCGGCTGATCACTCACATCGCGTCAACTCTAGGGAATTTCACCATGCAGCTTCGTAAGGTCACCGCCGCCTCGGCCGCCGTGCTCGCCCTCGCCCTGACCGCCACCGCCTGTGGTTCCGACGACAAGGACGACGCGTCCGGTTCGGGCGGCGGCAAGAAGATCACGATCGGCATCAAGATCGACCAGCCGGGTATCGGCCTGAAGACCCCGGACGGCAAGTACACCGGCTTCGACGTCGATGTCGCCACGTACGTAGCCAAGGAACTGGGCTACGACGCCAAGGACATCAACTTCAAGGAGACCAAGAGCGCCGACCGTGAGACGTCGATCGAGCGCGGTGACGTGAAGTTCATCGCCGCCTCCTACTCGATCAACGACGAGCGGCTGCAGAAGGTCGACTTCGCGGGCCCGTACCTCCTCGCCCACCAGGACATCCTGGTCCGCGCGGACGACAACTCCATCAAGTCGCCCGAGGATCTGAACAACAAGAACCTCTGCTCGGTCACCGGCTCGACCTCGGCGCAGAACGTCCACGACAAGCTGGCCCCGAAGGCTGAGCTCCAGGAGTACGGCGGCTACTCGGAGTGCCTGACCGGCCTGGAGAACAAGGCTGTTGACGCGCTGACCACCGATGACAGCATCCTGGCCGGCTACGCCTCGCAGGACGCCAACAAGGGCAAGTTCAAGCTGGCCGGCTTCAAGATGACCAACGAGAACTACGGCATCGGCCTGAAGAAGGGCGACGCCGACCTCAAGAAGAAGATCAACGACGCGCTCACCAAGATGGTCTCGGACGGTTCGTGGGACAAGGCCGTGAAGGCCAACTTCGGCCCGGCGGGCTACAAGAACGAGGCCGCTCCGAAGATCGGCAACGTCGTCAAGTGAAGCAGGGCTGACCGGGCGCGCCGCCACTGACGGCGGCGCGCCGTGCCCTCCTACACGCGGAAGCGCGGGAGATCGTGTTCGACTTTCTTGAAGGTTACGACCTGCTGGGGGCCTTCTGGGTGACGGTGCAACTCACCGTCTACTCCGCCCTCGGCTCCCTCATATGGGGAACGCTCCTGGCCGGCATGAAGGTCAGCCCGGTCCCCCTGATGCGCGGTTTCGCGACCGGCTATGTGAACGTGGTCCGGAACATTCCGTTGACCGTGATCATTCTCTTCTCGTCGCTGGGTCTGTTCTCGACGCTCGGCGTCAAGCTCGGCGGCGACGGCTTCACGAGTATCAACTTCCGGCTCGCGGTACTCGCTCTGAGCGCCTACACCGCCGCGTTCGTGTGCGAAGCACTGCGGTCGGGTATCAACACGGTGCCGGTCGGTCAGGCCGAGGCGGCACGCGCCCTCGGCCTGAGCTTCGCCCAGGTCCTGCGGCTGATCATCCTCCCGCAGGCCTTCCGCTCGGTCGTCAATCCGCTCTCCAACGTGCTGATCGCGCTGACGAAGAACACCACTGTCGCTTCCGCGATCGGTGTGGCGGAGGCCTCGTACCTGATGAAGGGCATGATCGAGAAGGAAGCGCAACTGATCCTGATCTCGGCGGTCTTCGCCTTCGGCTTCATCGTTCTGACCCTCCCGACCGGCCTCGTCCTCGGCTGGGTGAGCAAGAAGGTGGCGGTGAAGCGATGACCTCGGTCCTCTACGACGCCCAGGGACCGCGCGCCAAGCGGCGGAACATCCTCTACACCGTCCTGTTCGTACTCGTCGCCGCAACCGTGGTGTGGTGGGTGTACGACGGTCTCGCCTCGAAGCACCAGCTCGACTGGATCAAGTGGAAGCCCTTCTTCACCAGCCCCCAGCCGTGGGAGACGTTCATCTGGCCCGGGGTCCAGAACACGCTCAAGGCGGCGTTCTTCGCGCTGATCATCGCGCTGCCCCTCGGCGCCCTGTTCGGAATCGGCCGGCTCTCGGACCACCGGTGGATGCGGGTGCCGTCCGGCGTGGTCGTGGAGTTCTTCCGGGCCATTCCGGTGCTGATCCTGATGATCATCGCGAATGCGGTGTACTCCGAGTACACGAACATCGACACCGAAACCCGTCCTCTGTACGCCGTGGTCACAGGACTGGTGCTCTACAACGCCTCGGTGCTCGCCGAGATCGTGCGCGCCGGCATCCTGACCCTCCCCCAGGGGCAGACCGACGCAGCGAAGGCCATCGGTATGCGCAAGGGCCAGACCATGGTCTTCGTGCTGCTGCCGCAGGCGGTCACCGCCATGCTCCCCGCGATCGTCAGCCAGCTCGTGGTGATCGTGAAGGACACCGCACTGGGCGGCGCGGTGATGACCTTCCCTGAGCTGCTGGCGTCGGTCCGGCCGATGGCCGCGAACTACGGCTCGAACACCATCGCGTGCTTCACGATCATCGCCGTGATCTACATCGCGCTGAACTTCACTCTCACGTCGTTCGCGAGCTGGCTGGAGCGGCGGCTGCGACAGAGGAAGAAGAGCACCGGCACCGTCGTGGGCACCGGCCCGGGGGGCGCGCCGGAGACGGTCGGTGCGCCGGTGGTCGTCATGGACTCGTCCTCCACCTGACGGCTCGTCTACTGACGTCCGCGAGGGGCGGTGGCGCATGCGCCACCGCCCCTCGCCGCGTTCCGGTGTCACTTGACGCGCGCACCGGCAGTAGGTTGCATACGTTCTGTGATCGCGCCCCGAGCCTCCGCTGCCGCATCTCCTTCGACACCGCCCTCCGCCTCTGGGGCCGTCCCGGCCTCCTCGCTCCTCCCGTGCGCCTCCGCGCGTCCGACCGCAGGTGTTCCGGGGGCCGCGCCGTGGACCCGGTGATCATCGTCGGTGCCGGGCCCGTCGGCCTGGTGCTGTCGCTCGCCCTCGCAGCGCAGGGTGTGCCCTCCGTGCTCCTCGACGAGGACCCCGGCAAGGACGAGACACGTCCCGCCCGCTCGGTCGTGCTGCGCGAGGGCACCGCCGACCTGGTGGAACGGCTCGGCTGCAAGAGGCTCCAGGACGAGGGCCTCCGCTGGACAGGCTGGCGGTCCGTGCGGCGCCGGCAGCTGGTACGCGAGCTCCCGCTCGGCGAGGGCGCGCCCGGTGGCGACCCGCCGGCCGCCCCCGTCCACGTACCGCAGCACGCGCTCGTACGTGGACTGCGGGACGCGGTGGCCGCGCAGGAACTCGTACAGACGGCGCGGCTCAGCCGCGTCGACACCCTGGAGCAGGACCCCGACGGGGTCACGGTGCACACGCGTGAGCCCGGTTCCACCTGGTGGCGCGGGAGTTACCTGGTCGGCTGCGACGGGGCGCGCTCCACCGTGCGCAAGCTCCTCGACATTCGGTTCCCCGGGCGTACGGCGGTGGAGCGGCATGCCGTCGCCGCGTTGCGCACCGAACTGCCCTGGCCCGGCGAAGCCGTGCTGCACCGGCTGCCGCCCTGGCGCACCGGCGGCGCCGAGGTCACCGCGCGGCCGCTGCCGGACGGTGTCTGGCGGCTGGACTGGCTGCTGCCGCCGCGCGGCGAACTCGTCACGCCGGACGCCCTCGTCACCCGGGTCCGGGACACCCTGGCGGGCTGGTGCGGCGAGACACCCCCTTACGAACTGCTGGACACCGGCGTCTACACGCTCCACCACCGGCTGGCCCGGAGGTGGCGGGTGAAGAGGGCGTTCCTCGCCGGGGACGCCGCGCATCTGCTGGGCGCCCTCGGCACCCAGGGGCTCGACGAGGGGCTCCGGGACGCCGAGAACCTGGCGTGGAAGCTGGCGCTGGCCTGGCATCACGGCGCGTCCGATGTGCTCCTCGACAGCTACCAGGCCGAGCGCCGGGCGGCGGTCGCCTCTCGGCTGCGCGCCGCCGATCAGTCGCTGCCGATACTGCGGGGCGGCGGGGGTCTGCGGACCCTGGTCCCGGGGAGCGCACGGGGGCACGATTCGCTGCTCACCGACGGACATCTGGGTTGTGGCCCCCTCGGTGCGCCCCCTTCCTACTCCCATTCCCCCCTTGCGCCCCCACGCGCCGAGGCGCACACCGCCGTGGGCACGCCCCCCGGTGCGCCGGTCGCGGATGTGCGGGTCACCGCGCCCGACGGAACGCCCGTACGGCTCAGGGAACGGCTCGGGCAGGGGCATCTGCTGGTGGTGCTCGTGGCGCCGGGGACCGGGGTCTGGGACCGGCGGCACTGGATGCGGGCGGGGATCATGCCGCGGCTCGTGGAGACGGTCGACGCCCTCCCCGTGAAGGCCGAACTCCTGGTGACCGAGAGCTATCCGGGGGCTTCGGCCCACACCGTCCTGCTGGTCCGGCCGGACGGCCATCTCGTGGAGTCGTTCGGCGGAGTCAGGCCGGCGGACCTCCTCGCGGCAGCGGACGCGGCGCGCGGCGGCGCGGCCCTCACCTCCGTACGCTCCGGCCGGACCGCAGACGTCAATTGACCGACGCAGGCGCACATGGTCTACTCCGGAACATGACCGACACCGATGTGCGCCTGTGGCGGAGGGTCCATGTGGACCTGCTCCGCTATGCGGGCTGTGTCTGTCGCCCGTCCTGCTGAATCGCCTTCTCCTGCTCCGTCGCGCGCTGTGGCGTGCGGCCGGGGCGTCCACGCGAACTCTCAGGACGGTCCCTGTGTCTGCCTCCCCCTCCCCTGTTCCCGTACGTACGTCCGACCCCGGTCCGACCGCTGCGGAACTGCTCGACTTCGCCCGCCGCACCGCCGCGGACACCGCACTCATCGCCTCACTGCCCCTCGACCCCGAGGGCCGTACCTGGATCCGGCTCGACGGCCCCGGCGGAAGCGAGGCCTGGCTGATCGGATGGCCGCCGGGCACCGGAACCGGCTGGCACGACCACGCCGACTCGATCGGCGCCTTCCTCACCGCGGCCGGCACGCTGAAGGAGCACTCGCTCGCGGCGCGGCTGCCCACCGACGGCTGGAAGACCCTCGAACTGGCCGAGGACATCGACCGGTCGAGGGAGTTGACGGCAGGTCAGGGCAAGGCGTTCGGCCGGCACCACGTCCACGAGGTGCTGAACGAGTCCACGACGGAGCACGCCGTCTCCGTCCACGCGTACTACCCGCCGCTGCCTCAGATCCGGCGCTACAGCCGTACCGGCGCGGTGCTCCGCCTGGAGCAGACCGAGCGCCCGGAGGACTGGCAGTGAGCGACGTACGACACGAGGGTGGGGACGACCGGGTCGGGATCGACGAGCTCCTGGAGCGGGTCCGGGACGGATACGAGCGGCTCGGCACCGAGGAGGCGAGGGCTGCGGCCGAGGAGGGCGCCCTGCTCGTGGACATCCGCTACGCGGAACTGCGGGCGCGGGACGGGCTGATTCCGGGGGCGCTGGTCGTCGAGCGCAACGAACTGGAATGGCGGCTGGACCCGCTGGGCAGCCATCGCGCGGCGGAGGCCGTGAGCCACGGTCTGCAGGTGGTGGTGATCTGCAACGAGGGGTACGCGTCGAGCCTCGCCGCCGAGTCGCTGCACCGGCTCGGGCTGTACCGGGCGACGGACCTGATCGGCGGCTTCCAGGCCTGGCGCGCTGCGGGGTTCCCGGTCGAGGTGTGACCGGGGACCCCGCACGGGGCCAGGCTGTCCGTCACCGGCTCGTGACGGCCTCCACCGGGCTGGCCCTCAGGGCCAGCCGGCCGGGCAGTGCCGTCGCGATCAGGGCGAGCAGGGCGGCGGCGCCCACCACGGCCGCGTACACCAGCGGCCGCACGGTGGGCGCCGGTCCGCCCGTCATGCCGATGCTGAAGGCGGTCAGTACGGCGATCGCGACAGCCGTGCCGAGTGCGGCCGCGACGAGCAGGACCGACAGGGCCTCGATACGGAGCATCCGCAGCACCTGGCGGCGGGTCGCCCCGGCCAGCCGGAGGAGAGCGAACTCCTTGAGGCGCTCGGAGACCGACATGGCGAGCGTGTTGACGACGGCGATGGCGGTGAAGGCCAGGACCAGGCCCATGGCAAGCAGGTTGACCTCGGCGTTCTCCTGCTGCCGGTCCGCCTGGAGCCGGTCGGCGGCAGCCGGCGGGACAACCGCGACTCCAGGGAACTTCCTTACCGCGGCCGTCAGTTCGCCGCGGCTCGCGTCACCTGCGACCAGGACGGTCGCCGCGAGTGGGTTGTCCATGTGCCGGGCGAGCAGGTCGTGCGGCAGCGTCAGGTCGCCGAAGCCCAGCCCGCGGCGGTAGACGGCCGCGACCGTGAGGGTGGCGGGGGTGCCGTCGCCCAGGTGCAGTTTCAGTTCGCCGCCGGGACGCAGCCCGAGCTGGCCGGCGGCCAGTTCGCTGATGGCGGCGGTACGGGAGTCCGCACTGAACGCGGCGAGCGACCCCCGCGTCACATCCGGGTCCCAGGTACGGGCGAGACCTGCCGTCGTGACTCCCTGGGCCGGGTACTTGGCGAGTCCGACCCGGACAGTGGTGCGGACCACCTCCGTGGCGGCGGTGACCCCGGGCGTCGCGCGGACGGCCTCGGCGGCTTCCGACGGGACGCCGGGGCCCTGCGCGCCCAGCACCCAGGTGGCGCGGGTGCCCTCACGGGCCTGGGCGAGGGCGGCGTCGCCGAGGGTCGGCTGGACGAAGAGAACCGTGCAGGTCATGCCGATGAGCAAGGTGAGCGGGGTGACGACGGAGGCCATCCGGGTGGAGTTCCCGCGCATGTTCGCGGTGGCCAGGACGCCGACGTGGCCGGTCGCCCGGAGCACTCCCGCCAGCAGCACGGCGGCCGCCCGGACAAGGAGCGGGCCGAGCAGAGACACCGCCGTGGCCAGCACCACCACGGCCAGGAAGGTGACCGGTGTCGAGGCGGCCTCGGTGTGCAGGATGCCCAGTACGGCGACGAGCACCCCGCCGCCGATGAGCAGGACCAGGCCGGCCGCGATGCGGCCCCGGGCCGGGCGGCGACGCTCGACCGCGGACTCGGCCATGGCCTCGGCAGGCCGGAGGCGGGCGATACGGCGGCCGGAGATACGGGCGGCGGCCCAGGCGCCGAGGAGAGTGACGGCAAGGGCGACGCACGCGGGAAGGATCCCGACCGTCCGCTCCAGCGTCGCCGGAACCACACCCATGTCGATGAATCGACTGTGCAGCCACCCGGCCAGCGGAAGCCCGGCAAGAGCGCCCAGCACCCCGGCAACGGCACCGACCACCAACGCCTCGCGACCGAGCAGGCGGCGGATCTGCCGTGACGTGGCGGCGATGGCACGCAGCAGGGCCAGCTCGCGATGACGTTGCTGGATGGAGAGTGCGAAGGTTCCGACGACCACGAGTACCGCGACCAGCAGCGAGGTACCGCCCATGGCTCCGCCCATGGAGACCAGTTCGATCCGCGCGCCCGCGGCATCCAGGAACTCGACCGGGCCGCGCCCGTCTCCCGTCGAGACCCGGGCGGTGGTGCCCTTGAGGGCTTGCGCGACCTGCTGCTTCAGCCGGTCGGTGTCCGTACCGGCTGTGGGCAGCACCCCCAGTGCGGAGACCTGGCCGGGGCGGGCGGCGAGGCGCTCGGCCTCCGCCGTGGAGAAGAACAGTGAGGTCTGCCGACGGAGTTCACTGCGCCCGCCCGGGGCCGCGATGCCGCTGACGCGGTAGGTGCGAGGGGCCCGGGTCGACTGCACGGTGAGCCGGTCGCCGGTCGTGAGGCCTGCCCGCTCGGCGAGTCCCCGGTCGATCACGACGTCATCGGCGGAAGCCGGGGCGCGGCCTGCGGCGAGGGCGAACGGGGTGAGCGGGGCGGAGTCCCAGGAGTGGCCGTACGAGGGCAGGGCACTGCCTCCCTCGTGGTCGCGCAGGCCCAGGGGCTCGGCGAGGAAGGTGAGTTCGGGGACGACCGCGCGCACACCCTCCAGGGTGCGGATCCGGTCGGCTGCGGTGGCGGGGAGCCAGGCACGTTCGGCAACCGGCTTGGCCCTGTGCTTGACCTTCGTCGTCCCGTTGCCCTTGTGCTTCACGGTGGTCCGGTGGACGTTCTGGTCCGCGGAGACGACGAGGGGTGTCGCGGCGTAGCGCTCAGTGGCGATCCGTCCGCGCAGGCCGGTCTCGAGAAGGGTGCCGCAGGCGGTGACGAGGGCGGCTGCGCACATGAGGGCGAGCAGCGCTCCGAGGAATCCCCCTTTGCGGTGGCGGATCGTCCGCAGGGCATAGCGCAGCATCATGATGCGTCCGTCTCTCTGCTGGTGTCGTCCGTGGAGGCGCCCTCACGTCCATGAGCGTCATCGCCCGGCCCGGGGAAGGCGAGCAGGCGGGTGTGGACCGTGCGGGCGCCGGGCGGGGTCTCTGTGTCGGGGCGCTTGTAGCGGTTCATCAACGCGATGTACTCCTCGAAGAACTCGTGGAGTTCGGGGAGCGTGAGCCGCAGCGAGCCGCGTGAGTAGGCATGACCGTCGCCCCACTCGTCGGCACCCGGGCCGTCCGCCCTAGCACCGCTTTCGCGCTGGAGCCGCTCGAACAGTGCGAGATCGGCGGCGTGCGCATGGCGGTTCAGCTCGTCCATGACGACCCGCATCCCGGGCGTCCGGCGGGACGGCGGCGGAAACCGGCGGTCTCCGGGAACGGCCCGCCACCATCGCGCCCTGCGCGCACCCGGCTCCAGCGCCACGGTGTCGGCGACGAAGCCGTACCGGGCCAGTTCACGCAGGTGGTAGCTGGTGGCTCCGGTGTTCAGGCCCAGGGCGCGGGCGAGGATCGCCGACGTCGCGGGGCCGTGCAGGGTGAGGTGCTGAAGGATCTGCTGGCGTCGCGGCTGGGCGAGGGCCTTGAGGGCGGCCAGCTCCGTGATCTCGGTACCACCGGGCTTCTCTGGCATGCGTCACACACTGCTCTGTGCACAGATACCTGTGCACTGGAGCGTTCCGGCGTCTTCGTAGGGGGGCTTTCCCCCGTGCCACGTCCGGGCACGCCCCGGCCCTGACCCGCCCGGCTCGTGGTCCCGGCCCGGGGCCCAGGCCCTGATCTGCCGACTCGTGGTCCCGGCTCGGGGCCCAGCCCTGATCCGCCCGCTGCGAATCGCCGGAGGGAATCACCGGAATCCGTGGCGACACACCCGTATGGCCTCGCTCCGGTGGAGCGAACCGCGAAGCGGACGGACATTCGGCTCAACACCAAGGCGCGCCACGGCATCGCCACCACACCGCGACGGCATCGCCTTGTCACCGCTACGACGGGGAGCCCCGCACCCATGCCGATCATCGCCCTCACACCCGACGAACTCGACGCCCAGGCCGCGCGCCTCCACGACACGGAGGCCTGGCAGCAGATCGTCACAGGCTGGGAGCTCACCTACTCCGGACCCCTCGCCGTCCCCGAACCTCCGCGCCCCGACTCACCCGGCGCCGTGCAGGAGCAACCCTCCCCGCCCGGCGACTGGCGCAGTCTGCTGTCCGTACCGGTGGATCAGCTCATCGCCGACACGGTGCGCGCACTGCCCGCGCCCCTGCCACGCGAGCGTCCGCTTCCCGGGCGTCTCGGTGCGGTACTGCCCGACCGGCTCCATGCCTGGCGGCGCATCGGACAGCCGGAGGTGCGGCCCTCCGTCCATCTCGCCCATGCACGGCAGATCCTCACCGAATGGGGCTGGCAGAACACCCCCTACCGGCTCCGCAACGCCCGGGGGGCCCGGTGCATCTGCGGCGCCATGCTCACTGCGCACCGTCTGGGCCACGGATCGGTGCACACCGTCGACCGCGCCGGCGCCTGGCTGATCTCCGAACTCCGCTCCCAGGGCTGGACCGGGCTGATCGGGCCCTGGAACCGCTACCCGGGGCGCACAGCCGCAGACGCCCTAGCCCTGATCGACGCCACCATCCGCCGTGCGGCCCACGCCGGGCAGTAACGGCCGGACAACGGCGAGGGGACGCGGTGAGGGGAGACAACGAGTCGAACCGGAAGGAGTGAACGGCCCGAGCGGGCACGCCGAGTCCGGACCGGCCGCACCACAACGCGCTGAACGAGCTACCAGTGACGCCGACGCTCAGAAGGGTTCGTCCAGCCCTTCGATGTCCTCACCCTCCTCCTCCAGGGCCCGGCGCACCACGCGCAGGGCCATTCCCTCCCCGTACCCCTTGCGGGCGAGCATGCCCGCAAGCCGGCGAATCCGTTTGTCGCGTTCCAGGCCCCGGGTGGACCGGAGCTTGCGTGCGACGAGCTCATGCGCCGTCTCCTCCTCCTGCTCGGAGTCGAGCTGACCGACGGCCTCGTCGATCACGGAGGCGTCCACGCCCTTGGTCCGCAGCTCACGGACGAGCGCGCGGCGGGCCAGACCGCGGCCGTGGTGCCGGGATTCCACCCAGGCATCGGCGAACGCGGCGTCGTCGATCAGCCCGACGTCCTCGAAGCGCGACAGCACTTCTTCGGCCACCTCGTCCGGGATCTCCCGCTTACGCAAGGCATCCGCAAGTTGCCGGCGGGTGCGTGCGGTCCCGGTGAGCAGCCGCAGGCAGATGTTGCGCGCCTGCTCGGCCGGGTCTCGCGGCTCCCCCTTCTCGGCCCTCGACGAGGAAGGGGAGCCGCTGCTTCTGGAGCGGGAGCGGGAACGGCGCCCGGCCCCCTCGCCGAATCCCGTACCCGAACCCGCGCCTCTGCCATAGCCGGCCCCCGTTGCCGGCTCATGGAAGAGGTCGGGTTCGCCATCGGATCCGGTGGTGTGTCCGGCGGCGGATTCGGGGCCGGGACCCGCGCCGCTGCCCGGCCACTCCGTACGACGCGTCACGGCCTAGCTCTTGGCCGCCGCCGTCTTGGCCGGCTTGGTCTTGCCAACCGGAGCGGGCACCGACTTCGCCGCACCGTCTGCCGGAGCCGCCGCGGCTCCGGCCGCGTCCGCTCCGGGCTCGGCCGGCGTCGCCTCGGGCCGCACACCGACGCCCAGCTTCTCCAAGATCTTCTTCTCGATCTCGTTGGCGAGATCGGGGTTGTCCTTGAGGAAGTTGCGGGCGTTCTCCTTGCCCTGGCCGAGCTGGTCGCCCTCGTACGTGTACCAGGCGCCGGCCTTGCGTACGAAGCCGTTGTCCACGCCCATGTCGATCAGGCCGCCCTCGCGGCTGATCCCGTGGCCGTAGAGGATGTCGAACTCGGCCTGCTTGAAGGGCGGGGCGACCTTGTTCTTGACGACCTTGACGCGGGTGCGGTTGCCGACGGCGTCGGTGCCGTCCTTGAGCGTCTCGATCCGTCGGATGTCGAGGCGCACCGAGGCGTAGAACTTGAGCGCACGACCACCGGTGGTGGTCTCCGGCGAGCCGAACATCACACCGATCTTCTCGCGGAGCTGGTTGATGAAGATCGCAGTGGTCTTGGACTGGTTGAGCGCGCTGGTGATCTTCCGGAGCGCCTGGCTCATCAGGCGGGCCTGCAGACCGACGTGCGAGTCGCCCATCTCGCCCTCGATCTCCGCACGAGGCACCAAGGCCGCGACGGAGTCGATGACGATCAGGTCGAGGGCGCCCGAGCGGATCAGCATGTCCACGATCTCGAGAGCCTGCTCACCGTTGTCCGGCTGGGACAGGATGAGGTTGTCGATGTCGACCCCGAGCCTCTTCGCGTACTCGGGGTCGAGGGCGTGCTCCGCGTCGATGAAGGCCACCGTGCCGCCGAGCTTCTGCGCGTTCGCCACGGCGTGCAGCGTCAGCGTCGTCTTGCCGGAGGACTCCGGCCCGTACACCTCCACCACACGGCCGCGCGGCAGGCCGCCGACGCCGAGCGCGACGTCGAGCGCGGTCGAGCCGGTGGGGATCACTTCGATGGGCTCGTTCGGCCGCTCGCCGAGGCGCATCACCGCGCCCTTGCCGAATTGCCGTTCAATCTGTGCGAGTGCGGCGTCCAGCGCCTTCTCGCGGTCGTTTCCTGCCATGGGTTCCACCCGATTTGCTTGAGTCGATCGCTTCACGTCAAAGACGCTAACCCCTGCCACTGACAATGGGCCTCGACGTCCTCCCGGCCTGTGGACAACTCCACGGTCGAGCGCGGGAAAACCCGGCCGGAATCCCATGAGAACGGATGTTCGATTTTGGTGTCAAGCGCACCACGCCGCACCGACTCGCCCCCAGGATAGCGCCCTAGCATCAGAGACACGGGGAGTCAATGACACGTGAGTGACGCCATACCGAATACCGACCGCACAGGGACAGCAGGGACAACGGGGATGTCGGGGACCGGAAGCACCCCACGCCTCAGGAGCGCGCCTGAGGGCCCTGCCCTTCCTCGCCCTCGCCCTGCCCGCCCTCGGCCTCATCCTCGGTCTCGGGGGCATGCCAGAGCCGACGCAGCCGCACGGACACCGACTCACCGCGCCGCCACTGATGGCGTCCGTGCACCCGGGGGTCGTCCGTGACGTCGTAGCGCTTCACGTAGGCGCCGAGGAAGGCCTGCAGCGTGGCCACGGCCGGGATGGCGATCAGCGCACCGACGGCCCCCATCAGTGCCGTACCGGCGATGACCGAGCCGAAGGCCACCGCCGGGTGGATGTCGACGGTCTTCGATGTCAGCTTGGGCTGCAGCATGTAGTTCTCGAACTGCTGGTACACCACGACGAATCCGAGGACCCACAACGCGTACCAGGGGTCGACGGTGAACGCGATCAGCATCGGCAGGGCGCCCGCCAGATACGTACCGATCGTGGGGATGAACTGCGAGACGAGTCCGACCCAGACCGCGAGCGCCGGCGCATACGGCACGCCGAGGGCAGCCAGCAGGATGTAGTGCGCGATGCCTGAGATGAGCGCCATCAGGCCACGCGAGTAGAGATATCCGCCCGTCTTGTCCACCGCGATCTCCCAGGCCCGCAGCACTTCCGCTTGGCGGGCGGGAGGCAGGACGGAGCACAGTGCGCGGCGCAGCCGGGGGCCGTCGGCCGCGAAGTAGAACGAGAACAGGAAGATCGTCAGCAGTCGGAACAGGCCGCCGAGGACCGTGGTGGACACGTCGAGTACGCCGGTCGCACTGTTCTGGACGTACTTCTGCAGCCAGTCGGAGTGCAGCAGGCTGTCCTGCACCTCGACACGGGAGAGCTCCGTGTGGAAGGTCTGGTTGACCCAGTTGATCACCGAGTCGAGGTACTTCGGGAAATCCTCCACCATGTCGACGATCTGGCCCGCGAGCATCGAACCGAGCAGCACGATGAAACCGGCGCCGGCGATCAGCACGCCGAGGAAGACCAGGAAGGTGGCGAAGCCCCGGCGCATGCCGCGAGCCGACATCCGGCTCACCGCGGGCTCGATCGCGAGCGCCAGGAAGAAGGCGATCAGCACATTGATCAACAGGCCGATGAGCTGGTCGAACGCCCAGCTGCCGAGCCGGAAGCAGGCGTACAGCGCCAGCGCCAGCACCATGGCACGCGGCAGCCAGCCGGGCATGCGGCCAGTCCCGGTGCCGGACGGCGGGGCGGGTGGCGCGGCCGGCGGGACGGGCGGGGTGGAGGGCGGTTGGGTCTGAGCGGTCTCGTCTGTCGGTGCCACGAAACAAGTCTCGCCTACTGCTGAGCCGATCGGACGCGCGCCCCGGAGGAGGTCCCGCCGCCGTGCCGCGCCGGGCTGCGCCTCAGCGTTTGTCCGCGGGGATGCCGACCGCCGTGCAGACCCCGCGCCAGACGTCCTTGGCCTCCCACCCCTCGTCAAGGGCCTGCCACACCGTACGCCCGCCGAGCTCCGCCATCACGTGGTCACGCGCGAAGGAATCGGCGTACCCCGCGCCGAAGTGGTCCGCCATCCGTTCCCAGAAAATCGTCAACCGCATGCCACCAGTATCCCGCTCCTGAGAGTGCAGCCGGGCCGCCCGGCCCTGCCGGGAGCGCTCACCGGCCTACGGTCGGTCCATGGCTGGAACCGGAACAAGCCCCCTCAACCGTGCCGAGCAGTTCATCTGGCTCACGGCCCGTGTCCTCGAACAGCGGAGATTCGCCCATCACTTCCTGAAGGGAGGTGCGGACGCCGTGGAAACGGCGCTCGCCGCCTATCTCAACGAGGACGGCGGGTACGGGCACGCGCTCGAACCCGATCTGCGCGGCCCCGTCAGTCAGCCGCTGCACACAGCACACGCGCTGAGCGTCCTCGACTCCATCGACCGCTGCGGCGGGCTCCGGGTGGAGCGCATCTGCCGATTCCTCACCGACGTGTCCACCAAGGAGGGAGCCTTACCCGCCCTGCTTCCCTCGCAACGCGGCTACCCGGCCGCGCCGTTCATCCCGATCGTCGACCACCCCCCTGCCGAGCTCCTGGTCACCGGGCCCGTCGTCGGGCTGCTCCACCGCAATTCGGTGTGGCACGCCTGGCTGTTCCGGGCCACGGACTTCTGCTGGGCGGCCGTCGATGCCCTGGAGGTGTCCCACCCCTACGAGATCGAAGCCGCGGTCGCCTTCCTCGACGGTGCGCCGGACCGGCAGCGGGCCGAGGCCGCGGCCGACCGGCTCGGACGCCTGGTGCGCGACCAGCGGCTCGCCGTCCTGGACCCGGAACGCCGCGCGGAGTATCCGGTGGCGCCCGGGTACGCACCGGGTGAGCAGCACTTTCCGTACGACTACGCCCGCGCGCCCGAATCCCTCGCCCTGCGTTGGTTCACCGACGCGGAGATGGATCGCGCACTGGACCACCTGGCGGCCGGGCAGGAGACGGACGGCGGCTGGCCGGTGACCTGGCGGCAGTGGGCCCCGGGAACCGCCCTGGAGGGACGCCCCCTGGTCACGCTCAGAGCCCTGCAGACCCTGCGGGCGTACGGACGTGACCTGGGATGACCGCGGCCTCGCAGGGCCGTCCGTGCGCGCCGGCTAGCCGAGCGCGCGCACGCCGGCGGTGACGGCCACGGCCACACCCACGACGACGAGGAAGGGTGCGCGCAGGACGAGGGCGAGTGCCGCGGCGGCGAGGCCCGCACCCCTGGCGTCGAGCACCAGCTGCTGTCCGACGCCGAAGGTCTGCTGCGCGGTCAGGGCAGCCAGCAGAGCCACCGGCAGAAGGGCGGCGAGACGTTGCACGAGGGGGCGTTCCAGGGCGCCGGCGGGCACCAGGAGGCCGACGAGCTTGGCGAGGTAGCAGCCGACGGCGGTCAGCGCGATGGCGATCCAGACGTTCATCGGGCGTCCTCCGACACGGTGGTGCGCGGTGCCCCGCCTTCCCGGGCTTCCTTCGGGCTCGGCGCCATGTCCTTGCCGCGTCCCGTCAGGAAGAGGACGACGGGCGCCGCGAGCGCGGACAGCAGGACGGGCAGCCCGGCGGGCAGTACCGGCAGCAGACCGAGGGCGAGCAGAACGGAGAGCGCGGCGGTGACCCGGTCCGTCGTGCTCTTCAGCATCGGTGCGAGCAGGGCGAGGAAGGCGGCGGGGCCTGCCGCGTCCAGCCCCCAGGCGGCGGTGTCGCCGAGCGCCTCGGCACCCAGCGCGCCGACCAGCGTGGTGAGGTTCCACAGCACGTAGAGAGTGAGCCCGGTGACGGTGAAGCCGATCCGGGCGGCTCGCCGGGTGGGCTGGGGCAAGGTCACGGCGGTCGTCTCGTCGATGATCCACTGAGCGGCGAGGGGGCGCACGGCACGCGGGAGCGCGAGGAGCTGCGACAGCCGCAGGCCGTAGAAGGAGTTGCGTACGCCGAGGAAGAAGGCGCCGGCCGCCGCTGTGTACGGGTTGCCGCCGGCGGCAAGGGCGCCCACCAGAGCGAACTGGGAGGCGCCGGTGAAGACGAGGAGGCTGAGCGCGCAGGTCTGCAGCAGGCTCAGTCCCGAACCGGCCGAGGTGACGCCGAAGGCGAAGCCGGAGAGGCCGACGGCTATGCCGACGCCGAGAGCGTCACGTACGACGGCCGCGTCCGGCTTGGCCTCGGCGGTGATCACACTGTCGTCGGGCGGGCCGGCCGCGCTCTGAAGGGGTGCTGTCTGTTCTGCCACGTCCGGAAAGCTACCCGGGCAGGTCGGGGCCGGTCTTGTACGTTCTTGCGCGTTCGCGCTGGTAGGCGCCGGGTGGCACCCCCACGATCCGGGTGAAGTGGCGGTTGAGATGCGGCTGGTCGGTGAAGCCGACCGCGGCGGCGGCCGCGGCGGGGGCGGTGCCAGAGTCGAGCATCCGCCGCGCACGCCGGACCCGGGCGTCGGTGAGCCAGGTGTGCGGCGGCATCCCGTACTGCTTCTTGAAGGCACGGAGCAGGGCGAACGGGCTCGTGCCGAGCTCGGTGGCCAGTGCCTCCAGTGTGGGCGGCTCGGTCATCCGGCTCTCCAGTACGGCACGGGCACGCGCCGCGTCCCGCGCGCCCGCAGCCCCGGCCGTACGGGCGGGCAGGGCACTGCCGTGCCGGGTGAGCAGCCGCGTGACCATGACCCGCAGCACACTGTCCGCCGCGAGCGCGTTGCCCTCCTCCGCCGCGCGGTGGACCTCCCCGATCAGCCGGGCTGCGTACGGATCGACGACTCCGGTCTCCGTGAAGCCGACCGTGCCGCGCAGGTTCGTCGTATCGGCCGCGATGTCGTTGATCACCTGGGAGGACGGGTAGAGCGTGGCGTACACCCACCCTTCGGGCACACCGGCGCGGGCGGTGTGCGGGACCTCCGGATTGATCATGACGACGGTGCCGGGCCCCGCGTGGACGGTGCCGCCGGGCAGCCCGACATCCTCGACACCCTGGGTGATGGTTCCGAACACATAACCCTCGTGGCTGTGGCGCGGGAAGGTGTGGCGGATGTAGCGGGCCCGCAGCAGGTCGAGGTCGGGCAGTTCCGCGTACTGCCAGTGCCTCGCCCACTCCCTCGGTCCCGATGCAGCAGCCATGGTCGAATTCTCGCAGTTCGCAGGTCCCGGGGACATCGGCGCAGCGACCGCCGCGGATTCCGGGTACATCGGCGCAGCGACCGCCTCAGCGGTTGCCGCAGCCGTTGTCAGTGGCGGGGTGCACGATGGGGGGCATGACCGGCTCCGCACTCGATTCGTTCTCCCCCGCGACCCGCAGCTGGTTCACGGGTGCCTTCAGCGCGCCCACGGCCGCGCAGGAAGGTGCCTGGCGGGCGATCGGCGAGGGGTCGGACGTCCTGGTCGTCGCGCCGACCGGATCGGGCAAAACCCTGGCCGCCTTCCTCGCCGCCCTGGACCAGCTGACCGCGGTCCCGCCGCCCGCCGAGGCGAAGAAGCGCTGCCGTGTGCTCTACGTATCGCCCCTCAAGGCCCTCGCCGTCGACGTGGAGCGCAATCTCCGCTCGCCGCTGACCGGAATCCGCCAGGAATCGGCGCGCCTTGGACTGCCCGAACCCGAGGTCCGGGTGGGGATCCGCTCCGGCGACACCCCGCCCGCCGAGCGCCGCTCGATGGCGACGCGGCCGCCGGACATCCTGATCACCACTCCCGAATCCCTCTTCCTGATGCTGACGTCCTCGGCGCGGGAGGCACTGGCCGGCATCGAAACGGTGATTCTCGACGAGGTGCACGCGGTCGCAGGCACCAAGCGGGGCGCCCACCTCGCCGTGTCGCTCGAGCGGCTCGACGAGCTGCTGCCCCGGCCGGCCCGGCGGATCGGCCTGTCGGCCACGGTCCGTCCGGTCGACGAGGTCGCGCGTTTCCTCTCGCCCCGGCGGAAGGTGGAGATCGTCCAGCCGCCGTCCACCAAACAGTTCGATCTGTCGGTCGTCGTGCCGGTCGAGGATCTGGGGGAGCTCGGCGGTTCCCCCGCCACCGACCCGGACTCCTCCGGGCAGGCGGACAAACCGTCGATCTGGCCGCATGTGGAGGAGCGGATCGCCGATCTCGTCCAGGCCCACCGCTCCACGATCGTCTTCGCCAACTCCCGCCGTCTCGCCGAGAGACTCTGCAACCGGCTCAACGAGATCGCGTACGAGCGGGCCACCGGCGAGACGATGCCCGAGGCCCACTCCCCCGCCGAGATCATGGCGGAGTCCGGCGCGGCGAAGGGCGCGCCTCCGCTGCTCGCCCGGGCCCACCACGGATCGGTCTCCAAGGAGCAGCGCGCCCAGGTCGAGGAGGACCTCAAGGCGGGCCGGCTGCCCGCAGTGGTCGCCACCTCCAGCCTGGAGCTGGGCATCGACATGGGAGCGGTCGACCTGGTGATCCAGGTGGAGTCACCGCCCTCGGTCGCCTCCGGACTGCAGCGGGTCGGCCGTGCCGGGCATCAGGTGGGCGCGGTCTCCACCGGGGTCGTCTTCCCGAAGTACCGGGGCGATCTGGTGCAGGCGGCCGTGGTCACCGAGCGGATGCGCGAGGGGTCCATCGAGGCGCTGCGGATCCCGTCCAATCCGCTGGATGTGCTGGCCCAGCAGCTGGTCGCGATGGTCGCCCTGGACAGCTGGCAGGTGGACGACCTGCTGGCGGTGACCCGCCGGGCCGCCCCCTTCGCCTCGCTCCCCGAATCGGCCTTCACCGCCGTGCTCGACATGCTCGCCGGCCGCTATCCGTCCGACGCCTTCGCCGAGCTGCGTCCACGCGTCGTCTGGGACCGGGTCGCCGGTACTGTCACGGGCCGCCCCGGCGCCCAGCGGCTCGCCGTCACCTCCGGCGGCACCATCCCCGACCGCGGACTCTTCGGGGTCTTCCTGGCGGGCGCCGACCCCAAGAAGGGCGGCGGCCGGGTCGGCGAGCTGGACGAGGAGATGGTCTACGAGTCCCGGGTCGGTGACGTCTTCACGCTGGGCACCACGTCGTGGCGGATCGAGGACATCACCCGCGACCGGGTCCTGGTGTCGCCTGCCCCCGGCGTTCCGGGACGGCTGCCGTTCTGGAAGGGCGACCAGCTGGGCCGCCCGCTGGAGCTGGGGCGTGCGCTGGGCGCCTTCCTGCGCGAGCTCGGCGGGCTGTCTCCCGAGGAGGTCCGGCAGCGGCTGCTGGCCGCGGGCCTGGACACCTGGGCCGTGGACAACGTGCTGTCGTACATCGACGAGCAGCGCCGGGCCTGCGGCCATGTGCCGGACGACCGGACCATCCTCGTCGAGCGTTTCCGCGACGAGCTGGGCGACTGGCGCGTCGTCGTGCACTCCCCCTTCGGCGCCCAGGTGCACGCCCCGTGGGCGCTCGCCCTCAGTGCCCGCCTCGCCGAGCGGTACGGCATGGACGCCCAGGTCATGCATGCCGACGACGGCATCGTGCTGAGGCTCCCGGACGCGGACATGATGGGTCTGGATCTCCTCGACTTCGACCCGGCGCAGGACTCGGCCCAGGATCCCGGCGCCGCGCCGCTCCCCCCGGCCAACACCGCCCTCGACAGCGACCAGCCCCCGGTCGGCGCCGCCGACGTGGCCTTCGACAAGGGCGAGATCGAGCAGATCGTCACGGACCAGGTCGGCGGTTCCGCCCTGTTCGCCTCCCGGTTCCGCGAGTGCGCGGCCCGCGCGCTGCTGCTGCCCCGGCGCAGCCCCGGCAAGCGCACACCGCTGTGGCAACAGCGCCAGCGGGCGGCCCAGCTCCTCCAGGTCGCCTCCGAGTTCGGCTCGTTCCCCATCGTTCTCGAAGCAGTCCGCGAATGCCTCCAGGACGTCTTCGACGTCCCCGGGCTCACCGAAGTGATGAGTGACCTGGAAGCCCGGCGGATCCGTCTGGTCGAGGTGACCACCCCGGAACCCTCCCCGTTCGCCCGCTCGCTCCTGTTCGGCTACGTCGCACAGTTCCTGTACGAGGGCGACTCGCCCCTGGCCGAGCGACGGGCCGCCGCCCTCTCGCTCGACTCCCATCTCCTGGCCGAACTGCTCGGCCGCGCGGAGTTGCGCGAGCTGCTCGACGCCGAGGTCCTGACCGAGCTGGAGCAGGAGCTCCAGTGGCTGGCCGAGGACCGCCGCATCAAGGACATCGAAGGGGTCGCCGATCTGCTGCGGGTCCTCGGCCCGCTCACCGATTCGGAACTGGCCGAGCGCGGCGCCGAGCCTCAGTGGGCGCAGGAGCTGTCAGCGGCGCGCCGCGCCATCCGGGTCCGGATCGCCGGCGGCGATCACTGGGCGGCCATCGAGGACGCGGGCCGACTGCGCGACGCCCTGGGCACGGCACTCCCGGTCGGCGTCCCCGAGGCGTTCACCGAACCGGTGAAGGATCCCCTCGGCGACCTCCTCGCCCGCTACGCCCGTACGCACGGCCCGTTCACCTCCACCGCGGCAGCCGCCCGGTTCGGCCTCGGCACCGCCGTCACCGACGGGGCGCTGCAACGGCTCGCGGCCTCCGGCCGGCTCGTCCAGGGCGAGTTCCACCCCGCCGGCATCGGCCAGGAGTGGTGCGACGCCACGGTGTTGCGGCGGCTGCGACGCCGCTCGCTCGCCGCGCTCCGCCATGAGCTGGAGCCGGTGCCTCCCGCCGCGCTGGCGGGGTTCCTCCCCCAGTGGCAGCATCTCGGCAGCAACGGCCTGCGCGGAATCGACGGACTGGCGCGCGCCATCGAGCAGTTGCAGGGCGCACCCGTCCCCGCGTCCGCTCTGGAGAAGCTCATCCTGCCGAGCCGCGTCAGCGGCTACTCCCCCGCGCTCCTGGACGAACTCACCACCACCGGCGAGGTCGTGTGGGCCGGTGCGGGCGCCCTCCCCGGCAAGGACGGCTGGCTCTCCCTGTATCCGGCCGACAGCGCTCCCCTGCTCCTGCCTCCCCCTCGTCCGCTCGAACTCAGCGCGCTGCACGAATCCGTGCTGACCACGCTGAGCGGTGGGTACGGGCTCTTCTTCCGCCAGATCGCCGATCAGGTCCGCGCCACCACCCACCCGGACTCCACCGACCCGCAGCTGGCGGACGCCCTCTGGGATCTCGCCTGGTCGGGTCGGCTCACCAACGACACGCTCGCCCCGCTGCGTGCACTGCTCGGCTCCGGACGCACGGCCGGGTCGACCGCGCACCGCGCCAAACGCAGTGTTCCGCGCGGCCGTTACGGCTCTCTGAGCGCCTCGGCACGCCCCGTCTCGCGCACCGGTCCGCCCACGGTCTCGGGCCGCTGGTCCCTGCTGCCGCCCGCCGAACCCGAGCCCACGCACCGGGCCCACGCCCTCGCGCGCACCCTCCTGGACCGGCACGGCGTGGTGACCCGCGGCGCGGTACAGGCCGAGGGCGTCGAGGGCGGCTTCTCTGCTGCGTACCGAGTGCTGTCCGCCTTCGAGGACAACGGGCAGGCGCGCCGCGGGTATGTCGTGGAGGGTCTGGGGGCGGCGCAGTTCGCCATGGACGGCGCGGTCGACCGGCTCCGTGCGGCCGCCACCGCCCGCGACCGCACGGAACCGGGCGCGGATCCCCATGCTCTGGTCCTCGCCGCAGCCGACCCCGCCAACGCCTACGGCGCGGCCCTGCCGTGGCCGGAGCCGCCGGCCGGGGCCGGGCACAAACCCGGCCGCAAGGCAGGTTCCCTCGTGGTCCTGGTCGACGGTGAGCTGACGCTGTACATGGAGCGCGGCGGCAAGACGCTGCTGGCCTGGCCGACCGATCCGGACGACCCCGCGCTCCGGGCGGCAGCGGCTGCCCTGGCCGCCGCTGCCCGCGCCGGAGCCCTCGGCACGGTCACGGTCGAGCGCACCAACGGCGCCTCGTCCTTGACCTCACCCCTCGGCCGCACCCTGGAGTCGGCGGGTTTCCTCGCCACCCCGAGAGGCCTGCGCCTGCGCGCCTGAGCCCCCGCTCCTACGCCACCACACCGAGAGCGCCGCTCCACGCCGGCACGTCGGGCCGCACACCACACCCACGCGTTCATGGCCTCAGGGCTCACGCGCCACAGCCACCACTCCCACAGATCGCAGGGTCGCCCCGCCCTCACCCGCCATCCCCGCGCATCATGGACGTATGCCCGAAGGAGACACCGTCCTGCAGACGGCGAAACGGCTGCACAGCGCGCTGGCCGGTCAGGTCCTCACCCGGTCCGACCTGCGCGTCCCCCGGTTCGCCACCGCCGATCTCACCGGCCGGATCGTTCTCGACTTCTCCGCGCGCGGCAAGCACCTGCTGACCCGTATCGAGGGCGGCCTCACCCTCCACAGCCATCTGAGGATGAACGGCTCCTGGCGTGTCTACGCCCCTGACGAACGCTGGCGCGGCGGCCCCGCCCACCAGATCCGCGCCGTCCTGGCCAACACCGCGCACACCGCCGTCGGCTACCGCCTCCCCGTTCTCGAACTCCTGCGCACCAGGGACGAGGAGAAGGTCGTCGGCCACCTCGGCCCGGACCTGCTGGGCCCGGACTGGAACGCCGACACAGCGCTGCGCAATCTGCTCACCGATCCCGCCCGCCCCCTCGGCGAGGCTCTCCTGGACCAGCGCAATCTGGCCGGCATCGGCAACATCTACAAGTGCGAGCTCTGCTTCCTGGCCCGCGCCACCCCCTGGCTCCCCATCGGCCGACTGTCCGAATCCACGGCTGCCCTCCTGGTCACCACGGCCAAACAGCTCCTGGAAGCCAACCGCGACCGTCCGGTCCGCACCACCACCGTCGGTGCCCGCCCCCGGACCACCACTCCGGCTCCCCGCGCCCGCCGCCCGAGCGAGAACCTCTGGGTCTACGGCCGGACCCACCGCCCCTGTCTGCGCTGCGGGACACCGATCCGCGCGTCGGAGCAGGACACCCGCCCCACCTACTGGTGCCCCCGATGCCAATCGGGACCCACCCCATAGAGACGACCCATTGCCCGCACCTTGGTGGACAACCCATTACCTCACCGTAGTTGACGACCCGTCAGAACCAGTCGTACGGTCCGGTCATGCCTCTCGCCGCGTACGACCTCACCGGCCGCTCCGCGTTCGTCACCGGCGCCGCCGGCGGAATCGGGCGCGCCGCCGCCATCCTGCTCGCGGAGGCGGGCGCCTGCGTCCACTGCGCCGATCTCGACGAGAAGGGCCTCCTGGAGACCCTCGGTCTGATCGCAGCCGCAGGTGGCGAAGCCCACACCCATCCGCTCGATGTCACCGACCGCAACCAGGTCCGGGCCGCGGTCGCGGCCGCCGGCGATCTGGACATCCTGGCCGCCGTTGCCGGGATCATGCATACGAGCAGCGTCCTGGAGACCGCGGACGAGGACCTCGACCGTGTGCTCTCGGTCAATTTCAAGGGGGTCCTGTACGCCTGCCAGGAAACGGCCCGCGGGATGATCGCGCGCGGCGCCCCCGGCTCGCTGATCACGATGGCGTCGGGCGCGGTCGACTCCGCGAGCCCCGGCCTGCTCTGCTACGGCGCGGCCAAGGCTGCCGTGGTCCAGCTGACCAAGACGCTGGCGACCGAGCTGGGGCCTCATGGCATCCGGGTCAACGCGGTCGCGCCCGGCTGGATCCGCACCCCCATGACCGCCCGCCACGACGCGGAGCAGCAGCACCGGGCCGAGGCCACGATGGCGCGCCTTTCGCCGCTGGGCAGGGTCGGGGAGTCCGCCGACGTCGCGCACACGGTGCTGCATCTGGCATCGGACGCGTCGGCCTTCATGACCGGCCAGATCCTCCGCCCGAACGGCGGCGTCGCCATGCCCTGGTAGCGCGCCACGTCCTGCCGACGGACCAGGACCGGCCGCCCGTACGCGAGGACGGGCGCTTCGCACGACCGGAGAGGGCCGACACGCGCCAGGACCGGCCGGCCTCGCGCCACCACGAGCCGGATATCGACGGGCCCGGTACCGACGAGCCGGATATCGGTGACCGCGATATCAGCGACTGCCAGGTACGGCCCACCTCACGCACGCCCTCGGCGCACCGCCGCAGCAGACCCGTGCCCGCGTCGAAGATCCCGGTCGGCCGGGCCGTCTCGGCCACGTGCACGGGCAGGAGGCTGAGCCCCCATCCCCCCGCCGCCACCGCCCCCTCGACCGGCCCCGCCTGCGCAGGCTCCAGCACCAGCCGCAGCACGGCCCACCACCACACACCGCCGAGCACGAGCGCCGGTACCCACCGCCGCACCATGGCTGCCTCCTTCGGGCGAACCCCGGGGCCTGTCGTTCGGAGCATGCCGGCTTCGCGGAATCCGTCCTGATCCGAACGGAAGACCTTAGTCCGGCCCGATCACCCTGCGGGAGAGCGCACCGGCGCAGTACCGGCGCACACGCCGCGCGCACCCTCGCACTCCCGCCTGCCGGATTGCGTGTCCCCGCAGCGGAGCCCGGTCCAGAGCGGAGCCCCCACCGCTTCCGGTGGGGGCTCCGCCGACTGCCGTTCAGTCCTTGTCGTCGCGGGTCAAGGAGTCCTTGACGCCCTCGGCGCGCTCCCGCGCCTCACCCACGGCGCCCTTGGCCTTGCCCTTCGCCTGGTCCGCCTTGCCCTCGGACTCCATGCGCTTGTTGCCGGTCATCTTGCCCATGGCTTCCTTGGCCTTGCCTGCGATCTTGTCCTTCGCGCCTTCGTCGGTCATCACAGCTCCTTGCGTCGTACGTACCGGCCTCTGCCCGATCCCGGGCAGGCCGGTTGGAGTGGGCCCCGGCCAGGCGGAAACCTGCCGAGCGGGAGAGACCCCGGTCAGGCGCTCTCCGCCTGGAACATCCAGGCGTGCTTCTCGAGGTCCGCGGTGAGCGCGATGAGGATGTCCTGGCTGACGGGGTCGGGGTCACCCGTCACCTCGATCCGCTCGCGCATCCGGCCGATCACCACGCTCAGGGCATCCACCAGGGTCCGTACCGCGTCGACGTCCTTGACCCAGCCCGCAGGCACGGAATCGATGGCCGTGGTCCTGGCGATCGTCCCCGACCGCCCGTCCGGATTGACACCCAGCGCGGAGGCTCGTTCGGCCACCGTGTCGGAGTGCTGGCGGGCGGTGTCGACGACCTCGTCGAGCTGAAGATGCACAGACCTGAACCGAGGCCCCACCACGTTCCAGTGGACCTGCTTGGCCACCAGGGAGAGGTCGACGAGGTCCACCAGGGCGCCCTGGAGCGCATCACCCACGGACTTGAGGTCGGTCTCGGACAGCGGGCTCTTCACCACAGACATGCACGTCTCCGATCTGGTATCCGTTCCGTTCAGCACCAACCACGATGGCACAAACGAAGCAAAACAGTCATCCGGGGAAGTGCTCGAAGAGATCGTTCCCCGGTCTCATCCATGCGCCTGCCCGCCGAAAGCCCATCAACACCCCCTCCGCCGCACCCCTCGCACCTCACCCGGACACACAGAAGCCCCGGCCCGCCCCCTGAGGGGAGGACCGGGGCTCCGGTTTCACACTGAACCGAGCGGGTCAGGCGGCGACGACATCCACCGCTTCCGCAGGCGCCTTGATGGTCACCCGCCCCGTCGGTACACCCGTCACCGACGAAACGGAGACGGAATTGAGCATGGGGCGCACCGGTACAGGTACCGGATCACTGGCTGCTGCCGACTCGGCCAGTTCAGCCAGGGACAGTTCATCGCTCACTTCACGCATGAGCTCGGACATCCGTACATCAAGCGCGTCGCAAATGGCGGAGAGCAGTTCGGAGGATGCCTCCTTCTGCCCCCGCTCCACCTCGGAGAGATAGCCGAGCGAAACTCGGGCGGACGAGGAGACTTCGCGCAGAGTACGGCCTTGGCGCTGGCGCTGCCGACGCAGCACGTCACCAAGCAGGCGACGGAGCAGAATCATCGGTGGCTCCCTCCTCGGACCGCGTAGCCGCATCCTTCACGCCCCACCGTACCGCCTAGCGCTGCGGCCGTGCGGGGAGCGATGTCGTGTTCACTCAGGGCTGCAAACATCAATTCCCCCCGTTGTGTTCCGTATCCTGTGCGCTCGCGTACCCGCCGAGTTCGCCGGAGAGCAGTTCGAGCACGCTCCGTACGCTCTCTCTACGGATGTCCGCCCGTCCGCCGTTCAACCGCAGCGCGGTCACTTTCCCGGCGTCACAGGGGCCGCAGACTGCGACGAAGACCGTTCCGACCTGTTGGCCGTCCTGAGGATCGGGGCCCGCGACACCGGTTGTCGCCACCCCCCAGTCCGCGCCGAGCGCCCGGCGTACGCCTGCCGCCATCTGGCGCGCGACCTCGGCGTCCACTGCCCCTCGCGCCGCCAGTAGGTCCTCGTCCACGCCCAGGACTTCACTCTTGAGGGGGGTCGCATAGGCAGTCACCGACCCTCGGAACGCCTGCGAGGCACCGGGTACGGACGTCAGCTCCGCCGCGACCAGGCCACCGGTCAACGACTCGGCCACGGCGAGGGTCTCGCCCCGCTCGACGAGCAGCCGCAGCACCTGGGCCGCGGCTGTCACCGCTCGGCCTCCGCGGCACCACGGTTCCCGGCGACCCGCTCCGGGCCCCTGGCACCCTCGGAGGCGGCCTCGGCGGTCTCGGCACGCCTGGACGCCTGCCGCTCGCCCTTGGCGCTCTCCAGAGCCGCCTCAGCGTTCTCGGCAGTCTCCTGGGCGGCGGCCGTCTTCTCCTCCGCGATTCCCTGACGCCGCAGCACGACGGCCTGGCGGACGTAGTCCAGGCCGGTGACGACCGTCAGCACGACGGCCACCGTCATCACCCAGAAGCGCATCGTGGCCAGTGGACCGGTCAGCGCCAGGACGTACATCCCGACAGCGGTCCCCTGGGCCAGCGTCTTCATCTTCCCGCCGCGACTGGCCGGAATCACGCCGTGCCGAATCACCCAGAACCGCAGCACCGTGATGCCGAGCTCGCGGAAGAGGATCACGCCCGTGACCCACCAGGGAAGATCACCGAGGTACGACAGACAGATCAGCGCCGCACCCATGATCGCCTTGTCCGCGATCGGGTCGGCGATCTTCCCGAAGTCGGTGACCAGGTTGTACTTACGCGCCAGATGCCCGTCGAACACGTCGGTGATCATCGCGATGGCGAACGCGGCCCAGGCGATGGAACGCCAGGCCGGGTCGTATCCGCCGTCGTGAAGCAGCAGCACGACGAACCCGGGGACCAGCACCAGCCGCGCCATGGTGAGCAGATTGGCGATGTTCCACAGGCTGGCCTGGTTGACGGCCGCAGCACCCAGTTTTCCGCCGCGGACCGGCGTCGCGCCGGTACCACCTGCCGCGGATGCCGGTGCTCCGGTCATCTGGCTACCTCCGCAAGTTCACAGCACTCGACCACCAGGTCCACGCCTTCGGTGCCCACTACCTTTGCCTCGACCATACGGCCCGGGACAAGTCCCTCGCGTGCGGTGAAGAGCACCTGACCGTCCGTTTCGGGCGCCTGATGGGCGGCACGGCCCACGGCGCGCGACTCGTCCTCGGTGGCCTCGACCGACTCGATCAGCACCTGGAGCGTCTCGCCGACGCGCTCCTCGGCCCGCTGCGAGGTCAGCTCCTCGGCCAGCTGCGAGATGTGCGCCAGCCGCTCGGCGATGGTGTCGGCGTCCAGCTTG
Organism: Streptomyces sp. LN549; assembly: GCF_043203805.1. Taxonomy (NCBI): domain Bacteria; kingdom Bacillati; phylum Actinomycetota; class Actinomycetes; order Kitasatosporales; family Streptomycetaceae; genus Streptomyces; species Streptomyces sp. LN549. The sequence goes on along the minus strand of NZ_JAZHRI010000002.1, from coordinate 6,680,845 downwards.
TTCTCGTACCCGACCGCCTCGGTGCCGTCCTCGTCGGAGTAGCCGAAGACGCCGATGGCGTCGAGGCGGGCACCGGTGAGGAACCGTTCAAGCTCCGCGAGGTCCGCCTCGGTCTCGCCGGGGAAGCCCACGATGAAGTTGGAGCGCGCGCCGGCCTGCGGTGCCTTGCTCCGGATGGTGTGCAGGAGCTCCAGGAAGCTGTCGGTGTCGCCGAAGCGCCGCATCGCGCGCAGCACGCCGGGGGCCGAGTGCTGGAACGACAGGTCGAAGTAGGGCGCGACCTTCGGCGTCGAGGTCAGGACGTCGATCAGACCCGGCCGCATCTCGGCGGGCTGCAGATAGCTGACCCGGATCCGCTCGATGCCCTCGACATCCGCGAGCTCCGGAAGGAGCGTCTCCAGGAGGCGGATGTCGCCGAGGTCCTTGCCGTACGAGGTGTTGTTCTCGGAGACCAGCATGACCTCCTTCACGCCCTGCTCGGCCAGCCAGCGCGTCTCGCCCAGGACGTCCGAGGGCCGACGCGAGATGAAGGAGCCGCGGAAGGAAGGGATGGCGCAGAAGGAGCAGCGGCGGTCGCAGCCCGAGGCCAGCTTCACGGAGGCGACGGGGCTGGTGCCCAGCCTGCGGCGCAGAGGCGCCCGCGGACCGGAGACCGGCGCGACTCCCTCCGGAAGGTCGGCGGGGGCGGGTGCGGCCTCCTGGGCGTGGCCGGGGAGGGCGACGGCTGCGTCCTGGCGGTCGGCCGGGCTGATGGGCAGCAGCTTGCGACGGTCGCGGGGGGTGTGGGAGGCGTGGATGCCGCCGTTGAGGATGGTCTGGAGGCGGTCCGAGATGTCTGCGTAGTCGTCGAATCCGAGGACTCCGTCCGCTTCCGGCAGGGCCTCGGCGAGGTCCTTGCCGTAGCGCTCGGCCATGCAGCCGACGGCGACGACGGCCTGGGTCCGGCCGTGGTCCTTCAGATCATTGGCTTCGAGCAGGGCATCGACGGAGTCCTTCTTGGCGGCCTCGACGAATCCACAGGTGTTGACCACGGCGACATCGGCATCGGAGGCATCCTCGACGAGCTCCCAGCCGTCCGCTGCCAAGCGGCCTGCGAGCTCCTCCGAGTCCACCTCGTTACGGGCGCAGCCAAGAGTGACAAGGGCGACGGTACGGCGTTCGGGCATGGGCTCAAGACTACTTTGTCCCAGCACTGGCCCCGCCGCGCAGGGTTCGACCGTTACAGGGAGTAACAGAGGCGGCGAGCCCCGGCACGATGGCCGGGGCTCGCCGCCTCTGTGTGAACGGTCGGATCGCGAGGTCAGCCGACCTCGGGATCGCCCTTGGTGTACGAGAGCCGCTCCACCTGTCCGGGCTGGAACTGGTCCTCGACCTTCTTGCCGTTGACGAAGAGCTCGATCGATCCGGCGTCACCGAGGACGAGGTCGACCCGCTCCTTGTCCTGGAAGGTCTTCGTCTCGCCCTGCTGGAGGGTTCCGTCGAAGAGGGACCGGCCGTTGTGGTCCTTGGCGGAGATCCAGCTCTTGCCCTGGCTCGCGCTGAGCTTGACCGTCACCTTGTCCTGGGGCGCTGCCGCGATGGCACTGTCCGAGGGGGCCGGCTTGGGATCGACGGGCTTGCTGGACGCCGGCTTGGGCTTGATCTTGTCGGACGTCGGGCCTTCGGCGACCTGGCCGGCGGTCGAGGGCTCGTCACCGCCCTTGAAGAAGGTGAAGCCGACGAATCCGACCACGGCGACGATGGCCGCGACCATGGCCGCGGTCCAGTTGGGCCGCCGGGGTTCGGAACGGATCCGCTCGGCTTCGAACAGCGGTGCCGCCGGTGTGGGCGCGGGACGGCCGCCGTGCTCGGCGTCGTACTGCGAGACCAGCGGTTCGGGATCGGTGCCTACGGCACGTGCGAGCGTTCGGATATGGCCGCGGGCGTACACGTCGCCGCCGCAGCGGGAGAAGTCGTCCTCCTCGATCGCGTGCACGATGGGGATGCGCACCCGGGTGGACGTGCTGACCTCTTCGACCGTGAGACCTGCGGCGATACGAGCCTGCTGGAGCACTCGACCGATCGAAGGCCGGTCGTCTTCGGGGGAGTTGCCGATGGACACGGGGGCGCCTTTCGAGCGTGAGCCACCTGCTGGGTGTTCAGTCTAGGGGGGGTACGAAAGAGTGGGGCAACCGGGAGGGAGGACTTTGTACGCCATCAGATTCGAACAGAGTCGGATTCGCCGTACCGCCCCGGGAAGGAACATCCTGCTGTCCCTCCCTTCAACTTGACGTACGGCCCGGCGAAACGGTTGCCCTCAAAACCCTTACGAACCGGTTTCCCCACGGATCAGTGCCAACACCCCGTCGAGCTCGTCCGGTTTCACCATGACGTCGCGCGCCTTGGAGCCCTCGCTGGGGCCGACGATGTTCCGCGACTCCATCAGGTCCATCAGCCGGCCGGCCTTCGCGAAGCCCACCCGCAGTTTGCGCTGGAGCATCGAGGTGGACCCGAACTGGGTGGAGACGACCAGCTCAGCGGCCTGACAGAGCAGATCCAGGTCGTCGCCGATGTCCTCGTCGATCTCCTTCTTCTGCTTCGTCCCGACCACCACGTCGTCGCGGAAGACGGGGGCCATCTGGTCCTTGCAGTGCTGGACGACCGCCGCGACCTCGTCCTCGGTGACGAAGGCGCCCTGCATACGGGTCGGCTTGTTCGCCCCCATCGGCAGGAACAGTCCGTCACCCTTTCCGATGAGTTTCTCGGCTCCGGGCTGGTCGAGGATGACACGGCTGTCGGCCAGCGACGAGGTCGCGAAGGCGAGCCGGGAGGGCACGTTCGCCTTGATCAGACCGGTGACGACGTCCACCGAGGGGCGCTGGGTGGCGAGCACCAGATGGATACCGGCCGCGCGGGCCAACTGGGTGATGCGGACGATCGAGTCCTCGACGTCCCGGGGGGCCACCATCATGAGGTCGGCCAGCTCGTCGACGATCACCAGCAGATACGGGTACGGCGACAGCTCCCGCTCGCTGCCCTCCGGCGTCTTGAGCTTGCCGGTGCGCACGGCGTGGTTGAAGTCGTCGATGTGCCGGTAGCCGAACGCGGCGAGGTCGTCGTAGCGCAGGTCCATCTCGCGCACCACCCACTGGAGGGCCTCGGCGGCCTTCTTGGGGTTGGTGATGATCGGCGTGATCAGATGCGGAATGCCCTCGTACGCGGTCAGCTCGACGCGCTTGGGGTCGACCAGCACCATGCGGACGTCCTCCGGCGTGGCCCGCACCATCACCGAGGTGATGAGGCAGTTGATGCAGGAGGACTTACCGGAGCCGGTGGCACCGGCCACCAGGACGTGCGGCATCTTCGCGAGGTTGGCCATTTCGTACCCGCCCTCGACGTTCTTGCCGAGCGCGACCAGCATGGGGTGGTCGTCCTCCGCCGCGTCCGCGAGCCGCAGCACGTCGCCGAGGTTGACCATCTCCCGGTCGGAGTTGGGGATCTCGATGCCGACCGCCGACTTCCCCGGGATCGGGGAGATGATCCGGACGTCGGGGCTGGCGACGGCGTACGCGATGTTCTTGGCGAGCGCCGTGATCCGCTCGACCTTCACGGCGGGCCCGAGCTCCACCTCGTACCGCGTCACCGTGGGACCGCGGGTGAAACCGGTGACGGCGGCGTCGACCTTGAATTCGGTGAAGACGTTGGTCAGCGACGCGACGATCGCGTCGTTGGCGGCGCTGCGGGTCTTGCCGGGGCCGCCTCGCTCCAGCAGGTCGAGCGAGGGCAGCGAGTAGGTGATGTCGCCGGAGAGCTGGAGCTGCTCGGCGCGGGGCGGGAGCGGCTGCGACTGCGAGCGGTCGGGGGCCGGCTTGGTCAGGTCGGGCACGCCCCCGGCGGGCGAGGACGCCTTCTCCCCCGGCCTCCGGCCCGGCTCCGCCTCCCTGGCACCGGGCACCGGGGTGCCGGCACGCTCACGGTCCACCGAGACGCCCTGGGTGAGGTCGGCGACGACCGGCGAGGGCGGCATGCCGTTGAGCACCGCCCCGTCGAGCGCGGCGGCTGCGGCGGCGGCGACGTCCACGGCGTCCATGGTGCGGTTCATCGCCGGCTGCACGGAGGGCCTGCGCGGCCTGCGGCGCTTGGAGAGCGCGTCGGTCTCCGCCCGGTCGGGGTCGTACTCCTCGGGCGCCTCGGAACGGCGGACGGAGGAACGACGCGAACCGGCGGGCAGCGACTCACGCCACTGCTCGTCGTACCGCTCGTCGTCCTCGTCCAGCGCCTCCGGGTCGTACACCGGATCGATGATTCCCAGCTTGGAACCGAGCAGCCGCAGCCGCTGCGGAATGGCGTTCACCGGGGTCGCCGTCACGACCAGCAGTCCGAAGACGGTCAGGAGCAGGAGCAGCGGTACCGCGAGCACCTCGCCCATGGTGAAGATCAGCGGTTTGGAGGCGGCCCAGCCGATGAGGCCGCCCGCGTCCTGCATGGCCTCGGTGCCTTCCTCGCGTCCCGGCGATCCGCACGCGATGTGGACCTGCCCGAGCACCCCGATGACAAGCGCGGAGAGCCCGATGACGATGCGGCCGTTGGCCTCGGGCTTCTCCGGATACAGGATCAGCCGCACGGCGACGGAGCCCAGCAGTATCGGCACGAGGAGGTCGAGCCGGCCGAAGGCTCCGGTGACGAGCATCTCGACGAGGTCGCCGACGGGACCGCGGAGATTCGACCAGGTGCCTGCGGCGACGATCAGTGCGAGGCCGAGCAGCAGCAGCGCGACGCCGTCCTTGCGGTGAGCGGGGTCGAGCCCCTTGGCACCGCGCCCTATGCCCCGGAACAGCGCGCCGACGGCGTGGGCCACACCGAGCCAGACGGCGCGCACCAGGCGGTACACACCACCGGTGGGCGACGGCGCCGGTTTGGGCGCGGCGGCCTTCTTGGCCACCGCCTTCTTCGCCGGTGCCTTCTTGGCGGGCGCGGTCTTCTTCGCCGCGGTCTTCTTGGCGGGCGCGGCCTTCTTCGCCGCACCCGGGCCACCGCCGACGCGCTTCGCGGTGCCCGCCGTGCCCTGGGAACCCTTGCCGGACGTACGTGAGGCCATGGGGCCGAGGTTACCGGTGTCTGCGGCAGTGAACACGTGCGCGTGCCGGTTCACCCGACCGTGTCGCCGTACGACGGCCGCAAACTGACGCGCCCTCACCGGGTCCGGACGTGGACCACGCGCCGGCCGGGGGACGTCCGCACCGGGACGCCACCGCCGAACGCCCGCACCCTCAGCCCAGTTGACGCCTCGCCGAGCCGAAAGGGCCTGGCGGAGAGGGGCAGTACGTTCGACGGCCGGGCTACGTGGGAAGGGGCGCGGGTCCGCCGCTGGTGCCGGGCTCCAGGGCGTCCAGCGCCCGGCGCAGCCCGGTCAGCTTCCGTTCGAGGTGAGCGGCGGTGGCCACGGCTCCGGCGTCCGCCGACTCGTCGTCGAGCTGCTTGGAGAGGGCCTCGGCCTGCTCCTCCACGGCCGCGAGCCGTGCCGAGAGCTCGGCCAGCAGTCCGGCGGGCTCCTTCTCGTGGTTCGCACCCCCGTGACCGCTGCCCTCCAACTGGAGCCGCAGCAGCGCCGCCTGCTCACGCAACTGGCAGTTCTTCATGTACAGCTCGACGAAGACCGAGACCTTGGCCCGCAGCACCCAGGGGTCGAACGGCTTCGAGATGTAGTCCACCGCGCCGGCCGCATAACCCCGGAAGGTGTGGTGCGGACCGTGGTTGATCGCGGTGAGAAAGATGATCGGGATGTCCCGGGTCCGCTCCCGCCGCTTGATGTGCGCCGCGGTTTCGAAACCGTCCATGCCCGGCATCTGGACGTCCAGCAGAATGACCGCGAAGTCGTCCGTGAGCAGCGCTTTGAGCGCCTCCTCCCCTGACGATGCCCGAACCAGTGTCTGATCGAGCGCAGAGAGGATGGCCTCCAGCGCCAGCAGATTCTCCGGCCGGTCATCGACCAGGAGGATCTTGGCCTTCTGCACCATGGCCCGTCCTCCTCGCCCCGGAATTGCACCGGGCGCCGCCCCAGGGGACGGCTCCCTTACGCCGTCCGTCCTTGTGCCGGTCATGGTAGCCGCACCCCGCCCGTCACCACACCCTGTCACCGCGATGTCACTGTGCACACAGGGAAAACGCGGTGGGAGACCAGAAGGTTCCCCGGAAACCGCGCTCCCACACCCCTTCCGACACGACCAGTCAACAAAACACGATTGATTCGCTCAATTTCCGATCACTCTCCGCGCATCCACTGCTCCATAACCGATAGAAGATGATCAGGGTCGACCGGCTTGGTGACGTAGTCGGATGCTCCGGACTCGATCGCCTTCTCGCGGTCGCCCTTCATCGCCTTGGCGGTCAGCGCGATGATCGGCAGACCGGCGAACTGCGGCATCCTGCGGATCGCCGACGTCGTCGCGTAGCCGTCCATCTCCGGCATCATGATGTCCATCAGGACGACCGTCACATCGTCGTGCTGCTCCAGGACTTCGATCCCCTCGCGCCCGTTCTCCGCGTACAGAACAGCCAGCCCGTGCTGCTCCAGCACGCTGGTGAGCGCGAAGACGTTACGGATGTCGTCGTCGACGATCAACACCTTCTCGCCGCCGAACCGGAACGTCCTGCGGATCGCCGGCTCCTCCTGGCCGCCGAGCGTCCACGGCTCCTGCGAGGACTGCCGCTCCGCCGAGGAGGCCGCCCGGGGCGGCAGCGCGGGCTGCTGCTTCGCACCGCCCAGCGCCTTGCGCCGACGCCTCAACAGCCCAGCCGCGCCACCCTGGTCGTGTGCGCTCCCCGGCATCCCGGAGGCCTCCCCGAAGGTCTGGAAGCCGGGTCCGGAGCCCTGCCCCATCCCCAGGCCGGCCTCGGGGATCCGGCCGCTCTCGACCGCCGCACCGTGCATCTCGATGGGTCCGGGGCCGATCTGCGGGTAACCCTGGGGCGGGAGTTCGCTCGGGTGCAGCGGCAGGTACAGCGTGAACGTCGAGCCGCGGCCGGGCTCACTCGCCGCATGGATCTCGCCACCCAGCAGCCGCGCGATCTCCCGGCTGATGGAGAGACCGAGACCGGTACCGCCGTACTTGCGGCTGGTCGTCCCGTCCGCCTGCTTGAACGCCTCGAAGATCACCAGCATCTTGCTCGACGCGATGCCGATACCGGTGTCGGTCACCGAGAAGGCGATCAGATCGGCGTCGGAATCCCGCAGTGAACCGGCTTCCAGCAGCTGCTCACGAATGGCGTTCGGCACCTCGGCACCGGCATGCCGGATCACCAGCTCGACGGCGCCGCCGTCGGTGAACTTCACTGCGTTGGAGAGCAGATTGCGCAGCACCTGAAGCAGCCGCTGTTCGTCGGTGTGCAGCGTGGCCGGAAGTTCCGGCGACACCCGTACGGAGAAATCCAGCCCCTTTTCCGCGGTCAGCGGCCGGAACGTCGCCTCCACGTAGTCGACCAGCTGAACCAGGGCGATCCGGGTCGGGCTGACGTCCATCTTGCCCGCCTCGACCTTCGACAGATCGAGGATGTCGTTGATCAGCTGGAGCAGATCCGAACCGGCCCCGTGGATCGTCTCGGCGAATTCCACCTGCTTCGGCGACAGATTGCCCTCGGCGTTGTCCGCCAGGAGTTTGGCCAGAATGAGCAGCGAGTTGAGCGGTGTCCGCAACTCGTGCGACATGTTCGCCAGGAACTCCGACTTGTAACGCATGGAGACGGCGAGCTGCTCGGCGCGTTCCTCCAGGACCTGCCGCGCCTCCTCGATCTCGGTGTTCTTGACCTCGATGTCGCGGTTCTGCTGGGCCAGCAGCTCGGCCTTCTCCTCCAGTTCGGCATTGGACGCCTGGAGGGCCTTCTGCCTGTTCTCCAACTCCTGCGACCGGTCGCGCAATTGCTCCGTGAGCTCCTGCGACTGCTCCAGCAGCTTCTCGGTCGTCGTGTTGACGCTGATCGTGTTGACGCTGGTGGCGATCATCTCGGCGAGCTGGTTGAGGAAGTCCCGCTGGATGTGGGTGAACGGCTGGAAGGAGGCCAGTTCGATCACCCCGAGGACCTTCCCCTCGAAGAGCACCGGCAGCACGATCACATGCGCGGGCGGCGCCTCGCCGAGACCGGAGGAGATCTTCAGGTACCCCGGCGGCACGTTGTCCACCTGGATCGTCCGCTTCTCCTCGGCCGCCGTACCGATGAGAGTCTCACCGGGCCGGAAGGACGTCGGCATGGAGCCGGCGGAGTAGCCGTAGCTGCCCCGCATCCGGAGCTCGTACGAACCCTCCTTGTCACCGTCCGCCCCCAGGGCGTCGGCGTCCCCGGTCGACATGGCGAGGAAGAAGGCGCCGTGCTGCGCGGAGACGACCGGGGTCAGCTCGCTCATGATCAGCGAGGCCACGTCGTCCAGATCACGCCGCCCCTGCATCAGACCGGAGATCCGGGCGAGATTGCCCTTCAGCCAGTCCTGCTCCTTGTTCGTGGCGGTGGTGTCGCGCAGGTTCGCGATCATGGTGTTGATGTTGTCCTGGAGGGACTGGATCTCCCCGGCGGCGTCCACATCGATCTTGAGATTGAGATCGCCGCGGGTCACCGCGGTGGCGACGGCCGCGATGGCACGCACCTGACGGGTCAGGTTTCCGGCCATCTCATTCACCGACTCGGTGAGGTCGCGCCAGGTGCCGTCCACGTCACGCACCCGCGCCTGACCGCCCAGCTGGCCTTCGGTGCCCACCTCGCGGGCCACCCGCGTCACCTGCTCGGCGAATGAGGACAGCCGGTCGACCATCGTGTTGATGGTGTTCTTCAGCTCCTGGATCTCACCACGCGCGTCGATGTCGATCTTCTTGGTGAGATCGCCCTCGGCGATGGCCGTGGTGACGGTGGCGATCTGGCGCACCTGACCGGTCAGGTTGGACGCCATCGAGTTCACGGACTCGGTGAGGTCCTTCCACGTACCGGAGACCCCGGGGACACGCGCCTGGCCTCCCAGTTCACCCTCCGTGCCCACCTCACGGGCGACTCGCGTCACCTCGTCGGCGAACGACGACAGGGTCGTCACCATCGTGTTGACGGTGTCGGCCAGCTCGGCGACCTCACCGCGCGCTTCGACGGTGACCTTCTTCGTCAGGTCGCCGTTGGCCACCGCGGACGAGACGCGGGAGATGTTCCGCACCTGACTGGTCAGGTTGTTGGCCATCAGGTTGACGTTCTCGCTGAGGTCCTTCCAGATGCCCGTCGCGCCGCGCACCCGCGCCTGGCCGCCGAGGATGCCCTCGGTGCCCACCTCGCGGGCCACCCGAGTCACCTCGTCACCGAAGTTCATCAGCTGGTCGACCATCGTGTTGACCGTCGTCACCAGTTCGAGGATCTCGCCCTTGGCGTCGACGGTGATCTTCTTGGAGAGGTCACCGTTGGCGACCGCGGTGGTGACCTCGGCGATGTTGCGGACCTGGAGCGTCAGGTTGTTCGCCATGCCGTTGACGGACTGGGTGAGGTCCTTCCACGTACCGGACACACCCTGCACCTCGGCCTGACCGCCGAGGATGCCCTCCGTGCCCACCTCGCGGGCGACCCGCGTCACCTGCTCGGCGAAGTTCGACAGCTGGTCGACCATCGTGTTGAGGGTGTTCTTCAGCTCCAGGATCTCGCCGCGCGCGTCCACGTCGATCTTCTGCGACAGGTCACCGCGCGCCACCGCCGTGGCGACCTGCGCGATGTTACGGACCTGAGCGGTGAGGTTCCCGGCCATGCCGTTCACCGAATCGGTCAGATCACGCCACACACCGGCCACGCCGGGCACCTGCGCCTGGCCGCCGAGGCGCCCGTCCGTGCCCACCTCGCGCGCCACCCGGGTCACCTGCTCGGCGAAGGCGGAGAGCTGGTCGACCATCGTGTTGATGGTGTTCTTCAGCTCCAGGATCTCGCCGCGCGCGTCCACGTCGATCTTCTGCGACAGGTCGCCCCGCGCCACCGCCGTGGTCACCTGCGCGATCTGGCGCACCTGGGAGGTCAGGTTCCCCGCCATGAAGTTGACGGAGTCGGTGAGCTCCTTCCACGTACCGGAGACACCGTCGACCCGCGCCTGACCGCCGAGGCGGCCCTCCGTGCCCACGTCCCGCGCCATCCGCGTGACCTGGTCGGCGAACGAGGACAGCTGCGCCACCATCGTGTTGACGGTGTTCTTCAGTTCCAGCATCTCGCCGGCCACGTCGACGGTGACCTTCTGCGACAGATCACCGTTGGCGACCGCGGTGGTCACCTGGGCGATGTCGCGCACCTGACCCGTCAGGTTCCGGAACGCCGTGTTCACGGAGTCCGTGAGGTCCTTCCAGGTACCCGCCGCACCCGGCACCTCGGCCTGGCCGCCGAGGCGGCCCTCGACGCCGACCTCCCGGGCCACCCGGGTCACTTCCGAACCGAAGGACTGAAGCTGGTCGACCATCGTGTTGACGGTGTTCTTCAGTTCCAGCATCTCGCCGGCCACGTCGACGGTGACCTTCTGCGACATGTCACCACTGGCGACCGCGGTGGTCACCTGGGCGATGTCGCGCACCTGGGTCGTCAGATTGCGGAAGACGGTGTTCACCGAGTCGGTGAGATCCTTCCAGGTCCCCGCCGCGCCCGGTACCTGCGCCTGGCCGCCGAGCAGCCCCTCGCCACCGACCTCGCTGGCCACGCGCGTGACCTCGTCCGCGAAGGTGCGGAGCGTCTCGGTCATCTGGTTGATCGTCTCGGCGAGCTGGGCGACCTCGCCGCGCGCGCTCACCCGGACCTTCTGCGACAGGTCACCGTTGGCGACCGCCGTCGTCACCTCCGCGATGCCGCGCACCTGGGAGGTGAGGTTGCCCGCCATCGTGTTGACGGAGTCGGTCAGGTCCTTCCAGACCCCGGCCACGCCCGGCACGGTCGCCTGGCCGCCCAGCTCTCCCTCGGTACCCACCTCACGGGCGACCCGGGTCACCTCGGAGGAGAACGAGGACAGCTGGTCGACCATCGTGTTGACGGTGTTCTTCAGCTGAGCCATCTCGCCGGCCACGTGGACGGTGACCTTCCGCGACAGATCGCCCTTGGCGACCGCCGTCGTCACCAGGGCGATGTCGCGCACCTGCGCGGTCAGCCGGTACGCCATGGTGTTCACGGAGTCCGTGAGGTCCTTCCAGGACCCGGACATCCCGCGCACCTGGGCCTGGCCGCCCAGCTTGCCCTCGGTCCCCACCTCGACCGCGACGCGTGTCACCTGCTCGGTGAACGCCGACAGCTGGTCGACCAGGTTGTTGACCGTCCGGGCGACCTTCAGGAACTCGCCGCGCAGCGGCCGCACCGTCTCGTCCGCCGTGTGCGAACGCAGCTCCATCCGCTGCTCAAGATCTCCGTCGGCCACCGCCGACAGCACCCGCCCGACCTCCGAGACCGGGCGTGCGAGATCATCGACCAGCTCGTTGGACGCGTCGATCGCGGCTGCCCAGGAGCCCTCACAGGCCCCCGTCTCCAGCCGCTCGGTGAGCTTGCCCTCCCGGCCGACCACACGCCGCACGCGTGCGAGCTCACCGGTGAGATGCACGTTGCGGTCGGCGACCTCGTTGAAGACCGCCGCCAGCTCGGCCATGACACCGTCGCCCGAGACGGTCACCCGCCTGCGGAAGTTGCCGTCCCGCATGGCCACCAGACCGGAGAGCAGTCTGTTGAGTGCCGCGGCGTCGACTTCGACGGTTCCATTGCGCTGCTTCTTCACGGACTGTCCGCCTTTACTGCGCGTACCTGTTCCCCGCGCCGCCACGTCAGACTCCACCGTGTCCCTCCCGCAGGGGTTGACCGAATCGCTCGGGCCTTGTCCGAGAGCTTGCCCAGAACCTCTATGGCTCACCGCCACAGACCACCGTCGACGGGTGACCATGTGGACGTCAAATCGTTGAAACGTACCAGGCCGGAACCGGTCGGGGTGGAACCTCCCATGGTTGTCCCACATCCCTCCATGAGGAAGCCAACACTTGTCCGGTCACGGGTCTGTTCCTGTCCGTCCTTGCCCGAACCCGGCCCTCGTGTATCCGGCACCTGCACGAAGCGTCTAGCCTGGCAAGGCGAATCGAAGCGGCGAGAAACGGGCACAGGACTCGGGGAAGCGACGAGACACCATATGGGGAGTGCTGTGATCACGGCGCGCGCGGCTGCGACCTTCGACCCGGTCGGGCGCTCCGTCGCGACGGCCCGCGCCTTTGTCCGGGACACGCTCCAGGGGTGGGGATACACCGACGTCGTCGACGACGCCGTCGTCCTCACCAGCGAGCTCGTCACCAATGCGGTGGTCCATGCGGGCACAGCGGCGGACGTGCTGTGCCTGCGCACGGAGGACGGTGTCCGGGTCGAGGTCTCCGACCACTACCCGGAGCGGGAGATCCCGCTCCAGTCCACCGGGCTGGACTTCGGCAGTCCCGACCGGGAGGGCGGCCGCGGCCTCCTCCTGTGCGCGGCACTCGCTTCCCGCTGGGGAGTCGAGTACTCCCCCACGCACAAACATGTCTGGTTCCAGCTCGATCTCCCCGACCGACCGGTGGGCATCCGCTCCGCGGGCCCACTGCTCCCCGTCGACCTGCTCCCCGTCACCGACGAACGGGTCAGGGTCGCCGTCGTCCAGATCGACAGCGCGGGCTCCATCGCGGCGTGGAACGACGACGCCTCGTATCTCTTCGGGCACACGGCGGAGCAGGTCACCGGCAAGCAGTTCACCGACTTCACCGCCTGGCCGCAGACCCCGGGCACCAACACCGGCATCGCCGACGCGCTGCGCCTCTCGCGCTGGGAGGGCAGCTACGGCATGCGCGGCGCCGACGGCCGCACGATCCCGGTCTACGGCTCCCACCTGCGCGTCCGGGACACCCGGGGCGAACCCTCGACGGTGTGCCTGCTGGTGCGCGACTACGAGCGGGCCGTACTCCAGTCACCGGTGCGCACTCCCGTCTCCGACGCGAACACGGAGAGCCGTACGACAGACCCCTTCGAGGTCTTCATCGGCTCCCCCGCCCCCGACGACCTCGACGGGCTGCTCCAGCGAACCGTCGAACGGGCCCGCGACATGCTCGACGCCGACGCGGCGTTCCTGCTGCTGGCAACGGACGACGAGACCGAACTGGAAGTACGCGCCACAACCGGCCTGCCCTCCGCCCGGCAGCGCTTCGCCCGCGTCCCCGTCGAGGCCGGCACCGGACGGTACGGCTCCGCCCGCATGCCTGCCGTCCATGAGGACCTCGATGCGGTGCCAGGTGCCGTCCCGCTGCTCGTCGACACGGGCATGCGCTCGGTGGTCACAGTCCCGCTGAAGGTCGAGGGCCGGCTCACGGGCTCTCTGGGTGTCGCGACCGAGGCCGCAGGCCGGTACTCCAACGAGGAGGCCCTGCGCCTCCAGTTCGCCGCCGACCGCATCGCCCTGGCCGTCGAGTCCGCCCGTCTGGGAGAGCTCGAACGGCTGCGCCGCGGTTCGCTCTCCTTCCTCGTCGAGGCGTCCGACCTGTTGGCCGGCACGCTCGACCGGGACCAGACGCTCGCCCTGATGGCACAGATGACCGTCCCCACCCTGGCCACCTGGTGTGCCGTCTACACGATCGCCGACCAGTCCTCGGACCCGTACCTCTCGTACGTACTGCACGAGGACGAGGAGCGCATCGACGGCCTCAAGGCCCTGCTCTCCAAGATCTCCCCGCCGGACCCGGTGCCGACACCTGGCGCCCGCGTCTGGTCCGCACCGTCGGAGGCCGCCCATCAGGCCGCCCTGCGCACATCGATGCGCAGTATCGGCCTCGGTGACCCCGGCGGGCTCGGCGCGGGCATCCGTACGACACTCGCCACCGCCGCCGCAGTGGGCGGGGAGACCGTGGTCCTTCCTCTGGTCGCCCGTAACCGGGTCATCGGCATGCTCACGCTCGGCAAGCCGTCCGACGACCACTTCCGCCAGGAGATCCTGGAGCTGGCCGAGGACCTCTCCCGCCGGGCCGCCCTGGCGCTGGACAACGCCCGTCTCTACTCGGAGCGCACGGCCATCAGCCAGTCCCTCCAGCGCAGCCTGCTGCCTCCGGGCCTGCCCGATGTCCCCAATGTGGAGATCGAGGTCATCTACCGTGCAGCCGGTGAGGGCAACGAGGTGGGCGGCGACTTCTACGACGTCTTCCCGATCCGCGACGGCGCCTACGGTTTCGCCATCGGCGACGTCTGCGGTACGGGTCCGGAGGCCGCGGCCGTCACGGGCCTGGCTCGTCATGCCTTGCGCCTGCTCGCCCGCGAGGGCTTCGGCGGCCCCGCCGTCCTGGAGCGTCTGAACGCCGCCATCCTGGACGAGGGCGCCCGCAGTCGTTTCCTGACCCTGCTGTACGGGGAGTTGTGGCCGCAGGAGGATGGCAGCGCCCTCCTGAAGGTGGTGTGCGCGGGCCATCCGTTGCCGTTGCGCCTGCGCCAGGACGGCTCGGTCGAGGCGGCGGCAGAACCGCAGCCGCTGCTGGGTGTCATCGAGGACCTGGAGCTGTACGAGCAGACGGTGACCCTGGAGCCGGGCGACGTCCTGCTGTGCGTGACGGACGGCGTCACCGAACGCCGCGAGGGCGCCCGCATGCTCGGTGACGACGGCCTGGCGGACGTCCTGGCCAACTGCACGGGGCTGACAGCCGGCGCGGTCGCGGCACGCATTCTGCGGGCTGTGGAGCGATTCGCCGCCGAGCCGGCGTCGGACGACATGGCCATCCTCGCGATGCGCGTCCCCGAGCCGCAGGCCGCTGTATAACTCGCATCGACTCCGAACGGCCCGGGACGCCCCCGGAAACGAGAAAGGCCCCCGCCATCCGGCGGGGGCCTTTCCTCTGTCTGAGCCCCAATGCGGAATCGAACCGCAGACCTTCTCCTTACCATGGAGACGCTCTACCGACTGAGCTATTGGGGCCTTGCTGCCCTGCGGCAACGAGCTAAAGCATACCCTGAATCAGGGGGTATGCAAAACCATCTGCCGCACCGTCACCATGCCGCCCACCAGGGAGTGTTCCGAGAGCCGCCCACCCCCTTGACCAGCCACGCACTCCCCCGCCCCGGTACGCCGGCGGCCTGGTCGGGAACGCAGAAAAGCCCCGTGCCACAAGGGCACGGGGCTTTTCATAAAAGGAGTTCGGCGGCGTCCTACTCTCCCACAGGGTCCCCCCTGCAGTACCATCGGCGCTGAAAGGCTTAGCTTCCGGGTTCGGAATGTAACCGGGCGTTTCCCTAACGCAATGACCACCGAAACACTATGAAATTAACCAACACCGGAACAAAACACGGCCGTTCGTTATTTCAGAACTAACACAGTGGACGCGAGCAACTGAGGACAAGCCCTCGGCCTATTAGTACCAGTCAGCTCCACCCGTTACCGGGCTTCCACATCTGGCCTATCAACCCAGTCGTCTACTGGGAGCCTTAACCCTTCAAGAGGGTGGGAATACTCATCTCGAAGCAGGCTTCCCGCTTAGATGCTTTCAGCGGTTATCCTTTCCGAACGTAGCCAACCAGCCATGCCCTTGGCAGGACAACTGGCACACCAGAGGTTCGTCCGTCCCGGTCCTCTCGTACTAGGGACAGCCCTTCTCAATATTCCTACGCGCACAGCGGATAGGGACCGAACTGTCTCACGACGTTCTAAACCCAGCTCGCGTACCGCTTTAATGGGCGAACAGCCCAACCCTTGGGACCGACTCCAGCCCCAGGATGCGACGAGCCGACATCGAGGTGCCAAACCATCCCGTCGATATGGACTCTTGGGGAAGATCAGCCTGTTATCCCCGGGGTACCTTTTATCCGTTGAGCGACAGCGCTTCCACAAGCCACTGCCGGATCACTAGTCCCGACTTTCGTCCCTGCTCGACCCGTCGGTCTCACAGTCAAGCTCCCTTGTGCACTTACACTCAACACCTGATTGCCAACCAGGCTGAGGGAACCTTTGGGCGCCTCCGTTACTCTTTAGGAGGCAACCGCCCCAGTTAAACTACCCATCAGACACTGTCCCTGATCCGGATCACGGACCCAGGTTAGACATCCAGCACGACCAGAGTGGTATTTCAACGACGACTCCACAACCACTGGCGTGGCCGCTTCAAAGTCTCCCACCTATCCTACACAAGCCGAACCGAACACCAATATCAAACTATAGTAAAGGTCCCGGGGTCTTTCCGTCCTGCTGCGCGAAACGAGCATCTTTACTCGTAGTGCAATTTCACCGGGCCTATGGTTGAGACAGTCGAGAAGTCGTTACGCCATTCGTGCAGGTCGGAACTTACCCGACAAGGAATTTCGCTACCTTAGGATGGTTATAGTTACCACCGCCGTTTACTGGCGCTTAAGTTCTCAGCTTCGCCGACCCGAAAGTCAGCTAACCGGTCCCCTTAACGTTCCAGCACCGGGCAGGCGTCAGTCCGTATACATCGCCTTACGGCTTCGCACGGACCTGTGTTTTTAGTAAACAGTCGCTTCTCGCTGGTCTCTGCGGCCACCCCCAGCTCACCGAGTAAATCGGATCACCAGTGATGGCCCCCCTTCTCCCGAAGTTACGGGGGCATTTTGCCGAGTTCCTTAACCATAGTTCACCCGAACGCCTCGGTATTCTCTACCTGACCACCTGAGTCGGTTTAGGGTACGGGCCGCCATGAAACTCGCTAGAGGCTTTTCTCGACAGCATAGGATCATCCACTTCACCACAATCGGCTCGGCATCAGGTCTCAGCCTTAATGTGTGACGGATTTACCTACCACACGGCCTACACCCTTACCCCGGGACTACCACCGCCCGGGCTGGACTACCTTCCTGCGTCACCCCATCGCTTACCTAGTACAAGTCTGGTTCGTCGGCTCCACCACTACCCTCAACTCCGAAGAGATCGGGCCGGCTTCACGGACTTAGCATCGCCTGATTCAGTATTGGGCGTTTCAAAGCGGGTACCGGAATATCAACCGGTTGTCCATCGACTACGCCTGTCGGCCTCGCCTTAGGTCCCGACTTACCCTGGGCAGATCAGCTTGACCCAGGAACCCTTAGTCAATCGGCGCACACGTTTCTCACGTGTGTATCGCTACTCATGCCTGCATTCTCACTCGTGAACCGTCCACAACTCGCTTCCGCGGCTGCTTCACCCGGCACACGACGCTCCCCTACCCATCCACACAGGCGTTGGCCCTATATGTGTGAATGACACGACTTCGGCGGTACGCTTGAGCCCCGCTACATTGTCGGCGCGGAATCACTTGACCAGTGAGCTATTACGCACTCTTTCAAGGGTGGCTGCTTCTAAGCCAACCTCCTGGTTGTCTCTGCGACTCCACATCCTTTCCCACTTAGCGTACGCTTAGGGGCCTTAGTCGATGCTCTGGGCTGTTTCCCTCTCGACCATGGAGCTTATCCCCCACAGTCTCACTGCCGTGCTCTCACTTACCGGCATTCGGAGTTTGGCTAAGGTCAGTAACCCGGTAGGGCCCATCGCCTATCCAGTGCTCTACCTCCGGCAAGAAACACACGACGCTGCACCTAAATGCATTTCGGGGAGAACCAGCTATCACGGAGTTTGATTGGCCTTTCACCCCTAACCACAGGTCATCCCCCAGGTTTTCAACCCTGGTGGGTTCGGTCCTCCACGAAGTCTTACCTCCGCTTCAACCTGCCCATGGCTAGATCACTCCGCTTCGGGTCTTGAGCGCGCTACTAAATCGCCCTATTCGGACTCGCTTTCGCTACGGCTTCCCCACACGGGTTAACCTCGCAACACACCGCAAACTCGCAGGCTCATTCTTCAAAAGGCACGCAGTCACGACGCACCGAGCAAGCTCGATGCGCGACGCTCCCACGGCTTGTAGGCACACGGTTTCAGGTACTATTTCACTCCGCTCCCGCGGTACTTTTCACCATTCCCTCACGGTACTATCCGCTATCGGTCACCAGGGAATATTTAGGCTTAACGGGTGGTCCCGCCAGATTCACACGGGATTTCTCGGGCCCCGTGCTACTTGGGTGTCTCTTAAACGAGCCGTTAATGTTTCAGCTACGGGGGTCTTACCCTCTACGCCGGACCTTTCGCATGTCCTTCGCCTACATCAACGGTTTCTGACTCGTCTCACAGCCGGCAGACCGTGAAAAAGAGATCCCACAACCCCGCATGCGCAACCCCTGCCGGGTATCACACGCATACGGTTTGGCCTGATCCAGTTTCGCTCGCCACTACTCCCGGAATCACGGTTGTTTTCTCTTCCTGAGGGTACTGAGATGTTTCACTTCCCCTCGTTCCCTCCACACTGCCTATGTGTTCAGCAGTGGGTGACAGCCCATGACGACTGCCGGGTTTCCCCATTCGGACACCCCCGGATCAAAGCTTGGTTGACAGCTCCCCGGGGCCTATCGTGGCCTCCCACGTCCTTCATCGGTTCCTGGTGCCAAGGCATCCACCGTGCGCCCTTAAAAACTTGGCCACAGATGCTCGCGTCCACTGTGCAGTTCTCAAACAACGACCAGCCACCCATCACCCCACCCTTACAGGCGAGTTCACTGGGGCCGGCAACCGAAGGACGACCTTTACGGCCGTACCTTCAGATACCCAACAGCGTGCCCGACCCGACCGATCACCCTCACGTTCCACGCCGAAGCAGTACTAGTGAAAACAACCTGTCGTGCCGAATAGTCAACGTTCCACCCATGAGCTGACCACCGCCGAACATTTGCCGGCGTAGTGGCTCTGGATTCCTTGCGGAATCTAGATGCTCCTTAGAAAGGAGGTGATCCAGCCGCACCTTCCGGTACGGCTACCTTGTTACGACTTCGTCCCAATCGCCAGTCCCACCTTCGACAGCTCCCTCCCACAAGGGGTTGGGCCACCGGCTTCGGGTGTTACCGACTTTCGTGACGTGACGGGCGGTGTGTACAAGGCCCGGGAACGTATTCACCGCAGCAATGCTGATCTGCGATTACTAGCAACTCCGACTTCATGGGGTCGAGTTGCAGACCCCAATCCGAACTGAGACCGGCTTTTTGAGATTCGCTCCGCCTCGCGGCATCGCAGCTCATTGTACCGGCCATTGTAGCACGTGTGCAGCCCAAGACATAAGGGGCATGATGACTTGACGTCGTCCCCACCTTCCTCCGAGTTGACCCCGGCAGTCTCCTGTGAGTCCCCATCACCCCGAAGGGCATGCTGGCAACACAGAACAAGGGTTGCGCTCGTTGCGGGACTTAACCCAACATCTCACGACACGAGCTGACGACAGCCATGCACCACCTGTATACCGACCACAAGGGGGGCACCATCTCTGATGCTTTCCGGTATATGTCAAGCCTTGGTAAGGTTCTTCGCGTTGCGTCGAATTAAGCCACATGCTCCGCTGCTTGTGCGGGCCCCCGTCAATTCCTTTGAGTTTTAGCCTTGCGGCCGTACTCCCCAGGCGGGGAACTTAATGCGTTAGCTGCGGCACCGACGACGTGGAATGTCGCCAACACCTAGTTCCCAACGTTTACGGCGTGGACTACCAGGGTATCTAATCCTGTTCGCTCCCCACGCTTTCGCTCCTCAGCGTCAGTAATGGCCCAGAGATCCGCCTTCGCCACCGGTGTTCCTCCTGATATCTGCGCATTTCACCGCTACACCAGGAATTCCGATCTCCCCTACCACACTCTAGCCTGCCCGTATCGACTGCAGACCCGGGGTTAAGCCCCGGGCTTTCACAACCGACGCAACAAGCCGCCTACGAGCTCTTTACGCCCAATAATTCCGGACAACGCTTGCGCCCTACGTATTACCGCGGCTGCTGGCACGTAGTTAGCCGGCGCTTCTTCTGCAGGTACCGTCACTTTCGCTTCTTCCCTGCTGAAAGAGGTTTACAACCCGAAGGCCGTCATCCCTCACGCGGCGTCGCTGCATCAGGCTTTCGCCCATTGTGCAATATTCCCCACTGCTGCCTCCCGTAGGAGTCTGGGCCGTGTCTCAGTCCCAGTGTGGCCGGTCGCCCTCTCAGGCCGGCTACCCGTCGTCGCCTTGGTAGGCCATTACCCCACCAACTAGCTGATAGGCCGCGGGCTCATCCTTCACCGCCGGAGCTTTTAACCTTCCCCCATGAGAGGGAAAGTGTTATCCGGTATTAGACCCCGTTTCCAGGGCTTGTCCCAGAGTGAAGGGCAGATTGCCCACGTGTTACTCACCCGTTCGCCACTAATCCACCCCGAAGGGCTTCATCGTTCGACTTGCATGTGTTAAGCACGCCGCCAGCGTTCGTCCTGAGCCAGGATCAAACTCTCCGTGAATGTTTTCCCGTAATCGGGTAGACACCACGAGAGCGGAACGACCAGGTCGGAATATGACCGATCGTCCACTGAATCCTCGCTGTGTGCATTGCCTACCAGGCCAGAGACCTGTTAGGACTTTTCAAAGGAACCTCGAACCTGCCGAAGCAGGTCGGGGTATCAACATATCTGGCGTTGACTTTTGGCACGCTGTTGAGTTCTCAAGGAACGGACGCTTCCTTTGTACTCACCCTCTCGGGCTTTCCTCCGGGCGCTTCCCTTCGGTCTTGCGTTTCCGACTCTATCAGACTCTTTCGTGTCCGATTCCCGGTCGAAGCGGGCCTCGCATTTTCGCTTTCCAGTTCTTCGCTTTCGCGCTTTCCCTTTCCAGCGAGCTCAACCTTACCAGACCCATTCCATCCCGTTTCCGGTCCGGATTTGAATTCTGATGGCCGTTGAAGTGGCCTTGCCTTTCGGCGGACCCGACTTTATCAGAAGTTCTGAGTCGGAATTCCGCCCTCCGTGGGACTCCCAGCGCACACGTGTGCGCGGTGCTTCCCGGTGAGGCGGAGACGTAAACGTACTGGAGCGGGGCGCCCCGATGCAAATCGGGGGCCCCGCTCCAGAGTTCACACCCGTCGGGGTCAGACCTCGACGACGACGGGGAGGATCATCGGACGCCGACGGTAGGTGTCGGAGACCCACTTGCCCACCGTGCGGCGGACCAGCTGCTGGAGCTGGTGGGGCTCCATGACGCCGTCCTGCGCCGACTTGTTGAGAGCCTCTTCGACCTTCGGGACGACCGCGCTGAACGCCGAGTCGTCGATGCCGGAGCCCCGGGCCTGGATGTGGGGGCCGCCCACGATCTTGCCGGAGGAGCTGTCGACCACGATGAAGACGGAGATGATCCCCTCGTCACCGAGGATGCGGCGGTCCTTGAGAGAGGTCTCGGTGACATCGCCGACCGAGAGGCCGTCGACGTACACATAGCCGGCCTGGACCTTGCCGACGATCTTGGCCTTGCCGTCGATCAGGTCGACGACCACGCCGTCCTCGGCGATGACGATGTGGTCCTTCGGGACGCCGGTGAGGGCGCCCAGTTCCGCGTTGGCCCGCAGGTGGCGCCATTCGCCGTGAACCGGCATCAGGTTCTTCGGCTTGCAGATGTTGTAGAAGTACAGCAGCTCGCCGGCCGAGGCGTGACCCGAGACGTGGACCTTGGCGTTGCCCTTGTGGACGACGTTGGCGCCCCAGCGGGTCAGGCCGTTGATCACGCGGTAGACCGCGTTCTCGTTACCCGGGATCAGCGACGAGGCCAGGATGACGGTGTCGCCCTGGACGATGCGGATCTGGTGGTCGCGGTTGGCCATCCGGGACAGGGCCGCCATCGGCTCGCCCTGCGAGCCCGTGCAGACCAGCACGACCTCGTCGTCCGGCAGGTCGTCGAGGGTCTTCACGTCGACGACCAGGCCCGCGGGAACCTTCAGATAGCCCAGGTCACGGGCGATGCCCATGTTCCGGACCATCGATCGCCCGACGAAGGCGACCCGGCGGCCGTACTCGTGGGCCGTGTCGAGGATCTGCTGGATGCGGTGCACATGGCTCGCGAAGCTCGCCACGATGATGCGCTTCTGCGCGTTGGCGAAGACCGTGCGCAGGACGTTGGAGATGTCCCGCTCCGGCGGTACGAAGCCCGGCACCTCCGCGTTCGTCGAGTCGGAGAGCAGAAGGTCGATGCCTTCCTCGCTCAGCCGGGCGAACGCGTGCAGGTCGGTGAGCCGGCCGTCCAGCGGCAGCTGGTCCATCTTGAAGTCGCCGGTGGCGACGGCCATGCCCGCGGGCGTACGGATGGCGACCGCGAGAGCGTCGGGGATGGAGTGGTTGACCGCGATGAACTCGCAGTCGAAGACTCCGAGGCGCTCGCGCTGCCCCTCCTTGACCTCAAGGGTGTACGGACGAATCCGGTGCTCCTGAAGCTTCGCCTCGATGAGCGCGAGGGTCAGCTTGGAGCCGATGAGCGGGATGTCCGGCTTCAGGCGCAGCAGATACGGGACACCACCGATGTGGTCCTCGTGTCCGTGCGTCAGGACAATGCCCTCGACGTCGTCGAGGCGGTCCCGGATGGTGGTGAAGTCCGGAAGGATCAGGTCGATTCCGGGCTGCTCCTCCTCCGGGAAGAGAACGCCGCAGTCGACGATGAGCAGGCGGCCGCCGTACTCGAAGACCGTCATGTTGCGGCCGATTTCGCCGAGGCCGCCCAGCGGGGTGACCCGTAGGCCGCCCTTCGGGAGCTTCGGCGGGGTGCCGAGTTCAGGATGCGGATGACTCAAAAGACTCTCCTTACCACGCACGCCACGTACCGCTTGGGCACGTGGCGCGCATGTCATTCGTGCACTTGCTGTTGTCTTGGGGTGGTGCCGTGTAGCCCTCTTGCGAGTGTTCTTCGCGTATTCAGTTGTGAAGTCTGTGGTTACAGCTGTACCCCACCGGCGGCGAGATCGATCTTGAGCTGTGCCGTTTCCTGTGCGCTGAGCTCCACCAGGGGGAGGCGCAGCGGGCCCGCCGGGAGGCCCTGGAGGGTCAGTGCGGCCTTGGTGGTGATCACGCCCTGTGTACGGAACATGCCCGTGAACACAGGCAGCAGCTTCTGGTGGATCTCCGTGGCCTTCTGTACGTCTCCGCCGAGGTAGGCCTCGATGAGGGCGCGCAGGTCCGGGGTGACGACATGGCCGACGACGGAGACGAAGCCGACCGCGCCGACCGACAGGAGCGGCAGGTTCAGCATGTCGTCGCCCGAGTACCAGGCCAGGCCGGACTGTGCGATGGCCCAGCTCGCGCGGCCGAGGTCGCCCTTGGCGTCCTTGTTGGCCACGATGCGCGGATGGTCTGCCAGCCGGACGAGGGTCTCTGTGTCGATCGGCACACCGCTGCGGCCGGGAATGTCGTAGAGCATCACCGGCAGACCGGTGGCGTCCGCGATCGCCGTGAAGTGGCGGAGGAGGCCCTCCTGCGGCGGCTTGTTGTAGTACGGGGTGACCGCGAGGAGGCCGTGGGCGCCAGTGCGTTCGGCCGTGCGGGCGAGCTCGACGCTGTGGCGGGTGTCGTTGGTGCCGATACCGGCGACGACGTGCGCCCGGTCTCCGACCGCCTCCAGCACAGCCCGTACGAGCTGGTCTTTCTCCGCGTCGCTGGTGGTCGGGGACTCGCCGGTGGTGCCGTTGATGATCAGGCCGTCGTTGCCTGCGTCCACCAGGTGGGTGGCGAGCCGCTGGGCGCCGTCGAGGTCGAGTGCGCCGTCCGCCGTGAAGGGCGTGACCATAGCGGTGAGGACCCGCCCGAAGGGGGTCTGCGGAGTGGAGATCGGAGCCATGGGTACCACGCTACTCGTTGCTCGGCGCCCGGTGTCCCCTCGGGGGGACAAGCAAGAGGAGCCCGGCACTGCCTGCTCGGGGGTTCAAGCAGTGCCGGGTCCGTTTGATCAGCCTAGATGAACTTCACGAAACGCCGCAATACGGACACCGCTTACGGGGCAACGCGTCCGTTTTTGTTGAAGGCTGCATGGGTGAGCGGCATGAGCTGTGCCCAGTGCGCCTCCATCTGCTCGCCGACCATCTCGATCTCGCGCTGCGGGAAGGACGGAACCTTCGCGAGCTCGTGCTGCGTACGCAGGCCGAGGAAGTGCATCAGCGAGCGGGCGTTGCACGTGGCGTACATCGAGGAGAACAGGCCGACCGGGAGGACCGCACGGGCCACCTCGCGGGCCACTCCTGCCGCCAGCATCTCCTGGTAGGCCTCGTACGCCTGGCGGTACGAGTCCTCCATGACACGGCCGGTGAGCTCCGCCTGCGCCTCGGTGCCCTCGACGAACTCGTACTTGCCGGGGCGGCCCTGCTGGACCAGCTTGCGGGACTCCCCCGGGACGTAGAAGACCGGCTCCAGCTCCCGGTAGCGGCCCGATTCCTCGTTGTACGACCAGCCCACGCGGTGCCGCATGAACTCGCGGAACACGAAGATCGGGGCGCTGATGAAGAAGGTCATCGAGTTGTGCTCGAACGGGCTTCCGTGCCGGTCCCGCATCAGGTAGTTGATGAGCCCCTTGGAGCGCTCAGGGTCCTTGGTGACCTCTTCGAGGGACTGCTCACCGGCCGTGGAAACACGGGCGGCGAACAGCACATCGGAATCACCGGCGGCATGTTTCACCAGGTCAACGGTGACATCGCTGCGGAAGCTGGGCTTTGCGGGCTCGGGGGTCTCGGTCACCGGCGGGGGTCCTTCCAATGGCGTCGCTCGGGCGGCGCCCACTCTACGGGCCGCCACTGACAACGCGGTCCGCACCGCCCGTCCTGGGATTTCTTCGGCCAATCCGGCGATTCGGGGCACCGATCGGGCTTCCCGTGCGTCTGACTCATTAGCACCACCCGAATCAGAGTTCAAGGAGAGTTACCTCATGTTCCGCCGGCGTGAATCCGTCCCGTTCTCGTTCGTGGCCGAGGCCGACCGATTCCGCAGTAACGTCACACCGCCCCCGCGGGAGCGCCCCTCCCTCTCCGAGAAGGCGGGCCGCACCCTCACGGGGCTCGCCGTGGTCGCCGGACTCGCCGGATCGCTGCTGCTCGGCCTGCCCTCTCTGGCTCCCGAACAGTCGCCGTTGCACCATCAGCAGGCCGAGGCGGCACAGGGGCGCTGACTCGACCGGGCCCCCTGGGGTGGCCCGGTCGGCAGGCTCCTCGGTAGCCTCACCGGGCACAGCAATCGAGCGTGCTTGTGAGTGAGGATCAGTCGTGCCCCTGCCCTTTCTGACGGCCGACCGCGCATTTGACGCGAGCGCTGAGGATGCCGCGCTGCCGTTCGACGACCACGACAGCTGGCGGCGCCCCTACCGCCCCGGGCCCTGGCGTGTCGCGGCAGCGGCCGGTCTGCTGCTGCTTGCCTCGTTCATCCTGTTCGCCGGGATGATCACGGCGTTCGCCGGGGCGATGCCCGGGGCCGGCGCGTGTCTCGCCCTGGCCCTCGCGGTGATCATCTGTGCCCTGCGGATGCTGCGGATCGGCGCCTGGGTGAGCCGGCACGGCGTGCGCCGGGTGGGTTTCTTCCGGACGACGACCGTGCCGTGGAACCGCGCCGCCGCGGTGCGTACCGTGCAGCAGCCGGTCAAGTGGCTCGGGTTCCCGCGCACGGTGCAGGGCCAGGCGCTGATCGTCGTGCGCAAGGGTGGGGACGCGGTGCCGCCGCTGCTCACGGACTCCAACGCGGACTTCCTGGCGCGCGGTGAGGCGTTCGACAGGGCCGCCGACACGATCGAGGCGTGGGGGGACGAGTACCGGCAGCACTGAGGGCCCGCCTGCCCCCAGCGGAGACGACGAGACCGTCCGGCGTTCGCGAGGAACGCCGGACGGTCTCGTCGTGTGCGGGAACTGCTAGTTGCCGGACGGGGCCGCCGAGGCCGGTGTGCGGCCTCTGTGGAGGGCGATGGCCCGCTGCATGGCCTTCCTGGCCCTGG
This sequence comes from Streptomyces sp. LN549, assembly GCF_043203805.1. Classification (NCBI taxonomy): domain Bacteria; kingdom Bacillati; phylum Actinomycetota; class Actinomycetes; order Kitasatosporales; family Streptomycetaceae; genus Streptomyces; species Streptomyces sp. LN549. The sequence continues at coordinate 6,655,092 of NZ_JAZHRI010000002.1, read as the reverse complement.
GTGTGTCCCGGGCGTCCTGGTAGGCGACAGCGAGGCGGAACCAGCAGCGCCAGTCGTCCGGCGTGTCCTCCGTCTCCTCCCGGCGGCGGGCGAACACCGCGTCGGCGGAGTCCCGGTCGATACGCCCACTCGGGGTACGGGCCAGGTCGTCGACGGGCAGGCCGCCCTCGGCGTCGAGCTCGGCGGCCAGGGCGTTCGCCCTCCGGACGAACTGGGTGTTCTTCCAGAGGAACCAGATGCCGATCACCGGAAGGATCAGCACGGCGACCCCGAAGGTCACCGTCAGCAGCGTGCCGTGCTTGATGAGCAGGACACCTCGGCTGCCGACCAGGACGAAGTAGAAGACCAGGACGGCAGCGGTGACGAGGTAAGTGATCTTTGCGCGCATGGCGGTGGGCTCAGTCAGTTCAGGTCGAGGAAGTTTTCCAGGCCGAACGTGAGGCCCGGCGTGGTCACCACGCGGCGTGCTCCGAGCAGGATGCCCGGCATGAAGCTGCTGTGGTGCAGGGAGTCGTGCCGGATGGTGAGGGTCTCGCCCTCACCTCCGAGCAGCACCTCCTGGTGGGCCAGGAGGCCGCGGAGCCGTACCGAGTGGACCGGGATGCCGTCCACGTCGGCGCCTCGCGCCCCGTCCAGTGCCGTCGCGGTGGCGTCCGGCTGGGGTGCGCAGCCCGCCTCGCGGCGGGCCTCGGCGATCAGCTGGGCGGTACGGGCCGCAGTGCCGGAGGGGGCGTCGGCCTTGTTGGGGTGGTGCAGCTCGATGACCTCGACCGACTCGAAGTACCGGGCGGCCTGCTGCGCGAACTTCATGGTGAGCACCGCGCCGATGGAGAAGTTCGGCGCGATGAGCACACCGGTCTCCGGCGAGCCGGAGAGCCAGGTGTTCAGCTGCGCGAGCCGTTCGTCGGTCCAGCCGGTGGTGCCGACCACGGCGTGGATGCCGTGCCGGACGCAGAAGTCGAGGTTGTCCATCACCGACGTGGGAGTGGTGAGCTCGACGACGACCTGGGTACCGGATTCCGCGAGGGTCTCCAGCTTGTCGCCGCGGCCGAGTGCGGCCACCAGGTCCATGTCGTCGGCGGCCTCGACCGCTCGTACCGCCTCGGAGCCGATACGGCCCCCGGCGCCGAGAACGGCTACGCGCAGCTTGCTCATTGCTCTGCTTCCTTACAAAGGGATTAGGAGACCGCTTCGTCGAGGCGGCCGGCCTGCTTGTCCTTGAGCGGGCCGATGACGGAGAGCGAGGGGCGGTGTCCGAGGACCTCGCCCGCCACCGAGCGGACGTCGTCCGGTGTCACCTGCGCGATGCGGGCCAGCATGTCGTCGACCGACATCTGCTCACCCCAGCACAGTTCGCTCTTGCCGATCCGGTTCATCAGTGCGCCGGTGTCCTCCAGGCCGAGGACGGTGGAGCCGGAGAGCTGGCCGATCGCGCGGCTGATCTCCTCGTCGTCGAGTCCGTCCGACGCGACACGGTCGAGCTCGTCGCGGCAGATCCTGAGGACGTCGTGGACCTGGCTGGGCCGGCAGCCCGCGTACACGCCGAAGAGTCCGCAGTCCGCGAAGCCCGAGGTGTACGAGTAGACGCTGTAGGCGAGGCCGCGCTTCTCCCGTACCTCCTGGAAGAGGCGGGAGCTCATGCCGCCGCCGAGGGCGGTGTTGAGTACGCCGAGCGCCCAGCGGCGCTCGTCGGTGCGGGCCAGCCCCGGCACGCCGAGGACCACGTGGGCCTGCTCGGTCTTGCGGTTCTGCACTTCGACCCGGCCCGCGGTGCGCAGCGTGCGGGAGCCCTCGCGCGGCGCCGTCGGGACGGCGTCGGTGCGGGACAGTGCCCCGGCGCGCTCGAAGGCCTTGCGGACCTGGCGTACGACCGTGGCGTGGTCGACGTTGCCGGCTGCGGCGACGACCAGGTGCGTGGGGTCGTAGTGCTTCTTGTAGAAGCGGGCGATCTGGCCGCGGTTCAGGGCGTTGATCGTGTCGACGGTGCCGAGGACCGGGCGGCCGAGCGGGGTGTCGCCGAGCATGGTGTGCGCGAACAGGTCGTGCACGCAGTCGCCCGGGTCGTCCTCCGTCATCGCGATCTCTTCGAGGATGACGCCGCGCTCGGCGTCGACGTCCTCGGAGGCGATCAGGGAGCCGGTCAGCATGTCGCAGACGACGTCGATGGCCAGCGGCAGGTCCGTGTCGAGGACCCGCGCGTAGTAGCAGGTGTACTCCTTCGCCGTGAAGGCGTTCATCTCGCCGCCGACCGCGTCGATCGCGGACGAGATGTCGAGGGCACTGCGCTTGGCCGTGCCCTTGAAGAGGAGATGTTCGAGGTAGTGCGTCGCGCCGTTCAGGGCCGGGGTCTCGTCGCGTGATCCGACGTTGGCCCAGATACCGAAGGTGGCGGAGCGTACGGAGGGCAGGGTCTCGGTGACGATGCGCAGGCCACCGGGCAGGACCGTGCGGCGGACCGTGCCGATGCCGTTGGTGCCCTTGAGAAGCGTTTGGGTACGGGCGACGGCCCGCCCCTCCGAGGAGGGGCGGGCCGTCGTCACGGAACTACGGGACGTCACTTGTCGGTGTCGTCCTTCTTCTCGTCCTCTTCGCCCTCGATGACGGGGATGAGGGAGAGCTTGCCGCGGGAGTCGATCTCCGCGATCTCGACCTGGACCTTGGACCCGACGCCGAGCACGTCCTCGACGTTCTCCACGCGCTTGCCACCGGCGAGCTTGCGGATCTGCGAGATGTGCAGCAGGCCGTCCTTGCCGGGCATCAGGGAGACGAACGCACCGAAGGTGGTGGTCTTGACGACCGTACCCAGGTAGCGCTCGCCGACCTCCGGCATGGTCGGGTTGGCGATCGCGTTGATCGTGGCGCGCGCGGCCTCGGCCTGCGAGCCCTGCTGGGCACCGATGTAGATGGTGCCGTCGTCCTCGATCGTGATGTCGGCGCCGGTGTCCTCCTGGATCTGGTTGATCATCTTGCCCTTGGGGCCGATGACCTCACCGATCTTGTCCACCGGGATCTTGACGGTGATGATCCGGGGGGCGTTCGGGGACATCTCGTCCGGGACGTCGATGGCCTCGTTCATCACGTCGAGGATGTGGAGGCGTGCGTCACGGGCCTGCTTCAGCGCGGCGGCCAGGACCGAGGCGGGGATGCCGTCGAGCTTGGTGTCGAGCTGGAGCGCGGTCACGAACTGCTTCGTACCGGCGACCTTGAAGTCCATGTCACCGAACGCGTCCTCGGCACCGAGGATGTCGGTGAGGGCGACGTAGTGGGTCTTGCCGTCGATCTCCTGCGAGATCAGGCCCATGGCGATGCCGGCGACGGCGGCCTTGAGGGGCACACCGGCGTTCAGCAGGGACATGGTGGAGGCGCAGACCGAGCCCATGGACGTCGAGCCGTTGGAGCCCAGCGCCTCGGAGACCTGGCGGATCGCGTAGGGGAACTCCTCGCGCGACGGCAGCACCGGCACGATGGCGCGCTCGGCGAGCGCACCGTGGCCGATCTCGCGGCGCTTGGGCGAGCCCACGCGGCCGGTCTCACCGACGGAGTACGGCGGGAAGTTGTAGTTGTGCATGTAGCGCTTGCGGGTCACCGGGGAAAGGGTGTCCAGCTGCTGCTCCATCCGGAGCATGTTGAGGGTGGTGACGCCCAGGATCTGGGTCTCGCCACGCTCGAAGAGCGCCGAGCCGTGCACGCGCGGGATGGCCTCGACCTCGGCGGCGAGCGTACGGATGTCCGTGACGCCACGGCCGTCGATGCGGACCTTGTCCTTGATGACGCGCTCGCGGACCAGCTTCTTGGTCAGCGCGCGGTAGGCACCGGAGATCTCCTTCTCGCGGCCCTCGAAGGCCGGGAGGAGCTTCTCGCCCGCGATCTCCTTGATGCGGTCCAGCTCCGCCTCGCGCTCCTGCTTGCCGGCGATGGTGAGCGCCTTGGCGAGCTCGGTGCTGACGGCCTTGGAGAGGGCCTCCAGGACGTCGTCCTGGTAGTCGAGGAAGACCGGGAACTCACCGGTGGGCTTGGCGGCCTTGGCGGCGAGGTCGGACTGGGCCTTGCAGAGCGCCTTGATGAAGGGCTTCGCGGCTTCCAGACCGGCGGCGACGACCTCTTCGGTCGGGGCCTCGGCACCGTCCTGGACGAGCTGGATGGTCTTCTCGGTGGCCTCGGCCTCGACCATCATGATCGCGACGTCGCCGTCCTCGAGGACACGACCGGCGACGACCATGTCGAAGACTGCGTCCTCGAGCTCGGTGTGCGTCGGGAACGCGACCCACTGGCCCTTGATCAGGGCGACGCGGGTGGCGCCGATGGGGCCGGAGAAGGGCAGGCCCGCCAGGATCGTGGAAGCGGAGGCGGCGTTGATCGCGACCACGTCGTACAGGTGGTCGGGGTTGAGCGCCATGATCGTCTCGACGATCTGGATCTCGTTGCGCAGGCCCTTCTTGAAGGAGGGGCGCAGCGGGCGGTCGATCAGGCGGCAGGTGAGGATCGCGTCCTCGGAGGGGCGGCCCTCCCGGCGGAAGAAGGAGCCGGGGATCTTGCCTGCGGCGTACTGCCGCTCCTCGACGTCCACCGTGAGGGGGAAGAAGTCGAGCTGGTCCTTGGGCCGCTTGGAAGCGGTGGTGGCCGACAGCACCATGGTGTCGTCGTCCAGGTACGCGACGGCGGAGCCGGCGGCCTGCTTGGCCAGGCGGCCCGTCTCGAAGCGGATGGTGCGGGTGCCGAAGGTTCCGTTGTCGATAACGGCCTCGGCGTAGTGGGTCTCGTTCTCCACTAGTGATTTCTCCATACTCGTCGTCTTTCGTCCTGACGCCCGTGTGGCGCAGGACGGTGCGGAGAGGCGCACCGTGTGTGCGGGGCCGGTCTTCGATCGAAGCTCCCGGGCGTTGTCCCGGGGGCCACTACCGAGGACCGGCGGCGGCCGTGCGGCGCGCCTCTCCTCGTCTGTTGTTGTGCACGTCCAGGTTACTGAGGTTGCCCCCGGTACCGCACGTACGGCAAAGGGAGCGGCCCCCTAGAAGTGGGAACCGCTCCCTTTCACAGCGTCCTTACTTGGCGCCGCCGGCCGCGCCACGGCGGATGCCGAGGCGGTCGACGAGCGCACGGAAGCGCTGGATGTCCTTCTTGGCCAGGTACTGCAGGAGGCGGCGACGCTGGCCGACCAGGATCAGCAGACCACGACGGGAGTGGTGGTCGTGCTTGTGCGTCTTGAGGTGCTCCGTCAGGTCCGAGATCCGGCGCGAAAGCATGGCGACCTGAACCTCGGGGGAACCGGTGTCGCCCTCCTTCTGCGCGAACTCGGTCATGATCTGCTTCTTCGTAGCGGCGTCGAGCGGCACGCGGTACTCCTCTTGGTGTTCGATGCGCCCACGAGTGCCCCTGGTCTTGATCTCAGGGGAGCTTGAGTGACTCGGGAGCGAAGGTCCGATGAGCGCAGCTCCCAGAGTCAACCGGGAACGCGTACACAAACGGCCACGGCCAGACTACCAGCCGTTCGGAGCGGCCCCGACTGGCCTCAGCCCGTGAGGGCCCTGGCGCGCGCGAAGACGTCGAGGACCGCCAGGCAGAGCGGGACCAGGGAGAGCAGGAGCGCGCTCTCCGTCAGGTCCAGGGCCCTGCCCCAGAAGGGGGAGAGGCCCTTGCGGGGAACGATCAGGCCCGCCGCTGCCAGCAGGGCCGCACCGGCGGTGACGGCCGCGGAGAGCCAGACCGTACGAACGGCGACCGCCGTCGCCGGGTCGGCGGGCGGATTCAGCGCGAGGCCGAGGATCAGCAGGGCGAGGGCTCCGAGGCCCGCCGCGAGTACGCAGACGACCTGCGAGGTGTAGCGGAAGAGCCGGGCGCGCAGCAGCATGGCAAGCCCTGTGGCCAGGGCGAGGAGCTGTCCCCAGGCGTCGCCGGAGAAGCCGAGCACCGCGGCGGACGCGGCGACGAGGGCCGCGCAGCCTCCGACGAGGCCGAGCAGGAGCTCGTGGCCCCGCCGCGCCCGCTCCGCGATGTGCGCGGCGTCCACGGGGGCGTCCCGCCGGCCGTCGTCCGGATCGGCGAGGGGGTCGTCGTAGCCGGTCCGGTCGGTGCGCTGCGGGGCGTATCCGATGGGGAGCCGTGCGAAGCGGGCCGAGAGGGCGGGCAGGAAGGCGATCAGTCCGATGGCGGCCGGGGCGCAGACGGCGGCCGCCGCGACGGCCGAGGACTCGCTGAGGATCGCGGCGAAGGCCGCCAGGGTGCCGGCGGTGGCGAGGAAGGCCCCTGCGACGAACGGGGCGTCGCCGCCCGGGGTGACGGCGACCAGGACGACTGCGGCGACGAGCACGGCGACGCAGCCGAGAAGGAGCTGGAGCCTGCCCGGCCCCTGGCCCGCGTCCGGGCCGACGATGCCCGAGCCCGCGATCAGGACGAGGGGCAGGGCGCCGACGCCGAGCGCGACGGCCGTGACGCGGTCCGCATAGACCCGGGAGCGCACGCCCGCGAAGGCGGTGAGCAGCGCTCCGGCGGCGCCCGCGATGACACCGGGCAGGCTGTGCATGTCGTGGCGGACCGGGTCGGTGAACCAGAGCACGAAGCCCATGAGTACGAACAGCAGTGCGGCGCCCGCCGGGCCGGCGCCGCGCAGCAGGTCGTCGCTCCACAGGTGGCGGTCGCGGCTGACGGCCGAGGCGATGGCGTCCGGGACGTCGTCGAACACGGCGGGCGGGAGCGATTCGGCGAACGGGCGCAGGCTGAGGATCTCGCCGTCGAGCACCTGCTGGGCGGCGAGGGTTCGGGCGCCGTCGAGGACGGTGCCGTCGCGTCGTACGAGGTGGTAGCCGGTGGGAGTGGCGACGGCCTGGGGCCGGCCGGTGAGGCGGAGGACCTCCGGGCAGACGTCGGCGACGGCGAGGTCCTCGGGCAGCGCGACGTCGATCCGGCTGTCGGGCGCCACGACAGTGACGCGGCAGAAGCCGGTCGCTGCCGTCGTACTCACGTGTCTGCTCCCCTGGTCCCCAATTGCGCACGATGCGCGCGCAACCCTACTGGAAAGGGTGAATCCCGTAATCTCCGCAAGAGTCCGGCACATAGGATCGCCCTCTCGCGGAGGCCAGTCCGTGGGCGTAGGCAGCCACGGGGGCGTCGGTGCGGGTCCGTCCGGCCCCCGGCCCGTCCGTACCGAGGGATTTGATGCACCGGTGAGCCAGATCGTCGTGAAGCGTCCGCCGCGGGCCCTGCCACCGGAACTGCTCGCGGAAGGGCTGGCGTTGAAGGCCCCTCCCCCGCTTCCGCGCGGGCAGCGGGAAGGTGTGCTGATGCAGGTCCTGCCGGCGCTCGGCATGGGTTCGTCGGTGGTCTTCTTCTTCTCACCCCAGGCACCGCCGTTCATGCGGATCATGGGTGTGCTGATGCTGGTCTCGACGGCCGCCATGGTGGTCGCCCAGCTGGTCCGTCACCGACGCGGCACGCAGGGGCAGTTGGCGGATGCCCGGCGCGACTACCTCACGTACCTGGCGCATACCCGGCGTACGGTGCGCCGGACGGCGCGCGCCCAGCGTGACGCGCAGTTGTATCTGCACCCCGGCCCCGAACAGCTTCGGTCGGTGGTCGCAGAGGGCGTCCGGGTCTGGGAACGGCGGTCCGGTGACCAGGACTTCGGGCAGGTGCGGATCGGGCTCGGGGTTCAGGGGCTGTCGACGCCCCTGTCGGCGCCGGACACCGATCCGGCCGACGATCCCGAGCCGGTGTGCGCGGGCGCGCTGCGGCGGTTCCTGGCGGTGCACGGCTCACTGGACGGGTTACCGGTGGCGTTCCCGGTGCGGGCGTTCGCCCGGGTGACGTTGTGCGGCCTGCCGGAGTCGGCGCAGTCGGTGGCGCGGGCGATGGTGGCCCAGCTGGTGACGCTGCACTCGCCGGACGACCTGGTGGTCGCGGTCGTGGCGGGGCCGGATGCGGTGGCGCGCTGGGACTGGACGAAGTGGCTGCCGCACGCGCAGGTGCCGGGGCAGGTCGACGGGGCCGGCTCGAAGCGGCTGTTCGCGGCGGACCTGGCCGGTCTGGAGCGGTTGCTGGGCGGCCGGCTGGAGGGACGGCCGCGGTTCGGCGGCGAGAGCGCGCCCCTGCCTGACCAGCCGCACATCATGGTGATCCTGGACGGCGGGTGGTTGACGCCCGGCTCGGTGCTCGCGGCGCCCGAGGGGCTGCAGGGCGTGACCCTCGTCGAGGTGGTGCGGGGTGAGCCGGCCGCTCACCGCGGCGGGCTCACCGTGATGGCACAGCCGGGTCTGTTGCGGGTGGAGTCGGGGGCGGGTGCGGTGTACGAGGGTGCGCCGGACGGCATCTCGCTGCCCGCGGCCGAGGCGCTGGCGCGGCAGCTGGCGCCGCTGCGGACGGGCGGCGGCAAGGACGGCGAACCGCTGCTCTCCGACCTGGACTTCACCGAACTGCTGGACCTCGGCGACGCGGACTCCGTCGATGTGGCGCGCACCTGGCGGCCGCGGCCGGTCTCCGAACGGCTGCGGGTGCCCATCGGGGTCGGCGAGGACGGACTGCCGGTGATGCTGGACCTCAAGGAGGCGGCTCAGGGCGGCATGGGGCCGCACGGGCTGTGCGTCGGCGCGACGGGATCCGGCAAGTCGGAGCTGCTGCGGACGCTGGTGCTGGGGCTCGCGGTCACGCACCCGTCCGAGACGCTGAACTTCGTGCTCGCGGACTTCAAGGGCGGGGCGACGTTCAGCGGTATGTCGCAGCTGCCGCACGTGGCCGCGGTCATCACCAACCTGGCCGACGACCTGGCCCTCGTGGACCGGATGGGCGACGCGATCCGCGGGGAACTCCAGCGCCGGCAGGAGCTGCTGCGCTCGGCGGGCAACTACGCCAACATCCACGACTACGAGAAGGCACGGGCGGCGGGCGCGGCGCTGGAGCCGCTGGCCTCACTGGTGCTGGTGATCGACGAGTTCTCCGAACTGCTCACCGCCAAGCCCGACTTCATCGACATGTTCATCCAGATCGGCCGCATCGGCCGTTCGCTGGGTGTGCATCTGCTGCTGGCCTCGCAGCGGCTGGAGGAGGGCAGGCTGCGCGGACTGGACACCTATCTCTCGTACCGGATCGGGCTGCGGACCTTCTCGGCCGCCGAGTCGCGGACGGTGCTGGGGGTGCCGGACGCGTACCACCTGCCGTCGGTGCCGGGCTCGGGCTGTCTCAAGTCCGGTACGGAGGAGCTGACGCGGTTCAAGGCGGCGTACGTGTCGGGGGCGTACCGCACGGGCGGCCCCGCCCCCGCGTCGGGGCCGGTGCCGGCCGTGCGGCGGGCCGCGCTGTTCCGTGCCCTGCCGGTGCCGTCGGCGGGTGCGGAGATCGGCGGGGCCGCCTTGCCCGCCGCCCCGGCGCGGGACGACGCGTCGGCCGGCACCGTGCTCGATGTGATCGTGCGGCGGCTGGAGGGTCAGGGTGTGCCGGCTCACCAGGTGTGGCTGCCGCCGCTGGACCGGGCTCCGGCGCTGGACCAGCTGCTGCCGGGGCTCGCGCCGGCCGAGGGGCGCGGGTTCACCGCCACGGAGTACAGCCGGCCCGGCGGGCTGACGGTCCCGCTGGGCCTGGTCGACAAGCCGTTCGAGCAGCTGCGCGAGGTGCTGTACCGCGACTTCTCCGGGGCGGCGGGGCATCTGATGGTGGTCGGAGGGCCGCAGTCCGGCAAATCGACGCTGCTGCGGACCTTGATCGCGTCGTTCGCGCTCACGCACACCCCGCAGGAGGTGCAGTTCTACGGTCTCGACTTCGGCGGTGGCGGGCTGGCCTCGCTGGCGGCGCTGCCGCATGTGGGGCAGATCGCCTCGCGCCTGGATCCGGAGCGGGTGCGGCGCACGGTCGCGGAGGTGGCGGGGGTGCTGAGCCGGCGCGAGGAGTTCTTCCGCGACCGGGACATCGATTCCGTCGCCACGTACCGGCGCAGGCGCGCACTCGGTGAACTGCCCGGCGAGGCGTGGGGGGACGTGTTCCTGGTCATCGACGGCTGGGGCGGGTTCCGGACCGAGTACGAGTCACTGGAGCCGGTCGTCACGGACATCGCCGCGCGCGGTCTCGGCTACGGCGTCCATGTGGTGCTGTCGACCGCGCGCTCCATGGAGGTGCGCGCCGCGCTCAAGGACCAGATCCTCGGGCGGCTCGAACTGCGGCTCGGCGACGTCATGGACTCCGAGTTCGACCGGAAGGTCGCCGGCCGGGTGCCGGCCGGGGCGCCGGGCCGCGGGCAGGTGGTGGAGAAGCTGCACTTCATGGCCGCGCTGCCGCGCATCGACTCGGTCACCGATGCGACGGGCCTCGCCGACGCGACCTCCGCGCTCGTCGGCACGGTGCGGGCGAACTGGGCGGGCGCGCCGGCACCTGCCGTACGGCTGCTGCCGCTCAGGCTGCCCGCGGAGCAGTTGCCGAAGGGGTTCGAGTTCCCGCACCGTGGCATCGCGATCGGGATCGCCGAGACGGATCTGGAACCGGTGTTCGCCGACTTCGACACCGATCCGTTCTTCCTGGTCTTCGGCGAGAGCGAGTCGGGCAAGACCAATCTGCTGCGTCTGATCGCGAAGCAGATCGCGGAGAGGTACGCCCCCGACGAGGCGAAGCTGGTCGTCGGGGACTACCGGCGCGGGCTGCTCGGCGCGCTGCCGGAGAGCCATGTGCTGGAGTACGCGCCGACGGCGGATGCGCTGCGGACGCACATGGAGGCGCTGGCCGGTGTGTTCGCACGGCGGCAGCCCCCGGCGGACGTGACTCCGCAGCAGTTGCGGGACCGGAGCTGGTGGACGGGTCCGCAGATCTTCGTCGTCGTCGACGACTACGACCTGGTGGCGACGGGCGCGGGCGGTCCCCTGGCCCCGTTGGCGGACTGTCTGCCGTTCGCCCGTGACACCGGGGTGCGCTTCGTCATCGCGCGCAGTTCGGCGGGGGCCTCGCGGGCGATGTACGAGGCGTTCATGCAACGGATCAAGGAGCTGGGGGCGCAGGGGGTGGTGCTCTCCGGCAATGCGGCCGAGGGGGATCTCATCGGCGCGGTGCGCGGGCATCCGATGCCGCCGGGGCGGGGGTACTTCGCCACCCGGCGGCAGGGCAGTCCGCTGGTGCAGACCGGAAGGCTCCCGGAGCGGCCCTGAGCCGGAGACGGGGAGCGCGTGCGGCGTCACAGGAGCACAGAAAGGCGCCGTTCGCCGGGGAATCGGCGACCTGGTCTGAGGCCGCGGCGGTGCCTGTACGGTGCCGTGCAGAGCCACGTACGGAGAGGAACCCTGACCATGGGCACGCAGGCGGAGAAGGACGAGCTGTACGCACTCGACATCTCGGGGGTGGAATGGCTGAGTGCGCCCGGGACTGAGGCGGCGGAGGAGCGCGTCGAGATCGCGCATCTGCCGGGCGGGGCCGTGGCGATGAGGTCCTCGCTGGATCCGGACACCGTGCTGCGGTACACGGAGGCCGAGTGGCGTGCGTTCGTACTGGGCGCCCGGGACGGCGAGTTCGACCTGACGTAGGGCGGGGAGGCACACGGGAGGGGCACGTTCACCGGAACGTGCCCCTCTTGTCGTACGCGGCCCCGTGCCTCGTGCGTTCAGTACGCCTCGGTGAACAGGCGTGAGGCCCTGAGGTCCGTGGCGCGGTAGTTGTCCTTGCCGTTCTCGATGATCCTCGCGACGTGCTCCAGGCGGCCCTTCATGTCGTCGGCCTTGCCGCGGTACTTGTTCTGGAGCATCACGTACGCGGTGTGGGCCTCACCGTCCCAGGTGTCGGTGACCACCTTGAGCGCGCCGTCCATCTCCTCCAGGTCGCGGCAGATGTTCTGCGACACCACGCGGATGCGGTTCGCCATCTCCTGGACGCTTTCGTACTTGACCTTGGTGTGCGGGTCGTGTCCCATCCGGGTTCTCCTCTGGCTCGGCTGCGGGGGAAGGACCGGTTCAGACTCCGTTGAGCCCCGAGGCGTTGCCCACCGGGGCCGGTGCCCTGACCGCGTTGAAGGCCGCGCGGACCTCCTCGTCATTGGCATTGCTGAGGTTCCTGGTGCTGCCCACCGCGTGGAGCAGCACATTCAGCAGCCGGCGGATCTCGTCGTGGTCCTCGTTGATCACGAGCTGTGCGGACGTGAATCCCGAGGCGCCGGCGCCGGTCCACCCCGCCCCGGCCGTCGCGAGGATGTCAGCGAGTTCCCTGGACTGCGTGGAGACCGCCTCTGCGGTTTTGACGATCCTGTTCCTGGCCTGGATGACCGGCTCGTCGGCAAGTCCGAAACCGCCCGCGGGGTTGGTCATGCGGAGGTCCTCTCTCGGTTCGCTGGGGGATGCGGGGCAGGGGTGGCCTCACCGGCTCCGGAGCGCGCCCCCGGCCGCTCCCTGATCCCCCGTCACCCGTCTCAAGTCCTCAATCACCCTAGCCACTTCGGCGCCTCGTCCCGGCACTCCTCGGCGGCTGGGAGCCGCCTCGGTGCGGGTCATCTCCGGCGTGGAACGCGGCGTCTGCGGAGGTCGCGCGCCACGGTCGCGGTGCCGGCCACCGCGGCGACCAGCACGGCTGCCGCGGCCAGTGCGTAGGTCGCGTACCGCTTGCTGCGTTGCTGCGCGGTCTCCGCCATCGCCAGGTGCGCGGGCTCGGGAGCCTGGGCCCCGGCGGGCGGTGCGTCCGGGTGGGGGGTGTCCTGCGGGGCGTCGTCTCCGGACAGCGCGCGGACCGGATCGACTACACCCCATCCGATGAAGGCGTCACGGCCGTTGACGGAGCGCTCCGCCGTCTGTTCGATACGGGCGATGACCTGCGCCGCCGTCCAGTCCGGGTACTTGGCGCGCATCAGCGCGACGACCCCGGCGACGTACGGCGCGGAGAAGCTGGTGCCGTTGTCGGTGCACTGGCCGTTGCCCGGGACGGTGGAGACGATGTCGACACCGGGGGCGGCGATCCCCACGAAGTCCCCTGCCTGGGAGAAGGGCGCGCGTTCGTTGTTGCGGTCGGACGCGGCGACGGCGAGGACGCCGTCGAAGGCGGCGGGGTAGGTGCTCCTCCGTCTGCCGTCCATGCCGTCGTTTCCCGCGGCGGCGACGATCACGACGTCCTCGGCGATCGCCCGCGCCACCGCCCTGCCCAGCAGTGAGTCGTCGGCCAGCGGCCGGGTGGTGTCCTGGGAGATGTTGATGACCTGGGCGCCGTGGGCGATCGCGTGGTCGATCGCGGCGGCCATCGCACTGTCCCTGCCGTTGTGCCGCCCGTCGTTCTGACGGATCGGGATGACAGTGGCCTCGGGGGCCAGGCCGACGAAGCCGGTGCCGCCGCGGGGTCGGGCGGCGATGATGCCGGCGACCTTGGTGCCGTGACCGACCTCGTCCACGGTCCCGTCGCTCCCGCCGCCGTCGGTGTAGTCGATGCCCGCGGAGGCGTCCACGGCGCCCCTGAGCTGAGGGTTGGTGTCGTCCACGCCGGTGTCGATGACGGCGACGCGGACCCCCTTGCCCCGCGTGTCCTGCCACAGTTCGTCGAGGAGCACCCGCTGGAGCGGCCACGGACGTCCCTCGAACTGCTCCTTCATCGGGAAGTCGCACTCGCCGCCACCGTCAAGGTGCAGACCGCCCGGGTCCGGAACGGCGTGGGCGGCCTGCGGCCCCGCGAGGGCGCCCAGCGCGGCGGCCGCCGTCAGCAGGCCTCTCATCCGGTACCGCATCGCGCTCTCTCCCCCGCGTGTGTCCACTGGTGTTCCGCTGCCCCGCCCGGGTGTGTCACGACCCCTGGGGCCGACGGGCGCTGTCGGTGTCGAGCCGGGGGCCTTTGGCGAGGAACGCCGACCAGGCGATCGGGACGAGGGCGGGCGTCACCGTCTCGTATCCGAGCCTGATCTGTGCCTCGCTGGGTTCCGGCTGCCGGCCAGGGGCGTCCTTCGCGCCGCCGTTGCCGATTCCGGACCGTTCGGCATCGCTGTCGCCGTTCGCCTGGACCGCGTACCGCAGTCCGGTGTCCGTCACCAGGAAGAGTGAACCGTCCGGGCTGCTCTGCCCTTCCCTCACCTGGGTGTACAGCAGCCCGCTGCCCGGGGTCACGTACGTGCTCGTGCCGCCGGCGCCGACGGGGACGGGGTACGCGGCGCCGGCCCAGGTACTCAGCGTCGTCCGGCCCGTGCCGTCCGTCCCGCGCAGCACGTTGCAGACGGTGTCGCGGCCGGCGGCTCCCTCATCGGTGGCGTTGACGCGGACGACTCTGTGCGCGGGCCAGTGCGCGGCCTGGCCGGCGAAGGGCTCGGGGCCGGGGACGAAGTCCTGGAGACCGGCGGGGCGCGCCTCGCCCACCAGGTCGAGGGGTGCGGTCTGCGGGGAGTTGATCAGCAGCCAGGCGGTGAACTCGGAGACTGGTCGGACCTCCCCGTCGAGGACGACGTAGTAGGCGGTGCCCTCTCCGTTCCTGGTGCGCAGCACCGTGCCGACGCGGTTCTTCTGCGCGGACAGGTGTCCCTCGATGTGCGCCGGGGCGCCGACGTCGCCGGGGATCCGCGGGAAGGCGACCGGGCTGCCGTCGTGCAGCGTGGCCAGCCAGTCGTCGGTGACGGGCTGCGGCTGCGCGCTGCCGACCAGAGCGCCGGTCAGATGGCCGAGGTCGGCGGCGGTCTCGTCGATGCGGTACTTGGTGCCGCGGGCGTCCACGAGGTAGCGGGTCCGGTCCTGTCCCCTGACATAGAGCACCTGGCCGCCGCTGAGCCGGCCGCCGTTCTCGGTCAGGTCGTTGTCGCGTCCGGCGAGGACGAAGGCGGCCTTCTGCACGGTGTTCCCGCTGCCGGGCTGTACGCAGACGGCCCAGCGCTTGGCGGTGCCCGCGTCCTTCGCCTCGGGCAGCCGGTCGGGGGCGTACGCGATGCCGAGGACGGGCCCGCGCGGGAGCTTTCCCGCGTCGAGGATGTCGTCGGCGACCTGAACGACGCCGTAGTTCTGCGGGGTCAGCAGCAGCCGGGCCGAGGCGAGGTTCAGCACGGGGTGCAGCAGTGTCCTGCGGTTCCCGCCCTTGCCGGTGGTGAGCACCACGTAGCGGGTGGTCGACGTCTTGCCGACGATCACCTTGGTACCGGGGCTGTCCCAGTCCTCGGGGGCGGCCGGCCTGAACATGCCGTACGCGCCGAACCCCGCGAGGAGCAGGGCGCCGGCGACGAGGCCCGGCAGGACGGCGCGCAGGGGGCGCGGGGCACCCTCGTCGCAGCCGGTGGGCGAGGGCTGGAGGAATGCCGCGACCATGCGCCGCTTCGCGAAGGTGTACGCGTTGAGGTCGTCGCGCCGCGATGCCATGAGTCCGTCCGTCTCCCGTGTCCGACCGCGCGGCACCGGGAGCGACCGCGGCCGGCGTCCCGTACCGGACCCCCCGATGCCGGACCGGCTTCCTACTATGCCTGTCGATTCAGGGGTGTTGCAGGCCAGGTACGTCTGTCGGTCCACGGGTCGTGGGGCCGGGTAGGGTGATTCACCCCGCCGGAGACCTCGGCGGGACGGGCATGGCACGGGTCGGGGCGCGAGACACCGGACCCGGATGAACGGGGGGTGCCGCGATGACGGCTTCCGCGACGCGGACGGCTCCGGCCCGGGGCACACGGCCTCCGGAATCCCCCCGGGGAGCGCCGGACACCTCGGTGCACGGCAGCGGTCCGGGCATCGTGCGGTGGGGCGGACGGGCCGGATCGTTCGGGCCGTTCCGGCTGCACCAACTCGTCCTGTGCGAGATCGCGGGGGCGCTGCTGCTCTGCGCCGGGGTCGTGGATCCGCTGCTGCTGGCCCCGGCCTCGGTTGCGGCCGCACTGCTGGTGATGCTCGCCGTCGTGCGCCGGCACCGCCGCTCCCTTCCGGCACTGCTGCACGCGGTCCTCGCGCTGCGGGCCCGTAACCGCAGGTCCGCGTCGACGGGACCGGCTGCCGGAACCGAACCGGGCATCGCGCCCGTGGTCGAGTGCGAACCGGCGCTGCGTACACACTCGTTCGGGGGACGCGACCGGCGACCGGTCGGCATGATCGGCGACGGTACGTACCTGACGGCCGTGCTCAGGATCGACGCGGACGGCACGGCGCTGCGCCCGGACCGGTCCGCGCGGCCGCTTCCCCTGGCGCTCGTGCGGGACGCACTGGACGTCGACGGCATCCGGCTGGAGTCGGCGCAGATCGTGCAGCACACCCAGCCGGCGCCCGCGCCGCATCTGCCGGAGCAGTCGGTCGCGGCCCGCAGCTACGCGCCCCTGCAGGCGGGTACGGGTTCCCCCGCGGTCCGGATCACCTGGATCGCCCTGAAGCTGGCACCTGAGCTCTGCCCGGAGGCCGTACGGGCGCGGGGCGGCGGCTTCACCGGTGCGCAGAAGTGCCTGGTGCGCGCGGCCGACCAGCTGGCCGGCAGGCTGACCGGTGGAGGGCTGCATGCGACGGTGCTCACGGAACAGGAACTCGGGGCGGCGATCGCCACCTCCGTCTGCGCGAGCCCGTCGGCCACGGCACGGGCGGGCCTGGACGGGGCGCCCGCCCGCCGCACCCGGGAGACCTCCCGCACCTGGCAGTGCGACGACAGGCTCCACACCACGTACTGGGTGCGCCGCTGGCCGGAGCTCGGCGGGGGTGGCGCCCCGATGCCGCAGCTAGTCGCGCTGCTCACCTCGGTCCCGGTCCTGGCCACGACGTTCGCTCTCACGCTGGGGCACGGCGACCGGCAGGAGATCACCCTCACCGGGCACATCCGCGTCACCGGTCGCGACGAGCGAGAACTCCGGACGGGGCGACACGAGTTGGAACGCACGGCCCGCGGAGTGAAGACCTCACTGGTGCGACTCGACCACGTGCAGCTGCCCGGCGTGCTCGCCACCCTGCCACTCGGAGGTGCCCGCTGATGTCCGTACCCGTCCGGGGCCGTGGGCGACTGGGGTTCGGGCTGACGGGCCCGCGCCGTCCCCGGCACACGGTCCGTCCCGAGCAACTGGCTTCGCTGGCCCTGCCGGTCGGCGACGACGGCGTGGTGATCGGCGTGGACGGCGAGGGACGCCCCGCCGTGCTCGGCATCAACCGGCCCACTCCGTACGACGTCACGCTGATCGGTGGGCTCTGGACAGCACAGGTGCTCGCGCTGCGGGCGGCGGCGACCGGGTCCCGGATCGTGGTCGAGACGGGGCGGGCCCCTGCCTGGAAAGGACTGGTGCGGGCGGCGGGCGGTGACGGCTGCGGCATCGCGCTGCACGAGGTGGGACGGGTGCCGCCGCAAGGCCCCTCGGCCGGATCGCCGGTCGTCGTGGTGCGGGACTGCGGCATGAAGCCACCGCGCGGGCGGGTGGCGGCCGGTCCTTGGCAGTCGGTGGTGACGCTGCTGCCGTATCTGAGCCCGGTGGCGTCCGGGTTGATGGAGAAGTCGTCCCTGGTCGGCATTCAACGGGTGTCTCCCGGCGAAGCGGAACAGATCGGCCATCTCATGCGCCTGGGGCCCGGTGAGACCCGGGCTCTGTCCACTCTGACCGACGGAGTCACCCTCTGGTGCACCCGTCAGGACCGCCGGTTCGTGATGATCCATCCGACCGATGCGGAATCGGGACTGCTGGGCAGCGCCCGCAGAATGGACTGACGACCCACCACCACGTGTGCGAATTGTTCAGATCTACCTGCGTAGATGCGCATGTTTGACCGCTTTATGCCTCACTCCCGACCGCACTCAGTCCACTTGGGGGCAGTACGTGACGTAGGGGACAGCAGTCGCGGTGCCGTACGGCCTGCCGTGGTGAGCCCGATGACGATTAGGGTGGGTCCGGGCGCGGCAGAAGAACCAGCGGGCAGGCAAGGCGCGTCCCAGGGGGAGAGCCGGGCGGTTCGCACTGCGGGAACGGTCGCCCCCACCCCCACGGCACAAGGGTGCTCGACCACACCAGGAGGCAAAGTGAACGGCGATCGGGACGAGATGCGCGGGGGCTGGAACACGCCCGTCGACGAGTCGTCCGACGCGGAACCCGCCGAGATGACGGGTGAGTTCACCATCGACTACACCCCGCCCGCCTGGTACACGCAGAATGCGCCGGGCGACTCGTCGGGCGGCGCCGGCACGCACCTGGCGCCGCCCCCGCCGCCCAGCGGCTCCCCGGTGTCCGTGCCCGGGCTGCCGCCCGGGGGCGGTTTCGAACCCGACTGGGCTCCGGCGCCACCGGCACCGGCCCACGGTGCCGCCGTCGGTCACCCGGCGCCGGGTGCGGACGACGCGAGCGATGCGCCGGACCCCTTCGGGGGCGGCGATCTGGAGAGCGGCGCGACCATGCGGTTCTCGTCCGCCGCGCTGAAGCGGGAGATCGCCGAGCGCGAGGCTGCTGCGGCGGCCCCTGCCGAGGCGGAGGCCGGCGGCCCTGCGGCCGGTGCCGGACCCGCCGGTGTCGACCCCGTGGCCGGCGGAGAACCCGCGGACGGCGGAGCCGATGCTGCCGCGGAGGCCACGCAGCATGATTCCGGGGAATCCGGGGAGGCCGATTCCGGGGAGGCCGGGGCAGACCCGGACTCCTCCGCATCCGAACCCTCCTCGGCACCGACCGACGCGCCTCAGGCACCCGTCGACACCGTTACCCCCTCCGCCGAGGAGGAGGAGCCGCACGAGCCCGGCGCGGACGCCCCCTTCGACACCCCGCCGGTGGACGGTGCCGCGAGCCACGACGCCTCCGGCGACGACCCGCAGGCCAACGAGCCCGCCGACGCCGCGCCCACGGACTCGACACCGTCGGACACCGCACCCCCAGCCGCCCTCACCGGCGCGGCCCCCCTCGGCGTACCGTCGGGCAGCGCCCCGCAGGACGTGGCACCGGCGCCCTGGACACCCGCGCCGGCATCGGGCGGACTGCCGCCGCTGCCGCCCTCCTTCCAGCCCGCGGCGCCGCAGCCCGCCGCACCTCAGCCGGCGTCCCACTGGCCTCCGCAGGCCCCGGCCGACGCAGGACCGGGCGGCTACGGATTCCCGCAGGCTCCGGCGGCCCCGCAGGCCCCCCAAGCCCCGCAGGCTCCGCAGGCCCCCGCCTTCCCCCAGCAGGCCGCCTCGGCGCCGCAGGGCGGGTACGGCTTCCCGCAGCAACCGCACCCTCAGCAGGCCCTGCCCGGTGCCCCGCTTCCGGCGCAGCTCCCGCAGCCCCCGGCACCGCAAGCGCCTCAGGCGCCTCTAGCACCCCAGGCACACCAGTGGCCCCCGCAGCAGCAGGGCGCGGCACTACCCCCTCAGGCCCCTCAGGCTCCGCAGGGCGGTTACGGCTTCCCCCAGGGTGCCCAGCCGCCGGCTCAGCCCACCCCTAATCTGCCCGCGCAGATTCCCCCGCAGCAGCCGCAGCAACTCCAGCAGCACCCACAGCAGCAGCACCCGCAGCAGCACCCGCAGCAACTCCCGCCGCAGGAAATGCCGCAGGGTCTGCCCGCCGATCCGCGGACCGGCAGCGCATGGCCCACGCCGGTCACCCACGACCAGCGCGAGCGTTCGGTGCCGGGTGCCCCGCTCGGCTACACGGCCGCCGTTGAGCTCTCCTCCGACCGGCTCGTCCGGGGCAAGCAGAAGGCGAAGAGCAGTCGGGGCCCGTCCGGCGCTTCCCGCTTCAAGCTGGGCGGCAAGAAGGAGGAGATCGAGCGGCAGCGCAAGCTCGATCTGATCCGCACCCCGGTGCTCTCCTGCTACCGGATCGCGGTGATCAGCCTCAAGGGCGGCGTGGGCAAGACCACGACGACCACCGCTCTCGGCGCGACCCTGGCCACCGAACGGCAGGACAAGATCCTCGCCATCGACGCCAACCCCGACGCCGGCACGCTGGGTCGCCGGGTCCGCCGCGAGACCGGGGCGACCATCCGCGACCTGGTCCACGCGATCCCGCACCTCAACTCGTACATGGACATCCGGCGGTTCACCTCGCAGGCGCCCTCCGGCCTGGAGATCATCGCCAACGACGTGGACCCGGCGGTCTCGACCACGTTCAACGACGAGGACTACCGGCGCGCGATCGAGGTACTGGGCAAGCAGTACCCGATCATCCTCACGGACTCGGGTACCGGTCTGCTCTACAGCGCGATGCGCGGTGTGCTGGACCTCGCCGACCAGCTGATCATCATCTCGACCCCGTCGGTCGACGGCGCGTCAAGCGCCTCCACCACGCTGGACTGGCTGTCGGCACACGGATACGCGGAGCTGGTCCAGCGGTCCCTCACCGTCATCTCCGGGGTCCGCGAGACCGGCAAGATGATCAAGGTCGACGACATCGTCCAGCACTTCGAGACGCGCTGCCGCGGCGTGGTCGTCGTACCGTTCGACGAGCACCTGTCGGCCGGTGCCGAGGTCGACCTCGACATGATGCGTCCGAAGACCCGGGACGCGTACTTCCACCTCTCGGCCCTCGTCGCCGAGGACTTCGCGCGCGCCCAGCAGCAGCAGGGGCTGTGGACGGCGAACGGCAGCAACCCGCCGCCGCAGTACGCCCCTCCGATGCCCGGTCAGCAAATGCCGGGCCAACCGGCACCCGGACAGCAGCCGTACGCACCCCAGCAGCCGTACCCGCAGCAGCCCGGACAGCCGTACCCGCAACAGCCCTACGGCGGCCAGCCGCAGCAGCCCTACCCCTCGCAGCCGGCCCCCGGCGCCGGGCAGAACTGGCAGCAGTCGCTGCCCTCCCAGGCACAGCCGACGACCGGTCAGGCGGGTCCGCCGCCGCAGCCGCAGTACGGCGGACAGCCAGGTCAACCGGGGCAGCCCGCCCACCCCGAACTCCAGGGTCCCGTCCCGCCCGCGGGGTGGCAGCAGCAGCCTCCGCAGCCTCCGCCAGCGCCTCAGCAGTAAGGCGTCAGAGGTCTGAACCAATGAGGGTCCACATCGTTCTCGCGATGTGGACCCTCATTGCATTCCCGCAGACCACACGCCGTTTCGGTGACCGTTGACGCGGCTCGACCACCGCTGATAAACCTTCGCTTCACCAGCTGGCGAACCACAGATCAACCCGCCTTCTCCGTGCGAGTCATGACGCGAGGTCCCTGACCATGGTCGAAAGAGTTCCACCGTCCTCAGCCCAGCCACGCTCACGTCGGCGTGTCCTCCTGGCCTCCGGCGCCGCCGCCCTTGCTCTCGCAGCCGGGTCGATCGTGCCGGGCGTACCCCTCGGGGCCGCGCCCCAGCAGGCGCAGGCCGCCGACAGCGGCAACAAGACGCTGACCGTCGCGGTCGCGCAGAGCGTCGACTCCCTGAGCCCGTTCCTCGCCCAGAAGCTGCTGAGCACGAGCGTCTCCCGGCTCATGTACGACTTCCTGACGAACTACGACCCCAAGGACAACCACGCCGTCCCGGGTCTCGCCACCAAGTGGGAGCCGTCGGCCGACAAGCTGACGTGGACTTACACCATTCGGTCGAATTCCAAGTGGTCGGACGGTCAGCAGGCCACCGCCGAGGACGCGGCCTGGACGTTCAACAAGATCATGACCGACGAGGGCGCCGCCCAGGCGAACGGCAGCTTCGTCACCAACTTCAAGAAGGTGACGGCCCCCAGCCCGACGAAGCTGGTGATCGAGCTCAAGGAACCGCAGGCCACGATGGCCGCGCTCGATGTCCCGATCGTCCCCAAGCACGTCTGGGAGAAGGTCAAGGACTTCTCGAAGTTCAACAACGACACGGACTTCCCGATCGTGGGCAACGGCCCCTTCGTACTGAGCGACTACAAGGTCGACCAGTACGTGAAGCTCAAGGCCAACAAGGACTTCTGGCGCGGCACGCCCAAGTTCGACGAGCTGGTCTTCAAGACGTACAAGGACCAGGACGCCGCGGTCGCCGCACTCCGCAAGGGCGAGGTCTCCTTCGTCGCCGGATCGCCCGCGCTGACGCCCGCCCAGGCCGCGTCGCTCAAGGGTGACGCGAACATCAAGGTCAACGAGGGTCCGGGCCGCCGCTTCTTCGCGCTGGCCACCAACCCGGGCGCGCAGACCAAGGACGGCACGAAGTTCGGCAACGGCAACAAGGCGCTGCTCGACCAGAAGGTCCGCCAGGCGCTGTTCCTGTCGATCGACCGCAAGACGATCATCGACAAGGTCTTCCAGGGGCACGCCGTCGAGGGCCAGGGATACATCCCGCCGCGCTTCTCGGCGTACAACTGGCAGCCGTCGGCGAGCCAGAGCCTCGCCTACGACCCCGCCAAGGCCGGAAAGCTCCTGGACCAGGCGGGCTACGAGCTCAAGGGCGGCAAGCGCGTCGGCAAGGACGGCAAGGCGCTCGACCTGCGCATCCTGTGCCACGCGACGGACCCGAACGACAAGGCGATCGGCAAGTACCTCAAGGAGTGGTGGGGCAAGATCGGCGTCGGCCTCAAGGTCGACTGCCTCGACGACGTCTCCGTGCCCTGGTACGCCGGTGAGTACGACCTCGCCTTCGACGGCTGGTCCGTCAACCCGGACCCGGACTTCGTCCTCGGCATCCACACCTGCGCCGCTCTGCCGGCCAAGGCCAAGGCGAGCGCGGCCACGGACAACTTCATCTGCGACAAGACGTACGACGGGCTGTACAAGAAGCAGCTCGCCGAGTACGACCCCGCCAAGCGGGCGGACCTCGTCGGGCAGATGCAGTCGTGGCTGTACGACTCCGGGTACATGAGCGTCATCGCGTACCCGAACGCGGTCGAGGCCTACCGCACCGACCAGATCAAGTCGATCACGACCATGCCCGAGGCGGCCGGCAACATCTACGGCCAGGACGGCTACTGGAGCTGGTGGTCGGCCGTTCCGGCCGCCAGCGGTGACAGTGACAGCGACTCCGGTTCGAGTTCCACGGGGATCGTCATCGGCATCGTCGTCGCCGTGGTGGTCCTCGCCGGTGGCGGGTTCCTCCTCTCCCGGCGCCGCCGCACCACCGCGGACGAGCGCGAGTAGTTCCGCCGACCGCGGGTAGTTCCCGCGGACGGGATGAGAGCGATCGGCGGCGGGGCCCGGGCAGCCGGGCCCCGTCGGCCGATCCCTCTAAGTGCAGCACGAGTAACGAGAGTTCCCATGACAGCTGACAGCACTCCGGCGCTCGTGAAACAGGCGGATGCGGACACGGACGGCCCGGCTCCGGCCGGGACACCGGCCGCCCGCGGCCCACGGGCGCGCAACACCAAGGCCTATCTGAAGTACGTGGCCGCCAAGATCGTCGGCGCGGCCGTCTCGCTGTTCGCCGTACTGGTCACCAGCTTCTTCCTCTTCCGGCTCATCCCCAGCGACCCGGTGAAGCAGATGACCGGCGGGCGTCGCGTCTCCGCCGAGCAGCTCGAGTCCCTGCGTCATCAGTTCGGCCTCGACCAGCCGATGTGGCAGCAGTTCACCAGTTACGTGGGTGACGCGCTCACCGGTGACTTCGGCACCTCGTTCCAGTACCACGCCCCGGTCATGGACAAGATCACCGAGGCCCTTCCGGCGACGCTGCTGCTCACCGGAACGGCGTACGTCCTCTACAGCGCGCTGGGAATCTGGCTCGGCACCCGTACCGCCTGGCGCAACGGTTCCAAGAGCGACCGCTTCAACACCGCGCTCGCGCTCACGCTCTACTCCGTGCCGTCGTTCTGGCTCGGTCTGCTCCTGATCATCGTCTTCTCGGTGGGCGTCGGCCCGATCCCGGGCATGTTCCCGACGGGCGGCCTGGAGTCGGGCAACGAGTCGGGCTTCGCATACGTGCTCGACGTCGCGCACCACATGGTGCTCCCCGTGATCACCCTGGTCGCGGTCGGCTACGCGCAGACGCTCCTCGTGATGCGCTCCTCACTCCTCGACGAGATGGGCAGCGACTACCTGACGACGGCACGTGCGAAAGGGCTGCGCGACGACGCGGTCCGCCGCCGGCACGCCGTCCCCAACGCGATGCTCCCGACCTTCACCCTGATGTTCGTCAACCTGGGCCACGTGGTCGCCGGACAGATCCTGGTCGAGACCGTGTTCTCCTGGCCGGGTCTCGGCGGCCTCTTCTACCAAGGGCTGAGCGTCCCCGACCTTCCGCTCGTCCAGGGGCTGTTCTTCGTCTTCGCCACCGCGGTGATCCTGGCGAACACCCTGGCCGATCTGCTGTATCCGCTGCTCGATCCCCGGGTGGGCCGATGACGACCGAATCCATGCCCGCGTCCACGCCGGGGGCCGAGGCCCCCGCACCCGAGGAATCCGGGCCCGAGGCGGCCAAGAGCCCGGGCGCACTGGCACGGGCCCGCAAGCGGCGTTCCCTGGCCCGGTTCTGGCGGCAGTACCGCAGCCACCGGGGCGGCCTGTGGGGCCTGGCCGGACTCGTCCTGATCGCGCTCATCGCCGTGTGCGCGCCCGTGCTGACCGGCCCCGACGCACAGAGCGTCACCGAGGCTCCGGGCGGCGCACTGGAGTCGCCGAGCGCGGAATTCCCGCTCGGCACCGACCAGTTCGGACGCAGCGTCCTCGCCCTGCTGGTCTGGGGGGCGCGCGTCTCACTCACCGTGGGGCTGCTGGCCGCGTTCCTGTGCGTGGCCATCGGCACGGTCGTCGGGATCGTCGCGGGGCACTTCCGCGGCTGGTACTCGACGGTGCTGATGCGGGTCACCGACTGGTTCCTGGTGATGCCGACCCTCGTCCTGGCGATCGCGCTCGCCACCGTGATGGACCGCTCCCTGTGGACGGTCATCATCGCGATCGGCGTCACGACCTGGCCGACGACGGCCCGGCTGGTGCGGGCGCAGACCCTCGCCGTGGAGTCCCGCCCGTACATCGAGCGGGCCCGCGCGCTGGGCGGCGGGCACGGGCACATCATGCTCCGGCACGTCCTGCCGAACGTGATGCCGCTGGTGCTCGCCCAGACCACGCTGGTGATCTCCAGCGCGATCCTGACGGAGGCCACCCTGGCCTTCCTCGGCCTCGGCGACCCGACCATCACCTCCTGGGGCGGCATGCTCCAGGACGCGCGCGAAGCCGGTGCGGTGAGCGCGGGCGACTGGTGGTACCTGGCGCCGCCCGGCATCGCCATCGCCCTGGTGGCCCTGGCGTTCACACTGTGCGGCCGCGCCATCGAGTCCGTCCTCAATCCCAAGCTGGGGGTGGCCCGTTGAGCACGACGAGCATCCGCAAGACGCCTCTTCTCGAAGTACGCGATCTCACGGTGACGTACGCCGGCGGCGCCCAGGCGGTCCGCGGGGTGAATCTGGAGGTCGACGCGGGCAGGAAGCTCGGCATCGCCGGGGAGTCGGGGTGCGGGAAGTCCACGCTGGCGCTCGCGCTGCTGCGGCTGCTGCCCGCGGGCACGAAGGTCACCGGGGAGATCCTGCTGAACGGCGAGGACGTCCTCGCGATGAAGTGGGGCCAGGTCAGGGCCGTGCGCTGGGCGGGCGCCTCGATCGTCTTCCAGGGCGCGATGCACTCGCTGAACGCGGTGCACCGCATCGGGGACCAGATCGCCGAGCCGATCGTGCTGCACAAGAAGACGACGCAGGCCGCGGCGCGGAAGCGGGCCGGTGAGCTGCTGGAGCAGGTGGGCCTGCCCGCCGCCCGGGCGGACGCCTATCCGCACGAGCTCTCCGGCGGGCAGCGGCAGCGCGTGATGATCGCGATGGCGCTCGCCTGCGACCCTGGCCTGATCATCGCGGACGAGCCGACGACGGCGCTCGATGTGATGATCCAGGCCCAGATCCTGAGGCTGATCGAGCAGTTGGTCTCCGAGCAGGACCTCGGGCTGATCATGATCAGCCATGACCTCGCGGTGCTCTCGGACACCTGCGACCGGCTCGCGGTGATGTACGCGGGACGGGTCGTGGAGCAGGGTCCGGCGTCCGAGGTCTACGAGCGGGCGCACCACCCGTACAGCAAGGCGCTGTCGGGCGCCTTCCCGCGGATCGGGGACCCCGCCTCGCGGTTCGCGCCGCGGGGGCTGCCGGGCGATCCGCCCGACCCGTCGGCGCTGCCGGCCGGCTGCACGTTCCATCCGCGCTGCCCGGTGGCCCTGGACTCCTGCACCACGCAGGACCAGGTGCTGCGGGTGGCGGGGCCCGGGCGGCAGGCCGCCTGCGTGCTGGTGGGGCCGGAAGGGGCCGCGGCCCCGCAGGGCGCCGAGGAAGCAAGGAGCACATCATGACCACCACCACGGACCTGCTCAGTGCGCGCGAGCTCCAGGTCACGTTCCCCGGCAGGCACGGCGCCGACCCGGCCCGCGCCGTGGACGGGGTCGACCTGGACATCCGCCCCGGCGAGATCGTCGCACTGGTCGGCGAGTCGGGGTGCGGCAAGACGACCCTGGCCCGCTCGCTGCTGGGCCTGGTCCGGCCGACGGGCGGACAGGTCACCTTCGGCGGCAAGCCGCTCGACTACGGGAGCCGTGCGCTGAAGGCGTACCGCAAGCGGGTGCAGCTGGTGCTGCAGGACCCCAGCGGTTCGCTGAACCCGCGGCACACCGTCTACGACGCGGTGGCCGAGGGTCTGCGGATCCACCGGTACGGCGGCGACGAGCGGGAGGCGGTGACGAACGCCCTCTCCCGGGCGGGGCTGCGGCCTCCGGAGCGTTTCTTCCTGCGCTATCCGCACGAGCTGTCGGGCGGTCAGCGCCAGCGCGTGGTGATCGCGGGCGCGCTGGTCCTGGAACCGGAGCTCATCGTGGCGGACGAGCCGGTGGCCTCGCTGGATGCCTCGGTGCGCGGCGAGATCCTGGCGCTGCTGCTGCGACTGAGGGACGAACTGGGCCTGTCCGCGCTGGTGGTCACGCACGATCTCGGTCTGGCGTGGAACATCGCGGACCGGGTGGCGGTGATGTATCTCGGCCGGATCGTGGAGACGGGTGACGTCGAGCAGATCCTCACGGCCCCGCAGCACCCGTACACCCAGGCGTTGTTGTCGGTGCTCCCGGAGGCCGAGGGCGAACCGGTGGTGCTGACCGGTGAGCCGCCGGACCCGTCAAAGGTGCCGTCCGGCTGCCGCTTCCATCTGCGCTGCCAGGTCCTGGCCTCGGGCGAGGCGGAGCGGGCCGGTGTCGCCGACGCCTGCCGTACGAAGGATCTGCCGGTGCTCGCGGGCGGCGGCGAGACCCAGGTGGCGTGCCACTGGGCCGGCGCGACGGCGATGGCCCGGGCCGCGCAGGCCTGAGGCGTTTCCCGCCGTGGCGCGGGAGCAGAACGGCGATGCGGTGGCGGGCGGTTCCGTGTTCCGGGGACCGCCCGCTACTGCTGTCCGTGGTGGTGGATCGCGCCGGACAGTTCACCGAGCGGCCGCCCGGTGCCGCCCCACCGGTGCTGGATGATCTCCGCGGCGATCGAGACAGCCGTCTCCTCGGGTGTCCGGGCTCCGATGTCGAGGCCGACCGGTGACGCGAGCCGGGTCAGGTCGGCCTCGCTCACGCCCTCGTCCCGGAGCCGTGCCAGCCGGTCGAGGTGGGTGCGCCGGCTGCCCATCACCCCGATGAAGGCCGCCGGGGTGCGCAGCGCGGCGACCAGCAGGGGGACGTCGAACTTGGGGTCGTGCGTGAGCACGCAGAGCACGGTGCGCTCGTCGACGTCCGTGTCCGAGAGATAGGTGTGCGGCCAGGCGCGGACGACTTCGTCGGCGGTGGGGAAGCGCTCGCGGGTCGCGAAGGCCGGGCGGGCGTCGCACACGGTGACCCGGTAGCCGAGGAAGGACCCGATCCGGGCGGTCGCCGCCGCGTGGTCGATGGCGCCGAAGACGATCATGCGGGGCGGTGGCGCGTACGTCTGGATGAAGACGGACACGTCCTGCATCCGGCGTTCGCCGTGGGTCCCGTACCACTGCCGGCCCGTCGCTCCCTGGGCGAGGAGGCCCCGGGCGTCGTCGGTCACGGCGACGTCGAGTCCCTCGTTGCCCAGGGAGCCCTCCGCGCCGTCCGCCCGGACCACCCGCCGCGCGCCCGCACCGGCGGCATCCGGCAGGAGGGTGGCGAGGGCGACCGGTTCGCCGCGTGCGACGGTTGCGCCGACGTCCCGGAGCCAGGTCCGGTCGGCTGCCGCGGTGAAGGGGGTGACGAGGACATCGATGGTGCCGCCGCAGGTCAGGCCCACGCCGAACGCCTCGTCGTCGCTGATCCCGTACGACTGCAACTGCGGGGTTCCGGTGGCGAGCACCTCACCGGCCACCTCGTACACCGCCCCTTCGACGCAGCCCCCGGAGACGCTGCCCGCCACCGTGCCGTCGGCGGTCACGGCCATCATGGCGCCGGGCGCCCGGGGAGCGCTGCCGCGCACGGAGACGACGGTCGCCAGCGCGAAGGGCGTACCGGCGTCGTGCCAGGTACGCAGTTCCGACAGCAGTTCACGCACGGTTCGGACCTCCTCCGGCCCGGCACACCCGGCCCCGGTGGGCCCACCATAAGCGAAGCTTCAGTGCTGAGATACTGAGCGCTGCGGTTCCGGTGCGATGTCCCGCCGAATGGGTGCGTTCAGTGCGGCACGGTCGGGCGGGGTCTGTTCCGCCGTCTCCAGCGAGCGTTCGAGCTTGCCGAGCAGCAGGCTCAGACTGCGCCGGTCGGTGGCGGACAGCTCGGCGAGCATCCGCTCCTCGTTGGCGAAGTGCGCGACGGCGACGACATCGGCGATCTCGGCCCCGCGTTCGGTGAGCCGGGCGTAGACGATCCTGCGGTCCGTCGCATCGCGCTCGCGGGTCACCAGGCCGGCCTTCTCCAGCCGGTCCAGCCGGAGCGTGATGCCACCCGTGGTGACCAGGGCAATGTCCGCGAGTTGACCGGCGGTCTGCCGGTACGGTGGCCCTGACCTGCGAAGAGCTGCCAGCACATCGAAGGAGGCCATGTTCAGGTCGAAGCATTCGAAGAGGTCGGACAGCAGCCCCTGGTAGCGCAGGAAGCTGCGGTGGAGCCGGCCGAGCACCTCCATCGGTGAGGCGTCGAGGGCGGGCAGCTCCCGCTTCCACTGCTCCAGGATGAGGTCGACCGCGTCGGGGCGGCCGGAAGCTCCACGAGTCATGTGCGTTGGGAGACCGGCGTGATGCCGCGACCCCGCGCCTCCTTACGAGAACACCGCGCACGGCGCAGCGGCGAGGTGTTCACGATACAACCGGTGACGGTCGCGGAACCCTTGTGGCGACAATTCCTTAGTGCTAGAACTCTCAGGATTAGCTGTTTCAGTCATTAGATAACTTTCTGTCATCAGATCACCCTCTGCCGTTACAGCAGAGGCCAGGAGGCGCGGTCCACATGTTCCTGCTCCCCGCCGGGCCGGCCGCCTCCACGACGCACCCCTGGAGTCACGACGAGGGCGCCACGGTCCCGACGGTGGCCGCCGCCAACGCGGCACACGGCGCCACGGGGGCACGGGCGACCACCCCGCCACCCTCCCCCGAGCGGATCTTCGAAGCCCTGCGGTCGCACGTGCACTGACCCGCACGCACATCCGTCGACCGGCCCCTGGCGCCGTTCGCCCCGGGCCGGTCAGCCATGCCCGGAGCCGTATCGGCATTCACGAATCCCCAGCTCAGGACCGGTTTCACTTCGTTATTAAATCTAAGCACTTAGTTATTGACCGCTAAGAGACTTCTTCCTAGGGTCACCGCAACTCCTCTGTTCGCGGAAGGATCCCCATGTCAATCGTGGCCAACGGCCCCACGGTGAGCTCCGTCTCGGCCAGGCTCGAACGCCTGCCGAGCTCTCGCTGGCACGTCAAGGTCCGCACCCTGATCGGCACCGTCACGTTCTTCGAGGCGTTCGATCAGCTGCTGACCGCCTCCGCCCTGCCCGTCCTGACCGAACAGTGGAAGCTGAGCACCGGTCAGGGCACGATGATCGTCACCAGCGGCTCGGTCGGCATGCTGCTCGGCGCTCTCGTGGCCGGCTGGCTCGGTGACCGCATCGGCCGGGTGAACACCGTCGCGCTGGGCGTCGCCGTGACCGCGCTGGCCAGCCTCGCCGTCGCCGTCTCCCCCGGCTTCGCCCTGTTCACCCTCTTCCGGTTCGTCCAGGGCCTGGGCATCGGCGGTGTCGTGCCGGTCGCCGCCACGTACATCAACGAGATCGCCCGGGCGGAGCACCGCGGACGGTTCGTGCTGCTCTACGAACTCATCTTCCCGGCGGGCCTCGCCACGGCCACGCTCGTCGCGAGGTGGGTGGTGCCCAGCTTCGGCTGGCGGGTGATGTTCATGATCGGAGCCCTGCCCGTCCTCCTCGTCGTCGTCCTGCGCCGCCAGGTGCCGGAGTCGCCCCGCTGGCTGCTCTCCCGTGGCCGGGTCGCGGAGGCCGAAGAGGTGATCGCGCGGATCGAGAAGGACGTGGCGAGGTCGACCGGCGCGCCACTCCCCGAACCCGGACCGGCGACGGTCGTCGAGACCGAGCGGGGCGGGCTGCGTGACCTGTTCGCCGGCCGTTACCTGCGGCGCACGGTCGTGGTGTCGGCGCTGTGGTTCGTCGCGTACTACGTGAACCACGGCATCGCCACGTGGCTGCCGTCGCTCTACACCAAGGAGTTCGGTCTCGATCTGCCTACCGCGCTCAACTACTCGCTGCTGAGCAATGTGACCGGTCTGATCGGCTGTCTGCTGGTCGCCCTCGTCATCGACAAGGTGGGGCGCCGGGTGTCCCTGGCGGTCGGTCTCGGCGGGGCGGCCGTCGCACTGCTCTCGCTGGCCGTCTCCGGCGCCACGTCCGGTGGTCAGGTCGCGGCATGGGCCTCGGTCGCGACGCTCTTCGTCTTCGCCACCAACGTGAGCCTCTACCTCTACACACCCGAGCTCTACCCGACCCGGAGCCGGGCACGCGGGGCGTCGTTCGGCGGGGTGTGGAACCGGCTCGGAGTCATCCTGGGACCGATCGTGGTCGGCGCGATCATCAGCTCGGGCGCCGGCCTCACCACGGTCTTCACCCAGCTGGGCTGTATCGCGGTGGTCGGCGCGGTGATCGCGCTGTTCGCCGTGGAGACCAAGGGGAAGACGCTGGAGGAGCTCAACAGCTGAGCAGCCCGTGTGCCACTACGGCTCCGGCCGGGACCGCGTGACAGCGGTCCCGGCCGGAGCCGTGGGGACGAGGTGAGCCCTCAGCCCCTGTCGTACGCGGCGATCAGCTCGCTGCACCGCTTCACATCGCCGGCCATCGCCACGAGCAGATCGTCGATCGAGTCGAACTTCAGCATGCCGCGCACGTACGCGAGGAAGTCCACGGCGACGTGCAGGCCGTACAGGTCGAGGCCGACGCGGTCGATCGCGTACGCCTCCACCGTCCGCTCGGTGCCGTCGAACTGCGGGTTGGTGCCGACCGAGATCGCGGCGGGCATCGCCTCGCCGTTCACATGCAGCCAGCCCGCGTACACGCCGTCGGCCGGGATAGCGGTGTGCGGCAGGGTCTCCACGTTCGCGGTGGGAAAGCCGAGCTCACGGCCGCGCTGTGCCCCGCGGACGACGATGCCCTCGACGCGGTGCGGACGGCCGAGGATCTCCGCGGCACCGGCCACGTCCCCCTCGGCGACCAGGCGCCGGGTGAGGGTCGAGGAGAACGGCTCGCCGCCCCCGGCCTCGCCGCGCACTCGCAGGTCGATGACCTCGACGCGGTAGTCGTAGGTGTCGCCGAGCTCGGTGAGCAACTGCACGTTCCCGGCGGCCTTGTGACCGAACCGGAAGTTGGGGCCCTCGATGACCAGCTGCGCATGCAGCTTGTCGACGAGCACCTTCACGATGAAGTCGGCCGGCGCGAGCTTCGAGAACTCTGTGGTGAACGGCAGGATCAGCACCGCGTCCACGCCGAGCTCGGCCATCAGTTCGGCGCGGCGGTGGTGCGGGGCGAGCAGCGGCGGATGGCTGCCGGGACGGACGACCTCGCTGGGGTGCGGGTCGAACGTCACGACGACCGAGGGCACCCCCAGCTCGCGGGCCCGCTCGACGGCCCGGCCGATGATCAGCTGGTGTCCGCGGTGCACCCCGTCGTAGGAACCGATGGTGACGACGCTGCGTCCCCAGTCCTGGGGGATGTCCTCCAAGCCACGCCAGCGCTGCACTCTGACCGCTCCTCGCCCGAACCTGTGTACGTGGGTTTGTCTCTTACGCAGGTCTAAGACTGCCATGCTCACGCCCTGCGGCCTGCATCGGCATGGTCATCGGGGCACCGAGTGCCTCCACCGTCCGCCGCGCGCCGGGGCCGATGACCGCCGCCCACTCCTGCGGGGCGTCGGCCAGCCACCCGATGACCAGCCCGCCGAACCCGGGCACGTCACGAGCGAGCGCGACCAGCAGGCGGTCGAACAGACCGGCCCCCTCGGGGGTGCGGACGAGCAG
Organism: Streptomyces sp. LN549; assembly: GCF_043203805.1. Lineage (NCBI taxonomy): Bacteria > Bacillati > Actinomycetota > Actinomycetes > Kitasatosporales > Streptomycetaceae > Streptomyces > Streptomyces sp. LN549. Next base: position 6,622,933 of record NZ_JAZHRI010000002.1, on the reverse strand, counting down.
CATCCCCGTGCGGTGCACAAGGGCCCGGGTGCGGGCCGGTGACCGCCCGGCGCAGCCGGTCGCGGCGGCCCGCAGCAGCGCTTCCAGCACGATCGGGTCGCGGTATGCGCCGCCCTGCTCGAAGTCCAGCAACACCTCAAGCAAGGTGTCCCGCAGTTGCTGGGACGCGGGGCTGCCGGGCGAGGCGAGTACCCCCGCGAGTGCGCCGCGGACGGGCGCGGGCGCAGGGCGGTCCCGGAGCAGTCCGGTCAGCAGGGGAAGCAGCAGAGCCCGTGCGGCGGGCCCGTGTTCCAGCCTGCGGTCGAGGTACGCGGCGGTGTGCGAAGTGTCCCCGGGGTGGCTGTCGACGAAGGCGCGTACGAGCCCGGCGGTGTGCAGGGCGAGCGCGGGGGCGTCGAGCCCGGCGAGTGCGCGGAGCACCTCACCGGCGCCGTCCCCGGGCCGCACGAGTCGGTCCCGGTACGCGGCCAGCACCGGCTCCGGATGCGTGGGCAGCGCGACGGCGAGCGCGGCGGCGGACAGCTTCGGCCCGTCCGCGGCGAAGGCCCGGAGGGCTTGCGGCAGATAGCGGTCCCGGGTCTGCGGATCGGCCACGAGCAGAGCGAGCGCGGAGCCGTGCACATCGATGTCGGCGGGGCGGGCCAGCAGGGACAGGGCGGCGCGGCGCAGTAGGGCGCGATCCGTTTCGCAGGACAGATGCGGGGCGACGAGCGCTCCGTACGAGGCGGCCGCCATCCGGCGGACGCGACAGTCGTCGTCACGTGACCACCGCTCGACGGCCCGGCAGAGCGCGGCCGGTTCGTCCTCTGCCAGCGCGGCGAGCAGTTCGTCGGCGCGGGGGTGGCCGGACGAGACGAGCGCGTCGGTCAGATCGTCCACGTCGAGGTCACGGCGGGCGTAGAGGAGCGCCTGCGCGGCCGCCGCCACGGTGGGCCGCAACGCCACTCCCTCCTCGGCGGCGAGCGGGTGCTCGTCGGTGAACCAGGTGCACAGGAGCGGCTGGAGCGTACGCGGATGGGCGGCGAGCCGCCGGGCCACGGCGTCCAGGAACCGCCCGCCGCCGTCGCCGTCGCCGCGCGGTGGCCCGTCGGCGGGGACGAGCCGCCGGAACAGATCCATCCGGTCCGCCTCGGGCAGCCGCAGCCGCCGCCAGAACCACGGCCCGAACTCGGCGTACGCACCCCGCGCACCGGACCCGCCGCCGTCGCCCGAACTCCGGACGATGCGCCCGGCGAGCAGCCGGAGCACCCCGAGGTGCGGCCGCGCGTCGGGGACCCGCAGCAGCGTCTCGGACAGCAGATGAACGGCCCACCAGCGCGCGTCGGGGAACGGCACACCGCTGTCCGGGCGGCCGGCGGACTCTGCGGCCTCAGTGGCCTTCGCGGTCTCAGTAGCCTCTGCGGCCTCTGCGGCTTGTGCAGCCTCTGCGGCTTGTGCGGCTTGTGAGGCCTCCCCGGCCGAGAGCCGGTCCAGCGCCTCGATCAGATCGGCGAGCCGGTGGGCCAGCGCGGCCGGGCCCTGGCGGCGGCCCACGAGGAGGAGCGCCTGGATCACCGGCCCGATCCGGTGCCGCGGCACGGGAAGGGAGTGCGGCTGCTCCGGTGCGGGTGCCGCCTCCGGTCCGGCCTGCCCGCCCGGCCGACGGGGCTGCGGCACCCGGCCCGCGCCCGCGCCCTCCCCCGCCACCGCATCCGCATCCGCATGCCATCGGTGCACCAGCGCCCGCAGCGCCGCGTCCAGATCCAGATGAGCCCCCTGCACCCAGTCACCCAGCTCCTCGTGCGCGAACCGGTATCCCGCTCCCGCCGGGACCAGCAGGCCCTCGGTCAGCACCGCCGACGCCCAGCCCGTGCGCCACGGGAAGACCTCCTCGAACGACGCCCGGTCCAGCTCCCCCTGCCCGGGCCCCAGGCAGCGCCGGGCCGCCTCGTGGACCTGGCCCGCCACCCGCGCGGCCAGCCGTCGCACCTCCGTGCCGTGCGGCGCGGGACGCCACTGGGCGGCGATCCTGACCGCGATGCGCAGGCACATGAGGTCCAGATGGGCGCTGAAGACCTCTTCCGTGTCGGGACGCCCGGGGGTGTCCGCCGGGAGGGCCTCACGTACCTCCGCGAGCAGCCGCAGCGTGAGCGGGTGCCGGTCGTGGCCGGCGGCGAGTCCGTCGGGCGGGAGCGCGTACCCCGTCCGGGCCCGCTCGGCCTGGCCCGCCGTCAGGTCACCGATGCGGACGGCCGACGGGAGCCGCCTGGCGGGGCGGGCCGGGCGGTGCAGCGCGCCGGGCGGGCAGAGCGCGCCCGCGGTCTCCCAGTGCTCGGGCCGGCAGGCGACGACGAGCCGCGTCCCGTGCTCCCGCAGCCAGTCGACCGTCCCCTCGGTCCACCCGGCCAGCCGGTGCGCCAGGACGGGCGGCATCTCCTCGGGGCCGTCCAGCAGGACGAGCAGCGGGCTGCCGGCGTCCGCGGCCAGCCGGGCCACCCGCCCGGGAGTGGCGGTCGCCATGTCACCGACGGCTCCGGCGGCGGTGACGATGCGCCCGGCCTGCCGGAGCGTGCGGGCGATCGCATCGGCCACGGAGGTGTCATCGGCCAGCAGATCGGCGCCGCGCAGCCACAGGGTGAGCGCGGGCACCGGGCCCCGGGCCCGTCGTGCAGCGAGCGCGGCGAGTTCGGTGGTGCGGCCGGTGCCGGGCGCTCCGACCAGGCCGAGGACCACCGCGGGATCCTCCCCGCCCACTGTCCGGCCGGCCGCGGTGAAGGCGTTGAACTCCGCGAGGGCGTCGGGCCGTTCCACCGGATCGGGCCAGGCACTCGGGCCGCCCGCGGAGCCGACCGACATGGCGGTGAGCTGGAGCGCCCCCGCCGCGTTCAGGTCGATTCCGTATCCGGGTACCCCCATCGCGTTGCGTCGCAGAAGCGCGCGCAGCGGGCCGTCCCGGTCCGGGCCGGAGAGCGGCACCGCGCATCCCGCGGCAGCGTGACCGGTACGCAGGGCGGTGCCCAGGACGGCGATGACGGCGCCGGTGTCCGGGTCGAGCACGGGCCCGCCGACGGCCGCGCCGCCGAGCCGGAGCGCATCGCTGCCGTCCGTGCCGAGGGCCAGTTCCAGCGCCCGGCCGATCGTGTGGGTGCGGCCGCCGGCGGTGTACGTCACCGAGGTCGCGCCGAGGACGCGTGCCTCGCGCCAGCCGTGCGCGGCGATCGTCACATAGGTGCCGGCGCCGATCCGCTCCCGCGGGGCGATCGGCAGGGGCGGCGCTCCGAGCGCGTCCGGGCCGCCGGTGGTCAGGAGCGCGAGGTCCAGTTCCGGCAGTGCGGTGATGTCGTGGGCCTCGACGCGGCAGCTACGGCCGTCAGGGCCGTGCAGAAGGAGGTGCGGGAGGCCGTCGACCGCTTCGTGGCTGGTCACGACCGTGCCCCGGTCGTCCGCGACGAAGCCCGTCCCCCGCGGCCGGCCCGCCGGATCGCACAGTCGTACCAGCGTCGCCCGGTCCCCGCATCCCATGATCCGACGATAGGGCGACGGTGATCGACACAAGAAGCGGACAGGGTAAAAGCGCCCCGTTTGCACCCCCGATTCACTCCGAGCGCCTGCCCGTTGGGGTGAATCGGGGGCGTTCGCCGGACAGAATCCGGTGGGGGGTCGTGGAGCGGGCACAGGGGCCCTGCCCGCTCCACGACGGGGGCCAGGACGGGCCCCAGGTGTCAGGCGAAGACGGCGAGGCTCTTGGCCTTGCCCTTCTGCTCCTCGACGAGGACCAGGAACCGCCCGTCGGGCCCGAAGACCGCGACCGGACCCGGCGGGTACGTGGGCATGTCGAGCCGTACGCCGTTGAGCAGCAGCTTGGCCCTCTTGTCGTCGACGTCCCACCGGGGGAAGGCCGAGTCGGCGGCCTCGGCCACCGGCATCACGACCAGCTCCTCCTGGTGCTGGTCGAGCGTCCGCGCGGCATCGAGACCGTACGGACCGACGCGGGTGCGCCGCAGTGCGGTCAGATGCCCGCCCACGCCGAGCCCGGCGCCCAGGTCCCGGGCGATGGCCCGGATGTACGTACCCGACGAGCAGACCACCGAGACGACCAGGTCGACCACCGGGGTGCCGTCCTCGGCGACGGCTTCACGGACGTCGTAAACGTTGAAGGACGAGATGGTCACCGGCCGGGCCGGGATCTCGAACTCCTCGCCGCCGCGCACCCGCGCGTAGGACCGCTTGCCGTCGATCTTGATGGCGCTGACCTTGGACGGCACCTGCATGATGGCGCCGGTCAGGGCGGCGACCCCCGCGTCGATGCCCTCCCGCGTCACCCCGGAGGCGTCGGTGGACGAGGTGATCTCGCCCTCCGCGTCGTCCGTGACGGTGTCCTGGCCGAGCCGGATCGTACCGAGGTACTCCTTCTCGGTCAGCGCGAGGTGGCCGAGGAGCTTGGTGGCCTTCTCGACGCCGAGCACGAGTACGCCGGTCGCCATCGGGTCCAGCGTGCCGGCGTGGCCGACCCGGCGGGTCCGGGCGATGCCGCGCATCTTGGCGACGACGTCGTGCGACGTGAAGCCGGACGGCTTGTCAACGATGACCAAACCGTCCGGCGTTTTGTTCTGCGTCATGCGGAAGGTGAGTCCTCGTCCTCGTCCTCCGGCTTGCGGTACGGGTCCGCGTCGCCCGCGTACGTGGCGCCCGAGGACGCCTCACGCACCTTGGCGTCCGAGGCCCGTGCCCGGTCGAGGAGGTCCTCGATCGCCTTGGCGTTCTCGGGCAGCGCGTCCGCCACGAAGGCGAGGGTGGGGGTGAACTTCGTCCCCGCCGCCGAGCCGACCGCGGAGCGCAGGATGCCCTTGGCGCTCTCCAGCCCGGCCGCCGCGCTCGCGCGGTCCTCGTCGTCGCCGTAGACCGTGTAGAAGACCGTGGCCTCCCGCAGGTCGCCGGTGACGCGGGTGTCCGTGATGGTCACGTGCGTACCCAGGCGCGGGTCCTTGATTCCACGCTGCAGTTTCTCGGCGACCACCTCCTGGATGAGGTCCGCCAGCTTCTTAGCCCGCGCGTTGTCGGCCACTGGTCCGTCTCCTTCTCGCTTTGGAGCGACCGGGAATCGGGGGGCGGCGTCGCGGGGCCGGTCACGTGCGGCTGCGGCGTTGTCGTCAATCACCATGACTCCGCCATGGCTCAATCCTCCGCCTTGCAGCCGCACGCACCCAGCCCCGCTCCTTCACCCACCCCCCGATTCCCGGTCGGTCCTACTCAATCGTCTTCGTCGCTGTGCAGCCGCCGCCGTACGGACAGCAGCTCCACTTCCGGCCGGCCCGCGACCAACCGCTCGCACCGGTCGAGTACGTCTGTGAGGTGTCCGGTGTCCCCGGAGACCACGGCGAGGCCGATCTCGGCCCTGCGATGGAGGTCCTGACCGCCCGTCTCCGCCACGCTCACCGCGTACTTGCGCTGGAGCTCGGCAACGATCGGACGGACTATGGAGCGCTTCTCCTTCAGCGACCGTACGTCGCCGAGAAGCAGATCGAAGGACAGTGTCCCCACATACATGTGTGTCCGGATATCCCGCCGGTTCGGGTTCGCGCCCTGCCGGTGATTGGCAGGGACACAAGAACCGTACACGGAACGGCCGGGGCCGATCGACGGAAATACGTCCCGTCGACCGGCCCCGACTGTTGAGGTACGGGTCAGCCTCGCGGCTTCTCGCGCATCTCGTACGTCGCGATGACGTCGTCGATCTTGATGTCGTTGAAGTTTCCGAGGTTGATACCACCCTCGAAGCCTTCGCGGATCTCGGTGACGTCGTCCTTGAAGCGGCGCAGACCGGAGATGTTGAGGTTCTCCGCGATGACCTTGCCATCGCGCAGCAGGCGCGCCTTGGTGTTGCGCTTGACCTCGCCGGACCGGACCAGCACACCGGCGATGTTGCCCAGCTTGGACGAGCGGAAGATCTCGCGGATCTCCGCCGTACCGAGCTCGACCTCTTCGTACTCCGGCTTGAGCATGCCCTTGAGGGCCGCTTCGATCTCTTCGATCGCCTGGTAGATGACCGAGTAGTACCGGACGTCCACACCTTCGCGGTCGGCCATCTGCGCGGCACGCCCTGCGGCGCGCACGTTGAAGCCGATCACGATGGCGTCGGAGCCGGTCGCCAGGTCGATGTCCGACTCGGTGACCGCACCCACACCGCGGTGCAGGACCCGGATGTCGACCTCTTCACCGACGTCGAGCTGGAGCAGCGAGGACTCGAGAGCCTCCACCGAACCGGACGCGTCGCCCTTGATGATGAGGTTGAGCTCCTGGACCAGACCGGCCTTGAGCGCCTCGTCCAGGTTCTCCAGGGAGAACCGGACACCCTTGCGGGCGAAGTTGGCGTTGCGCTCACGAGCGGCACGCTTCTCGGCGATCTGACGGGCCGTACGGTCCTCGTCGACGACCAGGAAGTTGTCGCCGGCACCCGGGACGTTGGTGAGACCCAGCACGAGGACGGGGGTCGAGGGACCCGCTTCCTCGACGTTCTCGCCCTTGTCGTCGAGCATCGCGCGGACTCGGCCGTACGCGTCGCCGACCACCATCGTGTCGCCGACCCGCAGCGTGCCTCGCTGGACCAGGACGGTCGCAACGGCACCACGGCCGCGGTCGAGGTGGGACTCGATCGCAATACCCTGCGCGTCCTGCTCCGGGTTGGCCCGCAGGTCGAGCGAGGCGTCGGCGGTGAGGACGACGGCCTCCAGAAGAGCCTCGATGTTGAGGCCCTGCTTGGCGGAGATGTCGACGAACATCGTGTCGCCGCCGTACTCCTCGGCCACCAGACCGAACTCGGTGAGCTGACCGCGCACCTTGGTCGGGTCCGCACCCTCGACGTCGATCTTGTTGACCGCGACCACGATCGGCACGTCGGCCGCCTTGGCGTGGTTCAGCGCCTCGATCGTCTGGGGCATCACACCGTCGTTCGCCGCCACCACGAGGATCGCGATGTCGGTGGACTTCGCACCACGTGCACGCATGGCGGTGAACGCCTCGTGACCCGGGGTGTCGATGAAGGTGATACGGCGGTCCTCGCCGTTGACCTCGGCGCCGACCTGGTACGCACCGATGTGCTGCGTGATGCCGCCGGCCTCGCCCGCAATGACGTTCGTCTTGCGGATCGCGTCCAGCAGTCGGGTCTTACCGTGGTCGACGTGACCCATGACGGTCACGACCGGCGGACGGGAGACCAGGGCCTCTTCGCCGCCCTCGTCCTCGCCGAACTCGATGTCGAAGGACTCGAGCAGCTCGCGGTCCTCCTCCTCCGGGCTGACGATCTCCAGGACGAAGTTCATCTCGTCCGCGAGGAGCTTCAGCGTCTCGTCGGAGACGGACTGCGTGGCAGTGACCATCTCGCCGAGGTTCATCATCACGCCGACGAGCGACGCCGGGTTGGCGTTGATCTTCTCGGCGAAATCGGTGAGGGAGGCACCGCGCGACAGCCGGACGGCCTGTCCGTTGCCGCGAGGCAGCATGACGCCGCCCACCGACGGGGCCTGCATGGCCTCGTACTCCTGGCGCCTCTGCCGCTTCGACTTGCGACCACGACGCGCGGGACCGCCGGGACGGCCGAAGGCGCCCTGCGTGCCACCACGGCCACCGGGACCGCCGGGACGGCCACCGAATCCGGGACGACCGCCGAAGCCGCCGCCACCACCGGGACGGCCTGCGCCGCCACCGCCACCGCCGCCACCGGGACGACCGGCGAAACCGCCGCCACCGCCACCGGGACCGGCCGGACGGCCTGCGAAGCCGCCGCCACCGGGACGGCCTGCGCCGCCACCGCCGCCGGGACGACCGCCGCCGCCACCGGGACCACGGCCACCGCCGGGGCCACCACCGGGACGCGGGCCGGCAGCGGGACGCTGCGGCATCATGCCCGGGTTGGGACGGTTACCGCCGGCGCCGGGGGCGCCGCCGGGACGAGGGGACTGCGGGCGCGGCATGCCGCCGGGAGACGGACGTGCGCCGCCCTGACCCTGGCCCTGCGGACGCGGGGCGCCGCCGGGGCCGCCCTGCGGACGCGGGGCGCCGGGGCGCTCCTGACCGCCACCGGGACGCGGGGCGCCACCGGGACGGGGCGACTGCGGACGGGCCATGCCCGTCGAGCCACCGGAGGTGAAGGGGTTGTTGCCCGGACGGGGACCGGCCGGACGTGCGCCGCCGGGGCGCGGGGCGCCCTGGCCTGCGGGGCGTGCGGGGCGCTCGGCGCCACGCTCTCCACCACGGCCGCCGTCACGCTGGCCACCGTCACGGCCGCCGTCGCGCTGACCGCCGGCCGGAGCCGGACGGGCGGGGCGGGGACCCGGGGTGGCACCCGCGGGACGCGGGGCCTGCTGCTGCTGCGGCGCTGCCGGCTGGGCCGGAGCCGGAGCCGAGAACTCGGCTGCGGGCACCGGGGTGACCGGGGCGGCCTTCGGCGCGGGCTTGGGACCCGGACGCGGGCCCGCCGACGGCGCGGAAGGTGCAGCGGGGGGGTGCTCGCCGGGGCTTCGGCAGCAGCCGGCTTGGGGGCCGGTGCGCCGGGCTTCGGGGCACCGGGACGTGCCGCAGCGGCCGGGGAGGGCGCTGCGGGCTTCACAGGGGCGGCCTTGCGGGGCGCGCCAGGCTTTGCAGCGGACTTGCCGGCGTTGCCGCCGGGCCCCTGCAGTGCGTCAGTCAACTTGCGTACAACCGGCGCCTCGATCGTCGAGGACGCCGAACGTACGAATTCACCGAGTTCTTGGAGCTTGGCCATGACGACCTTGCTCTCAACCCCGAACTCCTTGGCGAGTTCGTATACCCGGACCTTAGCCACTTCGCTCCTTTTAGGTCCGGGTTACCGCCGGACCGTCGCTACTTCATGGGCGTACTCATCGCGTACTCATCGAGTGCTCATCGCAATCTCGACCTACTTCCAACTCGCGAGGTACCTGACCGCACGGGGACCCGTGCCGTTCAATTTCTTACGGTGTCACCCGCTCGACGAACCGCTGCACCGCAGCGGGGTCGAACGGCCCCTTGGCCTTGAAGGCCCGGGGGAATGCCCGGCGGCGAACCGCCAGGTCCAGACAGACGGAGACGGGGTGTACATATGCACCCCGGCCGGGCAGCGTACCGCGAGGATCAGGGACGCATGCGTCCCCGTCCACCACGATGCGCAGCAACTCGCTCTTGGCCGCTCGCTCCCGGCATCCCACACAGGTTCGCTCGGGGCAAGCGCGGGCGTGCGTCCGGCCAGACACGTTTGAGTCTACCTCCCCGTACCGACCTCACCCCTTTGGGGCAAGAATCGAACGGATGTTGTCGTGATCTCAGCGGCGTGCCGACGAGATCTATTCCTTGTCATCCCGTCGGACCCCGGTCCGGACCGGGGTCCGACGGGGCCTTCGGGATCGTCGTGGGTCAGCGCCGCTCGGAGCGCTCCCGGGCCCGCTCGGCCCGCTCACGGTCCGCGACGTCGCGCTCGGCGTCGGTCTCGGTGTCCGGGCGGATGTCGATGCGCCAGCCCGTGAGACGGGCGGCCAGGCGGGCATTCTGCCCCTCCTTGCCGATCGCCAGCGACAGCTGGTAGTCCGGCACGGTGACCCGGGCGGAACGCGCACCGAGGTCAACGACCTCGACCTCACTCACCCGTGCGGGCGACAGCGCGTTGGCGACCATCTCGGCCGGGTCGTCCGACCAGTCCACGATGTCGATCTTCTCGCCGTGCAGCTCGGCCATGACATTGCGCACACGTCCGCCCATCGGGCCGATGCAGGCGCCCTTGGCGTTGAGGCCCGAGCGGGTGGAGCGGACGGCGATCTTGGAGCGGTGGCCGGCCTCTCGGGCGATCGCGCAGATCTCGACGGAACCGTCGGCGATCTCCGGGACCTCCAGCGCGAAGAGCTTCTTCACGAGGTTGGGGTGGGTCCGCGACAGCGTCACGGACGGGCCGCGGACACCCTTGGCCACACGTACGACGTAGGTGCGCAGCCGCAGACCGTGGGTGTACTCCTCGCCGGGCACCTGCTCCTGCACCGGCAGGATGGCTTCCAGCTTGCCGATGTCGACCAGGACGTTCTTCGGGTCCTTGCCCTGCTGGACGACGCCGGTCACGACATCGCCCTCGTGGCCCGCGTACTCGCCGAACGTCCGGTCGTCCTCCGCGTCGCGCAGCCGCTGCAGGATGACCTGCTTGGCGGTGGTCGCGGCGATCCGGCCGAAGCCCGACGGGGTGTCGTCGAACTCCTTGGGCTCCTGGCCCTCCTCGAGGTCGGCCGGGTCCTCCTTGGCCCACACGGTCACGTGGCCGCGCTCGTCCAGCTCCACGCGCGCCTTGCGGTGGCTGCCGTCCGTGCGGTGGTACGCGATGAGGAGGGCCGACTCGATCGCCTCGACGAGCACGTCGAACGGGATCTCCTTGTCCTGCGCCAAGCCCTTCAGAAGCTTCACATCGATGTCCACGGCTACGCCTCCTCTTCCTTCTTGTCCTTGCGGTTGAATTCCAGCTCCACGCGCGCCTTGGCGATCTCGTCGAAGGCGATCCGGCGGGACGTGGGCTTGCGGCCCTTGACGCCCGGCACCTCAAGATCGAGGCCCTCTTCGTCGACCGCGAGGATGCGGGCCACCAGCTCGCCGCCCTCGTTCAGCGTCAGCCTGGCGAGGCGGCCCGTGGCACGTACGTAGTGGCGGTGCTCTGTCAGCGGGCGGTCGGCACCGGGAGAACTGACCTCCAGGACGTACTCTTCCTCGCCCATCGCGTCGGTCTCGTCGAGCTTGGCGGAGATCGCGCGGCTCAGATCCGCACAGGCGTCGAGCTCCACGCCCTCCTCGGAGTCCACGATGATCCGCAGCACCCGGCGACGGCCGGCCCGGGACACTTCGATCTCTTCCAGATCCAGCTGCTCGGCGCTGACGAGCGGTTCGACCAGCCCGCGCAGCTTCTCGCTCTGGGTGGTGCTCATCCGGGTGACTCCTCGGCCGCGTGTGCTGTTGTGGGGATCGTCGCGTGTCTGGTCAAAGGGTATCCGGTCCCAGGGGGTGTTGCTGTCCGTCGGCCCCCGGGGCGCGGGTACGCTCGCCAACGGTGATCACTTCCGGACAGATCCAGTCAAGACAGGTCCAGGCCCGAAGGAGAACAAGTGCGGCGCACGGGGACGACGCGCAGGGGAGCGCTGACCGCGACGGGAGCGATCGCCATGGGGGCGGTGCTGGCCGGCTGCGGCAGCGGCGGCGATGACGAGAGCGCCGGACGCAAGGGTTCAGCACGGGCCGACGCACGGACCGCGGCCGACCGGTCGTCGGCTGAGACGTCGCTCCGGGTGAAGGCCCGAGGCGTGAGCACGTCGTTGTACGCCCAGTACGAGCACGTGGTCCAGGCCCATCCGGCGACCGCGGCCGGGCTCACCCCCCTTCGGGACGCCGTTCGCGCCCACATCACGGCCCTGGGCCCCGGCGACGCGCTCGGCTTCGTCCGGACCCGGCCCGGCACCGGTGGCGCCGCGGCGGCGGTCAGGGAACTGGCCGCCGCGGAACGCCGTGCCGCGGCCTCGCACACCGAGGCGCTGATGAAGGCCCCGCCGGAGCTCGCCCGGCTGCTCGCCTCGGTCGCTGCTGCTGCCTCGGCCCACGCCTATCTGCTGACCGAACTGGCCAAGGAGACGAAGGCATGAGCGACGACGGGACTCTGGAGGCCGCGCAGGCGGCGCTGGCCGCCGAACACGCGACCGTGTACGGATACGGGGTGGCGGGCGCCCGGGTCGCCGCGGACCGCCGCACCGAGGCCACCGCCGCCTACCACGCCCACCGGGCCCGGCGCGACGCGCTGGTGCGGACGGTGCGCGACCTGGGCGGTGAGCCGGTGGCCGCGGGTCCCGCGTACGCTCTGCCGTTCGCGGTACCGGACGCCGCCTCGGCCGTACGCCTCGCCGCCGTGCTGGAGGACCGGGTCGCGGATGTCTACTCCGACCTCGTGCGGGCCGCCGAGGGGCCGTTGCGGCGCTCGGCGGCGGACGCCCTGCGGGAGGCAGCGGTGCGCGCGGTCCGCTGGCGTGGCAGCGGCGTACCCTTTCCCGGGCTCGCCGAGCGTGCCGCGGACGGGTCCCGCACCGACGGGACCGGTGACAGGGACAAGGCGACGGCCGGCCGGTCCGAGGCCCAGGCCGGCACGGCGCACTGAGAGAACTCTGAAAGGGAACACGGCACGTATGGGTTTTGAACCGCCGCAGCGTCTGGTGCGAGCGCTCGGCGAGTCGTACGGGGATACGGCCGCCGGGGACTGGCTCGCACGGCTTCCCGGACTGACCGAGCAGGCGCTGGCCGCGACCGGGCGGGAGCTGACCGTGGAAAGGGTCGCCGCCCCGGGCGGTCGCAGCAGCCTGGTCCTGCTGGTACGGGATGCCGCCGGCGCCCAGGCAGCCCTGAAGCTCGCCCCCGCCGGAGCGGCGCCGGAGCTCGAAAGGGCGGCGCTGGCGCACTGGAACGGCTGGGGCGCGGTGAACCTGATCGCTCCCCCGGACGAGGTGCCCGTCGCGGAGACCGCGGGCGGCGCCCTGCTGCTGGAGCGGCTGCACCCCGAGGTGTCTCTGCGTTCGCTGCCGGAGGCGAAGGCGCTGCTGGAGGCGGCCGGGACGGTGCGGCGGCTCTGGGTCGAACCGCCCGCCGGGCACGCCTTCGAGACCGTCGCCGGGCGGACCGGGCTCCGGATCGATTCGATGCGGGCTTCGGCGGCGGCCGATCCCACCCTGGAGCCCCTGGTCTCGGCGGCCCTGGCGGCACGCGCGGAACTGGTCGCCCACTCCCCCGAGGCCGATCTGCTGCTGCACGGCAACTTCCGGCAGAGCAAGGTGCTCTCGGGCGAACGCGCGCCCTGGCTGACCGTCGGTCCCGAGCCGGTGGTCGGCGAGCGGGCCTACGATCTGGCGCGGCTGGTGCGGGACCGGGTCGAGGACCTGATCGCCTCGCCCGGTGGTGCGGTCACCGCCCGGCGAAGGATCAAGAAGCTCGCGGAGGCGCTGGACGTGGACCGTGACCGGCTGCACGGCTGGACGCTGTTCCGCGCGGTGGAGTCGGGCACCCGGGCGCTGGCGGCCGGGCGCCGCCAGGAGGGCGAAGTGACGCTGGAGTTCGCGGGCTGGCTGTAGCCCCGTATGCCGGAGGGCGCCGCACGGATGTCCGTGCGGCGCCCTCCGGTGTGTGGCGGGGTGGGATCAGCCCTGCTCGGTGAGACGGGCGATCGCCTCGTCGACCGTGAGCTCCTCGCGCTCGCCCGTGCGGCGGTCCTTCAGCTCCAGGACGCCCTCGGCCGAGCGGCGGCCGGCGACCAGGATCTTCGGGACGCCGATGAGCTCGGAGTCGGTGAACTTGACGCCGGGCGAGATGCCCGGGCGGTCGTCGACCAGGACGCGCAGTCCGGCGGCGCTGAGCTTCTCGGAGACGTCGAGGGCCAGCTCGGTCTGGAGCGCCTTGCCCGCGGCGACGACGTGCACATCGGCCGGGGCGATCTCGCGGGGCCAGCACAGGCCCTTGTCGTCGGCGGTCTGCTCGGCGAGGGCGGCCACCGCGCGGGAGACGCCGATGCCGTACGAGCCCATCGTGACGCGGACGGGCTTGCCCTGCTGGCCGAGGACGTCGAGGGAGAAGATGTCGGCGTACTTGCGGCCGAGCTGGAAGATGTGACCGATCTCGATGGCACGGTCCACCTGGAGGCCGGCGCCGCAGTTGGGGCAGGGGTCGCCCGCCTCGACGACGACGACGTCGAGGTAGTCGTCGACCTCGAAGTCGCGGCCCGCGACGACGTTCTTCGCGTGCTTGCCCTCCTTGTTGGCACCCGTGATCCAGGCGGTGCCGGCGGCGACGCGCGGGTCGGCGATGTAGCGGACCTTCTCCAGACCCTGCGGGCCGACGTAGCCGCGGACCAGGTCGGGGCGGCCCACGAAGTCCTCGGCGGTGACGAGCTCGACCACGGCGGGCGTGAGGTGCTCGCCGAGCTTGCCGAGGTCGACCTCACGGTCACCGGGCACGCCCACGGCCACGATCTCGCCGTCGACCTTGACCAGGAGGTTCTTCAGGGTGGCGGAGGCCGGGACACCGAGGTGCGCGGCGAGGGTCTCGATGGTCGGAGTGTCGGGGGTGTCCAGCTCCTCGACGGCGGCGGTCGCCGAGCCGTCGACCGGGGTGGCCTTGTAGGTCACGGCCTCGGTGTTGGCGGCGTAGTCGCAGCTGGGGCAGTCGACGAAGGTGTCCTCGCCGGCCGGGGCGGGCGCGAGGAACTCCTCGGACGCCGAGCCGCCCATGGCACCGGAGACGGCGGAGACGATGCGGTGGTCGAGGCCGAGCCGCTCGAAGATCCGGATGTAGGCGCCGCGGTGCAGCTGGTACGCCTCGGCGAGACCCTCGTCGGTGGTGTCGAAGGAGTACGAGTCCTTCATCTGGAACTCCCGGCCGCGCAGCACGCCGGCGCGGGGACGGGCCTCGTCGCGGTACTTCGTCTGGATCTGGTACAGGATCACGGGCAGGTCCTTGTAGGACGAGCACATGTCCTTGACGACCTGGGTGAAGACCTCTTCGTGCGTCGGGCCGAGGAGGTAGTCGGCGCCCTTGCGGTCCTTGAGCCGGAACAGCAGGTCGCCGTACTCGTCGTACCGGCCGCTCGCCTCGTACGCCTCCTTGGGGAGCAGCGCGGGGAGCAGGACCTCCTGGCCGCCGATGGCGTCCATCTCCTCGCGGACGACGCGGGTGATGTTCTCCAGGACCTTCTTGCCGAGCGGCAGCCAGGACCAGATTCCGGCCGCGGTGCGGCGTACGTAACCGGCGCGGACGAGGAGCTTGTGGTTGAGCGTCTCGGCGTCCGCCGGGTCGTCGCGCAGTGTCTTGATCATCAATCGGGACATGCGCTGGACCTGGGCCATGATGAACTCCTGCTCGGAAGGGTGATGTGCAGGAGGTTAGCCGGGTGGCACGGGCGGGCGGAAATCGATTGGCTCAGGCCTGCCCGCGGCGGAGCAGCGGAAGCGGTGCTCCCATGACCGCGTACGGCGTGGGAGCGCTGGGGAAATGAACCTGCCGGGCCAGGTCCCGGTAGCCGAGCGATCGGTACAGACCACGTGCCGGGCTCTCCGTGTCGATCGCGGAGAGGATGGAACGGGGCTGGTCGACGGCGTCCGTGATGGTGGTGATGAGGGTGCGGCCGATGCCCGCGTTCTGGAACTCCGGGTGGACATGGAGCTCGGTGATCACGAAGGAGTCGTCGAGCCAGCCGGCCGAGCCCGTGGCGCGCAGGTAGGGCTCGACGACGGTGGACCACCAGTGGCCGCGTTCGTTGGGCATGCCGTAGACGAACCCGACGAGGTCGCCGTCCGGGGTCATGGCGCCGAGGGCGCGGGCGCAGGGGTGGTCGAGATGTCTGAGGACGATGTGGCGGCGCACTTCGATCTCTTCGGGCCCGAGTCCGAAGGCGACGGCCTGCACGGCGAGCGCCTCGTCCACGCGCGCGGCAAGATCGATCGGTCCGATCCGGACGCTGGGAGTGCGGGGGCCGCCCCCGGGAGCTGCTGCCATGAGCAGACCCTACTGTCCGTGGCGGGGTGCGGGGTACGGGCCGGGGCGGGCCGGTGGCGGGATCAGAACAGCACGCTCATGAACGCACCGGTCTCACGGAAGCCGATGCGGCGGTACGCCTTGCGCGCGGGGGTGTTGTAGTCGTTCACGTACAGGCTGACGATCGGCGCGACATCGGCCAGCGCGTACCTCAGGACGGCCGCCATGCCGGTCTCGGAGTGGCCTCGGCCACGGAACTCGGGGGCGACCCAGACTCCCTGGATCTGGCAGGCCTGTGCGGTGGTGGCGCCGATCTCCGCCTTGAAGACGACCTTTCCGTCCTCGATCCGGGCGAAGGAGCGGCCGGCGCCGACGAGTTCGGCGACGCGGGCCTGGTAGAGGAGTCCGCCGTCGCCCGCGAGCGGGGAGATGCCGACCTCTTCGGTGAACATGGCGACGCAGGCCGGCATGAGGACGTCGATCTCGTCCTTGCGGACGCGGCGGACCAGCGGGTCGGGTGCCACGTCGGCGGACGGGCTCTCGGTGACCATGAGCGGCTGGTTGGCCCGGACCTCGCGGGCGGGGCCCCAGCCCGGTTCGAGGAGCCGCCACAGCTGTGCGGTGGGCCCGGCCGGGCCCACGATCGAGGAGCAGCGGCGGCCGGCCCTGCGGGCACGGTCGGCGAAGGCACGGACGGCCTCGGGGGTGGCGCAGATGGGGACGAGGTTGGCCCCCGAGTAGCAGAGCGAGCGCAGGCGGCCGTCGGCGTACCAGCCCCACATCTCGCCGCCGAGGCGCCAGGGGTCGAGGCCTGCGATCTGGACCCGGGAGGTCACGAAGGCGTTGGCTACGGGTTCGCTCTCCAGCACCGCGAGGGCGGCGCCGAGGTCGCTGGGTTCGAGGACCCGGGTGGTGGTCTGCGTCAACACGAGGGGGCCTCACCATGCGGTCTGCTGATTTCCGCACTGTACCCAAAGAGGCTGAGGGGCGCCGCTCGTGGCTGTGAACCGTTTCTGCGGAAGCCGGTGACCTCGCTCACGGGCAGCGCCCCGCGGGGAGGGTTCCTCCGGCGGGGCGCTGTCGTGGGTGTCATGGGATCAGCTGATGGAGACCTCGGGCTCGCCTGAGGCGATGCCGTCCTTCTCCATCTGTTCGGCGATCTTGAGGGCTTCCTCGATGAGGGTCTCGACGATCTTCGACTCGGGCACCGTCTTGATGATCTCGCCCTTGACGAAGATCTGGCCCTTGCCGTTGCCCGAGGCGACGCCCAGGTCGGCCTCGCGCGCCTCGCCGGGACCGTTGACGACGCAGCCCATCACGGCGACCCGCAGCGGCACCTCCATGCCGTCGAGGCCCGCACTCACCTGATCGGCCAGCTTGTACACGTCCACCTGCGCGCGGCCGCACGAGGGGCAGGACACGATCTCCAGCCGGCGCTGCTTCAGGTTCAGCGACTCCAGGATCTGGAGCCCGACCTTGACCTCCTCGGCGGGCGGCGCGGACAGCGAGACCCGGATCGTGTCACCGATGCCCTCGCTGAGCAGGGCGCCGAACGCGACTGCCGACTTGATCGTGCCCTGGAACGCCGGGCCCGCCTCGGTCACGCCGAGGTGCAGCGGGTAGTCGCACTGTGCGGCGAGCTGCCGGTAGGCGTTGACCATCACGACCGGGTCGTTGTGCTTCACCGAGATCTTGATGTCCCGGAAGCCGTGCTCCTCGAAGAGGGACGCCTCCCACAGCGCCGACTCCACCAGGGCCTCCGGCGTCGCCTTGCCGTACTTCTTCAGCAGCCGCGCGTCCAGCGAGCCCGCGTTCACACCGATCCGGATCGGCGTCCCGGCGTCGTTCGCCGCCCGCGCGATCTCCTTGACCTTGTCGTCGAACTGCTTGATGTTCCCGGGGTTCACCCGCACCGCCGCGCAGCCCGCGTCGATCGCGGCGAATACGTACTTCGGCTGGAAGTGGATGTCCGCGATCACCGGGATCTGCGACTTCGAGGCGATCGTCGCGAGCGCGTCCGCGTCGTCCTGCGTCGGGCACGCCACCCGCACGATCTGGCAGCCCGAGGCCGTCAGCTCCGCGATCTGCTGCAGCGTGGCACCGATGTCGGACGTACGCGTCGTCGTCATCGACTGCACCGAAACCGGCGCGTCCCCACCGACCGCCACCGACCCGACCTGGATCTTGCGGCTGACCCGCCGTACGGCGAGCTGGGTCGGAACGGTGGGCATTCCGAGAGAAATCGCAGTCATGCGCTGAGCATCCCCAAGGTGTGGATCGAGGTCCCGAAGTCGGCGGGCTCCGGCCTTCGAGGTTACGGCACCGAGCACGGCGTGAAGCACACCGCGTCCGGGAACCCGGGCAAAATATGGGCTCCCGGACGCAGCGTGCGCATCCTTCGTCACTCGGGGTACTTGCGGCCCCCGGACGGCCCGGTCAGGAGATCTTGACCGGGTTGACGACGTCGGCGACGAGGACGAGCAGGGTGAAGCAGATGAACACCCCTGCGACCACATAGGCGACCGGCATCAGCTTGGCGACGTCGAACGGGCCGGGGTCGGGGCGCTTGAAGACCCGCGCCACGTTCCGGCGCAGTGCCTCCCACAGCGCCCCCGCGATGTGGCCGCCGTCGAGCGGCAGCAGCGGCAGCATGTTGAAGAGGAACAGCGAGAGGTTGAAGCCCGCCAGCAGGAACAGCATCATCGCGATCTGGTTCTGCGCGGGTACGTCCAGCGTCATCACCTCGCCACCGATCCTGGCCGCGCCGACGACACCCACCGGGGAGTCGGCCGCCCGCTCGCCGTCGCTGAAGGCCGCATCCCAGAGGGCGGGGATCTTGGACGGCAGGGCGATGATCGAATCGACGCCGTTCTCGATCATGTCGCCCATGCGGACGACGGAATCGCCGAAGGAGAGCGGGATGATCTCCGTCTGCGCCGCGAAGCCGAGGTAGCCGGCGGAGATGTACTTCCCCGGGACCACCTCGCCGTCGGAGTCCTTCTTCGCCACCGCGTTCTTCTTCAGCACGGCGTGGAGGGTCTTCTCCTGGCCGTCGCGCTGGACCGTGATGGTGGCGGGGCCGATCGTGTCGCGGATCTTGTCGGAGAGCACGGACCACTCGTCGATCCGCTGGCCGTTGAAGGCGACGATCTTGTCGCCCACCTTCAGGCCGGCGGCCTGCGCGGGCGAGACCGGGTCGGACTTCTTGCAGGTCTCCCGCTTCTCGCTCTGGGAGATCACGCACTTCTGGACGCCGGCGACGTCCGTCGTCTGCGTCTGGAATCCGAAGGTCATGGCGACGCCGAGGAAGATCGCCACGGCCAGGACCAGGTTCATGAACGGGCCCGCGAACATGACGATGACGCGCTTCCACGGCTTGCGCGTGTAGAAGAGGCGCTTCTCGTCGCCCGGTTCCAGCTCCTCGAAGGCGGCGGACCTGGCGTCCTCGATCATGCCGCGCCACGGCGAGGTGGACCGCGCCTCCAGCTTCCCGTCCGGTCCCGGCGGGAACATGCCGATCATGCGGATGTAGCCGCCTGCCGGGATGGCCTTGATCCCGTACTCCGTGTCGCCCTTCTTCCGCGACCAGACGGTCGGGCCGAAGCCGACCATGTACTGGGGGACGCGGATACCGAAGAGCTTCGCGGTCGACAGGTGGCCCAGCTCGTGCCAGGCGATGGAGAACAGCAGGCCGACGGCGAAGACCGCGATGCCGAGAATGGTCAGCAGGATCGTCGTCATGCTCATGCGCGCGCCTCCGCGGTGGCCTTGGCCGAGAGTTCCCGGGCCCGGGTCCGTGCCCAGGCCTCCGCTTCAAGGACGTCCGTGACCGTCAGTGAAGTTCCCGCCGGAGGCGTTCCGTGTTCGGACACCACCGCCGTGACCGTGTCCATGATGCCGTTGAACGCCAGCCGGCCGTCGAGGAACGCGTCCACGCACTCCTCGTTCGCCGCGTTGAACACCGCCGGTGCGGTCCCGCCCAGCGTGCCCACGTGCCGCGCGAGTCCGACGGACGGGAAGGCCTCGGTGTCGAGCGGGTAGAACTCCCAGGTGGAGGCCTTCGTCCAGTCGAAGGCGGGGGCCGCGTCGGGGACGCGCTGCGGCCAGCCGAGGCCGATGGCGATCGGTCCGCGCATGTCGGGCGGGGTGGCCTGGGCGAGGGTGGAGCCGTCGGTGAACTCCACCATGGAGTGGACGTACGACTGGGGGTGGACCACGACCTCGATCCGGTCGAAGGGGATGTCGTAGAGGAGGTGCGCCTCGATGACCTCGAGCCCCTTGTTGACCAGGGTGGCCGAGTTGACCGTGATGACCGGGCCCATGGCCCAGGTCGGGTGGTTGAGGGCCTGTTCCCGCGTGACGTCTGCGAGCTCGCTCCTGGTACGTCCCCGGAACGGGCCGCCGGACGCGGTGACGACGAGCCTGCGCACATCGGCCCTCTTGCCGGCCGCGAGTGCCTGGAAGAGCGCGGCGTGCTCGGAGTCGACCGGGATGATCTGGCCGGGGGCGGCGAGCGCCTTGACCAGCGGACCGCCGACGATCAGCGACTCCTTGTTGGCGAGCGCCAGCGTGCGGCCCGCCTTCAGTGCGGCCAGGGTGGGGGCGAGACCGATCGAGCCGGTGATCCCGTTCAGCACGGTGTGGCAGTCGCTGCCGGCCAGCTCCGTCGCGGCGTCGGGTCCGGCCAGGATCTCGGGAGGCTGCTCCCCTGCTCCGTACTCCTTGCGCAGCGCCTCGCGCAGGGCCGGCACCACCTCGGGCGAGGCGACGGCGACCGTGCGCACCCTCAGCCGGCGCGCTTGCTCGGCAAGGAGGGCGACCCGGCCGCCCGCCGCGGAGAGGGCGGTCACGCGGAAGCGGTCGGGGTTGCGCAGCACCAGGTCGATGGCCTGGGTGCCGATGGACCCGGTGGAGCCGAGGATGACGAGATCCCTGCGGCCTTCCACGGCGTCGAAGACGAGGTGCGGGTCTGCGAGGGGGGCGGGGCTGTCGCTCATGCCCCCCATTGTTGCCGCATCGGCTGTGTGCATTGACAGCGCGCCCCTCGCGCCGCGTCGTGGCTGCTCGCTCATCGAGCCCTCAGCCCTTCGCCGCACGGAACTTGGCCCACTGGGCGGCCATGACCTCGGGCGGCACCCCGCCGACGTCCTTGGTGGAGGTGATCTCCGCCCGGAAGGCGAGGGTCGTGGAGCCGGAGCGGACGACGGTGAGGTACTCGTACAGCTTCTCCTTCCCCTTCACGTCGAGGATGGTGAAGCGGTACGCCTTCGACGCGTCGGCCTCGGCGGCGAAGGCGGGGGCCTTGGCGGGTTCGACCTTCAGATACTTCGCGGTCGCGACGGCCCGCTCCTCGGTGAATCCGCCGGCGCAGTCCTTGCCGGCCTTGTCGAGGGCTTTCATGACGGTGGCCGCGCCGCCGTTCGCGTAGCCGCGCAGGGTGACGTCGACGGTGAGACCGAGCATCTCGTCCGGGACGTCGACCTTGCGCTGGACCTGGGCGGCCGGGTCCGGGTCGCTGACCTCAGCGGCGAGGCTGACGAGCGGCTGGCAGCCGGCCGGGGCGGCGGTGTACGCGTCACCGAGCGGGCCGTCCAGGACGTACTCGGACGCCGTGTACGTGCCGACCTTCTCGCCGTCCGTGAAGGACGCGGCCGTCAACTGCGCCTTGCCGGGCGCCCCCTGCACGGAGGGCTTGGCCGGGGCCTTGCCGTCCTTGCCCGCGCCGGCGGAGCTGCCGGCACCACCCGCGTCGTCCTTGTCACTGCCGCAGGCGGATACGCCCATAGCCATCGTTGCCGCGATCCCGATGACCGCCACCCGGCGCCACCGCCCCCGCAGGTTCCTCGCCCTGTACATGCCTCTCCCCATTCCCTGGTCCCGATTTCGCTTCCGCATCGCGTGCGTGACCGACGCCCGGTCGTGCTGCATGGAGCCGGCCGGTCACCGGTGAGCCGACCGGCTCAGAAATGCGTGGCCACCCCGAACTCCCTGCGGAGCCGGGCCATGTCGTGCAGGTCTGCTGCGCCGGGGTCGTACCCCTGGTGGAACTCGACCTGTTGCTGCGCCGAGATGCAGCGCACCCGTGTCCCGCCGATGGTGCCGGTGACGAAGCACTCCGCCGGGTAGCGGAACGGCTCCCCCGGGTCGAGCGAGGACTGCGTCGCCGAACCATCGGGGGCGAACTGCAAGGGATGCAGGTCGATTTCGAGTCCGGACGGGTGGCTGAGGACGAACCGTGCGGGGCGCCAGTCGAGCGTCTCCACATAGCCGGCCGCCGTCAGCGCGGCGACGAGAGCGGGTTCCTGTTCGCGGCGGTGCAGCAGATCGAGATCCTTGTGACTGCGGGTCTCCTCGCCGAGCAGGGCATCGACACCCCAGCCACCGGCGATCACCACCTCCGCACCGGCCTCGCGCACGACGGACAGGACGGACAGCGCATCGGAGGCGGACATCATGTCGCGGAGCCTAGCTGTCCCGCCGCGCCTCGTGCCGGGAGATCTACCGGCCCGACCCCTTATCCGACCATGAGCTCCGCGAACTCGGCGAAGGCCTCGTGGAACCGGGGGAACGTCTTGCGCACGCAGCCGGGGTCGTCGTACGTCATGCCGGGTGTCCGCAGACCGGTGACGGCGAACGACATGACGATGCGGTGGTCGCCGTGGGTGGCGATCTCCGTGGGCCGCGGGGTGCCCGGCAGGATCTCGATCCAGTCCGGACCGGTGGTGACCGTGATGCCCATCCGCCGGAGGTTCCCGGCGCACGCCTCCAGCCGGTCGCACTCCTTGACCCGGGTGTTGCCGACGTCCTCGATGCGGACCGGTCCCGAGGCGAAGGGGGCGATCGCGGCCAGTGTGGGCATGGTGTCGGAGATGTCGCGCATGTTGACGGTGAGGCCGCGGAGCTCACCGGTGGAGCGCACCGTGGTGGATTCGGCCGTCATGTGCACCTCGGCGCCCATGCGGCGCAGCACGTCGACGAACCCCAGATCGCCCTGGAGGGCGCCCCGCCCGAGTCCGGGGACGGTGACCTCCCTGCCGGTGAGGGCCGCCGCCGCGAAGAAGTAACTGGCGGTGGAGGCGTCGGGCTCGATGGCGTACGTGGTGGCCCGGTATCCACCCGGCGGCACAGTGAAGACGGCGTTGCCGGGGCCGCCGCGGGTGACCTCGACGCCGAAGCTCCGCATCATCGCGAGGGTGATCTCGATGTACGGCGCCGACACCAGATCGGTGACGGTGATCCGCAGCCCTTCCGCGGTCAGCGGTCCGAGCATCAGCAGCGCGGTGAGGTACTGGCTGGACTGCCCGGCGTCCAGGGTCAGTTCGCCGCCCTTGATGCCGGCGGCCTCGATGCGCAGCGGGTGGTGGCCCTCGGCGGCTTCGTGGTGCAGGTCGACGCCGAGTGTGCGCAGCGCCTCGGTGAGCGGGGCGAGGGGGCGGCGGCGCATCTGGGCGGAGGCGTCGAAGCGGTAGCTGCCGCGGGCGGCGGCCGCCGCGAGGGTCGGCAGGAACCGGGCCGTGGTCGCGCCGTCCCGGCAGTAGACGTCGGCATCGGTGGCGGCGGGGCCGGACGGGCGGCCCGTGATGTGCCAGGCCTCCGCCTCACGCGCCACCTCGTAGCCGAGGGTGGTGAGCCCTTCGGCGAAGCCTTCGGTGTCGTCCGAACGCAGGGGGCGTACGAGGGTGCTGGTGCCGTTCGCGGCGGCGGCCAGGAAGAGGGCGCGCGCGGTGACGGACTTGGAACCGGGAACATGGATGACGGTCACGGGCGCCCATCCTGCCGTGCCGCGCGCGCGTGGGCGGGGCACGTCCAGCGAGTGGACGTGCCCCGCCGGTCGGGCCTGTCCGGCGGCTCAGGGGCTCAGCGGATCGGCCGGTGGACGTTCTCCCGGGTCGAGGGGCCCGGGGTGGCGTCGGCGATCCACGGGCCGTCGCCGCTGGGGTCGATGATGCCCTCCTCCAGCCAGGTGTAGGTGCCGGACAGGACGTCGTCGACCACCCGCCGGTCGAGGTCGTCGGTGTTGGACCAGAGCCGGGTGAAGAGCTCCTCCACCCGGATCCGGGACTGGCGGCAGAAGGTGTCGGCGAGCTGGTACGCCTCGCGGCCGTGGTCGCCCTCGGTGCGCAGGAGTTCGGCCCGGACGCAGGCGGCGCTCATGGCGAAGAGTTCCGCACCGATGTCGACGATCCTTCCGAGGAAGCCCTGCTTGGTCTCCATCCGGCCCTGCCAGCGGGACATGGCGTAGAAGGTGGAGCGGGCCAGTTTGCGGGAGGACCGTTCGACGTAACGGAGGTGGCCGGAGAGGTCGGCATGGCCGGACGGGTGGAAGTCCCCGTAGGTGCGCGGGAGCTGTCCCGGTCCGGCGACGAGCTTCGGCAGCCACTTGGCGTAGAACCCGGCCGCGTTCGCGCCCGCCCTGGCCTTGGCCGAGAGCGGCTTGTCGGGGTCGATGATGTCGCCCGCGACCTTGAGGTGGGCATCCACCGCCTCACGGGCGATCAGCAGGTGCATGATCTCCGTCGAACCCTCGAAGATCCGGTTGATCCGCATGTCCCGGAGCATCTGCTCGGCGGGGACGGCCCGTTCGCCACGAGCGGCGAGGGATTCCGCGGTCTCGAAGCCCCGGCCGCCGCGGATCTGGACCAGTTCGTCGGCCATCAGACAGCCCATCTCGGAGCCGTACAGCTTGGCGAGCGCCGCCTCGATCCGGATGTCGTTGCGGTTCTCGTCCGCCATCTGCGAGGAGAGGTCGACCACGGCTTCGAGGGCGAAGGTGGTCGCCGCGATGAAGGAGATCTTGGCACCCACGGCCTCGTGCCGGGCCACGGGCCTGCCCCACTGCTCACGGACCGCCGACCATTCGCGGGCGATCTTCAGACACCATTTCCCGGAGCCGACGCACATGGCCGGCAGTGAGAGCCGGCCGGTGTTGAGGGTGGTGAGCGCGATCTTGAGCCCCGCACCCTCCGGCCCGATGCGGTTCGCCGCGGGGACCCGCACCCGGTGGAAGCGGGTGACGCCGTTCTCCAGGCCTCGCAGGCCCATGAAGGCGTTGCGGTGTTCCACCGTGATGCCCGGGGCGTCGGCCTCGACCACGAAGGCCGTGATGCCGCCCTTGTGGCCCTCGGACTTCGGCACGCGCGCCATGACGACCAGCAGGTCCGCGACGACCCCGTTGGTCGTCCACAGCTTCACCCCGTCGAGCACGTAGTCGTCCCCGTCCGGAACGGCCGAGGTGGCGAGCCGCGCCGGGTCCGAGCCCACGTCCGGCTCGGTGAGGAGGAACGCCGAGATGTCGGTGCGGGCCAGCCTGGGCAGGAAGGTGTCCTTCTGCTCCTGGCTGCCGAAGATCTTCAGCGGCTGCGGAACGCCGATGGACTGGTGGGCGGAGAGCAGGGCACCGATCGAGGGGCTGGCGGAGCCGACCAGGGCGAGGGCCTTGTTGTAGTAGACCTGCGTCAGCCCGAGGCCGCCGTACTTGACGTCGATCTTCATACCCAGCGCGCCGAGTTCCTTGAGGCCGTTGACCACCTCGTCGGGGATCCTCGCCTCGCGCTCGATCTGGGCGCTGTCGATGCTGGTCTCGCAGAACGCGCGCAGCCGGGCGAGGAACTCCTCGCCTCGCCGGACGTCCTCGGCTGCGGGCAGCGGATGCGGGTGGATCAGGTCGAGCCGGAAGCGGCCCAGGAAGAGTTCTTTGGCAAAACTGGGTTTGCGCCAGTCCTGCTCGCGCGCTTCCTCGGCCACTTGTCGCGCTTCGCGTTCGGTGACCTTGGGCGTGTGCGGTTGTGCGGACGGACGTTGTGCGGATGGTGCGGACATGAGGAGCTCACCTCGCCGCTTCGGGGGTGGGTGGTCCCGACAGGTCTGCGGGCGGCCGGGGACCGTCCGCCCTTGCGTACCTATCGGTTCTACTCGTCCGTATGTACCCGATTCCTGCCCCTGTCACCATCCTCCGGGAGCCGATCGGGTCGGTCGCCACTCCACTGCCCGTCAGGGCGTGCGCATGCCGAAACGGCCCGAACCGACGCACAAGTGGGTTCGGGCCGTTCTCCTGCCGCCCGCCGCCTGCCGTCTCGCTGTCGCTGTCCGGACGGGGTGCGGGCGGCCGACGGGGCAGGGGCTTACAGGGCGAGGCCGGTGAGGACCAGGACGCGCTCGTAGGTGTAGTCGTCCATCGCGTAGCGGACGCCCTCGCGGCCGACACCGGACTGCTTGGCGCCGCCGTACGGCATCTGGTCCGCACGGTACGAGGGGACGTCGCCGATGATCACGCCGCCGACCTCCAGGGCGCGGTGGGCGCGGAAGGCGGTCTGCAGGTCGTGGGTGAACACTCCTGCCTGGAGGCCGTACTTGGAGGAGTTCACCGAGGCGAAGGCCTCGGCCTCGCCGTCCACCTTCTGCACCGAGAGGACCGGTCCGAAGACCTCCTCGTGGGAGAGGGTGACGCCGTCGGGGAGCTCGGCGAGGACGGTCGGCGCGTACGTCGCCCCGTCGCGCTTGCCGCCGGCGAGCAGCTGGGCGCCGGCCTGCACGGCCTCGTCGACCCAGGACTCGACGCGCTTGGCGGCGTTCTCGTCGACCAGCGGGCCGACGTCGGTGGTGGCGTCGGACGGGTCACCGGTGACCTGGGCCTCGACGGCCGCGACGATCTTCGGCAGGAGCCGGTCGTAGACCGCGGCGTCCGCGATGACACGCTGCACCGAGATGCAGGACTGGCCGCCCTGGTAGTTGGAGAAGGTCGCGATACGGGTCGCGGCCCAGTCCAGGTCCTTCTCGGAGGCGTAGTCGCCGAGGACGACCGCGGCGCCGTTCCCGCCGAGTTCCAGGGTGCAGTGCTTGCGGGGCACCGAGTCCATGATCGAGTAACCGACCGGGGCGGACCCGGTGAACGAGATCACGGGCAGGCGCTCGTCCTGGACGAGGGCGGGCATGCGGTCGTTGGGGACCGTCAGCACGGACCAGGAGCCGGCGGGCAGGTCGGTCTCGGCCAGCAGCTCGCCGAGGATCAGCGAGGAGATCGGGGTGGCCGGGGCGGGCTTCAGGATGATCGGGGCGCCGACGGCGATGGCCGGGGCGACCTTGTGGGCGCTCAGGTTCAGCGGGAAGTTGAAGGGTGCGATGCCGAGGACCGTGCCGCGCGGGAAGCGGCGGGTCAGGCCGAGACGGCCGGTGCCGCCGGCATCGGTGTCCAGGCGCTGGGCGTCACCGCTGTTGAAGCGGCGGGCCTCCTCGGAGGCGAACCGGAACACGGAGACGGCCCGGCCGACCTCGCCGCGCGCCCACTTGATCGGCTTGCCGTTCTCGGCGGAGATCACCTGGGCGATCTCCTCGGTGCGCTCCGTCAGGCGCCGTGCCACGTGGTCGAGCGCGGCGGCCCGGACGTGGGCCGGGGTCGCGGCGAACTCGTCGCGCACGGCGTGTGCGGCGGCGACGGCCTCCTCGACCTGAGCCTCGGTGGGCACACTGACGGTGCCCACGAGACGCCCGTCCCAGGAGTTGGTGACGTCGAAGCTTTCCTCGCCGGTGGCCTCTCGGCCGGCCAGCCAGAAGGCGTGGGTGGAGGTCATGGAGGTTCCGGCCCTTCGATGTCGTGGGGTGTTCCGTCCCCCACCGTAGGGCCGCAGCATCCGCCTGGCGTTTGTCCGGCATGGAGCAGAGGCGTTCTGGGGTGCGCCGGTTTGTCGGATGAGGGGCGGGGGCCGGCGGGGTCGCTAGGACGCCGTCGGGGGGTTCGCGACCTTGAGGGCCAGCCACAGCTCCATCCGGACGTCCGGATCGTCCAGCGAGCGGCCGAGGATCTCCTCCACCCGCCGCATGCGGTAGCGCAGGGTGTGCCGGTGCACCCCCAGGTCCGCCGCGGCCGCGTCCCACTGACCGTGGTGGGAGAGCCAGGCCCGCAGGGAGGCCACGAGGTCGCCGCGGCCCTTGGCGTCGTGCTCGTACAGGGCGCGGAGCATGCCGTCGGCGAAGGCCCTGACCGCGTCGTCCGCGAGCAGCGGTACCACGGACCCGGCCGCCAGTTCCTCGTGCTCGACCAGGGCCCTGCCGCGGCGGCGGGCGACCGAGAGTGACTGTTCGGCCTGCTTGTACGCGGCCGCGACGGCGATGGGCCCCGCGGGGGCGGAGAGACCGACGACCACCTCGGTGTCCTCAGCCGACGGTTCGCGCGGGGGCGCTTCCTCCTGTGCTTCGGCGTAGGCGGTGCAAGCGGCGACCGCGGCCCCGCCGTCGGCGGCCAGCACGACGAGGCGTTCGCCCTCGGGCACCATCAGCAGCGTCTCACCGGACCGGGCGGCGGCAGTCTCCATGGCCTCGGCCAGCTGCGCCGTGGCCGACGGTTCGCCTGCCTCGGCGATGAGCAGCCGGAAGGGCGCGTCGAGCAGCCCGCCGTACAGATCCCCGGCGACACCGCGCGCGTGGTCGGGCTGGCCGGCCAGGAGCATGCGCAGCACTGCCGCACCGAGCCGCTGTTCGGCGCCCTGGAGCGAGCGGGAGCGCGCCGTGGTGAGGGTGAGCAGGGCGACCGCCGAGTGCACCGCGTAGCGCTCCGCGGTGCCGAGTGCCGCCCCGGTGCCCACGGCCAGCGCCCCGCGCACCCGCCGTCCGGTGCCCAGGGACTGGAGCTCGACCCGGTCGTCGGTGTCGCCGACGACGACGCTGGCCGGCGCCGGGCGTTCCCGCAGGCGTTCCACGTCGCGGGTGAGCCGGGCGGCGCGGCGGGCCGCCCAGTCGGGGGCGGCGGCCACGACGGCCCCGGAGGCGTCGTACAGCGCGGCCCAGCCGTCGACGTGTGCGGCGAGCCGGGTGAGGAGTTCGGCGGGACCGTCCCCGGCAAGGGCCGCTCTGGTGAGTTCCCGCTGCGCCTCGAATCCCGCGGTGACGGCCCGGTACTGATCGGCGGCGATCTCCGAGGAGACGGCTTTGGCGATGGCGAGGAACGGGGTGCGGCGCGGCACTTCGAGCAGGGGGAGCCCGGCTTCCTCGGCGGCGTCGACCAGGGGCTGCGGTACGTCGTCGTAGGTGACCCCGACGGCGAAGCCCAGCCCGACGACTCCGGCCCCGGCCAGCCGTCGTACGTACCGCCGCATCGCTTCCGGGTTCTCAGCGTCGAGGTTGGTCGCGGTGACCAGGAGCAGCTCGCCGCCCTCCATGTAGGGGACGGGGTCGGCCAGCTCGCTGGCGTGCGCCCAGCGGACCGGCGCGTCGAGCCGGTCCGCCCCCGCGCGCACCGTGAGTTTGAGCGCCGAGTGCTGGACGAGCGAGGCGAGAGTGGGGGGCATGGGGATCGGGGACCTTTGGGAGGGGGTGATTTCGCCGTCCCGTATGAACGGCTCCCGGCGATTCTGCCAGGGTGGCAGAGTCCCCGTCACCGTCGGCGGACCGCCCGCACGACTACTCCGGAGTAACCCTCACTCCCCCAGCCGCACCAGGAGCGGGGGTGCGTGTCCGCCGTCGACCGTGGTGAGGGAGAGGACCGCGTGGCCGGCGGGCAGCTCGTACGCCAGTCCGGAGGCGGACCACCGTTCCCGCTCGACCTGGCGCACGGTCACCGCGTCCGTGGTGACGGCCTTGCCGGTGGCCAGCTTCCGCAGGGCGTGCACGGCTCGGGTGAGCGGCTGGTCGGCGAAGACGCCGTGCTGGGCGACCTCGCGGACCTCCACCCACTCCTTGCCCCAGGCCTCGGCGAAGCGTTTGCCGTCCCAGGTGGTGACGCCGGGGAAGGCCATGGTGCAGCCGACCGCGCCGAGCAGTGCCGTGTGCAGTTCCTCGGGCACATCGTCCAGGGTGCGCAGGGAGAGGACCGCACCGGCGTTGACGGAGCGCAGCCGGCGGATGCCCCGGACGGTTTCGGCGGTGACCGTGTGGGTCGCGTCGTCCAGGACCAGGCAGACGAAGAGCGAGCGGTCGGCGCGGGCCGCGGTGATCGCGTTGAACTGGGCGAGGACGATCCGGGCCAGCACCCGGGACGCCTCGGCGTGGGCGCGCTCCGGCAGATCGATGCGCACCCGCAGCGGGTGCTGTTCCAGGGAGCGCAGCGAGAACGGGCGGGCCTCGGCCCCGGTGGCGAAGAACCCGGCGAAGGCCGGCCGGTCGAGCACGGCGATCCGGTCGGCGAGGACGGCGGCCGGGTCGCCTGCGCTCCCCGCCTGACGCTGCCGGGCGTCCAGCTCGCGCAGCATCGCGTGGTGGCCGGCCGACTCCAGGGCCTGCCGCAGGCCGCCCAGCGCGGCGGCGGACCCTTCGAGGAGCTCACGGAGGTCGGGTACGGCGGGGAACGTGCCGTGGACGGCGCGGTACGGGCCCAGCAGCTGACCGAGCGCGGTCGCCGCACGCCGGGTGTCCAGGGCGGGGAGGTCTCCGGCCAGGCCCTCCGCGAGGGCGGCCGCCGCCTCGTCGGGGTCGGTCGTACCGCCGTACAGGTCGAAGTCGTGCACGGACGCGGGGTCACCGATCCGGACGACGACGTCGTAGGCCCCGTCCGGACCGAGCCGGTCGCCGGCACCGCCGACGGCGAGCACCGCCGCCTGTCCGGTGAGGGCCCGCAGGGCGAGCGATTCGACGACGGGCCGGACCACCCGTTCCGTCTTCCCCGATCCGGGCGGTCCGACGACCAGCAGGGAGGTGCCCAGCGACGCGGGTTCCAGCGCCATCCCCGCACCGCGACGGGGATAGGGGTTGCGCGGGTCGTCGGCGCAGTCGCCGATCCGGACCTGACCGGTGAGCGGGTCGTGCACGGCGGTGCGCAGGGGCAGGTCTCGGCGGCCGGAGGGGTGCAGGTAGGCGTCGGCGCCCTTGCGCAGCACGGTCTCGGTGAAGGAGGCGCGCCGGTCGGGGCGGGTCCTGGCGGCGCCCCAGGCGTGGCGCAGCCGTACGCAGTCGATGTCGTTCAGCCGGCCCGCGTGCAGGGCCGCGGTGAGTGCCTCCGCGGCCTCCGCGCCTCCGGAAGCCCGCAGCTCGGGCCAGTGGGCGAGGTCCGGGCCGGCCTGCGCGGGAGCGGCCCGGAGCTGCTCCGGAACGGGCCCGGCGCGCCCCAGAAGAGGGCCGAGCTCGACCGGCCACTGGCCGATTCTGGCGAAGGGCCACACGATCGCGGTACCGATCAGGGCGTAGAGAACGATCGAGACGAGGAGTGCCGCGTACTGGTTGCCGCCACCCTGCATCCAGCTGGTCGGAACCGCGGGCAGGATGACGTCGGCGAGTGGTACCCGCCGCGTCCAGACGAGCCAGACGGCGGCTGCCGCACCGGATGCCGAGACCACCAGCCTGGCCCGGCCCAGCCTGGGGCCCGTGAAGTAGCGGAAGACGTGGGCCCAGCCGCCGATCCGGGCGGCCCAGAAGCCCAGGCCGAGGACCAGCACCTGGTAGTAGAGCGTGGTGGAGTTGACCACCAGCGCCGGCGCATCCTTCCTGAGGCCGCCGAAGGACCACCACTCGGGCCCGGTGATGATCTCGATCGGCTTGGACACGTAGGGGACTGCGCGCTCCATGAGCAGCAGCCACAGCAGGAGCCACAGAGCCATCGTGGCGGCCGGACCCACCAGCGAGGGGCGCGGCGGCCGCTCGGCGGCCCGTGGCACGTACGCGTACCGCCACACACCCGGCTCGGTCTCGGGGCGGGGCGCGTTCAGCCATTCGGCCGTGGCCGAGCGCGTGGCCGCCGGCCGGTGCTGCCCGGGGGAAGTCGGGGGCCGCTTCGGGACGGCGGGCGGCGCGGAGGGCGGCGGGACCGTCGGAGGGAAAGCGGGCGGGGCGACGGGCGGTGGCCCGGGCGGCAGCGCGGGCGGTGGGCCACCCGGGTGCGGCACGGAGCTCCCGGGCCGCCCGTCGGGCGGCTGCGCACCCCGCGCGCCCCGGGCGCTGTGCGTGCCTTCGTAGTCCATGAACCGTTGCCCCCTGACCAGCCAGGTCCGACCGCTGCCCGCTCAATCTAGTGCGCGAACACGGTGAGTTCAGCAAGGCGCCCGGATAGTGAGGAGGTGCGCTGCCACGCCGGACCCGTGCCGGCATCTGTCCGTCGCGGACAAGGACACGCCCGCCACCACTCCCGATCGGAGCATGCCGGACCCCCGCCCCCACCCCTAGCCTGCAGAAAGAGAAGCGTCCGAAACACCCCCCAGGAGCCCCGCATGACCGCAATTCCGCAGGAGCGCCGCGTCGTCACTGCCATTCCCGGCCCGAAGTCCGTGGAGCTGCAGGCCCGCCGGCTCGCGACGGTCGCCGCAGGTGTGGGCTCCACCCTGCCGGTGTTCACCGCCCGCGCCGGCGGCGGGATCATCGAGGACGTGGACGGGAACCGTCTGATCGACTTCGGTTCCGGCATCGCCGTGACGTCCGTCGGCGCCTCTGCCGAGGCTGTCGTGCGCCGCGCCTCCGCCCAGCTCGCCGACTTCACCCACACCTGCTTCATGGTCACGCCGTACGAGGGGTACGTCGAGGTCTGTGAGCAGCTCGCCGAGCTCACTCCGGGCGACCACGCGAAGAAGTCCGCGCTGTTCAACTCGGGCGCCGAGGCCGTCGAGAACGCGGTGAAGATCGCCCGCGCCTACACCAAGCGCACCGCCGTCGTCGTCTTCGACCACGGCTACCACGGCCGGACCAACCTGACGATGGCGCTGACGGCGAAGAACATGCCGTACAAGCAGGGCTTCGGTCCGTTCGCGCCCGAGGTCTACCGGGTTCCGGTGGCGTACGGCTACCGCTGGCCGACCGGTGCCGAGAACGCAGGCGCGGAGGCGTCCGCCCAGGCCATCGACCAGATCACCAAGCAGATCGGCGCGGACAACGTCGCCGCGATCATCATCGAGCCGGTCCTCGGCGAGGGCGGCTTCATCGAGCCGGCGAAGGGCTTCCTGCCGGCGATCGCGCAGTTCGCCAAGGACAACGGCATCGTCTTCGTCGCCGACGAGATCCAGTCCGGCTTCTGCCGCACCGGCCAGTGGTTCGCCTGCGAGGACGAGGGCATCGTCCCCGACCTGATCACGACCGCCAAGGGCATCGCGGGCGGCCTGCCGCTCTCCGCCGTGACCGGCCGCGCCGAGATCATGGACGCGGCGCACTCCGGTGGCCTCGGTGGTACGTACGGCGGAAACCCTGTCGCCTGCGCTGGGGCGCTCGGCGCCATCGAGACGATGCGCGAGCTGGACCTGAACGGGAAGGCGAAGCGCATCGAGGAGGTCATGAAGGGCCGGCTCGCCGAGATGCAGTCGAAGCTGCCCAACGGCGACCTCATCGGTGACATCCGCGGCCGCGGCGCGATGATCGCGATCGAGCTGGTGAAGGCGGGCACGAAGGACCCGAACCCGGAGGTCGCCGCACAGCTCGCGAAGGCCTGCCACGCCGAGGGCGTCCTCGTCCTCACCTGCGGCACGTACGGCAACGTCCTGCGCTTCCTGCCGCCGCTGGTGATCGGCGAGGACCTGCTGAACGAGGGCCTCGACGTCATCGAGCAGGCGTTCGCCGGGGTCTGATCCGATCCATGCGGTCCGGGGGCGCGCACGGCGTTTTCTCCGGGGTTGCCCGGTGCCCGCGTGAGGGCCTGTGAAGAAGGTGTGCGGGGGCGATGGCGGGATACCGTTCGGCCTGTCGGTCCCCCCATCGCCTGACGTACGGTTTCCGCAGATGAGAGATGCACCCCGCCCGCAGGGGACTGCGGGCGATACCGGGTCGGAGCTTCCCCAGCGCCGTCCTGGTTGTGCCTTCGCGCACACCCCTGGGGCCTCCGGCCCCGGAACTCCTCACCGATCGGATGGCCGCCCGCCCCACACCCCCCGGGGCGCGCGGCAAACCGGTCCCACCGTCCGGCCCGGAACAACCCCCCCTGTTCCGGGCCGGACGGCCCTTTTCTTCTCCGTGGTGTCGGGCCTGTCGGCCCTGTTCGCGCTCACCACCTGGCAGATCACGGCCGACGGCCCACTGCGCCGTCTGGACGAGCGCGCCGGCCGGGCGCTCGTCGGACACGGCCCGCAGCGGCTCACCGAATTCCTCGCCGATCTCGGCAACATGCAGGTCGCGCTCCCGGTTCTCGGCTGCGCGATCGTCTGGAGCCTGCTGCGCGGAGAGCGCCGGGCTCCCCTCGCTGCAGCCCTGGCCATGGCCGCGGTGCCGCTGCTCGTCGTCCCGCTCAAGGGCTGGATCGCCCGTCCGGGGCCGCTGACGGACGCCACCGGCTACTACCCGTCGGGTCATGCGGCCACCGCCGCGGTGGCGTACGGCGCCACGGCGCTGCTGCTGACCCCGTATGTGGGACGCGCATGGATGATGCCCGTCGCCGCCGTCCTGCTGACGGTGGCGACGGGCATCGGTCTGGTGCTCCGCGGCTACCACTGGCCGCTGGATGCGATCGGCAGCTGGTGTCTGTGCGGAGTGCTGCTGCTGGCGCTGTGGGTGCTCAGCCGCCGAAGTAGGCGTCGAAGTTCTTCGAGAACTCCCAGTTGTTGAAGCGGTCCCAGTTGACGGACCACGTCATCAGCCCGCGCAGCCCCGACCACGTCCCGTGCGTGGTGTACGAGCCGCAGTCCGTCTTCTTCGTCAGGCAGTTCAGCGCCTTGGTGACCTCGGCCGGCGAGGTGTGCCCGTTGCCTGCCTGGGTGGAGGCCGGCAGTCCGATCGCGACCTGGTCGGGGCGCAGGCCGGGGAAGATCTTCGTCTGGTCCCCGGCGACGGGGAACCCGGTAAGCAGCATGTCGGTCATCGCGATGTGGAAGTCGGCTCCGCCCATCGAGTGGTACTGGTTGTCCAGACCCATGATGGAGCCCGAGTTGTAGTCCTGGACGTGCAGCAGGGTGAGGTCGTCCCGCAGCGCGTGGATCACCGGCAGGTAGGCCCCGGCACGCGGGTCCTGACCGCCCCACGGCCCGGAGCCGTAGTACTGGTAGCCGAGCTGCACGAAGAAGGTCTCGGGAGCCATCGTGAGGACGAACTTCGCGCCGTACTTGGCCTTGAGGGTCTTCACGGCGGAGATCAGGTTGACCACGACCGGGGTGGTGGGGCTGCGGAAGTCGGTGTCGCCGGTGTTCAGCGAGAGGGAGTGGCCCTCGAAGTCGATGTCCAGGCCGTCCAGGCCGTACTCGTCGATGATCTTGCTGACCGAGGAGACGAACGTGTCGCGAGCGGCGGTGCTGGCGAGCTGTACCTGGCCGTTGGCGCCGCCGATGGAGATCAGCACCTTCTTGCCCGCGGCCTGCTTGGCCTTGATGGCCGCCTTGAACTCGGCCACGGACTCGACGTTCGGGCACTCGGTGACCGGGCAGAGCGAGAAGCGGATGTCGCCGGAGGTGACGGAGGTGGGCTCGCCGAAGGCCAGATCGATGACGTCCCAGGAGTCGGGCACGTCCGCCATCCGGGTGTAGCCGGAGCCGTTGGCGAAGCTGGAGTGCAGATAGCCGACGAGCGCGTGGGCCGGCAGGTCCGCGCCGCCTCCTCCCCCGCTGCTGCCGGTGGTCGTGGTGGCGGAGACGGCGGCGGACTTCGCGGACTCGCCTGCGGCGTTGGTGGCGCTGACCTGGAAGCTGTACGCGGTCGAGGCGGCCAGGCCCGTCACGGTCGCCGAGGTGCCGGTGGCGGAGAGGACCTTCGTGCCGCCCTGGTAGACGTTGTAGCCTGTGGCGCCCGCGGCGGCGGTCCAGGACAGCGGGACCGAGGACGAGGTGGGCGTGCCGGCCTTGAGGCCCGCGGGGACCGCCGGGAGCGCGACCGGGTCGCCGCCGGGGCCGACGAGGGTGAGGTCGTCGGCGTAGTAGGCGGGGGTGCCGTACCAGCCGTGCGTGTACACGGTGACCGAGGTGGTCGACGCGCCCGTCCTGAAGGTGGTGGTGAGCTGCTTCCAGTCCCCGGCGGACTGCGTCCAGGTGGACACGTCCGTCGTGCCGGTGCCCTCCGCACCCAGGTAGACGTAGCTGCCCTGCACCCAGGCGCTCAGCGTGTACGTGGAGCCGGGCTTGACCGTCACGGCCTGGGAGCACTTGGCGTTGTCGCTGCCGGCCGGAGTCGCCTTCAGTGCGGAGGTGCCGCCGTGCACGGGCGTGCTGACGGCGGCTCCGCTGCCGCCCGTACAGTTCCAGCCGCTCAGGCCTGCCTCGAAGTTGCCGTTGCGCGCCAGATCGGCGTCGGCCGCGGCGGCGCCCGGTGCCGTGGCGGCCAGCCCGCCGGCAGCCAGCAGGGCAGCCGAGAAGGCGGCCAGAAGTCCGGTCATGCGGGCGGGGGGTCCCGTGCGTTCCACAACGGCCTCCGTGCAGGGGGGAATTGGGTGTGGCGCACAACATGGTCCAGACCAATCAGGTTGTCAAGACCTCTGGCACTCAGCCCTCTATTCCCTGCTTCCCGCCGCTGCCTCGTGCATCGCCAGTTCCAGCAGCGTGGCGTCGGTGAGTGTGCCGGACCCGTCCGGCGGGATCAGCCAGCGCACCCCGCCGACGGCGGACCGTCCCGGGTGGGGGACCACGATCCAGGTGCCCTGGCCCGCGCCCCGTACCCCCGTGCCCACCCAGCGGGCGACCGTGCCCGGTGGCACGAAGAAGCCCATGCGCGCGTCGCCGAAGTCGGAGAGAACCGGTCCCGGCCGGTCGATGAGACGGGTGAGCACGTCGAGCGTCGGATAGCCCAGCTCCCCCGGAAGAATCAGCACGTCCCAGCGCCGGCCGGCGGGAAGGAGCGCGATCCCTCGCGTACTGCGCTCCCATTCCCACCGGCAGGCCTCCGGGTCCGGCGCCACCGACGCAAGCCACTCCACTGCTGCCCTGACCCCCGTGCCCGTCATGGCCGGCCTCCATTCCGTGTCGCACCGGCAGGAGTTGCCGGTGCGTTCACCCGGGAGAGAGGGGTCGGGCCGATCCATTACGCGGGTTCGGCTACCAATCGGTGGTGAGCTGGGTCACGAGGCAGCGCCCCGGGGCTCAGCTGTCGAAACCGAGGCCCACGCGGTCCATCGTCCGCAGCCACAGATTGCGGTGTCCGCCGTTGTTGTCCGCCCTGGCCAGCGACCGCTTCGTCAACTCGATCCCGGCCCAGGCGAGGGGCTCCGGCGGGAACGGCATCGGCTTGGTCCGCACCATCTCCAGCGTGGTGCGCTCGGTCCGTGTCCCCGCGAGGAGGTCGAGCATGACATCGGCTCCGAACCGGGTGGCCCCGACGCCGAGTCCGGTGAATCCGGCGGCATAGGCGACCCGGCCCTGATGGGCCGTTCCGAAGAATGCGGAGAAGCGGGAACAGGTGTCGATCGCACCGCCCCAGGCATGACTGAAACGCACGCCCGCCAATTGCGGAAAACACTCGAAGAACTGCCCGGCGAGCTTCAGGAACGTCTCGGGCCGCTGATCGAGATCGGCGCTGAGCCGGCCTCCGTACGGATAGATCGCGTCGTATCCGCCCCACAGGATCCGGTTGTCCGCGGAAAGCCGGAAGTAGTGGAACTGATTGGCGCTGTCCCCCAGTCCCTGACGGTTCTTCCACCCGATGGCGGCGAGCTGGTCCTCGGTCAGCGGCTCGGTCATCAACGCGTAGTCGTAGACCGGGACGGTGTACGGGCGGACCCGCTTCACGAGTGAGGGGAAGATGTTCGTGCCCAGGGCGACGTGGCGGGCGAGGACCTTTCCGTACGGCGTGCGAACCGCCATTCCGGTTGCGGTCCGGGCCAGTTCCAGCCCCCGGGTGTGTTCGTAGATCCGCACACCCAGGTCGAGGCAGGCCTGCTTCAGGCCCCAGACCAGCTTGGCCGGATGCAGCATCGCGACGCCGTTCCGGTCCCAGAGGCCGCCCAGGAAGGTCGGCGAGTCGACTTCTGCGCGCAGCGCGTCGCGGTCGAGGAACTCGACCCCGCCGAAGCCGTGCCGTTCGCTCTCCTGGTGCCATTCCCGCAGCTCTTCGAGCTGGTGGGGCTGGGTGGCGACATCGATCTCGCCGGTGCGCTCGAACTCGCAGTCGATGGAGTAGCGGGCGACTGCCGCCTCGATGGCGTCGAGATTGCGCGCGCCCAGCTCCTCCAGTTGCGCGATCTCGCCCGGCCAGCGCTCCAGTCCGTTGGGCAGGCCGTGGGTGAGGGAGGCGGCACAGAATCCGCCGTTGCGGCCCGAGGCGGCCCAGCCCGTCTCGTGCCCCTCGATCAGTACGACATCACGTTCCGGTTCACGTTCCTTGGCGAGCAGCGCGGTCCACAGTCCGCTGTAGCCGCCACCGATGACGAGGAGATCGCATTGCTCGTCGCCGGTGAGCGCGCCGAGCGCCTCGGGCCTGCCGGGGTCGTCGAGCCAGAAGGACACCGGCTTGGCGTCGGAGAGTGATCGTGCGGCAGTACGCATGGCAACTGGGGCCATGGTTTCCAACTCCTTCGGGACTTTCAGGGTCGTGCGTTCTTCCGCCGGTTCGCGATCAGCTGGCCGACGAGTACCACCAGTACCGCAATGATGAACATCGCTGTGCCGATGACGTTGATCTGCACGGGAGTGCCGCGCTGTGCCGAGCCCCAGACGAACATGGGGAAGGTCACGGTGGAGCCCGCGTTGAAATTGGTGATGATGAAATCGTCGAAGGAGAGCGCGAAGGCGAGCAGCGCTCCCGCGGCGATTCCGGGGGCGGCGATCGGCAGGGTCACCCGTACGAAGGTCTGCACGGGTCCGGCGTACAGATCGCGTGCCGCCTCCTCCAGCCTCGGGTCCATCGACATGACGCGCGCCTTGACGGCCGTCACGACGAAGCTGAGGCAAAACATGATGTGGGCGATGAGGATCGTCCAGAAGCCGAGCTGCGCACCCATGTTGAGGAACAGCGTGAGCAGCGAGGCGGCCATGACGACTTCGGGCATCGCCATCGGCAGGAAGATCAGCGAGTTGATCGCGCCGCGTGCCCGGAAGCGGTAGCGGACCAGGGCGAACGCGATCATCGTGCCGAGCACGGTCGCGCCGACCGTGGCCCAGACGGCGATCTGGAGGGAGAGCGAGAGCGAGCCGCACATGTCGGCGACGCCGCAGGGGTCCTTCCAGGCGTCGGTCGAGAAACGCTGCCAGGAGTAGTTGAAACGCCCGTTGGGCTTGTTGAAGGAGAACACCATCACGACGATGTTCGGCAGGATCATGTAGGCGAGGGTCAGCAGACCCGCGATGACGATCAGATGGCGTCGCAGCCAGCGCAGTACGGGCATCAGACCAGGTCCTCCGTCCCGGAGCGGCGGATGTAGACGGTGACCATGATCAGGACGACCGCCATGAGGATGAAGGAGAGCGCGGCCGCCGTCGGGTAGTCGAGGACGCGCAGGAACTGGCTCTGGATGACGCTGCCGACCATCTTGGTGTCGGTGGAGCCCAGGAGTTCCGCGTTGACGTAGTCACCGCTGGCCGGGATGAAGGTCAGCAGCGTCCCGGAGACGACACCCGGCATGGACAGCGGGAACGTCACCTTGCGGAAGGTGGTGGCGGGCGTGGCGTACAGGTCCCCGGCGGCCTCGTGCAGCCGGCCGTCGATCCGCTCCAGCGAGGTGTAGAGCGGCAGGATCATGAACGGCAGGAAGTTGTACGTGAGACCGCAGACCACCGCCATCGGGGTGGCCAGGACGCGGTTGCTCTCGGTCCAGCCGAGCCAGCTGGTGACGTCCAGGACGTGCAACGTGTTCAGTACGTCGACGACCGCGCCGCCGTCCGCGAGGATCGTCTTCCAGGCGAGCGTACGGATCAGGAAGCTGGTGAAGAACGGGGCGATGACCAGCACCAGCACCAGGTTGCGCCAGCGGCCGGCCTTGAACGCGATGAGATAGGCGAGCGGGTAGCCCAGGAGCAGGCACAGGATCGTCGCGGTGCCCGCGTACAGCAGGGACCGGATGAACTGCGGGTAGTAGTCGGTCAGCGCGTCCCAGTACGTCTGGAAGTGCCAGGTGACCTCGAACCCCTTCTCCAGGGATCCCGTCTGTACGGAGGTCGACGCCTGGTAGACCAGCGGCAGCGCGAAGAAGACGACGAGCCACAGGATGCCGGGGAGCAGCAGCCAGTAGGGGACGAGGCGCTTGCGGGTGGAGGGCTTGCGCACTTCCGGCTCGGTGGCGGGGGCCGGTGGCGCCTCCTTTGTGAGGCTCACGCCGCGTCCTCCACCGTCTCCACACCGGCGTCGATGTCCTGGGCTGCGTCCAGGCCGAACGTGTGCGCCGGGTTCCAGTGCAGGACGACCTCGGCCCCGGCGGTGAGCCGGGTGTCGCGCTCGATGTTCTGCTCGTAGACCTGAAGGGACTTGCCGGCCGGGCTCTCCACCACGTACTGCGTGGAGACCCCGATGAAGCTGGAGTCGACGATGCGGCCGGTGACCCGGTTGCGGCCCTCGGCTATCTCGTCCGCGTCGTCGCCGTGCGCGAGGGAGATCTTCTCGGGGCGGATGCCGAGGAGCAGCCTGCCGCCGTTCGCGGTCGGTGCCGGACACCGGTCGGTGGGCAGGCGCAGCTTCCCGCCGCCGGCCGAGACGACGATGTCCGTGCCCGTGGAGACGACTTCGCCCTCGATGAGGTTCGAGGTGCCGAGGAAGTTGGCGACGAAGGTGGTCCTCGGGTTCTCGTAGAGATCGGCGGGGTTGCCGAGCTGCTCGACCCGGCCCCCGTTCATCACCGCGACGGTGTCGGCCATGGTCATGGCCTCC
This sequence comes from Streptomyces sp. LN549, assembly GCF_043203805.1. NCBI lineage: Bacteria > Bacillati > Actinomycetota > Actinomycetes > Kitasatosporales > Streptomycetaceae > Streptomyces > Streptomyces sp. LN549. Next base: position 6,582,826 of record NZ_JAZHRI010000002.1, on the reverse strand, counting down.
TCCTGGTCGTGGGTGACGTGGATGAAGGTGATGCCGACCTCGGTCTGGATGCGCTTGAGTTCGAGCTGCATCTGGCGGCGCAGCTTGAGGTCGAGGGCGCCGAGCGGTTCGTCGAGCAGCAGCACCTGCGGGTGGTTGATCAGGGCGCGGGCCACGGCGACGCGCTGCTGCTGGCCGCCGGAGAGCTGATGGGGCTTGCGCTTCGCGAAGTCGCCGAGCTGGACGAGCTCCAGCATGTCGTCGACCTGCTTCTTCACCGACTTGATGCCGCGCCGGCGCAGACCGAAGGCGACGTTCTCCGTGATGTCGAGGTGCGGGAACAGCGCGTAGCTCTGGAAGACCGTGTTGACGGGCCGCTTGTACGGGGGGAGGTCGGTGATGTCCCGGCCCCCGAGCGAAATGGTGCCGGTGGTGGCCTCCTCCAGGCCCGCGATCATCCGCAGGGTGGTGGTCTTGCCGCAGCCGGACGCGCCGAGCAGCGCGAAGAAGGAGCCCTGCGGGACGGTCAGATCGAGCGGTTGGACGGCGGCGAAGGAGCCGTACGTCTTGCTGATCCCGGTGAGGCGGACGTCGCCGCCTGTCTGCTGCTGTGTCATGGATCGCAGTCCCAGTGGTGTCAGAGGGAGATCAGGGGGAGGAGGTGCGTGGCGTCAGGCGCCGATGAGCTTGGCGAACTTCTCCTCGTACGCCGTCTCTTCCTTGGAGGTGAGGGAGCGGAAGGCGTGCGACCTGGCGGCCATCGCCTTGTCCGGGAGGATCAGCGTGTTGGCGGCCATCGCCTTGTCGATCCTGGCGAGTTCGTCACGGACCCCGTCGACCGGGCAGACGTAGTTGATGTACGCGGCGAGCTGGGCGGCGACCGAGGGCTCGTAGTAGTAGTCCATGAGCTTCTCGGCGTTGGTCTTGTGCCGGGCCTTGGCCGGGACCAGCATGTTGTCGCTGGAGGTGATGTATCCGGCAGCCGGGATGGCGAACTTGATGTCCGGGTTTCCGGCCTGGAGCTGGATGATGTCGCCTGCCCAGGCGACGCAGGCGGCGATGTCGCCCTTGTCGAGGTCGGCGGTGTAGTCGTTGCCGGTGAAGCGGCGTATCTGGTTCTTGTCGACGCCCTTCTGGAGCCGGCCTATCGCCGCGTCGTAGTCGGCGTCGGTGAACTTCCCCGGGTCCTTGCCCATGTCGAGCAGGGTCATGCCGACGGAGTCGCGCATCTCGGAGAGGAAACCGACCCGGCCCTTGAGCGTGGGGTCGTCGAGCAGCTGCGTCACGGAGTCGACCTTGCGGCCGTCGGTCGCCTTGGAGTTGTAGGCGATGACCGTCGGGATGCCGGTCCAAGGGTAGGAGTAGGCGCGGCCGGGGTCCCAGTCGGGGGTGCGGAACTGGGCCGAGAGGTTGGCGAAGGCGTGCGGCAGGTTCACGGGGTCGAGCTTCTGGGCCCAGCCGAGCCGGATGATGCGGGCGGCCAGCCAGTCAGTGACGATGATCAGGTCGCGGCCGGTGTCCTGGCCGGCCGCGAGCTGAGGTTTGATCTTCCCGAAGAACTCGACGTTGTCGTTGATGTCCTCGGTGTACTTGACCTTGATCCCGGTGCGTTCGGTGAACGCGTCCAGCGTGGGCCGGTGCTTCTCGTCCTCACTGACGTCCATGTACTCGGTCCAGTTGGAGAAGTTGACCTGTTTCTCCTTGGCCGAGTGGTCGTCCGAGGCCGCCGCCGCGTCGCCCTCCCTCTTGGCGGGCGGGATGCCGCACGCGCTCAGCGTCCCCAGGCCCCCGATCGCGAGCGCGCCGAGGCCTGAGGCGCGCAACATCGATCGGCGGGTGAGGGCTCCCCTGCCATTGGTCAGACTCCGGCGCATCGCGGCCAGCTGGGCCGCGGAGAGACGCTCGGGCTCGTACTGCTCCATACGCGTTGCCCTTTCGGGTGGGTGTGCGGCCGGACCGGCCTGGTTATCGGTCCCCGAAGATCGTGCGGTGCCAGTCCTTCCGGGCGACCGCGGTGTTGTCGTACATGACGTGCTTGACCTGCGTGTACTCCTCGAAGGAGTACGCCGACATGTCCTTGCCGAAGCCGCTGGCCTTGTATCCGCCGTGCGGCATCTCACTGATGATCGGAATGTGGTCGTTGATCCAGACGCAGCCCGCCTTGATCTCGCGGGTGGCCCGGCCCGCCCGGTACAGGTCGCGGGTCCAGGCGGAGGCGGCGAGTCCGTAGGGGGTGTCGTTGGCCAGGGCGATGCCTTCGTCGTCGGTGTCGAAGGGCAGGACGACCAGGACGGGGCCGAAGATCTCGGACTGGACGATCTCGCTGTCCTGGGCGGCCCCGGCGACCAGGGTCGGCCGGTAGTAGGCGCCGTCGGCCAGGTCGCCGCCCGGGGCCTCGCCGCCGGTGACGACCGTGGCGTAGGCGCGGGCGCGCTCGACGAAGCCGGCGACCCGGTCGCGCTGGGCGTGGCTGATCAGCGGGCCCAGGTCGGTCTTCGGGTCGAACGGGTCGCCGAGCCGGACGGTCTCCATCAGCGCGGCGACGCCCTGGACGAAGGCGTCGTGGAGCGGGCGCTGGACATAGACCCGGGTGGCTGCCGTGCAGTCCTGGCCTGTGTTGATGAGTGATCCGGCGACGGCTCCGTTGACCGCGGCCTCCAGGTCGGCGTCGTCGAAGACCAGGAAGGGGGCCTTGCCGCCGAGTTCGAGGTGGAGGCGCTTGACGGTGGAGGTGGCGATCTCCGCGACGCGCTTGCCGACGGCGGTGGAGCCGGTGAAGGAGGTCATCACGACGTCCGGGTGGCCGACGAGGTGTTCACCGGCGTCCTTGCCGGCGCCGGTGACGATGTTGATCACGCCGTCCGGGATGCCGGCCTCGGTGGCCGCCTGCGCGAACATCAGCGAGGTCAGCGGGGTGATCTCGGCGGGCTTGAGCACGATGGTGTTGCCCGCGGCGATGGCCGGGAGGACCTTCCAGGCGGCCATCTGGAGCGGGTAGTTCCAGGGGGCGATGGAGCCGACGACGCCGATCGCCTCACGTCGTACGTACGAGGTGTGGTCGCCGTCGTACTCACCGGCGGACCTGCCCTCCAGGTGGCGGGCGGCGCCGGCGAAGAAGGAGGTGTTGTCGACCGTGCCGGGGACGTCGAACTCGGTGGAGAGCTTCACCGGCTTGCCGCACTGGAGGGACTCCGCGTACGCGAAGTCGTCCGCCTGCTCGGCGAGGACGGCGGCGAAGCGGTGCATCGCCTCGGAGCGCTCGGCCGGGGTCGCCCCCGACCAGCCGGGGAAGGCGTCGCGCGCCGCGGCTACGGCCGCGTCGACGTCGGCGGTGCCCGCCAGTTCGTAGCTGTAGACGGTCTCGCCCGTCGCCGGGTTCACCACCTCGTGCCTGCGTCCTGATGTGCCGGACCGCAGCCTTCCGCCGATGTACTGCGCGCCGTCCGCGAAGCGGTCCTGCACCTGGAAGCTGTTGCCCATCACGCTCTCCTCCGCCGCTGTCCCCGCAGACCGGGGGCGGCGTAGCTTCTGCTCGATTTGACTGCCGATCCTGACAGAGGGGACCGAGCCCAACAAGTGATTCCGTTGTTGCCTTTTGGTTACGCGACGGAATCTGTCGACCATGTGTCGCGTCGGCACGGAAATCCCCGTACGTAGTGTCAGTGGCGGATGCCAGAATCGCGTGTCATGGAACACATCGGGGATGTCCGGCATGTCGGCGGGCTCGTGTCGCTGGGCGAGCCAGTGAAGTACCTGCTGTTCTGGGGGCACCGGCCGCGCCAGGACGGCCGGATCGGTGCGAGCTGCCTCAGCCAGTGGTGGCCCTCGCCCTTCGAGGTCGACGGGGTGACGTATGCGTCGGCCGAGCACTGGATGATGGCCGGCAAGGCGAGGCTGTTCGGTGACGAGGAGTCCGCGAAGCAGGCGGTGGCAGCGAAGAGCCCGGCCCAGGCGAAGAAGGTGGGCCGGCTGGTCCGCGATTTCGACGAGACCGTCTGGGAGCGCGAGCGGTACGGGCTCGTGGTCAAGGGGAGCATCCACAAGTTCGGCCAGAACCCGGAGCTGCGGAAGTTTCTGCTGGGCACGGGCGAGCGGATGCTGGTCGAGGCGAGCCCGATGGACCGGATCTGGGGCATCGGGCTGGCGGCGGACGATCCGCGCGCGGAGAATCCGGCGACCTGGCGCGGCCTGAATCTGCTGGGGTTCGCGCTGATGGATGCGCGGGCCGCGCTGCGGGACGGGTCGAGCGGGATATGAGACGGCCCGCGGGGCGGCGGGATGATCTCCCACCGCCCCGCGGGCCGCTGCGTCCTGGCCGTTGTCGCGCATCGCGCGGTGACCGGGACCGGGGATGTCACCGTGCGTCGTCGACGACCAGGGACGTCATCGTGCGTCGTCGACGACCGGACACGTCACCGTGCGTCTTCGACGACCAGGGACGTCCCGTACGTGTCGTCGCCGTAGGTGTCGTCGTTGAACTCATCCGCGTGCGTGGCGAAGAGCCAGATGAGGCCTCCGATGATGATGACGCCGATGACTATGCCTATGGAGCCCAGGATGATCCCGGCCAGCGCCTGACCGGCGTTGTCCGCTTCGCCGCGCCCGGCCCGCTTGCGGCCGATGATGCCGAAGATCAACGCGAGGGTGCCCAGGACGAGACTCGGGATGCCGTACATGCAGAAGAGGCAGATGGCCAGGATCCCCAGCACCATCGCCGCCGTGCCCATGCCGTTCGAGGGCCCGGTGGCGCCCCATACGGGCTGGCCGCCATAGCCCGCGTAGTCGCCGCCGTACTGCGGAACCGGCGGTGCGGGGTAGCCGTACTGCGACTGCGGCGGGGCCGGGTAGCCGTACTGCCCCGCCGGCGGCGGTGCCCCGTGCCCGGGGCCGTTCGGTCCGACCGGCGGTGGCGGCACCGTCCCGGGGCCCTGCCAGCCGCCGGGGCCGGCCGGCTGTCCCTGGTCGGGCGGTCCGAAGCCGGCCGTCGGTATCGGGCCCGTTCCGACGCCAGGCATCGACGTGACCGTCTGCTGGTCGTGCACGGGCGGCGGGCCGGGATTCCCCGTGCCGCCGTCCGTCTGCGGGCGGGTGTCCCCGGTGTTCTTGTCCAGCGGCACCCGGTTGTCCGGCGGAGCCCACGGATCGCGCGGCGCGGCCCCGTCCGCGGGCCGTTCTGTGTTGTCTGACATGGGCCTCCCCCATCGTGATGCCCGTCATGCTACGGGCCGCCCCCGTCCTACGATGACTCCCGTCCCCTGCCCGGTTCCATGACGTACCCGGGCTCCGCACCACCCCTGCCCCCGGAGGATCCGATGACCGATCTGCACCCCTTCATCGCAGGGCTGCCCAAGGCCGAGCTCCATGTCCACCATGTCGGTTCCGCCTCGCCCCGCATCGTCGCCGAACTGGCCGCCCACCACCCCGACTCCAAGGTCCCCACCGACCCCGAGGCACTGGCCGACTACTTCTCCTTCACCGACTTCGGCCACTTCATCGACGTGTACCTCTCGGTCGTGGATCTGATCCGCACCCCGGAGGACGTCCGGCTGCTGACGTTCGAGGTCGCCCGCGACATGGCGCGGCAGAACATCCGTTACGCGGAACTGACCGTCACCCCCTTCTCGTCCACCCGCCGCGGCATCCCCGAGCAGGCGTTCATGGAGGCCATAGAGGACGCCCGCAAGGCCGCCGAGTCCGAGCTCGGGGTCGTACTGCGCTGGTGCTTCGACATTCCGGGCGAGGCCGGCCTCGAAGCCGCCGAGGAGACCACCCGGCTCGCCGTCGACCTGCGGCCGGAGGGGCTCGTCTCCTTCGGCCTCGGCGGCCCGGAGATCGGGGTGGAGCGGCCGCAGTTCAAGCCCTACTTCGACCGGGCGATCGCCGAGGGCCTGCACTCCGTGCCGCACGCCGGGGAGACCACGGGACCGCAGACGATCTGGGACGCGCTGACCTCGCTGCGCGCCGAGCGCATCGGCCACGGCACCAGCTCGGTGCGCGACCCGAAGCTCCTGGAGCACCTCGCCGAGCACCGCATCCCGCTCGAGGTGTGCCCCACCTCCAACATCGCGACCCGGGCGGTGACGGACATCGAGCAGCACCCCGTCAGGGAGATGGTCCAGGCCGGTGTCCTGGTCACCATCAACAGTGACGACCCGCCCATGTTCGGCACCGACCTCAACAACGAGTACGGGGTGGCGGCCCGCCTCCTCGGCCTCGACGAACGGGGTCTCGCCGCGCTCGCGAAGAACGCCGTCGAGGCGTCCTTCCTCGACGCGGCCGCCAAGCGCACGCTGTCCTCCGAGATCGACACGTACACGACGGACTGGCTGGAGCACACCGGTCGGTGACCCCTCGGTGGTGACAATGGCCCCATGGCCATTGTCACTCCTGTCACCTCTGTCACCGCCGTCGCACACCGCGGCGATCCCTACCGTGTCCGGGAGAACACCCTCCCCTCGATCCGCTCCGCCCTCGAACGGGGGGCGGACGCGGTCGAGATCGATGTCCGGGTCACCCGCGACGGCGTGCCGGTCCTGCTGCACGACGCCACGCTGGAGCGGCTGTGGGGTCATGACCTGCGGCTGGACCGGCTCACCCACCAGGAACTGACCGAGCTGACCGCGGGCGCGGTGCCGACCCTGCGCGAGGCCCTGCTCACCGCCGGGGCGCACCGCGTCATGATCGATCTGCCCGGCTCCACCGACGTGTCCGTACGAAGGACCGTCGACGTGGTGCGGGAGTGCGGGGCCGGTGAGCGCGCCTACTACTGCGCGGGGCCCGAGGCGATGCTGCGGGTGCGGGCCGCCGACCCGTCCGCCGAGATCGCGATGACCTGGACGACGCTCGCGCCGCCGCGCGCCGCGCTGCTGGAGGCGGTGCGGCCGCGCTGGCTGAACTACCGCTTCGGCCTGGTGAGCCGGGAGCTGACGGACCGCAACCACCGGGACGGGCTGCTGGTGTCGGCGTGGACGGCGGACACCGGACGGACGATGCGCCGGCTGATCGGGCAGGGTGTGGACTCCATCACGACCAACCGGATCGACGTCCTGCACAAGGTGATCGCCAACTCCGCTGCGCGCGACGGATCTTGACCGTTCCGGCATCATGGACGGGACCTCATCGTCCCGATGCCAGGCCGGCGCCAAGGAGTCAGCAGTGACCGCCCCTCGCAGCAATTCCCTTCCTGCCCGCGTCCGTTCCGACGTCGCCCACAACGCCCGGGTCTGGAATTACTGGCTCGGTGGCAAGGACCACTTCCCGGTGGACCGGACGGTCGGCGACCGGGTCACCGGCATGTACCCGAGCATCGGCGAAGTGGCGCGGGCCGACCGGGCGTTCCTCGGACGGGTGGTGCGGTATCTGGCCGGTGACGCGGGCATCGGCCAGTTCCTGGACATCGGCACCGGCCTGCCGACGGCGGACAACACCCATGAGGTGGCCCAGCACACCGCGCCCGACGCCCGCGTCGTGTACGTGGACAACGACCCGATCGTGCTGGCGCATGCCCGCTCGCTGCTCACCAGCTCGCCGGAGGGCGCGACCGAGTACATCGAGGCGGACGCCCGGAATCCGGAACAGATCCTGCGGGCGGCGCAGCCCACCCTCGACCTGGAGCGCCCGGTAGCGGTCATGCTGCTGGGCATCCTGAACTTCGTCCTCGACACGGACGAGGCGCTGCGCATCGTCCGGCAGCTGATGGCCGCGGTGCCCTCCGGGAGCTACCTGGTCCTCACCCACCCCACCCTGGAGCTCGGCGGCGAGGGCAACGAGGCGGCGATGCGGTTCTGGAACGAGAACGCCACTCCCCCGATCACCGCCCGCGACAGGTTCGAGGTCGCCGCGTTCCTGGACGGGCTGGACATCGTCGATCCGGGCATCGTCTCGTGCGCGCGCTGGCGCCCCGCCCCGGGCACCCGGGCAGCCGAGGTCGCCCAGTTCGGCGCGGTCGCGCGGAAGTCCTGACGGCGCCGCCCCGATGCACCTACGAGACATCACGGCGAGAGCGCGGCGGGCCGGCCCGCGCACCGTCGACCTCCTCATCACGCTGCTGGTCCAGGCCGCCGTGACCATGCCGTTCGTCGTCCCGCGCGCCCCGGAGATGCCGGCCGCGACGTGGACGGCATACGGGCTGACCACCCTGATGGTGCTGCCGCTGGTCGTCCGCCGCCGGGCACCGGTCGCGGTCCTCCTCGCCGTACTCGCGGCGGGCGCCCTGTACCGGTTCACCATCGACGGCCCTGGCCAGCCGCTCCCGTACACCGGCCTCGTGGCCTTCTACACGGTGGCCGAACTCTCCTCGCCTCCGAAGCGGACCGGGATCGCGTTGCTCACGGCGCTGGGGGTACTGGTCTCGGTCGGGATCGACAGCGACGCGCTCAGGGAGCTGCTCTTCTCCCTGTTCGTGTTCGCCGCGGCGTACGCCTTCGGCAGGCTCGCCGTGACGCGCAAGGCCTATCTGCGGGCCGTGGAGGACCGGGCCCGTCAGCTGGAGCTGACGCACCGCATCGAGGCGGAACAGGTGGCGGCCCGCGAACGGGCCCGGATCGCACGGGAGATGCACGACATCCTGTCCCATGCGGTGAGCCTCATGATCGTGCAGGCGGAGGCCGGCCCGGTGGCGGTGCGTACGGCGCCGGAGCGTGCCGAGGCCGCCTTCGACGCGATCTCGGAGGCCGGCCGGGACGCGATGGCGCAGCTGCGCAGGATGCTCGGCGTGCTGCGCGAGAACGAGGGCGCACCGGACGCTCCCCGTGAACCCCAGCCCGCGCTGGCCGGACTGCCCGGCCTGGTGGAGCGGGTGCGCGCGACCGGTCCGGCGGTTTCCTACGAGGTCACGGGCCGTCCCCGCCCGCCGGGCCTGGCGGTCGAGGCCACCGTCTACCGGATCGTGCAGGAGGCCCTGACGAACGTGGTCAGGCATGCGGACGCGGCCACGGTCCGCGTGCGGCTGGATCACGGGCCCGACGCACTGGCCCTCACCGTCGCCGACGACGGGCGTGGCCCCGGGGGCGGAGCGGGGCTGGGGCTGACCGGCATCCAGGAGCGCGCCGCCGCTCACGGTGGCACGGCGCGCACCGGCCCGGGTCCGGACGGCCGGGGCTTCCTCGTCGCCGTGACGATCCCGCACCCGCGCGCCTGGCCGGAGCCCGAACCGGATCAACCGACTGGAGTGAAGAAGTGACGATCCGCGTGGTGGTGGCCGACGACCAGGAACTGGTGCGCAGCGGCTTCGCGATGATCCTGGACGCGCAGCCGGACATCGAGGTGGTGGCCGAGGCGGGCGACGGTGCCGCAGCGATCGCGGCGGTGCGGCGACTGGCGCCCGAGGTGGCGCTGCTCGACATCCGGATGCCCGGCACGGACGGCATCGAGGCCTGCCGCGCCATCAGTTCCGAGACCGGCTGCCGGACGGTCATGCTGACCACCTTCGACTCGGACGAGTACGTCTACGAGGCGCTGCACGCCGGTGCGAGCGGGTTCCTGCTCAAGGACGTCCGCCGCGACGACCTGGTGCACGCGGTACGGGTGGTGGCGGCCGGGGACTCGCTGCTGGCGCCGTCGGTGGCGCGGCGGCTGATCGCCGAGTACACCTCACGCCCGGTCTCCTCGCCCTTGGCGCCGTCGCCGCGCCTGGACGCGCTGACCGCCCGGGAGCGCGAAACCCTGTTGCACCTGGCACGCGGGCTGTCGAACGCGGAGATCGCGGCGGCGCTGGTCGTCAGCGAGCACACGGTGAAGACGCATGTCGGCAATGTGCTGTCCAAGCTGGGCCTGCGCGACCGGATCCAGGCGGTGATCTGCGCGTACGAGTGCGGCGTCGTCGCTCCCTCTCCGGAGGGAGGGGCGGGAGCCGGCTCCCTCGCGCAGGGGAGGAAGCCTCCCTCCGGGAAACCCCCGGTCGGGTGATCCGCCCGGGCGTCCGGTTCAACAGGATGGATTGCCACACCAGTTGAGCCGAATCCACGCCCAGGAGGCACCGGACATGAACGCCCGCTCGACCCGCACCGTCATCGCAGCCGCACTGGTCCTCGGCATTGCGGCAGGCACCGCCTCACCGGCCCTGGCGGCGGCCGGCACCCCGGCGGCCGCCGCTCACGCCGCACAGCGGGAAGCCGCCCGCGAGGCTCCGGACGGCGACGCCCTGCGGGACGCGATCTCCGGGCTCCTGAGCGCCGACGCCACGGCCGCGCTGGTGAGGGTCGGGGGACCCGACGGGACCTGGCGGGGCAGCGCCGGCGTCCACGACCTGACCTCCGGGCGCCCGGCCGACCCGGACGGACGCTTCCGCGTGGGTTCGGTGACCAAGGTCTTCACGGCAGCCGTCGTGCTGCAACTGGCCGGTGAGGGCAGGCTCGGCCTGGACCGTCCGGTCCGGCAGTACCTGCCGGAACTGATCCCGGCGGCGTACGGGAAGATCACGGTGCGCCAGCTGCTGAACCACACGAGCGGCCTCCCGTCCGTGAGCCCGGGCGACGGCACTCTCGAATGGGCGTACGCGCACCGCTTCGACGTGCTCGACCCGGCGGACGTGGTGCGCGAAGCCACGTCGCACGAGCCGGACTTCGCGCCCGGCACTCAGCAGCACTACGCCAACATCGGCTACACCGTGGCGGGTCTGCTGATCGAGAAGGTCACCGGTGACGCGTACGCCTCGCAGGTCTCCCGCCGCATCCTGGAGCCCCTGCATCTGAAGGACACCGCCTTCCCCGGCACCGATCCGTCGATCCGCGGACCCCACAACCTCGGCTACCAGCTCTTCGGCACGGCCGGTGAGCTGCGCGATGTCACGGTGTGGGGGACGAGCGACGCCTGGGCGGCGGGGGACCTGATCTCGACCACCGCCGATCTGGAGCGATTCACCCGGGCGCTGTTCGGCGGGCGGGTGGTGCGCGGGCCGCTGCTCCGGGCGATGTTCACGCTGCCCGATTCGTCGGTGCGCGAGTACGGCACGGGCGGGCCGGCCGCGTTCAGTGCGGGTCTCTCCGTGATGAAGCTGGGCGGACGTCAGGTCTGGGGCAAGACGGGTGGCCGCTGGGGCTACAACACGGCCATCGCGGCCACCCCCGATCTCTCCCGGACCCTCGTCTACAGCGTCAACTCGACGGACGCGAAGGGGTCGGACATGAATCGCACGGCGCTGGACATCGTGGTGGCCGCCTTCGGTGCCCCGTCGGCCGGGTGACTCAGACGGCCGGAGCGGCTTCCTGGGCGGGCGCCGCCTCCGGTGTCCGCTCCGTGGCCTCCAGCCGTTTGATCATGCGGTGCACGACGAGGAGCGGAATCACCCCGATGACGCCGAACGACATGTCGATGACCGACCACCAGAAGGGGATGTCGCGGATCGGACCGCAGATCAGCGCGAGCGGGAGGATCCCGGCGCAGGCGATCATGCCGAACTCGATGACCCAGATGTTGCGGACCGGGTCGCGGTAGGGCCCGTAGAAGGCGACCGCGATCACGAGATGGGCGAAGGCCAGCCAGTCGGTGCCGTAGAGCACGAAGGGGTACTCGGCATCGGCCGTGTCGAGCCCGGTCCGGACGCGGGTGATCCACTCCATCAGGGCGGGGAAGTGTTCGGGGACGGGCGAGGCCGAGGAGCTCAGCAAGTCCTCGGCCCAGCGCAGTTCATGGACGAGCGGGAAGGCGGTCAGCCCGCTCAGTACCAGACAGACGATGAAGACGACCAACCACACGCGTATACGCCTCTGCAGGGCGCGTCGCTCGCTCATGTCCGCAGCGTACGCCCGGGTTTACCGGCTCTTTACGCCACCCCGGGCAGGGCTTCACAAGCCGACGATGGAGTTCCACTTCTTGGCGAACTCGGTGCGCTCCTCGGAGGTGATGTCGCGGGCGATGGCGAGCCGCTTGCGCATGGCGTCGTCGGGGAAGATCAGCGGGTCCTCGGCGAGCGCGGCGGTCTCCTCGTCCTTGGAGGAGGCGAGCACCTCGCGTGCGGCCGGCACCGGGCAGACGTAGTTGACCCAGGTGGCGAGCTCGGCGGCGACCTCGGGCTCGTAGTAGTAGTCGATGAGCTTCTCGGCATTGCGCTTGTGGCGGGCGAGATTGGGGATCATGAGCGATTCCGCCCAGAGTTCGGCCCCTTCCTCGGGCACCACGAACTCGATCTCGGGGTTGTCCGCCTGGAGCTGGATGACGTCGCCGGAGTAGGCCTGGCAGGCGAGCACGTCCCCGGTGGAGAGGTCCTTGATGTAGTCGTTGCCGGTGAAACGGCGGATGTGCCTCGACTTCACCAGCTTCTCCACCTGGTCGCAGATGTCGTAGAAGTCGTCGCGCTTCCAGCGGGTGATGTCGACGCCGTTGCCCTGCATCAGCAGCGCGAAGGACTCGTCGAGGCCGGACAGCAGCGTGACCTTGCCGCGCAGGTCGTCCTCCCACAGGTCGCCGGTGTGCTTGATCTCCCGGCCCAGCTTCTTGCGGTTGTACGCGATGCCGGTGATCCCGGACTGCCAGGGCACGCTGTGCGTCCGGCCCTCGTCGAAGGCGGGCGAGCGCAGTTGCGGGTCGAGGTACTTCGCCACGTTGGGCTGCTTGGCCCGGTCCATCTCCTGGACCCAGCCGAGCCGGACGAACCGCGCGGCCATCCAGTCGCTCATGACGATCAGGTCCCGGCCGGTCTGCTGGTGGTTCATCAGGGCCGGGCTGATCTTGCCGAAGAACTCGTCGTTGTCGTTGATCTCCTCGGTGTACGTGACGGAGATCCCGGTGCGCTTGCTGAACGCGTCGAGGGTGGGCCGCTTCGACTCGTCCTCGTCGTCGGTGTCGATGTAGAGCGGCCAGTTGGCGAAGTGCAGGGTGTGATCGCCCGCGGAGTAGTCGCGTCCGGCACGGTCACCCGGCTCCACATAAGCGGCGGGCACACCGCAGCCGGCCAGCGTGGCGCCGGCCGCTCCCGCCCCGAGGACGCGGAGCAGGGACCGGCGGGACATGGGGTGGTTCGGGATCGCTCGCACCTGCGCAGGATGCCGGTCCGCCGGTGCGGCAGGCAATGGACCAACCGTCCAGCGGTGCCCGCCCACCGCGCACACCCTGTCGAGGGCGGACGGACCCCGGGAGCACGGATACGGCCCCCGGGCACTCGCACAGTGCGCCCGGGGGCCGTATCCGTACCGATGGCCGCGACGGTCAGCCGACGGCCGTCAGCCGTCGAGGGAGGTCATGACGTGCTTGATGCGCGTGTAGTCCTCGAAGCCGTAGGCGGAGAGGTCCTTGCCGTAGCCGGACTTCTTGAATCCGCCGTGCGGCATCTCGGCGACGAGCGGGATGTGGGTGTTGATCCACACGCAGCCGAAGTCGAGGTTCTTGGACATCCGCATGGCGCGGGCATGGTCCTTGGTCCACACCGAGGAGGCCAGCGCGTACTCGACGCCGTTCGCCCACTCCAGGGCCTGCGCCTCGTCCGTGAAGGACTGGACGGTGATGACGGGGCCGAAGACCTCGTGCTGGATGATCTCGTCGTCCTGCTTGAGGCCGGAGACGACGGTCGGGGCGTAGAAGTAACCCTTCTCGCCGACGCGGTGGCCGCCCGCCTCGACCTTGGCGTGGGCGGGGAGCCGCTCGATGAAGCCGCTGACCTGGGCCAGCTGGTTGGCGTTGTTGAGCGGGCCGTAGAGCACGTCCTCGTCGTCCGGATGCCCGGTCTTCGTGTCGGCGGCGGCCTTGGCCAGCGCGGTGACGAACTCGTCGTGGATCGACTCGTGGACGAGCACACGGGTCGCGGCCGTGCAGTCCTGACCGGCGTTGAAGTAGCCCGCGACCGAGATGTCCTCTACGGCCTTGGCGAGGTCGGTGTCCTCGAAGACGACGACGGGAGCCTTGCCGCCGAGCTCCAGGTGGACCCGCTTGACGTCCTTGGCGGCGGACTCGGCGACCTGCATGCCGGCCCGGACCGAACCGGTGATGGAGGCCATGGCCGGGGTCCGGTGCTCGACCATCGCGCGGCCGGTGTCACGGTCGCCGCAGAGGACGTTGAAGACGCCCTTGGGCAGGATCTGCCCGATGATCTCGGCGATCAGCACGGTGGACGCCGGGGTGGTGTCGGACGGCTTGATGACGACGGTGTTGCCCGCGGCGAGCGCCGGGGCGAACTTCCATACGGCCATCATCATCGGGTAGTTCCACGGCGCGACCTGGGCGCAGACACCGACCGGCTCGCGGCGGACGATGGAGGTCAGCCCCTCCATGTACTCGCCGGCCGAGCGCCCCTCCAGCAGCCGGGCGGCGCCCGCGAAGAAGCGGATCTGGTCCACCATCGGCGGGATCTCTTCGGTACGGGTCAGCCCGATCGGCTTGCCGGTGTTCTCGGACTCGGCCGCGATGAGGTCCTCGGCGCGCTCCTCGAAGGCGTCCGCGATCTTCAGCAGGGCGCGCTGGCGCTCGGCGGGCGTGGCGTCGCGCCACGCGGGGAAGGCGGCTGCGGCGGCGGCCATGGCGGCATCGACATCGGCCTCGCCGGACAGCGGGGAGGTCGCGTAGACCTCCTCCGTCACCGGGTTGACCACATCGATGGTCCGCCCGTCGGCGGCGTCCCGGAACTCTCCGTTGATGTAGTTGCGCAGACGGCGCACCTCGGTGGTCACAACCACCCCTCCTGTCGAACGTCCAATGGGTGAGACACCCAGCCTAGTCGCACGGGTAACGGTTTCGACATACCCAACCGCCGCGAACTTCGGATTCGGTGAGATCGGAGCCCCTCGACAACGAATTTCATCGATCTGGGGTTGCGAGACAGACGAGTCCCGGTGCAGAGTGGCTCCGTGGCCAGTCGCAGCGCAGACTCCAGGACCGGGAACGGATCGTCCCCAGCGGTCGATGCCGTGTCCCTCGCAATCATCGAGCAGCTCCAGGAGGACGGGCGCCGCCCGTACGCCGCGATCGGCAAGGCCGTGGGCCTCTCCGAGGCGGCCGTGCGACAACGCGTCCAGAAGCTGCTCGACCAGGGCGTGATGCAGATCGTCGCCGTCACCGACCCGCTCACCGTGGGGTTCCGGCGGCAGGCGATGGTGGGGATCAACGTCGAGGGCGACCTCGACCCCGTCGCGGAGGCCCTGTCGGCCATGACCGAATGCGAGTACGTGGTGATGACCGCGGGCTCCTTCGACCTGATGGTGGAGATCGTCTGCGAGGACGACGACCACCTGCTGGAGACGATCAACAAACGCATCCGGGCCATACCCGGCGTTCGCTCCACCGAGAGCTTCGTCTACCTCAAGCTCAAGAAGCAGACCTATATGTGGGGAACCCGATAGCCGTGAGCAAGGACCTCAGCCGGACCGCGTACGACCACCTGTGGATGCACTTCACCCGCATGTCGGACTACGAGAACGCGCCCGTTCCCACCATCGTGCGTGGCGAGGGCACCTACATCTACGACGACCAGGGCAAGCGCTACCTCGACGGGCTGTCCGGCCTGTTCGTGGTCAACGCCGGCCACGGCCGGCACGAGCTCGCCGAGGCCGCGTACAAGCAGGCGCAGGAACTGGCCTTCTTCCCGGTGTGGTCCTACGCCCACCCGAAGGCCGTCGAGCTGGCCGAGCGCCTCGCGGACTACGCCCCGGGCGACCTGAACAAGGTCTTCTTCACCACCGGTGGCGGCGAGGCCGTCGAGACTGCCTGGAAGCTGGCCAAGCAGTACTTCAAGCTCAAGGGCAAGCCGACCAAGTACAAGGTCATCTCGCGTGCGGTCGCCTACCACGGCACCCCGCAAGGAGCCCTGTCCATCACCGGCCTGCCGGCCCTCAAGGCCCCCTTCGAGCCGCTGGTCCCCGGCGCGCACAAGGTGCCGAACACCAACATCTACCGCGCCCCGCTCTTCGGCGACGACCCGGAGGCCTTCGGCCGCTGGGCAGCCGACCAGATCGAGCAGGAGATCCTCTTCGAGGGCGCGGACACCGTCGCGGCCGTCTTCCTTGAGCCCGTACAGAACGCGGGCGGCTGCTTCCCGCCCCCGCCCGGCTACTTCCAGCGCGTCCGCGAGATCTGCGACAAGTACGACGTGCTGCTCGTCTCCGACGAGGTCATCTGCGCCTTCGGCCGCCTCGGCACGATGTTCGCCTGCGACAAGTTCGGCTACGTGCCGGACATGATCACCTGCGCCAAGGGCATGACCTCGGGCTACTCGCCGATCGGTGCCTGCATCATCTCTGACAAGCTCGCCGAGCCGTTCTACGAGGGCGACAACACCTTCCTGCACGGCTACACCTTCGGTGGCCACCCGGTCTCCGCCGCGGTCGGCCTCGCCAACCTCGACATCTTCGAGCGCGAGGGCCTCAACCAGCACGTCCTCGACAACGAGAACGCCTTCTTCACCACGCTGCAGAAGCTGCACGACCTGCCGATCGTCGGCGACGTCCGCGGCAACGGCTTCTTCTACGGCATCGAGCTGGTGAAGGACAAGGTCACCAAGGAGACGTTCACCGACGAGGAGACCGAGCGCGTCCTGTACGGCTTCCTCTCCAAGGCGCTGTACGACAACGGCCTCTACTGCCGGGCCGACGACCGCGGCGACCCGGTCGTCCAGCTCGCCCCGCCGCTCATCTCCGACCAGTCCACGTTCGACGAGATCGAGGGCATCCTCCGGTCCGTCCTGACGGAGGCCTGGACGAAGCTCTGACCGTTAGCCCGGACGGCCCTCTCGGCCGGCACCGGCTTGACCACCGCTTGACTGTCTCGCGACGGCCCTCCGGCGGTCATTTCATACGGTCCACGCGGCCCGGACGCGCCCATTCGAGTGGGAACGAGCGCACCCGGGCCGCGTGCTGTGCGCACACCGCGATCCGAATCCTTACGGTGCCGAGTGACCGATCGGCCCCGCCTTCGTTCCCCCGTACGGGGGAACGGGATATCTGATCTGAACCGAGGTGTACGCCATGGTGGCCCCGCCGGACAACGACGTGATCTGGGCGCGTTCCCTGCAGCACTCCCACAACGGCTCACCCGCGCTCGGCGGGGTCTCCCTGGGGATCCGCGACGGCGAGATCCTCGCGGTGACCGGCCCGCGCGGCAGCGGCAAGACGACCCTGTTGCACTGCCTCTCCGGTCAACTCGTACCCCAGCAGGGCGAGGTGTGGTTCAACAGCGTCCCCGTCCACACCATGGGCCCGCGGCTGCGCGAGCGGCTGCGCTGCGACAAGTTCGGCTGGATCGCCCCCGAACCCCAGCTCGTCCCGGAGCTGAACACCTGGGAGAACACCGCCCTGCCGCTGCTGCTGCGCGGCTCCTCGCACCGGGAGGCCAAGAAGGCCGCCATGGAGTGGCTGGAGCGCCTCGACATCGGCATGCACGCACGGAAGCGGCCGCACACCCTCCAGCAGAGCCAACGGCAGCGGATCGCGGTGGCCCGCGCACTGGCCGCCGCGCCCGCGGTGATCTTCGCGGACGAGCCGACCGCCACGCTGCACCGCACCGACCGTGCTCATGTCCTGCGCACCCTCACCAGCGCGGCCCGTTCGCACGGCATCACGGTGGTACTCGCCACGCACGACGCGGAAATCGCCGCACTCGCCGACCGCGTGGTGCCGCTGCTGGACGGACGCCGGGTCGCCACGGTCGCCCTGCCCGCCGTGACCGATACGGAGGGCCACGCGGCGTGCTCGCTCTCCGTCTAGCCCGCGGTTCCCATCCACTGGTCCTGATGCGGCGACTGCTCGTCGCGGCCGCCTCCGCCGGGGTCGGCTTCCTTCTCCTGTGCACGCTCGGCTACGCCTCGGGGCACCCGGCGCACTCCGCCGGCTCCGTGCTGCGGCTGCTGTGGTGCTTCGTCCCGCTGGCCGCCACGGTGCAGTTCGCGGTCGCGGTGGCGCGTACGGACCCGAGCACCCGCCCGCGCGCAGGACTGTCCGCGGTCGGCCTCGGTCCGGTGCGGCTCAGTGTGCTCGCCGCGGTCTCCACCGCCGTCTCGTGCACCCTCGGCTCGATGGTGGCGCTGCTCTTCTTCCTCCACCTGCGCGGCGACCTGTCCGGCCTGCCGTTCGACGGTGCCGCGGCCGGGCTGCTCGGCGCCGAGGCACCGCTTCCGCCGGCCGCCGTGCTCGTCCTGCTGACCCTGGTGCCGGCGGCCGCCGCGACGGCGAGCGCGCTGGCGCTGCGCAGCCGGCCGGTGCGGGCCGCGGGCGCCTCGGAGGACACCGAGGACCTGGTGCCGGAGGAGCGGATCCCCGCCCCGGCGGCGCCGCCTGCCGGGCTGCCGTGGGGAGTGGCCCTGACAGCCGCCGGACTCGCCGTGGAGGCGTACGCGAACCGCGGCTCGACCGGCAGCCTCTTCCCGCTCCCCGGCAAGCTCGACTCCACACCCGCCTGGGTACTGGTGGGATGGACCCTGACCGCGATCGGTCTTGCCACGGCGGGCCCGGGGCTGACCTACCTGTGCGGGCGCCTGCTCCAGGCGATGCGCCCCGGAGCCGTACGCCTGCTGGCGGGCCGGGTGCTGATGGACGAGGCACACCGGATCGGCCGGCCGCTGGGGGTCGTCTGCGCGGTCCTGTCCGCGGTCGTCGCCGTGTTCACGCTGTACGGGACGGGGCCGCGGCCCTTCGGCCCGCTCACCGCACTCGGCGCGGTGCTCGTCATCGGCTGCACCACCGCGACGCTGCTGACCTCCGCACTGGAGGCGAAGCAGGCCCGTGCCGAGACGGCTCGGGCGCTGCTGCGGCTCGGCGCACCGGCCTCGGCGCTTCGCGCGGCGACGGCGCTGCGCGCGGCCGCCCTGCTACTCGTGTTCGCCCCGCTGACCTGGGCGATCGCCGAGCTGGCCGCGCTGCCGCTGACCGCCTGAACGGGCTCCGGCCGGGACGTGTCCCCCGGCCGGTCTCGTGGGCCGTTTCGGCCTAGCATGAGGGCGTGGAGAGCCCGGAGGACACCCTTCCCGCACCCGGCACCGAGATCGAGTCGCTCGCCGAGTTCGACGCGGCGGTCGCCGCTGGTTCGCTGGCGGGCCACCGCGTCCAGTCCGTCGACCTGACGGACCGCAGCGCGGCGCTGCTGGCCGCCGACACCTCCGGTGTCGTCTTCCTCGGCTGCCGGATGGAACCCGGCGCGGCCGAGAAGGTGCGGGCCGACGGCGCGGTCGTCTTCCCCCCGGTGCCAGGGCTCCCCTTCGACCCGTACCGCGGGCTGCTCTACTCCCCCGACGCGCTCTACGCCGGGCTGACTACGGGCGGTTACGAGGCGACGCCCGACGCCCGCGCCTACCGCTGGTTCCGGCGCACGCGGTCGGACGGCGACGCGTTCGCGTCGATGCTGCGCGCGCTCCACGACGACGCGGTCTCCGACGCCCTGGACGAACTCCTCGTCGGCGCCCGGGTCGTCGGCGTGATGGGCGGCCACGCGACGCCCCGCGGCAGCGCCCCGTACGCGGCCGCCGCCCGCCTCGGCAGGACCCTGGCCCGCAGCGGACTGACGGTGGCCACCGGCGGCGGGCCGGGTGCGATGGAGGCGGCGAACCTCGGCGCCTACGCGGCGCCGCACCCCGACCCGATGCTGGACAAGGCCTGCGAACTCCTCGGCGCGGTCCCCTCGTTCACTCCGTCGGTCACCGACTGGGCGCTGGCGGCGTTCGCCGTGCGGGAGCACTGGCCGGACGGCGGCGGCTCCGTGTCGATCCCCACCTGGTTCTACGGCCACGAGCCGCCGAACCCGTTCGCCGACCACATCGCCAAGTACTTCGCCAACGCCCTGCGCGAGGACGGCCTGCTGGCCCGCTCGACCGCGGGCGTGATCTTCCTGCCGGGCGCGGCCGGCACCGTCCAGGAGATCTTCGACAGCGCCACCCCGAACTACTACGGGTCACGCGGCGAACCGTCACCGATGGTGCTGGTGGGGCGCGATCACTGGACCCGGGAGCTGCCCGCGTGGCCACTGCTCCGGGCCCTCGCGGCGAACCGGCCGATGGAGTCCCGCATCGCCCTCGTCGACACGGTGGAGGAGGCGCCCGAGGCACTCGCGCGGCTGTCGGTGGCGTAGGACGCGGCCGGTCAGAAGAGGGCGGGCAGCACAACACTCTCCGCCGCGTCGAAAGTGACCCCGACCTGCGCGCCCTCGTCAGGCGTGCTGTTCAGCGGGCACTCCGCGTCCAGGACCGGGCCGTGCTCGGGGTGCAGCTTCACCGCGACGTGGTTGCCGCGGAAGGTGCGGGCGCCCACGGTGCAGCGCAGGCCGTCCTCCGGGGCTCCGATCAGGACCCCCACCGGGCGCACCAGCAGATCGCAGGCCCCCTGCGGCGATCCGGCGGGCACCGGCACCTTGCCCCAGTCCGTGTCGGCGGCCTCCTCCGTGACCGTCGCCTCCACCACGTTGTCGAAACCGAGGAAGCGGGCGACGAAGGCGGAGGCGGGGCGCTGCCAGACCTCGAGCGGGGTGCCCACCTGAGCGATGCGCCCGTCGCGCATCACGACGACCCGGTCGGCCAGCGCGAAGGCCTCGCCCTGGTCGTGGGTGACGGCGAGCACCGTCGTACCCAACCGGGCGAAGAGCGTACGCAGTTCCACGACGAGGCGTTCACGCAGACTGCGGTCCAGCTGGCCCAGCGGTTCGTCCAGCATCAGCAGCTTGGGCCGGGGAGCGAGGGCGCGGGCGAGGGCTACGCGCTGCTGCTCGCCGCCCGAGAGCGCGCCCACGGCGCGGCGCTCGGCGCCCGGGAGCCCCACCAGGTCCAGGAGTTCGGTGACCTTGCGCTCCTGCTCGCTCCGGCTCACGCCGTGCATCCGCAGCCCGAAGGCGACGTTGGCCCCGGCGTCCCGGTGCGGGAACAGCTGGTGGTCCTGGAACATCAGGCCGAGCCCGCGCCGATGGACCGGCACGCCGTCCTGGTCCGCGCCGTCGAGCAGTACCCGCCCGCCGTCCAGGTCCTGAAGTCCGGCGACCACCCGCAGCATCGTCGACTTCCCGCTGCCGCTCGGCCCCAGCACGCAGACGATCTCGTGCTCGGCGACCTCCAGGTCCACCGCGTCGAGCGCCGCGCGCTCGCCGAAGCGGACGGTGGCCGATTCGAGTGTCAGCATCTCTAGAACTCCCCGGATCGGTCGGTGCGGATACGTTCGAGCAGCAGCAGCGACACCGCGCACACAAGCATCAGGATGGTGCTGAGGGCCATCGCCTGGCCGTAGTTGAGCTCCCCGGACCGCCCCAGCAGCCGGGCGACGGCCACCGGGAGTGTCGGGTTGTCCGGCCGCGCGATGAACACGGTGGCCCCGAACTCGCCGAGGGACACGGCGAACGCGAATCCGGCGGCGACCAGCAACGCCCGGCGCACCAGCGGGAGGTCCACCTCGCGCCAGGCCCGCAGCGGCGAGGCGCCCAGCACCGCGGCGGCTTCGCGCAGCCGCCCGTCCACCGCTCTGAGGACCGGCAGCATGGTGCGTACGACGAAGGGCACCCCGACCAGCGCCTGGGCGAGCGGCACCAGGATCCAGGAGGTCCGCAGGTCCAGCGGTGGTTCGTCGAGGGTGATCAGGAAGCCGAAGCCGACGGTGACGGCGGAGACCCCGAGGGGCAGCATCAGCAGCGCGTCGAAGCCCCGGACGAGCCGGCCCGCCTTCCGGGTCAGGGCTGCCGCGGCCAGTCCGCCGACGACCAGCGCGATGAGGGTCGCGACCACGGCGTAGCGCAGCGAGTTCGCGATCGCTTCCAGGGGCGCGACCAGGAACGTACCGCTGTTCATCTCCGCCGACGCCAGCGCCCGGTAGTACGCGAATCCGTGACCGCCCGACACGTCGACCGACCGCTCCACCAGAACGGCGAGCGGCAGCAGGATCAGCACCAGCACGGTCAGCAGCACTCCGCCGAGCAGCGCCCACTGCCCCGCGCCGCGCGGCCTGCGGGCGGTCTGAGCCGGGTCGACCAGCTTCAGTGCGGTCTCCCTGCGCCGTACGGTCCAGGCGTGCACCACGAGGATGGCGCCGACCGCGGCGAACTGCACCAGGGTCAGGACCGCGGCCGTGGGCAGGGCCAGCAGCTGCGCGGTCTGCCGGTAGATCTCCACCTCCAGCGTGGAGAATCCGGGGCCGCCCAGGATCTGGACGACACCGAAGGAGGTGAACGTGAAAAGGAAGACCATCAGCGCGGCGGCGGCCACGGCGGGGCCGAGCGCGGGAAGGGTGACACGGCGCCAAGCGGCGAAACGTCCCGCGCCGAGGACCCGTGCGGCCTCCTCCTGACGGGGGTCGAGCTGCGACCAGAGCCCGCCGACGGTACGCACGACGACGGCGTAGTTGAAGAAGACGTGTGCCAGCAGGATCGCCCACACCGTGGTGTCGAGCCGTACGCCCCAGAGCTCGTCGAGCAGTCCGCCGCGCCCCAGCAACGCAAGGAACGCGGTACCCACGACGACGGTCGGCAGCACGAACGGCACGGTGACGATCGCCCGCAGCAGCTGCTTGCCCGGGAAGTCGAACCGGGCGAACACATAGGCGCCCGGCAGGGCGATCAGCAGGGTCAGCGCGGTCGAGGCGAGCGCCTGCCAGCAGGTGAACCAGAGAACGTCCTGGATGTCCGGCCGGCTCAGCACCTCGCCGAACCGTCCGAACTGCCACACCCCGTCTGCCTTGAGCCCGCGTCCGACGATGGCGATGACGGGGTAGGCGAAGAACAGCGCGAAGAAGGCGACGGGCACGGCCATCAGTCCGAGCCGCACCGCGCTCCCGCGCCGTGCCCGGGCGCGCGCGGATTTCCCGCGCGCGCCCGGTCCGCGTACGGGAGTCTTCGCTACTTCACTACGAGCGAGGACCATGACTGGACCCACTGCTCACGGTTCTTGGCGATCTCGTCCGGGGCGACGGTCGTCGGCTTGTCGACCGTGGCACCGAACTCCGTGAAGAGGTCCGGCACCTTCGCGCCCTTGGTGACCGGGCTGACGAACATGTTGAGCGGCATGTCCTCCTGGAACTTCTTGCTGATCAGGAAGTCCAGCAGGGCCTTGCCGCCCGCCTCGTTCTTCGCTCCGTCGAGCAGGCCTGCGAACTCGATCTGGCGGAAGCACGTCGCGGTGGCGACCCCGGTCGGGGCCGTCTTCGGCTGCGGATCCGCGTACAGCACCTCGACGGGCGGGCTGGAGGCGTAGCTGACGACGAGCGGCCTGTCGGCCTTGGCCTTCTTGCCGCCGGCGGAGCCGGAGAACTCCTCGTTGTACGCCTGCTCCCAGCCGTCGACGACCTTGACGCCGTTGTCCTTCAGCTTCTTCCAGGTAGTCCTGGTAGCCGTCCTCGCCGTACGTGGCGACCGTGCCGAGGAGGAAGCCGAGGCCGGGCGAGGAGGTCGCGGCGTTCTCGGTGACGAGGAGGTTCTTGTACGCGGGCTTCGCCAGGTCGTCGAAGGACTGTGGCGGCGCGAGCTTCTTGTCGGCGAAGTACTTCTTGTCGTAGTTGACGCAGATGTCGCCGGTGTCGACCGGGGTGACCCGGTGCTTCTCCGCGTCCAGCTGAACGCCGGCGGCGACCTGGTCGATTCCCTTTGCCTTGTACGAGGTGAACAGGCCGTTGTCGAGGGCACGCGAGAGCAGGGTGTTGTCGACGCCGAAGAACACATCGCCGCGGGGCGATCCCTTGGTCAGGATCTCCTGGTTGAGGGCGGCGCCCGCGTCCCCGCTCTTCAGCACCTTGACGGTGTAGCCGGTCTCCCGGGTGAACTCCTTCAGCACGTTCTTGGAGGCGTTGAAGGAGTCGTGGCTGACGAGGGTGACGGTCTTGGAGCCGGTGCCCTTGGTTCCGCCGGTGCCGGCGGCCGAGTCGTCGGAGCTTCCGCATCCGGCGAGTGCGGTCGCGCCGAGCGCGGCGGCGACGGCCGTCAGCGCGATCTTCTTGGTGGTGCTCATGTGATTCCTCCTGGGGGTGACCAGGAAGAGACGCGGCCCTGCCCGCACCGGTGGAAACCGGAAGCGGGCAGGGCGCAACAGCTTGAGTAAGGTCCGAACTTCCTACCCGGAATGACCCGGGCGAGGTTCAGAGGGTCTGCGGCCAACCTGTCCTTGGTGCCGCACTCTCAGCGCTGTGGCGCTCCCCTGTCGGAATATGAAGTTGAATTCGAGCCCAGGCTACACGCCTGGTTTCCGCCTCAGCGCTCGGATGCCGCCAGCTGTCCGCAGGCCCCGTCGATCTCCTGTCCGCGGGTGTCCCGGACGGTCACCGGCACGCCGTGGGAGGCGATCGCCTCGACGAACGCCTTCTCGTCCTCGGGCCGCGAGGCGGTCCACTTCGAGCCGGGCGTCGGGTTCAGCGGGATCAGGTTGACGTGGACCCGCTTGCCCTTGAGGAGCCGGCCGAGCCGGTCGCCCCGCCACGCCTGGTCGTTGATGTCGCGGATCAGGGCGTACTCGATGGAGATGCGGCGGCCGGACTTCTCCGCGTACTCCCACGCCGCGTCCAGTACCTCGCGGACCTTCCACCGGGTGTTCACCGGCACAAGGGTGTCGCGCAGCTCGTCGTCCGGCGCGTGCAGCGAGACGGCGAGGCGGCACTTGAACCCCTCGTCGGCAAAGCGGAGCATGGCGGGGACGAGGCCGACGGTGGAGACCGTGATCCCGCGCTGCGAGAGCCCGAGGCCGTCGGGCTCGGGGTCGGTCAGCCGGCGGATCGCGCCGACCACGCGGTTGTAGTTGGCGAGCGGCTCGCCCATGCCCATGAAGACGATGTTGGAGAGCCGGGCCGGCCCGCCCGGGACCTCGCCGTCACGCAGCGCGCGCATGCCGTCGACGATCTGGTGGACGATCTCGGCGGTCGACAGGTTGCGGTCGAGACCGGCCTGTCCGGTGGCGCAGAACGGGCAGTTCATGCCGCAGCCGGCCTGCGAGGAGATGCACATCGTGACGCGCTCGGGGTAGCGCATCAGGACGGACTCGACCAGCGTCCCGTCGTGCAGCTTCCACAGCGTCTTGCGGGTGGTGTCGTCGTCACAGCTGATGTGCCGGACCACGGACATCAGGTCGGGGAACATCGCCTCGGCGAGCTTGTCCCTCGATCCGGCCGGAATGTTGGTCCACTCCGACGGGTCGTGCGCGTACCGCGCGAAGTAGTGCTGCGAGAGCTGCTGGGCGCGGAACGGCTTTTCGCCGATCGCGGCGACGGCTTCCTTGCGCTCGGCGGGCGTGAGGTCGGCGAGGTGCCGCGGCGGCTTCTTGGCTCCGCGGGGCGCGACGAAAGTGAGTTCTCCGGGCTTAGGCATGGTTCTTCCAGTGTCGCAGACAGAACAGTGAGGGCCCGCCGCCCTGTGGACAACGGACCCTCACTCGTAAAAACGCAGGTCAGAAGGGGTGACCTAGTCGCTTGTCAGCCGGAGCCGACGAAAATCACCAGCAGTAGCCAGACCACCGGCGCGGTCGGCAGGAGCGAGTCGAGCCGGTCCATGATGCCGCCGTGCC
Source organism: Streptomyces sp. LN549 (assembly GCF_043203805.1). Classification (NCBI taxonomy): domain Bacteria; kingdom Bacillati; phylum Actinomycetota; class Actinomycetes; order Kitasatosporales; family Streptomycetaceae; genus Streptomyces; species Streptomyces sp. LN549. Next base: position 6,557,484 of record NZ_JAZHRI010000002.1, on the reverse strand, counting down.
CGGGCAGCAGCGTGCCCATGTCCTTGATCCCGAGATCCCGCTTGATCATGGACTCGCCCAGGTCGCCCAGAGTGGCGCTGGCGGCGACCGCGAGGCCGAGCAGCAGCCCCTGCCACCAGGTGCCGTCGTCGATCATGAACTGCATGCACAGCGCACCGGCCACCATCGCGAAGGCCACGGCTCCGAACAGGCCCTCGCGGGTCTTTCCGGGGCTGATGCGCGGTGCGAGCTTGTTCTTGCCGAACCGCCAGCCGACGGCGTACGCACCCGTGTCGCTGACCACGGTCAGCAGCAGGAAGGTCAGCACCCGCTGGGGTCCGTCGTCGGCGGTCAGGAGCATGGCGACGAAGGTCGCCAGGAACGGCACGTAGAACGCGGCGAAGACTCCGGCCGTGACGTCCCTGAGGTAGCCCTCCGGTGGCTCGGTCATCCGCCAGACGAGCACCGCCAGGGCGGTCAGCGCCATGGCGATCCAGGCGCCCTCGGCGCCCCTGGCGTAACCGGCCACGACCATGGCCGCGCCACCGATCGCGAGAGGCACGAGGGGCGCCTTGATGCCCTTGCGCTCCTCCAGCCGGGAAGTGAGCTCCCAGAGGCCCACGACAACGGCGACCACGACCACGCCGACGAAGACGGCCTTGACGATGAAGAGCGATGCGGCGACGACGGCCCCGAGCCCAAGGCCGACCCCTATGGCGGCTCCCAGATCACGGCCCGCACGCTTCTTCTGCGGGGGTGGCGGCGGGGTGGACATGGGCTCCTGCGGCTTCTCGTCGCGGAACAGGGGGCCGCCGCTCAGGCGTCCGGCCCCCTCGTCCCGTTCATCACGGTCGTCAGCATCTCTACCTGCGTCGGGAACGTCCGGCACGATGGGCATGGGCCGAGTCTGCTGGGCGTCATGCACATCGTATGCAGGACCCGCCGGAGCGGCCCGCATCTCGGGCGCAGCCCGGTGGCCGGCGCCCTGCGGGACGCCCCAGGAAGAGTCGTTCATCAGACTTCGAGCAGCTCGGCTTCCTTGTGCTTCAGCAGCTCGTCCACCTGCGCGACGTACTTCGCGGTGGTGTCGTCGAGCTCCTTCTCGGCGCGACGGACCTCGTCCTCGCCGGACTCCTTGTCCTTGACCAGCTTGTCGAGCGTTTCCTTGGCCTTGCGGCGGACGGCCCGGATCGAGATCTTGGAGTCCTCGGCCTTGGTCTTCGCGACCTTGATGTAGTCGCGACGGCGCTCTTCGGTGAGGTCGGGGAAGGTCACCCGGATGATATTGCCGTCGTTGCTCGGGTTGACGCCGAGGTCCGAGTCGCGGATGGCCTGCTCGATGTTGCGCAGCGCGGTCTTGTCGAACGGCGTCACGACGGCCATACGGGGCTCGGGCACCGAGAACGAGGCCAGTTGGTTGATCGGGGTCAGCGCGCCGTAGTAGTCGGCGACGATCTTGTTGAACATCGCCGGGTGCGCACGGCCGGTGCGGATCGCGGCGAAGTCCTCTTTCGCGACGACGACGGCCTTCTCCATCTTCTCCTCGGCCTCGAGGAGGGTTTCTTCGATCACCACGTGCTCCTGCGTGTCTTGAGTGGGCCCGGCGTGCTCGGGCCCGGCGGGTCCTGCGTCGCGTCCTCACCTGCACGGTGTCCGACCGGCAGGCCGTTGTCCATCTTTCGGGGCCGTCCCGTGGGCCCCCGGAACCTCGCCGGGTCGCCCCGGCGGAGTCCCCCCGGTTGTCAGGCCCGGGTGCCCTGGTCACTCACGAGCGTGCCGATCTTCTCACTCTTGACGGCGCGGGCGATATTGCCCGCGGTCGTCAGCTCGAAGACGAGGATCGGCAGCTGGTTGTCGCGGCAGAGCGTGATGGCGGTGGCGTCGGCGACCTTGAGATCGCGGGCGAGCACCTCGCTGTACTCCAGCGCGTCGAACTTCACCGCAGCGGGGTTGGTCTTCGGGTCGGAGTCGTAGACCCCGTCCACGCCGTTCTTCCCCATCAGCAGTGCCTCGGCGTCGATCTCCAGGGCACGCTGTGCAGCGGTGGTGTCGGTGGAGAAGTACGGCATGCCCATGCCGGCGCCGAAGATGACGACGCGGCCCTTCTCCAGGTGCCGTACGGCGCGCAGCGGAATGTACGGCTCCGCGACCTGGCCCATGGTGATGGCCGTCTGGACACGGGAGTCGATGCCTTCCTTCTCCAGGAAGTCCTGGAGCGCGAGGCAGTTCATGACGGTGCCGAGCATGCCCATGTAGTCGGACCGGGCACGGTCCATGCCGCGCTGCTGGAGCTCGGCACCGCGGAAGAAGTTGCCGCCACCGATGACGATCGCGATTTCCGCGCCGCCGCGGACGACTGCCGCGATCTCGCGGGCGATGGCGTGCACGACGTCGGGGTCGACGCCGAGACCTCCGCCGCCGGCGAACGCCTCACCGGACAGCTTCAGCATGAAGCGTCCGCGCACCTTGCCGTCGTCGCGCTTGTGGTCACCTTTAGCGGCGTCCGCGCCCTTGTTCATGGAGATTCTCCTCGTGCACATACGAAGAAGGCCATTGCCGGTGGGTCTGGTGTCCCTCAGCGGCAATGGCCTCCTCGTCAGATCTGCGGTCGTACGGCGGTGTGCGGCCGTCGACTGCACCAGACCCTATCGGGGTCCACCGTTTTTCGCGGACGGAGTCAGATGCCGACCTTGATGCGCGTGAAGCGCTTCAGGGTGACACCGGCCTCGTCCAGGACCTTCTGGACGGACTTCTTGTTGTCCAGCGCATACGGCTGGCCAAGGAGGGTGGCCTCCTTGAAGAAGCCGTTGACGCGACCCTCGACGATCTTCGGGAGCGCGGCCTCGGGCTTGCCCTCGGCGCGCGTGGTCTCCTCGGCGACACGGCGCTCGGCCTCGACGACCTCGGCCGGGACGTCCTCGCGGGACAGGTACTTCGGCGCGAAGGCGGCGATGTGCTGGGCAAGGCCCTTCGCCAGGTCGGCGTCGGCCTTGTCCAGCTCGACCAGGACACCGATCTGCGGCGGCAGGTCGGGCATGGTGCGGTGCATGTACACCGAGACGAAAGCGCCCTCGAACTGCGCGAAGCGGTCCAGGACGATCTTCTCGCCGAGGTTGGCGTTGGCCTCGTCCACGTACGCCTGGACGGTCTTGCCGGGCTCGATCTCGGAGGCGAGAAGCGCCTCGATGTCGGCCGGGGAGGTCGCGGCGACGTGAGCGGCCAGCGTGTTGGCGACGGCCTGGAACTTGTCACCCTTGGCGACGAAGTCGGTCTCGCACTTCAGCTCGAGCAGGACGCCGGACGTCTTGTCCTCGGAGACCACGGAGACGACCGCGCCGTTCTCGGCAGAACGGCCTTCGCGCTTGGCGACGCCCTTCTGACCCTTGATACGAAGCGCCTCGACGGCGCCGTCGACGTTGCCGTCGGCCTCGTCGAGCGCCTTCTTGCAGTCCATCATGCCGGCGCCGGTGAGCTCACGGAGCTTCTTGACGTCAGCGGCGGTGTAGTTCGCCATGAGTCTGTATTTCTCTCTCGAAGTCTGAAAGATCTACGGGTGAACGGCGGGGGCGGTGCTTGTGGCACCGGCCCCCGCCGTCTTCAGCCGTGACGGGTGTCAGGCCTGCTCGGCGTCCGCGGCCGGAGCCTCGGCAGCGGGAGCCTCGGCCTCGGTGGCCTCAGCAGCAGCCTCGGCGGGGGCCTCAGCGGCCTCCGCGTCCGCGACCTTCTCGGTCTCGGCGGAGGTCTGGACCTCGGCGTCGGTCTTCTTGTCGCCCTCGAGCAGGTCACGCTCCCACTCGGCGAGCGGCTCGCCGGCGGCCTTCTCGCCCGGCTTCGAGTCGCCGGTCGCAGCGCCGGAGCGGGCGATGAGGCCCTCGGCGACGGCGTCGGCGATCACGCGGGTGAGCAGGGTGACGGAGCGGATCGCGTCGTCGTTGCCCGGAATCTTGTAGTCGACCTCGTCGGGGTCGCAGTTGGTGTCCAGGATCGCGACGACCGGGATGTGGAGCTTGCGCGCCTCACCGACGGCGATGTGCTCCTTCTTGGTGTCGACGATCCAGACGGCGCTCGGCACCTTCTGCATCTCGCGGATACCACCGAGGGTCTTCTCCAGCTTGGCCTTCTCGCGGGAGAGAACCAGGAGCTCCTTCTTGGTGAGGCCGGAGGCGGCCACGTCCTCGAAGTCGATGAGCTCGAGCTCCTTCAGACGCTGAAGGCGCTTGTAGACGGTGGAGAAGTTGGTGAGCATGCCACCGAGCCAACGCTGGTTGACGTACGGCATGCCGACGCGCGTCGCCTGCTCGGCGATGGCCTCCTGGGCCTGCTTCTTCGTACCCACGAACATGATGGAGCCGCCGTGGGCGACGGTCTCCTTGACGAACTCGTAGGCGCGGTCGATGTACGACAGCGACTGGAGCAGGTCGATGATGTAGATGCCGTTGCGCTCGGTGAAGATGAAGCGCTTCATCTTCGGGTTCCAGCGACGGGTCTGGTGACCGAAGTGGACGCCGCTTTCCAGCAGCTCCCGCATCGTGACGACGGCCATGGCCGTACTCCTTGAGGTGCTCGGTTATCGCGACCGCAGGTTTGCTGTCGCGCCTGACGCCCCGACGCGCCGTGCCACGAGGGACCGAGGAGCGCGGCCACCTCCGCAGAGAGGGAGGTGGCGGGGCGTGCGAAGTCGACCCGGTGACCCGGATCGCCATAGGAAGTGTACGGGACCCGTCGGGTGCCGGGTGACGGCGCTGTCCACAACCGGCCGGTAGTCCACAGATCCGGTCCATGATCCCCACGGATCCGCGGGACGGGGGACGGTGGCGGCATGCGATTCACATCTGAACGGGGCTGTTCCTGGGTCCGGTCCGCCCGCCCTGCCGCGCGCCGTGGTGCACAGGCCGACGGGACCGGGTGGCGGGCCGGCAGGGCGGGGGTGGCCGCCTCGGGGCTGCTGTTCATGGGGCTGCTCGCGATGGGGTGCGGCGGGCTGTACGCCCTGGCGGCGGAGCGGCCGCCTCCGAGCGTGGGGGGAGCCGCGGACGGGGTGGGGGCTCCGGGCGGGGTGGGGGCTCCGGGTGGGGTGGGGGCTTCGGCCGTCGCTTCACCCGGCTCGGCGGAAGGCCTTGCGCCCGCGCCGGTGGACCCGGCCGGTGCACGGGTCTGGCCGCTGGAGGGGCGGCCCCCGGTCCTGCGAGGGTGGGAGCCACCGGCCACGGAGTACGGGCGGGGCCATCGCGGGGTCGACCTCGGTGCCGGACCGGGTGCGCAGGTGTTCGCGGCCGCTGCGGGCCGGGTGTCCTTCGCGGGTGGCGTCGCGGGGCGCGGCGTGGTCGTGATCGAGCTTGCGGGGACGGGTGATCCGCCGCTGAGGACCACCTACGAGCCGGTGCGCCCGCTGGTCACGAAGGGCGACGAGGTCACGGCGGGCCAGGTGGTGGCGGTCTTGGCGGCCGGGCCGTCCCACTGCGCGTCCGGCTGTCTGCACTGGGGCCTGCGGCGGGCGGACGAGTATCTGGACCCGCTGTCCCTGCTGCCGCCGTCACTGCTGCGACGCGGACCGTCCCGGCTGCTGCCGGTGTCGGGCGTACCCGTACCCCGCTCCGCGTAGGTTCTGGTGACGGCTGTGAGCACCCGGGCGGCCGGAGTGTCCGACGAGGGCGTCAGCCCTGGTCGCCGCGGATGCCCCCGACGCCGTTCAGGACCATGGCGACGGCGGTGTCCGCGATCACTCCGGGCTCCTCCGCCACGCTCAGCTCGATACGACGGACCGCCGCGTCCACGGAGCCCTGGAGCAGCATGGCCGCCAGCCGGGGCTGATCGTGCCCGAGGTCGCTGAGCGCCTCCACGATCATGGCGATCAGACCGCCGTGCGCCGCCCGGATCTTCTCGCGGGCGCCCGCATCCAGCTCGCTCGCCGAGATGGCGACGACGGCCCGGTGGCGACGGTCGCCGACGAGATCTAGCTGCCGCCGGACGTACGCCTCGATCTTCTCCTCGGGCGTCCCCGCGCGCTCCATCGCACTCTCGACCTCGGCCGCCCACACGGGGAAGTCGACGGCGCAGAGCTCTTCGACGACGGCGCCGCGGGAGCGGAAGTACTCGTAGACGGAGGACCGGGCGAGGCCCGTGCGTTCAGCGAGGGCGGGGAAGGTCAACGCCTCTGTGCCCCCCTCGGACAGCAGGGAGCGCGCTGCGTCCAGGAGGGCGCTGCGCTGCATGGTCCGGTGCTCGGCCACGGAGGCCGCTCGAATCCTGGGCACACCACCACTCTACGGCGGCCGGTGTTCACAAGGGGGGCGGGCGGCCCCGGTCGTTGACCGAAGCGCTCCTGCCAGGAGACTGCTCCGGGGCCCGTCGGGGCCGTATCAGCGTCCGGCGTCGGCCAGCTTCGCGCGTAGTTGCAGCACCGACTTGGTGTGGATCTGGCTGACCCGGCTCTCGGTGACTCCGAGGACGTTGCCGATCTCGGCGAGGGTGAGGCCCTCGTAGTAGTAGAGCGTGACGACGGTCTTCTCGCGGTCCGGGAGGGTGTTGATCGCGCGGGCGAGGAGCCTTCTGAGCTCATGGTCCTCGGCCACTTCCACCGGGTTGTCGGCGGCGGTGTCCTCCAGCGTGTCCATCAGGCTCAGCCGGTCGCCGCCCTCGCCGCCCACGTGGAGCAGCTCTTCCAGCGCAACGACGTTGGCAAGTGACAACTGGCTGAAAACCGCGTGCAGTTCCTCCAGCGCGATGCCCATCTCGGCGGCGACCTCCGTCTCCGAGGGGGTGCGTCGCAGTTGCGCCTCCAGGGTGGCGTAGGCGCGCTCCACCGCCCGCGCCTTCTGACGTACGGAGCGCGGGATCCAGTCCAGCGCCCGCAGTTCGTCGATCATCGCCCCCCGGATACGGGTGATCGCGTAGGTCTCGAACTTGATCGCGCGCTCGATGTCGAACTTCTCGATCGCGTCGATCAGCCCGAAGACCCCCGAGGAGACGAAGTCCGCCTGCTCGACATTGGACGGCAGGCCCACGCTCACCCGGCCGGCGACGTACTTCACCAGGGGCGAGTAGTGCAGGATCAGCTGTTCCCGCAGCCGCCCGTCGCCCGTGGTCTTGTACGAACGCCACAACTCGTCGAGCGAGGAGGGGGCGGGCGGGCGCACAGTGCCACGCGCAGCCGGTGGTACTGCCGCGCGGTCAGACCCGGAGGTGTGCTGGGGCATGTGGTGCCTTGAGCCGTTCTGCCGTGAAGTGCTGGGGGACTTGCGTCTGGGCCGGAATCCTTGTGAGCGTAGCGTGACTGGGTTGTCGCGGTCCGCGCAGGATAGGGGATCGATGCTGTGCGCTTCCCGGCGAGCGGACATGGAGCATGACGTGGCGGCGGACACGACTGCGCCCCTGGACGAGGACATGACCGGCCTCCGGGGCCGTCGCTTCACGCGCCGGCCCCGGAGGCGTCACCGAAGGATCCACCGAGGTCATCGGCATCACCTTTTCACCCGAATGCCCCAGGTCAAGAACCGCCTCGCCGCGCGTCGCCATTGCATGTCGGCCGCTTCGTCAACCTCCATCCATCGCCTTCGCGTTCGACGAACCCCAGTGAGTGCAGTTCGTACAGCTTGCCGAGGGCCTCGTCCGCACTCGTGGCCGCAGCACGAGCCACCTCCCGTCCGTTGACGAAACCATGGGCCGGCAGGGCGTCAAGCACTCTGCCGCAGACGGGATCCAGGTGATCACGGGGCAGTATCGGACCGCGCCTCGGCGGAGCCAGGTCCCCGATGTCCCCAACTAGTTCGGCGACTTCCGCGGCGTCCGTCACCAGCACACCCTCGCCCCGCAGGAGTTCGTGGACGCCTGCCGACAGACCGCTGGTGGCGGGGCCCGGTACGCCCATGGTGTAGCGGCCGAGTCGTTGTGCGCTGCGCGCCGTGACCAGTGAACCGCTGCGGTACTCGGCCTCGACGACGACGGTTCCCCGCGTCAACGCGGCGATCACCCTGTTCCGGAGAATGAATCTGCTGCGGGTGGGATGCTCGGCCGGCGGCAGTTCACCGAGGACGAGCCCCTGTTCGACCATGCGTCCGATCAGTTCGGCATGGCCGCGCGGGTAGGCGACGTCCACCCCGCAGGCCAGTACCGCCATCGTCGCGCCACCGGCGGCCAGGGCGCCGCGGTGAGCCGCTCCGTCGACCCCGAAGGCCGCGCCCGAGACGACCACCCATCCCCGCTCCGCGAGGCCTGCGCCGAGCGTCGTCGCCATGTGGGCCCCGTACGGTGTGCAGGCGCGGGCTCCGACCACGGCGACCGAGCGCAGCGCCCAGAGCCGCAGATCGGGCCTCCCCCGGACCCAGAGTCCCGTCGGCCTGGCGTCGCCCAGGTCGTCGAGCTGACTCGGCCATTCCCGGTCGCCGGGGCAGATGAAGCGCCCGCCCGCCGAGGCCACCGCCGCCAGGTCCCGCTCGGGCTCGACGGCTTGGGCCCGCAGCCGGTAGCCGGCCAACCGCCTCGCCGTCATGCCGCTCAGCTGCTCGGCCGATCCGTCCCAGGCGGCGATCCGCCGCATCAGCTCCGCGCCGCCGTGCTCACGCAGCCAGCGCCCGCCTCGCACGTCCCCCGGCTCCATGACCCGGGTCAGTGCCGCCCGCGCCAGCCGCTCCCGGTCGCTCACCCCTCCGGAAGAGCCCGTCCGGCCGGCCATCCGCTGCTCTCCGGCCGCCTGCCCGTGCGGCTCGCCCGTCCGCCCCGCTCCTCCGGCAGTGTCCGCGCAGCCCTCGGTCCGGTGCCCGGTCATGACGCCCCCGCGGTCATGGGGACCCCGCGCGGGATCCCGGTCCGCAGCTCAAGGGCCACCCCGATGTCCGAGGCGTCCGGGCGCTCGGCACCACGCAGATCGGCCACGGTCCACGCCACCCGCAGCACCCGGTCCAGACCGCGCGCGGTGAGCATGCCCCGTTCCATGTCCCGCTCGGCAGCCATCAGCGCACCCGGTGCCGCGACCAACCGGGTCCGCAGCTCATGCCCCGGCACCTCGCTGTTGGTGGTCCACGGGGTGCCCGCCAGCCGCTCCGCGGCCCGCTCACGGGCCCGGATCACCCGGGCGGCGACCGTCGCGGTCGACTCACCCCGGCCGCCCTGCCCCATCAGGTCCTCGCGTCTGACGGGGTCCACCGTCACCCGCAGGTCCACCCGGTCCAGCAGCGGCCCGGAGAGCCTGGCCTGGTACCGGCGGACCGCCGAGGGCGGGCAGTCACACCCCGCCCCGCTCAGGGTGTGCCGCCCGCACGGGCAGGGGTTGGCGGCGAGCACCATCAGGAAGCGGGCAGGCAACCGCACCACCCCGGCGCTTCGTGCCACCACGACATGCCCCGACTCCAGCGGCTGGCGCAGCGCGTCCAGCGCACGGACGGAGAATTCCGGAGCCTCGTCCAGAAAGAGAATTCCGCGATGCGCCAGCGAGACCGCGCCGGGCCGCGGCAGCCCGTTTCCCCCGCCGACCAGCGACTGCATGGTCGCGGAATGGTGGGGTGCGCAGTAGGGCGGGCGGGAGACCAGGGGTTCGCCCGGCGGCAGGATGCCCGCCACCGAGTGCACCGCGGTCACCTCGAGGGCTTCCTGTCTGGTCAGCGGCGGCAGGATGGCGGGCAGCCGTTCGGCCAGCATGGTCTTGCCCGCGCCCGGCGGCCCTGACAGCAGGAGGTGGTGTCCGCCCGCCGCCGCGATCTCCAGGGCCTTGCGTGGCCGCTCCTGACCCGCGACGTCCGCCAGATCCGGCCTGCTGCCCTCGCCATGCGCCGCCCCTCTGGCGATCCCGGTGCCCATACCGGCGCCGGGCACCATCAGCCCGGCCAGCATGGTGTCGGGACGCCCCTGCTCGTGGGCCTCCGCCTCGTCGGGCACCGGCTCGTCGCAGAGCACGGCGATCAGCTGCCGCAGACTCCGGACCCCGAGCACGGAGACCCCGGGCACCAGAGCCGCCTCGCTCGCGGTCTGCTCGGGAACGACCACCTGGCGGTACCCGGCCTCCGCCGCGGCCAGAACGGCGGGCAGCACCCCGCGCACGGGGCGCACCCTGCCGTCCAGCCCCAGCTCCCCGATCATCACGACATCGGCGATCGACGCGGGGTCGATCCGCTCCGCGGCGCCGAGAACCGCGCAGGCGACGGCGAGATCGAAGCCCGAACCACCCTTGGGCACCGACGCGGGTGAGAGTCCGACCGTGAGTTTCTTCTGCGGCCACTCCGCCCCGGAATTGACCACGGCGGCCCTGACCCGGTCCCGGCTCTCCACCAGGCTCTTGTCCGGCAGCCCCACCAGGGTGAACGCCGCGACCCCTGCCTCCAGGTCCGCCTGGACCTCCACCACCACGCCCTCGACACCGACCAGCGCCACCGAGCACGCACGCGCGAACCCCATCAGGCCACCCCCCGCGCATGCTCGGCCAGGGGCGCACCACGCCTGGGCAGCACCACACCGACCAGGTCGATCCGCACCCCGCCGGGCGGCGGACCGCCGCACCTGGCCAGCCAGAGCTCGGCCAGCCTCCGCAGACGGTCCGCCTTGGCCGGAGTGATCCCTGCCATCGGGTGCTCGAAAGCCCCCGCCCTGCGGGTCTTCACCTCACAGATGACGAGAGCGTCACCGTCCTTCGCGACGATGTCGATCTCGCCGGCGCGACAGCGCCAGTTCCGTTCGAGTACGGACATGCCGGCATCGGTCAGCAGCCGTGCCGCCAGATCCTCGCCGTACCGCCCGAGTGCCCCCCGTGCGTTCATATCGGCACCACCTCCGGCACCGACTGTGACGCGTCTGCCCCCAACTAGTGGATCTTGGTGGACAACTCAGCCGTTGTGGACAACTCAGCCACCCGGAAGCTCGAGATCGCTCTTGTTGAGCTCCTCGATGTTGACGTCCTTGAACGTCAGGACCCGTACCTGCTTGACGAACCGTGCGGGCCGGTACATGTCCCAGACCCAGGCATCCGCCATGGACACCTCGAAAAACACCTCGCCCTGGACCGAGTGCACCTGCATCTCGTAGTCGTTGGTGAGGTAGAAGCGCCGTTCGGTCTCGATCACATATTTGAACAGACCGACGACATCGCGGTACTCCCGGTAGAGCTTCAGCTCCATCTCGGTCTCGTACTTCTCGAGGTCCTCGGCGCTCATTGGCATGTTCCCCTTCAGCCGTGCGTTCCCCCATTGTGCGCCAGGGCCCGGCGCCCCCGGTCGCTCAGGCGATTTCGGGGGACAGAACCAGCGGCGTACGCGGAGGACCCTCGTCGAGCAGCGTGCGCAGCAGCTCGGCGAGTCTGGTCGGGTACACCGTCTCACGCGCCGCCGACAGTTCGGCGGAGGTCCACCACCTCAGCCCCGCGACACTGCGGCGTTCCAGCCCGGTCTGCCCACTGGTGTCCGTCGCGGTCTGCGCCGTGCGGGCCAGGAAGTACCACTCGTCCTGATCCCAGCGCCGCCCGTCGAACGGAAAGGAGCACATGCGCTGCCAGAGCAGCGGGCCCAGCTCGACGTCGGTGATTCCGGTTTCCTCGGCCAGCTCCCGCAGGGCGGCCTGCTCCCGGGTCTCGTCGCCCTCGAGACCGCCGCCGGGGGTGAACCACCAGGTGCTCGCCGGGTCCTCCGGTTCGAACCCGTGCATCAGCAGAATGCGGTCGTCCGGATCGAGGAGCACCAGACGGGCGACCTTGCGCGACTCAACGGGCACCGGCGGTCGCCTTCTCCTGCTCGTTCCGCTTCGACCGGGCGGAACGCGCCGCGACCGGCCCGTACACGGCACCGCCCAGGATCAGTACCACACCCGCGGCCATGGCACCGAGCTGAAGCTTCAGCGGCCCCGGGGACGACACCCCGCCGGGCAGCGCGGCAAAGGCCTGCGGCCGTCCGATCATGCCGCCCAGCGGCCAGGCGACGGCGTCCACCCGGGCCTGTACGGCGCTGCGCGGCACCGAGCCCTGCCCGGTCTCCTCCAGGTGGACCCTCGAGTCCAGCGAGGACCTGCGGTCGTCACCCAGGAGGAAGAGCTGGTCCTTCGGCACCACGGCCGTGAAATCGGCCGCCGAGGCCGGGTCGCCGGCCTGGAGATACGATTCCGCGACGGGTACGCCGTTGACCGTGAGCCGGCCGTCCTTCTCGCAGCAGGCGATCTTGTCGCCGCCGATGCCGACGACCCGCTTCACCATCGGCATGTCACCCCACGCGTGGTCGGTGAACACCACCACATCGCCCCGGCGCACCTCGCCGCCGTCCACCCGCTGCGCGAGGACCCGGTCGCCCGCGTTCACCGTCGGGGTCATCGACTCGGTCGGCACCGTGTACGGCCGGTACACCACGGCTGCCCAGGCGAAGCCGCCGAGGAAGAGCACACAGCCGATGGCCACGGCCAGCCCCGACAGTTTGCTGCCGAGCCGGCCGTCGCCGCCACCCGTACGTCCTGTTCCACTCATCGCAGCGTCCCCCATCGGAGATCGACAATCGCTGATCCGAGTCGGCACCCTACCCGGCGGTACGCCCGCTGGTCAGCCTCCTGCGGCGCCACAGCACGAGAGGCAGCGCGCCCGCGACTCCGAACACCCCCGGGGCCAGGCCCGCCGCCGCGTCGATCCCCGTCTGATCGAAGGTGTCCGGGACGGACAGCATCGCCCAGCGATTGACCGGCCACGCCACCACCACGGCCCGCCCCACCACGTCCTTGACGGGCACGAAGCCCTTGGTCGCTTCATCGGTGTGATAGCGCGAGTCCGAGGAATCCTGCCGGTGGTCGCCCATCACCCAGATCTTCCCCTCGGGCACGGTGAACGGCCCGAAGGGCTTGTCGTCGCACGCCGAGTTGCCCGGGAAGATGTACGGCTCGTCGAGCGCCTTCCCGTTGACCTCGACAGGACCGCCCTTCGCGCACTCCACGGTGTCACCGCCGACCGCGATCGTCCGCTTGATCAGGTCCTTCTCCTTGCCCGACGGCATCAGACCGATGAAGCTCAGGAAGTCCTGCACCACGTTCGACTCGGGGGTCGGCTCCCCGGCCAGCCAGTTGTCCGGATCGTGGAACACCACCACCTCACCGCGCTCGGGCTCCGAGCCGAACCACGGCGTCAGCTTGTCCACCAGCACCCGGTCGCCCCGCTGAAGCGTGTCCTGCATCGATTCCGACGGAATCGAGAACGCCTGCACGAGAAACGTCTTGATCAGCAACGCGAGAACCAGTGCGCCGGCGATCAGCAGCGGCAGCTCCTTCCAGAGGGGACGCTGCTTCCGTGCCTGCTTGCCGCCCCCGCCCGCAGCCTGCGTATCCGCGGGCGCGTCCGAGTCCGGTGGCCCCTCCGTCGGACCGGAGGCAGGGTCGGCGGGCTGTTCGGACCCCGTCGCGGGCTCTCCATGCCCAGGTGGTGCACTGGCAGCCATGTCACTCACGTTCCAGTCCTCACTCTGCGGCCCGCACCGAGCCGCCATCCACTACTGACGGCCGGAAACGAGCGCGGCCCGCCGGCGTCGCCAGAGCACGAGCGGCACGGCTCCGGCGAAGCCGATCGCACCGGGCGCCGCGGCCATCGCGGCGTTCAGCCCCGGCTGGTCGAAGGTCTTCGGGATGGGCAGGGTCGCCCAGCGGTTGACCGGCCACGCGATGACCACGGCCCGGCCGACCACCTCGTCGACGGAGACGGTGCCGCCGCCCGGCAACTGCTGGTGATAGCGGGAGTCGAGGGAGTTCTGGCGGTGGTCGCCCATCACCCAGATACGGTCCTTGGGAATCTTGATCGGTCCGAACGGTTTGTCGTTGCAGGGAGTGTTGCCCTCGAAGATGAACGACTTGTCGTCGAGCGCCTTGCCGTTGACCGTGACCGGCCCGTTCTTCTTGCACTCCACCGTGTCACCGCCGATCGCGATGACGCGCTTGATCAGGTCCTTCTCCTCGGCCGACGGCATCAGACCGATGAAGCTCAGGAACTTCTGCACCACGTTCGGGTCGGGTGCCGCGGTGTCCTCCAGCCAGCCGCCCGGGTCGTGGAAGACGACCACCTCGCCCCGCTCGGGCTCCGAGCCGAACCACGGCGTCAGCTTGTCGACCAGCACCCGGTCGCCCCGCTGAAGCGTGTTCTGCATCGAGTCCGAGGGAATCGAGAACGCCTGCACCAGGAACGTCTTGATCAGCAAGGCCAGGACGAGCGCGATGCCGATGAGGAGGGGCAGCTCCTTCCAGAAGGAGCGGGGCTTGTTCTGCGCCGTGCTGCCGCTGCTCGAGGAGCCGTCGTCACTCTCCGTCGAGTCCGCCGTCGTCCCGGCGGGCTCGGCATTCCCCGGATTGTCCGGCCGGTCCTCGGGTTCGTCGTGTCCGGATCGTGCGCCGACCGCCAAATCCCCCACATCCACTCCTTATTCCGTGCCACCGCCTGCGCCCTAGCCGGTGCAGGCCCACCACTCCCATAACGAGCGGGAGTTCCGCAGGGGTCGGGAGCCGGATCATTCCGTTGGGATCCGGGGACACACTATTCGACGGTCCGGGGGCAGCCGCCGTCCCGGCGCGCGCGTCCGGGACGGAGGAGAACGTCGAACGTTCCTCCAGTTCATGCCAGTGTCCGAAGGGCCAGGCGATCACCACGGCCCGTCCCACTACCGCATCCTCGGAAACCGTGCCGTCACCCGTCTTGTCCAGGTGGAAGCGCGAATCGGCCGAATTGGAGCGATGGTCCCCCATCACGAAGATTCTTCCGGCCGGAACCTTTACCTCGAATTTGATCGTGGAGGGCGAATCGCCGGGAAAGACGTAGGGCTCGTCGACCGCCACCCCGTTGACGATGAGTCTGCCGTCCTTCTCGCAGCACCTCACCGTGTCGCCACCGACGGCGACCACCCGCTTGATCAGGTCCTGCTCGTCGTCGGAGGGCAGCAGCCCGATGAAGGTCAGCACCTCCTTCACCTGCTTGATGACGACAGGTGACTCCTTGGACTCCCCCACCGGGTTCGGCGGCGGCCAGTCCGAAGGGTTCTTGAACACGACGACGTCGCCGCGCTGCGGCTTGGACCCGAACCAGGGCGTCAGCTTGTCGACGAGCACCCGGTCGCCGATCCGGATGGTCTGCTCCATCGACCCCGACGGGATCACGAAGGCCTGCACCAGAAAGGTCTTGAGGACCAGCGCGATCAGCAGTGCGACGGTGATGAGAAGGGGGATCTCCTTCACCGCCGACCTGCGCCGCTTCCGCTTCACCTTGCGGGCCAGCTTGCGCCGCTCCGCGCGAGTGGGCAGCGAGCGCGCGGCTGTGGGCCGGGTGCCGGTGGGCAGCGGAATCTCCGGATCCGCCGCGCCGTGCCTCCGCCCGCGGTTACCCATGCGCCGGACCGGGCGCCGCTATTCCATCGAAGGCCGCGGTGTCCGGAACGGACCCCAGCCGGCCCAGCGGCCAGCCGAACCAGTCGGCCCGGCCGATCACCTTGTCGACGGGCACCATGCCGCCGCCCGGCTCACCCAGGTGATCGCGGGAGTCACGGGAGTTGCTCCGGTGGTCGCCCATCATCCACAGCGTGCCGTCGGGCACGACAATGTCGAAGGGCACCCGGGACGGCGCGTCGCCCGTGAACAGGTAGTCCTCGTTCACGGCCCGGCCGTTCACCTCGACCCTTCCGCGCTTGTCGCAGCAGACCACCCGGTCACCCCCCACACCCACCACTCGCTTCACGAAGTCGGTCTCGGCGGGCTCCGCGAGACCGAGCGAAGCCGCCACGCCGTGCAGCAGCCCGGTCACGGGGTTCTGCGGCGGCGCCTCCTGGACGAAGGAGCCGGTGCCGTCGAACACCACCACGTCGCCGCGCTGAGGTACGGAGCCGAAACGGTACGCCAATTTGTTGACGAGCACCCGGTCCCCGACCTGCAGCGTGGACTCCATCGAGCCGCTGGGGATCAGGAAGGGCTGCACCACGAAGTTGCTGAAGAGCAGCACAGCGACCGAGCAGACGGCACCGAGCGCAAGGGTGCGCCGCCATGACATCGAGGTTGCCCACCGGTTCGGGATACGCGAGAAGCGCGACCCCTCCTCCGATCCCGTAGCGGGTGCGGAGGAGCGGTCGCGCTCCTGGGGCTTTGCTTCCGTGTCCATCG
Source organism: Streptomyces sp. LN549 (assembly GCF_043203805.1). Classification (NCBI taxonomy): domain Bacteria; kingdom Bacillati; phylum Actinomycetota; class Actinomycetes; order Kitasatosporales; family Streptomycetaceae; genus Streptomyces; species Streptomyces sp. LN549. The sequence continues at coordinate 6,541,428 of NZ_JAZHRI010000002.1, read as the reverse complement.
GGGCCAGAGCTTATCCGGCCGTCCTGTGGACCAGGGAGTCAGCTCAGCGGTCGCGCTTCTCCTTGATCTTCGCGGCCTTGCCGCGCAGCTCACGGAGGAAGTACAGCTTGGCGCGACGGACGTCACCGCGGGTGACGAGCTCGATCTTCTCGAAGATCGGGCTGTGCACCGGGAAGGTGCGCTCGACGCCGACGCTGAAGGAGACCTTGCGGACCGTGAAGGTCTCGCTGATGCCCGCACCCTGGCGACGGATGACAATGCCCTTGAACTGCTGGATACGGGAGCGGTTGCCCTCGATCACGCGGACGTGGACGTTGACGGTGTCGCCGGGGCGGAACGCCGGGACGTCGGTACGCAGCGATGCGGCGTTGACGTCATCGAGCAGGGAAGCCATGTTGTCTGCTTTCTTCGCCGATGCCACAGGTCATCGACGGGAGAGTGTGATGAGTTGGGGGTGCTGATCGCGTCGGACGGGCGTCGTTCCCCCTGTGGCAGGGGCGCACGCGGACGTACAGCAGTCGCCTATTGTTCCACGGCTTGGGGCCTGCGCCAAAATCGGCCGCCGGGCTCCGGTGACCAGCCGAGGATGGAGAGCATCTCTCGGTCCTTCTTGTCGAAGGCCGTCGCCTCGCAGCGCTCGATCAGATCGGGCCGGTTGAGTGCGGTACGACGGAATGCCTCGTCCCGGCGCCAGCGCGCGATCCGCCCGTGATGGCCGCTGAGCAGCACGTCCGGGATCCCCCGGCCACGCCACTCGGGCGGCTTGGTGTAGACGGGACCCTCCAGCAGGTTGGCCATCGCCCCGGGGGCGAAGGAGTCGTCCCGGTGCGACTCGGCGTTGCCGAGTACGCCGGGCAGCAGCCGGGCCACCGCCTCCGTGATCACCAGCACCGCGGCTTCGCCGCCGGCCAGCACGTAGTCGCCGATGGACACCTCGACGACCGGCATCCGGGTGGCGTACTCCTCCGTCACCCGCCGGTCGATGCCCTCGTAGCGGGCCGGGGTGAAGATCAGCCAGGGCCGCTCGGAAAGCTCGACGGCCAGCTCCTGGGTGAAGGGCCTGCCGCTCGGCGTGGGCACCACGAGCACCGGGGAGTGCGCCCCGGACTCGTATCCGTCCGCCAGGGTCTCGTCCAGCGCGTCGCCCCAGGGCTCGGTCTTCATGACCATGCCGGGACCGCCGCCGTAGGGGGTGTCGTCGACCGTGTTGTGGCGGTCGTACGTCCACTCCCGCAGATCGTGCACATGCACACCGAGGCGCCCGCGGGCACGAGCCTTCCCGACGAGCGAGACGTTCAGCGGTTCCAGGTACTCGGGGAAGATCGTGACGACGTCGAGGCGCATCAGACGTCTTTCCCGGGTTCGGTGGAACCCTCCTCGGAAGGCCCGGCCCCGGACTCGGCCGCCGCCTCCTCCTCGTCACGCGTGGACACCACGATCGCCTGGCTCTCGTCGATCAGACCCGGCGGCGGCGTGATCACCGCGCGCTGCTCCTCCAGGTCGATCTCGCTGACGATCTCCTCGACGAACGGGATCATGACCTCGGTGCCGTCGGGACGCTCCACGATGAAGAGGTCCTGGGACGGCAGGTGCGTGATCTCGGTGATCCGGCCGATCTCGGTACCGTCGGCGAGTACGACGTCCAGGTCCATCAGCTGATGGTCGTAGAACTCCTCCGGGTCCTCCGGGAGCTCCGCCGGATCCACATCGGCGATCAGCAGCGTGTTGCGCAGCGCCTCGGCGGCCGTACGGTCCCGTACGCCCTCGAAACGCAGCAGCAGCCGGCCACTGTGCACCCGGCCGGTCTCGATCGTCAGCGGCCCCGTCGAGGCCGGCTCGGTGGCCAGTACGGCGCCGGGCCCGAGCCGGAGCTCCGGCTCGTCCGTGCGCACCTCGACGGTGACCTCGCCCTTGATGCCGTGGGCGCGACCGATCCGTGCGACTACCAACTGCACCTTGTGTCTCTCCTGTCGTACGACGACGGGCCGGGGTGGGCGCATGGCCCTCCCCGGCCCGTGCCGGTGTTCAACTCTGTCAGCGAACCTGGTCCACGTCGACGAGGTCGACGCGGATACCACGGCCGCCGATGGCGCCCACGACGGTACGCAGCGCGCGTGCGGTGCGGCCGTTACGGCCGATCACCTTGCCGAGGTCATCGGGATGAACCCGAACCTCGAGCACACGTCCACGGCGCAGATCGCGCGAGGCGACCTGCACGTCGTCGGGGTTGTCGACGATGCCTTTCACGAGGTGCTCGAGAGCCTCCTCGAGCATGCTCAGGCCTCGGTCGACTCGGCGGGCGCAGCTGCGTCAGCAGCGTCGTCCGCCTTCTTGTCGGCCTTCTTCGCCTTCTGCGTGATGGCCTCGCCCTTGGACTCCTCGCCGATGTCCTTGGTGAGGGCCTCGAACAGGGCGCGCTTGTCAGCCTTGGGCTCCGGCTGCAGCAGCGGCGCGGGGGCCGGGAGGCCCTTGTGCGCCTGCCAGTCACCGGTGAGCTTCAGGATCGCGAGAACCGGCTCGGTCGGCTGGGCGCCGACGGACAGCCAGTACTGCGCGCGCTCTGCGTTGACCTCGATGCGCGAGGGGTTCTGCACCGGGTGGTACAGGCCGATCTCCTCGATGGCCCGGCCATCACGGCGGGTACGGGAGTCGGCGACGACGATGCGGTAGTGAGGCGAACGGATCTTGCCCAGACGCTTCAGCTTGATCTTGACTGCCACGGAAGTGGTGTCTCCTGGTCTATGACGTGGTTGGGCACAACAAAGATGCCACGTGGGGTTGCGGTACTCGGAGTGCCCGATGGACGCGTCAGCCGGAGGAGAGAGGGGTCCTATGCGACTGTCGAGTACAGCTAGCCATTGTGCCACACCACATCGCCTCACCCCACCGCGACCACTGCTTCCGGGATCCGGAACGGCTTTCCGCAGCCGCCGCAGACGATCGGGGCCTGCGCGAGGACCGACGGGACGACGCGCACATTGCGACCGCAGTCGCAGACGGCCTTGACCCGCACGCCCCCTCCGGAGGAGCCGTGCCGGGCCGCGGGCCCGCGGAAGGAGCGCTTGGTGTCGGCGGCGGTGGCCACGGTGTGCGCCTTGAGGGCGCGCTGCAGCCGTTCCATCGTCGGCCGGTACCGGCGCTTGGCTTCGGGGTTGAGCGTGACCAGCGAGAAGCCACTGCTGGGGTGGGGCTCCTCGGCGTGATCGAGGCCCAGCTCCTCGGCGATCGCGAGGAATCGACGGTTGTGGTATCGGCCGGCGCGCGAGGTGTCGCGGACACCTCGGGCGGCGGCAATGCCATGGACTGCCTCATGGAGCAGTCGCTCGAAGGAGAGTTCGGCGCCACAGGCGGACGAGGACTCTCCGATCAGGGACTCGGGCGCGGCTAGATCGGGCAGCTCGGAGTGGTACCGCTGAATGTCGGCCCACGCCTGTGCCAGCTCTGCGGCAAGTACAGGTGGTGTCGTGCTCACGTCGTGACAACGAGCGCGAGTGCCCCGGTGTTCCGATTCCGGGCCATCCCAAATATTTTGCACGTACCAGTCAGTTGCCATTCATGCGTCCTGACGAGGGCGGGTGCGCTGATCTGCGGAGAAGACTCACAGCTCACACCAAGGTGGTACGTAGCGCCGCGTACGCCCGAGCGCGTAGACGGCGCGTACGCCCACCCGCCGGTGATGCGGGCGCCGGGCGCGGTAACCGACAGTACCCGGCGCACCGCCCACCCTCACGCCCCCTCCCCCGAGCAGCGCCGCAGCCGCCGCGTGGCCCGGCGCGGAGCGCTCGACGTGCCCACCCCCGCGCGCCGGGTGAGACTGGGACCGCAGTACGGGAAAGCACAACCCCTGGGCCCCCACGCCCTGCAGACGTTCCGGTCGGAGCGCATCGCCGGCCGCCGCCACGGGCAACCATGGCCCGTAGACCCCTGGACGCGGCGGCCGATGCGCAGTTCTCTGGCATACGGGGGAAGCGCGGACGTACGGCCACGGGGAAATCGTCCATCAGGCACGACCGATCGGTATGACCGGCCTCTCGGCGGATTGGGGCGCATTCCATGACACCAACGCTCGTCCGGCACCACACGCAGGCGAAGCCGTCCGCGCCCGTGGACACCGGCTCCCGCGCCCGTGACTGGGCCGAGATCCAGGAGCGGATGCTCGCACCGCTCTACGAGGCTGTGTACACACGGCTCGAAGTCGGACCGGCCACGCGCATGCTCTCGCTCGGCTGCGGCTCCGGACTCGCGCTGCTGATCGCGGCCGGCCGCGGGGCACACGTCACCGGCGTCGACCCCGACCTCGAACGCCTGGCGCTCGCCCGGATCCGGCTGCTGGCCGGCCCGGAGGACAAGCCCGTGGCCGGGTCCACAGGACCGCAGCTCCTTGAGTCCCTTCCGGCCACGGCTGCCGGCCACGAGCCCTACAGCCTGATCACCGCGTTCACCCCGATCGGCTGCTCCCCCGACGACGGGGAGGAACTGGTGCGGACGCTCGGCGCCGCGGTGCCCTCGGCCGGCCGGCGCAGCACGGTCGTCCTGACCGGCTGGGGGCCGCCCGAGCGGTGCGCCACCGATGCCGTGCTGCGTGTGGCGACCCGGCTCGCGGAGGGCTCGGGAACTTCGCGGACCACGAGCCGGCTCGGAGCGCGGCGGGACGATCTGGAGAACGTGGCGTTCCGGTCCGGGCTGAAGCCGGACGGCTCGGGGCGGGTGGCCTGCCCGTTCGGCTACGCGGACGTGGACAGCGCGGTACGGGGTCTGCTGTCGACGCGGCTCTTCGACGCTGCGATAGAGGCGACGGACCGGTCCCAGGTGGAGAAGGAGGTGGCGGAGGCCCTGCATCCGCACCTGCGCCGGGACGGCACGGTCTGGATGCCCAACGTGTTCCGTTATCTCGTCTGCACGACGTAGGACCTCAGGACGCAGGACTTCACGGCACGGAACCTCACGACTCACGACGCAGAACCTCACGAAGCAGGACCTCCGGGTGCCGGTCCGTGCCGGCCGGCCCCGGAAGCCACGCCACCCCCGTCCCCCTAAGCGGCTACTTCACCAGCCGGGAGATCCCGGCCGCCCGGTAGGCGTCCGCTTCGTCCAGCGTCTCGGTCGCCAGCAGCGCCGTGGCCAGCGAGTCCAGCCGGTCCCGGTTCTCGCGCAGCAGCCGGCACGCCTCCTCGTAGCACTCGTCGACGATGCGCCGCATCTCACCGTCCACCGCGTCCAGCGTCGCGGGCGCGGCCGACAGCCCGTACGCCTGCTGGGCATCGCCCGGGATCGCCGTCAGCCGGCCCACCCGGTGGCTCATGCCCCAGCGGCCCACCATCCCCCGGGCCAGGTTGGTGACCTGTTCCAGGTCGCTCTCCGCGCCGGTCGTGATGACGCCGAACACCACCTGCTCGGCGGCCATGCCACCGAGCGCGCCGATGATCCGGCCGCGCAGATACTCCTCGGTGTACGCGTACTTGTCGGCGTCCGGCGTCGAGAGCGTGACACCCAGCGCGCGGCCGCGCGGCACGATGGTGACCTTGCGGACCGGGTCCGAGCCGGGCTGGAGCATCCCCAGCAGCGCATGCCCGCTCTCGTGGTACGCCGTCCGCCGGCGCTCCTCGTCCGACATGACGAGCGAGCGCTCCGCCCCGAGCTGGACCTTCTCCAGGGCGTCCGAGAAATCGGCGCCGTTCACCTCCGGCTGCCCCCGCTTCACGGCAAGGAGCGCGGCCTCGTTGGCGAGGTTGGCGAGATCGGCTCCGGTCATTCCCGGGGTCGTACGGGCCACCTGGGCCAGGTCCACGTCCCCGGCCATCGGGATGCTCCGGGTGTGGATCTCCAGAATCGCCTCCCGGCCGTTCCTGTCCGGCGGGCTGACCTGGACGATCCGGTCGAAACGGCCGGGCCGGGTGAGCGCCGGGTCGAGTACGTCGGCGCGGTTGGTCGCCGCGAGCACCACCACGCCCTCCGAGCCGGAGAAGCCGTCCATCTCCGTGAGGATCTGGTTGAGCGTCTGCTCGCGCTCGTCGTGCCCGCCCATGCCCGAGCCGCCGCCGCGGGCCCGGCCGATGGTGTCGATCTCGTCGATGAACACGATGGCGGGGGCGACCTTGCGCGCCTCGGCGAAGAGCTCCCGGACCCGGCCCGCGCCGACACCCACGATCATCTCGATGAACTCGGAGGCCGAGGCCGAGAAGAACGGCACCCCGGCCTCCCCCGCGACCGCCCTCGCCAGCAGTGTCTTGCCGGTGCCGGGAGGGCCCGCGAGCAGCACTCCCCCAGGCATCCGGGCGCCCATCTTCCGGTAGGCGTCCGGGTTCTTCAGGAAGTCGACGACATCGTTGAGCTCACCCTCGACCTCGTCGATACCCGCCACGTCCTTGAACGTCGTACGCCGGTCCCCCTCCAGCTCGACCGGTTTGGGCGGGGCCTTGCGGCCGAAGCCGCCCATTCCGCCCCCCATCCCACCGCGCGACATCCGCCGGGCGATGAACACCCACAGCAGGACCAGCAGCAGCATCGGTGCCAGCGAGATCAGCAGGTTGGCGAGGAAGCTGCGTTCCTTGACGACCGGTTCGGCGGTGACCGTGACGTCGTCCTTGACCAGCTCCCCCCAGAGGTTGTCATCGGCGAAGGCAGGCCGCTGCGTGACGAACTTGGTGTACTTGTCGTCGCTGCCCGGGACCTTCGCCTCCTTCTTCAGCTGCCCCTGAATGGCATCGCCCTTGGAGTAGATCTTGGAGACGTTGCCCGAGGTGACCTGCTTGCTGAACTCCGTGTACGCGATCGTCGGCTCGTCCTTGCCGTTGAAGAAGGAGAGCACCAGGTTGGCGATCAGATAGACAGCGAGCGCGGTCAGCAGAAGTCCGCCCCAGCCTCCCGGCATCTTCCGGCCGGGTGGCGGGGGCTTCGGTGCACCCTCGGAGCGCCATGGCTGGTCGGTACGGTCGCGCGGAGGTACGGGATTGGTCACGCGGTCTCCTCTGCCGACAGCCATTGAGCCGACATTAAGGGAGAAATACGGGCGAAGCCCTCGGAGCGGCGGTCTGCTGGGCCCATGGAGGGACCTCGCCATCCCGCGTACACGCCCGAGGGGGCGCCCGCCGTGAAGCGGGCGCCCCCTCGGGGACGTAACTCGGCAGGCTGCTCAGCCCATGAACTTCTTGAACTCGTCGGGCAGCTCGAAGTTCTTGTCGTCCTGACCGGCCGGCAGACCCAACGCGCCGCCCTGGGCCGCCTGCTCGCGGCGGGCCGCCTCGGCCTGCTCCTCGGCCTTGCGCTTCATCGGGTTACCGCTCTTGCGCTTGCCCTTGGCCTGCTTGACCTGCTTCTTCTGCCGGCCGGGGCCGCCACCCATGCCCGGCATCCCGGGCATCCCCGGCATGCCACCGCCCTGTGCCATCTTCGACATCATCTTGCGGGCCTCGAAGAACCGCTCGACCAGGTTCTTCACGGCGCTGACCTCGACACCGGAACCCTTGGCGATACGGGCCCGCCGCGAGCCGTTGATGATCGTCGGCTCGGCGCGCTCCTTCGGGGTCATCGACTTGATGATCGCGGCGGTGCGGTCGACATCGCGCTCGTCGATGTTGTTGATCTGGTCCTTGATCTGTCCCATGCCGGGCAGCATCCCGAGCAGCTTGGAGATGGAGCCCATCTTCCGGACCTGCTCCATCTGGGCCAGGAAGTCGTCGAGCGTGAAGTCCTTGCCGCCCTTGCTGGACGCCAGCTTGGAGGCCATTTGAGCGGCCTCTTCCTGGCTGAAGGTCTTCTCCGCCTGCTCGATCAGGGTGAGCAGGTCACCCATGTCGAGGATGCGGGACGCCATGCGGTCGGGGTGGAAGGCGTCGAAGTCCTCGAGCTTCTCACCGTTCGACGCGAACATGATCTGCTTGCCCGTGACATGGGCGATCGACAGGGCCGCACCACCGCGGGCGTCACCGTCGAGCTTGGAGAGGACCACACCGTCGAAGCCGACGCCGTCGCGGAAGGCCTCGGCGGTGTTGACCGCGTCCTGGCCGATCATCGCGTCGACGACGAAGAGGATCTCGTCCGGGTTGACGGCGTCGCGGATGTCCGCGGCCTGCTGCATCAGCTCCTGGTCGATACCGAGGCGGCCGGCGGTGTCGACGACGACGATGTCGAATTGCTTGGTCCGGGCGTACTCGATCGAGTCCTTGGCGACCTGGACCGGGTCACCGACGCCGTTGCCCGGCTCCGGCGCGTACACCGCGACTCCGGCGCGGTCGGCGACGACGCTCAGCTGGTTCACGGCGTTGGGGCGCTGGAGGTCACAGGCGACGAGCAGCGGGGAGTGGCCCTGGCCCTTGAGCCAGACGCCGAGCTTTCCGGCGAGGGTCGTCTTACCGGCACCCTGGAGACCGGCGAGCATGATCACGGTGGGCGCGGTCTTGGCGAACCGCAGCCGACGGGTCTCGCCACCGAGGATGGAGACGAGCTCCTCGTTGACGATCTTGATCATCTGCTGCGCCGGATTCAGCGCCTGGGAGACCTCGACGCCACGCGCCCGCTCCTTGACCTTGGCGATGAAGGACCGGACGACGGGGAGCGCGACATCGGCTTCCAGCAGGGCGATACGGATCTCGCGAGCCGTGGCGTCGATGTCCGCCTCGGACAAGCGGCCCTTGCCCCTGAGGTTCTTGAAAGTCGCGGCAAGGCGGTCGGAGAGAGTATCGAACACGGCGCTCGTCGGTCCTCAGGGTCGGGGGCGGGGTCAGGTAGTCGTCCCCCAGGGTATCCGGACGCCGGAGAACGCAAAGCCCTCGCCCGGTTCTCGTGACGGACGAGGAGGGTGCAGGGGCTCAGCCGAGCGCCTTCTCGATCTTCCGGGCCAGCTCCGCGGCACGTTCCGCGGAGAGCGGCTCACCCTCCGCGTCCGTGACGTAGACCGTGTCCACCGCGTTCGCCCCCAGCGTCGACACATGCGCACTGCGCACCCGCACCCCGCTCTGTTCCAGCGCCCGGCCGATCCGGTGCAGCAGACCGGGGGCGTCCTGGGCGCGCACCTCGATCACCGTGGCCAGCTGCGAACCGGCGGCCGCGACCGTCACCCTCGGCGGCGGGGCCTTCACCCCGCGGCGTCGCGGGTAGGCGGCCTCCCGCTCGGCAAGGCGGGCCCGGATGTCCAGGGAGCCGTCCAGGGCGCGTACGAGGTCGGCACGCAGCCGGGCCGCCTGGGGCAGGGAGCCGTACTCGGCCGCGACCCGCCAGCTGAGCAGCAGCAGGTCCGCGGTCTCGCCGACTTCGGTGGGGAGTTCCACGGCCCGCAGGTCCGCGGCGCGGACGGTGAGGCGGTGCAGGGCGAGGACCCCGGCGGCGGCGGGGAGGACGCCGGGCCGGTCGGGGAGGGCGATGAGGAGTTCGACGCCGACGGGTTCGGGGCCGCCGTCCTCGTGCGGGGTCTCCGCCTGGGCGTGCAGGGCGAGGACCGGCTCACCGGTGCGCAGGGCCTCGATGGCCAGGCGCTCCTGCTCGGCGCTGGGCGCCGCGGGCTCGGGTTCCTCGGGCGCCTCGCCGGCGAGGACCGCCGCGACGCGTTTGACGAGGTCGGCGACGAGGGAGGCGCGCCAGGTGGACCAGGCGGCGGGCCCGGTGGCGAGTGCGTCGGCCTCGGTGAGCGCGTGCAGGAGCTCCAGAGTGGCGGCGCTCCCCACGGCGGTGGCGACGGAGCGGACGGTGGCCGGGTCGTCGAGGTCGCGGCGGGTGGCGGTCTCGATGAGCAGCAGATGGTGGCGTACGAGGGTGGCGATGACGCCCACGTCGTGCTGGTCGAAGCCGATCCGGGCGGCCATGTCGCGGGCGATGACCTCACCGGCGACGGAGTGGTCGCCGGGCCAGCCCTTGCCGATGTCGTGGAGCAGCGCGGCGACGAGCAGGAGGTCGGGGCGGCCGACGCGGCGGGTGAGGGAGGAGGCGCGGACGGCCGCCTCGACGAGGTGGCGGTCGACGGTCCAGGTGTGGACGGGGTTGCGCTGGGGCCGGCAGTGGACTCGTTCCCAGTCGGGCAGGAGCCGGGTGATGAGCCCCTCGGCTTCGAGTGCCTCCCAGACGGGGACGGTGGCCTCGCCCGCGCCGAGGAGCGTGACGAGTTCCTCCCGGGCCTCGGCCGGCCACGGCACCGGCAGCGGCTTGGTGGCGGTGGCGAGGTGCCGTACGACATGGCGGGAGAGCGGCAGCTCGGACTGGGCCGCCGCCGCGGCGGCGCGCAGGACGAGGACCGGGTCGCGCTCGGGCCGGGCGGTGCGGGCGAGGACGACCTCGCCGTCGGCCTCGACGACACCGTCGGCGAGCGGTGTGCGGTCGGTGGCCGGGGCCCTGCCGCCGCCGAGCATGGCGCGCAGCCGGGGGCGGACCGACCGGGCACGCAGCACCCGGTTGACCTCGCGCCAGGTGACGTCGGTGGCGTACGAGACGGTGCGGGCGGCCTCGTACACCTGGCGCAGCAGTGCGTCGGCGTCGAGAAGGCCGAGGGAGGCGGCGACCTGGTCCTGCTCCTGGAGGGCCAGGCGGTCGGTGGCGCGGCCGGTCGTGAGGTGGAGGGCGTCGCGGGCGTCGAGGAGGACGCGGCGGGCCTCGGCGAGGCCTTCGCGGGGGGCGTCGGCGACCCAGGAGGCGGCTACGGCGCGCAGGGCGGTGGCGTCGCGCAGTCCGCCGCGGGCCTCCTTGAGGTCGGGCTCCAGGAGGAACTGGAGCTCGCCCTGGCGCTCGGCCCGTTCGCGGCAGAGCTCGTCGAGGGCGGGCAGGCGCTTGGGGGCCTGGTTCCGCCAGTCGGCGAGGATCGCGGTGCGCAGTGAGGCGACGAGGCCGAGGTCCCCGGCGACGGGCCGGGCGTCGAGCAGGCCGAGCTGGACCTTGAGGTCCTCACCTGCCGTCTTGCGGGCTTCGGCGGGGGTGCGTACGGAGTGGTCGAGGGCGAGGCCCAGGTCCCAGACGGGGTACCAGACGCGGTCGGCGAGGGCCGCTACGGCTCCGGCGTCGGCGCTGCCGTCATGCAGGAGCAGGAGGTCGAGGTCGCTGCGCGGGGAGAGCTCGCCGCGGCCGTAGCCGCCGACGGCGACGAGGGCGGCGCCCCGGACGCCGGCGTGTTCGGCCGCGGCGGTGAAGAGGGCTGTCAGCCACTCGTCCGTGAGCGTGGCGAGGGCCGCCGCGTAGCCGCTGGGTCCCGAGTCCTCGGATTCGGTGGTCACTTCGGTGCTCGTCACCCAGCTGCCTTTCCGTGTGCGGAACAGTCGGTCAGAGTGCGTCCGGGCCGCGTTCCCCGGTGCGTACCCGGATCGCGGTCTCGACCGGGACGCTCCAGACCTTGCCGTCACCGATCTTGCCGGTCCGGGCGGCCTTGACCACGACGTCGATGAGCTGTTCGGAGTCCTCGTCCTCGACGAGGACCTCGATGCGGATCTTCGGTACGAGGTCGACGGTGTACTCGGCGCCCCGGTAGACCTCGGTGTGGCCGCGCTGACGCCCGTAGCCGCTGGCTTCCGTGACCGTGAGGCCCTGGACGCCGAAGGCCTGGAGGGCCTCCTTGATCTCGTCAAGCCGGTGGGGCTTCACGACTGCGGTGATGAGCTTCATGCGTCCACCTTCTTGGTCGTCGGGGTTGCCGTGGTGCCGGGCGCGGGGGTCGTGGTGCGCGGGGCCGCACCGCCGCCGGCGCCGCTGAAGTCGTACGCCGTCTCGGCGTGCTCGACCTGGTCGATACCGGAGACCTCGTCGTCCTCCTCGACCCGCATCCCGATCGTCTTGTCGAGCAGGAAGGCGAGGATCGCGGAGACGATCAGAGAGTACGCGAGGACCGCGAAGACACCGACGGCCTGCTTGCCGAGCTGGTCGAGACCGCCGCCGTAGAAGAGGCCCTTGGCGTCGGACTGGACTCCGCCGGTGGCGAAGAAGCCGATGAGCAGGGACCCGACGACACCGCCGACGAGGTGGACGCCGACGACGTCCAGGGAGTCGTCGTAGCCGAGCTTGTACTTGAGGCCGACCGCCATGGCGCACAGCACACCGGCGATGGCACCGACAGCGATGGCACCGAGCGGGCTGACCGCGCCGCCCGCCGGGGTGATGGCGACGAGTCCCGCGACGGCACCGGAGGCGGCACCGAGCGTGGTGAAGGAGCCGTGGCGGAGCTTCTCGTAGCCGAGCCAGGCGAGCATCGCGGCGGCGGTGGCGACCTGCGTGTTGACGAACATGACCGCGCCGACGCCGTCGTCGTTGCCGAGCCACGAGCCGGCGTTGAAGCCGAACCAGCCGAACCAGAGGAGACCGGCGCCGAGCATGACGAGCGGCAGGCTGTGCGGCCGCATCGGGTCCTTCTTGAATCCGACGCGCTTGCCGATGACGAGGATCACGCCGAGTGCCGCGGCACCCGCGTTGATGTGGACGGCCGTACCACCGGCGAAGTCGATGACACCCAGCTCGAAGAGCCAGCCGCCCGCGCCCCAGACCCAGTGCGCGACCGGGAAGTAGACGACGGTGACCCAGAGGGTGATGAAGAGCGCCCACGAGGTGAACTTGACCCGGTCGGCGAGGGCACCGCTTATCAGGGCCGGGGTGAGCACCGCGAACATCAGCTGGAAGACGGCGAAGACGTACACCGGGATGGTGTAGCCGTCCCAGAGTTCCGTGACGCCGATCCCGCTGAGGCCGACGAAGTCCTGGCTCCATCCGATGATCGAGCCGGCGTCGGTACCGAAGGCGAGGCTGAATCCGTAGAGCACCCACAGGATCGTGACGATCCCGAGGCTGATGAAGCTCATCATCAGCATGTTGAGGGTGCTCTTGACGCGGACCATGCCTCCGTAGAAGAAGGCCAGGGCCGGGGTCATGAGCATCACCAGGGCCGAACAGATGAGCATGAACCCGGTGTTGGCGGCAGACAGCGTCGGGGCGTCTGCTGCAAGCGTCGTGATGCCTGGGGGCATCGGCGTCTCCTCGTCGTCGGTGCGGCCGCGTGCGGGGGCGGTGGGGGCGTAACCACGTGCGGGACCACTGGGGAAAAGGTGCGGGCCGGTTATGGCCATGAGATTCGCCCAGCGCCGTTTCCGCCGATGCCACACGATGTTTCGCCGCAGTGACGAAGGAGACCGACGTGTTACGTCCCCATGAACCGCCCGTGCCGTACCCGCGCTCGGGCCTACTCTGCGGCCGGAGCCGCATACGGTGCGGTTACGACGCTCCGGCAAGGGAACGACCACACGAACCGGCCACGACGACCACCCACTGACCAGGCAATCGGGGGAGCCGAAGTCGGTCGGTGCGGGGTGGCTGTCGTGGCCGGGGCAGGTGGGACCTTCAGAACACTCTTCAGACCGCTTCGGCGGTCTCGGGGAGTTGTGCGCTGAGGAGGTCGGTGAGCCTGGCGACCTCGGGAATGTCCCCGAAGTCCCTGGCCGCGGTGTCGACGGTCTTGCGCAGCCGGGTGTTGACGCGCTCCGAGCGGACCTTCTTGGCGACGCGCAGCGCCTGCTCGGCCAGCACGGTGGACTCCTCGGGCTCGCGCTTGAGGAGGTGGACGGTGGCGAGACCGACGAGGTTGAGTGCGTACGACCGCTGGTGCTCGTCGTCCTCGCCGAAGAGCTCGACCGCCCTGCGCATGACGGGTTCGGCGAGCGAGGCGTACGTGGGGCTGCGGCCGGCCACATAGGCCAGGTCACGGTAGGAGTGGGAGTTCTCGCCGTTGAGCTCGGCCTCGGAGAAGAAGCGGATCCAGTCGGGCTCGGGCTCGCCGTCGATCCCCGCGTCGAGGAAGGTGTCCTCGGCCATCCGGACGGCCCGCTTGCACTTGCTGGGCTGGCCCATGTTGGCGTAGGCGCGGGCCTCCATCGCATACAGCATGGCCTGGGTCCGCGCGGTGGCGCAGTCGCGGCTGCCGTACTGCGCGAGGTGGATGAGTTCAAGGGCGTCGTCGGGGCGGCCGAGGTGGATCATCTGACGGCTCATGCTGGACAGGACGTACGAGCCCAGCGGCTTGTCGCCGGCCTCCTTGGAGGCGTGCAGGGCGAGCACGAAGTACTTCTGGGCGGTGGGCTGGAGGCCGACGTCGTAACTCATCCAGCCCGCCAGCTCGGCCAGTTCGGCAGCGCAGCGGAAGAGGCGCTTCGCCGTGGCGGCCGGCTGCGGCTCCTGGAGCAGGTCGGTGACCTCGTGGAGCTGGCCGACGACGGCCTTGCGGCGCAGTCCGCCGCCGCACTGGGCGTCCCACTGGCGGAACATCGCGGTGGTGGATTCCAGCAGGTCGAGCTCGGGTCCGGAGAGCCGGGAGGGGCGACGGGCGGCGGCGGCCGACTCCGGCTCGACGGATCCGCCGGACGCGACGGGCACCAGCCAGCGCTGCATGGGCTCGATGAGGGCGGGTCCGGCGGCGAGCGCGAGCGAGCTGCCGAGGAAGCCGCGGCGGGCGAGCATCAGGTCGCTGCGGGAGAACTCGCTGAGCAGGGCGACGGTCTGGGGTCCGGCCCAGGGCAGATCGACGCCGGCCACGGAGGGGGCCTGGTGGGCGGCGCGCAGCCCCAGGTCCTCGACGGCGACGACGGAGCCGAAACGCTCGGAGAACAGCTCGGACAGGATGCGCGGGATCGGTTCGCGCGGCTGCTCGCCGTCGAGCCAGCGCCGCACCCGCGAGGTGTCGGTGCTGATGTGGTGGGCGCCCATCTGCCGTGCCCTGCGGTTCACCTGCCGGGCCAGCTCGCCCTTCGACCAGCCGCTGCGCACGAACCAGGATCCCAATTGCCCGTTAGGGCGCTTGCCGGCATTCGAATCGCCTGCGCCGCTGCCACTCACTGGAACGCCCCCATCCGCCGAATACCGTCGCGCGAACCTCTATCAGAATGCCGCGAACCGATGCTGCCCGTATGCAGGTTGCCCACCATCGAACAGAGAATCGGGTTGCCTCCGGCATACCCATGGGCGCACATACTTCCATGCCTCGTGTACCGACGGTAATCCTACGATCACCCCTCGGCGAGGGCGTTCGCAGAAACGCCACCATTCGCCACCCCTTCGAATGAACGCCACCACAGCCGGGCGCGATTCACTTGACAGACAGCGATCAGCAGTAGGCGCAGAGCGCACTCAAGGGCGCACACGGGGGCTCGCACTCCCGGGGCACACCCCGCGCTCACGTCGATCGCCAGGGACGGCGGAGTGTCACGACGTCACTCCTTTCCGTAACCATCGGTGCGTCGGACCCGTTGGAGGGGGCATGGGCTTCACGATCGGCGGCATCCGTGAGATGCGATCCGGCGCGCGGCGCCGCGGCCGTGCGGCCGAGGGCACCGCGGTGGCCGAGTACACGGGGCTGTGGGGCTGGGCGGTCGCGCCCGGCGCGCGCGCCGCGGACGGCAACTGCTCGTGCGGGACAGCCGGTTGCCCCGCCCCCGGTGCGCATCCGCTGGCCTTCGCGCAGGAGGTTCCGGCCGGGGCGACGCTCGACACCGCGGCGCGCGCGTGGGCCGAGGTGCCCGGCGCCTCGATGCTGCTGCCGGTGGGCCGCAGCTTCGATGTGCTCGATGTCGCGGAGCCGGCCGGGCGCCGGGCGCTCGTGCGGATGGAGCGGATGGGGCTGCCGCTGGGCCCGGTGGCCGTGACCCCTGCCGGGCGGGCGCAGTTCTTCGTCGCGCCCGGAGCGGCCGCCGAACTCCCCCGGCTGCTGTACCGGATGGGCTGGGACGACACGGGCCTGGACCTGCGGGCGTTCGGCGCCGGCTCCCACATCACCGCGCCACCGTCGGACCAGGGGGGCCTGGGCCCGGTCCGCTGGCTGCGCCCGCCGGCCCTGGACACCGCGGCGGCGCCCCCGGAGGCCCGGCTGCTCCTGGGCACGCTGGCCTACGTCTGCCACCGGCTGGCTCCCTGCTGAGCGCCCGGCCACACCTCCGTACAGCGAGGAGCCCGGCCACACGATGTGTGCGGCCGGGCTCCTCGCTGTACGGAGGTACTCAGTCCCCGATCAGGGCGTCCACGAACGCCTCCGGCTCGAAGGGGGCCAGATCGTCCGGCCCCTCGCCGAGCCCGACCAGCTTCACCGGTACACCCAGCTCACGCTGGACGGCGATGACGATGCCGCCCTTGGCGGTGCCGTCGAGCTTGGTGAGGACGATGCCGGTGATGTCGACGACCTCGGCGAACACCCGCGCCTGCACCAGGCCGTTCTGCCCGGTGGTGGCGTCGAGGACGAGCAGGATCTCGTCGAGCGGTCCGTGCTTCTCGACGACCCGCTTGACCTTGCCGAGCTCGTCCATCAGCCCGGTCTTGGTGTGCAGCCGGCCCGCCGTGTCGATGAGGACGACGTCGGCGCCCTCGGCGATGCCTTCCTTCACGGCGTCGAAGGCGATCGACGCCGGGTCGCCACCCTCGGGTCCGCGCACGGTGCGGGCACCGACGCGCTCGCCCCAGGTCTGGAGCTGATCGGCGGCGGCCGCACGGAAGGTGTCGGCCGCACCGAGTACGACGCTGCGGCCGTCGGCCACCAGCACCCGGGCCAGCTTGCCGGTGGTGGTGGTCTTGCCGGTGCCGTTGACACCGACGACCATCACGACGCCGGGGGTGTCCGCGCCGCTCTCGGTCTTGACCGCACGGTCGAAGTCGGTGCCGAGGAGGGTGAGGAGCTCCTCACGCAGCAGCTTGCGCAGCTCCTCGGGGGTACGGGTGCCGAGGACGCGTACGCGCTCCCGGAGCCGTTCGACCAGTTCCTGGGTGGGAGCGACGCCGACGTCGGCGGTGAGGAGGGTGTCCTCGATCTCCTCCCAGGTGTCCTCGTCGAGGTTGTCCCGGGACAGGAGCGTGAGCAGCCCCTTGCCGAGGGAGTTCTGCGAGCGGGCGAGCCGGGCCCGCAGTCGTACGAGACGGCCGGCGGTGGGCTCGGGGACGTCCAGCACGGGGGCTGCGGGAGCCTCCGGCTCGGCGGTTTCCGGAGCCTTCCCGGCGGCCTCCTCGGGCGGAAGGCCGACCTCCTCGATGGTGCGGCGCGATTCGTCGCGCGGCGTTTCGGCCTCCTCGCCGACATGGGGCTCGGCGGGAGGAGTGATGGTCGGCGTGCTCGACGGTGCCGGGGGCAGCTGCTTCTTCTTGCGGCTGCTGACCACGAGCCCGCTGATCACGCCGACCGCGACCAGGGCGATGACTACAGCAAGGATGACGAATTCCATAACCCACCCAGTATCGGTCACGTGCGGCGCCGCGCGAGGGATGCCCGCTCCCACAGGGGGGCGAATGCGCGCGACAGCCCCTGGACGGTGAGGTCCGTACGCCCAACCGCGCATGCCTTCGGCCCCGGTTGCCGTCCGCAGTCCGGTCCGGGCGGTGTCCGCCGCCGGGAGCCGGGCCGGTGCGGCAGCCGGCGGGACGCGCGCTGCCCCGTATGCAGCTGGGCGTTACGCACCGTATGCCGGTAAAGGTACGATCCTGGCCGTGGAGACCCGTGGGCTGGACCCCGTGCCCGACAGCGAGCGCACCGGCCGGGCACGGGCCCTCTTCCCCACCTGGGCGGCAGCGAACATGACCGTACTGCTGCTCACCATCGGTGCCGGGCTCGTCGTCTTCGACGGACTGAGCTTCTGGCAGGTGCTGGTCGTCGCGGTCGCGGCTCCGGCCGTCTCGTTCGGCATGGTCGGCCTGATCTCGGTCGCGGGGCGCAGCGGCGGCGCCCCCGGCATGGCGCTCTCGCGGGCCGTTTTCGGCCAGCGGGGCAATCTGGCGCCCGGTGCGCTGATCTGGGTGGCCCGCTGGGGGTGGGAGACGGCGAACGCGGTCACCGGTGCGTACGCCCTGCTGGCCGTGCTCGACCTGCTCTTCGGCGTCCGGAGCACCACGACGCTGATCATGGTGACGCTGCTCGCCTTCGTGGCGGGCAGCTTTCTCCTGTCGGGGCTGGGCGCACGGGCCCTGCGGGTGTGCTGCGTCTGGTCCGCGTACCTCTTCGGCGGGTTCAGTGTCCTGGTCCTGGTGCACCTGGCCGGGTCGACGGCCTGGGGGACCGTCCTGGACCGGCCGGCCGGACCGGCATCGGCGATGATCGCCGGGATCGGCACCCTGGCGGCCGGCGGCATCAGCTGGGCACCGTCGGGACCCGACTTCACCCGCTATCTGCCGCGCACCGCATCCGGGCGGGCGATGGTCGCGGCGACCGTGGGCGGCGCGGGAATCGTATTCCTGCCGATGGTTCTGATGGGGGCGGTGATGGCGGTGGGCACGCCGGAGCTGGCCGTCACTCATGATCCGGTCTCGTTCATCGGAGTGCTGTTGCCCGACTGGATCTCGGTTCCGTATCTGGCCATCGCCGTTCTCGGCATGGTGCTGATCAACGCCATGTCGATGTATTCGGCCGGATTCACCGCACAGACCCTGGGATTCACGGTGCCGCGCGCCTGGGCCGTCGGCGTGAATGCCGCGATCAGCCTGTTCCTGGGGTTACTGCTGATGCTCGTGGCGAGCAGTTTCGTCGATTCGTTCGTCTCCTTTCTGAATCTGCTCGCGGTGACGTTCTCGGCATGGATCGGCGTCTTCGGCGTGGATCTGCTGCGCGGGCGCGTATACGACCCGGTGGCACTCATGAACACCACCCCGACCAGCGCCTACTGGTACACGGGCGGCTTCGCGTGGAGCGCGGTGGCGGCCTGGGCTGCGGGTCTGTCGGTGGGGCTGCTGTTCACCGGTGTGGAGTGGTTCACCGGCCCGCTCGCGGCGACCTGGACGGGACGCAACGGGCTCGGCTGGGCGGTCACGATCGTCGTCTCGGGCGGTCTGTACGCAATCCTGCCGCGGCCCGGGGAGCGACGGCGGGCCATGCCCCTACCCTTCTGACGCCTCGTCAGCTAGGGTCCGGCCTCGCCCGGCCCGCCAGTCAGGATCCAGGGGGACAGCGTCATGGCCTTCACCGTCGTCCGGTTCAACCTCGTCGATCCCCATGCCACCCCGGGGTCCCTCTCGGCCCGCTACCGTGCGGCACTGGACATGGCCGCGTACGCCGACGAGAACGGCGTCGACACCGTGCAGACCGAGGAACACCACGGGGCCGCCAACTCCTGGCTGCCGTCCCCGTTCGTCCTCGCCGGTGCCGTCTTCGGGGCCACCCGCCGGATCGCGGTCACGGTCTCCGCGGTCATCGGGCCGCTGCACGACCCGCTGCGGCTGGCCGAGGACATCGCGGTGCTCGACCTGCTGAGTGCGGGCCGGCTGGTCACGGTCGCGGGGATCGGCTACCGGCCCGAGGAGTACGAGCGGGCCGGCGTCGAGTGGGGCAGGCGCGGCCGTCTCCAGGACGAAGTGCTGGAGACGCTGTTGCAGGCGTGGACCGGGGAGCCGTTCGAGTTCCGCGGCCGTACGGTCACGGTCACCCCGCGGCCGTACACCCGCCCGCATCCGCTGCTGCTGGTGGGCGGCAGCTCGCGGGCGGCGGCGCGGCGGGCGGCGCGGCTGGGGCTGCCGCTGTTCCCGAGCGCGCACCTGCCGGAGCTGGAGGCGTACTACCACGAGCGGCGCGCGGAGCACGGCACGGAGGGCTTCTGCATGATGCCCGCCGCCGAGACGCCGTTGCTGCACGTGTCCGAGGATCCGGACCGGACCTGGGCCGAGTACGGGGAGCACTTCCTGCACGAGGCGTGCACGTACGCCTCCTGGCAGTCCAAGGACATCCGCTCGGCCGTCCGCTCGGCGGCGACGACGGTGGCGGAACTCCGGGCCGAGGGCGTCTACCGGGTCGTCACACCGGAGGCGTGCGCGGCCCTGGCCGGGGAGCTGGACAGCCTGGTGCTGCACCCGCTGTGCGGCGGGATGCCGGTCGAGGAGGGGTGGCGCAGTCTGCGGCTGTTCTGCGGGGCGATCGGGGGGTGACGACATGCGTACGGCCCCGGCTCGCGGGCGCGAGCCGGGGCCGTACGGTTTTCGAGGAGAGGGGCAGCGGGGGATTAGCCCATCTCCTCCAGCGCCTTGCCCTTGGTCTCCTTGACGAACTTGATGACGAAGGGGATCGAGAGCGTGGCGAAGCAGGCGTAGATGATGTACGTGCCGGACAGGTTCCAGTCGGCGAGGCTCGGGAAGCTCGCGGTGATCGCCCAGTTGGCGATCCACTGCGCGGAGGCGGCGACGCCGAGCGCGGCGGCGCGGATCCGGTTCGGGAACATCTCGCCGAGGAAGACCCAGACCACGACGCCCCACGAGAGGGCGAAGAAGAGCACGAAGACATGGGCGGCGACGAGCGCGACCACGCCCTGGGTCGTGGGGAGTTTGCCGTCGACCAGGTCGGCGGAGAAGGCCCAGGCCTCGAAGGCGAGGGCGACGGCCATGCCGCAGGAGCCGACGAGGGCCAGCGGGCGGCGGCCCACCCGGTCGACCAGGACCATCGCGATCACCGTACCGATGATGTTGATGATCGAGGTCGTGAACGAGTAGAAGAACGAGTCGGTCGGGTCGATGCCGACCGATTGCCACAGCGTCGCCGAGTAGTAGAACGCCACGTTGATGCCGACGAGCTGCTGGAACACCGACAGGCCGATACCGACCCAGACGATGGGCAGGAAGCCGAAGCGGCTGCCGAGCAGGTCCTTGAAGCTCGACTTGTGCTCGCGGTGCATCGCGGTCTCGATCTCGGTGACCCGGGCGTCGAGGTCGATGTTCTTGCCTTCGACTTCTTCGAGGATCTGCCGGGCCCGGTCCTTCTTGCCGACGGAGATCAGGAAGCGCGGCGACTCGGGAATCGCGAACGAGAGCAGTCCGTAGAGGATCGCGGGCACGACCATCACGCCGAGCATCCACTGCCAGGCTTCCAGCCCGCCGATCTTGCCGCGCTGGTCACCGTCGGCGATCTGCAGGATGCCGTAGTTGACCAGCTGGGAGATGGCGATGCCGATGACGATCGCCGCCTGTTGGAAGGAGCCGAGCCGGCCGCGGTAGGCGGGCGGTGAGACCTCGGCGATGTACGCCGGACCGATCACCGACGCCATGCCGATGGCGAAGCCGCCGATGATGCGCCACATCGCCAGGTCCCACAGCGCGAAGGGAAGCGCGGAACCCACGGCGCTGATGGTGAAGAGCACCGAGGCGATCTGCATGCAGCGGATGCGGCCGATGCGGTCGGCGATCCGGCCGGCCGTGGCGGCACCGATCGCACAGCCGATCAGCGCGATGGCGATCACCTGGGCGAGCGTGCCGGAGCCGATGTCGTACCGGCTGCGGATCGCTTCGACCGCGCCGTTGATCACGGAGCTGTCGTAGCCGAAGAGGAAGCCACCCATAGCGGCCGCTGCGGTGATGAAGATGACATGGCCGATGTGGTCCGGATGAGCCGCCCGGGCTCCGGACTCCGGTCCCTGCGATGTGCTGGTCACATGAACTCCTGGGGCCTGGCCGCAACGTCAGGCGGTGGGGGGTGAGCTCTTCTAGTGGGGCACAACTTCAACCCTGGCACCACTTGAAGGTAAAAACGACGTTGCAGAGACTATGCGTTCAAGTTTTGAAGTCAACACCGGGGTGCAGGCAAGGTTTCACCCGAGATCCACCCATGAAGGCGCAAATCGGTACGTTGAAGCCTTGAAGATTGAGTAAAGGCTCAGCGCAGCCGCTGGCTGATCACCTTGGAGACGCCGTCGCCCTGCATCGAGACGCCGTACAGCGCGTCGGCGACCTCCATCGTCCGCTTCTGGTGCGTGATCACGATGAGCTGGGAGCTCTCCTGGAGCTCCTCCATGATCCGGATCAACCGCTGCAGATTGGTGTCGTCGAGCGCCGCCTCGACCTCGTCCATCACATAGAACGGGCTGGGCCTGGCCTTGAAGATCGAGACCAGCAACGCCACTGCCGTGAGCGACCTTTCGCCGCCCGACAGCAGGGAGAGCCGCTTGACCTTCTTGCCCGGCGGCCTGGCCTCGACGTCCACACCGGTCGCCAGCATGTTGTCCGGATCGGTCAGGATGAGCCGCCCCTCACCGCCCGGGAAGAGGCGCGAGAAGACGCCCTCGAACTCGCGGGCCGTGTCCCGGTACGCCTCGGTGAAGACCTGCTCGACCCGCTCGTCGACCTCCTTGATGACCTGCATCAGATCGGCCCGGGTCTTCTTCAGGTCCTCCAGCTGCTCGGAGAGGAACTTGTGCCGCTCCTCCAGCGCCGAGAACTCCTCAAGGGCGAGCGGATTCACCTTCCCGAGTTGCTGATACGCCCGTTCGGCCGACTTCAGCCGCTTCTCCTGCTCGGCCCGGACGAACGGCTTCGGCTGGTTGCGCGGGTGCTCCGGATCCTCCGGCAGCTCCTCCCCCTCGGCCGCCGGCGACGGTGGGACGAGCTGGTCGGGTCCGTACTCCGCCGCCAGTCCGGCCGGCTCCACGCCCAGCTCCTCCAGGGCCTTCGCCTCCAGCTGCTCTATCCGCAGCCGCTTCTCGGCGCCGAGCACCTCTCCCCGGTGGACCGAGTCCGTCAGCTTGTCGAGCTCGCCCTTGAGCTCGCGGCCCCGGTGCCGTTCGGCCGCCAGCTCCCGCTCCCGCTCGGCCTTCGACGCCTCGGCGGCGGCCCGCTCCTCTTCCGCCCGCACGACCGACACCTCGACATGGGCGAGCAGCTGACGGGCGCCGGACGCGACGGCCGAGGCCACGGCGGCCTCGTGACGCAGCCGGGCGCGGCGCTGCTCGACGCGGGCGCGGGCCTCGCGTTCGGCGCGGGCGCCCCGGTCGAGGGAGTCGGCGCGGCCTGCGAGAGCCTTGACCCGTTCCTCGTGGGTACGGACCTGGAGCCGGGCCTCCATCTCGGTCTGGCGGGCGTTGGCGCCGTCGGCGGCCAGCCGGTCGCGCACGGCGGTGTCCGGCTCCTCGTCCGCGCCGTCCTCCGCCGCCTCCTCGGCCACCAGCAGCCGTTCGGCCAGCTCCTCGGCCTCCTCGGTCGCCCGCTCCAGCGCCTCCTGGGCGCGGGCGGCGGACGCGGCCATCCGCTCGGCCTCGCCCGCGGCGCCGCGCGCCTGGCCGGCCAGCCGGCCGAGCTGCTGGGCCACCCCGGACTTCTCCCGCTCGGCGGCCCGGCGGCGCTCCCCCAGCTCCTCGACGAGCGCCGCGCAACTGCCGCGCCGTTCCGCCGCGCGCCGCTGCGTCTCGGCCAGCTCCGTGCACCGCACCGCGAGTTCGGCCATCTCGGCCGCCGCCTCGTCCACGGACGCCTGGACCTCCAGGAGGCTGGGCGCACCCGCCGAGCCGCCGTGCGCGAAGTGCGCCGACAGGACGTCCCCCTCGCCGGTCACCGCCGTCAGCTCCGGGTGGGCTGCGACCAGGTCCTCGGCGTCCTCCAGTGTCCCGACGACCACCATGTCCCGTACCAGCCTGCGGACCGCGGCCATCAGTTCGACGGGACCGCTGACGAGATCGGCGACGGCGGGGGTGCCCCGGCCGCCGGCGAGGACCAGGGCAGTCAGGTGTCCGGCAGCCTCGAGTCGGGCTTCGGCTGCCTCGGGTCGGGCTTCGGCCGGTCCACGGTGGGTGAAGGACGTGGCCTCCGGTGCCCGTGGGGCGGGCTCCGCACCCTGACCCGGGACATGCGCGACACCGGCGCACGGCTCGGGGTGGGCCTCCGACCCCTGACCGGGTACGTGCCCCACGGCATCGGATCCGCCGGGTACGGCGCCGCCCGTACTCGCGCCGCCTCTGCCGCCGTCGCCGCCTCCGCTTGCGTCGCCGCCGCTGCCGCCGAGCAGGAGGGACGCGCGCCCCGCGTCCTGCTTGCGCAGCAGCCGGATCGCCTCCGCCGCCGTGGCCGGGTCCGTCACGGCCACCGCGTCCGCCGCCGCGCCCAGCGCCGCCGCCACCGCGATCTCATGCCCCGGGGCCACCGTGAGCAGTTCCGCCGCCGGTCCGAGCAGACCCGCCAACCGGTCCCGGGCTCCGAGAAGCACGCCGGTGCCGTCCTTACGGCGCAGCCCGAGGGCCAGCGCGTCATGGCGGGCCGCGACCGCCGCGCGCTTGCGTTCGGCGGTGGTGAGGTCCTCCCGGGCCGCGGAGAGCGCCCCCTCCGCCTCCTTCAGTTCGCGCCGGGCGGCCTCGTGCCGCTCGCCGAGTTCCGTGTCCCCGGCGTCCAGGCCGTCGACTTCGGCCTTCAGCTGTTCGTACTCCTCCTGGGCGGCGACGGCCCGCTCCTGCGCCTCGTCGCGCGAGGCGGCCAGCCGGTCGATCTCCGACTGCGCCGAACCGGCCCGGCTGCGGGCCGCGTTGACCTGGCCGTTCAGCCGGGCGAGCCCTTCGCGGCGGTCCGCCAGGGCGCGGGCCGCGTCCTTGAGCCTGCGTTCCTCGGCCGCCAGTTCCCGTTCCAGTTCGGCCCGGTGGGACGCGGTGTCCTCCAGTGCGTGCTCCGCCGCCTCCAGCGCGGCGGTCAGTTCCGCCTCCTGCTCGCGGATCCGGGCCGCCTCGCGCTCCATGTCCTCGGGATCGCGCCCCCGCCGCTCCTCCTCGGGCGGCGCGGTGGCGCTCTTCACCCGGGCGTCGGCGAGTGAGACGGTGCCGCGTACCCGTTCGGCCAGCTGCGACAGTTCGTACCAGGTCTGCTGGGCACGCTGGAGCCGCGGCGTCAGCCTGCGTACCTCGCCCTCCAGTTCGGCCTCGCGTGCGAGGGCCGCCTTCAGTTCTGCCTCGGCCGCCTCGCGGCGCTGCTTCAGCGCCGCCTCGTCGGCGATCTCGCTGCGCAGCGCGGTGTGCAACCGCACCAGGTCATCGGCGAGGAGGCGCAGCCGGGCATCGCGCAGATCGGCCTGGATGACGGCCGCCCGGCGGGCCACCGCCGCCTGCCGGCCGAGCGGTTTCAACTGCCGCCGCAGTTCGTCGGTGAGGTCCTGCACACGGGCCAGGTTCGCCCCCATCGCGTCCAGTTTCCGCAGCGCCTTCTCCTTGCGCTTGCGGTGCTTGAGGACGCCCGCGGCCTCCTCGATGAACGCCCGGCGCCCCATCGGGTCCGCGTGGAGCACGGAGTCCAGCTGGCCCTGGCCGACGATGACATGCATCTCCCGGCCGATACCGGAGTCCGAGAGGAGTTCCTGGATGTCCAGCAGCCGGCAGGTGTCGCCATTGATCTGGTATTCGCTGCCACCGTTGCGGAACATGATCCGAGTGATCGTCACTTCGGCGTACTCGATGGGCAGTGCGCCGTCGGAATTGTCGATCGTCAGAGACACTTCCGCCCGGCCGAGCGGCGGCCGCCCGGTGGTGCCGGCGAAGATCACGTCCTCCATCTTGCCGCCGCGCAGGGATTTCGCACCCTGCTCCCCCATGACCCAGGAGAGCGCGTCCACCACATTGGACTTGCCCGAACCATTGGGACCGACCACGCAGGTGATCCCGGGTTCGAACCGCAGGGTGGTGGCGGAGGCGAACGATTTGAAACCACGCAGGGTCAGGGCCTTGAGGTGCACGCCGCCGGACTCTACCTTTCGCTCTCGGTTTCGCTGATGAAGGTGCAGGGCACATCAGACGGTAAGGCAAGGGGTGTACGTCCGGGGCAGGACGGGCGCAGGCCGGAGGGGAAAAGAAAGAAGGGACGCCGAAGCGTCCCCTGCAAATCTTGTGCAATGCTGCGTCGACGGATCCGCCGTCTCCATGAAGGCGTACGTGCCCGGATCAATGACGAGGCATATGAAGAAGCAGATCAAGAGCGATTGATCTTCAATGATCCGGTGACGATCCGGCGATGATCCCGTGCGGCTGACGCATGCAGCCCGACCGGCCCCTGAGGGCCATTGGTCAGGTCAGCGCCGGCTCTGCCTGAGGTACGTCGATGTCGATGCTGTCGAGCAGCGACTCTTGGTGCTGGGCGGCGGCATTGAGCGCGTCGTTCTCGTCCTGAATCCGTACAAGCTCGGACTCAAGATCCTGGACGCGCTGCTGAAGCCGTCGCATCTCGGCGAGGAGTCGCGGATCGGAACCGCCGACGTAACCGAGAAGCGCCTTTGCCATGATGGATGGTCCTCCACACTGAGTGACCGACCGATGCGGTGTGGGTCGTGAGGGAATCGCACCCGCGGTGCTCGGCAGTGCTCTGTGTTCACTGCTGTTCTGCTGCCAAACAGCTCTACCGAACAGCTAAGGTGCGCGGGGATTTCAGCGTCTCACCAAAAAGTTTGACGGTCAACACGATCACACCCTGTAGAGGCGGGCGTCCCGGGGGCGCGCGGCTTGACGATCATGCGGCGCGACTCTCCGACGGGACCCTCAGGGGCATGGAGATCATCGTTACTGCCGCAGCCTGGCACGGCAACCGAATCTTGGCAACCACCGGGTCATTCCGCAGGTCATTTCATGTGTACGCATGACCGCGCCCTTCGTCATCACCCCCCGCGGCGCCTCGAACACGGCCCGAACACAGACCCCACCCTTCCCCCGTTGGAGGACCGGATCAGCGGATGGCGAATCCCTCGTATCCGCCCCGCGGCGTGTCCCAGATCTCAGTGACTCCGTCAACGCGGCCGGGTGTGTCGTCCGAGCGCAGCCAATCCAGCAGACGGTGGCAATTCTCACGCGCCCCCTCGGCCACAACCTGCACTCGTCCGTCGTCGAGATTGAGGGCGAATCCGGTGAGGCCGCCGATCTCCAAAGCGTTTGCCCTGGTGAACCAGCGGAACCCTACTTGCTGTACTCGGCCGCGTACCCAAGCGGTGAGTCGCACATCTTCGTTCATGCCCGAACGCTAACCGGCCAATTGCTCTCGGAGCACTTCTCGCCGAATCGCCATGGCGTACAGTCCCCTCGCAATAGCTTCACTCGATCGGGTGAGCCAAGGTGCGCCGACAACGGCGTCCAGATCGTCAGAAGGGCACAGCAGATGGGACGCCATCGACGCTCCGCCGCAGCTCCCGCCGCTGAGCAGCACGCGGAGGGAACCGCAGGCCAGAACCGGAGCACGCGCCGCAGGAAGCGGTCCGGCATACCGGTACGCACGGGACTGCTCGGCGTCTCCGCGGCCCTCGCCGTCGGGGCCGTGGCGGTGGCCTCCGGCCTGCTGCCCGGTGGCGACAGCTACAACGTGGGGGGCGGCACGGCCGCCGACCAGGTGCGCTCCGACGCGGCCCCCGACCTCCTGACGCAGGGCGGCTCCACGACCGCGCCGGCCGATCGCGGATCCGCGTCGGCCGCCGCCAGCCGCGGTACCGAACGTGCCAAGGCCCCCACGAAGTCGGGCTCCCCCGAGGCCGGCACGCCGTCCGCGTCCCCTTCGAAGACGTCCGAACCGACGAGGACGAAGGAGGCGAAGGAGGCGACCGCGAAGGCGCAGGCGAACCGCTCCACCGCCTCGAAGGCCCCCGCCGCCGGAACCACGAAGAGCTCGGCACCGGCCGCCGCGCCGAGCCCGGCCGCACCCAGGACCTCCGCCTCCGCACCGGCCGCCCGCAAGACCACCGCGCCGGCCGCCGACACCTCGGCCCAGGCTGCCGTGCTCGCCCTGGTCAACCAGGAGCGCGCCAAGGTCGGCTGCAGTGCGGTGACCGCGAGTTCCTCGCTGGCCTCGCTCGCCCAGAACTTCAGCGACGACATGGCCTCCCGCGGTTTCTTCGACCACACCGACCCCGACGGGCAGTCCCCGTGGGACCGTGCCGCCGCGGCCGGCGTCTCGGGTCTCGGCGGTGAGAACATAGCCCGCGGCCAGGCCGACGCCGAGGCCGTGATGGAGGCCTGGATGAACAGCGACGGCCACCGCGCAAACATTCTCAATTGCGACTACAAGACGCTCGGCGTCGGTGTCCACTTCGGTTCCGGCGGTCCCTGGTGGACGCAGGACTTCGGCTTCTGAGGCTGCCGGAGCACCACTGAGCCCCGCCCGCCCCGCACCATCACCCACTCCGACCTCGTACGCCCCACTCGCTCACCCACGGGATGCGCAACCTCGTGGACAGCGCTGTGCGGGCGTACGCTGGTTTCATGGACGGGATCGGCGACAGCGCACCGGACGAGGGCTGCCCGCGCGGCACACTCTCCTTCGAACCGGACGGCACTCTCCCCTTCGACGTGTTCTCCAAGCAGTGCCCCTCGCGCAGCACCCTGGAGCACGTCACCGGCCGCTGGGGCAGTCTGACGCTCGGCGCGCTGTCCGAGGGCAGCCTCCGGTTCAACGCGCTGCGCCGCCGGGTCGACGGGGTGAGCGAGAAGATGCTTTCCCAGACACTGCATGCGCTGGAGCGCGACGGGCTGGTGCACCGCGAGGCCCAGCCGACCAATCCGCCCCGCGTCGACTACGAGCTCACACCCCTGGGTCGTCAGGTCGCCGAACAGCTGCTCGGCCTCATCCAGCTGGTCGAGGGCCGGATGTCCGAGGTCCTGGTGGCGCGCGGGCGGTACGACGAGGCCCACGAGGTCCGCTAGGTGTATTGACCGCATAGGTTCGCCGGCTTGGTCGGCACGTCTAACGTGCTCCCATGAACGATCACGGTGTTGCTCACGGTTTCACGTCGGTGGACACGCAGCCCCGGCCCGCTGAGTGGGTTCAGGTCTTGGACCGGCTGAGTGCGGAGCCGTTCTACGCCGCTTACAAGCAGCGGTTGCAAGAGTTCCTGCATGCCGAGCCCGGCGGGCTGTTCCTTGAGGTCGGAGCGGGTACCGGGGACGCCGCCGTGGCCCTGCGCTCGCGCTGTGGGGCCGAGGTCGTCGCGGTCGACAGCTCCTTGACGATGATCGCGCAGGCACGGGACAGAGGGCTACCACGCGCCGCTGTCGCGGACGGGCACCGGCTGCCGTTCGCAGCGGGTCAGTTCGACGGGGCCTGGGCGGACCGGGTCCTGCAGCACGTCGTCGAACCGGCCCGGGTGCTGGACGAGTTGCTGCGGGTGGTCCGCCCCGGCGGCCGGGTTGCCTTGGCAGACCCGGACTACGACACTCAGGTACTCGACATCGACGACCAGGAGCTCGCCCGCCGGGTGCTGCGCTTCAGGGCCGATGTGGGCCTGCGCAACGGCTCGCTGGCCCACCGGCACGCCGGATTGCTCGCGGCCCGCGGCATCCACGACATCACGGTGGAAGCCCGAACGCTGGTCGTGCGCGACCCGTCGGCGGCCGACAATGTCATGGGCCTGCGCACCTGGGCGCACACAGCCGCAGACCGGGGCTACCTCGACCCCGTGGACGCGGACCGGTTCGTGGGCCAGTTCGACGATGCCGTGCGCGCAGGTCGCTTTACCTACGCCGTCACGTTCTTCCTCACTGCGGGCACGCTGCCCTTGTCAGACTGATAGGCAGCGGGTGAGGGCGGCATGCCGCGCTTCAGGCCGCGGTGGCGAGGGGGCGTCCGCCCCAGCGGATGCCCTTTTCACTGCGGATGCGGGCGCGTTCTTTGCGTTCGGCGGCCAGGACGTCGCGGTGGCGGGCGTTGGCGTTGCGCCAGCGCAGGTAGGAGTGCGGTGCCCGGGTCTGCACGGTGTGGTTGGGGTGGTTGGAATTGGCGATGGTGAACTGCCGAAGCGGTCCGAAGTGGGCCTCGATCGGGTTCGCCCACGAGGCGTGGGTCGGCGTGAAGCACAACTCGACCTTGTTCTTGTCGGCCCAGCGGCGGATGACGGCGCCTTTGTGGGCGGACAGGTTGTCCAGGATCACTTAGATCGGGGCGCCGTCGGGCCGGGCGGCACGGATCGATTTCAGCGCGGCCAGCGTGTTGGCGGCACCCTTCTTGCGGCGGTTGACGTCCCACAGGCAGTCGTCGCCGACCGAGTAGCAGCCATGGAAGTAGCGCACGCCGTGGGTGCGGTGATACGTGGCGGGCAGCCGGTCGGGGTGCTTTTGGGCGGACCAGCCCGAGCCCGCGGTGGGACGGATCCCGAGCGGGCCGAACTCGTCGAAGGCGAAGACCCGGTCCGGGAGGCGGTCCAGGACCTCCTCGATCCGGTCCAGCTTCGCCTCCCGCTCGGGGTCGGGGGATTCCTTCCACGTCTTGGTGCGCTGGAAGGTAACACCGCGGCGGGCGAGCAGGCACCGTAATGCCTCGCGGCCGATCCGGATGACCCGGCCGTGGACTTTCCGCAGGTAAGCGACCAGCTTGCGCAGCGACCAGCAGGTGAAAGGCTGGCCGAGCTTGGTGGGGCGAGTAGTGACCGTCCGGATGACGAAATCCTCATCGTCAAGGCTGAGCAGGCGGGGACGGCCTCCCGCCCACCGAGGGTCCAGACAGGCCAGGCCGATCTCGTTGAACCGGTGGATCACATCACGCACGGTGTCCTCGTCGGCCTGCACCAGCTGGGCGATCACCGGCACCCGGTTCCCGCCGGCCGACGCCAGCAGCATCATCGCCCGCCGATAGCGCACCGAGCTGGTGCTGCCCCGGCGCACGATCTGCTGCAGCTTCTGCCCCTCCTGGTCGGTCAGTCTGCGCACACGGACAGGCTCGGCCACCGCGCCTCCAGCGGTCGGATCGGACGTCACCGCACATCCAACCGCCACCACGGCCACCCCGGCGAACCTATGCGGTCACAGCACTAGACGCGCGGCGGCCGCTGGCAGCGGGGGCAGAAGTAGCTCGACCGGTTCATCCAGGCGCGGCGCCGCATCGGCGTACCACAGCGGTGGCAGGGCTCGTCCTCGCGCCCGTAGGCATCGAGCGAGCGGTCGAAGTAGCCCGACTCGCCGTTCACGTTCACGTAGAGGCTGTCGAAGCTCGTGCCGCCCTGTGCCAGCGCAGCGTTCATCACGTCGCGGACGTGGCCGAGCAGCTCGGCCGACTTGGGGCGGGTCAGGGTCGCGGTCGGCCGGTCGTAGTGCAGCTTGGCCCGCCAGAGCGCCTCGTCCGCGTAGATGTTGCCGACACCGCTGATCAGCGACTGGTCGAGCAGGGCGCGCTTGACGGTCGTACGGCGGAGCCGCAGCGCGGTGTGGAAGGCGTCGTCGTCGAAGGCCGGGTCCAGTGGATCGCGGGCGATGTGGGCAATGATGTCGGGCAGTCCCTCGGCGGTGTTCTCGTGGAGGGAGAGCCCGCCGAAGGTTCGCTGGTCGACGAAGCGCAGCTCGGTACCGACGGCGTCGTCGAAGCGGAGCCTGATCCGCAGATGCTTCTCGTCCGGTGCGCCCTCGGGCTGTACGAGCAGCTGACCGCTCATGCCCAGGTGGCCGAGGAGCGAGGTGGCCGCGTCGTCGAGCGGCACCCACAGATACTTGCCGCGGCGCATCGCCGTGCCCAGGCGGACACCGGCGAGCCGGGCCGCGAAGTCAGCACCGCCCGCAAGGTGCCGACGGACGGCACGCGGGTGCAGGACCTCGACCTCGCCGACCGTGCGCCCGGCGACCCAGCGCTCGAGACCGCGCCGGACGACTTCGACCTCGGGCAGCTCGGGCACGGTGTCGCTCCTGGATGTGGGGCTGGATCTTGTGGCGGACAGAGAGATCCCCCCGGTGCGCAGGGCACCGAGGGGATCTCGGGGTCAGGCAGGAGCAACGTCCGTGGACGCCGGGTCGGCAGGGGTGTCGGCGGCCCCTCCGTCGGCAGCGGACTTCTCCGCAGCCTCCCGTGCTTCCGCAGCGGCGCTGATCTCGCGCCAGGCGGACTCGGCCGCCTGCTGCTCCGCTTCCTTCTTGCTACGGCCGGTGCCGGTGCCGTACGAGACACCACCGACGCGAGCAGCAGCAGTAAAGGTCTTCTCGTGGTCCGGACCGGTCTCCGAGACGAGGTACTCGGGGACTCCGAGGCTCTCGCTCGCGGTGAGCTCCTGGAGACTGGTCTTCCAGTCCAGGCCGGCACCGAGGTTCGAGGACCTGTCGATCAACGGGTCGAAGAGCCGGTGGACCAGCTCCGAGGCCACGTCGAGGCCCTGATCGAGATAGACCGCACCGATCACCGCTTCAAGGGTGTCGGCGAGGATGGACGCCTTGTCCCGGCCACCCGTGCCCTCTTCACCACGGCCGAGCCGGATGAAGGAGCCGAGTTCGAGGCCGCGGCCCACTTCCGCAAGCGCACGCGAGTTGACCACCGCGGCCCGCAATTTGGCCAGCTGGCCTTCAGGCAGGTCGGGGTGAGTGCGGTACAGCGTGTCCGTGACCACCAGGCCGAGCACCGAATCCCCGAGGAATTCGAGCCGCTCGTTGGTGGGCAGACCGCCGTTCTCGTACGCGTACGAACGATGGGTCAGCGCACGCACCAGAAGGGCGGACTCGAGGTGGTACCCGAGCCGCCCTTCCAGAAGCGTGTGGGACGAGGCTGTGTTGACGTTGTCTGCCTGCTTCTTGGCGTGGGACAACTCAGACATCGGGCCTCTCACCAGCCGCTCAGACCTCGAGGACCTGGCGCTTGTTGTACGTGCCGCAGCTGGGGCACGCGATGTGCTGCAGCTTCGGCTCCTGGCAACGCTCACACGAAACCAGGGTGGGGACCGCAGCCTTCCACTGCGACCGGCGGTGGCGCGTGTTGCTGCGCGACATCTTCCGCTTCGGAACAGCCACGGCTACTTCTCCTGCTTCTCGTCGACGCCAGGTTCGGCGCCGCCCATGTTGTCCTTCTCGCCGTCCTGAACGGTCTCGGCGAGTCCTTGCAGTGCCGCCCAACGAATGTCGACGGCATCGTGATGATGGTCCGGATTCTCGTCCAGCCTGATTCCGCATTCGGAACACAGACCGGCACAGGTCTCCTTGCACACCGGCTGCATCGGCAGTGCGAGCACTACCGCATCACGCAGCACCGACTCGAGGTCGAACAGGCCGTCCTCGAGGAAGTACCTGTCCTCGTCGTCCTCGGCGTCGTCGACCGGGTCCGCGGTCTTGCTGCGGTTCCGGTCATCGGCGTCAGGGTACGAGAACATTTCCTGGAAGTCCGCCTTGACCTCAAGGCTCAGCGGCTCCAGACACCTTACGCACTCCCCCTCGGCGGATGCACGGGCGGTGCCTGTGACAAGCACACCTTCCATGACCGATTCGAGGCGGATGTCCAACTGCACCGGTGCGCCCTCAGGCACACCGATGACCCCGTCGATACCGAGGTCCTTGGGGGCGTCCGCCGAGCGGGTCAGCCGCTTGAGGGCACCCGGACGCCGGCCCAGCTCGTGCGTATCGAACACGAGAGGGTTTCGGTGGTCGAGGTGGCCGTTCAGGGCTTTTCCTGCTTTCGAAATCGTGCGCATCACGCTTGGTGGGGGTGGGCCGACCGGTTCGGAGTCGAAGCGGGCAGCCGGGATCGCGGACATACGCGCGACCGAAGAGCCAGGATACTGGACACACCGCCCAGCTCCCAATCCGGCCCTGATCCGACCCCCGGGGCGGAACCGGACCGGCTTCCAGGGGGCGGTCAGCGCTCCTGTTCGTACCGGCGGAGCTGTTCCAGGTCGATCATGCTGGTGTCGAACAGGCTGGTCTCGTCCAGGGCGCCCTCACCGTGCTGCTGGAGGGGCTGCTGGGCCTGCACCGGCTGCTGCCAGGCGTCGTAGCCCTGCGCCGGGACCTGGTTCGGGTCGTAGCCCTGCGCCGGCACCTGGTTCGGGTCGTAGCCCTGCTGCTGGTAGCCCGCGTAGGGGTCGGGCTGCTGCTGGTAGCCGGCGTACGGGTCGGGCTGCTGCGACTGGCTCTGGTACGCGTCCTGCGGCTCCTGGTACGCATACGTCTGCGCGTACTGCGGCTCCGGCTGCGCCGGGTACTGCTGGGGGACCTGGAGCGGTTCCGGGGTGGCGATCTCGGCCAGACCCGCCCAGTGGTCCTCGTCGCTGGTGTGCCCCTGGGTGCCCGCGGCGTCCTGAGCGGCCATGTGCACGCCGAGGTCGTCGGTGGCGACCCGGCCGTGCAGCTTCTGCCGGCCGCGGCCGACCGCCTCCAGCGTCTTGGCGAGCACCGCCTCGAAGGCGCCGAGCTTGGTGTCCACGTACTCGTCCGCCCGGCGCTGGAGCGTGGCCGGGTCGGCGCTGCGCTCGGGGGCCTCGGCGAAGTCCGGGTCCTCGTAGCCCTGCTCGTCGAACCCCTGGCCGCGGCCGAGGAGCTTCTCGCGGCCCCGGTCGACGGAACCGATCGTCTTGGTGAGGACGACCTCGAAGTTGGCGAGCTTGCTGTCGACGTACTCGTCGGCCTCGGCGCGGATCTCCTCGGCGTCCTTGCGGGCCTCGCCTAGGATCCGGTCCGCCTCGGCCTGGGACCGCCGGACGATCTCCGTGTCGGAGATGAGGGAGCCGCGCTCGGCGTGGGCGGTCTCGATGATCCGCCCCGCCTCCTGGCGGGCCTGCTCGACGAGCTGCTCGTGGCCGCCGATGACCTCCGCGGCCTGTGCGAGCGAGCCGGGCAGGGCCTCGCGCACCTCTTCGAGCATCGAGAGCAGTTCGGCGCGGTTGACCACGCAGGACGCCGACATGGGCATGGACCGGGCGTTCCCGACCGCTTCGACGATCTCGTCGAGCTTCTTCTGCACGTCCACCGTGTGCTCGCCACTCTCTACTGCCGATTGGAGACGGACGGGACGACTGTACGGCCAGTCGGCGCCCGCCCGACACCTACGGGGCCTTCCGCTGGATCGGGCCGGGCTCGCGTGCCCCGGCACCGCGCCTCGCCGCGTTGTCGTCGATCACCAACTCCCCCACAGCCCTGAAGGCATGGGGGCACCCCCTTCGCGTTGCCTCGATCCTCCGCCTTGCGACGCACGGCACCGGACCCCGCTCCCTGACCGTCCTGATCCAGCGGAAGGCCCTGGTGACGGACTGTCAGCGCCTCACTGCTGAGAGAGGCGCTCGGTCAGTGCCTCGTGGACCAGTGGCGGCAGCAGGTGCGAGACGTCTCCGCCCCATGCCGCCACCTCCTTGACCAGGGAGGACGACAGGAAACTGTAGGTCGGGTTGGTCGGCACGAAGAGCGTTTCGACGCCCGAGAGCCCGTTGTTCATCTGGGCCATCTGAAGCTCGTAGTCGAAGTCGCTGACGGCCCGCAGGCCCTTCACGATCGCCGGGATGTCGCGCTGCTTGCAGAAGTCGACCAGCAGCCCGTGGAAGGCCTCGACCTGGACGTTGCCGAAGTCGCCGGTGACCTGGCGGATCAGATCGATCCGCTCGTCGACCGTGAACAGGCCCTTCTTGGACTGGTTGATCATCACCGCGACATGTACGACGTCGTACAGCTTCGAGGCGCGGCCGATGATGTCGAGATGTCCGTTGGTGATGGGGTCGAACGACCCCGGGCAGACGGCGCGGCGCAACTTGATTCCCTCGCTCTCCGGTCCGGTCATCGTGCGTCTTCGCACGTAGCGGCGGCGCGACCGTACCAAAGCGTTGCCTCGCCGTAGCGACGGGCCCGCAATGGCTCGAATCCCTTGGGCCAGCTGAATTCTCCGCCTCTGGTGCTTCGTTCCACCGTGACGAGCGCATCGGCTGTGAGCCACCCCTGGGAACGGAGTGTGAGCAGTATCTCGCCAAGATCGTCGTCGGTGACGGCGTACGGAGGGTCGAGGAAGACCACGTCGTACGGGTCCGCGGGCGCCGGTCCTGTCACGGTCTGTTCGGCTTTGCCGGCCCGGACCTCGGCACCGGGCAGGCCCAGGGTGCGGACGTTGTCGCGGACGGTACGGACGGCTGCGGCATCGGCCTCGACGAGCAGTGCGTGGACCGCTCCGCGGGAGAGTGCCTCGAGGCCGACGGCTCCCGAGCCCGCGTAGAGGTCGGCGATCCGGATGCCGTCGAGCGTGCCGAGGAGCGCCTGCCAGGTGGAGAACAGGCCCTCGCGCGCGCGGTCGGAGGTGGGGCGGGTGCCGGTGCCGGGCGGGACGGCCAGGCGGCGTCCGCCGGCCGAGCCGGCGATCACGCGGGTCATGGGTGTCTGATCCTCGGGTCGGGGCGGCGCGCAGGGTGCTGCGGGCGCCGTGCCACCCACGATATGGCGTCGGGGCGGCCGGGGCTCCCCCGGCCGCCCGCCCCTCCCCCTCCCGTGCCCCCGTACGTCACCCCTTGTCGAGGTACTCCTCGCGGTCCTTGTCGAGCAGTGCGTCCAGGGCGACGCGCAGCTCGGGCAGGTGCTCCAGGTCCGGGTCGGCGGCCACGACCGTGACGGCCTCCTGGCGGGCGGCGGCGATGACCTCCTCGTCGTCGATGACGCTCAGCACCCGGAGCGAGGAGCGGACCCCGGACTGGGCCTGGCCGAGGACGTCGCCCTCGCGCCGCTGTTCCAGGTCGATACGGGAGAGCTCGAAGCCGTCGAGGGTGGCGGCGACGGCGGAGAGCCGGGCGCGGGCGGGGCTCGCCTCGTGGGCCTCGCTGACCAGCAGGCAGAGCCCGGGAGCGGATCCGCGGCCCACGCGGCCGCGCAACTGGTGGAGCTGGGAGACGCCGAACCGGTCGGCGTCCATGATCACCATCGCGGTGGCGTTGGGGACGTTGACCCCGACCTCGATGACGGTGGTGGCGACCAGGACGTCGACCTGGCCCGCCGCGAAGCGGCGCATCACGTCGTCCTTGTCGTCGGGGTGCATCCTGCCGTGCAGCACCTCGATGCGCAGACCGGTCAGCGGGCCCCTGGCGAGCTGCTCGGCGATCTCCAGGACAGCGAGCGGAGGGCGCTTGTCCCCCTCCTCCTTCTCCTTTTCCTCGGCGCCCTTCTTCTTCCCCTTCTTCTTGGCGGCGTCGTCCTCGTCGTCACCGATGCGGGGGCAGACCACGTACGCCTGGTGGCCGTTCTCCACCTCTTCGCGGACCCGTTCCCAGGCGCGGCTGAGGAAGTGGGGTTTGTCCTTGGCCGGGACGACATGGCTGGCGATCGGCGAGCGGCCGGCCGGGAGCTGGTCCAGGACGGAGGTCTCCAGGTCGCCGAAGACGGTCATGGCGACCGTACGGGGAATGGGCGTGGCGGTCATGACGAGCAGATGTGGTGGCTGCTTCCCCTTGGAGCGCAGGGCGTCGCGCTGTTCCACCCCGAAGCGGTGCTGCTCGTCGACGACGACCAGCCCCAGGTCGTGGAACTGCACCTTGTCCTCGATCAGCGCATGCGTCCCGATGACGATCCCGGCCTCGCCGGTGACCAGGTCGAGCAGGGCCTGACGGCGGGCTGCCATGCCCATCGAACCGGTGAGCAGCACCACCTTCGTGCCCTGGTCGGCCCCGCCGAGCATGCCGCCCTCGGCGAGCTCCCCCATCATCTCGGTGACGGACCGGTGGTGCTGCTGGGCGAGGACCTCGGTGGGCGCGAGCATGGCGGCCTGTCCGCCGGCGTCGACGGTGCCCAGCATGGCGCGCAGCGCGACCATGGTGTTGTGCGTCACAGTGAAGTGATCAGTCACGTAGGCATGACTCGCGTCGTCGACGCTGATGCACTGCACGGGCTTGCGCCCGACGTACTCGACCGCACGGATGCCCCGTCGGAACGTGTTGCACTTCGGCCTCGGACGCATGCGACGCGCCTTCCGGGCCAGCCGGAACGGGACGTGCTCGTCCGGCAAGGCGATCGAGACGTTGAACGCGGCCTTCTTCGGCAGCACTCGAGCCCGTCCTCCCAGCGAGCGAACCAGCCATGCCACGTCGTCGGCCAGCGCCCTGGAGGCCGAACAGAACGACACGCTCAGGCCTTGGGCATCCACTGTCCCGTCCGTATCCATAAGCCCCTGCAAGACCGCCAGACGGTTCTTGATCGATGTGTTCTTGAAAGCGAGGGGCAGGAACTTGTCGTGCGAAGTGAGCCCCCAGAGACCGAGCTCACGCAACACGCTGATCACTGGGTTCCGTCGGGTGCCACCCCTGAGGCCCGCCAGCCCGATGCTGTAGTCGTAGCGCGAGCCGGGAACCGGTGCGACCGCACAATCCGGAACCAGAGCCGTACGCACGGCAGCCAGAATCTCCTCGTCGGCCGTCGAAAAGCGCAGGTTGTACCGGAAGGATCCGTCTCCCAGCAGCAGACCGAACAGGTAGGGGTCGAGAGGCACTTCCGTGCCATCGGACAGATCCACCGGGGTAGCCACCGGGATGTACCACTTCGACGAACCGTTGGCCTGGAACGTATCCGCGCGGATCTCGCGAGTCGTCATGACCTTCGGGGCCTGTCCCCGATCCCAGCCGCAACTTGTTCCGACGATCCACAGATGTTCGTCATCGCATTCCACGGAGGTGTCGTCGGAGAGTACGAGACGCCATACGTCCCGCTCGCCCTGAGGGAAGACTCCGTCGACCAAGCTGATCTCCCCACTGGGGAGCACGACCTGGTCCCCCACGGAGACATCCCCCATCCTCCTGAAGCCCTCAGGCGTCAGGACGAGCGAATCGAGGGGTTGCGCCTTCCCGGAGCCGACTTCCCCCTGGAGCAGCCGGTGCATCGGGTGCTCGGTCGCCAGGTCGTCGAAGATCTCCTTGGAGACCTTGACCTGGCCGTCGGTGAGGGTGAACGGCAGCTTGGCGTCGAAGGCGTCGAGGAGTCCGCCCGGGACGGGGCGGCGGGCGACGGCCGGCAGCTGGGTGTCCGCGTATCTGCGGCGGGCCAGGGCGACCTGGAGGACGAAGGCCTCGTCCCACTTCAGCCGGTCCCGGGCCGCGGCGACGTCGGCCTTGGTCTGCGGCCGGTGGATCTTCAGGAGGGCCTCGGGCAGTGCGGTGAAGCCGCGGCCCTCACGCAGCGCGGGCGGCAGCGGGTCCACGGCCTCCTGAGCGCTGGGCAGCACCGCGTCGACCGCCTTGGCGATGCGCCAGGAGTCGAGCTGCTTGCAGGCGGGGTAGATCGGCAGCAGCCTGCCGGCGAAGGCGTCCACGGCCTCGGTGGCACCGGCCTCGTCGTCGGATTCCGCATCGAGGAGCTGGTACGTGGGGTGGGCCAGCTGCATCTTCCGGTTGAAGACGGAGACCTTGCCGGCGAACATGGCGCGCCGGCCCGGCAGCAGCTCCTTGTGCGGCTTGTGGACACCGTGGCCGAAGAAGACCAGCTGAAGCCGGCCGTGGCCGTCGGTGAGCGTCACTTCGAGGCGCTTGCCCCGGCCGCCGTTGAACATCATCACGCGGGCGTCTGCGACCTGGGCGACGACCGTCACGTGCTCGTCGAGCGGGAGCTCGGTCAGCGCCGTGAGCCGGCCGCGCTCCTCGTACCGCCGCGGGTAGTGATGCAGGAGATCACCGACCGTGTGCAGGTCGAGGTGCTCGGCCATCACCTTCGCGGTGGCGCCACCGAGCAGTTTCTTGAGGGGTTCGTCGAACGCAGACACGCGATCCATTGCACACCACGCCACTGACAGTTGTCCGATGGGCACCACCGGGCCCCCGAAACTCCTGGTCAGAATCGTGCCCGCAACTCTAGGATCGGCTCCCACGCTTCTCGTTCGCGATCACCCCGCGGGGGATCGCCCGACCCGCGCTGTCGCAAGTCCCCCCACCGGCGCTGCGACGATGACATCTGAGACCTCAGCGAATTCCGCGTCCACCGAGTCCGCCGCCGCCCAGGAGCCGCACACCTTCCAGGTGGATCTGCGCGGACTGGTCGACCTCCTCTCCCATCACCTCTACTCCTCGCCCCGCGTCTATCTGCGCGAGCTGCTGCAGAACGCCGTGGACGCCATCACCGCCCGGCGTGCCGAGCAGCCGGACGCGCCCGCTCTGGTGCGGCTGCACGCCGAGGGCGGCCGGCTGCGCGTCGAGGACAGCGGCATCGGTCTGACCGAGGCGGATGTGCACAGCCTGCTCGCCACGATCGGCCGCAGCTCCAAGCGCGACGGGGCGGAGGGGCTCGCCTCGGCGCGTGCGGACTTCCTCGGCCAGTTCGGCATCGGGCTGCTGGCCTGCTTCGTGGTCGCGGCCGAGATCCGGGTGGTGAGCCGCTCCGCGCGGACGCCCGATGCCCCGCCGGTGGAGTGGTGCGCCCGTGACGACGGTTCGTACACCGTCCGTACGCTCCCCGACAGCGAGCGCCCCGAGCCCGGCACCACCGTGCATCTGACGGCACGCCCGGGCAGCGCCCAGTGGCTGTCCGAGGAGCGGGTGCTCGCGCTGGCCCGGGATTTCGGCTCGCTGCTGCCCTACGACGTACGGGTCGGCGAGGCGGCCGTCACCGGTCTGCCGGCGCCGTGGGACCGCGCGTACACGAGTCCGGCGGGGCGGCGGGTGGCGCTGGCGCGCCACTGCCACGAGCAGTTCGGCTTCACGCCGCTCGACACGATCGATCTCGGTCTGCCGCTCGCCGGGATCCGCGGGGTGGCCCATGTCCTGCCGTCCGCCGTCAGTCCGGCACAACGCGCGGGCCACCGGGTGCATCTGAAGGGCATGCTGCTGACGGACCGGGCGGACGAGCTGCTGCCCGAGTGGGCGTTCTTCGTACGGTGCGTCATCGACACGGACAGTCTGCGGCCCACGGCCTCACGGGAGGCGCTGTACGCGGACGAGACCCTTGCCGCGGTCCGGGACGCCCTGGGCGAGCGGATCAGGGACTGGCTCACGGGGCTGGCAGCGGGCGATCCGGAGCGGCTGGCGCAGTTCCTGTCCGTGCACCACCTGGGCGTGAAGTCGCTCGCCCGGCACGACAGCGCCATGCTGCGCACGATGCTCCCGTGGCTGCCGTTCGAGACGACGGACGGCCGGCTGTCGCTGGAGGAGTTCGCCCGGCGTCATCCGGTGGTGCACTTCACCCGGACCGTGGAGGAGTTCCGGCAGGTCGCGCCGATCGCCTCGGCGCAGGGCATCGGGGTGGTCAACGGTGGTTACACGTACGACACCGAGCTGGTCGAGCGGCTGCCCTCGGCCCGGCCGGGGACGGTGGTCGCGGAGCTGGACGCCGACACGGTCACCGCGCACCTGGACTCCGTCGCCCCGGAGGAGGAGCTGGCGCTCGGCGCGTTCCTCACGGCGGCGCGCGCCGGGCTGGACCCGCTGGGCTGCGATGTGGTGCTGCGCGCCTTCCACCCGCTGACGGTGCCGGCGCTGCACCTGGACGACCGTTCGGCCCGCCACGAGCAGGCGCGTGCCGAGGCCGAGGAGCAGGCGGACGATCTGTGGGCGGGCATTCTCGGCTCGCTGCGCGGCAGTGCCCCGCGGGCCCGGCTCGTACTGAACCATCTCAATCCGCTGATCCGCCGGATCAGTTCGCTGGACAGCCCGGAGTTGGCGGTGACCGCGACGGAGGCGCTGTACGGGCAGGCGCTGCTGATGGCGCAGCGGCCGCTGCGGCCGGCCGACTCGGCGCTGTTGAACCGGGCATTCCTCGGCCTGCTGGAGTGGGCCACGCATCCCGCCGCCCCGGGGCACTCCCCCGCGAACCCTCAGGAGGACGGCCGATGAGCGCCGATGCCGCGACGATCCGCCAGGCCCTGCGGGACAACCAGGAGGAGCCGGAGGGGCCCGCGCGCAACGCCCGTGCGGAGCGGCTGCTGACCGAGGCGGAGCAGAGCGGGGACGCGGCCCTGCTGGTCGAGGCGCTCGTCCATCAGCTGCAGGTCTACAACTACAGCTCCGAGAAGGACAAGATGTTCGTCCCGTTCGCGCGGCTGCTGCGGCTGTGGGACGAACGGCCGGGCGACTTCGACCCGTTCATGACCCACCATCTCTTCTGGATGTTCAAGTGGGTCTCCAGCTCCATGGTCGACCAGCCGCACATCCCGCTCGCCTCCATCGAGAAGTGGCAGGGCGAGATGGAGCACCGCTACCGGCTGGCGGGGCATTCCGAGCGGGCGGTACGCCAGGGCGAGCTGGAGATCGCCCGGCATCTGGGCGATCTCGAGCGGGCCGGGCGGGCGTACACCGCCTGGCAGGCGGCGGACCGGGACCGGATGGCCAACTGCCATGCCTGCGAGCTGCACGAGCAGGGGAGCTGGCAGGCGCTGCGGGGGCTGGACGAGGAGGCGCTGGCGGCCTGGGCGCCGGTGCTGGAGGGTGAGCACACGTGCGCGCACGAGCCGCACGCCGTGCTGGCCGCCTCGCTCCTGCCGCTCCTGCGGACGGGCTGTGCGGAGCA
The DNA here is from genome assembly GCF_043203805.1 of Streptomyces sp. LN549. NCBI lineage: Bacteria > Bacillati > Actinomycetota > Actinomycetes > Kitasatosporales > Streptomycetaceae > Streptomyces > Streptomyces sp. LN549. The sequence goes on along the minus strand of NZ_JAZHRI010000002.1, from coordinate 6,499,636 downwards.
GGCCCGCGCCAACCATCTGCGCGGGTACCGGATGGTCCGGCCGATGGAGAGCATGCGGTACTCGGTCGCGCTGCACGTCGAGTTCTGTGCGCTGACCGGCAACGAGCCGCGCGCGCTGGAGATCCTGGCGGACCGGCCCGCGTACTTCACCGACAGCGGCAACCCCGGCAGTCTGATGGACTTCCTGGCCGTCACCGCCGTGCTGATGGGCCGGTTGGCCGAGCTGGGACACGGCGCGCAGTCCGTACCGGGCCCGGCCGGCACGGACTGGACCGCCGCGTCGCTGGCCGTCGGGGCCAGGGCCCGGGCGCTCGCCCTCGCGGCCCGCTTCGACGCACGCAACGGCAACGGCTACGTGGGTGAGCAGGTGCGGGAACGTCTGGCGCGCAGGCCGCTGCTGGACCGGCTGCCTCTGGGCGTACGGGCCGTGCGGCTCGCGGCGCCGTCCGCTCCGCGCGCTTCCGCGACGGCGCCCGCTGCGGCGGAACCCGCGCAGGACCTGGCCGGACTGCTGGCCGAGGCCCACCGGCTCTCGGACGCCCAGCATCCGGACGCCGGGGCCGCCTGGCGGGCGGTCGCCGAGCGGGCCGAGAAGTCCGGGGAGGCGGACGCACTGACCGCACACGACCGGGCGAACGTGGCGGACCATCGCGCGATGGACGGTTCGCTGCCGCCCGCGGAGGCGGCGGAGGCGTTCGGGGCGGCCGCCCGGCTGTACGAGGCGGCCGGCGACCGGGGCGAGGCCGTCGCGGCGGATGCCAGGCGCTCCTTTCTGCATTCGACGGAGGACGGCGCCACGGACGCGGCGCTGACGGAGATCGGCCCGCTCGTGGACCTGGCTCTCGCCCTGCACGCGGAGGGCGGGGCCACTGGCCGGCAGGCGAGCGGGGTGCTGGTCTGCCGGGCCCGGATCCTCCAGCAGCGGATGTTCCGGGCCGCGGACGAGGAGGCCACGGACGCGGCGGCCGACGCTCTCGGGCGGGCGGCACACGAGGTGCTCGCGTTCGCCGAACCCCTGCGTGCGCGGGACAAGGTGGCCACCCGCATCTCCGAGGCGCTGGGATTCCTCGCGGACGTCGCGGCCTACCGCGGCGACGGTCCGGGGGCGGCGGAGCTGTACGCGCGAGCGGCCGCCGAGGTCCACGCGGCGGAACTGCCCTGGTACGCCGTCGAGTACGAGTCCCGGACCGCACGGCTCGCCGCGCACCTCGACGACCACGGGACGGCGGAACGGGCCGCACGGGCGGCGCTGGAGCACGGCGGGACGTCGCTGGCGGCCCCCGGGCGGGCCCGGCTCCATCTCCAGCTGGCCGAAGTGCTCGGCGCCACGGGGCAGTTCGCGGAGGCGACGGAGCACGCCCTCGACGCCGCGCACTGGGCGGACGAGGCGGGCGAGAGCGAATCGCTGGGGGTCCACGCCCGGCACCAGCTCGGCGGCTGGCTGCTTCGGCTGGGGCGCGCGGCGGAGGCGGCGGCCGTGCTGGAGGCCGTACTGCCCGATGTCTCGGCCGAGGACCACGGGGACGGCATGGTCGTCCAGACGCTGTGGTGGCTCGGCGACGGGCTGTCCACGCTCGGTGAGCCGCGGGCCGCGGCGGAGTACTGGCTGCGGGCGGCGGACATCGCGCGCGGCTGGCCGGAGCAGCACGACCACGCGATGCTCGCCCAGCTCGCCGGGCAGGCGCTGTACCGGGCCGAGCTGACCTCGGAGGCGGAGCGGGCGTACGAGCGGGCCGGGGAGTTGTGGCGGGCGCTGGGTGACGTTCCCGCGCTGGTACGGACGTTGCGGGTCCGGGCCTGGAACGCGGCCCGGGAGGGGCAGCCGGGGCTCGAAGCGGCGCGGGCGTTCATGGCCGCGGCGGAACGGGAGTGCGAGGGCCCGCAGCTGCGGGTGGAGCTCGCGGACACCTGCCACCAGACCGCCGAACTGCTCGCCCACGCGTGCGAGGGCGAGCCGGGCGAGGCCGCGGACGATCCGGTGCGGGTCGCGTACGAGGAGGCGATCGGGTTCGCCGACCGGGCGTCGGCGGCCTTCCGCGAGGCCGGCCCCGGTCACCTCGACCGGCTCACGGCCGCCGACCTGACGGCCGCCTGGCTGGAGGCGAGCCTGGGCCGCGCGGACGCGGCGCTGAGGCGGGCTGCGGAGGTCCTCGCGGCGTACGAGGGGGTGCCGGCGGGCACGGACGAGACGGTGGACGCGCGCCGCTCGGAGGCGGAGTCGGTGCGGGCGTATGCGGCGGGGTCGGGGGCGGCTGCGGGGGCATGACACCGGGGCGCCCGGGCGCGGCGCCTCCTCCTCGATCGATCGCCGAACCCAGGCCCGTCCGGCGATCGAGGACCCGCCTGCGGGGCGGCGGGCCGCTCGCCGCGTGGGGGCTACTCCACCCCGATCAGCAGCGGAGCGCACTGGTGGCCGCCGCGGTAGACCACCGTGTCCACCGCCAGGTACCTCTCGCGCACGTGTTCCTCCAGCGCGTCGGCCAGGGTACCGGGGACGTCCTCGCCGAGGACCAGGGTGACGAGTTCGCCGCCCGCCGCCAGCATCCGGTCCAGCACCTTCCGGGCCGTTTCGGGGACGTCCTCGCCGATGACGGCCACATCGCCGTCGACCAGGCCGAGGATGTCGCCGGCCTGGCAGATGCCCGCCATGGTCCAGGACTGCCGTTCGGCGACGGCCAGTTCGGCGTAGCGGGTGGCGCCGGCCGCCGCGGTCATCGCGACGACGTCCTCGTCGAAGCTGCGGTCCGGTTCGTGGACGGCCAGGGCCGCGATGCCCTGGACCGCGGCCCGGGTGGGGATGAGGGCGACCCGGATGCCCTCGGCCCGGGCCTGTTCGGCGGCGGCCGCGGCGGTGTGCCGCAGCTCCCCGTCGTTGGGCAGGAGCACCACCTCGCGGGCGTGCGCGCGCCGGATGGCGTCGACGAGTTCGCCGCTGGCCGGGGGCTCACCGGGCCGCGCGAGCACCGTCGTCGCGCCGGCCTCGGCGCACAGGCTGCCGAGGCCGTCGCCCGGGACGACCACGACGACCGCGCGCTGGGCCGGTTCCGGGCGGGCGTGGATGCGGTCCGCGGCGAAGTGGGTGATCCGGATGCGGTACGGCCGCCCGGCCTCGACACCGGCCTCCACCGCCGCTCCCGCGTCGTCGACGTGCACATGGACGTTCCACAGCCCGTCGCCGCCGACCACCACGAGGGAGTCGCCCAGCCCGTCGAGCCGGGCCCGCAGCCGCTCCACGGCGTCGTCACCGGCCTCCAGCAGGTAGATGACCTCGAAGGCCGGCCCGTCCTGCGGGTCGTCGCCGGGGCAGTCCGCGGCGGCCTCCGGAGCGGGAGCGGGAGCGGCCGGTGCGGTGGACAAGACGGGCCCCCCTTCCGGGGCCCGGCCCGAGACCGCCTCGACCAGAGCCCCGAGCACCGCCACCAGTCCTCGTCCGCCCGCGTCGACGACCCCGGCGCGGCCGAGGACGGCAAGCTGTCCGGGGGTCGCGTCCAGGGCCGTCCGCGCCCCTTCGTACGCCGCCTGCGCCACCGCGGTCGCTCCGGCGGCGTCCGGCGCCCGCCCGGCGGCCGCGGCGGCCTCGGCGGCCACGGTCAGGACCGTGCCCTCGACGGGGTGGGCGACCGCCTCGCGGGCCGCCGCCGCGGCCCTGGCCAGCGCGGCGCGCAGCGAGCCGGCGCCCGCTCCTTCGGCCAGTACCCCGGCCATGCCGCGCAACAGCTGGGCCAGGATCGTGCCGGAGTTCCCGCGGGCCCCGATCAGCGCCCCGTGCGCCATGGCGCGTACCGCGTCGGCAGTGGAGGGGACCGAGGTACCGGTCTCGTGGGCGGCGAAGACGGCCTCGACGGCCGCCGCCGCGGATTCCACGGTCAGGTAGAGATTGGTTCCGGTGTCACCGTCGGCGACGGGATACACGTTGATCGCGTCGATGGCCTCGCGCTCCCGGCCCAGCGCGTCCAGGGCCAGTGAGCACCAGGTACGCACCGCGACGGCGTCCAGGTCGTCGGCGGTCTGCGGCACCTGATGGTCCTCCTCGAAACGCGTACCGGGGCGGCGGGCTGCATCGCAGAGTAGTCCCGGCCGGCGGCCGGGACAGGCCCAGGGGCGGGGCGGGCGGCTGTGCACCCATGGTAGTTTCGTATCTCCGACGCAGCCGTTGTATGCTGCTTCGGTTGCCCGACGAGAGTCGGGAACACCCCCCGGTACCGCCACTTCAGTCAATGAATCCGGCGTGCCGGAATTCACTGTAAGTGCATCTGAAGTTTTGGAGTGACCCGTGGCTGCCAACTGCGACGTTTGCGGCAAGGGGCCGAGCTTCGGCAACAGCATTTCGCACTCGCACCGCCGTACGTCCCGTCGCTGGAATCCCAACATCCAGCGCGTGCGTGCCGTGGTCGGGCGGACGCCGAAGCGGCTCAACGTCTGCACCTCGTGCATCAAGGCCGGCAAGGTCGCGCGCTGACGTTCCCGTCGTAGCGCAGCCCTACCGGTTGCCCAAAAAGCCGGTCCACCTCGGTGGACCGGCTTTTTGCTGTGCTCCGGCGGTGGAAGCGGCTCGGGTCCCTCAGCGGGCGTCCCGCAACCGCCACCCGTGGTCGACCGGGCCGATCCCCGATCCCAGCGGGAAGCCCGCCGCGATCGCCCCGGTGACGTAGGCCTTCGCGGCCCGTACCGCCGTGGGCACGTCCTGGCCCAGGGCCAGTCCGCAGGCGATGGCGGAGGCGAGGGTGCAGCCCGTTCCGTGGGTATGGCGGTTGTCGTGGCGGGGGGCGCGCAGCCAGTGCTCCTCGCTGCCGTCCGTGAGCAGGTCGACGGGTTCGCCCGGCAGGTGTCCGCCCTTGATGACCACCCAGCGGGGCCCGTATCCCAGCAGTTCTGCCGCGGCCTGCCGCATTCCGGCCTCGTCGGTGACCGTGAGGCCGGTGAGCTGTGCCACTTCGTCGAGGTTCGGGGTCGCCACGGTCGCGACGGGCAGCAGCTTCGTGCGGACCGAGTCGAGCGCCTCGGCGGCCAGGAGCGGGTCTCCGTGCTTGGAGACGCCGACCGGGTCGACGACGACGGGGGCGTCCGTCCCGGCGAGGAGTGCGGCGACGGTCTCGACGAGCAGTGCCGACGCCAGCATGCCGGTCTTGACCGCGTTCACGCCGATGTCGTCCACGACGCTGCGGTACTGGGCGCGTACGGCCTCCGCGGGCAGCTCCCAGGCGCCCTGCACGCCCAGGGAGTTCTGTGCGGTGACGGCGGTCAGCACGCTCATGCCGTGCACACCGAGCGCCAGCATCGTCTTCAGGTCGGCCTGGATGCCCGCACCGCCGCCGGAATCGGATCCGGCGACGGTGAGCACTCGGGGCGGTACGGCGGAAGGTATGTGCATACGCCGCAATCTACTGGGCGTCCTCGATGTCGCCGAAGTGGTCCCACCCGCTCTTGGCTGTCCAGGGCGCCCCGTCGACCGTCACCTGCGGCAGCGCCGAGGGGTTGAGGACCTCGCCGATCACCTTCCAGCGGGCCGGCAGCTTCACGTCGGACGGGAACGTGGCGACGATCGCGTGGTCCTCGCCGCCGGTGAGCACCCACTGGAGCGGGTCAACGCCGACGGCCTGCCCGATGTCGGACATCTGCGACGGGATGTCGATGAGCCCGGAGCGCAGGTCGATGCGGACCTTGCTGGCCTCGGCGATGTGCCCGAGGTCGGCGACGAGCCCGTCGCTGACGTCCGTCATCGCGGTGGCGCCGAGCCCGGCCGCCGCGGGGCCCGCGTGGTACGGCGGTTCGGGGCGGCGGTGTGCCTCCACGAAGGCGCGGGGCGAGCGGAAGCCGCGAGAGAGGACGGCGTACCCGGCAGCCGACCAGCCGAGCCAGCCGGTGACGGCGACGACATCGCCGGGCTGGGCGCCCGCCCTGGTGACGGGTTCGTGGTTGCGCAGATCGCCGAGCGCGGTGATCGCGACGGTGATGGTGTCGCCGCGCACCACATCGCCGCCGACCACGGCCGCTCCCGCGACCTGGCACTCGTCGCGGATGCCGTCCATCAGCTCCCCGGCCCAGGTGACCGGGAGTTCGGCGGGGACGACGAGGCCGAGGAGCAGTGCGGTGGGCACGGCACCCATGGCCGCGATGTCGGCGAGGTTCTGTGCGGCCGCCTTGCGGCCGACGTCGTACGCCGTCGACCAGTCACGCCGGAAGTGCCGTCCCTCCAGCAGGATGTCCGTGCTGGCCACGACCCTGCGGTCGGGGGCGGTGATGACCGCGGCGTCGTCGCCGGGTCCCAGCCGTACCGCCGGAGTGGTGGTGAGCCGGGACGTCAGCTCCCTGATGAGCCCGAACTCCCCCAACTCGCCCACGGTTCCCTTCACCGAGTCTCACCTCTCATCTATGGGGCCGGACGGGTGTCCGGCCTGCTTCAGCGGCCGGGCGTCCGGACCGTGGACCGGCCGCCGGCAGGGGCGGCCCGTCCTGCTGGTCACGGGCACGCCTGTCCCCCGTCCGCCCCGCTGAGCTTGCGGTCGCGGGCCTTCACTGCTGTCGGTACTGTCAAGAGATACGTCAACTTGTGTGTTCTGTACGCCACGCTGTGGGCGTCATCCGGCCCGCAGGTCTCCCCGCGGCCCGCGGCAACGCGATAACGTGGCGTCCCTTTCCCCCACATGATCCTCGTGGCCGCCCTGGAGGTTCCGTGGTACAGGCGTACATCCTTATCCAGACCGAGGTGGGCAAGGCGTCGACCGTCGCCGAGACCATCGCCAAGATTCCGGGAGTGATCCAGGCAGAGGACGTCACCGGCCCCTACGACGTGATCGTGCGGGCCCAGGCCGACACGGTCGATGAACTCGGACGCATGGTGGTCGCCAAGGTCCAGCAGGTGGACGGCATCACCCGAACCCTGACCTGTCCGGTCGTTCACCTGTAGCCCCCGTCTACGCTGGGCCGGTGACATCTTCCTGCCGCCGGCTCCCCCACCCCGTGCTCCTCGGTCCGTCCGCCGCCCTGGTCCTCATGGCTGCGGCGGGCTGCACCTCCACGGACCCGTCGGCATCGGTCACGGTGCCCACCCCGTCCTCGGAAGCCGCAGCCTACTGCCGTGCGCTGCACGAGGAGCTGCCGAGTTCCGTCGCCGGTCTGGAGCGCAGTGATCCCGCGCCCCGTTCGGATCTGACCGCCGGGTGGGGGGACGGGGCGATCGTACTGCGCTGCGGTGTCCCGCGCCCCGTGAAGATGGACGACGCCCAGTCGAAGGCCGCCGAGGCCGACGGCGTCAACTGGCTGCTGGAGCAGCGGGAGGACGACGGGCCGCGCTTCACGACCACCCTGCGCAAGGCGTACGTCGAGGTCACGCTCTCGGTGGCGTACGCGCATGACGCGACCCCGCTGGCGGCCTTCGCCCCGGCGGTCAAGAAGACGGTTCCCAGCAGCCTGTAGGGAGTGCGCCCCGGCCGGGGCGCACTCCCCGTGCTGTGCCGGCGGCTCTCAGCGCAGGCCGGTCGGCCGGTCCAGCGCCGCCTGGATGAGCCGGTCGACCAGCTGCTGGTAGCTGACGCCGCTCTCCTGCCACATGCGCGGGTACATGGAGATCGGGGTGAAGCCCGGCAGGGTGTTGATCTCGTTGATGACGAAGCCGCCGTCCTCGGTGAGGAAGAAGTCGGCGCGCACCAGGCCCTCGCAGGAGGTGGCCTCGAACGCCTCGACCGCGAGCCGCTGGACCTCTGCGGTCTCCTCGTCGGTGAGCGGGGCGGGCACGATCCCGGACGCCGCGTCGATGTACTTGGCCTCGAAGTCGTAGAAGTCGTGCGAGGTGACCGGCGGGATCTCGGCGGGCACGCTGGCGCGCGGACCGTCCTCGAACTCCAGCACCCCGCACTCGATCTCGCGGCCCCGCAGCAGCGACTCCACAAGGAACTTGGGGTCGTGGCGGCGAGCCTCCTCGATCGCCTCGTCGAGGCCGGAGGGGTCGTCGACCTTGGTGATGCCGATGGACGAGCCGGCCCGGGCGGGCTTGATGAAGAGTGGCCAGCCGTGCTCGCCGGCGAAGTCCGTGATGCGCTTGCGGGCGCCCAGGGCGTCGTTGTCCCACTCGCGGGGGCGCACGACCAGGTACGGCCCGACGGGGAGCCCGAAGGAGGTGAAGACGCGCTTCATGTACTCCTTGTCCTGGCCGACCGCCGAGGCGAGGACGCCGGCGCCGACGTACGGCACACCGGAGAGCTCCAGGAGGCCCTGGAGCGTGCCGTCCTCACCGTAGGGACCGTGCAGGACGGGGAAGACGACGTCGACCTCGCCGAGCGCCTTGGGGACGGATCCGGGCTCGCTGTAGACCACTTCGCGGCTGCCGGGATCGACGGAGAGCACCACGCCGCCCTCGTCGGACTCGGCCAGTTGTGCCACGTCGGGCATCTTCCGGTCCGTGATGGCCATGCGTTCGGGTTCGTCGGCGGTGAGCGCCCAGCGGCCGTCCGTCGTGATGCCGATCGGCAGGACGTCGTACTTCGTCCGGTCGATCGCGTTCAGGACCGCACCGGCCGTGACCACCGAAATGCCGTGTTCGGAGCTGCGGCCGCCGAACACGACGGCTACACGCGGCTTGCGGAGCTGCTGCTCCGTGCTCTGGGGGAGGTTCTCGCTGCTCATATCGCGATGAGCGTACCTTCTGGTACGGGTCGCGTCAGCGCGGCAGGTACCGCCCGGTGGGTGAACCGGCTCAGTGCCGCTCGGCCTTGGCGCTGCGCGACATGAGTTCCTTGAGCGCGACCATCGGCGGCTTGCCCTCGTGGACGATGCCGACGACCGTCTCGGTGAGGGGCATGTCGACGCCGTGCCTGCGGGCCAGGTCGAGCACGGATTCGCACGACTTGACGCCCTCGGCGGTCTGCTTGGTGACCGCGATGGTCTCCTGGAGCGTCATGCCGCGGCCGAGGTTGACCCCGAAGGTGTGGTTCCGCGAGAGCGGCGACGAACAGGTCGCCACCAGGTCGCCGAGGCCCGCGAGTCCGGAGAAGGTCAGCGGGTCGGCACCCATGGCCAGTCCGAGCCGGATGGTCTCGGCGAGGCCGCGGGTGATGAGCGAGCCCTTGGCGTTGTCGCCGAGCCCCATGCCGTCGGCGATGCCCACGGCCAGCCCGATGACGTTCTTGACGGCTCCCCCGAGCTCACATCCGACCACGTCGGTGCTGGTGTACGGGCGGAAGTACGGGGTGTGGCAGGCGGCCTGGAGGCGGCGTGCGACGGCCTCGTCCCGGCAGGCCACGACGGCCGCGGCGGGGCGGCGTTCGGCGATCTCCTTGGCGAGGTTGGGCCCGGTGATGACGGCGATCCGGTCGGCGGAGACCTTCGTGGCGTCCTCGATGACCTCGCTCATCCGCTTCGCGGTGCCGAGCTCGACGCCCTTCATCATGGAGACGAGGACCGTCTGCGGCTCCAGGTGCGGGGCCCAGTCGGCGAGGTTGGCGCGCAGTGTCTGGGACGGCACGACGAGCACCGCGAAGTCGGCGCCGCGCAGGGCTTCGGCGGGGTCAGTGGTGGCCCGCACCGATGCGGGGAGTTCGATGCCCGGCAGGTAGTCGGGGTTGGTACGGGTCGTGTTGACGGCCTCGGCGACCTCGGCCCGGCGCCCCCAGAGGGTGACCTCGCAGCCGGCGTCGGCGAGGACCATGGCGAAGGCCGTACCCCATGAGCCGGTTCCGAAGACGGCTGCCTTTACGGGGTGCGTCACTTGGGTCCCTCTCCTTCGGCCTTGCGCCGTTGTTCTGCACGGGCCTTGCGGTGGTCGTAGAGCTCGGCGGGCGCCTTCTCGCCGCGCACCTCCTCCAGCTGCGCGGTGACCGCGAGCATGATGACCTCGGTCGCCTCGCGCAGCACGTCGGGCGTCGGCTCCTGACCGTAGAACCGGGAGAGGTCGACGGGCGGCCCTGCCTGGACCTGGAGGGTCTTGCGGGGGAAGAGCCGCACCTTCTTCTCCGTGGCGTAGGGCGGCACTGCCAGGTTGGCACCCCACTGCGCGACGGGGATGACCGGGGCCCTGGTCATCAACGCGACGCGGGCGGCGCCGGTCTTGCCGGCCATCGGCCACATCTCGGGGTCGCGGGTGAGGGTGCCCTCGGGGTAGAAGGCGACGCACTCACCGCGCTCGATGGCGTCGACGGCGGCCCGGAAGGCGTCCAGCGCGTTCGTGGTCTCGCGGTACACCGGGATCTGGCCGGTGCCGCGCAGCATCATTCCGACGAAGGGGGTCTTGAAGAGGCCCGCCTTGGCGAGGAGCCGCGGCACCCGTCCGGTGTTGTACTGGAAATGCCCGTACGAAAGAGGGTCCAGGTACGAGTTGTGATTGACCGCGGTGATGAATCCGCCGTCGGCCGGAATGTGTTCCATTCCCCGCCAGTCGCGCTTGAACAGAATCACCAGCGGCGGTTTCGCGATGACCGCCGCCAGGCGGTACCAGAAGCCGATTCTGCGGCGGGACACTCGGACACCTTCCTCTATGACCTGACTGTGGAGCTGACTGCTGACTGACTACCGACGGTCAAGTCTCGCCCCAGGCCCCTGCTCTGTCGAGAACACCGTACGCCTCACCTTCGGGACCGACCCTCCGGGTTGTCGTACCGGCAGGCGAGAATAGGCGGCCATGCACATCGAGGGGGGAGACCGCCACGAACACCGACCCGACCGGCCCTTGGTCACTGGTCGTCCCATTGAAGCCCCTGGCGCGGGCCAAGAGCAGGCTGGCGCCCGCTTCCGGCGCCCTGTTGCGGCCGCGACTCGCTCTGGCCTTCGCCCGGGACACCGTGTCCGCCGCTCTGTCCTGCCCGGGCGTCGCCGATGTGGTGGTCGTCACGGACGACACGACTGCCGGGGCCGCGCTGGCCGCGCTCGGGGCCCGGATCGTGGCCGACACCCCGGCCGCCGGGCTCAACGCCGCCCTCGCGCACGGTGAGCGCGCGGTGCGGTCGGCCCGGCCCCACGGAGCCCTCGCCGCGCTCAACGCCGATCTTCCCGCGTTGCGCCCGGCGGAATTGTCCCGCGTACTCGAATTTTCTGCCGCTTTTCCCCGGGCCTTTGTGACCGATGTCGCGGGAATCGGAACGACTTTTCTCTCCGCTGGGCCAGGAGTGGAATTGCGCCCCGCTTTCGGCGGTCCGTCCAGGGCCCGGCATCTCACGTCGGGGGCGGTGGAGGTCACGCTGTCCGGTATCGATTCGGTGCGCCAGGACGTGGACACGGGCGACGATCTTCGGGCGGCACTGGCCCTGGGCGTCGGCCCGTACACGGCGGGGCGCTGGGCCGCGGGGGTCCCTGCGGCGGACCGATAGGCTGCCGCCCATGCAGGCGACCTCGTACACATACGACCCCGAGACCCGCACCGGCAGCGTGCTGCTCGACGACGGCACCCCGGTGGACTTCGACGCCCCGGCCTTCGACGCCGGCGGCCTGCGGCTGCTGCGCCCGGGGCAACGGGTGCGGATCGAGGGCGAGGGCGAAGGCGCCGGGCTGCGGATCACCCTGGTGACGCTGCAGACCTTCTGAGACCGGGCCCGGGACCGCCCCGAACAGCCCGCGGGCCGGGCTCCCCGAGGGGAGCCCGGCCCGGCGCGTGTGAGGAACCTTGTGGTGCCGGTCCTCACTTCTTGCGTGCAGTGGCCTTCTTGGCCGTGGTCTTGCGCGCGGTGGTCTTCTTCGCGGGCGCCTTCTTCGCCGTGGTCTTCTTGGCGGGCGCGGTCTTGCTGGCGACGGCCTTCTTGGCTGCCGTCGTCGTCTTCTTCGCCGCCGGGGTCGCCTTCTTCGCGGCCGCCGTGGTCTTCTTCGCCGCCGCGGAGGTCTTCTTCGCGGTGGTCTTCTTGGCGGCAGCAGTCGTCTTCGCCGCTGCCACGGTCTTCTTGGCGGTGGCCTTCTTCGCCACGGCCTTCTTGGCGGTCGCCTTCTTCGCGGCGGCCTTGGCCGTCGTACGGGTGGAAGAACCGCCCGAGAGGCTGCCCTTGGGGGCCTTCTTCACGGCCACGTCGTTCTTGGGGAGCTTCTTCGAACCACTCACCAGGTCCTTGAAGCCCTGTCCCGCACGGAAGCGGGGCACCGAGGTCTTCTTGACCCGTACGCGCTCACCCGTCTGCGGGTTGCGGGCGTAGCGGGCGGGGCGGTCGACCTTCTCGAACGAGCCGAAGCCGGTGACCGAAACCCGGTCACCTGCGACGACTGCACGAACGATCGCGTCGAGCACCGCATCGACGGCGTCCGCGGCCTGCTGACGGCCGCCGACCTTGTCGGCAATCGCTTCTACGAGCTGTGCCTTGTTCACGTCTTCCCCTTCGGAGACATTGCCCGAACGAAACTGTTCAGGCTTTTTCGCACGTTAGGCAGATATATACCGCAAATCAAACACGAAACGGGCTAATCACCCTAGTGCCGCAACGAAGTCGACCGCTGCGCAGTTCCGCAGAGTCAGTCACCTTCGGGGAATCGGCCCTCATCGAGGTCCTTCATCAACCGGTCCAGACGCCTTGCTGCATCTGGGAGATCGTGCTTTGCCGCGGCCGTGACGACCAACAGCTTCCGGTTCAGCGCCATCCGTACGCCCTCCGGGACTTGCAGTGCACGCACTCGTGAGTGCGCTTCCTTCAATTGGTCGGCGACTTGGCCGTAAAGCTTGAGTTGGCTGTCGCGTTCCATGCACCGATTGTGCCATCTGGGGCGAGTTGTCGCCCGACGGGGGCTCAACAAGCGACTGCGCCCCCTACCAGAAGGCAGGGGGCGCAGTACTGGAAACGTGCTGCTCAGGCGTTAATTGTACGGGGCTTGTGGGTCGGCCTGGCCGCCTCGTAGGCCGCGATGTCCGCTTCGTTCTGCAGGGTGAGGCTGATGTCGTCCAGCCCGTTCAGCAGCCGCCAGCGGGCGTTCTCGTCGAGCTCGAAGTCCGCGGTGATGCCCTCGGCGAGGACTTGCCGCTTCTCCAGGTCGACGGTGACCTCGGCCGTCGGGTCGGCCTCGGTCAGCTCCCAGAGGGCGTCGACGACCTTCTGGTCCAGGACCACGGTCAACAGCCCGTTCTTCAGCGAGTTGCCGCGGAAGATGTCGGCGAACCGGGAGGAGATGACGGTCTTGAAGCCGTAGTTCTGGAGCGCCCAGACGGCGTGCTCGCGGGACGAGCCGGTGCCGAAGTCGGGGCCGGCCACCAGGACCGAGGCGCCCTTGCGCTCCGGGCGGTTGAGGACGAAGTTCTCGTCCTTGCGCCAGGCCTCGAAGAGCCCGTCCTCGAAGCCGTCCCGGGTGACCTTCTTCAGCCAGTGGGCGGGGATGATCTGGTCGGTGTCCACGTTGCTGCGGCGCAGCGGGACGGCCCGGCCGGTGTGTGCGGTGAAAGCTTCCATGATTCTCAGACTCCGGCGGGCGTACGGGCGTCGGACAGGTCGGCCGGCGAGGCCAGATGGCCCAGCACGGCGGTCGCGGCGGCGACCTGCGGGGAGACCAGGTGCGTACGGCCGCCCTTGCCCTGCCGGCCCTCGAAGTTACGGTTCGAGGTCGAGGCGGAGCGCTCGCCGGGGGCCAGCTGGTCGGGGTTCATGCCGAGGCACATCGAGCAACCCGCGTGCCGCCATTCGGCGCCGGCGGCGGTGAAGACCTTGTCCAGGCCCTCCTCCACGGCCTGCAGGGCGACCCGGACGGAGCCCGGGACGACCAGCATCCGTACGCCGTCGGCGACTTTGCGGCCGTCCAGGATCGCGGCCGCGTTGCGCAGGTCCTCGATCCGGCCGTTGGTGCAGGAGCCTACGAAGACGGTGTCGACATTGATCTCGCGCAGCGGCTGGCCGGCGGTCAACCCCATGTACTCCAGCGCCTTTTCGGCGGCGTTGCGCTCCGAGGCGTCCTCGTACGAAGCAGGATCGGGGACGTTGGCCGACAGGGGTGCGCCCTGGCCGGGGTTGGTGCCCCAGGTGACGAACGGCGCCAGTTCGGCGGCCTCGATGACCACCTCGGCGTCGAAGACGGCGTCGTCGTCCGTGCGCAGCGTCTTCCAGTACGCGACGGCCGCGTCCCAGTCCTCGCCCTGCGGGGCGTGGTCCCGGCCCTGCAGGTAGTCGAAGGTGGTCCGGTCGGGGGCGATCATGCCCGCCCGTGCACCGGCCTCGATCGACATGTTGCAGATGGTCATCCGGGCCTCCATCGAGAGCTTCTCGATGGCGGAGCCGCGGTATTCGAGGATGTAGCCCTGACCGCCGCCGGTGCCGATCCGCGCGATGATCGCGAGGATCAGGTCCTTGGCCGTGACGCTCTCGGGCAGTTCGCCGTCGATGGTGATCGCCATCGTCTTCGGACGGGCCAGCGGCAGCGTCTGCGTGGCCAGTACGTGCTCGACCTGGCTGGTGCCGATACCGAACGCCAGCGCGCCGAACGCGCCGTGCGTGGAGGTGTGTGAATCACCACACACGACCGTGGTGCCGGGCTGGGTCAGACCCAGCTGCGGGCCGACCACGTGCACGACGCCCTGCTCGACGTCGCCCAGCGGGTGCAGCCGGACGCCGAACTCCGCGCAGTTCTTGCGCAGGGTCTCCAGCTGAGCGCGGGAGACCGGGTCGGCGATCGGCTTGTCGATGTCGAGGGTCGGGGTGTTGTGGTCCTCGGTGGCGATGGTGAGGTCGAGGCGCCGCACCGGGCGTCCGGCCTGCCGCAGACCGTCGAAGGCCTGCGGGCTGGTCACCTCGTGCAGCAGGTGCAGATCGATGTAGAGGAGGTCGGGCTCACCTTCGGCGCGCCGGACGACATGGTCGTCCCAAACCTTCTCCGCGAGTGTCCTACCCATCGCTTTCCCTCCGGCCGGCGTCGTCGCCGGCCCAACTAGAGATTCGGTGCGCCCCCGTCCGGACCCCCGTACGGGGCGGTGGCTACGGGCCGTTGTGCGGCCGCCCCTACAGGTTCGCAACTTCGCTGGAAAATTGAACTTGCGTTTCACAGAGTGAGACGCGAGTATCGTCGTATGGACAACTCTAGCGGCGTCGGCGTTCTCGACAAGGCAGCTCTGGTATTGAGCGCCCTGGAGTCCGGGCCGGCCACCCTCGCCGGGCTGGTCGCGGCGACCGGGCTCGCACGACCCACGGCTCACCGACTGGCCGTGGCACTGGAACACCACCGCATGGTGGCGAGGGACATGCAGGGCCGTTTCATTCTCGGCCCCCGCCTGTCGGAGCTCGCCGCTGCGGCGGGCGAGGACCGGCTGCTCGCCACGGCGGGACCGGTGCTCACCCACCTCCGCGACATCACCGGCGAGAGCGCCCAGCTCTATCGCCGGCAGGGCGACATGCGGATCTGCGTGGCGGCGGCGGAGCGGCTGTCCGGTCTGCGGGACACCGTGCCGGTCGGCTCCACGCTCACCATGAAGGCGGGTTCCTCCGCCCAGATCCTCATGGCCTGGGAGGAGCCCGAGCGCCTGCACCGCGGCCTCCAGGGCGCCCGCTTCACGGCGACGGCGCTCTCCGGCGTCCGCCGCCGGGGCTGGGCCCAGTCGATCGGCGAGCGCGAGCCGGGCGTCGCCTCGGTCTCCGCCCCGGTGCGCGGCCCCTCGAACCGGGTGGTCGCGGCAGTCTCGGTCTCCGGACCGATCGAGCGGCTGACCCGGCACCCGGGACGCATGCACGCCCAGGCCGTCATCGACTCGGCCGCCCGGCTGAGCGAGGCGCTGCGCCGCACGGGCTGATCAGGCGCTCCCACCCTTCACAAGAGGCCGCCCCAGCGTCGTGGCGGCCCCCTCTCAGCATCAGTTCAGCATCTCACTTCGCCGGCGAGCGGTGCGCGAAGCGATCCGCCGCACGGCGGCCCCGCCCCTCGATCGGCAGCGACCCGGTCGCGGCAGCCAGTCCGTACGCCGGCATGTCGGCGTAGATGGACTCGTACCCGCCCTCGGGCACGACATAGGTCTCGTGCCACAGCCCCACGTGCTGCCGGGACTTCTTCTCCTTGCGATTGATCATCGCCCACGCCTTGCGGTGCAGCATGTCCGGCGCCACGGCGTACTCGTACAGCTTCTCCTTCGACTCCCAGTACTGGACGACGTAGTACGTCCTCGGCGAGCCGGACAGCAGGTTGTATCCGAGCAGCCCCCTGCTCTTGTCCCTGCTCAACTCCCGCAGCAGGCGCGGCATCGCGAGGAAGACGGGGAGCCAGTGGTGCACTCCCCAGAAGTGGTTGATGCGCATGCCGATCAGCAGGATGACCACGTCCCCCTCGGCTGCCGCGGTCATCCGTCCCGGTATCGGTTTCGCGAACATGCGGGCCCCCTGGTTCGGTTGGAGAGTTGAACTATCCAATGATTGGATCGTGGCACCGCCCCAACGGCGGCGCAAGGGAGGGGACCGAATGCGGCTCTCGGAACTGAGTGAGCAGAGCGGCGTCAGCACGGCGACGATCAAGTACTACCTGCGCGAAGGGCTGTTGGCGCCGGGGCAGCGGGTGAGTGCGACGCAGGCCGAGTACGACGAGAGCCATGTGCGCCGGCTGCGGCTGGTCCGGGCCCTGCTCCAGGTCGGCCGCCTCCCGGTGGCCACGGCCCGCGAGGTGCTGAACCACGCCGACGACGAGTCCCTCGGCCGGACGATCCGGCTGGGTGCGGCCCTCTGGTCGCTGCCGCACGGTCCGGACCCGGACGAGGAGGCACCGGAGACGGCGGCCGCCCACGCGGAGGTCGACCGGCTCCTGGACCGGCTGGGATGGTCGACCGCCCGGGAGGTCGGCTCCCTCTCCCCCTCCCACCGCTCACTGGTGGCGTCCCTGGCCACCCTGATCCGTCTCGGCTACCCGTTCCGGGGCGACTATCTGGCGGACCACGCGCGCCTCATGCACGAGGCGGCGGCCCGGGATCTGGACATGATGGAGACGTATCCCACGCAGTCGGAGCAGGTGGAGATGGCGGTCGCCTCCGCGGTGCTGTACGAGCCGGTGCTGGCGGCCCTGCGCCGGCTGGCCCAGGAGGAGGAGTCGGCCCGGCGGTACGGGCTCTGAGCGCGACCCCGTACGGACTCCTCATGCGGGTCCGGGCCGAACGGCCCGCACACATAAGCAGAAGGCCCCTCACCGGAGTGAAGGGCCTTCGCCTGATGCTCTGTTGTACCCCCGACCGGATTTGAACCGGCGCTACTGCCGTGAGAGGGCAGCGTGCTAGGCCGCTACACAACGGGGGCTTGGATACTGCGACTTGCTTGTCTTGCGCTGGGCTACCAGGACTCGAACCTAGAATGACGGTACCAGAAACCGTAGTGTTGCCAATTACACCATAGCCCATGGTGTTACAAGTACCCCCGACCGGATTCGAACCGGCGCTACTGCCGTGAGAGGGCAGCGTGCTAGGCCGCTACACAACGGGGGCCCTAGCGATCCTGCATCAAGAACGTGGGTGCGACCCAGATGTTCTCGCGGGAAGGATCTGTACCCCCGACCGGATTCGAACCGGCGCTACTGCCGTGAGAGGGCAGCGTGCTAGGCCGCTACACAACGGGGGCTTGTTCCTGCAACTTACTTTTCTTGCGGTCTTGCGCTGGGCTACCAGGACTCGAACCTAGAATGACGGTACCAGAAACCGTAGTGTTGCCAATTACACCATAGCCCACTGAAACGCAACCCCTGAGGGGTGTTGTTTCTGTCTGCGCTTCCCGACCGGATCTTTCGTTCCGCTTGGGCGGCGCAGGAAGAACATTACCCGAAGGTGTCCGGCGCTCCAAAACGGGTATTGGCCGCGAGCAGGCCGGGGAGCTGGTCCAGGGCCGTGATCCGGACGAGTTCGGGCCGTCCGCCCCGTCCGTGCCGGTCCAGCCAGATGCCCGTGAGACCGGCGGCCACCGCGCCGCGGGCGTCGATGTCGGGTTCGTCCCCCACGTAGGCGACCTCCGCCGGCGGCAGTGCCAGTGCCTCGCAGGCGGCGAGGAACGCCCCGGGGGCGGGCTTGGCGATGCCCAGCTCCGCCGCACACAGGACGGACTCGAAGCGGTCGCGCACACCGAGCACGGTCAGCTTGTGGTGCTGCTGTTCCAGGGCGGAGTTCGACAGCACGGCGTGCCGGTACGCCCCCGCCAGGGCGTCGAGCGCGGGCACGGCGTCCGGGAAGAGCGCCCAGGCGGCCTCGTAGTGGGCGATGTGCCGCTCGAACCAGGCATCGGCCGCGGCGTCGTCCAGCGGGCGTGCGAGGAAGTCCCTTGCTCGGTCGCGGCGCTGGCCCTGCCAGTCGGTCTCCCCGTCGGCGAACCGCTGCCAGTGGTACCGGGTGAGCCGTTGCCAGGCGTCGCCCGCCTCGTCGGCCGTGCCGTAGCCCGCCGGCAGCCCCTCGGCCGCGAGATGCCGGGACATGCCGGTGGCGGCGGCCGTCGTGTAGTCGAAGAGTGTGTCGTCAACGTCCCAGAGGACGGCTCTGATCGGCATGAATCCGACCTTAGGGCGTCCGGGCGCGCCTGACGACAGACGGACGGGCCCGGCAGCCGCTGTGCGCGGTTGCCGGGCCCGTCCGTCTGTCGTCGTTACGCTGCCAGCCTGGCCAGCGCCGCGTCGATGCGGGCGATCGTCTTCTCGCGGCCCAGGATCTCCAGGGACTCGAAGAGCGGCAGGCCGATCGTGCGGCCGGTGACGGCGACACGGACCGGGGCCTGCGCCTTGCCGAGCTTCAGGCCGTGCTCCTCGCCGGCGGCGAGGATGGCGGCCTTCAGGGCCTCCGCGTTCCACTCGGCGGCGATCAGCTTGGCGCGGGCGGTGACGAGCAGGGCGTCGGAGCCCTCCTTCATCGCCTTGGCCCAGGACGCCTCGTCGGTCGCCGGCTCGTCGAGGAAGAGGAAGTCGACGTTGGCCGTGATCTCGGAGAGAACGGTGACCCGGGTCTGGGCGTGCGGGGCGATCGACGCGAACACGTCCGCGTCGAAGGCCTCCGGGGCCCAGGGGGCGAAGGGGGCCTGCAGCCAGGGACCGCACGCCTCGGTGAAGGTCTTCACATCGAGCCGGCGGATGTGCTCGGCGTTGATGTGCTCGCACTTCTTGAGGTCGAAGCGGGCCGGGTTGGCGTTGACGTCCGTGATGTCGAACGCGGCGACCATCTCGTCGATGTCGAAGATGTCCCGGTCCTCGGCGATCGACCAGCCGAGCAGCGAGAGGTAGTTGAGCAGCCCCTCACGCAGGAAGCCGCGCTCGCGGTAGAGGTTGAGGGAGGCCTGCGGGTCGCGCTTGGAGAGCTTCTTGTTGCCCTCTCCCATGACGTACGGCAGGTGGCCGAACTCCGGGGTCTGCTTGGCGATGCCCAGCTCGGTGAGCGCCGCGTACAGCGCGATCTGGCGCGGGGTGGAGGAGAGCAGGTCCTCGCCGCGCAGGACGTGGGTGATCTCCATCAGCGCGTCGTCGACCGGGTTGACCAGCGTGTAGAGCGGGGCGCCGTTGGCGCGGACGATGCCGTAGTCCGGCACGTTCTCCGGCTGGACGGTGATGTCGCCGCGGACCAGGTCCGTGAAGGTGAGGGCCTCGTCGGGCATCCGGAAGCGGACGATGGAGGTGCGGCCCTCGGCCTCGTACGCGGCGGTCTGCTCGGCGCTCAGGTCGCGGCAGTGGCCGTCGTAGCCGGACGGCTTGCCGGCGGCGCGGGCGGCGTCACGACGGGCGTCGAGCTCCTCGGTGGTGCAGTAGCAGTGGTACGCGTGACCGGCGGCGAGGAGCTTCTCGGCGACGTCCTTGTAGATGTCCATGCGCTGCGACTGGCGGTACGGGGCGTGCGGGCCTCCGACCTCGGGGCCCTCGTCCCAGTCGAGGCCGAGCCAGCGCATCGCGTCGAGGAGCTGGTTGTACGACTCCTCGGAGTCGCGCGCCGCGTCGGTGTCCTCGATGCGGAAGACCAGGGTGCCCTGGTGGTGCCGGGCGAAGGCCCAGTTGAAGAGAGCTGTCCGGACCAGGCCCACGTGGGGGTTGCCGGTCGGGGAGGGACAGAAACGTACGCGGACTGGTGCGTTAACCACGCTTGATCACCTTGTTGGTGAGAGTGCCGATGCCTTCGATGGTGACGGCGACCTCGTCGCCGACATGGAGGGGTCCGACCCCTGCGGGAGTTCCGGTGAGGATCACATCGCCCGGGAGCAGCGTCATCGCTTCCGTGATGTGGACGACCAGGTCCTCGATGGAGCGGATCATCTCGCTCGTCCGGCCGAGCTGGCGTTGCTCGCCGTTGACCGTGGCCTGGATGGCGATGTCGCTGGGGTCCAGGTCGGTCTCCACCCAGGGGCCGAGCGGGCAGGACGTGTCGAAGCCCTTGGCCCGGGCCCACTGCTTCTCGCGCTTCTGGGCGTCGCGGGCGGTCACGTCGTTGGCGCAGGTGTAGCCGAAGATGACGTCCTTGACCCGCTCCCGCGGCACCTCGCGGCACATCCGGCCGATGACCACGGCCAGCTCGGCCTCGTGGTGCAGCTCGTTGGAGAAGGAGGGGTACTCGATGGCGTCGCCGGAGCCGATCACCGAGGTGGTGGGCTTGAAGAAGGCCACGGGGACGTCGGGGACCTCGTTGCCGAGCTCCGCGGCGTGCTCCGCGTAGTTGCGGCCGATGGCCACGACCTTGTTGGGGAGCACGGGCGGCAGCAGCCGGACCTTGCTCAGCGGGACCTTGGTCCCGGAGAGCTCGAACTCGGCGTACGGGATGCCCTTGATGATGTCGAGGACGAGACCATCGGGCCCGTCGCCCTCGACGGCGCCGAAGGCGACATTGCCGTCGATGGAGAACCTGGCGATGCGCACGGGAAGCTGTCGCCCCTCACTTGCTGGGTAGCTGAAGACTGACGCTCCAGGCTAACGCGGGTGAGGGGGGACGCTGTGCGCATTACTCCGCGGCGGCGGTGGCGGCCGCGGGGGCCACCATCAGGATCGTGCGGCGCGGGTTGGCCGTCTGCGTCGGCAGGTCGACTGCGTGCTCCGGCTGCTCCGGCGTCTGCAGCGCTTCGGCGTCCTTGAGGTGCGCCAGCGTGGTGCGCCGGGGGTTGGCAATGTTGCGGAACATCATCGTCGTCTTCATCTGCCGTACGGACCCTGTCGGTAGGGGCGCCACCCGGAGGGGCGCCGGTTGTCGGTTTTGCCATCCCTGTAAAGCGCCAGGCTAAACATCCGATTCCCTCCGGGAGCCCGGAAGAGACGGCGATCATCCTGTGAGTTTGCTCACGAAGCGGCCGACAATTCCACCAATTCGGGCGGCGCGCGCGGTCGAAAGAAACGGACATTGCACCATTGAATGAATCATTCCGCTCCTGATCATGTCGACTGGGACACCCGTCGCCCAGACCTGATTCACCCGCAATGGTCCGTTATGTCACTGAACGGACTCCACCCCTTGTTACCCCCTCATCACAACGTGTCACCCAGGTCACAGCCCGGTACCTGGCCCTTGTTGGAGATCCGCCACTGTGCTGGAATTCCACGCACCGCCGCGGTTTCAAGCCGGCGCGCAGGGGCGCAACGCAGCGCCGAGTGGCGGCGGGAAGGGGAAGAGCGCCGGTCACTCACGACCACCATGGGGCGGTACAACGCCCCACGACGCCGACACCGTTCCTTCCGTCCATGGCGGGAGAGAACGCCTGGTCCAGAGGTTGCGACGCTAGTGCAGGGACGTTTCAAGAGGGATGGCAGCGCTGCGGCGGAACAGGAGCCGCGCGGCGGGACCGACCGCGGTTCCTCGCCCCAGCACGCCCAGAACCCCGGACCGGCCGCGGCCGGCGACAGCAACGACCGCGCCCAGCGCTCCGGCGCGGCGGCGAGCGGCGGGTCCGATCCGGTCTCCGCGCTCAAGCCGCGCGGTCCGGTCGGCACGGGATCACGCGTAGCTCTTCGCAACTGGCGCATCAGCACGCGTCTGGTCTCCCTGCTCGCCCTCCCCGTGGTCGCGGCGACCACGCTGGGTGGTCTCCGCATCAATGACTCCATGAACGACATCCAGCAGCTGGAGCACATGCAGCTGCTGACGAAGATGACGAAGCAGGCGACCTCTCTGGCCCAGGCGCTCCAGGAGGAGCGCGACCGGTCGGCGGGACCGCTGTCCAACGGGGTGCCCGCGACCGACTTCAAAGTCACCGA
This sequence comes from Streptomyces sp. LN549, assembly GCF_043203805.1. Taxonomy (NCBI): domain Bacteria; kingdom Bacillati; phylum Actinomycetota; class Actinomycetes; order Kitasatosporales; family Streptomycetaceae; genus Streptomyces; species Streptomyces sp. LN549. Next base: position 6,477,595 of record NZ_JAZHRI010000002.1, on the reverse strand, counting down.
GCCGCGGAAGAAGACCGACCGGGCGAAGAAGGCGTTCCTCACCGCGACGAGCGACCTCGGTGACACCACCGGTGACGAGGCCCTGGAGAGCATCCACTCCAGCGTCCAGCAGATCGCCTCGCAGCTCTATTCCATCCGCGACATCCGCAAGCAGGCGTACTCCAAGGACAGTCCGAGTCTCCAGACCGTCGACGCCTACAGCCAGCTGATCACCTCGCTGCTGAGCCTCTCCCAGGACATGGCGCAGGCCACCAGCAGCCCCGAGATGATCAAGCGGACCCGCGCCCTGGCGGCCTTCTCCTCCGCCAAGGAGTACGCGTCGGTCCAGCGCGCGATCATCGCCGCGGCGCTGCCGAGCGGCAACGACAAGCAGCCGCACCTCGACCGCAACGACCAGCAGTTCGGTCTGGCCGCCCACCGCAAGGAGGACGCGGCTCGCCGCTCCTTCGAGGCGATCTACACGACCACGGGCAAGAGCGCCGACGAGCTGACCTCCACGCTCGACGAGGGCCAGCCCGAGATCAAGGCCGCCGACACCTACGCCAAGAGGGTGCTCGACAACGCCAACGGCATGAGCGGCCCGGGCGTGCGCCGTTCGTACATGGACTGGTACGACCAGGACTCCACCAAGATCCAGGCCATGAAGCAGATCGAGGAGACGCTCCTCAGCGACATGGAGGGCAAGGCGCGCGAGCTGCGCGACGAGTCCCAGCGCGAAGCGATCATCTCCGGTGCGCTCATCCTGCTCGTGCTCGGTGTCTCGCTGGTCGGCGCCTTCGTCGTCGCCCGGTCCATGATCCGCTCGCTGCGCCGGCTGCAGGACACCGCGACGCGCGTCGCCCAGGACCGGCTGCCCGAGCTCGTCAAGCAGCTCTCCGAGGCCGACCCGCAGGACGTCGACACCTCGGTCGAATCGGTCGGTGTGCACTCCCGCGACGAGATCGGCAAGGTGGCCGCGGCCTTCGACGACGTGCACCGCGAGGCCGTCCGTCTCGCCGCCGAGCAGGCCCTCCTCCGGGGCAACGTCAACGCGATGTTCACCAACCTCTCGCGCCGTTCGCAGGGCCTCATCCAGCGTCAGCTCTCGCTCATCTCCGAGCTGGAGTCGCGCGAGGCCGACCCGGACCAGCTGTCCTCCCTCTTCAAGCTCGACCACCTCGCGACCCGCATGCGTCGTAACGGTGAGAACCTCCTCGTCCTCGCGGGCGAGGAGCCGGGCCGCCGGTGGACCCGGCCCGTGCCGCTGGTCGACGTGCTCCGTGCCGCCGCCTCCGAGGTGGAGCAGTACGAGCGCATCGAACTGGCCGCGGTGCCCGCCACCGAGGTCGCCGGCCGGGTCGTCAACGACCTCGTGCACCTCCTCGCCGAGCTGCTGGAGAACGCCACGTCGTTCTCCTCGCCGCAGACGAAGGTCCGGGTCACCGGTCACGCGCTGCCCGACGGCCGGGTGCTCGTCGAGATCCACGACACCGGCATCGGCCTCTCCCCCGAGGACCTCGCGGCGATCAACGAGCGGCTCGCCTCGCCGCCCACCGTGGACGTCTCGGTCTCCCGCCGCATGGGTCTGTTCGTGGTCGGCCGGCTGTCGCTGCGTCACGGCATCCGCATCCAGCTGCGCCCCTCCGACTCGGGTGGCACGACCGCACTGGTCATGCTCCCCGTCGACGTCGCGCACGGTGGCAAGCAGCCGGTCCCGAAGCAGGGCCCGGGTCAGCAGGCCCCCGCTCCGGGCGGGCTCCTCGCCGGCGGCAGCGGCAATGCTCCGGGCGGGCTCATGGCCGGTGGCAACGCGCCCCGCGCCGGTCTCGACGCTTCTCCGTCGGCCCCGGGCGGACGGCTCCCCGCGGGTCCCGGTGCCACGCGAGGCCAGGTCGGTGCGGGCTCCGGTCCGCGGGCGGCGCTGCCGGCTCGCGACGGCGGCTCGCGCCGTCCCCAGAACCAGCCCGGTCAGCCCGGTCAGCCCGGCAGTCAGCAGAACTCGGGCTTCCAGAGCCCCGGGCTCCCCGGCACCGGTCCGCAGGGCCGGCAGCCGGACGTCTCGCGCCAGGAGCCGCCGCGTCAGGGCGGCGGGCTCTCCGGTGCCTTCGGCGGCGGTGCCCGGCTGGGCGCCCGCGGCCAGGGCGACGGCCGCACCGACTCGGGCCAGCCCAGTCTGTTCGACCAGAAGCGTCCGGAGCGGAACGGTCCCGGATGGCAGGCCCCGCAGCCTCAGCAGGCCCGGCAGAATCAGGGCGGCGGCTTCCAGCAGCCCGGCGGGCCCGGTCAGAACGACCGTCAGCTGCCTCCGGCCGGCGGTCCGCGTGCGGAGCTGCCGGGTGGCAACCCCCAGCCGCAGCGCCCGCAGACCACCAGCTGGGGCAGCAACGAGGAACCGTCCGCGCCGCGGCACTCCCCGCTCGACGCGCCCCGCGGTCATGAGGAGCCCGAGTCCACCGGCCAGTTCCAGCGGCCGCTGAACCCGCCGCCGCTCAGCCCGCGTCCGCCGATGAACAGCCAGCAGGGTCCCGGCTCGACCGCCGAGTTCGCCCGTCCCGACTTCTCGGCACCGGCTCCGCAGCAGCGGCCCGCGCCGCAGGCGCCGGACCCGGCGAGCACCGCGCAGTTCGCCCGCCCGGACTTCGGGCAGGCCCAGGGTCAGCCCGCGCCGCGCCAGCGTGACCGCGACAACGGGGACTTCGGTGCCCCGCGTCCGCCCGTCGCGCCGGCTCCGGGTGGGGAGTACCGGCCGGTCCTGCCGCAGCAGCCGCAGCCCGAGGCGCTGCCGCCGGCCGGTCCCGGCGACGGCCGTACCCCGCTGTACGACACGCTGGAGACGAACTGGTTCCACGGTCCGCAGCAGGGTGGCCAGCAGCCGCCCGCAGCGCCGCAGGCACCCGGGTTCCCCCAGCAGCCCGCCGAGGAGCGTCCCGCTCCCGCCGCACCGCGCCGCGGTGCCGGCGACACCAGCGGCGCCACAAGCTCCTGGCGCGCCTCGCCGAACGACGAACTCGTCCGGCAGGCGGAGCGGGTGAAGAAGCCCGCAGCAGGCGGAATTACCACTTCCGGTCTGCCTCGCCGGGTCCCGCGTGCCAATCTGGTGCCGGGTACCGCCCAGCAGCAGAACCATCAGTCCGGTCCCCAGGTGTCGCGTGCGCCCGATGATGTGCGCGGGCGGCTGACCAATCTCCGCCGGGGCATCCAGCAGGGACGTCAGGCCAACAACGGCCCGTCGACCGGCAGTTTCCCACTCGGCCCCACTCACCAGCAGGAGCGTTAGTTGAGCCCGATGAGTCAGGCCGCGCAGAATCTGAACTGGTTGATCACGAACTTCGTGGACAACACCCCAGGGGTGTCGCACACGGTTGTGGTCTCCGCAGACGGCCTGCTGCTGGCGATGTCCGAAGGTTTCCCGCGCGACCGCGCCGACCAGCTGGCGGCTGTCGCCTCCGGTCTGACGTCGCTGACCGCGGGTGCCTCCAGGATCTTCGAGGGCGGCGCCGTCAGCCAGACCGTGGTGGAGATGGAACGCGGGTTCCTCTTCCTGATGTCCATCTCGGACGGCTCCTCGCTGGCCGTGCTGGCCCATCCGGACGCCGACATCGGTCTGGTCGGCTACGAAATGGCTCTGCTGGTGGATCGGGCGGGCACTGTCCTGACCCCGGACCTCCGCGCCGAGCTCCAGGGCAGCCTGCTCCACTAGGCGGCCATGAATCGGTGACACAGACGACGATTAGCCCAGGTACCGCACCCATCTCTCGCCCGTCCGGCCGCTTACAGCCCCCCACCGGCCCCTTCAGACGGCAAGCCGACACCCTGCTGTCACGCCCGGAGGATTCATGACCCCGCCACCCGCCTCACCCGATCCGTACGGCGCGTTGAACCGCGCGTCGTACGAAGGTGAAGGCGACCAGCCGTTGGTCCGTCCGTACGCCATGACCGGCGGACGGACCCGACCGCGCTACCAGCTAGCGATAGAGGCGCTGGTCAGCACCACGGCCGACCCGGCGCATCTGGGGACCCTGCTCCCCGAGCACCAGCGGATCTGCCACCTGTGCCGTGAGGTCAAGTCGGTGGCCGAGGTGTCGGCCCTGCTGTCGATGCCGCTCGGTGTGGCCCGGATTCTCGTCGCGGACCTGGCGGAAGCCGGCATGGTGGCCATCCACCAGCCGGGCAACGGAGAGGCCGGCGGCGCGCCGGATGTGACACTGCTCGAAAGGGTGCTCAGTGGACTTCGCAAGCTCTAGTGGCGGTGCAGCCCGGGCCACCACCTCGGCGAAGATCGTGGTGGCGGGCGGATTCGGCGTGGGCAAGACCACGTTTGTCGGTGCCGTTTCGGAGATCAATCCGCTGCGTACCGAAGCCGTGATGACGTCCGCCTCCGCGGGCATCGACGACCTGACGCACACCGGCGGCAAGACCACCACGACGGTGGCCATGGACTTCGGCCGTATCACCCTGGACCAGGACCTGATCCTGTACCTCTTCGGTACACCCGGACAGGACCGCTTCTGGTTCATGTGGGACGACCTCGTACGCGGCGCCATCGGCGCCGTCGTCCTCGTCGACACCCGCCGCCTCGCCGACTGCTTCCCCGCCGTCGACTACTTCGAGAACAGCGGCCTCCCCTTCGTCATCGCCCTCAACGGCTTCGACGGACACCAGCCCTACACCCCCGACGAAGTCCGCGAAGCCCTCCAGATCGGACCCGACACCCCGATCATCACGACCGACGCGCGGCACCGCGGTGACGCCAAGAGCGGTCTGATCACGCTGGTGGAGCACGCTTTGATGGCGCGGCTCAAGTAGGCACAAGCCGGTATTTCCGTACGGCAATTACAGTAGTCACACGGGGGCGGAGTGTGTCCTTTGACACGATCCACCCCCGTGTTCATAACGTTTCGAAAGAGAATTAAGCCACGGTCAGCACCCGATGCGCACGGCCGGTATCACTGCGCTCACACGAGCCCCGCCTTTTGACGGGGCTCGTTCTTTATGCCCGTTTTATCTGAGGTCCGGGCCACTCGGAATCGCACATTCCGACTGTTTGGAACGCGACCGGTGGCCGTGCTGCAATTCGATGAACTCCCGAGTAGTACGGCCCTGAACAAACACGGCACAACGTAGGTGCCGACGCCGAGAGGTTGTTGGTCGAGTGAGGCGTAACAACGAGGGCGCAACGGCGCAGGCGGAGCGGGGCAACTTCACCCCGCCGTCGCGCACCGTGGCGCCGTCCGCCGATGTGTCCGAAGGGATACCGGCAGGTGGCAGCACCAGCCGGCTGTCCCCGCGCAACTGGCGGGTGCCCACCCGGCTGAACGCGATCCTCCTGATCCCGGTACTGGTCGGCCTGATCATGGGCGGCTTCCAGGTGAAGGCTTCGGTCGACACCTGGCAGGAGGCCCAGAACGCCGAGAAGACCGCGCTGATCGTCCGCGCGGCCGCCGAGTACGGGCAGGCGCTGCTCAACGAGCGTGACCTCACCGCTCAGCCGCTGCTGTCCAACAAGCGCGACTCCGAGGTCGTCACCCAGGCCCGGGCCACCACTGACGCGGCCGCGGAGAAGTTCGACACGGCCGTGAAGGACATGCCGGGCAAGCAGGGTCTGGAGCGCCGCCTCAAGCTGTTCAAGCTGGAGGAGCCCAAGCTCCCGGAACTGCGCAAGGCCGCGTACACCGCCGCCATGGACCCGGTGAAGACCGAAGAGGGATACACCCAGGTCCAGCACTCCCTCATGGAGTTCTGCAACGAGCTCGGCCTCGGCACCGGAAACATCACCAGCTACGGCCGTACCGTGTACGCGATCGAGCTGGCCAAGGCTGCAGAATCGCTTCAGCGCTCCATCGGAATGCACCTTCTGGTGCGGCCCAGCCAGGAGAGCGGCAAGTTCAACGACCAGGTCAAGGCCTTCGGCTCGTACAACTACCTGGAGCAGATCGCCCTCGGTGAATTCGTCTCCGGCGGTACGGAGGCCGACGCCGCCCGGCTGAAGACGGTCATGGCCCGCAAGGCCGCCGAGGGAGCCGCCAACCTCAAGTCCGCGAAGGAGCAGGCCGACGCGGCCGGCGTGCCTTTCGTGACGCCGCCCACCATCGACGGCTCGGTCTACGACGGCATGGCCCAGGAGATCGGCCTGGGCAAGGACCCCAAGCAGCTCAAGGCGAAGGGGATCACCCCCGAGACCTGGATGGCCGCGGCCACGGCCAAGTTCGACGGCTACACCACGGTCGAGGACGAGCTCGTCGACAAGGCGGTGACCGAGGCCGCGGAGATCTCGTCCAGCGCCCGCACCGACGCCATCGTCAACGCCGCGATCGTGATCATCGCCCTGCTGGCCGCCTTCATCCTGGCCGGGCTCATGGCCCGCCAGATGAGCCGCTCGATGCGCCAGCTGCGTACGGCCGCCTTCTCGATCGCCGAGCAGCGGCTGCCCTCGCTCGTCGACCAGCTCTCCCGGACCGATCCGGGCCGGGTGGACACCCGCGTCCAGCCGATCCCGATCAACAGCCAGGACGAGATCGGCGAGGTCGCCCGCGCCTTCGACCAGGTGCACCGCGAGGCGGTCCGGCTGGCGGCCGAGCAGGCCATGCTGCGGGGCAACGTCAACGCGATCTTCACCAACCTCTCGCGCCGCAACCAGTCGCTCATCGAGGGCCAGCTGACCCTCATCACCGACCTGGAGAACAACGAGGCCGACCCGGACCAGCTGGAGAGCCTCTTCCGGCTGGACCACCTGGCGACCCGTATGCGCCGCAACGGCGAGAACCTCCTCGTCCTCGCCGGCGAGGAGCCCGGCCGCCGCTGGAACCAGCCGGTGCCGCTGGTGGACGTGCTGCGGGCCGCCTCCTCCGAGGTGGAGTCCTACGAGCGCATCGAGCTCTCCGGCGTGCCGGAGACCGAGATCCACGGCCAGTCCGTCACCGACCTCGTGCACCTGCTGGCCGAGCTGCTGGAGAACGCCACCACGTTCTCCTCGCCGCAGACCAAGGTGCGGGTCACCGCCACCCGGCTGCCCGACAGTCGCGTGATGATCGAGATCCACGACAAGGGCATCGGTCTCACCGCCGAGGACTTCGCCGACATCAACCACAAGCTGGCCAACCCGCCGACGGTGGACGCCGCGGTCTCCCAGCGCATGGGTCTCTTCGTGGTCGGCCGGCTCTCCGACCGGCACGGCATCCGGGTCCAGCTGCGTCCCTCGGGCGAGCAGGCCGGTACGACTTCGCTGGTCATGCTGCCGGATGCGATCACCCACGGTGGTGGCGGCGACGGCGCCCCCGCGCAGGACGACTTCACGGTCTCCTCGATCATTCCGCAGCAGCAGGCCTTCGACGCCCTGCCTCAGCAGCCCCAGTTGCGTACGGCGGCGGAGCTCGGCTTCGACGACTCGCGCTACGAGGAGCACTCCGCGGACTCCGCTCAGCTCGACCCGGTGGGCCGCTCGCTCATGCGGGAGGAGCGCCGCGCGGCGCTGGAGGCGCAGGCCGGCAGCGAGCGTCCGCCGTTCCCGCAGCAGCAGGAGCCGCAGCAGCAGTACTCCGAGGCCGCGTACGAAGAGGCGCCCTACGCCGCGGACCAGTACGCCCAGGAGCCGCAGGCGGGCGGCCGGCAGGAACAGCAGTACGAGCAGCCCTCGTACGAAGGCACCTACGACCCGTACCGCGGCGACACCGGCTATGCCGAGCAGCCCGGTTACAGCGGTCAGGCCGGCTACCAGGAGACGGCGTACCCGGCTCCGCAGGCGCCTCAGGCCGCCTACGACGAGCAGTACAGCGCCCAGCCCCAGCAGGAGGAGTGGGCTGATCAGAGCACGTACCAGGGCCCGTACGAGCCGGTGGCGCAGGCCGAGACGGAATCTGTTGCGAGCGCTCCCACGTCCACGCAGGAGAGCGTAGGCTTCGACCGTTCGGGCCCCGTCCCGAACTCCGGCCACGAGCTGACCGGTGCCGGCCTGCCGCGCCGCGGCGGCCAGCAGCACTGGCAGCCCACCGGCCGCGGCAACGACCAGCCCGTCGCCGCGCAGCAGGCACCGCCGCAGCAGGAGGAACTGCCGCAGCAGCAGCCGTCGCCCGCGCAGGAGGACGGTGCCGGTTCCGAGGACTGGCGCTCTGCGAACGACGAGCGCTGGGAGCGGGCCGAGAAGCTCCGGGAGCCGAAGGCGGGCGGGGTCACCCCGTCCGGACTTCCCCGGCGCGTACCCAAGGCCAATCTGGTCGAGGGAACGGCCGAGCAGACCCAGCAGGGCGGCCCCCAGGTCTCCCGCGCCCCGGAGGACATACGTGGCAGGTTGAGCAACCTGCGACGTGGCGTGCTGCGGGGACGTAACGCGGGTTCGGACACCAGTAATACCTACAACCAGGAGCGTTAGTGTGAGCCCGATGAGCCAGGCGGCGCAGAATCTGAACTGGTTGATCACCAACTTCGTGGACAACACCCCTGGGGTGTCGCACACGGTGGTGGTCTCCGCCGACGGACTCCTGCTGGCGATGTCCGAGGGATTTCCGCGCGACCGTGCGGACCAGCTGGCGGCTGTAGCCTCCGGTCTGACGTCGCTGACCGCGGGTGCCTCCCGGATCTTCGAAGGCGGCGCGGTCAATCAGACAGTTGTGGAGATGGAGCGAGGGTTCCTCTTCATCATGTCCGTTTCCGATGGATCTTCGTTGGCCGTTCTTGCACACCCGGACGCCGATATCGGTCTGGTTGGGTACGAAATGGCACTTCTGGTCGACCGTGCGGGCAGTGTCCTCACTCCGGACCTCCGTGCCGAGCTTCAGGGAAGTCTTCTCAACTAGTAAGCAGGCAGTGCGTTTCGCGCCACCGCGCCATAGGGTGCGGTGGCGCGGACCCACTGGAATCGGGACCGGCAGGCGGAGGAGGAATCGTGGGTACACCCCCAGGCGGGCACCAGTTCAACGGTGGCCAGCACACACCGGGTGAGCACGGGGACAATGGTTTCGGTTACCCCTCCACACCCGGCAGACAGGGCGCACAGCAGCCTTATCAGCCGTACCGGCAGCCGCAGCACCTTCAGGGCCCGGAGTGGCCGCAGCAGCCCCAGCGGGCGCAGCGCCCGCACCGGTACGACTCTCCGCAGCAGCCCCGCATTCAGCCGGTGCAGCCGCGCCGGGCCCCGGAGCCGGCCGCGCCCGCGGCGCACAATCCGCTCGTTCGTCCGTACGCCATGACCGGTGGACGGACCCGACCGCGCTACCAACTCGCCATTGAGGCGTTGGTGAGTACGACGGCCGATCCGTCCCGGCTGCAAGGGCAGTTGCCCGAGCACCAGCGGATCTGCCGGCTGTGCATCGAGATCAAGTCGGTGGCCGAGATTTCGGCCTTGCTCTCGATCCCTCTCGGCGTTGCCCGGATCCTCGTAGCCGACCTGGCTGAGGCCGGACTCGTCGCTATCCACCAGCCCGGCGGCGACGAGTCCGCCGGCGGCCAGCCAGATGTGACACTGCTCGAAAGGGTGCTCAGTGGACTTCGCAAGCTCTAGCGGCGGAGCAGCCCGCTCCACTACCTCGGCGAAGATCGTGGTGGCAGGGGGCTTCGGCGTGGGTAAGACCACGTTTGTCGGTGCCGTTTCGGAGATCAATCCGCTGCGTACCGAAGCCGTGATGACGTCCGCCTCCGCGGGCATCGACGACCTGACGCACACCGGGGACAAGACCACCACGACGGTGGCCATGGACTTCGGCCGTATCACCCTGGACCAGGACCTGATCCTGTACCTCTTCGGTACACCCGGACAGGACCGCTTCTGGTTCATGTGGGACGACCTCGTACGCGGCGCCATCGGCGCCGTCGTCCTCGTCGACACCCGCCGCCTCGCCGACTGCTTCCCCGCCGTCGACTACTTCGAGAACAGCGGCCTCCCCTTCGTCATCGCCCTCAACGGCTTCGACGGACACCAGCCCTACACCCCCGACGAAGTCCGCGAAGCCCTCCAGATCGGACCCGACACCCCGATTCTGACGACGGACGCGCGGCACCGTGCGGATGCGAAGAGCGCGCTGATCACGCTCGTGGAGCACGCTTTGATGGCGCGCCTGCGGTAGGGACTGCGGCCCGTCCGCCCGGATGTACGAAAGGCCTCGCACTCCTTCGGAGTGCGAGGCCTTTCGTGTGGTGCGCCGGGCCGGGGAGGCAGGCGCCGGGCTCACCCCGACGGCGTCACGCCTGCCGGATCAGTGCCTGCCGGCCTCGATCACGTAGTCGCGCCGCGCCGTCGGCCCGCCGGAGCCCTGGTACGCCGTGACCGTGAACCGTGCCGTTCCCGTCCTGGCCGGTGTCCCCACGATGCCGCCGGTGTCCGCGTTGAGTACGAGGCCCGCGGGCAAGGACCCCGAGGTCACCGCGTACCGCGTGGTCGCCGGCGTGTTGGTCTTCACCGTCGCCTCGTACAGGACGCCCTGGGCCGCCGCGGGCAGCGGTCCGGCGTCGAGCTCCGGGGTCGGGGCCACGACAGCCTGGGGAGCGCCGGCCGGCTTGCCGTCGGCGTCCAGCTCCTGCAGGGACCAGCTCCTGCCCGGCTCGACCACGCTCAGGTGCCAGTTCGTCGTCAGGTCACGGAACCGCGCCCGCTGCTCCTCGGTGAACGCGCCCAGGTTGCGTGCCGTCTCCCACTGCTGAATGGCCTCGAGCAGCCGCGTGGTGTTCTCGCCGCCCGATTCGAGGCGGGAGACCGAGCTCTGGAAACCTGTCCCGGCGTTCAGGCCTGCGCCTCGGGCCAGCTTCCACTCCATGGTGAGCAGGCTGTCCGAGCCGTTGAGGCTGATCCAGCCGAGCATGCCGGGGAGGTAGTTCGCCTGGAGGTACTTGTTGTTGGCGAACACCTGCTCCATCGAGGTGCTGCCGACCTCACCCCAGCTGGCCCGGGTCAGCGCGTCCCAGGTGTTCGAGGTCATCCGGCTGGTCTCGGAGATGAATCCGTCCTTGGCATCGACGCGCCGGAACGTCTTGTTCACGAGGTGAGCCATCCCGTAGGCGCCCCAGCCGGACTCCGATGCCGACTCCAGGCCGTCCCACGACATACCGGTGATGCCGGTGGTGTTCCAGGCGGTGGTCAGCCGGTCGCTGATCTCGTCGAGGACGGCATGACCGCCGATCGCACCGCCGTAGCTGTTGGCCATGACTCGGGCGGTGTGGTCGCCCTCGGGGTGGGAGACAGCGACCGATCCCCAGCGCGCACGCTGCACACCGGTCACCTTCCACTCCTTCCCCACCTGCTCGGCCGCTCCGTAGCTGACGAATTCGTCCCCGATGCGCAGGAGGCTGTAGCTCGGTCCCGCGGCGAGCAGCGCGCCGTCGTCGAGGTACAGGGTGGTGTCGCCGTCCGTCAGCGGACGGGTGAGCGAGGCGGTGCCTCCCATCGCGAGGCGGTCGTCGGCAGGCGGCTCGAGGTAGGCGTCCCGCGGGAACCAGGCCCAGTTGTAGGGCTCGTCGCCGGTGCTGATGAAGTCCGACAGGGTGTGCACGCCGAGCTGCACACCGTTCGCCTTGGCGATGTCCACGGCCGCCGCGGCCCCGGCGTCACTCCCGCCCAGGCTGGAGTCGAACTGGTAGTGGCCGCTCGACTTCCATGGGCCGTAGCTGCTGGTCAGCGAGTAGATCCGGTTCATGCCGGCCGCCTTGGCGAACCGGGCCGCCGCCGGAATGTTGCCGGTCTCCAGGTCGCCGAGCACCAGCCAGGACTGGCTGCTCGCCTGGGATGCCTTCTGCCACTGCCCGTCCAGCTTCGGGTAGGGCAGCTTCTCGCCCTTCGCGATGTTGGACAGAATCGTCGGCGTCGCTTCGGGCGAGGCTCCGAAGAGTGCGATCTTGGAACCGGCGATCCTGCCGTCGCGGCCGGGCAGCGGTCCGACCGGGATCGGATAGCCGCGCACCTTGCGGTGGCGTTCCTTGGTGTAGTCGAAGGTGAAGGCGCGCAGTACGGAACCCCAGGGGGTCACGCCCGCCGCGCTCCACTCCTCCAGGGAACCCACGCTCACATGGTCCGGATCGTGGTTGACCTCGCTCTCCCAGCCCATGTCCTGGTCCTCCTGCGGCCAGGCGCCTTCGGTACGGTCGGTCAGCGGCCGGAGCCCGATGGCGAAATCGTCGTCGCGGACCACGCCCACCGATGTGCCGACCGTCTTGGAGGTCGAAGTGGCCAGCGGACCCCAGAGCAGGGTCTGCACATCGACGCCCTTCGGCACATCGACGTCGACCGCTTCGAACGTGGTGTAACCGCCGCGCCCGGTGACCAGCTTCACCTGGACCTTCCAGTGCGCCGCCTCGTTCCGGAACGTGAGCATCCCGCCCCCGGGTCCGGATCGGTGAACCGTGGTCGGCCGCTGCTGCTTGCCGTCGATGACCAGGCTGACCAGGGACGCCGCATGACCGGCCGCGAGGTGGTCGACCCCGGTCCTGACGTCCTCCAGGCCCACGACCGTCCCTGTTCTGTCGAGCTCCAGGTCCAGATAGCCGGCCCGGATCTCGATCGACGGAGTCGCTCCGTCGGGTCGTGCTTGCGCCGACTGTGCGCCGGCCGCGGGCAGGATGCCGGCCGTCAGCATCACCAGGGCCACGGAACCGGCCGTGCGCCGACGCCGCTCGGGCCTCCTGCGAGGGGACTGCGATCTGACTACGCGTGCGGGGAACCGCATGATGTTTCTCCTGTCGCTCTCGACGGAAACTGCTGCACCGGCCGCTGTGCCGGTCATCCCTTCGTGGCACCCCCTGTCAGGCCCCGGACGAATTGCTTCTGGAAGGCGAGGTAGAAGGCCAGGACGGGCAGGGTGGCGAGCAGCATGAACGCGAACACCGCCCCGAAGTCCTGCTGGTAGGGGCCGATGGAGCGGAAGATCCCGACCGTCACGGTGTTCCCGGCCCCCGGGCCCAGGACGAGCAGCGGGGTGAGGAAGTCGTTCCAGACCCAGACCCCGAGGAAGATCAGCACGCTGGCCGACGCGGGCCGCAGCAGCGGGAAGACGACCTGCCAGAAGATCCGGAACCGGCCGGCGCCGTCGACCGCCGCTGCCTCTTCGAGTTCGCGCGGGATCGAGCGGATGAAGCCCATGAAGACGAACACGGCGAACGGCAGGTAGTACCCGACGTCGACCAGCACGGCGCCCGGCATCGTGTGCAGCAGGCCGATGGCGTCGAGGATCCGCGTGATCGGAAGCATGATCACCGCGGGCGGGATCATCAGGCCGGACAGCATGACGCCGAGGACGACACGGCTCCACCAGCGGTCCGACCGCACGAGGTGGTACGCCGACATCGCGGCCAGCAGGGTGGTGATGAGGATCGACGCCGCGGTCAGGGTGACCGAGTTGACGAGGCCGTACCAGAACAGGCCGTCCGGCCGGCTCAGCACGTGTCCGAGGTTGTCGAGGGTCGGCGGAAGCGGGAGCGCCAGCGGCGATGACACGACCTCGGAGCTGGGCTTGAAGACGTTGACCAGTGCCACGTAGAGCGGCATGCAGAAGACGGCCGCCACGCCGGTGGCCAGGAGCGGCCGTATCCACGGCGTTCGGGAGTTCACAGGTTCACCTCTCGTCGTTGCAGGAGCTTGAGCGTCGTCACGCTCGCGGCCGACACGACGACGAGCATGATCCCGGCCATCGCGGACGCCACTCCCGGACGTTGCTCGGAGAAGGCGGTGCGGATCACCTCGAAGGCCACGGTGGCCGTGCCGTCGGTGCCGGGGCCGCCGTTGGTGAGCACGGCGATCTGGTCGTAGACCTTGAACGAGCTGATCATCAGCATCACGGTGTTGATCGTCAGCGAGGGCGCGAGCAGCGGCCAGGTGATCGCGCGGAACTGCTGCCAGGGGCCGGCGCCGTCGAGGCTCGCCGCCTCGTCGAGCTCGGCGGGGATCCCCGCGAGTCCGGCGAGGTAGACCACGACGGCGAAGCCGAGCAGCTGCCAGACCATGATCCCGGAGACGGAGTAGATCGCGTACGACGGATCCGTGAGCCAGCCCGGCGGGTGCTCGACCCCCAGCGAGACGAGCGCGCTGTTCAGCAGGCCGTCGTCCGCCAGGATCGAGCGCCCGATCACCGACACCACGACTGCGGAGAGGATCACCGGTGTGAAGTAGACGCTGCGGAGCAGGCTGTAGAGCCGGCCCTGCCGGCGCAGCAGCAGGGCGATCGCGAGACCGAGCAGGTTCGTCAGCAGCACCACGATCACCGTGATCACCACGGTGTTCCACAGGGAGTGCCGGAACTCCTCGTTCCCGAGAAGGAAACCGTAGTTCTCCAGGCCGATGAACGAGGTTTCCGGGCGGGTGGCGCGCTCGTCGGTCAGCCCCGTGTAAAGGGTCCACACAATGGGCGCCAGGACCATCGCGGTGAAGATCGCGAGGGTCGGCAGGACGAACACGGCACCGGATCCCACCGACGACCACGTCCAGGTGCGGCGCCGGTGCGGCCCACCCGCGCGCCTGGACGGGACCGGATCGGCCTGCGGCTTGAGGGGCCGCTGCGTTCCTCCGTCGGCGACGGTCCCCGTCCGGGCGGGCGAGGGACGCGTCACTTCGCGAGCTCCTTGTACTTCGTGTTCAGCGTCGCGACGAACTTGTCCACGTCCGCACGTCCGTTGAGGAGATCGTTCAGTGCCGCGTCGACCTTGGGTATGAAGCCCGACGGCAGGGCCGGGACACCGCTCTCGTTTCCGAAGCTCGGCGTCACGGTTCCGCCGGCCTGGGCCTTCTCGTAGAGACCGAGGGTGGTGTTGTACAGCGGCGGCAGGCCGGCCGGCGGCTTGTAGCCCTTGAGCGCGACGAACAGGCCGTCGTACTTCGCCCCGCCGTCGGCGTTCAGCTTCGAGAACTCGACGGCCCACTTCTTGGCCTTCGCGACGTCAGGGGACTTGGCGCTCACCGACAGTCCACCGCCCGTGTACACGGGCAGGACGAGCGAGCCGTCCTGCGTGGGCATGGGGAAGGCGCCGAACTCCTTCTGCTGCTCCTTGTCCGGGGACGCCGGGAACCACGAGCCCATCGGGTACATGGCACCCTTGCCCTTGAGGAAGGCTTCCTGCGCCTGGGCGTAGGTGGCTGACAGGTTGTCGACGTTCTCCTTGCCCGCCAGTGCCTTCATCTTGGTCGCGGCGTTGACGAACAGCGGGTCGCTGAAGTCGGTCTTGCCCGCGGTCAGCTTGTCGAGCCACTTCGGGTCCTTGGCGTAGACCTCGTCGGCCACCAGCTGGGCGAAGGTCCATCGCGGGCCGAGGCCGTCCGGTGCGCCGCCGCCGATGACGAACGGCTTGATGTCCGCTGCCTTGAGCTTGCCGACCGCGGCGAGCAGGTCGTCCCACTTCTTCGGAGGAGTGGCGATGCCCGCCTTCTCGAAGTCCGCCTTGCGGTAGTAGATCTGCCAGGTCTGCGAGTTGGTGGGCAGCTGGTAGATCCTGCCGTTGAAGCTGTTCGCGTCCGGGCTGGTCCAGTCCGCCAGTTCCTTCTTGCTGAACTGGGCCAGCTTGCCGCCCTCCGCCAGTCCGGCAGGGTCGATCGCGACCATGATGTCGGGCAGTGCGCCGGTCGAGTCGAGCTGGCGCGTGTACTCGTTGCGCTGCTCGGCACTCGGCGCGACGAGCTTCTTGATCTTCACCCCCGGCACCTTGGCGCTGGTCCTGGCGATGATGTCGTCCCAGTAGGAGGCGGTGAGGTTGGGGGTCTCGAAGGTGAGCAGGCTCAACGTCACGTCACCGCCCGAACCGTTTCCGCCTTCGCTCCCGCCGCCGACGGCACAGCCGGTCAGCGCGACCAGGCCCAACGCTGCTGCTGCAGCAACCCAGTTGGCCTGCTTGCTCATGAGGCCCTCCTTGCTGGTCGAACCCACCGGATGGCATGTCGCTCGGCCAGAATTTAGATAAGTAAGTTTCTTGTCAATATTGCTGTTGCGGCGTCAATTTAGATAGCGTGCCGCCGTGAGTCAAGACATCGGTGAGACCCGGAGCACAACTTCCTCAGGCCGTGCGGGCGATGCCCACCTCCTGCGCAGGCTCAATCTCTCGGCCACGGTGCGGGCCTTCCTCGACGCCGCGTCGCTGACGGTCAGTGATGTGCGTTCGATCGTCGGGGTCTCCCGTCCCACCGCCGAGGACCTGGTGGCGACGCTGCTGGACGAGGGCTTCGTCCGTGAGGCACTCGACCGTCCGAACGGCGAGCGGTCGGCGGGACGGCCGGCCCGGCGCTACGAGGTCGTGGCCGAGAACTTCGCCGTCGTCGGGGTCGACATCGGCGCCCACAAGGTGGCCGTGGTCGTGTGCGACCTGCGCGGCAACGTCCTGGCGGTGCGCAGACGCAGCGTCGACTCACGCATCGGGCCGGCCGGGCGCATCGGCGCCGCGGCACGTCTGGTCGAGGCGACCCTCCGGCAGACCGGGACGGACAGGGACCACGTCCGCTCGGTGGCCTGCGGCATCACCGGTGTGGGGGCCAACGGCTCGGAGGTCATGGACATCCGTACCGTTCCCGCGGGCCAGGACCTGGACGTCTACTCACTCCCGGGTTTCGACAGGATCGACGTGGTGTCAGAGGTGTCCGAGCGCTTCAGGCGCGACGTGCTGGTCTCCAACGACATCCACCTCGCGGCGGTGGCCGAGCAGTGGCAGGGCGGTGCCGGGGCGCGTGACCTGGTCTACATGCACGCCGGCCGACGCCTCGGGGCCGCGATCGTCATCAACGGGCAGATCCACAACGGCCGGCACGGCCTGGCGGCGTCCGTCGGTTCCATGAAGATCCTTGGGTGGGCCGAAGCGATGACGCAGCTCGACCTCGAGAGCCGCAGGCTCGCCGGCTCGGCCGCCGAGGAGTCCACCAGCGGCAATGTCCGCGCGCTCTTCGAAGCGGCCGCGAACGGCGACCGCGCCGCGGTACGCACCGTCGACCGCGTCGCCGAGGCCCTCGCCCTCGGCGCCTCCGTCCTGGTCCACGCCGTCGACCCCGATCTCGTCGTGCTCGGCGGCGGCCTGTCCCGCGCGGGGGACGTGCTCGCCGGCCCCTTCGGGCGCCACTTGGCCGCTACCTCCCTCAACAGTCCGGAGTTCCGTGTGTCCCTGCTCGGCGACGAGTCCGTCGCCCTCGGCGCCGCCCGGCTGGCACTCGACGACCTCAAGGAACGCCTGCTCGCAGTGCAGGCCTGATCCGCCCCTTTCTCACCGCACCAGGGAGTCACCGAATGATCGAGCCCGGACGCGTTGCCGTGCCCGCGCCCACCGCCCCCGTGTCCCTCTCCGGACTCGGCGGGACCGAGACCACGACGATGGTCCTGCTGCCGAGGGCGGACGGCCTGCCCGATATCGGGTGGGTGGGGCTCCCTCTGGCGGCGACGGACGTCCGGTCCCTGACGCTCCCGGCCTCGGTCGAGACCACGGCCTGGAACTCCTGGCTGACCGGCTCACCGGTCAGTGTGCTCCCGGAGCACGCGCGCGGCTACCTCGGACGGCCCGCGCTGCTCGGCCACCGGGTCGGCCCCGAAGGCCCGGGAAGCGACTGGTCCACCGCGTTCGGCCCCGGCCGGGTGCGGTGCGACGACGGCTCACTCGTGGTCCGGGCCACCGACGAGGCAGCGGGGCTCGACCTGCGCTTCGAGGCCGAAGCCGTCCCGGGGGGAGGGCTCCGCCTCCGGCACGTGCTGACCAACACCGGCGCCGGCCCCTACGTGGTCGACGCGCTCGATGTGGTCGTCCCCGTTCCGACCGGCGCGGGCGAGATCCTCGACTTCACCGGGCGGTGGGCCCGCGAGCGGCAGCCCCAGCGCCGTGCCCTCGCGGACGGGCAGTGGGTCCGGGAGCACCGCCGCGGCATGCGGGTTCTCGACGGCACGGGTCTCATCGTGGTCGGTACCCCCGGCTTCGGATACGGCGACGGTGAGGTGCTCGGTGTCCACCTCGCCTGGAGCGGCAACCACCGGTACGCGGTCGAGCAGCTCAGCTCCGGCACCGCGGTCGTCCGGGCCGGCGAGTTGCTGCACCCCGGCGAGCTGGTCCTCGCCGAGGGCGAGACGTACGCGACGCCCTGGGTGCACGTGGCCGCGTCCGCGCGCGGCCTCGACGGACTGGCGGACGCGACCCATCAGTACGTCCGGTCGCTCCCGGCCCATCCGTCGTCGCCCGCACCCGTCATGTTCAACCCGTGGGAGGCGGTCTACCTCGACCACGACCTCTCCACACTGACCGCGCTGGTCGACATCTCGGCCGATCTGGGTGCCGAGCGATTCGTGCTCGACGACGGGTGGTTCGCGGGCCGCACCTCCCTCGACGACGGCCTGGGTGACTGGACCCCGGACCCGGCGGTGTGGCCGCACGGTCTGGCACCGCTGGTGGACCGGGTGCACGGGAAGGGGATGGAGTTCGGGCTCTGGTGGGAGCCGGAGGCCGTCAACCCGAACTCCGCGGTCCACCGCGATCATCCCGACTGGATTCTGCGGACGGGCAACCGGACACCGGTGCTGGAACGTAACTGCTACCTGCTCGATCTCGGCCGGGAGGACGTGCGGAACCACCTGCTCGACTCCTTCGGCCGTCTGGCTGCGGCGCACCGGATCGACTTCGTCAAGTGGGACCACAACCGCGACCAGATCGACGGCGGTGACTCGCGCGGCTCCGGCCGGCCCGCGTCACGGCGGCAGACCCTCGCCCTCGGCGAGCTCCTCGACGAGCTGGCCCGCCGCCATCCCGGCATCGCGTGGGAGAGCTGTGCCTCGGGTGGCGGCAGGATCGACCTGGACGTGCTCGAGCGGGTCCAGAGCGTCTGGACCTCCGACGTCACCGATCCGCTGTCCCGCCAGCCGATCCAGCACTGGAGCGTCCAGCTCGCCCCCCTGGAGTACCTGGGCGCTCATGTCGCCGCGCCGGTCTCCCACCAGACCGGCCGGACCAGCAACCTGGATCTCCGCGCGGCCACGGCCTTCTTCGGCCAGTTCGGCGTCCAGTGGGACCTGACGAAGGTGCCGACCGAGGAGCTGGACCGTCTCGCGTGCTGGATCGGTCTCTACAAGCGGCACCGCGCGCTCCTGCACACGGGGCGGCTGACCCGCGTCGAACTGCCCGAAGGTCTGCTCGCCCATGGAGTGGTCGCCCGGGACCGGTCGGAGGCGCTCTTCTCCTACGCCCAGCTCGACGAGATCGTGCCCGTGCCACCGCGGCTCCGCGTCCCGGGCCTCGCCCCGGACCGGACCTACCACGCCTCGCTCGTCGCACCGGCGGACCCGTCGGTGAGCTGGGAGGTCACGGGCGTCCGGGCCACCGGCGCGGCGCTCGGAGCACTGGGACTGCCAGGTCCTGCGCGGGCGCCTCAGAGCGCGGCGCTGGTCCATCTGCGCGCCGTCTGATCCGGCATCCGCCGCCGGCCCGGCCATGCCCGGGACATGCTGTCGCCCACCGCCCCCGCTGTGTCCCTGGGTGGTGGGCGACAGTTTCCCGGCTCAGCCCTGCCAGCTGTGGGGGGCCCGGAAGCCGGGGGTGCGCTCCAGGCGGCGCCAGCCCGCGGTGTCGCGGCGGTGGCGGACGGGGGCGTCGGCGGGCTGCGCCGCGGCGCGGGCGAGCAGGACCGCGGTTATGGCGGCCAGCTCCTCGGGGTCGGCCAGACCCTTCTCGACGCGCAGCACGGACTCGGTGGCAGTGCTCATGAATGTCTCCGTCTTCTCGGCAGGTCTTCGCGGGGCCTTGCAGGGTGGCTGCGGGGCCCGCGGACTACTGCGGGGGGTTGCCGTGCTTGCGGGACGGCAGGTCGGCGTGCTTGGAGCGGAGCATCGCCAGCGAGGCGATCAGGACCTCGCGGGTCTCGGCAGGGTCGATGACGTCGTCGACCAGGCCGCGCTCGGCGGCGTAGTACGGGTGCATCAGTTCGGCCTTGTACTCCTTGACCATGCGGGTCCGCATGGCTTCGGGGTCCTCGGCGTCGGCGATCTGCCGACGGAAGATGACGTTGGCGGCACCTTCGGCGCCCATCACGGCGATCTCGTTGGTCGGCCAGGCGTAGGTGAGGTCCGCACCGATGGACTGGCTGTCCATGACGATGTAAGCACCGCCGTAGGCCTTGCGCAGGATGAGCGAGATCCTCGGCACCGTCGCATTGCAGTAGGCGTAGAGCAGCTTCGCGCCGTGCCGGATGATTCCACCGTGCTCCTGATCGACGCCGGGCAGGAAGCCGGGTACGTCCAGAAGAGTGACGATGGGAATGTTGAAAGCATCACACATCTGGACGAACCGGGCGGCCTTCTCGCTCGCCTCGATGTCCAGGACGCCGGCCAGGGCCTGCGGCTGGTTGGCGACGATGCCGACGACCTGGCCGTCCAGGCGGGCCAGCGCGCAGATGATGTTGCGGGCCCAGCGCTCGTGGATCTCCAGGTAGTCGCCGTCGTCGACGAGCTCCTCGATGACCTTGTGCATGTCGTAGGGGCGGTTGCCGTCGGCCGGGACGAGGTCCAGCAGGACGTCGCCGCGCCGGTCGGCCGGGTCGTCGCTCGCCACGGTGGGCGGGTTCTCCCGGTTGTTCGAGGGCAGCATCCCGATGAGGTAGCGGACCTCGGCGATGCAGGTCTCCTCGTCGTCGTACGCGAAGTGCGCGACGCCCGAGGTCTCGGCGTGCACATCGGCACCGCCGAGGCCGTTCTGCGTGATCTCCTCGCCGGTGACCGCCTTGACGACGTCCGGTCCGGTGATGAACATCTGCGAGGTCTCGCGGACCATGAAGACGAAGTCCGTGAGGGCCGGGCTGTAGGCCGCGCCGCCCGCGCACGGGCCGAGCATCACGCTGATCTGCGGGATGACGCCGGAGGCCCGGGTGTTGCGCTGGAAGATGCCGCCGTAGCCGGCGAGCGCCGAGACGCCCTCCTGGATACGGGCGCCGGCGCCGTCGTTGAGCGAGACCAGCGGGGCACCGGCCGAGATGGCCATGTCCATGATCTTGTGGATCTTCGTGGCGTGGGCCTCGCCCAGCGCGCCGCCGAAGATCCGGAAGTCGTGCGCGTAGACGAAGACCGTGCGGCCCTCGACCGTGCCCCAGCCGGTGATGACACCGTCGGTGTACGGCTTCTTCTCCTCGAGGCCGAAGCCGGTCGCCCGGTGCCGGCGCAGCTGCTCGACCTCCTTGAACGAACCCGGATCCACGAGCAGCTCGATGCGCTCACGCGCCGTCAGCTTGCCCTTGGCGTGCTGTGCCTCGGTCGCCCGGTCACTCGGTCCGCGCCGGGCCTGCTCGCGCAGTGCCAGCAGTTCCGCCACACGGCCACGGGTGTCGCTCGGCTCGCCCTGGGTTTCGTCCACAACGGTCATGTATCGACCCTACGAACTCGACCTCGAGAATCCTGCCGTCGACTCCGTACAGTCTCCTGCCCGGTTTCCTGGTGGAGCCTGACAGAACCCTTGGGCCATGCAGGCGAAGTACCAGCCCATACCCCTGCATGTTTGTGGAAGTTCCACAAAGGTTCACTGTGGTCTGCCGCACACGCCGGTCAGGGGGTGGGGCTTCCCATTCTGGTTCGCTTTCTGGGCTTTCTGGACGTTCTGGATGTCCGTCAGCTTCGGCCGTACCGGCTCCGCGGGGTGCGCCATCGTGAGCAGCACGGCCTCGTAGAACGCGTCCCGCACCGCCGCCGGCATGACGTCCGACGCGTCCAGGCACAGCGGCACCCGCTGGTCCGTGAAGCGGCGGCTCACCTCTTTGTCGACCGCGCCCTTCTTGGGCGGGACCGCAGCGTTCGGCGAGAAGACCCCGCCCTTGCGGCCCCACTCCTCCTGCGCGTCCCGGGACGCGAGCCGCCGGATCAGCTCGCGCGCCTGACCGCCCTCGCCGAAGAGCGCGGCAAAGTCGGCCGACACCTCATGGGCCCTCACGGTATAGGGGCCGCCGGGCAGCAGTCGCGCCGAGTCCTCGAACGCCGCCTCGCCGCTGCGGTCCCCGTAGAAGGCGCGGGCGAAGGACCCCTGGTGCTCCAGGTCGCAGCCGCCGCCCAGGAGCAGTCCGTGCCCCCCGACCGGACCGCGGTGGTCGGCCAGCAGCATGCGGCCGGCCCGGTCCGGGTCTCTGGCGAGCATCCCGGCCCAGGCGTCCCAGGCAGCGATCACGCGGTCGTCGGTCCACTCCAGGTCGCCGGTCGCCCAGCGCGCGTACAGCACCGGGCCCATGCGCTGGAGGATGAGGTCCTCGATCCAGTCGCTGCCGGGCCAGCCGGACGCGCCGTCGTCGCCCATGCCGATGCACCACGAGGCCAGCGGGGCGGGTCGGAGCTGCGGCGCCTCGCCCTTGCGGTACCAGACGATGGACTTGAGGTCGGCCTTGAGCGGCATCCACAGATGGTCCCTGATGCCCTCCGCCCCGGGCCGCCAGGGCTTCCCGTACTCCGTGGGCTCGTACAGGTCGCGCAGCGAACGGAGCCGGCCCTCGGCCGCGTACTCGACGAGTTCACCGATGCCCGGCAGGATCGCGATGTCGGGCGGGTTGCCCGCCTGGACCTCGGCGAGCAGCACCTCTCGGGTCGCGGCGGTGCCCTGGTAGGTGTACGGGATCCCGAAACCGTTCAGGACGTCCTTGAACTGGAGCTCCTGCTCGTCGGTCCACGGGCCGAGAATCGTCACCTTCGGTTCCGCGTCGCTGCCGCCGGGGGCCGCGAGACCGCAGCCGGCCGCCGTCATGAACAGGGCCAGGACGAACAGGAGCGCACGGGTACACCGGGTCATCCGGTCCTCCAGTAGTCGACGTTGAGGCGCCGGACGATGCCGATGGCCGGCAGCAGGACGATCAGCGCGCCGCCGCCCAGCGCCCCGTAGTACGTCCAGCTCTGCCATCGCTGGGCGGCCAGCCGGCCGCGCAGGTCCGTGGACTCTTCGATGATGATCCGCTGGGAAAGGGCCAGGTCCTTGTGTTTGTGGGCCTGTTGCTCGATCCCGACCAGCTGGTGCCGGGCGGTGTCCAGCCGCTCCTGGGTTCCGACGGTCACCCACAGCGGGACGACGGCCAGGGCGACGGTCACCAGCAGCGCCGCCAGCAGCCAGGGGTCGTGGCTGCGGCCGCAGCGGCTGCGCAGCACCCACAGTGCGCTGATGCCGGTCAGGGCGAGGACCAGCAGACCGAGTTCGGCTGCCACCCAGCCGGTCTGCTGCAGGGTGCCCAGGGAGCTGACCCGGTCCACGCGCCGCATCTGGTGCCCCTGGAGGACGTCCAGGCGCGGCACGACCCCGGTACCGGGGCGGAGCAGGCTCCTCTGCGCCTCCCCGAACTTCTCCCGCTGCATCAGGTCGTCCTCGTCCCCCACGTACTTGACGGCGCCCGGCGTGATGGAGCTGCTGTACGAGGCCAGCACGCCGTTGACCGTTTTGAGGACGCCGCGGCCGCGCTCCCCGTCGAGCTGGACGTCGGACAGCCGGTACACGCCCTGACTGGCGGAGGACAGCTGGTTCTCGTACCGCGCGCCGGCGCCTACCACCGTGTCGATCTTCTGGTCCACCGACTTCTGCGCCTCCTCATGGGCGCGCAGCAGCGCCAGCTGGGTGGCGGCGACATTCTGAACGGCGGGTGCGCCGCGGGTGCGCATCTCTCCGGCGGCGTTCTGCACCTCCCGGTAGGAGACGAGCAGAGCGGTCACCGAGACGAGCGCGGTCACCACCATGACGACCAGATGCCGCTCCAGCAGCCGCCTGGTACGTGAACGGCGCGACCGGCGGGTCCGAAAGGCGCGCACCCAGCGGACCGGCGAGGGCATCGGCATCACAGACTCCTTCCGCAGACGATGCAGAACCGGGCGTGGGGCCCCGCGAGATGACGGCAGTGCGGGCACTTCACCGGCTTCCCGGTGGCGTGGCCGGGCAGTTCCAGCCGGTGGCCGGAGGCGATGTGCAGCCGCCCGCGGCGCACAGTGCCCCGGTCGACGGTCGGGCCGACCCGGACCAGTCCACGCGGACCGTCGACGATGTCGGCCACCTTGCGCACGTCCTGGAGGACCCAGGCGGCGCCGATCTCGTTGGCGAGCCGGACCGCGAGGCCGAACTGCTGCTCGGCCTCGTCGCGGCTCATCGGGTCGAGCGCGGCGTATCCGCGGTTGAGGGCGGTCCGCATCTGGGTGGCGGCGTTCATCGCCTGCAGCGTGCCGCCCCCGCCGCCGGTCGCCCCCGCGCCCACGGCGACTCCGGGCGGCAGCCAGCGCACCAGCAGCGCGGCGGTGGCGTCCCCGACGGAGACGGTGGCCAGTTGCAGCAGCACGCCGAGCGGGTCGGTGCTCGCGTCGGCGTGCACGGTGAGGAGGTAGTCGCGGGTGCCCGGCTCCCACTGGTGGGTGGGGAAGGCGACCCGGTGCGGCTCCTCCTGCCGCAGGACGGGTTCGATCCCCTGCGGGCGGGGGGCCGTCTCGGTCAGTTCCACCGCGCGCACCGCCGGACGCGCGGTCACCACGACGGGCAGTTCGGGGCTGCGGACCCGGCGCAGCCGTCGCAGCGCCCCGGTGACGGCGGGGCCGAACCGGTCGGGGGCGTGCTCGGCGGTGCCGTGCAGGCTCTCGGCGACGGCGAGCAGCGGCGCGGGGTCCCAGCCCCCGCCGACCGCCAGCACGTCAGCGGTGAACAGGCCCTGGCAGGCGTCGAGTTCCGCCCGCAGCGCACCGCCGCCCCCGTCCGGCCCGGCGTCGTCCGCCGGGTCCCGGCCACTGCCGTCGGTGATCAGCAACAGGTGCCGCAGCGGCAGCCGGCGCTCGGCGAACAGCGCGCGGGCGGCGGCGAGCCAGGCCGGATACCCGGGCGGCGGCCGGTCCTCCGAGGCCGGGACGATCCGGCCCGCGCTGAACGCGGCGCGGCGCTTCTCCATCGTGTCGGCCAGCGCCCACCGGCCGCGCAGCGGGTAGCAGCGGGTCGGCTCCCCGCTCTCGTCGGCGCCGCCCAGGACGGCGAAGGAGACACCGTCGGGCAGGGTTCGCAGCGTGGCTGCGAGGGCGGCTGCCGCGGCCTCCCGGCGCCCGGCGGCGACGTCCAGCGCGATGACGACGGCGAGTTCGACTCCGGGCACCTCGTCACGGGGGCCGATGCCGGCCGCCTCGACCCGCAGGTGGGCGCCGATCCGGGCGTCGTGGTGCGGCTGCTGATCGCGCCGGACGTCCAGGGACACCGTGAACTCCAGCCCGGACGAAGGGGCGTCAGCGCCCATGGGACTGCCTCCAGCGGTTACGGAACGGGGGGTGCGGCGGTCGTGAGCGGGTCCACGGGCATCAGCTCCCCGAACCAGGTCTGCGGGCATCGGCTGTCAGAAACGGGTCTGCGGGCGGACCGCGTGGGAGAGGTCGATCATCCGCTCGTACTCGGCCGGCCCCTGCCGTTGGGCCAGCCAGCGGTAGCACTGCTCCAGCTCCTCCCGTACCGCCCGCTCCCCGGGCACGACCGGGGGCGGCAGCCCGATCCGCAGCACGCCGCCCCGGGGCCGTCGGGCCCGGCCCGCGGCCCGGACGGCGTCGAGCTTCCACTCGTACAGTTCGGTCCGCAGCAGCCAGGCCGCCTCGTCCCCCACGACCACCGGCCCCGGCGCGCCCGGCCCCGGCGCGAGGGCGGTGAGGCAGGCGTCGATCTCCGACTCCTCGGGCAGCGGCCGCTCCCCCGTCGCGAGCCGTGCCGCCCGGATGCGCAGGGCGGCGATCCGCGCGACGGTGTGGTCCCGCGACTCGTCGGGCACCAGGCCGAGGACCTCGGTCGCCGCGGCCCGGTCGCCACGCGCCAGAGCAAGCCTGGCCAGCCCCAGGGCCGCCCCGCCGTGCGCGGGGTTACGGGCGTGCACGGCCCGGAAGAGTTCGTACGCCGAGGGGCCCGCCGCGGCCGGCCGGTCGTCGCCGAGCTGTTCCGCGCAGTACGCCAGCGCAAGCTTGGCCGCGTACTCGCCGGGCAGGGCCCGGTGCACGGCCGAGAAGTGCTCCAGGGCCGCTTCGAGCATCGGCCGCCGGTCATCCAGCACATCGGCGCTGCGCAGCGCGACGAGTCCCCAGTGCCAGCTGAGCCGCCACTGCCGGACCGGCCCCGGGCCCGGTATGGCGGCCGCGGCCTGCACCTGCTCCCGGGCCGCGGCAAGTGCCTCGTCACCGTCCTTGCCGATCAGCAGCCGGGCGTTGTGCAGGCAGATCTCCACCGACCGCTCCCCGTGGTCCGGCTGGGGCAACTGCTGCCCCGGGTCGTAGCTGCTGACCCCGAACCGGGCGGCCTGCGGGTCCTTCGGATAGGGCCGGGGCACCGGCAGCCGGCGGGCGATCTCGGTCGCGGTGGGCAGCCCCGAGTCGAGCGCGGGCGCCTTCGGCGTCTCCCGGCGGCCGTACAGCGGGCGGCGCAGCCAGTGCGCGTAGTCGGGCACCGAGCCCAGGCGGGCGCCCAGCAGTTCGGTGGACGGGGTGAAGTAGGCGGAGGGTTCGGGCTGGTCGCGCTTGCCGCGCAGGGCCCGGATCTCGCGCAGCACCCCGCGCAGTTGGCCGGCCATGTCCTCGGCGGAGCCGAACCGGCGCTCCGGGTCGTGGGCCGTCGCCCGCTCCACGACCAGCCGGAAGGAGCTGATACCGAGCCCCGGCACGTCGTCGCCGACCGCCCAGCCGGCCAGTTCGGCCAGGGTGACCCCGACCGTGTGCACGTCGTGGGCGACGGTGAGGGGTCCCGTCCCGTCCATCTCGGGTGCGGCGAACCACGGGGTGATCACGGGCGGCGGGTCGGTGGCCCCCGCCTTGCGGACCCCGCCGAGGTCGATGACCTTGATGCCGTCGAGGTGGTGGATGACGTTGGACGGCTTCATGTCGCCGTACAGGAAGCCCATGCCGTGCAGGTGGGCGAGGGCCTCCAGGATCTGGCAGCCGTAGGTGACGACGTGCTCGATGTCGAGGACGAAGGCGCCCTGGCGGGTCGATTCGACGACGGCCGACAGGGTCCGGTCGCCGACGTCCTCCATCACGATGTACCCGCCCGAGACGGTGCCGTCCGCGTTGCGGGTGCTGACGAAGTCGCGGATCTGGACGATGCGTTCGTGCCGGATGGCGACGAGGCTGCGACGCTCCTCGCCGGCCTGGGCGGCGCCGCGTTCCGCGTAGCGGTTGAGGAGGCCCTTGACCGCGACGAAGTCCTCCAGGTGGGTGTCCTCCGCCAGGTAGACCCAGCCCTGGCCGCCGTGGGCGATGGGGCCGCGGATCCGGTACTGGTCCTGGAGCGGAGGTCCGTCCTTCGTCAGCTCGGGGCGGTAGGAGTACGGGGCACCGCAACTCGGGCAGTAGCCCTCGTCCGGCGGCGGGGCGGCCGTGTGCGGCGGGACGAACGAGGTGTGGCACGCCTCGGCGGAGCACGTCATCACGATGCGCACCGGATGCTCGGCGGCGGCGAGGCGCTCGGCCGGGCTGCCCGGGTCCAGCAGGGGCAGTTCGAGCAGTCCGGCGGGGCCGTACCGCTCGGGAACGGTGGGCAGCGGCGGCAGTCCGGGGGCGCCTTCGTCACGGCCGCAGGTGTCGCAGTAGCCGGTCGGCTGGACGGCCCCGCCGCAGGGGGCGCCGGTGAAGCGGCGGTGCGGGCACGGAATCCTCATCGGCGCTCCGCCGGGCCGCGTCCGGTCCGCGGGGCGGGCAGATCCGCTGCGCCCGGTCCGTGCGCCCGGCCGAGGTCGTCACGTAACTCCCGTAACAGCTGCTTGAGTTGCGTCAGCTGGTCCTGCGGATCGGCCAGCAGCCTCAGTTCCCGCAGCCGGTGGCGGCGGGCCGCCGCTTCGACCGTGGGGCGCGGGACCAGGGAGGCCGAGTCCACCATGCCCCGCAGTCCGGCCCACTCCCCCTCGATGCGTTCGACCCGGCGCACCAGCACCTCGGCCCGCTCCTCCAGGGCGGGCACCAGCAGGTGCCGCGCCACCTCGGCCAGTCCCGCGCCGTCGGCGCGGCGGAAGACGACCAGCAGCCTGAACCCGAGCGTCCTGACGCGTGCCAGCAGCAGCACGAGGGCCACCGGGTCCGGGTCCTCGTCCAGGCCGATCACGGCGAGCACCGGCCCCGATCCGGCGGACCGGCCGCCGTCCGTGCGGTCCGGGGCGGTGCCGCCCTCCAGCAGCCAGTCCCGGTAGGCGTTGTGCTGGTACCGGGGCGGCCGCAGCTGCGCCACCAGGGTCTCGACGAGCTCCTCGGGCCTCGTGCTCCCGCCCCGGCAGACGAGGTGGGCCCGGTGGAGCTGGTGCTGCAGGACGCGGTCGCGGCCGCTGCCGTGTGCGACGACGCAGAAGCGCACGGCGGGCTCCTCGCCGCCCGCGAACCACTGCCGCAGCCGCCGCTCCAGCCCCCGGTCCCAGCCGTCCGGTCCGCTCAGCTCGGCGACCAGCGGCACGAGGGCGGCGATGCGGTCGACGGGGATCATGTACGAGAACGCCAGGTCGTTCTCGGTGGGTGGTGCCAGTTCCAGATCGCCGCGCCAGCTGACGACCAGCCCGACGACCTCCTCCGTCCCCGGCCGCTCGCCCCGGGTCTGGACGGCGGCGCCGCTGAACCCGGGGCGCACCACCTCGGCGTTGGTCCCGGCGTCGAGCTGCACCCAGTCCCCGTGCAGTCCGCTGATCCGGCCGCTCAGCCACATCCCGTCGTCGAAGCTCTGGGAGTACCCGCCGATCCACACCTCGCGGCCCCGCTCCAGCCCCCTTCCGAGCGGTGCGGGCGCCGCCTGCGGGCGGGGGCTGTCCAGGGCGAGCACGGCGACGTCCTCACCGGCGGCCCTGTCCGGTCCCGGCAGCCAGCCGCCCGGGGCGACCCGCGCACCGACCGGCGGGATGCCGGGGTTCTCGGCGAACTCCACCCACATCCGGGCGTCCCTCTCCCCGACGACGTGTGCGCAGGTCATCATCCGGTCCTGGGTGAGGAGCACTCCGGCCCCGCACACGGGCCCTTCCGCCCCCTCGCGGCGTAACCGGAGCCGCCAGTCCGCTCTCAACTCCCCCATACCGCTTGAGAGTACGCGTGCAACAGCCACCCTTCCCAGACCCCGCGCATACTCCGGCCCCAACGGGTCACCGGACGTCGCACCGCAGGGTGGCCCCCGCCGTCCCCGGGTCCACGCCCAGCACGAGCCGCCGGCCGGTGGCACGGACCTCGATGCCCGGGTCCGCCGAGACGACCTCGCGCACCGGCCGGTCCCAGACCACTTCGAACGGTGTGCCGCTCCGGTCGGGCCCGCTGACGCGGACGGCTGTCGTGCTCCGGCCCTCGCGTACGAGGGCGCTGGCAGGCCCGGTCGAGGAGAGCCGTCCGGCGGTGCCCGGCTGCCAGAAGTTGGCGGCGGTCAGCCCGAGCGAGCGCACGGCGACGGCCTGCACGGCCGCGGTGTTGGCGAGCACCGTCAGCCAGTGCCCGTCGGCGGCGCGGGCCGCGACGGTGCGCCGGGAGGCGCCGGGCATCAGGAGGTAGAGGTAGGCGGCGTCGGCCGGGTCGGTGCCGTGGTCGAGCCAGAGGGTCTGCCAGTGGCGGGTCTGCTGCTCGGTGGCGCTGGTGGTGTTGATGTCGGACCAGGCGCCGGTCCTGGCCTCGCGCAGGGTCTGCAGGGCGGCGCCACCGGGCAGCACCCAGCCGCCGTGTCCCTCCAGATGGGCCCAGCGGGGGCGTTCGCGGTCGTCGACGGTGAGGCGCTGCCGCCCGTCCGGGCCGAGGTTGCGGTTGTCGACGACCGTCTCGACGGGGACGCCGTCGGCGGCGCTGATACCGGCGCCGAGACAGATGACCGCATCCGCTGCGCAGAACCAGGACTTGCGGGCCTCCAGGGTGGAGCCGAGGCCCTTCACATGCTGTCCGACGGCGGCGCACTCGCCGTCGTGCGCGCCGCCGACCCACTGCACGGCCGGGCGGGGCTCGCCCCATTCGCCGCCGGCCCGGTCGGCGAGCCGCTTGGTGGAGACGGTGGTGCCGGGCAGCCGGTACCAGTCGACGGTGGGCCAGAACCAGTCGGTGTACTGGCCGCCGCCGTCCGGGCCCTGCCACCAGTAGAGCATTCCGGCCCCGGTGTGCCAGCCGCGCGGATTCTCGCCGTTGCCGCACTCGTACGCACTGATCCGCTCCGATGCCATGGAGAGGTTCGCGACCCAGCCGGGGCGGCGGTGCACGGCCCGGTCCATCGCCGCGAAGAGGGTGTGGCCGACGGGCTCGGGCGCGGCCGGGACGGGGGCGGCCGCGGCCGCGTGCAGCCGGGACAGGTCGGCGACGCCGAACTGCGGGGCGGCGAGGACCGGGCTGACGGTGTCCCGTTCGATCCAGCCCTTGACCATGCCGTTCCACCGGTCGCGTTCGGCGGCGGACGCACCGCCCGCGAGCAGCGCCACGGCGGCGATCAGCCCCTGCCCGTGGAAGTGGTCGCTGCGCATGATCCGGCGTTCGTCGTTCTTGAGCAGGCCCCGGCTGATGGCGCGGCCGTTGACGCTGTCCATCATCAGGCCGTCGTGGATGAGCGGGGCGTAGGCGTGCTCGACGCTGTCGAGGATGATCTGCCGGTTGGGGTCGGTGACCGCCCAGGTGGATCCGGCCAGGAGCGCGAAGAGCCGGCCGAGCCCGTCGAGCATGACCTGGCCGTACGTGCCCGAGTAGGCGACCCAGGTGTGCTGGACGAACGAGCCGTCGGCGTAGAGGCCGTCGCCCTTGGTCACGTACGGGAAGACGGGCGAGAGGGCGTCGCGCGCGAGTGCGGTCCTGGCGGCGTCCCGGCCCAGGATGCCGCGCAGGGCGACGGAACGGCACAGGTCGACCCGGTTGGCACCGGTCGAGGTGCCGCTGTAGTCGGTGAGCATGCTGTCCGGGATGAAGTGGTCGACGGCGGCGCAGGCGGCCACGACGCGCTCCTCGCCGAGGTGGGGGTGGAGGACGGCGACGATGTCCATGAGCAGGCGGGGGCTGCCGATCTGCCACTCCCACCAGTTTCCGTACCGGGCCGTGGACGGGTTGTAGACCGTCGCGGAGAGGTGGTCGAGGCCGCGGACGATGTCGGCGAGGAGGCCCTCGTCGCCAGTGTGGCCGGTGCCCTGCTGGGCGTACGCCTGGGTCATCGTCCACAGCCGGCTGTAGCTCCAGGTGATGCCGGCCGGAGGGTCGAAGGTGTGCCCGGCCCAGAGGGAGGCGGCGGCGGGGGCCATCGTCGAGCGGAACTCCGCGGCGAGTTCGCCGGTCTCGGCCAGCTTGGCGGCGTAGGGCTCGGCGGCGGGGTCGTAGCCGGTGCCGAGCGAGAGGTCGTTCCAGCGCAGCCGGAGCGTCTCGAACTCGTCCTGCGCCGCGCGGGCCGCCGGGGCGAGCGCCAGACCGAGTGCGGTGGCGCTGCCGGTGGCGAGAAAGGCGCGGCGGGACCAGGCGGGCAGAAGTGACACGGGACTACCTCCGGTGGGCAAGTGGTTTAGACCGGACGGGGGTTGGTCTAACACGTGGATGTGCGTGCGGGAAGGGGGGGCGAGGCCGACAGCGGCCCCGCCCCCCCTTCCGTCATGGAGCCGTTCAGCTCCCGCAGTGGAAGCGGGCGCTGCCCCAGTCGGCGTGGTCGTTGCCGTTGCCGTCGCCGCCGTCACCGGCGATCAGCTCGACGTACTTCGCGCCGGTGACGTCCGCCGTCAGCGACCAGGCGGTGTCGGCGGCCTTGAGGACCGGCGACTTCACCTTCTCGGTGGCGTCGGCCGTCACGGAGAACTGCACGCTGCCGGCGCTCTTCTGCACGTCGTCCACGCCCACCTCGGCGGTGAAGGAGGTGCACTTCCCGCCCAGGTAGTAGCGGACCTTCGCCGGTGCGTGGCTGCCGAGGCCCTTCTCGTACACCGTGGAGCCGATGGTCAGCGCGGTGCCGTCGCCGGTGCCGGTCTCGCCGTTGGAGAGGTCGCGCTCGACCGGTCCCCAGCCGTTCTCGGAGGCCGTCCAGTCCAGGTCACTGGCCCAGCTGTCCGTGGTGGGCGGCGGCGGCAGGGTCCGTACGGACGTCTGCGCGCCGAGTGTCCGCTGCGCGCCGCCGACCGTGTACGTGGCCTCGGAACTCAGCGGGTATGCCTGGTACTTGGCGTCCACCGGCGGGGTGACCTGCCAGCTCGCGGTGACCTTCGCGCCGGCCGCGACCGAGTCGAAGGTGACGGCGCCCGCGGGCTCGGCCTTCCAGCCCTCGGGGAGTGTGAGGTTCACCGAGACCGCGGTGGCGGCGGTGGCCTCGTAGTTGGTGAAGTTCGCCTTCACGGTGTTGGCCGTGCCCGGCTCCAGGGTCTCGGCGGCCGGGTCGAGGGTGAGCGTGCCGCAGGCGGCCTGCTCACCGGCCGGGGCGGCGCCCAGGTCGGTCACGGTGAAGCCGTCGAGGGAGAAGTCGGCGCCGTCGGGGGCGTCGCCGCGCTTGCGCAGCCCGGTCCAGGTGTCGCCGCAGCCCGCGGTGACGGTCTCGGTGAAGTGAGCGGTGGTGTGCTGGGCGCCGATCGCGGTGGTCCGGGTCTCGACCGAGTCGGGTGCGCCGTCCGCGGTGATCCGGTCGTAGCCGTCGACCCACTCGTAGGCGCCGGCGTGGCTGGACTGGTAGTCGTACTCGACCTTGTAGCGGTGGCCGTCGGTCATCGGGACGGTCCAGGGGGCGGTCCGGTAGACGAGTCCGGTGTTCTCCTCGTGGGCCTTGAGGGACTCCTTGCCGCCGAGCACGTCGTCGATGAGCTTCCCGTTCCAGCCTGCCTGGGTGTACGGGGCGTGCAGCTGGGAGACGCTGGTGCGGGGGTCGGTGGAGCCGCCCGCGTCACCCTTGAGGAAGGGGCCCCAGCCCTGGTCGACGTCCTCGAAGTCCTCGTACACGACGGTGTTCTTCCTGGTCGCCGGGGCGTTGGCGACGATGCGCACGTCATCGGCGCGAACGGTCGCCGCGCTGCCTCCGGCGGCCTCGATGCGCAGGGTGGTGCGCCCGTCGGCCGGGGCGGTGAAGTTCACCTTCGCGCGCTGGAAGTACGTGTCGTGCCAGTCGGAAGCGGCGACGTAGTCCTTGGCGGTGGAGCGGTCCACGGCGACGGACTTCCCGCCGGCCGACAGCGTGGTGTGCCGGGTCCTGCCGGGCTGGACCTCGATGAGGGCGGATGCGGTGTAGCGCGCGCCGGGCTTCAGCCCGTCGACGCGCTGGGAGAGCGCGGCGGTGCCGGTGCCGGAGAGCTTCGCGCTGTTGCGGCCCTGGTCGTCGGTGTCGCGGGCGGCGGTGCCGGTCTTCGACCAGGCGGTCAGCTTGTCGTCGTTGAACCCGGGGTCGTCGACGAGGGTGCCCTCGCCCCACTTGGCGTCGGCGGCCTTCGGCGCCTTGTCCGGGTAGAGGACGTACGGCTGCCCGGCCTCGGCCGTCAGCGTGATCTTCCCGTCGACGGGCCGGACGGTGCCGGTCTTGACCCGGCCGTTGTCGGTGAGCCTGTAGACCGTGTACGTCCCCGTGGAGGGCACCGCCCAGCTGCTCGTGCCGCCGGACTTGCTGTAGTGGTACAGCTTCTTGCCGCCGTCCCACGGGAGCAGGTAGTCCGTGCCGCTGAGCACCTTGCGGCCGTGGTCGTAGAAGGTCCGCTTCCCGTCCTCGACCGTGCCGCTCACCCCGCCCGTGAAGGTGATGTCGTTGCCGCTCCAGCGGGTGATCTTCTGCTGCTGGAGGTACTTGGCGGGCAGGTTGCGCTGCCAGATGTTGGCGTAGAAGGAGTTCCAGTCGGTCTCACCGGTCCAGCCCTCGAACTCGTCGATGGCGGTCTGGCCGAGCACCGGGTCGTTGTTCCAGACGTCCTTCTCGTCGTTGCGGATGAACCGGATGATCTGCGAGTTGAGGCCCTTGTTGGTGGCGCCGCCGTAGTCGAGGTCGTTGGCCCAGTGCGACCACAGCGAGCCGCGCTCGAACTTGTCGGCCCACTCGGTCGCGACGTTCCAGCCCTGCTTCTGCACGTCCTGGAGGGTCTTGTCCGGGATCCAGCCGTGGGTGTAATAGACGTCGAAGTACAGCAGGCTGAGGTTCTTGTCGGTCTCGTCGCGCAGCTGCTGGATGCGGCGGGCCAGGTCGCCGCTGTTGACGTCCCTGCGCTGGTCTATGTAGTAGCTCTGGTTGAGCCAGTTCCAGCCGGGCTTCGTCTTGTCGACGAGGTTCTCGTCGAAGGCCTTCGCCTCCGGGTAGGCCTCGGTGTCGTTGATGTGGACGCCGAAGGTGGCACCCCACTTCTTGCCGTCCTTCAGGAGTTCGTTGAGGTCCTTCAGCCCGCCGGCGCGCTTGTTGTAGTTGCCGCCGTAGTCGGGGTGGGCGGAGTCGTGGCCCTCGGAGGCGTACCCCTTGAGCAGCGCCAGCTGGCCGAGGCCGTCCGTGGACAGCGAGATCCGCTTGACGTCGTCGAGGGTGCGCAGGAAGGGGTGGGTGGCCTGGCTGGCGAAGTTGAACGGGATGTGGGTGACGACCCGGTCCGCGGTGTCCTTGCTGCCCGGGGCGACCACACCGATGGAACGGAAGGCGACGGCGCCGTCCTGCCAGTCGACGGCCTTGTCCCCGTTGGCGTCGGGCGTGACGACGACCTTCGCCCAGGGCAGGTTGTCGCCGCTCTCCGGCTGCGGTGCGCCGTCGCCGCGGTAGGTCCACTGGCCCGACCAGACACCGACCCGGGTGGAACCGTCGTCGGCCTTGCGGGCCTGGTGCCAGAAGCGGGCGTCGTCGCCGCCGGTGGCCCCGGAGGGCTTGTCGTACGAGGAGTTGGACTCGACCGCGGCCGCAAGCGATCCGGTGTTGACGATCGCGTACGAGGCCCCGACGGGGGCCGCGTCGGCCTTGGTGTCGCCGCTGACCTTCGCGAAGACGTCGGCGGTCCTCGTCGAGTCGGGGTCGAGCTTCGTGAAGGCGGTGGCGGCCCCGGTGTCGGTGCTCGCGACGGAGACGAGGTCGTGGCCCGGGATGTCGATCGTGCCGACCCGGAACGCCTCGGTGTCGCGGACGGCGGTCACCTTGAAGGTGGTGGCGCGTCCGGAGACGGAGAGCGAGGCGTCGATCTCGACACCGGGCAGATCGGCGAAGACGAGTGTGTAGCGGGCGGCCGATGCCGTGATCTCGGGCGCGCCCTTGAGCTGCACCGGGTGCGCGGTGCCGTTGAGGGTGACGGCGGTGACCGGCCGGGTGCTGCCGGCCAGCTGGTCCCCGGTGGCCCGGTCGGTGTACGTGAGGACGCGCGGGAAGTCGTCGGCGACGGCGACGGCGAGCTGCGCCGATCCGATGACGGAGGCGTCCGCCGGAACGGCGGACTCGGCCGCGGCTGGGGCGGGGGCGGCGGCTGAGGCGGGGAGGGCGGTCCCCACCAGAGCCAGGACGGCTGCTGAGGCGGCGGCTGCGGCGCCCACCGAAGTAAATCTTGGCGACATGTGCTCTGCGTAGTCGCCGTGTCGGGACACCGTCAACGACGTACGGCCCCGAGGGCCCCTCCAGTCCAACAACCGTGCCGCGTAAGTCCAAGTGGGGACGCGCAGGTCATCGCGGTGGCCGTGTTCAGTTCCTGATCAAGCGGATCCGGAGAGTTCGCTGCACGCCCCGCCAAATACCGCCGAGCAGCGTCGAGTTGTGAAGACTTCTTTTTTTTGAGAGCGCTCTCAGTCACAAGTCTTGACGCCCAACCCGGCCGTCGCGAGAGTGGTGCGCACCGCGGACGCCTCCGTTCCACCTCCTCGCACGACCACCCCGTCCGCGACCCCCCACACACCCGGAGTCGCCTCATGATTTCGCGCAGAATGTTCCTCACCGGTGGCGTCGCCGCCTCCGCGACCGCACTCACCTATCCCCTCTGGGGAAGCGCGCTGAGCCCGAGCGCGTCGGCTGCCGCCGCGACCTGCGAACTGGCCCTGGAGAACAAGTCCCTGCCCGGCCGGGTCAACGCCTACGTCACCGGCCACGAGCAGGGCACCGACCGCTGGGTGCTGCTGCGGGCTGACGGCAGCGTCTACCGCCCCGACTCCCCCGCGGCCCCGCAGACCCCGCTGCCGGTCGACTGCGCCATCCCGCTGAACGCGGCGGGCGGCGCACCGGTCGTCCTCACGCTGCCGCAGATGTACGGCGCCCGGGTCTACTTCGTCCGCGACGACACCCTGGACTTCTACCTCAACCCGGGCCCGGCGCTGGTCGAGCCGGCGTTCGCCACGTCCACGGACGCGAACTACGGGCGCACCTGGTCGTTCTGCGAGTTCACCTTCAACCCGCAGCAGCTGTACGCGAACATCAGCTACGTCGACCTGGTGACGGCACTGCCGATCGGCCTGAAGCTGGAGGGTGACACCACGCACACGGTGGCCCCGCTCCCCGACGGCGCCGTGCAGAAGATCGCCGACGGCCTCACCGCCCAGGCCGCCGCCGACGGGCAGCCGTGGGACCAGCTGGTCACGCGCGGCTCGGACGGCAGCGTGCTGCGGGTCATCTCGCCGCAGAACCTGATGGCCCCGTTCTTCGACCGGCCGGACCAGATGCCGTTCCGCGATCTGTTCACCGCGCAGATCGACGAGGTCTGGCAGAAGTACCGCTCGACCGATCTGCGGATCGACCTCCAGGGCGGGCGTGGCGTCTTCACCGGGCGGGTCAGCGGCGACACCCTGACCTTCAACGGCGGGCACACGTTCACCAAGCCCGTCTCCAAGGACATCTTCACCTGCAACCACGGGCCGTTCACCAACAACCCGGCGGACTCCGACGACAAGAAGGGCCTGCTGGCCCGGCTCGCGGCCGGCTTCAACCGCTCGATCATGCTCAGCCACCCCGACCAGCCGAACGGCACCACGGTGGCCGACTACTACCAGGGCGCGGTGACCAACCACTGGTCGCGCATCGTCCACGCCAACAGCCCGATCGGCTACGCCTTCCCGTACGACGACGTACGCCCCGACGGGGAGCCCGACGTCTCGGGCGCCGCGAACGACGGCAACCCGCGGCGATTCACGGTGACCGTGGGGTCCTGACCCCGTTCGGGCCCGG
The DNA here is from genome assembly GCF_043203805.1 of Streptomyces sp. LN549. Lineage (NCBI taxonomy): Bacteria > Bacillati > Actinomycetota > Actinomycetes > Kitasatosporales > Streptomycetaceae > Streptomyces > Streptomyces sp. LN549. The sequence continues at coordinate 6,440,722 of NZ_JAZHRI010000002.1, read as the reverse complement.
AACCGGGTGTGCCCCCGTCCGTGGGTTCCAGGACGGGGGCACACCCGTGTCAGGGCCCGAACCGCCCCGGAACCGGTTTCCCGGAACCGGAGCGGGGGACCCGATGCCTCTCCCGTGCGCCGGGCGGTATCAGCCCGGGGAACCCACCGCGAGTTCCTGCCGTGCCCGTGCCGCGGCACCGACCGGTACGGCGTCGGCGCCCAGGCCCGACCTGACCAGCCGCACGGGGTGACCGCTCACCGGCGGATCGGCGTCCAACGACGCGAGGATGATCGGGCTCAGCAGCGGCCACGCGTGGCTGACCCCGCCGCCCACGACCACCGTCGTGATGTCGACGACGCCCGCCGTCATCACGATCGCCCGTGCGATGCCGGCACCGGCGGCCCGGTACACCGCGAGGGCGTCCTCGTCACCGCGCTCCGCCTCCCCCGCGACCTCTCGGGCGGTCACCCGCCGGCCGGTGCGCTCCGCGTAGCGGGCACCGATGGAGCGGCCGGAGGCCAGGGTCTCCAGATGCCCCCGCCCGCCGCACGAGCAGAGCAGGTCACCGAAGCCGGGGATGTGCCCGATCTCGCCGGCCGCGCCGTGCGGGCCGGTGAACAGCGTGCCACCGCTCCACAACGCGCCACCGACCCCGGTGCCGAGAGTGATCCCGAGTACGTCCGGCTCGTCCCGGACCGCGCCGCCCGACGTCTCCCCGTACAGGAAGGCGTTGACGTCGTTGTCCAGGAAGGCCGGGACTCCCAGCGCGTCCTCGACGGCGTCCGTCACCCCGAAGCCGGCCCAGCCGGTGAAGGAGTCGCTGGCCACCAGGATGTGACCGGTGGCGGAGTCCACGACGCCGGCGGCGCCGACCCCGCACCCGGCGAGCCGGCCGGGGGTGCGCTCCAGCAGCGGGGCCAGCGTGTCCAGGGCCGCGCGGATCATGTCCGGGCCGCCGTGAGCCGCCGGGGTCACCGTCCCGGCTCGGTTCAGGACGTTCAGGCCGTCGTCGCACAGGACCACCTGCGTGGTGGTGCCGCCGATGTCCACGCCGGCGAAGAGCCTGCGGTCGTACGGGTTCATGCCTGGACCTCCGTCCGGCCGGCCGTGAGGGCGGCCAGGCGCTCGGCCCTGCGGCCGCGCTGGATCACCGGGTCGGGCACCGGTACGGCGGCCAGCAGGCCGCGCGTGTAGTCGGTCTCCGGGTGCAGGAGGGTCGCCCCGGTGGGGCCCTGCTCCTGGATCCGGCCGCCCCGCAGCACCACGACGCGCTGCGCGAAGTGCTGGACGACGGCCAGGTCGTGGGAGACGAAGAGGCAGGCGAAGCCCAACTCGTCCTGGAGCTCGGAAATCACTTCGAGTACCGCCTGCTGCACGCTCACGTCCAGTGCGCTGGTGGGCTCGTCGGCGACCAGCAGACGGGGCTCCAGGACCAGCGCGCGGGCCAGGCTGACCCGCTGGCGCTGACCGCCGGACAGCTCCCGGGGCGCCCGGTCGGCGAGTTCGCGCGGCAGCCGGACGCGGTCGAGGATGGCGGCCACCTTGCTCCGGCGGTCCTTGGCGGAGAGGCCCCGGCGGTGGACCCTGAGCGGCTCGGCGACGCACTCGCCGACCGTCATCCGGGCGTCCAGCGACGCGACCGGGTCCTGGAGGACCACGCCGATGCCGGCCCGCAGCGCCCGGCGGGCCCGGGACCGGGTGCGCCCCAGGTCGGTGCCGAACAGGGAGACCGTGCCGGAACTCGGCGCGATCAGGCCGAGCGCGACCCTGGACGCGGTGGACTTGCCGGAACCCGACTCGCCCACCAGCCCCAGGGTCTGACCGGCGTGCACGGCGAGGGAGACGCCGTCCAGGGCCCGCACGGCGTTCTTGCCGCGGCCGAAGACCACGGAGACGTCGCGGAGTTCGGCCACCGGCTCGGTGCCCTGGTCCACGGCGGAGGCGGCCGGGGCCGCCTGGCCCGCCTCGGCCACCGACAGCCGGGGGACGGCGGCCAGCAGGCGGCGGGTGTACTCGTGGGACGGGCGCAGGAGCACGTCCTCGACCGGTCCGGTCTCCACGATCTCGCCGCGGTACATCACGGCGACCCGGTCGGCGAAGTCGGCGACGACGCCCATGTTGTGGGTGACCAGCAGGACACCGGTGCCGGTCTCGGCGGCGAGCCGGCGCAGCAGGTCGAGGATCTCGGCCTGCACCGTGACGTCCAGCGCGGTGGTCGGCTCGTCGGCGATCAGCAGGGCGGGGTTGTTGGCGATGGCCATCGCGATGACCACGCGCTGGCGCTGCCCGCCGGAGAGCTGGAAGGGGTAGGCGGCAGCCCGCTTCTCCGGTTCGGGTATGCCGACCTTGCGGAGGAGTCCGACGGCCTCGGCGGCGGCGTCCTTGGCGGATATCTCGCGGTGGTTGCGAATCACCTCGGCGATCTGCCTGCCGACCCGGGTCAGCGGATCCAGCGCCGTGGCCGGCTCCTGGAACACCATGGAGGCGGTCCGGCCGCGCAGCGACGCGAGGTCGCTCTCACGGGCGCCGACCACCTGGGTGCCCGCGATGAGGGCGCTGCCGGTGGCACGGGCGTTGCCGGTCAGCAGGCCCATCGCGGCCAGCGCGATGGTGGACTTGCCGGAGCCCGACTCGCCGACGAGGGCGAGCGTCTCGCCGGGTTCGACGTGCAGGGAGACACCCCGGACGGCCGGCACCTCACCGGTCTCGGTGGTGAAGACGACGCCGAGGTCGTCGAGTTCGAGAATCGGCCCGGCCTGCGGTGCGGCGGGGCTCTTGGTGACGGTCATCCGCGTCCCCTCACGTCGAATGCGTCGCGGAGCCCGTCCCCGATCGCGTTGAACGCCCACACCACCAGGATGATGGCCAGGCCGGGCGGAATGATGAGCCACCAGTAGCCGGAGTAGGCGGCGGTGAGACCGGCCGACAGCATGCCGCCCCAGTCGGTGGCCGGCGGCTGGACGCCCAGGCCCAGGTAGGAGACGTAGGCGACGAGCAGGATGGCGTCGGCGATCTGGAAGGTGGCGGCGACGATGATGGTCGAGACCGAGTTCGGCAGGATGTGCCGGATGATCGCCCGGCCGTGCGTCCCGCCGATCGCCCGGAGCGTCAACACGTAGTCGCGGTTCTTCAGACTCAGCGTCTCCGCCCTGATCAGCCGCGACGGCACCAGCCAGGAGACGAAGCCCAGGATGACGATCAGTCCCGTCAGGTCCGGGGTGGTGATGGCCGAGACCACCAGCAGGATGAAGAGCGCCGGGATGGCGATCCCCGCGTCCACGACCCGCATCATGACCGCGTCGACCCAGCCGCCCGCGTAGCCGGCGACGGCGCCCCACAGGGTGCCGATGACGGTGGCCAGGACACCTGCGGCGAGACCGACGATCAGCGACACCTTGCCGCCGTACATGAGCCGGCCCAGCACGTCGTGGCCGACGGCGTCGGTGCCCAGCCAGTGCGAGCCGCTGGGCGAGAGGTTGACCTGCTGGAGCATCGTGTGGGTCTGGTCGGTGGAGTACACCAGCGGACCGACGAAACAGAACAGGAAGAAGACGGCCACGACACCGAGCCCGACGACGGCGAGCCTGTTGCGGCGGAAGCGCCGGACGGCGAGGCGGGAGCCGGACGCCGTGACGGCGGTGGCCGTGCCGGGCACCTGGCCCGGCTGGATGACGGCACTCATGCCCGGCCTGCCTTCACTCGGGGGTCGATGACGCGCTGGACGATGTCGGCGAGGAGCGTGCCGGTCACCGTGGCGACCGCGATGACGAGCACACAGCCCAGGAGCACCGGGTAGTCGGAGGACTGTGCGGCGGTCCAGAAGAGCAGGCCCATACCGGGGTAGTTGAAGAGCTGCTCGACCACCAGCGCACCGCCGAACAGCACTGGCACGTAGTACCCGAGCATGGCGACCACCGGCGTCAGCGAGTTGCGGAACACATGCCGCCACAGGATGGCGCGGGAGCGGGAACCGCCGGCCCGCGCGGTCCTGACGTAGTCCTCGGAGAGGTTCTCCAGGGTGGCCGCCCGCATGTAGCGGCTGAACACCGCGATCATCGAGGCTGCGCCCGCGACCACCGGCAGGACCAGTGCCTGCGGTTCGGAGAACACCTGGGCGAGTGTGTCGCCTTGCGGTGCCTGGGAGGGGAACCACGGCAGCACCTGGCTGAACACCAGCACCAGAATCAGCCCGAGGAAGTACACGGGCGTGGAGTAGGCGATGAAGCTCAGCGTGGTGATGACGTAGTCCGCCGGCTTGTTGCGACGCATGGCCTGCCACATGCCCAGCGGGATCGCCAGCACCAGGCCGACGATCGCCGACAGGATGGTGAGCAGCAGTGTCTTCGGCAGCCGTTCGGTGATGAGTTGGGACACCGGCTCGTTGAGGGTGTACGAGGTCCCGAGGTCACCGTGCAACAGCTGGTTCAGGTAGTAGAAGTACTGCACGGGCAGCGGCTTGTCGAGGCCCTGTTCGTGGTTGAAGGACGTGATCTGCTGCGCGGTGGCCTGCGGGCCGAGGATCCCGCGTGCGGGACCCCCGGGCAGGGCGTGCAGCAGACCGAAGACCACGATCGTCACGATGACGATCACCACGACGGCCTGGAGGACCCGCCTGATGAGGTACGAGGAAGTGCTCATGTGTTTTCCGGTCGCTTCGGCTCAGTGATGCGCGTGGTCGGCGACCGGGCTCACTTGTTGGTCCACTTCCACATGGCGGGGTGGAAGTTGGCGAGCGAGTCCTGGGCGAAGCCGCCGAGGCCGCTCTTGACCACGGAGACCTGGTAGTCGGGTTCCGGCAGCCAGACCACCGGAAGGTCCTCGGCCAGGGCCGCGCTGTACTTCTGCATGGCGGCGGAGGAGGAGTCGGTGGTGGTCTCGCTGATCAGCTTGTCCACGGCGGCGTTGGAGTAGCTGCCGAAGTTGGAGCCGCCGCCGGTGGCGAAGAGTGAGTCACCGCTCGGGTAGGCCGGGAAGTACCAGCTGCCCGCGCTGCCGAAGAAGGACAGCTGCCACTTGCAGCCGGACTCGTCGGCGTTGCACTGACCGGCCTGCGAGAGAACCGAGTTGACCGGTGCGGTCTTGATGCTGAAGCCGATGCCGGACTTGGCGAAGGACGACTGGAGCGCGCTCATCAGGTTGTCGGTCACGGTCGAGCCGGACTGCGACAGCACCTGCATCTGGAACTTCGTGCCCTTGTCCACCCCGGCGCCGCACTGGTCGTCGCCGCTGCCCGGGTCGGTGCAGACCATGGTGCCGCCCTGCTCGGTCCAGCCGTGGTCGGTGAGCAGCTTCTTCGCCTTGGTGGTGGAGAAGGGGTACGGGTTGTTCTTCTGCTCCGAGGAGACGAAGGAGGAGGTCTGGCCCTGCGGGACGGGTCCGTAGGTGGAGACGGCGGTCCCGTTGAAGATCACCTTGGAGAGGGTCGTCTGATCCACCGACATCTGGATCGCCTGGCGGGCGTAGAGCTGCTTGAAGACGGGGCCCATGGTGGGGTTGTTGAAGTTGTAGGGCATGTACGTGATCGCCCAGCCGGCCCACGGCTTGAGGGTGTAGCCCTTGGCGGTGAAGGACGCTTCCTGGCTGAGGTTCGTGGCGTTGATGTAGCCGTAGTCGACCGTGCCTGCCCGGAGTGCGTTCTCCTCGGCGTCCGTGGTGGTGAACGGCAGCAGGTTCACCGTCTTGATGTTGGCCTTGCCGCCGCCGTCGTACTTGGCGTTGGCCGACAGCTGCACCTTGCCGGCAGTCGAGAACGACTTGATGGTGTACGGGCCGCTGACCGTCTTCCAGAGCGGGTCGGTGGCGTAACCGGAGATCTTCTTGGCGGCCGTGTTGAGGTACGTCCAGACCTTCTTGGCGCCCTCGGTGGTGAGGTCGAGGTCCGATACCTTGCCCGCGTCACTGGTCTTGTCCCAGACGTGCTGCGGCATCGGGCGGATCATGCTCAGCTCGTTGGCGAGCATCCACTGCGTGTTGTACGCCTTGTCGAACGTGATGGTGAAGTGCGTGTCGTCCACGATCTTCAGCGAGGTCCAGTTGTCCGGCGCCTTGCCCGGGCTGTAGCTGGCCCAGTCCTCCCTGTTCGCCTTGACCAGGTTGAACCAGAACTGCACATCGCGCGAGGTGATCTGCTCGCCGTCGCTCCAGTGCCGGTCGCCGAGGGTGATCGTGACGCTCTTGCTGTCCTTCGCGAAGTCGGCGCCGGTGGCCAGCGAGTTGTCCTTGTTCCAGCCGACCTTGCCGGTGGAGCCGTCGTACGCGATCAGCGGCTCCCAGAGGGACTGGGATATCGAGGAGTTGTTGGTGTTCAGGTGAGCGGCAGTGCCGACCGGGAGGATCCAGTTCGGCGTGAAGTTCGCCGGCAGCGCGTAGTTGATGCTGTCCGACGAGCTGGAGCCGGACGAGGTCGTGCCGCCGCCGGAACAGCCGGACAGCAGAACGGCCGCCGTGGTGGCGACGCCCGCGGCGAGGGCCCAGCGGCGGCTGTTCGCCGTGCGGGTAAGGATCATGACTCTCCTCGGAGTGAAAGGGCCCGCAGCCGCTCAGGGGGGTCGGCGCTGCGTTCACGACAGCTAACGCCGCCATTGCCGAAGAAACAAACAAGAATTAATAACAAGTAAGTTACTGCACTTTCGACGAAAGTCATCTCGCCCCATTCCTCCCGACAACTTGCGGCACTTTGGGGTGATATAAGGGATTTTACGGGTGACGCACTTCCTTCATGAAGCTGTTCCCCTGTGCGAAGTGCGGGCGTATCGTCTTCGCCACATACCCCGTTGCGGAAGTAACTTTGTACATGACTGGAATAAGTGCGTGGGACCGCAAGGCCACGAAAGGGACCCCGTCCCTCGCCGTGCGTGTCCTGGAACTCATCGCATCGGGCGAGGCGACGTCACGTGCCGAACTCGCCGAACGCCTCGGGGCCGCCGCCTCCACCGTCTCCCTCGCCGTGGGACACCTGGTGGAGCGCGGCCTGGTCGCCGAGGAGGGCACCCACTCCTCCACCGGTGGGCGTCCCCGCAAAGCGCTGAGGATCGGGAGCCGTGACGAGTTCGCCGTCGCCGCCGACCTCGGCGGGCGGCACGCCAGGATCGGCGTGGTGCTTCCGGGCGGCGGCCTGACCGACGTCTCGACCGTCCCCTTCCTGATCGCCGACGGGCCCGAGGCGGCCCTGCCCCGGCTGGCCGAGGCCCTGGAAGCGCTGGCCGAACAGCGCGGGCCCGGCCGCCTGCGCGGGGTCGGGGTCTCGCTGCCCGGACCCGTGGACATCGCCTCGGGGTCGGTCGTCCGGCCGTCGCGGATGCCCGGCTGGAACCGCTTTCCGGTCGCCGCCTGGCTGGAGGAGCGCTTCGGAGTCCCGGCGGCCGTGGACAACGACGCCAACTGCATGGCGGTCGGCGAACACACCGTCCGGCTCGACGGGCACGCTCAGACGATCATGGTGAAGATCGGATCCGCGATCGGAGCAGGTGTGATCGCCGAGGGGCGTCTCTACCGCGGCGCGACCGGCGCCGCCGGGGACATCACCCATATCCGGATCGACGCCGGTGCCGATATCCCCTGTTCCTGCGGCAACACCGGCTGCCTGGAAACCGTGGCGTCCGGTGCCGCGCTGGTCCGCATCCTGCGCGAGCGGGGGGTGGATGTGAGCAGCACCGAGGACGTGGCCCGACTGGCTCTGGACGGCGATCCGCTGGCCACCCGCACGGTCCGCAGGGCCGGCGACTACCTGGGTCAGGTGCTGGCCGCCAACGTCAACTTCTTCAACCCGGACGCCGTCTACCTCGGCGGCATCCTCTCCACCCTGGAACAGTTCGTCGCCGCTGTGCGCAGCCGGCTCTACGAGAGCTGCCACCCGCTCGTCACCGAGCACCTCACCATCGAGCGGACCAGGCTCGGCGCCGACGCCGGACTGGTCGGCGCCGGGCAGTTCGCCCTGCAGCGCGCCCTGACCCACGCCCTGCACGAGGTGGGCGGAACCGACCGGTTCGGCACTCTCACCCCCCGCCATCTCTGACGCCCGACCCCTACGAGGAGCCATGTCGCAATCCCGCACCGCAGCATCCCGCCCGGTCATCGTCATCGCAGGGCTCGGCATCGAGTCCTCCACCTTCTCCCCCGCCCGGACCCGGGCCGCCGCCTTCCATCCCTCGCGCGGCGCCGAGGTGCTGGACCGCTACCCCTTCCTGGCCCCCGGTGAGGAACTGCGCGAGGCGGCCGACTGGCGCGGCGCCCTGGTCGGCAAGTCGCTGCCGGGCGGCACCGTCACCGCCGCAGCCTGGACCGAGCTGACCGACGAGCTGATCGAACGGCTCGCCGCGCTGCCCCGCCCGGACGGCCTCTGGTACGACATTCACGGCGCGATGACCGTGGAGGGCATCGACGACGCCGAGGCGGTCCTGCTGGAACGCATCCGCGCCACCGTCGGCCCCGACGTCATCATCTCCACCTCGATGGACCTGCACGGCAACGTCTCTCGCGAACTCGTCCACGGCAGCGACCTGATCACCTGTTACCGGATGGCTCCCCACGAGGACCACATGGAGACCAAGGAGCGGGCCGTCCGCAACCTGGTGGAACTGCTGGCCTCCGGGGCGCCCCGTCCGGTCAAGGCCTGGGTGCCGGTACCGGTGCTGCTGGCCGGCGAGCAGACCTCCACCCGGATCGAGCCCGCCAGGAGCGTGTACGCGGCGGTGGACGACGTCGAGGCCATGGACGGCGTGACCGACGCCGCCATCTGGGTCGGCTACGCCTGGGCCGACGAACCCCGCAACCGCGCCGCGGTGGTGGTCACCGGCACCGATCGGGCTGCCGTGTGCGCCGGTGCGGAGCGCCTGGCCCAGGGCTTCTGGAAGGCCCGCGACGACTTCGCCTTCGTCGCCCCGACCGGCACCTTCGACGGCATCCTGGACGAGGCCCTGGGCTCCGACCAGCGGCCGTACTTCATCAGCGACACCGGGGACAACCCGACCGCGGGAGGTTCCGGTGACATGACCTGGGGGCTGACCCGGCTGCTGGCCCGCCCGGAGTTCCGGGACGACGACGGCCCGACCGTCATCTACGCCTCGGTGCCGGGACCGGCCGCCGTCGCGACGGCCGTAGCCGCCGGAGTCGGCGCCACCGTCACGGTCACCGCCGGGGCGGAGGTCGACGACCGGCACGCGGGCCCGGTCACCCTGACCGGCACGGTGCACTCCGTCCGGCACGGCGACCGCGACGCCCGGACCGAGGTCGTGATCCGGGTGGGCAGTGTGTACGCGATCCTCACGGAGTTCCGCAAGCCCTACCACCACGAACACGACTTCACCGACCTCGGCCTCGACCCGCGTGGCGCCGACATCGTGATCGTGAAGATCGGCTACCTGGAGCCCGAACTCTTCGACATGTCGGTCGGCTGGAAGATGGCGCTCACCCCCGGCGGTGTGGACCAGGACCTGGTACGTCTGGGCCACCACCGCATCCGCCGCCCGATGTTCCCGTTCGACCGCGAGATGGCCGACCCGGACCTGTCGGCCCGCGTCATCCCCGCCTCCGACCAGCCGCTGACCGGGGACGACGAGTGATCGCACGTCCCGCCCTGGAGATCGCCGTCACGTCACCGGCGGGCGCCCGCGCCGCCAGGGAGAACGGCGCCGACCGGGTCGAGCTCTGCACCGCGCTGGAGCTGGGCGGCCTGACCCCGTCGGCCGCGCTGGTCGAGGCGGTCGCAGCAGAAGGGCTGCCGGTCCAGGTGCTGGTCAGGTGCCGGCCCGGCGACTTCGTCCATGACGCGGAGGAGATCGCACTCATGGTCGCCGAAGTGCGGTCCGTCATCGCCTCCGGCGCCGCCGGAGTGGTCATCGGCGCGCTCACCGCCGACGGCGCCCTGGACACCGTCGGCGTCGCCCGCCTCGCCGAGGCTGCCCGCGCCACGGGCCGCCCGGTGGACGTCACCCTGCACCGCGCCATCGACCAGTCCGCCGACCCGGTGGCCACCGCCGCGCTTCTGCCCTCCCTCGGTCTGACCCGGGTCCTCACCTCGGGCGGCGCTCCCGCCGCGGCCGACGGGCGGGCGGCGATCGCCGCGATGGTCACCGCCGCGCCGGGGGTGCAGGTGATGGCCGGCGGCGGCATGCGCCCCGCCGATATCCCGGCGCTGGCCTCGGCCGGCGTCGCCTCCGTCCACCTCTCCGCCAAGACCCGCGCGCCGCGCCGGCTCGGCGGTACCTGGATACCGCTCGGCGCGGGCGGAGCGTCGGCCGAGCAGGACACGCACTTCGTCACCGACCCCGAGGTCGTCGCTCAGGCGCGACGGGCGCTGGAGGCGGTGGGCTGACCGCCGCCCCGCGCATGACGGCGCCCCCGCTCTTCACTTCACGGGCGGGGGCGCCGTCATGCGCGGGCTAGCTGTCAGCAGCCGCCGCAGTTGTAGTACGTCACGTCCCAGTGGTTGCCCTCGTCCGCGTAGATGTTGCCGGAGCCGGACTTGTACTGGGGCGCACCGTCACCGCGCAGACCGATGTAGCTGAACACGCCGTGGACGTAGTTGGTGAGACAGGTGGTCTTGGCGAAGTCGAGCTTGTAGCCGTTCCAGTGCGAGTACGTGCCACTGGCGTGCCCGGTCTCGGTGCCGCCGGTGATGTTCAGCGCGCAGCCCGTGGCGCTCTTGAGGGTCTGTGCGCCCTGGGCGGTCGGCAGGTTGAGCTGGTCGAACGAGGTGCAGGTGGAGACGTTGCGGTTGGAGCAGCCGCCGGAGGACGACCAGGTGACGCCGGACGAGCTGAATCTGGCGGTCGCCTGGCTGTGGGTGAGCTTGGTGACGGCGTAGGCGTCCGTCGAACCGGTGACGACACCGATTCCGGGGGCGAAGAGGGCGCCGAGCACGAGGGCGAGGGCGGTCAGGACGGGGCGCAGCGTCATACGGGACACCATGTGAGGACTCCTCCTGTGCATGACAAACGGGTAGTTCAGATACTGCCCGAGTTCTACGCGCGTCCGCCAGAGGGCCCACGGTGACGGTCGCGTGAATACGAGCCCCCCTCAGCCCCCTGCCGCACCCCGTTCCGTAACAGTCGGGACCATGGATGTTGAACTTTGAACAAGATAGGTCTACAGTGAATCTCGTTGAAGGTTAAACAACTACTTCGAGCCCCGCTCGATCACGTCCCCGAGGAGGAGCCATGGCTCTGTTCAACCGCAAGAACAACGACGCCCCCGCCGCCACCACCGTCGCCGTCGACCCGGCCCTGGCCGCCCTCACCGGCGACTACGCGATCGACCCGGCCCACAGCAGCATCGGCTTCACCGTCCGTCACGCGATGGTCACCAATGTGCGCGGCTCCTTCGGTGAGCACGAGGGCAGCCTGAAGCTGGACGGCAGCGACCCGGCCAACTCCGCCGCCTCGATCGACGTCAGGATCGCCAGCGTGGACACCGGCATCGCCGACCGCGACGGCCACCTGGTCGGCGGCGACTTCTTCGACGCCGAGAAGTTCCCCCTCATGACGTTCCGCTCGACGGCTGCCGAGCAGCTCGGCGGCGACAAGTACCGGGTCACCGGCGACCTCACCATCAAGGACGTCACCCGCCCGCTCGCCATCGACCTGGAGTTCAACGGCTCCGCGACCGATGTGTACGGCAACGAGCGCGTCGGCTTCGAGGGCAGCGCGGACATCCTGCGCTCCGACTGGGGCCTGACGTGGAACGCGGCGCTGGAGACCGGCGGCGTGATGGTCAGCGACAAGGTCAAGCTGAACTTCGACATCTCCGCGATCAAGGCCGCCGCACCGCAGGCCTGATCCCCGGGGGGGAACCCCGAACCGAGCGCGCCCGCCTTCCGCCCCCGCCGGGGAGGACGGCGGGCGCTCGGCGTGGGGCGGGCGTTTTACGCGGGGCGGGCGCTCGGCGTAGGGGCACGGCGTGGGTGCTCGGCGCGGTCAGCGCGCCCTGTCGAAGGCGTCGCCGCTGCCGAGCGGAAGCGTTTCACCGCTTCGTGGAGGGCGTCCTCCCGCTGGGCGGCGAGGGCAGTGTCCGCCGCCTTGCGAGCGGCGTCGCCCGCGTGGGCGTCCTTCACCATCCGCCGCATGATCTCTCCCCGCTTCCCCTCAGACTTCGCTGCCGGGCCGGCGGAACGTCAAGATCAGAGCAGGTCACCGAGGTACACGGGCGTATTCTCAGCGTGTCCGGTGCCAAGTGCGGTGAGCGGAATCTCCAGCCCGAGCGGAAGCAGGACCAACTCGGCGAGCGTGGCCAGGGGATGCCAGACAACGGCCGCCTGTGTGCGGTCCGGCGCCGTCGCCGGCAACGCGGCGTCGGAGTCCAGTTGGGCTTTGAAGTACACCTGAAGCTGCTGAAGTCGGGTGCGGTGATACGGATTTCCGGGGTGCCGCTCCGGCAAGTACTCGCGGACCCAGAGCAGCTCGCCGACACTGACCCGCAGTCCAGTCTCCTCCCGCACCTCACGGGCGACCGCCTCGGCAGTCGTCTCACCGGGCTCGACACGTCCGCCGGGCAGCACGTGGAATTCTCGGCCGTTGTCACAGTGCCGGATCAGGAGGATCCGACTCGCCTCATCCACGACGACCGCGCGGGCACTGACCCGTGGTTCGGCGGCTCGTGCAGGCGGTTCGGCACCTGGGGGTGACAGTGCATCGTCGCTCATCCGCGCAGCCTACGGGGCACACGCCGCCGAGCGTATCGAGGTTGGAACCGCGTGAGACGCTCGTGGAAAGCCCTGTTCGAGGAGCGCGGCGCCGGCGCGCGGACCTCCCTGACAGCGGTCTCGAACGAGCGTGGCATGGTCACCCCGCAGTCGCGCGAGTTCCTCCTCGGAGGAGAGGTCGACATCGGCTGCCCCAGTGAGTGCGGCGGGCCGCCCCCTCCGGCAGCCCGCCGTCCCGGAAGACACCGGTGTCCATTCCGCTTGTCGGAAACCACGTGCGCCAGGCACAGCCCAAGGCCTTGGCGTATTCGCTTGTCGTCAGAATCGTGAGGGGCCGGCCGGTTCGACTGGTTCCGGGAGAGTGCCGGGCCCGGGATGACGAGATCATGGCGTTCTCGACGCCCTGTGTTCGCCGCCGGGCGATCAGCCCATGCTCTTCGCGCCGTCGATCGACTCCCGGATGATGTCGGCGTGGCCGGCGTGCTGAGCGGTCTCGGTCATGATGTGCATCAGCACCCGGCGCGCCGACCACCGGACGTCACCCTCGAACCACGGAGCCTTGGGCAGCGGCTGGGTGGCGTCCAGGTCGGGCAGGGTGGCGATCAGTTCGTCGGTCCTGCGGGCAGCCTCGGCGTAGTCGGCCAGCACGCCGGCCAGTGTCTCGCCGGGCAGCATCCGGAAGTCGTCGGCTCGCTGGGCCCAGTCGGCCTCGGTCATCGCGGTGAAGTCCGGCATGGACGACGGGCCGTCCACGACGAAGCCCGCCCAGCTCCGCTCGGCCCCGGTGACGTGCTTGATGAGACCGCCCAGACACAGCTCGCTCACCGTGGTGCGCAGCCCGGCCTGCTCGTCGGTGAGGTCACGAGTGGTGAAGCGGAGGAAGTGCCGGTGCTTGGCCAGCATCTCCAGCAGATCGGCGCGCTCGCCGGTGAGAGCCGGGGCATCGGCCACGTCGCGGGTGGTCTTCTCGCTGACGGTCATGATCTCTGCCTTCTGTCGTTCCTGTTCCGCCGGTCGAGGAACACGCTAGAAGTCATATAGGCCAGTTCCCGACCTGAAGGGAACGGATCAAGCCTCGACCGTGGGCGCAGGCGGCGTGGACGTCGCGCGGGGGCCCGTAGCGGGGCCTGCGACCCGTCTCCGAGAAGGGCGTTCTCCGCACCCCGAGGCGGCTGGAGCATGCGGTGGGCCATGACCGGAGCGGTCCACCCCGGTACCTGCAGAACAACGGTCAACGGCAGTGGTGCAGCCAGGCGTTGGGGTCGGCTGCCAGGCCGTGGTGCAGGTCGGTCAGGGCCTTGCGGAGGGCCAGGGTGACGGGGCCCGGGCGGGTTGCGGCAATCGTGAAGTCACCGTCGGCGTCGCATACCCGGCCGACCGGGGTGACGACTGCGGCGGTGCCGCAGGCGAAGACCTCCGTCACCACGCCGGAGGCGCATTCAGCGCGCCAGTCGTCGAGGGAGATCCGCTCCTCGGAGGTGTCGTAGCCGAGTCGCCGAGCCAGTGTGAGGACGGTGTCGCGGGTGACACCGGGAAGGACCGTACCGGTCAGCTGCGGGGTGATCACGCGATCACCCCGTACGAGGAAGAGGTTCATGCCGCCCATCTCCTCGATGTAACGCCGTTCGCGGGCGTCCAGCCAGACGACCTGCCGGCAGCCGGCTGCCTCGGCCTGCCGCTGGGCGAGGAAGGAAGGGGCGTAGTTTCCGGCGATCTTGACGTCGCCGGTGCCCCCCGGGAACGCCCTGCTGAAGTCGTGACTGACGTACACCGAGACCGACTCGACGCTGTCGCCGAAGAAGCCACCCGCGACGAATGCCATCAGCAGGAACCGGTACGTCCGGGAGGGGCCCAGCATCAGCGTGGTGTCGGTGGCGAACATCAGCGGCCGGAGGTAGATGCTGTGCGAAGGGTCGTCAGAGAGTGCGTCCTTGTCGACGCCGACCAGCTGGTCGATCACGGCGACGAAGGTGTCCACGGACAGTTCGGGCATGGCCAGCCGCCGGCAGGAGCGCTGGAACCGCAGGGCGTGGTCGACGGGTCGCCACACACCCATCGCGCCGTCCGCGCGCCGATGCGCCTTGAGGCCCTCGAAAGCGACCTGGCCGTAGTGCAGGCCGATCATGGCGGGGTGGATCGAGAGGTTCTGCAGGCCGGTCAGCTCGGGCCGGGTCCAGCCCCGCTCCTCGGACCAGTCCATGACGATCATGTGATCGGTGAAGGACTCGCCGTGGCCGGGGTTGCGCACTGCCGTGCTGCGGAGGCCGGTGGCGGGTTCGGCGGTGGTAACCATGTCAGTGCTCCCAGGGGCGTGAAGGCGGGACAGCCCTTAGCGGGCGGGCGGCCCGTGCGGAACTCAGCTGCGTCAACCGCGCTGCCAGCTCCGCCAGTTCGGTGTTCTCGTAGACCGTCCGGGCGGGGACGGTGAAGCCGAGCCGTCGGGCGAGGTCGGCGCTTACCCGCACCGCGCCCATCGAGCTGCCGCCGAGCAGGAAGAAGTCGTCGTACCGAGAGGCGGCTTTCACCCCCAGAACTGTGGTCCAGACCGAGGCGACCAGCTCCTCCATGTCGCCCTGGGGCACCTCGTCCTCCGAGTCCGGCGTCTGCCCGGAAGATTCCGCGGGGTACATGCAGCCTCCGTTTCCACCATGCCTATGTGAAGATGCGCTCTGCGCCGCACGCTAACAGCGGGAGGCCCGTACCCGGCTGCGGTCGGTCGTCAGGGAAATCCCTTACAGGCGGCGCCCGTTGGGGACATCTACCGTGACTGCATGACAGCTACCATGGGTGTGAAGGGTCTGGCCGTCGGATTCGGTGGCACCGAACTGTTCGCCGGGCTGGATCTGGTGGTCGCCCCGGGCGATGTCGTAGGCCTGGTCGGGCCCAACGGCGCGGGCAAGTCGACGCTGCTGCGGTCGCTTGCCGGGCAGCACGAACCGGACGACGGCACGGTGACCTTCGGCCCGGCGGACGCGACCGTGGGATACCTGCCGCAGGAGCCCGAGCCCCGGCCGGGCGAGACGGTGGCCGACTATCTCGGCCGCAGGACCGGGGTGGCCGCCGCCCAGACCGACCTCGACAGCGCCATCGAGTTGCTCACTGACGGTGCCCACGGCGCGGACGACGCGTACGCCACCGCCTGGGACCGCTGGCTCAACCTGGGCGGTGCCGACCTGGACGAACGGGCCGCCGCCGTGGTCGCGGACCTCGGTCTCGCGGTCGCGCTCGATCACCCCATGTCCGGACTCTCCGGCGGGCAGGCCGCGCGGGCCGGGCTGGCGGCACTGCTGCTGTCGCGCTACGACGTGTTCCTGCTGGACGAGCCGACCAACAACCTGGATCTGGACGGGCTGGAGCGCCTGGAGGCATTCGTCGCGGGCCTGCGGGCCGGGACCGTCCTCGTCAGCCACGACCGCCAGTTCCTGGCGTCGACGGTCACCCGGGTGGTGGAGCTGGACAAGGCGCAGCACCGCATCGGGTACTACGGCGGCGGCTACACGTCCTACCTGGAGGAGCGCGACCGGGCCAGTACCCAGGCCCGGTCGCGGTACGAGGACTACGCCGAGGCCAAGTCCGGCCTGGAGGCACGGGCCCAGACACAGCGCGGCTGGGCCGAGCAGGGCGTCCGCACCGCCCGTACCAGGGTGACCGACAACAACAAGATCGGGCGCCGGCAGCGGACGGAGTCCGCGGAGAACCAGGCCGGCAAGGCGCGCCAGACCGAACGGCTGATCGAGCGGCTGGAGGCGGTCGAGGAGCCCCGCAAGGAGTGGGAGCTGCGCATGGAGATCGGCACCGCGCCCCGGGCCGGCGGCACGGTGGCGGTCCTGCGCGAGGCGGTCGTCCGGCTCGGCGAGTTCATGCTCGGACCGCTCGACCTGGAGGTCGGGTGGTCCGACCGGATCGGGATCACCGGACCGAACGGCGCGGGCAAGAGCACCCTGCTGGGCGCGCTGCTCGGCCGGATCCCGCTCGACTCGGGGACGGCGACGCTCGGTTCCGGCGTCGTCGTCGGCGAGGTCGACCAGGTCCGCGGCCTGTTCCTGGGGGGCGACTCGCTGCTGGACGCGTTCCGGGCGGCGGCCGACGACATGCCGGTTGCCGACGCCCGTACGCTGCTGGCCAAGTTCGGGCTGCGCGGCGAGCATGTGCTGCGGGCAGCCGCGACGCTGTCCCCGGGCGAGCGGACCCGGTCCGCACTGGCCTTGCTCCAGGCCCGCGGTGTGAATCTGCTGGTCCTCGACGAGCCGACCAACCATCTGGACCTCCCTGCCATCGAGCAGCTGGAGTCCGCGCTGGCCGAGTACACGGGCGCACTGCTCCTGATCACCCATGACCGCCGGATGCTCGAGGCGGTACGGCTGGACCGCCGACTGCACGTGGAGCGCGGACAGCTTGCCCGGGACTGACCGGACTCACCCGCGCACGACCGGAAACCGTCGTCTCCGGGCCGGGCCCGGAGACGCGGTCAGCTGCCGCTACCCGCCGCCAGCACCCTCACCTTCCGCCGGCCACCACGGGGCGTGGCCAACAACCCGGCCAGCGCGGCCCGGTCGACCTTGCCCGTGGCCGAGACCGGCAGTGACGTCACCACACGGACCCGGCTGGGCTGCATGTACTCCGGAAGCGCGGTACGCAGATAGTCCCGTACGGACCGTTCCGTGACGCCCTCCGCGGCCCGGACGGCCAGACCTAGTTCGACGCTGCCGGCCTCCCTGACCGGGATGGCGACGGCCTCCGCCACGCCGGGCATCCGGCCGGCCCCGTGCTCGACCTCCCCCAACTCGATGCGGTAGCCGCGGATCTTGACCTGCTGGTCCAGGCGTCCCAGGAACTCCATCCACCCGTGGGAGGTCCAGCGCGCGCGGTCGCCGGTGCGGTACATCCTGGTACCCGGCTCGGGCGACCACGGGTCGGGCACGAAGCGCTCCGCGGTCAGCGCGGCGTCGTTGAGATAGCCGACGGCCACGCAGTCCCCGGCGATCCAGAGGTCGCCGGGCTCATCGACGCCGCACGGCAGCCCGTCCGCGCCCAGGACGTAGTACCGGGCGTTCTGCATGGGCAGTCCGTACGGGACGCTCTTCCACTCCGGGTCGACACCGCGCACGATGAAGTCGTTGGACCACACGCAGGCCTCGGTCGCTCCGCCGAGTGCGACCAGCTCCGCGTCCGGAAACACCGACGCCACCGCGTCATACGTCGTCAGCGGCACCCAGTCGCCGCTGAGGAACACGCGCCGCACGGCCGGGCGGACCACGGGGCCGGAGCCCGGTCCGGGGGCGGATTCGAGGAAGGCCAGGACCGCGGTGAAGGCGGCGGGCGCCGAATTCCACAGGGTGACCCCGTACTCGGTGAGAGCCTCCAGGAGGCGGCCCGGCTCGCCGAGGTCGGCATCGGGGAGCAGCAGCAGACTGCCGCCTGCGGCGAGCACACCGAACACGTCGTATACGGACAGGTCGAACGAGAACGCGGCGACCTGGAGCATCACGTCGTCCGGCCCGATGCCGTGGCGGCGGTTGAACCAGTCGACGAGGTTGACGACGCTGCGGTGCCGGATGGCGACCGCCTTGGGCACCCCGGTCGAGCCGGACGTCGTGATGGTGTACGCCAGTTCGTCCGGCCGGGACAGCGGCCGGTCCGACCAGGGCGCCGCACCGGCCGGTAGCGGAGCGTCCAGCGGATACGGGGCCTCCGCGCTGCCCGGCCGGGCAGCCGGGGTGGTCGCCGGGCGCCCGGCCGGCACGGTCAGCACGATGTCGTACCGCTCGGCCAGCGGGCCGGCGAGAGCGCCCGGCGCCCGGCGGCCGAGGTTGAGCGCCAGGCCCGGGTACTGCGCGACGAACCCCTCCCACCACGCGGGCGGTATCCGCAGGCTGCCGGGGAACTGACCGGACACCGGATCGATGACGTCGGCCACGACGATCGCGGCCCCGGGCGGCAGCGAGCCGATCAGCTCGTGCAGGACACCGCGCAGGTAACCGAGATCGGGGAGGTACTGCGTCACGCTGGCGAGCACGACCACGCTCGTGTCAGTGTCCTTGAGCAACGCGGCCGCCTCATGGGCCGGACAGGCCCGCGCTGTGACCGGCAGCCCCTGCGCACGGGCCCGGTCGGCGAGCCGTTCCATGGCGGCGGGTGACACATCCGTGGCGGTGATCCCGGCGATCTCGATGGTCCCCGTGCTCCCGGTGGCCGCCGAGGCCAGCGCGTCCACGATGAGACCGCTGCCGGAACCGATCTCCAGCACGGCGGTGCCCGGCCGGTAGCGGTCGAGCACCAGCCGCGCCACGTGGGCCGCGTAGCCGCGCACCTCGTCGGCGGTGAAGCGGTGGCCTGCCCGGTCGAGGTTGAAGCCCGCGGCGACGCAGAGGTCGTCGGATGCGGTGATGCCGTCCCACACCTCGGACACGTCGGCGAGCGTCTGCCGGGCGTCGTCCGTCACGGCGGCCGCTCCCGCTTCCGGTATACGGAAAACCCGATCGATGCCGACGAGTCCGGTGGCCAGCTCGGTCACCCTCCGGTCGAACGCGGGCGCCGCGACCAGCGTGCCGATCCCGAGCGATGTGATGACCTCCGCGATCCGCCGGTCCGGCCAGCGGGGATCGAGCGGAACGTAGTAGGCGCCCGCCCGGACGGTAGCGATCAGCGCGGCCACCGACTCCGGCCGGTGGTCGAGCAGCAGCCCGACGGGCGTACCGCGCCGGACTCCGTGCGCCGCCAGCAGCGCGGCCATCCGGCGGGTCCCGGCGGCCAGTTCGCCGTGGGTGAGCGCGACACCGTCGGGGGTGCGCAGGGCCGGCCGGGCGCTGTGCCGCCGCACCGCCTGGTCGAGCAGATCGACCGCGTCGGCCGCGTCGTCGTACGCGCGGCCGGTGCGGTTGGCCGCGGCGACCGGTTCGGGGAACCCCGTCGCCCGGGGAGCCCTCTCGGAACAGGCGGTACGGGCCGTCATGCCGTCACCGCGGTGCTCAGGCCGGTGCCCAGGTCTGTGCCGGGGCCGGTGCTCAGGTCGGTGAGAATCGCCTCCGCCACCTCGGCTTCGCGGCCCCACAGATAGAAGTGGTCGCCGTCCAGCACGCGCAGGGCCGTGCGGTTCGTGGTCAGCTCTTGCCACGGGCCCAGGGCGTCCACCGGGACCTGGGGATCCTGCCGGCCGCCGAAGACGCTGACCGGGCAGCTCAGCAACGCACCCGGCAGATACCGGTAGGAGTCGACGAGGGCCAGGTCGGCGCGGAGCGCGGGCAGCACCAGTTCCAGCAGTTCGGTGCTCTCCAGGATCTGTGCCGGGAGCCGGCCGGCCTCCCGGGTCTTGTCGATCAGCTCGTCGTCGGACAGCCGGCCGGCTCCGATGGGGTCGTGGTCGATCTGCGGGGCGACCGCGGCCGAGATGACCAGGAGGGCCGGGTCGGGCGCTGACCTGCGCTGCAGTTCACGGGCCGTCTCGTAGGCGATCGTGGCGCCCAGGCTGTGCCCGAGGAGGACGTAGGGGCCGTCGGCAGCCAACTCGGTGATCTCGTCGGCCAGGTCGCCGACCAGGGTGCCGAAGTCCCTGTAGGGGGGCTCCTGCCAGCGGTCCTGGCGGCCGGGCAACTGCGCCGCCGACACCTGCATGCCCGCCGGGAGCAGGTTGCTCCACGACCAGTACGAGGAGGCGCTGCCGCCGGCGAACGGAAGCAGGAAGATCTGAGTCCGGCCGGGTTCCGACAGGGTCACGAGATTGCGGGTCACAAGCTCTCTCCGATCGGCGCCTCGACGGACCTGTCGGCCTTGTCGGTCCGCAAGGCCGGGCCGGCCTCGTCCGCCTCCTCGGCGTCCGGTTCGTCGACGGAGCCGAAATTCCGCACATCGCGCTGAAACAGCGGGACGACCGTGGAGACGGCCAGCACCACCAGGGCGAAGACCAGGATCGGCTTGTCGCCGAACCATTGCAGGCCGACCGGCGCCAGCATGAGACCGAAGGGCGCCAGTGCGAACGTGCCCAGCATCTCGACCGACAGCACCCGTCCGAGCAGCTCGTCCGGGATCGACCGCTGGAGAGCGCTCATCCACAGCACGCCGAAGATCGAGTAGCCGAAACCGGTGGCCAGTACGGCGGGGGCGAGGACGTACACCGAGAGGTCCAGGGCCAGACAGAGCAGTTGCAGGCCAAGCAGCGACAGCGCGCAGACGGCCGCCACGCCGGCCCTGGCGGGCTTCCAGGCTGAGGCGGCGAGACCGCCGAGTACGGCACCGACCGCTTCGAGGCCGGCCATGACGCCGTAGACGGAGAACATGCCCCGCTCCTTGAGGAGGATCGGCAGCAGGACGACCGCGGGGCCCATGACCAGCAGGAGTTGGACGGTTCCCTGGAGGATGACGGTCGTGACCCAGCGGCGCTCGATCACCGCGGAGAGGCCGTCCTTGGCATCCCGGAAGACGCTCTGCGGTTCCCCGCGCTCGGGAGCCCGGTCGGTGATGCCGATCAGGGTGAGGATGCTGACCCCGAAGGTCGCCAGGTTGATCAACAGCGCTGTGGACGGGCCCCAAGTGGCCAGCAGCAGGCCACCGATGCCGGGGCCGACGATCGCGGCTGCCCGGGTCGTCGTGGTCCGCAGCGCGTTCGCCGCGGACAGGTCGGCTTCGGGCACGAGCGAGGGGACCAGCGCGCCGAAGGCCGGCTGGAAGGCCGCGGTGCCGGCGCCCATCAGGGCAGCGAAGGGCAGCGCCAGCAGCAGCGGCCCCTCTGCCACGCCCAGGACGAAGCCGAGTACCCCGAGCATCCGGATCAGGTCGGACAGGGCCATGGCCCGGCTGCGCCGCATCCGGTCCGCGAGCACTCCGCCCAGCAGCGAGACCACGACCAGGGCCACGCTCTCCGCGGCCAGCACGAAGCCGAGGTCGGTGGCCTTGTGGTGCTGCAGGATGGTGCCGATCAAGGCGATGGTGAAGATGCCGTCGCCGATGGAGCTGATCACTTGTCCGCACCAGACCCGGCGGAACTGTTCGTTCCGCAGCGGGCTCAAGATGTGAATAGTCACTGGTCCGTGTCCTCCCTCTCGTGGGAAACGCGTCGTCCCGTACGCCCGGGTCGGGCGCGCAGTGCCTCGCGGCGTCGGTTGTTCCTGGAAACCCTCTCCGCTGTCCTGACCCGGCTGTCCGCCGCGTCGGACGCGTCGGACGAGCCGTCGGGGGCGAGGGCCGCCGCCATGCTCGCCACCGTCGGATAGCGGAACACGTCGGTGATCGGCAGGGCTCTGCCGAAGTCGGCGCACAGCCTGGCGTGCAGCCTCGCGGCGCTCAGCGAGGTCGCACCGGCGTCGAAGAGATTCACCGAGCGCCCCACGCGGTCGACTCCCAGCTCGGCGCACCAGGCCCGGGCGATCCTCGCCTCGATCTCTCCTCGCGGCGGCTCGCCGCCGTGCGCGCCCGGCAGGGTCCGCGTGGGACCGGCGCTGACCGGCGGAGCGGTCAACTCACCTACCAGGGTGTCGGGTTCGGTGACGGCCTGGCGCAGTACGGCGGCGAACGCAGTGAGCAGCTGCCGCGCGGTGTCCGGCGACAGGCAACGGCTGTCAGCGACGAGACGAAGGACGCCGCCGTCCGGGTCGACCGCGAGAGTGACCGGGAAACCGGAGGCGGTACGGGCCGGAGCCATCTCGGCGCTGAGAGGCAGTCCGGCGCCCTGCGGCCGGCCGGCGTTCGGGGGCCGGCCGACTCCGCCGCCGAGGGCCGCGCCGAAGTTCTGCACCACGACGACGCTGTGGAACAGCGCCCGGCTCACCGGTATCCCCGCCCAGTCGTAGACGTCCCACAGCGACCCGGAGCCGGCCACCGACATGATCTTCCAGCCCTGCTCCGAGACCTGGGCGAACAGGTCCGCGACGCGCTGGTCCGGGTCGACGCGGATCGCCATCGGCAGCGTCGACATATACATGCCGACCATCGCGCCGACATCTCCGAGCCCGGCCGGCCGGCCGCTCTGGGCGATGCCGAAGGTGATGAGCGAGCGGCCGGAGCAGCGGTGCAGGAAGGCCGCCCAGGCGGCGTAGCACAGGCTGCCGGCGGTGGTCCGGTGCCGCTCGGCCGCGGTCCGCAGCGCGTCCGGCAGTCCGGCGTCCAGGACCAGTTCACTCTCGTGGAAATCGCCCGTCGCGGCGACCGACGCCGAGGGCGGTGCGTCGAACGGCAGCGCGGTGGGCCCTTCGAACCCGTCAAGCGCTGCCCGCCAATAGGCGCTGGCCGCACCGCTGGGCCGTTGCCGCAGCCAGCCGAGGTAGTCGCGGTAGCGGACCGGGGCCTCGGCCCCGGCGTACGGCTCACGGCCGGCCGCGAGGTGCGCGTACGCCTCGGTCAGCTCCCGTACGAGGATGCCCGAGGACCATCCGTCCAGCAGGATGTGGTGGTCGAGCCAGACCATGTGGTGCCGGTTGGGCGCGACCGTGACCAGGGTCAGCCGGAACGGCGGTCCGGCGTCGAGGGCCGGCGGATCGGTCCGCTCCGCGCGGACCAGCCGCTCCAGGCGCGCAGCGAGGTCGCCGTCGGCGGTTCCGGTCCAGTCCAGGAACCGGATCTCCGGCACGGCACGGTGGACGAGCTGGACCGGTTCACTGCTCCTGGTCCACTCGAAGGATGTGCGCAGCACCTCGTGGCGCTCGCCGACCGCCCGCCAGGCGGCACGGAACAGGTCGGCGTCCAGCTCGCCCGACAGCGCCAGGACGAAGTCGTTGTAGTTGACGTCCCCCGAGGGGTCGAGCAGGTGCCGGTACAGCATGGTGCGCTGTACGGGAGCCAGGGCGTACGCGGCCACGACGTCCGGGCGGTCCCGCAGTTCGGCGGCGAAGGCGGAGGCCCTGACGCTGTCGGGGAGCAGTTCGAAGCCGTCCTCGGCCGGCGGCTCGGCACCGGAGCCGAGCCGGTCCGCTATGCCGGCGGTGAGCTCGTCGACGAAGGCACGGGCGGCGGGCGCGTCGAAGTGCCGGGCGCCCAGGTGGGCGGCGACGGTCAGGGAACCGTCCTCCTCCAGCCCGATGTTGATCTCGGCCGCGAAGGGCAGGACCGCGTCGGGGGCGGCGACCGGGCCGCTGATCCGGGAGTAGCGGGGCGCCGCCCGCAGCGTCTTCGCCTCCCCCGGTGCCATCGCGCCGAGGTAGTTGACGACGACGTTCGCTGCGGTGTCCAGGCGTTCACCGCGCAGGTAGCGGGCCCGCCCGTAGCCGATGCCGCCGTGCGGGACGGCCGCCAGCCGGCCGCGGATCCCCGCGCCGGCCGGATCGGCGGCCAGCAGGAACGGGAACAGCGCCGTGAACCAGCCGACCGTACGGGAGACCTCCGGCGCGTCCGCGGTCAGCGGGCGGCCGTGGAACTCCAGCCATACGGTGCCGGAATCGACTCCGGCCGCGGCGGCGAGCGCCGGCTGGGCCCCGGCCAGGCAGGCGGCCAGTACGGCGTCGCCTGCCCGCGTGGGCCCCTGGATCAGGCGGACGCTCCGTACGAGGACATGCCCGTCCTTGGCCAGCGGCGAGGCGTCCGGGTGGGCCACCGGCAGAGTGAGCCCCGGCGCCGAAGCGGTGCTGTGCCAGTACGCCAGTTCGTCGTCCGAGAGCCGGTCCGCCTCCTGCCGCGACCAAGCGGCCCAGGCCGCCGCGTCGTCGCCGACGGCCTGCGGAAGGACGGGCCGGCCACCCGCGTTCAGTGCCTCGATGGCCGTATCCAGGTCCTCACTCAGTGGCTGCCAGGAGACAGCATCCACCACGAGGTGGTGAATGCACCAGAAGACCAGGTCGGCTTCCCCCTCGCCGGTACGGAACAGCACCACGGCGAACAGCGGTCCGTCCGTGATCCGCAGGGACGCCTGGGCCAGGTCACTCTCGCGGCGCAGCACCTCGTTCCGCCCGGGCTCCGGGACCCGCGTGAGGTCGACCTCACGGACCGGCATGCTCTGCGCTTCCGGGCGCTGCGGGCGATACTGCCGCCAGCCGTCCTCGCCCTTGGTGAAGGTGCTCAGCAGGCTGTCGTGGTGCACGGCGACCGAGCGGACCGCCTGGACGAACTCCTCGGTGCCGCACGGGACGGTCAGCTCGTACCACTGGTACTGGTTCTGGTGGTCCCGCCCCTGACCGAACGCCTCGAAGAACCAGTGCTGGATCGGGTTGAGGGCCGCGCTGTCCGGCCGCTCGGCGTCGTCGTCGGACCCCGGGTTCCCGGACTCCGGTCGGGGGGCGGCGTGCCTGCGGTCGGACAGCAGCCGGGCCAGCTCTTCGACGGTCTGGTGGTCGAAGATGTCCCGCGCGCCCACCGGGTAGCCCGCCCGGACGCAGCGGGACATGATCCGCAGCCAGGTGATCGAGTCGCCGCCGATCCGGAAGAAGTTGTCCCGGACGCCCACGGAAGCGAGGCCCAGGGCCTGGGCCCAGATCCCGCACAGGGCGCGCTCGTCGTCCGTCCGGGCCGTCATCCGGCCCGGGGTGTCCGGCATCCGGCCGGGGTCGGGCAGCCGCCGCCGGTCGGCCTTTCCGCTGATCGTCAGCGGGATCCGGTCGACCACGACAAAGCGGGCGGGGATCATCGCCGACGGCAGCCGCCGGGCCAGGTGTTCTCGTACGGCCGCGATGGCCTCGCGGTTCCGGGCAGCGCGCAGGGGCTGGTTCCCGGCCACCGCTACCGGCTCCGCCGCGCGTGCGACGACGGGTGCCGTGCCGTCGGGGCCCACGGGCGTCACGGTGACCGTGAGCAGCCCGGCGCCGTGGGGGGACACGACGGCCGCGTAGCCTCCGGCGGCTGCCGCGTCCACCAGGTCGTCCGGGTGCACGGCTTCGCGCGGCAGGGCGTCCGGCGCCACGTCGGTGCTGACGTCCGCGCCGGACTTCAGCCGGGAGGCGAGCAGCATGTCCCGGTGGTTGCGGACGTCGGGTATCCCGGTCAGGACCAGGCCACCGCCGTCGAGGCCGTCGATCAGCGCCCGGAAACCGTCGAGCGTGACCGGGCCGTCGTGCCCTGCCGCCTCCACCGGCGGGGCCAGGGGCGCGTCGCGCCAGAGCGACACGTCGTAGCGGAACCGGTTCATCTCGGTGTCCGCGCGGCCCCGCTTCACCTCGGTGACGGCCGCGGCGCCCGGCAGCCGCTCGGCGAACCGGGCGAACCAGCCCGGTGCGACGCACAGTTCGCTTTCGGCGTCGACCAGTTCGGACACCTCGTCGGCGAGCGCCGCCGGGGCGGTCGCCGACGAGGTGGCCGGGTCGGTACGGGCCAGCCGCACCGACAGGTGGAAGGCCTCCAGGGTGGTCAGGTCGCGGACGTCGCCGAGGAAGACCCGGCCCCCGGGCCGCAGCCGCTCCCACGCGCCGGTGAGGACCCGCTCCAGGTAGGCCATGTCGGGGAAGTACTGGCTGACGGAGTTGATGACCACCAGGTCGAACCGCTCTTCGCCGAGAGCGGTGAAGTCGTCCGCGGCCGCCTCCAGCAGCCGCACCCGGCCGTCGTCGAGACCCGCGGCCTCCAACTGGCCTTCCACATAGGCGAGGGCGCCGGCCGCGATGTCGGTGGCCACGTACCGCTCCGCGCCGCGGGCGACCCGCAGCAGCACCAGTCCGGTGCCGCAGCCGATCTCCAGGACCCGGCCGGCCGGCTGCCGCAGGATCCGCGCGGCGGTCTCGTCCAGCCACTCCCGCATGTCAGCGTCCGGGATGGGTTCCTGGGTGTAACTGCTGATCCAGCCGCTCGTGTTGAAGTCCGCCTGCGCCGCGGCTTCGTTGTAGGAGTCCTCGTCGTGGATGAGCCGCCATTGGGCGACCCGGTCCTGCTCCAGGGAACCGTCCCGGCTGTCGGCCGGCCGGAGGTAGCCGACCAGTCGCGCGGCGCCGTGCTCGTCCTCCCGGACGTCGGCGACGAAGTCCGCCACCGCGGCCACCTCGGCGGCGGTCCGCTCCACCTCGGCGAGGTCGATCCGCGAGCCGCGGACCTTCACCTGGGTGTCGGTGCGTCCCAGGAAGTCCAGTGCGCCGCTGCGGAGTTGGCGGACTCGGTCACCGGTGCGGTACATGCGGCCACCGGGTTCCGGAGCGTACGGGTCGGGCAGGAAGCGTTCCGCCGTGGCCGCGCCGTCATCGAGGTAGCCCAGGCCCACGCCCGGCCCCGCGATGTGCAGTTCGCCCGGCACACCCGGCGGCACCGGCTCCCCGGCGCCGTCGAGCACGTACAGCCGCACGTGCGGCAGTGGGCCGCCGACGGGGACGTTCCCGGTGTGGGCCGCGTCCCGGTCGAGCCGCGCGGTGTCGTACCAGACCGAGGAGACGCACGCCTCGGTGGTGCCGTAGGCGTTGAGCAGGCGGGTGTTCCGCCCCGGCTGCGACTGCCAGGCCCTGACCCTGGCCGGATCCACCCGCTCGCTGCCCGCGACGACCAAGCGGACGCAGGCCGGTACGTCGGCGCCCCGGTCGGTCAGGTCGAGGGTCCACTCGTGCCAGCGGCTGGCCGGCAGGTTCAGGACCGTCGCGCGCTGCCGCCGGACCACCTCTTCCAGGTCCTCCGCCTCCGGGTTGTGCATGACGGCGCAGGCGCCCGCGTACCAGGCGCCGAAGAACTCCTCCACCGAGACGTCGACGGCGGCTGCGGCCATCTGCAACACCCGGTCTTCACCGGTCAGTTCGTAGATGTGCGCGGTCGAGGCGGCGAGGGTCAGGGCCGCCGACTGCTGGACCGCGACCGCCTTCGGCCGCCCGGTGCTGCCCGAGGTGAAGATCACGTACGCCGGGGACATCGGCGCGACGGCGGCGGGCGCCGCGGTGTCCGCGGTGACGCCTTCGGCCACGTCCTCGGTCACGTCCATGAGCGTGCACCCGAGTCCGGCGGCCTTGCCGCGCGTCGCCGGATGGACGAGCAGGAGGCCGCAGGCGGCCTGGCCCAGCATGGCCGCGGCCCGCTCGGCCGGCGTGCGCGGGTCCACCGGGACATAGGCCGCGCCGCACTCCAGCACGGCCAGCATCGCCACCGGAAGCTCCGCGCACGGCTCGACGAGCAGCCCCACCCGATCGCCGGGCCGCACTCCGGCCGCGATCAGGCGGGCGGCCAGCCGGGTCGCCGCGGCGTCGAGCCCGGCGTAGTCCAGCCGGTCCGCGCCGACGACGACGGCCGCCGCCTCGGGCCGCAGCCGGGCCCAGCCCGCCACCAGTTCGCGCAGCCCGCCCGGACGCCACTGCGCCGCCAGCGGTTCGGCGGGCCGCAGCGGCTCCGTACGCGGACCGGCCATCCGTACCGGCGCGTACGGGTCGGCCAGGGCCGCGGTCAGCACCGCGGCGATCAGCTCGTGGACGAGTTCGACGGTCTCCGCCGCGAAGACCTCGGTGCTGTACTCCAGCGCCACGGTCAGGAAGGAACCCCGGTCGTGTACGTCGCAGCTCAGGTCGAACTGGGACGAGGGGCGCCGGCCGTCGACCAGGTCGAGCTGCACGTCCCCGAGGGCGAGACCCACCTCGGGCGAGGGCAGGTACTGGAAGCAGACGTCGAAGTACGGGTTGCGGTTGCCCGTCCGCTCCGGACGCAGCTCGTCGACCAGGAGGGCGAACGGGAACTCCTGGTGCGTCAGCAGGTCGAGCACCGGCTGCCGGTGCCGGTCGAGCGCCTCGGCGAAGGTACGGGTGCCGCCGAGGTCGACCCGCAGCGGCAGTACGTTGACCAGGAAGCCGATCACGGCGGTGCTCTCGTCGCTCAGCCGGCCGGCCAGCGGCACCCCGAACATCACGTCCTGCTGCCCGGACAGCTCCGCGAGCACCAGCGAGAAGGCGGTGGCGAGAACGGTGAAGACGGTGGTGCCGTGGGCCCCGGCGAGCGCCCTGAGCGCCCCGGTCGTCGCGGAGTCGATGTCCCGGGAGAGGGTGTCGCCGGCGAAGCTGCGCACCTCGGGCCGGACCTGGTCGAGCGGAAGGTCGACCCGCTGGGCGCCGGCCAGCAGTTGCCGCCAGTGCTCGACCTCGGCGGCGCGCTCCGCGGTGCCGTCGGCGAACCGCGCCCCGTGCTGCGCGGCGTGTTCACCCACCGTCAGTTCGAGCGGGGCGAAGCCCGGCTCCCGCCCGGCCGCCCGGGCTGCGTACGCTTCGGCCAGCTCGGTCAGCAGCACCTGCGCGGACCAGCCGTCGAAGACGATGTGGTGGATGCCGGCGACCAGCACATGGTGGTCGTCCGCAAGCCGGATCAGCTCCGCGCGCAGCGGGAAGTCGGCGGTCAGGTCGAACGGCGTGTCGGCGGCGACGTCGCAGCGCATCTGGACGAAGTCCTCGGCGGCGGCGGGGCCGAGGCCGGAGACGTCCAGCAACGGCAGGTCCATCCGCTGGCTGGGAACGAAGACCTGGTACGGGTAGCCGTCCAGGGACACGAAGCGGGTCCGCAAGGCGTCCTGGTGTGCCACGCAGTCGTCCAGTGCGGCCCGCAGCGCGGAAACGTCCAGGTCGCCGCGCAGCCGCAGGCCCAGGCAGATGACGTAGAAGGAACTGCCGGGGTGGAAGGTGTCGAGGAACCACAGGGCGCGCTGGGTGGGCCCCAGCGGCCAGACCCCGGTGGGCGGCTCGGCCGCCCGGGGCCCAAGGGTGTCGGTCCCGGCGGCGGAGACGGTCCCGTGGCCGGTCTGAGTTGACGTCACAGACGTTCCTTCTGAGAGTGGTCGGCGGGCACTTCGAGGCACGCGGTCAGCATCCGCAGGGCGGCCAGTTCCTCGCTGCTGGCGGCCAGCAGGTCGGCGGTCAGGTCGGCGGCCGACGGGGCGGGGGCGCGGTCGGTCCCGGCGGCCGGCCGGTCCTCGGCCGGCCGCGGGGACGGAGCGCCGGTGGGCTCGCCGGCCCGCGCGTCGGTGCCGGTCTCGACGAGCCAGGCCGCGAAGGACCGGACCGTGGGCTGGTCGAACACGGCCCGGACCGGAATCGGCCGGCCGAGCAGGCGCTGGAGCCGCGCCACGATCCGCACAGCGATCAGCGAGTGCCCGTCGACGTCGAAGAACGCGGCGTCCAGGGCGGGTGCCCGCCCGCCCAGGTGCTCCTGCCACACGCCACGGACGGTCTCCTCCAGCTCGGTGCCGGTCTCGTCGCCCCCTTCGGGCGGACCGAGGCCGGTGGCGCAGGCGATGCCGTCCAGCTCGGCCAGGTCCGGCTGCCCGGTGTCGTCCACCGGCAGCTCGTCCAGCAGGACGAACCAGCCGGGCAGATCGCCCGGCCGGACGCCGTCGCTCAGGAACTCACGCAGCGCCGCCGGGGTCAGCCCGGCGTCGTCCGTGGCTACGTACGCGATCAGCTCCGGCGTCCCGGTCGCGGCACCGGGCGCCGGGGCCAGCACGGCGGCCCGGACCGAGGGGTGCCGTTCGAGAACGGCGACGGGCGTGCCGGGCGTGCCCGGGAACCTCGCCGGGGCGTGCAGGTCCGCGGTGCCGTCGGGCCGCCGCCGGGCCAGGGCGCCGGTCGGACGCAGCCGCCCGCCCGGCAGCCCGGCCGGCTCGCCGGGGAGCAGGTCCCCGTGAGCCCCTGTCGGATCGGCGGGGCCCGGCACCGGCACGTACACCGCACCCAGGGCGCCCACCGGGACCGGCCGCCCGACGTCGTCCAGCAGGAGGAACGGTCCCTCGGCGGGACAGCCGTCGACCTCCAGGCCCGGGATCTCCCGGACCGCACCCTGCGGCGCCCGCAGCCGGGCGCGTTCGGCCTCGCCGTACAGCGGGAGTTCCACGACGCGGCGGTCCGGGTCGGCCACTGCGGCGCCGAGCAGCCGGACGTACTCCTCGGTCATCCGCCGGACGGTGTCGCGGTCGTAGATGTCGGCGGTGTACTTCGCGGAGAGTGTCATGGCGCCGTCGCCCGGGTCGATGACGTCCCAGACCAGATCGAACTCGCTGGCACCGTCGATGTCGGCCTGTCGCACGGCCCGGACCGGGCCGAGCGCGAACTCCGGTTCGGCGGACGGGAGCACCTGGAAGCTGACCGAAGTGATCGGGAGCCGCCGGGCGTCGCGGACCGGATTGACCAGGGCGACGATCTCATCGAACGGCAGGCTGCCGTGGTCCATCGCGTCGAGGAACGCTCCCCGCGTGGCGGCCAGCACGTCGGTGAAGGAGGAGGCGGGCGTCATCCGGACGCGCATCGGCACGGTGTTGATGAAGAAGCCGACCGTTCCGTCCAGCCATGGGCCGCCGCGCAGCGACCAGGGCGCGGCGATGACGACGTCGCGCAGCGGGCCGTTGCGGCGGCCGAGCAGCACCGCGAGGGTGCCGGCGAGCAGGACATACGGCGTGCTGCGCCGGTGCCGGGCGGCCTCCCGGACCGCGGCGGCGAGTTCCGCCGGGATCACGGTCCGTTCGTCATGCACCTCGAAGGTCCGGCGGGACGGGCGCGGCCGGTCGGCGGGCGGATCGAACTCGGGCTGCCCGCCCAGCTCCGCGCGCCAGAAGGCCCGGGACTGCTCGTACTCCGGCCCGGACAGCTCCTCGTCGAGCGCTCTGCTGAAGCTGTCGTAGCTCTCCGGGACGGGGCCCAGGGCGTGCTCCAGCGGCCGGCCGGAGGCCCACGCGTCGTAGAGCGCGGCGAATTCGTTCAGCAGCACCTCGAGGGAGGTGCCGTCCACGCTGATGTGGTGGACGAACAGCGCCAGCCGGTGCTCGGCCGGGCCGGTGCGGGCCAGGTGGGCGCGCACCAGCGGACCGCGCTCCACGTCCAGCGGGCGGGCATATTCGCCGGTCAGCAGGTCGGACCACGCCTGTTCCAGATCGGCCGCCCCGGCCAGATCGGTGACGGCCAGCTCCGGCGCCGCGTCGTCGAGGACCTGTACGGGGCCTTCCTCGCCCGGTACCAGGCGCGTCCTGAGGGTCTCGTGGCGGTCCGTCAGCACCCTGAGCGCGGCCCGTACGCCGTCATGGTCAAGGTTCCCGTGCAGGCGCAGCAGGATCGGGACCATGAAGAACGGCAGCTCCGGATAGAGCCGGGTGAAGAACCAGAGGCGGGTCTGCAGGCGGGACGCTGGACGGCCCTCGGTGCCGTACGGGATCGGCTCGGTCGCGTCACTCACCGGCGTGCTCCCCCCGAGACCGCCGCGAGCTCCTGCGGCTCATCGGCCTGTGGTGCACCGGCCTGCGGCGCACCGGCCTCGACCAGGGCGGCGAGCCCTCGGACGGTGGGCCCGCTGAAGAAGTCGCGCAGCAGGATCCTGGCGCCGCAGTGCCTGCGGATCTGGCCGACGAGGTCGAGGGCCAGCAGCGAATTGCCGCCGAGGGCGAAGAAGCTGTCGTCGCGCCCGATCCTGTCGAAGCCGAGCACCCGCTGGAACGCCTCACCGATGAAGATCTCGGTGGTGGTCTCGGGGGCGGCGAAGTCGCCCAGGCCGGACGGCCGGTCGTGCCGCTCGGCCGGCGCTGTCCGGTCATCCGGGGACGGAGCCGACGCGGTGGCCTGCGTACCGGGCAGGGCTTCGGCCCCGTCCCGGGCAAACCGCCGGGCCTGTTCGAGGACGCGGTGCAGGTCGTCCACCGACACGTGGATCTGGGGCAGGCCCGCGGCGAGCGCGGCGACGAACGCCGAGTGCCCCTCGTCCTCGGTGAGGTACTGGTCGGTGTCGCTGTCCGGCGTTTGATCGCCGGCGTTCATCCCGGTCTCCATCCAGCCCGTCCAGTCGATCGTCAGGACCTCGGACCGGCCCTGTCGGCGGGCCCGGTGAGCGAGCGCGTCAAGGTAGGCGTTGCCCGCGGTGTAGTCCGCCGCGCCGTCCCAGCTGTCGACTGTCGTCAGCGAGGAGAACAGCGCGAGGAAGTCGAGGCTGATGCCGGAGGTCGCCGCCAGCAGTGCCTCGGCGCCGGCCACCTTGGGCGCGACCGTACGGTGGAACTCCTCGGGTGCGAGCGTCTCGATCAGGCCGCCACCGCCGGTGAGGCCCGCCGAGTGCACGACGCCATCCAGCCGGCCGAAGCGCTCGACGGTGGCCACCAACAGCGAGCGGACCGCCTCGGCATCGGTCACGTCGCAGGACACCGCGACCACCTCACCGCCCGCCGCCTCGACGGCGCGCAGCGCGCCGATCTGCCGGCTCACCGGATCGTCGGCTCCGTACCGCGCGAGCCAGCCGTCCCACTCCGCGCGCTCGGGCGGCGCGGTGCGTCCGCTGAGCACCAGCCGGGCGCCGTACTCCCGGGCAAGGAACCGCGCGAGGGACAGACCGATGCCGCCGAGTCCGCCGGTGATCAGGTAGACGCCCTTGTCGTGCAGCGGTATGTCCTGCGGGAGCGGGGCCGCCAGCCGCAACTGCTCGACGTCCTGGGTCCAGCGGCGGGTACCCCGGTAGGCGATGACGAGATCGTCGGACTCCCCGTCCAGCTCCCGCAGCAGCTGGTCGGCCGGAAGCGCGGCGCCCTGGGCCGGGTCGAGATCGACGACCCGGCAGGAAACGTGGCGCAGCTCCTTGGGGATCACCTTTCCGATTCCGGCGAGCAGCGCGTGGTCCGGGGTGATCGGTTCATCGCCGGACACGTCGAAGGCACCCGAGGTGAGGACCAGCAGGGAGATCCGGGTCTCGTCGCACGTGGCCAGCGCCCGGGAGAGGGCCAGGAGTTCGGCCGACGTCTGCGCGGAGCCGGCGGCGCGGCCGTCGACTCCGGCCGCGAACACCACCGCGGCGTGCTCGACGCCGCTGAGGGTGTCGCTCAGCTCGGTGACGAGGTCCGTGCCGGAATCGGGCAGTACCCGCGTGACCTGGCGGCCCGCGTCCGCCGCGCGAGCGGCCAGGGTGGCGGTGAGCGCGCAGTCCGCGCCGACCACGACGACGCCGTTCGCCGCCCCGGCTGCGGCGGGCCGACGGCGCGGGGCGGCGGTACTGCGCCATGCCGGGCTGTAGAACCAGCGCTCGGGGTCCCGTACCCGCTTCACCGGTGCGGGTACGGCCGACGGGCGGTCCGCGGCGAGGTCGATCCAGTAGCGCTTGCGCTGGAAGGCGTAGGTGGGAAGGCCGGTACGCCGCCGCCCGTCGGTGCCGAAGGCGGACCACGACAGTTCGACGCCCAGCTCCCAGAGGGCCGCGAAGGCGGCCTGGACGACCTGGAGGTCGTCGTCCTCGGTCTCGCTGGACGACCGCATGGTGCGTACCAGGCGCCCCTGCGCCGCCGGGTCGACGGCGCCGCGGGTCAGCGACAGCAGGCCGTGGCCGGGACCGGCCTCGACCAGCGGGCCGTCGATCCGGGTGAGCAGGGCGCTCAGACCCTGCTCGAAGCGGACCGGCTCGCGCATCTGCCGCCCCCAGTACGCCGGGGAACAGGCCTCGGCCTCGGTGATCCAGGTGCCGGTGACGTTGGAGAGGAACGGGATACGCGGCGCTCGCACCGGCACCGTCGCCACGAAGGCGGTAAACCGGGCGGCGGCCTCCGACATCGCCGCCGAGTGCGCGGCGTGCGGCACCCGCAACGGCCGGCAGGTGACGCCACGGGCGTCCAGGGTCTGCCGAAGCTGATCGAGTACCACGCGCTCGCCGGCCACCGTCACCAGTCGGGGCCCGTTGTACGCCGCCACGGTGATGCCCGCCGGCAGCAGGGGCTCCAGCTCGGCCGCCGGCATCGGGACCGCCAGCATTCCGCCGTCCGGGGCCTCGTCCATGAACCGGGCCCGCGCGTCGATCACGCGGACGGCGTCCTCCAGCGTGAACACGCCGGCCACGGCGGCCGCGACCAGCTCACCCAGGCTGTGCCCCAGCAGCGCGGTCGGCTTCGCGCCGCGTGCGATCATCGTCCGGGCGAGCGCGTACTCCACCGAGAAGAGGGCGGGCTGGATGAAGCGGGTCCGGCCGAGCAGCCCGGCGGTCCGGCCGTCCTGGACCTCGCCGGCGGGCGTCTCGTCCGCGGGGGTCTCGCCGTTCATCACGAGGTCCCGCAGGTCGAGGCCGATCAGCGGTGCGAACAACTCGGCGCAGCGGTCGAAGCTCTCGGCGAACTCAGGCAGCCCGTCGTACAGCCCTCGAGCCATCCCCGGGTAGTGGGCGCCCT
The DNA here is from genome assembly GCF_043203805.1 of Streptomyces sp. LN549. Taxonomy (NCBI): domain Bacteria; kingdom Bacillati; phylum Actinomycetota; class Actinomycetes; order Kitasatosporales; family Streptomycetaceae; genus Streptomyces; species Streptomyces sp. LN549. The sequence goes on along the minus strand of NZ_JAZHRI010000002.1, from coordinate 6,406,136 downwards.
GACCGGGGAACAGGAAGGCGGTGGCGGCGCCGGGCAGGGCCTGCCCGAAGGGCCCGGCGGCGCGGTCGCGCAGCGCCTGGGCCGCCTCGGTTCGGTTGCGGGCCACGACGGCCGCGCGGCGGGCGAACCTGGTGCGCCCGGTCTGCAGCGTGTACGCCGCGTCGTCGAGCCTGGCGGCGCCTGCCTCCAGAGTCTCGGCGATGTCGCCGATGACGTCGCCGAGCGCCTGGTCGTTCCGGGCAGAGACCGGAATCAGGTGCCAGCCGCCGGTCTCCTGGTCCCGCTCGACGGCGGGCGGCTGCTCGATCACGACGTGGGCGTTGGTGCCGCCGATGCCGAAGGAGCTGATACCGGCTCGGCGTGGCACACCGTCGGCGGTGCGCCACGTCTCCCGCTCGGTGGTGATGCGGAAGGGGCTGTCGTCCAGCCGAAGCGCCTTGTTGGGCTCGTTGTAGTTCAGCTGGGGCGGGATCACACCGTGTTTGGCGGCCAGCAGCGCCTTGATGACGCCGGCGACTCCCGCGGCGGAGTCCATGTGGCCGATGTTGGCCTTGACCGAACCGAGGGTGCAGTAGCCGCTCCGCTCGGTCTGTTCACGGAACGCCCGGGTCAGCGCGGCCACTTCGATGGGGTCGCCGACCGGGGTTCCGGTGCCGTGCGCCTCCAGATAGGTGACGGTGTCGGGGTGCACTCCGGCCACTGCCTGCGCCTGCATGATGACCTCGGCCTGGCCGTCGACGCTCGGCGCGGTGAACCCGGCGCGGGCGGCGCCGTCGTTGTTGATCGCCGAGCCGACGATGACGCCCTCCACAACGTCGCCGTCCGCGAGCGCGTCCTCCAGCCGCTTGAGCATCACGACCCCTACGCCGGAGCCGAACACGGTGCCCGTGGACCGGGAGTCGAAGGAGCGGGTGCGGCCGTCGGCGGACGCGATGCCGCCCTCGACGTAGAGGTAGCCGCGCTTCACCGGCGGGGTGATCGCCACGCCTCCGGCGAGCGCCGCGTCGCACTCGAAGGTCCGCAGCGCCTGGCAGGCGAGGTGGATCGCGACCAGGGAGGTCGAACAGGCAGTGCCGAGCGGGATGCTGGGCCCGGACAGGCCCAGGTGGTAGGAGACCTTCGGGGTGAGGTAGTCGACGTCGTTCTCCAACGAGCCGACGGACTCCCAGCGTTCACCCGCCCGGACGCTGGTCTCCCAGTCGACCTGGGACCGCACGTTCCGGATGTAGGTGTTGGCACCCTGCCCCGCATACACGCCGACCGGGCCCGGCACGCCCCTCGGGTCGTATCCGGCGCTCTCGACCGCCCGCCAGCAGTGCTCGAGGAACAACCGGTGCTGTGGGTCCATCTGCTCGGCCTGACGTGGGGTCAGCCCGAAGAACTCGGCGTCGAACAGGTCGACGCCCTCGATACACGCGGCGCGCCGTACGTACTCCGGGCCGCGGATCAGCTCCGAGTGCTCGCCGGCGGCGGCCAGGTCGGCGTCCGTCAGGTCGGTGAGCGACTCCACGCCCGAGACGATGTTGTGCCAGAACTCGGCGGGTCCGTCCGCTCCGGGATAGGCGCACGACAGGCCGATGACGGCGATGTCCAAGCCGGACTCACGATCGTTGTCCATATGCGGGTCTCCCAATCGGTTCTCGCCCTTTTCCCGGTCCCGGCACATGCTGGACGCAGCGGCTGGGGCGTCCAAGTCAGGGATATCCCCGTACGGTTTGCCTGCAGGAGGCTGCGCCCCGGGGGCGCCGATGCCGGGGGATTTCCCTGACTGCGGTCGACGGACAGGCGGGCTAGCGTGCCCCCATGCCAAGAACCGACTCCGGATGCGAGCCGACATGACCTCTGTGGCTTTCGACGCCCATCTCCACCGGCTGACTCCTGGCCGGTCCTCGGGCGTACGCCTCTACTGCTTTCCTTTCGCCGGCGGCTCCGCCGCCTCCTACCGCCCCTGGGCCGCGTCGGCGCCCCAAGACGTATCGCTGGACACCTTCCAGCTGCCGGGCCGCATGGAGCGCATGGGCGAGCCCGCCGCCACCGATCTGCGGTCCCAGGTCCCGGACCTCGCGGCAGCCGTGCTCAATGATCTCGACGACCGCCCCTACGGGCTGTTCGGGCACAGCATGGGCACCCTGCTCGCGTACGAGATCGCCCTGGAACTACGCCGGCTCGGCGCCCCCGCGCCGCGCCTGCTGGCGCTGTCCGGGCGGCGGGCCCCGCAGATCGAGGTCGAGGGCTTCCAGCCCTACCATCTGATGCCGGACGCCGAGTTCATGGCACGGATCGAACAGCTCGGCGGTATACCGCCGCAGCTCCTGGAACACCGCGATCTGCTGGACTTCATGCTGCCCACGATGCGGGCGGACTTCACCGCCGTCGAAACGTACCGGACCCGTCCGAGCGCCCCACTCGACTGCCCGCTGCTGGTGTTCGGCGGCACCGAGGATCACGACGCGCCGCCCGAGAGCCTGGCCGCGTGGGCCGAGCTCAGCTCGGCGCGCACCACGCTGCACACGTACCCCGGCGGCCACTTCTTCCTGTGGGACCACGCCGCGACGATGCTCCGGCTCATCGCCGAGGGGCTGCGGAATCCGGCGTGACGGCCGGTGGATCAAGCGGATCAAGTGACTCAGCAGACCGACACGCCAGCGCACCAGTGAGAGGACGAGGAACATGTTCGCCGATGAGGACCAGATCTTCGATGTCGTCGTGAACGCCGAGGAGCAGCACTCGATCTGGCCGGTCGGCCGTGACCTCCCGGACGGCTGGACCGGTACCGGTTTCCAGGGACGGAAGGCCGACTGCCTGGCCCACATCGACGCGGTGTGGACCGACATCACCCCGCTGAGCGCCCGCCGCTCTGCGGTCGCGTAGCGAACCGGCAATGCCGACGAGGTGGGGCCCCGGAGATCGCCGGGGCCCCACCTCTCACTTCTGCCAGTTCTGCGACAACAGGCGGAAGGCTGCCGTGAGTTCGGCGACCAGGCGTACGGCGGTGAGGTCGTCCAGGCCGTCCGCGCGCCGGAAGACGATCAGTTCCCACGATCCGTCCGACTGCGGGAACGCCTCCACCATCAGCTCGAACCGCGTCCGGGGCGGCCGAATCCGCAGTGTTCCGAGGGTCACCCGGTCGCCGAGCCGGCCACGTACCGCGGGGCCGTGCAGGACGGCCCAGGCCTGGAACCACGGGTGCCGGTCGCGTACGGGCCGCAGCTCGTGCACCAGCCGGTCGAACGGGGTCCGCGCATGGTCCAGGGCCGAGCCGACGGCTTCGGCCGCGGCTCGCAGCAGGGCGGTCGGCTCCAGGTCCGGCACACCGGCCAGCGGGAGCGCGAGTGGATTGACGAAGTAGCCCACCAAAGGCTCCAGTTGGGGCAGGGCGCGGCCTGCCGTGAGGGTGCCGAGGCAGACGTCCCGTACGCCGAGCGTGTGCGCGAGCGCCGACCCGACAGCGGCGACCAGCGCACCCACCAGCGGGCCGCCGTGCGCGGCCCCGGCACGGGCCAGCCCCTGGACGACGTGAGGCTCCACCCGCAGCACGGTCTCCAAGCGTGCCGCCTCGCCCCCGTGCGCGGGGGCGGGCAGGCACGGGTCGGGGCAACTGTCGAGGGCCTTGCGCCAGAAAGGCAGGTCGGCATCGGTCCAGGAGTCGGCCTGAGCCCGCTCCCAACGGCTGTAGTCCGCGTAGCCGAGCGCGGCGCCCCCCGGAGGCGACCCGGCGCCGTCTGCAGGCAGCCGGTCCGCTGCCGTACCGCGCGCCGCGTAGGCCGCGCCGAGATCCTGCACCAGCACGGCTTCCGACCAACCGTCGAAGGCCACGTGGTGGAGGTGCAGGCACAGCAGGTGCCGCTCGGCGTCGAGGCGGCACAGCCGCGCCCGCAGCGGCACCTCACCGCTCAGGTCGAAGGGCGTGTCCCACCAGTCGGCGGTGATGTGCTCGGCCACCGCCTGTGCCGGGGCGCCGACGAGGTGGGCCGGCAGGTCGACTGCGACCAACGGCACCGGGGCGTCCGCGGCGTCCAGGACGCGCTGTACGGCGGTCGCCCCGGCCCACCTGTAGAGCGTGCGCAGGATCGGGTGCCGGGCGACGACCTCGTCCAGCGCGGCCTGCAGGGCGCCGGGGTCCAGCGGGCCGCGCAGGACGTACCCGCGGACGATCAGGTTGTCCACCTCGCCGGGGAAGAACTGCTCGGCGAGCCAGAACCGCTCCTGCGCGTGGGACAGCGGGGCCGGGCCCTCGGCTCCGGGCCCCGCCGACGGCACAGGCACCGACTCGGGTCCGGCCGCCGGGGCGTCGCGGACCGCGGCCCACAGGCGGTCGACCGTACCCAGCCGGTAGACGTCGAGCAGCGGGAGGCGAATGCCGCTGCGCGCCCCGAGCCGGGCGCTCAGCCGGATCGCGTCGAGCGAGGTCAGACCGGCGGCGACCAGGTCGTCCCGGGCGGTGAGTGCGGGGCGGCCGAGCAGCTCCCGTATCTCGCGCAGCAGCGGCTCCGCCGCGCTGTCCGCCGCTGTTTCTGTCACGCTCCCGGGCGTGCCCGGAGCCGGACGGGACCCGGTGGCGGGATCCTGCGCCAGCAGTCGGCCGGCCTCCGCCGAGTCGATCTTCCCGGTCGCTCCCAGCGGGAGGTGCGCCACATGGCGCAGCACCGCCGGCACCATCCCGGCGAGCAGCTTCCGCCCGGCGAAGGCGCGGAGCACCGCCGGGTCGAGCGGCCGGCCGTCGACGGTGGTGTAGAGGCAGCCGATCCGGATCCGGCCGGGCGGGGACTCCGACCGGAGCACGTGGCACGAGGAGACGTCCGGGTGGTCCTCGACCACCGCCTCGATCTCACCCGGCTCGATCCGCAGACCGTTGACCTTGAACTGGCGGTCGGAACGGCCCCGGTAGCGCAGTACCCCGTCGTTCCCGGCGCAGGCCAGGTCTCCGGTGCGGTAGTACCGGACACCGTCGGAGGTGAAGAAGCGCTGCCCCGTCTGCATCGGGTCACCGAGGTAGCCGAGCGCGAGGCCGTCGCCGCTGACGGCGATCTCCCCCTCCTGCCCGGCCGGGACCGGTCGGCCGTCCGGTCCCAGGAGCAGCAGTCCGGTGCGGGGGACGACGCAGCCGATCGGGACCTCCGACGCCCCGGGGGCGACGTCCTCGGGCCGGATCCGGTGGACTGTGGTGAAGATGGTGCTCTCGGCGGGGCCGTATCCGTTGACGAGGTGCAGACCGGGGAATTGGTCCAGGATCCGCCGGGCGTGCGTCGGCGACACCCGCTCCCCGCCCGTCAGCAGCAGGCGGATACCGCCGAACAGCTCGGGGGCCTCCTCGACCAGGACGTTGAACAGCGAGCTGGTCAGCCAGAGGCTGTTGACGCCCTGGCCGACCGCGGCGCGCAGGGCGGCCGCGTCGAGAGCGGGCCGGTCCGGGTCGAGCAGGACGCACCGGCCACCGTTGACGAGCGGCGCCCACAGTTCCAGCGAGAGCCCGTCCCAGGGCAGCGGGGCGCACTGGAGGAACACCGAGTCCCTGTCCAGCGGCACGGCGGCGCAGTCGACCAGGGTGCGCAGGGTGCCGCGGTGCGGGGAGATCACGCCCTTGGGCCGGCCGGTCGACCCGGAGGTGAAGAAGACGCAGGCCGCGGCGGTTCCGTCGGACAGTGGCGGCGCGGCCACCGGGGCCGCCGGGATCGCCCGGAACTCGGCCAGCAGCGCGCCGTCCACGACGATCCGGGCGCCGCTGCGTATCACCACGTCCTCGACACGCTCCCGGGGCCAGCGGGTGTCCATCGCGATGTACGCGGCGCCGGTCTCCATGATGCCGAGCAGCGTGGCCACGAACTCGGGCGACCGCTCCAGCTGCACCGGCACGAAGTCCCCGGGGCCGATCCCCCTGGTCCGAAGTCCCGTGGCGACCGCGGCGGCCTCCCGCCGCAGCTGCCGGTACGTCACCCGGCGGGAGTTCTGCTGCAGGGCGACGGCTTCGGGCGTGTGTGCGGCGTGGTGGGCTACGGCGCGCTCGACGCGTTCGCCGAAGCGGTAGGGGTCGGGAGTACGGGACGTCGTCATGGTTCTCCTCAGCGGTGGCCCGGATCGACGGTGGCCACGCGCGGCTCAGACGCGGACATCGTCGAAGTACGTGCGGCGGGACCGGATCACCCCGCCCGAGCGCTGCTCGCCCGGTACCCGCCACGCGACGTCGAAGAAGTCGCTGAAGTGCAGGTCCGCCTCGGAACCGTCGCGCAGCACACCTACGAACCTGCCCTCCACCGCCGCCCGGCGGCCGGAGCAGAACAGCGAGCCGATCCGGTGCTCGCCGTGCGTGATGACGCGGGTGACGTGGTAGAAGTGCCGCAGCTCGTCCAGGCCCTTGAGCAGCGGGTAGCCGGGCCGCTTGTACTCGATGTCCTGGTGGAACAGCTCGAACATCGCCGGGTCGCCGGCGTCCACCAACTCGTAGTAACGATTGATCAGTTCGGGGACCACGGTGTCCATCAAGCCGGTGTCCATGACGACGCTCTTCATGCCCCTCCTCCCAGGTCGCGGCGGACCACTGCCCGCAGCGCTTCCGGCGCTTCCAGGAAGGCGTAGTGCACGCCTTCGAGCAGTTCGAAATCGGTCGGCGCACAGTCCGACCAGCCCTTGATCAGGTGGTTCGGCACGTCGATGTCCTGGGTCCAGCCGATCGCGGTGATCGGGGAGCCCAGTCTCACCGGTGCGTCGTGGTGGTACTTGCGGGTCGCCTCCATGTCGGCGATGAGGATCCCGTGGGCGAGGTCGACCAGGTCATCGGGCGGGGCCGCGCTCAACTCGTTGAACAGTCGCAGCAGTTCGTCCCGCAGTTCGGCGTGGGTCATGCCCAGCAGCCGACCGTACGGCGGGTCGTGCGGCGCCACCTGGGAGGACAGGAACAGTCGTGTGGGCAGCGGGAGTTCGCGCTCCGCGAGCCGGATCGTGGTCTCGACGGCGGCGAGCGCCGAGCCGCAGTGTCCGAAGAAGCCGAACGGCCGGTCGAGATAGGGCGCCAGGCCCTCCACGAGCCCGTCCGCCATCTCCTCGTAAGTGCCGTACGCGGCCTCGCGCATCCGGTTCTCGCGACCCGGCAACTGCACCGGGCAGATCTCGATCCCGTCGAAGAACCGCGGCCACTTCCGGTACATGCTCGCGCCGCAGCCCGAGTACGGAATGCAGAACAGGCGGGCGGCGCTGTCGGCCGCGGGTTCCCGGATCAGCCATTTCTGCGGTCGTCTCATCCTCATCACCTCTTGATCACTTCTTGACGGCAGCGGTTATCGGCAGGTGCTTGACGCCCGACACGAAGTTGGAGCTGAGCCGCTCGGTGGCACCGGCGCGGGCGAATCCGGTGAATGAGCCGAACAGTTCGGCGAACAGCAGCCGCAGGGTCACCCGCGCCACGCTGTGGCCGACGCAGTGGTGGGGACCGGCGCCGAAGGCGATGTGCCGGTTGGGACGCCGCCGGATGTCGAAGAGGAACGGGTCCGCGAACACCCGCTCGTCGTGGTTCGCCGAGGCGATCCAGACCACGACAGCGTCCCCCGCCGTGATGCGCGTGCCGCTCAACTCCACGTCCCGGGTGGCATATCGCATGAAATAGGTGATCGGTGACGCCCAGCGGAGGGCTTCCTCGACGCCGCTACGGATCAGTTCGGGGTGGGCCACCCAGTCGTCGAGTCCCGGGGTGCCGAGCAGGTGGTCCAGAGCGAAGCCCGGCGCGTGCGGCGTCGTCACGTTGGCGCCCAGCAGCATGCTGTAGCAGTTGGAGACGATCTCGCCGACCGACATCCGCCGGCCGTCGAACTCGGTCCGCAGCAGGACGCTGATCAGATCGTCGCCGAGATTCTGCTGCCGGGACCTGACGATGTCCTGGAAGTACGCGAACAGCTCTCGGTGGGCCAGCTGGAGGGTGTGCTTGCGGCCTTTCGGATGCCGGTACTCGGGGTCGTCCGGCGCGATGCACACGGTGGTGAGGCGGGTGAGCCGGTCCCAGTCCTGCTCCGGCAGGCCCATCAGGACCCCGGTGACGGCCATCGGCATGGCCAGCATCGCGTCCGCGAAGTCGAAGGGGCCTCCGTCGGCGAGCGGCCGCAGCAGCCGGACGATCTGCTGCCGGATCACGTCCTGGCTGCGCTCCACTGCCTTGAGGGTCAGCGCGCGCTGGAGCGGCTGGCGCATGACGGTGTGCATGGGCGGGTCGGTGACGGCGAGTTGGCTCCCGCCGGCCGGGTCGTCGGTGCCGAGCAGATCGATCATCGTGCCGCGTTCCGAGGTGAAGCGCACATGGTCGCGCAGCACGGTGTCGGCGTCCGCATAGCGGGTCACGGACCAGAAGCCGAGGCCGTCGCCGAGCTCGTGCCTGCTGACCGGATCGTGGCGGCGCAACTCACGCCATACCGCGTGCGGATCGCCGTGGCTGTGCACCATCGGGTCCACGAGGTCGGGCGCCGCGTCATCGGACGCCGAGTGGTGGACCGGACAGCCCCTGGGCTCGGACGTGAGGACGTCGGTCATGACTGCAGCACCTCCGGCGTGGCGAGCGACGGGGACAGGGTGATGAGGTTCTCCGCCAGCTCCGCGACGGTCGGCTGGAGGTAGAGCGTCCGGGCCTCGAGGTTCACGCTGAGCCGCCTGCGCAGGGTGTCGATCAGGTTGACTGCCAGCAGCGAGTGCCCGCCCAGGTCGAAGAAGTCGTCCTCGACTCCGATGGGTTCGATGCCCAGCAGCCCTCCCCAGACATCGGCGATCGCGGACTCCAGCGGGGTCCTGGGCGGCACGAAGTCGTTCCAGGCGTTGCGGGGGACCCGCTGCGCGGTCGGCAGCGCACCTCGGTCCACCTTGCCGTTGCGATTGAGCGGCAGGTCCGCGCGGACCAGAACTGCCCAGGGCACCAGATAGTCCGGCAGCGTGCCGGCGAGCGACTCGCGCAGGCGCACGCTGATGTCCCCGGCGTGCTCGGTTCGCTCCGCAAGGGTCACGTAGGCGAGCAGCCGCTTGCCGCCCGCGCCGTCGGACTGGGGCAGGACGGCAGCCTGGCGGACCCGGGGGTCCCGCAGCAGTTCGGCCTCGACGGCCCCCGGCTCGACCCGGAAACCCCGGATCTTGACCTGCTGGTCGGCCCTGCCGAGGAACTCCAGGTCACCGCTGGGCAGCTCGCGCACCAGGTCGCCGGTGCGGTACATGCGTCCGGAGCGGCCCTCGTACGGGCTGGGCACGAAACGCTCCGCCGTCGCACCGGCCCGGTTGAGGTAGCCGTGCGCCAGGCCGGCGCCCATGGCGTACAGCTCGCCGCGCACGCCCACCGGTACGGGGCGCAGCGCGGCGTCGAGGACGGCCACGCGGGTGCCGCCGACCGGGCGGCCGATCGGGACCGATGCGCCGGGGGCGGGCGGTACGGTGCTGGTCCAGCAGGTCGTGAAGGTGGTGTTCTCGGACGGGCCGTACCCGTTGGTGAAGACCAGTTCCGGAGCGGCCGCCATCAGCGTGCGCACATGCTCGGGGGCCAGCACATCGCCTCCGGCGACGAGATGCCGTACGCCGGAGAAGGTGTCGAGGTGCCCGGTGACCATCTGGTGGAACAGGCCCGCCGTCAGCCACAGCACACTGACCCGCTGGTCCCTGATGGTTCGCGCGAGTTCGTCGGTGTCGACCGGCCCGGGCCGGAAGAGTACGAGCTCGGCGCCGTGTGCCAGCGCCGCCCAGATTTCCCATGTCGACGCGTCGAACGAGACCGGGGCCAGTTGCAGGAAGACGTCGTCGGCCCGGACGGTGATCCAGTCCGGCGCCGCGACCAGCCGGACCACGGCGCGGTGCGGCACGGCGACCCCCTTGGGCTCGCCGGTGGAACCCGAGGTGTAGCAGACGTAGGCCAACTGGTCTGCACCGACAGCGGGTTCGGCCGCTGCCTCGGTGGCGAGTCCGGTCGTGGGCACGCCCCTGTGGATGTCGGGTCCGGCGGCCCCCGGTACGTGCGCGCGGACCTCGCCGGGAACCCGCTCGTACAGCGACGGCTCGGTGACCACCAACGTCGCACCGGCGTCGGCCAGCAGGACGGACAGCCGCGCGGGGTGGTCGTCCGGGTCGAGGGCGAGATAGGCGGCGCCGGCCCGCAGCACCGCGAGAAGTGTGACGATGAGCTGGGGCGAGCGGTGCGCCAGCACGCCTACGACGGCGCCCGGCCCACCCGGCAGTGCCCGCAACTCGGCGGCGAGGGTGCGGGATCGCTGCTCCAGCTCCCGGTAGGTCAGCCGCTCCGTTCCGCGCAGCGCGAAGGCGTCCGGTGTGCGGAGGGCCTGCTCGACGACGAGGTCATGGACGGTGCCGGCAGCGGTCTGCGTGCGGCCGTCGCCGTCGGTGTCGCACCAGCGGGCAAAGGCCGCCGCCTCCTCCTCCGTCATCAGGGGCAGGCAGGACACCGGGGTGTCGGGCGCCCGCTCGGCAGCGGCCATCGCGGCAACCGTCGCCGCCATGACCGTCGGTTCGTCGTCCGCCGCGGCGGGCTCGGCCGGGAGGCGTACCGCGATCGGGGAGACGTCCGCCGCCAACTCCAGCACTGCGTCAGGGAAATCCCCCGGCTGCCCGTCGCCGGCCGCAGGCGCCCCTACCGCCTCGCCCACGCGCGCGGTGAGTGCCGCGAACGTCGGATCGCCGTCGAGGCGGACGGTGATCCGGCCGGTGATCGATCCGGTAGCGTGAACGTCGATTCTGACCTGGTCCTGCCCGGTCCGCCGGTGGATGACAGCTGCGACGGCTGCGACGGCTGCCAGAGTCCGGTCGGTGGATATGTGTGTGTCCTGCAGGGTCGTCATGCCTGTCCTTGCGGTAGCGAAGCGTCGGGATATCGATGGCCGGGATCATGCGGCGGTTCGAGGGCTCTTCGGCGATCACTCAGGGGGAGAGAGGAGATCTCGTGAACGGGACTGCCGGGAATCTGGTCATGGAACGGCGGTTCAACGGTCCGCCGGAGAGCGCCCACGGCGGACTTGCCTGCGGCCGATTCGCCGGCCGCGCGCAGGAGCTGCTGGGCGGTACCGCGCCGGGCGTGGTGACGCTGCACGCCCCGCCACCACTGGATGTGCAGCTGCGCATCGAGCGCGCCGGCAACCGGGTCCACATCTGGCACGAGGAGACCCTGGTGGCGTCGGTGTCGCGGGCCGAAGCCCGTCTCGGGACCGTCCCGTTCGTGCCACCGGACCTGATCGCCGACGCCGAGCGCGGCTACCCGTCCGCCGCGGAGCACCCGTTCCCGACCTGCTTCGTGTGCGGGCCGCTGCGCTCCGGCACGGACGGTCTCGGCCTGGCCCCCGGGCAGTTGCCGGGCCGGCCCGGGATCACCGGCTGCCGGTGGACGCCGGACGCTTCCCTCGGCGCCGGTCACGGGCAGCCGGTGCCGCCGGAGTTCGCGTGGGCGGCACTGGACTGCCCAGGTGGCTGGACCGCGGACCTCGTGCAGGCGCCCATGGTCCTGAAGCGATTCACCGTGCTGCTGACCGAGCCGCCGATCGTCGGTACGCCCCACGTCGTGGTCGGCGAGCGGGACGCGGACGACGGACACGCGTTGACCACCAGAACGGCGCTCTACCTCGACGACGGCACCCTGGTCGGGCGAGCCCTGGCGCAATGGGTCCGACTCGCTCCCAGAACCGCCAGTGGGTAGCCCGCGACCGTCGGCCGGTGGTCCGCATCGGCATTCACCCGCTCCTGCGACCATCACGCCCTCCCCCTCTGCCGCCCGCACACCTGTGCTTCCTGACAAGGTGATGGTCGGGCAGTCACCACCGACCGCCCAGTCAGGGATATCCCCGACCCGTGGGCGCAACGGTGTCGGGGACCGTCCCCCCGCTGTCCCGCCCCGCTACCCCGCTGCGGAGGACACGGCCTCCCGGACCAGGACCGGCGCACCACCGGAGACCGTGCGGCCCACCAGGTTGGCGACCTCGGCCCGGCAGGCCACCTTGAGCTTCGCGAAGATGCGGCTCAGGTGGGTTTCCACCGTCTTGTGGCTCACCCCGAGTTGCCGCCCGATCTGCTGGTTGGTACGCCCTTGGCTGACCAGCACGGCGATCTCGTGCTCCCGGGTACTGAGCGCCTTCAGCAGCTCCGAGCCCGCGGAGTACGGCATCGCACGCAGTGCGTGCTTCCGCGGTACGGGAGCGCCGTCGGCCCCGTCGCGCCGTCCAGCGCCGCCGCCCCGATCCGCTGCGAGCCGCGCCCGCTCGGCGACGAGCCGGTCCCGCAACATGGCGTGTACGGCCCCCGACGGCAGCAGGCGCAGGGCGGCCTCGTACCAGTACGAGGCCGCCTCAGGGTCCAGCCGCGATGCCAGCCCGGCCGCCTCCGCCAGCATGCGTACGCTGTCCAGGTCGCCGACCCCGCTGGTGCGCTCGACATGGGCGGCGTACCGGTCGGCCGGCTCGCCGCGACTCCGCAGCAGACGCAGGACGCGCAGGTGGGCGCCGAACCGCCAGCCGCCGGGCGCGGTCGCGTACAGCACCCAGCGGACCATCCGGTCGCGAAATCGCAGCTCCCCGACCGACCCCGCCAGGCGAACGAGATCGGCGCCGAGCAGTTCGTCGATGCCGTCGAGCACCTCGTCCTGGGACAGCCGGGCGACGTCGGCCAGCAGGACCGGTTCGAATGCTCCACCGATGACCGAGGCGGCGTAGCCGACGAGTTTCGCGGAGGCTCCCAGGCCGGCGAAGTCCGCCAGGATGCCGGCCGCGGCGGCGGGCAGCGCAAGGTCCTGGTCGGGCAGCGGCCCTCCGGCGCACTCGCCGGGTCCGCCGCACAGCGCGACGAGGATCTTCACGTACTCGGGATTGCCGCCGGACTCGCGGAGTTCCCGTCCGCGGTGCGGCCCGCAGATCCGGTCCGCCCCGAGCGGGTCGAGTGCGTCCGCGCCAAGACCTTCCAGGGGAAGCCGGGCCGCCCCCGACATCTCCAGCTCCCGCATCAGCCGCGGTTCGGTCTGCCGAGGCCGTCGGGCGACCACGACGATCGCCCCCTCGGGGGGTCCGGCCGCGAGCATCCGTATGGCGTCCCGGACCGACGTGCCGCCGGTCCGCCCGACGTCGTCGAGCAGCACGACCCGCGGCCGCTGTTCGGCCCCGTTCTGTGGCTGTCCCTCGGAGCAGTCGGTCTCCACCGGGAAGCCGCGCCGCCGCGCTCGGTGTGCGAACTCCGCCAGCATCCGGGACTTTCCGGTCCCCGGCTCTCCGGCGAGGTCCACGACGGCGCCGCGTGCGCCGGCCGGCCGGGTGAGCAGCCCGTCCCAGAACACGAGCGCGGAATGACGTCCGATCAGGTCGTCAGATTTCTGAAGTCCTACCAATACGCCCATTTCCCCTGCCCTCGACATTTCGTCTCGTCAACTTGCGCTAACCGAACAGGCCCGTGCCGGAATCAGTGTTGGAAGGTGAGGGAGTAGCCGTGGACGACGGCGGCGGTGGACGCGAAGACGTCCGAGAGCAGTCGCCTGGCCTGATCCTGTGCCGCGTCCGGGGTGCGGGCGCGTACGTAGAGGACGAGGCCGATCCCATCGGGAACCGCGCGAGCCCGGGCGTGTTCGAGCTGGATCTCGGGTACGGCGTGTGCCCAGACGGCGTCCTGGACGGCACGGGCTTCGTCCTCGGTCGAGGCCCGGCCGTCTGCGCGCAGGAGTGTCAGGTGGACGGGGAGCACGGCCGGTCAGTCCCAGCCGATGCCGTCGCCGGGGACGTCCGGGGTCTGCCCGCCGGCGAGGACCAGGGCATGCGAGGCGGTCGGGGAGGTGGTGGACGAGTCCCAGCCGATGCCGTCATCACCGGCCGGCGCGGTACCGGCCAGTGGGGCGGCGGACAGTGCCGCGGCTGACAGGACGGCGGCGACGGCGGCGCCGGTGAGCACGCGGACGAATGCGGGCATGGCTGTTCTGGACATGGTGGCCCCCATGGGTGGTGGATGGGTGTCAGCGGTGCCGTGACGGCGGCCGCACCGGAGGGTGGTCGGGGCGTGGTGCCCACTGCCTTTCCGGTGATCACCATCCTGCGTTCGGCTCCGACGGCCGGGAAGGTCTGTGGCCTGGCAGCAACCGGCCTGGCAGCAACCGGTCCGGCGGCTTCGGATCCGGAGGCAACAGATCCGGTGCTGTGCCGGGTACAGCGGTGCACTGCTGCTTGCGATCCCCAGGTGGCGCTGCGAATATCACGTCTGTTGCGATGTCGCTCTGCTGTGTCCAGTAGGGCCGGGGGGAGTCGGACAGATGTTGGATGTGCTGGGTTTGGATCCGGTCGCGGAGTCCGTGTACGCGGCGATGCTCTCGGATCCCGTAGTCGGCGTCGCGGAGCTACGCAGCCGGCTGAGGCTGACGGAGACGGCCGTACGCGAGGCCCTGGACCGGCTCGCGGACCTGGAACTGCTGCGGCCTTCGCGCGAGCTGCCCGGGGGGTTGCGGCCGGTCAGTCCCGAGCTGGGGCTGGAGCTGATACTGCGCCGCCAGGAGGAGGATCTCCTGCGCCGGCAGCAGGAACTCGCCCTGAGCAAAGCCGCGGCGGCCCGGGCCATCGCCGAGTACACCGATCTCCGGCCGGGCACGGTCGCCGACACCACCGAGCGGCTGGTCGGACTGGACGCCATCCAGGCGAAGCTGGAGATCCTCGCCCATGAGGTCTCCCAGGAGTGCCTGTCGGTCATGCCCGGCGGGGCCCAGTCCCAGGCCAGCCTCGATGCCTCCCGCCCGCTGGACCGGGACGCCATGGACCGCGGAATCGCCCTCCTGACCCTCTACCAGGACAGCGCCAGGAACAATTCGGCCACGCTCGCCTACGCCCGCTGGATGACCGAGGAAGGCGGCATGGTCCGGACGTGCCCCACCCTTCCCCCTCGCATGCTGGTCTTCGACCGCCAGGTCGCCGTCGTGCCCATCGACCCGTCCGACACCCGCCGCGGCGCTCTGTGCACCCGGGAAGTGGGAATCGTCGCCTCCATGGTCGCCCTGTTCGAACAGACTTGGCAGGCTGCCGTGCCGCTGGGCGCCGACCTTCCCCACGCGACGGACACCGGCCTCAGCTCCGGCGAACGCGAACTCCTCAGACTCCTGGCCTCTGGAATGACCGACGAAGGCGCCTGCAAGCGCCTCGGCGTATCGGTACGCAGCGTCCGCCGCCAGATGGCCGCCCTCATGGAACGTCTCGGTGCCTCCAGCCGCTTCGAAGCCGGGCTCCGCGCCGCCCAACGCGGCTGGCTCTGACATCCCGAGCCGGCCTGCGGGAAAACCCGTCAAGCTTCACGGCCTCGACGGGCAACAGCATCTCCGGGGAGGGCGGCTACGGCGTCGCAAGCCCCGGGGCTCGGTTCCGGAAGTGGGGTTCCCGATTCCTGCTCGCATGCGTGTTGCGCCTCACCACCGCTGACGCGGGTGCCCGCGTTCACCCGCGTCGACGCCTTCCTGCGCATATGCCTCGCAAGCGAACCAGGCTCCTGGCAGACGGACACCTCCACGGACCGATCCCTATGGACCGATCCCTACGGACCGCCGTCAGCGCCGGCGGACCTTCAGCGCGTTGTCGGTACGGATGGTGGGATTTCCCTCCGGGTCGTTCTGCACGCGCTCGTGCTCCGCGCTGACCAGCACGTCCCACTGTCCGTCGGGGAGTTCGAGGGAGGCGAGCACCTCGTCCGTGGTGGGGAGCTCCACGTCCGCGTGGTCGTGCTCCCAGGACGGGAAGCCGGCATGGCCGACGATCAGAAGCACGCCGCCGGGGGCGACCGCCGCTGCGGCCCGGCGCAGGATCTGCTCGCGCGGCAGGTTGCCCATGGAGTGCAGGAACTGCGCGGAGACCAGGTCGAACTCCCCCTCGGGGAAGGAGACCCCGAGGTCGTGGAACTGCCAGTCGATACGGTCGGCGACCCCCGCCTCGGCCGCATGCTCGGCGGCCCGGTCCAGGGCGACGCGCGAGATGTCGGTGGCGGTGACCTGCCAGCCCCAGCGGGCGAGCCACACCGCGTCGGCCCCCTCGCCGCACCCGAGGTCCAGGGCGCGCCCGGGCGTCAGGCCCTCCACCTCACGGACGAGCGCGGTGTTGGGGTTCCCGCTCCAGATCCGGTGGCTCTCGCGGTAGCGCTCGTCCCAGAGTTCGGCGTCTGAGGCGGTGCTGTCGGTCGTCATCGTGTCTCCTGCAGTCCGTGCCGGCGGTTTCCGAGGGTCTTCTCGCAGACCTGGCGCTCGGCCTCCGCCGAGAAGGGTGCGCGGCGGGCCTCGACCGCGCGGCGGGTGTCCTCGGCGACGAGGTCGGCGTTGATGGCGGAGCCCGCCTTCAGCCCCGCCGCGGCGGAGCCGATGACCTGCTCCATCAGGCTGGCGACGTTACCGGCCACCCACACCCCGGGCACCTCCGTCGCCCCGGCCGGGTCGGCCGCGATGTGCGTACCGAGGGTGTGGCCGCCCGTCTCCAGCGGCGTGGCGTGCAGACCGAGGCCGTCGAGCACCCCGGAGCGTGCCGTGAACCGCGGCTGGACCACGACGGCCTCGCGCGGAACGACCCGGCCGCCGGCCAGCCGCACCCCGGTCAGGCGGTCGTCGCTCACCTCAAGACCGGCCACCTCCCCGTCCACCACGGCGATGCCGCGTGCCGCCAGCTGCTCGTACTCCTCGTCGCTCGGCTCGGGCCCGTCGTGGAGGAAGAGGGTGACGTCGGCGCTCCACTGCCGCCAGAGCAGCGCCTGGTGAACGGCCATCGGCGTCAGCGCCACGATGCCGATCGCCGCGTCCCGGACCTCCCAGCCGTGGCAGTACGGGCAGTGCAGCACGTCCTGCCCCCAGCGCTCGGCCAGGCCGGGGATGGACGGCAGCTCGTCGACGAGCCCGGTGGTGACGAGGAGGCGACGCGCTGTGACAGCGATCCCGTCCCCCCGCACGACGCGGAACCCGGCCCCGCCCGGCAGCTTCTCCGCCGCCGTGACCTCGCCCTCGACGAACTCGGCCCCGTACTGGGCCGCCTCCTTGCGGCCGATGGCCGTCAGCTCCGAGGGCGGGGTGCCCTCCCGGCCCAGGTAGTTGTGCACGTGGGCCGCGGGTGCGTTGCGCGGGCTGCCCGCGTCGATCACCAGCACGGAACGCCGGGCCCGCCCCAGGGCCAGCGCCCCACTCAGGCCGGCGGCCCCGCCGCCGATCACCACCACGTCGTACATCTGCGTCATGTCGCTCATGCGAAACACCTCCATCTACGGAAGATGGTGCGCACCGGGCCCTGATTCGGCAAAGTTCCTTGCCGAAGCGGCAAACTCGCACCAGACGACCTTGCCGGGGCTCCGCTCCCCCACCCCCCACGCGTCGGCGAGCACCGAGACCAGCAGCAGCCCGCGCCCGCCTTCGGCGTCGGGGCAGGGCTCGGAGTGATGGGCGGTCGGGACCAGGCCGTCACCGCTGTCGTGCAGCTCGACCCGGAGCCTGCCGCCTCCACCCCGCTCCCAGTAGAGGTGGATACGGAACCCGCGCCCCGGCGGCACCCCATGCACGAGCGCGTTGGTGGCGAGCTCGCTCACGCAGAGCAGTACGTCGTCGACATCCACCCCGCACGCCCAGTCGACCAGCGCCTCGCGCACGAACCTCCGTACGAGCGGGACCGACCTGCGTTCGCGCCGGTAGAACGCTTCACGGAAGCAAGGCAGTTGAGTTGTCTCGTTCATGAGACGAAGGTCACACACCGTCACTACGGTTGATCAGTGCGTCAGGTCGTACATCGTGGCTGTACGGCCCCTGACGGGTCATCCGGTGGCCGTTACGGGGAGAGGCACTCCATGCAGTCGGCAAAGAGGAACAAGCGCGTCACGTCGTGGCACGTGATCGGCGCCCAGCTCGCCACCTTCCGCAAGGCGGCCGGGATGACGCAGGCGGAGCTCGCGGAGCGGTGCTGCGTGGGCGAGGACACGATCGCGTCGATCGAGCAGGGGCGGCGACCCCTGCAGGCGGACTTCGCACGCCAGCTGGATGAACTGCTGCACACGAAGGGGGTGTTGGAGGTCGCGGTGGCGAAGGTGCCGCAGAAGGAGCGGTTCCCGGCGTTCGTACAGGACTTCGTGGAGTACGAGCAGGAGGCGGTGACGCTGCTCTCGTACCAGAATCAGGTGGTGCCGGGGCTGCTTCAGACCGAGGGCTACGCGCGAGCAGTGTTCAGCTCGCTCTACCCACCCCTCGAACCGGAGGAGGTAGACGAGCGGGTCGCTACCCGTCTGGACCGGCGAAACCTCCTGGAACGCAAGCCGAGGCCGATGATGAACTTCCTGCTTGAGGAGGTCATCCTGCGGCGGCCACTCGGCGGACCCCAGGTGTTACGCGAGCAGATCCGACACCTGTTGCTGTGCGCCGAGCTCCCCTTTCTCGGCCTCCAGATCATGGAGACAGGGCGCGAGAACCACGCTGCGCTGGATGGTCCGATGGTGCTGCTGGAGACACCCCATCACGATCAACTGGCCTACATCGAGGGCCAGCGCGTGAGCTTCCTTGTAGACGACCTCGACGAGGTCAGCGTCCTTCAGCAGAAATATGGGATGCTCCGATCGCAGGCGCTCTCGCCCGAGGAGAGCGTGCGCCTACTGACCGAGCTGCTTGGAGAGACATGACCCGCGCAGGACACGGCACAGGGCTCAGCTGGTTCAAGTCCAGCTACAGCGGCAGCGAGGGCGGCGACTGCCTCGAAGTCGCCTACGACTGGCGCAAGTCCAGCCACAGCAGCGACCAGGGCGGCGACTGCGTAGAGGTTTCCGCCCACCCCGCCGCCGTGCACATCCGGGACTCCAAGGTCACCGACGGTCCCGTCCTCACCGTCCCCCCGCACGTGTGGTCCGCGTTCCTCGACGCGACGGTCTAGCAGCGCGGCGGGAACCGGACGACCAAGGGAACCGTCAGGGGCGCGAGGTGGCGCCAATCGGACGGACGTCACCGCACATCCAACCGCCGCCACCACCAACCCGGCGAACCTTCCCGGTCAGAGCACTAGAGGCGGCGTGCCGCAACCACTGCTGAACTGGCGGGCGTTGTGTGTACTTCAGTGGCGTCCAGGGCCGGATGAGTGAGGTAGAACAGGCGGAGCTCATCCACTTCGCCGCCGAAACGAGGCGGCCAATGGGGCGATGGAGTGAAGTCGTCCAGGATGAGAAGGCCACCGGGAGCCAGCAGCTCGAGGACCTGCTCGGGGTCGTCACGCTTGCCTCCGCCGTCGCAGAAGAAGACATCGAAGGGGGCGTGCTGCTCAAGCAGCCGCCAGTCCCCAGTGAGGACGCTGACGCGGTCGTCGTCCGCGAAGACACCAGCCGCTCGACGCGCGAGCTCCTCGTCCCGTTCCACGGTGACCAGGCGGGCACCGGCGCCAAGCCCGCTGTGCAGCCAGGCGGTACCCACCCCCGAGCCGGTGCCGCTCTCCGCGATGACTCCGTGGGGTTTCGCAGCAGCGGCCAGCCTGAGCAACCTGCCCACTTCAGGGATGCAGCTCTTCTTGAAACCCGCCTCGGAGGCGACACGCTCCGCGGCCACCACGCGAGACGGAACCGCACGCTCTGCCATGATCACGAATCCCCCTTCATCCTGGACATGACGCTATCCGCCAGCAGAAGCGTCCGTACGGAGTTCCGCCTGCCTAGACCCGGCGAACCTTCCCGGTCAGAGCACTAGTCTCCGCGAAAACCCCTGATCACAGCCACTCGTTGATGGCCGCGATCAGCACCGTGGCCTCGTAGCGGACGGAGAGCTTGTCGTATCTCGTGGCCACCGCGCGATGGCGCTTGAGGCGATTGATCCCGCACTCCACCACGTGGCGCGCGCGGTAGTCGTCCTTGTCGAACGTCGGTGGCCGGCCTCCGTGGGAGCCGCGCTTCTTGCGGTTGGCGATCTGGTCCTTCTTCTCCGGAATGGTGCAGCGGATACCGCGTCTGCGTGGGTAGGCGCGGTTCGCACGGGAGCCATACGCCTTGTCCGCGCGCACCTTGCCGGGTCGACTGCGCGGCCGTCCCGGGCCGGGCCGAGGCACGCGGATGCGGCCCAGGACGACCTGGAACTGCGGCGAGTCCCCGCGCTGCCCAGCCGTGACCACGATCGACATGGGCTTCTGCCCTTGCTCGACGGCCAGGTGCACCTTGGTGGTGAACCCACCGCGCGAACGTCCCAGCCCGTGATCACCGGGCTCGGCGAAGAGGCCACCTGGTGGTTCCTTCTGCAGGTCCCCCTGCTTGCGAGCCCCGGCCGCATGCTGATGAGCGCGGCACACTGTGGAGTCGACGCTCAGATCCCACACAATCGCGCCCCTCGCGTCGGCCAGGGACTGGAGCCGGGTGAGAACCCGGTGCCAGGTGCCGTTCCGCTGCCACCGTCGGAACAAGTCGTAGACCCGGCCCCACGGCCCGTACTCGACGGGCACGTCCCGCCACGGAACACCGGTCCGGACCCGGAACCGTATGCCGTCGATCAGCCGCCGCCGAGGCCAGACGAGCGGCCGCCCCCCGCCCTCGCACCCTTCGGCAGTACCAGCTCAAGCGCCGCCCACTGCTCATCCGTGAGATCTCCCCGCCCCATGAACCGAGATCATCCATCGTTCAAGATCTACTTTCGATACACGGCCTAGCGAGCTCGTGCCCGGTCGGCGGCGGGATGCAGATGGGCACAGGGGCCCGCCTATCCACAACGGGGAGCGCCCGCTCGTCACAGCCCGGCGCGAAGAGCGGCGACGCGCGCGGCGGCGGCGTCGAAGGCCTGACCGTCGAGCCCGCCGGACGCCAGTGCGTCGCTCAGGGCGGTCACCGCCTCGTCCCCCTGGGAGACGCTGCGCGACGAGCAGAGCAACAGGTCCATGCCCGCGGAGGCGGCCGTGACGGCGCGCTGCGACGTACTGCCGAAGGACTGGAGAGCACCGGCCTCCAGGGCGTCGGTGATCGTGACGCCGGTGTAGCCGAGCCGGTCGCGCAGTTCACCGACGACGGTCGGGGACAGACCGGCTGGGCGTGTGGAGTCCAGGGCGGTGTAGATGGCCCAGGACAGCATGACGAGCTTGGTACCGGCGGCGATCGCGTCCCGGTACGGCACCTCGTCCACGCTGCGAAGGGTGGCCGCGGACGTGGTGATGGTGACGGGGCGGATGTCGGTGTTCTGGCTCGCGGTCGCGGGGCCGAGGCCGGGGAAGTGCTTGGCGGTGGCGGCGACGCCGACGTCCTGCTGGGCGGTGATGAAGGTCGAACCGCAACTGGCCACGGCGGCCGCGGACTTGCTGTACGAGCGCTCGTACTGGTCGGTGAAGTCGCCGTTCTGGCGGTAGACGTCGAGGACCGGCGCGAGGTTGACGTTCATGCCGATGCCGGCAAGGTTCATCCCCGCGCCGCTGCCGGTGAAGTCGGCCCACTGGTGCGGGTCGGTGGAGGCGCCGACGTCCTTGGCGGACATGACGGGCTCACCGGGCAGACGGCGGATCATGCCGCCTTCCTGGTCGGTCATCAGGAGCAGCGGGGCTTTCACGGGGGCCGAGGCGTGCGCCGCGTTCATCGACTGGATGACGCTCTCGATCTGGCTCAGGTTCTCGATGTTCTCCCCGAAGAAGATCACACCGGCCGTGCGGCCTTCCTTGATGGCGTTCATCAGGGAGGCGGGGGGCGTGAGGCCGGGGTAGGAGTGGATGACGCACTGCCCGGCGCGCTGCTGGGGGGACAGCGCGGCGACCTGGGTACGTGAGCTCTCGGGCATCCGTACGGCCGCTTCCGAGCCGGCCGTCAGCCCCAGCCCGCCGGCCAGGGCCGCAGTTCCGGCGATCAGGGCGCCGCGCCGGCTGAGGGGTGGTGTCGAGCGCATGACTTGCTCCTTCGCGAACTGTCGTGGAACCGGGCAGCCCCTCGGGAGGGAATGCAGGGGCCGGAGCGACCGGGTACGGCCGCTCCGGCCCCCGTACCCCTCACGCAGAGGCCACGCCCGGGACGGGACAACGTGTTCCGGCGTCGGCCGTCACGGGGTGTTGTTGGCCAGAGCCAGCAGGCGGGAGCGGTCACCGCTGAAGCGGTCGCGGTCGACGTTGCCGGAGACACCGCTCACCGAGCCGGTGGAGCTGTACTGCCAGACCGTGTAGTACGGGAAGCCCGCCGGGATACTGGGGGTGCCGGTGGTCCAGTTCGCGACCCACAGCGGGCTGAGGGCGGACATGCCGCTCCAGCCGCCGGTGCAGGTGTTCCACCAGCTCGGGCTGGTGTAGATCACGACGTCACGGCCCGTGCGGGCCTTGTACGTGTTGTAGAAGTCGAGGACCCACTGCCGCATGCCGGCCTGGGAATATCCGTAGCAGGTGCCCTCGATGTCCAGCACGCCGGGGAGCGTGAGGTTGTCGCGGGACCATGCGCCGCCGTTGCTCGCGAAGAAGTCCGCCTGGGCCGCGCCACCGGAGACGTCGGGCCGCGCGTAGTGGTACGCGCCCCGGATCACGCCCGCGTTGTAGGCGTTCAGGTAGTTGGCACTGAACGTCGGGTCCTTGTACGACAGGCCCTCGGTCGCCTTCATCCAGGCGAACTCGATGCCCGCGCCGCGGACCGAGCTCCAGTTGATGCCCCCCTGCCAGCTGGAGACGTCGATGCCCTCGGGGTTCGCCTTGAGGTTGGCGTCCGCCCGGGCGCCGAGGTGCAGTTGACTGGTGTCCGGCTTGAAGTCCCTGCTGTCCTGGACGTAGCCGACGCCCATGTACCCCTGACCGTAGGGCACCGGGTTCTCCGGCACGGGCGCCGCCGACGCGGCGCCGGACATCAGGCTCAGCAGCAGCGCGGCGCTCGTGCCGACGACACCGGCCACGGTGATTCTCTTCTTGGTGGACCTGAGGGAAGCAATTCGGGGGAACATGGCGGCCTCCTGCTGTGGGGGGATGTGATTCCACGACGGTCTACGCGCGTCTAGTTGTCGGGAACACGTCATAGTGAGCCACAGGAGCGCCCGCGGGGTAAATAGTTTTCGCCTCTCGTTAGTGGTCTAGACCTACCCTCGCCCTGGTGAGCTGTACAAACGACCGGCACTGAAAGAAGTTGTCCGGCCTGCCGGGCATCCCCGTGCACGCGGCTGCGACGCCGGGCACCCGCACAGGGCTGCACCCCCGCGCATCACACGGGAGAGGAGTCGCCCCTGCCGGCCGCGGTGGCGCTTCGGACGCAGTCGCGGAGCAGAGCGCGTCGCCGGTCATGGACGTCATCGGGCTCTTGGCTGCTGGCCGCATATACGTTGCTGACCGGAGACCAGGCCATGGACATGGCGATGACCATGGCCATGATGTCGAACGGGTCACCTGAGCGAACCCGCCCTGCGGCCTGAGCCTCGGCAATGGCCGCAAGTTTGCGGTCGTCGTAGTGCTGGTGCGTCTCGACGAGATGCCCCACAGGGCGGCGTTCCAGCCGTGTCCAGGTCGCCAGCCGGATGAGGTCGGGGCGGCGCAGGTATTCGTCGTAGAGACGAACAGCCCACTCCGCGAGATCGTCGGCGTCGATGGGCACGACGTTGGTGATGCGCTCCAGCGAGCTGAGGAAGATCGCGTCGAAGAGCCGCTCCTTGTCGCCGAAATAGGCGTAGAGCTGCGCCTTGTTGGTGCGCGCTGCCGTCACGACACGTTCGATGCGCGCCCCGGCGACGCCGTGCTGGGCGAACTCTTCGGTGGCGGCGTCCAGGATGCGCTGGTAGGTCGCGGCGCCTCGCGAGGTCTGGGGCTGTTCCGGCATGCCCACATCCTAGCAAACAGAACAGTTTGTTTACTTTGAGGTCCGGTCACCCTTAAGCTCGGACAGACCGAACAGTCTGTCTAAAGGAGCCACTCATGCGAACGACCACCGGATGGCAGGCGACCGGCCCGACAGGTCTGCGGCGCACGTCGCTGGAGCGCCGCGACCTGCGCCCGGATGACATCGCGGTGCGGGTCGACTACTGCGGCGTGTGCCACACCGACCTGCACGCCCTGCGCGCCTACGACGAGCAGGCGAAAGCACCCCTGGTGCCCGGTCACGAATTCACCGGCGTGGTGACCGGGACCGGACGGGAGGTGACCACTTTCTCGGTCGGCGACCGCGTCGCGGTGGGCAACATCGTCGACTCCTGCGGCGTGTGTGCCATGTGCGAAGCCGGACAGGAGAATTTCTGCCACTCCTTCCCGACTCTGACCTACGGCGGCACCGACCGGCAGGACGGGTCGGCCACCCTGGGCGGCTACTCCCGCGAGTACGTCGTGCGCGACGCCTTCGCCTACCCGCTCCCCTCCGGCCTCGACCCGGCCGCGGCCGCCCCGCTGATGTGCGCCGGCGTCACCGTCTGGGAACCCCTGCGCTCCCTCGGCGTCGGCCCCGGCAGTCGCGTCGCCGTGGCCGGCCTCGGCGGCCTGGGCCATCTCGCGGTCAAGATGGCCGTGGCACTCGGCGCCACCACGACCGTCATCAGCCGCACCCAGGACAAGCGCGACGACGCACGCAAGCTCGGCGCTCACGACCTCATCGCCTCCACCGACACCCAGCAGATGGCCACGGCACGCGACACCTTCGACGTCGTCATCGACACCGTCTCCGCCCCTCACGAACTCGCCCCGTATCTGAAGCTGGTGGCGATGGACGGCACCCTCAGCCTCCTCGGGTACCTGGGACCCGTCACCGTCGAGGCCATGGACCTGCTCGTCGGCCGAAAGAAGCTCAGCTCCGCGGGCAGCGGAGGACGCCCGGCGACAGCCGAGATGCTTCGGTTCTGCGCCGACCACGGCATCGCCGCCGACATCGAAGTACTCCCGTCGTCACAGGTGGACACGGCACTCGACCGCCTCCGGCGAAACGACGTCCGCTACCGCTTCGTGCTCGACATGTCCGATCTGGACTGAAGAGACGGGGCTGCCGGACATGTTCGCAAGGACCCTTGGTGGCGGGGCGAGATCGGGGCCGTTCGTCAGCCCCGGTGGCGCGTCGCCGAGAGGTAGATGCGGCGGGTCGGGATCTCGTCGTCGTACGCCTCGCGGACCGTGCAGTCGTCGACGCGGAAGGCCGCGTCCCCGGCAGCCGTGCGGAGCTCGTACTCCGTGAACTCCGCCCAGTACACGCGCAGATCACTGCCGAGCGGATCGTCGACCACCCCGTCGCCGGTCCCCTCCTTCGCCACGATCAGCAGCTGCCCGCCGGGGCGGAGCGCCGCGGCCCACGAGGCGAGGGCCTCGGCCAGCTGTCCCTTCGGCTGGTCGTGGAGCGAGTAGTACGAGACCAGCCCGTCCAGCCGCTCCCCCGCGATGTCCCGCTGGTCCACGACCGCGAACTGGCACGTCGGCTTCTCCTGCCGCGCGAGGGTGACGCAGCGCGGTGAGAGGTCGATTCCCAGAACGTCGAGACCGCGGGCGGCCAGCATCTCCGTCACATGGCCGCAGGGCCCGCAGCCGACGTCGTACACCCTGCCGCCCTCGGCGACTCGCCCGGCGAACGCGTTCAGGACATCCAGGTCGAAGGGCTTTCCGTCCCACTCGTGGCGGAACATCCGGAGATAGTGGTCGGCGCGCGCGTCCCACGTACGAACGACGTCGGCGGCGCTGCCGGGCTCCGGCGCGGAGGAGGGCGCATCTGACATGGTCACAATCTAGTGAGGTGGCATCCGACCCGAGGGAGTGGTTTCGCCATGACGGATGGACAGAGCGAGGTTCCGGACAGCTCCGCGGTACGGGTGGCTCTGTGGCGGGCGCTGCATGTGCAGGTGGACGCTCCGCCCCATGTCATCGAGGACGAGGTCGGGCTGCGACTGGCGGACCCCGACCAGGGGTGGCGACAGCGCCCGGACATGCACCCGCAGGGCACCAGCACCTTCCGGGCTGCCATCGTGGCCCGCGCCCGTTTCATCGAAGACCTGGTCGTGGATCAGGCCGGTCACGGGATCACCCAGTACGTCGTCCTGGGAGCCGGGCTGGACACCTTCGCCCAGCGGAGGCCGGAAATCGCCTCCCGTCTGCGGGTGTTCGAGATCGACCAGCCGGCCACCATCGCGTGGAAGGCGCGACGGCTGAACGAGACCGGGTACGGCGTCCCGGACCGGCTTCGCCTCGTACCGGTCGACTTCGAGGCGAGCGAGGACTGGTGGGAGCGGCTGACCGACGCCGGATTCGATCCCGGACGCCCGGCGCTCGTCGTCTGCACCGGAGTCACCATGTACCTCACCAAGGAAGCCACGGCGGCGACCCTGCGGCGGCTGGCGGGGCTGGCACCCGGATCGACGCTCGCCATGACGTTCATGCTGCCGACCGAACTCCTCGATGCCGCCGACCGCCCCGCGATGGAGGCCACCAAACCGCAGGCGCAGGCGTCCGGGACGCCGTTCATCAGTTTCTACCGTCCGCAAGAGATGCTGGAGTTGGGGCGCGCCTCGGGATTCGCCGACGTCCGTCATGTGTCGGGGTCCTCGCTCGGCGAACGCTACTTCGCCGGTCGGGCGGACGGGCTGCGGCCGTCGAGCGGGGAGGACCTGTTGGTGGCGACCACCTGACGAGCCCGGAGGCCCGTCAGGTGTCTGCTCAGTCCAGACGCCGGCGCAGCCACCAGGCGCTGAACCCGGCAAGGACGCCCGCGAGCGCGACGAAGATCCCCGTCTCGATCCACTGGAAGGTCCAGTAGCGGTCCCCCGGCTGGTACTCCACGGCCACGTGGAAGTCCGACTTCGCGAAGCAGCGCATCGGGTCGGTCTCCCGCGCGGCACAGCCCGCGCTCCCGCGCATCTCCTCGCCGTCGGCGTTCAGTACGGGTCCGAGGCCGGACAGGACCCAGGCCCCGGGCCTGGACAGGCCGACCTTCACCTGGGCGTTCTCCCCGTCGCCCGACAGCATGATGTCGGTGGCGCTCCATGCGGCACCCTCCGCCGGCCTTCCCTCCTGCGCCGCCATGCCGAGGCCGGCCAGTGCCACCTCCGCCCGCACCGGCTCCATGAGCAGCGGCCGGATCGCGTACGGCATGACGATCTGGACCGCGGCGAAGAGGCCGAGGGTGACGGCCATCGCGGGGACCGTCCGGCGGATCAGCAGGCCCGCACAGACTCCGACGGTGAAGGCGAAGGCGGCGTAGCCGAGTGGTGCGACGCCCCGGCCGTCGAACAGCAGCGGATCGAAGCGGTTGCTGGTGATCTCGTCGAGCGGGCGGGCCCACCAGGTCACCATGAGGCTGAGCAGACCGGTGACGGCGACGGACGACAGGCCGACGGCCGTGAGCTTCACGGCGAGCCAGTGGCTGCGGCTGATGCTCTGGTTCCAGATCAGCCGGTGTGTGCCCGTCTCCAGCTCGCGGGCGATGAGGGGCGCACCCCAGAAGATCCCTATGACGCCCGGCACGACGACGAGCAGTCCCGTGACGAGGGCGGCCAGGGTCTCGTATTCGTGGACGAACGCGTTCTTGGCCGCTTCGCAGGTGGTGGAGCAGCCGGCCACGTCGCCGTCGTACGAGGTCCGCATCTGCGTCCCCGTGATCACGAGGGCGACCCCGACAGCGGCCAGTGCCGCGAGGGCCACGAGGGTCTGGACGCGGTACTGGCGCCAGGTCAGCCAGATCATCGCTGTGCCTCCGGGGTCTTCGTGGCGGCGGCGCTTCTGCCTTCGGCCATGTAGGTGAGGACCAGGTCCTCCAGATCGAGGGGTTCCAGGACCCAGGCGGGGTCGTGGAGGGCGGTGTCGGCTCGCACCAGGAAGGTGCTCTGGCGTTCGGTGTGGGTGGCCTGGAGCACCCGCATCTCCTCCGGGAGGCTCTCCGCGTCACGGCGGGTCGTGGTCAGCCGGAAGTGGGTGGAGATCAGGTCGTCGACGTCTCCGGCAAGCTGGACCCGGGAGGCGACCAGGGAGATCAGATGGTCGCAGACCCGCTCCAGGTCGGAGACCAGGTGCGAGGAGAGGATGACGGTGGTGCCGTGCTCCGCGACATGCTCCATGAGCCCCTGGAGGAACTCACGGCGGGCCAGCGGGTCGAGGGCGGCGACGGGTTCGTCCAGGATCAGCAGTTCGGGGCGCTTGGCGACGGCGAGCGTCAGCGCGACCTGGGCCCGCTGACCGCCGGAGAGCCTGCCGACCCGCTGGGCGGGGTCGAGGCCGAGGTCCCGGATCCTGCCCTCCGCCAGGCCCTTGTCCCAGGTGGGGTTGAGGCGGGCGCCCAGGTGCAGATGGTCGGCGATGGACAGCCCGGTGTACGTGGGGGTGTCCTGGGCGACGAAGCCGACCTTGGCCAGCTGGGCCGCGTCGGCGGCGGGGCGTCCGCCGACGACTTCGATGGTGCCCGAGGTCGGGGTGATCAGCCCACAGGCGAGTTGCAGGAGCGTTGACTTCCCTGCCCCGTTGGGTCCGACCAGGCCGACCACCCGGCCGGCGGGCACGTTGAGCGTGCAGTCGGCGAGTGCCTGGCGGCGGCCGTATCGCTTGCCCAGGCCGATGGCTTCGAGAATGGCGGTCATTGCTCCTCTTCGGTGGCCGTACGGAACGTGCTCAGGAACAGGGCCTCGATGCTTTCCTCGTCCAGACCGGCGGCCCGGGCCCGCGTCAGCCACCCGCGCAACTCCTGCCGCAGGGGCTCGTGTTCGGATAGCGAGGCGTCGCTGAGGGTGCTCGAAACGAAGGTGCCGACGCCGGGCTTCTTGGTCACCAGCCCCTCGTACTCGAGCTCCCGGTACGCCTTGAGCACGGTGTTCGGGTTGATCGCCACCTTCGCCGCGACGTCCTTGACCGTGGGCAGGCGATCACCCTCGAACAACAGCCCCAGGCGCATGGCCTGTCGGACCTGGTGAACCAGTTGCAGGTACGGCGCGACGCCGGACCGGGCATCGAGGTGAAACTCGATCACCGTCGCCTCTATTCATCTAGGGTCCTAGCACTATAGGACTCTGGCTGTACGTCACGTCAAGGGCCGTCGAAGGGCAGGCGAAGGCCAGGCGGTCCCCCACTCGATCGAGTGGACGTGTCCGACCCCAGCCGCGATTCAGGCGATATCCTTCTGAACCAGACGCGATCATTCGGCGGTGATCTCAACCATCCGGACGGCACGCCGTCCCAAGTACCCGTTCCTGGCCGGGCTCGGCTCGCTCGCCGTACTGACCCTGCTCCCGGCGATCCCCGCCGAGGCTGCACCGGCGAACGACGCGTCGCCGGCGGCCGCCGGGTTCACCTCCCCCCGTGAGGTGACCGCGGCCGAGCGCAGGACCGCCGCGTACCTCGACTCGTTGCGGAGCAGGCCCCAGCGGCTGAAGGCCTTCTTCAAGGCGCTGCCGAAGGGCGGCGACCTCCACAACCACCTGTCGGGTGCGGCCTCGACGGAGTACCTGATCCAGCTCGCGATCGAGCGGGGCCTGTGCATCGACGCGACGATGACGGCCATCGCACCGCCCTGCGGTCCCGGCACGCGGCCCGCCGCCGACGCTCGGACGGACGCCGGTTTCCGCCAGCAGATCGTCCGGGCCTGGTCCATGCAGGACTTCCCGGCCGATGAGTCCGGGCACGACCACTTCTTCGACACGTTCGGCAAGTTCGGCCTGGCGACGTGGGACCGGGGCAAGCTCCTGGCCAATGTGGCCAACACCGTGGTGGAGCAGAACCAGTTCTATCTGGAGACCATGGTCACTCCCGCGTCGGACAGCGCCAAGAAGCTTGCCGACACCGTGGGTTACGACGCCGACCTGGCCGCCTTCCACCGCAGGCTCCTGGCCGGCGGGCAGCTCGACCGGGTCGTGAACGAGGCGGTCCGGGAGGCCGACGACGCGAACGCGCAGTTCCGCGCGACCGCGCACTGCGACACCGCCCGCCCCGACCCGGGCTGCCGGCTGCCCGTCCGCTGGATCTCCCAGGTCTCCCGGGGCAGCTCCCCGGCGCGGGTGTTCACGCAGATGGCGGTCGGTCTGCGGCTGGCGGAGCGCGATCCGAGGTTCGTCGCGGTCAACCTCGTACAGCCGGAGGACTGGGACAGCTCGTTGAGCAACTACAGCCTCCAGATGCGGATGCTGCAGTACCTGCGCGGCCAGTACCCGGACGCCCACCTCACCCTGCACGCCGGTGAGCTGGCCCCCGGCCTGGTCAAGCCCGAGGACCTGACCTTCCACATCCGCGAGGCGGTCCTCGTCGCCGGCGCCGAACGCATCGGCCACGGCGTCGACCTGGTCCACGAGGACGACTGGCGGCAGCTCGCCCGGACCATGGCACGGCGCCAGGTCGCGGTCGAGGTCCCGTTCTCCAGCAACAAGCAGATCCTCGGCATCGCGGGCGCCGATCACCCGTTCAACGCCTACCGCCGCTACGGCGTCCCGGTGGTCCTGTCCACCGACGACCCGGGCGTCTCGCGGATCGACATCAGCCACGAGTACCAGTACGCCGCCAAGACCTACGACCTCGGCTACACGGCGCTGAAGGACCTGGCCCGCGCCTCGCTGGAGTACGCCTTCCGCGACGGCCGCAGCCTGTGGGCCGCCGGTTCCGCCCCCTCGGGCTACCGCCCGGTCCCCGCCTGCACCGGCAGCCGGCCCGGCGCCGGCCGCCCGAGCGCGCGCTGCGGCCGCTACCTCGCCGACAACCCGAAGGCCGCGACGCAGTGGCGTCAGGAGACGGCCTTCACCGCCTTCGAGCGCGACAACGGCGGTCGCCGCTGACGCAAGCGGCGTGTGAGGCGTAAGGGGTGCGGGGCCGTGGCCCCGCACCCCTTACGCCTGCGCCACCGTCCGGTACGTGCACACCTGCACACCCGCGTCGCTGGTGACGTGCGAGACCAGTTCCAGCGTGCGCAGCCCGCCGTCCGCCGGGAAGATCGACTTACCGCCGCCGAGCAGAACCGGCATGATCACGAGCCGGAGCTCGTCGACGAGTCCCTCGCTCAGCAGGCTGCGTACGAGGGTGGGGCTGCCCATGACGAGCAGGTCTCCGCCGTCCTTCTCACGCAGCTCCTGGATGCGGGACGCGAACTTCTCGCCGGGGACGCGCTCGGTGTTGTTCCACGTCAGGTCGTCGTCGCCCAGGGTGTCGGTCACCACGTACTTCTCGATCGCGTTCATCCGGTCGGCGAAGGGGTCGCCGGCCCGCTCGGGCCACGCCGCGGCCATCGTCTGCCAGGTGCGGCGGCCGAACAGCAGGGCTTCGGCCGCGTTCATCGAGTCGTTGAACGAGCCGCCCACCACCTCCGGGTCGAAGAAGGGGTGCGACCAGCCGCCGTGGGCGAAGCCGCCGTCCGTGTCCTCCTCGGCACCGCCCGGCGCCTGTACGACGCCGTCCAGGCTGATGAACTCGCTGATGACGATGCGCATGTGACTCTCTCTCCTCATGGACCGCGGTTCAGGTGTACGGGAAGTGAGACTGCCACGCCGCCCGGAAGTCATCGCGAACCTTCGCGGTGATTGCGCGGTGATTGCGCGGGAACTGCCCGACCGGGCGCCGGACGGACCCAACCTCGTCACCGGCCTCGGCCGCCGTTACCGGCCTTCTGCGGCAGGGGCGGGCCCGGCAACAGTTGCTGACGGTTCCTTGCCGCAAAACGGCGTTGATCTCTGTATGCGACACGTGGATCCTTCATGCCGACGGACACACCACGCCTGGAGGCACACCCATGAGACCGACCCGCGCCGCACTACTGATCGCCGCGACCGCTCTGACGCCCGCCCTCCTCTTCACCGCACCGGCCTTCGCCGCTGACGCGCCGGCCACCCCCGCCACGTCCACCACGCCCGTCACCCCCACGCCGGCGACGGCCTGCCCGGCCATCCCGTCCGACGCCGGCACTCCGGTCGACGAGATGACGGAGGCCGAACTCCGGGCCGCGATCCAGGACGTCCTCGCGGACGAGAACGCCGGCAAGGGCGTCCTGCGTGAGGCGAACGAGGTCCTGGGCGGCACGGTGGACGCCATGCGCGCCTTCCTGGAGACGGGCTGTAGCACGGCCCAGGCCGAGGACGACACCGTCTCTGTCTTCCGCATCCTCGGCGTCGCCACCCAGAACGGCGACAAGAGGGTGATACAGGAGGTCAACGACCTCCTTGATGCCGCCACCCCCGAAGCCCTGCGCACCTTCCTGGAGACGGGGTACGCCGAGGCCCAGGCCGAGGACGACTCCGTCGCTGTCGCCCACATCCTTTTCGTAGCCACGAAGAACGGCGACAAAAGGGTGATACGGGAGGCCAACGACACCCTCGACGCCAACACCCCCGAAGCCCTGAGCGACTTCCGGTGGACCGGGTACCGGCTCGCCCAGGCCGAGGACGACTCGGTGTACATCGTCCACATGCTCACGGACCCGAACATCAGCGACGCCATGTACGACGCGATCCAGGCCGTCCTCGACGACGGCAGCCCGGAGGCCCTACGGCACTTCCGGACGGTCGGCCAGTACGAGATCGACGGCTGATCCCAGCCGCAGGGAGCGGCCCGCCGGGGCTGACGCCGGAAGACGGTCCCACGACGCAAGGCGGCCCACGCCGATCCAACGGATCGGCGTGGGCTCGGCCGGGCCCGTCCTTGCGTCGCTTCCCCGCGTACTCAGAAGCCGCCGCCCCCGAAGTCCCCGCCGCCTCCGAAGCCGCCGCCGTCACCGAACCCGCCGCCTCCCCCGTCGCCACCGAAGCCGGACGAGTCGAAGTCGGAGCCGGAGAAGTCGCCGCCGGAGTAGTCACCGCCGCCGAAGTCGCCGCCGCCGTACTCCGCCGCGTACGCCGGGGTGGAGAGCATCGAGCCGAGCATGGTGCCGACCAGCAGGCCCGGGAGCAGGCCACCGCCGAAGTATCCGCCCGCCCAGGGGCCGTAGGCCGGACCGGCCTCCCAGTACGGGCGCCTGCTGCCGTCGCCCATGTCGACGGTGCGGCTCATCGGGTCCTCGCCGCTCTGCAGCCGTACCTCGTCGGCGCCGCAGACCGGGACCTCGCGGGGCGTGCCGCCCGACGGGGTCCACTGGACGTCGGCGACCGAGGGGCCGTGGCGCGGGTCGAAGAAGCAGGGCGGCCGGCGGGCGGGGAGTTCGCCGCCGGTGCGGCGGGCGTCCAGGACGGCGAGCGAGTAGCGCCCGTCCTCCAGGGCCTGGGTCACCCCGCGCACGTCCGAGGGGTGCCGGGCCTGTTCCATCCGGGATTTCGCGCTCTCGTAGGAGTCGAGGGCGCTTTCGTAGTCGGCGCGCATCGTGTCGTCGGCGCCCGGCTCCGCGGGGTGGAAGTCGAGCCGGTCCAGGGTCTCCCCGTACGCGGTGATGTCCTCGTCGACGACGACCCGGAGCTTGTCCAGGGCGGCCTGCTCCTCGGCCTCCTTGCGCTTCCGGTTGCGGCGCACGACCGTGTAGGCCCCCGCGCCGCCGAGGACCACCACCGCTCCGACCGCGATCAGGCCCGCGGTGGCCGAGCTGCCGCCGGAGGACGCGTCGCCGCCCCAGGAGCTGGGGGCGTTGCCCCGGGCCTGTTCGACGGCCCGGTCGACGAAGGTGTTCAGCTGGGCAGAGGCGGACGTGTCCGCGCCGGGTGCCTTCACGGCCGCGGTGAGGTTCTGGACCGCCTGCTGCGACATAACCTGCGGGTCGGCGCCGGCGTTGAAGCCGTCGCCGAGGCGGATCGCGTAGACGCCGGTGATCCCGGTGTCGGTGCGCAGGGTGCGGAGCACGGTGTCCGCGGGGAAGGCGGAGCTCTGCGGCAGCACGGCCACGAAGACCGGCTTGTCGGCGTCCTTGATCTTCTTTGTCAGGGCGTCGGCCTGGCTCCGGGAGAGCTGTCCGGCCGCTGCCGGATCGACGTACACCGGGCCCTTGCGCAGGGCCTGGGCGACCTCGTCGACGGTGGAGGCGCCGGTCGCGGCAGGTGCGGCGGGGGCCAGGAGCAGGGCGGCAGCCGACAGCAGGAGAAGGAGTCCCGCCAGGAGCGCCGGGACCAGAAAGGAGGGGAACGGCCTGTTCCGCATAATTCAAAGCTAACCCAGAAGGGTGAGAAACGCGGGCGGGCGGCAGACCTCGCCGCCCGCCCGCACTCGTATCTCAGGCGGCCCGGTACGCCGCCCTCAGCTGCGCCACCGCACCGGTCAGGTCACCGGTGAGCAGCAGGTGGTCGGCGTCCGCGAACGGCTTGGAGACCGCTTCCGTCAGCTTTCCGTTGATCTTCTGCTGGACCAGCAGCCGGGCCTGGCCGACGATGGTGCGGCCCACGTCCGTCCGGCCGAGGCCGGTCTTCTCAGCGACCTGGGCGGCCAGCGCGAGTGCGCCGAGCGTCAGCTCGCCGCCGGCCGGGGGCTTCTTCAGCGTGGTGAGGCCCCAGCCGTACGGGAACTGCGGGTCGTACGCCGCGTCGCCCACGTTGATAGGCAGCTGCGACTCGGACTTCGGCCAGGTCACCGGCAGCTGTCCCGTGAAGGCGCGCTTGCCGAAGAGCACGTCGGCCACGCCGTCGCCCTCGGTGCCCGGCAGCCAGGAGGCCACCAGGGCGTCGATGCCGTCGAGCCGGTCACCGATGAGCTGCGGGCGGCCCGAGACGATCAGGACGGCGCACTTCATCGCGGCGCAGACCTTGTCGACCGCGGCCTTGTCGGCGGCGGACAGCTCCAGGTCGTGGCCGTTGCCGACGTCGCCGATGCCCTCCGCGTACGGGGTCTCACCGACGACCACGACGCCGACGTCGTAACCGTCCGTGGCGGCCGACGCGTCCTTGGAGTACGTGACCGAGGCGGCGTCCTTCTTCATGGCGGACAGGATCGTGGTGCCCGGGGTGATGCTGCCGGACGAGCCCTGCCAGCTGACGGTCCAGCCGCCGGCCTGGTTGCCGATGTCGTCGGCGTTGGAGCCGGCGACGTACACCTTCTGCGTGGACTTCAGCGGCAGGACGCCGCCGTCGTTCTTCAGCAGCACCTGGGACTCGGCTGCGGCCTCGCGGGCCACGGCACGGTGCTCCGGCGAGCCGACCTTGTCGAGGTTGGACGTGTCGGCGTACGGCTTCTCGAACAGGCCCAGCTTGAACTTCTGCGTCAGGATGCGGGAGACCGCGTCATCGATCCGGGCCCGGTTGATGCGGCCCGCGGTGACCTCGTCCTGGAGCGTCTTCGTGAAGTCCTTGTATGCCGTCGGCACCATGATCATGTCGAGTCCGGCGTTGATCGAGGTGCGGACGTCGCTCGCGTAGTCGCCGGGGATCTGGTCGATCGCCTGCCAGTCGCTGATGACGAAGCCGTCGAAGCCCATCCGGTCCTTCAGCACACCGTTGATCATCTCGGCGTTGGCATGCATCTTCACCGGGCCCTCGTCGTCCCCGAGGATGTCGAGCGAGGAGTACGACGGCATGACCGTGCCGACCCCGCGCTTGACAGCCTCGTCGAAGGGAGCGAGGTGAACGGCTTCGAGCTCCTGCCGGGTGACCTTGGTGACGCCCTGGTCGATGGGGTACGAACCGGTGGTCGAGGAGCCGTACTCCGTGCCGCCGTCGCCGACGTAGTGCTTGGCGGTGGCCAGCACCTTGTCGTTGCGGTCCAGGTCCTTGCCGGACGCGGCGCCCTGCATGCCCTGGATCACGGTCTCCAGGGACTCGACGAGTGCCGGGTCCTCCCCGTACGCCTCGTAGGCGCGGCCCCAGCGGTCGTCGCGCGAGACGCAGAGGCAGGGGGCGAAGTCCCACGGGATGCCGGTGGCGCGCACCTCGTTCGCGGTGACGGCGCCGGTCTTCTCGACGGTCCTCGGGTCGCGGGTCGCGCCGAGGCCGACGTTGTGCGGCATGATCGTCGAGCCGATCACGTTGTTGTGGCCGTGCACCGCGTCCACGCCGTAGATCAGCGGGATCTGGAAGCGGGTCGCCTGGGCGCGCAACTGGTAGCCGTCGACCATCTTCGCCCAGGCCGCGGCGGTGTTGGGCGTCGGGACGGAACCGCCGCCGGAGAGCAGCGAGCCGAGGTCGTACGTGGCGATGTCGCCCTGCGAGGAGAGCGCGTTGCGCTCCGCCTGCGTCATCTGTCCGGCCTTCTCGGCGGGAGACATCCGGGCGAGCAGGTCGGCGACCCGCTGCTTCACCGGCAGCTTCGGGTTCTGGTAGGGCAGCCCGTGGGCGTCGATGACGACCTGCGGGTTCTCCTTCGGCGGCTTGGCGCCGGTGACGGTGAGTTCGAGCGGGACCGTCTTCGCGGACGCGGCTCCCGCGATCTTCTTCGTGGTGACGGAGACGCGGTGCGTGGTGCCGGACGCGGTGCCCGCCGGGAAGGTGTACGTGCCGCTGACCGGGGTGTAGTCGGTGCCGGAGGCCGCGGTGCCGCCCTTGGTCTCGTACGCGACGGTGACGGGCTCGTCCAGCGGGAGGGAGCCGGTGGTGGCGACGGAGAGGTCGATGCCGGCGGTGGCGCCCTGCTTGACCGGGTGCACGGCCGCGTCGGTGACGACGCTCGCCTTCAGCGCGGCGTCCGCCTTCCCGTACAGCTCCATGCCGTCGATGGCGAACTTGCCGGGGGCGCCGGGCGGCAGGGTGAGGGCGTAGCCCCACATCTCGTCGAGGCCGAGGACCTGGTCGATGCCGCCGACGGGCTGGTAGTCGCCGCGGTAGGTGAAGTCGGCGAACGGGATCTCGACCTGGTGCCAGCCCTCCCAGTCGTCGGTGAAGGACGTGGTCCAGAGCTCGGAGGCCTCGCCGTTGGCGCCGCCGTCCTTGATCTCGAAGCTGATCTTCTTGCCCGAACCGGGCGGCAGGGGCGCGGTGTTCTGGCCGTACCACCAGAATCGGATGCCCTTGTGGGCGGACCAGTCGTGGGCGGGCTGGTCGGCGGCGTAGTCGTGGCTGAGGCCGCCGTAGCCGCTGATGTCGAAGGTGCCTTCGAGGACCTTGGCGCCCTCGGGGGCGTCCGCACGCTCCTTGAGGGAGAGGGTGGGCGGGTCGTCGGCGTCGCCGCCCCAGGTGAAGATGCCCTCGGCGGGCTGGTTGGCGAAGGGGACCTCGCCCTCGAAGCGGTCGATGGCGACGGGTGCCGGTTCATCGGCCGCGGTGGGCGCCGCCGCGCTGGGAACGGCCCCGGCGAGCAGGCCGGCCAGGACGGTGGCGGCGGCCAGTGCGGCTGTCGCGGGTCTCGCCCGGTGACGGGTGCGTGGTGGCATGTGCGGCTCCTTCGTACGGTTGCTGCGCACACGGCACGGCAGGGTTCGGGTGCCGTGCCGCTGCGGGGGACCTGGAGGTGCGGGGGGTGGTGGTCCTGTTATTTCTTCTGCTCGACTCGCACCCAGTCGATCTCCGCCTTGACGCCGCCCTGGGCGATGCGGTCGACGCTGGACTGCGGAAGGCCCCAGTAGGGGGTGGTGACCTTGTTCCAGCCGGCGGGATACGCGCCGCCGAGGGCCAGGTTGAGGATCACGTACTGGTTGTGGTCGTAGACCCACTGGCCGCGGGTGGACTCGAGCTTCTGGCGGGAGGTCGTCTGGACGACCCGGTCGTCGACGGTGAACGTCATGCCTTCGGGTGTCCACTCGACAGCGTAGGTGTGCCACTCGTCGGCGCGGCCGCCGTTCGGGTAGGTCTGCTGCTTGCCGATGTTGCCGTCGGCCGAGTAGCCCGGACCGTGCAGGGCCGAGCTGGTCCAGTCGCCGTAGCCGATGTTCTCCATGATGTCCGTCTCGCCCGAGCCGGGCCAGGAGACGGACGGGTCGTCGACATTGCTGCCGAGCATCCAGAAGGCGGGCCAGAAGCCGTCGCCGACCGGCAGCTTCATGCGGGCGCTGACCTTGCCGTAGGTGAAGTCGAACTTGGTGTTGGTGTCGACCCGGCCGGAGGTGAAGTCGAAGGTGCCGTTGGGCGTGGGGGTGCAGCCCTTGCAGTACTTCGGCTCCAGGACGAGGGCGCCGTTCTCGGTGCGGATGTTGTCCGTCGAGTCGACGTAGGCCTGCGATTCGCCGTTGACGGGGCCCATCTCCGTACCGGTGCGCACCACCCGCCACTTGGAGCGGTCCAGACCCGAGCCGGTGAAGTCGTCGAAGAACGTGGTGCTGTACGCGCCGCCCGGGTCCTTGGGCAGGGCCGGGTAGGCGGCGTCCGCGCTGCCTCCGGTGCCCCAGACCTGGAACTCGTAGAGGGAGTAGCCGAACTGGGCGGTGGCGGGCGCGGGGTTGTAGAAGGAGCGGCGTTCGGTGCCGAGCATCCGGACGTATCGGCCGGTGGCGGGGGTGGGCAGGGTGACGGTGTCGTGGCGTCCGGCGGCGTCGGCCGGCGCCTTCACGTCGGCGCGGCGGGCGGCGACCTCGGCGGCGGAAGGCTGGTGGACGGTGCGCCAGGTGCGGTTGTCGTCGGAGACCTGGATCCGGTAGTCGACGGCGTACGCCGCCTCCCAGTACAGGTCGACCGTGTCGATCGTGGAGGTGGCTCCGAGGTCGACGCCGACCCAGCGGTCCGCGTTCCAGTCGCTCGACCAGCGCGACTGGTCAGCCTTGAGGTCGGCCGGCCAGCCGCCGTCGGTGACGAAGGCCGGTGAATTGCCCGCGTGCTGGTAGAGGTTGCCGTACGCGGGGTGGTTCAGGGCGAGGTTGGTACGGGTCGTGGAGGCGGGTGCCTGCTCCCCTCCGTACACCTTGAAGGAGTAGAGGGAGTAGCCCCAGGCGGTGGCACGCTGGATGCCGCGCATCCGGACGTAGCGGCCGGTGACCTCCTGCGGGTAGGTGTGCGCGGTGACGCTGCCGCCGGCCCCGTCGTCCTCGGTGTAGAAGGTGGTCCAGTCGGTGCCGTTCCTCGACACCTCCAGGACGTACTTCTTGCCGTAGGCGGCCTCCCAGTCCAGGGTGACCTGGCTTATCCGGATGACGGAGCCGAGGTCGACCCGGATCCAGGCGTCGTCGGCGGCGTTGCTGGACCAGCGGGTGGCGCCGTCGCCGTCCGCGGCGGCCCCCGGTCCGGTGGCGTCGTTCTCGCTGCCGGACGCGGTGACGGCGCCGGGGTCGGCGGCGTGGGCGGCGGCCGCCCGGTCGGTGTCCCACGCCGCGGCCTGCGCCGCCGGCCGGGGGGCCGGGGCGGCGAAGGCCATGGGGGCGGCGAGGGCGATCAGAGCGGCGGTGGTGGCTGCCAGAGTCGTACGAGAGGGCACGGTGGGGCTCCCGTTCGTATGCATGGGGGCTGCGCGGGCGCGCGCTCGGGCGCGGCCGGGGCCTGTCCGGCGGATCAGGGTCGGCCAGGCGCCGTGACCCCGGCCATGATCCGCCGGACAGGCCCTACGCGTTGCGGGTGAGGTGGATGGTGTCGCGGTACCACTTGGCGCTGTCCTTGAGCGTCCGCACCTGCGTGTCGTAGTCGACGCGGACGATGCCGAATCGCTTGTCGTAGCCGTAGGACCACTCGAAGTTGTCCATCAGCGACCAGGCGAAGTACCCCCGGACGTCGGCCCCTTGTGCACGGGCGTCGGCGACGGCGGCGATGTGGTCGGCGAGATAGGTGGTGCGGTCGGCGTCGTGGACCTCGCCGTCCGCGGAGACGGTGTCGTCGAAGGCGGCACCGTTCTCGGTGATGACCGTCGGGAGGCCGTAGTCCTTCTCCAGACGGACGAGCAGGTCGGTGAGGGCGGTGGGGGTGATCTCCCAGTCCATGGCGGTACGGGGCAGGTCGCGCTCGACGACGCGGGTGACGGGCAGGCCGTCGGCGTCCGTCGTCGCGCCGTCCTCGGTCACGCCGGAGAAGAGGGAGCCGCGGTAGAAGTTGACGCCGAGGACGTCCAGCGGGGTGGAGATGACCTCCAGGTCACCGTCCTGGACCGGGAGTTCGACGCCCTGGGCGGCGAGGTCGGCGACGATGTCCTCGGGGTAGGCACCCTTGACGACCGGGTCCAGGTAGAGGCGGGCGCCGAGTCCGTCGGCGCGGCGGGCTGCCTCGGCGTCCTCGTGTCTGTCGGTCTCGGGCGTTGCGGTGCCCAGGTTGAGGGTGATGCCGATTTCGATCTCGTTGCCGCGGGCGGCGGCCTGTTCCCGCATGTACTGCGAGGCGAGGCCGTGGCCGAGGAGCAGGTGGTGGACGGCGTGGATCGCCTCGCCGAAGTTCTTCCGGCCGGGGGCCTGGTTGCCGTACGCGTAACCGAGCATCGCCGAGCACCACGGCTCGTTCAGCGTGGTCCAGTGCTTCACCCGGTCGCCCAGGGCGTCGTAGGCGAGGGCGGCGTACTCGGCGAAGCGGTAGGCGGTGTCGCGGGCCGGCCAGCCGCCCGCGTCCTCCAGCTCCTGCGGCAGGTCCCAGTGGTAGAGGGTGACCCACGGGGTGACGCCCCTGGCGTCCAGCTCGTCGACCAGGCGCTTGTAGAAGTCCAGGCCCTTCGCGTTGGCCGGGCCTCGGCCGCCCGGCTGGATGCGGGGCCAGGCCAGCGAGAAGCGGTACGTGTCGACGCCCAGGTCGGCGATCAGCTGCACGTCCTCGGGCATCCGGTGGTAGTGGTCGCAGGCCACGTCGCCGTTCTCGCCGCGGACGACCATGCCCGGCACCCTGCAGTACGTGTCCCAGATGGACGGCGTTCTGCCGTCCTCGGCCGCCGCTCCCTCGATCTGGTAGGCGGCTGTGGCGACGCCCCAGCGGAAGTCGGCGGGCAGACCGGGTACGGCCTGGGCGGCGAGCTCGCGGGCGTAGGCCTGGGGGGTGACGAGGTTCATGGTTCTCCTGTGGTGTGCGTGGCGTACGACGCTACGAGCGGGCGGCGGGGGCTTCCTTGTGCAGCCAGCAGGCCACCGAGCGGGAGCCGTCCCCGTCCGGTGCGGCGAGCACCGGGACGTGGGTGTCGCAGCCGTCGACCTTCTTGGCGCAGCGGGGGTGGAAGGCGCAGCCGGCCGGCATCGCGGACAGGTGCGGGGGCGAGCCCGGGATGCCGCTGAGCTCGCGGCGGGGGCCGTGCAGCGCGGGGAAGGAGTGCAGCAGCCCGTCGCTGTACGGGTGGCGGGGGTCGCGGTAGATGTCGGACGCGCCGGCTTCCTCGACGATCCGTCCGCCGTACATGATCGCGATCCGGTCGGAGAACTCGATGAGGAGGGAGATGTCGTGCGTGATGAAGACGACGGAGAAGCCGAGTTCCTCACGGAGCTTGACCAGCTGGCGCAGGATCTGGCGCTGCATGACGACGTCGAGCGCCGTCGTGGGCTCGTCCATGATGACGATCTCGGGCTCCAGCGCGAGGGCCATCGCGATCATCACGCGCTGGCGCATTCCGCCGGAGAGCTGGTGCGGATAGGCACCGAGCCGGTCGGCGGAGATGCCGACCAGGTTGAGCAGTTCCTTGGCCCGCGCGGTCCGTTCACTCTTCTTCATCTCCGGGCGGTGGGCCTGGAGTACGTCGGTGAGCTGGCTGTGGACCGTGTGCACCGGGTTGAGGGAGTTCATCGCGCCCTGGAAGACGATCGACAGCTCCTGCCAGCGGAAGGCGCGCAGCTCGGGCGCCGACAGGGTCAGCAGGTCGAGCGCCTCGCCGTCGCGCTGGTGGTAGTGGACCTCGCCGCCGGTGATCACGCCGGGCGGGGAGAGCAGCCGGGTGACGGCGTAGGCCAGGGTGGACTTGCCGGAGCCCGACTCCCCCGCGAGGCCGAGGACTTCGCCGCGGTGCAGGGTGAGGTCGATGTCACGCAGCGCGTGTACGGCGTCCGCGCCGGTCCCGTAGTCCACGTTGAGGCCGCTGATGGTGAGGACGGGCTCGCTCATGAGCGGGTTTCCTTCTCGGAGGTGCCGGTACGGGCCACGGGGGTGAAGCCGGCCTCGGAGGTGCCGGTACGGGCCGCGGGGGTGCCGGTACGGGCCACGGGGGTGAAGCCGACGCGCATGCGGACCTTCCGGGAGCCGCCGGTCTCGGTGCGCAGGCGCGGGTTGACGAACTCGTCGATGCCGAAGTTGATGAGGGCGAGCGACATTCCGAGCAGCGCGATGCAGAGCCCGGCCGGGACGAACCACCACCACGCGCCCTGGGCGAGTGCCTGGTTGGACTGCGCCCAGAACAGGACGGTCCCCCAGTTCCAGTTGGAGATGTCGGCGACGCCGATGAAGGCGAGCGTGATCTCGGAGAGGATCGCGAAGATGACGGTGCCGACGAAGCCGGACGCGATGACGGCGGTCAGGTTGGGGAGCACCTCGAAGAGGATGATCCGCCAGGTCGACTCACCGGTGGCGCGGGCCGCCTCGACGTAGTCCCGGCGGCGCAGGGAGAGCGTCTGGGCGCGCAGCACCCGGGCTCCCCAGGCCCAGGAGGTCAGGGCGATGACGGCGGCGATCAGCAGGTCGCCGGTGTCGGAGACGAAGCTGGCGATGATGATGATCAGCGGCAGTCCGGGGATGACGAGGAAGACGTTGGAGAGCAGCGAGAGCACTTCGTCGGCGGTGCCGCCGAGGAAGCCGGCGCTGACGCCGATCAGCACGGACAGGGCCGTGGCGATGATGCCCGCGACGAATCCGACGACGAGGACGCCTCGGGTGCCGACGAGGATCTGCGAGAGCACGTCCTGGCCGGTCTGCGTGGTGCCGAACCAGTGGGAGCCGGACGGCGGCTGGAGCAGTTCGCTGCTCATCGTGTCGGGGTCGTACGGGGCGATCCACGGGCCGATGACGGCGATCAGCACGAAGAACAGCAGGATGCCGAGTCCGACGACGGTCTTGCGGCCGCGCAGGAAACGGAACCTGCGCTTGCTCGCGGCCGGGGTCTCGGTCGCGTCGAGTACGGCGACTTCGGTGGCGGTGACGGCCATGTCCCTACGCCTCCCTTCGGGTACGGGGGTCGAGGAGCATGTAGAGCACGTCGGCGAGGAGGTTCGCCGCGAGGACGGAGAGCGTGATGATGAGGAAGACGCCCTGCATGAGGGGGTAGTCCTTGGCTCCCACGCCCTGGAAGAGCTGGTAGCCGATGCCCGGGTAGGAGAAGACCATCTCCACCAGGAGCGTGCCGCCGACGATGAAGCCCAGGGAGAGGGCGAAGCCGGAGATGTTGGGCAGGATCGCGTTGCG
This sequence comes from Streptomyces sp. LN549, assembly GCF_043203805.1. Classification (NCBI taxonomy): domain Bacteria; kingdom Bacillati; phylum Actinomycetota; class Actinomycetes; order Kitasatosporales; family Streptomycetaceae; genus Streptomyces; species Streptomyces sp. LN549. The sequence continues at coordinate 6,363,286 of NZ_JAZHRI010000002.1, read as the reverse complement.
GGCGGCGTACCCGAACATCACGCGGCGCTCGGAGAGCCCCTTGGCCTGGGCGACCATGACGTAGTCCTCGCTCGACACCGTCACCATCATGTTGCGCATGCCGAGGATCCAGCCGGCCACCGCGCTGAGCACGATCGTGAGGCCGGGCAGCACCCCGTGGTAGAGCGCGCTGGAGATGAACGGCCAGTCGAAGGCGGGCACCAGCGAGTTGTCGTAGCCGCCGGCGGCCGGGAAGAGCGGCCACTTCACGGCGAACAGTGAGATGGCGATGAGGCCGAGCCAGAAGTACGGGATGGCCGAGATGAACGTGGTGACGGGCAGCAGGCTGTCCATCCAGGAGCCGCGCCGCCAGCCGGTGAAGACCCCGATGCCGGTGCCGAGCACGAAGCTGATGAGCGTGGTGATGCCGACGAGGGCGAGCGTCCACGGCAGCGACTGGGCGATGACCTCGCTCACCGGCGTCGGGAAGAAGGTGAAGGACAGACCGAGGTCGCCGTCGAGCAGATGACTCCAGTAGTCGGTGTACTGCTGCCAGAGCGACTGGTGCTTGTCCAGGCCGAAGAGGGCCTTGAGCGACGCGATGGCGCTGGTGTCCAGCTGTCCCTGGAAGCGGGCGATGAGGGACTGCACCGGGTCGCCGGGCATCAGTCGCGGGATGAAGAAGTTGATGGTGATCGCGGCCCACGCGGTGACCAGGTAGAAGGCGAGCCGTTGGAGCAGGTACTTCACTTCGCAGCCTCCTTCTCGTGGTCGTCGGTGGTGGTGGCGTCGCCGGTGGTCCCGTCGTACAGCCAGCAGGCGGCCCACTGGCCGTCGGCGAGGTCGAAGCGCGGCGGCAGTTCGGTGCGGCAGCGCTCCATCGCCTTGGGGCAGCGGGGGTGGAACCGGCAGCCGGCCGGCGGGTCGATGAGCGACGGTGGCTCGCCGCTGCCGGTCTCCTCCTGCTCCTCCTCGTCGACGACCCGGTCCGGGTCGGGCGCCGAGGCGATCAGCAGCTGGGTGTAGGGGTGGGCGGGGCGCTGGGTGACGGTCTCGCTGTCACCGCCCTCGACGATCCGGCCCGCGTACATGACGAGCGTGGAGTCCGCGAAGTAGCGGGCGGACGCGATGTCGTGGGTGATGTAGAGGATCGCGAGGTGCATGCGGTCCTTGAGGTCCTTGAGCAGGTTGAGCACCCCGAGCCGGATCGAGACGTCCAGCATCGAGACGGGCTCGTCGGCGAGGAGGACCTGGGGGTCGGCGCCGAGCGCGCGGGCGATGGCCACGCGCTGGCGCTGACCTCCCGACAGCTCGTGCGGGAACTTGTCCAGGTACTGATGAGGAGGAGTCAGCTGGACGCGGTTCAGCAGAGCGGTCAGGTTCTCTTCCAGTTCCGCCTCGCCGCTGCCCGCCCGGCCGTGGATCTTGAGGGCGCGGGTGAGGTGGTAGCGCACGGTGTGTACGGGGTTCAGCGAGGCGAACGGGTCCTGGAAGATGAGCTGGACCCGGCGTACGTAACTGCGGAAGGACCGGCCACGTCCGGCCTTCACCGGCTGGCCGCCCAGGTGGATCTCGCCCTCGGTGAGCGGATACAGCTGAGCGAGCAGTCTGGCGACGGTGGACTTTCCGGAGCCCGACTCCCCCACCAGTGCCGTGACGGTGCCGCGCCGCAGTTGCAGCGAGACGTCGTCGACGGCGTGGACGCTGCGGCGCTTGCCCGCGAGGAGATCGCGGCCGGTGCGCCGTACGGCGAAGTGCTTGGTGACTCCGCGTGCTTCGAGCACGACGTGGTTCTTCTCTGTCTGTTCAGACATGGCCGGTACCTGGATCCCTGTCCTACTTGGACGGCTTGAGCTTCAGCACGACTTCCAGCGCCGAGCGCTGGGTGTGCTGCGGGTCGGCGTACGGGTCGGCCTCGGTGGGCCAGCCCACCCAGTTCTTGGTGGAGTACTCGGCCCCGATGGGGGCGGCGGCGGTGGGAATCATCGGCGCCTCCTCGACCATGATCTTCTGGAGGGTGTTCATGGCGGTGGTGCGGGCGGTGTCGGTCGTGGCGCCGGCGAAGTCCTTGAGCGCCTCGGTGGCCTCGGGGCTCTTGAAGCGGCCGAAGTTGCCGAGCTGGGAGGCCTTGCCGATCGGCTGGAGCAGCGCGCCGTCCATGATGTTCTGGTACATGTCGTACGGGGTGGCACCGCTGTTGGTCCAGTGCAGGGTGGCGTCGAAGTTGCCGTTGGCGACGTCCGCACCCCAGGCCTCGGCAGTCTGCGTCTTGACCTTGGCCTCGATGCCGATCTTCTTGATGTTGTCCTTGATGATCGCGAGACCGGTGATGTAGTCGTTCCAGCCCGCGGGGTCGGTGAAGGTGAGCTTCACGGCCTTGCCGCTCGGGTCCTTCAGCACACCGCCACTGAGAGTGAAGCCGGCCTTCTCCAGGACCTTCTTGGCGCCCTCGACATCGGGCTTGGTGGTGGCGTTCCGGTACTCGGGGGCGATGAAGGACTTGCCGGCGGGCAGCGGGATACCGGTCGGGTTGGTGATCTCCGGGTAGAGGGTCGCCTCGGCCTGGGTGTAGATCGCGTTGCGGTCGACGACCATCGCCATGGCCTTGCGCAGCGCCGGGTTGTCGAACGGCTTGCGGGCGGTGTTGAACCACAGTCCGTGGATGCCGAGACCGGAGGGGAACCACAGCTTGTGGTTCTTGGGGTCCTTGGAGATGAACAGCTGCTTGTAGTTCGGCATGAAGACGAACGACCACTCCAGCTTGCCGCTGGCCAGCGCGGTGGTGGCGGCGCTGTTGTCGTTGTAGGTGCTGTAGCGCAGCTCCTTGACCTTCGTCTCGCCCTTCCAGTACGTGGGCGTGGCGGTCAGCGTAGTGGTCTGCGGGGTGAACGTCTTGAGCTTGTACGGGCCCGAGCCCACGGGGGTGCGGTTGGGCCAGGTCTCCGGGTTCTTGACGCCTTCCCAGATGTGCTTGGGCACGACGAACTGCTGGATGATCTTGTTCTGGTTGACGTACTGCGAGTCCTCGAAGGTCAGAACGACCTTCTTGCCCAGGACCTTCACGCCGTCGTACGCGATGCCGTCGCCGTTGAGCGCCGGGTGCTTCTTCAGCAGGTTGAAGGTGAACGCCACGTCCTCTGCGGTCACCGGCTTGCCGTCGGCCCACTTCGCCTTGTCGTTCAGCGTGAAGGTGACCTTGGTGAAGTTGAGGTCCCACGTCCAGTTCGACGCCAGCCACGGGTCGGCCTTGGCGGTGGGCCGGATCTGGCTCACCATCGCCAGCGGCTCGTAGATCATGAAGCGGTAGCCGAGGGTGGCACCGGCCGAGGTGTTCAGGAACGGGTTGCTGTTGTTCGTCTGCGGCCCGTCCGGCTTGCCGATGTTCAGGACGCCGGAGGCGCCGCTGCCGCTCTTGTTGTGGTTCGAGTTGGCTGACGAGCATCCGGCGGCGAGCGCGACCACCGCGGTGGCGAGCGCGACCGCTCTGAGCGTGTGGTGACGGCGTGCGGACATGGCGACTCCAGGAGGGACTGGCGGGTCTGGGAGATCCGGAAGAGGGCAGCGCTCGGCGCGCCGGGTACGGGCGGTGCGGGTGGTGCGGGTGGTGCGGGTGCAGACGGGCCGGAGCCCGGGCTGCTAGGGCGCCGAGTGGCGCACGACCAGTTCGGTGGGCAGCACGACGGGTGCGTCGGGTACGGCCGTGCCGCCGAGGTGGGAGAGCAGCATCCGTGCGGCCGTCTCACCCATCTGCCGGGTGGGCTGGCGCACGGTGGTGAGCGGCGGTTCGGTGTGCTCGGCCATCGGGATGTCGTCGAATCCGACCACCGCGATGTCGCCGGGCACGGTCCGCCCCGCGGCGCGCAGCGCCCGCAGCACACCTGCCGCGGTGATGTCGTTGTGCGCGAAGACCGAGTCGAACTCAACGCCGGAGGCGAGGAGTTGCTCGACGGCCTGACGGCCGCAGAGCTCGGTGAAGTCCCCGCGGACGACGAGGTCGGTGGGCAGGACGGAGACGAATCCTTCCAGCCGGTCGCGTACGCAGCCGAAGTCCTGGGGGCCCGTGATGACCAGGGGCCTGGTGCGGCCGGCAGCCCGCAGATGGCGGGCGGCCGACGCGCCTCCTTCGTAGTTGGTGGTCACGACGGAGGGGAACTCGGGGTGGTTGCCGCGATCGTCGATCAGCACGATCGGCAGGCCACCGCGGTGCAGTGCGGTGAGGTGGTCCATGGTGTTCTCGGGTTCGACGACGACCAGTCCGTCGAAGGCCCGTGCCGACACCTGGCTGGTGAAGCGCTCCACGGACTCGACCCCGCGGTTGCAGGTGAAGAGCAGCAGCCCGTAGTCGGCGGCCTCGACGGTGTCGACGACGCCCTGAAGCACCTCGCCCATCCACGGCCAGGTCAGCGAGGGCACCAGCATGCCGACCGTACGGCTGCTGCCGCGGGCCAGACCGACGGCGCCGGAGCTGGGCACATATCCGAGCTGTGCGATCACTTCACGAACACGGGCGGCCGTCGAACCGTCCACTTCCCCCTTGGTGTTGATGACCCGGGAGACGGTCGTCTTGCTGACGCCGGCCTCGCGGGCGACATCAGCGATGGTGACACGCATCGGGGGCCTCCAGGACACAACGGGACAGAGCGAACGAACGGCTGTGGAACCGGTACCGCAACCGGTTCCGGAACCGGTACCGGCGTTGGTGGCGTGAGTTAACCCCGCTGGAACAGAGCCGTCAATACTTCACACCGAGATTGGTCCGTACCCATCCTCGGAGCGGCCAGGAACGCGCTTGCGTTCAAGTCCTGAACGCGCAAACTCTTGACGTGAGCACGCAAGAGCAGTTCACTCTCGCCTCGTTCGACGGCACGTCCCCCACGCTCCCGCCGAGGAAGGCATCAGCCATGATCCGATCAGGAAGGGCGGCGAGGGCGCTGCTCGCCGCCGTGCTCGCGACCGCCGGCCTCACCGGGCTCTCGTCCGGTACCGCGCAGGCCGCGGGCGAACCGGTGAACATCGCCCTCACCACCACCGACGACTCCGGCGGCCGGCATGTCACCCGGGGCCTGGAGGCCCAGACCCCGGTCGCGTTCGGGGCCGGGAACGGGGGCGGCGGTACGAACATCACGGTCGACGAGAACACCCGCTACCAGACCTTCACCGGCGGCGGCGCCTCGTTCACCGACACCGCGGCGTATCTGATGAAGAGCAGCGGGGCGCTGAGCCAGGCGACCCGCGACGCCACGATGAAGAAGCTCTTCTCCCCCACGGACGGCATCGGGCTGTCGTTCGTACGCAATCCGATGGGCGGTTCGGACCTGGCGCGGTACGGCTACACGTACGACGACATGCCCGCGGGGCAGAGCGACCCCTCGCTGTCGAACTTCTCGATCGCACACGATCTGGAGGATGTGCTGCCGCTGACGAAACAGGCCAGGCAGCTCAACCCCGCGCTGACGACGGTGGCTTCCCCGTGGACGGCTCCGGCGTGGATGAAGGACAGCGGGCAGCTGAACGGCGGCTGGCTGAAGGCGGAGAACTACGGCGCGTACGCCGACTACTTCGTGAAGTACCTCCAGGCCTACCGCGACCAGGGCGTCCCGGTCGACTACGTCACCACGCAGAACGAGCCGACGTGCTGTTCGGGCTATCCCTCGATGAGCTGGAACGGCTCCGGGCTGGCCTACTTCACCAAGAGCGAGCTGCTGCCGAAGCTGGCGTCGGCGGGCCTGGCCACCAAGGTGCTCGCGCACGACTGGAACTGGGACACCTACGACGCGTACGCCGCGGCCACCGTGGACGACGCGGCCGTGCGCAACCACCCCAACTTCGGCGGGGTGGCCTGGCACGGGTACGGCGGTGACATCGCCAAGCAGACGACGGTGCACAACCAGTACCCGTCGATGGACGCGTTCCAGACCGAGCACTCGGGCGGCACCTGGATCGCCGACCAGCAGCGCGAGGACATGCTGAACATCATCGATTACACCCGCAACTGGGCGAAGTCGGTGACCAAGTGGTCCCTGGCGGTGGACCAGAACCGCGGCCCGCACAACGGCGGCTGCGGCACCTGCGACGGGCTGATCACCGTGCACAACGGGGACAGCAGGAGCGGCCAGGTGGACTACAACATCGAGTACTACACGATGGGCCACCTGACCAAGTTCGTCCGCCCGGGCGCCTCCCGGATCTCCTCCACGGCCAGCTCCACGGTGCCCAATGTCGCCTGGCGCAACCCGGACGGCTCGAAGGCGCTGATCGCGTACAACGGCGGCGGCTCGGCCCAGCAGGTGACGGTCAACTGGGGTGGTCAGAAGTTCACTTACTCGCTGCCCGCCCGCACGTCGGCGACGTTCACCTGGTCGGGGACGCAGTCCGGGGCGGACGCGTCGTCGGGAGCCCTGTCCGGTCCCGGCGGCAAGTGCCTCGACGCCACGGGCAACACCGGCGCCGACGGCACCCCCGTCCAGCTCTGGGACTGCACGGGCGCGGCCAACCAGCGCTGGACCGTCCAGAGCGACGGCTCCATCCGCACCCTCGGGGCCTGCCTGGACGTGACCTCGGGCTCGACGGCGAACGGGGCGAAGGTCCAGCTGTACACCTGCAACGGTTCCGCGGCGCAGCGCTGGACGTACAACGCCTCAACGGGCGACGTCGTCAACACGGCCGCGGACAAGTGCCTCGACGTGATCGACCAGTCGACGGCGAACGGGGCCCGCACCCAGATCTGGACGTGCACGGGAGCGGCCAACCAGAAGTGGCACCTCGGGTAGCAGACGCGTGCACGGCGGCCGCGGACCGGGCCCGGTCCGCGGCCGCCGTGCGCCCGCCCTACTCCGTCGGCTCGATCCCCGCGCGCAGCAGACCGAAGGTGTACGCGTCCTCCAGGGCCTGCCAGGACGCCGCGATGATGTTCTCGGCGACGCCCACGGTCGACCAGTCGGCGGTGCCGTCACCGGTGGTGATCAGGACGCGGGTGGTGGAGTCGGTGCCGGTGCGGCCCTCCAGGATGCGGACCTTGTAGTCCATCAGCTCCAGCTTGGCGAGCTGCGGGTAGATCCGCTCCAGGGCGACCCGCAGCGCCCGGTCCAGGGCGTTGACCGGTCCGTTGCCCTCTGCGGTCGCGACGATGCGCTCGCCCTTCGCCCACAGCTTCACGGTCGCCTCGTTGGCGTGGGTGCCGTCGGGGCGGTCCTCGACGATCGCGCGCCAGGACTCGATGCGGAAGTACCGGCGTACCCGGCCCTCGGCCTCGGCGCGCAGCAGCAGTTCGAAGGAGGCGTCGGCCGCCTCGTAGGTGTAGCCCCGGAGCTCGCGCTCCTTGACCCGCTCCACGACCCGGCCGATGAGCTCGCGGTTGCCGCCGAGGTCGATGCCGAGTTCCTGGCTCTTGAGCTCGATGGAGGCGCGGCCCGCCATGTCGGAGACGAGCATCCGCATCGTGTTGCCGACCAGCGAGGGGTCGATGTGCTGGTACAGGTCCGGGTCGACCTTGATCGCGGAGGCGTGCAGCCCGGCCTTGTGCGCGAAGGCCGAGACACCGACGTAGGGCTGGTGGGTGGAGGGCGTGAGGTTGACGACCTCGGCGATGGCGTGCGAGACGCGGGTCATGTCGGCGAGCGCGCCCTCGGGGAGGACGGTCTTGCCGTACTTGAGCTCCAGCGCCGCGACGACGGGGAAGAGGTTGGCGTTGCCGACCCGTTCGCCGTAGCCGTTGGCGGTGCACTGGACGTGCGTGGCGCCCGCGTCGACGGCGGCCAGGGTGTTGGCGACGGCGCAGCCGGTGTCGTCCTGGGTGTGGATGCCGAGGCGGGCACCGGTGTCGGCCAGGACGGTGGCGACGACGGCCTGGATCTGGGCCGGGAGCATCCCGCCGTTGGTGTCGCAGAGGATGACGACGTCGGCGCCCGCCTCGGACGCGGTCCGGACGACGGCCTTGGCGTACCCGGCGTTGGCGCGGTAGCCGTCGAAGAAGTGCTCGCAGTCGACGAAGACCCGGCGGCCCTGGCCGGCCAGGTAGGAGACGGTGTCACGCACCATCTCCAGGTTCTCCTCCAGTGTGGTGCGCAGGGCGAGTTCCACATGGCGGTCGTGCGACTTGGCCACCAGGGTGATCACCGGGGCGCCCGACTCCAGCAGCGCCTTGACCTGCGGGTCCTCGGCCGCCTTGCCGCCGGCCCTGCGGGTCGCGCCGAAGGCGACCAGTTCGGCGTTCTTGAACTCGATCTCCTGGCGCGCGCGGGCGAAGAACTCGGTGTCGCGGGGGTTGGCTCCCGGCCAGCCGCCCTCGATGAAACCGACGCCGAAATCGTCCAGGTGCCGGGCGATGGTCAGCTTGTCCGCGACCGTCAGGTTGATGCCTTCACGCTGGGCACCGTCGCGCAGCGTGGTGTCGAAGACATGGAAACTGTCGTCGGTGGGCTTGGCCTTGGTGGTCATGCTGATCTGACTCCTGTCGGATGAGTGGATCCGGACGATCTGACTCCACTTGCCCCCATCATCCCGCGCGCCTCGTCCCGGCCGGTGGTGAGGGCCGGAAAACAAAAAACCCCTCGCGGGTGCGAGAGGTCTGCGCGCGGGTCTGGGGCACGATGGCCGTGCCGTACATGGTGGTACGGGACGGTCACTGCGGACCGGCGCGCCTGTTGCCAATAATCATGACGCACGAGGACACGGAAGCAGTCTGGCACAGGACCGCTTCCGTGCCCCGCCCCGTCTCAGGATGCGGGCGTGACGCTCGTCGCTCCGGCCGGCTGCGTCTGCTCCCCGGCCCGCCCGGCGGCGGTGACCCGGTTCAGGTCGATGTCGCGGGTCTCACGCATGGTCAGGTAGACGACCAGTGAGACCGCGGCGCAACCTGCCACGTACCAGTAGAAGCCGGATTCGGCGCCGGCGTTCTTGAACCACAGCGCCACGTACTCGGCGGTGCCGCCGAAGAGGGCGTTGGCGACGGCGTACGAGAGACCGACGCCCAGGGCCCGGATGCCGGTCGGGAAGAGCTCGGCCTTCACGCAGGCGTTGATGGAGGTGTAGCCGGTGATCACGACCAGGGCGAGCAGCGCCAGGCCGAGCGCCGGCCAGAAGGTGTCGGCGTGCTTGAGCATCGTCATGATCGGCACGGTCAGGAAGGTCGAGCCGACGGCGAAGGTGATCAGCAGCGGGCGGCGGCCGATCCGGTCGGACAGCATTCCGGCCAGCGGCTGGATGCACATGAAGACGAACAGCGCGCAGAAGCTGACGAGCGAGGCGGTGGACTTCTCCATGCCGGCGCTCTTGGAGAGGAACTTCGTGAGGTAGGTCGTGTACGTGTAGTAGGCGACGGTGCCGCCCATGGTCAGGGCCATCACCAGGAACGCCTCGCGCCGGTGCTGCCACAGCACCTTCAGCGTGCCGCGGTCCTGCTGCTCGGCGGCTCCGGAGTCGGCGTACACCTCGGTCTCCAGCATGGAGCGGCGCAGGTAGAAGACGATGCCCGCGCCGAGTGCGCCGACGACGAACGGGATGCGCCAGCCCCAGCTGTGCAGCGCCGCCTCGGACATGTTGCGCTGCAGGACGATCTGGAGGCCGAGGCCCACGAGCTGTCCCGCGGTCATGGACACGTACTGGAAGCTGGAGGCGAAGCCGCGCTTCTCGGGTGCGGATGCCTCGGTGAGGTAGGTGGCGCTGGCCGCGTACTCACCGCCGACGGACAGCCCCTGGAGCAGCCGGGCCACCATCAGTACGGCGACGCCTCCGTACCCGGCGACGTCGTAGGTCGGTGCGATCGCGATGAGGACCGCGGAGGCCGACATGAGGGTGACGGTCAGGGTGAGCGCGGCCTTGCGGCCCTTGCGGTCACCGATCCGGCCGAGGAGCCAGCCGCCGACCGGCCGCATGAAGAAGCCGACGGCGAAGATGCCCATGGTGTTCATGAGGTTGGCGGTCTCGTTGCCTTCGGGAAAGAACGAGTCCGCGAAGTAGACCGCGAAGGTCGCGTACACGAACCAGTCGAACCACTCGACCATGTTGCCGGCCGAGCCGACCCAGATTTTCTTCCACTGCTCTCGTCCCATGGTTGGCCACCGTGCCCGAACCGCCGGAAGTCCAACAAGGGTGCAGGGCGCAACGATCGCGCGTACTTACGTGCGTTTCGTTCACGGGCGGGTGACGTCAGCCGGTGGCGGTCAGCGATTCGTCGACGAACTCCGCCACGCGGGACAGGGCCTGGTCCCGGCCGGTGCCGGGGATGCCGACCGCCACATGGACGCTGAAACCGTCGAGCAGGGCGCGCAGCCGGGTGGCGAAGTGTTCGGCGTCGACCCGGCGGAACTCCCCGCGCGAGCCTCCCTCGGCGAGCAGCGCCACCAGGTCGCGGTGCCAGGCGCCCTCGATCGCGGCCTGCCGGGCGCGCGCGTCGTCGTCGGCGTCGCGCGAGCGGTTCCAGACCTCCAGCCAGAGCGTCCAGTGCGGGTCGCGGTGGCCGGCGGGGAGGTAGAGGGCGATGTACGCGTCGAGCCGTTCACGGACCGTCCCGGGCCGGGACAACAGCCGGCGCCGCCGGTCCCCGAGCCGGTTCTCGCTCCACTCCAGGGTCTGGAGCAGCAGTTCGTCCTTGGTACGGAAGTAGTAGAGGAGGTGACCGCTGCTCATGCCGACCTCGCGGCCGAGCCCGGCCATCGTGAGGCCGTCGAGGCCGCGTTCGGCGACGGTCGCCATGACGGCGGCGAGCACGTCCTCGCGGGGCGGGGCGGTGTTGCGGCGGCGCGGGGCGGTGGACACGGTTCAGACCTTCGGCTGCTGCTGGGTGATGCAGTGGATGCCGCCGCCCCCGGCGAAGATCGCGCGGGCGTCGACGAGTGTCACCGTACGGCCGGGGAAGAGCCGGCGGAAAATCCCGGCGGCGAGCTCGTCGCGCGGGTCGCCGAAGGCGCACAGGACGACGCCGCCGTTGCAGAGGTAGTGGTTGATGTAGGAGTAGTCGACCCACTCCCCGCCGGCCCTCAGCACGGTGGGCGCGAGGACCTCCACGACCTCCAGCGGCCGCCCCTTCGCGTCGGTGGCGGCGCGCAGGATGCGGACGGTCTCCCGGGTGATCTCGTGGTCGGGGTGGGCCGGGTCCGGCTGGACGTGGGCGACGACGGTGCCGGGGCGGGCGAAGGCGGCGACGATGTCGACGTGGCCGAGCGTGCCGTACGTGCCGTAGTCCCCGGACAGGCCACGGGGCAGCCAGATCGCCTTCCTGGTGCCCAGGCGCGCGTGGATCTCGGCCTCGACCTGCTCGCGGGTCCGGTCGGGGTTGCGTTCCTTGCCGAGCTGGACGGTCTCCGTGAGCAGCACGGTGCCCTCGCCGTCGACATGGATCGCGCCGCCCTCGTTGACCAGCGGCGAGCTGTGCACGGGGACACCGGCGAGCTCGGCGACGGAGCGGGCGATGTGGCGGTCGTGCTCCCAGCGGGCCCAGCCCTGGGCGCCCCAGCCGTTGAACGTCCAGTCGACGGCGGCCAGTTCGCGGCCGTCGGTGACGAACGTGGGGCCGATGTCGCGCATCCAGGCGTCGTCGAGCGGGCGCACCGCGAGTTCGACGTCCGGGCCGAGCAGGGCGCGGGCGCTGTCCTCCTGGCCGGGGCCGACGACCATCGTGACGGGTTCGAAGCGGCGGACGGCGTGGGCGACGGCGGCCCAGGCGCGGCGGGCCTCGTCCAGTTCGGCCGCGGCGGCGAAGGTGGGGTTGGGGCCGGGCCAGGCCATCCAGGTGCGTTCGTGCGGGGCCCATTCGGGCGGCATGCGGAAGGTCACGGCGGGTCCTTGGAGGGTTCGGCGGACGGGGAGGTCAGAGGAAGTAGAGCCGGTTGAGGGAGACCGACTCGGCGGGTTCGGAACGGAGCGGGTCGCCGTCCAGGGTGACGAGGCCGCTGCGCGCGTCCACGTCGACCGTTCCGGTACGGGAGTTGAGGCGCAGGTCGGCGGGGCCGATGGAGCGGGTGCCCCGGACGCCGACGCGGCGTCTGCGGGTCGGCATGGCGTCGGCCCCCAGCTGGGTGGCTGCCTGCGAGACGAAGGCGACCGAGAGATCGGCGGCGGTGGCCCCGTACGCGCCGAACTGCGGTCCGAGGACGAGGGGTTCGCAGGTGTCGGTGGCTGCGTTGGGGTCGCCGGTGACCCCGTAGGCGGGGAAGCCTGACTTCAGGACCAGTTGCGGCTTCGCCCCGAAGAACTCGGGCCGCCACAGCACGATGTCGGCGAGCTTTCCGGTCTCGATGGAGCCGATCTCGTGCGCGAGGCCGTGGGCGATGGCCGGGTTGATGGTGAGCTTGGCCATGTAGCGCAGCACCCGGGCGTTGTCGTCGCCCGGTCCGTCGCCCTCCATCGGGCCGAGTTCGGCCCTCATCTTCCCGGCCATGGCGAAGGTGCGGCGGACGGTCTCGCCTGCCCTGCCCATGCCCTGGGCGTCGGACGAGGTGATCCCGATGGCACCCAGGTCGTGCAGCACGTCCTCGGCACCCATCGTGCCGGCCCTGATCCGGTCGCGGGCCATGGCGGCGTCACCGGGCAGGTCCGTCTTCAGGTCGTGAACGGAGACGATCATCCCGTAGTGCTCGGCGACGGCGTCCCGCCCGAAGGGGAGCGTGGGGTTGGTGGAGGAGCCGATGACGTTCGGTACGCCGGCCATCTTCAGGACGTTGGGGACGTGCCCGCCGCCGCAGCCCTCGATGTGGAAGGCGTGGATGGTGCGCCCCTCCAGGACGCGCAGGGTGTCCTCGACCGACAGGCACTCGTTCAGCCCGTCGCTGTGCAGGGCGACCTGGACGTCGTACTCCTCGGCGACGCGCAGCGCGGTGTCCAGGGCGCGGGTGTGCGCCCCCATGTCCTCGTGGACCTTGAAGCCGCAGGCCCCGCCCTCGGCGAGCGCCTCGACGAGCGGTGCCTGGTGGGAGGAGGAACCGCGGCCCAGGAAGCCGATGTTGACCGGCCAGGCGTCGAAGGCGTTGAAGGCGTGGCGCAGGGCCCACGGCGAGTTCACGCCGACGCCCCAGACCGGGCCGAACTCCTGGCCGATGACCGTGGTGACGCCGGAGGCGAGCGATGCCTCCATGATCCGCGGCGAGAGCAGGTGGACATGGGTGTCGACGGCGCCGGCGGTCGCGATGAGGCCCTCGCCGGACACGATGGACGTGCCCGTGCCGACGACGACGTCCACCCCGTCGAGGGTGTCCGGGTTCCCGGCCCGGCCGATCGCGGAGATCCGTCCCTCGCGGATGCCGATCGACACCTTCCGGACGCCCTGCACCGCATCGATGACCAGCACGTTACTGATCACCACGTCGCAGGTCTCCCGGACGGCGGCGGCCTTGAGGTGGAGGCCGTCGCGGGCGGTCTTGCCGAATCCGGCGAGGAACTCGTCGCCGGGCTTCTGGGCGTCGGACTCGACCCTGACGGTCAGCCCGGAGTCGCCGAGCCTGACCCGGTCACCGGCGCGCGGGCCGTGCACGGAGGCGTACTCGTACGGGTCGATGCTCATCGGGCGGCCCCCAGGTAGCCGCAGGCCACCGCGCGGCGCAGCGCCTCCTCGCGGGCGCCGGGTGCGTCCAGGGGGCCGTCGACCAGCCCGGCGAACCCGATCGCGACGCGGTCGCCGCCGATCGGCACCAGGCCCACCTCGGCCCGCTCCCCCGGCCCGAAGCGGACCGACGATCCCGCGGGCACGGCCAGCCGCATCCCGTACGCCGTCGCCCGGTCGAAGTCGAGCCGCGGATTGGCCTCGAAGAAGTGGAAGTGCGAGGTCACGGAGACCGGGACGGTCGCGGTGTTGTGGACGGTCAGCCGTACGGAGGGCTCGGGCTCCGGCGTGGCGGGCCCCGGCACGACGGCGCCGGGCGCCTCGTCGCCGAGGCCGGCGCCCAGCGGCCGGGAGACCACGGCGAGCCGCGATCCGTCGTCGAAGACGGCCTCCACATGGACCTCGGTGACGACATCGGCGACCCCGGGCAGCACGTCGTCCGGGCCGAGCACCCGGCGGGCGGCCTCGATGGCCTCGGCGAGCCGGCGCCCGTCGCGGGCGGCCTCGCAGACGGTGTCCGCGATCAGGGCGGTGGCCTCGGGGACATTGAGCTTCAGGCCGCGGGACCGGCGGGCGCGGGCCAGCTCGGCGGCGCCGAAGAGCAGCAGCCGGTCCCGCTCGGTCGGGGTCAGTCGCACGTCGTCACGCCTCCTGGTCAAGCAGTGTTAGAGCAGCACTCTAACGAGGAGGCAGTGATAATTGGAACCCTTGACTGAAGGTTTCGAGCAGCACTCCAAGTCTTCACGCACAAGAAGGCCGCGCCCTGCGGACGCGGCCTTCTGCGGATGGGTGGGTCGACTAGCCGATCGGGTGCATCCAGCCGTGGGTGTCCTCCGCGACGCCGCGCTGGATGTCCAGCAGGCGCTCACGCAGCCGCAGGGTGACCGGGCCCGGCGTGCCGTCGCCCTGGGTCCACTCGCCACCCGTGCTCTTCACGGTGCCCACGGGGGTGATGACGGCGGCCGTGCCGCAGGCGAAGACCTCGGTGAGGGTGCCGTTCGCGGTGTCGTCGCGCCACTGGTCGATGGAGACGCGGTCCTCCTCGGGCTCGTAGCCGAGGTCCGCGGCGAGCCTGAGCAGCGAGTCACGGGTGATGCCCGCGAGCAGCGAACCGGTCAGGGCCGGGGTGACGATCTTGTTCCCGTGCACGAAGTACAGGTTCATCCCGCCGAGCTCCTCGACCCACTTGTGCTCGACGGCGTCGAGGTAGGCGACCTGGTCGCAGCCCTTGGCGGCGGCCTCGGCCTGGGCGAGGAGGGACGCGGCGTAGTTGCCGCCGGTCTTGGCGTCGCCCATGCCGCCGGGGACGGCGCGGACGCGGTCCTCGGAGAGCCAGATGGAGACGGGCTTCACACCGCCCGGGAAGTAGGCGCCGGCCGGCGAGGCGATGACCAGGAAGAGGTACTCGTTGGCGGGCCTGACGCCGAGCCCGACCTCCGTCGCGATCATGAACGGGCGCAGGTACAGCGACTCCTCGCCCCCATGGGCCGGGACCCAGGCCGCGTCCTGCTGGACGAGCGCGTCGCAGGCCGCGACGAACGTCTCGACGGGCAGCTCCGGCATGGCGAGGCGGCGGGCGGACGACTGGAAGCGCTCGGCGTTGGCCTCGGGGCGGAAGGTGGCGACTTTGCCGTCGGGCTGACGGTAGGCCTTGAGGCCCTCGAAGATCTCCTGGCCGTAGTGGAGCGTCATGTTGGCGGGGTCGATCGACAGCGGCGCGTACGGGACGAGCTGGGCGTCGTGCCAGCCGCGGCCTTCGGTCCACTTGATCGTCACCATGTGATCGGTGAAGTGGCGGCCGAAGCCGGGCTTGACCAGGATCGCCTCGCGCTCCGCGTCGGACAGCGGGTTCGAGGAGGGCTTGAGCTCGATCGTGGGCGTCGTCATGAGTGCGTGTCCTTCACCGGTTTTGTGTGTGTAGGACCGCGCCCACGCCAGCTCCTGACGGACAGGTGCTAGGACGTCCGAGCTTCGTGGCAAACCACGGTCCCGTTCGATTGTCTCTCGCGGGGGGGCCATGCACGAAATGACGTGAATGCGGTCCAGGGTTCGATGGTGACACCCGGGGCCGCACAGGAGAAGCCGCCGGGTGCGTGTGCGACCCGGCGGCTTCGTGAGGGAGTCGTCGGATCAGCCCGCTACGCGTACCGCGAGCGCGTCGCCGATCTCGTCGGTGCTGCGGGCGGTCCCTCCCCCAGAGCCCGAAAGGCCTGGGAGGTCCCCCCCTCGCTCCGCCAGGTCGGCGGAGACGGCGTCCTCGATACGCACGGCCTGGGCCTCGTAGCCGAGGTGGCGCAGCAGGAGGGCGACGGAGAGGATCGTGGCGGTCGGGTCGGCCTTGCCCTGGCCCGCGATGTCGGGGGCAGAGCCGTGGACCGGCTCGAACATCGACGGGAAGGCGCCCGTCGGATTGATGTTGCCGGAGGCGGCCAGGCCGATGCCGCCGGAGACGGCCGCGGCGAGGTCGGTCAGGATGTCGCCGAAGAGGTTGTCGGTGACGATGACGTCGAAGCGCTCCGGCTGGGTGACGAAGAAGATCGTCGCGGCGTCGACGTGCAGGTAGTCGGTGGCGACCTGGGGGTACTCGGCCGCGACCTTGTCGAAGGTGTTCTTCCACAGGTGGCCCGCGTAGACGAGAACGTTGTTCTTGTGGACCAGCGTCAGCTTCTTGCGCGGGCGGGCGGCGGCGCGCTCGAAGGCGTCGCGGACGACGCGCTCGACACCGAAGGCCGTGTTGAGGCTGACCTCGGTGGCGACCTCGTGCTCCGTACCGGTGCGCAGCGAACCGCCGTTGCCGGTGTACGGGCCCTCGGTGCCCTCGCGGACGACGACGAAGTCGATGTCCGGACGGCCGGCCAGCGGGGTCGCCGTGTTCGGGAACAGCTTCGACGGCCGCAGGTTGATGAAGTGGTCGAAGGCGAACCGCAGCTTCAGCAGCAGCCCGCGCTCCAGCACACCGGAGGGCACGGACGGGTCACCGATCGCACCGAGCAGGATGGCGTCGTGACCCTTGAGGGCCTCCAGCTCCGCGTCCGGGAGGGTTTCACCGGTGCGGTGCCAGCGCTGGGCACCAAGGTCGTACTCCTTGGTCTCCAGCTTCACGTCCTGCGGGAGAACAGCGTTGAGGACCTTGAGGCCCTGGGCCACGACCTCCTGGCCGATACCGTCACCGGGGATCACTGCGAGATTGATGCTGGAAGCCATGTCCCGCACGATACTGCGCGTCCCACCCCATGACATGTCACGTCCACTATACGGACACATGGGCAGCTGTACGTGTACCGTTCACCTACCCGACGGAGTGCCGTCAGGGAACGGGTGGAGGTTGTCGCCCATGGACATACCCCGCTTCGGCATCCCCGAGAAGCTCGCCGACCGCATGAGCATGGCCGAGCAGCACGACTACCTGCGGACCCGGCTGACCCGACGCGGTGTGCTGCGTACGAGCGTGGCGACCGCCGCCGTCGCCGGTGCCGGTCTCGGCACCTCGCTCACCTCCTCGCCGGCGTACGCCGCCCCGTCGGTCCTCACCTCGCACAGCACCACCCGGGTGGACGGTTCGCTGGTCGCGCCGTTCGGCCGGCACCTGGCCTACGGCGCCGACCCGAAGACCCAGATGGCGGTCTCCTGGCAGGTCCCGTTCGCCGTGCGCCGCCCGTACATCCGCATCGGCCTGAAGCCGTGGGCACTGAGCCGGAAGATCGACGCCGAGGTGCGCCACCTGACGACGCCGCTGCTGAACGACGGCAAGATCGCGGCTGCCGAGCAGTTCTACGTGCACGCGGCCCTGGAGCGCCTCAAGCCCGGCACGACGTACTACTACGGCGTCGGCCACGACGGCTTCGACCCGGCCGACACCCGCAACCTGGGCACGCTCGGCACCTTCACCACGGCGCCCTCGCGCGCCGGGAAGTTCACCTTCACCGCCTTCGGCGACCAGGGTGTCAGCTACCACGCGCTCGGCAACGACCAGCTGATCCTGGGCCAGAACCCCGCCTTCCACCTCCACGCGGGTGACATCTGCTACGCCGACCCGTCGGGCTCCGGCCAGACGAGTGACACCTACGACGCCCGCACCTGGGACCAGTTCCTGGCGCAGACGGAGACGGTCTCCAAGACCGTGCCCTGGATGGTGACGACCGGGAACCACGACATGGAGGCCTGGTACTCGCCCGACGGCTACGGCGGCCAGAACGCCCGCTGGACCCTGCCGGACAACGGCCCGGACCCGGTGAACCAGCCCGGGGCGTACTCCTTCGTGCACGGCAATGTCGGCGTGATCGCGCTCGACGCCAATGACGTGTCGTACGAGATCCCCGCCAACTTCGGCATCAGCGGCGGCAAGCAGACCCGCTGGCTGGACCGGCGCCTGGGCGAGCTGCGAGCCCGCCACGACATCGACTTCCTGGTGGTCTTCTTCCACCACTGCGCCTTCTCCACGACCAATGCGCACGCCTCGGACGGCGGGGTGCGCGAGGCATGGGTGCCGCTCTTCGAGAAGCACCAGGTGGACCTGGTCATCAACGGGCACAACCACGTCTACGAGCGCACCGACGCGATCCTGAGGAACGCGGTCCAGCGCAAGGTACCGATCGGCGAGCGCACCGACCCGACGCGGGACGGCATCGTGTACGTCACCGCGGGCGGTGCGGGCAAGGCGCTGTACAACTTCCCGGCGCCCGACAGCTACGAGGGGCACGTCACGGACCTGGAGAGCGTGGACACGTACCACGTGGTCAAGGGCGGTGGTAAGGCCGTCGAGACCGTGGAGTGGTCCCGGGTGCGCTACACCGGCTTCTCGTTCCTCGCGGTGGAGGTGGAGCCCGGGAAGAACGCGCGGATGAAGGTCACCGCGCTCGCCGAGTCCGGCGAGCGCATCGACCACTTCGAGATCAGCCGCGGCTGAACCCGACGCACGGCCCGGGGGCCGGCCGCGGCTGAACCCGACGCACGGCCCGGGGGCCGGCCGCGGCTGAACCCGACGCACGGCCCGGGGGCCGGTCCCAGGTGAGGCCCGGTTCAGTGACCGGTGGAGCCGCCGTTGTCCCTGCGGTCGAGGGCTCGCTGCAGGGCGGCGGCGGCATTCTGCCGCTCCGACTCGGTCGGGCGGTGGGTGTGGCGGACGCGGCGGACAGTGGTCTCGGGCATGGTGGATCGACTCCTTGAGATCGCGAGGATTTCGAGATCGAAAAATCTTGAACGTGATGTCGAGATCAGGGATTTCGAGGTGCCGGAAGGGGCGGGGAGCAGGCGCCGCAGGGGTTGCCTGCTTCGGGGCGCGCGCTCACGACCGCCAGTCGCTTGATCTAGCGAGACGTTCGGCTTCTACAAAGCTAGGGCAGCCACGCCGGTCTGTCTCCACAATTACTCGGACTTCCTACTATCTGAGACGGAGGTTTACGCGCGCTCACTCCCCACTCACTCTCAGCTCCCGGATGAGCGCCCGGACGGCGAGCGATCGTGCCAGCTCAGGGGTGGTGACGTAGCCCAGGATGCTGATCCGCACCGACGCCGCATCGGGCCCGTCCGGCGATTGAGCACGAGCGGCCTCACAGCACATCCCCGTCCCGCCAGTCGAAGACCAGCACCTCGGCGGACGCGTCCCCTGCCGACGGGACCGGACCGCCCCGGACCCCCCGGACGTACGTACTGCCCTCCTCCTCCGGCAGCCGCTCCACCCCGTGCGGCCCCTGCACGGCGATCCGTCCCGGCCACACCGTCCAGCCGCGCCCGGCGTACAACGCGGCCCCGGCGGCCGACGCGGACAGGGCCCCGAAGGCGTACGCCCCGTCGACGACCTCCTCCAGCGCGGCCATGACCTGCCCGCCGAGGCCCTTCCGCCGCCGGTCGGCGCGGACCGCGACGCCCTCCACGTAGCCGACGCGGCGGGAACGTCCGGCGTGGACCACCCGCCGCTGCACGACACTGCCGTGCGCGAGCAGCCCGCTCGCATCGCGCACGCAGGCGTGGATGCCGCCGAGCGTGTGGTCCCAGTCGTCGTCGCTGAACGTGCCCTCGAACGCGGTGTCCAGGAAGACGTGGATCTCGTCGAGGACGGCCGGGGCCAGCCGGCAGGTGTGCGCGGTGTGCAGGATCGGATCGGTCATGTGCTCCAGCCTCGCAGGCACCGCACCTACCAGGTACTCAGCCGCCATTTGAGTACCCGGCCCGTGTCGAAAGATTGTGCGGCGCACAAGAGTTGGTCCCATGAACGGCCTTTACGCTCTCAAGCCCTGGTACGCGAACCGGCTCTCCGGTGTCCGCGCCTCGCTGGTCCGCCGTGAGGTGTCGCCCGACACCCTCACCGCCGCCGGCGTCGTCGCCGCGGCCGGCGCCGCAGCCGCGCTGGCCTGGCTGCCCACCGGACTCGCCGCCCTGCCGGTCGCCGTACTGCTCGCGGCCCGGCTCGCCTTCGCCAACCTGGACGGGGCACTGGCCCGCGACACGGGCCGCACGACCCGGCGCGGCGCGGTGCTCAACGAGCTCGGCGACCGGGTCGCGGACCTGATCGTGCTGGCGGGCTTCCTGGCGCTCGCCCCGCTGTGGCTGGTGGCGGTCGCCGCACTCGCGGCGACGCTGCCGTCCTGGGTGTCACTGGCCGGCGCCGCGGCCGGGGCACCCCGGCGCAACGGCGGGCCGGTCGGCAAGACCGAGCGCTGCCTGCTGGTCGTGGTCGCAGCGGCGAGCGGCTGGGCCGTACCGGTACTGATCGTGATCGCCGCCGGTTCGCTGCTCACGGCGGTGCTCCGGCTGGCCGGGCTGTGGAGGGAGCTGGCATGAGCGCCGTACTGATCGCCGAGGAGGCGGCCGCGCGGGCGCTGCCGCTGGTCGCGGGTGTGCTGGGGGCGGGCGGGGTCGCGGTCGCGGTCCTCCCCTCCAAGGTGCGGATGCGGGCCGAACTGCGCAGGCGGTGGCGGACCTGGGCGCTGGTCGCGCCGGTCTTCCTGGGCGCGTACTTCCTGGGCAGCGGCGGCACCTACGCGCTGGCCGCGGGGCTGGGGGTGATCGCGACGAGCGAGTTCGTCCGGATGGCGGGGCTGCGGCGCGGCGACCAGGTGGTGCTGGCGGGGGCCGCGGTGGTGCTCCCGGCGCTGGCCTGGCTGGCGCCGCACCTCCTGGACCTGCGCGCGGCGGCGCTGCTGCTGGTCGCGGCCGCGCTGCCGTCCGTGCTGGGCGGGGACGACCGGACGGGCTTCACCCGGACCGCCCGGACCGCGTTCGGGCTGCTGTGGATCCCCGTCGCGCTGACCGGTCTGGTGACGCTCGGCGAGACGGGTGTCGCGGTGGGCCTCGCGGTGGCGCTCGGCGATGTGGGCGCCTGGTGCGGCGGTACGGCGCTTGGCCGGCGCGGCCCGCTCGCCCGGCCGCTGTCGCCGCTCTCGCCCAACAAGACCTGGGCGGGCGTGCTCGGCGCGGCCGTCGCGACGGCCGTACTCCTTCTGGTGCTCGGCGAGTTCAGCCTCCCCCTGTGGGCGGCGGTGATCGGCGGCTGTGTCCTCGGCGACCTGATCGAGTCCATGGTCAAGCGCGAGTCGGGCGTGAAGGACGCGGGCAGCTGGCTCCCCGGCTTCGGCGGCCTGCTCGACCGGATCGACTCCCTGTTGGTGGCCCTTCTCCTGGCGACGGTGATGACGTGATGAGTACGCTCCTGAGCATCCCCGTCCGAGCCGTGCTCCCGCGCCGCTCCCGTGTCGCCGCCGCCCTCCGGCGCGGCCTGTGGTGGGGCGTGCTCAGCCTCACCGGCGGGGTCGAGCGGCGCGGCCGGCTGCCGCGCGGCGGCTGTGTGGTGGTCGCCAACCACTCCTCGCACGCGGACACCGCGGCGCTCCTCGCGGCCCTGGACGCCCGGCACAGCCCGGCGATCGGGGCGGCGGCCGACTACTGGTTCGCCTCCCCGTGGCGGCGGCGGATCTGCCGCAGGCTGGCGGCCGGCTTCCCGGTGCGGCGGGGCGGCGGTGGGATGGAGGACCTGCTCACGATGGCGGGTGAGCTGCGGGCGGGCCGGGCGGTCGTGCTGTTCCCCGAGGGCACCCGGGCGAAGGACGGCTCGCTGGGCGCCTTCCACCGGGGCGCGCTGGTCCTGGCCGAGGAGGCGGGGGTGCCGGTCGTGCCGGTGGGGATCGCGGGCACGGACCGGCTGCTGCCCAAGCACGGACGGCTGCGTTCGTCGCTGGTCCGGGTGACGATCGGTGAGCCGCTGCCGTCGGCCGTCTCCCCCGAGGAGGCCCGCGACGCGGTGGTGGCACTGCATACGCGTGCGGTCGCCGAGCCGCTGAGGGACTCCGCGACGCGACGCCGGGTGGCGGCGGTCGTCACCTCGCGCTGGGGTGTGCCGCTGGCGTTCTGCTGGGCGTTCGCGGAGGCGCTGAGCTGGCCGCTGATGCCGGAGCTGCTGCTGGGCGTCGTGTGCGTGGCGGTGCCGCGCGCGGCGCTGAAGATGTCCCTGGGCGCGCTGGCCGGCAGCCTGGCGGGCGGTCTGCTGGCGCTGCACCTGGCCTCGGCCGGCGTTCACCTGCCCGCGCCGCTGACGACGGACCGGATGCGGGCGGAGGTCCGGCACGAACCGGCCCTGGAGGGCGCGTCCGCGGTGCGCCACCAGCCGTGGAACGGCATCCCGTTCAAGGTGTACGGCGCCGAGGCGGGCCGCGCCGACGTCCCCGCGCTCGACTGGCTCACCGCGTCGGCGGCCGCCCGCGGCTCCCGCACCCTGACGGTGGGCCTCGCCTTCGCCGGCTTCGGCCTCCTGATGCGCCGCCACCGCCGCCGGTACGGCCGCTACCTGGCGCTGCTGGGCGGCGGGTTCGCGGCGGGGCTGGCGCTGATCGTGCACGGGTGGGGCTGAGCGCGGCGTGCGGGCGGGCCGGTTGTCAGTGGGCGCCCCTACTGTTCGGGAGCAGAGGCTGGGACGACAGCCCGGTGGGAAAGGACAGCGATGAGTTTCAGCATGCAGGCGCGTGCCGTCCCGGTCCCTGGGCTGCCGCAGGACTTCGCGGGGGCGGCGGCCGTCTTCGCCGATACGGACGACGAGCTCGACCGCCTCGCGACGGATCTGCACATATCCAAGGACTTCTCCACGGTGCACGAGCTCTGCCTCCTCGCACCGCCGGGCCACGGCAGCGGCGAGCTCCCGGTCTTCGGCGGGACCATTCATGAGGATCCGGCCGGAGTCGAGGCTCCGTCCGTCACGTTGACGGCTGTGCAGGTACGGGAGGCGGTGGAGTTCCTCCGCAGCCATCCGTTCGACGGGCTGTGGGACGCGGCCGCGGGTGGCTTCACCACGCACTGGGGCATACCGGAACCCGAGGTCCGCGCCGTCTTCGCCGCCCACTTCCGGCAGGTGGTGGACTTCTACGAGCGCACGGCACACACGGGCGACGCGGTGGTCAAGCGGTTCCTGTACTGACCCGCACCCCGCCCGTGAATGGAAACCGCCTCCCGGCCGGCAGGGGAACCGATCGGGAGGCGGAGTTCGTGGCGGGGCGCCGGGAGGGCAGCACCCCGCACGTGTGTCAGCCCTGGTGGGGGTAGGTGTACTCGGTCGGCGGGACCAGCGTCTCCTTGATGGCCCGGGTCAGGGTCCAGCGCTGGAGGTTCTGCGGGGCGCCCGCCTTGTCGTTCGTACCCGAGGCACGGCCGCCACCGAAGGGCTGCTGGCCGACGACGGCACCGGTCGACTTGTCGTTGATGTAGAAGTTGCCCGCGGCGTACCGCAGCTTCTCCATCGTGTACGCGGCCGCGGCGCGGTCGTTCGCGATGACGGAACCGGTCAGGGCGTAGTCGGAGACCGACTCCATCTGCTCCAGCATCTCGTCGAACTTGTCGTCCTCGTAGACGTGGATCGCGAGGATCGGGCCGAAGTACTCGGTCGTGAAGACCTCGTTCTCCGGGTCGCTGCACTCGATCACGGTCGGGCGGACGAAGTAGCCCACCGAGTCGTCGTACGTGCCGCCGGCGACGATCGTGCACGCCGGGTCGGCCGCGGCGCGGTCGATGGCGGCCTTGTTCTTCGCGAAGGCGCGGTCGTCGATGACGGCACCCATGAAGTGCGACAGGTCGGTGACGTCGCCCATCGTGATGGAGTCGACCTCGGCCGCGAACTTCTCCTTGAAACCGGCGTTCCAGATGGAGGCCGGGACGTAGGCGCGCGAGGACGCCGAGCACTTCTGGCCCTGGAACTCGAAGGAGCCACGGGTCAGCGCGGTCTTCAGGATGGCGTGGTCGGCCGAGGGGTGGGCGACGACGAAGTCCTTGCCGCCGGTCTCACCGACGAGGCGCGGGTAGGTGCGGTACTTCGCGATGTTGTTGCCGACCGTCTTCCACAGGTGCTGGAAGGTGGGGGTCGAGCCGGTGAAGTGGATACCGGCCAGGTCGCGGTGGTTCAGGGCCACCTCGGAGACGGCGATGCCGTCGCCCGTCACCAGGTTGATGACGCCCTTGGGCAGACCGGCCTCCTCCAGGAGCTGCATCAGCAGCACGGCGGCGTGGGTCTGCGTGGGGGACGGCTTCCAGACCACCACGTTGCCCATGAGGGCGGGGGCGGTGGGCAGGTTGCCCGCGATGGCCGTGAAGTTGAACGGCGTGATCGCGTAGACGAAGCCCTCCAGCGGGCGGTGGTCCATGCGGTTCCACACGCCCGGGGAGTTGGCCGGGGGCTGCTCGGCGAGGATCTGGCGCGCGTAGTGCACGTTGAAGCGCCAGAAGTCGACGAGCTCGCAGGGGGTGTCGATCTCGGCCTGCTGGGCGGTCTTGCCCTGGCCGAGCATCGTGGAGGCGGCCAGCGTCTCGCGCCAGGGGCCGGAGAGCAGCTCGGCGGCGCGCAGGATGATGGCGGCGCGGTCGTCGAAGGCCATCGCACGCCAGGCCGGGGCGGCGGCGAGGGCGGCGTCGATCGCGTCCTGCGCGTCCTGCTCGGTGGCGCCGGCGAAGGTGCCGATGACGGCCTTGTGGTTGTGCGGCTGGACGACGTCGAAGCGCTCGCCGCCACCCATCCGCTTCTCCCCGCCGATGGTCATCGGCAGGTCGATCGGGTTCTGGCTGAGCTCCTTGAGCTTCGCCTCCAGGCGGGCGCGCTCCGGGGAGCCCGGGGCGTAGGAGTGGACCGGCTCGTTGACGGGGACCGGAACCTGGGTCACGGCGTCCATGAGTTACCTCTTCCGAGTGAATGGCCGACCTCGGCCGGGAGGAACTGAAAGTCCTCTGCGTATGTTGGGCGACAGGTCAGGGCCTGACCGTCACGAGCCCGCTTCGGTGGGTGACTGAGAAGCCTCAAGGGGCGGAGTCACGGGTTCCGTTGCTCCTTGGGGAGGCAGAGCGGAACAGGTCCGGCACAGCCGGGCGGCGAGCGGTTGTCACCTTCCAGGATGCGCCTGGCACGCGACAAACACCGCTCAGCCCTTGGTGAGGATGGAGCGGCCGAAGAACAGCAGGTTGGCCGGCTTCTCCGCGAGGCGGCGCATGAAGTAGCCGTACCAGTCGGTGCCGTACGCGGTGTAGACACGCATGCGGTGGCCCTCGGCCGCGAGCCGGATGTGCTCGTCGCTGCGGATGCCGTACAGCATCTGGAACTCGTACTCGTCGAGCTTGCGGCCGGCCTTGCGGGCCAGCTCCTGGGCGATGGCGATCAGACGCGGGTCGTGGGACCCGATCATCGGGTAGCCCTCGCCCTCCATCAGCGTCTTCAGGATGCGGACGTACGCCTTGTCGATCTCGGCCTTGTCCTGGTACGCGACGGAGGCGGGCTCCTTGTAGGCGCCCTTCACGATGCGCACGCGGCTGCCGGCGTCGGCCAGGCGGCGGGCGTCGTCCTCGGTGCGGAACAGGTAGGCCTGGATGACGCATCCGGTCTGCGGGTAGTCCTTCCGCAGCTCCTCGTGGATGGCGAACATCGAGTCGAGGGTGGTGTGGTCCTCGGCGTCCAGGGTGACCGTGGTGCCGATCGCGGCGGCGGCCTCGACGACCGGGCGGACGTTGGCGAGGGCCAGCTCGTGACCGCCCTCCAGCGCCTGGCCGAACATGGAGAGCTTGACGGACATCTCCGCCTTGGTGCCCAGACCGAGCTCCTTGAGGCGGCCGATGAGCTCCAGGTAGGCGTCGCGCGCGGCGGCGGCCTGCTCGGGAGTGGTGATGTCCTCGCCGACCACGTCGAGCGTGACTTCGAGCCCCTTGTCGGCGGCGTCCTCGATGATCGGGACGACCTGCTCGACGGTCTCACCGGCGATGAACCGGTCGACGACCTGCTTCGTGCCCGGCGCTGCCGAGATGAAACGGCGCATCTTGTCGCTGCGTGACGCGGCGAGAATCACGGGACCCAGCACGGGGCACCTCCACGGAAAGTACGAACGAAGGCCGAACCGCCACAACTACCCGATAGGGAACAGAAGCGGTACAGCACGGAGAACCACCGTGAAATCTAAGGATCCCTCCGATCCTGTGCCATCGACAGCTGTCACGCATCCGTGCCCTGGATCTCAGACATATGTCTGAAGGGGTGCGAGAATGGCCGGGTGAAGGGCGATTACCAGGAGCTGGTCGACGAGATCTCCGCGCTGCTCGGCGTCCCCGCGACGCTGGAGAACCGCGACTTCGGCCTGGTCGCCTTCGGGGCCCATGACAGCGACGACGACACGGCGATGGACCCGGTCCGCACCCGTTCGATCCTGACCCGCCGCTCGACCCCGGCGGTCCGCGCCTGGTTCGAGAACTTCGGCATCACCCGCGCCACCGGCCCCGTCCGCATCCCGGCCGCCCCGGAAGCCGGTGTCTACCGGGACCGGATCTGTCTGCCGGTACGCCATCGGGGTGTGGTGCTCGGTTACGTCTGGCTGCTTGACGCCGACCCCGGCCCGACCGACGAGCAGCTCGACGCGGCGATGGACGTGGCGGCCAGGATCGGGGCGCTGCTCTCCGACGAGGCGCGGGCGGGCACCGATCTGTCCCGGGAGTTCGGCGCGGTCCTCACGGCGGGGCACGGCTGGCAGCGCGACATGGCGGTGGCCGCGTTCAGCGAGGCGCTCGGCCCGGACGCGGAGGGGCTGCACACCGTGGTGTGCGTGACACCGTGGCCGGACGACCCGCCGTCGGTGCGCACGGTGCCGTCGGCTGCGGCCCTGTCCGGTGTCCCTTCCCCGGGCGGCGCGGGGGTCCCGGCGCTGGCCGCGCTGGTCCGGCTGCGGTCGCACGACGTCCTGGACCCGGCGCTCACGGCCGCCGACCGGCTGCGCACCACCGCGGGAACGGCCGCCACCGCCGGGATCGCGGTCCCCCGCCGCGGCCTCGCCGAGCTGGCCGACGCCTGGCACGAGGCATCGGCCGCGGCCCGGGCGGCAGCGGCGGAGAGCCGGTTCGGCCCGGTTGCCGAGTGGTCGGCCATCGGCCCGTACCGCCTGCTGACCGCGCTCACCCCCGGCACCCTGCCGGACCACACGGTCCGCCCGCTGCTCACCCCGCCGCACCGGGACCTCGCCCGCACCGCAGAGGTGTTCCTCGACTGCGCGGGCCAGGCGTCCCGGACCGCCGCCGAGCTGGGCATCCACCGCCAGACTCTCTACTACCGCCTCTCCCGGGTCCAGCAGCTCACCGGCCTGGACCTGAACGACGGCGAGGACCGGCTGCTGCTGCACATGGCGCTGAAGGCGTTCCGGCTCCGGGGCACCGGGTGACTACGCCACCCGCTCGTCCGTGCCGGGCACCTTGGCGGTGGACAGGGCGATGCGGTTCCAGGTGTTGATGGTGAAGATCAGGGCCAGCAGTCCGGCGAGCCGGGTCTCGTCGAACACCGCTGCCGCGCGGGCGTAGACGTCGTCCGGTACGCCGCCGTGGGAGACCAGGGTGACGGCCTCCGTGAGGGCCAGGGCCGCCTGTTCCTCGGTGGTGAAGAAGTGCGCGGCCTCCCGCCAGACCGCCACCATGTGCAGCCGCTCCTCGCTCTCCCCCGCCTTGCGGGCGTCGCCGGTGTGCATGTGCAGGCAGTACGCGCAGCCGTTGAGCTGCGAGGAGCGGATCTGCACCAGTTCCACCAGTGCGGGATCCAAGTCCTGACGGGCGGCGGCATCGAAGCCGATGAGGGCCTTGAAGGCCTTCGGAGCGGCCTTGGCGAAGTTGATTCGAGGGGCGTGGACTGCTGCTTCGTGGTTCGTCATGTCCTCTACGTTAGGAGCCGTAAAGACCTCGCGTAGGGTGCATTCTCATGTCGGATTCATGGGTCAATTCCGCGGAGCGGATCGGCAGTGACCTGCTCCTCGACCTGGCGGGGCCGGGCAGTCGCCGGGCCGTCCTCATCCGCGCGCTGCGCGACGCCGTGCGGGACGGCAGGCTTGCCCCCGGCACCCGGCTGTCGCCCTATCGGTCGCTCGCCGCCGACCTGGGTCTGGCCCGCAACACCGTCGCCGACGCCTATGCCGAACTGGTCGCGGAGGGCTGGCTGACGGCCCGGCAGGGTTCCGGTACCCGGGTCGCCCGCCGCGCCGCACCCGTGGCACCCGCCCGCGTCCCGAAGAAGGCGCCGCACCGCCCGGCCGACCCCGTCCACGACCTGCACCAGGGCAAGCCCGACCCCGGTTCGTTCCCGCGCACCGCCTGGCTCGGCGCCGCCCGGCGCGCCCTGAACGCCGCGCCGAACGACGCCTTCGGGCCCGGCGACCCCCAGGGCCGCATCGAGCTCCGGCGGGCCCTGGCGGACTACTTGGGGCGCTCGCGCGGGGTCCGCACCACCCCCGAACGGATCGTGGTCTGCTCCGGGTTCGCCCATGCCCTGCGGCTGCTGTTCGGGGGCGGGGTCCTGCGCGGCCCGCTGGCCGTGGAGTCGTACGGGCTTGGCTTCCACCGGTCGATCCTGGAGGCGGCCTCGGTGCGCACGGTCCCGCTGACGCTCGACGAGGACGGCGCACGCGTCGACGAGCTGACCGGACTGTCCGGAGTGCGGAGCGTCCTGCTCACCCCGGCCCACCAGTTCCCCACCGGTGGGCCGCTGCATCCGGAACGGCGTTCGGCCGTCGTCGACTGGGCCCGCGGCCGGGGCGGGCTGATTCTGGAGGACGACTACGACGGGGAGTTCCGGTACGACCGGGAGCCGGTGGGTGCCGTGCAGGGGCTGGACCCGGAGCGCGTCCTCTATGCCGGCTCGGTCAGCAAGAGCCTGTCACCGGCGGTCCGGCTGGGCTGGATGGTGCTGCCGGAACACCTCGTCGACCGGGTGCTGGCGGCGAAGGGCGAACGTGAGGCCTGGGCGAGCGTGCCGGATCAGCTGGTCCTCGCCGAGCTCATCGAATCGGGCCACTACGACCGCCATGTCCGCCGGATGCGCCAGCGCTACCGTGGCCGTCGCGACCAGCTCGTCGCGGCCCTCGGCGCCCATGCCCCGCACATCACGCCCACCGGCATCGCCGCCGGGCTGCACGCGGTCCTGCGGCTGCCGCCGGGCACCGAGCAGTCCACGGTCAAGGCCGCCGCCTGGCAGGGGCTCGGCCTCGACGGGCTCGACGCCTTCCGCCACCCGGCTGCGACGATGCCGGCTCCGGACGGCCTGGTCGTGGGGTACGCCTCCCCGCCGGACCACGCGTTCGCCGCGGCGCTGGAGGCGCTCTGCCGGGCGCTGCCGCCGGCCTGACTCCCGTCCGGCGGGCCGGACAGGAGCTACATCCAGGACAGCGGGGCGGGCGTGACGATCGGCCGGTCGCTGACGACGGCGGCCATGACCCACGGCGCGTCCCCGTCACTCCGGCCGACGCTCACCCCCACCCAGCGCCCCCGCGCGGACGCCGGTCCCCACACCGCGAGGTCGCCGTAGCAGTCCTCGTCGAGCAGGGCCGCGAAGAGGGGCGGCACCGGTTCTCCCTCCTGCCGCGGGAGAGACTTCGCATCGCCGCCGTCCTCCTGCCGGAGAAGCAGAACGTGGACGGCCACCTGCTGGTGGGCGCCCCAGCGGCCCTCCAACTCCTCGACGAGCGAAGCCAGCTGCGCCTCGGCCGCCTCCTCCGCGTCGTCCCACTCGGTGCCGTCCACCTCGTCGGGGGCGTAGCCCTCCCAGAGCGGGGCGATCCGGAAGCCCTCGCCCGCGGTCACCGTCCACTCCCCCGTGCCCGGCTCGCCCTCGGCCACCGTCGGCCCGGCGGCCGGCAGCGGCGCAGCCAGCAGGGCCTCGATGTCGGCGACGGCCCGCGCGACGTCGAACGTCTCTCCGGCCCGGGCGCTCACAGCGCGGCCCGGCCCGTCGGCTGCGGACCGGTGTTCCCGCACGCCCCCTGAAGTCGCACCATGCCGTGTGTCAACTTCCGCCTCCGCCAACACAGTTGCCGAGCGCGTTCACCGAGCATCCTGAGAAGGCGAGTTCCGGCCCTCCAGAACCACCTTCAGCCCGTCCGTCAGGTCCTGCGCCGACGGCGCCGAGTCGCGGTCCATCATCCACTGGACCATGACTCCGGCGAGCAGCGCCTGGCAGAACAGTCCGGCTACCCGGGCCTTCTCGGGATCGGCCTCCGGGTCGATGCCCAGCATGTTCTCCGCGAGCCCGTTCCGGCCCTCGCGCTGCGGGCCTGCCAGGGCCTTCTGCAGTTCGGGATCGGTGTCGATCCTGGAGATGACCTCCATCTGGAGCTGCCAGACCGACCGGGTCTGCTCGTAGCTGCCGATCACCCGCTCCCAGGTGTCGCGGAACTGGTCGAGCGGTGCCCGGGACTCGTCCTCGCCGTCGGCGGCCCCCTCGGGTTCGTTGGTCAGCACGTCGCCCCACTCCTCCGTCACCTTGATGAAGGCGAGGTTGAGCAGGGCCTCCTTGGAGCCGTAGTGGTAGCCGATGGACGCCAGGTTCGTACCGGAGGCGGCCACGATGTCGCGTGCCGTCGTCCGGGCGTACCCCTTCTCCAGCAGGCAGCGCTTGGCGCCTTCGAGCAGATCCTCACGATGTCCCATGACAGCAGCGTACCCGGCATGTGGACGTTCGTGTAAGACACACGTCTACATGCCGGGTACGGCAGCTCCGGGAGCGATCCCGTCAGTGAGGACTCAGGCGGTGAGGTTCACCGAGCGGGCCGAGGCCGCGCCGATCTCCGAGGAGATCTCGGTCAGCACCGACGCCGGGACGTCGTCGTCCACGGTGAGGACGACCAGCGCCTCGCCGCCCGCGGCGGCCCGGGAGACCTGCATGCCCGCGATGTTCAGACCGGCCTCGCCGAGGATCTTGCCGACCGCGCCGACGACGCCGGGGCGGTCGTCGTAACGCAGCACGACCATGTGGTCGGCGAGCGCCAGGTCCACATCGTGCTCGCCGATCGCGACGATCTTCTGGAGGTGCTTGGGGCCGGCCAGCGTGCCGGAGACCGCGATCTCCTCGCCGCTGGACAGCGTGCCGCGGACGGTGACCACGTTGCGGTGGTCGGGCGACTCGGAGCTGGTGGTGAGGCGGACCTCGACACCACGCTCCTGTGCGAACAGCGGGGCGTTGACGTACGACACGGTCTCGTCGACGACGTCCTCGAAGACACCCTTGAGCGCGGAGAGTTCGAGCACCTTCACGTCGTGCTGGGTGATCTCGCCGTACACCTCGACGTCGAGGCGGGCCGCGACCTCGCCCGCGAGCGCGGTGAAGATCCGGCCGAGCTTCTCGGCGAGCGGCAGTCCGGGACGGACGTCCTCGGCGATGACGCCGCCCTGGACGTTGACCGCGTCCGGCACGAGCTCACCGGCGAGGGCGAGGCGGACGGACCTGGCGACCGCGATGCCCGCCTTCTCCTGGGCCTCGTCGGTGGAGGCGCCGAGGTGCGGGGTGCAGACGACCTGGTCGAACTGGAACAGCGGGGAGTCCGTGCAGGGCTCCTTGGTGTACACGTCGAGACCGGCGCCGGCGACGCGGCCCTCCTTGAGGGCGGAGGCGAGCGCCTCCTCGTCGACGATGCCGCCGCGCGCGGCGTTGACGATGCGCACCGAGGGCTTCACCTTGTGCAGCGCCTCGTCGCCGATCAGACCGAGCGTCTCCGGGGTCTTGGGGAGGTGCACGGTGATGAAGTCGGAGACCTCCAGCAGCTCGTCCAGCGAGAGGAGCTTGACGCCCATCTGCGCGGCGCGCGCCGGCTGGACGTAGGGGTCGTACGCGACGATCTTCATGCCGAAGGCCGACATGCGCTGGGCGACCAGGACGCCGATGCGGCCGAGGCCGACGACGCCGAGGGTCTTCTCGCTCAGCTCGACGCCGGTGTACTTGGAGCGCTTCCACTCGCCGTTCTTGAGGGCGGTGTTGGCCTGGGGGATGTTGCGCGCCGTGGCGACGAGCAGACCGCAGGCGAGCTCGGCAGCGGTGACGATGTTGGAGGTCGGTGCGTTCACGACCATCACGCCGGCCTTGGTGGCCGAGGAGACGTCGACGTTGTCCAGACCGACGCCCGCGCGGGCGACGACCCGCAGCTTCTTCGCGGCGGCGATGGCCTCGGCGTCGACCTTGGTGGCGGAGCGCACCAGGATGGCGTCGACATCGGCGATCGCGGGGAGGAGCTCGGCGCGGTCCGCGCCGTTGCAGTGCCGGATCTCGAAGTCCGGGCCCAGGGCGTCCACCGTGGCGGGCGACAGCTCTTCAGCGATGAGTACGACAGGTTTCGAGCTCACGTGAGTCCTCACAGATCCAGTGCGGACGGCCGTCCCGACGGCCGCAGGCGGTGGAGGGGCTTGCCGCGTGGAAGACGCACGACACTGTGGGCCTGACGCGTGTATGTGTGGAGAAGTGTAGTCATGCGCGAGAACGCAATCTGCGCCCCGTTGGAAGGATCACCCACATGGGGCTGGACGACTTGTACACACGTACGGCGCCGCCTCTTCCAGCGGTGAAGCAGGGATGACGCCTGAGGGGCGGGTCCGGGACCCGCCCCTCAGGCATCGGTGTTACGCGTCGTCGTCGTTGACCCAGCTCATGAGCTTGCGCAGCTCACGGCCGGTGGTCTCCAGCAGGTGGTCGCTGTCGGCCTTCTTGTACTCGTTGTACTTGGGCAGACCGTTGTGGTACTCGGCCATCCAGGCGTTGGCGAAGGTGCCGTCCTGGATCTCGGTGAGGACCTTCTTCATCTCGGCCTTGGTGGCCTCCGTGATGATCCGCGGGCCGGTGACGTAGTCGCCCCACTCGGCGGTCTCCGAGATCGACCAGCGCATCTTCTCCAGGCCGCCCTCGTACATGAGGTCGACGATGAGCTTCAGCTCGTGCAGGCACTCGAAGTACGCGATCTCCGGCTGGTAGCCGGCCTCGGTCAGCGTCTCGAAACCGGCCTTCACCAGAGCGGCGGTGCCACCACAGAGGACGGCCTGCTCACCGAACAGGTCGGTCTCGGTCTCCTCGGTGAAGGTCGTCTTGATGACGCCGGCACGGGTACCGCCGATGCCCTTGGCGTACGAGAGGGCGAGCTCGAGGCCCTTGCCCGTGGCGTCCTGCTCGACGGCCACGATGCACGGAACGCCGCGGCCCTCCTCGTACTGGCGGCGGACCAGGTGGCCCGGGCCCTTGGGGGCGACCATGCAGACGTCCACGCCGGCCGGCGGCTTGATGAAGCCGAAGCGGATGTTCAGGCCGTGACCGAAGAACAGCGCGTCGCCGTCCTTGAGGTTGTCCTTGACGGACTCCTCGTAGACCTGGGCCTGGATCGGGTCCGGCACCAGGATCATGATGACGTCGGCCTCGGCGGCGGCCTCGGACGGGGTCACCACACGCAGGCCCTGCTCCTCGGCCTTGGCCTTGGACTTGGAGCCCTCGTGCAGACCGACACGGACGTCGACACCCGAGTCGCGCAGCGACAGCGCGTGGGCGTGGCCCTGGCTGCCGTAACCAAGGACCGCGACCTTGCGGCCCTGGATGATGGACAGGTCGGCATCGTCGTCGTAGAACAGCTCGGCCACTGGGTCTTCTCCTTGGTGTGCAGGTGTTGCGTCCCACCGTACGGCGGGGTGCGTCAGATACGTTTTCGGGTCTCGCCATGCGAGCGGCGCGGCGGGCCCGGAATGATTTAAGCCGTGCGGTCGAGGGCGCGCAGCGACCGGTCGGTGATCGAGCGCGCGCCGCGTCCTATGGCGATGGTGCCGGACTGGACGAGCTCCTTGATGCCGAACTGCTCCAGCATCTTGAGCATCGCCTCCAGCTTGTCGGCGCCTCCGGTCGCCTCGATCGTGACGGCCTCCGGGGAGACGTCCACGGTCTTGGCGCGGAACAGCTGGACGATCTCGACGATCTGGGAGCGGGTCTCGTTGTCGGCGCGGACCTTCACCAGGACGAGCTCCCGCTGGATCGCAGCGGCCGGCTCGAGTTCGACGATCTTCAGGACGTTGACCAGCTTGTTGAGCTGCTTGGTCACCTGCTCCAGGGGCAGGTCCTCGACATTCACGACGATGGTGATGCGGGAGATGTCGGGGTGTTCGGTGGTACCGACCGCGAGCGAGTCGATGTTGAAGCCGCGGCGGGAGAACAGGGCGGTGATCCGGGCGAGGACACCGGGCTTGTTCTCGACCAGGACGGAGAGTGTGTGCTTGGTGGACATGGAAGTCGGTCTCTCTCTGTCTCTCAGTCGTCTTCGTTGTCGCCGAAGTCGGGGCGGACGCCGCGGGCTGCCATGACCTCGTCGTTCGAGGTGCCGGCGGCGACCATCGGCCAGACCATGGCGTCCTCGTGGACGATGAAGTCGATGACGACCGGGCGGTCGTTGATCGAGTTGGCCTCGGCGATGACCTTGTCCAGGTCGGCCGGGTCCTCGCAGCGGATCGCGTAGCAGCCCATGGCCTCGGACAGCTTGACGAAGTCGGGCACCCGGGTGCCCTTGGCCGCGTTGCCGTCCGTGTCGGCGCCGGAGTGCAGCACGGTGTTGGAGTAGCGCTGGTTGTAGAAGAGGGTCTGCCACTGGCGGACCATCCCGAGTGCGCCGTTGTTGATGATGGCGACCTTGATCGGGATGTTGTTGAGCGCGCAGGTGGTGAGCTCCTGATTGGTCATCTGGAAGCAGCCGTCGCCGTCGATCGCCCAGACCGTGCGGTCCGGCATGCCGGCCTTGGCGCCCATCGCGGCCGGGACCGCGTAGCCCATCGTGCCCGCGCCGCCGGAGTTCAGCCAGGTGGCGGGCTGCTCGTACTGGATGAAGTGCGAGGCCCACATCTGGTGCTGGCCGACGCCCGCCGCGAAGACCGTGCCCTCGGGTGCGAGTTCACCGATCCGCTGGATGACCTGCTGCGGCGAGAGACTGCCGTCCTCCGGCAGGTCGTAGCCGACCGGGTAGGTCTCGCGCCAGCGGTTGAGGTCCTTCCACCATGCGGCGTAGTCGCCGGTGTGGCCCTCGGTGTGCTCGGCCTGGACCGCCTGGACGAGGTCGGCGATGACCTCGCGGGCGTCACCGACGATCGGGACGTCGGCCGCGCGGTTCTTGCCGATCTCCGCCGGGTCGATGTCGGCGTGGACGATCTTGGCGTACGGGGCGAAGCTGTCCAGCTTGCCGGTGACCCGGTCGTCGAACCGGGCGCCGAGGGCGACGATCAGGTCGGCCTTCTGCAGCGCGGTGACGGCGGTGACCGCACCGTGCATACCGGGCATTCCCACGTGCAGCGGGTGGCTGTCGGGGAAGGAGCCGAGCGCCATCAGCGTGGTGGTGACGGGCGCTCCGGTGAGCTCGGCCAGCACCTTGAGTTCGGCGGTGGCCCCGGCCTTCATGACGCCGCCGCCCACGTACAGCACCGGGCGCTTGGCCTGGGTGATGAGCTTGGCGGCCTCGCGGATCTGCTTGGCGTGCGGCTTCGTCACCGGGCGGTAGCCCGGCAGGTCCATGACCGGCGGCCAGCTGAAGGTGGTCTTCGACTGGAGTGCGTCCTTGGCGATGTCGACGAGGACCGGGCCCGGACGGCCTGTGGAGGCGATGTGGAAGGCCTCCGCGATCGTGTGCGCGATGTCCTCGGCGCGGGTGACCAGGAAGTTGTGCTTGGTGATCGGCATCGTGATGCCGCAGATGTCGGCTTCCTGGAAGGCGTCCGTACCGATGGCGCCGGAGGCCACCTGGCCGGTGATCGCGACCATGGGCACGGAGTCCATGGCCGCGTCGGCGATCGGGGTGACCAGGTTGGTGGCGCCCGGCCCGGAGGTGACCATACAGACGCCGACCTTGCCGGTGGCCTGCGCATAACCGGTGGCCGCGTGACCCGCGCCCTGCTCGTGGCGGACCAGGATGTGGCGGACCCGGGTGGAGTCCATCAGCGGGTCGTACGCCGGCAGGATGCAGCCACCAGGGAGGCCGAATACGGTGTCGGCCCCGACTTCCTCGAGAGAACGGATGAGGGACTGCGCGCCCGTGACGTGCTCAACGGTGGCGGACGACGATCCGCCGTTACGGGCCCGCGGCTGGGGATGGTGGGCCCCGGTGGCCTGCTCGGTCATCGGCATTCTCTTCTCGAAGCTGAGGGTTTTTGCGAGTGTTTTGCGATGGTTTGCGTAGTGCCGGTGCAACAAAAAACCCCTCGTGCCGTGAGGCAAGCGAGGGGAGCGCGTCGGTGCGGTCTGCAGAGTGTCACCGAGGAACTCTGCTTCAGCCGACGCGCTTTCCAAGTACGAGAATTCGGGTGCGCATGGCATTGACCCTCTCTCCGACGCACTCGACGTGTCAAGTGGGTGGGACGGGCGTCTCACCATGTGGGCCGGTGAGGAGCGGGATGGAGCCGCCCGCCAGGACCGGCTGGGCGGCCGGACTGCCGGGCACCGGGAACTCGCCGCGGACCAGTGCACGGCGCAGCCGGTACTCGTCCAGCGGGCCGGAGAAGGCCATGCCCTGGCCGTGCGTGCATCCCATCGCGCGCAGGGCGAGCACCTGCTCCGGTACGTCGACGCCGTCGGCCACGGACTGCATGCCGAGGTCGCAGGCGATCCGCAGCAGCCCACTGGTGATCTTGTGCAGCCGGGCGGACTCGACGACACCCTCGACCAGACCGCGGTCCAGCTTCAGTACGTCGATGGGGAGCCGGCGCAGTGCGTTGATCGCGGCATAGCCGCTGCCGAAGCCGTCCAGCGCGATCCGTACGCCGAGTCGCCGCAGGGCGACCAGTCGCCTTTCGAGCTCGTCGAAGGAGACCCGCGGGTCGCTGTCGGCGACCTCGATCATCAGAGCCCCGGACGGCAGCCCGTGCCGTGTGAGCAACGCCTCGACGGAGCCGAACGGCGTCCCCTTGTCGAGCAGTCTGCGGGCGGAGAGCCGGACGGCGACGGAGACCTGGTGGCCGGCCCTGGCCCGGTCGGCGGCCTGCTCGACGGCCTCTTCGAGGAGCCAGCGGCCCAGTTCCGCGGTGCGGTCGCTGTCCTCGGCCACGCGGAGGAACTCGGCGGGCGTGAAGAGGATGCCCTGGGCGGAGCGCCAGCGGGCCTGCGCGGCGACGGCCGCGACCGTGCCGCTGGCCAGATGGACCACAGGCTGGTGGAGCAGCGCGAACTCGCCGTCGCGCAGCGCGGTGCGCAGCCGGGCCGCCAGCTCGGAGCGGCGCACCACCTCGGCCTGCATCTGCGGGGCGTACAGCTCGACGCGGTCCTTGCCGCCGGCCTTGGCGCGGTACATGGCCAGGTCGGCGTTGCGCATGAGGTCGTTGGGGGTGATGCCGGGCTCGGCGAAGGCGACCCCGATGGAGGCGGTGACCCGGACCTCGCCGGCGCCGATGCGGTAGGGCTGCGAGAGCGTGAGGCGCAGCCGGTCGGCGATCTCGTGGACCTGGTACTCGCGGGCGGCCTGGTCGCGTCCGCCGTCGCCGACGATGAGGGCGGCGAACTCGTCCCCGCCGAGGCGGGCCGCGGTGTCCGCCGCCCGGACGGA
The DNA here is from genome assembly GCF_043203805.1 of Streptomyces sp. LN549. Taxonomy (NCBI): domain Bacteria; kingdom Bacillati; phylum Actinomycetota; class Actinomycetes; order Kitasatosporales; family Streptomycetaceae; genus Streptomyces; species Streptomyces sp. LN549. The sequence goes on along the minus strand of NZ_JAZHRI010000002.1, from coordinate 6,325,981 downwards.
CTCCTGGAGGCGGCGGGCGGCCTGGATCAGCAGCTCGTCGCCGGCCTGGTGGCCGAGCCGGTCGTTGGCCGCCTTGAAGCCGTCCAGATCGATGAAGAGCACGGCGGTGCCCGCGTCACCCGCCCGGCGGCCGCCGAGGGCCCGGCGGACCCGGTCGGTGAAGAGCGCCCGGTTGGGCAGGTCGGTGAGCGGGTCGTGCTCCGCATTGTGCTGTAACTGGGCTTGCAGGCGCACCCGTTCGGTCACGTCGCGGCTGTTGAGGATCAGACCGCCCTGGTGACGGTTGACGGTGGACTCGACGTTCAGCCATTCACCGGTGCCGGACCGGAAGCGGCACTCGATGCGGGTGGCAGGCTCCTCACCGGGCGGGGCCGCGAGGAACCGCCGCAACTCGTGGACCACCCCGCCGAGGTCCTCGGGATGGATGATCGAGGAGAGCTCGGCACCGACGAGGTCGTCCGCCTCGCGTCCGTAGACTCCGGCGGCGGCGGGGCTGACGTAGCGCAGTACGCCGGTCGGGGCTGCGATCATGATGACATCGCTGGAGCCCTGCACCAGGGAGCGGAAGTGGTTCTCCTTCTGGGCCAGTTCCTGGGTGAGGGCGATGTTGTCGACGAGCATGATGCCCTGCCGGACGACCAGTGCGAGCACCACCGTGCACCCCGTGAACACCACGACGCGGTCCACCCGGCGGCCCTCGATGACGTTGTACAGGATGCCCAGGGTGCAGACCGCCGCGGCGAGATACGGCGTCAGCGCGGCCAGCGAGCCGGAGATGGGGCGGCTGGCGGTACGGGGCAGGGGGCGCTGCAGGTCGGTGTCGTCCTCGTCACGGGCAACGCCCCAGGGGGCGTACGCGAGGAGCAGCGATCCGGCGAACCAGCCGGCGTCGAGCAACTGGCCGGACCGGTAGGTCTGGCGCAGCAGGGGCGAGGTGAACAGGGCGTCGCACAGGACGGTGAGGGCCAGTGCGGCGATGGCGGTGTTCACCGCGGCGCGGTTGGCGCTGGAGCGCCGGAAGTGCAGCGCGAGCACCATGGAGACCAGCACGATGTCGAGCAGCGGATAGGCCAGCGACAGAGCGGCGCGGGCGACGCTGGCCCCTTCGACGTCCACCATGTGCGCGGTGTGGGCGAGGGCGAGGCTCCAGGAGAGCGTGAGGAGCGATCCGCCGATCAGCCAGGAGTCGAGAACCAGACAGACCCAGCCGGCCCGGGTGACGGGGCGCTTGGCAAGGACGAGCAGTCCCACGATGGCGGGCGGTGCGAAGCAGAGGAAGAAGAGGTCGGCGAGGGAGGGGCTGGGCACCTGGACCCCGCGCACGAACTCGTACCAGCCCCATACCCCGTTGCCCGCCGCGGCCATCACGGAGGAGAGCGAGAACAGCAGCCAGGCAGGCCGGAACCCGTTGTCCGCGGAGCGCGCGAACAGGAAGCAGGAGACCGCGGCGACCAGGGCGGCCGCGCTCAGACCGAAGTCCCCCATGAACACCGCGAGTCGCTCGGCACCCCATCCCATGGCCGCACCCACCGCATATCCTGCGCAGACGAGACCGAGGAGGAGCCGCGGGACCAGCGCGGGCGCCCGGTCCGCGACCGGCCGACCGGCCAGGAATGCCCCGCGGGCGCTCGCCTGGGCGCTCACCGGGGTGCTCCCGATGTCGCCGGACGGCTGCGGCGCCGACGCACCGGACGCAGCGTCGGCCGCCGTCGGCCGCCCTGCCGTGTCGGATCGTTCGCCCATCGGCCGTACATCGCCCGTCGCCCCCTCGCGTGTGGCTTCCTCCCCGGCGCCGCCCTCCACGGCGCAGCCCCCCTTTCGGGACGATACACCAGACCCGTCACAGAGGGACATAGTTCCTCTACTCTCCGTGACGACCTGCGCTGTTGTCGGCACGGAGAGGTACGGCGTGTGCTCGCAGCGTGTTCAGCCGGTGGTGCGTACGACGTTGTGCAGCGGCTCGCCCGCGGCGAAACGGCTGAGCTGTCCGGCGAGCAGGCGCTTGGCGCGCGGCAGGAACGCCGAGGTGCTGCCGCCGACATGCGGAGTGATGAGGACGTTCGGAGCATGCCAGAGGGGATGGCCGGAAGGGAGCGGTTCCGGGTCGGTGACGTCGAGGGCGGCGTGCAGCCGGCCGGATTCGAGTTCGGACAACAGGGCCTTGGTGTCGACGACTCCGCCGCGGGCCACGTTCACCAGCAGGGCCCCGTCCGGCATCGCGGCGAGGAAATCCGCGCCGACCAGCCCCTGCGTGGACGGGTTCAGCGGGGTGGAGAGGATGACGATGTCGGCCTCGGGCAACAGCGCGGGCAGATCGTCGAGTGTGTGTACGGGCCCGCGTGCGGTTGTCCGTGCGGAGCGCGCGACGCGCGCCACCCGCGCGCACTCGAAGGGCGCGAGCCGGTCCTCGATGGCGGAGCCGATCGATCCGTACCCGACGATCAGCACCGACTTGTCGGCGAGGGCCGGGTAGAAGCCGGACCGCCACTCCTCCTTGTCCTGGCCGTGCACGAAGCCGGGGAACCCGCGCAGCGAGGCGAGGACCAGCGCGAGGGTGAGCTCGGCGGTGGAGGCCTCGTGGACCCCCTTGGCGTTGCACAGCCGTACGCCCGCGGGCAACAGCCCGAGGCCCGGTTCCACATGGTCGATGCCCGCGGAGAGGGTCTGCACGACCTGGACCCCGCCCATGCCGGCGAGCGGACGGACCGCCACCACCGGTCCCTTCATGTAGGGGACGACGTAGAAGGCGCAGTGCGCGGGGTCGGCGGGGAAGTCCTGCCCGCCGTCCCAGAAGCGGTAGTTGAGACCCTCGGGGAGCCCTTCGATCTCGTCGGCCGGAAAGGGCAGCCATACGTCGGGGGCTGTGGCGGAATGCGTGGTGGAAGTCATGGTCAGGAGGCTATGCGATGCCCGGAGGGACGCAGAGGTTAGCTTGGGGGGTGCGGTGCGAGGGAGGGTTCGGGGAGTTGGAGCGCAGGAGTCTCGGTGCGGCGGCGCTCGCCGTGGGTGCGGTCGGCCTCGGCTGCATGCCCATGAGCTGGGCGTACAGCGCCTCGCGGCAGCGTGGTGACGAGGCGTTGCGTGCGGTGCACGCGGCGCTCGACGCGGGCGTCGACCTGCTCGACACCGCCGACATGTACGGGCCGTTCACCAATGAGCTGCTGATGGGGCGGGCGTTGAAGGGACGCCGTGAGCAGGCTTTCCTCTCCACCAAGTGCGGGCTGCTGGTGGGCGATCAGCACATCGTGGCCAACGGCAGGCCCGGCTACGTACGACGGGCCTGCGACGCCTCGCTGCGGCGGCTGCAGACGGATGTGATCGATCTGTACCAGCTCCACCGGGCCGACCCCGAGGTGCCCGTCGAGGAGACCTGGGGCGCGATGGCGGAGCTGGTGACCGCGGGCAAGGTGCGAGCGCTCGGGCTGTGCGCGGTCGGTGCCAGGGCCGGGCGCCGGCGCGGAGCGCGGACGCACGACGAAACGATCCGGCAGCTGGAGCGGGTCCAGCAGGTCTTTCCGGTGAGCGCGGTGCAGGCGGAGCTCTCCGTGTGGTCCCCGCAGGCGTTGGAGGCCCTGCTTCCGTGGTGTGCGGCGCGCGGGGTCGGGGTACTGGCCGCGATGCCGCTGGGCAGCGGCTATCTGACGGGGACGCTGACTCCGGGGCAGGGTTTCGAGCCGGAGGATCTGCGGGCCAGGCATCCGCGGTTCACCGCCGAGATGATGGCCGCGAACCAGCCGGTGGTGGTGGGGCTGCGGCGGATCGCGGAGCGGTACGGGGCGACGCCGGCGCAGGTCGCGCTGGCCTGGGTGCTGCGGCAGGGGCCCCAGGTGGTTCCGGTGCCGGGGACCAAGCAGGAGCGGTGGGCCGTCGAGAACGCGGCGGCGGCCGGGCTGACGCTGACGGCGCAGGACCTCGACGAGATCGACCGGCTTCCGGCCGCACGGGAGTCGTGGGACTGAGTACCCGTGCCTCGGCGTGTGAAGTTTGATCGCCGAGCGAGAAAGTCCCCGGGCTTCGGGAACCCTGGGCGCGACCGCGGTGTAAGAACAGTGGACAGGCGGTCGTCGAAGGGGTCGGTGCTGTGCGCGGTGCGAGGTTCGGATCTGTGCGGGAACCGGTGGGGCGTCGCGCGACGCCCCGCGGGAGCGGTCGCGGTGCGCGGCGGGGTGCGGTGGCCGTGCTGGCGGCCGGCGCCCTGGTGTTCGGCGCGGGGTGCTCCTCGCAGGAGGGGGCCGAGAGCACGGCGGGCCAGGGGGTGAGCTCACCGGCCGGCTCGTCCGCGCCCCCGCCGAGCCGGGCGGCCTCGCCGTCCACCTCGCCGTCGGCCTCGCGCCCCCCGGCCGATCTGCCGCCCGCGAAGGGCTCGGTGAAGGTGGTGTCGACCCTCACGGAGGGTCTGGACTCGCCGTGGGGTCTCGCGAAGCTGCCCGACGGCGATCTGCTGGTGTCCTCGCGCGACAAGGGGACGATCACCCGGATCGACGCGAAGAGCGGGAAGAAGACGCTGCTGGGCACCGTGCCGGGGGTGGCAGCGGCCGGCGAGGGCGGGCTGCTGGGCCTCGCCGTCTCCCCCGACTACGGCACGGACCACCTGGTGTACGCGTACTTCACCACCGCTTCGGACAACCGCATCGCCCGCATGCTCTACGACGAGGACGGGACGACCCCCGGTCACCTGCTGGGCGCCCCGGACACGATTCTGCGGGGCATCCCGAAGGGCGCCGTCCACAACGGCGGGCGGATCGCCTTCGGCCCGGACCGCATGCTGTACGCGGGCACGGGCGAGACGGGGGACGACGGGCTCGCGCAGGACAAGAAGTCGCTGGCCGGCAAGATCCTTCGGATGACCCCGGACGGTGAGCCGTTGCACGGCAATCCGCAGGCCGACTCCGTGGTGTATTCGTACGGTCACCGCAATGTGCAGGGTCTGGCGTGGGACGGGAACAAGCAGCTGTGGGCGGCCGAGTTCGGCCAGGACACCTGGGACGAGCTGAACCGGATCGTGCCGGGCGGGAACTACGGCTGGCCGGACGCCGAGGGCAAGGCCGGCCAGGCCGGATTCCTTGATCCCGTGGCACAGTGGAAGACGTCCGAGGCGTCCCCGAGCGGTATCGCCTTCGTCAAGGGATCGATCTGGATGGCCGGTCTGCGGGGTGAGCGGCTCTGGCGGATCCCGCTGTCCGGTACGGCGGACAAGGAACCTCTGGCAGCACCCCAGTCGTTCCTGGAGGGTAAGTACGGCCGTCTGCGCACCGTGCTCGCGGCGGGCGGCAACAGACTCTGGCTCGTGACGAGCGAGACGGACACCCGCGGCACCCCGAAGCCGGGAGACGACAGGATCCTGGTGGTCGAGGTGCGGTAGGACCTTTCGAGCGGGAGGTCCTGGCGGCTACAGCAGGCGGAAGGGTGCGCGGCCCGTGTTCAATTTCTTCGAGGAGCTCTTCGCACCCGGTCGCAAGCACACCGCCGAGGAGCAGAAGCGGCTGGAGCTGACCCGGGTGGATCTCGGCATCGGCGACCCCGCGCGCGGCCCCATCGACCTGACTTCGGGCAAGGTCGTGGTCCGGCGCCGTGACGAGGACGGGGCCGGAGGATCCGACGGGGGCGGTGCGGGGGGCGACGGCGACGGGGGCGACGGCGACGGGGGCGACGGGGCCTGACCTTGCAGGGCCCGTCCGTACGGTGCTGCCCGGACGCCCGCCCTACGCGTCCTTCGGCGTCCGGTACAGCCGCAGCCGGTGGGCGAGTGCGGCCGCCTCTCCCCGGCCGGCGACACCGAGCTTGGCCAGGATGTTGGAGACGTGCACGCTCGCGGTCTTGGGTGAGATGTAGAGCTCTTCGGCGATTCTGCGGTTGGAATGGCCGGCGGCCACGAGCCGGTGCACGTCCTGCTCGCGCGGGGTCAGGCCGAAGGACTCCACGGCGGCGGCCGCCGCGGCCCGGAGCTGTTCCTCCGAGTGGTCCTGGCCTCCCTGCTCGTCGCCGTGGTCCGGGACGAGCACCGCCACCGGGATCGCGTCGCCCGAGGCCGGTGCGGAGCCGTGAGCGGCATCGGGATCGGTGAGGGTGATGCGGGCCCGGCCTGCCAGCAGCTCGATGGTCTCGGTCAGCGGGCGCGCCCCGAGGCGCAGGCTGGTGCCGTGGGCGTCGCGCAGCAGCGCAGTGGCCGCGGTCCGGTCGCCGGAGGCGATGAGCAGGGCTTCTGCCCAGCGGTGGCGGATCTGGGCCAGTTCGTACGGCCGGTGCAGCGGCGTGAAGACCTGGGCGGCGCGGGACCAGTGTTCCGGGGTGTCGAGGCCTTCGGCCCGGGCCAGTTCGGCGTCGATCAGCACACCGTAGGCGGCCCATACGGGCACGAGCACGGGCAGCCGCTTGAGGTGGTTGCGGACGAGGGCGAGGATGCCCGGCCTGCCCGGTTCGGTGGCGGGCAGTCCCCGGGCGTCGGCCTCCGCCGCAGCGACGACGTGCAGCAGCGGGAGTGCGTACCGCTGGGTGCCGGTCGGGAAGCCCTCCGCCGCCTGGGCCTCGAAGACGGCCCGCGCCTCGGCGAGGTTCCCCTGCTGCACGGCGATGGTGAGGGTGTGGCGGACGATGTTGATGACGTGCTGCGGCTGCGGATCGCTGGAGCCGAAGCCCCTTTTGGTCAGCGCCAGTTGACGTTCGGCCTCGGCGAGGTCCCCGCGTGCCAGGGCCACTTCGGTGCGGCGTGCGGCCACCAGGCCCTGGGGCTTTCGGGAGAGCGCCTTGCGGGCGGCGGCCTCGGTGGTGGCCAGGGCCTCGTCCCAGCGGCCGAGGGAGAACAGCGACATCGCCTGGTTGGTGCGGACCCAGGCCTCCATGTCCGCGACACCGTGGCTGTGGCAGATGTCGATGCCGTGGTCGGCGGCGGCCACCGCCTCCAGCGAACGGCCCATGGCTTCGAGGGTGGAGGGGAGGTTGGTGGCCGTGCGGCCCATGATGCCGACGAGACCCAGCTCATCGGCCCGGTCACGGACGGCGTACATCTCGGCGATGCCCTCGTCGACGGCTCCGGCGTCGGCGTTCAGCCAGCCGCGGGTGAGCCGCGCGTGCAGCTCGATGTACTCGTCGCCGATCAGCCGGGCGTACTCGACGGCCCGCTCGGCGGCGGCCAGGGTCTCGGCCCCGGGCCGGTGCAGGGCGCCCCAGCCGGCCACGCTCGTCAGGACGTCGGCGTGCACGGCGGACGGGGGCAGACCGCGCACCAGTTCCTCGGCCGTGGCCAGCTCCTCCCAGCCGTCGCCCCGGGCGAGATCCTGGACCAGACGGGAGCGCTGGACCCAGAACCAGGCGGCGCGCAGGGCGTCGCCGTCGTCGTCAAGGATCCGCAGGGCCTTCTTGCAGAGGGTCAGGGCCCGTTCACGCTCGCCGCCGAAGCGGGCGGCGACGGTGGCTTCGGCCATCAGGTCGAGATGGCTGAGCGGTGCGGAGCCGTCGCGGCCGCAGGCCGGATAGACCTCGGCGTAGTCGATGGGGCGCAGGGTGCCACGTATCGCCTCGGGGGCGTCGTCCCACAGTTCCATCGCCCGTTCCAGCAGCCGCAGTTGCTCGGCGTAGGCGTTGCGGTGGCGGGCTTCCACCGATGCCTTCAGTACGGCGGGCAGCGCCTTGGCCGGATCGCGTGCCCCGTACCAGTAGCTCGCAAGGCGCGTGGCGCGTTCCCCGTCGCGGACGAGGGCGGGTTCGGCCTCCAGGGCCTGGGCGTAGCGGCGGTTGAGCCGGGAGCGTTCGCCGGGAAGGAGGTCGTCGCTGACGGCTTCGCGGACCAGGGAGTGCCGGAAGCGGTAGCCGTTGCCCTCCGGGGTGGTCAGCAGCAGATTGGCGCCGACGGCTCCGCGCAGGGCCTCGATGAGCTCGTCCTCGGCGAGGCCGGCTACGGCGGCCAGCAGTTCGTACTCGACCGCGGAGCCGCCCTCGGCGATGATGCGGGCGACTCTCTGGGCGTCGTCGGAGAGTGCCTCGACACGGACGAGGAGCAGGTCGCGCAGGGAGCCGGGCAGCCCGGCCCCGTCGCCGCACTCCAGGCTGCAGGCGAGCTCCTCGACGAAGAAGGCGTTTCCGTCGGATCGCTCGAATATCTCGTCCACCAGGGCGGGTTCGGGGGCGGCCGCGAGAATGCCGGTGAGCTGGCGGCGGACCTCGGCCCGGTTGAACCGGGAGAGTTCGAGGCGGCGCACCGTGCGCAGCCGGTCCAGTTCGGCCAGCAGGGGGCGCAGCGGGTGGCGGCGGTGGATGTCGTCGGCCCGGTAGGTGCCGATCACGACGAGGCGGCCGCTGCGCAGCGTACGGAAGAGGTAGGCGAGCAGGTGCCGGGTGGAGGAGTCGGCCCAGTGCAGGTCCTCCAGGACGAGCACGACGGCGCGGTCCGCCGAGATGCGCTCCAGCAGCCTGGCGGTGAGCTCGAAGAGACGGGCGGTGCCGTGCTCGTCGGCCGCGTCCGGGCCGGCCTCGCCGAGTTCGGGAAGGAGCCGGGCCAGTTCGCCCTCCTGGCCCGCGCAGGCGGCGGCCATCTCCTCGGGCAGGGTGCGGAGCAGGGCGCGCAGGGCGGTGGAGAAGGGGGCGTACGGCAGGCCGTCGGCTCCGATCTCGACGCAGCCGCCGACGGCGACGACGGCCTCGCGGCGGACCGCCACCGCGAGGAACTCCTCGACCAGGCGGGTCTTGCCGACGCCCGCCTCGCCGCCGACGAGAAGCGCCTGCGGCTCGCCGCCACCGCCGGCCGGGGCGGTGGTGGCGGCGGCAAGTGCGTCGGTGAGGGCGCCGAGTTCACGTGCGCGGCCGACGAACACGGGACTGACTGACCTGGTCTCCACGTCGCCGAGCATCGCACACGAGTCCGACGACGCGGAGCCGGGAAGCCTGACAGGCACGGTCGTCCGTCCTTACGCGGCGTGCGCGAACCGCTCCCGGCCCCTGTCCGCGCTCACCGTCCTCTCGCGCTCCTGGCTCGCGGAACTGCGTGCCGCCTTGCGGGCACGGCGGGCCTCCAGAGCGAGCCGCTCGTTGTCGGCGCGGCGGACGAGTTCGGCTGCCATGATCTTGTGGAGTTCCAGCTGGTACATGCGATTCCCCCTGGGGACGGGCCCGTTGGGCCTTGGTGGCGGCAGTGCTTCTGCCGTGCCACCACTGTCGTCCCCCAGGGGGTGGTGCCGCATCGGGCGAGTTCCGCATCTGTGGCGGCCGGGGGCCTTAGGGAGGGGCTTACGCCACCGCAGGGGCCCTGCCGAGGCGCCCGCACATGCCTTAGACCGCACCGCGAGGTGCCGTACGCGAGGAACCGTGATCTCCGCAGTCGGACAGACCCGGCTCTATCCAGCCGTCGTCGGCGCCGTCGGCAGGGCGACGATGAGGTCGAAGTACATGCACACGGCGATCAGCACGCCCAGGACGCCGAGGGCGATTCCCCCCTTGGCGACCGCGCGGATCCAGCCCGGCTGCGGGTGCGCGGACGGGGTGCCGAATGCCGGACGGACCAGAACGTAGCTGCCGACAAGCAGCGCGAGCAGGCCGAAGAGACCGTTGACGAGCGCGGTGGCGTGCCACGCGTCGCCGTAGATCTCGGAGATCTGCTGTGCGGCGGACCCGCCGGACGAGGTCTTCATCTGCCCGATCAGCGTCTCGCGCTCGGCGGCGACCCGGCCGCTCCAGGCGCCGGTGAGCGAGACGATGCCCAGTCCGACGGAGACGACGGCCGCCGCGGCGGTGGCGAGGCCGGAGGACTCCTTGTCCGACTCGTCGTCGTCCAGCTCCAGGTCGGAGTCGAGGTCGAGATCGAGGTCCTGCTCCGGGTCGAGGTCCTGCTCCGCGCCGGACTCGGGGCCCGCCTTGTCGAGTCGCGTCTCCGTGCCGCTGGTCACGGCCTTCTCGGCGGTGATCTCGGCGGTCCTGCCCGCGGCCTTGTCCGCGGTCGTCTCCTTGGCGGTCTTCGACTCGCCGTCGCCCTCGGCGACGGGAGCGGTGGGTGCAGTGGGAGTCGTGGGGTTCATGTACCGCACGGTAGGTGCCTCAGATGAGAGCCCTCTTAACGCGCCCGCTCCGGTTGCGCCACACGGCCTTCCCGACCTCCGTCCGGTGTGTTCCGGGGTGCCCCGGACGTCACCGGGAGCGGCCGCGTGCGGGCTGTGGGACGGCCCTTTCGCCTCCTGGTGTGGATCGGGCTGATCCGTCACCATTCCGGGGATGGTGGTCTTCACCACAGGTCGGGTGAAGTGCGTGGGTGTCCGGGGATGTTGCCGTCGCTACTGCCGTCAGACGGTTCAGCCCAGGTACGGCTTCTCGCGCTGTTCCAGGAAGTGCTGGAGCCTGAGTCGTTGGGTGTGGTGCATCGGCAGCTGCTCGATCTCTTCCGGCGGCACGAACCGGAGCTCGGTGGACTCGTCGGAAATCTCCAGCCGGCCGCCGGTGATGCGGGCAGTGAAGCAGACGTTGAACTGTCGCCGGACCTCGCCGTCGGTGTAGGCGATGATGTGTTTCGGGTCGGTGTAGGTGCCGACCAGGCCGGTGATCTCTACATCGAGGCCCGTTTCTTCCTTGACCTCACGGACGGCCGTGCCTGGCAGGGAATCGGTGAGGTCCATTCCTCCGCCGGGCAGGGCCCACAGGTCGTTGTCGCGGCGGCGCTGGCGGAGGATGCGCCCGTGGTCGTCGGTGACGACGGCGGACGCGGCGACGACCATGCTGTTCGGCTCGGGCGCGTTCGGGTCGTCGTAGTACTCGGTGCGGGCCACGGTCAGCCTTCCTCTCATACGGTGTTGCCCACCGCGCTGACCCACCCGACTCCCGTCCCTGCCGGGCGCGGCCGATCGAGGCTCCCCCACCCTCGTCAGCCCCGGCAGGGACGGGCCCTCACGTGCGTGTCGTGCCCATGACTGTGGGGGTTCTGGCCTCTGCCACAGAGAGTCAGCCACGACGGAGGGCGCGCCGACCGACCACCCGCCACGTGTGTCTCGCTCAACCCCGCAGCGGCATCAGCCCAGTTATCTCCATCGTCACGCCCCCCAGCCAGGCAGCAAGCATGGGCGTCCGGGACGGCGCGAGCCCGCCGGGCTTACCCGGCTCCGGTTCCTGGCGCACGAAGACGCCACGACCCTTGACCGCGTACACCGGCCCCGCCGGCTTGAGGCTCGGTTGGCCGTGACAGAGACGGTGGTCCCGTCCGGAGTCCGCAGATCCGTACCAGCGGTTTCTCGCTTCGACCCAGGCTCCGAGAGAGGGAACCCAGAAAGGGTGTTCATAAGTGGCCGTCTCGAGCAGCTGGACCGAGATCGTCACCACCAACAACTACTGGAACGTCCGCATCTCGATCGGCTAGCAGTACGAAGCGGCCGCACCCACCGGGGACGGCCGCTTCGTGGTGCTCGTGGTCAGTCTTTCGCTCGGGACGACTCCCGCGGTCAGTGCACGCGCTCAGCGGTAGCCGCGAGCGCGTCGCTCTCGCTCTCGCTCGCGTACGCCTCCGGGACCTTCGCAGGCGACGCACCGCAGTCGGGCGGCTCGATGCTGATGCGCGGCAGCCGCCGGTCCAGCCAGCCGGGCAGCCACCAGTTCGCGCCGCCCAGCAGGTGCATCAGGGCGGGGACCAGCAGGGTGCGCAGGACGAAGGCGTCCAGGGCAACGGCCGCGGCCAGTGCGATGCCGAACATCGCGATGACGCGGTCCCCGCTGAGTACGAAGGCGAGGAAGACCGAGATCATGATCACGGCGGCCGAGTTGATCACCCGGCTCGTCTCGGCGAGACCGACCCTCACCGCCCGCCGGTTGTCGCCGGTCTCCAGCCACTCCTCGTACATCCGGCCGACCAGGAACACCTGGTAGTCCATTGAGAGGCCGAAGAGCACGGACACCATGATCACCGGCAGGAAGGGTTCGATGGGCCCCGCGCTGCCGAGGCCCAGCAGTTCGCTCCCCCAGCCCCACTGGAAGATCGCGACGACGACGCCGAACGAGGAGGCCACCGCCGCCACGTTCATCACCGCCGCCTTAAGCGGGATGCCGACCGACCTGAACGCCATCAGCAGGAGCAGGCAGCCGAGTCCGACGACGACGCCGATGAAGAGCGGGAGCTTGCCGATGATGATCTGGGCGAAGTCGTCGTAGCTCGCCGTCACACCGCCCACATGGGCCTGGAGCGAGGTGTTCTCGGACGCCTTCGGCAGGACGTCGGTCCGCAGCCGGTCCACGAGCTCGCTGGTCTGCCGGGACTGCGGCGCCGAGTCCGGGACGACGGTGACGTACGCGGTGTCGCCGCTGGAGTTGTACGTCACCGGGTGGGCCCACGCGACCCCGTCGGTGGCGCGCAGCGTCGCGGGCAGGGTGTCCATGGCGAGCCGGTCGTCGGCGCCGTCCAGGTGTGCGGCGACGGTCAGCGGGCCGTTGACGCCGGGACCGAATCCGTCGGCGAGCAGGTCGTACGCCTGCCGGGTGGTCGAGGACTTCGCGTTGTTGCCCTGGTCGGAGCTGCCGAGATGGAGCGAGAACGTGGGAAGGGCGAGGACCAGCATCACGACGGCGGCGAGAGCCCCGAGCAGTTTGGGGTGCCGCTCCACGAAGGCGGACCAGCGGGCGGCGAAGCCCGTGGGCGGTGCCGGCTGAGGGCCGTGCGCGGCCAGCCGCCTGCGCTCGCGCCGGCTCAGCGCCCGCATGCCGATGAGGGACAGCAGCGCGGGCAGCAGCGTCACGGAGGCCGCGACGGTCAGCACGACGGTGAGCGAGGCCGCGACGGCGACTCCGTTGAGGAAGCTCAGCCGCAGGATCAGCATGCCGAGCAGCGCGATGCAGACGGTGGCGCCGGCGAAGACGACGGCCCGGCCGGTCGTCGCGACGGCGTGCTGCGCCGCCTCGGGTACGGTCATGCCGCGACGCAGCCCTCTGCGGTGCCGGGTGACGATGAAGAGCGCGTAGTCGATGCCGACGCCGAGCCCCACCAGCATGCCCAGCATGGGCGCGAAGTCGGCGACGGTCATCACGTGTCCGAGCAACACGATGCCGGCGTACGCCGTGCCGACCGAGACGAGGGCGGTGGCGATGGGCAGCAGGCTGGCGGCGAGCGAGCCGAAGGCGAGGAAGAGCACGACGGCGGCGACGACCACCCCGACGGCCTCGCTGAGGTGGGCGGCCGGTGCCTCGGTGAGGGCTATGGCGGAGCCGCCCAGCTCGACCTGGAGGTGCTCGCCCGCGGCGGCCTTCGCGGTGTCGACGACGGCCCGGGCCTGCCCGGCCGGCACGTCGTCCGCCTGCCGGTCGAAGGTGACGGTGGCGTAGGCGGTGTGCCCGTCCGGGCTGATCTGCCCGGAGCCGGGGTCCGTGTAGGGCCCGGTGACGGCTCCCACACCCGGCAGCCGCTCGACGGCGTGCAGGGTGGCGGTCATCTTCTGGGTGACGTCGGCGGCCCGCACGGTGGAGTCGTCGGTGTGCCAGACGATGGTGTCGGTGTCGCCGCCGAGATCCGTGAACCCGTTCTTCAGCAGCTCGGCCGCCCGCCCGGACTCGGTGCCGGGGGCCTCGTAGTCGTTGGAGTAGGCGGAACCCGCGAACCCCGCTGCGGCCGCTGTGCCGCCGAGGGCGAGCAGCCAGATGAGGACGGCGAGGAGGCGGTGCGTGACGCACCAGCGGGCGATGGCAGCCAAGGGACGTGCTCCCTGCGGGTTCGTGGTCTCGACGCGGGTCCGGCAGAACCGTCCGCGTGAGAACGCATGACCTGAGTGCCGTCACTCTGACAGCCAACTGTGATCATTTGCCCGTTTCGTGGCCTTACTCACAGGGCTTGGATCCACATATGAGCGATATAAGCACCGCCGTACGGCGGGGGCGCATACACGGCGCGGCAGCGGTCGCACAGCCCTCACCGGCCCGCGCTCCCCTCCCGGGAGCACCCGCGCCCGGGAAGCCGGCTCTTGGCTTCGTTGACCGGGGACGGACGGACCCGGTTATCTTATGAGCCGTCAATTACCGTCCCTGGGGGGCTCAGTTGAACAGTGCGTCGCACCACATCGGACCGGATTCGGCTCCGGACAGATACCGCCTGCTCAATTCCATCGGCCGGGGCGGCGAAGCCGTCCTCTACCGGGCGGAGATAGAGCTCGACGGGGCGCCCGAGACCGTGGTCGTGAAGGTGCTGGACTCGAAGACCACGATCACCATCGAGCAGTTCCAGCGGCTCAGCTCGAAATGGCGGGAGCAGGCGGAGCTGCTGCGGTTCGTGAACCGGCCGGGTGTCGTGGGCGTGCGCGAGCACTTCGAGGGACCTCCGATCCACGGAGCCGGGGACGCCTCGACCGCTGCCGGGCGCGCCCTGGTCCTGGTCATGAACCATGTGGCCGGTCTCGACCTGAGGGACTGGCGCGCCGAGCGGACCCTCGTCTCCCACGCCGAGCGCCGCGAGGTGCTGCGGACGCTGGAACAGCTCGCGGACGTGCTGGACTGGCTGCACTCGGGCCGGGCGACACCGTCCGGGCGCACCGTCGTGCACGGTGACCTGTCCCCCGGCAACGTCATGGTCGACGAGCACGGCCAGGCCACCCTCGTGGACTTCGGGCTGAGCAAGCTGACCGCGGACCACCAGACGGCGGAGGTGTGGTTCACTCCCGGATACGCCGCCCCCGAGGTCTTCGAGGGCAAGCGGACGCCGAACACCGACCGGTACGCGTTCGGCGCGATCGCCTACTTCCTGCTCAGCGGCCAGGCCCCGCCCAGCACCCCCGAGCAGCTGCGTGCCGCGCTGCGCGCGCTGCCCCAGGTGGCGGCCGCGGCTCCGGAGCGCTGCGAGCGCATCCTGTCCGTCTGCGCGGCCGAACCGGACCGTCGGCCGGAGAGCCTTTCGTCGTGGGTGAAGGATGTGCGCTCGGCCGTGGTGTCGACCACGGTCACCGGCTCCTCCTCACGCGCCGCGGTGGCCTCGGAGTCCGTACGGGACACACCGCCGACCGCTGCCCCGGCAGCCGTGCCGCCGCCTCCCCTGCTGCCGCCCGGCACCCCCGTACCGCCGTCCGTGGCACCGGTGCCGCCGTCCGTGGCACCGGTGCCGCCGCCGGACGCGCAGCCGGTCTTCCCGCCGCCGATCACCGCGTCCGGTGACCCCGGGGTGCCGCTGCCCACCACGGTGAATCCCGCGGGCACACAGGAGGAGCCGGCCCGTCCGGCCGAGCCCGAACCCGCTCCGGCGCACTCCCTGCGGGAGGAGTCACCGTTCCCGACGCGGCCGGACGGCGCGGCGAAGCCGGTGCCCGCCGCGAAGAAGCGCCGACCGGTCCTCGTCCCCCTGCTCTCGCTCGCCCTGGTGGCCGCCCTGGCCACGATCGGGGTCCAGGCCCTGCGCTCGGGGGACGACGAGAAGGGCGACGGCAAGGGGGCGAAGGCGGCGCCGACCGTGACCGTCACGACCACCGCGCCCGCCGATCAGGCCGACGGGTCGGAGACGACGCCCGACGCGTCCCCGGACGCGTCGCAGGGGACCGGCACGCCCCCGGCGGCAACCACGTCCGACACCAAGTCGCTCACCACCCTGGACCCCGTCGCGACCGGTCAGTACGCCGGCATCGCCGTCGGGAACGGAACGCTGAACAGCAAGTACTACGACACCGCCCTGGTGCCCGACGGCGGTGACGAGGAGTGCAGCGGTTCCGCCGAGTACAACCTGAGCCGCGAGTGGAAGACCCTGACCATGGTGGCGGGTGTCGACGACAACTCGTCGAACAAGGCCGCCCGGGTCACCATCGAGGTCGACGGCGAGCCCGGCTTCACCGGTGAGGTGCTGCTCGGAAAGCCGAAGACCATCTCCGTGCCGGTCACCGGCGTGCTCCGGCTGAGCGTCTCCTACGCCGACCCCGCCGACGACTGCGAGATGGGCAGCCTGATCCTCGGGGCGCCGACGCTCAAGAGGTGACGCCGGCGGGTGATGCGCGAAGGGGCGGTGCGCCCGGTGGAGAACCGGATGCACCGCCCCTTCGCGGACGTACGGGAAGGCCCTAGACGCCGAGCTTCTCCAGGATCAGCTCGCGCACCCGGGCCGCGTCCGCCTGGCCACGGGTGGCCTTCATGACGGCGCCGACGAGCGCACCGGCGGCTGCGACCTTGCCGCCGCGGATCTTGTCCGCGATGGCGGCGTTGCCCGCGATGGCCTCGTCCACGGCCGTGGACAGCGCACCCTCGTCGGAGACGACCTTCAGGCCGCGCTTCTCGACGACGGTGTCCGGGTCGCCCTCGCCCGCGAGGACACCCTCCAGGACCTGACGGGCCAGCTTGTCGTTGAGATCGCCGGAGGTGACGAGCTCGGCGACCCTGGCGACCTGCGCGGGGGTGACACCCAGCTCGTCGAGACCGCGGCCGGTCTCGTTGGCGTTACGGGCGAGCTCGCCCATCCACCACTTGCGGGCCTGGTCCGACGGGGCGCCCGCCTCGGTCGTGGCCACGATCAGGTCGACCGCGCCCGCGTTGAGGATGGACTGCATGTCGTGCTCGGAGACACCCCACTCCTCCTTGAGCCGGGCGCGGCGCAGCCGCGGCAGCTCGGGAAGCCCCTTGCGGAGCTCCTCGACCCACTCCCGGGCCGGGGCGACCGGCACCAGGTCGGGCTCGGGGAAGTAGCGGTAGTCCTCGGCGTTGTCCTTGATGCGGCCGGCCGTGGTGGAGCCGTCCTCCTCGTGGAAGTGCCGGGTCTCCTGCACGATCGTGCCGCCCGAGTTCAGCACCGCGGCGTGGCGCTGGATCTCGAAGCGGGCGGCCCGCTCGACGGAACGCAGCGAGTTCACGTTCTTCGTCTCGGAGCGGGTACCGAACGTCTCACGGCCGTGCGGGCGCAGCGACAGGTTCACGTCGCAGCGCATCTGGCCCATCTCCATGCGGGCCTCCGAGACGCCGAGCGCCTTGATGAGCTCGCGGAGCTCGGCGACGTACGCCTTGGCGACCTCGGGGGCTCGTGCGCCCGCTCCCTCGATCGGCTTGGTGACGATCTCGATGAGCGGGATGCCCGCCCGGTTGTAGTCGAGCAGGGAGTGGGACGCGCCGTGGATCCGGCCGGTGGCACCGCCGACGTGCGTCGACTTGCCGGTGTCCTCCTCCATGTGGGCGCGCTCGATCTGCACCCGGAAGATCTCCCCGTCCTCCAGCTGGACGTCCAGATAGCCGTCGAAGGCGATCGGCTCGTCGTACTGGGAGGTCTGGAAGTTCTTCGGCATGTCCGGATAGAAGTAGTTCTTCCGGGCGAAACGGCACCACTCGGCGATCTCGCAGTTCAGCGCGAGGCCGATCTTGATGGCGGACTCGACGCCGATCTCGTTGACGACCGGCAGCGCGCCGGGCAGTCCGAGACAGACCGGACAGGTCTGCGAGTTGGCGTCCTGCTTGAGCTCGGTGGAGCAGCCGCAGAACATCTTGGTCTTGGTGCCGAGCTCGACATGGACTTCGAGGCCCATGACGGGGTCGTACGTCGCGAGGGCGTCCTCGTACGACTCCAGGTCAATGACAGTCACTGAAACTTTCCCTCTCAGCCCAGCAGGACGTCGTCGTCGCCGAGACGCTTGAGCTCGCGGTAGAGGATCGCGAGTCCGGTCACGATCGCGGCGGCGGATACGGCGGCGTCGATCAGCCGCAGCGTGTCGTTGTCCTGGCGGGCCATCCTCGCCTGCTTGACGACGCTGAGCGCGCCGAAAGCGGTGGTACCCAAGGACATGTACACGCCGGACTTGGACTTCTTGAAGTTCTTGGCCTTCTTAGCCATGGCACTCATAGCGACGGAGCCTCCTCAAGCAGCGGGTGCCCCCACCTTTCCACGAAGGCGGCCTCGACGGCGGCTCCGACCTTGTACAGCCGGTCGTCCTTCATGGCGGGGGCGATGATCTGCAGCCCGACCGGCAGACCGTCCTCCGGCGCCAGGCCGCAGGGCAGCGACATGGCTGCGTTGCCGGCCAGGTTGGTCGGGATGGTGCACAGGTCCGCAAGGTACATCGCCATCGGGTCGTCTGCGCGCTCGCCGATCGGGAAGGCGGTGGTGGGCGTCGTCGGGGAGACGATGACGTCCACCTGCTCGAAGGCCTTCTCGAAGTCCCGCGTGATCAGCGTGCGGACCTTCTGCGCCGAGCCGTAGTACGCGTCGTAGTAGCCGGAGCTCAGCGCGTACGTACCGAGGATGATGCGGCGCTTGACCTCGTCGCCGAAGCCGGCCTCACGGGTGAGCGCGGTGACGTCCTCGGCGGACCGAGTGCCGTCGTCGCCGACCCGCAGGCCGTAGCGCATGGCGTCGAAGCGGGCGAGGTTCGAGGAGCACTCGGACGGCGCGATGAGGTAGTACGCCGAGAGGCCGAGGTCGAAGGACGGGCAGTCCAGCTCGACGACCGTGGCGCCGAGCGACTTCAGCAGCTCGACCGACTCGTTGAAGCGCTGGACGACACCGGCCTGGTAGCCCTCGCCCGAGAACTGCTTCACGACACCGACGCGCATGCCCTGTACGGAGCCGTTGCGCGCGGCCTCGACGACCGGCGGGACCGGGGCGTCGATGGAGGTCGAGTCGAGCGGGTCGTGCCCGGCGATGGCCTCGTGCAGCAGGGCCGCGTCCAGGACCGTACGGGCGCAGGGCCCGCCCTGGTCGAGGGAGGAGGAGAAGGCCACCATGCCGTAGCGGGAGACGCCGCCGTAGGTGGGCTTGACGCCGACGGTGCCGGTGACGGCGGCGGGCTGGCGGATGGAGCCGCCCGTGTCCGTGCCGATGGCGAGCGGGGCCTCGAAGGACGCGAGAGCGGCCGACGAACCGCCGCCGGAGCCGCCCGGGATGCGGGTGAGGTCCCACGGGTTACCGGTGGGACCGTAGGCGCTGTTCTCGGTGGAGGACCCCATGGCGAACTCGTCCATGTTGGTCTTGCCGAGGATCACGACGTCGGCGGCCTTCAGCCGCTTGGTGACGGTCGCGTCGTACGGCGGGACCCAGCCTTCGAGGATCTTCGAGCCGACGGTGGTCGGCATGTCCTCGGTGGTGAAGATGTCCTTCAGCGCGAGCGGGACGCCGGCCAGCGGGCCGAGCTTCTCGCCTGCCGCCTTCTTGGCGTCGACGGCGCGGGCCTGCGCGAGCGCGCCCTCGCGGTCGATGTGCAGGAAGGCGTGGACCTTCTCGTCGACGGCCTCGATCCGGGCCAGGTGGGCCTCGGTGACCTCGACGGCCGTGAGCTCACCCGAAGCGATCTGCGCGGCGATCTCGGCGGCGGTGAGCTTGATGATGGTGCTGATGTCCGTCATGACTTTTTAGTCCTCCCCCAGGATCTGCGGCACCTTGAAACGCTGCTGCTCCTGGGCCGGGGCGCCGGAGAGCGCCTGCGCGGGGGTGAGCGACGGACGGACCTCGTCCGCCCGCATGACGTTCGTCAGCGGCAGCGGGTGGGAGGTCGGCGGTACGTCTTGGTCGGCGACCTCGGAGACGCGGGCGACCGCGCCGATGATGTCGTCGAGCTGACCGGCGAAGTGATCGAGCTCTTCGCCCTTCAGCTCCAGACGCGCCAGCCGGGCGAGGTGGGCGACCTCCTCGCGCGTGATGCCAGGCATGCAGCGATCCTCAGGGGTTGGTGTGTGGTTTTGGCCCAATCCTATGGTGTCGCTTGCACCGGCTACGGCCACCCGTGGAAGACCCGCCCGGCGCTCGACGACAAAGCGGCCGTCGGCACCCGTCAAGCCCGTGCGGCGCTCCAGGACAAAGCGGCCACCGGGCGCCTCCGGTCACCTCACGGCAGCCCCGCGCCCCACGCCCGCCCTACGTCGTCGCGGGCCGCGATTCGACCGCCCGCCCGGACGGCCGCTGCTCCAGCTCGGGCGTCGCCGCAGCGGCCACACTCGCTGCCGCGGCGGCCGCCGCGGCAGCCGCTGCCAGCTCCGCCGGCCGCCGCCATCCGTGCTCGCCGCGCGCCCGCAGCCACGCGGTCGTCTCCTGCGGCGGCATCGCGGCCGCCACCAGCCAACCCTGGACCGCGTCGCAGCCCAGGTCCCGCAGCCGCTCCCACGTCTCGTCGTCCTCGACGCCCTCGGCGACGACCACCAGACCGAGCGAGTGGGCCAGGTCGATCGTGCAGCGGACGATCTCCGCGTCCTCGTGGTCGATGGCGAGCCGGGCCACGAACGACCGGTCGATCTTGAGCTCGCTGACCGGCAGCCGCCGCAGGTGGACCAGCGAGGAGTACCCCGTACCGAAGTCGTCCAGGGACATCTTCACGCCGTGTGCGGTCAGTCCGGCCAGCGTGTCCGCGGCCCGCTGCGGGTCCTCCAGCAACACGTGTTCCGTTATCTCCAGCTGCAGGGCGCCGGGCGGGACGCCGTGCCGGGCCAGCCGGGCCGCGACGCTGCCCGCGAATCCGGGGGTGTGCACATCGCGTGGGGACACGTTGACCGCGACCGGGACGAACAGTCCCTGCGCCCGCCACCGGGCGACCTGCGCCAGCGCCGTCTCCAGGACGTACTCCGTG
This sequence comes from Streptomyces sp. LN549, assembly GCF_043203805.1. Lineage (NCBI taxonomy): Bacteria > Bacillati > Actinomycetota > Actinomycetes > Kitasatosporales > Streptomycetaceae > Streptomyces > Streptomyces sp. LN549. Next base: position 6,305,528 of record NZ_JAZHRI010000002.1, on the reverse strand, counting down.
AGGTGCGGCATCAGCCCGGACGACTCGGCAATGGCGATGAACTCGTCCGGGGGGACCCTCCCCCGCTCCGGATGCACCCAGCGCACCAGCGCCTCCAGGCCGGCCACCTGACCGTCGAACCGGACCTTCGGCTGGTAGTGCAGCTCCACCTCGCCGGCGTCCAGCGCGCGCCGCAGATCACCGAGGAGGCCGAGCCGGTCCGGGGTGTTGCTGTCGCGCTTCGACTCGTACACCTCCACGCCCGTCCGGTCGCGCTTGGCCTGGTACATCGCCACGTCCGCACGCCGGAGCAGCCCCTCCGCGTCCAGCGCGTGGTCGGGGTAGACGGCGACGCCCGCGCTGGCCTCCAGCACCAGCGTGAGTCCGTCGAGGTCCAGTGGTGAGGAGAGCTCGGCCACCAGATGGCGGGCGACGCGCTGGGCACTGGTGGCGGAGTCCGCGGCCGGCAGCAGGACGGCGAACTCGTCGCCTCCGAGCCTCGCCGCCTCCGCGCCGCGCGGCAGGGCGAGCCGCAGCCGGTCCGCTATCTGCAGCAGCAGCCGGTCCCCGGCGAGATGGCCGAGGGTGTCGTTGACCGCCCGGAAGCGGTCGAGGTCGATCAGGACGAGGCCGACCCGGCTGCCGAGGCTCTCGGCCTCCTCCAGCGCCGTCCACGTCCGCTCCAGCAGCCACTGTCTGTTCGGCAGTCCGGTCAGCGGGTCCCGCAGTTGCTCCTCGGCCCTGGCACGGGCGATCCAGAGCGTGGAGTCGAGCGCGATCAGCGGGACCGCGAAGAGGGGCAGCAGGACGGGCATGGCCATCGCGACGACGCAGATCAGCGGTGCGATGCCGAGGAGGGCGACGGCTACCAGCCCCTGCCTCAGCAGCGCGGTGCGGGCGACCGTCGGCAGCCCGCCGCTCTGCGGGGACCGGGCGTACCACAGCAGGACCCGGGTGACGAGGAGATACGTGGAGGCCGCGAGCAGGACTTCCGGGACGGCGTCGATGCCCCAGTCGAGTGGCCGCCAGGGCGATTCGACGGTCTGCACCTCACCGAACGCGGCCAGGACCAGCGCCGCCGCGCCCACGCCCAGGATGTCCACCGCCCCGTGCAGCAGCCCCTGCCACCAGCGGTGCCGCCGTGCCACACCGACGAGGACGACCACGACCAGGCTGACCAGGCCCGCGGGCACCCAGCCGTAGAGGAGCAGCACGGCGAGGGTGAGGGCGGCGCCGGAACCGGTGCCGCCCCACCAGCGGTCGCGGCCGAGCGCGACCAGATGGCCGACGACTATCCCGGTGAGGACGGCGAGCGACCAGCCGGCCTTCCCGTCCGGGAAGAGGGCGTGCCCGCCGCTCACGGTCCGGTAGAAACCGGTCGCGAGCTGGACCGTGGCGAGGGCCACGACGACGGCACCCACTTTGGGCATGAGGCTGACGAAACCTTGCAGCCGCGACCCCGGTGCGGCGTTCTCGGTCGGTTTCATTCCGTCCCTCTCACAGCCGGCGGTGCCGATGTCACCTGATGGTTCCGTTCCGTGCCTCCACGCCCTGTCCCGTGCGGGGGCCGGGTACCGCAGGCGCATCTCCCAACAGTAGGCCGCCGAAGGCGTCCAGGGGCAGCGGTCTACAGCTCTTGCCCGAATGCGAACCGACCATCCGTCAGCATCTGCTATGCGCCGATCGGGTGAATCCGACGGTGCGTCACCCCCTCCTCACCGTCCGGCACACTTCCTTCCGCTCCCCTACTGCTCCTCGACCGGAACCGCGGCCTCGCGCGCCGCGTCGGGCCCCTGTTCGAGCAGCACCGCGAAGCCGTCCTCGTCCAGCACGGGCACCTTCAGCTGCATCGCCTTGTCGTACTTCGATCCGGGGTTGTCGCCGACCACCACGAAGGACGTCTTCTTCGAGACCGAACCGGTGACCTTCGCCCCACGGCTCTGGAGGGCCTCCTTCGCACCGTCCCTGGTGTGCCCGGTCAGGGTGCCGGTCACGACGACGGTGAGCCCTTCGAGCGGCCTCGGCCCCTCCTCCTCGCCGGCGCCCTCGTCCTCCATCCGGACCCCGGCCTCCCGCCACTTGCGCAGGATCTCGCGGTGCCACTCCTCGGCGAACCACTGCTTGACCGAGGCGGCGATGATGGGCCCGACCCCGTCGGCGTCGGACAGCTCCTGCTCGGTGGCCTCGTCGATCCGGTCGATGGACCGGAACTGGCGGGCCAGCTCCTGCGCGGCGACCGGCCCGACATGGCGGATGGAGAGCCCGGTGAGGATCCGGGCCAGCGGGGCCTCCTTCGCCTCGGCGATGGCGTCCAGCATGGCGAGGGCGTTCTTCTTCGGCTCGCCCTGCTGGTTGGCGAAGACCGTCGCGATCTTCTCCTCACCCGTCTTCGGGTCCCGCTTGGGCAGCCCGCTGTCCATGTCGAGGACGTACGCGCGGATGGGCAGCAGCTGCTCGACGGTCAGCCCGAAGAGGTCGCCCTCGTCCCGGAGCGGCGGATCGGCGGGCTCCAGCGGCCGGGTCAGGGCTGCGGCCGCGACGTATCCGAAGTGGTCGATGTCCAGGCACTTGCGACCCGCCAGGTAGGCGACCCGCTCCCGCAGCTGCGCCGGGCAGGAGCGGGCGTTGGGGCAGCGGACGTCGATGTCGGCCTCCTTCATCGGCCGCAGCTCCGTCCCGCACTCGGGGCAGTGGGTGGGCATGACGAAGGCCTGCTCGGTGCCGTCCCGGAGGTCGACGACCGGGCCGAGGATCTCCGGGATCACGTCGCCGGCCTTGCGGAGCACGACGGTGTCGCCGATCAGGACGCCCTTCGCGCGGACCACGTTCTGGTTGTGCAGCGTCGCGAACTCGACCTCGGAGCCCGCCACCTCGACCGGTTCGACCTGGGCGTACGGGGTGACGCGGCCGGTGCGGCCGACGCCGACGCGGATGTTGACCAGCTTGGTGTTGACCTCCTCCGGCGCGTACTTCCAGGCGATCGCCCAGCGCGGGGCGCGGGAGGTGGAGCCGAGCCGGCCCTGGAGCGGGATCTCGTCGAGCTTGACGACGACACCGTCGATCTCGTGCTCCACGGAGTGCCGGTGCTCGCCGAAGTAGGCGATGAACTCCCGCACCCCGGCGAGGGAGTCCACCACCTTGTTGTACTTGGCGGTGGGCAGACCCCACTCGTGAAGCAGCTCGTAGGCGTGCGAGAGGCAGTCGATGTCGAAGCCCTCACGGGCGCCGATGCCGTGGACCACCATGTGCAGCGGCCGGGTGGCGGTGACCTTGGGGTCCTTCTGGCGCAGCGAACCGGCCGCCGCGTTGCGCGGGTTGGCGAAGGGTTTGTCGTCGGCCTCCACCAGCCGGGCGTTCAGCTCCTCGAATCCCTCCATCGGGAAGAAGACCTCGCCGCGGATCTCGACCAGCTCCGGGATCCGGTCGCCCTTCAGCCGGTGCGGGATCTCCGCGATCGTCCGGACGTTGGGCGTGATGTCCTCGCCGGTGCGGCCGTCGCCCCGGGTCGCGGCCCGGGTCAGCAGCCCGTGCTCGTAGGTGAGGTTGACCGCGAGGCCGTCGATCTTGAGCTCGCACAGGAAGTGGTAGCCGGTGGCCCCCACGTCCCGGGCGACTCGCTCGCCCCAGGCGGCCAGCTCCTCGTCGTCGAAGGCGTTGTCCAGGGACAGCATCCGCTCGCGGTGCGCAACGGAGGTGAATTCCGTCCGGTACGGCCCCGCGACCTTCTGGGTCGGCGAGTCCGGCGTGCGCAGCTGCGGGTACTCGTCCTCCAGGGCCTCCAGCTCACGCATCAGCCGGTCGAACTCCGCGTCGCTGACGACCGGCTGGTCGTTCACGTAATAACGGAAGCGGTGCTCCTCGATCTGCTCGGCGAGGAGCGCGTGCCGCTCCCGTGCCTCCGCCGGCACCGCCGTCTCCTGTTCACCTGGCAGTGACGTCTGCTGTTCGCCGGCCATCGTCCCGTCCTCCCGTTACCCAGTACCCCGTTACTCAGGGTTGTCTGCGAGCGATTTCGCGGCCCGGGCGCAGTGGGCGAGCGCGGCACGGGCGTACGCGGGCGAGGCACCCGCGAGACCGCACGAGGGGGTGATCGCCACGGACTCGGTCAGAGTCCCCGGATTCAGCCCCAGCCTGCGCCACAGCGTCCTGACACCCATGACGCTACCGCCCGGGTCCGACAATCCGCCCGAGGCCGGGTCGGTGCCCGGCACCACCCCGAGGAACAGCTGGGTACCGCCCTCGACCGCTTCCCCGATCGCCTCCTCCTCACGCTCGGTGAGCAGGGAGAAATCGAAGGAGATCCCGTCGGTCCCGGCCCGGCGCAGCAGGGCGAACGGCACGTCGGGAGCGCAGGTGTGCACGACCGTGGCTCCGTCTCCGGCCACGCCCAGCACCTCGCGCAGCGTGTCCTCCACGACCTGGCGGTCCACGGCCCGGTAGGTGCGGTAGCCGCTCGCCGTTCTGATCCGCCCGAGCAGGACCCCGGTCAGTGACGGTTCGTCGAGCTGGAGGATCACGCGCGCACCGGGCATCCGGCGCCGCACCTCGGCGAGGTGGTTGCGCAGCCCCTCCGCGAGCGAGCCGGCCAGGTCGCGGCAGGCGCCGGGGTCGCCGAGGACGGCCTCGCCGCTCCGGCGCTCGAGCGCGGCGGCCAGCGTCCACGGCCCGACGGCCTGCACCTTGAGCGGGCCCTCGTACCCCTGGGTGAACTCCTCCAGTGCGTCGAGGTCCTCGCCGAGCCAGGACCGGGCCCGGCGGGTGTCGCGCCCGGGCCGGTCGCTGATGCGCCAGCCGCTCGGCTCGACGTGTCCGTACATCTCGACGAGCAGCCCGATGGTCCGCCCGATCATGTCCGCGCCGGGACCGCGCGCGGGCAGTTCCGCCAGATACGGCACGCCCTGGCCGTCCCCGAAGGAGCCGGTGACGGTCTTCGCCGCCTCCCGTGCGTCCCCTCCGGGCATCGAACCGATTCCGGTGGCCGGGCACCCGCTGAACTTGCTCTTCTCGCTCACGCGGGAAGCCTACGGCGGTTCCCCGCCCGGACCGTCAGCGGCCGGGCGCCTCGTTTCGCCGGCCGGCCCGTCAGCGGCCGGGACGCACCGTGAGGTCGTTGACCTCGGCGTCGCGGGGCAGGTCCAGCGCCATCAGGATCGTGGTGGCGACGGACTCCGGGTCGATCCAGCGCGAGGCGTCGTACTCCTTGCCCTCCTGCTGGTGGACCTTGGCCTGCATGGGGCTGGCGGTGCGACCCGGGTACACGGACGTCACCCGGACCCCGTTCCCGTGCTCCTCGTGGCGCAGCGAGTCGGCCAGCGCCTTCAGTCCGTGCTTGCTCGCAGCGTAGGCGCCCCACTCGGCGTGGGCGGCGAGCCCGGCGCCGGAGTTGACGAAGAGGACGTGGCCCTGGGCGATGCGCAGCTGGGGCAGGAGGAGGCGGGTCAGCTCGGCCGGGGAGACGAGGTTGGCGTTGAGCTGGAAGTGCCAGGCCTTGGGGGTGAGCTCGCCGACGCGGCCGAGTTCGACGACGCCCGCGATGTGCAGCAGCGAGTCCAGCCGCTCCGGCATCGACTGCTGGCCGAAGGCCCAGGAGAGCCGGTCCGGGTTGGACAGGTCGCCGACGATCGTGCGGGCGCCGGGGTGGAGCGCGGCCAGTTCCTTGGCGCGGCCCGCGTCACGGGCCAGGAGGACGAGCTCGTCCCCGCGCTCCGTGAGACGACGGGCGACGGCTGCGCCGATGCCGGAACCGGCACCGGTGATGAGGTGAGTGGACATGCCCCCATCGTCGCACCCGGCACCTGACCGCCCCCACATCACTGCAGGCCGGCCCACTCCTCCAGGTAGGCGAGGGCGCCGACCCCGTCCTTCGCGAAGAACACCAAGTCGGTCAGCGGCAGCGGGAGGAAGCCCTCGTCCTCCATGCGCTGGAACTGCTGGCGCAGACCGTCGTAGAACCCCGCCGTGTTGAGCAGCACGACCGGCTTGGTGTGCTTGCCGTGCTTCTTGAGCTCCAGGATCTCGGTGGCCTCGTCGAGCGTGCCGGTGCCGCCCACCATGATCACGATCGCGTCGGACTTCTCCAGGAGCAGCGCCTTGCGCTCTGCGAGGTCCCCCGCGATCACCATCTCGTCGGCGTTCGTACGCGCCTTGGCGGCCAGGAAGTCCACCGACACCCCGACCAACTTCCCGCCCGCTTCCTGCACGCCGTCGGCGACGACCTTCATCAGTCCGCTCTCCGAACCGCCCCAGACCAGGGTGTGCCCGCCGCGGCCGATCAGTTCGGCGAACTCGCGGGCGGGCAAGGTGTAGCGGTCGTCGAGGTCGGCGGCGGAGAGGAAAACGCAGATCTTCATGGGTGCCACGGTAGAGCCCGGCACCGACAGTGCGGAATCCGGGGAAGAAACCCATGGGTCGCGGGGCTGAGAAGTACATGACTGCCACCCGAGGACACCACATCACCGTCGAGCCCGGCACCGAGCATGTGCGCGTGGTCCGCGACGGAGTGCTGCTCGCCGAGAGCCGGCGCCCGCTCGTCCTGCGCGAGACGGGCTGTCCGGTCCGCTACTACCTGCCGCCCGAGGACGTCCGCACCGAGCTGCTGACGGCGTCGGAGACCGGAACCCACTGCCCGTTCAAGGGAGATGCCTCCTACTGGTCCCGCCCGGATGCGGCCGACCTCGTCTGGGCGTACCCGGACCCGAAGGACGAAGTGGCCGCGATCAAGGACCACTTCTGCTTCTACGACACCGAGACTCTCGCGGACTGAAGGGTCGGCCGCTCGTCAACAACAGTTCTGAGCCGCGAAGAAGAGAAAGTTCGGAAAGTCTTCGCGGAGAGCGATGAGTTTCCGCACGCCCCGCAGTCCACCTCCACATGGACAAGACTCTCTCCCGCGACGGCACCCTGATCGCGTACCGGCGCCGGGGCGAAGGACCGCCGCTGATTCTGGTGAGCGGCGCGCTGGGCACCGCGGTGACCGAGGCCCCGCTGGCCCGTCTCCTCGCGCCGCACTTCGAGGTCGTCACGTACGACCGGCGAGGCCGGGGCGCCAGTGGGGACGGGTCGCCCTACGCGGTGGAGCGCGAGACCGAGGACCTGGCCGCGCTCGCCCGGGCGGTGGGCGGCCGGCCCTCGGTGTTCGGTGTCGGGGCCGGCGGTGCGCTCGCCCTGGAGGCGCAGGCCGCCGGGCTCCCGGTCGCGCGGCTCGCGGTGTACGAGCCGCCGTACACCCCGGGGGCAGCGGGCCTGCTGTTCAAGGCCGGCTGCACGGCCCGGCTGCACCGGCTGCTGTCCGCCGGGGACCGGGGCGGGGCGGTGGAGCTGTTCCTGTCCGTGACGGGGGTCGCGGCCGACACGGTCGCCAGGATGCGGAAGGCGCCGCTGTGGCGGACGCTGGAGTCCGTGGCGCACACCCTCGCGTACGACGACGCGGTGCTGGGCAACGGGGCGGTTCCGGCGGAGCGGTTCGCCTCGGTGACGGCGCGGACCCTGGTGGTCTGCGGCGGCTTCAGCGCGGCCACCGCCAGGACGTCGACCCGCCTGCTGGCGGACGCCCTGCCCCGGGGCCGGCACCGCACCCTGACGGGGCAGACGCGGGAGCTGGCGCCGCAGGTGATCGCTCCGGTCCTGGCGGAGTTCTTCACCCGGGACGTGCACGCGCGCCAGACGTCCTGAGAGCACACCGGGCGGGCCGGGGGGCCAGAGCCCCCCGCGCGGCCACGCCCGTACAGGGGTCGGGCGTTGCCGCGCGGGGCACCGGGGGGCGTTGTCGGGCGCCGAGTGACGGACCGGCCGCACCGGTCAGTCGGAGGTGACCCCCGCCGCCGTCTCCCGCCGCACCGTGGTGGCGATCGTCGCCGACCCGACCACGCGGGTGCCGTCGTACAGCACGACCGCCTGGCCGGGGGCCACGCCCCGTACCGGCTCGGTGAACGCGACGCTGAGCGTCCCGTCCACCAGCTCGGCGCTCACCTCGGTCTCGCCGCCGTGGGCGCGGAGCTGGGCGGTGTACGTGCCGGGGCCTGACGGCGGTGTGCCGCACCAGCGGGGCCTGATCGCCGTCAGGGCGGTCACGTCCAGGGCTTCGACGGGGCCGACGGTCACCGTGTTGTTCACCGGGGAGATGTCCAGGACGTAGCGCGGCTTGCCGTCGGCGGCCGGGTGGCCGATGCGCAGGCCCTTGCGCTGACCGATGGTGAAGCCGAAGGCGCCCTCGTGGGTGCCGAGCTTCGTACCGGACTCGTCCAGGATGTCGCCCTCCGCCTTGCCGCCCAGGCGGTCAGCCAGGAAGCCCTGGGTGTCGCCGTCGGCGATGAAGCAGATGTCGTGGCTGTCGGGCTTCTTGGCGACCGCCAGGCCCCGGCGCTCGGCCTCGGCGCGGATCTCGTCCTTGGTGGTGAGGGTGTCACCGAGCGGGAACATCGCGTGGGCGAGCTGGCGCTCGTCCAGGACGCCGAGGACGTAGCTCTGGTCCTTGGCCATGTCGGAGGCGCGGTGCAGCTCACGGCTGCCGTCCTCGGCGAGGACCACGGTGGCGTAGTGGCCGGTGCAGACCGCGTCGAAGCCGAGCGCCAGGGCCTTGTCGAGCAGGGCCGCGAACTTGATCTTCTCGTTGCAGCGCAGGCACGGGTTGGGGGTGCGCCCCGCCTCGTACTCGGCGACGAAGTCCTCCACGACGTCCTCGCGGAAGCGTTCCGCGAGGTCCCAGACGTAGAAGGGGATGCCGATGACGTCCGCGGCACGGCGGGCGTCCCGGGAGTCCTCGATGGTGCAACAGCCCCGGGCGCCGGTCCGGAAGGACTGCGGGTTCGCGGAGAGGGCGAGGTGCACACCGGTCACGTCGTGGCCCGCCTCGGCGGCGCGGGCCGCCGCGACGGCGGAGTCGACACCGCCCGACATGGCGGCGAGCACACGGAGGGGGCGCTGGGAAGTCTGAGTCATAGCTCCACCAGGGTACGGGTCGCCGGGAACCGAATGCTCGCGGATAAGCGTTGTCGGTCACATGGGGACCAAGGGGACGGCGGGCGCCAAGGGCCCCGCAGGATCGGGGACCGGCAGCGGGATCAGCCGGCGCGCGGTGCTGATCGGCGGCGTCGTCACCGCGGCAGGTACGGCGGCGCTGGCGCGGGAGCAGCTGAAGCGGGCCTGGTGGCGGCTGCCCGGAGTGGAGAAGCCGCGCACACCGGGTGAGGTGGATTACGCACGGGCCACCTGGACGGCTGCCTCCGAGGCGAACTGGCGGCGCGCGGACCGCCCCGACGACTACGACATCGACCGCGTGGTCATCCACGTCACACAGGGCAGCTTCAGCAGCGCGGTCCAGGTCTTCCAGGACCCGGGGCACCGGGCCGCTGCGCACTACGTGGTGCGCAAGGACGGTCATGTGACACAGATGATCCGCGAGCTGGACGTCGCCTTCCACGCGGGCAACCGCTCCTACAACGAACGCAGCGTGGGCATCGAGCACGAGGGCTTCGTGGAACGCCCGCAGGGCTTCACCACGGCGATGTACGGGGCGTCCGCCCGGCTCACCGCGGCGATATGCGCGAGGTACGACATACCGGTGGACCGCGAGCACATCATCGGGCACGTGGAGGTGCCGGGGACCGACCACACGGACCCGGGAAGGGGCTGGGACTGGGACCGCTACATGAAGCTGGTCCGGGCGGCGAAAGTCTGACGGCTGGCAGGCGAAAGAGGCGGCGTCAGCTGAGCCCCGCCGTCCTCGCCCGCTTCACCGCCGGGCCGATCGCCCGCGCCACGTCCTCGACGTCCTGCTTGGTCGAGGTGTGGCCCAGCGAGAACCGCAGGGTGCCACGGGCCAGGTCCGGATCCGTGCCGGTGGCCAGCAGGACGTGGCTGGGCTGGGCGATCCCGGCCGTACAGGCGGAGCCGGTGGAGCATTCGATGCCCTGCGCGTCCAGCAGCAGCAGGAGCGAGTCGCCCTCGCAGCCGGGGAAGGTGAAGTGCGCGTTGGCCGGCAGCCGGCCGCCGGGGGCCGGGTCGCCGCCGAGGACGGCGTCCGGGACCTGAGCCAGGACGGCCGCGGCCAGCTCGTCGCGGAGCCCGCCGATCTCCCGGGCGAAATCCTCTCGCCCGTCGGCCGCGAGCCGTCCCGCGACGGCGAACGCGGCGACGCCGGGCACGTCCAGGGTCCCGGAGCGCACACGGCGCTCCTGTCCTCCGCCGTGCATCACGGGTACGGGGGTGTACTCGCGGCCGAGCAGCAGCGCGCCGACTCCGAACGGGCCGCCGATCTTGTGCGCGCTCACGGTCATCGCGGCGAGTCCGGAGCGGGCGAAGTCGACTTCGAGCTGCCCGAAGGCCTGTACCGCGTCGGCGTGCATGGGGACGTCGAACTCGCGGGCGACCTCGGCCAGTTCACGTACCGGCATGACGGTGCCGATCTCGTTGTTCGCCCACATCACGGTGATCATCGCGACGTCGTCGGGGTTACGGACCAGCGCCTCGCGCAGCACGTCGGGGTGGACGCGGCCGTACCGGTCGACGGGGAGGTACTCGACGGTCGCGCCCTCGTGCTCGGCGAGCCAGTCGACGGCGTCCAGCACCGCGTGGTGCTCGACGGGGCTGGCCAGGACCCGGGTGCGGCGGGGGTCGGCGTCGCGGCGGGCCCAGTACAGGCCCTTCACCGCGAGGTTGTCCGACTCGGTGCCGCCGGAGGTGAGGACCACCTCGCTGGGGCGGGCGCCGAGGGCGTCGGCGAGGGTCTCTCTGGACTCCTCGACGGTGCGGCGGGCCCGGCGCCCGGCGGCGTGGAGTGAGGACGCGTTGCCGGTGACGGCGAGCTGCGCGGTCATCGCCGCGATCGCCTCCGGCAGCATCGGCGTGGTCGCGGCGTGGTCGAGGTAAGCCATGGTGGGCTCGATTCTACGAGCCTGCGGCGGGGCGTACGGCGAGCGCATGGTGTCCCGGTGCCCGCGCACCGCGAAAGGCGGGGTCCGACCCGTCCGGCCCGGAGCCCGGTCCGGAGCCCGATCCGGTCGGGGCGAGCGTCAGGATCCGCGCTCCGTCAGCCGCCGAAGTTCCAGGCGACGACGCCGTTTCCGGTGACGAGGAAGGCGAGGATCACCAGGTCGGCGACGCCGAGCGCGAGCCCGAGCAGGGCGCGGCCGCGACGGGTGGTGGAGCGGGCCAGCGCGACGATCGCCATGACGATGGCCGCCGGGCCGAGCAGAAGGTTCATCACCAGGAGGCCGACGAGGCCGAGGACGAAGGACGCGACGGCGAGACCGTCCGCGTCCCGGGCGGAGCGCCGGGGCGGGGTGGAGTGGGCGGCCGGGGCGGAGGTGTCGTCGACGGGGGGCCGGGCGGTGGCTTCGGAGCGGCGGGTGGATGTGGTGAGTGTCATCGTGCGGACTCCTTCGGATCTGGATGCGCTGCGGTGGACGGCCGGGCGGTCACTGGGAGCGGCGGCGTGCGCCCGTCCGCTCGCGTACGACGAAGACCAGCAGCCAGCAGCCGATCAGGGCGCCGAGCGTGAGGGACAGCGGAAGCGGAATCTGGACCACCGCTCCCAGCACGATCCCCAGCAGGAGCAGGGCGACGACGAGGACGATCATGGTCAGCCTTTCCATGATTGAGAGTACGACTGTTCACTGACTTGTCAGTCTAGACCCGCACTCCCCTTTCCCGCACCAGAGAACAGTTGTTTACTGAATGGCATGAGTCACACCGCCGGCATCCGCCAGACCCAGAAGCTGAAGACACGCCAGGCCCTGCTGGACGCCGCCCTCGGGCTGCTGGAGCACCAGAGTCTGAGCAGCCTGGGACTGCGCGAGGTGACGCGAGCCGTGGGTGTCACGCCCACGGCCTTCTACCGGCACTTCGACGACATCGCCGCGCTCGGGGTGGCTCTGGTCGAGCAGACGCTGGGCAGCCTCCACGGAATGATCGGCGCGATCCTCGCCGAGACCGGCGACAGCGAGGTCCGGCTGGACCGCAGCGTCGATCTGATAGCGCGCCACGTCCGGGAGCAGCCCGCGCACTTCCGCTTCATCGCCCGCGAGCAGCACGGCGGGGTCGGCCCGGTCCGCGAGGCGATCGCCGCCCAGCTCCAGCGGTTCGCCGAGGAAGTGGCGGCGGCGCTGGCGGACGAGCCCGAGTCACGGGGCTGGGACGAGGAGGATCTGCTGATGCTGGGGGGCCTCTACGTCGACCACATGGTGATCACCGCGTCGGCCATGCTGGACGCCGGCCCGGCAGGCGACGCACAGGTGGCCCGCGTCGCCCGCCGCCGCCTGCGGCTGGTCACCCTGGGCCGCCTGCACTGGCTGGACGGACCCGCGCCGGACGCCGGCCCCTGAATCAAGCCCCGCCTCCGGACGCCCCCGGCTCCCGGTCCCCGTACAGCGCCATGACCGCGGCCGCGTGCGCGGCCACCACCGCACGGGCCTCCGGCGGCTCCAGCACCTCGACGTTGGGGCCGAAGGAGAGCAGGGAGCGCGCCCATTCCACCGACTCCACGGCAAGGTCGGCCCGCAGCCACTCGCCGTCCTGTTCATCGGGTCTCGGTCTCCCCGTGAGCACACCCGCGTTCAGCCGCAGGAACAGGTCGAGCCGGGAGCGGTGCACCCGCACCCGCAGGGTGAACTCCCCCTGCCGTTCCTCGACCTGGCGACGCAACTCCTCCCAGACGTGTGTCAGTTCCACGCCGGGCCTGCGCACGACCGGGTCCTCGGTGAGGGTGACCCCCCGCACCCGGTCGGCGCGGTACAGCCGGGGCTCCGCGTCGTGGTCGGCGACCAGGTACCAGACGCCCGCCTTCACCACGAGGCCGTAGGGATCGACGGTGTAGGTGCGGGCCGTCCTCGTACCGCTGTGCCGGTAGCGCAGCCGCAGCCGCCGGTCGGCGAACACGGCGTCGTACAGGTCGGCGATGTCGACGACGGCGCGCGGTCCGCTCATCCAGCGCACCGGGTCCACGAGGATGCGGCGGCTGGTCAGTTCGGCGGCGGGGCGGTGCGGGGCGGGCAGCGCCGCCATCACCTTGCGCAGGGCGGAGGCGATCGCCTCGTCGAGCCCGAGCGCGGCGTGGGCGCCGTCCGCGGCCAGGACGAACAGGGCGCGCGACTCGTCGGCGGTCAGCCCGGTGACGTCGGTACGGAACCCGGGCAGCAGAACGATGCCGCCGTGGCGGCCGCGTTCGGCATAGACGGGCACGCCGGACGCCGAGAGCGCCTCGACGTCCCGGTAGATGGTGCGTACGGAGACGTCGAGGCGCTCGGCCAGCTCGGTGGCGGGCACCAGACGGCGGGTCTGGAGCAGCAGCAGGATCGAGAGCAGCCGGTCGGATTTCACCGGACCAGCATCTCCCGGGCCGGACCGGCGATTCCGGACCGGGGGCGGTGCGGGCCTTCAGCTGCGCGGTGCGCGGGCGAGCTGGCGGGACTGGGCGACCAGCCGGTCGGCGCTGTCCCAGACGTCCGCGTCCTCCTCCAGGAAGCCGCCCGCCAGGTTGCGCGTGGTGATGGAGACACGGAGGGGGCCGGGGGCGGGGCGGCAGCGGATGTGGGTGGTGAGCTCGATGGTCGGGGTCCAGCCCTTGAGCCCGAGCTCGAAGGAGGTCGGCGGCAGCGCGTCGACGGTGAGGAGCAGCGAGAGCGGGTCGGCGTCACGGCCGTCCGCGAGCCCGAACCAGCCGCGCATCTCGCCCTTGCCGGAGGGCTGACCGACGGCCCAGCCGATCGTCGCGGGGTCGAGCTTGATGTCGAGCCGCTCGGTGATCGCGGAGCTGCCGGGGATCGCGGCCGGGCCGTCGCCCGGGCCGAGGCAGTGCTCGCGGGGCGGGATGGCCGGCGGCTTGGCGGACGTGCGGATGTCGTCGGTCAGGGCGTCCAGATCGCCGTAGGTGGCGATGACCCGGATGCGCTCGACCTCGGTGCCGTCGGCGGCGTACTGGAAGAGCGAGGCCTGTCCGGTGGAGAGGGTGCGTCCGGTGCGGACGGTCTGGGTACGGATCACGGCGGGGCCGGGGACGGATGCGGTGAGGTAGTGCGCCGAGACCGAGAAGGGGTCCGGGTGCGGCAGTGCCTCACCGAGTGCGCGGCCGAGCATGGCCAGCAGATAGCCGCCGTTGACCGCGTGGATGATCGTCCAGCCCGCGGAGAGCTCTGCGTCGTAGACGCCTTCCTCGCGGAGGGTGACTGCGGTGTCCCGGTCGAACTCGCTGTCCCCGATGGTCGCCTGCGCGGTCGTTGCCGCCTGCTCTGCTGCCTGTGCCATGGCATGCACGCTACACCGATCGCGTTACTGAGCGGTAGCTTTTGCGCGTCGGTGAGATGACGGCAGCCGGCCTATCCCTCGTCCGGTGTCGCCGAGCGCCGGTTGTAGGCGCGCGGGGCCCGCCAGTGGTAGCGCAGCGCCAGGAGCCGCAGCACGAACGCCGTGAGCACCGCGCAGCCGCTGGTGAAGGCGTTGAGTGCGTCGAAGCGGATGCAGAGCACGATCATGGTCGCCCCGACGATGGCGGGCACCGCGTACAGGTCACGGTCCCAGCGCAGCAGCGACGGCACCTCGTTGGCCAGCACGTCGCGCAGCACACCGCCGCCGACCGCGGTGGCCAGACCGAGCGCCGCCGACGCGGTGAGACCCAGGCCGTAGTCGTACGCCTTCACCGTCCCCGTGACGCAGAAGAGCCCGAGGCCGGCCGCGTCGAAGACGTTGACGCCGAGCTGGATCCGTTCGACCTGCGGGTGCAGGAAGAAGACCAGGCCGGCGGCGAACAGCGGGGTGGTGAAGTACCCGAGGTCCGTGAAGGCGGCGGGCGGCACCGCGCCGATGATCAGGTCACGGAACAGCCCCCCGCCCAGCGCGGTCACCTCGGCGAGCACCGCGATGCCGAAGACATCGAAGTTCTTGCGTACGGCGAGCAGAGCGCCCGAGATCGCGAAGACGAAGATCCCGACGATGTCGAGCGCATGCTGGACGGAGGGCGTGAACAGTTCGTTGAGCACCGGGCAATTGTGCCGGTACTACTCCTTGGGGCTGTCCTCCGAGGCCCCGGAGGCCTCCGACGGCGTCGCGGTTTCGGGCTCCGCGACCGTTTCCGCCTTCGCGACCGCCTCCGGCTCCACGACCGGATCCGCCTTGGCGACCGTGACCAGCTCGACCGCTTCCCGGGCCGCGGCCAGCACCTGCTCCCCCGGCACCTGGTCCGGAGCGTTCTCCGGGTGGTGACAGGCGACCTGGTGGCCGGTCTTCAGCGCGATCAGCGGCGGCTCCTGCGTCTTGCAGATCTCCGTCGCCTTCCAGCACCGGGTGTGGAACCGGCAGCCGCTGGGCGGCGAGATCGGCGAGGGCACATCGCCCTTGAGCAGGATGCGCTCGCTCTTCAGGCCGCGCCGCCGCGGGTCCGGCACCGGCACCGCGGACATCAGGGCCTTGGTGTACGGGTGCATGGGCGCCGAGTACAGCGACTTGCGGTCCGCCAGCTCGACGATCTTGCCCAGGTACATGACCGCGATGCGGTCCGAGACATGGCGGATGACCGAGAGGTCGTGCGCGATGATCACGTACGTGAGCCCGAGCTCGTCCTGGAGGTCGTCCAGCAGGTTGACCACCTGTGCCTGGATCGACACGTCCAGCGCCGAGACCGGCTCGTCGGCGACGACCAGCTTCGGGCGCAGGGCGAGCGCGCGGGCGATGCCGATGCGCTGGCGCTGACCGCCGGAGAACTCGTGCGGGTAGCGGTTGTAGTGCTCGGGGCTGAGCCCGACCAGCGACAGCAGCTCCTGGACGTGGTTCTTGAGACCCCCCTCGGGCTCGACGCCCTGGAGCTTGAACGGCGCGCTCACGATCGTGCCGATCGTGTGCCGCGGGTTCAGCGAGGAGTACGGGTCCTGGAAGATCATCTGGACGTCACGGCGCATCGGCCGCAGCTTCCCCATGGACAGGTGCGTGATGTCCCGGCCCTCGAACTCGACCTTGCCGCCCGTCGGTTCGATCAGCCGGGTGATGAGCCGGCCCATCGTCGACTTGCCGCAGCCGGACTCGCCGACGACGCCCAGGGTCTCCCCCGGGTACACCTCGAAGTCGATCCCGTCGACGGCCTTGACCGCGGCGGTCTGCCGTCCCAGCAGCCCCTTGCGGATCGGGAAGTGCTTGACCAGGCCCTCGACCCTGAGCAGCGGCTCGCGCGAGGAGGTCGCCTGCTCCGGGATCCTCACGTCCTTCTCCAGCACCGGGGGATCCTTCTTCTCGCTCACGTCGCTCACCTCACTCGCCTCGCTCACAGCTTCGGCGCAATCTCTTCGGTCCAGATCCGGGTCCGCTCCTCCGGTGCCATGTGGCAGGCGGAGAAGTGGCCGTCGCCGACCAGTTCCAGCTCGGGACGCGTCGTGCGGGTGACGTTGTCCTCGGGGATGTCCGCGTACGGGCAGCGCGGGTTGAAGGCGCAGCCGCTCGGGACGTTGATCAGCGACGGCGGCTGGCCCTTGACGGGGATCAGCCGCTCGGTCTGCTCACGGTCGATGCGCGGCATCGAGGTGAGCAGGCCCCAGGTGTAGGGGTGCTGGGCCTCGTAGAAGACCTTCTCCGCCGGACCGCGCTCGATGCACCGGCCGCCGTACATCACCAGGAGCTCGTCGGCCATCTCCGCCACGACCCCGAGGTCGTGGGTGATCATGATGACGGCGGAGCCGAACTCCTTCTGCAGGTCCCGGATCAGGTCCAGGATCTGCGCCTGGACGGTGACGTCCAGGGCGGTGGTCGGCTCGTCGGCGATGAGCAGTTCCGGGTTGTTGACCAGGGCCATCGCGATCATGGCGCGCTGGCGCATACCACCGGAGAACTCGTGCGGGTGGGAGTCGACCCGCTTGTGCGGCTCGGGGATGCCGACCCGGTCGAGCATCTCGATGGCGCGGGTGCGGGCGATCTTCTTGCTGACCTTGTTGTGGACCCGGTAGGCCTCCACGATCTGCGAGCCGACCGAGAAGTACGGGTGCATCGCGGAGAGCGGGTCCTGGAAGATCATGGCCATCTTTCGGCCGCGCAGCTCCCGTACCCGGTCGTCGGACGCGCCGAGCAGCTCCTCGCCGTCCAGCCAGACCTCGCCGGAGATACGGGCGTTGGGGGCCGTGCGGTGCAGGCCGAGCACGCCGAGCGAGGTGACGGACTTGCCGGAGCCGGACTCGCCCACGATGCCGAGGGTCTGTCCGGGCTTCACGTCGAAGCTGACGCCGTCGACCGACTTGACCAGCCCGTCGTCGGTCTGGAAGTGGATACGCAGATCCCGTACGGAGAGGAAGGCCTCGTCGTCGCCGGAACGCCGGCCGGCCACCGGCTCGCCCGGCGCCTCGGTCTTGGAAACCTCACTCACGAGAGCCTCACCCTGGGGGTCGATGGCGGCGTACACCAGATCCACCAGCAGATTGCAGATGACGATGAAGAAGGCGGCGACGAGGGTCACGCCCATGACGATCGGAAGGTCGTTCTCCTGCACGCTCTTGATGGCGTACTGGCCGAGTCCGGGGAAGGAGAACACGGTCTCGGTGATGACGGCGCCTCCGACCAGCAGACCGAAGTCCATTCCGAAGATGGTCACGATGGGGGTGAGCGCGGCCCGCAGGCCGTGCTTGCCGATGACCCGGCTCTCCTTGAGGCCCTTGGCACGGGCGGTACGGATGTAGTCCTCGCCCATCGTCTCCAGCATCCCGGCTCTGGTGATGCGGGCGTAGAGCGCGGAATAGAGGAAGGCCAGGGAACACCACGGGATCAGCAGGTTCCACGCCCAGTCCAGCGGACTGTCCGTGAACGGGACGTAGTTGACGCCTTCCCAGATGGGCCATTGCACCGTCAGCACACCCAGCGCGAGCATGCCGGTGAAGAAGATCGGCAGGGAGACACCGGCGAGCGCGACGCCCATGAAGAAGCGGTCGAGGATCGAGCCCCGCTTCAGCGCGGAGACGACTCCGATCGCCACACCGCTGATCAGCCAGATCACCGCGGCACCGATGGCCAGCGAGAACGTGACCGGGATACGCGCGGTCAGCTCGGGCCACACCTCGATGTGACGCTTGAAGGAGTAGCCGAAGCACGGCACGCCGCAGTGCGTGGCCTCGGGGCCGAACTGGAAGTCGGCGCCGACGAAGAGCTGCTTGAGGAAGTGCCAGTACTGGATGTACAGCGGCTGGTCGAGGCCGAGGTTCTGCTTGACCGCGAGGATGGACTGCGGATTGGCGTCCTTGCCCACGTACTGGGCTGCCAATTGGTCCATCGTCTGCCCGGCCAGTCGGGGGACGAGGAAGAAGATCGCGAAGGTGACTGCGCTGACGATCAACAGCAGCAGTACCGCGCCGAAGACGCGTCGGATGATGTACGCAGCCACAGCTATCCGGCGCCGGTATCTGCTCGCCGGGGGCTACCCATGCGTTCGGACACCGTGCCTTCACCTGCCTTTCGGGACAATTCTGGGGGTCCGGAGGCCGCTTCCCGGGCCGCGTGCGCGGCCCGGGAAGCGGGGCCGTTCCTACTTGGCGGAACCCATCAGCACGTAGTCGTACATGCCGAGGTAGGCCTGCGTGACCGTGACGTTCGTCGCGGACACCGGGCGGAGCAGCAGGTTCTTGCGGTAGATCAGCGGCACAGCGGTGGCGCCTTCGGCGACAGCCCTGTCGACGTTGGCCCAGGCCTTCGCACGGGCGGCGTCGTCGGTGTTGGCGATGCCCTCGTTGAGCAGCTTGTTGATCTTCGGGTCGTTCAGTTCCTGGACGTTGTTACCACCGGACGGCTTGATGGCCGAGCCGTTGATGATCTGGTCCAGGAAGCCGAAGCCGGTCGGCCAGTCAGCACCCCAGGCGCTCATGATCATGCCGAGCTTGTTCGCGTGCACGTAGCTCGGGTTGCCCGCGAAGTTCTGGAAGTACTTGCCCGCCGGGAAGGTCTTGATCTCGGCGTTGACGCCGATCTTCTTCAGCGAAGCCTGCACCGCGGTGACCATGGCCATCTCGGCGGGGCGGTCGGAGCGGGCCGAGATCTTGGTGTCGAAGCCGTTCGGCTTGCCACACTGCTTCAGCTCGTCCTTGGCCTTGGCCTCGTCGCCCTTGTGGCCGGCGGACTCGTACTGGTCGAACTTCTCGTAGCCGTTGACCGTCGGCGGCAGCAGGGTCGTCGCGACGTCACCCTTGGGGTCGCCACCCTGGGCGGCCTGGACCGACGCCTTGTCGATGCCCCACTGCACGGCCTTGCGGCAGTGGATGTTGTCGAACGGCGCGACGTTGACGTTCAGACCGATGTACGAGGTGGCACCCGCGTACGAGTTGTCGATCTGCTTCTTCAGGTCGGCCTTGGTGAGGACCTTCGGCTGGGTCGCCGGGGCGACACCGGTGCCGGCACCGTCAACGGTGATGTTGTCGGCGAGCAGGTTGTTGTCGACCGTCTCCTGCTTGACCTTGAAGCGGACCGTCACCTTGTCCGGCAGCGCCGGGCGGATCGGGTCGGTCTTCGGGTCCCAGTTCGTGTTGCGGACGAGGGTCGCGCCGCGGCCCTCGTCGTACGACTCGAACTTGTACGGGCCCGAGGACACGATGTGCTTCACATAGTCGGCACCCTTGTCCTTCGCGGCCGGCACGGGGGCCGTCTGCGAGAAGGTCGCCAGGTAGTCGAAGTCCGCGAAGGCGTCCTTCAGCTTGAAGACGATCGTGGTGTCGTCCGGCGTCTCGATGGAGGCGATGCCGTTCGGGTTCTTGTCCTTGTACGGGCCCTTGTACTTGTCGCCACCGACGAGGTGGGCCTTGAAGTACGTCGGGCCGTTGGACAGGGCCTCCGGCGCGAAGTTGGAGCGCTCGACGGCGTACTTGACGTCCTTCGAGGTGATCGGGGTCCCGTCCTCGTACTTGAGACCCTTCTTCAGCGTGTACGTCCAGGTCTTCGCGTCCGGGCTCGCCTTGCCGAGGCCCTCGGCGAGGTCCGGGACGATCTCCAGACCCTCCTTGCCGGCAGCCGGCTTGAAGGACGTCAGGGTACGGCCGTACAGGCGGGCGAAGTTCTGCACCCAGCCGTAGTACGTGTTGCCGGGGTCCAGCGAGTCGGGCTCGTCGGACATCTCCAGCTTGAGAGTCCCGCCCTTCTTGTCGGACTTGTTGACGATCGAGGTCAGCGCGGCGTCAGTGGCTCCGGCGCTGCTGCCGCCGTCCTTGCCGCCGCCGTTGTCGTCCTTGGAGCCGTTGCACGCGGACGCTCCCAGCATCAGGACCACAGCCGTAGCGACCAACGCTGTCGTTTTTCTGGTCTTCACCTGAGGAAATCCCCCTCAATCGATGGTTGCCGTGGCATGTCGCACGTGACGAGCGCCCGGGCACTACTTACTACGGGGGTCGAGCGCATCACGCAGCCCGTCTCCCAGCAGGTTGAACGCCAGGACCGTGACGAAAATGGCCACGCCCGGCACGATCATGTACATCGGGTCGTTCTCGTAGAAGTCGATCGCGTTGGTCAGCATCCCGCCCCAGGAGGACTGCGGCGGCGCGATACCGACACCGAGATAGCTGAGGCCCGCCTCGAAGAGGATGTTCGAGGGGATGAGCAGCGTGGAGTAGACGAGAACGGGCGCCACCAGGTTGGGCAGCAGCTCCCGGAAGAGAATGAAGGGGCCACGGGCACCCAACGACCGTGCCGCCTCGACGAATTCACGATTGCGCAGGCTCATGGTCTGGGCGCGGACGATGCGACCCATGTAGGGCCAGCTGAAGAAGCCGATCACGAAGATCAGGACCGCGATCCTCAGTGGCAGCCCTTCCAGGCCGAACGCGCCGTCCTGCAGCGCCGCCGAGATGGAGATCGCGAAGAGCAGCAGCGGGAACGCGAGGAAGGTGTCCATCATGCGGCTGATGACGGTGTCCACCCAGCCGCCGTAGAAGCCGGAGACCACACCGAAGAAGACGCCGATCACCACGGAGAGCAGGGTGGCTCCGACCGCGACGACCAGGGACACCCAGGAGCCCTCGATGATGCGGGTCATGATGTCGCGGCCGTACTGCGGCTCGACACCGAGCGGGTGGCTCCAGCTGATGCCGCCCCAGTCGCCCTTGGGGGCGAGCAGTGCCGGGTCGATGAGGTCCTGGTGGAACTCGTTGGGGTCCAGGCCGAAGACGGCCTGAATCGGCTTGGAGAGCACGGCGAGCAGGATCAGCAGGATGACAACGATGCCGCCGGCCACTGCCACCTTGTCGCGCTTGAAGCGCGTCCAGGCGATCCGTCCGAGCGAACGGCCCTCGATCTGGCTCTGTTTCACTCCCGTGAGTACTGCCTCCGGCTGCGCCTGGGCAGCCGGTCCGGTGGTCTCGATCGGTGCGGTCACAGTGCCTCTGACCCCTCCCGCCGGCGGTGGCCGGCCCCTACTCGCCGCGGTAACGGCCTGGCGCGTGTCAGCCGAGGCGCTTGACTCGACTGATGTGTTCGATGCGATGAATGCGTCTGTGGAGTGACCGCCGGTGCAACCTCGTACAAAGGGCGGACGATCCCCACTAGCCGGGAGTCTTCAATGCCGTCGTGATCACCCGCCAGACCTGGCGGGGAATGTTTGCTCAAACGTGATGCGGTCAGTGAACTTCCGTTATCCGGACAGCTTGATCGAGTGAGCGGACCACTCGGCCGCTAATCCACCAGAACGGACATGACGCCCAACAGGCGTTATTGCGTGGTTATTTGGGTGACTGCGGCGGATGTCTTGTCCGCCGGGGAGTCGTTTGTCCGTTCCTGGGGCCGGGCCCGGGCGGGCCTAGTAGGCGCGCGGGGCGGGGCCGGGGGCCTGGGGGTAGCCGTAACCGGGAGCGACGACGGCGCCACGGCCGGCCGGGGCGTGCGGCTCGCGGTCGTAGAACGGACGGGAGTTGGCGCGCAGCCACATCGCGACCGGGTCGTACTCGTCGGCCATCGCGACCGTGGAGACCGGGAGCCCTTCCGGGACCGTGCCGATGGACTGCTGCATCATCGACCGCACGGCGTCCACGGACGGCCCGCTCGTGTCGTACAGATCCAGTCCGATGGCGAGGTACGGGACGCCGAGCGCGGGCTGCACCCAGGCGCGGCGCAGCGAGCGGATCGCGGGGGTGTGGTGGGCGTTCTGCGTGAGCTGGGCGTAGAACTGCGGGATCTCGATGGCGGGGTCGCTGATTCGCAACGGGCCGGCGGGCATCCGGTCGAGGCCGGTGGCGATCCGGCGCAGGTCCAGCCAGGGGATGCCCACACCGCCGCCCGGCGCGTGCGGGTTCAGCCAGATGCCCCAGCGGTCGGGGAACAGGGCGCGGGCGATGTCGCGGCCGCTCACGACCTCGTGGTCCCGGTTCCAGCCGCTGGCGGAGAGCTCCTGGGCGGAGGTGACACAGGGGGCGTAGCCGAGGCCGTCGATCTCCATGTTGCCGTACTGGGCGTCGGGCGAGCCGGCCCGGCCGTGCCAGAGGAGCATCCAGATCCGGTCGGCCGCCAGGGCCTGGAGGAGTGCCTCGTACGCGTCGTAGCGCCCGGGGGTCACTTGGCGCAGCATGTGCTCGACCTGCCCGGCCGCCGCGGTGCCTGACGCACTCACCCTGGGTCCCGCCCCTCTTCGATCCACTGTGTCGGCCTGCCGCTCCCGGGGCTCTCGGGGGCGGCACGGTGCCGAGGCACCAGCCATCAAACCAGCTTATGCGGCGGCCCTGACACCGACTTGACTCCCCGGGCCGGAGCCGTCAGCCCGCGGCGCCGGTCCTTCTGCCGTACCGCTACTCGGCGGGGCGCTGATAGAAGGGCCGCACCCGTGCCCGCATCCAGTCGGCGACCGGGTCCTGGGCCACGTCGAGCAGCACCAGGTTGACCGGCCACGGCACCTCGACGCGCCCCAGCGCCCGGCCCAGGGCGTCCATGGGGGCGTTGCGCCCGGCTCCGTCCCAGGTGGAGAACTCGATGCCGACGAAGAGAACGGGGTCGCCGCCCTCGATGCTGGCCAGGGCGCGGCGGGCGCTGAGCACGACGCCGCTCGCCTCGAACTCCCCGGCCGCGGCGGAGAGGAAGTCGACGGGCTCCTCCTGCCAGTCCGGCTCGTACAGCCGGACCCGGCCACCGCTGGCGGGTCCGTCCAGCACGGTGCGTCCGGCCCGGCAGAGCTCGGCGACAGCGGGCGGGGGCAGCGGCATGCCGACCGCGCCGCCCGGGTTCACCGCGATGCCGAGCTGCGGGGGCAGACCCCGGGCGAACTCGCGGGCGGGGGCCACGGTGAACGACATGTGGGCGCCGACGCAGGCGAGGAACTGCTGTTCGGAGCTGAACACGGGGACGTACGGCGCGCCCTCGATGTCCAGCGTCGGCAGGTCGAGGTCGGTCGCGTCCGGAGAGCCGCCGCTGGGCAGGGGCACCCAGAGGTGGCTGCGACCGAGCACCTCCACCAGCCGGCCGCCCGCCTCCGGGCTGCCGAGCGAGGCGCTCAGCACTTCTTCGAGCTCATTGGCCGGCCATCCGCCCTGCGGATGGGTCCGGGCCGGTGCCGGAATGTCCACTGTCTCCCTCTCGCGCCCCATGTCGTGCAGCAAGAGATTAACGCCGCATCCCCGGGACCCTGGCGGGCCCACCGTACTGTCCAGTCATCGGACAGCCCTCGCTCAGGCCTCACTCTGTGCATCTGCGAATGAGATCCGCGTCAGCAGCCCCGCCGCCTCCCGGTCCAGCAGCACCGCCGAGGCACACCCGAGCGGCAGCAGGCCCGCCTCGGTGTCCCGCAGCAGCCGCCCCACGGCCCGGCGGTGCCGGGCGAACGCGTATCCGGAGACCCCTCGGCCGCGCTCGCGCTGCCCCTCCCTCGCCGTCTGCGGGGTGACGTCGAGCAGCACGAGGTGCAGGATGCGGCCGCGGCGCCGGGCATCACGGGCCAGCCAGCCGCGCACCCAGGCCTGGGTGCCGCAGTCGTGGACGACGACGGATGCGCCGGAGCGCAGCACCCGCCACAGGCCCCAGTAGTGGGCGACGCGGACGAGCGGACGGTAGAGGGCGTACGGGAGTAAGCGGGGCACCAGGTCCGCCCAGCGGTCCCTGGTGTTCTGGGAGTCGACGGCGTGCACCGAGACAGCCCGTGCGATGAGGGTCGATTTGCCGCTGCCGGGCAGTCCGGAGACCACCACCACGTCGCCCGCCGCGAAGTGCAGGCTGCGAGGGCTGCGCCCGCCCCGCTCCCGCAGGTCCCGTACGACGGGTGCGTGCGGGCCCACCACCTCCCTGGCCGGCGCACCCGGCTGCGCGGGCAGTGCGCCGTGCGCGACCCCCGCGGTCGTCGCGTACCGCTGCGTCGTCATCGCCCTCCCCCTGTCGGCTGACCCACACCTGCCCAAGAAGTGTAAAGAAAAGGTAATGCGGCACAACCGTCCGACCCGCCGGATCCCGCAGGAGACCGGCACCGGTACCGGCCCCCCACTCTCCCGCAATGCGTGCGATGATGACCCCGTCAACTGCATATAGGCCGCTCGAATCCGCGCGGGAGAGTCCCGGCCACCGTGCCGGGCGCCGAAGGAGCAAGATCCTCCCTTGAATCTCTCAGGCCCCGTACCGCGTGGATGAGGCAGATCTGAAAAGCGAGTCGCCCTGCGGCTCCACCCAAGGTGCAAGCCGAACCCCTCCGGGGCCTCTCGGCGAACCTCTCAGGTTCCGATGACAGATGGGGAGGGATCGTCCTCGTCGTCATGCCCTGGGAGCCTTATCCATGAGCACCGCCCCCCGTCTCACCGCCCTCGATGCCCTGCACCGTTCGCTGGGTGCGACCATGACCGACTTCGCGGGCTGGGACATGCCCCTGAGGTACGCCAGTGAGCGCGACGAGCACAACGCCGTGCGCACGAAGGCCGGCCTCTTCGACCTTTCGCACATGGGCGAGATCACCGTCACCGGCCCCGAGGCCGTGGCCCTGCTGAACTTCGCGCTCGTCGGCAACATCGGCACCGTCTCGGTGGGCCGCGCCCGCTACACGATGATCTGCGCCGAGGACGGCGGCATCCTGGACGACCTGATCGTCTACCGCCTGGGCGAGACCGAGTACATGGTCGTCGCCAACGCGGGCAACGCGCAGATCGTGCTGGACGCCCTGACCGCGCGCGCCGAGGGCTTCGACGCCGAGGTGCGCGACGACCGCGACGCGTACGCGCTGCTCGCCGTCCAGGGCCCCGAGTCCCCCGCCATCCTCGCCGCCGTCACCGACGCCGACCTGGACGGCCTGAAGTACTACGCCGGGCTGCCCGGCACGGTCGCCGGAGTCCCCGCGCTGATCGCCCGTACCGGCTACACCGGCGAGGACGGCTTCGAGCTGTTCGTCGCACCCGAGCACGCCGAGCAGCTGTGGCGGGCCCTCACCGAGGCGGGTGCCTCGCGCGGCCTCATCCCGTGCGGGCTCTCCTGCCGCGACACGCTGCGCCTGGAGGCGGGCATGCCGCTGTACGGCCACGAGCTGACCACGGCGCTGACGCCGTTCGACGCCGGTCTGGGCCGGGTCGTGAAGTTCGAGAAGGAGGGCGACTTCGTCGGCCGCAAGGCCCTGGAGGCCGCCGCCGAGCGCGCCGAGACCGCCCCGCCCCGCAAGCTCGTCGGTCTGGTCGCAGAGGGCCGCCGGGTGCCGCGCGCCGGGTACCCCGTTGTCGCCGTCGGCGGGACCGCCGCCCAGGTCATCGGCGAGGTCACCTCGGGCGCGCCCTCGCCCACACTCGGCAAGCCGATCGCCATGGCGTACGTCGACGCCGCACACGCCACGCCCGGCACCGCGGGCGTCGCGGTGGACATCCGGGGCAGCCACGAGCCTTACGAGGTCGTGGCGCTGCCGTTCTACAAGCGGCAGAAGTAGAACCGCAGGCGGATCCGGCACTGCGCAAGTGACGCAGTCCCGTCTCACACCGTAAGACCATCGTTCATCAGCACTCCCCCGCGTACAGGAGAATTCAGGTCATGAGCAACCCCCAGCAGCTGCGGTACAGCAAGGAGCACGAGTGGCTGTCGGCCGTCGAGGACGGTGTGGCCACGATCGGCATCACGGAGTTCGCGGCCAACGCGCTCGGTGACGTCGTCTACGCCCAGCTCCCCGAGGTCGGTGACACGGTGACCGCGGGCGAGACCTGCGGCGAGCTGGAGTCGACCAAGTCGGTCAGCGACCTGTACTCGCCGGTGACCGGCGAGGTCACGGACGCGAACCAGGACGTCGTGGACGACCCGTCGCTGGTGAACTCCGCTCCGTTCGAAGGCGGCTGGCTGTTCAAGGTACGCGTCGCGGAGGAGCCGAAGGACCTGCTCTCCGCCGACGAGTACACCGAGTTCTCCGGCAACTGAGACCCCAAGGGACCACCTGATGTCGCTTCTCAACTCCTCCCTCCACGAGCTGGACCCGGACGTCGCCGCCGCTGTCGACGCCGAGCTCCACCGTCAGCAGTCCACCCTCGAAATGATCGCCTCGGAGAACTTCGCTCCGGTCGCGGTCATGGAGGCCCAGGGCTCCGTCCTGACCAACAAGTACGCCGAGGGCTACCCCGGCCGCCGCTACTACGGCGGCTGCGAGCACGTCGACGTGGTCGAGCAGATCGCGATCGACCGCATCAAGGCGCTCTTCGGCGCCGAGGCCGCGAACGTGCAGCCGCACTCCGGTGCGCAGGCCAACGCCGCCGCGATGTTCGCGCTGCTGAAGCCGGGCGACACGATCATGGGCCTGAACCTGGCGCACGGCGGTCACCTGACCCACGGCATGAAGATCAACTTCTCCGGCAAGCTCTACAACGTGGTCCCGTACCACGTCGACGACACGGGCACCGTGGACATGGCCGAGGTCGAGCGCCTCGCCAAGGAGTCCAAGCCGAAGCTGATCGTGGCCGGCTGGTCCGCCTACCCCCGTCAGCTGGACTTCGCCGCCTTCCGCCGCATCGCGGACGAGGTCGGCGCGTACCTGATGGTCGACATGGCGCACTTCGCCGGTCTGGTCGCCGCGGGTCTGCACCCCAACCCGGTGCCGCACGCCCACGTCGTCACGACCACCACGCACAAGACCCTCGGCGGTCCGCGCGGTGGCGTGATCCTGTCGACGCAGGAACTCGCCAAGAAGATCAACTCGGCGGTCTTCCCGGGGCAGCAGGGCGGTCCGCTGGAGCACGTCATCGCGGCCAAGGCGGTCTCGTTCAAGGTGGCGGCGACCGCGGAGTTCAAGGAGCGCCAGCAGCGCACCCTGGACGGCGCCCGCATCCTCGCCGAGCGTCTGGTGCAGCCGGACGTCACCGAGGTCGGCGTCTCCGTCCTGTCCGGCGGCACGGACGTGCACCTGGTCCTGGTGGACCTGCGCAACTCCGAGCTGGACGGCCAGCAGGCCGAGGACCGGCTGCACGAGCTGGGCATCACGGTCAACCGGAACGCCATCCCCAACGACCCGCGGCCGCCGATGGTCACCTCGGGTCTGCGGATCGGCACGCCGGCCCTGGCCACCCGCGGTTTCCAGACCGAGGACTTCACCGAGGTCGCCGAGATCATCGCGTCCGCTCTCAAGCCGTCCTACGACGCGGACGACCTGAAGGCCCGCGTCGTCGCGCTCGCCGAGAAGTTCCCGCTGTACCCCGGCCTGAAGTAGTCCGGACCAGCGTATTTGCACGTTGGGGAGGGGCACCGCGCACACTGAACAGTGAGCGCGGTGCCCCATCCCTTGTCCCCGCTCTTCGGGCCCACCCCGCCCGTACCGCACCACCCGGCAGACAAAGGCGTCTACCAACCCTTAGGAGTCACCCCGTGGCCATCTCGGTCTTCGACCTGTTCTCGATCGGCATCGGCCCGTCCAGCTCCCATACGGTCGGCCCCATGCGCGCGGCCCGTATGTTCGCGCGCCGGCTGAAGAACGAGGGCCTGCTGGCCCACACCGTCTCGATACGCGCCGAACTCTTCGGCTCCCTCGGCGCAACCGGCCACGGCCACGGCACCCCCAAGGCCGTGCTGCTCGGCCTGGAGGGCGAGTCCCCCCGTACCGTCGACGTCGAAACGGCGGACGACCGGGTCGACACGATCCGCACCACCGGCCGGCTCAACCTCCTCGGCATGCACGAGATCGCCTTCGACGCCGACAAGCAGCTGATCCTGCACCGCCGCAAGGCGCTGCCGTACCACGCCAACGGCATGACGGTCTTCGCGTACGACCACGAGGGCACCCTGCTCCTCGAGAAGACGTACTACTCCGTCGGCGGCGGCTTCGTCGTCGACGAGGACGCCGTCGGCGAGGACCGGATCGTCCTCGACGACACGGTCCTCAAGCACCCCTTCCGCACCGGCGACGAGCTGCTGCGCCTCGCCCGCGACACCGGTCTGTCGATCTCCTCCCTGATGCTGGAGAACGAACGCGCCTGGCGTACCGAGGACGAGATCCGCTCCGGCCTGCTGGACATCTGGCGCGCCATGCAGGCCTGCGTCTCCCGCGGCATGTCCCGCGAGGGCATCCTGCCCGGCGGCCTCAAGGTCCGCCGCCGCGCCGCGAACACCGCGCGCCAGCTGCGCGCCGAGGGCGACCCGCAGACCCACGCGATGGAGTGGATCACCCTCTACGCGATGGCGGTCAACGAGGAGAACGCCGCGGGCGGCCGCGTCGTCACCGCCCCGACCAACGGTGCGGCCGGCATCATCCCGGCGGTGCTGCACTACTACATGAACTTCGCGGCCGGCGGCGCCACCGAGGCGGAGAAGGACGACAGCATCGTCCGCTTCCTGCTGGCGGCCGGCGCCATCGGCATGCTGTTCAAGGAGAACGCCTCCATCTCCGGCGCCGAGGTCGGCTGCCAGGGCGAGGTCGGCTCCGCCTGCTCCATGGCCGCGGGCGCCCTCGCCGAGGTTCTGGGCGGCACCCCCGAGCAGGTCGAGAACGCCGCCGAGATCGGCATGGAGCACAACCTCGGCCTGACCTGCGACCCGGTCGGCGGGCTCGTCCAGATCCCGTGCATCGAGCGCAACGGCATGGCGGCGGTGAAGGCAGTCACCGCCGCGAAGATGGCACTGCGCGGCGACGGCATCCACAAGGTCTCCCTCGACAAGGTCATCAAGACCATGAAGGAGACGGGCGCCGACATGAGCGTCAAGTACAAGGAGACGGCGCGGGGCGGGCTCGCGGTGAACATCATCGAGTGCTGAGGTTCCAGGCCCTGACCAGCGCGTTTCTACCTTTGGTGCTTGTCAGGGCCTTCCCTGCCCACGCGGCGGAGAATCCGTGGAAAATATCGAGGCCGCCCAGAATTTGACCGGGTGGTCATTGTCGTCAAGACGGCTGTACGAATCGTCTGCCGCCACTCGCACCTCACGACGGGGGCGGGCGGCGGGGTTGGCGGGACACATCGGAGGGGCCCTGGTGCCATTGGCACCAGGGCCCCGAAGGAACTGCTACACCATCGGCCGGCCCTGATCGGCTGTGCCGGCCCTTCTTGTTCCGCATTCCCACCCGGGAGAGGTCGGGGGTTGCGGGGATCGCGGTTGCTTGACCGGAGACCACCTCACTCACGATGTCCTGCGGTACCCGGGCCCAGAATTACCGCCCGGGCGATCCTGATGGCGCCCGACTCCTCCGCTTCTTACCCTCTGAATCACTACTGCCGGCACTACTTCACTGCGTACTGCTCGGTGGACTGACAGTGCCACCGCTTCGGCAGCCAGCCCCGTCGCCCGTCCTGCGACTGCTCTGGCTTGGAACCCCACTGCCGAACCCCCCGGAGCGTGCGCCCACAGCAGACGCCTTCACCGAGGTACCGCTCTTTCGTCCTGCCGCTGTGTGGTGCCACTGCGTGAACTGCTCGCGGCGGCCCCTGATCACTGCGGGCCACCCAGCCCGGTGGTCAGTCCCGTCGCCATCCAGCAACTGCTCCGGCTTCGAAAGCTCCACCACCGAACCGTCCAACACCCTGCGATTGCAGTACCGCTGCCCGGCAGTTCGTCCCTGCCGGGTCCTGCTGTCCTCTGGGCTACGAGAGAAACCATAACCACACCACCACCCAATGTCTACTCCAGTCACCATAGATTTCCATGTGGTCCGCGAGAAGATAATCGAGCCCAGGCAGCACACAGGCGCGCAGCCGGGAACCCCGCGGCCCCGCAGGCCGAGCCCGCGAGCAGCCCGGATACCCGAGTCCGTCGCGTCGCACGGGTGACGGGAGCGGCCTTCCTGGAAGCACGAGGAGCACGCCGGAAGAGCCAAAGCCCGAAGCGATCGGCGCACGCACGAACGCTTTCCACTGTCGTCGGCGATACCGAAGACGCCCGATCAACAACTCAGACAGGGCGGGGGCCTCGCTCGAAGCGCACGACACCGCCGGTGCTGTCCCCGCCCAGGTAGTCGGCAGACACGACCCAGCGGCTGCGCGTCCTTCCGGCCGGGCGGTGCACAGCCGCCCCTCGGAAGTACGACCGCTGTGGCGGGAACAGGTCGGGCTCACGGCGGCACGTCGCGCGACCGAAAGGGGGAGCCCGTGTCATGCAGTGGGGTAGCTTGCCTTTCCGTACTCGCCCGACAAGACGTGTCGCAGGCACGTACTGGGGCGACACGCCAGGGGGGAAGGGCTCTTCCATGCGGGACAGCGGAATGGACGAACTGGGTGAGGCACTGGCCGCTGCGGAGGCCGCGCCGCCGGTGGAGTCCGTCGACGTCATCGCCGCGACTTTGCGAAGACAGCTCGGGGCCCGGTCGGTGTCGTTCCTGATCACCGACTTCACCGGCGCCTCCGTCGTCCGCCTGGGCACCGCGGACGGCATCGACCTGGAGTGTCCCGCAGATCCGATCGCCGTCTCCGGCACCGTCTACGACAGGGTGATACGGGCCCAGCAACCGCATGTGGAGTCCATAGGGGACAGTGCTTGGACTCGGGTGATCGCACCGGTCACCAATCGCGGGGACGCCCTCGGGCTGCTGGAGCTTCATCTGCCCCACCACCCCGGCCCGGACACCCTGCTGAAAATCAGCCGGAGCGCCCACGCCCTGTCCTACATCGTCATCGCGAACCGGCCCTTCACCGACCTGTACCAGTGGGGCCGCCGCACCACCCCGCTGAGCCTGGCCGCCGAGATCCAGTACCAGCTGTTGCCGACCTCCCTGGCCTGCGAGGCCGCCCAGTTCGCGGTCGCCGGGGCCTTGGAGCCGGCCGAGCACGTCGGCGGCGACACCTTCGACTACGTCATAGACCGCGACCACGTCCAACTGTCCGTCACCGACGCCATGGGCCACGACGTCGACGCCGCCCTCCTGGCCACCCTGCTTGTCGGCGCACTGCGCCGCGCCCGCAGGCAGGGAGCCGACCTCGCCGAACAAGCACGGACCGCCGACCAGGCCGTGGCCGAGCACAGCGGCGGCCGCTACGCCACCGGACAACTGCTGCGGATCAGCCTGCAAGACGGTCAAACCGAGTTCATCAACGCCGGCCACCCCTGGCCCCTGCGCCTGCGCGCCGGGAAAGTCGAGGAGATCGCGCCGGCCATCGACATGCCCTTCGGTTTCCTGGCCCCGCACACCTACACGGTCCAGCACCTGGACCTGCAGGAAGGGGACCGGCTGATCATGCTCACCGACGGAATGCAGGAGCGCAGCGCCGCGAACCTCGATCTGCCCGGCCTCATCGAGAGCACTCAGGACCTGCACCCGCGGGAGGCCGCTCGCGTCCTGGTCGAGCACGTCGTCCGTGCCCATGACGGCCTCCTTCACGACGACGCCACCGTGATGTGCCTGGACTGGTACGGCACCGAGTCAACCCGCCGCGACGCCGACCACGGCGCTGACGTCACCGACGCCTCCCCCGCGGCCGGGCAGCACACCGCACCCCCAGGGCCCGCGGACTCCCGAACGTGAAGTTGCCCGGCCACGTTCATCCCAGGACCGGAGTGCACGTCGAGCCCGAGGACCGACACGACGCGGGGGCATGCCGACTTGCTCCCCTTCGGCCCTGCTGCCGGACTGGCATCGCTGAGGTGTCCTTGAGGGTGGGAACCCAGCCGGCCGCATGCGGGGGAATCCTGGGTGCCGCCCACAAGCCCCCGGCGCCTTCGGCGTCAGGACCTCAGCACCCTCTTAGCCGAAACCGGCACCGCACAGAAGCAGCCCGATGGTCGACGAATATGATCGGCCCCATGACGAAGCCTGACGCGCTGCTTGTTGACGTTGTCGCCCTGGTGGAATCCGGGCACAGCAATCAGATGTCGTTGACCGTGGTTGCCGGTGGTGCTGTCATCACTGGCCGGCTGGCTCCCGAAGCTGTCTGGAGGCAACGGGTGTCGGAGGTCCTGGCGGACTCGGCCCGCCTGAGCGACTTTTCTGCCATGTTCGCCACCGCGGCACCCCAGGAAGGACCGCCCACACATCTGCACTTCCATGTGGCTCGGATTCTGCAGGGCACGGTGGGAATCCCGGAGACAGGCGGGATGTACCGGGTGGCGATCGAAGACGTCAGTGCCTGGACCATGGGCAACTTCAGCTACTCCGACCGCTGACCCACTGCCGTCCGGACAGCCCCCGGCACACGGTGAGGGTCCGACCGGCGCACCCCGGTCGGACCCTCACCGCTGCTTGCCGGCGGCTCTGTGGCCGCTGCCCGCCGGTCAGGCGGCCACAGAGCCGCCGAGCATCGCGGACGCGCGTGTCAACGGGTCGAGAACGCGGCTGGGGGCGGAGGCCTGGGGGAGGTCGCGGCAGGTGAAGCCGAGCTGGGCCATGGCCCGAAGGACCTCGCCGGCGCTGAAGTCGCGGCGGTCCTGGCGTGTGACGACCTGTCCGACCTGTTTGACGGGGTAGGTGCGTCGGCCGATGATCACGGACTCGCCGGAAACCTGCTCGGGCTTGATGCCGTTCATCGCTTCCAGGACGCCGCTCCTGGTGAGGTCGAACGGGAAACGGGCGATGACACAGCGCATGATGCCTCACAAGGAGAGGGCGGAGGGGAGATGGTCGTGCCGCGGTGAGGCAGTTCAGCCGGCAAGGGCAAGGATGCGCGGAGTGCTGCCCTGTGCGTCGGCGGCCGGCAGCGCATAGAGCAAGCCGCCGCGCGTTGCGTGCTCAGCTCGGGGCATCGTGGTCACGGGCGGGGTGGGCGGCCTGTGGTCGCCGAGGATGTCGCGCAGCTGAACCCGGTCGGTGTAGTCGGGGCTGTCGCGTACCGCGGCGAGCTGTGCCCAGGTGACCAGTTGGGTGCACGGCCCGTAGGGGTCACAGACAAGCAGGTGCCCGGTGCGGGCACTGGCCATGACAGACAGCGCGACCTCGACAGTCATGTCGTCACAGACCTCAGGTCCGCCCGTGCCCTTGGCCATGGCCGCCGCCGTGTGCCCGATGGTGGCACTGGCCGAGCGGGATTGCATCTGAACCAGCGTCAAAGTGTGTCTCCTGCAGAGGTGGGTCAGTTTCCTGATCACGAGAGTTCCAGGGTCTTTCGTTTGGATCCGGCCGGATCAGGGAGCCCGGCATGATCCAGACGAGAGGCCCTAGGCCGCCGCATCGAAGGAGGACTGCTGCGCGGTCACGCGCCGTGCAGCCGAGGCGGGGCTGCGCCGTCCGCGTGAGGACGCGCCGCGCTGACGACGCGCGACTACCGGCGCGGTGATCGTCACGGGAATACCGGAGGGGGTCTGGGCTCCGGTGATGCGGCCGAGTGCCTCTTCGCCGGAGCGGACCTGGGTGGTCTGGGGCACGATGCCGGCGGCGGTCATGAGGCGGGTCATGTCGCGGCGCTGGTTGGGGGTGACGAGGGTGACGACGCTGCCGGACTCCCCTGCCCGCGCGGTACGGCCGCCGCGGTGGAGGTAGTCCTTGTGGTCGGTCGGCGGGTCGACGTTGACGACGAGGTCGAGGTTGTCGACGTGAATGCCGCGTGCGGCGACGTTCGTGGCCACGAGCACGGTGACGTGCCCGGTCTTGAACTGGGCCAGGGTCCGGGTGCGCTGCGGCTGCGACTTCCCGCCGTGCAGGGAAGCGGCCCGGACACCGCTGGCCAGCAGGTGGTCGGTGAGCTTGTCCACGGCCCGCTTGGTGTCCAGGAACATGATCACCCGGCCCTCGCGCGCCGCGATCTCGGTCGTCGTCCGGTGCTTGTCGGCGCCGTGGACGTGCAGGACGTGGTGCTCCATCGTGGTGACCGCGCCTGCGGACGGATCAACGGAATGGACGACCGGGTCGGCGAGGTAGCGTCGGACCAGGCGGTCGACGTTGCGGTCGAGGGTGGCGGAGAACAGCATCCGCTGGCCCTCGGGGCGGACCTGGTCGAGGAGCGCGGTGACCTGGGGCATGAAGCCCATGTCGGCCATCTGGTCGGCCTCGTCCAGGACGGTGATCGCGACCTGGTCGAGTCGGCAGTCACCGCGGTCGATGAGGTCCTTGAGCCGGCCCGGCGTCGCAACGACGACCTCGGCACCGCCACGCAGCGCGTTGGCCTGCCTCCCGATCGACATTCCGCCGACGACGGTGGCAAGGCGCAGCCGCACCGAGCGGGCGTAGGGGGCCAGGGCGTCGGTCACCTGTTGTGCCAGCTCACGCGTCGGCACGAGGACCAGGGCCAGGGGCTGGCGGGGCTCGGCGCGCTGACCGGCGGTGCGGGCCAGCAGAGCCAGGCCGAAGGCGAGAGTCTTGCCGGAGCCGGTTCGCCCGCGTCCCAGGGCGTCGCGGCCCGCGAGGGTGTTGGGCAGGGTCGCCCCCTGGATCGGGAACGGAACGCTCACACCCTGTGCGGTCAGCGCGTCCTTCAGTGGGGCGGGCATGTCGAGGTCGGCGAACGTCTCGACCGCGGGCAGCGCGGGAGTGACCGTGACCGGCAGGGCGAACTCGCCCTGGACCGCGGCGGGCCGGCGGCCCGGACCACCCGGACGGCCCTGGCCGCCGGAACCCCTCGGGGCAAACGAGCCGGAGCGGCTGCCGCGGCCTGAACCCGCGCCGGAGTCGGCGTTGCGGCTGCGGGAGGATCGGTTGTTCGTACGTGTGGGATTCATTCAGAACCTTCCTTGATACGGCACGTATCAAGGAATTCCCGCAGCGGAACAGCAGCGCAGGGAATCACAAGAACGGGCCGAAGAGAATGCGAAATAGATCGGGCCTGCGGTTGCCCCCGGAGCGGGGCACAGCCCATGAAAGGGGTGACGTCACGTGGCCGAGGAATCCAGGACGGCGCCGGGGTGCAGCTGCGAAGGAGCAGTCACCTGCGGAGAAGACTCCACGGGAGGGGGTTGCCCTGCAGGTGACACCACTGCAGGGAATGCCCGTACCCGGGGCTCACACCCCGAGGGGTGGGGGCCCCAGCCACGAAGTGCACGTCAGCGTCAGGCGGGGACGATGTTCTCGGCCGTCGGGCCCTTCTGGCCCGGTGCGATGTCGAAGGTGACCTTCTGACCCTCGAGCAGCTCACGGAAACCCTGGGCGGCGATGTTCGAGAAGTGGGCGAACACGTCAGCGCCGCCACCGTCCTGCTCGATGAAGCCGAAACCCTTGGCTGCGCTGAACCACTTCACAGTGCCTGACGCCATGTCATGTCTCCTTGGGGGGGCAGTACGTCGGGATCCGTGATGCACGGATGCCGCGTCGCCGCGATGATGCCCCACCCGGAGGAAACCGGAAATACAATGAAGCTTTCCCTGGCCGAAACACCGACGAAGAAGCTTGAAGTTTTGGGAACCACAACTGCAACTGAGATCGACAGTAGCATGCCGTAATGGTCCACGTACGGTGAATAATTCCACTCTCTTCACAGCGGTAAAAACACTCCCAGCGCGGCGCGTTGAACCCTCATATCGCGACCGTAGATATTGGTCCACCCGGAGCACGGCGTCACAGGAAGAACGACCACCCTTCACGCTCGAAGACAACGACCAATCGACTGAACGTCCGTACATCGGTGCATACATCGGTCACGACGCGGGATCAGGGTGGCGCCCCTGCTGCCGGGCAACCCAGGTGACGCCGACGTTTGCGGCCGTGAGCCCCTCCGGCCCGGGGCGACGTCACACATCGAGGGGTCTGCTCGAAAGCCCATGCCGCCAACGCGGGCCCTCTCGCCGCCATGTGGGCGCCGGCCCCTTGGTCCCGACGCCATTTGGGCCTTCCGAAGCCGAGTAGATCAGCTGGTCGTGGGGAACGATCAGGGCTTCCGAACGAGCATCTCCGCTCGCCAACCCGCAAGGACCGCCGATGCTTCCTGAGGTTCGCCCCCACGTGTCCGCCTCCCTCACCGACCAGCTGGAACAGCAGTTGGGCCCGGCTTCGGACCGCGATGCCGGCCGGCTCGACGTGGAGCGCGTCGCAGGTATCGCAGTCGTCGCGGCTGCCCATTCCGGTGGATACGCGGCCATCGGCCACCTCCTCGGACTACTGGCCGCGCTCCCTGCCCCCGCCGAGGCAGGAGAACGCTTCTGGTCGGACCTGTGGAGGTCTTCGGGCACCGCCTACCTGCTACCGGCCACCATCAAGGCTGACGTACTGCAGTCGCTGACAGGCGAAGGAGCCGCCCTGGCCCGGCAGATCCTCTCGGCCGTCGACGAGATGACCCCGCCCCAGCGTGTCGCAGCCGGGGAGGTGATCGGCCAGGCCCTCGCCGAGTCCGACCACCTCCCCGAGCTCAAGACACAGGTCATTGGAGAACTGTGGCTCCGCGATCTCGAACTCACTGCCTGGCGCGTCCTGCACGCCGACGGCAGGTCGGACGATCCCGCTGGACGAAAGGCCTTCCTCGAAGCCTGGACGAACGTCTGAAGGCAGGCCGCCCCGAGCTGCTGGGCCGCCGCCCGCGTTCGGGGTGACGCCGTGACCGAGCCGCACCGGCACCCACCCGGGCGGCTCGGCCGGGTGCACGGGCACGGGGCCCTGCATGGCGTGCTCGCGGTGGACAGCCTTCAGCCGGGAGCGGCCCACAACTCGGTTCGGGCACGTCCAACGGGGTCGTGAACGAGGCGCCGAAGCATGGCGGTACGCCGCGATGAAGCGCTTGTCCGGCACCCAGTCCCCGGGGGTGGGTGCGGACGTCCCTCCGCGTTCCGGGACGGCGGCTCTCCACCGCGGCTCCACCTTCCCTGCAGCTCCGGCCTCCACGCTACGAGCGGAAAGAGACTGGAGTCATCTGCTGTGGAGGCTGGCTACGTGAAGGCACTCGTGCTGTCGGGCGGGGCTGGGACCCGACTTCGACCGATCACCCATACTTCGGCGAAACAGTTGGTTCCTGTGGCCAACAAGCCCGTCCTCTTCTACGGTCTCGAGGCGATCGCCGATGCCGGCATCACCGAGGTCGGCGTCGTCGTCGGGGACACCGCCGAC
Source organism: Streptomyces sp. LN549 (assembly GCF_043203805.1). Taxonomy (NCBI): domain Bacteria; kingdom Bacillati; phylum Actinomycetota; class Actinomycetes; order Kitasatosporales; family Streptomycetaceae; genus Streptomyces; species Streptomyces sp. LN549. The sequence goes on along the minus strand of NZ_JAZHRI010000002.1, from coordinate 6,268,321 downwards.
GAGATCCGCAAGGCCGTGGGGGACGGTTCCGCGTTCGGACTCGAGGTCACCTACATCCGCCAGGACGCGCCGCTGGGGCTGGCGCACGCAGTACGCGTGGCCCGTGAGTTCCTGGGCGACGACGACTTCGTGATGTACCTCGGCGACAACTTCATCGTCGGCGGCGTCACCGAACTGGTGGACAGCTTCCGCACCGAGCGCCCCGACGCGCACATCCTGCTGACCCCCGTGCTCGACCCGTCGGCCTTCGGAGTGGCGGAACTGGACGCGGAGGGCCGGGTGTCCGCACTGGTGGAGAAGCCCGAACACCCCAAGAGCGATCTCGCCCTGGTGGGCGTCTACCTGTTCACCCCGGCCATCCACGACGCCGTTCTGGCCATCAAGCCGTCGTGGCGTGGCGAACTGGAGATCACCCACGCGATCCAGTGGCTGATCGACGAGGGCCGGGACGTGCGGTCGACCACGATCTCGGGGTACTGGAAGGACACCGGCAACGTCACCGACATGCTGGAGGTCAACCGCTCGGTGCTGGAGACCGTCGTCCCCGACGTGCTGGGCACGGTCGACGCCGACAGCGAGATCATCGGCCGGGTGCGGATCGAGAAGGGCGCCCGGATCACCGGCAGCAGGGTCGTCGGACCCGCCATCATCGGAGCCGACGCCGTGATCACCGACTCGTACGTCGGGCCGTTCACCTCCATCTCCGAGGGCTGCCACATCGCGGACAGCGAGGTCGAGTACACGATCATCCTGCAGAACTCCGCACTGACCGGTGTGCGCCGTGTCGAGGCCTCCCTCATCGGCCGCGACGTGCAGGTGACCCCGGCCCCCCGCAACCCGTCCGCCCACCGGTTCGTGCTCGGTGACCACAGCAAGGTGCAGATCTCGTCATGACGAAGCGTGTACTGGTCACCGGCGGTGCCGGCTTCATCGGTTCCCACTACGTCCGGACACTGCTGGGCCCGAAGGGGCCCGGCGATGTGTCCGTGACGGTACTGGACCGACTCACCTACGCGGGGAATCCCGCCAACCTGGATGCCGTACGCGCGCATCCCGGTTTCACGTTCGTGCAGGGCGACATCTGCGACGGCGAGGTCGTCGCACGGCTGATGGCCGGACACGACCAGGTGGTGCACTTCGCGGCGGAGTCGCACGTGGACCGGTCGATCGACGGAGGAGCCGAGTTCGTACGGACCAACGTGCTGGGCACGCACACCCTGGTGGACGCCGCCCGCCGGGCCGGCGTCGAGACGTTCGTGCACATCTCCACGGACGAGGTGTACGGGTCGATCGACGAGGGCTCCTGGCCGGAGACGGACCCGCTGCGGCCCAACTCCCCCTATGCGTCGGCGAAGGCGTCCAGCGACCTCATCGCGCTGTCCTACCACCGGACGCACGGCCTGGACGTGCGGGTGACCCGCTGCTCCAACAACTACGGCCCCCACCACTTCCCCGAGAAGTTCATCCCGCTCGTCGTCACGGAACTGCTGGACGGCGGGAAGATCCCGCTGTACGGCGACGGCGGCAACGTCCGGGACTGGCTGCACGTCGACGACCACGTCCAGGGCATCGAACTCGTACGCACCCGGGGGCGTGCCGGCGAGGTCTACAACATCGGCGGCGGCACCGAACTCTCCAACAAGGAGCTGGCGGTGATGCTCCTCGCCGCGTGCGGCGCCGACTGGGACTCCAGCGTCGTCCATGTCGAGGACCGCAAGGGCCACGACCGCCGGTACTCGGTCGACTGCTCGAAGATCCGCGACGAGCTGGGCTACGCGCCGCGGGTGGACTTCCGCGAAGGACTGGCGGAGACGGTCCAGTGGTACCGCGACCACCGCGACTGGTGGGAGCCGCTGAAGGAGCGGGCCGCGCTGTGAACCCGTGGCTGGTGACGGGGGCGGGCGGGATGCTCGCCCGTGACGTCCTGCGACAGCTCGCGGCGGCCGGCGTCCCCGCCTTCGGCCTGGGCCGCTCCGCCCTGGACGTCACTGAAGCCGACTCCGTGCGGTTCCTCCTCCGGGATCACCGCCCGGCCGTCGTGGTCAACTGCGCGGCCTGGACGGCGGTCGACGACGCGGAGGCGCAGCCCGAAGCGGCTCTCGCCGTCAACGGCACGGGCGCGCGCCGGGTAGCCGAGGCGTGTGCCGCGACGGGCGCCGTACTGATCCAGGTCTCCACGGACTACGTCTTCGCGGGCGACGCCGGAGCACCGTACCGGGAGGACGCGCCCACCGCGCCCCGGAGTGTGTACGGGCGCACCAAGCTGGCGGGCGAGCAGGGTGTGCTGGAGAACCTGCCGGACGCCGGCTACGTGGTGCGGACCGGCTGGCTGTACGGGGCGAACGGGCCCAGTTTCGTACGGTCGATGATCCGCCTGGAGCAGACGCGGGACACCCTCGACGTGGTCGACGACCAGCGGGGGCAGCCCACCTGGACGAGGGACCTCGCCGACCGGCTGGTCGCCCTCGGACGCGGTGCGCTCGACGGGACCGCCCCGCCCGGGGTGTATCACGGCACCAGTACGGGAGAGACGACCTGGTTCGAGTACGCCCGGCAGATCTTCACCCTTCTCGGCGCGGATCCCGAGCGCATACGCCCCACCTCCACCGATGTCTTCCCGCGGCCCGCGCCCCGGCCCGCGTACAGCGTGCTGAGCCACGGCCGGTGGCGCACGGCGGGGATCGAACCGATCAGGCCCTGGCGGGACGCGCTGGCCGAAGCGCTGCCCGAGGTGCGCCGAGCGGCCGGCGGCGGCCGGGCCGGCGGCGCGGACAGCCGGCCCCTGCGCTCGGCCTGACGGCCGGCCTCTGCCCGTCCTTCCCCATGCTCCGAGCCCGGTCCTCCTGGACCGGGCTCGGAGGCGTTCGCCCGGCCGGTGCGCCGGCCTGCGCTTCCGGCGGCGTCGGGTACGGCACGGGGCGGGATCCCGGGGCCGCCGTCGGCCGGGGCTTCGCGGTTCTGGAGTGCTCAACGCCCCGCCCGCACGACTGGCCCCGACTCGTACGAGTCGGGGCCAGGGGCGGGGATGCCCGGCGTGATCCGGACGAGAGGCCCGAAGGACTGTCCCGCAATTCCTGGCGGGCGCGCGACGACAGCTACGGCACCTCGCCGCGATGGCGGAACGCCCGAATACATCCAGTATGCGGGCGTCCCTCCGCCTTGCGATGCACCGCACCTGACGCCGCGCGCTGATCCACCAGGAATTGCAGGACAGCCCTTAGGCGGCGTTCCTCAGGGCCGGCGCGTCCAGTTCGGCGAAGCCCAGGAAGGTCAGCAGGCTGCGGGCCTCCACGTTGAGGTGGTTGCCGTAGCGCACGAACTCCATCAGCTGACGCAACGTCATCCAGGTGTAGTTGTCCGGGACGTCGACCGGGAAGCCGTCGTCCGCCTCGACCAGGAGATAGCGGTTCTGCGCGTGGTAGAACCGGCCGCCCTCCTCGGAATGGATCGCCTCGAAGCGCACGTTCTCGGGCGGTGCGGTGAGGACCTCGTCCAGGAACTGCGGCTTTCCGGCGCCGGGGGGCGACCCGTAGTTGCCCGGCTGGCAGTGGACCGTCGGCGCCATCTCGATCACGTCGCCGGCCCCCGTCTCGACCCGGGCCTGCACCAGCAGGTGCATCACGCCCTCCACGCGTTTGGCCACGAAGGCGATCACACCCTCGCTGCGGGGCTTGAGCATCACCTGGGACCAGCTGGCCACCTCGCGGTTGCTGGCGGCGACGTCGACGCCGACGACACTGAAGTGCTTGCCCTCGTCATGGGTGATGACGCCGTCGGACAGCGACCACGAGTGCACCTTCGACAACGGGATGCACTCCCGGGTCAGGGTGGCCCGGCACTTGGCCTCGGTGAACCAGCTCAGCAGCTCCGCGGTTTCGCGATGGCTCCCCGAATCCGGCTGCCAGGAGCGGGCCAGTGCGTTGCGGAACGTGTCTCCCCGGCGCTCGGAACCGGTCAGCCGGAACGGGGCCGCACCCGAGAGGACGGTCCGGGTGTCCATGTTCACCAGGTTGTCGACCGCGAGCAGTTCACCGATCTGGGCGACACTGAGCCAGCAGAAGTCGTCGAGCAGGTCGATGTCCTCCTCCACCTCGACGATCATGTTGCGGTTGCGCTTGCCCAGGAACCAGGACGCCTGCTCGGACTGGAGCGCGTCGTGCAGGACCCGTCCCCTGCGAGGGGTGACGAACCACTCCAGGTACGGAACGGCCTTGCCGCCGTGCACCTGTGTGTAGTTGCTCTTCGTCGCCTGCACGGTGGGCGAGAGCTGGACGAGGTTGACGTTGCCCGGCTCCATCTTGGCCTGCAGCAGGAAGTGCGGGACGCCGTCGAACTGCTTGACGAGGCACCCGAGGATCCCGTATTCGGGCTGCACGATGATGGGTTGCTGCCAGGCGTCGACCTCACGGCCCGAGTGCCTGACGTCCAGGCCCTCGACGGAGAAGAAGCGCCCGCTGCGGTGCACCAGGTTCCCGGTTCCCGGCTCGACGTGCCAGCCGTCGAGCCGGTCGAGCGGGACCTGGGACACGTGGTACTCGTTCGCCTCGCACCGGGCGGTGAACCAGCTGGTGAAGTCGGCTATTCCAGAAAACAATTGGGGCTCCCAAGTACTGTTCGAAAGCCGGGCCGCTACCGGGGCTGCAGCTCCCGCATGAGTCGGTCGATCACGGCCGCGGGGCTGGGCTGGGCCGCCATCTCCGCGCTCACCGCCGCCGCCGCTTCGGCATAGGCGGGATCGGTGAGCAGACGGTCGGCCATCTCCCGCACGGTGACCGGGTCGGCCTCGCCGAGCGGCAGGGACAGGCCGGCCTTGCAGTCGACGACCCGCTGCGCCACCAGGGGCTGGTCGGCGCCGTCGGGCAGCACCAGCTGCGGCGTTCCGCTGTGCAGCGCGGCGGCGGTGGTGCCCGAGCCGCCGTGGTGCACGATCAGTGAGCAGGTGCCGAGGAAGGACGACAGCGGAAGGTACCCGGCCAGGCGTACGTTGTCGGGCAGTTCACCGAGCGCCTCGAAGTCCGTCGAGTGGTCGGCGAGGACGATCTCGACGTCCAGTTCACTCAGTGCCTTGATCAGCAGCAGGAGTCCACTGCCGTCGGAGAGCAGCGGGATGACCGTGCCCAGGGTCAGGCAGATCCTCGGCCGCTCACTCCGGTTCAGCACCCACTCGGGCACGACGGAGCCGCCGTTGTAGGGGACGTAGCGCATCGGCCACCAAGGGGTTCCGCCTTCTGTGTCGGGCTCGTCCTGGTCCAGTCCGCCGAGGCTCGGGGGGCGCGGATCGATACGCGCGACCAGGCGGGGCCGGCGGTCGCCGATACCCAGCCGTTCCCGCAGCCCGGCGATGACCGGCGAGTCCTCGTCGATGACGCCGGTGCGGTGGTTCTGCGCACCGCTCTCCTTGATGCCCTTGTCGCGCATCGACCATGAGACGCGGTTGCCGACCTCCAGCGCCGGGACCCCCAGCGCGGCCGCGGCCAGCAGGCCGGCCGCATGGTCGGAGGGGTACACCACGAGGTCGGCTCCGAAGCTGCGGCCCGCCTCGATGGTGCCCTCGGTCATGGCGAGCGTGAAGAGGTCGAAGGGCTTCATCTCACGGGCCGCCTCCCAGTAGCCCGGCGGCAGCCGGTCCGGCTCCCCGGCGTCCGGCGGAGGGGTCTCGCCGCTCTGTGCGAGCAGCAGGTCCGCGCCGACATCGCGGTGCGGAAAGACGTTGACGGTCGGGAGTCCGGAGTCCGCCGCGGCTGCGGTCACATAGGCGGTGGTGGCGAGGAGGACCTCGTGTCCGGCGGCCCGTGCGGCCCACACCAGCGGCACGACCGGCAGCAGCAGCCCATAGCCGGGTGCGGCAGGAAAGAGGATTTTCATATTCTGGATACTGCCACAGGGCCGTCAATAAATGGCTGGCCCGACCCAGGTGAATTCACCACTCAATACGGGGTACAGGAATTCACCATCGTTATTCGAGTGTGCCCCCAGTGAAGCTCAGCCAGCCGTGGAGGTGCCAGGATCCGAGCTCGCCGGGAAGACCGGAAACGGAGGCCATCGATCGCTTTTCCCCTTCATGCGCGACATCCCGTTCCGGCCCGAGTGCCGCATTACCGGAATTCGAGTGGGACGCGAGTGGCGAAACTATCGTCATGGTTTGATCCGACGTGAGCATGAAGGGTGGGCGCTGTGAGTGGTATTCCGCGGAACGGGTCGGTGGAGGACGCCTTCGCCGAGGTGGCGAAGGCGTTCGAGGCGAACTTCGCGTCGGGCGCGGAGGTGGGGGCCGGCGTATGCGTCTACCACCGCGGCCGGCCGGTGGTGAACCTGTGGGCCGGCACCGCGAGCGAGGACGCCGGCGACCTGTGGCGGCCCGAGACCCTCGGCCTGCTCGCCTCCCCCACCAAGGCGCTGGTCACGGTGTCGGCGCTGCTGCTGGTGGAGCGGGGACTCCTGGAACTGGACACTCCGGTCGCGGAGTACTGGCCCGAGTTCGCCGCGGGCGGCAAGGAGCACATCACTCTCAGGATGGTGCTCAGCCACCGTTCCGGAGTGGTCTGTCTGGACCACGCCCCGATCACGAACGAGGCCATGCGGGCCCACACCCCGATCGCCGAGGCGCTCGCCGCGGCGCGTCCGGAGTGGGAGCCGGACACCGCGCACGGCTATCACGGCATCACCTTCGGGTACCTGGTGAGTGAACTGGTGCGCCGCAGGACCGGGTTGACGGTCGGCCGGTTCTTCGCCCGGGAGATCGCCGGGCCGCTCGGGCTGGACTGCTACATCGGCGTGCCCGATCCGGACGCGGTCCATGTCGCCACCATGTTCCAGTCCAAGGCCGAGGCCCTGTTCGCAGGTGACGACATCGACCTGGCCTCGTTCATCGACACCGCCTCGCTCACCTACCGCTCGATGATGGGCAGCCTGGCGCTGGACGGTGGTGTGGTGGAGCTGGTGGCGGAGGACCCGTCCTACGGGGCACGGGCCAGCGCGCCCTCGCTCGCCCGCTTCATGGCCGCGCTGATCGGTGAGGTCGACGGCATCCGGCTGCTCAGCCCCGCCACCCTGGCGGAGCTCACCCGGCCGCACTCCGAGGGACACTGCCTGGTGACGCTCACGCAGTGCAACTGGGGTCTGGGGTTCCAGGTGCCTGACCATCCGGTGTTCCCGGCCTCGGCCGGCCTCGACACCGCTTTCGGCCTCAGCGCGGCGACCGGATCGTATATCTTCGCCGACCCCGAGTACGACCTCGCCTTCGGATATATGCAGAATGCCGGCTCCCCGGTGATGGGAAGTCTGGACGACCGGCCCCGACGGCTCATCGAGGCCGTCTACCGGAGCGTCGGAAAGTTCGACCCGCCCGCATTCAGCGCATAGCCGCCCCTGATCTTCTTCGAGCCGCTGCCGGTGAAGGGAACCAAGAATGTCCTTAGAGATACGCAGGATCGGTGGCCATATCGGCGCCGAGGTGATCGACGTCGATCTGAGCAGTGAGCTTTCCGGTCCGGTCTTCTCCCAGGTCCACCAGGCGCTTCTCGAGCACAAAGTGCTCTTCTTCCGGGACCAGAAGATCACCGACGAGGACCAGTTGGCCTTCGCCGGCCGGTTCGGCCCACTGACGCAGAAGCACCCGATGATGCGCACGGTGGACGGCAAGCCCCAGGTGATCGCGGTCGACGGCGAGGACCAGCGTGCGGACCACTGGCACACCGACATCAGCTTCACACCGACGCCGTCCATGGGGACGACGTTGCGCAGCGTCGTCCTGCCGCCCTACGGAGGCGACACCATGGTCGCCAACGGTGAGGCGGCCTACAAGCAGCTCCCGCCGGAGCTGAGGGAGATCGCCGACAGGCTGTGGGCCGTCCACACCAACCACGCCGAGCAGCCCCGGCTCGGCACCGACCGCGGTGAGGCGACGCGCAAGGCGTTCCTCGCCAAGCGGTTCGAGACGGCGCACCCGGTGGTGCGGGTGCACCCGGAGTCCGGTGAGCCGTCGCTGTTCCTCGGCGGCTTCGCCCAGCGGCTGACAGGCCTGACACTGCGTGAGTCCCGCCCGGTCATCGACGTACTCCAGTCCTACGTGCACCGGCCGGAGAACGTGGCGCGGTGGACCTGGCAGCCGGGGGACGTGCTGATCCTCGACAACCGCAACACCCAGCACTTCGCGGTCAACGACTACGGCAGCCACAAGCGGGTGCTGAACCGCGTCTCGATCACCGGTGACACGCCGGTGGGCCTGGACGGCAGAAGCAGCTACGCCATCGAGCAGGACCGGTGAGGCCCGGGAAGCAGGATCCGGGCGCGTTCGTGGCCCGGCTGCGCAACCGGGAGAGACTCGTCGGCTACTGGATCGCGTGCGACAACCCGGTCGGCACCGAACGCATCGCCGGCGTCGGTTACGACTACATCGGCGTCGACGGCCAGCACGGTGTCCTGCACCAGCAGGGCTGGCAGTCCGCGATGCTCGCCGTGGACGCCATGGGGCGTTCGGCGGGGGTCATCCGGGTCCCCTCGGTCGACCCGATCGCCATCGGGGCGGCCCTGGACTCGGGTGCGCGCGCGGTGATCGTGCCCATGGTCGAGACGGCCGAGGAGGCCGCGGTCGCCGCCCGCGCCTGCCGCCACTGGCCCGTGGGCACCCGAAGCCTGGGGGGCCCGGTGCGCGCGGAGCTCCGGCTCGGCGCCGTTCCCGGGGAGCTGGACGACGCGGTGGCCTGCATAGTCATGATCGAGACCGCCGGCGCACTGAAGGACCTGGCCGCGATCTGCGCCACCCCGCAGCTGGACGCGGTGTACGTCGGTCCGGCGGACCTGTCCGTCGCACTCGGGGCCACGTACTTCGGCGACCCGGCGGTGCAGGACCGCCTGGAGCAGACGCTGAAGGACATCGTGGAAGCCGCGGCCGAAGCAGGCATCGCCTGCGGGATCCACTGCCTGGACGGTTCCACGGCGGCCCGCCGGCTGGCCGAGGGGTTCACCTTCGCGACGGTGTCGAGCGACATCACCCACCTGCAGGAGGTGGCGGCCGCCCATCTGGCGGCCGCCGGCACGGGAGCGGCCTCTCCCGCCACGTCACCGGTCCGTGAGCCGTGATGACGGGAACGTCCGCACGACCGGTCCGCTCCCTGGAGGAGCTGGTGGGCCGCACTCCGACGATGGAGGTGCAGCTGCCCGGAGTCCCCGACGGGGTCCGGCTGCTGGCCAAACTGGAGATGTTCAACCCGCTGTTCAACGTGAAGGACCGGGCGGTCCTCTTCATGCTGCGCGAGGCGGAGCGGACGGGCCTGCTGCCCGCCCGCGGGGGCACGGTGATCGAGTGCTCGTCGGGCAGCACCGGCATCTCCCTCGCGGCGATGTGCGCGGTGCGCGGTCACCGCTGCATCATCGTCATGCCGGACAACGCGACCGCGGAACGGCGCCAGATCCTGCGCGAACTCGGCGCGGAGACCGTCCTGGTGCCGCACGAGGAAGGGCTGCTTGCCGCCTGGAAGTTCGCCGAGGGGCTGCACCGGGAGACCCCCGGCTCCTGGCTGCCCCACCAGGACCGCAATCCGGCCAACGTCCTCGCGCACTACGAGACGACCGGGCCGGAGATCTGGGAGGCGTGCGCCGGGCGGGTCGACGTCTTCGTGTGCGGGGTCGGAACCGGCGGAACGCTGACCGGAGTGGCCCGCTACCTCAAGGAGCGCGGGGACGTACACGTGGTCGCGGTCGAGCCCGAACGCTCGGCGGTCCTGTCCGGCGGGGAGGCCGGACCGCACGGGATCCCCGGTCTCGGGGCGGGCTACGTCTCGGAGATCACCGACCTCGGTGTCATCGACGAGGTCGTCACCGTGCCGGACCTGACGGCTGCCACCACACGCCAGGAGATCACTCTGGCCACCGGCCTGCTCGCCGGCGTCTCCTCGGGCGCCGCGGCACACGCGTGCCGGGTGCTGAGCCGGCGTGGGCGCTGGGCCGGGTCGACGATCGTGACCGTCTTCCCCGACACCGGCGAGCGCTATCTGTCCCTGGCCTCCGAGGCTCCGGAGCAGCTGACCAGCCCGTCGTCCGCACCGCGGTCCTGAAGGAGGGGAAGAGAATGTGCCGCATCTACGGCTACTTCAACGCCGTCGCGTCACCCAACGAGATGAAGAGGGTCGGGGCACTGCAGCGGCACGGGGGACCGGACCGCACAGGGTTGTCACGGGCTCCCGGCTGGGGCCTGGGCAGTAACAGACTCGCGGTCATCGACCTCGACGGCGGCATACAGCCGTACGAGATCGAGGGACGGATCTCGGCCGTGTTCAACGGGGAGATCTACAACCACGACGCCCTGCGGGACCGGCTGAGGAAGCGCGGCCACACGTTCACCGACCGCTGCGACGGGGCGATCATCCCAGCCCTGTACGAGGAGTACGGGGAGAAGTTCACCGACCACCTGGACGGCATGTACGCCATCGCCCTGCTGGACCTGCGGGACCGGCCGAAGCTGCTGCTGGTGACCGACCACATGGGGATGAAGCCGCTCTACTACCGGTGGGACGCGGTGGACAGGTCACTGCGTTTCTCGTCGGAGATCCCGGCACTGCTGGGTTTCGAAGGGCTCGGAACGGACATCTGGGGACCGGGGCTCGACGCGTACCTGGCGAGCAGGACTCCGTTCGGCGAGCAGACCATGTTCCAGGAGATCAAGGTCCTGCCGGCCGCGACCACACTGCGGTGCACGCTGGGCGATGCACCCGAGGTGCTCCACCGTCCGCACGCTCCCGTGCAGGTGCCCGACGACGCGGACGAGGCCGCCGAGCTGGTGCGTGACACCCTGCGCACGGAGGTCGGACGGCTCCTGGTGGCCGACGTCCCGGTCGCCGTGATCACCTCGGGCGGTCTCGACTCCAGCCTGGTGACGGCCCTGGCGGCCGAACACGGGCCCGTGCACTCGTTCAACATCGCCTACCGGGGCACCTGGCCGTTCGAGGAACGGCACTTCGCCCGGCAGGCCGCGGAGCACGCCTCCGCCGTCTACCACCAGGTCGAACTGGACCCTGCGACGCTGCCCGACCTGGTCGAGGACGTGGTCTGGCACCTCGGCCAGCCCAACGCCGACCCGATCACCGTGAGCACCTACGCGCTGTTCGCCGCGGTGCGCGAAGCCGGGTTCAAGGTCGCGCTCACGGGGGACGCCGCGGACGAGGTGTTCGGAGGCTACGCGCGGATGCACGCGGCACACGAGGCCGCACCGGCCGGCCCGTGGTACGGGCGCTACCTCGACGCGCTGGCCGTCGTCCCGGCCGAACGGCGGCACTCGCTCTACACCGACGACTACCGGCGGCTCGTCCGGGGCGTCCCGCCGATCCCCGCCGCGGCGCTCGACCGGCTGCGCCACGGCGAAGGCACGGTGCTGAAACGCATCACGGACTTCGAACTGGCCCACCGTCTGCCCGCCTACCACCTGCGCAGGGTGGACCACCTCAGCATGGCGCACTCCGTCGAGTCGCGGCTGCCCTTCTGCCAGCCCAGCGTCACCTCGCTGGGCCAGGCGCTGCCCGACCGGCTCCGGATCGGCGGCGGCAAGGTCAAGCGGACGCTCTACGGTGCGGCTGCCGGCCTGGTCCCCGACGCGGTGCACGAGCGGGTCAAGCAGCCGTTCACGCTTCCCGTCACGGCCATGCTGGCTCCCGGATCACCGCTCTGGGAGATGGCGCGGGACACTCTCGCCCCTGGCCGGCTGCGCCCGGCCGGCCGGCTCGACCCGCACGCCGTCGACGCCCTCTTCAGGACGCAGGAGCTGCGGCCCGACGACACCACCGCTCTGACCATCTGGGCGCTGATGACGTACGAGGTGTGGCAGGACCAGTTCCAGGGGTCTGCCAGGTTCGTCGGCGTCGGGGCAGCGTCGTGATCGCGCATCTCGCGTACGCGGCCGGCAGCCCCTGCCCGACGCTGGTACTCGACGCGGACGCCGTTCCGCAGGACGACGGCTCCCTGCTGGAATACCTGGCCGGAGTCCGGCGCCGCCTGGAGGCGACCGGCAACGGGCAGGTGCTCAAGATCGCGCTGGTGCGTCCGTCCCGTCACCCCATGTTCGATCTCGAGTACCGCTTCGTACAGGCGCTGCCGGACACCGTGCACTCGTTCGACCTGCGAGGGTCGTGCGGGCACTCGATCCTGTCCTCGGCCCTCGTCGCCGAGCGGGTGGGCATGCTCCCGAGGCTTTCCGTGGGCTCCAGGGTGCGGGTCAAGGTCCTCAACAACGGTGACAGCGTGGTGTGCGAGGCCGACGCCGTCGATCGTGACACGGCGCGGTTCACCGTCCACTTCGTCCCTCCCGAGGCGATCCCGGTGACGGACCTGCTGATCACCGGGGAGCCGCAGACCACGGTCGCGGTCGACGGCGAGTTGCCGCAGGTGTCGCTCGTGTCGTCCGGCAACGCGTACGCGTTCCTCGACGCGCGCACGGTGGGCGTCAAGGATCCCGAGGCGCTCTTCGCCGGCGGCGAGGCGCTCTTCGGGACGCTCACCCGCATCCGCGCCGCGGTGACGAGCCAGCTGGGCTGGCCCACCGGCGGGGCGTTCCCCAAGATCGCCGCCCTGCTGCCGGTCGACGAGGGCCGGATCGCCGCGCGGGCGATCTCGGTGCCGTCGTGGCATCCGACCATCGCGCTGACCGGTGCGGTGTGCCTCGGCTCCGCCGTGCAGATCCCCGGCACCGTGCCGTGGCAGGTGGCGCAGGAACTGGGCTGCCCGGACGGCCTGGAGATCATCACGCCCGGCGGCCGCACCGCGGTGACCGCGGCCGTCCAGAACACCGACGGGGTGACCGCGTTGAGCTGGGCCTCCGTCGACCACAAGCGGGTGACGTTCCAGGGGCCGTTGTCGCTCGATCCGCCGGCACCAGCCACGTTGTGAGGAGTTCGCCGAAAATGCCTGTCACCGTCCACGACATCCACGAGGTCCGGGCCGATACCGACATCGAGCCCGGACTGGCCGCGAGATTACGGCAGTCGGCCGACCGGACCGCCGTCACCGGACAGCCCGATCACGAGGCGCTGGCCGAGCTGCGCAGGTCCGGTCTGCTCGCCACCGCCGTTCCCCGCGAACACGGCGGCGCCGGGGGCGACGCGACCGACGTCAACCGGATCGTCGAGCGGCTCGCGCGGCTGAACCCGTCCCTGGCCATCGTGGCATTCCAGCACTTCGCGGTGAGCTCCCGGATCACCGAATGGGGCTCGCCCGCACAGAAGCGGGACCTCCTGCCGCGGCTGGCCGACGGCACCTGTCTCGCCGCGTCCGCGTGGAGCGAGCAGGGCGCCGGCGCGGCGAAGCGCGACCTCAGCAGTACCGCTGTCCGCCGGCCCGACGGGTCCTGGGTCCTCAACGGGACGAAGTCCTTCACCACCACCGCGTCCGTCGCCGATGTCTACCTCGTCCTGGTGCGCACGGGCGAGCGGTCCGAGGATCCCGGCAGTGGTTACGGCGCGGCCGGACAGACCTTCTTCCTCGTCGACGCGGGCAATCCCGGGCTGGTCCCCGATCTGAGCCTGGACCTCATCGGGATGCGGGGGTCGGCGACCGGGTTCGTCTCGATGCACGAGTGTGTCGTCGCCGGGACGGACCGGCTGGGCCCCGAAGGCCGTGCGGCGCAGATCATCGCCGGAGTACGGGAGTCGGGGGCGTCCCTGGGCGCTGTCGCCGTCGGCGCCTCCCAGGCCGCGCTCGAGCTGCTGGTCGAACACCTCCGGGGCCGCCGGCAGTTGGCGCAGCCCGTCGTCAGGGACCGGCTGGTGTCCATGGCGACGCGGATCGAGTCGGCGCGGGCGGTGGTCGAGCGGGCCGGTGCCCGGTCCTCGGCCGACCCAGGGATGACCACCCTGCACAGCAAGCTGCACGCGTCCGTCGTGGCCGAGGAGGTCTGCCTGGAGGCGGCCGGAATGCTCGGTTCGGCCGGATACACGGCCTCGTCGGGCCTCAACCGGCTGCTGGCCGACGCACGGGCCGTGGCCCTGATGGGACCGACCAACGCACTCTGCCGAGAGCTGGTGGCTTCGACATGGTCCGACTGACCTCCGCCGATCTGGCCGTCACCGCCGGCAGGCTCGTGACCCCCACAGGGGTGCGCGCGGGCACGGTGCTGATCCGGGACGGGCGTGTCCTCGCCGTCCTGGACCCCGGTGTCGCACCACCTCCCGGGGTGCCCGTCACCGACGCGGGTGACTGCTACGTCATGCCCGGTCTCATCGATTCCCACGTGCACTTCCGCACCCCCGGCCTGACGTACAAGGAGGACTGGGAGCACGGCAGCAGGGCGGCCGTGGCGGGTGGGGTGACCACGGTGCTGGACATGCCCAACACCAGTCCGCCGGCGCTGACGGCCGACGCGGTGCGGGAGAAGGCTGCGCTGGTCGCGGGCCATTCCCTGGTCGACCACCGCTTCCACATCGGAGCGGACCCCGCCCGTCCCGAGACGCTGGCCGGGCTCGAACCCGCCGTCGCGACCAGCGCGAAGATCTTCATGGCCGGGCACCACACGGCTCCCACCGTGTTCCGCGACCCGGCGCAGCTGGAGAAGGCCTTCATCGCCGCGGCGGAGGGCGGGGTGCGTCTGGTGCTGCATGCCGAGGACGGCGAACTGTTCGCACTGCTCGACGAGTGGTGGGGCACCCCGGGCAGTTATCTGGACTACGAGGCGCGCCGCCCGCGCAGCGGGGGGATCTCGGCTGTGGCGAAGGTCATCGAGCTGGTCCGCCGCCATGGCACCGAGGCGCACATACTCCACCTCTCCAGCCGGGAGGAGGCGGATCTGGTGTGCGCGGCCCGCGCCGCCGGACTGCCCGTCACCTTCGAGGTGACGGGGCATCACCTGTCTTTCACCGACGCCGACACCCTGCGCCTGGGCGCCCGGACGCGGCTCTCACCGTCGATCCGCCAGCAGAGCGACCAGGACCGGCTGTGGCAGGCGCTGGCGTCGGGTCAGGCCGACACGATCGGCAGCGATCACGCGCCCCACACGATCGAGGAGAAGACCAGATCGGTCCGGGATTCGCCACCCGGACTGCCGGGCGTGCAGGAACTCGCGGTCGCGGTGTGGACGGGCATGCGCAGGCGGCTGCCCGACGAGCATCCCGACGTCGCCGTCGGGCGGCTGGTCCGCCACATGTCGACGCGGCCCGCAGAACTCTTCGGTCTGCGCGACAAGGGGCGGATCGCGCCCGGAGCCGATGCCGACCTCGTGTTCTTCGCTCCGGACGACACCTGGATGCTCTCGGCGCGGACCCTGCGCTCCAAGTGCGGCTGGTCGGCGTACGAGGGCTGGACGATGACCGGCCGGGTGACGCGGACCATACGGCGCGGCGAGGTCGTCTGGGATGCCGACAGCGGCACCTTCGGCTCGTACGAGGGGCGGTGGATCCAGTGAGCGGCGGCAGCCACGTGGTCGTGGCGGGCGGCGGGATCGGCGGCCTCGCGGCCGCCGCCGCCCTGGCGTCCTCGGGGTTCGGGGTGACCGTGCTCGAACGTGCGGCACACATCGGTGACGTCGGTTCAGGTCTGCTGCTCTACCAGAACGGCATCGCTGCGGCCGACGCCATCAGCACCCGGCTGGGCAGGGGGATCCGCGCCGCCGGACATGTGGTGGGCCCCGAGGACGTACGCGTGCTGATGGACTCGGCCGGCCGGGTCCTGGCCCGGGAAGAGATCGGTGAGATGGGCCGGCGCCTCGGCCTGCCGCAGGTGCCCATCCTGCGGTCGGCGCTGCAGAACCTGCTGCTGCGGGAAGCGTCCGCCGCCGGGGCGCACATCCGCCTCGGCACTGCCGTCGAGGGGTACTCCCAGGACGGCGGCCGGGTGTCGGTGGGCCTGTCCGACGGCACCGCCCTGGACGGCGACGTGCTGGTAGCGGCCGACGGCCTCAACTCCGTGATCCGGACCGCGATGCTGCGGGACGGTCCGCCCCAGTACCTGGGGTACACCTCGGTCCGGGGCCGGGCCGTCGGATCCGAACTGCACCCCCAGGCGTTCGTCGTCAACGGGCTGGGAGTGCAGATCTTCGTGGCCCCGGCCGACGGGGAGACCCTGTACTGGACGGCCAAGATCACCTCCCCGCCCGGTGTCTGGCCGGCCTTGGGGCAGCAGGGTGCGCTCGCGGCGCTGCTCGACCGCATCGCCGGCTGGCACGAGCCGGTCGTGCGGATGATCCGTACCGCGAACCCCGCGGATCTGTCGGTGACGGACATCCACGACCGCGACCCGGTGTCCCGCTGGGTGGACGGCCGGGTGACCCTGCTCGGCGACGCCGCGCACCCGATGGCGCCCGCGATGGGACAGGGCGCGAACACGGCGATCGAGGACGCGGTCGTGCTCGCGCAGTCGCTGCGGGAGTGCGCCGATCCGGGCGAGGCGCTCCGGCGCTATCAGGCACAGCGCGTCGGGCGCACGACCCGGATCGTCCTGCACTCGCGTCGGCAGGGCGCTCTCGACCAGGGCGCGAGCCGGAAGCACGCGCAGGCGCGCGACGGCGCCATGAAGCAGAGGGGCCGCAAGGACGCCGCCACGCTCGACGTCGTCGACTGGCGGCCGGACACGGCCGGTCCTCTCACCGAAGCGGTCCGGGGCCGAAGGGCCCCGGACCACCGGCCGGGCGCCGAGGCGGCAGACCGATGACATCGACGGAGGTTCTCGCACCAGTGGACACACCGAACATAGTGCTTGTCAGCGGATCGCTGAGGGCGGACTCGACCTCTGACCGGGTGGCACGCTGGTGCGCGCGGCAGTGTGCGCAACAGGGGGCCGACGCCCGGGTGTTCACCGGGGCCGAGCTGCAGTTCCCCTTCTACCGGCCCGGTCTGTCCGAACAGGACGGTGAGGACGGCGAGATCGGCGGGTTCGTGCGCGCGCTGGGCCGCGCGGACGGGCTCGTGCTCGTCTCGCCCACCTATCACGGCACGGTCTCCGGACTCCTGAAGAACGCGCTGGACTACGCCAACGACCTGGTCGCGCCCCGGGCGTTCCTGGAGGGGGTGCCGGTCGGCTGCGTCGCGGTCGGCGCGGGGGCGCAGGGCATGGCGTCCACCCTGACCACCCTGCGCACGATCGGCCACGCCCTGCGCGCCTGGCCGACGCCCCTCGGGGTGACCGCGCGCAACTGGGCCGACGACGGGGCCGTACCGACGGACGACGTGACCTCCGAACAGCGGCAGTCGCGCGACCAGATGGCCGTGATGATCTCCCAGGTGCTCTCCATGGCGTTCGTGAACGCCACCGCCTCGGCCCGGCAGCGCCTCGCGGGCAGCCGCAGCTGATCCACCGCTCCCCCCTTTCGCCCCACCTACAGGAGGAACCGATGTCCGAAGAGCAGCGGCCCGCAGACGCCTTCACGGCCGGACCGATCTGGCGCGACGCCAACGTCCGTTCCGGCCCTTCGCTGGACAGTCCCGTCCTCGAACTACTCCTCCCCGACGACCGGGTGAGTCACCGGGCCGTCGGATGGGCGTACGGCGACGAGGTCATCGAGGGAACGATCGTCAGCGACATCTGGCTGCTCCTGGCGCCGGGCCGCTGGTGCAGCGCGGTCAACTTCGACCAGGACACGATGGCCGGCATCCCGCGGGAAGCCGGGCCGGACGCCAAGTGACGGACCGGGGCGGCGATCTCTTGCGGAGCCACACTCATTCTACTAATCTAAAGATCACTAGAATTACAGATTCGGAGGTCGGCGCGTGAGTCGCTCAGGGACGCTTCTGGGGACACTGAGCGAGGATCTGCGTACCGTCATCGAGCGGGACCCCTCGGTCCGCACGCGTGCGGAGGCCGTCCTCCACCCCGCACTGCCCGCGGTCTGGACCCACCGCATCGCCCACCGGCTGCACCGGCGAGGGCACCGGGTCACCGCGCGGGCGTTGATGGTCCTCGTGCGCGCGGTCACCGGCACGGAGATCCACCCCGGCGCGGAGCTCGGCCGCCGGGTGTTCATCGACCACGGCGCGGCCGTGGTCATCGGTGAGACCGCACGGGTGGGTGATGACGTGACGATCTACCACCAGGTCACCCTCGGCGCGGTCGGCTGGTGGCACGACAACAGGCGGGCCGAGGGAGAGCGGCGACACCCCGTCGTCGGGGACGGCGTGGTGCTGGGTGCGGGCGCCACGGTCCTCGGCCCGGTGACCGTGGAGGCCGGCGCCGTCATCGGAGCCCGGGCCCTCGTCGTCAGGGACGTACCGGCCAAGGCCAGGGTCCACGCGCACGGCTCCGCCGCGGCGCCGCCCCGGAACACCCCGCAAGGCGCCTTCGAGCTCCTGCGCCGAAACGCATCGGCGGGCTCCTGGTGACCCCGGCCCGCACCGTCAAGGACGTCGGAGGAGAGCCCCACATGCCCGAATCACCGCTCCGGGTACGGTCCGGTGTCCGGCCCCGTATCGCGAACCGCATCGACGAACTGATCGGGAACACGCCGCTGCTCGCCCTGCCTGTCACCGGGGCGGCGGAGGGCACCCGTGTGCTGGCCAAGCTGGAGTCGGCCAATCCGCTGGCCAGTGTCAAGGACCGGGCCGCGCTGTGGATGCTCGACAGCGCGGAGGCATCCGGGCGGTTACAGCCCGGCGGCACCGTGATCGAGGCGACGTCGGGCAACACCGGCATCGCGCTGGCCGCCCTCTCGGGTGCCCGCGGATACCGCTGTGTGATCGTGCTCCCGGACAGCGCGACGACCGAACGGATCAACCTGCTACAGGCGTTGGGCGCCGAGGTGGTGCTGACCTCCCACGAGCTCCGCTTCCAGGGCGCAATCGACCGGGCCGAGGAACTGCACCGTGCGACTCCGGGCTCCTGGTACGCCCGGCAGCACGAGAACTTCGACAACGTCCGTGCCCACCACGAGACCACGGGCCCGGAGATCTGGGCCGACACCGAGGGCAGTGTCGACATCCTGGTGTGCGGCATCGGCACCGGCGGCACGCTCTGCGGCACGGCCGGCTTCCTCAAGAAGCACAATCCGGGGCTCAAGGCCGTCGCGGTGGAACCCGAGAGCTCCCCCGTACTGTCCAAGGGCTACGCCGGTACGCACGCCATCCCCGGGCTGACCGGCGGTTTCGTCGCCGAGACCACCGATGTCGATCTCATCGACGAGGTGCTGACCGTCTCCGACGACGAGGCCATGGAAACGGCCCGGTGGCTCACCCGGCGCCTGGGCGTGCTCGCCGGAGTCTCCTCAGGTGCGGCGGTGCACGCCGCCATGCGCACCGCCCGGCTGCCCGAGAACGCGGGCAGGACCGTCGTCACCATCCTCCCCGACACGGGCGAGCGCTATCTCAGCGTCTGGGCCAACGCTCCAGGGGACGACACGGCCGAGAGGCCATAGACCTTCACCCCACCCGCCCGCACATCACCCGCAGGAAAGGAACGGACCGCTTGAACCCGGACACCACACTGTTGCTCGTAGGCGCCAACGACGAGACCGTGCAGAAGGCCAAGCAACTCGGCCTCCACGTCTTACTGCTGCAGCACCCCAGCAAGCTCAGTGTCGAACAGGAACGGCTCTCGGACCACACCCGGGTCCTCGACTACACCGACTGGTCCGAGGTCCGGCCCGTCGCCGAGGAGCTGAAGGCGTCACCGGGCTTCGGCGCCGCGCTCTCCCTCACCGAAGCGGGGCTGGAGAACGCCGGTCGGGTCAACGACCTGTTCGGCCTCGGTGGCACCGGGTTCGAGGTGGCGAAACGTATCCGCGACAAGTGGGCCATGCGTCTGCACCTCGCCGGACTCGACCCGGCGGCGCCGGCGGCGGCCCCGCTCGCCAAGCGGGAGGACCTCGACGTCTTCGCCGACCGCCACGGGTACCCGTTCATAGTCAAGCCGACCGACGGCACCGCCAGCCTGGGTGTCTTCCGGGTGGGAGCCCCCGAGGACACCGACCGTGTCTGGGCCGAGGTGGAACGGCTGCGCGGCACCCGCACCGACCGGATCTCGACCCTGTTCGTCCTTCAGGACTTCCTGATGGAGGAGTACGTCGACGGCCCCGAGTTCAGCGTCGAATCCTTCAGCTTCGCGGGCCGCCACGTCGTCGTGGCGATCACCGAGAAGTTCGTCGACCCCCGGCACTTCGCCGAACTCGGGCACGCCGTGCCCGCCCGCCTCGACCCGGCCCCGGCCCAGCAGGTGCGCGAGTGCGTCAGCCGCTTCCTCGACCTGATGGGCATCGGGGACGGGGTCTGCCACACCGAGGTACGGATCGGTGCGCGAGGGCCCGCGATCATCGAGAGTCACAACCGCATCGCCGGTGACGCCATCACCGATCTGGTGCAGGGCGCCTACGGCATCGACCTGGTGACCCACGCTCTGGGCTGGCCCTTCGGCCTGGTGCCGGAACTGCCGGACGCGCTCGAGGCACACGCCGGTGCGAGCACCCGGTTCCTCGTCGGCGAGGCGGGGCGGGTCGAGTCGGTCTCCGGGGTCGAGGAGGCCCGGAGGCAACCGGACGTCCTCGACGTGCGGCTCAGCGCCGGTCCGGGCGACGCCGTACGTGAACTGAAGGACAACTGGGACCGGCTCGGCCTGGTGGCCGTCACCGGCCCGGACACGACAAGCGCGATCCTGCGCGGCGCGGAGCTCATCCGCGACACCGTCGAGATCCGGATCGCCCGCGCAGGCGGCGGCAGTACCCGCGCCCGCGTCGCCGGCCGCGAGGCCCTCACGCAGGACTCGGGAGACGCGGCATGAGCCTGCTGATCCTGCACCGCAACCCGTTCGAGCCCTTCCCCTACCGGAGCTGGCTGAGTGACTACACGGGCGACATCGTCGTGCTCGCCGCCCGCGACAGGCTGAGGCTGTCCGGCGAGCAGATCCCCACCGGGAACCACGGCTTCACCCACCTGGAGATGCTCGACGACTTCGAGGACGAGGAGCAGGTGCGCGGGAGGGCGCTGAAGCTCGCGGACGAGTTCGGCGTCCGGCACGTCCTCGCGTTCCACGAGGGCGACGTGACCATCGCGGCCTGGCTGCGTGAGGCTCTGGAGCTGGCCGGCGCCTGGACCGCCGAGGTGCAGCCCTTCCGGGACAAGGCCCTGATGAAGGAGCGCCTGGAGAAGGCGGGAGTCGAGGTCGCCCGCTACACCGTGCCGCAGAACGCCCAGGAAGCGCTCGACTTCGCCGGCCTCCACGGCTTCCCGCTGGTCCTCAAGGACCGGGCGGGCTACAACTCCATCGGCCTGCGCATCCTGCGTGACCGGGAGGAACTGCGCGCCCACACCGCGCGGGTGCTGGCCGGCGCCCCGCGTGACGACCTGATCCTCGAGTCGTTCGTCCCGGGCCGCATGTGCCATGTCGACGGACTCGTGGCCCAGGGACGGACCGTGCTGGCCTGGCCCTCGCAGTACCAGTACGACCTGGCCTCCTACGGATCGGACCCGGGCGCCCGTATCGATCTGACCCTGGACCCGGACGATCCGCTCACCGAGCGGCTGCTGTCGCTGACCAACCGGGTCCTGGCAGCCCTGCGCGAACCCGGCGGCAGAATGCAGGACTTCGGGTTCCACGCGGAGATCTTCCACACCCCGGACGACCGGCTCGTCCTGTGCGAGATCGCCTGCCGGCCGGGCGGCGCCAAGGTCCGCGAGGTCTTCCACTCCATGTTCGGCTTCAACCTCGGCGCGTACGCGGCCCGAGCCCCCCTCGGACTGCCGCTGCCCCTGCTGGAGCAGAGCCTGCGGGGCGGGCCGCGGCCTCGGCCGCAGTCCATGGCGGGCCAGGTGCTGATGATGAAGCGGCCGGGGCTCCTCCGCTCCGTGCCGGCCGTACCGGACGAGCTCTGGGTGGAGCACTTCTGGCTCTACGGCGAGGCCGGCCAGGTGATCCCGCCCGCCTCGGGCTCCTCGGACTTCCTCACCTGCGCCGTCGCGACCGCGCCCACACGCACGGAGTGCGAGCGCAGACTGCGGGAGCTGGGTGCGCGCTTCGAGGCCCAGACCGAGATCACGGCGGCGCCGTGAGGAGGCTCTCGATACAGACGCGCTACATGCTCGGCATGGTGATCGACGCCACCGGCAGCGGCATGTACCTGCCGCTGTCGCTGCTGTACTTCCACCACGTCACCGGCATGTCGCTCACCCGGGTCGGCACCGTCATGACGGCCGCCGCGCTGCTCGGCCTGGTCGGCAACCCCGTCACCGGCATCCTGATCGACCGGTACGGCGCCCGAGCGGTCGTGGTGGGCGGATACGTGCTGCGCGCCGCGGGCTTCGCGACGTATCCGCTGGTGGACTCGGCCGGACCGATGTTCGCGGTGGTGGCCGTGGTGGCCTTCGGCGACGTGTCGTTCTCGCCGTCGATCCAGTCCTTCATCGCGGAGATCGTGCAGGGCACCGCACGGGACAAGCTCCTCGCCGCCCAGCGCAGCCTGCGCAACGCGGGTCTGGGCGTCGGCGGTCTGATAGCGGGCGGTGTGCTCGCCCTTGGCTTCGGCGCCGCCTTCCAGGCGATCGTGCTGAGCACGGCCGCCGCGTATCTGGCGGCCGCCGCACTCATCCGGTCCATCCCGCAGGCGCGGGCCGCGGGCGCCGTGCTGCCCGCACGCGCGAAGCGCGGCTACCGGCTGGTCGCGCGCAACCGGCCGTTCCTCCTGCTCACCGCGCTGAACGTGCCGACCGCGTTCGGCTACATGGTGCTCTCGGTGAGCCTGCCGGTGTACATCACCCAGGAGCTGAACACCGCGGATTCGCTGGTCGGCGTGCTCTACGCCACCAACACCGTGGGCATCGCGCTGCTGCAGATCCCGGTGACCCGGTTGCTCACCCGCTACCGGCGCACCCGGGTCGCCGCACTCGGCGGGATGGTGTTCTGCGCGGCCTTCCTGTCGTTCGCCGCTCTGGGCCTCGTATCGGCCAGGACGCCCGTACTGATCGGTGTCTTCGCGGCCACGCTGCTGTTCACCCTGGGCGAGCTGATGCACGGAGCGACCACGTCGGCACTGGTGGCCAGCGCCGCCCCGGAAGCCACCCGCGGCCGGCACCTCGCGGTCTACCAGCTGTCCTGGGCGGTCCCGACCGCGCTGGCACCCGCCGCGCTGACCGCGCTGCTCACGCTGTCCCCGACGGGCATGTGGCTGCTGCTCGCCTTCGGGGTCGCCGGTTCGGCGCTCACCCTGATCCGCCTCGAACCCCGGCTTCCCGAGCGGGCGGTCCGGCCGGACGCGCCGCCGCCCACCGGGCCGGCCGAACCGCAGCAGCCGGGGCTCACGGGCCCTCGGTCACAGCAGGCATAGAAGCGACGGCCTCGGAAGCGAGAATGGTCCCATGGGAGAGTTCATCGAGACCGAGGTCTACACACAGCTCGCTCGGATCGGGAAGGCGCTGGCCAGTCCTGTACGGCTGCGCCTGCTCGATCTGCTCGAGAACGGCGAGAGCGACGTGGAAGGCCTCGTCACCGCCTCCGGCGTCGGTTTGAAGAACACCTCGGCCCAGCTCCAGCAGCTGCGTGGCGCGAACCTGGTCACCACCAGGCGGGAGGGCACCCGGATCTTCTACCGGCTCGCCGGGCCCGACGTGTCGCGCCTGCTCGGCTCTCTGCAGACCTGCGCGGAGGTCCGGCTCGCCGATCTCCGGCTGGCCATCGACGATCTGCTGGGCAACGCCTCCGAGCTCCGGCCGGTCACGGTCGACGAACTGCGGGCGCACATCGACGATCCGAGGATCCTGATCATCGACGTGCGCCCGTCGGAGGACTACGCCAGGGGCCATGTGCCCAGCGCGATCTCGCTGCCCGCCGCTGAGCTGAGGCAGAAGATGGACAGCATCCCGAGGGACGTGGAGGTCATCGCCTACTGCCAGGGCCCGTACTGCGTGCTCTCCCCCGACCTGGTCCGTCTGCTGCGCAGCCATGAGATCCCGGCCCGTCCGCTCGAGGGCGGTATCACCCGGTGGCAGCGCGAAGGCGGCACCCTGCAGACCGGGGAAGGTTCCGCGGGGACCGCGTCCTGATATCAGCGCCACCGGCCGGGCGGGCCCGGCGCGGCGGCCGGAACACCGGCCATCTGCGGGTGCGCCGGCCACGGGCATGCCGGTGAGCCAGGGCCCTGCCCTGGCTCACCGGCACGAGTGGTGGCGCCTCAGGACCCTGCGGGAGCGCTGCCGGGGCCGACGCGTTCCAGGACCACGACCGGAATCACCCGGGTGGTCTTGGCCTGGTACTCGCCGTATCCCGGAGCGACTTCGACGACCTTCTCGAAGAGCCGGTCGCGCTCCCCGCCCTGCGGGACGGTGGCGACCGCCTCATAGGTCTCGGTGCCGACCTCGACCGTGACCTTCGGGTTCTTCCTGATGTTGTGGAACCAGTCGGGATGCTTGGGTGCGCCGAACATCGACCCGACGACGACCGTCCTGCCCTCGACCTCGACCTTCCCCAGCGGGTTGGTCCGCGGCTCGCCGCTCCTTGCGCCGGTGGTGGTCAGCAGGAGCAGACGCGCTCCCTCGAACATCCCCCCGACCTTCCCCCCGTTCGCCCGGAACTCCGCGATGACGCCGCGCTGGAACGCCCCGGCGTCGAACTCCTCACGCGGAGACTCCTGTCCGGTGTCCCCGGATTCTCCGTTCTCTTCCACGCTCATACGACTGTCCCTTCGAGATACGCGTCTACTTACGTGCCGGCGGGCCGTCGTGGCCACCGGCGCTCAGGCCGAGCGCCCGATCGGTGTAAGCGGTCGCACACGGGCCGAACTGCAGCACCACGTGCCCCGCGGCCGAGTTGACGTCGCGCCAGATCCGCTGGAGGGGCTGCCCGTCGCTGTGTCCGGCGGTTCCCGAAGCTCTGAACAACCGGTTCACCGCGCCCACCAGGAGATCCGCCGAGAGGGCGCAGTCCCGCTGGTTGCGGGCGGTCTCCACGGCGGTGATCCCCGGCCCCTTGTCGGCGACCCGGGCCACCCGCTCCAGCAGCAGCCGTGCGGCGTCGATCTCGCCGGAGCACCGGGCCAGCACCTCCTCGTAGAACCCACGGCCGGGGCCGGGGCCCGGCCTGGCGGGCGACCAGGCGCGGATCTTCTGCGCGGCGTAGGCCGACCAGTATTCCAGCGCGCCCTCGGCGGCGCCGAGGATCGGCAGACAGAACGAGAGTCCGTTCACCGCCGGCAGCGGGACGGCGTGGCACGGGGACACGGGCTCGGCGGCACCGCTTCCGTGCAGGTCCCTGACCGGGAAACTCAGCGTGGCCGGGACGAACACGTCGTCGGCGACCAAGGTGTTGCTCCCGGTGGCCCGCATCCCGATGTCGGACCACGTCCTCTCGACGGTGTAGACCTCGCGGGGCAGGGCGAAGAGTCTCGGTTCGTAGCCCGCGCCGGTCGGCACCACACCGGACACGAGGGCCCAGTCGGAGTGGTCGACGACGCTGATGTAGGGCCACTTCCCCGACAGCCGCCATCCGTCACCCTCCGCGTGCGCCCTCCCGACCGGGGAGACACCGCCGACGATCAGCGTGTCGGGCCCGTCCTTCCAGACCTCCTTGCGCCCTTCCTCCGGTAGATAGGCAGCCATCCTGGCCAGGTTCGCCATCAGTGAGGCGGACCAGGCCGCCGCCGCGCACCGAGCGCCGACGACGGTGATCGCGGCGGACAGCTCCGCGAAGGTGCCGGCGCTGCCGCCGTGGCCGGCCGGCACGAAGTGGCGGGCGAACCCCGCCACGACCATCGCCCGCACGACGTCTGCGCTCAACTGCCGGTCCTCTTCGGCCTGGTCGGCCCGAAGAGCCGCGAGGGACGCGACGTCCTGCGCGGCTCGTGCCACCCCTGATCCGGGCAGAGACTGGTCGGTCATCTACATGGCCTCCTCGGCTCGACTCCGGGGCCGATCCTGGGCACCACGGATCGCGGACAGCTAGAACGCCGCTGGAGCCGACCGGCCGGACCACGGCTCACCGGCCCTTCGAGCCGGGCTCTAGGCGGCAGCCACAGACTCCTCCGAACGGACGTGACCCCGCGGTGCGCCCTGCGCTGCCCCCGCGGTGCGCTCTGCGCCGCTCCCAGGCGCGGCTCGTCCCGCACCGATCCACTCACCGGAGGAACCCGCGATGACGACTGTCGTGAACACCACCTTCACCGACACCTACGCCGCAGTGCTGCAGTTCTACGCGCGGCAGGTGCAACTCCTCGACTCCGGGCGGTTCGAGGAGTACGCGGCGACCTTCACCGCCGACGGCGAGTTCCAGCACACCCCCAACATGCCCGCCGCGCGCACGACGGCCGGCATCATCGCCGAACTGAGGTCGTTCAACACCCGGTTCGACGGCGACCCGGTGCAGCGGCGCCACTGGTTCAACATGATCAATCTGGCCGAGCGCCCGGACGGCGCCTTCGACGCCTCCTTCTACGCCCTGGTCCTCACCACGCGTCCCGGCGTCAAGGAGCCCCTCGTCGGCCCCAGTTGCTTCGTGAACGACGTACTGGTCCTCGAGGACGGCGAGCTGCGCAACCGTTCCCGCAAGGTCGGACACGACCAGCTGTTCTGAGTCCCGGGCACCGCCAACCACGCAGAAAGGCACCACACATGAGCGGTAAGCAGGTCGCCCTGGTGACCGGATCGTCGTCCGGTATCGGCGCAGCCATCGCCCGCCGGCTGTCCGCCGAGGGCATGGCGGTCGTCGTCAACGCGGTACGGAGCGTGGAGGCGGGCAAGGATCTCGCCGAGTCGCTGCCGGACGCGAGGTTCGTCCAGGCCGACGTCTCCGACGAGGAGCAGGCCCGCGCCCTGACGGAGGCGGTCATCGCCGAATACGGGCAGCTGGACCTGCTCGTCAACAACGCCGGCGTCACCCGCCCCATCCCCCACACCGACCTGGAGGCGGCGACGGGCGACGTCTGGCGGGAGATCCTCGGCCTCAACGTCATCGGAACCTGGCAGACGACCGTGGCCGCCATGCCGCACCTGCGCAGGTCCGCCGACGGGCACGTGGTCAACATCTCCTCCGTGGCGGGGACCAGGCCGGCGGGCAGCTCCATCCCGTACGCGGTCAGCAAGGCGGCCGTCGACCACATGACCCGGCTGCTCGCGGCGTCGGCCGGACCGGCCGTGAGGGTCAACGCGGTCGCCCCCGGGCTGATCGACACCGCGTGGACGAAGGACTTCACCGCGATCCGCGAACGGGTCGAGGCCACCACTCCGCTGCGCCGGGTCGGCACCCCGGAGGACGTCGCCGAGCTGGTCGTCGGCCTGCACCGGGCGAGGTACTCGACGGGCCAGGTGGTCCTGGCCGACGGCGGCGCCCACCTGCTGATCTGAGCACGACCCGCACCCTCGACGCTCACAAAGGGGCAGTGATGAAACTTGGCGTGAACCTCACTTACCAAGGTGCGGCGGAACTCGCCGTCACGGCCGAACGGCTCGGCTACGACGTCGCCTTCGCACCCGAGGGATACCGCTCGGACGCGCCCAGTGTGCTGGGGCTCGTCGCGGGGCGCACCGAACGCATCGGCCTCGCCTCCGGGGTCATGCAGATCCCCGCCCGTACACCGGCTCTGGCCGCACTGACCGCGGCCACGCTGAACTCCCTGTCGAACGGCAGGTTCCGCCTCGGTCTGGGCGTCTCCAACCCCGACGTGTCGGACGGCTGGTACGGCGTTCCCTTCGGGCATCCCCTGGCCAGAACCCGCGAATACGTGGAGATCGTGCGGATGGCTCTCTCCGGCGAGCCGGTGCGGTACCAGGGAGAGCACTACCGGCTGCCCTACTCCGGCTCGGGCGGCGCGCCCCTGCACGTGATCACCGAACCCGCCCACTCCCCCGTCCCGGTCTATCTGGGTGCGGTGGGGCCGAAGAACCTGCGGCTGGCGGGCGAGATCGCCGACGGATGGATCGGCGTCTTCGCCGCGCCGGAGCATGTCGCGCAGTCCGTCGAACACATCAGACAGGGCCGTGAGTCGGTCGGCAGGACCATGAGCGGCTTCCAGACGGTACCGGCCCTTGCGACGTCGATCGGCGAGGACACCGACGCGTGCATCGACTTGTTGCGCGACCACTACGCACACCTCATGGGCATCGGAACGGCGGAGCGCAACTTCTACTGCTCGCTGGCGGCGCGGCTCGGCTTCGCGGACGAGGCCGCCGAGGTCAGCAACGCCGTCCGGGCAGGCGACCGGGCCCGTGCCGCCAAGGCCGTGCCCCGGGACTTCATCGACCGGACGGCACTCGTGGGTCCCGTCGGCCGGATCGCCGAACGCCTGCGGGAGTACGCCGACGCGGGTGTGACCACGTTGAGCGTCATGATCTCGGCGGTGGCGACGGACCTCGACGGGCGGCTCGCGATCCTGGAGCAGGCCATGACGGCGCTGGACCGGTCCGGCGTCCGCGACTGACCACGACGCACCGCCCCGCGGGCGGTGGAGACGGGTGCCGGTCCGGTCGAAGGGCGTACCGGCTGCCGGCCCCGTTCCGCCGATACTTGAGCCGCGATCGAGACGGGACGGCCATGGTTCACGGAGTCCCGTCCCCTCCCCCACCCAATCGTGGAGTGCCCTCGATGTTGCGAATCGGAGTCATCGGCTGTGCCGCGATCGCCCGGCGCCGGATGCTGCCCGCGATGCTGGTCCACCCCGGCATCGAGATCGTGGCCGTCGCCAGCCGGGATGCCGCCAAGGCCGCCGACACCGCCCGGCAGTTCGGCTGCCGCCCGGTCACCGGCTACGGAGCGCTGATGGCCCTCGACGACGTGGAGGCCGTGTACATACCATTGCCCGCGGCGCTGCACGAACACTGGACCGGGACGGCCCTCGCCGCCGGCAAGCACGTGCTCGCGGAGAAGCCGCTGACCACGGACCCCGCGCGCACGCGCAGACTGATGGCGACGGCGCGCACCCGAGAGCTGACGCTGATGGAGAACGTCATGTTCGTCCATCACTCCCAGCACGCGGCGGTGCGGCGGCTCGTGGCGGACGGCGCGATCGGAGATCTCCGCTCGTTCCATTCGAGTTTCACCATTCCCGCCCTGCCGGGCGAGGACATCCGGTATCAGCCCGAGCTGGGCGGCGGAAGTCTGTACGACGTCGGTGTGTACCCCCTACGGGCGGCGCTGCACTTCCTCGGCGACACCCTGGAGGTCCGGGGCGCCGTACTCGAGCGTCCTCCCGGGCGGCAGGTCGACACCTCCGGTGCCGTGCTGCTGCGTCGCGGCGACGGCGTCACCGCACATCTGTCGTTCGGTATGGAGCACGCCTACAGCTCCCGTTACGAGCTGACGGGCAGCACCGGCCGCGTCGTCGTGGACCGTGCCTTCACTCCGCCCGCGGACCACACGCCGGCGGTCACGCTGGAGACCGCATCGGGCACGCGGACCGTCCCGCTGCCACCGGACGACCAGGTCGCGAACACCCTCTCCTCCTTCGTGTCGGCGGTACGCACCCGCGAGACGCCGCACGCCGAGTGCGTGGCTCAGGCGGATCTCCTGGCCGCAGTCCTGCGGACCGCCGACGGCGTGTGAGAGGGGGCCGGGTGCGGGCCCCGGGCCTCTCCTCGTAGTGCCGCCGCGCCAGGTCCCCGGGGGCACCGGCGGGACTGCGGGGGCACGGGCCGGAGGCCCTGCCGGCGGGGGCCGGAGGGCAACAGCCGGAGGGCAACAGCCGGACGGACCGGCCCGGTTCACCCGGGCCGGTCCGCCAGTGGTCGTCAGCCCGCCTTCAGATCCTCCAGGACTTCCAGGACCTCGGCCGGACCGGGCAGCGCGGCCATCTCGGCGGCGACCTCCTGCGACCGCTTCCGGTACGACGGCGTGGACAACAGCTCGCGGCAGGCTTCCACGACGGCGTCCGCAGTCTCCTCGCCGGGCAGCAGGGTGAGTGCGACGCCGGACTCGGTCAGCCGCCGCGAGTGCGGAACCAGTTTGGGCATGTTCGGCAGGACCAGCTGCGGCACACCGGCGTGCAAGGCGGTGAGCGCGGTCTGCCCTCCGCCGGCGTGCACGAGCACGTCACAGGTGGGGAGCACGGTGCCCAGCGGAAGCCAGCCCGCGCGCACCTGCGGCCGCCCCTCGGTCAGGGCCGGGGCGAGTTCGTCCGGTGCGGCGATCACCAGTTCCACATCGAGGCTGCCGACCTGTGCCACCAGGCCGTCGAGCAGGTCGAGATCCTGCTCACGGCCGGCCCGGCTGCCCGCCGTCACACACACCCGCGGCCTCGCCGGACGGGTGTACATCCACGGTTCCGTCAGCCGCTGCCCGCCGGTGGGCACGAACCGCATCACCTCACCGGCCGCCGCGTCGGGCGCGAGCAGACTCGGTGGGCAGATATGGACCCACAGATCCGGCTCGGGCAGTTCGGTGAGGCCGAGCCGGGAAAGCTCCCGCGCGAGTTGTTCGGCCGCTCCGAGGTCCATTTCCAGCGGCTCGCCCATGTCCCACGCGTGCCGTACACAGGGAACACCCAGATGCCTGGCCAAAAGCGGCGCCGCGAAGGACAGGGTGCCTCCGACGACGATGTCGGGCCGCCACACGTCGCTCAGCGCCCGCAGGTTCTCCAGGCCGTCCGACGCCAGGCGGCCGAAGCCGTGACCACCGAATCGCATCCGCTCCGTCGGCTCGGTGGGCAGCGTGAGCCGGGCACCGTCGTCACCGATGAACATGTACTCGCGCATCGTCCGCCCGGTCAGGGACACCGCCGGCAGCCCCGCCCCGACGACGACCGGCGTCATCTCCTCGGTCGCCGCCACGAAGACGTCATGCCCGGCGTTACGCGCCGCGGTCGCCAGCGGTACGAGGGCGAAGACGGTCGCGGGGCTTCCCGCCGCGACGAATAGCATTCTCAAACCGCTTCCCATGACTGCGGAGCTCCTCTCGTCGGCCCTAACCGCGAACGCAGTCTCCACACCGCCACTTGAGTCCGGGTATATCCTTGATGGAGCAAGCATTTCATACTGCAAACGTCACCTTTCACACCTCCCACACATACCGCCGACGCATTTGTTGCCGCGATGTAACCGGGCACGCGCCATCGGCAGCCGGAACCGGGCACTCAGGCATGACTTGAAATCCACCTGTGCTCCCGCAGGGGCAGGCTGCAAACTGGGTCAGTCGATCAAGCCATGAGCACGGGCGCTCCACCCACCGGAAGAGGTACCGATAGGGAAGTGCGGTCACGGATAACCACGTGACCTCCTGGAGCGCGCATAGGGCCTGACCCGCCCGATCCCCCCACACCTGCGCATGACCAGCAACGATCCAGGCGTGAGGGAGTCATCAGCGGTGGCGGCGGTGCACTCGGCACCCCGAGCGCCACCCTGTTCCACCGGAACCCCGTCATGGGTAGCAGCGTTGCACCCCTCAACACAGCACAAAATTCAATGGCGATTTTTGCTGCTCTCCCGGAGGGATTCAGCCCCGCAAACCAGAATGGGGCAAGAAAAAGCTCGTCAATTTCCCGAAAATGCTTTTCTGGACAATTCACAGGGGGATGAGGATAATTATCCAGAACAATACATCTAAGCAATTGGTCGAGGCGCGGCCCATACAGACGGCAGAGATAAATCTTCTCGGGCCGCTGGATGTGCGAATAGGCGGGGTGTCAATCGTTCCTTCGGCAGGCAAGCCGAAGCAGCTACTCGCCCTGCTGGCCCTGCGCTGCGGCCGCGTCGTACCCATCTCGACCCTGATGGAGGAGATCTGGGGGGACTCGATTCCCCGGAGCAGTACGACGACTCTCCAGACGTACATCCTTCAGCTGCGCAAGCTGATCACGGAATCCCTGCCCCCGGACTACCCCGGAGGGGCCAAGAGCATCCTGGTGACGCACTTCAACGGGTACCAGTTGATGATCGACTCCTGCGCGTTCGACGTACGGGAATTCGAGCGGCTCTCGGTGAAGGGTGATCTCGCACTCGAGTCGGGGGATGCCGCCACCGCGGCGAAGTGCCTGAAAGAGGCACTCGACCAGTGGCGCGGTCCCGCGTTGATGGACGTGCCGGCCGGACGTGTGCTCCACATGGAGTCGATCGGCTTCGAGGAAGGCCGGATGCGCGTGCACGGGCAGCGGATCCTCGCCGATCTGAGCCTCGGCAAACACGCCATGCTGATCCCCGAGCTACGGGTGCTGATCGCTCAGAACCCGATGGATGAGCGACTTTGCGCCATGCTCATGGTCTGCCTCCACAAGTCGGGGGCGCCGTGGCGGGCACTGCAGGCGTTCCGGGACCTCCGCCAGACCCTCAGCAGCGAACTCGGCGTCGAACCCTCCAGCCGACTGCAGGAACTGCACCGGGCAGTACTGGCGAACGCCCCTGACCTGTCACTCCACGCGTTCGGTGCCGTCTGATGCCGACGCACCGCGTGAAGACCAGGACGACCAACACAGCGAGGAACACTTCCATGCGCCCGTCATCAGCGACCCCCCAGAGCGAACCCGTACTGCAGGAGGTGGCCGACGGCGTCTTCGCCTACATCCAGGCACCCGGCGGATGGTGCGTGAACAACGCGGGCGTGCTCACCTCCGGCGACAAGGTGGCACTGGTGGACACCGCGGCCACCGAGGCGCGTGCCGTCCGACTGCGCGAGCACGTGGTCCGCGACGGCCGCGGTGCACCGTTCGCCGTCATCAACACCCACTCGCACGGGGATCACAGCTTCGGTAACTTCGTGTTCCCCGAGGCGACGGTCTTCGGGCACGCCCTCGCCCGGGACGAGATGCACAAGGCCGGTCTGCACCTCACCGAACTGTGGCCGGACGTGGAGTGGGGCCGCATCGAACTCGCGCTGCCGACGGCGACGTACGAGGACCGCATGACCCTGCACGTGGGCGACCTCACGGCCGAACTCATCCACACCGGGCCCGCCCACTCGAGCAACGACACCATCGTGTGGATACCCGGACAGCGGGTCCTCTTCACCGGAGACATTGTCATGTCCGGAGCGACTCCGTTCTTCCCCATGGGTTCGATCGCCGGTTCGCTGCGGGCTGTCGCACACATGCGCGCTCTGGGTGCCGTCACCGTGGTGAGCGGTCACGGCCCGGTCGGCGGTCCCGAGATCCTCGAGACCGGCGAGGCGTACCTGCGGTGGGTCCAGGAACTGGCCAAGGCCGGTGTCGCGGCCGGCGTCCCGCCCCACGAGGCGGCACGCGACGCCGAGGCGGGACCCTTCACCGAACTCCTGGAGCCGGAGCGGCTGGTGGCGAACCTGCACCGTGCCTACGCCGAGGAGCGCGGCGCCGCGCTCGGCCAGGAACCGGATGTCGCGGCGATGCTCAAGGAGATGGGCGTCATCTTCCAGGAGATGGTCGACTACAACGGCGGCCCGATCACCTGCCACGCCTGACCCCGTCCGGCCGCGCATCCTCGACGCGGCCGGGCACGCGCCGTGTGCAGGTGCCGCGCACGGCGTGCGCGCCGCGCACTGACCGCCCAGAGGCCGGAACGGCCGGCCCCGCTCCCGTCGGGAAGCGGGGCCGGCCGTTCCGGCACGTTCCGGTGCGGTCAGGAAGCTGCCGCGGAAGGACCCGGCAGGCAGTCGGCATACCGTGCGAGGACTCCCTTCTCCAGCGCCTCGTCGAGGCTGAGCGCGGCCGTGTCCCGCTCGGACACGATGAACTCCGTGTCCTTGGGCCACGGCAGGCCCAGCTTCGGGTCGAACGCGTCCACCGCCTGTTCCAGGCCGACCTGGTAGCCGGTGGAGACGAGATAGGAGATCGCCGTGTCGTCCTCCAGCGCGAGGAAGGCATGGCCGACGCCCACGGGGAGGTAGACCGACCGGAACGAGACGGTGTCCAGTTCGACGGTGTCCCAGACCCCGAAGGTCGGTGAGCCGACCCGGAGGTCCACGACGACGTCGAGCGCACGCCCGTTCACGCAGTGGACGTACTTGGCCTGCCCCGGAGGGGTCGTGGTGAAGTGGACCCCCCGCAGCACGCCCTTGGCCGATCGGCTCTGGTTGGTCTGGGCGACGTGGAACCCGTGGCCGACCGCCTCGACGAAAGCCGGTTCCTCCATCGGCGACACGAAGACCCCGCGATGGTCACGGTGATGCTGCGGAGTGAATTCGAAGCTGCCCGGAACGGCGAGCTGGCGCACCTGCATGACACATCCATTCACTCGGTGGTCTGGGTCCGCTCGATGTTGCCAGACCGATCACCGCCGGGGCAGCGGTAGTCGGGGCACTCCAGCGTTGCGCAGGCCGCACTCGAGCGGGGCCCTAACAGCGCTCCGTCAGGGACCCCGATCGCTATTCGAGCAAGGATCGAGGACGCGCCTCCAGTGTGGTACGAACCCGCCCCTACCCGGATTTTGGGAGAACCCCGATGCGTGTCCTGTTCAGTGTGTTTCCGGCGACGGCACATGTGCACCCGATCGTCCCGCTGGCCTGGGCGTTGCAGAACGCCGGGCACGAGGTCCGCGTCGCGATCCATCCGGACGCGGTGGACCTGGTGACGGAGGCCGGTCTCGCCGCGGTCCCCGCGGGCGGCCGGCTCAAGGACGTCATGGAGTGGAACGACAACTTCGAGAAGCTGGAGGCCCTCACCGACTTCATGGCTCTCGACGCCGAGCACGACGACACCTGGGCCGATCAGTGGCGTGGCACCACGGGCATGCTCTCCCGGTTCACACCGATGCTGGACGACCTCGTGGACTTCTGTGAGCGGTGGCGCCCCGATCTGGTGCTGTGGGACCCCTTCTGCGTGGCGGCCGCCGTCGCCGCCAGGGTGACCGGCGCCAGGCAGGCACGCTTCCTCTGGGGCCAGGACAACATCGGCTGGCTGCGGGCGAAGTCGCGTGCCGCTCTGGCCGAACGCGGCGCGGGCGCCGAGGAGGATCCGGTGACGGCCCTGATGAGTCCGATGCTGGAGCCGCACGGCCTCGAGTTCACGGAGGACCTCCTGCTCGGCGAGTGGACGATCGATCCGATGCCGGCCGCGCTGCGGCTGCCGCTGGACCTGACGTACCAGCCGATCCGGCGGGTTCCCTACAACGGGAACCTCGCTCCGCAGCCCTGGACGCACGACCGGCCCGAGCGCCCCAGGGTGCTGCTGACCCTCGGGGTCGGCGGGCGCGGCAGGCAGCTGTTCCGCGAGGCCGGCGTGACGTTCGCCGAGGTCGTCTCCGGCTTGTCCGAGCTGGACATCGAGCTGATCGCCACTCTGCACCCCCAGCATCTGGACACCGTCCGCAACGTGCCCGACAACGTCCGCCTGGTCGAGTACGTGCCGCTGAACTACGTGCTGCCCACGTGCAGTGCGCTGATCCACCACGGCGGTGGCGGCACGTTCGCGGCGGCCGTGGCACACCGGGTGCCGCAGCTGATCGCGCCCATGCCGATGTGGGGCGAGGCGATCACCGCACGGCACATGGCCGATCGCGGCGCGGGACTGCTGCTCGAACCGAAGGAACTCACCGTCGGGACACTGCGCGAGCAGCTGACCCGGGTCCTCACCGAACCGTCGTTCCGGGAGGGCACAGACCTGCTGCACCGGGAGATGCTGGAGGCGCCGAGCCCGCACGACACGGTCCGGCGCCTCGAGTCACTCGTCCCGCCCCGGCGGGCTCAGCGCCTGGCCGTCACGTTGTAGAGCTCCAGCTCGGGCCACATGAACGGGGCGCGGGCGCCCGAGACGGTCAGCCCGCGCTCCCGCAGGGTCCGCTCCACCTCAGCGCGTACGCCGTCGAGAGCGCTGACCTCGATGATTACGGCGCGGGTCCTTTCCCAGTCGGCCGCGTCGACACCCCTGAGCAGGTCCAGCTCCGCTCCCTCGACATCGATCTTCATCAGGTCGATGGGGCCGGTCCCGGGATGCCGGGCGGCCAGTACGTCGGAGAGGCGGTCGACCGGGACGGTGATCCTGGTCGGCTCCAGAGCGGCCTCGGCCTGTTCCTCGCCCATGTGTGCGGCCATGAGGGTCTTCTGGAGGGCGAGCCCTTCCGGGTGGCGGGTGGAGTTGCCGGGCATGCGCCGGAAGTACGTGAAGTCAGCCGCGGCCGCCGGCTCCGCGCCCAGGCAGACCGGGTGGACCGTGACGTCGTGGATGCCGTGCAGCCGCAGGTTCTTCTTCAGGACGCGGATGTTGTCGGGGACGGGCTCGAAGGCGATGACCCGGGCCGCCGGGTACCTGCGCTTGACGAACAGGGTGAACAGACCGATGTTGGCCCCGGCGTCGACGACCACGGGGTCGTCGGGCAGCCCGTCCAGATCGTAGGTGTCGTCCTGGAAGATCTCGCGGTGGATGAACCGGGCCTCCGCCTCACTGCTCGTGTAGCACTGGAACCCGTCCTCCAGCTCGATCAGCTGTATGCCGTCCTCGGGCATGGGATTCTCCTCCTGTCCTCTGAGGGTGTCCGTGTCCGCCGGGGCGTGCCGGCGCCGTGGCTCCGGCACGCCCCGGCGGTCCGAGCGCTACACCGGAAGCGGGATGGACACCGCGTTGTACTTCGTCGTCGGTGTCGGGGGGAGCGGGAAGCGGGAGTTCGCCAGGTAGAGGCGTTCGCCGTACACGGCGGCCGCGCAGGGTGTGTCGAAGCGCGGGTCCGTGAGCCTGACGACCGGGGATCCGTTGTGCCCCGTACGGTCGAGCCGGATGGCCGTCAGATCAGTCTGCTGCGGCGTGTACAGGGTCCTGCCGTGCAGGGTGATCCCGTTCGCGGTCGGCAGCTTCAGGTCACCCAGCGGCACCCGGCGGGCGGATCCGGTGGTCCGGTCGATCCGGAACAGGGTCCCTCCGTCGGTGAACTGGTTGACCACCAGCAGGGCCCTGCCGTCCGGTGTCGGCGCGACACCGGCCGAGGTGATGACGTCCTGCGGTCCCTGCACCCACTCCCCCGACAGTTCCAGGGTCACCACCTCGTCCTGGCCGGGCAGCGAGCCGTCCGGTCCGAACGGGAGCCCGTACAGGAGCCCGTTGCAGGCGTCGGTGAACCACGCGCCCTCCGGCGTGACGGTCACGTGGTTGACACAGGAGTGGGGGATGCCCACCTGGTACGTCTTGAGCACGGCACCACTGCCGGCGTCGATGACGCTGATGGTCCGTCCCCAGCCGCCCGCGACGAACAGCCGCCCGCGGTCGTCCACCTGGATCCCGATGGCCATGTACCCGTCTCCCAGCCCCGGGTATATGACCTCGTTCTGCCCGGACGCGAGGCTGACGCGGCAGACGGCACCACCGAGCAGGGACGCGAAGTAGGCGTACGGCTGCCTTCCGATGGTGATGTCCGCCGGGTGGAAGCCGTCCGGCAGGTTCAGCGTGGTGGGCCATGCCCCCCTGGACCGTACGTCCGCCGCCCGGGCCGTGCCCTGCCCGGCCCCCAGCACCACCGCACCGCCCAGCGCGGCGCCGAGGCCGAGGAAGCCGCGGCGTGTTGTCGTCATTCCCTGCATACTGCCCTCCTGAGTGTCGGCGTGCACCGTCGCAGAAACGACCTGAGATCCGCTTGAGCAGGCCGGCGGCGCGGGGCTGCAGCGGGACTCGAGCAGCCGTGTAGGCCGGTCCCGGATCCTCGTCCCCATGGACAGGACCGCGTTCGTCTTTCCCGGCCAGGGCGCCCAGCGCGTAGGCATGGGCCTCGACCTGCTGAAACGCTGGCCCACGCTGGCGGACACCCACTACCGGCCCGCCGATGAGCTGCTGGGCTTCGGGCTGTCGCACCTGTGCTTCACAGGACCGGCCGAGGCACTCAGGCACATGACGGTCACACAGCCCGCGATGGTGCTGACCAGCCTTGCCGCCCTTCGGGTGCTGGAGGAGCGCGGAGTCGTACCGGACTTCGTCGCCGGCCACAGCCTGGGCGAGTTCACGGCGATGGTCTGCGCAGGGGTCCTGGACTGGACCGACGCCCTCCGACTGGTCAACATCCGCGGGAAGCTGATGGCATCGGTCACCGAGAAGGTGCCCGGCAAGATGGCCGCCGTGGTCGGCCTGGAGCTGGCGGTGATGGAGGTGCTGTGCGCCAAGGCCGCCGCGGAATCCGGACAGGTCGTGGAGGTCGCCAACCACAACGACTTCACCCAGGTGGTGATCTCCGGTCAGACGGAGGCGGTCAACGTCCTCCTCGATCTGGTGAACGACGCCGGCGCGAACCGGATCGTGGTGCTGGAGATCGGCGGCGCGGCCCACTGCACGCTGCTCGGAGGCGTCGAGCCGGAATTCGCCGCCGCACTCGGGGAGATCGAGTTCAGGGACCCGGTGGTCCCGGTGATCTCCAGCGTCACGGCCGAACCGGTGGCCGACGGGGACGCGGCCCGTGCCTGCCTGCTCCGGCAGCTCACCGGCCGGGTCAACTGGACGGGCACGGTGCAGTACCTGACGGCTGCGGGGGTGGGGCGGTTCGTCGAGGTGGGTCCCGGCAAGGCCCTCGGGGGCCTCTGCCGTCGGATCAGCCCCGGTGTGGAGACCTTCCGGACGGGCGACGCCGCCCATCTCGACCTGGCCGTCGAGGCGTTCCACCGGAGCCGTCGCACCGTATGAGCCCGGCTTCGCCCGGGAACACCAGCAGGCCGCAGCGGGTACTCACGCTGCGGCCTGCTGACGTCACCGTCGTGCCGGAAGGGGAAGCTGCACGGCGGCCGGCCCCCTGGCGTGCGAGCGCACGCCCGGGAGCCGGAACGGAGTCCGGACACCGGCTCCGGGAAGGTTCAGTAGTTGCCGAGCCCACCGCAGACGTTGAGTGCCTGTGCCGTCACACCCGCAGCGCCGGCGCCGACCAGGTACTCGACCATCGCCGCGACCTCCTCCGGCATCACGTACCGGCCGATCGGCACGCGCGCGCTCACCCGCTCGTGCACCTCGTCCACCGGAACACCCCAGATACCGGAGTAGTGCTCCCGCACCCGCTCCGCCATCGGGGTCTCCACGAAGCCCGGGCACACCGCGTTCACGGTGATGCCGGTCTTGGCGAGTTCAAGGCCGAGTGACTTGGTGAACCCGACCACACCGTGCTTGGACGCCGAGTAGGGCGCACCGTGCAGTACACCCTGCTTTCCGCCGGTGGAGGCGATGTTGATGATCCGCCCGTGACCCTTCTCCAGCATCCCCGCGTGGTTGAGGACTTCCTTGGTCATCAGGAAGACGCTGTTGAGGTTGGTGTTGATCACGTCGAACCACTCGTCGTCCGGGAAGTCCCGGGTGACCCCGCCGCCGGAGCGGCCCGCGTTGTTCACCAGGATGTCGACGGGGCCGAAGCGCTCGGTGGCGGAGCTCACGTACGAGCGGATGTCCTCGGGCGAAGTCACGTCGCAGACCTGCCCGTCGACGTCCAGGCCGTCGTCCTGCAGCGACTTGACGGTGGCCGCCAGCGCGTCCGCCTTCCGGGCGCAGATGTAGACACGCCCCCCGTCCTGAGCCAGCCGCCTGGTGATCTCCAGACCGATTCCGCTGGTGGCGCCGGTGACGAGTGCCACCCGGTTGTTCCCCGGCATGATTCCTCCATGAAGGTCGAATGGGTTGTGCGTAGCCGGCGGCCCCGAGCCGTACTCGCCCCGAGGCCGCCGCGAGCCGAAGGGCTCCTGTCAGCGGAGTGCTCCCACGCTGCGGTAGACGGCCTCGACCAGACCTCGGGCCCGGTCGTCCAGCTTGCCCAGCCCGGGCGAGCCCGCGTTCTGCACATAGGCGAACGAGAGTCCGTCCACCGGATCGGCGAAGGTGAAGGTGCCGTTCGCACCGTCGAAGCCGAAGGCGGTGTCCAGGCCGGCGGAGACCGGGAACACCGGGCTGTCGCCGCGCATGAATCCCAGGCTCCAGGCCGTGTTCATCATCGTGATGCGGCACGGGCCGCTCGCGTGCACCCGGCTCAGCTCCGCGGTGAGGTCCGGGCCGATCAGGCGGGGCCCGTCGGCCTCTCCGATGAGCAGGGCCATCAGCCTGGCCAGCGACCGGGCGCTGCTGAGGCCCCCGTAGGACGGGTCCTCCACCGTGAGATCCAGGAATCCCGGATCCAGCGACATACTGCTGATCGTCGCGCGGCAGGTGAGCGATTCCGGCTTGCCGAGTTCGACCAGCATGGGAACCGCGTCACCGGGATCGCCACCCGACATCACGTCCTCGGCCTTGGACTGGAACATGGTGGCGACATGGACCGCGTCCGGATCGGGCACGCCGATGTAGCTGTCCAGCCCGAGCGGCCCGGCGATCTCCCGGGCGAAGAACCGGCCGACCGTCAACCCGGTCCTGCGGCGCACCAGTTCACTCACCAGGTACCCGAAGGTGATCGCGTGATAGCCGTGCGCGGTGTCCGGCTCCCACTCCGTGCGCGCCGCGGCGAGCGCCTCGGCGATCGGGGTGTGGGCCCGCATGTCCTCGTTCGTGATCGGGGCGTGGTCCAGACAGACCACTCCGGAACGGTGGCTGAGCACCATCCTGAGGGTGATGTGCTCCTTGCCGCCGGCGGCGAACTCGGGCCAGTACTCCGCGACCGGAGTGTCCAGTTCCAGGAGCCCCCGCTCCACCAGCAGCAGCGCCGACACCGTGACCAGCGCCTTGGTGGGTGAGGCGAGCATGCTCACCGTGCCGGGCCGCCACAGGTCGTCTGCGTCCTCGCTCGCGGTCCCGCCCCACAGGTTCACCACCGGCCGGCCGCGGTGGTAGACGCATACGGCCGCCCCCACCTCCGCGCCCGACGCGAAGTTCGCCTCGAACGCCTTCGCCACCTCGGCGAAGGCGTCCTCCACCGACCCGCCCCGCGGAACACCACTCACCGCGCCCACCGCGCTCATGGCGCGGAGACCCGGGCGTGGGCCAGCGTGCTGCGGCTGTTCCTGCCGAGCGCTTCCCGGATGTACTCCTTGGCATCCGCGAGCGTCGCCGAACCGCCGAGCACCTCGGTGACGGCGGCAGGGTCGATGGCGACGGTGTGCTGCGCCGTGACCACCGCACCGTCCGGGGTGTCGGCGAACTCCCACCGCCCGCTGTGGCCGAGCAGCAGTTTCGGCGGCACGAGTTGCTTGTAGACGATCCGCTCCCCCGGCGAACACACCCGGATCGACCGGGTGGTGTGTGCGGAACCGTCCTGGGTGACGGTGTCCATCTCCATGTGCTGGATGCCCGGCACTTCTTCCGTGAGGGCCACCCGGCCCACATGGGGCAGTCGCTGCGGCCACAGGTCCGAGCGGTACACGAAGTCGTAGACATCGGCGGCCGAGCCCTGCGCGGTCACCGTGTCGCTGAAGGAGAACACCACGTCCTCGACGGGGTGGCCGAACTCGGCCACCCGGGCGAGGGCGGCCAGCTCCACCGGACTGTTGCGGTCCAGCGCGGCATTGATCCAGTCCACCGTCCCCGGGGCGTCGCCCACGGCCGTGAAGTCGTGCAGCAGGACGATCTCGGTCCCTCCGCCGGGCAGCGGATCGAAGATCCACTCCCCGCCCATGCTCGCGATGGGTGCGGCGCTCCTCTCCTGGTCGAAGCGGATGCGGCGCCGGTGCGCGTCGAGTTCCCGCCGGGAGACCCAGGTCTTCACCTCGCCGCCCACCTCGGCCCACAGCTGGAACCGCTCGGACCGCTCGGACCGCTCGAAGTGGTGTGCGTACACGGTCGGCGCGAAGACGGCGGGCCAACGGCTCACGTCTGCGGCCAGGCTGTAGAGCACATCGGCGGGCGCGGAGGAGATCAGTGTGTGTCGCGTGTGCCTCCGCATCGCTCAGCCGGCCGTGCGGACGAGGCCGTTGGCCATGTCAAGCAGCGCACGCGGAGTCTCCAGGTCGAAGAGCTCGTCGTCCGGTATCACGATTCCGTACTCACGGCCGATCGCGGACGCGGTCTCCATCAGAGCCAGCGAGTCGTACCCCAGGTCGTCGAAGGCCTTGTCGAGCGCGTCCCCGTCGAGGCTCCCGCCGTCCATGGCCCCGGCGCACGTGGCCAGGATGCGGCGGAGATCGTCAGCGGTGATGGTGTTGCTCATGGGTGATTTCCTTAGAGATAGGGGGGTTTCAGCCGTTGTGGGCACGTACGACGATCGCCGCGTTGAAGCCCCACTTGCCACGGGCCAGAACGAGGGCGTTCGACACGGTCCGGTAGCGCGGTTCCCCGCGCACCAGGTCGATCGGGTGGTCGTCGGGAAGGTCGACGACGCCGGCCGTCGCGGGGATCACGCCGTCCCGGACGGACAGCAGGGCCGCGACCACGTCGAGCGGTCCGCCCCCCGAGTAGAGCCGGCCGGTCAGCGTCTTGGGCGCGGTCACCGGCACACCGGACGGGCCGAAGACCCCGGCGATCGCCTCGGCCTCCTGCCGGTCCAGTTCGGGAACACCGGCTGCGTCGGCGAAGACCACGTCGACGTCGCCCGGTGCGAGTCCCGCATCGGCCAGGGCCAGTTCGACGGCCCGGCGCAGCCCCGGCGGGCGCGGGGAGCCGGGAGCCGGGTCGAAGGTCGTCGCGTACCCCGCGATCTCTCCGTAGATCCGGCCGACTCCACGCCGGCGGGCCGCGTCGACGTCCTCGACCACGAGGATCGCGCCGCCCTCACCCGGCAGGTAGCCGTTCGCGTGCACGTCGAACGGCCGGTAGGCGGTGGGACTCACCCGTCCGCCGGACAGCTGGGACGCCCAGCCCCACGGGTCGAGTGCCGAATCCACCCCTCCGGTGACGACCAGGCCGGTGCCGTCCCGGAGCGTGCGCCGGGCGTGCCCGATCGCGTCCAGTCCGCCCGCCTGCTCGGCCACCAGGGCCTTGCTCGGCCCACGCAACCCGTGCCTGATGGAGATCTGGCCGGTGTTGACGGCGTAGAACCAGGCGAACGACTCGTAGACGCTCACATGCTGCCCGCCCTTGGACCACAGCTTGCTGAGCTCCCGGTGCGTGAACTCGAAGCCGCCGAAGGCGTTGGCCGTCACCACACCCATGTCGTAGTCGACCAGGGCGGACGGGTCCACTGCGGCGTCGGACAGCGCCCACTCGGCGGCCGCGAGTGCGAACCGGGTGGAGACGTCGGTCTGCGGAAGCAGCTTGGCGGGTGTCGGCCAGGCGGCTTCGAAGTCCGTCACCTGGCCCGCCAGTTCGGCTCCGTACTCGGAAGCGTCGAACCGGGTGATCGCCGCGATGCCGCTGCGGCCGTCCAGTGTGGACTTCCAGAACTCCTCGATGCCCAGCCCGTTGGGGGCCACCACGCCGAGGCCGGTCACTACAGCCGTGGTCATTCCGCTCCTCCCGGCTGCTTCAGCAGTATCGCGCTCTGGAATCCGCCGAACCCACTGCCCACGCTCAGTACGGTGTCCACCCGCTGCTCGCGGGCGACCACCGGCACGTAGTCGAGGTCGCAGTCCGGGTCGGCCTGGTGCAGGTTCGCGGTGGGGGGCACCACGTTGTTCTCGATCGCGAGCAGACTTGCCGCGATCTCGATCGACCCGATCGCGCCCAGCGAGTGCCCGACCATCGACTTGATCGAGCTGACCGGTGTCCCGTACGCGTGCTCGCCGAGACTGCGCTTCAACGCGGCGGTCTCGTGCCAGTCGTTCTGCTTGGTGCCCGAGCCGTGGGCGTTGATGTAGTCGAGGGCGTCGGGGTTCGTCCTCGACTGGTCGAGCACCGCGCCGATGGCCTCGGCCATCTCGCGGCCGTCCCTCTTCAGACCGGTCATGTGGTACGCGTTGCTGCGCGTGGCGTAGCCGCTGACCTCGGCGTAGATGTGCGCGCCGCGGGCGGTGGCCCGCTCGTAACTCTCCAGGACGAACATGGCGCAGCCCTCGGCGAGTACGAAGCCGTTGCGGGTCGCGTCGAAGGGCCGGGAGGCGTGCTCGGGGTCGTCGTTGTACGTGGTGGTGGCCTTGATCGCGTCGAAGCAGGCCACGACGATCGGGGTGACCGGGGTGTCCGCGGCTCCGGCGATCATGACGTCGGCCGCGCCCTCGCGGATCGTCTGGACCGCGTTGCCGACCGCGTCGAGCCCTGACGTGCAGCCGTTGGAGACCATCGCCACCGGCCCTTCGGCCCCGACCCGCCACGCCACCTCGGCCGGCATCACACCGGGGGTGAGGTAGTCGAACATGTGCGGCGACAGGTACCCGGAGTCCACGTTCCACCGCTTGCCCGCATCGGACAGGATCTGGTATTCGCGGTCCAGGCTGGTGGATGCCGCCACAGCGCTGCCGAGGCTGACACCGACCCGGTGGGGATCGAGGGAGTCCAGCACGAGCCCGCTGTCCGCGACGGCGTCGTCGGTGCACACCGCGGCGAACTGGGCGACCCTGTCCATGCGCCGGATCTCCCGGGCGGTCAGGCCTTCGAGTTCGGGGTCGAAGTCACATTCGCCGGCCACTTGGGACCGGTAGGGCGAGGGATCGAAGAAACTGATCCGACGAGTCGCGGTGCGGCCAGAGCTCAACAGGTCCCAGAACTCTTTTGTTCCGGATGCCCCTGGCGCTCGCACCCCGATTCCCGTAATCACGACGCGACAGGACATATAAAAGTTCCTTCCTGGATTCTGGGAAGAACTCACGCTGCGAGCCTTTGCGGTCCCCCGAGGAGAACGCCGAGCATCTTCCTCGGCTCAGGTTGGCAACCCCCGCTTGAGGACAACTCAACGCCTGCTATCGAGAACCCCGGAAGCGGGATTCCCCGGCCGCGGCACGCCTCTTCCCCACGCACGGCAGCACCCCCGGGCCGGGGAAGGATCCGGCCCGGGGGCGCTGGTGACCGATCAGCCGTAGTTCGGAGCAGGGGCCGTGGCGTTGAGCGCCGTCACGATCGTCTCCTCCTCGTACCTGAAGTGGGACTCGAGCTGGTTCGCCAGCCGCTCCAGATCCGCACGGAGCCGCACCGGGTCGGACTCACCGGGGACGAAGCCGTCGACGAGCTGCTGGATGTCGTCCTGCAGCCGCGCCACCACCTTGTGCTCCTCACCGAGCTGCCCGAGCGCCGGAGCGAG
Source organism: Streptomyces sp. LN549 (assembly GCF_043203805.1). Lineage (NCBI taxonomy): Bacteria > Bacillati > Actinomycetota > Actinomycetes > Kitasatosporales > Streptomycetaceae > Streptomyces > Streptomyces sp. LN549. The sequence goes on along the minus strand of NZ_JAZHRI010000002.1, from coordinate 6,223,568 downwards.
CGCCGGGAACTGCTTGGCCAGCATCGGGAACATGGCCGCGTCCTCGCCACCGTGGTGCCTGCTCAGCGCTCCGCAGAAGCTGAGGCAGTGGGTGCGCATCTGCTGGGCGAGGTCCGGCGGCATCCGCTCGATCGTGTCCGCGCTGCCCTCGATCAACTGGTCCGCCTGCGTACGCAGCGTCTCCAGCTCTCCCCGCAGCCAGTCGTGCACCTCGACGATCCAGTCCCCCATGCCCTTGACCCGCTCCTCGCCGGGCTTGGGACCGATCCTGTTCAGGACGACGACGGGAATCTCCCTGGTCGTCTTGGCCTGGTGGTCGGCGTACCCCGGCGCCTCCGCGATCACCCGGTCGAAGAGCTTGTCGCGCTCCTCACCGGGCGGAATGGCGGCGATCGCCTGATAGGTGTCGGTGCCGGTCTCCACCGTCACAATCGGGTTCTTGCGGATGTTGTGGTACCACGCGGGGTGCTTGTCGGCGCCGTTCGAAGACGCGACGACAATCCCCTTTCCGTCGAATTCGAGGTACCCCAGGATGCTCTCCCGGCGCTGACCGGTCCTGGCTCCGACGGTGGTCAGCACAGCCAATGTCCAGCCCTCGAACATCCCGCTCATCTTTCCGTTGTTCGCCCGAAACTCGGCGATGACCTGACGCTGGAACTCATTGACGTCGAAGCCCGCCCAGGTCTCGGACTGCGCTTCCCAGGTCTCGGCCTGTTCCTTGCTCATGCACTACCTTCCCGAAGTCGATTGACGACAGAAGGCGGGCCACGCAACCGGAAATCGACACAGAAATACCCCGCACGCCTACGCAGTGAAGATGGGCGCAGCAATCCCAGGTCAGGGATTGACAAGCTGCGAGAGACGGACCATGCCGATCTCTGTAATGGCTGAGTAGCCGCTACCTCCATGCGTAGGCCCATACGGGGCTCGGAGAAAACCGTAGCACCGCCCCTCCGAGCGGGCAACGTGACACGTTCGAGCCAGTACGCAACGCCCCGCCCAAGCACGTACGCCGCCCTGCGAGCACGTACGCCCCGGCTGCGTACCGGAGTTGAGCCGGAGTTGGGCCGGATCTCGAGTCTGCCCCTAGCGGCCGCCCATAGCTTTCGGGCCGATCCGGCGTCGGGCGCCGACTCCCCAACCCATTCCAGGAGCTGGAACATGACCAGTGCGTCTCCACCGATCCGCCAGCTGCCCTCTCTGACCGGCTACCGCGCCATCCTGTTCGTCGCCGTGTTCGTCACCCATGCTCTCGGCGCGGGCTACTTCTTCGCCGACCAGTCGATCAACAAGGCCGGCACCCAGCTCCCCTACGGCACGGGCGCCCTGGCCACCTTCTTCGTGCTCAGCGGCTTCGTGCTCACCTGGGGTGAGCCGTGGCGCAGCACGATCGGCCGCTTCTGGCGGCGCCGCGTGGTCAAGATCTACCCCGGTCACATGATCGTCTGGGCTGCCACCCTGCTGATGCTGTTCGCCGTGGGCCCGATGGCGATGATCGGCTCCTGGGAGCAGACCGAGGCCGGCCCCGCGGTCGCCAATCTGTTCCTGGTGCAGGACTGGATTCCCCAGATGCCGTACGTCTTCAGCGTGTACGGCGTGAACTGGTCGGTCTCCGTCGAGATCGTGTTCTACCTGGCGCTGCCGCTGCTGATACGCCCGATCCTGCGCATCGCCGACAAGCGCCTTTGGCACTGGTTCACCCTGTGCGCCGTGGTGATCGTCGCCATCCCCACCCTCACGCACTTCTTCCTGGACGGACCGCTCGCACCGGGCCAGAGCCTGTCCTGGGACCAGATCTACTACACCGACTTCTTCCCGCTCTCCCGGATGCCCGAGTTCCTGCTGGGCGTCTTCCTCGCACGCATCGTCCAGACCGGAAACTGGCCCCGGATGAGCATCTGGCTGCCGGTGCTCCTCACGGTCGGCCTGTGCTGGCTGATGTTCCAGCTGCCCGAGACGTTCCGCGCCAGCGGTCTGCTCACCATCGGTCTGTGCCTGTTCGTCCCCGCCATCGCCATGCGTGATCTGGACAACCGGCCGAGCTGGCTGGACAACAAGTTCATGGTGCTGCTGGGGAACGCCTCGTACGCCGCCTACCTGGTGCACTTCCCCCTGCTCGCACTGACCCGGCACGTGGTCGGCGACGGCAAGCAGTTCGGTGTGGGGACCGGCCTCCTCATCGTGGTCGTGCTCTTCGTGATCACCCAGCTTGTCGGTGTCGCCATGTTCCTCGCGGTGGAACGGCCGGTCATGCGCCGGTTCGGCTCCGCGCGCCGCAAACCGGCCCCCGACCCCGTACCGGCCGCCTGACCGTCCCCCGACTGACCGAGGAGCTCCTGTGACCGATCCGGACCAGGTGATGAAGTTCCCCTTCCCCGACAGCCACCGGCTGGACGTCCCGCCGGAGTTCGCCGGCCTGCGGGCGAAGTGTCCGGTGCAGCGGGTGGAACTTCCGTACGGCGGTGAAGGCTGGCTGGTGACCCGGCAGGCCGACGTCAAGACGGTGCTCGGCGACTCCCGGTTCTCCCGGGCGGCCACCGTTCAGGCAGACATCCCCCGGACGAAGGAATGGCTGAATCCGGGCGGTGACATCCTCTCGCTGGACCAGCCGGAGCACTCCCGGATTCGCAAGCTGGTGTCGGGGGCGTTCTCGCGCCGGAATGTGGAGCTGTGGCGGCCCCGCATCGAGGAGCTCGTCGACGAACTCGTCGCGGGCATGCGGGCGGCCGGTTCCCCGGTGGATCTGGTCGAGTCGTTCACGATGCCGCTCCCGATCACCGTGATCTGCGAGATGCTGGGCGTGCCGGCCGCGGACCGCCACTTCTTCCAGCGGTTCTCCGAGCTGATGTTCAGCGGCACCGGAGTCGCCGCCCAGGACATCCAGGACGCCGCCACCGCGCTGATGTCCTATCTCGCCGAACACGTCGCCCGCCACCGCGCCGAGCCGCAGGACGACCTGCTCTCCGAACTCATCGCCGCGCGCGACGAGGACGAGGGACGGCTGACCGAGGAAGAGCTGGTCACCCTCGGTATGACCATCCTGGCCGCGGGACACGAGACCACGGCCAACGCGATCGCCAACTTCGTCCACACCCTGCTCGTCGACGGGCTGTGGGCGGATCTGGCGGCGCGTCCGGACCGGTTCGACACCGCGGTCGAGGAACTGCTGCGGTTCGTTCCGCTGGGCGGCAGCGAGTCCCTGCCCAGGGTCGCCACCGAGGACGTGTCGTTGGGGGACGTGACCGTGTGCAAGGGGGAAGCGGTCTTTCCCGCGATGGTCTCGGCCAACTTCGACGGCAAGGTGTTCACCGATCCGGACGTTCTCGACCTCGACCGGAAGCACAATCCGCACCTGGCCTTCGGCTTCGGCCCGCACTTCTGCCTCGGTGCCCAACTGGCCCGGACCGAGATCCGGGTCGCACTCGCGACACTGCTGCGCGAGTTCCCCCGACTGCACCTGGCTGTACCCGTGGCCGAGGTGCCCTGGCGTGAGGACACCGCGTTGATCCGCGGCCCGCGCCGCCTCCCGGTCGCCTGGCATCCCCAGGCCGGCTGACGGAGGAACCCGAACGACGCGTTGAGGGCACACCACGCCCTCGGCGCGTCGTTCGCGTATGTCGCCCCCGTTGCCCACTTCGTGGCTCCGCAGCGGGGGCTCCGGCCGGGTACGCGGGCTGCCTCGGACGGCTGACGGTGGCCCGTGTGCCGTCGGCCGGCATGGCCCCGCCCCGGCAGGCCCTGTCCTCGTACGCCGTCCGTGCACGCAGAACAGAGCATGCACAGAAGGCGGCAAGCCTGTCGACACGCGTGCAGCGCATCGGCACGGTGGCCCTGCCGAGCCGGCGCGGCAGCGCATCGGCACGGTGCCGCTGCGCTGCCGAGCCGGCGCCGGCATCTCCGGCCGCTCCGCTCAGCCCCCGGATGCCCATGGATGTCGCTGGACGCCCCTGGATGTTCCCGGAGCCGGATACCTGTCCGGTCCCGAACCCGGCGAAGCGGTCCGGCCTGGGGCCGGACCGCTGTCCTTGCGTGGGTACGGCCGGGCCGAGGGCCCTGCCGCGGTTCTCAGCCCCGCGCCTGCACGAACTCCTTCACCGAGGCGATGACGTAGTCGAGCATCTCGTCGGTGAGGCCGGGATAGACGCCGATCCAGAAGGTCTGCTCGGTGATGATGTCGCTGTTGGTGAGGTCGCCGACGGCCCGGTACGGCTTGTTGATGTAGGCCGGGTGGCGAGTGAGGTTCCCGGCGAAGAGCCGCCGGGTGCCGATCTTGCGGTTCTCCAGGAAGTCGACCAGCGTCGCCCGGGTGAAGGGGGCGTCGGGGGCGACGGTCAGCACGAATCCGAACCAGCTCGGGTCACTGCGGGGCGTCGCCTCGGGCAGCACCAGGTGCGGCACGTCCTGCAGCCCGTCGCGCAGCCGCTGCCAGTTGCGTTTGCGGGCCGCCACGAATCCGTCCAGCTTGGTCAACTGGCTGAGTCCCAGGGCGGCCTGGATGTCGGTGGCCTTCAGGTTGTACCCGACGTGCGAGAAGATGTACTTGTGGTCGTAGCCCATCGGCAACGTGCCCATCTGGTACTGGAAGCGCTTGAGGCACTTGTCGTTCTCACCCGGCTCGCACCAGCAGTCCCGGCCCCAGTCCCGCAGCGACTCCACGATCCGGGCCAGGGCCAGGTTCGATGTGAGGACGCAGCCGCCCTCGCCCATCGTCAGGTGGTGGGCCGGGTAGAAGCTGACGGTCGAGAAGTCGCCGAAGGTCCCCGTGAGTTGGCCGTCGTACGTCGAGCCGACCGCGTCGCAGTTGTCCTCGATGAGGAACAGCTCGTGCTCAGCGGCGAGTTCGGCGATCTCGGCCACCTCGAAGGGGTTGCCGAGGTGCATGCGCGATGATGATCGCCCGGGTCTTGGGGCCGATCGCCTGCGCCACTCGCTCGGCAGTGGTGTTGTACGTGCCGAGCTCCACGTCGACGAAGACCGGGACCAGCCCGTTCTGCAGGATCGGGTTCACCGTGGTGGGGAATCCCGCGGCCACGGTGATGACCTCGTCGCCCGGCCGAAGGCGCCGGTCCTCCAGCAGATGGGAGGTCAGCGCGGAGACGGCGAGCAGGTTGGCCGATGACCCCGAGTTGGTCAGATGTGCCTTTCGGCGCTTGAGCTTGCGCGCGAAGGCCGACTCGAACTTGCGTGAGCTGCGACCGGCCGCGATCCGCATCTCCAGAGCGGCCTCGACGAGCGCCACCCGGTCCTCCTCGTCCAGTACCGCGCCGGACGGCCAGATCTCGGTGACGCCGGGCACGAAGCCCGAAACGCCCTCCTCCCGCTCCTGGTGGTACTTGCGGACCTCGTCCAGCACCAGCGCCCTGTGGTCGCTCATCTCCGCTTCCTTCCTGCCGTGCTGATGGGTGGTCATGCGGCCGCGAGCAGATCCCGCAGCGATTGGTCGAGGGAGCGGCGTGGCTCCCAGCCGAGCACCTTGGCGGCGCGCGAGACATCCAGTTGCTGCCATTCCGTGTCGACGCGCGCCTGTCCGCCGGCCGGGGCCTCCTCGACGACCCGGACGGGCAGCCCGCTGACCGCGATCAGCCGGCTGACCAGGTCCCGGGTGTGGACGGCCGCGCCACTGCCGATGTTGATCACCTGGCCCGCGACCTCGGCGCCATCGGCCCGGACGGTGCACAGGACGGCGTCGGCGACATCGCGTACGTCCACGAAGTCACGCCAGGCGTGCAGCGGCGGCAGCCGCAACTCTGCGGGGACCCCGGTCGGGCCCGGGTCGTGGGCGAGCCGCACCAGCCGGCCCGCCACCGAGCCCAGCAGGCTGCCGGGGGGCGTGCCGGGACCGCAGACGTTCGCGATGCGCAGCACCACCCCGGGCTGCGCGCCTTCCCGGGCCGCGTCGAGCACAGCCCGCGCGCCGAGAAGCTTGGTACGTCCGTACGGCGTGACCGGCGCGGGCTCGGTGCTCTCGTGGGTGCCCGAGCCGCTGGTTCCGGGACCGTACTCATGACTGCTGCCCAGCTGCACGAGGGTGGGCCGCCGGTCCAGCAGGGCCAGCGCGCGTATGACGCGGAGAGGGAGCTCGACGTTGCCGGTGTGCATCTGAGGCTCATCGGCCTTCCAGGCCCGGCCCGCGGCGTTGACGACCGCGTCGGCTCCGGCGACGAACGCCGCGATCCTTTCGGGCCCGGCCGTCACCAGGTCGAAGCCGGCGGGAAGGGTGACCACCCGGTCGCCCGCTTCCGTCAGTGCCCGGCAGATGTGCGTGCCCAGGAAGCCGCCGGCACCCAGCACGACGATGTTCACCGGGCACCGCCCGGGCGCCTGCCGAGGCCCCCGCCGTACGCGGCGGGGCGGACCGACGTCTCCGTGGCGTGCGGGCGGCTCCCCGCCCCGCCCGACAACACGAGCACCTCCATACGAGGGTCCTTTCTCATGGGTGCGGCGTCCTCCGGCGGATTCACCGGGAGAGCACGGCCGGGAGGGCGGCTCACGTCGTCTCGCACGTCACCGCACGGCTGCCGGAATGCCGGCGGCTGCGCGGGCCCGGACATACTCGATCCGCACCCCGGCCCGGGGCCGGTGCGATCGCTTGCTGGCCCATGCGGAACCCCGGCAAGGGCTGGTGCGCCCGGCCCCGGCGGCCCGGCCTCCGGCGCCGCCAGAAGGGCACGGCCCGGCGGAGGGAGTGTGACCGCACCGCCGGCGACGCCGGTTTCCAGGGGGTCTCTACGGTTCGGCTTCACACCGGGAAGCTAGGTGCGTCGGCTCAACTGCCGCTCGACGGGCGCTAGGGCCTTTCGTCTGGAGCAGGCAGGAGCATGAAGCGGGGTCCGGTGTGCCGGACCCCGCGAGCGCGGCACGATCCGAGCGGGAGGCCCCGGACCGGGCCGGAGGGCCTCGCCACGGGCGCCGTGAAACCTGGCCTCGGTCCACCGTGCCGGCAGGCCGCCGGTCCCCGTCGCGCCCGCCGGCCCGACCGCGGGCCAGGACGACGGCACGGCGGCTTCCCAGCAGGCCCCGGGACCTGCGCGCCGGTCACCGGGGCCTTGCAGGAGCCGCCGAGGACCCCGGCGACGTGAAGGTCGAGCAGCGCGCCGAGGCCGTGCCCGGACGGAACGGTCTCCGCGTCATGGTGCACCGGTCCCAGGACGTCGGCCGGTGCGGTGGGGCCTGCCGCCGAGTGCGGCAGCACCACCGGTCGTCGGCGCGGCGCCACGGGGGCGGCCTCCGGTCGGCGAAGCACCGCCCACCACGACCTCCGTGCGGTGGACGCCGGGTCTCACGTCACGTCGGCGCCGCCTCTCAGGGGCAGCGGATGACCTGGCCCGCGTAGGCCAGACCACCGCCGAACCCGAACAGCAGGGCCGGCGCGCCGGAGGGGATGTCACCCCGCTCCAGCGCCTTGGACAGCGCCAGCGGGATGCTGGCTGCCGAGGTGTTGCCGGACTCGACGACATCGCGGGCGATGTACGCGTTACCGGCCCCGAGCCGCTTCACGAACGCCTCGATGATGCGGAGGTTCGCCTGGTGAAGCACCACCGCGCCGAGCTCCTCCGGCGCCACCCCGGCCTTGTCGCAGACGCTGCGGGCGATGGCCGGAAGCTGGGTGGTGGCCCAGCGGTAGACCGACTGCCCCTCCTGCTGGAACGTGCCGCCCACGCCTTCGATGCGCACCGCGTTGCTCAGCTCCGGGACCGCCCCCCACACGACGGGGCTGATCTGCGCCTCGGGGGCCGCCTCGACCACGGCCGCGCCGGCGCCGTCGCCGATCAGCACACAGGTGGTGCGGTCGTCCCAGTCGGTGAAGTCGCTCAGTTTCTCGGAGCCGATCACCAGGGCCCGGGTCGCGGAGCCCGCCTTGATGGTGTGGTCGGCGGTGGCCAGCGCGTGGGAGAAGCCCGAACAGGCGACGTTGATGTCCAGCGTGGCCGCGCCGAGGATACCCAGCTGGGCGGCGACACGGGCCGCGGTGTTGGGAGAGCGGTCGATGGCGGTGCAGGTCGCCACGAGGACCAGGTCGATGTCGTCGGGGGCGACGCCACCGCGGTCCAGCGCGTTCTTGCCCGCCTGTGCGGCCATGAAGTCAACGGTCTCGTCGGGCCCGGCCACATGCCGCGTCTCGATGCCTACGCGGCTGCGGATCCATTCGTCGCTGGTCTCGATCCGCTGGGCCAGATCGTCGTTCGTCAGGACCTTCGGGGGTTGGTAGTGGCCCATGCTGACCACGCGTGACCCTGTCACTGTTACTGCTCCTTCGAATCCGCGAGAGACCTCTTCTTCGCCCGCATCGTTGCACTACCTCGTGGAACCGTGCTGCCTTGCCCGTCATTCCGGACAGAAAAAGCCCCCAGTTCATCGCGCTATGTCGGCCAGAGGCATCGGATGCATGGGAATGGCCCGGTTCGTCGATCTTGTGAGCGACCTGGTGTCGCGTCCCCGCCGATCCATTCGACCGAAACATTTCGAATGATTGACCGCAATTATCGGAAGGACTAGCGTGCCGCGTGGTCCGGCGGGCGCATGGATGGGGATGCCGTCCGCGTACGTGGACGCTTTGCGCTTCACCCCGTTTCCCCACCGCACAGAGGGAACACATCCATGAACCGAAGAACCTCTCTCATCAGCCTGATCACCGCCGGGGCGCTCCTCGCCGCCGTGTCGCCGGCGCTCGGGGCCGGCGACACGGCGGGGGCGGACCACGCACCCGGACCCAAGGAACGGAACGCGCACTGGGTCGCCGCTTGGACGTCGATGCCGCAGCTGACGGAGCCGTCCAACATGCCGCCGGCACCGTTCACCCAGGACGACTCCGTCCTGACGGACACCACGCTGCGGCAGACCGTCCACGTCTCGGCGGGCGGCGACCACATCCGACTGCGGTTCTCCAACGCGTTCGGCGGGGCGGTGCTGCCGCTCACCAAGGTGTCCGTGGCGCTGCCGCTCGACGGCCGCGCCGGTACGGGCGCCATCAGGGAGGGGACCACGCGCTCGGTGACCTTCGGGGGCAGCGCGTCGGTGACCGTCCCCGCCGGCTCGCAGGCCGTCTCCGATCCTCTGGACTTCCGCCTCGCACCCGGCTCCAACCTGACGGCGACGGTCTACCTGGCCACCGGGCAGGCGTCCACCGCCATCACCTCGCACCCCGGCTCCCGTACGACCTCGTACCTCCGGTCCGGGGATCACGTCCAGGACCCGGATCTCCCCGGTGCGGCCACCACCGACCACTGGTACTTCCTCAGCGGCGTCGAGGCCTGGTCCAGCAGCACCACCTCGGCGACGGCCGTGCTCGGCGACTCGCTGACCGACGGCCGGGGGTCCACCACCAACGGGAACGACCGCTGGCCGGACGTGCTCCAGCAGCGGCTGGCGGCCGGCGGGGGCGCGGTGCGGACCTCGGTCGTCAATCAGGCGGCCGGCGGGAACCGCCTGCTCAACGACGGTCTGGGCCCGAACGGCCTGGCCAGGCTGGACCGCGACGTGCTGGCCCAGAGCGGTGTCGACCGGCTGATCGTCTTCGAGGGCGTCAACGACATCGGGACGGCGGCCGCGGAACCAGCCGCCCAGAAGCAGGCGGCGGACGACGTCATCGCGGCGTACGGCCAGATCATCACCCGGGCCCACGCGCTGGGGATCCGCGTGTACGGAGCGACGCTGACCCCCTTCGGCGGCAACACCGGGTACGACGACCCGGACGGCTACCGCGAGGGGGCCCGGCAGAAGGTCAACACCTGGATCCGCACCGGCGGCCGCTTCGACGGGGTGATCGACTTCGACCGGACCGTCCGTGATCCGGAGAACCCCCGTGCGCTCCGCGCCTCGGTGGACGTCGGCGACCACCTCCATCTCAACCCCGCGGGCTACCGGATCCTGGCCGAAGCCGTCCCCGCCCGCCTGTTCTGGCCGTCCCCGCTCCCCGCGGGCTTCGGCTACAACTGACCGGCACGCAAAGGCGGCCCGCGCACCCCCCACGAGGGGAGCGCGGGCCGTCCGTCGGTTGATACGGCAGCAGGACTCACGGCCGATCCCGCGGTTGTCGCACGATCGCGGCCCGAGCCGGACGCCGAGTGGACGACGGTGAGCACGGCACCGCCCACCCCTACCTCACCGATAACCGTACAAATCACCCACTCCTGTCCACGGTGGACAGCGGACGTTCACCCGGAAGAAGGCATTGGAGAAAGCTCGAACGTTTCTGCGCCACTCCCTGGCGGACCCTCGGGTTAGGTTCACCGACTGTCACCTCACCGACCGTCCCCCACCGGCCGTCATGCGGGCTCCTGGTACGTCCTGCGGGCCCGGCGCCGCGAGGAGAGGCACCAATGACCGAGACGCCGGCCCCCACGGCACCCTCCGTACCGGCCCCGCTGCCCGAGCCGTGCGGCCGGGTGTACCGCAGGGAAGGCCGCACGGTGGTGGCGCTGCGCGACGAGATCGACCTCGCGACCGCCGCGCTCATCGCACCGGCCCTGGACGGGGCGACATCGGACGGCTCACCCCAGCTGGTGGTCGACCTGACGGAGGTGAGTTTCCTCGACTGCTCGGGACTGACGTTGCTGTGCCGGGCCCGCCGGCGCGTGTTGGACCGCAAGGGGCGGTTCTGGCTCGTCTGCGGCTGCCCTCGGATCCTGCGCCTGCTGCGGGCCGGCCGGCTGCACGACCTGTTCTGTCCGGTGGCCACCCCGGACGAGGTCTTCCGCACGGCGGAGCCCGTGTCTCCTGCCGGCTCCTGAGCGGGGCGGGGCGCCCGTCCCCGAGCACCGTCCCGCGGCCCCCGGCCCGCCGGCCGGGGGACCCCGGCCGTCAGCCCTTGTTCTGCGCGGCCCAGAACTCGTCGAACGTGAGGAGCCCGTCCCCGTTCGCGTCGTGGGAGTTGATCACGGCCTGTGCGACCGTCTCGGTGACGTAGGGGTCACCCAGCTGAGCCATGACGCTCTTGTACTCGACAGCCGAGATCAGCCCGTCGCTGTTCAGGTCGAACCGCTCGAATGCCTTGCGCGCCGACTCGATGTCCGCCACTTTTCCGCCCCTTCGTATGACTGTCTGACGGAGGTCAGATTAACGGGCGCGACGGATGGCCCTCGCGGCGGCCGGTCGTCGATCATGGGGTGGGCCGGCCACCGCCCGGTGGCCGGTGACCCGAGCGGGGAGCGCAAGGCGCGATGAGCGAGGCACTGGCACGGATCCTGGACGCCGCGGCGCAGGGGCGGTTCCCGCCGCCGGACGGTTCCACGACCGTGGTGAGGCAGCCGAGCGAACGCGATGCCGGGGTGCTGGCGTTCACCGCGCACTCGGTGGTCTTCACCGACGAGGACCCGCGGTGGGTGCACGACATGCTGGCCGCCAGCCCTGGCGACCCGCTCGCCGCGACCATGAGTCCGCCGTTCCTGAGTGCCCTGCTGGCCCGCACCGGCCGGTACATGAACACGACCGATCTGCTCACGGTCGCGCCCGCGCTGCCGGGCGCACCGGAGCTGGAGCTGCGGGAGATCCGCGACCCCGGACACCCTCGGGTGGCACGGGCGATGAGGTTCCGTGACGAGGTGCGGGTGTGGGGAGCCGAGGGCGGTGTGGTGATCCTCGGACGCGGTGTGGCGGGGCGCTGGGAGACCTCGGTCGAGGTGTCCGAGGAGGCGCGCGGGCAACGGCTCGGCGAGCGCCTGGCCCGGGCGGCCCGCCATCTGGTGCCGGACTCGGTGGTGTGGGCCCAGCAGTCGCCGGGGAACGCCCGCAGTGTGCGGACGTTCCAGGCGGCGGGATACCGGCCGGTGGGCTCGGAGGCCCTGCTGATCGCGGGGTGAACCACCGGCCGCCCACGCGGGAAGCGGCCGGCGGCCCGCACGGTACGCGAGCGGCTCAGCGGCGGACGCCGGCGCGGCCGAGCCAGTAGCGGCTCAGCGGAAGACGCCCGTGTGGCCGAGCGAGTAGCGGCCCGGCTGCGGATAGACGGCGAGGCCGTGCGGGCCGCTGCCCACCGGGATCCGGGCCAGCTGCTTGCCTGTGGTGGTGTCGATGGCGTACACCTCCGCGTTGTAACGCCCGGACAGCCACAGGACCTTCCCGTCCGCCGAGACCCCGCCCATGTCCGGGCTGCCGCCGTTCGGCAGGTGCCACTTCTTCGCCAGCTTCTTCTGTGCGAAGTCGAACACGGAGACCGAGCCCTCACCGCGGTTGGAGATGTACATCTCCTTGGCGTCGCGGCTGACGTAGAGCCCGTGGCAGCCCTTGCCGGTGGGCAGCAGTTCCGGCGTGCTGAACTTCTCCCCGTCCAGCACCCACACGCCGTTGGCCACCATGTCCGCGATGTAGAAGGTACTTCCGTCGGGTGACAGCTTGACGTCCTGCGGCATGGCGCCCTGGGACGGCAGCTTCTGCTGGCCCACGACCTTCATCTTCGCCGTGTCGACCTTGAGCAGTTCGCCGGAGAACTCGCAGGAGACGATGAAGTACCGGCCGTCCGCGGAGAAGTCGGCGTGGTTGACGCCCGCGCAGCTCACCGGGACGGCTTTGGCCGTCTTCATGGTGTGCGCGTCGCGGAAGACCAGTTCGCGGTCCATCGAGGCCATCACGATGGCGTACTTGCCGTTCGGCGTGAAGTAGAGGTTGTACGGGTCGGAGACGTCGACCGTCTTCCCCGCCTTCCCGGTCGCCGGGTCGATGGCGGTGAGGCTGTCGCCGACATCGTTGTTGACCCAGAGCGTCTTCAGGTCCCACGACGGGACGACGTGCTGCGGCTGACGGCCGACCGGGATCGTCTCGATGACCTTGTACGTGGCGGGATCGATCACCGAGACGGTGTCGGAGTTGGTGTTGGGCACGTAGACGCGGGACGGGAAGTCCTTGACGGCCGGCGACAGTTTCCCCGGCGCGTCGGCCGCGTACACGTTCCTGGCGTCGAGCACCGGAGGCATCCCGGGCAGGCCCGGCGGCGCGGGCGGGGTGACGCGCTTGGGCCGGGCGGGCGGGGCGGCGGCCTCGGTGGGGGCGTCCGACGCACCCCTGTCCGCGGGCGGGGTGCCGCAGCCTGTGAGGACGGCGAGCAGGACGCCCCCGAGGAGGGCCGCGGTGCGGGTGGTGGAGGGAGACATCAGGTCAGCAGCTCCGTGGTCGTCACCGCACGCAGTTGGCGGCGGTCGAGTTCGGTGAGGAGGAGGGGCAGCGCGGCGACCGTGTCCGCATAGCCGAAGTGCAGGCTCACCACCGATCCGTTGCGGATCTCCCCGGCCACCTTGCGTGTGACGGCCGCGGCACCGGGCGAGGTGAAGTCGAGGGAGTCCACGTCGTACGAGAGGACGTGCGGGTATCCGGCCCGGACCGCGAGCCGCTGGACGAGCGGGGTGGCGTACCGGGTGCGGGAAGGCCGGAACCAGGTACCGATGGAGCCGGTGAGCCGGCGCAGCCGCTGGGCGCAGCCGGTGATCTCCGCGTACGCCCGTGTCTCGTCCATCGACGAGATGTCGACGTGATGCTGGGTGTGGTTGCCGAGGTCGTGGCCGCCGTCGAGGATCCGGCGGGCCATCTCGGGGTGCTCGTCCAGCCAGCTGCCGACGGCGAGGACGGTGACCCTCGCCCCTGCACGCTCGGCCTCTCCCAGGACGGTCCGGGCGACGGCGGGGTCGCCCTGACCGTGGAAGGTGAGGGCGACGCGTGCCCGGTCGCGGGGGCCGTGGTCGATCTGCACGGGCTGCCCGGCGATGCGGTGCGGTGCGGGTGCGGGTGCGTGCGCGCCGGTGGTGGCGGCCTGCCTCTTCTGTGCCGGGTGGCTGAGGGGCTTCGCCGGTGTACCGGTGGCGTCCGGGTCCGCACAGCCGGTGGCGAGGGCGGCCGTGAGGGCGGCCCCGGCTCCTGCGCGCAGGGCGCTGCGGCGGTGCACCGGTCTGTCGGGGGCGTTCATGCGCAGAACACTAAGGGTGATATGTCAGGAAAATGACAATTGACCCATAGTGGCTGGCGAAGGTCACACGGATGCGCACGCCCACACTTTGGGCGATCAATGAATCACCCGAGGAATGCCATGCATATGCACTGTTTTCAAGGTGAGTGACCTAACACACCTATGATTCATTGAAGGAATGTCCAGATTCAACACGTAGTGCGCATATTGCGACTTTGGTGCTGGAGTCGTCCGTCTGCCATAGTCGGGGACGCGACCCCCATTGACCCGGGCCAGGTCGTCACAAGCGGCCGTGAACACACCCCCCATTTCACGGCCCCCACACAGAAGCCCCCGAAGCGCCGCACCACGGCCGATCCGGGGGCTTCTGCGCGCCGGGGGCTCCGTGCATCCGAGGACATCCGCACATCCAGGGACTCCCGCGCTTCCGCGAGCAGCGGGGCCACCGGGTCAGCGGTCGGAGATCCGCATCTCGAACCAGGTGGTCTTGCCACGCGGCAGCAGGTCCACGCCCCACCGGTCGGAGAGCTTGTCGACCAGGAAGAGCCCGCGCCCACTGATGTCCATCTCCTGGACGGGCATCAGGCACGGCAGCCCGCGCGAGGGGTCGCGCACCTCGATCCTGATCCAACCGCGGCGCCGCATCATCCGCAGCCCGAAGACCCTGGCACCGGTGTGCCGCACGGCGTTCCCGACGAGTTCGGACACGAGCAGAACGGCATACTCGGCAGTCTGCGGGGAAAGCGCCCACTGCCGCAGCACCACGCAGGAGGTGAGCCTGCGGGCGGTTGCGGCGGACTCCGGGCGGGAGGGCAGCCGCACTTCATCCTCCGTCGGATTTCCGAACAACTCCAGCGCCTTGAACGCCTGTTCGTCATCGACGGCCGGCACTCTCCGTGCCGCTGTCGCGCTACTGCGCTGTCGCGGCTGCTCCACACCCTCCAGGCCCGCCATGGACACCATCATGGCTGCACAGCAGTCGCTCCGTGGCCGTTCCCGCGGAATCCCTGACCCGGAATCAGGCATTCCGTAGAGGGCTGGAGGCATATGCCGCTGGCAGAATGCCGCACCCGATACCCACGCCGACCTGCATGGATACCCTGCCCGAACGGGTTTGCCGGAACGGACGGGAGGCTGAGCCTTAAGGTTGCCTTAAGGCTCAGCTAATCCGCCCACACGGATGAACGCACGCCCGGACGTTCCCAACTGGCGTTCGGTCAGAGGAACTTGGCCTTGCCCGGACCCTCCTCTACAAAGCTGCGCATTCCGCGCTCCCGGTCCTCGGTGGCGAAGAGGCCGGCGAACCAGGTCCGCTCGATCGTGAGACCGGTGTCGATGTCCGTCTCCAGTCCGGCGTCGACGGCCTCCTTGGCGGCGCGCAGCGCGAGCGCGGGGCCCTTCGCCAGCTTGGCGGCCCAGGCGTGCGCCTGCTCGTACACCTCGGCTGCGGGCACCACCCGGTCCACCAGCCCCATGGTCAAGGCCTCCTCGGCCCTCACATGACGGCCGGTGAAGATCAGGTCCTTCGCCTTGGCGGGGCCGACCAGCCGGGCGAGGCGCTGAGTGCCGCCCGCGCCCGGGATGAGCCCGAGCATGATCTCCGGCTGCCCCAGCTTGGCGTTGTCGCCGGCGATCCGGAAGTCCGCGCAGAGGGCCAGCTCGCAGCCGCCGCCGAGCGCGTAGCCGGTGACGGCTGCGACGACCGGCTTGGGGATCCGGGCCACCGCGGTGAAGGAGTCCTGCAGCGCCTTGGACCGTACGACCATCACCGGGTGGTCCATCGCCTGCATCTCCTTGATGTCCGCGCCGGCCGCGAACACCTTCTCGCCGCCGTAGAGCACCACGGCACGCACGTCGTCGCGCCGGGACGCCTCTTCGGCGAGCTCGCGCAGCCGGTCCTGGGTGGCGATGTCCAGGGCGTTCATCGGCGGACGGTCCAGCCGGATCGTGCCGACGCCGCCGCTCACTTCAAGGGTTACGGTCATGGGAGGCAGGTTAACCGGCGCTAACGCCGGGCCGGACAGGGCCGGGCCCGGTGCCGTTCGTCACAGCCCGAAAGCCCGCGCGGCCCGGGTCCGTTGTCCCGGGCCGCGGCGTGCGGCAGTGCTCCCCGGATTCAGCCCTCGACCCATCCGTGGTTCTTGGCGAACTGCAGCATCCCTTGGCGTACCTGAAGAATGTGCGCCGCGGTGAGTCCGGGTGCCGATTCCAGCAGTACTTCCGTGACGTCCCGTACGTACTCCTCCGAGTTGAGCACATCGCACAACACGTCGTCGCCGTCCACGGGGTGCCTGCTCGGGGACTCGGAGCGCCCCGGGAAGACCGATGCCGTAACCGACGCCGCCCCGCTTCCGTTGCCCGCGGCGAGTTGCACCGAGGACGCCTTCAGACCCCGGTCACCCTGCTCGATCTCGAACTCGACCATCAGGCCGGGCCGGAGAGACGCCTCGGGAATACGAAGGTCGTTCACATGCAGGAAGACGTCCTCGCCACCGTGGTCGGGAGCGATGAACCCATAACCCTTCACGCTGTCGAAACGCACCACACGACCGATGACCATGGGAACCGCCCTCTCAACGAATCCCGGACCTGTGTCCGGGACCATCCCTGCCGCGACAGGCCGCCCGGACCTCGTGCACCCACTCCGGACGCGCCTTGCGACTACCTGACCGCTAGCGTCCCAGATGTCATCGCCCCGCAGGTGACACCTGGGCCCTTGTTTCAGCGGCACACCATCTTGTCAGCACTCCGTGCAGCCTACGGCCGGCGGGACGGCGCGGAGGAGTCCGGCTGCCCCACCGGCGGATCCACCTCGTCGAGGAACGTCCGCATGACCTCACGGAAGTGTTCCGGTTCCTCGAGGTGCGGCAGGTGGCTGGACTCCTCGAAGATCTCCCAGCGTGCTCCTGGAATGAGGTCCTGGAACGGTTGCACCGTCGCGGGGGTGGCCTCGTCGTGACGCCCGGAGATCAGCAGGGTGGGCACGTCGACGTCGGGACAGAGGTCGATGACGGACCAGTCACGCAGCGTGCCGTTCACATGGAACTCGCTGGGGCCATTCATCGCGTAGTAGACGGTGGGGTCGTTGTACACCTCGTAGAACGACGCCAGGTAGTCACGGGGCCAGGGCGCGAGGCGGCAGACGTGACGCTCGTAGAAGGTGCGCATGGCCGCGTGGTACTCGTCCGACTCGGTGGTTCCGGCGGCCTCGTGCCGGAGCAGCGTGTCGTTGACACCGGGCGGGAGCTGGTCCCGGAGGATCTTGGCCTCCTGGAGCCAGAGCGGATAGGAGGCGGGCGAGTTGGCGATGACGAGGCCGCGCAGGCCGGCCGGACGCGCCGCGGCGTGGTGCGTGATGAGCATGCCGCCCCAGGACTGCCCGAACAGTACGTAGTTGTCGGCGATCCCGAGACCCGTGAGCAGGTTGTCGAGTTCGGCGGCGAACAGGTCCACCGTCCAGAAGTCTGCTCCCCGGTCGGGCAGATGGGTCGATCCGCCGTTCCCGATCTGGTCGTAGTGCACGACGGACCAGCCGTCGTCGGCCAGGTCGGAGAGGTTCTGCAGATAGTCATGGGTGGATCCCGGGCCACCGTGCACGACGACGAGCGTGGGCCGGTCGGAGCGAAGGTCGCCCGTCACCCGGTACCACGTCTCATGCTCGCCGAACGGCAGGGTCCCCTTCGCGCTGGGTGCCACGGTCACGTCACTTCGCCTCGTTTCATTTCGTTTCGTTACGCTTCGTCCCGCACGCTGCTCGCGGAGGGGAGCGGTGGGTGACGCGGTCACGCGATCACGCGGTCACGCGGTCACGCGGTCACTCCGGGGTCGGACGCCGTACTCTTCGACGCCAGCCACTCGTCGATGACGTGCGCGGTTTCCTCGGCGCGGTCCTCGACGAGGGTGAAGTGGTTGGCTCGTACGGTCCGCAGGGTATGGCTGGCCTCCCAGGGCTCGGCACGGCCACTGACCAGGTCGGGGGACGCGTCGTCCCCGTCCGGCACGAAGGACTGGGTGCACTGGACGAAGAGCACCGGTGCCTCGACCGGGGTGAGCGGGAGTTGCGGAACCAGTTCGACCCAGCGGCCCATCGCCGAGAGCCGGCTGCTGTCGAAGCGGCCGAACACTGCTTCCTTGTCGAACATGCCGAGTGCGAGTCCGTCGAGGGGGACCCCGTCACTCCCGCCGTCGTGGACCTTGAACGTGTCCAGCAGGATGACGCCCGCCGGGCGCACCCCGCATTCCCGTTCCAGGTGTCCGGCGGTGGCGTAGGCGAGGGTGCCGCCGGACGAGTAGCCGAGCAGAACGAACGGTTTCCCGTCCGCCGTGTCCAGCACGCTCCGGGCGAGTGCCTGGACGGCTGCGTCGGACGACGTGGGAAGGCTCTCGCCCGCAAGGAATCCGGGGACGGGCAGTGCGGATATCTTGTGCCTGCCTCCGAAGTGGGACACCAGACGCGCGTGCTGGTGGACACCACCGGTGGCCATGGGCGTGCTGAGGCAGATGAGGTGCGGCCCTTCGGCGGCGTCCGCGAGACGCACCGCGGCGGGCAGCCGGTCGATCTCGTCCACGGAGCCGAAGCCCGGCCGGACGTCGGCGGCTGCCTGAAGGAGCGCGAATCCCTTGTCCGCGCGGCCGGACACGACGGCGGAATGGAACAGGTCTCGGAGCGTCTCGGGCGGCCTGCCGGCCGAACGGGCCTCGGCCTCACCGGATACGGCGCCGCTCTGCACCCCGTCGGCACCCACGGGCGCTCCCGCTTCGTCGGCCGCGAGGGGCTCTGCCGCCAGGAGGTCCGTACGCAGCAGCCGGGCGAGCCCGGCCGGGCTCTTGCTGTCGAAGACCACCATCGGAGGGAGCCGTAGTCCGGTGTCCTTCATCAGGGCGTTACGGAGTTCCATCGCGCCGAGCGAGTCGAACCCTGCCTCCAGGAAGTCCCGTTCCGCGTCGAGGGCGTCCGCGCTGCTGTGGCCGAGGAGCGCGGCCGCCCGCTCCATGACGAGCGTCCTGAGGAGGGCCTCCTGCCCAGCCTGATCGGCCTGCGCGAATCGCTGCCGCAGAGACGTCGCATCCGTCCTGATCACGGCACTGCGCCGCCTGGTGGTGGGGACGAGGTCGCGGAGGAGTGCGGGGATGGTGTCCGTACGCGTACGGAGTGCGGTGACGTCGATCGGCAACGGAACCAGAGCAGCCCGGCCGGACGCCAGACCCGCATCGAACAACGCCAGACCCTGCTCCGGCTCCAACGCCGGCAACCCCTGACGCCTCATCCGCTCCAGATCCGCCTCACCCAACCACTCCCCCATCCCCGCACCCGCCCACAGCCCGTACGCGAGGGAGGTGGCCGGCAGACCCTCCGCCCGACGCTGCACAGCCAGTGCGTCCAGGAACACGTTCGCCGCCGCATAGTTCGCCTGACCCGCAGCCAGCACCGAACCACCCGCCGACGAGAACATCACGAAGAACGCCAACTCACGCTCACGCGTCAGCTCGTGCAAGTACCAGGCACCATCCGCCTTCGCACCCAACACCCGATCAAACCGGGCCCCGTCCATCGACCCGACCAAACCGTTGTCACCAGCACCCGCCGCATGCACCACACCAACCAGATCCGCACCCACACCCCCCACCAGACCGGCCACCGCATCACGGTCCGACATGTCACACGCCACCACCGACACCTCGGCACCCAACCCCGCAAGGCCATCGAGCAGTTCACCCACCCCCGGAGCCTCCAGACCGCGACGACCCGCCAACACCAGACGCCGCACCCCATGCACCTCCACCAGATGCCGCGCCACCAAACCACCCAGACCACCCGTGCCACCCGTCACCAACACAACCCCGTCCGGCACCCCCTGCGCCACCGCGACACCAGCAGGCACCTCCACCAGACGCGGAACCAGAACCTCACCCCCACGCACCGCGACCTCAGGCTCACCCGAAGCCAGCACCACACCCACAACATCCGCGAACACCCCACCCGCGGGATCCACATCCACCAACACGAACCGCCCCGGATTCTCCGCCTGAGCCGCCCGCACCAACCCCCACACCGGCGCCTGGCACACATCCACCCCGCCATCCGCACCCACCGACACCGCACCACGCGTCACCACGACCAGCGGACCGTCCGCACCCTCATCAGCCAACCAGCCCTGAACCGCCTCAAGCACCCCACCCAACACCGACCGCACACCCACCACCGGATCCACACCCACCACCGGCACCTCGAACACAGCCGGCCTCAACACACCCGCACCCTCAACCACCCCAGCCGCCACCAACGGCCGCCACACCACCTCATGCAACCCACCACCCACACCCGACCCGGCCAACTGCTCCACCGACACCGGACGCAGCGTCAGTCCATCGACCGACAGGACCGGTGCTCCCGCGGAATCAGCCATGGCCAGGGACACGGTGTCGTCACTGGACCCCGTGAGGCGTACGCGCAGCGCGGTCGGACCCGAAGCGAACAGGCGGACCCCCTCCCAGAAGAAGGGGAGTGCGGGACGACCGTCCCCCGCCGGGCCGGATTCGAGATCGGCTGCTCGGAGTCCGAGGGCGTGCATGGTGGAGTCGAGAAGCGCGGGATGCAGCCCGAACCGCTTGGCATCCGCATGTCCGGACTCGTCGAGTTCCACCTCGGCGTAAATGTCCTCTCCGACGGTCCAGGCCGCCTTGAGCCCTTGGAACACCGGCCCGTAACCGTAGCCACGCTCCGACAGAAGGTCGTACATGTCGGCGACCTCGACCCGGGTCGCGCCGGGCGGGGGCCATGCGGTGAGGTCGAACGCCGGCACCGACTCCCCCGCACCACCACCCACCACACCATCCGCATGCAACACCCACGCCGCACCCGCACCCGCACTCTCCCGACGCGAATGCACCCGCACCGAACGACTACCCACATCGTCCGGACCACCCACCACCACCTGCAACGCCACCCCACCACGCTCCGGAACAACCAACGGCGCCCGCAACGTCAACTCCTCCACCACCCCACAACCCACCTCATCAGCAGCCCGCACCACCAACTCCACAAACGCCGCCCCCGGCAACAACACCGAACCCAACACCACGTGATCCCCCAACCACCCCATCCCCTCCACCGACAACCGACCCGTCAACACCACACCACCAGAATCCGGCAACGCCACCGCAGCACCCAACACCGGATGATCCACCACCACCTGACCCAAACCACCCGCATCCCCACCACCCACACACTCCAACCAGAACCGCTCACGCTGGAAGGCGTAGGTCGGCAGATCAACACGGCAGGCACCCGAACCATCGAAGAACCGGGCCCAGTCCACCGGAACACCCGCCACATGCAACCGACCCAACGCCCCAACAGCCGTAGCCGCCTCGGGGCGGCCCTTGCGCACCAGCGGGACGAAGAGGGCCGCCTCCGAGCGTGCGGACTGCTGCGCCATTCCGCTCAGCACACCATCGGGGCCCAGCTCGACGTAGGAGGTGACGCCCTGGTCCTCCAGGAAACGGACCGCGTCCGCGAACCGCACCGCCTCCCTGACATGCCGCACCCAGTACGACGGCGTCGCGACCTCCTGCGACACCTCACCCGTCACGTTCGACACCACCGGAATCGACGGGGCACCGAACTCCAGCCCGGCCACCACCGCCCCGAACTCCGCCAACATCGGCTCCATCAACGGCGAATGGAACGCGTGGGACACCCGCAGCACACTCGTCCTGCGGTCCTGAGCCTCAAACGTCGCGACCAGCTCGCGCACCGCCGCCTCCGTACCCGAGACGACCACCGCACGCGGACCGTTCACAGCAGCCACGGCAACGCCGTCATTCAGCAGCGGAAGCACCTCGGCCTCCGTCGCCTCCACCGCCACCATCGACCCGCCGGCCGGCAACGCCTGCATCAACCGACCACGCGCTACGACCAGTTCAGCCGCATCCGCCAACGACAGCACGCCCGACACGTGCGCGGCCGCGATCTCACCGACGGAATGGCCCACCAGGAAGTCCGGGCGCACACCCCAGGACTCCGCCAGCCGGAACAACGCCGTCTCGACCGCGAACAGACCGGCCTGGGCGAACATCGTCCCGTTCAGCAGACCGGCGTCCTCACCCCACACCACGTCACGCAGCGAACGCCCCAACCGGGCATCCAACTCCGCGAGCACCGCGTCGAACGCCTCCGCAAACACCGGGAACGCCTCATACAACTCCCGGCCCATACCAAGACGCTGCGCACCCTGACCCGTGAACAGGAAGGCCGTGGCACCTGCCGGCCGTGCAACCCCCCGCACCACCGAAGGCGACAGCTCGCCCTCGACCAACGCGCTCAGGCCCCGTACCAACTCCTCACGGTCCGACGCCGCGACCACCGCACGATGCTCCAGCACCGCACGTGACACCACGGAGGAGAAGCCCACATCCAACAGCGAAGAGGAGACCCCCATCTGCTCCAGCAACTTCCCGGCCTGCGCCGACAGCCCGGCCTCGCTCCGCGCCGACAACACCACCGGAACCACCGGCACTTCAGTGACGGCCACCGGCTCCGGCTCCTCCACCACCGGAGCCTGCTCCACGATCACATGCGCGTTCGTCCCACTCAGACCGAACGACGACACACCCACACGACGCGGACGATCCCGCTCCGGCCACGCACGCGACTCCGTCAGCAGCTCGACCGCACCCGCAGCCCAGTCCACCTGCGGCGTCGGCACATCCACATGCAACGTCTTCGGCAACACACCATGCCGAATCGCCTCCACCGCCTTGATCACACCACCCACACCAGCAGCAGCCTGCGCATGCCCCAGGTTCGACTTCAGCGAGCCCAGCCACAGCGGATCGCCCTCCGGGCGCCCCTGCCCGTACGTCGCCAACAACGCCTGCGCCTCGATCGGATCACCCAGGCGGGTCCCCGTCCCGTGCGCCTCCACCAGATCCACATCGGAGTACGACAGTCCGGCGTTCTCCAGCGCCGCACGGATCACCCGCTGCTGCGACGGACCGTTCGGCGCAGTCATGCCATTACTCGCCCCGTCCTGGTTGACGGCACTGCCCCGCACCACAGCCAGGACTTCGTGCCCGAGCCGCCGGGCGTCCGACAGCCGCTCGACCAGCAGAACACCGACGCCCTCGGACCAGGCGGCACCGTCCGCGGCGCCCGCGAACGACTTGCACCGGCCGTCCTTCGCCAACCCGCGCTGACGGCTGAACTCAACGAACATGTCCGGGGTGGACATCACGGCCACACCGCCGGCCAGCGCCATCGAGCACTCGCCCGAACGCAGCGCCTGCGCCGCCAGATGCAACGCCACCAGCGACGACGAGCACGCCGTATCGACCGTCAGAGAAGGACCTTCAAGTCCCAGCGTGTAGGAGATGCGACCGGACACCAGGCTTCCGCCCGTGGTCGCGGCGGCCTCCGTTCCTTGGCCGTAGTCGTGGTACATCAGGCCGGCGAAGACTCCCGTCCTGGTCCCCTTCAGGGAGCGGGGATCGATCGCCGCACGTTCGAGGACTTCCCACGACGCCTCCAGCAGCAGCCGCTGCTGCGGGTCCATGATCAGAGCCTCGTTCGGGCTGATGCCGAAGAACGCCGGGTCGAATTCACCCGCCTCGTAGAGGAAGCCGCCCTCGTTCGCGTAGGTCTTGCCCGGCACACCCGGCTCGGGGTCGTACACACCCTCGACGTCCCAGCCCCGGTCGCGCGGGAAGCCTGAGACCGCGTCGCGGCCGTCGGCGACCAGATCCCACAGGTCGTCGGGCGAGGTCACTCCGCCCGGGTAGCGGCACGCCATGCCCACGATGACGATCGGCTCGTCGTCCAGGTCGCGCGCGGCGGGACTGCTGCTCGACTGCTCGGCCTCCCGCGCCCCGCTTCCGTCGAGCTCGCCGTCGATGTACCCCGCCACGGCCCGCGAGGTCGGGTAGTCGAAGACCAGCGTCGCGGGGAGCCGGAGCGCGGTCGTCAGGTTCAGTTCGTTACGGAGTTCCACCGCGCTGAGCGAGTCGAAGCCGAGCTCCTGGAAGGGCCGGTCCGCCTCGATGGCCTGGGCCGACGCATGGCCCAGCACCTTGGCCACGCGGCCACGGACCATCTCGAGCAGCTTGCGGGACCGCTCGTCGTCCGCGAGCCCCGCCAGGCTGCGCAGCAGCTCCTGACCGTCTCCGGCCCCGGCCACCGCACGTGCGGCGGGTCGCCTGGTGGTGGGGACGAGGTCGCGGAGGAGTGCGGGGATGGTGTCCGTACGCGTACGGAGTGCGGTGACGTCGATCGGCAACGGAACCAGAGCAGCCCGGCCGGACGCCAGACCCGCATCGAACAACGCCAGACCCTGCTCCGGCTCCAACGCCGGCAACCCCTGACGCCTCATCCGCTCCAGATCCGCCTCACCCAACCACTCCCCCATCCCCGCACCCGCCCACAGCCCGTACGCGAGGGAGGTGGCCGGCAGACCCTCCGCCCGACGCTGCACAGCCAGTGCGTCCAGGAACACGTTCGCCGCCGCATAGTTCGCCTGACCCGCAGCCAGCACCGAACCACCCGCCGACGAGAACATCACGAAGAACGCCAACTCACGCTCACGCGTCAGCTCGTGCAAGTACCAGGCACCATCCGCCTTCGCACCCAACACCCGATCAAACCGGGCCCCGTCCATCGACCCGACCAAACCGTTGTCACCAGCACCCGCCGCATGCACCACACCAACCAGATCCGCACCCACACCCCCCACCAGACCGGCCACCGCATCACGGTCCGACATGTCACACGCCACCACCGACACCTCGGCACCCAACCCCGCAAGGCCATCGAGCAGTTCACCCACCCCAGGAGCCTCCAGACCGCGACGACCCGCCAACACCAGACGCCGCACCCCATGCACCTCCACCAGATGCCGCGCCACCAAACCACCCAGACCACCCGTGCCACCCGTCACCAACACAACCCCGTCCGGCACCCCCTGCGCCACCGCGACACCAGCAGCCACCTCCACCAGACGCGGAACCAGAACCTCACCCCCACGCACCGCGACCTCAGGCTCACCCGAAGCCAGCACCACACCCACAACATCCGCGAACACCCCACCCGCGGGATCCACATCCACCAACACGAACCGCCCCGGATTCTCCGCCTGAGCCGCCCGCACCAAACCCCACACCGGCGCCTGGCACACATCCACCCCGCCATCCGCACCCACCGACACCGCACCACGCGTCACCACGACCAGCGGACCGTCCGCACCCTCATCAGCCAGCCAGCCCTGAACCGCCTCAAGCACCCCACCCAACACCGACCGCACACCCACCACCGGATCCACACCCACCACCGGCACCTCGAACACAGCCGGCTTCAACACACCCGCACCCTCAACCACCCCAGCCGCCACCAACGGCCGCCACACCACCTCATGCAACCCACCACCCACACCCGACCCGGCCAACTGCTCCACCGACACCGGACGGGAGACCAACGCACCAACGCTGAGCACCGGCTGGCCCGCCCCGTCGGCCACCAGGACCGACACACTGTCCTGCCCGGCAGGCGCGATCCGTACACGAAGAGCCGATGCTCCTGCCGCGTGAAGAGCCACATTGGTCCAGGCAAAGGGCAGCACGGTCGACTCGTCGGTCCGCGAACCGTCATCGATGAGCGCCACGTGCATGGCGGCGTCGAGCAAAGCGGGGTGCAAGCCGAAGCGCTGGGCGTCGTCGTGCGCCGAGTCCGGCAGTGCGACCTCCGCGTACAGCTCCTCCCCGGAGGTCCAGGCGGCCTTGAGCCCCTGGAACACCGGTCCGTAACCGTAGCCACGCTCCGAGAGGAGGCCGTAGGCTCCCTCGACGCTGATCGCCGTGGCACCCTTCGGCGGCCACGCAGTCAGGTCCGCGACCGGCGTCTCCGCGCCCGTGGCAAGGATGCCTTCCGCGTGACGCGTCCACGGCCCGTAACCGGAGCCGTCGCCTCGTGAGTACACGCCGACCGAACGGCGGCCCGTCTGATCGGCTGCGCCGATCGCCACCTGAATCGCGACACCTCCCTGCTCAGGGATCACGAGTGGCGCCTGCAACGTCAGCTCTTCCAGGAGGTCGCATCCGACCTCGTCACCTGCTCTGACGGCCAGCTCGACGAAGGCTGTGCCGGGCAGGAGCACGCTGCCCAGCACGCCGTGATCGGCGATCCAGGCCTGGGTGGCCAGAGAGAGCCTTCCGGTGAGCACCATCTCGTCGGCTTCCGCCAGAGCGACGGCCGCGCCGAGGAGTGGGTGATCGGTGGTGCCCAAGCCGAGCGAGCCGGGGTCGTTGCCGCCGAGTTCCGCTTCCATCCAGTACCGCTCGCGCTGGAAGGCATAGGTGGGCAGTTCGACGCGGCGGGCACCCGAGCCCTCGAAGAGCCGGGCCCAGTCCACCGGAACACCCGCCACATGCAACTGACCCAACGCCGCCACGGCCGTGGGCAGCTCGGGGCGGCCCTTGCGCACCAGCGGGACGAAGACCGTCGCCGACTCCGTGTCCACCGACTGCTGCGCCATCCCACTCAGCACACCGTCAGGACCCACCTCGACGAACGACGTCACACCCCGCGACACCACGAACGACACCGCATCCGCGAAACGCACCGCTTCACGGACATGCCGCACCCAGTACTCCGGCGAACCCCAACCCTCCGACAGATCCCCGGACACACCCGACACCACCGGAATCGACGGGGCACCGAACTCCAGCCCGGCCACCACCGCCCCGAACTCCGCCAGCATCGGCTCCATCAACGGCGAATGGAACGCGTGAGACACCCGCAACACACTCGTCCTGCGGTCCTGAGCCTCGAACGTCGCGACCAGCTCGCGAACCGCCGCCTCCGTACCCGAGACAACGACGGAACGCGGCCCGTTGACCGCAGCGATGCCCACCTCACCGTTCAGCAACGGAAGCACCTCAGCCTCCGCCGCCTCCACCGCCACCATCGACCCACCGGCCGGCAACGCCTGCATCAACCGACCACGCGCCACCACCAACTCAGCCGCATCACCCAACGACAACGCACCAGACACATGCGCGGCCGCGATCTCACCGACCGAGTGGCCCACCAGGAAGTCCGGACGCACACCCCAGGACTCCACCAGCCGGAACAACGCCGTCTCGACCGCGAACAACCCGGCCTGGGCGAACATCGTCCCGTTCAACAGGCCGGCGTCCTCACCCCACACCACGTCACGCAACGAACGCCCCAACCGGGCATCCAACTCCGCGAGAACCGCGTCGAACGCCTCCGCGAACACCGGGAACGCCTCATACAACTCCCGGCCCATACCAAGCCGCTGCGCACCCTGACCCGTGAACAGGAACGCGACCTTGCCCGCCGGCCGCGCCGACCCACGCACCACCGAAGACGACGTCTCGCCCTTGGCCAGTGCGCTCAGGCCCCGTACCAACTCCTCACGGTCCGACGCCGCGACCACCGCACGATGCTCCAGCACCGCACGCGACACCACCGACGAAAAACCCACATCCAGCAGAGAAGAACCAGAGGACTCGATCCGGGCCAGAAGCTTCCCGGCCTGCCCGGACAGCCCCGCCTCGCTCCGCGCCGACAACACCACCGGAACCACCGGCAGTTCAGTGACGGCCACCGGCTCCGGCTCCTCCACCACCGGAGCCTGCTCCACGATCACATGCGCGTTCGTCCCACTCAGACCGAACGACGACACACCCACCCGACGCGGACGATCCCGCTCCGGCCACGCACGCGACTCCGTCAGCAGCTCCACCGCACCCGCAGCCCAGTCCACCTGCGGCGTCGGCACATCCACATGCAACGTCTTCGGCAACACACCATGCCGAATCGCCTCCACCGCCTTGATCACACCACCCACACCAGCAGCAGCCTGCGCATGCCCCAGGTTCGACTTCAACGACCCCAGCCACAGCGGATCACCCTCCGGACGCCCCTGCCCATACGTCGCCAACAACGCCTGCGCCTCGATCGGATCACCCAGCCGCGTGCCCGTCCCATGCGCCTCCACCAGATCCACCTGATCCGACGAGATCTGCGCATCAGCCAACGCCGCACGAATCACCCGCTGCTGCGACGGACCGTTCGGAGCCGTCAGCCCATTACTCGCACCGTCCTGATTCACCGCACTGCCCCGCAGCACGGCCAGAACCGGATGTCCGTTGCTGCGAGCGTCGGAGAGCTTCTCCAGGAGCAGGACGCCGGCCCCCTCCGACCAGCTGGTGCCGTCGGTGGACCCTGCGAAGGACTTGCAGCGACCGTCCCTGGACAGGCCGCCCTGTCGGCTGAACTCGACGAAGACCTCAGGCGTCGACATGACCGCCACGCCTCCGGCCAGCGCCATCGAGCACTCGCCCGAACGCAGCGCCTGGGCCGCCAGATGCAACGCCACCAGCGACGACGAGCACGCCGTATCCAGCGTCATCGACGGCCCCTCAAAGCCGAAGACGTACGAGACGCGGCCCGACGCAATGGAACCCGTGGCGCTGTTGTGGACGTAGTCGTGGTACATCATTCCGGCGAATACGCCGGTTTTGCTGCCCTTCAACGTGGTGGGGTCGATACCGGCCCGCTCGAAGACCTCCCACGAGCATTCCAGCAGCAGTCGCTGCTGCGGGTCCATGATCAGGGCCTCGTTCGGGCTGATGCCGAAGGGAACGGGGTCGAACGTGTCCGCGGAGTGAAGGAACCCGCCCTTGTCGACGTAGCTGGTGTTCTGTCGCTCGCCGTCCGGGTCGTAGAGAGCACCGAGGTTCCAACCACGGTTCTCCGGGAAGTCGGATATGGCGTCCACACCATCGTTCACCAACTGCCACAGAGCCTCTGGTGATTCGACGCCACCCGGAAAGCGGCAGCTCATCGCGACGATGGCGATGGGTTCGCGGGCCGCGGACGACAGTTTCCTGTTGTGGGCCCGCAGACGGTCGTTCTCCTTGAGCGACGCCCGCAGCGCGGCGACCAGTTTCTCGTCAGAATTACTCATCGGGGCACTCACATTCCCTGCGTCGCGTCGTCAAGGCCGGAACCGTCGAGCGCCATGCTGATCAGGCTCTCGGCATCCATCGAGTCGATGGAGTCGGGCGAAGGCTCGTCCGTTCCCCCCGCCGGATTCGCCGGCTCGTCATGAGCACCGGCGAGTTCGAAGAGGACTTCCATCAGTCCTGCGTCCCTGAGCCGGCTCAGGGGAATTCCCTGCAGAATGCGTCGGACCCGCTCCTCCCCGACGGCCTCGTCGTCCGTGGGGGAATCGGGACGCAGTTCGTCCGCGAGGTACTGGGCGAGCGCGCGCGAGTTCGGATAGTCGAAGACCAGCGTGGCCGGTGGGCGCAGTCCTGTGGCCTGGGCCAGTCCGTTGCGGAACTCCACCGCGGCCAGCGAGTCGAACCCGAGCTCCTTGAACGCCCGGTCCGGCTCGATGGCCGAGGGACCCGCGTATCCGAGAATCGCGGCCGCGTGGGCGCGTACGAGGTCGAGCACCTGTTCCGCGCGCTCGTTGTCGGTCAGGGCGGTCATCCGCCTGCGGAACGCCGCAGCGCCGGATGCCGACGCGTCGGTGGTTCGGTGGCCGCTGGGCCGTACCAGTCCTCGGAAGAGGTCGGGCAGGTCGTCCGGCTCCGGGGCCCCCGGTCCTGTGAGATCGACGCGCATGGTGACGAGTGCGGCCCCACCGGAGGTCTCGGCCGCGTCGAAGAGGGCGGTCCCTTCCTCGCCCGACAGGGTTTCGATGCCGGTCCGGCGCATTCGCTGGGAGTCGGCGCTCTGCAGGGTGTCCGTCATGCCGCCGTCCGCCCAGGGACCCCAGGCGAGGGACTGGGCGGGAAGCCCTTCGGCCCTGCGGTACGTGGCCAGCGCGTCCAGGAACGCGTTCGCCGCGGCGTAGTTGCCCTGCCCCGGGTTGCCGAGGACTCCGGCAGCCGAGGAGAAGAGGACGAAGGCCGCGAGGTCCATGCCCCGCGTCAGCTCGTGCAGGTTCAACGCCGCATCCACCTTCGGACGCAGCACCGCCCCCACCCGCTCCGCCGTCAGCGAACCGATCACCCCGTCGTCCAGCACACCCGCCAGATGCACCACACCCACCAACGGCCGATCCAGCGGAATCGCCCCCAACACACCGGCCAACGCTTCACGGTCAGCCGCATCACACGCCTCGACCACCACCTCGGCACCCCAACCGGCCAATTCCTCGACCAGTTCCTCGACGCCCTCGCCCCCGGCACCGCGCCGGCTCGTGAGCACCAGCCGCCGCACTCCACGCTCCACCACCAGGTGACGCGCGAACACCCGGCCCAGCGTCCCCGTACCGCCCGTCAGCAACACCGTCCCCGCGGAACCGAACTCCACGCCTCCCGTGTCCTCCGCAGACGGCAGGGCACGTTCCAGCCGCGCCACATGTGTACGGCTCGCCCGTACAACCACCTGGGACTCGCCGAGCGCCACCATCCGTGCCACCTCGGCGAGGTCACCCACCTCACCATCCAGCAACACCACACGCCCCGGATTCTCCGACTGCGCCGACCGCACCAACCCCCACACCGCCGCGCCGGCCACGTCCGCCAGGCCTTCGCCCGGCAGCGCCACGGCGCCCACCGTCCGTACCACCAACCGCGCGTCGCCGAAGCGCTCATCGCTCAGCCACTCCTGCACCACCTCCAGGGCCTCGCACACCGCATCCCGCACACCACCCGCGGAACCAGCCCCCACCCCACCGACGCGCAGCGAATCAAACACCACCACATCCGGCACGACGACGCTCGACGAGCTCTTCACCTCGCTCCAACGCCCAACCGAGATGCCGTCGGCGTCTCCCGCGTCCGGCAGAGCCGCCTCGGGCCACTCCACGCAGAACAACGACCCCGACACACCCGACTCCGCCACCGCACGCCGCTGCCCGTCCACCGAACGCAGCACCAGCGAGCCCACCGACGCCACCACACCACCACCCGCATCGGCCAAGACCACCGACACCCGGCCCTCACCCACCACCGAAACCCGGACACGCACCACCGACGCACCCACCACACCCAACGACACACCCGACCACGCAAACGGCAACGCAGCCCCCTCACCCACCGCACCCGACAACGCCACCCCATGCAACGCCGCATCAAACAGCGCCGGATGGAGTGCGAAGGTTCCCGGCTCGATGCCTTCGGGGAGACCCACCTCGGCGAAGACGTGCTCGTCGGTCCGCCAGGCTTCACTCAGTCCGCGGAAGGACGGACCGTACCGCAGGCCCGCTTCCGCCATTCCGTCGTAGAACCCGTCCAGGTCCACGGGTTCCGCACCCGCCGGCGGCCACTGCCCCGCGCTCCACGCCACGTCCTCGGCGCCGACGGCATCGGCCACGACGACGAGCGAACCGGTGGCGTGCCGCACCCACGGCAGGTCCGTCGCCTCGCCCCGCGAGTGAATGGTGACCGCTCGCCGGCCGGACTCGTCGGGAGAGCCGACGACGACCTGGAGGGCGACGCCACCGTGGTCCGGAAGAACCAGCGGTGTTTCGAGGGTCAGCTCTTCCAGAGTGGTGCAGCCGACCTCGTGTGCCGCTCTCAGCGCAAGTTCCACGAAACCAGTGCCGGGAAAGAGGGTGGTGTCACCGACTGCGTGATCCGCAAGCCAGAGGTGCGATCCGGTGGACAGGCGACCGGTCAGCACCACACTGTCCGATTCGGGCGACGACACCACCGCGCTCAGAAGGGGGTGGCCCGCAGACTCCTGTCCGATGGATTCGAGGTCCGTACCGCGCTGCTCGCCGACGATCCAGTAGTTCTGGTGCTGGAAGGCGTAGGTGGGCAGATCGACGCGGCGGGCACCCGAGCCCTCGAAGAGCCGGGCCCAGTCCACCGGAACACCGCCCACATGCAACTGACCCAACGCCGCTACGGCCGTGGGCAGCTCGGGGCGGCCCTTGCGCACCAGCGGGACGAAGACCGTCACCGACTCCGGGTCCACCGACTGCTGCGCCATCCCACTCAGCACACCGTCAGGACCCACCTCGACGAACGACGTCACACCCCGCGACACCACGAACGACACCGCATCCGCGAAACGCACCGCTTCCCGCACATGCCGCACCCAGTACTCCGGCGAACCCCAACCCTCCGACAGATCCCCGGACACACCCGACACCACCGGAATCGACGGGGCACCGAACGACAACCCGGCCACCACCGCCCCGAACTCCGCCAACATCGGCTCCATCAACGGCGAATGGAACGCATGCGACACCCGCAACACACTCGTACGACGGCCCTGACCGGCGAACTTCTCCACCAGATCAGCAACCGCCGCCTCCGTACCCGAGACAACGACGGAACGCGGCCCGTTGACCGCAGCGATGCCCACCTCACCGTTCAGCAACGGAAGCACCTCAGCCTCCGCCGCCTCCACCGCCACCATCGACCCACCGGCCGGCAACGCCTGCATCAACCGACCACGCGCCACGACCAGTTCAGCCGCATCTGCCAACGACAACGCACCAGACACATGCGCGGCCGCGATCTCACCGACCGAGTGGCCCACCAGGAAGTCCGGACGCACACCCCAGGACTCCACCAGCCGGAACAACGCCGTCTCCACCGCGAACAGACCGGCCTGGGCGAACATCGTCCCGCTCAACAGGCCGGCGTCCTCACCCCACACCACGTCACGCAACGAACGCCCCAACCGGGCATCCAGCTCCGCGAGCACCGCGTCGAACGCCTCCGCAAACACCGGGAACGCCTCATACAACTCCCGGCCCATACCAAGCCGCTGCGCACCCTGACCCGTGAACAAGAACGCGACCTTGCCCGCCGGCCGCACCGACCCACGCACCACAGACGCCGCGACACCACCCTCCGCCAGCGCGGTCAGACCCCGCACCAACTCCTCACGGTCCGACGCCGCGACCACCGCACGATGCTCCAGCACCGCACGTGACACCACGGAGGAGAAGCCCACATCCAACAGCGAAGAGGAGACCCCCATCTGCTCCAGCAACTTCCCGGCCTGCGCCGACAGCCCGGCCTCGCTCCGCGCCGACAACACCACCGGAACCACCGGCACTTCAGCGACGGCCACCGCCTCCGGCTCCTCCACCACCGGAGCCTGCTCCACGATCACATGCGCGTTCGTCCCACTCAGACCGAACGACGACACACCCACACGACGCGGACGATCCCGCTCCGGCCACGCACGCGACTCCGTCAACAACTCCACCGCACCCGCAGCCCAGTCCACCTGCGGCGTCGGCACATCCACATGCAACGTCTTCGGCAACACACCATGCCGAATCGCCTCCACCGCCTTGATCACACCACCCACACCAGCAGCAGCCTGCGCATGCCCCAGGTTCGACTTCAACGACCCCAGCCACAGCGGATCACCCTCCGGACGCCCCTGCCCATACGTCGCCAACAACGCCTGCGCCTCGATCGGATCACCCAGCCGGGTACCCGTCCCATGCGCCTCCACCAGATCCACCTGATCCGACGAAATCTGCGCATCAGCCAACGCCGCACGAATCACCCGCTGCTGCGACGGACCGTTCGGAGCCGTCAGCCCATTACTCGCACCGTCCTGGTTGACGGCACTGCCCCGCACCACAGCCAGGACTTCGTGCCCGAGCCGCCGGGCGTCCGACAGCCGCTCGACCAGCAGAACACCGACGCCCTCGGACCACGCGGCACCGTCCGCGGCACCCGCGAACGACTTGCACCGGCCGTCCTTCGCCAACCCGCGCTGACGGCTGAACTCAACGAAGACCTCGGGCTCCGACATGACGGCCACGCCGCCCGCCAGCGCGAGGGAGCACTCTCCGGAGCGCAGCGCCTGGATCGCGAGGTGCAGGGCCACCAGCGACGAGGAGCACGCGGTGTCCACCGTCATCGACGGGCCTTCCAGACCGAGTACGTAGGAGATCCGGCCGGAGGCGATGCCGCCCGTGCTCGCGTTGTGGGCGTAGTCGTGGTACATCATTCCGGCGAAGACGCCGGTCCGGCTCTCCTTGAGGGAGAGCGGGTCGATACCGGCCCGTTCGAACGCCTCCCAGGACGTCTCCAGCAGCAGTCGCTGCTGCGGGTCCATGATCAGGGCCTCGTTCGGGCTGATGCCGAAGAACGCCGGGTCGAACCCGGGGGCGTCGTCGAGGAACCCGCCGCGGGCGACATAACTCGTGTCCGGCCGTGTGCCTTCCGGGTCGTAGATCTTCCGCAGGTCCCAGCCCCGGTCGGTCGGGAAGTCGGAGATGAGGTCGGCGCCCTCGGTCACGGCCTGCCAGAGCGCTTCGGGTGAGCCGACGTTGCCCGGGTAGCGGCACGCCATGCCCACGATCGCGATCGGGTCGTCGGCGTGCGCGGCGGGGTTCGTGCGCACCGCGGCGAGGGTGGCCGTCGCGGGAGCGTCGGTGTCGGACACCTCGCTCAGCAGGTGGCGGGCCAGGGCCACGGGGGTGGGGTAGTCGAAGACGACTGTGGCGGGGAGGCGGAGCGCGGTGGCGTCGGCCAGCGCGTTACGGAACTCCACCGCCCGCAAGGAGTCGAAGCCGAGGTCCTTGAACGCCTTCTCCGGCTCGATGGCCTGGAGGGAGCTGTAGCCGAGGACGGAGGCGACCTGCTCGAGGACGACCTCCAGCATGGCGGCTTCGCGCTCGGGCTCGGCGAGGCGCGCGAGCCGCTGCTGAAGGCCGTTCGCCTCGACGTGGCCCGTGGCCCTGCGCCGGGTGACGACCGGGACCAGGGTGCGGAAGAGCTCGCGGCTGCTGTCGCCCTGGGCCCGTACGGCGGCGAGGTCGAGGTGCACCGGGACGATCACCGGTTCGGTCATCTGCAGCGCGGCATCGAACAGAGCCACACCGCTCTCCGAGGAGATCGGGAAGACGCCACCGACGGAGGAGATGCGGGAGCGTTCCGCACCGGACAGTTTGCCGGTCATCCCGCTGGCCTCGTCCCAGAAGCCCCAGGCGAGGGAGTGGGCGGGGAGTCCTTCCGCTCTGCGGTACGTGGCCAGCGCGTCCAGGAACGCGTTCGCGGCGGCGTAGTTGCCCTGGCCCGCGTTGCCGAAGGTGCCGGCCACCGAGGAGAAGAGGACGAAGGCCGCGAGGTCCATGCCCCGCGTCAGCTCGTGCAGGTTCAACGCCGCATCCACCTTGGGGCGCAGCACCGCCCCCACCCGCTCCGCCGTCAGTGAACCGATCACCCCGTCGTCCAGCACACCCGCCAGATGCACCACACCCACCAGCGGCCGATCCACCGGAATCGCCCCCAACAGCCGTTCCAGAGAGGCCCGGTCGGCGGCATCGCACGCCTCCACGACGACCTCGGCCCCCCAGCCCGCGAGCTCCTCCACCAGCTCCGCCACGCCCTCGGCCCCGGCACCGCGCCGGCTCGTGAGCACCAGCCGCCGCACTCCACGCTCCACCACCAGGTGACGCGCGAACACCCGGCCCAGCGTCCCCGTACCGCCCGTCAGCAACACCGTCCCCGCGGAACCGAACTCCACGCCCTCGTTCTCAACCTCATCGGCCGGCTGCGTCGCGCGCACCAGCCGGCCGAGGTGGGCACGGCCCTCGCGCACCACCACCTGCGATTCGCCCAGGGCCACCACCCGTGCGGCTTCGTCGGCCGTGGCACCCGAGGCGCTGTCCAGCAGCACCAGGCGTCCCGGGTTCTCCGACTGCGCCGACCGCACCAACCCCCACACCGCCGCGCCGGCCACGTCCGCCAGGCCTTCGCCCGGCAGCGCCACGGCGCCCACCGTCCGTACCACCAACCGCGCGTCGCCGAAGCGCTCATCGCTCAGCCACTCCTGCACCACCTCCAGGGCCTCGCACACCGCATCCCGCACACCACCCGCGGAACCAGCCCCCACCCCACCGGCACCGACACCGGCGCGGGTCGAATCGAACACCACCACATCCGGCACCACAGCCCGGTCCGAGCCCACGAGATCGGACCAGCGCCCCACGGAGAGACCGTCGACGGCTCCCGCGTCCGGCAGGGCCACCTCGGGCCACTCCACGCAGAACAGCGATCCCCGGACGCCCGACTCCGCGACGGCGCGCCGCTCCCCGCCCACGGCACGCAGCACCAGCGAGCCCACCGACGCCACCACACCACCACCCGCATCGGCCAGGACCACCGACACCCGGCCCTCACCCACCACCGAAACCCGGACACGCACCACCGACGCACCCACCACACCCAACGACACACCCGACCACGCAAACGGCAACGCAGCCCCCTCACCCACCGCACCCGACAACGCCACCCCATGCAACGCCGCATCGAGGAGGGCCGGGTGGAGCTGGAAGTCGGTCGCTTGAGTTCCGGCGTGGAGGGCGACCTCCGCGTAGAGGTCGCCGTCCGAGCGCCAGGCCGCGTTCAGTCCGCGGAAGGCGGGCCCGTAGCGCAGGCCCTCCTCGGCCATGCCGTCGTAGAACCCGTCCAGGTCGACCGGCTCCGCACCGGTGGGAGGCCACTGGCCCGAGGCCCAGTCGGCGCTCTCGGAGCCGTTCGCCCCCGAGGCCGGCTTCGCCGGCGCGAGGATGCCGGTCGCGTGGCGGGTCCACGGTTGGTCGCCGTCCTCCGGGCGGGCGTGCACGGTCACCTGGCGGCGGCCGTCGTCGCCGGCCGTGCCGACCGTGACGCGTACCGCCACGCCGCCCCGTTCGGGGACGATCAGCGGGGTCTCCAGCGTCAGTTCGTCGATGACCGGGCAGCCGACCTGGTCACCGGCGTAGATCGCGAGTTCCACATGTCCGGTGCCGGGGAAGAAGGCGGCGTCGCCCACGCGGTGGTCGCCGAGCCACGGGTGCGTGCCGAGGGACAGGCGGCCCGTCAGGCTGAGCGCGTCCGTGTCCGGAGCCGATATCCGTGCGCCGAGCAGCGGGTGGCCGGCCGGTTCGAGACCGGCGGTCAGCACGTCGCCGGCACCGGTGGGCGCGGTGACCCAGTAGCGCTCACGCTGGAAGGCGTACGTCGGCAGCTCCACGCGGGCGGTGGGCGCGGCGTCGTCGTAGAAGAGGCTCCAGTCGACCGGGGCACCGTGTACGTAGGCCTCGGCCAGTGACTGGGCGAACCGCGCAGGGTCGCCGCTGTGACGGCGCAGCGATCCGACAGCGGTGGCGCCGGACGATGTCGCGGCGACCGTCTCGCCGATGGCGATGAAGAGGCCCGGGTGGGGGCTGGCCTCCACGAAGAGGGTGAAACCGTCGTCGAGCATGGCCCGGGTGGTGTCCTCGAAGCGCACGGTGCGCCGCAGGTTCTCGTACCAGTAGCCGGCGTCGAGTGCGGTGGTGTCGAGCGGGCCGCCGGTCACCGTGGAGTAGAAGGTCGTGGTGGACGGGCGCGGTGTCACCTCGGCGATCTCTGCGAGGAGGCGCTCGCGTATCTCCTCGACGAACACCGAGTGCGAGGCGTAGTCCACCGGTATCCGGCGGGCCTGCACGCCCTGTGACTCCAGGTGGGTGTACAGCTCGTCGAGGGCTTCCGTCTCACCGCACACGACGGTGGAGGCGGGGCTGTTGACCACGGCGATCTGGAGCCGGTCGCCCCAGCCGCGCATCACCGACTCGGCCTCTGCGGAGGGCAGCGCGACCGACATCATGCCGCCGCGCCCGGCGAGGTCCTGGCGGATGATCCTGCTGCGGAGTGCGACGACGCGGGCGCCGTCCTCCAGCGAGAGAGCCCCGGCGACGCAGGCGGCCGCGATCTCTCCCTGTGAGTGACCGACGACGGCGGCGGGCTCCACACCGCATGCGCGCCAGAGGGCCGCGAGAGAGACCATGACGGCCCACAGGACGGGCTGGACGACGTCGACCTCGTCGAAGGTGGGCGCTCCGGGGCGCTGGTGGACGACGTCGAGGAGGTCCCAGTCGGTGAAGGGGGCCAGCGCGTCGGCGCACTCGCGCATACGGTCGGCGAACACCGGTGAGGATTCGAGGAGTTCGACGGCCATGCCGACCCATTGGGACCCCTGGCCGGGGAAGACGAAGGCGACCTGGGCGGGGCCGGTGGCGGTGCCCCGGATCACGTGCGGTGCCTTGGCGCCCTCCGCGAGCGCGTCCAGGCCGGCGAGCAGGGGCGTGGGCTCGGTGCCGTCCGTGCCCGGAGGGGTCCCGTTGTCGAGGACGACGGCACGGTGCTCGAACGCGGTGCGGTTGGCGACCAGGGCGTGGCCGATGTCCTGGGGGCGGGCGGTGGCGCCGGCTCCGTCCCGTACGAAGGAGGCGAGCCGCCCCGCCTGTGCGCGCAGACCCGCGGCGCTGCGGCCGGAGACGAGGAACGGGGCCGGCGACGAGGTGAAGGGAGCGGGGCGGAGCTCCGTGGCCGGCTCGGTCGCGCCAGGGGCCGCGGCAGGTTCCGCCGTGGGTTCCGGCGCCGGTTCCTCCGCCGGTGCCTCCTGGAGGATCACGTGGGCGTTGGTGCCGCTGAGCCCGAACGCCGAGATGCCGGCGGTACGCGGGTGGCCGTGCTGCGCCCAGGGTTCGGCCTCGGTGAGCAGACTGACGTTGCCCGAGGTCCAGTCGACGTGGGTGGAGGGCTGCTCGACGTGCAGGGTCCTGGGCAGGAGGCCGTTGCGCAGGGCCATCACCATCTTGATGACGCCGCCGACGCCCGCCGCCGCCTGGGCGTGGCCGATGTTGGCCTTGAGGGAGCCCAGCCGCAGGGGCTGTTCGGCGGTGCGGTCCTGGCCGTACGTGGCGAGCAGGGCCTGCGCCTCGATGGGGTCGCCGAGCGTGGTGCCGGTGCCGTGGGCCTCGACGGCGTCGACGTGGGCGCCGGGTACACGGGCGTTGGCGAGGGCCTGGCGGATGACGCGCTGCTGGGACGGGCCGCTGGGGGCGGTGAGGCCGTTGGAGGCCCCGTCGGAGTTGATGGCCGATCCGCGGATGACGGCGAGCACGGGGTGCCCGTTGCGGCGGGCGTCGGAGAGGCGCTCCAGCAGGACGATGCCCGCGCCCTCCGACCAGCCGGTGCCGTCGGCGCTGTCGGAGAACGCCTTGCACCGTCCGTCGGGCGCGAGGCCGCGCTGCTTGCTGAAGGCGACGAAGGGTGCGGGCGTCGACATGACCATGACGCCGCCGGCCAGTGCGAGGCTGCATTCGTCCTGGCGCAGAGCCTGTGCGGCGAGGTGGAGGGCGACGAGCGACGACGAGCAGGCGGTGTCGACGGTGAAGGAGGGGCCTTCGAGGCCGAGGGTGTAGGAGATGCGGCCGGAGATGACGGAAGCGGCCCGCGCGGTGGCCATGTAGGCCTCGACGGCCTCCGGTACGCCCTCCGGGAAGTCGCCGTAGTCCTGGATTCCGGATCCCATGTAGACGCCGACGCGGCCGCCGCGCAGGGTCTCCGGGTCGATTCCGGCCCGTTCGAAGGCTTCCCAGGCGACTTCGAGGGTGAGGCGCTGCTGCGGGTCGGTGGCCTCCGCCTCCATGGGGCCGATGCCGAAGAACCCGGCGTCGAAGTCACCCGCACCCTGCAGGAATCCGCCCTGGTGGACGTAGCTGGTGCCCGGCTGCGAGGCGTCCTCACCCATGAGCTGGTCGAGGTCCCAGCCCCGGTCGTCTGGCATGCCCGATACGGCGTCGCGGCCCTCGGCGACCAGGTGCCACAGTTCCTCGGGGGTGGTCACCCCGCCGGGGTAGCGGCAGCCCATGGCGACGATGGCGATGGGTTCCTGCGCGGCGGCCTCGGCGTCCTGAAGGCGGCGCCGGGTGCGGTGCAGGTCGGCGGTCACCTTTTTGAGGTAGTCGAGGATCTTCTCGTCGTTGGCCATATCGGTCTCACCGAGTCCTTTGGGTCAGATGCCGGCAGCGTGCCCGTGTCAGGCGAGGCCGAGTTCCTGGTCGATGAAGGCGAGGACGTCGTCGGCGGAGGCCTCGTCGAGCGAGTCCCGCACGGCGGCCACCCCCGTTTCGCCGCTCTGGAGGGTGGTCAGGGTGTCGAGGAGGGTCTGCAGCCGTGAGGTGATGCGGCTGCTGCGGATCTCCTCGATGTCCAGCGCCCCGACCAGTTCCTCGAACCGGTCGACCTCCGCGAGGATCGGCGTTGCCGTGTCGTCGCTGTCGGGGAAGAGCCGGGTGTGCAGGTGGTCCGCGAGCGCGGTGGGTGTGGCGTAGTCGAAGACCAGCGTCGCGGGCAGCTGGGTGCCGGTGGCGGCGGTCAGGGCCTGGCGGAGCTCCACGGCGGCGACGGAGTCGAAGCCGAGGTCCTCGAAGGCGCGTTGCGGGTCGAGTTGGGAGGGTGCGTCGTAGCCGAGCAGGGTCGCGACGCGGGTGCGTACGAGGTCGAGCAGCGCACGGCCGCGCTCGGCGACGGAGAGGCCGGCGAGCTGTGCCATCAGACCGTCCGCGCCGGAGGCCGCGGAGTCCGGCTCGGCGGAGAGGATCTCCGTCACGTCGTCGAGTGCGTCGAGCAGCGGGCGGGGGCGGGCGAGCGTGTACGTGGGGGCGAAGCGGGACCAGTCGAATTCGGCGACGACGAGATGGCTCTCGTCGTGCTCCAGGGCCTGCTTCAGTGCGCCGATGGCGAGGTGGGGGTCCATGGCGGGTGCGCCGATGCGCTCCATCACGGCGCTGAGTTCGGCGTCGACCATGCCACCCTGCCAGGAACTCCAGGCCACGGAGGTGGCGGTGAGTCCGCGGGCGCGGCGGCGGTGCGCGAGGGCGTCGAGGTGGGCGTTGGCGGCGGCGTAGGCGGCCTGCCCTGCGCTGCCCCAGACGGCGGCGCCGGAGGAGAAGAGCACGAAGGCGTCGAGGGGGCGGTCACCGAGGAGGTCGTCGAGGT
The DNA here is from genome assembly GCF_043203805.1 of Streptomyces sp. LN549. NCBI lineage: Bacteria > Bacillati > Actinomycetota > Actinomycetes > Kitasatosporales > Streptomycetaceae > Streptomyces > Streptomyces sp. LN549. The sequence goes on along the minus strand of NZ_JAZHRI010000002.1, from coordinate 6,182,911 downwards.
GCTGGGCACCGGTGACCTTCGCATGGCCGACGGCCGCGAACTCGTCGTCGGTCAGTTCGGTGAGGGGTGCCATGCGCTGCATGGCACCGGCGGCGTGCACGACGGTGGTCAGGGGCAGTTCCTCGGGTACGGCGTCGAGGACCCGGGCCAGTGCGGCGCGGTCGGTGACATCGCAGGCGGCGAGGGTCACCCGGGTGCCGCCCGCCTCCAGTTCGGCCGCCAGTTCGCGGGCGCCGGCGGCCGCGTCGCCGTGCCGGCTGAGGAGCAGCAGGTGCGGGATGCCGTCGGCGGCGAGCATGCGGGCGACGTGGGCGCCGAGGCCGCCGGTGCCGCCGGTGATCAGGGCGGTGCCGTGCGACGGGCGGGCCCGGACCGGGGTGCGGTCGCCCAGGGGGGCACGGACCAGGCGTCGGGCGAGGAGGCCGTCGGAGCGCAGGGCCACCGCGTCCTCGCCGGTGGCGCCCGAGAGCACGTCGCAGAGGCGGCGCAGGTCGGCGGAGCCCGGTTCGGCGGGGAGGTCGACGGTGCCGCCCCAGGTGTCGGGGTGGTCGAGGGCGAGGCCGCCACCGAGGCCCCAGAACTGGCTCTGTGCCGGGGCGGTCAGCTCGGCGGAGCGGGACGTGGCGACGGCTGACTGCGTGGCGCACCAGAGCCTGGGGGCGTCCGGGGTGTCGGCGAGGGCCTGCACGAGGGTGACGGTGGCTGTGAGGCCGCGGGTGAGATGGGGGTGTTCGGGTTCGGGGCGTTCGTCGAGGGCGAGCAGGGACAGGACGCCTGCGGCGGGCTGTGCGGCGAGCCGTTCGGCGAGGTCGGCACGGCTCTGTCCGGGGACCGCTTCGATGACGTGCGGGGAGGCGCCGCGTTCGATGAGTGCGGCCAGGATCGCGGTGACCGTGGGGGTGTCGGCCTGTCCTTCGGCGACGGCGACGAGCCAGGGGGCGTCGAGCGCGGTGGCGGGGGCGGCGGGCGTGGTGACGGGCTGCCAGACGACGCGGTAGCGCAGGTCGTCGAGAGCCGCCCTCTCCTGGTGGAGCCGGCGCCAGCGCGCCATCGCGGGCAGCACCTCTGCGAGTGCGGTCTCGGTGACCGAGAGCCGGTCGGCGAGTGCGGCGACGTCCTGCTGGTCGACGGCCTCCCAGAATGCGGCCCCGGCCGGGTCGGCGGCCCTGTTCGTCGTGTCCTGCGCCTCGGGGCGCTCCAGCCAGTGGCTGCGGCGCTGGAAGGGGTAGGTGGGGAGAGTGACGCGATGGGCGCCCCGGCCCGCGAAGAGGCCGTTCCAGTCAACAGAGGTGCCGTGCGCGTGGGCATGGGCCACGGCGGTGATCAGGGTGCGTTCCTCGTCGCGGGTGCGGCGCAGGACGGGGACGCACAGGGTCTCGTCGGCGGGCGTCAGGCAGTCGGCCGCCATGGGGGTGAGCGCCGCGTCCGGGCCGATCTCGATGAGAACACGGACCCCTTCGGCGTGCAGGGTGCGTACGCCGTCGCGGAAGCGGACCGCTTCGCGGACGTGGCGGACCCAGTAGTCGGCCGAGGTCAGTTCGTCGGGTCCGGCGAGCCGGCCCGTCACGTTGGAGACGACGGGCAGCCGGGGTGCGTGATACGTCATCCGGGCGGCGACGTCCCTGAATTCGTCGAGCATCGGTTCCATGAGCGGCGAGTGGAAGGCGTGCGAGACGTTCAGGCGCTTCGTCCGGCGCCCCAGCGCGGTGAAGTGCTCCGCGACCGCGAGCGTCTCCTTCTCCGCCCCCGACACCACGACGGCCGACGGACCGTTCACCGCCGCCAGTGCCACCCCCTCACCCAGCAACGGCACCACCTCGTCCTCCGACGCGGCCACCGCCACCATCACCCCGCCCGCGGGAAGCGCCTGCATCAACCGGCCACGTGCCACGACGAGTTCAGCCGCATCCGCCAACGACAGCACGCCCGACACATGCGCGGCCGTGATCTCACCGACCGAGTGGCCCAGCAGGGCGTCCGGACGCACGCCCCAGGACTCCGCCAGCCGGAACAGTGCCGTCTCGACCGCGAACAGACCGGCCTGGGCGAACATCGTCCCGCTCAGCAGGCCGGCGTCCTCACCCCAGACCACGTCACGCAACGAACGCCCCAACCGGGCATCCAGCTCGGTGAGAACCGCGTCGAACGCCTCCGCGAACACCGGGAACGCCTCATACAGCTCCCGGCCCATACCAAGACGCTGCGCACCCTGACCCGTGAACAGGAACGCCGTCAGACCCTCCGCCGACGAACCCGCCGACGTGACGACATCCGCACACTCCCGGCCCGCCACCAGATCGGACAACGCACGCACCGCCGCCTCACGGTCCGCGGACAGCACCACCGCACGGTGATCCAACACCGCACGCGTCGTCGCCAACGAATAACCGACATCCACCAACGCCTCGTCCGGGTGCGCCTCCACATGGGCAAGGAGGCGACCGGCCTGCGCCGCGAGGGCTTCGGGGGTCTTGGCGGAGAGCGGCAGCGGGATCAGCGAGGACGTGACGGTGGGCGGGGCTTCGGGTTCGCCCTCCTCGGCCGCCGGCGCCTCCTCGATGATGACGTGGGCGTTGGTGCCGCTGAGCCCGAAGGCGGAGACCGCGGCGCGGCGGGGGTGCCCGCGGTCGGGCCAGGCGATGGCGTCGGTGAGCAGGGAGATGTTGCCCGTGGTCCAGTCGACGTTCGGCGTCGGGCCGTCCACGTGGAGGGTCCGGGGCAGGATGCCGTGACGCATGGCCTGCACCATCTTGATGATCCCGCCGACGCCTGCGGCTGCCTGGGCGTGCCCGATGTTCGACTTGACCGAGCCGAGCCACAGCGGCTGGTCGGCGGGGCGGCCCTGGCCGTACGTGGCGAGCAGGGCCTGGGCCTCGATCGGGTCGCCGAGCGTGGTGCCGGTGCCATGGGCCTCGACCGCGTCGACCTGGTCGGCGGTGAGCTGGGCGGCTGCGAGGGCCTGGTGGATGAGCCGTTGCTGTGCGGGGCCGTTGGGGGCGGTGAGGCCGTTGCTGGCCCCGTCGGAGTTGACGGCGCTGCCGCGGACCACGGCGAGCACGCGGTGTCCGTTGCGCCGGGCTTCGCTGAGCCGTTCGACGACGAGCATGCCGACGCCTTCGCCCCAGCCGGTGCCGTCGGCGGCCGCGGCGAAGGACTTGCATCGGCCGTCGGGGGCGAGGCCGCGTTCCTGGCTGAAGCCGACGAAGGAGGTGGGTGTGGCCATCACGGTGACGCCGCCGACCAGGGCCAGGTCGCACTCGCCCGTACGCAGCGACTTGACCGCCCAGTCGAGGGCGACGAGGGAGGAGGAGCAGGCGGTGTCGACGGTGACGGCCGGGCCCTGGAGTCCGAGGGTGTAGGAGACACGTCCGGAGGCGACGCTGGCCAGGCCGCCGGTGCCGCCGTCGGTGGCGTAGTCGTGGTAGACGACGCCGGCGAACACACCGGTGAGGGAGCCCTTGAGGGAGAGCGGGTCCACTCCGGCGTGCTCCAGCGCCTCCCATGACGTCTCCAGCAGCAGCCGCTGCTGGGGGTCGGTCTCCCGGGCGTCCTTGGGGCTCATCCTGAAGAAGTCGGCGTCGAACCGGTCGGCCTCGTGGAGGAAGCCGCCCTCGCGGGCGTACGTACGTCCGGGCGTGGCGGGTTCGGGGTCGTACAGCCCGTCCACGTCCCAGCCGCGGTTGACCGGAAAGGTCGTGATGCCGTCCCGGCCCTCGGCCACCAGGTCCCACAGCTGGTCGGGGGTGGTCACGCCGCCGGGGTAGCGGCAGCTCATGCCGACGATCGCCATCGGCTCGTGTTCCCTGGCCTCCGCTTCCCGCAGACGGCGCTTCACCTGCCGCAGGTCGGCCGTGGCCCGCTGGAGGTAGTCGCGAAGCTTGTCCTGGGTTGCCATCTGTACCTCAACCAATCTCGGTGCGGGTGTCAGCCGTGCCGGCGGAACCGGTGCCGTGACCGGCAGTGGTGTGCGCGACGGGGCAAAGCGTGTCGGTGGTGGGCGCGGTGTCGGGGCGGGGCGCCGAGGCCGAGGGGTCCGACGGTCGTGTCGGGCGGGTCGCCGACGGGTCCGACGGCCCTGCCGGACGGGGAGCCGACGGGGCAGACGGTCCTGTCAGGCGGGGAGCCGAGGGGGCAGACGTTCCTGCCCGGCGAGGCTCCGGTCGGTCCGACGGGCGTGTGGATGGGGGCACTAGAGGAGTCCGATCTCCTGGTCCAGCACGTCGAACAGTTCGTCGTCGGTGACCGAGTCGAGTGCGTCGTCCTCTTCCCCGGCGCGGCTGATGCCGTCGCCGTGGGTGTCGTGCCAGCGGCGCAGCAGCGCTTCCAGGCGGGAGGTGATGCGCGGGCGGTCCCCGGCGTCGGGCCGTGCGGCGGTGAGGCTCGCGTCGAGCTGGTCGAGCATCTCCAACAGGGCGCCGGAGTCGTCCTGTTCGTCGGATCCGTCGCCGATCAGTCCGGTGAGGTGGGCCGCGACGGCGCGGGAGTCCGGGTGGTCGAAGACGAGGCTGGCGGGAAGGCTGAGGCCGGTGGCGCTGCCGAGCCGGCGGCGCAGTTCGACGGCGGCCAGTGAGTCGAAGCCGAGGTCCTGGAAGGCCCGGTCGGCACCCACTGCCTCGGGCGTGGGGTGGCCGAGCAGGGTGGCCACGTGTGAGCGGACCAGCTCCAGCAGGATGCGGCCCCGTTCGTCCTCGCCCCGCCCGGCGAGGCGCCTGTGCAGGTCGGCTGCGGCGGAGAGGCCGGTGCCCGGCAGGGTTCCGGGGCGGCCGGGAGTGCGGACCAGTGTGCCGAGCACGGGTGGCAGATGGCCGGCCAGGGAGCGCAGGGCGCCCTGGTCGGGGTGGAGGGCGAGCAGGGAGGCGGTCCGGGTGCGCAGCGCGTCGTCGAGGAGCGCCGTGGAGCGCTCGGTGGTCAGCGGCAGGAGCCCGGTGCCGGCGCGTGAGCTGTGCTCGTCCGCGGGGTCGGTGGTGGCGTCCCCCGGGGCGAGAGCGACGGCCGTGGCGGGGAGGCCGAGGGCGTGCCGGTGCCGGGCGAGGGCGTCCAGGAAGGTGTGCGCGGCAGCGTTGTGGGCCGCACCGGCTCCGTGGACGAGGCCGTGGGTCGAGGTGAGCAGGACGAAGGCCGACAGGCCGAGGCCGGTGGTGAGTTCGTGCAGGTTCCAGGCGGCGTCGGCGTGATGGCGCAGTGCGTCGTCCAGGAGGTGCGGGGTGTGCTCGCCGATCGGTGCGCTCTCCCCGGCGGGGCCCGTGTGGACGACGGCGGTGAGCGGCCGGCCGTCGGGAAGGCCGGCCAGCAGCGCGGCGAGCGCGGCGCGGTCGGCGGGGTCGCAGTCGCTGAGCACCAGTTCGGCATCGGTGCCGTCGGTGAGCGCGTCCGTCGCTCCGGGTGCGGCGCCGCCGCCGGCGACGAGGACGCGGCCGGCGCCGTGTGCGGTGACGAGGTGGCGGGCCAGCGCAGCGCCCGTTGCGGAGAGTCCGCCGGTGACGAGCACCGTGCCCCCGGACGGGAGGGGCGCCGCGTCGGCGCCCGGTTCCGCCGGGACCAGCCTCGGGACGAGTACGGTGCCGCCCCGGACGGCGAGTTCGTCGGCACCGGTGGCGAGCGCGTCCGGCAGCGCGGTCGACGAGGCGTCCAGCCCGTCCACGTCGGCGAGGACGAACCGTCCGGGGTGTTCGCTCTGCGCCGCCCGGACGAGGCCCCATACGGCCGCGTGGCGGACGTCCGGCGCCTCGTCCCCCGCCGCGACGGCGTGCCGGGTGACGACGACCAGCCTGGCCGATCCTCCGTCCGGCGCGTGGCGGAGGAATTCCCGCATGTGGGCCAGGACTTCGGCGGTGCGGGTACGTACGGCGTCCGGCACATCGCCGGAGGGGGCGGGCAGCGGCAGCAGGACGAAGTCCGGGGCGTCCCCGTCCAGGGGGTCGCGCGGGTCGAAGGCCGGGAAGGGGAGGCCGGTGCGCGGGTCGTCGAGGGGTCCGGCGGCGGCGAGCACGGCGGTCCTGGATCCGAGGTCGGCGATGTCGACGGGCGCGGGCGCCCACTCCAGCCGGTACAGCGCGCCCACGGGGGCGCCGGTGGTCAGTTCGGCCGGGGTGACGGGCTTCCATGCGACGTCCGCGGCCGTCAGTACGGGCCGGCCCTGGCCGTCCGCGATGTCGAACGACGCCCGGTCCGGGCCGGTCGGCCGGACCCGTATCCGCAGTTCGGTGGCGCCGGCGCGGTGCACCTGCACACCGGTCCAGGCCGCAGGGCTCAGTGGCGCGTCGCCGTCCGGCTCCGCGCCGGCGGGCAGGGATCCGAAGCGGGCCAGCTGGACGGCGGCATCGAGCAGGACCGGGTGCAGCGCGCACTGCTCACGGGCCGTGTTCTCGTCGAGTACGGCGTCGGCGAAGAGTTCGTCCCCGCGCCGCCAGGCGGCAGTGAGGGTACGGAAGGCCGGGCCGTGTCCGTGGCCGAGGGCGAACAGCCGGTCGTAGAGGCTGCCCGGATCCACCGGGGTGGCGCCGGGCGGCGGCCAGGTGGTCGTTTCCCCGGCCGGCTCGGCGGCGGGCTGGGCGAGGACTCCCCGGGCGTGCCGGATCCAGGCCGCGTCTTCGTCTCCCGACTGCGCACCCCGTGTCCTGGAGTGGATCTCGACCGTGCGGCGGCCGTCGTCCGCGGGCGCGCCGACGGTGACGCGCAGTGCGGCGCCGGGGCCGGCCGTGAGCGGCAGTTGCGCCGTCACGGTCAGCTCGTCCAGGCGGGGGCAGCCCGTCTCCGTTCCGGCGCTCAGCGCGAGGTCGGCGAACGCCGCGGCGGGCAGGACGGGGGTCCCCAGCAGGTCGTGGTCGTCGAGCCAGGGCAGTTCGGAACGGTTCAGCCGGCCGGTCAGGAGGGCGCCGCCGTCGGGGAGCGCCACGACCGCACCGAGCAGCGGGTGTTCCGTCGCGCCGAGTCCGGCGGCGGTGAGGTCGGCCCCGGCCCGTTCGGGCAGCGCCCAGAACGGCTCGCGGCGGAACGCGTACGTCGGCAGTTCGATGCGGCGCGCCCCGGTCCCGGCGAAGAACTTCGCCCAGTCGACCGGAACATGGCGTACGTGGGCGAGCGCGAGGGCTCCCGCGATTTCCGCCGCCTCGTCGCGGTCGCGGCGGGAGAGCGGCAGGAACGCGGCAGCGGTCGTCTCGGGCAGGCAGGCGGGGCCGAGGGCGGCCAGTGCCGCGTCCGGACCGATCTCCAGGTACGTGGTGACTCCCGCCTCGTCCAGGGTGCGTACGGCGTCGGCGAACCGTACGGCTTCCCGTACGTGCCTGACCCAGTGCGCGGGGTCGGCGAGGTCGGCGGCCGTCACTGCACGCCCGGTCAGTGTGGAGACGAGCGGGACGGACGGCTCGGACACCGTCATCCCTGCGGCGGCGCGCGCGAAGTCGGCCAGCATGGGTTCCATCAGCGGCGAGTGGAAGGCGTGCGACACCCGGAGCGGCTTGGCCGGGCGGCCCAGCGCCGCGAAGTGGTCCGTCACGGCCCGTACGGCGGCGGCCGTGCCCGACACGACGACGGATTCGGGACCGTTGACGGCGGCGACGGCGACCTCGCCGGTGAGAAGCGGTGCCACCTCGTCCTCGCTCGCCCGCAGCGCGGCCATGGCCCCGCCCTCCGGCAGTGCCTGCATCAGCAGGCCGCGCGCGGTGACCAGGCGTGCGGCGTCCGGCAGCGACAGGGCCCCTGAGACGTGGGCAGCGACCAGTTCGCCGATGGAGTGACCTGCGAGGAAGTCGGGGCGGACGCCCCAGGACTCGAGGAGGCGGAACTGTGCCACCTCGAAGGCGAACAGCGCGGCCTGCGTGTACCCGGTGCGGTTCAGGGCGGCTTCGTCCTCGCGGACGACGGCGGCGAGCGGCCGGCCGAGGTGGACGTCGAGCGCGGCCACGGCCTCGTCGAAGGCATGCGCGAAGACGGGGTGGGTGCGGTGGAGCCGCTCGCCCATGCCGAGGCGTTGGGCACCCTGGCCGGAGAAGAGGAACGCGGTCGGTCCGCCGCCGGTGCGTCCGGTGTCCTGTGCGGCCACGAGCGAGGCCGTGGAGCCGCCTTCCGCGAGCACGGCCAGGTCGCGCAGGGCCTGCGCGCGGTCGGTGACCAGGAGCGCGGCGCGCTGTTCCAGGGGGGTGCGGGTGGTGGCCAGGGAGTGGGCGACGTCGAGTGCGGTCGCGCCGGGCCGGGCCTCCAGGTGGGTCAGCAGCCGCCCGGCCTGGCGGGCTATGCCCTCGGGGTCGCGGGCCGACAGGAGCCACGGCACGGGGACGGCGTGCTCAACGGCGGCAGAGGCGGCGTCGGCCCCGGTCGACGCTGCGGCCTCGGGGGTGGCCTCGGCCCCGGTCGACGCTGCGGCACGGCGATCGGCCGTCGGCGCCTCGATGATCACGTGGGCGTTGGTGCCGCTGATACCGAACGACGAGATTCCCGCGCGGCGCGGACGGTCCAGTTCGGGCCACGGGCGCGGCTCCGTCAGCAGCGTGACGTCGCCGGTCTCCCAGTCGACCTGGGACGAGGGCTCGTCCAGGTGGAGCGAGGTCGGCAGGACGCCGTGCCGCATCGCTTCGACCATCTTGATCACCCCGGCGATGCCGGCGGCGGCCTGGGCGTGCCCGATGTTCGACTTGATCGACCCGAGGTACAGCGGCCTGCCCTCGACGCGGTCCTGACCGTAGGTGGCGAGCAGGGCCTGCGCCTCGATGGGGTCGCCCAGGGTGGTCCCGGTGCCATGGGCCTCGACGGCGTCCACATCTGCGGCGCCGAGTCCCGCGTTCGCGAGGGCCTGGCGGATGACGCGCTGCTGGGACGGGCCGTTGGGGGCCATGAGCCCATTACTGGCTCCGTCCTGGTTGACGGCGCTGCCGCGCAGGACGGCCAGGACCGGATGCCCGTTCCGGCGGGCATCGGAGAGCCGCTCGATCACGAGCACGCCCGCCCCCTCGGACCAGGCGGCGCCGTCGGCGGCCGAGGAGAACGAGCGGCACCGGCCGTCACGGGACAGCCCGCGTTGCCGGGCGAACTCGATGAACGTCTCGGGGGTCGACATGACGGTCACACCGCCGACCAGGGCCAGCCCGCATTCGCCCGACCGCACGGCCTGGGCGGCCAGGTGCAGCGCGACCAGGGACGACGAGCACGCGGTGTCGACGGCCAACGAGGGCCCTTCGAGACCGAAGGTGTACGAGACGCGGCCGGGGCCCAGCGATCCGGCGGCGCTGTTGCCCGCGTAGTCGTGGTACATCGTGCCGGTGAAGACGCCGGTCGCGGTGCCCTTGAGCGAGAGCGGATCGATCGTCGCCCGCTCCATCGCCTCCCACGCGACCTCCAGCATCAGCCGGTGCTGCGGGTCGCTGGTCAGCGCGTCGTTCGGGCTGATCCCGAAGAAGCCGGGGTCGAAGTCGGCGGCGTCGTGCAGGAATCCACCGTGGCGTACGTAGCAGGTGCCGGGCCGGGCGGACTCCGGGTCGTAGAGCCGTTCCAGGTCCCAGCCGCGGTTGCGTGGGAACTCGGTGATGGCGTCGACACCGTCGTCGACGAGCCGCCACAGGTCTTCGGGCGAGCGCACACCGCCGGGGTACCGGCAGGCCATGGAGACGATGACCACGGGATCGTCGTCGGCGGACGGTGCGGCGACTACGGCGGCTGCGGTGGTGCTGTCGCCCGCGAGCAGGGTGTCCAGGTGCCCGGCGACGGCACGGGCGTTGGGGTGGTCGAAGACCAGGGTGGCGGGCAGCCTCAGCCCGGTCGCGGAGGCGAGCTGGTTACGCAGCTCCATCGCGGTCAGGGAGTCGAACCCGATCTCGGTGAAGGCCCGGTCGGGCTCCACGTCGGCCGCCGACCCGTGGCCGAGCACGGAGGCCACCTGGGCCCGCACGAGGTCGAGCAGAGCGCGCAGTCGCTCCTTGGGCGCGAGAGCGGCCAGACCGGACCGGGGCTCCCGAGCGGGTGCGGCGGAGGTGGCACGCGCCTTGCGGTGTACCAGGCCGGACAGGATCGGCGACGGCGGCTCCGCCGCGCGCAGGGTCCTGAGGTCGAGGCGGACCGGGAGGAGCAGCGCGTCGTCCGACTGCCCGGCCTCGTCCAGCAGTGCCAGTGCGTGAGCCGGCACGAGGGGTTCCACGCCGGAGCGGCTCATACGTCGCAGATCGGTGCCGTCCAGCCCGCTCGCCATGCCGTCGCCGTCGGCCCACAGTCCCCACGCGAGCGACTGCCCCGGGCGGCCGAGCCCCTGCCGCAGGACGGCGAGGGCGTCCAGGAAGGCGTTGCCGGCGGCGTAGTTGGCCTGCCCCGGATTGCCGAGGACGCCCGCGACGGAGGAGAAGAGTACGAACGCGGACAGGTCCAGATGGGCCGTCAGTTCGTGGAGGTTCCATGCAGCGTCGATCTTCGGCCGCAGTACGCGGGCCAGTTGGCCGGCGGTGAGCGAGCCGAGGGTGGCATCCTCCAGCACCCCTGCGCAGTGGACGACCGCCGTCGGCGGGTGCGAGGTCAGCAGGGCGCGGACGGCCTCCGGGTCGGCGAGGTCACACGCGGCGACGGTGACCTCGGCTCCCAGACCTGCCAGTTCGGCACCCAGTTCGGCGGCTCCCGGTGCGTGGAGTCCGCGGCGGCCGGTGAGCACCAGCCGCCGGACGCCGTGCGCGGTGACGAGGTGACGGGCGACGAGGGCGCCGAGCGTGCCCGTACCGCCGGTGACCAGCACGGTCGCGTCGTCGCCACTGAACGGGGAGCGGTCCGTCGTGTCCCGTGCCGGCGGGACACGGCGGACCAGTCGGGGCACCCACACGCCGCTTTCCCGGACCGCCGACTCGGGTTCGCCGGAGGCGACCACCGCGGCGACGTCCAGAGGGACGAGGGCGCCGGTTCGGGTGTCGGTACGGGTGTCGGTGTCGGTGTCGGTGTCGGTGTCGGTGTCGGTGTCGGTGTCGGTGTCGGTGAGCAGGATCCGCCCGGGATTCTCGGTCTGAGCAGACCGCACCAGACCGGCGACAGCCGCAGCAGCCGGATGCGTGAGCGTCTCGCCCGGCAGGGCGACCGCTCCCCGGGTGACCACGAGCAGCCTGGTGGACGCGAACCGCTCGTCCGTCAGCCACTCCTGCACGACACCGAGGGCGCGGGCGGTCAGTTCGTGGGCCCCGGACACCATGTCGCCGACGGGCGGCGGGCATTCCCAGACGAGCACGGCAGCCTCGGGCACGGAGCCACCGTCCCGGTCGTCCCAGGGCACGGCGACGACGTCGGGGGCGGCAGCCGGCGTGAGCGGCGTCCATCGCACGGAGTACAGGGAACCGCGCTGTGACGTTCCGGTCGTGGCCGCGACGGACACCGGCCGGGTGACGAGGGCGCCCACGGAGAACACGGGGCGTCCTTCGGTGTCCGCGCCGTCCACGGTGATGCTGTCGGCACCCGATGGTGCGATCCTCACCCGGAGCCGGGCTGCGCCCGTGGCGTGGAGGCGGACGCCCTTCCATGCGAAGGGAAGCTGTGCCGTTCCCTCGTCGCCCGGCATCGCGTCGGCCCCGTCGAGGAGAGAGGCGTGCAGCGCGGCGTCGAGCAGGGCGGGGTGCAGGCCGTAGTGCTCGGCGTCCGGGGCCGACACCTCGGGCAGGGCCACCTCCGCGAAGATCTCGCCGTCGCGCCGCCAGACCGCTTCGAGCCCCTGGAACGCCGGTCCGTACTCGTACCCCTGCACGGCCAACTGGCCGTAGACATCGCCCAGTTCTACCGGAGAGGCATCCTCAGGTGGCCAGATGGAGGCGTCGAAGACGGGTGCCGACGCATCCGGGAGCAGCACACCGTCGGCGTGCAGGGTCCACGGTGTGTCGCCCGCTTCGTCGTCCTCGTGCCGCGCGTGCACAGCGACGCTCCTGGCGCCGGTACCGTCGTCGGCCCCCACCAGGACCCTGACCTGGACGCCGCCGCGGGGCGGCAGCACGAGGGGTGCCTGGAGGGTCAGCTCGTCGAGCACGTCGCATCCGACCTGCGCGCCGGCGCAGAGCGCCAGCTCCACCAGACCCGTCCCGGGGAACAGGACGGACGCGCCCATCCGGTGGTCGGCAAGCCACGGCTGGCTGTCGAGGGACAGCCGCCCCGTCAGCACGGGCCCGTCCGTTCCGGGAAGAGTGACGGCGGCACCGAGCAGGGGGTGGCCGGGCTGGTCCAGCCCCAACGAACCCGCGTCGAGGGCGCCGAGTTCCGCTTCCATCCAGTACCGCTCGCGCTGGAAGGCGTAGGTCGGCAGATCGACACGGCGGGCACCCGAACCATCGAAGAACCGGGCCCAGTCCACCGGAACACCCGCCACATGCAACTGCCCCAACGCCGCCACGGCCGTGGGCAGCTCGGGACGACCCTTGCGCACCAGCGGGACGAAGACCGTCGCCGACTCCGCGTCCACCGACTGCTGCGCCATCCCACTCAGCACACCGTCCGGACCCACCTCGACGAACGACGTCACACCCCGCGACACCACGAACGACACCGCATCCGCGAAACGCACCGCTTCCCGCACATGCCGCACCCAGTACTCCGGCGAACCCCAACCCTCCGACAGATCCCCGGACACACCCGACACCACCGGAATCGACGGGGCACCGAACTCCAGCCCGGCCACCACCGCCCCGAACTCCGCCAACATCGGCTCCATCAACGGCGAATGGAACGCATGCGACACCCGCAACACACTCGTACGACGGCCCTGACCAGCGAACTTCTCCACCAGATCAGCAACCGCCGCCTCCGTACCCGAAACGACCACCGCACGCGGACCGTTGACCGCAGCGATGCCCACCTCACCGTTCAGCAACGGAAGCACCTCAGCCTCCGCCGCCTCCACCGCCACCATCGACCCACCAGCCGGCAACGCCTGCATCAACCGACCACGCGCCACCACCAACTCAGCCGCATCCGCCAACGACAACGCACCAGACACATGCGCGGCCGCGATCTCACCGACCGAGTGGCCGACCAGGAAGTCCGGACGCACACCCCAGGACTCCACCAGCCGGAACAACGCCGTCTCGACCGCGAACAGACCGGCCTGGGCGAACATCGTCCCGTTCAACAGGCCGGCGTCCTCACCCCAGACCACGTCACGCAGCGAACGCCCCAACCGGGCATCCAGCTCCGCGAGCACCGCGTCGAACGCCTCCGCGAACACCGGGAACGCCTCATACAGCTCCCGTCCCATACCGATCCGCTGCGCACCCTGACCCGTGAACAGGAACGCGACCTTGCCCGCCGGCCGCGCCGACCCACGCACCACCGAAGACGACGTCTCGCCCTTGGCCAGTGCGCTCAGGCCCCGTACCAACTCCTCACGGTCCGAAGCCGCGACCACCGCACGATGCTCCAGCACCGCACGCGACACCACCGACGAAAAACCCACATCCAGCAGAGAAGAACCAGAGGACTCGATCCGGGCCAGAAGCTTCCCGGCCTGCCCGGACAGCCCCGCCTCGCTCCGCGCCGACAACACCACCGGAACCACCGGCACTTCAGCGACGGCCACCGGCTCCGGCTCCTCCACCACCGGAGCCTGCTCCACGATCACATGCGCGTTCGTCCCACTCAGACCGAACGACGACACACCCACCCGACGCGGACGATCCCGCTCCGGCCACGCACGCGACTCCGTCAGCAGTTCCACCGCACCCGCAGCCCAGTCCACCTGCGGCGTCGGCACATCCACATGCAACGTCTTCGGCAACACACCATGCCGAATCGCCTCCACCGCCTTGATCACGCCACCCACACCCGCAGCAGCCTGGGTGTGGCCGAGGTTCGACTTCAGCGAGCCCAGCCACAGCGGATCGCCCTCCGGGCGCCCCTGCCCATACGTCGCCAGCAACGCCTGCGCCTCGATCGGGTCACCCAGCCGGGTGCCTGTCCCGTGTGCCTCCACCAGGTCCACGTCCGTGGCGGTCAGCCCCGCGCCCTCCAGCGCCGCGCGGATCACCCGCTGCTGCGACGGGCCGTTCGGTGCCGTCATGCTGCTGGAGGCGCCGTCCTGGTTGATGGCGCTTCCCCGGACCACGGCAAGCACCGGGTGCCCGTTCCGCTGGGCGTCCGAGAGGCGCTCCAGCATGAGGACGCCGACGCCTTCCGAGCAGCCGGTGCCGTCGGCATCGGCGGCGAAGGACTTGCAGCGGCCGTCCTTCGCCATGCCGCGCTGGTGGCTGAAGTAGAGGAACATGTCCGGCGTCGGCATCACCGTCACGCCGCCGACCAGCACCATCGAGCACTCGTCGGACCTCAGTGCCTGGGCGCCCAGGTGCAGGGCAACCAGCGACGACGAGCACGCGGTGTCCACCGTGACCGACGGTCCTTCGAGGCCGAGGGTGTAGGAGACGCGACCCGATACGAGGCTGCCACCGGTCGTGGCGGCGGCCTCGGTGCCCAGGGCGTAGTCGTGGTACATGACGCCGGCGAAGACGCCGGTCCGGCTGCCCTTCAGGGAGAGGGGATCGATCCCCGCACTCTCCACCGCCTCCCAGGACGCCTCCAGCAACAACCGCTGCTGCGGATCCATCCCCAACGCCTCACGCGGCGAAATCCCGAACACCCCGGCATCGAAATCAGCCGCGTCATACAGGAAGCCGCCCTCACGCGTCACCGTACGATTCGGCTTCCCCGGCTCCGGATCGTAAAGCCCCTCCACATCCCACCCACGGTCCACCGGAAACCCCGACACACCGTCCCGGCCCTCCACCACCAGATCCCACAACTCATCCGGAGAACCCACCCCACCCGGATAACGACACGCCATCCCCACGATCGCAATCGGCTCGCCACTGGACTTGCGTTCTGCGGCAGCGAGCCTTTTACGCATGTCGCGCAGGTCGGCTGTCGCCCGGCGCAGATACTCGAGAAGTTTTTCCTCGTTACTCACCGAGCATGCCCTCCTGTGTCATGACGTTCAGCGGACCGCGGACCCGAGCGAATGGCGGAATGAAGAGAATGAAGAGTGGGGCCACTCGGAAAATTACGGTGTCGACGGACCTGTTGCCCACCCCTTAGTCGTGCCCTGGGTCCCCACAATCGGGCCCCTGCCCGACCCCGGTCACCCCAGAGCCGGGGTGGGGTCACCGGACCGTCCCGGCGGGCGGAACACGGCTGACCTGGGTGCCGCCCGACAGGTCTCACCTGCGAGGGAGGGCGCGGGCACGAGCGGCTTGCGCCCAGCCCACAGCCGATGGCGACTTCGGCGCGGCGCCTTCATAGGGGCGGGTAGGGGTACTGGTCCGGGCCTGCCGGGACTAGCGTCGGGGCCAGGTACCCCATTCCTGCCGGGCATGTGGGCGGCCGGCTGTTTCCCGTCTCCGTTCCGGCCCGTCCATTCGTTTCCGCACTGCCACCCATCGGGCGGCTTCCTCGGCACTTCCGTCGATGCCCGCAGGCAGCTCTGCGCCGGGGCACCGGTGCAGTCCGGCGATCCCGGAACAACCATCCACCCCTTCACGCCTGAACCGGAGTCATCATGTGGGATGAGCAGTTCGACATTCTCCTTCGGAAGCAGTTGTCCTTCCTTCCTCCGGATGAGCCGATCACCGGGGACATGGAAATGCGTGAATTCGGTCTCGACTCACTGGGCATGATCGAGCTGCTCGCGGGCCTTGAATCCGCGTACGACGTGCACTTCCGCGACGATGCGCTCTCCCTGGAGATATTCAAGACCCCGGACGTTCTCTGGAACTCGCTGCAACGTCTGCGCTGAGGGCCGCGACCATGCATAGAGTCCCGGCATTGCGACTGCAGGAGGGCGACCGGGCCCGACTGGAGGCGCTGACCCGTATGTCGACCGCGCCGGCCGGGCTCGTACGGCGGGCGCGGATCGTGCTGCTCGCGGCAGGGGGTGCCTCCAACACGGAGGTCGCCACTCTGCTGGGCGTGTCCCGTCCGACCGTCCTCAAGTGGCGTTCCCGGTACGAGGAATCAGGCATCGCGGCACTGGGCGATCTGCCCCGGCCGGGGCGCCCCGCGACGGTGGACGAGGTGGCGGTGCTCGTCGCCACGCTCTGCGACCGCGGTACGCCTCCGGCCCGGCTGCGGGCGCCGTACTGGTCGTCGCGGCTGCTCGCCGGCGAGTTGGGGATCGCCCACTCCACGGTCGCGCGTGTGTGGCGCAAGTGGGGGGTGCATCCGCAACGCCCCGAGACCTTCCAGCTGCCTGCCGTGCCACCTCTGCCGCCCGGCGCCCATCGCGGTGTCGTCGGCGTCTGTCGCGCGGCGCCGTGGAACGCCGTGGTCCTGCGGGCGGACGACCGGGCGGGGCACCGGCCCGAGGAACGGCTCCGCCCCCTGCTGCTCGACCGGGCCGGACCGGGGTCCGACAGGGCCTCCGCGCCGACCACCTTCCTGAACCTCCTGGACGCGGTCGCCCAGGCCCATCCCTACCCGAGGCTGCACGTGCTTCTGGACGGGAACGGAGCGGTGCGGTCCCGGGACGTACGCGAGTGGCTCGCGAGGAACCCCCGGGTCTCCCTGCACCATGCGCCGGCCACCCGCTCCTGGGCCGACCTCACCGAGTTCCTCCTGCGGGTCGCGGGCCCGATGCCGCGTCCCGGTGCGAACGAGTCCGCCCCGGCATCCGGCCGGCCGCCGCACACCCCCACCGACGCCCCGTCGACGCGGCCCCTCGCCGAGATCCGTCGGGGAAGCCCGTACGAGCCGCTCGGCGGTCCGGTGTCCGGCGGGAGCCTCGCGGGCATCGAGCACCGCTCCACCTCATCCATCCACCGCCATCCGGGGAACACTCATGGACCAGACGTCGGCCCACGCCCTCTATGACCGTTTCCTGCGCGGACTCGCGCGGTCCCCGCAGGGGGTGGCCATCCGCGTCGGCGACGCCTCGCTGACGTACCAGGAGCTGCATGACCGGGCGCTGACCTGGGCGGGCTCGCTGCTGGCCGCGCTCCCGGAGCGTCCGGCCGCGGTGGGCGTGCTCGCGGGCAAGGGCCTCGATGCCTACACGGGCATCCTGGCCTGCCTGTTCACCGGGGTGCCGATGGTTCCACTGCAGTCCTCCTTCCCGGTGCTCCGTACCCTCCAGATGCTCGAAGCGGCGGGGGTGGAGGCGCTGATCGTGGACGCCGAGGCAGTCACCGCACTGGAGAAGCTGCGTGCGGAAGGCGTGGCGCTTCCCGCCCTGCTGGACGGGGCGACGGACGGGGCGACGGACGGAGCCGACGGGGTGATCGCCCCCGATCCGGCGGCACGCCTGGCGCGGCCCCACCCGGTCGCACCCGACGACACCGCCTATGTGCTCTTCACCTCCGGTTCCACGGGCCGGCCCAAGGGTGTACCGGTCACGCACGCCAACGGTGCCCACTACTTCGGCCTGCTCGACGCGCGGTACGACTTCGGTCCGCACGACGTGTTCTCCCAGAACTTCGATCTGAACTTCGACTGCGCGATGTTCGACCTGTTCTGCGCGTGGGGCGCCGGCGCCACTCTGGTGGCCGTTCCGGCGGGCGCGTACCGGGACCTTCCCGCCTTCGTCGCCGAACAGGGCATCACCGTCTGGTTCTCCACCCCCAGCGTGATCAGCCTGATCCGTCGCACCGACCAGCTCGCGAACGGTGCCCTGCCCTCGCTGCGCTGGAGCTTCTTCGCGGGCGAGGCGGTGACCTGCCAGGACGTGACTGACTGGCAGCGCGCGGCGACGGGCTCGGCCATCGAGAACCTCTACGGCCCCACCGAGCTGACGATCACCATCACCCGGCACCGCTGGTCGCGTGAGACGTCGCCCGGGATCTCGGTCGCGGGCGTCGTCCCGATCGGTCCGGTACACGCGGGGCACGAGTGGATGCTGGTCGGCGCGGATGGCGAACCGGACGCGCTGGAAGGCGAGTTGTGTGTCGCCGGTCCGCAGCTCACCGCCGGATATCTGGACCCGGCCGATGACGTGGGCCGATTCCTCGACCGGGACGGAGTCCGCTACTACCGGACGGGCGACCGGATCCGGCTGGGCGAGGACGGGCAGCTGCTCTACCTCGGCCGACTGGACCAGCAGGTTCAGGTCCGCGGCGTACGGATCGAACTGGCCGAGATCGACGAGGCGTTGCGCCGGTGCCCGGGGGTCGAGGACGCCGTCGCGGTGCCTGTGCCCTCCGAGGAGGGCATCACGCTGGCCGCGTTCCACACCGGCGAGCCCGTGCCGCCCGTCGTCCTGGCCCGCGAGCTGAGCCGCACGCTCCCACGGGCCGTACTCCCCCAGCGCTTCTTCCACATCGCGGAATTCCCGCTCAACACCAACCGGAAGATCGACCGCCGGGCACTGCTGCGCCGCGCACAGGAACTGCTCGGCCGAACGCACTGAGACCTTGGCGCGACAGGGCTCCGGGGCCCTGCCCGGCAGGGATGAGTACGCGACACGCCGACGCGTACCTGATACGCTCAGCGTGTTACGTACCCAGGGTCATGACGCAGGAAGGCATGGACGTTTGCCATGACAGAAATCAAGCCCCGGGCGGGGCTCAAGGAATGGCTCGGCCTCGTGGTGATCGTCCTGGTCACCCTGCTGATCGCCATTGACATCTCGGTACTCGGCTTCGCGATCACGCCCATCAGCGAGTCGCTGAAGCCGAGCGCCACCCAGCTGCTGTGGATCATGGACATCTACAGCTTCGTGCTGGCCGGCGCGCTGATCACGATGGGCTGGGTGGGCGACCGCTTCGGGCGGCGAAAGCTCCTGATCATCGGCGCCCTGGTCTTCGGCGTCGCGTCCGCGCTCGCCGCGACAGCGGACACCCCCGAGATGCTCATCGGCTCGCGCGCCCTGCTGGGGCTCGGCGCCGCCACGCTGACGCCGACCTCCCTGGCCCTGATCCGCAACATGTTCCACGACTCCAAGCAGCGCAAGTCGGCCATCGCCGCCTGGAGCGGCACCCTCGCCACCGGGGCGGCCCTGGGCCCGGTCGTGGGCGGCCTGCTGCTGAACAACTTCTGGTGGGGCTCGGTCTTCATGATCAACACCCCGGTGATGGTGCTGGTGCTGATCCTGGCCCCGATCCTGCTGCCGGAGCGGCGCGACCCCTCGCGCGGCAAGCTGGACCTGCTCGGCGCGTTCCTGTCGATCGCGGGCATCATGCCGTTCATCTACGGCCTCAAGGAGCTGGCCGTCGACGGCTGGTCCCGCGAGTCCGCGATCTGGGCCGGTGTCGGCGCCGTCCTGCTCATCGCCTTCGTACAGCGCCAGCGCATGACATCCCACCCGCTCATCGACATCTCGCTGTTCCGTTACGGCGGCTTCACCGGGGCGATCCTCACCAACCTGATGGTGATGTTCTCGTTCATGGGCGTCAGCATCCTCACCAACCAGTACCTCCAGATGGTGCTGGGCATGACGCCCTTCCGGGCGGCCCTGTGGTCCATGGCGGTGATGCCGGCGATCGGGATCGCGGTCGGCCTCGTCTCGGCCCTGTCCCGCAAGGTCAAGCCGGTCTATCTGGTCGCCAGCGGCATGCTGGTGATGGCCATCGGTTTCGGCGTGCTCAGCCGCCTCACGGTGGAGTCGAACGTCGCCGTCCTGCTGGTGGGCGTGGGGCTGATGGCGGCAGGCATGACGGCTTCGAAGACGCTCACGGCGGAGATCGTCGTCACCTCCGCACCGAAGGAGCACGCCGGATCGTCCACGGCCACCTCGGAGACGTTCACCGAGTTCGGCAGCGCGTTCGGCTTCGCGGTGATCGGCAGCATCGGCTCCGCCATCTACCGGCACGACATGAACGCGGTGAACCCGGCCGGTCTCGGCGGCGAGGCGCTGGACGCCGTACGCAACACCATCGGCGGTGCCGCCACCGTCGCCGCCCAGCAGCCGGCCGCGATCGGTGCCGAGCTGCTCGCCACGAGCCGCGAGGCCTTCACCCACGGCCTCCAGGTGGCAGCGCTCTCCGGGGCCGCTGCCATGGTCGTGGTGGCCGCGATCGTCGCCGTACTGCTGCGCAAGGTACCGATCGAGACGGGCGAGCCGATCGACCCGTTCGACATCGACGCGCCGGCGACCGTCCCCGCCCCGGGACGCATGCAGCCCACCGCGAGCTGAGGCGCCGTAAACAAAGGAAGGGGGCTGGTTCCCCACCCGGCCGGGTGGGGAACCAGCCCCCTTTCGCATGCAGTCCGTACGAGTCCGTATGCAGCCCCGCCCCGTACTGCTGTACTCCCGTGTGCCCCCGCCGGTCCCAAGTGCTCCGGCATGCCCCACGTGTACCGGCCGGGCCTTCGCGGTCCCGGCCGGTGAGGCCGTCAGGTGAGCGGCTTCTCGCCGTTACGGATACGGACCAGCACGTCGATACCGTCCAGGACCCGCTGGAGCCCGAAGGTGAAGTCGTCCTCGGGCTCGTCGAACGCCCCGGCATCCAACAGCTCGGCGAGAGCGGGGAACGACGCGGAGTCTGCGTACTTGGCCAGCGCGCGGCCGTAGTTGGCCATCAGGTCCGCCTCGCTGATGTCCTGGGTGACGACACCGAGGGACATCTGCACGTTGTTGCGCACGTACCCGATCATCAGCATCATCACGGAAAGCTTCTCGTCCGGCCTCAGGGCGGTGCCGCCCAGCGTGCGCAGGCCGCACTCCAGCCAGCTGAGCTGGCCCGGCTCCAGGGGCGGTCCGCTGACCGAGATCTGAAGCATCCAGGGGTGCCGGTGGAAGACCTCCTGGAAGGCGCGGGCCCACTGCTCCAGCCCGCCCCGCCAGTCCCCGTCGGCCGTGTCGATACGGGGCGGGGTTCCGTAGGCCATGTCCAGCATCAGCTGTCGCAGCTCGTCCTTGCTCGACACGTGGCGGTACAGAGACATGGTGCCGAAGTCGAGGCTCTTGGCGACACGGGACATGGACAGCCCGGCAAGACCGTCGGCGTCCGCCGACTCGATCGCGGCCGTCACGATGCGCTCGACACTCAGACCGGTGCGCGCGGTGCGCTGTTCCCGGTTCCGCAGTTCCCAGAGCACCGCGATGCTGTTCGGCAGGCCGATGCCTTCCGAGCTCGTTCCTTCACCAGTAGTCATCTCGTGCCTGCCTTCATCGGAAGCCTTCCCATGCGTATCACGCACGCATAGAGCATCGTATACGCCTCGGGTCCGCCGTACGCGGAGCCGGTGTGAGACCGGGGTGGGGAGACGGTACGACACCGCACGCGGTGAAGCACCGGGCGGTTCCCGCCCGCCTCCCGGTGAGTACGTCAGACGCCCGCCGCCGTGGCGGCCAGCTCCGTCGACGGCCGGCCGAGCAGCAGCCGGCACTGCCGCAGGCCGCGCGCGCTGTTCCAGCCCACCCCGCCGACGAGGATCCCGTCGCGGTGGTACGCGGCCACGAACTCCCGGTCCGCGGTGGACCCGCTGATGATCTCCGTCCGTGCGTCCGGAGGGCACCAGCCGACGGTCTGGATCTTCTCCCCGAACTGATGGGTCCACCCGAAGGGCACGGGGGTGTACGGCTGCGCGCCCGCGTCGCCGGCCAGCAGGTTGGCGACGACCGCCATGGCCTGCTGGGCGGCGTTGGTCCGCTGTTCGAGCCTGACCCGGGCCCCGGCCACCATCGGGTGGGGCCAGTTGGCGACGTCCCCCGCCGCCCACACCCCGGGGGCGGCCCGGCAGTAGGTGTCGCACAGGACCCCGTCCCCCAGGGGCAGTCCGGAATCGGCGAGCCAGTCCACGGCGGGTACCGAGCCGATCGCGACGACGACCAGATCGGCGTCGACGACGGTGCCGTCCGACAGCAGCACCCCGCGGACACCGGTGCCGTCCCGAGCCATGCCCACGACATCCGCGCCGAGCACGAGCCGTACTCCGTGGTCACGGTGCAGGCCGGCCACGAGCCCGCCGATCTCTTCACCGACCTGGCGCGCGAGCGGCTGGTCGTTCGTGTCGATCAGCGTCACCTCGAGCCCGGCACCGCGCGCCGTGGCGGCGATCTCCGCACCGAGGAAACCTGCCCCGATCACCGCCACCTTGGGTCCTGCCAGGAGCGCCTCGCGCAGGCGGACCGCGTCGTCCAGTGAACGCAGGACATGGACGCCCCGCAGACCGTCCCCGCACGGCAGCCTGCGAGGCCGAAGTCCGGTCGCGATGATCGCCGCGTCGTAGGGCAGCCTCTCACCGGTGGAGAGCGTGACGGTGCGGGCGGCCTGGTCCAGGCCGGTGGCCCGGCAGCCGAGGCGCAGATCGACATCGACGGCCGACAGCACGTCCTCCTTGCGCAACCAGGTGCTCGGGGGTTCCCAGCCCTCGCTCAGCAACTCCTTGGAGAGGGGCGGCCGGTCGTACGGCGGATGGCGCTCGTCACCGACGAGCGTCAGCCCGCCTTCGTAGCCCTTCGCACGCAGCGTCTCCACCGCGGTCAGTCCTGCTGCCGCCGCGCCCACGACGACTATCTGGTTCAGCACACTCACTCCTCGTCTCCGGTCAGTGCTCACGTGAACGCCTGGGGCCACTCCCGGCAGGGCCTGCCGGGAGGGCACTACGCCTCGCCGTCGAGAATGTCGAACAACTCGTCCGCGGTGGCCGCGCTGAGGTCATCCGCGGGGGTGTCCTCGCCGAAGAGCGTCCGGCGCAGGTGCGTGGCAAGCTCGGCGGCCGAGGGGTAGTCGAAGATGAGCGTCGGCGCCAGCCGGCAGCCGGTCACCTCGCCCAGGCGGCTCCTGAGTTCCAGAGCCGTCAGCGAGTCGAATCCGATGTCGAGGAATCCGCGCTCGGCCGGGACCGCTTCGGCACCCGAGTGCCCCAGAACGGCGGCGGCGTGACCGCGTACCAGGTCCAGCAGGGCCCGTTCACGGTCCTCGGTGCTCAGCCCGGTGAGGCGGGCGACGAGCGCGGCGGGATCGGCGCTCTTCGTGCGGCTCCGGACGACGGGGCCGGCCTCGGTGAGGACCATGTCCCGCAGAAGGGAGTGCAGCGCGCCGGGCTTCGCCTTCAGGGTCGGTACGTCGACGGCGAGAGGCACCAGCGCCGGCCGCCCGGAGCGCAGGCCGGCGTCGAAGAGCCGGAGCGCGTCGGCCGGGGCGAGCGCGGGCAGGCCGCGTGCTGCCATGAGACGGGCGTCGTCGTCGATGGCCTCGGTCAGGCCGGTGGCGACGTCCCACAGCCCGTACGCGAGGGAGGTGGCCGGCAGACCCTCCGCCCGACGCTGCACAGCCAGTGCGTCCAGGAACACGTTCGCCGCCGCATAGTTCGCCTGACCCGCAGCCAGCACCGAACCACCCGCCGACGAGAACATCACGAAGAACGCCAACTCACGCTCACGCGTCAGCTCGTGCAAGTACCAGGCACCATCCGCCTTCGCACCCAACACCCGATCAAACCGGGCCCCGTCCATCGACCCGACCAAACCGTTGTCACCAGCACCCGCCGCATGCACCACACCAACCAGATCCGCACCCACACCCCCCACCAGACCGGCCACCGCATCACGGTCCGACATGTCACACGCCACCACCGACACCTCGGCACCCAACCCCGCAAGGCCATCGAGCAGTTCACCCACCCCCGGAGCCTCCAGACCGCGACGACCCGCCAACACCAGACGCCGCACCCCATGCACCTCCACCAGATGCCGCGCCACCAAACCACCCAGACCACCCGTGCCACCCGTCACCAACACAACCCCGTCCGGCACCCCCTGCGCCACCGCGACACCAGCAGCCACCTCCACCAGACGCGGAACCAGAACCTCACCCCCACGCACCGCGACCTCAGGCTCACCCGAAGCCAGCACCACACCCACAACATCCGCGAACACCCCACCCGCGGGATCCACATCCACCAACACGAACCGCCCCGGATTCTCCGCCTGAGCCGCCCGCACCAAACCCCACACCGGCGCCTGGCACACATCCACCCCGCCATCCGCACCCACCGACACCGCACCACGCGTCACCACGACCAGCGGACCGTCCGCACCCTCATCAGCCAGCCAGCCCTGAACCGCCTCAAGCACCCCACCCAACACCGACCGCACACCCACCACCGGATCCACACCCACCACCGGCACCTCGAACACAGCCGGCCTCAACACACCCGCACCCTCAACCACCCCAGCCGCCACCAACGGCCGCCACACCACCTCATGCAACCCACCACCCACACCCGACCCGGCCAACTGCTCCACCGACACCGGACGGAACATGAGTCCGCCGATCGTGGCCACAGGGGCGCCGTCCTGGTCCGCCAGGCTCAGCGTGCGGCTTGTGGCGCCTTGCGGCGAAAGCCGCACCCGCAGCGAGCGGGCACCGGCGGCGTGCAGGGACACGTTCGTCCAGGAGAAGGGAAGCTCGGTCGGCTCGTCGCCCGTGACGTCCTCCCCGACTCCCAGTGCATGCATGGTCGCGTCGAGCAGGGCGGGATGGAGACCAAAACGTTCGGCGTCCCCGTGCGCCTGCTCGGGCAGCTCGACCTCGGCGAAGACGTCGTCCCCGCGCCGCCACACTGCTTTGAGTCCCTGGAAGACGGGGCCGTAGACGTAACCCTGCTTGTGGAGGAGCTCGTAGGCGTCGTCCGTACGTACGGCGGTCGCGCCGGGTGGGGGCCATGCGGTGAGGTCGAAAGCCGGCACCGACTCCCCCGCACCACCACCCACCACACCATCCGCATGCAACACCCACGCCGCACCCGCACCCGCACTCTCCCGACGCGAATGCACCCGCACCGAACGACTACCCACATCGTCCGGACCACCCACCACCACCTGCAACGCCACCCCACCACGCTCCGGAACAACCAACGGCGCCCGCAACGTCAACTCCTCCACCACCCCACAACCCACCTCATCAGCAGCCCGCACCACCAACTCCACAAACGCCGCCCCCGGCAACAACACCGAACCCAACACCACGTGATCCCCCAACCACCCCATCCCCTCCACCGACAACCGACCCGTCAACACCACACCACCAGAATCCGGCAACGCCACCGCAGCACCCAACACCGGATGATCCACCACCACCTGACCCAAACCACCCGCATCCCCACCACCCACACACTCCAACCAGAACCGCTCGCGCTGGAAGGCGTAGGTCGGCAGATCGACGCGGCGGGCACCCGAGCCCTCGAAGAGCCGGGCCCAGTCCACCGGAACACCCGCCACATGCAACTGCCCCAACGCCGCCACGGCCGTGGGCAGCTCGGGGCGGCCCTTGCGCACCAGCGGGACGAAGACCGTCGCCGACTCCGTGTCCACCGACTGCTGCGCCATCCCACTCAGCACACCGTCCGGACCCACCTCGACGAACGACGTCACACCCCGCGACACCACGAACGACACCGCATCCGCGAAACGCACCGCTTCCCGCACATGCCGCACCCAGTACTCCGGCGAACCCCAACCCTCCGACAGATCCCCGGACACACCCGACACCACCGGAATCGACGGGGCACCGAACGACAACCCGGCCACCACCGCCCCGAACTCCGCCAGCATCGGCTCCATCAAAGGCGAATGGAACGCATGCGACACCCGCAACACACTCGTACGACGGCCCTGACCGGCGAACTTCTCCACCAGATCAGCAACCGCCGCCTCCGTACCCGAGACAACGACGGAACGCGGCCCGTTGACCGCCGCGATGCCCACCTCACCGTTCAGCAACGGAAGCACCTCAGCCTCCGCCGCCTCCACCGCCACCATCGACCCACCGGCCGGCAACGCCTGCATCAACCGACCACGCGCCACCACCAGCTCAGCTGCATCCGCCAACGACAGCGCACCAGACACGTGCGCGGCCGCGATCTCACCGACCGAGTGGCCGACCAGGAAGTCCGGGCGCACACCCCAGGACTCCGCCAGCCGGAACAACGCCGTCTCGACCGCGAACAACCCGGCCTGGGCGAACATCGTCCCGTTCAACAGGCCGGCGTCCTCACCCCACACCACGTCACGCAACGAACGCCCCAACCGGGCATCCAACTCCGCGAGCACCGCGTCGAACGCCTCCGCAAACACCGGGAACGCCTCATACAACTCCCGGCCCATACCAAGACGCTGCGCACCCTGACCCGTGAACAGGAAGGCCGTGGCACCTGCCGGCCGTGCAACCCCCCGCACCACCGACGGCGACAACTCGCCCTCGACCAACGCGCGCAGGCCCCGTACCAACTCCTCACGGTCCGAAGCCGCGACCACCGCACGATGCTCCAGCACCGCACGCGACACCACCGACGAGAAACCCGCATCCAGCAGAGATGAATCAGAGGACTCGATCCGGGCCAGCAACCGCGCCGCCTGACCCGACAGCCCACTCTCACTCTGCGCCGACAACACCACCGGAACCACCGGCAGCTCAACCCCGGCAACCGCCTGCGGCTCCTCCACCACCGGAGCCTGCTCCACGATCACATGCGCGTTCGTCCCACTCAGACCGAACGACGACACACCCACACGACGCGGACGATCCCGCTCCGGCCACGCACGCGACTCCGTCAGCAGCTCCACCGCACCCGCGTCCCAGTCCACATGCGGCGAACGCGTCTGCGAGTGAAGGGACTTCGGCAGCACACCGTGCCGAATCGCCTGCACCGCCTTGATCACCCCGCCCACACCCGCGGCAGCCTGGGTGTGCCCCAGGTTCGACTTCAAGGACCCCAGCCACAGCGGATCGCCCTCGGGGCGCCCCTGCCCATACGTCGCCAGCAACGCCTGCGCCTCGATCGGGTCACCCAGCCGG
This sequence comes from Streptomyces sp. LN549, assembly GCF_043203805.1. Classification (NCBI taxonomy): domain Bacteria; kingdom Bacillati; phylum Actinomycetota; class Actinomycetes; order Kitasatosporales; family Streptomycetaceae; genus Streptomyces; species Streptomyces sp. LN549. The sequence goes on along the minus strand of NZ_JAZHRI010000002.1, from coordinate 6,156,251 downwards.
GTGCCTGTCCCGTGCGCCTCCACCAGGTCCACGTCCGTGGTCGCGATCCCGGCGTTCTCCAGCGCCGCGCGGATCACCCGCTGCTGCGACGGACCGTTGGGGGTGGTCATCCCGCTCGACGCGCCGTCCTGGTTGATGGCGCTTCCCCGGATCACCGCAAGGACCGGGTGCCCGTTCCGCCGGGCGTCCGAGAGGCGTTCGACCATGAGGACGCCGACGCCCTCCGAGCAGCCGGTGCCGTCGGCATCGGCGGCGAAGGACTTGCAACGGCCGTCCTTCGCCATGCCCCGCTGGTGGCTGAAGTAGAGGAACATGTCCGGCGTCGTCATCACCGTCACGCCACCCACCAGCGCCATCGAGCAGTCGCCTCGGCGCAGCGCCTGGCCTGCCCAGTGGAGGGCGACGAGCGAGGACGAGCACGCGGTGTCGACGGTGACGGCGGGACCTTCGAGGCCGAGGGTGAAGGCCACGCGGCCGGTGACGAGGCTGCCGTCGCTCGTGCCCGGCCCGTAGTCGTGGTACATGACGCCGGCGAAGACTCCGGTCCGGCTGCCCTTCAGGGAGAGGGGATCGATCCCCGCACTCTCCACCGCCTCCCAGGACGCCTCCAGCAACAACCGCTGCTGCGGATCCATCCCCAACGCCTCACGCGGCGAAATCCCGAACACCCCGGCATCGAAATCAGCCGCGTCATACAGGAAGCCGCCCTCACGCGTCACCGTACGATTCGGCTTCCCCGGCTCCGGATCGTAAAGCCCCTCCACATCCCACCCACGGTCCACCGGAAACCCCGACACACCGTCCCGGCCCTCCACCACCAGATCCCACAACTCATCCGGAGAACCCACCCCACCCGGATAACGACACGCCATCCCCACGATCGCAATCGGCTCGGTGGCGTCGCCGGTGAGGCGGTCGTTGGCCGACCGCAGGCGTTCGTTCTCGACCATGGTCGTGCGGAGGGCGGCGACCAACTGCTCTACAGATGCTTCCATGATGTTCTCAGCCCTCGCTCGGGTTCCGGGTCGGGTCGGCGGACGCGAGCGCGGCGCGCACCAGGTCGTCGACGTCCATGGTCCTGATCGCTTCGCCGGCCTGTGCGGCCTCGTCCCGCGGGGTGCGCGTACCGGGTTCGGTGGCGGGTGCGGGTGCCGCGGGTCGGGCGGCGAGTTTCAGCAGTGCGTCCAGCAGGCCGGACTCCCGGAGCGCGTCGACCGGGATGTCCGCGAGGGCCTGCCGGATGGAGTCGTCGGTCTCCGCGGTCCCCGGCCCGCTCTGTGCGGGTGCGGTGCCGGCGGGCGCGTCCGGTGTGTTCTCGTCGAGGCCCGGCGGGAGTTCGTCGAGAAGGTAGTCGGCCAGCACCGTCGGGCTGGGGTAGTCGAACATGAGGGTCGCCGGGAGCCGGAGGCCGGTGGCCTTCTGGAGCCGGTTGCGGAGATCGATCGCGGCGAGCGAGTCGAGGCCGAGCTCGGTGAAGCCCTTGGAGACGTCGATGGTGGCCGGAACGCTGTGGCTGACTCCGGCGACCTGCTCGCGTACGACGTCCAGGACGGTGCGCCTGCGTTCGGCCGCCTTCATGCCGGCCAGCCTCTGTTCCAGCGTGAGTTCGGTGGCAGGAGCGGTCACCGTGGTGACGGCGGGTGCCCGCACCTCCTTGCGGGCGGCGGGCCGTTCCGGTGCGCCGAGCACGTCCTTCAGCAGGTGCGGCGGTTCGGCCGTGGCGTGGCGATCGCGTTCCACCCGGATCGGTACGAGCACCGGCCGGTCGAGTTCCAGGGCCTCGTCGAGAAGGGCCAGGCCCTCGGCGGTCGGCAGGGCCGGCATGCCCATCGTGCGCATGCGCCGCAGGTCGGCGTGGGTGACGCCGCCCCCGAGGCCGGTCTTGGTCTCCCAGAGGCCGAACGCCAGGGACGTACCGGGAAGTCCGGCCGCGCGGCGGTGGGCGGAGAGGGCGTCCAGGAAACGGTTGGCTGCGGCGTAGTTGCCCTGGCCGATGCCGACGACCAGGCCGGCGCAGGAGGAGAAGAGGATGAACGCCTTCAGGTCCAGGCCGCGTGTCGCCTCGTGCAGGTTCCAGGCCGCGTCCACCTTGGGGCGCATCACCGTGTCGACCTGTGCAGGGGTGAGGGCGGCGATCAGTGCGTTGTCCATGACCGCGGCCGCGTGGACCACCGCCGTCAGCGGGTGTGCGGCCGGTATCGCGGTCAGCAGGTCGTCGACCGCCGCGCGGTCGGACGTGTCGCAGGCCGCGAGGGTGACACGGGCGCCGAGTCCGTGCAGTGCGTCGCGGAGTTCGGTGGCTCCTGGCGCGTCCTGGCCACGCCGTCCGGCGAGCAGGAGATGGCGTACGCCGTGCCGTTCCACCAGGTGGCGGGCGACGACGGCGCCGAGGCCGCTGGTCCCTCCGGTGATCAGTACGGTCCCCTCGGCGTCCCAGGGCAGGGGCACCGTGGGTGCTGTCGCCGGCACCCGGGCCAGGCGGGGCACCCGTACTTCGGCGCCGCGCAGGATCGCCTCGGGTTCGCCGGACGCGGCCACGGCGGGCAGCGACTCGCGGGCCGTGGCGCTGCCGTCGGAGTCGACGAGCACGAACCGGCCGGGGTACTCCTCCTGGGCGGCGCGCAGCAGCCCCCACACCGGTGCCTGGACCAGGTCCGCGGCGGCGCCGCTGTCCTCGGCGGGGAGGGCGTCGCGGGTGACCACCATGAGGCGGGACCGGGCGTACCGCTCGTCCGCGAGCCAGGACTGGAGCGTGGCGAGGACCTGTCCGGTGACGGAGCGGACCGCCGCCGGGATGTCCTCGTGGTCCGTGGAGTGCGGCACGGGCAGGAGGACGACGTCGGGGACCGGGGCGCCGCCGGTCAGCGCGGCGCCGAGGGCGGAGAGGTCGCGGTAGGGGGTGCCGGGTCCGGCGGCCTGCGTGCCGCCGGGGTCGGCACCGAGCACCGCCCAGCGGTCGGTGGCCGCGGCGACGGCCGCGCCGAGGGGCAGTTGCTGGGTTACCAGTTGGAACACGGCCTCGTGCTCACCACCGCCACCCGCGGCGGCGGCCGCGTTGACCTTGGCCGCGGTGACGGGGCGGACCACGAGGGACTCGATCGTGGCGACCGGGGTGCCCATGGGGTCGGTGAGTTCGAGGCGTACCGCGTCCGAGCCCTGTGACCGGTGGGATTCGACGGCGGTGATGCGCACCCGCAGCCGCGAGGAGCCGGCGGCGTGCAGGGTGACGCCTGACCAGGCGAACGGCAGTTGGGTGCCGCCGACGTCCTGGGGGCGGCGCCCGTCCATGAAGTCGGTCGCGCTCAGCGCCGCGTCGAGGATCGAGGGGTGGAGACGGAAGTCCTTGCCGACGTCCAGGGAGTCCTCCGGCAGGGACACCTCCGCGAACGTCTCCCTGCCCCGGGACCAGATGCCGCGCAGCCCCCGGAACATGGGGCCGTAGCCGTAGCCCTGGCCGGTGAGGTAGTCGTACACACCGGAGATGTCGACCTCGGTCGCGCCCGTGGGCGGCCAGTCCGCCGGGGCGGGGGCAAAGGTGCCGGCGGGCGGCGCCTGTCCGCTTCCCGGGGCGAGTACGCCGCTGGCGTGCTTGCTCCAGGGTGCGCCGGCCGGGGCGTCGTCGGCGCGGGAGTAGACGGCGAGTGAGCAGCGCCCGCCCGCGTCGGGTGCGTCGACGACGACCTGGACGGCGAGTCCGCCGTGGGGCGGGAGCGGCATCAGTGCCTCGATGGTGAGCTCCTCCACCACCTCGCAGCCGACTTCCTCACCGGCCCGGATGGCCAGTTCGATGTAGCCGGTGCCGGGCAGCAGCACGGTCCCGAGGACGTCGTGGTCGGCGAGCCAGGGGTGGGTGCGGACGGAGAGTCGCCCGGTGAGCACCACGCCGCCGGCCTCCGGGGAGGCGACCACGGCGCTGAGCAGCGGGTGCGCGGCGGCGGTCTGGCCGAGGCCGGTGACATCGCCGCCGACGGGATCGGGGGCGTCGAGCCAGTACGTGGTCCGGTCGAAGGCGTACGTGGGCAGCTCGACCTTGCGGCCGCCGCGACCGTCGAGGACGTCGGCCCAGCTGATGCCGGGCCCGGCGACGTGCAGCCGGGCAAGGGCTGCGAGCAGGGTGGGAACCTCTGGCCTGCCCTTGCGCAGGACGGGCACGGTGAGGGTGTCGGTCGAGTGGTGTGCGGTGGCCTCGGCGAGTGCGGTGAGCACCGCGTCGGGTCCGAGTTCCACGAATCGGGTGACGCCCTGTCCCGAGAGGTGGGCGATGCCGTCGGCGAAACGGACGGCCTCGCGCACGTGACGTACCCAGTACTCGGGCGAGGTCAGCTGCTCGGTGGTCGCTTCGGTTCCGGTCACGTGGGACACGACGCGCATCGAGGGAGCGTTGTACGAGAGTGTCCCGGCGACCTTCCGGAACTCGTCGAGCATGGGTTCCATGAGCGGCGAGTGGAAGGCGTGCGAGACGTTCAGGCGCTTCGTCCGGCGCCCCAGCGCGGTGAAGTGCTCCGCGACCGCGAGCGTCTCCTTCTCCGCCCCCGACACCACCACGGCCGACGGACCGTTCACCGCCGCCAGCCCCACCTCGCCGCTCAGCAACGGAAGCACCTCCGCCTCCGACGCGGCCACCGCCACCATCACCCCGCCCGCGGGAAGCGCCTGCATCAACCGGCCACGTGCCACGACCAGTTCAGCCGCATCGGCCAACGACAGCACGCCCGACACATGCGCGGCCGTGATCTCGCCGATCGAGTGGCCCGCCACCACATCGGCCCGTACGCCCCACGACTCCACCAGCCGGAACAGTGCCGTCTCGACCGCGAACAGACCGGCCTGGGCGAACATCGTCCCGCTCAGCAGGCCGGCGTCCTCACCCCACACCACGTCACGCAACGAACGCCCCAGCCGGGCATCCAGCTCGGTGAGAACCGCGTCGAACGCCTCCGCGAACACCGGGAACGCCTCATACAGCTCCCGGCCCATACCGAGACGCTGCGCACCCTGACCCGTGAACAGGAACGCCGTCAGACCCTCCGCCGACGAACCCGCCGACGTGACGACATCCGCACACTCCCGGCCCGCCACCAGATCGGACAACGCACGCACCGCCGCCTCACGGTCCGCGGACAGCACCACCGCACGGTGATCCAACACCGCACGCGTCGTCGCCAACGAATAACCGACATCCACCAACGCCTCGTCCGGGTGCGCCTCCACATGGGCAAGGAGGCGACCGGCCTGCGCCGCGAGGGCCGTGGCGCTGCGCGCGGACAGCGGCAGCGTTACGACGGGCAGCGGTCCGGCGGAAGCGGCGACGCCGGCCGGGCCGTCCTGCGCAGAGGGCTCGGAGGACGCGGTGTCGTCCCGGGGTGCTTCCTCGATGATGACGTGGGCGTTGGTGCCGCTGAGCCCGAAGGAGGATACGCCTGCCCGTCGGGGCCGGTCGTGCGCCGCCCAGGTGACCGGCTCGGTCAGCAGCCGTACGCCACCGGCCTCCCAGTCCACCTGCGGTGACGGCTCGTCGACGTGCAGGGTCCGGGGCAGCAGGCCGTTGCGCAGGGCCATCACCATCTTGATGACTCCGCTGACACCCGCGGCGGCCTGGGCGTGCCCGATGTTCGACTTGACCGAGCCGAGCCACAGCGGGCGGTCGGCGGGGCGGCCCTGGCCGTACGTGGCGAGCAGGGCCTGGGCCTCGATCGGGTCGCCCAGCCGGGTGCCGGTGCCGTGTCCCTCCACCGCGTCCACATCGGCAGGGGTGAGTCCCGCGGCCGAGAGGGCCTTGTGGATGACGCGCTGCTGGGAGGGGCCGTTGGGGGCGGTCAGGCCGTTGGAGGCGCCGTCCTGGTTGATGGCGCTGCCCCGGACCACCGCGAGGACGGGGTGCCCGTTGCGGCGGGCGTCGGAAAGGCGCTCCACCAGCAGGAGGCCGACGCCCTCGGCCCAGCTCGTGCCGTCGGCGGCGCCCGCGAACGCCTTGGAGCGTCCGTCGGCAGCGAGTCCGCGCTGCCGGCTGAAGTCGACGAAGATCTCCGGGGTCGGCATGACGGTGACACCGCCCGCCAGGGCGAGGTCGATCTCGCCGGTACGCAGCGCCTGGCAGGCCATGTGAAGGCTGACCAGGGATGAGGAGCAGGCGGTGTCGACCGTGACGGCGGGCCCTTCGAGGCCCAGCGCGTAGGCGACGCGGCCGGAGGCGATGCTGCCCGCGCTGCCGTTGCCGAGGTAGCCGGCCAGGTCGTCGGGGACGTTGGTGACCCGGCTGCCGTACTCGTGGTACATCACACCGGCGTACACACCGGTCTGGCTGCCGCGCAGCGTCTCCGGGTCGATGCCGGCGCGCTCGAACGTCTCCCACGCGGACTGAAGCAGCAGCCGTTGCTGCGGGTCCATCGCGAGGGCCTCGCGCGGCATGATGCCGAAGAACTCGGGGTCGAACTCGGCCGCGTCGTAGAGGAATCCGCCTTCGCGCACGTACGTGCGGCCGGGGAGCCCCGGTTCGGGGTCGTAGAGGCCGTCGGCGTCCCAGCCACGGTCGGCGGGGAAGTCACCGATGGCGTCGACGCCCTCCGCGACGAGGTCCCACAGGTCCTCGGGTGAGCGGACGCCTCCGGGGAAGCGGCAGCTGATGGCCACCACGGCGATCGGGTCGTCGTCGACGGCCGCGAGCGGGGTGGCGACGGGAGCGGCGGCGGCGGTCGAGCCGGTGAGCAGGGTGTCGAGGTACCCGGCCACGGCACGGGAGTTGGGGTAGTCGAAGACCAGCGTCGCGGGCAGCCGCAGCCCGGTGGAGCCGACCAGCAGGTTGCGCAGTTCCACGGCGGCGAGGGAGTCGAACCCCTGGTCGCGGAAGGCCGTGTCGGGTCCGACCGCCTCGGGGGTCGGCTGGCCGAGGACGGACGCGACCTGGGTGCGGACGGTGTCCAGCAGGATGCGGGCCCGCTCGTCGGGGGTCGCACCGGCCAGGCGGCGTTCCAGGGCGGAGCCGGTGGCGGCCGCCCGGACGGTGCGGCGGGCGGGGGTACGGACCCGGCCGCGCAGCAGTGCGGGCACCTCGTCGCTGCGGGCGGCGAGCGCCGCCGCGTCGATGGCGAGGGGGACGACGACGGCGTCCTCGGCGACGAGGGCGGCGTCGAAGAGCTCCAGGCCCCGCTCGGCGGGGAGGGCGGGCAGGCCGAGCCGCCGCATCCTCTCCAGGTCGGCTTCGGTGAGGTCGCCGCCGAGCCCGGTGCTGACCTCCCACATGCCGAACGCGAGGGACGTCGCGGGCAGTCCGGCCGCCGCGCGGTGGGTGGCGAGCGCGTCCAGGAAGACGTTGGCCGCCGCGTAGTCGGCCTGTCCGGCAGCGAGGACGAGGCCGCCTGCCGAGGAGAACATGACGAACGCGGTGAGATCGGCGTCCCTGGTCAGCTCGTGCAGGTGCCACGCGCCCTCGGCCTTGGGGCGCAGGACGGCGTCGAACCGTTCGGGCGTGAGGCTGCCGACCAGGCCGCCGTCGGCGACCGCCGCCGCGTGCACGACGGCGCGCAGCGGGCGGTCGGCGTCGATCCCGGCGAGCAGGGCGGCCAGCCCGTCGCGGTCGGCCACATCGCACGCGGCGATCTTCACCTGGGCGCCGAGGCCCGTCAGTTCGGCGGCGAGTTCCTCCGCGCCGGGTGTGCCCGGGCCGCGCCGGCCGGCCAGGAGGAGGTGCCGTACTCCGTGCCGGGTGACGAGGTGACGCGCGACGAGTGCGCCGAGGCCGCTGGTGCCTCCGGTGATCAGCACCGTGCCCTCGGTGTCCCACGGGGAAGTCCGCGCGGGCTCGGGCGCGGTGGCGCGGCCCAGTCGCGGCACCCAGGACTCGCCGCCGCGCAGGGCGGATTCGGGTTCGCCGGACGCGACGGCCGCGGCGAGGGCGGCCTCCGTCGCCCCGGACTCGTCCTCGACGTCGAGGAGGAGGAACCGGCCCGGGTTCTCGGCCTGTGCGGCACGCACCACACCCCATACGGGGGCCTGGGCCGGGTCCACGTCCTCGCCGGGCCGCACGGGCACGGCACGCCGGGTGACCACGACGAGGGGGCCGCTGCCGGCCTCGGGGCCGGCGAGCCGGTCACGTATCTCGCCGAGCACGCGGTGGGTGAGGGCGCGCACGGCGTCCGGGACGTCCTGGCCCTCGGGCGACACCGGGCAGTGCAGGACGGTGTACGCGGAGGTGTCGTCGGCCGTCGCGGTGACCGGCTCCGTCCGCTGCCAGACGATCCGGTGGAGGGCGGCGGAGGCTGCGCCCGAGGCCGCGGCGATCTGCTCCGGCGAGACCGGGCGGGAGACGAGCGACTCCACGGTGGCCACCGGTGCGCCGCTCTCGTCGGCGACCATGATGGCGGACACCTCGTCGCCGCGTATCCGCTGGATGTGGACGCGTAGCGAGGGGGTTCCGGCGGCGTGCAGGGTGACGCCGTTCCACGAGAAGGGCAGCAGGGTGGCCGCGTCGGCGGCCGGGTCCGTCAGCAGATCGGCGTGCATGGCCGCGTCGAGGAGCGCGGGGTGCAGTCCGAAGGCCGCTGCCTCGTCGCGGGCGGCACCGTCGAGAGCGACCTCGGCGAACACGTCGTCGCCGCGCCGCCAGGCCGCGCGCAGGCCCTGGAAGGCGGGGCCGTAGGCGTAGCCGCGCTCGCGCAGCCGCTCATAGGCGGATTCGACGTCGAGCGGGGTGCCGCCGGCCGGCGGCCACTGGGTGAGGTCGAAGGCGGGTTCGGACGCCTCGCGGGTGAGGGTGCCGTGGGCATGTCTGGTCCACGGGGCGTCGGGGTCCGCGGAGCCGCGGGAGTGGATGCTGACCGTGCAGGCGCCGGAGGGGTCCGGTGCGCCGACGACGACGCGCAGGGCGACCCCTCCCCGGGCCGGCAGCGTCAGCGGCGCTTCGAGGAGCAGCTCCTCGATCCGGCCGCAGCCGACGTGGTCACCCGCCCGGATCGCCAGCTCGACGAAACCGGTGCCCGGCAGCAGCACGCTGCCCAGCACGCCGTGGTCCGCGAGCCACGGCTGGGTGCCGGTCGCGAGCCGCCCCGTGAGGACGACGCCACCGTCGTCCGGCGTCGCCACAGCCGCGCTCAGCAGCGGGTGGGTGACCGCTTCGAGACCGACCGCGTCCAGGTCGCCGGGGGCAGTGGCCAGGTCGAGCCAGTAGCGCTGGTGCTGGAAGGCGTAGGTGGGCAGGTCCGGGCCCTGTCCGATGCCATGGAGACCGAAGAAGGCGTCCCATGCGACGGTGACACCGCGTGCGTGGGCACGACCGACGGCTGCGAGGAGGTCGCGGACCTCGGGCCGCTTCCGTCGCAGCGACGGGACGAACGCCGTCCCCTCCGCATCCTGGACGCAGTCCTGGCCCATGCCACTGAGCACGGCGTCCGGTCCGATCTCGATGTACGAGGTGACGCCGCGGTCCTCAAGGAACCGGATCGCGTCGGCGAAGCGCACCGCTTCACGGACATGCCGCACCCAGTACTCCGGCGAACCCCAACCCTCCGACAGATCCCCGGACACACCCGACACCACCGGAATCGACGGGGCACCGAACTCCAGCCCGGCCACCACCGCCCCGAACTCCGCCAGCATCGGCTCCATCAAAGGCGAATGGAACGCGTGAGACACCCGCAGCACACTCGTCCTGCGGTCCTGAGCCTCGAACGTCGCGACCAGCTCGCGAACCGCCGCCTCCGTACCCGAGACAACGACGGAACGCGGCCCGTTGACCGCAGCGATGCCCACCTCACCGTTCAGCAACGGAAGCACCTCAGCCTCCGCCGCCTCCACCGCCACCATCGAGCCGCCGGAAGGAAGCGCCTGCATCAACCGACCACGTGACACGACCAGTTCAGCCGCATCCGCCAACGACAACGCACCAGACACATGCGCGGCCGCGATCTCACCGACCGAGTGGCCGACCAGGAAGTCCGGACGCACACCCCAGGACTCCACCAGCCGGAACAACGCCGTCTCGACCGCGAACAGACCGGCCTGGGCGAACATCGTCCCGTTCAGCAGGCCGGCGTCCTCACCCCAGACCACGTCACGCAACGAACGCCCCAACCGGGCATCCAGCTCCGCGAGCACCGCGTCGAACGCCTCCGCGAACACCGGGAACGCCTCATACAACTCCCGGCCCATACCAAGACGCTGCGCACCCTGACCCGTGAACAGGAACGCGACCTTGCCCTCACTGACCGCGTCCCGCACCGCCCCGCCACCGGAAGCCAACGCCTCCAGAGCGGCGGCGAGTTCCGTGCGGTCGGCTCCGAGGGCGACGGCGCGGTGGTCCAGGGCGGCGCGGGTCGTCGCGAGGGCGTGGCCCGTCGCGGCGAGTGCGTCGTCGGGGACCGTGGCGAGGTGGCCGAGCAGGCGCGTGGCCTGGGCGCTCAGCGCGTCCGGGGTCCTCGCCGAGAGCGGCCAGATGACCGGGCCGGGCGTGGGCCCGGCCGGCTCGGGCACGTCCTGCGGCGCGGTGGCGGCGGGCGGCTCCTCGATGATCACGTGGGCGTTGGTGCCGCTGATGCCGAACGACGACACGCCTGCGCGACGCGGGCGGCCGTGCGCGGGCCAGGCGGTGGGACCGGTCACCAGCGCGACTGCGCCGGAGTCCCAGTCCACCTGGGGTGACGGCTCGTCGGCGTGCAGGGTCGCGGGCAGCGTGCCGTGGCGCATCGCCTGCACCATCTTGATGATGCCCGCCACGCCGGCCGCCGCCTGGGTGTGGCCCATGTTGGACTTGATGGAGCCGAGCAGCAGCGGGCTGTCGGCGGCCGGGCGCTCCTGGCCGTACGTCTCCAGCAGTGCCTGGGCCTCGATCGGGTCGCCCAGGACGGTGCCTGTGCCATGCCCCTCGACGGCGTCGACGTCGGCCGGGGTGAGGCCGGCGACGCTCAACGCGCGACGGATGACGCGCTGTTGGGCGGGGCCGTTGGGGGCGGTGAGGCCGTTGGAGGCCCCGTCGGAGTTGACGGCGGAGCCTCGGACGATGCCGAGCACGCGGTGGCCGTTGCGTTCGGCATCGGAGAGCCGCTCCAGCAGGAGCATGCCGACGCCCTCGCCCCAGCCGGTGCCGTCGGCACCGCTGCCGAACGACTTGCACCGCCCGTCGGTGGCCAGGCCGCGCTGCCTGCTCATGTCGACGAAGGTGTCCGGGGTGGACATGACGGTGACGCCGCCCGCGAGGGCGAGGGCGCAGTCGCCCCGGCGCAGCGCCTGGGCGGCCCAGTGCAGGGCGACGAGGGAGGACGAGCAGGCGGTGTCGACGGTGACGGCGGGGCCTTCGATGCCCAGGGTGTAGGCGACACGTCCGGACACCACGCTGGCGAGGCTGCCGTTGCCGTGGTAGCCGGCCACGTGCTCGGGCAGCGGACCGAGCCGCAGCCCCCAGTCGTGGTACATCACGCCGGCGAACACGCCGGTGTCGCTGCCGCGCAGGGTGTGCGGGTCGATGCCCGCGCGTTCGACGGTCTCCCAGGCGATCTCCAGCAGCAGTCGCTGCTGGGGGTCCATGGCCTGGGCCTCGCGGGGGCTGATGCCGAAGAACTCGGCGTCGAAGTCGGCCGCCCCGTAAAGGAAACCGCCCTGGTCGGTGAGGCTCTTGCCCGGCGCGCCGGGCTCGGTGTCGTGGATGTCGGTGGCCCAGCCGCGGTCGGTGGGGAAGGCCGAGACGACGTCGCGTCCCTCCTCGACGAGCTGCCACAGCTCCTCGGGCGAGGTCACGCCCCCGGGGTAGCGGCAGGCCATGGAGACGATGGCGATGGGGTCGTCGTCGGTCGCGGCGGGGGCGGCCGGAGTGTGCCGCCCGGCGTGCTGCTCCGCGTCGCCGCCGAGCCGGGATGCCAGGTGGTCGGCGAGGGATCCGGGCGAGGGGTAGTCGAAGACGAGCGTGGCCGTCAGTGGCAGGCCGGTGGCGGCGCTGAGCCGGTTGCGGAGCTCGACGGCCGCGAGGGAGTCGAAGCCCATTTCGTTGAACGCCCTTGTGGTGAGGACGCGTTCGGGTCCGTCGTGGCCGAGGACTGCGGCCACCTGGGTACGGACCAGGTCGAGGAGGGCCTCGCCGCGCTCCGAGCGGGTCAGGCCGCTCAGGCTCCGCGCGAGGGACTGTTCGACGCTGACCCCGCCGCCGCCCACGGAGCGGCGCGGCGGGCGGACCAGGGCTCGCAGGAGGGCCGGGACGTCGTCGGCGCGGGCGTTGAGCGTGCGCAGGTTCAGCCGTACGGGCACGACGGCCGGGTGGTCGACGGTGGTGATCGCACGGTCAAGCAGGGCGAGGTTCTCCGCGACGGACAGGGGCTGGAGGCCGAGGCGTTCGATGCGCCGCAGCGCGGCCTCGTCGAGGCTGCCGCCCATGCCGCCGGTGCCGGTCCACAGCCCCCAGGCGAGCGAGGTCGCGGGGAGGCCGAGGGCGCCGCGGTGGGTGGCCAGTGCGTCGAGGAAGACGTTGGCGGCGGCGTAGTTCCCCTGTCCCGCACCGTCCAGGAGGGTGGCGGTGGAGGAGAACAGGACGAACGCCGACAGGTCGCTGTCGCGGGTGAGCTCGTGCAGGTTCCAGGCCCCGTCGGCCTTGGGCCGCAGGACGGTGTCCAGGCGGGCGTCGTCGAGCGATTCGACCAGTGCGTCGTCGAGCACCCCTGCGGCGTGCACCACGGCGCTCAACGGCAGCCGCTCCGGTACGGCGGCCAGTACGTCGGCCAGCGCCTCGCGATCGGCGGCGTCGCAGGCGGCGATCACGACCTCGGCACCGAGTGCGGTCAGCTCGGCGCGCAGCTCCTCTGCGCCGGGGGCGTCCGCGCCCCGGCGGCCGGTGAGCAGCAGTCCGCGTACACCGTGTGCGGTGACCAGGTGCCGGGCGACCGTGGCGCCGACGCCGCCGGTGCCACCGGTGATCAGGACGGTGCCGTCGGTGCGCCAGGGGGTCGCGGCGGTGTCCGGCGCCTGCGTGGTGCGGGTCAGCCGGGGGGCGTGCAACCGGCCGTCGCGCAGCGCGATCTCGGGCTCGTCCGAGTCGGCGGTGAGGCGCAGCAGTTCGTCCGTGTCGAGGGAGCCGTCGGTGTCGAGCAGGAGGAAGCGGCCGGGGTGTTCGGCCTGTGCCGAGCGCACCAGGCCCCAGACGGGTGCCTGGGCGAGTGCGGCCTGCTCACCGGGGGCGGCGGCGACCGCGCCCCGGGTGATTACGGTCAGGCGCGCGGTGGTGGACCGCTCGTCGGTGAGCCAGTCGCGTACGGCCGTCAGCGTGTCGCCGAGGACGGTGCGGACGTCGGCGGCGACGTCGGGCCCGGTCGGTGCGGGGCAGGTGTGGAATGCGGCGTCGGGGTTCGGCGGGGTGGCGGCGGGGGTCGGCAGCGGGGTCCACCGGACGTGGTGGAGGGCGTCCGGGTGGGCGGTGGCGGCCAGTCCGCCGGCCGCGAGGGGCCGGACGAGGAAGGAGTCGACGGAGGCCACCGGGGCTCCGGTGGCGTCGGCCAGTTCGAGGGCGACCTCGTCGGTGCCGGTGGCGGTGACGCGTACCCGCAGCGTGGTGGCGCCGACCGCGTGCAGGGTGACGCCGGTCCAGGCGAAGGGCAGCAGGATGCGGTCTTCCGGGCCGTCCGTGGCGGCCGCTGTGGCGAAGTCCGTGGCGTGCAGGACCGCGTCGAGCAGCGCGGGGTGGAGTCCGTAGGCGGAGGCCGGGTCCCCGGCCGTCTCGGGCAGCCGTACCTCGGCGAACACCTCGCCCTCCCCGGCCTTCCAGACCGCTCGCAGTCCGTGGAAGGCGGGGCCGTATCCGTAGCCCTGCGTGGCCAGGTCACCGTAGAGGCCGGTGATGTCGAGGGCCTCAGCGCCGGGCGGCGGCCAGGTGCCTGCCGCGAAGTCCGCGGGCGGCGGGCCGGTCAGGTCCCGGGGGGCCAGGCGGCCGGTGGCGTGACGGGTCCACGGGGCGTCGGCGGGGGCGTCCTCGTCGCGTGAGTAGAAGGCGACGGCGCGCCGGCCGGTGGTGTCGGGGGCGTCGACGACGATCTGGAGGGCGACGCCGCCCGTGGTGGGCAGGGTCAGCGGGGCCGCCATGACCAGTTCGTCGAGGTGTTCGCAGCCGGTCTGTTCACCGGCCCGGACCGCGAGGTCGACGAACGCGGTGCCGGGCAGCAGGACATGGCCGTCGATCACGTGGTCGGCGAGCCAGGGGTGCGAGCGCAGCGAGACCCGTCCGGTGAGGACGGCGCCCCCGGTGTCCGCGAGGCCCACCACCGCGCCCAGCAGGGGGTGGTCGGCGGCCATCTGGCCGAGCGCCGTCGCGTCCTGGGCGGCGTCGGGGGCGCTGAGCCAGAACCGCTCGCGCTGGAAGGCGTAGGTGGGGAGCTCGACGCGGTGGGCGCCGGCACCGGCGAAGAAGGCGTGCCAGTCGACACGGGTGCCACGCGTGTGGGCGACGGCCAGGGCGCTGAGCAGTTGGTACGCCTCGTCGTGCCCGCGGCGCAGGAGCGGGGTGAACACCGCGGACGGGTCGGCGCTCGCGCGGCCCATGGCGCAGAGCACCGGGTCGGGTCCGAGTTCGAGGAAGGTGGCGACGTCCCGGCCCGCGAGGGAGGCGACGGCGTCGTGGAAGCGTACGGGCGCGCAGATGTGCCGTACCCAGTGCTCGGGGTCGGTGAGTTCCTCGGCGGTGGCGAGCCCGCCGGTGAGGGCGGAGACGACAGGGAGCTTCGGCGCGCTGTAGGTGAGGATCCGGGCGATCTGCCGGAACTCGTCGAGCATGGGTTCCATCAGCGGCGAGTGGAACGCGTGGCTGACCCGGAGCCGTTTGGTGCGGTGGCCGTCGGCCTCCAGCCGGGCGGCGATGGCGGTGACCGTGTCCTCGTCGCCGGAAAGGACGACCGAGCGGGGGCCGTTGACCGCCGCGATGCTCACCGTGTCGCGGCAGTGCGCGAGGAGCGGCTCCACCGTCGCCTCGTCCGCCTCCACGGCGATCATGGCGCCGCCCTCGGGCAGTGCCTGCATCAGCCGGCCGCGCGCGGCGACGAGGGTGGCGGCGTCGTCGAGCGAGAGCACACCGGCGACGTGCGCGGCGGTCAGCTCGCCGATGGAGTGCCCGGCCACGTAGTCGGGCTGGACGCCCCAGGACTCCAGGAGCCTGAACAGGGCGACCTCGACGGCGAAGAGGGCCGCCTGCGCGTACATGGTGCGGTCCAGCAGGGCCGCCTCGGGGGTGTCCTCCTCGGCGAACAGGACGTCCCACAGGGAGCGGTCGAGCTGGAGGTCGAGATAGCCGATGGCGTTGTCGAGGGCCTTGGCGTAGACGGGGTAGGCGTCGTACAGCCGGCGTCCCATGGCGAGGCGCTGGCTGCCCTGGCCGGTGAAGAGGAAGGCGGTGGCGCCGCCGGTGACCGAGGTGAACACGCCGGGGGCGTCGCGGCCGTCCGCCACGGCGCGCAGCCCGTCGAGGAGGGCCGCGCGGTCGCCGGCGAGCACCGCGGCGCGGTGCGGCAGTGCGGAGCGGGTGGTCGCCAGGGAGTGGGCGAGGTCGAGCGGCCGGGCCCCGGGGTTCCTCTCGACGTGTGCCAGCAAGCGTCGTGCCTGGTCACGCAGGGCGGCCTCACTCTTGGCCGAGAGCGTCGCCGGCAGGGGCCGTCCGTCCTCGGCCGGGGTGCCGTCGCCCTCGGCGGCGGCGCTCTGCGTGGTCTCGGCCGGCGGTTCCTCGACGACGATGTGGGCGTTGGTGCCGCTGACGCCGAAGGAGGAGACGGCGGCCCGGCGGGTGCGCTCCCCCGACGCCCACGGCACGGGTTCGGTCAGCAGCCGGACCTCCCCCGCCGACCAGTCGACGTTGGGCGAGGGGTCGTCCACGTGCAGCGTCGCGGGCAGCAGACCATGGCGCATCGCCATGATCATCTTGATCAGGCCGGCCGAGCCCGCCGCCGCCTGGGTGTGCCCGATGTTGGACTTCACCGAACCGAGCCAGACCGGTCCCCCGGTGCGCTCCTGCCCGTAGGTGGCGATCAGCGCCTGGGCCTCGATCGGGTCGCCGAGCGTGGTACCGGTGCCGTGCGCCTCGACGGCGTCGACATCGCCGACGGTGAGTCCGGCGTCCGCGAGTGCCTGGCGGATGACCTGGCGCTGCGCGCGGCCGCTCGGCGCGGTCAGGCCGTTGGACGCGCCGTCCTGGTTGACGGCCGTGCCGCGTACGACGGCGAGGACGGGGTGGTTGTTGGCCCGTGCGTCGGAGAGGCGTTCCAGGACGAACACACCGGCGCCCTCGGCGAACGCGGTGCCGTCCGCGGCGGCGGCGAACGCCTTGACGGTGCCGTCGGCCGCGAGACCGCGCTGCCGTGCGAACGCGGTGAACACGCCGGGGCTGCCCATGACGGCGACCCCGCCGGCCAGCGCGAGGGTGCACTCGCCGCGCCGCAGGGACTGGACGGCGAGGTGGAGGCCGACGAGCGAACCCGAGCAGGCGGTGTCGACGGTCAGCGCGGGGCCTTCCAGGCCGAGCGTGTAGGCGACCCGGCCGGAGACGACGCTGGGTGCGTTGCCGCTGAGCAGGTATCCGTCCAGGCCGTCCGGCGCCTCGTGCAGGCGCATCGCGTACTCCTGCGGCTCGGCGGCCACGAAGACGCCGGTCCGGCTGGAGCGCAGGGTCTGCGCGTCGATCCCGGCCCGCTCCACGGCCTCCCACACGGTCTCCAGCACGAGGCGCTGCTGGGGGTCCATCGCGAGGGCTTCACGGGGGCTGATGGAGAAGAAGTCCGCGTCGAACTCGGCCGCGCCGGACAGGAATCCGCCGTGGCGGGCGTAGGTGGTGCCGGGGGTCGTGGGGTCGTCGTCGAAGAGGCGGTCGAGGTCCCAGCCCCGGTCGGCGGGGAAGTCGTCGCGGACGTGGGTGCCGTCGGCGACCAGCTGCCACAGGTCCTCGGGGGACGACACATCACCGGGGTAGCGGCAGCCGATGCCGACGACGGCGATCGGGTCGTCGGTGGCGATGCCCGGCGCGAAGACCGGGTCGGGCAGGTCGGGCAGGCCCAGGGCCTCGGTGCGCAGATGTGCGGCGAGGGCGGCCGGTGAGGGGTGGTCGAAGGCGACGGTAGGGGGTAGCGGAAGGCCGGTGGCCGCGATCAGCCGGACGTGCAGGGCCACCAGCGCCACGGAGTCGAGCCCCAGTTCGCGGAAGGCGCGTGCCGGGTCCACGGTCTGCGTGGCGTCCGGCCGGGTCTGCCTCAGTACGGCCGCGGTGCTCTCCCGCACGAGCTCCAGCAGCACCCGGGTCTGCTCCGAGGTGGGGAGGGATTCCAGCTCACGCACGAGTGCGGCCTGCTGCACCGTGCCCCCGTCCGGCACACCGTCGGTGCCAGAGACGAAGTTTTCCGACTCAGTCATCTGCACTCCACACAATTGTCGCCCGTCACCGGACGGAATTCACCAAGGAACCGCACCACTGCGGGTCACGCTATGAAGGCGAAAGGCCGCGCACAGCCCCTACGGCCCCCCTAAGTCCTAGGAACTCTCCTGCGATTCGCCGGGGGAGAGGGACCGGAATCCGGCCGGCGCGATGCCGGCGCCGTCGCGGTTGTGCGAACCACCGGATTCCATCGCCACCCGGTCGAACGCCCTTTGTACGTAGGAGAGATCGGCGAGCAGCCCGGACGAGGTGACATCCCGGGTACGGGCCGGGCCGACGAGCCCGGCCAGTGGCAGCCGCCCGATACCGGCCCACCGCAGCCGGCCGTCGCCGTCGATGTAGCTGCGGGCCCGGCCGTGATTGTCCGGGTGCAGGCAGTAGGGGATGTCCAGAGCTCCCCGCCTGAAGGCGAGTTCGAAGGCGTGTCCGATGTCGGAGGACAGTTCGAGCACGCCCTCGACCAGGGCTCTGGCCTCCAGGTATGTCTGCGAGTCGGCTTCGGCGGGGGCCGGCTCGCCGGGCGGCGCCGTCCTGGCGGCCCTGGCCGCCGACTCCAGTGCGGCGACGTTCTCCGCGACGGTCGGGATCCGGCGGGATTCCGCCACCGTCTTCACGATGAGCCGTTCCGACCCGGAGTCGACCGCGAGGCGCGTCGCCTGGTCGAGCAGCAGATAGGCGCCCTCGTCCGTGGTCGGATAGACGCCCATGTAGGCGTAGATGACCACGTGCCAGTTGGGCGTCGGAAGCAATTCCTCGCAGAGCCGCCGCAGAGCCGCGACCGCTTCCCGGTCCTGCCCCGGGTGGGTCTGCTGGGCATAACTGAGCGACACACTTCGTATTCCGTGCTGGCAGAAGAAAAGCGCTTCGAGCACACTGATCGCCACCAGCTGGCTCGGTGGGCACAATTGCCCGAGCATGCAGCCGCCGAACGTCTCCAGATGCGGTTCCACTCCCGATTCCCGCAGCTGCGCGAAATCCTCGGTGCAGCGGACCCAGTTCCGTACGGACTCGTCCAGCGGAGTACGTCCGTAGGGGAGGCAGTACGAGACGGGGCCGCCCTCGGTGGCGTTGATCAGCGTCCTGCCCAGCGCGGCGAAGATGTCCCCGGGGACGGCCGATCCGTGCCGGACCTGGACCGGGAACGTCTCGTCCCTGATCCCCGCGAGAACCTGACCGGTCACGGCCGGGTCGTAACTGACGATGGGGTAGCCGTTGAGTCCGGCCCCGGCACGCAAAGCGCTCTCCACGGAGGCGAGTTCACCGACCCTCGTGTAGCTGTCGAGGGTGACGGTGCCGACCGTCGTGGCGTCGGCTGCGCGGGTGGCGGCCAGCCCCGCACGCATGGTGGCGGGGTCGCTGAACCCCATCCGGGGCTGCACCACCAGGTCACCGGCGCGGCTTCTCGCTCGGACGAAGGCTCCGAAGTCAACCGGGCGCGCCCCCTCGGCCGTCCGCCGGAGCGGGTGCGCGCCCGGTCTCACGCCCCGACCTCGGTGCGCTCCAGGGAGCGGGGGGCGGTGGAGAGCGTGCCGACGAACCGGCTGAACTCCCGTGCGGCCGTGGAGGCGTCGTCGAAGACGGCATCGAACCCGGCCGAGATCAGCTCACCGATCGCCGCGTCGCTCTGCTGCCCGGCGACGCCGAGCTTCCCGCCGATGACCACCGGGGTCGAGGTCAGGTCACCACAGGCGCGCAGCGCTTCGATGACGCGCAGCCCGTCCTGGTGGCCGTGCCCGTTGACGCTGCTGATCACCACCAGGTCGGGGGCGGTCTCCCGGCAGGCCTCCACGAGGATCTGGTCCGGGACGCACGGGCCCAGGTTGATCACCTCGTAGCCCAGCTCCTCGATGAGCAGCTGGAGGAAGACGAGGTTCCAGGTGTGCGAGTCGGAGGCCATGGTCGTGACGACCACGGTGCCGCGCCGGGCACCCGCCGGACTCATGGTGCTCGTGGCGCCGTGCATGAGGCCGGTGCTCATTCGGTACCTCCCTCGACGGTGTTCGCGGACGGTTCGTCCAGGGACGCGTAGGAGCGGCTGTGCTCGATCCGGGAGACGGACAGCACCGTGTCCCCGCGCACGACCACCTCGGTGGGGGCCGGGCGGCCCAGGAACATCAGCAGGCTGGCGGTCGGCCCGTACGCGCCGGCGTTGGGGATCGTCACCAGGTCGCCGGCGGCGAGTGCGGGCAGGTCGATCTCACGGCCGAGGATGTCGCCGGGCGTGCACAGCGGGCCCACCAGACTGGCCGATTCGACGCACTCCCCCGATTCGGTCCCGACGGCGACGGGCAGCAGCCGGCCGAGGCCGGACATGCCGCCGAAGGTGTTGATGCCCGCGTCGAGGATGACGAACTTGCGGCCGCGGCTGACCTTGACGTTGCTGACCGAGGCGACGAGAGTGCCGCTCGCCCCGACGAGGTAGCGGCCCGACTCGCAGGCGATCTCGGGGCCCTCGGTCCGCCACTGCGGGAAGTGGGTGTCCAGCGCGGCCGCGAGCTCGCCGCGCAGCTTGGGGTACGTCCCGCGAGTGCCGGGAACGGCGTACGGCACGGTGAAGCCGCCGCCGATGTCGAGGAAGCGCAGGGGAAGGTCCAGTTCGTTCTGGAGACGGGCGGCCAGCTCGATGGTGTGCTGGAACTCGCCGACGAGGCTGTCCTCGTCCTTGGCGTTGCTCAGCGGGAAGAAGTGCATCCCGGTGATGCGGACGCCCGCGATCGTCCGCAGCTCGGGGACCACGTCGGCCAGGGTCTCGCTGTCGAAGCCGAACTGCGAGGGAGTACCGGTCATCCGGATACTGCTGGTGGCGCTGGCGGACGCGCTGTTGACGCGCAGCAGGCAGTCGGCGGTCACACCGTTCGCCAGGGCGGCGTCGGCCACATGGCGGACGTCGGAGACCGAGTCGGTGGAGAAGACGCGGACACCCAGGCGGATCGCCTCGTCCAGCTCGCCCGGGGTCTTGCCGGGGCCGGTGTAGAGGCAGTCCTCGCCGCGGAAGCCGGCGGAGAGGGCGGACTCCAGCTCGCCGGTGGAGCTGATCTCGGGCCGGCAGTGGCGGCCCTCGCCCTCCCGCAGGGCCCGGACCAGGCCCGGGTGGGGGTTGGCCTTGAGGGCGTAGAAGAGGGTGAACTCCTCGGGCAGGGAGTCGAACAGCTGCTGCCGTGCCGAGTCGAGCTCGTCGAGGTCGTACACGTACAGCGGTGTGCCGAAGCGTTCGGCCAGTGCCTGGTAGCGGCTCATCGCCCTTCCCCGTCGATCATCTCGGTCAGTACCTGCCGGGCGTTCTTCCCGTGCAGGCTCAGCGGCAGTTCGTCCAGGACCCGGCACAGAGCGGGCACCTTGGCCGACTCCAGGCGCTCGGCGAGTTCCTTCAGGACGGTGTGGGGGGCCAGTTCCGTCTCAGCGAAGATGACCAGGTCGCGGGTGTCGGTGGGAGGAAGCGCCGTGGCGGTGCGCACCCCGGGGATGTCCATGGCGGCGGCCTCGATCTCCACCGTGCTCATCCGGATGCCCTTGCGCTTGAACATGTCGTCGCGGCGGCCCTCGAAGTAGAGGTAGCCGTCCTCGTCGAGCCGGCCGTAGTCGCCGGTGTGGAGGCGCAGCGCCCCGGTGTCGGGGTCGCGGCGGAAGGTGCGCGCCGAGAGTTCGGGGCGGCGCCAGTAGCCGGGCATGACGTGCGGTCCCACGGCGACGATCTCACCGGTCTCGCCGGTCGGGAGGGACCGGCCCTCCGCGTCGAGGATGAGGACGGTGGTACCGGGCAGGGGCAGCCCCACCGACTGGGGGCGCTCGTTCTCCTGGTCCGGCGGCATGATGGTGACGCGCTTGCACTCGGTCTGGCCGAACTGGCGGACCACCTGCACACCGGGGAACGCCTCGCGCAGGGTGGCGACCGCGTGGTCGGGCAGCGCGGCACCGGTGTTGGTGAACATCCGTACCGGGGGCGGGTCCTGGGTGTCGCGCCGGGCGAGGGTGCCGATCATCGTGGCCAGGGACGGCACGATGGGGACCACGGTGGCACCGGTCTCACGCATCCGCCGCAGCAGTACGAGGTCGGACTCGCCGCCGTCCAGGACCAGTTGGGAGCGTCCCAGGCAGGCGAGCAGCACCTTGTACAGGCCGTAGTCCCAGGAGATCGGGAAGCGGCAGAAGACGACGTCGTCCGGGCGGTACGCCAGCACTTCCTGGATGGCGCGGGAGGCGAAGGTGACCTGCGCGTGGGGGCACACGACCGCCTTGGGCGCCGCGGTGCTGCCGGAGGTGTAGACGAGGAACGCGGTGTCGTCGGCGCTGATGTCGAGGGGCGGGGGCGCCGGGCGCCTTGCGGCCTCCTCGACGTGGGGCCAGATCGCCGCGAGGTCGTGCACGGGAAGGGCGGTGGCCCGGCCGAGCACCTCGGTGGTGGGGCCGTCGCCGATGATCAGGGAGGGTTCGGCGTCCTCGATGACGGACCGGAGGTGGTACTCCTTCATGGCGGGGTTGAGCGGTACCAGGATCACACCGAGGCGCGAGGCCCCGTAGACCATGGCCACCAGCTCGCGCCGGCTGGGGAGCTGCACGACCAGCCGGTCACCGCGTGCCGCGCCCTGCTCGCCGAGCCAGGCGGCGAAACCGTGGCTGAGTTCGGCCATCCGCCGGTACGTCACCTCGCCGGCGGAGTCGTGCAGACACTGCCCGTCCGGGGTGTCCGCGGTCGCGTCGTCGAGCAGGGAATGGACCGTCCCGCCGTTCCCGTGCGCCGTCGGCGCGTAAGTGGTGTTCGGATTCTCCACGGTTCCAACGTCGCTTTCGGGTGTGGGTGACGAGCGGGCCGGCATCGTCGCGTGACGGGGGCCGGACGCTTCGGGGGGGGTGGGGAGGTCTGGAGCGGCCGGGGCACGGGCCCCGAGGGGAGTGGGTCCGTGCCCCGGCTTCCGGGGGGTGGCCGGTGGCCTAGTCGGCGACGCTCAGCGCCCCGACGGGGCAGACGT
Source organism: Streptomyces sp. LN549 (assembly GCF_043203805.1). Lineage (NCBI taxonomy): Bacteria > Bacillati > Actinomycetota > Actinomycetes > Kitasatosporales > Streptomycetaceae > Streptomyces > Streptomyces sp. LN549. Next base: position 6,133,910 of record NZ_JAZHRI010000002.1, on the reverse strand, counting down.
TGACGGACTCCAGGACTTCGTCACGCAGCTTCTCGTCCGGTGTCGCGATCAACAGCACCACCTTGCCGTCCTCGTCGTTCTGGTCGAAGACGGCGGGCGAGGTGATCACACAGGAACCCGCCGCGACACAACGCTCTTTGTCGACGATCACACGCATGGATATCTCCTTTTACCAGGTCACCGGCAGCTCGTGGACGCCGTCGATGAGGGCGTTGGCCTTGAAGGGCAGTTCGTCCAGGGCCGCGTCGAGGCGCAGTCCGGGGATGCGCCGCAGCAGGGTCGTGAAGACGACCTCCAGCTGCATGCGGACGAGCATCTGGCCCGCGCACTGGTGGCGTCCGAAGCCGAACGCCACGTTGTGGCGCGCCTCGCGGCGGGTCAGGTCCAGGGTGTTGGGGTCCTTGAAGACCGCCGGGTCGTGGTTGGAGGCGGAGAGCGAGCAGATGACGCCCTCGCCCTTGCGGATCAGCTGGCCGCCGATCTCGGCGTCCTCCAGCGCGACGCGGACGGTGCCGTGGTCGGAGATGCTGGAGTAGCGCGACAGCTCGTCGACGGCCTGGCCCGAGAGTTCGGGGTGGGCGCGCAGCCAGTCGGCCTGCTCGGGGTGCTGGAGGAGGACGAGGGTGCCGATGGTGATGCCGTTGACGGTGCTCTCGTGGCCGGCGGCGATCATGGCCCGTACCAGGGCGCTGATGTCGGCCGGTTCCAGCTCCTTCTTCTGGTCGTTGCGCTGGAGCAGGCTGCTGATCAGGTCGTCACCGGGGTTCTTCTGACGCTCGGCGATGAGCTCGTAGAGCAGCACCTCGACCTCGGCGTTGGCCGAGGCGTGCTCCTCGGCGCTGCCCTGGGTGACGAGGAGGGTGACCCAGCGGTGGAACAGGTCGCGCGACTCGTGCGGAACTCCGGTCAGCTCGCACATGCCGATGGACGGCACGGGCATCGACAGCATGGAGACCAGGTCCACCGGGCCGCCCTGGGCCAGCATCGCGTCGATGCACTCGTCGACGATCTCCTGGGTGCGCGGCCGCATCGCCTCGACGCGCTTCACGCTGAGTTCCGGCATCAGCATCATGCGGTGGGCGGTGTGCTCCGGCGGGTCCATGTGCAGCAGGGCGGGCTTGACCTTGCCGAGCAGTTCCATGGGGAAGTGGAACTGGAGCGGGTAGCCGGGGTCGGCCATGTTGGAGCTGAACCGCGGGTCGACCAGCATCTGCCGGACGTCCTCGTACCGGGTGAGGAGCCAGGCCTCACGGCCGTTGAACTTGAGCTTGACCCGGGAGACCGGCTCGGTCTCCCGCAGCACCGCGTACTCCGGTGCGGGGTCGAGGGGGCAGCCGGTGCGCTCCAGGGGGAAGGGGCGGGGCTGGGCGTGCGGACATGCGTCGACGAGATCGGACATGGTTCCTTCTCCAGAGGTCTCTGCGCTCGGTGGGTAGCCGCCTCCCCGCGACAGGGAGCCGATCTCCCTGTCGCGGGTGCGGCCGTGAGGGGTGGCGCTCTCAGCCGCGGGCCTTCTCGAGGGAGGCGCGCACGGCCGCGGCGGTGCGGGCGATGTTCTCGCTGAGCGGCAGGGCGCGCAGGTCGGCGGAGAGGACCTCCACCGACGGGGTGAGGTCGACGCCCTTGGCGTCCAGCGTGTGCAGCAGCCCGGTGATGTCGAAGTCGCCCTCGCCGGGCAGCAGCCGCCCGCTGAGGACCTCGTTCATGACGTCGGGGGACGGGGTGAGCGGGGCGTCCGCGAACTCCACGGCCGCGATCTGCGCGCCCGTCAGCTGGTCGACCGCGCCGACGCCGGTCGGGTCGCGGAAGAGGTGCCACATGTCGATGAGCAGACCGGCGTTCGGACGGTCCGCGGCGACGATGATGTCGGAGGCGACCTGGTAGGTGAAGCCGGGCATCACGGCCATGGCTTCGAGGGAGATGTTCAGTCCGCGCGCGGCGGCACGGTCGCACATCGCGCCGAAGCGCTCGGTGAGGACCTCGGTGGGGGGCATCTCCACACCGGGCGGGTACACGGCACAGGACTTGACGGCGGGAATGCCGGCCAGTCCTGCCAGCTCGAAGAGGCGGGTCTCCGACTCCAGGGCGGGGCCGCTCTCCTCAGGTCCGGCGTTCCAGCCGAAGTGGACCTCCAGCTCGTGCAGCCGGACCCCGTACTCGGAGAGCAGGCCGCGCAGCTTGTCCGCCGAGTGGTCGGCCAGGAACGACTCCAGCTCCTCGACGGCCATGCCCATCGAGACACAGTTGTTCTCGGCCAGCGCCGCCAGCCGTTCCTCCAGCGTGTACCGCACCGGCTCCTGCCAGGCCGACCCGGTCAGCTGCAGATAGGCGAATCCCAGGTCGGTCCTGGTCAGAAGGGTCATGGTGTACCTCTCGCTCGAAAGTCCGCGGCCGGTCCTGGTGCCGGTGGCAGGGACACGGCGCCGGCCTGGGCGCGTCCCTCAAAGGTGCTTCGGGTCCGGGGAGACCGGGCCGCGCTCAGGCGGCGAGGCTCCGGCGGACGGGCCGGAGCGCCGTCCGCGGGTCCACGGCGACGACGTCGAAGTTCCTGGTGGTGACGGGAACCCGGCCGAAAAGGCTGTCCGGACCGGCGACGTACAGCTTGCCGACGCCTTGGCGGCGCAGCGAGTCGACGACGGCGGGCCATTGAACCGGGCGGACGAAGCCGTCCAGCAGCATGGTGCGGACCTGGTCGCCGGTGGTCAGCAGGGTGCCGTCCTGGTCGGCGACGACCGGGATCCGGGGATCGTGGAAGGTCAGCGGGGCGAAGAGTTCCTCCTCGGCCCGCTCGCGCAGAGGGGCGAAGACGCTCGCGTGCATGGGCGGGCGCATCGTGTACAGCGGCAGGCCCCCGACCGAGCGCAGTCGCTTGCCGAGCCACTCCAGCACGGTCGCGCGCAGCGACACCATGTAGAAGTCCTCGTCGACATGGCAGGAGATCTCGTACCACTCGCCGAGCTCGTCGAGTTCGGCGAGGACCCGGTCCAGTTCGGGGCGCGGGACGCGGGTGAAGGAATGGGTGACGACGTCGCGATGGTTCTCGGCGAACCACGACTCCAGGAGCCTGGCCCAGCCGGCGGTCAGGCGGACGGCGTCGGCGAAGTCCAGGACGCCGGTGTGGGCCGCCGCGGTCTTTCCGCCGAAGCTGGGTCCGACGCAGAGCGCGGGTTCCGGGTCGAACCGGTCCTGCGCCCAGGTGGCGAGGGCGAGGCAGTTGACGAGGAACGCGACCTGCGCGTACTCGCTGTAGTCGCCCTCGGTCTCGCGGTAGCGGTCGACCAGTGAGTAGCCGAGTGCGCGGTCGGCCTCGGCGACGAGTCGGCGGGCCACCGGGTTGACCAGCATGAACTTGGCCGATTCCTGGAAGCGCGTGGGGCTCATGCCGGGGAAGACCAGCGCACCGCCGGTACGGAAGTCGTCTCTCATGGTGTCCTGCCCTTCAGCACGTCGTCCCGGCGCGATCAGCCCGTCGGGCGCTTCGTTTCCGAACCGGTCGGGACCCAGGCTGAGGTCTGCCCGCCCCCGCCAAAACCCCTAAGGTTCGCGGGTCCCAATTCCGTTGACGCCCTCGGCCGTGGAGGCGTGGCGCCCCACCGTCCGGGCGGCGTAAAGGGACTTCGCTTCCACCCGGTGGTGCCCCGTAGGTCCCCTAAGGGCCCCGTGTCCGGGCCGGCCGGTCCGGGGGGCGGGCCGGGGCCCGGCCGCAGGTCGTCAGGGCTGTCCTGGCAGGGATGACGGGACAGCCCTTTAGGGGGGTGCCGGACAACTTAGGGGAGGGCACGAGGACCGCGCCGGGTCTTCAATGAGGGACGGATATCCGGATTCCGGCGCCGGTGCAAGAAGCCACCGCGCACCGTCGAGCCAAGGATGGGTGGGACCATGACAGTCAATCAGGACGCCCCGTCGAGCAGCGCCGGCGCCAACTCCGCGCCGCTCCGGCCGGATCTGCGCTCGCTGGTGGCTCAGGCGGCGGCGCTGAAGAGCGCCGCGCGCGAGGGAATGGGCCCACGCTCCACCGAACAGCAGCACGCACGGGGAAAGTTGACTGCTCCGGAGCGGTTGGAGCTGCTCTTCGACGCGGGCACGTTCCAGGAGGTCGAGTCGCTGCGGCGCCACCGGTCCACGGGGTTCGGCCTGGAGCACCGACGCCCCAGCGGGGACGGGGTGATCACCGGGTGGGGCCAGGTGCACGGCCGCACGGTGTTCGCGTACGCGCATGACTTCCGGGTCTTCGGCGGCTCGCTGGGCGAGGCGCACGCGCAGAAGATCCACAAGGTGATGGATCTGGCGATCTCGTCCGGTGCGCCGCTGGTGGGGCTGAGCGACGGTGCCGGGGCACGGATCCAGGAGGGTGTGACGGCGCTCGCCGGGTACGGCGGGATCTTCCGCCGCAACGTTCGGGCGTCCGGGGTGATCCCCCAGATCAGTGTGATCCTCGGGCCGTGCGCGGGCGGTGCCACCTACTCGCCGGCGCTCACCGACTTCGTCTTCATGGTGCGGGACATCTCGCAGATGTACATCACCGGGCCGGACGTGGTCCAGGCCGTCACGAACGAGCGCGTGACGCACGAACAGCTCGGCGGGGCGGAGGTCCACGCGACCGTCTCCGGCGCGGCCGGCTTCGTGTACGACGACGAGGCGGAGTGTCTGGAGGAGGTCAGGCACCTGCTCTCCCTGCTGCCCGCGAACAACCGCGAACTGCCGCCCGAGGCCCCGACGGACGACCCTGCGGACCGGCGGTGCGAGAGTCTGCTGAGCCTGGTGCCGCACCACGCCAACCAGTCGTACGACATGCGCGCGGTGATCCGGGAGATCGTCGACGACGAGGACTTCTTCGAGGTCCACGCGCAGTGGGCCACCAACATCATCTGCGCGTTGGCCCGGCTGGACGGTCACACGGTCGGCATCGTGGCGAACCAGCCCGCCTCGCAGGCCGGGGTGCTGGACATCCACGCCTCGGAGAAGGCTGCGCGGTTCGTCCAGACCTGCGACGCGTTCAGCATCCCCCTGGTCACGCTGGTCGACGTGCCGGGCTTCCTGCCGGGCACCGACCAGGAGCACCAGGGCATCATCCGGCACGGCGCGAAGCTGCTCTACGCCTACTGCGACGCGACTGTCCCCCGTGTCCAGGTCATCCTGCGCAAGGCGTACGGCGGTGCGTACATCGTGATGGACTCGCGTTCCATCGGGGCCGACCTCTCCTTCGCCTGGCCGACCAACGAGATCGCCGTGATGGGTGCGGAGGGCGCGGCGAACATCGTCTTCCGCCGGGAGATCGCCGCCGCTCCCGATCCCGCGGCGGCCCGTGAGCAGCGGATCAAGGAGTACCAGCAGGAGCTGATGCACCCTTACTACGCGGCCGAACGCGGTCTCGTGGACGACGTGATCGATCCTGCCGAGACCCGCGCGGTGCTGGTACGTTCCCTCGCGATGCTGCGGACCAAGGACGCACGGGTTCCGGCCCGCAAGCACGGCAACCCCCCGACCTGAGCCCTGTGAGGAGTGACCGAGCCATGACCGCTGCCCCCTACGCCCCGGCCACCGGAGCCGCCGGCCCGGACGGCGCCGGCCCGGCGCTGCGCTTCCTCGGCGGCGTGCCGTCCGCCGAGGAGATCGCCGCCGTGACCGCCGCTCTGCTGAGCCTGCGCCGCGCTCCTACGGCCGGCCCGGACACCCGTCCCTGCGCCGCACCCCGGTGGAGCGCGCCGCTTCACTACCGCCCACCCGGCAGTTGGGCGGCACGGTGAGGTACTTCGGCAACGGCCGGGGCGACCCCGACTCGGACTCCGTACCGGACCTGGACCGACAGCGACAGCGACAGCGACAGCGACAGCGACAGCGACAGCGACAGAAGGATGTAGAGCACTGATGACGGACGACTCACGGGAGACCGGGCCCTGGATCCGGCGTTTCCATCCGGCGCCCGAGGCCCCCGCCCGCCTGGTCTGTTTCCCGCACGCGGGCGGATCGGCCACCTACTACTTCCCGGTGTCACGTGCACTGTCCCCGGCGATCGACGTTCTCGCGATCCAGTACCCCGGCCGCCAGGACCGCAGGACCGAGCCCTGTGTTGAGGACATCGAGGAACTGGCCGATCTCGTCATCGAGGAGCTGCGCCCCTGGGGGGACGTGCCCCTGACCCTGTTCGGCCACAGCATGGGGGCCACGCTCGCGTTCGAGGTGGCCCGCAGGCTGGAGGCTGCGGGGACACCACCGGCCACGCTGTTCGCCTCCGGCCGCCGGGCCCCCTCCCGGGTACGCGAGGAGACCGTGCACCTGGCGACCGACGACCGCCTCATAGCCGACATCGCCCAGCTGAGCGGGACGGATTCCGCCGTGCTGGCCGATCCCGAGATCCTGCGCATGATCCTTCCGGCGATCCGCAGCGACTACAAGGCCGCGGAGACGTACCGCTACCGGCCGGGACCGCTGCTCGGCCTGGACGTCGTGGCGCTCGTCGGTGACAGCGATCAGCAGGTGACCGTCGACGAGGCGGCATCGTGGGGCGAGCACACCACGGGGTCGTTCGAGCTGAAGGTGTTCCCCGGTGGCCACTTCTTCCTCGACTCCCACGTGCCCCCGGTCCTCGACCTGATCCGCGCCCGCACGAGCGCGGTGACCGTGGAATCGTGAGCGGCCGGGAGCGCCGGACCGTCCGGCCCGCGCTCCCGGTCGCACACATGTGAGTCCCGCGCGGGGCGCCGGGACCGGCGCCCCCTTCGGGAAGCGTGCTCGCGCCTGTCCCGGAGTCAACTCCGGGGCAGGCGCGCTTCATGGCCCCGGCCAATGCATTCCGGACAGAGTTGAACTTCGCTCACCAGAATCTAGACGACCGTACTAGACTAACGTCTATCGCGGCATCGGGTGTCCTGCCCTCATGAGCCGATGTGCGAGGCAGACCCGGTCGGCGCTCACAGACGGACCGACCTGACAGACATCCCACCCCCACCCCGCGTACACGGTCACGCCTCCTCCTCATGGTTGGCCGTCACCAGCCGGCTATCGACAACGGAGGCCAGAGTGCCGGTACGACCAGAGCACGGCGTCACCTCACGCGTCACCGAGGACGGGTACCTCGAATTCCTCACCTCGGCAGACGGCACCAGCTACCGGTGCAGCCCCGTCGCCGCAGCCATGTGGATCGCTTTGCGCCAGCACAACGGCCAACTCGGCCCGGCTGCGGAGATGCTGGCCGAGCTGTGGTGTACGGACCCGGAGAACACCCGTACCGACATGGACATCTGGGTGAGCGAGCTACGGGACGCCGGCCTGGTCCGCGACGAGCCCTGAGCGGGTGATGGTGCGGCACCCACCGGGCGGGGTGCGGCGCCCACCGGGCGGTGGTGCGGCACCCACCGGGCGGGGTGCGGCGCCCACCCCCCTTCCGGGCGCCCGGTCACTCCCCGGCCCCCTTCAGGCGGCCGGGCCCGAACCGACGGCGGCGCCCTGGTGCAGCACCAGAATGGCTCGCATCGCCTCGGCCAGATCGCGCCCGGAGGGCGCGGTCTCCGGCGAGAACAGCCACAGCGACATCACCCCGTTGAGCAACGCGGCGTAGAACCGCCCGAGGGTGACCGCCATCTGCTCGTCGACCTCACTCTCGTCCACGCCGTGGAAGAGAGCCACCAGCGCCGACCAGCCGAACGGCTGCGCCCTGGAGAGCCCCTGGCGCATCTGGGGCAGGTTCTCCGCGTGCACGGCGACCTCGACACTCAGCGCCCACAGGGGTTTGCGCTCCGGGAAGATCTCGACGATACGGTTCCAGACCATCTCGAAGCGCTCGATCGTCGACTCCGCGGATTCGAGGTCGACCCCGATCGCGGTGTCCGGCGCGAACTCGTCCGCCCACTCCTGCATCGCCTGGACGTAGGCCTGCACCAACAGGGCGTCCTTGGAACCGTAGTGGTAGCCGATGGACGCCAGAGCGGTTCCGGATGCCGCAACGATGTCCCGCGCGCTCGTACGGGCGAACCCCTTCTCCAGCAGACAGCGCTTCGCGCCTTCCAGGAGATCTTCACGGTGACCCACAGCACCACCCTTGCCTCGAAGCCGTCGGGGCATCTTAGACCGACCGAACTCCCGTGGAACTGCGAAGTGTTGACCCGGCTGCCGAACACAACAGCGCCTCGCCGGGCGTGCAACTTGTGGCCACTAGAGGATACGCCGAGCGTGCGCCACACTCATAGGCGTGTAGCGTACGCACACGCGTTCCATATACGCCACACGTGTTCCATCAGGGCATTTCCCAATGCCGGGACAAGTCAATCTGCAGCGTGGGCCTCGGGGGACAGAGTGGAATTTGCCGAAAGAGAGCCGGAAGTCCAGATACTGCGCACCGCGCTCGGTGAGAGCCGGGGCGGCGCAGCCCGCATCGTCCTCATCGAGGGCGCTGCCGGATGCGGCAAGAGTGAGCTCATCGACACTCTCGCCGAATGGACCGAAGCAAGCGACGACCTGGCCTTGCGGGCGTTCGGCTCACCGACCGAACGGGATTTGCCGCTCGGCCTGATGCGACAGCTGACCGGAGACGCACCGGCCGGCGCACTCCCCGAGGTCTCCACGGCGCCGGACGGCCAGCCGCAGGTCAGTGCGATGCGGGAGTTCCAGGCGGCGTTGGAGCGGCTGAGCGCCGCCACGCCCCTCGTCATCTCCGTCGACGACGTGCACCACGCGGACAGCGCGTCCCTGCGCTACCTCCAGCACATCGTCCGGCACTGCCGCTCCACCAGGATGCTGCTCGTCCTCACGACGCCCCTGCACCAGGACTGTCAGGACGCCTCCTTCGGTACGGAGTTGCTGCGCAGCCGCAACGTGCGGCGCATCCGGCTCCGGCGGCTCAGCCCCGAGGGATGCCGACGCGTCGCGGCCGGCTCCCACGGCCCCACACCTCGCGAGGCGCTCTCGGGCGAGCTGCACGCGATCAGCGGGGGCAACCCGTTGCTGCTGCGCGCCCTCCTGGAGGAGTACCGCTCCGCTCCTACCGGCACCGACACCTTCCGGCCCGAGCAGGGCGGGCTGTTCGGGCAGGCCGTCCTGACCTGCCTGCGGCACAACGGACCGCACATGCTGGACCTCGGGGCGGCGCTCGCCGTGCTGGGCGACGCCTACACGCCGGAACGGGCCGGCAGGCTCCTGGCCGTCCCGGCGTTCGCCGCCGCCCAGTCGGTCGCCTCGCTCTCCGCCTCCGGGATCCTCAACGGCCACCGCTTCCCGCACCCGCACACCGAACGGGCGGTCCTGGATCAGGTGCCGGCCGACGTGCTGGCCGGTCTGCATCTGCGTACCGCCGAACTCCTGCACCTGGAGGGCGAATCCGTCACCCAGGTCGCCAGGCATCTGCTCGCCGCCACCCACATGGGGGCATCGCTCAACGCCGCCCCCTGGGCCGTGGACGTGCTGCGGGAGGCCGCCGAGGACCTGCTGACGCGCAGCGACCCCGCCCGAGCCACCGAGGCACTCGAACTCGCCCACGAACTGAGCCTCGACGAGCAGCAGCGGGCGGACATCAAGACCCGGCTCGCGGCCGTCACCTGGCGGGTCAATCCGGGACGGGCGGAGAAGCACCTGTCCGCCCCGCTCGCAGTGCTCCGCTCCGGCCGGATGGCCGTGGAGCGTCTGGCACCGCTGGCCGGACTCCTCACCTCCCAGGGCCGCATCGCCGAGGCCGCCGAGGTGATGTCCATGATCCTCAGGGAGACCGTGACGAGCGGCGCGGCCGGCCACGAGGGACTCGGGCCCGGACCCGGCCCGGACGAGGCGCCCGGCGCACCCGGCGTCCGGATCGAGAATCCGCGGGGACCCGGCGAGGGGAGACCCTCGCCCGGCACCGAGAACAGCGCGGAGGCCACGGTCGCCGAACGCTTCCTGCGCACGACCATCCTCACCGACGAGACGCTGGAACCGGTCATGCGCGCCCTGCGGTCCCTCTCCTACTTCGGTCACCCCGAACGGGCCGCCGCCTGCTGCCGTGAGCTGATCGCCGAGGCCGAGCGGCAGAAGGCCCCCGCCTGGCAGGCCCTGTTCTCCTCGGCACTCGCGGCGGTACTTCTGCGCCTGAGTGATCTGCACGCCGCCGAGGAGTACGCGCGCCGGGCACTGGACTGCCTGCCCGAGCAGAGCAGCAGCGCGTTCATCGGGAGCCCGACGGCCACGCTGATCCGGGCGCGCACCCTCATGGGCGACCATGCGGCGGTGGCCCGTCAGCTCCACCAGCCCGTCTCGGACACGCTGTTCAAGAGCACCCACGGTCTCTCCTATCTGCGCGCTCGCGGCCTCTACCTCATGGCGACGCATCAACTCCACGCCGCGCTCGGTGACTTCCTGGAAGCGGGCCGGCTCGCCAAGAGCTGGGGCGTGGACCGGCCGGCGATGCTGCCCTGGCGCACGGACGCGGCCGACGTGCTGTTCCGGCTCGGTGAGACGCAGCGGGCCAAGGCGCTCGTGGAGCAGCAGTTCGCCGATCCGGACGCGCGCAGGCCGTGGGTACGCGGCATCAGCTTGCGTCTACGCGCGGTGACTTCGGATCCGCGGCAGCAACTCGCCCTGCTCAATCAGTCGGTCGATGAACTGAGCCGCTCCGGCGACCGGGTGGAACTGGCCCGTTCGCTCGCCGCGCTGGGCCGTTCCCTGCGGGCGGTCTCCGAACCCGCCCGTGCGGACGCGGCGCTCCGCAGGGCCTGGAACCTGGCCCGGGAGTGCGGTGCCGAGTCACTGTGCGAGGAGATCTCCCCGGAGCTCGGCCCGGAGGACCGGATGCACCGGCGCAGCGCCCCGGAGGAGTGCCGCTCCGATCTCGACACCAAGCTGAGCGACTCCGAGCGCCGGGTGGCCACCCTCGCGGCGAGCGGATACACCAACCGTGAGGTCTCGCTGAAGCTGCACATCACCGTCAGCACGGTCGAGCAGCACCTCACGCGCGTCTACCGCAAGCTCAACATCACGCGCCGGCAGGACCTTCCGGTGGACCTCCACCTCACGGTCTCCACGGCCGAAACGGTCTGATCAGCCCGTCCGGCCGGACGGCGTGACCGGCCGGACGGTGTGACCGGCAGCATGACCCACCGCCCCGGCTTCCGCGCGGCCGCCTCCCTGCCGCGCGAGAGGGGCCTGCATCCGCCGCCCCGGCGCGAGCTCGACTTCACGGAGGCGGAGCCCGGCTTCGATCCGGTCGCGGGCACGCTCTCGGCGCGGCCGGTGGCGCCCGGGCCCGGGGCGGCGGGGCAACGTCGCGACATGTGAGCGGCCGGGCCACGGCCGGCCGTGGCCCGGCGGCCGCAGCGAGCGTGCCGAAATCCCGGGAAATCGGAAACCGCTCTTCCCTTCATGCGGCACGCCCAAACGGTGTTACCCTCCGAACACAAGTAAAGGGAAAGTAAATGAAATGCATTAATTGAGTAAACACTGTTGGGTGGGCAACCCCCTCGGTTACGCTCGTGCTCGACCAATCCCACCCTGATTACCCTTACAGGAAATTCCGGACCAGGAGAGTCCACCCTGACTCAGCACCACCGAAGCACACCCGCCCGATTCCTCTTGCGTTAATTTCCGCCAACCCTTCCGACGCTTTCCGTATCCCCTCCCGCCATTGCACGGCCGTACCCTCGGATCACTCGTGAGCGAATTCACGCTCCATTTCCCTTCACGAAATCCAGATACCTTAGAGTTGACGCCCAGTGACCTGCGGGCAAAAGGGGGAGCAGCGAATGCCGGCAGCCAGAGGGTCCCGCTCGGTCGGGGAATGCACGCCACTGGACCACAGCGCATCGACGCAAGGATTCAGTGGGGAAGCGACCCGGCTCGAGCACGAGGACGTCGCCAAGAGCCTGAGCCTGAGCCCTGAGCAGTCGATAGGCGCGGAGCGGGTGCTGCGCCTCCTGGGCCTGATCCGGCCGGATGCCGCCGAGGACGAGCCCGTCGCCCCGGTGGACGCGCAGGAGACCGGGGCGCAGCTGGCACGGGCGCTCGGAGCGCGGCTGCGCGACCGTCGCACGGACCGCGCCCGCGACCACGAGGAGAGCCGGCCGGACCCGGCCGGTCCGCTCGCCGCGGCCCCTCCGCCGATGGACGACCCCGCCGGTATCACGGCCTTACATGCGCTGATCGAGCACATGAGCGCCCACTGCCAGGAGGAACTCCTCCTGGTTCTGCCCAGCGGCGCCCGCCCCTGTCAGGCTTTCCCGGCCGCCCGGACCATCGCCCTGGACCTGCTCGACCGCGGGGTGCGGGCCCGGCTGATCTACCAGCACGCCGTACGCGGCGACCTGGTGACCCGAGCCCTGGTGCGGGAGCTGACGCAGCACGGGGCCGAGGTCAGGACCAGCGCCGAGCTGATCGATCCGCTCGTCGCCTTCGACCGTGAAGCGCTCGTGCTGCCCCACTCCCCGGGCTCCTCCCGGGGAGGCCGCATGACGACGGCGGCCGCGGTGCGGGACCCGGCAATGGTCGCGTTCGCCTGCGCCGCTTTCGAGAACCTGTGGAACACCGCAAGCCCACTCATTCCCGACGCGAAGGAAACTCCGCAAACGATCGATGCCCTCAAGAAGTCGATAGTGCGCCTTATGGCGATGGGGCACAAAGATGAAATGGTGGCTCGACGGCTCGGTATATCGGTCCGCACATGCCGCCGGCACATCGCTGAAATCATGGATGCCCAGGGAGCCATCAGCCGCTTTCAAGCCGGCGTTCACCTGACTCGGGCGGGCCTGGTCGACGATCCCTTTCCACCGTCCCGGACTTCCGTGACGAGGAAAGAGCCCGACCTATCGGATAACGCCGGGACCGCGGATGGGTCCACATCCTCGGCATGTACGCCCGGAACATCACCCACGTAACGAACCGGACCGTCGCACACGTATCGAATACGGGCGGAAATATCGCTTCACACCGCTCTTGGGCCGCCGGTCCCTATAACGGCGTCGGCTCCCGCGACCACAGTGTGGTCGCGGGAGCCGACGCCGTTCGCGGGTCCACGGACATTCACGGGCCCGGTGCCAACGGCGTCTGTCCGTCGGCACCGGGCCCGTGAATGTCCGTGCGGTGGGCCCTACTTGGTCCACTCCGACCAGCTCATGTTCCAGCCGTTGAGGCCGTTGTCCGGCTGGATCGTGTCGTCGTGGGAGTTCTTGACGATCACGACGTCGCCGATCAGCGAGCTGTCGAAGAACCAGGCCGCCGGGGTGCTCGGGTCGCCGGCGCCGCGCGCGTCCTGCAGACCGACGCAGCCGTGGCTGGTGTTGGTGGTGCCGAAGATGCCCGAGCCGCCCCAGTAGTTGCCGTGGATGAAGGTGCCCGACGTGGACAGGCGCATCGCGTGCGGCACGTCCTTGATGTCGTACTCACCGCCGAAGCCGACGGTGTCTCCGTTCATCCGGGTCACCCGGAGCTTCTCGCTGATGACCATCTGGCCGTTGTACGTGGTGGTGGCCGGGGCGCCCGCCGAGATCGGGACGTCCTTGATCTGCTTGCCGTCGCGGACGACCTTCATCCGGTGCGTACTCGCGTCGACCGTGCTGACCTGCCGGCGTCCTACGGTGAAGGACACCGTCTTGGCCTGCTTGCCGTAGACCCCCGGACGCCCTTCGACGCCGTCGAGGTCGAGCTTCACGGTCACCTTGGTGCCCGCGGCCCAGTAGTCCTCGGGGCGAAAGTCCAGACGGTCGTTGCCGAACCAGTGGGGCTCGATCTCCACTGCGGGCTCGGCGGACACCTCGATGGCCTTCTCGACGGCCTCCGGGTCGGTGATGCCCCGGGTGAAGTGGATCGAGACCGGCATACCGACGCCGACCGTGGAACCGTCCTCCGGGGTGTACTGCCCGATGAAGGTGTTCTGCGGGACCAGCGTGGTGAAGGTGGTGTCCTTCGCCGACTCACGGCCCTTCGCGTCCTTGGCGACCGCATGGACCTTGTACTTGGTCGCCGAGGCCAGGTGCCGGTCCGGCTCCCAGCTCGTACCGTCTGCCGCGATCTTCCCCGCGACCTCCGCCCCCTTGGGGTCGGAGACCTTGACCGTGGCCAGCTTCCCCTGCTCGGCCGAGATCTTCAGTGCCCCGCTCGTGGCGACGGAATCGGCCCCGTCCTTCGGCACGATGTCCACGACGGCCTGCGAGGCGGTGGTGTCCCCCGTCCCCGCCCCGTCCGCCTTGCCGCCGCCCTTGCTCCCGCCGTCGGCGTCTCCCCCGCCGCACGCCGTCACCAGCAACAGCAGCGCACCCAGCACCAGAGCCAGCAGGCCGGTGGCACCACGCCCCCGCCGTCCGCCGGTCGCCCCGGCCGATGTCCCCGATATCGGCTGCCCGTTCAATGTGGTCGTCTCCCCTCACACGGCCTGGCCCAGCCAAGGCCCCGGGGGCCCGCAGGCCCCCACCCCCGCACGCTGCACATGCGCGCTCAGCGAAAGATAATCACACCACCCGCAGGCAGATCGCCCCACTATTGTCACCGTTCAGTCCCAACTCGGCCCAGAAGTTCTCCTGGTCGCGGGCGGTGCGGCCGCCACGGGGCCGGTACGCCGGACGGCGCGGCCGGGAGCGGCCGCGCCGTCGATGAGGGACCGGGGGAAACCCCCGGGTGTCAGCGGAGTGCGGAACCCGCCTTCCACCGCTTCCAGTCCATGTTCCAGCCACCCAGGCCGTTGTCCGGAGCGACCTGCTTGTCCTTGGAGTTGACGACCTCGACGACGTCGCCGATCAGTGTCCGGTCGAAGAACCAGCCGGCCGGAGCGGAGCTGCTGCCGCCCTGCACGTCGCGCAGTCCGATGCACCCGTGGCTGACGTTCGTCGAACCGAAGATGTCCTCGTCGGACCAGTAGTTGCCGTGCAGGAAGGTGCCGGACTCGGTGAGCCTGATCGCGTGCGGGACGTCCTTGATGTCGTACTCGCCGCCGAAGCCGACGGTCCGCCCGTCCATCCGCGTCACCTCGTGCATCTCGCTGACCACCATCTTGCCGTTGTACGTGGTCGTCGTCGGCGAGCCCGCGGTGATCGGGACGGTCGAGACGAGCTGCCCGTCCCGGCGCACCTCCATCGTGTGCGCGGCCGAGTCCACCCGGGACACCTGCTCCCGGCCGACCGTGAAGCGGATCGTCTTGCGCTGGCTGCCGTACACGCCTGGCGCGCCCTCCACATCGCGCAGCCCCACCTCGACGGTCACCTCGGTGCCCGGCTGCCAGTAGGCGGCGGGGCGGAAGTCGAGGCGGTCGTCGCCGAACCAGTGCCCCGCCACCTCGACCGCCGGATCGGAGGTCACCCGGACGGCCCGCTCCACGGCCGCCCGGCGGGTGACAGGACGGTTGAACTCGAAGGAGACGATCATGCCGGTGCCGACCGTCGACCGGTTCTCCGGTTTGAAGTACCCGATGAAGCGGTGCTCGGGGACCGCCGTGGTGAACGTGGTGTGCCGGGCCGAGCGGTGCCCCGCCCCGTCCAGCGCCACCGCGTCGACGCTGTACTTGGCGGCGAGCCCGAGCCGGCCGGCCACCCCCTGCGGGGACCAGGACAGCCCGTCCTCGGCGATCAGGCCACGCACCTCCTGCTTCTGCGCGTCCTCGATCCGGGTCACCTCGACGCTCTCCAGCCGCCCGTCCGGGACCTTCACCTCGACCCGGCTGTCCGGCGCGACGTCCTCGGCCCCGTCCCGGGGGGTGATCCGGATGGCCTCCTGCGGCGAGCGGGGTTTCCCGCCGATGATCGAGTTCGCACCCGAGCAGCCGGTCAGGACAGCCAGTACGGCCAGTACGGCGAGCAGTCCCGACCGGGCCGTCACGGTCGCCGGGATCGCCCCTGTCTTCTTCGCTACGTGGTTCACGTCCCCCCAACGACGCGGGCGGTCCGGGGGAAACGTGAGTGCGGGCCCCGTCGTGGGCAGAACAGAGGGGACGACCACACTCGGGGAGCCGCGGCCGGGACGCCGCGCGCCCCCTTCCGGTGCCGGTCCCCACGAGCCGCGGGAGGCGAGCAGGTGTCGAGCGCAGCCGAGCAGGAGGCAGTACCGAGGACGGATACGGGGCCGTCCGGGCCGCCGGCGGAGCGGGCTCCCGCCGCCGGATCCGGGCGGACCGTCGAGCCGGCCCGGCGGCCGCCCGACGTGTGGCCGGGGGCGCCGACGCCCCTGGGTGCCCGCTTCCGGGTGGGCCCCGGCGGGGTGGCGGGCACCAACTTCGCCCTCTGGGCCGGCGGGGCGGAGGCCGTCGAGCTCTGCCTCTTCGACGAGGACGGCACCGAGACCCGGCTCGCCCTGACCGAGCTGACCCACGAGATCTGGCACGGCTTCGTGCCCGGTGTGCGCCCCGGCCGTCGCTACGGCTACCGGGTGCACGGCCGCTGGGACCCGTGGACGGGCGCCCGGTGGAACGCGGCGAAGCTGCTCCTCGATCCGTACGCACGTGCGGTGGACGGCGATTTCACCCTTCCGGCGGAGGTGTACGGCCATGTGAGGGACTGGCCCGAGCAGCATGTCGCCGACACGGTGCGCGACGAACGGGACTCCGCTCCGTACGTCCCCAAAGGGGTGGTCGTCCATGATGACGACGACTGGGCCGAGGACCGTCGGCCCAAGACGCCGTGGGCGGACTCCGTCATCTACGAACTGCACGTGCGCGGCTTCACCGCCCGCCACCCGGGTATCCCCGAGGAGCTGCGGGGCACCTACGCCGGACTCGCGCACCCCGCGGCGATCGGCCATCTGAAGCGCCTCGGGGTGACGGCCGTGGAGCTGCTGCCGGTGCATCAGTTCGCCCACGAGGACCATCTGCTGCGGCGTGGGCTGCGCAACTACTGGGGCTACAACTCGATCGGCTACTTCGCCCCGCACGCCGGATACTCCGCGAGCGGCACGGCGGGGGAGCAGGTCGGTGAGTTCAAGCGGATGGTCCACGCCCTGCACGACGCGGGCATCGAGGTGATCCTCGACGTCGTCTACAACCACACGGCCGAGGCGGGCGAACTGGGCCCGATGCTGTCGCTGCGCGGCATCGACAACCGCGGCTACTACCGCCTCCAGTCCGACGCCCGCAGATACGCGGACTACACGGGGTGCGGCAACACCCTGCACGTGGTGCAGCCGAACGTACTGCGGCTGATCACGGACTCGCTGCGGTACTGGGTGACCGAGATGGGCGTGGACGGGTTCCGCTTCGACCTGGCGGCGGCGCTCGCCCGCTCGATGCACGACGTCGACATGCTGTCCCCGTTCCTCGCGGTGATCGCCCAGGACCCGGTGCTGCGCCGGGTGAAGCTCATCGCCGAGCCGTGGGACGTCGGCAACGGCGGCTACCAGGTGGGGGCCTTCCCACCGCTGTGGACCGAGTGGAACGACCGCTACCGCGACGCCGTACGGGACTTCTGGCGCGGCGCCCTGCCCGACGTACGCGATCTCGGCTACCGGCTGACCGGATCGAGCGACCTGTACGCATGGGGCGGACGCCGGCCGTACGCCTCGGTCAACTTCATCACCGCACACGACGGCTTCACCCTGCGCGACCTGGTGAGTTACGAGCAGAAGCACAACGAGGCCAACGGCGAGGGCAACCGGGACGGCACCTCGGACAACCGGGCCTGGAACTGCGGTGCCGAGGGCGAGACCGAGGACGCCGGTGTCAACGCACTGCGCCGCCGCCAGTTGCGCAACCTGCTCACCACTCTGCTCCTGTCGACCGGGGTGCCGATGCTGGTGGCGGGTGACGAGCTGGGGCGCACCCAGGGCGGCAACAACAACGCCTACTGCCAGGACAACGAGGTCAGCTGGGTGGACTGGTCCCTGCTGGAGCAGCCGCAGTGGCGGCAGCTGACCGAGCTGACGGCCCGGGTGCTGGAGCTGCGCCACACCCATCCGGTGCTGCGCCGCCGGGCGTTCTTCTCCGGCCGGGCGCAGGCCCCGGACGGGCTGCGGGACCTGGCGTGGTTCACCCGGCAGGGCGCGGAGATGACGGAGGAGGACTGGTACGCACCGGCCGCGACGGTGGGGCTCTACCTCTCCGGCCGCGACATCCCGGGCCGCGACGCCCGGGGCGAGCAGGTGACCGACGACAGCTTCCTGGCCGTCCTGCACTCCGGTCACCGCCCGGCGGACTTCCTGCTGCCGGGGCCGCCGTGGGCCGACGCGTACGAACTGGTCCTGGACACCTCGCGGGAGGACCAGTCCGCCGCGCCGGGCACGCTCCACCGGGGCGGCGCGCACATGACGGTACCGGCGAGGTCGGTGCTGCTGCTGCGGGTGACAGGGTGAGGGAGGCGGTCAGCCGAGGATGCCGCGTTCGTAGGCGACCGCGACCGCCTCGGCGCGGTCCTTGGCACCCAACTTGGCGAAGACATGGGTGAGATGCGTCTTCACGGTCGCCTCGCTGATGAACAGTTCGGCGGCGATCTCCCGGTTCGACGTCCCCTTGGCGACGAGTCCGAGCACCTCGCGCTCGCGCGCGGACAGCGACTCGTGGCCGGGCGCGACCGGGGTGCGCACCCGTGAGATCAGCCGGGAGGCGACGGCCGGCGACAGGACCGTCCGGCCGTCGGCGGCGGCGCGGACGGCGGTGAAGAGCTCGTCGCGCGGCGCGTCCTTGAGCAGATAGCCCGTCGCGCCCGCCTCGATCGCGGGCAGGGTGTCGGAGTCGGTGTCGTACGTGGTGAGCACCAGGACCTTGGAGCGGGCGCCGCGCCGGGTCAGTTCGGATATCGCCGCGACACCGCCGCCGCCCGGCATCCTCAGGTCCATGAGGACGACGTCGGGGTCGAGCCGCACGGCCATCTCGACGCCCTCGACGCCGTCGGCCGCTTCACCGAGCACCCTGAAGTCCGGTGCCGACTCGAACATGCCGCGCAGTCCGTCCCGCACGACGGGGTGGTCGTCGACGACGATCAGGGTGATGACGCGTGCGGGTTCCTGGGCCATAGCGGCCAACCGTACTGTGCCCGCCCCACCCGACAGCCTCTCAACCGTTGCGGACCATCGGGACCCGGGCGCAGACGGCGGTGCCGAGGTCCGGTCCGGTCTCCACCTCGACCGTGCCCGCGATGCGTTCGGCGCGGACCCGCATGCCGCCGAGTCCGAATCCGCCGGCGCCCCGGTACGGCGGCAGCGCGGCCGGGTCGAAGCCGCGGCCGTCGTCCCGTACGTCCAGCGAGATCTCGTCGCCCATGTAGGACAGGGTGACACCGGCCCGGGACGCCCCGGCGTGCCGGGCCGCGTTGGCCAGGGCCTCCTCGGCGATGCGCAGCAGGGTGGCACCGACCTCGTCGTGCAGGGGTTCAGCGGTGCCGGTGACGGTGAACTCGGCCCGGACACCGGTCCGTTCCGACCAGGTGGTGACCGTCTTCTCCAGGGCGCGGGGCAGGTCGTCGTGTTCCAGAGCGGCCGGGACGAGATTGTGCACCGACCGACGTGCCTCGCCCAGGCTGTGCCGGGCCAGTGCGGCGGCCCGGGCCAGGTGCTCCCGGGCAAGCGCGGGGTCGGTCTCCGCCGTGGAGGTGACGACCTGGAGCTGGGCGATGATGCCGGTGAGCCCCTGGGCGATGGTGTCGTGGATCTCGGCGGCCAGCCGGCTCCGCTCGTCGGCCACCCCCGCCTCGCGGGCCTGCACGAGGAGTTGGGCGTGCAGGCCGGCGTTCTCCGCCAGGGCCTGTTCGAGACGGGCGTTGGCGGACTCAAGCGCGGTGATGGTGTCGGTCTGGGTACGGGACTGCTCGGCCTCCCGGTCGCCGATCTGGGCGAAGACCATGGTGAGGGTCACGTGCACGGCCAGCACGATGAAGAAGACGACCCAGTTCATGAAGGAGAGGGGCGGCAGGCCGCTGCCGGACTGCGCCCCGGCCATGATGACGGCCGTGGTCAGCAGTCCGGCCCGCACGCCCCGTCGCGGCAGGACCCGGCCCACGTCGAAGTAGCCGAGCACCGCGTAGATCGAGAAGAACGGGTTGCACCAGGTCAGCCCGAAGGCCAGCAGCGTGCGGACGACGAAGTAGCACAGCGCGGCCCGCGATCCCGGGCCGGCCTGGGTGCGGCTCCACCAGAGCTGCAGGCCGAGTGCCGTGGGGAGCAGCACCGCTGTGGCGTACACATCCGTGCGGGACATGATGAGCCCGCTGGTCACGGCCGAGACCACGGTGGCCAGGCCCAGCAGGCCGTACGGTCCGTGCCGGAAGAACCGTTCCCACCACTGCTCGGCCGTCGTCACCCCGGTCATGCCTTCCCTCTCCCCCGCGTCCATGGGTGAAGTCTCCCCCGTGACACCTACTCCCACCGGAACGTACGGATCGCGGCCACCGCCGCAAGCACGGTCCACAGAGCCACCACCCCGAGATACGCCCAGCTCGGCCAGGCGCCGGTGGCCGCGCGGTCCAGCACCTGGGACGCCGCGCCGAACGGGGTGACCTGGACGATGCGCCGGAGTGCGTCGGGCATGGTCTGCACCGGCACCCAGACGCCCGCGGTGAACATCATGACGAAGAAGACGACCGAGCCGACGGCGGCCGAGATCTTGGTGGTGCGCGAGACGGCACAGACCAGCGCGCCCAGCGCAAGCACGCAGGCGACGGCCAGCAGCAGCCCGAGCAGATAGCCGAACGGCTGACCGGGCAGCCGCACCCCGAAGGCGATCCGGCCGACGGCCGTCACCAGCAGGGTGGAGCCGAGCGCCGCGGCTCCGTGCAGGACGATCTGCGCGCCGAGCAGGGCGGAGGGCCGCACGGGGGTGGTGGACATGCGGCGCAGGATGCCGCGTTCGCGGTAGCCGGTGAGTACGGGCGGCATCGCCTGGAGACCGGCCATGATCATGGCGAGCAGCACGGCCACGGGTACGTACAGGTCGATGACGCGACGCCCGCCGAGCGCGTCGTCGTGCTCCCGGAAGGACGGGATCAGACCGAGGATCGTCATGAGTACGGTCGGGAAGGCGAGGATCCAGAACATGCTGCCGGGTTCACGGAGGAAGAGCCGGGCCTCGGACCTCAGGACCGAGAGCATCGGGCCGGCGGAGGTGGCGCGGGGCGCTTGTGCCGGGACGGTGTTCGCTGTGGCCATCTCAGACTGCCTGTTCTGTCAGGCCGCGCTCGTCCGCGGGGCCGGGGTGCTCGGTGAGGTCGAGGAAGGCGTCGTCGAGCGTGGCCTCGGCGACACGGAGCTGTTGCGCGGTGACACGGAGCCGGGCCAGCAGCGAGATGACGGCGTTGACGGTCTCGTCGGTGCCGTTGATGACGATCCGCCCGTTCCGGTTCTCGCACGAGACGGCGCCGGGCAGTCCGGCCAGTTCGGCGTCGGGGAGCGGCTCGGAGGGCGTGAAGGAGATGGCCGTCGAGCTGCCGGCCCCGGCGATCAGTCCGGACGGGGTGTCGAGGGCGGCGATCCTCCCCTGGTCGATCACGGCGATACGGTCGCAGAGGCGCTGGGCCTCCTCCATGAAGTGGGTGACCAGAAGGACCGTGACCCCGCTGTCCCGTACCTCCTCGATGAGCTGCCATGTGTCGCGCCGGGCCCGCGGGTCCAGTCCGGTGGTCAGCTCGTCGAGGACCACGACCCGGGGGTTGCCGACGAGGGCGAGCGCGATGGACAGGCGTTGCTTCTGGCCGCCGGAGAGCCGGCCGAACCGGGTGGTGAGCTTGGTGTGCAGCCCGAGGCGTTCGGCGAGCGGGCGCCAGTCGGCGGGCTGCGGGTAGAAGGCGCTGTACAGCTCAAGCGCCTCCCCCACGGTGATCTTCGGCTGCAGTTCGCTCTCCTGGAGCTGCGCGCCCAGCAGGAGTGTCACGCGGTCGTGGTCGACGACGGGGTCGAGACCTGCGACCCGGACCGTACCGGCGTCGGGGACCCGCAGGCCCTCGACGCATTCGACCGTGGTGGTCTTGCCCGCGCCGTTGGGGCCGAGAATCCCGAAGATCTCCCCCTCGTCCACGGAGAAGCTCATCCCGTCGACCACGGGGCGGCCGGCGTAGGTCTTGCGCACCCCGTTCAGCTCGATGATTGCCATGCCTGTGAGCATCGCGGGCGCAGGCCCCTCGGCGGCATCCCCCATCGCGCTCGAACCGGCATCGGCCGATCGGTTGATGCCGCGCTACGACCCGGCGTCGCGTCCGCCCGCCAGGAACGGCTGCTCGCAGCGCTCGTTGTACGCCTCGGCCGTCGTCATGCGTTCCGACCCGAGTCGCCCACAAGGTGGGTGGGCAACCGCGCGCGCACTCGCCCCTCCCCCGGGGCTGGACAGATATCGCATGCCCGCCTTCCCTCAAGCCTCCGCAGAGCGAGGAAAACCACATGAGCGATGTCAGCGGTGAAACGTAAGCTCGCTCCTGATGCCCGAAGAACATGTAGAGCCCAAGGACCGGTCCGTCGCGCAGACCCTGCTGCGGTTGTGGCCGTATGTGAAGCCGGTACGGAACCGTCTGTTCGGCGCTGCCCTGATCGCGATCGTCGCCTCGTGTCTCGGCCTGGTGATCCCGCTCGTGCTGAAGTGGATCGTCGACGGCCCGGTGGCCCACCAGGACCCGGGCGGCGTCTGGCTCGGCGCACTGTTCCTGCTGCTCCTGGGGATCGCCGAGGCGGTCCTGTTCGGGGTACGTCGATGGCTGGTGGCGCGTCCGCTGGCCGGAGTCGAGGCGTCGATGAGGGCCGACCTCTACCGGCATCTGCAACGCCTGCCGGTGGCCTTCCACGACCGCTGGTCCTCGGGCCAGTTGCTGTCGCGTGGCACCACGGATCTGATGCTGCTGCGGATGTTCCTGGCCTTTCCCCTGACCTTCCTGCTGGTCAACGCCACCACCATCCTGATCGGCTTCGTGATCCTGCTGCTCCAGGAGTGGACGCTCGGCCTGGTGCTGCTCGCCCCTGTCGTGCCCCTGGTGATCATCTGCTCGGTCTTCGAGACGAAGTACTCGGTCGTGGCGCGCAGGGCACAGGACCAGGTGGGCGATCTGACGACGGTGGTCGAGGAGAGCGTGCTCGGCGTCCGCATCATCAAGGGCTTCGGCCGGCACCGCAGCCAGGCCCTCGCCTTCCGGGCGCTCTCCCAGCGGCTGCGCACCACGGAGATCGGCAAGGCGCGGCTGCTCGCGGGCATCTGGGCGCTCATCACGACGATTCCCGAACTCGCGATCGGGGCGGCGCTGGTGCTCGGCACGATCGAGGTCGCGGACGGCGGTCTTTCGGCGGGCACCCTGGTCGCCTTCCTCTCCACGGCGCTGGCGCTGCGCTGGCCGGTGGAGTCGATCGGCTTCCTGCTGGCGATGAGCCAGGAGTCGGCGACGGCGACGGAGCGGTTCTTCGAGGTGATGGACGTGGCGGAGGAGGAGGACACGGCCGTGCCCGGGGGCGTTGTCCCGGATGGGCACCCCGAGGCCGGCGGCATGGTCTTCGAGGGCGTCGGGTTCCGCTACCCGGACGCGGCGGAGGATTCCGTACCCGTTCTCACCCGGATCGATCTGCGGATCCGGCCCGGCGAGACGATGGCCCTGGTCGGGGCCACGGGATCCGGGAAGACCACGCTCACCGCGCTCGTTCCCCGGCTGCACGACGCCACGTCGGGCCGGATCACGCTGGACGGCGAGGACATCACCACCATGTCGCGCGAACGACTGCGTGAGCTGGTGTCGGTGGCGTTCGAGGAGCCGACCCTCTTCTCGGCGAGCGTCGGGGAGAACGTGCTGATGGGCGCGGCCTGCGCGGGCGAGGAGGAGTTGCGGCGGGCCCTGTCCGTCGCGCAGGCCGACTTCGTCCACGACCTGCCGCACGGCATCGGCACCCAGGTCGGCGAGCAGGGCCTCAGCCTCTCCGGTGGCCAGCGCCAGCGTCTCGCACTGGCCAGGGCCGTCGTCGGCCGGCCGCGTTTCCTGGTGCTGGACGACCCGCTCTCCGCGCTGGACGTGCACACGGAGACGCTGGTCGAGGCAGCGCTGCGGCGCGTGCTGGAGGAGACCACGGCGATCGTGGTCGCGCACCGCCCGTCCACGGTGATGCTCGCCGACCGGGTGGCCCTGCTGTCGGAGGGCCGGATCAGCGCGGTCGGCACCCACCAGGAACTGCTGCGCAGCAACGCCGAGTACGCCTGGCTGATGTCCGGAGCGGGCGTCTCGGGTGGCGGGGAGCCCACCGAGACGCCCGGTTCGGGAACGACGGCCGATGACCTTCCGGGCGTGCACGCCCCCGCAGAGGAGAGCAGCACCCGATGACGAGCACCACGACGGGGCGTCCCACCGAACCGGGCGACAGCGGCAACGACGGGACCGGGCATCCGCAGGCCCCGGTATCAGCGGGCGACGCGCCCGCCGAGCGGCCCGGGGACCCCTTCGACCGCGACGACCTGCCCACTCCGCCCGGCGCCACGCGCACGCTGCTCGTCTCGCTGCTGCGGCCACTGCGCGGCCGGGTCGTGGTCGCCGCGCTGCTCCTGCTGATCCAGCAGGCCGCGGTCCAGGCGGGGCCGTTGCTCGTGGCGTACGCCATCGACAGCGGGGTGCCCGCGTTCCGGGACGAGGACTACGGGCCGCTGATCGCGGTGGCCCTCGGCTACGCACTCTGCTCGGCCGGTGCGGGCGCCATGCAGTACGCCTTCATCCGGGCCTCCGCCCGGGTCAACCAGGACGTGCTGCTCGATCTGCGCGGGCGGATCTTCCGCCATGCGCAGGCGCTGAGCGTGGACTTCCACGAGCGGTACACCTCGGGGCGGCTGATCTCCCGTTCCACCACCGATGTGGAGTCGCTGCGGGAGCTGCTCAGCGAGGGGCTGCAGGAGCTGATCGGAGTCGTCCTCTCGTTCGTCTCCATCTCCCTGATGCTGCTCTGGCTGGACTTCGCCACGGGCGCCGTCGCGGTGCTGTCCTTCGTGCCGCTGTACCTGCTGGTGCGGCTCTACCAGCGCCGGGCCGCGGTGATCTTCGCTTCGCGGTCGACGGCGATCGCCGCGGTCATCGTGAAGTTCGCGGAGACGATGAACGGGATCCGTCCCGTCCAGGCCTTCCGCCGCGAGCCCGTGAACGACGAGGTCTTCCGGAAGCTGAACCACGAACACCGGCGTACGAACGGCGACGCGATGCTGGAGAACGCGCGTTACGTCGTCGGTTCCCGGCTGGTCGCCAACACCGCCGTGGCCGGAATCGTACTGTGGGGTGCCTACCGCGTCGCCTCCGGAAGTCTCGCCCTCGGCGTGCTGGCCGCGGTGGTCCTGTATCTGCGGCGCCTCTACGATCCGATCGACCGGCTCAGCATGTTCCTCAACTCCTACCAGTCGGCGGCGGCTTCGCTGGAGAAGATCGCGGGGCTGCTGGCCCAGACCCCCACGGTTCCGGAAGCCCTGGAGCCGCAGGAGCTGCCGCCGCTCACGGGCGACCACCCGGGCCGCGAAGTGGACTTCGACGGGGTGCGGTTCGCATACCGGACGGGTGGAGAGGTGCTGCCCCGCTTCGATCTGACCGTACCCGCGGGCCAGACCGTCGCCGTGGTCGGTTCGACGGGCGCGGGCAAGTCGACGCTGGCCAAACTGCTGGCCCGCTTCTACGACCCGACCGAGGGCCGGGTCCTGCTGGACGGCACCGATCTGCGCGACCTCGCCACGCCCGAACTGCGGCGCGGGGTGGTCATGGTGACCCAGGAGGCCTTCCTGTTCTCCGGCACGGTCGCGGAGAACATCGCGATCGGCAGCCCGGACGCGACCCGTGAGGAGATCGAGCAGGCCGCCAAGGCGATCGGTGCCCATGACTTCATCGCCGGTCTGCCCGAGGGGTACGACACGGACGTACGCAAGCGGGGCGGCCGGATCTCGGCAGGTCAGCGCCAGTTGGTCGCGTTCGCCCGCGCCCTGCTGGCCAACCCGGCGGTCCTGATCCTCGACGAGGCGACGAGCTCGCTGGACATCCCGGGCGAGCGGGCGGTGCAGCGGGCGATGGACACCGTGCTGCACGGCCGCACCGCGGTGGTCATCGCCCACCGGCTGTCGACCGTGGAGATCGCGGACCGGGTCCTGGTGATGGAGCACGGCCGCATCGTGGAGGACGGCGCCCCGGCGGACCTCATCGGCGGCACGGGCCGGTTCGCCGGCCTGCACCGCGCGTGGCGGGAGAGCCTGGCCTGAAGCCTCCGTCCGCATCGCCCGTCCAGGGGTCGATCCGGCACGAGGAAGCGTCCGCACGGGACATACCCGTCAGCACGCGTACCTGAGCGCGGCGGGATCCAGCGTCTTGGACGCCTGCTGCGCGTAGGCGCCGGCGCTCGTCCTGCTCAGGATGACAGCCGGGAAGCGCTCTCCGGCGTCGGACCGGCCTCCGCGCGGCTGAGGAGCAGGCTGTCGGCCCGGGCTCGCTCAACTGATCTCCCGTATCCCGGCGTCGATGTCTTCGAGCCCGCCCCTGCGCCGCCTCGCGCCGGGCGCGCAGGGCGCGGAACGCGCCACAGTTCGAAGCCGTCTCGGCAGGTGGGCACTTTCCACTTCTTCACATACTTTTCGAACACGACACGTTCGTGCCCGACCGCAGCTCCCTCTTGGAATCCGGGCGCCAAAGGCCCCCGGACGACATCGCGGTGATGATCGGCGAAACGTCCGCTTAACGAACATGACCATTCCGGCAACGGACGAATTCCGGCCAACTTGTTGACGCGGTCCTGACAGAGGTCGCTCTCTGCTGACACTCTTCACCCCGTTCTGCTCACTGCTTGCACTGCCCGGACGGTCACCCAGCCGCCGGTACCCCCCTCGCAGAAGGAGTCCGCGTGAGATCCACGCTCAGCCGTCGTACCACCGCGACCGGCGCTCTGATAGCCGCAGCAGCCCTCCTCGCCGTAGGAGTCCAGACCGGAACAGCCACAGCCACACCGGGCGGTGCCGCACAGGCCGCCTCTTCGGCCTCACAGCCCAATCCCGGTGCACTGGCCAAGCAGCTCTCGCCCTCGCAGCGCGCCGAGCTGATCCGCGAGGCCACCGCGAGCAGCGCGGCCACCGCCAAGGAGCTCGGGCTCGGCTCGCAGGAGAAGCTCGTCGTCCGGGACGTCATCCAGGACAACGACGGCACCACGCACACGCGTTACGAGCGCACCTTCGGCGGACTCCCCGTCCTCGGCGGCGACCTGGTCGTCCAGGAGTCGAAGGCCGGCGCGACCAAGAGCGTCACCAAGGCGTCCAAGACGACCTCGGCGCAGCTCAAGGCCGTCGACACGACCGCGGACGTCGCCCCGGCGACCGCCGAGAAGCAGGCCGTCGGCCTGGCCAAGGCGGACGGCTCGTCCAGGACCACTGCCGACAAGGCGCCCCGCAAGGTCGTCTGGATGGCGTCGGGCACGCCGCAGCTGGCCTACGAGACCGTGGTCGGCGGACTGCAGGAGGACGGCACCCCGAACGCCCTGCACGTCATCACCGATGCCACCTCCGGCGCGAAGCTCTACGAGTGGCAGGCCATCGAGAACGGCACCGGCAACACCGAGTACAGCGGCACGGTCACCCTCAACACCTCGGGTACGTACAACCTGACCGACACCACCCGCGGCAACCACAAGACGTACAACCTGAACCACGGTACGTCCGGGACGGGCACGCTCTTCTCCGGCTCCGACGACGTCTGGGGCAACGGCCTTGCCTCGAACGCGGAGACCGCGGCGGCGGACGCCCACTACGGTGCGGCCGAGACCTGGGACTACTACAAGAACGTCCACGGCCGGACCGGCATCCGGGGCGACGGCGTCGGCGCGTACTCCCGCGTCCACTACGGCAACAACTACGTCAACGCCTTCTGGGACGACAGCTGCTTCTGCATGACGTACGGCGACGGCAGCGGCAACGCCTCGCCGCTGACCTCGCTGGACGTCGCGGCCCACGAGATGAGCCACGGTGTCACCTCCAACACCGCCGGCCTGGTCTACAGCGGTGAGTCCGGTGGCCTCAACGAGGCGACCAGCGACATCTTCGCCACCGCCGTCGAGTTCTACGCGAACAACTCCTCCGACGTGGGCGACTACCTCATCGGCGAGAAGATCGACATCAACGGCGACGGCACACCGCTGCGCTACCAGGACAAGCCGAGCAAGGACGGCGCGTCCAAGGACGCCTGGTACTCGGGCATCGGCAACGTCGACGTGCACTACTCGTCGGGTCCGGCCAACCACTTCTTCTACCTCCTCTCGGAGGGAAGCGGCGCCAAGACCATCAACGGCGTCTCCTACAACTCCCCGACCTCCGACGGCCTGCCGGTGACCGGCATCGGCCGCGCCAAGGCCGAGCAGATCTGGTTCAAGGCGCTCTCCACCAAGTTCACCTCCACGACCAACTACGCGGCCGCCCGTACGGGCACGCTCGCCGTGGCCGGTGAGCTGTACGGCACGACCAGCGCCGAGTACACCGCCGTCGCCAACGCCTGGGCCGGCATCAACGTCGGTACGCGCCCCGGTGGCACCGACCCCGGCGGCAAGGTCTTCGAGAGCACCACCGCGGTCTCCATCCCCGACGCCGGTTCGGCCGTCACCAGCTCGGTCGCCGTCACCGGTGTCACCGGCAACGCGCCCAGCACCCTCAAGGTCGGGGTGGACATCACCCACACCTGGCGCGGTGACCTGGTCATCGACCTCGTCGCCCCGGACGGCACCGCCTACCGCCTGAAGAACTCCTCGTCGAGCGACTCGGCGGACAACGTCCAGACGACGTACACCGTCAACGCCTCCTCGGAGGTGGCGAACGGAACCTGGAAGCTGAAGGTCCAGGACGTCTACTCGGGCGACACGGGGAAGATCAACAGCTTCAAGCTGACCTTCTGAACCGGCAGCGCCGCATGACCCGCATCTGATGCACCGCCCCGCCCGGGAGGAGATCACTCCTCCCGGGCGGCTGCGTGTGTGCGGTCAGTTCGGGTTGTTCGCGTGGGTCAGGGTCTCCCAGGCGACGAACAGGTTGTTGGACCCGGCGGGCCGCTGCTGCTCGGTGAGGGTCTGGGTGTTGGTCATCGCGATGCCCATCCGGTTGTGCAGCGCGTTGAAACCGACCTCGGTCACCGGCCCGAGGTCGTCCTTGAGCGACCCCCCGCACAGCGACGACGGAACAGCCGTCCCCAGCTGGTACTTGGCGTGCAGACCGAGGGCGTGGCGGAGGCGGTCGGCGATCTCCGGGTAGAGGTCCTGACCCTGGATCCGGCTGGTCTCGGCGATGTGCGAGACGGCGGAGAGGCCGTACCCGGTATGGGTCAGATCCCGGCAGGTCTCCTGCGAGAGACCGTCCATGAACGTCGACTGGCCCTGCCAGTAGTTGATGATCTCGTCGCGGGTGTCCAGTCCGCTGCCCGGCGCGGTCTTCGGCAGGGCGCCGTCCGCGGTCACGTAGATGTACGCGGGTACGCGCCCGCGGAACTTGGCGACGGCCTTGTCGTACGAGGTGCGGTCCTCCAGGAAGACCGAGATGCCGATCGCGGCCTCGGTCATGCTCAGTTCCCAGTTGCCATTGCTGTTCGAGCCGTTGATGACCTTCGGCAGGTAGACGGTGCGCAGCATGGTGGCGAAGCGGCCCGCGTTCGGCCAGCCGCTGTAGGTGTACTTGATGATCTCGGCGGCCCGCGGCCAGGAGGAGCCGGCCCAGCCCGTCTGGAGGGGGGCGTTGCTGTTGGTGTGGTCCTTGATCACGGCCGACCAGGCGTCCATGATCTCGACTGCCTTCACGGCGTAGCGGCTGTCCTGGGTGATGTACCAGGCCAGCGAGAGCGTGTAGGCGGCTATCGCGTCCTCGCGTTCGTCGGTGCAGCCGTAGTTGGGGTTCGAGTACGAGCCGCACTCGACGACGGCGCGGGGTTCGGCCGTCCGGCCGAGCGAGGCGTACTTGCTCGCCATCATCTGGTCGTAGGCGCTCTTCCAGGGCTGCGCGCCGGCCTGCACCTTGGCACGCACGAAGTCGAGCTGGGGGCGGCTGACGAGCACGCCGGGGTGGGTGAAGGCCGTGGGGGCCGCGGCCTTCACTGCCGCCGGGGCCGGGTCCGGGGCTCCTCGGCCGGCCGAGGCGGGCGCCATGAAGATGCCGGTGATCAGTGCCGCGAGGGCGGTGGCGAGGCCGAGGCCGCGCCCGATGGTTCCGGTGCGCATGTGGGGTGCCTTCCGGTGCGGAGGAGGTCCACAACCCGGCCCGGAACAACAAGAGTTCACGTCCGTGAACATCGAGTCGGGTTGTGAACGCTGCAATGAGTGAGGAACCTAAAGGCATCCCATGAACACGTCAAGGACATGTGTTCAGAGAACGAAGGAGCTGCGCCCCGGCAGCGGACGGGCCCGGCACCCCGGATGGTTTCCAGGGGGTGCCGGGCCCGTCCTCGGGCAGGACGTCAGCGCATCAGCACGCCCGCGCCCTCGCCCGTCGCCTCTGTCGGCTGTGCGACCAGGCCGAGTTCGGCGCCGGTGGCCAGCAGCCGGTGGGCCGGCAGCACCCGCACGGTGTAGCCGTACGGACCGGTGCGGTCGAGGGCGAGCGGACCGTCGTACAGCCAGCGGCCCTCCAGATCCTGGCCGCCCGCCGGTTTCAGCGGGAAGACCTGGGCGTCCGAGATCGCGTCGGCGGAGTCGACGCGGCCGGCCACCGCCTGCACCTCCACGTCGTCCGGATCCAGCGCCCCGAGGGTGATCCGGACCCGCAGCGCCAGGGTGGAGCCCAGTTCGGCCGAGCCGCCGGCCTCGGTGGGCGTCACCGCCTCCACATGGTCGACGGCCACCCGCGGCCAGGCCACCCGGACCCTGGCCTTCCACGCGGCGAGCTCCCGTGCCGTGGCGTCGTCCAGGGAACGCCGGGCCCGGGCCGCGGGGGTGTACAGCCGCTCCACGTACTCACGGACCATCCGGTCGGCGAGGACCTTGGGGCCCAGCGTGCCCAGGGTGCTGCGGACCATCTCGATCCAGCGCCCGGGGAGCCCCTCGTCCCCCTGGTCGTAGAAGCGCGGCGCGACCCGGTCCTCGATCAGCTCGTAGAGGGCGCCCGCCTCCAGGTCGTCGCGCCGGTCCTCGTCCAGCGCGGAGCCGTCGGCCGTGGGGATGGCCCAGCCGAAGTCCGGCTCGAACCACTCGTCCCACCAGCCGTCCAGGACCGACAGGTTGAGGCAGCCGTTGAGCGCCGCCTTCATCCCGCTCGTACCGCATGCCTCCAGCGGGCGCAGGGGGTTGTTCAGCCAGACATCGCAGCCCGGGTAGAGCTTCTGGGCCATCGCCATCCCGTAGTCGGGCAGGAAGACGATGCGATGGCGCACCCTGGGGTCGTCGGCGAACCGGACCAGCTCCTGGACCAGGCGCTTTCCGCCGTCGTCGGCCGGGTGCGCCTTGCCCGCCACCACGATCTGGATCGGGCGCTCGGGATGCAGGAGCAGCCTCCGCAGCCGGTCCCGGTCGCGCAGCATCAGCGTCAGGCGCTTGTACGAGGGCACCCGGCGGGCGAAGCCGATCGTCAGGACGCCGGGGTCCAGCACCCCGTCGATCCAGCCGAGTTCGGCGGCCTGGGCGCCCCTGGTGCGCCATGAGGCGTGCAGCCGCTCCCGCACCTCGGTCACCAGTTGTTCGCGCAGGGTGCGGCGCAGGTCCCAGAGCTGCCGGTCGGGGATCTGTGCGACGGAGTCCCACCGGCCGGGGGTGCCCCCGGACTCGGTGCGCAGCCGGTAGACCTCGGGCGCGACCCAGGTGGGTGCGTGGACCCCGTTGGTCACGGAGGTGATCGGCACCTCCGGGGCGTCGAAGCCCGGCCAGAGACCGGCGAACATCTCCCGGCTGACGGCGCCGTGCAGGGTGGAGACCCCGTTGGCCCGCTGGGCGAGCCGGAGCCCCATGACCGCCATGTTGAAGACGCCCGGATCGCCGCCGTCGTAGGTCTCCGTGCCCAGGTGCAGGATGCGGTCGGCCGGGACACCGGGCAGTTCGCCCTCGTCGCCGAAGTGGCGGGCGACCAGTTCGCGGTCGAACCGGTCGATGCCGGCCGGGACCGGGGTGTGGGTGGTGAAGACGGTGCCGGCGCGGACGGACTCCACCGCGGAGTCGAAGTCGAGGCCGGTTCCGGAGAGCTCCCGGATCCGTTCGAGTCCGAGGAAGCCGGCGTGCCCCTCGTTGGTGTGGAAGACCTCGGGGTCCGGATGGCCGGTGAGCCGGCAGTAGGTCCGCACCGCGCGCACCCCGCCGATGCCGAGCAGCATCTCCTGGAGCAGACGGTGTTCGCTGCCGCCGCCGTAGAGCCGGTCGGTGACCTCGCGTTCGACGGGGGCGTTGTCCTCGACGTCGGAGTCGAGCATGAGCAGCGGCACCCGGCCCACCTGGGCCTGCCAGATCTGGGCGTGCAGCGAGCGGCCGCCGGGGAGGGCGAGGACCACCTGGCTGGGCGTCCCGTCGGCCTCGCGCACGAGCGTGAGCGGGAGTTCGTTCGGGTCGAGGACGGGATAGCGCTCCTGCTGCCAGCCGTCGCGCGAGAGGCTCTGGCGGAAGTAGCCGTGGCGGTAGAGCAGGCCGACGCCGATGAGCGGAACACCCAGGTCGCTGGCGGCCTTCAGATGGTCTCCGGCAAGGATGCCGAGCCCGCCGGAGTACTGCGGCAGGGCAGCCGTCACTCCGAACTCGGGCGAGAAGTAGGCGATGGCGGCGGGGAGCCCGTCGCCCTGGGCGCGTTGCTCCTGGTACCACCTGGGGCCCTCCAGGTACTCCCGGAGATCGGCGGACACCTCGGTCAGACGGTGCAGGAACTGCTCGTCCCGGGCCAGCTCGGCGAGGCGTCCGGCGGACACTGCACCGAGCAGGCGCACGGGATCGCACTCCGCCGTCCGGCCGGCCACCGGGTCGACGGCCTGGAAGAGCTCACGGGTCTCGTTGTGCCAGGACCAGCGCAGGTTGCGCGCGAGGTCGCTGAGCGGTTGAAGGGGGTCGGGGAGGACGGGACGCACGGTGAATCGACGAATGGCCTTCACGTATTCCACCTTTACAGGGGACGTACGAATCCGAGGGGACGCACCGCTGTGTGCGCCGCTCCGTCACCCTCGACGGTAGCGGTGTGCGGCATCCCGCAACCACGGCGCGCGGCGGGCTCGGGGTGTGCGACCCCGGGCGGTCCGGCCGCCCCGCCGCCGGTGCCTCTCGCGTCCCGTCCCGCACTGTCCGCAGATCCAGACACATCCGTCACAGGCGTTATGGCCGATTCCCTCACCTCGCGTGGCCTTGTGGGCCTTCGCGTCACAGGGAAAGCTGCCCTGTGGCGCCCGTACCGCCCCGCGTGCGCCGGTTCCGCGCAATCCCGCGCACGCGCGGCGGAGCCGGGCGCATTCGGAACGTCACAGATACGCCCGAGTAGTTAACACACCGCCGGATTGGCCCACCGAGATCCGTGGGAAGGCTTCTCCGGTACCCGGAACGCATGCATTCGGATGAGAGCCGAAAGCGATCCGTAACCACTCCGCGCACGATTCACCCCCGTCCACCAGCGATCCGCACATGGTTCGTATGCAATCGGTACGGACGTCGTAGGCATTCGGTCCACACCGGTGCACCGGACCACCCGCCTCATCCATTCGAGTGCCATTCGAGTGAACGCGGACAGGAGCGGCCATGCCCACACCCCATCAGCCATCGACGGAGCGGCTAGAAAGGACCGGACCCCACCATCGCGGCGCGCGCGTTCAGCCCTCCGCGCCCATTTCGCGCCCTGTCGAGTCCGAGCTCCAGTCCCCAGGTGATTTCATGATCGGTCGTATTCCCGTCCTCGATGTCCAGCCGCTCGTCGACTGCGGCAGAAGGCCCGCCAAGGCCGTCGCCGGTGAAACCTTCCAGGTCACCGCGACCGTCTTCCGCGAAGGCCATGACGCGGTCGCGGCCGACGTCGTACTGCGGGACCCGAGCGGCCGCCCCGGCCCCTGGACGCCGATGCGCGAGCTCGCTCCGGGCACCGACCGCTGGGGCGCCGAGGTGACTCCGGACGCGGAGGGCCGCTGGACGTACACGGTCGAGGCCTGGAGCGACCCGGTGGCCACCTGGCTCCACGCGGCGCAGATCAAGATCCCGGCGGGGATCGACACCGCACTCGTCCTGGCGGAGGGCGCCGAGCTGTTCGAGCGGGCCGCCGAGGGCGTACCGAAGCGGGACGGGCGCGAGTCGGTGCTGGCCGCCGTCGACGCCCTGCGCGACGAGTCCCGGCCGGCCGCTTCCCGGCTGGCCGCGGCCCTCGCCCCCGAGGCGGCCGCCGCGCTGGCCCGTCACCCCCTGCGTGAGCTGGTCACCGCGTCACGCCCGCACCCGCTCGTCGTCGAGCGCCGGCGCGCGCTGTTCGGCTCCTGGTACGAGCTGTTCCCCCGTTCCGAGGGGGCCAGGGTCGAACCGGCCAAGGCGCCCCGCAAGGGTCGTACGGCCAAGGGGGCCACGGCCCCGAAGCCGCCCCGGATCATCAGCGGAACGTTCCGCACGGCGGCCGAACGGCTGCCCGCGGTCGCCGCCATGGGGTTCGACGTGGTCTACCTCCCGCCCATCCACCCCATCGGCACCACCCACCGCAAGGGCCGCAACAACTCCCTCTCCCCCGCCGCGCACGACGTGGGTGTGCCGTGGGCGATCGGTTCCGCCGAGGGCGGTCATGACGCGGTCCACCCCGATCTCGGCACCCTGGACGACTTCGACCACTTCGTCGAGACGGCCCGCACCCTGCGCATGGAGATCGCGCTGGACTTCGCCCTCCAGTGCTCTCCCGACCATCCGTGGGTGGAGAAACACCCCGAGTGGTTCCACCACCGCGCGGACGGCACCATCGCCTACGCGGAGAATCCGCCGAAGAAATACCAGGACATCTATCCGATCGCCTTCGACAAGGATCTGCGGGGGATCGTCACGGAGACCGTACGCATCCTGCGTTTCTGGATGGATCACGGCGTACGCATCTTCCGGGTCGACAATCCGCACACGAAGCCGGTGATCTTCTGGGAGAAGGTGATCGCCGACATCAACCGCACCGACCCCGATGTGATCTTCCTGGCCGAGGCATTCACCCGCCCTGCGATGATGCGCACCCTTGCCGCCATCGGCTTCCAGCAGTCGTACACCTACTTCACCTGGCGCAACACCCGGCAGGAAATCACGGAGTACGTGACCGAGCTGTCCGGTGAATCAGCCTCCGTCATGAGGCCCAATTTCTTCGTGAACACCCCCGATATCCTTCCCGGTCATCTTCAGGAAGGCGGCAGGCCGGCCTTCGAGGCACGGGCGGTGCTCGCGGCGACCCTCTCCCCCTCCTGGGGGGTGTACGCGGGGTACGAGCTGTGCGAGAACACCCCGGTCCGCAACGGCAGTGAGGAGTACCTCGACTCGGAGAAGTACGAGATCCGGCCCAGGGACTGGGAAGCCGCCGAGCGCGAGGGCCGGTCACTGGCCCCGCTCATCACCACACTCAACCGGATCCGGCGCCGTCATCCGGCGCTGCAGCAGCTGCGTGACGTGCACTTCCACTCGTCCGACAACGACGCCCTGATCGTGTACAGCAAGCGCTCCGGTTCGAACATCGTTCTGACAGTCGTCAACCTCGACCCGCACCACACCCAGGAGGCGACCGTCTCGTTGGACATGCCGCAACTCGGCCTCGAACGGCACGAGAGCGTGCCGGTGCGCGACGAGCTCACCGGCACTTCCTATCACTGGGGCAGGACCTTCTATGTGCGTCTGGAGCCGGGCGTCACGCCCGCGCACATCGCCGTCCTGCGACCGTCCCCGCCGACCGGAGGGTCACCCACACCATGATCGTCAATGAGCCCGTCCACGACAAGTTCGAGGACACCCCGGCCAAGGACCGCGATCCCGACTGGTTCAAGCGTGCTGTCTTCTACGAGGTCCTCGTCCGGTCCTTCCAGGACTCCAACGGCGACGGCATCGGAGACCTGAAGGGGATCACCGCCAAGCTGGACTATCTGCAGTGGCTGGGCGTCGACTGCCTCTGGCTGCCGCCGTTCTTCAAGTCGCCACTGCGCGACGGTGGTTACGACGTCTCCGACTACACCGCCGTGCTGCCGGAGTTCGGCGACCTCGCCGACTTCGTCGAGTTCGTCGACGCCGCGCACCAGCGCGGCATGCGCGTGATCATCGACTTCGTCATGAATCACACCAGCGACCAGCACGACTGGTTCCAGCAGTCCCGCACCGACCCCGACGGTCCGTACGGCGACTACTACGTCTGGGCCGACGACGACAAGCAGTTCCAGGACGCCCGGATCATCTTCGTCGACACCGAGACGTCCAACTGGACCTTCGACCCGGTGCGCAAGCAGTACTACTGGCACCGGTTCTTCTCGCACCAGCCCGATCTCAACTACGAGAACCCGGCGGTGCAGGAGGAGATCATCTCCGCCCTGCGCTTCTGGCTGGACCTCGGCATCGACGGCTTCCGGGTCGACGCCGTGCCCTACCTCTACCAGCGCGAGGGCACCAACTGCGAGAACCTCCCCGAGACCCACGGCTTCCTCAAGCGGGTCCGCAAGGAGATCGACGCCAACTACCCGGACACCGTGCTGCTCGCCGAGGCCAACCAGTGGCCCGAGGACGTCGTCGACTACTTCGGCGACTACCAGGCCGGCGGCGACGAGTGTCACATGGCGTTCCACTTCCCGGTGATGCCGCGGATCTTCATGGCCGTACGGCGCGAGAGCCGCTACCCGGTCTCGGAAATCCTGGCCAAGACACCGGCGATCCCAGCGCGCTGCCAGTGGGGCATCTTCCTGCGCAACCACGACGAGCTGACGCTCGAAATGGTCACGGACGAAGAGCGCGACTACATGTACGCGGAGTACGCCAAGGATCCGCGGATGCGGGCCAACATCGGCATCCGCCGCCGCCTCGCTCCCCTGCTGGACAACGACCGCAACCAGATCGAGCTGTTCACCGCCCTGCTCCTGTCCCTGCCCGGCTCCCCGATCCTCTACTACGGGGACGAGATCGGCATGGGCGACAACATCTGGCTGGGCGACCGGGACGCCGTACGCACCCCGATGCAGTGGACGCCCGACCGCAACGCCGGCTTCTCCTCCAGCGATCCGGGGCGGCTCTACCTCCCCACGATCATGGATCCGGTCTACGGCTACCAGGTCACCAACGTCGAGGCGTCGATGGCCTCGCCGTCGTCGCTGCTGCACTGGACGCGACGGATGATCGAGATCCGCAAGCAGAACCCCGCGTTCGGGCTGGGCTCGTACAACGAACTCCCCTCCTCCAACCCCGCCGTGCTCGCCTTCACCCGTGAGCACGGGGACGATCTCGTGCTGTGCGTGCACAACTTCTCGCGGTTCGCGCAGCCGACGGAGCTCGATCTCAGGTCCTTCAACGGGCGTCATCCGGTGGAGCTGATCGGCGGGGTGCGCTTTCCCGCCGTCGGTCAGTGGCCCTACCTGCTGACTCTCGCGGGACACGGCTTCTACTGGTTCCGGCTGCGGAAGGACGCACCGCCGAGCTGATCCGGCATCGGCTGCCGGCACCACCGGCGGGGCGGTTTCCGCCGCCCCGCACGGGGCACTCTTCCCCCCATATCGAACACTTCCGTAGCCTTCTTGGATCTTCCTGGCGTTTCGATCACTCCGAGTCGAGTCCGTACGGACCATCCTGACCCGACACGTCCCGCACAGCCGGACAGCCAAAGCCGCAATCCGGGACACTCTTCGCATCCTGTGGTGTGCCCGGGGAAAGGACGCGATGCCATGTCGGAGGCTGCATCCGCTCAGGTCACCCTGGCGAACAGCACAGCCCTGCTCCCGTCTCTCGGACCGCTGCTGCACGAATGGCTGCCCCGGCAGCGGTGGTTCGCGGGCAAGGGGCGACCCATCACCGCCTTCTCGCTCGTCTCGGCGACCGAGATACTGCCGGTGGACTCCGGCGCGGCCGAAACCGGGCCGGGGCTCCTCCACCTTCTGGTGAGGGCCCATCAGCCCACGATGCCGGCCCAGCCGCCCCCGGACTGCTACCAGTTGTTGCTCGGTGTGCGGTCCACGCTGCCTTCGCGGCTGGCGCCCGCCCTCATGGGTCATGTGACGGACGGGCCGCTGGCCGGCCGCACCGTCTACGACGGGCTGCACGACCCCCGCCTCGCCTCCCTGCTGCTGGAGCGGCTGCGGACGCCCGGCGGGCTCGGCGGCCTGCGCTTCGGCCGGGGAGCGGAGCCGATCCCCGACGGGCTCACCCCCCGAGTGCTGGACACCGAGCAGTCCAACTCCTCACTCGTGTACGGCGACTCCTACATCCTCAAGATCTTCCGCCGGGTGTTCCCCGGCACCAACCCCGATCTGGAACTGCCACTCGCGCTCGCCCGTGAGGGATGCGGACGCGTCCCCGCACCCGTCGCCTGGTTCGAGGCCGCCGCACCGGAACGTCTCACGCTCGGCGTGCTCCAGCCGTTCCTGCCGGGCGCCCAGGACGGCTGGCAGCTCGCCCTGCAGGCACTGGCGGCAGGCGACGACTTCACGCGCGAGGCCCACGCCCTGGGCCGGGCCACCGCCGAGGTACACACCGCCCTCGCCGCGGCCCTGCCCACACCGTCCCTGCACCGCTCCCAGACCGACCAGCTGGCCGCCGCCATGGTGCGGCGGCTGGAGGCGGCCGCCCACGCGGTGCCCGAGCTGGTGCCGTACGTACCCGGACTGCGCGCCACCTTCGACGCCGTGACCGCACTGGGCCACCGGGGCCAGGGCTGGGCCGCCCAACGGGTACACGGCGACCTCCACCTCGGCCAGACCCTGCGCGGGACCGACGGTTTCTGGTCACTGATCGACTTCGAGGGCGAACCGGCCCGCCCGCTCCCGGAGCGCCGCAGCCCTCAGCCACCGGTGCGCGACATCGCCGGAATGCTCCGCTCCTTCGACTACGCGGCCCGCTCGCACCGGCCCTGGAACGCCGCATGGGCGGCGCGCTGCCGGACCGCCTACTGCGACGGCTACGCGCAGACCGCGGGCGTCGACCCCCGGGAGGAGCCGGAGCTGCTGCGCGCCCACGAGACCGACAAGGCGGTCTACGAAGTGCTGTACGAGGCCCGCCACCGGCCGGACTGGCTGCCGGTCCCGATGGCGGCCATCCACCGCCTGGCGGCCGACGCCGACTGACGCGGCAAGCGCCCTCCCGTACCGCGCCATCCGGCCCGCCAGACCCCCTTCCGCCCGCCCCGCCCCACCCACACCCTCCGAGGAGGCTGTCCCTGTGACCGCCCGCAAGCCGTCCCGCAACGCGTCCGATCCCGCCCAGCCCACCACCGACGCCCCCCTCTCCGCGGCCCCTCTCTCCGCGGCCTCCGCCGAGCACGCGGACGCCGCCGCCGGCCCGGCCACCGGGACCCTCGCACCGGTGGAGGCGGACGCGCCGCCCGCCGCCCCCGCAGCCGCACCCGCCAAGCGGGCGAAGCGGACGGCGGCCCCACCGCGTCCCCGCCGCGCAGGCGGGCAGGGGGTCCGCCCGGCCCGCGCGCTCGACGACGGGGACCGGGCACGGCTCCTGGCGGGTGAGCACCACGCCCCGCACGAGCTGCTCGGCGCCCACCAGATCCGCGGCGGGGTCACCTTCCGGGCGCTGCGCCCGTTCGCCCGCTCGGTCACCGTGCTCGCCAAGGGGCTGCGGGCCCAGCTGCTCGACGACGGCGACGGCTTCTTCTCCGGGCTGCTGCCGATGCCCGCGGTTCCCGAGTACCGGCTTCTGGTGGCCTACGACGACAACGAGATCGAGATCCACGATCCGTACCGCTTCCTGCCCGCGCTCGGCGATCTCGATCTGCATCTGATCGGCGAGGGCCGCCACGAGGAGCTGTGGACCGCGCTCGGTGCCCGGACGATGGAGCACCAGGGCGTCACCGGCACCCGGTTCACGGTGTGGGCGCCCAACGCCCGCGGGGTGCGGGTCAGCGGGGACTTCAACTACTGGGACGGCACCGGCTTCCCGATGCGTTCGCTCGGCTCCACCGGGGTGTGGGAGCTGTTCCTGCCGGCGATCGGGGAGGGGGCTCTGTACAAGTTCGACATCTGCCGCCCGGACGGCTCGCACACGCTGCGCGCCGACCCGATGGCCCGGCATGCCGAGGTCCCGCCGTCCAACGCCTCGGTCGTGACGGCCGCGCACCACGTCTGGCAGGACCAGGAGTGGATGGCCCACCGCGGGGACGTACCCGTGCACGAGGCGCCGCTCTCGGTCTACGAGGTCCACCTGCCGTCCTGGCGGCCGGGGCTGACCTACCGCCAGCTCGCCGAGCAACTCCCCGCGTACGTACGCGATCTGGGCTTCACCCACGTGGAGCTGATGCCGGTCTCCGAGCATCCCTTCGGCGGCTCCTGGGGCTATCAGGTCACCGGCTTCTACGCCCCCACGTCCCGGATGGGTTCACCGGACGACTTCCGCTTCCTGGTCGACGCCCTGCACGGCGCCGGGATCGGCGTCATCGTCGACTGGGTGCCCGCGCACTTCCCGCGCGACGACTGGGCACTCGCCGAGTTCGACGGCCGCCCGCTGTACGAGCACTCGGACCCGCAGCGGGCAGCCCATCCCGACTGGGGAACGCTCGAATTCGACTACGGCCGCACCGAGGTGCGCAACTTCCTGGTCTCCAACGCCACTTACTGGTGCGAGGAGTTCCACATCGACGGGCTGCGGGTCGACGCGGTCGCCTCGATGCTCTACCTCGACTACTCGCGCGAGGACGGGGAGTGGTCCCCGAACGAGCACGGCGGCCGGGAGAACCTGGACGCCGTCGCCTTCCTCCAGGAGATGAACGCCACCGTCTACCGGCGCAACCCCGGTGTCGTCACCATCGCGGAGGAGTCCACCGCCTGGGACGGCGTCACCCGCGCCACCCATCATGTGGGCCCCGGCGGTTTCGGCGGTCTCGGCTTCGGGCTGAAGTGGAACATGGGCTGGATGCACGACTCGCTGGAGTACGTGTCGAAGGAACCGGTGCACCGCAAGTACCACCACAACGAGATGACCTTCTCGATGGTGTACGCGTACAGCGAGAACTACGTCCTGCCGATCTCGCACGACGAGGTCGTGCACGGCAAGAGGTCGCTCGTCAGCAAGATGCCCGGCGACTGGTGGCAGCAGCGCGCCAACCACCGCGCCTATCTCGGCTTCATGTGGGCCCACCCCGGCAAGCAGCTCATCTTCATGGGGCAGGAGTTCGCCCAGGGTGCGGAGTGGTCGGAGGGGCACGGCCCGGACTGGTGGCTGCTCGACCCGTCGTACGCGGCGGAGAGCGATCACCGGGGCGTGCGGACGCTGGTCAGCGATCTGAACACGGTGTACGGGGCGACGCCCGCGCTCTGGCAGCGCGACACCGTCCCGGAGGGCTTCAGCTGGATCGACGGCGGCGCCGCGGAGGACAACGCCTTCGCGTTCGTGCGCTACGACGCG
Source organism: Streptomyces sp. LN549 (assembly GCF_043203805.1). NCBI lineage: Bacteria > Bacillati > Actinomycetota > Actinomycetes > Kitasatosporales > Streptomycetaceae > Streptomyces > Streptomyces sp. LN549. The sequence continues at coordinate 6,092,627 of NZ_JAZHRI010000002.1, read as the reverse complement.
GACGGATCACCACTGATCGCCGTCTCCCACTTCTCCCCGGTGGTGCGGCACGACTACCGCATCGGGGTGCCGGACGGGCCGGAGGCCTGGGTGGAGGTCCTGAACACGGACGAACTGCGGTACGGCGGCAGCGATGTGCGCAACGAGGAACCGCTGAAGCCGGAGGCGGTGGCGGCGCACGGCAGGGACACCAGCATCACGCTGACGCTCCCGCCGCTGGCGACGGTGTGGCTGCGGCCGGCCTGACCGGGCTGCGCAAGCGGGACCGGGGCCGGCGGGGGCGAGGTGTGCTCCCGCCGGCCGCGCCCCCGCTCGCCCGACGGCCTCTTCCGGCAGGGAAACAGCTTTGCGCCCCGTGCGTTCGGCGTGGATGCTGGCTTGCCGGAGGTACGGAAAATGATCGATGTGGTGCTGAAGCTGACGGTCCGCGATTTGGTGCATGCGGACCTGGCGTCGTGCGGATGGTCAGGGTCCGACCACCATCTGACCGGTGTCGCCCAGCAGTTGGAACGTGTCCGGACCGGTGAGGTCGACTACCTCGCGGTCTGCCCCGCAACGGACATTCCCGTGGCGAAGGGCGGCGTCGACTACCAGGTCAAGGAGGGCGCAGGCACTCTCTGGCAGCTGGCGGTCCACCCCGCGTTGCAGTCGTGCGGGATCGGCGCGTTCCTGGTCGAAGCCGCGGAACAGCGGATCAGGAACCGCGGTCTGCTCCGCGCCGAGCTGGCCGTGGAGGAGAGCAACCCCCGGGCGCGCGCTCTGTACGAACGGCTGGGCTATGTCGCGTACGACCGCGAGCCGGATTCGTGGGACGAGCAGGCCCCCGATGGATCGTTGCGCCGCCACGAGACGATGTGCACGTTGATGCGGAAGGAACTCTCCTGACGGCTGCCCCGATCCGGTCCGCTCCCGCAGGCGCGGGTGTGTCCGGCTTTCTCAGACCGCCGTCGGCAGCACGTCCTCCAGTTCCTGGAGCAGCCGCCGCTTGGGGCGGGCGCCCACCATCGACTTCACCGGTTCGCCGTCCTGGAAGACCATCAGGGTCGGCATCGACAGCACCGCGTAGCGGCCCGTGATCTCCGGGTTGTGGTCCACGTCGATCTGCACCACCTTGAGCCGGCCGGCCTGTTCCCCGGCGATCGCGCCGAGCACCGGAGCCAGCTGACGGCAGGGGCCGCACCAGTCGGCGGTGAATTCGACCAGGACCGGCAGACCGGCTGCCAGGACCTCCGCGTCGAACGTCGTGTCGGTGACCTCGGCGACACCATCTGCGTGGATCATCTTTCGTCCTCCCAGTTCAGACCGACCGGTCTCAGTTCACATCGTGGTTCGGGCCCGCCCGGCAGCTCGGCGGAGGCCTCGATCTCGGCGCGGGCCAGCTGGGCGCCCACCTCCGTGCGGACCGACTGCAACTGGCCGATGAGCGCGTCCAGCTCGCCGAGCTTGCGCCGGTAGACGGCGAGCGACGCCGGGCAGGAGTCGCCCGCCGGATGGCCGGCGCGCAGACAGTCGACGAAGGGCCGGGTCTCCTCCAGGTCGAACCCGAAGTCCTGAAGGGTCCGGATCTGCTGGATCAGGCGCAGGTCCCCCTCGTCGTAGGTGCGGTAGCCGTTGTCCGCACGGCGTGCGGGCAGCAGGCCCCGTGACTCGTAGTACCGCAGCGTCCGTGTCGTCGTTCCGGCGCGTTCGGCCAGTTCCCCGATTCGCATGTCTCGACGGTAATCCTTGACGTCGGCGTCAAGGCAAGGGCGGACGGACACACGGACGGACACACGGATGCGGCCGGTACGGGAATCCCGTACCGGCCGCATCGGCAACGCGTTACACCTTCGCGAGCGAGGGCTGCTCCTCGCCGCCGTCCCTGGCCTCGGGGACGTACGGCTCGGCGGGACCCTCGTCCGTGATCATCTTCTCGTCGAACGGAAGCGCTCCGGAGAGGACCCGGTCCACCCGCTCGCGGTCGATCTCCCTGGTCCAGGTACCGACGAGGACCGTGGCCACCGCGTTGCCCGCGAAGTTCGTGAGGGCGCGGGCCTCGCTCATGAAGCGGTCGATGCCGACGATCAGGCCGACGCCGTCCACCAGCTCGGGGCGGTGCGACTGGAGGCCTCCCGCGAGGGTGGCCAGTCCGGCGCCGGTGACGCCCGCCGCACCCTTCGAGGCGATCACCATGAAGACCAGCAGCGAGATCTGCTCGCCGATGCTCAGCGGGTCACCCGTCGCGTTGGCGATGAAGAGCGAGGCCATCGTGAGGTAGATCGCAGTGCCGTCGAGGTTGAAGGAGTAGCCGGTCGGCACGGTGATGCCGACGACGGGCTTGCTGACGCCCATGTGCTCCATCTTCGCGATCAGCCGGGGCAGGGCCGACTCGGACGAGGAGGTGGAGAGGATGAGCAGGAACTCCCGGCCCAGGTACTTCAGCAGGGAGAAGATGTTGACCCCGGCCACCAGGCGCAGGATCGTGCCCAGGATCACGAAGACGAAGAGCGCGCAGGTGATGTAGAAGCCGATCATGATGACCGCGAGGGACTTCAGCGCGTCCACGCCGGTCTCGCCGACCACCGCGGCCATGGCGCCGAACGCGCCGACCGGGGCCACCCACATGATCATGGCGAGGATGCGGAAGACCAGGCGCTGGATGTGGCCGATGCCGCGCAGGACCGGCTCGCCGGCCGAGCCCAAGGCCTGGAGCGCGAACCCCGCGAGCAGGGCGATGAGCAGGGTCTGCAGGACCTCGCCCTCGGTGAAGGCCGACACGATGGTGGTGGGGATGATGCCGAGCAGGAAGTCCGCGGTGGACTCGCTGTCCCCCGCCTGCGCCTCACCCGCGGCGCGGGTCGCCTCGGTCAGGTGGAGGCTGGAGCCGGGCTCCAGGATGTTCCCGACGACCAGGCCGATGGCCAGGGCCACGGTCGACATCACCAGGAAGTAGCCGAGGGCAAGACCGCCGACGGCGCCGACCTTGGCTGCCTTGCGTACGGAGCCGACTCCCAGCACGATCGTGCAGAAGATGATCGGCGAGATCATCATCTTGATGAGGTTGACGAAGCCGGTCCCGATCGGCTTGAGCTCGACGGCGGCGTCCGGAGCGACGAGGCCCACCAGGATGCCCAGCCCCACCGCAGCGATCACGGCGAGATACAGATACTTCGTACGGTCCCGCTTGGCGGCGGCCACTCCCACGGGGGTCTCCTCGGCTCGTTCTTGTCCCTCCCCCGTCCCTGGGGGCCCCGGCGACTATCCCGCCCCCTGTGATGCCGGTCACCCTTGCGTGCATTTCGTTCACAAGAGGGGCCGGCCCCCGATGGCCGGCCCCTCTTGGGTTTTCGGACAGGCAGACTGTGGCCATGCGCTTTCCCCGTACCCGCCCGCGCAGCCTGGCGGGCCAGCTCTTCGCCATGCAGGTGGTGCTGGTCGCGGCCGTGGTGGCGGGGTGCGCGTTCTTCGCGTACGTCTCCGGCAGCGGCCAGGCCAAGGAGACGGCGACCCGGCAGGTGCGGGCGGCCGCGCTGGCGATCGCCGGTTCGCCGTCGGTACGGGAGGCGATCCGCACCCCGGACCCGTCGGCCGTGCTTCAGCCGTACGCGGAGCAGGTCCGCAAGGACACCGGGATCACCTTCGTCACCATCATGGATCCGCACCGGGTCCGCTGGACGCACCCGGACGCCGAGCGGATCGGCGAGACCTTCCTCGGGCACACCGCGCGGGCCCTGCGCGGTGAGACCTTCTCGGAGACGTACACCGGCACGCTCGGCCCCTCGATACGGGTCGTCACGCCGATCCGGGACGGCGGCAGGATCGTCGGCCTCGTCAGTGCGGGCATCACGGTCGAGCGGGTCTCCTCGCAGGTGCGGGCGCAGCTGGGCGCGCTGGGGCTCGCGGCGGGCGCGGCACTGGCGCTCGGCGGTCTCGGCACGTACGTGATCAACGCCCGGCTGCGGCGGCACACCCACGGGATGAACGCCGCCGAGCTGAGCCGGATGCACGACTACCACGAGGCCACCCTGCACGCGGTGCGCGAGGGGCTGCTGATGCTGGACGGGCAGCGCAGGATCGCCCTGATCAACGACGCGGGCCGCGAGCTGCTGGGGCTGGCTCCCGGCACGGTCGGGCGCCGGGTCGCCGAACTCGACCTGCCGGCCCCGCTGACGGGGGCCCTGCTCGCCTCCGAGGAGCGGGTCGACGAGGTGCATCTGACGGCGGACCGGGTGATCGTGGTGAACACCCGTCCGGTGGTGGGCGGGGAGCGGCGCGGCACCGTCGTCACCCTGCGCGATCACACGGAGCTCCAGGCCCTTTCCGGCGAGCTGGACTCCGAGCGCGGGTTCACCCAGGCGCTGCGCTCGCAGGCGCACGAGGCGGCGAACCGGCTGCACACGGTGGTCTCGCTGATCGAGCTGGGCCGGGAGCAGGAAGCGGTCGGCTTCGCCACGGCGGAGCTGGAGCTGGCCCAGGTCCTCACCGACCGGGTCGTGGACGCGGTCGCCGAACCGGTGCTGGCGGCGCTGCTGCTCGGCAAGGCGGCGCAGGCGAACGAGCGCGGGGTGGAGCTGGTGCTGGCGGACGACAGCCTGATCGACGACGGTGCCCTGCCCGCGACGCTGCCGCAGCGCGACCTGGTGACCATCCTCGGCAACCTGATCGACAACGCGGTGGACGCCGCGTCGGAGTCGGTGGCGGGCACCCCCGGTGCCGACGGAGGCGGCGTCCCCGTCCAGCGCACGGGCCCCCGGCCGGCCCGCGCCCGGGTCACGGTCACCGCACTCGCCGGCGACGGGGAGCTCCTGCTGCGTGTCGCCGACAACGGGGCGGGCGTCGGACCGGCCGACGCCGCGGAGGTGTTCCGCCGCGGCTGGTCGACCCACGGCGCCGGCCGCGGGCTAGGCCTGGCACTCGTCCGGCAGGCCGCACACCGCAACGGCGGGGCCGTGGTACTGGAGCAGGGACCGGACGGCGGCGCGGAGTTCACGGTACGGCTGCCGCTGCCGCGGGGCAGCGGCGCGCAGAAGGAGGCGGCCCTGTGAATCCCGTGATCCAGGTGCTGGTCGTCGAGGACGACCCCGTCGCCGCCGACGCCCATCAGCTGTACGTGGACCGCGTCCCGGGCTTCTCCGTGGCGGCCGTCGCGCACACCCGGGCCGAGGCGGTGCGGGCACTGGACCGCGTACCGGTCGATCTGCTGCTCCTCGATCTGTACCTGCCCGACGGCCACGGTCTCCAGCTGCTGCGTGCGCTGCGGGCCGCCGGGCACGCGGCCGATGTGATCGCGGTGACCTCGGCGCGCGATCTGGCCGTGGTCCGCGAGGGGGTCTCGCTCGGCGTCGTCCAGTACGTGCTGAAGCCCTTCACCTTCGCCACGTTGCGCGACCGGCTCGTCCGCTACGCCGAGTTCCGGTCCACGGCCGGCGAGGCGAGCGGCCAGGACGAGGTGGACCGCGCCCTGGCCACCCTGCGCACCCCGCAGCCCGCCCGCCTGCCCAAGGGCCTCAGCAGCCCGACCCTGGAGGCGGTGACCCGTGTGCTGCGTGCGGCCCCGGACGGCGTGACGGCGGCGGCGGCCGGGCTGGAGCTCGGCATCTCCCGCATCACCGCGCGTCGTTATCTGGAGCACCTGGTGACGGCGGGGCGGGCGGTGCGCAGTCCGCAGTACGGGCAGATCGGGCGCCCGGAGCTGCACTACCGATGGCTGGCCGAGGGGCGCTGAGCGGGGTCCGCGGTGCCCCGGAAGGGCCGCCCGGCCTGGACGTTCCTACGAGCCGTGGTCTCGGGCGAACACACCGTAGTCATATGCCCTCCGGCCTCCTACGGTGGGGCCGTGCACCCCACCCCGCCTTTCAACGCCCCCGCCGCGCGCAGACTGCGCGAGGCCCTGGGGATGGCTCCGGGCCATGTCGCCTACGGCCTCGGCGCCCAGTACGGCCTCCGGATCAGCGCCGAGACGGTCGTCGGCTGGGAGCGCGGACTCGCCCGGCCGACCGATTACGAACTCACGGCGCTGGCCGGTGTGTTGTGGTGCGCTCCGGGCGAACTCCTCACCGACGCCCGGACGCTCCGCGAGCACCGGATCGCCCGGGAGCTGACCGTGGACGAGCTGGCGGGGCAGGTGTCCATGTCCGTGCCCTCGTATCTGCGGATGGAGGAGTCGGGCCGCTGGCGGGGCAACGAGCGCCAGTCCGCGGCCCTCATCGAGGCGCTGGGACTCAACGCCGCCGGATTCGTGACGGCCTGCGGGCGGGACGAGGAACTGGCCGAGCTGCTGCGCAGTTCGGTGACGACCCGTTGGCAGGCTTACGTCAGGCCGGTGTCGAAGCTCGCGCCGGTGGACCGGTCACTGCTCCAGGAGATGCTGGAGCGACTGCACTCGGACTACCAGGCGCTGATGGCGTCCACGCTCAGCTGGAGCAGCACGGGCACGGAGCCGGCCGGTGCGACCGGGGAAGCCGGCCGGGCGTTCCTGGCGGGGATCGTGGAGCGGTTCTGGGAGACGGCGGAGGCGTAGGTGCCCGGGGCCGCACGCTGCCCGGCGGGGCGGGAGGTGTCAGGCGCCGGCCGCCGTCCGCGCCGGTCCGGGCCCGGCGCCGCGAAAGCGCGCGCCCGGATGCCGTTGACGGCTCGGGCTTCTGCTGAAAGCTGAGCCCAGCCATGTCCGGGTCCTGACGTCGCGCTTCCGCGAGCCACAGCCCGACGCGGCGTCTTCCGTCCAGGACGGGCCCCGGCCGTCCACGAGGCCGGTCGGGGCCCGTTGGTCACGCCACGCGCCGGTACCGGCTCAGAAGACCGATTCGGCCTCGTGCATCCGGTCCAGGGGCACCGTCTTGAGCCGAGTGACCGCGTCGGCCAGCGGCACCATCTCGATGTCGTTGCCGCGCAGGGCAGTCATCCGGCCGAAGTCACCGCGGTGCGCCGCCTCCACCGCGTGCCAGCCGAAGCGGGTGGCGAGCACCCGGTCGTACGCGGTCGGCGTGCCGCCGCGCTGCACATGGCCGAGGATGACCGGCCGGGCCTCCTTGCCGAGGCGGGTCTCCAGCTCGACGGCGAGGCGGTTGCCGATGCCCTGGAAGCGCTCGTGGCCGAACTGGTCGATCGCGCCCTTGGCGTACGGCATGGAGCCCTCGGCCGGGTGCGCGCCCTCGGCGACGCAGATGACCGCGAACTTCTTGCCGCGCGCGAAGCGTTCCTCGACCATCTTGACGAGGTCCTCGACCTGGAACGGCCGCTCGGGCAGACAGATGCCGTGCGCACCGCCGGCCATGCCGGACTCCAGCGCGATCCAGCCCGCGTGGCGGCCCATGACCTCGACGACCATCACGCGCTGGTGGGACTCGGCGGTGGTCTTCAGCCGGTCTATGGCCTCGGTGGCGACGCCCACCGCGGTGTCGAAGCCGAAAGTGCGGTCGGTGGCCGAGATGTCGTTGTCGATGGTCTTCGGGACGCCGACGACGGGCATGCCCGCGTCCGACAGCATCCGGGCGGCCGTGAGGGTGCCCTCGCCGCCGATCGGGATCAGTGCGTCCATGCCGTAACGGCGACTCAGCTCGGCGCAGTTCTCCGCCGCTTCGCGCAGCCGGTCACGCTCCAGGCGGGCGGAGCCGAGGATGGTTCCGCCGCGGGCGAGGATGCCGCTCACCGCGTTGAGATCGAGGGGGCGGAAGTGACCGTCGAGGAGGCCCTTGAACCCGTCCTCGAACCCGATGACCTCGTCTCCGTGCCCCACAACGGCACGGTGCACGACCGAGCGGATCACTGCGTTCAGGCCTGGGCAGTCGCCGCCTGCGGTGAGAACTCCGATGCGCATCGTGCTGTATCTCCTGCTCGCTGGGGCCCGTCGTAAGCCGTACGGGCCGGGGGCAACGGCGTGATCCCCCGTACCGTGAGTCGCGACGATTGTCCCACGTCAGGTCCGTACCTCGCGCTTTCGGCTGCTCCATGGGCGGCCGGACCGGCTGCGGCGGCTGCTACGACGGCTGCGACCAGGGGCTTTCGCCCGGCGGGCGACCTCTCGGTCCCCGCAGGTATCGTCAAACAGGCGATACCACTCGAACCGGACAACGTACCGGACAAGAGATGACGGGAGAGCACGCGTGACGCGCAGCGTGTACGTGACCGGGATCGACCGGGGAGACGGCCGTCAGGTCGTCGATCTGGGAGTCATGGAGCTACTGACGCGTCAGGTGGACCGGGTCGGGGTCTTCCGGCCCCTGGTCCACGACGACCCCGACCGGCTGTTCGAGCTGCTGCGGGCCCGCTACCGGCTCTCCCAGGACCCGGGAACCGTCTACGGCCTCGACTACCACCAGGCCTCGGCGATCCAGGCGGAGCAGGGTACCGACGAACTGGTCTCCCGGCTCGTCGAGCGCTTCCGCCGGGTGGCCGCGGAGTACGAGGTGGTGCTCGTCCTCGGCAGCGACTTCGCCGCCACCCAGCTCCCCGACGAGCTGGCCCTGAACGCACGCCTCGCCAACGAGTTCGGCGCCTCGGTCCTCGCGGTGGTCGGCGGCCAGGGCCAGGACGCGGAGTCGGTGAAGGCCGAGACCCGCAACGCGTACCGCGCGTACGCCGGTCTGGGCTGCGACGTGCTGGCGATGATCGTGAACCGGGTGGCCTCCGCGGACCGTGAGGTGATCGCGGAGCGGCTCTCGGCCACGCTGCCGGTGCCCTGTTCGGTGCTGCCCGACGACCCGGCACTCTCCGCGCCGACGGTCGCGCAGATCACCGCGGCCCTGGACGGCACGGTGCTGCTCGGTGACGACGCGGGCCTGGCGCGGGACGCCCTGGACTTCGTGTTCGGCGGCGCGATGCTGCCGAATCTGCTGAAGGCACTGACCCCGGGGTGCCTCGTGGTGACCCCCGGGGACCGGGCGGACCTGGTGGTCGGCTCGCTGGCCGCGCACAGCGCCGGGACACCGCCCATCGCGGGCGTGCTGCTGACGCTGAACGAGCGGCCGGGCGAGGAGATACTCAAGCTGGCCGCACGGCTCGCACCGGGAACCCCGGTCGTCTCGGTGGCCGGCGGCTCCTTCCCCACGGCCGGGGAGCTCTTCGCCCTGGAGGGCAAACTGAACGCGGCGACGCCGCGCAAGGCCGAGACGGCGCTGGGCCTCTTCGAGCGACATGTCGACACCGGGGCCCTCCTCGACCGGATCTCGGTCGCCCGCAGCGGCCGGGTCACTCCGATGATGTTCGAGCACGAGCTGCTGGAGCAGGCGCGCGCGGACCGGCGCCGGGTGGTGCTGCCGGAGGGCACCGAGGAACGGGTGCTGCGCGCCGCCGACGTACTGCTGCGGCGCGACGTCTGCGACCTCACGCTGCTCGGCGACCCCGACGTCATCCGCAAGAAGGCCGCGGACCTCGGCATCGACCTGGCCGGCACCCAGCTGATCGACCCGCAGACCTCCGAGCTGCGCCAGGCGTTCGCGGAGCGGTACGCGCAGCTGCGCGCCCACCGCGGAGTGACGGTCGAGCTCGCGTACGACGTCGTCTCGGACGTCAACTACTTCGGCACCCTGATGGTCCAGGAGGGGCTCGCGGACGGCATGGTCTCCGGGGCCGTGCACTCCACCGCGGCGACGATCCGGCCGGCCTTCGAGATCATCAAGACGAAGCCGGACGCGTCGATCGTCTCGTCGGTGTTCTTCATGTGCCTCGCCGACAAGGTCCTGGTGTACGGCGACTGCGCGGTCAACCCGGACCCGAACGCGGAGCAGCTCGCGGACATCGCCGTGCAGTCCGCGGTCACCGCCGCCCGCTTCGGCGTGGAGCCCCGGATCGCGATGCTCTCGTACTCGACCGGGACCTCGGGCGCGGGCGCCGACGTCGACAAGGTCCGTGAGGCGACGGACCGGGTGCGCGCGAGCCGCCCGGACCTGATGATCGAGGGCCCGATCCAGTACGACGCCGCGGTGGAGCCGAGCGTCGCCGCGACGAAGCTGCCCGGCTCCGAGGTGGCGGGCCAGGCGACGGTCCTCATCTTCCCGGACCTGAACACCGGCAACAACACCTACAAGGCCGTGCAGCGCTCGGCGGGCGCCGTGGCCGTCGGCCCGGTCCTCCAGGGGCTGCGCAAGCCCGTCAACGACCTGTCAAGGGGCGCACTCGTCCAGGACATCGTCAACACCGTGGCCATTACGGCGATCCAGGCACAGGGCGAGGAGCGACCCGCATGACCACCCCCACCGCAGAAGACACAGCAGGCACCGGAGCGAGCCGGGTGCTCGTCCTCAACTCCGGATCCTCCTCCGTGAAGTACCAGCTCCTCGACATGCGCGACCACTCCCGGCTCGCGGCCGGCCTGGTCGAGCGGATCGGCGAGGAGACCTCCCGGCTCGTCCACACCCCGCTGGCCGGCGGCGGCGGAGAGCCCCGGGAGCGCATCGGCCGGATCCCCGACCACGAGGCGGCGCTCAGGGCGGCCGCCGAGGAACTCGCCGCCGACGGGCTCGGGCTGGACTCCCCCGAGCTGGCCGCCATCGGCCACCGAGTGGTGCACGGCGGGCTGCGGTTCACCGAACCGACCGTGATCACGGACGAGGTGCTGAAGGAGATCGAGCGCCTGGTGCCGGTGGCGCCGCTGCACAACCCGGCGAACATCACCGGCATCCGTACGGCCCAGGCGCTGCGCCCCGACCTGCCGCAGGTGGCGGTCTTCGACACCGCGTTCCACACGACGATGCCGGAATACGCCTCGCGGTACGCGATCGACGTGGAGACGGCCGACGCCCACCGGATCCGCCGCTACGGATTCCACGGCACCTCGCACGCGTACGTCTCCCGCAAGACGGCCGAGCTGCTGGGCAGCGCCCCCGAGGACGTCAACGTCATCGTGCTGCACCTGGGCAACGGCGCCTCGGCCTCGGCCGTGGCGGGCGGCCGGTGCGTGGAGACCTCGATGGGACTGACCCCCTTGGAGGGGCTGGTCATGGGTACGCGTTCCGGGGACATCGATCCGGCGGTCACCTTCCACCTCAAGCGGGTGGCGGGCATGTCCGCCGACGAGATCGATGAACTTCTCAACAAGAAGAGCGGTCTGGTCGGCCTCTGCGGCGACAACGACATGCGGGAGATCAGGCGCCGGGTCGACGAGGGCGACGAGCGGGCCGCGCTCGCTTTCGACATCTACGTCCACCGGCTGAAGAAGTACATCGGCGCCTATTCGGCGGTCCTCGGGCGGGTGGACGCGGTCGTGTTCACGGCCGGGGTCGGGGAGAACTCGGCTCCGGTACGGGAGGCTGCCATCGCGGGTCTGGAGGAGCTCGGCCTTGTGGTGGACGCGGATCTCAACGCCGTACGGTCCGGCGAACCGCGGCTGATCTCGCCGAATTACGCACGGGTCGCGGTCGCCGTGGTGCCGACGGACGAGGAGCTGGAGATCGCCGGTCAGACCTTCGCACTGGTCGACAACTGAGCACCCCCGCGCCCCTTTGTATCTTCCACCAGACGGAATATTCCGCAGCGAAACAAACCGATAGGATCCGCCTCATGCGCCGTTCCAAAATCGTCTGCACCCTCGGTCCCGCCGTCGACTCCCATGAGCAGCTCGTCGCTCTGATCGAGGCCGGCATGAGCGTGGCCCGATTCAACTTCAGTCACGGTTCCCACGCGGAGCACCAGGGTCGTTATGACCGGGTCCGCAAGGCCGCCGCCGAGACCGGCCGGGCGGTCGGCGTGCTCGCCGACCTCCAGGGCCCGAAGATCCGCCTCGCGAAGTTCGCCGAGGGCCCCGTCGAACTGGTCCGCGGGGACGAGTTCGTCATCACCGCCGAGGACGTCCCCGGGGACAAGTCGATCTGCGGCACGACCTACAAGGGTCTGCCCGGCGACGTCACCAAGGGCGACCCGATCCTGATCAACGACGGCAACGTCGAGCTGAAGGTCGTCTCCGTGGACGGCCCCCGCGTCCACACCATCGTCATCGAGGGCGGGGTGATCTCCGACCACAAGGGGATCAACCTGCCGGGTGCGGCGGTCAACGTCCCCGCCCTGTCCGAGAAGGACATCGACGACCTGCGCTTCGCCCTGCGGATGGGCTGTGACCTGGTCGCGCTCTCCTTCGTGCGGGACGCGAGCGACGTCAAGGACGTCCACAAGGTCATGGACGAGGAGGGCCGCCGGGTCCCCGTCATCGCCAAGGTCGAGAAGCCGCAGGCCGTCGACAACATGGAGGGCGTCGTCATGGCGTTCGACGGTGTGATGGTCGCCCGTGGCGACCTCGCCGTCGAGTACCCGCTGGAGAAGGTCCCGATGGTGCAGAAGCGCCTGGTGGAGCTCTGCCGGCGCAACGCCAAGCCGGTGATCGTGGCGACCCAGATGATGGAGTCGATGATCACCAACTCGCGCCCGACGCGCGCCGAGGCGTCCGACGTCGCCAACGCGATCCTGGACGGTGCCGACGCGGTCATGCTGTCCGCGGAGTCCTCCGTGGGCGCGTACCCGATCGAGACGGTCAAGACGATGTCGAAGATCGTCGTCGCCGCCGAGGAGGAGCTGCTCTCCAAGGGCCTCCAGCCGCTGGTGCCGGGCAAGAAGCCCCGCACCCAGGGTGGTTCGGTGGCCCGCGCGGCCTGCGAGATCGCGGACTTCCTGAACGGTGAGGCACTGGTCGCCTTCACCCAGTCCGGCGACACCGCCCGCCGCCTCTCCCGCTACCGTGCCGCCCAGCCCATCCTGGCCTTCACCACGGACGAGTCGACCCGCAACCAGCTGGCCCTCAGCTGGGGCGTCGAGGCCTACGTGGTCCCGCACGTGGACAACACGGACGCCATGGTGGACCTGGTCGACGCGGAGCTGCGGAAGCTGAACCGCTACAGCAACGGCGACACGATGGTCATCACGGCCGGCTCGCCTCCCGGCATCCCCGGCACGACCAACATGGTGCGCGTGCACCACGTGGGCGGCCAGAGCCGCGACTGACCGCGCGCGTCCGCCCCGGACATGACTGTGGGCCGTACCCCGAAGGAAGGGGTACGGCCCACAGTCTTTCTGCGGCTCCCGGACGGGTCAGGGTGCGTCAGCCGGTGCCCTGGGTGAAGTAGTTCTGCAGACCGGGCACCGTCAGCGTCCCGCCGAACTGGCCGGCCTGCGTCACCTTCACGTTGGTGAAGAAGGCGAACGGCACGTTCAGCGGCGGCGGGGTCTCCGGGCTGAAGGTGATCGGGATGAGGCCGAAGAGGTTGCCCTTCAGCTCCTCCGTGTACATCGTCACCGTGCCGTTGCGGATGGTGGACGTGGAGCCCTTCCGCGCCTTCACGTGACCCGTCACGCCGTCCATCGGGCCGACCGTCAGCTGGTGAAGGTCCTTGATGTCGACGGAGGAGGCGGTGAACTTCAGCACCTTCTTCGTGGTGCCGTCGCCCTTCTCCACCTCGACGATGCCCTTGTAGTCGAGTCCGCTCAGGGTGAGCATCGAACTCTCCAGGATCCACGGGTCGTTCGGGAGGCGGGGGATGCCCTGCTCCAGATCGGCCGCGGCCAGGGCCTCCGGGTCGGCGGTCGGGCACGGGAAGGGCTGCTTGGCGCCGTCCGGGATGTCCTCGTCCGCCTTGGGGTCGAGCCCCTTGACGTCCTCGTCGAGCTCCTCGACCGGCTTCCCGGCCTTCTCCGCCGCCTCGCGGATGGCGTCGGTGGTCTTGTCGACCGTGCCCTTCGCCGCGTCCGTGACCTTCTCGACGGGCTTCTCGGCGGACCCGTCGGCTGTATTGCCGGCCGCCTTGTCCGTGGCCTCCGCGGTGGCGGACTCCGAGGGCTCCGGGGCCGCAGTGGTGGCACTGGCGGTCGGGCTCTCCGTCTCCTTGTCCGGTCCGTCGAAGAGGTCCTTGAGCGCGTCTCCGACTCCCAGCGGGTCGAGCGGGTTCGTCGACTTCGTGGGGGTGGGACTCGGGCTCGCCGTCGCAGCGGGGGCGTCGGCGCTCGTCCTGGCCGCGTCGGCCGTCGCGTCGGCCGTCGCTTCGTCCGTGGCGCTCGCCGACGGGGTGGCCGTGGGCTTCGGGGTCGCCTCGCCGCTCTTGTCCGGCGTGGGCTTGGCGCTCTCGGTGGCCGACGGGGACGGCGTCTTCGACGCCGAGGGCGACGGATCCGCCGACTCGCTCGGCTCGTCGGAGCGCGTCACACAGGGGCCGGGCGCGAAGGGGATGTCCGTGCTGTCGTCGGCCATCGCGAGCTTCGGGGTGAGCCCCATCCCGACGAAGACCGCCGTCGGCATCGCGGCGAGCGCGAACGCCTTCTTGCCGGCAGGCATGTGCAGCTTCGTCAGCAGCGACTTCCTGGGGGCTGCGTGGCGCGGCCCTCTTCGCTCCTCGAGCCCGCCCTCGCCCGAGGCGTTCACCTGCCTGTCGTCACCCCGCACGATGCCTCCCGCCGTCGACCTCAACTGTCGTGTCGTACTGCGCCGGCTGCTGCTCGGGAACACCCATCCCGTGGAGCGCACCCTCGGGATGGACCGGGGCGGCCTGCCCGTCCTTCGCGAACGAGCTACCGTCCAGCGCTTCCGCGCCCAGAAGTTCCGGCTCCTCCTCGCCGAGAAGGCCCTGGGCCGGGCCGGGTTCGTCCGCCTTCGGCTCGCCCGGGACCCAGGAGACGGAGAGTGCGCCACCGATAAGGGCGAACAGGAAGCCGATCAAGAAGCCGCCGATGTTGGCGACGGGTATGGAGATCAGCGCCAGCAGGATCGACGCGACACCGGCGAACACCCGGACGATGTGGTGGAACCACATCGTCAGACCCAGTGTGATCAGCAGGACCCCGATGATGAGCGATCCGGCGCCCGCGGTGGTGGACATGGCCAGCGTCATGTTGCCGAGGTGCATGTTCGCGTACGGGAAGTACGCGATGGGTACACCGCCCAGCATGGTGAACAGGCCCGCCCAGAACGGCCGGTTACCCCGCCAGGTGCGGAAGCTCCGCCGGTAGACGCTGAGGTAGTGCTCGTTCTGCCCTTGGGATTCGGGGCTCATGGAAAACAGCTCCCTGGAACCGGTACTGCTGTGAGAAAGAGAAGGGTGGGTGGCCGGGGGTCCGCTGCGAGGCGTACCCCGGCCACCCGGGCGAGTGCTTAGTAGCACTCCTTGACGCCCTTGAGCAGCCTCAGCTTCAGGTCAGGAAGCTTGAAGGTGCCGGCCGTCGTGGCCCACGCCTGCTGCTTGACGCCCGTCAGCTTGGCTTCCTCGGCCCGCTGCGAGAACCCGTAGGGGTTGGCCTGGGTTCCGGGCTGGATGCCCGTGCCCTTGTCGTTGCGCTTCAGCGAACCGGCAGCGACGCCGATGTCGATGTTCTTGAACTCGGCGTCCGCGTCGAGCTGCGACACATCGAGGTACAGACCCTCGGCGTAGACCTTGTCCTTGCCGGTGCCGGCCTTGAGCTGCAGCGTGATGCTGCCGAGACCGAACGGCAGGTCAGGAGTGACGACCGACTGGCACATGTTGGTGATGGTGGCGTCGTGGAACCCCGACACGGCGACCGGGGCCGCCTGGTCCTTGCCCTTGAGGTCCTTACCGGTCGCCACACTGCCGTACTGCACGAAGTCATGGCCGACCAGCTCATCCGCGCTGACCTTGAACTCCTGGCCGGACACGCTGAACGACGCGGCGAGCGCGCCCTGTGCCAGACCGACACCCACCGCGGCGGTGGCTATGACGCTCGGCACCATGACGACAGCGAAACGCTTCCATCTCGTGCCACCGCGAACCTGGGAACTCATACTTTTCCTCCTTCTCGGACGTACATCTCCGGCCTGGCATCCTGCCCGACCTGGGATGGGAGAAGTGCTACGTCCTCGGAAAGGAGAGCGCCTGCAAACGGAGGCTTGAACCGCGCCCGAATCACTGGCGATCACCCCCGAGCGACAACCACTGGCCACGCGTTCGCGCAACCTGTTTCGGACAGGCCCTGCCGGTCAGCAGGAACCCCCCTGTCCGGAGTCGGCGCCACTGCCGCCGACCCACTCGGTGGGGACCCAACAGAGCCGCCGCACCGACTGGCAGCCGGACTGGCGTTATTGGACCGAGCGTGGCCGATCGTGGTCCATTCGCGGCCGTGACACAAGGGGGTTCGTTACTCGCTAGTAACGGCCCGATAACCGACCCGCGACCGCGCGGCACCGAGCGGCCACACAGGGTTGCCCCGGCCCGGCAGACGAAAGCCATCATTGGGGAGTGAAATCGGACAGATCGCGATGATCGATTTACTGCGAGTAACAGGCCGTGCTTTTATCAAGATTTGGTAAAGCAGAGGGGTCTCTTATCGCCAGAACGCGAAAACGGCCGTGACCCCCACCGGGAGCCACGGCCGTGTTGTCAGATCAGAACAAGACGCGCGCGAGTGCGGTGCGCGCGGCGCCGACGCGCGGATCGTCGGGGCCGATCACCTCGAAGAGCTCCAGCAGGCGGACCCGTACCCGGTCCCGCTCGTCGCCGAAATTCCGTCGGACCGTTTCGACGAGACGCCCGAACGCGTCCTCGACATGACCGCCGACCAGATCGAGGTCGGCCGCGGCGATCTGCGCGTCCGCGTCCCCCGGGTTCTCGGCGGCAGCCTTGCGGACCTGCTGCGGGTCCATCTTCTGGACCCGGGCCAGGAGTTCCGCCTGCGCGAGGCCGAGCTTGGCCTCGCTGTTGGCCGGGTCGTCGGAGAGGACGTTCTTGTACGCCTGCACAGCGCCGGCGAAGTCATTGGCGTCCAGCGCCTGCGCGGCCGCCTCCAGAAGCGCGTCGTACGGCCCTGCGGGCACCTCAGGGGCTTCGGTGGCCGCGTCCGGGCCCGCCGCGTCCTGGTCGACCGGAATACCGGTGAGCCCGAACCGCTCCTCGCCGACCTGGATCAGCTGGTCCAGCGTCTGCCGGATCTGGGATTCGGGGGCGGCGCCCTGGAAGAGGGGCAGCGCCTGTCCGGCGACGACCGCGAAGACGGCCGGGATGCCCTGGATCCCGAACTGCTGCATCAGCATCTGGTTGGCGTCGACATCGACCTTGGCCAGCAGGAACCGGCCGTTGTACTCGTGGGCCAGGCGCTCCAGGAGCGGACCCAGCTGCTTGCACGGCTCGCACCACTCGGCCCAGAAGTCGATGACGACGGGGACTTCGGCGGAGCGCTGGAGGACGTCGCTCTCGAAACCCGCCTCATCGACATCGATCACGAGGGAGGACGGGGGCACGGCTGCGGGGCCGCCCTGCCGGGCGGACTCGGCACGGGCCTGCTCCGCCTTCACCTTGGCCTCACCGGCCGCCTTCACCGCGGCGAGGTCGACGACGCCGCTCATGGACATGTTCCTAGGCTGCATGCGTACATCCTCCCCCCTCGTCGCCCTGTTCCGGAAAGCGTTACGGGAACCGCGCCCGTCCGCAGCCCCCGCCGGTGTGCGAGGTGCACGGACAGACACGGTCCGAGGGCCCCTGAAAGACCCGGTTCGGCGCCCGGTCCCCACCCGGCGCCTGTGGCTGTTGCTCGTTCGTGGCGCCACAACGGCTGGACCGTCGCTCTTACGCTACGACCCGTAGCGTAACTGGCCCTCACCCTCGATGCACAAGAGTGTTCGGTGATCTGTCTCACGGTGAACGGGGTCGGCCGGAACTAGCTACCGGCGGGTATGGTCGCGGGATGCTGAGCCGAAGCCACCCCAAACCCTCCCGAACGGGACGTCCGCGCAGTGTCGCGGCCGACGAGGCGATCCTCGAGGCCACCAGAGCCTCACTGGTCGACCTCGGCTGGTCGAAGCTGACGATGGGTGATGTGGCGACGCGCGCGGGGGTCGCCAAGACGACCCTGTACCGGCGCTGGGCCGGCAAGAACGAACTGGTCGTGGACGCCGTGGCGGTGCTCTTCGACGAGCTGGAACTGCCGGACCTGGGTAGCCTGTCCGCCGATGTGCAGGCGGTGGTGCTGCAGTTCGCCGCGCTGCTGGAGCGGCCGGAGACCCAGACGGCGCTGATGGCGGTGGTCGCGGAGTCGACCCGCGACGAGGCGCTGCGGACCCGGATCCGCGACTCGATCGTGAACCGGCAGAAGCGCCTCGTCCTCCAGGGCCGGCAGCGGGCGCAGGAGCGGGGCGAACTGCCCGTCGAGCAGGACGAGGCCACGGCGGCGCTGACCGCCGACCTGATCTTCGATGTGATCGCCGGTGCGGTGGTCCACCGGGCACTGGTGAGCGCCGAGCCCGTCGACGAGGACTGGGCCCGGCGCTTCACGCTGCTGCTGCTGGCGGGGCTGGGCGCGGCCGCTGCGGGTTAGCCCGGGCCTTCGTGGGACCAGGGCATGCGATATGCCCAATATGAGCGTCATGCCAGATTGAGCTGATCTCAAATTGTAACGAGGGAAACTTCCTGTCGCCGGTAAGATCATTTCGCTTTGCCTTCGCCCGCGAGAGACGCCAGGAAAGAACAAGAACGTGAGACTGCGTAGGGCCCTTCCGATCGCTTCCGTTTTGTCGACGCTGCTGGTGATCTCCGCGTGCAGCGGCGAGTCGGCAGATTCCAGTGAAGGAAAGCCGAAGGCGAGCGCGAAAAGCACGCAGAGCGCCGAGGAGAAGGAAGCCGCAGAGGCAAAGCGCGTCGGCGCCCTCGACACCGAGCACCTCGAAAAGGCGACTCTCACGGGAACGACCAAGGGGATCAACGCCAAGAAGGTGGCCAAGGCAGAGGTCGAGGCCGGACGCGGGATGAAGGCGGACAAGAAGGTCTGTCAGCCCCTCGCCAGTCTCATCGGCGGCTTTACGCACATCCCTGCGGTGAGCGAGGCGCACCGGTCCCTCCAGCCGGTCAAGGCGACCAATGCGACCGTCGGCTCGATGTGGCTCGCCTCGCACTCCGAGAAGAACGCCACTCAGGTCATGAAGGATCTCCGCACTGCGGTCACCGCGTGCCCCAAGGGGTTCAAGACGCTGGGCCTCACGTACGGCAAGGTGGAGAAGCTTCCTGCGACCGAGCTCGGCGACGAGAGCGTCGACTACCGGATCACGGGTGACATCGGCAAGCAGAAGGTGCCGATGACGTACACGGTCGTTCGCAGCGGTGGTGTCATCGCCGCGTTCTACGGCGTGAACATGCTCGACATGAAGAACGCGGCGATCCCGAAGAGCTTCATCCAGGCGCAGCTCGACCGGATCGCGGGTGAGACGGGCTGACGCAGCCGGCCCGCGCGGACGGGGGGGTTCCATCCCGTCCGCGCGGGCCGTTCTCAGGCCCGTCCGCGCGGGCCGTGGTCAGGAGCCGATACCCCTGCTCGGGTCGGGGCGACTACGCCGGCCGGCCCGGCCCCTCCCCCCGGAGATCAGCCTTCGACACGGATCAGGAAGGGACTCATATCGTCGTCGGCGTCGCCGGCCCGAAAGCCCGCAGATCCGAGAATTGCGATCAGCGTCGCGCACATGTGCTCGGTCACGAAGCCGAAATGCCGGAATGCCGGCGCCTGGACCTCGCCCTTCTGCGCACTTTCCGCTGCAGCTCGGCTGAGGGACGGATCGATGAGCCACTGGACGAAGACTCCGCCCTCGGAGCCTTCTGCCGGGTCCGCCCAGACCAGCGCGCCCAGCGCGGCAGCCGGTTGGTTCACGTCCCGATGCACGGAGAATCCGGCCCTCGCCAACGCTTGGGCCACCTTACCGGCCAGATCGTTCCGTTCGGCGATCTCCGCCTCACTCGCCTTTTTGATTTCGAACATCACTACCTGCTGCCATTTCGCCATGCGGTCAGGAAAAGGGTGGGTGACCCGGCCGGGTCACCCACCCTTTTACATCCTACGGGATCAGTGGGTCGAGATCAGGCGCTAGGGGCGTCCCTGGGCCTGAATCATATCCGACAGCATATCCCGGAATGCGGCGTTCATCAGTGGCTCCGAGCCGTACTGCACGGACCACGTTATCTCTGTGCCCTTCTCGAGTTTGCTTTCCAGATTCGGTCCGCACGCGGGGCACGGCTGCCGTTCGGAGTAGAGCTCCGTGATCTTCTTCGGTGAGACTTCCTTTTTGGCCAGCTGCTCCAGGATGTGGTCCTCCGCGTGAAGCCCGCTCTCGTACTTACTGAAACCGACGACGAGATCGCCGGTCTCCGGGTCGTTCCAGCCCGGCACCCTAGCGACGGCCACATTCTTCTTGCCGAAGATGCCGAAACCCGCCTTGATTCTGGCCCGATAGGCCATGCTGGAGAGTTCGGTGCTGTTGTAGGCGATCAGCCCGATGCAGGAATACTCGGAAACCGGGCTCCCGATGGTGCCCATCGGAACGATGGTCGCGACCCGCGACGTCGGCGCGACAGAGGCGACCCGCGAGACCTTCCGGCAAGCGGCGTAGAACTTCTCCGCCATCTTCCCGGCAATTCCGGCGACGGCGGCGTCGGAAAGACTGAGGGCCCTTAGCGCCTTCCACGCCTCGACGAAGCTGATTTCCATCCTGGCGGCGGCATCCATCGCCGTCACTGCGGCCTTGCCCGCCTTGAAGAGCGCGCCGATCACGATGAAGCCCACGATCCAGGCACAGTCACCCCAGCTGCCGCCCGCCGTGAACGGGTTGATCAGCTTGGCGCAGCCGATGAAATCGCCCAGCAGGACGTCGATGGGATCGATGCCCGAGTTGAACTCGACCATCGTCAGCGTCTGCGACATCCGCCGGGTCTGGACCTCCGAGACGTCGGTACCGAGGTAGATCGTGTCCGCGTTCGGGCAGCTGCCCGAGTAGGACTCCGGCGAGGCCAGACACATGAACACGTCGGCATGCGACTTGTAGGTGATGTCGGCCGTGATCGTGCAGTTGCCGACGTGGACGATCGGGTTGCAGTTGTCCTTGACGACGTTCTTGGGTTCACCGATGTACTCGATGTGGTCGAGGACCTGCCACACCCCACCGATCCCGGTGGTGGCGCCCTGCGTGATCTGCTCGGTGTTGTCGGCCTTCTCCGTGCGGTCCGCGGCTTCCTGGGCCTCGTTCGCCGCGTCCCACGCGCCTTCGGAGGCCTCCTCCGCCGCCGTCGCGTCGGTCTCCGCCTGGGTGGCGGTGTCGCGGGCGCTGGCCGCGTCCTCCTCGGCCTTGGTGGCGGCGGCACGGGCCGAAGCGGCGTCGTGCTCCGCCTCGGTGGCCGCGTTGTCCGCCGCGGTCGCGTCCAGCTGAGCGTCGTTCGACGCCGACCAGGCCTTCGCCACGTCCGCGCCCGCCGCCTGTGCGTAGCCGTCGGCGCGCGTCGCGGAGGCTTGGGCGAGCTTCGCGTCCGCCGCGGCCTGGGTGGCCGAGGCCTGGGCCCGTTGGTACGCCTTGGCGGCGCGGGCCGCGTCGGACGCCGCTGCCGCGGACGCCTGCGCCGCGAGCTTCATGTCCGCCGCGGCCTGGGCGGCGAGGGCCTTCGCCTCTGCGGAGAACCCCTCGGCCAGGCCGGCCGTAGCGGCCGCCGCGGCCGCCTGCTGCTGCGCGACCGTCAGGGACTGCTGGCCGAGAAGCGTGGCGAACGCGGCTGAGCTGTCAGTCTCCTGGTAGGGACCGCCGAGCGTGATCGCTTCGTTCGCCGGCTTGTTCACCGCTGCCGCGGAGTCCCGCGCCGCGAGTGACGAGTGCACGGCCGCGAGCGCCTTGCCGGCGGTGGTCGCCGCCCAGGACGCTGTCTGGAGCGCCTCACCGCGAGCGGCAGCCGCCTCCTCCTTTGCTGTCTTGGCTGCGGCAGAGGCCTTCGCCGACTCCTCCTTGGCGCCCTTGGCATCGAGTGCCGCCGCCTCGGAGGCGTCAATCGCCTCGGCCGCTGCGGCGTGGGCCGCCGCAGCGGCACCGGCCGCCTTCAGGTACGAGGCCCAGGTGGCCTCGTAGGCTGCCTTGGCGCGCGAGGCCGCGCCCTGTGCCTTGGTGGCAGCCTCACGGGCGTTGGTGGCGGCGGCCGTGGCCGCGTTCGCCGACGCGCGTGCGTTGGTGGCTGCCGTGGTTGCGGTGGTCGCGGCGCTGCGAGCGTCGGTCGCTGCGGCACGGGCCGCCTCCGCGGCGTCCGTACCGTCCACAGCGGCGGCATAGGCCTCCAGGGCTGCCGCCTTCGCACTCAGCGAGTCCCGCCGCTGCTCGGCCTCAAGGGCCCTGCCACGGGCGGCGACCGCCTCGCGCTCCGCCTGTTCGGCGTCACCCCTGCGGGTCGACGCCGTGGTTCCCGCGGCCTCGGCGGAGATCCGGGCGTCCGAAGCGATCCGGCCCTGCGCGACCGCATCCGCCTCGTGAGCGGCTGCCTTGTCCCGCTCGCTCTCCGCGGTGGCCCGATAGGCCGCCGCGTTGGCACGCTCGAGCTCGGCCACGGCACGCGTCCGTTGGGCTTCGGCCGCGGCCTTGCGGGCGTCTTCCTCCTCCGCCAGAGCGGTTTCCTTGGCCTTCTTGGCAATGGCGGCGTTCGCCGCGGCCGAGGCCGCGTAGGCGTCGGCGCTGTCCGCCGCGGCCTTCGCCTGGGAGGCGGCCTCCTGCGCGGCGATGCGGCGGAACTCGGTGTTCACCGCGTGCGCTTCGGTCTTCGCCAGGGCGAGCAGCGCCTCGGACGTCGACACGGTCGCGTTCGCCGCGTTCAGAGCCGTCTCCGTCGCCTTCGCGGCGGCCGTGGCGGCCGCACCGGAGGCGCGGGCGACCTGGACCGACTGCTGGGCGTAGAGCAGCCCGCGGCCGCGCGGCACATCGGTGGCGTCCGCGATCGCCCAGGCCTGCTGCTGGGCGGTCACCGCCCGCTGCGCGGCTGCGGTGGCGGAGGTGGCCTGCTGCTTGGAGGTGGTGACGAGTGCCTGAACCCTGCCGCGGGCCTTCGCGAGGTCCGTCTTCGCCTTGTCGAAGAGGGCCTGCTTCGGCTTGAGGATGTCGTCCGGGTCGTTCTCGAGCTGGTCGTGCCAGTACTTCTGCCAGCGCAGGATCTGGTCGGCGAACCACGCCTGGCCGATGGCCTCGACCATGTTGTCGGCTGCGGACCGGGTCGCGGCGGCGGCGTCGTCCTCCGCCTGCATGATGACCGCGCGCGGGGCCGCCTGGCCGGCGTACTCCGCCTGCCACTCGGCCGAGGCCTGCGAGACGACCTCGCTCAGGGAGTTGCGCGGGTCCACCGGGTCCTGGTGGTTGCACGAGGCCCAGGCCTGCTTGAGGTTCTCGACCTCGATGCGGAACTCGACGGTGCCTTCGGTGACCTTCTTGTCGAGGAAGCCGCCGTGCCGCAGGTAGGAGGCGATGTCCGCGGAGGTGGTACCACCGGAGTACCGGGTGTTGCTCACGTTGGAGGACCGCAGCATGACATCGGCCTCGGCGTCGTGCCAGGTGTCCTTGCCCCGGTTCTGCTCGGTGATCTCCCGGGCCTTCGCCAGCGCCTCGTCGCCGGCGTTGGTGTGGTCGTCCCAGCCCAGACGCTGGGACAGCTCGGCCTGGGAGGCCAGGGTGAACCCGAGGACGTCCTCGCCGAACTCCGGCGTGTGCAGGGTGATCCCGTCGTCGAACGAGCTCATCGCGTACGGCCGGTTGGCGTCCTCCAGGAGGGCCTCACGGGCGGCCATGGCGTCCTGGAAGGCGTAGCCGTCCTTCTCGTCCTGGTCCCGGGCCTGCCCCAGGGGCATGAACCCGATCCAGCCGATGACGGCGTCGAGTTGTTCGTCGGTCCCGGTCAGGCCCTCGATGGCCTTGGCCTTCATCTTGGCGCCGCCCGCGTGCAGGGCGACTCCCGCGAGGCACTGGTTGAGGCGCGGGGTCGAGCGGACGTCACTGAGGACGGCGGTCAGCTCGGTGAGCCGGCGCAGGGCGTTGTCGGCGTCGACGAAGATCTGCCGGACGCCGGCTGAGACCTTCTCGACCGCCTGGGCGAGCGCGGGAACGCGGCCCACGATCGCGACGGAGGAACCGATGTCGACGAGCTCCCAGAGGCAGTCCTCGACGTCGTAGCCGGCCAGGCACTTCTTCACCTCGGCCGCGTCGAGTTCCTCGAAGAGGATCTGTCCGCCGTTGGCCGTCGCCCAGGCGACGATGTCCACCGAGACGGCCGCGAGGCCCTCTCGGTAGTCGTCGACACAGGTCTGGCCGCACGCGTCCAGGAGGATCTTCTCCTCGCGGTCCCCCAGGACGGGCCAGTTGGAGGCGCCGCCCTTGATGGGCGTGACGCCCTCGGCGAGCGCGTCCTTGTGCGCGGCCTCGTTCTTCTCGCGCTGTTCCTGCTCGGCCTGGGCCGCCGCGTCCTCGGCGGCGGTGCTGTCGCCCTGTGCGTCGGATGCCTTGTCCTCGGCGGCCTTGGCGTCCTTCTCCGCCTGAGTCGCCTTGTCCTGGGCGCCCTCGGCGGCTTCCCCGGCCCGGCCGGCCTTCTCGTTCGCCTCGGCGACGTGCCGCTCGGCGTCGGTCGCCTCGCGGTCCGCCTCGGCGGCGGTGTCGCTCGCGTCGTTCGCGAGGAGAAGGGCACTTGCCGCGTCGGTACCTGCCTGCTCGGAGTATCCGGCCGCTGCGGCGGACGCGCTCCCGGCACCCTTCCGGGCGTCTGCCGCTTCAGTGGCGGACGCCCGGGCGCGGGTCACGGCCTCGACGGCACGCACCGAATCGCTCGCGGCACGTGCGGCGGCCTCCGCGGCCAGCTTGGCGTCACCCGTCGCCTGCGTGGCAGCCTGCTGCGCCGTCTCGGATGCCGCTGCCGCCTCGGTGGCCTTGGCCTCGGCCGCTGCCGCCTGCTGCTCGGCGATCGTCTTCGACGACTGCCCGACGAGTACGGCGAACGCGGCCGAACTGTCGGTCACCCGGTAGGGGGTCCCCGCCGCCACGGCCTCATTGGACGCGGTGGTCGCCGCCTTCGCGCTGTCGCGCGCGGCGAGCGCCGCCTGTCCGGCCGCGTAGGCACGGCCGACCACGGTCGCAGCCGACTTCACGGCCGCGGTCGCGTCGGCCCCGGCGGCCGCGGCCTCCTGCTCGGCCTTCTCGGCCAGTTTCGTGGCGTTCCCCGACGCCGTGGCGGCGTTGTCCGCGAGGAGCGCCGCGTCCTGCGACGCGTCCAGGGCGACGGCAGCGGCGGCGTACGCCGAAGAGGCCGCGCTAAGGGACGTGCGGTAAGCCGACCACGCCTTAGTCGCGTTGGCCTTGGCACGCTGGGCGGCGCCCTCCGCCGTGGTCGCGGCGGTCCGCGCGCCGACGGCGGCGGTGGTCGCCTCGTCCGCCGCGGTCTGCGCGGCGGTGGCGGCCTGGGCGGCCTGGTTCGCCGCCGTACGGGCCGCGGTGGCCGCGGCCCGGGTCTCGGCAGAGGCCGCGGTGCCCTCGGCAGCGGTGGCCGCGGCTTCTAGCGCGGCGGCGCGGGCCGCGACAGCCTGCTTCGCCTGGCGCGCGGCGACGGCCTTCTCGCGCGCAGTCTGCGCGGCCTTCGCCTTCTCGGTAGCGAGCTTGCGCTTCGCCGTCGCGTCGGTCGTCGCGGTCTCGGCTGCCGTATCGGCGCTGCTGGCACTGGTCTGCTGCGTCGCCGCCCGCTGCTCGGCCTCCTGCGCCTTAGTGCGCTCGGCGGCGGCAGTCGCGCGGGAGGCGGCCGCGTTGGCCTTCTCCGTCTGTGCCTTGGCCCGCTGGGAAGCAGCGGTAGCGGCGGCGGCCTTGGCCTTGTCGCGCTTCTGCTCCGCTGTCGTGCGAGCGTCCTTCGCCGTCTTCGCGCTGTCGGCGGCGGCCCCGGCATTGGTCTCGGCGCTGTCGGCGGCGGCCTTGGCCTGAGCTGCGGCCTCCTCTGCGGCGACACGGCGGAACTCGGTGCTGATGGCGTGCGAGTCGGTCTGTGCCTTGGCGAGCAGGGCATCCGCGTCAGCGATCGTCGCGTTGGCGGCGGAAAGCGCGGTCTCGGTTGCCTTCGCGGCGGCCGTGGCGGCCGCCGCCGAGGCGCGGGCCACCTGGACCGACTGCTGCGCGTACATCAGACCCCGGCCGCGCGGCACGTGGGCCGTGTCCGCGACGGCCCAGGCCTCCTGCTGCGCGGTCGCGGCCTTCTGCGCGGCCGTAGCGGCCTTGGCGGCCTGTGCCTTGGACGAGACGACCAGGGCGCCCACCTTGGTACGGGCGGCGTTCAGGTCGGCCGTGGCCTTGTCGTAGAACGCCTGGTCGGGCTTCTCTTCGGAATCGTCGGCGAGGTCGTCCTGCCAGTACTTGCGCCAGGTCAGGATCTGCTCGACGATCCAGGCCTGCCTGATGGCCTCGATCATGTCGTCGGTCGCGGCTTGGGTTGCCGCGGCTGCGTCCGCCTCGGCCTGGATGACCGT
Source organism: Streptomyces sp. LN549 (assembly GCF_043203805.1). Taxonomy (NCBI): domain Bacteria; kingdom Bacillati; phylum Actinomycetota; class Actinomycetes; order Kitasatosporales; family Streptomycetaceae; genus Streptomyces; species Streptomyces sp. LN549. The sequence continues at coordinate 6,066,461 of NZ_JAZHRI010000002.1, read as the reverse complement.
GGCGCGCTGGGGGGCCTGCCCCGCGTACTCCGCCTCCCACTCGACCATCGCGGTCATGACTGGGGCGTTGAGCATGCGCCGCGGGTCGATCGGGTTCTGGTAGTCGCAGGCCATCCAGGCCTGCTTGAGGTCTTCGACCTCGACGCGGTACTCAGCCGAGTCCTCGGCCGGTGCTTCGGAAGCGAATCCGCCACGTCGCAGGTAGGAGGCGATGTCGCTGGAGGTGGTTCCGCCCGAATACCCGTATCCGACGTCCCGCAGCATCACGTCCGCCGCGGCGTCGTGCCAGCTGTCCTTGCCCTGGTTCTCGTCGGTGATCGCGCGGGCCCGGGCGATCGCCTCGTCGCTGGCCTCGCTGTGGCCGTCCCACCCGAGCGGGGAGGCGAGCTGGACCTGATTGATCGCGGTGAAGTAGTTCACGTCCGCACCGAAGACGGGCGCGTGCCACTCCATGTCATCGCTGGCCCACGCGGACTCGCGGTAGGGCTTGTTGGCCTCGTCGAGTTCCTCGGTACGCAGGGCACTCGCGTCCGCGTAGGCGCTGCCGGCCTCCTTGTCTGCGGTTCCGGCAACGCCCAGCGGGCCGAAGCCGATCCAGCCGATGTCGCCGATGGCTTCGCGGAGCTGCTCGTTGGTGCCGGTCAGGGCCTCGATGGCCTTGGCCTTCATCTGAGGACCGCCAACGTGCAATGCCACACCGGCGAGGCAGCGGTCACGCCGAACGTCCTCACCCGATGCTGTTGCGGCTGACCCCGGTGTCCTCCTGGGGTGCCGGGTCGGCCAGCGCCGGAGGAGCCTGGAACACACCCGCCAGCACGGCTGCGGCAGTGACGAGCGCCGTCGCACTAGTGGCTCTGGCCAGTGTGGAACGTATGCGACGCCGGCGTCTGCCGACATCTCTGAGCATTGACATGTCTGCTTTGATCTCTTGGATCGACCGGCAGCTGTTCTACATGAGCATGACAGGCGATGCCTACCGTCCGGGTCGCACTCCCCCTTGCGCGGCAACTGCCGGCGTGCCCGCCTTCCCCACGAGTCGACGCTGCCGCTTGCTCTGTGACCATGTCATGTGCGGTTCTTCACGAGAAGAACAAATAATCTTCAGCAAAAGGTCATGGGTCTCAGCGGTGGACAAAGCGAGCGGCTTGTTGATCATCTTGTTACCCGACACGGCCGGCCGGGCTCCACAATCGGAACTGAGCACCTCGTAGCACCGAGAACGCGACCGCTTCTTGGTGCACCGGGCGCACACATGTCCCCAGTGCCCACCCGACGGGAAGGCAGGTCCGCCGGCCTGCCCTGGCCCACGAGACTCCACACCTCACAAGCACAGAGTCCCCGCCGGGGACCCGACGAGGACTCATGAACGATCGGAGCCACGGGGCTCCCGCGGGCCGTCAGAAGCCGGGCGGCTCCGTGTAGGTGCCCCACTCCTCGCGCAGCACCCCGCAGATCTCGCCGAGGGTCGCCTCCGCGCGTACGGCGTCGAGCATCGGCGCGATCATGTTGGAGCCGTCGCGGGCGGCGGCCAGCATCGCGTCCAGCGCCGCGCCCACCCGGGCGTCGTCGCGCCCCTCCTTGCGGCCGGCGAGCTCGCGCACCTGCTCGCGCTCGACCTCGTGGCTGACCCGCAGGATCTCCAGGTCGCCGGTGACCGAGCCGAGCGCGACGTTGACGCCGACGACCCGCTTGTCGCCCTTCTCCAGCGACTGCTGGTACTGGAAGGCCGATTCGGCGATCTCGCCGGTGAACCAGCCGTCCTCGATGCCGCGCAGGATGCCGGAGGTCATCGGCCCGATGGGGTGCTGCCCGTCCGGGTGGGCCCGGGTGCCGCGCTCCCTGATCTGGTCGAAGATCTTCTCGGCCTCCGCCTCGATCCGGTCGGTGAGCTGTTCCACGTACCAGGAACCGCCCAGCGGGTCGGCCACGTTGGCGACGCCGGTCTCCTCCATCAGCACCTGCTGGGTGCGCAGCGCGATCTCGGCCGCCTGCGCGGAGGGGAGCGCGAGGGTCTCGTCGAGGGCGTTGGTGTGCAGGGAGTTGGTGCCGCCGAGGACGGCGGAGAGCGCCTCCACGGCGGTCCGTACGACGTTGTTGTACGGCTGCTGGGCGGTGAGCGAGACGCCGGCGGTCTGGGTGTGGAAGCGGAGCCACTGCGCCTTGTCGGTCTTCGCGCCGTACGTCTCCTTCATCCAGCGGGCCCAGATCCGGCGGGCCGCGCGGAACTTGGCGATCTCCTCGAAGAAGTCGAGGTGCGCGTCGAAGAAGAAGGAGAGGCCAGGGGCGAAGGTGTCGACGTCGAGTCCGCGGGAGAGGCCGAGCTCCACGTAGCCGAAGCCGTCGGCGAGGGTGTACGCGAGCTCCTGCGCGGCCGTGGCCCCGGCCTCCCGGATGTGGTAACCGGAGACGGAGAGCGGCTTGTAGGCGGGGATGTCGCGGGCGCAGTGCTCCATCAGGTCGCCGATGAGGCGCAGGTGGGGCTCGGGCTGGAAGAGCCACTCCTTCTGCGCGATGTACTCCTTGAAGATGTCCGTCTGCAGCGTGCCGTTGAGCACGGCCGGGTCGACGCCCTGGCGCTCGGCGGCGACCAGGTACATGCAGAAGACGGGCACGGCGGGGCCGCTGATCGTCATCGACGTCGTGACGTCGCCGAGCGGGATGTCCTTGAAGAGGACCTCCATGTCGGCGGCGGAGTCGATGGCCACCCCGCAGTGGCCGACCTCGCCGAGCGCGCGGGGGTCGTCGGAGTCCCGGCCCATCAGCGTCGGCATGTCGAAGGCGACGCTCAGCCCGCCGCCGCCCGCGGCGAGGATCATCTTGTAGCGCTCGTTGGTCTGCTCGGCGTTGCCGAAGCCGGCGAACTGCCGGATGGTCCAGGTACGGCCGCGGTAGCCGGTCGCGTGGAGCCCCCGGGTGAAGGGGTACTCGCCGGGCCAGCCGATCCGGTCGAAGCCCTCGTACGCGTCCCCGGGCCGGGGACCGTAGACGGGCTCGACCGGGTCCCCGGAGAGCGTGGTGAAGTCCGCGTCACGCTTGCGGGCCTTGTCGTAACGGGCCTGCCAGCGGAGGCGGCCTTCCTCGATCGCGTCAGCGTCCATACTCATCAATTTACTAGGACGTCCTAGTAAATGTCGATGACAAACCGCCCGGTGCTTCGCACGGGGCGGTTCGGTCAGGCTTTTCGGGTCAAACTTTCGCGGATCAGGCCTACGCCGGTCAGGCCTTCGCGGTCACGGCGGAGGACGCGTCCGTGATCAGCGGCTCGACCTCGCGGACGACCTTGCGCTCCACGAAGAACGCGGCCGTCGGGATGGTGCCGGAGAGCAGCACCCAGGCCAGCTTGCCCATCGGCCACTTCGCCTTGGAGCCGAGATCGAAGGCGAAGATCAGGTAGATGATGTACAGCACGCCGTGGATCTGGGAGACGACGAGGGTCAGCCCCTCACCCTTGTCGAAGCCGTACTTGAAGATCATGCACACGCAGAGGATCAGCAACATGACGGCGGTGACGTAAGCCATCACCCGATAGCGGGTCAGCACACTGCGTTTCATGCCATCGAGCGTAACCGGACACCCGGGGCGATCTTGCAGCGGGCCCGGGGCCGGAACGGACCCCCTCGGAGGCCCGCTCAGATCTCCTCGAAGTCCTGGGCCGCGATGCGCAGCGGGCGCAGCAGAGCGAAGATCTCCGCGCATTCCTCGGCGTCGTACACCCCGAGACCGAACTCCATGGCGTTCAGCTCACGGGTGGCGGACTCGACGACCTCACGGCCCTTGTCGGTGATGGAGGCGAGTGTTCCGCGACCGTCGTTCGGGTTGGGGCGTTTGTCGACGAGGCCGGAGCGCACCAGCCGGTCCACGGTGTTCGTCACGGAGGTGGGATGGACCATCAGCCGCTCGCCGATCTTGGACATCGGCAGCTCTCCGGCCTGGGAGAAGGTGAGCAGCACCAGTGCCTCGTACCGCGCGAAGGTGAGTCCGTACGGCTTGACGACCGCGTCGACCTCGGCGAGCAGGATCTGCTGCGCACGCATGATCGAGGTGATCGCCCCCATGGAGGGCACCGGGCCCCAGCGCTGCTGCCAGAGTTCGTCGGCGCGGGCAATGGGATCGAAGGGGAGACTGAGCGGCTTCGGCACGGCATCGACCTTACCCATTGACCACATGCCGGTCCTCCCTGTCTCGAACTTCGGTCCGAATACGGGTGAGCGGGTGCGGGAGCGTTCCTGCGGACCTCGACGGCGGGAGCACCACCCTCCGCCATGACCGAAGCCCCCTGCCGGGTGCGGCAGGGGGCTTCGTACGGGCGGGCGCGGCGAGTCAGTCCGCGAGGTAGCGCTCGACCGTCTCGACCTTCGAGGTCAGACCGTCGGTGACACCCGGGCGGATGTCAGCCTTGAGCACGAGGGAGACCCGTCCGGCGCGCGCCTCGACGGCGGCGACGGCGCGCTTGACTACGTCCATGACCTCGTCCCACTCCCCCTCGATGGAGGTGAACATGGCGTCCGTGCGGTTGGGCAGCCCCGACTCGCGGACGACCCGGACGGCGTCGGCGACGTACTCGCCGACGTCCTCGCCGACACCCAGCGGGCTGACGGAGAAGGCGACGATCATGCGCTGACCGTGCCTTCCCGGCGGGCCCGGGCGGCGATGACGCCGTCGGCCTCGTAGCGCTTGAGCACCTTGTCGCCGTACAGACCACCGAAGGGCAGCACGCAGAGGAGGAAGAAGAACGCGACGCGCTTGAGCGGCCACTTGGTCTTGTTCCACACGTCCAGCAGCAGGACGACGTAGATCACGAAGAGCACGCCGTGCAGCATGCCGAGCGGCTTCATCAGGAAGTCGATGTCGGAGACCCGGCTCAGGACCGAGCCGAAGAGGATCAGCGCGGGGAAGGAGAGCGCCTCGGGAATCGAGATGAGGCGCAGCCGGTGCAGGGCGGTAGCGGTCTTGATGTCCACGGGGGCACCTTCGGTGGGAGGACGGTGACAGCTTGTGAACGCAGGCACAAGCGGCACCCATTGTGGCATCGCCGCCCGCGGCGCCCGGCAGCGGGGGCGGCCCCGGGCGGGTCCCGCGCCACCCGCTCCGTAAGGGATACGTCCCGATTGCGTCCGGGTCCGGTACCGGATGCGTATCAGGGATGGTTCAGGGGCCGGATCGTGCCGCAGGCCCTGTCCCGCCGGCGGCCCCTGCCGCTACCGTCGCCGGGTGGCAATGTTCCGACTCCAAGGCAGCAAGACGCTCGCCGTCGATCTGACCGGCGACGCCGTCAAGGCGAAGAACGGCTCGATGGTCGCGTACGACGGCCGGGTGACGTTCAAGAAGATGACCGGCGGGGGTGAGGGCCTGCGCGGCATGGTGACCCGCCGGCTGACCGGCGAGCAGATGGCCGTGATGGAGGTGACCGGGCAGGGCACCTGCTACTTCGCCGACCGCGCGAGCGAGATCAACCTCGTCTCGCTGCACGGCGACAAGCTGTACGTCGAAGCGAGCAACCTGCTCTGCACCGACTCCGGTCTGCGCACCGGCACCGCCTTCACCGGGATGCGCGGCAGCGCGGCGGGCAACGGCCTGTTCACCACCACCGTCGAGGGAACCGGCCAGGCGGCGATCATGTCGGACGGGTCGGCCGTGGCCCTGCGGGTCTCCGCCCAGTACCCGCTCTTCGTCGACCCGGGCGCCTACATCGCCCACCAGGGCAACCTCCAGCAGCACTTCCAGTCCGGGGTCAACTTCCGGACGCTGATGGGCGAGGGGTCGGGCGAGTCCTTCCAGATCCGGTTCGAGGGCGAGGGACTCGTCTACGTCCAGCCCAGCGAGCGGAACACGATCGGGGGCAACGTCTGATGCCGTTCCGCGAGATCAACTCGAAGATGGTCGAGGCGACGGTGATCCCCGGCCAGAAGATGTTCAGCCAGCGCGGCGCGATGCTCGCCTACCGGGGCGAGGTGTCGTTCACGCCGAACATCCAGGGCGGCCAGGGCGGCGTCATGTCGATGATCGGCCGCCGGATGGCGAACGAGGCGACGCCACTCATGACGGTCGAGGGCAGCGGCACCGTGATGTTCGGCCACGGCGGCCACCACATCCAGGTGATCAACCTGACCGGCGACACCCTCTACGTGGAGGCCGACCGGCTGCTCGCCTTCGACGGGACGCTGCAGCAGGGCACGATGTTCATGGGCTCACAGGGCGGCGTGATGGGCATGGTGCGCGGCCAGGTGAGCGGGCAGGGCCTGTTCACCACGACGCTCAAGGGGCACGGCGCGGTGGCGGTGATGGCGCACGGCGGGGTCATCGAGCTGCCGATCGCGCCGGGCCGCGAGGTGCATGTGGACCCGCAGGCGTACGTCGCGCACCACGGCGACGTGACCAACAAGCTCTCCACCGCGCTGGGCTGGCGCGAGATGGTGGGGCGCGGTTCCGGCGAGGGGTTCCAGCTGGAGCTCAGCGGCAGTGGTGCGGTGTACGTCCAGGCGTCGGAGGAGAAGCTGTGAGCGGGCCCATGGTCTTCGACCCGATGACGCTGCCGTCGGACGACAACGTCAACGCGTACACCTTCTGTGTGGAGCTCAAGGGGAGCCAGTGGTTCCTGCAGAAGGGCAAGATGATCGCCTACTACGGGCGGATCGAGTTCAACGGCATCGGGCACGGCCGCTTCGAGGGGCTGATCCGTACGAGCTTCCACTCGCCGCTGCACGCGAGTGACTGGGTGGTGGCCGAGGGCAGCGGCAAGATGCTGCTCGCGGACCGGGCCTTCGATGTGAACTCGTACGACCTGGACGACGGGAACCTGACGATCCGGTCCGGCAATCTCCTCGCCTATCAGCCGACACTGGCGCTGAAGCAGTCGATCGTGCCGGGGTTCCTGACGCTGATCGGTACGGGGAAGTTCGTCGCCGCTTCCAACGGTCCGGTGGTCTTCATGGAGCCGCCACTGCGGGTCGACCCGCAGGCACTGGTCGGCTGGGCGGACTGCCCTTCGCCGTGCCACCACTACGACCACGGCTATATGACGGGCGTGCTGGGCGGGCTGCGGGCGTTCACCGGAATCGGGGGCACCTCGGGCGAGGAGCACCAGTTCGAGTTCGTGGGCGCCGGTACCGTACTGCTCCAGTCCAGCGAGGTGCTGATGGCCGAGCAGCCGACGGGGGCCGTGCCGCAGCAGGCGGGAATCCCGGGGGCGGGTCAACCTGGATCCGGACCCCGCAGGCCCGGTCAGCGGGGGGACTTCCAACATCACTTCGGCTTGTGAGCGGTAGTCTGCGGAGTGTGACGTCGAACGTCTGCGCCTAGCGCCCCTCGGGGGGCCCTGCCCGTCGCGACACCGGCCTGCGAGTGCGTGCCCGGCGTCACACACCCCCACTTCGTCCGGCTTTCAACTTCTTAGGTAGAATCCATACATGGAGACCGAGACGGCCACCCGCTGGCTGAGCGACGCGGAGCAGTGCGCATGGCGCACCCACCTGGACGTCGGCAGACTGCTGACGCACCAACTGGAGAAGGACCTCCAGCCGTTCGGCCTGACCATGAACGACTACGAGATCCTCGTCAATCTCTCGGAGTCGGATGACCAGCGCATGCGGATGAGCGACCTCGCCGGTGCCACGCTGCAGTCCAAGAGCAGGCTCTCGCACCAGATTACCCGCATGGAGAACGCCGGCCTGGTCCGCCGGGAGAACTGCGAGTCCGACCGCCGAGGGCTGTACGCGGTCCTCACCGAGACCGGCGCCGAGACGATGCGCAAGGTCGCGCCGCACCACGTGGCGTCGGTCCGCAAGCACTTCATGGACCTGCTGGCGCCGGAGGCCCTGGAGCAGCTGCACACGGCCCTGGCCCCGGTCGCCGACCATCTGCGCGGGCGGCGCGGCAAGGTCTGACACCCCGGAGTGTTCAGCGGGCGTCCGGCAGCCACAGCGCGAACCGGGCGCCCCTGTCCCCCGTATCCGTCACAGTCAGCCGGCCCCCGTGCCGTACCGCCACATCGCGGGCGATGGCGAGGCCCAGGCCCGCCCCGCCCTCGTCGCGGGTGCGGGCGTCGTCCAGGCGGACGAACCGTTCGAAGATCCGCTCACGCTCCGCCCCGGGAACCCCGTCGCCGTCATCGGTGACCTCGACGACCACGTCGCCGCCCTCCGCGCGCACGGCGACCGCGACCGCACTGCGCGCGTGCCGCTCGGCGTTGTCCAGCAGATTGCCGATCACCCGGGCCAGCTGCGTGCGGGAACCGGTCACCTCGAAGCCGCCGCCCTCCGCCGCGGACACCGTCACCGGGATGCGGTCGCCGGTGCGCTGCGAGACCTCCTCGTGGACCAGCGCGCCAAGATCCAGCCTGCCCGTGCCCGGCCGCTCCCCCGCGTCCAGCCGTGCCAGCAGCAGCAGGTCGGCGGCCAGCGCCTGGAGCCGTACGGTGTCGGCAACCGCGCCCGGCACGTCCAGCAGCCCGGGGTGCGCGGCTCCCACCTCCAGCTGGGTGCGCAGCGAGGCGATCGGGCTGCGCAGTTCGTGCGAGGCGTCGGCGACGAAGCGCCGCTGCCGGTCGACGGAGGCCTCCAGCGCGGTGAGCGTCTCGTTGGTCGTACGCGCCAGACGCGCGATCTCGTCGTGCGAGCCGGGCTCCGGTACCCGTCGGCTCAGATCTTCGGACGCGGTGATCGCGGCCATCTCGCGCCGGATGCCCTCGACCGGGCGCAGCGCCCGCCGAGTCACCAGCCAGGTCACGCCGGCGACGACGAGGAGCACGACGGGCAGTCCGGTCAGCATCGCGCCGCGCACGCTGGCGACGGCCCGCTGTTCCGCGGCGAGCGGGGAGCCCGCGTGCACGGTCAGGGTCAGTCCGGCCGAGTTGGTGGCCTCGACGGAGGCGAACCGGTAGTCCGCGCGGTCGCCGTCGACCGTGGCGGTGCCGTTCGTGAAGTCCGGTTCGTCGGTGGAGACTTCGCGGCGGGCGGGGTCGGCGCTGCCCGATTCCCGGTCCTCGTCATCGTCGTCGTCGCGGTCCTCGCCGCCGTGGCGGTCGCCTTCGGCCGAGGGCTGCACGACGGGGGCGACCCGGTCCGTGCCGGTGCCCGAGATCGCCTCCAGGTCCTTGGAGACGGCCACCACCCGGCCGTCCTCGTCGGTCACCTGCACGGGGTGGTCCTCCTCGTCGCCCATCTCCAGTTCGTCGTACGGCACGTCCAGGGCCAGCTGCCCCGCGACCTCCCGGGCCGCCACCTCGGCCTGGAGGCCCGCCTGGTCGGTGAGGTTGGCCCGCAGGACCAGCAGGACGGCGATTCCGGCGACGGCCAGCGCGAGGGCGACCACCACGGTGGCACCGAGCGCCGCCCTGGCCCGTACGGACCTCACAGCGCCTCCAGCCGGTAGCCGGCGCCGCGCACCGTATGGATGGAAGCCGCGCCGAGCTTGCGGCGCAGGGCGCTGACGTACACCTCGACGATGTTCGGGTCGCCGTCGTAGGCGAAGTCCCAGACGTGCTCCAGAACGTCCGCCTTGCTCACCACCTGCCCGGCCCGCAGGGCGAGCTGTTCCAGCACGGCGAACTCCTTCGCGGTGAGGGTGATCTCGCCGTCGCCGAGGTGGACCCGGCGAGCCGCGGTGTCCATGCGCAGGGATCCGACGGTGACCACCGGCGAGGCGGACCCGGCCCGGCGGCGCAGCAGCGCGCGGACCCGGGCGACCAGCACCACGTAGCTGAACGGTTTGGTCAGGTAGTCGTCGGCGCCGGTGTCGAGCCCCTCCGCCTCGTCGTACTCCCCGTCCTTCGCGGTCAGCATCAGGATGGGCACCTCGTGGCCGGCGGCGCGCAGGGCGGCGCAGACCCGGTAGCCGTTCATCCCCGGCAGCATGATGTCGAGGACGACGAGGTCGTACGCGCCGTCGGAGGCCCGGTGCAGCCCTTCGAGGCCGTCGTGCACGACGTCCACGGCGAAGCCCTCGGCGGTGAGCCCCCGGGCCAGGGAGATCGCCAGCCGCTTCTCGTCCTCCACGATCAACAGGCGCATGGGCACAGCGTCGCAAACGGAACCTGAAGAAGGCTTCAGGCGGCTTCAGGCTGCGTTCAGCATCGCCCCGGCAGTGTGGACCGCATCGCAACGGACTGATCCGACCGGGGAGGACCCCTCATGAAGCGAAAGATCGTCATCGCCGCCGTCACCGCGGCCGTACTCGTCGGCGGCACAGCCGCCACCGCCGTGGCCTTCGCGGACGACGACGGCCGTGCCGCGGGCGGTGGTGCCGCCCGTGTCACCGTCGGCGACGCGGCCTCGTCCGCCGTCCGGGCCGTCCCGGGCACGGTGACCGAGGCGGAGCTCGACGACGAGGACGGCGGACTCGTCTGGGAGCTGGACGTGTACGGCTCCGACAGGGTCTGGCACGACGTGACGGTGGACGCGGGCAACGGCAAGGTGCTCGGGAAGCACACGTCCGACGACAACGACGACCGCGACCGCCACGCCCCGCGGTCTGCCCCCGTCACGCTCGACGCGGCGGTCGCCGCCGCGCTCAGGACGTCACCGGGCACGGTGACCTCGGTCGAGCTGGAGGGCCGCAGCGGTGGGGCGGTGCGCTGGGAGGTCGACGTCCGGGGCAAGGACGGCAGGGCGTCCGAGCTGGACGTGGACGCGAAGTCGGCCCAGGTCACGGTGGACCGGTCGGACGACGGTCACGGGGACGACCGGGGCGACGACGGCTGAGGCCGCCGCACAGGCGCCTTGCCTGTTCCCGGTGCGGCCGCACGTCCCTGTTCCCGGTGCGGCCGCACGCCGCGCCTGGAACAGGGTCGGTCAGCCCTCCCCGGTGAGCCCTGCCACCAGTTCGTCCGCCGCCGCGTACGGGTCGAGGCGGCCGGCCACGATGCGTTCCGCGAGGGCGTCCAGGCGGCGGTCGCCGTGCAGGTCGCCGATGCGTTCGCGGAGCCGGGTGACAGCGATCGTCTCGACCTCGCGGGCGGCCCTGGCCGTGCGCCGCTCGGCCAGGACGCCGTGCTCCTCCATCCATGCCCGGTGCTTCTCCAGCGCCTCGACGACCTCGTCGATGCCCTCGCCCCGGGCGGCGACCGTCTTCACGATCGGCGGCCGCCAGCCGCCGGGACCTCGGGACTCCCCGAGGCCCAGCATGTGGTTGAGCTCGCGGGCGGTGGCGTCGGCGCCGTCCCGGTCGGCCTTGTTCACGACGTACACGTCGCCGATCTCCAGGATTCCGGCCTTCGCCGCCTGGATGCCGTCGCCCATGCCCGGGGCGAGGAGGACGACGGAGGTGTCGGCCTGGGAGGCGATCTCCACCTCCGACTGGCCGACGCCCACCGTCTCCACGAGGATCACGTCGAAGCCCGCGGCGTCCAGCACCCGGATCGCCTGCGGTGCCGACCAGGCGAGCCCGCCCAGATGGCCCCGCGTGGCCATGGAGCGGATGTAGACGCCCGGGTCGGATGCGTGGTCCGACATCCGGACCCGGTCACCGAGGAGCGCGCCGCCGGAGAACGGCGACGACGGGTCGACTGCGAGCACGGCGACCCGCTTGCCCTGCCGCCGGTAGGCGGAGACGAGCGCCGATGTCGATGTCGATTTGCCGACACCCGGTGATCCGGTCAGGCCGACGACACAGGCGTTGCCCGCCAGGGGCGCCAGTGCCGCCATCACCTCACGCAGTTGCGGCGATGCCCCCTCCACCAGGGAGATGAGCCGGGCCACGGCCCGCGGCCCGCCTTCGCGGGCCTGCTCGACCAGGGTGGGGACGTCCACCTTCACGCTCGGCCTCCTCGCTCGCTCGTACCGACTACTTGCCCGGAACGCGGATGATCAACGCATCACCCTGACCGCCGCCGCCGCACAGCGCCGCCGCACCGGTGCCGCCGCCGCGCCGCTTGAGCTCCAGCGCCAGGTGCAGCACCACGCGGGCGCCGGACATCCCGATCGGGTGGCCGAGCGCGATGGCGCCGCCGTTGACGTTGACCTTGTCCGAGGTGACGCCGAGGTCCTTCATGGACTGGAGGGCGACGGCCGCGAACGCCTCGTTGATCTCGATCAGGTCGAGGTCCTCGACGCCGATGCCCTCCTTCTTCAGGGCGTGGCGGATCGCGTTGGACGGCTGCGACTGGAGGGAGTTGTCCGGACCCGCCACATTGCCGTGCGCGCCGATCTCGGCGATCCAGTCCAGGCCCAGCGCCTCGGCCTTGGCCTTGCTCATGACGACGACCGCGGCCGCACCGTCGGAGATCTGCGAGGCGGTGCCCGCGGTGATCGTGCCGTCCTTGGCGAAGGCGGGGCGCAGCCTGCCGAGGGACTCGACGGTCGTCTCGGCGCGGATGCCCTCGTCCTTGGAGAAGAGGACCGGGTCGCCCTTGCGCTGCGGGATCTCGACCGGGGTGATCTCGGCCTCGAAGAGACCGTTCTTCTGGGCCGCTGCGGCGCGCTGGTGCGACAGGGCGCCGATCTCGTCCTGGGCCGCACGCGCCAGGCCGAGGCGGGTGTTGTGCTTCTCCGTGGACTCGCCCATCGGGATGTTCTCGTAGGCGTCGGTCAGACCGTCGTGCGCCATCGAGTCGAGCATCTCGATGGCGCCGTACTTGTGGCCCTCGCGGGACTTCGGGAGCAGGTGAGGGGCGTTCGTCATGGACTCCTGGCCACCGGCCACGACGATGTCGAACTCACCGGCGCGGATCAGCTGGTCGGCCAGGGCGATGGCGTCGAGCCCGGAGAGACACACCTTGTTGACGGTGAGCGCCGGGACGTTCATCGGGATGCCGGCCTTGACCGCTGCCTGGCGGGCCGGCATCTGCCCTGCCCCGGCCTGCAGCACCTGGCCCATGATCACGTACTCGACCTGGTCGCCGCCGATGCCGGCCCGGTCCAGCGCCGCCTTGATGGCGAAGCCGCCGAGGTCGGCTCCGGAGAAGCTCTTCAGGGAGCCGAGGAGGCGGCCCATGGGCGTACGGGCGCCCGCGACGATCACTGAGGTGGATCCGGTCGTTCCTGACATGAGGCGCAGCCCCTTGGGATCGATTGTGAACGAGGGTTTACTTGAATGTACTGAGCAGTACCTCGCTCGTCATCCGGCAACGGGTGTGATCGCGCGCACGTTGCGTAACCATCCGCCGAGCGCTGCACTGGTTCCATGCTGACGCGAATCGACCACATCGGGATCGCCTGTTTCGACCTCGACAAGACTGTCGAGTTCTACCGCTCGACCTACGGGTTCGAGGTGTTCCATTCCGAGATCAACGAGGAGCAGGGCGTGAGGGAGGCCATGCTCAAGATCAACGAGACGTCGGACGGCGGCGCCTCCTACCTCCAACTGCTGGAACCGACCCGCGAGGACTCCGCCGTGGGCAAATGGCTGGCCAAGAATGGTGAGGGCGTGCACCACATCGCCTTCGGTACTGCGGACGTCGACGCGGACGCCGCTGACATCGGGGAGAAGGGGATCAGGGTGCTGTACGACGAGCCCAGGACGGGGTCGATGGGGTCCCGGATCACCTTCCTGCACCCCAAGGACTGCCACGGTGTACTGACCGAACTGGTCACGGCCCGGACGGAGCACTGACCTGAGAAGCTGTTGTCCGGAGCCGGACAACAGCTTCTCAGGGATACCCGGCCCGGTAGAGTGGGCGGTTCCGGGCCGGGGCCGGGTCGGGGCCGCGCCGTGGCCTCAGCCGTTGATCTGTCACCATTCCCCGGGGGACCGTTCGCCGGCGAGCGGTACTCGTTTGGAGTTTGCGACCAGGGGACGGATGGGACCGCGCAGTGCGGGGCTACGAACGCCAGGAGAGCCACCGAGCTGAAGACGACCATCTCTCGCGGTTCGAAGCCGAGATGGACCGGCTGAAGACCGACCGGGAGAAGGCCGTCCAGCACGCCGAGGACCTCGGTTACCAGGTCGAGGTCTTGCGTGCCAAGCTGCACGAGGCCCGGCGCAGTCTGGCGACCCGTCCCGCCTACGACAGCGCGGACATCGGTTACCAGGCGGAGCAGTTGCTCCGTAACGCCCAGATCCAGGCCGACCAGCTGCGCAACGACGCCGAGCGCGAGCTGCGCGACGCCCGCGCGCAGACGCAGCGGATCCTTCAGGAGCACGCCGAGCACCAGGCGCGGCTCCAGGCCGAACTGCACAACGAGGCCGTACAGCGCCGCCAGCAGCTCGACCAGGAGCTGGCGGAGCGCCGCCAGACCGTCGAGTCGCACGTCAACGAGAACGTGGCGTGGGCCGAGCAGCTGCGTGCCAGGACCGAGTCCCAGGCCCGCAGGCTGCTGGAGGAGTCGCGGGCCGAGGCCGAGCAGGCGCTGAGCGCCGCCCGTGCCGAGACCTCGCGGCTGGCCGACGAGACGCGGCAGCGTCTCGGCTCCGAGGCCGAGGCCGCCCGCGCCGAGGCCGAGTCGATCCTGCTGCGCGCCCGCAAGGACGCCGAGCGGATGCTGGGCGCCGCCTCCAGCCAGGCGCAGGAGGCCACCGCCCACGCCGAGCAGCTGCGTACGTCGACGACGGCCGAGACCGAGCAGACCCGGCAGCAGACCACCGAGCTGAACCGGGCCGCCGAGCAGCGCATGCAGGAGGCCGAGACTCAGCTGCGCGAGGCGCGCGTCGAGGCCGAGAAGGTGCTGTCCGAGGCGAAGGAGGCCGCGGTCAAGCGGCTGGCCGGCGCCGAGTCGCAGAACGAGCAGCGCACCCGTACCGCCAAGTCGGAGATCGCCCGGCTGGTCGGCGAGGCCACCAAGGACGCCGAGTCCCTCAAGGCGGAGGCCGAGCAGGCGCTCGCCGATGCCCGTGCCGAGGCGGACCGGCTCCGTTCCGAGGCGGCCGACACCGCGCGCACCGCCGCGGCGGAGGACGCCGCGGCCCAGCTCGCCAAGGCGGCCCGTGCCGCCGAGGAGGTGCTGACCAAGGCGTCCGACGACGCGAAGTCGACCACCAGGGCGGCGAGCGAGGAGGCCGACCGGATCCGCCGTGAGGCGGAGGCGGAGGCGGACCGGCTGCGCGGCGAGGCCGCCGAGCAGGCCGACCAGCTCAAGGGCGCGGCCAAGGACGACACCAAGGAGTACCGGGCCAAGACGGTCGAGCTCCAGGAGGAGGCACGCAGGCTGCGCGGCGAGGCCGAGCAGCTGCGTTCCGAAGCGGTCGCCGAGGGCGAGCGGATCCGCGGCGAGGCCCGCCGCGAGGCCCTCCAGCAGATCGAGGAGGGCGCGAGGACCGCCGAGGAGCTGCTGGCCAAGGCCAAGGCCGACGCGGAGGAACTGCGCGGCGCCGCGGGCACCGAGAGCGAGCGGGTCCGCAACGAGGCCACCGAGCGGGCGGCGGCGCTGAAGAAGCAGGCGGAGGAGGCCCTTGAGCGGGCCCGCGCCGAGGCCGAGGAGTTGCGCACCGAGTCCGAGGAGCAGGCCCGGGCGGCGACGGCCGCTGCCGAGCAGGCGGCGGCGGAGTTGCGCCAGGAGACCGAGCGCGCGATCACGGCCCGGCAGGCGGAGGCGGCCGACGAGCTGACCCGGCTGCACAGCGAGGCCGAGACCCGGGTCACCACCGCCGAGCAGACGCTGGGCGAGGCGCGTACCGACGCGGAGCGCATCCGGCGCGAGACGAACGAGGAGTCCGAGCGGCTGCGCGCGGAGGCCGCCGAGCGGCTGCGCACACTCCAGGAGCAGTCCGAGGCCGAGGCCCAGCGGCTGCGCGACGAGGCCGCGGCCGACGCCGCTCAGTCCCGTGCGGAGGGCGAGTCCGTCGCCGTGCGGCTGCGCAGCGAGGCGGCCGCCGAGGCCGAGCGGCTGAAGACCGAGGCGCAGGAGAATGCCGACCGGGTGCGTTCGGAGGCCGCGGCGGCCGCCGAACGCGTGGGCACCGAGGCCGCCGAGGCGCTGGCCGCCGCTCAGGAGGAGGCGAACCGGCGCCGCCGCGAGGCCGAGGAGACCCTCGACGCGGCACGTGCCGAGGCGAACCAGGAGCGCGAGCGGGCCCGCGAGCAGAGCGAGGAGCTCCTGGCCTCCGCCCGCAAGCGGGTCGACGAGGCGCAGGCCGAGGCCCAGCGCCTGGTCCAGGAGGCGGACGCGCGGGCGACCGAGATGGTCTCCGCGGCCGAGCAGACCGCCCAGCAGGTACGGGATTCGGTCAGCGGGCTCCAGGAGCAGGCCGAGGCGGAGATCGCCGGGCTGCGCTCCACCGCCGAGCATGTCGCGGAGCGGACGAAGTCCGAGGCGCAGGAGGAGGCGGACCGGGTCCGCTCCGACGCCTACGCGGAGCGGGAGCGGGCCGGCGAGGACGCGGCCCGGGTCCGGCGGGTGGCGCAGGAGGAGACCGAGGCCGCGACGGCGATGGCCGAGCGGACCGTGTCCGACGCGATCACGGAGTCGGAACGACTGCGTGCCGACACCGCGGAGTACAGCCAGCGGATGCGTACCGAGGCGTCCGACGCCCTGGCGTCCGCCGAGCAGGACGCGTCGCGCAGCCGGGCCGAGGCCCGTGAGGACGCCAACCGGATGCGGTCCCGGGCCGCAGAGCAGGCCGACACCCTGGTGTCCGAGGCCACGGCCGAGGCCGATCGGGTCCGCGCCGAGGCGACGCAGCAGGCGGCCAGGCTCGGTGACGAGGCGGCAGATGAGGCCGAGCGGCTGCGCGCGGAGGCGTCGGCGACCGTCGGTTCCGCGCAGGAGCACGCGGCCCGTACCCGCGAGGAGTCCGAGCGGCTGCGCGCCGACGCCGAGGCGGCGGCCGAGCAGATGCGCGCCGAGGCCCGCCAGGAGGCGGACCGGCTGCTGGACGAGGCACGCGAGTCCGCATCGAAGCGCCGTGCCGACGCCGCCGAGCAGGCGGACCAGCTCATCAACAAGGCCCAGGAGGAGGCGCTGCGCGCTGCCACCGAGGCCGAGGAGCAGGCCGACACGATGGTCGGGGTGGCCCGCAAGGAGGCCGTGCGGATCACCTCCGCGGCGACCGTCGAGGGCAACACCCTGGTGGAGCGGGCCCGGACGGACGCGGACGAGCTGCTGGTCGGTGCGCGCCGGGACGCCACCCAGATCCGGGAGCGGGCCGAGGAGCTCAGGACGCGCCTGGAGAGCGAGATCGAGGAGCTGCACGACCGTGCCCGGCGCGAGACGTCCGAGCAGATGAAGACGGCCGGCGAGCGCGTCGACAACCTGATGAAGGCGGCGACCGAGCAGCGCGAGGAAGCCGCGGCGAAGGCCAAGGAACTGCTGGCGGACGCCAACTCGGAGGCGAGCAAGGTCCGGATCGCCGCCGTGAAGCGGGCCGAGTCGCTGCTCAAGGAGGCCGAGCAGAAGAAGGCCAGCCTGGTGCGCGAGGCCGAGAAGCTGCGCGCCGACGCCGAGGCCGAGGCCAAGCGGACGGTGGACGAGGGCCGGCGCGAGCTCGATGTCCTGGTTCGCCGGCGCGAGGACATCAACACGGAGATCTCCCGTGTCCAGGACGTCCTGGAGGCGTTGGAGTCTTTCGAGACCCCCGGGGCGGGCGGTAAGGGCGCGGGCGCCGGTCCGCCGGGCGGCGCCAAGGCCACGGCCGCGGCGGGCACTCGTGCGGGTGGCAAGCAGTCGGATGGGTAGTAGCCCGGTGCTCCTCCATGGTCCGGCAAGGCCGTTCAACGGTCCGGCAAGGACGTTCAACCCTCCGAGTGGCAAGGGTTACGGGGGTCAGCCACTCAAAAGGGGTGTCATTCTCCAGATCAAACGGGCATCTGCTCGATGACACGCCGTTCTGGCGCCTAGGATTCCCTCTATCACCTCACCGGTCTCACTTCGACAGGAACCCCATGAGTGACCCTTCCTCCCCCTTCGGCTTCGAGCTCGTGCGGCGTGGTTACGACCGCGGTCAGGTGGATGACCGCATTACCAAGCTCGTCGCCGACCGTGATAGTGCTCTCGCCCGCATCACGTCTCTGGAAAAGCGCATCGAGGAGCTCCACCTCGAGACGCAGAACGCCCAGGCCCAGGTGAACGACGCGGAACCGTCGTACGCCGGTCTCGGCGCGCGTGTGGAGAAGATTCTCCGCCTTGCCGAGGAGGAGGCCAAGGACCTGCGTGAGGAGGCCCGTCGCGCCGCCGAGCAGCACCGCGAGCTCGCCGAGTCCGCCGCCCAGCAGGTGCGCAACGACGCCGAGACCTTCGCCGCCGAGCGCAAGGCCAAGGCCGAGGACGACGGTGTCCGCATCGTCGAGAAGGCCCAGGGTGAGGCCACCACGCTGCGCTCGGACGCGCAGAAGGACGCGGCCCAGAAGCGCGAGGAGGCCGACGCCCTCTTCGAGGAGACCCGCGCCAAGGCCGCCCAGGCCGCCGCGGACTTCGAGACCAACCTGGCCAAGCGCCGCGACCAGTCGGAGCGCGACCTCGCGTCCCGTCAGGCCAAGGCCGAGAAGCGTCTGGCCGAGATCGAGCACCGCGCCGAGCAGCTCCGCCTGGAGGCCGAGAAGCTCCGCACGGACGCCGAGCGCCGCGCCCGCCAGACGGTGGAGACCGCTCAGCGTCAGGCCGAGGACATCGTGGCCGACGCCAACGCGAAGGCCGACCGGATCCGCAGCGAATCGGAGCGCGAGCTGGCGGCGCTCACCAACCGCCGCGACTCGATCAACGCGCAGCTGACCAACGTCCGCGAGATGCTGGCGACGCT
The DNA here is from genome assembly GCF_043203805.1 of Streptomyces sp. LN549. Lineage (NCBI taxonomy): Bacteria > Bacillati > Actinomycetota > Actinomycetes > Kitasatosporales > Streptomycetaceae > Streptomyces > Streptomyces sp. LN549. Next base: position 6,047,858 of record NZ_JAZHRI010000002.1, on the reverse strand, counting down.
GACCGGTGCCGCCGTGGCAGCCGCCGGCTCCCCCGCCGACGAGGAGCCCGCCACCCGCGGCGTCCCGGCCCAGCAGACCCGCTGACCCCCCGGCTGGTCCCACTCCTGCGCGCCCGGTTCCACCTTTGTGGTGGCGCCGGGCGCGCGGCCGTTCTAGCGTGAACGCATGATCGAGCTTGATGGCCTCACCAAGCGCTTCGGCAACAAGGTTGCCGTCGACCAGTTGTCATGCCGGATCAGACCGGGGATGGTGACGGGTTTTCTGGGACCCAACGGGGCGGGCAAGTCCACCACGATGCGGATGATGCTCGATCTCGACAACCCCACCAGTGGATCGGTGCGCATCGACGGCAAGCACTACCGCGAGCTGTCGGAGCCCCTGAAGTACATCGGCGCACTGCTGGACGCCAAGTCGATGCACGGTGGTCGCAGCGCCTACAACAACCTCCTCTGTCTCGCCCAGAGCAACCGGATCCCGGAGAGCCGGGTGGCGGAGGTCCTCGACACCGTCGGCCTGACCGCGGTGGCGAAGAAGAAGTCCAAGGGGTTCTCCCTCGGTATGGGGCAGCGCCTGGGAATCGCGTCGGCGCTGCTCGGCGATCCCGAGATTCTGATGTTCGACGAACCCGTCAATGGTCTGGACCCCGAGGGAATTCACTGGATCCGCAATCTGATGAAGGCACTCGCGGCAGAAGGCCGGACGATCTTCGTCTCCTCTCATCTGATGAGTGAAATGGCCCTGACCGCAGACCATTTGATCGTGATCGGGCAGGGCCGGCTGCTCGCCGACACCTCGATGGCCGACTTCATCCATCAGAACTCCCGCAGTTATGTGCGGCTGCGCTCCCCGCAGCAGGAGCGGCTGCGGGACGTCCTGCACGCGGAGGGCATCGTCGCGGTCGAGTCGGGCAACGGCACGCTGGAGATCGACGGCGCCACCACCGAGGCCCTGGGCGAGCTCGCTGCCCGGCACACGATCGTGCTGCACGAGCTGAGCTCCCAGCGGGCTTCGCTGGAGGAGGCGTTCATGCAGATGACGGCGGACTCGGTGGAGTACCACGCGCACTCGGAGCGCGGTGCCGCGCCGCCGCCGGTCGGACCGCACTGGGGCGATCAGTGGAACCAGCCGGCCGGCGGCACCCCGGGGGCTCCCGGCGGTTCCGGCGGTTCCGACGGTTCCGACGGTTCCGACGGTTCCGACGGTTCCGGCACCGGAACGGGGGTGTGACGGCGATGGCATCGGTACCCGCGGTCCTGACCTCCGAATGGACCAAGATCCGTACGGTCTCCTCGACGACCTGGACGCTGATCTCCGCGTTCGTCGTCACCGTCGCGATGAGCGCCGCGCTCTGCGCGGTGATGAACTCCCAGTTCGACGACCTCTCCGACGCGGAGCGGGCCACCTTCGACCCCACGTTCATCAGCTTCTCCGGGATGATTCTCGGCCAGCTGGCGATGGTCGTCTTCGGTGTCCTGGTGGTCGGTACGGAGTACAGCTCCGGCATGATCCGCACCTCGCTGGCGGCGGTGCCGCAGCGCGCCACCTTCCTCTTCAGCAAGATGCTGGTCGCCGGAGTGCTGGCCCTGGTCGTCGGGCTGGCCACCAGCTTCGTCTCGTTCTTCCTCGGTCAGGCCCTGCTCGGTGACCACAGCACCGACATCAGTGCGGACAACGTGCTGCGCGCGGTCTTCGGGGGCGGCATCTACATGGGGCTGATCGCGATCTTCTCCATGGGCGTGGCCGCGATGCTGCGCAGTTCCATGCTGTCGCTGGGCATCCTGATGCCGTTCTTCTTCCTGGTCTCGCAGATCCTGTCGGCCGTCCCGGGCGCCAAGAGCGTCGCCCAGTACTTCCCCGACCAGGCCGGTTCCAAGATCATGCAGGTGGTGCCCGACGCGATGAACAGCGATCCGGCTCCGTACGGGCCCTGGGCCGGGCTGCTGATCATGGTCGCGTGGGTGGCGGCCGCGGTGATCGGCGGTTTCCTCGTACTCAAGAAGCGCGACGCCTGACGGGGTGCCGCGGATCCCGGTCCGCGGCACCGGACGGGACTCGCCCGGTAACGACTTGGCCGGAACCGTCAAGGCCTGGATATCCTCCTAACTCTTACGGGGGGCGTGCGGCCGACGTGCCTGTGCCCCGACGACAGATAAGTCGATGGGGCTGGAGCATGATCGAGGCAGTCGGCCTGACCAAGCGCTATGGCGCGAAGACGGCCGTGTACAACCTTTCCTTCCAGGTACGGCCCGGTGCCGTCACCGGGTTCCTCGGTCCCAACGGGTCGGGCAAGTCGACCACGATGCGGATGATTCTCGGCCTGGACCGGCCGACGGCGGGCCGGGTGACCATCGGCGGGCACGACTTCCGCAATCTGCCGAACGCACCGCGCCAGGTGGGTGCGCTGCTCGATGCCAAGGCCGTGCACGGCGGGCGCAGCGCCCGCAACCACCTGCTCTCGCTCGCCCAGCTCGCCGGTATCCCGGCCGCCCGGGTCGACGAGGTGCTGGGCGTCGTCGGCCTCCAGCAGGTCGCGCGGAAGCGGTCCAAGGGGTTCTCGCTGGGCATGGGGCAGCGCCTGGGCATCGCGGCCGCGCTGCTGGGCGACCCGCAGGTGCTGCTCTTCGACGAGCCGGTCAACGGTCTCGACCCGGAGGGCATCCTCTGGGTCCGGAATCTGATGAAGATGCTGGCCTCCGAGGGCCGGACGGTCTTCGTTTCCAGCCATCTGATGAGCGAGATGGCCCTCACCGCCGACCATCTGATCGTGATCGGCCGCGGCCAGCTGATGGCCGACATGAGCGTCACGGACTTCATCTCGGCCAACTCCGCCGATTTCGCCCGGGTCCGGGTCCCGGACGAGGGGCCCGAGCAGCGGGAGAAGCTCACCGCCACGCTCACCGAGGCGGGTGGCCAGGTGATGTCGGAGCCGGACGGAGCCCTGCGGATCACCGGGCTCCGGCTGCCGCGGATCAGCGATCTGGCCCATGAGGCCGACGTCCGGCTGTGGGAGCTCTCGCCGCACCGGGCCTCGCTGGAGGAGGCGTACATGCGGATGACCCAGGGCGCCGTGGACTACCGCTCGACGGCCGACCACGTGGCCCATCTGCAGGCACCGCCGCCGCCCGGCGGGTACGGGCCGCAGCAGGGGTACGCGCCGCCTCAGCAGAGCATTCCCGAGATGCCGCAGCAGGGCTGGTACGCCCCGCCGCCGCCCGGACAGAACCCGTATGCGGGCACTCAGGCACCCGCGGCCCCGGCAGCGGCACCGGCCTCGGCCGCTCCTGCGGCACCCGCCCCGGCTCCCGTTCCCGCCCCGGCAGCGCCCGCCGGACCCCCCGCAGACCTGACCAAGAGCGACACCAGCGAGGACTCCCGATGACAACGCCGTCCACGCCGCCGACGCCGCAGGCGCCGTACCAGCAGCAGGCGTACCAGCAGCCCCCCGCTCCCCAGCAGCACGGGCAGGGCATGCAGGCCGGCTACTACACCTCGCCGATCCCGGTGCGTCCCGCCACCCTCGGCGACGCGATCGCCTCCGAGTGGACCAAGATCCGTTCCGTGCGCTCCACGATGTGGACGCTCGGCGTCATGATCGTGCTCCTGCTCGTCATCGGGGTGCTCTCGGCGGTCACGGTCAGCGCCTCCGACACCGACCTCGGCGGCACTCCGGTGCTCAGCCTCGGCTTCTTCGGGGTGCTCCTGGGGTCGATCTGCGTGATCACCCTCGGTGTGATGACCATCGCGTCGGAGTACGGCACCGGCATGATCCGTACGACGCTGACGGCCTCCCCGAGCCGGGCCCGGGTGCTCAGCGCGAAGGCCATCGTCTTCTTCCTGCTCACCTTCGTGCTGACGACCGTGATGACCACGATCGTCGCCCTGCTCCAGACGTCCATCGTGGACGCCGAGGCGCCCACCGGTGGCGAGTGGCTGCGCAGCACCGTGGGGGTCGGCCTGTACATCGCGACGCTGGGGCTGCTCTCGCTGGCGATCGGCGCACTGATCCGGCACTCGGCCGGGGCGATCACCATCATGATCGGCGTGGTGCTGCTGCCGCTCGTGCTGGCCATCTTCATGTTCGCCAGGTCTCTGGAGTCGCTCCGGGAGTGGCTCCTGGAGTACTCGATCCCCAACCAGCTCAGCATCTTCTACGACAACTCGGTCTCCTCGTCCGGCGGGCCGTCCGGCTGGGATCCGCTGTGGATCATGCTCGGCGTGACCGCCGTGGCCCTGGGCTGCGCCTACCTGGCGATGAACCAGCGCGACGTCTGACCCCGGCGGCCGTTCAGTGCCGAGGCGCGTTCCTGGACCGCTGCACCCGCGTGGTGCGGCGGTCCTTCGCGTTCCAGCACGCCTTGTGCCAGTGCCTGCGGTCGTCGATCCCGCCGTACTCGGACCAGGCCACCAGGTGCGGGATGCCCGAAGGGATCTCCTGGTCGCAGCCGGGGCACCGGTAGCGCTTGCCCGCCGCGCTCGCGCCGCTCACCGGGCGGACCGACCACTCCTCGCCCTGCCACTCCTCCGAGCGCCCTCCGCCGCCGTACCGGTCCCCCGCCGCGCTGGCGCTGTCGGTGGGACTCTCGCCGCCTCGGGGGCGGTTGCGGCGCGGGGACACGTGACACCTCACGGGGCAGACTGGGCAGTTCCCGACCAGCGTAGGGCCATTCGGCGGGGGCAGACGTTCCGCACCGCCCGGGGCGGGACGGGTTAGCGGAAAATCGCAACAACTTCCCCTCGGACCGTGCCTTTGGCACGTGTCAGACGTTGTTGCCAATAGGGGAGAGCCGCGTCGGCCGCAAGGAGGTATCTGGCGATGCGTGTGGGAACGTTCGTACTGGCAGCCCAGTTCCCGGGACAGGGTCCGGGTGAGGCGCTGCATCGCGCGATCCGGTCCGCCGAGGTCGCGGAGGAGTCCGGCCTCGACTCGGTCTGGCTGGCCGAACATCATTTCGTACCGTACGGGGTCTGCCCGTCCGCCGTGACGCTGGCCGCGCTGCTGCTCGGCCGCACGCGCAGAATCCGCGTCGGAACGGCGGTGAGCGTGCTGCCGACCCAGCATCCCGTGGCCCTCGGTGAGCAGGCCGCGCTGCTCCACCTCACCAGCGGCGGCCGGTTCACCCTCGGCGTCGGCCGGGGCGGTCCCTGGATCGACCTGGAGGTGTTCGGCGGCGGCCTGGAGGCGTACGAGAACGGCTTCCCGGAGTCTCTGGGGCTGCTGCTCGACTGGCTGCGCGAGGCACGGGTGGCGGGCCTCGGGGAGCGCTACGGCTTCCGCGAGGTGGCGGTGGTCCCCCGGGCCGACGAGCTGCTCGACAAGGAGAGCGGCGAGAGCCCCGGCGGCCCCGAGGTGATCGTCGCGTGCACCTCGCCGAAGAGCGTGAAACTCGCCGCCGAGAACGGCTTGCCGATGCTGCTCGGGATGCACTGCGGCGACGAGGAGAAGGCCGAGATGGTCGCTCTCTGGCGCTCCTGCGCCCTCGCCGCCGGCCGTTCGCCGGAAAGCGTACGGGAGGCGGGGCACGTGTCCGCGGGCGTGGCCCAGATCGCGGACCGCACCGACGACGCCCGGGAGACGCTCGTGAAGGCGATGCCCGGCTGGCTGCGGCAGGGGCTGGGCGCTCATGTCACGGTCGACGGCCGGCACCGGGTGATGCGCGATCCGGTCGCCTACACGGAGCTGCTGTGCGGGCTTCATCCGGTGGGCCCGCCCCGGCTCGCGGCCGACCGCCTCGCGGCCACGGCGGAGCGCACGGGCATCACCCGCTTCGCGCTCCTGGTGGAGGGTTCCGGAGATCTCGTGGCCACGGAGGAGAACGTAGCGCGGCTGGGCACCGAAGTGCTGCCGCTCCTCGAATGACCCCCGCACACCGGTTTCACGGTGTACGTACGGGAGCTGCCGCCCCGGACCAGTTGCACCTCCCGCGGCCCGGAACGGCAGCAGCAGACGTCAGCAGTCCCGTAGTTCGGGCGACTGGTTGAGCAACTGGCCCCTCACCGAGGTGAATCGGGCCAGCCGGTCGTCGACCGAGGCGTCCAGCGGGAACACCGCGACGCGGTGGCAGTTCTGGAATGCCAAGCGCACCCCGAAGTGCCGCTGCAGCGCGCCGCGTATCGCATCACTCGCGAGCGCACGCAGCAGCTGACCACGTGCCTGCTCGTTGGGCGGCGGCGTCTGGTTGTCGGCGAACTCCCCGCCGTCGACCTTCAGCTGAGCCACCAACGAGCTGATCATCTCCCATGCGTAGGGCAGGGAGGTCCGGACGCAGTCGACGAAGTCGGCTTCGTCGACCTCGCCTCGCTCGGCCTGTTCCAACAGCGCCGGTGAGACGTCGAGCGACATGGGTTCTCCTCTCGCGACCCCGACGGAGGGCCGGGGCCTTACGGGCAGGGAAGCAGGACGGCGACGCAGCGTGCACGCACGGCGACCTCCTGCATCCACGGTAAGGGCGCAGTCCGGGCCGCACCAGGAGATTGGGAACACAACCGGCCAATAACGAAGGGGTTCAAAGAGGGGCAAGCCAGAAAGCGTCACTCCGGGACGGGGATGGAGTGACGGGTGGGTGAATCGCGTCGAGCACCTGTCGTCGAGTAGCGTTGCCGACCATGCGTCTCGTCATCGCCCGCTGCTCCGTGGACTACGCGGGCCGGCTCACGGCCCACCTGCCCTCCGCTCCCCGTCTGATCCTGGTGAAGGCGGACGGGAGCGTGTCGATTCACGCCGACGACAGGGCGTACAAACCGCTCAACTGGATGTCGCCGCCCTGCACCCTGAAGGAGGGCGCCGATGACACCGCGGGCGTCTGGACCGTGGTGAACAAGGCGGGCGAGAAACTGATCATCACGATGGAGGAAATCCTCCACGACTCGTCCCACGAGCTGGGAGTCGACCCCGGCCTGATCAAGGACGGCGTGGAAGCACACCTCCAGGAACTGCTCGCCGACCGGATCGAGACGCTCGGCGAGGGCTACACCCTCATCCGCCGCGAGTACTTCACGGCCATCGGCCCCGTCGACATCCTGTGCCGTGACGCCGACGGGCAGACCGTGGCGGTCGAGCTCAAGCGGCGCGGCGACATCGACGGTGTGGAGCAGCTGACCCGCTACCTTGAGCTGCTCAACCGCGATCCCCACCTGGCACCGGTGAAGGGCATCTTCGCCGCCCAGGAGATCAAGCCCCAGGCCCGCGTCCTGGCGACGGACCGCGGCATCGGCTGCGTGGTCCTCGACTACGACGCGATGCGTGGCATCGAGGACGACAAGCTCAGGCTCTTCTGACCGGTCGGGTCCCCGGGACCCGTCGGGCCCCCTGAGACCCGCCCGGCACCTTCAAGTCCGCCGGGCACCTTCGAGCCCGTCCGGCGATTGAGGACGGAACCCTCTCCGCGGAGACCGAGGACACCCCCGCCGGACGGGCGCGCACACCAGGCCCGTCCGGCCTCTCGAGCCCGTCCGGCGATTGAGGACAAGGCGCCCACCGGGAGCGCGCCCCGGCTCAGATCACCGACGGACTCGCGCCCGTGGCCCCCGAGGGCCCACTCGCCGAATCAGATGTATCGGGCACGGACGGATCCGTCGTCTCCGACTCCGTGGGCGTCGGCGGCTCAGTGGTATCCGTAGGAGTCGACGGAGGGCTGGTCGGCGGCTGAGTCGTCTTCGTAGGCGGCGGAGTCGTCTTCGTCGGCCCCGGCGTCGTACGCGTCGGCGACGGCTTGTCCGGCGAGGAGCCACCCGTCGACGACGGGGCCGTCTCCGAAGCACTCGCACCCGGGGACGACGCCCCGCTCCCGCCCGCCGGCACGGACTCGCTCCCCGAGGGACCCGGCGTCGTCGACGACGCGGACGCGGAACCCGACGTCCTGGCGGACGGAGTCGTGCCGTCCGTGGGCTCCTCGGCCGGCAGCTCCTCGTCCGTGTCACCGCCCTCGGTCACCGACTGCTCGGTCGAGGCTCCGGGGTCACCCTGCGGGTCAGTGTTCGAGGTGAGTCCGAGGGTCACCACGGTGCCGAGCACTCCGGCCAGCAGGACGCCCGCACCGGCGGCGACCAGATTACGCCGGGCCCCGCCCAGAACCGCGAAGCGGCCGCCCTCTCGGTCGTCGGCCACCGGCGGAGCGCCCTGCGGGGACATCACGACGGTCTCGTCCGGGTACGTCCGCGGCATCGAGACGGGCATGACGGCCGGCAGACCAGGGGGCGGCGACGCCAGCAGCGGGTTCGCCGGTATCTCGCCGATCGCCATGACACCGCCCGCGGCCGGACGTCCGGAGCGGTCCTCGACCAGGGCGAGCGCCCGCCGCCCTGCCACCGCGCCGGACTTGTCGGCGAGCGCCCCGCGCATGCTGATGGAAGTCTCCAGCTCGGCCCTGGCCCGGTCGAGATTGCCGGTACAGAGGGCGAGCACTCCCAACTCGTGGTGGAAGTAAGCCTCTTCGGCGACCTCGCCCGCGATCCGGCCGGCCTCCTGGCCGATCCGCAGGGACCTCTCCCAGGCGCTCCAGTGCAGCCCTGCGGCAAAGGCGGGCGAGGCGCTGCGGGCCAGCAGCACGGCGACGCTCGTCTGGCCGGCCCCGTGCCCCGGCACCAGTTGCGCCATCGCCGCGACGATCGCATCGGCCTCCGCCACCACCCGTGCGGGGGTGACGGAGGGGTGACCGGCCCACCAGGCGTAGTGCTGAGCCACCGTACGGGCCCGGTCGGTGGCGCCCTCCCCGTATCCGGCGGCCTCCAGCTGGGCGAGGACACCGGCGGCCAGCCGGTAGCGCGAGCCGGCCGGGGACAGCAGCCCACAGCCGGCCAGCTCACCGAGCGCCGCATCGGCGTGGGTGTCCCCCACGAGAGCCGGCAGATGCGCCTGGTGCGGCACCTCGCCGCCGAGCGCGAACGCGAAGCGCAGGGTCTCGCGCGCGGCTTCACTCAGCCGTGAGCCGAGCAGCGCGGCGGGGGCGGCGCCCTCGCCGAGGCTGGGCAGCACCACCTCCTCGACCGCTGTCCCGTCGATGTCCCCGGCCGCCGGCGGCCCTCCGGCGGGGCGGTTCTCCAGGTAGCCGTACTCGTCGTACGCGGTCGGGTCGGTGCTCAGCAGGTCGGTCTGGCGCAGCAGGGCGCCCGCCTGGACGAATCGCAGCGGAAGGCCCTCGGACTCGAACCAGAGGTCGCCGGCCCAGTTGGCCTCCTCCTCGGTGAGCTTCCGCTCGACCACCCGCTCCATCAGGCCGACCGAGGCGGCGCGGTCAAGACCGTCGAGGAAGACCTCTTCGAGGTGGGAGTCGGGGCCGGGCGCGGCCACATCGGGTGTCGCGGCGAGCAGGAAGGCGCATTCGGGCGTCGCGTCGAGCAGCTCGTCCAGTGCGGCGCCGCCGAACTCCAGGTCGTCGAGGACGACGACGGCGCCGGTCGACCGCAGCTTCTCCAGCAGCAGCTCCCGGTCCGGGCGGTGCAGCGGCGCGTCGTGGACGGCCTCGAAGAGTCCGTGGAGGAGGTCGGTGACGGTGCGCTTGTGGCCGTTGAGCCGGACGACCCCATCGGGCGCGAGTGCCGTGCAGTCGGCGGCGACGGCGTTCAGGAGGGCAGTTCGGCCGGAACCGGCCGGTCCGGTGAGCCGTACGGAGCGACCGCGGGCCAGCAGGCGTGTCAGCCGTTCGCGTTCGTCCTCGCGCTGCAGGAGGGGGAGCTGGAGGACCGGCGGGCCGGGCGGGACGGGGGGCGCTGCGGCCCGCTCCCGGTCGGCCCGCTCCGCGGGGGTGCGCCGGACGGGTTCGGCGGGCTGTTCCCCGGGCGGGCACGGTTCGACCTCGCTGCCGTCGACGGGGTTGACGGTGAGCAGAAGGTCGCCGGCCACGAGCGGGACGATGCGCGCCTGTTGCGGTGTTTGCTGACCGAAATCCGGCGTCAGCGGATCGCGGGAAGGACGGCGTCGGCCGGCTCCCTCGGCGAAGCCGTTGCCGTCGTGGCCGAACTCTTCCGGCCCCCGGTGTATCGGGTCCATCGCCAAAGCCCCCAAGACGCGTCGAGCACGGTTGCCCCTCCCGGCCTCGCACGTCCAGCTGTTGCTTCCGGTCCGGTGTCCGCCAGGTGGGTCCGTCAATCGGCAGACGGCCGAACCCTAAACCTTCGCACAGTATCTACGAACATCCGGGGTGCCGCGCCGCCCCACAGATCACGGTCTCGTGAGGATTGTGCGGCTTGGCCCGACCGGCACAGGGTGGCTCGGCCCGACCGGCACAGGGTGGCGGCGTCGCGGGGCCGGTGCCCCGGGACGGGCGTTTCACCGCCGGGCGCCTTCAGACGCGCGGCAGCGATTCCGCGGCGATTCCGCCCTCGATGGCCAGAATGCGGTGCAGCCGGGTGGCCACCAGCAGGCGTTGCATCTGCGGCGGTACGCCGCGGAGCACCAGCCGCCGTCCGGCGCGCCCGGCCCTGCGGTGCGCGCCCATGATGACGCCCAGTCCGGTGGCGTCCCAGGAATCCAGCTCGGTCAGGTCCAGCACCAGATCGCCGACTCCGTCGTCGAGCGCCGAGTGCAGGACCGTACGGGCGTCCGCCGCGCTTCGGACGTCGAGGCGGCCCCCGACGACCAGCTCGGCGTGGTCGCCCCTGATGTGCATATGCGCTCCCCTGAATGCTCCGTGGCGTGGTCGGTCTGTCTGAAACTGTCTCTGCCCCAACTGACTGCGGCAACGACAGGGAAGTTGCCGTCTGTAAGCGAACCGATACCGAATTCACTCCGTGGAGTGACCCAGGCCCGCGGTGGAACCCTGCGGATCCACCGCGGATCCACTGGTTCCGGAGGACGGCCCCCGGAATCCCGGGTCTGACCGACGGCAGATCAGGCAGCCGGGGGCCGAAAACGATCAGTAGGTGTAGAAGCCCTGCCCGCTCTTGCGGCCGATGTCACCTGCATCGACCATCCGGCGCATCAGCTCCGGTGCGGCGAACTTCTCGTCCTGGGACTCGGTGTAGATGTTGCCGGTGGCGTGCAGCAGGATGTCGACGCCGGTCAGGTCCGCGGTGGCGAGGGGCCCCATGGCGTGACCGAAGCCGAGCTTGCAGGCGATGTCGATGTCCTCGGCCGAGGCGACGCCCGACTCGTACAGCTTGGCGGCCTCGACGACGAGCGCCGAGATCAGCCTGGTGGTGACGAAGCCGGCCACGTCGCGGTTGACCACGATGCAGGTCTTGCCGACCGACTCGGCGAACTCCCGTGCGGTGGCGAGGGTTTCGTCGCTGGTCTTGTAGCCGCGTACGAGTTCGCAGAGCTGCATCATGGGGACCGGCGAGAAGAAGTGCACACCGACGACGCGCTCCGGGCGCTCCGTCACGGCCGCGATCTTCGTGATCGGGATGGCGGAGGTGTTGGAGGCGAGCACGGTGTCGTCCCGGACGATCTTGTCGAGGGTCCGGAAGATCTCGTGCTTCACCTCCAGCTTCTCGAAGACGGCCTCGACGACGATGTCCGCGTCGGCGACGGCGTCGAGGTCGGTGGTCGTGGTGATGCGGGCGAGCGCGGCCTCGGCGTCGGACTCCGCGAGCTTGCCCTTGGAGACGAACTTGTCGTAGGAGCCCTTGATGCCGTCTCGGCCACGGGTCAGGGCCGCTTCCGTGACATCACGCAGCACGACGTCCCAGCCCGCCTGGGCGGAGACCTGCGCGATACCGGACCCCATGAGTCCGGCGCCGATGACGGCGAGCTTCCTGGCCACGTTGGCACCCCTATGCTTTCTCAACGGTTCTTCCACATGCTCTCCGGCGGAGGTTAGTACCCGTGAGGGGCGCTGGGGCAGCGAAGAGATGCGCGTCACGTCTCAAATGACGGACATCACACCGGGATGCGTCATTCGGCGGCGCGCCGGGCGTAGTTGAGCACCGTTTCCCCGAGCAGGTCCTCGACGTCGTCGAGGAGGACGAGGGCATCGCGGGACACCTCGGCGGCCTTGCGGCCCGCCACCATCTCGGCGCCGATGTACGCCATGAGCGTCCCGTGCACCCAGGCGAGCTGACCGGCCACCAGGCTCGCGGTCCGGTCCCCGGACCCGTCCCCGCACTCCTCCTGAAGCGTCCCTTCCAGATGCTGGAGGGCCTCCTGCTGGATGTGCCAGAGGCGGGCCTTGAGGCTGTCGGCGCCCTCGATGACCCGCATGAACCGCTCGTAGCCCTCCATCAGACCGACGGTGGGTGACACGCCCTCGACCTGGACGCGCAGTTCGCGCAGGACGGCGTCGGCCGCGGACTCCCCCTCGTCCCGGCCCCGGACGTACCGCGAGAGGCGGTCGACGACGCCTCGGCTGCGGTCGAGGAAGAGGTCCTCCTTGGTCGGGAAGTAGTTGTAGACCGTGTTCGCCGAGACGTCGGCGGCGCGGGCGATCTCGGCGATCGTGACCGCGTCGAATCCCCGTTCCAGGAAGAGACCGGTGGCCACGTCCGAGAGGTACTGCCTGGTCTGGCGCTTCTTGCGCTCCCTGAGTCCCTCAGCCATGACCCCATCGTAGGACGCTCTGGGGTTCCTGAATATTTGGTGTCATTGCAATTTTTCAGTGACTCTGTTTTTGTGGTCGCTATGCCAATCATCAGCACGGCCGGGCTCGCCCGGACCTTCGCATCGAGGACCGGCCCCGTGGAGGCCGTCCGTTCCATCGACATGACCGTTGCGACCGGCGAGATCGTCGGACTCCTCGGCCCCAACGGAGCGGGCAAGACCACCACTCTGCGCATGCTCACCACGCTGCTGGCCCCCACCGGCGGCGCGGCCACCGTCGCCGGCTGCGATCTGCTCGCCGACCCGGCGGGCGTCCGGAAGAACTGCGGGTACGTGGCCCAGTCGGGCGGAGTCGACCCCCACATCAGCGTCCGGGAGGAGCTGGTCACCCAGGGCCGGCTGTACCGGCTCGGCAAGGCCGAGGCCGTGGCCCGGGCCTCGGAACTCGCCGCCGAGCTGGGCCTGACCGAGCTGCTCGACCGCAGGACGGTCACGCTCTCCGGAGGCCAGCGGCGGCGGCTCGACATCGCGATGGGTCTCACCCACCGCCCGGCCGTCCTCTTCCTCGACGAGCCGACCACGGGGCTCGACCCGGGCAGCCGCGCCGATCTGTGGGACCTGGTGCGCCGGATGCGCGACACGTACGGCACGACCGTCGTGCTCACCACCCACTACCTCGACGAGGCCGACGCGCTCGCGGACCGGCTCGTCGTCGTCGACGGCGGCCTGGTCGTGGCCGAGGGAACACCTGCCGCGCTGAAGACCCGCTACGCGGGCTCACCCGTCGCCTCGCTCCAGGACGCCTTCCTGGCGATCACGGGCCGTGCCCCCGCCTCCACCGATGCCGCACCCGTCGCCGTCTAGGAATCGAGTCCCATGCTTCTCCACGACACCGCACTCATCTTCGGGCGGTACGTCCGGCAGACCCTGCGCTCAAAGTTCCAGATCCTCTTCGGCGTCCTGATGCCGTTGCTGTACCTGCTCTTCTTCGGCCCGCTGCTCACCGGTCTCCCGCTCGGACCGTCCGGTGATTCCTGGCAGATCCTGGTACCCGGACTACTGCTCCAGCTCGGCCTGTTCGGCGCCTCGTTCGCCGGGTTCGCCCTCATCATCGACAAGTCGACCGGCGTCGTGGAACGGATGCGGGTGACCCCGGTCAGCCGGCTGGCCATGCTGCTGGGGCGGGTGCTGCGGGACACGCTGCTGTTCATGTTCCAGGCGGTGCTGCTGGTCCTGGCCGCCCTGCTCATGGGGTTGCGCGCCCCGCTGCCCGGGGTGCTGATCGGCTTCGTCTTCGTCGGCCTGTTGACGGTCTCGCTGGCCTCGCTGTCGTACGCCCTGGCGATGAAGGTCAGTACGCCACAGGGGTTCGGCCCGCTGGTCAACTCGGTCACCATGCCGGCCATGCTGCTCTCCGGTCTGATGCTGCCGATGACCCTGGGTCCGGGGTGGCTGGACGTGCTGTCGCACCTCACGCCGTTCCGCTACCTCGTGGACGCGGTGCGGGACGCGTACGTGGGCTCGTACGCCAGCGCGCACATGCTGTACGGCGTGCTGGTCGCCCTCGGATTCGCGGCACTCGCCGTGACAGTGGGCACACGCGTCTTCCGCAGGGCAGGCGCATAACTAGGCTGACCGCATGGTCAACCTGACACGTATCTACACCCGCACCGGCGACACGGGCACCACCGCCCTCGGCGACATGAGCCGGACCGCCAAGACCGATCTGCGGATCTCCGCGTACGCCGACGCCAACGAGGCCAACGCGGTCATCGGCACGGCGATCGCCCTCGGCCGGCTGAGCGAGGACGTCGTGAAGGTCCTCGTCCGCGTGCAGAACGACCTGTTCGACGTGGGCGCGGACCTTTCGACGCCGGTCGTCGAGGCACCGAAGTACCCACCGCTGCGCGTCGAGCAGTCCTACGTCGACAAACTGGAGGCGGACTGCGACCACTACCTGGAGCAGACGGAGAAGCTCCGCAGCTTCATCCTGCCCGGCGGCACCCCGGGCGCCGCACTGCTGCACCAGGCGTGCACGGTGGTCCGGCGCGCCGAGCGGTCCACCTGGGCCGCGCTGGAGGTGCACGGCGAGGCGATGAACGCGTTGACGGCGACGTACCTCAACCGGCTCTCGGACCTGCTCTTCATCCTCGCCCGGGTGGCGAACAAGGAGGTCGGCGACGTGCTGTGGGTACCGGGCGGCGAACGCTGACCGAGGACGCGACCGCCGCCCGCGGGGACCTCACCCCGCGGGCGGGCCCGGCACGCGTTTCGTGTCGCCCCGCGGATCCCGCTTCGGGAACAGCGTGTAGCTCCCCGCGATCACCAGGTTGAGCCCGATCACGAAGAGCATCGTCTGCTGCCACGACCGCAGCGACGCCGTGTCCCCGTCTCCCCCCACGTACCAGACCGCCGCCTGGAGCAGCGCCAGGGCCGTCACCGCCGCCACCGTCCACCGCCCGGCGACCCGCCACTCGTGCGCGGCCCGCGCCATCCCGTACTTGGGCGGTTTCACCGGCGGCGGACCGCCCGCGAAAAGGTGGGCGACCCTGGCGTCGATCCACTTGATGGTGGAGTGCCCCAGGCCCAGCGTGAAGCCGATGTAGACCGCGGCCAGACCGTGCTTCCAGTCCGGATCGGCGCCGTTCTTCAGGTCGACGGCCGTCACCACCAGCAGGACGACCTCCAGCAGCGGCTCGCACAGCAGCACGGCGGCGCCGAGGCGCGGCTTCTTCGCCGCATAGCGCAGCGCGAGTCCCGCGGCCAGCAGCACCCAGAAGGCGATCTCGCAGAGAACGATCAGTGTGACGATCACGGTCCGTTTCCTTTCGCTCCCTGCCAGCCTCGCGGCGCCGCGCTCCCGGATCATCGCCCCCGGTGACGAGAGACCACTGCATCGTTCGATGTAGTGGCGGCTCACTCCCGGTACGGACGTGAGCCGCGGGCCGGACGTGTTGGATGGGATCGTGTTCTCTCCGGCTCGCCACCGCCACCTGGCCCGCCCCCACCGCAGCGACGTCCTCATCGCGGTCATCGGGCTGCTCGGCGGAGCGGTCCTGTCGCTGCTCGGTCTGCACATGCAGAACGGCCGCCTCTTCGACGCGCCCTGGCTCGCACTCATCCCGCTCACCGTGATGTCGGGGGTGGAGCTGCTGCGCCGCAGCGCGCCGCGGACGGCGCTGGTCATCGGCACGCTGGCGCTGGTCGCGGACCAGTTCACGCGCGGGAATCTGGCGACCGTGCTGATGTTCACCGACATCATGTACGCGGCCGTGCTGTACGGGACCCCGGCGGCCGCCCGCCGGATCCCGGTGACCACGTTCCTGATCACGGTCGGGGTCACGATCGGATTCCTGGCCTGGTTCCGGGACGCCGAGGCACTGCTCGTCGGCATCGTCACGGGTCTGGTCTCCTTCGTGCCCGCGCTCACCGGGGTCAGTGTGCGCAACCACCGCGATGCCGCGGAGACCGCCCGGTTGCGCGCCGATCAGACCGCCCTGCTGGCCGAGATGGACCGCGCGCAGGCGGTGACCGCCGAACGCGCCCGGATGGCACGCGAACTGCACGACATGGTCGCCAACCACCTCTCCGCGATCGCCATCCACTCCACCGCCGCGCTCTCCATCGACGACCCGGCGACCTCCCGCGACGCCCTCGGGGTCATCCGCGAGAACAGTGTCGACGGTCTGGCCGAAATGCGCCGTCTGATCGGGCTGTTGCGCACCGGGGCCGCGGACCTGGAGCCGAGCAGCTCGCCCAGCCTCGGCTCGCTGGACGCCCTCGTCGAGCAACACCGTACGAACGCAGCGTCCAGCGGGCTGACCTGCACCCTGGACGATGCCCGCACCGACCCCGGCCGGCTGCCGGCCCCGGTCGAGCTGGCCGCGTACCGCATCGTCCAGGAGTCCCTCACGAACGCGCTCAAACATGCCGCACCGGGACCGGTCACGGTGCGGCTGGGGCAGACGGGAGGGCGGCTGACGGTGGAGGTGGTCAGCGCCCTCGGGGACCGGCCGGGGCCGCGTGCCCCGGGTTCGGGGGCCGGTCTGATCGGGATGCGGGAGCGGGTGGCGCTGCTCGGCGGGGAGTTCGAGGCGGGCCCCGTGTCCAGCGGGAACGGGACGAAGACCTGGCAGGTTCGGGCACAACTGCCCGTGGCGGAAGGAAGCGTGAAGCCATGACGATCCGGGTTCTGGTCGCCGAGGACCAGTCGGCCGTACGGGCGGGGCTGGTGCTCATCCTGGGCAGCGCACCGGACATCGAGGTCGTCGGCGAGGCCGGTGACGGCGAGGAGGCCGTCCGGCTGGCCCGCGAACTGCGCCCGGATCTGGTGCTGATGGACATCCAGATGCCCCGGCTGGACGGGGTCTCCGCGACGAAGCAGGTGGTCGGGGAGCGGCTGGCGGACGTGCTGGTGCTGACGACGTTCGACCTGGACGAGTACGTGTTCGGTGCGCTGCGGGCCGGGGCGTCGGGCTTTCTTCTCAAGGACACCGAGGCGCGCGGGCTGCTGGACGCGGTGCGTACGGTGGCCCGCGGCGAGGGCCTGATCGCCCCGTCGGTGACGCGCCGGCTCATCGCGGAGTTCGCCGGGACCACAGCCGCGCGGCCGTCGGAAGATCCCGACAGGACGGTCCTGGACGCGCTCACCCGGCGCGAGCGCGAGGTGCTCGGCTGTCTCGGGGAGGGGCTGTCGAACGCGGAGATCGCGGTGCGGCTGTCGATGGCCGAGGCGACGGTGAAGACGCACGTCAGCCGGTTGCTGGGGAAGCTGGAGCTGCGCAGCCGGGTCCAGGCTGCGGTGCTGGCGCAGGAGTTGGGCGTCTGAGGTTTATCCGTGCCCGACTCCGAACTTTGGTCCAGACCTCTTGACGATTGGTCCAGACCTTCCTAATCTCACCGAGCACACTGCGGTGAGCCCGCCATGACAAGGCGGGCTCAGGGCGGCGCAGGGTTTGCAGTCCACGGACCACCCCCGTTTGTCCGGACCTCACCCGAGGAGCACCGTTGAGCACTGAGACCCCCCGCCGGACCCGATTCAGATTCGGGGCCGGAAAAGCCACCAGATCCAGAGCCGTCGCGGGCCTCACCGCACTGCTCCTTCCGCTCGCCGCGTTGGTCGGCATGGCCTCCCCGGCCGAAGCAGCGACCTCGGCGACCGCCACGTACCTCAAGAAGTCCGACTGGGGCAGCGGCTTCGAGGGCCAGTGGACGGTGAAGAACACCGGCACCACCGCCCTCAGCTCCTGGACCATCGAGTGGGACTTCCCCTCCGGCACCGCGGCCGGTTCCGCCTGGGACGCCACCGTCACCAGCTCCGGCAACCACTGGACCGCCAAGAACCTCGGCTGGAACGGCTCGGTCGCACCGGGCGCCAGCGTCTCCTTCGGCTTCAACGGCACCGGCGCCGGGTCCCCCACCGGCTGCAAGCTGAACGGCGCCTCCTGTGACGGCGGCAGCGTCCCCGGCGACAACGCCCCCTCGGCGCCGGGCACCCCCACCGCGAGCGCCATCACCGACACCTCGGCGAAGCTCAGCTGGAGCGCCGCCACCGACGACAACGGCATCAAGAACTACGACGTCCTGCGGGACGGCGCCGTCGTCGCCACGGTCACCGGCACCACGTACACCAACACCGGCCTCACCGCGGGTACCGACTACTCGTACACCGTGCGGGCCCGGGACACGGCCGACCAGACCGGCCCGGCCAGCGGCGCGGTCAAGGTGCACACCACCGGCGGCGGGGGCACCGACCCCGGCACCGGGTCCAAGGTCAACCTCGGCTACTTCGCCGAGTGGGGCGTCTACGGCCGGAACTACCACGTCAAGAACCTGGACACCTCCGGTTCCGCCGCGAAGATCACGCACATCAACTACGCCTTCGGCAACGTCCAGGGCGGCAAGTGCACCATCGGTGACTCCTACGCCGACTACGACAAGGCGTACACCGCCGACCAGTCGGTCGACGGCGTCGCCGACACCTGGGACCAGCCGCTGCGCGGCAGCTTCAACCAGCTGCGCAAGCTCAAGGCGAAGTACCCGCACATCAAGGTCCTTTGGTCCTTCGGCGGCTGGACCTGGTCCGGCGGCTTCGGCCAGGCCGCGCAGAACCCGGCCGCGTTCGCCCAGTCCTGCTACGACCTGGTCGAGGACCCCCGTTGGGCCGATGTCTTCGACGGCATCGACATCGACTGGGAGTACCCCAACGCCTGCGGTCTGACGTGTGACACCAGCGGCCCGGCCTCGCTGAAGGCCCTCACCTCCGCGCTGCGCACGAAGTTCGGCAGCAGCAACCTGGTGACCGCCGCCATCACGGCCGACGGTTCCGCGGGTGGCAAGATCGACCTCGCCGACTACGCGGGCGCCGCGCAGTCGCTGAACTGGTACAACGTGATGACGTACGACTTCTTCGGCGCGTGGGACGCGAAGGGCCCGACCGCCCCGCACTCCCCGCTCACCTCGTACAGCGGCATCCCGAAGGCCGGCTTCACCGCCACCGAGGCCATCGCCAAGCTGAAGGCCCAGGGCGTCCCCGCCTCGAAGCTGCTGCTCGGCATCGGCTTCTACGGCCGCGGCTGGACCGGCGTCACCCAGGACGCACCCGGCGGCACCGCCACCGGCGCGGCCCCGGGCACGTACGAGGCCGGCATCGAGGACTACAAGGTCCTCAAGAACAGCTGCCCGTCCACCGGCACCATCGCGGGCACGGCATACGCGCACTGCGGCACCAACTGGTGGAGCTACGACACCCCGGCCACCATCGCGTCCAAGATGACCTGGGCGAAGAACCAGGGCCTGGGAGGCGCGTTCTTCTGGGAGTTCAGCGGGGACACCAGCAACGGTGAGCTCGTGAGCGCGATGAACAGCGGTCTCAAGTAATCCCCACCGCACGGCTCATCGCGTAACCCCCGAAAAGCACCGGGGAGACAGGTCCGCCCCCTGTCTCCCCGGTTTTCGTCGTTCGTGGTGCGCGGTCTCAGAGGCCACCCGACAGCCCTCGGGCCACGTTCACTCGCCCCGGACTTCGTCCGGGATGTGCCCCTACCAACAGGGCCCCTAGTCAAGCCACATTGACTCGCTGGCCGGGCGGTGCCGCCTCCAGCCAGGCGAGGAATCCGGTGAGGGCGTCCTCGCTCATCGCCAGCTCCAGGCGGGTCTCCCGGTGGAGACAGCCGAGCACGACGGCGTCGGAGAGCAGTGCGAGCTCCTCCTCGCCCTCGGGCAGCCGGCGGGTGACGACCTCGATCGAGGAGCGCTCCAGCACCCGGCGCGGGCGCGGGGAGTAGCTGAAGACCCGGAACCAGTCGACCTTGTCGCCGTGGTAGCGGGCGACTCCGTACACCCAGCCCTTGCCCGAGAGATCGGGCTCCGCCGACACGTTCCACCGCAGGCTGCAGTCGAAGGTCCCACCGGAGCGCTGAATCAGCCGCCGGCGCAGACCGAAGACGAAGAGCCCCAACAGGACCAGTGCGACGACGAGCCCGCCCACCCACAGCGCGAGGAACATCTCCACCGACCTCCTCGCGTCATCGAGTAAACGGATACCGCCCGAACTTCACCTGCACCTGCATCGCCTCAGCCGCGACACGGTCTGGAGGGGTCTCCAGCTCGGGCCGCGGCTGAGGGTAAAGCCGTTTCGCGGGGTGACTAGTGCACCGCCACCGCACGCAGTCGCACATCGGCGCGGCGCTCGGCAGCGCTGTCCGTGTCCGACTTCGCACGCTCGAACGCACGCTCCGCGCGCTCGACATCGATCTCGTCGGCCAGCTCGGCGATCTCCGCCAGCAGCGACAGCTTGTCGTCGGCGAAGGAGATGAAACCGCCGTGCACCGCGGCGACGACAGTGCCGCCGTCACTCGTACGGATCGTCACCGGGCCCGATTCCAGCACACCCAGAAGCGGCTGGTGACCGGGCATGACGCCGATGTCGCCGGACGTGGTACGCGCGACAACGAGGGTGGCCTCGCCGGACCAGACACTGCGGTCCGCGGCGACCAGCTCGACATGCAGCTCAGCAGCCAAGGGTGGCTCCTCGGGTCACCACCCGGCGGTCATGCCGGGTGTTGGGTCAATTCTACGGGGCGTGGTGAGGGGGGCGGGACACACCCACCCCCCTCGGTGAGCCGGAGGCTCAGGAGACGCCGAGCTCCTTGGCGTTGGCCTTCAGGTCCTCGATGCCACCGCACATGAAGAACGCCTGCTCGGGGAAGTGGTCGTACTCCCCGTCGCAGATCGCGTTGAACGCGGCGATCGACTCGTCGAGCGGAACGTCCGAACCGTCCAGGCCGGTGAACTGCTTGGCGGCGTGGGTGTTCTGCGACAGGAAGCGCTCGACGCGACGGGCACGGTGGACAACGAGCTTGTCCTCCTCGCCCAGCTCGTCGATACCGAGGATCGCGATGATGTCCTGGAGGTCCTTGTACTTCTGCAGGATCCCCTTGACGCGGCTGGCCGTGTCGTAGTGGTCCTGCGCGATGTAGCGCGGGTCCAGGATGCGGGACGTGGAGTCCAGCGGGTCCACGGCCGGGTAGATGCCCTTCTCGGAGATCGGACGGGAGAGAACCGTCGTCGCGTCGAGGTGGGCGAACGTGGTGGCCGGGGCCGGGTCGGTCAGGTCGTCCGCGGGGACGTAGATCGCCTGCATCGAGGTGATCGAGTGACCACGCGTCGAGGTGATGCGCTCCTGGAGCACACCCATCTCGTCGGCCAGGGTCGGCTGGTAACCCACTGCGGACGGCATGCGGCCGAGCAGCGTGGAGACCTCGGAACCGGCCTGCGTGAAGCGGAAGATGTTGTCGATGAAGAGCAGCACGTCCTGCTTCTGCACATCGCGGAAGTACTCCGCCATGGTCAGGGCGGACAGGGCCACGCGAAGACGCGTGCCCGGCGGCTCGTCCATCTGGCCGAAGACCAGTGCGGTCTTCTCCAGAACGCCCGAGTCCGTCATCTCGTCGATGAGGTCGTTGCCCTCACGGGTGCGCTCACCGACGCCGGCGAACACCGACACACCGTCGTGCAGCTTCGCCACACGCATGATCATTTCCTGGATGAGGACCGTCTTGCCGACGCCCGCACCACCGAACAGACCGATCTTGCCGCCCTTGACGTACGGGGTCAGCAGGTCGACGACCTTCAGGCCGGTCTCGAACATCTCGGTCTTCGACTCGAGCTGGTCGAAGGCCGGGGCCTTGCGGTGGATCGGCCAGCGCTCGGTGATCTGCGCCTCGGCCTCCGGCTCGTTCAGGATCTGACCGAGGGTGTTGAACACCTTGCCCTTGGTGATGTCACCGACCGGGACGGTGATACCCGCACCCGTGTCGGTCACCGGGGCCTGGCGGACCAGGCCGTCGGTGGGCTGCATCGAGATCGCGCGGACCACGCCGTCACCCAGGTGCTGGGCGACTTCGAGGGTCAGCGTCTTACGAGCGCCGGCCTCGGCCGGGTCGTCGACCTCGACGTGCAGGGCGTTGTAGATCTCCGGCATCGCGTCGACGGGGAACTCCACGTCGACGACCGGGCCGATGACCCGGGCGACGCGGCCCGTGGCAGCGGCCGTCTCAACTGTCGTCGTCATTACTTGTCACTCCCCGCGGACGCGTCGGCCAGCGCACCTGCACCGCCGACGATCTCGCTGATTTCCTGGGTGATTTCGGCCTGGCGGGCCGCGTTGGCAAGCCGGGAGAGGCTCTTGATCAGATCCCCGGCATTGTCGGTCGCCGACTTCATCGCGCGGCGGCGGGCGGCGTGCTCGGAAGCGGCAGCCTGCAGCAGTGCGTTGTAGATGCGGCTCTCGACGTAGCGCGGCAGAAGGGCGTCGAGGACGTCCTCCGCCGACGGCTCGAAGTCGAACAGCGGAAGGATCTCGTCCTTCGTGCCGTTCTCCTCCGCGACCTGGTCGATCGAGAGCGGCAGCATCCGGCCGTCGACCGCGTTCTGCGTCATCATCGACACGAACTCGGTGAAGACGATGTGCAGCTCGTCGACGCCACCCTCGGCCGTGTCCTTCTGGATGGACTCGATCAGGGGCGCGGCGATCTTCTTGGCGTCCGCGTACTCCGGGCTGTCGGTGAAGCCGGTCCACGACTCCACGACCTTGCGCTCGCGGAAGCCGTAGTAGGCGACACCCTTGCGGCCGACGATGTACGTGTCGACCTCCTTGCCCTCGGCCGCCAGCCGCTCCCGCAGCCGCTCCGCAGCCTTGATGGCGTTGGAGGAGTAGCCGCCGGCCAGACCGCGGTCGCTCGTGAGGAGCAGGACCGCGGCCCGCACCGGGGCGTCAGCCTCGGTGGTGAGCGGGTGCTTGGTGTTGGAGCCGGTCGCCACCGCGGTCACCGCACGGGTGAGCTCGGTCGCGTACGGCATCGACGCCGTCACCTTGCGCTGCGCCTTGACGATGCGCGAGGCGGCGATCATCTCCATCGCCTTGGTGATCTTCTTGGTCGCGGTGACGGCTTGGATGCGGCGCTTGTAAACGCGAAGCTGAGCGCCCATCGATCAGCCCTCGCCCAGGAGCTTGCCGTCCGAGGTCTCGAACTGCTGCTTGAAGGCGGCGATCGCGTCGGCGATCGACTGCAGCGTGTCGTCGGACATCTTGCCGCCCTCGGCGATGCTGGTCAGGAGGTCCTTGCGCTCACGGCGCAGGTACTCCAGCAGCTCGCCCTCGAAGCGGCGGATGTCCTCGACCGGGACGTCGTCCATCTTGCCCGTGGTGCCGGCCCAGACGGAGACGACCTGCTCCTCCATCGGGAACGGGGCGTACTGCGGCTGCTTCAGCAGCTCGACCATGCGCTTACCGCGCTCCAGCGACGCCTTGGAGGCCGCGTCCAGGTCGGAACCGAAGGCGGCGAACGCCTCCAGCTCACGGAACTGGGCGAGGTCCACGCGCAGTCGGCCGGAGACCTGCTTCATGGCCTTGTGCTGGGCGGAGCCACCGACTCGGGAGACCGAGATACCGACGTTGAGCGCCGGACGCTGACCCGCGTTGAAC
Source organism: Streptomyces sp. LN549 (assembly GCF_043203805.1). Taxonomy (NCBI): domain Bacteria; kingdom Bacillati; phylum Actinomycetota; class Actinomycetes; order Kitasatosporales; family Streptomycetaceae; genus Streptomyces; species Streptomyces sp. LN549. The sequence goes on along the minus strand of NZ_JAZHRI010000002.1, from coordinate 6,024,398 downwards.
AGGTCGGACTCCAGGAAGCACTGGCCGTCGGTGATGGAGATGACGTTGGTCGGAATGAACGCCGACACGTCGTTCGCCTTGGTCTCGACGATCGGGAGGCCCGTCATCGAACCGGCGCCCATGTCGTCGGAGAGCTTGGCGCAGCGCTCCAGCAGACGCGAGTGCAGGTAGAAGACGTCGCCCGGGTAGGCCTCACGGCCCGGCGGACGGCGCAGCAGAAGCGACACGGCGCGGTAGGCGTCGGCCTGCTTCGAGAGGTCGTCGAAGATGATCAGAACGTGCTTGCCGTCGTACATCCAGTGCTGGCCGATGGCCGAGCCGGTGTACGGCGCCAGGTACTTGAAGCCGGCCGGGTCGGACGCCGGGGCGGCGACGATGGTCGTGTACTCGAGCGCGCCGGCCTCTTCCAGGGCACCTCGCACGGAGGCGATGGTGGAGCCCTTCTGACCGATGGCGACGTAGATGCAGCGCACCTGCTTGTTCACGTCGCCCGAGCGCCAGTTGTCGCGCTGGTTGATGATCGTGTCGACGGCCAGCGCGGTCTTACCCGTCTGACGGTCGCCGATGATCAGCTGACGCTGGCCGCGGCCGATCGGCACCATGGCGTCGACGGCCTTGTAGCCGGTCTGCATCGGCTCGTGCACCGACTTACGGACCATGACGCCAGGGGCCTGCAGCTCGAGGGCGCGACGGCCTTCGGTCGCGATCTCGCCGAGGCCGTCGATCGGGTTGCCGAGCGGGTCGACGACGCGGCCGAGGTAACCCTCGCCGACGCCGACGGAGAGCACCTCACCGGTGCGCTGCACCGGCTGGCCCTCCTCGATTCCGCTGAACTCGCCGAGGACGATCGCACCGATCTCGCGCTCTTCGAGGTTGAGGGCGAGACCGAGGGTTCCGTCCTCGAACTTCAGCAGTTCGTTCGCCATGGCGGAGGGCAGGCCCTCCACCTTTGCGATGCCGTCGCCGGCAACGCTGACCGTTCCGACCTCCTCGCGCGAGGCCGCGTCCGGCTGGTACGACTGGACAAAGTTCTCCAGTGCGTCCCGGATCTCCTCCGGCCGGATCGTGAGCTCCGCCATCTGGGTTCCCTGCTCTCCTTGTTGGGCCCGAAGTTTCTTAAGGGGGTCTGGGGGCCGACCCCCAGGAATCTTCTGCAATTTCTGCACGGCCCAACCGGGCCGCTGGTCTTGCTCTGTTCTGTTTGTTACGCCGCGCCAGGTCAGCCGGCCATGCGACGGGTCGCCTCGTCGAGGCGCTCCGCGATGGTGCCGTTGATGACCTCGTCGCCGACCCGCACCACGATCCCGCCGAGGACCTCGGGGTCCACGTCGAGGCTCAGGTGCATCTGCCGGCCGTAGATCTTCGCCAGGGCGGCGCCGAGACGCTGCTTCTGCCGGTCACTGAGCGGCACGGCCGAGGTGACGACCGCTACCACGCGGTCCCGGCGGTCCGCAGCGAGCTTGGAGAGGGACTCGAGTCCCGCTTCCAGGCTACGTCCCCGGGGCTGGGTGACAAGCCGCACGACGATGCGCTCGGTGGTGGGCCGCGCCTTTCCGCCGAGCAGGCTGCGCAGCAGCTCGCCCTTGGCGGCGGGGGTCGCGGTCCGGCTGGTCAGCGCGGAGCGCAGCTCGGGGTCCGAGGCCACGATCCGGCCGAACCGGAACAGCTCGTCCTCGACGTCGTCGAGGTCTCCGCTGCGCTGGGCGGCGGTGAGGTCGGCGGTGTTCGCCAGTTCCTCGACTGAGTCGACCAGGTCACGCGACTGCGACCAGCGCGAGCGGACCATGCCGGAGACCAGGTCGAGGGCTTCGCCGCCCACCTGACCGCTCAGCAGCCGTCCGGCCAGCTCGGCCCTGGCCTCGCCGGCCTGCGCCGGGTCGGTCAGGACCCGGCGCAGCGACACCTCGCGGTGCAGCAGCGCCGTGACGCCGGCCAGGTCCTCGGCGAGCTTCGCCGCGTCGACCGACGTGTTGTCGGTCAGCGCGTCGAGACGCTCGCGTGCGGCAGCCAGTGCCTCGCGGCTCGCGCTGTTCATCGGACTGCCTCGGCCTTCGCCTCGAGCTCGTCGAGGAACCGGTCGACGGTGCCGCTCTGCCGGGCGTGGTCCTCGAGGGACTCGCCGACGAGCTTGCCGGCCAGGTCGGTGGCGAGCTTGCCCACGTCCTGGCGCAGCGCCGAAGCAGCGGCCTTGCGGTCGGCCTCGATCTGGGCGTGGCCGGCAGCGACGATCTCCTCGCGCTGCCGCTGGCCTTCCGCCCTCATTTCCTGCAGGATCACGGCGCCCTGCTCCTGCGCCTCCTGGCGCAGACGAGCGGCTTCGTGGCGGGCCTCGGCGAGCTGAGCCTTGTACTGCTCAAGAACGCTCTGGGCCTCGGTCTGGGCCGCATCGGCCTTCTCGATACCGCCTTCGATGGCCTCGCGGCGCTCTTCCAGAACCTTGTTGATGTTCGGGAGGAGCTTCTTGGCGAGGAAGCCGAAGACGATGACGAAAGCGATGAGGCCAATGACGAGCTCAGGGATCGGCGGAATGAGCGGGTTTTCCGGATCCTCCGCCGCGAGCTGAACCAGGGGGTTCACGTCAGTGCCTTCCGTCGAATGGGCTGTTCGCGACCGGTCAGGAGGTCGGGTAGACGAACGGCATGACCAGACCGATCAGGGCGAGCGCCTCACAGAAGGCGAAGCCGAGAATCTGGTTGGCGCGGATGAGACCGGCAGCCTCGGGCTGACGGGCGAGCGCCTGGGTGCCGTTACCGAAGATGATGCCGATGCCGACGCCGGGGCCGATCGCGGCGAGGCCGTAACCGATCGAGCCGAGGTTGCCCTTGATTTCGACGCCGGCGGCGAGGGTCTGGAGAGCGGACATGCCGGTTCTTCCTTCTCTTTCAATGTCCGGTGGGGGTTGGCCACCGGGTGCTTCAGGAGGTGGGTGCTCAGTGGCCCTTGGCGAGAGCGCCCTGGATGTAGCTGCAGGCCAGCAGCACGAACACGTAGGCCTGGACAGCCTGGATGAAGAGCTCGAAGGCGGTCATCACGATGACCATCACGAACGACACGCCTGCGTAGGCGAAGCCGATGCCGTTGAGCAGGTACCAGCTGGCGATCGTGAAGAGCAGCAGGAGCGTGTGGCCCGCGAACATGTTCGCGAACAGTCGGACCGCGTGCGTGAACGGCCGGACCAGCAGGTTCGAGAAGAACTCGATGGTCATCGAGAGCGGCAGGACCCCGCCGAGGCTCTTGTCGTAGCCCGTGAAGTTCTTGAACGCTCCGACGAAACCGTGCTTCTTGAAGGTCAGGACGACCCACAGGATGTAGACGATCCCGGCGAGAGCCGCCGGATACGAAATGATCGCCGTCACGGGGAACTGGGCAACCGGAATGATGGACCAGAGGTTCATCATCCAGATGACGAAGAACAGGGAGACCATCAGCGGGACGTACTTCTCGCCGTCCTTCTTGCCGATCGTCTCGTAGACGATGCCGCGGCGGACGAAGTCGTATCCGGCCTCGGCCACCATCTGAAGCTTGCCGGGCACCAACTTCGGCTTACGGAAGGCGGCCCAGAAGAAGCCAACGATGATGACCGAGCCGAGCAGGGCCAGCAGCATCGTCTTGTTGAAGTACAAGTTGCTGTCCGCGTCGCCCCAGAGGGGCTCGAACAGGAACGAGTGCAGGCCGGGTGCCGGGAAACCACAACCGTCGAAGATGTGGCAATCGGTCTCGAAGGCGAGCACCTGTGTCGGGTCAGCACTCACCGCGGGCTCCTTCAGCGTGGCGCATAGGTACGGCAACCTCGTTGTGTCGGCGCGGCGCGCAGCCGCGGTTCGGCACTGGACTGGTGTTTCGGATGTGTGAGCGGCAGTCAGGCATTTGAGCCTCGCGATCGAGCAGGCGTCAGCTCACATGCCCGCGCCCGCAGTGCCGCAGTTGGAACCGGACGATAGCAGGGTCGCGAACCTGCACTTATTCCGCCCCTACCCTTCACGCTGCGGACCCCGGCTTTTTGGGCTTTTCGTCCTTGTCGGACTCGGGTTCCACGTAAAGGATCTTGGCCTTCATGTGCGCACGCGCCTGTGCGCCGATCCACACGAGTGTCGTCACGACCAGAGTGATCGCGAAGGCCTTCGGGTTGAACAGCGAGGTGTTCTTGAATACGGCGACGAAGATGAACAGCAGCAGGAGTTGCGCCGTGTACAGCGCGAGACCCATCGCCTGGAAGAGGTGGGGCATGGACCGGGCGGTCCGCTGCAGGACCACCAGCCCGATCCCCATGAAGAGGATGACCACGATCGTCGCAACGATCGCGCCCAGGGCTCCCTTGCCACCGGCGACGCCAGCACTGATCGCGGCGGCGACTGCGCCGGCGACAGCGGTGGGTACGGCGGTCTGGAGGAGAGTCCGGACGTCGTTGGACGGCATGGCGGCAGCTCCGCTTGCTGGGGGTTGGCAGTGTGTCGTCATGGACGAGCGTAGGCCCGGTCCGAGTCGATGCCTCGGGGCCAAGGGACCGTGCTACTCAGGTCCTTCGGCCCTGTCACCGGGTTCGTGAACGGTATCACAAACTATTTGATGAGGTCTTTACCTAGAAAGTGTGCTTGCTGTCACACGTGAGGACTAATCAACGCGTGTGAGCAAGGCAACTCAACGACTTGTCTGGTATTGCGCCTTGATGACCCAAATCATCGGCGCGTTGAATCGGCCTTGCGCCGGTCCGCGAATCGCGAACGGGGGCCGATCGCAGTCGCTCCGTTGACGCCGGACACCCCGGCGGCGATCGGGGCCTGCGGCGCGGGCTCGTGCCCATCCTGCCCCATCTGGTCACTGACGGACCCCTGTTGGCTCTCCAGCCCCTGCGACGGATCCGTCCCGGACTCCGCCTCGTGGCGGCGCCGGCGGCGATAGCGCGGCGGTACGACGCGTTCCGCCCAGCGCGGGGCGCGCGGCGTGAACCGGGGCATCAGCAGCAGGATCAGGCCGAGCGCGCTCAGCCCCACGATCAGGAGCACGATCCACATCGACGTCGAGTGCACCGAGTAGCCGACCGCGCCGAAGGCGATCAGGGCCGACCAGAAGTACATGATCAGCACCGAGCGGCTGTGCGAATGGCCGATCTCCAGCAGCCGGTGGTGCAGATGGCCGCGGTCCGCGGCGAACGGCGACTGGCCGTTCCACGTACGCCGCACGATCGCCAGCACCAGGTCCGCCGCCGGGATCGCGATGATCGTCAGCGGCAGGAGCAGCGGAATGAAGACCGGCAGCATCGCGTGGGTCGCCTGCCGTTCGCTTCCCGCGAAGAGCTTCATCGCGTCCGGGTCGACCTGTCCCGTGACGGAGATCGCGCCGGCGGCGAGGACCAGGCCGATCAGCATCGACCCGGAGTCCCCCATGAAGATCCGCGCGGGATGCATGTTGTGCGGCAGGAAGCCGAGGCACATGCCCATCAGGATCGCCGTGAAGAGCGTCGCGGGGGCGGCCGCCTCGATCCCGTACCCGTACCAGAGCCGGTAGGTGTAGAGGAAGAGTGCGGCCGAGGCGATGCACACCATGCCGGCCGCCAGGCCGTCCAGGCCGTCGACGAAGTTGACCGCGTTGATGGTGATGACGACGAGCGCGACGGTCAGCAGCGTGCCCTGCCACTGGGTGAGCGGGACCGTGCCGACGCCGGGAATCGGCAGCCACAGGATCGTGAGGCCCTGGAGGACCATGACCGCCGCGGCGATCATCTGTCCGCCCAGTTTGATCAGGGCGTCGATCTCGAACTTGTCGTCCAGGACGCCGATCAGCCAGATCAGGGCCGCCCCGGAGAGCAGCGCCCGCGGTTCGTTGGAGAGCTCGAAGACGCCGTCGAGGTTGGACAGGTGGTCGGCGACGATCAGCCCGGCGCACAGCCCGCCGAACATGGCGATGCCACCGAGCCTCGGTGTCGGTTCGCGGTGGACGTCACGTGCACGGATCGCGGGCATCGCCCCGACCGCGATGGCGAACTTACGCACCGGGCCGGTGAGCAGATACGTCACCGCGGCCGTGACACAGAGCGTCAGCAAGTAATCACGCACGGGCTGCCCCATAAATGTCGCCGGCCATCTCAGCCCACACTTTAACTACGTCGGCCTCATGGTTGAGGACACAGTCGTCCTCGCGATGGTTGCACAGGCGGCGACCATTACTGACATACAGCCTATTTCACCCGGGATACGGCGGGTGCTGCGCCGCCATCTCCCGCACCTCCGCGAGAACATCACCCTCCCCGCGCACCGCGGACCCGAACAGCACCGCGAGGCGGGCCATGTCGGACCCGTCCATGCCCTGGGTGGTGACGGCCGCGGTACCGAGCCTGATGCCCCGGGCGTCCCCGTACGGAAGCGCGCAGGTGTCCAGCACCAGCCCGGCGGCGGCCAGCCGGGCACGCGCGGTGGGCCCGTCGACGCCGAGGGGGGCCGGGTCGGCGACGATCAGGTGGGTGTCCGTGCCGCCGGTGGTGACGTCGAAGCCCTCGGCCTCCAGGCCGGCGGCCAGCACCCGGGCGTGGGCCACCACGTGGTGGGCGTACGCGGCGAAGGCCGGCGCGGCCGCCTCGCCGAACGCGACGGCCTTCGCCGCCACCGTGTGCATCTGGGCGCCGCCCTGTGTGAAGGGGAACACGGCCCGGTCGATCCGCTCCGCCAGCTCCGCGCCGCACAGGATCATCCCGCCGCGCGGCCCGCGCAGCACCTTGTGCGTGGTCGCGCAGACCACGTCCGCGTACGGCACGGGGCTCGGCGCCGCTCCCCCGGCGATCAGGCCCATCGGGTGCGCGGAGTCGGCGATGAGGTACGCGCCCACCTCGTCGCAGATCTCCCGGAACAGCTCGTGGTCGGGATGGCGGGGGTAGGAGATCGAGCCGCTGACGATCGCCTTGGGCCGGTGCGTGCGAGCCAGGGTGCGGACCTGGTCGTAGTCGATCAGCCCGCTCTCGGAGTCCACCCCGTAGCCGATGAACTCGAACCAGCGGCCGGAGAAGTTGGCGGGAGAGCCGTGCGTGAGGTGCCCGCCGTACGGGAGTCCCATGGCGAGCACCGTGTCGCCGGGCCGCAGCAGCGCCGCGTACGCGGCGAGGACGGCCGAGGATCCGGAGTGGGGCTGCACATTGGCGTGCTCGGCGCCGAAGAGCGAGGTGGCGCGGCGGATCGCGATGCGCTCGGCCGCGTCCGCGTACTCGCAGCCGCCGTGGTGTCGGGCGCCGGGATACCCCTCGGCGTACTTGTTGGCGAGCGGGGAGCCGAGGGCGGCCAGGACCGCGGGCGAGGTGAAGTTCTCCGCCGCGGTCAGCTGCAGGGTGTCCGACTGCCGGCGCAGCTCACCCACCAGCACATCGGCGATCTCCGGATCCTCCCGGAGCAGGGCGCCGAAGTCCTGCGGCAGGGCGGCGACGGCGGAGGGTGCGGCAGCAGTGGTGACCGGCATCGGGGGCTCCGGGCCTGGGGAGGGGTGGCGTCAGCTCCAATGTAGGCCCGTGGTGGGTCTGCTGCGCGCTGTCGTGGGCCGTGGTGCACCCGTCCGGGCCCAGGGAGTCCCGGCACTCGCCGTACGGCCGTCAGCGCGGCGCGGACGGCTCCTCGGGCGCCATGCGTTCAGCGCGGCGCCGATACGCCCGTCAGCGCGGTGACGACCGGGTCCAGGGCCTGGTTGATCTCGTCGCCGATGGACCGGAAGAACGTGATGGGGGCGCCGTACGGGTCGTAGACCTCGTCGGCCTCGGCGGTCGGGGCCAGCAGCCAGCCGCGCAGCGCGGCGGCGGCGCGGACCAGGGCGCGGGCGCGCTCGACGACGCCCTCGTCGCTCGCGTCGGGCAGCGTGGCGGGGTCTATCGCCCGGACCAGCCGGGTGAATTCCTTGAGCGTGAAGGTGCGCAGTCCGGCCGAGTGACCCATCGAGATCACCTGGGCCCGGTGGTCACGGGTGGCCGTGAGCACCAGGTCGGCACGGATCACGTGCTCGTCGAGCAGTTCGCGGCCGACGAACCCGGTGGCGTCGGCGCCGAAGTCGGCGAGGACCACCTCGGCGTTGGCCTCCATCGGAGCACCCTCGTGCCCCCAGGTGCCCGCGCTCTCCACGATCAGTCCGCCCTGGAGCGGGTCGCCCAGGCGGTCCACGAGGGCATGCCGGGTCAGCCGCTCGGTGATCGGTGAGCGGCAGACGTTGCCGGTGCTGACGTGGAGGATGCGGAAGGTGTCGGTCTGCCCCGCTATGCCACGCCCCTCAGGGGCGGTCAATTGGCCACCTCGAGGTCGGGTACCACCTTGCGCAGCTCCTCCGCGGAGAGCGCACCGGCGCGCAGCAGGACCGGCACCTTGCCGGTGACGTCGACGATCGAGGACGGAACGATGCCCGGGGTCGGGCCGCCGTCGAGGTACACGGACACGGAGTCGCCGAGCATCTCCTGGGCGGCGTCACAGTCCTCGGGCGACGGGTGTCCGGTGAGGTTGGCGCTGGAGACGGCCATCGGGCCGACCTCGGTGAGCAGCTCGATGGCGACCGGGTGCAGCGGCATCCGGATGGCGACGGTGCCGCGGGTGTCACCGAGGTCCCACTGGAGCGACGGCTGGTGCTTGGCGACGAGCGTGAGTGCCCCCGGCCAGAAGGCGTCCACCAGCTCCCAGGCCTGCTCCGAGAAGTCGGTGACCAGGCCGTGCAGGGTGTTCGGCGAGCCGATGAGGACGGGCGTCGGCATGTTGCGGCCGCGGCCCTTGGCCTCCAGGAGGTCGACGACGCCCTCGGAACTGAAGGCGTCCGCACCGATCCCGTACACGGTGTCGGTGGGCAGCACGACCAGTTCGCCACGGCGGACGGCGGACGCGGCCTCGCGCAGGCCCGTCGTGCGGTCGGTCGCGTCGTTGCAGTCGTATCGCCGTGCCATCAGCCGGCCTCCTCAAGCATGTACGGGTACGGGTTGGGCTGGAACGGGTGGTGCGGGGAGTGGCCGCCGGTCACGGCATGGCCTTGCGGGCCGTGGCGAACCGGGGACGCCTGTTGAGGTCGGGGTGGTCGGCCGCGTCGGCCCAGCCCCGCTCCTCGGTGAAGATCCACGGCACCTGGCCGCCCTGCGTGTCGGCGTGCTCGATGACGACGAGGCCGCCGGGGCGCAGCAGGCGGTGGGCGGTGCGCTCGATGCCGCGGATGGTGTCGAGGCCGTCCTCGCCCGAGAAGAGGGCCATCTCGGGGTCGTGGTCGCGGGCCTCCGGGGCCACGTACTCCCATTCGGTGAGCGGGATGTACGGCGGGTTGGAGATGACCAGGTCGACCTGGCCGTCGAGCTCGGGAAGGGCCGTCAGGGCGTCTCCGCGGTGCACGGTGACCCTGGACTCCTCGGCGTTCTTCCTGGTCCACTTGAGGGCTTCCTCGGACAGCTCCACGGCGTGCACGCGCGAGCGCGGCACCTCCTGGGCCATGGCGAGGGCGATGGCGCCCGATCCCGTACAGAGGTCGACGATCAACGGCTCGACGACGTCCATCGCGCGGACGGCGTCTATCGCCCAGCCGACGACCGATTCGGTCTCCGGCCGGGGCACGAAGACACCGGGTCCGACCTGGAGCTCCAGGTAGCGGAAGAAGGCGCGGCCGGTGATGTGCTGGAGCGGTTCGCGGGCCTCGCGCCGGGCGATGGTCTCCCAGTAGCGGGCGTCGAAGTCGGCGTCCGGCACGTTGTGCAGCTCGCCCCGCTTGACGCCGTGTACGAACGCGGCGAGTTCCTCCGCGTCGAATCGCGGTGAAGGGACACCGGCGTCGGCCAGCCGCTGGGTGGCCTGGGCCACCTCGGCGAGCAGCAGGTTCATCGCGGTTCTCCGTACGGGTTCACGAGCGGGGCGGTGGGGCTCGGGCCTATGCGGCGGCGAGCTTGGCTGCGGAGTCGGCGTCGACACAGGCCTGGATCACAGCGTCCAGATCCCCGTCGAGCACCTGGTCCAAGTTGTACGCCTTGAAGCCGACGCGGTGGTCCGAGATCCGGTTTTCCGGGAAGTTGTACGTACGGATCTTCTCGGACCGGTCGACCGTTCGCACCTGGCTGCGGCGTACGTCGGACGCTTCCTGCTCGGCGGCTTCCTGGGCCGCGGCGAGAAGCCTCGACCGCAGGATACGCATGGCCTGCTCCTTGTTCTGGAGCTGGCTCTTCTCGTTCTGGCAGGAGGCGACGACGCCGGTGGGCAGGTGCGTGATGCGGACCGCGGAGTCGGTGGTGTTGACGGACTGGCCGCCGGGGCCGGAGGAGCGGTACACGTCGATACGGAGATCGTTGGCGTGGATCTCGACGTCGACCTCCTCGGCCTCGGGCGTGACGAGCACACCGGCGGCGGAGGTGTGGATGCGGCCCTGGGACTCGGTGGAGGGCACGCGCTGCACACGGTGCACGCCGCCCTCGTACTTCATCCGCGCCCAGACGCCCTGGCCGGGCTCGGTGGCCCCGTTGCCGCCCTTGGTCTTCACGGCGACCTGGACGTCCTTGTAGCCGCCGAGCTCGGACTCGGTCGAGTCGATGATCTCGGTCTTCCAGCCGACGCGCTCGGCGTAACGCAGGTACATGCGCAGCAGATCGCCGGCGAACAGGGCGGACTCGTCGCCGCCCGCACCCGCCTTGATCTCCAGGAGCACGTCCTTGTCGTCGCTGGGGTCACGGGGAACGAGCAGGAGGCGGAGCTTCTCGGTGAGCTCCTCGCGCTCCTTCTCCAGTTCCTTGACCTCGGCGGCGAAGTCGGGGTCGTCGGCGGCGAACTCGCGGGCGGTCTCGATGTCGTCGCCGGTCTGCTTCCAGGAGCGGTACGTGGCGACGATCGGAGTCAGCTCGGCGTAGCGCTTGTTGAGCTTGCGCGCGTTGGCCTGGTCTGCGTGGACCGACGGGTCCGCGAGCTTCTTCTCGAGATCGGACTGTTCGCCGATCAGTTCCTCGACCGCCTCGAACATCTTCGGGCTCCTGGTTTCTTCGCTCATCGTGCCTGCCGGCCGGCGGATGCCTGCCGGGCGGGATACGGGTATGCCGTGTCCCGGCCGGAAAAAAACGCCGGCCTCGGCGCCCCCGCGAAGAGGGCGCCAAGGACCGGCGCAGTCGGCTCGCTACTTGCTGGCGGAGCCGGCGGCCTTGCCGAAGCGGGCCTCGAAGCGGGCCACGCGGCCACCGGTGTCGAGGATCTTCTGCTTGCCCGTGTAGAACGGGTGGCACTCGGAGCAGACGTCGGCACGGATGGCGCCGGCGTCCAGGGTGGACCGGGTGGTGAACGACGCGCCACAGGTGCAGCTGACCTGCGTCTCGACGTACTGGGGGTGAATGTCGCGCTTCAAGGGTTTCTCCTAGGTTCGGGAGGGCGCCGGGTCGTACGCGCGGATTGCGCGTCCGTGAACCGGGGCCGACGTACCAGTCTGCCAGGACTGGCCGTATCTCCCAAAACGGGGGTCGGCCGCCCGCTATTCCCGGGGGAGGCCGTTACGGGCAGGATCTGGCCGGCGTCACTGCACGATCTGCCCGGCGTCACCCTTGTCGCCCGCCGACTTCTCGGTGGCGGAGGCGGGGATCGGCTGATCGTTGAGGAGTGCCTTCCACACCTGTCGGCCGGCCTTCTCCTGCGGAATGACGCGGTTCGGGTCGGCCGGGTCGTACTCGACGGGCAGGGTCACCATGTGGACGTCGTTCGCGCCGAGCCCCTTGAGGCCGCTCGCGAAGCTCGCGAGTTCGGTGACCGAGCCGAGGTCGGAGTCGGCGGTGATGGCCTTGGTCGCGGTGTCCGCGATGCCGTACAGCTTGGTGCCGTTGAGGATGCCCACGCTCTTGGCCTGTTCCATCAGCGCCTTGATGAAGGCCTGCTGGAGCTGGATGCGGCCGAGGTCGCTGCCGTCACCGACGCTCTTGCGGGTACGGACGAGGCCGAGCGACTGCTCACCGTTCAGGGTGTGGGTGCCGGGTTCGAGGTTCAGATGACTCTTGGAGTCGTTGATCGCCTGCTTGGTGGTGATCTCGACGCCGCCGAGCTTGTCGACGAGCTTCTTGAAGCCGGTGAAGTCGACCTCGATGTAGTGGTCCATGCGGATGCCGGACATCGACTCGACGGTCTTGACCGCGCAGGCCGGTCCGCCGACCTCGTATGCCGTGTTGAACATCGCGCGCTGCTCCCCCGCGACGGGCTGCCCGCTTTCGTCGCCCGTGCACTCGGGCCGGGTGACAAGGGTGTCGCGCGGGATGGAGACGACGCTCGCCGACTTGTGGCCCTTGTTGACGTGCACGACCATCGCGGTGTCCGAGCGGGCACCGCCCTGGTCCTCGCCGTACTCCGCGTTCGCGCCCGAACGGGAGTCGGAGCCGAGCACGAGGATGTCCTCGGAGCCGTTGTCGACGTTGTCGGGGCGGTTCTTGCCGAGGGCGTTGTTGATGTCGACGGCCTTGAGATTGCCGTTGAGGTGGAAGTAGGCGTACCCGAGCCCCGATCCGCCGACGACGACGAGGCCGGCCAGGCTCCACGTGGCTATGACGGTCGCCCTGCGGCGGCGGGACGGCCTCCTCCGGCGCTTGCCGGTGGCCCGTATTCGGCTGTTGCTCCCGCTCTGCTCGCTCATCCGTCTCCTCGTGTCCTCGGCTGCTCCCGGCTACCCCCTGCAGTGGCGTGCGGGTCCGTATACCGCTTTTGCCCCCCTTGGCGGCGCTCGTGGTGTCGCTCTTGGTTACGACGCGGCGGCGACAAGAAGGGTTGCACAGCGCCCTGTGGACTCCCGGTAAGGCCGGGGCCGGTCCACGGGGTGCGGGAACAGCCGGTGATCCGGCACTCACCTGCGGTTTCTTGCCCGGTACAGGCAACGCGACGGCCCTGCCCGGCCCCGCGTCCGTGTGGCGAAGGTCTCGGGGGGCCGTGGGCACGGAGGCCGGGCGACGGCACAGGGCCGCCCCCCGCACCGAAGTGCCGGGGGCGGCCCTGTGTACTGCTTCGCCGAGGGGCTCCGACTAGTCGTTGTTGCCCGGGGCCGGCGTCGTCTTCTGGATCTGGAGCAGGAACTCCGCGTTGGACTGGGTCTTCTTCATCCGGTCCAGGAGGAGCTCGATCGCCTGCTGCTGGTCCAGCGCGTGGAGCACCCGGCGCAGCTTCCAGACAATCGCCAACTCGTCGCTGCCGAGCAGGATTTCTTCCTTACGGGTGCTGGACGCGTCGACGTCCACCGCGGGGAAGATGCGCTTGTCGGAGAGCTTGCGGTCGAGCTTGAGCTCCATGTTGCCGGTGCCCTTGAACTCCTCGAAGATCACCTCGTCCATGCGCGAGCCGGTCTCGACGAGCGCGGTGGCCAGGATGGTCAGCGAACCGCCGTCCTCGATGTTGCGCGCCGCACCGAAGAAGCGCTTCGGCGGGTAGAGCGCGGTCGAGTCGACACCACCGGACAGGATGCGTCCGGAGGCGGGGGCGGCGAGGTTGTACGCGCGTCCCAGACGGGTGATCGAGTCCAGCAGGACGACGACGTCGTGACCCAGCTCGACGAGACGCTTGGCGCGCTCGATGGCCAGCTCGGCGACGGTGGTGTGGTCCTCGGCGGGACGGTCGAAGGTCGAGGAGATGACCTCGCCCTTCACCGACCGCTGCATGTCGGTGACCTCTTCCGGACGCTCGTCGACCAGGACGACCATCAGGTGGCACTCGGGGCTGTTGACCGTGATCGCGTTGGCGATCGCCTGAAGGATCATGGTCTTACCGGTCTTCGGCGGGGCCACGATCAGGCCTCGCTGGCCCTTGCCGATGGGGGCGACCAGGTCGATGATGCGCGTCGTCAGGATGTTGGAGTCGGTCTCCAGGCGGAGCCGGTCCTGCGGGTAGAGCGGAGTCAGCTTCTGGAACTCCGGGCGGCCGCGGCCGGTTTCGGGCGCCATGCCGTTGACCGAGTCGAGGCGGACCAGCGCGTTGAACTTCTCGCGGCGCTCGCCGTCCTTGGGCTGGCGCACGGCGCCGGTGACGTGGTCACCCTTGCGCAGGCCGTTCTTGCGGACCTGGGCGAGCGAGACGTACACGTCGTTCGGACCCGGCAGGTAGCCGGAGGTCCGGATGAACGCGTAGTTGTCGAGGATGTCCAGGATGCCCGCGACGGGGATCAGGACGTCGTCGTCGGTGACCGGCGGGGCGTCGCTCGCGAAGTCGTCGCGGCCGCGACGGCCACGGCGGTCGCGGTAGCGGCCCCGGCGGCCGCGCCGGCCGCCCTCGTCGTCGAAGTCGTCCTGCGGTCCGCCGCCGCCCTGCTGGCCCTGGTTCTGCCCCTGGCCGCCCTGGCCGCCGCCCTGGCCGCCCTGGCCGCCCTGGCCGCCCTGACGCTGCCGCTGGCCGCCCTGGCCGCCGCCCTGCTCGTCGCCCTTGCCGCGGCGGTCGCGCTGACGCTCACGGCGCTCGCCGCGTTCGCCCCGCTCTCCGCGCTGGCCGCGGTCCTGGCGGTCGCCGCGACGGCCCTCTGCGTTGTCCACGGCTGCTTCGGCCTTGGACTCGGAACGGTCCTCGGCAGGAGCCTCGTGCTTCGGCTCGTCCTGCGTGCGGTCCTTGGCCTGCGCCTTGGTGTCCGGCTTGCTGTCCGGGCTGCCCGCCTGCGCGGTCGCACGGCGACGACGACGCTCGCCCGTGGGCTGGTCGTCGCTGGCCGGCTGGCCGGGGATGTCGATCTGCTGCTGGGCCGCAGCCTTCTCGGCGGGCGCGGCGGCCGGGGTCTCGTCCCCGGCGCCGGTGCGCGCCTTGGAGGTGGCCCGGCGCTTCGGCTTGGTCTCCGCCTCTTCGGCGGGGGCCGTGGCGGCCTTGGCCTTGGACGCGGAGGAGCCGCCGGCCTGGGTCTCCTTGATGACCTCGATCAGCTGGCTCTTGCGCATCCGCGCAGTGCCCTTGATACCGAGGCCGGACGCGACCTGCTGCAGCTCGGCCAGGACCATGCCGTCAAGGCCGGTGCCGGAGCGGCGGCGCCGTGCGGTGGTGCCAGTGGCAGCACCTTCGGCAGGCGCGGCGCTGTCGACGCTCTTGTCGGCAGTCACGCCCATCAGATCGGTGGTGTCGCTCACGAAGGGTCCTTCCCTGGAGCGGACGTCGGCCTTCTGGCTCGGCGACCGGTTGTGCTGTCCGACTGCGGTCTTCGGTGCGGACCGTGCCGGGGCGGTGGTCCGCCGGATAGGTACGGCGGAGAGATGAAGGTGTGCATGGGCCCGGCGCGAGCATCCCCCTGCTCGGCCCACTCCTGGACAAGCGAGGGGTGTCGTGCCGGTTCCGGAGCGTGCTCGAAACTGCTCAGGCAGGCTGCTCAGGCAGTTGGGGAGGCTCCCGGAAGAAAAGGTGGTCCCGGAAAGGGACACGAAGCAACGCGCCACATAGACGTCGATTGCAGACTTGAGGTTAACACTACCGGCTCCAACAAACATTCCCCCTCTCACTCACCGGCAATCACTTCTCGGCTACGGGGCGAGCGGCAGCACGCTCGCACCCTGGGCGTCGAGAGCGAGCCGGTTGGCCGCCCATCCCTCGCCCGCCAGCCGTGCGACCTTGTCGGCCGCACCGTCCTCGGCCAGCGCCAGCACGGTCGGCCCGGCACCGGAGATCACCGCGGGTACGCCGTCGGCGCGCAGCCGGTTCACCAGTTCCACGCTCTGCGGCATCGCCGGTGCGCGGTACTCCTGGTGGAGCCGGTCCTCGGTGGCGGTGAGCAGCAGCTCGGGGCGCCTGGTCAGGGCCTCGACGAGCAGCGCGGCGCGGCCGGCGTTGAAGGCGGCGTCGACGTGCGGGACGGCCCGCGGCAGCAGTCCGCGGGCGGTCTCGGTGAGCACCGGCTTGCCGGGAACGAAAACCACCGGAACGATGGAATCTGCGGGATCCATCCTGATGGCGCGGGCCGATCCCCCGTCCATCCAGGCAAGCGTGAAGCCGCCCAGCAGGCAGGCCGCGACGTTGTCGGGGTGGCCCTCGATCTCGGTGGCGAGCTCCAGCAGGGCCGCGTCGTCGAGCCGGGCGTCACCACCGGTCGTCACGGCTCGGGCGGCGACGATGCCGGCGCAGATGGCGGCGGAGGAGGAGCCGAGGCCGCGGCCGTGCGGGATGCGGTTGGCGCAGACGATCTCCAGCCCGCGGGGCTGTCCGCCGAGCAGGTCGAATGCCGTGCGCAGGGACCGTACGAGCAGGTGCTTCTCGTCGCGGGGCAGCGTGTCCGCGCCCTCGCCGGCGATGTCGATGTGCAGCCCGGAGTCGGCGACCCGGACGACTACGTCGTCGTACAGGCCCAGCGACAGGCCGAGGGCGTCGAAACCCGGGCCCAGGTTGGCGCTGGTTGCGGGGACGCGCACCCGGACGGCGGCGGCTCGGAAGGCGGGACCGGCCATCGCTCTGACGACTCTCCTTGTGAGGCGGCGGGGAATTCGAGGAGCTGCGGGGTATTTCGGGGCTCTTCGCGGCTCTTCGGGTTCTGCTCTGTGCGGCTCTTCGGGTTCTTCTGGGGCTTGGGGATTTCCGGGGTCTGCGGGTGTGTGGGGATTCTTCGGGGCGAATGCGGCGGCGGGTGTGGCCTGACCCCGGGAATGAACCGACGGCCGCAACGGCCCGAGCACCCCGGCATATGCGGCGGGGCGGGTTGGGTACAGCTTATCGAAGGAAGGTTCTGTCGCGACATAGGGCGCACAGGAGGCGCACGATGCGTGTCGCCCGTCTTTGATGCGCTCTCCGCCCCGAAAAGGGGCGTTTGGGCTGCCTTTCTGACGAACCGTTGTCACGGGCCGTCGTCACGGGCCGTCGTCACGAACCTTTGCTCCGGACCGTAGTCACGGACCGTTGCCACGGCCGCACCCGGGGCCCGTCGTCCGGTCCGGGGGTGCGGCCGCGCTGCGGCGGGTACGGCTACGCGAGGCCCAGCTTCTCGGCGGCGGTGGCCGCGTCGACCGGGACCGTGACCGGCTGGGGGGCGCCGGCGACGGCCCAGTCCGGGTCCTTGAGCCCGTTGCCTGTGACCGTGCAGACGATCTTCTGGCCGGGGTCGACCTTGCCCTCTTCGGCGGCCTTGAGCAGACCTGCGACGGAGGCGGCCGAGGCGGGCTCCACGAAGACGCCCTCCTGCGAGGCCAACAGGCGGTAGGCCGACAGGATCTGGCGGTCCGTCACCTCGTCGATGAAGCCGCCCGACTCGTCTCGCGCGGCGAGCGCGTACTGCCAGGAGGCCGGGTTGCCGATCCGGATGGCGGTGGCGATGGTCGACGGGTCCTTGACGATCTCGCCGCGCACGATGGGCGCGGAACCGGAGGCCTGGAAGCCCCACATCCGCGGGGTGCGCCCGGCCATCGCGTCCTTGGCGTACTCCGTGTACCCCTTCCAGTACGCGGTGATGTTGCCCGCGTTGCCGACCGGGAGGACGTGGATGTCCGGGGCGTCGCCGAGCGCGTCGACGATCTCGAAGGCAGCGGTCTTCTGGCCCTCGATGCGCACCGGGTTGACCGAATTGACCAGCGCCACCGGGTAGTTGTCCGAGAGCGAGCGGGCCAGCGTCAGGCAGTCGTCGAAGTTGCCGTCGACCTGAAGGATCTTGGCGCCGTGCACGAGCGCCTGGCCCATCTTGCCGAGCGCGATCTTGCCCTGCGGTACGAGGACGGCGCACACCATTCCGGCCCGTACCGCGTATGCGGCGGCGGAGGCGGAGGTGTTGCCGGTGGAGGCGCAGATGACGGCCTGCGCGCCCTCCTCCTTGGCCCGGGTGATGGCCATGGTCATGCCGCGGTCCTTGAAGGACCCGGTGGGGTTGGCGCCCTCGACCTTGAGGTACACCTCGCAGCCCGTGCGCTCGGAGAGGACCTGAGCGGGAACGAGCGGCGTACCGCCCTCACGAAGCGTGACGACGGGCGTCGTACTCGTGACCGGAAGACGGTCCCGGTACTCCTCGATGATGCCGCGCCACTGGTGGGTGCCCTTGGTGGTCATGGGTCCTTACTCCCCTTCAACACGCATGATGCTGGCGACACCGCGCACGGTGTCGAGCTTGCGCAGCGCCTCGACGGTCCCGGAAAGGGCGGCGTCGGGCGCGCGGTGGGTGACGACGACGAGCGAAGCCTCTCCGCCGCCGTCCTGTCGGCTCTGCTGGCGGACCGTATCGATCGATACGCCCTGTTCGGCGAAGACCGTCGCGACCTGGGCAAGTACGCCAGGCTTGTCGGCCACGTCGAGGCTGATGTGGTACCGCGTGACGACGTCGCCCATGGGGCTCACCGGCAGACGCGTGTACGCGGACTCACCGGGGCCGGGGGCCTCGTTGAGTTTGTTGCGGCAGACCGCGACGAGGTCGCCGAGGACCGCGGAGGCGGTCGGTGCGCCACCGGCGCCGGGGCCGTAGAACATCAGCTGCCCGGCGGCCTCGGCCTCGACGAACACCGCGTTGTACGCCTCGCGGACGGAGGCCAGCGGGTGGCTGAGCGGGATCATCGCGGGGTGCACGCGGGCCGTGACCGACTGCCCGTCGGCGGCGCGCTCGCAGATGGCGAGGAGCTTGACGGTGCAGCCCATGCGGCGGGCGGAGGCGATGTCGGCGGCGGTGACCTCGGTGATGCCCTCGCGGTGCACGTCGCCGATCTTCACCCGGGTGTGGAAGGCGATTCCGGCGAGGATCGCGGCCTTGGCGGCGGCGTCGAAGCCCTCGACGTCGGCGGTCGGGTCGGCCTCCGCGTATCCGAGGGCGGTGGCCTCGTCGAGCGCCTCGGAGTAACCGGCTCCGCTCGTGTCCATCTTGTCGAGGATGAAGTTCGTGGTGCCGTTGACGATGCCGAGGACCCGGTTGACCTTGTCACCGGCGAGGGACTCGCGCAGCGGCCGTACGAGCGGGATGGCACCGGCCACGGCGGCCTCGTAGTAGAGGTCGCGGCCGTGCTGCTCGGCGGTGGCGTGCAGGGCGGCGCCGTCCTCGGCGAGCAGCGCCTTGTTGGCGGAGACGACGCTCGCGCCGTGCTCGAAGGCGGTCGTGATGAGCGTGCGGGCGGGCTCGATGCCCCCGATGACCTCGATGACCACGTCGATGTCGCCCCGTTTGACGAGGGCGGTCGCATCGGTGGTGATCAGTGCGGGGTCGATGCCCTCGCGCACCTTGGAGGGCCGGCGCACGGCGACACCGGCGAGCTCCACCGGTGCGCCGATGCGCGCGGCGAGGTCGTCGGCGTGCGTCGTCATGATGCGGGCCACCTCTGAGCCGACCACTCCACAGCCCAGCAGCGCAACCTTCAGCGGACGCGTACGCATCATCCGACCTCGTTTCCTTTACATCTGATGTGTGAACCAGTCTCACTCACCGGACGGGGGTTTCCGCCACCCGTCCGGATCCTGAGATGTTTGGCGGGTTCCCAGGGTGTCCCCCGGGAAATAAAGCGTCAGCCGACGTCGAGACGCAGAAGATCTTCCTCCGTTTCGCGCCGGAGGATGACCCGCGCCTGTCCGTCGCGCACGGCGACGACGGGCGGACGCAGGGCGTGGTTGTAGTTGCTCGCCATGGAGCGGCAGTACGCACCGGTGGCGGGCACGGCGATCAGGTCGCCGGGGGCCAGGTCGGACGGCAGGAACGCGTCCTTGACCACGATGTCACCGCTCTCGCAGTGCTTGCCGACGACCCGGACGAGCATCGGCTCGGCGTCCGAGGTGCGCGAGACGAGGGCGACGCTGTACTCGGCGTCGTACAGCGCGGTGCGGATGTTGTCCGACATGCCGCCGTCGACGCTGACGTACGTACGCAGCCCCTCCAGGGGCTTGATGGTGCCGACCTCGTACAGCGTGAAGGCCGTGGGCCCGACGATGGCGCGGCCGGGCTCGACGGAGATCCGGGGGGTGGCGAGCCCGTTGGCCTCGCACTCGCGGGTCACGATGTCGCCGAGCGCCTTGGCGATCTCGTGCGGTTCGCGCGGGTCGTCCTCGGAGGTGTAGGCGATGCCGAGGCCGCCGCCGAGGTCGATCTCGGGCAGTTCGATGCCGTGCTCGTCGCGCACCTCGGCCAGCAGCTGCACCACGCGCCGGGCGGAGACCTCGAAGCCGGCCATGTCGAAGATCTGCGAGCCGATGTGGGAGTGGATACCGATGAGCTCCAGCCCGTCGAGGGTGAGCGCCCGCCTGACGGCCTCGGCGGCCTGCCCGTCGGCCAGCGCGATGCCGAACTTCTGGTCCTCGTGCGCGGTGGCGATGAACTCGTGGGTGTGCGCCTCCACGCCGACCGTCACCCGGATCTGCACGGGCTGGCGCCGGCCGAGACGCTGCGCGATGTGGGCGACCCGGACGATCTCCTGGAAGGAGTCGAGCACGATCCGGCCGACACCGGCCGAGATGGCCCGCTCGATCTCGTCGACGGTCTTGTTGTTGCCGTGGAAGGCGATGCGCGCGGCGGGCATTCCGGCGTCCAGCGCGGTGGTCAGCTCGCCGCCGGAGCAGACGTCGAGGTTGAGCCCCTCCTCCTGGAGCCAGCGCACGACCGCGCGGGAGAGGAAGGCCTTGCCGGCGTAGAAGACGTCGGCGCCGGGTCCGAACGCATCGGACCAGGCGCGGCAGCGGGCCCGGAAGTCGGACTCGTCGAGGAAGTAGGCCGGGGTGCCGAACTCCTCGGCCAGCCGGGCGACTTCGATCCCACCGACGGTCAGGGCCCCGTGCTCGTCCCGGGTGACCGTACGGGCCCAGACCTTCTCGTCCAGGACGTTGAGGTCCTCGGCGGGGGCGGTGTAGTGGCCCTCCGACATGACATCGGCGTGACGGGGCCCGGCGGGGTGTGCGGATCGGCTCATCGTGTTGCTCTGCTCTCTCGGGTCTCTCAGAGGTGTTGGGGTGCGCTGATACCGAGCAGGGACAGGCCGCCGGCCAGCACCGTCCCGGCGGCCTCGGCAAGGGCGAGCCGGTAGCGGTGGGCGGCCGAGGGTTTCTCGTCCCCGACGGGAAGGGGTGAGGCGGCGTCGTGGAAGTCGAGGAAGGCGTGCGCGACCGCCTCGAGGTGCCGGGCGAGGCGGTCGGGGGCGCGGTGGCGCGCTGCGGCGGCGAGCACGGCGGGGTGGTCGGCGAGGAGGGCGAGGAGGGCGAGCGCCTCGGCGCCGGGGGTGTCGTCGAGGTCTTCGCCGGGCGCGCTCGTGAAGCCGAGGAGCGCTGCGCCGCGGGTCAGCGCGTGGACGCGGGCGTGGGCGTAGCGGACCAGGAAGAGCGCGTTGCCCTCGCCCTGGACGAGGAGGTCGGCGCCGAGGGGGGCGCGGTCGTGACCGGCCGGCCGGAGGAGCCCCCAGCGGGTGGCGTCGGGTCCGAGCCGGTCGAGGAGCTCGCCGGCTGTGGCGCCGGCCGGGACGGGGCGTATCTCCGTACGGGGCGCGTGGGGCGGCTCCCCTGCGTCTGCGGTGATGCCCAGCAGCGCCCAGTCCGGGTCGGGCGCGGCGCCGCAGGTGACGGCCACGCGCGCACCCTGCGCCCGTGCGAGCCCGCCCACCGCGTGGGCGGTGACCGCGGCCCGGACCTCGCGGGGGTGGCTGAATTGCAGCAGGTCCCCGGCGAGTGCGTCGCCGTGCCCGTACCGCATCCCCTGCTCCCGCACCCGGGACATCAGCGCGCCGTGCGCGTCGGCGGTGGCGTCGAGCGTGAAGTTCAGGAACCCGGGCCCGGTGATCTCGACCCGCCCGATTCCGGGCGCACCGGCCACCCGCTCCCGGAGGATCTCGGCCACTTCCCGTGCGGTCAGCGCGGCAGGGCCGGCCAGCTGGAGGGCGACGGCGCTGGCGTAGTCGCCGCGGCCGCCGGGCCGTGTCCTCTCCACTCGCACGCGCGCGGGCACGGGCGCGCGCAGGACGTGCTCGTCCACGGCGCGGCGCACGGCGTGCAGCACGGTCGCGGAGAGATCGGCGGGGGTCACGGGACAAGCGTAGGCGAGGGAGGGGGGCCTTTCGCGAACGCGTTTCGCCATCCGGTCAGCCGGCGGCACTCTCCGCCCGCCCGGCCCCCTGCCTGCCGTCGAGCACCGGCGGCCGCCCGCGCTCCATCAACTGCCGTACGACCCGCACCAGCTCGCTCGGTTCGAAGGGCTTGGCGAGGAAGGCGTCGACGCCTGCGGTGACGCCGTTGTCCACCTCGTACGGCGTGCAGGCACTGACGATCGCCACGGGCAGATGCCGGGTGCGCGGATCGGAGCGCAGCCTGGTGGCCGTCTGCAGACCGTCCAGCCGGGGCATCACGACGTCGAGCGTGATCACGTCGGGCCTGACCTGATGCACCAGATCCAGACACTCGACACCATCGGCTGCGGTCACGACCTCGAAGCCCTCCAGCTCGAGATTGACCCTGATCAACTGCCGGATGACCTTGTTGTCGTCGACAACAAGCACGCGGCCGCATGCCCCTGACACCCTTCGAGAGTAGGCGGGGCGGAGTGCCTGCGTCCGGGTTTTGCCCACTTCCGCCCCTGGACGGGTGGCGCGCGGGGTGGCCGGAAGTGTGTGCGAGCGTCGGGGCGGGGCTGCCGCCGCCAAGGCGACGACGCGGAAATACCTGTTCACGGGCACCCGGCGGAAGCTGGTAGTGTTTCACCCGTCGCAGAGCAGCACAGCGATACGCCCCCGTAGCTCAGGGGATAGAGCATCGGCCTCCGGAGCCGGGTGCGCAGGTTCGAATCCTGCCGGGGGCACTTCGCAGGAAGTGCCGAAAAGACCCTCTCGCCAGTGGAAACACCAGGCAGAGGGTCTTTTTCATGCGGTCTCTTTCATGCGGTCTTCTTCTTGCCCCGACGGGGGCCGGACATCACCCCCGTTGGCGGTGCCGCGCGGCCGGTAGAGCGCCTGTACGGCCGAAGCGGCGCGACAGACATCACCCCTCGCAGACGGGCCCGGCGACTTCCCGCACCAATCGCTTCACCCACTGGTGGGCCGGCCGGGCCTCGCCCCGGCATCAGTGGGACCGCAGCACGCAGGGGTGGACCAGGTAGGCGCCCAGCCAGCCATCCCGATCGCCGTCCTTGAAGGCTATGGCTCGGCCCACCAGCCGGTCCTGCTCGACGCTCAGCTCGAGACCGAAGCTGGGGCTGTTCAGCCGGGCGTCGGCGGTGGGCAGTTGCACTGGGGCACTCACGCGCAGGTTCCCACGCTGGGAGGCGACGGCCGACACGGTGACCGGCGGGCCGTCCGCCAGCCGAACCTCCGCCCGCCCGCCCGGATCCTGATCCACAGCGGAATACCCCCTCCGCAGTGCTGATCTCCCCGGCCCACTCGCCCTGCGCCAGTACCGTGGGGCGGTTCTGCTCGGTGATCGGGTTGAGCTGATCACTGTGGAAGCCGGGTGCCAGGGTGCCCATCAGATGGTCGACGACGGCGTCGCGGGCCGCCTTGTTGGTCGAGTTGGCCAGGACGGCGACCGAGAGCTCGCGCTCAGGGATATCGATCATCATCGCGGCGACGCCACCCATACCGCCGCCGTGGCTGCGGACCACGCCCCCGGCGCCGCGCGAGACTACCCAGACCCGGGCCCTGCACGCCTACCTGCGCTGGCGCAACGCCAACGCCCGCCACCAGGACGTCCTGGCGGCCGAGCGCCGCGAACGGGCCCGTGTCCGCAGCGAGAAGGGCATCCGCTGGGGCGGACGCGCGCGCATGGCGGCTTGATCACTCGCTGACGTTCACGGTCGCGCAGTCCGCGACGCCCAGTTCCGACAGCACCGCCCGGAGCCGCTCCAGGGCCGCAGTCGTGTCCGAGCCCTGCGCGATTTCAAGGTCGAGATGGCAACGACCCATGCCGCTGCCCGCGCCGGTGACCTCGCCGTCGAGCTCGAACGCCGCCTCCAGAGCCTCCTCTACCTCGTCACGATCGATCGGCAGCCCCACGAAGACGATCTCGACGAACACCCCGGCCCTCCCTCTCAACCCGGCGAACCATAGCGGTCACAGCACTAGCGAGACCGACGCGCAGCTGTGTTCGGAAAGCACCTTTGTGCAGAAATCTTCCAACTCACCCAGCATGGGGGCTACTTCCCGGTCGGCATCTTCATCCGATCGAACGATGGCGCTCCGACTCCGAACAATCGTCGGCGGGCAGTTCGGAAGCCGACGCACCGCCAGGAGTGGGTGTCGCGAGACTCCTACGCTACTGAGGTACGAGGCATTGCGACGACCCAACGGAATGCACTCCAAAATTCCATCCAAAACATTCAGGAAATATCAGCGATACATGAAATAGCCGAAACGCTGACGCTTCGTCGGGAATATCTTGGCCATTTAGACGCGCCACGTAAACACTGCCCGATACAGGAGTTCATCGGGATTCAAGCCATCACCCGTCGTGATGACGCGCATCCATGGAACGGCTTGGATTTCCCGCACTTCACCCTCATTACCTCGCGGCACGTGATAGCAACCGTTCAAAGGGCGTCGATGACGGGAGCCCTTAACAGTGCCCGAAAGATCCTCTCAATATCTTCAGCCGTCGCTGCACAGAATTCCTGATCACGCTCTCGAATCGCGTCCATTGCTTCGTTGAAGTTTGGTTATCTGCCCCTGCCTCTTGGATGAGACGGGTGGGTACGATCATCCAGTTTCTGGCCGATCCGAATGTCCACTCGACCTGTTTGGGCGCTTCCCGCACGGCCGAATCGAACACCGTCTTCAGCTCCTCACGAGGTTCGGTGTAGCGCCACCCGACGAATGCAACCTGGAGATAGCCATTAACGGGATGCCGCTCCACCGGTGACCTGAACCACGCCACATCGCCAAACCGGCTCAGCACCTGCCTTGCCCGCTCGTTGCGCTTCATACCTGCCCCACCTGCCGGTCTCAACGCCGCCCCCACGCGGGCGACATCATGTAGTCCGCTTTTTCCGCATGCCTTTCGCCCCATCATTTGTCAGCCTCAGCACCCGTTCGCAGTCACCAAGAGGGACCAGAACGCCGGCAAGTTGGCGCGCCGGTGCAGGTCGCGTCCCTTCAGCTGCTCTTGGTGAGCAGCTCCACAAGACGCCCTTCGTCGCAGGTCCGGACAGTCGCGCACGTCAGACCTCCACGACCGCTACGTCGTACTGCGGAATCCAGCGGTTCCGGGTGACCAGCGCCAGCCCCTCGGCCTGCGCCTGCGCAATCAGTATCCGGTCGAAGGGATCGGTGTGCACCATCGGCAGCCGGCCTGCCCGCACGCCATGCGCGGCCGTGATGGGAAGTGCCCTGAACTGGAGATCCCGTACCTGCTCGGCCAGGTCTCCCGGGCCTTCGAAGCCGCCGAGGAACTGCTTGACGGTGATCTCCCAGGGAGACACCGCGCTGACGTACACGGCGGGTTCGGTTTCCAGGAGTTCCTTGAACGAGGCTGACAGCTGAGGCGAGTCCGCAATCCACCACATCACCACGGGTGTGTCGAGCAGAAGCCGCATCAGCGCATCCCAAGGGCGTCGGCCACCGAGGCGTGCGCGTAGTCGAAGTCGGCGGGGATACGGATACGGCCCCGGAGCGAGCCCCGGCCCGGCCGCCGCACTTGCGGCCGTGGCGGCAGCGCCCTCTCCACCGGCCGGCCCGCCTTACTGATCACGACCGGTCGGCCCCCGACCACCTGCGCCAGCGTGCCCGTGAATCGCGGGTCCTGGTTGTGCACTTGGCGCCGGAGCAACCTCTTCCACAGCGCCCTCACGGTGAGCTCACCGGACCGGTCGGGGCCGCCGTTCGTACGGTCAGCGGCTCGGCCGCGTGCAGCCGTAAAGCCGGGCCCCCGTCGCTCAGGACGATGACGACCGCCAGCCCTCCCGACGCGTATCGCTCGCTCCGGACCGCGCGGACCGTGTGCCAACCGCCCCACACGCGTACGCATTGGCCGGGCTGGACGGATACCGCCGCGATCTGCGCCTCGGCGGGGGCGAGGCCGGCCCCGGGTGCCAGCAGCTCCGCCCAGACCGTCTTGCCGATCCCGGCCCGGCGTTCGTCCACGCCCCAGCGGTGGGCCAGGGTCTCGACGAGCAGGAGACCGCGTCCCTCGCTGTCCAGCTCGCCGGGCCGTTGCACCTCCGGCCGGCCCGCGCCCGCATCGCTCACCTCCAGCCGCAGGAACTCGCCCCTCCCCCGGCACTCGATGCGTACGCCCACCATCCGGTCCCCGGGGACGGGCACCCGTACCGCGTTGGTCACCAGCTCGGAGAGCACCAACTCACCGTCGTCGGCCACTGATTGACCGGCCCGCCACTCTCCCAGCTTGGCGCGGAGCGCGGCTCTCGCCCTGGGAACGCTGCTGCGGCAGCGGGTCAGCCTGAAGATCACTTCGTTCGGTGTAGTCACGGCAGCCCCAAGAAGGTCGACATCGGCCGGAATCCCCTGGTGGGATGGGCAGTTCATGTCGTGCGGCACCATCCCTGTGGCCATCAGAATGGACGAGCAGCATGCGAATCTGCAACGTTGCCGACCGACATCATGCCGATATTCCCTCTTTCGAGTAACCTCACCTCCTCCGAGCCGTCACTTTGCTAAAGGTGTTCTCATGCCTGCGAAGCGCACCACTGCCACCCCATCAACCGTTCTTGGACGCCAACTCGGCGATGAGCTGCGCCGACTGCGGGAAACCGCGAAGCTGACCACCGCCCAAGCGGCAGAGGCGCTCGACTGCACCAAGGGCAAGATCAGCCGCATCGAGAACGGCCGCGTCGCGGTGCGACTGCCTGACCTGACCGCGATGCTGCATGCGTACGAGGTATCCGATCAGGAGATCCGCGATCGCCTGAGCGCACTGGCCCGCAAGGCCAACCGCAGGCGTCGGGAGGGGTGGTGGAACCAGTACGGGTCGGTCCTCGCCGACACCTACCGGGACTACATCGCCCTGGAGGCGATGGCGGGTTCGATCCGCACCTTTCAGGCTCAGCTCGTTCCCGGGCTGCTTCAGACGCCCGAGTACATTCGCGCCGTGACCGTAGCCTCCCGGCAGTGGGAGACAGCGGATGAGATCGACAAGTTCGTCCAAGTGCGCCTGGCTCGGCAGGAACGCCTGTCGGACGAGCAGCCGTTGCACGTGTGGGCGGTGCTTTCCGAGGCCGTCCTCCTCCAGCAGGTCGGGGGCTCGGAAGTCATGAACGCGCAGTTGAATCACTTGTTGGCCAGCTCCGAGAACCCCAACGTGACCGTGCAGGTGCTGCCGTTCTCCCGTGGAGCCCATGCGAGTATGTTCGGCCCGTACGTAGTGCTGGGATTTCCCGAGGAGGGGGCGCTCGACGTGGTGCTGGCCGACAACCCGTCGGGCTCCATGTGGCTGGAGCGGGAAGAGGATGTCTCCCGCTACCAGGACCTGTTCGACGCCGCGCGTACGTCCGCGCTCTCCCCGACAGAGTCCCGCGCTGTCATCCATCGCCGGGCCAAGGAGCACAGAGCATGAGTAGCGCACACCGCAGTACGCCGGACCTCTCGGGCGCGAGGTGGCGCACCAGCACGTACAGCGGTGGCAACAACGAGTGCGTCGAGGTGGGGCACAACGTGCCCCACCTCGTCCCCGTCCGCGACAGCAAGCGCCCCGCCGGCGCCGTGATCGTCTTCGGCCCCGACGCCTGGCGCACATTCATCGGCAAGCTGAGCTGAGTCGAGGGCCGCTCGCATCCATGGCAGAGTCTGCGCCGCCGTGATCGGCGCGGGCCGCAAGCCGAGGCGTCGCATCGCGGATCTGATGATCGCGGCGGTTGCCATCGCCGAGGAGCTTCCGCTGTTCACCACGGACCCGGACGGCTTCAAGGGGCTGCATGACCTCCTCACCGTGGTGCCGGTGATGCGCCCCAAGGTTCTCCACGAGCGGTGACAGGCGGGGTGTGCCCCGGCGGGGGGCGGCGCCAGGGCATTTCCGGTGCCGCCCCTGCCCACGCTCAGCCGACCGGCAGCCCCGGCGCCGGGTACCCGTCCATCAGGGCCTTCACCTCGGCGCGGACCGCCGTGATGGTGGACTCGTCGCCGGTGCGGGCCGCACCGACCACGCGGTCGATCCAGCCCGCGACGGTGGCCATCTCGGAGGCGGGGATGGAGCGTGAGGTCAGGGCCGGGGTGCCGATGCGGATGCCGGAGGGGTCGAAGGGCTTGCGGGGGTCGTACGGGACGGTGTTGTAGTTGACGACGATGCCGGCGCGGTCCAGGGCCTTGGCCGCGGTCTTGCCGGGGACGTCCTTGCTCGTGAGGTCGATCAGCAGCAGGTGGTTGTCGGTGCCGCCCGAGACGAGGTCGAAGCCGCGGGCCGCCAGTTCCTCGCCCAGGATGCGGGCGTTGGTCACGACGTCGTGGGCGTAGGTACGGAAGTCCGGCGTGGCGGCCTCGTTCAGTGCCACGCCGATGGCCGCCGTGGTCTGGTTGTGCGGGCCGCCCTGGAGGCCCGGGAAGACGGCGCGGTCGATGGCGCGGGCGTGTTCGGCCCGGCTCAGCAGCATCGCGCCGCGCGGGCCGCGCAGGGTCTTGTGGGTGGTGGTGGAGACCACGTCCACGTGCGGGGCGGGTGAGGGGTGGGCGCCGCCGGCGATCAGGCCGGCGATGTGGGCGATGTCCGCGACGAGGACCGCGCCCACCTCACGGGCGATCTCGGCGAATCCAGCGAAGTCGATCTCGCGGGGGACGGCGGTGCCGCCGCAGAAGATCAGCTTGGGGCGTTCGGCGAGGGCCAGGTCGCGGACCTCGTCCAGGTCGACGCGGCCGGTGTCGCGCCGCACCCCGTACTGAACGCCGTTGAACCAGGTGCCGGTGGCCGAGACGCCCCAGCCGTGGGTGAGGTGGCCGCCCAT
This sequence comes from Streptomyces sp. LN549, assembly GCF_043203805.1. Taxonomy (NCBI): domain Bacteria; kingdom Bacillati; phylum Actinomycetota; class Actinomycetes; order Kitasatosporales; family Streptomycetaceae; genus Streptomyces; species Streptomyces sp. LN549. The sequence continues at coordinate 5,995,709 of NZ_JAZHRI010000002.1, read as the reverse complement.
GGGAAGCGACATGCCCAGCACGGTGTCACCGGGCTTGAGGAAGGCCAGGTAGACGGCGAGGTTGGCCGGCGAGCCCGAGTAGGGCTGCACGTTGGCGTGGTCCATGTCGAAGAGCGCCTTGGCCCGCTCGGCCGTGAGGGTCTCGACCTGGTCGATGATCTGCTGGCCCTCGTAGTACCGCTTGCCGGGGTAGCCCTCGGAGTACTTGTTCTGGAGCACGGTGCCGGACGCTTCGAGCACGGCTGCGGAGACGTAGTTCTCGCTGGGGATCAGGCGGAGGGTGTCGGCCTGGAGCTGCTCCTCGGCGGCCACCAGTGCGGCGAGCTCGGGATCGGCTGCCGCCAGGGCGGGGTGGCGGGGGTGCGAGGGTGCGGATGTGGTCACGGGGGTCCTCCCGGGTCGGTCGCATGGCTGCGGCGTGGACCCGGATGCCCAGGCGGACGGCTCTCCGGCGATGACGCCCCCGGGCAGGCCCGGGGTGTGCCGCTCCCTCGTGGTCGATTCCACTGAGCACCCCGTCAGGGGGTGCGCGCCAGTCGCAGCGCTTCACAGCCTACTGGGCGGCAGGCCCGGAAGCCCGGAATTCCGGCCTGCCGGGGAGGGCGGCTGCGACAGTCGGCGCTCCGGGCCATCCGGATCTATCGGGAGCCACCCGGCGACAACGCCCGATCTTCGGCCATTCGGCGTGAACTCTCCTCGCCGACAAGCACCTTGGTCGATTCTTGGCAAATACATGCCCCCTGCATGAGGCGTTCCTCGCCAGAGTGGCGCATTACATGTGCACATCATTCGGCGCATGCGCCACACGCGCGACCCACATCGCAGGGGGTTACTTTGAGAATCAGCCGCGCCCGACGACGCGCCGGGCTGAGCATGGCAGCGACACTGCCGCTGCTCGCCGGTGCGCTCGCCCTCGGGATACCCAACGCCAGCGCGGACTCCGCGCCGAGCGGACGGGACGCGCTGCAGGGCACCAAGCCGGCCTGGGCCACCGCCACGGCCGACCAGGGGGCCACGGCCGACAGCGCGAAGGTCGCTGTCCGGGTTCATCTCGCAGGACGGGACGCGAAGGGGCTGGCCGCCTACGCGGCCGCCGTCTCCGACCCGCAGTCGCCGTCGTACGGGAAGTACCTGAGCGCCACGCAGGCACAGGCGCGGTTCGGGGCCACTCAGGACCAGATCGACCGGGTCAGCCAGTGGCTGGAGTCCAGCGGGCTGACCGTCACCGGCGCCAGCCGGCACTACGTCTCGGCCACCGGTGAAGCGGGCCAGGCGGAGAAGGCGTTCAGTACCCAGCTGCGCAACTACCGCAAGGGCAGCCGTACCTACCGCGCTCCGGGCTCCACCGCCTCCGTGCCGGCCGCGCTGAGCGACGCCGTGCTCGCCGTCTCCGGCCTCGACAACGCACCGCACAAGTCGAGTCACGACGAGGTGCTGCCGCCGCCGGACGCGGTGTTCCGCAACTCGGGGCCGTTCTCCTCGTACTTCGGGTCGAAGACCGCCTCCACCCTGCCGAGCGCCTACGGGGCCAAGGTGCCGTACGCGGTCAAGGGGTACACCGGCAAGCAGCTGCGCGCCGCGTACGGGGCCGGCAGCTTCACCGGCAAGGGGGTGACCGTCGCGATCACCGACGCGTACGCCTCCCCCACCATCGCGGAGGACGCCGCCGAGTACGCGAAGCGCAACGGCGACGCGCCCTACCGGCCCGGGCAGCTCAGCCAGGTGCTGCCGGACGACTACACGAAGACCGAGGAGTGCGGGGCCTCCGGCTGGTACGGCGAGGAGACCCTCGACGTCGAGGCCGTGCACGCGGTCGCCCCGGACGCCGGCATCGTCTACGTGGGCGGCGCGTCCTGCTACGACAACGACCTGCTGGACTCGCTGAACAAGGTCGTCGACTCCCGGCTCGCGGACATCGTCTCCAACTCCTGGGGCGACATCGAGGCCAACCAGACCCCTGACCTGGCGCTCGCCTACGACCAGGTGTTCAAGATGGGCGCGGTCGAGGGCATCGGCTTCTACTTCTCCTCCGGCGACGACGGGGACAACGTCGCGTCCACCGGCACCAAGCAGATCGACGTCCCCTCCAACTCCGCCTGGGTGACCTCGGTCGGCGGCACGTCACTGGCCGTCGGCAAGAACGACACGTACCAGTGGGAGACCGGCTGGGGAACGAAGAACGCGCTCCTGGCGGCGGACGGCAAGAGCTGGACCGGCTTCCCCGGCGCCTACACCTCGGGCGCGGGCGGCGGCACCAGCTCCACCGTGAAGCAGCCGTTCTACCAGCGCGGCACCGTGCCGGACTCGCTGGCGAAGGCGAACGGGAAGACCCGGATGCGCACGGCCCCGGACATCGCGGCCGTCGCCGACCCGAACACCGGCTTCCTGGTGGGCCAGACCCAGACGCTGCCGGACGGATCGCTGGGCTACGACGAGTACCGCATCGGTGGTACGTCGCTGGCGGCGCCGGTCATCGCCGGTGTCCAGGCCCTGGCCCAGCAGGCGCAGCGCGGGCGTCCGATCGGTTTCGCCAACCCGGCGATCTACGCCCGCTACCACACCAAGGCGTACCACGACGTGACGGACCACCCGCTGGGTGCCGGACGTGATCTCGCGGTCGCCCGAGTGGACTTCGTCAACGGGTACGACGCGGTGGACGGGCTGCGGACCTCGGTGCGGAGCCTGGGCAAGGACGCGTCGCTGTCGGCGGTGCGGGGATACGACGACGTGACGGGTGTCGGCACGCCGGCCTCCGGCTATGTGAGCTCGTACCGCAGGCGCTGAGTCCGGGCGCGGGACGGGGGCGGCCGAGCGGCCGTCGCGGGGCCGAGGCCCCGTGGCGGCCGCTCGGGCCGTCTTCGGTACGCGGGTGGCGAGGTGCTCCGGCCGCTGTCTCCGTGGCCGGAACGACTCGGTCACGCGGAGGCCTTTTTGCGCGAGGCGGCCTTGGTCCCGCTCTGCTTCTTGGCCGCCGTCGTCTTCTTGGCCGCGGCACTCTTGGACGCGCCGGCCTTCGACGCGGTCTTCTTCGCGCCGGACCGGCTGCTGGACGCGCTCTTCTTCGCCGCCGGTTTGCTCGAACCCGCCGTGGACTTCTTCGCCCCCGAGGACTTGGGCGAGGAGGAAGCTGTCCGGGCCCCGCCGGACCCGGCGCGCGACACCGACTTGCCCGTGGGGGTCTTGCGGGTGGTGGAGCCCGATGCCTTGCGGTCCGCGATCGAGGTGACCTTCGCAGGCGGCGCTTCCTCCTCGTCCGCCCCGCCCTCCTCCTCGCCGCGGGCCTCCTTCGCCGCCCGGACGCTGCTCTCCAGGGCCGCGAGGAGGTCGATGACCTTGCCGCCGGATTCACCGGACGCGGCCGGCTCCAGTACCTCCCCGGAGGCCTTGGCCGCGATGAGCTCCTCGACCGCCTCGCGGTAGTCGTCGTGCAGCGAGTCCATGTCGACCTCGCCGAGCGTGTCCATCAGGGCGTCCGCGAGGTCGAGTTCGGCATCCCGGACCGACACGTCGCTCTCCGGGGCCACCCCCTCGGGAGCCCGGATCTCGTCCGGCCAGAGCAGGCCGTGCATCGCGATCACGTCGTCGACCACACGCAGCATCCCCAGGCGCTCCCTGCCGCGGAGCGCGTACTTGGCGAGGGCGACCTTCTGGCTCCGCTTCAGGGCCTCACGCAGCAGCGTGTACGGCTTGGCGGCCGGCACACCGTTGGCGGAGAGGTAGTACGCCGCGTCCATCTGGAGTGGGTCGATGGAGTCGGCGGGCACGAAGGCGACGATCTCGATCGTCTTGGCGGTGGGCAGCGGCAGCGAGCCGAGGTCCTCGTCGGTGATCGGGACGAGCGAGCCGTCCGCTTCCTCGTACGCCTTGCCGATGTCGGCGGCGGTCAGCTCCTCGCCGTCCAGTTCGCACACCTTGCGGTAGCGGATCCGGCCGCCGTCGGTGACGTGGACCTGGCGGAAGGAGATCGAGTGGTTCTCGGTGGCGTTGACCAGCTTGATCGGGATGCTCACCAGCCCGAACGAGATGGCGCCGTTCCAGATGGACCTCACCGTTCACCCCTTACGTGCCGTGCACCCGTATTGATCCTTATTTCGTGTGATTCTTATCGTATGACGCCGATCACAGTGGTGGAGGGGCGGCGGCTGTCGCTCAGCAACCTGGACAAGGTGCTGTATCCGGCCACCGGCACCACCAAGGGCGAGGTGCTGCACTACTACGCGGCCACGGCGGCCGGGGCGCTGCTGGCGCATCTGCGGGACCGGCCCCTGTCATTCCTGCGCTATCCGGACGGGCCGGAGGGGCAGCTGTTCTTCACCAAGAATCCGCCGCCCGGTACGCCGTCCTGGGTACACACCGCCCCGGTGCCGCACCACGAGAAGGAGCAGGCCCGGCAGGTCGTCGTCCAGGATCTCGCCTCGCTGATGTGGGCGGCCAATCTGGTGGTGGAGTTCCACACCCCTCAGTGGCGGGCCGATACACCGGGTCTGGCCGACCGGATGGTGTTCGACCTGGACCCGGGGGCGCCCGCCACGGTCGTGGAGTGCTGCGCGGTCGCGCTCTGGCTGCGGGAGCGGCTGGCCGCGGACGGACTGGAGGCGTACGGGAAGACGTCGGGGTCCAAGGGGCTGCATCTGCTCGTACCGCTGGAGCCCACCGCGTCCGAGCGGGTGTCGGCGTACGCGAAGGCGCTCGCCGTCCAGGCCGAGCAGGAGCTTCCGGAACTGGTGGTGCACCGGATGAGGCGGGCGCTGCGGCCGGGCAAGGTGTTCGTCGACTTCAGCCAGAACGCGGCGGCGAAGACGACCGCCACCCCCTACACACTGCGCGCCCGGGCCGAACCGGCCGTCTCCGCGCCCGTCACCTGGGCGGAGATCGAGGAGTGCAGCAGGCCCGGGGAACTGGTCTTCCTGGCCGGTGCCATGGCGGAGCGGCTGGAGCGGTACGGCGATCTGCTCGCACCGCTCACCGAGCCGGACCGGGGACGGCCGATTCCGGACACTCCGTAGGGCTCCCGTGGCCGGGACATACCGCATCGCCGCAGGTGTTGTCATGTCCAAGGGCAAAAGGCGGGATGGGGCGGGTGGATTGTCCGAGCGGTGGTGCACACTCTGCGCAGACACTGCTTCGTGGGAAACCGTGGGGAGGCGATGGCGTGTTCGCGGGGATCGACGAGGTCGACTGGGCCTCGATGGAGCATGCCTACGGGCCTGCCGATGATGTGCCGGGGCTGCTTCAGGGCCTGGCTTCCGCCGATCCGGCGGAGCGCGAGGCCGCGCTGGACGGCATGTACGGGGCCGTCCACCACCAGGGTGACGTCTACGCCTGCACGCTCGCCTGCATCCCCTTCCTCTTCGAGCTGGTCGTCGATCCGGCGGTCCCGGACCGCGGCGGCATCGTCGAGCTGCTGACCAGCATCGGCGGCATCGACATCGACGAGGAGGACATCTGCGGGGCCGAGGACGAGGCCGAGGCGAACTACGCGATGGCGGCGGCGGCCGTCAGCGCGGGCGCCGAGGTCTTCTTCGCGCTGATGGCCGACGAGGACCCGGGGGTACGGGTCTCCGCCCCGCTGGCGCTGGCCACCCTGCACGGCAGTCCGGCCCGCGTCCTGACCCTGCTGCGCGAGCGGCTGACGGTCGAACCGGACGACGAGGTGCGGCTCGCCCTGGTCGAGGCCGCGGGGCGGGTGGCGCTGCGCCACGGCCCGCTGACCGGGCGGATCGCCGACTGGTTGAGCCGGCTGGCGGCCGAGGCGAATCCGCCGGGGCTGCGGCTGGCGGCCCTTGCCCAGCTGGCGCGGTGCGCGCCCGAGGCACTGCCCGGCGACGTGGTGAGGGTGGTGGCGGGTCTGCTGCGGCAGCTGCGCTCGGGCCCGGAGTACCGGGAGGGCCCGCGGGAGCCGGAGGCCCCCGAGCCCGGGTCCCGGACGCTCGCGGCGGGGGCGCACGGCGATCTTGATCCCGCCGCCGAGGCCGCACCGGTGACCCTGGTGGGACAGCTGCGGGCGCTGTCGGCCGAGGAGAGGACCGGGCGTACGGCGCCCTGGACGGCCGATTTGCTGCGCACCCTGCATGTCGGCCTCGACGACCGGGTCGCCGACCGGACGGCGCTGCTGACGGATCAGCTGTGCAGCCCCGACCCGGGTCAGCGCATCGATGCCGTCCGGATGAGCGGCGGTCTCATCCGGGCCTGGCGCGGTTCCTACGGGGAGCTCGTCCGGCTCGTGGGCGAGCAGCTCACCTCGGACGAGCCGAAGCTGGCCGAGGCCGCCTCGCACGTCCTGGAGGAGCTCTTCGGCCTGGCCGTACCTGCGGCGGACGCGCTGGCGGCCCGGGTCGCGGCGGATCCGGGTGCCTGGGTGAAGGAGTGGGCGAGCGGGCCGCCGGGGCTGGGCAGCGCGGTGAAGGCCCTGGCCAGGCTGGGCGACGCCCGCGCCCTCCCCGCGCTCGCGGCGGCGCTGGAGCGGGCCGAGGTGCCGCACGACGTGGGGTTCACCATCGGGTATCTGGGGCCTGCCGCCGCACCGTTGGCCGGCGTGCTGCGCCGCCGGCTGAGCGAGGTCGGGCTGGACGAGGAGGCGTACGACCGGGCGAGTCCGCTGCTCGCCGGGCTGACCGCCCTCCGGGCGGGCGAGGCTGCGCCCGAGGTGCTGCGGATCCTGCGCGGGGCGCCGGAGTACCGGGGCGAGTGGCTGCGCACGGCGGCGCTGCGGGCGCTCGGCTCGTTCGGGCCCGCGGCACACTGCGCGGTCCCGGAGCTGCGGGCGCTGATGCGCCGCCCCGGGACGGCGGGGGCCACGGAGGCCGCCGAGACGCTCTGGGCCGTCGACGGGGATGCCGGGGCGGTGCTGCCGGTCCTGATCGAGGGGCTCCAGGCGGAGCACGCGCGCGAGCGGCGGGCGGCGGCGAGCGCGCTGGGCCGGCTCGGCGCGCAGGCGGCGGTTACCGCGCCGCGGCTGCGGGCGCTGCTGGGGCACGAGGAGCTGTGGCTGCGGGTGGACGCGGCGATCGCTCTGTGGGAGGTTTCCGGACGGGCCGAGGAGTCCGTTCCGGTACTCCTCGCGGCCTGGGAGAAGAACCGTCATGTCAGGGTTCGGGTGGCCGAATGCCTGGCGCGGACGGGGGCTGCTGGTGCAGGGTCGGACGCGGCACTCGTGCTGCACGCCGAGCTCGCCTCCGTACGCCGTCACAACGCGATGGACGGCGGATGCGGCAGCCACGACACATACGAGGACGAAAAGCTGCTGGCGCTCTGCCGCCGGGCGCTCCTGGGGAATACGGGGAAGGGACCCACAACATGATCATTTTCGGTACGCGAGGCTATCTCTACCAACTGGCGGTCCTGACGCTGGTCTGCGGCTGGTGCGGGAATCCGGCCGCGCACACCCTGCGCAAGCGGGTGACGAAGTTCACGCTGTTCTTCGTACCCCTGTTCCCCTTCTCGACGAAGTACGCCACCCAGTGCACCTTCTGCGGCGGCGAGCAGAAGATCCCCAAGGAGCAGGCCGATCAGCTGCTGGCCCAGCACGTGGCCTCGCAGGACGGGAACCCCTTCGGCCAGTCCCAGCAGCAGCCGGGATACGCTCCGGGCACGCAGGGCCAGGGGCAGGGCCAGAACCCGTATCAGCAGTAAATACGCATAAGAGACTTCCTTCCGAATAAGGTCTACGGAGCCGGGGCCGTGCGCACACACGTGCGGTCCGGCCGGCCGTCGGAACGGGAGGAAGACATGCGTCCGCAGCACCGGACGGGGCGCCGCGCGGCTGCCGCCGTCGCCACTCTCACCGGCGCCGCGCTGCTGGCCGGCTGCGGCACCGGCGGCGAGCTGAGGAGCGCCGGACAGGCCACGGCGGCCATCGGTCCCGCCCACCTCTGGCCGGAGCTGCCGCCCGCCTCCGCCGCCCCGTACGACTACGGCGAGGGCGAGACCGCCCACATCCCCGGGATCACCGTCCCGGGCGGCGATGTGCACCGGCTGGATCCGGTGGCGGTGGTGCAGGCGGGGCTGAGCGCCCGTCCGGACCGGTCCAGCGGCACGGCCGCGCTCCCCGCCGAGACCGTACGCCGGATCAACGCCTGCCGGACCGCGCCCGCGACCTGCCCGGTACTGAAGCCGTACTTCCGCGATCTGACGGGCGACGGCCGGGACGAGATGGTCCTCGGCATCCAGCTGGCGAACCGTCAGCTCTCCGTACGCGTCTACATGCCCGAGCCCGGCGGACTCACCCGGATCATGTCGACGTCCGATGCCGTGATCAGCGTGGAACTGGCGGGCCGGGACCTGATCATGCGGGCGCCCTCCGCCATCACGGGGTACGAGTACCGCACGGCCTGGTCCTGGGACGACCAGCAGCGCGCCATGCTGCCCACGCAGGACGAGATCCTGCGGATGACCCCGCGGGCCGACCCGGGCCGACGGCACACCGCGAGCGCCCGGCCCTCCGCGCGGCCGACCACCGGGGCGACCCCGCCCCGCACCGCAGCGCCCACCGCACAGCCCACCGCGGCCCCCTCGGCGGCCGTCACCGCGGAGCGCCGGTGAGAGGCCGGCGGACCGGCGCGACCCGGACCCGCCGCCCCCGGCGGAGGCTGCGCCTGCCCGCCTGGACCGCGACGCTCACCTGGAAGTCCGCGGTCTTCATCACCGTGATGTGCTGCGTGCTCGCCGCCCTGCTGGGCGTACTGGTGCACACCGCGGTCACCCGGCAGACGGTCGGCCACGCCCGGGAGAAGGCGCTGGCCCGGCTGGAGGACGTCACCGCCGCCTACGAGGCGGGCGGGGCCCTGCCGCCGCGTTCCGGGATCGACCCGCCGGGGCTGCCCGCCTCGCTGCGCGCCCTGGCGGTGGGCGGTGAGCGGGGCACCATGGTCGCCGACCACGGCGGCCGCCCCACGATGTGGGCCGCCGCCCCGGCCGACGGGCACGCCCTGGCGACGCGGATCGACTACAGCCAGAACGCCCGCACCATCAACGGCCTGGACGGGGCGATCGTCGGCTCCGCACTGCTGGCGATCGGCGCCACCCTGCTCGTCGGCGCGTTCTCCGTCACCCGGGTCACCCGTCGGCTGCACCAGACCGCACGGGTGGCCCGCCGGATCGGCGCGGGCGATCTGGACGCCCGCGTCAACGACCCCCGCACGGCCGACCCCTCACGACGGCAGGACGAGGTCGCGATCGTCGCCGGGGCGCTGGACACCATGGCCTCGGCGCTCCAGCGCAAGCTCGTCGCCGAACAGCGCTTCACCGCCGATGTGGCACACGAGCTGCGCACCCCGCTGACCGGCCTGTCGGCCGCCGCCGAACTGCTGCCGCCGGGCCGCCCGTCGGAGCTGGTGCAGGACCGGGTCCGGGCGATGCGTGCGCTGACGGAGGACCTGCTGGAGATCTCCCGGCTCGACGCCCGTACCGAACAGGTCGACCTCGATGTGCACGAACTGGCGCCGCTCGTCGAACGGGTGGCGCGCGCCTCGGGTCCCGGCACCGAGGTCAGGGTCGCCCCGGACGGACCGCCGGTACGGGTGGAGACGGACAAGCGGCGGCTGGAACGGGTGCTCGGCAATCTGATCGGCAACGCACACCGGCACGGCCGCCCGCCGGTGGTGCTGACGGTCGACGGGCCGGTGGTCACCGTTCGCGACCACGGCGATGGCTTCCCCGACTATCTGATCGCGGGCGGCCCGCAACGCTTCCGGACGGAGGGCGGCGCCAAGGGGCACGGCCTCGGGCTGACCATCGCCGTCGGGCAGGCGGAGGTGATGGGCGCCGGACTGGCCTTCGAGAACGCCCCGGACGGCGGGGCGGTGGCCCGGCTGACGCTGCCGGAGTACGTACGCCTGGACGACGACGAGGAGCCGTCGGACTCCACCGCCGACGGCTGACGGCCGGACGACACCCGGCCCCACGAACTCCCACATCATGACATAAGGGAAATAGCACCCACCTCTTGCTACGTTGCGTGGCATGACCGCAACGACGGCGGACGCACCCCCGCCCGAGCTGCGCCTGCCCAAGCGGCGCGGCGTAGAACTCTCGCTCCTCATCGGGGCCGTCCTCATCTCCGTCTACGGCTACGCCGCCGTCGGTCTGGCCCACGACGACATGGTCCCGCCCGACGTCGCCGGATACGGCGGCGGACTCGGGCTGCTCGCCCTCCTCGCCCATCTCGCCGTCCGCTTCCGCGCCCCGTACGCCGATCCGCTGCTGCTGCCCATCGCCGTCCTGCTCAACGGCCTGGGCCTGGTGCTGATCTACCGGCTCGACCTGGAGACACCGAAGGACCAGGCGGCGCCCACCCAGCTGATCTGGTCCACGCTCGGTGTCGCGTTCTTCATCGCGGTGGTGGTGTTCCTGCGCGACCACCGGGTCCTCCAGCGCTACGCGTACCTCTCCGTCGCCGCCGCCCTCGTCCTGATGATCGTGCCGATCTTCTTCCCCGCGGTGAACGGCGCCAGGATCTGGATCAGGGTCGGTGGATTCTCCTTCCAGCCCGGCGAGTTCGCCAAGATCCTGCTCGCCGTGTTCTTCGCCGCCTACCTCGCGGCGAACCACAACGCCCTCGCGTACACCGGCCGCAGGATCTGGAAGCTCCAGCTCCCCACCGGCCGGGTGCTCGGCCCGATCGTGGCGATCTGGCTGATCAGTGTCGGCGTCCTGGTCCTGGAGCGCGATCTGGGCACCTCGCTGCTGTTCTTCGGCCTGTTCGTGATCCTGCTGTACGTGGCGACCGGCCGGACCGGCTGGATCGCCGTCGGGCTGCTGCTGGCCGCCGTCGGCGCGTTCGTCGTCGGCTCCTTCGAACCGCATGTGCACAGCAGGGTGCAGGACTGGCTCGACCCGTTCGCCTCCATCGACGCCGGCCGGGGCCCCGGGCAGCTCGCCCAGTCGCTGTTCGCCTTCGCCGCGGGCGGGATGCTCGGCACCGGGCTGGGGCTCGGCCACTCCATCCTCATCGGCTTCGCCGCCAAGTCCGACTTCATCCTGGCGACGGCCGGCGAGGAGCTCGGCCTGACCGGGCTGACCGCGGTGTTCATGCTGTACGCCCTGCTGGTGGCGCGGGGCTACCGGGCCGGGCTCGCCCTGCGCGACGCGTTCGGGCGGCTGCTCGCGATCGGTCTCGCCTCGATCCTGGCACTCCAGGTGTTCGTGATCGCGGGTGGAGTCATGGGGCTGATCCCGCTGACGGGCATGGCGATGCCGTTCCTCGCGCAGGGCGGTTCGTCGGTGGTCACCAACTGGATCATCGTGGCGCTGCTGATCCGGGTCAGCGACGTGGCCCGCAGACCTCACCCCGACGAGGTGGAGACCGGCGTCGTCGCAACGGCCCTGGAGGACGAGCTGTGATGCCGTACCCGTCGACCGCCCCGGGGGCCAGGACATGATCCGCTACATCCGCCGCGCCGCCGCGTTCTGTCTGCTGCTGCTCGTGGCCCTCCTGGTGAACGCCGCCCGCATCCAGGTCTTCGAGGCCGACGAGCTCGACGACAACGCCGCCAACCGCCGCACCACGATCGACCGTTACGACCAGCCGCGCGGCAACATCCTGGTCGGCGGCAGATCCGTCACCGGCTCGAAGGACACCGGCGAGCAGCTCGCGTACGAGCGCACCTACCGCAACGGCCCGCTGTACGCGCCGGTGACGGGGTACGCCTCGCAGACGTACGGCACCACCCTGATCGAGCACGCCGAGGACGGGATCCTCTCCGGCACCGACCCCATGCTCGCCCCGCTCCCCTTCTGGAACGAGATCACCCGCGGCCGGCAGCCGGGCGGCGACGTCGTCACCACGATCAAGGACTCCATGCAGCGCGCCGCCTACGAGGGGCTCGGCGGGCGCCGGGGCGCGGTGGCGGCCGTCGAGCCGACGACCGGCAAGATCCTGGCCCTGGTCTCGACCCCCTCGTACGACCCCGGGCGGCTCTCCGGCACGGGCTCGTCCGTCACCGACGCCTGGCGCGAGCTCAATGCGTCCCGGAGCCAGCCGATGCTCAACCGGGCGATCCGGCAGACGTATCCGCCCGGCTCCACGTTCAAGATCGTGACCGCTGCGGCGGCCCTGGACGCCGAGGTCGTCACCGATCCGGACGCCGAGACCGACACTCCCTCCCCCTACGTCCTGCCGGGCACCTCGACCACGCTGCCCAACGAGGCCCGCGGCTGCGAGCAGGCGTCGCTGGCCGAGGCGATCAGGGTCTCCTGCAACACGGTGATGGCGCACCTCGGGGTGGAGGTCGGGCTGGACGGCATGGTGGAGGCGGTCGGGAAGTTCGGCTTCAACGACACGGGGCTCACGATCCCGTCCGGGGTGGCGAAGAGCAACTTCGACACGGAGATGAGCGACGACCAGCTGGCCCTGTCCTCGATCGGCCAGTTCGACACGACGGCGACCCCGCTCCAGATGGCGATGGTGGCCTCGGCCGTGGCCAACGGCGGCGAGCTCATGCACCCGCACCTGGTGGACCGTACGACCACGCACAGCGGCTCGACCGTCCACACCACCGGATCGCGTTCGTACCACCGGGCGATGAATCCGATGACGGCGATGCGGTTGCGGCAGATGATGATCGACGTGGTGCAGGACGGCACCGGCACCAACGCGGCCATCGACGGGGCGACGGTCGGCGGCAAGACCGGCACGGCCCAGCACGGCATCGACAACTCCGGTCTGCCGTACGCCTGGTTCATCTCCTGGGCGCAGGCGGAGGGCTCAGCGAGGCCGGCCGTCGCCGTCGCCGTGGTGGTCGAGGACGCCGCAGCCGACCGGGCCGACATCAGCGGCGGCGGCAGCGCCGCCCCGATCGCCCGTTCCGTGATGGAGGCGGCCCTGGAAGACTGAGAGCGTCCGGCAATCCGGGGCGGGTGAGGGAGCGGGGTCTCTGAGGCAGTGACGGAGTTCAGGAGGGCCGCCGAGGCGCTGGCCGCGATCGAGCGGGAGGACCCGCGGCTCTGCGCGTTCGTCGACGTGTGGCACGAGGAGGCGCTCGCCCGGCTGCCTGGGGCGGCGCGGCTCCCCCTGGCCGGGCTGCCGTTCGCGGTGAAGGGTCCCACCGGGATCCGTTCGTACGCCGCCCGGCGGCTGATCGCGGCCGGTGGCGTCCCGGTCGGCTCGACGTCCCTGCCCGGCCCCGGCACGTACTGGAAGACCTGGGGCCTGGGCGCCAACGGCCGTACCGTCAACCCCTGGCGGCCGGACCGGACGCCGGGCGGTTCGTCGGCGGGTTCGGCGGTGGCGGTCGCGGCGGATCTCGTGGAGCTGGCGACCGGCAGCGACGGGGCGGGGTCGGTGCGCATCCCGGCCGCCTGGTGCGGGGTGTTCGGGCTGAAGACGACCAACGGGCTGCTGCCCTCCCCCGACCGGTCCGGCCTCGCCTCCGCCGGGGTCCTGACCCGGACTGCCGCGCGGGCGCAGGCCTATCTGCGCTGCGTCCTGGACGACTACGGGCCGGCCACGGCCGAACTGCCCCTGTCCGCCGCCTACAGCCCCGACCTGGGATTCGCGGACGTCGACCCGGAGGTGGCGGCGGTGGTGCGGGGAGCGGTCGGGCGGCTGGTCACGGCGGGCGTGGTGCGGCTCGCGGACCGCGGCTGCGAGCTGCTGGACCCGGCGGCGGCCTGGCAGGCCGTGCGGAGCCGGGAGGTGCCGCCGCACCTCGGGGAGCTCCGGCGCGAGAACGACCGCAGACTGGACGCCTTCTTCGCAGGCACGCCGCTGCTCCTCACGCCCGTCACCCCCAACCGCCCACACGGCCACGACGGACCGGGCGAACTCTTCTCCACCGCGCTGACCTGGGCGTTCAACCTGAGCGGGCATCCGGCGGCGAGTGTGCCCGCCGGATTCACCGCGGACGGCTGCCCGGTCGGGCTCCAACTGGTGGCGCGGCGCGGCGCGGACGTCTCACTGCTCGCCATGGCCTGTGCCGTGGAGGACGCACTGGGCCCCGTGCGGCCATGACGGGCAGCGCCCCGGCGGCGGAGCCCGGTCAGCCGGCTCGTCAGTTCAGGGGCTCCCGGCGTCGCAGCCACTCGGCCGGCGCCCCCTCGACCCCGGTGACCGCGCCGACGACCCCGCCGGTGATGGCACACGTGGTGTCGACGTCCCCGAGCCCCTCGGCGGTGGCCCAGAGCGCCGCCTCCAGGTCGTCGGGGTGACGGGCCGCGGTCCACAGGGCGAACGGCACGGTGTCGTCGGAGCGGATGCGCTGCCCGTTGCCGAGCAGGTCAGCGGCCTTCCACGGCTCCGTTTCGAACGGTACGTCCACGGCCCGCAGCAGGCCCTCCCGCACCGCCCCCGCGGGGGTCCGCCCGGCGACCCGGGCCAGCGTGAACTCACCACGAACCGCCAGCGCCGCCGCCACCGCGACCGCTACCGCGCCCGCGATCCCTTCCGGGTGGGCGTGGGTGACCTCCGCCTGCCGCGCGGCCTGTTCGGCCGCGTGGCCGACGTCCCGGTGGAATCGCGCCCCGAGCGGGGCGACCCGCATCGCGGCGCCGTTGCCGAGGCTTCCGCCCTCGAACAGATCGGGGGCCAGCGTCCGCCAGTCGGCCGGGGACGTCAGCAGTTCGGGCAGCAGGATGTGCATGCCGTGGCCGTACCCGCGTGCCGGATCGGCCTCGAAGGCGAGCGCGAAGTACAGCGCGAGCCGGTCCTGCTCGACGTGCCCGTGGTCGTCGAGCACCCTCTGCAGAGCACGCGCCAGGGCGGTGTCGTCGGTCCAGTGCCAGACGGGTTCGTGCGGGGTGCGGCGCGCCCTGATCTCGTTGTACGCCTGCCGGGGCTCCCGGAAGAGGGGGAACCACCGCTCGCCGAAAGCGTCCCCGAGCGCGAGGCCTTCGAGGCTGCGGCGGGCGGCGGCGAGGTCCGGGGCAACGGTGGTTGAGGACATGGCCCCATCCTCCCGCCGCGGGGCCGGGACCGTACACCGGAATTCGGCCTCGCCGAAGCCCGTTGCGGCCGCATGTGATCCTTGCGCCATGAACGATCGACGCGGCCTTTCCGTCGTACAGCCTCCTGCGCACACGCTCTCCACCGTGGACGGACTGACCGCGCTGCTCATCGACTACCACCTGCAGACGGAGGCGGAGAAGGGCCGGCCCGTCGCGGACGCGGCCGGGCTGCCCGACCGGTACCGGGTGGAGGCCGAGGATCCGGACCGCGCGTTCGCCGACGCCGTCGTGCTCGTGGCGCTGGACGGGGGAACCGCCGTCGGCTGCCTCGTGGTGACCGCCCCTGTGGACGGCCGGCTGGAGATCAAGCGCCTCTGGACGGATCCCGGTTCCCGTGGCCGGGGCGTCGCCTCCGCCCTGCTCGACGCCGCGCTCGCCCACGCCGCGCGCAGCGGGGCCCACACCGTACGGCTGTCGGTGTGGCAGTGGCGCACCGGAGCCGTCTCGCTCTACGAACGGTTCGGCTTCGCCGTCACGCCGTCGTGGGACGAACGCGCGGAACTGGTCTGCATGGAGCGGGCGGTGGACGACCCCGCAACCCCCTGTACAGGCCAGGGAAGTTCGTAGATCGTGGCTGCCGTGACAGAGACGACCGGCACGACCTACTGGCCCGGCAGCATCAGCGCGCTCACCCTGTTCACCGAGGACCTGGCGGAGACCAAGCGGTTCTACCGGGAGGTCTTCGGACTGCCGGTGACGTACGAGGACGGCGACTCGGCGGTCTTCACCTTCGGCAACACCCTCATCAATCTGCTGCGGACCACCGCCGCGCACGGGCTGATCGCACCGGCGGGCGTCGCCGGTCAGGACACCGGTGCCCGGATGCAGCTCACGCTCCCCGTGGACGACGTGGATGCCATGTGCAAGGTGCTGGCCGACCGCGGTGTGACGCTGCTCAACGGGCCGATGGACCGGCCCTGGGGCATCCGGACCGCCAGCTTCCGCGACCCCGGCGGCCACATCTGGGAGATCGCACGATGACCACGGCCGAAGCCGGGCAGGAGACCGGGACCATGGCTCCCGGCGCCGAGATCCGCGCCCTGCTGTCGTCCCTGGAGGGGCAGCGCCGCCATGTCCTCGGCATCCTCGAAGGGCTTGACGCCGAGGCGTTGCGGCGGCCCGTGCTCCCGTCGGGGTGGACGTGTCTGGGCCTCGTCCAGCATCTGGCTCTCGATGTCGAACGATTCTGGTTCCGTGCCGTGTTCACGGGTGACGCGGCCGTGATCGCGGCCCTGGACGAGATCGACGACGCCTGGCAGGTCGCCCCCGGCACGACCGGCGCAGAGGTGCTCGACCGGTACCGTGCGGAGACGGGCCTCGCTGACGCCGTCATCACCGCGGCCGTGGCCGACGCCCCCCTGGCCTGGTGGCCCCACGCGCAGTTCGGCGAACCGCACCTGCACACCCTGCGGGACGTCCTGCTGCACGTCATCACCGAGACCGCGTGCCACGCCGGTCATCTCGACGCGGCACGCGAACTCCTCGACGGCCGGCGGTGGCTGGTCCTGACCTAGGACGTGCAGGGCCCGGCGGGGTCTAACGGTCCGCTCCGCCCTCCGCTATCGCCTCGGCGACCTCCGCCACCCGGGCCTGCTCCTCCGCCTCGAAGCGCTCCCGGTCCAGCTGCTCGGCGATCTCCTCGTCCTGGGCCATCAGCAGGTCCAGGTTCGAGTCGCCGAGCTCGAAGACGCCCATGTCGACGTACGCCTTCTGGAGGCGCTCGCCCCACAGACCGATGTCCTTCACGCACGGGACGATGCGGCTGAACAGCAGCTTGCGGAAGAGCTGGAGGAACTCCGAGTGCTCGGAGAGGTCCTTCGCCTCCTGCTTGGCGATGCCGAAGTTCTCCAGCACCTCGACCCCGCTGAGCCGGTCGCGCATCAGGTAGCAGCCCTCGATGACGAAGTCCTCGCGCTCGCGGAGTTCGGCATCGCTCAGCTGCTTGTAGTAGTCGCGCAGCGCCATCCGGCCGAAGGCGACATGGCGGGCCTCGTCCTGCATGACGTACGCGAGTATCTGCTTGGGCAGCGGCTGCGTCGTGGTGTCGCGGATCATGCCGAACGCGGCCAGGGCCAGGCCCTCGATGAGGACCTGCATGCCGAGGTAAGGCATGTCCCAGCGCGAGTCACGCAGGGTGTCGCCCAGCAGCCCCTGGAGGTTGTCGTTGATCGGGTACAGCATCCCGACCTTCTCGTGCAGGAACCGGCCGTAGATCTCCGCGTGCCGGGCCTCGTCCATGGTCTGGGTCGCGGAGTAGAACTTGGCGTCCAGGTCGGGGACGGACTCCACGATCCGGGCCGCGCAGACCATCGCGCCCTGCTCACCGTGGAGGAACTGGCTGAACTGCCAGGAGGTGTAGTGCTTGCGCAGCTCGCCCCGGTCCTTCTCGGTCATCTTCGCCCAGTGCGGGGTGCCGTACAGGGTGAGGGCCTCGTCGGGGGTGCCGAGCGGATCGGCGGGGTCGACCTCGATGCTCCAGTCGATGCGCTTGTTGCCGTCCCACTGCTTGTCCTTGCCCTTCTGGTACAGGGCGAGAAGACGCTCACGGCCGTCGTCGTAGTCCCAGCTGAACCGGGCGGCACCCGAGGCGGGCACCGTCCACAGCAGTTCCTCGGGGGCGGTGGTGTAGAGGTCGTGTGTCGACACGGACGGCTCCTTCGCCTCGCAATGCTCCGGTAAGTCACCTGAACCCTGGCTCAGTTGGCAGGTTCACACGTTGGTAGACGCCGGGTCAACAAGTCGCGCGCAAGGGATTGACGGCCTTGCTGACAAGTAGTCTCATAATGGGTGACCGTCGGTAACCCATGGGAGAGGTGCGTCCAGCCATGACGACCGTGACCGAACGCGATGTGCAGTTGCTCCGCGACGCACTCGGCCCGCTCCGCGACCGCGAGCAGATCGCCGAACGGCTCCTGGAGGCCTCCGCCAAGCACTCCTTCGACCCGGACAAGGAGCTCGACTGGGACGCGGCGGTCGAGGACGGCAAGTGGTTCTGGCCGCCCGAGCTGATCTCCCTCTACGACACCCCGATGTGGAAGAAGATGTCGCAGGAGCAGCGGCAGGAACTGGCCCGGCACGAGGCCGCCTCGCTCGCCTCGCTCGGCATCTGGTTCGAGATCATCCTCATGCAGCTGCTGGTCCGCCACATCTACGACAAGCCGGTGGTCAGCAACCACGTCCGCTACGCACTCACCGAGATAGCCGACGAGTGCCGGCACTCGATGATGTTCGGCCGGATGATCACCTGGGGCGGGGCGCCCTGCTACCCGGTTCCGCGCCGGTACCACAACCTCGCCCGGGTACTGAAGACCGTCTCCACGACGCCCGGTTCGTTCGCGGCGACGCTGCTCGGCGAGGAGATCCTCGACTGGATGCAGCGGCTGACCTTCCCCGACGAGCGCGTCCAGACCCTGGTGCGCGGGGTGACCCGCATCCATGTGGTCGAGGAGGCACGGCACGTCCGGTACGCCCGCGAGGAACTGCGCCGCCAGATGGTGACGGCCCCGCGCTGGGAGCGCGAGCTCACCCGGGTGAGCTGCGGGGAGGCGGCCCGCGTCTTCTCCGTCTGCTTCGTCAACCCGCAGGTGTACGAGAACGTCGGCCTGGACCGCCAGGAGGCCGTGGCCCAGGTGAAGGCCAGCGGCCACCGGGCGGAGGTCATGCAGTCCGGCGCCAAGCGGCTGACGGACTTCTTCGACGACATCGGGGTCCTCAACGGAGTGGGACGCAGGCTGTGGAAGAGCTCGGGCCTGCTGGCCTGATCCGGCTGCCCGACCCCGGGCCGCCGGGAAGGGCAGGCCTTAGGCTGCCTGGTATGACCCCTGCCGCAGCCGCGCCGCCGACCCGTGCGTACCGAAGGCTCAGCGTCGAGGAACGCCGCACCCAGCTCCTCGGTGCGGCGCTCACCCTGTTCGCGCACCGGGCCCCCGACGAGGTCTCGCTCGACGAGGTCGCGACGGTGGCCGGGGTGTCGCGCCCGCTGGTCTACCGCTACTTCCCGGGCGGGCGGCAGCAGTTGTACGAGGCGGCGCTCAGGTCCGCCGCGGAGGAACTGATCCTGTGCTTCGCCGAACCGGCCGTGGGCCCGCCCACGGAGCGGGTGACGCGGGTCCTCGACCGCTATCTCGCCTTCGTCGACGAGCACGACGCCGGCTTCAGCGCACTGCTGCGCGGCGGCAGCGTCGCCGAGACGTCCCGTACGAGCACGATCGTCGACGAGGTGCGGAGGGCGGCGGCCGACCAGATACTCCTGCACCTGGGCCGGGGCGCGGGCAGCGAACCCGGACCGCGGCTGCGGATGATGGTGCGCACCTGGATCGCGGCCGTCGAGGCGGCCTCGTTGATCTGGCTGGACGAGGGGAAGCAGCCGGCCGCGTCCGAGCTGCGCGACTGGCTCGTCGACCAGTTCATCGGGCTCCTCGCCGTCACGGCCGCCACGGACCCCGGAACCGCGGCCGCGGTGGCCGAACTGCTGCCGCTGGAGACCTCGGCGGGCCCGGCAGGCCGGCTGGCGGACCGGCTGATCCCGGTGGTCGGCGAGGCGGCGCATCTGCTGCCGCCCGGCTGATCGGTCAGACTGGTGCGGTGAGAAGCGAGAACACGCCCTTCACCGGCGGACCGCTGGACGGACGCGTCCTGCCCGTCCTCGTCGGCGCGACCGGCCACCCGCCCAAGTGGTACGAGGTCCCGGTCCCGGACGCCGACGGCGGACCGGCCACCGTGTACGCGTACCGGCGGGTTGCGGCAGGACACACCAAGCGGCTCGGGATCCAGCGGGGCTGGGTGTACGAGTACGCCCCCGACGGCCGTGAACGCCACAGCCCCAAGTGGCCCTGGTCGAAGCCGGGGTGACACATTTGGGGCGCAATGGGGCCGCGACTGCCGGACCCTCTAAGATCGACGGTCTGGTCCGAAGGACGGTCACAAGGGGGTGCGCCATGGAGGCGCTGCGTCAGGACGATCCACGCCGCTTCGGCCCGTACACCGTGCTGGGGCGGTTCCGTGAGACGGCCGCCGCGGTGCAGTACCTCGCGCACGGCTCGGCTCCGGAGGACCTCGTCGTGA
This sequence comes from Streptomyces sp. LN549, assembly GCF_043203805.1. Classification (NCBI taxonomy): domain Bacteria; kingdom Bacillati; phylum Actinomycetota; class Actinomycetes; order Kitasatosporales; family Streptomycetaceae; genus Streptomyces; species Streptomyces sp. LN549. The sequence continues at coordinate 5,975,705 of NZ_JAZHRI010000002.1, read as the reverse complement.
TCACCGCGGCCCGGCCGGAACTGGCCGCGTTGCCCGCGTTCCGGCGGCGTTTCCAGGCGGAATCACGTACCGCGGACCGGCTGTCCGGCGGCTGGGTGGAGGCGCGGCTCGACGCCCCCGACGACGGGCCCGAGGACGACGGCCGGCTGTGGACGGCCTCGGCGTACGTTCCGGCGCTGACCCTCGCCGAGGCGGTCGACATCGCCGGACCGCTTCCCGAGCGTGCCGTCCGGATACTGGGCGCGGGCATCGCCGAGACGCTCTCCCGGGTCCACGCGACGGGGGCCGTGCTGCAGGGGCTCGCCCCCAGGACCGTGCTGCTGGCCGAGGACGGGCCGCGGCTCACCGCTTTCGGGCCGCTGGGCGCGGCGGCCGACGCAGAGGCGCGGCCGGGTGGCCAGCTCTCCGTACGGCTCGGCTATCTGACCCCGGAGCAGGTCGCGGGTCAGGAGGCCGGACCGGCCTCCGATCTCTTCGTGCTGGGCCTGCTGCTGGCGTACGCGGCGACGGGAAGCACCCCGCTGGCGGACGGCCCGGCCGCCGAGGCCGCCGACCGGATCGCGCACACCGACCCCCGGCTGGACGCCGTGCCGGACGAGTTGCGGGACCTGGTCGCACGCTGCCTGGCGAAGGACCCGGCCGACCGTCCGACCGCGGGCGCGGTGGCGGCGGAGCTGGCGCTGGAGGGCGCGGCCGGACTGGCCAAGGGCGGCTGGCTGCCCGCACGGCTGACGGCTGCCGTGGCCGAACAGGGCGACCGGGTACGGAACCTGGAAGCCGCGCCGCCCACCGCCCCGGAGACGGTGCAGGACGCGGCGGTCGTGCAGGACGCCGTCCCCGTCACCGCCGAGGACTCCGCGCGGAGCACGCCCCCGCCCGCACCGCTCCCCGCCCACCCCGCTCCCGCCCGGCCGCGACACCCGGACCGCGCAGCTCGGGGTCATCGATCACATGGCCCCGCGGCCCGACCGGGTGACCACCCAGCTCTCCCTGCCGCACGAACTGCCCGGGCAGCCGGCGGTCATCCCCGCCGCCGCCCCCATGACCCCGCACGCACTGCCCGCCCCCGGCCCCGCGGCGCCCTTCCCCTCCGCCACTCCCCCGGCCGCCGCGAAGCCCGCTGCCGTCGACCGCCGGACCCTGCTGATCGGGGCCGCCGCCGGAGCCGCCGGGCTCCTCGCCGGGGCCGGCGCGGTGCTCGCGCTCGGGTCCGGTGACGACGCCGAGCCCAAGGTCGACGCCAAGCCCGCACCGGGCCCCGGCCGGCCGGTCGTCGCCGGGCTGCCTCCGCAGCCGCGCTGGATCTACACCCATCCGGCGGCCGAACCGGCCCCCCTCACCGCCGCCCTCTGGAACGAACGGCTGCTGGTCCTGACGGACGAGACCCACGCGTCCGCCGTCGACCTGAACACCGGGCGACGGGTCTGGGAGAGCCCCGACGCCGCCAAGGGCCAGGCCGCCCTGCCGGCCGGCAAGGAGCTCTGCTTCGTCGCCGGACCGTCCGAGTTCCTGTGGCTGTCCGCGAAGGACGGCCGGGTGGCCCACCGGGTGGCGTACGCAGACGGGTTCGAGGAAGCTCCGCATCTGTCGGTGCGCACGCTCGTCGGATCGTCCGGCCCGAACCTCTGGTTCACCGGCTCGCACGAGGTCACGGTGAAGGCCCCCAAGCCCAAGAAGGGCAAGAAGCGCGGCAAGGACAAGCAGGTCGTCAAGTCGTATCTGTTCGGGTACGACATCGAGCAGCGCAAGGAACTGTGGCGCACGCCCGTACCCACCGGCCGCGGCCCGATCGCGCCCGAGTACCGCCTGATCGCGATCCGGCCCGACGCCGTCGTCGTGCGACAGGACCGGCTGACGCTCACCCCCGCCGAGGTGAAGGCCGCCAAGGGCAAGGCCCACTTCCGCAGCTTCGACCGGACGACCGGAAAGCTTCAGTGGACCAAGGCCTTCGGCACGGTCACCCCCGACGCGGCGGCCATGGGCGACACGGACGGGGTGCTGTTCGCGGCGGTCGGGGACGACCTGCGGGCCTTCGAGACGCCCGGCGGCAAGCCGAAGTGGACGCTGAACGGCACGCCGGGTTCCGTCTTCGGGACCTCGGCCGAGGCCGGCGCACTGCTGCACACCACCAACCACAACCAGGAAGTGGGTGTGGTCGACCGGGAGACCGGGAAGCTGCGCTGGCGGCGGTCGACGGAGGCGGTGGCCGACGGATCGGCTCCCGCGGTCACGCTCAGCGGCTCGGGCGGCACGCTGCTCGCGGCGGGCCCCGGGCAGGTCACCGCGTTCGCGGCGGCCGACGGGCGGCGGCTCTGGAAGTTCCAGGACATCGGGGCCCAGGACCCGAAGGGGGCGAAGGTCACCGCTTCCTACCAGGTTCTGGCCTCCGGGAAGACCGCTGTCGTCCGGCGCGACCGCATGGTCTACGCGTTCCCGGTCGACTGACCGGGCCGGGACCGTCCCCCAGGGCCGCCCTGCCGCCTTCCGGGGGAACGGGCCCGCCGCCACGCCCGGAGGTTCTTGCATCACCTGACGGCGAGTGAACGTATGGAGGAATTGCGCTCACTCATGGGGTAGTCGCACGATTCACCCCGCTTCCGGAGGTGGTGTCGTGTCGGGCAAACTCCTGCGCTCCCTCGGCACGGCGGCGCTCGCCGCCGTCGTCATGACCTCGCCGGCCGCGGCCGTCGCGGCCCCTTCGCCGGGCCCCGAGGACCCCGCCGCCCCGGCCGCCGGACCCGGACAAACGGCACCGGGCGGCGTCGCCGGGCTGCTGAACGAACTTCAGCGGCTGTACCAGCAGACCGAGGAGGCCACCGAGACCTACAACGGGACGGCGGCCGAGCTGAAGAAGCGGACCGCGGAGGCGAAGAACCTGGACTCCGAGCTCGTCACCGCCCGGCTCTCGCTGTCCCGCAGCCGCGACGCCGCCGGGCGGCTGGCCCGTGAGCAGTACCAGGGCCGTTCCGACCTCTCCGCGTACCTGCGGCTGCTGCTGATGCGCGATCCCGAGTACGCCCTGGACCAGGGCCAGGTCGTGCAGCGGCTGGCCGCCGGGCGGGTGGCGACCATGCACCGGCTCGGCGGCGCCGAGAAGCGTGCGGCCGAGCTGGCGAAGCAGTCCCGGAAGGTGCTGGACAGACAACAAGTCCTGGCGGCAAAGCAGAAGAAGCAGCGCGACACGGTCCGTTCGCGGCTGAAACAGGTCGAGGGTCTGCTCGCCACCCTCTCCGAGAAACAGCTCGCCGAAGTCTCCCGCCTCGAACAGAAGGGCACGGACAAGGCCCAGGACGCACTGGTCGCCTCCGGCGCCCTGCCCTCCTTCCGGCCGGCGACCGCGGAGGGGGGAGAGGCCGTCCGGTACGCGATCGAGCAGATCGGCAAGCCGTACGTGTGGGGTGCGGAGGGACCGGGCTCGTTCGACTGCTCCGGGCTCACCTCACAGGCCTGGGCAAGCGCCGGACGCACCATTCCCCGGACCTCGCAGGAGCAGTGGCGGCAGCTGCGGAAGGTGCCGCTGAACGCCCTGCGCCCCGGCGATCTGGTCATCTACTTCCCGAAGGCGACGCACGTGGCGCTGTACATCGGCAACGGTCTGGTGGTCCAGGCGCCGCGGCCCGGCTCCCAGGTCAAGGTCTCCCCGGTGGCGTCGAATCCACTGCTGGGCGCTGTCCGGCCCGATCCGGAGAGCACACCGCTGACCACCTACAAGCCGCCGGAGCTTCCCGAGGGGGCCGCCGACGGCTCCGACGAGGGGTACGGCGACTCCTCGTCGCCCGGCGAGTAGCGCTCGCCCCGAACACGTCGGCCGGGCCGGGGCTCGCCGGGAGCTCCGGCGACGCCCGGCCCGGCCGGTGCGATCAGGGGGTACGGGGCGCTTATGCGGCCGGACCCGCGACCGAGGCGAGGTACGCGTTCGTCTTCTCCGGCTCGAAGAAGAAGTTGTCGAAGTCCGCCGGGTTGTTGAAGCCGTTGGCGAAGCGGTCGGCGACGGGCTGGAGCTGGCCGGCGGCGCCGATCAGGTTCAGCACGTGCTCCGGCGGGACGCCGAGCATCGCGTTCGTCCACTTCGTGACGTGCTGGGCGGTGTCCCAGTAGCGGTCGAACGTGGACTGCATCCACTCCGCGTCGAACTCGCGGTCGCCGTGCTCGATGATCGAGTCCAGGTAGGCGTTCGCACACTTGGAGGCCGAGTTGGAGCCCTGCCCGGTGATCGGGTCGTTGGCGACGACCACGTCCGCCACACCGAGCACCAGACCGCCGCCGGGGAGCCGGCCGATCGGCTTGCGGACGGTCGGGGCGTAACGGCCCGCCAGGGTGCCGTTGGCGTCGGTCAGTTCGACCTTGGTGGCGCGTGCGTACTCCCACGGGGTGAACCGCTCCATGAGCTCCAGCGTCTTGGCGAGGTGCTCCGAGGGGTCCTTGATGCCCTGGAAGGCGTCGAGCGGTCCGCCCGGGATGCCCTCCCAGAACAGGATGTCGGCGCGGCCCGACGTGGTCAGTGTCGGCATCACGAAGAGCTCGCCGACGCCCGGGACCAGGTTGCAGCGGACCGCGTCGAAGTCGGGGTGCTCCGGGCGCGGGCCCATGCCGTGGACGTACGCGACGGCCAGGGCGCGCTGCGGGGCGTCGAACGGCGAACGGGACGCGTCCCGGCCGAACATGGAGACCAGCTCGCCCTTGCCGGCCGAGACCATCACCAGGTCGTAGGTGCGGGAGAAGTAGTCCAGGTCCGAGACGGCCGCACCGTGGATGACGAGCTGTCCGCCGCGCTGGGCGAAGGTCTCCATCCAGCCGGCCATCTTCACGCGCTGGTCCACGGACTGGGCGAAGCCGTCCAGCTTGCCGACCCAGTCGACGGCGCGCGAGGAGTCGGGCGCGGCGACCGAGACGCCGAGGCCCTCGATCCGCGGGGCCTGGGACTCCCAGAAGTTGAGCTGGTAGTCCCGCTCGTGCTGGAGCGCCGTGTGGAACATGCACTGCGTCGACATGACCCGGCCGGAGCGGATCTCGTCGGCCGTGCGGTTGGACATGAGGGTGACTTCGTAGCCCCTGGACTGCAGTCCGAGGGCGAGCTGGAGCCCGGACTGGCCGGCTCCGACTATGAGTATCTTCCGCATCGCGGTTCTCCGTTGTGTGTATCTATGCCGGGGTGGCGTCGAGAGCGTGGCCCACCAGGGCCAGCAGCGACTCGACGACGGTGATCCTGTTACGCGCGTCCATGATCACAACAGGCACGTGCGGGGGGACAGTCAGGGCCTCCCGGACATCCTCCGCCTCGAACCCGGGCGTTCCCTCGAAGTGGTTGACGGCCACGATGTACGGCAGCCCGCAGCTCTCGAAGTAGTCGAGGGCGGGGAAGCAGTCGGCGAGCCGGCGGGTGTCGGCCATCACGACCGCGCCGATCGCGCCGCGCACCAGGTCGTCCCACATGAACCAGAAGCGCTGCTGTCCCGGTGTGCCGAAGACGTACAGCACCAGGTCGTCGTCGAGCGTGAGGCGGCCGAAGTCCATGGCGACGGTCGTGGTGACCTTGTCGGGCGTCGCGCTGAGGTCGTCGGTCTCCTCGCTGGCCTGGGTCATCATCGCTTCGGTCTTCAGTGGGGTGATCTCGGAGACCGAGCCCACGAAGGTGGTCTTGCCCACGCCGAAGCCGCCCGCGACCACTATCTTCGTGGCGATCGGTGCCCTGGTGTGATCGAGCTGCCAGGCCTGCAGCGATTCCTCGGCCTGGTCCCTCGGCCCCGGCTGGCGCGGGGCGAACAGCGGCGACTCAGAGACGACGGAGTCCATTGAGCACCCTTTCGAGCAGTGCGCGGTCGGGCTGGCCGGCGCCGTGACCGGTTCCGTACACGCGGATCTTTCCCTGGTCGGCCAAGTCGCTGAGCAGCACTCTGACCACGCCGAGCGGCATCTTCAGCAGGGCCGAGATCTCCGCGACGGTACGCATCCGCCGGCAGATCTCGACGATGGCCTGGAGCTCCGGCATGACGCGCGAGGCCAGGTTGCCGTTAGTCAGTTCGCGGCGCTCGTCGGGGGCTTCGAGCGCGGCGACGAAGGTCTCGACGAGCAGCACGTGGCCGAAGCGGGTACGGCCGCCGGTGAGCGAGTACGGGCGCACCCGCGCGGGCCGTTTGTCGGCCCCGCGCACGGGGAGCCTGCGGGCGGGTTCAACAGCGGGGGTCACTGGGCGCTCTCCATCGATTTGCGCAGCTCACTGCGGAGTTCGGGGGTGAGTACGTGTCCGGCACGGCCGACGAAGAGCGCCATGTGGTAGGCGATGACGCTCATGTCGCAGTCGGGAGTGGCGTGCACCCCGAGCAGCGAGCCGTCGCTGATCGACATGACGAAGACGCTGCCCTCGTCCATGGCGACCATGGTCTGCTTGACGCCGCCGCCGTCCATCAGCTTCGCGGCACCGATGGTGAGGCTGCCGATGCCGGAGACGATGGTCGCCAGATCGGCACTGGAGCCCCGGGGGCCGTCCTGCCGGCCGGCCACCTGGGCGACCTGGTGGCCGGGGTCGGAGGAGAGCAGCATGAGTCCGTCGGACGAAACGACGGTGACCGAGTGGACCCCTGGCACCTCCTCCACCAGATTGCTCAGCAACCAGTGAAGGTTCCGGGCCTCGGTACTCAGCCCGAATGTGCTGGGCGCAGTCAACTGCGTGCCTCCTCGACTGTGTCCCCCGTCTCCCCGGTCCGGCCATCGGTACGGCCTGCCGGCTCAGTGTGCTCGGTACGTGTGGTGCCTCCGGCCGGGGCCGTGGCCTCGGCGATCTCCGCCTCGACGTCCCGGCGGCCGTTCTTCGCGCCCTGGTGGAAGCCGCCGAGCCGGCGGCGCAGGGCCTCCTTGTCCACGGTGCCCGTGCGCTCGGGTGCGGGGGCCCCTGCGGGCTTGACGACCTTGGGGGTGCGCTTGGGCAGCCCCTTGTCGGTGATCCGCCCGGGCTCGGCGTGGCGCGGTCCCGGCAGCGCGTCGGCCACGGAGGTCGAGACGGGGGCGGGGGCGGGCGCGGGGGTGGGCGCGGCCGGTGCCGGTGCCGGGGCCGGGGCGGGCTGCGGCTGCCGGCCCTCGTCGGCGGTGCGCTCGTGACGGTCGGGGCCGATGGCGTACGGGCCGGCGGCGGACGTGGGCTCCGGGCCGTCCCCGAAGGCGGGGGCGTGCGTGAACTCGGGTACGTCGTCGAATTCGGGCACCCGCGGGAGTCGGACCTGCATCGTGGTCTCTGCCTCGGACTCCGCGGGCAGGAACGGCTCGGGGTCCGGTGCGGGCTGCGCCGCCTGCGCGGTCTCGGGCTCGGGGGCGACCGGAGGCTCGTGGTCGGGGACGGGGACGGCCGGGGTGTGATCCCTTGCGAGGGCCCCGGCCCCCGGGCCGGACGCGGGAACGGCCGTCGTGCCGGTCTGGGCGATCGTCTGCTCGGCGGCCGCGATCAGCGGGTCGCCGGGCAGCGCGAGGGTGCGGCGCGGCAGGGCGTTGGAGTTGGCCTCGGCGACCGATCCGGGGAGGTTCAGCGTGGGCGCGTCACCGAGGGCCGTGACCGGCGGCGGGGTCGCGGCCGGTGGCGCCTTCGGGAGCAGCGCCTGGGGCAGCACGACGACCGCGGTCACCCCGCTGCCCTTCTGCTCCCGCAGCTGGACCCGTACGCCGTGGCGCGCGGCCAGCAGCGAGGTCACCTGGAGACCGAGGCCGGCCCCGTCCGCACTCTGCTCCCCCGCCTCGAAGAGCGAGGGGTCACCGAGGCGGGTGTTGAGCTCGCCCATCCGCACGGACGACATGCCGATGCCCTCGTCCTGCACGGAGAGCATCACCTCACCGGTCTCCAGCAGCCAGCCGGAGAGCTGGACGTGGGAGTCCGGCGGGGAGAACGAGGTGGCGTTCTCCAGGAGTTCGGCGACGAGGTGGCTGAGGTCGTCGGCGGCGAACCCGGCGATCTGGGCGTGCGGCGGCAGGGACTGGATGGTGACCCGCTCGTACCGCTCGATCTCGCTGACCGCGGCGCGCATCACGTCGACCAGCGGGATCGGCCCCGGGTGCCCGTGCCCGTGATCGGCGCCCGCGAGCACCAGCATGTTCTCGCTGTGGCGGCGCATGACGGTGGCCATGTGGTCGAGCTTGAACAGCGTGCCGAGCCGCTCCGGGTCCTGCTCGCGCTCCTCCAGGGACTCGATGACGCCGAGCTGGCGTTCGACGAGACCGAGGGTGCGCAGCGACAGGTTGACGAAGGTGTGGTGGACGGTGTTCTTCAGCTTTTCCAGCTGTGCCGTCAGGTCGGCCGTGTGGACCTGGAGTTCGGCGCGCTGGAGGGTGAGGGCCTCGCGGCCGGCGATCAGTTCGCCGCGCTCGCTCTCCAGCTTCTCGAACCGTCCGTTGAACTCGTGGAGCAGTCCGTGCAGCCGGCCGTGCAGGGCGTTGATGGACCGGACGACCTGCGCGAACTCGTCGTTGCGGCCGGTGTAGCGGACCGGTTCGGCCGTCTCGGGTTCCGAGGCGAGGCGGCCGGCGCCGATCCGCAGGACGGCGAGCGGCTGGGTGAGGGTGCGGGCCACGGCGGTGGAGACGCCGACGGCGATGAGCAGACAGCCACCGAGCAGCGCGATCCGCAGTTCGAGCGCGGTGACGTCGTCGTCGCGCAGCTGGCCCAGCCGCTGCACCTGGGCGGTGCCGAGGGCGGACTCGACGCCCCGCATCCGGTCGATCCGGGCGGAGAGCGCCGCCTGGAGCTTCTTGCTGCTGACCTTCTGGTCGGCCTCGGAGAGCTCGGGGCGGTCGGTGAGTCCGGCGAGGTACTTCTCCGCGCTGTTGACCTCGGGGCCGGTGACGGTGGTGGCCAGCTTGTCGCGGGCGGTGGCACCGGCGGCCTGGTCGAAGTCGGCGAGGGCGGAGAGTTCGCCGACCCGGTACTGCTGGGCGGCGCCGCTCAGCTCGTCGCGGGTGCGGTCCTCCTTGGTCTCGCCCTCGTCCTGGGTCTGGACGGGCAGGCCGGTCAACGGGTCGATCTGCGGGGTGGCCGGTTCCTTGCGGGGGACGGCCAGCGCGGCGAGCAGCAGCCCGCGGGTGGCGGAGGCCTGTTCGGTGGCCCGGCCGAGCGCGAGCGGGGCGCGGACCGCCTCGGCGGCGCGCGGCGGGGTCCTGTCCGCGAGCTCGTCGGAGAGGTCGTGGAGCTTGGAGATGACCTCGGTGTACGCCTGGTGGGCCTCCAGCGCGGTGCCCTTGCCGCCGATGGCGTCGCGACGCAGGGAGGGAATGGTGGAGAGGTCTCGGCGCAGAACGGCGGAGGCCGCGTCCCGGATCTCGTCCACCTGCTGGTCGACGCGGGCGCTGCGGCTTCCCGCGGCGCCGCTCGTCGAGCCCAGCTTGCCCTCCCGGCCGCCCGCGATGAAGGCGGTGACCTCGTCGCGCTCGTCGGCGAGGGAGTGCGCGAGCGCGATGGCCTGCTGGTTCAGCTCCGCGAGGGTGACCAGCCGCTGCGACTCGGTCAGGTCGGAGGAAGCACTCAGGGCTGCCGGTGCTCCCGCGGCTATGACAGTGATCCCGACGACCGCGACGCCTGCGACGAGCCGGCTGCGGACGCGCACGGTGCGCCCGCTCTCAGCCGGCGCCGAAGACGCCACCTCGGAACTGCTGTGCTTGCTGCCCTTGCTCCGAGGCCGCTTCTTCTGCACCGGTGCTCGCAATCTCGACTCGTCCGCCCTTGAAGCAGAGGTGACGCTCGGTCACGTGAACGAGCGCCCCGACCCCTGGTACGGCTTCTGACCATTCCAGTGCATTTGGGAAGGGGGCGCGCATCAACCGCTCCGCCACTCGAACGAGTGAACATCACTCCGGAGTTGGCGAACAAGTCTCCCCTCGGGCCCCCGACGGCACACATGGGCGTCCGGCTGGATCTTCGGGGCAGGCTTTGGCAGGATGCCCGCCCGCACACCGCCCGGAGCGGTTCCTTCCGCTCCACTTGCCTGCCTGACCTGCTGGTACGGGCCAATCCCCGGTCCGTGCAGGCTCCGTGAAGGCATCGTGCAGACTGGCTGAATGCGCATCGAACTCGCCACCGCCGCCGGCCTCGCCGGACGTCCGAACGAGGACTGGGCAGCCACCGCCCTCCCCGCCTCCGGCCAGGGTGGGGGGCTCGTGCTGCTCGACGGGGTGACTCCGCCGCCGGGTGGCACCGGTTGTGCGCACTCGGTCCCCTGGTTCACCGCGCGACTGGGCGGCGCCCTGGTCGAACTGTCCGTTTCGCGGCGGGATCTGACCCTGCGGGAGATCCTCGCGGAGTCCATCCGGCGCACCGCCGAGGCGCACCGTTTCCGGTGTGACCTTTCTCACGTGCGTACGCCACAGGCGACTGTCGTCGTGGCGCGTTGGGACGAGGCGGAGATCGAGCACCTGGTGCTGTCCGACTCGGTGCTGCTGTTCGAGTCGCCCGGCGGCACGGTCCGCGCCCTGCTGGACGACCGCCTCGACCGGCTGCCGCCGGGCTCCCTCGCCTCCGAGGCGATCGCCGACGCGCAGGTACGGAACAAGGAGGGCGGCTTCTTCACCGCCGCCGCCGACCCGGCCGTGGCCGACCGCGCGGTCACCGGGCGGACGCCGCGCGCCGAGGTGCGTGCGGTCGCCGCGATGACGGACGGGGCGAGCCGCTGGACGGAGATGTTCGGCGAGGGCGACTGGGCGGCCTGCCTCGGGGTGCTTCACAAAGAGGGTCCCCAGGGGCTGATCGACCGGGTCCGGGCCCTGGAGGACGCGGACACGGACCGTACGCACCTGCGCCGGAGCAAGCTGCACGACGACGCGACGGCGGTCTACGCACAGCTGTGAACCGCCGGTGCACGCCCGGCGCGCGGCTACCGGCCCGCCTCGGAGGCTGCCTGGCCGCGTCCGCTGTCCGATCCACGGCCTCCCGGCAGCCTCTCAGCCCTCGGCGCGGGCGTTCAGCTGGTGCAGCAGCCGGGCCAGCTCCGCCACCTCGGCACGGTCCCAGTCGGCGAGCTTGCGCACATAGCGGTCGCGGCGCGCGTCCCTGACGCTGCGGAAGCGGTCGAGGCCCTCGTCCGTGAGGTGGACGAGGAAGGCCCGCCCGTCCGCCGGGTCGGGCTCGCGCGCCACCAGTCCGAGGACTTCCAGGGCGCGCAGTTGACGGCTCATGGTGGCCTTGCCGACGCCGAAGTACGAGGCGAGGTCGGTGGCCCGCTGACGGCCGGCCGATTCCAGGCGCACGAAGAGTCCGTAGGCCGCCGCCTCCAGTTCGGGGTGCACCTCGCGTGCCATCTCACCGGAGTTGGCCCGGGCGCGGCGCAGGAACACCGCCAACTCCAGCTCCAGGGCGAGGAACTCGTGGTCCACACCAATTCCCCCGGTTGCGCCGGGTTCACTCCCGCTTTCGCTCCCGTGCACGTCAACACCCCTCATGAGCTTTCCCGCCACTGAAAGTTTCTTTCGCCGCCGGTCATCGCCGCAGCTCCACCAGTATTTCGCAGGAGTAGACCAACGGCACCGCCCAGGCCCTCTTCCGCCACCCGGGTCTACGTGCGTAGCGTCATGCATGGCATGTTCACACCATGGCATGCCGCCAGGGGTGCGTCCGCGCGCCCCGGGTCAGCAGATCCCCCCCACCGAGGCCTCGGAGGCACGCAATGCCCGTGCACAGATCCGGCTCCAAGACAGTCCGTCGCTCGCGCTTCGCAGCAGCGGGAACCCTGCTCGCAGCTCTCTCCCTCCTCGTCGCCCTGCCCGGCGCCGCCGGCGCGGCCCCCACCACCGGAGACCCCACGAAGCCCGCCCGGGGCACGGCCACGATGGGCATGGGCGTCGTCGCGCACGACGGCCAGGGCGGACTGCCGACCACCCGCGCGGTCCAGACCGAAGGCGTGGACGTGAGCGGCCACCAGAACGCCGTGGCCTGGTCGACGCTGTGGAACAGCGGAGTCAAGTGGGCCTACGTCAAGGCCTCGGAGGGCACGTACTACACGAACGAGGACTTCGCCCAGCAGTACAACGGCTCGTACAACATCGGGATGATCCGCGGCTCGTACCACTTCGCCACCCCGGACACGACGAGCGGCGCCGTCCAGGCCAACTACTTCGTGGACCACGGGGGCGGCTGGTCCAAGGACGGCAAGACGCTGCCGGGCGTGCTCGACATCGAGTGGAATCCGTACGGCGCGCAGTGCTACGGCAAGACCGCGGCCGGGATGGTCGCCTGGATCCGTGACTTCGTGAACACCTACAAGGCGCGCACCGGACGCGACGCGGTCATCTACACCGCGACCAGCTGGTGGCAGGCCTGCACCGGCAACAACGCCGGCTTCGCCACGACGAACCCGCTCTGGGTGGCCCGCTACAACACCACGGTCGGCGAGCTCCCGGCCGGCTGGGGCTACTACACGATCTGGCAGTACACCTCGTCCGGCCCGACGGTGGGCGACCACAACCACTTCAACGGCGCCCTCGACCGCGTACAGGCGCTGGCCAACGGCTAGGGCCTCTCGTTTGGATCATGCCGGGCTCGCGGGCTCCGGCGCCGCACCTCGCGGCGTTGTCGTCAGTCGGCACGGCTCCGCCATGCCCCCCTCCTCCGCCTTGCGGTGCACGGCGCCGGAGCCCGCTCCCTGATCCGGCCCGATCCAAACGAAAGAACCCAGCCACTCCCCGCCGGCAGCCGCCCGGCCCCGCAGAGCCCGGTGACGCACCCGTCACCGGGCTCTGTCCTGTCCACCGCTCCGACCAGGCACGATGCCTTTCCGGCACCCACACCCTCCCCCTATACATGCCGTGTATACGTGATGTGTATAGTCCTTGCAGTCCGCACATAAGTGCGACGTAAGCAACGAGGGAGTGACCCGCCTTGCCCAATAGGACGAAGTCGATCGGTACGGGGTTGGCCGTCGCTCTTGTGACGGCGCTCACGCTGACGCTGAGCGGCTGCTCGATGGAGACCACGGCCCCCGGATCCGCCCGCGGCGACGCCGGATCGGATGCCAAGGGCTCGTTCGGCCCGGTGGACTGCCGCGAGGCCAAGTGCATCGCCCTCACCTTCGACGCGGGCCCGGCCGAGGACACCCCTCATCTGCTGGACATCCTCAAGAAGGAGAAGGTCCACGCGACCTTCTTCCTGCTGGGCAAGAACCATGTGAAGAAGCACCCCGACACCGTCCGCCGCATCGCGGCGGAGGGGCACGAGGTGGCCAACCACACCTGGTCGCACGAGATCCTGACGGACAAGAAGCCCACGGAGATACGCGCCGAGCTGGAGAAGACGCAGGACGCGATCGAGGCGATCACCGGCAAGAAGCCGCGGCTGATGCGCCCGCCGCAGGGCCGCACCGACGACACGGTCTCCGGGATCAGCAAGGACCTGGGGCTGTCCCAGATCCTGTGGAACGCCACGGCCAAGGACTATTCGACGACCGACTCGGCGCTGATCAAGAAGCGGATACTCGACCAGGCGACCAAGGACGGCATCATCCTGCTGCACGACATCTACAAGGGCACGGTGCCCGCGGTGCCGGGCATCATCGACGCGCTGAAGAAGCAGGGCTACACCTTCGTGACGGTGCCCCAGCTGATGGCGCCCGCCGAGCCGGTGCCGGGCACCATCTACCGCCCCTGATCCGGGTGCCGCCGCTCACGCGGAACGGCCCGCCTCCCCGCGAGGGGTGACGGGCCGCCCGTACCGGCCGTGTCCGTGGTACCACGCCCGTCACGCCGTGGCACCTACGCCGCGGCCGGGATCCTCCGCTCCGCCGGGGCCGAGGCCGGGGCCAGGGCGATCTCCAGCACCTGGCGGACGTCGGTGACCGGGTGGACCTCCAGGGTGTCCAGCACCTCGGCGGGGACGTCGTCCAGATCGGCCTCGTTGCGCTGCGGGATCACCACGGTGGTGATGCCCGCGCGGTGGGCGGCCAGCAGCTTCTGCTTCAGGCCGCCGATCGGCAGGACCCGTCCGGTCAGCGACACCTCACCGGTCATCGCCACATCCGTACGGACCAGCCGCCCGGAGAGCAGCGAGGCCAGCGCGGTCGTCAGGGTGATGCCCGCGCTCGGGCCGTCCTTGGGGACCGCGCCCGCCGGGAAGTGGATGTGCACGCCCCGGTCCTTCAGGTCCGCGACCGGCAGCTCCAGCTCCGCGCCGTGCGACCGCAGGAAGCTCAGCGCGATCTGCGCGGACTCCTTCATGACGTCGCCGAGCTGACCGGTGAGGGTCAGTCCGGACGCCCCGGTCTCCGGGTCGGCGAGCGACGCCTCCACGAAGAGGACGTCACCGCCCGCCCCGGTCACGGCGAGTCCGGTGGCCACACCCGGCACCGCGGTGCGGCGCCCGGCCGGGTCCTGGGCGGATTCCGGGACGTGGTGCGGCCGGCCGATGAGACCGCGCAGGTCGTCCTCGGTCACCGTGAACGGCAGTTCGCGGTCACCCAGTTCGTGCTGGGCCGCGACCTTGCGGAGCAGCCGGGCGACGGCCCGCTCCAGGTTCCGGACCCCGGCCTCCCTCGTGTACTCGCCGGCCAGCTTGCGCAGCGCCGACTCGTCGAGGGTGACCTCGGCCTTCTCCAGACCGGCCCGCTCCAGCTGGCGCGGGAGCAGGTGGTCGCGGGCGATGACGACCTTCTCGTCCTCGGTGTAGCCGTCGAGCCTGACCAGCTCCATCCGGTCGAGCAGCGCCTCCGGGATGGCTTCCAGGACGTTGGCGGTGGCCAGGAAGACGACGTCGCTGAGGTCGAGTTCGACCTCCAGGTAGTGGTCGCGGAAGGTGTGGTTCTGCGCCGGGTCGAGCACTTCGAGCAGGGCTGCGGCAGGGTCGCCCCGGAAGTCGGAGCCGACCTTGTCGATCTCGTCGAGCAGGACGACCGGGTTCATGGAACCGGCCTCCTTGATGGCGCGCACGATGCGGCCCGGGAGTGCGCCGACGTACGTACGCCGGTGGCCTCGGATCTCCGCCTCGTCCCGGACACCGCCGAGCGCGACACGGACGAACTCACGGCCCATGGCGTGCGCTACGGACTCGCCGAGCGAGGTCTTTCCGACACCGGGCGGCCCGACCAGGGCCAGCACCGCACCGCCGCGCCGGCCTCCGACCACACCCAGCCCGCGGTCGGCGCGCCTCTTGCGCACCGCGAGGTACTCGGTGATGCGCTCCTTCACGTCCTGCAGGCCCGCGTGCTCGGCGTCGAGGATCTCCCGGGCGCCCTTGATGTCGTACGCGTCCTCGGTCCGCTCGGTCCACGGCAGTTCGAGGACGGTGTCGAGCCAGGTCCTGATCCAGGAACCCTCGGGGCTCTGGTCGGAGGAGCGCTCCAGCTTGTCGACCTCCTTGAGCGCGGCCTCGCGGACGTGCCCGGGAAGGTCGGCGGCCTCGACGCGTGCCCGGTAGTCGTCGGACTCGTCCTCCGGGTCACCGTTGAGCTCGGAGAGTTCCTTGCGTACGGCGTCGAGCTGGCGCCGCAGCAGGAACTCGCGCTGCTGCTTGTCGACGCCCTCCTGGACGTCCTTGGCGATCGACTCGGCGACGTCCTGTTCGGCGAGGTGCTCACCGAGCCACTGGATGGCGAGCTTCAGCCGGGCCACCGGGTCGGCGGTCTCCAGCAGCTGCACCTTCTGGGCGGTGGTGAGGAAGGGGGAGTATCCGGAGTTGTCGGCGAGCGCGGAGACGCCCTCGATCTGCTGGACCCGGTCCACGACCTGCCAGGCGCCACGCTTCTTCAGCCAGCTGGTGGCGAGCGCCTTGTACTCCTTGACCAGCTCGGCGGCGGATCCGGGGAGGGGCTCGGGGACGGAGACGTCGACCCGGGTCCCTTCCACCCAGAGCGCGGCACCGGGACCGCTGGTCCCGGCCCCGATCCGCACGCGTCCCCGGCCGCGGATGAGCGCGCCCGGGTCGCCGTCCGAGAGCCGTCCGACCTGCTCGACGGTCCCGATGACACCGATCCCGGTGTAGGTCCCGTCGATGCGCGGAACGAGCAGCACCTCGGGCTTGCCGCCGCCTTCTCGGGCTGCGGCCTGTGCGGCCTCCACCGCGGCACGTACATCGCTGTCGGACAGGTCCAGAGGCACCACCATCCCGGGCAGCACGACCTCGTCGTCGAGCGGCAGCACAGGCAGGGTGAGCGGTGTGACCGCATTGGACTCAGTAGCCATGATCTCCCCTTCGGCAGTCAAGTTGAGCTATGCAGACTCAATGCTCCTGAGCCGCTCAATGTTCCCGGGGGTGCGTTCGCTGTGAGCGATCACGGTGTGGCTGCCTCTGCGTGCCCCGTTTCCAACGCCGCAGGGGGCCTCCGTAGTCCCGGTCCCTGCCCCGTACGAAATCCCGTGGAGGCCCGCTGCGCCGCCGGACAGGATGGCCCCATGAACAGTTCAGCGCTTCCCTCACAGGCCCTGCTGGTCGTGGACGTCCAGAAGGCGGGTGTGACCGGCGACCGGGCCGTGCCCGGCGCGGCCGGACTGCTGGGACGGACGACGGACCTGATCGCCCGTGCGCGCAGGAGCGGTGCGCTGGTCGTGCACCTTCAGAACGACGGTGCACCCGGCGCGGGCGACGAGCCGCACACACCGGGCTGGGCGCTCCACCTGCCGGTCGAGGCGGGCCCCACGGAGTTCGTGATCCGCAAGACCAGGGACGACGGCTTCGCCGGCACGCCCCTGGGCTCCTTGCTGAGCGGGGCGGGCGTCGAGGCGGTCGCCGTGTGCGGCGTGATGTCGGAGATGTGCGTCCAGGCGACGGCGCGCACCGCCCTGGCCCTGGGCTACCGGGTCGTCCTCCCTCACGACGCGCATGCGACGCAGGACATCCCGGCAGCTCCCGGCATCAGCGAGGCGGTCCCGGCCGCCGTGGTGTCCCGGGTGGCCGCGTGGGCGATCAGCGGGGATGCGGAGGTCACCGTGCCGGCCGCGGACGTGAGGTTCGGGGCGCCGCCGCGGGCGTAGCCGTAGCCACGCGGATGGGCTGGTCAGAGGGGAGCTGGACGGGCAAAGTGCCCCCATGGACGACAACCGAGGGCTGAAGCGGGACGGCACCATCGCGCGGGAGGGCTCACTGAGCCGGGTGCAGGAGAAGTTCGCGCCTGTCGTCGCGGCGGCCCGTTCCCGGATCACCGAGGTCTTCGGTCCCGACCGGCTGGACAGCGCCTACGTCTACGGCAGCATTCCGCGTGGCACGGCCACACCCGGGGTCTCCGACCTGGACCTCCAGCTCGTGCTGCGCGGCGAGCCCACCGGGCCGGACCGCGCCGACGCCGACACCGTCGAGGCCCAACTGGACGCGGCCTTCGACGAGATCGACGGGGTGGGCATCCTGCTGAGCGGCGCGGACACGCTGCTCAGCGCACTCGAACGCCACGACGGGGGCTTCTTCCTCGCCTGCCTGTGCACCCCGCTGCTCGGCGACGACCTCGCCGCCCGGCTGCCGCGCTACCGGCCGACCTCGCTGCTCGCCCGCGAGACCAACGGCGATCTGTGCCTGTTGCTCCCGCGCTGGCACAAGCAGGCCGCCGAGGCCACCACGGACGCGGAACGCCGCGCCCTGAGCCGCCGCGCCGCCCGCCGGATCGTCCGTACGGGCTTCACCCTGGTCATGCCGCAGTGGGGCGGCTGGACCAGTGACCTGGCCGAGTCCGCCGAGCTCTTCGCCCGCTACTACCGGCACCGTCCCGGGCGAGCCCGGCAGATGCGGCTGGCCGCCCGCACGGGCCGCACCCCGACCGCCGACCCGGCCGTCCTGTCGATGCTCGTCGACGACCTGGCTCCGTGGCTGGCGGCCGAACACATCGCGGTGCACGGCGAGAAGGCACCGCGCCCCTGACGGCATCTTCGGGCGCCGCACGTGAACCGATCAGGGTCCGGGCTGCGATAGAGGGGGTGTGAGCCACTTGGGCCCCTCGGGGGACGACCGGAACGACGAGGCGCTGCTGCGCGCCGTCGCGCAGGGGGACCCGACGGCCCTGTCCGCGCTCTACGACCGCCATGCCGGCTGGCTGCTGGCCCGGCTGAAGCGGCGGTGCGCGGACCCCGAGACCGTACGGGAGGTGCTGCAGGACACCTTCGTCACGGCCTGGCGCTCCGCCGGTTCGCACCGGGGCGCCGAGGCGGGCGGCTGGCTCTGGGTGATCGCCGCCCGCCGGCTGGTCGACGCGCAGCGGACCCATGCCAGGACGGAGCGCGTGGCACAGGCCGAGCACGCCGGGAGCGGGCAGTGGGCGGCCGCCGTGCCGTCCGCCGAGGAACGGGTCCTGGCCGGTCTCGAATACGGCGACGTGGGTGCCGCGCTCGACCGGATCTCGCCCGAACTCCGGGAGGTCCTGCGGGCGACGGTCATCGACGGGCTCACGACCCGGGAAGCCGCCCGGCTGCTCGGCATACCGGAGGGGACGGTCAAGACCCGGGCGCTGCGGGCCCGCCGCGAGCTGCGGACGGCACTGGACCGGCTGGTTGTGGAGAACGGCCCCTTGGGAGGAACCGCATGACGGTCTGGCACGTGGGCGACGGACTGGCCCGGAGGTACGCCGCGGGCACGGCGGCCGAGACGGACGCCTGGTCGCTGGAGAAGCACGTCGAGTCGTGCGCACCCTGCGCGGCCCGGGTCTCGGCTTCGGTACGCGACCGGGGGGACGCGGCACCGCTGCTGGAGGGGGTGCGCGCGGCGGTGCTGGCAGCCGCGGCTGCCGAGCCGGTGCGGGGGCGCTCGTGGCGGCGGGTGCGGGGGACGCTGCGGACGCGGGGGCGTCCGCGGTTGCCGGCACCGGGGCCCGCCACCCGGATCGGGCGGGTGCTGTGGGCCGCCGGGCCCGCCCTGCGGGGGTCGTGGGCGGCGGCGCTGGTACTGGTGGCGCTCGGGGCCGTCGCCCTGGCGTACGGGGGCGGGCTCGGCGGCACGGCGCGGCCCCTGCTCCTCGTCGTCGCGCCGGTGCTGCCGCTCGCCGGGGTCGGCCTCTCGTACGGGCGCCCCGCCGACCCGATGCATGAACTCACGGCCACGACTCCGGGCGGCGGGCTGCGGCTGCTGCTGGTCAGGACCGCCATCGTGCTCGCCGTCACCGTCCCGGTGCTCGCGCTCGCCTGGGCGGTGCTGCCCGCATCGGCCGGCGGTCCGGGGGCCGTGGCGTGGCTGCTGCCGGGACTGGCCATGACGCTGGCGGCGCTGGCGCTGAGCAGTTACGTCGGCTGCCGCACCGGCGCCTCGTCCGTCGCCGCGTGCTGGGCCGCCGCCGTCGCCGTACCGACCGTCGGAACACCGCCGTCGGGGCTCGACGAGCCGCTCGCGGCAGCAGTCCGCTACTTCGCGGGGCCGGCCGCACAGGGCGGCTGGGCGGCCGCGGCCGTGCTCTGCGCCGGGCTGCTGACCCTGCGCCGCAGATCCTTCGACCACCTGGAGAAGTCATGAGCGTGATCGCATGAGCAGCACCGTCAGAGTTTCGGGGCTGACGGTCCGGCATCGCCGTACGACCGCCCTGGAAGGCATCGATCTCGACTTCGCACCCGGGGTGCACGGACTTCTCGGACCGAACGGCGCCGGCAAGACGTCGCTGATCAGAGTGGTGTCCACGGCCGCCGCTCCGACCGCCGGCCGGGTCGAGCTGCTGGGCAGCGAGGTGGGGGCGGCCGCTGACCACCGCAGCCGCGCGGCGGTCCGGCGCAGGCTGGGCTATCTGCCGCAGGAGTTCGGCTACTACCCGGGCTTCACTGTCCGCGAGTTCGTCGCCTATGTGGCGTGGCTCAAGGAGATGGACGGCGCCCTGATCGCGAGCGCCGTGGAGCGTGCGGTGGACCGGGTGGGCCTGACGGACCGGATCGACGCCCGGATGAAGACCCTGTCGGGCGGCATGGTGCGGCGCGTGGGCATCGCGCAGGCGATCGTCAACGAACCGGAGTTGCTGCTGCTCGACGAGCCGACCGCCGGTCTGGACCCGGAGCAGCGGGTGGAGTTCCGCACGCTGATGCGGGAGCTCGGCGAACGGGCCACGGTCATCCTCTCCACGCACCTCGTCGAGGACGTGGCCACGGCCTGTTCCAATGTGACGCTGGTCGAGGCGGGCCGGATCGCCTACCGGGGGACGACGGCCGAGCTGTCGGCCCTCGGCAGCGAGGACGGCGAGGGGGACCGGCTCGACGGCAGCCCCATCGAGCGCGGCTACACCGCCGCTCTGCACACCCACCGTGCGACGGCGGCCGCCCGATGACGACGACCGGAACCCTCACCACCGAACAGCAGGAGTCCCCCGGGCCCCGCTCCCGTTCGCCCCGCTCGCCCGCCGCGTACCGTCCGACGCTCCTCGTACTGCGGACCGAGCTGCGCCGCGGTATCGCGCCGTGGACCGGTGTCGGTACTGCGGTCACGCTCGCCGTCACCATGGCGGCCAAGGCCGACACCTGGCAGGGGAACTGGGGCGAAACCCAGGGACTGCTGCATTCCGGGGCCACCTTGCTCGTCGGTCCGCTGGTGGCAGCCGCTTCCTGCTGGCAGGGTGCCCGCGACCACCGGCGTTCGACCACCGAGCTCTGGCTCTCCACCCCGCGTGCCAGGTCCACGCGGGCCGTGGTGGCCGCGCTGCCGCTCGCCCTCTGGGCGGTCGCCGGGTATCTCGTCGCACTGACCGCCTCGCTGCTGGCCACCTGGCCGTACGCCGGGGGCGGCAGCCCGTTCCCGTCCTTCGCCGTCGCCGACAGCGCCTTCCTGGGCGCTGTCGGCCTGGTGGGATTCGTCGTCGGGCAGCGGTGCCGGTGGCGGCTGGCCGCGCCCGTTCTCGCCGTGCTGCTGTACCTCGTGCTGGGCGTTCCGAGCTACGCCGACTCCTCGGCCCAGTTCCTCGACCCTGCCGTGCAGTACGCGCTCGACGGGTCGCTGCCCGTGTGGTGGTTCGCCCCCGCAATGGTGGCGTGGACCTGCGGTCTCGCCCTGGCCGCAGTGATCGTCCACGCGGCCAGGCGCCGGTTCCTCGCCGTCGTACCGCTGGCCGTGGCGGCGGCCGTCGCCCCGCTGATCGTGCACACCGGCCCCGGTCTGCTGCGGGAGGACCCGGCCGCGGGCCGCATCGTCTGCGCGGACGGCACCCCGCAGCTCTGCCTGACCGAGTACGACGCATCGCTGCTGCCGCAGGTCTCCCAGGCGCTGTCCGGACTGTTCGGGCGGCTGGACGGAGTGCCGGGGGCACCGGCCCGCTACGTGAACCAGGACCCCCTGCACGGCTCCGACGAAGCCTGGGTACCGGCGCCGAACCTCGGCTGGTACCTCCTGCGAGGGCGACTGCACCACTCGGAGGACTTCGTCCGGCAGGTGGCCTCCAGCGTGGTGAACCGGGAGTGCCCGGATTCCCTCTACACCGACCGCTCCGCCGGCGGCCATCGGGTGATGGCGACCGACGAAGCCGTCAGGTACTGGCTGGCCGACGCGTCGCAGACCCCCGACGCGGAGAAGACCCCACAGCTCCGCCGGCTCGAAGCCATGCCGGCTCCCGAGCGCCGGGGCTGGCTCGGCCGCTTCCTGGCCACGCGCACGAGCTGCTCCCCGACCGAGGTGCCCGTCCTGTGAACACGGCCGCCGGAACCCCCGCGAAACGTTCGGCACTCCTCCCCGTCCTCTATGTCCGCTCCCGCGGTCTGCCCCGGACCGCCGCCGCGCTGGCCTGCATCGTTCTCCTCGCCGCCTGGTCCGCCGACCGGCTGGAGGACCGCTTCGACCCGAGCGCCCGCGTCCCGGTCCTCGTGCTGGCGCCGCTGCTGGTGTCCGCGGCCATCGGCACCAGCCTGTACGCCGCCGCCGACGAGCTCGACCGGACCGCCGTGCACCGCTGGTGGCCGCGGCGGCTGCTGCATCTGCTCGCGCTCACCGTCCCGGCCGCGGCGGCTCTCGCGCTGGCCGTCCCCGGGCATCCCGAGACGTTCGGCGCACCCGGCATGATCCGTAACGTGCTCGGCGCCACCGGGGTGGCGGCCGCCTCAGCCGCCCTCATCGGTGCCCGGCTGAGCTGGCTGCCGATGACGGTCTACAGCAGCGCGGTGTACCTGGCGGCCCCGCGCACCCCGGGAGGTGCGGCATCCCTGTGGGCCTGGCCGATGCAGCCGGGGCCGCAGGCCGGGGCGTGGGTGGTGGCGCTGCTGGCGTACGGGGCGGGGACCGCACTGTTCGCGGTACGCGGGGCCCGCCCCGAACGCGGCTGACCACTCCCCGATCGGCCCGTGTTCGGGCAAACCGCTGGCCCGGCCGCCTCCGGGCGGGCCAGGATGGCGGGGACACCGACCGCCATCCACCGGAGATCAGCGCCATGCCCCTCGCCCTCGGCCCCGACGCCCTCGCCCCCGTCACCCTGGACCGCCGCGAGGGACCGTACGGAGAGGTCGTCCTGCGCAGGCGGGGCGAAGACTTCGAGATCATCGCCAACGGGTGCTTCCTGATGGACACCTCCGACGGGCGCTCGGAGCGGCTGCTGATCGACGCCGCGCTCGACGCACTGCCCGCAGACCGGCCCGCTCCGGCGGTGCTCATCGGCGGGCTCGGTGTCGGGTTCTCGCTCGCCCGGGCCGCCGCCGGGCCGCGATGGGGGCGGATCGCGGTCGCCGAGCGGGAGCAGGCCATCGTCGACTGGCACCTGGACGGGCCGCTGGCCGGCATCTCGGGGGCCGCGCTCGCCGATCCACGGACCGTGGTCCTGACGACGGACCTCGTCGCTTACCTCCGTACGACTACGGACCGTTACGACGCCCTGTGTCTGGACATCGACAACGGGCCGGACTGGACCGTCACCGAGGACAACGGGAATCTGTACTCCCCCGCCGGACTCGCCGACTGCCACGCGCGGCTCACGCCGGGCGGCGTGCTCGCGGTGTGGTCCGCACAGCCGTCCGCGGCGTTCGAACAGGCCTTGCGGAATGCCGGATTCCGTGGGGTTGGGACGGAAGAAGTAGGCGTTGCCCGAGGTGTGCCCGACGTGGTCCATCTCGCAATTCGAGCAGGCTGAGATCCCCCCACCGGGTATGCGGGACCCGGGACGCCCGGGGTCCAAGCGCCACAAGCGCGACACTCCGCCTCCTCTGTTCCCCCCGGACCGCCGCCGCGGCCTTGCACCCTGCGTAGCCGGGAGCCCTCCGCTGCCTTTACGCTGCTGACCGATAGCGGGATCACCCAAGAAATTCACGAGCGAAGACCGTACGTCCGGGGGAATGGCCCCCGTGAAAACGGGCAGGGGCGGGGCGATGGAACAGACACACACCACCCACACAGGTGTCGCGGCCACCCCGGGCGCACAGCGCCGCGTGCTGGTGGTCGAGGACGACGCCACGATCGTCGATGCCATTTCCGCCCGGCTGCGGGCCGAGGGCTTCCTGGTGCAGACCGCGCTCGACGGCCCTGCGGCCGTGGACGCGGCCGAGGCCTGGCAGCCGGATCTGATGGTGCTCGACATCATGCTTCCCGGCTTCGACGGCCTGGAGGTCTGCCGCCGCGTGCAGGC
Source organism: Streptomyces sp. LN549 (assembly GCF_043203805.1). NCBI lineage: Bacteria > Bacillati > Actinomycetota > Actinomycetes > Kitasatosporales > Streptomycetaceae > Streptomyces > Streptomyces sp. LN549. The sequence goes on along the minus strand of NZ_JAZHRI010000002.1, from coordinate 5,952,267 downwards.
CCAGCGCCCGGTGCCGGTACTGATGCTGACCGCCCGGGACGACGAGACCGACATGCTCGTCGGTCTCGGCGTCGGCGCCGACGACTACATGACCAAGCCGTTCTCCATGCGTGAGCTGGCGGCCCGGGTCCACGTGCTGCTGCGCCGGGTGGAGCGGGCCGCACTGGCCGCCGTGACGCCCCGCAGCGGAATACTCCGCCTCGGCGAGCTGGAGATCGACCACGCGCAGCGCCGGGTGCGGGTGCGTGCGGACGATGTCCATCTCACGCCGACCGAGTTCGATCTGCTGGTCTGCCTGGCCAACACCCCGCGCGCGGTGCTCTCCCGTGAGCAGCTGCTGGCGGAGGTCTGGGACTGGGCGGACGCCTCGGGCACCCGTACCGTCGACAGCCACATCAAGGCGCTGCGCCGCAAGATCGGCGCCGAGCGGATCCGTACCGTGCACGGCGTCGGCTACGCGTTGGAGACCCCCGCGCCATGACCGGGCCCGGACAGGGGCTGCGGCCGTTCTCCATCAAGGCCAAGCTGGGCACGCTCGTCGTGGTCTCGGTGTTCATCACGACCGGGCTGCTCATGGTGGCCCTGCGCACACGCACCGAGCTCCGGTTCATCACGGTGTTCTCGGTGATCGCGACCCTGCTGATCACCCAGTTCGTGGCGCACGGTCTGACCGCGCCGCTGGACGAGATGAGAGCGGTGGCCCGGTCGATCTCGCACGGCGACTACACCCGGCGGGTGAGCGGCGCCGACCGGCGCGACGAGCTCGGCGACCTGGCGCAGACGATCAACCTGATGGCGGACGATCTGGCGGCCGTCGACCGGCACCGCAAGGAGCTGGTGGCAAACGTCTCACATGAGCTGCGCACGCCCATCGCGGCGCTGAGAGCCGTGCTGGAGAACGTCGTGGACGGGGTGTCCTCGGCCGATCCGGAGACGATGCGCACGGCCCTGAAACAGACGGAACGGCTCGGCAGGCTGGTGGAGACGCTGCTGGACCTGTCCCGGCTGGACAACGGCGTGGTCACGCTGAAGGCCGGCCGCTTCGAGGTGTGGCCCTACCTGTCGGGGATCCTCAAGGAGGCGAACCTCGCCGCCGCACACCGCCGGCTGTCCTCGGGCTCCGGCAACCACTCCCGCAAGGACGTCCATCTGCACCTGGACGTGTCGCCGCCGGAGCTGACCGCGCACGCGGACGCCGAGCGGCTGCACCAGGTGGTGGCCAACCTGATCGACAACGCGGTGAAGCACAGCCCACCGCACGGCCGGGTCACCGTGCGCGCCCGGCGCGGCGGGCAGCCCGAGTCACTGCACCTGGAGGTCGTGGACGAGGGGCCCGGCATCCCTGAGTCCGAGCGGCACCGGGTCTTCGAGCGTTTCAACCGCGGCGAGGTGGCGTCCCCGCACGGTCCGGGCAGCGACGGCGGTACTGGACTGGGGCTGGCGATCGCCCGCTGGGCGGTGGATCTGCACGGCGGCCGGATCGGTGTGGCCGAATCCGCTCGCGGCTGCCGCATCCGCGTCACTCTTCCGGGGACCCATCAACCGCGAGGTTGACATAGGGTTCGAACCGGAAGGGCGCGTTCTACGTGTTCTGTTCAAGGGGTACGGTCCAAGGGGCCGTAACTGCGGTCTCGCGTACCCGGAGCGAAGCGGAACCAAGCTTGTTTCCCGCCATTTCCTGCCCCGAAACCCGACTTTCGATGTGACTTGCACGACGAAGACCGGCCCGGCCTGCATGGAACGGCCGGGGAGGCGTAGCCTTGATTTCCGCTGTCCATCACCTTGTGAAGCGGAAGAGGGCGGTTGCCGCCGTGTCGTCTCAGTCCCCCAGTAACTCGAGCATCTCGACCGACCAAGCCAGCCCGGGTACGAACCCGGCTGCTGCTTTTGGCCCCAATGAGTGGCTCGTCGACGAGATCTACCAGCAGTACCTCCAGGATCCCAATTCGGTCGATCGCGCCTGGTGGGACTTCTTCGCCGACTACAAGCCGGGTACGTCCGGCACGGCGGACAAGCCCGTTCCCGGCGCCGCAGCCGCGGGGGCTGCGGTGCCTGCGGCTCCGGCCGCCGCCGCACCGGCCCCCACCACCGCGCCTGCCGCACCTGCGCAGCCCGCGGCTCAGGCCCCGGCCGCACCCGCTGCCCCGGCGCCCGCACCTGTCGCGTCCGCACCTGCCGCCCCAGCGGCTCCGGTGAAGGCCGCCCCGGCGAAGGCGGCACCGGCTCCGGCCGCGAAGGCTGCCGCCACCCCGGCAACCGAGGCCCCGGCCGGTCCGGAGTACGTGACGCTGCGCGGCCCGTCCGCCGCTGTCGCGAAGAACATGAACGCCTCGCTGGAGCTGCCGACGGCCACGTCCGTCCGCGCCGTTCCGGTGAAGCTGCTCTTCGACAACCGCATCGTCATCAACAACCACCTCAAGCGCGCCCGCGGCGGGAAGATCTCCTTCACGCACCTCATCGGGTACGCGATGGTGCAGGCCCTCAAGGCCATGCCGGCGATGAACTACTCCTTCGCGCAGAAGGACGGCAAGCCGACCCTGGTCAAGCCGGAGCACGTCAACCTCGGCCTCGCCATCGACCTGGTGAAGCCGAACGGCGACCGCCAGCTGGTCGTCGCGGCCATCAAGAAGGCCGAGACGCTCAACTTCTTCGAGTTCTGGCAGGCCTACGAGGACATCGTCCGCCGGGCCCGCAACGGCAAGCTCGGCATGGACGACTTCACCGGGGTCACCGCCTCGCTGACCAACCCCGGCGGTATCGGCACCGTTCACTCGGTGCCCCGCCTGATGCCCGGACAGGGCCTCATCATGGGCGTCGGCGCGATGGACTACCCGGCGGAGTTCCAGGGCACGTCGCAGGACACCCTGAACAAGCTGGGCATCTCCAAGGTCATGACGCTGACCTCGACGTACGACCACCGGGTCATCCAGGGCGCCGCCTCCGGCGAGTTCCTGCGGATCCTCTCCCAGCTGCTGCTCGGCGAGAACGAGTTCTACGACGAGATCTTCAAGGCGCTGCGCATCCCCTACGAGCCGGTCCGCTGGCTCAAGGACATCGACGCCTCGCACGACGACGACGTCACCAAGGCCGCGCGGGTCTTCGAGCTGATCCACTCCTACCGGGTCCGCGGCCACGTCATGGCCGACACCGACCCGCTGGAGTACCACCAGCGCAAGCACCCCGACCTGGACATCACCGAGCACGGCCTCACCCTGTGGGACCTGGAGCGGGACTTCGCGGTCGGCGGTTTCGCCGGCAAGACGATGATGAAGCTCCGCGACATCCTCGGTGTGCTGCGTGAGTCGTACTGCCGCACCACCGGCATCGAGTTCATGCACATCCAGGACCCGAAGCAGCGCAAGTGGCTCCAGGACCGGGTGGAGCGTCCGCGCCCCAAGCCCGAGCGCGAGGAGCAGCTGCGCATCCTGCGCCGGCTGAACGCCGCGGAGGCGTTCGAGACCTTCCTGCAGACGAAGTACGTCGGCCAGAAGCGGTTCTCGCTGGAGGGCGGCGAGTCCGTCATCCCGCTGCTCGACGCGGTCATCGACTCCGCCGCCGAGGCCCGCCTCGACGAGGTCGTCATCGGCATGGCCCACCGCGGCCGGCTGAACGTGCTGGCGAACATCGTCGGCAAGTCGTACGCGCAGATCTTCCGGGAGTTCGAGGGCAACCTCGACCCGAAGTCGATGCACGGCTCCGGCGACGTCAAGTACCACCTGGGCGCCGAGGGCACCTTCACCGGTCTGGACGGCGAGCAGATCAAGGTCTCGCTCGCGGCCAACCCCTCGCACCTGGAGGCGGTCGACCCGGTCCTGGAGGGCATCGCCCGCGCCAAGCAGGACATCATCAACAAGGGCGGCACGGACTTCACCGTCCTGCCCGTCGCACTCCACGGCGACGCGGCCTTCGCGGGCCAGGGCGTCGTCGCCGAGACGCTGAACATGTCGCAGCTGCGCGGCTACCGCACCGGCGGCACCGTGCACGTGGTGATCAACAACCAGGTCGGCTTCACCGCCGCCCCGGAGTCCTCGCGCTCCTCGATGTACGCCACCGACGTGGCGCGCATGATCGAGGCACCGATCATCCACGTCAACGGTGACGACCCCGAGGCGGTCGTCCGTGTCGCACGGCTCGCCTTCGAGTTCCGTCAGGCGTTCAACAAGGACGTCGTGATCGACCTCATCTGCTACCGCCGCCGCGGTCACAACGAGGGCGACAACCCGCAGTTCACCAACCCGCAGATGTACACCCTGATCGACAAGAAGCGCTCGGTGCGCAAGCTGTACACCGAGTCCCTCATCGGTCGCGGCGACATCACGCTGGAAGAGGCGGAGCAGGCGCTCCAGGACTTCCAGGGCCAGCTGGAGAAGGTGTTCGCGGAGGTCCGCGAGGCCACCTCGCACCCGGCTCAGCCGCATGTGTCCGAACCCCAGGCCGAGTTCCCGGTGGCCGTGACCACCGCGGTCTCCCAGGAGGTCGTGAAGCGGATCGCCGAGTCGCAGGTCAACATCCCCGACCACATCACCGTCCACCCGCGCCTGATGCCGCAGATGCAGCGTCGTGCGGCCTCCGTGGAGGACGGCACGATCGACTGGGGCATGGGCGAGACCCTGGCCATCGGTTCGCTGCTGATGGAGGGCACCCCGGTCCGGCTCGCCGGCCAGGACACCCGCCGCGGCACGTTCGGCCAGCGCCACGCGGTGCTGGTCGACCAGGTGACCGGCGAGGACTACACCCCGCTGCTCTACCTCACCGACGAGCAGGCCCGTTACAACGTCTACGACTCGCTGCTCAGCGAGTACGCGGCGATGGGCTTCGAGTACGGCTACTCGCTGGCCCGCCCGGAGTCGCTGGTCATCTGGGAGGCCCAGTTCGGTGACTTCGTCAACGGCGCACAGACCGTCGTCGACGAGTTCATCTCCTCGGCCGAGCAGAAGTGGGGCCAGACCTCCGGCGTCACACTGCTGCTGCCGCACGGCTACGAGGGCCAGGGCCCGGACCACTCGTCCGCCCGCCCGGAGCGCTTCCTCCAGATGTGCGCGCAGGACAACATGACGGTCGCGATGCCGACCCTGCCGTCGAACTACTTCCACCTTCTGCGGTGGCAGGTGCACAACCCGCACCACAAGCCGCTGATCGTCTTCACCCCGAAGTCGATGCTCCGCCTCAAGGCGGCGGCGTCGAAGGCGGAGGAGTTCACCACCGGCGGCTTCCGCCCGGTGATCGGCGACGACTCGGTCGACCCGAGTGCGGTCCGCAAGGTCGTCTTCTGCACCGGCAAGGTCTACTACGACCTGGACGCCGAGCGTCAGAAGCGTGGCGACACGGAGACCGCGATCATCCGTCTGGAGCGCCTGTACCCGCTGCCGGGTGCGGAGATCCAGGCCGAGATCGCCAAGTACCCGAACGCGGCGAAGTACCTGTGGGCCCAGGAGGAGCCGGCCAACCAGGGTGCCTGGCCGTTCATCGCCCTGAACCTGATCGACCACCTGGACCTGGCCGTCGGCGCCGACGTCCCGCACGGTGAGCGCCTGCGCCGCATCTCGCGGGCGCACGGCTCGTCCCCGGCGGTCGGCTCGGCCAAGCGCCACCAGGCCGAGCAGGCACAGCTGGTCGCCGAGGTCTTCGAGGCCTGACCGCTCGTCGTACGTACGGAAGGGGCCCGGTCCGCGATTCGCTCGCGGGCGGGGCCCCTTCGGTTTCGGCGTGGTGTGCCTGGGCTGTCTCTCAGATGACCAGTGGCTCGAAGTCCCAGTACGGACGGTTGCGGGAACGGGCCGAGACCGTGTGGACGTGCTGGGCGCCAAGCGTCGAGACCAGGTCCTCGAGTGCCTCGCCCTCGGTCTTCTCGGCCTTCTGCCGTTCCCGCAGGCCGCGCAGGTCGGCAGCGTGGGCGATCCGGGCGGAGAGCGTCAGCGGATGAGTGCGGCCGAGGATCTCGATGGCCCGGGTGACGACCGAGTCCGTCAGAGCGGCGGCGGACTCCGTGTCCCCCACCAGGTTGCGCAGCGCCGAAGCGTTGATCGCGCAGCCCAGGGTCCAAGGATGGTTCTCGCCCACGGCCCGTGTCATGGCGGCCAGTGACTCCTCCACGAGCGCGTGGGCGTGCTCCCGCTCCCCCACGTTGCGCAGGATCAGGGCGTGGTTGCCCCGGGTCCCCGCCGCGAAGGGGTGCTCCTCGCCGAGCATGTCGACGTAGGCGGCGACGGCCTTCTCGCTTATGGCCCTGGCCTGGTCGATGCTGGCGTGCTCCCGGGCGAAGCAGCTCTGGCCGGCCGCGAACATCATGGTGAACGGGGCGCCCTCGCCGAGGACCCGTTCGGATCGTTCCAGGACCCGGGTGAACAGAGTGGCGGCCTGGGTCCGCTCCCCCGAACGGTAGTGGCACAGAGCGAGGTTGAACTCGGCCCGCAGGGTCTGCGGGTGGTCCCGCCCCATGACCTTCCGATGCACCGTGACGCTCTGCCTCTGGAGCGACATCGCCTCGTCGTAGCGGCCGAGCAACCGCAAGTCGGTGGAGTAGTGGATCTCGGAGTCCAACCTCCAGGAGTGGTTCACTGGCAGGAGCGTCCGCCGGGACTCCAGCGTATGCCCGTCGAGGTCCAGGGCCTCCGGGTACCGGCCCAGCAGCCGCCAGGTGACGGCCAGGTTGTTCTGCGCGGCGAGGGTGCGCGAGTCCTGGTCTCCCAGCAGCTCGCGGTAGCCGGAGAGCACCCTGCCGGACATCTCCCATGCCTCGTCGTAGCGGCCGAGGCCCCGCAGGTCGGCGGCGAGACCGGCGGCGGCGCGCAGGTGCTCCAGGTCCTGGACTCCGCGCTCGGTGCGCAGATGGTCCACGGCTGCGCGCTCGATGGCCTCCGTACCGGCGTAGTCACCGACGGCCCTCAGCAGATTGCCGTAGTGGTAGCTGACGTCCCAGATCCTGGGGTGGTTCTCACCGAGGAGTTCCTGCCAGGCCTTCATGGCGCGTTCGCCCAGTTTGATGCCGGCCCGGTACTCCCCGGACACGTACATGTAGCGCAGGCAGTTGAGCACCAGGTTCTGCACCGTCGGGTCGGTGCTCCTGAGCACGTCCGCCCACTTCAGGTGCGGGGTGAGCTCGGCGTACGTGGGCCATTGACTGGGTTCGGTGGGGCGGCCCGGGTCCGCGGCCGCGAGCGCCCGGCGGACGACGCCGATGAACTCCTGACGGTCCCGTTCCGTCATGTCATGGCCGACGATCTGGTGGACCATGCGGTGCATGTAGAGCGATTCGCCGGACGACGCCACGTCGTCGGCCGACTCATGGGACTCCAGCCGGACGACGGAGTACTGGCGGAGCTGGCTGATCGCCTTGTTCCAGAGCAGCGGATCGTTCATCAGCCCGGACACCTGCTCCGGCAACTCTCCGGAGGGCATGTCCTTCAACAGCCTTACGGGGATGGATCCGGGTGCGAAGAAGCTGCACAGCCGCAGCAGGTCGACGGACTCCGGGACCGTGTCCTTGAGCTTGTTGAGCAGTATCGACCAGGCCGTCTGAAAGGCGAGCGGGAAGTCCGCGGAGACCTTGACGACGTCCTGGTCGATCCCGCCTTCCAGGAGCTCGATGTACTCCTCGACCGACATGTCGGAGTCGTTCAGCCAGCCGGCGGTCTGGTCCAGAAGCAGCGGAAGGTCCTCGAGTGCGTCGGCCAGCTGGTCGGCCTCGGCAAGGGTCAGACGGGCGGCACGGCGGCGGATGAAGGCCACCGACTCCTCACGGGTGTAGACGGGCACCTCGACGAGATGGCTGTTGTGCTCGCTCCACTCCGGGTTGCGGGAGGTGATGAGGACATGTCCGGGGCCGGTCGGCACCAGGTCCCAGATCTGGTCCGGCTCGTCCGCCCCGTCCAGAATCAGCAGCCAATGGGCGTGCGGGTCGCCCCGGCGCAGCGAGTCGCGTACCGCACGCAGCCGTTCGCCGTACTCGGCGCCGGTGGACAGGCCCAGTTCCGGGGCGAGTTCGGCGAGCTTCTGACGGTAGAGCGCACGACGGTCGGCGGGCACCCACCAGACCACGTCGTACTCGGAACCGAAGCGGTAGACGTATTCGGCGGCCAGCTGGGTCTTGCCGACGCCGGACATGCCGTGCAACGTCACGACCCCGGCGCCCCGGCCGGACTCCTGGAGGGCGCTGTAAGCCTGGCTGAGCAGCTCCTCACGCCCGGTGAACCGGATGTTGCGCCGCGGCACCCCTCCCCATACCTGCGGAGTGTCGGCCGGATAGCGCGGGCCGGGCCGGACCTCGGCCGCCTCGGGCAGCGGGTCCGAGGGCAGCCCCAGCCTCGCGAGGAGCCTCCGCTCCGCCTCGTCGGCACCGACGTTGGTCAGGTCCGCCGCGCCGAACACCGACGTGGCACCGGGCAACGCGGACGTGGTGACACAGACCGCGGCGAACCGCTCGGGGTCCGGGGCCACCTCCGCGCGCAGCGCCCTGTTCCATTCGTCATGGCTGCGGGGGCCGAGCTGGAAGTACCAGTCGCTGAGGATCACCAGGACGAGGCCGTGTGAGAGCGTCAGGTCCCGCAGGGACTCCTCCAGCGGAATCTCCACCGGCGGATCCCACCGCTGCTGGTAGACCGTCACGCCGCGGCGCTCCAGACGGTCCGTGATCCACGCCGCCCAGGCGCGGTTGTAACCGGCGAAACTGATGGTGACGGTTCTCGCCCCGGTTGCTCCAACTTGCCTGGCCGTTCCGGGCATTCAACCGTCTCCCTGCCTCGATACCAGCATTGTCAACATACACCGGTGCATGGTCGCTCCGGCCGGATTTCTCGGTGGACGCTCACTGCCTTCTCGAGCCGTTCCTCTGCTGCCATATCACCTTCACGGTGCTCACATACGCCTTCGCGCGCGCGAGATGACCCGGGGGAGGCGGACTATCGTCCATACGGTGGTAGAGCGTGATCATCTCGTTGACCAGGACCCTGCCTTCGCGGGTCAGCCCCGCCGATCCGGCCAGTACGGGCAGCACGGCCCCGACCTGTTCCCGGCAGCGGGCGTGCTCGGCCCAGGCCAGGTCACGGGAGGTGACGCGCCGCGCGCCGAGCGCGGACCGCTGCCAGTAGTCGGCCAGCGCGAGGTGCGAGTAGGCGCCCTGAAGGAGCCCGTCGAAGGGCCGGGGGTCCGAGCGCCAGGGGGCGAAGTGCCGTGGCGTCGCGTCCTCGTGGTGCAGCCGTACGAGGGCGCCGAGCGCGGCCAGTTTGGTGTGCTGGAGTTCGTGGACGAGGGTCGAGGCGAAGTAGACGGAGGTGGCCGGCCTGCTGCTGAGGACCGCGCCGAACGCCTCTCGCCTCGTTCCGCTGCAGTGCGCCACGCCACCCGCGTCGGCCCCCGAGCCGGGCGGGCGGCCGAGCGGCACCACGCAGCGCAGCAGCACGGCCACTTCGGTGAGGCGGTGCTCACCGCCGGTGCGGAGCAGCGGTTCCACCCCGGACCAGCACGCGGCCCAGGCCTTGCGTTCGTGGTCGTCCATGCGGACGGCCATGCTCAGCCCGTGGCGCGGAAGTCCGCCTCCCTCGGTGCCGTAGGGGTCGACGTCGTCCAGCGGTACGGGGCCGCTGCCGGGCAGCAGGGCTGGGAGGGCGAGCACGGGCAGCCAGCGGGGGTCGGCCGAGGTCATGGTGCCGTCGGGCTGGGTCCGGGCCACCAGGGGCGGGCCGTTCGCGGGACGGATCAGCATCTCGCCTGCGCTGTGGGCGAGTTCGACCGGCCCGGAGTCCGTCCGCACCGCCCCCAGCGTGGGCAGGGAGACGAGTCCGGCGCGGGGGGCCAGCAGGGCGGTGCAGCGCACCCCTGCCCGGATCGCGGCCGCCACGGCGAGCGCGGTCAGGTGGGCCAGGCCGGCGGGAAGGTCCGGGCCCGTGACGGTCGCCGCGGTGAGGCCGCTCAGCAGCCGCTGCGCCCAGGGGCCCGCCATGGGGTGGAACAGCACGGTGCGTACGGCGGCCCGGTCGGCGCGTTCGGCCGCTTCCAGCAGCGCCCAGTCCTCGCGCAGCCGGTCGAGCAGATGGGGTGGGCAGACGGTCGTGGGGGCGGCCGCCGCCGCGTCGAGCACGGCCCTGAGGAGGACGAGGCGGCGGGTGTCCTGATCGCGTACGAGCAGGCCGAGCGAGTCGGCGTCGCCCTCGGTGCGGCCGAGTTCGCGCAGCGCGCGGTCGGGGATGGGGGGGCTCATGGGGGGTCTCCAGCGGTTGCTTCGGCGAGCCGGTCCGCCACGTGGCGGACCAGCCGTTCGAGGTCGGCGCAGTAGACGGAGGGGTTGATGTAGCCGTTCTCTGCGCGGTAGCGGTGGGCGTAGTGGCCGCCTCCGCAGACGTTCAGCAGCGGGCAGCCACGGCAGGCGGCGGCGAGGGCACCGGCTCCCGACTGGCGGGCGACGACCCCGGGGTGACGCAGGGCGTCGTCGAAGGTGTGACGGAAGATGTCGAGTCCGGTGGCGGCCGCGGTGTCGTAGGCGGACTTCAGGGAGTCGACCTGTTCGATCGATCCGTCGGTCTCGACCACGACCGCGTTGAGGGGGTCGAGGCCGAGGGACTCGGTGGCGGCGGGCAGGCCGAGGAGCAGGGCGATGCACTCCTCGAAGAGCCGGATCCGGGTCTCCCGCCCGGCGGCCGGCCACCACCGGTCGAAGACGGTGCAGAGCCAGTCGCCGTACGGCGTGGGACGGCCCGAACCCGGTCCCAGGGGAATGCCCGTCAGATCGGGCAGACCCGGCGGCGGGCTGGACCAGTTGCCGTGGGGCAGCAGCAGGTCCAGGGCCGGCGGGCGCAGGGCGAGCAGCGACTCGTACATCTCCAGGGGGTCGGTGCGCGGGTCCACGACGGTGAGGATGCCCGCGTACGCGCCGGGGTGGTGGTCGGCGAGGAGCCGGGCCCCGCGCGAGGCGGCGGGCCAGGAGGGGCGGCCCGCGTGGTCGACGCGCAGGGTGTTGTGGGCGGCGCGGCCGCCGTCCAGGCTGATGCCGATGCGTATGCCGTGCCGGGCGAGGGTGGTGACGCCCGCATCGGTGAGCAGCGTGGCGTTGGTCTGCACGGTGGTGTGGACGGTGCAGCCGTCGGGGACCTTGTGCCGGACCCGGTCGGCGAGGGCGCCCAGCCGGTCGGGACCCGCGAGCAGGGGTTCGCCGCCGTGGAGTACGAGAGCGACGTGCCGGAGCCGGTGGGTGGCCGCGTGTTCGGCGATCCGGTCCGCGGTGCGGTTCAGCACGGCGGGCGCGGCGGCGGCGGGCCTGCTCCGCCAGGTCCGGTCGGGGCCCTCGTAGAGGTAGCAGTAGCGGCAGGCCAGATTGCAGCGGCCGTGCACCTTGACGATGAACTGCCCGAACGGCACGGGTGACGGCGTGGGGCCCTGGGCCGCGGCCCGGCGCGGTCCCGGTCGTGGCGCCCCCTGCGTGTGCTGCCCCCCTCGCGGCGTCGTCCGACGAGACACTCCGGCACCCCCGTGCTGTACGTCTGCCGGGACGGCCCGCGGTACCGGCCAGGGGCGAGTGCCCCCGGCGCACGGCAGGGAAGGGTCCGTCCCGGTCGATGGTGTCCCGGTCGATGGCGCCCCTGACCGCAACCGCGCGGTGCCGGGTCCGGCCGCGGCGGTGCGGGGCACTGCTTCAGAAGGCGCTCTGGAATCCCCAGAGCATCTCCCGCGGCTGTTCGGCCCGGCCCCGCAGATCCGCGACCACCTCGGCCAGCACCGGGTGGTCCAGGGTCCGCAGCGCCTCCAGATCGAGCCCCAGCAGATCCGGCAGCGCGCCCGCACCACCGGGCACACCCGTCCCGTCGTTCTGTGTCGTCCCGCTCATCACGCCTCCCCGTACTGCAGCACCGGGACCGCCGTGCCTCGCTCGCCCTTGAGCGCACACCGCGGTCCCACGTCCCTGACCTGCCTCGTCCCGCTGCCCGGCGCCCTCGGCCGGAGAGCCTCGCCCGTCTGCGGTCCGGCTCACCGTCCCGCCCGGGGCGCCGCATGCTCCTGGTCGAGCACTCAGCGCTCCAGCTCCGCCAGCCGCGCGGCGGTCGACTCACCCGCCGCGCCGCCGCCGTCCGGCAGCTTGCGCCACTCCTGGAGAGCGGCCCGGTACGCCACGCGCGCGGCCCGGGGACGCCCCGCCTTCTCATACGTCATACCCCGCCAGTGGTTGGCTGTAGCACCCAACTCCACTGCGGACTCGAGTTGTTGTGGAGTATCCAGCTCCGCTTCTGCCTCTCCGGCCCTCTCGGCGGCCGAACGGAAGTCCTCCGCGGCCTCGTCGCGCCGGGCCGGTCTGTCCAGGACCTCGGCAGCCTCCAGGTGCGCCCTGCCCAGCTCCAGCCAGCAGCGCGCAGCGGTCAGCGGGTCCGCCGCCTCCTGCGCGGCCAGCCCGAAGAGGTACTCCGCCTCCCGCAGGTCGACCCGGTCGGCGGTGGCGCGGTGCCGGAGCATCAGGGCCCTGCCGAGCATCAGCAGCCGCTCGGACTGGTGCCCGCCCGCCTCCGGCGTCTCGGTCCGGCAGTCCCGCAGCACCCGTACCGCCGCACCGATGTGCGCGCCGCCGTCGGGCAGTTCGGCGCGGCGCAGCAGCGTGGAACCCCATTCGGCGAGCACATCGGTGTGGGCCCGGGAGTCACGGGGAATGCCCCGGGCCGCCCGGGCGAACCACTCGCCTGCGGCGACGAGTTCGTCCGGGTCGCCGGTGTGCTCGTAGCGGGCCACCCGGACCCGCCCGGCCCGGATCTGCAGCTGGGCGCGCTGCCGCTGCTCCCGTACGGTTTCCAGGGCCTGGCCGGTCAGGGCCGCGGCCTCGTCCGGTTCCGCGCCGGAGGCGAGCAGTGCGTCCACCAGGTCCAGCACGATGCGGACCTCGGTGCCCAGGGTGTTCATGCCGCCCTGGACGAAGGCCGCGCGCAGCGAGCGCGCCGCCTGCGCCGCGTACGCCCTGGACTGTTCGTCGTCCTCGGTGGCGCCGGCCAGCTTCAGCAGGGTCCGGCCGTGCTGGAGCGGCAGGGTGGCCGGCCGGTTCTCCTGGTCCGGCCAGGCGTCCGCGAAGGCCTCCAGCATCCCGCACGCACTCTGCAGCAGGGCGCTGTCGCCGTCGAGCCGCCACTGCGCCTCCAGCGCCCGCACCCGCTCCAGGGTGAGCTGCAGTGCCTCGGCGGGCTCCAGGCCCGGAGCCGCGCAGGCCGCGGTGTACTCACGGTCGGCACGTCGCAGCAGTTCCAGGGCGCCACGCCGGTCGCCGTGCCGTCGGCGGTCGTCGGCGGCCGCGTGCAGCACTTTGGCCAGTACGGCCTGTTCGCGCACCCCGCCGGGATGCGCGGAGGCCTGTTCGGCGGCGCGCTCGGCCTCGCCGAGCAGTTCGGCGCCGCCCTGCACCTCCCACAGCCGCAGGACGCAGCGCGCGTACTGCGCCCAGAGTTCGGGGTCGGCAGCCGGATACGGGCTGTTCGCAGCGGCTCCCCGCAGCAACTGGACGGCATCGATCAGGCGTTGCACCATCCTGTCCGCCTCGAAGTCCCGCACGAGCGCGCGGGCCCGCTCCACCGTCGGGCGGGTGTCGGATGCCGAGGGTCCGGCGGGTGCCTCTTCGGACACGGGGGGCAAAGGCATGAATCGCTCCAGTACGCGGGCCGCGACCTCGGCAAAGGCGTGGGGTGCGCGCCTCGCGCTTCCTCCGTTCTCCTCGCCGTCCTCGCCGTCCTCGGCGGCCTCGCTCCCGGGATCGGAATGCGCCGTGCTGTAGCCGGCCGGGTACGAGGATCCGTGCGACGCGCCGTCGCCGAGCTGGGCGAAGGCGAGGGCCGGGAAGTTGGGCCCGCCCTTGCCGAACCGCTGCTCTATGTACTGCGAACAGTGTTTGAGTACGAGCAGGGCCTCGTCCCGGCTCAGGGGGCCGAGCAGCGCCTCCTGGACGCCGGGCTCGAACGCGTACCACTGTCCGCGGCCTCCGCCGCCGTCGGCGCGTGAGAGCAGTCCGCTCAGCAGTACCTCGGCGAGTTCGGACGGACCCGAGTGCGGCAGCATCGTGCGCTGCACGAGCTGCATCACCGGCAGGTAGAGGGGGGCCGCCGCGAGGTAGACGGCCAGCTGCCCGGCGGCCGGGGAGGCCATCGAGCGGAAGCGGCTGACCAGTTGGAGCGAGGAGAGCGTGCTGCCGGAGCGCTGGGCGGCAGCCGCGGCCTGGTCGCCGCGCACCCAGCCGACCGCTCCGGGGATCTGCGCCGAACCGGTGCCCGAGAGCAGTCTGGCCCAGGCCGCGAGTGCGTCCGGCAGCGGCGGGAGCACCGGGACCGCCAGCGCCCCGGGGTGCACCGCGGGGCCCGTTCCGCCCTCCTCGGTGACCTTCAGCAGGGTGGCTCCGGCGAGGCCGTCACCGCGTGACAGCGAACCGAAGGTGACGGGCAGCCGGGTGCGGTTCCACATGCGCTGCGGAAGCGGCTGCAGCACGGCGACCGGTGCCTGCCGGGCCAGCTGGTGCAGCAGCCGGTGGGCTCGCCCGCTGTGCCAGAGCGGCCCGGCGCAGTCGCTGATCATCACGGTGACCCGGCGTCCGGTCGGGTCGCTGAGCCGGTCCGCGGAGTGCAGCGGGGCCGCGGCCGGATCGGAGCTGCGGCTGACCGTGCAGCCACCGTCCGGGCCCTGGTGCAGATAGCGCACCTGGACGTCCCTGAAGGCCCCCAACTGGCCGAAGATCTGCTGGAGCTCGCCGAACATCCGGTCCCACACCAGCATCGAGGAGGAGGCGTCCATGACGCACTGCAGGATGGCGTCGGCCCGCCGGACCCCGCGGAAGACCGGCATGATCATGCCGCCGGCGCGGGCGCTGCGTTCCGCGGTCGCCGTCTCGTCCAGGGCCCGGCGCAGCGGGGCGGTGGCCGGGTGGTAGCGCTGTAACGGGCGCAGTGCGCGGGCTAGTTCGAGCGGGGCCGGGAGAACGGGGGCGGCCGGCACCCCGAGAGCGAACGCGATCGCACGGGAGTCCCCACCGGATCGCCGTCCGGCCGGAGTCCCGGCCTCGCCCTCGCCCCGCCCGCCGCCGCCCCGCGCGGGGCGAGGGACGGGGTACAGGGAGATCTGCCGGTCACGTCCCGGCTCGCCCGCCTCGGACGTCCCGGCGCGCCCGCCGGCCTCCGGAGGGCGTTCGTCCCGCGCCGCTGTCGCCCCCGCGGTGCCGGGGGCGGAGGCCTCGTCGGGGACCGAGGTCGGCGCGGACACCGGCCCGGCCTCGCCCCGGTCCTCCCCCTCGGGTGCCTCGGCGGTGCGGGTCCACCCCGCCAGCCAGAGCGCGTCGCAGAGCTGCTCGACGTCGGGATCGATCCCGGCCTCGCGCAGCCTGGCTATCAGTGTCGGCAGTAACCCGCCCTCGTACGCCTCCGGGACGTCGGACGCCACCGGGACGTCGGACACCACCGGTACATCACGGGGTCCGGTCACCGCCGGCTCTTCGGGCGGCCCGCCCGCTCCGTGCGCACCCGGTGTCCCGTCCACCCCCGGCATCAGGCCTTCACCTCGGCCGGTCGAGTCGCTGGATGAGCAGGTCGGCCAGCCGGTCCCGGCCGGCCGGGGCTGCGGCATGGGTGAGGTAGATGGCATTCAACAGCTGGTCCGTGGCAAGGAGTTCGCTGCGGGAGCGCTCCAGGAAATGGGCGATGAGGTCCTCGCTGGAGCGTGCGGCCTCCTCGCCCAGATGCGCCTTCACGAACGCGGCCAGGCGCTTGTGGTCGGGGCGGTCGAGTTCCAGATGAATGCAGCGGCGCATCAGGGGGGCCGGAAAGTCTCGCTCGCCGTTGCTGGTGAGCACCACGAACGGGAACGCCCGGCACTGCACCCGGCCGCCCCTGATCCGCACCTTGTTGCCGTCGTGGTCCAGCACGTCCGCCTCACCGTCGGGCAGCCGGTCGACGATCCGCTCCAGCTCGGGAATGGCGAACTCGCCCTCCTCCAGCACGTTGAGGAGATCGTTCGGCAGGTCGATGTCGCTCTTGTCGAGCTCGTCGATGAGCAGCACCCGCGGCCGGTCCGAGGGGAGCAGTGCGGTGCCCAGCGGGCCGAGCCGGATATAACTCCCCACATTCTGCGCCGAGTCGGAGCCCGCACCCGCCTCCGCGGAGGCGTGCGAGGCGATCTGCACATCCTGCAGCCGGGCGATCGCGTCGTAGTGGTAGAGCCCGTCCAGCAGGGTGGAGCGGCTGACGATGGGCCAGCGCAGGACCTTGCCGAACTCCAGCTCGCGGGCGACGGAGTGGGCCAGGGTGCTCTTTCCCGCGCCCGGATCCCCGGTGACCAGCAGCGGACGCCGCAGATACAGCGCGGCGTTGATCATTTCAAGCTCCTCGGCGCCCGGCCGGTGCTCCTCGGCGATGCGTCCGGGGATGCCGAGCCGGCGGTCGGCCGAATCACCCCCGCCCTCCGGGGCTGAGCGGCCTCCGGCGAAGTCCCGCCAGGGCGGAGGGGGCGGCAACTGCGGTACGCCGTCGTGCGGTTCGCCGATTCCTCGGTAGATGAGCCACTCGCTGGGTTCACTCATAGCGTTCCTCGTTGTCATTCATTCGCCAGGGAGCAGCCGTCGAACGTGCCTCACCGTATCGATCCGGCGCACCCCCCGAAAGGGGCGGGCCCGCACGGCCCTTCGGGTCATGACCGACGCCCCTCGTCACGGTGCTTCCAGAAAGTCGGGACGGGGCAGGGGCTGGTGCGGATTGTCGTAGTAGAGCGCCACTCCGTCGGACCAGAACGTCTCGGTGTGAGCCGTATGCACCCCATGTCTCAGCTCATGGACCCAACGCGGCAGCCGGTCACGGGCCCCGAGTTCCGAGACGCCCTCGGCCACGCGCCGGTGGAACTCCTTGCAGACCGTTTCGCCCTCCGCCGGCCGTCGCTGGAGCAGCGCCACCCCGAAGCCCGCGTCGAGCACCCGCCCCACCCCGGTGGTGATCCCGGGGTCCGGCCGGTTGCCGTAGCGGCAGAGAACCGGAACCGTTTCGAGGGCGAGGCCGCCCAGCTGGGCGCTCTGCGGCACCTGTACCCGTAACTCGTTCTCGCAGTCGATGACTTCGGCCTGCGTCCCGGCGTTCGGGGCCGCATCCCAGCGCCTCAGCCGCTCGCCGGTGGGGCCGTGCTCCGAACTGCGCAGGACCACGGGGCGTACGACGCCGAGCGGACGGCCGTCGGAGGGGAGCTCCCAGCGGTCGACCTCCAGACCGAACAGTGCGGGGGCGACCACGACCTGGAGCACGGCGGGACTGTCCGGCTCGTCGCACTCCCGGAAGGCCTCGGTCAGCGCGGCGGCGAGCTGGTCGGGCACGGATCCGAGCGGACCCCCCTGACCGTCCCTGATGCGCGACATCTGTCCGTCGTGGCGGGCGACGGCGACCCGCCAGTCGTACTGGCCGGGGGTCCAGCCCTGGCGTTCCACCTCCAGTACGACACTGTCGCGTTCCACGGAGACGACGGGCTCGCTCAGCGGTGGACGGGCCTGCCGACGGCTCTGCTCCAGGTGCAGGTGGACATTGGCCCACTCCCTGTCGAACTGCCGGCGGAGGTCCCGGGGCAGTTCGGCCGTCGCCACCCGCTGCACCCAGTCCCACAGGGCCTCGGCGTTCGCGGCGGACAGCACGCCGCTGGGCCGGTCGGCCGTGAGGACACCCATGCAGTAGCGCAGGACCAGCTCGAACTGGGCCACCCGCTCGCGGGCGCGGGTGTCGTACAGCGCCGCCAGCCCGTCGCGCCAGCCGCGCGGTGCCGGGCGGTGCTCGCGGGAGTGCACGCCCGGCAGGGTGTCGAGGAGGACGAGCAGACTGCGGGTACTGGCCGGGGGCGGCAGCTCGGCGAGCCGCCCCAGCAGGTCCACCCGCTGCTTGGGACCGAGGATCCCACCGGGCGGCATGGGCAGCTCGCTCTGCACATCCGCCCAGGTCCGCTCGGTGCCGGCCGAGCTGTTGTGCCGGTCCGCGTGGTAGCGGTCGTGGGCGTGGAAGACGGACTGGTAGGTGTCGTCGGCTTCGGTCTCGACCGTCCCGGACGGCACCTTCAGGGTGCGCAGCCGCTCGGTCCCCACGGCCGTTCCGCCCTGGTGGTTGTCGAGCCGCGACTTGATCACCCCGACCACCTCCCCGCGGACGAGATCCACCACGGGTCCACCGGACATGCCCGGCTCCAGCCAGTCCCCGTCGAGCCGCACGACCTGTTCGGCATCGTCCGACGCGCCATAGGCGCCCTTCACCACACAGACGCCGCTGCGCTTCAGCAGCCCCCCGCCCTGCGAGGGCACCCAGCCCACGCAGTGGATCTCACGGCTGCGCAGCATGGCCTCCGAGCGCTCGGTGACGTACACACAGGTGTGCTCGACGGGGCGCTGGAGCTTGATGAGCGCAAGGTCGGGGGCCGGCCAGCCGGCGGCCCCGGGCGGTCGCGCCCCGGGCATCGCAGCGACGACCTTGCCCGGCACTTCGCTCAGATCAGTGCTGTAGCGGTCCCCCTTGAACCACACGTTCACCATGCCCCCCTCCCCCCGCATTGCCACGTGCGCACACGTGAGGATCCAGTTGGGGGCGATGAAGAAGCCGCTTCCCAGGAACTCCCCGCCCGGCCCGTCAGGGACATACCCGGGCCCCGGGCGATGGATGCGCACAGTGGCGTCACGCACGAGGTCCATGAGTGCAGCCTGCGGTCCGCCCAGACCCCCTTCTGCGCCCCCGCCGCCCTCCGAGGTCACGCTCCGCCGCCGTCGGTGTCGTCCGCTCCGTCGGGGTGCGCCGGGGCGCCGGGGGATGCCCCGGCGGGCGTTGCCGGGGGCGCGGGTGCCGGTGCGGCCGGCGGCGCGAACGGAACCGGCGGCACGGGCGCGGGACGGCCGGCAGGTGCGGGCGCCTGGGCCGGCACGGGCGTGGGAAGCGGTGGCGGCGGATCGACCGGTGGTCCGCCGCCGTTCCACGTGAGCGTGACCTTGATCGCCCCCTTGGCCTCGCCGTCCGCGAGCAGTCCGACGACCTTGCCCGACTTGGCGGTGAGCTCGATCCCGAACTCGACGCTGACCTCGTCCGGCCGCACCGCCCGCAGCGGCACCGCGAGCGAGCGCGCGACGCTGGTCACCACGGAGTGCAGGCTCTCGACCCGTGCCTGCACCTGGTCGGTGAGGTTCCCGAAACCGGTGTCCGTGAACGTCAGACCACCGGGCTCCGGACAGTCCAGCTCCTCGGCTCCGGAGATCCTCGCCCAGACCGGTGTGCCGTCCGGCATCTCGATGCGCGTAATACGGGCGCCACTGTCGTCCATGAAACCCCCCGTTCCCCAACTACCCGCAGGTTAACGGCCGCAGGCGGCCGATGCGAGGTGCATGGACCATGACGCAGAGGGGGGTCGGCGCGGTTCTCGACCGGGCCGCAGGGCCGCCGCCGGACCCGCTCCCGGCGTCGCCAGGGCTGCCACCAGGGCTTACGACCGGGCGCGCGAGAGCGAGCGGATCGGCTCGTTAAACTTGCGGCATGTACTTCACCGACCGCGGTATCGAGGAGCTGGAGAAGCGGCGAGGCGAGGAAGAGGTCACGTTCGAGTGGCTCGCCGAGCAGCTGCGCACCTTCGTCGACCTGAACCCCGACTTCGAGGTGCCGGTCGAGCGCCTCGCCACCTGGCTGGCCCGGCTGGACGACGAGGACGAAGAGGACTGATCACCGGGACGTGGACTGACCGCCGCAGGGCGCTCAGGGCCTGACCGGCCCCCTCGGGGCCGTCCCGCATTTCCTGGCGGGACCGCCCTCAGCCCGGCTCGTCGTCCCTGATCCGGTCGTACGCGAGCCCGAGCGCGCCGTGCACCATCAGCAGCGCCCCGGCGAAGACCCACCCGCCGCTGCGCCGGCCCGCCCCCCAGAGGGCGATCGGGAGCCCCGCCGCCAGCTGGGCGCCCGCCAGGGCGCGAGCTCTGGGCCCGCGCATCCAGGGGCCCAGGCGACTGTTCTCGACCGCTTCGAGTTCGACCTTCACCGCGTCGCGCCAGCCGGTCCAGGCGATCCGCTCGGCCCCCGGCCACGTGTCGGCCCCCGCGGCCAGCCGGCCGGAGGGCTCACCGGGATCCAGGACCGGCGGGAGCTCCAGCCCGATGCGGGTGAGCACGGCGAGCAGTCCGCGGAGCCGGGCCCGGGCGTCCGTCTCCGGATCGGGACGGGTCAGGGCTTCGAGGGCCTGGACGTCCAGCACGGGATCGAGGCCGAGCCGCTCGGCGAACGTACGCATCGCCTCGTCCTCACCGGCCGGGGTCCCGTCGGCGAGCCAGACGTAGCCCACGGGGCGGCGGAATCCCGCCGCGAGCGTGTACCCGGCCCGGTCGCCGTCCCACCACAGCGCCAGGACCGGCCAGCTGGAGCCGACCGCCAGCGCGGTGGCCCAGCCGCCGACCACCCGGTCGACGGGCTCGGCGGCCTCCCCAGGTTCCGGCTGCCCGCCGTGCCAGGGCGTTCCCTCCGGTACGAGGACGCTCCAGCCCTCGCCGGCGGGTGTGAGCAGCATCCGCTCACGAAGCAGTTGAGCGACCGGCCGCACCGTGTCCGGTTCGGCCCGGCACAGCAGCAGTGCTCCCACGGGTGATGTCGCGTCCATGCCCCACACCGTAGGACAGATTGCCCAATTTTGACGCGTTTCGCCCCGACAGCCACTGCACCTCCTCCCCCGGCGGACCGTCGCGACAGCCTTGACTTCCGCCATCCGCGATATATCGTGTTCTACAAGAGACGCGATATGTTGCGTCATCCGCGCTCCCCAGGAGGTCAGATCCATGCCTGTGTCGACGTGGGCCATCGCCGAGCCTCGCAAGCTCACCTTCGACGAACCCGTGACCGCGCTCAGCGTGCGCATCGTCAACGGAACGGTCAACGTCGTCGGCACCGACGAGCCGACCGCCAGGCTGGAGGTCTCCGACATCGAGGGGCCGCCACTGATCGTCACGCAGCAGGACGGCGTCCTGACCGTCTCGTACGAGGACCTCGCCTGGCAGAACATGCTCAAGTGGTTCGACCGCAAGGGCTGGCACCGCCGCGCGGTCGTCTCCCTCGCGGTCCCGGCCGGCTCGACGGTGGAGATCGGCGTGGTCGGCGCCGGCGCCTTCGTCTCCGGGGTGCGCGGCCGTACGGACGTACGCGGCGTCACGGGTGACACCACGCTCGTCGGGCTCGCCGGCCCGGTCGGCGCGGAGACCGTCTCCGGCAACGTGGAGGCCCAGGCCGTCACCGGCGACCTGCGCTTCCACTCGGTCTCCGGCGACCTGACGGTCATCGAGGGTGCCGGGGCGTCCGTGAAGGCCGAGTCGGTCAGCGGAAACATGGTGCTCGACCTGGATCCGACCGGGAAGCCCACCGACGTCCGGCTGGCCACGGTCTCCGGCGAGCTCGCCATCCGCCTGCCGCACCCGACCGACGCGAGGGTCGAGGCGAACACCGCGAGCGGATCCGTCTCCAACGGCTTCGAGGATCTACGGGTCAGCGGCCAGTGGGGCGCGAAGAAGATCACCGGCACACTGGGCTCCGGAGCCGGGACACTGAGGGCGACGACGGTCTCGGGATCGATCGCCCTGCTGCGCCGCCCACCCGCCGAGGACGATCCGCACGACGCCGAGCCGACCGGAAAGGTGCTCTGACATGCCCCCCGTTTTCGCCCACGGCCGCCTGCGCCTCTACCTGCTGAAGCTGCTCGACGAGGCCCCCCGCCACGGCTACGAAGTGATCAGACTTCTCGAGGAACGCTTCCAAGGTCTGTACGCCCCGTCCGCGGGCACCGTCTATCCGCGCCTGGCCAAGCTGGAGGCCGAGGGCCTGGTCACGCATGCCACCGAGGGCGGCCGCAAGGTCTACTCGATCACCGACGCCGGCCGCGCCGAACTGGCGGGCCGCACCGGCGAACTCGCCGATCTGGAGCTGGAGATCAGGGAGTCGGTCTCCGAGCTGGCCGCCGAGATGCGCGACGACGTCCGGGGCGCTGCGGGCAAGCTGCGCAGCGACATGCGCGCCGCGGCCGACGAGTCACGGCACACGGGCTCTTCCCGGCCGGGCTCCAAGGCGGGCAAGGCGTCCCCCTTCGGCGGCCTCGGCGACTTCGGTGACTTCGGCGACTTCGGTGACAAGGAGGCCTGGCGCACCGCCAAGGAAGAGCTGCGCAAGGCGAAGCAGGAATGGAAGGAGCAGGCCCGCCGGGCGAAGGACGAGTCCCGCCGTGCCCGCGAGGAGGCCCAGCAGGCCCGCCGTCAGGCCAAGGAGGCCCAGGACAGGGCGCGCGAGCAGATGCAGAACGCCGCCCGGCAGGTCCAGGACCACTTCGCCCGGGGCGACTGGCCCGCGGGCGTACGGGAGGGACTGGCCGAGATCACCGGCCAGCTGGGCGGCTTCGCCCGTACCGGCAACTGGCCGCCGTACGTGAAGCCGGATGCAGCCGACACCGACCCCGACTGGGGCAAGGACGCGGGCGGCACCGGCGACCCGGCCCGCGACCTGGACCGCCTGCTCGACCGGTTCCGCGACGACATCCGCGATGCGGCCAGGGACCGGGGGGTGACGGAGGACCAGCTCGCGGAGGCCCGCCGCCACCTGTCGACGGCGGCCGCCCACATCGGGGCACTGCTGCGGAGGGACACCGACGGCAACGCGAAGTAGGAGCAGACGACAGAGGAACGGCCCGGGGAACACTCCCCGGGCCGCCCGGTGTTCAGCCCGCCCTGCGCTCCTGACCCGCGTCGCCGTCCCCGTACAGCGCACGGCTGACCGTCCCGTACGTCGCGCCGTGCTCGGCGAGCACGTCGGCGACGACTCCGGGGGACGCGGCGAGGGCCAGCAGGAGGTGCTCCTCACCGATGAAACGGTCGCCGCGGCCCAGCGCGATCCGCAGTGACTTCTCCAGGATCCTCTTGGCCTCCCGGGTGAACCCGGGACTGCCCGACCAGCGGCGCCGGCCCTTGCGGTCACCCCACAGAGCCCCCTCGCCGTGCACCTCCTCGACGTGCGAGACGATCGCGGTGAGATCGATGCCGATGTCCGCGAGGGCGTCGGCATCGGCCCTGGTCATGCCGCCGCGCCTGCGCGCCTCGAACAGCGCCGCCTCCACCGACGACCTGCGGTCCGTGAGGCCCAGCGCGGCGACGGCGAACGAGGCCCTGCTGCCCTCCTGGTCCAGCAGGGAGAGCAGCAGATGCTCCTCGGTGATCGAACCGGCGCCGGCCCGTTCGGCATGCGTCACGGCGCCGGTCACAGTGGCGCGGGCGCCCTTGGTGAATCGCTCGAACATCAATGCCTCCCGTACTTCTTGTGCACGGCCTGCCGGCTGACGCCCAGTTCGGCCGCGATCTCCTGCCACGACCAGCCCTGGAGACGGGCGCTTCTGACTTGTACGGCTTCGAGCTGCTCCAGCAGCCGCCGCAGCGCGGCGACCGACCGCAGCCCCACCCGGGGGTCGCGGTCGCCGGCACGCTCGGCGAGATCCGTTGCTTCGGTCATGGTGTCAACTTACGTTGACACCATGACGCGTGTCAACCCTAGTTGACGGTCAGCACGATCTTCCCGAACTGGTCACCCGACTCGAGCCGCTCGAACCCCTCGCGGGCGCGGTCCAGCGGCAGCACCTCGTCGATGACGGGGCGCACCCCCGTGGTCGCGCAGAACGCCAGCAGGTCCTCCAGCTCGTCCTTGGATCCCATGGTCGAGCCGACGACCTTCAGTTCCAGGAAGAAGATCCGGGTCAGCTCGGCGTGCGAGGGGCGGTCGCCGCTGGTGGCACCGGAGATGACCAGCGTGCCGCCGGGGCGCAGGGACTTGACGGAGTGCGACCAGGTGGCGGCCCCGACGGTCTCGATGACCGCGTCGACCCGGTTTGGCAGCCGCGCGCCCGGTTCGTACGCCTCGATCGCGCCGAGTTCGACGGCCCGCTTGCGCTTGGCCTCGTCTCGGCTGGTGGCGTAGATGCGCAGCCCGGCGGCCCGGCCGAGGACGATCGCGGCGGTCGCGACACCGCCGCCGGCGCCCTGCACCAGGACGGAGTCACCGGGCCGCACCCCGGCGTTGGTGAAGAGCATGCGGTACGCGGTCAGCCAGGCGGTGGGCAGACAGGCGGCCTGCTCGAAGGTGAGCTCCTTCGGCTTGGGCAGCACGTTCCAGCTGGGGACGGTGACCTGCTCGGCGAAGGTGCCCTGGTAGCGCTCGGTGAGGATGGAGCGGGGCTCGTCCGGGCCGACACCGTGCCCGGTCTGGCCGATGACGGAGTGCAGGACGACCTCGTTGCCGTCCTGGTCGATGCCCGCGGCGTCGCAGCCGAGGATCATCGGCAGCTTGTCCTCGGCGAGGCCGACGCCGCGCAGGGACCAGAGGTCGTGGTGGTTGAGGGAGGCGGCCCGGACGTTGACGGTGGTCCACCCTGGACGCGCCTCGGGAGCCGGGCGTTCGCCCAGCTCAAGGCCGTTGAGGGGGTGGTCGCGGTCGAGGCGGGATGCGTAGGCGGCGAACATGGGCCCGACGATAGGCGGGGCCGTGGCCGGGCGTAACCGGCTGCGGGTGTGACACGCACCGCGCGTGTTCAGGCCCCTCGGGCGGGAAGCCGGCCCCTGGGGGTCCCCCGGACGAAGTCTGGGGGAGCTTGCGGAGCGGGGGTCCGGGGCGGCGCCCCCGAAAAGGCGCCGCGCCCGAACCCCCGCCTCAGAACGTCAACGCCGAGCGACACCCTCCGCACGGGCCGCCGCGGCCACCGCGGCCGTCACGGCCGGGGCCACCCGCTCGTCGAACGGCGAGGGGATCACGTAGTCGGCGGCCAGCTCGTCGCCCACCACGTCGGCCAGCGCGTTCGCCGCGGCGATCTTCATGCCCTCGGTGATCCGCGACGCCCGAACCTGGAGCGCGCCCGCGAAGATGCCGGGGAACGCCAGCACGTTGTTGATCTGGTTCGGGTAGTCCGAACGCCCCGTCGCCACGACTGCCGCGTACTTGTGGGCGACGTCGGGGTGCACCTCGGGGTTCGGGTTCGCCATGGCGAAGACGAAGGCGCCGGGCGCCATCGAGGCGACGGCCGGCTCCGGGACCGTACCGCCGGAGACGCCGATGAAGATGTCCGCACCGGCGAGCGCGTCCGCCAGGGACCCCGAGATCCCCGCCTTGTTGGTGAGCTCGGCCAGCTCCCGCTTGACGTCGGTCAGGTCCTCGCGGTCCCGGCTGACGATGCCCTTGCGGTCGGCGACGGCGACATCGCCCAGACCCGCCTCCAGCAGGAACTTCGCGATGGCGACCCCGGCCGCACCCGCGCCCGAGATGACACCGCGCAGCTCGCCCAGGCTGCGCCCGGACAGCTTCGCGGCGTTGCGCAGGGCGGCGAGGGTGACCACGGCCGTGCCGTGCTGGTCGTCGTGGAAGACGGGGATGTCGAGCCGCTCCTGGAGCTTGCGCTCGATCTCGAAGCAGCGCGGCGCCGAGATGTCCTCCAGGTTCACGCCGCCGAAGGACGGGGCGAGCCGGACGACGGTCTCCACGATCTCGTCCGCGTCGGTGGTCGAGAGCGCGATCGGCACCGCGTCCACTCCGCCGAACTGCTTGAACAGGATCGCCTTGCCCTCCATCACGGGGAGGGAGGCCTCGGGGCCGATGTCGCCGAGACCGAGCACCGCGGTGCCGTCCGTCACGACGGCAACGACCTGGGACTTCCAGGTGTAGTCGTGGACGAGCTCGGGGTTCTCGGCGATCGCGCTGCACACCTTCGCCACGCCGGGCGTGTACGCGAGGGACAGGTCGTCCTTGTCCCGGATCGGGACGGTGGCCTGCACGGCCATCTTCCCGCCGCGGTGGAGCGCGAAGGCCGGATCGAACGGCTCGTCGGTGGCGCTGTCTGTATTGCTGTCGCTGCGAGGATTGACGATCTCCGCTGCCATGGTGTTGACCCCTTAAGTCTTCATCGTTTGAGGGTGGCCACTCCTGGTTGAGGAGGGGTGGGTGGGCACCGCGTACGTTCCCTGCGCTGGGCGATTGGTCCGCCCCGGCAGGGGGAGGTGCATACGCGCGGGCGCGCCGCACACGCGCCCTGAGCCCCGGATGAGGGGTGTAAACGTCCTTCTTACCGGACAGGCGTCACCGCAGACGAGTCGGTATGCCCACGGTGACGTGACTCATAGTGGGGCATACAGACAAGTCGGCCAGCCGACACGAAACCCACCCAGAGCAGGGCCAAGGCGGGGGATCTTCCGGCAGGAAGAAGCGATTCCAGGGAAAGGTCCGGCCTTGATGTGCCGGCCCGCTGGGTTCGGGGGTGTCCCGTTACCCGATTTTGACATGCGGTGCACCCTGATTGGGCTAATCCGAATGGCAAGATGCCGTAATCACACAAGACGGCGACATCCGACGCCGTGTGCCATTACCGCCTGGCAATTCCACCCTCACCTGCCGGAGGAACCCCGATCATGACCGCACGCACCATCCGTCGTACGACCGCGAAGTCCCGGATTGCCGCGGTCGGCG
The DNA here is from genome assembly GCF_043203805.1 of Streptomyces sp. LN549. Lineage (NCBI taxonomy): Bacteria > Bacillati > Actinomycetota > Actinomycetes > Kitasatosporales > Streptomycetaceae > Streptomyces > Streptomyces sp. LN549. Next base: position 5,925,814 of record NZ_JAZHRI010000002.1, on the reverse strand, counting down.
CCATCGCGGTCGCCGGCACCATGCTGCTGACCGCCTGTGGCGACCAGACCAAGAACAACGCCGACGACTCGGCCTCGGCGAAGACCAGCGACGGCGCGTCCGCGGCCGCCTCCCCCGCCGATCTCCTCCCCGCCGACATCAAGGCCAAGGGCGTCATCAAGGTCGGTTCGGACATCGCGTACCCGCCGGTCGAGTTCAAGGACGACTCCGGCAAGGTCGTCGGCATCGACCCCGACCTCGCGGCCGCGCTGGGCAAGGAACTGGGCGTGGAGTTCCAGTTCGAGAACGGCACCTTCGACACCCTGGTCACCGGTCTGCGCGCCAAGCGCTACAACCTCGTGATGTCGGCGATGACCGACTCCAAGGAGCGCCAGGAGGGCATCGACCCGGAGACCGGCAAGAAGGTCGGCGAGGGCGTCGACTTCATCGACTACTTCACCGCCGGTGTCTCGATCTACACCAAGAAGGGCGACGACCAGGGGATCAAGACCTGGGCCGACCTCTGCGGCAAGAAGATCGCGGTCCAGCGCAACACCGTCTCGAACGACCTGGCCAAGGCCGAGTCCAAGAAGTGCACCGGCGGCAAGAAGATCGCCATCGAGGCGTTCGACAACGACCTCGAGGCCCAGACCCGGCTGCGCTCCGGCGGTGCCGACGCAGGGTCGTCCGACTTCCCGGTGGCGGCGTACGCGGTGAAGACCTCGGGCGGCGGCAAGGACTTCCAGATCGTCGGCGACCAGGTCGAGGCGGCCCCGTACGGCATCGCCGTCGCCAAGGGCAACGACGAGCTCACCGCGGCCGTCAAGGCGGCCATGGACGCGATCATCAAGTCCGGCGAGTACGAGAAGATCATCGCCAAGTGGGGCGTGGAGGCCGGCGCGGTCACCGAGGCCAAGCTGAACAGCGGATCGTGACCCGACCCGGCACTGAAGGGCATCAGCCGTGATTGACATCGAAAAGTCGGACCCGGACGACCTGCCACCCGCATCCACCGCACCGGCGGCGGGGCCGGTGGCGATCAAGGCCATCCCGGTCCGGCACTACGGCCGGTACGTCGCGGCCGTGGTCGCCATCGCCGCGCTCGTCGCGATCATCTACGCCTTCAGCCAGGGCAAGATCAACTGGGGTGCGGTCCCGGAGTACTTCTTCGACGACCGCATCATCGACGGGGTCGGTCAGACCCTGCTGCTGACGTCCCTGTCGATGGTGATCGGCGTGGTCGGCGGCATCCTGCTGTCCGTCATGCGCCTGTCGAAGAACCCGGTGACGTCGTCGATCGCGTGGTTCTACATCTGGTTCTTCCGCGGTACACCGGTCCTGGTCCAGCTCTTCGTCTGGTTCAACCTGGGTCTGGTCTTCGAGTACATCAACCTCGGGCCGATCTACAAGGACTACTGGTCGAGCTTCATGACGCCGCTGCTGACGGCGCTGCTCGGGCTGGGGCTCAACGAGGCCGCGTACATGGCGGAGATCTGCCGGGCCGGTCTGCTCTCGGTCGACGAGGGCCAGACGGAGGCGTCCCACGCGCTGGGCATGAGCCACGGCAAGACGCTGCGGCGCATCGTGATCCCGCAGGCCATGCGGGTGATCGTGCCGCCGACCGGCAACGAGGTCATCAACATGCTGAAGACCACGTCGCTGGTGGCGGCCGTGCAGTTCTACGAGCTCTTCAAGAACGCCCAGGACATCGGACAGTCCTCCGGATCCCCGGTGGAGATGTACTTCCTCGCCGCGGCCTGGTATCTGATCATGACCTCGGTACTGAGCGTCGGGCAGTACTACCTCGAGCGGTACTACGCCCGTGGCTCCAGCCGCAGTCTGCCGCCCACACCTATGCAGAAGGTCCGGGCCAGTCTGCTGTCGCTGGGCCGCCCGAAGGGAGGCATGGCATGACCGCCATGGTGAAGGCCGAGGGCGTCCACAAGTCCTTCGGCGCCGCGCACATCCTCAAGGGCATCGACCTGGAGGTCGCCCCGCGCGAGGTCTTCTGTCTGATCGGCCCGTCCGGTTCCGGCAAGTCGACCTTCCTGCGGTGCATCAACCACCTGGAGCAGATCAGCGCCGGCCGGCTGTCCGTCGACGGCGAGCTGGTGGGCTACCGCCAGAAGGGCGACAAGCTCTACGAGCTCAAGGACAGCGAGGTGGCCCTGAAGCGCCGGGACATCGGCATGGTCTTCCAGCGCTTCAACCTGTTCCCCCACATGACGGCGATCGAGAACGTCATGGAGGCCCCCGTCCAGGTCAAGGGCGAGTCCAGGGCGGTCGCCCGGGCCCGCGCGGAACGGCTCCTGGACCGGGTCGGCCTGTCCGACAAGGCGAAGAACTACCCCTCGCAGCTCTCCGGTGGACAGCAGCAGCGGGTGGCCATCGCCCGCGCGCTGGCCATGGAACCGAAGCTGATGCTCTTCGACGAGCCCACATCGGCGCTCGACCCCGAGCTGGTGGGCGACGTGCTCGACGTCATGCGCGGTCTCGCCGAGGACGGCATGACGATGATCGTCGTCACCCATGAGATGGGCTTCGCCCGCGAGGTCGGCGACGCGCTGGTCTTCATGGATGACGGCGTGGTGGTCGAGTCGGGCCACCCGCGCGACGTCCTGACCAACCCGCAGCACGACCGGACGAAGTCGTTCCTGTCCAAGGTCCTGTAGGGCCACAGCGGCTGACACACGCGAGGGCGGTACGGACCCTGTCGGTCCGTACCGCCCTCGCGCGCGTATCCGCTACTTCCGCACCAGCAGCTCCGGGCGGAGCATCAGCGTGCGCAGCTGCGCACGGGTGAGCGGCGGGGTCCTGAGCAGAGGCCCCTGTGCGGTGCCGGCTTCGAAGCCGGTGCTGTCCCGCATGACCAGTTGGCCGCCGTCCTTGAGCGAGAGCCGGGCCACGAGCTCCGGCCCCCACTGGGGTGTGCCGCCGTCCCCGTAGTTCATCGAGTCGCTCCAGATCGTCAGTTCGCTGCCGTCCGGGAGCTTCTCGCTGACACAGTCCGTACGGTGCGGCTCCCCGGTACGGGTCTTGCACAGGTCGGTGTCCCGGGGGCCGCCCCCGAGCTTCTTCTCCAGCGTCTTCGCGTCCATGAGCCCGATGACGAGGTAGCCGACCCCGCCGTCCCTGCGGACCGAGTACTGGCCGTCCAGCGGCCCGTACAGATGCTCCTTGGCCTGCTCCGGCGTCGCCTGCTTGATGATGACGGCCAGCGAGACCTGCTCGACCGAGCCGACACCGGCGGGCAGCAGCTTGATCAGCTTCCCGGCCCGCGCGCTGTTGCCGACGGGCTTGGCCGGGGCCGCCACCGACGAGGTCTGCGGGGTCCGCTCCGCGGCGATTCCGGGTACCACGAACGCGCCCGCCGCGACCGCACACACCGCCGCGGCCGACACCGCGGCCACCCGGCGCCTGCGCACCCGGGCCGCCCTCGCGTAGACCACCTCGGTGCTGATGACCGGCTGCCCCGCGTCCTCGGCGGCCCGCCCCAGCAGCTCACGCACGTCGTTCATACCAGTTCCTCCACCATCTCGGCGCGCAGCGCCGCCAACCCCCGAGCCGCGTGGCTCTTGACCGTGTTCTCCCGCATCCCGAGCAGTTCGGCCGTGGCCTCGACGCTCAGGTCCTCCCAGTAGCGCAGCACCAGTACGGCCCGCTGCCTGGGCGTGAGCCGGGCGAGTGCCGCCCGTACCGCAAGGCCGGTGTCCGGATCGGGCGCATGGACCGCCCGTTCGGGCAGTTCGCCGTACGACTGCTCACGCCGCCAGAACCGGCGGCGAGCCGCGATGAAGGTGTTGACCAGGGTCTTGCGCGCGTACGCCTCGATGTTGTCGAGCCGCCCGTGCCGCCGTCCGCCGAGCACCACCTTGACCAGCGTCGCCTGGACCAGGTCCTCGGCCTCGTGCCGGTCGCCGCAGAGCAGATACGCGCTGCGGAACAGTGCGGTGCGTCTGCTCTCGACGAAGGCGTGCAGCGCGGCGTCGTCATCGCTCCGCATCGTCAGCGTCCCTCCCCCCGGTCCGCAGGCGCGGACCGTCTCACCCTTCCAGTGCGGTGGGGCGCAGGGCGGGTTGCAGGAGTCGGCCGGAAAAGTTGGCGGGGCGGCACGGACCGTCGCCCGTACCGCCCCGCCCCGCATGGTGCCGCTACTTCACCGCGAGCACCAGACTGTCCGACGGCGAGGACCAGACGGGCCGCGCCTCGGCGAACCCCGCGGCGCGCAGGGTGTCCGCATGCCATGCCGCGGACGGCATGTCGCCGTCCGCGTGCTCGCCGTAGATCGCGAACCTTTCGGCGGTCGGCCCGGCGAGTACCGGATCCTCGGCGGCCAGTGCCCACCACTGCGCCCAGTCCAGGACACCGGCGGCCTTCGCCCGGTCCATGCCGGCGTGCCGGTGGGCGCGTTCGGCGGCGTTGATCCGGGGAGTCCCCGTCTCGATCATGCGGTCGGCGTTCATGAACACGCCGCCGTCCCGTACGAGGCCGCCGATCTGCCCGTAGAGGGTGGTGAGCGGCTCGCTGTGCAGCCAGTGCAGCGCGGTGGCGGTGAGTACGGCGTCGTACGAGCCGTGGGGCAGCCGTTCCGTCCACCGCGGGTCCTTGAGGTCGGCGGTCACGAAGGTGACACGCTCGTCGCCGGCGAAGGAGCCGCGGGCGATGGCCAGCAGCGCGGGGTCGAGGTCGACGCCGGTGCTGGTGGCCTTCGGGAACCGTCGCAGCAGCCTGTCCGTAATACTTCCCGTACCGCACGCGAGGTCGAGCACCCGCGGTTCGGGGCCGGTGAAGGCCTCGACCATGTCGAGCATCACCCGGAAGCGTTCCTCGCGGTCCGGCATGTACCACTCCTGCTGCCGGTCCCAGCTCGCTTGCCAGGCGTTCCAATCGGTACCCCGTGCAGTCTCCGTCACCCGAAACCCTCCATGTAATACCCTGTACCCAACAAAGCCCATTACTTCATCGCGCATCGACTTTAGACCGACGCCGTAAGGACTACAAGTGGAACTGGCCTATTACTCGGACTACGCCGTGCGCCTGGTCAACACCGAGGAGCCGGCCCGCAACAAGGACGCCCTCACCTCGGTCGACGCGGTGCGCGAGCTCTTCGGCGCCAACGGACAGGCGGCTCGGCGGGCGACCGACGCGGACGTGACCCGCTTCCGGTCCGTACGGGCCCGGCTGCGCGCGGTCTTCGAGGCGGCCGACGGCGGCGACGAGACGCTCGCGGTCGATCTGCTCAACTCACTGCTGCTGGAGTTCCCGGTCAGCCCGCAGATCTCCGGCCATGACTTCCGGGACGCGGACGGCAAGCCGGACTGGCACATGCATCTCGCCGACCACCCGTCCAACGCCACGGCGGGCTACACCGCGATCGCCGCGATGGGCCTCGCCTTCCACCTGACCTCGTACGGCGTGGACCGGCTGGGCCTGTGCGAGGCGGCACCATGCCGCAACGCCTACCTCGACACCTCGACCAACCGCTCCCGCCGCTACTGCTCGGACCGCTGCGCGACCCGCGCCAACGTGGCCGCCTACCGGGCCCGCAAGCGCCTGGAGACGGAACGGGCCGCCGAGACCGGCCGCAGCGCCGAGACGGCCCAGCCCAGCACGCCGCGCACCGAGCGCTGATCCTTCGTCAGCGGCCGGTACCTGGCCCGGACCCTGGCCAGCACGAGCTCCTCGGGCACGGTCCCGTAGTCCGTGCTGTCCCCGCCCGCGAAGCTGTTGTCGGCCAGCACCCACCAGCCACCGGACCGCCGCTCCACGGCCCGCTTGACCACCAGCAGATCCTGCTGGAACGGATGCCGCAGAATCACCACGTCACCGGGGCGCACCGGCGCCCCGTACTGCACGAGCAGCCAGTCCCCGTGGTGGAGCGTGGGCACCATCGAAGGGCCCGTCACCTCCACCACCTGGAACGGCACTCGCGCCGCCAGCCCCCGTCCGGGCTGCTCATCGGTCAGCTCCGGCACCTCCGGCACCTCCCGCATCTCTCCGGCACCTCCCCGGTCCGTCCAGTACACCGTCCCCCACAGGGTTCCGTACATTCGGCCACTGGTCCCATCCTCACCCTGGACTTTTGGCCTAAGCCCATGGGGGCACCCGCTAAATCAGGCTTCTCACGGAGTAATGTCCCACCTGAGAAGACGATCACGAGGAAGGACAGCCCCATGCTTTCCCGCCTGTTTGCCCCCAAGGTGAAGGTCAGCGCCCACTGCGACCTCCCCTGCGGCGTGTACGACCCGGCCCAGGCCCGCATCGAGGCGGAGTCCGTCAAGGCCGTCCAGGAGAAGTACCAGGCCAACGAGGACCCGCACTTCCGGGCCCGCGCGGTGGTCATCAAGGAGCAGCGCGCCGAGCTCGCCAAGCACCACGTCTCGGTGCTGTGGAGCGACTACTTCAAGCCCCCGCACTTCGAGAAGTACCCGGAGCTGCACCAGCTGGTCAACGACGCCCTCAAGGCGCTGTCGGCCGCGAAGGCCTCCACGGACCCGGCCACGGGCCAGAAGGCGCTCGACCTGATCGCCGAGATCGACAAGATCTTCTGGGAGACCAAGAAGGCTTGATCTCCGGTTGGGCCGCATGAAGGCGATATCGCAGGTCGCGTCGCCTACTTGACCGCACCCGGTCCGCGGGGCGCCGATGACGGCGCCCCGTTGGGCCGGGTGCGGTTTTTTCCTGGCCCGCTTCACGCATGGAGAACGCGCTCCGCCACCTCCCGGACGATGCCGGCCAGGGTGTCGGGAGCGGTGAGGTGCGCGATGTGCCCCTCGCCCGGGAGCGTGACGATGCGCGCGTCCGGCAGGTTGCCGCCAGGTCGGCCAGGCGCTCGCGCAGGTGGGCGGGGCTGAGGCCGCCCTCGAGCAAGGTCGTCGGCGTTTCGAGGGTCGCGAAGCGGTCGATGCCGACGCCGAGGGCGTCGAGCGCCTCGTCGTCCGCGATCTGCGCCGGCGCGCAGGCGGCGAAGGCCGCTCGTACACGCGCGTCGGCGAACATCTCGTCGACCGTGTTCGCAGGCATGCGGACGATGTCACGCATGTGGATGCGCATCGCCTCGACGGGATCGCCCGCGTCGAGCGCAGAGCGGGCCCGTACTCCGGCCGGCCCTGCGAGCAGTTCCCGCGTGGGCATCGGAGGTTCGTAGAGGAACAGTCCGGCGAACGCCGTCGGGTCGAGCAGCGCGGCCTCCAGCGCGGCGACGGCACCCGAGGAATGCCCCACGAGCAGAACCGGGGAGCCGAGAAGTTCTGCCACGGCGACGATGTCGGCGGCCTCGGTGGCCATCGAGTGAGGCAGGACGATGTCCGCACCGGGGGCGTAGATCCGCCGGTGGATCCTGACGACGCGGAAGTCGTCGGTCAGACGGCGCGTGACGCCGTCCCAGGTTGCCGCGTCGCTGCCGCCCGGATGCACCACGAGCAGGGCCGGCCCGGATCCCTCGTCGAGCGCGGTGACGGTTCAGAAGTCATCGGACACTGCGCGAAGTTCGGTCATGGGCCAAGCGTGTACGTACCGTCCGACATCGCGCCGACAGACGGCCGACGCCCCCGACAGGGCGGGCCCGGACCCGTCACCGGGATCACGCGGGCGGCCGGGTCCCGGACGCGAAGGCGAGGATGCCGTCGGCCGCTTCGCCGAGGCTCGCGAAGTGACGGTGCACGCCCTCCACCGCGGACGGGGTGTTGACCCCCCACACCGTCATGCCGGCTCGCAGTCCCGACTGCACCCCGGACGGTGCGTCCTCGATGACCAGACAGTCCTGCGGCTTCGCACCGAGCCGCTCGGCAGCCAGCAGATACGGAACGGGCGAGGGCTTGCCCTCGTCGACGGAGGCGGCATCCACGATGACCTCCGGGACCGGCAGGCCCGTCCGGGCGAAGCGTCCGCGTACCCGGTGCTCGTAGTTCGACGTCACCAGCGCCCACCGTCCGGGGGGCAGGGCGTGCAGCAGCCCGGACGCACCGTCGTACGCCGCATATACGCCGGAGCGCACGTCCTCGTCCTCGAGGGCATGCAGTGCGGCCAGGCACTCCCGCGGGTCGCGGTCCGGAGCGACGCGGGCGAACGTCTCCATCGGCCGCGTCCGCAGCGCCACCCGATGGACCTCGTCGGGGTCCAGCGCGTGCCGCTCCGCCCACGCCCGCCACACCATGCGCTGGTTGTCCAGGGCGTCGATCAGCGTGCCGTCGACATCGAACAGGACGTGCTTCTTGGCTTCGGGCCGCGCGGGTTCGCCGATCATGCCTTGATCATGTCATCGGCGGGTTTCGCCTCCCGAGAGGCCCTGGCCCAGGTGGACCAGGGCGGTGACGGCGAGCAGGGCATGCCCCAGGAGGGGCACGATCGCCGTCGCCTGGAAGACGGCGAGCGATGGGCTGCGGCGCTGGCCGGCGGCGACGCGCTCGACGAGGCGGCCGCCGACCGCGCCGCCGAAGCCGCGGTCGCGGCTGCGAAGGCCGGTACGTACGTGATCCGAGCCGGCCGCCTCACCCGCGGGGGTTGTCCGTCAGCCCGCCCGCAGCCGGGCCGCCCAGGGGTGGCCGGCGCCCTCGGCCAGGGTGATCGTCTCGGTCAGCCAGGCGCGCTGGTCGTCGCCGAGTACGGGCAGCGCGGCCTCGAAGTCCTGCTCGTCCTTGGGCCGGCGGGACCTGGACTTGTAGAGGAGCTGAACCTCGGGAGCGAGGTAGGGAACGCCGTCCCCGGAAATCCTGCCGAGCCGGTCCAGCGGGAGGCGGATCCTCGGGTCACGGCGGAACACCCAGTCGCCGTCCTCCGAGTCGTCGAGCATGAACTGCACGCGCCACGGTTCGCCCGCGCCCGGCCGGCACCAGATGTCGTGGACCTGCGACGGCAGGATCTCGCCGGGGAGCCAGGGCCGCAGGGTGCCGGGCGGATCGGCGGCCCACCACTGCCCGTCCGGCAGGACCCGCTGGACGGCGAGCTGGTCATGGCGCAACAGGAGTACGTCGATGTCGCCGTGGTCCCGGTAGGCGCGGCCCACGGCCAGCTCGACCGCGTACCCGCCCGCGATCCACCACGGCGTACGCAGCGGGGAGAGCAGGCGCACGGCATCGGCGAGGGACATCGGGTCCCAGGGGCCCCAGGGGGTTTCCGTGCGCATCGGCCGTCAGCCCGGGGTGAGGAGGTGGCGGTAGCTGTTCGGATGCTCGCGGAGGTACGTGGCCAGGTTCATGGCCGGCCTGCCGGTGAGCCTCGGCACGGCGTCCGAGACCGTCGCCATCTCCCCCGCCGCGATGGCCTCGTACGACGTCACCCAGCCGGCCACCTCCCAGTCCGGTGCGCCGTAACCGGACCGTGAGGCGTAGGCCTCCTCCCGGGTCTCCGGCACGTAGGTGACGGTCCGTCCGGTGACCCGGCTCAGCTCCTCGGCGGCCTCGGCGAGGGTGAACGCCTCGGGCCCGGTCAGGTCGTACGTCTGCCCGTCGTGCGTCGGGCCGGTGGGGTCGGCGCCGGCCAGCAGGACCGCGGTCGCCGCGTCTGCGATGTCCTCGTGGGCCACCGCCGCGACCCTGCCCTCGCCGGCCGGTCCGCGCAGCACGCCGTCGGTGCCGGTCATCGCCGGGAGGCCTGCCAGGTACCAGCTGTCACGCAGGAAGGTGTGCCGGACGCCGGAGACCCGGATGTGGGCCTCGGTGTCCCAGTGGTCGCGGGCGAAGGTGAACGTCGCGTCGGGTGCGGCGCCGAGGAAGGAGACGTACACGATCCGTTCGACGCCTGCCGCGACCGCCGCGTCCACGGCCGTCGTGTGCTCGTGCACCCGGTCCGGGCTCTCGTGTGCCGAGACGAGGAAGAGGGTGTGCGCCCCGGCCAGGGCACGGCGCATGGCCTCCCCGTCGCCGTAGGGGGCTGCCGGTGCGGTGTCGGCGCCGGGGAGTTCGGGCAGCCGGGAGGGGTCGCGGCCGAGGAGCCGTACGGGGACGCCCGCCCGGGTCAGCCGCTTCGCGACGCGGCCGCCGAGCGCGCCGCTCGCACCGGTGACGGCGGTGAGCGGGCCGTTCGTGACGGCTTCGGGATCCTGCGTGCGGTCTGTGGGGTTCATGAGGGGTTGCCTTCCTTGTGCGGCCAGGGGCGCACCTCCACGACCGCCTCGACCGGAACCGGTCCGTAGATGTGCGGGAACTCCTCGCCGCCGGGCGGGAGCGACTCGTACCGCACGGGCGCGGGGAGCCGATCGGTGTCGATGACGAGCACCACCAGGTCCTGGTCACCGGCCCCGGCCCGGCTCCCGGCGCCGTACAGCAGCTCGGCCACGCCGGCGAGCTGGTGCGGCAGCGAGCAGTGGATGAAACCTTCTTCGTGCAGGGTGCGGCCGCGGGTGGACATCTCGTACGTCCCGATCCCGCGGGCCGCCTCCCACAACGGACGTTCGGTCAGGTGCAGCAGTTCGGCCATGGGCCAAAACTAGCCGCGCCGGCGCGCTCTCCGGGCCATCAGCGTGGCCGCCGATCCAGCGACCAGCAGGGCGGCCGCGATCCCGCCGATCACCCATTCACCGCCGCGCGAACCCGTGTCCGGGAGCTGTCCGCCGGGGTGGGGCGGGCCGGGCGGCCAGCTGTGCGTCGGCGTGGGGTGCGGGGCCGGTGTCGATACCGAGGGGGACGGGGAAGGGGCCGGGGACTCGTCGCTCGGCGAGGGGGTCGGCGACGGGGACTCGCCCGTCGGGGAGGGGGACGGCGACTCGTCCGTCGGGGAAGGGGTCGGGGTGGGGGACTCGTCCGTCGGCGACGGCGACGGGGACGGCTCCTCGCCGCAGTCCGGCAGATCACCGTCGAACGGATAGGCGTGCAGCTCCTGGCCGCCCGACTCCCCCTCCGAGGTGTGGGTCAGTGAACCGGCGCTGTAGAAGCGCCCGTTGGTGCCGCTCATCGCGAGAGTCGCCATGCTGGACTGCTGCCCGATCAGCACGCTGCCCTGGAACTGTCCGGTGCCCTTCAGCCCGATCGCGGTCGCGTCCGGGAAGTTCCACATCAGGTGCTCGCGGAGTCCCGACTGGGGCAGCGAGCCCATGTACGTACTGATGTTGCGCGTACTGCCGTAGACGTTGACCAGCACGGTCGCACCGTCCGGAACACCGTTGAAGACGATGCCCTGCTGACCACCGGCGGCCGTGGCCATATCGGCGTCCACCGCGAAGACCTGGAGGGCCGAGGTTCCGTCGCCGGTGAAGACGGTCTCGGAGCCGCTGTTCCGCGTCGTCCCGGTCGTCGGCCGCCGGTGGTCCTCGTTGTCGTCGTACGCGTAGCAGTGGCTGGCCGCCGTCAGCTGGTCGCGCAGCGCGGTGTACGGATCGGTGGCGTCCGCGTCGTGGACCGGGGCGGGGATCACCGTGCCGGTGAGACCCTGGGCGTAGCGCACCACCCCGTGGTTGTCCCCCTCCTCGGCGAGGAGTCGCTTCCCGCTCTGGACGGTCAGGTCACCGCCCACCGTCAGGTAGTCGGAACCGTTGGGTGGCGGCACCCGTGATCCCACGCCGGCGACACCGACGTTGTAGATCTCGGAGGCGCCGTCCCGCTTCGTCATGTCGAACCGCCCGAGGGTGGCGATCTTGCCCTCGGCCTCCGCGGCGGCCTCCCTGACCAGGTAGTCGCCACCGACGAAGATATTGATGTTGCTGTCGTGGTAGGTGACGGGACCGCTGTTCGAATCCGGCCAGGTGGGAGGACAGTTGTTCCCGAGGCACGGACCGAGACCGCCGGGCAGCGGGTCGGCGGCCGCGGTGGGGGCGAAGGCCCCCACCATGGCTGCCGCCGTCGCCGCTGTCACCGCCACGCGGTGCTTTTTGCCGATTCTGCGCTCTCTTGTTCCCATATAGCGCAATATGCAGCTTTATTGGTTATTCATTGGTCATGCCACGCCGGTCGGTCGGTGCGCATCCGCCGACTGCCGTCGGCCGGATGCCGCCCTTCCGGCGCAGCCGCCGTCAGCCCGCCAGCAGCTTCGCCTCGGTCACCGGGTCGACGCCCTTGAGCGGCCGGTCGGTGCGCTGCGGCGCCGTACCGCCGATGTCGCACAGCCAGGCCCAGGTGTCGGCGACGGTCTCCTCGACCGGCCGGCAGCGCAGCCCCGCTCCGTACGCCCGGCCGACATCGCCCTGGTGGAGGGTGTCGTACAGCTCCCCCGGCGGCAGCCAGACCGGCAGGTCCGTCCAGGGCTCGACGCCCGCCGCGAGGATCCGGTCGGCGTCGGTCCAGCGCAGCTCGGCATCGGAACCGGTGGCGCGCACGCAGGCGTTCAGCAGCCCGCCCATCGTGGTGTGCCCGGGACGGCTGACCAGGTTGTACGGGCCGTGCAGCCCCTTCGCGGAGGCATCCAGCAGCCATTCGGCGAGGTCGCGGACGTCGATGTACTGCAGGTCCAGGTCCGGCGTGCCGGGTGCGAGCACGGGACCACCGCGGGCGATCCGCGTCAGCCACCACGGCAGCCGGCCGACGTTCTCCCAGGGACCGATGATCAACCCGGCGCGGGCGAGGAGCGCCCGGTCCCCGAAGGCGTCCAGCGCGGCCAGTTCACCGCCGCGCTTGGCCAGGGCGTACGAGACGTCGCCACCGGCGTCCGGCGAGGCGCCCTCCACCAGCGGACCGTCCTCGGACAGGCCCGCCGGTGCCGGGTAGTCGTACACCGACCGACTGGAGACGTACGTGTAGCGCGCAGCCCGGCCGGACAGCAGCCGGACCGCGTCCCGTACGGCCGAGGGCGCGCCGCTCCAGGTGTCGACCACCAGGTCCCAGGTGCAGCTTCCGTCGTTCGGTTCCGCGACCCCGGCCAGCGCGGCGAGGCCGCCCTCCGCAGTGCGGTCGCCGAGCAGTTCGGCCACTCCGGGCGGTGGTGCGTGACGGCCACGGTGGAACACCGTGACCTCCCAGCCGCGTGCCAGCGCGGCCTCGGTGACGGCCCTGCCGACAAATTCCGTACCACCCAATATCAGAAGCCTCATGCCCCGACTCTGCCCGCTCGCAGCCCGGCCCGGAACGGTCCTCGCTCTCGGCTGAATCGCTCCGCGGCGGCGCGGCGTACCGGAGTGAGCCCCTCAGCACCCGGGGCGGCTCCGCGCTCGGGGCGGCTCCGCGCTCAGGACCGGGCGAGCGGGCTGCGGTGGCGCAGCAGCCACTGGTGGTAGCCGGACGCCCGCTGGGCCGCCTCCCGGTAGGCGGCCTCCAGTTCGCCGTACACCACCGTCATGTCGGCGCCCGGCCGGGAGACCAGGAGCAGCCGGACGGCGAGCGGGTCGTCGCGCAGCGGGCGGATCGCCATGTCCTCGCGCGGGCCCGAGGTGGGCTGGCAGGGTGCCACCGCCTCACCGAGGACGACGAGTGAGGCAGCGGTGAGGTAGTCACCGTGCAGCACGGTCGGCGCGACGCCGGCGGCGCCGAACACCCGGCGCAGACCGTCCCATTCGCCGTCCACCGAGGGGTCGACCATCCACCGGTCGGCGGCCAGGTCGGCCAGGTCGACGACGGGCAGCGCGGCCGCCGGATGATCACGGGCCATGGAGATGAACTGCGGTTCACGGTCCAGCAGAACGCGCTGCTCCAGGCCGTCCGGAACGGACAGCGGGCAGCCCTCCACCTCGTGCACGAAGGCGACGTCGAGCCGGTCCGCCCCGACCGAGCGCAACAGTGCGCGGGCCGACACGTCGGACCCGTAGCGAGATGTCCGTACCGGGCAGCTGGAGCCGCAGTCTGCGCAGCCAGCCACCGATGACCCGGCTGGCGGTACAGCCGATCCGGAGTTGCGGCCCGTCGGCCCGGGCGGCTTCCGCCTCCGCCTTCGCGTCGGTGACCAGCGCACTCATGCCGTCGACGAGAGGGCGGGCCCTGCTGAGGACGGCGCTGCCCAGCAGGGTGGGGCGGCAGCCGGTGCGTTCACGGCTGAACAGTTCGGCGCCCAGCGCGTTCTCGATCCGGCGCAGCTGGGTGGTGAGCGAGGGCTGGCTGACGCCCAGCCTGCGGGCCGCCCGGCGCAGGCTGCCGGTGTCGGCGATGGCGCACAGCGCCCTGAGGTGCCTCACCTCAAGCTCCATACTGCCGAGAGTAGGGCTGCGGAGTCCTGCCGCACCAGACGCCAGAACCCCATCAAATGACGCCAATTCAGCCGGTGTTGGGGCGGCGTGCATCTCCTGTGCGCTCGTGGGGTCCGGGCGGGCGATAACGCGGGGCTATCGCCAGTTGGCATCATCCGCACGGAGCCACGTTCCCCGACACTCGCTGCGTACCGCCCCCGTCCGCGTCCGCTGACCGGACGGGTCCCCCCTGGCAGGTAATCGGCAGGAGACCCCCCATGAGACACCCCAGGACCGTCATGTCGGCCGTGATCGGCCTCGGCTTCGGCCTCGCCGCCGCACTGGGCACCGCACCCGCGATCGCCTCCGCCGTCCCGGCGCCGGCCGCTCCCCCCACATCCGCCTCCACCGTCCACTCCGCATACGCCTCGCACGCCGGATCGCACGAAAGCGCCGCCGCCAACAAGGCGTTCTTCGAGGCGGTGGCGAAGTCGGTGGCCGAGAAGCGGGCCGCCCACCCGGGCGTTCAGGCCGTCACCATCGTCTACAGCGCCGCCAATGCGCCGAGTTTCCGCTCGGAGATAGCCAACAGCGCGCAGATCTGGAACGGCTCGGTCTCCAACGTCCGGCTGCAGGAGGGCTCCAACGCCGACTTCTCGTACTACGAGGGCAACGACCCGAGTGGCTCGTACGCGAGCACCGACGGGCACGGCAACGGCTACATCTTCCTCGACTACGCGCAGAACCAGCAGTACGACTCCACCCGCGTCACGACCCACGAGACCGGGCACGTCCTCGGCCTGCCGGACCACTACTCGGGCCCGTGCAGCGAGCTGATGTCGGGCGGGGGCCCCGGCCCCTCGTGCACCAATCCGTATCCGGACTCCAATGAGCGCAGCGAGGTGAACTACCTCTGGCAGAACGGCTTCGCGGCCGCGCTGGCCCGTAGCGGTTCCTGACCGCGCTCACCCGTAGCGGTTCCCGACCGCGCTCACCCGCAGCGGTTCCCGACCGCGCTCACCCGCAGCGGTTCCCGACCGCGCCGCGAAGGGCCACCTCGCAGGACGGGGTGGCCCTTCGCGGGCACGGGGGGGGCGGCGCACCCGTCATCCGGCGGCGAGCTCACTTCGGACCAGGGCCAGCAGTTCGTCCTCCGTCATCCCGAGCTCACGCGCCTCGCCGACCATCTCGCGCACCCGCTCCAGCAGCCTGGCGCGGTGCGGGGAGGCGCCGTCGGCGACGACCGCGCCGCGGCCGCGGCGCAGCTCGATCAGCCCTTCCTCGCGCAGCCGCTGGTAGCCGCGCAGTGCCGTGTGCACATTCACGCCGAGCGATTCGGCGAGGACCCGGGCGGCGGGCAGCCGTTCACCGGGGGCCACCGCGCCGTCGGCGACGGCGCGGCGCACACAGGCCGCGATCTGGTCCCCGAGTGGCACGGTGGAGGTGGGGTCGACCCGGAAGAGCATGATCAGCGCCCCGTTCGGCGCTGGTCGATCAGGGTGTTGAGGAGCGCGGCAGCGGTCTTCGAGTCATCGACCGTCACCGCGAAGTCGCGGCCGTCGGCCAACCGCGCCACGATCCCCTCACCGGAACGGATCATGACGCCGGTGCGTCCCGGACGGATCCGGTATCCCCAGCCCCCGTACTCGGCGAGCGGTCTGATGTCCCGGCTGACCGCCGCCTCGATCCGGTCGAGCGGAACGTGGACGCGCGGCCACGGCAGCATCCCGGAGACGGTGATCCCGCGCCGGTCCACGGTCACGTACGGACGGGCGAAGCTCACGAGGAGCAGCCCGACCAGAAGGGCCGGAACCGCGACGATCCAGCCCGTGGTGAACAGCAGGGCGACCGCTCCCCCGCAGGCCAGGACCGCCAACGGCAGCAGCCATCGGTTCCCGGCGCTGCGCGCCCACCCCGCGACCTCCCCGGCGGCCAGCGCGATCCGTTCCCCGTCCGCGCCCGTACCGTCCGCCGACGGCCGCACCGGTGCGGGAAGGAGCGCGGCGAGCAGCAGCCCCAGACCGCATGCGAGTGCGGCAACCCCCAGTGCAGCGGCCAGGTGCCACATCGGGAACGAGACGTCCTGGGCGCGGCCCTGCGCGTCCTGGGCGGCGTCCACGTTGACGAGCAGGACCACCGCCATCAGGTAGCCCAAGAACCCGGCGACGGCATATCCACTGGCGACCGCCCTGCTGAGCGCCGGACCGTGGAAACCTCCCTTGGCGGTCATCAGGGTCCACAGCGCGCCGATGCCGACGAGCAGCACCGTGGTGACGACGACGTACGAGGTCCGGCTCGCATGGTCGTCCACCTGGCCGTTGCCCACGAAGTGGCTGGCCAGCTGTGCGGGCAGACGGTCACGGCGCGTAGCGAAAAGGATCAGGTCGACGGCGAGGGCAAGCAGGAACGGCAGAGCGGCGAGAGCCGCGCGGCCGGCGTTCTTCCGGTTCATCAAAACCTCCATTGTTCGCATGCTAGTAGAACAATGGAGGTGGGGCAACGCGATGCCGCGGTGACAGCGAGGAACCGGCCCGACGGTGTCGCGCCGTCAGGCCGGTTCGGGGGTATCGGGTGGGCCGATTGGTGAGAGCAGCGAGCGCCGGGGCTCGCGTCTCGTCGGTGTGCCGTCAGGCCGTCTCGAGGGGGAACGCGCCGCGGTGGCCGGTTCCCGCGCCCGCGTCCGGGCGCGGCTCGAACTCGGGGCAGCTCCATACCTCCTGGACGAATCCGCTGCGCCGGTCCCACAGGTCGAGGACGTCGTCCTCGCCGGCCGCTCCGCGGTAGGCCTCCTTGGCCCCCCGGAAGCAGGCGAGACCGCCGGAGAGCCCGCGGCCGGGTGCCGGGAAGTAGTCCGAGAAGGCGCACGCGATGCACGTCTGAAGCCGGATCCCGGGCGGGAGGGACCGCTGGACGGTGGCGAGCGCGGCCCCGAAGTCACTCTCCGCACGGTGGGACCGGAAGGCGGCACCGCCGTACCGCAGCTCCAGGTAGAGATAGGGGTCGGGCCTGCGCAGCGACAACAGGCAGCTCAGCGTGGCCTGCTGGACGGCGCCGTCCGCGGTGACGGGGAACGGCAGGTCCCATTCGAGGACGCAGTCGTTGAGCACCCCGTCCGCGAGGGCGAACATCCCGCTCTCCGGCGGCATGCCCGCCACCGGGCACAGGGCGTCGAAGCTCTCGCCCTCGAAATCGACGCCCCTGATACGAAGGCGGAGTTGCTGTCCGTCGGTGGTGAGGATGACGGCATCGGAGCCCTGTCGGTCCCGGTACCACCCTGCCCACGACTCATCTGTCATGGGCAGGGACTGTAGCCCGTGGCTCGGACACTCCCCGTGCCGCCCTCCACTTCATCGCCCGGCCCCTGTGACCTCGACCGATCCCCGATCCGTCCCTGCCTCTCCCCGCCCGCCTCGAACCGGATCATTCCTGGTGGTGTGATGCCTCCGCCGCCCGCGCCGCGCCGCCTCCGTCACCTGCGCCGCGTCGCCTGCGCTCCGTCGCCCCCGTTCAGTGGGTCCGGCGGGTGACGAACTCCGCCAGCGCCAGGAGATCGCCCGCCGCCGACAGGTCGGGCACGGCCCGGGACAGGTGGTGCACCGCGCGTGCCATCCGGTCCGCGGCGCAGGCCTGCGCCCAGTCACGGCCGCCCGCCCGGTCCACGGCGTCGGACGCGCGCCTCACCTCACCGGACGTGTTCAGGGGACCCCGGTAGAGCGCGGCGAGCTCCGCCGACGCAGGGGTCCCCGAGGTCAGCGCGGCGACCACGGGCAGCGACTTCTTGTGGGCGGAGAGATCGGCGCCGACCGGCTTCCCGGTCCGGGCGGGGTCGCCCCAGATGCCGATCAGGTCGTCGATGAGCTGGAAGGCGAGTCCGGCCTCCCGGCCGAAGCCGTCCAGCGCGCCGACGGCGCGCTCGTCCGCGCCCGCATAGAGCGCACCCAGCGCACAGGCACAGCCGAGCAGCGCGCCCGTCTTCGCCGTCGCCATGGTGAGGCACTCGTCCAACGAGACCTCGTCCGGCCCGCGTTCCTCGAAGGCGCAGTCCGCCTGCTGGCCCGCGCACAGCTCGATGACGCAGGTGGAGAGCCTGGCCGAGGCGCGGGCCGACATCGCGCGGGCGTCCTCGGCCAGAAGCCGCTGGGCCAGGGCGAGCATGGCGTCGCCCGCGATGACCGCGTCCGGGATGCCGAAGACCGTCCAGGCCGTGGCCCGGTGGCGGCGGGTGCGGTCCTCGTCGATGACGTCGTCGTGCAGCAGGGTGAAGTTGTGGGCCAGTTCCACGGCGACGGCCGCCCGCACGGCCTCCCTCGGATCACCTCCGAGGGCCCTGGTGGCGGCGAGGACGAGCGCGGGTCTGATCGCCTTTCCTGCGCCGCCCGCGGCGGGGCTGCCATCGGCGTGCTCCCAGCCGAAGTGGTACATCGCGACGCGCCGGATCGACCCCGGCAGTGAGGCGACCGCGGCCCGCAGATGCGGATCGACGAGGGTCCGGGTGTACTCCAGGAGCGCCGCGGCCTCATTGCCCTCGGTGGCGGCGGCGTCGGTACGGGTCATGGTCAATCGGTCACCCCGGTCGTTGCCGTCCCCGGCCCCCGATGACTGTCGCCCCGGGGGCCGGGGACGTGGGTGGTTGATGTGGGTGTGCCGGCTGCGGCCGGCGGGGTCCCGGACCCGGTGGGCCAGGGACCCCGCGGACTCACCGCCAGCGGCTGACCTCGACGTTCTCCAGGACACCGAGGGCGTCGGGGACCAGTACGGCCGCCGAGTAGTAGGCCGTCACGAGGTAGGAGATGATCGCCTGCTCGTCGATCCCCATGAAACGGACCGAGAGACTGGGCTCGATCTCGTCCGGGATGCCCGTCTGCTGGAGGCCGATGACGCCCTGTTCGGCCTCGCCCGTCCTCATGCAGATGATCGACGTGGTGCGGGCGTCCGTGACCGGGATCTTGTTGGACGGGAAGATCGGGACCCCGCGCCAGGCCGGCACGTGGTGTCCGCCGATGTCCACGCTCTCCGGCACCAGACCGCGCTTGTTGCACTCGCGGCCGAAGGCGGCGATGGCCCTCGGGTGGGCGAGGAAGAGCTTCGATCCGCGCCGTCGCGACAGCAGTTCGTCCATGTCGTCCGGGGTGGGCGCCCCGTCGTGCGGCTGAAGCCGCTGACCGTAGTCGCAGTTGTTGAGCAGGCCGAACTCCCGGTTGTTGATGAGCTCGTGTTCCTGGCGCTCGCGCAGCGCCTCGACCGTGAGCCGCAGCTGCTGCTCGGTCTGGTTCATCGGCTGGTTGTAGAGGTCGGCGACCCTGCTGTGGACCTTCAGCACGGTCTGGGCGACGCTCAGTTCGTACTCGCGGGGCGCGGACTCGTAGTCCACGTACGTGTGCGGGACGACGGCCTCACCGACATGGCCCGCGGACAGGTCGATCTCCGCTTCGCCGTACTTGTTGGTTCGCTGCTGCGGGATGGTGAGCAGCCCGGCCAGATGGGTGCGCAGCGAGTCGGCCCGCTCGGCGAGGTTGAGCACATCGGCCCGCCTCAGTGTCAGAACCGTGCACGCCGTGACGGCGCGGGCCGTGTACTCCCAGAGGGCGTCGCCCTCGATCAGGGAGTGGTCGCCGAAGTAGGACCCGTCGGCATGGACCCCGAGCACCGTCTCGTCCCCGTAGGGCCCGGTGCCGACCTTCTCGACCTTTCCGTGCGCCAGGAGGAAGACCCGGTCCGCCGCCTCGCCCGCCGTGGCCAGGAGCTGTCCGGCGGGAATGTCGCGCTGCTCGCACCGCCTGGCCAGTTCGGCGAGCACTTCCTCGTCCCCGAAGTCCCTCAGGGCCGGCAGTTCACCGAGCTCGGCGGGGATGACCGAGACCCGGTCGCCGGTCTGTACGAACGTCACCCGGCCGTCCCCGACCGAATAGCTCAGCCGGCGGTTGACCCGGTAGGTGCCGCCCTGCACCTGGACCCACGGCAGCATCTTCAACAGCCACCGTGAGGTGATCTCCTGCATCTGCGGAGCGGACTTGGTGGTCGTCGCGAGGTTCCGCGCGGCTGCCGTGCCAAGACTCTGCTGCGGCGGCACCTGCGCGTTCTGAACCTCTTCACCAACGGACATCTGTCGTCCTCTCGATTCATCGGCTGACCTGCGAGAAGAACCTTTCAGCATGCTGACTCCATACGCCATTACACAAAAGAGTGTGACTAATCGGGCTATGGGTTGGGCACCACGCTGCGCGATACCTGCCGAGCCGATTAATTTGCATACGGAATGCAAATTCACTTACCGTGACCGCCATGCGGCTGACGAGATTCACCGACGTGGCGCTGCGCGTACTGATGCGTCTCGCCGTCGTGGAGAGCCAGGATCCGCCGACCACCCGGGAGGTGGCGGCGACCATGCAGGTGCCGTACTCCCATGCCGCGAAGGTCGTGGCCCGCCTCCAGCACCTCGGCCTGGTCGAGGCGCGGCGGGGCCGCGGCGGCGGACTCACCCTCACCGCGGCCGGCCGCTCCGCCTCCATCGGCGGGCTCGTCCGCGAACTGGAGGGCCCGGGCGACGTCGTCGAGTGCGAGGGCGCCACCCCGTGCCCACTGCGGTCGGCCTGCCGGCTGCGCAACGCCCTGCGTGCGGCCTCGGAGGCCTTCTACGCCTCACTGGACCCGCTGACCGTCGCCGAACTGGTCTCCTCCCCGACCGGCCCCCTGCTGATCGGCATCAGCAGCAGACCGCCGGTGGACTGAACCACCCCCACCGCACCGGGCCGACGGCCCGGTTCCTACACTGCTCTTAAATGCGCATCTCAGATGCCAATTCTGATCCGAGGAGTTAACGATGCTCTCCGAGCCGTCGACCGCCACCGTCCGCGCCACCCTTCCCGCCGTCGGCGCGGCCATCGGGGACATCGCCGATCTCTTCTACCGCAAGCTGTTCGACGCTCATCCCGAGCTGCTGCGCGACCTGTTCAACCGCGGAAACCAGGCCTCCGGCGCCCAGCGCCAGGCGCTCGCGGGCTCCATCGCCGCGTTCGCGACCCAGCTGGTCGAGCACCCCGGCACCCGTCCCGACGTGATGCTCGACCGCATCGCGCACAAGCACGCCTCGCTCGGCGTCACGGCGGCCCAGTACGACGTCGTGCACACACACCTGTTCGCGGCCATCGCGGAGGTGCTCGGCGACGCGGTGACCCCCGAGGTCGCAGCCGCCTGGGACGAGGTCTACTGGCTGATGGCCAACGCCCTGATCGCCGTCGAGGAGCGGCTGTACGCACAGCAGGGCGTCGTCGCCGGCGACGTCTGGCGCGACTGGGAGGTGATCTCCCGCACCGAGGAGACCGCGGACGTCGCCACGTTCCGGCTCCGCCCGGCCGACGGCGCTCCCGCCCCTGCCTTCCACCCCGGTCAGTATGTGTCCGTGCAGGTCGAACTCCCGGACGGCGCACGCCAGATACGCCAGTACAGCCTCTCCTCAGCCCCCGGTTCGGCAGTTCGCTCGTTCACCGTCAAGCGGGTGCACGGCGGCGGCGCCCCCGACGGCGAGGTCTCGCGGCACCTGCACGCGCAGGTCGGGGCCGGCGACCGGCTCCGGGTCTCGGCCCCGTACGGCGACCTCGTACTGAAGTCCACCGACGCCCCGCTCCTGCTCGCCTCCGCGGGCATCGGCTGCACCCCGATGCTGTCGATGCTGGAGCACCTCGCGGACTCCGGCCACCGCGCACCGGTGACCGTGGTGCACGGCGACCGTTCCCCCGCCGACCACGCACTGCGCGCCGACCACGCCCTGTTCACCGCCAAACTGCCCGATGCCGCGGCGCACTTCTGGTACGAGGACCCCGAGCCGGGCCACCCGGCGGACCGCACCGGCCTGGTGGACCTGACCGGCGTGGTGATCCCGTCCGGCACCCACGCCTACCTCTGCGGCCCACTGCCCTTCATGCGGGCCGTGCGCACCCAGCTGCTCGCCAAGGGCGTCCCGGCGGCCGACATCCACTACGAGGTGTTCGGCCCCGACCTGTGGCTCGCCCAGGGCTGAGCGGCCGCCGTCGGGTGGGCTGAGACCGGGCGGCTCTCGCGGGATTGACCGGATCGGCTCGCACAGCGCCCGAACAAAGCCCCGGAATCCCCCCGCAACTGGTCCGGGGCCCTGTCCGTCGGGTACAAGCGCTGTACGGACACACTCCCCCACGCACGAAGGAGTCGGCCATGTCCTCACCCATGTCCGCGAGCACCTTTCTCGACGCCCTCAAGGACGAAGGGCTCACCGTCGTCCAGGTCGGCGACTGGCGCACCCACAACCGCAACCACAAGGGCCCCTGGGGGCCCGTCAACGGCGTGATGATCCATCACACCGTCACCAGCGGCACCGCCGCGACCGTCCGGATCTGCCGCGACGGATACGCCGCACTGCCGGGGCCGCTGTGCCACGGCGTCATCGCCAAGGACGGCCGGGTCCACCTGGTCGGCTACGGACGGACCAACCACGCCGGGCTCGGCGACGACGACGTGCTGCGCGCCGTCATCGCCGAGAAGGGCCTGCCGTCGGACAACGAGACCAACACCGACGGGAACCGGCACTTCTACGGGTTCGAGTGCGAGAACCTCGGCGACGGCAAGGATCCCTGGCCCGCCGTCCAGCTCGAAGCCATCGAGAAGGCCGCGGCCGCTGTCTGCCGCCACCATCACTGGACCTCCCGGTCCGTCATCGGCCACCGGGAGTGGCAGCCCGGCAAGGTCGACCCGCGCGGCTTCTCGATGACCGCCATGCGGGCCCGGATCCACGACCGCCTGAAGTAGCCGGGCCCCGCTCCGGCCCGGGCGCGGCCACAATGGAGGCATGCCCTCCACGCCCCCCGACGCGCTCGGCCTCTCCCGTCTGCAGCCGGCGCTCCCCTCGCCCCTGCAGCCGGCCGAGGACGAGCGCTTCGCCCGTCACGGCGTGACGCTGCTCCTCAAGCGCGACGACCTGATCCATCCGGACCTGCCGGGCAACAAATGGCGCAAGCTCGCCCCGAACCTCCGCGCCGCCGCCGGCCGTCCCGTGCTGACCTTCGGCGGCGCGTACTCCAACCACCTGCGGGCCACGGCCGCCGCAGGCAGGCTGCTGGGTTTCCGCACCGTCGGCGTCGTCCGGGGCGACGAACTCGCCCACCGCCCGCTCAACCCCTCGCTCGCCCGCTGCGCGGCCGACGGCATGCGACTGCACTTCGTGGACCGGCAGACGTACCGCGACAAGGCCGATCCACAGGTCCTGGCGGGCCTGCTGAGCGCCCACGGGGAGTGCGAGGTCATCCCGGAGGGTGGCAGCAACGCCCTGGCCGCACAGGGCTGCACAGAGCTCGGCCGCGAGCTGCGCGGAGCCGTCGACGTGGCGGCGGTGGCCTGCGGCACCGGAGGAACCCTCGCCGGACTCGCGGCAGGGCTGGCACCGGGACAGCGCGCCCTCGGCATCCCGGTCCTGCGCGGCGGCTTCCTGGGGGACGCGGTACGGGACCTCCAGGAGGAGGCGTTCGGCGGACCCGCCGGCGCGTGGTCCCTGGACGACCGTTTCCACTTCGGCGGGTACGCCCGCACCACCCCCGGACTGCATGCCTTCGCCGACGACTTCGAGGACCGCCACGGGCTGCCGGTCGAGCGGCTCTATGTGGCCAAACTCCTGTACGCGCTCACCACGCTGGCCGGGGAGGGGGCGTTCCCCGCCGGAACCGCCGTCGCGGCCGTCGTCACGGGGCGCCCGGACACTCCCCGGGGCGATCAGCCGTCCGACTCCTCCCGGTAGGCCGCGGCCTCCTCCAGGTCGAGACGCCTGAGCAGGGTCCGCATCATCTCGTCGTCGATGCTGCGCTCGTCCCGCAGCCGTACGAAGACCTCGCGCTCGGCCTCGATCATCTCGCCGGCCAGACGCCGGTAGGTGTCGTCCGCCGACTCCCCCGTCACCGGATTGGCCGCACCGAGCCGTTCCCAGACGGCGTTGCGGCGGCGCTCCAGCACGGTGCGCAGCCGGTCGGTGAGCGGCTGGGGCAGGCAGTTGCGCTGATCGGTGAGCAGTTCCTCCAGGCGCGCCTCGGCGGCCGTGGACGCCGTGCTCTGGGCCTGTGCCTCGGCGAGCGTCTCGGCCTGCCGGTCGCGGCCCGGAAGCTTCAGGACCTTCACCATGACCGGCAGGGTGAGCCCCTGGACGACCAGGGTGCCGATGACCGTGGTGAACGTCAGGAACAGCACCAGGTTGCGCGCCGGGAACGCCTCGCCGTCGCTCATGACCAGCGGGATGGAGAAGGCGATGGCGAGCGAGACGACCCCGCGCATCCCGGCCCAGCCGACGATCAGCGGCGAGGTCCAGTTGGTCTCGGGTTCCCGTTCGCGGATCCGTTTCGACAGCAGGCGTGGCACGTAGGTCGCCGGATAGACCCAGATGAACCGGACCACGACGACCGCCAGGAACACCGCCACCGCGTACCAGAGTGCCTCGGCCACGGCGTACGTACCGAGCCCCTTCAGTACGAAGGGCAGCTGGAGGCCGATCAGGGCGAAGACTGCGGACTCCAGGATGAACGCGACCATCTTCCAGACGGCGGCCTCCTGGAGCCTGGTGGCGAAGTCGACCTGCCAGGAGCGGTGGCCCAGATACAGCGCGACGACGACCACGGCGAGCACTCCGGAGGCGTGCACGCGCTCGGCGGCGGCGTAGGCCACGAACGGGATCAGGAGCGACAGGGTGTTCTGGAGCAGGGGCTCCTTGAGGTGCGTACGGAGCCAGTGCAGCGGGACCATGAGCACCAGCCCGACCCCGACACCGCCGACCGAGGCCAGCAGGAACTCCCCGATCCCGGCGCCCCAGCTCATGCCCTCGCCCACGGCTGCGGCGAGTGCCACCTTGTAGGCGGTGATCGCGGTGGCGTCGTTCACCAGCGATTCACCCTGAAGGATCGTCGTGACCCGGGAGGGCAGGCCGACGCGGCGGGCGATGGCCGCGGCGGTGACGGCGTCCGGCGGGGCGATCACGGCGCCCAGCACCAGCGCCGCGGTGAGGGGCAGGTCGGGCACCAGCCGGTACGCCAGCCAGCCCACCGCGACGGTGGCGAACAGTACGTAACCGACGGAGAGCAGGGCGACGGGACGGATGTTGGCCCGCAGGTCCAGGTACGAACTGTCCACGGCCGCCGTGTAGAGCAGCGGCGGCAGCAGGAGCGGCAGCACGATGTGCGCGTCCAGCGTGTACGTCGGCACCCCCGGCAGATACGAGCCGATCAGCCCGAGAGCCACCAGCAGCAGGGGGGCCGGCACCGGCGTCCGGCGGGCCAGACCGGCCGTCGCCGCACTGGCCGCGACCAGTGCCACCAGTGGCAATGCGTCCATCTCACGGTCCTCGCATCCGTCGTAACCTGGCCATCATGAGTGAGTGCCCGCACGTACCTGACCTGCCGCGCCCCGAGCCCGGACCCCTCTCGGGGACCTGTCTCGAATGCCGGGCGGCGGGTACCCACCCCGTGCAACTGCGACTCTGCCTGATCTGCGGCCATGTCGGCTGCTGCGATTCGTCGCCCATGCAGCACGCCACGGGGCACTTCAAGGAGACCGGCCATCCGGTGATGCGGAGCTTCGAGGCCGGCGAGAGCTGGCGCTGGTGCTTCGAGGACGGTTCGATCGTCTGACGTCTGGGTACGTCAAACCGGCGCCTGTTGTTCGTAATTGACCGCCGCAGACCTCTAGCCACTGTGTGTACTCGTGGGCTTACCATGAGTGACACTCATGGGATGGGGTCTCGGCGACACGGCATCATGGATCGCGATAGCGTCGCCGGACCAAGAACCGAAGACGTACCGCATGGCTCCGGGCGACCCTTCCCGGATCCTCGAAGAGTTTGTGCCACCTTGGAGGTGAGGGTGTCCCAGATCGCAGGCGAGCCCGGGAATCAGGACTTCGTAGAGGTCCGGCTGCCCGCTGCGGGTGCCTACCTGTCGGTGCTGCGTACGGCCACGGCCGGCCTCGCAGCGCGTTTGGACTTCACTCTCGACGAGATCGAGGATCTTCGCATCGCGGTCGACGAGGCCTGCGCGATCCTGCTTCAGCAGGCCGTGCCCGGTTCCGTCCTCAGCTGCGTGTTCCGGCTCGTCGACGACTCTCTCGAGGTGACGGTTTCGGCCCCGACGACGGACGGCCGGGCCCCGGAGCGCGACACGTTCGCCTGGACGGTGCTCTCCGCACTGGCCGGAAAGGTCGACTCCTCGGTCGCCGATGACCGTACGGTCAGCATCAGCCTGTACAAACAGCGCGGCGCGGGACCCGGGCCGGCGTGAGCAACGGGAACGGGGACGGTCCTGTGCGGGACGAGACGATCCGACCAGGGGTGGTGCGCGCAGCAGGCATCCCGGAACAGCAGGCCCTGCCTCATCCGGTGGACGAGGCGGACCTGCCCCGTGCGGTGGACGGGGCGGACGGGCCCGCCGGTATTACGGTCGCGGTGGAGCAGTCGCATGCGGAGCGGGCAGGCCAGATGAGCGAGCACGGGCACCACGATCCACGCGACCGCAGCGGAGCGCGGGCGCTGTTCATCGAGCTGGGCAAGCTCCCGGACGGGTCGCCGGAGAAGGCCGAGCTGCGCAACCGGCTGGTGCGGATGCACCTGCCGCTCGTGGAGCATCTGGCCCGGCGCTTCCGCAACCGCGGCGAGCCCCTGGACGATCTGACCCAGGTCGCCACCATCGGTCTGATCAAGTCGGTGGACCGCTTCGACCCGGATCGCGGCGTCGAGTTCTCGACGTACGCGACTCCCACGGTCGTCGGCGAGATCAAGCGGCACTTCCGTGACAAGGGCTGGGCGGTGCGGGTGCCGCGCCGGCTCCAGGAGCTGCGGCTCTCGCTGACCACGGCGACCGCGGAGCTCTCCCAGCAGCACGGCCGCTCACCCACGGTGCACGAGCTGGCCGAGCGGCTCGGCATCTCCGAGGAAGAGGTCCTGGAGGGCCTGGAATCGGCCAATGCGTACAGCACGCTCTCGCTGGATGTGCCGGACACGGACGACGAGTCCCCCGCGGTCGCGGACACGCTCGGTTCCGAGGACGAGGCGCTGGAGGGTGTCGAGTACCGGGAGTCACTCAAGCCGCTGCTGGAGGACCTGCCACCACGGGAGAAGCGGATCCTGCTGCTCCGCTTCTTCGGCAACATGACCCAGTCGCAGATCGCGCAGGAGGTCGGCATCTCGCAGATGCACGTGTCGAGGCTGCTGGCCCGCACGCTCGCGCAGTTGCGCGAGCGGCTGCTCGTCGAGGAGTAGGCGGGCCGGGGCGTCCGGACAGCATTCACCCCTGTCGGCCCGGCCCGCCGGGCGGGCAGGGGCAGGCCGCCCGACAGCGCCTCAGGCGTCGGCGCGGTCCGCGTCGGGCGTCGCGCCCGGTCGACGGATGCCGAGCGCCTCGATGGTCGCCGGCCGCGCCAGCTGGAAGAGCGCGGTCAGCGACGCTGCGGCGAGCACGATCCCGGCCGGGATCAGCACCCCGTGGGACCGCAGCAGCGTCCAGGCCACCGGGAGCGCGATGATCTGCGTGATGAGCGCGGGTCCACGGCTCCAGCTGCGCCGCTGGAGCAGTCCGCGGGCGGCGAAGAGCGGGATCAGCCCCAGCGCGATCACCGTCAGACCCCCCATTTCGGCCTGCTGCGGGCTGTCGGGGCGGCCGAGCAGCCCCATGACCAGCATGTAGACACCGCCGATGACGAGGGCCGCACCTTCGAGGGCGTTGAGTCCGGCCACGAGCGTGATCCTGGCCGGCTTCGGCGGTTCGGCCAAGGGCATCGACGAGGGCGCGTTCTGCTGAGTACTCACCCTTGCAGGTTGGCATCTCCGGCACACGAAAGGGAAGCCGGGGTCGGAACACCACCGGACCACCCCCGGACGGTTCGCGCGGCCCGTCGCACCGCGCCCGGGTCGTCACTCAACGTGAAGGCGGCCGGGCAGGACTTCAGGCCGATACCTCGCGGTAGGTAGTCTGGCAGTCATGCGCGCACTTCTTGTGGTCAACCCAGCTGCCACCACCACCAGTGCGCGGACCCGTGACGTGCTGATCCATGCACTGGCCAGCGAGATGAAGCTGGAGGCCGTGTCCACGGAGTACCGCGGGCACGCCCGTGACCTGGGACGACGGGCCGCCGACAGCGACGACATCGATCTCGTGGTCGCGCTCGGTGGTGACGGTACGGTCAACGAGGTCGTGAACGGCCTGCTCCACAACGGCCCCGACATCGACAACCTGCCGAAACTCGCCGTGGTCCCCGGCGGCTCCACCAATGTCTTCGCGCGCGCCCTCGGCCTCCCGAACGACGCGGTGGAGGCGACCGGCGCCATCCTGGACGCACTGGCCAACCGCACAGAGCGCACCGTGGGCCTGGGCCTGGCGGCCGGCACCCCCGGCACGGAGGACGAATCGGTCCCGGAGCGCTGGTTCACCTTCTGCGCCGGTCTCGGATTCGATGCCGGAGTGATCGGTCGCGTCGAACAGCAGCGCGAACGCGGTAAGCGTTCGACCCATGCTCTGTATGTGCGCCAGGTGATGCGCCAGTTCCTGGAGGAGCCGCATCGGCGACAGGGGACGATCACGCTCGAGGTGCCCGGCCAGGACCCGGTCACCGACCTCGCGCTCTCCATAATCTGCAACACGGCCCCCTGGACCTACCTGGGGAACCGGCCGATGTACGCCTCCCCGAAGGCATCGTTCGACACCGCCCTCGACGTCCTGGGCCTGCAGCGTCTGTCCACCGCGGCGGTCACCCGCTACGCCACCCAACTGCTCACTTCGAGTCCCGAGAAGGGCCCGCGCGGCAAGCACGCGGTTTCACTGCATGACCTCACGGACTTCACCTTGCATTCAAAGGCCCCACTGCCCTTCCAGATGGACGGTGACCACCTGGGGCTCCGTACGAGTGTGACGTTCACAGGCGTACGCCGTGCACTGCGTGTGATTGTGTGAGCGGAAGGGACCAAAGTCCTTTAACTCGAACGTTTGGACTGGCTTCCACCCTCTAGAAGTACGGCTGTGACCTAGCCGACACCGAGGAATCAAAAAAAACTTTCCAGAAGGGGTTGTATCCGTCGCCGAGGTTTGCGAATCTCTACATGGCGATCGGGACGGCCCGCAACAACGGCCTCCACTGAGAGCCAGAACCCCTCCTCACTGCACAGGACCACAACCAGTTCATCTGGGCGTCGGCCCGACACTTGCGGGGGGATTCGTGAAAGCGTTCACATTCACAAGCCACAGTACGTATACCAAGGAGAGGTAGCAGCCATGGACTGGCGTCACAACGCCGTTTGTCGTGAGGAAGACCCGGAGCTGTTCTTCCCCATCGGCAACACCGGTCCTGCGCTGCTGCAGATCGAGGAAGCCAAGGCCGTCTGCCGTCGCTGCCCCGTCATGGAGCAGTGCCTGCAGTGGGCGCTCGAGTCCGGCCAGGACTCCGGCGTCTGGGGTGGCCTCAGCGAGGACGAGCGCCGCGCAATGAAGCGCCGCGCCGCTCGCAACCGGGCGCGCAACGCAAGCGCCTGACCGACGCCACCGCTACGAACCTCAGCCAGGCGGCGCGTACGGAGTGTACGCATCACCCCGCCCCCCGAGTCGCAGCGCGCAGTACCCCCGAAGCGCACGCTTGACCAGAGAGCCCGGACCGTTCACCAACGGTCCGGGCTCTCTGCTGTGCGTACGTGAGAACTACTTGTCGGCGCGGACCGGGATGTCGAGGACGACCTGGGTGCCCCGCTCGGGTGCCGGCACCATACCGAACGACCCTCCCAGCTCACCCACCACCAGCGTCCGCACGATCTGGAGTCCCAGATTTCCGGCACGCTGCGGGTCGAACCCTTCGGGCAGGCCGCAGCCGTCGTCCTGAACGGTGATCAGCAGCCGCCCCTCGGTGGGCGAACCACCGCGCACCGCGGACACCTCGACCGTGCCGGACTCGGCCACGCCGAACGCGTGCTCCAGAGCGTTCTGCAACACCTCGGTGAGGACCATCGCAAGCGGCGTGGCCACTTCCGCGTCGAGGATGCCGAAGCGTCCCGTGCGACGGCAGGTGACCTTGCCCGGCGAGATCTCGGCGACCATGGCGATGACCCGGTCGGCGATCTCGTCGAACTCCACCCGCTCGTCCAGATTCTGGGACAGCGTCTCATGAACGATGGCGATCGAACCGACGCGCCGCACTGCCTCGTTGAGCGCCTCGCGGCCCTGCGGGGAGTCCATCCGGCGGGCCTGCAGGCGCAACAGGGCGGCAACCGTCTGGAGGTTGTTCTTGACCCGGTGATGGATCTCCCGGATCGTGGCGTCCTTGGTGATCAACTCGCGCTCACGGCGGCGAAGTTCGGTGACGTCACGCAGCAGGACCAGGGAGCCGATGCGGACCCCCTTGGGCTTGAGCGGGATCGCCCGGAGCTGGATCACACCGCCCGCGCACTCGACCTCGAACTCGCGGGGCGCGTAACCGCTGGCGAGTTTGACGAGCGCCTCGTCCACCGGGCCCCGGGAGGGCGCGAGTTCGGCGGTGATCCCGCCGAGGTGCTGTCCGACCAGGTCGGAGGCGAGGCCGAGGCGGTGGTAGGCGGAGAGGCCGTTGGGGCTGGCGTACTGGACGACGCCGTCGGCGTCGAGGCGGACCAGACCGTCGCCGACCCGCGGCGAGGCGTCCATGTCGACCTGCTGGCCGGGGAACGGGAAGGACCCGGCCGCGATCATCTGGGCCAGGTCGGAGGCCGACTGGAGGTAGGTGAGCTCCAGCCGGGACGGCGTGCGGACCGTGAGCAGGTTGGTGTTGCGCGCGATGACGCCCAGGACCCGGCCCTCCCGGCGTACGGGGATCGACTCGACCCGTACGGGGACCTCCTCGCGCCACTCGGGGTCGCCCTCGCGCACGATCCGGCCCTCGTCCAGCGCCGCGTCCAGCAGCGGACGGCGGCCGCGCGGGACCAGATGGCCGACCATGTCGTCCTGGTACGAGGTGGGGCCGGTGTTGGGACGCATCTGGGCTACGGACACATAGCGGGTACCGTCACGGGTGGGGACCCAGAGAACGAGGTCGGCGAAGGACAGGTCGGAGAGCAGTTGCCACTCCGAGACCAGCAGATGGAGCCACTCGAGGTCGGTGTCACTCAGGGCTGTGTGCTGGCGGACGAGGTCGTTCATGGAGGGCACGTGTGCGAGCGTACCTGTGGATGTGCACAGCTTCCGAACCGGACGGCCCGCCCGTACGTGCAGGAGGAAGGGCCGAAATCATCGCGCACCACGGATGGACACGACGAATGGTCTAGTCCACAATGCTCAAGACAGAGCCTCCGCTCTCCCCGCACAGGGGAGCGGACCGAGGTACCTGCGCTCTCTGCCCTGACTGCGCCGGTATCTCCCCCCGGCCGGGGGCACCGCACACCGCCGGCCGAACCGATCGCCCGTCACGGGCGGTCCTGCTCCGGGCTGCGGTGCTGGTCGGGCTGAGGGTCCCGGCCCGGCGCCGCGGCCCGCGGGTGTTTCCCGGGGCGGATCACGCGCCCCTCAGCGGGTCTCGGTGACCTTCGCGAGCGCGCGCGGCGCGTCCGGGTCCTGACCGCGGGCGATCGTCACCTCGTAGGCCAGCATCTGCAGCGGCAGGATCTCCAGGATCGGCTGGACCTCCTCCGCGACGCCGGCCGTCGGCAGCACGAAGCCCGCGGAGGCCGCTTCCACCTGGGCCTTCGGGCCGACCACGAAGAGGTCCGCGCCGCGGCCGCGCAGCCGGTCGAGGACGGGCTGGAGGGCATCGCCGCCCCGGCCGTCGGTGACCACGGCGATCACCGGAGAGATGTTGTCGACCATGGCGAGCGGGCCGTGCAGCAGGTCGGCGCCGGAGTAGGACAGGGCGGGGATGTAGCTCGTCTCCATCAGCTTCAGGGCGGCTTCCTTGGCGGTCGGATAGCCGTAGCCGCGCGAGGTGATGACCATGCGCTCGGCGAAGCGGTAGCGGGACGCCAGGGCCTTGACCTCGTCCTTGCGGGCCAGGGTCGCCTCGGCGAGCTCCGGAAGGATCGCGGCCGCCGCTCCGTCGCCGCCGCGCAGGCCCTCCACGAAGAGGTACAGGGACAGCAGCGAGGCGGTGTACGTCTTGGTGGCCGGCAGGGCCTTCTCCGGCCCCGCCAGGATGTCGATGTGGTACTCGGAGACCGCGGCGAGCGGTGAGTCAGGGCTGTTGGTCACCGCCAGCGTGACCGCACCGGCCTCCCGGGCCGCCTTCGTCGAAGCCACCAGGTCGGGCGAGCCACCGGACTGGCTCACGGTGATGACCAGGACGTCCTTCAGATCGGGCTTCGCGCCGTACGCGGTGGTCGTGGACATCGAGGCCAGGCCGCAGGGCAGGCCGAGCGTGATCTCCAGCAGGTACTTCGCGTAGAGCGCGGCGTTGTCCGACGTGCCGCGGGCGGTGAGCAGGACGAAGCGTGGCTTCCTGGCCGCGATCTCGGCGGCCACCGCCCGGATCGCGGGCGCCCCCCGGTCGAGGATGCGCCGCAGCATCTCGGGCTGCTCGGCCATCTCGCCGGACATGATCCTGCCGGGCTGCTCGCCCTCGCCGGCCGGGTACGTGGCGGACATGTCTGGTGCCTCCCGGGGGTGTCACGATGCGTCGGTCAAGTCGAACACGGGGCACCGCGGGGCCGCCAGCGGACAGCCTCCCTGCGCGGCCGTGCCCGGGCATCCCGAAAGGTCTCCCCGACGGGCGCCCGGGGCCGTGTCCAGGGGCGCGAGGTCTGCTAGATTGTCCTTAGATTGGTCTATACCACATGTCTTCACTCTAGATCGGCAGGCCCCGCGTGGAAGTTGTCATCGTCCCGGACGCCAAGGCAGGCGGCGAACTGATCGCGGGGGCCATCGGCGCCCTGCTGAGCCGCAAGCCCGACGCCCTTCTCGGCGTTGCCACCGGATCTACCCCGCTGCCCATCTACCAGGCGCTTGCCGAGAAGGTCCGCGCCGGCGCGGTGGACGCGTCGCGCGCCCGCATCTGCCAGCTCGACGAGTACGTGGGGCTGCCGGCGGGCCACCCGGAGTCGTACCGCTCCGTGGTGCTGCGCGAGGTCGTCGAACCGCTCGGGCTCTCCGAGGCTTCGTTCATGGGCCCCGACGGCTCCGCCGAGGACGTCCAGGCCGCCTGCGAGGCGTACGACAAGGCGCTCGCCGAGGCCGGCGGCGTGGACCTCCAGCTGCTCGGCATCGGCACCGACGGACACATCGGCTTCAACGAGCCGTGCTCCTCGCTCGCCTCCCGTACCCGGATCAAGACGCTGACCGAGCAGACCCGGGTCGACAACGCGCGCTTCTTCGACAACGACATCGCGCAGGTGCCGCACCACGTCATCACCCAGGGCATCGGCACGATCCTGGAGTCACGCCACCCGATCCTGCTCGCGACGGGCGAGGGCAAGGCCGACGCCGTGGCGCAGACGGTCGAGGGACCCGTCGCCTCGATCGTGCCCGCCTCGGCACTCCAGCTGCACCCGCACGCGACGGTCGTGGTCGACGAGGCGGCGGCGTCCAAGCTGAAGCTGGCGGACTACTTCCGCGCCACGTATGCGGCGAAGCCGCTGTGGCAGGGCATTTAGTTCCTGCGGTACGTGAGAGGGCCGGGACACCGTGTGGTGTCCCGGCCCTCTCACGTACCGGGCGTCCCGCTGGACGCCTCCGTCGGCAATCGCCGGACGGGCTTGATCTGCCCGGGCGGGCCGGATGCGGGTCAGCCCGCAGTGATGACCTCCGCCGCCGCCAGGCCGCAGACCCTGGCCGCGCCGTGGGTGGCGATGTGCAGGGCGCCCCTGGGCTCCGCCTGGGGGACGCCCATCTCGACCACGATCGTGTCCGGACGCGCCGCGAGCACCGCGTCGAGGGCCTCGGTCATCCACGGGTGGCGGTGCGCGTCGCGGACGACCGCGACGATGCGCCGGTCACCCGCGGCCCGCAGCACACCGGCCGCGGTTGCCTCGGTCTCGCTGCTGTACGTGTCGGTCCCGGTGCCCGGCACCAGCCGGGCCAGTTCGGCCGCGACGCCCCACGGGGTCTCGTCCCCGACCGCGATGTTCGCGACCGGGGTGAACGCGGCGACGTACGCCGGTCCGGTGAGCGGCTCGCCCGAGCCGGTCACCTTGACCGCGCGGCGGGCGGCGGTCAGACCGACGTCCGAGCTGATGCCCGTGCTGTTTCCGGTGCCGGACGCGGTCCCCTCCTGCACTGCCGCGCCCGGCTCCGAGACAGCCCCCCTGGCCCGCTGCGTCCAGGACGCGAGTGCCCGTACCCGGGCAGCTGCGTCCGCCAGCCGCGCCTCGGGCAGTTCACCGGCACGGACCGCCGCGACCAGCGCGTCACGCAGCCGCAGGACCGTGCTGTCGTCGTCGAGACCGCCACCGACGCAGAGCGCGTCGGCACCCGCCGCGATCGCGAGGACCGAGCCGCGCTCGATCCCGTACGTCGAGGCGATGGCCTGCATCTCCACGGCGTCGGTGACGATCAGGCCGTCGTAACCCAGCTCCTCGCGCAGCAGGCCGGTCAGGATCTGCGGGCTCAGGGTCGCCGGGCGGTGCGGGTCGAGCGCGGGGAGCAGGATGTGCGCGCTCATCACCGACTTGGAACCCGCTGCGATGGCCGCCCGGAAGGGCACCAGCTCACGGGCGTGCAGGGTCTCCAGGTCCACGTCGATGCGGGGCAGCGCGTGGTGCGAGTCGACCGCGGTGTCGCCGTGCCCCGGGAAGTGCTTGGTGCAGGCGGCGACGCCGGCGGCCTGGAGGCCCTCGACATACGCGGCGGTGTGCCGGGCGACCAGGTGGGGGTCGGCGCCGAAGGAGCGCACCCCGATCACCGGGTTGCCGGGGTTGGAGTTGACGTCCGCGGAGGGCGCCCAGTTGAGGTTGACGCCGCAGTCGGCGAGCCGGCGGCCCAGCTCCTGGGCGACGGCGCGGGTCAGTGCGACGTCGTCGACGGAGCCGAGCGCCAGGTTGCCGGGGAAGGAAGAGCCATGACGCACCTCCAGCCGGGTGACGTCGCCGCCCTCCTCGTCGATGGCGACGAGCACGTCGTCGCGCTCGGCGCGGAGCTGCGCGGTGAGCGCGGCGAGCTGCTCGGGCGTCTCGATGTTCCGGCCGAACAGACCGACGGAGGAGAGCCCTTCGCCGACCCTGCGCAGCAGCCAGTCGGGCGCGGTGGTGCCGGTGAAGCCCGGCTGCAGGACGGCGAGGGCGTCACGGGTGACGGTGTCCGTGGTGGAAATGAGGGTGGTCATGACGCGGCGTTATCCCTTCACGGCGCCGTCGGTAAGACCGCTGACGGCCTTGCGCTGCAAGTAGATGAAGAGGATCAGGATCGGGATCGCGAAGAGTGAGGAGGCAGCCATGGTCGCCCCCCAGTCGTCACCGAACGCGGTCTGGAACTGCGAGAGCCAGAGCGGCAGGGTCTGGGACTCGATGTCCTTGTTGAGGATGAGAACGAGCGGGAACTCGTTCCAGGCGGTGATGAACCCGAAGAGCGAAGTTGCCATCAGGCCGGGACCGAGCAGCGGCAGGATCACCTTCCTGAACGCCTGCGGGCGGGTGCAGCCGTCGACCATGGCGGACTCCTCCAGCTCCTTGGGCACCGCGGCGACGTAGCCACGCAGCGTCAGAATGGTGAAGGGCAGGACCATCATCATGTAGAAGAACGTCAGCGGGACCAGGCTGTTCAGCATGTCGGCATCGCGGACCAGCATGTAGATGGCGATGACCATGACTTCCCAGGGCGCCATCTGCGCGATCATGAACGTCAGCAGAATGCCGCGGCGGCCCTTGAAGCGCATGCGCGACATCGCGAAGGACGCCAGCAGCGCGATCACCAGCGAGGCGACCACGGAGAGGATCGTCACCGTGAACGAGTTGCCGACCAGAGTCCAGAAGTGGTCGGCCGCCATGGCCTTCTTGAAGTGCCCGAAGGTGATGTCGGTGGGGAACCACACCGGGGTGTCGGTGATGATGTCGCCGGTCGGCTTGAAGGCCGTGCTGAACATCCAGTAGACGGGGAAGGCGAAGCCTATGAAGAGGACGACAGCCGTCAGGTTGGGCCAGATCCGGCCGAACAGTGAGCGCTTCACAGCTCGTCCTCCTCTTGCTTGAGTACGGTGCGCAGGTAGTAACCGGTCATCGCCAGCAGGACGATGATGGTCAGGAACGAGATGGCCGCACCCATGCCGAAGTGCTGGTTGCCGACGCCTTCGACGAACGCGTAGACGGGCAGGGTCTCGGTGAGCCGGTCCGGGCCGCCGCCGTTGATCGCGAAGAGCTGGGCGAAGGACTTGAAGACCCAGATGACTTCGAGGAACGTCGTGGCCAGCAGGAACGGCTTGAGGAACGGGAGCGTCACCAAGGTGAAGCTCTTCCAGGAGTTGGCGCCGTCGAGCGAGGCGGCCTCGTACAGCTCCTTGGGGATCGTCGTCGACGCGGCGTACAGGTTGATCGCCACGAACGGGATGGACTGCCAGACGATCACCAGGGTGACCAGCGAGAACGTGGACAGCTGACTGCTCGTCCAGTTGAAGTCGGCCATCGAGTGCCAGCCGAGGCTGTCGAGGACGTAGTTGACGACTCCGAACCGCTGGGCGAACAGCCACTGGTAGACCGTGGTCGCCGCGATCATCGGCATGGCCCAGGCGAGCACCAGGCCCAGCATGAGCACCAGTCGCATTCTCTTGCCCAGCCGCGCGAGCAGGAGGCCGACGAGCATCCCGAACACCATGATCAGGACGACGTTGGCGGCGGTGAAGAGGACCGACCGCTCGACAACCCTCCAGAAGTCCGAGCTGCCGAGGACTTCCTTGTAGTTGTCGACGCCGTTCCACTCGGTCAGGTGGAGGATCAGCTGGCGCGGGTTGAGGTTCTGGAACGACAGCATGCCGTTCTTGACCAGTGGGTAGCCCAGGAGCACCGCTGTGACGAGCAGTGCGGGCAGGAGGAGGAGGTACGGGGCGAAGCCACCGGCCCGCTCCTTGCTCGATGCGGCGGGGCCGCCGGAAGGCGCGTCGTCCTTGCGGACGCCGACTGCCGGGACCGAGTCCACTCTTTCGGTCTGCACTGACATGCTCGCCATCTCTGTCTTGGGCCGTACGGTCGAGTCACGCGGGTGCGCCGGGGGGCGTTGCCCGCCCCCCGGCGCGTGCGATCAGCTCTTCTGCGAGAGACGCTTGTTGATCTCCGCCTCGACCGCCTTGGCGGCGTCGGCCGGGGACTTGCCGTTCAGAACCGCGGTCATGTAGCTCTTGATCGGGTTCGGCGCGTTCTCGACAGCGGCCCACTCGGGGATGAGCGGGGTGGTGCCGCCGACGGCGGCGGCCGGGGCGGCGGCCTCGGCGGCGCCGTTTCCGGTCAGGTTGGAGTTGAGCGACTCCTTGTTCGGGATGACGCCGTTCTCCTTGGCCAGCTGGCCCTCGAACTGGTCGGACAGGGAGAGCTTCAGGAACTCCTTGGCGAGGTCCTGCTTCTTGCTGCCCGCGGCAACCGCGAAGTTCGAGCCACCGAGGAAGACGCCCTCGGGCTTGTCGGCGGTCTCACCCGGGATGGTGAAGTAGCCGATGTCACTCTCGATCTTCTTGTTGGCGGCGATGGCCGTGCCGGCTTCCCAGCCCATGCCGATGAAGGCACCGACGTTGCCCTTGGCGAAGACCTCGGCCTGCTGCGGGGTGGCCTCGTCCTTGTCCTTGGGAGCCTTGGAGTAGGCCTGGTACTTCTTGTAGAGCTCCATGGCCGCGGTGACCTTGGGGTCGGAGAGGTTGGAGACGTACTTGTCCCCTTCCTTCTTCACGAGGTCCGCGCCCTGGCCGATGGTCAGACCGTCGAAGAAGTACCAGTTCTGGCCGGGCAGGTAGATCGGCTCGGCCTTGCCCTTCTTCTTGATGGCGTCCAGGTCCTTGAAGAACTCGTCCCGTGTCTTCGGGGTGTCCGTGATGCCGGCGTCGGCCCAGACCTTCTTGTTGTAGATGACGACGCGGTTGGCGAAGTACCACGGGGCGGCGTACTGCTTGCCGTCGAAGACCGAGGACTCGTTGAGTGCCTCGACCCAGTCGCCGCCGATCTCCGCCTTGAGGTCACTCAGGTCGGAGAGGCCACCGGTGGCCGCGTATGCCGGGGTCTGGGTGTTGCCGACCTCGATGACGTCCGGCGGGGTCGACTCGGAGAGAGCCGTCGTGATCTTCTGCTGAATGCCGTCCCACTTCTGGGTCTGGAACTT
This sequence comes from Streptomyces sp. LN549, assembly GCF_043203805.1. Taxonomy (NCBI): domain Bacteria; kingdom Bacillati; phylum Actinomycetota; class Actinomycetes; order Kitasatosporales; family Streptomycetaceae; genus Streptomyces; species Streptomyces sp. LN549. The sequence continues at coordinate 5,887,591 of NZ_JAZHRI010000002.1, read as the reverse complement.
CAAGGTCGCGCCGGTCTTCTTCTTGAAGGCGGCGGTCAGGTCCTTGGTCCAGCCGGGAGGCGTCGAGCCGTCCATGGCCCAGACGGTCAGCGTCTGGCCCTTGTAGCTGTCGGGGCCGGTCTTCTTGCCGCTGTCAGCCTTGTCGTCCGAGCCACAGGCAGTGGCACCGGCCAACAGAGCCACGACGCCAATAGCCGCGATGAGTCCGCGCTTCACGACACCCTCCTCAGGGATGCAAGAGAATTCCCCCCACCACCCGAGAACGCCGTCCGTCGCACAATTACATGCGACGGGTACTGCCCGTGGGGCTGGGACCTGGTCTTTAATGGTTTAGACCAGTACCGGGAGCTTGGCCTAGACCTTTAGGGGTGTCAAGGGTGTATAAGAAGTGCACTCGCGTCCGTTACAGGACCGACACCTGAGGGAGGGCGACGAGCCGTGACCGGACCGTGCCACCATGTGAGCCGCGACAGACGGAGGAGCCGGTGACGGCAGCAACGCAGCAGTCGGGAAGGCGGGCCATGGGTGCCGACGGGGGCAGTACGGAGAACGAGACGGGCACGGGCACGCGCACCGCGCGCGTCCCGAAGTACTACCGGCTGAAGCGGCACCTCCTCGACATGACGGACACGATGCCGCCGGGCACCCCTGTGCCCCCGGAGCGGACCCTCGCCGCCGAATTCGACACCTCGCGCACCACCGTGCGCCAGGCCCTCCAGGAACTGGTCGTCGAGGGCCGGCTGGAGCGCATCCAGGGGAAGGGCACCTTCGTCGCCAAGCCGAAGGTCTCGCAGGCCCTGCAGCTGACCTCGTACACCGAGGACATGCGCGCCCAGGGACTGGAGCCGACGTCCCAGCTACTGGACATCGGCTATGTCACGGCCGACGACATGCTCGCCGGACTCCTCGACATCAGCACGGGCGGACGCGTACTGCGGATCGAACGGCTGCGTCTGGCGAGCGGTGAGCCCATGGCGATCGAGACCACCCACCTCTCGGCCAAACGCTTTCCCGCGCTGCGGCGTTCGCTGGTGAAGTACACGTCGCTCTACACGGCCCTGGCCGAGGTGTACGACGTACGGCTGGCCGAGGCGGAGGAGACCATCGAGACCTCCCTCGCCACCCCGCGCGAGGCCGGCCTGCTCGGCACGGACGTGGGCCTGCCGATGCTCATGCTGTCCCGGCACTCACTGGACGGCCGGGGCGAGCCGGTCGAATGGGTGCGCTCGGTCTACCGGGGCGACCGCTACAAGTTCGTGGCCCGCCTGAAGCGGCCGCTGGACTGATCCGTCCGCGTCACCGTTCACCCGCACAGCCCCCGTGGAACCGTTCCCACGGGGGCTGTTCGCCGCCCTGGGACCCCACCCCCCAATTGGCCTGGACCAACACCCCGACGTTTGAGGTCATTTCGACCAACTGTCCGATACCGAAGGACCGTTGCCGGACCGCAATGCGGACAGGGGGTGACGGTGGGCGGAACCCTCGCCTAGATTTCCTGCGCATTACACCAGGTGATCAGCGAGGGGACGGAGTCGCCGCCATGCCGGAAGAACCAGAAGGAAAACCACCCACCGTCACACCCATGCGGGTGGTCATCGCCCTCTGTCTCATCGCGCCGTTCGTGGCGATGCTCTGGGTGAATTCGTACGCCAAGGTCGACCCGGCCTTCATCGGGATCCCGTTCTTCTACTGGTACCAGATGCTCTGGGTGCTGATCTCCACGGCGCTGACGATGATCGCGTACAAGCTGTGGCAGCGTGACCAGCGCGCCCGCAAGGGGGGTGCGTCAGCATGAAGGACGGCGTGAACGGCGTCGCGCTCGGCGTCTTCATCTTCTTCTTCCTGGCCGTCACGGTCGTCGGCTTCATGGCCGCCCGGTGGCGCAAGGCCGAGAACGAGGCCAGCCTCGACGAATGGGGGCTGGGCGGACGGTCGTTCGGCACCTGGGTCACCTGGTTCCTGCTCGGCGGCGACCTCTACACCGCGTACACCTTCGTCGCCGTTCCCGCGGCGATCTACGCGGCGGGCGCGGCCGGCTTCTTCGCGGTGCCCTACACCATCCTGGTGTATCCGCTGATCTTCACCTTCCTGCCGCGTCTGTGGTCGGTGTCGCACAAGCACGGCTACGTCACCACCTCGGACTTCGTCCGCGGACGCTTCGGCTCCAAGGGGCTCTCGCTGGCGGTCGCCGTCACCGGCATCCTCGCCACGATGCCGTACATCGCGCTCCAACTCGTCGGCATCCAGGCAGTGCTGGACGTGATGGGCGTCGGCGGCGGCGAGAACACCCACTGGTTCATCAAGGACCTGCCGCTGCTGATCGCGTTCGCGGTACTCGCCGCGTACACCTACTCCTCCGGCCTGCGTGCCCCGGCGCTGATCGCGTTCGTCAAGGACGGCCTGATCTACCTGGTCATCGCCGTGGCGATCATCTACATCCCGATCAAGCTCGGCGGCTTCGACGACATCTTCGCCAAGGCGGGCGAGGCCTTCTCGGCGAAGAACGAGGCGGCCGGCAAACCGGTGGCCGGGCTCGCACCCGGTGAGGCGGGCCAGTGGGGGTACGCCACCCTGGCCCTGGGTTCGGCGCTGGCGCTCTTCATGTACCCGCACTCGATCACGGCCACGCTCTCCAGCCGCAGCCGTGAGGTGATCCGCCGCAACACGACGATCCTGCCGCTGTACTCGCTGATGCTGGGCCTGCTCGCGCTGCTCGGCTTCATGGCGATCGCCGCCGGCGTCAAGGTGGACAACGGCCAGCTGGCGATCCCGCAGCTGTTCGAGAACATGTTCCCCGACTGGTTCGCGGGGGTCGCGTTCGCCGCCATCGGTATCGGCGCCCTGGTGCCCGCCGCGATCATGTCGATCGCCGCGGCCAACCTGTTCACCCGCAACATCTACAAGGACTTCCTGAAGCCCGACGCGACACCCGCGCAGGAGACCAAGGTCTCCAAGCTGGTCTCGCTGCTGGTGAAGGTCGGTGCGCTCGCCTTCGTCCTCACCATGGACAAGACGGTCGCGATCAACTTCCAGCTGCTCGGCGGTATCTGGATCCTCCAGACGATGCCGGCCCTGGTCGGCGGGCTGTTCACCCGGTGGTTCCACCGCTGGGCGCTGCTCGCGGGCTGGGCGGTCGGCATGGCGTACGGAACGCTCGCCGCGTACGGCGTCGCCAGCCCGACCCAGAAGCACTTCGGCGGGTCGTCCAAGGAGATCCCGGGCCTCGGCGAGATCGGCTACATCGGTCTGACGGCCTTCGTGCTGAACGTCGTGGTGGTCGTCGTCCTCACCTTCGTCCTGAACGCGGTGAAGGCGCCGGCCGGGGTCGACGAGACCTCTCCGGGCGACTACACCGCGGACGCGGGCGACCCGGGCGTGAAGACGGAGCTCCCGCCGGCCACCGCCGGTGCGCCGGGCGGCCACTGACCGCCACCTGCGTGAACGGGCCGCCGTGCGCCTCCGGGGAGGGGTGCGGCGGCCCGTTCGCGCGTCCTGCGGAAAACCCTTTGCGGCCACGGCCCGTGGGTACGGCAGACTTCCGCCCATGGACATAGCGATCCGGCCGGTCGAGCCCGCCGAGCACGCGCTCCTCGGCGAGATCACCGCCGAGGCCTATCTCGGCGACGGGCTCCTGGACTTCGGCGCCGACGATCCGTACCTGGTGCAGCTGCGCGACGTACCCCGCCGGGCCGCCGAGGCCGAGGTACTGGTGGCCGCCGACGCGCGGGGCCGCGTCCTGGGCGGGGTCACCTACGCCCCGCCGGGCAACCCGTGGGCCGACATCGCGACGGCCGACGAGGCCGAGTTCCGGATGCTGGCGGTCTCCCGCGAGGCCCGCGGCGCCGGGGCGGGCGAGGCGCTCGTACGGGCCTGTATCGACCGCGCACGGGGCACCACGGGGGTCACGGGGCTCGTCCTGTCGACGCAGCCGGCCATGCACGGCGCCCATAGGATCTACGGGCGCCTCGGCTTCGTACGGACCCCCGAGAGGGACTGGAGCCCCATCGCCGAGCTCAAGCTGCTGACGTACCGTCTGGAGCTCGGGCCCCTGCCGTAAGGGCGCACTTGGAGGGTCCGAGATCTCGCACGACACAACATGTGGGGGCTGCCGCATCCGGCAGCCCCCACATGTATGCTCGTGCTCGCTGTCGCCGCAGGGAAATCCGGTGTGAATCCGGAACTGTCCCGCAACGGTGTGTTCGGTGTGCTTTTGTGCACTCCCGAGTCCGAGGTCCTGCCGACAGCGCATCCGGCTCGACCGATCCGGATGCCCAGACGTCCGGGCCTCGTGGATGGGCCGGTGGACGCCGCACGGAGCGCTGCCCTGCCGGGTCCCGCTCCGCCCGGCTGCCCCCGCTCCCCGAAGGCCCGGAGCCGAGCGAGGGAGAGCACCGCGTGACCATCGCGCCAGCCGATCCGGTTTCAGCGGCCGAGTCCGAAGCAGCCGAGGCCGAGACGGTCCGGTCCGGCGGACCCGCGAAGGACAGACCGGGGACCGCACTGCTGCGGACCCTGACCGACCTCACCGCCGATCTGCCCGACACCGACCCCGGACGCGTCGCCGCCGCCGCGCTGCGCGGCCGTAACGCCCGGTCGGACGAGGCCGAGCTGCGCTCGCTGGCCACCGAGGCCGCCGCGGGCCTGATCTCCGAGGACCCCGCCTACTCCCGGCTCGCCGCCCGTCTCCTCACCCGCACCATCGCGGACGAGGCGGCCGGGCAGGGCGCGACGTCATTCTCCGCCTCGGTCGCCGTCGGGCACCGCGAGGGCCTGATCGCCGACCGCACCGCCGAGTTCGTGACGCTCCACGCGGCCGCCCTGGACGCGCTGGTCGGGCAGTCGCTCGCCGACGGCGCCGACGACCGTTTCGGCTACTTCGGCCTGCGCACCCTGCACAGCCGCTACCTGCTGCGCCACCCGCTCAGCCGTCAGGTCATCGAGACGCCGCAGCACTTCATGCTGCGCGTCGCCTCCGGGCTCGCCGAGGACACCTCCGAGCGCGCCCTGGACGAGGTCGCCGCGCTGTACGGGCTGATGAGCCGGCTGGACTACCTGCCCTCCTCCCCCACGCTCTTCAACTCCGGCACCCGCCACCCGCAGATGTCCTCCTGCTACCTGCTGGACTCGCCGCTGGACGAGCTGGACTCGATCTACGACCGCTACCACCAGGTGGCGCGCCTCTCCAAGCACGCGGGCGGCATCGGCCTCTCGTACTCCCGCATCCGCGCCCGCGGTTCACTGATCCGCGGCACCAACGGGCACTCCAACGGCATCGTCCCGTTCCTGAAGACGCTCGACGCCTCCGTCGCCGCGGTCAACCAGGGCGGCCGGCGCAAGGGCGCCGCCGCCGTCTATCTGGAGACGTGGCACGCGGACATCGAGGAGTTCCTGGAGCTGCGCGACAACACGGGCGAGGACCAGCGGCGTACGCACAACCTCAACCTGGCGCACTGGATCCCCGACGAGTTCATGCGCCGGGTGGACGCGGACAGCGCCTGGTCGCTGTTCTCCCCGGCCGACGTGCCCGAGCTGGTCGACCTGTGGGGCGACGAGTTCGACGCCGCCTACCGCGCGGCCGAGGCCAGGGGCCTGGCCCGCAAGACCATGCCGGCCCGTGAGCTCTACGGCCGCATGATGCGGACCCTCGCCCAGACCGGTCAGGGCTGGATGACGTTCAAGGACGCCTCCAACCGGACCGCGAACCAGGCCGCCGAGCCCGGCCGCGTCGTGCACTCCTCGAACCTGTGCACCGAGATCCTCGAAGTCACGGACGACGGCGAGACGGCCGTCTGCAACCTGGGTTCGGTCAACCTCGGCGCGTTCGTCGCCGACGGCGGCATCGACTGGGAGCGGCTCGACGCCACCGTCCGTACCGCCGTGACGTTCCTCGACCGGGTCGTCGACATCAACTTCTACCCGACCGAGCAGGCCGGCCGGTCCAACGCCCGCTGGCGGCCGGTGGGTCTGGGCGCGATGGGTCTCCAGGACGTCTTCTTCCAGCTGCGGCTGCCGTTCGACTCCGCCGAGGCCCGCGCCCTGTCGACGAGGATCTCCGAGCGCATCATGCTCGCGGCCTACGAGGCGTCCTGCGACCTCGCGGAGCGCTCGGGCCCGCTGCCCGCATGGTCCGAGACGCGCGCCGCCCGCGGTGTGCTGCACCCCGACCACTACGACACCGAGCTGAACTGGCCGGAGCGCTGGGACGCCCTGCGCGCCCGGGTCGCGAAGACCGGCATGCGCAACTCCCTGCTCCTGGCCATCGCGCCGACGGCGACGATCGCCTCGATCGCGGGCGTGTACGAGTGCATCGAGCCGCAGGTCTCCAACCTCTTCAAGCGCGAGACGCTCAGCGGCGAGTTCCTCCAGGTCAACGCGTATCTGGTGGACGAGCTGAAGAAGCTCGGCGTGTGGGACGCGCGGACCCGTGAGGCGCTGCGCGAGGCGAGCGGCTCGGTGCAGGGCTTCGCCTGGATCCCCGAGGAGGTGCGGGCGCTGTACCGCACGGCGTGGGAGATCCCGCAGCGCGGCCTGATCGACATGGCGGCGGCCCGCACGCCGTTCCTCGACCAGAGCCAGTCGCTGAACCTGTTCCTGGAGACGCCGACGATCGGCAAGCTCTCCTCGATGTACGCGTACGCCTGGAAGCAGGGGCTGAAGACGACGTACTACCTGCGCTCCCGCCCGGCGACCCGGATCGCCCGTGCGGCGTCCGCCGCCCCGGTCCCCGAGCAGGCACCCGCGCCCGACGCGGACGCGATCGCCTGCTCCCTGGAAAACCCCGAGTCCTGCGAGGCCTGCCAGTAATGAGCTCCAACGACCACAAGAACCTGCTGGACCCGGGCTTCGAACTGACCCTGCGGCCGATGCGCTACCCGGACTTCTACGAGCGCTACCGGGACGCGATCAAGAACACCTGGCACGTGGAGGAGGTCGACCTCCACTCCGACGTGGCGGACCTCGCCAAGATGTCGCCCGCCGAGCAGCATCTGATCGGGCGGCTGGTGGCGTTCTTCGCGACCGGTGACTCGATCGTCTCCAACAACCTCGTGCTGACCCTGTACAAGCACATCAACTCCCCCGAGGCGCGGCTGTACCTGTCGCGGCAGCTCTTCGAGGAGGCCGTGCACGTCCAGTTCTATCTGACGCTGCTCGACACGTATCTGCCCGATCCGGACGACCGGGCGGCCGCCTTCGACGCGGTCGAGGAGATCCCGTCGATCCGTGAGAAGGCGCAGTTCTGCTTCCGGTGGATGGACTCGGTCGAGAAGATCGACCGGCTGGAGACGAAGGCCGACCGCCGCCGTTTCCTGCTGAACCTGATCTGCTTCGCGGCGTGCATCGAGGGGCTGTTCTTCTACGGCGCCTTCGCGTACGTGTACTGGTTCCGCTCGCGCGGACTGCTGCACGGCCTCGCCACGGGCACCAACTGGGTGTTCCGTGACGAGACGATGCACATGAACTTCGCGTTCGAGGTCGTGGACACCGTCCGCAAGGAGGAGCCCGACCTCTTCGACGACGCGCTCCAGCAGCAGGTCACCGACATGCTGAAGGAGGCCGTCGAGGCGGAGCTGCAGTTCGGCCGCGACCTGTGCGGCGACGGGCTGCCCGGCATGAACACCGAGTCGATGCGCCAGTACCTGGAGTGCGTCGCCGACCAGCGGCTCACCCGGCTGGGCTTCCCCGCGGTGTACGGATCGGAGAACCCGTTCTCGTTCATGGAGCTCCAGGGCGTCCAGGAGCTGACGAACTTCTTCGAGCGCCGCCCGTCCGCCTACCAGGTGGCGGTCGAGGGCACGGTCGGCTTCGACGACGACTTCTAGTCGCGAGGCTCAGATCCTTGCCCAGCTCCTGACGTACGGACGCCGTGCGGCCCGCACCGGCCGCGCGGCGTCCGCCGTTTGCGGGGGTTCGGCGCTCCGGGCCCGTTCCGCCTCCCTCAGCTGGCGGTCGATGCGGCGTTCGCGGGCGATGCCGGCCATAGCCGGCAGCAGGAAGAGTGCGAAAACAACGGTTATGCCCAGGTAGTTCAGGAATGTGTTCATGCCTCTACTGTCGTCCGTGCGAGCAGAATCCGGCAGTGGCAGGACTGTCATGGAGCATCGAATTACTGCCACACTGGGGTCATGCTGAACAATGTCGCCGCCCTGCTGCTCGACGAGGTCAACCCTTTCGAACTCGGCGTCCTGTGCGAGGTGTTCGGACTCGACCGCAGCGACGAGGGTCTGCCGGTGCACGATTTCGCCGTGGTCTCCGCCGAAGGTCCGGTGCTCCGGACTCACGCCGGGTTCACCCTCACCACTTCCCACGGCCTCGACCGCCTGGAGGAGGCCGACCTCATCGCGGTCCCGGCCGGCAGCCGCTTCACCGACCGGGAGTTCCCCGAGGCGGCCCTGGAAGCGCTGCGCCGGGCCGTGGACCGCGGGGCCAGGGTGCTGAGCGTCTGTTCGGGGGCCTACATGCTCGGCGCGGCCGGTCTGCTGGACGGCCGGCGCTGCACCACCCACTGGCGGCACGCCGCCGAGCTGGCCCGCCGCTTCCCGCGGGCGATCGTCGAGCCGGACGTGCTGTACGTGGACGAGGGGCCCGTCATCACCTCGGCGGGCACGGCCGCGGGGATCGATGCCTGTCTGCACCTGGTCCGCCAGGCCTACGGGCCCGCCGCCGCCAACACCATCGCCCGGCGCATGGTGGTGCCGCCGCACCGCGACGGCGGGCAGGCGCAGTACATCAAGCGCCCGCTGCCCCGCACCCGCTGCGACACCGTCGGCGACACCCTGGCCTGGATGGAGCGCCATCTCGCCCAGGAGATGACCGTCGAGCAGCTGGCCGCCCAGACACACATGTCACCGCGCACCTTCGCCCGCCGCTTCCAGCAGGAGACGGGCACCACGCCGTACCGCTGGCTGCTGCGCCAGCGGGTGCTGCTGGCGCAGCACCTCCTGGAGACATCCGATGAAACGATGGACACGATCGCCGGACAGACCGGCTTCGGGAACGCCGCAGCGCTCCGCCACCAGTTCGTACGTTCCCTGGGCACCACGCCGAACGCGTACCGTCGGACGTTCCGCGGCCCGACCGGATTGACCGAAGCGGCCTGATCGTTTACGGAGCTTACGTCGGATCATTCGTCCAACTGATTCCCTCACCTGTCCATGGACCCGACCCCGGTCGGCGGTCCATGGTCGGGCACATGGACATCCGGATGGCAAGACGAAGGACGATCGGCGCCGTGGTGGCCGCGCTCGCCGCCACTCTGCTGCCCCTGCAGAGCGCCTCTGCGCAGGACGCACCGGCCACGGCCGCGCCGCCCGAGGTGCTGCCCTCGCTGCGCCAGTGGCAGTCCGGCGAGGGGGAGTTCACCCTCACCGACCGGGCCAGGATCGTGCTGGACGGGGTGCGGGAGCAGCGCACGGCGGCGGACGCGGCGCGGTTCGCGGGCGAGCTGGCCGGGAAGGCCCCGGTGTCCCGGGGCCTGGCCCGTTCCGGCGACATCGTGCTGCGCCAGGACCCTTCCCTGAAGGGCACGTTGGGCGCGGAGGGCTACCGCCTGGACGTCGGCGACCGGGTCACGGTCACCGCCGCGACGTCCACCGGTGTGTTCTACGGTTCGCGCACGGTGCTCCAGCTGCTGAACGACGACGGCCGGGCGGCGCACGGTTCGGCGACCGATGTGCCTGCCTACCGTGAGCGCGGGGTCGGGGTCTGCGCCTGCTACATCAATGTCTCGCTCCCCTGGTTCGAGCGGCTGATGAAGGACATGGCCTCCCAGAAGCTCAACCAGCTCTGGATCGAGGCGAAGGTCAGGAGCGACACCGACCCGGAGTCGGCGTTCTGGGGCTACTACACGAAGCCGCAGGTCCGCGCCCTGGTCGCGATGGCGAAGAAATACCACATCGACCTGGTGCCGGAGATCAACTCCCCCGGCCACATGGACACGTACCTGGAGAACCATCCGGAGCTCCAGCTCAAGGACAAGGACGGCGTCGCCTCGCCGCCCCGGCTGGACATCTCGCGGCCCGAGGCACTGGCGTACTACACCTCGATGGTGGACGAGGCCCTGGAGGTGTGGGACACCCGCACCTGGCACATGGGCGCCGACGAGTACATGATCGGCTCCTCGTACCCGAACTATCCGCAGCTGCAGACGGCCGCGACCGCGAAGCTCGGCGCCTCGGCCACCCCCGACGACCTCTTCGCCGACTTCATCAACCAGGTCAACGCCCATGTGAAGGCCGACGGCCGGTCGCTGCGGATCTGGAACGACGGGCTCGTCGGCCGCAACAGCGTCGTCCCGCTCGATCGTGACATCACCGTCGAGCACTGGCTGGGCGGCGGCGCCATCCAGCAGCCGTCCGCACTGCTGGCCGAGGGCCGGCCGGTGATGAACTCGGCGTACGCGCTCTACCTGGTGCGCGGCGGGTACACGATGCAGACCCAGAAGCTGTACGAGAGCGACTGGACGCCCCTGCGCTTCGAGGGGCAGACGCTGCCGGCCACAGCGGCGAACCTGACCGGCGCGAAGATCAGCCTGTGGCCGGACAGTGCGGCGGCCGAGACCGAGAACGAGGTCGAGGCGAAGGTCTTCATGCCGCTGCGCTTCATCGCGCAGGCCACCTGGGGCGGTCCGAAGCCGAGTGAGACGTACGCCGGTTTCGAGGCGCTGGCCCGGCGGATCGGGCACGCCCCCGGCTGGGAGAACACCGACCGCACCCCCCTGGCCGACGGTACGTACCGGCTGACGGCGGGCGCGAAGGCGCTGGCGCCCGGCGCTGACGCCGGGGTGTCGCTGGCCCGGGACCCGGAAGCGGCCTGGACGCTGACGGCGACCTCGGACGGGTACTACACGGTGAAGTCGGCCGGGAGCGGCCTGTGTCTGGACGCGGTGCGCGGGAAGAAGTACCTGGGCGCTCCGCTGGAGGTGGGGGCCGAGCTGTCGCTCGGGACCTGCGCGGCGGGCGCGCGCACGCAGCGCTGGCAGCTGGACGCCGGAGCCGGTGCGCTGATCCTGCGCAACGCCGTCTCGCAGCTCCGGCTGACGGAGCGGACCGCGGACGGCGCCGCAGTGCAGACGACGGGCGGGACGCGCCTGACAGCGAAGTCCGCCTGATCGCCCGTGTGGGGCCCGCCGGATGCCGGCGGGCCCCACACGCGTGTCAGATGCCGCAGTTCGGCGCCGACCAGTAGTGGCTCGGGCCCTGGTTCACGTGGACGTGGTCGTTGTGGTCCGGGTAACCCGGGCCGAGGATCCCGTTGAACCCGTGGTTACGGGCCTGCTGGGCCAGGGTGCAGAACGCGATCCCGCCCAGGTCGGCCGCGTCACCGTACAGATGGCGGCTGTTCGACGCCCCGCCGGCGGCGCTGTTGCAGGAGTAGGAGCGGAAGCCGCTGTTGACGGTGATGGGCCGGTCTCCGAGCGCGTGGCGCAGCGCCTCCAGCTTCCACATGGTGCTCAGGGCGTTGGCCTTGGCGGTGCCCGCCGCTACGGCACCACCCTCCCAGGTGCTGTTGCAGTGGTTGAGCTCGGCGTACGTGAAGTGGGCGGGCGTGCAGTCGCCGTCCTGGAGCGCGTAGAGCTGGGACTGGGTGGCCGGGCCGGCGATACCGTCGGCGGCCAGGCCGTAGGCGGCCTGGAAGCGCTTGACGGCGGCGGTGGTGGCGGGCCCGTAGGAGCCGTCGATGGCGAGTACGGAGTTGTATCCGGGGTATCCGGCCACCCGGATCTGGAGCTGGACGACATCGTTGCCGGTGGCGCCCGAGGAGAGGGTGCGGGTCCAGGTGTAACAGTCGTCGGCCTGTGCGGTGCCTGCGGTCACCACTGCCCCGCCCAAGGCAAACGCCATGGTCATGACAAGGCCGAGCAGCAGTCGTGCGGAACGTCTGAGCATGGGGGCTCCCTACACGGTGAAGGTGTGGAGCGACAGCCTGTCGGACGAGTCGACGCGCGTCAACTATGGGCAGGAGAAAGCAAGTTGACGGACGGGGAACGCGGCAGGGGCCCCGCCCCGGCGTACCGGAACAGGGCCCCTCGCGGCATGCGCGTTCGGTGGGATCAGTCGTTCGGGACGACCTCGTAGCGCGGGGTGTTCTCCGCCATCTGGCGCAGCGCGTCCTTGCGGTCGCGCTTGGAGAGCCGGTCGATGTACAGGTAGCCGTACAGGTGGTCCGTCTCGTGCTGGAGGCAGCGGGCGAAGTAGCCGTCGCCCCGCACCTTGACCGGGTTGCCCTTGGCGTCCTGGCCGCGCACCACCGCGTAGTCCGGGCGGGCCAGCGAGGCGTACGCCGTCGGGACGGAGAGGCAGCCCTCGTTGGAGTCGTCCAGGACGCGCTCCTCGGGCGGCAGCTCGTCGAGCACCGGGTTGCAGATGGCGCCGGTGTGCCGGACCCCGTCGTCGTCCGGGCAGTCGTAGACGAAGACCTTGAGGTCGACCCCGATCTGGTTGGCGGCCAGGCCCACACCCTCGGCCGTCCGCTGGCTGGCGAACATGTCGTCGATCAGCTGGGCCAGCTCGTCGTCGAACGCGGTGACGTCCTTGCACTCCTTGTGCAGGACCGGGTTGCCCACGACCGTGATCGGGCGGGAGGTGCCGCGCTCGCGGTGTGCCGCCTCACGCGCCTCACAGTCCTCGGTGTCGATGAGGAAACCTTCCTCGTCGACGCTGATCTGCTCGTCCGTCTCCTGCTGCGCCATGTCCGCCGTACGCCTTCCTCACAACCTGAAACCCGGGATCCGCGGCTCGCGAGAACCCGGGCACCCGAGCACCGGAATCGGTGCCCGTACAGCCTACGGGCACCGGTCAGCAGACTTCTTCGAGATCCCGCCACTCACGGCTGTCCGGGCTGTCCGCCACCCAGCCGTCGAGCAGCCCGCGCACCAGCCCCGCGGGGGCCGCGAGACCGCACTCACGCTCCGGCACCCACAGCTCGCCTGCGGTGCGGTGGCCCAGCGGACCGGGATGGCCCGGCTCGCTGTGGTCGTGCGGGTCGAGGTGCTCGCCGTCGCCCTCGTCGCTCTCCATCCGGCTCTCCGAACAGGCCCGGCACAGCAGCCGGACGGACGACGACCAGTCCTCGGCGGCGAAGCCGGCGTCGGACGCCAGCTGCTCCAGTGCGTCCCGGTCCGCCTCGGTTGCCGCTTCGAGGAGCACCACCCAGGTGGGGACGGGAGACGGGGCCCACAGCTCTATCTCGTCGAACACGGGGTAGGAGGGCCCGGCCGCGGTGATCCGCTCGCCGTGCGGGACCCCGTCGTGCAGCACGACCTCGCCCCAGCGCCGCCCGGACGACGGCAGTGGGATCGACAGCACTTCGATCCGTGCCGGATCCAGCCTGCGGCCCCAGACGACCTCGGCCTCGCCCTCGGGCGACAGCCGCACGGCCGCGCTGCCCAGCTCCATGCCGACGGGCTCGCTGCCCGCCGCAGGTGTCTGCTGCCCGCCGCCGGGCACCTTCAGCCCGTACGCCTGCCAGGCCCGGCGGGCCAGCGGCCAGTCCTGGAGCGCGGTGGCGGCGATCCCGACGTTCCACCAGTCGGGGGCGCCGGACTGCTTGTCGAGCAGCGCGACAGCCCGCAGGCCCGCGGCCCTCGCCTGTTCCCAGTCGTGCCGGAACTTGTGCAGCAGCGCCAGGTTGAACCACGACTCGGAGAGCCAGGGCTCCAAATCCGCCGCGCGCGTCAGCAGTGCGCCCGCGTCCTCGTACCGGCCGTCGCCGATCAGCGTGAACGCGCGGTCCGTGGCCTGCCGCCAAGAGGCGGAGGGCCGATGCCGTACCTTCCCGAAGATCCTCACGATTCCCGCCTGTCCCGACTGGACACCCTCGTTTTCCACTCTCTTCGCATCCAACCATGCCCGGCCGGACGCCCGCTCATTACCCATGGGTTACCCAGGTGGGACGGGGGTCAGACCGCCCCTGGCCAGAACCCTGGAGAGCGACTCCACGACCTGGGGCTGGTAATCGCGGCCGGTCCCGAGCCTGAGCTGTTCCAGTGCGCCGAGCGGCCCGCTGAGACCTTCCCCGCACAGGTCGTCGTATGCGTTGACCGCCCGGACGATCCTGGCGGCCAGCGGCTGCTCGCGGTAGGGGTCCGCCTGCTGTTCCACGACCACGGCGATCTCGGTGTCCACCCCGGTCTGCCGGACCACCGCACCGCCCAGCAGGGCGATCCGGCGCTGCTCGGCGGCCGGCAGGGTGGCGGTCGCCCCGGCGGGCACGGGATCGACGAGCGAGAGCTGGCCGATGTCGTGCATGAGCGCCGCGTACTCCAGGACGGTGAGCTCGGGTCCGGAGAGGCCCATCTCGCGCCCGACGGCCGTGCAGAGCGCCGCCACCCTGCGGGCATGGCCGTGCGGGGTGTAACCGGCGATCTCGGTGGACCGGGCGAGCGAGGCGATGGTCTGCCGGTACGTGGTGCGCACCGCGGCGAACCGGCGGAAGGACACCTGGGTGAGCAGCAGCGGTACGCACAGGACGGGCAGCGCCCACAGACCGGCAACGGCGACCCCGAGCGCCATCACCGCGCCGGTCGCGCAGACCGCCGATCCGATGCCTCTCAGCGCCCTCAGCTCGTCGCGGAGCAGTGGCCCGTACGGGACGGGGGTGGCGCCCACCACCGCACGGAGGCTGCGCGGCAGCGTGCGGGCCTGCAGCAGCAAGGCGCCCAGCACGGCGTCGCACAGGGCGGTGAGGCCGAGCAGCACGAGCAGGAAGGCCGCGTAGTACGGGCCGTCGCCGAACCAGCTCTCGGACCGGCCGGAGTTGTACAGCGGCTGGAAGCAGACCGCCGCGAAGACCACGGTCAGGATCCGGCGGGCCACCTGGTCGGGGCCGGGCCCGCTGCCGCGCGCGACATGGGGCACACAGGCGACGAGCTGCGCCGCGACGAGCACGGCGATCACCTGGAGCACCCCATGGCTGGTGGGCTCCCCGCCGCTGCTCCCGAGCAGGGCGTACGCGAGTGCCCCGGCGGCACCTAGCGGCGCGGGCTCCCGCTCCCCAGGCTGGGCGCCCCAGCGGGCCAGCTCACCGATGGTGATGAGCACCCCGAAGGCGAGGGCGTGACCGGGTTCGCGGACGCCGTGCCAGAGGGTGTGCCCGAGCCCGGCGGCGGCGAGCGCGAGGGCGGCGCCACGCACCGCCAGGACGACGGGCGGCAGCCGTACCCACTGCGGGCTCACCGGGGCCGGTCCGGCGATTGAGGACGAACCGGCCCCCGGACGGACCCGGCGCCCGCACCCCGGGCCCCGTCCCCGCCCCGCGGCAACGGCAGCCGCACCCGCGCCTCGTCCGCCGTCACGGCCGTCGCCGCCCCCGACCACCCGTGCCGTTCCAGACCGCGCACCAGCGCCCGTACCATCTGCGGATCGAACTGGGTTCCGGCACACCGCTTGAGCTCCTCCAGGGCGACCGGCACCGGGCGTCCAGGCCGGTAGGAGCGGGTCGAGGTCATCGCGTCGAACGCGTCGGCGACGGCGACGACCCGGGCGAACTCGGGGATCCGGCGGCCGGTCAGCCCGTACGGGTACCCGCTGCCGTCGAGCCGTTCGTGGTGGTGCAGGATCGCGGCCCGGGCCTCACCGAGGAAGCCGATGCCACGGACGATCTCGTGCCCGTACTCCGGGTGCAGCTCGATCACCCGGCGTTCCTCCGGCGTCAGCGGCCCGTCCTTGCGCAGCACCCGCGTCGGCACACCGAGCTTTCCGACGTCGTGCAGGATCCCGGCGAACCGGAGCACCTCGATCCGCTCCTGCGCCATGCCCAGCTCCTGGGCGATGAGCACGGACGCGTGTCCCACCCGCTCGCTGTGCCCCCTGGTGTACGTGTCCTTGATGTCGACGGCCTGCACCAGGGCCCTGATCGTGGCGCGGTGTGCGGCGTGTTCGCGGTGGTACTGGGCGAAGACCCAGCAGGAGATGTACATCGGCAGCAGGACGAAGAGCGCGGCCAGCGGCCCGTACGAGCTGTTCCACAGGATCGCCATCATCAGCCCGGCGAGGCCGTGCACCAGGTGCGGCCCCAGCGAGCGCGGCAGCAGCCCGCTCCAGGCGCGCCGCAGGGGCAGCTGTTCGGCCGCGGCGAGGATGGACCCGTCCAGGAGGGTCAGTACGAGGCTGAAGGTCAGCGCGGCGGCGCAGGCGGGCAGCAGGGCGTACGGGAGATCGGGCAGCCGGCCGGGTCCGGGGCCGCCGAGCGCGGCGGGACCGCCGAGCAGGGAGTGCACGGACGAGGCCGCCCAGACGGTGACGGGCAGCTGTCCGGCCCGCCAGATCCGGCGCGCGGTGGCGGGCGGCTTCTCCACCCGGCCGGCGAGCGAACCCGGGATCGCCACCAGCGCGGCGGCCGGGGGCGGCAGCAGGAAGGC
The DNA here is from genome assembly GCF_043203805.1 of Streptomyces sp. LN549. Taxonomy (NCBI): domain Bacteria; kingdom Bacillati; phylum Actinomycetota; class Actinomycetes; order Kitasatosporales; family Streptomycetaceae; genus Streptomyces; species Streptomyces sp. LN549. Next base: position 5,871,234 of record NZ_JAZHRI010000002.1, on the reverse strand, counting down.
CGCGACGAGCAGCAGGGGAAAGAACGATCCGGCACTGATCGGCACGGAGCTGCCGAAGAAGGGGCAGCGGCCGGGCAGTTCGCAGACGAGATAGAGCCCGGCGAGCAGTCCGAGGGTGGTCCACGGGGTGCCCGCGCCGGGTCGCAGCGCGGGCAGGACACACAGGGCGGCGCCGAGCGCGACGGCCAGGATGTACGCCCGCGCCGCGCCACGTGTGGCTCTCACCCGTTCCGCCCGCCCCCCAGCATCGCCAATGGAGGCGTCAGGCTAGCGAGTTGGGTGTCCCGGCTGAGTGCCGACGACGTCGATTAGCACGTTCGGGTGATGCGTCATTCCTTGGCGGCGGCCGGCAGCTCGGTGTCGGAGACCGTGACGTCCTGTTCCGGCACCGCCTGCCCGGACCGGATCAGGTCGATCCGGCCCATCACCTTCGAGCGCAGGTCGGACGGCACGTCGTCCTGACCGCAGCAGCGCTTGACCAGCTTCTTCACTGCCTGCTCCAGGCCGTACTTCTCCAGGCAGGGGGAGCACTCGCCGAAGTGCACCTCGAACTTGGTGCAGTCGCTGTCGGGCATCTCCCGGTCGAGGAACTCGTAGAGGTGGTCGAGGACCTCAGCGCACTCCGTCTCGTGCGGCTCTCCGCAGCTCATGAGCCCGAGCCTTTCCGATCGTCCGACTCACCGGCGCCCGCCGGGACGAGCCCGCGGTCACGGGCGTAGTCCTCCAGCATGCCGCGCAGTTGACGGCGGCCCCGGTGCAGTCGGGACATCACCGTACCGATGGGAGTCCCCATGATGTCCGCGATCTCCTTGTAGGCAAAGCCCTCTACATCGGCGAGATAGACCGCGATGCGGAACTCTTCGGGGATCGCCTGCAGCGCAGACTTCACATCGGAGTCGGGCAGATGGTCGAGGGCCTGGGACTCGGCGGAGCGCAGACCGGTCGACATGTGCGACTCGGCACGGGCCAGCTGCCAGTCCTCGATCTCCTCGGCGGCACTGCGCTGGGGTTCGCGCTGCTTCTTGCGGTACGAGTTGATGAAGGTGTTCGTGAGGATGCGGTACATCCACGCCTTGAGGTTGGTGCCCTCACGGAACTGGTGGAAGGAGCCGTACGCCTTGGCATACGTCTCCTGGACCAGGTCCTCGGCGTCCGCGGGGTTGCGCGTCATGCGCAGCGCGGCCGAGTACATCTGGTCCAGGAAACCGAGGGCGTCCCGCTCGAAGCGCGCGTTGCGCTCGGCGGTCGTCTCCTGCGGGCGGCCGTCGTCGGTCCCTGTGTCGGTCCCAGTGACCGGACCCACCTCCTCCAACGCTGTGGCGGAGCCGAAACCGGACCCGCTCGAATCGGAGAATAGTCGACCTTGGTCCGGCGCGGGCTGTCGATCCGATCCGTTCAGTGCCCGCTCGGGAGTGGTCTTGGCCGCATGCAGCACCGTCCACTCCAGGTCAGCGGCGTTCGAGCGACGCGGGCAGATGGTCGAACCCATGCGACGGACTTCCTCTCCACATACGACGTTGGTGTACCGACGTCCCGAACAACAGTGGTCCCCCGTCCAACATTCCCGGGTCGTACGTCACGGGACCCGGGCCGGATTCCCGGCCGTGTGTCACCCGACGTCGGCCAGCCATCCGGTGACGGCCGCGGTGAGGATCTCCATCGCCTGAGCCTCGGTCAGTCCGGACCGTTTGGGGACGGCGAAGCCGTGGTCCCCGTGCGGCACCTCGGCCATCCGGTACTCCCCCGGCGGGAATTCGGCGGGCTTGCCGAACGGGTCGTTGCCGCCCTGGACGACGAGCGTGGGCAGGCCGGAGGCCAGGAGTTCGTCCGCGCGGGACTTCTCCGGGCGGCCCGGGGGGTGCAGCGGGAAGCTGAGCGCGAGGACCGCGCGGGCGCCCAGCCCGGCCGCGGTGCGGCAGGCCACCCTGGCGCCGGCGCTGCGTCCGCCGGCGACGACCGGGAGCCCGGGAGCGGCCAGCGCCGGCCACAGGCCGCGCCAGCCGGTGTCCAGGGTCTTCGGGGCGGGCGCGAGCTTCTTCCCGGCGACCCGCCAGGGCTGCTCCACCAGGGCGACGCTCACCCCGTGCGCGGGCAGCGCGGTGGCCAGGGCATGCAGGTCGCGGGCCTCGATGCCGCCGCCGGCGCCGTGCCCCAGCGCGAGCAGGAGGCGCGGGTTGCGTGCGGGGGCCCAGGTGATCCGGGCGGTGCCGGTGTCGGTGTCGACCGTCTCGGTGTGCGGTGCTGTGCCGGTGGCTTTCACGCCCCCATCCAACCAAGCCGCGGCCGGCCTTCCGGGGTCCGGCAGGTCCGGGTCCGGCGCATCCCTCAGAAGAGGGTGCTCACCTCGGGCGCCGCCAGCTCGTCCAGCAGCTCGGGACCGTTGTTGCGGACGTTACTGACGGCGGTCGCCACCGGATAGGCCCGCATCAGCCCTCCGGGCGGCGGCGCGAGCAGCCCGCGCAGCTCCTCGATGTCGGTGCGGGAGGGATCCAGCCAGTCGTCCCAGCGGTCCGGGGTCAGCATCAGCGGCATCCGGGGGTGGATGTCGGCGAGCGCGGCCGGCCCCTCCGCGGGCGCGACGGCGAGCGGGCTCGTCTCCGCCTCGGTCGTGATCACCGAGCAGGTGACCCACCAGGCCTGGGGGTGGTCGTCCGGCAGGGTCCGGTCGCGCCAGAACTCGTACAGACCGGCCATGGCGAAGACCGATCCGTCGGCGGGGGTCACGAAGTACGGCTGCTTGCGTGGGCGCTTCTTGCGGCCCTTCTCCTCCAGCTGCCGCTCCTCGGTGCCGGTCACCCACTCGAAATAGCCGTCGGCCGGCAGGATGCAGCGACGGGAGACGAAGGGGCGGCGGAAGGACGGCTTCTCGTGGACCGTCTCGGCACGGGCGTTGATCATCCGGGCGCCGCCCTCCGGGGATTTGGCCCAGGAGGGGACGAGCCCCCACTTCAGGGCGCGCAGCTGGCGAACCGGACGCTGGTCGTCGGCGTCCTTCACAGGACGTTCCAGTACGGCGTAGACCTCTTTGGTCGGCGCCACGTTGTAGTCGGGTTCCAGCGTCTCGGCCGGTTCCCACTTCTCCACCTGGAAGAGTCCGGTCAGATCCTCGGGCCGCCGACTCGCTGCATACCGTCCGCACATAGGTGCCAGACTGCCACGATCGTCATCCCGACCGGATGCCAATACCGCAAGGAGCCGCCCACGCCATGGACAGCACCGATCTCGGCAATCTGTGGGACCGCATCTTCGGCACCCAGCCCGCCCCGGAGCAGTGGCTGGTCGTGGTGACCGCCACGGCGGCACTCATCGCAGTCGTACCGAACTTCATATGGAGGCTGTCGCGCAACGCGATCACCATCGCCCACGAGGGCGGCCACGGGCTGGTCGCCCTGCTCACCGGACGGCAGCTCTCGGGCATCCGGCTGCACTCCGACACCAGCGGACTGACGGTGAGCCGCGGCAAGCCGACCGGGATCGGCATGGTCCTGACCGCGGCGGCGGGCTACACCGCGCCCTCACTGCTGGGACTGGGCGGTGCATGGCTCCTGGTGAACGGCCGGATCACCCTGCTGCTGTGGGTGGCCACGGCGCTGCTCGCTGTGATGCTGGTGATGATCCGCAACGTGTACGGGGCGCTGACGGTGATCCTCACCGGTTCGCTCTTCCTGCTGATGTCGTGGCTGGCCTCGCCCGCCTGGCAGTCGCTGTTCGCCTACAGCGCGGTCTGGTTCCTGCTGCTGGGCGGCGTGCGTCCGGCGTTCGAGCTGCAGTCCAAGCGGAGGCACGGCGGAGCACCGGACTCGGACGCGGACCAGCTGGCCCGGCTGACGGACGTGCCGGCCGCGCTGTGGCTGTTCCTGTTCCACGCGGTGTCGCTCTGCTCACTCATCGGCGGCGGCCGCTGGCTGCTGGGTCTGTGAGCCTCATCCCTTACCACTCCTGCATTACGCACTGATTTCGTTGCTTTTGGTCAAAATCCTGGTTTGCGGTGAGCCACTAAAGTGAGCTCCATGACCGAAAGTTCCGTGCACCCCGCCCTCTGGCCCGCCCCTCACGCGAGCGGAGCCGTCGACGCGACCGTCACCGTGCCCGGATCGAAGTCGGTCACCAACCGTGCGCTGGTGCTCGCCGCGCTCTCGTCGGAGCCCGGCTGGCTGCGCCGCCCGCTTCGCTCCCGTGACACCCTGCTGATGGCCGAGGCGCTGCGCGCGATGGGCGTCGGCATCGAGGAGACGGTGTCCTCCAGCTCGTCCGTCGCCGGCGGCCCGGACGGTTCGGGCGAGGCCTGGCGGGTGATCCCGGCTGGCCTGCACGGCCCGGTGACCGTCGACGTGGGCAACGCCGGTACGGTCATGCGCTTCCTGCCCCCCGTGGCGACCCTGGCCAACGGGCCGGTCCGTTTCGACGGCGACCCCCGTTCCTACGAGCGCCCGCTGACCGGGGTGATCGACGCCCTGCGCGTGCTCGGCGCCCGGATCGACGACGACGGCCGCGGCTCGCTGCCGATGACCGTGCACGGCGGCGGCGCACTGGACGGCGGACCGGTGGCGATCGACGCCTCCTCGTCCTCCCAGTTCGTCTCGGCGCTGCTGCTGTCGGCGCCGCGCTTCAACCAGGGCGTGGAGGTACGTCACACCGGCGCCCGGCTCCCCTCGATGCCGCACATCCGGATGACCGTCGACATGCTGCGTGCCGTCGGCGCCCAGGTGGACGAGCCGGAGACGGGCGGCGAGCCGAACGTCTGGCGGGTCTCCCCCTCGGCCCTGCTCGGCCGCGACCTGACCGTGGAGCCCGACCTCTCCAACGCCCAGCCGTTCCTGGCCGCGGCGCTGGTCACCGGTGGCCGGGTCACGATTCCGGACTGGCCGCTGCGCACCACGCAGCCCGGTGACGCGCTGCGCGAGATCTTCACCGCGATGGGCGGCAGCTGCGAGCTGACCGAGCACGGGCTCACCTTCACCGGCTCGGGCCGGATCCACGGCATCGACGTCGACCTCGGCGAGGTCGGCGAGCTGACCCCGGGCATCGCGGCCGTCGCGGCCCTGGCCGACTCCCCCTCCACGCTGAGCGGTGTCGCCCATCTGCGGCTGCACGAGACGGACCGGCTGGCCGCGCTCACCAAGGAGATCAACGAGCTGGGCGGCGACGTCACCGAGACCGCGGACGGACTCCACATCCGGCCGCGACCGCTGCACGGCGGTACCTTCCATACGTATGACGACCACCGGATGGCCACCGCGGGGTCGATCATCGGCCTTGCCGTCCCCGGAGTGGAGATCGAGAACGTGGCGACAACCGCCAAGACCCTGCCCGACTTCCCGCAGATGTGGACCGGAATGCTCGGGGCCTGAGACATGCGCCGCTACGGCAAGAACCCCGACGAGGACGACATCCGGGTCCGCCCCAACCGCAAGGGCAACCGGCCTCGTACGCATATCCGTCCCAAGCACGAGGACGCCGAGGAGGGCATGGTCCTCACCGTGGACCGCGGCCGCCTCACCTGTCTCGTCGAGGGCCGCACCGTCATCGCGATGAAGGCCCGTGAGCTGGGCCGCAAGGCCGCGGTGGTGGGCGACACCGTCTCCATCGTCGGCGATCTGTCCGGCGAGAAGGACACCCTCGCCCGGATCGTCCGGATCGGTGAGCGCCGCTCGGTGCTGCGCCGGACGGCGGACGACGACGACCCGTTCGAGCGGGTGGTGGTCGCCAACGCCGACCAGTTGGCGATCGTCACGGCACTGGCCGATCCGGAACCGCGTCCGCGGATGATCGACCGCTGTCTGGTCGCCGCGTACGACGGCGGGCTCTCCCCCCTCCTGGTGCTGACCAAGTCCGATCTGGCCTCCCCGGACAAGCTCCTGGAGGCGTACACCCCGCTGGGCGTGCCGTTCATCGTCACCAACCGCGAGGAGCTGGAGAACGGCGACGCGGCGGAGCGGGTCCGCGAACAGCTGCACGACCGGGTGACCGCCTTCGTCGGGCACTCAGGTGTCGGAAAGACCACGCTGGTCAACGCGCTGGTACCGAAGGACAGACGGCGTACGACCGGGATCGTCAACGCGGTCACCGGGCGAGGCCGCCACACCACCACGTCGGCGCTGGCGCTCCCGCTGCCGGACTACCGGGGCTGGGTGATCGACACCCCCGGTGTCCGCTCCTTCGGCCTGCACCACATCGACCCGTCCCGGGTCATCAACGCCTTCCCCGATCTGCAGCCCGGCACCGAGGAGTGCCCGCGCGGCTGCACCCACGACAGCCAGCAACCGGAATGCGCGCTGGACGCCTGGGTGGAGGCGGGGCACGCCGATCCGGCACGGCTGGATTCGCTGCGGCGGCTGCTGTCCACACGGGAGCGACGCGAGGGCGACTGACCTCGGTGTCCAGGGGTCCCCGGCGCCGGGGACCCCTGTGTTCGCAGGGAACGACGCGAAGGCGACCGGTCCCGCCGCGTTTGCGATCACCCGTCGCTGGTAAGTGCATAATCACACCCAGCGGTACAAGGCGGTCACCTACGCGGGAGGGGCACTGACGATGGCGTGGCTGCTGGTCGTGGTCGCGGGACTTCCTGGAGACCGGCTTCGCGGTCTGCCTCAAGCTCTCACACGGCTTCACCCGGCTCTGGCCGACCATCGCCTTCTGCATCTTCGCCCTGGGCAGCTTCGGCCTGCTGACCCTGTCGCTGAAGAAGCTCGACGTCGGGCCCGCCTATGCGGTGTGGACCGGCATCGGCGCGGCGGGCACCGCGATCTACGGCATGGTCTTCCTGGACGACGTGGTCTCCACGCTCAAGCTGGTCTCGATCTCGCTGGTGATCCTCGGTGTGATCGGGCTCCAGCTCTCCGGCTCGTCCCACTGACGGGCCCGCCCCTCCGGCGTCTCCCCCACCGCGCTCAGGCGGCCACGTCCGGCAGCCGGTCCACGACGTCCCGCACCAGCGGCACCCCGTCCCCCGCCATGCCCGCGGGCGGTGGCACCAGCGCATAGGACAGGGCGAGCCGCAGAGCGAGCTCGCACACCGTGGCCAGGGCAGCCGGGTCGTGAGGCGGGCGCCCCTCGTCCAGTGCGGCCACCGCACGGTCCCTGACCTGGCCCAGGAGTTCGGCGGGGGTCGGCAGTCCGGCATCGGCCCGGCGCTGGGCCGGTACGGCGGCCCCGGAGCGCCGCAGCGAGGCGACGGGGTGGGGTAACCGCTCGTCCCAGCAACCCGTGAGCAACCCCCTGACCAGGGCGTTCGCCCGCGTGGCACGCACCGTCCAGGCGGCGGTGGCGGCCAGCCTGTCGCCCGTACCGCCGGCGGATCCCAGCGCCCGTTCGACACCGGCCAGATAGCTGTCGGCGGCGCGCCGGACCAGGGCCCGGGCCAGTCCGTCCTTGCTTCCGAACTCGTTGTAGAGCGTCTGCCGGGACACCCCGGCGGCCGCGGCCACGTCGACCATCCGCACTGCGGGCCAGGGCCGGGCGGCCAGCGCCGCGTGAGCTGCGTCCAGCAGTACGTCCCGCGCTGTCGGCATCGTCGCCTCCCCCACCGAGGGCTCTGCGTTTCAGAGTTGAGGCGCTCCCCCGCACTGTCAAGGGTCCGGGCAGCCTCCGGGGCCCTGTGGCTGCGTTCACCGGCGGTGGATACTGTGACGGCATGCCCGATTACCACGATGATCTGCGCCTCGCCCACGTGCTGGCGGACGCCGCCGACGCGACGACGATGGACCGGTTCAAGGCTCTGGACCTCAAGGTCGAGACCAAACCGGACATGACGCCGGTGAGCGAGGCCGACAAGGCCGCCGAGGAGCTGATCCGCGGCCACCTCCATCGGGCACGGCCGCGCGATGCGATCCTGGGCGAGGAGTACGGGATCGAGGGGACGGGTCCGCGCCGCTGGGTGATCGACCCGATCGACGGCACCAAGAACTACGTACGCGGCGTACCGGTCTGGGCGACGCTGATCTCACTGATGGAGGCCGGCGAGGACGGGTTCCAGCCGGTGGTCGGCGTGGTGTCCGCGCCCGCGCTGCAGCGGCGCTGGTGGGCGGCGAAGGGAGCGGGTGCGTTCACCGGCCGCAGCCTGACCTCCGCGAGCCGGCTGCACGTCTCGAAGGTGGAGCGCATCGCGGACGCCTCGTTCGCGTACTCCTCGCTGACCGGCTGGGAGGAGCAGGGCCGGCTCGACGGCTTCATGGACCTGACCCGGGCCTGCTGGCGCACCCGCGGGTACGGGGACTTCTGGCCGTACATGATGGTCGCCGAGGGTTCGGTCGACATCTGCGCCGAGCCGGAGCTCTCGCTCTGGGACATGGCGGCGAACGCGATCATCGTCCAGGAGGCGGGTGGCCGGTTCACCAGCCTGGACGGTGTCAGCGGTCCGGGCGGCGGAAATGCCGCGGCCTCGAACGGAACACTCCACCACGAACTGCTCGGCTACCTGAACCAGCGCTACTGACCGTGCCGCAACGGACCGTCCGGGCCTGACCAGGCATACGGGACCGACGAGGGGCGTGCCTCACCACCGCACGCCCCTCGAACGATCTCCGCTCCCCCTTGTTGCCGTCCCTCATCGGTGCAACTCTGAGAGTCCCCCCACTTGTGAACTTGTGAATCGACTCACAGAGTCGCTTCACGGAGGAGGTGGCTCCCTTCATGCTCGTCCGAGACGCCATGAGCACGATGGTCCTCACCATCGGCCCGACCCATACCCTCCGCCAGGCCGCCCGGCTGATGTCGGCACGCCGGATCGGAGCAGCCGTCGTCCACGACCCGGACACCTGCGGGCTCGGAATCATCACCGAGCGCGACATCCTCAACGCGGTCGGATCGGGGCAGGACCCCGACTCCGAGACCGCTTCCACCCACACGACGACCGATGTGGTCTTCGCCGCACCCACCTGGACCCTGGAGGAGGCCGCCGAGGCCATGACACACGGCGGCTTCCGGCATCTGATCGTGCTGGACGACGACGGGCCGGTCGGCATCGTCTCGGTGCGCGACATCATCCGCTGCTGGGCACCGGCCAGGCGTCATCCGGTGGAGCTGGTCGGCTGAGGGGCCGCGCGGACGGACGACCGGTCCCGAGCACGGGAACCGGCCGCTCGCGCCTGGGTGAGCGCGCGGAAGGGGGCGGGGTGGGGCAGCGAATGCGCTGTCCCACCCCGCCCCCTTCCGCTACATGCTTCAGCTGCGCAGGGCCTGGACCGCTGCGTCCAGCCGCTTGCCGAAGTCGCCGTCGGCCTGGCGGAAGTTGTTGATGGCGCGCTCGGCGATGTCGTCGCGCGAGACCTTCGCGATGAACCCGGCGAGGTTGTCGATCAGCCGGCTCTTCTCGTCCTCGGAGTAGAGCCGGTAGAGGTTCCCGGCCTGCACGAAGTCGTTGTCCTCGGCGTGGCTCGGCGCCTCGTGGGTACCCGTGCCGCCCGTGACGTGGGTGGCCTCCCACAGGGGGCGGTCCGTCTGGACAGGCCCGCCGAAGCTGTTCGGCTCGTAGTTCTTCGCGCCCTTGTGGCGGCCGTCGTACAGGTACCCGTCACGGCTGTTGGTCCGCGCCTCGGTGGCGTGCGGGCGGTTGACCGGCAGGTGGTCGGCGTTGATGCCGACGCGGTAGCGGTGCGCGTCGCCGTACGCGAAGAGACGGCCCTGGAGCATCTTGTCCGGGGACGGACCGATGCCGGGCACGAAGTGTGCGGGGCTGAAGATCGACTGCTCGGTCTCGGCGAAGATGTTCTCCGGGTTCCGGTTGAGCTCCAGCTTGCCGATCTCGATCGGCGGGTAGTCCTCGTGCGGCCACACCTTGGTGAGGTCGAACGGGTTGAAGCGGTACGTCGCCGCCTCGGCCGCAGGCATGATCTGGACCTGCACGGTCCAGGACGGGAACTCGCCCCGCTCGATGGACTCACGCAGATCACGCTGGTGGCTGTCCGGGTCCTCGCCGGCGAGCCTGTTGGCCTCGTCCTGGGTGAGGTTCTTGATGCCCTGGTCGGTCTTGAAGTGGTACTTGACCCAGAAGACCTCGCCGGCCTCGTTGCTCCACTGGTAGGTGTGGGAGCCGTAGCCGTTCATGTGCCGGAGCGTGGCCGGGATTCCCCGATCACCGAAGAGCCAGGTCACCTGGTGAGTGGACTCGGGCGACAGCCCCCAGAAGTCCCAGACGTTGTCCGCCTCCTGCGAGCCGGTGTACGGGTCGCGCTTCTGGGTGTGGATGAAGTCGGGGAACTTGATGGCGTCCTTGATGAAGAACACCGGGGTGTTGTTGCCGACGAGGTCGTAGTTGCCGTCCTCGGTGTAGAACTTCAGCGCGAAACCGCGCGGGTCGCGCACCGCGTCGGCCGAGCCGAGGTTGCCCGCGACCGTGGAGAAGCGCAGGAAGGTCTCGGTCTGCTTGCCGACCTCGGAGAGGAACCTGGCACGCGTCCACTGCGAGACGTCACGGGTCAGCGTGAACGTGCCGTACGCGCCGGCGCCCCGTGCGTGCACGATGCGCTCCGGTATGCGCTCACGGTTGAAGTGCGCAAGCTTCTCCAGCAGCGACTGGTCCTGCACCAGAACCGGACCGCCGACGCCCGCGGTCTGGCTGTTCTGGTTGTCGGCGACCGGTGCGCCGGCCTCCGTCGTGAGCGGTCCCTGTGTCACGTGCGCCTCCTGCGTCGTTCCTGCTCATTCGTCATGCCGTCGTGCCGTCATGGCGAGCTCAGCCTGCCCCCGGCCAATGTCGTATCCGATCCTACAATGGACTAAGTCCAAGTCAAGGCAGGCTCTAAAGCCACACCCGTTCAGAACCTGACTCCCGCCCACTGTTAGGCTTGCCCCCATGAGTGACCTCCTGGAACGACTTCGCGGACGCGGCTGGCGCATGACTGCGCAGCGGCGCGTCGTGGCCGAGGTCCTCGACGGGGATCACGTGCACCTGACGGCCGACGAGGTCCATGCGCGGGCCGTCGCCAAACTGCCCGAGATCTCCCGCGCCACCGTCTACAACACCCTGGGTGAGATGGTGACCCTCGGCGAGGTCATCGAGGTCTCCACCGACCGCCGGGCCAAGCGCTACGACCCGAACGCACACCGCCCCCACCACCACCTGGTCTGCGCGAAGTGCGGCGCCATCCGCGACGTGCACCCGGCGGGCGACCCGCTCGCGGACCTGCCGGCGGGCGAGCGTTTCGGCTTCATGATCTCCGGCGTCGAGATGACGTACCGCGGCATCTGCCCGAACTGCGCCACGGTCGCCTGACCCCAGCCCCCCGCCCTCACCGGACGTCCCGGTGGGGGCGTTTCGTGTGGGCCGGGCACCCCTGGGACAGACCATCGCCCGCGCGTTCCCCGCACACCCCCTTCCCCAATCTGACGGGTCGTCATATCGTCATCGGCGATCACAGCCGCCCCCGCGACGGCTGTGCACCTCGATGTGCACGAGGAGAGACCCGTGGGAGACCCGCACCCGAACCCACCCCAGGCAACCGCGCCACCGATCACCACCCCCAAACTCCGCGCCCGCGCCCTGTCCCGCTCCTTCGGGCGCGGAACCCGGGCCCTGGCCGCCCTCGGCCCCGTCGATCTCGACATCCCGCCGGGCGAGTTCACCTGCATCGTCGGACCGTCCGGCTGCGGCAAGTCCACCCTGCTGAGGATCGCGGCCGGGCTCCTGCGCCCCAGCGCCGGTGAGCTGTCCATCCGTACGACGTCGCCCCGCCCGGCCGCGATGATCTTCCAGGACTACGGGATCCACGACTGGAAGACCGTCCTCGCCAACGTCCGCTTCGGCCTCGACATCCAGCACATGCCCCGCCGGGCGGCCGATGCCAGGGCACGCGACTGGCTGGCCCGACTGGGACTCGCCGACTTCGCGGGCGCCTATCCCGCCGAGCTCTCCGGCGGCATGCGCCAGCGGGTGGCCATCGCTCGCGCACTCGCCGTCGAGCCCGAGATCCTGCTGATGGACGAGCCGTTCGCAGCGCTCGACGCACAGCTGCGCACGATCCTTCAGGACGAACTGCTCGACCTCACCCAGACCACCCGCACCACCACCCTGTTCATCACCCACAGCCTGGAGGAGGCGATCGTGCTCGGGGACCGGGTCCTCGTGATGTCCGCCAGACCGGGCCGGATCATCGCCGAACACCGTCCGCCGTTCGCCCGGCCGCGCACCGGCGACATCCGCTCGACACCCGAGTTCACGGCGCTGAAGAGCGAGTTGTGGGAACTGCTGCGCGGCGAGGTCAGTGGAGAGGCGGCACCGGTATGAGTACGGCCCTGAAGTCCACGACCGTCGACGAGCAGGTCCTGGTCCGCAGGCCGGGGCCGCAGGAACTCCATCCCGTACGCACCCACCGCAGGCGCCGCACCCTGGAGATCGCGCTCGCCGTGGCCGTACCGCTGCTCCTGGTGCTGCTCTGGCAGCTGGCCGCGGCCAGGTCCTGGATCGACGACCGCGTCTACCCCGCGCCCTCCACCATCCTCGCGGACGGCTGGGACCGCGCGGCCGACGGCGATCTGTGGCCTGATGTGTGGGCCACGCTCAAGCGGGTCCTCGGCGGCTACGCGATCGGCACGGTCGCGGGCTACGCCCTCGGCCTGCTGATGGGTTCGCTCGCGCTCGTCCGGGCCGCGCTGGAACCGCTGCTCGACGCCCTCTACGTCGTACCGAAACTGGCGCTACTCCCGGTCTTCCTCAACATGTTCGGCCTCGGCGAAGGGCCGCAGATCGCGTTGGTCGCCACCACCGTCTTCTTCTTCGTCTGGATCTCGACGATGGCGGCCGTGCTCGCCGTTCCGGCCGGTCACCGGGATGCGGGGCAGGTGTTCGGCGCCTCGCCCTGGCAGATGTTCCGGCACATCCTGCTGCCCGCCTCGCTCCCCGCGGTCCTCGTCGGTGCGCGGATCGCGGCAGGAGTGGCGGTGCTCGTCATCGTCGCCTCGGAGCAGATCGCGGCGGCCGACGGGCTGGGCCACCTGATCTTCGACTCCCGCGCCCTGTTCCAGAACGACGTGATGTTCGTCGGCATCGTCTGTGTGGCGGTGCTCGGCGTCGTCTTCTCCGAAGTGGTGCGGATCGCGGGCCGGCTGCTCACCCCGTGGGCCCCGCGCGACCGCGGCCGCAGTCAGTCGTGAACGGCTCCACCCGCTCCCCTTACGGAGGCACTGTGCGTACACGTACCCCCTTCACCTGCACTGTTGTGCTCGTGGCGGCGTCCCTGCTCGGCGCGGCAGGCTGCGCCGGGAACGACTCGTCGGACGGCGCCGACGCCGCGGACGCCGCACCGCGCACCGTCAAGCCCGTCGCCGGCTGCGGCGCCGGCAGCTGGACCGACCCCTCGGACCTCGCACCCGACCGCAAGCCCGCCCGCTGCGACAAGGGGGCTCCGGCCGCCCAGCCGCTCGCGAAGAAGCGGAAGATCACCGTCGCCACCGGCACCCTGAGTGCGGAGTACGTCGCTCCGCTTCAGGTCGCGGTCGCCAAGGGCGAGTTCGAGAAGGAGGGTCTCGACGTCTCCCTGAAGGTGCTCCCGACCCCGGACGCCCTGCCCCTGCTCGCCAAGGGGGACGTCGACGCGCAGTGGGCTGCGCCCGAGGCCGCCGTGATGAACGGCATCAACGGCGGCTTCGCCATCAAGTGGGTCGCCGGCAACTTCTCCCCCGACCCGACCTCGAAGAGCGGTCTCTGGGTGCGCCTCAAGGAGGGTGAGAGCGCCGATCACGTGGACATGGCGGGGCGGAAGCTCGGCACGATGATCGGCAAGGGCTCGGTGATCGCGTATCCGATGGACACCTCGCTGAAGAAGCACGGCGGCGGGCTCGACAAGATCAGTTTCCAGCAGCTCGGCTCCGCGGACGTGCTCACCGCCCTGCAGAACGGCGGCGTGGACTCCGCCTGGCTGCTCGACCCGATCTGGCGGAAGGTGGACGGGGACGAGAAGTACGCCTTCCTGGGAGGCCAGCCGGTCGGCGAGCCGCTCGGCGGGCTCCTGTTCGGCCCGACGCTGCTGAACAAGGACCCGGACGCGGGCGTCGCCTTCCTCCGGGCCTACATCCGCACGGTGAACACCTACTTCACCGACGACTACAAGTCCGATCCCGCCTTCGTCGCCGAACTGGCCGGACTGATGAAGACCGACGAGGCCACCCTGCGGTCGACACCGTCGATGCGGATGGACTGGGAGATCCGGAAGGGCACGACGGACCGGTTGCAGAAGGCGTACGCCGACTCGGGTGTCTCGGATGGCACTCCGGTGCCGGAGGACAAGGCCGTGGACCGGGCGATGTACGGGGAGGCGGTGGGCCACAAGCCCTGAGCCGCCGGCATCCGCGTGCGGCATGCACAGAGGGCCGGATCCTCGAAAGGATCCGGCCCTCTGTCTTGAGTAGCGGGGACAGGATTTGAACCTGCGACCTCTGGGTTATGAGCCCAGCGAGCTACCGAGCTGCTCCACCCCGCGTCGTTGTGATCCCCACAGTACGTCACGCCCTGGACCAGCGCAAATCCCTTTCCCGGGCCCAGCCGGCACCGGGCGCGACGCGCCAGGATGCCCCGCATCCCGCGCGCCGCGCCCGCTACGCGGTCAGCTCCTGGTGCAGCGCTTCGCGCAGCCGCGCGGCCCGCTCCGAGACCTCCGCGGGCCCCAGCTCGACAGCCCGGGCACACCACCGCTGCCCCTCGGTGAGTTCACCGCGGCGCGCGGCCAGCAGGGCCAGGCGCAGGGCGGCCCGCCCGTGCCCGTCCTCGGCGGCTCGGCTCCACCAGAGTGCGGCCTCGCGCTCGCTGCCCTCGCGGGCGAGCAACAGTCCGAGGTTGAAGGCCCCGTTGCGGCTGCCCGCCTCGGCAGCCGCCCGGTACCAGCGGGCGGCGCTCTCCACGTCTCCCCGGGCGGCGGCGAGCATACCGACGCGCACCTGGGCGCGGCGGTGTCCCTGCTCGGCGGCGCGCTCGTACCACTCCTCGCACTCGGTCTTGTCCGGCATGGGCTCGCCGAGCGCGGGCGGGCCGGGCGGCGGCTGGCGCGCGTCCAGCAGCCCGGCCAGCCGGAAGGCGGCCTCCGGGCTGCCGCCGCCCGCCGCGCAGCGCAGATGACGCTCGGCCTCGCGCTCCTGGCCGTGGTGCAGCAGCGCCATACCGACCTGGAGCGCCGCCTCGGTGTGGCCGGCCGCCGCGGCACGCTCGTACCAGAGCAGGGCCGTACGGTCCTCGTCCCGCCCTGCGTGGAGGATGCCGAGGTTGAAGGCGGCGTCGACGCTGCCGGCCTCGGCCGCCTTGGAGAACCAGGGCTCCGCGCCGGTCGCGTCGCCCGCCTGGAGCAGGAGCACGGCCAGCGCGTTGGCCGCCTCGCGGTGGCCCGCGTAGGCGGCGCGCCGGTACCACTGCTCGGCCTGCGGCGTACGGTCCTGGGCCGCACAGAGCAGCCCGAGGTTGTACGCGCCGTTGACGTCGCCCGCGTCCATCGCCGCGCGGTACCAGCGCTCGGCGGTCTGCTGCTCGCCCCGGGCCGCGTGCAGCGCGCCGAGTGCGTTGGCGGCGTTGCCGTCGCCGTCCTGGGCGGCGCGCAGCCACCACACGGCGGCGCTCTCCTGATCGCCCGCGTCGCGCAGCAGGAAGCCCAGCGCACAGGCGGCCCGCGCCTCACCGGCCTTGGCGGAGATGAGGTACCAGCGGCCGGCCTCCTTGAGCTCGCCGCGCTGTTCGAGGATGGCGCCGAGGTGCAGAGCGGCACGCCGGTGTCCGCGGGCGGCGGACTGCCGGTACCACTGCTCGGCCTCGCCCATGCGTCCCGCGTCGGGGCCCGCGACCGGGCTGTCGTCCTTGCGCGCGGCAACCCCGCGCGTCCCGGCCCCCGCCTCGGACTCGGGTCCGGTACGGGGACCCAGTCCGGGGCGGCCGAACGCGTCGTGCACGTCGCCCGTCGCGTTGCGCTCCAGCATGCGCGCCAGCCGGTACGCCGCCTCGCGGTGGCCCTGCTCGGCCGCGGCGCGCAGCCAGCGCTCGGCGCCCACGTCGCTGCGGTGCTCGAGCAGGTCGGCCAGGGCGTACGCCCCCAGGGCGTGGCCCTGCTCGGCGGACTGGCGCAGCCAGTACTCGGCTCCGGGCTCGTCACCGCGCTCGCGGTAGTGGCGCCCGAGGGCGTGCGCGGCCGCGGCGGAACCGGCGACGGCGGCGATCCGCCACCAGCCGGCCGCCTCGTCCGCGTAGCCGCGCTGATGCAGGAGGACGCCGAGGTTGTTGGCCGCGGCGCGGTCACCGTCGGCGGTGGCCGCGCGCAGATAGGACTCGGCGCCGCTCAGATCGCCCCGGCGCAGCAGCAGCGCACCGAGAACGCTCATCGACTCGGTGTCCCCGGCGTCGGCTGCACGGCGGTGGCGCGCCTCGCTCTCGGCGTTGTCCGCGCTCGCGGCGGTCTCCGCACTCTCGGCGTTCTCCACGCCGTCGGCGGTCTCTGCGGTCTCTGCACTCTCGACGGTCGCGGCACACTCCGCAGTCTCGGCGGTCTCGATGTGGTCGTTGTACTGCGCGGCGGCAGCAGCAAATGCCACATCCGCCAATTTTTCCGCCGGATGGACGCGTTGCTGCACAAACCGCCCTGTCTCCAACAGAGTTGCCCTGTCCCCCATAAATACCATCGTCGCACCACCCGCAACCCGCGTACACCTGGTATATCGCGAACCAGTAAGGTCACTTCAGCGTTTTGTCGACATGCCCACAGAGAGACAAGTCAAACACGCTCGTGCCCAACTTGCGCTCGATGAACCGCACTTCACGCAGACTGCACAAAAAAAGCCACCACGACATGACGAAGGCCCGGATCCCCTGGAGGATCCGGGCCTTCGTGTTTCAGTAGCGGGGACAGGATTTGAACCTGCGACCTCTGGGTTATGAGCCCAGCGAGCTACCGAGCTGCTCCACCCCGCGTCGTTGTGTTCAAACCGTACCACGACGCGGAGGTGAAGCTTTACCGAGTTACTCAGTCGCCGCTGTCGGCACTGGCCGAGGCCGCCGGCTTCTTCGACTCGTCCGCCGTGCTCGGACTGCCGGACTTGGGCTGGGCGGCGGCTGCCCGCTCCAGCGCGTCCTGCAGGTCGTCCTGGGCCTTGCCGTAGGCGCTCCAGTCCTGTTCCTTCAGGGCCGTCTCACCTGCCGTGTAGGCCTTCTGCGCATCGGCGATCGCCTTCTTCAGCGCGGCGTCGCCGGTGGCCGGCGGCTCCGTGGTGTCGCCCGGTGGCTGTGTCGTATCGGCCGGTGGCTCGGTCGTATCGGAACCGTCCACCCCGAAGACCGCGTTGAGCGCCTCCCCGAGGCTGTTCTCAAAGACGATCTTCGATCCGTACGAGGCAGCGACCTTGCGCAGCAGCGGATAGTTCTGTGTGCCACCCCGGGTGTACACCGGCTCGATGTAGAGGAACCCTCCTTCGAGCGGCACCGTGAGCAGGTTGCCGTACTCGATGTCGGAGTCGGTTCCCTTGAGGTTCCTCACGAACTCGGCGACGTCGTCGTTGCCGTTGAGCTCACTCTGTACCTGGCCCGGGCCCTTCACCGTAGTGGTGACTCTCAGCAGCCTTATCGTGCCGTAGTCCTTGCTGGCCGCATCGGCGTCGACCGCCATGAACGCCCCGAGGTCGGGTCGCCCCTTGGGGGTGAACGTCGTCGTCAGCGAGAACTTCTGAGCCGCCTGATCCGGCATCTTTATGCTCAGGTAGTACGGCGGAACGGCACCGGACTCCTTGTTGGTCGGATCGTCCGGGACCTGCCACGCGTCACTGCCGCTGTAGAACTGCGCGGGGCTCGTGACGTGGTAGCGGGTGAGCAGTTCGCGCTGCACCTTGAACAGGTCCTGCGGGTAGCGCAGGTGGTCCATGAGGTCCTGCGGAATGTCCGCCTTGGGTTCCACGGTCCCCGGGAACGCCTTGCGCCAGGTCTTGAGGACCGGGTCCTCGGTGTCCCACTCGTACAGCGTGACCTTGCCGTCGTACGCGTCGACGGTGGCCTTCACCGAGTTGCGGATGTAGTTGACCTGGTTCTGCTGGGCGACGACCGCGCGCTGGTTGGTGGTCAGCGAGTCGGCCGTGGTGTCACCGAGCGTCGTGCGCGAGGCGTACGGGTAGCCGTTGGTCGTGGTGTACGCGTCGACGACCCACTGGATCTTTCCGCCGACCACGGCCGGGTAGGCGTCGCCGTCGATGGTCAGCCACGGGGCGACCGCCTCTACGCGCTCCTTGGGCGTGCGGTTGTAGAGAATCCGCGAACCGTCGCCGATGGCTCCCGAGTACAGGATCTGCGGTTCGCTGAACGCCACCGCGTAGGCGGCGCGGTTGAACGCGCTGGAGAGACTGACCCCGCTCTTGCCCTTGTAGCTGGTGGTCTTCTCGCCGTCCTCCTCGTAGTCGAGCTCCTTCTGGGGCCCGCCGACGATGGAGTACTGCTCGGTCTTCTCGCCGTAGTAGATCTCCTGCTGGTACTTGCCCAGCTCTCCGGTGGTCGGCAGACCGGACTCGGTGAAGTCGGGAGACCCCTTCGGGTTGGTACCGGTGGTGGTGCCCCGGGCGGCGATCGCGCCGTAGCCGTGGGTGTAGGTGAAGTGGTCGTTGATCCAGTTGCGCTTGGGGATGCCCTGGAGGTTGAGCTCGCGCAGACCGATGACCGTGTCCTGCTCCTTGCCGGCCTCGTCCTTGTAGCGGTCGACGTCCAGCGTCTTGGGGAACTGGTAGTAGTTCCTCTTCTGCTGGAGCTGCTGGAAGGCCGGGGAGACGACGTTGGGGTCCATCACCCGGTAACTGGCCGCCGCGTCCGCGCTCGCACGGAGCTTCGTGTCGTCGTCCGTGGTGGCCTTGCCCGCGTAGTCGGTGACCTTCGCGTCATCGATGGCGTAGGCGTCCCGCGTGGCCTTGATGTTCTTCTGGATGAACGGGGCTTCCTTGGCCTGCTCGTTCGGCTGGACCTGGAACTTCTGCACGATCGCCGGGTAGAGCCCGCCGATCAGGATCGCGGAGAGGACCATCAGCCCGAAACCGATCACCGGAAGCTGCCAGGTGCGGCGCCAGAGCGTCGCGAAGAACAGCACGGCGCAGATCGCGGCGATGCAGAACAGGATGGTCTTCGCCGGCAGATAGGCGTTGGCGTCCACGTACCGCAGGCCCGTCCAGTTGTCCGTGGCCTTGAAGTCGCTCGACTTCACGGCCAGACCGTAGCGGTCGAGCCAGTACGCCACGGCCTTCAGCGCGACGAAGATGCCGAGCAGCACCGAGAGATGGCCGGTGGCCGCCCCCGTCGCCCGCGCGCCGGGGCTGGTGATGCGCAGCCCGCCGTACAGGTAGTGGGTCAGCGCGGCGGCGATCAGCGAGAGCACCGTCGCCGCGAAGCCGAAGCCCAGCAGGAAGCGGTACCACGGCAGGTCGAAGGCGTAGAAGGACACGTCCAGGTGGAACTGGGGGTCCTTCTGGCCGAACGACACCCCGTTCACGTACATCAGCCAGGTACGCCACTGGCCGGAGGCGGACGCTCCGGCGATCAGACCGACGAGCGCGGTGATCGCGAGCAGCACCCACTTCTTGTACGGGGCGAGACTCATCCGGTAGCGGTCCAGGCTCTGCTGTTCCAGCGACATCGCGCTCAGCGGCGGCCGGAGCCGGTGCGCGAGCCAGATGTTCACACCGATGGCGATGGCCATCAGCAGTCCGAAGACGAGGAACAGCCCGATCTTGGTCCACAGAGTGGTGGTGAAGACGGATGAGAACCCGACCGACCTGTACCAGAGCCAGTCCGTCCAGAACCCGGAGAACATGACGAACGCCATGGCGAGGATCGCCAGGACGCCCAGTGTCATGAGCAGGGTTCGGGCGCGCCGGGACGGGCGGCCGACTCTGATCCGTGGCCCGGTCGGGCCTCCGCCGCGGTCCGGCATCTGGAAAGCCAACGTGCGCACCTCGAAGTTCGCGGTCGTGTGGAGCGGGCCCAGCGATCGTAGAGCCCACCTATGCAACTTACTGAGGCTTTACCTAGTTCCCGTTCCCGGGGCGGAAGGAGGCAGGATGTTGTCCATGCCCAACGTTTCCCCCTCAGGCCCTCCGATGGCCGCGAGCCCGCTCACCGTCGCCGTGCTCGAAATCGACGAGTACATCTCCGGCCTCGGCTGGGACCAGCCCGCCCGGCTCTTCGCCCTTGTCGACACCGCACGACTGCGGGTCCAGGAGCCCGGACTCGCCGCTCAGCTCGGCCTCGACGACGACGGCTCGAAGACCGCCGCACTCACCCCTATCGAGCAGGAGGAGCTTCCCGCAGGTACCGCACTGGACGAGTTCCTCGCCACGATCGCCTGGCCCGACGCCGTCGTCGGGTGCGCGATGACGGTCGAGCGGCTGATGCTGCCGCCGTCCGCCGAGGCCTCCGTGCCGGAAGGTCTCAACGACGCCCAGCTGACCAAGTGGGTGGCCAAGCACCCCGACCGGCAGGAGGTGCGGATGACCGTGGCGGTCCTGCGGGACGGCGCCCGCGAGTCGGCCGTACGCCTGCGGGAGAAGGACTCGCCGAACGACGTGCTGACCGGCGCCGGCCTGGTGCCGGGGCTGGCCGAGGCGCTGGCCGCGACCTTCGAGTCCTGACCCCGCCCTCCCGCACCGGCGGGGACGCGGTCAGCCTGCCGAGCAGCTCGGCAGCGCGGCCGCGTCCCCGGTGCGGATCTTCTCCAGCGACTTCTTGGCGTCGTCGATGGTGCCGACCTTCACCAGCGTGAGTCCGTCCGGGGTGTCGGAGGCGGCCGCCTTGCAGTTCTCGTCGGGGGTCAGGAAGTAGCGTGCGCCGGCGTTGCGCGCGCCGACCAGCTTCATGTTGATCCCGCCGATCGGGCCGACCTTGCCCTTGTCGTCGATGGTCCCGGTGCCGGCGATGAACTTGCCGCCCGTCAGCTGCCCCGGGGTCAGCTTGTCGACGATGCCGAGGGAGAACATCAGACCGGCGCTGGGCCCGCCCACGTCGGCGAGCTTGATGTCGATCTCGAACGGGAAGGTGTGGTCCGTCCCCGCCTGGATGCCGACGATCGCCCGGTTCTCCTTGGGGGCCTTCTCGGTGGTGATGGTGATCTTCTCGGTGCCCTCGGGCTCCCTGCCGGCCTTCTCGGCCGCTGCTGCGGTCTTGGCCGGGATGATCGTGAAGGTGACGTCCTGGCCGGGCTTGTGCCGGGTGACGAGCTTCGCCACGTCCTCGGGCTGCTTGACCGCTGTGCCGTCGACGGCCTTGATCACGTCGCCCGCGTGCAGCTTGCCCTGTGAGGGACTGTCCTTGAGGACCGTGGAGACCACGACCCGCGACGACACCGGGATCCCCAGCTCGGTGAGGGCCGCGACCTTGGCGCTCTCCTGGGACTGGCTGAACTCCTCGGCGTTCTCCTGCGTCGACTGTTCCTCGGTCTTGCCGTCCGGGTACAGGGTGTCGTGCGGCACGACCACACTGTCGTGGCCCAGCCATCCGTAGACGGCCTCGACGAGGTTCATGTGATAGTCGGCGCCGGTGACCCTGACCGTCGTCATGTTGAGATTGCCGGAGGTCTCGTACGTCTTGTGCCCGGTGATCTGCAGGACGGGCGCGCCGTCGACCTCGCCGAGTGTGTTCACGGTCGGCCCGGGGGACATCTCCGAGTACGGCACTTTGATCAGCACGCCTGCGCAGAGCAGCGCGATCAGGATCAGGGTGGAGGCGAGCATCGTCGCGGTGCGGCGTGGCATGGAACGACAGTACGGGAAGGGCCTGTCAGTGCACCGCCGGGGCCGGTCCGTACGTGGGCCGTGGCCGGGCGCGGAGAGGGCGCCGGGCGGCATCGGCGAAGGTCACGGACTGCGGATTGGCGACTGCGTACGGCCGGTGTGGCGTCAGACGTTCGATATCTGCTCGGCCGGTTCGGAAACGGAGTGCGAACGCTCCATCGCTTCACGGAACCGGGCGTAGCCGGCGAGCTCGGTGACGTCGCCGGTCGTGCGATTACGGGCAGCCCAGCGCCCCCATATAGAGGCACCGAGCGCAGCGAAAAGCGGAATCAACAACCAGGCGAGTGCTGCCATGACGACCTCCCTGCCCATGAGCGTCCGCAACCGAATGATCAGCAGATTAACCATCCGCAGAACCAACGCTCATGGCAGGGGTGTGGTTACGCAAATCGGGGTGGATATCCGCCAGTACGGTTTGCGCTCAGCAGGCGCCGACCCACTCCTCCGTGCCGTCGGAGAAGCGCTGGTGCTTCCAGATCGGAACCTCGTGCTTGAGGTCGTCAATGAGCTTGCGGCAGGCCTCGAAGGCCTCTGCACGGTGCGGGCAGGAGACCGCCACCACCACTGCGAGATCACCCACCTCCAGTTCACCCACCCGGTGGATAGCGGCCAGTGCCCGGACCGGGAACCCGGCGACCACCTTCTCCGCCACCCGGCGCATCTCGTCCTGAGCCGAGGGGTGGCACGAATAGCCCAGCGCCCCGACGTCCTGCCCGCTGTCGTGGTTGCGCACGGTACCGACGAAGAGCGCGGTGCCGCCCGCCGCTTCGTCGCCGACTGCGCGGAAGACCTCGTCCACGGACAGCGGTGTGTCGCGGATCTCCAGCAGCCGGATGGGGTCCTGTGCCGCGTGCTCGCCGGGGTGGTCATACGTGGGTGCCATGGCGACCATCGTGCCGTACAGCTCAGGCATCGTGGAATACGGCTTTCACCCGGCGGGCCGCCGGGCGCCTTGGAGCCTCCTACAGCCGACGGCCCCGGAGCCGCCCGCGTGGCGGGTGCCCCACCCGACGGGCTCCGGGCCGGTCCGGCCCTAGAAGCGGCGGCGGGCCTTGCGTGCACGGCGTACCAGGGCCGCGGTACCGAGGAGGGCCACGGTGGCACCTGCGGCCCCGGCCGCGGTCGCGTCCTTGCGGCCGAGCCGGCGGCCGGCGACGGTGTGGCGCCCCTCGACCTCTTCGAGGAGCGCCGCGAGCACCTCCTCGTTGGTCCAGCTCGGGCGCCACCCCACATCGTGCAGCCGGCTCACGCTCACCACCCAGGGATGCATCGTGTACGCCAGGTCGCCCGCCGGCGACGGGGTCAGGCCGATCCGGTGCAGCCGGGCCGCTGCGCCGAGTGCGACGGCCGAGGGCAGCTCCATCCGGCGGACGCCGCTGAGCTCCTCGACCTCCGCCTGTTCGAGCCAGCCGTCGCAGCCGACCGCGAACTCCCCGTCGATCTTCTCCAGCGCGGCGTACTCCAGCGCCGTGACCAGGTCTTCTACGTGGCAGAACTGCCAGGTGGGACGCGACCCGGCGACAACCAGGAGGCGGGGCGACTCGAAGTAGCGGGTCAGCGCAGTGTCCGTACCGCCGACGAGCACGGTGGGGCGGACCACGGTGACATGGAGTCCGGGGTGGGCGCGGGGTGCGCGGCGGCCGAGCCGTTCGATCTCCAGCAGGTCGCCGACGCCGGTGGCCTCGGCCGTGGCGCGCAGCTCGGCGTCCTCGGCGAGCGGGACGTCGTTGTCGGGCAGCGCGCCGTAGACCATCGCCGAGGTGCACAGCACGACGCGGTGGACGCCGACGGCCGCGGCCGCGGTCAGCACGGTCTGGGTGCCGCGCACGTTGTAGGCGGTGCGGGCGGCGGGATCGGTCTCCAGGTCGAGATCGAGCGCCAGGTGCACCACCACGTCGGCGCCGCGCAGCTTCTCCGCGATGGCGGGGTCGCGCACGTCGAGGATGTGCCACGTCGCCTCGGAGACCTCTCCGCGGCGCTCGTCGATGGCGATGACCTGCTTGATCTCCTCGGACGCCGCCAGGCGTGCGGTAAGCAGCTCACCGACTCCCGTCGCGGCTCCGGTGACGGCCACGACAGGGCCGCGGCTTCTGGGGCGGCTGCGGACGGACTTGTTCTCGGGCTTGTTCTCGGGCGAAGGCTCGGGCTCGTTCTCGGGCGAAGGGTCGGCCAGGTTTCGCGCTGCGCGAACCTGAGGATCTGGGGAACTCACCGGGCGTCTCCAGCGGTTGTCTTCAGTACGTACCCGAATGACGCGTACGTACCAGGTGGCGTCCATCCTGCCGCAGGCCGGGAGCAGGCGGAGCACTGAGGCCCCGAGCGGACTTGGTGTCTACGCTGGATGGTGATGTCGGGCAGTCGCCGTCGGTTCGAGCCGGCGGCCCTACGAGCCGAGGAAACCCGTGAGTGACACCCCATTCGGATTCGGCCTTCCGCCGGAGGAGCCGGACGACGGCGACAAGGGCAAGAAGAACGACCCCACCGGAGGTGGGCAGGGTTCGGGCGGTCCGGCGAACCCGTTCGGCTTCGGCCCCGGCGCGGGCGGTGACAACCCCTTCGCCGCCATGTTCGGCTCCATGAACCCGAACGACCTGGGCGCCGCCTTCCAGCAGCTCGGCCAGATGCTGAGCTACGAGGGCGGTCCCGTGAACTGGGACATGGCCAAGCAGATCGCCCGCCAGACGGTCTCGCAGGGCACCCCGGACGGCACCAAGGACGCGAGCGTCGGCCCGTCCGAGCGCGCCGCGGTCGACGAGGCGCTGCGCCTGGCGGACCTCTGGCTGGACGGCGTGACCTCGCTGCCGTCCGGTTCCGTCTCGACCGTGGCGTGGAGCCGTGCCGAGTGGGTCGAGGCGTCCCTCCCCGCCTGGCAGAAGCTGGTCGATCCGGTGGCCGAGCGTGTCGGCCTCGCCATGGGTGATGTGCTGCCCGAGGAGATGCAGGCGATGGCGGGCCCGCTGATCGGCATGATGCGGTCGATGGGCGGTGCGATGTTCGGCCAGCAGATCGGCCAGGCCGTCGGCGTGCTCGCCGGTGAGGTGGTCGGTTCGACCGACATCGGGCTGCCGCTCGGGCCGGCCGGCAAGGCCGCGCTGCTTCCGCTGAACGTCGAGCGGTTCGGCAAGGACCTGAGCGTGCCGCAGGACGAGGTGCGGCTGTACCTGGCCCTGCGCGAGTCCGCTCACCAGCGGCTCTTCGCCCATGTGCCGTGGCTGCGCTCGCATCTCTTCGGTGCGGTCGAGGGCTATGCGCGCGGTATCAAGGTCGACACCAGCAAGCTGGAGGACGTGGTCGGCCAGTTCGACCCGTCACAGCCGGAGCAGCTGCAGGACGCCCTTCAGCAGGGCATGTTCCAGCCGGAGGACACCCCGGAGCAGAAGGCCGCCCTGGCCCGCCTGGAGACTGCGCTCGCGCTGGTCGAGGGCTGGGTGGACGCCGTGGTCCACGAGGCCGCGAAGTCCCGGCTGACCTCAGCCGACGCGCTGCGCGAGACGATGCGCAGGCGCCGTGCCTCCGGTGGTCCCGCCGAGCAGACGTTCGCCACGCTCATCGGACTCCAGCTGCGTCCGCGGCGGCTGCGTGACGCCTCGCGGCTGTGGGCCTCGCTCACGGACGCGCGGGGTCTCGACGGGCGCGACGCGCTGTGGGAGCACCCCGACATGCTGCCCACCGCCCATGATCTGGACGATCCGGACGGTTTCGTCCACCACGAGCAGCTGGACTTCTCCGAGCTGGACAAGATGCTCGGCGAGGCAGCGAACGGGCCGCAGAAGCCCGCCCCCGGCACAGGCGGCACCGACGGGACCACGGACGACGGGACCGAGGGCGGCGACGGCAAGGACGACACCGACAAGTGAGCCTGCGCGAAGACGCCGTTCTCGTACTGAAGAGCTACCGGAACGGGCCGGACGGCCCGGCCCGACCCGACCACGCCCGGCCGGACGACGCCCAGGAGGAGCTGCGCAGCGCCTATCTGGACCATCTGGAGCTGCATCCCGACGGCATGTGGAAGGCCTGTGGGGCCGGGCATCTGACGGCCAGCGCCCTGGTCATCGACCCGGAGCGCGAAAGGGTGCTGCTCACGCTGCACCGGAAGCTGCGGATGTGGTTGCAGATGGGAGGCCACTGCGAGCCCGGGGACACCACCCTGGCCGCCGCCGCGCTGCGTGAGGCGACGGAGGAGTCCGGCATCGCCGGCCTGACCCTGCTGCCGGGCGGCCCGGTGGTCCTGGACCGCCATCCGATCCCCGCACCGTGCCACTGGCACCTGGATGTCCAGTACGCGGCGCTGGCGCCGTCGGGCTCGGCGGAGCGGATCAGCGAGGAGTCGCTCGATCTGCGCTGGTTCGCCTACGACGAGGTCGCCGGGGTCGCCGACTCCTCGGTGGTCCGTCTGCTGGAACGTACGCGCGCGGCCCTGGACGGCGACCGGCGGTAGGAAGCACGACGGCACGGGTAAGGGGCGGCCTCCTGGGAGGCCGCCCCTTACCGTCCACTTCACCGCGCCCCCTCACCCTCGTACACAGGAGTGAGGGGGCGCGGTGCTCAGTTCCAGGCGTTGTTCTGGTTCTGGGCGTGGGCTCCCTGCTGCCCCATGCCGTACTGGGCACGCATGCCCTGGCCGATCTGGGCACTCTGCGGGGGAAGCACCTCGCTCGGCTGAACGAGGGCGAAGCCCTGGCCGAGGAAGCTGAGCTCCCATCCCTCACCCGTGTTGCCACGCCGCCGGAAAACGCCTGAGGAGTGCGTCTGGGCCTGCATCTGCACCCGCAGGGAGCTGGACCAGGCGACGATCGCGTCGGCGTCGGCATTGACGTACTTGTCGGGTGTGACCTGCATCATCAGCGGCTGGCCGGAGGTCATCAGCGCGACCTTGCCGGTGCCGGAGATGTTGAGCTGGTACTTGCCGGTGCCCGAGATGCCGTACTGGCTGTCCACCGCGATGACCTCGGTGTGGAGGGACGAGTCGAGCGCCAGGACATAGGCGCTGTCCACCGTCAGACCGTCGCGGTCGACGTCCACCACGTGGACGTACTGCGCGAGGTTGGCGAGGTAGACCGTGCCCTGCCCGGAGCAGCGCATCAGATCGAGGCCCTCACCGGTGGTGGCGCGGGCGCGGCGCTGTCCGTGCGACTGGTACTCGCCGTCGAACTCCATCAGTCCCTGGTACGCGACCATGGCCCCCTTGCGGGCGAGGACGTCGTCGTGGCCGGTCAGCGAGACCCGCAGGAGCTGCGGGTTCTGCACCGTGTAGCGCTCCTGGGACTGCTGTTCCGTGTAGCTGAAAAGCGGACTCTGCATGGTGTGTTCTCCCTCCCCGTCAGTTCCGGACGCGCAGGCGGTCGGTACTGTCCTCGCTCGGCTGGACGACGACGATCCCCTGGCCGGAGAAGGCCATCTGGAACGCCTCGCCGCTGCCCCGCCCGATGAGCGAGGAGGCCTTGAAGCTGCGCTTGCCCTTCACCTTGAGGTTCGGGGACCACGCCACGAGGGCGTCCGGGTCGACGTACGTCTCGTCCTCGCCGCGTCCGCAGTCGACGACGATCGGCGTGCCGCGCGAGGTGATCGCGACCCAGCCGGTGCCGGAGATGCAGACGTTCCACAGGCCCTGGCCGGCGAACTTGGCCAGCCCCTTGACCCTTTCGACGCCCCAGGTGAGGTGGCCGTCGAAGGCGAGGACGTTGGTGCCGTTGACCGAGAGGGAGTCGTTGTTGAGATTGATGACGACCACATCGGCGCCGTAGTCGGCGAGGTAGAGCAGCCCGTCGCCGGCACACTTCATCAGGGGCGCGCCCTCGCCGGTGATCCACTGCGAGGCGATCTGGCGGACGGCCGGCGGGTTGGGCTCGTACTGGATGAAGCCCTCGTACGCCACCATCGAGCCGGTGCGCGCGTACAGGTCCTGACCGGTCGCCATGGCGACCTTCAGCATCGAATGGCCGTGGTTCTCCATCCGGGCCGTGACGGGGGTCGGGGCGTAGCCCGCGAGTTGCTGATTCATGACGGGCTCCCTCAGACCTCGTAGGGCTGGACGACGATGAAGTTGCCGGGGGCGCCCCGGAACTGGAGGTTCACGGTCTCTCCGCTGTGTCCGGGGTAGGCGTTGCGGCGCAGCCGGACCTGGCTGGAGATGATCACCTGTGACGCGGCCGACCACGCCACGACGGCGTTGCAGTCGGCGAAGGTGGTCGGGGTGACCGGCAGGACGACGGGGACACCATGGGTCTTGACGACGATGGTGCCGGTGCCCTGGAACTGCATGGTGAACAGGGCGCCGCCGGGGATGCCGTGGCCCTCGATCCTGCGCACCTCGTACTGCAGCGACTCGTCGAAGGCGAGGACGCTCTCCGCCGAGACGCAGATGCCGTCGCCCTGGAGCTCGATGGCGTGCAGATGGGAGCCGTCCTCGGCGAGGAAGACCTGCCCCCGGCCGGTACAGCGCATCAGCTGCATTTCCTGACCGGTGGCGTTGCCGACCATCCGCCCAGCGAAACCCGCGCCCTTGTAGCTGAAGTCGACCTTGCCCTGGTACATCACCATGCTGCCCTGACGGGCCAGCACGCCCGCCCCGCCCATGGTGAGGTCGACGCGCATGAGCTGCTGGTTCTGCGGGGTCCAGCGCTGTCCGGTGGCCGTCTCCTTGTACGGCTGGAGCGCGGCCACCAGGCCGGCCCCGGCCTGCGGCACACCCTGCGGCACGCCCTGAGGCATGCCGGGCGGCTGCTGCCCGAACGGAACCGGGGCCTGCTGCCCGTACGGCGCGGGGGCCTGCTGCCCGAAGGGGGGCGCCTGGGGCGGGACCTGTCCGAACTGCGGCTGCCCCGGCTGCCCGTACGGAGCGGGCGCGGGCGCGGGCGGCGGCACACTGCCGCCCTGCGGGGCCAGCGGCGCCGCTATCGTCGGCGCGGCGTGCATCTGCTGCTGCGGCGTGGGCGCCGGGGCCTGCGCGGCCGGTGCGCCGAAGGACGGGGCGGGCTGCGGGGCCTGCGGGGCGGCCGGCGCTCCGAACGAGGGCGGCGCCGAGGCCTGCGCGGGCGGTGCGAACGACGGGGCCGCGGACTGCGGCTGCGGTGCGGCCGGGGCCTCCTCGGCAACCTCGCCGCCGAAGTTCTTCAGCAGCGCGTCGAGCCCACCGTCGAAGCCCTGGCCGACGGCGGCGAACCGCCAGACGTCCTTGCGGTAGAAGTCGCCCAGCATCACCGCGCGCTCGGTGGTGAACTCCGAGCCCGTGAAGGCGTACCTGACGACTTCTTCGCCGCCCGCGACGATCCGGATGTACCCGGGACCGACCTGCGACATCTGTCCGGCGCCATCCAGCGTCGCAGTGAAGGACAGCTTGTGGATGTTCGCCGGAATGCGGTCCAGAGTGACACGGAACGACTCCGTGTCACCTGCCTGCGTACCGAGGAGCTGAATGGACTCCTCGGGCGATTTCGGCTGATTGAAGAAGATGAAATAACGGTCGTCGGAGAGCTGCTCATTGACATCGAGGCCGAAGCAGCTGATGTCAAAGGTCAGCCCCGGGCCGGCGATCTGCACACCTACGTACAGGTCCGTCCCCGGCGTGAGATCACTGATCTTGGCCTTGTGGCCGCGTTGGAATTCCCTGGCCATGCGTAACGACCGTCCCCCATCCGGAAGGTGAATGCGTCGCGTCAGGCTAACCGCAAACTCCGGCATTGGGCCAAGCCGGTACAGACCCGGTACAAAATCGCGAACGTCACTCGCCGCGCGCGGCGGGCAGGTGGGGCAGCCGGTCGGCCGCCACCACCCCTTCGAGATAGCCGCGGGCCCGCTCCGTACGGGGGTAGGCATCGAGGAGCCGCCAGAACCGCGGTCCGTGACCGGGCACCAGGAGGTGGGCCAGCTCGTGGACGAGCACATAGTCGACGACGTACTCCGGCATGCCCTGCAGCCGGTGCGAGAGCCGGATGCTGCCCTCGGCCGGGGTACACGACCCCCAACGGGTGTTCTGATTGGTCACCCACCGCACCGAGACGGGCCGGGCCCTGCCCTCGAAATACTGGGCCGCCAGACGCTCCGCCCGCTCGGCGAGCTCGCTGTCGCCGAGGATCCGCTTGTTCTCCTGAGCGGCGAGCTTGTCGAGCATCACGCTCACCCAGCGCTGCTCCTCGGCCTCGGACATCCGGGCGGGAATCAGCACGATCGTGCGGTCGCCCTCGCGGTACGCGGAGACCGTTCTGCTGCGGCGGGCGCTCCTGCGGACCTCGACCGCACTCGTCGCCGAGGCGCGGGTCGGATGATCAGCCGCACTGCGCCGGCGGGTTCCGGCGCCGCGCGCGGAAGTCTCCCCGGCGAAGCCGGGTGACGAGTCGGCGGGCACGCCACGACGTTACCCGCTGTCAGTGGGGGAAGTCCCGCCTCCGGGACGGTTCACACATGATCCACCCCATGGCTTGCACCATTTGAACGACTAATACCCCGCGCCTGTGGATAACTTTTCGCACGGTTCCGCGTCTCGCCCCATTCTGGCAATGGATCTCACACAGCCACACAGACCGGGGGAAGCCGTGCATCCGATGCTGAAGCCCGCACTGCGCCGAGCATGGCGCGGCAGCGGCACCGTGCAATTCGGCGTGACACCCGCGCATGCCGTCAAGGTCGGCCCGATGGATATCGCAACGGGCTGTTTCCTGGAACTCCTCGACGGAACGCGCGGGATGTCCCTGCTGCGCGAAGAAGCCAGGGCCCTGGACCTTAATGATCATCAAGTGGACACTCTCGTGGTGCGGTTGATGGATGCGGGACTCCTCGACGACGTGCGTGCGGGCGGTCCGGAAGCCGATGCGCTGAGGAACCGGGCGGACGTGCTGGAGCGCCACCGGCCCGATCTGGCGTCACTCTCCGTCGTGCATTCCGAACCGGGAGGGGGAATGCGCCGGCTGGCAGCCCGCCGCTCCATGCGTGTCCAGGTGCGGGGAGCGGGCCGGGTCGGCGCGGCGATCGCGGCGGTGCTCTCCGGCGCCGGGGTGGGCCGGGTCGAGGTCCTGGACGGCGGCTGCGCCGAACCGTGCGACGTATCGCCCGGGGGCCTGCCGGCCTCGGCGGTCGGCGAGCGCCGGGACTCGGCGGCTCGGCAGCTCGTCCGCCGTTCCTCCCCCGGTCCTGCGCCTCGGGCCGTGCAGTCGGCGGCCGGGTGTGCGAGCGGTGAGCCCGGCCTGTCCCTGATCGTCGTCGCCCCTCGCGACGGCCTGTCCGTCTACGTTCCCGACGCGCACACAGCCGAGCCGTGGATCGCGTCGGGCACACCCCATCTCTATGCCGGGGTCATCGAGGCAACCGGGCTCGTCGGACCGCTGGTGCTGCCGGGAGGCACGGCCTGTGCGGGCTGCCTCGATCTGCACCGGCGTGACCGGGACCCGCAGTGGCCGCGGATGCTGGCTCAGTGGCAGTCGGGGCGGCGCACCGCCGTGCAGGCGTGTGACCTGGGACTCGCGACAGCGGTGGCAGGGCTCGCGGCGTCCCATGCGCTGGCCTTTCTCGACGGCGAGCTGCCGGCCAGCACGGGCGCCCGCTGGGAGGCCGCACTGCCGCTGTTGGACTGGCGGTCCGAGCAGATCGGGGCGCACATCGACTGTTCCTGTGGAGCGGGTGGGCAGACTGAGAGGGTGCGCACCTCCGGGGCCGGCGCGGCGCACGACACAATGGCCGGGTAACCGCCGCACGCAGCGCGGCAGTCTGGGATTTGGAGGGGCATATGTCTGATCTTCCCCGGAAGGCGGTCACCCGAACCGCCAAGCTGGCCGCGCTGCCTTTGGGGTTCGCCGGCCGTGCCACGTGGGGCCTGGGAAAGCGCATCGGCGGGAAGTCCGCGGAACTGGTCGCCCGCGAAGTCCAGCAGCGCACCGCCGATCAGCTCTTCAAGGTGCTGGGCGAGCTGAAGGGCGGGGCCATGAAGCTGGGACAGGCCCTGTCGGTCTTCGAGTCCGCCCTGCCGGAGGAGGTCGCGGGCCCTTACCGCGCGGCCCTGACGAAACTTCAGGAAGCAGCCCCTCCCCTGCCGAGTGCCACGGTCCACGCGGTGCTGGCGGAACGGCTCGGCGAGGACTGGCGGGAGCTGTTCCTGGAATTCGAGGACAAGCCGTCGGCTGCCGCCTCGATCGGGCAGGTGCACCGGGCCGTGTGGCACGACGGCCGGGTCGTCGCCGTGAAGGTGCAGTACCCGGGAGCGGGTGAGGCACTGCTCTCTGACCTCACACAGCTCAGCCGGTTCGCGCGGCTGCTCGGCCCACTGATTCCCGGCATGGACATCAAGCCCCTCATCACGGAGCTGCGCGACCGGGTATCGGAGGAACTGGACTACGAACAGGAAGCGCAGTCGCAGCGGGAGCACGCCGAGGAGTTCGCGGACGATCCCGATGTCGTGGTCCCCGGGGTGGTCCACCAGTCCGATCAGGTGCTGGTCACCGAGTGGATCGACGGTGTGCCGCTGGCCGATGTGATCGCCGACGGGACCGCCGAGCAGCGGGACAGAGCCGGGCAGCTGCTGGCCAGATTCCTGTTCTCCGGCCCCGCGCGCACCGGGCTGCTGCACGCGGACCCGCACCCGGGCAATTTCCGGCTGCTGCCCGCGGCCCCGTCCTTCGCGAAGGACGGCGAGGACGATCAGGACGACGCCGGGGATGACGGGGCAGCTCAGTGGCGCCTGGGGGTAATGGACTTCGGCACGGT
Source organism: Streptomyces sp. LN549 (assembly GCF_043203805.1). Lineage (NCBI taxonomy): Bacteria > Bacillati > Actinomycetota > Actinomycetes > Kitasatosporales > Streptomycetaceae > Streptomyces > Streptomyces sp. LN549. The sequence goes on along the minus strand of NZ_JAZHRI010000002.1, from coordinate 5,838,825 downwards.
GGACCGGCTGCCTGGCGGGCTGCCCCGGACCATCGGGGACTCCTTGCGGCTGACGCTCCAGGGAGACGCGGACTCCGTGTACGAGCTGCTGCGTGAGGAGGGATTCGTCAAGGACTCGATCAACCTCGAACCGGACGCGGTCCTCGGCTACCTCCTCCCGATCATCGAACCGGCCGAGGTGGACGAGTTCACCTTCAGCCGGACCTGGATGCGCAATCAGGCCGCCCGCATAGCGGACCCGCGTTCTCCCGCTCATCAGCTGGGCAAGCAGCTGAATCTGCCGCCCGCCTACCTGTTGATACACCGGGTGACGCTGAGCACGATCGGGGTGCTGTGCCAGCTCGGCGCCACGGTCCGGCTGCGCGAGGAACTGGAGTCCTGGCTCCCAGGGTTCCTGCCTCAGGACGAGGAGGGGCGGGCCGAGGAAGACTGGGCCGAGGAGAATCCGAACGATTTCGAGGCGGCCGAGGAACCCACGGCGGGGGCCGCAGCCGGCGCGGAGGTCAAGTAGCGGCTCCCCGGCCGGGTACGACAGTGGGCGGCCCGGCCTGTCGCCGCCTGATGGTCGTCGCCAGATTGTCGCCACCAGGCGGTCACCACCATGCGGAGTCGAGGCGGCCCTCGATGGCCCTGATGTGGGTGCGCGCGCAGTCGTCGCAGTAGTAGCGGCGACTGCCGTTCTCCACGGAGCAGAGCCAGGTCGGCGGCGCGTTCTCGCTCCCGGCGCGGGTGCCGCACAGGGCGCACACGACGTCCTCGGTGTCACCCGCTCCGGGGCCATGAGTCTGCTCGTCCACCTCGTGACGATAACTCCGCCGCCGCCTTCCGGCGCGGCACGGCACCGCGACACCGGCCCGTCACACGGTCGTGTTCGCCGCACGACCGTGTGACGGGCCGGGGACACGACCGCAGACACGACCGTGTGACGGGCCGCGGACACGACCGCAGACACGACCGCGGGGCCGGTCCGAGTGGACCGGCCCCGCGGTAGGGGTACTGCTGGTGTGGGCACTGCTTGCCGGGGAGCAGAGAGCGGCTGCCCCTCGGCGGACAGTGCCGGCGTGCGGCACTGCTCGGTTCAGTGCATGACCGCCATGGCCAGCGCACGGCGGGCACGCATCGAGGCGCGCTCGGCCCGGCGCTGCATCCGCCGCGCGGTGATCAGGCGCACGGCCTGACGTTCCGCGGCGGATTCCCGCAGGCGGTCGTGCATATGCGCACGAGCCAGGGCTTCTGGGATGAGTTGCATCTCACGGGTCCTGTTCTGACGCGAGTCGTTCGCGCCGATGATGGTGACGTCCGGTGTCGCGGAGCCGACGGGCTCCCTCGTGGGGATGGTCATTGGTGCCTGGTTTCGGGGATCGTGGGTCAGGGGACGGTCGATGGTTCCGATGCGTTTCATGGGCTTGGGGGCCGTGACCCCCAGGTCGGCGATCACGCCGCGACCGGGTTCTTGCGCGGACGGCCACGGGGCCGCTTGCGAGCAACGACGACGCCCTGGATGAAGAGCTCGCCACCCCAGACACCCCACGGCTCGCGGCGCTCTTTGGCACCGGCCAGGCAGGCCTCGACGAGCGGACAGGTGCGGCAGAGGGACTTGGCGTACTCGACGTCGGCCGGCGACTCGGCGAAGAAGACCTCGGGGTCGAAGGAACGGCAGGGGACGGGTACGCCGAGGTTCTCGATGGCGTCGTCGAGCGCGGTGAGCGCAGTGAGGGGGATCAAGGTGGAGTCCTCCGTGAGGCCGGGCGGGGAGATCGTTTCGGAAGGCGGTACGGACGGGGCGTGCGCTTCGAGTTGCACGGTGGTGGTGTCCTCGTCTGGTCGTTTCCGGCCTGTTGGCCGGGGGGCGGCTGGTACCAGGTCTTGCTTGTCCCGAGGCTCCTTCTCGCTGTCTCGTCCGTTCGGACAAAACAAAAGGGCCGCGGATCCCGAGTGGGGTTCCGCGGCCCTGAAGGCGCCGGCCTGATCGTCGATCAGGCTGGATCACTCCAGGGTTCAGGCCCACGGAAGGCCCACATCGTGTGGTGGTGCGTCGTCTGCTTCTTGGCTCCGGCTTCCGCTCCCGCACCGACGGCCGCAAAGGCATAGGCCTGGGCCTGTCCCTTCGCTACTGCTGCTGCCGGTGCCTGGGTCGGTCGCTCATTGCGCTCCCGCACGGGAAGGCTTGCCAGGGACAGCGGGCTGACGGCTGAAATGCCGGACATACCGGTGCCACGCAGCGAGGAAGCCGAAGAGCAGGCAAGGCCGAGCGAGCAGGCGGAGACGACCGAGAGATCGGTCATTTTGTTGGTCTCGATGATGCTGATCACTTCAATCGCCTCCTCTCGGCGTCTCGGGGGACCGGCCGGGCCGGTCCTGCGTATTCGGAATAAGTACAGCACAGGGTCAGGGCTTCAGAGAAGTCGCTGTTCCCGTGGTTAAGAACCTATGGTGATGACTGGGGCGGGCGCAAACTATTTTTTCGACGAGTTTTTCTCACATCTCCTCGTCGGCCGACTCAGGCCCCTCGACCCCGTCCCCACCTGCGCAGATGTCCAGCACGGCGGCGCCGAACCGGCCCAGCTTCCGCGCGCCGACCCCGGAGATCCCGGCCAGTTCACCCTCGCTGCCGGGCACCGCCTCCGCGATGGCCATCAGCGTCTTGTCGGTGAACACGCAGTAGGCGGGCTGGCCGATCTCCTGCGCCCGTGCCGCGCGCCAGTCGCGCAGGCGCTCGTACAGTGCCTCGTCCATGTCGGACGGGCAGTCGTCACAGCGCATCAGCTTCATCTCGCCGGCGTCCGTCAGGGTCTTGCCGCAGACCCGGCACAGTGCGGGCCCGCGCCGCTTGCGCCGGGCCGCGGCCGGGCGCTCGATCCCGCCGCTGCCGCCTGCCGTCGCCCGGCCGCCGAGCGCCGCCGAGCCTGGGCGCAGCCCGTTCAGGAACCGGCTCGGCCTGCGGCCCGCCCGGCCACCGGGTGAGCGCGCGAGCGACCACGACAGGGACAGATGGAAGCGGGCCCGGGTGACACCGACGTAGAGCAGCCGGCGCTCCTCCTCGATCTGCTCGTCCGTCTTGGCGTAGGTGATCGGCATCATGCCCTCGGTCAGCCCGACCAGGAACACGGCGTCCCACTCCAGGCCCTTCGCCGAGTGCAGCGAGGCCAGCGTGACTCCCTGGACCGTGGGGGCGTGCTGGGCAGCTGCCCGCTCGTCCAGCTCGGCAACCAGGTCGGAGAGGGTCGCGCCCGGCCTGGCCTGTTCGAAGTCCTCGGCCAGCCTGACAAGGGCCGCGAGGGACTCCCAGCGGTCGCGCACCACTCCTGATCCGGCGGGCGGCTCGCTGGTCCAGCCCTTGGTGGAGAGCACCGCCCGCACCTCGGAGGGCAGCCCCTCCGCATCGTCCAGCAGGGAGTCGTTGCCCCCCGCCCTGGCCGCGCCGCGCAGGGCGACGCCCGCTTCCCGTACCTCCGCACGCTCGAAGAACCGCTCAGCGCCCCTGAGCTGGTACGGCACACCCGCGTCCGCGAGGGCCTGCTCGTAGACCTCGGACTGGGAGTTGACGCGGTAGAGCACTGCGATCTCACCGGCCGGGACACCGGCGGCGATCAGATCCCGGATGCGACGGGCGGTGCCCTCGGCCTCGGCGGGCTCGTCCGCGTACTCCAGGTAGGCGGGTTCGGGGCCGGACTCGCGCTGCGAGACCAGTTCGAGCCGGTGCTCGGCTGCCCGGCCGCGGGCCTGGGAGAGCAGTCCGTTGGCCAGATGGACGACCTGGGGCGTGGAGCGGTAGTCCCTGACGAGTTTGACCACGGTGGCCCCGGGGTGGCGGGTGCGGAAGTTGAGCAGATGGTCGGGGGTGGCTCCGGTGAAGGAGTAGATCGTCTGGCTGGCGTCGCCGACGACACAGAGGTTGTCCCGGTCGCCCAGCCAGAGGTCGAGCAACCGCTGCTGGAGCGGGCTGACGTCCTGGTACTCGTCGACGACGAAGTGCTGGTACTGACGGCGGACGTGGTCGGCGATGTCGTGACGGTCTTGCAGGATGCCGACGGTGAGGAGCAGCACGTCCTCGAAATCGATCACCGTGCGGTCGCGCTTCAGCTGCTCGTACATCGCGTAGACCTGCGAGATCTCGGCGGGATCGCGCGGGGCGTCCCGCTGGGACTTGGCGACCACGGCCGGATAGTCGGCGGGCACGGTCTGGGTGACCTTGGCCCACTCGATCTCGCTCGTGACATCGCGCAGCTCGTTGCGGTCGAGCCGGATACGGCAGCGGGCCGCCGCCTCGGCGACCAGCTGGACCTTGCGCTCCACCAGTCGGGGCAGGTCGCCACCGACTGCTTTCGGCCAGAAGTACTGGAGCTGACGCAACGCCGCGGAGTGAAAGGTCCGCGCCTGCACCCCGCCCGCGCCGAGCTGGCGCAGGCGCCCGCGCATCTCGCCGGCGGCACGGTTGGTGAACGTGACGGCAAGCACACTCGACGGCTGGAGTATCCCCGCGCGCACCCCGTAGGCGATGCGGTGCGTGATGGCCCGCGTCTTTCCCGTACCGGCTCCGGCCAGCACGCAGACCGGGCCCTGCAGGGCCACGGCGACCTCGCGCTGCTCGGGGTCGAGCCCGTCGAGGACGGCGTCGGCGGAGTCGGGGACCTGGGGGAAGAGGCTGGAATGCGTTGCTGATGTCACCCCGCCATGCTGCCAGGTCGGAAGGGGCGGAAGGGGAAGTTGTCCACAGGGCCGCCCCGTCCGTCGTACTAATCAGGGGCGGTTCCGGGAATGGTGGCCAGGTCACGTGCGTTGTCCATCCGTGCGGCAACGCATGTCCCCGCCTCGCCGTGTGACGGACGAGACGCAGAACGGGACGTGGCGGGATTGCCGGGACCGATGAGACAGAGGAGCGCGAAGACATGCCGGGCACTGTGACGATGTACAGCACCACGTGGTGCGGCTACTGCCGTCGGCTCAAGGGCCAGATGGACCGCGAGGGCATCGCGTACACGGAGATCAACATCGAGCAGGACCCGGATTCGGCGGCCTTCGTCGAGAAGGCGAATGGCGGGAACCAGACGGTCCCGACCGTTCTCTTCGCGGACGGCTCGACCCTGACGAACCCTTCGCTGGCCCAGGTGAAGCAGAAGGTCGGCGTCTGACCGCTGCCGCCCGCTGGCTGCCACCGCCCGTTTCTTCCCGTGCATACCGACGGGAAGAAGCGGGCGGTTTCGTGTTCCACCCCGTCAGGCCCGGGCAGGCGCCGCAGCCGGCAGGTCCGGCAAGGGCAGGCCTCCGCCGGCCCGCTCCGGGTCAGCTCGCGCGGACCGGCTTCGGGAGCGGCTTCCCGTACCAGATCTCGATCAGTCGGGCGGCGATCGAGATGCCGAACGGGGGCAGGATCTCGCCCGATTCGAAGGCGGCCGTCAGCTCCTCGCGGGAGAACCAGCGGGCCTCCTCGATCTCCTCGCCGTCGACGTTGATCTCGAATGTCGTGGCCCGTGCCATGAAGCCGAGCATCAGGCTGGAGGGGAACGGCCACGGCTGACTGGCGATGTACTCGACCTCGCCGACCGTGATGCCCGCTTCCTCGAAGACCTCGCGGGCCACGGACTGCTCGATCGACTCGCCCGGCTCGACGAAACCGGCCAGCGTGGAGAACCGGCCCTCGGGCCAGTGCACCTGCCGGCCCAGCAGCGCGCGGTCCTGGTCGTCGGTGACGAGCATGATGACAGCCGGGTCGGTGCGCGGGTAGTGCTCGGCGCCGCAGGCCTGGCAGCGACGGATGTGACCGGCCGCGGCGATCACCGTGCGTTCGCCACAGCGCGAGCAGAAGCGGTGCAGCCGCTGCCAGTTCTCCAGCGCCACCGCGTGCACCATCAGACCGGCGTCGCGGGCGCCGAGGAGCAGGCCCGCCTCGCGCAGGCCCGCCGGGCGCGCCGACTGGTCCATGCGGCCCGGCAGCGAGTCCTTCTGGAGGGCGAAGTAGCTGACGCCGTCGTCATCGGTACCGAGGAAGTAGCGGTGGGTCTCGGTGACCGGGGCCTCGAAGGCGGGAGTCATCACGAGTTCGGTGCCGTCGGCGGTGTCGTCGATCAGCACCTGGCCGCCGGAGACGACGAAGACCCGGGTCGTCGGGTGGCTCCACGCGGCGGACAGCCATGCCTCGTCGAGGCGATGGTGTGCCGCGCGGTCGATACCGCTCGGCGCGGTCAGACCGATGGGACGGTCCGTGGTGGCGTTGTCGAAGGTGCTCACAGGTGCTTCCTACTCCCCCGGGATGGATCGGGTGTTCAGAGAATTCAGCGGAGTGCGGCTGCCAGTTCGCCCCAGAGGTGGGCGGTGGTCTCCACGCCCTTGAGCAGCAGGTCGAGTTCGACCTTCTCGTTGGGGGCGTGCCAGCCGTCGGACGGTACGGAGATGCCCAGGAAGAGGACGGGGGCGCCGAGCACGTCCTGCAGGTCGGCGGCGGGTCCCGAGCCTCCTTCGCGGGTGAAGAGGATCTTCTGGCCGAACGCCCGTCCCATCGCGCGGGCCACGGCCTGCAGCGCGGGGTGGTCCAGGGGTGTCAGACAGGGGCGGGTGGCCGGGAGGAAGGTGATCCGGTGGCGGATGCCGGCCGGGATGCGGGCCTCGGCCCATGCCTGGACGGCCTCTTGGACGTGGTCCGGGTCCTGGCCCGCGACCAGACGGAAGCTGATCTTGACCTGGGCGGAGGACGGGATGATCGTCTTGCTGCCGGCGCCCTGGTAGCCGCCGCCGATGCCGTTGACCTCGGCGGTGGGCCGGGCCCAGATCCGCTCCAGCGTGGAGTAGCCCGCCTCGCCGGATGCGGCCCCTGACCTGGCGGTACGCAGCCAGGTGGCCTCGTCGAACGGCAGCTCGGCGAAGAGAGCGCGTTCGGTGTCCGTGAGCTCGGCCACGCCGTCGTAGAAGCCGGGGACGGCGACCCGGCCGTCGGAGTCGTGGAGCGCCGCGACGAGGCGGGCGATCTCCGTCGCGGGGTTGGGGACTGCGCCGCCGAACGATCCCGAGTGGATGTCCTGCTCCGGCCCGTGCAGCTCGATCTCGCACTCGGCGAGCCCGCGCATGCCGGTGCAGACGGTCGGGGTCGTCTCGTCCCACATGCCGGTGTCGGAGACGATCACGGCATCGCTGGTGAGGCGGTCGGCCCGCTGCTCCACCAGGGCGCGGAAGTGCGGCGAGCCGGACTCCTCCTCGCCCTCGACCAGGAGCTTGAGGTGGACGGCGGGACTGGTGCGACCGGTGGTGGCGAGGTGGGCCCTGACGCCGAGGGTGTGGAAGAACACCTGCCCCTTGTCGTCGGCCGCGCCGCGCCCGTACATCCGGCCGTCGCGGATCACCGGTTCGAACGGGTCGGTGTCCCAGCCGTCCTCGCGGGCGGCGGGCTGCACGTCGTGGTGCCCGTACACGAGGACCGTGGGGGCGTCCGGATCGTCTGAGGGCCACTCGGCGAAGACGGCGGGCGCGCCGTCCGTCTCCCAGATCTCGGTGACCGGGAAGCCGGTCTCCTTCAGCTTGGCGGACAGCCATGCGGCGCTGCGCCGTACGTCCCCGTCGTGCTCCGGCTGCGCGGATACGGACGGGATGCGCAGCCACTCCGCGAGGTCGTCGAGGAAGGCTTCGCGGTGCTGCTCGGTGTACGTACGGACGGCGCTGTCCGGGGTGTCGCTCATGACCTTCAGCTTATCCGCCCGCGGGAGGTGGCTCGTCCAGGAGGATGCGCTCCAGCTCCGGGCGGCCCGGGAGGCTGGCGGGGCGGACGCTCTCTCCGCTGCGTACGAAGAGGAAGGTGGCCGTGACGTCGGTGAGCGGCAGCCCGTGCAGTTCGGCCCAGGCCAGCCGGTAGACGGCGAGCTGGAGGGGGTCTGCGGTGTTGGTGCGGCTGGTCTTCCAGTCGACGATCTCGTACGTGTCCCCCGTGCGGTACACCGCGTCGATGCGGCCGCGGATCACCCGGCCGGCCAGGGTGATCTGGAAGGGCGTCTCGACGCGGTACGGGGTCCGGCGGGCGTACGGGGTGCGCTCGAAGGCCTCCTTGAGCTCGGCGAGATCGCGCTCGTCGGCGATGTCGGCGTCGCTCTCGTCGCCGCCGGGCAGCTCGTCGGGGCCGAGCATGGGCAGCGGCAGCTCCTCGAACCGGGACTCGACCCAGGCGTGGAAGCGGGTGCCGCGGCGGGCTGCGGGCTGCGGGGGTCGGGGCATGGGGCGGGCCAGTTCCTGGGCGAAGCCGTCGGGGTCGTCGGCCAGGCGCAGCAACTGGGTGGCGGAGAGCGAGGCGGGCACGAGGACGTCACGCACGGTGGCGCGGGCACGGCGCAGCTCCCCGGCCAGGGCGTCGAGGTCGCGGTCCCAGGACGCGAGGGTGCGGGACTCCTCGGGGGTGAGGCGCGAGGGGACCCGCTCGGGTGCGCGGGCGGCCGGGACGTGCGGGGCGGGGGAGGCAGAGGAGGTGGCAGGCGAGGCGTCGTCGGGCAAAGGGGCATCGCCCAGGAAGGGGTCGTCCCCGGGAAACAGCTCCTCGTCCGGGAACGGCTCCTCGTCCGGGAACGGTTCGCCGTCCGGGAAGACCTCGTCGAAGGGGGGCTCGTCCGACGGGGGCGGGCGCTCCGCCTCCGCATACACATCGGGCACCGGGCCCGCAGTGGCCAGCGCCTCCAGGTGGGCCATCACCGTGTCCGCGGCGGCCCGGCGGCGGGCCAGCGCGGTGTCGTCGAGCGGCAGCGGCCAGGCGTGGTCGGCCGTGGCCTCCCCCAGGGCCGGGTTCTCCTCGTCCTCGGCCGGCTCGTCCGCCCAGGCCTCGATCTCGCCGTGCCCGGCCGCGCAGTGCTCGTACAACGCGTCCAGGAAGGCGGACGGCCCGCGCGGCTTCTTCTGGCTCGGGCCCCACCAGTGGCCGGAGCCGAGCAGCAGGGTGCGGGGCCGGGTGAAGGTGACGTAGCCGAGGCGGAGCTCCTCGGTGTGCTGGTGCTCCTTCATCTCCTCCTTGAAGCCCTTGAGCCCCTTGGCGTCGAAGGAGTGGAGGACGGGCAGCGTGGCCGTGTCGCCGCGCAGGGCGTGCGGGAGGACCTGGGACTGGGAGGTCCAGGCGTCACGGGACTGGCCGCTGGGGAACTGGCCGGTGACCAGGCCGGGCACGGCGACGACGTCCCATTCGAGGCCCTTGGACTTGTGGGCGGTGAGGACCTTGACGGTGTTCTCGCCGCCGGGCAGTGCGTTGTCCAGGCCCTTCTCGTACTGCGCGGCGGTGCGCAGGAAACCGAGGAAGGCGAGGAGCGTGGCCTCCCCGTCGACTGCGGCGAACCGGGCGGCGACGTCGAGGAAGTTGGCGAGGGTCTCGCGGCGGCGGGCGGCCAGGGCCTGCGGCGAGGCGGAGAGTTCGACCTCCAGGCCGGTGGTGGCGAGGACCCGGTGCAGTACGTCCATCAGCGGATCGGCGAGCGAGCGGCGCAGGTCACGCAGCTCGGTGGCCAGGCGGGCGAAGCGGATCCTGGCCTCGACGGAGAACGGCAGGCGGTCGTCCTGCTCGCCGCCGGAGTCGAGGAAGGTGTCCAGGGCGTCGGCCAGGGAGGTCACCTCGGCCGGGTCGACGCCCTCCACGGCCTCGGCGAGCCGGCGGTCGGGGTCGAAGTCCTCGTCGTCGCCGTGGGAGGCGCGATGGACGAGGAGGCGGGCGCGGCGGCCGAGCAGTGCCAGGTCGCGCGGGCCGATCCGCCAGCGGGGGCCGGTGAGCAGCCGGACCAGGGAGGCGTTGGCCCCCGGGTCCTGGAGGACCTCGCAGACGGCCACGAGGTCGGCGACCTCGGGGAGGTGGAGCAGCCCGGAGAGGCCGACGACCTCGACCGGGATGTCCCGGGCGACGAGCGCGGCCTGGATCTCGGGGAAGTCGCCCGCGGTGCGGCACAGGACGGCGATCTCGCCGGGGGACTTGCCGGTGCGCACGAGGTGGGCGATCGAGTCGGCGAGCCAGCCGATCTCCTCGGCGTGGGTGCGCAGCAGGGCGCAGCGGACGAGGCCGTCGCGCTCGGCGCCCGGTGCGGGGCGCAGGGCCTCGACGCCCTCGTGCATGGCGCGCAGGGGGGCGGCGAGTCCGTTGGCGAGGTGGAGGAGGCGGCCGCCGCTGCGGCGGTTCTCGCTGAGGGAGTAGCGGGCGGCCGGGGTGCCGTCGGCGTGCGGGAAGTGGCTCGGGAAGTCGTCGAGGTTGGCGACGGAGGCGCCACGCCAGCCGTAGATGGCCTGGCAGGGGTCGCCGACCGCGGTGACGGCGTGTCCGGACGCGACGCCGTCGGGGCCGCTGCCGAAGAGGGCGGAGAGCAGGAGGCGCTGGGCGACGGAGGTGTCCTGGTACTCGTCGAGCAGGACGACCCGGTACTCCTCGCGCAGGATCGCTCCGACCTCGGGACGGGTGAGGGCGAGCTGGGCGGAGAGGGCGATCTGGTCACCGAAGTCGAGGAGGTCGCGGCTGCGCTTCGCCTCCCGGTAGCGCCGGGTCAGCGAGAGCAGCTCGCGGCGGGCTTCGGCGGTCTCGGGGATCTTGCGCAGTTCCGCGTTGCTGAGCTTGGCGGTCTCCAGGGTGCGGAGCAGCTCGGTGTCGTACTCCGTGAGCTGTTCGGGACGTACGAGGTGTTCGGCGAGCTCGGCATCGAGGGCGAGCAGATCACTGACCAGGGTGGGGAACGACCTGGTCAGGGCCGGGTAGGGGCCGGGCGCCTCGCGCAGCACGCGGGCGGCGAGCTGGTAGCGGGTGGCGTCGGCGAGGAGGCGGGTGGTGGGTTCGAGCCCTATCCGCAGCCCGTGCTCGGTGAGAAGCCGGCCGGCGAAGGCGTGGTACGTCGAGATGCCGGGTTCGCCTGGCGGGTTGTCCGGGTCGATGACGTCCGGGTCGGTGACCCCGGCGGCGATCAGGGCCTTGCGGACGCGCTCGGCGAGCTCGCCTGCCGCCTTGTTGGTGAAGGTGAGCCCGAGGACCTGCTCGGGGGCGACCTGACCGGTCCCGACCAGCCACACGACACGGGCCGCCATCACCGTGGTCTTCCCCGACCCGGCTCCGGCGACGATCACCTGCGGAGCGGGCGGCGCGATGATGCACGCCGTCTGCTCCGGGGTGAAGGGAATCCCGAGAAGCTCCTTGAGCTGCTCGGGATCGGTGATACGTGAGGACACTCCACAGAGGCTAACCGGAGGGACCGACAACCCACGAAGCCGTGAGGAGGGACCCGTCCCCCGGCGCCCCGCGCCGGGTGATCGTCCGGGACGTGGCGGCGCGGCGCCCCGGCTCAGCGCACCCCGAGGAGTCCGGAAGCGCCTCCCCCACTACTGCGACGAGGACATCAATATCCACGTCCTGGTGACGCGCAAGCCGTGGGAGAAGGTCTAAATTGGCTGCTTGTCGCATCAACAGCCTTACGAGGACGGTCATATGAGCGCCGACGCACCCGCCCCTGACGCCGCAGAGCTCAGGAAGCGCATCGACACCACGAAGGCGCACCCGGCACGCGTCTACGACGTCTTCCTCGGCGGCAAGGACAACTACCCGGCCGACCGGGAGGCCGCGGCCATGGCTCTGGCCGCCAATCCGCGCGGGTACCTCACCGTGCGGCACAACCGGGACTTCATGCGGCGTGCGGTCACGCTCGCCGCGAAGGACGGCATCCGGCAGTTCCTGGATGTCGGGACCGGGCTGCCGACCCAGCAGAACGTGCACCAGATCGCCCAGGCGATCGCCCCCGGCTCACGTGTGGTGTACGTCGACAACGACCCGGTCGTCCTCGTGCATGCGCAGGCCCTGCTCACCAGCGGGCCCGAGGGCCGCACCGACTACATCGAGGCGGACCTGCGCGACCCCGCCAAGATCCTCGAAGCCGCCCGCCGCACCCTCGACCTCGACCGGCCGGTCGCTCTCGTCCTCGCCGCCGTCCTCCACTTCATCGAGGACGACGAGGCCTACCCGATCGTCGAGCAGCTCCTCGACGCCCTGGCGCCCGGCAGTTTCCTCGTACTGAGCAATGTCAGCTCGGACCTCAACCCCGAGCAGGTCGGCCAGGTGACGAAGGCGTTCAAGGAGCGCGGTTTCGCCATGGTCCGCCGCTCGCACGCGCAGGTGGAGCGCTTTGTGACGGACAACGGTCTGGAGATGCTCGACCCCGGCGTCGTCCCGGTGCACCGCTGGCGTCCCGAGCAGGTCGTCGATCTGCCCGAGTCCGCCGACCCGGATCCGGAGTTCGTCGCGGGGCTGGACGACCTGGACCGGACGCGCTACCAGGGGATCAATGACGTCACCGACGCGGACGTCAGTGTGTACGGGGTGATGGCCCGCAAGCCCTGACAGCCCCCGGGGAGCGGTTCACTCCAGAACATGCCGCCCCTCCGGCTGCGCGCTGCACGAGGCTCTGAAGGTGCAGTGGGTGCAGTGCTGGCCGGTCGAGGGGGTGAACCGCTCGTCCAGGACCCGGCCGGCGGCGGTCGCCAGCAGATCGGAGACCCACTCGGTGTCGGGCGGCTGCTGGGCCTGCACCTTGGGGACGGCGTCGCCGCCCTCCTTCTTGGGGGCGGGCTGGCGCAGCTGTACGAGTTCGGCGCCCCCGGATTCGGGGCGCGTGCCGTCGAAGACCTCGTCGACCGCACCTTCCCGGACCGCCAGCTGGTACACGGCGAGCTGGGGGTGACGGGCGACCTCGTCCTTCGTCGGGGACTGTTTGCCGGTCTTGAAGTCGACGACGTAGGCGCGGCCGTCGGCGTCGCGTTCCACGCGGTCCATGGAGCCGCGAATGCGCACCTCGTACTCCCCCGCCTCCAGCGTCACGTCGAAATCGTGCTCGCTTGCGGCCGGGGTGCGGCCCGTGCGGTCCATAACGTGCCAGCGCAGGAAGCGTTCGAGGGCGATGCGGGCCTGCTGCTTCTCCTGCTGCGACTTCCACGGCGCGTCGAAGACCAGCCCGTCCCAGACCGAGTCGAGCCGCTCCATGAGGACGGCCAGATCGGCGGGCGTCCGGCCGGACGCCACCTCGTCGGCCAGTACGTGGACGACGTTGCCGAAGCCCTGGGCGGCGGTCGCCGGGGCGTCGGCCTTCACCTCGCGCCCGAGGAACCACTGGAGCGCGCAGGTGTTGGCGAGCTGGTCGAGCGCGCTGCCGGAGAGGGCGACGGGCTGGTCCCGGTCGCGCAGCGGGACGGCCGAGCGGGTCGGTTCGTACAGGCCCCACCACCGGTAGGGATGGGCCGACGGTACGAGCGGCTGTCCCTCGTCGTCACTGAGTGCCGCGAGGCGGGCGAGGCGGTGGGCAGCCTCCTCGCGCAGCGCGTCGGAGGCTTCGGGGTCGACGGTGGTGGCACGCAGCTCGGCGACGAGGGCGGCCACGGCGAGGGGGCGGCGCGGGCGGCCGGTGACGTCGCGGGGTTCGACGCCGAGCTCGGTGAGGAAGCGGGACGGCTGGTCGCCGTCGTCGGCGGGGGCCTTGACCGCCGTGACGACGAGGCGTTCACGGGCGCGGGTCGCCGCCACGTAGAAGAGGCGGCGCTCCTCGGCGAGGAGTGCGCCGGGGGTGAGGGGTTCTGCGAGACCGTCGCGGCCGATCCGGTCCGCTTCGAGCAGCGAGCCACGGCGGCGCAGGTCGGGCCAGAGGCCCTCCTGCACTCCGGCGACGACGACCATGCGCCACTCCAGGCCCTTGGAGCGGTGCGCGGTCATCAGCCTTACGGCGTCCGGCCGCACGGAACGCCGGGAGAGGGTGTCGGCGGCGATGTCCTGGGCGTCGACCTCCTCCAGGAAGTTGAGCGCGCCACGGCCGCCGGTGCGCTCCTCCGCCCGGGCCGCGGTGTCGAAGAGGGCGCACACGGCGTCGAGGTCGCGGTCGGCGTTGCGGCCGCCCGCGCCTCCGCGCAGCGCGGCGCGCTCCAGCCTGGCCGGCCATGGGGTGCCGGACCACAGTGCCCACAGTGCCTCCTCGGCGGTGCCGCCGCCTTCGAGGAGCTCGCGCGCCGTGCGCAGCAGTGCACCGAGGCGCTGGGCGCCGCGGGCGTACGCCGGATCGTGCGCCACGAGCCGCTCCGGTTCGGCGAGCGCACGGGCGAGCAGTTCGCCGGAGGGCGCGGGCACCCGGTTGCCGGCGGCGCGCTCGTCGTCGCGCAGGGCCCGGCCGAGCCGGCGCAGGTCGGCGGCGTCCATGGACCCCAGGGGCGAGGCGAGGAGGGTGAGCGCCGTCTCGGTGTCGAGCCAGGGGGCCGGGGCGTCGGCCTCGGCCCCGGACTCCACCGCCGGATCCGCTTCCACATCCGCGCCCCGGCGCAGAGCCGCCTCGGCCACGGAGCGCAGGGCCGTCAGCAGTGGGGCCACCGCCGGTTCGTGGCGCAGGGGCAGGTCGTCGCCGTCGACCTCCAGCGGCACGCCCGCCGAGGTCAGGGCCCGGCGCACCGCGGGGATGGTGCGGCCGCCCGCCCTGACCAGGACCGCCATCTCGTGCCACGGCACCCCGTCCTCCAGATGCGCCCGGCGCAGCAGGTCGGCGATGTTCTCGAGCTCCGTGGACGCGGTCGGGTAGGTGTACGTCTCGACACTGCCGCCCTCGCGGACGGCGCCGAGCTCCCGGTGGGCGCGGACCTTCGCCGACGGCAGCCGGGTGAGCGGCATCCGCCTGGTCAGCAGCCGGGTCGCGGCAAGCAGCCGTTCGCCGGAACGGCGCGAGGTGGTGAGGACGCCGACCGGGGCCGGGGCGCCGTCCGCGCGCCGGAACACGTCCGGGAAGTCGAGGATGCCGTTCACATCGGCGCCGCGGAAGGCGTAGATCGACTGGTCGGGGTCGCCGAACGCGATCAGGTTCCGGCCACCGCCGCCGCCGGGGGCGTTCCCCCGGTTCCCGGCCAGCGCGTGCAGCAGCCGCACCTGCGCCGGGTCGGTGTCCTGGTACTCGTCGACGAACACCGTGTCGTAACTCCCCGCCAGCAGCGCCGACACCTCGGGGCGCTCCGCGAGCAGCACCGCCCGGTGGACCAGCTCCGCGTAGTCCAGCACCCCCTGGGCGTCCAGCACGTCGAGGTACTCGGCGAGGAACGCGGCGGCGGCGCTCCAGTCGGGGCGGCCGGTACGCCGGGCGAAGTCGGCGAGGGCGTCCGGGCCCAGGCCCAGCTCACGGCTGCGGGCGAGCACCGCGCGCACCTCGTCGGCGAAGCCGCGCGTGGTCAGGCAGGCGCGCAGTTCGTCGGGCCAGCGGATGTGGGCGTGCCCCTGTTTCTCCAGGTCGAGCTGGCCGGCCAGCAGATCGCGGACGGTGACGTCCTGCTCCGGTCCGGAGAGCAGCCGCAGCGGGTCGGCGAAGAGATCGGCGTCCTGATGGGCGCGGACCAGGGCGTAACAGTAGGAGTGGAACGTGGTGGCCTGCGGGCCGCGGACGGCGCCGAGCCGGGCGGCCATCCGGTCGCGGAGTTCGACGGCGGCCTTGCGGCTGAAGGTGAGGATCAGCATGCGGGCCGGGTCGGCGCCCCTGGCGACGCGGGCGGCGACCGCCTCGACGAGCGTGGTGGTCTTGCCGGTGCCGGGCCCCGCGAGGACCAGCAGCGGGCCGCCTGGGTGGTCAACCACCGCCCGTTGCGCCGCGTCCAGGAGAGGGGGATCCACGGAGCCCGGCAGGGTGCGCACCAGCCTGTACGCGCCCGTGGTCCGACGCCGTGCCTGACGGTGCGGACTGTTCCGGGTGGTGGAGGAGGAGCTCACGTTGGGATCGCCGGTCCTGGTGGGTGTGCTGGGGGTGCTGGGGGTGAGGGCGCGGCGCGTACCGCGAACTGACGACGCTACTCCGGCGAGGCCGCCGATTGGGGCGGGACGGATGCGTGGATCGTCACGTTCCGCCGGGGCGGGCGGTGCTGCGCGGGCGAGGAGCTCGGCGCAGCCGGCGGGTCCGGCCGGGAGGGAAGGCTCCGACGGCCGGAGGAGTCCCGCCGGACCCACCGGACCGGACGGACCGGACGGACCCACCGGTGAGGAAAGCCCCGAGCCGCTCCGGCTTCGCGCTTCCTGTACGTCGTACGGGCCCGGCTCCGCCCGATGTGCCGCCGGATGGCGGAAGCTGTCAGGTGTGAGATCCCCCGCCGCCGTCCTCCGCCGTGCCCGGTCCGCCCGGTGCGCCGTCCCACCGTGCGCTCCGCATGTCGAGACGCGGAAGGTGGCCGTCCGCGGAGTGCGAGGCCTCGCGCAGCGGGGTGTTCTCCTCGCGGTAGTGATCCAGCGCCCGCAGCTCGTGGCCGGGCAGCAGCGCACCGTCGGCGCGCACCACGCGCCACCACGGCACCGCTCCCCCGTACAGCGCCATGACCCGGCCGACCTGGCGCGGGCCGCCGTCCCCCAGCCACTCCGCGATGTCGCCGTACGTCATGACGCGGCCGGGCGGGATCAGCTCGGCGACGTCGAGCACGCGCTCCGCGTACTCCGGCAACGCGTCGCCCGTCGGTTGTTCGCTCATCCGGCCCATCCTGCCGTACGCCACCGACAGTCCGGCCTGTTCCGTGTCCGGCCGGACACGGAGTGTGCGCGGGCGCGGAATGGAGCGTATCTTGCGCATCGCGCGCCCCCGCATCGCACCCTGATGCCCCCCTCCGCCCGCCGGCCGTGCCACCATCATGCGGGCGGTGACCGGTGATACGAGAACACGAAGACCAATCAGAGGCGACGAAGGAGCAGGGCGTGCAGCCACCGAAGGCGGCCGACGCCTCTGATGCCGAGCCGCACCCCGAGGAGGGCGGGCAGGAGCCCGGCGCCGGCCCGCAGCCCCCCTCGGATCATCTGGAGGGCTCGACGCTCTCGACCTCCGATGCGGCGCTGTCCGACCGTGTCTCGGGGGACGAACCCCTGCTCCCCGCGCGGGTGCACCGCCCCTCCGATCTGCTGCGGCTCCTCATCGGGGTCCTTGCGATCGTCGTGCTGTTCGCCGTCGCCGCATTCGCCCACGGCACGACGACCGGCCTCGAACAGGACATCAACAAGGGCACCGGACAGGCGCCCGATCTGCTCATCAAGATCGCCGGTCTCGTCTCCAGCATCGCCGTGCTGCTCGTCCCGGTGGCTTTCGCCATCGAGCGGCTGATCAAACGCGACGGGCTGCGGATCGCGGACGGCGTCCTGGCCGCCGTGCTCGCGCACGGGGTGACGCTCGCCACGGACCTCTGGGTCGCCAATTCCGCGTCCGGCACCGTTCAGGACGCACTGACCCAGCCGCAGCCCGGTGACGCGCTCACCGATCCCGTACACGGCTATCTCGCCCCCGTGATCGCCTATATGACGGCCGTCGGCATGGCGAGACGGCCGCGGTGGCGGGTCGTACTGTGGGTGGTGCTGCTGCTGGACGCCTTCGCGATGCTGGTGGGCGGCTACACGACCCCGTTCTCGATCATCCTCACGGTGCTCATCGGCTGGACGGTCGCGTACGGCACGCTGTACGCGGTCGGCTCGCCGAACGTCCGGCCGACAGGCCAGCACCTGATGGCCGGTCTGCGCCACGTCGGCTTCCGGCCGGTCACCGCGATGCGGGCCGAGGACGCGCCCGACTCGGGTGACCAGAGCGACCGCGGGCGCCGCTACGTGGTCTCCCTGGAGGACGGCCCACCACTCGACGTGACGGTCGTGGACCGCGAACAACAGGCGCAGGGCTTCTTCTACCGTGTGTGGCGCAGGCTCACCCTGCGCGGCATCACCCAGCGGCGTTCCATCCAGTCGCTGCGCCAGGCACTGGAGCAGGAGGCACTGCTCGCGTACGCGGCGATCGCCGCCGGCGCCAACGCCCCCAAGCTGATCGCCACCTCCGAGCTCGGTCCGGACGCCGTGATGCTGGTGTACGAGCACATCGGCGGGCGCTCGCTGGACGCGCTGGAGGACTCCGAGATCACCGACGACCTGGTGCGCGGTGCCTGGCGTCAGGTGAAGGCGCTCCAGTCGCGTCGGATCGCGCACCGCAGGCTCACCGGTGACGCCATCCTGGTGGATCGTTCCGGCAAGGTGTTCGTCACGGATCTGCGCGGTGGCGAGATCGCGGCCGGTGACCTGGTCCTGCGGATGGACATCGCCCAGCTGCTCACCACCACGGGTCTGCGGGTGGGCGCCGAGCGGGCGGTGGCGTCCGCACTGGCGGTGCTCGGCCCGGACGCCGTCGCGGACTGTCTTCCGCTGCTCCAGCCGATCGCCCTCAGCCGCTCCACCCGCGCCCACCTGCGCAGGCTCGCCCGGGAACGGTCGCAGCGCGAGCGCGAGGCCGTACTGGACGCGTCGGACGCGGCGAAGCGGGCCCGGTCGCAGGACGCGGAGCGTCCCGACGACGCCGGCCGCAAGTCCGCCCGCAAGTCGCAGCGCACCGAGAAGCAGGCCGAGAAGCGCGCCATGGACGACGCGCTGGACGGGGCCCGCGAGGAGGATTTGCTCTCCCAGATCCGCCAGGAGGTGCTGCTGATCCGGCCGCAGGCCCCGGTCGAGCCGGTCCGTCTGGAGCGCATCAAGCCGCGCACCCTGTTCAGCTTCATCGCCGGTGCCATCGCCGCGTACTTCCTGATCTCGCAGGTCACCGAGGCCGACTTCGGCGCGGTCGTCGAGCAGGCGGAGTGGGGCTGGGTGGCGGCCGCGCTCGGCTTCTCGGCGCTCAGCTACATCGCGGCCGCGATGAGTCTGCTGGGCTTCGTGCCCGAACGGGTGCCGTTCAGCAAGACGGTGCTGGCTCAGGTCGCCGGCTCGTTCGTGAAGATCGTGGCCCCGGCCGCGGTGGGCGGGGTCGCACTGAACACCCGGTTCCTCCAGCGTTCCGGCGTGCGTCCGGGGCTCGCGGTCGCGAGTGTCGGCGCCTCACAGCTGTTCGGTCTCGGGTGCCACATCCTGCTGCTCGCCGCGTTCGGGTACCTGACCGGTACGGAGAAGACGCCGTCCTCGCTCACTCCGTCCAGGACCGTGATCGCGGGGCTGCTGACGGTCGCCGTGCTGGTACTGGTGGTGACGGCGATCCCGTTCCTGCGGAAGTTCGTGGTGACCCGGGTGCGGTCGCTGTTCGCCGGAGTCGTACCGCGCATGCTCGATGTCGTGCAGCGGCCGCAGAAGCTGCTCACCGGCATCGGCGGGATGCTGCTGCTGACCGGCCTGTTCGTGATGTGTCTGGACGCGTCCGTCCGGGCGTTCAGCGGTCCGGACACGCCGCACCTCAGTTACGCGAGCATCGCGGTGGTCTTCCTCGCCGGCAACGCCCTGGGGTCGGCCGCGCCGACCCCGGGCGGCATGGGCGCGGTCGAGGGTGCGCTGACCCTCGGTCTGATCGCGGTCGGCCTGCCGAAGGAAGTCGCGGCGCCTGCGGTACTGCTGTTCCGGCTGATGACGCTGTGGCTGCCGGTGCTCCCCGGCTGGCTCTGCTTCAACCATCTGACGCGCAAGGGCGAGCTTTAGGCAGTCCGCCGACACGGCCTGAGACCTCTCGTTTGGACCGGCGCCCCGTGCACCCCCCGGGGCGCCGCCGCACGATGGAGCGATGAGGACCTCCCATGCCCTGCGCGCCGCGGCCCTCGCCGCCACCGTGACCGTGCTGCTCCCCCTCGCCGGCTGTTCGGACGGGGGCGGCAAGGAGAGCCCGCCCCGCCCCGCCGAGGCCGCCGCGACCACCACCCCCGCCGGCCTCGCATCCCAGCAGTTGAAGTGGACGCCGTGCCCCGCCCCCTCCCAGGCACAGGGCGGCGGAGCCTCGCCCTCCCCACTGCCCGGCGGGGCCGTCTGGGAGTGCTCGTTCATGAATGTCCCGCTCGACTACGCGGAGCCGGACGGCGACACCGTCGAGCTGGCGCTGGTCCGCGCGAAGGCGATGGACGCGAAGAAGCGGATCGGCTCGCTCATCTTCAACTTCGGCGGCCCCGGCGCTTCGGGTGTCGCCACCCTGCCCGCCTTCGGCACGGAGTACGACAAGCTCCGCACGCGGTACGACCTGGTGAGCTTCGACCCGCGCGGAGTCGGCCGCAGCGCGGGCGTGGAGTGCGAGGACGACGCGCAACTGGACGCGCGGTACGAGGGCGACGGCACGCCGGACGACGCGGCGGAGGAGAAGGAGTTCACCGAGTCCACGAAGACGTACGTGAACGCCTGCGAGAAGAACTCGGGCAAGGAGCTCCC
Source organism: Streptomyces sp. LN549 (assembly GCF_043203805.1). NCBI lineage: Bacteria > Bacillati > Actinomycetota > Actinomycetes > Kitasatosporales > Streptomycetaceae > Streptomyces > Streptomyces sp. LN549. The sequence goes on along the minus strand of NZ_JAZHRI010000002.1, from coordinate 5,818,718 downwards.
CTTCGTGGGGACGACGAACGCGGCCCGCGACATGGACCTGATGCGCCAGGTCCTCGGCGACGACAGGCTCTACTACTTCGGCATCTCGTACGGAACCGAACTGGGCGGCGTCTACGCGCACTTGTTCCCCGGACACGTCGGCAGATCGGTCCTGGACGCGGTGGTCGACCCGACCGAGGACGCCGAACAGTCCTCACTCGGCCAGGCCAAGGGCTTCCAGCTCGCCCTGGACAACTTCGCCGAGGACTGTGTGGACCGGGGCGACGCCTGCAAGCTGCCCGGTGCCACCGCCGAGGAGGTCGAACAGGGGGTGTCCGGCCTCCTCGACCGGCTGGAGAAGGAGCCCGTACCGGGCATCGGTTCCCGGAAGCTGACGCAGACGCAGGCCACCACCGGCATCGCGGCGGCGCTCTACTCCAAGGAGACCTGGCCCCTGCTGGAGCAGGGCGTGGACGAGGCCGACGGCGGCGACGGCGCACTGCTCCTCGCCCTCGCTGACTCCCTCAACGGGCGCTCCGAGGACGGCCACTACGACAACTCCGCCGCGGCCAACACCGCCATCAACTGCGCCGACTCCAAGCAGCGGTTCACCCTCGACCAGACCAAGGAGAAGCTTCCCGCGTTCCACGACGCCTCACCGGTCTTCGGCGACTACCTCGGCTGGGGTCTGATGGCGTGCACCGGCTGGCCGGTGGCGGGCGCCTGGGACACCCCGGACGTCAGCGCCGAGGGCGCGGCCCCGGTCCTGGTCATCGGCAACACCGGCGACCCGGCGACTCCGTACGCGGGCGCGAAGGCGATGGCCGAGGAGCTGGGCGAGGGCGTCGGCGTGGAGATGACGTACAGGGGCGAGGGCCACGGCGCGTACAACAGCGGCAGCTCCTGTGTGCAGAAGGCGGTGGGCGGCTACCTCCTGGACGGAAAGGTGCCGGCCGACGGGACGGTCTGCCGATAGGCGTGCCGGTCCGCGCGCCTACCATGGGCGCGAACTGCCGGACGGGCAGGCACGACGGGGAGGGACGTACACGTGGTCGCATACGTACGGGCGGGGGCGCTGGCCGCCACCGCACTGCTGCTGACGGGAGTGCTCGCGGGCTGCGAGGACGGCACGGACGACAAGCCGGGCAAGCAGGCGGACGGCACCACGGCTTCGGCCGGCTCACCGTCCGCCGCCCCGTCGGCCGAGGCGAGCGACAAGCCCCTGCCCGCCTCCCTCACCTCGCAGCGCCTGGACTGGAACCGCTGCGAGGCCTCCGAGGGCGGCAGCGCCCCGGGCTCGGCCTGGCGCTGCACGATGGTCAAGGTCCCGCTGGACTACGCGAAGCCGGACGGAGACACGATCGGGATCGCGCTGATCCGCAAGGAGGCCCGGAACAAGGGCCGGCGACTCGGCTCGATGCTGTTCAACTTCGGCGGACCGGGCGGCTCGGGCGTCTCCATCCTGCCGCGCGCCGCCGGTTCGTACGGAACGCTCAACACCCGCTACGACCTGGTGGGTTTCGATCCGCGCGGGGTGTCACAGAGCGCCGGGGTGCGGTGCCGCACGGACCGGGAGCAGGACAGCGCCAACCGGAACGTCGACATGACGCCGGACACGGCGGCGGAGGAGGCGGCGTTCATGAAGGACGGCGCCGGCTTCGGCGCGGGATGCGAGAGCCGCTCGGGCAAGGTCCTGCCGTTCGTCGGCACGACGAACGCCGCCCGGGACATGGACCTGATCCGCGAGGTCCTCGGTGACAAGAAGCTGACGTACTTCGGTATGTCGTACGGCACCGAACTGGGCGGCACCTACGCACATCTCTTCCCCGAGAACGTGGGCCGCACCGTCTTCGACGCCGTCGTCGACCCGACCGCGGACAGCACCGGTCACGCCCGCAACCAGACCACCGGCTTCCAGCGGGCACTGGACAACTACCTCAAGGACCGCGGCCAGGACCCCGAGAAGGGGACACAGCGCATCGCCGCACTGCTGAAGCGGATCGACGCGAAGCCGCTGCCGACCGGTACGGGCCGCGAGCTCAACGAGTCGCTGGCGATCACCGGCATCGTGCTGCCGCTCTACTCCAAGGACAGCTGGCCGACGCTCACGCAGGCCCTGGACGAGGCGGAAGGCGGCACCGGCTCCATGCTGCTGCAGCTCGCCGACTCGTACAACGGCCGCGACGAGAAGGGCCATTACGACACCCAGAACCACTCGCAGCGCGCCATCTCCTGCGCGGACTCCAAGGCCCGGCCGACGGCGGCCGAGGCGAAGGCGTTGCTGCCCGAGTTCAAGAAGCTGTCCCCGGTCTTCGGCCCGTTCCTGGCCTGGGACACGGCGGGCTGGTGCTCCGACTGGCCGGTGGCGGGCGAGCACGACACCCCGGAGGCGAGCGCTCCGGGCGCCGGTCCGATCCTGGTCGTGGGCACGACGGGCGACCCGGCGACCCCGTACGAGGGTGCGCGGAAGATGGCGGACGAGCTGGGCAAGGGCGTCGGCATCCTGCTCACCAACAAGGGTGAGGGGCACGGCGCCTACGGCGGCAACACCTGTGTGACGTCGACGGTGGACACGTACTTCCTGGACGGGAAGGTACCCACGGACGGCAAGACCTGTTCGTAGCGCAACCGTGTGCACGCCGAAGGGGCCGGCCCGCATGATGCGGACCGGCCCCTTCGAAGCATTCAGCCTCTAAGGCCTCTCGTGTGGATCGTGCCGGGCTCGCGGGCTCCGGCCTGATCCAAACGGAAGACCCTAGTACACCGGCTTCTCGGGCTCGATCGTGTTGACCCAGCCGATCACGCCGCCGCCGACGTGCACCGCGTCGGCGAAGCCCGCCGACTTGAGGACCGCGAGGACCTCGGCGCTGCGGACACCGGTCTTGCAGTGCAGCACGATGCGCTTGTCCTGCGGAAGGTCCTGGAGGGCGTTGCCCATCAGGAACTCGTTCTTCGGGATCAGCTTCGCGCCGGGGATCGAGACGATCTCGTACTCGTTCGGCTCACGGACGTCGATGATCTCGATCTTCTCGTCCGCGTCGATCCACTCCTTGAGCTGCTTGGGAGTGATCGTGGAGCCGAGCGCCGCCTCCTGGGCCTCCTCGGACACGACGCCGCAGAAGGCCTCGTAGTCGATGAGTTCGGTGACGGTCGGGTTCTCGCCGCAGACCGCGCAGTCGGGGTCCTTGCGGACCTTGACCTGGCGGTACTGCATCTCCAGCGCGTCGTAGATCATCAGCCGGCCGACGAGCGGGTCACCGATGCCGGCGAGCAGCTTGATGGCCTCGTTGACCTGGATGGAGCCGATGGACGCGCAGAGCACGCCCAGGACACCGCCCTCGGCGCAGGACGGAACCATGCCGGGGGGCGGCGGCTCCGGGTAGAGGCAGCGGTAGCAGGGACCGTGCTCGGACCAGAAGACGGACGCCTGGCCGTCGAAACGGTAGATCGAACCCCAGACGTACGGCTTGTTCAGGAGCACCGCGGCGTCGTTGACGAGATAGCGGGTGGCGAAGTTGTCCGTGCCGTCCACGATCAGGTCGTACTGGGCGAAGATCTCCATCACGTTCTCGGCTTCGAGCCGTTCCTCGTGAAGGATCACGTTCACCAGCGGGTTGATGCCCAGCACCGAGTCCTTGGCGGACTGGGCCTTGGACCGGCCGATGTCGGCCTGGCTGTGGATGATCTGGCGCTGCAGGTTCGACTCGTCGACCTCGTCGAACTCCACGATGCCGAGCGTTCCGACACCGGCGGCGGCCAGGTACATCAGAGCCGGGGAGCCGAGACCGCCGGCGCCCACACAGAGCACCTTCGCGTTCTTCAGCCGCTTCTGCCCGTCCATCCCGACATCCGGGATGATCAGGTGGCGGGAGTACCTGCGGACCTCGTCGACGGTGAGCTCAGCAGCTGGCTCGACCAGGGGTGGCAGCGACACAGGAACCTCAACAATGCAGGTGGTCGGTTTCTACGTACTTCGGCTACGTACGGTTGTTCTTGCCGTAACACTGCCACGCCCCCTCTCATTCCGAGATACCAGGTCCGATCCGCGAGACAATTTCGTCCCAGTACCTGGGCAGAGTCGCGAATGGATCACTTTGTCCGCGTCCCTTTCCCGGATCCGCCTCTCCGGTGCGGTCCGTGAAGAAGATCGTCCCGGCACCCTGCCAGCGGGCGATGCGCACCGCCTCGTCCAGATGGGTGCGCGGGACGCCGTGGACGAAGTGGGCGAATCGGCCGGGCGGGTAGGCGGCGGTCCACTCCGCCACCTGCGACCAGCGGTAGTCGGTCCACGCGCCGCGGAAGGTGACGAGCTGGTCGGCGGCCTCCGCGTAGCCCGGATACGGATGGGTGTCGTGCCCGAGCACCAGATGCCCGCCGTGCTGCGCGCCATGCTGCGCGCTGTCGCTGTCCGCCAGGAGGGCGGAGAGGGTGCTGGTGAGACGGCGGACGGCCGGGAGGTCCTGGCGCTCGGCCGGGCAGCGGTCCAGGTAGAAGCCGTCGACGCGGTACCAGTCCAGGTAGGACCGCGCGTCGGCGACCAGCTCGCCGAAGGGCCGGTTGCCCTGGACCAGGTCGAGCCGGCCGAGCAGCCGTCCGGCCGAGGCCCGCACGGCGTCGAGCGGTTCCTCGCCGTGCACGGCCCGTTCGCGGGCGTTGCGGAGCCGGCCCGCGGCTTCCAGGCAGTGCGGGTCGGGGCGGGCACCGGGGCCGTTGTCGATGTCGAGGACGGCCCAGTGCAACGGGGTTCCGGGGCGGGCGAGTTCAGCCCATTCGACCGGTGCGAGCAGCGGGTGGGCGTACCCCGGGACGCCGAAGCCGAGCTGTTCGGCGCCGCTGGTGCGGCGTGCGGTGCCGGTACTGGTCAGATACGGCACGCCGCCTCCATCCAGATGTCGGCGAGGGACTCCTCCAGATTGATCCGGGGGCGCCAGCCGAGCCGGTCCCTGGCGGTGCGCACGTCAGCCTGCTGCCAGGCACCGCAGCCGTCCGGGTAGGGGGACGGGGTGACCGCGAGGTGCTCCATGACCGATTCGGCGGAGGTCCGCGGGGCACCGATGGGCAGGCGGGCGGGGGGCGTGTCCAGCTCGTGGAGTGCGCCCGCGTATCCGGCGACCTTGGCGAGGACGGCCGCGGCGTCGCGCAGGCGCACGGCCCGCCCGGTGCCGATGTTGACGACGCCCTGCGCAGCGGAGAGCGAGGCCGCGTGCACGGCGCGTGCGACGTCCCGGACGTCGACGAAGTCGCGCTGTACGCCGAGGCCGCTGAGCTTCAGCTCGCCGTCGCCCGACTGCATGGCGCGGCGCATCGCCTCGGCGAGCCGGCCGAGCGGGGAGCCGGCCGGGGTGCCGGGGCCGACCGGCGAGAAGACCCTCAGCACGACCGCGTCGAGGCCGGAGCCGAGGACGAGTTCGGTGGCGGCGAGCTTGCTGACGCCGTACGGGCCGCCGGGACGGGGAATGGCGTCCTCGGCCGTGGACGAACCGGGCTGCGAGGGTCCGTACTCCGAGGAGCAGCCGACCTGGACCAGCCGGGCGGTGCAGCCGCTGCGCCGCATCGCCTCGCAGACCGTGGCGACGGCGACGGTGTTGTGACGGGTCAGGTCGCGGGCCCCGCCCCGGGTGGCGCCGGCGCAGTTGACGACGACTCCGGGGTGGACGGCGTCCAGGAAGCGAGTGAGCGCTCCCGGGCTGCCGCCGGCGAGGTCGAACCGTACGTCGGCGTCGTCGCCGCGGCCGAGCGCCGTGAGGTGGACGGCGGGGTCGGCGAGCAGCCGGTCGGCCACGAACCGGCCGAGGAATCCGTTGGCTCCGAGCAGCAGCACCCTCATCGCGCGCCCCCTCGGTGCCGACGGCGGGCTGCCGGTGCGAGGTATTGGGGGGTCATGTCCGGTGTCTCCTTGAGCAGTTGTGTGCGGTTCGGGAAGAGGCCCGCGGCGTCGGCTCCGCGGGTGTTCTGGTGTGCGGGGGTGTTCTGGTGTGCGGGGGTCAGGCGGCGGTGTGGGCGGACGCCCGGGAGAGTGCGACGGTGGCGGTGGTCAGCAGGCCGAGCGCGGCCGCGCCGCAGGCGACGGCTGGTACGGCCCCGGTGCCCGCCGCCTCGACGAGCGCGTCCACGGGGCGGGCGAGGGCATCGAGGCCGGGCAGCCGGCCGGCCAGGACGAGGGCGGGGGCGGCGGCCTCGACGGCACAGGCGGCGGCGAGGCCGGTGGCGGCCGGTTCGGGGAAGCCGTGGACGGTGAGGAGGCGGGCCAGCAGAAGCAGCACGCCCAGTGCCGCTGCCCCGACCGGGGCGCCGCCCGTACCGATCCCGAGCCGGGCCAGGTACAACAGCCCGCCGAGGACGCAGAGGAAGAACGCGACAGCGGCGAACAGCAGGGGGCGCACACCCGCGGCGAACTCCTCCAGCGCGCGGCTGCCGTTGAGTTTGCGGTGCGCGTGTACGGAGAAGAGGTGGGCGCACCAGGCTGCGGGAGCGACCGCCACGGCGAGGCCGAGCAGTGGCGCCGGGGTGATGTCCCAGGGACCCTCGGGGCCGCCGCTGAGGACCTGGTGGAGCAGCGCGTCGCCGTACAGGACGTAGCCGAGCAGCCAGCAGCCGAACAGGCCCGCGGCGCCCGACGAGCGGCCGTCGGCGCAGAGGGGGCCGGTACGCAGGGCGAGCGCGAGCCCGACGAAGGCGAGGAGACCGCCGCCGATGCCGATGGCGAGCCGCGCCCCGCCGTCGAGCAGGCCCTCGGTGAGCCGCAGCGCGACGAAGGTCGCGAGGCAGGCGGCGCCGGGCAGCAAGGCCCGGAGCGACCATGCGGCGCGCGTGTCGATGTCGCGCGCCGGGGCGAAGGACGCGCCCACGGGCTCCCCCGCAACAGCCGGAACCCGCGCGAACAGCTCCTCGGCGAGCGAGAACACATCGCGGTGCCGGTAGCGGGCGGCGGTGCGGTCGGTGACTCCGTGGGCCTCCAGTCCGGCGGCGATCTCCAGGGGGTCGACGGCCCGCTCACAGAGCTCGCGGTGCCGGTGCATCAGGGATTTCACAGGATCGGCGGGCCCGCGCCGCCCGGTGGCGAGTTTGCGCGCCGGAGCGGTGTGGGCGACCTCGGGAGCCCGGGGGGTCGGGTGCTGCGCGGGGTCGTCGGGGGGCGTCAGGTCCTCGGGGGGCGTCGACCGCGGCGACGGATCCTCAGGGGCGGGGGACGCGTCGACAACGGCTTCGGGGGGTACGGGGGCAAGGGGCGCTGGGGTGGAGGTCGGCTCGGGCGCAGTCAGCCCGGGCGCGGTCGGCTCGGGCGCAGTCAGCCCGGGCGCGGTCGGCTCGGGCGCAGTCGGCCCGGAGGCGTGCGCGGGCGCAGTGTCGGGCTCGGGGTGCGGCGCGCTCCCGGAGGCGTCGTCCCGCGCCGGGCGCGCGCTCCCGGCACCGTCCACCGGGGCACCCGCTGCCCCGTCCGGTGGTGCGGCGGACAGCCCCCACGCCGGCTCCGAGACGTCCGTGAGCAGGGTCCCGGAGGCCGCCACCCATGAGCGATGGTCCCCGTTGCTGCTGGTCATCGGCGTGCCGAGCGCCTCGGGCACTTCGGTCGGGCGGCCCATCGTCGTTCCTCCGTGCTCGTCACCCAGCGCAGCGACTGCCCCGGGCGCACCGGTCGGACCCGGTCGGTTCGGGCGGCCCGGGGCGGCCGCTTCCTGGTCACACATCGCCGTCCCCCACGCCGTGCGCTCCCGCGCCGACTCCCTGCACGGCCCAGCTGGGCGTCCGCCCGGCCGCCCCCGGGCCGGGGCCGTCCCCAGGCTCCGCCCACAGACCGAGTACATGGGCCTCCGGCGGCGTGGCGAAGGGGCGCGGTACGCCACCGGCGTCCAGCACCGGCCCCCTGCGCACCGGCGCCTGCGAGATCACCTCCAGGTAAATGCCGCGAAATGCCGCGAGGTTCTGTTCGACGGTGAAGAGTTCGAGTGCGCGGGCACGCGCCGCCGCTCCCAGGCGCGCACGGCGCTCCGGGTCGCGCAGCAGAGCCAGGCAGGCGTCCGCGAGGGCCCGTGGATTGCGCGGCGGCACCACGAGTCCCGTACCGCCGATGACCTCGACGACCGCGCCGACATCCGTGGACACCGTCGCCCGGCCGCAGAACATCGCCTCGACCAGACTGATCGGGAAACCCTCGACCACGCTGGAGAGCACCACGACCCCGCCCGCCGCGTACGCCTGGACGAGATCGGGGACCTCGGCCCCACCGATGTCCTCGAAGGAGACCGGGCTGTCGCCGACGGCGTGCGCGTCCACGGCCTCGTCGGGGAACAACTGGGCTGCGAGCGACCGGCAGTGCGCGAGATAGGCGGCGCCCTCCGGCCCCTGGGCCGCCGCACCGATGATGCGCAACCGGGCGTCGGGCTCGGCCCTGCGCACCTCGGCGAAGGCGTGCAACAGGGCGATCAGGTCCTTGGCCGGCTCGATCCGGCCCACCCAGACCAGCGTGTCCGGGCCGCCCTCGTCCTCGCTCTCGCCGAGCGCCGCGAAGCGGCCCGACTCCATGCCGGGATAGACCGTGCGCACCTTGGCGGGTTCGGCGCCGCAACGCTCCTGCCAGCGGCGGGCGTGGGTGTTGCCGGGGGTGATGAGCGCGGCCTGCCGGTACACCTCGGCGGCGAGCCGCCCGTGGAAGTTGGCGAGCAGTGCGCGTACCGGCGCACTCACCGGCGCACCGGTGTCCGAGAGGTAGTGCGCGCGCAGCTGCACGGCGTGCTCGGTGACGAGCAGCGGCACCCCGAAGAAGCGCTTGGCCAGCAGTCCCGGCAGCGCGGCGGCCCCGCCGGACGCGGCATGGCAGAGGTCGACGGCGCCGAGGCTCTCCTCGTCGTACCAGTCGAGCGAGAGTGGGCGCAGCACCCGGTCGAGCTCCCGGGCGAAGGCGAGGAGATCGGGGACGGTGGCGGACTGGACGGTGCGTCCGGTGCCGTGGGCGCGGCAGGCGGTCTCAAGGATCCGCACCGCGGTCTCGGAGCGGAGGGCGGCCGGAAGCCCACCGTGCTCGCAAGCCAGTTCGGCGAGCCCGTAAAGGCCTTCCGTGAACTGGCCGTCCGCCGCCCGCGCGTCCGGGCCGCCCGCCACCGAACCGGGCGACGCACCGCTCTCCGCGCCGGCCGACCCGTCACGGCCGGAGTCCGCGGCGCCGTCGGCCACCCCGCCACGGCCGTCGCCGCCCGCGGCATCCGGCGACCCGCCGCGACCTGCGCCCTCGCCCCCGTCGCTCCGCTCGCCGCCCGTCGCACCCGCCACGCACACCGAGGCCGCGAGGGCCGTGAAGTGGGTGATGAAGCGCCGCCGTTCGCGCCGCCCGTACGTTCGCGCGCCCCCGCCGGTCAGCAGCCGCGGGAGCAGGCCTCTGGGGGCGTGGAGGCCGAGGGTGTCCTCGTCGGCGGTCCACAGGGGCGCCGTCCGCACCCGGCTGACCTGGACCGGGAGCTGGACCCAGCCCTGCGCCTCCTGTTCGGCGCTGCGGCTGAGCGCGAAGAGATCGAACTCGTGCTGCGCGAGCCCGCGCACCAGACGGTCGCACCAGAGTCTGGACTCACCGGACGCATACGGATAACCACCGTCTGTGAGCAATCCGATCCGCACGAGCACACCCCCGATCTCCCTTGTGAGCGGCCGCCGTTGGATCGGCGACTCGCAGCGGGACGACCGTAAGCGGATAGGCCCGTGGTGCGACGGACGGTTGTCCGTCGCACCACCGAAAGGGGTGAACCGGCGTAACTTTCCCACCCCGGTAGCGTTCTGTCGCGCTATGGAAGCGGTGGGTCACCTGCCGTCAGGCTGCGGCCAGCTCCTTGCGGGCCGCGCGGCGTACCGCCGCGAGGGCCGGATCGAGGGCGGGCACGGCGGCCAGCAACTGCCGGGTGTACGGGTCGCGGGGGTCCGCGTACACCTGCTCCACCGGGCCCTCCTCGACGATCCGGCCCCGTCGCATGACGGCGACCCGGTCGCTCACCTGCCGTACGACAGCGAGGTCGTGGGCGATGAAGACCAGGGCGAGCCCCAGCTCCTGCTGGAGTTCCGCCAGCAGGGCGGTCACCTGGGCCTGGGTCGTCACGTCGAGCGCGGAGACCGCCTCGTCGCAGACGATGAGTTCGGGCTCGGCGGCCAGGGCCCGCGCGATGCCGACGCGTTGGCGCTGGCCGCCGCTGAACTCGTGCGGATAGCGGTCGTACTGCTCCGGGTCGAGTCCGACACGCTCCAGCAGGTCCCTCACGCGCGCCCTGATCGCCTCCTCGTCGCGCTCCCCGCGCGCCCGCAGCGGGTCGGCGACCGACTCGCCGACGGAGCGGCGCGGGTTGAGCGAGGAGACCGGGTCCTGGAAGACCATCTGCACCCGGGCCGCCCGGCCGAGCCGGCCGGACGTGGGTTCCAGCAGACCGACGAGCATCCGCCCCAGGGTGGTCTTGCCGCTGCCGCTCTCGCCGACGATGCCGAGCGTCTCGCCGCGCCGGACGGTGAGGGAGACCCCGTCGACGGCGGCCAGGGCGGACTTCCCCCGGCCGAACACCTGCCGCACGTCCTCGGCCTCGACCAGCACCTCGGCCCCGGCGTGCGCCGCTCCCGCGGTCGCGGCGGCAGAGCCGCCGGGCCCGGGGTCGATGCGCGGCACGGCTGACAGCAGCGCCTTCGTGTACGGCTCGCGGGGCGCGCCGAGCACCTCGGCCACCGGCCCGCGTTCCACGGCTATCCCCGACCGCATGACGAGCACCTCGTCCACCGACTCGGCCGCCACGCCCACGTCATGGGTGACCAGCAGCAGTCCCATGCCCGTCTCGCGGCGCAGATCGTGCAGCAGGTCGAGGATCTGGGCCTGGACGGTGACGTCGAGCGCGGTCGTCGGCTCGTCGGCGATCAGCAGCTGGGGTTCGCACGCCAGCGCCATCGCGATCAGCGCCCGCTGGCGCATGCCGCCGGAGAACTCGTGCGGCCGGGACCGGGAGCGGCGCACCGCGTCGGGGATCCCGACCCGGTCCAGCACCTCCACGGCCCGGGCGCGCGCCGCCCGCCGGGTGACGCGGTGGTGCACGCGGTACACCTGGGCGATCTGGTCGCCGACCGCGTAGTACGGGTCCAGCGAGGAGAGCGGGTCCTGGAAGACCATCGCGGCCTTCGCCCCGCGCAGCCCCCGCAGTTCCGCGTCGCCCGCGGCCTGGACGTCCACTCCCGCGACCCGGACCGAGCCGCCGACCTTCGCACCGGTCCCCCGGTGCAGGCCGAGCAGCGCGTACGCCGAGGCGCTCTTTCCGGAGCCGGACTCGCCGACGACGCCGAGCGCGCCGCCCGCCTCCAGCGAGAACGACAGTCCGCGCACCGCGTGCACGTCGCCGAACGAGATCGAGAGATCGGTGACCTCGACGAGACTCATGACAGCACCACCCGTCGGTCGGCCATCGCCTGGAGGATGTCCGCGACGGCATTGGCAAGGACGACGAAGAATCCGGTGACGAGCACCAGACCGACGACGACCGGGAGGTCCACCTGCTTGACGGCCTCGACGAGTTCACGCCCGACGCCCGGGATCCCGAAGAGCGACTCGGTGAGCACGGCGCCGCCGAACATCGAGCCGACGTCGAGTGCGCCGAGTGCGATCACCGGGGCCAGGGCGCCGCGCAGCGCGTGCCGTCCGACGATCGTCCGCTCGCTGACCCCGTACGCCCTGAAGGTGCGCACATGGTCCTCGGCCAGCGTCTCCAGCATCGAGGCCCGGGTCATCCGGGCGTACGGGGCGGCGGAGATGAGCGCGAGCGAGATCCAGGGCAGCAGCAGGTTCCAGGCCCACTGCTCCGGGTCCTCGGTGAACGGGACGTAGTCGGGGAAGGGCAGGATCTGGAGCGCCGTGACGCAGATGATGATCAGCAGCAGGCCGATCACGAAGACGGGCGTGGCCATGCCGGCCAGGGTGATCCCGGTGAGGATGCGCTCGGTGAGGCGGCCGCGCCGCCACACCGAGAGCAGTCCGGTGCCGACCCCGAGCAGCATCCACAGCACGAAGGCCCCGACGGCGAGCGAGGCGGTGGCGGGCAGCTTGGCGAGGATCAGCTGGGTGACCTGCTGACCGCTCTGGTAGGAGAGTCCCAGGCACGGGGCCTGGCAGTGCACCACACCGGTTCCGGTGGAGTAGTCACGGCCCGCGACCAGGCTCTGGAGGAAGTGCGCGTACTGCACGTACACCGGATCGCCGAGGCGCAGTTGCTCGCTGACCTGGGCGACCTGCGCGGGCGAGCAGCGCGGTCCGCAGGCGATCTGCGCGACGTCGCCCGGGGCGACATAGAAGGCGGCGTAGACGACGACGCTCAGGGCGAGGAGGACGAACAGCGCCCCGCCGAGGCGTCGCAGCAGGAATCCGCTCATGCTCCTGCCTCCTTCTTGCGCCCGGTGCCGATCCGCAGCCGGGAGGCGGCGCGCGGGTCGAGCGCGGTGCGCACGCCCTCACCGAGGACGGTGAGCGCCAGCACGGTGACGAAGAGCAGCAGGGCCGGGATGAGCAGATAGGTGGGCGCCGCCTGGTACCAGGTGTCGGCGTCGCTGAGCATCTGTCCCCAGGACGGCGTGGGCGGTTTGATGCCGACGCCGAGGAAGGACAGGGCCGCCTCGACGACGATGTTGGCGGGGAAGAGCAGGACGGCGTACGTGATGACGGGTGCGGCCAGCGCGGGCAGCAGCTCGCGCCTGGCGATCTGCCAGGAGCCCCAGCCACTGAGCCGGGCGGCCGCGACGTGGTCGCGCGACTTGAGGGACAGCGTCTGGGCGCGCACGATCTTCGAGATCCCCGACCAGCCGACCAGGCCGACGATCACGGAGATCAGCACCGGGCGGGGGAAGCCCGCCGGGACGACGGCGAGCGCGCCGAGCGCGGTCACCATGACCGGCAGGGCGACCACGACGTCGGTGACCCGGCTCAGCGCCTGGTCGACGAAGCGCTTGCCGAGACCGGCCGAGAGGCCGATGACGACACCGATGGCCACCTGGAGCAGGGTCGCCCCGAGTGCGACGCCGAGCGAGACGCGGGCGCCGTACGCGACGCGGGCGAACAGGTCGCGTCCGGTGAGCGGTTCGACGCCGAGCCAGTGCTCGGCGCTGATCCCGCCGAAGGAGCCGAGCGGGACCCCGCCGGTGGCGGAGTCGACGAGGTCGGGGTGGTACGCGGTGGGGTTCTGGCCCTCGATGCCCGTGAGCAGCGGCGCGGCGAGCGCGAGGAGGACCAGCAGGGCGACGACGGCCGCCGCCACGAGGGCGGCGCGGCGGGCGCGCAGCCGCCGCCAGAACGGATGGGCCCCGGAGGCGGGGGCCGCGACGGCCCCCGCCTCCTTGACCAGCAGTGCTTCGGCCATGGTTACTTGACCGCGACCTGCGAGATGTCGAGCAGGCCGGTCCAGTCGCTGATCACGACGTTCTTGACGGACCCGCCGTACAGACGCTTGTAGACGGGGTGGAACAGCGGCACGGTCAGTGCCTGCTCACCGACCTTCTTGTCGAGCGCGCCCCAGCGCTTGGCGGCGGCGCTCAGGTCGGTCAGCTTGTTGATCTCGTCGATCTCCTTGTTGACCGCGGGGTCGTTCAGCTGGGCGGAGTTGAAGTTGTACCCGGCCTTGACGATCTGGCGTCCGTCGAAGATCGGGGCGAAGAACGGACCGCCCGAGGGCCAGTCGGCACCCCAGCCGCCGAGGAAGAAGCCGGGCTCGGTCTTCACGTTGTAGACGGTGTCCGAGTAGGCGTTGTCCTCCAGGCCCTGGAGCCTGACGGTGATGCCGGCCTTCTTCAGCGCCTCCTGGAGCGCGGTGGCGATCTCCGGGCTGGTCTCGAAGTTCTTGTCGTTGTTGTGCGTGAGGGTGACGGTCAGCCCCTTGGGATAACCCGCCTCCTTCAGCAGTTCCTTCGCCTTGGCCGCGTTGCCGTTCCTGCCTGCCGGGAAGGCGTCGTACGGCGTGTAGCCGAAGGAGGCCTGGTCGGGCAGGAAGGTGGTGGCGGGCTCGGCGAGCGCGGAGCCGCCGGCGGCGTTGACGACGGAGGTGCGGTCGACGGCGTACGAGATCGCCTGGCGCACCTTCGGGTTGTCGAACGGCTTCACCTTCGGGTTGAAGGCGATGTAGTTGGTGTATCCGAAGTGGCCGGTGCCGACGCGGGCGGCGAGCTTCTTGTCGCCGCTGACCTTGGCGAGCTCGGCCGGGCCGAGGTTGGTGTCGGTGGTGACGGCCGCGGCGTCGGCACCCTGCGAGGCGGCCAGCCGCTGGTTGATGACGGCGGAGTCGAGCCCGGAACGGACGTCGATCCGGTCGGGGTAGGCCTTGCGCTCCTCGTCGGTGGCGGCCGACCAGTGGGTGTTGCGCTCCAGGATGAGGCGCTCGCCGTCGCCCTCGTTCCTGACGACCTTGTACGGACCCGAGGAGACCGGGTGCTCCTCGTACTTCGTGCCGGTGTCCTTGGCCTTCGGCACCGGGGTGGTCTGCGTCTGCGTGGCCAGGAAGGGGAACTCGCCCTCGGGCTTGTTGAGGTGGAAGACGATGGTCTTCGCGTCGGGCGTCTCGATCGAAGCGAGGCCCTTCTTGTCCTTGTACGGGCCCTGGTAGTCGGCCCCGCCGATGAGCCAGTCGCGCAGGTAGGGCGCGCCGCCGGAGAGCTCGGCCGCGAAGGAGCGCTCGATGCCGTACTTGATGTCGGCGCTCGTGATCGCGGTGCCGTCCTCGTACTTGATGCCGTCCTTGAGGGTGTACGTCCAGACGGTGGCGTTCTTGCTGGGCGTGCCCAGGTCGGTCGCCAGGTCGGGGACGACCTTCGAGCCCGCGGCGCCGTCCTCGCGGTTGCGGGTGGTGAGCGTGCGGAAGACGAGGGAGGGGACGTTGCCGCCGCCGGAGGTGTAGAGCCGCGCGGGGTCGAAGTCCTCCTGCGGGCTGGCGTTGAGGACGGTCAGCGTGCCGCCCTTCTTGGGCGCGCCCGCCGCGCCGGAGGTGCCGTCGCTGCCCTTGCTGCTGCCCTCGGGGCCGCAGGCCGCGGCTCCCGCGGCCACGGCGAGTACTGCGGCGGCCGCTGCTACGCGGCGCGATATGACGGACGGATGACGCATCGGAAGATGACCTCTCGGAGTACTGCCTGAATGAAGGAAACAGAAAGTGATTCCGTGCAGGCGGCGACGAGAGACATGTGCACACAACCGGTCGGAACGGGTGAAGGTGACCGGAACACTGGAACTGCCGCGCCTGCGGACGGAGTACGCCCGGGCGCGGCTGTCGGGGAAGGGCGGTCCGGGCCATCAGGGCTCGGACGGGGGCCGACGCGCACGCGGGCAGGCGTCAGCAACAGTCGATGTCGGCGACGCTGTGCCCGGTCACGCCGATGAGCGCCAGCTCAATGGCGGCGTGATCGGAGGTGACGAAGCTGCGTGACATGCCGAGAAATATCGGTGACGGCCCGACCGATGTCAACGCGATATGAGACGGTCATCTCATCATGCGGACGGCCGCCCGGAGCGGGCTCCGTGCGGGCCGCCCTCACGGAGTCTCGCCGGGGCAGCCGGGCAACCGCCCCGGCGAGCCCCGCCCCGGCTCAACCCTTGGGATACACCCAGGGGTTGGGGCGGCACTTGATGCCGTCGATGTCGAGCGACTTGGTCTGCTGCTGCATCACCGGGGCGAGGGCCCCCTTCGTGCCGCAGCTCACATGGTTGTGACCCAGCCGGTGGCCGACCTCGTGATTGATCAGCATCTGGCGATAGGCGAAGAGCTTGTCCGGTCCGAAGGTGGAAGAGCCCTGGGCCCAGCGGTAGGCGTTGATCATTACGCGCTCGGTGGCCGCGGAGTCGCAGGACACGTTGTCCTCCATCGTGTCCAGACCCGACTTCTCGCACCACTCACCCGTGGTCCCCGGACTGGCCAGCGTGATGACGAAATCCGGCTTCCCGGTGGAAATCCGTTCGAAGGTCATGTCGCCGTCGTGCGCCCAACTCCGGTCATCATTGAGGGTTTTCTGCACCGCCTCGGCAAAGAGCGCGGAGTCGAGCCCGAGCCCCTTCTCGACGTCGATCCGGTAGCGGTACCTATGCCCCTTGCCCGGAGCCTTCGCCGTGCCGGCGACCGCCTCGAATTTCCCGGAAGCGGTCAGCTTCGGCGCCAGCGGATAGGCCCTGGCCATTTTCTGCTCGTACGAAAGGGGCTTGGCCACCGCCACCTTCGGGGCGGGCGTCGTCCGGTCGTCGGAGCGGGAGGCATCACCGTCGCCGCCCCGGTCCACGCCCGCGGCCTGCGCGGCTCCGGTCCGGCTGCCGCTGTCGTGGGCGACCTGGCCGGCCACGACCACCGCGAGCACGGTCGTCACCGCGGCCGCGGCGATGCCGGTGAAGGTGCGGCCCCTGCCGCCCTTGGTGTCCTTGGTGTCCTTGTCAGGAGCCTCCGCGGCCTCGTCCGCACCCGGCGGCCGCTCGTCCCACTCGGTGACGGAGCGGTACGGATCCGCCGGTCCGGAAGGAGCCGCGCCCGGCCCACGGGGCGCGGGCGGGGCGGGCGGGCTGTCGAAGGCATCGACGAACTCACGCCGCGGACCCGGTATGAGCGGCCTGGTGGCGGTCCCCTGCGCATTCCGCGGCGCCTGGGAATTCTGCGGCCGCCCCGGCGCCTGGGGCTGGGCCTGGTTGCCGATGCGGCCGCCGCCCGGTCCCGCGCCGTACGGCGGGGCCGGCCGTTCGCCGTACCGTCCGACGGGCCCGGTCCCCCAACCGCCGCCCGGTTCACGCTGTTCGGGATGGCCGCCGCGCACCTGGGGCGTGCCCTGGAACGGGGTGTGGCCGTCGGGGCCGGGAGCCGCGTCGCCCGGCCGTCTCCGCCGGCCGCTGCCGGCAACGGGCCGGGCGCCCTCGCGCCCCGCTTCCCCGTTCGCCCCGTCCGGCCCGGTCTCGGGCGCCCTGGGGGCAGGGCCCTTTCGGCTGTGTCGTCCCACGCCCCGGATCAGCTCCCGCCGCATTCGTCGAGCAGTTCCCGGAACGCCTGGGCGACCGCTTCCGGGTACTCCATCATCGCCACGTGCCCGGCGTCGGGCAGTGTCAGCAGTCGCGCATCGCGGAAGGCCGCGGACGCCCTGCGTGCCATCCGGTGCGAGACGAGCCGGTCCCGTCCGCCGTACACGAGCTGGGTCGGTGCGAGCACCCGCTCGGCCTGGCGCCACAGCCCGTGCTGACCGCCCAGCGTGTACGCGTCGACGATGCCACGTGCCGAGCGCGCCATCGCGTCCCAGAAGTACGGCAGCGCCAGCCGCCGCTCCATTTCGGCCACCGCGTTGTGGAAGCCGTCGGCGGAGACACGTGCCGGATCGCCGTAACAGAGTGCCATGACTCCGCGGGTGCGTTCCTCCGCGCTCCAGTCCCGGGTCATCCGGGCGAACAGGGACACGATTCCCGGGACGGCGAGCAGTGCGGTCGGCGCGGCCGACCACTGCACCCGGATCTCGGGGAGCGCGGGCGAGATCAGGGTGAGGGTGCGCACCAGGTCGGGACGGACCGCGGCGACCCGCGTCGCCACCGCCCCGCCCAGGGAGTTGCCGAACAGGTGGACGGGGCCGCGCTCGCCCGCGTCGAGGAAGCGGATCACCGCGCGGGCGTGGCCGGTGACCGAGTAGTTGCCGTCGTCCGGCGGCGGGGAGTCCCCGAAACCGGGCAGGTCGAGCGCCTCGCTGTCCAGTACGTCCTGGAGCAGCGGCATCAGCGCGGTCCAGTTCTGCGAGGAGCCGCCGAGCCCGTGCACGAAGAGCGCGGGCGGCAGTCCGGTCCGCTCCGGCGGCCGCGAACGGACGGTCAGCGTCAGCCCGGGCAGCGTGACGGAGCGAAGCCTCTCCCCCTCCGCGACTCTGACGGCGCTCACCGTGGGGGCCACCGCTGCGGCGGCGGCGCGGACTCCCGGCAGCTCGGTCGAAGACATGCGGCAATGTTACGAGACGATCACACCGTGGTTCATGTGTTCGCCATCACAGATCGCATGGCGGCTTCCGGGGGTAGCTCCTAGGCTCGGAGCAAGGAAGGGAGTCACCATGACGGTCGACCCCAATGACCCGGAGACCTTCGAGGGCGTCCAGCCGGACGATCCCGACCAGGAGGCACCCGACGCGGACGCCGCCGAGCAGCGGACGGATCTGCGTCCGCAGGGCGACGAACCGCTGGCGGACGTCGACCGGGACCGTGCGAACGAGGCGGATGCGGCGGAGCAGGCCCGCGTTGTCCCACAGGATGAGGACGATTACCGCTGATACGCCCCGCTATGCGGCAGGGGGTACGGAAACTGTGGCTACCGCAGTCGTCCGGTCCGTGAAATTCTGCGTCCGCGCCGCGCATACGAGGGTTACCCAAAAGTACGATGTCGGTATGGCGCAGCGTGCACGGAACGGCTGGGTCGGATCACGATTTTGGGAGGCGGCGTGACAGCCATCGAGCAGACCGAGGCGGCGCGCCCGCGGGGCACTCGTTTGCCCCGCCGCGCCCGACGCAATCAGCTCCTGGGGGCCGCACAGGAGGTCTTCGTCGCACAGGGGTACCACTCCGCGGCGATGGACGACATCGCGGAGCGGGCCGGGGTCAGCAAGCCGGTGCTCTACCAGCACTTCCCGGGCAAGCTGGAGCTCTATCTGGCCCTGCTCGACCAGCACTGCGAGTCGCTGCTCCTCGCGGTGCGCACGGCGCTGGCGTCGACCACCGACAACAAGCTGCGTGTGGCCGCGACGATGGACGCCTACTTCGCGTACGTCGAGGACGAGGGCGGCGCCTTCCGGCTGGTCTTCGAGTCGGACCTGACCAACGAGCCCGCCGTGCGCGAGCGGGTCGACCGGGTCTCGCTCCAGTGCGCCGAGGCGATCTCCGACGTGATCGCGGGTGACACGGGCCTGTCCAAGGACGAATCCATGCTGCTCGCGGTCGGGCTGGGCGGGGTGTCCCAGGTGGTCGCCCGCTACTGGCTCTCCAGCCGGTCCGCCATCCCGCGCGACACGGCGGTGCAGCTCCTCACCTCGCTGGCCTGGCGCGGCATCGCGGGCTTCCCGCTGCACGGCATCGATCAGCACTGAGCGGGGCGGCCGGCGCCGGTGTTCGCTGCGGGCGTTGCCCGCGGAGCCCTGTCCGGTCCCCTCAGCGGGCTAATGTGTCCTGCGTACGGCGCGGTTCACCGCGCAGGGACTGACCGTCGGAGGGACATAGCCGTGGAGGTCAAGATCGGGGTGCAGCACACGCCCCGGGAGATCGTTCTGGAGAGCGGGCTTTCCGCCGAAGAGGTCGAGAGCGCGGTTTCCGAGGCTCTCGCCGGCAAGGCGCAGCTGCTCAGCCTCACGGACGAGAAGGGCCGCAAGGTCCTGGTGCCGGCCGACCGGATCGCCTACGTGGAGATCGGCGAGCCCAGCACGCGACGGGTGGGGTTCGGCGCGCTGTAGAACCTGTCCGCAGGACAGGCTCTCCCGGCACGCCCGGACGCAGAGACCGTGGAAGCGGCCCGGCGGGGATTTCCCCGCCGGGCCGCTTTCCGTTGTGCCGCAGGTAGGGGGCGGCTCGCTTCGCCGGGCGGGCCGTTCCTGTGCGACGGCTGAGCGAAGCCTGCCCACGGGAGGGTTGTCCTCCGCCGCCCGGGGGTAGTACCGCCTACGACCGATTTGCCCGCCCCCGCACCTGCGAGGTGATCGTCTGTGATCTTGGAAACCCTGGGTTCCGTCGTGCTCGGACTCGCCCTCTCCTGGGCGGCCCTGCGCACCCTGTCGCCCCGTCTCCCTTCCCGTCGCGCCGTGCTCGGCACCGGCACGCTGGGAGCCCTGTTCGGCGCCTGGCTCACGCACTCGGTGCTGGGGTCGGGCCATGCGGCGGCCACACTGGTGGGCTCGGTGCTGATCTCCGCGGTGACGCTGTCCCTGTTGCTGAGGCCGCGCAGCCGCCGGCTCGGCCGGTCAGCGGCGGCCTGACGCCGCCGCGGTCCGGCAGAGCCCTACGCCGCCAGCCCCAGGGCGGCCATCCGCTTGGTGTGCGCCTCGGTGATCCGGGAGAACATCCGGCCGACCTCGGCCAGGTCGAATCCGTCGGCCACCCCGCCCACCAGCATGGTCGACAGCGCGTCACGGTCGGCCACGACCCGCTGCGCCTGCGAGAGCGCCTCGCCCATCAGCCGGCGCGCCCACAGCGCGAGCCGGCCCCCGAGCCTCGGGTCCGCCTCGATCGCGGCGCGCACCTTCTCGACGGCGAAGTTCCCGTGACCCGTGTCGTCGAGCACCGCGAGGACCAGGGAGCGGGTGTCCGAGTCGAGCCTGGCCGCGACCTCGCGGTAGAAGTCACTGGCGATCGAGTCGCCGACGTAGGCCTTCACCAGGCCCTCCAGCCAGTCCGAAGGCGCGGTCATGCGGTGGAAGTCGTCGAGGGCCTTGGCGAACGGTTCCATGGCGCCGGTCGGCTCCACCTCGATCGCGGTCAGCCGGTCCGTCAACCGCTCGAAGTGATGGAATTCCGCGGAGGCCATCTTCGCCAGCTCCGCCTTGTCGGCCAGGGTCGGCGCGAGTTTCGCGTCCTCGGCGAGTCGCTCGAAGGCCGCCAGTTCCCCGTAGGCGAGTGCTCCCAGAAGGTCGACGACGGCGGCCCGGTACTGCGGCTCCGCGGACGCGGTGGCCCAGTCCTGGTCGGCGATTTTGGTGGATGCGGGGGTTTCCGTGGCGTTGTCAGGCGTCTCCATGGAGCGCAGAATAGCCCGCCCGCCGAGGGGTGGAGGGGCCCGGCCACCGACTGACGTCACACCGTTCCGATGAATTCGCCCAACACAGATGCGCGAATCCGGGGTACAGTGGTATTGCGCTTACTGAGCATTTTGCAACTGCTCGTTGCGCGAAATTGAATGAGGATGCCCGGTCGGTGGCCCGATCGGCTCCGACCCGACAGCCCTCCACGCGGTGCGTACGACACGTACGACCGCAGATGAGGGGCCCCCTCAGCGGCACGAGCGCTCGAGCGACGGCAGTGGTCCCGCGCCACCCGGCCCATCCACGGCCGGATGACCAACCCCGGCACGGTACGACCCCCTTCGTTCGCCTCGGACCGCGTTTCACAGAAGAGGCAGCACCCTGACTACGTTCCGAGACCTCGGGATCCTTTCCGAGACGGCCGAAGCCCTTGAGGCTGTCGGCATCACGTCCCCCTTCCCCATCCAGGAGATGACGCTCCCCGTAGCGCTCTCCGGCTCCGATGTCATCGGACAGGCCAAGACCGGCACCGGCAAGACGCTCGGTTTCGGCCTGCCGCTGCTGGAGCGCGTCACCGTCCTCGCGGACGTCGAGGCGGGCCGGGCCCAGCCCGAGAAGCTGACCGACGCCCCGCAGGCGCTGATCGTCGTCCCGACCCGCGAGCTCTGCCAGCAGGTCACCAACGACCTGCTGACCGCCGGCAAGGTGCGTAACGTCCGCGTTCTCGCCATCTACGGCGGCCGGGCCTACGAGCCGCAGGTCGAGGCCCTCAAGAAGGGCGTCGACGTGATCGTCGGCACCCCGGGCCGTCTGCTCGACCTGGCCGGCCAGCGCAAGCTCGACCTGTCGCAGGTCCGCGCCCTCGTCCTCGACGAGGCCGACGAGATGCTCGACCTGGGCTTCCTGCCCGACGTCGAGCGCATCATCACGATGCTGCCGGCCAAGCGCCAGACGATGCTGTTCTCGGCGACCATGCCGGGCGCGGTCATCAGCCTCGCGCGGCGCTACATGTCGCAGCCGACGCACATCAACGCCACGTCGCCCGACGACGAGGGCACGACCGTCAAGAACACCGCGCAGTACGTCTACCGCGCGCACAACATGGACAAGCCCGAGATGGTCTCGCGCATCCTCCAGGCCAACGGCCGCGGGCTCGCGATGATCTTCTGCCGCACCAAGCGCACCGCGGCCGACATCGCCGAGCAGCTGGAGAAGCGTGGTTTCGCCTCCGGCGCGGTCCACGGAGACCTCGGCCAGGGCGCCCGCGAGCAGGCGCTGCGCGCCTTCCGCAACGGCAAGGTCGACGTGCTCGTCTGCACCGATGTCGCGGCCCGGGGTATCGATGTCGAGGGTGTCACCCACGTCATCAACTACCAGTCCCCCGAGGACGAGAAGACCTATCTGCACCGGATCGGCCGGACCGGCCGTGCGGGCGCCAAGGGCATCGCGATCACGCTGGTCGACTGGGACGACATCCCGCGCTGGCAGCTGATCAACAAGGCCCTGGACCTGAAGTTCCCGGACCCGCCCGAGACGTACTCCACGTCGCCGCACCTGTACGAGGAGCTCGACATCCCGGCCGGCACCAAGGGTGTCCTGCCGCGTACCGAGCGGACCCGTGCGGGTCTGCGGGCCGAAGAGGTCGAGGACCTCGGCGAGACGGGCGGCCGTGGCCGCAAGTCCGCCGCCGCGTCGGCCCCCGCGGTCCGCGAGGAGCGTGCTCCGCGTACGCCGCGTCAGCGCCGTCGCACCCGGGGCGGTTCGAATGCGGAGGAGGGCGCCGTGACCGTGACGGTGCCCGCGCCGGCCACGGAGGCCGTCGAGGCTCCCGAGGCCGTTGACGGCCCGTCCGAGCCGCGCACCCCGCGCCGCCGCCGGCGCAGCCGCGTCGGTGCCGCGGACATCGCAGCCGAGGCCGCGGTGGCCGTGGCGGAGGCTCCGGCCGTGGTCATCGACACCGAGCCCGCGCCCGAGGCCGCCGAGCCGAAGAAGCGGACCAGGACCAGGGCGGCCAAGGCCGAGGTCGTGGTCGACACCGAGACCGAGATCGCGACGGAGACGGCGGCCGAGGCGAAGCCGCGCCGCCGCCGCGCCCGGGTCGTGAAGCCGGTGACGGAGGAGGTCGACTTCCAGACCGCTCCCGTGGCCGAGCCCGCGCCCGCCGCCGCGACGGTGACCAAGCCGCGCCGCCGCGCCCGGGTGATCAAGCCCGCCGAGGACGAGGTCGACTTCCAGATCGCGCCGATCGCCGAGCCCGAGTCGGACTCCAGGCCGCGCCGCCGCCCCCGTGCGGCAGCGAAGCCGAAGACGGAGGCCGTGGCCCAGACGCCGGCCGCCGAGGGCGAGGCCAAGCCGCGCCGGCGCCGTGCCCCGCGGACGGCTGCCGCCAAGTCCGAGGGCTGAGCACGCACCACGCGCCAAGGATCGCCGGACGGGCCCGAGGGATCGACTCGGGCCCGTCCGGCGTTCCACGGCATGACGGACCTCACCCGCGGTCGTAACCTCGTGCCATGAGCAGGCCACCCACCTTCACCCCGCCCCCCTGCGCCCGTCCCCGCGCACTGCACACCGAGCGCGGGGACTTCGCCGTGCTGGACGCGGTGCCGCGTACGCGATCACGGGGCACCGTCCTCCTCCTGCCCGGGTACACCGGCAGCAAGGAGGACTTCATCGCGCTGCTGCAACCGCTCGCCGACGCCGGCTACCGCGCCGTCACGGTCGACGGGCGCGGGCAGTACGAGACTGACGGGACGGACCGTCAGGAGGCTTACAGCCAGGGCGAGTTGGCACGTGACGTGCTTGCGCAGACAGCGGCGCTCGGTCTCGGGGAGGGAGGGGTCGACCTGCTCGGCCACTCACTCGGCGGGCAGATCGCGCGCGCCGCCGTGCTCCTGGACCCCGCACCGTTCCGTTCGCTCACCCTGATGTCCTCCGGACCGGCGGAGGTCGTCGAGGCCCAGCAGGTCAAGCTGAAGATCCTCGGTGACGCGCTCGCCACGATGAGCATGGACGACGTCTGGGACGCCATGCGCGCCTTCGACCCGCCGGCCGAGGCGGAGACGGACGGCGAGGACATGCGGCGGCGCTGGCTGCGCCACCGCCCCGCGCAGCTGATCGCCACCGGCCGCCAACTGGCCACCGAACCGGACCGCGTCGCCGAGCTCGCCGCCATCGAGCTGCCGGTCCATGTGATCTCCGGCGAGCGCGACGACGTCTGGCCGGTGCCGCTGATCGACGAGATGGCGGTGCGCCTGGGCGCACGCCGGACCCGGATCGAGGGCGCCGAGCACTCCCCCAACACGGACCGGCCGGCGCCGACGGCGGCCGCGCTCGCCGCCTTCTGGGACAGCCTTCAGGCGGCTCCGGGAGCGCGGGCGGCACCGTAGGGGCACCAGGCGTCAGTACTGCGCCTGGAGGTGCTGCCAGAAGCCGTCACGCAGTGCCCGGCGCAGATGCGCGTGGCCGCGCAGCGAGTGCTGGAGCAGCCGCTCGGCCTCGACCAGCAGGTCCTGGTCGACGGAGCCCGGCAGATACGGATGCCCGGGCAGCAGATCGGCCAGGGACTCGCGGCCGCGGGCGGAGAGCCAGGTGGCGGCGATCTGCGCCCCGACGAAACGGACGTCCTCGCGCGAGGGCGCGGGGGCGTCCTCCTCATAGGTGGTGACGGGGCGTCTGGTCACGTACGGACGGCAGAAGTCGAGGTCGAAGGTGCGCTGGCTGTCGACCTCCCAGAGCAGCGGTTCGGCCTGGTTGCGCCCTTCAGCGGCTTCGATGCCCCACAGGTGGACCCGGGCCCCGTACCCCTGCGCGGCCTCGACGGCCGACACCAGGTCCTCGTCGCCGCCGACCAGCGCCGCGTCGCTGATGGCGCGGTGGCGGGCGAGGGATTCGAGGTCGGTGCGGATGAGCGAGTCGACGCCCTTCTGCTGGTTGTTGGCGTTGAGGTTGCCCAGCCTGACCTTGACGTCAGGGAGTTCGGCGATGGACTGCTGCTCGACGGTGTGGATCCGGCGCCTGGCCCCGTCGTACCAGTACACGCGCAGCAGTCTGCTGTCCGCGAAGATGGTGCGGGCCTTGTCGATGAAGGCCTCGATCAGTCCTTCGGAGTCGAGGTCGAAGGAGCGCCGGTCCTCGGTGCCGGTGACGAGCAGCCCGGCGGCGGCGTACACATATCCCGCGTCCACGAAGATCGCGTGGGTCGACGGGGTCTTCGACACCTCGGCGAGCACACGCTGGAGCAGTTCGTTGGTGCGGTCCAGACGATCGCCGATCTCTGCCTCGTTCATGCGGGCCTCGTCGCGGAGAACATCGTCCGCGCATGCTCGGTTACCTGCTGGTACTTAGACATCCAAAAAATTTCCTTAGCGTAGGGAATGATTGCAGGAGGCAAGCCGTTGTACACACCGTGGGGCGCGGGACAGAGATGCCTGTGCGCTCCACATCCTTGCGGACGGGCCACCCGTCCTCCCAGTAGTTCTCCAGCAGGAGGATCAGACGAAGGGAAGCCATATGCGCTTCGAGATCATGCGACTCGACGATGTCGACGGTACCGCCGTGGACAGCACCGTCGTGGACGCCGCCTCCGTCAACCGGATCGTGCAGCAGGCCGCAGCAATCGGCCAGCGCATCTATATCCGCCCGGCCGAAAGCTCGGCTTCGTAACGCATTGCCGACGTAAAAAAGACGCCGACGTATAAAGACGCGAAGCGCCCCCGTACGGAAGATCCGTACGGGGGCGCTGTGGTGTCCGGGGCCTGGTCAGGCGTTCTGGATGACCTGGGTGACGCCGTTGATGATCTGCTGGACGGCGATGGCGGAGAGCATCATGCCGGCGAGCCTGGTGACCAGTACGACGCCGCCGTCCTTGATGACCCGGATGATCAGCAGCGAGTAGCGCATGGTCAGCCAGAGAACGACGTGCATGGCGATGATCGCCGTCCAGACCGAGATCTGACTGCCGACGGTGTCGGCGTGCTGCACCGCCAGGATCACCGAGACGATCGCTCCTGGGCCGGCGAGCAGCGGCATGCCGAGGGGGACGAGCGCCACGTTGACGTCCTTGGTCTGCGTCGGCTCGTCGGTCTTGCCGGTCAGCAGATCGAGCGCGATCAGCAGCAGGAGCAGTCCGCCCGCGATCATCAGCGCGGGGACGGAGACATGCAGGTAGTCCAGGATCTGCTGGCCGAGCAGCCCGAAGACGGCGATCACACCGAAGGCGACGGCGACCGCCTGCAGTGCCATCCTGCGCTGCATCCTGGCGGGACGGCCCGCGGTGAGGGCGAGGAAGATCGGGGTGATCCCGGGCGGATCCATAATCACAAAAAGGGTGAGAAAAAGGGATCCGAAGACAGCGACGTCGAACACAGTGAGCCTTGCGAGGAGAGAGCGGAATTGCGGCGGGGAGGAGCGCACCGCGGACCGGCGGCCGTCGCACGGTGCGACAGCAGCGGCGGCGGGCCGGTGCGCGAGGTGGGGACGAATGGCGTCACGCGGTCGCGCGGCGGAGCGGGCGGAGGCGTGAAGGGGTGGCGCGTGGGCCGTTACGAGACGACGGGTCCGCCGGCCCCCGGCACCGGGAAGGCTCCCGTGGCGCGCCGGGTGATCTCGCCGTAGATCTCCGGGTCGGTCATGTACTCGCCGAGCGCCACGGTCTTGCGGCTGCCGTGGTAGTCGCTGGACCCGGTGGTCAACAGCCCGAGCTCGCGGGCCAGTCCGCGCAGCCGGGCCCGGGTCGGCCCGTCGTGATCCATGTGGTCGACCTCGATGCCGTCGAGTCCCGCCGCGGCAAGCGACGCCATCGACGACTCGGGGACCACCTCGCCGCGTTTGACGGCGGCCGGATGAGCGAAGACGGTGACGCCGCCGGCGGCCTTGACCAGCCGGATCGCGTCGAAGGGGTCGAGTTCGTGCTTCTCGGCGTACGCGCGCCCGCCGTCGGCGAGCCACTCGGGCGTGAAGGCGTCGGAGACGGTCTCGACGACGCCGAGCTCGACCAGCGCGGTGGCGATGTGCGGCCGCCCGACCGAGCCGTCCCCCGCGATCCGTGCGACCTGCTCCCACTCGACCGGGACACCCAGCTCCCGGAGCTTGCGCACCATGGTCTGCGCGCGCGGCACCCGGTCGTCACGCACCAGCTCGCGCTCGCGCGCCAGTTCGGGCTCGTCCGGGTCGAAGAGGTACGCCAGCATGTGCAGCCCCACGCCGTCGATACGGCACGAGAGCTCCGCGCCGGTGACCAGGGTGAGGCCTTCGGGGAGCGCGGCCTTCGCCGCCGCATGACCACGGACGGTGTCGTGGTCGGTGAGGGCGACGACATCGAGCCCCGCGGCGGCTGCGTTGCGCACCAGCTCGGCGGGGGTGTCCGTACCGTCCGACGCGGTGGAGTGGGTGTGCAGGTCGATGCGCACGACACGTACTCCAGTGCTCGCAGCCGGGTGGGGGACGCTCAAGGATAACCGGCGCGCGAGCCCTCCCCGGCCCGCTCAGGGTGCCGTCAGCAGCCGGGGCGTGAGGGCGCCGCAGGGCACCAGGTCGACCTCTCCCCCGGCGTCGCGCAGATCGGTCAGCACCAGCTCGTCGTACATCAGCAGGCCCGACTGCTCGGGCCAGACGATCGCCCACAGCCAGAGCCCGCACGCCTCACCGGCGAAGACCGCCCGGTCGGCAGGGGCGTCCTTGACGTGCCAGAGCGGGGTCGGACGGCCGGCGGCGAGCACCTTGACGTCCGGCGGCCCGTCGACCCGCAGCAGCGGGCCCGGGTCCGGGCCGTCGATCCCGGCGTACCGCGCGCCCAGCCCGACGCCGAGCTCCTCGGCGATGAGCAGCAGTTCACCGATTCCGCCGAGCGGACCCGGCCCGGAACAGGCGACGGCGGTGGCCCGGCCGCCGCTGCGGTCGTCCCCCGCGGCCGCGACACCGGTGAACAGCCAGCCGACCGGCAGCGGCCAGGGCATCCACACGGGCACCTGGGCGCGGTGCACCACCACCCCGAGTCCTTCGACGCTGGGCGGGATGACCGGCTGCATCGGGTGCACGCTGCCGTGCACGTCGCACTGCCAGGTGTCGTCAAAGAAACCGGGCGCCTTGACCCGGCCTCCACACTTCGGGCAACTGGGTTCGCCCCTCATAGCGCCCAACGGTCCTCCCCGGTCGTCGCCGCGTCAAGGACGATCACCCTTCCGCAGCGTGGCTCCGACCAGCAGATTTAGATGTAACTTGCATTCATTAGACGCCCTAACTTATTCTGTGTACAACACACCGATCTAGTGGAGAGCGAGAAGTCCCATGCAGGGAGAGGATCCGTTCGAACAGGGAACGGCGAGCATCCTGCGCCAGCCGAAGGCCGTCTGGGCCACAGCAGGCGCATCTGTGGTCGCGTTCATGGGAATCGGCCTGGTGGACCCGATCCTCCCGTCCATCGCGAAGGGGCTGGAGGCGACGCCGAGCCAGGTGTCCCTGCTGTTCACCTCGTACTTCCTGATCACGGCCGTCGCGATGCTCGTCACCGGGTTCGTCTCCAGCCGCATCGGGGGACGCAAGACACTGCTGGCCGGCCTCGCGCTCGTCGTGGTCTTCGCCGCGCTCTCCGGCACGTCCTCCTCCGTCGCGGAGCTCGTCGGCTTCCGGGCCGGCTGGGGTCTGGGCAACGCACTCTTCGTATCGACGGCACTCGCGGTGATCGTGGGTGCCGCGGCGGGCGGCAGCTCGGCGGCGATCCTGCTGTACGAATCGGCGCTCGGCCTCGGCATGGCCTGCGGGCCGCTGCTCGGGGCGCTGCTCGGTGACGCCAGCTGGCGCTACCCGTTCTTCGGCACGGCCGCGCTGATGGCGATCGGCTTCGTCTGCATCACGGCGTTCCTCAGGGAACAGCCCCGGCCGGCGCGCAGGACGTCCCTGCTCGACCCGCTCAAGGCACTCGGCCACGGCGGTCTCGCCTCCGTCGCGACCTCGGCGTTCTTCTACAACTACGCCTTCTTCACGATCCTGGCGTTCACACCGTTCGTGCTGAACATGACCCCGTACAAGTCCGGCGCCGTCTTCTTCGCCTGGGGTCTGCTGCTCGCGGTCTTCTCGGTGCTCGTCGCGCCGCGGCTGCAGAAGCGCTTCGGCTCGCTCAAGGTGGTCGGCGCCTCGCTGGTGCTGCTCGCAGCGGACCTGGTGATCCTCGGTTACGGCAACCACACGACGGCGATCGTCTGCACCATCCTCTCCGGCGCCTTCATCGGCATGAACAACACCGTCTACACGGAACTGGCGCTCGGGGTCTCGGACGCTCCGCGCCCGGTGGCCAGCGCCGGCTACAACTTCGTCCGCTGGTTCGCGGCCGCCGCCGCCCCCTACCTGGCCCCGAAGATCGAGGAGTGGAGCAACATCCACATCCCGTTCGTGGTCGCCGCCGTCGCCGCGGTCGTCGGCGCGGTCGTCATCTGGGTCCGGCGCTCGGCGCTGTCGCACGAAGCGGAGGAGCTGGAGCCGAAGCACGCCTCCGAGGACGGTGTCACGGTCTTCGCCAACTGACCGGCCTACGCCCCCGTACCGCCCCGCCCACGGCTCCCCCTCCTGGCCGCGCGGCGGGGCTCTCCTGTGTGCCGCGTCTCGGCGGCGTCAGTCCAGGGCGACCGAGGCCCGCAGCGGATCGCGCAGATCCGTCCCCTGCGACAGCCACCGCTCCTGGAGTTCCTGCGCGCCCCTGACCCGCTTCCAGGCCGCCTCGTTGTGCGTCATCGGCAGCAACGGCAGGAAGCGCACCGGCTCCATCGGCTCGTCCAGTTCCAGATCCTCGACCAGTCCTCCCGACTCGGCGACCAGCACGGAGCCGAACGGCGCCCCGGGCCACAGCGGTTCACCCACGTCCAGGGAGGCGCCGGGGGCCACGATCACACCCTCCACCTGAGGCGAGGCCGCCAGCACGGCGAGCTTGCGCAGCACCTGGTCGGTGTCGGCCAGGCCGACCCGTACCGAGAGGACCAGTTCGGCGCGCGGGCCCTTGACCGGGTCGGCGAGCGTGGCCGTCGGATCGGCCATCGGCTGGGCGGACATGCCGAGGGTGGCGTACCTCACCACATCGCCGTCGATGAATCGGAGTACCTCGATCCGGTCCGTCCCGAGAAACGTCACTGCTGCGCGTGCGTCCGGTTCACCCAAGGCCGTCCGCAGACGCGCCTCGACCAGCGCAAGAATTTCTGCCATGCCGTGAGCATAGGACGCGTATGGAACGGGCAAAGTAAGGGATTGACCCTGTACCGGCTGCTAGCCTGGGGTGCCGGTCGGGACAGCACGCAGAAGCGTCGCTCTCAAGTCCCGACGAAACGTCATCCCCCACGGGGGACCGACCGGAGGAGGTGGGGCTGCGGTGGATCCAAGTCGACCGTGCAGTACCAACCGCTCTTCCGCTCGACACCTTTCTTCTGTGATCTGACGCCTTCTCGGTCAAGGCCCCCGGCATTTCGCACGACGGAAGAGCACTCCCTTTTTGCCTGTCTGTAGCGAACGCCGTCGTCGTGCCTCCGCGGTGCCGCCCGCTTTGCGGACGTGAGCCCACGTCCCCATTCCGGGCTGTTCCACGCCTGCGCCGGCGGCCCTCCGTGAAGGAGCCAGCCATGTCGATGATCCGTGACCTGCGCGCCGTGGTGCGCCCGTCCCTGCGCAAGACCAACACCCTGCACAACGGTTACGACGCCACGCGCGACCCGTCCGCCTCCAGCGCGGTCGTCGACTGCGCGGTCTACCGCGACGGCCGCCGTATCGCCGAGGTGGAGGGCACCTGCCGTACGCCGCACGAGGCGATGCTCCGCGTACGGGAGAACGGCGGCTTCGCCTGGATCGGCCTCCATGAGCCGACCGAGGAGGAGTTCGCGGGCATCGCCCGGGAGTTCGGACTGCACCCGCTCGCCGTGGAGGACGCCGTCCACGCCCACCAGCGGCCGAAGCTGGAGCGGTACGACGACACGCTGTTCACCGTCTTCAAGACGATCCACTACGTCGAGCACGCCGAGCTGACCGCGACCAGCGAGGTCGTCGAGACCGGCGAGGTGATGTGCTTCACCGGCCGGGACTTCGTCATCACCGTGCGGCACGGCGGCCACGGCTCGCTGCGTGCGCTGCGCCACCGGCTGCAGGACGACCCCGAGCTGCTCGCCAAGGGCCCGTCCGCGGTCCTGCACTCCATCGCCGACCATGTCGTCGACGGGTACATCGCGGTGGCGGGCGCGGTGCAGGACGACATCGACGAGGTGGAGATCGAGGTCTTCTCCACGCCGGACAAGGGAAGCCCGCGCGGTTCGGACGCGGGCCGGATCTACCAGCTCAAGCGCGAGGTGCTGGAGTTCAAGCGGGCCGTCTCGCCGCTGCTGCGCCCGATGCAGCTGCTCAGCGAGCGACCGATGCGGCTGATCGACCCGGACATCCAGAAGTACTTCCGGGACGTCGCCGACCACCTGGTCCGGGTGCAGGAGGAGGTCATCGGCTTCGACGAACTGCTGAACTCGATCCTCCAGGCCAACCTGGCGCAGGCGACCGTCGCGCAGAACGAGGACATGCGCAAGATCACGTCCTGGGCGGCCATCGTCGCCGTACCGACGATGATCTGCGGCGTCTACGGCATGAACTTCAAGCACATGCCGGAGCTGCGCTGGACGTACGGCTACCCGATGGTGATGGGTTTCATCGGCGTGGTCTGTTTCTCCATCCACCGCATGCTCAAGCGCAACGGCTGGCTCTGAGGCCGCGGGGGCAGGGGGTCGGTCCGAGACCCACCCCCCTGTGCCGGGCGGTCTAAGCTCTGCCCATGACTGCCGCTGACACGCTGCTCGGGCCCGCCCTCGTCGAGGAGGCCACCAAGAAGTCCGGCCTCATCTGGGTACGCGGCACCGGCCCCGCGCGGGCGCTGTGGCACGTGTGGCACGAGGGTGCGGCGCATCTCGTCGGGGACGGCCCCGGTGAGCAGCCGCTCCCGGCCGGACTCACCGACGGTGCCACCGCGGAGGTGACCGTCCGCAGCAAGGACAAGGGCGGCCGTCTCATCGCCTGGTCGGCCTCGGTGGCGCAGCTCGCACCGCACAGTGACGAGTGGGAGGCCGCGGTCGCCGAGCTCAAGGGCAAGCGGCTCAATGCCCCGGACGCCGAGCAGATGCCCGAGCGGTGGGCACGCGAGTGCCGGATCGTCACGCTGACGCCGCTCGACTCCCGTACGGAACTGCCCGACACCTCGGGGGCGGCGGCCCCCCTGCCCACCACCGCGACCACGCGGCTGCCGGTGCCCGCCGGGCTGCCGCGGCTGCTGAAGAAGTCCCTGCGCAGGTCGTAGCTACGAGGAGGACGACTTCGGCAGCTGCTGCCCGTAGTCGACCGTCTCGTCCTCGGCCGGGGCCGCCAGCGCAAAGTCCTTGCCCCAGTCGGCGAGCGTGATGACGCCCCCGCCGCCGCCGCGGGCGAAGCTCAGCGGGTACGGGGTGCCCTCCAGGGACACGTCCAGGGCGCCGCCTTCCCCCTTGCCGCCCAGGATCCGGATGGTGCGCACCCCGCCGACCTTGTCGCGGTCGCCCTTGCCGACTTCGCCGTGCAGCGTGAGCAGCCCGTCGAGCAGCACCTTCTTGTCCGTGAAGCCGCGCAGCTGCTTGTACGTGGGGTCGTCCTCGGGGACCTTCACGTACTTGTCGTCCAGCTTGTCGGCTGCGGCGCCACCCGCGTCACTCGTCTTCCCGGCGTCCGTCTTCTTCTCGTCGTCGTGGTTCCAGAAGCCCGCGCCGGCCTTGAGGTAGAGCTCGTCACCGATCCGCAGCAGTTCGAAGGTGCTGTTCTTCGAGGTGACGGAGCCCGCACCGCCCTTGTCCTTGAGCTGCATGTCGATCTTGTACGTGCCGCCCTTGCTCACCAGCGTGCCGGCCAGCCGGACCGCGTCGGCGGAGTCCGCCGCCGTCTGCGCCTTCTTCTCGATCTCCGGCCCGGTCAGTTTGCCGATGCCGTTGGTCCCCTTGTCCGGATCCTCACCCGCGCACGCGGTCAGGGCCGCGGTCAGCCCGGCACAGAGCACGAGGGCGAGGGTGGCGGTCCGGCGGCGGGCCCGGACGGGCGGAACGACAGAGGTCACAGGCGCACTGCCTCTCATCTGCATGGCGGGGGTGGCAGACGGCAGCGTACCCGTGCGGCCTACGTCTTCCTGCAGAGAGCCGTACGGACGGTTCGCCAGGGCACCACGGAGCGGTACGGGCTAGCCTGATCACGTCATAAGGGTGCAATAACTGTCTGAACAGACCGGATGCGTAAGAGCCTCCGGCGATCGGGGACGCCGCCCCCCGACAGCCGGACGCTCCGAAGCCGCGGAGAACGAGGAGGCGCAGGCATGGCACCAGGCACCCCCCGCGTCTTCGTCTCGCACCTGTCCGGCGTACCGGTCTTCGACCCCAACGGCGACCAGGTGGGACGCCTCCGCGACCTGGTCGCGATGCTCCGGGTCGGCGGCCGGCCGCCCCGGCTGCTCGGCATCGTGGTCGAGGTGGTGAGCCGGCGCCGGATCTTCCTCCCGATGACCCGGGTGACGGGCATCGAGTCGGGACAGGTCATCACCACCGGCGTGGTGAACATGCGGCGCTTCGAACAGCGGCCCACCGAACGTCTGGTGCTCGGCGAGTTCCTCGACCGGCGGGTCAGCCTGGTGGAGACCGGCGAGGAGGTCACCGTCCTGGACGTGGCCATCCAGCAGCTGCCTGCCCGCCGCGACTGGGAGATCGACAAGTACTTCGTCCGCAAGGGCCGGGGCGGGGCGCTGCGCCGCAAGGGCGAGACCCTGACCGTCGAGTGGTCGGCCGTCAGCGGCTTTTCGCTGGAGGAGGACGGGCAGGGCGCGGAGTCGCTGGTCGCCACGTTCGAGAAGCTGCGTCCCACCGATGTGGCCAACGCCCTGCACCACCTCTCGCCGAAGCGCCGGGCGGAGGTCGCCGCCGCCCTGGACGACGACCGGCTCGCCGACGTCCTGGAGGAGCTCCCCGAGGACGACCAGGTGGAGATCATCGGCAAGCTCAAGGAGGAGCGCGCCGCGGACGTCCTGGAGGCCATGGACCCCGACGACGCGGCCGACCTGCTCTCCGAGCTCCCCGAGGAGGACAAGGAGCGGCTGCTGACGCTGATGCGCCCGGACGACGCGGCCGACGTGCGGCGCCTCATGTCGTACGAGGAGCGGACCGCGGGCGGTCTGATGACCACCGAGCCGATCATCCTGCGGCCGGACGCGACGGTCGCCGACGCGCTCGCCCGGGTCCGCCAGTCGGACCTGTCCCCGGCGCTCGCCGCGCAAGTGTACGTGTGCCGGTCGCCGGACGAGACGCCGACGGGCAAGTACCTGGGCACGGTGCACTTCCAGCGGCTGCTGCGGGACCCGCCGTTCACCCTGGTCAGCTCGCTCGTCGACAGCGATCTGGTGGCGCTGCCCCCGGACACCCCGTTGTCGGTGGTGACGAGCTACCTGGCGGCGTACAACATGGTCTCGGTGCCCGTGGTGGACGAGAGCGGCTCGCTGCTCGGCGCGGTGACGGTCGACGACGTCCTGGACCACCTGCTGCCCGACGACTGGCGGGAGACCGACTTCCACGGCCGTGAGGGGGTGCTCCGTGGCCGGTGAGGACCGCTCCAGGGCGTCGAACGGCTCGACGGCGCTGACCCGCACCCCCAGGGCCCGGCTGGACCAGCCCAAGGCCCCGCGCCGGCGGCTGCTGCCGGAGTACGACCCCGAGGCGTTCGGCCGGTTCTCGGAGCGGATCGCGCGCTTCCTGGGCACCGGACGGTTCATCGTCTGGATGACTCTGATCATCATCCTGTGGGTGGTCTGGAACATCTTCGCGCCCGGGAACCTGCGGTTCGACGAGTACCCGTTCATCTTCCTGACCCTGATGCTCTCGCTCCAGGCCTCGTACGCGGCCCCGCTGATCCTCCTCGCACAGAACCGGCAGGACGACCGCGACCGGGTCACCCACGAACAGGACCGCAAGCAGAACGAGCGCTCCATCGCCGACACCGAGTACCTGACCAGGGAGATCGCCGCGCTGCGGATGGGCCTCGGGGAGGTCGCCACACGCGACTGGATCCGGTCCGAACTGGAGGACCTGGTGAAGGACCTGGACGACCGGCGGGCGCTGCAGCCCGCCGAGAGTGACGAAGACCGCTGACGGGGCTACCCGCGCGTAGCGAAAGGCGCCGTACCTCCCACCCGTCGCCCGCCACCACCCTTCCAAGGAGCGCTGCGCGCACCCGTACTATCGAGGTATGGCTACGGAAGACGCGGTGCTTGAGGCACTGGCGACAGTGAACGACCCGGAGATCCACCGCCCGATCACCGAACTCGGCATGGTGAAATCGGTCGAGATCGATCCTGACGGTGTGGTCGCTGTCACGGTGTATCTCACCGTCTCCGGCTGCCCGATGCGCGAGACGATCACCAAGAACGTGACCGACGCGGTGGCCCTCGTCGAGGGGGTGTCCCGGGTCGAGGTCACGCTCGACGTGATGAGCGACGAGCAGCGCAAGGAGCTCGCGACCTCGCTGCGCGGCGGCACGGCGGAGCGCGAGGTGCCGTTCGCCAAGCCCGGCTCGCTGACCCGGGTGTACGCGGTTGCCTCCGGCAAGGGCGGCGTCGGCAAGTCCTCGGTGACGGTGAACCTCGCGGCGGCGATGGCGGCCGACGGCCTCAAGGTCGGTGTCGTGGACGCGGACATCTACGGGCACAGCGTGCCGCGGATGCTCGGTGCGGACGGCAAGCCGACCCAGGTCGAGAACATGATCATGCCGCCGTCCGCGCACGGCGTGAAGGTCATCTCCATCGGCATGTTCACCCCGGGCAACGCCCCGGTGGTGTGGCGCGGCCCGATGCTGCACCGCGCGCTGCAGCAGTTCCTCGCCGATGTGTACTGGGGCGACCTGGACGTCCTCCTGCTCGACCTGCCGCCGGGCACCGGTGACATCGCGATCTCCGTGGCCCAGCTGGTGCCCAACGCGGAGATCCTGGTCGTCACGACCCCGCAGCAGGCCGCGGCCGAGGTGGCCGAGCGGGCCGGTTCGATCGCCGTGCAGACCCACCAGAAGATCGTCGGTGTCGTCGAGAACATGTCGGGCATGCCGTGCCCGCACTGCGACGAGATGGTCGACGTGTTCGGCTCGGGCGGTGGCGCGCGGGTGGCCGAGGGCCTGACGAAGACGGTCGGCGCGGAGGTGCCGGTGCTCGGCTCCATCCCGATCGACGTACGGCTGCGCGAGGGCGGCGACGAGGGCAAGCCCGTCGTCCTGTCCGACCCCGACTCCCCGGCGGGCAAGGCCCTGCGCTCCATCGCGGACAAGCTGGGCGGCCGTCAGCGCGGCCTGTCCGGCATGTCCCTGGGCATCACCCCGCGCAACAAGTTCTGACCGCGGGCACAACGCAGGGTGCCGGGACCCTTCGGTCCCGGCACCCTGTGCGTCGTTCGTGAACCGCCCGGCTGCTACGCGTACGACGCGATGTCCCCGACGACCGAGAAACCCAGCCCGTACGCGCTCATCCCCCGCCCGTACGCCCCGATGTGGACGCCCTGCGCCGATCCCGCCAGCACCCAGCCGAATTCGGACTCGCGGTAGTGGAAGGGCACCGGCA
The DNA here is from genome assembly GCF_043203805.1 of Streptomyces sp. LN549. Lineage (NCBI taxonomy): Bacteria > Bacillati > Actinomycetota > Actinomycetes > Kitasatosporales > Streptomycetaceae > Streptomyces > Streptomyces sp. LN549. The sequence continues at coordinate 5,782,423 of NZ_JAZHRI010000002.1, read as the reverse complement.
CACCGTCGACCGGCAGGGACAGCGCCGACCAGGCGGGGCCCTCCAGGTCGTCGGCGAGCTCGAACGCCGTCTCCGTCTGCTGGTCCAGCCAGTCGTCGCGCAGGGTGTGGTCCATCTGCGGAGGCCAGGTGTAGGCCAGCAGGCCGGAGCCGGCCAGCCAGGCGGCGGAGGAGACGGTCGTCGCGTCCAGGACGCCCGTGCCGTCGCCGCTGCGCCGCACCGGGCTGCTGGCCACGGTCACGACGACGGCGAACCGCTGCTTGTCCGCACCGGAGTCGCCGCCCCGCACCGAAGGTTCGTCACCGTGACCGGTGGAGCCGTGCTGCACCGTGCCGTCCGCCGCGGTGCCCACCTGCATCAGCCAGCGGGGCCCGGTGAAGGCCTCGTCCAGTCCGTACCAGGGGAACGGCGCCTGCAGATAGCCGTCGACCGTGAGCCGGGCCGCCGGCACCCCCTCCGCCGTGGCTGTGTCCGGCGCACCATCCGCGCCCACCCGACTCGTTGTCTCCATCTGCCCGGCCGCCTCCTCGATCGTCAAGGTCCGGAACGGCCCGCCCCCCGCGGGCGTACTCACAACCGGACAGATGGAGAATAGCCATACCGTCCGGACGAGTCGGGATTGACCGGTGTCAGGTGGCGTCTGCGTCGAACGGCGGGTGGTCGGCCTTCGTGGGCTGCTCACGCTTCTTGAGCAGGTCGGGAGCGCCCGCCGAGCCGTTCGCGGCGGTGACCGCGGAAGCACTCGACACGCCGCTCTTCGCCTCGACGGCAGGGGTCTCGCGCCCGTTCACCGCGTCGGTGACCTCGGCGACCTCCTTGCGCAGGTCGAAGCTCTCCCGGATCTCCTTCAGCCCCAGATCGTCGTTGCCGTCCATGAGCTGCTTGCGGACGAACGTCTTGGGGTTGAGGTCCTCGAACTCGAAGTCCTTGAACTCCGGGCCGAGCTCCGTACGGATGTCTTCCTTGGCGCTCTCCGAGAACTCCCGGATCTTGCGGATGAAGCGCGAGGCGTCCTGGATGACCTTGGGGAGCTTGTCCGGGCCGAAGACGAGCACGCCGATGATTGCGAGCGCCACCAGCTCGAGTGGGCCTATGTCATTGAACACCTTGCGGCTCCTCGTGTTCTCCGCGACCAGGTCGGATGAGGTCCGGACTCGGCCCACGGTACCCGGCGGAACTGTCCGGGCGGTAGCTCCTCATGGCCGTCACGTGCCCGTTGCCGAACCGAGCGTCAAAGTCATGGACAGGTCTTTACCACCGCGGGTCAGCGTCAGCTTCAGCCGGTCACCTGGGCGGTGCGAGCGGATCTTCACTATCAGTTCCTCGCCGCTGTGCACCCGCCTGCCGTCCACTTCGGTGATGACGTCACCGGGCTGAATGCCCGCCTTGGCACCGGGACCGCCCTCGGTCACGGAGGACTTGCCGTCGGCGCCCTTGGGCCCGACCTTGGCGCCGTCCCCCGTGTACTTCATGTCGAGGCTCACACCGATCACCGGGTGGGTGGCCTTCCCGGTGTTGATGAGCTCCTCGGCGACGCGCTTGCCCTGGTTGATCGGGATGGCGAAGCCGAGGCCGATGGAGCCGGCCTGCCCGCCCTCCGTGGTCGAGCCGCTGTCCGCGGCGCGGATGGCGCTGTTGATCCCGATGACGTGCGCGTCGGTGTCCACCAGCGGGCCGCCGGAGTTGCCCGGGTTGATCGGGGCGTCGGTCTGGAGCGCGTCGACGTAGCTGATGTCGCTGCCGTCGCCCTTCTCACCGCCGGCGGTGATCGGCCGGTCCTTGGCGCTGATGATGCCGGAGGTGACGGTGTTGGACAGGTCGAAGGGTGCGCCGATCGCCACCACCGGGTCCCCGACCTGCACGTTGTCGGAGTTGCCCAAGGGCAGGGGCTTCAGCCCCGAGACGCCGCTGACCTTGACCACGGCCAGGTCGTAGCCGCTGTCCTTGCCGATGATCTCGGCGCTCGCCGTCTCGCCGCCGCTGAACGTCACGGTGATCTCGCCGGAGGAACCGGCCGGGGCGACCACGTGGTTGTTGGTCAGGATGTGGCCCTGGTCGTCGAGGACGAAGCCGGTGCCGGTGCCGGATTCGGTGCTGCCGCTGACGTGCAGGGTGACCACGCTGGGCAGGGCGCTCGCCGCTATGCCCGCGACGCTGTCGGGGGCGCGTCCGCCGCCGTTCCGCTCGTCCTGGGGCAGTTCGACCGCGGTGAGGCCGCCGTTGCGCTCTATGTAGGCGCCGATGCCGCCACCGATGCCGCCCGCCACCAGGGCGAGGAGCAGTGCACCGATGAGGACCGGTCCACGCCGGTTCTTCCGGCGGCCGTCGGGGCCGAGCGGCGGCCCGGGCTGGGTGATGAGCGGCTGCCGGGGAGCGCCCCAGGGGTCGTACTGGAGCCACTGTGGCGACGGGGGCTGGGGGTGCGGCTGCGACTGGGGGTGGGGGTGGGCGGCCTGGAGGTGGGCGCCCCGCCCCGGGCCCTGGGGGTGCGGCGGCAGCGGGGGCGGGGCCTGGAAGGCGGGCGCAGGGGTGGGCGGGGCCGTCATGCCGGAGCCGTTCGTTCCCGCGTAGGCCGGGGGTACGGGGGTGCCGTGCGCCGGGGTCGGCCGCTGCACGGGCGGTGCGGGCGCCCAGGGGCCGGGGCCACCGTAGGGCGGGGTGCTGTACTGGTCGGGCTCGTGGAGCGGCTGCGCGGCCTGCGGCGCGGGTGCCGCGGTCTCGGCTGTCGCGGTGTCGGTTGTCGCCGTCCCGGCTGTCACGGTCTCAGGTCCCGCGGCATCGTGCGGCACGGCCTGGGGTGCCTCGCTCACCGCCGGAGCATCTGCCGGGGGCCCCGGGGGCATCGCGTCCTCGACGGGCGACGGCTCCTGAGGCGCTGTGGGCGTGCTGCGTCCCGGCGCGGGCCGGCTCCACCACTTCGCCTTCGGCTCGGTGGTCTTCCCGTCGTCCATGCTCTCCCCGCAACTGCCGTAACCGGCCTCTGCACACCCCGGCAGGGGCGTCCCTCCGGAAATCCTGCCGGAATTCAACCAGGTTTACGGATGCCCTGCGCAGCCCCGTACGCAGACCTTCATCGGCGGCGGGGCGAAAGCGACAGGCCGTGCTCGGCGGGGGCCGGTGCTCCGGCGGCCGACGTGGGGGTCCGCGACGGCTCCGCAGAGGGCGCAGCGGATTCGGCCGGGCCGAGTCCGCTGCCGAGGGCACGCGCGAAGAGCGGGTTGCTCGCGTCGGGACGTATCAGCGAGGGCGCGGACACGGTGGACTGGACGGGAAGGGCGAACGGGTTCCCGTTGAGACTGCCGGCGCCGAGCAGGGAGGGTGCCGCGGTGAACGCCAGCGGTGCGGCATTCACCGCGAGCGAGAACGGGCGGTCGGTGCCTGCCGCGGCGAGTGTGCCGTGGCTGCCGCCTCCGCGACGGCTGACTGTGCCGCTCCCGGCCCGGGCGTCGGCGTCGAGCGGGGCCACGGTGTTGCCCGGGCCCTCGGCCCGCGTGGGAGTCTCGGTGCCGGCGTCCGTCGGCAGGGCGCCGCCGAGTGCGATGGCGGCCAGCGAAACGGCACTGGCTGCCGCGAAGGCGAACCGGCGTCCCCGCCACGGTGAGCGATCGCCCTCGCGGCCGACCTCGTGGATCCGGAAGGCGGAACCGGCCGGTCCGGCCGGCAGCACCGCGGTCGAGCCGTGCAGAGTCGGGAGGTAGCCGAAGGCGGGCGGCAGGGAGCCGTCCGAGGATGTCTGGGCTCGGCTGCCCGAGGGCTGCATCACCGGGAAGACCCCGTCACCGAAGCGGCCTGAGTCTCCCAACGGTCTTCCCCGGCTGTCGCCGTCACCACCGGGGCCGCCGGGAAGGCCCTGGAGCCGGGCAAGGAACCCCTCCGAGGGCGAGGGCGGGGCCGACTGCGCGAAGACACTCTTCAGGCGCCGCTGGGCGGCAGCCTCGGCCTTGCACTTGGCGCAGGTCGCGAGGTGAGCGAGCACCCGGTCGCGGGCGTCGTGCTTCAGCTCGCCGTCGACAAGCGCGGCGAGACGGTCTCCCAAATGCTGTTCCGCGGAGGTCGGACCTGTGCCGCTCACGCCGTTCCGCCCTCCCCCGACACAAGTGCTCCCGCCAGCGAACGCTGCTCGGCACGGGCCTCGGGTGAGCGGTGCTGCAGCGCCTTGCGCAGGTGCGAGCGCCCGCGGTGGATACGGCTGCGCACGGTGCCGAGCTTCACGCCGAGTGTCGCGGCGATCTCCTCGTAAGAAAGTCCCTCGATGTCGCAGAGCACGACCGCGGCCCGGAATTCGGGCGCAAGGGTGTCCAGGGCCTGCTGGACGTCCGCGTCGAAGTGGGTGTCGTTGAAGACCTGCTGCGGCGACGGCTCACGGCTCGGCAGGCGCTCGGCGGCGTCGTCCCCGAGGGAGTCGAAACGGATGCGCTGCTTGCGGCGGACCATGTCCAGGAACAGGTTGGTCGTGATGCGGTGCAGCCAGCCCTCGAAGGTGCCGGGCGTGTACGTCGACAGCGAACGGAACACCCGGACGAAGACCTCCTGAGTGAGATCCTCGGCGTCGTGCTGGTTACCCGTCAGTCGGTAGGCAAGGCGGTAGACACGACCGCTGTGCGTGCTGACGATCTCTTCCCATGAGGGCGGCGTCCACGCCTGGGAGTCCGCATCTGAGGCGAAGGTCGCGGTCGGTGCGGAGTCGTTGGAAGAACGGTCAGCAATGTTGGTCACGGATTTCGGCTCACCCGCCGACCTGAGAAAGCGCCACAGCACTCCTCCCCGATCCACAGGCGCAGCCGCACCTCCCCTGTCGGCTCTGGTGGTGTCCAGTAGAGCCCCTACCATAGCCACCTCGCCCGTTAGCTCCGGATAAGCCTTTTTCCTGCTGGGGCCGGGGTCTCCCCCGGGAACCGCCTGCCCGCCGGTCCGGCGCCCGATCTGCGGGCCCGGTCCAGGTGCTTTCCCCTGTCCTTGTCTAACGCCCGGTCCCATCTGCGGGTTCCCGGGTGCAGCGGATACAGTCACCGTTGCGCCAACTACGGGGACAGGAGAGGGTCATCACCGCCAACCGGCAGACGAGCTGGGCGTTCGCCGACGCCTTTGTCGCCGAGGACGAAGCACTGCGCTGGGCCCGGGACCGGGCACGGGACGCGGGGCTGCGCTCGGTGTCGCCAGGCACCGGCTCCGCGCTGCGCCTGCTTGCTGCCACGACGGACGCCAAGGCGGTGGCCGAGATCGGCACCGGGACGGGCGTGTCCGGCCTCTATCTGCTGCACGGCATGCGGCCGGACGGGGTGCTGACCACGGTCGACCCGGAACCCGAGCGCCAGCAGTTCGCCCGTGAGGCGTTCCGCGCGGCGGGTTTCGCCGCCAACCGGGCCCGCTTCATCCCCGGCCGCGCCCTCGACGTACTCCCCCGGCTGGCGGACGGCGGATACGACCTCGTGTTCTGCGACGGCGACCGGATGGAGAGCCTGGACTGCCTCGCTGAATCGTTGCGCCTGCTGCGACCTGGCGGTCTGGTCTGCTTCGAGGGCGTCTTCGCGGACGGCCGTACGGTCGACTCCGCCGCCCAGCCCGCGGAGGTGCTGCGCCTGCGCGAGCTGCTGCGCGCGGTCCGCGAGAGCCAGGAGCTGATGGCGACGCTGCTGCCGGTGGGCGACGGCCTGCTCTGCGCGGTACGACGCGGCTGACCCGGCGGGCGGGCGCCATGCCCGGCAGAGCGCGTCATGTCCACGGATACACCACTGCCCCGGCACGGAGACCGTGCCGGGGCAGTGGTGAAGTGTGGGCGCCTCTGCTAGCCGACGACCTTCTTGAGGGCATCGCCGAGTGCATCGGCCTCGTCCGGAGTCAGCTCCACGACAAGCCGACCGCCGCCTTCGAGCGGAACGCGCATGACGATGCCCCGCCCCTCCTTTGTCACCTCGAGCGGGCCGTCGCCCGTCCGCGGCTTCATGGCCGCCATGCTCGTTCCCCTTCCTGAAACCAGCTCATCGCAACCGGCGGCCCCATGACAGGCGCTGCCTCACCGGCATCGAACACATTGCTTCCAGGCCATTATCCCGCATCACAGACCCCGATGACCAACATCGCTCTGCATCGCTTGCGCAACGCGCTCACTCAAAACCACCCAATTCGGCGATCCGACTGCGATACTCCGTCCCCTTCCGCCCCTCATCGGAGCGGAATTGTTAGACGCAGGTCACATGTTCGCCTCCACCGAAGTCGGCCATGCTTGCCTCGACAGGCATTTTGAACGAGGCGTAAAGGGGACCCCACATGGCTGATCACGACGATTCCGTGCTCTACGCAGTGAACGACGGACTCGCGACGATCACGATCAACCGTCCCGACGCGATGAACGCCATGAACACCGCAGCCAAGGTGGCCCTGCGCGACGCCCTGCAGGCGGCCGGCGCCGACACCGCTGTGCGGGCGGTTCTTCTCACCGCGTCCGGCGGGCGCGCCTTCTGTGTCGGCCAGGACCTCAGGGAACACCTCTCCAAGCTGTCCGAGGTCCGCGCGTCGGGCGGCGGCAACGCACTCAGCACGGTGCAGGAGCACTACAACCCGATCGTGCGGGCGATCACCGAAATGCCGAAGCCGGTCGTCGCCGGTGTCAACGGCGCCGCGGCCGGTGCGGGCTTCGGTTTCGCACTCGCCTGCGACTACCGGGTCGCCGCCGACACCGCCTCGTTCAACACCTCGTTCGCCGGGGTCGCTCTCACGGCGGACTCGGGCGTCTCCTGGACGCTGCCCCGGCTGATCGGCCACAGCCGCGCCGCCGATCTGCTGCTCTTCCCGCGCTCCATCTCCGCCAAGGACGCGCACGACCTGGGCATCGTGAACAGGCTGGTGCCCGCCGCCGATCTCGTCGCCGAGGCCGCCGCGGTCGCCCGCGCCCTGGCGGACGGCCCGACGGTGGCGTACGCAGCGCTCAAGGAGTCCCTCGCCTACGGCGCCGGTCACACCCTGGGCGAGGCGCTGGAGAAGGAGGACGAACTCCAGACGAGGGCGGGCGCGTCGCAGGACCACGCGATCGCTGTGCAGGCGTTCCTCGACAAGGAGAAGCCGAAGTACCTCGGCCAGTAGCCCTTACGCCACGGCGCCGCCGCCGCGGGCCACGCAGTCGGCGAGATGGTCGTCGACCAGGCCGCACGCCTGCATCAGGGCGTAGGCCGTGGTCGGACCGATGAACCGCAGCCCGCGCTTCTTGAGGTCCTTCGACAGTGCCGTGGACTCCGCGGTGACGGCCGCTACGTCCCCGAGGACGCGTGGGGCGGGGCGGCTCGCCGGATCGGGGGCGTGCGACCAGATCAGCTCGTCCAGCTCGCCGTCCCGCCAGCCGGACAGCGTCCGGGCGTTGGCGAGAGTGGCATCGATCTTCGCCCGGTTGCGGATGATGCCCGCGTCGGCGAGGAGCCGCTCCCGGTCCGCGTCGGTGAACGCCGCCACCTTCGGGATGCTGAACCCGTCGAACGCGCTGCGGAAGCCTTCCCGGCGGCGCAGGATCGTCAGCCAGGACAGCCCGGACTGGAACGCCTCCAGGCACAGCCGTTCGAAGAGGGCGTCGTCACCGTGGACCGGGCGGCCCCACTCGGTGTCGTGGTAGACGAGGTAGTCCTCGGTGGCCAGACCCCACGGGCAGCGCAGTCCGCCGTCCGCCGCCGCTTCGGCGCCGCTCATCGGCCGGTCTCCTCGTCGGGGCGCGGGGCGCGCGGGTCCTCGTCCGCCGGGGACGGGGACTGCGGGGACGGGGACTGCGGGGACGGCTCCGGCGCCTCCCAGGGCGCCTGTGGGCGGTCCTCGGGCTGCTTCAGAAGATCGGGACGGCCGGCTCTCGTGGCCTGGGCGCCGGCGAGCGCAGACTCCAGCTCCGCGATTCGCGCGTCCCGCTCGGCGAGCTCGGCACCGAGACGGCCCAGCGCGTCGTCCACATCGGCCATCCGATAGCCGCGGGCTGCGACGGGCAGCCGGAGCGCCTCGACATCCGCCCGGCCGACCGGGCGCGTCGCGGGCAGCGGATCCGTCAGCTGCTCGGGCGCCACGTCCTGCAGGACGGCAGTCTTCCCTCCACCGACCACCGCGAGGGTGACCGCGGCAACCACCACCACCATCGCGAGCAGCAAGAACCAGAACACGCGTATCTCCCCGGGAGCGGAATTCGTCCGGGTCCGATCGTGCCATGAGGTGCTGACAGTTAGGGTCGCAGTCGGCTCCGGTCGAGATCTACTGGGCAAATTCAAAGGAGAGACACGGGATGCGAAGCGGTGCGCTCAGGCTGGGTCGGCGCGAGTTCGGTGCGCACGAGCCGGTGATCATGGCGATCGTGAACCGCACCCCGGACTCCTTCTACGACCAGGGCGCCACCTTCCGCGACGAGCCCGCGCTCTCCCGGGTCGAGCAGGCCGTGGCCGACGGTGCCGCGATCATCGACATCGGCGGGGTGAAAGCGGGCCCCGGCGAGGAGGTCACCGCCGAGGAGGAGGCCCGTCGCACCGTCGGTTTCGTCGCCGAGGTCCGCCGCCGCCACCCGGACGTGGTGATCAGCGTCGACACCTGGCGCCACGACGTCGGCGAGGCCGTCTGCGAGGCCGGCGCGGACCTGCTGAACGACGCGTGGGGCGGGGTCGACCCGAAGCTGGCGGAGGTCGCCGCGCGGTACGGGGCGGGTCTCGTCTGCACCCACGCGGGCGGCGCCGAGCCGCGCACCCGGCCGCACCGGGCCGGGTACGAGGACGTGATGGCCGACATCCTGCGGGTGACCGAGGGGCTGGCGGAGCGGGCCGTGGAACTGGGCGTCCGGCCGGACGGGATCATGATCGACCCCGGTCACGACTTCGGGAAGAACACCCGGCACTCGCTGGAGGCGACGCGCCGGCTCGGCGAGATGGCGGAGACGGGGTGGCCGGTGCTGGTCTCGCTCTCCAACAAGGACTTCGTCGGCGAGACGCTCGACCGGCCGGTGAAGGAGCGGCTGCTCGGCACGCTGGCGACGACCGCGGTGTCCGCGTGGCTGGGGGCGCGGGTGTACCGGGTCCACGAGGTGGCGGAGACGCGGGACGTCCTGGACATGGTGGCGTCCATCGCGGGGCGCCGGGCGCCGGCGGTCGCGCGGCGCGGGTTGGCGTAGCCGGGGGCGGGGGTGGGCCGGGGCGGGCGGGTCGCGCCTGCGGCGGGCCTTGTCCTCTGCCCGCCCCTTCCCGTAACCGGGGCTCCGCCCCGGACCCCGCTCCTCGAACGCCGGCGGGGCTGATATTTACCGCCCGACCTCCTTGGTCACCAGGTTCACCGCTTCGTCCACGTCGTCCGTGACGTGGAACAGCAGGAGGTCCTTCGCGGAGGCCTTGCCCTGGGCCACCACCGTGTCACGCAGCCAGTCGACCAGGCCGCCCCAGTACGCCGTACCGAACAGCACGATCGGGAAGCGGGTGACCTTGCCCGTCTGGACGAGGGTGAGGGCCTCGAAGAGCTCGTCCAGGGTGCCGAGGCCGCCGGGCAGGACGACGAAGCCTTGCGCATACTTCACAAACATCGTTTTCCGCACAAAGAAGTAGCGGAAATTGACGCCGATGTCGACGTGCGGGTTGAGGCCGGACTCGAAGGGAAGCTCGATGCCGAGGCCGACCGAGACCCCCTTCGCCTCCCGCGCCCCCTTGTTCGCCGCCTCCATCGCTCCGGGACCGCCCCCGGTGATCACCGCGAAGCCCGCCTCGACGAGCGCCCGGCCGATCCGTACACCCGCCTCGTACTCCGGTGTGCCCGCCGGTGTGCGGGCGGAGCCGAAGACGCTGATGGCGCTCGGCAGTTCGGCGAGTGCACCGAAGCCCTCGACGAACTCCGACTGGATGCGCATGACCCGCCACGGGTCGGTGTGCACCCACTCGGAGTCGCCCTCGGAGTCCAGCAACCGCTGATCGGTCGTGCCGGGCTGTACCTGGTCCCTGCGGCGCAGCACCGGGCCGAGCCGCTGTTCCTCGGGCCTGACCGCTCCCTCGGGTACCTCTGCGCCCTCAGGGATCCTTGCGTCCTCCGGGTTGCCCATGACCTGCTCCCTACGCCGACGTCAGAGCCGCCCTGCGGCGCTCTGTCTCAGGCCAGCGTAGATCCCCGGAGGTTACGGACAGGGGAACGCCCGAGGTCAGGTCGTGAGCCAGGAGCGGAGCCGGTCCTCGCAGTGGGTGATCCGGTCGGTCCGCACGTGCTCGTTGCGCTTGTGCGCGAGGATCGGGTCGCCGGGGCCGTAGTTCACCGCGGGGACGCCGAGCGAGCCGAAGCGCGCCACGTCCGTCCAGCCGAACTTGGGCCGGGCCGTGCCTCCGACGGCGTCCATGAAGGCCTTGGCCGCCGGGTGGGAGAGCCCGGGCATGGCAGCGCCCGAGTGGTCGTCGACGATGAATTCGGCGACGCCGCAGTCGGCGAAGACCTCACGGACGTGGGCCAGGGCCTCCTCGGGGCCCAGGTCCGGGGCGTAGCGGTAGTTGACGACGACCGTGCAGGCGTCGGGGATGACGTTGTTGGCGACGCCACCCTCGATCCGTACGGCGTTGAGACCCTCGTGGTACTCCAGCCCGTCGATCACCGGCTTGCGCGGCTCGTACGCGGCGAGCCTGGCCAGGATGGGGGCGGCGCCGTGGATGGCGTTGGACCCCATCCAGCTGCGCGCGGAGTGGGCCCGCTCGCCCTCCGTACGGAGGAAGACCCGCAACGTGCCCTGGCAGCCGCCCTCCACCTCGCCGTTGGAGCCCTCCAGGAGGACGGCGAAGTCGGCCGTCAGCCAGTCGGGGTGGGCGGCGGCGATGTGCCCCAGGCCGTTGAGGTCGGCGGCCACCTCTTCGTTGTCGTAGAAGACGAAGGTGAGGTCGCGGTTGGGCTCGGGCACCGTCGCGGCGATCCTCAGCTGGACGGCGACGCCCGACTTCATGTCGGAGCTCCCGCAGCCCCACAGCAGACCGTCCTCGTCGAGCCTGGAGGGCACGTTGTCGGCGATCGGCACGGTGTCGATGTGACCGGCCAGTACGACGCGTTCGCCGCGGCCCAGGTTCGTCCTGGCAACGACGTTGTTGCCGTGCCGGTCGACGGTCAGGTGCGGAAGGGTCCGCAGCGCCGACTCGATGGCATCGGCGAGGTCCTTCTCCTCCCCGCTGACCGAGGGGAAGTCGACGAGCCACGCGGTGAGGGCGGGCCCGTCCGATGTGAGGTCAAGCGTGCTTTCGGCCATGGCTACGACCCTAGTCCCTCGCGTACGGTGGCCCCGTGCCCCGGACCGTTGCCCCCGCCCGCCGACACACCGCCCGCAGCCGCCGTCTGCGCATCGTGGCGGCCTTTGCCGTGCTCGTGGCGGTGGCCGGGTATCTGACCGTGCAGTACGTGACGGGCAGCAAGGGTTCCGATCAGTGCACCGTGCGGTCGGCCGACGGTTCGGCGGGCGAGGGGCGCACCTACCGGCTGAGCTCGGAGCAGGCGTCGAACGCCGCGACGATCTCCGCGGTCGGCACCACCCGCGGCATGCCGGAGCGCGCGGTGACGATCGCGCTGGCGACGGCGCTGCAGGAGTCCGGGCTGCGCAACATCGAGCACGGCGACCGGGACTCGCTGGGCCTGTTCCAGCAGCGCCCCTCGCAGGGCTGGGGCACCGAGAAGCAGATCCTGGACCCGGTCTACTCGGCCGGGAAGTTCTACGAGCACCTGGCCGAGGTGCCCGGCTACTCGCGGCTGCCGCTCACCGTGGCCGCGCAGCGCGTCCAGCGCAGCGGCTTCCCGCAGGCCTACGCGAAGCACGAGCCGGACGCCGCGCTGCTGGCCGCCGCACTGACCGGCCGGACGCCGGCGGCCCTGAACTGCGAGCCGCCGCGGAGCACGGCCGGGACGGGCGGGATGACGAAGGTCCGGGCCGCGCTGGCGCGCTCCTTCGGCAAGGACGTGCTGCCTTCCGGGAACGCGGAGGACGCGGCGGGCACAGAGACCCCGGCCGCGGGTGCGACCGCGGGCGCCCTCTCGGTGCCGGTGGATACGGACCTCAGGTCCGGCAAGGGTGGCGCTCCGCAGCGCGGCTGGGAGCTCGCGCACTGGGCGGTCGCCCAGTCCGAGGCGCTCGGCATCGACGAGGTCGCGTACGCGGGCAAGCAGTGGAAATCCGAGGCGGGCTGGCGGACGGAGCAGAAGGAATCGGGCACCGCCGCGGTCCGCATACGCCTCGTGCAGTAGTACGACCCGTCACCCGCGCAGGGGGTCCACGCCCTCCCCGGGCGGGCTCCGCACAGCCTCCCCTGCACCCCCTCCCGTACACACGCATCCCCTTGCGGCCAAAGGGAAGTGACGGTTCGGCGGGTGACTGCGGAATGCATTGTTTGCCCGGGTTCCTCCGTTGCGGATTATGTGACGCATTACCCGATCTTTACCTCGGCCCACCGCAACCTCTCCCTCCCCCACGACGGTTGTCATGGCGTCCGACCCACGGACACCAGGTTTTCCCACCCCGTCGAAGGAGCATCATGTCCCTCCCCCTGACCCGTCGGATCGCCCGCACCGCGCTGCTGATCGCGGCGGGTGCGGCCCCCGTGGTCGGTGCGGCCGGTGCCGCAGGTGCCGCGGAGCTCCCGCAGGCCCCGGAGCTCGGCGGTCTCACCACCGTCGAAGGTGCCGGGCTCGGCAAGGCGGTCGAAGGCGCGGCCCAGCCGGCCACCGACAGCGCGGGCAAGGCCGGCGCCAAGGTCGTCGGGACCACCCTGCCGGTGGCGAGCAAGACCCTCGGCGAGACGGGCGCCAAGGCCGCGCCCGCAGCCAAGAGCGTCGGCAAGGCGGCCGAGGGCGGCGCGAGCGACACCCTCGGCGACGCGACCGGCGCCGTCACCAAGGGCGGCCTGCCGACGCAGGGCCTGCCCACCCAGGGCCTGCCGCTCGGCTGATCCGCACCCCGCCCGTACATGCGTAGACGCGAGGGCCTCGGGAGTGCGCACTCCCGAGGCCCTCGCGTCTACGTGTGCAGGGACTCAGCCCAGTCGCTTGACCGCGGCCGCCACGCGTTCGTCGGTGGCCGTGAACGCCACGCGCACGAAGTGGTCGCCCGCCGGCCCGTAGAAGTCCCCGGGCGCCACCAGGATGCCCAGCTCCGCCAGGTACGCCACGGTGTCCCAGCAGGGCTCGTCGCGGGTCGCCCACAGGTAGAGGCTCGCCTCGCTGTGCTCGATCCGGAAGCCGTGGGCCTCCAGGGCCGTACGCAGGGCCGCGCGCCTGTCCGCGTACCGCGTGCGCTGCTCGGCCACGTGGCGGTCGTCGCCGAGCGCCGCGACGGTCGCCGCCTGGACGGGGGCGGGCGTCATCATGCCGCCGTGCTTGCGGATCAGCAGCAGCTCGCTCAGCACGGCCGCGTCGCCCGCGATGAAGGCGGCGCGGTAGCCGGCGAGGTTGGAGCGCTTGGAGAGCGAGTGGACGGCGACGATGCCCTCGTACGTACCGCCGCAGACGTCCGGGTGGAGCACGGAGACCGGTTCGGCCTCCCAGCCCAGCTCCAGGTAGCACTCGTCGCTGAAGACCAGCACGTCGTGCTCGCGCGCCCAGGCGACGATCCGGGTCAGCTCGTCCTTGGCCAGGACCCGGCCGGTCGGGTTGGACGGCGAGTTGAGCCAGAGCAGCTTCAGTCCGGCCGGGTCGAGGTCGGTCGGGTCGTCGTAGGCGACGGGCTCGGCTCCGCAGAGCCGGGCGCCGACCTCGTACGTCGGGTAGGCGAGCCGCGGGTAGGCGACCTTGTCGCCGGCGCCGAGGCCGAGCTGCGTCGGCAGCCACGCCACCAGCTCCTTGGAGCCGACGACCGGCAGCACGTTCTCGTGCGTCACCGAGACCGCGCCCAGGCGGCGCTCCACCCAGCCGGTGAGGGCGTCACGCAGTGCGGCCGTCCCCCACACCGTCGGATAGCCGGGGCTGTCCGCTGCGGCGACGAGCGCCTGCTGGATCAGCTCGGGCACCGGGTCGACGGGCGTGCCGACGGACAGGTCCACGATGCCGTCCGGGTGGCTCTCGGCCGTCGACTTGTAGGGCACGAGCCTGTCCCAGGGAAAGACCGGGAGGCGGGAGGAGACTGCGGACACGGATCTCTGCTTTCTCGTACGGGGTTCACGCGGGCGGCACGGCATGGGCGGCCGGGAAAACACCTCGGTCCCGCACGGTGACGAGCCGTACGGGACCGGGGCGACGCACGTGCCGGGACGCTGCTACTGGTTCTGCGGCGGCAGCGCGGCGATGAACGCGTGGTCGCGCTCGATCAGACCCAGCTTGGAGGCACCACCCGGCGACCCGAGGTCGTCGAAGAACTCGACGTTCGCCTTGTAGTAGTCCTTCCACTCCTCCGGGGTGTCGTCCTCGTAGAAGATCGCTTCGACCGGACAGACCGGCTCGCAGGCTCCACAGTCGACGCACTCGTCCGGGTGGATGTACAAGGACCGCTGGCCCTCATAGATACAGTCGACGGGGCACTCTTCGATGCAGGCCTTGTCCTTTACGTCGACACAAGGCTGCGCGATGACGTAGGTCACGCTGTCGTTCCTCCTCGGTAGGGCGTTGGCTCTCGCGCGGGAGCGCGGCGTCGTCGATGCCCGCACCTAGTATCTCCGTTCCCGGGCACGATCCGAACAGGAGGGGCGGACAGAGCTGTGGAATTCACCATGGGCGGACGACTGGAAGTCCGAATTGCACCGGCTGACGTGGGCAAACGGGTATCAGTCCGGCGCCTGACCGAGGACGGCCCCCAGGGTCCGAAATTCACCGACACGGTCGGTGTTCTCACATCCTGGAACACGGGTGTGCTGTCAGTCACACCCAAGAGCGGTGAGTCCGTTCAGATCCCCGAATCGGCCCTGGTCGCGGGCAAGGTCGTGCCGGCCGCCCCGGCCCGCCGGCGTGGTCCCGCGGCCTCCTTCGCCGAACTCGCCCCCGTGTACGCGCGCGCCTGGCAGCCCGTGGAGAGCGAGCCGCTGGGCGACTGGCTGCTGCGCGCCGCCGGTGGTTTCACCCGGCGCGCCAACTCCGCGCTGCCGGTCGGCGATCCGGGCGTGCCGCTCGACGTGGCGCTCGGGCGGGTCAGGCAGTGGTACGCGGACCGGGAGCTGCCCGCGTACATCCAGACCGCGACCGGCGCCGAGGGCACGCAGGAGGAGTTGTGCGCGGCGCTGGAGGGTCTCGGATGGCGGCGCGAGGTGACCGCGGAGGTGCGGATCGCGGCGCTGGCCCCGATCGGCGATCTGGCGGCCGAGGTGTCTCGGGTGCGGCTGAGCCGCACGGTGGACGACGCGTGGTTCGCCCGCTACCAGCGCGTCGGGACGCCGGGACCGGAGGTGGCGGCGGTGCTGGGCAGTGGCCCCTCGGTGTGGTTCGCGGCCGTTCCGGGCGAGGCCGGGGACGAAGCGCCCGCCGCGATCGGGCGGTGTGTGGTGGACGGACGGTGGGCCGGCTTCATGGCCGTCGAGGTGGCTCCCGAGCACCGCAGGAAGGGGCTCGCCACCACCGTCATGACCGCGCTGGCCCGGCAGGCGATGGACGAGGGCGCGTCGGCCGCGTGGCTGCAGGTGGAGGCGGACAACGACGGCGCCCGTGGGCTGTACGACGGGATGGGCTTCGCGACGCACCACCTGTACCACCACTTCCGGGCGGCGTAGGGCGATGGCTCCCGAGAGGCACGACAAGGACGAGCTGCGCCGCCGCTTCGCCGAGGAGGCGCGGGCGGAACGGCCGGATCTGGCGCTGCTCTGCCTGCTGCTGGGTGCGGAGGCCGATCCCGCGCTGGACGCGAACGGGACGGACGCGGCGCAGATCGAACTGGACCGGCTCGCGGGCCTGCTGCCGTACGGTCTGCGCGGCGGGCACGCCTGGGCGTCGGCGCTGGCCGAACTGCTCGGTGAGCGGTACGGGTTCCAGGGTGCGTCGGCGGACTACCAGCGGCTGGAGTCCTCGCTGCTGCACCAGGTGCTGCGGCGGCGCCGGGGCCTGCCGATCCTGCTGTCGGTGGTGTGGATCGAGGTGGCGCGGCGGGCGGGCGCCCCGGTGTACGGGGTGGCGCTGCCCGGCCATTTCGTGGTCGGTTTCGGGGACCCGGCGGAGCGGGTACTGGCGGATCCGTTCGCCGGTGGGCGGCCGCTGACGGACCAGGACGCGGAACTGCTGGTGGCGGGCGCGACCGGGGAGCCGCTGGAGGCGTCGATGCTGGTGCCGGCGCAACCACTGGAGATCGTGCTGCGGATCCTGAACAACATCCGGGCGTGGGCGGCGGCCCGCCCTGAACGCAACGACGTGGCGCTGTGGGCGGTGGAGCTGTCCCTGCTCCTGCCCTCGCACCCGGCCAGGCTGCGCTACGAGCGGGCCCAGCTGCTGGTACGGAGCGGGGAGTTCCTGCGCGGGGCGGCGGAGATGGACGAGTACGCACAGGTGGTCGCGGACGTCGACCCGGCCTCCGCTGAGGCGGTGCGCCGGAGCGCGCGGGCGGCTCGGGCGATGCTGAACTGACGGTTCGCGTGCGGCCCGGGCGATGCTGAACCGGGAGCGCCCGGAACGGCCGGCCGCTCCCAGGGGCAGCCGCCGGCCGTATCGGTTTGCGCAGGTGTGATCCGTCTGCCTAGAGGGCGGAGCGGTAACGCCGCCGCTTCATGACCATCAGGGCGGAGCCACCCAGAGTGAGCAGAAGCGCCGAGCCGGCCACGACAGCGAGTTCCTCCTTCGTCCCCGTGTCGGCCAGTTGGTCACGGCCCTTGCCGCCTTGATCGGCGCCGCCCTGGTCACCGCCGCCACCGCCGTGCTCGACGGCGCCGCCACCGCCGCCACCACCCTGGTCGCCACCACCGTGCTCGCCACCACCCTGGTCGCCACCACCCTGGTCGCCACCACCGTGCTCGCCACCACCCTGGCCGCCACCACCGTGCTCGCCACCACCCTGGCCGCCACCACCGTGCTCGCCACCACCCTGGCCGCCACCACCGTGCTCGCCACCACCCTGGCCGCCACCACCCTGGTCGCCACCACCGTGGCCGCCACCACCCTGGTCGCCACCACCGTGGCCGCCACCACCACCGTGCTCGCCACCACCCGGTCCTGCCGGTCCTTCCGGTCCTGCGGGTCCTGCGGGTCCTGCCGGTCCAGCCGGTCCTGCGGGGCCTGCGGGGCCTGCCGGCCCGGTGGAGCCTGTTGCACCATCGGGGCCTGTTGCACCGTCGGGGCCGGTCGCGCCCGTGGCGCCGTCAGGACCTGTGCCACCCGTCGGACCCGTCGAGCCGTCCGGACCTGTGGCGCCGGTCGGACCCGTGCCACCCGTCGGACCCGTCGAACCATCCGGACCCGTGTCACCCGTCGGACCGTCCGGACCCGTGCCACCCGTCGGGCCGGTCGGGCCCGTGGGTCCGGGCGGGCCGACCGTGCAGGCGGCCCTGGTGATGGTGTTGGTGTCCAGCGTGACCTCGCCGTTGCGCGCCAGGGCCCGGCCCTCGATCGCCGTGCCCGTCTGCGCCGCGATGGACGTCAGGGCCAGGATGTTGCCCTTGAAGAACGAGTAGGTCCCGATGGTGGCGGAACTGCCCACCTGCCAGAACACATTGCACGCCTGCGCACCGTTGATGAGGCTGACGTTGCTCCCCGAGCCGGTGATCAGGGTCGAGGCGATCTGGAAGATGAAGACGGCGTTGGGGTCCCCCTCCGCATCGAGCGTGACTGTTCCGGTGAGACCCAGCGGCCCGGTCGACTTGTAGACACCCGGGGTCAGCGTTGATCCGACAAGGTCGCCCGCCACGCTGGCGGTGGGCGCCCGGCCGGCCGCGTCGTCGTACGCGATCACCAGGTCGGCCTGTGCCTGGAGTGCTTCAGCGTTCGCCTGGTTCATGACTCCGTTGACGATGCCGGGCGGGAAGCCGGTGACCGCGGACCCCGGACTGACTCCGAGGTCGCCGTTGATGACCGAGGGGCCAGTGTTGGTGACCCTCTCGCCGCCGAGCACCGCGTAGCTGGCGTCCGTCCCCAGCCCCACCGGAGCTTCGGCCGCGTACGCGGCAGGGATGAACAGCGTGCTGGTGCTCAGCATCGTCACCCCCGACAGGACGGCAAACGTGGCGCGGAGCCAGATTCGTCTGCGGCGGACCGGGGTTCGGCCGAGGGCGCGGGGGGCGGAGGGCGGGGCAGCCACAGCCATGGGTTGGCCTTTCTGTTCCATGAGGGAGATGCGGCTGCCGACCCGTAGCCGGTGCGGTCAGGGCATGGAGAAGGGCCTGATCCACCGAGTCCGCTGGAGCGGGAGACCGCAAAAGATACGCCGGAGCACGAACGGTGCTGTATGAGCACATACCGTTTACCTGGTGCGCCATTTATAGGAACATAAGATGAAATTAAAGCCAGTAGGCGCGAGCACGTGTTGGTGGCATGTGCCGCGCCGTCACGCCATCGGTCGGTCCCCGGTGATGCGTCCGGCCGATGGCCGGGCGCCGTTCACCGGCCGGAGTCAGTCCCCCTGCGCCCCCACCCGCCGCACCGCGTGCAGGAGATACTCCTTGCGATTGAGCGGGTTGCGGTCGGTGCGCGACCGCTCCGGAACACCGCCGACCACCGGCCGGTGAGAGTCGAACGCGTACTCAAGCACCCCCTCACCCCGGGTCAGCGCCGGGAGCTCCTGCTGCAGTTCATGCACACTGGCCGCCGGGATCCCGCCCTCCAGGACACAGAGAGCTCCCTGCACGGACGGGGCGCCGGGAGCGGCCCGCAGGTGGGCCAGGACCGGCAGGAGCGGTCCGAGCGTGTCCGCGGGAAGCTCCAGCCGGAAGCGGTGCATCGGCTCGTACACCGTGGTGCCGGCCTCTCGGAGCGCGTCCATCAGCACCAGCGGGGTGAGATTGCGGAAGTCCCCTGCCGTGCTCGACATGGACTTGTCGAACACTGCGTGCGAGTGGCTCTGACGGGGCCAGTAGCCGGAGTGCGTCATCGTGACCGTGCAGTCGGTGACGCGCCAGCCGTACAGGCCCTGTCCCAGCGTTTCGACGACGGTCTCCTCGACGGCTCTCATCAGGGAGTACGGCATCGAGCCGAGCTCCACCTCCAGCCGGTAGGCCACACCGCTGCCGGGCGGGGCCGGGTCGACGCGCAGTCCGACCGTCGCGAGAAATGGGTTGTCGTCCTTGTCGATGATCTCGCAAGCGGCACCGGTGCCGGACGGCTTCTCCAGGCAGATCGTCGTGGTTCCGCGGAAAGCGGCATCGATTCCGAATTCGTCCGCGAGCGTCGCCTGGATGACTTCCTTCTGCACTTCGCCGTAGAGCGATACGGAGACCTCCTTGCGGACGTCGTCCTGACGCAGATTGATCAGCGGATCCTGCTCGGCGAGCTGTGCGAGCGCGAAATGCAGTTCTCCCCGGGAGGCGGGCGGGGCGGGCACCACCACGGATTCCAGCGTCGGTGGGGCGAAGTGGTGCGCGCCGCTCGCCGCACAGGTGTCGCCGACCGCGTCGCCGATCCGGATGTCGCCGAGTCCGCGGAGCTTCGCGATCCGCCCCGGTCCTGCCGACGCGGCGTCGATGTCCGTGCCGTCGGCGAAGACACGGATACCGGTCACCTTGCCCTCGGACGCGGCGTCGGGGCCCTGCCCGAACGCCAGCCGGTCGCGGGTGCGTACGGTCCCCGAGAACATCCGGACCCAGGCGAGCTTCTCGCCGGCCCGGCCGCGTTCGACCTTGAAGACGGTGCCGGAGACCGGTCCGTCCGCTTCACCCCCGGCCGCGGGCAGCAACTCCTTGATGCCGCCGGTCAGGGCGGCGATACCGGCGCCCGTGACGGCCGAGCCGAAGTACACGGGGTGGACGAGTGCCCGCCTGGTCTGCGCCGCCAGTTCCGCTCGGAGCCGGGCGGGCGCGAGTTCCTCGCCGTTCTCGACGTACGCGGCCAGCAGGGCGTCGTCGTGCTCGGTGAGCAGGTCGGTGAGCCGGCCTGTGAGCCGGGGGTCGCCGTCGGCGTACGGCACGCTGCGCGCGTCGCGGGTGCCGAGGCCGGTGACGGCCGGTCCCATCGCGACCGCGTGCGGCGTGAGCTTCTCCGCGATGTCGCGCAGCACCTGCGCGTACCGGGCTCCGGCCCGGTCGGTCTTGTTCACGAAGACGAGCGTGGGGATGCACAGGCGCCGGAGCGTCCGCATCAGCACGCGGGTCTGGGCCTGCACGCCCTCCACGGCGGAGATGACCAGCACCGCACCGTCGAGCACGCTCAGCACCCGTTCCACCTCGGCGATGAAGTCCGGGTGGCCGGGCGTGTCGATCAGGTTGACGGTGACGTCGTCGAGGGCGAACGAGACGACCGCGGACTTGATCGTGATACCGCGCTGCCGTTCGAGGGCGAGGGAATCGGTCTGTGTGTTCCCGTCGTCGACGCGGCCGATCTCGTCGATGACTCCGGCGGTGTGGAGCAGCCGCTCGGTCAGGCTCGTCTTACCGGCGTCGACATGCGCCAGAATTCCAAGATTGAGCGTGTGCACAGAACTCCATGTTCTCAGCGGTGGTGTGAATTCCCGTGGAGACGAACATGTGAGATCGGCGCATCGATATCTCCTGGTCCTGTCGGCTGATGCGGCGAGTACAACAGCGGGCCGACCGGCGGCGCAACCCGATTACCGGAACCGCGAGCGCCGCCGCACGGTGAGGCGCCGTCAGCGAACGGGGGATCAGGCTGAGGCCAAACCTCGCCCCGGCGCGGCGTGCCGTCCAACGGGTGATTATCCGCTGTGCGCCACTCGATGAGCCCATGCCGTAGCTCGAATGCGGTGCTCTCCGATGGCGCGCTCCGGACTCCGGGCTGACGGTGGATCACGTAGCCACTGCGCCACCTTGAGTCGACACCCCGTCACTCTTCGCAGTCGCGACGAAAGGAAACGTGTTCAGATGCGCTCTGCCCGCACACTGTTCGCTACGGCCGCCGTCACGGCGGTCCTCACGATCACCGCTCCCTCCGCCTACGCCCTGGCCTCCGGCGACTGGGAGGACAGCGGTTCGTCCTCCAGCAGCGAGGACGGCGGCTGGAAGAAGGACAAGCCCAACGGCGGCGTCCACACCGGCGGCGGCGCCCTGGCCAAGACGGTCACCGGCGACGAGCACGGCAAGTCGGACGACGAGGGCTGGAAGAAGGACAAGCCCAGCGGCGGTGTCCACACCGGCGGCGGCGCGCTGTCGATGACGGTCGCCAAGGAGTGGCAGCCCGGCAACGACGAGGAAGAGAGCGGCTCGTCCGACTGGAAGAAGGACAAGCCCAACGGCGGTGTCCACACCGGCGGCGGCGCGCTGTCGATGACGGTCGCCAAGGAGTGGCAGCCCGGCAACGACGAGGAAGAGAGCGGCTCGTCCGACTGGAAGAAGGACAAGCCCAACGGCGGCGTCCACACCGGCGGCGGCGCGCTGTCGATGACGGTCGCCAAGGAGTGGCAGCCCGGCAACGACGAGGAAGAGAGCGGCTCGTCCGACTGGAAGAAGGACAAGCCCAACGGCGGCATGCACGCCGGTGGCGGCGCCATGTCGATGACGGTCGCCAAGGAGTGGCAGCCGGGCAGCGACGAGGCCGGCAAGACCGAGAAGGCAGAGAAGCCCGAGAAGGCCGACAAGGCAGATAAGGCAGATAAGGCAGATAAGGCCGCGAAGAGCGAGAAGAGCGACGAGGGCTGGAAGAAGGACAAGCCCAGCGGCGGCGTGCACACCGGTGGTGGCGCGATGGCCATGACCGGCGGCGGTCTGGCGGCCGGTTCGCTGCTGCTCCTCGGCGGTGTCGGCGTCGGCGCGTACAAGGTGCGCCGCCGTCAGGCGACGGGTGGCGCGATGGCCTGACCCGGCCGCATCGCGAGCCGGTCGCTTCGCTGTCGCGGCCGCCGTCCCTCCGGACGGCGGCCGCGGCGCCTTCGTTTTCCCGGGGACTCCCGCCCGGATCAGGCCCGGGTCGCACGGCCCGACCCGGACGGGAGGGCCCCGGCCCCACGCCACCACCGCACCGCCCCGCACGGACGAAAGGCACATTCCCATGGCCGCCCCGCAGTCGCCCGGTTCCCCCTCCTCCCGGACTGCCTCCGACACCGTCTCCCTCGGCCGCGCCCTGCTCTGGCCCGCCGCAGTGGCCGGGCTCGGCATGCTCCTCATCTACAACTCCATCGGCCCATCGGCCGACGACAAACCACCCGCCCCGTTCGTCGCCGCGGCGCCCGCCGCCCCGGCCCCCGCGGCCCCCGCGGCCCCTGAGGCTCCTGCCCCGGCCGGAGCCTCCTCACCGGCCGCCGCCGTCCCCCGGCAGGCCTCCCCCACCCCGCCCCCCACCCCACCACCGCACCGGCCCTGTCCCGTTCCGTACCGACCCGGCTCAAGATCCCGGCCATCGCGGTGGACGCACCCTTCACCCCGCTGTCGATCGGGGCCTCCGGCCGTCTGGACGCCCCTCCCCCGAACGACAGGAACCTGGTCGGCTGGTTCAAGGGCGGAGTGACGCCCGGCGAGCGGGGGGCGTCGATCGTGGCGGGCCACGTCGACACGATGACCGGCCCGGCGGTCTTCCTCCAACTGCGTTTCCTGCGGCCCGGATCGACGGTCGACATCACGCGCGCGGACGGCACGGTGGCCACGTTCAAGGTGGACACCGTCGAGACGTTCAGCAAGGCGAAGTTCCCCGACAAGCGGGTCTACGCCGACACCCCTGACGCCCAGTTGCGGGTGATCACCTGTGGCGGCACCTACGACAAGAAGGCCAAGGACTACGAGGACAACGTGGTCGTGTTCGCGCACCTCGACTCGGCCAGGAAGGGATGAGCCGTCGTGCTCCCCCGGCGGAAAACCCCGTGCGACGGGCCGTGGAGCGCTGCTAGCGTCCCCTGCATGAAGCGCGCTGCGATGACGACGACGCCGGAGAGTGTCCCGGCGCGCTGACTGCTGACCAGTCCGAAGCCCCGGGGCGAGTGCCCCGGGGCTTCTGCTTGCGGTCACTCGCCCTTCGTACGCGAGGAGACCGCCATGCACGACCACCGCAGACTCGGCCGCGAGCTGGAGCTGTTCGACACCGACCCGCTGATCGGCGCGGGACTTCCGTACTGGCTGCCGGACGGGGCCGCGCTGCGGCACACCCTGGAGGAGTACATCCGCGGCGAGGAACGGCTGGCGGGCTACCGCCACGTGTACTCGCCGGTGCTCGGCAAGCGGGAGCTGTACGAGATCTCGGGGCACTGGTCGCACTACAGCGACGACATGTTCCCGCCGATGGACCTGGGCGGCGAACAGGTCGTACTGCGGCCGAGCCTGTGCCCGCACCACGCAGTCATCTACCGCTCCCGTTCGCACAGTTACCGCGAGCTTCCGCTGCGGATGGCCGAGCTGGGCGGCATGTACCGCTCCGAGCTCTCCGGGGTGCTCGGCGGGCTGACCCGGGTGCGGGCCATCCAGCTGAACGACGCCCACATCTTCTGCACCCCGGACCAGGTCGCCGGGGAGGCGCGGGCCGCGCTGGACATGATCCGCCGGGCGTACGGGGCACTCGGCATCCGCCCTGCCCGCTTCCGGCTCTCGTTGCCGGGGCCGGGCGGGAAGTACGTCGCCGCGGACGAGATGTGGCAGCGCTCCACCGCCCTGCTGACCGAGGTCCTCGACGCGTCCGGGCTGCCGTACGAGGCGGTCGAGGGCGAGGCCGCGTTCTACGGGCCGAAGATCGACGTGCAGGTCGCCGACGCGGCGGGCCGGGAGTCGACCCTGTCGACCGTCCAGGTCGACTTCCACCAGCCCGAGCAGTTCGACCTGCACTACATCGGCGCGGACGGGGCGAAACACCGGCCGGTCATGGTGCACCGCAGCATCATCGGCAGCGTGGAGCGGGCCGTCGCCCACCTCATCGAGCAGCACGGGGGCGCGTTCCCCGCCTGGCTCTCCCCGGTCCAGCTGGCCATCCTGCCCGTCTCGGACGCCGAACTGCCGAACGCCGTGGCGCTCGCGCGGCGTTGTGCCGCCCTCGGGCTGCGCGCGGAGGTCAGCGGCCGGGAGCGCGGCAGCCTGGGGGCCAGGGTCCGGGAGGCCCGCCTGGTGCCGTACCAGGCGGTCGTCGGAGCCGCGGAGGCCGCGGACGACCGGGTGGCGCTGCGTCTGCGGGACGGCCGCCGTCTCGACCCGTTGCCGGCAGAGCAGATGCTGGACCGGATCGGCGCGCTGGTCGCGGCCCACCGCACCGAGCTGTGGGACGAGGCGGTTCAGCCGGCCCGGGATCCGGCCTGAGCCGTCTCGTCGGCGGCGTCCCCGGCCGTGGTTCGCCGGGCCGGTTCCAGCGCTCCGGTCAGCGTGGACGCGATCACCAGCAGGGCCAGGACGACGGTCATCGTGAGCCGGAGTCCGACGTGGTCGGCGAGGAAGCCGAGCGCGGGCGGGCCGACGAGGAAGGCGAAGTAGCCCGCGGTGGAGACGGCGCCGACCCGTGCCGCCGCGTCCTGCGGATGGTCGCCCGCCGCGGACACGGCGACGGGGAAACCGAGTGAGGCGCCCAGCCCCCACAGGACCGTGGCGGCGCCCGCCATCAGAGGGCTGGGCGAGACGATCACCACCAGCAGCCCCAGGGCAGCGGTCACGGCGCTGATCCGCACGACCAGGACACGGCCGAAGCGTTCCAGGAGGGGGCCGCCGGCGAACCGGCCGAGGGTCATCGAGGACGCGAAGACCAGGAAGGTGAGCGATCCCGCCGTGGCGCCGACGTGGTAGCCGTCCACCATGAGCAGCGGCAGCCAGTCGTTGGCGGCCCCCTCCGCGAAGGCCATGGCCAGCACGATCACGCAGATGAGGACGAGCCGCCGGTCCCGCCACACGTGCAGGTGTCCTTGCCGGCCTTCCCGCCGGGAGGAGACGCCGGGGGCGGCCTCCTTCCCCGTGCCGTGCGGGAGGGACAGGACCGCCCGCACCCCGGCGGCGGCGACGAGAGCCGCGACGGCCGTCAGATGCCATCCGACGGGGAACGCGGCGGCGGTCAGCGCCATGCCCAGCAGCGCCCCGATCACCGTGCCCAGGCTGAAGCAGCCGTGCAGCACCGGCAGGACGGGCCGGCCGATGACGCTCTCGACGGCCGCGCCCTCGATGTTGAAGGCCACCTCGGCCAGCCCCATCCCGCCGCCGAACAGGGCCAGTCCGCAGAAGACCCCGCCCGCCAGGGACAGGCTGGTGCCGGCGGCCACGACCAGCATCCCGGCGACGATCAGCGACGCACCGGCGCTGATCGCCACCCGTCCCCCGTAGCGGCGCACGAGCGGGCCGGAGGTGCTGACCCCGGCCATCGAACCGGTCGAGAGACCGAACAGCACCAGCCCCATGGAGCCGGTGGACACGTCGAGGCCGTCCCTGACGGCCGGGGTGCGGGCCACCCACGAGGCCATGCCCGTACCGGCGGCGAGCATGAAGAGAAACAGGGCGGCACGCCAGCGGCGCGTAGCGGCATCCATGGCAGCGGGGCCTCGACAGACGGATCGGAGAAGGGAGAGCAACAGGAGCGTACGATCGTACGCCTGGAGTGTACGATCGTACTCATGACGGACCACTTCGCGGGAGACCCGCGTACGAACCATGAACGGATGCTCGCCGGGGACCTCTACATCGCCGACGACCCCGACATCGTGGAGGCCCAGCGGCGCGCCGTGCGCCTCGCCGCCCGGTATCTGGCGGCCTACACGGAGGACCCCGACGCCGCGCAGCCCGTCGTCGCCGAGCTCCTGGGCGGTGTCGGCGCCGGTGCGCACATCCGGCCGCCGCTGTACGTGGACTACGGCTCGTACATCACGGTCGGCGACGACACGTTCATCAACTACAACCTCACCGCCCTGGACGTGGCCCCGATCACGATCGGCCGCGACTGCCAGATCGGGCCGAACGTCCAGCTGCTCACCCCCACCCACCCGGTGGAGCCTGAGCCGCGCCGGGACAAGCTGGAGGCGGCCAGGCCGATCACGATCGGCGACAATGTCTGGCTGGGCGGCGGCGCGATCGTGCTGGCCGGGGTGACCATCGGGGACAACAGCGTCATCGGCGCGGGCGCCGTCGTCACCAAGGACGTCCCCGCCAACGTGGTCGCGGTCGGAAACCCGGCCCGGGTGATCCGCTCGATCTAGCACCTCTGCAGAAAGAAGCACCGTGGCGACCGGACAGAACGACCCCGAGCGGCGGGAGCGCATCATCACCGCCGCGCTCGACCTGATCGCCGAGGAGGGGGTCGCCGGGACCTCGCACCGCAAGGTCGCCGCCCGTGCCGGTGTGCCGCTCGGCTCGATGACGTACCACTTCGGCGGCATGGACGAGCTGCTGCGGGAGGCGTTCATCCGCTTCTCCAGCGGCATCGTCGCCGTGTTCGAGGAGCGTCTCGGCGCCGCCTCCACTCCCGACGAGGCCCGGGAGGCGGTCGCCGGTCTGGTCCACCACCTGTCGGGCGGCAACCAGCGCGAGCTCGTCCTCACCCACGAGCTGTACACCCTCGCGGCCCGCAAGCCCGCCTACCGCGAGCTGACCCGGGAGTGGATGCGCCGCAGCCGCGTCGCCCTGGAGTGGCACTTCGACCCGGCGACGGCCCGCCAGCTCGACGCGCTGATCGAGGGACTGTCCATCCACCGCGCCCTGGAGACCGAGCCCCACGACCGGGCCCTGACCGTCGAGGCGATCGCCCGCATCACCCAGGCGCACGGCGCGCGTTCCTGACGCCCGCCCCGAGACTCCTGGCCGGCACCCCACCTGACCAAGGTGCCGGCCAGGTCACTCCTGTGATTCGCTTGCCCACGCGACGGACGGAACGGAGTGGACATGCCCGAGGAATGGCAGTGGGACAGCACCCTCTTCCGGGGCAGTGCGGCCCACTACACACGCGGACGGCTGCCGTACGCACCGGGCTATGCGGACACACTCGCCGGCGCGCTCGGCCTGACCGGTGACGGCCGGCTCCTCGACGTCGGCTGCGGGCCGGGCACCGTGACGCTCGACATGGCGCGGTACGTCACCGAGGCGGTCGGCCTCGACCCGGACCAGGACATGCTGGCCGAGGCGGACCGGCGGGCCCGTCCGCGCGGGGTGCACAACGTGCGCTGGGTCCACGCCAGGGCCGAGGACCTGCCGGCCGGTCTCGGCACGTTCCATGTCGTGGTCTTCGCCCAGTCGTTCCACTGGACGGAGCGGGAGCGGGTCGCGGCCACCGTGCGCGGGATGCTGGCGCCGGGCGGCGCGTTCGTCCACCTGAACGAACTCAAGGATCCGCCGCCCGATCCGGGGCCCCTTCCCCTGCCCCCTCCGCCGTACGCGCGCATCGGGGACGTGGTGCGCCGGCGCCTGGGTCCGGTCCGCAGGGCGGGGAGGGGGAGCCTGGTCCACGGCACACCGAACCGGGAGGAACGGGTGCTGGAGCAGGCCGGGTTCGGGAGCTGCGAACGGCATGTCGTGCCCGCCGGGGACGTCGTCGTGCGCGGTGCCGACGACCTCGTGGCGTGGGTCCTCTCCCGCTCCGACTCGGCCCCTCACCTGTTCGGCGCGGAGCTGGCGGACTTCGAGCAGGAGGTACGCGCCGTGCTGCGTGAAGCCTCGCCCGGTCTCCGCTTCGCGGAACGGCCGCCTGCGACCGAGATCAGGATCTGGCGGAAGCCGCGCGGAGAGCGCTGACGGCTGCGGCCCGCCGGTCCCGCCTCCGGCGGGCTCCCGGCCCGGCTCGTACGACGCACCCACTCCCGCCTACGAGTTGGCCGAGCAGCGTTGCTCCACCGGCATCGTCGTGGTGACCGGCCCGGCCGGCTCCGCGCTCACGTACCAGGACACGCTTCCCTGGACCGTACGCCGGATTCGGCAACATCATCTCCTGAACTCAACCGCCCCCCGAACTGAGCGCGAAGCGGGTCAATTGCCGTTCCGCTCGCGTTAATTGTTGCGCTCAGACGGATCGGTTGAGGCTCCTGGTGCACACCTCTTGACGTTTCACGGGTGGCAGCGGAACCATCAACACCCGTCAGAGAGCGCTCTCAGAGGCTTTCCGAAGAGCTCGTCGTGTCACCCGTACCACGACTCAGGAGACGCACACCCATGCATGTTCCCCCCACGGAAACCCCCACAGCTCCCCCCACCGGAACCCCCGTCGCACCCCGGCGCAGGCGCCGGACCCGCTCGTTCGGGTTCGCCGCGTTCGCCGTTTCACTGCTCATGGCCGCCCCCACGGCGCAGACCGCATTCGGCGAGGACGCGCAGGCCATCGAGGGTGGCGGCGATCTCGGACCCAACGTCATGGTCTTCGATCCGTCGATGCCTGACATCCAGGCCAAGGTCGACGAGGTCTTCAAGCAGCAGGAGTCGGCCCAGTTCGGCACCGGCCGCTACGCGCTGATGTTCAAGCCGGGCACGTACAACAATCTCAACGCGCAGATCGGGTTCTACACCTCGATCGCCGGGCTCGGACTGAACCCGGACGACACCACGTTCAACGGCGATGTGACCGTCGACGCGGGTTGGTTCAACGGCAACGCCACGCAGAACTTCTGGCGTTCGGCCGAGAACCTCGCGCTCAACCCGGTGAACGGCACGGACCGTTGGGCGGTCTCGCAGGCCGCGCCCTTCCGCCGGATGCACGTCAAGGGCGGGCTGAACCTGGCCCCCGACGGCTATGGCTGGGCGAGTGGCGGGTACATCGCCGACAGCAAGATCGACGGCCAGGTCGGGCCGTACTCGCAGCAGCAGTGGTACACCCGGGACAGCTCCATCGGCAGCTGGGGCAACGGCGTCTGGAACATGACGTTCTCCGGCGTCGAGGGCGCACCCGCCCAGAGCTTCCCCGAGCCGCCGTACACCACGCTGGAGAACACCCCGGTCTCCCGCGAGAAGCCCTTCCTCTACCTGGACGGCGCCGACTACAAGGTGTTCGTGCCCGAGAAGCGCACCAACGCGCGCGGCGTCTCATGGGCCAACGGCACGCCGAAGGGTGAGTCGATCCCGCTCGACCAGTTCTACGTGGTGAAGCCCGGCGCGACCGCGGAGACCATCAACGCGGCGGTGCAGCAGGGCCTGCACCTGCTGTTCACGCCCGGCGTCTACCACGTCGACCGGACGATCAACATCGACCGCGCCGACACGGTCGTGCTGGGTCTCGGTCTCGCGACGATCGTCCCGGACAACGGGGTCACGGCCATCAAGGTCGGTGACGTGGACGGCGTGAAGCTCGCCGGTCTGCTCGTCGACGCCGGTACCACCAACTCCGAGTCGCTGATCGAGGTCGGCACGGAGGGTTCGACCGCGAGCCATGCGGACAACCCGACGTCGCTCCAGGACGTGTTCGCCCGCGTCGGCGGCGCAGGGGCCGGCAAGGCCACCACCGCCATGGTGATCAACAGCAACGACACGATCATCGACCACACCTGGCTGTGGCGCGCCGACCACGGCGAGGGTGTGGGCTGGGAGACCAACCGGTCCGACTACGGTCTCCAGGTCAATGGTGACGACGTGCTGGCGACCGGCCTGTTCGTCGAACACTTCAACAAGTACGACGTCCGCTGGTCCGGCGAGAGGGGCAAGACGATCTTCTTCCAGAACGAGAAGGCGTACGACGCCCCCAACCAGGCCGCCGTCCAGAACGGTGACACCAAGGGGTTCGCGGCCTACAAGGTCGACGACTCCGTCACCACCCACGAGGGCTGGGGACTGGGCAGCTACTGCTACTTCAACGTCGACCCGACCATCCGCCAGGACCACGGCTTCGAAGCACCGGTGAAGCCGGGCGTGAAGTTCCACGACCTGCTCGTCGTCTCCCTCGGCGGCCAGGGCCAGTACGAACACGTCATCAACGACACGGGTTCGCCCACGTCGGGGACCACCACCGTCCCGTCGCAGGTGGTTTCGTTCCCGTAGGGATGTGAGAGGTGCCGAGTCCGGCTTGCCACTGAGCGTCCCGGACCCGTCCCGGCAGTTCGGTGCGCCCCGTCATACACATGACGGGGCGCACTGCTGTCAGGCCTGGCCGCCGGCCGTCACGGCCTTGAGCCCGTCGAGCGCCTCCTGGATGAACGCGCCCATGCCCAGCTCGCCACTGCCGCCGATCCAGCGTCCGAACGCGACCTTGAAGACGGCGACTCCCGCCTCACCCGCCAGGCTCGCGGCCGGTTCCGGGACGCCGCGCTCCCGCAGCGCCTCGGCAAGGGCCGCGGCGAGCGAGTCGAGCTTGACCAGCTCCCGCTCCTGGAGCTCCACGTTGGCCGAAATGATCTCCTGGCGCCGCCGGGACTGCTCGCGCCGCTCGTCGAACACGGGCGCGGCCGCCCGGAGCGCTCCGGCCACCGCGTCGATCGGCGACGCGGACCCCGGCGCACCGGCCAGGTTGGTCACGAGGAGTTCCTGGAGCAGGACGGAACCCCCGAACAGGACCTCGCGCTTGTCGGCGTAGTGCCGGAAGAACGTGCGCTCCGTGAGCCCCGCCCGTCCGGCGATCTCGGTCACGGTCGTCTTCTCGTAGCCGCGCTCGCCGTAGAGCTCCATTGCGGCCTGCTCCAACCTGCCGCGCGCGTTCGGCTCCCATCGACTCATACCGCCGATTCTAAGCGATGACAGGTACTGACATCAGTAGTACTGTGATGACAGTCGCTGACATCGACTGTCCTGTCGCGGCCTCCCGAGGGCCACGGCCCGGACGGCCGACCTACCCGAGGGGAATCCCATGCGTGTATTCATGACCGGCGCGTCCGGCTGGATCGGCTCCGCCGTCGTGCCCGAGCTCATCGACGCGGGCCACCAGGTCGTCGGACTCGCCCGCTCGGATGCCTCGGCCGAGGCGCTCACCGCCGCGGGGGCCGAGGTCCGGCGCGGGGACCTGGACGACCTCGGCACCCTGCGCGACGCGGCTGCCGCAGCGGACGGCGTGATCCACCTCGCGTTCAAGCACGACATCGCCTTCTCAGGGGGCTTCCAGGGCGCGGCCGGTGCCGACCGCCGCGCCGTCGAGACCTTCGGCGAGGCGCTCGCGGGTTCCGGCAAGCCGTTCGTCATCGCTTCCGGGACGCTCGGGCTCGCACCGGGGCGTGTCGCCACCGAGCGGGACGGCCTGAGTCCCGACTGGCCGGTGCCGTTCGAGGCTGCGCGGGCCCGGCTTGCCACTGCTCTGCTGACCGTCGGCCTCGCCTCGCGCAACGTCCGCTCGTCCGTCGTGCGCTTCCCGCCGACGGTGCACGGCGAAGGGGATCGCGGTTTCGTGGCGGCCCTGGTCGGCATCGCCCGCGACAAGGGCGTCTCCGGCTACATCGGCGACGGCGCCAACCGCTGGCCGGCCGTGCACCGCGCCGACGCCGCGCACCTCGTCCGCCTGGCACTGGAGGCCGCACCCGCAGGATCGACGTTGCACGCGGTCGGTGAGGAGGGCGTTGCGATCCGCGAGGTCGCCGACACCATCGGCCGCCGGCTCGGCCTCCCCGTCGCCTCCGTCTCCCCGCAGGACGCGGACGCGCACTTCGGCTGGCTGGGTGGCCTCGTGGGCGTGGACGGGCCGTCCTCCAGCGCCCTGACCCGCGAGTCGTACGGGTGGCAGCCGACCCACCCGGGGCTGATCGACGACCTCGACAAGGGGCACTACTTCGACTCCCCGTCCGCATGACGGCGTGAGCTCAGCGGGAAGCGCTCTTGCGCCGGCGGGCGCATGGATCCCGAAGATCCATGCGCCCGCCGGAGCCGGAGGCGCTTCCCGGGCTGCGAGATCAACCGTGCAGCGCCAGCGCACCCTTCGCCGGTACGGTCGCCGTCACCGTGCCGTCGTCGCCGACCTGCACCGTGCTGCCGTCGCAGGCGTCCGGGGAGGCCTGCGCCACGTTGCAGTACGTGCCTGCCGGAAGCGACGTGCGGAACGTCTGCTGGAGCTCGCCGTCGCCGTTGTTGATGACCACGAAACCCTTGTCGCCACGGCCGAAGGCGATCGCCGACGAGCCGTTGTCCCACCAGTCGCTCAACTCCGCGCCCGCCGTGGCGTTGTGGAAGCCGACCATGCCGGCGATCGCCGTCTGCGCGTGTGTGCAGGTCCAGCCGTCGCCGCCGCACGCAGCCGCACCACCGTTCGGCGGACCGGCGTCCTTGTCCGACCACTCGTAGCCGGAGAAGACGTTCGGGGAGCCGTAGGGCGAGGCGAGCATGAAGACGTTGGCCAGGGTGTAGGCCGCACCGTCCTTGTACGTCAGCGTCGAGCCGTTGCGCTCGGTGTCCCAGTTGTCGACGAACGTACGGGCGCTCGCGCTCGCCAGTTTGCCGTCGGCGATGCTCTTCAGGCCGGTGATGCCGCCGCCCTGGAAGGCGCTCTTGAGGTGCCCGCCGTAACGGAACTCGTCGACGTCGCCCACGCCGGTGTACTCGTCGGGCTGCACCGCCTCGCCACCGCCGTAGATGACCTCGGTGACCCAGAAGCCCGGGTCGGACATCTTGCCCTTGATCGCGGCGATGTCGTCGGCGGCCATGTGCTTGGCGGCGTCGATACGGAAGCCGTCCACGCCCAGCGTGCGCAGGTCGGAGAGGTACGCGGCGATCGTCGTACGGACGGCCTCGCTACCGGTGTCGAGGTCGGCCAGGCCGACCAGTTCACAGGTCTGGACGTCGTTGCGGTCACCGTAGTTGCTGATGTCCTTGCGGCAGGAGTGGAAGTCCTGGTCCTGGAAGTACCCGGGGTAGTCGTACTTCGTGTACGCCGTGCCGCCGGTTCCCGTACCGGAGCCGGACGACATGTGGTTGATGACCGCGTCGGCGACGACCTTCACCCCGGCCGAATGGCAGCTCTCCACCATGGACTTGAACGCATCGCGGTCACCGAGGCGTCCGGCGATCTTGTAGCTGACCGGCTGGTAGGAGGTCCACCACTGGTCGCCCTGAATATGTTCGGAGGCGGGCGAGACCTCGACGTAGCCGTAGCCGGCCGGACCCAGCGAGTCCGTACAGGCCTGGGCCACCGCGTCGTACTTCCACTCGAACAGGGTCGCGGTGACGGTCTTGTCGCCCGGCGGGGTCGCCTGGGAGGACCAGGGGGCGAGGGCGGTGACACCGGCGGCTGCGAGCAGGCCGGCCAGTGTCGCGCGAGCGGCGCGGGAACTCAATTGCGGCTCCTTCGTTCGCGGGCACGGATATGGGGTCCGTGTCCGGCGTGGGCAGCCACGCGCCTGGCCACCGTGGGGGGAGTTCGGAGCCTGCCGTCACGGCGGTGAACACGTCAAGAGGTGTCGCAAGAATTTCCAGCATGTTTCTGAAATGATTTGCAGGGAAGGCGGGTTGGTGACCCGGGTGGAGTGGGTCGGTCCGTGCGGCGACCCATGTCACTGGTCCCGGCGGTCCGCCGCGAACACCGTCACCACGCACGCCAGCGATGCCCAGAGAGCGTAGACCGTCCAGGCCCCGGACACCGTCCACGGGTAGAGGTCCGACACATGGAGATCCGAGACCGACAGGCGCTCCCACGCGCTGAAGGGCAGCATGTGCTGGAGCACCGCCGTCAGATGGCGGCGGTCGCTGAGGACCATCGGGAGCAGGAGCAGCACCACCACGCATCCGACGACGGAGCCCCCGGTGTGGCGGATGACCGTCCCGATCGCCAGGCCGGCGAGCGCTGCCACGGGGGCGAGCAGCGCGGAGGCCACGACGAGGCGCAGCGCGCCCGGATGTCCGAGGGAGACAGAGGCGTCCCGGCCGGACAGGATCGCCTGGGTCGAGGCGAACGAGGCCAGGGCGACGAGTGCGCCGAAGACGGTGGCGACGGCTGCGAGTACGAGCACCTTGGCCGCCATCAGCCGGCGGCGGGCCGGGACGGCGGTGAACGTGGTGCGGATCAAGCCCGAGCCGTACTCACCCGTGATCGATACGGCACCGATCGCGGCGACGGCCAGCACCAGCACCATGGCGGAGTTCGCGGTGAAGGCGTCCATGAGCGGAGAGCCGTTGGCGACGAAGGACTCGCGACCCTGCTCGTCGTACTGGTACCAGTACTTGTAATGGTCGTACGCCGTGCCGGCGTTGAACGCGATGACGGCCAGCGCGGAGATGGCGTACAGCCAGGGGGTCGAGCGCAGCGACCACATCTTGAGCCACTCGGCGGCCAGCAGGTCGCCGAAGCGGGCTCGGGGTTCGTCGTGTGTCACGCGTCCGGTGGGCGCGGTCGTCGCCATGGCGGTCATCGAGGGTCTCCTGCGAGGTATTCGACGCTGTCTGCGGTGAGTTCCATGAAGGCTTCCTCCAGCGAGGAGCTGGATGTGGTGAGTTCGTGGAGCAGCACCCGGTGGTGGAAGGCGAGTTCGCCGATCCGGGCGGCGGGCAGGCCGGTCACCGTGAGCCGGTCGCCGTCCGGGGCCACCGAGGCGCCCTCGGCGATGAGGTGCGGGGTGAGGGCGGCGGTGTCGGGGGTACGTACGGTCACGCCGGTCCGGGTGCCGCGGGCGGCGAACGCCGTCAGGCTCTCCGCGGCTATGAGTTCGCCCCGGCCGATGACGACGAGCTGGTCGGCGGTGTTCTCCATCTCCGTCATCAGGTGGCTGGAGACGAACACCGTGCGCCCCTCGGCGGCGAGGCGCCGGAACAGCCCGCGCACCCAGAGCACACCTTCCGGGTCGAGCCCGTTGAGCGGCTCGTCGAAGAGCAGGACGGGCGGGTCCCCGAGCAGCGCCGTGGCGATGCCCAGGCGCTGCCGCATCCCGAGCGAGAAGCCCCCGATGCGGCGGCGGGCCGCCCCGGCGAGGCCCACTTCCTGGAGGAGCTCGTCGACGCGGGCGCGCGGGATGCTGTTGCTGCGGGCCAGCATCGCGAGGTGAGCGCGGGCGGTGCGGCCGCCGTGGACGTCGCCCGCGTCCAGGAGGGCGCCGACGTGCCGCAGTCCGCGCGGGTGGTCACGGAACGGCCGGCCCTGGAGGGTGGCCGTTCCGGCGGTCGGCTCGACCAGGCCCAGCAGCATGCGCAGGGTGGTGGTCTTGCCCGCCCCGTTGGGTCCGAGGAAGCCGGTGACCTCGCCCGGCCGTACGGTGAAGGTGAGGTCCTTCACGGCGGTGGCGGCGCCGTATCGCTTGGTCAGTCCGTTGACTTCGATCATGGTGCCAACGGTGCCGTCCGCCACCCCTGTTCGTCGTCGGACCCTCGCTGACATCTGCCGGGGCCGGGTGTCGACCACGGGTGTACAACCGTGGTCCGATGCCGGGCCCGGGGCCGGTGGTTACGATCGGCACATGTCCGCAACTCCCTCCATGCCCCTGCTCAAACGTGTGCCGCCGGGTGTGTGGGTGGCGGCGGCCTGGTGCGCGGGGGTGTTCTTCACCTTTCTGGTACGCGTCCGGCTGCCCGGGGAGCAGGAGCCCTCCGTTGTGCCCGGGGTCGTCCTCTACCGGTGGGACGGTCTGCTGACCCAGCTGCTGTCCGCGGCTCTGCTGGCGGGCGGCTGTGTGCTGCTGGAACGGCGCCCGCTCAAGTCGCTGGCCATGGTGCTCGGCGCCGCCGCACTGTCCACCACCTCGCTGAGTGTGGGCGAGATTCCGCTCGCCCAGTTCCTGGCCGCCGATGTCGCGCTGTACTTCATCGCCGCCACCCGGCCGCCCCGGACGGGTGTCATCGCCCTGTCCATGACGATCGGCGTGCTGCCCGCCTTTCTGGGAGTGCGGCTGCTGGCCCGCTGGAACGTCGGCACCTCGGCGGAGGTGGTCGTCGCGCTGACCGCGGTGGTCTCCTGGCTGATCGGACACTCGGTGCACGAGTCGCGCAAGCACGACGAGGGCATGACCGCGCAGGCAGCTGCGCAGGCAGTGATCGCGGAGCGGCTGCGTATCGCCCGCGAGATGCACGACATGGTCGCGCACAGCGTCGGCATCATCGCCCTCCAGGCGGGTGCCGCGGCCCGCGTCGTGCACACCCAGCCGGACGCCGCGCGCGAGGCCATGAGCGCGGTGGAGATCGCGGGCCGCGAGACGCTCTCGGGGCTGCGCCGGATGCTCGGCGCGCTGCGGGAGACCGAGCCCGGGCACGAGGGGGCGGAGCGGGAGGCGGCGCCGCTGCGCCCGGCGGAGGGCCTCGCCGATCTCGACCGGCTGGCGGGGGCCACGACAGCCGCCGGTGTCCGGGTCGATGTGCGCTGGCGGGGCGAGCGGCGGCCGCTGCCGCCGGACATCGATCTGTCGGCGTTCCGTATCATCCAGGAGTCGGTGACCAACGTGGTCCGCCATGCCGCCACCGATGCCTGCCGGGTGTCGGTCGAGTACGGAGCCGAGGAACTCACCATCGAGGTCGCGGACCGCGGCCGGGGGGCCGGTCGGAGCACGTCCGCCGGGTTCGGCCTGGTCGGGATGCGGGAGCGGGTCGCCCTGCTGCACGGCGAGTTCACCGCCGCTCCGCACCCGGACGGCGGCTTCCGGGTGACGGCCCGGCTGCCGGTGCCCGCTGCGGCGTCCCTGGGAGAAGCGGCATGAGCGACGAGACCCCCGGGGCCGCACAGCCGATCCGCGTCGTGCTCGCCGACGACCAGCCGCTGGTGCGTACCGCGCTGCGCATGGTCATCGCCGACCTCCCCGACATCGACGTCGTCGGCGAGGCCGGGACGGGCGACGAGGCGGTCCGACTGACCGAGCAACTGGCCCCCGATGTAGTCGTGATGGACATCCGGATGCCGGGGCTGAACGGCATCGAGGCGACCGAACGGATCGCCGCGGGGGGCGGCGACGCCCATGTGGTGGTCCTGACCACGTTCGACGACGACGACTACGTGTACGGCGCCCTGCGCGCCGGTGCGGCCGGATTCCTGGTCAAGGACATGGCGCTGGACGACATCCTGGCTGCGGTACGGGTGGTGGCGGCCGGGGACGCCCTGATCGCGCCGAGCGTCACCCGGCGGCTGATCAAGGACTTCGCGGGCCGCCCCGCCGCCGCCCCGGCGCCCCGGCCGCTCACCGCGATCACCGACCGGGAGCGCGAGGTGCTGGTACTGGTCGGCAGCGGGCTGTCCAACGCGGAGATCGCCGAGCAGCTCTTCATCAGCGTGGCCACGGCCAAGACGTATCTGACCCGGCTGCTCGCCAAGCTCGACGCCAGGGACCGGGTGCAGCTCGTCATCATCGCGTACGAGGCGGGGCTGGTGTCGGCCACCCGGTGACGCGGTACGGGGCCTGCGGGGCGGTGAGGAGGCCGCCGGCGGGCAGGCCCTACAACCAGCCCTTCTCCCGTGCCATCCGGACCGCCTCCGCCCGGTTTCGCGCCGCCATCTTCTGGATCGCCATGGAGAGGTAGTTGCGCACCGTGCCCTGGGACAGGTGCAGCGCCGCAGCGATCTCCGCATTGGTCGAGCCGTCCGCGGCCGCGCGCAGCACATCCCGTTCGCGCTCGGTCAGCGGACTGGCGCCGTCGGCGAGGGCGGCCGCCGCGAGGGTGGGGTCGATGACGCGTTCCCCGGCAAGCACCTTGCGTACGGCTTCGGCGAGTTGGGACGCCGGTGCGTCCTTCACCAGGAAGGCGTCCGCGCCCGACTCCATCGCGCGGCGCAGGTATCCGGGGCGGCCGAAGGTGGTGACGACGACGACCTTGACGTCCGGGAGGGCACGGCGCAGCTCCGCCGTCGCTTCGATGCCCGTCATACCGGGCATCTCGATGTCGAGGAGGGCCACGTCGATGCCGTGTTCCCTGGCCGCCGCCAGCACCTCGTCACCGCGGGCGACCTGGGCGACCACCTCGATGTCGGGTTCCAGGCCGAGGAGCGCCGCAAGGGCCTCGCGCACCATGGACTGGTCCTCGGCGAGGAGGAGTCTGATCATGCTCATTCCCGGGATCCTAGGCCGGATTCGAGCGGAACGCTGAGGACCGTGGTGAAGCCTTTGCCCGAGCGGGAGTTGGTGGCCCGCGTGACGAGTGTCCCGTCGACCGAGGCGAGCCGCTCGGCCATGCCGGTGAGGCCGTTGCCCCGCTTCGTGCCGGCGGCGCCGCGGCCGTCGTCGGCGACGGTGAGTTCGAGGACGCGCCCGTCGAGGGTCTGGCGCGGGGCGAGGGTGACCGTGCAGCGGCCCGCGCCGCTGTGGCGTACGACGTTGGTGACGGCTTCCCGCAGCGCCCAGGCGAGCACCTCCTCCGCCTTCTCGGAGAGGTCCTCAGGGAGGTCCTCGGGAGCCTCGGCCGGTATCTCGGCGGTGATTCCGGCGGCGGCGAGGGCGGTCCTGGCCCCGGCCAGTTCGCCGGGGAGGGTCGGCCTGCGGTAGCCCGTGACGGCGCTGCGTACGTCCACGAGGGCCTGGCGGCTGACCTGTTCGATGTCGGCGACCTGCGCGGCCGCCTGTTCCGGGTTGCCGGGGAGCATCCGCCCGGCCAGCTCGCTCTTGAGGGTGATCAGGGAGAGGGAGTGGCCGAGCAGATCGTGCAGATCGCGGGCGAGGCGCAGCCGTTCCTCGTTGGCGGCGAGCTGGGCGACGGTGGCGCGGGCCTCCCGGAGCTGGATCGTGGTGCGGATCATCTGCCGGATGCCGGACATCGCGAAGCCGCCGAGCAGTGCGGGGAAGACCAGGGCCGTGATGATCTCGCGGGGGTGGTCGCCGGTCAGGCCGATGGCCACCAGTACGGCGGTGACGACGGGAATCAGCCAACGGGCGGTCCGCATCGGCAGCGTGGCGCCCACGGAGACGGACACGTAGACGAAAAGGACGAGCCAGGGTGTCCCGAACGTCAGGGAGAGCAGGACGGCGAGCGCCCCGAGGAAGGCGAGGGCGGCACGGACCCGGAAGGGATCCAGCGCCTTCGAGGTGTGGCGGAAGACCAGGACGAGATAGCTGCCGACGAAGACCAGCAGCCCGAGGGCGCCGAGGGCGGTCGCCCACGGGGTGTGGTTGCCGTCCGCGAGGTCCTTGACCGGCGCGCTCATGAAGGCGAGCCAGATGCCGATCCACAGGAGCTTGGTCCCGGCCTGTTTCGCGCTCGTGGGCGGGCGCCCGATGCCCACGTGCATCTCGTCCTCGTTCACGCCTTCAGGGTGTCCTTCCGGTAGAGCCAGGCGGCGCCGCCCGCGAAGAGCAGGAAGTAGGCGAAGAGGATGGCGACGTCCTTGGCGTGCGGCGCGCCGCCCAACTCGACGGCCTGGCCGAGTGCAGCGTACGCGTGCGTGGGCAGCCACTCGGAGATGTTCTGGATCCACTGCGGGAAGGTCGCGCTCGGCATCCACAGGCCGCCGAGGATCGAGAGGACGAAGTAGATGATCATGGTGATCGGACGGACAGCGTCTCCGCTGGCGAGGTAGCCGATGGCGACCCCGAGCGCGGCGAAGACCAGCGAGCCGGCCCAGATGACGCCGGTGAGGGCGAACCACTGCCAGAGGTCGAACCGTACGTGCTTGGCGGAGGCCGCGACCAGGAAGACCACCACGATGCAGGGCAGCGTGACCATGGCCGCGCTGGCGATCTTCGCCAGGACGTAGCCGCGGCTCGGCAGCGCGGTCAGCCTCAGCTGGCGGACCCAGCCCTTCTCGCGTTCCTTGGCGATGCGTTCGCTGTTGCCCATGAGGACGGCGGTGAGCGCGCCGAACGAGGCCATGGAGACCATGAAGAAGGACTGCAGGGTCAGATCGGTGTGCGGCACCTTGTCGGTGGTGTTCTGGGTGCCGGAGATCAGCAGGTAGATCACCGACGGGTAGATGACCGAGAAGAACATGAACTTCTTGTTCCGCAGGGTGCGGGTCACTTCGAGCCTGATCAGAGTGTTCATGCGGTCCTGGCCTCCTCGGCCTCGGTGATGGCGACGAAGGCCTGCTCCAGACCGAGTCCCGCGACTTCGAGCTCGCGCGGGTAGAGGCCCAGGCCGTAGACGGCGTGCACGGTCGCGTCGGCGTTGTGCGACTGGATCCGGACGCGGTGACCGGTGATGTCGAGCGTGGAGAGGAACGGCAGGGCGCGCAGGGCCTCTTCGTCGATCGCGCCCTCCAGCTCGAAGGAGATCCGGCGGGCCCCGGCCTTCGCCTTGATCTCGGCGGCGGTGCCGTCGGCGAGGATCCGGCCCTTGTGCAGGACCAGGACGCGGTCGGCGATCGCGTCGGCCTCTTCGAGGTAGT
Source organism: Streptomyces sp. LN549 (assembly GCF_043203805.1). Classification (NCBI taxonomy): domain Bacteria; kingdom Bacillati; phylum Actinomycetota; class Actinomycetes; order Kitasatosporales; family Streptomycetaceae; genus Streptomyces; species Streptomyces sp. LN549. Next base: position 5,742,421 of record NZ_JAZHRI010000002.1, on the reverse strand, counting down.
GGGTGGCGAACAGGACGGTGCGGCCCTGGTCGGCCTGCTCACGCATCGTGGCCCAGAAGGCCTGGCGGGCGGTGACGTCCATCCCGGTGGTCGGCTCGTCGAGCACGATGAGGTCGTTGGCCCCGGCGGTGGCGAGCGCGAACCGTACGCGCTGTTCCTGGCCGCCGGAGAGCTTGTTGACCATGCGGCCGGCGATCGGTGCGATGCCGGCCCGGCCCAGCACCTCGTCGACCGGGTAGGGCCGGGGGTGCAGATCGCAGACGAGCCCGACCAGTTCGCCGACGGTGACGTCCTCCATCAGGCCGCCGGACTGCAGCATGGCGCCGACGCGTCCTGCGGCGATGGCCGCCTGAGGGGTCGTACCGAAGAGGCGGACCGTCCCGGAGTCGGCGGTGCGCAGGCCGAGGAGGAGGTCGAGAGTGGAGGACTTGCCGGCGCCGTTGGGGCCGAGGAGGGCCACGGTCTCACCGGGGTGCAGGTCGAGGGTGAGCCCGTCGACGGCGCGTACGTCTCCGAAGGCCTTGCTGACCTGGTCGAAGCTGACCACGGCGGTCTTCGCCGCGGTGGCTTCGGGGGCTGTCGTTGTCATGCGTCCAGCCTGGCTCAGCAGGGGGTGCGCCCGGCAGGGTCACGGGTCGTGGATCCGGGATGACAGATGTCATGCCGTACGGGTGACGGCGGCGGGCGGATACCGCACCGCCCCCGGCCGGAGGTCCGGTCGGGGGCGGTGGGATGCGGCGGGTGACGGCGTCAGCCGTTGCCGCCGAGGTCGATCGTGACGGTCCGCTCGGCCTCGGTCTTGCCGAGCAGCGCGCCCTTCATGGCGAAGGCCACGTCGTCCGGGCCGACCTGGTGCTTCGTCCCGTCGCCCTTGGTGACCATGATCCCGTCGAAGACGCCTCCGCAGAGCTCTTCGATGGCCTTCTTGTCGTAGTGGTCGACGAGCTTGCCGTCGATCGGGACCATCGAAAGGATCTTCGGCAGGGACTTGGCCGGGCCGAACGGGATCTCCTTCGAGCCTGCCTTGATCAAGATCAGGCCGGACATCGCCGGCTCGGCGAACTCCTTCATCGCCCGGTCCAGTTCCGCCTGGCTGATGGTGGGTTCGCTGGTGGTGACGGGCAGCGGGACGGTGTTCGCCCTGCCCGTCTCGACCTGGGCGCGGTAGGCATCGCGTACCGACACCATCGACTGGTTGACGTCGAGCGCCTTGCCTGCCTTGCCCGGCACGGCGATGGCCTTGCCCGGCACGAACTTGATCGTGCCGTCGCTGGCCGAACCCGAGGCGCCGGCCAGGTCCTTCAGCGCGACGCCGAGCTTCTCCTGGTCAACCGGGATCACCGGGTCGACGTCGCGCTCCCGGCCGAAGAGGGAGCCGATGACGGAGACGGGGTTGTAGTCACTGCCCGCCGCGGCACGCACGGTCTCCTGGCTGTCCAGGGCGAGTCCGGCCTTGTCGGGGGAGAGCTGCGTCTTCTTGCCGTCCACGGTCAGCTGGAGCGGGGCCTTGGACCGCTTGCCGAGCACGGCGTCCAGCTTCTCGACGGCGTCGTCCCTGGTCCCGCCGCCGATGTCGACGCCGAGGACGGTGGTGCCCTTGGGCACGTCGGAGTGGTTCATCAGCAGCCCGGCGCCGTAGGCGACCCCGAGCAGGCAGACGGCGGCCACACAGAGCATGGCCAGCTTGGAGCGGCCCTTCTTCGCAGGGGCGCTCGGCGCCGCGGCTGCGGGAGCGGGAGCGGTACGGGCGGCGGGCTCGGCCTCGCCGTCGGCGAAGCCGGCCGGTCCGGCCGGTCCGGTGCCCATCGGGCCGGCCTGCGCCCGCGGAGTGGAATCGGGGCCCGGGAACGGGGACGGGGCCCCTGACGCGCGGTGGTCCGAGGGCACGACGGGGATGCCGCTGTTCAGCGTGTCCCCCGAGACGTTGCCCCCGGGGCCGGAGGGGCCCGGTCCGAACTGCGGGGTGAGCACGGCGGTGTCGTCCGACATCCGCGGCGGTACGCCGCCGGGGGTGCCGGGACCCTGCGCGCCGCCGGGGCCCGCCGGTCCGCCCGGACCCGCCGGACCCGGGCCGAAGGGCATCCGGCCGTCGAGGTCCGGGGTGAGAGCCGAGGTACCGGTGGCCGGTCCGGTGGTGGGGCCGGACGGTCCCGGCGTACGGATACCGAGGTTCGGCGTGGGGCGGGGCCCGCCGGATCCGTCGCCGCCGAAGCCGTCCGGACCGAAGCCGTCGGGACCGGTCGGACCCGGGTCACCGGCGCGCTGCGGTCCGTCGGAGAAGTAGGGCAGCTCGGCGCGGGGGCTGCCTGCGGGCGGGGTGGCCGGGCCGGAACCCGGACCGTCCGGACGGCCGCCGGGGCCGCCGGCCGCGAAACCGGGCCCGCCAGGACCGCCGGGACCGCCGGCCGGGAAGCCGGCTCCGTCCGTGCCGTCGCCCGCCGGGTTGCCGGACGAGGCGCTCGCGCCCGCCGGGGCCTTGCGCGGCGCGAACCAGTCGCTGCCGCTCTTTTCCCTGGCCGGCTTCTCGGCAGCGGGCTCCGCCGCGACCGCGGGCTCCCTGGGCTCGGGCCCCGGCGCGGCCGGAGCCGCCTGCCCGCCGTTGGACGCGGAGGCGCCCGGGCGCGGCGTGGAGCCGGTGCGCTCGCCACCGGCGCCGTCGACGTCGCTCATGGGCGTGCGCATGACGACCGGAGGGATGGGGCGCGAGCCCGGAATGTTGATCCGGATACGCGTCGTCAGCGTCGTCTCGGTCCTCGGCTCGTCGGGCTGAGGCGGATCCGCGGCTTCCGGGGACTCCTCCGGGGCGTCCTGCGAAGGGTGCAGCGACGGATACTGGCGGGATCCGTACGGCGGCGTACCCGAGGGGTACGCGGCTCCCCCGCGCCCCTGGGGCCCGGAGGACGAACTGTCAGTTTCACGACTCAAAGCAGGTTCTCCCGATTGGCTCCGCCGCCCGTACTTCCCCCGTCCCGCAGGCCGGGGGACGACTAGGAGGGTGCTGAAGATCTTGGCCGGATCAGGGAGCGGCGCCTGGTGCGTGCAGCCACGAGAAGCCGGAGCGTCCTCGTGGCGAAGCTATGTGGGCGTTGGGTAACGCCGCAGATATGCGTGCCAGGCCTCGCGAGCCCGGTCAAGATCTTCAGCACCCGACTAGGCGCGCGAACCACCATACTGGCCGCGGCCGACAGACACCCCGCGACCGGGGGAAACGACTGCGCACCCCCCGGGCGGACAGGGGGCATTACGGGATCGGAGGTGGCACATTACTTGCCAGGTCGGCCGCTGTCGGCGCCCAGTTGGGGCGACCGCGACATGGTGGCGCAGATCACAGCGATGGCCATGCCACCCAGCATGAAGAGGGCGAGGCCGAGTTCGTCTCCGAAGACGTAGTCCCCTTCCGGTCTTCCACCCAGCAGAACAATGACCGAAATCAGCCATCCCGCGGCGGGCGCCAGGGCCCCCGGCTGCGTGCCCATGAGGCAACGGCCGCCGTAGAAGAGACCTGCGGACGCGAGCAGGGCCAGCAGCAATCCGCCGGGGAACCAGGCGGATTGGACCAGGGTTCCCGCGATGCCGACGAGCGCGCCGAGTACCGCCAGGCCCAGCAGGGCGGCGATCCGCCGGGGGTTGAGGGGCGCAGCAAGGCCGGTGGCCGGAATGTCCCGGGAAGGTGCGTTGGTCCGTGCGGCCCGCGAACTGCTGCTGCTCACTGGCCCGCCTCCGGCACGCCCGCGAAGAGGTCGCGTTCCCGGGTGCCCCCGGCACTGCCCGGGGCGCCCTTCACCAACTCGTAGTACTCAGTGGTGAGGACGGGCTGGCCCAGGTCGTTCGAAAGGGCGAAGAAGGGGCCGTCGAGCGCGATCTGGGTGGCGTGCGCCCGCATCGCCGCGACTTTCGCCTCGCCGTGTCCGGTGCCGTCGATCTCGGTGGTGACCAGGGCGTCGTCCACCACACCCGGTACGTCGTCGATCGCGGCGACACCCGGGAACGCGTCCGGGGCGGTGGCCCGCAGCCGGGCGAAGCCGTCCTCGGCGACCGAGCGCGGCACCCGGTTCCAGTAGGTCTTCGCGATGGTGTGCGCAGGGCCGGAGCCGGGGCGGTACGCGGGGTCGGCGGCCAGCTCGGCGGCGCGCGTCGCGACCCGGTGCGCCTGGATGTGGTCGGGGTGCCCGTAGCCCCCGTCGGGGTCGTACGTCACCAGGACCTGGGGGCGCACCTCGCGGATCACCTCCACGAGGTACCCGGCGGCCTCGTCGAGGTCCGCGGACCAGAAGGCGCCGGGGCGCCGGTTCTGCTCGGTGCCCATCATCCCGGAGTCGCGGTACCGGCCCGCGCCCCCGAGGAGGCGGTGGTCGGTGACCCCCAGTTCCTTCATCGCCGCCGCGAGTTCGCCCCGGCGGTAGGGGCCCAGGGAGTCGTCCCGGTCCGCGGCGAGATGCGCGAGCTCGGGCGGGATGACCTCGCCCTCCTCGCCGAGCGTGCAGGTCACCAGCGTGACCAGGGCGCCGTCGGCGGCGTACCTGGCCATGGTGGCCCCATTGTTGATCGACTCGTCGTCGGGGTGCGCGTGCACCAGGAGCAGACGCCGGGCGGGAAGATCCGTCATGGGGGCCACCCTACGAGCCGACGGCCCCCAGGGCCGACTGCGGCCACTCTCCGGACGCCGCAGGGCCACCGGCGGCTGCCGGGGTCAGAACTTCATGCCCCCGATCATGCCGGCCACGTTCGTGGTCAGCTCGGAGATGGTGGGTGCGACGGACGAGCTGGCGAGGTAGAAGCCGAGCAGCATGCAGACGACCGCGTGTCCGCCCTTCAGTCCGGATTTCCGGATCAGCAGGAAGACGACGATCGCCAGCAGCACCACCGCCGAAATCGAGAGCACCACAGCGGTTCACCTCCATCTGTACGGTCGGGACAGGCAGCACGCATGGAGCCAGCAGGTTCATACCCACCGAGCGCTACGGATCATAACTATCCGTCGCATGGCATTGATCGGGGCACGGCAGCACGAGGGGCGCACGGACGGTGGGACAGGCCGATAGGTTCGGCACATGACTTCGCCAGAGATCACCTTCCCGCTGCAGTTGGCCCGGACCATGCGTTTCACCCTCGGTGCACCGCGCGCGTTCACGGTTTCACCCGACGGTGAACGGGTGGTCTTCCTCCGCTCGGGGGCGGGCACAGACCGCTCGGGGCAGCTCTGGGTGCTGGACCTCAGCGACGGCAAGGCCCCGCGGGAGCGGGTCGTGGCCGATCCGGCGGTGCTGCTGGGCGGTTCGGCGGAGCGGCTCTCGGTCCAGGAGCGGGCCCGGCGTGAGCGGAGCCGCGAGGGATCGTCGGGGATCGTCGGCTACGCGGTCGACGCGGCGGCCGAGTTGGCGGCGTTCGCGCTCTCGGGGAAGGTGTACGTCGCCGAACTGCGGGCCGGAACGGCGCGTGCGCTGCCCGTGCCGGGCCCGGTGATCGACCCTCGTCCCTCCCCCGACGGACGACACATCGCATATGTGTCCAAGGGTGCGCTGCGCGTCGTGGCCGCCGGCGGCGAAGAGGACAGGGCGCTGGCGGAACCGGAGGAGGCGCAGGTCTCCTACGGCCTCGCGGAGTTCATCGCGGCCGAGGAGATGGCACGCTCGCGCGGCTTCTGGTGGTCGCCCGACTCGGACCGGCTGCTGGTGGCCCGGGTCGACGACAGCCCGGTGCGGCGGTGGTGGATCGCCGATCCCGCGCACCCGGACCGCAAGCCCGCCGAGATCGCGTACCCGGCGGCCGGTACGCCCAACGCCGAGGTGCGGCTCTTCGTGGTGGGGCTGGCCGGGGAGCGTACCGAAGTGGTCTGGAACCGGGGCCGGTTCCCGTATCTGGCGCGGGTGCACTGGTCGTCTGACGGGGCGCCGCTGCTGCTGGTGCAGGCCCGTGACCAGCAGAGTCAGCTCTACCTGGCGGTGGACCCGGAGACCGGGGCGACCCGGACGGTGCACGCGGACGAGGACCCGGTGTGGCTGGAACTGTTCCCCGGTGTGCCCGCGTGGGCACCGGACGGACGGCTGGTGCGGATCGCGGACGAGGGCGGGGCGCGGGTCCTCGCGGTGGGCGACCGGCCGCTGACCGGGGCCCAGTTGCAGATCCAGACGGTGCTCGACATCGCGGAGTCCGACATCCTCGTCACCGCGTCGGCGGGTGAGCGGGCGGCCGAGGCGGAGATCGGCGAGAGCCATGTGTACCGGGTCAACGACCTGGGCGTCGAGCGCGTCTCGGAGGGCGCGGGCGTGCATGCGGCGGTCCGGTCCGGCGGGGTGACCGTCCTGGTCTCCACGGCTCTGGACGCGCCCGGATCGACGGCACGGGTGTTCCGGGACGGCAAGCAGATCGCCACCGTCGCGAACCACGCGGAGCAGCCGGTGCTGTCCGCCCGGCCGCAGCTCACCGAAGGGGGCGCACGGCGGATTCCGTGCGCCGTGATGCTCCCCACCGGCTACAAGGAATCGGACGGTCCGCTTCCGGTCCTGATGGATCCGTACGGCGGGCCGCACGGCCGCCGGGTCCTCGCCGCCCACAATCCGCATCTCACCTCGCAGTGGTTCGCGGACCAGGGCTTCGCCGTGATCGTCGCGGACGGCCGTGGCACACCCGGCCGCTCGCCCGGCTGGGAGAAGGCCGTCAAGCACAACCTCGCCCTCACCCTCGACGACCAGGTCGAGGCGCTGCACGCGCTCGCGGAGCGGTTCCCCCTGGACCTGGGCCGGGTGGGCATCAGGGGCTGGTCGTACGGCGGTTTCCTGGCCGGCATGGCGGTACTGAGGCGGCCCGACGTCTTCCACGCGGCGGTCGTGGGCGCCCCGGTCACCGACCAGCGGCTGTACGACACCCACTACACGGAGCGCTACCTCGGCGATCCGGCGACCCAGCCGGAGGTGTACGCGTACAACTCGCTGCTCACCGACGAGGGGCTCTCGCACGCCGCCGACCAGGTACGGCCGATGATGATCATCCATGGCCTGGCGGACGACAACGTGGTGGTCGCGCACACCCTGCGGCTGTCCTCGGCACTGCTCGCGGCGGGGCGTCCGCATGAGGTGCTGCCGTTGAGCGGGGTGACCCACATGACCCCGCAGGAGAAGGTGGCGGAGAATCTGCTGCTGCTCCAGGTGGACTTCCTGAAGCGGTCACTCGGAATCTAGAGCTACCAGCCCGGCGGCGGCTGCGAGGGCGGCGGAGGCGGCCCGAAGCCTCCGCCCTGCGGGTAGCCGTAACCCGGGGCGGGCGGCTGCTGCTGCCCCGGGTACGGGGTGGGGGCGTAGCCGGGGGGACCGAACTCCGGGGGGCCGTAGCCGGAGCCCTGCCCCGGTCCGTAAGGGCCGGGGACGTCGGCGAAGCCCCTGGGCGCCAGCGCAAGCAGCACCACCAGCGCGGCGATGACCTCGAAGATCCAGCTCAGGAGCATCAGCTGGGTCTCCGTCGGCAGCGAACCGAAGTCGTCGAGCAGGTCGTAGTGGACGACCCGGACCACGCCCAGTACCCCGCCGGGCAGCAGCAGCGCGGCAGCCACCAGGCCGAACGGCCGCGCGTGCACGGCACGGAAGAGGGCGCTCGCCGCCGCGACCAGACAGAGCAGCGCCAGTGCCGCGGTGCCCCAGCCAGGCGGCGGGTCGATCACGCCGTGCGGGACCCGGTCGCCGCCCACGTACCACTCGGGATAGATCTCGGGGTACCTCACCATCTGGCGGATCTCCCAGGCGATCAGCACCGCTCCGGCCGCGCCCAGCATCAGGAACGCGGTGACGGAGACGCCGGGCCCGGGCCGGGAGGGCAACTGCTCGTAGGAGTCGGCCGGCGGACGGCGGCCGGCCCCGGCGGTGATGAGCAGCGCGATTCCCGCGGCGAGGGCGACGAACGCACAGATCAGCGCCCGTGAGCGCAGGTCGTCGGAGAACACCGTCTCCATCCGGCGGTTCCCGATGCCCCAGACCCCCGGCAGCCGCACGGCGAGGGTGATCACTCCGGTGGCGACGAGCACGGTGGCGGCGACCGAGGAGCGCAGCGCGGCTACGGCGGCGACGGCGTACACCACGAGGAGGGTGACATCCAGGGGCGAGGTGGCGGGCATCCCCCGCGGGCGCGCGTCCTGGAAGCCGGCCCAGTAGCGCCACAACTGCTCGGCGTCCACGGCCCTGATGTCCCGTACGAGCCAGCTCGCGACGATCAGGGCGAGCACCGCGCAGAGAGCGGCGCCGGTCACTCTTGCTCCACGGGTGAGTATCACCCCAGCGATACTCCCCCGCGCCCGGGCTCCCGACAAGAGGGCCGTCGGCGCGGTCCCGTCGGGCGACCGGCCGGAGGGACGTGAATCCTTCCGGCCGGTCCACGGCACCCGCACGGCCGTACGCCAGCCATGCTGACGGGTCCGTATATCGGACGTGAGACGCCCGAGTTGCCCGCGCGTTAACGGAGCTGCGGTCAGCTGACCCGGCTGCTGCCGGAGGGCGGCGGAGGCGGCTCCTCGTCCCTGCCCACGCTCTCCGAAGGCGACGGAGGCGGCTCCTCGTCCCTGCCCACGGTCTCCGAAGGCGGCGGAGGCGGCTCCTCGTCCCTGCCCACGCTCTCCGAAGGCGGCGGAGGCGGCTCCTCGTCCTTGCCCACTGTCTCCGAAGGCGGCGGCGCCTGCGGCGGCTTCCGGGCCTCCCGGTCCACCTTCTCCACATCGGGGCCCGCTCCCGTGGCGCCCTCGCCCACCTGCTCCAGCGTCCCCTCCGGGGGCACCACCCGCTTCTCCTCGGCGAAGTGACAGGCCGAATCATGCCTGGCCGAGGTCTCGGTGAGCCGGAAGGCCGCCGGGACCGCCAGCAGCGGCACCTCCAGCTCGCACCGCTCCTGCGCCTTCCAGCACCGGGTGCGGAAGCGGCAGCCGGAGGGCGGGTTGGCGGGCGAGGGCACGTCGCCGTGCAGGATGATCCGCTCGCGGTACTCGCGCGCCATCGGGTCCGGCACCGGCACGGCGGACAGCAGCGCCTGGGTGTACGGGTGCGTGGGGTGGTCGTAGATCTCCTCGTCCGTGCCGATCTCGGCGAACCGGCCGAGATACATCACGCCGACCCGGTCGGAGATGTGCCGGACGATGGAGAGGTCGTGCGCGATGAACACGTAGCTCAGCCCGAACTCCGACTGGAGCCGGTCCAGCAGGTTGACGACCTGGGCCTGGACGGAGACGTCGAGGGCCGAGACGGGTTCGTCGGCGACGATGATCTCGGGGTTGAGCGCGAGGCCGCGGGCGATACCGATGCGCTGGCGCTGGCCGCCGGAGAACTGGTGCGGATAGCGGTTGATGTACTCCGGGTTGAGGCCGACGACGTCCAGCAGGTCCTGGACCTTGCGCCGCCGGTCACCCTTCGGGGCCGCCTCGGGGTGGATCTGGTACGGCTCCCCGATGATGTCGCCGACCGTCATCCGGGGGTTGAGGGAGGTGTACGGGTCCTGGAACACCATCTGGATGTTGCGGCGCACGGCCTTCAGGGCGCGTCCCGACAGCTTGGTGACGTCCTCGCCCTTGTACCGGATCGCACCGGACGTCGGCCGTTCCAGGTGCACCAGCATCCGGGCGACGGTCGACTTCCCGCAGCCGGACTCCCCCACGATGCCGAGGGTCTCGCCGGCCGCCAGGTCGAAGGAGACCCCGTCGACCGCTTTGACGGCACCGATCTGCTTCTTGATCAGGATGCCCTGGGTCAGCGGGTAGTGCTTGACGAGGTCGCGTACCTCCAGGATCGGCTCGCCGCCCGCATACCTGCTGCCCTCCCGCGACTTGGCCAGGAGGCCGCGTGCCACCTCGCCCTCTTCGCGCGCTCCCTTGCGCCCCGAGTGGTCAGTGTGCATCGAGCGTCTCCTTCCAGAAGTAGCAGGCGCTCTGACGGTGCTCGGCCACGTCGAACAGCGGCGGCACGTCCTTGCGGCAGACGTCCTGGGCCATCGGGCAGCGCGGGTTGAAGGCGCAGCCGGGCGGGATGTGCAGCAGGTTGGGCGGCAGGCCCTTGATCGCGTACAGCTCCTGGCCCTTCTGGTCCAGGCGCGGGATCGAGCGGAGCAGTCCCTTGGTGTACGGGTGCGCGGGCGCCTTGTAGATGTCGTGGACCGGTGAGGTCTCCACGATGCGGCCCGCGTACATCACGGCGATCTTGTCGGCGACGTCGGCGACCACGCCCAGGTCGTGGGTGATGAGGATCAGACCCATGTTCAGCTCGCGCTGGAGCTCGGCGAGCAGGTCCATCACCTGGGCCTGGACGGTGACGTCGAGGGCGGTGGTGGGTTCGTCCGCGATGATCAGCGAGGGCTCCAGGGCCAGCGCCATCGCGATCATGATGCGCTGGCGCATCCCGCCGGAGAACTGGTGCGGGTAGTTGCCGACCCGCTCCTTCGCGGCCGGGATGCGCACCCGGTCCATCAGTTCGACGGCCTTGGCCTTCGCGTCCTTGCGGGACAGTCCGCGGTGCACGACGAACATCTCGCCGAGCTGCTCCCCCACGGTGAGCACGGGGTTGAGGGAGGAGAGGGCGTCCTGGAAGATCATGGCCATCTCCTGGCCGCGGATCTTCCGGCGCTCCTCCTTCTTGAGCTTCAGCAGGTCGCGGTCCTTGAAGAGGATCTCGCCGCCGCTGATCTTGCCGGGCGGCATGTCGAGGATGCCCATGATCGCCTGTGCGGTGACCGACTTGCCGGAGCCGGACTCGCCGAGCACGGCGAGCGTCTCGCCCTCGGCCACCGAGTAGTTGACCCCGTTGACGGCCTTGGCTACCCCGTCCCGGGTGTGGAACTCCACGTGCAGATCGCGCACTTCGAGCAACATGGCAGCGGACTCCTCAGCGCAGCTTGGGGTCGAGGGCGTCGCGCACCGCGTCGCCGAGCATGATGAACGCGAGCACGGTGACCGCCAGCGCACCGGCGGGCCAGAGGAGCATGTGCGGGGCGTTGCGGATGTACTGGGACGCGGCGGAGATGTCGATGCCCCACGAGACGGCCGGTGGCTTCAGGCCGACGCCGAGGAACGACAGGGTCGCCTCCAGGGAGATGTACGTACCCAGCGCGATGGTCGCGACGACGATCACCGGGGCGACGGCGTTGGGAGCGATGTGGCGCAGCATCATCCGCCCGTTGGAGGCGCCGAGCGCCCGGGCCGCCTGGACGTAGTCGTTGTGCTTGGCGGTGATGACGGAGCCGCGGGCGATGCGGGCGATCTGCGGCCAGCCCAGGAGCACGATGAAGCCGATCACGGGCCAGACGGTGGAACTGGGCACCACGGAGAGGAAGACCAGGCCGCCGAGGACGACCGGGATGCCGAAGAACACGTCGGTGAGCCGGGAGAGGATCGAGTCCCACCAGCCACCGAAGAAGCCTGCCAGGCCGCCGAAAATGCTGCCGATCAGTGAGACGCCGATGGTGGAGCAGATACCGACGGTCACGGAGTTCCGGGCGCCGTACACGACACGAGTGTAAACGTCGCAGCCCTGGCCGTCGTATCCGAAGGGGTGGCCGGGCTGCGAACCCTCCTGGGCCTTGTCGAGGTCGCAGTCGAGCGGGTCGCCGGAGGCGATGAGCTGCGGCCAGATCGAGATGATCACCAGGAACAGGATGATCAGTGCGGAGATGATGAAGACGGGGTTGCGGCGAAGGTCGCGCCAGGCGTCGGACCACAGACTCTGCGGCTTGGTGCCGGGTCCCGTTCCCTCGGGACCGCCGGGCGTCTTTTCGAGGCTGTCGCCCTCGTCGAATGCGAGGTCCATCGTTCCGCCGGCTCCGGCCGACGAGATCGCCTCGTCCGGTGTCTGCTCAGGCATAGCGGATCCTCGGGTCGAGTACGGCGTAGAGCAGGTCGACGATCAGGTTCGCCGCCAGGAAGACGAGGACCAGAACGGTGACGAAGCCGACGACCGTCTGCGAGTTCTGGCGGAGGATGCCCTGGTAGAGCTGGTAGCCGACGCCATGGATGTTGAAGATCCGCTCCGTGACGATCGCTCCGCCCATCAGGGCGCCCACGTCCGTACCGATGAAGGTGACGACGGGGATCAGCGAGTTGCGCAGCAGGTGCCGGACGACCACGCGGCGCCTGGGGAGGCCCTTGGCGGTCGCGGTGCGGACGTAGTCGGCGCGGGCGTTCTCGGCGATCGAGGTCCGGGTGAGCCGGGTGACGTAGGCCAGGGAGACGGAGGCGACCACGAGCCCGGGGATGATCAGTTCGTTGAGCGGGGCCTCGCTGGAGACGGACGGTTTGATCACGCCCCATTCCACGCCGAGCAGGAGCTGGAGCAACAGACCGGTGACGAAGGTCGGGATGGAGATGACGACCAGGGTCAGGATCAGCACGGTCGTGTCGATGGGGCGGCCGCGGCGCAGACCCGTGACGACACCGAGGCTGATGCCGATGACGATCTCGAAGAAGATCGCCACGAGGGTGAGGCGGATGGTGATGGGGAAGGCCGTGGCCATCAGCTCGGTGACCTTCTGCCCGTTGAACGCGGTGCCGAAGTCGCCGGTGAAGACGTTGCCCATGTAGGTGAGGTATTGCTGCCAGACCGGCTTGTCGAGGCCGAATTCCGAACGGAGTTGGGCGGCAGTCGCCGGGTCGCACTGGCGGTCGCCGCAGAGACCCGCGATGGGGTCACCCATCACGTTCACCATGAGGAAGATCAACAGCGTGGTGCCGAAGAAGACCGGGATCATCTGCAGCAGCCGCCGGATCACATATCGTCCCATGAAGGGCTCCGGGGGTCGCGGGGTCAGAGGCTCTGGGCTGAGGAGTCGTGGGGGCCGGGGACGGGGAAGCCGGGTGACCGGTGCGGGGAGCGCACCGGTCACCCGGCCTCAGCCGCTACTTGACCTTGATCTGCTCGTACACCGGGACGCTGAACTGGTTCAGCGAGACGTTGGTGACGTTCTCCGAGTAGCCGGCGCTGCCGTTCTGGTACCAGAGCGGGATGACGGGCATCTGCTGGACCATGACCTTCTCGGCGTCCTGGAAGGTGGAGACGGCCTTGGCCTTGTCCGACTCGGCGTTCGCCTTGTTGACGAGGTCGTCGAACTGCTCGCTGCTCCACTTGCCGTCGTTGGACGAGGCGTTGGTGTAGTAGACGGGCTGCAGGAAGTTCTGGATCAGCGGGTAGTCCATCTGCCAGCCCGCGCGCCAGGCGCCGTGCAGCTTCTGCTGGGAGACCTGGCTGCGGAAGTCGGCGAAGGTGCCGACCGGGGCGCCCACGCACGCCTCGTTGTTGCCCATGACCTTGTTGATGCTGTTGCAGACGGCGTCGACCCACTCCTTGTGGGAGCCGGTGTCCGCGTTGTACGAGATCTTGAGCTGACCGTTGGGGATGCCGCCGCCGTCCTCGATCATCTTCTTGGCGTCGGCCGCGTTGTACGTGCACTCCTTGCCGCAGAGCCCTTCCTTGAAGCCGCCGTCGGCGCCGAGGACCGGGGAGGTCCAGTCGGAGGCCGGGGTGCGGGTCTTCTGGAAGATCTGGTTGGTGATCTGCTCGCGGTTGATCGCCATGGACAGGCCCTGCCGGACCTTGATCGCGTCGGGGGTGTTCCACTGCTCGTCGTAGAAGGGGAACGCGAGGGTCTGGATGATGCCGGCCGGGGTGTTGATGTAACGGTCGCCGAGGTCCGCCTTGACGTTCTTGAGCTGCGAGGCGGGCACGTCGTCGACGAGGTCGAGGTTGCCGGCCGTCAGGTCGGTGTAGGCGGTGTTGTTGTCGGTGTAGACCTTGAGGTCGATCCCGCCGTTCTGCGCCTTGTCGTCACCGGGGTAGTCGTCCCACTTGCGCAGGTCCATCGACGAGCCCTTGGTGTACTTGTCGATCGTGTACGGGCCGTTGCCGATCGGCTTGGACACCCAGGCGGCGTGGTCGGTGAAGAAGGCCTTGGGAAGCGGCGCGAAGGCGGGGTAGCCGAGGGTGTCGGGCCACAGCGAGAACTTCTGCGTCAGCTTGACCGTGAAGGTCTTGTCGTTCACCAGCTTGAGGCCGGAGAGCGTGTTGGCGCTCGCCGATCCGGACTCGGGGTGGACCTTGTCGTATCCGTCGATGTATCCGAAGAAGTAGGCGTTCTTCTGGTTGTTCTTCAACAGGGCGCCGTAGTTCCAGGCGTCCACGAACGACTTGGCGGTGATCTTCTCGCCGTTGCTGAAGGTCCAGCCGTCCTTCACCGTGATGGTGAAGTTCTGGTTGTCCGTGGACTCGATCTTCTCGGCGAGCATGTTCGTCGCCTCGCCGGTCTTCGGGTCGTACTTCTTGAGCCCCCGGAAGATCATGTCGAGGACCTTGCCGCCCTGCACCTCGTTGGTGTTGGCGGGCTCCAGCGGGTTCTGCGGGTCACCCCAGGAAGAGCTCACGATCCCATCGGCGCCACCGCCACCACCGCCGCTGTCCCCTCCGCCGCAGGCCGTCGCCGCCAGGGCGACGGCCACCGCACATGCGGCCCACTTGACCTGTGTGGCTCCGCGCATGGAGTGCCTCCTCGTAGTGCTCCGTCGTACGTGAGGTCAAATATCACCTCATAGATGACGTTTCGCACATTTACTCCCGCCATCCGGGCACAACAAGAGCATTCGGACGCACTCGGCGGCTTCAGTCCTGGAGCCCCGGGCTCCCCGATCACCGCGCGGGCAATCCGGCGCGAGACGGATGCGGAACCCGGGTTCCCGTCGACATCCGGGATCATGAAGCATGCTTCCGGACGGCTGGCACCTCACCCAGGACATCGACGACTTCCTCGCCCGGGCCGGCGACTTCCTGCGCTCGCGCCCCGCCCTGCACAACACGCCACTGACGGACATCGAGGGACTGCGGACACACAGGGCGGCCGGGCGCGACGCCGCTGTCCTCGGCCGGCTGGAGTCAGGAGGCGAGCTCCGCGCGATCCTCTATCTCACTCCGCGGGGACGCCTGGGACTCACGCCCCTGTCCGCCGAGCAGGCCGGCACCCTGGCCGCTCACCTGGCCGGCCTCGGCCACGCGCCCTCCCACGTCATCGCCGACCAGGACACCGCCCGCGCCTTCGCCGAGTCGTGGCAGCGGCACGCGGGCGCAGCTTCGGCACTCTTCTGGCGGACGCATCTCTACCGTCTCGGCACGCTCACCCCACCGCAGCCGCCCCCGGAGGGCCAGGGGCGCATCGCGGGCGGTGAGGACCGTGAGCGAGTGGTGCGCTGGTGCCGTGAGTTCTGTGCCGACGTCGGGGAACAGTCCTCCATCGACTTGATCGACGCCGGCTCCTGGGACGACTCGCGTTTCGGCGACAGGCACTTCACGTTCTGGGAGACCCCCGACGGCACCCCCGTATCGATGGCGGCCGCGACCTCGGTCGTCGGCGGCATGGTGAGGGTGGACCCCGTCTACACCCCGGCCCGTCTCCGCGGCCGGGGGTACGCGGGCGCCGTGACGGTCGAGGCGAGCCGGGCCGCGCTGACGGCAGGCGCGACGGACGTCGTCCTGTTCACGGATCCGGACAACCGCACCAGCAACGCCCTCTACCAGCGCATCGGGTACGTCCATGTCGCCGACTTCGCCGGGTACAGGTTCTCCAGCGGCGCACCACAAGCCGGCTGAGGGTCCCGATCGGCACGCGTCGGCAGGACCAGCCGCACAGCCGTTGGCGCCGGGGCCTGTGGCGAAGGTCGATCCTGACGGCGTTAGGGTTCCCACCTGTCGGCTTTCGTACAGGGAGGGGCGGTAACCGTGGGCACTCACGTACAGACCCGTGTTTCGGCATACGCAATCGCAGTGGATGACGAACGGCTCCTGCTGGCCCGGCTGTCGGACACTTCCCCAGTTTTCATGCCGGGGCTGTGGCACCTGCCGGGCGGCGGAATCGACCCGGGCGAACAGCCCGTCGAGGCCCTGGCCCGTGAACTTCGGGAGGAGACGGGGCTTGAACTCACTGATGCCCGGCTGGCCGACGCGCGGACCTACGCGGTCCGGCGGAACGGAGTGAGCTGGAGCCTCACGGCGTTGTTCTACGTCGTCGCCCTGAAGGGCGAGGCACCGGAAGTGACCGAGACCGACGGCTCCACCGACGCGGTGGCGTGGATCTCCTTCGCCGACTTGCAGGACGACGCCGTATTGTCGCCGGCAGCCGCCGACGCCCTCCGCATTCTTGAGCAGGCCGAGGGCACCGGTCACGGCCCTGCTCTCGCCTGAGTGCCCTTCCCGGCAGGCTTCGCCGAGCCCGTGGCAAAGCCCCGTTACCGGGACCGCTGCAGCGAGAACTCGTTGCCGTCGGGGTCGAGCATCAGCACGCGGACACCGTCGCCCTCGCCGGTGTCGGAGCGCTTCGCGCCGAGCGAGATCAGGCGGTCGGACTCCGCCTCCCAGTCGGCGTCGGCGGGCAGCACCAGCTCGAAGAACAGCCTGTTCGTGCCCGTCTTCGGTGCCACCGGAGGACCACCCCACGTGATCTTCGTACCGCCGTTAGGCGACTGGATCGCGGTCTCCTGGTCCTGGTCCCAGACCAGCGGCCATCGCAGCGCCTCGCTCCAGAAGTAGCCGACCTCCTGCGTACCGTCGCAGGCCAGTGCTCCGATGAAGCCGGTGTCGGCAAGGAACTTGTTGCCCGCCTCGATGACGCAGAACTCGTTGCCGTCCGGATCGGCGAGCACCACATGCCCGTCTTCCGGAAGCTGGCCCACGTCGATGTGTTTCCCGCCCAGTTCCAGCGCCCTGGACACCGTCCTCTGCTGATCCTCCGGGGACGTGCTGGTCAGGTCGAAGTGCGCCCGGTTCTGGCCGGTCTTCGGCTCATGGCCGGGCACGAAGCGGATGCGGAACCCGGCGCTGTCAGGGGGCAGGATCGCGACGTCGCCGTCCGGACCGTCGGCCAGTTCCCAGCCCAGGACTCCGGACCAGAACCGGGCCAGGCCCGACGGCCGAGTCGCGTTGAAGCAGATCGCAAACAGTTGGCTGGTCATGCCCCGTACATCTCCAGTTCGCTGACGGCCCGTAGGCGCCTCGCCCACCCGTGGGCGCAGCCTAGGGGTGACCGTGCGACACCCGCATCCGGGTTTCCGCCGTGAGGGAGCCCGGTCCCCACAAGATGTCGATCGTCGCGACCGCACCTCATGCACGATCCCGATCACACCACGGGCCGTCCGGCACCAGGGCGCCGAGCACGGTCAGTATCTGCGGCGGCTCGATCGGGTCCGGCAGGGAGCCCAGATCCGACCATCCCATCCAGGCATGCGCGTCCAGGGCGGCCTGCTCGTCTGGGAGCAATCCGGTCCGCACCAGGGATGGCTGCTCGTCGGCGAACCGAGCGACGAAGAAGTGCTCCGTCCCGATGTACCGATGGCCGTTCCACTGCACATCACGGTCGACGAGCACCGACCGGTCGAGGACGGCAGCCGCGTCGAGCCCGGTTTCCTCGACCAGTTCACGTCGTGCCGCCTCCAGTGGCGTCTCGCCGGGCTCGATGCCGCCACCGGGCGGCTCCCAGACCATTGCCCCGTCGAACGGATCCCGCCAGCGCAGAAGAAGCAGGCGGTCGGCGGCGTCAAGGCAGATGACCCGGGCGGCGGGCCGGTGCGCTGTGTCCACCGTCCGGATCCTAGAGCCTCGCAACGACAGGTCCCAGGGCCTCACTGGCACAAGCGGCCCGTGGCCCGATCGCCGACGCCACCTATCACAGCGCTGTTATATTAGTGCTGTGACAAATTCGGATCCCACAGCGCTACCCGACCCCTGGCACTCCCTGCACGAGCTGCTGGCAGCCATGGACGCCGAGATCGAGCAGGTCTACGCCGAGCGCGACATCGAGGGCGTGCGGCCTCGGTTCGCCTATCCGCTGATCCGGCTCGCCCACACCGGACCCCTGACCATTCACGAGCTCGCGAAGTCCCTGGACCGCTCGCACTCCGCGATCAGCCAGACCATCAACGCCATGCTCAAAGAGGATCTGGTCACCTCCGAGCCGGGTCCCGACGCCCGCACCCGGCGCATCGACCTGTCCGAGCGCGGGCGGTCGCTGGTGCCGTTCCTGGAGGCGGAGTGGCGCGCCACCCACGCGACGGTCGCCGAACTCGACAGCGAGATCCCGAACGCGATGACCGCCGTTGTCGCGGAGGTACGGCGGGCGCTGGAACGCCGGTCGATGCGGCAGCGGATCCTCCACCACCTTGTCGAGCCACCACGATGAAGGGGCGCTTGCGTGTCCGGTTCCTCGACACCCGCCCGCTGCGCAGCAGTCGGTCGTTCCGCGACCTGTGGATCGGCACGTCGATCTCTCAACTCGGCAGCCAGATAGCCAACGTGGCGGTGCTGGCCCAGGTCTGGGACCTGACCGGCAGCCCCGTGGGCACCGGCGCCATCGGGCTCGCCACCGGCCTGCCCATCGTGCTGTTCGGGCTGCTCGGCGGCACGCTGGCCGACACCGTTGACCGCCGTGCGGTGGTGCGGGCCACCACCGCGGGCCAACTGCTGGCGGCCGCAGGGCTGTGTGCCCAGGCCCTGGCGGACAATCGGAACGTGCTGCTGCTGCTCGCCCTGGTAGCCATGGGGACGAGCTGCAGCGCTCTGGGAGCTCCTGCCCGGCGCACCTTCCCGGTCCGGCTGCTGCCGGGCGACCAGGTCGCGGCCGGTCTCGCCCTGACCAATGTCTCCTTCCAGGCAGCGATGCTCGCCGGTCCCGCGATGGCCGGCCTGATCATCGCGCGCTGGGACTTCCCCGCCGCATACGCAACCCAGGCCGTGGCCATGGCGGTCTCGATGCTCGCGGTGATCCGCCTGCCCGCCATGCGGCCCGAAGGCGCCGACGTGGCAGGTGCCAGGCGCCGGCCGGAGCGAGGGGGCTGGCGGATCGTCCTGCGCCGCCCGACGCTGCGGGGCTCGCTGGCCACCGACCTGTGCGCCACGCTGCTCGCCATGCCCGTCGCGCTCTTCCCGCTGGTCAACGAGATCCGCTTCGAGGGAGACCCGCAGACCCTCGGCCTGTTCCTCTCGGCCGTCGCGGTCGGGGGGATCACGGCCGGTCTGCTCTCCGGCACGGTGACGCGCTGGCGCCGTGCCGGCCTGGTGCAGCTGTCCGCAGCCGTCGTCTGGGGCCTTGCGCTTGCCTGTTTCGGTCTGGCGGGGCCGTTGTGGCCGGCGCTCCTCTGCCTGGCCGTGGCGGGCGCGGCCGACACCGTGTCAGTCGTCACCCGCAGTGCCCTGGTCCAGTTGGAGACCCCGGACGCGTACCGGGGGCGGGTCTCCTCGGTGGAACACGTCATCGGTGTCGCGGGCCCCGAACTCGGCAACTTCCGTGGTGGCCTGCTGGCGTCGGCCACCTCCGCCCCCTTCGCCCTGGTCTTCGGAGGCCTCTCCGCCGCTCTGGCGATCGCCGCCGTGGCCGCGACCAACGGCCCCCTTCGCGCCTACCGCACGCCGTCCGCCTCCGCGAAGCCGACCGCACCCGAAGTCACCGACGCGGCGGCAGCCTCCGGCCAGGCCGCTTGCTGAGGCGTGCGGTGTCCCCCGCGAGGCGCCGGAAACACGAAACGGGTGCCGGGACGCTTCCGCGTCCCGGCACCCGAACTCCCGGCTTCGCCGGAGCGTCCTGCTACTTCGTGTCGGCCTTCTTCTCCAGGGCGATCAGCGCGGGGTCGAGAACGACGTCCGGGCCGGTCTTCAGAGTGGTCGGCTCCTCCGGGAAGTGGCACGCCGTCAGGTGGCCCTCACGGGCACCCGAGAGCTGCACCAGCGGAGGCTCCTCCGTCGCGCACTTGTCCTGCGCCTTCCAGCAGCGGGTCCGGAAGCGGCAGCCGGACGGCGGCATGATCGGCGACGGTACGTCACCGAAGAGCCGGATCCGCTCCGTCTTGTCGGCATCCAGGTCCGCGTTGGGCACCGCAGACAGCAGGGCGTGCGTGTACGGGTGGCGCGGGGCGTTGTACAGCGAGTCGCGGTCGGCGACCTCCACCACCTTGCCGAGGTACATCACCGCGATGCGCTGCGAGAAGTGCCGGACGATCGCGAGGTCGTGCGCGATGAAGACGAACGCGATGTTCAGCTCTCGCTGAAGCTCCTGGAGCAGGTTGATGACCTGCGCCTGGATGGACACGTCGAGCGCGGAGACCGGCTCGTCCGCGATGATGATCTTGGGGTTGAGCGCGAGAGCGCGAGCCACCCCGATGCGCTGGCGCTGACCGCCGGAGAACTCGTGCGGGAAGCGGTTGTAGTGCTCCGGGTTGAGCCCGACCGTCTCCAGCAGCTCCCGCACCCGCGCCTCACGGCCTCCGGGCGGGTTGATGCCGTTGACCTCCATCGGCCCCGAGATGATCGTGCCGACCGTCTGCCGCGGGTTCAGCGACGCGTACGGGTCCTGGAAGATCATCTGGATCTCGGACCGGATCGGCGCCAGCTTCCTGCGGTTGGCGTGGGAGATGTCCTGGCCGTTGTAGGTGATCGTGCCGCTGGTCGGCTCCATCAGCCGGGTCAGCAGCCGGCCCGTGGTCGACTTGCCACAGCCCGATTCACCCACCAGACCGAGGGACTCGCCCGGGTACACGTCCAGCGTCACGCCGTCGACGGCCTGGACCGCACCGACCTGCCGCTTGAAGGGAAATCCGCCGTAGATCGGGAAGTGCTTGGTCAGGCCCTCCACGCTCAGCAGCGGTTCCGAGACATCCGGTTCCCGCTGCGCCTGAGCCGTGTCCGGACCGGCGGTGTTGCTCTTGTTCTCGCTCATGGTCATAGCCCCAGTTGCCGGTACATCAGCCCAGCCGGGGCTGAATCGTCTCGATGAAAACCTGCTGCTTCTGCTCTCCGGTGAGGTGACAGGCAGAGCCACGCCCTTCCGGAAGCAGGGGTCGCTCGTTCACGCAGCGGCCGCTCCCGTCGACGATGTCGACGAACGAGCACCTCGGATTGAACGCGCAGCCCGACGGCGGGTTCAGCAGGCTGGGCGGCGCCCCCGGGATCGGCGTCAGTTCCGAGCCCACGTCCGAGGAGAGCCGCGGCATCGAACCGAGCAGGCCCCAGGTGTACGGGTGCTGCGGGCTCTTGAGCACCTCACGCACCGTGCCGCGCTCGACGGCTCGCCCCGCGTACATCACCAGCAGGTCGTCGACGGTGTTCGCGACGACGCCGAGGTCGTGGGTGATCAGGATGATCGCCGAACCGAACTCCTGCTGGAGGTCCTTGAGCAGATCAAGGATCTGCGCCTGGACGGTGACGTCCAGGGCCGTGGTCGGCTCGTCGGCGATCAGCAGTTCGGGGTTGCAGACCAGCGACATGGCGATCATCGCGCGCTGGCGCATACCGCCGGAGAACTGGTGCGGAAAGTCGTCGACCCGGTTCTTCGGGTCGGGGATGCCGACCTTGCCGAGCATCTCGATCGCCCGCGCACGCGCCTCCTTCTTGGAGGCACCCGTGTGCTTGATGAACGGCTCGGCGATCTGCCGGCCCACCGTGTAGTACGGCGAGAGGGCGGTCAGCGCGTCCTGGAAGATCATCGCCATCTTGTTGCCGCGGAGCGTCTGGAGCTCCTTGTCCGAGGCGCCGGTGATCTCGTGGCCGTCCAGCACGATCTCGCCCGAGACCTCGGTGCTGCGCCGGTTGTGCAGCCCCAGGATGCTCAGGTTGGTCACCGACTTGCCGGAACCCGACTCGCCGACGATACCGAGCGTCTGGCCGCGCTCCAGGTCGAACGAGAGCCCGTCCACGGCTTTGACGATGCCGTCTTCGGTGGAGAACTGGACCCGCAGGTCCCGCACCGAGAGGAAGGGGCCGGAAGAAGCCGGTGCGGGCGCGTCCTCGGTCTTGGTGAGTGTGGTCACGGTCGTACTCCTAGGACAGACGCACGCGCGGGTCGATGAACGCGTACGCGGCGTCCACGATGACGTTGAACAACAGGATGAAGGCGGCGCTGATGATCATCACGCCCATGGTCAGCGGGAGGTCCTTGAGGACGACGGAGTCGCGGGCGAGGCGGCCGACTCCGGCCAGACCGAAGGTGAGTTCGGTGACCATGGCGCCACCGAAGAGCGCACCCATGTCCATACCGATGATGGTGACGATCGGGATGAGCGAACCGCGCCAGGCGTAGCGGAAGAAGACGAAACGGCTCGTCATGCCCTTCGCACGGGCGGCCTTGACGTGCTCTTCCTGCAGCTGCTCGATCATCGACGAGCGCGACATACGAGTGTACTGGGCCGTGAAGATGACCGACATGACGAGCCAGGGGATCAGCAGACCCATGAACCAGCCGGTGAAGCTCTCCGTCAGCGGCACGTACTTGGGCTTGTCCAGCCATCCGGTGCTGTAGACGAAGATGCCGAGAACCACCGGGCCGAGGAAGTAGATCTGCAGGGAGCTCAGCACCAGCGAAGCGGAGCTGACCGACTTGTCGACGGTCGTGCCCTTCTTCCACGCGGCGAGCATGCCCAGACCCAGACCCACCACGAGGAAGACCAGGAGTCCGCCGGCGGAGAGGGAGAGCGTCAGCGGGAAACGGTCGACGATGGTGTCCCACACCGGCTGGCCGCTGTCGAAGGAGACACCGAAGCAAGGAGCCGCGCAGTCCCCCATGGGGAGTTCGCGACCGGCGAAGATGCCGACCATGTAGTGCCAGAACTGGACGACCACCGGCTGGTCCAGGCCGAGGTTCTTATGGATGACCTCCAGCGCGTCCGGGGTGCAGTTCTTTCCACATGCGAGCAGTGCCGGGTCCTGCGGGATGGCGAAGAACATGAAGTACGTAACGGCACTGATCAGGAAAAGTGTCAGGACTGCGCCGAGCGTCCGGCGAGTGAGGAATCGAAGCATGGCTGGTCGCTGCTCTCAGGACGGCGGCTATGAGGGGGACATCAGGAGAGGGCCGGAGGCCCGGGGGTGCGCGCTCCGCCGTGTGCGCACCCCCGGGACCGGCCTGTGCGGGTTGCTACTTCTTCAGGTACAGACGCGTGACGTCGACGTAGCTGGCGTCACTGGAGTACCGGAGACCACCGACGTTGGAGCCGAAGATCTGGAACACCTTGGTGAAGTAGATCGGGGCAGCCGGGTTGATGCGCTCCACGATGTCGTGGTGCAGCGCGGTCCAGGCCTTCTGCGCCTCGGCCGGGTCCGTGATCTTCATGATGCGAGCGATCTCGGCGTTGACCTTGGGGTCGTTGATGTGCGAGTAGACGGAGGAACCGTCCTGCAGCTGCCGGCCGTCGTACGACGGCGGGATGACCGTGGAGGCTGCCGGCCAGTCCTGGCCCCAACCGGTCATGTACAGGTCGAGACCGTTCTTGACCTTGCCGACCTGCTCGTACCAGGTGGCGGAGTCGATCTCCTTCTTCACGACCTTGAGACCGATCTCCTCGAGGCGCTTGGAGATCAGGACGGCCTGCTGCTGGCGGACCGGGGTGTTGCCGTAGGCGTAGATGACCTTCTTGCCCTCGGCGCCGGCTTCCTTGATCAGCTGCTTGGCCTTCTCGACGTCACCGTTCGGCTTCTTCAGCTTGCCGAACGGGTCGTAGCCCTTCTCGTAACCGGGAACGGTCGGGGCCATCAGACCGGTCGCGGTCTCGCCGCCGTACGCGCCACCGTCGAGCTTGTAGAGCTGGGCGTTCGGCATCGCGTAGGTGATCGCGTCACGGAGCTTCTTGTCCGTCATGCGGTCCAGGTTGAAGTTGAGCTGCCACACGTACGGCGCGTAGCCCTGGATGGTGCGCTTCATCGCGGCCGAGTCGCCGACGACCTTGCTCACCTGGTTGGTGGCGACCTGACCCGTGAACATCACGGCGTTCTTGGCATCGCCACGGTCGGCCAGGAGGGTCTTGGTCTGGTCGTCGTCGTCGTGGTTGTACTCGATGTTGAAGCCGTCGACGTACTGGTGGCGGACGGAGTCGGTCGACGCGTCCCAGTTCGTGTTCTTGACGAGCTTCATCGACTTGCCGGGCTTGAACTCGGCGATCTTGTACGGGCCGGTCGCGACCGGGTCCGTGTCGTACTTCTCCTTGGTGTCCGTCTCCTTCGGCACCACGGAGTAGCCGGGCATCGCCAGCGCCTGGGCGAGGTCGGGCCGCGCCTCCTTGAACTTGAAGACCACGGTCTTCGCGTCCGGGGTCGCCAGGACCGAGTCCGGCAGGTGCTTGCCCTTGTACGGACCGTCCGGCAGCGCCTTGCGGTACGTGGTGCCCTCGCCGGACAGCCAGTTCTGGATGTAGATCGGGCCGTCAGTGATGTACGAGGCGTACAGGCGCTCGATCGTGTGACGGATGTCGGACGAGTCGATCACATTGCCGTTCTCGTCCTTGAGGTTGTCCTTGAGCGTGTAAGTCCAGGTCTTACCGCCGTCGGTCACCTTGCCGGAGTCGGTGGCGAGGTCACCGACAACGGTGAGCTGGCCCTTGTCGTCCTCCTGGTACTGCGTCAGGCCACGCTGGAGCAGCCGGTCCAGCTGCTTGGCGTCGCTGACGTAGCTCTGACCCGGGTCCAGGTGCGAGAAGTCCGCCTCCTGATAGACCGTCATGGTGCCGCCGGGCTTGGCGCCCGGCACCTCGGCCGCAGGACCGGTGGACGCCTTCGCGTCACCCATGACGACGGCCGACGACTGCTTGGCGGCGTCTTCCTGGGTCTTCGACTTGTTCTGGGTCTTGCCGCCGTTGTCGCTGCCGCCGCATGCGGTCAGGACCAGCGAACCGGCTGCCACCGCGATGACCGCGGCGCGCATCTGGCGCGTACCAAAGATGCTCATGACGATGAGTACCTATCTGTCAGTAGTGATCCAACTGGGCTGCCTGGCGCGTCCGGCCCTGGCCGGCGTCCGGGTGACAGCTACCCCATCCGCGGGGGGGACGGAAGTTCTAGCGTCCGGACTTGGGGTCGAACGCGTCTCGGACCGAGTCGCCGAGAAGGTTGAACGCCACCACGAAGACGACCATGGCGATACCCGGGAACAGCATGTAGACCGGGTCCTGCTCGTAGATGTCCGCGCCGATGGCGAACATCCGGCCCCAGTCCGGGGTGGGTTCGACGAAGCCGACGCCCACGTAGGAGAGGAACGCCACGGAGAGAATCGTGGAGGGCAGCATCAGCGTGGCCTGCACCAGAACCGGCGTGATGATGTTGGGCATCAGTTCCTTGCGGATGATCCGCGAGGGCGAGGCGCCCGAGATCCTCGCGGCCTCGATGAACTCCCGCTCGCGCAGGGTCAGAGTTTCCGCACGGATCAGACGGGAGAGGCCCATCCAGCCCAGGAACGACAGCACGATGATGATCGCCACGGCTCGCAGAGCCGTGGGGGTCTCCTCGTCGGGGCGGACGAACGCCGCGACGACCACCGGCATGGAGGCGATGAAGAACAGCTGGCTGGGGAAGCCGAGCAGAAAGTCCGTCAGCCGGCCGACCCAGTAGTCGATCTTGCCGCCGAAGTAACCGCCCACCAGCCCCATGAACACGCCGATCGCCACCATCAGGACGGTCGCGGCGAGGGCGGTGTAGATCGAGGTGCGCATGCCGTAGACCAGCTGCATGAACACGTCGCGGCCCAGGTTGGGTTCGATGCCGAACCAGTGGTCGGCGGAGATGCCACCCGCCCCACCCGTCGGCATGTTGAACTCGTCGAGGAGGTCGAGGTTGTCCTGCCCGTAAAGGGTGTAGGCGTCCTTGCCGTAGAGCATCGAGATCACGGGGGCGAGTACCGCCACCGCGAAGAAGAACAGGACGATGCACGCGGATATGACCCCGGTGCGGTCCCGCTTGAAGCGACGCCACATCAGCTGCCCGGGAGAAAGACCTGCCGCCTTCTTGACCTCCGGCTCACCGGAGTCCGACTCGCTCCCGGACGCCGGGAGGGCTGACGCCTCAACGTCGTCGATCTGCACAGGACTTGTCACGGTCGGCCGACCCCCGTAGGGATCAACGTCGCGCACACGACCCAGTTGGTGCTTATGACACCACGCATGGGTTCCTCCTCAAGAGTCCACATTGTTCACCGCAAGAGAGGCACCGACATCGCAGTCATTCCTGATCTGCCCGATCGGTACACCCAGCGCGCTCGTGAGTCGGCACCCTGCCAGTGCGCGCCTCATTGACCCGAGCTCAACTGAGCCAACTATTGAGCACGTCCGGGCTGTAAACCACACTTAAAGGGTCTCGGTTTGACAACATCAATCGGCGCGTAGACCCGAAATATGGACAAAGCGATCCTAGACAGACAGGCTCGAAACGGACTGTTAACGCAGGTTTCGGAGAGTGGCGTCCGGTAACTGGACAGTGGTCTCAAAATAATGAGTTGCGCACGGACACTCGTCGCGTAGCCTCGTCGCGGCGCGCAAGGGCCCCACCGACGACTCCAGCCGGGCAGACGCGACGAAGGCCCGGACCCACCCCTGTTCGGGAGTGGATGCCGGGCCGCCGACCAAGCACTGCCTACCTCTGAGCCGCTACGGGCACCAGCCCTTCACGGCGCGCTGCACCGTGCCGGCCTTCGTCTTCGTGGCGCAATTGATGGCACCCTCCGCCGTCTTGCTCCAGCTGCGCGCCTTGCCGTAGCCCACCTTGCCCCATCCCGTGCCCCGGGTGTTGCAGGTCTTGGCCTTGTAGTAGCCGCTCGCCTTGTACACGGCATGGAAGGCCACGTACTCGCCCGGCTTGTTGAGGTTCAGGGTGACGCTCTCGCTCTTCTCCCTGGTCTTCTCGCCCGCCTTGGCCAGAGTGCCACTGACGTTCACGTCGAGGCTGGAGACGACCCAGGACGCCGAGTAGCCGGCTCCCGCCGTGATCTCACGGCTGGACGTCTCCACATGCTGCCGGGTCACCGAGACCGTCTGGGAGAGCGTGGTGCCCTTCGGCACCACGTACGGCCTGGCGTGAGTGACCGTCCAGGCACGCTTCACCGTGGTCCACGCACCGTGCTTGTAGCCCGGCTCGCAGACGAGCGGCTGAGCACTCGCGGACGACGCTCCCACACCCACCAGCACCGACGCGGCCAGCCCCGAGGCCGCCATCGCGGCCACGAACTTTCTCCCCATCACAGATTCCCCATTCTGCTTGCTTCTGCGAATCACGAATGAGACGCATCGCAACCCCGTCCACACACTCCCGTGCGGTGGTGAGGATCTTCGCATGCAAACGCCGGGTACTTCAAGGCATTTGAGGGTGGGCAGTGCGATGACTGGGCAAGATTGACGGGCCGCCCCCAGGAGATCACGCGGAATCAGATGTTCCCATTTGCATATTCATGGAGTGGCGAAACGGCACAGGGCCCGACGCCGCACGGTGTGCGGTGCCGGGCCCTGTGCCGGACGGACGGAGGATCAGCGCTTGGCGCGCGACGCGGAGCGGCCGCGCTCCTTCTGGTCCAGGACGACCTTGCGGATACGCACGGTCTCCGGGGTCACCTCGATGCACTCGTCGTCGCGGCAGAACTCCAGCGACTGCTCCAGCGACAGCTTGCGGGCAGGCACCACGTTCTCCGTGGTGTCCGCGGAAGCCGCACGCATGTTGGTGAGCTTCTTCTCCTTGGTGATGTTCACGTCCATGTCGTCGGCGCGCGAGTTCTCGCCGATGATCATGCCCTCGTAGACCTCGGTGGTGGCCTCCGTGAAGATGACACCCCGCTCCTGGAGGTTGACCATCGCGAACGGCGTCACGACGCCCGCGCGGTCCGCCACCAGCGAGCCGTTGTGACGGGTGCGCAGCTCGCCGAACCACGGCTCGTGGCCCTCGAACAGGGAGTGCGCGATGCCCGTGCCGCGGGTCTGGGTCAGGAACTCCGTACGGAAGCCGATGAGGCCGCGGGACGGGACGATCCACTCCATGCGGACCCAGCCCGAACCGTGGTTCGTCATGGTCTCCATGCGGCCCTTGCGGGTCGCCATGAGCTGCGTGATGGCGCCGAGGTGCTCCTCCGGCGAGTCGATCGTCATGCGCTCGATCGGCTCGTGGGTCTTGCCGTCGACCTGCTTGGTGACCACCTGCGGCTTGCCGACGGTGAGCTCGAAGCCCTCCCGGCGCATGGTCTCGATGAGGATCGCCAGGGCGAGCTCACCACGGCCCTGGACCTCCCAGGCGTCGGGGCGCTCGGTGTCCAGGACGCGGAGCGAGACGTTACCGACGAGCTCGCGGTCCAGACGGTCCTTGATCTGGCGGGCGGTGACCTTGTGGCCCTTGCCGCCCTTGCCGACGAGCGGCGAGGTGTTCGCACCGATGGTCATCGAGATGGCCGGCTCGTCGACCGTGATCAGCGGCAGCGCGATCGGGTTCTCGGTGTCGGCCAGGGTCTCGCCGATCATGATGTCCGGGATACCGGCGATCGCGCAGATGTCGCCCGGACCGGCCTTCTCGGCGGGCTTACGGGTGAGCGCCTCGGTCATCAGGAGCTCGGTGATGCGGACGTTGGACTGCGTGCCGTCACGCTTGATCCAGGTGACCGTCTGGCCCTTGCGCAGCTCGCCCTGCTCGACACGGCAGAGCGCGATACGGCCGAGGAAGTTGTCGGCGTCCAGGTTGGTGACGTGCGCCTGGAGCGGGGCGTCCTCGTCGTACTCCGGGGCCGGGACCGCGGAGAGGATCGTGCTGAAGAACGGCTCCAGGCTGGTGCTGTCCGCCGGGACGGTGCCGTCCTCCGGCTTGGTCAGCGAAGCGACGCCGTCACGCGCGCAGGCGTAGACGATCGGGAACTCGATCTGGTCCTCGTCGGCGTCCAGGTCCAGGAAGAGGTCGTACGTCTCGTCGATGACCTCGGCGATCCGGGAGTCCGGCCGGTCCGTCTTGTTGATGCAGAGGATGACGGGCAGCTTGGCCGTCAGCGCCTTGCGGAGGACGAAGCGGGTCTGCGGCAGCGGGCCCTCGGAGGCGTCGACCAGCAGCACGACCGCGTCCACCATCGACAGGCCTCGCTCGACCTCACCGCCGAAGTCGGCGTGGCCGGGGGTGTCGATGATGTTGATCGTGATGACGTCGCCGCCATCCTTGGGGTGGTACTTCACGGCCGTGTTCTTGGCCAGGATCGTGATGCCCTTCTCACGCTCCAGGTCGTTCGAGTCCATCATGCGATCGTCGAGGTGCTCGGCGGCGTGCGCGGCGAACGCGCCGGCCTGCTTGAGCATGGCGTCGACCAGCGTGGTCTTGCCGTGGTCGACGTGGGCGACGATGGCTACGTTACGGATGTCGTGGCGCGTGGGCATGGGTGGCTAGCGCTTCTCTCGGGTCGGGATTCAGGCGTCTTAGTCGGTCTTGAGTCCTCGTACGCCCGCCGGGCGGACGCGCCACGGCTAGTCCCATGGTACGGGGCGGGCGCGCCTCCGGCTTCCCGGGCAAGTCTTACCGGTCACGGGACGGGCCTCGTGGCCGGTCCGCCGGCTGTGGGAATCCCCTGATACGGAGCGCCGGCACCTGTTCGAAACAGTGTGCGGACCTCGGCTCGTCCCGGCGGACCGCCGATCACCCGTCCGCTTCGTGTCTCCGCCCCCGTGATCACTTCTTCCGGAGGAATTCACCGGTGGCCGTGAGCACGCCCCCGGGGCGGACGACACGGACGCGAGGCTGTGCGGCCTCGGAGGTGGGGCTCCGAAGCTGCGGCTCCGAGTGGGGGCGGAGCGGAGCCTGCGCGGCGGGATCTTCGGGGTTGGGGCCCCGGAGATCGGGTGGTGGAGCAGATACCCGGGTCAACAGGTGGGCACAGCCTTGCCCGCCGGCAGTCCGGCGGGCAAGGGAATTGAGCCAGTTCTGAGCTTTCGGGCCCGACGCTGACCTGCTACTTCTTCTTGTTGGCCGGGGCCCCTGCGGACTGCGGCTTCTTGAAACCGATGTCCTGGTAGTGCGGCGCCCCGAAGCCGAAGGCGCCGACGTTCACGAGCTTCTTGTCCGTCGCGACCAGCTCCGGGCGCTGGTAGAGGGGAATCGATCCTGCGGCGGCCCAGATGCGGGCGTCCGCCTGCTTCATCAGGTCCCTGGCCGCCCCCTCGTCGAGCTCCGAGACCGCCTCGTCGAAGAGCTGGTCGATGTGGTCCGTACCGACGCGCGTGTAGTTCTGCTCGACGAGCAGCGAGCCGTCGGTGGCGGGCACCGGCTTGGCGAAGATCGGGCGGTCGTCCGTGGCCGGGTAGGCGGTGGCGGGCCAGGAGTACAGCGCCAGGTCGTAGTCGCCGGACGCGACGTGGTCCCGGAAGTAGCTGTCGTCGGAGACCTTGGTGATCTCGGTACGGATCCCGATCGTGTCCAGCATCGCCGCGATCTTGTCGCCGACGCTGCGCAGGGACTCGGAGCCCGGACCGGACGGCAGGACGAACCGCAGCGTCAGCGGTTTGCCGTCCTTGCCCAGGGGGCCGCGGGCGGAGTCGGGGGCCTGGGCGGGGGCCGCGGTACCGGCCGGGGCATAGGCGCCTGCCGCGCCGCCGGGCTGCCGGTCCTGGGCGGCGATCCGGACGGGAACGTCCTCGGACGTGCCCGTCTCGCCCAGGCGTCCCGCCTGGCGCAGCAGAGCGGCGCTCTGTACGGCGGCAGCCGGGGCGGGCGCGATGACGTGGGTGGCCGCGCCCTCGGCCTCTCCGGGCTTGTCGTCGTCGCCGACGATGTAGAGGCCGTCGTCGTTGGAGGGCTCGCGCCGGGCGGCGTCGTTGGTCTTGGCGTCGTCCTGCGCGCTGTCGGCCTTCTCCTCCTCGGCCTTCTCCTCCTCGGCCTTCTCCTCCTCGGCCTCCTTCTCCTCGGCCTCCTTCTCCTTCTCCTGGTCCGCGGCTTCCTTCTTCTGTGCGGCCTTCTCCTCCGCCTTACCTGCGTCCTTCTGCTTCTCGCCCTCGCTGCCGGCCTTGGTCCCGTCCGTCTTCTTCGTGGCGCCCTCGCGCGTCCAGCCCGCGTCGGCCAGCAGCGCCTGGGCCTCCTTGGTGTCCTGGCTGCCGAGCGCCTCGCTGCCGTCCTTGTACGCGGGCTGCCCGGCGAGGGCCAGGTGGCTGCCGAGCGGCTCGGCGGGCAGGCCGAGCGGCTTGAGCACGGCGTCGACGAGTTCCTGGCGGTCCAGGGCGCGGGCCACGGCCCGGCGCACCCGGTCGTCGGCGAGCGGCCCGGTCTCGCCGTTCAGCGCGAGCTGGGTGTAGGCGGGCTCCAGGGACTTGCGGACCACGTATGCGCGCAGGTCGCTCTGCTCGGCGGCGTACGCCTTCGCGGCACTGGCCTTCTCGTCCCGGGCCTCCCGCGCCTCCTCGGCCACCTCCTCGTCGGAGCCGTGCGCCAGCGCCCAGGACCGCAGGGCCGCGGCCGGGGTGAGGTCGGAGCCGGGGCCGTGGGCGGGCGGTGCACCGTTGCCGCCGGTGTCCCGGGCGGCCTGGACGATGCGGTGGGCGGACGCCGCGTCGATGTCGGCGACGTCGATCTTCCCCTCGGTCAGCGCCTCGGTGCGGTCCTGCGGCTTGACGGCCTTGAAGACCAGTGAGTCGAGCTTGGCGGGGCTCCCCCACCAGCGCGGGTTGCGGGCCAGCGTGACGGATCCCGACTCCTTGTCCACCTCGCGCAGCCGGAACGGTCCCGCGGTCGCCTTGAGCGTGGACCGCGCACCGTCGTTGAAGGCGTCCGGGGAGCCCGTCACCTGCTTCGGGTACAGCGGGGAGAAGAGGGAGCGCCAGTCCGCGTACGGCTTGGCGAAGGTGACCTTGACCTCCAGGTCGTCGGCGCCGCGCTCGATCTTCTCGATGCGTTCGTACCCGGCGTTGCGAGCGGTCCAGAAGGCGGAGTCCTTGCCGCTCAGTGCGCGCCACTGGGCGACGAAGTCGGGTGCCCCGATCTCCCGGCCGTCGCTCCAGACCGCCTGCTGGTTCAGCCGGTAGAGCACCACCTGCTTGGGCTCGGTGTCGACCACCTTCGCGGATTCCAGGTAGTCCGGGTTCAGCTGCGGTCGGCCCTTGGCGTCCAGCGGGAAGAGGGTCGGCAGCAGGGCGCCGGTGATCCGGGTGGTGGCGCTGTCGGCGTCGGCCTGGAAGGCGTTGAGGGTCGCGGGCATCGCGTCGATCGCCCAGTTGACCGTGCCGCCCTCCGCCACCTGGGCTCGGGCCGCCGGCGCGACGTCCTGCGGGGCGACGGCGGCGGTGGGGGCCTCGTCGTTGCCCGAGCTGCAGCCGGCCAGTACGGGGAGGGTGAGCACCCCCGTGGTGAGAAGTGCGAGCGAGCGGCGCTTTCGGGGTGTCCCGCGCGGGACGCCGACGTGGGACATGACTGATACCTCCGGGGACGGCCCGGCCCACCCTTACCCGAATGGGCCGGATTCTGCGTATTTGGTGGCATTTGCAGTTGATCACACTGGTTCCGCCCGTCCACTGAAAGCGCCCACGCGCGGGAGACCGCGCAGACACGGCGCGGCGACCCCGAACCTCACCCGTGCGGCGGAGTGCCCGGACCGGCCGGAATGCGACGCCCCGAGGGGCCGCGTCCCCGAAGCCGGCAAGACGGGACGGTCCGCTCTCTTCCCAACGGGGATGTGACGCGCGACACTCGCAGGCGCATGCGCATGGCCACCCGCGACTGCGGAAGTGAGATCAAGTCATGTCACTGCAAGACGAATTGACGGCAGTTCAGCACTGTCTCGACGATCTGGTCCGCATCGTCGGACGGCTGGAGCGGAGCCTTGCCCAGCTGCGCGAGGCGGACACCGCTCCGGACCTGCTCGGCCCGGCCGGCCACACCGCACCCGTCGACGGCGTCATCACGATCACCGAGGCGCCGTACGACGCCACCCTGTGGACGGACTCGGACGACGAGGGTCTGGGCGTCCGCGGCAGGCACGCCCCCTAGGAGAGTTCCTTGGCCACCGGTACGGAAACAGGCACGGATTCAGGCAATGATCCAGGCACGGCTCCGGGTGCGAAGCCACCACCGCCGGGCCGGGCGACGACCCGGGCGGCGGGCGTGCACCACCCCACGCGGGCCGCCATCACCGCACGCCATCTGCGGACCGACCGCTGGTGGCTGGCGCCCGCCGTCACGGCGGGCGGGCTGCTCGCCTTCATCGTCTACTCGACCTGGCGGGCGTTCTCGAACGCGGACTACTACGCCGCGCCCTACGTCTCGCCGTTCTACTCGCCCTGTCTGGCGGACAACTGCGCCCCCATGCGGCACGGCCCGAACTGGGACCTCTTCGGCAGCTGGTGGGGTCTGTCCCCCGCCCTGCTGATCCTGATCTTCCCGCTCGGCTTCCGGCTGACCTGCTACTACTACCGCAAGGCCTACTACCGGGGCTTCTGGGCCTCGCCCCCGGCCTGCGCGGTCGCCGAACCGCACCAGGCGTACAGCGGCGAGACCCGCTTCCCGCTGATCATGCAGAACATCCACCGGTACTTCTTCTACGCCGCGGTGCCGGTCGCCGGGATCCTCACGTACGACACCGTGCTCTCCTTCCGCGACGAGCACTACGCGTGGGGCCACATGGGTCTCGGCTCGCTGATCTTCCTGGTCAACATCACCCTGATCTGGGCGTACACCCTGTCCTGCCACTCCTGCCGGCACATCATCGGCGGCCGGCTGCGGCACTTCTCCAAGCACCCCGTGCGCTACCGGCTGTGGGGATGGGTGGGACGGCTCAACGCCCGTCACATGCTGCTCGCCTGGGCCTCGCTGATCAGCGTGGCGGCGTGCGACTTCTATGTGTACCTGGTCGCCTCCGGCGCCTTCGACGATCCGAGGTTTTTCTGAATGACTGAGCTCGAACGACAGCAGTGGGACGTCGTCGTGGTCGGTGCCGGAGGTGCCGGGCTGCGCGCCGCGATCGAGGCCCGGGAGCGCGGGGCCCGTACCGCCGTCATCTGCAAATCGCTCTTCGGCAAGGCGCACACGGTCATGGCGGAGGGCGGGATCGCCGCCTCCATGGGCAATGTGAACTCCGGGGACAACTGGCAGGTGCACTTCCGCGACACCATGCGCGGTGGCAAGTTCCTCAACCAGTGGCGGATGGCGGAACTGCACGCCAAGGAGGCGCCCGACCGGGTCTGGGAGCTGGAGACCTGGGGCGCGCTCTTCGACCGCACCCCCGAGGGAAAGATCTCCCAGCGCAACTTCGGCGGCCACGAGTACCCGCGCCTGGCGCACGTCGGGGACCGTACCGGCCTCGAACTGATCCGCACCCTCCAGCAGAAGATCGTCTCGCTCCAGCAGGAGGACGAACGCGAATTCGGTGACCACGAGGCGCGGTTGAAGGTCTTCCAGGAGTGCACCGTGACCCGCGTCCTGAAGGACGGGGACCGGGTCTCCGGGACCTTCTGCTACGAGCGCGAGACCGGCCGCTTCTTCGTGCTGGAGGCGCCCGCGGTCGTCCTCGCCACCGGCGGCATCGGCAAGTCCTTCAAGGTGACGTCGAACTCCTGGGAGTACACCGGCGACGGCCACGCGCTGGCCCTGCTCGCGGGCGCACCCCTGCTGAACATGGAGTTCGTGCAGTTCCACCCGACCGGCATGGTCTGGCCGCCCTCGGTCAAGGGCATCCTCGTCACCGAGTCGGTACGCGGTGACGGCGGGGTGCTGCGCAACTCCGAGGGCAAGCGGTTCATGTTCGACTACGTCCCCGACGTGTTCAAGGAGAAGTACGCGCAGTCGGAGGAGGAGGGCGACCGCTGGTACGAGGACCCGGACCACAACCGCCGCCCGCCCGAGCTGCTGCCGCGCGACGAGGTCGCCCGGGCCATCAACTCCGAGGTGAAGGCGGGCCGTGGGTCCCCGCACGGCGGGGTGTTCCTGGATGTGTCGACCCGGATGTCCGCGGAGCGGATCCGGCGCCGGCTGCCGTCGATGTACCACCAGTTCAAGGAGCTGGCGGACGTCGACATCACCGCCGAGGCCATGGAGGTGGGCCCGACCTGCCACTACGTGATGGGCGGCATAGCCGTCGACTCCGACACCGCGGCGGCCCTGGACGTACCCGGCCTGTTCGCGGCGGGCGAGGTGGCGGGCGGCATGCACGGCTCCAACCGGCTCGGCGGGAACTCCCTCTCCGACCTGCTGGTCTTCGGCCGGCGAGCCGGGCTGCACGCCGCCGGGTACGCCGGCTCCGTCGACGCCCTGCCCGTCGTGGACGAGGCCCAGATCGACGCCGCGGCCGCGGAGGCGCTGCGTCCGTTCAGCGCGGAGGACCTCGCCGAGGGTGTGCCGGCGGAGAATCCGTACACCCTGCACCAGGAACTCCAGCAGACGATGAACGATCTGGTCGGCATCATCCGGCGGGCCCCCGAGATGGAACAGGCCCTGGAGAAGCTGGCCGGACTGCGCGAGCGGGCCCGGCGCGCCGGGGTCGAGGGGCACCGGCAGTTCAACCCCGGCTGGCACCTCTCCCTGGACCTGCGGAACATGCTGCTGGTCAGCGAGTGCATCGCGCGGGCGGCCCTGGAGCGCACCGAGAGCCGCGGCGGCCACACCCGTGAGGACTGCCCGGGGATGGAGCGCTCCTGGCGCCCGGTCAATCTGCTGTGCCGGCCGGCCGACGACTCCGCCACACCGCTGGAGGGCCGGATCGACCTCGTACGCAAGGTGACCGACCCCATCCGTCCGGATCTGCTCTCCCTCTTCGAGAAGGAGGAGCTGGTCAAGTACCTCGCCGATGAGGAGCTCTACAAGTGAGCAGCTACGACGCACGGTTCAGGGTGTGGCGCGGGGACACCGACGGCGGCGGTCTGGAGGACTTCGAGGTCGAGGTCAACGACGGCGAGGTCGTGCTCGACATCATCCACCGCATCCAGGCCACCCAGGCGGGCGATCTGGCGGTGCGGTGGAACTGCAAGGCGGGCAAGTGCGGTTCGTGCAGCGCGGAGATCAACGGACGGCCGCGGCTGCTGTGCATGACGCGGATGTCGGTCTTCGGCCCTGAGGAGACGATCACGGTCACCCCGCTGCGGGCCTTCCCCGTGGTGCGCGACCTGGTGACGGACGTGTCCTTCAACTACACCAAGGCACGCGAGATCCCCGCCTTCGTCCCCCCGGAGGGGGTGAAGGCGGGCGAGTACCGGATGCAGCAGGTCGATGTGGACCGCTCGCAGGAGTTCCGCAAGTGCATCGAGTGCTTCCTGTGCCAGGACACCTGCCATGTGGTGCGCGACCACGAGGAGAACAAGGCGGCCTTCGCCGGTCCGCGCTTCCTGATGCGCGTCGCCGAGCTGGACATGCACCCCCTGGACGCCGCCGCCGAGGCCGGTCTCGACCGGAAGGCGACGGCCCAGGAGGAGCACGGGCTCGGCCTCTGCAACATCACGAAGTGCTGTACGGAGGTCTGCCCCGAGCACATCAAGATCACCGACAACGCGCTGATCCCGTTGAAGGAACGGGCGGTGGACCGCAAGTACGACCCGCTGGTGTGGCTGGGGAACAAGATCCGGCG
Source organism: Streptomyces sp. LN549 (assembly GCF_043203805.1). Taxonomy (NCBI): domain Bacteria; kingdom Bacillati; phylum Actinomycetota; class Actinomycetes; order Kitasatosporales; family Streptomycetaceae; genus Streptomyces; species Streptomyces sp. LN549. The sequence goes on along the minus strand of NZ_JAZHRI010000002.1, from coordinate 5,706,136 downwards.
GCGGGAAGCGACGTAGAGCAGGCGGACAGACGGTCAGCCGAGCAGCTTGACGATCGCGTCCGTGCTGTCCGTCTCACCGAGACGCGGGAAGATCCGCTCGACGCTGTTGTCGTGGGCCTCGGCGCTCATGTCGGTCACCGCGTCCGTGGCGACCGTGACGTGGTAGCCGTGCTCGTGCGCCGAGCGGGCGGTGGACTCGACGCCGATGCTGGTGGCGATCCCGGCCACCACGACCTGCGTGACGCCGCGGCGGCGCAGCTGGAGGTCGAGGTCGGTGCCGTAGAAGGCGCCCCACTGCTGCTTGGTGACGACGATGTCGCTCTCCTGCGGGCCGAGCTCGGGGACGATCTCGGCCCAGTCGGCAGCAGGCTGCCCGGACCGGGCGGGGCCGTCCGTGCGGCCGGGGGCGCCGCCGGTGACGCGGACCAGGACGACCGGCAGGCCCTTGGCCCGGAAGGCGTCGGCGAGGGTCGCGGCGCGGGCGACGACCTCGTCGGCGGGGTGGGCGGTCGGCAGACCGACGATGCCCTTCTGGAGGTCGACGACGATCAGGGCGCTCTTCGGGTCGAGGGTGGTGGCGCTCATGGTGGGGCTCCTTGCCGGTTGGTGCTCGGGGGGCTTGCGGGGATCAGGTACGGCCGCGCAGGGCGCGGTCGGTGACGGTGAGGACGATGAGCAGCACGCCCAGTACGGCGGCCACGCCGGCCATCAGGTGCAGGCCGTGGTCACCGGCCGACTGCCCGTACGCGAGCGCGATGAGGCTGGAGGCGGTGATGGCCCCTATGTACTGGGCGGTGCGCTGGAGGCCCGCGGCGGAGCCGATGGACTCGGGCGGGGCGTAGGCCTGGACGGCCGCCTGGTTGCTCGTGCCGATCAGCCCCTGCGGGACGCCGAAGCAGGCCCCGGCCAGCAGGAGGACGGCGACCGGGGTGTCGCCCGTGAGGAGGAACAGCAGTCCCGAGCCGGCGGTGAGCAGCACACAGGCCAGGGTGAGCGGCCCGCGGATGCCCTTCGTACGGGCGCCGAGCAGTGAACAGACCAGCGCGGCGACGGACATCGGCAGCATCAGCAGACCGGTGTGCCCGGACGAGTAGCCGCGGGCCTCCTCCAGCCACTGGGTGTACCCGTACATCACGACGTAGATCAGCAGGTAGCTGATCCCGTGCCGGAGGTACGTCCGCGAGAGCGCGGCGTTCGACACCAGCGTCCGCAGGTCGATGAAGGGCTCGGGGCAGTGCAGCTGCCACCGCACCAGCACGGCGGTCAGCACGGCGAACGGCGCGAGCAGCCACCACATCGGGTGGGCCAGGTCGAGCAGGAAGAAGACCAGCACGGTCAGCGCGGTGGCGAAGAGGCCGATGCCGAGCGGGTCCAGGCCGAGCCGGGGCGTGCTGCCGTCGGCGGCCCGCCCGCGCGGCGGGTCGGCGGGGATCCAGAGCAGGGCGGCCCCGAACGCCACCAGGGCGACCGGCACGTTGACGGCGAAGATGCCGCGCCAGCCGACCACCATGACCAGCAGCCCGCCGAGCGTGGGACCGACGGCCGCGCTGCCGAGCGCGGCGAAGGAGAGCCGGGCCAGCACGGGCCGCGGGGTGACCCGCCCGATCCGGGCCGACTCGTCGCGCAGCACCGCCATGGCGGCCGGGTAGGCGGCCGACGTACCGATGCCGAGCAGCAGCCGGGACACGATCAGCTCGCCGAAGCTCTGCGCGAGCGTGCCGACAAGACCGGAGGCGATGACGACGACCAGTCCGGCGAGGAAGACCCGGCGGGGGCCGAGGACGTCGGCGAGTTTCCCCAGGACGGGCTGGGCGACGGCGCTCGCCAGGTAGAGGACCGAGATCAGCCAGGCGGTGTCGGCGGCGCCGATGCCGAAGTGGTGCCCGATCGCCACGAGGGCGGTGGAGATCATGGTGGTGTTGAGCGGGTTGAGCAGCGAGCCGAGCAGCAGCGGGGCGGTGAGCCGGGCGCTGAACCCGGGGGCGGGGACCGTCTCCTGCGGGCCGGTCCCCAGGGCCGGCGCCACAGGCAGCGCGTCGCGCCCGGTCATGAACCGACCAGGCGCTCGATGAGGGCGGCGGCCTCGGCGACGGTGCGCCGCTCCGTCCCGTCCAGCTCGGCGGCGACCGCCTCCGCGAGCCAGTTGCGCTTGGCGGCCCGGACCTCGGCGAGAGTGGTGCGTCCCGCGTCCGTGACCGACATGACCGACTTGCGGCCGTCGACCGGATCGGGCGCCCGCTCGACGAGCCCCTGCTCCTCCAGGGCACCCAGGGTCAGCCGCATGGACTGGGGGCGCACGAACTCGGAGCGGGCCAGGTCGGCCGTGGTGGCGGGACCTCCGTCTTCCAGCCGGGCCAGCACCGAGCGCTGGGTCGGGGTCAGCAGACTCTCCGACGACGAGGAGCGCAGCCGCCGCAGCAGCCTGCCGACCACGGAGGCGAGCTGGTTCGCCACCTCCTCCGCGGTCGGGTCGGCGGGCACGGTTCCGGGCGCTTGCGTCATGCCTTCACCGTAAAAGATGTACAGGCCATCTTGCAAGGTTGCCTGTTGATTCGCGGGTCAGCCTTGCCCGCGCACGGCCCGCGATCTAGGGTGAATGCGCTTTCATAACGTGTAGGTCGATGGTTGTACCGATACGCGTCGGTACGGAAGAAGAAGCGGACGGTCGGTCGAGTGAGCGCCCCAACGGTCTACGACGTCGCGGAGCGGTCGGGCGTCTCCATCGCCACGGTTTCGCGGGTCTACCGCACCCCGGAATCAGTGCGCGCCCAGACCCGTGAGCGGGTCCTCGACGCGGCCCGCGAGCTCGGTTACGTACCGAGCGGCAGCGCGCGAGGGCTGGCGAGCCGCACCACCGGAGTGCTCGGCCTGTGTTTCCCGGACTACGCGGACCCGGACGCCGAGGCCGACGCCGAGGCGGACAGCGACGCCGACGACGCGGTAATGCTCTACTCCGACCAGATCATCCGCGGCATGGAGCGCGCGGCCCGGCGGCACGGGTACGCGCTGCTGATCGCGGCGTCCCTGGAGGGCGGCCCGGAGAGCCTGGTCGCGAAGGTCGCGGGGCGGGTCGACGGTTTCGCCGTCCTGGCGCAGACCGTGCCGACCGAGGACCTCGAGGTGATATCGCGCCGGCTGCCGGTGGTGATGCTCGCCGGTCCGCGCGAGATCGACCACCTCGACCACATCGTCGTCGCCAACGCCGACGGCGAACGCGAGCTGACCCGCCACCTGATCGAGGACCACGGCCTGCACCGGCTCGCCTTCGTCGGGGGCGACACCGATTCACCGGACGCGGAGGCGAGGTTCCGCGGCTTCCAGGAGGCGTGCCGGGACGCCGGCCTGCCGGTACCGGACGAGCCGGCCCTCCGGACGACGATGATGAAGCAGGCCGAGGGCGCGCAGGCGGCCGAGACCCTGCTGGACCGGGGCGGGGAGCGACCCGAGGCGATGCTCTTCGCCAACGACCAGATGGCGGTGGGCGCCCTGCGCGCTCTGGCCCGACGCGGTGTGCGGGTCCCCCAGGACATGGCGGTGACCGGCTTCGACGGGATCCCGCTCGGCCGGATCGTCCAGCCGGCGCTGACAACGGTGCGCCAGCCGATCCGCCGGCTGGGCGAGCAGGCGGTCGAGCTGCTGGTCGAGCGGCTGAACAACAGCGGCCGGGAACCGGTGTCGCTCACCCTCCCGGTCTCCGTGATCCGCCGGACCAGCTGCGGCTGCGGCTGACGGGCGCGCACACCCGTCAGTCACGGCGCACCCCCGCCGGCAGGAGCTGCGGCCGGGGGTGCGGCACGGAACCCAGCGGCCCGCCCTCACGCCCGGCCGTCGCCTCCGCGCCCCGTTTCCGCAGGGGCAGGCCTGTCGACGGCCTCGGGCCACTTCTTGCGGGCGCCCTGCCGGGTGATCCCCCAGGCGGCGCCCAGCTGCTCATAGTTCGCCCCGTAGGAGCCGGCGGTCCTCGCCGCGATCGCCGTCAGCCGCTTGACCTCCGCGTCGACCGCCTTCCAGGTGGCGAGGACCGACAGGGTCACCTGGACGGGGTCGGCGTCCCACATCTGCCCTTCGGGGAGCCCGGTCTCGCGGGCGCGCACGGCTGCGGCAAGCGGTTCGAGGGCCTCATAGAGGGCCTTGTCGAGCGCGATCTGTTCCTCAGGGGTGATCTCAGGCAGCGTCATGTCGACAACTTTAGTTACCGGATGGCGATTCGACAACCAAAGTTACCCACCCCTTCGCGACTGCCCGCGCCCGCTACGCCAGCCACTTCCCGAAGAACCCCCGCCGCGCCTCCACCAGCCCGGCCTCGTCCCGCGCCAGCCCCTCGTACTCGAAGTGCCCCGCCGGCAGCACCAGCAGCTCCCGCTCCCCCGCCAGCGCGTTGTACACGGCGAACTGGCCCGGCGGTGGCACGGACGGGTCGAACAGCGCCGCGGCCACGAGCGTCGGCTGCCCCACGAACTCCGCGGCCGTGGCGGCGTCGAAGTACCGCAGCACGTCCACGACCCCGGGATGCCTGAGGTGATACCCGCGCACCGACTCCCCGCTCCCCGCGCAGGGCAGCGTGAGCCGCAGGGGGTGGTTCCCGAACGTCGGCACGGTCAGCTGCGCCGCCGCGAACCGGTCGTCCCACGGCAGGGCCAGCGCTCCGAGCCCTCCGCCGAAGCTCTCCCCGAGGTAGCCCAGCCGGCCCGTCCCCGCGAGTCCCGGCACCAGTTCCCCGAGCGCGGACGCCGCGCACCACAGGTCCGCCACGCAGTCGCCGATGACGTAGGTGTCGCGCGACTCGATGCCGTGCAGCACGTGCTCCGCCGAGACCTCGGGGATGCCCGCCACGAGACCGCGCGCCCCCGTCCCGCGTACGCACGGCAGGATCGCGGCCGACGACGGCAGGGGCAGCGGCACATCGGTCCCGGGATCCTGACGCCCTCCGTACCCGTGCCCGATGACGAACCCGTGGCGCACCGGCTCCGCCGCCGGACCCTCCACCGGCAGCGCCAGCCAGCCGCCGAGGCGCACTCCGCCCACCGAGGTGTACGTCACACCGTGGATCCGCACGCCGTCGCGCTCGTCCTCCAGCGGCCCGAGCTCCGGGTCCGTGACGACCTCACGGGCCTCTACGTACCGGGCCCGCCAGAAGTCGGCGAAGCCGTCCGGCACGGGCGGCGCCGGCACGGCCATCAGCTCGTCGAGGGTGCGCCCGTAGGCCGGATCAAAAGGGAAGTCATGGGTGAACGAAGTCATGATCACGACAGTATCCCCGCCCCCGCGCACGACACAGCCCCTGTTCCGCCTTGGAATCAATCATGCGGAATCGGTCACACCCCCACCTTTTCCGCAAACGCCACGCTTACCGTTCCAAGTTGAACATTCAGATGTCCGGCACGTTGCACGAGTGTGACCTAGCACCCTCTTGCGGATTCCCGAATCTCTGCCGCAGAGTGATGTATGCGCTTACAGGCAGCGCATACATCCGGATTGCTCAAGGAGGAGCCCTCCATGTCCCGCACCGCCAGAAACGCCTCCACCGGCATCGGAATCGCAGTCGTGCTCGCCCTCGGCCTCACCGCCTGCGGCAGCTCCGGTGGCGAGGACGTCGCCGCGGACAAGAAGCAGACGCTCACCGTCTGGGCCATGGGGGCCGAGGGCGAGAAGCTCGCGGATGTGGCCAAGGTGTACGAGAAGGCCAACCCGAACATCACCGTCAAGGTGACCCCGGTCGGCTGGGACGTCGCCCACCAGAAGCTCGTCTCCGCGGCCGCCGCCGGCACCATGCCGGACGTGGCGCAGATGGGCGGGAGCTACATGGGCGAGTTCTCCGAGCTCGGTGTGCTGGAGCCGGTCGACACCAAGACCTTCCAGGAGAAGGACTTCTTCCCGGCCGGCTGGCAGCAGGGCGAGGTGGACGGCCAGGCGTACGGCGTGCCGTGGTACGTCGACACCCGCGTCCTCTACTACCGCACCGACCTGGCCGAGAAGGCCGGCATCACCAAGGCTCCGACCAACTGGAAGGAGATGCAGGACCTCGCCACCGCGTACCAGAAGAAGGCCGGGACCAAGTGGGGCCTGTCCATCCAGCCCAGCGGCCTGGACACGGTGCAGAACTTCTACTCCTTCCTGTACTCGGCCGGCGGCGAGATCGTCAATGACAAGGGCGAGGCCGTCATCGACAGCCCCGAGGCCGTCAAGGCGCTCAAGGAGTACGGCTCGTACTTCGACAAGGGGCTCTCCAACAAGTCCGTGCAGCCCGGCTACGACGTCGTGAAGGACTTCGGCAACGGCCGCGTCCCGATGTTCTTCGGCGGCCCCTGGCACGTCACCCTGCTGAACGAGGGCCAGCCGCAGCTCAAGGGCAAGTGGGCGGTGGCCGCCGTCCCCGCCGACAAGTCCTCCACCTCGATGGCCGGCGGCTCCTCCCTGGTGATCTCCAAGGACAGCGAGCACAAGGCCGCGGCCACCGAGTTCATCAAGTACCTGACGGACACCAAGGGCCAGGCCGACTGGTACAAGCGCACCAAGGACCTGCCGGCGAACACCGCCGCCTGGACCTCGGGTGACCTCGCCGCCGACGCCGATCTGCAGATCTTCAAGAAGCAGATGGACACCGCCAAGTCCTCCCCGTCGCTGCCCAACCTGAGCGAGATCACCGACAAGGTCGACCAGGCCATAGCGAAGGTGACCCAGGGCAAGGCGTCCGCCGAGGACGCGCTGAAGACCGCGCAGTCCGAGATCGAAGGCCTCGTGAAGTAGGAGCCATGAGCACCACGACCGGAAAGGCCGCGCAGCCGGCCAAGGTGCAGGCCGGGCCGGGGACCACGTCCCCGGCCGCCGGGCCGAAGGGTTCGCGAAGCCGCAGGAAGCCCTCGATGGGCGTGCAGAACATGGCCGGCTGGCTGTTCTCCACCCCCTTCCTCGTGCTCTTCCTCGTCTTCATGGCCGTCCCGATCATCGCCACGCTGGTGATGAGCTTCACGGACTTCGGGCTGCGCAACGTGACGCACCCGCTGGACGCGAACTTCATCGGCTTCGAGAACTACACCAAGCTGTTCAGCGACGAGAAGTTCCTCAAGTCACTGTTCAACACGGCGTACTTCGTGGTCGTCGGCGTCCCGCTGACGATCCTCCTCGGGCTGGTCGTCGCCGTACTGCTGAACAACGGCATCGACCGGGCGAGGACCTTCTTCCGCGTCGGTTTCTACGCCCCGGTCGTCACCACCATCGTCGCGGTCGCCGTCGTCTGGCGCTTCGTACTCGATCCGAGCGACGGTCTCGTCGCGGGCCTCTTCTCCGAAGTGGGCCTCACGGCGCCGGACTTCCTCGGATCCGAGAAGCTCGCCATGCCTTCGATGATCGCGATGGCGGTCTGGCGCAACCTCGGCACGGTCATGGTGCTCTTCATCGCCGGTCTGCAGGCCATCCCCACCGAGGTGCGGGAGGCGGCGCGGCTGGACGGTGCGAACGTCTGGCAGGAGTTCAAGGGCATCACCGTCCCGCTGCTGCGGCCCACGCTGCTCTACGCCACGGTGATCACCACCATCGGCTACCTCAACGTGTTCGAGGAGCCCTTCGTGATGACGCAGGGCGGCCCCTCGGACTCGACGCTCACCGTCTCGCTGAACATGTACCGCGAGGGCTTCAACTTCTTCCACATGGGCTATGCGAGCGCCATGGCGTATGTCCTCTTCGTAGTGATCATGGGCATCACGGTGCTGCAGCTCCGACTGCTGAAGGACAACACGAAATGAGCGCCACCAGTGCACCGGGCGCCGTCTCGACGGCGCCGTCGAAGAAGCCCGGGGACGACGGGCGGCCGGGCCGCGCCAAGCGGCCGCGTTCGCTGAAGCGGGTCCTCGTCTACGTCCTGCTCTCGCTCGGTCTGCTGATCATGTCGGCGCCGTTCCTGTGGATGGCGCTGTCCGCGTTCAAGACGACGAGCGAGCTGACCGCGAGCCCGCCGGTCTGGATCCCGACCGAGTGGACCCTGGACAACTTCCGGGACCTGCTCGACAAGCTGGACCTGCCGCTGTACTTCATGAACTCGGTGATCGTCGCGGTGCTGGTCACCGTCTCGAACCTGGTGTTCTGCTCGATGCTCGGGTACGCCCTGGCCAAGCTGAAGTTCGCCGGCCGCGACAAGATCTTCGGTCTGGTGCTCGGCGCCCTCATGGTGCCCGGCAACCTCATGCTCCTGCCGCTGTTCGTGCTGATGAGCAAGATGGGCCTGATCGACTCGTACGCCGGTCTGGTGCTGCCGTTCGCGGCGGGAGCCTTCGGTGTCTTCCTGATGCGCCAGTTCATGCAGTCGATCCCGGACGAGCTGCTGGAAGCGGCCCGGATGGACGGCGCCGGAGAGTGGTACATCTTCTGGCGGATCGTGATGCCGCTGGTGAAGCCCGCCCTGGCGACGCTGTCGATCTTCACGTTCCTGGGGTCCTGGAACAACTTCGTCTGGCCGCTCATCGCGACCAACGACCCGGACAAGTACACCCTGCCGGTCGCCCTGGCGACGTTCGCCACCGACCCGAACAAGGCGGGCGGCTCCAACGGCATGCTGATGGCCGGGTCCTTCCTGATCGTGCTGCCGGTCCTGGTCGTGTTCATCGCGCTCCAGCGGCACTTCACCCAGGGCATCGCCACGGCGGGCATGAAGTAGCCCGCCCGCCCCACCCATACGTACGAGGCCGCGCACCCCACCTCCCCCAGCCGGCCGCCCCCTTCACGCACCAGAAAGACAGTTTGCGATGACTCACACCCAGGTCCCGTTCCCCGAAGGTTTCCTGTGGGGCGCCTCCACGGCCGCCCACCAGATCGAGGGCAACAACACCAACAGCGACTGGTGGGTCAAGGAACACACCGCGGGCACCCACATCCAGGAGCCCAGCCTGGACGCCTGCGACAGCTACCACCGCTGGCACGAGGACATGGACGTGCTGGCCGGACTGGGCTTCACCGACTACCGGTTCTCCATCGAGTGGGCCCGCATCGAGCCCGCCGAGGGGCAGTTCTCCCGGGCCGAGCTCGCCCACTACCGCCGGATGGTCGAGGGCGCCATCGAGCGCGGACTGCGCCCCATGGTCACCCTGCACCACTTCACCGTCCCCCAGTGGTTCGAGGCCCGCGGCGGCTTCACCGCCGAGGGCGCGACCGAGCTCTTCGCCCGTTACGTCGCGGCCTGTGCACCGGTCATCCGCGAAGGCGTCAGCCACGTGTGCACCATCAACGAGCCGAACATGATCGCCGTCATGGCGGGCCAGGCCAAGCGCGGCGACATCGGCTTCCCGCCCGCCGGTCTGCCGACCCCGGACGACGAGACCACCGTGGCCGTGATCGCCGCCCACCACGCGGCCGTCAAGGAGGTCAAGGCGATCAACGCCGACATCCAGGTCGGCTGGACCATCGCCAACCAGGTCTACCAGGCCCTCCCCGGCGCCGAGGAGATCACCGCGGCCTACCGCCACCCCCGCGAGGACGTCTTCATCGAGGCCGCCCGCGGCGACGACTGGATCGGGGTGCAGTCCTACACCCGGACGAAGATCGGCACCGACGGCCCGATCCCCACCTCGGACGACGTCGAGCGCACCCTCACGCAGTGGGAGTACTACCCCTCCGCCGTCGGCTACGCCCTGCGCCACACCGCCGACATCGTTGGCCACGACGTGCCGCTGATCGTCACCGAGAACGGCATCGCCACCGACGTGGACAGCCGCCGCATCGACTACTACACCGGCGCGCTGAACGAGGTCGCCTCCGCGCTGGAGGACGGCCTCAACATCCAGGGCTACCTGGCCTGGAGCGCGCTCGACAACTACGAGTGGGGCTCCTACAAGCCCACCTTCGGCCTCATCGGCTGGAACCCGGAGACGTTCGAGCGGCTGCCGAAGCCGTCCGCCGTCTGGCTGGGCGAGATGGGCCGCACCCGCGCGCTGCCGCGCAACGCCGGCTGAGCCTCCGACCCCGGCCCCATGACCGGGAGCTCCTGACGGCTCCCGCTCGTACGGGAGCCGGCGGAACCTGACATCCGCCGGTTCCCGTACCGCAGTACCGCAGGAAAGCACCACCGCACCGGCGCGGTCCGGGCCCCACAGCCCGGGCCGTGCCGGCAGCCGTACCCGAGAACGGCACCGGAGGCGCGTCGCCGCCGCCCACCGGGAGCTGGACCTTCCCCCTGAAGGGTGGGGCTTCACCGGCGCCCCGGCTCTCCGGAGCGCCTCAGCATCTGAGCCGCGCGGCCGGCCACCGGCTGTCGGGTCAGTGCCAGCCCTCCCGGTACGCGGCCCAGTCGCCGTCCCGCGCGGCGAAGTCGACGTAGAGCGCCACCCCGAACCGTTCCCGGCCGCGGTCCGTGCGCCCCAGCCCCAGCCTGGTGCCGCGGACCGCGGCCGCGACCGTCTCAGCCGACGCGTGGTGGCCCAGGTCGTTCTCGTGGAAGAACGGCAGCCCCATCAGCAGATCGGTGTCGCGGGGCGTCACTTCGAGCGCCAGCGACGTCTGTTCGGCGACATATCCGCCGTACAGCCCTTCCAGCGGCATCCAGGTGTCGTACGACATCACGGCGATCTGGTCCACCCTGCGGGCCACCTGCCCGAAGTACTTCTGCGACCACCACTTGCCCCGGCCGGTGACCGCCCCGAGGACGGTCTGCGCGGCGGGCAGCGGGTCGATCTGGTGGGCCGCCACGGAGAGCGGCACCCCGCGCGCCCGGGTGAGCGCGCGCAGGTCGTCCAGGAGCGAGAGGTAGTGCGCGTCGCCGGAGTGCAGCGGTTCCAGGTCGAAGTGCACCCCGTCGAACCCGCCGTCCAGGATCTGCCGCGCGGAGCCCACGACCGCGTCGCGGGACGCGGCACGCTCCAGACGCAGCCCGTCGGGCCCCTCGCTCGCCAGCCTGTCCCCGAGCCAGGCCTGGACGCGGATACCGGGCATGGTGCGGTGCACGGCGTCGATCAGCCAGTGGGCCCGCGGGTAGCGGGAGGCGGGGAGAGTGCCGTCGTGCTCCAGCGGCCCGGCGTGGACGTACAGGTCCTTGATGCCCGTGCCCTTGATCCGGGCCGCGAACGCGGCGAGGTCGGCGTCCTTCTTCCGGCCGTCGACCCAGGCGTGCCCCAGCCAGATGGCGTCGCGGCCCCGGGTCCGGGTCCCGTCCCCGGGATCGCCGGTGAAGTTGAGCCGCAGCGCGACGCCCGCGGTGAGGACCGGCACCACGATCACCAGGACCAGCCCCAGCGCGATCCGCCGCGGCCAGGTCCAGCGGAACCGGGCCGCCCGGCTCCGTACCGCGGCGTACGCCCGCCCCATTCGCCCACGCACGTGCGCGCCCCCTGCAAGTCTCGATGGCTCCATGTACCCCGGCTGTACGAACAGCGGCCCGTTTCCCTCGGTGTGGCGCGCCCGTACGAACAGCAGGACGCACCTGGTCCGGGGACCGTTCCCGGGCGGGCCGCCCGGGGCGTCTGCCGGGTCGCGGGGCACCAGGGGCGGACATAGCCTCACAAACGTGATGCCGCCTGTGAGCCGAACCCGGATCCTCATACCGGGCCGGGCCCTGCTCGCCGTGCTGTTGACGGTGTGCTGGCTGGCCCTCGCCCCCGCGCCGACCGCGCGCGCCGACGGACCGATCACACTGTCCCGCGACGGACAGATCACCGACAGGGTGGGCGCGCTCGGGGACCGCAAGGCCCAGGTGACCACCGCGCTCGACCAGCTCTACGACCAGCGCCGCATCCAGCTCTTCGTGGCCTACGTCCGTGACTTCTCCGGGCGCTCGGCGCAGGACTGGGCCGACGAGACGGCCGACCGCAACGGGCTCGGCCGCGACGACGTGCTGCTGGCCGTCGCCACCCACGACCGGCAGTACGCCTACTCCGTCGACCAGGACTCCCGCCTTACCGACGCACAGCTCCAGGACGTGGCGAGCACCGCCATCGAGCCGGCGCTCAAGGAGAACGACTGGGCGGGCGCCGCGATCGGGGCCGCCAACGGGTACTCCGCAGTCCTGGCCGGTTCGCCCGTCCCCACCCCGACCATCACCCCGGGCGCCGACGACCCCGGCACGGGAAGCTCCGGCGGGACGAGTGCCGGGGACCTGGTGCTGCCGATCGTCCTCGTCGGCGGTGTCGGGGCGGTCGCCGCGTACGCCTTCACCCGGCGTAAGCGGCGCGCCACCACCCGTACGACACCCGGCGCGACGGGCTGGGGTCCGGCCGGAGCCGGGCGGGGCGAACCGGAGCAGCCGCCCACCGCCCTCCCCGAGCTCGACGCGCAGGCCAAGGAGACGCTCGTCGACACGGACGACGCGGTCCGCACGAGCGACGAGGAACTCGGATTCGCCACCGCCCAGTTCGGCGAGGAGGCGGCCGCGCCGTTCACCGAGGCGGTCACCTATGCCAAGGGCGAGCTGACGGCGGCCTTCCGGCTGCGTCAGCAGCTCGACGACGCCTTCCCCGAGGACGACGCCACCCGCCGCCGGATGCTGGACGAGATCATCAGCCGCTGCGCGGAGGCCAACGCGCGGCTGGACGCGGTCTCCGAGGACTTCGACCGGCTGCGGGAACTGGAACGCAACGCCCCGCAGGCGCTGGCGGCGGCCGAGACCGCGTTCCGTGCGCTCGCCGGCCGGGTCTCCGCCGCGGAGGCCACGCTCGCCACGCTGCGCGACCGTTACGCGGAGTCGGCGTCGGCCCCCGTCGTGGCCGGCATCGAGCAGGCCAAGGACCGGCTCGTCTTCGCGACGTCGTCGCTCAACCGGGCCCGGCAGGCGGCGGACGGCAGCGACCACTCAGCGGCGGCGGTGTACGTACGGGCCACGGAGGGTGCGGTCGGCCAGGCGGCCACGCTCGTCGACGCCGTCGACCGGCGCGCGCGGGAACTGGACGAGGCGGCGGCCGGACTGCCGGCCGCGCTCACGGAGACGGAGACGGACCTGGCGGACGCGGGAGGGCTGCTGGAGGGCACGTCCGAGGGGGTGTCCACCGCGGACCTCCGCGGCCGGATCGCCCGCGCGCAGTCCGTGGCCCGCGATGTGCGGGAGGAGATGGGTGCCGGTCCGTACGACCCGATCGACGCCCTGCGCCGGGTGGAGGAGGCGGACACGGCACTGGACGAGGCGCTGGCCGGTGCGCGTGAGCAGGAGCAGGGCAACCAGCGGGCCCGAGCCCTGCTCGACCAGACGATGCTCACCGCACGGTCGGCGATCGGCGCCGCCGCCGACTACGTCACCACCAACCGGGGCGCGGTCGGCAGCGAGGCCCGGACCCGGCTGGCGGAGGCCCAGCGGCGGCTGGAGCGGGCCCGCGAGCTGGCCGGGACGGACGATCCGCAGGCCGCGCTGGCCGAGGCACAGCGGGCGGACGCGCTGGCCGGGGAGGCGCGGAGCCTCGCGGAGCAGGACGTGCGCGCGTACGGGGGCCGGGGCGGCCCGGGGGGCGGGATACCGGGAGGCGGTGGGGGCATGGGCGGCGCGGTCCTCGGCGGGATCATCCTCGGCGGACTCCTGGGTGGCGGAGGCGGCCGGGGAGGCGGGTTCGGGGGCGGCGGTTTCGGCGGGGGTTTCGGCGGGGGCGGCGGGCCGGGCAGCTTCGGCGGCGGGGGCACCCGCGGCCGGCGGGGCGGCGGCGGCCGCTTCTGAACGAGGCCCACAGCCGTAGACGTACACGTCACGTTGCACAGCAGGACCGGACACACTGGAGAGGTGCCATGACCAAGCAGACCGTTCTCGGCCGCGTCACCCAGCTGGCGAAGGCCAACATCAACGCCCTGCTCGACCAGGCCGAGGACCCGCAGAAGATGCTGGACCAGCTGATCCGCGACTACACGTCCAACATCTCGGAGGCCGAACAGGCCGTGGCCGCCACCATCGGCAATCTGCGCCTGATGGAGCAGGACCACCGCGAGGACGTCGCGGCGGCCAGGGAATGGGGCGAGAAGGCGCTCGCCGCCAGCCGCAAGGCCGACGAGCTGCGGGCGGGCGGATCGGGCCCCGACGCCGACAAGTTCGACAACCTGGCCAAGGTCGCGCTCGGCCGCCAGCTCCAGTCGGAGAAGGAGGCGAGGACCGCGGAGCCCACCATCGCCGCGCAGTCCGAGGTGGTGGACAAGCTGAAGTCCGGCCTGGACCAGATGAAGACGAAGCTGACGGAGCTGAAGGCCAAGCGTGACGAGCTGGTCGCCCGCGCCAAGTCCGCCCAGGCGCAGAACCAGATGATGGACTCCGTCAAGAACATCAACGTCCTCGACCCGACCAGCGAGCTCAGCCGGTTCGAGGACAAGGTGCGGCGCGAGGAGGCGAAGGCGCTCGGCAAGCAGGAGCTCGCCGCGTCGTCGCTGGACGCCCAGTTCGAGCAGCTGGACACGCTGGGCGACAGCGCCGAGGTGGAGGCCCGCCTCGCTGCGCTGAAGACCGCCTCGTGAGTGTGCCGGAGGCCGGTCTCAGTACATGCTGAGCAGTTCCTCCACCGTGCGCTCGACGACCGGTCCGCCGGCGGGCAGCGGGAGTTCGAACCAGACGGTCTTGCCGCGCGGTGTCCGCCGTGATCCCCAGGCCGCGCTCAGCAGGCCGACCAGCTGGAGTCCGCGGCCGCCCTCGTCCGTGTCGCGTGCGCGCCGGCGCCGCGGCTGGACGAGGCCGGCGTCCCACACCTCGCACACGAGCGTGCGGTCGCGCAGCAGTCTGAGCCGGATCTCGCCCTCGCCGTACCGCAGGGCGTTGGTGACGAGTTCGCTGACCAGCAGTTCGGTGGTGTCCACCAGGTCGTCGAGGTTCCAGGCGAGCAACTGGCCGCGGGCCAGTTCGCGGGCGCGGCCGACCGAGCGCGGCTCGCGGGGCAGCCGCCAGTCGCCGACGGCGTCGGCCGGCAGCCCCTGGATGCGGGCCATCAGCAGGGCGATGTCGTCCTCGCCGTGCCGGGTGTCGAGCGAGCTGAGTACGTGGTCGCAGACGTCCTCGAGCGGCCGGGCGGGTTCGACGAGGGCTTCGCGCAGCGCCTCGAGCCCCTCGTCCAGCGGGTGGTCGCGGGACTCGACGAGACCGTCGGTGTAGAGGGCGAGGAGGGCGCCCTCCTTGAGTTCCACCTCGACCTCCTCGAAAGGTTCGCCGCCGACGCCGAGCGGCATGCCGGGCGGGACGTCGAGGAGCAGCGCCGCTTCGCCCGGCTCGACGACGACGGGGGGCAGGTGGCCGGCGTTGGCGAAGGTGCAGCGCCGGGTGACCGGGTCGTAGACGGCGTAGACGCAGGTTGCCAGATAGACCTCGGAGAGGTCCGCCTCGCGCGACTTGTGGGCGGCCCGCGAGGGCCACTGGGCGCCGCCGCCCGCATCGGACGAGGTGCCGGCGCCGGGGGTGCCGAGGCCCCGGGCGACCTCGTCGAGCGCGGAGAGCACCTCGGCGGGTTCCAGGTCGAGGAGGGCCAGGGTTCTCACGGCGGTGCGCAGTTCGCCCATGGCCACGGCGGCGCGCAGCCCGCGGCCCATCACGTCTCCGACGACGAGGGCGGTGCGGTGGCCGGGGAGTTCGATCACGTCGAACCAGTCGCCGCCCACCTCGGTCGCCGTGTTGCCGGGCAGATACCGGCAGGCGATGTCGAGGCCCGCGGCCTCGGGGTCGCCGGGAGGCAGGAGGCTGCGCTGGAGGATCAGCGCGCGTTCGTGCTCACGGCGGTAGAGGCGGGCGTTGTCGATGCAGACGGCGGCGCGTGCGGCGAGTTCGGTGGCCAGGGCGCGGTCCCGCTCGCCGAAGGGCTCGCTGCCCTTCGTGCGGGAGAACTGCACGAGGCCGACCACGGTGTCGTGGGCGACCATCGGCACGGCGAGCGTGGACCGGACGAAGCCGCGGTCGTCGCCGGGCACGTCCTCCACATGTCCGGTGCGCAGGGCGATGGCGCAGGGCGAGCCGAAGGCGTAGTGGTGCACGGCACCGAGTGCGGGCGGACCGGTGACCGTCCGGGGATCGGCGGCGTCGGGCGGGGTGCCGTCGGGGGCGGTGTCGGGGGCGGTGTCGGGCAGGGCGTCGGACACGGCGCTGGCGTAGGCGACGCGGCGCAGTTCGGCGGAGCCGCCGACCGCTTCCCTGCGCAGGGAGCCCCCGCTGCCCGGCGGCGTCTCCTCGCCGGTGAGCAGGGCCTGGTAGAGGTCGACGGACGCGAGGTCGCAGAAGCCGGGTACGGCGACGTCGAGGAGTTCGCGGGCCGTCGTCTCCAGGTCGAGGGAGTTGCCGATGCGGGCGCTCGCCTCGTTGAGCAGGGCGAGGTTGCGCCGGGCGCTGGCGGCCTCCCTGGCTGCGATGTGGCGCCGGGTCACATCGGTGGCCAGTCCGGCGATGCCGATGGGGCGGCCCGAGCCGCTGTGCACCCGGTAGAGGTTCATCGACCAGTGCCGGCGCTCGGTGTCGCCGGGAGCGGTGCCGACGAGCTGGAGGTCGGTGACGGAGTCACCGGTGGCCAGGACGTGTTCGAGCGTGGTCGTCAGCCGGTCCGCCTCCAGGCCCGTGAGGTAGTCGCCGACCGTGCGGCCCTGGTGGTCGTCCGCCCGTCCGCCGAAGACCGTGGCGAACCGCTCGTTGGCCCGCACCACGGTGAGGTCGGTGCCGAACAGTACGAAACCGAACGGGGATTGGCCGAAAATAGCCTGCGAGGCCGCGAGGTCCGTCTCGATGAGGCGCAGGGCGCGGACGTCCACCACGATGCAGACCGCGGCCCGTTCACCGGTCGCCGTCTCGCTCGGCATCACATAGATCTCGGCGAGCCCGTGCACGGCGTCCTCGCCCGGCATCCGGAAGGGGACGAGGCCCGTCCACTCCTTGCCGTCGAGCACCTCGCCGATCCGACGGTGGCCGTCCCCGCGCAGCTCGGCGGGCATGAATGCCTCGACCGGGTCCTTGCCCATGGCCTCGTGAGCGGCAACGCCGAAGAGACCGGCGGCCCGGCGGCTCCACTGCTCGATCAGGCCATCGGGGCCGATCGAGAAGGAGGCGATCCTGATGTAGTCGTAGATCGAGCCAGGCGGACTGCTCTGCCACACGACGTCGCCCGCTGTCCCAGGTATTTCGCTCACGCGACCGTCCCCTCCAGCTCACACACCGGACCGGTCCTGCCCGCAGTATTCAGCACTACGGCCCCGACCGACACGGCGTTCACGATCACAGCACGGTCTCAGTCCGTTTCGGCCAGATTCTGACCGGTCTTCCGTGATCGCTGTTCGTCCCACCTCACTCCTAACCAGGCAGGGCCAGCTCGAACCACACCGTCTTGCCGCTCTTTCCGCGCCGGGTCCCCCAACGGCGGGCCGAACAGGCCACGAGCTGCAGCCCTCTGCCGCCTTCGTCGTCGGGTCCAGCCGTACGTTCGGTGGGCGGATCCGGAAGCGGATCGGACACTTCCACGAGCAGGCCGGGGCGTGCCGCCGGGCCTTCACCATCGGGATGGGGGCGCACCAGCCGCACCCCGATGGGACCTGCCGTGTACTGCATCGAGTTGGTCACCAGCTCGCTGACCAGCAGAACCGCCACATCCCCGACGGCCGCGTCGAGCCCCCAGCAGCGCAGCGCCTCGTGGACGGCGTGCCGTGCCGTGCGCACGGCACCGGGAACAGCCGGAAAGCTCCACTCGGCGCTGTCGCCTTCGGTATCGATCACGCCGATCACTTCCCAAGACCAGCAACGGGAATGCCTTGTGTACGGGGACTAAACACCACATACCCGAAATTCAGGACGAAATACCGCCGGTGTCGACACGTGGGGCGTACGGGCGCAGGGGCGCGCACACGAACGGCTGTACGTGTAGCGAGGGGGGGCGCGCAGACCCGAGGCCGGGCGCGCCGCTCAGCGGTGTGCGCCGCCGGGCTGCCGGCGTACGGCTTCGGCCACTGCGGGCAGGTCCTGTTCCAGCCAGTCCACCGTCCCGCTCTCGCCCGGTCCGAGCCAGCGCAGCTCGTCGTGGTCCTGGAGCGGTGCGGGCACGCCGGAGACCAGCCGGGCCGTCCACACATGGAGCACATAGCCGGGCTTGAGCGGCCACTCACCGGGGATGCGCTCCAGCGGCTCCGTCTCGATGCCCAGCTCCTCCCGGAGCTCGCGGACGAGCGCCTGCTCGCCACTCTCCCCCGGCTCGACCTTGCCGCCGGGCAACTCCCACCGCCCGGCCAGCTCCGGCGGGGCGCTGCGGCGCGCGGCCAGTAGCCGCCCCCGGTCGTAGACAGCTCCGGCCACCACCACGCGATCAGTCATGATGCGGAGCGTAATGCCCCGTCATGACCACCTCGGACGGTGCCGCCGGGCGTGCGCGACGCACCGGGGACCGGTACGGCGCACTACGGGCGCGCGACCGGAGGCAGGCCACTACGGGCGAGCGGTCTGCCCTATGCGCTCCACCCAGTAGAGCTGCTTGTGGCCGCGGTCCTGAAGCTTGTCGGCCGTCCGCTGCGCCTCATCCTGCGTGGCATACCTGCCCACGCGGTAGCGGTTGCCGTTGTCGTCCTGCCGTATCACCAGCCAGGGGAGCACGGCACCGCTGTCGCTCATCGCATCCCTCCCGAGCATTGCGCCCCTCCCCTGAACGGCGTGCACGTCTCTAAGGATCCCCAGGAAACCGCAGTACGCATATGCCCGAGCCTACGCCTGACCTTTACTCAACGCATGCGTAATTGCACAAAGAGATACTGATCCGGCCAGGAGTGGACCAACGCACTGGGGGCGCATCCAATGGGATGCGCCCCAACCCGCGGCCTCACAGCCCCCTCGCACCCCTCCGGGCCCGAACGGGACCGAGAGGGGCGGGACATGACAAGTCATCATGTGCAACTGCCGCCCGGCTACGGAGTCCGGGCGAACCCGGTCACCGGACCGGCAGGTGGTAGGCGACCCGGTAGCGGTCGGCCGGCACCACGACGTCGGCGGTCTCGACCGGGCGGCCCGACGCGTAGTACGTCCGCTCGATCACCATCACCACATGGCCCGGCACCCCGCCGAGCGCCAGGAGCTCCTCCGCCAGCCCCGGGCGCGCGCCGACCTGCTCGGCCACGTTGTCCACGACGACGTCGATCGCGGCCATCCGCTCGACCACCCCGCAGCCGCCCAACGGGCCCTCCTCCGGCAGCATCACCGGCGTGCGCCCCGTGACCGCGAGGGTCTCCCATGAGGTGGAGAGCATCATCGGCTCCCCGCCGTCCCGGAACACGTAACGCGTACGCATCACGCGGTCGCCCGGCTCGATTCCGAGCCGCTCGGCGATCTCCGGGCTCGCCCCCTCCTGTTCGCTCCGGGACTCCCAGGTCCCCCGCGCACCCTCCGCCGTCTGCTCCTGCCGGAACGGACTGGCCCCGGTCTCCGACCGGAAGCCGGAACGGGCGATCCGGCGCGGCACCGGGCGCTCGCGCACATAGGTGCCGGAGCCGGAGCGTCCCTCGACCAGCCCCTCGGCCATCAGCACCTTGCGCGCCTCCAGCGCGACGGTGTCCGAGACTCCGTACTCCTCGCGGATACGCGCCTGCGACGGCAGGCGCGTATGCGGCGGCAGCGAACCATTGGCGATCTTCTCTCTCAGATCGCTCGCAACGCGCAGATAGGCGGGCTGCTCACCGAAAGTCACGGGCCACTCCCCAAGAGGTTGACAGACTGCAACAGCGTCGCAACCGTCGGTTCCACACCGCAAGCACAGGCCAGAGTTTCACTCGAAGTGATGATTCGCGGCCGGCGCGCGCATATCCCACTCCCGCCCGCCACGGCATCTTCGGCCGTTCCTGCTCCCCACCTCTTGACCTCATTTGGTCCAGACCAATAACTTCCTCTCCACACGGCACGGTCACGCATCTCTCAGCACTTGTCTCTCAGTACGTGCCTCCGCACACGCACAGGAACGGGCCTCATGCGTCGAAGAACCCTGTCCGGACTGGCCATTGCCGCCTGCGCCCTCTCGCTGGCCGCCACCCTCGCCCCCGCCGCCAACGCCACCGCGGGCCACGGCGAGGAGCACGGCGCGGACCGCGGGAAGGGCGGCCACCACAGCTCCGCGCCCGCCTACAAGCGCGTCGGCTACTTCACCCAATGGGGCGTCTACGGAAGCGACTTCCAGGTCAAGGACCTGGAGACCAGCGGGACGGCGGCCAAGCTCACCCACATCAACTACTCGTTCGGCAACGTCGGCGCCGACGGCAAGTGCTTCACCGGCAATGTGCCCGGCGAGGCCGACGCCTGGGCCGACTACGTCCGCCCGCTGGACGCCGCGGGCTCGGTGGACGGCGTCGCCGACACCGACGACCAGGCCCTCGCGGGCAACTTCAACCAGCTGCGCGAGCTCAAGGCCAAGCACCCCGGCCTCAAGGTGATGATCTCGCTCGGCGGGTGGAGCTGGTCCACCCACTTCTCGGACGCGGCCCGCACCGCCGCCTCGCGCAAGGCCTTCGTCTCCTCGTGCATCGACCTGTACATCAAGGGCAATCTGCCGGTGGACGGGACGCGCGGCGGCGAGGGCGCGGCGGCCGGCCTCTTCGACGGGGTGGACATCGACTGGGAATGGCCGGGATCCGCCGGTGACTCCGACACGGTGTACCGCCCCGAGGACAAGCGGAACTTCACGGCGCTGGTCCACGAGTTCCGTACCCAGCTCGACGCGTACGCCAAGAGCAGCGCCGCGGCGCGCAAGGGCGGCGACCACGGGTCGAAGCCCAAGCACTACGACCTCTCGGCGTTCGTGCCCACGTCCCCCGAGAAGATCGACGCCGGCTTCGACGTACCGCGCATCATGCGGGACTTCGACTTCGTCAACCTCCAGGGCTACGACTTCCACGTCTCGGGCGAGAAGACCACCGCGCAGCAGTCCGCGCTGTACGCGAAGGGCGACTTCAGCGTCGACCAGACCGTGCGGGACTGGCTGAAGCGCGGCGCACCGGCCCGCAAGCTGGTGATGGGCATGCCGTTCTACGGTCAGGGCTGGACCGGTGTGACGGGAGGCGGCGACGGCCTCGGCCGGCCTGCCGCCGCGCCCGCCCCCGCCACCTGGGCGGCCGGTTACGAGGACTACAAGGCTCTGAAGAAGCTGGCCGAATCCGGTACGTACGAGGTGCACCGCAACGTCCGTGACGGCAGCGCCTGGCTGTTCGACGGCACCACGCTGTGGACGTACGACGACCCGCAGGTGCTGCGCACCAAGACCGCGTACATCCGCGACCACCGGCTCGGCGGCGCGATGTTCTGGTCGCTGGACGGGGACACGGAGGACGGCGAGCTGATGACCGCCGTCGACCGCGGACTCTCCCGGCGTTAGGTACTCCCTGTCCGGGGCGGCTGCGAAAGCGCGGCCGCCCCGGACTCCGCCCCGCCCCCGCGGCTGGCATGCTGGCCGTCATGGCCACCACCTACCGCTGCCCGCAGGACGGCACCCGTGCCGACGTCACCTCACTCACCTGGTGCTGCCCGGTCTGCCGCGGCCCATGGGACCTCGACTTCGAGAGCGCGGGCCCCTTGCGTCCCGGCGAGCTGCCCGGCCGGGTCAACTCCCTGTGGCGTTACGAGGAAGTCCTGCCGCTCTCCTCCCCAGTGACCACCCTCGGCGAGGGCCGCACCCCGCTCGTCCCGCTCACCGGCACCGTCTCGGCCAAACTCGACTTCCTGATGCCGACGCTCTCCTTCAAGGACCGCGGCGCGGTGATGCTCGCCGAACTGGCCCGCCGCCTCGCCCCCGAGCGCGTCGTCGCGGACAGCAGCGGCAACGCGGGTACAGCCGTCGCCGCGTACTGCGCCCGCGCCGCACTGCCCTGCACGGTGTACGTCCCCGAGGGCACGTCCGCGAAGAAGACCGAGCAGATCCGGGCCCACGGCGCCCGGCTGGAGATCGTCCCCGGGGACCGCGAGGCGACCGCACGGGCGGCCCGCACCGCTGCCGACACACCCGGCACCTTCTACGCCTCGCACGTCTTCAACCCGTACTTCCTGCACGGCACGAAGACGTACGTGTACGAACTCTGGGAGGACCTCGGCGGCCGGCTCCCCGACGCCATCGCCGTACCCGTCGGCAACGGCACGCTGCTCCTCGGCGCGGCGCTGGCCTCAGCGGAGCTCCTCGCCCAGGGGCTGATCGACACCCGCCCCGCTCTGGTCGCCGTCCAGGCCGAGGCCGTGTCCCCGCTGGCCGCGGCCTTCCACGCGGGGGCGGACGACCTCCTCGACACCCCGGCCGGCACCACCGCCTCCCCCACCCTCGCCGAGGGCATCGCCATCCCGCGCCCACCGCGCGCCCGGGCGATCCTGGCCGCGGTGCGGGAGTCGGGCGGCACCTTCCTGACGGTGACCGAGGATCAGATCCGCACCGCGCAGCGGGATCTGGCCGCCCGCGGCTTCTACGTGGAGACGACGGGCGTGGCCTGCTGGGCGGCGGTCGGCGGCTGGACGGACCGCAGCGTCGTCGTACCGCTGTGCGGCGCGGGCCTCAAGACGGGGCTCGCCGCCTGAGCGTCCGCGCGCCGGCCCCGCGCACTCCCCGCGTCAGCCGTTCACCCCGCGCGCCGTGCACCACCGCACCACGCCCCCTTCCCTACGTTCGTACCGTGAGCCTCTCGCGTACCTCTCTTCTCACGTCCCTCGTCGCGTGCGCCCTGATCGCACCGCTGCCGCCCGTCGCGTCCGCCGCCGGCCCGCCGTCGCCCTCCGCCCCGGCAGCCGTGGCCTGCGGCCGGGACACGGATCCCGCCTGGGCCCCGACGTCCACCAACTTCGGCGAGGCCGCCGGCTACGACCCCTACGTCGGCAACGGCTACCTGGGGCACCGCGTGCCGGCGGCCGGTGCCGGATACGCCGAACGCGACGAGAAGACGGGCTGGCCGCTGTTCACCCCGCGCTACGACGGGGCGTTCGTCTCCGGCCTCTACGGCCGCGAGGAGGACCTGGCGGCCGGCCGCGAGGTGGCCGCCGCGCTGCCGAGCTGGACGAACCTCGATGTGCGCGTGGGCGAGGAGACGTACGGCTCCGCCACCCCGGCCGGCCGGATCTCCCGGTACCGCCAGACGGTGTTCCTGCGCTGCGGACTCGTGGTGACGTCGCTGCGCTGGACCACATCCGACGGCCGCGCGACCGACCTGACGTACGAGGTGCTGGCCGACCGGTCCGACGTGCACACCGGTGCCGTGCGGCTGCGGATGACCCCGCACTGGACCGGCACCGCGACGGTGACCGGCCGCCTCGACCCGCGCGGCGCACGCCGGATCGCGCTGGAGGACGACGGGACGTTCCGCACCCGGGGCACGGGGACTGCGGGCGCGATCGTCCAGACCATGCGCCCGGCGGGCGCGAACGGGCACGCGTCCCGGGTGAGCGCCGGGCGCACGTACACATTCGAGAAGTACGTCGGTGTGGACACCTCGCTCACCTCGCGCGCCCCGCGCACCACCGCCCGCGAGGCGTCCCGCGGCGCGGCACGGCGCGGCTGGTCCGCCGTCCTTGCCGAGAACGCCGCCGTCTGGCGCCGCGACTGGTCCGCCGACGTGTCCGTGCCGGGCAGCCCCGATCTGCAGAAGTGGCTGCGCTCCGCCCAGTACGGGCTCCTCGCCTCCACTCGCACCGGCTCCCGCGACAGCATCGCCCCGGCCGGGCTGACCAGCGACAACTACGCCGGCATGGTGTTCTGGGACGCGGAGACCTGGATGTACCCGGGGCTGCTCGCCACCCGGCCCGAACTGGCCCGTTCGGTGGTCGAGTACCGCTACCGGACCCGGGACCAGGCGCGCACCAACGCCGAGAAGCTCGGTTTCAAGGGGCTGTTCTACCCGTGGACGAGCGCGAGCAGGGGCAACCTCTGGTCCGAGTGCCAGAGCTGGAACCCGCCGCACTGCGTGACCCAGAACCACCTCCAGGGCGATGTCTCGCTGGCCGTCTGGCAGTACTACCTGGCCACCGGCGACCGCGACTGGCTGGCCGGCCACGGCTGGCAGATGCTCCAGGGCATCGCCGACTTCTGGGCCTCGCGCGCCACCGCGAACGACGACGGCAGCTACTCGGTGAAGGAGGTGGCGGGCCCGGACGAGTACAGCAACGGCGTCACGGACGGGGTGTTCACCAACGCCGTCGCGGCCACCGCCCTGCGCAACGCCACGCGCGCGGCCCAGCTCCTCGGGCATCCGGCCCCCGCCGAGTGGACCGGGATCGCGGACGGTCTGCGCATCCCGTACGACCCGGACCGCAAGCTCTACCTCCAGTACGCGGGATACGACGGCTCGACGATCAAGCAGGCCGACACGGTCCTGCTGATCTATCCCCTGGAGTGGCCAATGGAGCCGGGTGCGGCCGCCTCGACGCTCGACTACTACGCGGCGCACACCGATCCGGACGGCCCGGCGATGACGGACTCGGTCCACGCGATCGACGCGGCAGCGATCGGGGAGCCCGGCTGCGCCACGTACACGTATCTCCAGCGCGCGGTGCGGCCGTTCATGCGCGGCCCGTATGCCCTGTTCAGTGAGGCGCGCGGCGCGAAGGCCGGCGCACAGGACCCACTCTCCGGTTTCCCGGCCGAGGACTTCCTCACGGGCAAGGGCGGCTTCCTCCAGGTATTCACGCACGGGCTGACGGGTCTGCGCCTGCGGGAGGACGGAGTGCGGCTGGATCCCATGCTGCCGCCGCAGCTGCGCGACGGCGTGAAGCTGACGGGGCTGCGCTATCGGGGGCGTACGTACGACATCGCGATCGGCCCCCGGACCACGGAGGTCCGGCTGACGTCGGGCGCCCCCTTCACGCTCCACACCCCGTCCGGCCCCCGCTCCCTGTCAACGGCCCTCACCCTCCCCACCCGCCGCCCGGACCTGACGCCGACCACCGACGCGGCCCGCTGCCGCCCGGCGACGGCGACGTCCGAGACCCCCGGCCTGTACGCGGCCGCGGCGGTCGACGGCAGTACGGCGACCGCCTGGTCCCCGGACGGGGAGACGGGCTCGCTGACGGTGGACCTGGGGCGGGCGGCCCCGGTGACGGGATTCGCGCCCGAGTGGACGGACGAGGCCCCCGTCTCACACCGCCTGGAAACCTCGGCCGACGGCAGGACCTGGCAGCCCTACCGGGCGGGAGCGGTGGCCCGCGAGGTGCGGGTGTCGGTCGTTTCGGCGGATGCGGCCGAGCCCACGGGCGTACGGGAGCTGAGGGTCACGCAGCCTTAGGACGCGTGCGGCGGACCTCGGCCGGCCGCCGGCGCGCCACCGGCCGGCCGAGCAGAATCCCGCCCAGCACGAGGACGAGCCCGCAGATCTGCCGGAGGGTGAGCGACTCCCCGGCGACCACGGTGCCGAGGAGTACTCCGGTCACCGGGTTGAGCAGCCCGACCAGGCCGACGGTCGCGGCCGGCAGATGGCGCAGGCCCGCGAACCAGGCGGCGAAGGCGAGGGCGGTCGCCACCACGGTGACGTATCCGAAACCGAGGACGGCCGCTCCGTCGAGTGCGGGCGGCGCCCCTTCCACGGCTGCGGCGAGGGGCAGCAGCAGAAGGCCGCCGGCGATCAGCTGCCAGGAGGTCGAGGCCAGGACGTCGGTCCCGGGACCCCAGCGCTTGGTCAGGATGTAGCCGAGGGACGACATCAGCAGGGCTGCGACCGAGGCGAGCACCCCTCGGACGTCGGCCGTGACGGTCCCGGTCAGCAGCATGAGGCACACCCCGCCGATACCGGCCGCGGCGCCCAGCAGGGGCAGCAGTCCCGGCCGCTCGGCGACGAGCGCCCAGGCGATCAGCATCATGGTCACCGGCGAGGCGGCCATGATCGTCGAGGCGGTGCTGGTCGGGAGCAGTTGCGCGGCGACGTACACGAGGGCGAAGAAGCCGCCCATGTTCAGGACGCCGAGGATCACAGCCTTCCACCACCAGGAGCCGCGGGGCAGTTCGCGCCGGACGGCCAGCAGGAGCAGCCCTGCGGGCAGGGCCCTGATGGCGGCGCCGTAAAGGGGGGTCTCGGCGGGCAGGTAGGCGTGGGTGACGTAGTAGTTCGTGCCCCAGGCCACCGGGGCGATCGCCGTGATCAGTACCCATCGCAAAGTAGCTTCCATGGAAGTTAATATACCTTCCCGGGAAGCTATGATGAAGCGGTGAATGAAGCCATGCCGGATTCCGCCGCCCCACAGCCCTTGGACCACGTGGCCCGCATCCAGGCCGAGTGGGCCCGCGAGCGCCCGGATCTCGATGTGCGCCCCCAGGGCGTGATCGGCCGCCTGCACCGGCTGGCCGGACTGCTCACGGAGGAGCTCTGCGTGGTGTACCGGCGATTCGGCCTGAGCGAGGGCGAGTTCGACGTACTGGCGGCGCTGCGCCGGGCCGGGGAGCCGCACGAGCGGGCCCCCGGCGAACTGGCCACGCACACCATGGTCAC
Organism: Streptomyces sp. LN549; assembly: GCF_043203805.1. Lineage (NCBI taxonomy): Bacteria > Bacillati > Actinomycetota > Actinomycetes > Kitasatosporales > Streptomycetaceae > Streptomyces > Streptomyces sp. LN549. The sequence continues at coordinate 5,679,820 of NZ_JAZHRI010000002.1, read as the reverse complement.
CACCGGCGCGATGACGAAGCGCATCGACCGCCTGGAACGCTCCGGCCTGGTCACCCGCCGCCGGGCAGCAGGCGACGGCCGCGCCCGCGTGGTCGCCCTCACCCCCGCCGGCCTCGATCTGATCGACCGGGCCTTCACCGAGCACATGCGCAACGAGCGCCGCCTCCTCGACACCCTGACCGGGGACGAGGCGGCAGCCCTGGAGCCGCTGCTGACAGCGTGGTTGGAGCGGGTGGAGCCGCCGCAGGGCGGCTGACGATGCGGCCGACCAGGAGCACATCACAGCCGGGGCGAACACCGGAATCACTGTCCGCCGATGAATACCCGCCCCTCGGCCGCCGGCGTCTCCCTGCGGACCGGCCGGTCCGCCATCCGCCGGGCACTCACCGCTCCGGGCAAGGCGCCGATGAGCGGCGCGCCGACGATACCGGCAGGCCCTGCCCGAAGGGACCGAGATCGAAATCGCTCTTGATGTACAACAACGCCCCGGATACGACACCGGTGCCGTATCCGAAAAGGAAAAGCCGATTGCAATACAGAACACCCGCCGCGAACGCCAGGAGGGCGTGGACATGACCTGTTCGCCGCCTCGCTCGGCACCCAGCACGGCACCGCCGCCCACGGATCGGTCAACGCCGGCCGCCGAGCCCGACACCGACGGCCAAGGCGCAGGCCTCGAAGAGGTACCCCCACGCGGGCGACAGCAATTTAGCTAGATACGCCCCGAAGTACGCAGAATGTGAACCGCTCAGCACGGCAGCTCGCGATCCGGCAGGTGCTGTCACCACCGAGGTGGCGGCCACGTTTGGTCCGGTCACGCCAAGATTAAGTATCTGGGTCATCTGATAACTTGACCCGAGATCCCGAGCCGGAATGGAGGTACGAGGGGCAGGTCCGACCCTGAACCGGTCGAGGGCATCCCTCAGATCAAAATGCTGCAAGTGCGCAAACTCGAGCGTTACAAGGACGATCAGGGAAACGAGATCGTCTACGACGGAGAGATCCGTGCAGAGAAGATCGATATCCGATTCAAGGGGTCGAACAACAGACTCGTCATCAGCCCCAAAGCGGATATCCAGGACCTACTCGTCACCTTCTCGGGAGACAACGGTCAGATAGACATCGAGCAGACCACGAAGAAGCGCGCAGGCCTCCGCTTCGAACTGCGCTGTGGGCACGAGTCCCGGATCCGGATCGGCGAGAACGTGGGCTGCGCCGGCCGCACCTTCATCTCCGCGGTCGAAGGTGTCTCGGTGACCATCGGCGCCGACGTGATGTTCGCCAAGAACATCGAGGTGCGCGGCGACGACACCCACCCGATCTTCGACGTGCGTACCGAGAAGCGCGTGAACCCGTCGCAGTCGATCGTCGTGGGCGAGCACGTCTGGATCGCGAAGCACGCGGTCGTCATGGGCGGCGTCACCATCGGCAACGGCTCGGTGATCGGCTTCCGCAGCGTCGTCACGAAGTCCATTCCCAACAACTGCACCGCCGTGGGATCACCGGCGCGAGTAGTGCGGCGGAACATCGCCTGGGAGCGCCCCGAGGTCGTCCCCCGCCGCCCGAACGAGCTGTATCCGCGCAAGGGTGAGAAGTCCACGCAGTACTGGAATCTCACCGATGACGACAGCGTTTCGGAGAAAATGGTGGTGCGGACGCTGCCCAAGGCGAAGCAGCGGCGGCTGGCCCGTTATCTTCCGGCTCCGGTGCGACGGCTGGCCAGGAAAATGCGATCTTCCTGAAGCGCCCTCTTTCGGCAGTTCAGTGACATTGTGCCAAATTGCCTCGGGCCCGGACTTTCGTCCGGGCCCGAGGCAATTTGTGCGTCCTGGCGTTTTCCGCAGATCCGCGCCGGTGGTGTGCCGGCGGGGATTCGCTAGAGGCCCGGGGCGCTCGACTCCAGATGGGTCACCATGCGGTTCAGCCCGGTCGGCAGATCGACCACCGGCTTCCAGCCGAGTGCCGCGAGCCGCGCGCTGTCCAGGCCCTGCTTCTTGGTCAGGCTGTAGGAGCGCGCGTCGGACTCGTTGGTGAAGCGGAGCTGCTGCCCACGCTCCGGGCGCACCTCGGTGAAGAGCTCCGCCAGTCGCCGGATCGACACCAGGCCGGCCGGGTCCGCGACGTTGTACGCCACCTGGTCACCGCGGAGCAGCGTGTAGAACAGCCCCGCGATGGCGTCGGCCACGTAGGTGTACGTCCGCACGCCGGAACCGTCGCTGTTGAGCACGATGTCCTTGCCGGCCACCACGTTCGCCGCGAAGTCGGCCTGCACCCGGCCGTCGTCGAGCGCCATTCCCGGCCCGTAGACGTGACCGAACCTGACGACATGGCTGTCGATGCCGTACTGCGCCTGGTAGGTCGCGCAGATCGTCTCCGCCGCGCGCTTTCCCTCGGCGTAGCAGGCCCGCGGGTTGAGAATGTCGAAGCCGCCGTAGCTCTGCTCGTCGATGAGCTCGGTCTCCGGGGCCTGGGCACCGTAGACCTCCGCCGAGGACATCAGCAGGAATCCGCTGCTGGCCTTCTCCACGCAGAGGTCGAGCAGGTTGAACGTGCCCAGCAGGTTCGCCTTGATCGTCATGACCGGCTGGCTGCCGTGCAGGGCGGGCCGCGCGGCGCTCGCCCCGTGGATCACGTAGTCGACGGGACCGGGCAGCTCCAGCGGAGCCGACACGTCCTGGACGACGAGGTTGAAGTCCGGGCGGTCGAGCACGTCCGCGAGCAGCCGCCTGGCCTTCTCCTCGTTCCGCACCAGGCCGTGCACGGTGATGCCCGCGCCGTGCCGGTCGTTCAGTGCGAGAAGGGTGTAGACGACGTACGACGGCAGCATGCCGCTCGCGCCGGTGACCAGCACGGTGCGGCCGGAAAGCTCACTCCACGGCAGGTCGCGGTCAAGGATCTCGTCGAGGTCGTGCGCCACGACCGGGCTGGAGACGGTGGTCAATGGAATCACGTACCCACGATCTGCTGGTTCTCAAGGATCTCGAAGAACGTCCGGCAGAGGTAGAAGTCCTCGGCCGTCGTGATCTTGATGTTCGAGCGGGGGCCGACCACGCGATAGATCTTGCGACCGTACTTGTGCATGAGGGAGCACGAGTCGATGGTGTCGTGCTCGTCCTCCGCGACCGCCCGGTCGTACAGCGAGAGGATCTCGCCGAGCCGGAAGCTCTGCGGGGCCTGCGCGGCGTAGATGTGGTCACGCGGGATCACGTCGTCGATGTGGTCGTGCTCACTCGACACCACGGTCTCGTTGAACTTGGTGCAGGTGATGGCCGAGCCGTGCTCCCGGACCGTCTCGATGTTGGCGCTGATCAACTTCGCGTCGATCAGCGGCCGCACGCCGTCGTGGATCAGCACGACGGTGTCGTCGGGGCACTCCGCGGCGACCGTCGAGAGGGCCTTGTGCCGCGACTCCTGACCGGTCTTGCCGCCATCGATGATCCACTTGACCTTCTGGATCTCGTACCGCTTCAGCAGCTTCTCCATGTACTCGCGGTACTCGGCGAGTATCGCGATGGCGATGCTGTCTATCTCGGGGTGCGACTCGAAGTGCTCGAGGGTGTGGATGATGATCGGCTTGCCGTTGACCTCCAGAAACTGCTTCGGGAGGGCGCGGGAGTTCATCCTGGAACCGATACCGCCGGCAAAAAGCAAAGCAACGTTCATTGTGTCTATTCCTCCGACTGGTCGCTGAGCGGCTGGTCAGCCACCGTCGTGTCGTCCGGTACGGGGTCGAGCCAGCGGTGCTGGCCGCCCGTATCCCTGCCACCGTGATCGCCGACAACCAGCCAGTCGATCACGCGGTCCGCCGAGTTGGTGTCGACGTAGTCGAAGTTCTCGCGCCGGAACTCCTCGACCTTCGACAGGTCGAAGTCCTCGTCCTGCAAGGCCTTGAGCAAGTCGTCGAAGGTCACGCAGATCGTGCCGGGGGCGACGGAGTCGTAGTCCCGGTGGAATCCGCGGATCACCGAATACGTGTCCTTGTCGTACGCGAAGAACAGGATCGGCTTGTCGAGCAGCGTGTACTCGTAGATGACCGACGAGTAGTCCGTGACGAGCACGTCGGTCACGTGCAGCAGGTCGTTGGTGTCGGGGTACGACGCGAAGTTCACCAGCCGGTCCGAGTACTCGTCGGGGATCGGCGGGGCCTCCGTGATGAAGTGGTGCATCCGGAAGAGCACGACGTACTTGTCGCCGCAGACCTCGTAGAGCTTCTCCCAGTCGATGCGGTCGTAGTCGTAGTGCGCGTCCCCGATGCTCTTCCCGCGGAAGGTCGGCGCGAACAGCACGATCTTCTTGCCCCGGAGCTGCGGGTAGGAGGCGGCGAAGTCGTCCTTGACCTTCTGGGAGTGCTCCTCGTTGAGGAACGTGTCGATGCGCGGCAGTCCGGTCGGCACGACCGCCGACTCCTCGATGCCGAACGCCTCGGCGTACACCGGCACCAGGTGCTCGGACCCGGTGATGACGTAGGTGTACTTGCGGTGGGCGTTGGACAGCTTCGGCGAACCGTACTTACCGAACCGGCTGTAGCCGACGGCCTTGAAACCGCTTCCGGCGTGCCAGAGCTGGATGATCTTGGTCTCGGGCGAAATGCTCAGATTCCCGAGAAGACCGAAGTAGTCGTCCATCAGCACGGTGTCCGACGTCGCCAGCCGGTAGATGAGGCGGAGCGTGCTCCACTTGTTCGCCGTGGCCGGTATTCGGAACGAGTGGCTGAACTCGTACTTCTTGTCGAGGCCCCGCTCGATCATCCGGTCGTGAACGCGGGCCAGGTTGCCGCCGAGGCCGGTGCGCATTTCGGAGGCGAACAGGATCCGGTTGCCACGCGGCGGGTTCAGGCGGCGCGCGGTCCAGTAGAAGCGCTGAGCGATCTTGCGGCGTCGGGCCCGCGGAAATATCTTCAGCCCTATTCGCTTGCCGAGCGGCTTCTTCTTCGCCGGCTTCTTTCCCGGTCCCGCGCTACGGAACAACTGGTACGTCCGCATAAGGAAGTCGGGGCTGTCCAAGTCATCCGATATCCCGAACGCGATGACGTAGACGGAGCGGTTGCGGTCGTAGAGGAAGGTGCGGGAACAGTCGTCGAGCTCGTCCGTCGCCGTGAGGTCGAAGCCGGCGGCGGGCAGTCGCTCATCACCGATCACCGGAACGATCCGCCACGTGCCGTTGGGCACCTGGCGTCGGTTCTCGAAGTTGGTGACGTTGATCTCCAGGCGGTGCTGTTCGGCGTCGATCTGCCGAGCGTTCACCGGGAATTCGCGCTCGTTGTCAACAATCAGGAACCGGAGAGCACTAGGATCTCCAGTGAAGTCCGAGACCGTCACATCGAGCGTGAGGTGCACACGCTCCCAGGAAATCGCCGCTATTGAGCAACGCGCCATCATCGTCCTTCCGTTCGTGAACCGTCGTGCCTTCTACGGAGGCATGCGCGACGGCTACGGAGCCTGCCGGCGTCAGATGAGACGGTTGCCGGAGCATAGCTTACCGAGTCTCGCCACCTCAAAAACGAGACGGCGGCCACAGCCCCACAACCGCGGCCGAACGCGCCCATCCTGGCCTTCCCCGCAGCCTTCTCGCCTCTGCCGCCGCCACCCTTCGCCACTCGACGGGCCGGACTCCGCAGAGAAGACCAACTGATGCGATGCAGACGGCCTGGTTGCGGCTATAAACCCTGATAAACCCCCATTACTCTACTGCGCACAACAGTTACCCCCGCCCGGACGAGGCCGTCCATGTATTCGCACCGTAGCGACGCGAATACTCTTCGCAGTGCGTATTCATCCAGTGCCCTCTATGAAGTCCATCAGGGGGCGAGCCGCCCATGGCGGTATTCGGCAGAGCCGAGGAAGTGCGCCCGCCCGTCCGCCGCCTCCCGGTCGACGCCGATGAGGGCGACCTCGGGCCCTTCGGCAAGCCATGTCGTACCAGTTCAAACGCACGTCGCGGGCCTCTTGCCCTGGCCCCGGGGACGGCATCGGCCGATGCCTGACACGGCATCCCGACGGGCGACGTACCCCTCTCAAGCGCAGGCCACGATCGGCGATGGACTACGCACGTTCGGGCGTGAACTCCACCACATCAACAACGTGGTGGAGTTCACACGTTGAAGCTGACCGGCTGGACCCGTCCGTAGCGCCCTCGGGCACCGGCAGCGAGGCGGCCTCGATACCTTGAGACCTCACCAGCGTCGATCCCCATGCCGCGTAGCGCTTGCGACAGTGCAGCACTCAGCAGTGGTAGCGAGCGGCCAGAATCACGATCTCCTCGATCAGCTCGTTGATCCAAGGGAGCATCTTGCGGTCGTTCTTGAGCGGAGCCAAGAGCCGGGGGCTTCTCGCAACATCTGCGGCCCGTCGCGCTCACGAACTCCCGCACCTCGCCTGCGAACCGCCACTCACAGCTGCCAAGCGCTCAGCAAATCACCGGGACCGTAGGTTGCATCGAGGCCCGGCGATTCGACGCCGCTGCGCGAGACCGCCACGACTGGAACGGGTTCGTCTGTGAGTGCGGCCCGGTGTCGTTGGAGAGCTGCCAGGTCGTGCCGGTCGAAGGGCGACTGTTCCAGCCACTTGATGGAGCCGAGGAAGAGCAGTTCCTTGGCAATGGGGGCGCGGTCCGCACCAATGATGTCGATCTCGACGTCGTTGGTGCGGGTCCAGTAGCCGCCCACTGCGGGGGCTGCGGGGAGCTGATCGTCCGGCAGTATCCGGGCGAGCGCCTCACGGATGAGTGGCTCAACCGCCCGGCCGCGCCAGCTGGTCCAGCTCTCCCGGATGCGTGCCAAGGTCAGATCGCCCCGACCGCGCTCGATCTCCTCCATGGCCGGGCCGAGCAAGTGCAGCCAAAACCGTAGGTAGGGATCTGACACCCGGTAGCGGCGGTCCTTCGACGGACGCAGTGATACAGGCAGCTCCGCAGCGACGATCCGCTTGTCCGTGAGCAGCTCCAGCGCTCGTTGCAGCGGCGTGGCCCCGATACCGCCGGCTGCACGAGCGATGTTGGTGAAGGTCCGCTCACCACTGCCGATAGCCGCCAGCACCGTACGCGCCTGAGCCTGTGGGGGAAATTCGGCAGCCAGAGAACGTTCGGCCGACACCAGCAGGGCCGAGACCGGGTCACTCAGCGCCTCACCGAGGAAGTCCCACAGCCCGGCACCCTGCGGCCACTCCGCGCAGATCAGCGGCAGCCCGCCGGTGACAAGCGCGGCGTCGAAGGCTTCCGCCGGATCCAGCCCGAGCATCCGCCCCACCTCGGCGGGGTTCAGCGGTTCCAGCACCATCTCCCGGCCGCGCTGATGGAAGGGGCGGCCATAGCTGTTCAGAACCTCCATCATCGACAGATCGGAACCGATGAGGACCAGCAGCACTGGCTTCGTCTCCAGGACCCGGTCCCAGGCCCGTTGGAGCATCCCCTCAAAGGCGCCATCGGCGTCCATCAGGTACGGCGCCTCGTCGATGACCAGCACACTCGCCCGGTCGGCGGGCAGCGCCGCAGCCAGCACATCGAACGCGGCGTCCCAGCTCTCCGGCCGTGCGGCGGCCACCAGCCCCGCCAACGGCAGCGTCGATGCCTGGGCGTCCCGGGCCAACCGTGCCAGATCATCCCTGGGGGACGCACCGGTCGCCGCGTAGAACAAGAACGGAGCTCCGGAGCGCTCCGCAAACCGCTCGACCAATCGCGACTTGCCCACCCGGCGGCGCCCACGCAACATCACGCACCGACCGGGCCGCTCCCCGCCGACCCCTGCCGCCACCTTCTGCAGCTCTCGCTCCAGCATCGCCAGCTCCTGCCGACGACCTACGAAGTCCACCACGTCTATCGACCTCCACGCGTGACACTAACAATAATGTTAGTAACATGTGGGTTAGTTCACTGCTTGTCGGCCCTTGGTCACGGTCTCTTCTCATATGTACCGCAGGGCGTCCGTCGGGAGCGTCGTTCGCCCGTGCCCGTACTGCCGCCTGGGCTCTGCACTTGTCCCACCCCAGCACGGGAAAACGCAGAGGGCCCGACCCCGAAGAGCCGGACCTTCTCTGACCTGCATGTTTGCGAGATCAGCGACGTGGTGACACGTCAGCCGCTACACGTCGAAGCGGAACGTCTGCGGGCTGAACCTGACCTGCGGCGGAGCCCCGCACAGGGCTCTGACCTGGCATTTCCTCGTTGGCATGCGTTGGCTCCCGACGGCTGTTTACGGGTGTCCTGCGGACTGGCTGCGGACTGGCCGGGGGTACCGAGGCGGCGAAATCCATGGCACACCGGCAGGACCCACAAGGAGACTGCGCAGGTGAGCGGACTCCTACCCTTGCCCATGCTGCGGGCACCGTGTGCTCGACGACATGCCCGGCTCGTACGAGATCTGCCCCGTACTGCTTCTGGGAAGGCGACGGAGTTCAGTTCCGCTGGCCGACTATGCCCGGCGGCGCGAACAAGGTCTCCCTGATGGAGGCCCAGCGGAACTACCAGGACTTCGGCGCCTGCGACCAGCACGGCCGGAAGTACGTCCGTCCACCGGCCGAGGACGAGCCGCTCGACCCCGCCTGGCGCCCCATCGACCTGACGCGCGACTCCTTCGAGGACTGGGCAGCCGAGGACCGCGCCCCGTGGCCCGGGAACTCGACTGGACCGCGCCCTGGGAGCACCTGGCCGCGCCGCGGGCAGCGGGGTTTCTACGATCGCGGGCGGGGTGCCTGGTCGTTCGGGAGGGGAAGCGTGTCGTCGCTGAAGAAGATCGCAGTTCGTCGGGCCGAGCTGGATGAGCTCGCGGAGGCGCTGGCCAAGCAGCTGGCCGAGGTGGATGCCGAGCGGGAGGAACTCGCGGTCGCGGAACGGGTCTTGCGGCGTCTGTACGAGCAGGAAGCCGAGGCGGCCACCGCCGGGCAGGAGGCCGGGGCGCCGCAGCGGGTGCAGGTCGCGGGCCGGTCGGTGTTGAAGGTGCCGCATCGCGGCGAGGTGGCGGATGCGTCCGCGCTGCCCGTCGACTACCAGCGGATGCTGAAGATCGTGCAGGTCGCGGGCGGGCCGGTGATGGTCAAGGACGTCGGCGCCGAGCTGGGAGTCGAGGTCGCGGTGCCGGGGCGACTGGAGCCGCTGCGCGGGAAGCTGTCGAAGCTGGCTGATCGGGGCCGGCTGCACAAGCTGCCCAACGGCACCTTCACTCAATGCCCGTATAGGGCCTTCACCGCCTCCGGTCGTTCGACGTGTGCTGTTAGTCCGGACGACCTCGTGTCGTCAGCAGCAGCGCGGTCCGTCTCAGCGATGCCCCGCAAAGGCGCACCACCTGAGATCTCTGCCGACGAACCCAGGACGGTTCACGCGACTCCCGGCGACGGGCGAGTCCTGTGTCCTGCCAGGAGTTTGCCCGTCGCCAAGAGCCGACCGCGCGGTCTCGCTCATGCGCCTGCGGCGGTCCTGTCGGTCAGCCGGTGCCTTCCCGCAGAACGGTCTCGGCCTGGTTCCCGGCGTAGTCCTCGATCACGGCAGTCACCTCGCTCTCGGCGTTGGACAGGGTGACCGACAGTGCATCCAGGGTGGTGCGGCCGCGGATCACCATGTCGCGCTCGCCTTGGCTGTACGTGGTGTCGAACGGGATCGGCTTCCCGTTCTCGTACACCGTGAGGGTGTGCCAGTCCGCCAGAGTGGGCTCGGTGAGCCGGAGCGAGGTGCCGGAGAGTTCGACGGCCGACTTCGGGTACGGCTCGATCTCGGTGTCGGCGAAGGACCCGGTGGCCGCGACGGTGGTGCCGGTACCGGTGGGGCTCACCTTGGCGACGAAGTCGCCGCCGTCGACCGGAGCATCGCGGAAGGTGGCCGAGGTCGCGCCGGGGCCCGGGGCGAGGACGATGCGCCGGCGGTAGGCGGCCGGGCCTTCGTCCTCCGCGGCCAGCGTGATCTCCGCGCCCGCTGCGATCGGCCGGTCCCACGACACGGTCACCGTGCCGTCCGCGGACGCCTTCGCGGTGACGTCGCCCGGGCCGTGGGTGAAGTCGTACTTGACGGTCGCCGGCTCGCTCTTGCTGCCGTCCTTCCCGACGGCCACCAGTTGGAGCGTTCCCTTGGTGCCGGTGAACTTCTTGACGTAGAGGTTGTCGTCGTAGACGCCGCCGAGGTACTTCCCGTCGGCGTAGACGTCGTAGCGGACGACGTCCTTGTAGTCGGCGAGGTCCCAGCCCAGGAACAGCTCGTCTGTGGAGGTCAGAGCCTGGTCGATGTGGAAGCCGGTGGGCGCGGCAGGGGTGTGGTCGGCGCCGTCGGTGACGGAGAGGGCGCCGAGGTTGATCTGGAAGTCGTCGATCGGCTCCGCCCCGGAGGCCAGGCCGAGTCCGAGCGTGGAGACCGTCTCACCGGCGTACTTGGAGAGGTCGACGGTCGCGGTGCGCCAGCCGCCGCCGGCGGCCTTGGAGTCCTCGATCGGCACCCGGACGGTCTTGTCCGGGTCCGACTTGAGTACGAGCGCGACGCTCAGCCCGGCCTTGTCCGCGCTCGGGCCCGCGTAGGTGAGCTTGACCTTGGAGCCGTCCTTCACCTTCAGGTCCGTCTTGTACAGGCGCAGCACCGCGTCGCCGGCCAGCTTGCCGCTCACCGCCAGCGAGGAGCCGCCTTCGTAGGCGCCGAGGTGCTGGTAGTGGAACCGGTCCGCGGATACGTAGTCCGGGCCGTAGTCGTAGTCCACCTGGAGGCCGTCCGCGCCGTCCCCCTTGAGCCACCACTGCCAGGTCACCGGGGTGTCCTGGATGCCGATGTTGCCCCACTCCGCGGCACTGGCCTGCGCGCCGTCGCGCCAGTAGCCGAGGCCGTGGCCGGTGTTGAAGGTGGTGGCGAAGGTGGACCCGGTGATGGCGGTGCGCTCGGCGATCTGGGAGGAGATGCCCTGCCACTTTCCGTCGGGTGCCGTGCCGGAGCCGGTCGACGAGCCGGTCCACCAGCGCCGCTCGCGGTCGAAGACCGTCGACTGCTTGTCGTCGTCGGTCTTGTCCGCGTAGTCCGAGGAGACGAAGTCGGCGCCGAGGGTGGCGACGGCGTTCATCGGCTTGCCGTCCGCGCCGAGGTTGTCCTGCAGGTCGTACGGCTGGTCGAACTGGTACTGGCCGGCCTCGACGCCGGCGAAGACCTGCGTGCGCGGGTTCACGCCGAGGGACTTGGCGTGGGCGGCGGAGTCGGTGAGCTTCTGGTGGTTCCACCAGTAGTTGAGGAAGATCGAGTCGGCCAGCGGGCCGCGGTCGGCGTTCTGGATGAACGGGGCGTTGCGCTGGGTGAACTCGTTCTCGTACAGCCTGTCGCCGGTCTTGGCGTCGACCGAGTCGTACCACTGCACGTACAGGCCCTCGGCGCGCAGTGCGGCGAGGAAGTCCATGTAGTCGTCGACGTCCTCGGGGGCGACCCGGCTCTGCTCCTGGTTGAAGAAGTAGCCGTCGAAGCCGTAGTAGCGGGCGACCTCGGCGAGCTTCCTCGCGGCGGGGAAGCCGCCGTCCTTGTCGCGTACGAGCAGCTCGCTGTAGGACTGCGCGCCGCGGTCGTTGTCCGAGAAGAAGACGGTGCCCAGCGACCGGACGCCGTTGCGGTGGGCGGCGTTGGTGTAGCCGGAGTTGGGCAGGTTCATCGCGCCGAACTCGAACCACTTCTGGGTCCACTCGGCGGTGGGGTCGTAGTACTTCTCGGGCACGCCTTCGGTGGGCATCCCGTGCCAGGAGGCGTACGCGTCGGTGTACTGCCAATAGTTGAAGAGATACTGGCTGAACTCCATGGTGTACGGGTGCGACTCGAAGAACGCGTTGCCGTAGTCGCCGGCCAGGGTGAGCATCTGGGTCTCGGCCGGCAGATTGGGGTTGCGCTGCGTGGCCGGGTCGGCGCCGGCGCGCTTCTGCAGGGGTATCCGTGCGCGTAGCCTGCTCGCGTCGGTGTCGGTACTCGGGTCCCAGTCGAGGAGGGTGGCAGCCGAGTAGCCGTGCTGGTAGGGCTGGTTCGCGCCCTTGGCGCTCGTCCCCTCCCAGGGGAGGGTGTCGGATGCGGACGCCATGGGCGCCGCGATGAGTGCGACGGTGACGGTGACGGCGGCGAGCACCGACCGCCGTCCTGGTGCGGCTCTGACCATGCTTCTCTCCCTTGTGAGTAGCTGTCCTGCCCAAAAATCAGCCGTGCGCCGGCCGGATCGTGCGGGTCACACCCCCGACGTCCAGCTCGGTCACGGCTGCCGGCGCGCCCGGGTCGGCGAAGGCCCGGGCGGCCGGGATCGTCCAGGTGGTCTCGGCCGTCGCGCCGGGTTCGACGTCGAGCCACCCGAAGGTGAGCAGCTCGCGGATCCGGGGCGTGCGGGTCCCGCCCGTGCGGTGGGCGAAGACGGGGATCACCGAACTGCTCGGCTGCCGGGACCGGTTCGCAACGGTCACGGTCAGGTCGACGGCGCCCGGGCGGACCGTGGCGTCCAGGTCGACGACGGCCACGTCGTGGTAGCCCAGGCCGAATCCGAACGGCAGTAGGACCGGCTCCGGGGCGTCGCGGTAGCAGTCTGCGGCGCTCTGCCGGTCGTTGTAGCGGACGGGGACGGCCGCGGGGTAGCGCGGCAGCGTCATCGGCAGCCGCCCGGTGGGCGCTGCCGCGCCCAGCAGCGCGTCGGCGACCGCCTCGCCGCCGTACGGGCCGGGGTAGCCGGCCCACAGCACCGCCTCGCAGTGCTCGAAGACGCCGGTCAGGACGTGCGGCCGGCCGGAGACGACGACGGCGGCCACCGGCGCGGTTGTGGCTTCCCGGACGGCTCGTACGAGATGGTCCTGTCCGGTCGGCAGCGAGACGTCGGCGAGGTCGACGCCCTCCCCGCCGGTGGCCTCGCCGGCCCGTCCGGCGATCGCGCCGTTGTCCGCGAACGCGTCGTCGTACGAGCGGTGGCTGGTGCCGCCGACCACCACGACGACGGCGTCGGCGCCGGCCACGGTCCCCACGTCATCGACGCTCTCGCCGACCGTGACCTCGGTGCCGGGCAGTGCGGCGCGCAGGGCCTCGGCGACGCTGCGGCTCGACCCGGCCGGCAGCGGTGGGACGTAGTCGCCGAGCAGCGCGGGGACGTCGTCGGCGTACGGCCCGACGACGGCGACGCGCCGCAGCCGGGCGGCGTCGAACGGCAGCGTGGCGGTGTCGGCGCGATCCTTGTCGTTCTTCAGCAGGACGAGCGACTCGGCGGCGAGCCGCCGTGAAGCGGCGCGTGTCGCCTCCTGGGCCGCGGTGAGACGGGCGATCGACCGAGCGGGATCGGAGCGTACGGGACGGCCGGGCTCTGCCAGCAGCAGCCCGAACCGGTCCTTCAGCGTCAGCACCCGGCGGCACGCGGTGTCGAGGGCGGTGGCAACCTGCTCGTCGGCGGCGGCCAGGGTGGCGAGGCCGGCGAACGACTCGTCCCACAGAGAGATGTCCACGCCGGCCAGCAGGGCGGCCCGGGCGGCGCTCGGCAGGTCCCCGGTCATCCCGGCGAGCCGGTCCACGGCGAGCCCGTCCGCCATGACGATGCCGTCGAAGCCGTGGCGGCCGCGCAGGTAGGTGGTGAGGAGGTCGTGGTTGGCGCAGCAGGGGACGCCGTCGATGTCGTTGTAGGCGGCCATGAAGCCGAGCGCCCCGGCGCGCAGTCCGGCCTCGACGGGCGGGAGGTGCAGCTCGGCGAGGTCGTGCGGGCCGAGGTGAGCGGACTGGCCGTTGCGTCCGCCGACGGCCTCGCCCTGGGCGGCAAGGTGCTTGAGGACGATGGCGACGCCGCCGTCGCCCACGCGGGAGCGCGCCGGGCCCTGCATGCCCTCGACGACGGCGCGGGTCAGCTCGGCGGCGAGCAACGGATCCTCGCCGTAGCACTCCTCGCCCCGTCCCCACCTCGGGTCGCGCAGGACGTCGAGGGCGGAGACGAGGGCGATGTGGACGCCGCTCGCCGCAAGTTCGGCGCCGACACCTCGGGCCGCGTCGGCCAGGGACTCGGGCCGCCAGGTGGCGGCGACGGCGAGGTTGACCGGCAGCAGGGTACCGCCGAGGGCCTGGTGCCCGTGCGGCGCCTCCTCGACCAGCAGCGCCCCGATGCCGTGCCGGCCGGCCGCGGCGACGGCCTCCTGTACGACCGCGGCGGCCTCGGCGCGCTCCTCGGGCCGGATGCCGTTCGCCCAGGACCTGCCGGACCAGGCGTCGGCCCGGAAGAGGCCGTACAGGGCGCCGAGCCCGCCCCACCGGTCGATCTCCTCGCGGGCGTAGTCGGTCAGCCGGAAGCCGCCGCGCCAGTCCCGTTCGACGGCCCGCCAGCCGTAGAGGCGCTGGTTGACCTGGCCGGCCTTCTCCTCGATGGTCATGGTCGCCAGGAGGGCCTCGACGCGCGCTGTGCTCGTCCCCCTCGCAGCTTGTTCGGTCACAGCGTGCCCGTCGCGAGGGCGGAGCTGTCGCTGACCGCGGAGTAGGCGCTGGAGCCGGTGGCCTCAGGCACGTGTACGGCGGTGACCCCGCGGGCCGCCAGGTCGGCGGCCGAGGCCGCGGTCCTGGAGGTGACGACACTTGGGCGGCGGCCCTCGCGAGCCAGGTCCGTCCAGGCCGTGAAGACCGCGCCGCCCGGCGCGAGGTCGGCGCGACGGACCGGGACGTCGGCGTCGTCGACCTCGACGACGACGGCTTCCCGCCGCGGGGCGGGCACGGCTGCGCGGCCGCGCAGCTCCTGCGCTACGTCGGCGAACGCCCGGCCGATGGGCTTGACCTGGCCATCCGTGTCGAACAGGCCGAGCGAGTACTCGAGTTCGGGGAAGTCCGCGAGCTTGCGGTCGACATCGTGGGAGCACCACCACGTCACGCCCCACAGGGCCGGGCTGTCCGCAGCGTGCCGGACAGCCTGCTCGCAGAACGCCGGCGCTTCGAACGCGTCGAGGCAGTTGAGCGGCGCACCGATCTCCTGCAGCCACACCCGCCTGTCGGCGTCGGTGGCGAACGCGCGGGCGACTTCGACGAGGTACTCGCCGTGCCGCACACTCTGCGGCGACATGCCCCCGTAGCGCTGCGCGGTGCCGTTGAAGATCCACGAGTGGATCGCGGTGAGATCGCCGAGCCGGGCCGCGTGCGTGGGCAGGAACGGGTGGTCGTCGAGATACCAGACGGCATCGTACTCGGCGTGCAGGCGCAGCGCTTTGCCGTCGGCCGGCACGGCGTCCAGCAGCGTCCGGATCCAGTTCTCGGCGTCCTGGGGTGTGGCGCGCATCGGGGCGGGGTGCGGGTCGCCGGAGAACTGGTTCACCTCGTTCCCCAGCGTGAGGCCGAGGTAGTTCGGCAGGTCGGCGAGGGCGTCGTGCAGCGCGCGGGCCAGGTCGGCCTGCGCCTGCAGGGCGCCGGCGTCGGTGAACATGTTGGTCGTGTGCCATGAGGTCAGCCATGCGGGCACGAAGTCGTAGCTCGACATGTGCCCCTGGATGACGTCGACGGAGGCGTCGAGACCCGCCTCGCCGGCGAGTCGGACCAGGGTGCGCACGTCCGCGAGCGCCCGCGGCCGGATCAGCGTGCGGTTGGGCTGGAGGACCGGCCAGAAGGGGAAGATCCGTATGTGGTCCAGGCCCAGCGCGGCGATGTCGTCCAGGTCCCGGCGCAGCTCGTCCCAGTCCGGCTTCAGCCAGGAGTAGAACCAGTCCTTGCGCGGGGTGTAGTTCACGCCGAAGCGCAGCGCGGTCATCCCTTGATTCCTCCTTGTTCGAGACCGCGCATGAAGAACCTCTGCAGGGCGGCGAAGAACACGATGATGGGCACGAGCGCGACGATCGTGCCGGCCGCGATGAGTCGCGGGTCGTCGTAGAACGTGCCCTTGAGCATGTTCAGCCCGACGGTGAGGGTGTATTTCTGCTCGTCGGAGAGCACGATGAGCGGCCACAGGAAGTCGTTCCACGAACCGACGAATGCGAAGATCGCGACGACCGCCATCACGCCCTTGACCTGCGGTACGCAGATCCGCAGGAAGCGCTGCCAAATGCCGGCGCCGTCGAGGACCGCGGCCTCTTCGAGCTCGTCGGGGATGCCGGCGAAGGCGTTCCGCATCAGCAGTACGTTCAGCGGCGCCACCAGCGTCGGGAGTGCCACGCCGAGCAGGCTGTTGGTCAGTCCCATGGACCGCACGAGCAGGAACTGGGCGATGATGACCGCCTCGACCGGCACCAGGAGCGCCGCCACGAAGAGCGCCGTGACCAGCCCGCGGAAGCGGAAGCGCAGCCGGGCCAGCGCGAAGCCGGCGGCGGTGGCGAAGAGGACGTTGCCGCCCACCACGAGCATGGCGACCACCGCGGAGTTCCCCACGAACCGCAGCACGGGCACCCGGTCGAGAACCCCGGTGAAGTTGTGGAGCGTCGGATGGCCCGGAATCAGCTGCGGTGGCTGTGCGTAGAGGTCGTCGCCCTGGCCCTTCAGCGACAGCGACAGCTGCCACAGCAGCGGTCCCGCGAGAAGGACGAACATGAGGACGAGGACCGCGTACCGTGCGACCGATCCCGTGGCGATGCGCTTGCGTTGCCGGCTCATCCGTTCTTCCTCTGACGGTTCTGTGCCACGAGCTGAAGCACGAGGAAAATGGCCATGATCGCGAACATGACGAGGCTGATGGCCCCGGCGTAACCCGTCCGCGCCTGCAGGCCGGTGCCCTCCCGCTGGATCAGCATCGTCATCGTGAGGTCGCCGCCACCGGTTCCGCCGGTGCCGTCGGTCAGCACGTACACCTCGCCGAACACACGGAAGGCCGCGATCGAGGAGAACAGCCCGATGAGGCCCATCGTGTTGCGGACCCCGGGCATGGTCACATGCAGGAACTTGCGCACCGGGCCCGCTCCGTCGACGGCGGCGGAGTCGTACAGCGCCGGATCGATACTGGCCAGCGCCGCCAGATAGATGACCATGTAGTAGCCCATGCCCATCCAGATCGTGACGAACATGGCACTGAAGAGCAGGAGCCAGCGGTCGGTGAGGAACGGCACGGGCTCGCCGACGGCGGAGACCCACCCGAGCACCGCGTTGACCATGCCCCGCCGGTCCAGCAGGTTCGTCCACACCAGGCCCACGATCACCGGGGACATGATCACCGGCAGGTAGTAGCTGGTCCGGAGGAATCCCAGGAGGCGGCCGTTGCCGGCCGCCAGCGCCGCGAGGACCAGCGGCAGGACGACCATGACCGGCACCACGCAGATGACGTAGAGCGTGGAGTTGAGCAGCGCAGTCCGAAAGCGCGAGTCCCCCAGGATCTCCTGGAAGTTCTCCGTACCGATGAACCGGCCGCCGCGCAGCAGCGTGGCGTCGGTGAAGGAGAGCAGCAGCGTGTTGAAGAAGGGGAAGAGGACGAACGTCGATACGACGAGGAGCGCGCCGCCGAGGAAGAGCCACGGCACATACCAGCGGCCCTGCGACCAGTGCCGGCGCCGGGCGGGGCGGGTGCGCACCGCCCCGCGCATGCCCCGCTCGGGGGCGGTTACCGTGCTGGTCACTGCTTCGCGAGCCGATCGGTGGAGTACTTCACGGCGTTGTCGAGGGCCTGCTTGGCCGACTCCTTGCCGAGCAGTGCCTTGGCGATCTCCTCCCGCAGGTTCTCGACGTCGGAGGTGCCCGAGAAGGCCGGCGGCCACCACACCACGGACTTGCCGACCTGCGCCGCCGACTCGGTCCTGAGCTTGCCCTCGGCGGTGCCGTCGTTCTTGGTGTAGTAGGGCTGGTCGAGTGTGCCCGCGGTGGACGGGAAGACGTTGGCCGCCTTCGCGAAGGTCAGCTGGTTCTTCTCGTTGGTGACGAACTTGGCGAACGCCTTGGCGGTCGCGGTGTTCTTCGACTTGGAGTTCACCACGAGGGACTCGATGTACATGTTGGGGGAGGTGTTGGCGATGAGCGGCCCCATCGCGACCGTCTTGGCGACCTTCGGCGCGCTCTTCTTGAGGTCGCTCAGGGTGTAGGAGCTGCCCGGGAGCCAGCCGAGTTCGCCGGACTTGAACGAGCCGGCCTCACCGGTCTGCAGCGCGTTGAGGGACTCCTTGGTGAGGCCGGCCTTGGCGTACAGCTTCTGGTAGCGCTTGACCAGCTCGACACCCTTGGCGTCGTTGAACGTGAATTTGGTGCCGTCCTCGTTCATGAGCTGGGCGCCGTACATCCCGAACGTCTCGATGGTGGGCACCCGGCCGATCATCGAGATGCCCTTGTCACCGCAGTTCTTGGACATGACGGCGGCCTGGTCGAAGAGCTCGTCGTAGGTCTTGGGGAGCTTCTTCGGGTCGAGGCCGCACTTCTCGAACAGGGCGGTGTTGAAGAACGACGGGCCCGTGTTGAGGTACCAGGGGTAGCCGTAGGTGCCGCCCTTGGTGTCCTCGAACGTCATGGCCTTCCAGGCGGCCGGCTGGTAGGCCTTTTCCGCCTTCGGGTCGTCCTTGGCGACGTTCAGCAGCGTGCCAGCGCGCGCAAGCGTACGGGCCGCCTCGGGACCCATGTCGACGACGTCCGGGAGGTTCCCGGCGGCGGCGTCGGCGGAGAGCTTCTCCTGGTAGCCCTCGGCCGGCTGGTCCACCCACTTCACCGTGGTGCCGGGGTGCTTCTTCTCGAATGCGTCGACGAGGCCCTCGAAGTACTTCTTGTAGCTGCCCTTGAGGTTCCACGTCTGGAACGTGATCTTGCCGGCTATCTTGCCGCTGGTGTCGGCGTCGCCGGAGTCCGCGTCCCCGCCACCTCCCACGCCGCAGCCGGTCAGGGCGAGACTCAGGGCCGCGCCGGCGGCGAGACCGGCGTACGCGCGGCGGATGCTACTGCTGCTCATCGAGTGCTCCTATGCACTAGGCAGAGGGCGTCAGCCGGAGCGTGACGACCTGGAAGGGTTCGAGGGAGAGTCGGTTGCCGTCGCGCAGCGCGCGCCGGATGCCGCTGTCGGCGGTGAGATCGCGTTCGAGGAGGTCGGTCTCGCGTACGACGGCTTCGGCCCCGAGTACGTCCGCCCACCGGAGGATGGCCGTGGCCCGGCCACCCTGGGCCTCGTAGACACGGGCGACGAGGTCGCCGCTGCCGTCGTCGGCGAGCTTGACGGTGTCCAGCACCGGCAGGCCGCTGGCCTCCGCCAGCCGCAGCAGCGGCTCGACGGCGGGCAGGTCCTCGACGATCGGGGAGTTGAGGGCGTGGGCGGCTGCCACGGTCCCGGCATGGTCCTCGCCCGGGACGACGGCCCAGCGCATCCGGTGGACGCCGAGGTCGGTCTCGGGGTCGGGGAAGGTGGGCGCGCGCAGCAGCGACAGCCGCACGACGGCACCGCCGCCGGGTCCGCCGAGGCGGGTGACGTCGCAGCCGTATATGGAGTCGTTGACGACGCCGATGCCGAAGCCGGGCTCGGCGACGTGCACGTAGCGGTGGGCGCAGTCCTCGTAGTGAGCGGCATCCCAGCTGGTGTTGGCGTGGATGGTCCGCTCGACGAAGCCGAACTGCGTCTCGAAACGGGCGGTGGTGGTGTGCACGGCCAGCGGCAGCGCGACCTTCAGCAGCCGCTCGCGCTCGCGCCAGTCGGCGGTCAGCTCCATGGCGAGCTGCCGCTCGCCCGGCGCCAAGCCGATGGTCTGGGTCAGGTGGGAGCCGCCGGGCAGGCCGGCGGTGTGCTCCACAGTCACCTCCGCCGTGCCGTCCTCACGGATACGGGCAGTCACGGAGGCGGGCTCGGTCAGATCGGTGCGCATGCGGGCCGCGTCGCGGTCGATGTCCCAAGCGTCCCAGCGGACCGGCTCGTCGCGGTGCAGCTGCAGCACGCCGAGTGGCTGCCCCTCGGGCACCAGCTCGCGGCCGGTGGCCGCGTCGCGCAGCGAGACGACGTGGCCGCGGGCGTCCACGACGGCCCGCAGCAGCCCGTTGTCGAGCTCGTGTCCGCCGCCGTCCAGCGAGGTCAGCCGCACCGTGGCGGCGGAGGCAGAGCCGGATGGCACCGGCTCCCAGGCGCCGCGGTCGGCCCAGGGCAGCGGGGAGAGGATGCCGGCGGTGTGGTTCGTGGCGGCGCCGTCCGACAGCTGCTTGCCGGAGCGGGCGATCAGGTCGGTGAGCCGCCCGGTCAGGTCCTCGTAAGTGGCGCGGGCCTCGCGGTGCACCCAGGAGACGGACGAGCCGGGCAGGATGTCGTGGAACTGGTGCAGCAGCACCGTCTGCCATATCTCGTCCAACTCGGCGGCCGGGTACGGGGCGCCGGTGCGCACCGTGGCGCTGGCGGCCAGGTACTCGGCGGTGCGCAGCAGGGCCTCAGAGCGGCGGTTGCCGGCCTTCATGGCGTGCTGGGAGGTGAACGTGCCGCGGTGCAGCTCCAGGTACAGCTCTCCGACCCACACCGCCGCGGCGTCGCCGAGCTCCTCCTCGGCCTCCGCGAAGAACGCTGCGGGCCCCCGGACGGTGACGCGGGAGGCGCCCTCCAGGTCGCTGAAGCGGGCGGCGCGGGCCAGCATCTCGCGGGTCGGGCCGCCGCCGCCGTCGCCGTAACCGAAGGGCACCAGGGAGTGCGAGGAAGCGGCCTTGTCGCGGAAGTTGGCGACGGCGTGGTGCAGCTCCTTGGCCGTCACCTCGGCCGCGTAGGTGTCGACGGGCGGGAAGTGGGTGAAGACCCGGCTGCCGTCGATGCCCTCCCACTGGAAGGTGTGGTGGGGGAACGTGTTGGTGTCGTTCCACGAGATCTTCTGGGTGAGGAACCAGCGGAAGCCCGCCAGCCGGGCGAGCTGCGGCAGCGCGCCGGAGTAGCCGAAGCTGTCCGGCAGCCAGACCTCCTCCGGCTCCACGCCGAACCGCTCGGCGAAGTACCGCCGGCCGTAGGTGAACTGCCGGACCATCGCCTCGCCGCCGGGCATCGTCGTGTCGGATTCCACCCACATGCCGCCGACGGGCACGAACCTGCCCTCGGCGACCCGGGCGCGCACCCGCTCGAACAGCTCGGGGTAGTACTCCTCCAGCCAGGCGAACTGCTGCGCCGACGACATCGCGTAAACGAAGTCCGGATCCGAGTCCATCAACGCCAGCACGTTGGAGGCGGTCCTGGCGACCTTCCTGACGGTCTCCCGCAGCGGCCACAACCAGGCGGCGTCGATGTGCGCGTGACCGACAGCCGTGACCTGGTGGGCGCTGGCGTGGGCGGGCTTGGCCAGCTCGGAGGCGAGCGCCGCCCGCGCCCGCGGCACGGTGGCGGCGAGATCCTGCTCGTCGGCGGCGTCGAGCGCCGCGTCGACCGCGCGCAGCAGCCGCCAGTGCCGGGGCTCGTCCTCGGGCACCTCGGCCGCGAGGCCGCCGGCGACCTCCAGGTCGCGCAGCAACTCCCACAGCCCGGCGTCGAAGTCGCACACCTCGGCGCGGGCGAGGCGGTACAGGGGCGCGGGCCCGGCCGTGTGCTTGTCACCGAGCGGCGTGGTGACGAATGGGGGCAGGCCGAGCACCAGCGGATTGGCGGCGGCCTCGACGTAGACGGTGAAGGTCCCGTCCGCGCGCAGCACCTCGGGCGAGGCGCCCGGGCCGGTCAGCCGCAGCCAGCCACTGCGCGGGTGGATCGCCTTGATGACCGATCCGTCCGGTCGGTAGAGCATGCCCTCGGCCTGGCCGCCCACCGAGTGGTCCTCCCAGCCGAGTTCGAGCACGAGCTCGGTGATCCGCTGAGGGTCGCGGCGGGCCTCCTCGGGTACGGTGCCGTCCACGCGGAGCCAAGTGGTGCCCCAGGCCGGGCCCCAGGGGTCACCGACCGCGAACGGCTCGTAGACAGGGGCGGACCGGCCCGGCAGCGGCGCCAGGCCCAGCGCGTGCGCGGCAGGTACGGGCTCGCCGTCCCCGTCGACGGGCCAGGCGGAGACGTTCACGGCGGACAGTCGGGTGTGGACCCGGGGTGTCAGGCGCTGACGCGCAGCGCGTTCCAGCCGGTCGAGCGTCGTACGCGGTGCGTTGTGCATGTGTGCTTCCCTGGCCGGATCGTCATGATCAATGATCTGACCGGACACTAAGGCGCTTAAGTTGATGGTGTCAACGCCCTCTGGACGTAAGATTTCTTCGGACGAGCGGTGTCAGGCGGGCGCGCAAGCGTCCGCGGCCGACGCGCGTCAGCTCGCGCCTGCGGGTGTCTCGCCGATGGTGCTCGCCCGCGCCACCAAAGTGGGCACCCGCTCCTCGAAGTCGGCCACCCGCTCTCCCGCCAGGACCTTGAGCAGGTGTTCCGCCACGTCGGCCCCGAAGCCGGCCGCGTCGCGCCGCAGCGCGGTGAGGGCAGGCTGGAGCACCGTGCACACGGGGGTGTCTTCCCAGACGACCACCGCGACGTCCTCCGGGATGCGCAGCGACATCCGCCGGATGGCGCCGACACCGGCGACGGCGAGCACTTCGTTGTCGTAGATCAGCGCGGTCGGCCTGGGGTTGCCGAGCAGCGCGGACGCGGTCGCGCTGTCGCCGGCACCGGCCGAGAAGTCCGTCGCGTGGCTGCGGCAGTCCGCAATGCCGAGATCGGCCGACGCGCGCAAGAAGGACTCGATACGGCGGTGGACGTGGAGCAGGGTTATGGAGCCGGACAAGTAGGCGACCCGCTCGTGACCGGTCTCCTTGAGATGCCGCATGATGGACGCCATCGCCGCCGCGTCGTCGATGGATACGGACGGGACGACGCCTGCCGGGTCCGGCCCGCCCGCGATCAGCGCGGGCAGTTCGAGTTCCGCCACGGCCTCGGGCCGCGGGTCGTTGCGCCGCAGGTCCACCAGCACGACACCGTCGACTCGATTCTCCCGCTTCCACGTGTGATAGACCGCGATCTCCTCGTCGACGGAGTCCACGACCTGCAGCAGCAGGGCGTACTGCCGACGGCTCAGCACCGCCTGCATGCCGGTCATCAGCCGGTGGAAGAACAGCTCGGAACCGACGTCCTGCGCACTGCGCGCGATGACCAGGCCCACGGTCGCGGTGCCGGCACCGGTGAGCGCGCGCGCCGCGTGGTGCGGGGCCCAGTTGAGCGCCTTGGCCGCTTGGAGCACCCGCTGCCGGGTGGCCTCGGAGACGCCGGGCTTCCCATTGAGCGCGAAGGAGGCGGCAGCCTCGGAAACGCCAACCCGTTCGGCGATGTCGCGCAGGGTGGGACGGCGCGCATCGGTTCCCATGTGAAGCCCCATCATGTCGTGGGCCGCTCATCGTAGCCCCGGCCTGCGAGCGGGCGGAGCGCCCAGAGTGTCGTTGCCCAGCAACTTTAGCGCTTTAGTCCAGCTGTCTGGCCACACCTTGACCACACGACCCCACCACGGTGGGGTGAACACGCCCACCTGCTGGTCGGCGCACTCGCGCACTCGGCCAGTGGCGGGCGCAACTGGCCGAGTCGGAGGACTTCCCACACCTCGTGCAGGCACTGGATGATTGCGCTCGCTGAGTGAGACCCGCGCAGCCTGAATCCGTGCTGGTCGGCCGGCTCCGCGCGGCCGGCCTCGCCGCGATCGCCGACCTCAGCTTCGTCGGCCTGGACGACGACATGGGCGACCCGGCGGTCATCACCGGCTACAAAAAAGCCCAAGGGAAAAACGCTCCCGCCCGCGAAGAAGCTGGTCAACCAGCTGATCGCGGCGGAACGGGCGGTATGCGAGCACGCGTTCGCGCACCTGAAGAACTGGCGCGTGCTGACCAGACTCCGCCTCGACGTGAAGTGGGCCACCCGGCTGGTACGGGCGCTGATGGTCCTCAACCAGCACGGAATCGCCCGCTGACCGACGATCTTCACCGCAGACAGGCCCCGACGACCAGCACGAGCACGGCCTCACCCACCCACGTCAGACCCGTGACGTGCATATTCAGGTTGAACACAACTCACTGATGCCTGGATCCTGCAAGCCGCAGGGTTGTTGATCGACCGGGCTGAGGCGCTGCTCGTGGCACACACCGAAGCCGGGCCGGACGTACTGGCCCATGTCCCGCACCGACGCGCTGTGCTCGCCTGGACCCGACACCTTCTGGGGCATCCAGACGGTGACCTGGAGCTGTGCCGCGCTCTGATGCGAGAGAGCCTCGAAATGTTCGAGGCGGCGGGGCAGGGTCACGTACCGCTTGCGGTCACAGCCCGCCAGTTCCTGGAGCTGCGTGAAGCGGATCTCCACGACAAGCCTTCCGAAACGGTGAGCCTGGAGGGGCCTCCTCACTATCCGCTGCCGCCGTCGGGAGGCGGTGGAACGTATCCGATAGCCGAATACCCCTACCCCTGGCACAACGCCGTAGCTCTCGCCCGGGCCGTTCCACTCGATGCGCGCTCGCTTTACAGCCTGCTTGGGGCCACCTCTTATCATCTAGGTGGGCAAACGGCGCCCTCTCCCGCCTTCCTCGTGCTGGCATTCACCACGGCCCTGCGCTCCCTTGGACTGGAGTGCCGACTGATCCCTACCAAGTTGCGGGTGACCCGGAGCGACGGCGGATCGGTCGACCTGCCGGACTGGGAGCTTCCGCCCGTGGTCACGCAGAACGGGGAAGTCCGGGGGCACGTAACCGTCTGGTGCGAGGAAGCAGCGCGGTTGGTAGACCCGGCCCGACTGATCGGCCAAAGCCGGCTCGCCCCGGGCACCGCGGAGCGCGAGATTTTCCGGTCCCCCGTAGTCTTTCCGGCGCCCGATCTGAACGCTCTGCTCGGCATCAGCCCGGCCACCCACCGAGAGGGACCTACTCGCTTACGAGTTCCACCTCGACTGGGAGGAGCACCTCCGTGGGGCGATTGAGCACCTGGACGAGGCGGCTGTAGCCAGCTTTGCGCGAGTACTGGCCGCTTCCGCCACCCTGGCCGCCGACACCGGTCTCTGTACCTGAGAACGACTCACGAGGCTGAAGTTCTGCGGACTGCTGCGGACAGCGCAACGGCCTGACCTGCATCGCCGCAGGTCAGGCCGCCTCTAGGCACACGATCAGACGTTGAAGCGGAACTCCACCACGTCGCCGTCCTGCATGACGTAGTCCTTGCCCTCCATGCGCGCCTTGCCCTTGGCGCGGGCCTCGGCGACCGAGCCCGTTTCGACGAGGTCCTCGAAGGAGATGATCTCCGCCTTGATGAAGCCCTTCTGGAAGTCGGTGTGGATGACACCGGCCGCCTCGGGGGCCGTGGCGCCCTTCTTGATCGTCCAGGCGCGGGTTTCCTTCGGGCCTGCCGTGAGGTACGTCTGCAGGCCCAGGGTGTCGAAGCCGACGCGGCCGAGGGTGGCGAGGCCGGGCTCTTCCTGGCCCATGGACTGGAGAAGCTCCAGGGCCTCGTCGTCGTCGAGCTCGATCAGCTCGGACTCGATCTTGGCGTTGAGGAAGATCGCCTCGGCGGGGGCCACCAGCGCGCGCTGCTCGTTCTTGAAGTCCTCGTCGACCAGCTCGTCCTCGTCGACGTTGAAGACGTAGAGGAAGGGCTTGGTGGTGAGCAGGTGCAGCTCGTGGAGGAGGCGGCCCTTCTCTGTGCCGGCCGTGATGCCCGCGTGGAAGAGGGTGTCGCCCGCTTCCAGGATCTTCTGGGCCTCCTCGACCGCGGCCAGGACCGCCACCTTCTCCTTCTGGAGGCGGGCCTCCTTGGTGAGGCGGGGGACGGCCTTCTCGACGGACTGGAGGTCGGCGAGGATCAGCTCGGTGTTGATCGTCTCGATGTCGTCCTTGGGCGAGACCTTGCCGTCGACGTGGACGACGTTCTCGTCCTTGAAGGCGCGGATGACCTGGCAGATCGCGTCCGACTCACGGATGTTCGCGAGGAACTTGTTGCCCAGGCCCTCACCCTCGCTCGCGCCGCGCACGATGCCCGCGATGTCGACGAAGTCGACCGTCGCCGGGAGCAGCTTCTGGGAGCCGAAGATCTTCGCGAGCGTGTTCAGACGCGGGTCGGGAACCCCGACGACGCCGACGTTCGGCTCGATCGTGGCGAACGGGTAGTTGGCCGCCAGCACGTCGTTCTTGGTCAGGGCGTTGAAAAGGGTCGACTTGCCGACATTCGGCAGACCGACGATTCCGATCGTGAGCGACACGGTGGCGACTTCCCTAGGGGGTGGACGGGCTCGAATGGACGTCGGGCCCGGGTGGGCCGATTCTCCAGTTTACGGGCGGGGGCGGGCGGCTGGTCACGGGTCGGGGCGGGGACGGAGCCGGCGCCCGTCCGGGGGCCGATTCAGGGGGAGGACCGGGGCGGAACCGGTTCCCGTTGGGCCGTGTGGCATCGAACTCATCGCCCAGGTCGACCAAAGCGCGTGTCCCGCACCCGTTTCCGCCCGCTCGGCGACCTACGTTGTCCCGGTGGAGCAGCCCAGGACACGTCCCCCGCAGCGCAGGCAGACCCGGCCGGCCCCGCTGTCCCCGCTCGGGACCAAGGAAGCCGAGGGGTCCGTCGAAGAAGGCGCGACCGTCTATCGCGTGGTGAGCACGCCGCCAGGCCGGGCCCGCCCGGTGGCGCCTGCCGTGCTCGCCTTGCGGCGGCTGCCCAATCCCCGGCTGACCGGTATCGGTGCCGGGCTCTTCGCGGCCGCCGTCATGTTCGTGATCGGCTGTGCGGACTGGCTGCTGTTCGACGCCTCGTCCGCCGTGTTCGGTGTGCTGTTCCTGCCGGTCAGCGCCCTGACCGCGCTCTGGGTACGGCCCGCCGACCTGGTGACCGCGCCGATCAGCGTGCCGATCGCGTTCGCCGTCGGCATCATCCCGATCTCCGGCGGCACGGGCGGCTTCGGCGGGCAGACCATGGCCGTCGTCACGGCCCTCGCCGTCCATGCCGGCTGGCTGTACGGCGGCACGCTCGTCGCCGGGCTGATCGCGACCGTACGCAAGGTCCGTCTGATGCGGGCCCGCCAGCGGCGGATGCTGCTGGCCGCGCAGACCGCGCGTCCGGCCGGCCGGCCGTCACCGGCTCCGCGGCCCGCCGGACGGACGCCGCGACGCCCGTCCCGGCGCTAGCGCCGCACACAGCCCGGTCTCCCGCTGTCAGTGGCCCGCGGCCGCCATCGCCGCGCCCACGATGCCCGCGTTGTTCTGCAGCTCCGCGGGCACCATCTCGGCCCGCACGTGCTCGATGAGCGGCAGGAACTTCTCGGCCTTGCGGCTGACTCCGCCGCCGATGATGAACAGCTCGGGCGAGAACAGCATCTCCACATGGGCCAGGTACTTCTGCACCCGGTGCGCCCAGTGGTGCCAGCTCAGGTCCTCGTCCTCCTTGGCCTTGGTGGAGGCGTGCTTCTCCGCGTCGTGGCCGTGCAGCTCCAGATGGCCGAGCTCGGTGTTGGGCACCAGTCGGCCGTCGATGAAGAGCGCGCTGCCGATCCCCGTACCGAGCGTCAGCACGATGACCGTGCCCTTGCGGCCCCGGCCCGCGCCGAAGGTCATCTCGGCGATACCGGCCGCGTCCGCGTCGTTCAGGACGGTGACCGGGAGGCCGAGCTTGTCGCCGAGCAGGGTGCGGGCGTCCAGGTCCACCCAGCCTTTGTCGACATTGGCCGCGGTACGGGTCAGACCGTCGGTGACGACACCCGGGAAGGTGATGCCCACCGGGCCCTTCCAGTCGAAGTGGCCGACCACCTCGGCCACGCTCCCTGCCACGTCCTCGGGAGTGGCAGGGTGCGGGGTGAGTACCTTGTGGCGCTCCTGCGCCAGGTCTCCACGGTCCAGGTCCACGGGAGCACCCTTGATCCCGGATCCGCCGATGTCCACGCCGAAGATCTCCATGTGATCCACGGTACGGGCACCGGGCGCCGCTCACTTCCTGGAACGGAAAACCGAACGGAAACCCGGTGACGACAGGTGCTGCTCCGCCGGCCCTATTCCGCGGACAGTGCCGCCGCCTCCGCGCGCAGGTCGCGGCGGAGCTCCTTGGGCAGGGAGAACACGATGGACTCCTCGGCCGCCTTCACGATCTCCACGTCCTCGAAGCCCCGCTCGGACAGCCAGGCCAGGACGCCGTCGACCAGCACCTCGGGAACGGACGCGCCGGAGGTGACCCCGACCGTGGAGACGCCCTCCAGCCAGGCCTCGTCGATCTCGTCGGCGGAGTCGACCAGGTGGGAGTCGCCCGCACCCGCGCCGAGGGCGACCTCGACCAGGCGGACCGAGTTCGAGGAGTTCTTCGAGCCGACGACGATCACCAGGTCGGCGTCCGCGCCCATCTGCTTCACCGCGATCTGGCGGTTCTGCGTGGCGTAGCAGATGTCGTCGCTGGGCGGCGAGATCAGGAGCGGGAACTTCTCCTTGAGCGCGCCGACGGTCTCCATCGTCTCGTCGACCGAGAGCGTGGTCTGGGAGAGCCACACGACCCTGGAGGGGTCGCGCACCTCGACGTTCGCGACGTCCTCGGGGCCGTCGACCAGGGTGATGTGGTCGGGGGCCTCGCCGGAGGTGCCGATGACCTCCTCGTGCCCCTCGTGGCCGATCAGGAGGATGTCGAAGTCGTCCTGCGCGAAGCGGACGGCCTCCTTGTGGACCTTGGTGACGAGGGGGCAGGTCGCGTCGATCGTGGCGAGCTTCCGCTCGGCCGCCTCCTCGTGCACGGTCGGCGCGACGCCGTGCGCGGAGAACATGACGATCGAGCCCTCGGGGACCTCCGCCGTCTCCTCGACGAAGATCGCACCCTTCTTCTCCAGGGTCTGCACGACGTACTTGTTGTGGACGATCTCGTGGCGTACGTAGACCGGGGAGCCGTACTGCTCCAGGGCCTTCTCCACGGCGATCACGGCACGGTCCACGCCCGCGCAGTAGCCACGGGGAGCGGCGAGCAGGACGCGGCGGGGTGTCGTAGCAGTCATGCGTCCCATCGTAACGGCCTCCTTCCCTGCCCCGGGGGAGGCCGTAAGGCCGTACCGAACAGGCGCGGGGACGACGGGGTCGGGAAACTGATCATCACGCGACCAACGACGCGACCGACGGAGGGCTCATGGCCGGCAGCGGTACGGATTCCGGCAGCGAAGGCAGCGAGGGCGGCGAAGCCAGCACAGGGACCGGCAGCGGCGGCGGCTCCACGGAACGGGTGGGGCTGCGGCGGACGCTCGGCTTCCGGGATCTGGTGGTCTACGGGCTGCTGTTCATCGCCCCGATGGCCCCCGTCGGCGTCTTCGGCACCCTCGACGCGAAGTCCGACGGCGCCGTGGCGCTGGTGTACATCGCCGCGACCGTCGTCATGGCGTTCACCGCCTTCAGTTACGCCCAGATGGTGCGGGTCGCCCCACTGGCGGGTTCCGTCTTCGCGTACGCACGCAAGGGGCTCGGCGAGGGGCCGGGGTTCATCGCCGGGTGGATGGCGATGCTCGACTACCTGCTGATCCCCGCGGTCGCCTATCTCTTCTCCGGGATCGCGATGAACTCACTGGTGCCGGAGGTCTCGCGCTGGGTGTGGACCGCGCTGGCGGTGGTCCTCACGACGCTGCTCAACCTCTGGGGCGTACGGGCGGCGGCCCGGGTCGGCTTCGCGGTGCTGGCCATGGAGATCGTGGTGCTGCTGGTGTTCCTGGTGTCGGCGGTGGTGGTGCTCGTACAGGACGGGGCGCAGCGCGGCTGGCTGACGCCGCTCACCGGGGACTCCGGGTTCTCCGCGACGGCGGTGCTGGGTGCGGTGTCCGTGGCGGTGCTCTCGTATCTGGGCTTCGACGCCATCGCCTCGTTCGCGGAGGAGGTGACGGGCGGTTCGGCGAAGGTGGCGCGGGCGGTGCTGTTCTGCCTGGTGCTTGCGGGGGTGCTGTTCGTGGCGCAGGCGTATCTGGCCTCGCTCCTCGAGCCGATGTCGTCGGCGGAGCTGGCCGCCGATCCGGTGGCGCAGGGCTCGGCGTTCTACGACACGGTGGACTCCGCGGTCGGGACCTGGCTGCACGATCTGGTGGCGGTCAGCAAGGCGATCGGGGCGGCCTTCGCGGCGCTGGCGGGGCAGGCGGCCGCGGGGCGGCTGCTGTTCGCCATGGCCCGGGAGCGCCGGCTGCCCGCGCTGCTGTCCAAGGTCGATCCGAGCTCGGGGGTGCCGCGGATCGCGATCCTGATCGCGGCGGTCGTGACGATGGTCGCGGCGGTGTGGGCGGCCCGGCGGGACGACGGTCTGGATCATCTGGTGTCGGTGGTGGACGTCGGGGCGCTGACCGCGTTCGTACTGCTCCACGCGTCGGTGGTCGGCTGGTTCGCGGTACGGCGGATGGAGGGGCCGCCGAGCTGGTGGCGGCACGTCCTGATCCCGGTGGTGGGTGCCGGGGTGCTGATCGCGGTGATCGTGGAGGCGACGACGAGCGCTCAGGTGGTGGGCGCTTGCTGGCTGGCGGTGGGGTTGGTGGTGCTGGCGCTGCAACGGGGGCGCCGGGTGGTGGCGTGAGGGCGGCGGGGACCTGCCCTGTTGTCGGTGCCGGCGGATACGCTCGCTCGCATGGCTCTCCAAACTTCCCCGGAAGCTCCGCTGCCCGTCGGTGACGTGTCGCGGCTGATCGGTGGCTGGATCGACCGGCTCGGCGCGGTCTGGGTCGAGGGGCAGATCACCCAGCTGTCGCGGCGGCCGGGTGCCGGGGTGGTGTTCCTGACACTGCGCGACCCGTCGCACGACATCTCGGTGAGCGTGACGTGCTTCCGGCAGGCCTTCGACCGGATCGCGGACGTGGTGACGGAGGGGGCGCGGGTCGTCGTCCTCGCGAAGCCCGAGTGGTACGCGCCCCGCGGCCAGCTCTCGCTGCGGGCCACGGAGATCCGGCCGGTCGGCATCGGCGAGCTGCTGGTCCGGCTGGAGCAGCTCAAGAAGTCCCTGGCCTCGGAGGGTCTCTTCGCACTCGACCGCAAGAAGCCGCTGCCCTTCCTGCCCCAGCTGATCGGGCTCGTCTGCGGACGCGCGTCGGCGGCCGAGCGCGATGTGCTGGAGAACGCGCGCCGCCGGTGGCCCGCCGTCCGCTTCGAGGTGCGCAACACCGCGGTGCAGGGCGTGCACGCGGTGAACCAGGTGGTCCGCGCGGTCAAGGAGCTCGACGCCGTCGACGAGGTGGACGTGATCGTCGTGGCGCGCGGCGGGGGCAGCGTGGAGGACCTGCTGCCGTTCTCGGACGAGGAGCTGATCCGTACGGTCGCCGCGTGCCGCACCCCGGTCGTCTCGGCGATCGGGCACGAGCCGGACTCCCCCCTGCTCGACCTGGTCGCCGACGTGCGGGCCTCCACTCCCACGGACGCGGCGAAGAAGATCGTGCCCGATGTGGGCGAGGAGCTGGACCGGGTGCAGCAGCTGCGGGACCGGGCTCTGCGGACGGTACGGGGGCTGCTCGACCGGGAGGAGCGGGGCCTGGCGCACGCGCTGGGGCGGCCCTCCATGGAGCACCCGCAGCGGATGGTGGACGAGCGTGCGTCGGAGGTCGACGCGCTGATCGGGCGCGGCCGGCGGGTGCTGGGGCATCTACTGGACCGCGCGGACTCGGAGCTCGCCCACACCCGCGCCCGGGTGGTCGCGTTGTCGCCCGCGGCGACCCTGGAGCGCGGGTACGCGGTGCTCCAGCGGGCGGACGGGCACGTGGTCCGGGACCCGGCCGACGCGGGCGCCGCCGGGGACGCCCTGCGTGCCCGGGTGTCGGGGGGCGAGTTCGTGGTGCGGGTCGACGGATGAGCAACACCTTCCGGGGCGCGCGCACGGGCCCCCGAAGGCCGGCCGGGGCCGGAAGTGACGGACATGCCGACGCATAAGGTGGATCACATGACGGACGACGGGACGACGACGGCTTCGGCCACGGGCACGCTCGGCTACGAGCAGGCGCGCGACGAGCTGATCGAGGTGGTGCGCCGGCTGGAGGCCGGCGGCACCTCGCTGGAGGACTCCCTGGCGCTGTGGGAGCGCGGCGAGGAGCTGGCGAAGGTGTGCCGTCGCTGGCTGGAGGGTGCGCGCGCCCGTCTCGACGCGGCACTGGCGGGACCTGCCGACCCTGCGGGAGACACCGGGGACGCGGCGGACGACGCGGGCTGAGTACGCCGGGAGGCCGGCCCCGGAGGCGCGGAGCCAGTGGTACGGCCCCGGAGGCGCGGGGCCGGTGGCTCAGGCCAGGAGGCATTCGGCCGCCGGTACAGACGGGGTGAACCTGCGCAACAGGTCTGCACTGTGGAGTGAGTCACTCCCGCCTCGTTTTAGTTGAAAGTTAACCTACCTCTCCCGTACCGTGATCGACGTTGCTTGATCCCCCGTGTACGTCCGGAAGGTAATACGCCAGATGTCCCTCGTTCTTGACCCCGCCGCCCAGGACCTCCTCTTCCGTGAGGCCCGCACCGCCAACACTTTCACCGACGAGCCGGTGACCGATGAGCAGGTCCAGGCGATCTACGACCTGGTCAAGTACGGCCCGACCGCGTTCAACCAGTCGCCGCTGCGCGTCGTCCTGGTCCGTTCGGACGACGCCCGCGCGCGCCTCGTCTCGCACATGGCCGAGGGCAACCAGCCCAAGACCTCGACCGCCCCGCTGGTCGCGATCCTGGCCACGGACAACGAGTTCCACGAGGAGCTCCCGGCCCTGCTGCCGCACTTCCCGCAGGCCAAGGACATGTTCTTCTCCGAGCGCCCGGCCCGCGAGTCGGCTGCCGCGCTGAACGGCGCCCTGCAGGCCGCCTACTTCATCATCGGCGTCCGCGCCGCCGGCCTGGCCGCCGGCCCGATGACCGGCTACGACGCCGCGGGCATCGAGAAGGAGTTCCTCGACGGCGACCACAGCCTGCTGATGGTCGTCAACATCGGCAAGCCGGGCGAGGACGCCTGGTTCCCCCGCTCGCCGCGTCTCGCGTTCGACGAGGTCATCAAGACCGTCTGATCCCCGCTGCCCCCAGGGGCCCGCGCGGCACACGAGGAAGGCCCTGGAGCAGGTGCTCCAGGGCCTTCCTCGCATCTTCTACCCGCCGCGGTGCGGCCGTCAGGACGTCTTGAGCGACGCCGCCATCTCCGCCAGTCGCTCCGTCGAGGCGGACCCGGTCACGACCGTGGTCGCGCCCTTGTCCTGGCGCACGAGGGCGTCGTACTTCGGGCCTTCCCAGCGCTGCCAGGTCTCCCCCGCCACCTGCTGCGTGCGGCCGGTGTCCTTCGCCTTCTGGCTGACCTCGGCCACGTACGTCTTCGCCGGGGACGTGGACTGCTCCACCGCGACGTACCTGCCGTCCGGGTCGAGGAAGCCCAGGTGCCAGCTGTCGCCCGCCGCACGGTCGTAGCCGACCGAGGTGGGCTTCCAGTCCTGCGCCAGACCGCTCGGAGCGGCCACCGGGTACGGGGCCGCGCGCCGCGCGGTCAGGAGCTCGACCCGGTAGTCGACCGCCTTGACCGGATCGGCCTCGTCGTCGTGCGGAATGAAGATGTAGACGACCCCCGCCACGGCGGCGATCACCGCCAACGACAGGAACATGTCCCGCACTGTCTGCTTGCCTCGCTTGCTTGCCACGCGTCCATCGTCGCATCAGCCCCGGCGGGACCGAATCGCGGGACCGGATCGAGGACCGGGACGAGGACCGGGACGAGGACCCTGGCCGGGGACCGGATCGAGCGTGGCCGCTCATTCGTGACCCGGTCTGCTCATTTTATCGACCTGACGATAGAGTCACATCACCCTCATCCGGTCGTCGTCGTACAGAAAGGTGCGCTCCGATGTCCGAGCATCATCTGCCGTCCCAGCTGGAGGTCTCCCCGGAGGCCCCCGACCGCAACCTCGCCCTGGAGCTCGTCCGGGTCACCGAGGCCGCCGCCATGGCCGCCGGGCGATGGGTCGGCCGCGGGGACAAGATCGGCGCCGACGGCGCCGCCGTGAAGGCCATGCGGACCCTCGTCTCCACCGTGTCGATGAACGGCATCGTCGTCATCGGTGAGGGCGAGAAGGACGAAGCCCCCATGCTGTTCAACGGCGAGCGCGTCGGCGACGGAACCGGCCCCGAGGTCGACATCGCCGTCGACCCGATCGACGGCACCACCCTGAACGCCAAGGGCATGCCCAACGCGATCGCCGTGCTGGCCGCGGCCGACCGGGGCGCGATGTTCGACCCGTCCGCCGTCTTCTACATGGACAAGCTGGTCACCGGCCCCGAGGCCGCCGACTTCGTCGACATCAACGCCCCCGTCTCGGTGAACATCCGCCGGGTCGCGAAGGCCAAGAACTCCATGCCCGAGGACGTCACCGTCGTCATCCTGGACCGCCCCCGCCACGAGGGCATCGTCAAGGAGATCCGGGAGACCGGCGCCCGGATCAAGTTCATCTCCGACGGCGACGTCGCGGGCTCGATCATGGCTGCCCGCGAGGGCACCGGCGTCGACCTGCTCATGGGCATCGGCGGCACGCCCGAAGGCATCATCTCGGCCTGCGCCATAAAGTGCCTCGGCGGTGTCATCCAGGGCAAGCTCTGGCCGAAGGACGAGGCCGAGCGGCAGCGCGCCCTGGACGCCGGACACGACCTGGACCGGGTGCTGTCCACGGACGACCTGGTCAGCGGCGACAACGTGTTCTTCGTGGCGACCGGCATCACGGACGGCGAGCTCATGCGTGGCGTGCGCTACCGCGCGGAGACGGCGACCACCGAGTCGATCGTCATGCGTTCCAAGTCGGGCACCATCCGCAAGATCGACTCCACCCACCGGCTGTCGAAGCTGCGCGCCTACAGCGCGATCGACTTCGACCGCGCGAAGTAGCACCCCTTCCGGGGCCGCTCGGACCAGGGCCCGGGTGCGCCACGCACCCGGCGCCTGCCCCGGCCCGTCCGCTCGAAGAGGCGCCCCCCATGTGCGGTGGGGGCGCCTCTTCGAGCAGGCGGGTCCGGCCCGGTGGACGACGACGGGAACGAGCGGAAGGCGAGTGACCGACCGGGCCAGTCAGCCGGCCGCGGCGATGCGGCCGGTCGCGCCGGCTGCCTTGAGCTCGGCCTCGCGCCGCCTGCGGCGGGCGAGCGCCACCCGGCGTTCGGCAGCCGTGAGGCCGCCCCAGACCCCGTAGGGCTCCGGTTGCACCAAGGCGTGTTCTCGGCATTCGATCATCACGGGGCAGCGCGCGCAGACCCGCTTCGCGGACTCCTCGCGCGACAGTCGGGCAGCAGTCGGCTCCTTCGACGGGGCGAAGAACAGCCCGGCTTCATCCCGGCGGCACACCGCCTCCGAGTGCCAGGGGCCGGCCTGGTCCTCCCGAGCGGGGACCCGCTGGGGAGGGATGGCGGCGACCTGCAGGGGCTGATGCGGCAGTTGCAGCACGGTCCACTCCTGACGACGGCTTCGCGAGCGAGAGACGATGCAGCACTCCCTACCCGCTGTGCGCGCGCCTATGCACTGAGTGGCACTCAGTTCCGGACCACGGAATTGCGGTCGAGCATATTTCCGTCCGAATCCGCGCCCCGCGCACCGCCGTGCACCGTCGCGCCGACCTCAGTGACCGAGGTGTTTGCGCAGCCGGTCCTGCAGATCCGCAATGAACTTGCCGCGCTTGGGCTTCGCCTCGACGCTGCCGAACACCGAATAGCCGTTGACGGCCACCACCGGGGCCTCCGGATCCGCCGATTCCAGCGTGACGACTTCGAAATTGCCGAAGACTCCCGACCCGCTGCCGCGCAGCGAGATGTTCTCGGGAACCCGGATCTCCACGCTTCCGAAGATGGAAGTCGCATTGATCACGGTGAGCCGCTGGCCGAACAGGGCCTCGGTCAGATCGATTTCCACACTGCCGAACAGCGAGAACGCGTTCATGCGCCCGCTGACCCGCCAGCGCCCCTTGCGGCTGGCACTGCTGAAGATCGCCACCAGGTTGTCGACGGGACCCGTCGGCGCCTCGGGGGGGCTGTCGTACGTGGCGCCGACGGCCCTGGGGGTACCACCCGGCGCCGGCAGGTCCCGTACCAGCGGTTCGAGTTCCCCGACCGTCTTGGCGCGGTAGACGGAATCGACCCGCTCGGCATGCTCGTCGGCGGTCAGCCGGCCCTCGGCCATCGCCTCACGCAGGATGTCCGCGATCCGGTCGCGGTCCGCGTCGGAGGCACGGATGACGTCGGATTCCGCCCGCGCGGTGGGCTGCTGAGGGTGCTTTTCGAGGTCCACCGGCCCAGCGTACCCAAACGCGATAGATCGCGACTAGGGGGCAGCCGGGCGCGGCGCGCACGTGTATCGCGATCCGCCCCGCCCGGCGAGCGCCCGGATCCGGTGAGCCCTACCTCACAGACTCGCCGCCCCCGCGGGGTCCTACCCTGGTGGGTGCGCTGCCCAAGGGAGGTCAGCCGCTGCCTGTCGAGTGAGGAATGGCCGTAATGCCAGAGTTTGCGTACTCCGATCTGCTCCCCCTGGGAGAGGACACCACGCCGTACCGCCTGGTCACCGCCGAGGGTGTGTCCACCTTCGAGGCCGACGGACGTACGTTCCTCAAGGTCGAGCCGGAGGCGCTGCGCACCCTGGCCGCCGAGGCCATGCACGACATCTCACACTATCTGCGGCCCGCACACCTGGCGCAGCTGCGGCGGATCGTGGACGACCCCGAGGCGTCGTCCAACGACAAGTTCGTCGCGCTCGACCTGCTGAAGAACGCGAACATCGCCGCCGCGGGCGTGCTGCCGATGTGCCAGGACACCGGCACCGCGATCGTCATGGGCAAGCGCGGACAGAACGTGCTGACGGCGGGCGGTGACGAGGAGGCCCTGTCGCACGGCATCTTCGACGCGTACACCAAGCTCAACCTGCGCTACTCGCAGATGGCCCCGCTGAACATGTGGGACGAGAAGAACACCGGCTCGAACCTCCCGGCGCAGATCGAGCTGTACGCGACCGACGGCGGCGCGTACAAGTTCCTCTTCATGGCCAAGGGCGGCGGCTCGGCCAACAAGTCGTTCCTCTTCCAGGAGACCAAGGCGGTCCTCAACGAGGCCTCCATGATGAAGTTCCTTGAGGAGAAGATCCGTTCGCTGGGTACGGCGGCCTGCCCGCCGTACCACCTGGCGATCGTCGTCGGCGGTACGTCGGCCGAGTTCGCGCTGAAGACCGCGAAGTACGCCTCCGCGCACTACCTGGACGAGCTGCCCACCGAGGGCTCCCCCACCGGTCACGGCTTCCGGGACAAGGAGCTGGAGGAGAAGGTCTTCGAGCTGACGCAGAAGATCGGCATCGGGGCGCAGTTCGGCGGCAAGTACTTCTGCCACGACGTGCGCGTGGTCCGTCTCCCCCGGCACGGTGCCTCGCTGCCCGTCGCCATCGCCGTGTCCTGCTCGGCCGACCGCCAGGCGACCGCGAAGATCACCGCCGAGGGCGTCTTCCTGGAGCAGCTGGAGAAGGACCCGGCGCGCTTCCTCCCCGACACGACGGACGAGCACCTCGACGAGGCGGGTGACGTCGTGAAGATCGACCTCAACCGGCCGATGGACGACATCCTCGCCGAGCTGACCAAGTACCCGGTCAAGACCCGGCTCTCGCTGACGGGCCCACTGGTCGTGGCGCGCGACATCGCGCACGCCAAGATCAAGGAGCGGCTGGACGCGGGCGAGGAGATGCCGCAGTACCTGAAGGACCACCCGGTGTACTACGCGGGTCCGGCGAAGACGCCCGAGGGTTACGCCTCCGGTTCCTTCGGTCCGACGACGGCCGGCCGGATGGACAGCTACGTCGCCCAGTTCCAGGCGGCGGGCGGCTCCAAGGTGATGCTGGCGAAGGGCAACCGGTCCAAGCAGGTCACCGACGCGTGCGACGCGCACGGCGGCTTCTACCTCGGGTCCATCGGCGGCCCGGCGGCCCGCCTCGCGCAGGACTGCATCAAGAAGGTCGAGGTCGTCGAGTACGAGGAGCTCGGCATGGAGGCGGTCTGGAAGATCGAGGTCGAGGACTTCCCGGCGTTCGTCGTCGTCGACGACAAGGGCAACGACTTCTTCACCGAGCCGGCCCCCGCCCCGACGTTCACCAGCATCCCGGTGCGCGGCCCCGGCCTCGGCTGACGGGCAGACAGGTCCCGAGGGGCGTCCAGGCCGCGGCCGGGGCGCCCCTCGGCCGTCCAGCAGGCCCGGGCCGGTTCGTCCTGGCGTACGAAGCCGCCTCGGGCGGTACGGGATCATGGTGGCGCTCAACCCCGACCGGCCGCGGGTGGTCCGCCCGCCAGGTCCGCCACGAAGAGCGTCATGCTGCCGAGCGAACTCCCTCTCGATCACCGGGCGTTCGCTCGTGGTGGTGGCCGGATTCGCCTCGGCGGGTTTCGTCGTACCGCTCGGGCGTCCACACCGCGCGGGTGGAGAGCCCCGGCTTCGGCGCCGGCACGGCCCGGACGAAGGGCACTCGACCGCTTCGGTCCGCCGAGCGTCGTCGGCTGGTCCCGCGGCGTGGCTCCGCTGGCGGCGGCGGTGTCCTGGTCCGGATGACGGGTCAGCGCAGGGCGGCACCGAGTCCGCCGGCACCGTGACGGGCCGCACGGCGGGCCCGCGTACGGCGAAATTCAGCCAATCTCGCAAAGCCCCGACCGGTGGCGCCCACACCGCCTTCGCCACCGGATCACGCCTCGGACGAGGGCCCGCGCCCGAGGCCGCTCGCCCGGACGTGCGGTCCGGACCGCGTATCGCCGCCCCGGAGGGTTCCGCACCGCCCGCCCGAGCGGCGGCCGCACCGCCGCTTTCTCGCAGGTGGACGTCAGCGCGGCTTGCGGGACACCGGGCCGATGCGGTGAGTTGTCCGGAATCCCCGGCGAACTGCGCCCCCACCCCCGCACCCCGGAACGCTCCGCCTCCCAGCCCGGACGCCGGGACCCCGACACCCCGTCATCCGAACCCCTCACGCCCGAGCCACACCCTCACCGTCCCACTCCGAAAAGGCGGACACCGCATGACGCCGGTCCCTCACCGCAGCCACAACGACGACCTGCTCTCCTTCATCAGGGCCAGCCCCTCCCCGTACCACGCCGTGGCGAGCGCCGCCCAGCGCCTGGAGAAGGCCGGCTTCCGTGAGCTGCGCGGCACCGACGACTGGACGGGCACCACGGGCGGCAGTTTCGTCGTCCGCGGCGGCGCCCTGATCGCCTGGTACGCCCCCGAGGGCACGCCCGCCCACACACCCTTCCGGATCATCGGCACCCACACCGACTCGCCGAACCTGCGGATCAAGCCCACCCCCGACACGAGCTCCGCCGGCTGGCGGCAGATCGCGGTGGAGATCTACGGCGGGGTCCCGCTCAACACCTGGCTCGACCGCGATCTGGGCATCTCCGGCCGGCTGGCCCTGCGCGGTCCCGGCGGCCGGACCGACTCCCGGCTCGTCCAGATCGACGAACCACTCCTGCGCGTGCCCCAGCTGGCGATCCACCTGGACCGTTCCGTCAACGACGGCCTCGCCCTGGACCGGCAGCGTCACATCGCCCCGGTCTGGTCGCTCGGCGCCGCCGAGGAGGGGGCCCTGCTGCGCCGGGTCGCTGCGGCGGCAAAGGCCGAGCCGGACGAGGTGCTCGGCTGGGACCTGATGCTCCACGACATCCAGCCCCCCGGATACCTGGGCGCGGAGCGGGAGTTCCTGGTGTCCTCGCGGCTGGACAACCAGGTGTCGGTGCACGCGGGTGTCACGGCACTGGCCGCCGCGGCAGCCTCGGCCGAGGAGCCCGCGTACATCCCGGTCCTGGCGGCCTTCGATCACGAGGAGGTCGGCAGCGGCTCCGACACGGGTGCGCAGAGTCCGCTGCTGGAGAACGTCCTCAGCCGTTCCGTGACGGCCCGGGGCGGCAGTTCCGAGGACTGGTCGCGGGCGC
Source organism: Streptomyces sp. LN549 (assembly GCF_043203805.1). NCBI lineage: Bacteria > Bacillati > Actinomycetota > Actinomycetes > Kitasatosporales > Streptomycetaceae > Streptomyces > Streptomyces sp. LN549. Next base: position 5,640,227 of record NZ_JAZHRI010000002.1, on the reverse strand, counting down.
TGGCGGGCGCCTTCTGCGTCTCGGCCGACATGGCGCACGCGGTCCACCCCAACTACGCGGAGCGCCACGACCCCGACCACCGCCCGCTGCCCAACGGTGGCCCCACGGTCAAGGTCAACGTCAATCAGCGTTACGCCACCGACTCGACCGGAATCGCGGTGTTCGCGTCTGCCTGCGAGCGGGCGGGCGCGCCGTGGCAGCCGTTCGTCTCCAACAACGCGATGCCGTGCGGCACGTCGATCGGTCCGCTCACCGCGGCCCGGCTCGGTGTGCAGACCGTCGACGTGGGGGTGCCGGGCCTGTCGATGCACTCGGCGCGCGAGATGTGCGGGGCGGACGACCCGGGGCACCTGGCGGCGATCCTGGGCGCGTTCGTGACCGCGGGCTGACCCCGGACACGGGCACGGCGGTACGGGGAGGGGCCGGTCGCGGCTCCTCCCCGTACCGCGTGATCCGAGACGGAGGACCTACGCGAAGCGCTGGCTCGCGCTTCCGTCGCAGGGCTGGAGCCTCAGCGGGTCATGGGCCCCCGCCAGGGTCGCGCACAGCCCGGTCGAGGCGGCCGGGCGCAAGGTGCCCGACTGCCGGACGAACTGCTGGTTGGCCGCTCCCGAGCAGTTGTAGAGGATGAGCGCGGCGCCCGCCTTGTAGTCCGCGCCCGGTACGTCCAGGCAGCGGTCGTGGCTCAGCTGCGGACGGACGTTCTTGGTGGCGGAGTCGTACCACCAGCCCTGGTTGCGTCCGCCGTGGCACTCCCAGCCGGTGATGCCGGTGTTGTTGCGGGTGACAGACGCGGGGACGTCCAGGCAGCTGCCCGTGGCCTCGCCGCGCAGGGGCTTGAAGAGGTCGTCCCAGGCCGCGGCCTGCAACACGGGCTTTCCGGTGCTCGCCGGGTCGGCGCAGCTCGCCTCGCGCAGGCCCGAGTTGTAGATCTGGGTCAGGCAGGAGGCGAAGGCGCCGTGGCCGGCCGCGTTCGGGTGGAAGGACTGCCGGACGGAGTTGGAGTCCGGCGGGAAGTGCGAGAGGTCGATGAACAGGCCGCGGGCCCAGGTGGACTCGCTGCACACCTCGTGGCCGTGGAAGAGCCGGGAGTTGTCCAGGTAGACGGCTCCGGTGTCGGCGGCCGCCTTGCGCATGCCCCGCTCGAAGGCGGGAACGGCGGCGTTGCGGCCCCAGGCGGCGTCGGAGTCGTATCCGGCGCAGCCGCCGGGAAGCTTGCCGGGGAAGTTCGGGTTGTCGTAGAAGTCCGGGCCGATGGGGCTCGGATACCCCATGACGACGAGCTTGTAGTCGCCGTCGGTGTACCCGGCGCCGCTCATGACCGTCTTCAGGTCGCGCACCGTCTTCTCGACCTTGGGGACGAGCCCGTCGACGCGGGCCTGCCAGCCGCCCTCGTACTTGGGCTGGCAGGTCCCCTGGAGGAGGACCCAGCGCTGGACGCAGTCCGTCATGACCGGGCCGAACTGGAGGTCGTCGTTGGCACCCGCCACCAGCACGATCATCTTGATGCGGGTGTTGCGCGCCTTGATGGCGAGGTTGTCGCTCTGCACGAGCTCGTCGGCGTACTGCTTCGAGCCGCCGATGACGATGTTGCCGGTGTACGCGCCGGAGCAGGAGACGTTGTACGTGACGTCGGCCTGGATGCCGGTGCGGTGGATGGCGGAGTCGGGCGAGCGGTGGCACCAGTTGTCGGGGCCGTTGGTGCCCGCCTCGTACGTGCCGACGCCCTCGCCCGAGATCTCGCTGTCGCCGAGCGAGATGAGTCCGGTCTTGCGGTCGGCGAGCGGGCGCTCGGCCGGGTCGCCGTACAGCCGGGTGGCCTCGGCGGCGCGGATGGCCTCCAGTTCGGGCGACAGGGCGGTGGATGCGGTACTGGTGGTACCGGGCTGGGCAGCGCCCGCCGGTCCCGCCGCGGCGGTCATGCCGCCCAACGCCGCCGCCATGGCCGCGACCGCCGCGACCGTACATCGGAGTCGGGGTCCGGTACGTCTCATTGCGCCTCCCGAGGTTGTTGTTACCCCCGGTATTTACTGGCCGGTAGACAACTTGGGAATACATAGAACAAGACAAGTGCTCATCTTTTTCAGGAGGTTGATCGACGATGGCCGAGCAAACAGGCGAGGGATACCGCATCGAGCACGACTCGATGGGCGAGGTGCGAGTGCCCGCCGACGCGAAGTGGCGGGCCCAGACCCAGCGGGCCGTGGAGAACTTCCCGATCTCCGGACAGCGCCTGGAGCGGGCGCACATCGAGGCCCTCGCCCGCGTCAAGGCCGCCGCCGCCAAGGTGAACGCCGAGCTGAAGGTGCTCGACCCGGAGATCGCCGGGGCCATCCAGGAGGCCGCGGCGGAGGTCGCCGAGGGGCGCTGGGACGCGCACTTCCCGATCGATGTCTTCCAGACAGGTTCCGGCACCTCGTCGAACATGAACACCAACGAGGTCCTGGCCACACTCGCCACCGAGCGCCTCGGCCGCGACGTCCACCCCAACGACCACGTGAACGCCTCGCAGTCCTCCAACGACGTCTTCCCCTCCTCCATCCACATCGCCGCGACCGGCGCGGTGACGGGTGAGCTGATCCCGGCCCTGGACCATCTGGCGGCGGCGCTGGAGCGCAAGTCCGCCGAGTTCGCGGACGTGGTGAAGTCGGGGCGTACGCACCTCATGGACGCCACCCCCGTCACCCTCGGCCAGGAGTTCGGTGGGTACGCCGCCCAGATCCGCTACGGCATCGAGCGGCTGCGCGCCTCGCTCCCCCGCCTCGCCGAACTGCCGCTGGGCGGCACGGCCGTCGGCACCGGCATCAACACCCCGCCCGGCTTCTCCGCCGCCGTCATCGCCGAGGTCGCCCGCGTCACCGGGCTGCCGCTCACCGAGGCCCGGGACCACTTCGAGGCGCAGGGCGCGCGGGACGGCCTCGTCGAGACCTCCGGCCAGCTCCGCACGATCGCGGTCTCCCTCACCAAGATCTCCAACGATCTGCGCTGGATGGCCTCGGGTCCGCGCACCGGACTGGCCGAGATCAGCCTCCCCGACCTCCAGCCGGGGTCCTCGATCATGCCGGGCAAGGTGAATCCGGTCATTCCCGAGGCCGTGCTGATGGTCGCCGCCCAGGTGACGGGCAACGACACGACGGTGGCCGTCGCGGGCGCCGCGGGCAACTTCGAGCTGAACGTCATGCTCCCGGTCATCGCGAAGAACCTGCTGGAGTCCGTCCGGCTCCTCGCCAACGTCTCCCGGCTGCTCGCGGACCGCACCGTCGACGGCATCACCGCGAACGTGGAGCGGGCCAGGGAGTACGCGGAGTCCTCACCGTCCGTCGTCACCCCGCTGAACAAGTACATCGGCTACGAGGAGGCCGCGAAGGTCGCCAAGAAGTCCCTGGCCGAGCGCCGGACCATCCGCGAGGTGGTGCTGGCCTCGGGATATGTCGAGCGCGGCGACCTCACCGTGGAACAGCTCGACGAGGCGCTGGACGTGTTGCGCATGACTCGTCCGTGACGTGCATCGCTGCGTCCGGGGGGCGCGCTCACTAAGATCCCTCCATGACAGGTACCGGAGAGACCGAGCGCTGGGCGCCGGGTGATCAGATCCTGTGGCGCTACCGCGGCAACGGACCGCTGCGGCACGGCCCCGGGCCCGGCCGGACCCCGAACCCCGTACACATCTGCCGTCCCGTCACCGTCGTCCAGGACACCGACGAGCTGCTCGCAGTCTGGGTCGCCCCCGGCACCGAGTGCGTGAAGCCGGTGCTGGCGGACGGCACCGAGGTGCACGCCGAGCCGCTCGCCACCCGGTACACGGCCCCGCGCACCACCGCCCGCTCGCCCTGGCTGGGCAACGGGGTGCTGAAGCTGGCCCGGCCCGGCGAACCATGGTCCGTCTGGCTGTTCTGGGAGCTGGGCTGGGAGTTCCGCAGCTGGTACGTGAACCTGGAGGAACCGCGGACCCGCTGGGCCGGCGGCATCGACTCCGAGGACCACTTCCTCGACATCTCGGTCTACCCGGACCACAGCTGGCTCTGGCGCGACGAGGACGAATTCGCCCAGGCCCAGCAGGTCGGCCTGATGACCCCGGCCGCCGCCCGGCAGGTGCGTGCGGCGGGACGGGCGGCGGTCGGGGTGATCCGCGACTGGGGGGCGCCGTTCCGGGACGGCTGGGAGGACTGGCGGCCCGATCCGCGCTGGCGGGTGCCCGTGCTGCCCGCCGACTGGGACCGGCTGCCGGATGACTGGGACCGTACCCCCTCCCCCATGCCGTCGTGAGACCCTTGATGCACCCGAGGGGGGCAAACGTAGGATCGTCCCGAGAAGATCGGCTCCGCCCCAACCGACGGGCGTGGCACACGACCTGACCATGAGTCACCGCACACGTTGCAAGCTTCATGAACCGCATCAGTCGTACGAGTCGCACGAGTTGCCTGAATCGCATGAGCCACGACGAGGGGGTGGAGACGTGCCGGTTGGCCGCCGCCCGGACGCCGGAAACGTTGTCAGCGACACCCTGTGCGGACATCCGGTTTCGGCCCCGTGTCCCGGGGCACGAGATGTCAGCCGTTGTGATTGCCGCTCATGCCGGGGCACAGTAGCGCTCCACGAGGTGATTGCCTCATACAACCGGCCCGGACGGACGGAACCCCACGCGTGACGGAGCACCCCACCTCCCACGAAGGCCGGCAGCCTCTCGCAGCCCGGCCGCAGGAACGCACCCGACCGCGGCAGCGCGACGCCGCGTCGGCGGCGGCCCCTGCCACCGCGGCGATCCCGGCTCCGGCCATGAGCCCCGGGCAGGCCCCGACCGGCCCGGGTCCCGCGGCCGGCCCCGACCCGCAGGCCGCGGCCCGTCGCGAGGGCGACCGGCTGCGCTTCGTGGGGGCCGCGACCAGGCGGATCGCCCGCGGGATAGACCTGGACGAGATCGTTCTGGGGCTGTGCCGGGCCAGTGTGCCGACGTTCTCCGACGCCATACTCGTCTACCTCCGCGACCCCCTGCCGGTCGGCGACGAGCGGCCCGTCAACCCGTTCGTGCTGCGGCTGCGCCGCTCCGACCGGCTGCGCCTGAGCGACGAGAACACCGAGAACCTGTCGGAGACCGAGCGGCTGCGGCTGCCCGCCGTCGACCCGCAGGCCGATCTGACACCCGCCTCCGAACTGTGCGAGGTGCTGGCCGGTGGCGCGCTGGCCGAGGTGCTGCGCGGGGTGCGGCCGGTCTTCGGCGACTCCGCCGCGGCCCGGGTCGCGCTGCCGGAGCTGCTCGGCGCGGACCGTGTCGTGCCGTCCGGGCACCGGGCGATCCTCGCCCCGCTGCGTGGCCGGCGCCGGGTGATCGGCGCCGCGGTCTTCCTGCGCGGCACCGAGCGCGCGCCCTTCGAGGCCAACGACCTGCTGGTCGCGGCCCAGCTGGCGACGCACACGGCCCTCGGCATCGACAAGGCCGTGCTGTACGGCCGCGAGGCGTACATCGCCGACGAGCTCCAGCGCACCATGCTGCCCGACTCGCTCCCGCAGCCCACCGGCGTCCGGCTGGCCTCCCGCTACCTCCCCGCCGCCGAGACGGCCCGGGTCGGCGGCGACTGGTACGACGCGATCCCGCTGCCCGGCAGCCGGGTCGCCCTGGTCGTCGGCGACGTCATGGGCCACTCCATGACCTCCGCCGCGATCATGGGCCAGCTGCGCACCACCGCCCAGACCCTGGCAGGGCTCGACCTGCCGCCGCAGGAGGTCCTGCACCACCTCGACGAGCAGGCCCAGCGGCTCGGCAGCGACCGCATGGCGACCTGCCTGTACGCGGTGTACGACCCGGTCGCGCACCGCATCACCATCGCCAACGCCGGCCACCCGCCGCCCGTCCTGCTCCACCTGGGCGGCCGCGCCGAGGTGCTGAAGGTGCCACCGGGCGCACCGATCGGCGTCGGCGGAGTGGACTTCGAGGCCGTCGAGCTGGACGCGCCCGCGGGTGCCACCCTGCTCCTCTACACCGACGGTCTGGTGGAGTCGCGGCTGCGGGACGTCTGGACGGGCATCGAGCAGCTGCGCGAACGGCTCGCCGCCACGGCCCGGCTGACCGGCCCCGACCACTCGCCGCCGCTGGAGGCCCTCTGCGACGACGTGCTGGACATGCTCGGCCCCGGCGACCGGGACGACGACATCGCCCTGCTCGCCGCCCGCTTCGACGGGATCGCGCCGAGCGACGTGGCGTACTGGTTCCTGGAACCGGAGGACTCCGCCCCGGGCCGGGCCCGCAGGCTGGCCCGCCGGGCACTCAGCCGGTGGGGACTCGACGACCTGTCGGACTCGGTGGAGCTCCTGGTCAGCGAGGTGGTGACCAACGCCGTGCGGTATGCGGAGCGGCCGGTGACCCTGCGGCTGCTGCGGACCGACATCCTGCGCTGCGAGGTCGGCGACGACTCCCCGCAGCTGCCCCGGCAGCGCCGGGCGCGGGACATGGACGAGGGCGGCCGCGGTCTGTTCCTGGTGAACCGGCTGGCCCGGCGGTGGGGCGCGACTCGTCTGTCGACCGGCAAGGTGGTCTGGTTCGAGATGCCCACCCGGGGGCAGTGACCGGGCCCTTGCGGGGGCCACCCGGCTGCGGGCCGTCGGCCGGAACGCGGAAAACGGGCGGTGCGCGAGGAGGAGTCCTCGCGCACCGCCCGTTCCGGCGACCGGTCGCTCAGCAGATCAACGCGTCACGGGGTTGTCGTTCTCCGGCCGGTTGTTGCCCCCGGGATCCAGCGGGAGTTCGGGGCTGGCGGACGAGCCCGGTTCGGTCGACGGGCCGGTGGGCGGCTCGGTCGTCGGCTCCCCCGTGGGGGTGGCGGGCGGCGTGGTCACCGGCGACTCGGTCTCCGCGGGCGGCTCGGTCGTGGGTTCCTCGGTGGTCGGCTCGTCGGACGGCGTGGTCTCTTCGGAGGGCGACGTGGTCGCGCTCGGCGAGCTGGTGTCCGGCGGCGGGGTGACCGCGGCGCCCATGTCGGTGTCGAGCACGAACTTGCCCGGTTCGCCCATGGCCTTCGCGGTGAAGTCCGCCCAGATCTCGGCCGGGAAGCCGCCACCGTTGACGCGACCGCCGCCGCCTGCGCCCTTCAGGGTCACCTGGTCGTACTTGTGGATCTTCTTGCCGTCGTCGCCGGTGCGGGCGAAGGCCGCTTCGCCGAACAGGCCGACCGAGGTGACGAGATCGGGGGTGTAACCGGTGAACCAGGCGGACTTGTTGTCGTCCGAGGTACCGGTCTTGCCCGCGATCTGCTGGTCGGCGAGTCCCTCGGCGTTCCGTACCGCCCTGTGGGCCGTACCGTCGTCGACGACCCCGGTCAGTACGGAGGTCACGGAGTCCGCGGCCTGGCGGCTGATCACCTGGTCGCCGATCGCGTCGGGCATCGGCACCGGGTCGTCGCCCTGGTGCACGGCCGACTTCACGATCTGCGGGGTGACCTTCTTGCCGTGGTTGTCGAGCGTGGCGTAGATCCCGGCCATCTCCATCGGGCTCGCGCCCATGGAGCCGAGCGTCTGCGCGGGCACGGCATCCAGGCCCTTCACGTCCATGCCGAGCTTGCCGGCGGTCTGCATCACCCGGTCCATGCCGACGTCCACGCCCATCTGTGCGAAGACTGAGTTGATGGACTTGTTCATCGCGGTCTGGACGGTGACCGAGCCGTAGTTCTGGTCGTCCTCGTTCTCCGGGGCGAAGGCGACGTCACTGCCCACGACCGGCCGCTCACTGGTGCCGTCATAGCGGGTGTTGGCGGTGATCGGCTGATCCTCCTGCGTCACCGACTCCTGGTCGAGGGCCGCCGCGAGAATGACCGGTTTGAAGGTGGAGGCGGGCTGGTAGTCGGTCCGGGCCGCGTTCGACGCCCAGTGTTCGTTCTGGCCTCGCCCGCCGTACAGCGCGAGCACCGCACCGGTCTTCGGATCCACCGAGACGGCACCGGCCTGGATGTCCTGGTCGAGCTTGCGCTTCTTCGTGTCCAGGTTGTCGATCAGCTTCGTCTCGACCGACTTCTCCAGCTGCTGCTGCTTCTTCTTGTCGATGTTGACGGTGATCGTCCAGCCGCCGAGGTCGAACTGCTCGCTGCTGAGGCCCGTCTCCTCCAGCACCGCCTTGCGGGCCGCATCGACGATGTACCCCTTCTGCCCCGCGACCCCGTTCAGCGGCTTGGGGTCCTGCGGAACCGGGAACTCCAGGCCCTGGCGCTCGCCGGCGTCCAGCCACTTCTCTTCGACCATGTTGTCCAGCACGTAGTTCCAGCGCTCCTTGACGAGCGCCTTCCCCTTCGGGCCGGCGACGGCCCAGTCGTACTGGCTGGGTGCCTGGAGCAGGGCGGCGAGGTAGGCGCCCTGGGCGACGTTCAGGTCCTCGGCGTCCTTGCCGTAGTACGCCTGTGCCGCGGCCTGGATGCCGTAGGCCTGCCGGCCGTAGAAGCTGGTGTTGATGTACCCGGCGAGGATCTCCTTCTTGCTCCGCTTCTGGTCGACCTTCAGCGAGATGACCAGCTCTTTGAGCTTCCGGGTGACCGTCTGGTCCTGGTCGAGGTAGTAGTTCTTGACGTACTGCTGGGTGATGGTCGAGCCACCCTGCTTGCCCTTGCCGGAAACGGTGTTGATCAGGCCGCGGGCCGTGCCCTTGAAGTCGACACCCTGGTCGTCGTAGAAGGACTTGTTCTCAGCGGCGACGAAGGTCATCTGGACCTCCTTGGGCACCTGCGCGAGGTCCACGATCTCTCGGTTGACCTCGCCCGTCCTGGCCAGCAGGGTGCCGTCGGAGTACTTGTAGATGTTGCTCTGCAGCTTGGCCTGGGCGTTGCCCTCGGGCACGTCCACGAGCATGTAGAGGGCGGCGAAGGCACCCATGCCCAGCAGGCAGACGGTGAAGGTGGCGCCCAGTAGTTTCCGCCAGGTGAAGAGTCTGCGTATGCCGCCGCTCTTCCCGGCCCGCCGCGACCCGCGCCGCTGGGCTCGTCGCGCATCCGCTCGACCCATTGCTGTGTTGCTCCCGTTTCTCTGCTCGACCGGATCAGCTCGGACCTGCCAGCTAACACCGTTGGCAAGGACAAAAAGCGAGCGATCCCGCATTTTCCGGACGTGACAATCAGCACCCGTTCCCAAGGGAACCGACTCACGAGAGGTGCGCAGGGTTGCGAAAACCATTAATGTGTAATCACATTGCTAGCGAACAGCTAGCCACGTGAAAACGGGGGATTCCATGACCGAACCGCTCAACCCGCACGCGCCTGCCGGACCGCAGGCCGACCTCACGCCGGACGCGCCCGAGATGCCGGAACCGCAGGTCCGCGAGACGACGGCGCACAGCATCGCCGGCGGCCTCGGACTCCTGCTGACCGTGATCGGGGTGATCGCCGGCGTCGGCCTCGCCATCCTCGGCGGCGTCATCGGGTCGAACGGGAACAACGCCGTCGGCATCCCGCTGTGCATCCTGGGCGTGCTGCTCGTCATCGCCTCGTTCTTCTGCATGGGCGGCGTGAAGATGGTCGCACCGGGCGAGGCGAGGGTGATCCAGCTCTTCGGCCGGTACGTGGGCACGATCCGCACCGACGGCCTGCGCTGGATCAACCCGCTGACCTCCAGCCGCAAGATCTCCACCAGGGTCCGCAACCACGAGACCGCCGTCCTCAAGGTCAACGACGCCTACGGCAACCCGATCGAGCTCGCCGCGATCGTCGTCTGGAAGGTCGAGGACACCGCCCAGGCCCTCTTCGAGGTCGACGACTTCCTGGAGTTCGTCGCCACCCAGACCGAGGCGGCGGTCCGGCACATCGCGATCGAGTACCCGTACGACGCCCACGACGAGGGCGGCCTCTCGCTGCGGGGCAACGCCGAGGAGATCACCGAGAAGCTGGCCGTGGAGCTCACGGCGCGGGTGCAGGCAGCGGGCGTACGGATCATCGAGTCCCGCTTCAGTCATCTCGCGTACGCCCCCGAGATCGCCTCCGCGATGCTCCAGCGCCAGCAGGCGGGAGCGGTGGTCGCGGCCCGGCAGCTGATCGTGGAGGGAGCGGTCGGCATGGTCGAGATGGCCCTGACCCGGATCGCCGAGCAGGACATCGTCGAGCTCGACCCCGAGCGGAAGGCTGCCATGGTCAGCAATCTGATGGTGGTGCTGTGCGGCGACCGCGCGGTGCAGCCGGTCCTCAACACGGGCACTCTCTACCAGTGACGGATCAGACCCCGCGGCGCCGCGCGCCGCAGTCCGGGCCGCAGCAGCGCAAGCAGATGCTGCTGCGGCTGGACCCCGCCGTGCACGACGCGCTGGCGCGCTGGGCCTCGGACGAGCTGCGCAGCGCGAACGCGCAGATCGAGTTCCTGCTGCGCAGGGCACTCGCGGAGGCGGGACGACTGCCCGGCGGCGCGGCGCCGATCCCGCGCCGGGGGCGGCCGCCGAAGGCCCCGGACCAGGAGTGACCCACCGGGGCGCCGCCCCGGTCCGGTCCGCCGGTCACTCGACGCGACGGCCCTCGCGGCTCGGTATACACACCAGGTATACACACCATGTACAGTCCTCGGTATGTCTATCGGCCACACCCTGCTCGGGCTCCTGGAGTCCGGCCCCCGCCATGGCTACGACCTCAAGCGGACCTTCGACGAGAAGTTCGGGCACGACCGCCCCCTGCACTACGGACAGGTCTACTCGACGATGTCCCGGCTCCTCAAGAACGGCCTCGTCGAGGTCGACGGCGTGGAGACCGACGGCGGCCCGGAGCGCAAGCGCTACGCCATCACCGACGCCGGAATCACCGATGTCGCCACCTGGCTCGCGCAGCCCGAGAAACCGGAGCCGTACCTCCAGTCGACCCTGTACACCAAGGTCGTCCTGGCCATGCTCACCGGCCGCAGCGCCGCCGACGTGCTGGACGCCCAGCGCTCCGAGCACCTGCGCATGATGCGCATCCTCACCGACCGCAAGCGCCGGGGCGACCTCGCCGACCAGCTGATCTGCGACCACGCCCTGTTCCACCTCGAAGCCGATCTGCGCTGGCTGGAGCTCACCGCCGCGCGACTCGGCCAGCTCGCGAAGGTGGTGGCCCCGTGATTCCCGCCGGCTCCCTGCTCGCCGCCCACGATCTGCGCAAGACCTACGGGTCGACCCCCGCACTCGACGGCGCCTCGTTCTCCGTCCACCCCGGCGAGGTCGTCGCCGTGATGGGCCCCTCCGGCTCCGGCAAGTCCACCCTGCTGCACTGCCTCGCCGGGATCATCACCCCCGACTCCGGCACCATCACCTACGCCGGACGCGAGCTGTCCGTCATGTCCGACGCCGAGCGCAGCGCCCTGCGCCGCAGCGAGTTCGGCTTCGTGTTCCAGTTCGGCCAGCTCGTCCCGGAGCTGACCTGTGTGGAGAACGTCGCTCTGCCGCTGCGGCTCAACGGCACCCGCCGCAAAACCGCCGAGCGCACCGCCCTGGAGTGGATGGAGCGCCTGGAGGTCGACGACATCGGCGCCAAGCGCCCCGGCGAGGTCTCCGGCGGCCAGGGCCAGCGCGTGGCCGTGGCCCGCGCACTGGCCGCGTCACCGAAGGTGATCTTCGCGGACGAGCCGACCGGCGCCCTGGACTCCCTCAACGGCGAGCGGGTCATGCAGCTGCTCACCGATGCGGCCCGTTCCTCCAACGTCGCCGTGGTGCTGGTGACCCACGAGGCCCGCGTCGCCGCCTACTCCGACCGCGACATCACCGTCCGCGACGGCCGGGCCCGCGATCTGGAGCACGCCGTATGACGCTGCTCGACGAGAAGAGCACCCCGGCCGGCCCGGTGCCACCCCCCGAAGCCACCTCCCGCACCGCTCCCTGGCTGCGCGATCTCGCACTCGGGATCCGCTTCGCCGCCGGCGGCGGCCGCGAGGGCTGGGTCCGCACCCTGCTCACCGCCGTCGGCGTGGGACTCGGGGTGGCACTGCTGCTCACCGCCTCCTCCGTGCCGCACATGCTCGACGAGCGGTCCGCCCGGGACCAGGCCCGCTCCGAGACCAAGATCTCGGACTCCCCCGACGCCTCGGCGAAGAAGTCGGACAGCACGGTCCTGCGGATGGAGGCGAGCACCGAGTACCACGACCGCTCCATCACGGGCTTCCTGATGCGCGCCGACGGCAGCCGTCCGGTCGTCCCCCCGGGCCTCACCGCCTTCCCCGCCCCCGGCGAGATGGTGGTCTCCCCCGCGCTCGGGAAACTCCTCGACTCCCCGGAGAACGCGCTCCTCAAGGAGCGGTTGCCGTACGAGGTGACCGGCACGATCTCGGACGCGGGCCTGCGCTCGCCCGGCGAGCTGTGGTTCTACGCCGGCAGCGACACCCTGACCAGCGCGGCGGGCGGCCACCGGATCGCCGGATACGGCGACCCCGGACCGGCCGATCCCCTGTCACCGATGCTCATCGTGCTGATCATCATGGTCTGCGTGGTGCTCCTGGCCCCGGTGGCCATCTTCATCGCCACCGCCGTTCGCTTCGGCGGCGACCGCCGCGACCGCCGGCTCGCCGCACTGCGCCTGGTGGGCACCGACATCCGGATGACCCGCCGGATCGCGGCCGGTGAGGCACTCTTCGGCTCGGTGCTCGGCCTCCTCATCGGACTGGCCGTTTTCCTGACGGGACGCCAGTTCATCGACCACGTCGAGATCTGGGACGTCAGCGCCTTCCCCTCCGACCTGGCCCCCGACGCCCGGCTGTGCGTGCTGATCGCCCTCGCGGTTCCACTCACCGCGGTGCTCGTCACCCTGGCGGCCATGCGGTCCGTTGTCATCGAGCCGCTCGGCGTCGTACGCAACAGCCGCAGCCGCAAGCGCCGCCTCTGGTGGCGGCTGCTGCTGCCGGTCGCCGGTCTCGCGGTCTTCGGACTCACCGGCAAGGTCGAGGAGTACGGACCCGTCAACCCGTACCCGGTCGCCGGAGGCGCGGTGCTGGTCCTGGTCGGGCTGGCCCTGCTCCTGCCCTGGCTGGTCGAGGCCTGCGTCAACCGGCTGCGCGGCGGCCCGGTGCCCTGGCAGCTGGCCATCCGCCGGCTCCAGCTGAACAGCGGGGCGGCCTCCCGCGCGGTCAGCGGCGTCACCGTCGCCGTGGCCGGTGCGGTGGCACTGCAGATGCTGTTCGCCGCGATGAACGACGACTTCAACAAGATCACCGGCCAGGACCCGTCCCGCGCCCAGTTCTACTCCCACTCCGAGATCGTCAGAGGCGACGCCGCCCTGCGCACGATCAAGGAGTTCCGCGCCACCAAGGGCGTCACCCAGGTCATCGGCACGGTCGAGGCGTACGCGACCAAGCCGGGGACGTACAAGGGCGACGCGATCCAGCCCACCACCTCGTTCACCATCGGGGACTGTGCGACCCTGCGCGAGCTCGCCCGGATCACGTCCTGCCGGGAAGGCGACACCTTCGTCGTCCACCCCAAGGACAAGGGACAGGCCGACTGGGTCGACGAGACCGCCCGCAAGGGCAAGGTGCTCGAGTTCGACAGCTACGGCCGGGGCAAGCCGCTGCACTGGACCCTGCCGGCCGCCACCCGGACCGTCGGGACCCGGCCCGATCCGCTCGGCGAGGAACGCTGGGGCATCATGGTCACGCCCGGAGCGATCGACGCCGGCGCCCTGCCGGGAGCCGAGACCGTCTCGCAGATCCGCATCGACGAACACGTCCCGGACGCCGCCGAGTACGTACGCAACACGGCAGCGCGGCTCGACCCCGGCATGCGCCTGGTCACCATGAACTCGGTCGAACGCGACCGGCAGTACGCGAGCATCCAGACCGGCCTCCAGGTCGGCGCGACCGCCACGCTGCTGCTGATCGCCGCGTCCATGCTGGTCTCCCAGCTGGAGCAACTGCGTGAGCGCAAGCGGCTGCTGTCGGTCCTGGTCGCCTTCGGCACCCGCCGGGTCACCCTCGGCTGGTCGGTGCTGTGGCAGACCGCGGTCCCGGTGGCCATCGGGCTCGCGGTGGCGGTGGCCGGTGGCCTCGCCCTCGGCGCCACCCTGTGCTGGATGGTCGGCAAGGAGGTGTCCGGCTGGTGGCTGTTCCTGCCGATGGCGGGCGCGGGCGCGGCCCTCATCCTCCTGGTCACCCTGCTCTCCCTGCCGCCTCTGTGGCGCATGATGCGCCCCGACGGGCTGCGCAGCGAGTAGCGCTACCCGACGGCCGGCCGGACCTGTGCTCAGGTCCGGCCGGCCGTCGCCACGCGTACCGGCAGCGCCTCCATCGTCCCGCGCAGCGCCGCCGCGAACTCCTCGAACTCCTCGTGCCGGGCCGCCCCGGTCCGCATCCCCAGCGCCACCCGCCGCGCGGGGGCCGGGTCCGCGAAGTACCCCGTGGTCAGCGCGTCGTTGCGGGCGGTCTCGACCGTCACCGCGGTCCGCGGCAGCAGTGTCACCCCGAGCCCTCCGGCCACCAGCTGCACCAGGGTGGAGAGCCCGGCCGCGGTCGTGGTGACCGGCGCGCCCTCCGTACGCCCCGCCTCACGGCAGATGTCGAGCGCCTGGTCGCGCAGGCAGTGGCCCTCGTCGAGCAACAGCAACGGCAGCTCCCGCAGCGCCTCGCGCGGAATGTCCTGACGTCCGCCGAGCCAGTGATCGCGCTCCATGACCAGCACGAAGTCCTCGTCGAAGAGCGGGAGTTCGGTCACGCCCGGCACCCCGAGCGGCACCGCGAGCAGCAGCAGATCCAGCCGCCCCGCGGCCAGCCCCTCCAGCAGCGATGAGGTCTGCTCCTCGTGCACCTGGAGATCGAGGTCCGGGTAGCGCTCATGGACCAGCCGCAGCACGGTCGGCAGCAGATACGGGGCGACGGTCGGGATCACACCGAGCCGCAGCACTCCGGTGAACGGCGCCCGGACCGCCTCGACCTCCTCCATCAGTTCACCGACGGCGTGCAGGACGGCCCGCGCCCGCACCGCGAGCCGCTCCCCGGCGGGCGAGAGCAGCACCTTGCGCGTCGTACGCTCGATCAGCTGGACACCCAGTGCCTCCTCCAGCGCGGACACAGCCCCGGAGAGCGCGGGCTGACTCATCCCGATTGAGGCTGCGGCGTCCCGGAAGTGCAGATACTCCGCCACGGCGGCGAAGGCGCGCAGCTGCGAGAGGCTGGGCTGTTTGGGCCGGATGCCCTGATTACCCTGGACCACTGATAGGCACCTCCGATCATCACGACCGAGTGTAGCCACATACTCGATCAACGAGTCTCGCGGTCAGCCTTCATCAGATAACACCTGTACGTGTGATTTCATCATTTATTACCCCTTTCGCACTGCTCAGCGCATTAGCGTCCCCTTCAAGTCAACTTCTGGGGAGGGGTCTGACATGCATCCGGTGGGGGCCTACGCGCGCGCGTCCGAGGACAAGGCGCTCAGGACGAACGCTGCCGACTGGCGCCAGGTCGGCGAGCAGGTCGCCGAGCAGTTCGAGGACATGGAACAGGTGGCGGCCGACCTGAACGTCACCATCACTCGCCGCTACAACGACAACAACACCCCGGCGAGCAACCCTCACATCGTCCGCAAGGACTTCGAGCAGATGCTGGCAGACCTGGAGAACGGCACGATCCGGGGAATCCTCTTCTACCACGCAGACCGATTGGTCCGGCAGGAATACGATGCGGCCCGAGTAAACCGACTCTTCCAACTCAACCCCAGATACCTGGGTCGGGCCGTTGCAGGTGGCACGGATCTGTCCACTCAGGAGGGCCGGTCAATGCTCACCATCCAGGCCACCATGGGAGGCATGGAGGTCTACAACACCAAGCGCCGGGTCGCCCGAAAGAACAAGGGCTTGGCGGAGCGCGGGCATATGCACGGGGCCCCTCGGCCCTTTGGCTGGGCCGAAGATCGTCAGACGCTCCATGACACCGAGGCCGAAGACCTTCGGAAGGCCATCCTCGGGATCCCCGACGGCCTCACCGTCGGCGGCGTCCGCAAACTGTGGATTTCCCTCGGATACGAACCGACTCGCAACAAGAAGGTCAGCGGCGCGCAGAGCCTCCAGCACAGCGCTGTTGAGTCGCGCCTCGTAAATCCCCGCGTCTGCGGCTACAAGACCTACCTGCCCCAGACCGAGCGACGTGACGGCAAAAGGCCATGGATGCCTGACTTCGTCGTCCACAAGGACGGCAAGCCAGTAATGGGGGACTGGGAAGCGGTCGTCTCTCCGCAAGAGTGGCAAGCCTGCGTCACCACCATCGAGGAGCGAAAGAGGGCCAGGAAGGAAGGCCGGTCAGTGCACACCACATCGGTCAAGTACCTCCTTTCCGGGATTGCCCGGTGCGGAAAGTGCAGCTTCCCCCTGATGTCCAACCAGTACTCGCAGGGAACCACCTCCTACGAGCGGTACGGCTACCGGTACGCCTGCCTCACCACGCTCGGCGGGTGCGGTGGTGTAACCCGAGTCGGCCCCCCAATGGAAGACCTGGTCGAAGAAGCCTTCCTCCTGGAGGTCCGCCGAAGCCTCGGCATGGTTGCCAAGGAAGAGGACATCGACGAGACCGAGCACGACATTCGGCTCGCCGAGATTCACCAGGAGATCGAAGAGATCAATGAGCGCCGCAGGGCGAAGCGCATCAGTATGGGAACGGCGCTCGACATGATCGAGGATCTTGAGGGCGAGCGCGATGAGTTGAACCGGCAGCGCCGCCAACTGGCCGCCGCGAAGGTCCGCAGGCAGAGCATCTCCCCCTCCCTCCCGGAGAAGTGGAAGGGCTACACGATCCCCGAGAAGAAGACCCTGCTCCGTGAGTCGATCCGAGCCGTGATGGTCCACCCCGCAGGACGGGGAAAGAGGTTCGACCCGTCGCTGATCGAGGTCGTCTGGATCGAAGACAAGCAGTGCGATCGGCAGGAACAGGAGATCACCGCCTCCGACGTCGTGGTGCTGCCCACAGGTCCGGGTGACAGAATGCGGCCCCCTCCGTTCCTCCTGAGGAGGAGTCTCGGAGCGGCCGCCGGGTCGAGTGACCCACGCCTACCACTGATCACCCTCTTCTATCAATCCCCTCGACGCGGCCGATTTCCGTGATCAATGGGACATGTGCGACTGTGCTCAGGTCCAGCCCCAAGCAACACAGGAGTGCCCCGAATCATGCTCACTGTCGGTGACCAGTTTCCCCAGTTCGAACTGACCGCTTGCGTCTCCCTGGAGAAGGGCAAGGAGTTCGAGACCATCACCCACAAGACGTATGACGGTTGGAAAGTGATCTTCGCGTGGCCGAAGGACTTCACCTTCGTGTGCCCCACCGAGATCGCCGCGTTCGGCAAGCTGAACGACGAGTTCGCCGACCGTGACGCGCAGATCCTCGGCTTCTCCGGTGACTCCGAGTTCGTGCACCACGCCTGGCGCAAGGACCACCCGGACCTGACCGACCTGCCCTTCCCGATGCTGGCCGACTCGAAGCACGAGCTCATGCGTGACCTCGGCATCGAGGGCGAGGACGGCTTCGCTCAGCGCGCCGTCTTCATCGTCGACCAGAACAACGAGATCCAGTTCACGATGGTGACCGCCGGTTCCGTGGGCCGTAACCCCAAGGAGGTCCTGCGGGTCCTCGACGCCCTGCAGACCGACGAGCTGTGCCCCTGCAACTGGACCAAGGGCGAGAACACCCTGGACCCGGTCGCGCTCCTCTCGGGCGAGTGAGCTGACACCGACATGGCACTCGACGAACTGAAGGCCGCCGTTCCGGACTTCGCCAAGGACCTGAAGCTGAACCTCGGTTCGGTCATAGGCAACAGCGAGCTCCCGCAGCAGCAGCTCTGGGGCACCGTCCTCGCCTGCGCGATCGCCTCGCGCTCGCCGAAGGTGCTGCGCGAGCTGGAGCCGGAGGCGAAGGCCAACCTCTCCGCGGAGGCGTACACCGCCGCGAAGTCGGCCGCCGCCATCATGGCGATGAACAACGTGTTCTACCGGACCCGGCACCTGCTGTCGGACCCCGAGTACGGCAACCTCCGGGCCGGCCTGCGGATGAACGTGATCGGCAAGCCGGGCGTGGAGAAGGTCGACTTCGAGCTGTGGTCGCTCGCCGTCTCCGCGATCAACGGCTGCGGCCAGTGCCTGGACTCCCACGAGCAGGTGCTGCGCAAGGCCGGCGTGGACCGTGAGACCATTCAGGAAGCCGTCAAGATCGCCTCGGTGATCCAGGCGGTCGGTGTGACCCTCGAAGCCGAGGCCGTCATCACCGAGTAGCACCCGCAGTACCCCTGATACGAGAAGGGCCCCGAGGACGACCGACCGTCCTCGGGGCCCTTCTTCTGTGTCCGGACCCTTCCGAGGGTCCTCCTCAAGGGTCCGGACCTACGAGGTCCCTTGTCGCGTGTCCCGCTCAGAGCGCCTTCGGCGCGTCCGCCGCCGACTCCTCGTCGCTGCCGTCGTCGAACTCCTCCGGAGGCGAGCCGGGTGCGGGCTTCGGTGCCGCGTCCAGTGAGGTCGAGCCGTGCGGCGGTGGCGAGTGGCGGCGGGACTCCTCCTGCCCGTACGTCCGCAGATAGCCGACCACCGTATTGGTCACCGCGACCAGCGGCACCGCGACCACGGCGCCCCCGATGCCGGCGATCATGCCGCCCGCGGCGACCGAGAGCACCACGGCCAGCGGATGCACGCGCACCGCCCGGCCCAGGATGAACGGCTGCAGGATGTGGCCCTCGATCTGCTGCACCGCGAGCACCACGGCCAGCACCATCAGTGCCGTGAACACGCCTTGGGTGACCAGGGCGACGACTACCGCCAGCGCCCCGGACACCACCGCCCCGACGAGCGGGATGAACGCGAACAGGAAGATGAAGACGGCCAGTGGCACGGCCATCGGCACATCGAGGAAGAAGATCCCGAGGCCGATGAAGATGGCGTCGATCAGAGCGACTATCACCGTGCCGCGCACATAGGCGGTCAGCGTCCGCCAGGCGCGCGGGCCGGCGCCGGCGACACCCGGGCGGGCCTGGGCGGGCACGAGCCTGAGCACCCAGTGCCAGATGCGCTTGCCGTCGTACAGCAGGAAGAGCGTGGAGAACATCGCCAGCAGCATCCCGGTGAGGAGCTCCACCATCACGGTGACGCCCTGCAGTCCGGCGGAGGTGATCGCCTCCGTGTTGGTGCCGACGGTGTCGCTGAGGTTCTTCGCTATGTCGTTGATCTGCTTGTCGGTCACATGGAACGGGCTGTCCAGCAGCCAGTTCTTCAGGTCGTCGATTCCCGTCCGCACCTTGTCGGAGAGGGTGTCGATGTTGTCCATGACCTGCCAGACCACGAACCAGCCGACCAGGCCCATGATGATGAAGCCCAGGATCGCCGTGACCGCGGTGGCCAGTCCGCGCGGCAGCCCGTACCGCTTCAGCCGTGCGACGGTCGGCTGGAGCATCGCGGTGACGAGCAGCGCGGCGACGAACGCCAGCACCACCAGCTGCACCGCGCTGATGACCCGCATGAGCACCCAGAGGGTGCCGGCGAGCACCAGCAGCCGCCAGCCCGCCTCGGCCGCGACCCGCATCCCCCAGGGTATGGCCGCGACCGGATCGGGGCGGGCGGAGACGGCGGGGGCGTATGCGGGCGGCGGCGGCACATGGTCGGCCGCGGCCGCGCTCCTGGCGGTCCCGGCCTCCGGCGCGGGCCCGGCGGCCGTCGTCACCGGCGCCCCCTCGCGCGCGACGTCGTCGTCCTCGGCCTCCGCTTCGGCCCGCCGTTCGTCCAGGCGCTCACCGAGCCTGGTCAGTTCAGCACCCAGTTGTCCGAGCCACCCCGGCAGTTTCGACATAACGCTTCCTCTACCCCCGTCCGCTCTCCCCACCGCTCCCCCCGGGAACGGCTCCGCCCGACCGTACACGCGCGAAGCCCCTCACCGTAGGACGGCGAGGGGCTTCGTGAGGTTGAGACCGGAACCTCGGAAGGTTCTAGTACCAGTGGTTGGCCTGCCAGAAGGACCAGGCGGCGCACGGGCTGCCGTAGCGGCCGCTGTTCATGTAGTTGAGGCCCCACTTGATCTGCGTGGCCGGGTTGGTCATCCAGTCGGCTCCGGCCGAGGCCATCTTCGAGCCGGGGAGCGCCTGGACGAGACCGTACGCGCCGGAGGACGGGTTGCTCGCCCGGTAGTTCCAGCTCGACTCGACGTTCACAATGTTGCTGAAGCACTGGAACTGGTCGGCGGGCACCATCTGACGGGCGATCGCCTGGACTTCGGCCACGCTGTACGAGCTCTGCGCCGCGAAGGCGGAAGCGCTGCGGACCTCGGAGCGGCTGGCACGCTCGGCAGCGTCCTTCTTCTCCTGACGCTCCTTCTCCAGCCTGTCCTCGGCCGCCGCCTTCTTGGACTTGGCGTCCTTGGCGGCCTGCACACGGGCTGATTCCTCGGCGGACTTCTTCGCCGACGCGTCGGCCGCGGACGCCTGGGCGTCGGCCTGCTGCGTCAGCGATACGGTCTGCACCTGGGCCTGCTGGCCCGCGGGGATGTCTGCGAGCAGCGTGGTGTCGGCTGCGGTCGCCTCGAAGTTGTTGTCATCAGCAGCGGGAGTGCTGCCTGCTGCAACGCCTACGACGGCGCCAACGGTGGTTACCGCTGTGGCAGATGCCACGGCGAACCCCCGGACCGAGATCCGGCTCACACGGTGTCCTTCCAGCATCGCCCGCTTAGGTGACCTCGCGGGCGCAATCGTGCCCCTGACACTGGCCTCCCTACTGCTTGGGTCACGGGAGGCACGGGCCCGGTGGGCGACTCCCGAGGGAGTGCCGCGTGGTGCTCGCGGGCGGCATACGGACGGCGATTGTTGAGTTGTGTGGTGCGTGGCACCTCTGGAGGTGCCGGTGTGCCGTATGCGGGGCCTGACGGAAGCAAGACTCTGCCGGAACGGGACGCCGGGAAGCAATTCTCTGTTGCGTGTGAAAGCTCACACCTCGTTTGGCGCACATGAATGACGGAAATAGCGCCGCAACACGATGCCGCCCGGCTAAGCTCCTTGGCTCGCCGGGCGGCATCAACTGCCCCAATCCGTATTAGATCTGGCCTTCCTCCAGCATTTCGGTCACCAGTGCGGCGATACGGGAACGCTCCGAACGCGTGAGCGTCACGTGCGCGAAGAGCGGATGTCCCTTCAGCTTCTCGACCACGGCGACCACTCCGTCGTACCGGCCGACCCGGAGGTTGTCCCGCTGGGCCACGTCATGCGTGAGCACCACCCGGGAATTGGCCCCGATCCGGGACAACACGGTCAGCAGGACGTTCCGTTCGAGCGACTGGGCCTCGTCGACGATCACGAAGGCGTCATGGAGGGACCGGCCCCTGATGTGGGTGAGCGGCAGGATCTCCAGCATGCCGCGCCCCAGCACCTCCTCGATCACCTCGCGGCCGGAGACCGCCGAGAGGGTGTCGAAGACGGCCTGGGCCCAGGGGCTCATCTTCTCGGCCTCGCTGCCGGGGAGATAGCCGAGCTCCTGCCCGCCCACCGCGTACAGCGGACGGAAGACCATCACCTTCTTGTGCTGCCCGCGCTCCAGCACCGCTTCGAGACCCGCGCAGAGCGCCAGCGCCGACTTGCCGGTGCCGGCCCGGCCACCCAGCGAGACGATGCCGACGTCCTGGTCCAGGAGCAGGTCCAGGGCGATGCGCTGCTCGGCGCTGCGCCCGTGGATGCCGAAGGCCTCCCGTTCGCCACGGACGAGCCGGACACTGCCCTCGGGTGACACCCGGCCGAGCGCCTTGCCCCGTTCGGACTGGAGGACCAGGCCGGTGTGCACGGGCAGCTCGGCGGCCTCGGGGACGTACAGCGTCTCCTCGGTGAAGAGCAGGTCCACCTGTTCGGCGGAGAGGGACAGTTCGGACATCCCGGTCCAGCCGGAGTCGGTGATGGCGAGTTCCGCCCGGTACTCCTCGGCGAGGAGGCCGACCGATGATGCCTTGATGCGCAGCGGCAGGTCCTTGGAGACGACCGTGACGTCGTACCCCTCGGCCTGGAGATTGCGTGCGACCGCGAGAATCCGTGAGTCGTTGTCCCCCAACCGGTAGCCGGCGGGAAGGACGCCGGGATCGGAGTGGTTGAGTTCGACGCGGAGCGTCCCGCCCAGATCCCCGAGGGGGATCGGGGCATCCAGCCGGCCGTACCGGACCCGGAAGTCGTCCAGCAGGCGCAGGGCCTGCCGGGCGAAGTACCCGAGCTCGGGGTGGTGCCGTTTGGCCTCCAGTTCCGTGACCACGACGATCGGGAGCACGACTTCGTGCTCGTCGAAGCGGGCCATGGCGTTCGGATCGGCCAGCAGGACGCTGGTGTCGAGAACATAGGTGCGCCTGTCGGGCATGCGGCGCTTTGTGCTGGTCACCACGGAAGGACGTACCCCCTCGGACGAGGTTGGGGTGCGACGGCGTCGCGGAGCATCCCAATGGGAGAGGACGGGCCGGGCTCCGGCCACCTTGCGCGGGCCGAGCGCCGGCCCTCCGCGTCGGCCGCACTGTATGTACGGTCCTTCGTGTGCAAAGGGCCTCCCGGGCGAGCGGACTCCATGCCGCTCACTTGGACACGACGTCCGCCTGGTTGGTGACCGGACGTCGACCTGTCAGGGGTATGCCCTCGAACACGCCAAGCCATGCCGACCTGGCCGGTTCCGGTCGAAGCCGTCAGCCGAGGCCGGGTGGCCTCCCGCCCTGATCCGGGCCGGAGCCTCCGTGGGAGAGTCCTCAGCCGCCGTAGCGGCGGTGGCGGGCCGCGTAGTCGCGCAGGGCCCGCAGGAAGTCGACGCGGCGGAACGCCGGCCAGAAGACCTCGCAGAAGTAGTACTCGGAGTGCGCGCTCTGCCAGAGCATGAAGCCCGACAGCCGCTGCTCGCCACTGGTACGGATCACGAGGTCGGGGTCCGGCTGTCCCCGGGTGTAGAGGTGCTCGGAGATCAGGTCGGTGGAGACGATCTCCGCCAGGTCCTCGAAGGAGGTGCCCTTCTCGGAGTGGTCGAGCAGCAGGGAGCGCACCGCGTCCGCGATCTCCTGTCGCCCGCCGTAGCCGACGGCGACGTTGACCAGTATTCCGTCGACCCCGACCGTGGCCTGTTCGGCCTCCTTGAGGACCGTCTGGGTGTGCGCGGGCAGCAGGTCGAGCGTGCCGACGTGGTGGACGCGCCAGCGCCCGTCCGCCACCAGGTCACGCACGGTGTTCTCGATGATGCCGAGGAGCGGGGTGAGCTCCGACGCGGGCCGGTCGAAGTTGTCCGTGGAGAGCATCCAGAGCGTGACGACCTCGACGTCCGTCTCGCTGCACCAGCCGAGGAGCTCCTTGATCTTGTCCGCACCGGCCTGGTGCCCCTGCGCGGCGGTGCCGCCGGACGCCTTCGCCCAGCGCCGGTTTCCGTCGAGGATGACGCCGATGTGCTTGGGCACCTGGGCGTGATCGAGGCGGGCCTCCACCCGGCGTGCGTAGAGCCCGTACACCAGGTCGCGCAAGTTCACTGAGTCCACCTCTCGGTTCCGTGCGGGCACGCCCGCCCCTTTGCCCGGGGTCCGGGGTCGTCCACCTGGGGATCGCCGCACCGGAAGGGGGCGATCGCCCCGCCGTGCCGTGCAGTCCCGAAGCCGCCACATTACTGCGCAGGCGGCGCACCGGCCCAACCCGGCCTGTCACAAGTCCGTGATAAGGAGGGAAACGTGACTGATTCCTCTTCCCCCTACCGGGCCGCCGCCGCGCGCTACGACTCCATGGAGTACCGCCGCACCGGCCGCAGCGGCCTCAAGCTCCCGGCCGTCTCGCTCGGCCTCTGGCACAACTTCGGCGACGACCGCACGCTCGACTCGCAGCGCGCCATTCTGCGCCGCGCCTTCGACCTCGGCGTGACCCATTTCGACCTGGCCAACAACTACGGCCCGCCGCCCGGCTCCGCCGAGCTCAACTTCGGGAAGATCTTCGCGCAGGACTTCATCCCCTACCGCGACGAGCTGGTCATCTCCACCAAGGCGGGGTACGACATGCACCCCGGCCCGTACGGCGAGTGGGGCTCCCGCAAGTACCTGCTGTCGTCGCTCGACGCCTCGCTGAAGCGGATGGGCCTCGACTACGTCGACATCTTCTACTCGCACCGCTTCGACCCGGACACTCCGCTGGAGGAGACGATGGGGGCGCTGGCCTCCGCCGTGCGGCAGGGCAAGGCGCTGTACGTGGGGGTGTCCTCGTACAACTCCGCGCAGACCGCCGAGGCGGCCCGGCTGCTGAAGGAGATGGGCGTGCCGGCCCTGATCCACCAGCCGTCCTATTCGATGATCAACCGCTGGACCGAGGACGACGGGCTGCTGGACACCCTGGAGGCGGCCGGTATGGGCTGCATCTCCTTCGTGCCGCTCGCCCAGGGGCTGCTGACCGGCAAGTACCTGAAGGGCATCCCGGAGGGATCGCGTGCCACGCAGGGCAAGTCCCTCAACCCGGACCTGCTCTCGGACGAGGTGGTCCGCCGGCTGAACGGGCTGAACGACATCGCGCGCCGCCGCGGCCAGTCGCTCGCCCAGCTGGCCATCGCCTGGGTGCTGCGCGACAGCCGTATGACGTCGGCCCTGATCGGCGCGTCGAGTGTGGGTCAGCTGGAGGAGAACGTCGCGGCACTGGCCGGACCGGCGCTGTCTGCCGAGGAACTGAAGGAGATCGACACCTTCGCCGTGGACACCGCGGGCACCAACATCTGGGCGGGACGGGCCTGAGAGGCTGCCGGGGCTCACGACCGCGCCTGCGGTTCGGACCCGGCGGTACCGGGGCACAAAAAAACGGGCCGGTCCGTGGGGGGGGGGGTTACGGACCGGCCCGAGGGGGGGTTTCCACCATAACCCTTCGTAAGTGATGCTGCGTGCCACGCCACGAAATAATTACTCTCCGAATGTGCGGGGCTCCGCCACGGGCACGGAATCCGGTGCCCCACAGGGCCTGGAGCTGCACGGATGCCCGGCGGCGCCGCCTTGACGCCGGACGCGCCCTCAGGACGTGCACAGGATGTGCACATTCCGGTCGCGGGTGGCCGCGCCCCGCGCGCCTGGGGTCCTCGGCGGGGGCCCTCCGGCTTCGCGCAGAGGTCACCGGCAGGGCCGGGAATGAGGACAGGAACTGACCTGATGGGCCGGTAGTTTTCGATCCATGACGACGCGAAGCGCAACCGCGACCTGGGCCGGAGCGAACACCCGCCGGATGGAGCGCCAGGGCCTGACGGACCCGCTCGCCGCCGCCCCGGCGGCAGTGGTCGAGTCGATGCCGGCCGCGCACGCGCAGGTCCTGTCCGCCGCCGAGCTCTCCGTGGGGCTGCGGAGCCGGGACCTGACCCGTGCCGATGTGCGCAAGGCCCTGTGGTCGGACCGGATCCTGATCAAGACGTTCGGGCCGCGCGGCACGGTCCATCTGGTGTCCGCAGCCGAACTGCCGCTGTGGACCGGAGCGTTGTCCGCGCTTCCGGTGGGCCGCAACACCCACCCGGAAGGGGTGCGGATGAACCCGGACCAGACCGAGGAGGTGCTCGCCGCGATCGCCGATGCACTGACCGGCGTTGAGCTGACCGTCGACGAACTCACGGAGGCGGTCATCGCCCGCGCCGGGGCCTGGGCCGGCGAGCCGGTGGTGCCCGCCTTCCAGACCCTGTGGCCGCGCTGGCGGCAGGTGACGCACCTGGCGTCCCGCCGCGGACTGCTCTGCTTCGGCCAGGACCACGGCCGCAAGGTCACTTACACCCGCCCGGACGTCACCCCGCTCGACGGACCGCAGGCGCTCGCCGCACTCGTCGGCCGCTACCTGTACGCCTACGGCCCCGCAACCCCGCAGAACTTCGCCAAATGGCTGGCGGTGCCCGCCCGTTGGGCAGCCGATCTGTTCGCGGGACTGGCGGCCGACGGGAAGATCGAGGAGGTGGTGTACGAGGACGGCAGCCCGGCCTGGGTGGTGGCGGGCGACACCGCCTTCCCTTCGGAGCCGGTGCGCGGGGTGCGGCTGCTCCCCTACTTCGACGCGTTCGTCATCGCGTCCCAGCCCCGCGAGAGGCTCTTCCCCGGCGCGGCCTGCACCCGGGCGCTGGCGGGCGGCCAGGCGGGGAACTTTCCGGTGCTGCTGATCGACGGCACCGTGGCGGGGGTGTGGCACCAGCGCCGCTCGGGCCGGCGGATCGCGGTGACGGTGGAGCCACTGTCCCCGCTGACGGCCGGACAGCTCCGGGAACTGGAGCAGCAGGTGGAGCGGGTGGGTGAGGTGATGGAGGGCAAGCCGGAGCTGACGGTGGGGAAGGTGACGGTCGGGGGGCACGCGTAAGGTGCGGCGTTGTACTGCCGCACCCGGGCCGCGGCGCGCGCCGTCAGGTCGCGGCGGCCGCGCCCCGATGGCCCCTGGTGAAGCGGATGCCCACGGTGTCGCCGCCGGTCACCACGAAACGGCCGCCCTCGCAGCGGATGACGGCCTCGTCCACCTCGCCCCGCTCGTCCCTGCGCTCCTCGGTGCGCAGCACCGTCCAGCCGCCTTCCGGCGGCTGCGGCAGCCGCGCCATCGTGGCGAACTCCCACTGGGCGGCGGGTACGCACCAGTCGGGAAGGTGCGGCCAGGTACCGGCGCCGACGTGCAGACTGCCGTCGGACGCGCAGGTCAGGAGCACGGACTGGCCGTCGTCCAGCAGGAAGGCGACCGCTTCCGGCTCCCCCATGCGCCCTTCGGGCCGGTAGAAGATGCCGAGGACGCCGACCACCCGGGCGCCTCTGAGCCATTCGGCGTTCCCCTGCCGTGGGCTGCTCGCCGCTTCCTCGTCGTTGCCGACCCTCATGGCCTGCTCCTTCCCCGTGCGCTCAGCACCCAGGGTGCCACCCTTCGGGCGCGGGAAGGGTGTTCGGCCTCACCCGGGTTTGCGGGCCTCGATCAGAAATCGGGTGGTGTGGGCGACGAACGGGCCCTCGGTCTCGATCCGGTGGTGCAGCGCGGCAAGTTGGGTCCGGTACGCGCCGACGGTGAAGCCGGGCACCATCCAGATCACCTTGCGCAGGAAGTAGACGACGGCGCCGATGTCGAGGAACTCGGTGCGCAGCCGCTCCATCCGCAGGTCGACGACGTCGAGACCGGCCGCCTCGGCCGCCGAGCGCGCCTGTTCCGGGTCGCGGCCGCCGCGTACCTCCGGCGGCTGCGGGCCGAGGAAGTACTCGACGAGCTCGAAGACGCTGGCCGGGCCGACCTGCTGCGAGAAGTACGTGCCGCCGGGGGCCAGGACCCGGGCGATCTCCTCCCACCACGTGGTCACCGGATGGCGGCTGACCACCAGGTCGAAAGCCGCGTCGCCGAACGGCAGCGGCGGCTTGTCCTCGTCCGCCACCACCACGGCTCCCAGCGGATGCAGAAGGGCGGTGGCGCGGTCGATGTTCGGCGGCCAGCCCTCGGTGGCCACGGTCAGCGGCGGCAGCTTCGGCGCGGAGGCGAGCACTTCGCCTCCGCCGGTCTGGATGTCGAGCGCGGCTCTCGCTCTGCCGAGGCGCTCCCCCATGGCGCGGGCGTACCCCCAGGAGGGGCGCTCCTCGGTGGCCCGGCCGTCGAGCCAGGAGAAGTCCCAGCCGGCTACGGAGACGGCGTCGGCCTCGGCGACCAGGGCCTCGAACCGGGCACGCTCCGCTGCTGCTGCTTCTGCCGCTTGCGCGTCATCGGGGGTTGAGGTCATACGGGGATGGTGGCAGCCGGGCGCCGCGGACCGCGACCGCTTTTCGGCGCGCCGGAGGGGTCGGAGACCGTCCGGGTACCTCTCAGGCGGCCAGTCCGCCGAACAGGATCCCCAGCAGCGCGCCGGCGATCATGAACGGGCCGAACGGGATGCCCGTCTTGCGCCCGGCACGCCGCATGACCACCAGCACGAGCCCGTACACCGCGCCGAACAGGAACCCCGCGAACCCTCCGGCGAACACGACGGCCCAGCCGTACCAGCCGAGGGCCACGCCCAGGGAGAGGGCGAGCTTGACGTCGCCGAAGCCCATCCCGTTCGGGTTGATGAGGAAGAGCAGGAAGTAGAAGGCGCCGAGAGTGGCTCCGCCGAGCAGGGCTGACACCCAGGCGCCACCGTGCTCCGGCAGCAGGGCGGCGACGCCTAGGAGCACGGCGGCCACGGCCGCGGCCGGCAGGGTCAGTTGGTCGGGCAGCCGGTGGACACGGCGGTCGATGGTCGCGAGGAGTACGCCGACGGGGGTGAGCAGCAGCCAGACGGCGAGCTCGGGGCGCACCCCGGTGGCCGCGGCGAGGGCGGCGCAGCCGAGGGCGGTGACGACGGGGGCCAGGATGTGCGGGGCGTAGCGCGGGCCGTTCCTGCGCGGTGCGGCGGGTGCGGCGGGTACAGGTGCGGTGCCGGTGCCGGTGCCGTCGGCCTCACCGGTTCCGTCGCCGGTGTCGCCGGCCGGGTCCGGCCCGGCGTCGTCCACCGGATCCGGCCCGGCGTGCCCCGGCCCGGCTGTCGTGCGCACGGCGGTGGCCGCGCCCACCTCGGCGCAGGTCGTGCAGCGCGTGGAGCCGAGCCAGCCGCGGCCGGGCCCGGTGAGGGCGTGGCCGGCGGGGCAGGCGTCCCGCCACGCGACGTCCGGTTCGACGGAGAACCGGTAGGCGGCGCGCGGTACCAGCAGTCCGGTCGCGGCCCCCCAGAGGGCGGCGACCCCTATCAGCATGGCGTACACGACTCAGACCCTAGACGGCCCCGCGGGCACCGGCCATGGGCCCTGGGGCCCACTCCACACCGAACCGGACCCAGGGCACGTCACGTGGCGCTACGGTCGTGGCCATGGCTCGATGGCGCAATGGAACAGGAACGCTGACGATCACGGACCGGGACGGGGAACGGGAGACCGTGGTGCCGCTGCGGATCGCGGCCTCGTACCGTCACCGGGCCCGTGGGCTGCTCGGCCAGGACGGGGTCGACGGCGCGCTGATGATCACGCCTTGCGGGAGCGTGCACTCCTTCCGGATGCGGTTCACGATCGATGTGGCCTATCTGGACCGGAAGTTCAACGTCGTGGCGGTGCACACGATGAGGCCCGGGCGGCTGGGCCTGCCCCGGCTGCGTGCCCGGCATGTGATCGAGTCGGAGGCCGGCGCGATGGCGGCATGGGGGCTGCGGCCCGGTACTCAGGTACGGATCGCGCAGACCGGCTGAACCAGCCTCCGGCCGGGGTTCGCCGGGGTGCGGGGGTACGGGGGTGCGGGGTTCCGTCCTCAACCGCCGGACGGGCTTGATTTTGTGCGGCTTGCCCCGCGGGGGTGCGCCTGCCCGGTGGGTGGGGGTGGGGCCCCTCCGGGGCGTCTCCTCAGAAATGGCGTGTGCACCCGGTGACGCGGGGGACCCGGGTCGTACGCCATTTCCTGCGGGGACTCCCCTGCACGGCCCCACCCGGCCTCGCCCGCGTCTGCACACCGGCGATACGACTGCCGCAGACGCAAGGCGGCCGGGTCCGGGGCCGTGCAGGGGAGTCCCCGCAGGACGACGAACAGACACCCGGGTCACGCCGCGTACCCGCGGAACGTTCGTCGTCCGAGGAGACGCCCCGGAGGGGCCCCGGACCCCCCACCCACGAGGGACCGCGCCGCCCCGCGGGCAACCCGCACAAACAAGCCCGTCGAAGGGGTCCCCCCATGCCCTTGAGGCTATGGGGGAGCTTGAGGACGGAACCCCGCGCCAAGGACCGGGACAAGGACACCTGGGCCCCACCCACGGGCGCGGTGCGGATCGGCAGACATAATCGGCCGTATGCCGCCCGCCCCTTCCCCCCAGGTCACCGCCCCGCCGCACCCGCAGCGTCGGCCGGTCCGCGGACGGGCCGCCGCCGCACTCACCGCGGCCGCACCGGCGCTCGGCGCGTACGCCGCGGTGCGGATCGTCGGGCTCGTCGTCTTCTGGGCCGCCGCGTCGGCGGGCGGGAAGGACGCGCTGCATCTGCTCTCCGAGCGCTGGGACTCCGTCTGGTACCAGCGGGTCGCCGAGAACGGCTACGGATACACGGTCACGCTCCCCGACGTGGGCGTCCACTCCGATCTGGCGTTCTTCCCGCTGCTTCCCGCACTGGAACGCGGCATCGCGGAGGTGACCCCGCTCGGCCTCGCGGGCGCCGGGCTGCTGGTCGCCTGGGCTGCCGGGCTGCTCGCCGCCTGGGGGATCTTCGCCGTCGGGGCGCGGCTGTACGGGCGCCGGGCCGGGGTGCTGCTGGCCGCGCTGTGGGGGGTGTACCCGACGGCGTTCGTCCAGTCGATGGCGTACACCGAAACCCTGTTCACGGCCCTCGCCGCCTGGTCGCTGTACGCCGTACTGACCCGGCGATGGATCGTGGCCGGTGGTCTGTGCGTGCTCGCCGGGCTGACCCGCCCCTCCGCCGCCGCGCTGATCGCCGCCCTCGCGGTCACTGCCGCCGTCACCCTCGTACGGGAGTACCGGAGCGGCGCCACCGACGGCATCGTCCGCCGTAACGGCCGGATGCTGCTCGGGGTGGTCATCGCGCCACTGGGCTGGCTCGCGTACGTGGTGTTCGTCGCGGTGCGCGAGGGCAGGCCGTTCGCCTACTTCGACATCCAGGCGCAGTGGGGCAACAGCATCGACGGCGGCGCAGCCCTCGCCTCCTTCATCCTCGGTCTTCCGCTGCCCGGCATGCTCGGGCTGTGCGCGGCGCTGGCCGCACTCGGCTGGCTGGTGTCGTTGTGCGTGCGGCAGCGTCAGCCGCTGCCCGTACTCGTCTACGGCATCGCCGTCGTCGTCATCTCGCTGATCGGCTCCGGGTACTTCGGCTCCCGGCCCCGGCTGATGATGCCCGCCTTCCCGCTCCTGCTGCCGCCCGCCGTCGCGCTGCTGCGGCTGCGCTCCACGGCCCGTACGGCGGCGGTCCTCGCGGTGCTCGCCGTGGCGTCGGCGGCGTACGGGGCGTGGACGCTGCTCGGCTCCGGCCCGCCGTGACTTGGGCCCGTGGGCCCAAGCGTCCGGCACACTCCGGTTGTTACCGTGCCAAGTCCGTGCGGGAACAGCGTCGGCGGCAGCGGTTCGCCGGTCAGGAGCAGGTCTGTGACGAAGGCACGTACGGCAGCCATGGCGGCCACCGCAGCAGTGCTCTGCCTGGCGGCCGTCGCCTGCGGGCCGGACGGCAGGACGTCCGAGCAGGACGGCGGTAAGGCCGCAGGCACGACCGCGAGCCCGGGCGGGAAGCCGAGTGGGACACCCGCCTCGGACCCGGCCGCCGGCGAATCCGCCGCACCGTCCCCCACGTCGACGCCCACCAGCACCGGCGAGGTCCTCGACAAGGACGGGCTGGCCGGGATCGCACTGACCACCGGCGAAGTGGCGAGCTATGAGGTCACGCCCATGCAGGGCGGCGAGGAGACCGGCACGGAGCGCTCCGAGGGCAAGGACTGCCAACCCCTCGTCGCCGTGATCAACGGCGCTCCGGAGCCCGCCCCGGCCGCCACCGTCTTCCGTACCGTCATGGACGAGTCGGAGGAGGGCAAGGACGACCAGACCGTCGTCACCGAGATCCTCACCTCGCACCCCGAGGACACGGCGCAACAGCTCATGCGCGGTGTCCGGGACGCGGTCCGGGCCTGCGCGGGCGGTTTCCGTACGTCGAGCGAGGACGGCCCGTCCACGTACACCGAGGTCAGGCAGCTCCCGCTGCCCCCGGCGGGCCAGGAGAGCATCGCCTATCAGGTGACCGGGAGCATCGAGGGGGACAAGGTGCCGCTGCTCTTCCAGCTGGTGCGGACCGGGTCGACCGTCGTCACGTTCTACGTGGCCGACTTCCTCACGGCGAAGACCCCGAAGCTCCCGGCCGAACTCGTCGCCGCACAGGCCGCCAAGCTTCCCTGATCTCCACGGGTACGGGGGAACCGCCTTCTCACGCCTTCTCGGGCAGGGCCACCTCGGCGACGAGCGCGGTTCCCCCGGCGCCGTACAGCGTCAGCCACCGTTGCTCGTCCGACGCGTTGCCGATCCTGATGCCGAAGGTCCAGGTCGGGTCGAGGAACAGGGTGTGCCCGCCCTCGAAGTCGAGGGCCAGGCAGGTGCATGCGGTGTCGTCGGCGCCAGCCGCGCGGTAGACGCGCAGGCGTGTGCAGCGCAGGGCGTCGCGGCCGTCGCCGAAGAGCTGTTCACCGTACGAGGCGACGATCACCTCGTCCTCGGCCTCCGCGAGCAGTTCGATGCCGTCCCACTCGATGCCGGTCACCGATGCGGTGTCCAAGCGGTCGTACTGGCCGACGGACTCGAACCTCAGCAGACCTTCGTCCAGCCGGAGCCAGACGGCGAGGGGCTGCGGACGGAACTCGGGGAACTCCCCGTCCCGGTCCAGCAGTCCAGGGACGAGGACGTCGCGGACGGAGTGGTCGCGCAGTGCCGTCTCGGCCGTCGTCCAACCACTCATGTCCGCTCCCCGCTCCCGCCCGGCCACCGGCCGGGTGCCTGCCGTGCCGGCTACTTCACCGGCACCTTCTTGGTGATCTCGATGGCGGTGTCCAGTCCCTCGCCGCTCTTGAGCGCGGTCCAGAAGTCGCCGTTCTCCTTGAGGACGATCGTCACGCCGTTGCCACGATAGATCAGCCCCTCGGGCTCGCCCTTCTTCAACGTGCCCTTGCCGACCAGCTTGAACGTGCCGTCCTTGACGGCCTTCGCGATGTCCTCCCGGAACCGCGGACCGTCCTCCTTGAGCTTCTTGTACTTGGTGCCCAGCGCGTCCTCGACCACCTTCTTGTGACGCAGGAAGTGGTCCTTGAACTTCTTGGGGTCCCCTTCGCCCACACCGGGGTTGCGCGCCGCGTCGACCTCTTCCGGCGCCATGTCGCAGTCGTTGTTGTGGACGAGTGCGTTCGCGGAGCCGATTCCGACGTAGTAGGTGTGGACGCCCTCGACTGTCAGGTCGTACGTCGTCTGCCGCTGGGTGTACCGCGTGACTCCGGTGACGGTCAGCGTGCCGCCGGTCTCGGTGCGCAGCGCGTCGCCGCGGCCGATGTCGCCCGCCTCCGTCCAGCGCCGTTCGCCGGTCACCCAGAACGGGTGGGTGTCGGTGGCGGTCAGCAGGCCCGGTGCCCCGCCGGTCCGGACGGTCAGCCGGGTGAAGTGCTTGTCGTCGTAGGTGGTGATGGTCCGCTCGACCCGGCGGGCTCCGGTCCTGCCGGTCAACGGATCGGTGGCGGTCACCAGGTCGCCGGGGCGGACCGCCTCGATGGACAGGGTGCGGCCGTCGGCGAGGAGCACCGGAGTGCCGGCCAGGAAGCTGTGCTTCGCGGGGCAGGTGGTCGGCTTCTTCTCGTCGGGTTTGTCGTTCTTCTTGGGCTTTTTGGTGTCGTCGAGCTTCTTTGCCGCGTCCTCGAGGGCCTTCTCGGCGTCCTTGACCTTCTTTCGGCTCTTGATGAGCCCCTTGAGGCCGTCGTAGAGGTCGCCGCCGTGCTTCTTGAGGGCCTGGATGAGCTTGTAGGCCTTCTTCCACTTCCAGGGCGCCCCGTACTTCGCGGCGAGTTTCCCGACCGCGCCGCCGACGAGGCTGAGGAGGACGTTGATGAGGGTTTCGGTGCAGGCACCCATGTCGCCCTTGGTGATGCAGTCCAGGGCGTCGGTGATGCCGAGCTCGTCGGCGAGGATCTTCGCGAGTTCCTTCGCGGCCTCGATCGCCTTGTCGCTGTTGGACTTCTCGTCCTTCTGCGCGTCCTGGAGATCCTTCAGGGCCTGGTCGTACGCGGACTGCTCGGGTGACTTCGGCGACCCGTCGGAGTTCTCGTCCGATGCCGGGTCCCCGTCACCCGGACGGTTCGCACCGTCCTGCGCCTCCCCGCCACCGTCACCGCCGCAGTTCCCGCCGCCGGTGACCTTGCAGACCTCCACGCCCATCTTCTGCGCGAGATCCGCCCCCACCCCTGTCGCGACCAGGGCGCCGACGATCGCCACGACCACCAGGGTCAGCCCCACGTACTCCAGCGCGCCCTGCCCCCGGTCACGCCGCCCACGGGCTCCCGGCAACCGCACACCCGTACGCGGCACGGCACGCCGCACCCCCCGAAACCGTCGGCGCAAATCCCCCATGGATGACATAGGGCGACCGTAACGACCCCTCCTACCAGGCGTCTTGGGCCCGCGGGCCCAAATACCGCCCGTCTGTGCTCGCGCACGGCCCCGGCGGGCAGCCTGGGCCCGGCATTGGGGCTGCGGGCCCGCGTCAGGCGCCTTCGCCGGCCGTACGCTCACGCCACAGCCGGATTCGGCAGTGCGGGCACAGACAGCGGGACGAGCGTCGGAGAGGGAGAAGACCGTGAACGGTGGAAACGGCCGGGGAACCGGAAGCGGGGGGCGCCGCCCCCCGGAGCGTGGTCGGGGCCGGACGGAAAGCCTGCCGGAAAGCCGGACGGAAAGCGGACGCGGTGGCGGGGGTGTGCTGCTCGCACTGGCCCGGTGCTGGGCCGCCGGTGCCGTCGTCCATGTCGTCTCCGGATACGTGATCTCCCGCGGGCTCGTCGACCTGCTGGCCACCGACGAACGGCTGGACGTCTTCGCCTGGCGGCTGGGCCTGCAGCACGTGCCCGCCGTCCTCACCACCGTGCTGACCGTGCTGGCCGCCGCCCGCACGCTCCCCGAGGACCGGCGCGGGTCCCGGCCCCTGTATCTGTCGGCCGCACTGTTCGCCCCGCTGGCCGCCCTCGGCTACGGGTACGCGGCGCAGTGGCAGGTCTCCGACATCGAGGGGGTCCTGATGCCCGTGGTCATCCTGGCGACCGGTGCGGCGGTGGGCCTGTCCGTGGACCGGCTGATGGAGGAGACCGATGCGGAGTCCCCGCAGGGCTCCCCGTACTACTGGCGGGACGGCGGGGCCACCGCCACGGACTACGTCGGGGGGATCCTCGTGGCCACCGGCATGGTCGCGGCGCTGGCCGGTACCGGGGTCGGCGGTTAGGGCCCTTTCGGGCGCATGAGGGGGCGGTGCGCATTCGGCGTAGTGGCGCGGTGGCGTCGAAGGGCGTTTGACTGTGCTTCAAGTAGTCGAGTCACGTGGGGGATTGCGGTGAGTGCAGTGGTACGTGCGTGGCTTTGTCAGAATCCCGACGCCTGAGCCGCTGCCGGACCGAGTACCCCGGCACGCTTCTCCGCGGGCAGGGGCGCTCGTGCGGAGAGCGATGCAGAACCGCCGTGGGGGCGAGCCGGGACACCACACTGTTTCGGCGAAGCCACCCTGCGGACCCGTCTGGAGCGCTTGAATGAACGCGATCACATGCGGTTCGGCTCGGGGGGATGCACGGTGCGGAGATCGTATTACGCAGCACACGTCTACATGATCGCGGGAGTCGTCTCGGGGCTCTTCTACCGCGAGTTCACGAAGATCAAGGACTTCCACGGCGAGACCCAACTTGCGCTCATGCACACCCACTTGCTGGCCCTGGGCATGATTGTCTTCCTTGTCGTCCTCGTCCTCGACAAGGTCTTCCAACTCTCGGGGGCAAGGCTCTTCACCGCGTTCTTCTGGTTCTACAACGCCGGAATCGCCCTCTCGACCGGGATGATGGGAGCTCACGGAATCCTGACCGTGCTGGGCCGCGACGAGGACCACATTCCCGAGGCGGTCCCGCTGGCCGCCGGGCTCGGCCACATCCTGCTGACCGTCGGTCTCATCCTGCTGTTCGTACTGCTCGGCAAGCGCGTCAACGAGCACGTACGGCAGGCTGCGGACTCCTGAACGATGAGTTCGGCCTCGCCGGCCCCGCCCCTACCGGTTGGGCACATCACTTCCGTACACGACCCAGGGCGACTGCTCGAACGAGTTCACCCCGGACAACTGCGGTTGCGCTGCGGCCACTTCCGGCCGCACCGCAAGCGTGTCCGGCCAGTGGTCGAAGTACACCGTCCCCTTGTCTATGAACCCCCTCCAGTCGGTAGCGACCGACGCGCCGCCTCGATCGACCACGAAGCCGACACAGAGCACAGACGCTCTTCCGATGGCCTCCCGCACCGCGCGGACGACCATCTCCCGCTCGTCCCCCATCAGGCCGCCGAGCGCGAACTGCACCTCCACCGTGCTGTCGTCCCTCCGCCTGACCCGGACGGGGATCTCGGCGCCGTTGCGCAGCCAGAGCAGGAAGTCGACCTGGTCCAGCCGTTGCAGGCCGGCCAAGAGCACGAGTTGGTCCCTGGTCACCCAGGACTGGGTGCAGGCCTGCTGGGGCCCTGACCCGATCAGCGTGATGCGCCGGGTGGCCGGATGATCGGGCCGCACGCCCGCCGCCTCCAGGTCGCCGAGCAGCGACTCGGCGTCGGGGCGGCTCCAGCCCAGGTGGTACGAGTAGAAGAATCCGTCACTCATCGACACGTCACCTCATGAAGAAAGTCTGGGCACCCCGATTCACCCGGGCACACGCCGGATGAGAGGTGGCCGCCCTGCTGGTCAGGTAGAGCGTGAAGAACCCTGTGCACGCGAGCGCACCCGTCCGGCCGCCGGTCGGGCGGCGATGCGAGGGGCTCACGGTTGGTCACTACGAGCGTAAATGAGCACCGCCGTCCGGTGCGTGGGCCCACGGACCCACCGGCGGACCCCAATGGGCCGCGGGGCGCCATGACAGGAGGCCCCGGCCGGCCCTTCACCCGTGACTGCGGCGGCGGCTGCGGACACGCCTTTAAACAATGGACAGGGTCACGGCCGACCGGCGATCGTGTACGCCGATGACACGCACCGATTCGCCTCCCGCCTGGGACGAGCGCACCCAGCTGACCACCTTCCTCGACTACGCCCGCGCCACCGCCGTGGCCAAGTGCGAGGGCCTCTCCCAGGAGGACGCGGTCAAGGCCCCGCTCCCGGGTTCTCCCCTGATGACCCTCGCGGGTCTCGTCAACCATCTCCGCTGGGTCGAGTACTTCTGGTTCGAGGTCGCGTTCCTCGGCGGGGAGGACGAGGGCCCGTGGACGGACGAGGATCCCGACCGCGAGATGCGCATCGCCGTCGACATGCCACTCGCCGACGTGCTGGCGGAGTACGAGGCGCAGTGCGCCCGTTACCGCGAGCTCGTCGCCGCCCATGACCTGGACACCCCGGCCAAGCAGCCGCGCAGGGACGGCCGGCGCCCCGATCTGCGCTGGGTCCTGCTGCACCTCATCGAGGAGACCGCCCGGCACAACGGCCACATCGACATCATCCGGGAGATCGTCGACGGCACCACGGGCGACTGAGCGCTACGGAACGCTGCGCCGCGCCCGGTCCAGCTCGACGTTGAACTGGGCGCCGGCCAGCAGCGCCAGATTGGTGAACCACACCCAGATCAGGAACACCACCAGCCCCGCCAGTGACCCGTACAGCCTGCTGTAGGACCCGATGTACGTCGCGTACAGGGCGAATCCCGCAGAGGCCACCAGCCACAGCAGAGCCGCCAGCACCCCACCCGGGAGCCCCTGCCGCATACCGCGGGCGGATGCCGGTCCGGTCCGGAAGAGGACCATGATCAGGCAGGCGACCAGGCAGAGCAGCACCGGCCACTTCAGCACCGCCCACACCGCGTCCTCCAGATGCGCGAGCCCCATCCGGTGCCCGAGCCAGCGGGCCAGCGGCCCGGAGAGTACGAGGGCGAACGCGCTGGTCATCAGGAGCAGCAGCAGCCCGATCGCGGAGGCGACGATGATGTGGGCCTTGCGCATGGCGGGCCGGGTGTCCGGCACACCGTGCATCGCGTGCAGCGCCCGCCGGAACACGGCCAGATAGCTGGACGCGGACCAGACCGCGCTGACGGTCCCGGTCGCGACCAGCAGCCAGACCGCGGTGCGCTGCTGGGTGGCGGCCTCCAGCGGCTGACGCAGTGCGGCGCCGGACTCCGCCGGGGCGAAGGCGGTGATGTCGGCGATCAGCGCGTGCGTGGCACGGGGGTTGGCCAGGCCGATGACGGACACCGTCACCAGGAGTGCGGGGAGCAGCGCGAGGATGGCGTAGTACGTGAGGGCCGCCGCCCAGTCCGAGAGGTCGTCGTTCCACAGGGAGACGGGCGTCCGCCGCAGCGCGACGGGCCAGCTTCGCGGCGTCCCGGGGCGGCCGGGCCGGGAGTGCCCGGTTTCCGGACGGCTCGTCTCGGGGCAGCCGTCCGTGCGGGGCGGCGCCCCGGCGGCGGTACCGCTGGTCTTGCTGAACACGGGATGAGACTCCGGGATCGTAGGAGGTTCGGCACGGTCGGGTACCTCGCGCGCAATGCCTTGGGGACGCCGTGTACTGCCCATCCTCTTCTGCTCCCGTTCCCGCCCGGCACACCCGATTCCTCCGGATGGCGGGCGCGGGTGGCGGGCGCACGGCGGGTCGGCCGCCTCTCACGTCACCAGCCGCCTCTCACGTCACCGGCCCCTTCATTCTCACGTCACCGGCAGACTCTCCCGCGCCCAGGCCGCCAGCAGCCGCAGAGCGGTCTCGGAGGCGGAACACTCCTCCACCGTGTACGCGATCAGTGCCTGGTCCGGATCGTCGGGCAGCCGCAACGTCTCGAATCCGAGATCGATCCGGCCCACGACGGGGTGGAGGTACACGTACCTCCCGTGGGTCTTGTCCTTGAGCCGGTGTTCGGCCCAGACCTCACGGAACTCCGGGCTGCTGGTACTGAGTTCGTCGATCAGCTCCGCCGTGGCGGGGTCGCCGGGGTGGCGGGCCGCGTCGAGGCGGAGATACGCGACGACGTCGGCCGCCTTGCCCCGCCAGTCCGCGTAAAGGCTGCGCATCCCCTCGTCCTGGAACACCAGCCGGGCCTTGTTCCGCTGCCGCGGCGGGAGCGCGCCGAAGTCGGTGATCAGGGCCGCGGCGAGACCGTTCCAGGCCAGCACGTCGGTGTTCCTGCCGACGATGTACGCCGGCACGTCACCGGCGGATTCCAGGAGCCGGCGCAGCCCGGGCCGTACCTGCTGCGGCCCGGGCGGCTGCGCGGTCTGCCCGGGGCCCGGCCAGGGGCGGGCCAGCCGGTGCAGGTGGTCGCGCTCCACGGTGTCCAGCCGCAGCGCACGTGCGACGGCGTCCAGGACCGCCTCGGAGAAGTGGAGCGTACGTCCCTGCTCCAGCCGGACGTAGTGGTCCACGCTCACGCCGGCCAGCCGGGCCAGCTCCTCCCTGCGCAGTCCCGGTACCCGTCTGCGGCCCCCGTAGTCCGGCAGTCCCAGCTCCTCGGGGTGCAGCCGGGCCCTGCGGGACCTGAGGAACTCGCCCAGCTCTGCGCGTCGGTCCAGTGCCATGGGTCCAGTATTCCTGCCCGGTCACAGGAGTTCGTCCCCGCAGCCTGGTCATTCCGTGCCCAGGCACGGGCGGGCCCTGGGTGGCCCGGCCCGGGGCACCCAGGGTGGGAGCACGGCGAGGCGATGGGCCTCGTCCGACCATGAGGAAAGCGAACCGTCATGACCTCCACGTCCCTCCCCGGCGCCGCACTCGGCAGCACCGGCATGCACATCTCCCGTCTCGGCTTCGGCTCCTGGGCGGTATCCGGATCCGGCTGGCTCTTCGGCTGGGGAGACACCGACGACGCCGAGTCCGTCGCGGCGATCCGCCATGCCGTCGACTCGGGCGTCAACTGGATCGACACCGCCGCCGTGTACGGGCTCGGACACTCCGAGGAGCTGATCGGCAAGGCCCTGGCCGGTATTCCGGAGGCTGAACGCCCCTACGTCTTCACCAAGACCGGGCTGGTCTGGGACCCCGCCGATCCGCAGGCCGCCCCGCGCCGGATCATGAAGCCGGCGAGTGTGCGCCGCGAGGTGGAGGACTCCCTGCGGCGGCTCGGGACCGACCACATCGACCTGTACCAGGTGCACTGGCCCGACACGGGCGAATCCCTGGAGTACGCGGGTGACGGATCCGGCGCCGTGTCCCCCAATGCCACACCGCTGGAGGAGTACTGGCAGGTCATGGCCGACCTGAAGGCGTCGGGGAAGGTGCGCGCGATCGGGCTGTCGAACCACTCCCCCGAGCAGCTCGAAGCCGCCGAGCGCATCGCGCACGTCGATGTGATCCAGCCGCCGTTCTCCGCGATCAACCGTTCGGCCGCCGCCGAGATCGCCTGGGCCCGGGCGCACGGCACCGGAGTCATCGTCTACTCGCCGCTCCAGTCCGGTCTGCTGACCGGCACCTTCTCCGCAGAGCGCGTGGCCGGCCTGCCCGCGGACGACTGGCGCGCCGCCCACCACGACTTCACGACGGGCCTGCCGGCCAACCTCCGGCTCGCCGACGGCCTCCGTCCCGTCGCGGACCGGCACGGCGCCACGGTCGCGGAGACCGCTCTCGCCTGGGCGCTCGCCTGGCCCGGCATCACGGGCGCGATCGTCGGCGCCCGTAAGCCCGCCCAGGTCGACGGCTGGGCCGGTGCGGGTTCCGTCGAGCTGACCCCGTCCGACCTGGACGAGATCACCGCAGCCATCACCGCATCGGGCGCGGGCTCGGGCCCGGTCCGTCCGTGAATTCCCCCAGTCTCCAGAGGAGTCCGTCAGCATGACACTCGTCGTCATCGCCGAATGCCTGGCGGCGCCCGGCCGGGAGGACCGGCTGCGCACCGCCCTGGAAGCCATGATCGAACCGTCCATGGAAGAGCCGGGCTGTCTCGCGTACCTCCCCTACGCCGATCCCAACCGTCCCGCCCGCATGGTGATCGTGGAGGAGTGGACGGATGCCGCGGCACTGGCCGAGCACTTCACGACCGCGCACTTCGGCCATGTGAGGCAGGTCCTGGACCTCGTCCTCGCCGAACCGATGACCATCCGGCGGCTGACCGAGGCCGCGGACGTCGCGAGCTGACCAGGTCGCCGACGTCAGGGGCCGCCCCGGCGAGGCACCCGGCCTCAGGGCCGCTCCGAGGGCGGTCCCGGCGGATACTGGCCCCGATGGCTTCCGACCGCGCGACGCGCCTTCGCCGACTCGCCCGTTCGCTCACCGAACGGTTCGCCGTCGACGGCCACCGCCTCGGGGTGGTCGAGCGTGTCGGGCGTTCCGCGCCTCCGGCGTAGTCCACGGCGGCTGCCGTTGTCACACCCTCGTCGTACGCTCGCGGCATGAGCGTCTCCCTCTACTACAACGCGCACCGCGCGACCCCGCTGACCGAGGCCGAGTCCGCCTCCGTCGACCGCGTTGTCGCCGCGCACATGGCCTCGTTCCCGTACGACGACGAGGAAAGCCTGTACGTGTACGACGGGGCTTCCTCCGAGCCGCCGGAGATCGTCGCCGGGTCCACCAAGATGCCGTTCGATCCCGGTCGCCTGATGCCCGTGATCGCTCATGTGCTGGATTCCGTGACGGAGTTGCGCCGGGCCCTGCCGGATGCGCAGTGGCGCGTGCACATGGACGATCTCGACGTCCCGTGGGACGAGGCCGAGGGGTACGCCCTGCCCGGGATGCGCGACGCCGACCTGATCGCGGAGCTCGCGGCGGCCGGCGGCGAGGACGGGGCGGCGGGATGAGCGACGCGAGCACGGGCGCGGGGGCGGCTCCGGACGCCGTGCAGCCCACACCCGAGCAGCGACGGCTCATCGAGTTCGGCGAGGCACTGTACCGCCGCATCACCCCGGACGCCGGTCTCGGCCATGTGCTGCTGCCCGAGGACGACGCGGTGGCGGTCGTGCACCAGGTGCGGGGCGGCGGGACCATCCTGGTGGCGGCCGACCGGTCGGTGCTCTTCTCCGGATCGTCGCGCGACATCAGTGCCGCGCTGACCGACTTCCGGGCGGGCGTGCGCACGCCCGAGGAGCGGTTCGGGTAGCGGTGGCCGCCCGGGCGCTCAGCGCTCCGGGTAGTGGCCGGCGCCGGACCGAGTACCGGAAGCGGTGCCCGGCCCGACGTCGCCGCCTCACTGCGCCCATGGTCGCAGTCCCTTCCGCATCGGGCTCGGAGGTCTCCGGCACGACGACCAGCGGGACGCGGAGAGGCGAGGCGGAACATGACCTCATGACGGGCTCCTGAGCGAAACGTGCTCGCCCGGCTACCGGGCGGCCCACTACTCTTTGGCCGGCGTCACGTGGTACCGCGTCCATCACAGACACGCGCCTGGCCGGGTGCTGTCAACGCGACGGCCCGGGCATGGGGGCCCGGACCGGGCGGGACGGCACTGGGACAGGGCGGCAGGCAAGGGTCCGGGGGACGTGTGGAACAGCGGGTGCGCATACACAAGGTGAGGCTGGGCAGCAACGAGATCCGGGTGATCCGGCCCGCCCCACCCCCTGCCCGGCTGGCGCTGCGCGACGAAGGCCACTGGCTGTCGATGCACGCCGACCGCAAGGGCTCCGAACAACTCGTCGCCCTGTGGTCCCTGGCCGCCCGGTCCGCCCGGTCACTGGTTCACCTGCCGATCCGGGCCAACGCGGCCCCGGACGGGGGCGCGAGCGACAGCGCCCCGGCCCCGCTGGACCTGGTCCTGCTCCATCACAGTCTCCAGTTCCCGACGGGGTCGTGGAAGGAGATACGGGCACGGCTCGGCACCGGCACACCACAGGTCGCGGAGACTCCGGACGACGACTTCCCCGACGAGAGCGCCATCGACCATCAGCGGCGGCTCTACCCCGCGCACCGGGACCACCTCCGCTTCGACATCGCGGCGCGCACCCTTTTCGTCGTGGGCAGTTCCACCGCGTTCCGCGAGCACGGTACGGCCCTGCGCGGTCTCGTCGAGGAGGCCCCTTCGCACATGCACCGCCGCCCGAACGCCGGCCACTGCTGCGCCGAGCTCAGAGCCGGTCCGTGGTCGCAGACGCGGACGCGGACGCGCCGCAACGTGCCGGCCCTCCTGCACGTCCAGTACTGCGCCGACTGGCGCATATGACGACGGGACCCCGCGATCCCGGCCCGATCCGCACGAGAGGCCTGGTTCGCCGTGCGCCCCGGAGCCAGGTCATCAGCCCCCGTGGTGGCCGGTGCCGCCCGCGCCGCCGTCCGACCAGCTGCCCGGGTCCGCGGAGTGACTGAGGCCGTGACCTCCGGTGGTGAAGTCCGCGTAGAGGTTGCCGAGTTCGCCCTGGAGTTGCACGGTGAGTCCGTGGCTGCCGACGACCAGCGCGTCCGCGAGCTCCTCGTCGGCAGCCGGACCGGCTCCGCCGGTGGTGGGGGCAAGGTGCCCGGCCGCGGCGAGGACGGACAGGCGGCGGCGCCCGCCGATGCCCCGCAAGCCCGGGTAAACGGCAGGAGCGAGGCCCGCGGCCTGGACGAGGGCGACCAGGGTCAGGTCGCGTTCGCCGGGAGACCCGGCCGGTCCGCGGCGCACCACGGCGTCAAGGCGGTCCAGCAGCTCCCGGCGGCGCGACCGGTCGACGAAGACGATGTCATGGCGGGTACGCCCACCGGCGTCCCGCCACCGGCGGACCCGGACCACCTTGCGGTCCTCCAGCCGGGAGAGGTACTCGACGGTGAGCGAGCGCGGTGTCCGGCGCAGCCAGTCCTTGAGGCCGGGCGGGGGATCGGCCGCGTCCAGACCGCGCAGGACGTTGTTCAGGCGGCGGTCCTCGACGGGCCGGGGGTCGGTCACCTCGATCCGGCGGGGGCCGACGGCGATCCGGCCCGCCCGGCCCAGGTCAGCCAACTCGGCAGCCCTCAGCGCGAATCGGAGTCGGTCCGCGTCCCGTATCCGAACGCGTCGCCGGATCGTCACCA
Organism: Streptomyces sp. LN549; assembly: GCF_043203805.1. NCBI lineage: Bacteria > Bacillati > Actinomycetota > Actinomycetes > Kitasatosporales > Streptomycetaceae > Streptomyces > Streptomyces sp. LN549. Next base: position 5,596,733 of record NZ_JAZHRI010000002.1, on the reverse strand, counting down.
TGGCGATCAGGAGCAGTTCGTCCCCCGTGGTCATACGGCCAGAGTAGGGGCACGCACCCCTGGAGGGGTGCCCTCCGCACACTCGGCCGCCATCGCCCGAACTGCGGCGAACGCTTCAGCAGATCATCGGGCTTCACGTAGAGCGCGGTCGCGAGGGACGTCCAACTCTGACTTCACACACCGACATTGGACTCCCTCGCCTCGACCGCGCAGGGGATCGCGGCAATCCCGGGTGGATACCTTCGACTACGGTGTCAGCACGATCCTGCCGAAGACCTCGCCCGCGTCCATCTTCTGGTGCGCCAGCACGGCTGCGTCCAGTGGCAGTACCTCGTGCACCACTGTTTCGATCTCGCCGCGGCTCGCTGCGGCGAACTGCTCGCTCCGCACGGTACGCCGGTCGGCTCCGGTGACGGTGGCTGCGCTGAAAGCGGCGAAGGACATTGACTTCTGGAACGCCGCCATGATCTTCGTGCCGAAGTCCGCCGGTGGCTGACCTGCGACAGCGCCCACGGCCACCATGCGGCCGTTCGGGTTGAGCCGGTCGAAGAACGACGGCATGTCCTTGCCGGCCACCACGTCGATGATGACGTCATAGCCTGCGGGGGTTTGTTTCCCCCCTTCGCCGGAGCGGTCCAGCACGTGGGTCGCGCCGAGACGTCGTAGCTGCTCGCCTCGCTCGGCCGAGGAGGTGGTGACCGCCACCGCGGCGGCGCGGCCGCGAGCGGCGAGTTGCACTGCCATGATCCCGATGCTGCCGGCCGCACCACGCACCAGGACCGTCTCCCCGGGAGCGAAGTGGGCGTGGCGGAGCCCGAAGTGGGCCACCACTCCGGAACTGCCGAGTGTCACCGCATCGACTGCGGACAGGTCCACGGGCAGGGGAACGATCTCCTCGACCGGCGCGAGGGCCTGTTCGACGTAACCTCCGCCGGTGCCGGTGAAGGCCCACACCCGCCTGCCGATCCACGAGGCGTCGACGCCGTCACCGACCGCGGTCACGGTGCCCGCCACCTCGCTGCCCGGGATGTGGCCCTCCTTGAAGCCGTAGGCGGCCAAGGCCCCGCTTCGGATTACGGTGTCGACCCCACCGACGCCCGCGGCCTCGGTGGCGATCACCACCTGTCCGGCAACAGGTGCGGGAGCCGGCAGGTCGACAACAGCCAGACCTTCAGGACCTCCGTACGTCTGGATCGCGATTGCCTTCAATGTCGTCTCCCATGTTCTTGGACCGATCAAGTGCGGTCGTGCTCAGTACCTGCCGCCGATCGCCGCCGGCGACGGGAGGGGGTTCACGGCGCGGCAGGGGTTCGGTCCCGGTGCTCTGCGCCCCGATGATCCCGGTGAGCTGCTACGCCTTGAACGCTAACGGACGCCCCCGTCCGTTTAGGTAAAGTGAGAGCGTGATCGACCGTTTGCCTCACACCCTGCGTTCCGACGCGCTGGACAACCGCGAGCGCATCCTCGACGCGGCCCGAGCACTGTTCTCCGCCGAAGGCCTGGACGTGCCGATGCGGGCGATCGCGCGGCGCGCAGGGGTCGGACCTGCCACCTTGTACCGTCACTTCCCGACCAAGCAGGCGCTGGCCACCGAAGCCTTCGCGGACCAGTTGCGCGCATGTCGCACCATCGTCGACGACGGGTGCGCCGATCCCGATCCGTGGCGTGGCCTTTGCCTGGTGATCGAGAAGATCTGTGAGTTGCACGCGCGGGATCGGGGTTTCAGCGAAGCCTTCATGTCGGCCTTCCCAGGGGCGCCGGATGTCGCGGGCCGTGAGTACACGGTGAAAGCGGTCGCCGGGCTTGCCCAGCGGGCCAAGGACGCAGGGCACCTGCGGTCCGACTTCGTCCTGGACGACCTCATTCTCATCCTCATGGCCAACAAGGGGATCCACACCAGATCGACCGACACCCAGGTCATGGCCTCCCGACGCTTTGCAGGGTTGGCGATCCAGGCGTTCGAAGCCTGCCCTCAGCACGCACCACTACCACCAGCGGCACGACTGGCATCCGCAGCACCGGACAACGTCTGACCCTGGGCGAGCGGTATCGAGGCACGAACCACTGAACCCCTTGGACAGATCATCTGGGCGGCGCAGCGGGTCTCGGTGGCCGGTCCTTCGGTCGAGCACGCCCCGCCGCCCCGGTGGGACGGGAAGCGCCGCACGGTCGCACGCGGACTCAACGGGGCAGCAACACCCAGGACTTCGTGCCGCGCTGCGGTTGCTGCGCCTCGCACATGCCCCACTCGCCGCCCCAGTCGTCCGCGACCGCCGCGAGCAGCCAGAGCGCGCGTCGGCGGCGCGCCTCGCAGAGGGCGGCCAGGTCGGGTTCGGAGTGGTGCGGGTGCTGGTCCCAGACGAGCAGGCGGACCGCGTCGTCGCGGTGGCGCAGCGATACGTAGAGCTCCCGGCCGGGGCTCATCCGTGCGGCGACCGAGACGAGTTCGGTGACCGCGTACGTCACCGGCCAGACGTACGGGGCGAGCCCGTGCGCCTCCAGGGCGGCGGCGGTCGCCGTACGGGCGATGCGGGCGCTGCGGATGTCGCCGGGGAGGGTGAAGCTCATGGCGAGCCCGGGGGCGGAGCGCCCGGAGCCGCCTTTCGGGCGGAGGCAGGGCTGCGGCGGGCGGGGCGGGGTGGAGTGCGCGTACGCATCCGGGAACGGCATCCGCGTCTCGGTGACGGCCGGGCAGAGTGCGGCGAGTGGAGATGAGTGCATGGCTGACTCCCCGTTACGGGTGGCGAGTTGGCGGTGTCTCTCTTCCTCGTGGGTGCGCACGGATGGCTCTCGCGTTTCGGACGACGAACAGTGGCCTGTCTCCCTGACACGGACCCGACCCTCCCAGGGAAGGAGCTTGCGGGCAGGGCCGTGCGATGCACTTCTTGCTCGGCTTTGCGTGAGCGGTGCGTTACTGAATGTAGCCTAATGGTGGCACTCATGTCACAGCATTCGAGGCAATTGCCTCGCACTCACCTGGACTGAGCCCCCTCACAGGGACAGACTGTGTCCACCGTCGGCGGAAGAAGGGCCCATGCCGAGCAGTTCCACTCCGACAGAACGCCAGAAGCGACTAGGCACCGAACTACGGAAGATGCGCGTTGCCGCGGAAGCGACCACGGCATACGCGGCAGGCCTGCTGGGCGTGGACCGAACGAAGATCTCCAACATGGAGGTCGGGGTCCGCCCTATCGCTCCGGATCGCGTACGCACCCTCGCATGCAACTACGCCTGCGCCGACGACAAGTACACCGAGGCGCTGGTGAAGATGGCGGAACAGCGCGAGCGGGGGTGGTGGGAGCAGTACCGGGGAACGCTGCCTCCGGGCCTGCTGGACATCGCCGAACTGGAGTGGCATGCCACGCGCCTCCGCACAGCCCAGACCGTGCACCTGCCGGGCCTCCTGCACACGGACGGATACGCCCGCGCAGTCTTCGGTGCCGTATTGCCCGCCCTGTCCCGCCTGGAGGTCGAGTTGCGGGTGGCCCACCGGATGGAGAGGCAGCAGGTGCTCGACCGCGAAGACCCCATCCCCTACGTGGGATACGTCCACGAAGCAGCATTGCGCATGCAGTTCGGAGGCCGGCAGGTCACCCAGGCGCAGCTGCGCCACCTCTGCACGATGTCCGAGCGGGAGCACATCGATATCCGCGTCATCCCGGTCAGCCGAGGCGCATTCCCGGGGGCGGGACATGCCCTTCTGTACGCACACGGCGTGGTCCCCCAGCTGGACACCGCCCAGCTCGACTCTGCTCACGGGCCTGAATTCATGCACGCTGAGGCACAGTTGACCAAGTACCGTGCTCAACTGGACTGGTTGGAGAACGCGTCGCTCGACCCCGCTGAATCGAGAGACTTCGTCCACGCCATCTCAGGCCAAATGTGAGGACGTTCGAGATGTCAGAGATCAACTGGGAAGAGGCTTACTGCGGCGAGGGGAACAATTGCTTCAGGCTGGGTACGGACGCCGAGGGCAACGGCTACATAGCCGTCCTGGGCGAGGAGGACCACTACCTCACCGACAGCCGTGAGTCGCTCCAGCAGATGATCCGCGACATCAAGGCCGGCAAGGCGGACCACCTGCTGTAACAGCGACCCGCCCCGCAGCGGGTCGCGTTGCCGGGGCGCATCCCTGCGCTTGTGGCCCAGACGCTGGCCCTGTACGGCCATGCGTCCCCGCCCCCCGTCGTGGACCGGGGCGGCTGGCACCGGATGCGATTCGGCACAGATGCGCTGACCGTCGAGTCCCACGGTCCCGTGGTGTCACTGCCGAGCATGAGCTGTTCATGAACCTCAGCGCGTGGTCGGCCTGTGGTTGGACGTTTGCGAGGCCTGCCGCCCGGTCTGGCGGCAGGCCGCTCTTCCTGGCCCTGGGGAAGGTCAACACCCGTGAGCCGCGTACTGCACCTCGGCCTGAGGAGGATTGAAGAGTGGCTCACCGGCGTCAGCAGTTCGTCTCGTCGAACGGTTCGTCGTGCCAGCGCCAGCCGGCGGTGCCGTCGTCGTGGATGTGCAGCATGAACTCGGCAACCGGGCTGCCGTCGGGAAACGTCATGGTGAGCGCTCTGCGGATCTCCTCGTAGCAGCCGTCGAGGCGTTCCCAGTCCTCCTCGTCGGCAGCTCGCTCCTGCTCGCTGAAGATCGGACGGAACTCTTCGAAGCCGGGAAGGGCCTCGACGTCGGCGTGCGTCCAGGGCATGTCCGCACCCGTCACGGTCAGCCGGGCAATCTCCTGGTCTCCGTGGTGGAGCCGCCAGACAGCGTCTGTGTTCACGTTCGAGTCGGCCATGGCTCCATGATGACGATCACCACTGCCAGGCGGAGCACATGTGGCTCGACGCTCGGCTGTCCATGCCGCATCCGGCCTTACGGGGAGACGCCGGCAGAGCCCTGCGCCCACCCCGCAAAGCCTCGCGGCCGATGCCGTATGCGAGGTGCATACGGCATCGGCCGCGAGGTGAAGACCCGAAGCAGAAGCGCTGGTCAGCTCTGTGAGCCCTCCGCACGCGCGAAGGAGACCTCCACGCGGCGGTTCTTCTTGCGGCCGTCTTCCGTTGAGTTGTCGGCGATCGGGTACTGCTCGCCGTAGCCACGGATCTCGTACGAGATACCGGTGCCGGCCAGGGCCTTGTCCAGGACGTTGTGCACTGCCTCCGCACGCTCCTTGGAGAGCACGTCGCCGTGGGCGGAGGAGCCCAGGTTGTCGGTGAAGCCGAACACCCGGACCTTCTTGGCGTCCTGTTTCTTGATCTCCGTGGCAATCGCGTTGATACGACCGTTGGCCGCAGAGCTCAACTTCGCGCTGTCCTTGCCGAAGAGAACCTCGGCCTGGAGCGCGAACTTGATGTCCGAGTTGGTGTCCTCGCGGCGCTCCTCGCCCCCCATGTCCTCGATGACCGACTTGATGTCGAGGATCTTGACGGGAGCGAGAGTGGCCCCGTCCGGGAGCTTCAGATCCGTATCGTTCGCGTCGATCTTGACGGACGGCTCCGCAGACGCTGAGGGATACGGGCTGTCATCCGCGAAGGCCTGCGATACGCCCACGCCTCCGAACGCGAGCACACCGACGAGAACCGTGATCGCCATCTGACCGGATACCCGACGGGTGGTGGTGATGGTGCCGTTCATCAGGAGATCTCAATCGGCGCAGGGGCGAACCCGTGGAACAGGAGGCTGACCTTGCTGGTGGTGTCCGGAGGGGACGGGAACTGCGCAAAGAACGTGATGGTCTTCCCCGCGTCGAGGAACGCGTTGAAGCCAGTGGTCGTCAGTGGACGGTTGTCCGTGTCCCTCAGAACGTAGTAGCGCTTCTTCCCCACCGAGTCGACAAGGGTCATGTCCGCCAGGGAGCGGTCCTTGAGTGCAACGGCTACCTCCTTGCCGTTCCAGCCGATCGGGATGGTGTAGCTCTTGCCCGAATTGTTCTTGAGCTGTCCGGTGACCGTGAGGAACCCACCGCTGTCACGCTTGGCCGAGTTGATGGCCATCTCGATGCCGTCATCGTTCTTGGATGTCACCAGAACGGTGCTCGTGTCCGGGACGGTTTCCCCGCCGCCGTCGCCCTTGTCGGACGTGGACGGCGAGGTAGAGGCCTGGGACGCGGCGTCCTTCGGCTTGTTCCCGTCGTCACTGCCGCAGGCGGTCATCGAGAGCGCCAGGGCGGCTGCCAGCACAGCAACTCCCCCGGCACGGCGCGTGGTCCTCACGTGCGGATAGCTCATCGGTCCAGTTCCTTTGCGTTTGATCGAGGTCAGTCTTCGGCCAGGCGAACGTCGAAAAGCAGAGTCATATCAGGCATGGCAGCCAGACTCTGAGGGCTGACCACCCACACCAGCCCGCTGACACAGCCGACTGTGCCGATGGACGGCGACGTAGGGATCGGGTTCGGGACGAACGTGCATCCCCGATTGTCGAGGACGGCGACAGCCTCAGCCTCCGCCTGCTTCCCCTCAGTACCCGGAACGAGGTTCGCGGTCATTTTCTTTCTCGACTTCAGCTCGACCTCGTAGCCCCAGCGCATACCGCTAACAGGCTGGCAACCGACGTCGGTGGCATCGTTCTTGGCGCCGAACGCGCGCGCCATGACACAGCCGTCCATCCCGACGTAGGGGGTGTTGAACACCTCGGTGTAGAAGCCCCTGTCCATGACGTGGGCCATCAGGTCGAACTTGAGCAGGCGCCGGGAGTCCTTGGCCGCGGCCAAAGCCGTGGCATCGGCCGCAGTCTGTGCCCCGTTGCGCTTGACATCGGCTTCACCGAACGCAAAGAAGACCAACGCAAGGAAGAGCAGGCCGGTCACCGCTGTGATGTACAGCGGCGCGGCCTGCCCTGCCTCGGACTTCATTCGACGGATCACCCGTTGAGAACCGAGTTGATCTTCTCGGTGAACTTCGCACCGATGGTCGAGCCGAGGTTCGTCTGCAGCAGCGCCACGACGATCGCCACCACGAGGATCGTGATGCCGACGTACTCGATCGCGCCCTGACCCTTGTCGCTGCGACGCTTGATCGCGTCCACGGCGGTGTTCTTCCAGCCGTTGACGTAGGTCTGCGTGGCGGTGGCGGCCTTCAGGGTGATGTTCGACATGGTGTTCCCCTCCGAGTTCGGCCGACCGGGAATCGGCCGACACTGCTACGTAAGTCTTCGTGTCGTTCGCGCTTCCGGCTTCCTCCCGGCCGGTCTCGCTGTCGACATGAGAAACGTACGTCGGGACAACACCCACTCGCATGGGCCTGCGGGCCCAACTCCGGGCCCACTTCGCCAGTTGGGCCTTCGGGTTCATCGAGTGCTCAGCCATGCCTCGTCGACCCCCCGGACGACATGCGGTGCCAGACGGCGATGGCCTCGCCCCGGCTGCCGGCATTCAACTTCGCGAAGATGCGGTTGATGTGGTTCTTGACGGTCTTCTGGCTGATGAAACAGGTGGCCGCGATCTGCTGATTGGTCATGCCCGACGCGATCAGATCCATCACTTCCACCTCCCGTTCACTCAGCTCAACCCGTACTCCTTGGGGTGCCGCAACAGGCATCCCTGAGGAAGAATGTCCCACAGATGATTGCGGAAGCGAAGCCTTTTGCGAGAATCTGTGCTCGCTCAACTCCTGGCTCACACCCCCGGCCTGGCGATTCATCTCTCCGCCAGGCCCCCATTGCCCGCGCGTGTCGTGTGCGGGTGCAGACACTTGCCCCGGTGGGGCAACGGGTCGGTAGCCAGGTCCGGTGAAGGCCGTACCCAGGCCCTCAGGCAGGGGCCGGCCGTCCCCGCCCAGGCCGCCCCCGCCACCTCGCACCGACTCCAGCAGCGCACTGCTGGCCGAGTACGTGAAGTGGGCCCGGCCCTCCTTGGTGTCGCGGACGGCAGCCACCAGCTGGTCCGCCGTGAACTCACCGTGCACCAGATAGCCCCCGGCCCCCAGGCGCAGGGCCTCGTGGACGATCTCGCTCTCCCGGCTGTAGGTCATCATCAGCACCGGGGACAGCCGCACCAGGTGGGGCAGGGCCGAGATGCCGTCGACGCCGGGCATGCGTACGTCCAGCAGTACGACGTCCGGGCGGTGCTGCACCGCCATCTCGTACGCCTGACGGCCGTCACCCGCCTCGGCGACCACGTCGATGTCATCGCGTCCGTGCAGGAGAACGGTCAGACCGGCCCGTACGACCGGATTGTCGTCGGCGACGACCACTCTGAGCGGCCGTGCCGCGGGCATCGCTTCGGGGCTGGGGAAGGCCGGGAATCCACCGGGAGAATCAGATGCGGGGACACCGCCTGTAGGCGGCGAACTGAGCGGGCTCGGATGCGAGGACGTGTGCTGCGAGACATGCGGTTGCTGCGTCCACTGCTCTCCGGAGCTGCGGGAGATCTCGTCCGACATGGTGCGGGCCTCCTCTCTCAAGGATGGGGGACTGTGGGGGTACTCAGTAGCGGTGATGCGGATTCAGTTGTGGGGTCTGGCGGGTTGGCCGGGCACCTGCGTGAGCAACGGTGGGTACCCGGAAGCGGTGGGAGACGCGGGTGGCGCCAGGTTCATCGCGGCGAGCGACAGGTCGAGACGGACCTCGGTACCCCGTTCCGCTTGGCCCCTGCCGATCCGGATGCGTGCGCCGATGGAGGCGGCGCGCTCGACCATCCCTACGAGGCCGAAATGCCCGGCCTTGCGCAGATCCGCCAGGGAAGTACCCCGGGGCAGGCCCTCACCGTCGTCGTACACGCTGATGCGCACCACGTCGCGGACCAACCCGGCGGAGACCTCCACATAGTTGGGACGGGCATGGCGCTGGGCGTTCTCCATGGCCTCGGTCGCGATGGTGAGGGCCTGGCGGGCCACGGCGTGCGGAATGAGTGGGACGGGGCTCTCGCCGAGTCGGCGGAAGACTGCCTTGACGCTGTGGCGGCGATCGAAGTCCGCGGTGCGCGCTGCCAGCTCGTCCACCACGTCCACGCCGCCGTCGAGGCCCGACTCCCTGCGCAGGTCCGACAGGAGCTCCCGGGACTCGGCGGCGGCCCGGCGGGCCGCGCGTGCGACGAGCTCCGCCTGGTGCTTGACGGTCAGCGGGTCCATCCGGTCGGCGGTGCTCGCCAGGCCGTCGGCCGCCATGGCCAGGCCGTGCAGGGTCTTGGCCACAGAGTCGTGCATCTCCCGGGCGAGGCGTGCGCGCTCCTCCTCGACGGCGCCGCTGACCGCGAGGCGGGCGCGGGTCTCCGTCAACGCCTGGGAGGCTGCGCCGAACCCCAGGAGGAGGCTGCGCAGCGTGCTGCCGACTGCTCCTGCCATGATGCAGAGCCCCACCACGAGGAGCGCCGAGGCGTCCGCCTCGGCCTCCTGGCTGACTCCGTAGGCTCCGGCGAGCAACAGCGCCTGAAGAGCGGCGAAGATCGCCCCGCCCCGCCAGCTGTAGACCAGCCCGGCAAGGAGCGGGGTACAGACCGTCACGTAGGAGAGCGTCGAGCCAGGACTCGCCGCGAACAGCAGCAGTGCACCGAAGAGCATGTCCGCGGCAAGCAGTGCGGGATGCCTGAGAAGAATCGGCCCGAAGCGTTCCCAGTCGCGCATCAGGACGTAGGACACCATGACGGTGACCAGTACCGCCGCGCCCACCAGCCAGCTGCCGAGCTCTTCGTGCACGCCGTCCAGCGCGAACGGCGTCGCCAGCAAGGTCATCGCAAGGCGAAATCCGAACAGTTGACGACAAAGGGCCTGCAGCGCGTTCAGCTGGATGGGCAAGGAGGGAACATGCCCAGCGGTACTTTCCGGCGCCTGCGCGTCGGGTCCGCCTGTCAGGGCGGGACCGGTCGGTCGTGGGCCCATCTGGTCCTCTCACCTCCTCGTCGGTGCGGATCGCTTCCTCGCGCCGGGGCGTGTCAGCCGCCGAATACGTCCCCGATGTGGACTTCAGACGCGTAGTAGAAGCCGACGGCGATCAGAATCATCGTCCCGGGCAGCATGAAGCTGGTGACGATCAGCGTGGCCTTGGGGACGGCCTTCGACGCCTTGCGCCGCGCGTTCTGGGAGTCGGTACGCCGCATGTCGTTGGCGATCTGGATCAAGGTGTCCACGATCGGAGCACCGAGCTCCTCGCCCTGCTGGAGGGCCGAGACGAACATCGACACCTGCTCGGACTCGTTCCGCTTGCGGAGCTGGTCGAAGGCCTCGCGGCGGCTGACGCCCATGTCCATCTGGCGCAGAGTGATGCGGAGTTCGTCGGCCCACGGACCCTGGTACTTCTCCGCGACCCGTTCCAGCGCCTGGCGGAACCCGAGTCCGGCCGAGACGACGACCGCGAGAACGTCGAGGAAGTCCGGGAGTGTCCGGTCGATGTCGTCCTTGCGGCGTCCGATGGCGGACCGGATGATCACGTCGGTCCAGAAGAGACCGTAGACAAACAGGAGGATGGCCAGCACGAGTTGCCCGTTCATGAGCATGGCCAGGGCCGCAAGCGTCCCGAGGCCGCCGTAGAAGGCGCGCCGAGCCGCATAGCGGTCGATCGTCATGCCCCCGGGGTTACCGGCCATGTCCAGCTTGCGCCGGACCTTGTCGACGCGCTTGGGTCCCATCATCGACAGAACTCGGGGTGCGTAGCGCATGCCCATGCGGTCCGCCAGGCCACCTGCGGCCGTAGTGCGGCTTGCACCGATCTCCAGCGCGAGTTCCATGTCACCGGGCAGCTTGGCTTCCGCGCGATACATGCGGATGCCGTGGAAGGCTCCATACACGCCGAGTCCGAAGACGGCCGCGATCAGAAGATCCATGATGTCCTCTCCTTGTTGATTCCGGCCGTCATATACGGACGCGAGTGAGTCGGCTGATGAGGAAGAAACCGAGGGCGTAGAGGCCTGCGGCAACAAGGACAGCTATCCGGCCGGGAGTGGCGGCGGTCATGTCGTCCAGCGCGCCCGCCCGCATGCTGTTGATGATGAGCAGGAAGCCCATTCCCAGGATCGGGACGGCGACCGCGGTCACCTTCACCTGGGACAGGAGAGTGGTGACTTCTCGCCGGGTCTCCTTGCGTTCCTCCAGCGTCTCGGTGAGGTTGCGCAGCGAGGAGACGATCGTGCCGCCCGCCCGGTTGGAGAGGATGAGGGTGGAGACCAGCACGGTCAGTTCTCGCGACGGCAGCCGCTCGACGAGCTCGTTCATCGCGTCGTCGAGCGAGTGCCCCACGGCCAGTCGGTCGGCCACCCTGCGCAGTTCCTCGTGCGCCGGCTCGTCGAGTTCGTCCACCGCCATGCTGATGGCGGTACGGAGTGCGAGGCCGGCCTGGGTGGCGTTGGCGAGGACGCGGGTCAGCTCGGGGAGCTGGTTGATGAACGCCTCGGTGCGCTTGGCACGCTGGTAGTTGAGGAACGCGTTCCCTCCCCACAGGCCGATGAGCGCTGCGATGAGTCCGAAGAACGGCGCGAAGATCGAGCCGACCACGAAGTAGAGGCCGAGCAGCGCTGCCACGACGTAGACGAAGTACTCGCCGGGCGTGAGGTCCAGGCCCGTTGCCGCGATCTTCCGCTCGATCCGCTTGCCCAGGTTCGTCTTGCGCAGGCGCCGGTCGACGCCTCGGAAGCGACGGTTGCGGCCGCCGATCGTGAGCTGGCCCGTCTGGGACATCCGGTCGACCAGAATCTGCTGCTGAGCTCTGCCCGAGGAGAAGATGTGCACGCCTATGACGGCGAACAGACCGGCGAGGAGTGTCACGCCGATCGTCAGGAGCGGAAGATTATCCATTTCGGACGAGGCCTTCTGGGTGGGCGGCGGGCTGGGGACGTAGCGGGGTACGAGAGCGGAATCAGGCTGCCGACTTACGCATGATCAGCTGTTCCTCCGTCTCGGCGACACCGAAGGCCGCTGGGGCCGCCTCGCTCGACATGTAGAGGCGCTCGGCCACCCGGCGGGGCAGCGGGTAGTAGTCGAACTTTCCGTAGATGCGGCCGTCCGCGGCCATCGGCTGGGCATTGAAGCGGCAGACCGAGACGATGCGGTAGTCCTCGCGTCCGTGCGAGTCCACGATCGCGATCTCGGTGATCCGGCGGGAACCGTCCGCGTGACGGGTCAGCTGAACGATCACGTCGACGGCGCTGTTGATCTGGTCGTGGATCGCCACGAACGGGATCTCGACCTCGGACATGGAGCTCAGCGTCTGCAGACGCATCAGTGCGTCCTCGGCGTTGTTGGCGTGGACGGTGGCGAGAGAACCGTCGTGACCGGTTGACATCGCCTGGAGCATGTCGAGCGTCTCGCCGCCACGGACCTCACCGACGATGATGCGGTCGGGTCGCATACGCAGGGAGTTGCGGACCAGGTCGCGAATGGTGATCTGGCCCTTGCCCTCCACGTTGGAGGGACGGCTCTCCAGCGTGATCACATGGGACTGCTGGAGCTGGAGCTCGGCGGAGTCCTCGATCGTGACGATGCGCTCGCCGTTCGGGATCAGCCCGGACAGCGCGTTGAGCAGGGTCGTCTTGCCGGTACCGGTGGCTCCGGAGACGATCACGTTGAACTTGGCGCGGACCAGTCCGGCGAGCAGCATCAGCATGTGCTCGTCGAGCGAGCCGAGCCCGATCATCTCCTGGAGCGTGAACGCCTTGGGGAACCGCCGGATGGTGAGGATCGGGCCCCTGAGGGAGAGCGGCGGGATGATCACGTTGACACGCTCACCCGAGGGGAGACGCGCGTCGACCATCGGATTCGCCTCGTCAACACGGCGGTTGACCGTGGAGACGATGCGTTCGATGGTCTGCATCAGCTGTTCGTTGGACGAGAAGCGCATCGGGAGCAGCTCCAGGCGCCCGCGCCGCTCCACGTACACCTGATCGTGTCCGTTCACCATGATCTCGCTGATGGAGGCGTCTTCGAGCAGCGGTTCCAGGATGCCGAGCCCGAGGGACTCGTCGACGACCCGGCGGATGAGCTGCGAGCGCTCCATGGAGGAGAGGACGGGGCCCTCGCGGCTGATGATGTGGCCCAGGACGCGTTCGAGCCGCGCCCGGCGCTCGGCCGCCGCCAGGGCGGACATCTCGGCGAGGTCGATCTCTTCCAGGAGCTTGGCGCGGTAGACCTGGACCAGCCGACTCTCTTCGCTCAGCCCGTTCATCGGCTCGGGACTGGTAATGCGCGCCCGCAGGCTCATGTCCTCAACTCCCTGGTGTGGTACGGCAGTGCTGGATCAGTCGCGCGGCATGGTGGCCTTCTTCGTGACGGATCCGAATTTGAACATCGGCAGGAGAGAGGGGATGCGAACCGTCACCCTCACGGTCACATCGTTCACACCACCGGATGGGATGACTCTGGCGTCGTCGGCCAGCCAGTCGCTCAGGGAATCGCGCGCAACCGACCCTGCGCGCCCGAACTGGTACTTGTCCGAGCCCACTCGCGCACCCGCCCGGGCGGCTGTGCCGGCCTGCTGGGCCGCGTATATGGCGATGCCGAGCTGAACCACGGCCAGCGATATGACGAGCAGGAGAGTGAGCACACCCACGTACTCGACGGCGGCCTGGCCCCGCCGGCTGTCCGAGCGGGATGCGGTCGTGCGTCCGGTGCCGGGCTGCCGCGCCCATGTGCGCTTCACCAACCCCACCCGCCCTTCTCCCTCTTGGCCTTGGCGTCGCCCGTCGCGTGCCAAGGCACGTTGAACACCCCCGGGAAGATGAGGGGAACCTTGACCTGAACCTTCGCGGTGACCAGGTCACCGATGCCGCCGCCGCAGCGCAGGACGGTGGTGTCCCAGGCGTCGGGCACGTCCTCGCGTACGGCCTGTCGGCAGGCGCGTTCCGGGCTGCTCTCCGCGACCGCGGCCGCCCTGACGCCCTTGTCCGCCGCGTTGCCGGCGAGCACCCACGTGTAACAGACCAGTCCGGCCTGCCACATCACCGCCAACGTCACCAGGATCAACGGCAGCGTGCCGACGAACTCGATCGCCGTCTGCCCCCGGTCGCTACGCATGCGCCGGCGCCGTCCACTGGAGCCGCAGCCGGATGTCTCAGCCCTCGCGCTACCTGGCCCCGCCGGTGGCCGGCCCGTTCGTAGAAGATTCATGATTCAACGGTCCTCCTCGGTCTCATCGCTTCATTAATCGCTTCGCTGAACACTTCATCGCTCGCTGCACAGATCACTTCACCGATGTACCCGGCCGACGGAACCACCCCGTCGCCGCTCACTTCGTACGTCCCCGCCGGCCGCCCAACGAACCGCGGTCGCCCTTGAACTTGCCCTGCTTGTCGCCGCCTTCGGCGTTCTTCACCAACCCGAGATCTGCCGCAAGCCCCCACAGCGCCTGCTTCACAGTGGATTTGGCCTCCAGGTCCTGCAAGCGGCCGGCGTCGATCACCGCATGGAGTTCCTTGAAGTTCGCGGGGACCACGACCCGCGCCACCTTCGTGGCCGTGATCTTCTCGATCAGCGGCGGCTGGATCTCTGTGTTACGCGTGTAGCGGTTGACGACCGTGATCGTCTCCTCGGCCTTGCGGACCTGGAGGCGGTCCCAGAGCCGGACCATGCGCTTGGCCGCGCGGACGGTGATCACGTCCGGGGTGGTGACCAGCAGGGTCCGGTCCGCCATCTCGATGGCTGCGGCGTTGGCCGAGTTCATGTGCGTACCGCAGTCGATGACGACGACCTCGAAGCGGTTCCGCAGGGCGCTGACTGTCTGGCGTACGACCCGGTCGCTGACCTCTTCGCCCCGCTCGCCCTCGCTCGGTGCCAGCATCAGGGCCAGCCCGCTGTCGTGGCTGTACAGGGCGTCCTGGAGGACACGTGGCGAGATGTCCTGGATGGTGGAGAGGTCGACGATCGACCGGCGGAACTGCACGTCGAGGTAGGAAGCCACGTCCCCGGACTGGAGGTCCAGGTCGGCGAGGGCGACCGTGTGGCCCGACGCCGCCGCGGCGAGGGCCAGTTGTACGGCTACCACCGTCGCGCCGACGCCGCCCTTCGCGCCGCTGACGGTGACGACCGTGCCGCCGGGGCCGGTGAAGACCTCGGCGCCCGCCCCGAGGTGGCGGCGGACTCCGACGGACCAGCCGGCGGCGGCCTGGACGCGCTGGGCCAGCTCCTCGTACGAGAGGGGCAGGCCCACCAGGCCGCGGGCGCCGGAGTCCATGGCTGCCGAGTAGAGCCCGGGGCTCATGTCGGCGGTGACGAGCACGACCCCGACCGCCGGAAAGCGCAGGGCCACCTCCCGGATCAGCTCAAGTGCCGGAACCGGACCGATCCGCTCGTGCACCAGGACGACCTCGGGCAGCTCGTCCAGTGACTCGGCGGCGAGCCGGGCGAGTGTGTCGAGCAGGGAGGTCGAGTCACCCAGCGGTGCGGCCGGCTCCGCATCGGGGAGCTGGCTGAGCAGCGTGGTGATGGATCGGGCAGCGTCGGCATCGCCGACAGCCGGGAGGATTCGTGTGCTCATCCGGTCCTCACTTGTTCTTGTCTTCGTCGAGGTTGTAGCTGCCCTCGCCGGGACGGAGCGTGGTCGGGCTGTCGTCGGGGAGCAGGGCCAGCCGTACGTGCTCCGCGAAGGACTCTGCGTAGGCGACGCGCTGCGAGTCGGTGGTGTCCAGGGCGAAGGTGATCGGCACGGCCTCGGTGGGGCCGCCGCGGTCGTCGCCCTTGGGCTCGAGCGAGGTCAGCTGGCCGACGTCGATCACCTTGGCGTTGGGGACGATCACGCGTGAGGTGGGCTTGTCCTTGTCGGTCTGGCCCGCGAAGGTCGCGTAGATGTTGACCAGGTTGCCCGGCCGGATCTTTCCGGCGACACCGGTCGCGGCGTCGATCATGATGGCGATCTCCTGCTGACCGTTCTCCAGCTTGGGGCGCTTGACGAGCATGTCGTCCTGGAGCAGCGAGCCCTTGCGGAGGTTGGTGACGGCGATCTTGCCGTTCAGCACCGAGAGGTCGGTGACCGCGTTCTTCGACAGCCAGCGCTTCGGCATCGAGACCTTCTCGAACTGCCCCGGATCCAGCGGACGGTAGGGGGCTATATCCGATTTCACCTGGTAGGCAGTCACCTCCGGACCCACCTTCGAGTTCACATCACTGATCACCGAGAGCACACCGGCGAACGCACCGAAGGCGCAGAGGACCGAGAGGAGGAGAAGGATGACGCCGCGGCGTTGCCGTGAGTTCATGAGCGGAGCAACCTCGTTGGGAGACGTGGGCCGATGAGCGGACTGGGGAGCGGAGCGGGGTCGAGCCGTCGCAGGTCTCGCTGTGGCGTTGCCCGTGGTGGACGGGAGGGCGCCGTGCGCTGTTCTCCGGGCTGTGGGTGCAGCAGGGGAGCACCGCCTTCGCGGTGGCTCACGACCCGTGGTGCATCGGTGTTCCTTGGCTCAGGACACCGGAACCGCGCGTTTGGTTCTCCGGCGGTTTCAGTGGGGCCGAGCACAGACCACAGCGGTCGCCGATGAGTTCATTTCCGCACCAGGTACAGACCTCCCTGCGAACCGAGGAAACCAGCTGATAGATCAGTGAAATATCGGGCAGAAAGGCGGCGAATTCGATCATCTTCGAAGTTCCCCACCAGGAAGGCGAATCCGCGGGCAGCGCGGCTTCGTGCACCTCCTGTACCTGCCAGGCCGGAGCGATGGTGGCCGTCACCCAATCGGATTGCAACTGCCCCTTCGCGACCAGCAGGTGGGTGGCGAATTCGGGTCCGGCGAGGTCCCCCGAGCCGATCTTGACCAGCTGGGGGTTCGGGTTGGCCAGCACGCCGAACTGCGACCCGGGGACCCAGGACTTCGCGTGGGTCTTCAGGCTGACCGGCACCCGGTCGAGCTTGGTGACTGAGTTCAGGAGCGCCCCGGCATGGATGTAGTGGGAGAGCAGCCGCGCCGCGGAAGCGACGACCCCGGCACTGAAGTCACAGATGGACAACTGCCGCAACTGGCGTACCAGTACGGCGACTCCCAGGGGGGGCAGATCCACCTTGAGCAGCGCAATACGGTCACTTTCCATCACCGCGCGAATCGCGTGCAGCCGCCGCTCATGGGTGGGCTTGATGCTGGCGGGATAGACCGCGATGACGTAGCCGTGCTGCTCCAGGAGCACATGCATGTCACCCACCGCCTGTTCGAGCGACTGCTCCTCGGGTGCCTGCAGAACCACCGCCGTGGGCGTCTGCTGATCGGCCGGGGGCAGCACCAGATCAGCGCTGGTCACTGCTATTGCTGTGGGCACGCTGTTCCCCGTTCGGCTCCGGCCGCCGCGTACCGCCGGCCGCAATCGCTCCCGTCAGGTGCCCCTCACTCAGGCGCTCCTGCGTCAGCACTTTATCCACGTAATGCGAGGTAGAGAACACCTTCCAGGACCCAGTGAGGACGGGCCCACGGGCCCCCGCAGGGCGTTCGCGTGACAAATCAGCCCAAGTGACTAGTTGTTAAAGTCCGTACCATTTAATCGAATACCCATTCCCTGCCCCAGTTATTCATGATCCTCGTCAGTCTTTATGCACGTCAGAGGCGTGGGAGCGCATTCACGCTGCAGTCCCCGGTGTTCCCGGTGGGCCCAATGTGAACTCTGGGCCCGGATTGGGTCCCCCGGGCCCAACGCGATCGGCACGATCCGCCCGATCGGCGGCGCCGTCATCCGCACCCCCCGAGAGGGCGTTCCCGACTCCCCCTCAACTCCCCCTCAGGAGCTAACGAGCCGGAGCACGCGACCCCGCCCGCCGCCCCTTTCGCGCGGGTCATTGCGACGGGTCGCTGCCAGAGGTCTTGACAACTCGATTGGTCTGGACCAGTTTTATCGCCCAGCGGTGGCCACCGTTCCTCGATTCCACACCCCGGCACCCCCGTGTCCGGCCCCGGCATCCCCGTGCCGCTCCCCCGCCATCCCCGACTCCCCCACGGAGGCAGCAAGTGGAACGTTCCCCCGCAACCAGCCACAGACGACGGCACAACCGCCCGCTCCTCGGTTCCGCCATGGCCGTCGTCGCCGCGGGCGCGCTGACCCTCACCGGTCTCGTCAGCAGCGCCGAGGCCGCCGACGTCAACGTCGCCAAGAACGCCGGATTCGAGTCCGGCCTCGCCAACTGGACCTGTTCCGGCGGCAGCGGCGCCACCGTCTCCTCCCCCGTGCACGGCGGGACCTCGGCGCTCAAGGCCACCCCGGCCGGCCAGGACAACGCCAAGTGCACCCAGACCGTGGCCGTGAAGCCCAACTCGACGTACGCGCTCAGCTCCTGGGTCCAGGGCGGTTACGCCTACCTGGGCGCCAGCGGCACCGGGACCACCGACGTGTCAACCTGGACCCCCGGCTCCAGCAGCTGGACCCAGCTCTCGACGAGCTTCACGACCGGGCCCAGCACCACGTCCGTCACCGTGTACACGCACGGCTGGTACGGGCAGGCCGCCTACCTCGTCGACGACGTCGCGGTCAGCGGTCCCGACGGAGGCGGTGGCACCGACCCCGCGCCGACGATCCCCGCAGCCCCCGCCGGACTCGCGGTCGGCACGGCCACGTCCTCCTCCCTCGCCCTGTCCTGGAACTCGGTGTCCGGCGCGACCGGCTACACCGTCTACAAGGACGGCGCGAAGGCCACCACCTCCACCGGGACCTCGGCGACGATCACGGGGCTGGCCGCCGACACGGCGTACCAGTTCGCGGTCACCGCCACCAACGCGGCCGGTGAGTCGGTCAAGTCCGCCACCGTCAGCGGCCGTACGGCGACGTCCGGCACCGGCAACCCGAACCCGGGCACGTCCGTGCCCAAGCACGCGGTCACCGGCTACTGGCAGAACTTCAACAACGGCGCGACCGTGCAGAAGCTCAGCGACGTGCCCGCGAACTACGACATCATCGCGGTCTCCTTCGCCGACGCCACGACCACGCCCGGCGCGGTCACCTTCAACCTGGACTCGGCGGGCCTGAACGGCTACACCGTCGACCAGTTCAAGGCCGACATCAAGGCGAAGCAGGCCGCGGGCAAGAACGTCATCATCTCGGTCGGCGGTGAGAAGGGGTCCGTCTCGGTCAACAGCGACGCCTCCGCCACCAACTTCGCCAACTCGCTCTACTCGCTCATCCAGGAGTACGGCTTCAACGGCGTCGACATCGACCTGGAGAACGGCCTCAACTCCACGTACATGACGAAGGCGCTGCGCTCGCTGTCGCAGAAGGCGGGTTCCGGCCTCGTCATCACGATGGCTCCGCAGACCATCGACATGCAGTCCACCTCGGGTGAGTACTTCAAGACGGCGCTCGGCATCAAGGACATCCTGACGGTCGTCAACATGCAGTACTACAACAGCGGTTCGATGCTCGGCTGCGACGGCAAGGTCTACTCGCAGGGCTCGGTTGACTTCCTCACCGCGCTGGCGTGCATCCAGCTGGAGGGCGGCCTCGACCCGTCGCAGGTCGGCCTCGGCGTCCCCGCCTCCACCAGTGGCGCCGGCAGCGGATACGTCGCTCCCTCGGTCGTGAACGCGGCCCTGGACTGCCTCGCGAAGGGCACCGGCTGCGGCACCTTCAAGCCGTCGAAGACCTACCCGGGTCTGCGCGGCGCGATGACCTGGTCGACCAACTGGGACGCCAAGTCGGGCAACGCCTGGTCGAACGCGGTCGGGCCGCACGTCCACGCCCTGCCGTAACACCGGCTGGACCGGGTTCTGTTGATCCCGGTCGGCAACACTGACCAGCAGCGCCGCCGCTCCCCCGGTGGCGCTGCTGCATGTGCGGGGTGCGGCGGGCGTCCCGGGCCTGTATCGGACCCGCAACAGAGTGTCCGGGAGTTGCCGCATTCCATGGCTGTTCGGGGAGCCTCGTGGCACCGTTGCCAGGAGGGTGCGACAGGGGGAGTGACATGGCCGGGGCGCGGGTTCAGGCGCTGGGTGGGGACGATCCGGCGACGCTCGGACCGTACCGGCTGATCGGACGGCTCGCGTCCGGCGGCATGGGGCGGATCTACCTGGCCCGCAGCGGCGAGCGCGGCGGGCGGGCTCTGGTCGCCGTGAAGACGCTGCTGGCCGAGGGGGACGTCAGCGACATCGACCGTCGGCGATTCGCGCGCGAGGTGTCGGTCGCGCAGCGGGTCGCCAGCGCGTACACGGCGCGTGTCCGGGACGCCGACCCCGACGCGGAGCGGCCGTGGATGGCCATCGACTACATCGCCGCTCCTCCGCTCTCCGAACTCGTCCGCAACTGCGGGGTGCTACCCGCGTCCGCTGTGCGGTGGATCGCCGCCGGGACCGCGGAGGCCCTGGTCACCCTGCACGGGGTGGGCATCGTCCACCGCGACGTGAAGCCGCAGAACGTGCTGCTGCCGCTGGACGGCCCCCGGGTCATCGACTTCGGCATCTCGCACGCCAGTGACCTCACGCTCACCGGGCTCACGCTCGGCACGATCGCCTTCACCTCGCCCGAACAGGCGCGCGGCGAGGAGTCGACCGCCGCGTCCGACGTCTACTCCCTGGGCGCGACGCTCTTCCTGCTCGCCACCGGACGGCCGCCCTACCGCGCGGACGGCGACACCCTGCGGCTGCTGGCCCGCGTCCAGCGCGGTGAACTCGACCTCGGCGGGCTGCCGAAGGAGCTCGTGGCGACGATCCGGCCGTGTCTGTCCGTCGACCCGGACCAGCGCCCCGAACCGGCGGAGCTGCTGGCCCGCTTCCGCGAGGCCCAGGCCGGCCTGCCGGCATCCCACAGCGGCACCCGGTGGCTGCCGCCGCGGTGGACGGCGCTGATCGGCGCGTACGCGACCCAGGGCCTGGAACTCGCGAACGACCGCCGCACGAGCCGGCAGCAGAACCGGTCGAACGAGGCGAACCCGGTGGCCCCTACCGTCGTCCAGCGCACTCGCGTGGTACCGCCGCCGCCCCCGACACTCGTGTACCCGCCGGAGCGGCAGGCCCGCGCGGCCCGCGACCGTGCCCGCCGCGACCGGGCGCGGCCGGACCTGGCGGCACTCGCGGAACTCGCGGAGCGGCAGCGGGCGGAGCAGGCCGAGCAGGAACGCGCCGAACGGGAGCGCGTCGAGGCCGCCCGCCGGGAGGCCGATCGACTGGCCGCCCAGCGTGCGGAGGCCGAGCGCGCCCGGCGCGAACGGGAGCGCGCGGCGCAGGAACACGAGCGGGCCGAGCGGGAGCGGGCGGCGCAGGAGCGGGCCGTAAGGGAGCGCGCGGCAAGGGAGCGCGCCGAGCAGGAGCGCACGGCAAGGGAAGCGGCCGAGCGGGAGGCGAGGAGGCGGGACGAGCGGGAGGCGGCCCGTCGGGCTGCCCGGGCGCGTACGTCCTCACCCAGCGCCGCGCCGACCGCCCCGGGCACCACGCGGCCGACACCCCCGCGTACCGGTTCCTCGGGCAACTCCTCGGGCCTGGGCTGGCTGATAGCCGTGGCCGCCGTCATCGCCCTGCTGGTCTGGCAGCCCTGGGAGACGACGGGTAACGAGGGGAGCAGTGGCAGCAGTTCGTCCGCCGGCAGCAGTTCCGGCGCCGTATCGTCCGGCAGCGACCTCGACACGCATACGGATGACTCCGGCACGGACACCGACAGCAGCACCGGCAGCAGCACCGACGACTCCGAAAGCGAGTCCGTGGACGAGCCGACACCCACACCCACACCCACACCCACACCCACACCGGATGCCACCGACCGGGCGTTCGCCGCGGTGCGCGCCGGTGACTGCCTCAACGTGTACAACGACGGGCACGACGACATGAGCGCCGACCGCCCGATCCGGGTGAGCTGCAGCGCTTCGAACGCGTACATGCACGTCAACCGCGTCAGTACCCTTTCCGGCGGCTCCGGTTCCTGCGATACCGGGGCGGGCTTCACCTGGTGGAGCAAATCCGGTGACGACGGGGTCGACAGGACGCTCTGCCTCGACCGGGTGTACCAGGTGGGCCAGTGCTTCCCCGCGGACGTCACCGGGGCCACCAGTGCTGACCTGACGGTGATCTGGGGCTGCAACGCGTCGACCGTGCCCAAGGCCGGTCAGTCGATCCTGCGGATCACCGGGTTCTACCGGGCTCCGAAGGCGGGCCAGAACTGGACCTGCCCGTCCGGGCGCGGCGAACGGTTCTGGTACTGGCCGGTGAACCAGGGCCGGAGCATCATCTGCGCGTCGGCGGCCTGAACCGCCACGGACGCGGCGCCCCGGGCCTGGCGCCGCGTCCGTGCGGTGGGAGAGATCTTCACAGCACGTGAAGCGCCAGCTCCGTGTCCCGCTCGCGACGGGCGAGCGCGTGGAGTACGGCCTGGTCGCCGTGGCGGTCACGGGCGGCCGCGACGAGCACGTCCACCGCGATCGACAGGGCGGCGCCGGATGCCGGGGGCGGGGTGCCCACGCTCAGGGCCAGGTCTTCCAGGTGCACCGTGAGTTCGACACAGCGGGTCTGCAGGTAGCCGTCGAGGAGCATCTCCTCGCCCGGCCGGTGCAGGACGGCCACCCGGCGGTCGGCGGGCTCGCTCTCGAGCCGCTTCGCCAGCCGCTCCCAGGCCGCCCTGGTCTCCTCGGCCACGGCCGCGGGGCCGGCAGCGGCTGTCTCCTCGCTCCGGGCACGTACCCCTGTGTTCAGGGCCGAGTCGTGGACGGTCGTGCCGGCGAGCCGTGCGTAGTACCGCACCGGCGACACCGGCTCGGCTTCGGCCACCGGCCCGTCGAGGAACCATTCGACCTGGAGGACGCTGCGGGCGAGGTGACCGGCGAGAGCGCCCACCGACATCCCGGCGAGGACGGACTCGTCTCCCCAGCGTCGGGCCACTTCGTCCGTGGCCAGCAGATGGACCGCCTGTTCAGCGGCTTGCGCGTACGCATTCCTCACGTGCTCACTCATGCGGGCATGATCGCAGCGCGTTCCGTCAACACGACAGCACCGTCCACCGGTTGGCCATGCGTCCAACCGGTGGACGTCGGCTCGGTTCCGGGGAGCCCGGAGATCAGCCCTTGATCGCCAGGCTGAGCAGCGCCGCCACCGCGAACCCCGCGACCGACAGGACCGTCTCCAGGACCGTCCAGGACTTCAGGGTGTCCCGCTCGGAGATGCCGAAGTACTTCGACACCATCCAGAAGCCGCCGTCGTTGACGTGTGAGGCGATGATCGAGCCGGCCGAGATCGCCATGATGATCAGCGCCAGGTGCGGCTGCGAGAAGTCCTGGTCCTCGACGAGCGGGACCACGATGCCGGCGGTGGTGACGATGGCGACCGTCGCCGAGCCCTGGGCGATGCGCAGCACCGCCGAGATGAGCCAGGCGAGCAGGATGACGGGCAGACCGACGTCGTTGAACGTGTCGGCGAGCGCGTCCGCGATGCCGCTGCTCTTGAGGACGGCGCCGAAGATGCCGCCCGCGCCGACGACGAGCAGGATGTTGCCGACCGGCTTGAGGGACGACGTCGACACGGATTCGAGGGACTTGCGGGACCAGCCGCGACGGATGCCGAGCAGGTAGTAGGCGAGCAGCAGCGCGATCGTCAGGGCGACGAACGGGTTGCCGAAGAACTCGATGACCGAGCGGAGCGTCGAGGGGTCGAGCGCGATGGAGGAGAACGTCGCGGCGAGGATCAGCACCAGCGGCGTGCCGATGATCGCGAGGACGGTGGAGAGTGCGACCGGGGCCTCGTGCGGGGCGACCCCGGCGGCCCGCTGTTCGGCGACGACGGCGGCCTTGGCCTCCTCGGCGGCCTCGACCATGTCCTGCGGGACCTCGACGAAGATGCGCTTGCCGATCCAGGCGGCGTAGCCCCAGGCGGCCAGGACGGACGGGATGCCGACGACGGCGCCCATCAGGATGACCCAGCCGAGCGAGACGTGGAAGAGGCCCGCGGCGGCGACCGGGCCGGGGTGCGGCGGCAGGAACGCGTGCGTCATGGACAGGCCCGCGAGGAGCGGCATCGCGTAGAGCAGGATCGACTTGCCGGAGCGCTTGGCTGCCGCGTACACGATCGGCGCGAGGACGAAGATGCCGACGTCGAAGAAGACCGGGATGCCGAAGATCAGACCGGTCAGGCCCATGGCGAGCGGGGCGCGCTTCTCACCGAAGAGGTTCAGCAGGCGGGTGCTCAACACCTCGGCGCCGCCGGAGACTTCGAGGATCGCGCCGAGCATCGTACCGAGGCCGATGATGATCGCGACGTGGCCGAGGATGCCGCCCATGCCGGATTCGATGACGGAGACGGCGGCGGACTTCTGCACCGTACCGAAGAGCTCGGTGACGGAGAGACCCGCGCCCAGGCCGACGGCTATGGAGACGGCGAGCAGCGCGACGAACGGCTGCAGCCTGACCTTGATGATCAGGAAGAGGAGGAGCGCGATGCCGAGGACGGCGACGGTCAGCAGACCGGCCGTCCCGCCTATGAGGAGAAGGAGTCCACCGGTGTGGGGTGGCGTCTCGACCGGTGGGGGGCCGGCGGCGAGCAGCATGGGTAACTCCGTTGTCGTCCGTGGGTTCTTGGGCAGGGTGGAGCGCGGCACGGCGCCCCGGTGGGGTGGGGCGCCGTGACCGGCGTGGTGGTGCGGTGGAGCGGGTGCGGCAAGGGGATCAGGCTCAGCCGAGGACCGCGAGGGCGTCGATCTCGATGAGCAGGCCCTTGGGCAGGCCGACGTAGACCGTCGTGCGGGCGGCGGGGGCCTCCTTGAGGTTCTGCTCGCCGAAGTAGGTGTTGTAGATCTCGTTCATCTCCGCGAAGTGGTCCACGTCCGTGAGGTAGACGCGCATCATCATCACGTCGTCCCAGCTCGCGCCGCCCTCCTCCAGGATCGCCTTGACGTTGGCGAAGGTCTGGAGGGTCTGCTCGCGCAGGGTCGGACCGGCCGGGGTCGGGGCCTGGCCCTCCACCGCGGGCAGGAAGCCGACCTGACCGGCGACCTGGAGGATGTTCCCCTTCCGCACCCCGTGCGAGAACTTCGCGGGCGGGGCGGTGTGGGTGCTCGGGGTGAGGGCGGTCTTCTCGGTCTTGTCGGTCATCGCTGATCAGACTTTCTTGGGTCGGTTGGTGCCGGAGTACTCCCGGCTGATGGTGTCGGCGGTGCGACGGACCAGGGGGAGCAGGGTGAGGAGTTCCTCGGCCGTGACGACCACGTTCGGTGCGGAGACCGACATCGCGGCGACGACGCGCCCGTCGGCGCCGCGAATGGGGGCGCCGACGCAGTTGATGGACTCCTCGTGGCCGCCGAGGTCGGTGGCCCATCCCTGTTCGCGCACGGTGGCGAGTTCCTTGAGGAAGGCGCCGGGGCCGGGGGTCGAACGGGACGTGTACATGGGGTAGTCGAGCTTCTCCGCGATGGCGCGCCGCTCGGCTTCGGAGAGGTCGGCGAGCAGCAGCTTGGCCACGGCGGCGACGGTGATCGCGACGGGTTTGCCGATGCGGGAGTACATCCGGACCGGGTAGCGGCTCTCGACCTTGTCGATGTAGAGGACCTCGTTCTCCTCGTACACGGCGAGGTGAACGGTGTGGCCGCAGTTCGCGTTGAGCTCGACGAGGTGCGCGTGGGCGATCTCCCGTACGTCGAGGTTCTCGACGGCCTCCTGGGCCAGCGCGAAGAGCCGCGCGCCGAGGCGGTAGCGCTGGTCCTGCTGGCGGTAGACGAGCCCGTGCTCGTGGAGCGTACGGAGCAGGCGCAGGGCCGTGGACTTGTGGACGCCGAGCCGCTCGGCGACCTGTCCGAGGTCGGCGGGTCCCTGTGCGAGCAGCGGCAGGATGCTCAGCGCCCGGTCGACGGTCTGACTCATGTCGTACGTACCTCCGTGTCGTCCCCCGTCCACCCGGGGCCGAGACGCAGTCTCCCCCAGGCGGCGTCGTCGAGGGCCACGAGGAGGTCGGCCCGGTCGCGGGCGGGCGGGTCGGTGAGGTCGCCGGGGACGGTGAGGACGGCGGCGGCCATCAGGTGCCCGTGCCGGGCCCGGTCGCGGACGGGCAGTCCGCGCAGGGTGGCGGAGAGGAATCCGGCGGCGAAGGCGTCGCCGGCGCCGACCGGGGCGACGACGTCGACGCGGAGGGCGGGGACGTCGGTGACGGTGTCGGTCAGGTCCGGCCCTCCGGAGAACACGGTCGCCCCCTCCGCGCCACGCTTCACGACCACCACCGCCGGTTCCGGGAGCGCCTCACGGATCGCGTCGGCGCCCTTCACCCCCCACGCCTCCTCCGCCTCGTCCTCGCCGACGAAGACGAGGTCGGCGCGTCGGGCCAGGTCCAGCAGGACGCCGGGGGACGCGTCGGCGCCGCGCCACAGCCCGGGGCGGTGGTTGACGTCGAACGAGACGAGCGGGCGGCCGGGGCGCGGGGCCGTCAGCTCGTGCAGCAGCGCCAGACAGTCGGCGGAGAGCGCCGCCGTGATGCCGGACAGATGCATGACCCGGCCGGCGAACAGTGCCTCGTACGGAACGTTCGAGGGTGACATCGCGGAGGCCGCGGACCCGGCCCGGTAGTAAGCGACCTCGTGGACATCGGTGCCGCGGTCCGTCGCCGTACGGAAGTAGATGCCCGTGGGCCTGGCGGGATCGCGCCGCACGGCGGAGGTGTCGACGCCGTACGCGGAGATCGCGTCGACGAGGTGGTCGCCGAAGCCGTCCGCCCCGACCCGGCTCACCCAGGCCGCGCGGTGCCCGGCCGCGGCGAGGGCGCAGGCCACGTTGGACTCGGCGCCGCCGATGCCGCGGCCGAAGGACGGTACGTCGGCGAGGCGACCCGGCTGCGAGGGCAGGAACGTCACCATGGACTCCCCCAGGCACACGACATCGGCGGTCGCGTCGGCGTCGGTCCTGGCCGGGGTTCCGGACACTCGGGCTCCTCGGGATCGGGCGGGCGGGCGGCACCGGGTCTCACCATTGACCGGGCGTCGGCTCGGATGTTAGACAGCCCTGAGCGATATACGCAATGGGTGTTGCATATGTTGCAACGTCGACGCAGTGACCTGCCGAAGACCTACCGAATGACTTCGCATGACTTCGACCGAGGAGGCACCCCGCATGGCCGCCGAACCCCCCGTTGCCGGACTCGCCGGACTCTCCGAGCTCTCCGGACTCTCCGGACTCGCCGACGAGCGGGTCGATCACCGGTTCAAGGCGCTCCCGCCCGACGCGGCCGGCCTGACCGTCGGCGACCTGGCCGCCGAGCGGCGCAACCTCTTCACCGGCGGGTTCACCACCCCGGTGCTCGCCCTGTCGGCCGCGTCCGTCGAGCACAACCTCGCCCTGCTGGAGACGTACGCACAGCGCCACGGCCTCGCCTTCGCACCGCACGGCAAGACCTCGATGTCCCCGCAGCTGTTCGCCCGCCAGCTGGAGCACGGCGCGTGGGGCATCACCGCGGCGGTGCCCCACCAGGCGCGGGTCTACCGGGCGTTCGGGATCCAGCGGATCTTCCTCGCCAACGAACTCGTCGATGCGGTGGCGCTGACCTGGCTCGCGGGCGAACTGAACGCCGACCCGGACTTCCGCTTCGTCTGCTACGTCGACTCGGTGCGCGGCGTCGAGCTGATGGACGAGGCTCTGAGCGCGGCGGGCGCCTCCCGCCCGGTGGATGTCGTCGTGGAGCTCGGCGCGGGCGAGGGCGCTCGCACGGGCGCCCGCACCGAGGCCGACTGTGCCGCGGTCGCCGACGCGGTGGCCGCCGCCGGGACGCTGCGCCTGGTGGGCGTGGCCGGTTACGAGGGCGAGGTGCCGGACGCGACGGGCGAGCGGGTACGGGAGTGGCTGCGCCGGCTCGTCGCACTGGCCGCGGACTTCGACGCGGCCGGGCGGTTCCCCGCGTCGGCCGCCGGTGAGCCGATCGTGATCAGTGCGGGCGGCAGCGCGTGGTTCGACGCGGTCGCGGACGTGTTCGCGGAGATCCCCGAACTCTCCTTGCCCGTACTCAAGTTGCTCCGCTCGGGGGCGTACGTCTCGCACGACGACGGGCACTACCTCCACCTCACCCCCTTCAACCGGGTCCCGGACGAGGGTGCGCTGCAGCCCGCCTTCCGGCTCTGGGCGCAGGTCGTGTCGCGCCCGTCGGCCGAGCAGGCGTTCCTGAACGCGGGCAAGCGGGACGCCGCCTACGACCTCGACCTGCCTCAGGCGCAGGTCGTGCGGTCCGGTCGCGACGGTGCGGTGCGGGCGGCGACGGGGATCGAGATCACCGGCCTGTCGGACCAGCACGCGTGGGTGCGGACGGCCGACGGGGCCGAGCTGGAGGTCGGGGACTGGGTGGGAATGGGCCTGTCGCACCCCTGCACGAGCTTCGACAAGTGGCAGCTGATCCCGCTGGTGGAGGCGGACGGCACCGTCACGGACTACATCCGCACGTTCTTCTGATCCCGGCAGACGGGACGGGGGCCGGGGCCTGATCCCCCCGGCCCTTCCGAACCCGACCGATGAGCCGGGGCCGGGGCCCGAGCCCCCGGCCGCCCCTGAAAGGCCCCCCATGGACCTGGTCATCCGCGACGCCCGCGTCATCGACGGCACCGCCACCCCTTCCTACCGCGCCGACGTGGCCCTCTCCGGCGGCCGCATCGCGGAGATCCACCGCGAGGACTCCCCCGGCCCCCGCCCCACCGCCGCCCGGACCCTGGACGCCGACGGCCTCGCCCTCTCCCCCGGCTTCGTCGACATGCACGCCCACAGCGACCTCGCCCTGCTGCGCGATCCCGACCACAGCGCGAAGGCGGCGCAGGGCGTCACCCTCGAAGTGCTGGGCCAGGACGGCCTGTCGTACGCCCCCGTCGACGACCGCACGCTCGCCGAGGTCCGCCGCTCCATCACCGGGTGGAACGGCGACGGGAGCGACATCGACTTCGACTGGCGCACCGTCGGCGAGTACCTCGACCGGCTCGACCGCAACTTCGGCGGCCGGGGCATCGCGGTGAACGCCGCCTATCTGATCCCGCAGGGCACCGTCCGTATGTACGCGGTCGGCTGGGACGACCGGCCGGCCACCGACGCCGAACTGACCCGGATGAAGCAACTCGTCGCGCAGTCCATGGCCGAGGGTGCCGTCGGCATGTCCTCCGGACTCACCTACACCCCGGGCATGTACGCGGACGACGCCGAACTCACCGCCCTGTGCCGGGTGGTGGCCGAGCACGACGGCTACTACTGCCCGCACCACCGCTCCTACGGCGCCGGTGCGCTGGAGGCGTACGAGGAGATGGTGCGGCTCACCCGCACCGCCGGCTGCGCCCTCCATCTCGCCCACGCCACCATGAACTTCGGCGTGAACGAGGGCCGCGCCCCGGAGCTGCTCGGCCTCCTGGACCGCGCACTCGACGCGGGCGCCGACATCTCCCTCGACACCTACCCGTACACCCCGGGCTGCACCACCCTGGTCGCCATGCTGCCCAGCTGGGCGAGCGAGGGCGGCCCCGAGTCGGTCCTGACGCGCCTGGCCGACGAAGCGACGGCGGCGAGGATCCGCCACGATCTGGAGGTCGTCGGATCGGACGGCTGCCACGGTGTGCCGATCGAGTGGGACACCATCGAGATCTCCGGCGTCAGCGTGCCGGACCTCGCCGCGTACGTCGGCCGTACGGTCGCCGAGTCGGCGCACCTGCGCGGCGAGGAGCCCTGGGTGACCGCCCGGCAGCTGCTGCTGGACGACCGCCTCGGGACGACGATCCTCCAGCACGTGGGTCACGAGGAGAACGTCCGGCAGATCATGCGCCACCGCGTCCACACCGGCGGCAGCGACGGGATCCTCCAGGGCGACAAGCCGCACCCCCGGGCGTACGGCACGTTCCCGCACTACCTCGGACGGTACGCGAGGGAGTTGGGCATCCTCTCCCTGGAGGAGTGCGTCGCCCACCTCACCTCCCGGCCGGCGGCCCGCCTGCGGCTGCCCGATCGCGGTTACGTGCGCGAGGGCTACCGCGCCGACCTGGTGCTCTTCGATCCGTCGACGGTGGCGGCGGGCTCGACGTTCGCCGAGCCCCGCACCCTGCCGGTCGGTATCCCGCACGTGCTGATCGACGGCCGTTTCGTCATCGAGGACGGCAGGCGGACACAGGTGCTGGCAGGGCGGTCGGTGCGGTCCGGCACGGGGGCGGCCGCCGGGGCGCGATAGTTTCCCGCCTCCCGGCCGGGGCAACCGGCTGAACATGAATATCTCTGCGACAGCCCGAAGAAGTCACGGAAAGGCAAGACGGGCGGGTAACAGTTCAGCCGTCGAGGCGGGTGGCCGGGCGGGACTCGTGGCCCGCGGAGTGATCTATGCCCTGGTCGGCGTCCTCGCGCTGCGTATCGCGTTCGGCGGGGGCGGGGGCAGCGAGAAGCAGGCGGACCGGGGTGGGGCGCTCGCGGAGATCGCGCAGAAACCCTTCGGTTCCGTCCTGCTGTGGGTCCTGGGGGTCGCCCTGGTGGGCATGACCCTGTGGCGGCTGTCCGAGGCGGCGTTCGGGGCTGCGGGCCCTGACGGGCGCAAGGCGACCAAGCGCCTGGCTTCGGCGGGGCGAGCCGTCTTCTACGCCTTCGTGTCGTACTCGGTCCTGATGTTCGCGGCGGGCGACCGGGGCAGCGGCAGCGGTTCCGGCGACACACAGTCGAAGGACGTCACGGCACAGGCGCTCGGCATGCCGGGCGGGCGCTGGCTGGTGGGGGCGGCCGGCGCGGTCATCGCCGGCGCGGGCCTGTGGATCGCGGGCCGTGCCGCGCTGCGGAAGTTCCACAAGCATCTGCGCCTCGGCGAGATGTCGCCCGCCGTGCGACGCACGGTGGACGTCACGGGAGTCTTCGGCGGCATCTCGCGCGGAATCGTCTTCGCGGTGGCGGGCGGATTCGCCGTGGCCGCCGCGGTGAAGGCCCGCTCGGGCGAGGCCAAGGGGATGGACGACACCCTGCGCTCGTTCAGCACGACGCCGGCCGGTCCCTGGCTGCTGGCGCTGATCGCCGTCGGACTGGCGGCCTTCGGCCTCTTCTCCTTCGCGAACGCCCGGTGGCGCAGGATCTGACCGGGGCGCCAACCGTCTGACCGGGGCGCCGGCCGGGAGTGGGGCGGGACCACGCACGCGTGGTCCCGCCCCACTCCGCCCGTCACGGCTTGGGCAGTGCGCAGCCCTCACGGTCGAGGTCGAAGACGTTGCCGGCTCCGATGCACGGGACGATGCCGTAGGTCTCCTGGGCGTAGTTGATGCCCTCGCGGACCGTCACCTGCCCGTTCTCGTCGACCTCGCACGGGTTGTTGTCCGTGCACTCCTGTCCGTCCTCGTTACCGGTGTTGTTAACGGCGACGACCTTGCCGGTGGCGTTGTCGATCACCGGCGAGCCGGACGTACCGCCGATGGTCTGGCAGGCGGAGGTGTAGCGGACCGAGTCCTTCCAGGTCCACTCCCCCTCCTTGAGGCGGTAGACGAACCCGTCGACGTTGCAGCTGTACGTGCGCTTCCAGTACCCGGACACGACGGTGATCGCGGTGCCCTGCACCGGATGCGCGGTGTTGAGCTCCAGCGCCTTGATGCCGTAGGTGCTCTCGATCTGGGCGTACGTGGAGGTGAGCTGGTACACCGATATATCGGTGTCCGTCATCGTCCCGTACGCAATCTTGCTCGCCCGGACGGTGCCGACACCGCTGCCTGCGGCGTTCAGCAGGGTGAAGCTGCGGGTGGACGGCTGGTTGAACACGACCTCGCCCGGGCCGGGGAATCCGGACTCCATGCAGTGCCCGTTGGAGAGCACGAGCGCGGGGTCGCCCGGCTGGGAGTCGGGCGTGCGGACGACCGAGCCCGAACAGTTGCTGAGCGCCACGGTCCCGGCGAAGCCGATGGCCTTGGGCCTGACCTTCGTCTGGGTGGCCGCGTGGCCGGATGACGCCGCGTCGGCCGCAACGCGGGCCGCTGATGCCGCCTTGAACGTGCCGGGCGCTGTCGCGTCGTGGCTTGTGGCCGCTGCCGCGGGCGCGGTGCCGGCTCCGAGGAGCAGCACCGCGAAGAGCGCACCGACGAGAGGCTTTTTCATGTGGGGGTCCCCTCAAGTGACCTGCGCAGAGCGTGGGAAGCCTCTGCGACCGAAGTTCTTCCGGTTTGACATGCGCATGGTGGCGCACTGAGGGGAACCCCACAAGGGGCGATTTCAGGTCACCAGGCCCTGGCGGTAGGCGTAGACGACTACCTGGACGCGGTCACGGAGCCCGAGTTTGGCGAGGATGCGTGACACGAAGGTCTTGACCGTCTCCTGGCTGATCAGGAGGGTCACGGCGATCTCGCTGTTGGAGAAGCCGTCCGCGATGAGGCGCAGGACCTCCAGTTCGCGGGGGGTCAGCGGGAGGTCCTCGGGGGTGGCCCCGGTGGGCCGGATCCGGGCGGCGTACCTGCCCACCAGGCGGCGCGTCACCTCGGGGTCCAGCAGTGCCTGACCCATCTTCACTGTCCTGATCCCGTGCAGCAGTTGGGACGGAGGCGCGTCCTTGAGCAGGAACCCGCTCGCCCCGGCGCGCAGCGCCTCGTAGACGTACTCGTCCAGGTTGAACGTGGTCACCACGAGCACCTTGACGGGGTGCTCCACTCCGGCGCCGGCCAGCAGGCGGGTGGCCTCGATGCCGTCGAGCACCGGCATCCGGATGTCCATCACCACGACGTCCGGATGCAGTCGGCCGGCCATGTCGACGGCGGTGCGCCCGTCCCCGCACTCGCCCGCCACTTCGAGGTCGGGCTGGGCGTCGATGATCGTGGCCAGCCCGGTGCGGACCAGAATCTGGTCGTCGCAGACCAGGACCCGGATCGGCGCGCTCATGCGGAGCTCCCCGCGGGTATGCGGGCCCGTACGACGAAGCCGCCGCCCGTGTGCGGGCCGGCGCTGAACTCGCCGCCCAGGACGTCGACCCGCTCGCGCAGACCGGCGAGACCCCGCCCGCTGCCGCCCGGCACCCGGGCCCGCGAGCCCGAACCGTCGGTGCTGACCTCCACGGAGATCTCCCTTTCGCTGTGCCGCACATGGACCGAAGTGCGGCTTCCCTGAGCGTATTTGAGGGCGTTCGTCAGCGATTCCTGCACCACCCGGTAGGCCACGAGATCGGCGCTGCCGGTCGACTCCGCCGGAGTGCCCTCCTCGGTGAACTCCACGGTCTGCCCGGCCCGGCGGGTCTGCTCCACCAGCGGGAGCAGCCTGCCTACGGTCGGCTCTCTGGCCCCGGCGCTGTGATCGGGGTTGAGGAGGTCGAGCAGATGCCGCAGGTCGGTGATGGCCCGCCGGCCGGTGTCGGTGACGGTGGTCAGCGTCTGGTCGAGGCGTTCGGGCGCTGCGGTCAGATAGCGTGCCGCCTCGGCCTGCACGACCATCGCCGTGACGTGATGGGTCACGACATCGTGGAGCTCCCGGGCGATGCGGGTGCGCTCCGCGGTGCGCGTGTCCTCGGCGACGCGGCTGCGGCGCTCGGCCTCCGCAGCCCGGGTGGATCGCAGCCAGGCCCCGGCGCCCCAGGCGAAGGCCAGCATCAGGTAGAACGTCACGAACTCGATGGGCGGTTCACCCGGCCCGAACCTGAGGAGCACGAGCGACAGCGGCACGTACGCCGCGGAGAGCACAAGCACCACGGCCCGCCGGTGCCGTTCCAGATGGGAGCCCGCGCTCAGCAGGGCGATGGGCAGCGCGGCGCCCGCGACCAGGTGGTAGCCGCGGAGTTGGTCCACGGCGAAGCCGAGTGACACCAGGGCGACACAGACCACCGGCCACCGCCGGCGCGCGGCGAGCGGGAGGCATTCGAGGGCCACGACCACGACGGCCGGTGCGTCGAAGGAGTGGGCGGGCATCCCGCCGAACTGCGTACCCCGGCTGTGGAGCACCGGCACGAGCGACGCCGCGAGGAGGAGCAGCCCGAGCGGAAGATCGCGCAGGGCGATGTCGAGCCGGCGCCACTGCTCGGGAAGGCGCGGAAGACTGGTCACCGGGAAACTGTAGTCGTGGCCACGCTCCGGACGGCCCGTCGGCTACGGGGGACCACATGGCCGCGCCGGTGGGCCAGCCACATGAACACGCCGGTCAGCACCACGCCGAACACCACCGAGTACACGCTGCCTTCGGGGCCGAAGGCGCCGCCGGTGATCAGCTGCGGGCCCGAGGTCACGGAGTCCAGCAGTCCCTGCTGGGTGTCGTTGCCCGAGACCTCCGTGCTGAAGATGCCGGACGCTGCGTAGTTCCACCCGAAGTGCACGCCGATGGGCAGCCACAGCTTGCGGGTGGCCGCGTACGCGGCGGCGAGCATGCCGCCGGCCTCGATCGCGATGGCGACGGCGCCCCACAGGTTGGCGTCCGGGTTGAACAGGTGCGCCAGACCGAACAGCGCGCCCGTCAGCGTCAACGCGATCCAGGTGCCTGCGCGCTCCTCGACGAGCCGGAACAGCACGCCGCGGAACAGCAGTTCCTCCGTCACTGCGGCGGCGGCCATGAAGCCGGTCAGCCCCACCGCCCCCGTGACGGTTCCCAGTCCGTCGACCTCGTAGTGGCCGAGGAGGGCGATGTTCGCGATGACCGCCCCGAACAGCGCGACGCCGATCAGCACCCCACGGCCGATACCCGACCCCGCGCCGTCCCGGGACAGTTCGGTGACCGGGCGGCGTTCGGTCCGCCCCACCACCCACCGGTAGACCGGCACGGCGAGCACCGCCGTCAGAAGGCCGAGAATCAGTGTGAGCCACGGATTCCCCTCCACCGCGGCAACGCACTGACCGCCGATCATCGCGACCGCGGCTACGGCGGCAAGTTGCCAGACCACTCTCATGAGAACTCCTCAACGAGACCCGCGGACGGTGCGCCGCGGCTTCGCTTCGACGCTACGGATCCGGCGGGCAGGAGTCGTCACCGCACAGTGGACACCTGCCTGTAGCTCGCACGGGGGACAGCCCGCGACCCGAGGACGCGTTCAACGCGCCGTGAGCCGCGGGCCGTTCGGCCGGGGCGCCGGGCACCGGACCCTCAGGCCGCCGTGCCTCGCTCCACCGGAATCCACAACTGCGCGTCCGCCTGCGCGCCGTCGGGCGAGACGTGGACCCTGAGGATCTCCGGTCCCGGCCGGCTCCGGTAAGGATTGGAGGGGAACCACTCCGTGAAGACGTCACGCCACAGGTACTGGAGCGCCTGCGGGAAGGCGCCCGAGCTGTCGAAGACGGCCCACGTGCCCGCCGCCACCGGGAGCGCGTCCATGTCCTCGGGAACGGGCGCGGAGCTCACCACCCCGTGGTAGTAGTCCAGTTCGGTGCCCTCGGCCCGGCTGTCGGCGAGGTCGTCACTCACCTGGACGATCCCCTCCGGCTCCTGGTCGGACAGGCTGTGGATGCGCTGGACGGTCTCCTTGTCGATGCTCCGGATGAACTCGGCGATGGCCGGGTTCATCCCCTCGTGCACCAGCGGGACGCGCGCCTTCCTGCCCACCACACGGAACTCCTCCTTCTCCACGATCCGGTATCGCATACTGCTGGTCCCTTCGACGACGAGGCGGAAGGACATCCGGGGCTGGGACCGCAACGCGGCCCCCGTGCGTCTGGCCTCACCCGGACCGATGCCGTGCATGGCACGGAACGCGCGGGCGAACGCCTCGCCCGAGGCGTAGCCGTACCGCACCGCGACATCCAGCAGCGTCCGCTCACCGGCCAGCACCTCGGCGCCCGCGACCGTGAGCCGCCGGCGCCGGATGTACTCCGACAGCGGGATCCCGGCGAGTGCGGAGAACATCCGCCGCAGGTGGTACTCCGAGGTCATCGCGATCCTGGCCAGCTCGGCGACGTCGATGCGGTCGTCGAGACGGAGCTCGATGTGGTCCATGGCCTCGTTCAGCCGCTCCAGCACCCGGGCCTCCTTCCCTTTCGTCCACCACGCTAGGAAGGAACCACCCTGCCCCACCCGACATCCCGTGCCCGGTCCGGTCGGGTGCGTCAGCGGGGCGGCGCCGCCGGGGCGCCGAAGCGGGCCAGGCAGTGCCAGACCCTCTTCAGTGACTGGAGGTCGTGTTGCCCCGTGCGGGCGGCGTCACCGATGATCCGCGGGTCGAGGACCCCGCCCTCGGCGACCCGGGCGCCCAGGGCGACGAACTCCTGGCCCCGGTAGTCGCCGTGCAGGCGCAGTTCCTCGACGGTCAGCCGGAAGCCGGCGTGCCACTCGGTACGGAACGGCAGGGCGCGGGCCGACGCCTCCACCGGGGTGCCGCGGTAGCACGGGTCGAGGACGAGGGCCTCGATGTGCCGGTCCAGCAGGACCGGGCCGTGGATCTGGGCCTCGATGTAGTCGTCCAGCGCGTCCCGGTCGTCGGCCTCGGCGAGCTCGATCAGGTGCATCCCGGCCGCGACACCGAAGTCGTCGGGCTCGGCGGCGCTGTCCGGGTAGCAGAAGGTGGCGCGCGGCAGAGCTTCGGTGGTGAGCCTGAAGTGGGCCGATCCGAACCTGGGGGCCGCCCCGACGACAGAGTGCCGGAAGTCCAACGCCCCGTACACCGGGCGCTGTTCGGCCGAGGCATCGTCGTAGGCGCCGCCGAAGATCCGGCTCTCCCAGCGCCACCGGTCTCCGCCCGGATGCGCCGTGAGGCCGCCGTTGCTGGTGCCCGTCACGAACTGCGAGTGGTAGGCGCCGTCCTGCGCCAGGGCGTCGAGCACCGGCCGGCCCGCCGTCTCACGGTCGGGGTGGAGGTTCAGCGTCAGCCGCAGCGAGGTGTCGAGCGGTCTCCCCGAGGACAGGGAGGCGACATGGCGGAGGGCCCGGTCACGGGCAGAAGGTGCGGGACCGGTCCGCGGCGGCGTCAGCATCCGGCCGCCCGGCCTCCCAGCCGTGCCGCCTTCAGCACGTCGTAGCCGATGAAGTCGAACATCCGCTGCTCCGGGTCGAGTTCACCGGGACTGCCGGTGAAGCGGTGCGCTCCGACACCGAAGCCCGCATCCAGCTCGGACAGCCACAGGCGCTCGAAGCCGCGCTCCTCGAACCACTCGCAGACCAGCGGTACCCGGTCGGGTGCGGCTCGGTTGCGGGTCCAGACGACGGTTCCGCCCGTGCGGCACAGCCGGGTGCAGGTGTCGATGGTGCGCTCGATGTCGGCGTCGACGATGTTGCCGAACACACCGCAGACCAACACGAGATCGGCGGGCGCCAGATCGAGGTAGTGATCGGTGAGCGCGGCGTCGCCCGTCACCACGCCCACCTGCGGCAGACCTGCCCGGTGGGCCGATTCCCGCGCGTATGCCGTGTTTCCGGGGTCGAGCTCCACCAGTCGGGCCCGGACGTCGTCGCGCCGGGGGTGGTCCGCCAGCACCTCGACGAGGTCGCGGCCCTGGCCCGCGCACACGCTGACCACCCGCAGCGGACCGGGCGGCGCGGCGTCCAGGGCGTCCTGGACCCGGTCCTGGACAGCCCGCAGCCTCCGCGCCAGCCATGAATCGGGGGAATCGTATGCGTCGTGCCATGCCTGCCAGTCCATGGCGGGGACCCTACGACGAGGCCAACCGGCCCGTCATACGGGTTACCGGGGGCGGTTGTCACACCCGGCTGCCAGACTTTCGTCATGAGCGATGCAGTGAAGGGCCCCGCAAGCTATTTCCCGGCGATCGAGCAGAAGTACGGCCGTCAGGTTGCGGAGTGGAAGGAACTCATCCGCGCCTCGCCCCTGACGAAGCACATGGAGATCGTGGGCTGGCTCAAGTCCGAGCACGCGATGGGGCACGGCCACGCGAACGCACTGGTCGCCCACACCCTCGCCGAGGACAAGGACAAGTAGGCGCGGCAACGGGACCCGGGACCAGGACCTGAGGACCAGGACGTCCCGGCTCCGGAAGGAGGCGTCCGGCCGCCCCGGCTGCGTACCGTCGGTGCATGACTTCCGACCACGCCCTCGACCTCGACGCCTACCTCGCCCGCATCGGCTGGAGCGGGGAGCGCCGGCCCACCGTGGCCGTGCTGCGTTCCGTGCACCGTGCGCATGCGCTGGGCATCCCGTTCGAGAACCTGGACCCCGTCCTCGGCACCGTGCCCTCGCTCGCCCTCGCCGACCTGGAGGCGAAGCTCGTACGGAGTGAGCGGGGCGGCTACTGCTACGAGCACAACACGCTCCTGGCCGCCGCACTGCGGGCGCTGGGCTTCGAGGTCACGCTGCTGTGCGCCCGGGTCGTGCTGGGTGCCGGCCCCGGGGACGTCCGGCCGCGGACACATATGCTGATGCGCGTCGGGGTGCCGGGCGAGCCGACGCCGTATCTCGCCGACGTCGGCTTCGGCGCCGCGGGCTCTCTGCTGGAGCCGATCCCGCTGGTCGCGGGCGCCGAGCTGTACGACACTCCGCGCCACCACCGGCTCGTCCACACGCCGCACGACGGGCCGCTGGAGTTGTGGGAGCTCCAGGCCCAGGCGGGCGACGGGGCGTGGCACGGGCAGTACGCGTTCACGGTGGAGCCGTTCGAAGCGCCCGACTTCGAGGTCATCAACTGGCACATCGCGACCAACCCGCGTTCGCCGTTCGAGCATCTGCTGTACGTGCAGCGCACCACCCCGGACACCCATCTGTCGCTCGCCGGGCGCACCCTCGTGGTGACGGCCCACGACGGCGAGCGGGAGGAGCGGGAGCTGGCGGACGCCGCGGAGACGGTGCGCGTCCTCGCGGACACCTTCGCGATCCGGTTGCCGGAGGGTGCCCGGCTGCCCTGAGGGCTGTCCCGTAATCCCCGGCGGGCGCGCCACGCCGTGGCGCATCTCACCCGCCCCGGTCCGTCACGCCCCCGTGCCACCCCATTCCAAGCCCCGGCCCGGCCCGCGCCCCGGGTTCCCACGGTTCGGGGGCACGGGCACATGGCGATGGAAGCCGGGGCGGCGGGCGGACAAACCCGGGTGGGTCAATGGCCGGGGAAAGGCCGGGCGCCCCGCGAAACACAGTCGTAAGCTCGCAGACATGCAGGTCATCCAGTCCACGAAGCTCGCCAACGTCTGTTACGAAATCCGGGGCCCCGTGCTCGAAGAGGCGATGCGGCTGGAAGCAGCAGGTCATCGCATCCTCAAGCTGAACACCGGCAACCCTGCCGCGTTCGGTTTCGAGTGCCCGCCCGAGATCCTCGAGGACATCCTGCGCAACCTCTCCGGGGCGCACGGTTACGGCGACGCGAAGGGGCTGCTGTCCGCGCGGCGGGCGGTGATGCAGCACTACCAGACCAAGGGGATCGACCTCGACGTCGAGGACATCTACCTGGGCAACGGAGTCTCCGAGCTGATCCAGATGTCGATGCAGGCGCTGCTCGACGACGGCGACGAGGTTCTCGTACCGGCTCCGGACTATCCGCTGTGGACGGCGTCGGTCTCACTCGCCGGCGGGACGGCCGTGCACTACCGGTGCGACGAGCAGTCGGACTGGATGCCGGACCTGGCCGACATCGAGCGGAAGATCACCGACCGCACCAAGGCCCTCGTCATCATCAACCCGAACAACCCGACGGGTGCGGTGTACGACGACGAGATGCTGCGCGGGCTGACGGAGATCGCCCGGCGTCACAACCTGGTGGTCTGCTCCGACGAGATCTACGACCGGATCCTGTACGACGGGGCGACCCACACCCCGACCGCCGCCATCGCCCCCGACCTGATGGTGCTCACCTTCAACGGGCTGTCGAAGAACTACCGGGTGGCCGGGTACCGCTCGGGCTGGATGGCGGTCTGCGGGCCGAAGGCGCACGCCTCCTCGTACATCGAGGGGCTGACGATCCTGGCCAACATGCGGCTGTGCGCCAACATGCCCTCCCAGCACGCCGTGGCCACCGCGCTCGGCGGGCGGCAGTCGATCAACGACCTGGTGCTGCCGGGCGGCCGGATCCTGGAGCAGCGGGACGTGGCGTACGACCTGCTGACGCAGATTCCGGGCGTGACCTGCGTGAAGCCGAAAGGGGCGCTGTATCTCTTCCCCCGGCTCGACCCGAAGGTCTACAAGATCAAGGACGACCGGCAGATGGTTCTCGACCTGCTGCGGGCCGAGAAGATCATGGTCGTGCACGGGACGGGGTTCAACTGGTCGGAGCCCGATCACTTCCGGGTCGTGACGCTGCCCTCGACCGAGGACCTGACGGACGCGATCGGCCGGATCGCCCGCTTCCTGGACGGATACGGGCAGGTGTGACCCGGTTGCGGGCAACGCACGCACCCACTGCCTCGAAGCCAGACAACTTTAGACTGAATCCAAGCTAGGATGGTTCCCACAGCACCACCAGGAGGCCATCCATGTACGAACCGATCCGCACCAAATCGGTCCACACACCGGCCGACCATGCCGACGACTTCCCGCACCGCACCCGCGAGGAGGAGCTGGACATCCAGCTCGCCGGGCACCTGGCCGCCCTGCTCGCGGTCACCGACGAGCTGGGCCTCGGCGAGGCGGGCGACCGCATCGCCGAGCAGGTCGCCCGGTTGCGCGGCGCACCGCCCGCCCGGCACGCCGGCCTGAGTGACGCGCCTGCGATCACCCTCCACCGCCGCGCCCACGCCCTCGCGGGCCGGGCCCTGGTGGTGGCGGCGTCCCGCGCCGACACCGTGGTCGCGATCCTCTCGGCCGAGCGTATGGACGCCCACACCGCAGCGGTCCCGGCCGCTGCCGCCGCCGACTCCCCCGCCGCCCCGTCGCGGCTGGTCGGCGCCCTCTGACGGCCCCGGTCCACGGGCCGTCGAGGCGCGTGGACCGGGTGCCACCCATTCATGGCGTGGCCGGCCTCGACGCCTCGGCCAGGGCGGTCGACAGGAACGTCGCGTCGGCGACCACGCACTGCGGCCTGCCCTGCACCGGGACCGGCCCCGCGATCTTCCTGGTCTCGGTGGCGCCCACGGCGAGGTCCTTGAAGACCACGGTGCGTCTGCCGGCCGGGTAGCTCCTGCCCTCGCCCCCGTCCTTGCCCCGCGGGTCACGGAACGCGAGGTGCACGGTGTAGCTCCCGGGCTGCTTCGCCTGGCTCGTCACCCGCACCTCGGCCACGGGGCCGCCGGTCACCGCGTCCCGCCGGCAGGAGGCGACGCTCACGTCCCAGGACGGGAAGCGCAGGTCCTCGTGGTTCTCCTGCCAGACGTAGAAGAAGCTCGCCACGAGGGCGACCGGCGACAGGACCAGGAGCGCGGCCATCACCGCGATCAGGATCACCACCCAGCGCGGCGGCATGCGGGTGCGCCGGTCCGGCATGCCGGTGTGCTGGTCCGGATACGGCGGTATGCCGGAATACGTCATGGCCCCCCACAACCCCCGCACCCCCCGGCACGGCCCGGTCAAACGTAAGCCGGGGCACACCCCTCCAACAGCTCGGACCGGTCACAACCCGAGCACGGACACTGCAGTCCGGGGCCGGGGCCGCCCCCGGAAACGGGAGTGGCCCCCGGAACGCATCAGGTTCCGGGGGCTGCTCCAGGGGCGTGTTCGTGCACGCCCCTACCGCGGCAGGCCGTTGACCCCACAGGTCAGGGCGGATGTCGGGAGCCCGGCCGCGGAGATTCAGGGGGCGGTCAGCCCAGGCGCTGGACCAGGGCCCGGTACTCGTCCCACAGCTCCTTCGGCGTGTGGTCGCCGAAGGTGTTGAGGTGCTCGGGGACCAGCGCCGCCTCCTCGCGCCAGACCTCCTTGTCGACCTTGAGCAGGAAGTCCAGGTCGGACTCGGAGAGGTCCAGGCCCTCGGTGTCGATGGAGCCCTTGGCCGGCAGGATGCCGATCGGGGTCTCGACGCCCTCGGCCTTGCCCTCCAGGCGCTCGACGATCCACTTCAGGACGCGGCTGTTCTCGCCGAAGCCGGGCCAGACGAACTTGCCCGCCTCGTTCTTGCGGAACCAGTTCACGTAGTAGATCTTCGGGAGCTTCGACTGGTCCGGCTTGTCCGCGCCGACCTTGATCCAGTGGTTCATGTAGTCGCCCATGTTGTAGCCGCAGAACGGCAGCATGGCGAACGGGTCGCGGCGCAGCTCACCGACCTTGCCCTCGGCGGCGGCGGTCTTCTCGGAGGCCACGTTGGCCCCGAGGAAGACGCCGTGCTGCCAGTTGAAGGACTCGGTGACCAGCGGAACGGCCGAGGCGCGGCGGCCGCCGAAGAGGATGGCCGAGATCGGCACACCCTTCGGGTCCTCCCACTCGGGGGCGATGATCGGGCACTGGCCGGCCGGGACGGTGAAGCGGGCGTTGGGGTGGGCGGCGGGCGTACCGGACTCGGGGGTCCAGTCGTTGCCCTTCCAGTCCGTGAGGTGCTTCGGGAGCTCCTCGGTCATGCCCTCCCACCAGACGTCGCCGTCGTCGGTGAGCGCGACGTTGGTGAAGACGGAGTTGCCCCACATGGTCTTCATGGCGTTGGCGTTGGTGTGCTCACCGGTGCCGGGCGCCACGCCGAAGAATCCGGCCTCGGGGTTGATCGCGTAGAGGCGGCCGTCCTCGCCGAACCGCATCCAGGCGATGTCGTCGCCGATGGTCTCGACGGTCCAGCCGGAGATCGTGGGCTCCAGCATGGCGAGGTTGGTCTTGCCGCAGGCGCTCGGGAACGCGGCGGCGACGTACTTGGACTCACCGCGCGGCGGGGTGAGCTTCAGGATCAGCATGTGCTCGGCGAGCCAGCCCTCGTCGCGTGCCATGACGGAGGCGATGCGAAGCGCGTAGCACTTCTTGCCGAGCAGGGCGTTGCCGCCGTAGCCGGAGCCGTAGGACCAGATCTCGCGGTCCTCGGGGAAGTGCGAGATGTACTTGGTGGAGTTGCAGGGCCACGGGACGTCGGCCTCACCCTCGGCGAGGGGGGCACCCAGGGTGTGGACCGCCTTGACGAAGAAGCCGTCGGTGCCGAGCTCCTCGAGGACGGCCTGTCCCATGCGCGTCATGGTGCGCATCGAGACGGCGACGTACGCGGAGTCGGTGATCTCGACGCCGATCGCGGAGAGCGGCGAGCCGACGGGGCCCATGCAGAAGGGCACGACGTACATGGTGCGGCCGCGCATGGAGCCGCGGAAGACGCCCTTCTCCCCCACGAAGATCTCCCGCATCTCGGCGGGGTCCTTCCAGTGGTTCGTCGGACCGGCGTCCTCCTCCTTCGCGGAGCAGATGAACGTCCGGGTCTCGACGCGTGCGACATCGCTCGGGTCGGAAGCGGCGTAGTACGAGTTCGGGCGCTTGATCTCGTCGAGTTTCGTGAACGTGCCCTTGGCGACGAGCTCCCCGCACAGGCGCTCGTACTCGGCCTCGGAGCCGTCGCACCAGACCACTCGATCCGGTTCGGTGAGGGCTGCGATCTCGTCGACCCAGGAGACGAGCTCCTGGTGGTTGGTGGGAACAGTGAGGGGAGCCGCGATGTCGCGCGCCACGATCGCTCCTTGATGAGGGTGTCTGTCTGGTAGGTGCCCCGTGGGGGCTGCGACCCGGATGCTTCTACCCCTTCGAATTCCCCTGGCGCTCATCCGGTGCCGACCGCACTCATTTGATCATCCGACCGATCCGCCCATATGTCCAGGGGGCCGCCCACGTGAGCATCGCCACTCGTATTAGTTACCTACGGTGGCGTAGGTACGATGCGGGAATGACTGCTGCCGCCGCCGCGCCCGAACCCGCCGGGCTGGAACCAGCCGGGACCGTCGATGCCGAGCTGAAGCCACGCATGCGCGGCTGGCTGCACGCCGGGATGTTCCCGGCCGTCCTGATCGCAGGCATCGTGCTCATCGCTCTCACGGACAGCGGTCGCGGCCGGATCGCCTGCGGGATCTACATCCTGACGGCGTGCCTGCTGTTCGGCGTGAGCGCGGTCTACCACCGCGGCACGTGGGGGCCACGCGGCGAGGCCGTACTGCGCCGGCTCGACCACGCGAACATCTTCCTGATCATCGCGGGCACCTACACGCCGCTGACCCTGCTCCTGCTGCCCGAGTCCACCGGTACCCCGCTCCTGTGGGCGGTCTGGGCGGCGGCGGTCGCGGGCATCGCCTTCCGGGTCTTCTGGGTCGGCGCCCCGCGCTGGCTCTACACCCCCTGCTACATCGCGATGGGCTGGGCGGCTGTCTTCTTCCTGCCGGACTTCATGCGGACCGGCGGGGTCGCCGTACTGGTGCTCGTCGTCGTCGGCGGGCTGCTCTACAGCGCCGGCGGCGTCATCTACGGCATCAAGCGGCCGAACCCCTCGCCGCGCTTCTTCGGCTTCCACGAGGTCTTCCACTCGCTGACCCTGGCGGCCTTCATCGTCCACTACGTCGGCATCTCGCTGGTGGCCTACAACCACGGCTGAGCACCTCACCCCCCTTCTCCTCGATCAGGGCCGCGGCTTCCGAGCCGCGGCCCTTCTTCATGCCCGGACACAGACGGCACACCCGACAGATTGACACTAACCATCTTTTGAGAGTTACTGTCACTTGACTGCAACTCTCAAAGGAGTAGGCCATGAACCGACGCTGGTGGGCCCTGGGCGCGCTGGTGGCGAGCATGCTCGTCCTCGGCTTCGACATGACGATCCTCAATGTGGCGCTGCCGACCAT
Source organism: Streptomyces sp. LN549 (assembly GCF_043203805.1). Lineage (NCBI taxonomy): Bacteria > Bacillati > Actinomycetota > Actinomycetes > Kitasatosporales > Streptomycetaceae > Streptomyces > Streptomyces sp. LN549. The sequence continues at coordinate 5,552,444 of NZ_JAZHRI010000002.1, read as the reverse complement.
GGCGGGAGATCTCGGCGCCACCACCGGTGAACAGCAGTGGATGGCCGACGCCTACGTCGTCGTGTTCGCCGCCCTGATGCTTCCGGCGGGCCTGCTCGGCGACCGGTTCGGCCGACGCCGGATGCTCATCACCGGCCTCGGCATCTTCCTCGTCGGCTCGATCGCCGGAACACTCGCCGACGGCGTGCCGGCCGTCGTGACAGCCCGCTGCGTCATGGGCGTCGGCGGCGCGCTCGTCATGCCGCTCGCCCTCGCCGTCCTGCCCTCGCTCTTCGGCGAGCCGAAGGACCGGATCAAGGCCATCGGCATCGTCTCGGCCGCCTCCGCGCTCGGCATGCCGCTCGGCCCGATCCTCGGCGGCTGGCTCCTCGACCACTTCTGGTGGGGATCGATCTTCCTGGTCAACGTCCCCATGGTCGGCATCGGCATCACCGCCTGCGTGTTCCTGCTCCCCGAGACCCGGGACCCCTCGTCGCCCGAGGTCGACATCGTCTCCACCGCACTGACCGCGACCGGCCTCGGCGCCCTGATCTACGCGATCATCGAGGCGCCGGGCCGCGGCTGGGGCGACCCGCTGGTCCTTGCCGTACTGGCCGCCGGTGCGGCGCTGATCGCCTCGCTCGTCGTACGGGAACGCAAGGCCGTCCGCCCGATGCTCGACATGTCCCTGCTGCGCCAGCGGCCGTTCCTGCTCAGCGCCCTCGCCGCCACGCTCGTGATGTTCGTGATGGCGGGGCTGATGTTCATCCTGCCCGGATACCTCCAGGCCGTCCTGGGCCACGACGCCTTCGGTACGGGGCTGCGGATGCTGCCCATGATGGGCGGGCTGATCGTCGCCGCGAAGGCCGGCGGCCCGGTCACCGCACGGTTCGGGGCCCGCGCCACGATGTCGGCCGGACTCGTCGTACTCGCCTTCGCGGCGCTGCTCGGCAGCCGTACGACGATCGACAGCGGCTACGGCTTCACCGCGCTCTGGCTCTCCGTCGCCGGGGTCGGCTTCGGCTTCGCCGTCGTCCCCGCCATGGACGCGGCCCTCGGCGCCCTGCCCGCGGACCGGGCGGGCAGCGGATCGGGGCTGCTGATGACCGTGCGGCAGACGGGCAGCGCCCTCGGGATCGCTCTGCTGGGCAGCCTGCTCGCCGGCGCCTACAGCGGACGGCTCGACACCACGGGCGTATCGGCGGCCGCCGCGGACACGGCCGGGGACTCCGTCGTCGCCGCCCACGCCGTCGCCGCACGGCTCGGGGCGCAGCGGCTCGCGGACTCCGCCGACGCGGCGTACGTGCACGGGATGAGCCTGGTCCTGCTCGTCATCGGTGCGACGGCACTGGTCAGCGCCCTGCTGGTCGGGGCCTTCCTGACCGCGCCGGACCGGCGGCCGGCGGAGCCCGCGGACGTGGCCGCCTCCCCCGTCGATGCGTGACAATGGCGACCATGGCCGCCACCCCCCGTACCCCCTCCTTCACCGCACCCGAGGCGCAGCCCCCGATGGGGCTGCGCGAGCGCAAGAAGCTCAAGACGCGGGTCGCGATCCGGCAGGCGACGTACCGCCTCATCCAGGAGCAGGGCTACGACGCGACGACCATCGAGCAGATCGCGGAGGCGGCCGAGGTGTCGCCGAGCACGGTGTTCCGGTACTTCGCGACCAAGGAGGACATCGTCCTCACCGACGAGTACGACCCGATCATGGAGGCCCTGCTCCGGAGCCGTCCGGCGGACGAACCTCCGCTGGAGTCCCTGCGGTTGATGATGCACGAGGCGCTGACCTCCTTCGTCACCGCGGAGGACGAGGAACTGCGCCAGCGCACCCGGCTGATGGTCGAGGTCCCCGCCATCCGGGCCCGGATGACGGAGACCATGTCGGACACGGCGAAGGTGCTCACCCAGGTGCTCGCCGACCGCACCGGCCGCAGCCCGGACGACCTGCAGATCCGGGTCTTCATCGCGGCGGTGCTCGGTGCACTGCGCGAGGTCACGCTGTACTGGGGCGAGCACGGCCAGAAGGGCGACCTCGTGGCGATGATCGACGAGGCGCTCGACACGCTGGGGAACGGACTGAGGCTGTGACGCGCCTCAAGCGGCCCCCGGCTGTGACGCGTCTCAGGAGCCGCCACCCCTGAGTGCGCGCGCCAGCACCTCCGGGTCCGTGGTCGGTGCGTCGCACACGAAGTGCCTGCACACGTAGGCCGTCGGCGCGCCGTCCACCATCGGACGGTCCGCCAGCAGCGGGAACTCCGTGCCGGCCGTCTCGCCCGCCGCGACCACCGCGCCGGGTGCCCGCCCCAGCAGGGCCGTACGGTGCAGTACACCGCCGACCGGCCCGGCGACCGCCACCTCGCGCGGCCCGTCGAGCAGCGCCTCGGCCACCGCGAGCCCCCAGCCGGTGAACCGCGGCGCCCGCGGCCCCAGCGCCTTCACCACGCCCAACGCCCCCTCCGCAGCCGTGCGGTGGGGCTCCGATCCGGTGTACGCGGCGTACGAGAGCAGCGCACCGGCCGCCGCGGTCCAGCCCGCCGGGGTGGCGCTGTCGGTGGGGTCCTGCGGCCGACGGATCAGCTGCTCGGCGTCGTCCGCCGTGTCGTACAACTGCCCGCCCTCGCCGGTGAAGTGCTGGAGCACGATGTCCGTCAGGAAGCCCGCGAACTCCAGCCAGGCCCCCTCGCCGGTGACTGCGGCCACGGCCAGGAAGCCCTCCGCGACATCGCCGTAGTCCTCCAGTACCCCGGCGTGCACACCGGCGCGGCCGTCCTTCGACGTACGGACCAGCCGGGCGACGGGGCCCATGTGGAGCCGCACCAGCAGGTCCGCGGCCTCGGTGGCGCGCTCGATCAGGTCGGGCCGGTCGAAGTAGGCCCCCGTCTCGGCGAGCGCGGCAATGGCCAGCCCGTTCCACGCCGCGACCACCTTGTCGTCGCGCCCCGGCCGCGCGCGCAGCTCACGGGCGGCGAGCAGCCGGGCCCGCACATCGGCGGCGCGGGCCTCGTCCGTGGTGTCGGCCGAGGGAAGCTGGAGCACCGAGGAGCCCTCCTCGAAGGTGCCCTCGTCGGTCACCGCGAAGAGCTCCGCGGCGAACACGGCGTCCTCCTCGCCGAGCACCTCGCGCAGCTGCGCGGGGGTCCAGACGTAGTACGCGCCCTCGACGTGCTTCCCGTTCGCGTCCTCGCTGTCGGCGTCCAGCGCGGAGGCGAAGCCGCCCTCGGCCGTGCGCAGTTCGCGGACCATGAAGTCGGCGGTCTCCAGGGCCACCCGGCGGGCGAGCTCGGAGCCGGTGGAGCGCCACAGGTGGGCGTAGACGCGGCAGAGCAGCGCGTTGTCGTAGAGCATCTTCTCGAAGTGCGGGACGACCCACTCGCGGTCAACCGCGTAGCGGGCGAAGCCGCCGCCGAGCTGGTCGTAGATCCCGCCCCTGGCCATCGCCTCGCAGGTGTCGGCCGCCATCTGGAGTGCACCGTCGGCCCCGGTGCGGGCATGGTGGCGCAGCAGGAACTCGATCGTCATCGACGGCGGGAACTTGGGCGCGCCGCCGAAGCCGCCGCGCTTCTCGTCGTACTCGCGGGTCAGCCCGAGGAGCGCCTGGGCGAGCTCCGACTCGCCGGGCAGGCCCTCGCCGCCGTGGGCGAGGGTGCGCTCGGAGAGGTCGTGGACGATGCGCGAGGCGACCTCGCCGACCTCGTCACGACGGTCGGTCCAGGCTGCCGCCACACCTTCGAGCACCTGCCGGAAGGACGGGAGGCCCTGCCGGGACTCGGGCGGGAAGTACGTACCGAAGTAGAAGGGCTCCGCGTCCGCGGTGAGGAAGACGGTCATCGGCCACCCGCCCTGGCCGGTCGCGGCCTGGACCGCCTCCATGTAGACGGCGTCGACGTCGGGGCGCTCCTCGCGGTCGACCTTGACGTTCACGAAGTGCTCGTTCATGTACGCGGCGGTGGCTTCGTCCTCGAACGATTCGTGCGCCATGACATGACACCAGTGGCACGCGCTGTAGCCCACGCTCAGCAGGACGGGCACGTTGCGCCGCCGGGCCTCCTCGAAGGCCGCGGGCTCCCACGCCCACCAGTCGACCGGGTTGTCCGCGTGCTGAAGGAGGTACGGGGATGTGGCGTGCGCGAGTCGGTTGGACATGCCTCCATCCTTGCGCACGCCCGTGCGTGCCACCTAGGCGCCACGGGCGGGCACCGATGGCACTGGATCCGCGATTCCAGTGGATCGACGGAGACCTGGCCCATGCCCGTTTCCAGGGATGCGATCCCGAAATGCGTTCGTCGCTCCGTGCAACCCTCCGGCGGCGTCAGAGGTCTCCTGGACGAACAAACGTTCTTGCGTTGTTCCGATGCCCGTATCAGCCACGCCACTTCATACAGAGGTTTCCATGGCCCATGCTTCTCCCCGCCGCCGCGCCCTCCGCCAGACCGCCGGCGCCGTCGGTGCCGTAGCCCTGATGGTGCTGGGTGCCGCACCCGCGGGCGCCGCAGACCCGGACACCGGCCTCGTGCTGGGCAAGATCAGCCCGATCGACGGGGTGAAGCCGGGCAGCGAGCTCAACCTGCCGGGCTCCTTCACCAACGCGGGCACCGCAGCGCTCGACAAGGTCTGGATGGCTTGGTCCGTGACCACCGGCCTCAGCTATTCCTTCCCGACGCCCTCCAACTGCTCGACCGAGAACCTCGGTGGCGCCGACGAGGCGCCTCAGTCCTACCTCCTGGTCTGCGAGTTCGACCAGGCGGTGAGCCCCGGGGTCGTCTACGCGCCCGAGGGCCTGAAGCTGAAGGTCGAGGACAGCGCCCTGAACGACGAACTGTCCGTGAGAGTCAGCAGGAGCCGCATCCAGAGCGAAGAGGGCTGGCCGACTCAAGGCACCGGGCCCGCGGTGAAGCTGGTGGAACGACCCGACGAGACCCCGGCCGCCCCGGGCTCCACCGGGCCCGCCTGGGCCAAGACGAACGTGACCGCCAAAAGCACGGCCGACTTCCAGGTGACGGGCGCCCACCTGAAGGGCAAGGTCGGAGACACGGTCCCGCTGACGGTGAAGTTCACCAACGCCGGACCCGGCTGGGTGGCAGGGGAGCCCTACGAATCCGTGACCAACGTCCACATCAAGATGCCTGCCGGCACGACGGTCACCGGGACCCACCCCTGCCAGAGCCAGGGGCAGGGGACGTACGTCTGCGGTACCAGCAGCTCGTTTATCAACGCGAACAGCGAGAACACCTACACATTCAAGCTGAAGATCAACAAGGCCGTACCCGGGGCCAAGGGCTCAGTGGCGCTCGAAAAGAAGCCCCGCCCCTTCGACCCGGTCAAGTCGAACGACTCGGCGGACATCCTGCTCGACGTCGAGGGCGCCGGCTCCACGGGCGGCAGCGGCTCCACGTCAGGCTCCGGCGGTTCGGGGACGGCCGGCTCCGGCGGTTCCGGCTCGACGTCCGGCTCCGGCGGTTCCGGGACGGCCGCATCCGGCGGCTCCGGCTCAGGCGGTTCCGGTTCGACGTCCGGCTCCGGGACCTCCGCCACGGGCGGCAGCTCCACCTCGGGCTCCTCGGGCTCGTCCTCCACGGGCGGTGACCTGGCGGACACCGGCTCCGGTTCCACCCTGCCCCTCGCGGCCGCGGCTGCTGGTGCCGTGCTCCTCGGTGCGGGCGGAGTCCTGGTGGCACGCCGTCGCGCCGCCCGACAGCGGTAACGACGTCCGATGGGGCGGGGCGGGCGCGAGCCCGCCCCGCCCCATCAGGCCGCACCGGATCCGTCGACTTGTCGAATATCGATATGCTCCACTAGCCTCCTCCATATCGACCAACGATATGGAGGGCTGCGGTGAACACGCGACTCACGAGGACTCTGGCCTCGGTCACCTTCGGCCTGGCGGTACTCTGCGGGCTCGCCTTCCTGGGCACGGCGGCCTCGCACATGCTCGACGACGGCGCGGTCTGTGTGAAGACGGGATTCTGGGCCAACGCCTCGTTCGGGCCCGACGGCCTGCCCGTCGGCAAGGGCGTGGAGGCGTCCAGCAGCACCGCACGCCTCTGCCAGGACAGCCCCTCCGTGGGACAGCGGGCCGCCGACCTCGGGGGCGAACTGCCCTGGCTCCTGTTCGGCACCCTCGCCCTCCTGCTCTTCTCCCGGCTGCTGACAGGAGTCCTGCAGCAGGGCCCGTTCACGGACACGGTGGCACGAAGGCTCTCGGCTCTCGGCTGGTTCGTCACCGTGGGCACGCCGCTGGCCGGCCTCGCTGTCGGCTGGTCGCAGTCCTGGCTCGTCGGGAGCATGGCGCCGATGGTGGGCTCCGGGCCGGAACTCTCCGGCACGATGGAGCTCGTCCTCGTCGGCCTGGCCGCAGTGATCATGGGGAAGGTCATGCGCGAGGGCGTGCGCATGCGCGAGGACATCGAAGCGACCATCTGATGCCCGAGGACGAACCCCACGGGATCCGGATCCACCTCGACAGGCTCCTCGCCGAGCGCGGCATGACACTCACCGAACTGTCCTCACAGGTGGGCATCACCGTCGTCAACCTGTCCGTACTCAAGAACGGGCGGGCCAAGGCCGTGCGCTTCTCGACCCTGTCGAAGATCTGCGAGGTCCTCCGGTGCCAGCCGGGAGACCTGATCACCCACGACCCCGCCGGACCGGCCTGACCGTCACCGGCGAAGGACGGGACAGCTCCCCGTTTGTCCGCGACGAGAGCCCGTCGGCCGCCTCACCGCTGCCGCGGTCGGTCACGGTCCTGCGCTCCGCCTCCTCCGTACGACTGTCGGCGCAGTCTCGCAGACTCCCTGTCGCGCACCGGCCCCAGGCAGGAGACTGGTACTTCATGCTGCCGGGCGCCGGGCGCGAACCGAGGGGGACACATGCGGATGCGGGACAGCCACCGGGCGGACGCCGAGAGGCTGTTGGTGCGGGCCGTGGAGGAAGAGGCCCGGCGTTCCGGCGGGCGGACGGACCCCGGCGTGCTGATGACGCGTGCGCGGGGCGGCCTGGACACCATGGCGGCGGGGGCGGCCGAGGAGTACGCCGCGTACGTCCAGGCGCTGGATGCCGAGGCGGCCGGGCAGACACCGCTGGCGCACCGGCTCAACCGAAGGACACTGGGAACGCCGATGGTGGTCACCGGAGTTGCGGCGGCAGCCGCCTTCGGCGCGGACCTGGCGCTCGGCACCGCCTCCGGCCTGGCGCTCGGCGCCGGGGCCATCGTCGCGGTCGCGGGCGCCACCGCCACCGTCGCCAAGGTCACCGCATCGCACTGGCCGGCCGCCTCCCGCCGGGCAGGAGCCCTCGGACAGCCGGGCGGTACCGAGCAGTTGAGGCTCCAGTGGCTGACAGCGCTGGAGGTACGGGGCATCCGCCCTTTCATCGACCAGCAGCGGATGCTGACCGCCTCGACCCGCACCCCGGCGAAGAAGGCCGCCGGCGCCCAGCCCCGGACCGCCCCGTCCCTGCGCGGCGGCGACCGCAGCGCGGCGGCGCGGATGCGCGCGCTCCTCGAGCAGTCGTTCAGCCATCTCCCCGCTCATGAGGCCGGGTTCGCGGGGCGCCGGGCCGAGCTGACCCGGATCGGGCAATGGGTGCACGCGGCCCGTGCGTCGACGGAGACGAAGCCGACCGTGGTCGTGCTGCACGGCCCTCCGGGCGCCGGGCGCACCGCGCTCGCCGTGCGGGCGGCGCACGATCTGAAGGACCAGTTCCGGGGCGCGTGCGTGGTGGACCTGCGCGGTGGCGCGGACGGCGAACCGCCGCTGCCGACCCGCGACGCGCTGCTCCACCTGCTGAACCGCCTGGGCGCACCCCGCGAACAGCTGCTGTTCCGGGACGGGGGCTCCGCGGGCCGGCCGGCCGGCACCTCCGCCGAGCAGCAGGTGCGCCGGCTCAGCGAGCTGTACCACCAGCATCTGACCGGGACCCCCGTGACGATCGTCCTCGACGACGCCAGTGACGCGGAGCAGGTCCGCACGCTGATTCCGGAACGTTCCGACAGCCTCGTCCTGGTCACCGCCCGCGAGCCGCTCGATCTGCCGGATTCCCTCCCGGCGTGGGTGCATCAGCTGGAGGTCGGGGCGCTGGATGCGGCGGGGGCGGAGGAGCTGCTGCGCGCGGCGTCCCAGGAGGAGGACCCGGGGCCCTACGACTACCCGTCGAGCGAGGCGATCGCCGAGCTGTGCGGCGGACTGCCGCTGGCGTTGCGGATCGCGGGCTCCTCGCTCGGAGCGCGCACTCCGAGCGCGCTGGCCGCCGATCTCTCCGCCTACGGCCCGGTGCCACCGGTCGAGCGGGCGCTGTGGCTGCGCTACACCGACCAGTCCGAGCAGGCACGGCGGCTGCTGCGCCGGCTCGCGCTGGCCGGGCGGGCCAGTCTGGGTGCCGCGGCCGCCGCCGCGCTGCTCTCGTCCGACGAACAGGAGGCCGAACGGCTGCTGGCGGCCCTGTCCGGGGCCGGGCTGCTGGACCATGTGCGGGGCTCGCGGTACCGGCTGCACGATCTCGTCCGGGGCTTCGCCCTGGCCCGGCTGCTCGACGAGGAGGAACCGGCCGACCGCACGGCCGCGCAGGAGCGGCTGATCGTGAACTACGCGGAGCTGGCCGGCGCGGTGATCCGGATGGTGGACGGCAAGATGTCCACCCGGGCCGGGCAGTTCGGACCGCACGGCTTCGGTTCCCTCGACGCGGCGCTGCGCTGGCTGGACGACGAGTCGAGCTTCATCACGTCCGCGCTGCGGCACAGCGAGGGTGTCGACCAGGGCGCGGTGCTCGATCTGCTGGGGGCCCTGTGCGACTACTGCCTGCTGCGCGGCGATCTCTACCGGCTGGGCGAGATCAGCGAGTTGACGCAGGCGGTCGACCAGGGCCTGCTCGAGCGGTCGGTGCAGTGGCGGACCGGTATCGCGGCCCGTCAGCTCGGCGAGCTGGACAAGGCCCGCACGACGCTGTCGTCCGTCGTCGGCCTGTACCGCGAGGCGCAGAACGACTCGGGTACGGCGCTGGCGCTGTGCTCGCTCGGCATCACCCTGCACCACCAGGGCAATCTGACGGAGGCGGCGGCGCGGCTGCGCGAGGCTATCGAGCTGCAGTCCTCCGCGGCGCAGGCGGAGGACCGGGCCTGGTCGCTGCACGCGCTGGCCGCGGTGGAGCGCGACCGGGCCAACCTGCCCGAGGCGATGGAGCTCCTGGACACGGCACTGGTTCTGCACCGCGAGGGCGAGTCGCTGCACGGGGAGGCGTGGACCCAGTTCCAGCTGGGTCAGGTGCGGCTGCGGATGGGCGATGTGGAGCGGGCCGAGGCGGCGCTGCGTACGGCCCTGGATCTGTACGGGCGGACGCGGGACGAGCGGGGCGAGGCGTGGGCACTGACCCAGCTGGCCCGGGCCCGGCTGATGGACGGCGATCCGGCCCCGGCGGTGGAGCAGCTGAACGCCGCCCTGGCCCGCCACCGCGACAGCGAGGACGCGCGGGGCGAGGCGTGGACGCTCTACTACCTGGGCCAGGCGCTGGAGGAGGCCGGCGACACCGATCAGGCGGTACGGCAGCTGGAGCGGGCCCGGACGATGTTCTCGCGGATGCGGGACGTGTACGGGCTGGCGTGCGCCCGCCACCACTCGGGGCGGGTCACCCGCGACCAGCGGGCCGCGCAGACGGGCAACCTGCGCAATTCCGGTTTCGCCCGTCAGCTGCTGGTGGACGCGCGGGCCGACTTCCGGCGCATCGGGGTCGCCCACGGGGAGGCGTGGACGTGTCTGGAGCTGGCCCTGATCGACGCGGGCAACCAGCGCGCGCCGCAGGCCCTGGAGCTGTGCGGCGAGGCGGCCGCGCTGTTCGACTCGTACGGTGATGCGCGGGGCGCGGACTGGGCCGGCTTCCTGCGCTGTACGCTGCTGCCGTACGCCTCGCCCGGCGGCATCGAGGTGGGCACGGTGGTGGCCCAGCAGGAGCTGGCCGACCTGATCACGGCCGGGCATCCGACGCGGGACGCGAAGCTGGAGGACTGCGCGGCGGCGTTCCGGGTGGTTCTGAACCGGGGCGTGGACCTGGAGGACGGCTGGCAGGCCTGGCGCCTGGGCCTGACCCCGACCCGCCAGGCCCGGGAGATCATGGGGGTGCCGGTCCCCGAAAGGCCGTGAACGCCGTCCCGGGACCGGGAAGGCCGTGAACGCGGGACGGCGACCCCGAGTTGTACTCGCTGAACCCGATCCGGAGGAGCGAGACGAGATGTCCGAGGCGGAGCCGCTGATCCAGGTCGACGAACCGCGCGCGCTGCCGGCGGGCGGGGCACCTTTCGCCATGCTCGACGTCCGCTGAGCCCGCAGGGGCCGACGCCGTCGCAGCGCTGCCCGGACCGTTGCCCGGCCCGAGGACGGGCTCGGCACGACGGCTCGCGCCGGGCGGCAGCGGCGGCGCTGCGCGCGCCGGACGGCGGGCTCACGCCGGTCCGACCCGCGTGCCCGTCGCCGTACCGGCCGGCTCGGGCGGGGCGGGGACCGGTCGTCCGGTGCCGCCCCGCCCCCGCCTACTTCCGCTTCGCGGAACCCGCGGGCTCCGCCACACCTTCCGCGGCGGCAGCCGGGTCCGGCGCTTCCTCGAAGTCGACCTTGCCCATGTGCCGGTTCATCGACTTCATCAGCAGCCACACGCCCACGGCGAGCGCGGCGAAGACGATGAAGCCGAGGACCCCGGGGGTGACCTTGTTCTTGTCCAGTTCCTCGGCGAGCGGGACGAGGTGCGTCAGTGCCTGAGTCGCGTACATATCAGGCATTGTCGCGGATGCCCGCGAAGAGGTCGCTCTCGGGGAGGGAGGTATCGACGAGCGACTTCGCCAGCTCGTACTCCTCGGTCGGCCAGACCTCCCGCTGGATGTCCATCGGAACGCGGAACCAGCCGCCGTCGGGGTCGATCTGCGTCGCGTGCGCGATCAGCGCCTTGTCGCGGATCTCATAGAAGTCCGCGCACGGAACGTGCGTGGTCAGCGTGCGCTCGGCGCGCTCGAACTCCTTCCAGCGCTCCAGCCAGTCCCCGTACGGCGACTCCAGACCGCGGGCCAGCAGCGCCTCGTGCAGCGCGACCGTGCGCGGCTTGTTGAAGCCCTGGTTGTAGTAGAGCTTCTGCGGCGTCCAGGCGGGACCGAACTCCGCCTCGGGGAACTTCTCGGTGTCCGCCGCGCCCTCGAAGGCGATCATCGAGATGGTGTGGGTCATGATGTGGTCGGGGTGCGGGTAGCCCCCGTTCTCGTCGTACGTGGTGACGACCTGCGGCCGGAACGCACGGATCTTCGCGACGAGGCGCCCCGCCGCGACGGTCTCGTCCTCCAGCGCGAAGCAGCCCTCGGGCAGGGGCGGCAGCGGGTCGCCCTCGGGCAGGCCCGAGTCGACGAATCCGAGCCACTCCTGCTTGACGCCCAGGATCTCCCGGGCCTCGTCCATCTCTTTCCTGCGCACCTCGTGGATGTTCTCCTCGATGTACGCGTCGCCCTGGAGTTTCGGGTTGAGGATGGAGCCACGCTCGCCTCCCGTGCAGGTCACGACCAGCACGTCCACCCCCTCGGACACATACTTGGCCATGGTGGCCGCGCCCTTGCTCGACTCGTCGTCGGGGTGGGCATGTACGGCCATCAGTCGAAGCTGCTCAGTCAAGACTCGATCCTCAGTGATTGGTCGCCATCAAGGGTGCCGTCCCGCTGGGACGTCGGTGTGGGGTGGCGGTCGGGTGGCGCGCGGGCGGCTTCTATAGTGACCGAACACGGGGGTGGAAAATTCCTCGATCCCCGGTACGGGAGGAACGATCATGACGGCGGTGCGCGAGACGCCTCCCGAGAACCGCTACGGCCGCTCCGCGGACCAGCGCGCGGACCGCAAGCTCAAGATCATCGGCTCGGTCATGGGCGTCGCCCTGCTGGGCGTGGTCGGCTGGATCGGTTACGGCTATGTGAGCGGTCAGGGTCTCAGCGCCGAGATGATCAAGTTCAAGGTCGTCTCGGACGACCGCGTCGAGGTGCACCTGGAGGTCCGCAAGGACCGGGACGCCAAGGGCTACTGCACGCTCCGCTCGCTGAGCGAGGAAGGTGCGGAGGTGGCCCGCAGGGACTTCCGCTTCGACGGCGCCACCGACCGCATCGACCAGGTCCTCACTCTGCGTACGACGTCCAGGGCGACGGCCGTCGAGCTGCTCGGGTGCACGGACGACGGCGGGGCGTAGCGTTGACCGCCGCACGGGTGACCTGAGCGACTCCTGATGGCGCTGACCTGCGGTTCAACACTCTCAGCCGTTTACCTCCTCCCCCTTTCTCCGGCGAATTGTTAGGCTCGTGGTTTCGCCCACCCGTGGAAGCGCATGCTTCGGGTAGGGCGATGCTTTGTATTCCCAGTACCGACGAGGAGCACCCTGTGACCCAGACCAGCGAAAACGTCACCTGGCTCACGCCGGAGGCGTACAGCCAGCTCAAGGCCGAGCTGGAGTACCTGTCTGGTCCCGCGCGCACGGAGATCGCCGTCAAGATCGCGGCGGCCCGTGAGGAGGGCGACCTGCGCGAGAACGGCGGGTACCACGCGGCCAAGGAGGAGCAGGGCAAGATGGAGCTCCGGGTGCGCCAGCTGACCCAGCTCCTGGAGCACGCGAAGGTCGGCGAGGCGCCGGCCGACGACGGCGTGGTCGAGCCCGGCATGGTCGTGACGATCGCCTTCGACGGCGATGACGACGACACGACGACCTTCCTCCTGGCCTCCCGTGAATATGCGAGCGCGGACATCGAGACCTACTCCCCGCAGTCCCCGCTCGGCGTGGGCGTGAACGGCAAGAGGATGGGCGAGAGCGCGGAGTACGAGCTGCCGAACGGCAAGACCGCCACGGTGAAGATCCTGTCGGCGAAGCCGTACTCCGGCTGATCCGCACACCTCACGCATACAGCGCGAAGCCCCGGCCGCATCCTGGATTTCCAGCGGCCGGGGCTTCGTGCTGTGCTCAGACGGCGACCGAGCGGTACTTGCGTACGGCCAGGGTCCTGAAGACCACGACGATCAGTACGGACCAGATCAGCGAGGCCCAGACGGGGTGCTGCATCGGCCAGGCGTCGGACGTCGAGACACCGGGGTTCCCGAAGAGCACGCGGCACGCCTGGACGGTCGCGCTGAACGGGTTCCAGTCGGCGATCGGCTGGAGCCAGCCCGCCATCTGACTGGAGTCCACGAAGGCGTTGGAGATGAACGTCACCGGGAACAGCCAGATCAGGCCGCCCGAGGTCGCCGCCTCCGGCGTGCGGACGGACAGGCCGATCAGTGCGCCGATCCAGGAGAAGGCGTATCCGAGCAGGAGGAGCAGCCCGAACGCCCCCAGCGCCTTGAGGATGCCCTCGTGGATGCGCCAGCCGACGAGCAGGGCGACGATCGTGAGCACCAGCACGGTGAACATGGTCTGGACGAGGTCGGCCAGGGTGCGGCCGGTGAGCACCGCACCGCGCGCCATGGGCAGCGAGCGGAACCGGTCGACGAGGCCCTTGTGCATGTCGTCGGCGATCCCGGCGCCCGCCCCGGCCGTGGCGAAGGTGACGGTCTGCGCGAAGATCCCGGCCATGAGGAAGTTCCGGTAGACGACGGGGTCCGTCGAACCGCCGATGTTCATGGAGCCGCCGAACACATAACTGAACAGCACCACGAACATAATTGGCTGAATGAGCCCGAAAAGTACCACTTCGGGAATTCGGGTCATCCGGATCAGGTTGCGCCGGGCGATGACCAGCGAATCGCGGGCGGACTGGCCGATGCCGCCGGCGCCTCGGGGCGCGGGGGCCGTGGTCGTACGGGTGACAGCGCTCACTTCTCCGCCTCCGTCCGGGCGGCCGGCTGCGGGTCCGTCCCGTTCTCGTCGCTCTTCTCCTGCTCGGCCGCGTGGCCGGTGAGGGAGATGAACACGTCGTCGAGCGTGGGGCGGCGCAGCCCGATGTCGTCGATCTCCACTCCGCGGGCGTCCAGGTCACGGATGACCTCGGCCAGGAGCTTGGCGCCGCCGTTGACCGGGACGGTCAGTTTGCGCATGTGCGGGACGATGGCGACCTCGCCCTTGCCCAGGTGTGCGAGGACCTCGCGGGCCGGGTCGATCTGGTCGCGCTGCTGGACGACGACCTCGACGCGTTCACCGCCGGTGCGGGCCTTGAGCTGGTCGGAGGTGCCGCGGGCGATGACGAGACCGTGGTCGATCACGCAGATGTCGTGGGCGAGGCGGTCGGCCTCCTCCAGGTACTGCGTGGTCAGCAGCAGCGTCGTACCACCGGCGACGAGTTCCTCGATGACGTCCCAGAGCTGCTGCCGGTTGCGGGGGTCGAGGCCGGTGGTCGGCTCGTCCATGAACATGACCGGCGGGGAGACGACGAGCGCCGCCGCGAGGTCGAGCCGGCGGCGCATGCCGCCGGAGTAGGTCTTGGCGGTGCGGTCGGCCGCGTCGGCGAGGTTGAACCGCTCCAGCAGCTCCGCGGCCCGCGCCTTCGCGTCACGGGACGACATCTGGTAGAGCTGGCCGACCATCTGCAGGTTCTCGCGGCCGGTCAGGTATTCGTCGACGGCGGCGAACTGGCCGGAGAGCCCGATCGAACGCCGTACCTCGTTGGGCTTCTTCAGTACGTCGATGCCCGCGACGAAGGCGCTGCCGCTGTCGGGCCTGAGCAGCGTCGTGAGGACGCGTACGGCGGTCGTCTTGCCGGCTCCGTTGGGGCCGAGAAGTCCGAGGACGGTGCCTTCCGGCACGTCGAGGTCGACGCCGCCGAGTGCTCGTACGTCTCCGAAGGTCTTCACCAGACCTTCGGCGTAGATGGCGCCTGGCATACGGGATTCCCCCAGTGCGTTCGGGTGACTTCCTCACAGATCCTAGATTTGCCCGTGATTCCGCGCCCGGTGAACACACGAGATGAACATGTGTGCACGGGTCGGCCGGGCGCCGGTAAAGTATCGCGATACATCGCGACCGACAAGGGGTCAGCCCATCACGAGATAGCCCGCCTCGCGCAACGCCGCCGCGACCTCCTCGCAGTGCTCGGGCCCCTTGGTCTCCAGGTGGAGCTCCACCTCGGCCTCGGTGAGGCCGAGCCGGGGGTCGGTACGCACATGACTGACATCCAGCACGTTGGCATCGGCCACCGTGAGCACGCCCAGCATGGTCGCCAGCGCGCCGGGGCGGTCCGTCAGGCGCAGCCGCAGGCTCAGATAGCGCCCGGCCGCCGACATGCCGTGGGTCAGGATGCGCTGCATCAGCAGCGGGTCCACGTTGCCGCCGGACAGCAGCGCCACCACCGGGCCGCGGAACGACTTCGGGTCGCTCAGCAGCGCGGCCACCGGGCTCGCGCCGGCCGGCTCCACCACCATCTTCGCCCGCTCCAGGCAGAGCAGCAGGGCGCTGGACAGCTCGTCCTCGGAGACCGTACGGACCTCGTCGACCAGCTCCTGGACCAGGCCGAAGGGCACGTCGCCGGGGCGACCCACCTTGATGCCGTCCGCCATCGTCTGGAGCGAGCCGATCGACACGGGGTGGCCGGCGGCCAGCGACGGCGGGTAGCAGGCGGCGCCCGCCGCCTGCACGCCGATGATCCGCACGTCGGGCCGGACGGCCTTCACCGCCACGGCGATCCCGGCAGCGAGCCCGCCGCCGCCGATGCCGACGACGATCGTGCGTACCTCGGGGCACTGATCCAGGATCTCCAGGCCCACCGTGCCCTGCCCCGCGATGATGTCGGGGTGGTCGAAGGGGTGGATGAAGACCGCGCCGGTCTCCTGTGCGTACTCCTGCGCCGCCGCCAGTGTCTCGTCGACGACGTGGCCGTGCAGCCGCACCTGCGCCCCGTACTCGCGGGTCGCCGCGACCTTGGGCAGTGGCGCCCCGACCGGCATGAAGACCGTTGCCCGTACGCCGAGCAGCGCAGACGCGAGCGCGACACCCTGCGCATGGTTTCCGGCGCTCGCGGCCACCACCCCGGCCGCCCGCTCGACCGGGGTCAGACCGGAGATGCGTACGTACGCGCCCCGCAGTTTGAACGAGCCGGTCCGCTGCAGGTTCTCGCACTTGAACTGGACGGGCGCACCCACCAGAGCGGACAGATGCCGGCTGCCCTCCAGCGGCGTGACCCTGGAGACGCCCGAGAGCATCTTCTGCGCCCCCCGGACGTCATCGAGGATCAGCGGGGGGAAACGGCCGGGCGGTGGGAAGTTCATACCGCAAGTCTTGCAGCTGAAAGGGGTTGCGGCCGCCGTCGATGGTCCCCTCCTGCGCCGATCTCCGCAGGTTTGTGCGGCACTGGTACGCGTTGCCCCGGGGCCGCGTACTCTGTCCCCCACCCATCCGACACCGTACGAAGAGAGCCCCCGGCCATGCCCCCTCAGGACATGACGACTGCCGCGTCTCCTTCCGGGGGCGCCACCCCGGAGAACCCGGGTCACGACCACCTTCTCGACGCTCTGCAGCACCAGGTGGCGGTCTTCGCCCGGCGCGCCGAACAGACCCGCCTCGGCGGCGTCGGCCAGGTGCGCAACTCCATGGACCGGGCCGCTTATCTGCTGCTCAACCGGCTGGACCGGGAAGGTCCCATGGGCGTGAAGGCGCTGGCCGCCGGAATGGGGATCGACTCCTCGACGGTGACCCGGCAGGTCGCGCCACTCGTGGACACCGGTCTGGTCAAGCGCACCTCGCACCCGGAGGACGGCCGTGCGGTCGTGCTCCAGCTCTCCCCGCGCGGCCAGGCGCGGCTGGATGAGGTCCGGGCCTCGCGGCGCGAGTTGATGTCCCAGGTGACGGACGAGTGGACCGAGGAGGAGCGGGACACGTTCTGCGCGCTCCTCACCCGCTTCAACGGGTCCCTCGCCGCGCGGCAGGCGGCGCACCAGCCGCCGCCGGCGGGATAGGGCCCGGCACCAGCCCTGACCCACCGGGCCCCTGGGGGTTGACCCGGGGCCCGCGGAGCGCTCCGATGGACCTCGTGCGAGAGCGCCATGCGGTCCGACTGCAGCGCCGCGCCCAGGAGTTCGAGGCCTTCGTGGCGGGCGCGGCGGGTCGGCTGCTGCATGCCGCGACCCTGCTCACGGCCGAGCCGGCGGATCCGCCCGGAGCCAACGAGCACGCGCTGCGACTGCTCACTGCGGCGCTGGCCCGGACCTACGCGGACTGGGACCGGCTGCACGGCGAGGATCCGTACAACCGCACCCGGCAGGATCTCGCCACCCGGTTCGCCCGGCAGGCCTGGCGCCATCGCCGCCCGCGCGGCGGGCAGTTGGACCGGCTGACCCCGAAGGAGCGGCTGGTCCTGGTGCTGCGCCTGTACGAGGGTGTCCCGGAGGAGCAGACGGCGGCGCTGCTCGGGGTGCCGGCGGACCGGATCCGCACGGTCTGCAACCGCGCGGTGGCCACGATGCGCGGCACCCGGACTCCGACGGCGCGCCGGGGGCGCGCCCTGGGGGCTGCGCCGTGAGCGGTAGCTGGCGCAGGGAGGACGACGTCCGGCGGATGCTGGAGACCCCCCATCCGCAGGTGCCAGCGGAACTGGCGGCGCGGGCGGCGGAACGCGGTGCCCGGCTGCTGCGCCTGCGGCGGGTGCTGCGCCGGCTGTGGCTGCTGACGGCGGCCGCTGCGGTCGTGGCGTTCACCGTGTGGGCGGTGGTGGCCCAGCCCTGGCAGGTGCCGCCCGCCGAGACGACGCCGCCGCTGGACGGTTGGTAGGCGCGGTGCGCCTGACCCGTACCGATTCATCCCGGAACGACTCCGGCTCTATCCTGGAAGGGCACCGCCCGAGGAGGCTGTGATGACCAGGAAGATCGCTGACTGCCGCAAGTATCCGAGCGTGTCGAACTGTTCGCTGACCATCTCCGGCGAGGAGGACGAAGTCGTGCGAGCGGCGACCGAGCACGCCGTCTCCGTCCATGAGCACACCGACAGCCCCGAGCTGCGGGAGCAGGTCCGGGCTTCGCTGGAGGACGAGAAGGCCTCGGTCTGAGGACGGGAAGGCCCGGCTCGCACCGGGACGGGACCGGCCTTCCGGCCCCGCCCCCGATGCGGTCGCGCGCTGACCGGCCGAGCGCCGGCTAGCCGAGCGCCTGTGTCAGGTCGGCCAGCAGGTCGTCGCTGTTCTCGATGCCTACGGAGAGGCGGACCAGGTCGGCCGGGACCTCCAGCGGGGACCCGGCGGCGGAGGCGTGCGTCATCCGGCCCGGGTGCTCCAGCAGCGATTCGACACCACCGAGCGATTCACCGAGGGTGAAGAGCTTCGCGCGGTTGCAGACCTCGACGGCCGCTTCCTCGCCGCCCGCGACCCGGAAGGACACCATCCCGCCGAAGGCCTTCATCTGCTTGGCGGCGATCTCGTGGCCCTGGTGCTCGGGCAGCCCGGGGTAGAGGACCTGGGTGACCTTGGGGTGGCGGGTCAACAGCTCGGTGACCTTGGTGGCGTTCTCGCTGTGCCGGTCCATCCGGACGGCGAGGGTCTTGATGCCGCGCAGCACCAGCCAGGCGTCGAACGGACCGGCGACGGCGCCCATCGCGTTCTGGTGGTATGCCAACTCGTCGGACAGGTCGGGGTCGTTGACGATCAGGGCGCCGCCGACGACGTCCGAGTGGCCGCCCATGTACTTGGTCGTGGAGTGGACCACGACATCGGCGCCCAGGGCGAGGGGCTGCTGGAGGTAGGGGCTGGCAAAGGTGTTGTCGACGACGAGCCGTGCGCCCGCGGCGCGGGCCACACCGGCGACCGCCGCGATGTCGGTGATGCCGAGCAGCGGGTTGGAGGGGGTCTCCACCCAGATCGCCTTGGTGCGCGGGGTGATCGCTGCCCGGACCGCCGCCACGTCCGAGGTGTCGGCGACCGAGAACTCCACGCCCCAGCGCGAGGCGACCTTCGCGAACAGCCGGAACGTACCGCCGTAGGCGTCGTTCGGGATGACCACGTGGTCGCCGGGCGTCAGCAGCGTGCGGAGCAGGCAGTCCTCGGCGGCGAGGCCGGACGCGAAGGCGAGTCCGCGGCGGCCTCCCTCCAGGGCCGCGAGGTTCTCCTCCAGCGCGGTGCGCGTGGGGTTGGCGCTGCGGCTGTACTCGTAGCCGCCGCGCAGTCCGCCCACGCCGTCCTGCTTGTACGTGGACACCTGGTAAATGGGCGGAACAACAGCGCCGGTGAGGGGATCGGCGGTGTTTCCCGCATGGATCGCGAGAGTCTCGAAGCTGTGCTGGTCGCTCATGGGCCCCGAGCGTAGTTCGTTCCGAGGGCGCTCACAGAGAACCGTGCCGTCCGGTGACAATGGGGGCATGGAGATTCTGCTGTTCCTGCTCGCGCTGTGCCTTCTCGCCGCCGTCGTCGGCCCCTATGTACGGCGCCGTCGCGGTGGCATCCGCCTGGTGGCACCGGGCTCCCCGGACGCCGCAGATCCGGACACCTACGGCTTCGTGCGTCAGGAGGAGCTCGACATCCGGATGCCGGGCCCCGACCAGGATCTCCTCGACGTCCTCGATGTCGTCCAGCACACCCAGGAGTGGCGGGCCGCGTCCCAGCTGCTGTCCGGGACGCCCAAGGGCGGCGAGGTGCGGTGGCAGCGGGTGCAGGCGTTCGCCGGGGCCGCCTCGCTGGAGCTGATGCAGCGGCCGGGCGTGGGCGGGGCATGGCTGCGCAAGTGGCGGGCCGAGGCGCCGAAGGACGCGGGTGCCGCGGCCGTGCACGCGGAGTTCCTGGTCCAGCAGGCGTGGCGTTCGTCGACAGCCGGTACGGACGACTTCCGGATCATTCTGGAGGAGGCGCGTACGGTCGTCGGCGAGGCGGCCCTGCTGGCGCCGGGCGACCCCGTCCCGTATCTCGTGGAGCTGGCCGTCGCCCGTGGACTCGGTTACTCCCACGAGGAGTTCGACCAGCTCTGGGCGAAGATCATCGACCGGGCGCCGGCCCACATGGGCGCGCACATCGCGGCGCTGCACTTCTGGTGCGAGAAGTGGCACGGATCGCGCGAGGAGGCCGACCGCTTCGCGACCGCGGCCGCCGCCCGAGCCCCGCAGGGCTCGCTGCTGGCCGCGCTGCCGCTGTTCGCGGTGTACGAGCATCTGCCCGAGGTCAATCTGGTGCAGGGGTTCTACCGGAGCCAGGTAGTGACGAAGGCCGTCGAGGGTGCGATGTTCGCGGTCCACGCGGCCCGCGCCGACGACCCGATGCTCGCGCACGTCCGTCATCTCCTGGTGCTGTTCCTGGTGCGGATGGAGCGCTGGTCCGAGGCGATGAACCAGCTGATCCACATCGACGGGCACGTGGGTGCGCTGCCGTGGACGGCGAACTCCGACCCGGCCGCCGAGTACACCGTGTACCGGGCCCTGGCGGTGGCCGGCTACGAGGCGAACGGCGGCAGCCCGGCGACGCTGCTGCGTTAGCTCCTCTCCCAGCGGCAGTCCCCCCGCGAACGCCGGTGTGCGACCGTGGGGGCACCAGCTCCCCGAAGCAGCGACCGCCCCCACGACAAGGACCGGTACTCCTCATGGCACGTCTGATACCCCTGATCCTGATCGGCCTCGGCCTCTACTTCTGGTTCAAGGCCCGCAAGCGTGCCGCCGCCTATGTGGAGGCGACCGAGTCGGAGGACCGTTCGCCCCGCGCCTGAGCAGCGGGGCCGGAATCCACGGCGGTCCCGGTGCGTTGTACGGACAGCACGCCGATCCCAGGAGGAGCCCCCGCATGTTCCTGAACCGCCGCACCCCGCAGCTCCCCACCCCGGAGGAGGCCCTGCGCGGCCGCGCCACCCCGGAATTCACCGTCCCGTCCCGCCACACGGTCCTGGGCAACGCCCTGCTGGGCCCGTACCCGGAGGGCCTGGAGGTCGCGGACTTCGCGATGGGGTGTTTCTGGGGTGCCGAGCGCAAGTTCTGGGAGACGGACGGCGTCTGGACGACGCTCGTCGGCTACCAGGGCGGCTACACGGAGAACCCCGCGTACGAGGAGGTCTGCTCGGGCCTGACCGGCCACACGGAGGCGGTCCGCGTGGTGTACGACCCGAAGACCGTCACGTACGCCCAGCTCCTGAAGGTCTTCTGGGAGTCCCACGACCCGACCCAGGGCTTCCGCCAGGGCAACGACGTGGGCACTCAGTACCGCTCCGCGATCTACACCCACTCCCCCGAGCAGGCGGCGGCCGTGGCGGCGTCCCGCGAGGCGTACCAGAAGGTCCTCACGGGCTCCGGTTACGGCGAGATCAGCACGGAGATCCTCCCGGCCGAGGGCCGTACGTTCTGGCCCGCAGAGCCGGCGCACCAGCAGTACCTCGACAAGAACCCGGCGGGCTACTGCGGGATCGGCGGCACGGGCGTCTCGTGCCCGATCGGTGTCGCACCGGCCCAGGGCTGAGCCGGATACCCTCACTCCGACGTGAACGGGGAGGGTGGGGCACCATGCACGACAACCGTACGGACGGGCCGGCGATCCCTTCGTCGAGCGGCCGCCCGTGGTGGGCCGCCAACGAGGCTCTGGCATTCCTCGTGGAACTGGTGGCGCTGGGCTGCCTGTTCTGGTGGGGGTTCAGCCTCGGGGACAACCTCGCCGTCCAACTACTGCTAGGGATCGGGGTATTGGCGATCGCCATCGCCCTGTGGGGGACGTTCGCCGCACCCCGCGCCCGGATCCGGCTGCCGCTCGCCGGTGTGCTCGCGATCAAGGCCGTGGTGCTCGGCGGCGGCGCCCTCGCGCTGTACGGGGTGGGGCACCCGGTGGCGGCCGTGGCCCTGGCCGTCGTGGTGGTGGCGAACACGGGCCTGGCGGAGACGTTCCGGCGCAGGCCGGCTTCTGCGGTGTAACCCAGGCCTGCACCGAGTCATCGGCGTCGTCCACCGGGCACCATGAGATCGTTTTCGGTCAAGCGAGGCGGGACACCGCACGCGGCAACAGCCATCCCGTCACCATGGAGGCATGGCGACTTCGGGGGCACGCAGCGTTCGGCTCGGTGGGTTGCGGCAGTGGTGGGGTGTGATCGCCGCCGCGTTACTGATCGCCGCCTGGGCCAACCAGACCGCGGGGCCGGCAAGCGTCGCAGCTCTGTCGGGGCTGGTCCTGATCTGGTGCTTCTTCCAAGCGCCTGTGACCTGCGCGGCCCCGGTCAGGGGAAGGGAAGACGGTTGCCGGAACAATGCAACCGGCCTCCTCATGGGCTGTCACATCCGCCAGCATCGCTGGCAGAAGCTGAAGATGCTGATCCTCCGGCGGCAACTGCGCGCGTTCTTCTCCGGCCTCTTCTCGGACGGCAAGGCCGCGCTCGTCACTCTGGCCGCAATCGGCAGCTTCCTCTCCGGGATCGTGGCCTTCGTCCCCGGCGTGGCTGTCGGGTGACCTGGAGCGCACCCGACGTCACGGCCTGCCGGCTTCTTGACGTCGGTGTCCTCCCGCCAGGGATCTTCACCGAGCGGCGCGATGGCGGTCAGAATACGGAGCGCGTCCTGCCGGTCCGTCGAGCGCAGTTGACGCCGGGCATGAGCAGTGAAGCGGAAGGCACACTTCACGCGGCCGATGTTCCGCCCTCGATGAGATCCGCGAGGAGCTCCGCCATGCTGACGGGCGTGCACACCCGCCGGCCCGAAGGGCACACGCGGACCACGGGCCCGGGACGCCTTTCGCGTCCCGGGCCCGTGTCAGCACACCGGGGACCGGATCAGATCAGTCCCTGCGCCAGCATCGCGTCGGCGACCAGCTCGAAGCCGGCGATGTTCGCGCCGACCACGTAGTTGCCGGGGCTGCCGTAGCGCTCCGCCGTGGTGTAGCAGGAGTCGTGGATGTGGCGCATGATCTCCGCGAGCCGCTCCTCCGTGTGGGCGAACGTCCAGGAGTCGCGGGAGGCGTTCTGCTGCATCTCCAGGGCGCTGGTCGCCACACCGCCCGCGTTGGCCGCCTTGCCGGGGGCGAAGGCCACTCCGGCGTCCTGGAACACGCGGACGGCCTCGGGGGTGGTGGGCATGTTGGCGCCCTCGGCGACCGCCTTCACACCGTTGCGTACGAGGGCCAGCGCGTCGGCCTCGTGGAGTTCGTTCTGCGTGGCGCAGGGCAGGGCCACATCACAGGCCACGTTCCAGACGCCGGTGCCTGGCACGAACACGGCGTGCTCGCCGCGGCGCTCCGCGTACTCGGAGACGCGGCCGCGGCCCGTCTCCTTGATCTCCTTGAGCAGGGCGAGGTCGATGCCCTTCTCGTCCACGACGTAACCGTCGGAGTCGGAGCAGGTCACCACCGTGGCGCCGAGCTGCTGGGCCTTCTCGATCGCGTAGATCGCGACGTTGCCCGAGCCGGAGACGACGATGCGCCGGCCGTCGAGGCTGTCGCCCTGGCTGCGGAGCATCTCGGCGGTGAACATGACGCAGCCGTAGCCGGTCGCCTCGGTGCGCACCAGGGCGCCGCCCCAGCCGAGGCCCTTCCCGGTGAGGACTCCGGACTCGTAACGGTTGGTGATCCGCTTGTACTGGCCGAAGAGGT
Source organism: Streptomyces sp. LN549 (assembly GCF_043203805.1). NCBI lineage: Bacteria > Bacillati > Actinomycetota > Actinomycetes > Kitasatosporales > Streptomycetaceae > Streptomyces > Streptomyces sp. LN549. Next base: position 5,529,022 of record NZ_JAZHRI010000002.1, on the reverse strand, counting down.
AGCCGATCTCGCGGCCGCCCACGCCGATGTCACCGGCGGGGACGTCGGTGTACTCGCCGAGGTGGCGGTGGAGCTCGGTCATGAACGACTGGCAGAACCGCATGATCTCGGCGTCCGAGCGACCCTTCGGGTCGAAGTCGGAGCCGCCCTTGCCACCGCCGATGGGCATGCCGGTGAGGGCGTTCTTGAAGATCTGCTCGAAGCCGAGGAACTTCACGATGCCGAGGTTGACCGAGGGGTGGAAGCGCAGCCCGCCCTTGTACGGGCCGAGCGAGCTGGAGAACTCGACCCGGAAACCGCGGTTGACGTGGATGTCGCCCGAGTCGTCCGACCACGGCACACGGAAGATGAGCTGGCGCTCCGGCTCGCATATGCGCTCGATGATCCGGGCGTCCACGAACTCCGGCCGCTGGGCCAGCACCGGGCCGAGCGTCTCCAGGACTTCCCGTACGGCCTGGTGGAACTCCTTCTCGCCCTGGTTGCGGCGGAGGATCTCCGCGTACAGCGGCTCGATGACGCGGTGGGCGGCGTGCGGCGTTGCGGAGTCAGGGGTGGCCGGCATCTGATCAAGACCTTCCATGGGTCGGCTCATGCGCGAAGGCGCCCCCGTCCCGAGGGGCACCAGGTCCCCCTCGCCGTTGAGGGCGTCGCCCGACATCACGCATACCGTGCTCACGAAAGCGACGTACAGGACCGTTGTGGCGTATCGAGTGTCCCAGTGGGACGACGAAATGCTCCACGGCCATCCACATGGTGATCCCTTCGCGCCCTGCGAGGGAAGGCCGCAACCGCCCGGCCCCAGGCCGGTTCCGGGGAGAATCGGCCTGTTGCGGCGGGGTCGCGCATCATTCGAAGTGGTGAACCTCACAGGGGCGTACGGGTGGGTGTGAGGTCCGCGGCGGGCCGTCCTCAGTCCTCGCGCGGGCTGCGCAGCACCCACAGGCCGGCCGCCGACGCGAGCAGGACCACGCCCGACACGACACTCAGGGCGATGTGCAGTCCTTCCTGGTCCACCAGGAAGTTCAGCGAGAGGTTCGCGACGAGCGCGGCGAGGAGCAGGGTCCACAGAAGCGGCTTCACGGGGTTCCTCCAGGAAGTCGGGCGGGAGTGCCGGGCCCCTGCCCGGCTGTGTCCTTCATGCTTCCGGCGGCCGGATTCCGGCACGAGGGGCCGGCCTCCCGAATCAGTGGTGCAGCGGGCTGCACCATGGGACCGGCGCGCCCGATATACCGGAGGTATGCGGTCCTGGCCCGCGGTGACGGGCAATCAGACATGATTCCGTCATGACAACATCACGGGGGAGCCGCAAGAGCCGGAATCCTCATACTCCTTACAGGGCACCGCCGTTGGCCAATGGCCCCCTGCTCGGCTACGGGCAGCCGGGACCCCCGTACGTCCCCGCACGGTCGGCCCGGCCCGCGCCTGGCACACCGCCCCGCGCCGGCGAGATGCGCCGCTACCTCGCCGTGGGGCTCGACTGCTATCTCTGCCTGGTCACCGGCGGCTTACTCGTCCGGCCGTACGCGGACTCGGCGACCGTCCCCCAGGTCGTCGCGCTGTTGATCGGGCCGGTGCTGGTCCTCTCGTTCCTCAACCAGGTGGTGCTCACCGCGGTCGTGGGCGCGGGCGCGGGGAAGTTGATCATGGGGATACGGGTGGTGAGCCTGCCCGACGTGCGGCGCCCCGGCCCCGGACGGCTGGTGCGGCGCTGGCTGTACGGGCTGTGCTGGCTGCCGCTGCAGCCCTGGTACGGGCTCCGCGCCCGTCTGGTGGGACCCAGTGGCGCGGGCGGTCCCGGTCCGCGGCCGGCCTGCGAGGAGGCCGGCGGCTGCACCGACCCGGTCGGCCTGCGCCAGGTCCGCCGCAGCGACCTGGCGGCGCACCGCAGGGCCGTTGCCGGGCGGGCGGTCTGAAGTGCCCGCCAACGCCCCTGGCCGGCGGACCCGGGCGGGTCCGCCGGCCAGGGGCGGGGGTGCGGTGCGTTGCCGGGTCAGGCCGCGGCGTTCTCCGTGATGGTGACCTTGCCCTTGCGGATGGTCGCCAGCCGCGGGGCCCTGCGGGCGATCGCGCTGTCGTGGGTGACCATGATGAAGGTGAGCCCGTGTTCCTTCCACATGGTCTCCAGCACCTCCATGATCTCGTCCCGCATGGACTCGTCGAGGTTGCCGGTGGGCTCGTCGGCGAGGAGCACCTTGGGCTGCTTGACCAGGGCTCTGGCTATGGCGACCCGCTGCTGCTGGCCGCCGGACATCTCGCTGGGGAGGTGGCCGAGCCGTTCGCCCAGTCCAACCGAGTCGAGCGCCTCGGCGGCTCGTCTGCGCCGTTCGGACGCCTTGACGCCGAGCGGGACGAGGGCGGTCTCGACGTTCTCCTGGGCGGTGAGCGTCGGGATGAGGTTGAAGCTCTGGAAGACGAAGCCGATGTTCTCGGCGCGCACCTTGGTGAGCTTGGCCTCGCTGAGCTTCGCGAGGTCCACCCCGTCGAGTTCGACGCTGCCGTCGGTGGGGCGGTCCAGGCCGCCGAGCATCTGGAGCAGCGTGGACTTGCCGCCGCCGGTGGGGCCCTGGATGACCAGGCGGCCGCCGTCCTCGATGGTCAGGTCGACGCCGGCGAGCGCGTGGACGGTGGACTTGCCGCGCGTGTAGCGCTTGGTGACGCCTTGAAGGGTGTACATGGGTCAACTCCTGCTGGCCGATGATCGCGGATCCCGGGCGAACGCCCCGTGGATCGCGGGTCGCGGGGACGGGGGTGCGGGATGCCCGGCCACCGGGCATCCCGCGGCGGGCTACTCGACGCGGCGCAGCGCGTCCGCGGGGCGCAGCCGGGAGGCGCGCCAGCCGCCGAAGGCACCCGCGATCAGCCCGCCCGCCACGGCCAGACCGACGGCGATCAGGATGATGGAGAGCGAGACGGGCGCGGTCAGGGCGATGTCGAGCGCCTTGGACGCGGTCTGACGGCCGGGGCCGCCCATCATGCCGCCGCCACGTCCCGCGCCGCCGCCCGAGGAGCCGAGCTGGGCGGTGAGGGTGGGGCTGACCGCCGTGACGGCGTACGCGCCGGCCAGGCCGACCGCGATGCCGAGGACGCCGCCCATCAGGCCGTTGACGAGTGCCTCGCCGATGACCTGGCGGGTGACCCGGCCGCTCTTCCAGCCGAGCGCCTTGAGCGTGCCGAACTCCCGTACGCGGCGGCTGACCGCGGAGGAGGTGAGGAGTCCCGCCACCAGGAAGGCGGCGATGAGCACGGCGATGGAGAGCCACTTGCCGACACTGGAGGCCAGGTCGGACGCGGTGGACAGGGAGCCGGACACGGTGTCCGCCAGGTCGGCGGAGGTGGTGACCGTGGTACCCGCGATGTTCTTCTGGATGGTGGACTTGACGCTGTCGATCTGCTGCGAGTCCGCGGCCTTGACGTAGACCGTGGTGACCTTGTTCTTCGCGTCGGCGAGGGTCTGCGCCTGCTGGAGCGGGATGTAGAGGTTGGCGGCCGCGTCACCGCTGTCGGCCGTCGAGACGCCGACGATCGTGAACTTGGTGCCGTGGATGGTCACCGTCTTGCCGGCCGAGAGCTTCTTCTCCTTGGCGTAGGCGGCGTCGACGACGGCCACCTTCGCGTTGGTCTCGGTCGTCCTGAACGTACGTCCGGCGGTGATCTTCGACGAGGTGAGCGGGCCGAGGTCCTGCTTGGTGACGTCGGTGCCGTACACCGTGTAGGAGTTGACGTCGAAGGAGGCGCCGCCGCCCTGGACCTCGCCCTGGGGCTGGCCGCTGCCGCCGCCGGGGCCGCCTCGGGCGCCCTCGGCCGTGCCGCCCTCCTGCTTGAACTCACCGCGCCTGAACTGGCCGTCCACCTTCATGACGGTCATGCTCAGCCCGCCGACGGCGTCGGCGACGCCGCTCTGCTTGTCCACCTTGTCCACGGTGGTGGAGGCGAGCGTCTGGAAGCCCTGGACCATGACCCGGTCCGTGCTCTGGGTCGCGTCGTCGTCGCTGTCCCTGGCGTCGAACTCGAACTTGGGGCGTTCCGTGCTGGATCCCGGAGCCGCGGCGGCCTTGGTGACGGTCATGTCCGTACCGAGGCCGTACAGCGATTCGAGGACCTTGTCCTGGGCCTTGCTCATGCCCGAGGAGACCGAACTGACGATGATGACCAGCGCAATGCCGAGGGCGAGCCCCGAGGCGACGACGAGCGCCGCCTTTCTGCGGCGGCGCAGCTCGCGCCGGAGGTAGGTGAAGAACATGGCGTGAGGCTAGGAACCGCTTGTGATGGTGGGTTAAGGCCACGATGAGAGCGGGATGAGAACAGCCCGGTACGCCGAAGGCGGCGGCTCCGGGATCGGTGGGGATCCGGTGCCGCCGCCTTCGGCGTACGGGGTGAGGGGGAAAGCGGTCGGCCGGCTCAGGCCTGGGAGCCCGCCGTCCACTGGGCCCAGCTCATGTTCCAGCCGTTGAGGCCGTTGTCGGGCTGGATGGTCTTGTCCGGGGAGTTCTTGACGATGACCACGTCGCCGATCATGGAGTTGTTGTAGAACCAGGCGGCGGGCTCGTTGGGGTCACCGGCGCCCTTGGCGTCGGAGAGGCCGACGCAGCCGTGGCTGGTGTTGGCGCTGCCGAAGATCGACTTGGCGCCCCAGTAGTTGCCGTGGATGAAGGTGCCCGACGTGGACAGCCGCATGGCGTGCGGCACGTCCTTGATGTCGTACTCGCCCTTGCCGTCGTCGTCGGTGAAGCCGACCGTCGAGCCGTCCATCCGGGTCTCCTTGAACTTCTCGGAGATCACCATCTGGCCGTTGTACGTCGGATTGTCCGACGAACCGGCCGAGATCGGGATGGTCTTGATCGTCTTGCCGTTCTGGGTGACGGTCATCGTGTGCGTCTTGGCGTCCACGGTCGAGACCTGGTTGCGGCCGACCTTGAAGGTGACGGTCTTCTGCTGCACGCCGTAGACGCCGTCCGCGCCCTCGACGCCGTCCAGCGCCAGCTTCAGCGTGACGGTGGAGCCGCCCGTCCAGTAGTCCTCGGGACGCAGGTCCAGGCGCTGGGAGTTGAACCAGTGGCCGACGACCTGCTGGCCGCTGCTGGACGTCACGGTGATGCCGGCCTGGACGGCCTTCTGGTCGGTGATCGCCTTGTTGAAGTTGATCGAGACGGGCATGCCGACGCCGACGGTCGAGCCGTCCTCGGGGGTGAAGTTCCCGATGAAGCTGTTGGCGGGCGACACGGTGGTGAAGGAGGAGTTCTCGTGCGCCTCGCGGCCCTTCGAGTCCTGCGCCGTCGCATTGATCTTGTACGTGGTCGAACGCTCCAGCTGCGCGTCCGGCTTCCAGCTCGTGCCGTCGGCGGACAGGGTGCCCTTGACGCTCTCACCGGCTGCCGTCGTCATCGTGACGACCGTCAGCTTGCCCTTGGTGACGGTGACCTTGGCGGCGTTGTTGATGCTCGCGTTGGTCGCGCCGTTCTTCGGCGAGATCGCTATCTGCGCCTCGGAGGCCTCCTCGGCCGCCGCCTTGTCGACCTCGGCCGCCTGTGACTTCGAGCTGTCGGGGCTAGGGCCGCCCTTGTCGCCGCCGTCGTTGCAGGCCGAAAGCACCAGCACGCCGCCGAGCAGTGCGGACGCGGCCATGAGGCCCCTGCGCCGTTTGCTGTCCGTCATCACACGCTTCTCCATCGTTGCCGAAATCCCCAAAAACCCCGAGCAAGGCCGTTGACCGGCGATACCCCGTCAATGTTCCAAGAACACCCTGAATGGGCGCCCCGTTCCATATCTGGCTCAGATGTGGGGAACACCACTCATCGACGCGGTGGCGACAGCCATGGTTCCCGCTGCTCATCACCTATGTGTCCACCGGTACACAACCCGGTTGTACAGCACGTCCGTGACCGGTATCCACCGGCTGCTCACGCACACCGGCCCCGGTCCGCCGGAAGCGGGCCGGGGCCGGTGTTCCCACCCGCTAGACCCGCCGTTCCGTACTGGCGTCCTTCTCCCCATTGTGCGGGACGCCGGAGGCGCTCTCGTCGCCGTCGTCCTCGTCGCCGTCCTCGTCGTCGTCCTCGTCCTGGCCGTCATCGAGGTCCCATCCGTCCGGGTCGTCCGGGTCGTAGTCGATGGTCTCGCTGCTCCAGGAGGCCTGGGTCAGCTCGACCCCGGGCACCTCACCGACCAGGTCGAACGGGTCGATCAGCGAGGCGAGGGCCTCCGCACCGTCTTCCCGTACCGCGGTCTCGGCATGCGTGCGTTCTTCGGCGGACTCGCCGCCGGGCTCCCCGTACTCGGCCGCGAGGCTTTCCAGCGCGGTCCCGCTCAGGGCGTCGGCGTCCGTGATCTCCACCACCATTTCGACACGAAGGCGAACGAACCGTGATGACTCAGAAGTGCTCATGAGACGGAGCGTAAGGCCGGTCGGCCCGAACTCCCGGCCGCCATGGCTTTCCCGCGACCCGCTGCGTTCATTAGCATCGGTGCAACAGGCCTGAGGGGACCCGTCATTCGGGGAGCCCTTTCTCTTACGGCTGCCCCGAGGGGGATCGATTCCGTGGCCATCACCCGCCGCCCGCTCCTGACCGCCACCGCTGCGGGAACACTGCTGTGCGCCTTGTGGTTCGTCCCGTCCGCCAACGCGGGCGACGCGACCCCCGCACCGAGCACGGCCGGCCGCAGCGCCGCCGCCTCCGGTTCGGACCTGGACTCCACCACGCTCGCCGAGACCGGGACCGGCATCGACACGACGCCGTATCTCGTCGGCGGCATGGCGTTCCTGGGCATCGGAGCCGGCTTCGTCACGTACTCCGGCCGTCGCGGAGGTCCGCAGCCGGCCCTGTGAGCGGGCCGCACACACGACAGCGGCCACCGGATCCGCCCGGTGGCCGCTTACATGTGCGTACGGCCGTGGTCAGGCCAGCGGCCCCGTGACGGGCTCGACCGCCGAGACGAGCCTGCCCGCCCGGACGAAGGCGTCCGCCGCGGCCAGGTCCGGCGACAGGAAGCGGTCCGGGCCGGGGCCCTCGACGCCCGCCGCCCGCAGCGCCTCGATGGCGGCGAGCGAGGCGGGGGCCGGGGTCAGGCCCTGCGCGGCGCGCAGTTCGACGGCGCGGGTCGCCGCGTACAGCTCGACGGCGACGATCCGGGCGAGGTTGTCGACGGCGGTACGGAGCTTGCGCGCGGCCGACCAGCCCATCGAGACGTGGTCCTCCTGCATCGCGGAGGACGGGATCGAGTCGGCCGAGGCGGGGACGGCGAGCCGCTTCATCTCGCTGACCAGGGCGGCCTGGGTGTACTGGGCGATCATCAGGCCGGAGTCGACACCGGCGTCGTCGGCGAGGAACGGCGGCAGCCCGTGCGAACGGTTCTTGTCCAGCAGCCGGTCGGTGCGGCGCTCGGTGATGGAGCCGAGGTCGGCGGCGACGATCGCCAGGAAGTCCAGGACGTAGGCGACCGGCGCCCCGTGGAAGTTGCCGTTGGACTCGACCCGGCCGTCGGGGAGCACCACCGGGTTGTCGACGGACGAGGCCAGCTCGCGGTCGGCGACGACCGCGGCGTAGGCGAGGGTGTCGCGGCCTGCGCCGTTGACCTGGGGCGCGCAGCGCACGGAGTAGGCGTCCTGGACGCGCGGCGCGTCGTCCTGGTGGTGACCGGTCAGACCCGAACCGGCGAGCACCCGCAGCATGTTGTCGGCGCTGGCGCCCTGGCCGGGGTGCGGGCGGATGGCGTGCAGCTCGGGGGCGAGGACCTTGTCCGTGCCGAGCAGGGCCTCCAGGGAGAGGGCCGCGGTGATGTCGGCCGAGGTGTAGAGGCTGCGCAGGTCGGCGAGGGCCATCACGAGCATGCCGAGCATGCCGTCGGTGCCGTTGAGGAGGGCGAGGCCCTCCTTCTCGCGCAGCTCGACCGGGGTGATGCCGTGGGCGGCGAGGAGCTCACCGGCCGGGCGCACGGTCCCGTCGGGTCCCTCCGCGTCACCCTCGCCCATCAGGGTCAGGGCGCAGTGCGAGAGCGGCGCGAGGTCACCGGAGCAGCCGAGGGAACCGTACTCGTGAACGACGGGTGTGATCCCGGCGTTGAGTACGTCCGCCATGGTCTGGGCGACCTCGGGCCGCACGCCCGTGTGACCGGAGGCGACCGTCTTCAGCCGGAGGAACATCAGCGCCCTGACGACCTCACGCTCGACCCGCGGGCCCATGCCGGCCGCGTGCGAGCGGACGATGTTGCGCTGGAGCTGGGCGCGGAGCTCCGGGCTGATGTGGCGGCTGGCCAGGGCGCCGAATCCGGTGGAGACGCCGTAGACCGGCTCGGGCTTGGCGGCGAGTGCGTCCACGATCTCGCGGGCGGCGGCCAGGGCGCTCACCGCGGCCGCGGAGAGCTCGACACGGGCGTTGCCGCGGGCCACGGCGATGACGTCCTGAGCAGTGGTACCGGACGTCCCCACCACGACTGTATGCATATCCATATTCAGAAGCGTACGGAGTGAAACCCTTCATGTCACTAGTGGTCGTCGGGTTGACCCCTTACCTCGTCCGTCACCTCGGGGACGGAACCCCGCAGGCGGCGGCGGTCATGGGCGGATTTGGGCGGGGAGTCGGCCAGCCGGATGACCTCGCCGTCGCGCCCCGCGACCACCGGCTTCGTGGAGCGGGCCGCCTTCGCCCGGTACTGGGCCGCGTCCGCGAGCCGGAAGAGCCGCCGCGCGGAGACCACCGAACCGATCGGATCCCCGGTGGACGCGATCCCGCAGGCGACCCCGTTGCCGAACTCCAGCTCGGCGGCCCGCTCACAGAGCTCCGTGGCCACCGCGATCACCTCGTTCGCCCCGGGGCCCAGGGCCAGCAGACAGAACTCGTCCCCGCCGAGCCGGGCAGCCAGCGCCCCGGGCAGCATGGCCCCACACCGGGACAGCACGGAGCCGAAACGTTCCAGCAGCCGGTCGCCGACGGCATGCCCGTGTGTGTCGTTGACCCACTTCAGGCCGTTCAGGTCGCAGACGACCAGACTCACCACCGAGCCGTCCTCACGGTGCCGCTCCACCGCCTCGTCCAGCCGCATGTCGACGGCCCGCCGGTTGGCGAGACCGGTCAGCGGATCGGTGAAGGCGAGCTTGCGCACCTCCTCCAGGCGCTCCGTCTGGGAGATCCCGGCGGCCACGACGGCCGCCAGCACGGTGGCGAAGTCCGCGTCCCGGCGGTCGAACACCGGCTCCCCCACCCGTCGGGCCACGTAGAGCTCGCCCCAGGCCCGCCCGTGCAGCACGATCGGCGCGACCACGCAGCAGCCGCGCCCGCGCCGGCGCAGCGCCGACACCCGCTGATGGCAGTAGCCGCGCCGGTAGCCATGCGCACCCGCCACGCCCGCACCCCCGGGCTCCGGCTCCACCGGGCCGTCGGCGGTCTCCACCCAGGCGTCCGGTTCACCGCCCCCGGCCCACCGCTCATGCAGGAACTCGGTGATCTCCGGGAACTGATGCACCGGGTACGTCTCCTCGTCGGGGAACTCCTCCTCCCCCTCGGCCCGCTCGCCCGCGTTGACCAGGACCCGCAGCCGCCCGCGCCCGCGCTCCCAGACCGACAACGCGGCGAAGCTGCCGCCCAACGCCTCGCACGCCCCCAGCGCGGCCGCTCGCCAGCACCCCCGCGGGGTGTGCGCCGCCGCCATCGCCTGCGCAAGCGAAACCACGGCCCGCAGCCGCGCATCGTCACCACCCATCGCACCAGCTTATGTAGATTTGTGATGATTTGATCAGTTTGCGACTCGGCTCATGCGCGGTGCGCCGCAGAACGAACACCCGGGGTCACGATCGCGTCATTCCCCGGGCCAGTTCGCCTTCCGCTTCTCGTTGAACGCCGCCACGCCCTCCGCCCGGTCGCCGGAGAAGGCCACCGAGCGCCACGCGGAGTCCTCGACCTCCAGCCCGGCCCGCAGATCGAGCCCGTGGCCGAGCCGCAGCGCCCGCTTGGCCGCCCGCAGACCCACCGGGGAGTTCGCCGCGATCCGGCCGGCCAGCGCAAGCGCCTCGGCCCGGTCCTCGCCCTCCGGGACCAGCTCGTCGACCAGCCCCAGCTCGCGCGCCTCGGCCGCCTCCACCCGGCGGGCGGTGAAGATCAGCTCGGCGGCGCGCGCGGCCCCGATCCGGCGCGGCAGCAGCTGGGTGCCGCCACCGCCCGGGATGACCCCGACCGACACCTCGGGCAGGCCCACCAGGGCGGTCGCGTCGGCGACGATCAGATCGCAGGACAGGGCCAGCTCGAACCCGCCGCCGAGCGCGAAGCCGTGCACCGCGGCGATCGTCGGCATCGGCAGTTCGAGGACTCCGGTGTAGGCGGCGCGTGCGGTGGGCCGCTGGCGCACCAGGTCCGCGTCGGTGAAGGAGTTGCGCTCCTTGAGGTCCGCGCCCACGCAGAAGGCCCGCTCATGGCTGGAGGTGAGGACGGTGACCCGGACATCCGGGTCGGCGGCGAGCGCGGCACAGGCTGCGCCGATCGAGCGCGCCATGTCGGTGGACACGGCGTTCATGGCCTTGGGCCGGTCGAGAACCAGCTCGGCGACGTGCTCCAGGCCCTCGTGGCCCCGTACGACGACGAACTCCCCGAACCGCTGCTCGGACGTGACGGTCATGGCTGCACCCCTCCGGTTAACGAGCGTTACCGGAGGGATCCTAGAGCTCTCCCGGGGCGGGAGGGCAGGGGGCGGCCGGGCCGGCCGGGACGGACCGGCCGGGCCATCAGGGACCGGTCAGGACGTACCGGCCGGGCGATCAGGGACCGGTCAGGACGTGCCGCGACGGGCCAGCAGCCACGGTTCGACGATGCCCAGGCCACGCACCGGGCGCTGCCACATCGGCTGCAGCCCGTAGCGGTACTTGGGTGCGGGAGCCGGCTCCTCGCCGTCCGCGCCCTCCTTCTCGGCCCGCTCGGCGGCGGCCGCGGCCTCCTCCGCGGCCTGGGCCTCGGAGACGGGGGCGTCGCCGGTACGGGTCAGCTCCTTGGCGAACGCCCCGTCCACCAGGACGGCGTCCTTCGGCGCTATCGACGTCAGCCGGCTGGCGAGGTTCACCGTGGTGCCGAAGACATCACCCATCCGGGTGGTGACCGTGCCGAACGCGATGCCGACGCGCAGCGCCGGCATCGTCTCGTCCAGGGTCATCGCCTCGATGAGGCGCAGCGCGATCTCGGACGCGGTGCCCGCGTCGTCGGCGGCGAAGAGCACCTCGTCACCGAGGGTCTTGATGAGCCGGCCGCCGTGCGCGGCGACGAGGTCGGCGCAGGTGGTCTCGAAGGACTCGACGAGCTCACCGAGCTCCTCCTCCTCCAGGCGGCGGGTCAGCCGGGTGAAGCCCACGAGGTCGGCGAAGCCGACGGCCAGCCGCCGGTCGACCATCTCCTCGTCGTCCGCGGCCTGCACGACCCGGCCGGTGGCGGCGGCGAGCTGGCGCCGCCACACGTACACCAGGAACTCCTCCAGCTCCGGCAGGAGCAGCTCGATCAGCGGGTACGTGACCTCGGTGCGGGTCATCCCCGGCTCGGGCGGCTCGGTGAGGCCCTCCAGGAAGGAATCGATCTGCCATTCCGCCAGCCGGGCGGTGGTCTGCCCGGTCGACCGGGCCACCTGGATCGCCATCGGCTCGCTGAGCAGCCCCGCCTCGACCAGACCGGACAGCCGCCGCAGCGCCAGCACGTCGGCCTCGGTCAGCGCCTTGGCCTGGCCGATGTCGGCGAATCCCATGGCCCGCCAGAACCGGGACGCCAGATCCATGGAGACGCCCGCGGTCCGGGCGGCCTGGAACGGGGTGTAGCGCCGGTCGGCCCCCAGGATCAGCTGTTCCAGCCGGATCGCCAGGGGATCGTCGGTCGGTTCGGCCGTGTGGTCGACTTCGTGATGCGGTGTCGCGTGGACCGAGGAGTCCGACGGGGGCTCTTCGCCCGCGCCGGAGGTCGTGTCGTCGACGGTCACCAGCCGCCTCCTGCCCGTTCCCTGCGCACTGCCCTGCCGATCTGTCGGTGGATCGCCTCAACGATACGGCAGGTGTGCCCTACCTCACGTCGTCCAGGGCGTTTCCGGACGGGGTCGCGCCGCGGGTCCCTCAGGTCAGTCCGCCCTCCGCGCCGCGCAGGTGCACGATGTCGCCCGCCGAGACCGGTTTTCGCGATCCGTCGTCCGAGGACAGGACCAGCCGGCCGTCCCCGTCGATCGCCACCGCGTCACCGGTGAGCGTGCGGTTGCCGGGCAACTGGGCCCGTACTCTCCGGCCGAGCGTCGCGCAGCCCGCCGCGTACGCCTCCTGGAGCCCGCTGGCGGCCGCGTCGCCGTCGGCCGCCCTCCACTGCCCGTACCACTGCTCCAGCGAGCGCAGTACGCCCCGCAGCAGCGTCTCGCGGTCGGTGGACACCGCTCCGGCGAGGGCGAGCGAGGCGGCGGTGGGGGCGGGCAGCTCGTCGGCCCGCAGGGAGACGTTGAGGCCGATGCCGATGACGACGCCGTCGCCGGCCCGCTCGGCGAGGATGCCGCCCGCCTTGCGCTCCTCGCCGTCGACCGTGACCAGCAGGTCGTTGGGCCACTTCAGCGCCGTGTCTACGCCCGCCGACCGTGCCAGGCCGGTCGCAGCGGCGACCCCGGCGAGGAGCGGCAGCCAGCCCCACCGCTGCACCGGCACGGAGCCCGGCGTCAGGTAGACGGAGAAGAACAGGCCGGAGCGGGCCGGCGCCGTCCACGTACGGTCCAGGCGGCCCCGGCCGGCGGTCTGCTCCTCCGCGACCAGGACGGTGCCCTCGGCGAGGGAGGCCGCGCGGCCCGCGAGATCGGAGTTGGTGGAGCCGGTGGCGGCGACGACGTCGAGGGAGGTCCACAGCCCGCCGGGCACCAGCAGTCCGCGGCGCAGCGCGGGGAGGTTCAGGGGCGGCCGGTCCAGGTCCGACCAACGGCTCTGTGGCGCATCCGAAGGTGTCATGCAACCCACCCTAGGTGTGTCAAACGACGCACTGCCGAACCGTATCCGCGCCGATACGCTACGGGGCAGTAGCCGTTCGGTGCTGCGGGCCGTCAGCCATTCATCCGCTGATCAGCAGCACAGTCGTCCCCGTGACCAGGCAGGGAGCCGCCACCCGATGTCCGAGCCGGAAGAGATCGACATCCACACCACCGCGGGCAAGCTCGCGGACCTGCAGCGCCGTATCGACGAGGCGACCCACGCGGGCTCCGCACGCGCGGTGGAAAAGCAGCACGCGAAGGGCAAGCTGACGGCGCGCGAGCGCGTCGATCTCCTGCTCGACGAGGGTTCCTTCGTGGAGCTGGACGAGTTCGCCCGGCACCGTTCGACGAACTTCGGCATCGAGAAGAACCGGCCGTACGGGGATGGTGTCGTCACCGGGTACGGCACGGTCGACGGCCGACCCGTCTGCGTGTACTCGCAGGACTTCACCATCTTCGGCGGCTCGCTCGGCGAGGTCTACGGTGAGAAGATCGTCAAGGTGATGGACTTCGCGCTGAAGACCGGCTGTCCGGTCATCGGCATCAACGACGGCGGCGGCGCCCGCATCCAGGAGGGTGTCGCGGCGCTGGGCCTCTTCGCGGAGATCTTCCGCCGCAACGTGCACGCCTCGGGTGTCGTCCCGCAGATCTCCCTGATCGTCGGACCGTGCGCGGGCGGCGCGGTCTACTCCCCCGCGATCACCGACTTCACGGTCATGGTCGACCAGACCTCGCACATGTTCATCACGGGACCCGACGTCATCAAGACGGTCACCGGCGAGGACGTCGGCTTCGAGGAGCTCGGCGGCGCCCGTACGCACAACACCACCTCGGGTGTGGCGCACCACATGGCGGGTGACGAGAAGGACGCCATCGAGTACGTCAAGTCGCTGCTGTCGTACCTGCCGTCGAACAACCTCTCCGAGGCCCCGGCCTTCCCGGAGGAGGCGGACCTGGCGGTCAGCGACGAGGACCGTGAGCTGGACACGCTCATCCCGGACTCGGCGAACCAGCCGTACGACATGCACACCGCGATCGAGCACGTGCTGGACGAGGGCGAGTTCCTGGAGACCCAGGCCCTGTTCGCGCCGAACATCCTCACCGGCTTCGGCCGGGTGGAGGGCTATCCGGTCGGCATCGTCGCCAACCAGCCGATGCAGTTCGCCGGTTGCCTGGACATCAACGCGAGCGAGAAGGCCGCACGGTTCGTCCGCACGTGCGACGCGTTCAACGTGCCCGTGCTGACCTTCGTCGACGTCCCGGGCTTCCTGCCGGGCGTCGACCAGGAGTACGGCGGCATCATCCGCCGCGGCGCCAAGCTGATCTACGCGTACGCGGAGGCCACCGTCCCGCTGATCACGGTGATCACCCGCAAGGCGTTCGGCGGCGCGTACGACGTCATGGGCTCCAAGCACCTGGGCGCAGACATCAACGTGGCCTGGCCGACCGCGCAGATCGCCGTCATGGGCGCCCAGGGCGCCGTCAACATCCTCCACCGCCGCACGATCGCCGCCGTCACGGACGCCGACGAGAGGGAGGCGACCCGCGCCGAACTGATGGCGGACTACGAGGACGCGCTCCTCAACCCGTACGTGGCGGCCGAGCGCGGTTACGTCGACGCGGTGATCATGCCGCACGAGACCCGGGCACAGGTGGTCAAGGGGCTGCGGCAGCTGCGGACCAAGCGGGAGTCGCTGCCCCCGAAGAAGCACGGCAACATCCCCCTCTAGAAAGGGTCCTGGCCATGATCAAGGTCGTACGGGGCAACCCGACCCCGGAGGAGCTGGCCGCCGCACTGGCGGTGGTCCGGGCGCGCGCCGTGGCGGCGTCCGCCGTGTCGTCCGGCGCGCCGGAGCTGCCGGCGCAGTGGTCCGACCCCGGCCGGCTGGCCCGGCGCGGGCGCCATCTGCCGGGACCGCGCGCCTGGGCGCGTACGTACTGGCCCGGTTAGTCACGGACTGTCGCCGGAGGCCCGGACCCCTTGAGGGGTCCGGGCCTCCGGCACGTACCGGAAGGATCTGGTCCGTACGCACCAGGTGGCCTGAGTACGGGTACTCAGGCGCGGCGGCGGCCCCCGCAGCAGGATCGGATCATGTTGTGGTCCGACCCCGAGAACAAGCCGCCGAAGGAACTGCGCGACGCCCAGGACATGATGCGGCGCGCGTGGCTGGTGCTCGCGCTCGCCATGGTGGTCGCGATGATCGCGCTCGGGACGCGGTGAGCGGCGGGGGCCTGCGTTCCCGGGGGCGGTCCTCCCCGCACCGGCTGATTTGTACGATGGCACCCATGACTGATCCCGCTCGCCGCCGTCTCGTGCTCGCCTCGCAGTCCCCCGCCCGTCTCGGTCTGCTGCGGCAGGCCGGTTTCGCGCCCGAGGTGATCGTCAGCGGGGTCGACGAGGACGCGTTGAGCGCCCCGACGCCGGCCGAGCTCGCGCTCGTGCTGGCCCGGGCCAAGGCCGCGGCCGTGGCCGGGCGGCCGGAGGCCGCGGGGGCGCTGGTCATCGGGTGCGACTCGGTGCTCGAACTGGACGGTGAGGCGCTCGGCAAGCCCGCCGACGCCGAGGAGGCCACGGCCCGCTGGAAGTCCATGCGGGGGCGCGCCGGAGTCCTGCAGACCGGTCACAGCGTGATCGACACCGCGAGCGGGCGCACCGCCTCCGCGACCGCGTCCACGACGGTGCGCTTCGGTGAGCCTTCGGACGCCGAGGTCGCCGCCTACGTGGCCTCGGGTGAGCCGCTCCATGTCGCGGGCGCGTTCACCCTCGACGGGCGCTCGGCGCCGTTCGTGGACTCCATCGACGGCGACCCGGGCAACGTCATCGGGCTCTCGCTGCCGCTGCTGCGGCGGCTGCTGGGCGAGCTGGGGGTCCAGGTCACCGACCTCTGGGTCTGAGACCTCCGGGTCCGGGGCGGGCCCTGCCGGTCAGGCAGGGGCCGGGGCCGCCGGCTGCTCGGGCTCGGCGGCGGTGGCCGGCTGCCGGTCGGCGGGGCCGTACGCCACCAGCGTCAACACGATGAGGCCGAGCACCACCATCATGATCACGAACGCGGACCAGCCGACCAGGCCCACCGTCAGGGCGCCCAGCACCCCGTGGATGACGGCGCAGGAGATGAGCACGATCCGGGCGACGCGGCCGGGGGCCCGGTCACGGATGCCGGCCAGCAGGAGCAGCACGCCGCACAGCACCAGGAACAGTCCCGAGACGCCGCCCAGCACCCAGGTCCCCTTGGACATGACGCCGGGATCCGTGCCGGCCAGGGACATGTCCTGGTTCTTCACGACCGTTCCCAGGACCACGTTGACGATCACGATGCCCACGGCTTCCGCGAACAGCACGAGCGCGGCTATGAAAGCCACCAGCCTGCGCACCATGGCGCTCACCCCCTGTTACCTGCAGTACGTGCGATAGCGCGGACCCTACTAACGGGTAATCCTCCGGACAAGGGGTTCGACACCCCCTTCGCGCCCCCGTCCGCCCCGGCTTCGCACCCCCCTTGTGCGCGCCCTCGTGCGTCGGGCAAAGAATCACGCACCCCTTAGTAGGAAGTCCACAAAGAAACAGGGGGAGTCGCTGCCCGTACCGACAGAGACCTGGACCACACCTCGTGGCTACTGTGCGGTCATGGTTCCCGGCGTACCGTGGTGCCACAAGGGATTTCGCGACTCGAGCAAGCCTCGAATCACACTCCGTGTGGGCAAGCTCACCATTGGGGACGGGTCGTATGGCCGTGTCGGTTGTCCCTAAACTCAGCTTGTTTCAAGGAGGGAGCCATCGTGCGCAAGGTGCTCATCGCCAACCGTGGCGAAATTGCTGTCCGTGTTGCCCGAGCTTGCCGGGACGCGGGAATCGGGAGCGTGGCCGTCTACGCAGACCCGGACCGCGACGCTCTGCATGTGCGTGCGGCCGACGAGGCATTCGCTCTGGGCGGTGACACCCCGGCCGCCAGCTATCTGGACATGGCCAAGGTGCTCCAGGCGGCCAAGGACTCCGGGGCGGACGCGATCCACCCGGGTTACGGCTTCCTGTCGGAGAACGCCGAGTTCGCCCAGGCCGTGCTCGACGCCGGTCTCACGTGGATCGGCCCGCCGCCGCAGGCGATCCGGGACCTCGGTGACAAGGTCGCCGCCCGCCACATCGCCCAGCGCGCCGGTGCCCCGCTCGTCGCGGGTACCCCGGACCCGGTCGAGGGTTCCGCCGAGGTGGTCGCCTTCGCGAAGGAGCACGGGCTGCCGATCGCGATCAAGGCCGCGTTCGGCGGTGGCGGGCGTGGGCTGAAGGTCGCGCGCACGCTGGAGGAGATCCCGGAGCTGTACGACTCCGCGGTCCGTGAGGCCGTCGCCGCGTTCGGGCGCGGGGAGTGCTTCGTGGAGCGCTACCTCGACAAGCCGCGGCACGTGGAGACCCAGTGCCTGGCCGACTCCCACGGCAACGTGGTCGTCGTCTCGACCCGTGACTGCTCGCTCCAGCGCCGCCACCAGAAGCTGGTCGAGGAGGCCCCGGCCCCCTTCCTGTCCCAGGCGCAGAACGCGGAGCTGTACGCGGCGTCCAAGGCGATCCTGAAGGAGGCCGGCTACGTCGGCGCCGGCACGGTCGAGTTCCTGGTCGGCACGGACGGCACGATCTCCTTCCTCGAGGTCAACACCCGCCTCCAGGTGGAGCACCCCGTCACCGAGGAGGTCACCGGCCTCGACCTCGTGCGCGAGATGTTCCGCATCGCCGACGGCGAGGAGCTCGGCTACGACGACCCGGCCGTGCGCGGCCACTCGTTCGAGTTCCGGATCAACGGCGAGGACCCGGGCCGCGGCTTCCTGCCCGCCCCCGGAACCGTCACCCTCTTCGCCCCGCCCACCGGCCCCGGCGTCCGCCTCGACGCGGGCGTCGAGTCCGGCTCGGTCATCGGCCCGGCCTGGGACTCCCTGCTCGCCAAGCTGATCGTGACCGGTGCGACGCGTGAGCAGGCGCTCCAGCGCGCGGCCCGTGCGCTGGCCGAGTTCAACGTCGAGGGCATGGCCACCGCCATCCCCTTCCACCGCGCGGTCGTCGCCGACCCCGCGTTCACCAGCGACCCGTTCCGCATCCACACCCGCTGGATCGAGACGGAGTTCGTCAACGAGATCAAGCCGTTCGCCGCTCCGGCCGACACGGAGGCGGACGAGGAGTCCGGCCGCGAGACGGTCGTCGTCGAGGTCGGCGGCAAGCGCCTCGAGGTCTCCCTGCCCTCCTCGCTCGGCATGAGCCTGGCCCGCACCGGACTCGCGGCGGGCGCCAAGCCCAAACGCCGCGCGGCCAAGAAGTCCGGCTCCGCCGCCTCCGGCGACACCCTCGCCTCCCCGATGCAGGGCACGATCGTGAAGATCGCCGTGGAGGAGGGCCAGGAGGTCAAGGAGGGCGATCTGATCGTCGTCCTGGAGGCCATGAAGATGGAGCAGCCCCTCAACGCCCACCGCGCCGGCACGGTGAAGGGCCTCGCCGCCGAGGTCGGCAGCTCGGTCTCCTCCGGTGCCGTCATCTGCGAGATCAAGGACTGATCCTCGCGACACCTGTTCCGCCGGCGCCCCGCTCATGTCATAGGACGTGACCGGGGCGCCGGTCATTTCTCGGTCACAGTCCGGCCGTTCAGTGTTACGGAGGGCGACTCCGGTTGCACGATGGCATCCTGGACCCCAGGCCGGACACAGGGAGGACTGCGCAATGGCGACGAGTACGGCACGGACACCGGTCCGCACGCCGGACAAGCCCATGCGCGCCGACGCGCGCCGCAATTACGACCGGCTGCTGACCGAGGCCCGCGACTCCTTCGCCGAGCACGGAACCGACGCGTCCCTGGAGGACGTCGCGCGACGGGCGGGCGTGGGCATCGGCACGCTGTACCGGCACTTCCCGACCCGGCACGCGCTGATGAGCGCGGTCTTCCAGGAGGCCGTGGCCTCCCTGATCACCCGCTCCCGCGAACTGGCCGAGGCGGAGCAGCCGTGCACCGGCCTGGTGGAGTGGCTGGGCGCGCTCATCACTCATGCGGGTGAGTACCGGGGGCTGGCCCAGGCGCTCATGTCGACGTGCCGGGACGAGACCTCGGCCCTTTCGCCGTGCAATGTGCCGCTCCGCGAGGCGGGTTCGGTGCTGCTGGGCCGGGCGCAGACGAGCGGGGCCGTGCGGGCCGATGTGTCCATCGACGACCTGATGCAGCTGACGAACGCGATCGCGCTGGCCGCCGAGCAGTCGCCGGACGATCCGGAGCTGGCGGGGCGGTTGCTGACGCTGACGCTGCAGGGGCTGAAGGGGCGGTCGAACCCCGGGCATGCAAGCCCCTCCGGCGATTGAGGAGCGCCGGCCCGGACAAATCCAGCCCCTCCGGCGGTTGAGCAGCGGGGGTCCGGGGGGAGCGCCCCCCGAAACCCGCTACCGGCGGCGCAGGTCCGCCACTCTCCCCCGGTCCGCCTGACCGCCCTGCTCCGCCAGCGCCGCCGCCCCGCGCAACTGCTGTGCGTGCGTACGGCGCTGCCCCGGCAGGGGCATGTCGCGACGGGCGCCACGGCCCGGTGGCGCACTGTCGGCCGGGACGGACGCACCTCCGGCGCCCGCCACCGCGATCTGCACCCCCTGGTCCGCCAGGGCCTGCAGCTCCGCGGCCGCCCGGTCGTCGTGCGCGGCCGGTTCGTCCGTCACCAGACGGGTGATGAGATCCGTCGGCACGGTCTGGAACATGGTGTCGGAGCCGAGCTTGGTGTGATCGGCGAGGACCACCACCTCCCCCGCCGCCTGCACCAGCGCCCGGTCCACGCTCGCGGAGAGCATGTTGGACGTGGAGAGACCGCGTTCGGCGGTGAGCCCGCTCCCGGACAGGAAGGCGCGCGAGACCCGCAGTCCCTGGAGCGACTGCTCGGCCCCACTGCCCACCAGGGCGTAGTTGGAACCGCGCAGGGTGCCCCCGGTCATCACCACTTCCACCCGGTTGGCATGGGCCAACGCCTGGGCGACGAGCAGTGAGTTGGTGACCACGGTCAGACCGGGGACCCGCGCGAGCCGGCGGGCCAGCTCCTGCGTGGTCGTACCGGCGCCGACCACAATGGCCTCGCCCTCTTCGACGAGGCCGGCGGCCAGGTCGGCGATGGCCGTTTTCTCCGCGGTGGCGAGATGGGATTTCTGCGGAAAGCCGGACTCCCGCGTAAAACCGCCCGGCAAAACCGCACCGCCGTGCCGGCGGTCGAGGAGTCCTTCTGCCTCCAGTGCCCGCACGTCCCGCCGTACGGTCACTTCGGAGGTCTGGACGACGCGGGCGAGCTCACGGAGCGATACCGCCCCGTTGGCACGCACCATTTCGAGGATCAACTGACGACGTTCTGCAGCGAACACAAAACTGACAGTAACGTGACCGCCCGAGCGTTTTCAGGTGTTTGCGCCGAATAGCAGAAGTTGTACATACAAGGGGCCGCCAAGTGGTATAGGCGGCCCCGTTGTTGTTCCGTACTGATCGAGCGCGGTCGCCGGACCGCCCGCGTTGCCGGGGGTTGCCGGGGAATGCCGGGTTCCCCGGGGCTTCCCCGAGGTGATTACCCCTCGCCCGCCTGCTTCCGGGTGTGCAACTGACGGGCCACTTCCGCGATCGATCCCGACAGGGACGGATACACAGTGAAGGCGTTTGCGATCTGTTCCACGGTCAGATTGTTGTCGACGGCGATCGAGATGGGGTGGATCAGCTCGCTCGCCTTCGGCGCGACGACACAGCCGCCGACCACGATGCCGGTGCCGGGCCGGCAGAAGATCTTGACGAAGCCGTCGCGGATGCCCTGCATCTTGGCGCGCGGGTTGCGCAGCAGCGGGAGCTTGACGACCCGGGCGTCGATCTTGCCGGCGTCGACGTCGGCCTGGCTGTAGCCGACCGTGGCGATCTCGGGGTCGGTGAAGACGTTCGAGGAGACCGTCTTCAGGTTCAGCGGGGCCACCGCGTCACCGAGGAAGTGGTACATCGCGATACGGCCCTGCATGGCGGCGACCGAGGCGAGGGCGAAGATCCCGGTGACGTCGCCGGCCGCGTAGACGCCCGGCGCGCTGGTGCGGGAGACCTTGTCGGTCCAGATGTGGCCCGAGTCCTTGAGCCGGACCCCGGCCTCCTCCAGACCCATGCCCGCGCTGTTCGGGATCGCGCCGACCGCCATCAGGCAGTGCGAGCCGGTGATGACCCGGCCGTCGGCGAGGGTCACCTCGACCCGGTCGCCGACCCGCTTGGCGGACTGGGCGCGGGAGCGGGCCATCACGTTCATGCCGCGGCGCCGGAAGACGTCCTCCAGGACGGCCGCCGCGTCCGGGTCCTCGCCCGGCAGCACCCGGTCACGGGACGAGACGAGGGTGACGCGGGAGCCGAGGGCCTGGTAGGCGCCGGCGAACTCGGCGCCGGTCACACCCGAGCCGACCACGATGAGCTCCTCGGGGAGCTCGTCGAGGTCGTAGACCTGGGTCCAGTTCAGGATCCGCTCGCCGTCGGGGAGCGCGTCCGGGATCTCCCGGGGGTGGCCGCCGGTGGCGATCAGCACGGCATCCGCGGTGAGCGTCTCCTCCGTGCCGTCGGCGGCGGTGACGACGACCTGGCGGGAGCCGTCGGCGGCCTGGAGGCCCTCCAGACGGCCGCGCCCGCGCATCACCCGAGCGCCCGCACGGGTGACGGAGGCGGTGATGTCGTGGGACTGGGCGAGCGCCAGGCGCTTCACCCGTCGGTTGACCTTGCCCAGGTCGACGCCGACCACACGCGCCGCCTGCTCCATGTGCGGCGTGTCGTCCGCGACGATGATGCCGAGCTCCTCGTACGAGGAGTCGAAGGTGGTCATCACCTCTGCCGTCGCGATCAGGGTCTTCGAGGGCACGCAGTCGGTGAGTACGGACGCGCCGCCGAGGCCGTCACAGTCGACGACGGTCACCTCCGCGCCGAGCTGGGCGCCCACCAATGCCGCCTCGTACCCGCCGGGTCCGCCGCCGATGATCACGATCCGGGTCACGAAAAGTCCGCCTCGCGTTTCTCGTCCCGCGGCCGTCTGCTGTCCCGGCCGGGGGTCCGGGGGGCCGCCCCGGGGGAATGCAGTACGTACTTCATTGTCCCGCACGCGCCAAGGTGCTTCGCCCCGGGGCCCTCCATACGTGCGCCGGGGCGTCCGGGACACGGGAAGCGGCCGATGGATCCGGCCCGCGGGCGAGGGTGTTCCTCCGAGGAATCGACGCTCCCGGTGTCACCTCCCGTACCCTCGACCCCATGTCGCTCTACGCCGCGTACGCCGGCAACCTCGACGCGCGGCTGATGACGCGCCGCGCACCGCACTCCCCGCTGCGCGGTACCGGCTGGCTGAACGGCTGGCGGCTGACGTTCGGCGGCGAGCAGATGGGCTGGGAGGGCGCGCTGGCCACGGTGGTCGAGGCGCCGCGCTCCCAGGTCTTCGTGGCGCTGTACGACCTGGCGCCGATGGACGAGGACTCCATGGACCGCTGGGAGGGCGTCGGCCTGGACATCTACCGCCGCATGCGGGTCCGGGTGCACACCCTGGACGGCGAGGAGCCGGCCTGGATGTACGTGCTGAACGGGTACGAGGGCGGCCTGCCCTCCGCCCGCTACCTGGGCGAGATCGCCGACGCGGCGGACTCCGCGGGCGCGCCGCACGATTATGTGATGGAACTCCGCAAGCGCCCCTGCTGAGCGCCGCAGGGCCGCCCTGATCTGCCCTTTCGCATGATCACCGCGGGACGACTGTGGGAACACACGAACGAACACGGCGAGACTCTGTACAGGAGCATCTACGCGCGTAGGGAATCAGCGGTTACGCTCATCCGCGTGAACGCATCAGTTATTCCGGACCACATCCAGGGCGACCCGCACGCCGCCGCTGCCGACGCCGCCGCCCGCCTGCGCGAGCTGACCGGTGCCGAGACCCACGACGTCGCCCTCGTGATGGGCTCCGGCTGGGCGCCCGCCGGCGATGCGCTCGGCACACCGGAGGCCGAGTTCCCGGTGACGGACCTGCCCGGATTCCCGGCCCCTGCCGTCGAGGGTCACGGCGGCACGATCCGCTCGTACCGCATCGGCGAGAAGCGCGCCCTGGTCTTCCTGGGCCGTACGCACTACTACGAGGGCCGTGGCGTCGCCGCCGTGGCGCACGGAGTGCGTACCGCCGTCGCCGCGGGCTGCAGGACCGTCGTGCTGACGAACGGCTGCGGCGGCCTGCGCGAGGGCATGCGCCCCGGGCAGCCGGTCCTGATCAGTGACCACATCAACCTCACGGCGGCGTCGCCGATCATCGGCGCCAACTTCGTCGACCTGACCGACCTGTACTCGCCCCGGCTGAGGGCGCTGTGCAAGGAGATCGACGAGACCCTCGAAGAGGGTGTGTACGTGCAGTTCCCCGGCCCGCACTACGAGACGCCGGCCGAGATCAACATGGTCCGTGTGATGGGCGGCGACCTCGTCGGCATGTCCACCGTGCTGGAGGCCATCGCGGCCCGTGAGGCGGGCGCGGAGGTGCTGGGCATCTCCCTGGTGACGAACCTGGCGGCGGGGCTGAGCGGCGAGCCGCTGAACCACGAAGAAGTACTGCAGGCGGGGCGCGACTCGGCGACCCGGATGGGCTCGCTGCTGGCCCGGGTGCTCGACCGCATCTGACCGCGCCTCGGGCCCGGCCGGCTTCGGGGGCTCCGCCCCCGTACCCCTGCTCCTCGATCTCCCCCGGGCCCCGTCCGGGGGGACCCCAGGGGCTTGATTCACCACCACGCACCCCGGAAACGGAAAGGCGGACACCGTGCAGCAGGACCTCATCGCCCGGGCCAGGACCTGGCTCGCCGAGGATCCCGACCCCGAGACCCGCGACGAGCTCGCCAAGCTCATCGAGACCGAGGACCTCGACGAGCTCACCGCCCGCTTCGCCGGCACACTCCAGTTCGGCACCGCCGGGCTCCGCGGTGAGATCGGCGCCGGCCCGATGCGGATGAACCGCGCCGTCGTCATCCGCGCCGCCGCCGGGCTCGCCGCGTACCTGAAGGACCAGGGGCAGGACGGCGGCCTCGTCGTCATCGGCTACGACGCCCGCTACAAGTCCACCGACTTCGCCCGGGACACGGCGGCCGTCATGACCGGCGCCGGTCTGCGGGCAGCCGTACTCCCCCGCCCGCTCCCCACCCCCGTGCTGGCGTACGCCATAAGGCATCTGGGCGCCGTCGCGGGCGTCGAGGTCACCGCCAGCCACAACCCGCCGCGCGACAACGGCTACAAGGTCTACCTCGGCGACGGCTCGCAGATCGTGCCGCCGGCCGACGGCGAGATCGCCGCCGCGATCGCCGCGGTCGGCCCGCTGGACACCGTGCCCCGCCCCGACGACGGCTGGGAGATCCTCGGAGACGAGGTCCTGGACGCCTACCTGGCGCGTACGGACACTGTGCTGGCCGACGGTTCGCCACGTACCGCCCGCGTCGTCCACACGGCGATGCACGGCGTCGGCACGTCCGTGCTCACCGCCGCCTTCGACCGCGCCGGTTTCCCCGCCCCGGTCCTCGTCGCCGAGCAGGCCGAGCCCGACCCCGCGTTCCCCACCGTGGCCTTCCCCAATCCGGAGGAGCCCGGCGCGATGGATCTCGCGTTCGCCACCGCACGCCGCTCGGACCCCGACATCATCATCGCCAACGACCCGGACGCGGACCGCTGCGCCGTCGCCGTCCCGGACCCGGCCGCCGACGGCGGCTGGCGGATGCTGCGCGGCGACGAGGTCGGCGCGCTGCTCGCCGCCCATCTCGTCGGCCGCGGTGTCACGGGCGTCTTCGCCGAGTCGATCGTGTCGTCGTCCCTCCTCGGCCGGATCGCCGAGAAGGCGGGCCTCGGCTACGAGGAGACGCTGACCGGCTTCAAGTGGATCGCCCGCGTGGAGGGTCTGCGGTACGGCTACGAGGAGGCGCTCGGCTACTGCGTCGACCCGGACGGCGTCCGCGACAAGGACGGCATCACGGCCGCGCTCCTGGTCGCCGAACTCGCCTCCGTGCTCAAGGAGCAGGGCCGCACGCTGCTCGACCTGCTGGACGACCTCGCCCTCGAACACGGGCTGCACGCCACTGACCAGCTGTCGGTCCGGGTCGAGGACCTGTCGGTCATCGCGGACGCCATGCGCCGCCTGCGCGAGCAGCCGCCGACCGCACTCGCGGGCCTGGCCGTCACCTCGGCCGAGGACCTGTCGCACGGCACGGAGCTGCTGCCGCCCACCGACGGGCTGCGCTATCAGCTGGAGGGCGCCCGGGTGATCGTCCGCCCGAGCGGCACCGAGCCGAAGCTCAAGTGCTACCTGGAGGTCGTGGTGCCCGTCGCCTCGGCCGACGAACTGCCGGCGGCCCGCGCGAAGGGCGCGGAGCTGCTGGCCGGGATCA
The DNA here is from genome assembly GCF_043203805.1 of Streptomyces sp. LN549. Lineage (NCBI taxonomy): Bacteria > Bacillati > Actinomycetota > Actinomycetes > Kitasatosporales > Streptomycetaceae > Streptomyces > Streptomyces sp. LN549. Next base: position 5,503,683 of record NZ_JAZHRI010000002.1, on the reverse strand, counting down.
AGCGGGACCTGGCGGCCGCGGCCGGGATCTGACGAGCACCCGGACCGCGGCCCCCGGCCCCGGCCCGCATCGGGTCATCCGAAGCGGCCGTTGACGTAGTCGGCGGTCCGGGTGCGTTCCTGCGGGCGGTGGAACATCTCGTCGGTCAGTCCGAGGACGGGGATGCGCAGGAGCGCGACGAGTGCGGCGGCGAAGCCGAGGAGCACCGCGGCGAGAACGCCCGTCATCACGCCCCCCGCCGCCCCGATCGGATGCCGGGCGGCAGGCCCAATGCATGGAAGCAGAAGTGACCGGCGGCACCGAAAAGACGCTGAACGGTCTTCTTGACCACCGGATCACCCACCCGGATCCCCGGTCGCAGCGCGCCCAGCCCGGGGCGGGAGTTCACGCTCACGCTGAGCGCCAGCCCGTGCTTCCCCGCGCCGTCGGCGCGGGCCGGAGCGGGAGGGCCGATGCCCGCGACCGCGGCGAGCAAGGACGACAGCAGGAGGGAGGCCATGTGACGGCGGTGCCGTAAGCGGGGTTCCGGGTTCCGATGTCGTCCGATGATCACACCGGGATGCTGGTGGGGCTCGGCCCGTTGCCGCTCCTGCCACGCCCGACGCCCCTTCGGCAACGGCCGATATTCCCCCGAACGGCGCCCGCTCGGCCAAGGGGCTCGGCGGCCCCCGGCCTCGGCGGCCGGTGCGTCACCCGGCGCTGGTGAGGGCGAGCACCGCGTTCTGGCCGCCGAAGCCGAAGGAGTTGCTGATCGCCGCCCGCATGGGGTGCGGACGAGGGGCCTTGGTGACGACGTCGAGGTCGATCTCCGGGTCGATTGTGTCCAGGTTGGCGGTGGGCGGGATGAGCTGGTGCTCCAGGGACAGCACCGTGCACGCCGCCTCGATGGCCCCGGCGCCGCCGATGGCGTGTCCGATCGCGCCCTTGAGCGCGGTGACCGGCGGCGGACGGCGGAACACCTGTTGCAGGGCGTGGTGTTCGGCGGCGTCACCGCTCGGCGTGGCCGTGCCGTGGGCGTTGACATGGTCGACGTCCTCGGGCGAGAGACCGGCGTCGGCCAGGGCACTGCGGATCGCCTCGGCCGCACCGTCGCCGCGGGGGTGGGGCGCGGTGAAGTGGTACGCGTCGCAGCTCGCCCCGAACCCGGCGACGTACGCCCGGGTCCGTGCGGCCCTGGCGCGGGCGTCCTCGGGGCGTTCCAGGACGAGGACGGCGGCTCCCTCACCGAGGACGAAGCCGTCGCGGTCGCGGTCGAAGGGGCGGGACGCGGCGTTCGGTGCGCCGGCACGGCGGGAGAGCGCCCGCATCTGGGCGAAGCACGCGGCGGTCATCCGCAGCCGGGCCGACTCGCTGCCTCCGGCGAGCACCACGTCGCAGGCGCCCGAGAGCAGCAGGTCCCGGGCCAGGCCGATGGCGCTGGTGCCGGAGGCGCAGGCTGTGGAGACGGCCAGGTTGGGGCCTGTCGCACCGAGGTCGATCGCGATCTCGGCTGCGGCCATGTTGGGCACGCTGCGGGACAGCGCGAGGGGCGAGATTCGGGTGGGTGCCAGGTCCGCGAGCCGGTCGAACTCGGCCTGCCAGCTCTGCATGGAACCGTTGCCCACCCCCATGACCACACCCACGCGCGGGCCGGCCGGTCCGTCCGCCGTGAGCCCGGCGTCCGCGACGGCCTCCCGGGCGGCGAGCAGCGCGAGCGTGGCGAACCGGTCGAGCCGTCGCGCCCGTTGGTGTCCCAGGAGCTGCCGGGCGTCGAAGTCGGGGACGCGGCAGGAGAACGCGACGGGCAGCCCGTCGAGGTCGGGATCGGCCGCGGCGGCGGAGCACCCCGTGCTCAGCCCCTCCCACGTGGCCTTCTCACCGATTCCCGCCGGGGTGATCAGTCCGAGGCCCGTGACCGCCACGGGGCCGCGCCTCATACGTATGCCATCGCTCGGTGCATGAAGGCTGATTATGCGTTCAGCGTCGGGGGTGTCCGGTGAGTACGTGGCGGGGGCTCTGCCTCAGCAACTCGTTCGGCGCACATCGGGCAGGACGCCGGCCGGCTGCCGCAAGGTCCGCACCGCCGGTTCACCGGGGGCTCACCCGGCCGGGCACCGTGCGCCCCGCGTCCAGTCGCTTGGCGGCGAGGCGGCGTTCGTCGGGCCAGCGCACGTCGTAGGCCCAGCCGAGCCTCTCGAACAGCGCGATCAGCCGTGCCGTGGGGTCGGTCTGGCCCTTGAGCGCTCCGTGGCGTGCGCTGTTGGGGTCGGCGTGGTGGAGGTTGTGCCAGCCCTCGCCGAAGGTGAGGGCCGCCACCCATCGCACGTCCCGCGACTGAAACAGTCACTTTCGGGCCAACTACGCGTCGAGAAAGCCCATGCGTGAACGAGGCGCGATCCACCACGCGCACGGTTTCGCAGGCACCGGGGACGTGGCCAGAAATGCCCGACCCCGCAAGGGAAAGGGCACCGGTCCGTCGGCCAACCCGGCCGAAAACGGCTGTTCCTGTTCCCCGTACACCTTGATAACTTCCGAAACTCAGCGTAATTGAGAAGTACACTCGAAAGGGTGGTAAATGACCTCCCCAGCGACAGCACCGAAGATCCCTCGGCTGTGGGTTCCGCTCCCGTCGGGGATCCACCCGAGTTGGCGTGAGATCGACGAACGCTCGGCTGCCTGGCTCGATCGATTCGGCCTGTACTCCGACCTGGCGCAGCGCGAACGGCTGACGCGCATCTCCGTCGGAGAGATAACCGGCCGCGGCGCACCGTCCGGGCGCCTCGCCGCCCTGCAGTGGACTTCGGACTTCCTGATGTGGCTCTTCGCCTTCGACGACGAGTACTGCGACGAGGGGCCGGTCTCAGCGTCCCCGGACGCCACCCTGCTGGTCATCACCAAGCTTCAGCGCATAGTCGAAGTCCCCTGGGCCGCTCCCACCGAGGACAGCTACAGCGCCGCTCTGCGCGAGTTGCGTCTGCGGCTCGACGACCTGACCACCCCCGTGCAGACCGCCCGCTGGGCCGCCGGCTTCCGCGCCTACCTCCAGGGCCAGGTCTGGATGGCCGCCAACAGCGCCCACGGGCGGATTCCCAGCCTCTCCGACCATCTGGCGGTCCGGCTCGACTCCTCCGCAGTCAAGATCTTCTCGACCCTCAGCGAGATCATCCACGGATACGACCTCCCCGCGGCCGATTACGAGCGCCACGACGTCCGCGCGTTCGTCGAGATCTTCGCCTCGATCATCGGCTGGTCCAACGACCTGATCTCGTACCACAAGGAGCGCCAGCGCAGCCAGGAGGGATACGGAAACATCGTCGACCTGATCGCGTACGAGCAGAAATGCTCCCTCGCCGAAGCGGTCAGCGAGACCGCCATGATGCACACCCGCGCCATGGCCCTGTACCTCCGGCTGCGCGACCAGATCCTGCACGACGCCGGCCCTGAACTCCACCGCTGGATCGCGGACTGCGACCACTGGATCCGCGCCGACTACGACTGGTCCCTCACCACCAATCGCTACGTCAATCCGGAGAATCCGGCCGACCTTCCCGCCGGCAGCGCGACCTCCCCCTTCCACGAACGGGAAGTGGACCAGCCTCTGCCGATCGCCAGCATCGCCTGGTGGTGGACCGTGCTCAAGGACCGGTGATTCCCCCGTCGGAGCCCCGGGACGACTGCGCCCGGGGCGCGTCTGTGCTCTGGGCGTCCGCGCCCGGACCGCAGGAGGCGCCTCAGCCGATCGCGCCCAGCACCACCAGCAGCACCGCGCCCGCCACGGCCGGTGCGATGACCTCGTACGCCCAGCGCACCGACTTGAGGGTGCCCCCGGCTACGGGCTTGTCGCCCGCGCGTTCGGCCAGCTCCCTCAGGTCCACGACCGCCTGGTCCGCGGCCGCCGTCCGCGCCTTCGCGTCGCGCACGTCGGCGGTGACGGACGTCCTGCGGTACGGGTCGTCCATCGACCGCCGGGACTGGTGACGGGCGGCCTTCTTGCGCTGCCGCAGCGACACCGGGACGGCCCAGAGCTGGAACTTCTCGTCGTCGCTCGTGAAGAGCTCGCTCGAGTACCCGGCCCGGACGTCCGCGACGTCGGTCCACGGCAGCGTGATCGTCCGGAAAGGGTTGCGGATCCGGATGCGCTCAGTGTTGGCGAGCACCACGGGGCGCAGGGTGAAGGCGACGACCAGCGGCACCACGGTCAGCAGCCCGGCCAGGGCCAGCCACGGCGCGCGGCCCTCGCCCCTGATCACGGCGTCCCCCCCGAGCCAGCAGACGAGCAGGAGCAACAGGACACCCCCGACCAGCCCGGCGGGCGACCGGTACGTCCGGTCGGCATAGGTGGGCTCGGAGGGCGGTGTGGGGCTCGTCATGAGCCCGATTCTGCCTGACGTACGCGCCGGACGCGGGGGCGGCCGTCCGGACATGCGTACGGAGACTGCCGGACATGCGTACGGAGACGGGCAGGGCGAGCCCCGTACGCGCGTGCACACCGCGCCCGTGGCGCCGCGTGATGCGCGAATGGCCGGGGCCCCTGTACAGGCCGCTACGCGCGTAGATATGCTCATCTGGTGACCATGCCCACCACTGCTCCCGCATTCGCCGACGCGACGGCGTCCGACAGTGCGCTGCGCCGCTTCCTGCACGGGCTGCCCGGCGTCGACGCCGTCGGCCTCGAAGCGCGCGCCGCCTCGCTCGGAACCCGTTCGATCAAGACGACGGCCAAGGCGTACGCCATCGACCTGGCCATTTCGATGATCGACCTGACGACGCTGGAAGGCTCGGACACCCCGGGCAAGGTCCGCGCGCTCGCCGCCAAGGCCGTTCATCCCGATCCCACCGACCGCACGACCCCGCACACCGCGGCGGTCTGCGTCTACCCCGACATGGCGGCGACCGCGGTGGCCGCCCTGGCCGGTTCCGGCGTGAAGGTGGCGTCCGTCGCGACGGCGTTCCCTGCCGGGCGCGCCGCGCTCGACGTGAAGCTCGCGGACGTCCGCGACGCCGTGGCGGCCGGGGCCGACGAGATCGACATGGTGATCGACCGCGGCGCCTTCCTCTCCGGTCGCTATCTCAAGGTGTACGAGGAGATCCTCGCCGTGAAGGCCGAGTGCGGCCGGGCCCGGCTGAAGGTGATCTTCGAGACCGGTGAGCTGTCCACGTACGACAACATCCGCCGTGCCTCCTGGCTCGGGATGCTGGCGGGCGCGGACTTCATCAAGACGTCGACCGGCAAGGTCGGGGTCAACGCCACCCCCGCGAACACCCTGCTGATGCTGGAGGCGGTGCGCGACTTCCGTGCGCAGACCGGCATCCAGATCGGCGTGAAGCCGGCCGGCGGCATCCGCACCTCCAAGGACGCCCTCAAGTTCCTGGTACTGGTGAACGAGACGGCGGGCGAGGACTGGCTGGACAACCACTGGTTCCGCTTCGGCGCCTCCAGCCTGCTGAACGACCTGCTGATGCAGCGCCAGAAGCTCAGCACCGGCCGTTACTCCGGCCCCGATTACGTGACGGTGGACTGATTCCCATGGCATCTGCATTCGAGTACGCACCGGCGCCGGAATCCCGTTCCGTCGTCGACATCGCCCCCTCGTACGGCCTGTTCATCGACGGCGAGTTCACCGACGCCGCCGACGGCCAGGTCTTCAAGACGGTCAGCCCTTCGTCCGAGGAGGTGCTCTCCGAGGTCGCGCGGGCAGGCGCCCAGGACGTGGACCGGGCCGTGAAGGCGGCCCGCCGGGCGTTCGAGAAGTGGTCGGCGCTGCCCGGCTCCGAGCGCGCCAAGTACCTGTTCCGGATCGCCCGGATCATCCAGGAGCGCAGCCGCGAGCTCGCCGTTCTCGAAACCCTCGACAACGGCAAGCCCATCAAGGAGACCCGCGACGCGGACCTCCCGCTGGTCGCCGCGCACTTCTTCTACTACGCGGGCTGGGCCGACAAGCTGGACCACGCGGGCTACGGCGCCAATCCGCGTCCGCTCGGCGTGGCCGGCCAGATCATCCCGTGGAACTTCCCGCTCCTGATGCTCGCGTGGAAGATCGCCCCGGCGCTCGCCACCGGCAACACCGTGGTGCTCAAGCCCGCCGAGACGACCCCGCTGTCCGCGCTGTTCTTCGCGGACATCTGCCGCCAGGCCGGCCTGCCCAAGGGCGTCGTCAACATCCTGACGGGATACGGGGACGCGGGCTCGGCCCTCGTCGAGCACCCGGACGTCAACAAGATCGCCTTCACGGGATCGACCGCGGTCGGCAAGGCCATCGCCCGCCAGATCGCCGGCACCGACAAGAAGGCCACGCTCGAACTGGGCGGCAAGGGCGCCAACATCGTCTTCGACGACGCCCCCGTCGACCAGGCCGTCGAGGGCATCGTCACCGGCATCTTCTTCAACCAGGGCCAGGTCTGCTGCGCGGGCTCGCGGCTCCTCGTACAGGAGTCGATCGAGGAGGAGCTGCTGGACTCCCTCAAGCGCCGGCTGTCCACGCTGCGCCTCGGCGACCCGCTGGACAAGAACACCGACATCGGCGCGATCAACTCCGAGGAGCAGCTCTCCCGGATCACCGCTCTCGTCGAGACCGGCGAGGCCGAGGGTGCGGACCGCTGGTCCGCACCGTGCGAGCTGCCCTCCGCCGGCTACTGGTTCGCGCCGACGCTGTTCACCGGCGTCACCCAGGCGCACACCGTCGCCCGCGACGAGATCTTCGGCCCGGTCCTGTCGGTGCTGACCTTCCGTACGCCGGACGAGGCCGTCGCCAAGGCCAACAACAGCCAGTACGGCCTCTCGGCCGGCATCTGGACGGAGAAGGGCTCCCGCATCCTCGCGGTGGCGAACAAGCTCCGGGCGGGCGTCGTCTGGGCCAACACGTTCAACAAGTTCGACCCGACCTCGCCGTTCGGCGGATACAAGGAGTCGGGCTTCGGCCGCGAAGGCGGCCGTCACGGTCTGGAGGCCTACCTCGATGTCTGACGGGCGACTGAGCGTCTTCAAGACCTACAAGCTGTACGTCGGGGGAAAGTTCCCCCGCTCCGAGAGCGGCCGGGTGTACGAGGTGACGGACTCGAAGGGCAAGTGGCTGGCGAACGCGCCCCAGTCCTCCCGCAAGGACGCGCGTGACGCCGTCGTGGCCGCCCGCAAGGCGTTCGGCGGCTGGTCGGGCGCGACCGCGTACAACCGCGGCCAGATCCTCTACCGCGTCGCCGAGATGCTGGAGGGCCGCCGGGAGCAGTTCGTGCGCGAGGTGGCGGAGGCCGAGGGGCTGTCGAAGTCCAAGGCCGCTGCCGTCGTGGACGCGACGGTCGACCGCTGGGTCTGGTACGCGGGCTGGACGGACAAGATCGCCCAGGTCGTGGGCGGGGCGAACCCGGTCGCGGGGCCGTTCTTCAACCTCTCGACCCCCGAGCCGACCGGGGTCGTGACCGTCCTCGCCCCGCAGGAGTCCTCGTTCCTGGGCCTGGTCTCCGTGCTCGCGCCGGTGATCGCGACCGGCAACACGGCGGTCGTCGTGGCCTCGGAGCGGTCCCCGCTGCCCGCGCTGGCGCTGGGCGAGGTGCTGGCCACCTCGGACCTGCCGGGCGGGGTCGTCAACATCCTGTCGGGGAAGGCCGCGGAGATCGCCGCGCCGCTCGCCTCCCACCAGGACGTGAACGGCATCGACCTCACGGGGGCGGACGCGGAGCTGGCGAAGGAGCTGGAGATCGCGGCGGCCGACAACCTGAAGCGGGTCCGCCGCCCACAGGCTGTGGACGGCGACGACTGGTCGGCCGATCCGGGCACCCACCGTCTGACGGCGTTCCTGGAGACCAAGACGGTCTGGCACCCGACGGGCGCACTGGGCGTGTCGGGCTCCTCGTACTGACGCCGATACGGCAGCGGCCCGTGCCCCGGGATTCCGGGGCACGGGCCGTTTCCGCGTCAGCCGTGCAGCAGGCCCGTGATCTGACCCGCCACGGGCAGGTCCTTCAGCGCGCCGCCGCCGGTCACCGGGCCGGTTACGGCGGCGGTGGAGAGCGGCTTGAAGTCGGCGACCTTCGTCCCCACCGCGTTGTCCAGCGGGTCCACGCCCGTGCCGGCCAGCGGGTCGAGCCGCAGATGCGTCACGGGCGCGATGCCGTTGTCGAGCGAGTGGCCGAGTGCCCCGGTGACCGCGGTACCCGCGGCCTCGCTCGCCTCGCCGAGGCTGGTGTCGGTACCCGTCGCCTGCACGACGGGCAGGGGTGCCGCCTGGGCCGCGGCACCCCCCGCACCGAGCGCGGCACCGACCGCGGTGACGGTCAGACCTGCCCGCAGCAGAGTGCGGCGCCTGGACTTGGAAAGTGCGTGACGTGCCATGAAGTTCCCACCTGATCGGGCCGATTCGAACCATCAATCGAGTAATCGGTTGAGTGCACAGCGTAGTTGAGGTGTGATGCTGGATACCAACAAGACCTCCGGGGGATCCCCTGTGCGGGTCAATGCCTCACACTTGTGTTCTGTGAGTTCCCAAGCGATTTCCACCCGCGTCGTCCTGCTGGCGGGCCCCTCCGGCTCCGGCAAGTCATCCCTGGCCGTCCGTACCGGTCTTCCGGTACTGCGGCTGGACGACTTCTACAAGGAGGCAGGCGACCCCACGCTGCCGCTCGTCACCGGCAGTACGGACATCGACTGGGACTCCGCACAGTCCTGGGACGCCGATGCCGCGGTCGCCGCGATCACGGAACTGTGCCGCACCGGACGCACCGACGTACCGGTGTACGACATCGCCACCAGCTCCCGGACGGGGCACGAGGCCCTCCACATCGAGCGCACCCCGCTCTTCGTGGCCGAGGGGATCTTCGCCGCCGACATAGTCGAGCGCTGTCAGTCGCTGGGCCTACTGGCGGATGCCCTGTGTCTGCGCGGCCGCCCGTCGACGACGTTCCGCCGGCGGCTGCTGCGGGACCTGCGGGAAGGCCGCAAGTCCGTGCCGTTCCTGCTGCGGCGGGGATGGCGGCTGATGCGGGCCGAACGCCGGATCGTGGCACGCCAGGCGGAACTGGGGGCGCACCCCTGCGACAAGGCCGAGGCACTGGGCCGGCTGGCCGCCGCAGCGGCGGGGCGGTGCCGCACGCCGGCACCGGCGCAGCCACTGACGTCGGCCAAGATCAGCCCCTCCGGCGACTGAGGAGCGCGGGGGGCACGGAGGCAGCGCCCCCGAAAAGCCCCCGCTCCCGGGAACCTCGGGCGGACGCGCCGAGGGGCCGGACAAGACCCCCCGGCCCGTCCGACCCCTCGGCTTCCCCCGTACGCCGCCGCCTCCCCCGAAGCGGCGACCCCGTTTCCCCCGTACACCGCCGCCTCCCCCGAAGCGGCGACCCCGTTTCCCCCGTACACCGCCGCCTCCCCCGAGGCGGCGACCCCGTTTCCCCGTATCCCCCTGCCTCAGGCCACCAGCTCGCCGAAGGACTCCTCCTCGTCACGGCCGAAGCTGAGGACCTCGTCCTCACGCAGCCGGCGGAGCGACCGCCAGATGCTGGACTTCACCGTGCCGACACTGATGTCGAGGATGGCCGCGATCTCCGGGTCCGTACGGCCCTCGTAGTAGCGCAGGACCAGCATCGTGCGCTGTGTCTCGGGCAGTCGCGCCAGCGCCTGCCAGAGCACGGCGCGCAGTTCCGTACCGCGCATCGCGTCCGTGTCGCCCACCGTCTCCGGCAGCTCCTCGGTCGGGTATTCGTTCAGCTTGCGCCTGCGCCAGGCACTGATGTGCAGGTTGGTCATGGTGCGGCGCAGATAGCCGCCCACCGCCGCCTTGTCGCTGATCCGGTCCCATGCCCGGTACGTCGAGAAGAGGGCGCTCTGCAGCAGGTCCTCGGCCTCGAACCGGTCACCGGTCAGGTGATAGGCGGTGGCGTACAGGGAGGCGCGGCGCTCCCGGACGTAGGCCGTGAACGCCGCTTCGGCGTCCTCGGTCTGCGCCGGGGCCTTCCGCTCCCCCGTGACCTCCCCGTACGCGCTTCCCCCGTTGCCCGCGCCTGTCGCGGCAGGTGCGTCGACCACCGTCATGTAGGGCTTGCGCCCTTGCTCCGCAGACGACGGGTGCTGACGCCCGGCGCCTCGAACGCACCCCCGTCCGTTCAATGCGGCGCCGGACTTCTCGGTGCTCCGCCCGACGTCGTGGAGACGCGTGACAACTGCGCTCGTGGTGATGCTGTGCGTTGCGTTCATCTCGCGCCCCCCGTCGGTGGAGTCCGTCCGTTCCTTGTGTCAACGAGCTTGCCGGGGCGATTTCATGGGGCTGTCCGCCGACTGTCACAGACCTGTCACAGGGCCCGGCGTCGACCCGATTCGGGGCTGCCGGATGCATGAGAGGGGACCAACTGTCGAACTAGGGCTCCCCCATGGGTCAGAATGACCAACGTGCCTTTCCTGTTGCTGATCGAGGACGACGACGCCATCCGCACGGCCCTCGAACTCTCGCTGTCACGCCAGGGCCACCGTGTGGCCACCGCGGCGACGGGAGAGGACGGCCTCAACCTGCTGCGCGAGCAGCGGCCCGACCTGGTCGTGCTGGATGTGATGCTGCCCGGGATCGACGGTTTCGAGGTGTGCCGGCGCATCCGGCGCACCGACCAGCTGCCGATCATCCTGCTGACCGCGCGCAGCGACGACATCGACGTCGTGGTCGGTCTGGAGTCCGGTGCCGACGACTACGTGGTGAAACCCGTGCAGGGGCGGGTGCTCGACGCCCGCATCCGCGCGGTGCTGCGCCGCGGTGAGCGCGAGTCCACCGACTCCGCGACGTTCGGCAACGTGGTGATCGACCGCTCCGCCATGACCGTGACCAAGAACGGCGAGGACCTGCAGCTCACGCCGACCGAGCTGCGCCTCCTGCTGGAGCTGAGCCGCCGGCCGGGCCAGGCCCTGTCCCGGCAGCAGCTGCTCCGCCTGGTCTGGGAGCACGACTACCTCGGCGACTCCCGGCTGGTGGACGCCTGTGTCCAGCGGCTGCGCGCGAAGGTGGAGGACGTACCGTCCTCGCCGACCCTGATCCGTACTGTGCGGGGCGTGGGATACCGGCTGGACTCGCCGCAGTGAGTACGGCTGTGCGGCGGAGCCTGCTGGCCGGGCTCCGCTGGACCAGCCTGCGGCTGCGGCTCGTCGTCGTGTTCGCGCTGGTCGCGCTGACCGCCGCGGTGTCCGCGTCCGGGATCGCGTACTGGCTGAACCGCGAGGCGGTGCTGACCCGTACGCAGGACTCCGCCCTCGGGGACTTCCGTCAGGAGATGCAGGGCCGGGCGGCCTCGCTGCCCCTGCGCCCCACCAAGGAGGACCTGCAGACCGCCGCCGTGCAGATGGCGAGCAGCAGCCCCGGCTACAGCGTGCTGCTGATCGACGAGCGCGACCCCGGCAAGCCGATCGTCGGCAACTCCGACCTGGACACCTTCACCCGCGACAACGTACCGGCGTCGCTGCAGAAGCAGGTCGACAAGAAGCAGCCCGTCAAGGCGGGCAACAAGTACCAGTACCACCTGTTCTGGCAGCGGATATCGATCCGCGGCACGCCGTACCTCGTCGCCGGCACGAAGATCATCGGCGGCGGCCCGACGGGCTACATGCTCAAGTCGCTCGACCAGGAACGGCAGGACCTCAACTCCCTCGCCTGGTCACTGGGGATCGCCACCGCACTGGCACTGGTCGGCTCCGCCCTGCTCGCGCAGGGCGCGGCGACCACGGTGCTGCGTCCCGTGCAGCGGCTCGGCGACGCCGCCCGCAAGCTCGGCGAGGGCAAGCTCGACACCCGGCTCGTGGTGTCCGGCACGGATGAACTGGCCGATCTCTCCAGAACGTTCAACAGAGCGGCGAGCTCCCTGGAGAAGAAGGTCGCGGACATGAGCGCGCGGGAGGAGTCCAGCCGCCGCTTCGTCGCCGACATGTCGCACGAACTGCGCACCCCGCTCACCGCGATCACCGCGGTCGCCGAGGTGCTGGAGGACGAGGCCGACAGCCTCGACCCGATGATCGCGCCCGCCGTGCACCTGGTGGTCAGCGAGACCCGGCGCCTCAACGACCTGGTGGAGAACCTGATGGAGGTCACCCGCTTCGACGCGGGTACGGCCCGGCTCGTCGTCGACACCGTCGACGTCGCCGACCAGGTGACCGCCTGCATCGACGCGCGGGCCTGGCTGGACGCGGTGGACCTGGACGCCGAGCGCGGCATGATGGTCCGCCTCGACCCGCGCCGGCTGGACGTGATCCTGGCCAATCTGATCGGGAACGCCCTGAAGCACGGCGGTTCGCCGGTACGGGTCGCGGTTCGGACCGAGGGCGACGACCTCGTCATCGAGGTGCGCGACCACGGACCCGGCATCCCCGAGGACGTGCTCCCGCACGTCTTCGACCGCTTCTACAAGGCCAGTGCCTCCAGGCCGCGTTCCGAGGGCAGCGGTCTCGGTCTGTCGATCGCCATGGAGAACGCGCACATCCACGGCGGCGACATCACCGCCGCGAACTCGCCGGACGGCGACGGCGCGGTGTTCGTCCTGCGCCTGCCGCGCGACGCCGAGGCGCTGGACGGCACCACCGAGGATCGCGAGGCCGAGATCCCGGACGAGGAGGACGACGCGACGTGACGCCCAGCGAACGCCGGGGCCGCCGCCCCGCCGCGGCCCTGGCCGGTGCCGCGCTCTGCGCCGTACTGGCGACGGGCTGCGGGATCAGGAGCACCTCGGTGCCCGTCGACGCCGGTCCGGCCCCGTCACGGGTGCCGTGCGCCATGCCGGCGGAGGACATCGCCACCCAGGCCCAGCAGGGCATCCCCGTGCAGGTCTATCTGGTCTGCGCCTCGGAACTGGTCACCGTGGACCGCGCGGTTCAGGTCCAGGAGACGGCGTCGGACCGGCTCCGGATCGCCCGCGCCCTCCTGGACGAACTGCGCCAGAAACCGCCCGGCGCCGAGCGGCAGGCGGGCTTCTCCACCCACGTCCCAGCGACGATCCGCGTCGGCGGCGCCCGCACGGGCGACCCGAAGGGCACACTGCGCCTCAGCGAGCAGCCGGAGGACCTGCCGTCCGAGGCACTGGCGCAGATCGTCTGCACGTACACGGAGAGCGAGTCGCTCGTCCACGACGGCTCGGTGACGCTCGGGGGCCCGGGCAGCTACGCACCGCGCGCCTACCTCTGCACGACGGAGACGAAGGCCAGCCCGCAGTCAGTACCGACGACGGGCGCGGTCCAACTGCCCTGAGCGGGACCGGCGGCCCTGAGCGGGACCGGCGCGGCACGCGGCGCGGGGTCGCGGGAACGAGGTGAGCCAGGTCTCCCCCGCCCGAGCGGAACCGATCCTGCCGCCGTCCGCGTCTTGGGTGGCGTGCGTCAAGGTTCGGGCGGTCAAGCCGTCATCCGCTTCCGCGCGGTCGGAGTGTCTCTGCTCCTCGCGCATCTGCTGCTTGTCGGGTGGCTGACTCTGCGCCCGCTGGACGTGCCGTGGATGACCGCCGCCAACCTCCAGCCGTTCGCAGGCATCAAGGCCGACCTCTCCCTCGGCCCGGCCGCAGCCGCCCGCCGCATCGGCAAGGAACTCCTGCTGCTGGCACCCCTGGGCGTGCTGCTGCCGCTCGCCGGGGGCCGGCTCTTCGTCTCGCCGTGGTTCTCACTGACCCGTACCGTCGCCGCCGGGGCACTGATCTCGCTGGCCATCGAACTGGGCCAGACCGGGGTGCCCGGCCAGGTCGTCGACGTCGACTCGCTGATCCTGAACACCGCCGGCGTCGCACTCGCCCACGTCCTGGTCGTCCCGGCCTGGCGGGCGCGGCTGCGCCGCCGCAAGCGGCAGCGCGTGCGGGTGCTGCCCCCGGTCGGCCAAGGGGCCCCGGCCTCGTCGGTGTCGTCCTCTCAGGGGTCGACCCCGACGATTTCCAGGGTCGGCATCGCTCCGTAGAGCGACGCTTTGCCCCGTTCCGCGAGCCATCCTGGATACATCGGGAGCGCAAACGGACCGCTCCCGCGACAACGGTTCGCGAAGGAGCCCACCATGGCCGCACTTGCCCGCCCCCGTGACGGACGCATGCTCGGCGGAGTGTGCGCAGCGCTGGCACGGCGCTTCGGCACCTCCGCGAGGACCATGCGCATCATCTTCGTCATCTCGTGCCTGCTGCCGGGCCCGCAGTTCCTGCTCTACCTGGCGCTGTGGCTGCTGCTCCCCGAGGAGAAGGCGTCGTCCGCGACCGCCTGGTAGGTCCCGCACGCATGCCTGTGGGCGGACACCCGGCATCGGGTGCCCGCCCACGGGCAGGTGCGGAGCCGGCGCCTCAGCGGCCGAGCGGCAGACCGTTGGCAGACAGACCACTGGTCGTCAGACCACCGGTGGGCATACCGCCGATGAGGCCCTTGGCCGGGGCGGCGACGTCGCCCAGGACCTTGGTCTGGCTGGTGCCGAGGAGCTCGGTGGCGGTGTCCTGGACCGGCAGCGTCGACGTGGCGTTCGACAGTGCGCCGGCGACGGGCAGCGCGCCGGTCGCGGCGTCCAGCGGCAGCCCGGAGGCCGACGCGGTACCGGCGGCGGCAGCGGCGAAAGCGGCACCGAGAGCGGCGACGCCGAGAGTCCTGGCAGCAGACTGCTTCATGTGAAATTCATCCTTGGGGAAGGGGACGTGAGCGGCTCTGCAACGTAGTCAGCCCCTTGCCCGTCCCGCAAACATCGAAAAACGCGGGAAACGGCCGGGAATCACGCTCCCGGCCGTTTCCCGAAGGCGGTCGATCAGCCGGCGACCGAGGTAGAAACGCTGGTCGCAGCGGTCTGCTCGAAGAGCCATTCAGACTTCAGCTCGGCATATCCGGGCTTGATGACGTCGCTGATCATCGCCAGACGTTCATCGAAAGGAATGAATGCTGATTTCATCGCATTGACGGTGAACCACTGCATGTCGTCGAGCGTGTATCCGAATGTCTCGGTCAGCTTCTCGAATTCCCGGCTCATGCTCGTACCGCTCATCAGCCGGTTGTCCGTGTTCACGGTGGCCCGGAAGTGGAGCCGGCGCAGCAGCCCGATCGGGTGCTCGGCGTACGAGGCCGCGGCACCGGTCTGCAGGTTGGAGGTCGGGCAGAGCTCCAGCGGGATGCGCTTGTCCCGTACGTAGGAGGCCAGGCGGCCGAGCTTCACGCTGCCGTCCTCCGCGACCTCGATGTCGTCGATGATGCGGACGCCGTGACCGAGCCGGTCGGCGCCGCACCACTGGATGGCCTGCCAGATCGACGGCAGCCCGAAGGCCTCGCCGGCGTGGATGGTGAAGTGGTTGTTCTCGCGCTTGAGGTACTCGAAGGCGTCGAGGTGCCGGGTGGGCGGGAAGCCCGCCTCCGCGCCCGCGATGTCGAAGCCGACGACGCCCTGCTCGCGGTAGCGGTTGGCCAGTTCGGCGATCTCCAGCGACCGCGCGGCGTGCCGCATCGCGGTGAGCAGCGCGCCCACCCTGATGCGGTTGCCGTCCTGGCGCGCCCTGCGCTCACCCTCGCGGAAGCCCTCGTTGACCGCCTCGACGACCTCTTCGAGGCTCAGCCCGGCTTCCAGGTGCTGCTCGGGCGCGTACCGGATCTCGGCGTAGACGACACCGTCCGCGGCGAGGTCCTCGGCACACTCCGCGGCGACCCTGACGAGCGCGTCACGGGTCTGCATGACGGCGCAGGTGTGGGCGAACGTCTCCAGATACCGCTCCAGCGACCCGGAGTCGGCGGCTTCTCTGAACCAGACACCGAGCTTGTCGGGATCGGTCTCCGGAAGTCCGTCGTATCCGTTCGCCGCAGCGAGTTCGACGATCGTCCCGGGGCGCAGGCCGCCGTCGAGGTGGTCGTGGAGAAGGACCTTGGGGGCACGCCGGATCTGATCCTGGCCGGGCACATTGAGGGTCGGGCTCATCATCCACGCACTCTAGCGCCTACGCGCGTAGAGCGCCGCTCGGCGATACGTAACAGAGACCGCGAATACGG
Organism: Streptomyces sp. LN549; assembly: GCF_043203805.1. Lineage (NCBI taxonomy): Bacteria > Bacillati > Actinomycetota > Actinomycetes > Kitasatosporales > Streptomycetaceae > Streptomyces > Streptomyces sp. LN549. Next base: position 5,487,770 of record NZ_JAZHRI010000002.1, on the reverse strand, counting down.
GTGGCGTACACCTGGCCTTCTGACACTGTTGCGTCATGGCACAGCGCGCACTCCCCCTGCCTGCTGCAAGGCTGGGACGGGCCGTCAGGACGGCCGGAGAATCCACCACGGTCAGCGGCGTGGTCCTGCTGCTCCCGGACGGCGAGCCGTACTCGTACCGCCGCCCCTCCCCTCTCTCCTACGCCCTTCGGCTCCCCCTGGCCCGTTCCCTGGCCCGCGCCGGTGGCGACGACGGCCTCGCCGCCCACGTCGTGCACTACCGCTGCCGCGGCTGGAACACCACGGACGCCCACCCCGCGGCGGACGCCGAATGGGCGGTGGACGAGGTCGTACGCCGCTACGGCGACATTCCGGTCTGCCTGGCCGGCCACGGCATGGGCGGCCGCGCGGCCCTCCGCGCGGGCGGCCACCCGGCAGTCACCTCGGTCCTCGCGATGGCCCCCTGGCTGCCGGGCGACCCGGACGCCGAACCGGAACCGGTCAAGCACCTGGTCGGCCGCCAGGTCCTGCTGGTCCACGGCACGAACGACGCACGCTCCGACCCGGAGTTGTCGTTCCGCCTGGCCGAACGTGCCAAGAAGTCCAACCGCGACACCTGCCGCTTCGAGGTCCACTCGGACGGCCACGCCCTGCGCCAGCACCACGCCGAAGTCGCCGCCCTGGCAGCCGACTTCGTACGCGGCTCCCTCTTCGCCCACTCCTACGCCCGCCCGGTCGCCGACGCACTGGCCGCCCCACCGCCGCTGGGGCTGCGGATGCCGCTGGCCGCGGGGTTCGGGAAGTCGTTGGGGCGGTGAGCGGCGGGCGTGCGACGCCCTAACCACGGTCCGCGTCGGGCTCGGCAGGGCCGCCGCCCGAGCCCGGTTCGGGCTTCGCGTGGAGGATTTCGCGGACCTGCTCCGCGGCGCGAAGAATGCTCTCGCTGATGAAGTCGCTGAAGCGGGCGATGTTCTCGAGGCGGGCGGCGGCGGGGCTGTCGCGGCCGAGGATGCCGACGCCCTGCCGTGCGGTCTCGGCGATCCGGGCGGTGCCGTGGGCGCTGGCGATCGTCGACCGGTACCAGACGTCGTCGTCGACGAAGTAGCGCTCACGGCGGCGTTCGTCGCGTTTACGCAGGACGAGACCCTGGTCTTCGAGGAACCCGATCGCCTTGGAGACGGATGCCGGGCTGACCTGGAGGCGCTGGACGAGTTCGGACGCGGTGAGGCTGCCCGCGTCAGCGATGAAGAGACAGGTCAGCACCCGAGCCGCCATCTTGGGCAGGCCCTGTTGCATCAGGAGGGTGGTGAAAGCCTCCTCGTACTCGCGCACGGCCTCGTCGTCGCTCCCGCCGGCCGGAACCGGTGCCCCCTGCGCTCGGGGCGGGGCGCTCCTGCGCCGGTGGGCGCGGCGTTCGGTGGCACGGTGGGCCAGTTCGGCACGGTAGGCGGCGGGACCCCCGTTACGCATCACCTCACGCGTGATCGTCGAGGTGGGGCGGTCGAGACGTCGGGCGATCTCCGCGTAGGCGAGGTCGTCGGCCAGGCCCAGTGCGATCTGCTGGCGTTCCTGCTGGGTGAGTCTGCCTCCCGGCATCGCGGTCCCCTTCGTCGTCCGTGATGTCGCCAGCGTAGCGTTCGCCCACACCCCAATGCAACGAACCGTCACCCTGGCATTGCATTAGCTGCGCAACCATTGCAACGAAATCTGTACCATGACCTGCTTCTATACGAGTTGGACGCAACAAGCTCGTTGCCGGATCATCGAACGCAACGTAGCTTTTCCAATGTAAGAAACGAAGAACACACAAGGAGAGCACCATGCAGAAGTTCGACACCCCCGCCACGATCTCCGCCGTCGTGGACATCACCGCAGGGCGCATCCAGGTCATCGGCGCCGACCGGGCCGACACCACCGTCACGGTCCTGCCCGCCGACGCCTCCAAGGGCCGCGACGTGAAGGCGGCGGAGCAGACCACGGTCGAGTTCACCGACGGTGTCCTGCGGGTCAAGGCCCCGGCGGAGAAGAACCAGCTCCTCGGCGCATCCGGTTCCATCGAGGTGACCGTCCAACTGCCCGCCGGATCCCGTATCGATTCGAAAGCGGCCGGCGCCGAGTTCCGCGGCGTCGGACGGCTCGGCGCCGTCACCTGCGAGGGCGCACACGGCGCGGTCAGGATCGACGAGGCCGCGAGCGTGCACGTAACCGCCCACGCCGCCGACGTCACGGTCGGCCGCCTTACCGGCGCCGCGGAGATCAGCACCCAGAAGGGCAGCATCCACATCACCGAGGCCACCTCCGGCACGCTCGTGCTGCGCACCCGGACGGGCGACGTGACGGTCGGCGCCGCCCACGGAGTCTCTGCCGCCCTGGACGCCGGCACCGGCTACGGCCGGGTCCACAACACGCTGAGGAACACCGAAGGCGCCTCGGCCGGCCTGAACATCCAAGCGACCACCGACCACGGCGACATCACCGCCCGCAGCCTGTAGGGAAGCGAGCGCAGCCCATCAGAACCAAGGGGCCGCGGTCCGCACCCAGGGCCTGGCGAAGCCGCACGAGACGCACACCCGACGCGACCAGGAGAACCACATGACGAAGAACAGCCCTTCCTCGACCGGTTCGGCGTGGACCGGCATGGTGCCGGTCGACGACACGGCCCTGGCCGTCACGGACACCGGCGGCTCCGGAATCCCCGTGATCTACCTCAACGGCCAGTTCGCCACCCAGGGTTACTGGCGGCACGTCATAGCGGAACTGGGCACGCAATGGCGGCACATCACCTACGACGAGCGGGCCCGCGGCAAGAAGTCGAAGCGTTCCGCGGACTACTCCTTCGAAGCCGCCGTCCGGGACGTCGACGCCGTCCTCGCGGCCAGGGGCGTCGACCGGGCGCTCGTGGTCGGCTGGTCCTACGGGGCGTTCGTCGCAGCACACTGGGCCGGCCGCAACCCCGACCGCACCCTGGGCGTCGTCATGGTCGAAGGCGCACAGCCGCACGACTGGCTGGACGACGCCATGGAGCAGCGGATCCGCAAGACGTTTCGCCGGCTGAACCTCTTCATGCCGCTGCTGCGCCCGACCGGCCTGACCCCGCGCATGAACGCCGCCCAGATGGCGGACTGCAACATCGAACTCGGCAAGCTCGCCCGCGAGCGCGAACTGGGCCCCGTACTGGACAGCATCACCGTCCCGGCGCGATACGTCGTCGCATCGGGCAACTCCCTCGGAAGCAAGGGCGACGAACAGGAGCTCATCCGCGCCAGCCTCGATGGCGTGGTCGCCCGCAACGCACACATCAAGATCAGCGCGAAGGTCGCCAGCAACCACGACTCGATCCTGAAGAAGGACTTCCTGGCGGTCGCCGAGGCCGTACGCGAGGTCGCCACCCTCGGCCAGGGGCCGCGCTAAGGGACGGGGACGGTTGCCGAGCCCATCGTGCGGAGGCAACCGAAGGCGAGCTTGCCCGGGGGTGCGGAGATCAGTTGGCACACTGCTTGCGCCGCTTCGCACCCCAGGGGCCATCCCCACGCGCGAGGGTCCCGCACTCCCGATTTGGGTCCTGGTATGGGCCTTTGGGCACTGTCCGTGGGCCCCGTCGCGCTCGCTACGGTTCACACCCGGCAGCCGCACGGCTCCCGGTGACGCGATCCGAGCGAGCCATGACGAGGTGAGACGTGCACAGCAGCGAACGAACGCGCCGGGACCCGCGCACGAGCGCGGGACAGTCGGCGATCGAGTACGTGGCGATGGTGACGGTGGCGGCCACCGTGGTCGGCGCAATCCTTGCCACGTCCGTCGGGGGTGACATCGCAGACACGGCGCAGCAGCAGGTCTGCCGCGTCCTGGAGTTCGGCGGGGGCGCCTCTTGCCAGAGTGACAACGATGTCAATCATGACAACGATGTCACAGGCGGCGGGAATCCCCCCGACGCCAAGTCCTTCACACCGGCCGACACCTCCGGCGCCCAGCCGGGCGTCACCGGCGGGCTGCCCGGTGACATGCGCGGCGGACCGGGCAACGAGCCCCGAGGCAACACAGAGAACAGGTCCGACGACACCGAAGGCAACGCGCTCCCGAGCCTGTGCTTCGAGCCACGGGAGCGGTCGTCGCACTCCTCGGTCTCCGTACCTGGCAGCGGGACCGTCGGCAAGACTGCCGCCTGGGGCTACTCGTACCTGGTGAACTTCGTCGCGGAGAAGATCAGCAACGAGAAGAACAAGGAGAAGCGGGTCAAGCTGGCGCTCGACGATCTCTCCTACTGCCTCCCCGACTACAACATCGTCATCGCACAGCCTCATGAGGGCGATCTGCAGCAGATGGACGGCGCGGCCATGATCCAGACCGTCGAGATCAGCGGCACGACATACCGCGTCTACGCCTTCAGGAAAGGGAAGTTCACCTGGGCGGACGACGCCGACCTCGGCTGGAAGAACCGTGCGTTCAAGGGTGTTTTCGACGTCAGCGAGGACCGCCGCACCGTCACGTTCGAGGAGCCTCCCCGCCCGAAGCGGAAGAAGGACTGGAAGCCCGGCGACGAGGGCTGCCAGATCGAGGGCCAGGAACCGCCCGACCGGAGCCGGTACTACGACACGTACTCCCCGCTGGACAACGAGGGTTCGACGCAGGCGGTCCGGATGCTCGTGAACGACATGCGCCGCTGCTACCCCGACTACAACGTGGTCGCGATGCACTCGGAGCAGTCCTCGCACTGGGCCGAGAAGCCGGACACGCTCATCGACCACAGCAGGTACCGGCTGAACTCCAACGAGTACCACTCCGACGAATCCGAGGACGAAATCTCCTCGGGCCGGGCGGTGTTCGACGTCTACGTCTTCGACAAGGGCACGTTCAGCAACGACGGCGACGGCGGCTACACCAACTGGGCGTACTACGGCGACGTCACCCGCGACGGCAAGGATGCCACCTTCGAGCAGCCGGAACCCGCCGACCTGGACGCCGACGCCCTTGCCACCGGAACGGAATCGGTCGACTTCGACGACGGGGCACCGAAGTACACGAACACGGACGACGGGCCCTACCCCGGCACCGACTACAGCGGCAAGGCACCCGGCGGCGACGCCGAACTGAACCAGTCGCTGGTCGACGAATACAGCCGCAGCTTCCCCGGCACGAACATCATCGCGGTGAAGAACTTCAACGAGATCTCCTTCTCCGCGGTCTCCGGCCTCGAACACCTCGCGGTGGTGGACGGTGTGGACGTGTTCGCCGTCAAGGACGGCACGATCACCAACAACGGCGACGGCGGCTGGAAGAACTGGGGCTTCGCCGGCAACTTCAAGCGCGACAAGGACTCCAAGGAGGTCACGTTCAGCAGGCCCTGAAGACGTCGCGAACCACCGACGTCAGGGCGGGAAGGCGGATCGCTATCGGATGCCTTCGCGGGGGCCGGGGAGTCGGGAGCACGCTCCTCGTCTCCGCCCGGGGGCATCCCCGCGAGAGCGGGGAGCAGGGCGCCACGAGCGCCGGCCTGTGGCCGGTGCTGGGTCCATCCCCGCAGATACAGGGAGCAGTTGGCGATTGCGATGACCCCATCGGCTGTACCGGGGCCACCCTGCGGGTACGGGGATCAGGTCAGGGACGCCGCATCTGACCGTGTGGGCGACCCGCGAGGACGCCCCCTGGCCTCGATCTGCGACGATACCGCCAGGCTTCCGCTCCCGCGCCCGCGGGAATGGTCCCCAGTGGTCGAATTACAGGTAGAGCTCCGCCTTCTGCTCCCCGCACCCGCGGGGATGGTCCCATCTGCCGCATCGGCGGCCTGCCCGACCCCGACCTCTTCTTGGAGGCCGCCGGCCTCGCCGCTCCAGTAGGCCCAGAAGTTCAGATTGGCGAACGACCCGGCGACTGTCCGACATCGCCACCTGGAGAAACGCCCGGCCCCTGGCCCGATGCCGGATCGGGCTGCGACCGGCTCGCGGTGACCGCAGCCTCGACGAACGAGGCGACGAGTGGCCGCTGGTCGAGCTGCGACCATGCGACGACCAGTCGGCTGGGCTCCGCATCGACGACCGGCTTGTAGACCAGCCCCGGGTGAACGGGTTCCACGGACGAGCGCGGGAGGACCGCGATCGTCCGGCCGAGCATGATCAGCTGCGTCATCTGCGCGACGTCCGCGATCTCCGGACCGGTTCCGCTGTCGGGCACACCCTTCCAGCGCGGCAGCGTCTCGTGCTCCAGGTCGGCCATCCGCAGCTCGGTGTGCGCGGCCAGCCGGTGGTCCCGCGGCAGAATCGCCACGCGCCCTTCGACGAACAGCGTCTCGGACTCCAGTCCCGTGAGGTCGTCGAACGGCGCGTACAACAGCGCCACATCGGCTCTGCCGTCACGCAGATAGTCGGCGCGGTCGGTGGCACCGCCGAACAGGACATCCACCCTGCGTGCATCGGGCTGTCCGGCATACGCGGCGAGGATCCCGGACAGCAGGTTGGCATCGCCACCGGGCTTGATCACCAGCCGCAGCTGCGCCTGGACGTCGCCGGCCCGGCGCGCGCTCCGGGCCGCAGCGCTCACCGCGTTGAGCGCGTGGCGGCCGTGATGCAGCAGAGCCTCTCCGGCCGGCGTCAGCGAGACGTGACGGCTGGAGCGCAGGAGCAGCTGAACTCCGAGCCGCGATTCGACACGTTGAACAGCTTTCGACAGCGCCGGCTGAGCGATGGCAAGGCGCGCGGCGGCCCGGCCGAAGTGCAGCTCCTCGGCGACCGCGACGAAGTACTCCAGCTCACGCGTCTCCAGATCAACCATTCCTCCAGGTTATCGCCGAAGAATCAATCGGCCTTGGACTTCATTCGCGGGCCGAGGTTCGATTGACCCATGATTCACCACACAATGATCGTCTCCTTCACCGACTCCATCCCGGCCACCGAGCTGGATCAGTTCCTCAACGACATCGAACAGGTCATGCGCGACTCCGGGCAGATCCAGACGTTCGCGGCCTCGCGCCACATCCGTGTACCCGCCGAGGACCACAGTCCCATGCCCACCGCCACCGGGATCGTGCAGATAGCCCTCGCCGACCTCGACGCGCTCAACGCCTCGTTCACAACCCCCGGACTTGAGGAAGTCATCCAGCACTGGCAGGCCCGCCACCCCTACAAGGTCGTCTGGGCCAACCACGAGCCGCTCACCTGACGGACTCGCGCCCGCACCGGGCAACCGGTTCCGTCTCCGCCCACACCGTCTTCCCCGGCCCCACCCGGTCGCTCACCCCCCAGCGGAAGGCGACGGCCTCGACGATGAGCAGCCCCCGACCCCCGTCCGCCTCCGTGTCGGGTGGCCGGACGGACAACGGGTCCGGGCGGATCTCGTGGGTGTCGGAGATCTCGATGCGTACGGCCCCTGTCTCGTACGCGTACGACAGCCGCAGTTCGAAGTCGCGCCCCGGTACGCGCCCGTGCAAGACCGAGTTGGCCGCGAGTTCCGCGACGAGCAGGGCCACGTCGTCGGAGAGCGGGGTGCCGTACGGGATCCCCCAGACATCGAGCTTCCACACGGCCAGGCGCCGCGCGAGAGTCGCGCCGAGACGGGTGGCAGAGCGCCTCTGGACGAACACACGCTCGGTTACCGATGGTTGGGCTTGCAGTGCTGTCATGCGCCCAGCGTTCCGCCTCGATCACCGTTTCCAGCAGGAACGACGCCCATACAGATCCGGCTGTATGGGTTGAAGCGCTGGACGGGGCGAGTAACTGTCCGTGATCATTGCCAAGTTGATCGATGCGCGGATGACGGGGCGGCGACGACAGCAGATCACGAGACCACGACGGCGGGCAGCGAACCCGAACTGTCCGACAGCCTCAAGACTTTCGGTGCAGTCATAAAGGCACTGCGCGAGGCCGCGGGCCTCACCCAGGAGGAGTTCGCGCCTCGCGTGCAGTACTCGTCCGCCTACATCGCCAAGATCGAGCAGGGTAAGCGTTTCCCGCCCGAGAACCTCCCGGACCGGGCGGCGGAAGCCCTCGGGCCGGTCGCGGGCAAAGTACTCAGCGCTGCCGCGCGGAGCCTGCGGAGGCGGACAGGGCTGGCCTCCTGGTTCCAACAGTGGGCGGGGATCGAGGAGGAGGCGATCACGCTGCACGCGTACGAGTGCCGCGGGGTCCCGGGATTACTCCAGCCCGAGGGATACATCCGTGCCGTTTTCGACCGGCGGCTCCCACCGCTCGCGGACGAACAGTTCGAGCAGCAGGTGGCCGCACGCCTGGCGCGTCAGGATCTCCTGTCCGGGCGCCCCACCACGTCATTTTCCTTTCTCATTGAACAGGCCGTTTTGGAACGCCAATTGGGAGGGGTTGGGGTCACTTCCGCACTCATCGACAACCTGCATACGCAGGGCGTTCGCCGGAATGTAGAGGTCCTCGTCATGCCCCTCAAGCAGCCGGATCACTCCGGCATCGACGGGCAGATGTACCTCGCGGAGACGCCCGCCAACAGCTGGTTCGGCTACGTCGAGGGCCACGACAGCAGCACCCTCCTCACTGACCCGAAAACGGTCAGTGCCATGCTCCAGCGCTATGGCAAGATGCGCTCACAGGCGCTGAGCCACGAGGCCTCGGCGGGCCTGCTGAAGCAGATGCTAGGAGCGCTATGAGTACCGAACTGGCCTGGTGCAAAAGCAGTTACAGCGGCAGCGGCGGCGACAACTGCATCGAGGTCGCCCTGCGCCCCGACGCCGTACACGTCCGCGACTCCAAGGACACCGCCCGGAGCCCGTTCACCGTCTCGACCACCGCCTGGTCGGCCTTCACCGCGTACGCATCCGCCACCCCCGCCTGACCCCCTCAGTCCGGCGGCAGTTTCCCCCGCACGCGCGGGGATGCCCCCACCCCCGCCACCGCGCCGCCACCCCCTCAGTCCGGCAACAGGTTCCCCCGTCGCGACAGCAGGAACTTCTTGAACGCCGCGACCGGCGGGGTGTCCGGATGCCCGTCCAGCCAGGCCACGCCGATCTCCCGAGCAGCCCGCGGTGCCGTCACCGTGAGTTCCACGACTCCCGGGCGGGCCACCGCCGGGGGCGGGAGCAGCGCCACGCCCAGGCCCGCCGCGACCAGGCCGCGGAGGGTTTCCGCCTCCTCACCCTCGAACGCGACGCGGGGGACGAAGCCCGCCTCCGTGCAGAGGTCGTCCGTGATGCGGCGCAGGCCGTAGCCGGGTTCCAGGGTGACGAAGGTTTCGTCGGCGGCCTCCGCCAGGCGGACGCGGCGGCGGGTGGCCAGGCGGTGGTCCTCGGGGACGACCAGGCGCAGCCGCTGTTCGTCCAGGCGGCGGGCGACGAGGTCCGGGGCGTCCGGGACCGGTGAGGTGAGGCAGAGGTCGAGGCCGCCCGCCCGGAGGCGTTCGATCATGGCCTCGCCGTAGTTCTGGACGAGCTGGAAGCGCACCCGGGGGTGGTCGACGCGGAAGGCGCGGATGAGGGCGGGGACGGTTTCCGAGCCCATCGTGTGCAGGAAGCCGAAGGCGACCTTGCCGGCGGTGGGGTCGGCGTCGGCCCGTACCGAGTCGGCTGCCTTCTCCACCTCCGCGAGTGCCCGTTCCGCGGAACCGAGGAAGGTGCGGCCCGCGGGGGTCAGGGACACCGTGCGGCCCTTGCGGGCGAACAGGGCGACGCCCAGGTCCTGTTCCAGGCGGACCATCGCCCGGGAGAGCGTGGACTGCGGGACGCCCAGCTCGTGCGCGGCGCGGGTGACGTGCTCGTGGCGGGCGACCGCCTCGAAGTACGCGAGGCGTGGCGCGAGTACCGCGCGAATGTCTTCTTCGTAACTGCTTGGTGACAGTCGAGGCTGTGAGCTGTGCTGATGCGCCATGGGATTGATTATCGCGTGTTTGTGCATTGGACGCATGAAAGGTGGCAGGCCTACGTTCGTGGCATGCCTCCTGCCAGTACCGGGGCGTCCACCCTCATCGTGGCCGCCTCGACCCAGTCGTCCCCCGTCGCCGCAACCGTTCCCGCCGTCTCGGAGCGGCTCGAGCCCGGACGCCCCGGCTATCGCCGGATGAGCTTCGCGCTCTTCGCCGCCGGTGTCGCGACGTTCGCACTCCTCTACTCCACCCAGGCCCTGCTGCCCGCCGTCTCCGCCTCCTTCGGCGCCACGGCCGGGCAGGCGAGCTGGACGGTGTCCGCCGCGACGGGTGCGCTGGCGCTGTGTGTGCTGCCGATGAGCGCGCTGTCCGAGCGGTTCGGGCGGCGGCAGATGATGACCGCCTCGCTGGCGGTGGCCGTGGTGGTCGGGCTGTTCGTGCCGTTCGCCCCCTCGCTCGGCTGGCTGATCGCGCTGCGCGCGGTCCAGGGTGCCGCGCTCGCCGGTCTGCCCGCCTCCGCGATGGCGTATCTGGCGGAGGAGGTCCGGCCGAAGGCACTGGTGGCCGCGATCGGGCTGTTCGTGGCCGGCAACAGCATCGGCGGGATGAGCGGCCGTATCCTCACCGGCTGGATCGCCCAGGCCTGGGGCTGGCGGGCGGCGCTCGGCGCGGTCGGGCTGCTGGCCGTGGCCTGCGCCGTCGTCTTCCACTTCATGATCCCGCGGGCCCGGCACTTCACCCCCGGTTCGCTGAACCCGAGGGCACTGGCGAAGACCGTCGTCGGGCACCTCACCGATCCGCTGCTGCGTCGGCTGTACGCGATCGGCGCACTGTTCATGACGGTGTTCGGCGCGGTCTACACGGTGATCGGCTACCGGCTCGTCGAGGCGCCGTTCAACCTCCCGCAGGGTGTCGTCGGCTCGATCTTCCTCGTCTACCTGGTCGGTACGGTCTCCTCCGCCACGGCGGGGCGCCTCGTCGCCCGGCTGGGGCGCCGGGGTGCGCTCTACCTCGCCGTCTCCACCACGGCCGCCGGTCTGCTGCTCTCGCTGGCCGACCACCTGGCCGCCGTACTCATCGGCCTGGTCCTGATCACGGCCGGCTTCTTCGCCGGGCACGCGGTCGCCTCGTCCTCCGTCAGTCGTACGGCGACCAAGGGCCGCGCACAGGCGTCGGCGCTCTACCAGTCGGCGTACTACCTGGGCTCCAGCGCGGGCGGCACGCTCGGTGCGGTCGCCTTCCACACCGGGGGCTGGGCGGGCACGGTCGCGCTCGGACTGCTCGCGGTCCTGGGTGTCGTCTCGATCACGCTGTACGGGTCGCGGGCGGCGCGCGCCGATCGGCTGCGGCCGAGCACCGTGGTCTCCGTACAGAACTGAGCCGTACAGAACCGAGCCGTACAGAACTGGCCGTACAGAACTGAGACATTCGACGCACAACCATCCACTCCCCGACGCGCGTCTAGCAGGCGGAAGCACCGCACTGCGCGCGAAGGGGAGTTGGGGTTTACATGAGAGTCACGGGGAACATGCGGAGCGTACGGACGCGGCGCGGGCTGGCGCTGGCCGTCGCCGGTCTGACCGCGATACCGGCGTTCGTGCTCGGCACCGGCGGCACCGCCCAGGCGGCGTCGTGCACGGCGTCCAAGGGGCCGTACCAGAAGCAGGCCGAGAAGTACCTGCACCTGAAGGTGGACGGGAAGCAGTCGGCCGCCGACTGCAAGGCGATCCGGTCGTTCCAGAGCAAGTACGGGGTCACGCCCACCCTCGGCTACGCGGGGCCCATCACCTGGCGCACCATGCAGACGCTCACCGCCCAGAAGGCGGCCGGGAAGACCCCGAACAAGGCGAAGAAGTGCCCCACGAACAAGGGGCGCATCGCGTGCGTCGACCTCACCCGGCAGATCACCTGGATCCAGGACGGCAGCAAGCTGAAGTTCGGGCCGGTGCCGGTGCGGACCGGGCGGGACGGGTACGAGACCCGGACCGGGGCCAAGAAGATCTACTGGAAGCACAAGAACCACGTCTCGTCGATCTACAACGTCGCGATGCCGTACTCCCAGTTCTTCGACGGCGGGCAGGCCTTCCACGCGGTGGGCGTGAAGATGTGGAACCCGCCGGGCTCGCACGGTTGCGTCAACATGCGCACCGCCGACGCGAAGTCTTACTGGAATCTGTTGAAGAACGGCGACGACGTGTACGTGTACGGGCGCAAGCTCGGGACGTGACCGCTTCTGCTCTTCTCGCCCCCGTTGTCAGTGGCCTGCGGTAGCTTCCGAAGTGCTGGAGTGAGCGGTGTCACAGCGCAACAGGGGTGAAGTGAAGCGATGAGTGATCTGACGGCGACGACGACCGATATCGACAGCCGTCTGGAGGGTCACCGGGTCGAGCTGACCGGCTACTGCTACCGGATGCTCGGCTCGGCCTTCGAGGCGGAGGACGCGGTCCAGGACACGCTGGTGCGTGCCTGGCGCAGCTTCGACAAGTTCGAGGGACGTTCGTCGCTGCGGTCCTGGCTGTACCGCATCGCGACGAACGTCTGCCTCGACATGCTGAACGCGGGCAACAAGCGGGCCAGGCCGGTCGACCTGTCCGGCCCGACCCCGCTCGCGCAGGCCGCGCTGAATCCTCTTCCGGAGAACACCTGGCTGGAGCCGATGCCGGACGGGCGGATCCTTCCGTCGGTCGCGGACCCGGCCGAGGCCGCCGTCGCGCGCGAGTCGGTACGGCTCGCGTTCGTCGCCGCGCTCCAGCATCTGCCGCCGAAGCAGCGGGCGGTGCTGATCCTGCGCGAGGTGCTCGCGTGGAAGGCGAGCGAGGTCGCCGAGCTGCTCGACACCTCGGTCGCCTCGGTCAACAGCGCGCTCCAGCGGGCCCGCGCGACGCTGACCGATCACCAGGGCGATGCCGCCGCCGACGCGGCGAACCCGCTCGACGAGGAGCAGCGCAAGCTGCTCGAGCGGTACGTGGCGGCGTTCGAGGGATACGACATGAAGGCGCTGACCGCGCTCCTCCATGAGGACGCCGTCATGACCATGCCGCCGTTCGACCTCTGGCTCCAGGGACACGACGACATCGCGGGCTTCATGACGTCCATCGGCGCGGCCTGCGAGGGCTCCCGGCTGGTCGCGACGTCCGCGAACGGCACCCCGGCGTTCGCGCACTACAAGCCGAATCCGGACGGACCGGGCTTCGTGCCGTGGGCGGTGCAGGTCATCGACATCTCGGACGGTGCGATCACCGGGATGCACTGCTTCCTGGACACCCCGCGCTGGTTCCCGCTGTTCGGGCTGCCCGACCACCTGGACGCCGATGCCGCGTGAGGCCCCGGCTGGTGCGGGGGCTGATGGCCGGGTGGGCGGTGCTCGCGGTCGCCGGCTGGGGGGTCACGCAGTGGCTGGGTGAGCCGGCTGCCACGTCGGGGCCAGGCCCCGTCGCGCCGCCGGGCTCCGCGGCGGAGCCCGGTCCGCAGCCGGAGGGCGCGTACGCCGATGTCTGCGATCAGGCCCGAGCGCGGTCCGGGTCCACGGCCGGTCCGTCCGCGCCTCCCGCACTGTCGGCGTTTCCCGGCGGCGCACCCTCGGGGGCGGTCCACGGCGGCGCCCGGCTGTCCGCCGTCGCATGCCCGAAGGTGGTCGTCAGGGACGGCTGGGGCGAGGCGGATCAATAGGTGTACTGACCCCCATGAGGCCGGGTACGCGAGGGCCCCCACACCGAAGGGTGTGGGGGCCCTCGCGGTCCCGGAGTGAGCCGGCAGCTGCCCGCTCACTCCGGGGCCCGCCGCGCCCCCTCGTGATCGGCCTCCTGATCGACGACGCCGACCACCGCGTCCAGTCCCACCAGATCGAGCAGCAACCGGAGTTCGGGAGGTGTCCGGCGCAGCCGCAGCCGCCGGCCGCCCGACCTGCGCGCGACCAGCGACAGCCGGGCGATCGTCTCCACGGCGGCCAGATCCGGTTGGACGAGGTCGCCCACGTCGCAGTCCACCGAGGTCACCTGCGCATCCGCGGTGGTCAGCAGCGCCTCCAGCTCGGCGCAGAGGCCGGGGGCGGCGGACCGGGTGAGGCGTCCGGAGACGGTGAGAACGATCGGGGTCATGGCATCCACATCTGGGAGACCGGTCCGGCGGCCGAAACTCATCGCACCGTCGCTCTCCGCTTCCCGCCGGACCCAGCGCCCTCTTCTCTGGTTCCCCGGGGCGCCCCGGTGCCCCGAGCTGCCCAGGGACCTCGCCGGCCACTCTCGTCACGGCCGCTCCCCCGTCTCGCGGGACCGGCCGACAGACGACTGACAGCCAGTGAAGATCCGCCAACTCCGTTCATCTGTGTGCCTGCTGTGAACCCATTCGGTCAAATCCCCCCTCTCCATGGGTGAAACAGCCGGCGCCGGTGCACGCATCGGAGCCGACTGCCCAGTGGCCCTCCGGGGCCGCCTGATTCTCCAGGGGGAGAGTTGCGCAAACACGTGAGAAGAGCGTGTGTTTCGACCGTCGCCACGGCGGCCGCCGTGGCGCTCGCGGCCGGGTTGACCACCCCGGCCGTGGCCCGCGACAGCAGCCCGTCACGGCCGGCGGACAGTCTGTCCGGCACCCGGCATCAGCTGACGCTCATCACCGGCGACCGCGTCACGGTGGACGCCAAGGGCCGGGTCGTGGCCTTCCGTCCCGCGGCGGGGCGCGAGCACATACCCGTGCAGCGGCAGATACGCGACGGGCACACTCTGCTCGTCCCCGCCGACGCACACCGGCTGATCAGTTCCGGAAAGCTGGACCTCCGGCTGTTCGACGTCACGGAGCTGAACCGGGCGGAGAACCGCAGGGCGCAGAAGTCGGGCCTGAAGCTGATCGTCTCCTACCGGGGCACCGGGGCCACGGCCGCGAAGGCCGAGGTCGAGGACGCCGGCGACACCCGGGTCGGACCCATGCTGAAGTCGCTGAACGCCCAGTCCGTGGCGACCCCGCGGGAGGACGCCCGGTCCATCTGGCAGGCGCTCACCAGCAAGCCGTCGGGCAGCGCCCAGCGGACCACGGCCGCCGGAATCGACCGGGTGTGGCTGGACGGTGTGCGCCGGGCGAGCCTCGACAAGAGCGTCCCGCAGATCGGCGCCCCGACCGCCTGGAAGGCGGGCTACACCGGTAAGGGCGTCAAGATCGCCGTCCTGGACACCGGTGCGGACGCCACCCACCCGGACCTGGAGGGCCAGATCCTCGCGTCCGAGAACTTCTCCGGGGCACCCGACACGAAGGACCACTTCGGTCACGGCACCCACGTCTCCTCGATCGCGGCCGGTACGGGGGCGAAGTCGGGCGGGAAGTTCAAGGGCGTGGCACCCGACGCCAAGCTCCTCGAGGGCAAGGTGCTCGACGACGACGGCTTCGGCGAGGACTCCGGCATCCTGGCCGGCATGGAGTGGGCGGTCGCACAGGGCGCCGACGTCATCAACCTGAGCCTCGGCGGCACCGACACCCCGGGGATCGACCCGCTGGAGGCTGCGGTCGACAAGCTCTCCGCCTCCAGCGGCGTGCTCTTCGCCATCGCGGCGGGCAATGAGGGCGACGGGGCCGGCACGGTCGGCTCCCCCGGCAGCGCGGACTCCGCGCTGACCGTCGGCGCGGTCGACGACCAGGACCTGCTGGCGGACTTCTCCAGCCGGGGCCCCCGGATCGGCGACAGCGCGATCAAGCCCGATGTCACCGCTCCCGGCGTGGACATCACGGCGGCAGCGTCACCCGGCTCCGTCATCGACCAGGAGGTCGGCCAGAACCCGCCGGGCTATCTGACGATCTCCGGTACGTCGATGGCGACCCCGCACGTCGCGGGCGCCGCGGCGCTCCTCAAGCAGCAGCACCCGGAGTGGAAGTACACCGAGCTCAAGGGCGCGCTCGCGGCCTCCACGAAGCCGGGCACGTACACCCCCTTCCAGCAGGGCTCGGGCCGGATCGCCGTCGACCGGGCGATCACCCAGTCCGTCGTCGCCGACCCGGTCTCGGTGAGCTTCGGCCTCCAGCAGTGGCCGCACACCGATGACGTGCCGGTCACCAGGAAGGTGTCGTACCGCAACCTCGGCACGACCGATGTCACGCTCGCGCTCACCGTCCAGGGCACCGGCCCGACGGGCAAGCCCGCCCCGGCCGGCTTCTTCGCCCTCGGCGCGACCAGCGTGACCGTCCCGGCGGGCGGCACCGCCGAGGTGCCGCTGACCGTCAACACCAAGCTCGGTGGCACGGCCGACGGCGACTACTCCGCGTACGTCGTCGCGACCGGCGGCGGGCAGACCGTCCGCACCGCGGCCGCCGTTGCTCGCGAGCGCGAGTCGTACGACCTCACGCTCAGGACCATCGGGCGCGACGGCAAGCCGGCCCCGTACACCACGGGCGACGTCTTCGGCATCGACGGCGCCGCGATCGGCGTGTGGGAGTCCCCCGAGGTCGTCAACGGCACGGCGAAGCTCCGCGTCCCCAAGGGCGGGTACGTACTGAACTCGGCGGTGTACGGCGACCCGGAGGACTACGACAAGGGCGTCGACTGGCTCACCCAGCCCCACCTGAACCTCACCAGGAACACCACGGTGACCTTCGACGCGCGGCTGGCCAAGCCGGTGGACATCACCGTTCCGGCCACCGGCACGAAGTCCGTGCTCGCCTCGCCCGACCTCCAGTTCGAGACCGCGGACATCTCCTACGGCTACGGCTGGCTGCTCGACTCGTACAAGCCGCTGCGCACCGCGCACCTCGGCCCGAAGACGACCGGCATCCAGCTCTCCCAGCGCTGGTACGGCAGTTGGACGAAGGGTGCGGCGACCCGTTACGACATCGCGGTCGGCGGCCCGGTGAGCCGGGCGGCGACCGGCTACCACCGCGCCTTCACCGGCGGTCAGCTGGCCAGGTTCAAGATCCGCGCCGGTGCATCCGTCACGGGCAAGACCGGCGACGTCGCCGCGTTGAGCGATCTGCCCGGCGCACTCGGCGGCTGGGCGGCCATCACCACCCAGAAGCTGCCGTCGACCACCACCGCCTATGTGTCCACCGCCGACCAGGTGCGGTGGGGCTTCGACTTCAGCCAGAACGGCGCGCCCGACGAGGACGGCTACCCGCGGGCCGACGCCTCGTACTCACTCGGTGCCCCGCAGTCCGTCCAGGCGCGCAGGACGTACGCGAGGACCGTGAACACCGCGGTGTTCGGGCCCTACGTCAACGCCGACTTCGGGGTCTTCCGTGACGGCAACGAACTCACGGGGTCGCTGCCGCTGGTCGCCGACGGCCACCGGAACGCCGGCGGCTCCACCTACAGCTCGGTGAAGACCGTGCTCTACCGCAACGGCAAGGTGTTCACCAGCAACGAGGACCCGCTGGCGGGCGAGGTGCCCATCACCGTGCCGGCCGCTGCCGCCGACTACCGGCTGACCACGTCGGTTCGGCGCGGCTCCGACGTCGCCTCCGTCTCCACCCGGATCGACGCGAGCTGGACCTTCCGGTCCGGCCGGACCTCGGAATTCGCCGGGCTGCCGGTCTCCATGGTCCGCTTCACGCCCGAGGTTGCGCTGGACAGCACGGCCAAGGCCGGGAAGTCCGTGTCCGTGCCGGTGACGGTGCAGGGCGCGGCCGCCGGGAAGAACCTCAAGTCGCTCACGGTGTACGTCAGTTACGACGCCGGGAAGACCTGGAAGAAGACCGCGGTCACAAAGGGCAGGATCTCCGTGAAGAACCCGGCGAAGAAGAAGTCGCTCTCCTTCAAGGCCGATGTCACGGACAAGAAGGGCAACAAGTCCTCGGTGGCGATCTACGACGCCTACTTCGGCAAGTAGCCCGAGTAGCCGCCGGAAGACAGAAAGCGGCCGGCGCCGCCCCGCACGACAGCGGCCCGCCGGGACGGTTCTCACCGTCCCGGCGGGCCGTTCGCGTCGGCGGGCGCGGTTACGCGATGCGTTCGCGCACCACCGGGGTGGCGGCGAACGGTGTGCCCGACGGGGCGATCTCGTATGCGTCCGGCAGCGCCTTCAGCGCGTAGTCGAACTTCTCCGGGGTGTCCGTGTGCAGCGTCAGCAGCGGCTGGCCGGCCGTCACCTCGTCGCCGGGCTTGGCGTGCAGCTCGACGCCCGCGCCCGCCTGGACCGGGTCCTCCTTGCGGGCGCGGCCCGCGCCGAGGCGCCAGGCGGCGACGCCGATGTCGTACGCGTCCAGACGGGTCAGGACGCCGGAGGACGAGGCCCTGACGAGGTGCTGTTCGCGGGCGACCGGGAGCATGGCGTCCGGGTCGCCGCCCTGGGCGGAGATCATCCGGCGCCAGACGTCCATCGCGGAGCCGTCCGCGAGGGCCTTCTCCGGGTCGGCGTCCTTGAGTCCGGCCGCGTCCAGCATTTCGCGGGCGAGGGCCAGGGTGAGGTCGATGACGTCCTGCGGGCCGCCGCCGGCCAGGACCTCCACGGACTCGCGGACCTCCAGGGCGTTGCCCGCGGTCAGACCGAGAGGGGTGGCCATGTCGGTGAGGAGGGCGACCGTGCGTACTCCGCTGTCGGTGCCCAGCGCGACCATGGTGGAGGCCAGTTCGCGGGCGTCCTCGATGGTCTTCATGAAGGCGCCGGAGCCGACCTTGACGTCCAGGACGAGTGCGCCGGTGCCCTCGGCGATCTTCTTGGACATGATCGAGCTGGCGATCAGCGGGATGGCCTCGACGGTGCCGGTGACGTCGCGGAGCGCGTACAGCTTCTTGTCCGCGGGGGCGAGGCCGTCGCCCGCCGCGCAGATGACCGCGCCGGTGGTGTCGAGGACGTTCAGCATCTCGGCGTTGGACAGGTGCGCGCGCCAGCCGGGGATGGACTCCAGCTTGTCGAGCGTGCCGCCGGTGTGGCCGAGGCCGCGTCCGCTGAGCTGCGGCACGGCGGCGCCGCAGGCGGCGACCAGCGGGGCGAGGGGCAGGGTGATCTTGTCGCCGACGCCGCCGGTGGAGTGCTTGTCGGTGGTGGGGCGGGAGAGCGCGTCGAAGTTCATCCGCTCGCCGGAGGCGATCATGGCGGCGGTCCAGCGGGCGATCTCCGTGCGGTTCATGCCGTTCAGCAGGATCGCCATGGCCAGCGCGGACATCTGCTCGTCGGCGACCTCACCGCGGGTGTACGCGTCGATGACCCAGTCGATCTGCTCGGGGGTCAGCTCGCCTCGGTCCCGCTTGGTGCGGATGACGGAGATGGCGTCCATGTCCTGGAGTCCTTCCGGCCGGTACGTACGCATGAGTCCCGTTGACTCTACGCGCATAGAGAAGAAGAGGGCCGCCGGACGGGCCCGCTGCGTGCGGGCCCGTCCGGCGGGCAGCTGGGGCCTCTCGTTTGGATCATGCCGGGCTCGCGGGCTCGGGCCTGATCCAAACGAAAAACCCTAGCCGAGGTGGCTCGGCCCGAAGGCCTGGGGCAGCATCTCGTCGAGCGTGCGGAAACCGTCCGGTGTCTCCAGGACGAGTTCCGGTCCGCCGAACTCGTACAGCAGCTGCCTGCACCTGCCGCACGGCACCAGGATCTCGCCCGAGCCGTCCACGCAGGTGAAGTGGGTCAGCCGGCCGCCGCCGGTGGCGTGCAGCTGGGAGACCAGACCGCACTCGGCGCACAGCCCGATGCCGTACGAGGCGTTCTCGACGTTGCAGCCGACGATCGTGCGGCCGTCGTCGACGCGCGCGGCGACGCCGACGGGATAGCCGGAGTAGGGCGCGTACGCCCGGGACATGGCGTCCCGGGCGGCGGCCCGCAGGGCGTCCCAGTCGGCCCCGGCGATGGCGGCGGCGTCCGCGCCGGCCGTGGGTGTCACTTGCCCTGGCCCT
Organism: Streptomyces sp. LN549; assembly: GCF_043203805.1. Classification (NCBI taxonomy): domain Bacteria; kingdom Bacillati; phylum Actinomycetota; class Actinomycetes; order Kitasatosporales; family Streptomycetaceae; genus Streptomyces; species Streptomyces sp. LN549. The sequence goes on along the minus strand of NZ_JAZHRI010000002.1, from coordinate 5,468,176 downwards.
TGCGGTAGCGCATGCCGTCCGCCTTCGGCATCCGCAGCCGCTGCGCGGAGAGCGAGAGGACGAGCAGGGTGACGACGTACGGGGTGGCGCTCACGAACTCGGTGGGCACGGTGTCCGTACCGAGGTACCAGACCAGCACGGCGGCGGCGATGACCGCGCTGACGACGCCCTGCACGAAGCTCTTGCGGTAGAGCTTCCAGGCGGCGATGCCGGCCAGGACGACCACGAGCAGCAGGAGCAGCGCGTGGACGGACTCGCCGCCGTTGCGCAGCTGGAGCGCGTCGGCGAAGCCGAACAGGCCGGCGCCCATGGCGAGTCCGCCGGGCCGCCAGTTACCGAAGATCATCGCGGCGAGGCCGATGTATCCGCGACCGCCGGTCTGTCCCTCGTTGTAGATGTGCGAGGTGACCAGGGAGAGGAAGGCGCCGCCGAGTCCGGCCATGCCGCCGGAGACGATCACCGCGATGTACTTGTACGTGTAGACGTTCACGCCGAGCGATTCGGCGGCCACCGGGTTCTCGCCGCAGGAGCGCAGCCGCAGGCCGAAGGCGGTCTTCCACAGGATGAAGAACGTCACGACGAAGAGGATCGCGGCGACGATCGTCAGCAGGGACACGTTGGTGACCAGACCGCCGATGACACCGGCCAGGTCGGAGACGAAGAACCAGTGGTGCTTCTCGACCGAGTGCAGCCAGTCGGAGAGGCCCGGGATCGTCACCGAGGTGATCTCGTCGGCCGGCGGGGACTGCTTCGGCGAGCCGCCCTTGGCCGCCGCTTCGCCGGAGTTGAACCACAGCTTGGCGAAGTAGGTGGTGAAGCCGAGCGCCAGGATGTTGATCGCGATGCCGGAGATGATGTGGTCGACGCCGAAGGTGACGGTCGCGACCGCGTGCAGCAGTCCGCCGAGCATGCCGCCGAGGACACCGGCGAGGACGCCGAGCCAGGCGTTGGTCTGCCAGCCGGCCCAGGCGCCGAAGAAGGTGCCCAGGATCATCATGCCTTCGAGGCCGATGTTGACCACGCCGGCGCGTTCGGACCAGAGGCCGCCGAGACCGGCGAGGCCGATCGGCACGGCCATCGCGAGGGCCGCGCTGATCTGTCCGGCCGAGGTGACGTCCTGCGCGCCGGTGATGGCGCGCACCGCGGACAGCGCGAGCAGGACGCCCGCGATGATCAGCAGGACGACGGGGAAGGAGAGGCGGGTGCGGCCGCCCTTGCCGCCGGAGACCTTGGGGGCCGCGGGGGGCGGGGTGGAAGTCGCCGTGACGGTCACGCCGACACCTCCTGCTGGTCGGAGTTACGGGCGGCCTGTGCGGCGAGTTCCGCGCCGACCTTGCTCTGTTGGCGCTTGAGTCCGTAGCGGCGGACGACTTCGTAGGCGATGACGACGCACAGGACGATGACGCCCTGGATCACGCCGACGATCTCCTTGTCGTACCCCTCGAACTCCAGCTTTCCGGTGCCGCGTTCCAGGAAGCCCCAGAGCAGGGCGCCGAGCGCGATGCCGATGGGGTGGTTGCGGCCGAGGAGGGCGATGGCGATACCGGTGAAGCCGATGCCGACCGGGAAGTCGCCGCTGTACTCGTAGCTGTCGTTGAGCAGGGTCGGCATGCCGATCAGGCCGGCCACGGCGCCCGAGATGAGCATCGAGGTGACGACCATCTTCTTGACGTTCACGCCGCTGGCCTCGGCCGCGGAGCCGGACTGGCCGACGGTGCGCAGGTCGAAGCCGAACCGGGTGCGCGAGAGCGTGAACCAGTAGGCGATGCCCGCGACGATCGCGATCACGATGAAGCCCCAGATGGGCGTCGGGGTGGTCGGGAACTCGAAGAAGTGCGAGGACTCCGGCAGCGGCTTGGTGGAGATCTTGGTGCCGGCCTCGTCGAGGTGGCCGAGGCGGTTCTGCTGGAGGAGATAGCCGATGATCGCGGTCGCGATGGCGTTCAGCATGATCGTCGAGACGACCTCGCTGACGCCCCGGGTGACCTTGAGGACACCGGCGATTCCGGCCCACATCGCGCCGACGATCATCGCGGTGAGGATGATCAGCGGGATCTGGAGGGCTCCGGGCAGGGTCAGCGCACCGCCGAGCGCCGCCGCGAAGAATGCGGCGAGGCGGTACTGGCCGTCGACGCCGATGTTGAAGAGGTTCATCCGGAAGCCGATGGCCACCGCGAGACCCGCGAGGTAGTACGTCGTCGCCTTGTTCAGGATGTAGACCTGGCTGTCCGACTTCACCCCGTAGTCGAACATGATGCCGAAGGCGTTGAACGGCTCCTTGCCGGTGGCGGCGAGCACGAGTGCCGTCACCAGGAAGGCGACCACGATCGCGAGTACGGGGGCCGCGATCCCCAGGAGCAGCCGCTCCTTGTCGATCTTCTTCATCGGTCCTCTCCCCCGTTCCGGGGGTCGGTGTCGGTGCGGTCGGCGGCCGGGTCGTCGGGGGCGAGTGACTTCCCCGGGGCCGGGGGCTCCAATGCCGGGGGCTCCTCCGGCGCTTCGAGGTGGCCGCTGGCCGCGCCCGTCATCGCCGAGCCGAGTTCCTCGGGGGTGACGGTGGCCGGATCGGCGTCCGCGACCAGCCGGCCGCGGTACATGACGCGCAGGGTGTCGGAGAGCCCGATCAGCTCGTCCAGGTCGGCGGAGATCAACAGCACCGCCAGTCCCTCGCGGCGCGCCTCGCGGATCTGGTCCCAGATCTGGGCCTGCGCGCCGACGTCCACGCCCCGGGTGGGGTGCGCGGCGATCAGGAGCTTGGGCGAGTGGCTCATCTCGCGGCCGACGATCAGCTTCTGCTGGTTGCCGCCGGAGAGCGAGGCCGCGGTGACCTCGATGCCGGGGGTGCGCACGTCGTACTCGCGCACGATCCGCTCCGTGTCGGCGCGGGCCGCCTTGAGGTCGAGGAAGGCGCCCTTGCTGTTGGGGCGTTCGGTGACGTGGCCGAGGATGCGGTTCTCCCAGAGGGGGGCCTCCAGCAGCAGTCCGTGCCGGTGGCGGTCCTCGGGGATGACGGCCATGCCGTTCTCGCGGCGCCGGCGCGTCGGCGTACGGGAGATGTCCGCACCGTCCAGGGCGAGGGAGCCCGCGTCGAGGGTGCGCATGCCCATGACGGCGTCGACGAGTTCGGACTGGCCGTTGCCCTCGACGCCGGCGATGCCGAGGACCTCGCCCTTGTGGATGGTGAAGGTGATGCCGTCGAGCACGGCACGCACCACCCCGTCCGGGTCGGTCGCGGTCAGCCGCAGTCCGTCGACGGTGAGCATCGGCGTGTCGGTGACGGTCGACTCGCGGGTCTCCGGCGAGGGCAGCTCACTGCCGACCATCAGCTCGGCGAGCTGCTTGGTCGTGGTGTGCTTCGGATCGGCGGTGCCCACGGTCGTACCGCGCCGGATGACGGTGATCTCGTCGGCCACCGACAGCACCTCGCCCAGCTTGTGCGAGATGAAGATGACGGTGAGGCCCTCGGCCTTGAGCTCGCGCAGGTTGTCGAAGAGCGCATCGACCTCCTGCGGTACGAGGACGGCGGTGGGTTCGTCGAGGATCAGGGTGCGGGCGCCGCGGTAGAGGACCTTGAGGATCTCCACGCGCTGACGGTCGGCGACCCCGAGGTCCTCGACCATGGCGTCCGGGCGGACCCCGAGTCCGTACGCGTCGGAGATCTCCCGGATCTTCGCGCGGGCCCGGTCGCCGATGCCGTACAGCTTCTCGGAGCCGAGTACGACGTTCTCCAGGACGGTGAGGTAGTCGGCGAGCATGAAGTGCTGGTGGACCATGCCGATGCCGCGGTCGATGGCGTCGCCCGGGTTGGAGAACGTGGCCTGTTCGCCGTCCACCGCGATGGTGCCCTCGTCCGGCTTCTGCATGCCGTACAGGATCTTCATCAGAGTGGACTTGCCGGCGCCGTTCTCACCGACGAGAGCGTGGACGGTACCGCGGCGCACGGTGATGTCGATGTCGTGGTTGGCCACGACCCCGGGGAACCGCTTGGTGATGCCGCGGAGCTCCACGGCATGAGGACTGCTGGACGCGTTGATGGCGCACTCTCCTTGGCAGGAGCGGAGGGCGGAGGCGGTGGGGACGGAGACGGGAAGGCGTGAGCGGGGGGCGGAAAAAGGTACCGCGCCCGAGCCGGAGCTACGCGCGTAGCGCCACCGAATCGTTGGCCACTTGATCACAGATGGCGGACCGGGGCCGGTGACCCCCGTGACGGGGGTACGTGAATCGGGGCCCGGTCGGGCGGCCGAAGCCGCTCGTCCGGGCCCCGATCAACGGGACTGATCAGGTCGTGGTCTTGACCGTGATGGTGCCGTCGACGATCTTCTTCTTCGCCTCGTCGAGCTGGGTCTGGATGTCCGTGAGGTGGTCACCCGTGGTGGTCAGGCTGACGCCGCCCTTGGCCAGGGAGTACGTCTGCGTGCCGGTCAGCGGCTTGCCGTCCTTGACGGACTTGACCAGGTCGAAGACACCGGTGTCGACGTTCTTGACGACCGAGGTCAGGATCGACGCCTTGTACTTGGACAGCGCCGGGTCCAGGGCCTGGTCGGAGTCGACGCCGATGGCCCAGGCACCCTTCTGGCCCGCGACGGCCTCGATCGCACCGGCACCCGAGCCGCCCGCGGCGGCGAAGATGACGTCGATGCCCTTGTCTAGCATGCCCTTGGCGGCGGCCTTGCCCTTGTCGGGGCTGCCGAAGCCGGACAGGTCCGAGCCGGTGGACAGGTACTGGATCTGCACCGTGGCCTTGGGCTTGGTGTCCTTGACGCCCTGCTGGAAACCGGCGGCGAACTTCTTGATCAGCGGGAGGTCCACACCACCGATGAAGCCGACCTTGCCATCCTTCGACTTCAGCGCGGCCGCGACACCGGCGAGGTACGAGCCCTGCTCCTCGGTGAAGACGATCGAGGCGACGTTCTTCGCGTCGGAGACCGAGTCGACCAGGCCGAAGTTCACCTTCGGGTACTTGGGAGCGATCTTGTCGACCGCGTCCTTGTACGCGAAGCCGACGGCGATGACCGGGTTGTAGCCACCCTCGGCCAGCGACTGCAGGCGCTGCTCGCGGTCGGCCGGGGTCTCACCGTTCTTGGCGGTGAGCTCCTTCGTCTGGGCGTCGAACTCGGCCTTGGCCTTGTCCAGGCCGCGGGCGGCGGAGTCGTTGAACGAGTTGTCGCCACGGCCGCCGACGTCGTAGGCCATGCCGATCTTCATCTGACCCGAGTCGGAGCTGGTGTCCTCGTCGGACGAACTGCCGCACGCGGTGGCGGTGAGCGCGAGAGCTGCGGTGACAGCACACGCGGCGGTGATCTTGGATACCCGGCGCAAGGGAAGGCTCCTTCAAACCTGACCGAAGCGCCTCTTCCGGCGCTGGTTTCGCCGCGATCGTAACGCGCGTAGATGTCAGATAAAGCCCTGTACGGAAGCCGTTATCGGATCGTCGCGAACCTGGGGCGACCTGTCCGGTTACGGATGGTTGCCATGAAGCAGAGCGGAGGCGGTGAAGAGCTCCACCCCCACGGCGATCGCCTCCTCGTCCGCGTCGAAGTTGCCCCGGTGCAGGTCCAGACCGCGCGTGTCGCCGGGGGTACGCACTCCGAGACGCGCCATCGCCCCCGGCACGTGCTCCAGATACCAGGAGAAGTCCTCCCCGCCCAGGCTCTGTTCGGTGTCCTCGATTGCATACGAACCGCGGCGGGCGGACATCGCACCCGAGAGCAGATCGATCGAGGCGGCGTCGTTCACCACGGGCGGGACACCCCGGATGTAGTTGATCACCGTCTTCGCGCCGTACATTCCGGCCACCTCGTCGATCGCGGCGTGCACCAGGTCCGGTGCGTCGCGCCACGCCGTCAGATCCAGGCATCGAACCGTGCCCGACAGTTCGGCGTGTTGCGGGATCACGTTGCACGCGTGCCCGGTCTCCAGCCGGCCCCAGGTCACCGCGAGCCCGGCCCGTGCGTCGACCCGGCGGGCCAGCAGCGCGGGCACCTCGGTGGCGACCTTGGCGGCGGCGGTGACCAGGTCCGTGGTCAGGTGCGGGCGGGCGGTGTGGCCGCCGGGGCCGTCCAGGGACAGCTCGAGCCGGTCGCAGGCGGAGGTGATCGCGCCGACCCGCAGCCCGATGCGGCCCACGTCGACCTTGGGGTCGCAGTGCACCCCGATGATCCGGCCGACGCCCTCCAGCACCCCCGACTCGATCGCGTCGGGCGCCCCGCCGGGCAGCACCTCCTCGGCCGGCTGGAAGATCAGCCGCACCGGGTTGGGCAGCAGCCCCTGCCGGTCGAGCTCGGCGAGCACGAGGCCGGCGCCGAGGACGGTGGTGGTGTGCACGTCGTGCCCGCACGCGTGCGCCCGGTCGGGCACGGTGGAGCGGTACGGGACGCCCGCCTTGGTGTCCGGGATCGGCAGCGCATCGATGTCGGCCCGCAGCGCCAGCATGGGCCGCGTCGCTCCGTCCCGCGTCCCGACGTCACACATGAGCCCGGTCCCGGAGGCGAGCACCCGCGGCTCGAGGCCTGCCTGCTCCAGCCGGGCCTTGATGGCCGCGGTGGTGCGGAACTCCTGGTTGCCGAGCTCGGGGTGCATGTGCAGATCGCGGCGGAAGGCGACGAGCTCGGCGCGCAGGGATTCGGACAGCGTGCCGGGCAGGGCCTCTTCCATGAGCGGCCGGGCTTCACGATCGCGGGGCATCGAGTGGTTCACTGGTGAAGGGTAAGGCCCTTCCCCCTCCAACTGACCATGAAACAAGAAAAGTTCAGCCACATAGACGAATAAATGACTGCGTCACGGTGTGTGAGGGCCTGCCACCGCGGGTAAACTCGTCCGCTTTGTCACCGCCCCGGGGCAGAGCGATCGCGGCGATCCCGTCATCGAGACCGCCGCACCGCACGCACGCGGGCCCGTCAGCCCCGCAGCCCTCGGCGCATCGGGAACGGCGCCGGCACCACCGTGTACACCAGCGGCGTCACACCGGGGACGTCCTGCACCTTGTCGAAGGTGCGCCCCTGACGGGCCCGCCCGGCCGGTTCACGCTTCCGTCGTGACCGCCGTCGCCCGCCAGGGCGCCAGCCGCTGGACGTCGCGGGCCGTCTCCGTGACCCCGGCCAGGAAGCCCTGGGCCCTCGGGGAGGCCGTTTCGCGGAGCCACTCCGGGGCGATGTCGCAGACCGCGACCTTCACCTCGGTGCCGGCCAGGGCGAGGGGCAGGGTGTGGACCACCGTGGAGGGGAAGCTCAGGACCGTACGGCCGATCGGGCCGCGGCGGGCGATGAGTTCCAGGGGGAGGTCGGGGCGGACGATCTCCAGGCCGGTGGCGGCCTCCAGTGCGTGGAGCTTCTCGGTGGACTCGCGTCGGTGGGCGAAGTAGCGGGTGGCGCCGTGGGCACGGGCCAGCGCCGCGACCGCTTCCAGGTACTGACCGCGGTCGACCACCCCCGTCTCCACCAGCGAGGTGCCGACCAGGTCCGCGCCCTTGGTGAGCAGCGGCGGGCCGAAGCGGGAGCGGGTCCAGGAGAAGGTGTTGGGAATGAGGCTGATGCCGGGCGGCGGGATCACCGGCATCGCGGTGAAGAGCTCGACCTCGCGCGCCGCGGACGGGGTGAAGCGGCGGCGGGCGGTGGCTGAGACCGGGGCCAGGGCCAGGTCGCGGGGGCCGGCTCCGCCACGGCGGTGCCAGCGCACCAGGCGCTCGCCGCGGGTCAGCAGGGCGACGAACTCCATGGTGGCGGTGCCGTCGTCGACCACGGTGAGCCGGCGGGGGCGGACCAGGGAGAGCAGGAGCTGTACGTAGCGGGAGAACGGGTCCCCGATGACGACGTGGTCGGCGTTGCGGACGAGCTTGGTGAGGGCGCGCAGCGACTTCAGGGGGGTGCCCGAGTCGCCGCGCGCCTCCTGCCAGCGCACGGTGATGCCCTCGTCGCGGGCCAGCTCCGCCATCCGGCGCAGCTGACCGCGCGACATCGGGTCGACCGGAGGGAGGACGACGACGGTGACGTCCGCGACGACACGGCCGCCGCCTCCCTCTGTGTAGGCCCACTCCAGGACGTTCAGGAGCTGGACCGGGCTCTCGACGAAGGCGAGGTTCACCGGTCTGCCCGTCAGACCGCGACCGGCTCGGCGGCCTGGGCCGTCTCGCCGCTCTCCGCCACGACGCCCGGGACCCGGCGGAGCTTCTTCATCGGGCCGAGCTCCGACTCGTACACCTTCTTGACGCCGTCACCGAGGGACGCCTCGATGGTGCGGATGTCGCGGACCAGGCGGGTCAGGCCCTGCGGCTCGACGGACGCGGCCTGGTCGGAGCCCCACATGGCGCGGTCGAGGGTGATGTGACGCTCGACGAACGCGGCGCCGAGAGCGACGGCGGCGAGGGTGGTCTGCAGGCCCGTCTCGTGGCCGCTGTAGCCGATCGGGACGTTGGGGTACTCCTGCTGGAGGGTGTTGATGACGCGGAGGTTCAGCTCCTCGGCCTTGGCCGGGTACGTCGAAGTGGCGTGGCAGAGCAGGATGTTGTCCGAGCCGAGGACCTCGACCGCGTGGCGGATCTGGCGCGGTGTCGACATGCCGGTGGAGAGGATCACCGTGCGGCCGGTGGCGCGCAGGGAGCGCAGCAGCTCGTCGTCGGTGAGCGAGGCGGAGGCCACCTTGTGGGCGGGGACGTCGAACTTCTCCAGGAAGGCGACGGCCTCGGTGTCCCACGGGGAGGCGAACCAGTCGATGCCGCGCTCGGCGCAGTGCTCGGAGATGGCCCGGTACTCGGTCTCGCCGAACTCGACGCGGTGGCGGTAGTCGATGTAGGTCATCCGGCCCCAGGGGGTGTCGCGCTCGATGTCCCACTGGTCGCGCGGGGTGCAGATCTCGGGGGTGCGCTTCTGGAACTTGACGGCGTCGCAGCCGGCTTCGGCGGCCACGTCGATCAGGGCGATCGCGTTGTCGAGGTCGCCGTTGTGGTTGATGCCGATCTCGCCGGTGACGTACACGGGGTGGCCGGGGCCGGCGGTGCGGTTGCCGAGGGTGCGCAGTCGGGAGGTGCTCATGAGGGTGTTCCTTACTTACTTGGTGGGGGTGGGAGTGGTGAGGGTGGGGCCGAGCAGCCAGGCCGCGATCTCGCGGATGGCGCCGAAGCCGCCGGGGGTGGTCGTCACGGCGCGCGCCGCGGCGCGTACCGAGTCGTGCGCGCTCGCGACGGCCACGGGCCAGCCGGCGAGTGCGAAGCAGGGGAGGTCGTTGACGTCGTTGCCGACGTACAGGACGCGTTCGGGGGCGATGGACTGCTCGTCGCACCACTGCTTGAGCGCGAGGTCCTTGCGGTCGATGCCGTGCAGGACGGGGACGCGGAGCTTGTGGGCGCGGGCGGCGACGACCGGGTTCTGTTCCGTGGAGAGGATCAGCAGCGGCAGTCCGGCCTTGCGCAGGGCGGCGATGCCGAGTCCGTCGCCCCGGTGGACGGCGACGGTCTCGCGGCCGTCGGAGTCGATGAGGACCCGGTCGTCGGTCTGGGTGCCGTCGAAGTCGAGGACGACCGCGTCGATGTCGTCGCGGGTGGGCAGCGGTGCCGGGTCCAGGAGCGGGGCCAGGGCGCGGGCGCGGGCCAGGTCGTGCGGGTCGTCGATCTCCAGGACGCGGGCCGGGTCGGTGCGCACCAGCGCGGTGTGGCCGAAGAAGCGGTGGCGGTGGGTGCGGAATCCTGCCGCGTCCATCGCGTACGCGGCGCCGGTCTCCAGCAGGTCCTCGGGGCGGTCCTGGCGGCGGGGGCGGACGGCCTTGTCGTGGTTGACGCCGTAGTTGTGGTCCTCGACCGCGCTGCCGTCCCGCCACAGGAAGCCGTGGAAGGGGGCGACGGTGACGGCCGTGTCGGCGCCCTCCCTGGCGACCGCGGCGGCGACGCCGTCGATGTCCTCGCGGGCGACGAAGGGGCTGGTGCACTGGACGAGCAGGACCACGTCCACGGTCCGGCCGTGCTCCGCCTCGTAGGTGTCCAGCGCGTGCAGCACGGCGGCCTCGCTGGTCGCGGTGTCGCCCGCGATGGCTTCGGGGCGCTGGACGCAGTGCAGCCGGGCCGTCTCGCCGAGCGCCTCGCCCGCAGCCCGGGCCGCCTCGGCGACGGCCGGGGCGTCGGTCGTCACGACGACGTCCGTCACCTCGCTCGACGCCAGGCAGGCGCGGACCGCGCGGACGACGAGCGGTACGCCGCCGACCTGGGCGAGGTTCTTGGCGGGTACGCCCTTGGATCCGCCGCGGGCGGGGATCACGGCGAGCACGGTGGGCTGCGTCATCGCTGCTCCAGGAAGAGTTTCGGTGGTGGTGTTCACAGCTCGCCCATCCGTCGGATGACCGGGGCGACCCGCTGGACGCCGTGGCGGTACGCGCCCCGGGCCGCGTCGCGGACCGCCTCGCGCACCGCTCCCCTGACCCGGCCGGTCTCCCCGGGCGCCGCGGCGCCGGGCAGTGGCCGGCCGTCGGGGGCCAGGTGGTGGCGGGCGAGGATGCCGGGGAGGTAGCCGGGGGCGGTGGCGGGTGTGTAGTAGGGCGCGAGGTCCGGCAGCCGGTCCTGCGCCAGCAGTGCGGTGACCCGGGCGCGGGCGGTGTCGTAGGCCGTGGCGTAGGTGCCGTCGGCGGCGACGCCCTGGCCGGCCAGCCACTCGGCGTCGGGCTCCGGGTGGCCGCCGCCGTCGAGGTGGTCCCAGGAGGTGAGCAGGCCGGAGCCGACGAAGTGGTGGTTGCCGAGGGTCTCGCGCACCCCGAGGTCGGTGAGGACCGCGGTGGGGATGCGTCGGTGCAGGGACTCCAGGGCTGCGGTCGAGGAGACGGTGACCAGCAGGTCGGTGCGGTCCAGGACCTCGCCCATGTGCCCGTACACGAGCCGGAAGTTGGGCGGGAGTCCGCCGGGCAGCTTCTCGGCGAGGCGCTGGTACGGGAGTTCCTCGATGTGCGTGGTGTGCTCACCGGGCTTGGAGCGCAGCTTGAGGAGCACCTCGCGCTGCGGGTGCAGCCTGGCGTGCTCGACCAGCCTGCGCAGCAGGTACGTACGGTCGGCGCGGGAGGCCGGTACGGAGGGCTGGGCGGCGAACACGACCGTGTCGCGGCCCTGTTCAGGGACGTGCGGGGCGCCGCCGAGGAACGGCAGGGCGGCCTCCGTGACGGCCGAGGCGTCGGCGCCCACTCCCTCGTACACCGCGCGGAAACGGTCCGCGTCGTGGCGGGAGTTGGCGAGGACGACGTCGGCGCCGTGGCGCAGCAGCAGTCCGTCGGCGAGCTTCTCGTAGACGACGCCGACGTAACCCGTGACGACGACGGGCCTGGCGGGCAGCCGGAGTGCGGCGAGGCCGTGCACCATCGCCTGGACGGCGCCGCCGACGAGGGCGAGGACCACGAGGTCGTATCCCTCGTCGCGCACGGTGTGCAGGAACTCTACGGCCGTCACCTCGCGCACCCGGTCGGTGTCGATGCCGACGTCGCCGACCTCGGCGAGCTGGCGGGGTGTCGGGGTCGCCCGGCCGCGCAGCAGCAGCCCGCTGATCTCCGTGCGGGGCGTGGGCGCGCCGCCGTCGCCCGTGGTCAGCCGGCGCGCGGTGAGCGCGCCCCACTTCCATCGGGTGTCGGAGTCGGCGAGTACGGCTACCCGGAGGGCGGTCGTCTTTTCGGTACGTGGGGGCACGTCCCAGACGTTAGGAAGGCCCGGGGGTGGACAGCCCAACGCGACCGCAACAGAGGGTTAACAGCCCGCCGACGATTGCCGAACCGGCCGCCCAGCTCGTTGAAAGGCGAAGAGGAATTCCCCTGTGGGCCTACCGGTTCATGAATCCGACGGGCGCCGTTCACCCACCGTCTGCACAGCCGACAGGACGAATGCGCGGCCCGGAACTAGCGTGACGCGGGTGGTTAAGCTCTCCGTCATCGTGCCGTTCTACAACGTGCAGACATACGCGCCCGACACCCTCAGAAGTCTGCTGGCCAACGCCCGCGAGGACTTCGAATTCATCCTCGTCGACGATTGCTCGACCGACGGGACGGCGGACATTCTGCACCGCGCCCAGGAGGACATTCCGGGGGTGGTGGTGCTCAGACACGAACAGAACGGCGGGCTGGCCACCGCACGCAACACCGGTCTGGACGCGGCCCGCGGCGAGTACCTCACCTTCCTGGACGGCGACGACTGGCTGGCGCCCGGTTACTACACCGAGCTCGTGGCCCGTGCCGAGAGCCTGGCCTGCGACTTCGTCCGTACGGACCATGTCCAGGTCAACGGCCGGGCGCGCACCGTGCAGCGCGCACCGCACGGCCTCAGGGACGTGACCCTGGATCCCCGCGCGGCGATCCTGCCCGCCACCCGGTCCACGATGGTCGACTATCCGTACGCCTGGGCCGGGATCTATCACCGCCGGCTGCTGGACCGCGGCCTGCTGCATTTCACGGACGGGCTGCGCACGGCGGAGGACCGGCCGTGGATCTGGCGGCTGCACCGGCAGGCGGATTCCTTCGCGGTGATCGGAATGCTGGGGCTCTTCTACCGGCGCGGGGTTTCCACCTCACTGACCCAGATCGGGGACGTACGCCAACTCGATTTCATCCGGGCGTTCGACCAGGTCGTACGGGAAACGGCCGATGACCGTGACGCGGATACCCTGCTGCCGAAGGCCGTACGGACTTATTGCGCCGTCATTTCTCATCACAACAGCTCGATCGAAAGGTTCGAACCCTCGGTGGCCCGGACATTGAAGTCGCTCAGCTCGGCGGCCCTGAAGCGCATGCCGCAACAGGTACTCGACGAGGCACTGGACTCGATGGACGGGCAGCGCGCGACGCTGCTGCGCCGGCTGCGCCGTCGGCCGCAGACCACGAAGGAGGTCGCTGCCGCATGAGGACCACCGTGCGCACCACGCGCATCTTCGTCGCCTCCACCCTCTACGGCGTGGCCACGCTGGCCGCCGCGATGGACGACGGCCGTTTCGAGGCCGCCGACCGCTCGCTCCTCCTGCTCTGCAACAACGCCTCGATCCCGGAGACTTCCCCGTCCGTCGACACGATGCCCGGCTTCGAGGCGCTGCGCGGGCGCTTCGACGGCTTGCTGTCATGGAACGAGACCATCGCACCCTTCCACCCCGGGGCCTGGGAACCGCGTGCGGACGACGTGCCGCTGTGGGAACGCCATCTGCGCCTCCACTGGGGACTCGGCAACGACCGTATCGAGCTGGTCGTCGAATCGATCCAGGTCAGCCCGGCCCTGTCGATCTGCCAGATCTTCACAGCCGCACCGATCGACGTGTACGCGGACGGCCTGATGAGCTACGGCCCGACCAGGAACAAGATCGACCCGCTGATCGGCACCCGGGTGCGCCGTCTGCTCCATCCCGATCTGGTGCCGGGGCTGAAGCCGTTGCTGCTCACGGAGTTCGGCGTCGAGCCGGAGACGCTGAGCACGGACCACCTGCTGAAGGTCTTCGCCGAACTGGCCGACATGCCGGTCGAGGTCCCGCCCGTGGAGGCGCCCGCACTGCTGCTGGGTCAGTACCTCTCGGCGCTCGGACTGATCGAGGCGGCGCAGGAGGAGGAACTGCATCTGCGGATGATCCGGGGCGCCGTCGCGCTCGGGCACACCCGTCTGGTGTTCAAGCCGCATCCCACCGCGCCGGAGCAGTGGGCGCACGCGATGGTGGCCGAGGCGAGCGCGTTGGGCGCCGAACTGACCGTGCTGGAACGGGGATCCGGCCGCTCCGGCGCGTCGGGCGCATCCCTGCTCGCGGAGGTGCTGTACCAGCGGATGCGGCCGGCACTGGTCGTCGGCTGCTTCTCCACGGCCCTGCTGACGGCGGCCGCGTTCTACGGGCTGCCGGTCGCCAGGACCGGCACGGACCTGCTGCTGGACCGGCTCGCCCCGTACCAGAACAGCAATCGGGTGCCGGTGACGCTGGTCGACGCGCTGCTGCCGGACCTGGGCGACGCGCAGGCCGTACGCGCGTGGTCGCCGCCCTCCGCGGACCAGGTGGCCGAGCGTGTCTCCCCGCTGCTCACGGCGGTGGGCTTCGCGATGCAGCCCCAGATCTACCCGGACCTGCGTCCGGCGGCCGAGCGCTACCTCGCGCACCATCTGGACGACCGCACCTGGCGCTACTTCAAGCGTCGCCGTCTGACCACGCTGGCCCTGCCGGGGGCTGTCCCCGCCCAGCTCGCTTTCATCCCGCGCAGCCGGGCCCTGCGGAAAGTGGCCCGCCGGGCCCGGGCGTTGAAGCGGGCAGCGTTGGGGTGACGGCCGGGCGGGGCGGGCGCATGCGCCCGGCCGCTGCTCGCGGTACACGCGAAAGGCCCCGTCCGGTCCCTGGATCCGGACGGGGCCTTCGCTGTCGGGCGTTCACTCAGAGGGCGGGAAAGCCGACCGGCGCCCCGCCCCTCCCCTCGTGCGGTCAGACGCGCACGCCCGCCCGGATGAACCGCAGGTCCGCCGCGTTCGCCTCGGTGACCTTCCACAGTTCCTGCTGCCGGCCGTGCACATCGGCCACCGCTGCCGCGTGGTCGCCGAGCAGCCCGGCCGCCCGTTCCACGAGCCGCGCCCCGAGGTGCCGGTCGTGGACGGAGATGCCCCATTCGGGCCGCTCGATGTCGGCCAGGAAGTACGCCATCTTCGGGTGCGAGATCAGGCTGATGATCGGCGTGCCACAGCCGAACGGGATCATGCCCGCGTGCCCGCGCATCCCGATGACCAGCTTGGTCCTGGCGTACGTGTCACGGATCTCGTCGTTCCCGAAGTCGTACATCGGGATCACCGGCAGCGCGATGCCGTGCTCGCGCCGCAGGTCGAAGGCGATCCGTTCGTCGTCCAGCGAGTGGGCCACGCACTGCACCTCGGCGTGGGCGCCGAGCCCCTTCACCGCGGTGGCCATCTCGGCGAGGAAGTGCGCGTAGTCGTGGCCGAAGCGGAGCCCCGAGCGGTCGTACGCGGCGTTGATCAGCACGGTGTTCTCGCGCTGTGCGGGGTCGGTCCAGCCGTCCACCAGCTGCCGGGTGACGGTGGTCGGGCAGGGCTGGAAGCGGACCTTGTCGTGCAGTGACGGCGGCAGCAGCTCGCGGACCTTCTCGATCGAGCCGTGGTTGCGCAGCCCGAAGAACGAGGCGCGCTCGACCAGCTTGCGCAGCGAGGAGAGGAACCGGTCGCGGCCGTGGCCGTACGCCTGGCCGTCGAAGGCGTTGAACCCGACCGCGTACACCATGACGGGTACGTCGATCCGTTCCAGCAGTTCGTCGGGGACGTTCCACTGCCAGCCGCTGTTGCCGTTCGGAGCGGTGTCCGGGATGAAGAGCCCGCCGCCGCCGATGACCAGTCCGCGACGGGCGTTGACGCGTTCCAGGGCGGCCTCGTCGAACAGCCGGTGGGCGTGGACGGAGTGCCAGCGGGCCGGGCCGGTGTCGCGGCCGAAGGCCAGCCGGACGCTCTCCGGGAGCAGCTTGTCGCCGGCATTGCCCTGCCGGTCCATGTAGAAGGCGACGTGGGCGAGTTGCTCGTCCGCAGGTCCCTCCGCGGGCGTCTCGGCGTCCCTGGTGCGCTGGTACATCAGCCGGTTCGCCCGGTGGGTGGGGTCGACGCCGAGCCCTTGGAGGGCGTACTGCGCGGCGGTGGTGTCGTCGCCGTGGATCCAGGCGATCTGGGCGAGGCGCGAGAAGGCGGTGGCGGCCCGGTTGGGGGCTGCGGCGGCCAGCAGAAGCTGGGCGCGGGCCTCTTCGTAGCGGGAGACGCTCAGCAGCGCGTTGCCGAGCACCTCGTGCGGCCAGGCCTCGTCGATGGGGATCCGGACGCCGCCGAGTATGTCGGCCGCCTCCTGGTACTCACCGGCGCCGATGTGTGCGAGGGCGACCTTGCGGGCGCTCTCGGGGTCGGCGGTGCGGCGGACGTGCGGGGTGCCGTAGTGCACCAGCAGGTCGTGGTGCTTGGCGCCGGGCAGCGCCAGGTACGCGGCGTGGAACGCGGCGTCGGACAGCTCGAACTCACGCCAGCGGTCCTCGGCCTGGCTGTAGCCGGCCTCGCCGCCCTGCCACGGCTTGTGCCGGCCGGTGAAATGCAGGATGGCGGTGGTGTCGGGCACCGGGAGGTCGCCGGAGAGCCGCCGCTTGACGAAGTTGTAGCGGGCGTCGAGCTGCACGAAGTCGCCGTCGAGTACGGCGTTCAGGATGCCCTGGTCGTGCTTGTCGAGTTCGTAGGTGCCCTTGCGGCCCACGTCGTCGATCTTCGCGCAGAACGCGTCGCTCAGATACTCGCGCTGGATGACCAGCAGCCCGCTGTTGAGCTTGTGCTGCCCGTAGAAGAACTGCGGAACGGCGGCAAGTCCGTCGCGCAGCTTCAACAGGTCGCCCAGATCTCCGAGGACCACCATGTCGGTGTCCAGGGTGATCACGGTGTCGTAGTCGCGCACCCGGAAGACATCGAGGATGAAGTAGGCCTTGCGGACCAGGTAGTTGTCCTGGTCGCCCTTGGCGTACGTGTCGTAGTGCGCGGCATCGACCCGCCGGAAGTCGATGCGCGGGTGCAGCGCCCGGATCTGTGCGACGGATGCGGGGCGCAGCCCGTCGTGCAGGACGATGAAGTCCTCGCAGACGGCCGGGTTGGACAGGGCGAGGCTGCGCAGCAGGGCGAGGAAGCCGGGCAGGTAGTTCTCGTCCACGAAGCTCGCGAAGGCGACGCGGCGCTTGCCGGTGAGGGCGTTGGCGGGGGCGTGCGGCGTGGGCGCGGTAGGGGGCGTCGTCGTCATCGCAGTCGGATCCTCGTATCGGTGACGCTCTGGGCGCGTTCCATGACCCACGCCTTTTCGCTGGTGTACTCGTGGACGGAGGTGATGGGCATCTTCATCGCGGCGGGCAGCCGGTAGGCGCCGCTCTCGTAGAAGTCGAATCCGATCAGGTCGAGTTGCGGGCTGACATCCAGGTGGTCCAGCAGCCACAGCATGTTGAATCCGCTGGTGGGGATGGCCGGCCAGACGTCCGTGCCGACCCTGCCGATGTTGCGCAGCGGCCAGCGCAGGGATTCGTCGCCGAGGTACTGCTGGGCGCCGGGCACCAGCCGGTTGCGCAGCGAGTACTTCCAGTCGCCGGCGACCCCGCCGAAGACCAGCCGGGTGTGGACCTTCTGGTCCCAGTTGAAGCCGTGCTTGTGGATGGTGGCGTGGATGTCGGTACGGCTGCCGGTCGCCGACGGGTCGATCCGGTACGAGTTGAAGCGGACGACCAGGTCGTACGCGTCGATCTCCGCGCCCATCGAACCGGTGCCGACACGTTGCGAGTTGGCGATCAGACAGATCGACTTGCCCGCGATGCGGTTACGGAACTCGCCGAGCGTCGTCCATTCGACGCCGCCGAAGGTGGGGTCGCCGACCGGGCCACGCATCCGGGTCCGGCGCTGACCGGCGTAGAGCTCCACGAGTTCGGTGAGGAGGGCGAGGTCGCCGTCGCCCGCGGTGGTGCGGGGACGGCCGCCGCCACCCGGCGCGCCGCCGGCCTCCAGCACGAGGCCGACGTACTGGCTGAGGGCTTCCTGGATCTCCGGCACGGGCGCGCCGGCCCGGTCCTGGGCCAGCAGCGCGCCGATCAGACGGGACTGTGCCCGGTTCCAGTCCCCGCGCCCGTACAGTGCCAGGCCCTCGGCCCAGGTGTCGGTGACGGACCCTGCGGCGAAGGCCGCGGCCTCGGGGCAGCTCTGCTCCAGCTTCTGCAGCAGTTCGCTCTGGTATTCCGCGCCGGCCCGCAGACCGGCCGTCTTCGCGGCGACCCCGAAGCCGTCCTCGTCGGTGAGGGCGAGGTAGCGCTCGTACGCCTCGACGGCGGCGCTCTCCGCGCCGATCGCCTCCAGGACCCGGGCCCGCAGCCGCCAGGCCGCCCGGGACTTCCTGCGCTGGGTCAGCACGGTGTCGGTGATGAGGACGGCGAGCTTCAGCTCGTCCTCGTAACCGCAGTCCAGCGCCTTGGTGCCGACACCGAGCAGCGGGTCGAGCAGCTGGTCACCGAGGACCAGCGCGGAGGCCGGCCCGCCTTTGCCGGCGCGCCGAAGCAGCGGGAGCGGGGAGGCTGCCTCGGAGGACGGCTGCTCCATGGTCGCGTGGGTGGCCAGCAGATTCCGCAGGGCCTCGGCGAGCGCCGTACGCCGGCGGTCGAGCCCGGCGACCAGCTTCCCGCTGTGCGCGGCGCAGGCGCGCAGACAGGTCTCCAGTTCCGTCGGGCGGACGGCGGCGAGGGAGGACGTGCCGCCGTCGGGCGGTGTCGGTTCCTCCGCGTCACGCTGCCGTGGCCAACGGGTGCGGGCTTTCGTCATGGCGCTCCAAGCGTCTGCTGCCCGTGGGGGGAAGGGGCGTAGGGAGAGAGGTACGGATGTTCGTCAACCGTTCGTGGCTCCGTAGCACGCTAGGAAACCTGAACAGCCGGAAGATGAACTCGCCCTGTCAGCACGGGAAACTGCCGCTCTCCGTCCGTGGGTGCCGGCCGGCGGGCCGTCACCCGTGCCTCGTTGACCGCCATGCCCCGCGCTCGGAGGCGGCTGTACGCGGGGAGGAACGTCGCGTCACTTCCGCAGTCGGCCGGCGCAGCGTGCCCGGTGGAAGGCGAAGCGTTCCTCGTCCGGATCGACGTACTCCAGAATGTCCAGGGCCGCCTCGGTGTGGCCGTCGGCGGCTTCGGCGTACAACTGCCAGAGCCCCTCCCGTACCGACTCTGCGCACTCCTCGTCCAGGCCGGGCCGCCCGGCTGCCGCTTCGCTGTGGTGGGACTCGCCCGTGACCAGGAAGCCGAGGGTGCTCAGCAGGGGGCCGCGGACGAAATCCGGCGGGCGCTCGGCCAGGCCGGCGAGGATCACCGGGACTGCGTGCGGGGCGGCCTCGAAGAGCATGGACTGCTCCTCCAGATGACCGGCGAACGTGTGGCCCACGGTCCGGTCGGGGGCGGTGGCTCCGAGGAGCCGTTGGAAGGTGGTGGGCAGGTGTGCCGCTCCCCTTCCGCAGCCGCAGCGCAAGGCCGCCCAGTCGTGGCGCTGCAGCTCCCACTCCCATGCCTTCAATCTCTTCCCTGCCGATCGTCATCATGAGGACGCGGCCTCGTCGCCCAGGACGCTCCTCGGTGGACGGTGTCCGTCCGGCACTCTGCACGGGTAGCCGCGGGTGCAGGATGACCGAGCGGGGATGACCGCGTGAAGGCTGGCGGTCCATCAGGTGAACCGCCTTTTCGCCCGCGGGATTTGGCGATGTTCGATGGCATATTCGACCCATCATGAGGACTCCGTCGATTCTCCGGTCGCCGCGCGCCCTGGGTGCTGCCCTGGCCACCGCGCTCACCGTCGTGACCGTCTGCGCCGGCGACGCGGTGGCCCGCAGCTACCCCTTCGGCCCGCACACCCGCAGCGTGAACGACCTGGGCAATCAGTTCGTACCGTTCCACGCCCGGCTGTGGGACCTGCTGCACGGGCGGGCGGACGGTGGGCTGTTGGTCAACTGGCAGTCGGGTTTCGGCACGAGCTTCCTGCCGGACCTCGGTACGTACCTGACCAGCCCCTTCGCCCTGCTCGTCGGGGTCTTCCCGAGGGACCGGATCGACCTGGCCGTGTACGTGGTCACGCTGGTGAAGACGGGGGCGGCAGCGGCGGCCATGACCTGGCTGCTCACCGCGTTGCACCGGGGGCGCGGCCGGGAGTGGCTGGCAGCCGTGCTCGGTGCCTCGTACGCGCTGTGCGGCTGGTCGGTCGTCGAGGCCGCGTACAACCCGATGTGGCTGGACGGACTGATCGCCTTCCCGCTGCTGTGCCTGGCCGGCGAGTGGGCGCGCACCGCGCGGCGGCCCGTGCTGGGGGCGCTCCTTGTCACGCTCGCCTGGGTGTCCAACTTCTACACCGCGTACATGGCCACGCTCGGGGCGGCCCTGGTGCTGGTGGTACGGCTGCTGCTGGAGGACGGGACGTCGCGTGAGCGGGTCCGGGGGCTGGTGCGCGCGGTACGGACGGTGCTGATCGGCATCGGTCTGGCCGCGCCGGTGCTGGTGCCGGTGTTCCTGGGGACCCGGCACGCCTATCCGGGCTGGACCCGGGAGTTCGCCCCGGCCCCCTGGCCGGACGTCGCCGCCCGGCTGCTGCCGGCCACGTACGGATTCTTCAGCCCGGCGGTCTTCCTCGGCACCGGCTCCCTGCTGCTGGCCTGCGCGCTGGCCTTTCACCGTGCCGTGCCGCGCGCGGAGCGGTGGGTGTGGCCGGGGCTGGTGGCGGTGGTCGCGCTGTCGTTGCAGTGGGGGCCCACCCATCTGCTCTGGCACGCCTTCGCGACGCCGAACGGGAGCCCGTTCCGGCAGACGTTCGTCCTTTCCGGCCTCGTGGTGATCGCCGCCTGGACCGCCGTCGCCCACGCCTGGCCGGACCGGCGGGCGCTGCTGGGCGGTGGCGGGGTGCTGGTGCTGATCGCCGCGGCCGCCGCCCCCAGCGAACTGGTCACCCGGTGGACCTATCCGCTGTTCGCCGCCGGACTGGTGTCGGCGGTCTGCGGTCTCGCGCTGGTCCGCAGCCGCAGGTTCGTCGTGCTCGCGGTGCTCCTGCTGGCCGGGGCGCAGGCCGGGCAGGCCGCCGCGACCACCGCGTACGCCGACCGGCAGCGGCTGAACCGGCTCGACGACTATGCCCCCTGGGGCGAGCGGCAGAGCCTCCAGGCCGCTGCGGTCGCCGGCGCCGACGGCTGGCCGCGCTACCGCACCGACCCCGGTCTCGATCAGAGCACCGCCAACGATCCGATGCTGGTCGGCGGGCAGGGCGGGGCCTACTACAGCAGTCATACGCCTGACGTGACGACCCGCACCTTCCTCGCGCTGGGCGCCGGCTGGACCTCGCGCGGCCGCGCGCTGCAGAGCCTGGACAACCCGGTGACCGACGCGGTGTTCTCGGTCGGGGCCCGGGTCCATATGCCGCGCGATCCGCATCAGCTCTGGAACCGCCCGGACCGGCGGCCGGTGACCGTGACCCGGCAGGACGTCCCGCCGCTGGTGACGGTGCGGCCGTCGGGCTCCGGTGCCTCCGGGTGGGGGCGCTCGCCGTTCCGCAACCAGGAGAAGGTGCTGGGCGCTTCGGTGTACACGCTTTCCACGACCGCGCTGCGGTCCGCGGACGGCACTGCCGCCACTGACAGGAATTCGAGCACCTACGCGGTGGAGCCCGGCGCGTACACCTTGAAGGCGAGCTGCCCCGCGGGCAGCCAGGTGTTCCTGTGGGCGCCCGACCTGTTCGGCGCTGCCCGGCTGGGTGCGAACGGTGAACCGACCGATGTCCGGGGCGATATGCCCGCGCGCCGGGCCGGGATTCTGCCGCTGGGCGCGGGTGCGGGCCGGATCGCCGTGACGCTGCGGGTGGAGCGGGCGGGGACCGTCCCGCACGAGGCCGTCGGCTGCCTGGATCCGGGACGCCTGGCCTCGGCGGTGGCGGAGCTGAAGCACACGGGCGCGACGCGGGTCACCGTCTCGGGCAGCGGTGTGCACGCCGAACTCCCGCCGCGGACCCGGGGGGTGGCTGTGCTGGCCGCGCCCCGGATCGCGGGATGGAGCTGCAACGGGCGTTCGGCCGACTCGTACCTCGGCCTGGTGGCAGTGCCGGTCGGCGGCGACCGGACCTCGGTGGACTGCACCTTCCGGCCGCCGGGGCTGCGGGCCGGGACGGTTGCCGGGATGGCCGCGCTGGCGGCCCTGCTCGCCGTGGCGTTCGGACCGGCGGTTCTGACGCGCGTACGGCGGTGGCGCGCGCGACCGTAGCGGCGACGGCACCGGGCCGCGCGCTCCGGCGGGGCGGGCTCAGCCCGTCCCGTACCGCGCCTCGATGCCCGCGACGATGAGCCGCAGCCCGTCCTCGAAGCGTTCGTCGTAGTTGGCGAAGATCTCGGCGCCGGCCGCGGCGGCCAGCGGGTAGCGGGCCAGCCGTTCCGCGCGTTCCCCGATGTCGAAGCCCTCGCGCTGCTGGTCCGGCATCGGGCGGACGCCCTGCTCCTCGCTGACGAAGCCCATCGTGTAGGAGTACGCGGTGGTGCCCGCCCGGACGGCCTGCCACAGCTCGAAGCCCGCGTCGACCATGGTCCGCAGATGGGCTTCGAGCCCGTCCGCATGCTCGGTGCCGGTGAACTTCGCACCGCCGTACACCTTGGCCCCGTCGCGGTAGCGCAGCAGCGCATCGCGCAGGCCGCTGTTGTACGCGACGAGCTGGTCCTGCCAGCGCTCCGGAGTCGGGCCCGGCAGGCCCTCGTCGAGCATCCGGCGGTACATCACCGTGGCCATCTCGTCGAGCAGCGCCTGCTTGTCCTTGAAGTGCCAGTAGAGCGCGGGCGCCTTGACGTCCAGCTCCTTGGCGATGGCGCGCAGGCTGAGCCCGTCCAGGCCCACCTCGTTCAGCAGCCGCAGCGCCGTTTCGGCCACCCGGGACCGGTCGATCTTCGTCGTACCCACCTCGACAAGTTAACAGCCCCCACCCTTGACAACTTAACAGCGTTAAGCGCAGACTCCGGGGCATGGAACTTAACAGCGTTAAGGAAACCGTCACGGAGACCTCGGTCCTCATCGTCGGCGCCGGCCCCTGCGGTCTCGCCCTGGCCTGCGACCTGGCCCGTCGCGGCGTTCCCGCCCTCCTCGTCGAGCAGGCGCCCTCGCTCTTCCCCGGCTCGCGCGGCAAGGGCATCCAGCCCCGCACCCGGGAGGTCCTCGACGACCTCGGGGTCGGCGACGCGGTCCGCGAGCACGGCGGCCCCGCCCCGGTCGGGATGGCCTGGCAGCACGGTGAGCGGATGGGCGAGCACCACATGTTCCGGGTGGCCGCCCCGACGGACGCGGAGCCGTACGGGGAACCGTGGATGATGCCGCAGTGGCGCACCCAGGAGATCCTGCTGGCCCGGCTGCGCGAGCTGGGCGGCGACGTCGTGTTCTCGACCGCGCTGACCGGCCTCGACCAGGACGCCGACGGGGTCACCGCGCAGCTGAGCACCGGCCCGGTCCGCGCCTCCTACCTCGTCGCGGCGGACGGCGGGCGCTCCACCGTGCGGCGGGCCCTGCCCATCGCGATGACCGGGGAGACGGTGGACCCGGCGCCGATGCTGGTGGCCGACGTACGGGTCGCCGAGGCCGCGCTCGACCGGCTCAACTGGCACATGATGAACACCGACTCGGGTTTCATCACGCTCTGCCCGCTGCCCGGCACAGCGGACTTCCAGCTGGTCGCCCAGTTCAAGGAGGGCGAGCCGGACATCTCCGTGGAGGGGGTGCGGGCCGTCGTCGCGGAGCGCACCCACCTGGCGGCGCAGGACATCACCGAGGTGCTCTGGTCCTCCGACTTCCGGCCGCGCGCCGCACTCGCCGACCGGTTCCGCGACGGGCGGGTCTTCCTGACCGGGGACGCCGCCCACGTCCACTCCCCCGCGGGAGGCCAGGGGCTCAACACCAGCGTGCAGGACGCGTACAACCTGGGCTGGAAGCTCGGCCAGGTGCTGGGCCACGGGGCGCCGGCGGCCCTGCTGGACACCTACGAGGAGGAGCGCCGCCCCGTCGCCGCGGAGATGCTCGGCCTGTCCACCCGTATCCACCGCGGCGAGCAGGAACGGGGCGCGGCCACCCAGCAACTGGGCCTCGGCTACCGCGAGGGGCCGCTGTCAACGGGCCGCGCGGGCGCTCTGGAGGCCGGCGACCGCGCTCCCGACGGGCCCGCGGGCGACCGGCGGCTGTTCGACGTCTTCCGGGGCCCGCACTTCACACTCCTGGCGGTCGGCACCGACGCGGAGCTGCCGGAGTTCGCCGGCTCACAGGTCAGGGTGCACCGCACGGACGCCTACGAGGCGTACGGCAAGGGGCTGTTCCTGGTCCGCCCGGACGGCTACATCGGCTGGGCGGGCGAGGACGCCACCGGGCTCACGGAGTATCTGGCTCCGCTGGGTGTTGACCTCAAGCGCGGTTGAGCTCCTACGTTCGGCGGCATGGACTACTCACATGACGACGAAGGGCTCGCCCGGCAGCCGATCGGTTACTGGAGCTGGGCGGCCCACAAGGCGACCGTGACCCACATCCGTACCGCGCTGGCCGAGCACGGACTGACACAACCGCGGTGGTGGGTGCTCAACCAGCTCGCCGACGCGGACGAGCTCGGCCGCCCCCGCGCGGAGGTGGTCGCCCTGCTCAGCGGCTACCTCGACGTCGGGGACGGTATGGAGCCCGAGATCGACACCCTGCTCGACCGGTCCCTGATCACCCAGGACCCCGGCACCCGCCTACGGCTGACCCCCGAGGGCCACGCCCTGCGCGACCGCGCGTACGCCCGGGTGCAGCGGGCGAGCGCGGAGATCCACGAGGGCGTCCCGCCCGAGGAGTTCGTCCGCACCCTCAAGGTGCTCCAGCGGATGATCCACAACGTCGGCGGCGAGGCCTGGCACGAGTAGTCCGGTACTGCGTCGGAGGAAGCCGGCCCCGACTGGCACGCAGTGCTCATCGTCGCCAACCACATGCTCATGGGCGCGCGTACCGGCTCCCTCGCTTCGGCCTTCGTCCGAGCTCCGGTACGACGGGCTCGCCCGCGGCCTGGGCCCGCGCCACAGCGGCGGCTCTGGAAACGGAGGCCGACCGGATCGCTGCACTGCTGGCCGGCCGAACGGTGCCCGCGCGGCCGCCCGTACCGCAACCGGGCGACCACCCACCGACTGCCCTGTCGGTCGATCTGGAGGTGTGGATGACAAGCCTCGGCCACCAGTTCGCCCGGATCGAGGCCTCCGTGACGCCACCGTCCCGCTCGGGAGCCATTGGACTGCCCGGGCAGGGCGACCGGGAGTCCTGAGGCCCGGTCAGACGCTGCTGAGCGAGAGCTTCGCCGCGAACCCGAGGAACAGCACGCCCGCCGCCGAAGTCGCTCCCGCCGAGAGCCGCTTGCGGCGGCGGAACACGGCGGACAGCCGGGTGCCGCCGAAGATCAGCATCGACAGGTACAGGAAGCTGGCGATCTGGAGCAGTGTGCCCAGCAGCAGGAAGGAGAGCGCCGGGTAGGCGTACCCCGGGTCGACGAACTGCACGAAGAACGAGATCAGGAACAGGATCGCCTTCGGGTTGAAGAGGCTGACCACCAGCGCCCGCCGGTACGGCCGCTCCATGGTGCCCGCGGTCCCGGCCCCGTCCGCCGCCTCGCCCGTGAGCTCGGCCACCCGGCGGTGCCGCTCACGCCACATCGACACCGCGGCCCGCAGCATCCCGATCGCCAGCCAGGTCAGATAGCCCGCACCGGCGAACTTCACCACGGCGAAGAGCACGGGCGTCGTCTGCAGCAGGGACGAGGCCCCGAGCGCGGACAACGTCATCAGCACCGTGTCCCCGGTCCACACCCCGGCCGCGGCCACATAGCCGGTCCGTACCCCGCGCCGGGCGGCGACGGACAGCACGTACAGCGAATTCGGCCCCGGCAGCAGAACGATGAGCACGAGGCCGGCGAGATAGGTCGGAAGGTCGGTGACACCCAGCATGAAACGGAGTCTCGCACGGGGGTACGACACGCCGGAAGCGGGGGTTTGGGGCGGCGCTCCCTCAGCCTTGGTGCCGGACCCGTGAAGACGCCTCAGAACGCGTCCGTCGGCACGTACGTCCCCCACACGTCCCGCAGCGCGTTGCAGACCTCGCCCACCGTGGCGCGGGCCCGCAGCGCGTCCTTCATCGGGTAGAGCACGTTGTCCGTGCCCCCGGCCGCCTTGCGCAGGGCCGCCAGGGCCGCGTCCACCGCGCCCTGGTCTCGTTCGGCGCGGAGCTTCGCCAGCCGGGCCGCCTGCTGGGCCTCGATCGCCGGGTCGACGCGGAGCGGCTCGTACGGCTCCTCCTCGTCGAGCTGGAAGCGGTTGACGCCGACGACGACCCGCTCGGCGCTGTCCGTCTCCAGGGCGATGCGGTAGGCGCTGCGCTCGATCTCGTTCTTCTGGAAGCCGTGCTCGATCGCGTGGACGGCGCCGCCCATGTCCTCGATCCTGAGCATCAGTTCCACGGCCGCGGCCTCGACGTCGTCGGTCATCTTCTCGACGACGTAGCTGCCCGCGAACGGGTCGACGGTGGCCGTCACGTCCGTCTCGTACGCCAGGACCTGCTGGGTGCGCAGGGCGAGGCGGGCGGACTTGTCGGTGGGAAGGGCGATCGCCTCGTCGAAGGAGTTGGTGTGCAGGGACTGGGTGCCGCCCAGGACCGCGGCCAGGCCCTGTACCGCGACGCGTACCAGGTTGACCTCGGGCTGCTGCGCGGTGAGCTGCACGCCGGCGGTCTGGGTGTGGAAGCGGAGCATCAGCGACTTCGGGTTCTCGGCGCCGAACTCCTCCTTCATCACCTTCGCCCAGATCCGCCGGGCTGCGCGGAACTTGGCGACCTCCTCCAGGATCGTCGTACGCGAGACGAAGAAGAAGGAGAGCCGCGGGGCGAAGTCGTCGACGTCCATGCCGGCCGCGACGGCGGTACGGACGTACTCGATGCCGTCCGCGAGCGTGAAGGCGATCTCCTGCGCGGGCGAGGCCCCGGCCTCCGCCATGTGGTAGCCGGAGATCGAGATGGTGTTCCATTTCGGGATCTCGGCCCGGCAGTACTTGAAGATGTCGGCGATCAGCCGCAGGGAGGGCTGGGGCGGGAAGATGTACGTACCGCGGGCGATGTACTCCTTGAGCACGTCGTTCTGGATGGTGCCCGTGAGCTGCCGCGCCGGGACGCCCTGCTCCTCGCCGACCAGCTGGTACATGAGCAGGAGCAGCGCGGCGGGGGCGTTGATCGTCATGGACGTGGAGACCTCGCCCAGCGGGATCCCGTCGAACAGCACGCGCATGTCATCGATGGAGTCGATCGCCACCCCGACCTTGCCCACCTCGCCGGACGCGATCTCCGCGTCGGAGTCGTGGCCCATCTGGGTGGGCAGGTCGAAGGCGACGGAGAGGCCCGTCGTGCCGTTGGCGATCAGCTGCTTGTAGCGGGCGTTGGACTCGGTGGCCGTACCGAAGCCGGCGTACTGGCGCATCGTCCACGGGCGCCCGGTGTACATGGACGGGTACACGCCGCGCGTGAAGGGGTAGGTGCCCGGCTCACCCAGCTTCTCGTCGGGGTCCCATCCGTCGAGCGTGTCCGGTCCGTAGACCGGCTCGATCGGCAGTCCCGATTCCGACTCGCGCGTCATCTGCTGTGCCTCCCGCTGAAGCTACTCACTGGTAACCAATGGCTCTCGCGACGGACTGTAGCGGCGGGTGCCCAACCGTTGGAGGGGACAGGGCTGGGACCTTGCTCACAGCCCTGATGCCTGACATCCTCCGGTCCTCGGTGCCGCTTTCCCCATCATGCGCAGGATTCGGCAACCGGGCAGAGCGGGAATCCGTCCCATGAGATACCGCAGATTCAGGGGGCCGAGATGATACGCAGCAGAAGGACCGGGCGCGGCCACGCACGCAGAGGCGGCCGGGGAGCCGGTGCGGCATCCGCCGTCGCCGTACTGGCACTGGTCGCCGTGACCGCCGGATGCAAGGCGGAGCCGGCCGGCGGCGCTTCAGCCGCACCGTCGGCGAGCAGCTCACCCACCGACGACGCCAAGCCCGGCACGAACGGGTCGGAATCCGCCACCCCGTCCGCGAGCGCGAAGCCGAGCGCACCGCCGAAGGCCACGCCCAAGCCCACACCCCCGTCCACACCATCGTCCACGCCGTCGGCCGATCCGCAGGCCAAGGTGCTGATGGCGAGCGGCGCGCAGGGCAAGCAGGTCCGCGAGCTCCAGGCGCGGCTGCGTCAGATCGGCCACTTCGACCGCAGCCCCACGGGCTACTACGGCTCTGTCACGGTCGCCTCCGTGCAGTCGTTCCAGGGCAAGCGCGGGCTGTCCCGTACGGGGAGGACGGACACGCTC
Organism: Streptomyces sp. LN549; assembly: GCF_043203805.1. Lineage (NCBI taxonomy): Bacteria > Bacillati > Actinomycetota > Actinomycetes > Kitasatosporales > Streptomycetaceae > Streptomyces > Streptomyces sp. LN549. Next base: position 5,440,326 of record NZ_JAZHRI010000002.1, on the reverse strand, counting down.
ACCTGGCAGAAGCTGCTCGGTATGACGCACGCGCCGACGGCCGCCGAGCTGAACCCGCCGACCACCCGCCCGGCCGCGAAGCCGGACAAGCGGTGCATGACGGGCCGGGTGATCTGCATCAGCAAGAACAGCAGGACGCTGTCCTGGATGATCGACGGCAACGTCGTCTCGTCGATGGACGTGCGGTTCGGCTCGCAGTACACACCGACCCGCGAAGGGACCTTCTCCGTCTACTGGAAGTCCCGGCACCACGTGTCGTCGATCTATCACACGGCCATGCCGTACGCGATGTTCTTCAGCGGCGGCCAGGCGGTGCACTACTCGTCGGACTTCGCGGCCCGCGGGTACAACGGCGCCTCGCACGGCTGCGTCAACGTCCGGGACGAGGGGAAGATCGCGTCACTGTTCGCCCAGGTCCGCAACGGCGACAAGGTCGTCATCTACTGGTGAGGTCGTGGATGAGGGGCGCGGGCGGGACCGGGGGAACGTGTCCCGCCCGCGCCATTGCGCCGAGCCGTAGGTACGGGGGGAACCCCGGCTCCGGGCGCTGCCGATGACCAGTCGGCTCACTCAGTACTGCGCCAACAGGCCGAAAAACGTCACACCCGGTGGTGGGGGCCGGTGAGGAACGTCAGTGCGCCACGCGGGAGAGCGCCGGCGCCGGGGAGTACGAGGACCCGGAGCCCGGGGCGAGGGAGGCGGCCGGGGGCTTCGGGGAAGCGGTGGAGAACCTGATCGAGGGCAGAGTGCCCGAGCCGCCGCCGGACGAGCCGTCGCTGCCGGCCGGGTCGTCGTCGCTGTCGCTGCCACTCTGGCCGTCGCCGCTCGTACCGTCGCCGCCCGTACCGTTGCCGCCCGTACCTTCGGCGCTCGTTCCGTCGGTGCTCGTTCCGTCGAGCATCCGGTCGCAGAACCGGTCGAGGTTGCGAGCTCCCTTGGCCAACGCTTCGAGGCGGCTTCTGCGCTCGTCGTCGAGTGTGCCGTCGCGGTAGGCGCGGCAGGCCTTCAGGGTCTTGGCGTACCAGGTGAGCGTCTTGCCGCCGGTGTCGCCGGACGTCCCGTCGCCGGCCTGGCCGTCCTGGCTGCTCCGGCCCTGCGTCGCGTCGGCACCGTCCGACGGGGTGTCCCCGGCGCCACCGGACCGGTTGTCGCCGGTGCCGTCGCCGCCGGAGCCCTCGTCCGTGGTGCGGCCGTCGCCGTCGGGGCGGCCGCTCTCCGGGCCGCCGGTCCCGTCGGCGCCGGGCTCGCCCGGCGTCGCGGTCTCACCGCCGGGGAGATCCGGGCGACGGTGCGGAGGATTCGTCGTCGGCGGTGAGGCCGGAGCCCAGCTCCTCGGGGGACGCTGCGGCCGACACCGAGGTGGCCGGTGTGGGCGCGTGCCGGCTGAAGGGGCCGGGCAGCATCCCGGTCCCGGCGGCCACGGCCACCCCGCCGATCGCACAGCACGCGAGGGAGGCGACCAGACCGAAGCGGATCGGCCGGCTCCAGCGCATCGGGCGGGGGCCGCGGGAACCCGCGGCTCCGGACGCCGTGCCGGAACCGGCCGAGCGTATGTGTACGGGCGCGAGCATTCCGGACTCGGACTCGGCGGAGCCGTCCGTCCCGGTCCGGGCAGCGCGCACCGTATCCGCGGGGGCGGACACGGCGGTGGCAGGGGCGACGGAACGGCGGGCGGCACGGAAGGCGGCCAGCGCGGCGGCCTCACCGGGCAGTTCACCGGCAGCGGGGCGGCCGGTGCGGGCCGCGGCATCCAGAACGGCCGCGAGCCTTTCGGCGTCCTGTCGGATCCGGCCGTCGGCGGGGTCGACCGGTTCGCCGCGGAGCATTTTCTCCGCCGCTTCCTTGTCAAGCCATTCGCACTGCTCGTCGGCCATCACATGTCCTTCTGCGTCCACGGACGCGAATGCGTCACACCGGCGGGCGCCACCAGACCGCTGCGGGAGGGGCGTTGCGCGGGAACGGCGCCGAGTTCCACCGTCCGGCCCGCCCCGTTGCCCTGCGGGGACTGCGCCGGGGCCGTACCATCGGCCGACCCCCTGGGCGCGCCCACCCCTCCGGCCGGTCCGTCACCGCGCGGACTGCTCGCTTCCGCAGGACCGGCCGCCCGCAGACCGCCTTCGCCGCCCGGGTGCCCGGCACCGTCCGCGGCGTCCGCACCATCCGTCCGCAGCAGTTCGGCGAGCCGCTTCAGCCCGCGGTGCGCGGCGGTGCGGACCGCACCGGGCCGCTTGCCCAGCGTCTGCGCCGCGCTCTTCGCGTCGAGTCCGACCACCACGCGCAGCACCACGGCCTCGGCCTGGTCCTGCGGCAGCTGGGCGATGAGCGACATGGTGCGGCCGGTGGCCAGCGCCTCGATCGCCTCGTCGGCCGTGTCGGACGCGGCCGGCTTCTCGGACAGTTCCGTCTCGTCGCCGCCGATGGCGGGCCGCCGGCCCCGCATCCGCAGATGGTCCAGGGCGCGGTTACGGGCTATGCGCGCCGCCCAGCCCCGGAACCGGTCGGCGTCACCACTGAACCGGTCGAGGTCCCTGGCTATCTGCAGCCACGACTCGGACGCCACGTCCTCGGCGTCCGGCTCCCCCACCAGCGTTCGTATGTAGCCCAGCAGCCGCGGCTGCACAGCGCGGTACACAGTACGGAAGGCGTCCTCGTCCCCGTCCTGTGCCGCGAGCACCGCGGCAGTAAGCCCCGCGTCGTCCCCCAGCACTCCCTCAACCCTGCCCTGCTGTCCTGAATCGCAGCTGGTCATCGCTGCCGCGCCACCCTGCGCGACTCAGCACGCTACGTCCTTCGCGGGCATCACGTCCATGACTTGTACAACCCGCAACATTCTTCGGACACCGCGCGGTGTGACAGAAAACGCAGTCGCGGCGCTGAGATGAGTACGGGGTCGTCCTGCGGCCCCGCGGAAGACGACCGGGGCCTCTCCTGTGGGGGGTGGCGGCCCCGGTCGTCCTCCATTTCCCCCGCTCCGGCCATGTCACGCCCAGGGCGTGCGGCCTCCGCACGCCCCGCGCGCAGCCGAAGGGCCGGGCGAGGCCTGAACGCGCCTTACGGCGCTTCGGGCTCATCATTCGCGACAGAGGCAAGGATTACGCCCCTCTTCAGGGATTCCACCCCATTCCCGGACAATTTAACCTTGGCGCTGTAGGGCGGATGCAGGGAGTCCACAATTTTTTCGTAGCACTTGATCCAGTCGAGGCTCAGGAGGACTGGATCGCCTGTTGCGTCACCAGTTGGGCAAGTCCTGAAATGCCGGCCAGTGCGCACCACGCCGCCTACGCAGCGGACTACGCACGTGGCGGTCGCAGCATCTCCAGCCTCTACTGAGTAGATCTGGAGCTCCCCAGAAATACCGTCACCCATGTCCGTGATCCTCCGGGAAGTCGAAGCGCGGCGCGATGACCGGAGGTCCGCCCGTCACACTCGCGGTCCCTCACCGTCCATGGTGATTCTCACCGAGGTTGCTCCTCAACGGATCTGCACAGCCGTAGTCGTACAACCGCGCTTGACGGAAATCCCGCCCTCTACGACATCGGGGCGGTGCTGCCGCCATAGCCGCTTCAGCGGGCGTGGTCATCCGCGACGTCACTGCCATCATCCGCCTGCGCGAAGGCTTGACGCCGGCCCAGTGCGGGTCCCTACTGGCCCTGACCGGGCGAGGCCCGAACGCGCCTTACGGCGTTCCTGGCGTGATGACTCCAGTGCGCTGCCCCTGAAGCGGCCCCCGCAGACTGGGCACCCGTTGCGGTACGAGTGAGCGCGTGAGCGCTCGAGACTGTCGGAGAACAAGGGAACAACAGTGGTCATTTCGATCACCCGGAACTTCGCACCACAGGCTGGGTGCGAGGTGCCGTAAGGCTCTCCGACAACGGCCCCGGCGAAGTCCTCTTCGGTCGCCACCCCGGCCGCCACCCGCCTGTCGAGGGACGGCAGGCCGGTTCGGTCGCTCCAGTGCAGGTAGTGGCGGTGCAACGGCCAGCCGGGACGTGGGCGAAATATGATCCGGCGCATTCGGGGGTGGTCCGCGAGCAGGCGGCCCTCCTGCTCGTCGAAGCCGGCGATCGGCTCGTCGGCCGTGATCGGTTCTCCTGCGGAGAAGTAATGCGTGTCCCGCTTACGAAAGGCCGCTGTCAGCCTGCCCACGGATTCCTCTCGGTCATGTGAGGGATCAGGACTTCGCTCGCTCCGGGCAGGGCAGGGCAGTGGTTCACGGCTTCTGCGGGGGCGGCACGTCTGCGTAGTCCTCGACCAGTCCAGCGATGAGCGCGAGCAGGGCGTCGGCCCGATGGCGGTCATCCTGTTGGTTGCGCAGGGCATCGTCGGCGGCCCGGAGCCGGGCCAAGGCGGCCGGTTCGCGGTCCATCACGTCGTCGATCACCGGCTCGGTGATCAGGTCCAGGCACTCTGTGAGCAGCCGACGCGTGGTGTCGGACGGCGGGGCGGGATCGGGGTCGGCGAACCAAGTGGTCAAGTACCGGACCGGGTCGGTCAGATTCCAGCCGACGACGCTGCCGTGCTGGACGAGGAGCGCCATGTCCGGGGCGATGCCGATGCAGGCCTCCAGCGGTTCGTCCAGGACGTCGAGGTCGCGCAAACAGATCAGCATGGCGTCCCCCGGAGCGCGGCACAGCACTGTGCACGTCTCATGCCGGAAGTCCCGGACCTCGTCCGCACGGAGCCCGCCCGGGCGTACGGCAGGCATGGCGGGAAGGCGAGTAGAGGTCTCGGCGACGGCGGACATGTACGGCATCTGGAGTTCGACCCCGACCAGTTTCCGGCTGTCCGGGGCGAACCGGAAGACATCGGGCGTGTCCCACAACCAGTGTTGGCTACCGAAGGTGTCCGCAACGAACCGCTCACGCTCCTTCCCGTCCGCGTAGTGCATGACGCACACAGCGTCGCCTGAAAAGCGGGGGGCGATGTGCAGCGGCTCGTCCGTCACCACCGCGCGCCAGCCATCATCCATAGTGATTCTCACCGAGATTGCTCCTCATCGAATATGCACAGCCGGGTCGCGCAACCGCGCTTGGCGGGAATCCCACCCTTGACGGAATCGGGGCAGCGCTGGCTGCATGGTCGCTTCGGCGGGCATGGTCATCAGCGACGGCACTGACACCAGAAGCAGGGCGGCGGGAGGAGCGAGATCGCCCCGTCCCGCTTCATGCGTGATGGCACCGGACAGCCTGGTCGCAGTCGCCAAGCACGTTGCCAACCGCAGGGAAGGGGAAGTGCCTCCTATTGGAATTCCTATTGGAATAGGAGGCGATCGCGTACCCAAAGATGGGGCGTCACCTGAATCTCCATGACCCCCACGCACTCGCCCGTATGGAAGTCGATGGACATGTGTTTGGTCGATTGCCCTGAGGCGAAGGAAAGGCGCGTTGCGCTTTCACGGAAGAAATCCAGCATCTCGACCCCCCGATCGTTCACCCAACGGATCCTCACTGACCTCGCCGGGGCATCATAAGAAAAGATGATGGATTGTCCTGAATCATCCCGCAGGGTGAGAACCCGTGCGCCGCTTTCATCCGACTCCGGCCATTCGCCGGTGGCCTCGTAGACCTCTTCGTCGTCGGGGGTGAGGAACTCTCGGTACATGTCCGCCTTCACTTTTCACTGTACGGCGGCCAGTGGTCCAGGCTGCCGTGAATGCTGACATTCGGGCCACTACCGCGGAAGATAACTGTGGAGAGTCTATGTTCGCCGCCCGGCAGAATCTGCCAGGTACTCTCGACGCCAAGTGCTCCGTGCGGGCCGTAGAGGACAGATTCGGTCACGCCGAAATCACCGCTTCCGCCGGGCCACTCCTTGCTAAATGTACGCCCGAACGGCTGTTGGGCAGTATGGGCCAGATGATCGGTGACGTACTGCCGCATCTGTGGAGTGTCCGGTATTCCGATCCGGTGGAGCTGCAGTTCGTTCTGGAGTGCCCTCGGCGAGTTATGTGAGTCCGGTTTGATGTCCTTGTTGAACAGGTAATCGAGCTTTCGGGGATCGACCTCCGCGTTTCCTCCCTTCTCTTGACACGGAGAAAGGCCAAGCGGGTCCGACCAGGTGTGCGGATTGTGGACGTAGGCGGCCGGGTTGGGCGCGGGAGCGAGACCGAGCGGATCCGGGGTGAGATAGCGGGCCGTGGTGGGGTCATAGTGCCGGAAGAAGTTGTAATGGAGGCTGGTTTCGGGGTCGTGGTATTGGCCGGGAAAGCGGAGGGGCATGTAGGCAGTGCTGCTCCGGTTCCAGGCGGTGGTGCCCCAGAGGGTGGAGCGGGAGCGCCAGGCGATGTGTCCGGTCTCGTCGATGAGTTCGGTGGGGGTGCCGATGAGGTCGGTGGCGATGGCGAAGAAGCGGCGGTCGATCTCTGCCTGGCGGTCGTCGGCCGTGAGGATGCGTTCGGTCTGGGCCAGGGGTGCGTGGCCGCGGTGGTCCCAGGTGAGGGCGACCGTGTTCGGGGAGTCCGGCCGGTGGCTGGTCTGTTCGCACAGGGTCAGGCCGTCCCAGGTGAACCGGACCTCCTCGGCCACGCTTCCGTCGGTGGCCGAGAGGCGCTGTTTCGCGGTGCGGCGGCCGAGCGGGTCGTAGCGGTAGCGCCACCGTGTGCCGTCGGGGGTGATGACGGAGGTGAGGCGGTTCTCCGTGTCCCATGTGTAGTGCCAGGTGTCGGGCTTGCGGGACAGGCGGGTCTTCTGGCGCAGGGTGACCCGGCCGAGGGCGTCGTGCTCGAAGCGGACGTTCCCGGCACGGGTGATCGTGGTACCGGTGTAGGCGCGCGGTCCGGTGGCCTCGCTGCCGGGGTGGCCGGACGGCCAGGATGCCGAGGTCTGGTTGCCGGCGTCGTCGTAGGTGTAGCGCTCCGTCCAGTCCTTGGCGTGGACGGCGGTGACGCGGCCCGCCGGGTCGAGGTCGAAGGTGCGGGTGCCCGACTTCCGGTCGGCGACGGAGGTCAGGTTGCCGTCGGCGCGGTAGGAGTAGGCGCGGCTGTTGACAGCCCGGGTCCCGGCGGTGATGTGCTGGACGGCGAGCCGTCCGGCCTCGTCCCACGCCGACGTCATGGTGAGCCCGTCACCGAAGGCGCGGGTGAGCTCCCGGCCGACGGCGTCGTGCGTGAAGTCGATCCGGTGATCGCCGCTGGTCAGGCGCTCGGGCCTGCCGTCGGCACCGTAGGCGTAGGAGGTGACGTGACCGGTGGGTGTGGTGCGCCGGGTGCGGCGGCCCAGGGCGTCGTAGGAATAGGAGACGGGACGGCCGTCGACCAGCTCGGTCTTGACCTTTCCCCGGCGGTCGTACTGGTACCGGAGTTCGCTGTCCGGCCCGGCCGCCTCCTGGAGGCGTCCCGCTCTGTCGTAGAGGTACGTCGTCACATGGCCGTCGACGTCCTTGCTGACTACCTGGCCGAGCTGGTCGCGTTCGAACGAGATGGTCCCGCCGAGCGTGTCGGTGCGGGCGGCGAGCCGGCCCACGGCGTCCACCCGGTAGCTGAGGGTGCGCCCGTCGAAGTCGGTCTCGGAGACGATGTTGCCGGCCGCGTCGTACGCGTAACTCCATTCCAGTCCCTGTGGGTTGGTGACGCGGGTGAGGCGCAGTTCGTTGTCGTGCTCGAACTCGTGGCGGACGCCGTCGGGTCCGGTGCGGGCGAGGGGCAGATCGAAGTGGGTGTACTCGGAGCGGGTGACGCCACCGGATGCGTCGGTGTGGGTCAGCCGGTTGCCCTCGCCGTCGTACGTCCATGACTCCGTGGCGCCGTCCGGCCCGGTGCGCCGGGCGAGTTGGCCGTCGGCGTGCCACTCCAGGCGGGTGACGCCGCCGACCGGATCGGTGACGCGGACCGGTCTGCCGAGGGCGTCCCGCTCCGTGCGGGTGACGACGCCGGTCGGGCCGGTCACCTCCACGGCCAGGCCCGCCGCGTCGCACACCACGTGGGTCGTGGCGCCGAGGGCGTCGGTGACCGAGGTGATCCGGCCGGCCCGGTCGTAGGTGTAGCGGGTGGTGGAGCCGGCCGGGTCGGTGGCCGCCGTGCGGTTGCCGCGTTCGTCGAACTCGTGGAGCATGCGGCTGCCGTCCGGCCCGACGACCTCCACGGGCAGGCCGAACGGGCCGCGGACCGTGCGTAGTTCGCCGCCGTCGGGGGCGGTGGTGGAGACGAGTCGGCCGTCTTCGTCGTAGGCATAGGCGGTGCGCAGACCCAGCGCATCGGTGCGGGCCAGGAGGTTGCCGCATGGGTCGTAGGTGAACCGGGTGGTGTGGCCGAGCGGGTCGGTGACGGCCAGCCGACGGCAGCCGGGGCCGAACAGATGGTGTGTGGCGTGGCCTTCGGCGGTGGTGAGCGTGGTGGAGCGGTGGCCCGTCTCGGGGTCGGGTTCGGTGTAGGTCAGGGTGATCTGGACGTGGCCGGCCTGGCCGCCTTCGGCTATGACGCGGTCGTGGTCGTCGTAGGCGTAGTCGTAGCGGCTGTTGTTGGAGTCGATCCAGGCTGTGACGCGGCGGCGGTCGTCGTAGACGAAGGTGGTCGTGGCGCCCGACGGCTTGCTGACGGTGGTGAGGTCGCCGCCGTCGTACCCGTAGCTCATCAGGGGCAGGTCCGTGCCGGCCTCGCCCGCACCGGCCAGGGACAGAGCGGTGATCCGGCCGTCCTCGGTGGTCAGATTCACGTGGTGGCCCGCCGAGTGGACCAGGGCCAGCGGCAGGCCGCCCTCGTCGCGGTCGACGCTGATCCTGTGGCCGTTGCGGTCGGTCACCTCCGACAGCCAGGCGGTTCCGTCACCCCCCGGTTCGCTGCCCGGCGGGGCGTCGAAGTCGAGGACCAGGCCGCTGTCGGGGTCGGTGACCGTGTAGTCGCCGTTGGCGTCGCGGGCCAGCAGGGTGCGGGCCCTGTCCGTCTCCGGCGTGGTGGGCGCTCCCGGGGCCGGGTGCGGGTAGCGGATCAGGAGCCCGTCGGCGGTGATGTGGATAATGCCGACGGCGTCGATCTGCAGACGTTCGTCGGCGGTGGAGGTCCAGGAGGGCCCCAGGAAGCGGCCGGCCGTGCAACCGGACTCGGTGCGGCGGGTGAAGAGCAGCGGCAGGATGCCGGGGACCGTGACGTCGGTCTGCGGGAGGTACATCCGGCCGGTGGCGAGGTCCACCGGGTCGGTGTCGTCGGATATTCGCTCGCCGTCGGGCCGGCTGTGGGTGCCTTCCGGGGCGTCGTCGACGAACCTGCGCAGCCGCGCGGCCTCGGCGGCCTCGTCGGCGACGCGCACGCCCTTCACCGCGGCGCCGCCGCCACCGGTGGCGATGGTCAGCGCGATGTCGGGGATCAGCCGGCCGAATCCCTCGGCCGGGTCCTTCATGAAGTCCTTGACCATCGTGGTGCCGGTGCCGACCGGGTCGTTGGCGGCAACCACCAGACCGGCGGCAAGGCTGTTGAGGGAGGTGACGTACTCGGCCGGATGCGTCAGGTTGTACGGGTCCATCGGGTTGACGCTGCGGACGAAGTTGAGCATGCCCGCCGTGGCCTTGATGATGCCGCCGTCCACATGCATGCCCATGACCTGCAGTTCCTCGGCCCCGTCGCGCAACTGCTCGGTGTACGAGGGCTTCTGCGGAGCCATGTCGCGGGCGGCACACACCGCCGTGCGCGCGGTCTGCGCCGCCGAGTTCCGCTGCTCGCGGGCCGCGGCGAGGAGGTCCTGCGCGTCCTGCATCAGCTTCTTGCCGGGGTCCACGAACGTCGACGCGGGCCGGGGAGGCAGAGAGGACGGGTCACGCTTGTCGGAGGGCTGGGCGTTGTAGCGGTCGACCGCGCTGTTGAAGTCGTCGACCTTCTTGCGGTGGGCGTCCGCGGCGTCCTCGGAGGCCTTGACGCCCTCCTTCCACTTGTCGATCGCCGTCTGCGCCTGCCCCTGCGCCCAGGTGACGGTGTCGGCGAACGCGTCGAGAGCCCCGATCGCCTTCGCGCTCGCATCGGCGGCGGCGTACCACTTGGGCGGCTGGGTGCCCACCGCGGTGCGCAACGCGTCGGCCGTCTCGCCCTTGAGCTGCCCGGAGTCCAGGCCCTTGAGACCGTCGCCGGTGCCGTCGAAGGCCGACTGGAAGCCGCGGAGCTTCGTGACGGTGGCGTTGAGCTTGCTGGGGCTGCCGTAGATCAGCTTGGTCTTGTCCTCGGTCTGCCCGAGGTCCATCTCGTCGACCTCCGCGCCCATCCGGTTGGCAACCGAACGGGACTGCTCGCGCACCCAGTCCGCACCGGAATCCCAGCCGACGTCCTCCAGCCGGTCGGCGGTCCAGTTCCCGGCGTCCTCGACCCGGTCACCGGCCCACTCGACGCCGTCCTCGATCACGTCCTCGACCGAGTCGGGCGTGATGTCGCTCAGGAAGTCGCCTATACCCACGCTCAGTTGCCCCCCGGCTCGCTTTGCTGCTGCGCCTGCTGGGCGCGTTCCTCCGGTGACGGACCGAAGGTCTCGTCCAGCGCCTGGTCGAACTGGTCGTCGGAGAGGCCGAGCGCGTTGTTGAACACCTCGGACTGCCGGCCGCCGTAGCCCTCGGTGAGGACGGTGCGACCGGTGTCCTTCCAGGTCTGCCCCATGTCCTGGCTCGCCTTGTCGAACGACTCGGGGCTGTAGTCCGGGTTCAGATAGTCCGGCGTGAAGATGTCGCCCCAGTTCTGCTTGGCGATCTCCTCCTCGCTCGCGTGCGGGTTCCCACCGAACAGGGAGTTGGCACCCACCTTGAGCGTGCCCGCGAGGTACTGGTCGTGCTCCCACTGGGTACCCGCCGCCAGACCGAGCCGGTTCGCAAGCCCACTGGCGTCCCGCACCAGGGCGCGTACACCCCACTCCCAGCGTTCGCAGAAGTCCTCGAAGTCGGCCGCCAGACCGTGGTGCCCGGCCTCCATCCCGGTCATCGCCATCTCCGAGAAACCCTTGCCCATCACCGACCCGGTGGCACCGCCGAGATCACCGAGCTGGTCGATCGTCGCGCCCACGCCCTTCGTGAACTTGGTGACCGACTCCTTGTCGAGATGCAGGTCCGCCCCGTCACCGCTCATGACCGCTCCTCCCCAGCCCCGCCCGCGTCGACGGCAACCGCCTGCGGAACGATGCCGACCACCGGCGGGAAGATCATCGACCCGTCCTCGGTCGCGATGTCGACCGCGAGACCGGCGGGCTCCCCCAGAGACGGCACGATCTCGTCGACGATGCGCGCACCCAACAGCGCCGCGTAGTCCATCGGCTGATCACCCGATGCGTGAAGCAGAGCAAACCGGGCCAGCGCCGCCTCGTCGGTGAACCCGTAGATCCACCGCACCCCGCCCAACCGCGCCGACCAGAGCCGTTCACCCACGGTCGGCACCAGAAGAACCGAACGCCGCATCTCACCTACCAGCGCCCGCGGATCACCAACACCCCGCCGCCGCTCGGCAATTCGCACAGCAAGCGCTGCTCCAGGCCGATCCAAGACCCCTCCCCCACGCTCGTCTCAGGGGGCACACTGTAGGACAAGCTATTTGTGTTAGCAAAGAAGTTCGGGGTCACCGCTCCGACGCGGGCCACGGGGCCTGCTGACCCTCCAAGCCATGGGTTGTCAACGGCACGGCAAACGCCCGCGCCCGCCCGGCCCGGCGGATCAACAGGCCGGCCGGCACGCAGATGCCGCCGCCCGCGGCGAGGAGAATGCCGAGCACCGCAGCCAGGCCGAGCAACACCGGGGCCACACTCTTCTTCAGTGGGCGTTCGGCGCCGGGTCAGCCGCGCACCCGGGCCCGTCGCGAAGCCGCGGCCCGCAGGACCCGCTGGCCCTCGGTCGAGACATCCATCACCTGGCGCAGGCCGACTCCCGTGGGGGCGGCGTCCCCGATCTCCGCCAGCATCTCCAGGATCCGGACCTGCCGGGCGGCCTCCCCGGACAGCAGTGGCCCCGCGCCTTCCGGATCGCCGGCCCGGCAGCGCCCCACCAGCTCCGTGGCGTCGGCGCGTGCGGCGTCGTGTCCGCGGTGGATGTCGAGGGCCAGCACCGAGCACGCGTCCGCCCAGGTACGCAGCTCCTCGCCCGCCCGTTCCGCGGGCGCCTCGCCGAGCAGAATCCGGATGCGCAGGACGCTCTCCGGCGGATCGGGCAGGGCGTCCAGCGCCGCACGGGCCTCGGCCAGCCGGTCCGGCCAGTCGCGCGGGTCGGCGCAGCCGGCCCAGAGCGGGCGCAGCGGATCCGGTTCGGCCCCGGCGGCGGGCTGCGGCATGCACCGGTCCAGGCAGGCGGCCCCGCTCGCGGCGAGCCCCCGGGCGTCAGCGGCGGCAATCAGTTCGAGCAGGCTCATCGGCGTCTCCCGTCGGCGTCCCCGTACGCGGACGTACGGGGACGCAGCGCGTCGTCTTATCGCCTTCAGCGCCGAATGGCCGAAAATCGTCACTCGTCCCGTCTGATTACCGCCGCTCGGCCCCGGTCGGCCTCCGTCTCTCAGTGCGCCCGGGGTCAGCCGGCCTGTTCCGCTGCGAACGGCGGGGCGACGGGGACAGCCCGCTGCACCGCCCGCTCGCCCTGCATCGCGGTCAGCCGGCGCACGAACAGGATCGCGAGAACGGCGGCGGCGATGTCGAGCGCGTCGGCGGCCATGACCTGGTCGAAGGCGTTCAGGATCTCGTCCGGCTCCTCGGCGTCCGAGTAGACCTGCTCGGCGTACCGGGAGAAGACTTCCGAGCAGAGCAACGCCGCCCACCAGGCGTGCAGCAGCCCGCGCGGGGCCGGAGGCCGGCTACTGCCGCCCGGGGAGCTCGCGGTCCAGATGCCGCTCGCGACGCGGTGGGGCAGCCAGAGGACACCGATGGGTATGAACCAGCCGCCGATCGCCCAGCCGGGCCGCATCGAGTGGGCGTACGCGTCGAACACCTCCGCGTTGAGCCGCACTCGTCGGAACCAGATGAGGAAGACGACGACGGTGGCCAGGAAGGTCAGCACCTGCAACGATCCGGAGGCCTGGTACAGCATGTCGGCGCGGTCCCCGGCCGCTTCGTCGTACGTCAGGAAGTCGTCGGCCATCCCCTCGCTGAACACCTGGCGCGAGTTGATGCCGGCGCCGAGCGCCAGCAGGTCCGCCACGGCCACCGAGCCGAGCAGCACGCACACCGCCCTGCCGAGCCCGACCGGTGACCGCAGGAGACGCGTGGTCTGCGGTCCCGTCGGCGTCGGCATCAGCCCGCCCGCCCGTGAACGGCGGAAGGCGGTGCACACCGTGCACCGCCCGTCAGCGGTGCCGGCAGGTCTCGTACCGCAGAGTGAGCAGAGCATGAAAGTGGAACCCCCCAGGATTCGGACGTCTGCGCATGGAGCGCGCGTCCCTCCCCGGACCACGCGGCAAGCGGAACGTAGCCCCCGCTCGCCGCGCTGTCCACGGGTTCACGGGTTCACGGCCTCAGCCCTGGTCGATCTCCTTCGCAAGCGCCTTGAACCCGTCCCAGGTCAGCTGCGGTTTGTCCGGGTCCCACAGCTTCTGGGACGTGGCCCGCAGCGGCATCCGGATGCCCTCGGCCACCTGTGCCGTGGTCTGGGCGTTCGGCAGGTCGCCCCAGACGGCGAACCGGCCGCCGAGGATCTGGGCCGAGTACTTCGCCGGGACGGGGCTGGTGCCGCGCAGGACGAGAGGGGTCCACTGCTCGTAGATGCGCTTGCCGGTGGGGTAGACGAAGTTGTTGGGCTGACCGAGCACGTAATAGAGGAACTCGTCGTTGAGGTTCAGCATCTTGAACCCCTCGCTCAGGTACTGCTCCGGCGGGCGGGCCCCGTACTCCTTGCCCGTCCAGTACTCGATCTCGATGTCCTTGTCGGCCCGGACGGTGCTGTCGCGGAAGAGTCCGTCGTTCCACGCCTTGGGCTTCATGCCGTGCGGCCGGACCACTGCCGCGCGGTCGTTGAGCCAGCCGGTCGCGAGGTCCTCGATGCCGGCCCCGGCCCCGTACTTCGCCACCGCCGCGCGCTGCAGTTGCGGGTACGAGGCGGCGGGATCACGCACCGTGAGTGCCTGGTACTCGTCGGCACCCAGATGCCAGTAGGCACCGCCGAACAGCTCGGTGTACTCACCCAGGAGTTCGTCGATGAGCTTCGCCGCGCCGGGCTTGGAGATGTCGAGCGATCCCTTCGAGGGCACGCCCGAGACGTTGTGCAACTGGAGGTCCGGGTGGGCGAGCAGCACCGCGCCGAGGTGGCCCGGGGAGTCGATCTCGGGGACGACCTCGATGTGCAGCCGGCCGGCCAGGGCGACGATACGCCGCACCTCGGCCTTGGTGAGGTGCTCGGGCGAAACGACCTCGGGGTGGGTGTCGGACTCGATGCGGAAGGCCTGGTCGTCGGAGAAGTGCAGGCCGAGCTGGTTGAGCTTGATGTCGGCCATGTCGCGCAGCCGGTCCTCGATCCAGCCGACGCTGTAGTGCTTGCGCGCGATGTCGAGGTTGAGCCCGCGCTGCGGGCGGTCGGGGCGGTCACGCACCTCGCCCTCGGGCATGGTGCCGTCGGCGCGCAGGGACTGCTTGAGGGTGCGGGTGCCGTAGAAGACGCCTGCCTCGCCGGGTCCGCTGATCGTGACACGTCCGTCGTGGGTCCGCAGGGTGTACGACTCCGGCCCGCCGCCCGCCTTCGGCGCCAGGGCGAGCTCCACGTCGCCCGCACGGGCCGTGGCCTCGCCCCGGTAGCTGATCCTCAGCTCGCCGGCGAGCAGCCGCCCCTCGTCGGCGAGCGCCTTGTCGCCCTTGGCGATCACCACTGTGCTGCTCTTACCCGGCTGCCAGCCGGGGCCGCGGGCAGGGGTGTGCTCCCGTACGGAGGGAATGGTGCGGGGTGCCTTCGAGAGCGGGTAGCTCCGGGTCGGGGAGGGCTTGGGGGACGCGGACGGTGACGCCGACGAGTGGGACGTCTCGGAGCCGTTCCGGTGTTCGGTGCCGGAGCCGTCGCAGGCGGCGACGGTGACGGTCGCCGCAGCCACCGCCGTGACGGCCATGAGGGCGCCGCGTGAGGGTGCCATCAGTCAGAAACCTCCGGTTTCAGGGGGAAAGAGAGCGGAAGTGAGAGAAATCAGGACAGATGCGGGGAGATAGCCGGGCATTCTCCTCGCCCATTCGTCCCTCACGCATCGTGAAACTCTCCCGTCCGGGTGAAATTCGCGCATCCGTCGGACGGCCGTTGCCCGGCGTCGCTAGCTTTGAGGCACATTCGTCTCTCCCTTCACCCTGCATCCACCTGGTCTCTCCGGACCCTCCCCACTCCAGGTTCACAGATGCCGTTGATTCGAGGAGCCCACGCTGTCCAGGTCCAGCGAGTCCCACGCCGGCCTCCCCGAGCATCCGCCCCCGTCCGCCCGGCGGGCCGCCGTGCCCGTGCAGAACTGCGGGTCCGTGCCCGGCCGCCCCCCTTCCGGCCCCTACGGCCTGCGCCGCTTCAACGCGGCGCCCGCCGCCGAGGCCGAGGCCGCCATGCTGGAGTGCTACGGCAGCCGCCGCTGGGCCCAGCGGCTGGCCGGCCACCGCCCGTACCCGGACCTGGACGCACTGCTGGCCGCCGCCGACGAGGCGGGCTACGACCTCTCCCCCACCGACCGCGCCGAGGCGCTCGCCGTCGAGGTCTCCCCGGGGCTGCACCCGGACGCACCGCACTCCGCCCATCTCGCGCTGGCCGCCGCGCACGCCGCGTACGAATGCAAGTTCGGTCATGTCTTCGTGATCTGCCTGGACGACTTCCGGCCCGCCGAGCACCCCGACCAGGTGCTGGCCGACATCCGGGCCCGGCTGGGGCACGAACCCGAACAGGAGCGGGTGGTCACGGCGGACGAGATGCGGCGACTCGCCCGGGGACGCATCATCGAGCTGGTATCGAGTCAGTAACGGGTTGGCGGTGGGCCCCGATGGGGGATTCCCTGCCACAGGCGGGCAAACAGGCCCGTCGGCGCCTGTCCATAGCCCGTCCGTGCCTGATTCATTGCCACTTTGATCACACCAGAGGCCCCCGCGCGATCGAACCGACAATCCGTCGCTACGATGGCCGGGGCCGGTGGACCGTACCCGGCCGGGTCAGACCGACAGTCAAGCCGGCCGACCCCAATCCCCGCTCCCGGAGGGTTCTTCCGTGCCGGCTGGAACGCTGTACCGCGGCCGGGAAGGCATGTGGTCCTGGGTGGCTCATCGAGTCACCGGTGTCCTCATTTTCTTCTTCCTGTTCGTACATGTCCTGGACACCGCACTCGTCCGCGTCTCCCCCGAGGCATACGACGACGTCGTGTCCACGTACAAGACGCCGATCGTCGCGCTCCTCGAATACGGCCTGGTGGCCGCGATTCTCTTCCACGCGCTCAACGGTCTGCGCATCGTCGCCGTGGACTTCTGGGCCAAGGGCCCGCGCGTTCAGAAGCAGATGCTCTGGGCCGTACTGGGTATCTGGATCGTGCTGATGGTCGGGGCCCTGTACCCCGTCCTCGGCCACGCCGTACGCGAAGTATTCGGGAGCTGAGGCCAATGTCCACCGAAACTTCCGCGATCGGCGACGTCGAGGGCGTCAGCCCTGTGGGCCGATATGACGCTGACAACCCGGCGCCCGTGATCGAGCCGCCGCGCAAGCGGACCGGCAAGACCCCCAAGGGCTCGCGCACCAACTTCGAGATGTACGCCTGGCTCTTCATGCGCCTGTCGGGCATCGTGCTGGTCGTCCTGGTCCTGGGCCACCTGCTGATCCAGCTGGTGCTGGACGGCGGCGTCTCCAAGATCGGCTTCGCCTTCGTGGCGGGCCGCTGGGCCTCGCCGTTCTGGCAGGTCTGGGACCTGGCGATGCTGTGGCTCGCCATGCTGCACGGCGCCAACGGTCTCCGTACGGTCATCAACGACTACGCCGAACGGGACAACACCCGCTTCTGGCTGAAGATGCTGCTGTACACCGCCACGGTGTTCACCGTCCTGCTGGGCACGCTGGTGATCTTCACCTTCGACCCGAACATCCGCTAGGCGCCGGGCCCGAAGGACCAGAGGTAAACCATGCAGATCCACAAGTACGACACCGTCATCGTCGGCGCCGGCGGCGCCGGCATGCGCGCGGCCATCGAGTCGACCAAGCGCAGCCGCACCGCCGTGCTGACCAAGCTCTATCCCACCCGCTCCCACACGGGCGCGGCGCAGGGCGGCATGGCCGCCGCGCTCGCCAACGTGGAGGAGGACAACTGGGAGTGGCACACCTTCGACACGATCAAGGGCGGCGACTACCTGGTCGACCAGGACGCCGCGGAGATCCTGGCGAAGGAGGCCATCGACTCCGTTCTCGACCTGGAGAAGATGGGCCTGCCGTTCAACCGCACGCCCGAGGGCAAGATCGACCAGCGTCGCTTCGGCGGCCACAGCCGTAACCACGGCGAGGCCCCGGTCCGCCGGTCCTGCTACGCCTCGGACCGCACCGGCCACATGATCCTCCAGACGCTGTACCAGAACTGCGTCAAGGAGGGTGTGGAGTTCTTCAACGAGTTCTACGTCCTGGACCTGCTGCTCCAGGAAGTGGACGGGGTCAAGAAGTCCGCGGGCGTCGTCGCGTACGAGCTGGCGACCGGCGAGATCCACGTGTTCCAGGCGAAGTCGATCATCTTCGCCTCCGGTGGCACGGGCAAGTTCTTCAAGGTGACGTCGAACGCGCACACCCTGACCGGTGACGGCCAGGCCGCCGCGTACCGCCGCGGTCTGCCGCTGGAGGACATGGAGTTCTTCCAGTTCCACCCGACGGGCATCTGGCGCATGGGCATCCTGCTGACGGAGGGCGCCCGTGGTGAGGGCGGCATCCTCCGCAACAAGGACGGCGAGCGCTTCATGGAGAAGTACGCGCCCGTCATGAAGGACCTCGCGTCCCGTGACGTCGTGTCCCGCTCCATCTACACGGAGATCCGTGAGGGCCGCGGCTGCGGTCCCGAGGGCGACCACGTCTACCTCGACCTCACGCACCTCCCGCCGGAGCAGCTGGACGCCAAGCTCCCGGACATCACGGAGTTCGCGCGTACGTACCTCGGCATCGAGCCCTACACGGACCCGATCCCGATCCAGCCGACCGCGCACTACGCCATGGGCGGCATCCCGACCAACGTCGAGGGCGAGGTGCTGGCCGACAACACCACCGTCGTCCCGGGCCTGTACGCCGCCGGCGAGGTCGCCTGTGTCTCCGTGCACGGCGCCAACCGCCTCGGCACCAACTCGCTGCTCGACATCAACGTCTTCGGACGCCGGTCGGGCATCGCCGCCGCCGAGTACTCCGCGAAGAACGACTTCGTCGAGCTTCCCGAGAACCCGGCACAGATGGTCGTCGACCAGGTCGAGCGGCTGCGCAACTCCACGGGCACCGAGCGCGTCTCGGCGATCCGCCTGGAGCTGCAGGAGTGCATGGACGCCAACGTGATGGTGTTCCGCACCGAGCAGACGATCAAGACCGCGGTCGACACGATCGCGGAGCTGCGCAAGCGCTACCTCAACGTGTCCATCCAGGACAAGGGCAAGCGGTTCAACACGGACCTGCTGGAGGCCATCGAGCTGGGCAACCTGCTCGACCTCGCCGAGGTCATGGCGACTTCGGCGCTGGCGCGCAAGGAGTCCCGCGGCGGTCACTACCGCGAGGACTACCCGAACCGCGACGACGTCAACTTCATGCGCCACACCATGGCGTACCGCGAGGTCGCCGACGACGGCACCGAGTCGATCCGGCTGGACTACAAGCCGGTCGTCCAGACCCGCTACCAGCCGATGGAGCGTAAGTACTGATGGCTACCCCCACCCTGGAAAAGGCCGACAAGGCTCCCGAGCCCGAGGCCGGTTTCGCGGACTCGCCGTACATCACGGCGACCTTCCGGATCCGCCGGTTCAACCCCGAGGTCTCCGACGAGGCCCAGTGGCAGGACTTCCAGATCGAGATCGACCCGAAGGAGCGTGTTCTCGACGCCCTTCACAAGATCAAGTGGGAGACCGACGGCACGCTGACGTTCCGCCGCTCGTGCGCGCACGGCATCTGCGGTTCCGACGCGATGCGGATCAACGGCAAGAACCGGCTCGCCTGCAAGACGCTGATCAAGGACCTGAACCCGGAGAAGCCGATCACGGTCGAGGCCATAAAGGGCCTCACGGTCCTCAAGGACCTCGTGGTCGACATGGACCCGTTCTTCCAGGCCTACCGCGACGTCATGCCCTTCCTCATCACCAAGGGGAACGAGCCGACCCGCGAGCGTCTGCAGTCCGCCGAGGACCGCGAGCGCTTCGACGACACCACCAAGTGCATCCTGTGCGCCGCGTGCACGTCCTCGTGCCCGGTGTTCTGGAACGACGGCCAGTACTTCGGCCCGGCGGCGATCGTCAACGCGCACCGCTTCATCTTCGACTCGCGCGACGAGGGCGGCGAGCAGCGCCTGGAGATCCTCAACGACCGTGACGGTGTGTGGCGTTGCCGCACCACCTTCAACTGCACGGACGCCTGCCCGCGTGGCATCGAGGTCACGAAGGCGATCCAGGAGGTCAAGCGCGCGCTGATCACGCGTCGCTTCTGATCCCCGGGAGTCCCCGAGCACACCGGAGGCCCCGTCCCGCACAGCACTGCTGCGCGGGACGGGGCCTCCTGCCGTGCACCGGGCGCCCTACTCCCAGCCGGCGCCGCCCTTGTCCTCCGCGACCACCATGATGCGCCGCAGCATGTCGTTGAGCAGCGTGCGTTCGTCCTTGGGGAGGACGCCCAGCAGGCGCTCCTCCTCGTGGCCGAGGAACTCCATCGCGCCGACCCAGGTCGAGCGGCCCTCGTCGGTCAGCTCCACGTCGACGCGGCGCCTGTCGGTGGTGGAGGGCGTCCGGCGGACGAACCCGCGGCGCTCCAGGGCGTCCAGCCGGCCGGTGACGGAGGCGGGCGCGAGGTCGAGGTCGGCGGCGAGCTCGGACGGGGCTGCCTTGCCGCCGCGGCCGGCGAGCTTGTGCAGGGTGTCGAACTCCTGGCGGTCCAGGTCGAAGTCGACCAGGGACTGCTCCCGCACCCTGCGCAGATGGACGGAGAGCTTCTTCATCCGCGTCACCGCGCCCTCGACATCCGGGTCGAGTTCGGGAAGTACCGGCTTCCATCGCTCCACGTGGCCGTCGGTCCAGTCGCGTTGATGCATGAGCAACAGCCTACGCCGGACCTCCCCATACTTCGGAAGCTTATATTTCGTTGACGAATAGTTTGGTGACGAAATAGATTCCCGACCATGTCTCACCCCTTACGCACCCGCTCCTTCCGCCTGCTCTTCATCGGACGCAGCCTCTCCCTGCTCGGTGACGCCGCGATTCCCGCCGCACTCAGCATCGCCGTCTACCTGGCCACCGGCTCGAACGGCGCCCTCGCCCTGGTCCTCGCCTGCGCGATGGTGCCCAAGCTGCTCCTGCTGCCGCTCGGCGGCGTGGTCGGCGACCGCTTCAACGCCCGCACGGTCGCACTGACCACCGACCTCGTACGGTGCGTCACCCAGCTCTTCGTCGGCGCCGAACTGCTCTCCGGCACCCCTGCGTTGTGGCAGATCGCCGTGGCCGAGGCCATCGGCGGCGCCGCCGGCGCCTTCTCGATGCCGACCGTCTCGCCGCTGATCCGCGGCACCGTGCCGGAGTCCGGACTGCTGCGCGCCAACGCCCTGATGGCCGTGGTCAGCAGCGCGACGCGGATCGGCGGCCCGGCCGTCGCCGGGGCGCTGGTGTTCACCGCGGGGCCGGGCTGGGCCTTCGTCCTGGACGGCGCGAGCTTCGCGGTGAGCGCCGCACTGCTGGCCGCGATCGACGTCCGGCACGTCCCCATCCCGCGACGCTCGCTGATCGCCGATCTCAAGGAGGGCTGGGGCGAGGTCCGCAGCCGCGACTGGTACTGGACGAGCCTGATCGCCCACGCCGTCTGGAACGGCGCGGCAGCCGTCCTGATGACGCTGGGCCCGGCGCTCTTCCTGCGCGACCTGGGCGGCAAGGGCGCCTGGGTCGCCTTCCTCCAGACCGGTGCCGTCGGCCTGCTGCTCGGCTCACTGGTGGCCGGCCGCGCCCGGCCGCGCCGTCCGGTCCTGATCGCCAATCTGGGCCTCGCCCTCTACGCACTGCCGCTCTGTCTGCTGGCCGCGCACGCCCCCGTCGCCGTGGCCGTCCTCGCGTACGGGATCGCCCTGGCCGGACTCGGCTTCCTCAACCCGGTCTGGGAGACCGCCGTCCAGTCCGCCGTCCCCCCGCACGCACTCGCCCGGGTCACCTCGTACGACTGGCTGCTCTCGCTCGGCGCGATGCCGCTGGGCTACGCCCTGGCCCCGCTCGCCGCCTCCGCATGGGGCGCCGAAGTCCCGCTCGCCGCGGCCGGGCTGATGGTCGGTGCGGCCTGCCTGGCCACCGCGGCCGTGCCGGGTGTACGGAACCTCAGGCCGCCGGCAAAGAGCGTGACGGCCGCCACCGAAGCCTCTGCTTGAACATGTTCAAAGACGGGTCTACAGTCCATGACAACAGCATTTGAACGCGTTCAAGGGAGGGTGGGGCATGGACCTCACTGTTGTCGCGTACGTCATCTATCTGCTCATCAGCGTGGCGCTCACCATCTGGGTCGCCCGCACACTCAGCCGCAACGGCAAGGTGTTCCTCGCCGATGTCCTGCACGGGAACGAGAAGCTCGCCGACGCCGTCAACCACCTGCTGGTGGTGGGCTTCTACCTGGTCAACCTGGGGTTCGTGACGCTCTACCTGAAGAACTCCGACGGCGTCGCCGACGCCCGGCAGCTCTTCGAGGCCCTGTCGGTCAAGGTCGGCGTCGTCCTGCTCGTCCTCGGGGTCATGCACCTGGGCAACGTCTACGTACTCAACAAGATCCGCCGCCGGGGCATGATGGAACGCGAGCAGACCCCGCCCGTCGCACCGCAGGGCTGGGTGGGCCCCGGCCCGGGACAGGGGCCGTGGGCCGCGCCCGCCCCCCGGGCGTGAGGGCCGGCCATGACGACCCGCCCCGGTGGGCTGCGGCTGTCCGTCGAACGGCTCACCGTGCTCTACGACGCACAGTGCTCGCTCTGCGTCCATCTGCGCCAGTGGCTGATGAGCCGGCGTCAACTGGTCCCGCTCGACCTCGTGCCGGCGGACTCCGACGAGGCACACCGCCGCTTTCCCGCCCTGGACCACTCCGGCACGCTGGAGGAGATCACGGTGATCGGTGACCGGGGGCAGATCTACCGCGGAACCTCCGCGTGGATCGTCTGCCTCTGGGCGCTGGACGGGTACCGGCCGACGGCCCACTGGCTGACCACTCCGGCCGGCCGGCCGTTCGCCCGGGCGACCGTCCTCGCCGCGGCCAAGTACCGCTCCCTGACTGCCGAGCCGTGCCGCGCTGACGGTGGCGGCGGGGCGGGCGGGGAGTGCCGGGTGCAGGGCCCCGGCCCGAGAACGTAGCCGGTCCGGATACCCTCGGGACCGTGGTGAAGGAAGAGAAGGACGTGAAGGAAGTCAAGGCTCCCAAGAGCGAGCAGACCCGCACACTCATCCTCGAAACCGCGCTCCGGCTCTTCGCCGAACGCGGCTACGACAAGACGACGATGCGGGCCATCGCCCAGGAGGCCGGCGTCTCCGTAGGGAACGCGTACTACTACTTCTCGTCCAAGGAACATCTCGTCCAGGGTTTCTACGACCGGATCGCCGCCGAGCACGAAGCGGCGGTCCAGCCGGTCCTGGCCGGCGACAAGGACCTCGCGGTACGCATCCGCGGGGTCCTGCTCTGCTGGCTGGACGTGGCGGAGCCGTACCACCGCTTCGCCGCCCAGTTCTTCAAGAACGCCGCGGACCCCGAAAGTCCGCTCAGCCCGTTCTCGCACGACTCGGTCTCCGCGCGGGAGGCGGCGATCTCCATCCACGAACGCTGCCTGGCGGGTTCCGGCACCAAGATCGACCCCGAACTGGCCGAGTTGCTGCCCCAGCTGATGTGGCTGAACCAGATGGGCCTGGTGCTGTACTGGGTCTACGACCGGACGGACGACGCCGAACGCAGCCGCCGCCTCGTCGAGCGCACCGCCCCGATCGTCGCGCGGGCCATCGCCCTGTCCCGGTTCCGGGTGCTGCGGCCGCTCGTGCGCCAGGTCCACGAGGTGCTGGAGGAGTTCCTGCCCGGAGTGGCGGGCCGGGCGGCGGCCAAGTAGCAGCGGCGGCGGAAGGCCGCGCAGCGACGGAAACGGCCGAGCGGCCGTCCCGGGACCGGATCCCGGGACGGCCGCTCGATGTCGTGCTGTGACGCCGGATCAGATCCAGCCCAGTTCCCACAGCCGCCAGATGCCGGTGCCGTCGGAGAGGTACTGCGATCCGGAGACTTCGGGCTTGGCGACGACGTAGTCCTTCTTCTGCCACAGCGGCACGAGCGGCACGTCCTCGCCGACCAGCTTCTGGAGCTCCTTGAAGTCGGCGGAGGTGCGGCTGCGGTCGCTGTACTGCAGCGTGGAGCTGATCAGCTGGTCCATCTTCTTGCTGGTGTAGCCGTTGTGAAGGCTGCTGTCGCGGCCGACGAGCGGCTGGCTGAAGGTGTCGGGGTCCGGGTAGTCCGGGAGCCAGCCGACGGTGTACATGTCGTACTTGCCGGCTGCGTAACCCTTCTGGAAGACCTGCCACTCCACGGCCTTCACGGTGACCTTGAACAGTCCGTCCGCCTCCAGCTGGCGGCGGATCTCCGCCGTCTCCTTCGTGTACTCGTCGTCGTCGCGGTAGGCGAAGGTGACGGGCAGCGGCAGCTCCACACCCGCCTCCTGCATCAGCTTCCGGGCGCGCTTGGGGTCGGGCGACGGGTACTGGTCGAAGAACGGGGTGCTGTGCCCGATGTAGCCCTGCGGGATCAGCGAGTAGAGCGGTTCGACGGTGCTCTTGTAGATGTCGCTCACCAGGGGCGCACGGTCGATGATCGCCGCGACGGCCTGGCGGACCTTCCGGTCGGCGAGCGGCGAGCCTTCGCGGACGTTGAAGACCAGGTTGCGGATCTCGGCACTGTCGGCTTCCGTCACACGCTGGTCGACGTCACCGGTGTCCAGCTCGGCGAGCGTGGACGACGGGAGCTGACGGTGCGTGACATCGATCTGGCCGGACTTCCAGGCGGCCAGGAGGTCGTCCGACTGCTTGTAGTAGCGCACGGTGACCGGACCACCGGTGCTCTTCAGTGCGCCCTTGTACTTCGAATTCGGCTCGAGTTCCGCGGAGACGCCCGGCTCGTACGACTTCAGCACGTACGGCCCGGACCCGGTGACCTTGTTGTCGGTCTGCAACTTGTGCTCCGAGTAGGAGCCCTTCTCGACGATCGAACCCGCACCGGTGGCGAGCTTCTGCGGGAACGTCGCGTCACGCGCGGAGAGATTGAAGGTGATGGTCCGACCCTCGGTCACCACGTTCTTCAGACTGGGGAAGAGGACCGAGGGACCGACGTCCGTCTTGATCTCCATCATCCGGTCGAAGGAGTACTTGACGTCCTCGGCGGTGATCTCCTTGCCGTCGGAGAACGTCAGGTCGTCACGGAGCTTGCACTGGTACGTCTGCAGCTTCCCGCCGATGAAGCCGCAGCTCTCGGCGGCGTCCGGCTCGGGGACGATCGCCCCGGACTTGAACGTCATGAGGGACTGGTAGACGTTGCTGTACATCGCCCACGAACCCGCGTCGTACGCGCCCGCCGGGTCGAGCGAGGTCACCTCGTCGGTGGTGCCGACCCTGACCGGATCGCTCTTCCCCTCGTCCGAGGGAAGCAGCTGCCAGGCGCCGACGCCCACGATGACCAATACCGCGAGAATCGCGAGAATCCGTAGTCGGATCGACCGCATTGCCGTGCTCTCCCTTACCAGCCCCACCTCGGCGTCGCGCTCAGATACGCAGATCACCGCACGTTCGCGCTCAGCCAATCACACGATTTTCACATCTGGAAGAGGAAATCGGAGGCTCATAGCCTTTTGTTCGTTAGTTGAAACCTTGGGCCGATACGTCGAATACAGAGGGTTCATGACCGGTCACCCGAACGGCCATTTCGGGGGCGTTCGAGGGGGGTTGTGAACGGTGCGGCGACTACGCCCGGCGGGACGCGAGCTCGACGACGGTGATGTCGGAGGGCGCGCCGACCCGCACGGGCGGACCCCAGGCACCCGCGCCGCGTGTGACGTACAGCTGGGTGTCGCCGTAGCGTTCGAGCCCCGCGACAGTGGGATTGGCCAGTTCCGCAATGTAGTTGCCCGGCCAGAGCTGGCCGCCGTGGGTGTGCCCGGAGAGCTGCAGGTCCACGCCGTGCTCGACGGCCTCGTCGATGACGACGGGCTGGTGCGCCATGAGGACGGCGGCGCGGCCGGGGTCCCGGTCGCCGAGGGCCCGGCCGAAATCGGGACCCTGACCTTCACTCCCGCCCGCGATGTCGTTGACTCCGGCGAGATCGAAACCGTCGATCTCGACCCGGGCGTTCTCCAGCGGGTGCAGGCCCAATTCCCTTACGTGATCGACCCATTCGGCGGCCCCCGAGTAGTACTCGTGATTGCCGGTGACGAAGAACGCGCCGTGCCGGGAGCGGAGCCGGGCGAGCGGTTCGGCGGCCGGGCCGAGATCGGCGACCGATCCGTCGACCAGGTCCCCGACGACCGCGATCAGGTCGGGCTGGGTCCGGTTGACCGTGTCGACGATCCGCTGGGTGTGGGCCCGGCCCAGGATCGGGCCCAGGTGGACGTCGCTGACGACGGCGATCCGGAAGCCGTGGGCGGACCGGGGCAGCCTCGCCAGCGGGACGGTGACGCGCTTGACGCGGGGGCCGCGCAGCACCCCGTAGGCGCCGTAGCCGGTCACGCCGAGCCCGGCGACAGCGGCTGCGCCCCCGACGGCCCGCGCGACGAAGAGACGGCGCGAGGGGTCGGCGGGCACGAGGGGTGTGGCGACCGGCGGGGCCGCCGTCCTGGTGTCGGACCCGTGCGCGGCGGTGACCGGTTCGGCGGGCGCCGCCTCCGCTTCCGGTGCCGGCGCGGCGGTCTCCGTCGCCTCCGCTTCCGGTGCGGTCGCGGCCCGGCGGGCCGGCAGCCGGCGCAGCAGCGGCCGCACCGCCTCGCCGGCCAGCAGGGCGAGCGTCAGGTAGAGCAGGGCGGCCAGCCAGAGGTAACCGGGCCAGGCCAGCACCTGCTGGAGCCAGAAGGGTGCCCCCGTACGCCCGGAGACCAGAGCCCCGACGCTCAGCAGCGGCAGGACGTACGCCGCCACCGTGCCGGCCCGGCGCAGGGGGCTGCCCGCTGTCGTCGTGTCACCGACGAAGCGGCGCCACACATAGCGGTGCACGAGGGCCAGCAGCGCGAGCACCGCGGCCGCCAGCAGAGCGAACCCCATGACCGCCACGCGCACTCCCCCGCCTCGTTCGTCCCGTTTGCCCTACATCCGGCCCCGGCCGGAAGTCGACGCTCTACGCGCCTTGACCACGCAGGGCCCTGACGCCACGGAACCCGATCACTCCCACTGCCGTCCCCAGGAGAAAGGACGTGATGGCGAGCAGCAGATGCACCCAGAAGTAGGCAGTCGGGTCACCCGCGTCGTCGAAGGCGAGACCACTGCCGTCTTTCCATAGATTTTTTACGAAAGTGACCCAAATGAACCAGCTCCACACCCCGAAAGCGAGCAGGAACCAGGAGACGGGGCGGCTGAGCTTCATGGATTCAGTATCTCCGCCACGCTCCGGCCGCCTCGTCCGGGGTGGGCTGTCCCGGCGGTACGCACGGCGGGTCATACCTCCGGTATCCATATTCAGATCAACTGCATGTACGTTTTCGACCGTGTCAGCTCTCAAGAAGGCCGCTCTGTCGGTCACCTCTGCCGCTTTGCTGTCCGTTTTCCTCGTCAGTCCTGCGTCGGCGGTCGGTCAGGACACCTCGGACGACGAGCCGAAGCCGCCCCCCGGCATGTCGCAGGTCGGTGGCGTGCAGCTCGGCCGGAGCGGGACCCAGGTCAACCTGGGCTCCGGCGCTCCGGTCCTGCCGAAGGACCTGACCGGCAGGTCCTGGATGGTCTCGGACGCGGAGACCGGCGACGTGCTCGCCTCGCACAATCCGCACTGGCGGCTGCCTCCGGCCTCCACGCTGAAGATGCTCTTCGCCGACACCGTGATGCAGGCACCGGCGCTCCAGCCGAAGACCCGTGAGTACACGGTCAAGGACGAGGACCTGGCCGATCTCGGCGAGGGCAGCAGTCTGGTCGGCGTCAAGGAGGACCTCAGCTACACGGTGCACGACCTGTGGCTCGGGGTCTTCCTGCGTTCGGGCAACGACGCGGTGCACGTGCTGGCCTCGATGTACGGGGGCGTCCCCAAGACCGTCACCGACATGCAGGCGCACGCGGATGAACTCCAGGCCCTGGACACCACGGTGGTGTCGCCCGACGGCTACGACGCCCCCAACCAGGTCTCCAGCGCGTACGACCTCACGCTGTTCGCCCGCAGCGGGCTGCAGAAGGCGGACTTCCGCGAGTACTGCTCGACCGCCACCGCGCAGTTCCCCGGTGAGCAGAAGAAGGGCGAGAAGCGCGAGAGCTTCGGCATCCAGAACACCAACCGGCTACTCACGGGGGCCGACGGCGTCACCCCGTACAAGGGCATCGCGGGTGTCAAGAACGGCTACACGACGCACGCCGGGAACACCTTCACCGGCGTCGCCGAGCGCGACGGCAAGGTGCTGCTCGTCACCGTCATGAACCCGTCGTCCGACGAGACGCACGCCGTCTACAAGGAAGCGGCCAGCCTGCTCGACTGGGGCTTCGCCGCGAGCGGCAAGGTCACCCCGGTCGGCGAACTCGTTCCGCCGAAGTCCGCCGAGACCGGAACCGGCACGGGTACGGGCAAGGGCGCCCAGGCCGACAAGCCGGCCGCGAACAAGGGCGGGAACGGACCTCAGACCACGAAGGCCGCCACCGCCACCGACAGCACGAGCGGGGTCGGGATCGCCCTGGGCATCGTCGGCGGCGTGCTGGTGCTGCTGGCCGGGGCGGCGTTCCTGGTCAACCGGCGCTGGCCGCTCCCGGACCTGGTGCGCCGCCTCCCCCGCCGCTGAGGGTGCTGCCGCCGGCTTCCCTGCCGTCGGCGGATGCGGAGTCCTGCTCCGTGTCCGCCGACGGCTCCGCCTCTCCCTTGCTCCGCGTGGCCGTCCAGGCGGCACAGAACAACAGCAGCTTCGCGGTGAAGTTGATCCACAGCAGCAGCGCGATCGGCACACCGAAGGCTCCGTACATGCTCTTCGAGGCGACGCCCTTCATATAGCTGCCGAGCAGCAGCTTGAGCAGCTCGAACCCGACCGCGCCGATCAGCGCGGCGACCACGAGCCGGCGCCGCGGCGGCTCGACCCCGGGCAGCAGGGTCAGCAGATAGAGCAGTAGCAGGAAGCCGGCGACCACCGCCACCACCAGGGCCGCGATCCGCAGCAGTACGCCGCCCGCGCCGTCTTCCGGGATGTTGACCAGATCGGCGACCCAGCCGACGGCCACGGAGCCCACCGAGGAGATCGCCAGGGTCACCAGGGCCGCCCCGCCCAGCCCGAACAGCAGCCCGGCGTCCTTGAGTTTGCGCAGGACCGGATTGCCCTGATCCAGATCGTCCATCTCCCAGACGGCGCGCAGGCAGTCCCGCAACGAGCCGATCCAGCCGATGCCGGTGAAGAGCAGCAGCGCACCGGCCACCAGCCCGACCGTCCCCGCGTGGGCCACCAGATTGTCGATGCCGAGCTGGTCGGAGATGCCGGGCACCTGCTCGGCGAGCTTGTCCTCGATCTTGTCCAGTTGCTTGTCGGAGAGCAGCGCCGCACCGATCGCGGCAGCGACCGCGATCAGGGGGAAGAGCGCCAGGAAGCTGATGAACGTGATCGCCGCGGCGAGCCTGGCCCAGTGGACCCGATCCAGCGTTTCGTAGCTGTGCCAGAGATGCGTCTCCATCAGCCAGGAGACGAGCGGCCCGATGACGGGGAGTTTCTTCAGCCAGTCCATGCCGTACGACTACCCTCCCGGACACCGAAATCAGGCGTCCCGTCGGCAGCGTAGAAGATGACTCCCCTTCAATCACCCATTTCGGTGAGTGTTGTAACAAATCCCTCAAAGGTGTTTTCTCGGGCGATACGGTCACCCTCATGTCTGTCGACACCGTGTCCCTGACCGGCTGGGGCCGTACCGCCCCGACGACCGCGCTGCGCTTCCACCCCCGTAGTCACGAGGAGGCCGTCGCCGCCGTGCGCGGCTGCGGGCCGCGCGGCTCGATCGCTCGAGGCCTCGGCCGGGCGCACGGCGACGCGGCGCAGAACGCCGGGGGTTCCGTCCTCGACATGACGGGACTGGACCGGATCCGCACCATCGACGCCGGGGCCGGCCTCGTGGTGTGCGACGCGGGGGTGAGCCTGCACCGGCTGTTGGAGGTGCTGCTGCCGCTCGGCTGGTTCCTGCCGGTGACACCCGGCAGCCGGTACATCACGGTGGGCGGGGCGATCGGCTCCGACGTCCACGGTCACAACCACCGCACCTCCGGCTCCTTCTCCCGCCACGTCACGGAGTTCGAGCTCCTCACCGCGGACGGCGGGATCCGTACGGTCCGCGCCGGCACCCCGCTCTTCGACGCGACGGCGGGGGGCCTGGGCCTGACCGGGGTGATCCTCTCGGCCACGCTGCGGTTCCATCCCGTCGTGACGTCCCTGATGTCGGTCGACACCGAACGGGCCCTCGATCTCGATGACTTGATGACGAGGCTTGCCACCGGGAGCCGCCGCCACCGCTATGCGTCGGCCTGGGTCGACCTGACCGCCCGCGGCCGGTCGACGGGGCGTGGCGTCCTGACCCTGGGGGAGCACGCACCCCTGAACATGCTCCCGGCGCACGCCCGGCGCACACCGCTGCTCTTCCGCCCCACTCCCCTGCCCCCCACGCACTCCCTCGTACCGGACCTCGTGCCCGGCGGGCTGCTCGGCCGCATGTCCGCCGCCGCCTTCAACGAGCTCCGCTACCGCCGCGCACCGCGGGCCCGCACCGGTGAACTCCAGCGGATCTCCACGTTCTTCCACCCCCTGGACACCGCGCCGCACGCCCACCGGATCCGCGGCCGGGGCGGCTTCGTGCACTACGAGTTCACCGTCGGGGACAGGCGGGCGGAGACACTGCGCCGGATCGTCGGACAGGTCTCGCAACGGCGCTGCCCTTCGTTCCTCGCCGTGCTCAAACGGTTCGGACCGGGCGATCCCGGCTGGCTGTCCTTCCCGGAAGCCGGCTGGAGCCTCGCCCTCGACCTGCCCGCGGCCCTGCCGGGACTGGCCCGCTTCCTCGACCGCCTGGACGAGGAGGTGGCGGCGGCGGGCGGCCGGGTCTGTCTGACGGCCGACGCCCGGCTGCGCCCGGACGCGCTGGCCGCGATGTACCCGCGAGTGGACGCGTTCCGGCAGCTCCGGGCCGAGCTGGACCCGAACGGGGCGTTCCGGTCGGACCTTTCGCGCCGGCTCTCCCTCTGACGGCGCGACGGCCGCCACCCCTTCCGCGCGTTCCCCTCATCCGCCTTCCGCCACCCGCCCTTAAGGAGCGTTCTCGTGAAGGATGCCTTCGGTGCCCCGCAGTCCCTGCTCATCCTCGGCGGCACATCGGAGATCGGGCTCGCCACCGCACGCCGCCTGATCGCCCGCCGCACCCGCACCGTCTGGCTGGCCGGACGCCCCTCCCCCGCCCTGGAGTCGGCCGCGGCCGAACTGCGCGGCCGGGGCACCTATGTCCGTACCGTCGACTTCGACGCGCTGGACACCGAGTCCCACGAGGCCGGCCTCGGCAAGATCTTCACCGAGGGCGACATCGACATGGTGCTCCTCGCCTTCGGTGTCCCCGGCGACCAGGAGCGCGACGAGGAGGAGCCCCTCGCCGCGGTCCGGGTCGCCCAGACGAACTACACGGGGGCCGTCTCCGCCGGGCTGGTGTGCGCCGGCGCACTCCAGGCGCAGGGTCACGGCTCACTGGTGGTGCTCTCCTCGGTGGCGGGGGAGCGCGCCCGGCGCGCGGACTTCATCTACGGGTCGAGCAAGGCGGGCCTGGACGCGTTCGCGCAGGGGCTCGGGGACGCCCTGCACGGGACGGGCGTGCACGTGATGGTCGTACGCCCCGGGCTCGTCCGGCCGGCGACCGCGCCGGCCGGGTCGGCCGCCGCGGCGGCCGATGCGCCACTCGCGATGATCCCGTTCACCCGGACCCCGCTGGTGACCACGCCGGACGCGGTCGCGGAAGCGATCGTGACGGGGCTGCGGCGGCGTTCGGAGACGGTGTGGGTGCCGGGGGCGCTGCGGGCGGTGATGTCGGCGCTGCGGCATGTGCCGCGGCCGCTGTTCCGGCGCCTGCCGGTCTGAGCCGGAGGGGAACCGCCCTGCCCGGCCCGCTCAGGTGGGGCGTGGGGGTGCGGGCCCGTGAAGGTGCGGGCCCGCGGCCTTCTCAGGTGTGGAGCGAGGGTGCGTCCATGGAGCTGCCGCTCTGCGCGGGCACGGCGGGGCTGCCGCCGCCCGCTCCGAACGGGAACTCGTTGATCTTGCGCCAGACGCTGTCCGCGCCCTGCTCGTACAGGGCGAAGGAACCACAGGTCCAGGACGCCTCGTAGTCGCCGAGCTCCGCATAGGCCCGGTCCATCGCCGTTTCGGAGATGCCGTGCGCCACGGTCACATGCGGGTGGTACGGGAACTGGAGCTCGCGCACCAGCGGCCCGGAGGCGTCCCGGACCCGCTTCTGGAGCCAGGAGCAGGCCGAGGCACCCTCGACGACCTGGACGAAGACGACCGGCGAGAGCGGGCGGAAGGTGCCCGTGCCGGACAGTCGCATCGGGAAGGGGCGGCCGCCGGCCGCGATCGCTGCGAGGTGCACCTCGATCGCGGCGAGGTCGGCCGCCTCGGCCTCGGTCGGCGGCAGGAGGGTGACGTGGGTGGGAATGCCGTGTGCGGCAGGGTCCCCGAAGCTCGCGCGCCGCTCTTGGAGCAGGCTGCCGTAGGGCTCCGGGACCGCGATCGAAACGCCGAGCGTTACGGTCCCCACGTCGTTCTCCTCAATCCTCGATGGTCTGTTTTCAGCCACTGACGGCCGCATGCTTCACGCCGCCAGTGTGCCGCCTGTGGAGGTCCTGACGCCAGGGTCCTTGGACTCAGTGCTTGGCGGGCAGAAGGCCCATCCGGTCATAGGTCAGCGCCAGAGTCTCGGCGGCGACGGCCCGGGCCTTCTCCGCCCCCTTGGCCAGGATGGAGTCCAGCGTCTCCGTGTCGTCGAGATATTCCTGGGTACGGGTGCGGAACGGTGTGACGAAGTCGACCATGACCTCGGCGAGGTCGGTCTTCAGCGCACCGTAGCCCTTGCCCTCGTACTTCTGCTCCAGGTCGGCGACCGACGTGTCGGTGAGGGTCGAGTAGATGGACAGCAGATTGCTGACCCCCGGCTTCTCGACCTGGTCGAAGCGGATCACGGTGTCGGTGTCAGTGACGGCGCTCTTCACCTTCTTGGCGGTCGTCTTCGGCTCGTCGAGGAGGTTGATCAGACCCTTGGTGGTCGCCGCGGACTTGCTCATCTTCGCGGACGGGTCCTGAAGGTCGTAGATCTTCGCCGTCTCCTTGAGGATGTACGGGTCCGGCACGGTGAAGGTGTCCCCGTAGGTGCCGTTGAACCGCTCGGCGAGATTGCGGGTCAGCTCCAGGTGCTGGCGCTGGTCCTCTCCCACCGGGACCTGGTCGGCCTGGTACAGCAGGATGTCGGCGACCATCAGCAGCGGATAGGTGAAGAGCCCCACCGTGGTGCGGTCGGTCCCCTGCTTGGCGGACTTGTCCTTGAACTGCGTCATCCGGGACGCCTCGCCGAATCCGGCCAGACAGTTCATGACCCACCCGAGCTGGGCGTGCTCGGGGACGTGGCTCTGGACGAAGAGCGTGCAGCGCTCCGGGTCCACTCCGGCGGCGAGCAGCTGGGCGACGGCGAGCCTGGTGTTGGCGCGCAGCTCCGCCGGGTCCTGCGGGACGGTGATCGCGTGCAGGTCGACCACCATGTAGAAGGCGTCGTGGGAATCCTGCAGTGCCACCCACTGGCGGACCGCGCCGAGGTAGTTGCCGAGGTGGAACGAGCCTGCGGTGGGCTGGATTCCGGAGAGCACACGGGGACGTTCAGAGGCCATGGAAGTCATTGTCTCAGGTACGGAAGGGATCTCGGGCAGCCGGTGCGAGAAAGGTACGAGGACGCCTGACGGGGTTCCGCGGAGGGCCGCGGAGCCCGCCCGGCAGCGGAAAACGCGGGCGCGCCGCGAACTGAAGGTTTCCTCGTGGGCGATCCGACCGACGATACAAAGTGGGCAAGACCCCGGCCCACGCCGCACGACGAACGGAGATCCCGTGTCGACCACGGAAACCGCCATCGCCTCTGCCGAGGCGCACAGCGCGCACAACTACCATCCGCTGCCCGTCGTCGTCGCCACGGCGGACGGCGCCTGGATGACCGATGTAGAGGGCCGGCGCTACCTCGACATGCTCGCCGGTTACTCGGCGCTCAATTTCGGCCACGGCAACCGCCGTCTGATCGACGCGGCCAAGGCACAGCTGGAGCGGGTGACCCTCACCTCACGGGCCTTCCACCACGACCGGTTCGCCGACTTCTGTACGCAGCTCGCCGAGCTGTGCGGCATGGAGATGGTGCTGCCCATGAACACCGGGGCGGAGGCGGTGGAGACCGCGGTGAAGACGGCCCGCAAGTGGGGCTACCGGGTCAAGGGCGTCCCGGACGGCATGGCGAAGATCATCGTCGCCGCCGACAACTTCCACGGCCGGACGACGACGATCGTCAGCTTCTCCACGGACCACGAGGCGCGCGCGGACTTCGGTCCGTACACCCCGGGGTTCGAGATCGTGCCGTACGGCGACCTGACCGCGCTGCGGGCGGCGATGACCGAGAACACCGTGGCGGTGCTGCTGGAGCCGATCCAGGGCGAGGCCGGGGTGCTGGTGCCGCCGCCCGGCTACCTCCCCGGGGTCCGCGAGCTGACCCGCGAGCGGAACGTGCTGTTCATCGCGGACGAGATCCAGTCGGGCCTCGGCCGGACCGGGAAGACCTTCGCCTGTGAGCACGAGGATGTCGTGCCCGACATGTACGTGCTCGGCAAGGCGCTGGGCGGAGGTGTGGTGCCCGTGTCGGCGGTGGTCTCGTCCGCGGCGGTGCTGGGGATCTACCGGCCCGGGGAGCACGGCTCGACGTTCGGCGGCAATCCGCTGGCGTGCGCGGTCGCGCTGGAGGTCATCGCGATGCTGCGCACCGGTGAGTACCAGCAGCGGGCCGCCGAGCTGGGCGAGCACCTCCATCAGGAGCTGGGCCTGCTGGTGGGCGGCGGCGCGGTGGAGGCGGTGCGGGGCCGTGGGCTGTGGGCGGGCGTCGACATCGAACCGGGCCACGGCACGGGACGGGAGATCTCCG
Source organism: Streptomyces sp. LN549 (assembly GCF_043203805.1). Taxonomy (NCBI): domain Bacteria; kingdom Bacillati; phylum Actinomycetota; class Actinomycetes; order Kitasatosporales; family Streptomycetaceae; genus Streptomyces; species Streptomyces sp. LN549. The sequence continues at coordinate 5,405,923 of NZ_JAZHRI010000002.1, read as the reverse complement.
AGAAGCTGATGGACCGGCGGGTGCTGGTGAAGGACACCCATGGTTCGACGATCCGGATCGCCCCGCCGCTGGTGATCAGCAAGGAGGATCTGGACTGGGGGCTGGAGCAGCTGCGCGAGGTGCTGCGCGGCTGATCGCCGGCACCCGGCCTGCCGGGAGGGGCGGGGCCGGGGTTCCGGCTGGGACCCCGGCCCCGCGCCGTCCCCAGTAGAGTCCCCGTGTGCTCCTGGGGATGATCTGCGCGCTCGGTTCCGCGGTCTGCTTCGGCACGGCCTCCGTCCTCCAGGCCGTCGCCGCGCGGGCCGCCGCCGAGCCCGGGGCCGGTGCGGGGGTCGATCCGGCCCTGCTGCTGCGGGCCCTTCGCCAGTGGCGTTACGTGGCCGGGCTCGCCCTCGACGGCCTCGGTTTCGTCTTCCAGATCATCGCCCTGCGCTCGCTGCCCATCTATGCGGTGGGCGCGGCCCTGGCCGCGAGTCTGGCCGTGACCGCGGTCGTCGCCGCCCGGCTGCTCGGGGTCCGGCTGAGCGCCACCGAGTGGACGGCCGTCGCCGTGGTCTGCGCGGGCCTCGGCATGCTGGGGCTCTCCTCCGGCGAGGAGGGTCAGGCGGCCGGATCGGATGCGCTGCGCTGGTCGATGCTCGGCGTCGCCGTCGGCATCCTGCTGATCGGCACGGCGGCGGGCCGGCTGCCCGAGCGGGGGCGCGCCCTCGTCCTGGGGCTCGGCGCGGGCTGCGGTTTCGGGGTGGTGGAGGTCGCCGTCCGGCTGATCGACGATGTGTCGCCCTCCGCGCTCGTCACCAACCCCGCCGTGTACGCACTGCTGGTGGGCGGCGGTTCGGCGTTCCTGCTGCTCACCTCGGCGCTGCAGCGCGGTTCGGTGACGACCGCCACGGCCGGGATGGTGCTGGGCGAGACGATCGGGCCCGCGCTGGTGGGGGTCGTCTGGCTCGGGGACCGTACCCGCGACGGCCTCGGCTGGCCGGCGGTCACCGGCTTCGCGGTGGCCGTGGCGGGAGCGCTGGCCCTGGCCCGGTTCGGCGAGGCCCCTGCGGACACTCCGCAGCCCGCGGTGCCGGGCGCGCCACCCGTAAGGCACCCGTAGGCCCGCTCACGGCAGGATCCGGCACAGGGCGTCCAGTGCGCCCGCCCAGGCGCTGTCGGTCGGCGTTCCGTAACCGATGACCAGGGCCTCGCGCCGCACCTCGGCGTCCGGGTGGCGGAAGAAGGACAGGCCCTGCACGGCGAGCCCCTGCCAGGCCGCTGACCTGATCACCTCGGCCTCCGTGCCCTCCGGGAGTTCGAGTACGGCGTGCAGACCGGCGGCGATCCCGCTGACACGGATGGCGGGGGCCCGCTCCGCCAGTGCCGCGACCAGTTGGTCGCGCCGGTTGCGGTAGCGCAGCCGCACGGAGCGCACATGCCGGTCGTACGCGCCGGAGGCGATGAACTCCGCCAGGGTCAGCTGGTCCAGCGCGCTCGACGCCCAGTCGCTCCAGCCCTTGGCCGCGGTCACCTCGCCGACCAGTGACTGCGGCACCACCATCCACCCCATCCGCAGCCCCGGCGCCAGTGACTTGCTGGCCGTCCCCAGGTACACGACGCGTTCGGGGTCCAGGCCCTGGAGCGCGCCGACCGGCTGGCGGTCGTAGCGGAACTCTCCGTCGTAGTCGTCCTCCAGGATCAGTCCGCCGGTACTGCGCGCCCAGTCGACGGCCGCGGCCCGCCGGTCGGGGTGGAGCGGCACCCCGGTCGGGAACTGGTGAGCGGGTGTCAGGAGCACCGCGCCCGCGCCCCGCATCCCGTGCAGTTCGCCGGTCCGGGAGCCGAGTCCGTCGAGCGGCAGACAGGGGATGCGCAGGCCGGCGTCGGTGAGCAGGCCCGTGTGCACGTCCAGTCCGTACGACTCGACGGCCACCTCGCGCACGCGGCGCTCCCGCAGCACCTTCCCCATCATCCTCAGCCCGTGGACGAAGCCGGCGCAGACCACGATGCGTTCGGGATCCGCGTACACCCCGCGGGCCCGTGCCAGGTAGTCGGCGAGCACGGTGCGCAGCTCGATGCGGCCGGCCGGGTCGCCGTAGCCGAAGGCGTCGTTGGGTGCGCGGGTGAGGGCGCGGCGGGCCGCCTTCAGCCATTCGGCGCGCGGGAACGTCGCGAGGTCGGGCGAGCCGGGCATCAGGCTGTACGTGGGACTGCTGCGGGGCGGCCGGGTGCGCGGCGCCGAGGTGGCGGACGGGCGTGGCTCGGACCGCTGCGCCACCCGGGTGCCGGAGCCCTGCCGGGCGGTGAGCCAGCCCTCGGCGACCAGTTCCGCGTAGGCGTCGGCGACGGTGTTGCGGGCGATGCCGAGGTCGGCGGAGAGGGTCCTGGACGACGGCAGCCGGGTCCCGGGCGCCAGCCGGCCGGTCCGGGCCGCCTCCCGCAGGGCGTCCATGAGTCCGGCCCGCAGCCCGTTCGACCCGGTCACGTCGATATGCAGGTCGGCGCCGAAAGTGGCCCAGGCATCTGTCATGGAAATGGACCATACAGGTGCGCCACTCGCCGCGTAGCGTCATATCCATGACGACGAACACACACAGCCACGCGACCTCCGAGTACGCCCCCGAGCACACCCCCCGCATGCAGTGGACCGAGCACGCCCCCGACGTCTACAAGGCGATGGCCCGCCTGGATGCCGCGTCCCGCAAGGGGCTCGACCCGGTCGTGGCCGAGCTGGTGAAGATCCGGTGCTCGCAGCTGAACCACTGCGCGTTCTGCCTCGACATGCACACCAAGGACGCACTCGCCGCCGGTGAGTCCATCGAGCGGATCGTGCAGCTCAGCGCCTGGGAGGAGTCGCAGCACTTCTACACGCCGAAGGAGATCGCGGCGATCGGGCTGGCCGAGGCGATGACCGTCCTGACCGACGGTTTCGTGCCGGACGAGGTGTACGCGACGGCCGCCAAGCATTTCGACGAGGCCGAGCTCGCCCACCTCATCGCCGCGATCATCACGATCAACTCCTGGAACCGGTTCGCCGTGACCACCCGCATGGTCCCGGGGCACTACACCCCCGGCGACCACCGCTGACCCGCCCTCTCCCCGGTCCACCTGCCCGTCTCAGGAGCCTTCCGCGATGACCGCATCCGTCCTCCGCGCCCTGCACCACGGCCGCACCCCCGGCGATCCGCTGGTCCTCCCCGGCCCGTGGGACGCCGCGAGCGCCCGCGTTCTCGCCGACGCGGGGTTCCCGGCCCTCGCCACACCGAGCGCCGGGGTGGCGGCCTCGCTCGGGTACGAGGACGGGGCCACGCCCGCCGCCGAGATGTTCGCGGCGGTGGCGCGGATCGCCCGCGCCGTCTCCGTGCCCGTGTCGGCCGACGTCGAGGCGGGGTACGGGCTGGCGCCCGGGGAGCTGGTGGAGCGGCTGCTCGATGCCGGGGCCGTCGGCTGCAATCTGGAGGACACGGTGGACGGGGTCCTCGTGGATGCCGGGTGGCAGGCGGACCGGCTGGCGGCGGTGCGGGCGGCCGCCGGGGACGCGCTGTTCGTCAACGCCCGGGTGGACACGTACGTCACCGGCGTCCCGGAGGGCACCGACCAGGAGGCCGAGACCGTGCGCCGCGCGCTGCTGTACGTGGCGGCGGGCGCCGACGGCGTCTACCCGATCATGGCGCCACCCGAGGCCCTCCCCCGCCTGGCCGCCGCCGTACCGGTGCCGCTGAACGCCCTCGCCCGGCCGGACGGTCCGGGTCCGCGACGCCTCGGTGAACTGGGCGCCACCCGTGTCACGTTCGGCCCCGGCCTCCAACGCCGTGCCATGGCGGCCCTGGGCGAGATCGCCGCCGTGCTCTGAAAGCGCTCCGGCCCTTCCGGGAACGCCACCGCCCCCGGCAGCGACTGCTGCCGGGGGCGGTGGCGTTCCCGCGTCCCCCGAGGGGACGTGCGGATCAGATCAGGCCGAGCTCGCGGACCGCGTCGCGCTCCTCGGTGAGCTCCTTCACCGACGCGTCGATGCGCGCACGGGAGAACTCGTTGATGTCCAGGCCCTGGACGATCTTGTACGTGCCGTTCTCCGTGGTGACGGGGAAGGACGAGATGATGCCCTCGGGGACGCCGTAGGAGCCGTCCGACGGGATACCCATGGAGGTCCAGTCGCCCTCGGCGGTGCCGTTGACCCAGGTGTACACGTGGTCGATGGCGGCGTTCGCGGCGGAGGCGGCCGAGGACGCGCCACGGGCCTCGATGATCGCGGCGCCGCGCTTGGCGACGGTCGGGATGAAGGTGTCGGCCAGCCAGGCCTCGTCGTTGACGAGCTCGGCGGCGTTCTTCCCGGCGACCTCCGCGTGGAAGATGTCCGGGTACTGGGTGGCCGAGTGGTTGCCCCAGATCGTCAGCTTCTTGATGTCGGAGACGGCGGCACCGGTCTTGGCGGCCAGCTGCGAGATCGCGCGGTTGTGGTCCAGACGGGTCATCGCGGTGAAGCGCTCCGCCGGTACGTCCGGGGCGGCGGCCTGCGCGATGAGCGCGTTGGTGTTGGCCGGGTTGCCGACGACGAGGACCTTGATGTCGTCCGCGGCGTTGTCGTTGATCGCCTTGCCCTGCGGCTTGAAGATGCCGCCGTTGGCGGAGAGCAGGTCGCCGCGCTCCATGCCCTTCGTGCGCGGGCGGGCGCCGACGAGCAGGGCGACGTTCGCGCCGGCGAAGCCGACGTTGGCGTCGTCGGTGATCTCGATGTTGCGCAGCAGCGGGAAGGCGCAGTCGTCGAGCTCCATCGCGGTGCCCTCGGCCGCCTTCAGCCCCTGCGGGATCTCCAGGAGACGCAGGTTGACCGGCACGTCCGGGCCGAGCAGGTGGCCGGAGGCGATGCGGAAGAGCAGCGCGTAGCCGATCTGGCCGGCTGCGCCGGTCACGGTGACATTCACGGGAGTGCGGGTCATGGCGATCTCCGTTAGACAGCTGGCGGTGGGGGCTCCTGGCCCCTGGTGCTGGACATCCCTGAATCTTGATGTGAAGAGATATCCAGCGATCAGGCTATCCGACCCGGAACCCCGCGGCCGCCCACCCCCCTGTGGCACCGCACACAACCGGTCACTCCCCGCTCACCCGTCCGCGGCCGACCGGCGTGAGGTCCTTCCCCCTACCCGGCCGCTTCGACGGTGCACCCTCGCGTACCGGAGGCGAGCGCGGCACACGCCTCGACGTCGGCGATCCGTTTCACGGCGACCATCGGGGTGTACGCGGCCGTGGTCGCGTCCACCGTGCTGTTCTGCCCTGCCTCGCCCGCGGTGATCTCGACGGTGTCACCGGGGACGGCCCCGGTGATCCGCGCCCACGCCGCGGCGCAGGTCTCGCTGTAGCGCACCTCTATGACGCTCGTGCCGACGGTGGCGCTGGAGAGCGTACGGACGTGCTCGCCGCCGCAGCCCATCTCTTCGGGGTCCTGGCCCGCGCATGTCGAGCCCTTGCACTCGACGCCGGCGGGCAGCACCGGAGCGCTGGCCGTCGGCGTAGGGGAGGGCGTGTTCGCGGCCTCGGCGCCCTTGGAGTCGCCGTCCGGGCCGATCAGGAGCACCACACCGGTGACCACGAGCAGGACGCCCACGACGACGGCCGCGATCACGGCCGTCCTGCGGTTGCCTCCGCCCTTGCCACCGGGCCCGTCGCGACGCGCGGGCGGCTGCGGTCCGCCGATGCCGGCGGCGAAGGCCACGGCGGGCGGCAGGCCGTGCCCCGGGGCGGAGTCCGGCCCGGCCTGCGGCTGCTGCGGAACCCGCGGAAGGGACCCGCGCTGAGCCGGCACGGACGGTGAGCGGCCCTCGCCCGGCACCGTGCCCGCCCCCGCGCCCCCCGCCGTACCGACGGCGCCGGAGGGGCGGCTCCTGCCGTGTCCGCGCGGGACCCCGGCCTCGTCGAGCGCGGCCCGCGCCTGGGTGATCCGGATGGCCTCCATCGTCATGTCGTGGCGCATCTCGGCACGGCTCCAGGCCCGTTCCGCCAGCTCCCACATGGTGTTCAGATGGGCCTGGTCGGTACCGGTCACCTCGGCGAGCGCGACGATCGCCCCGCGGGGGGCGAGCAGCCGGCCGTTCAGATACCGCTCCCACGACGTCTTGCTGTAGCCCGTGCGGTCGGCCACCGCGGCGAGGCTCAGGCCGTTGCGGTCGACGAGTCTGCGCAGCTGGCCGGTGAACTCCCGGATCTGTGGGTCGAGCTCCTCCGGCAGTGCCTTCCAACGAGGCATCAATTCCCCCTACTTACTGCTGCTACCGCTTACCACTCGTTGCATGTGCGTCCCCGTTCGGTTCGGTTCGCCCGGCTTCCACTGCGCCGCGCACGTGCTGCCCCCTGTCCGGACCGGTGGTCTTCCGCTCCGGACTACCCAGGTAGATGCGCAAACGCAGACTGCCAGTTCCTGAGCAGACAGCGCATGGTGGCATTCAGGCGTCCGAGCGCACGCTCGCACGCCCCCGCCCGGGACGGCCGGGCCTTCCGCCGCCGTTGCCCAGCGATCACACCGTGGCGGAATGGTCACTTCCGTGCCACAGGCCACAGTCATCCCTTGAACCCTCGATCCCCGTCGACAAGGCTGGAGTCAGGACGGGGCAAGGCCGCTCAAGTCGCCACTTTCCGGAGCTATCCGCTCCGGCGTGCCCCGCCCCTGGTGTCCGTCCCTTCTCGGGGGAGGGGACGGACACCGTTCAGCGGATCGTGAAGTGGACCGCGTCCTCCAGGAACGGGATGTCCAGCCACGGTTTGGGCTGCGCCACGAGCGCCAGCATCACGATGAGGACGCCCAGCAGTCCGTACGTCACCAGGTCGGTGAAGCGGGAACGCACCGCGAGCATGCCCACCGAGGGAACCACCAGCCGCAGGACCGCGCCCCCGATGAGCGCCACACCGATCAGGATCGTGCCGATCCGGAAGGCCTCGTCGAAGGGGTCGGCGGCCACGATCAGCAGGCCCGCCCCGGCCGTGCAGAGCACGGCGAGCAGCGGCCACTGACGGGCGGGCGCGGGGGCGTCCCCGCCCGCAGCCCGGCCACCGCCCTCGGGACGCGCGGTGTCCCGGGTGAACGACGGGAAACGCCGCGACCGGCGCGCCGCGGGGGACGCGTCGGGGCCGGGTTCCGGGTGGCTGCCGGTGCGGCCGTCCGAACCCTCGGCAGGGCCGTCTGCCGTATCTGCGGCGGGGGCTTCGGCCGCGGCGTCAGCCGTGCCCTCCGCCTGCTCGGCGGCCGCGCCGGTCGCCGAGGCGGCCCGGTCGGCCGGACTCGTACCAGCACCCATGGGGTTCCTTCCGGATCGGTTCAGCCGGCTCAGACGGCGTCGGCGGCGTCGCGCTCGGCCGCCTCGACCACGTTGACGAGCAGCTGGGCGCGGGTCATCGGGCCGACACCGCCCGGGTTCGGCGAGATCCAGGCAGCGACCTCGGCCACGCCCGGGTGGACGTCACCGACGATCTTGCCGTTCTCGTCGCGGCTGACGCCGACGTCGAGCACGGCCGCGCCCGGCTTCACGTCCTCGGGCTTGATGATGTGCGGCACGCCGGCGGCGGCGACGATGATGTCGGCCTGGCGGAGGTGGGAGGAGAGGTCACGGGTACCGGTGTGGCACTGGGTCACCGTGGCGTTCTCGGACTTACGGGTCAGCAGCAGCGGGATCGACCGGCCGATGGTGACGCCGCGCCCGACGACCACCACGTGCGCCCCGTTGATCTCGACACCGTGGTGACGCAGCAGCTGCACGACACCCTGCGGGGTGCAGGGCAGCGGGCCCTGCTCGTTGAGCACGAGCCGGCCCAGACTCATCGGGTGCAGGCCGTCGGCGTCCTTGGCCGGATCCATGAGCTCCAGGACACGGTTGGTGTCGATCCCCTTGGGCAGGGGCAGCTGCACGATGTAACCGGTGCACGCGGGGTCGGCGTTGAGCTCGCGGACGACGTCCTCGATCTCCTCCTGCGTGGCGGTGTCGGGGAGTTCGCGCTGGATGGAGCCGATGCCGACCTGGGCACAGTCCTTGTGCTTGCCGTTCACGTACCACCTGCTGCCCGGGTCGTCCCCGACCAGCAGGGTTCCCAGGCCGGGGGTGATGCCCCGGGCCTTGAGGGCCGCTACGCGGACGGTGAGATCGGACTTGATCGCGGCTGCGGTGGCCTTGCCATCGAGAATCTGGGCAGTCATGGGGACATTCTCGCGGATGACCCGGCCCGCGGACCAATTGCAGGCGCGGCCGTGGACACAAGGTTGCACTTGGACAACTTCTTGGGCAGTGGCTGGACAAACTTACGTCCTGCTTATAACGATGAAGGCCGCAGTGCCGCAGAAGTACCCGGGGGGCGGACCGCTGATGTTTTCTTTCCTCCGTGCGGCCGCATTCGTCCCCGTACGTCCGTTGGAGGAACGCCCCAGATGAGCTTCGGCGACCCGAATCCGAACAACCCCTACGGGCAGCAGCCCGGTCAGCCGCCGCAGGGCCAGCCGGGATACGGCTACCCGCAGCAGGCCCCCCAGGGCGTCCCGCCGCAGGGTCAGCCGGGTTACGGCTACCCGCAGCAGCAGCCCGGCGTGCCCCCGCAGGGCCAGCCCGGCTACGGCTACCCGCCCCAGCAGCCGGGCGGCACCCTCCAGGCCAACAACGGCTACATCAACGTCGCGGGCCTCGGCACCGTCGAACTCGCCACGATGGGGCGTCGCCTGGGCGCCCGCGCGCTGGACGCCGTCGCGTACGGCATCCTCTACGTGATCTTCTCGGTGATCGGCGTCGCGGGTCTCGTGGGCGCCTCGGAGTCCATCGACGACTGCAGCGGCATGGAGTACGGCACCCCTGCCTACACCCAGTGCGTGAACGACGCGGCCGATGCCGGCGTCGGCATCCTCGCGGGCTTCCTCGGCTTCATCGCCGTGTTCGCGCTGATCGCGCTGCTCTACGAGTGGCTGATGGTCTCCATCTGGGGCGCCACGCTCGGCAAGATGGTCCTCAACGTCAAGGTCGTCAGGGAGAACACCGGCCAGGCCCCCGGTCTGGGTGCGGGCTTCATCCGCTGGATCATCCCGATGGTCGGCTCGCTCTTCTGCGGTCTCGGCACGCTGCTGGTCTACCTCTCCCCCTTCTTCGACAACTCGGGCAAGCTCCAGGGCTGGCACGACCGCGCCGGCAGCACGATCGTCATCAAGACGAAGTGAGCATGCTGAAGGTGTAACCACCTCACCACCACACGAAGGCCGCCAGTTCCCCACTCGTTCGGGGGAGTTGGCGGCCTTCGGTCGTACCCGGGCTACCCGGGTGCAGCTCGTGTCAGTGGAAGAAGTGGCGCGTGCCCGTGAAGTACATCGTCACGCCGGCCTTCTTCGCGGCCTCGACCACCAGCTCGTCGCGGACCGAACCGCCCGGCTGGGCCACGGCCTTGATTCCGGCCGCGGTCAGGATCTCCAGCCCGTCGGGGAAGGGGAAGAAGGCGTCGGAGGCCGCGTACGCGCCCCGTGCCCGCTCCTCGCCCGCGCGCTCGACGGCGAGCTTCGCGGAGTCGACGCGGTTGACCTGGCCCATGCCGACGCCGACCGAGGCGCCGTCCTTGGCGAGCAGGATCGCGTTGGACTTGACCGCGCGGCACGCCTTCCACGCGAACGCGAGCTCACGGAGCTCGTCGGCGGAGAGCGCCTCACCCGTGGCGAGCGTCCAGTTGGCCGGGTCGTCGCCGTCGGCCTGGAGGCGGTCGGTGACCTGGAGCAGTGCACCGCCGTCGATCGGCTTGACCTCGACCTCGGAGGACGGGGCGTCGGGGCAGCGCAGCACACGGATGTTCTTCTTGCGGGCGAGCACCTCGACGGCGCCGTCCTCGTACGCCGGGGCGACGATGACCTCGGTGAAGATCTCCGCGACCTGCTCGGCCATCGCGACCGTCACCGGGCGGTTGACGGCGATGACGCCGCCGAACGCCGACAGCGGGTCACAGGCGTGCGCGTTGCGGTGCGCCTCGGCGACGTCGTCGGCGATCGCGATGCCGCACGGGTTGGCGTGCTTGATGATCGCGACGCACGGCTCGGCGTGGTCGTACGCGGCCCGGCGCGCGGCGTCGGTGTCCGTGTAGTTGTTGTACGACATCTCCTTGCCGTGCAGCTGCTCCGCCTCGGCGAGGCCGCCCTCGCCGGAGGTGTAGAGCGCGGCGGGCTGGTGCGGGTTCTCGCCGTAGCGCAGGACGTTCTTGCGCTCGTACGTCGCACCGGTGAAGTCCGGGAAGCCCGAGTCGTCGGCAGCGGCGTAGTCGGCCGCGAACCAGGAGGCGACGGCCACGTCGTACGCGGCGGTGTGCTGGAAGGCCTCGGCCGCGAGCCGCTTGCGGGCGGTCAGGTCGAAGCCGCCCGCCTTGACGGCGGCGAGGACGTCGGCGTAGCGCTCGGGGCTGGTGACGACGGCGACCGACGGGTGGTTCTTGGCGGCGGCGCGGACCATCGACGGGCCGCCGATGTCGATCTGCTCGACGCACTCGTCGGCGGAGGCACCGGAGGCGACGGTGGCCTTGAACGGGTAGAGGTTGACGACCACCAGGTCGAACGGCTCCACACCGAGCTCGGCGAGCTGCTCGCGGTGGGCGTCCAGGCGCAGGTCGGCCAGGATGCCGGCGTGGACGCGCGGGTGCAGCGTCTTGACGCGGCCGTCGAGGCACTCGGGGAAGCCGGTGAGCTCCTCGACCTTGGTGACCGGCACTCCGGCGGCCGCGATCTTCCCGGCGGTGGAGCCGGTGGAGACCAGCTCGACACCCGCCTCGTGGAGACCGCGCGCGAGGTCTTCGAGCCCCGTCTTGTCGTAGACGCTGACCAGGGCGCGGCGGATGGGCTTATTCACCGACATGACCGAGATGAACCTTTCGTCCCTCAATGCGATAGCCGTCACGGGCGAGCCGCCCCACGGCCTCGACGAGCAGCTTGCGCTCGACTTCCTTGATGCGTTCATGGAGGGCGGCTTCGCCCTCCGGGGTGTCCTCTTCGGTCACCTCGACCACGCCCTGCGCGATGATCGGACCTGTGTCGACGCCGTCGTCGACGAAGTGGACGGTGCACCCGGTGACCTTCACGCCGTACGCGAGCGCGTCGCGCACACCGTGGGCACCGGGAAAGCTGGGGAGCAGGGCGGGATGGGTGTTGATGAACCGGCCGCCGAACCCGGCGAGGAACTCCTTGCCCACGATCTTCATGAAGCCCGCGGACACGACGAGGTCCGGGCGGTGCTCGGCGGTGGCCGCGGCGAGCGCCGCGTCCCACTCCCCGCGCGTCGCGTGGTCCTTGACCCGGCACACGAAGGTGGGAATCCCGGCCCGCTCGGCACGCTCCAGACCTGCGATGCCGTCGCGGTCCGCACCGACCGCGACGATCCGGGCGCCGTACCCCTCGGGGTCGTCGCCGATCGTGTCGAGCAGGGCTTGGAGGTTCGTACCGGAACCGGAGACCAGGACAACCAGACGGGCCGGTCCGGCGGAGGAGAGCGGGGAGGCCACGGCTGGGCCCTTTCTCGCGTGTGGAGCAGTTCGAAGCGGCCGCACCACCCGCCACATTGCGGGAGCGGCGGCACGGCGGCCATGCTGTTTGTGCGGTCGTACGAAAGAATCGCGCCCCTCGATACGGGGAACTCTACGAACGAGCCGACCGTCAGCAACGATACCGGCACCTCGGGAGACCCTCGTCTGACGGGGGTGAGGGTCCGGTGACCGCCGGCCCGGCAGGGGCGGGTGGCCCGGGTGACAGCTGTCGGCCACCACGCCCGTACGCCCAGCTTCCGGCCCCTCTGCGCCGGAGGGTAGCGTCAGGGGACAGCGAACCGTCCACTGGGCGGAAATGACGAGATGGGGAAGACGTTCACCATATGCCGGACCGACGCCGCCGCACCGCCTTCCGCCACCCGCTGCCCGAGCGGTCCTCACTGCTGATGCGGGAACGCCAGTCCCCCGCGCCGGGCTCCTCTTCCTCCTCCTCTTCCACTCCGCCCTCCTCCTCGCCGGCCGGCTCCTCCGGACCTTCCGGTCCCGACGAGGACAACCCGTTCGCCCCGCCGCCCGAGGGCCGCCCCGACCAGCCGTGGCAGCCGCGCCACCCGGCCGGCGGAGGTACGAACGGCAACGACGAGGGCAACGGCGACTCCGGGGACGCACCCGAGGGCGACTCCTCCGACAGCCGGCCCGTCTGGGGCAGCCAGTGGAGCAGCCACCAGCCGGGGCGCCAGAACGGCAACTTCGGCGGACGCCCCACCGGACCCGGCGGCCAGGGTGGCCAGGGCGGCGGACGGAACGGTCCCGACGGCCCCCGCAACGGCCTGCGCTGGGACCCGACCGACCCGGTACAGCGCCGCGCCCGGTACTCACTGCTCTCCGGCATGTGGGCCTTCTTCTTCGCGCTGTTCGACCTGCCGGAGATCGCACTGCTGCTCGGCGCACTCGCCACCTACTGGTCGATCAGCGCGCTCCGGGCCAAGCCGAAGGAGCCGTCGGCTCCGGGAGAAGCGGCCGGAGCGCCCGGCACGGGCGCCCTCGCGCAGGGCCACGGCGCCGCACCCGGTCAGCCGTCCGCCCCGGCACCGATCACCGGATCCACTGCCGCGGCGGGCCCGCAGGGGACCAACTACGTCCAGCGCGGCAGCCGGCAGCAGACGACGGCCGCGGTCAGTGGCCTGGTGACGGCGCTGATCGCCCTGTCCATCGTCGCGACGACGTTCACCGTGCAGCTGGTCTACCGGGACTACTACACCTGCGTGAACGACGCCCTCACCAAGACCGGCCAGCTGTCCTGCAACGACCTGCTCCCGAAGCCGCTGGAACCCTTCTTCGGCGTCAAGGAGTAGCGTCCTGCGGACCGGCCGGGCCGAGAGGCGCGGCCGGTCCGGAAGCCGTGGAGTCCTTCGCCGGGGTGGCATCTCCGGGTGCTGCGGGTGCTGCGGACGGGGCCGGCCTTGCGCCGGGCGTCTCCGCACGCCAGGGGTCGTTCGGCAGGAAGTCGTACGCCTCGAACTCGTCGTCCGCGTCCCCCGGGCGAGGACCCACCGGGCCGGCCGGGCGGGGCACGGACACGGGGGCCTCGTCCGCCCCGGGTTCCACCGGCCGGGGGCCGCGCCTCGGCCACCACCTGCGCCAGGCCTTCCCGGCCTCTCCCTCCGCCTCGTCCCCGGGCTTCGGCACCTCGTCCGTACCGTCCGGAACTGCGCCCTCCGCCCCGGCCGCCTGCTGTTCGGCCGGTGTGCGCCCACGCAGCCGCCAGGCCCGCAGCAGCAGCGCCACCGGGACGGCGAGTGCCGCCGTCCACACCAGGGCAGCAGCCCCCGCGAGCCACCAGACCGGGCCGAACCGTGCCAGCGCGTGGGTCCCGAGCGGCCCCCCGGCCGCGGCCGCCAGCAGGGCCGCCCCCAAGCCACAGCCGGCCGCCGCCAGCGCGGTGGTGAGCGCCGTCTCGCGCAGGCTCCACGCCTCCTCGCGCTCGCCGTGGGCGGGCGCCGCCCTTCGTACGGTGAACCAGGCGACCGTCACCGCGGCCGCGACCGGCACCGCCGCGGCCGCCCAGCTCATCGGCGTCCCGGCCCCCTGCGCCGGCAGCGCGGCCAGCAACGGGAAGTCCGGCAGCGAGGGGTGCCCCTCGAAGGCGATCGGGGTGACCGTGGACTCAGCACCGAGCGCGAAGCCGGGGCCGAGCCCGTACGCGGCACCCCACACCGCGGCGTTCGGCACCAGCGCCAGCGCCAGCAGGAGCACCGCGAACCGCCCGGCCCAGTCGCCGGAGAGCCGCAGGAACGACTCCTGAACCGGTTCCGCGTGCCACACCAGCGCCGCCGCGGCCACCAGCGCGCCCCCGCCCAGCAGGACCGCCACTCCGGCCGCCGCGGACCGGCCCACCACCTCCGCGCGCCGCGCGAACCGGGAGCGTGCCATCGCCTCGTGCAGCCGCACCGGTGCCCACGAGGGCGGCGGCCCGAGCGGGCGCCCCGAGGCCGTCCACACCCCGGCGGCCGCCGCGCCCGCCACCACGAGGACCGACGGGAACAGCAGGGACAGTGGCCGCGCGGACAGTGAGGAACCCCGGGCGTAGAGCGCGACAGCCGCCCCGACCAGCAGATATCCCCCCGTCACCAGGGCGAACGCGCCCCCGGCCGAGGGAGCGCCGCGCCCCTCCTCGGGCTCCAGCACATCCCTGGCAGCCCGGTGCACCAGCCAGACCGGCAGGGCGGTGAGGAGCAGCGGAACGACGCCGACGGGGGCCGGGGCCCCGGTCAGGGTGTCGGTCCTGATGAGCTCGGCGCCGTGCGCGAGCAGCCAGAGACCCGCCGCCGCGTGGACGGCCTCGCCGGGGCCGCTGTCGGGTGACGGGGAACTGATCCAGAGCACCACGACGAGCACGGCGACGGAGCCCAGCCCCAGCCCTGCCGCGACGGCCCCGCGCAGCAGCGCCCGGGCCTGCACGGCGGGCCGTCCGTGCTCTGCCGACAACAACGGGCCGCGTTCGGTCATTTGGGTCACGCCGCAATGCTCCCAACGACACGCGCTTATTCCGTGTAACGGGCGAACGGCCGTTGTGTCGCTCAATATACGTTTATGTACTTTTTGACCCAGTGCAGGCCGGGCGGGGAGCCCTCATGACGCAGAGCACGACCGGCACGGCCGCTGCCCATCCGCTCCCCTCGCCCAAGGAGCGGCGCAGGCTGCGGGAGGCGAAGTCACTGAGTGAGGAGCAGGTCGCGGCTGCCGTGGGCGTCACCCGGGCCACGGTCCGGGCCTGGGAGACGGGCCGGACCAGCCCGCGCGGACGCAAGCGCGAGGTGTACGCGCGACTGATCGGAACCGGCAGTACGCGCTCCGCCTCACGCCCCTCCACCGTCAAGCCGGCCACTCCGAACCACCGGCCGAGGGGCGCCGCCGCACGGCGGGCCCGGTCGGCCGAGAACGCGAGGGCGGCTGGGAGCGGGGCATCGAGGGCGGCTGAGGGCGGGGTGGCGGAGACGGCGGCCGGGCCTTCGGATCCGAAAGCTGCCGAGCCGACCGCGACGCCATCCCCGAATACCCGTCCGCCGACCCCCGTCGAAGCCACCGGGAGCGACGCCATGGACCCGACCGAGCCCGGCACCACCGCACCCGAGGCGCCCCGTGCAGCCGAGGCGGTCGAGGCAGCCGGAAGAACCGACGAGGCCGACGGGGCCGGGCCTTCGCCCGCCGAGGCGTTCGACGCGCTGTACCGGCACGCCGCCGCCGCGCTCTTCCGCCAGACCTATCTGCTGACCGGACGCCGCGCCCTCTCCCGTGAGGCCGTCGGCAAGGCCTTCGAGCAGGCCTGGCAGCGCTGGCCGGAGGTCGCCGTCGACCGCGACCCGGTGGGCTGGGTGCGGGCGGCCGCCTACGAGTACGCGATGTCGCCGTGGCGCCGGCTGCGCCGCGAGCACCGCCACCCCGACCCGCCGCCCGAGGCGCCCGGCCCACGCGCCCTGCTCGACGCGCTGCTGGCCCTGCCGCCGTCGTACCGCCGCACCCTGCTGCTGCACGACGGGGTCGGCCTGGGGCTGCCGGAGACCGCGGCGGAGACCGAGGCGAGCACCCCGGCGGCGGCCGGCCGGCTGGTGAACGCCCGGGCCGCGGTCGCCGAGCAGCTGCCCGAGCTCGCCGAGCCCTCGACACCGGAGGCGCAGTCCGCGCTGCTGCACGAACAGCTCGGCGCCCTCGCCCTCGCCCAGCCCGCGTCCTCGCTCCCCGTTCCGGACCTGATCCGTACGGGCAGCGAGCGCAAGGCGCAGCTGTGGACCAGGGCGGCCATCGCGTTCACCGTGCTGCTGATCGGGCTGACGCTGATCACCCTGGCGACGGCCCCGACGCGGTACGAGACACCCCGGTCGCCCGGGCAGAGGGTCCAGGGGGTCCCTCCGCTCGGTGGTCCGCAGAAGCTGACGCCGCAGGACAGGAAGCTTCAGAAGAAGCTCGGCAGTGAACTGGGGCGCGGTCCGGGCAGGCTGCTCCCCCGGGCCGGCTGACCCGGGCGGCCGGCCAGGCCGGCTGCGGCACGCCCTGTCACACAAAGACGCGGGCCCGTACCCCTGATCGGGGTACGGGCCCGCGTCTTTGTCCGGTGACGCGTTCCTGCGGTGCTGCTCCGACGCGGTGAGGCGTCAGGCGCCGAGGATCTCGCGTGCCAGCTTGGCGGTCTCGGTCGGCGTCTTGCCGACCTTGACGCCGGCGGCCTCGAGGGCCTCCTTCTTCGCCTGCGCGGTGCCGGAGGAGCCGGAGACGATGGCGCCGGCGTGGCCCATGGTCTTGCCCTCGGGGGCGGTGAAGCCCGCGACGTAACCGACGACCGGCTTGGTGACGTTCTTCGCGATGAAGTCCGCCGCACGCTCCTCGGCGTCGCCGCCGATCTCGCCGATCATGACGATCAGGTCGGTGTCGGGGTCGGCCTCGAACGCCTCGAGGGCGTCGATGTGCGTCGTACCGATGACCGGGTCGCCACCGATGCCGACGGCGGACGAGAAGCCGATGTCACGGAGCTCGTACATCATCTGGTAGGTCAGCGTGCCGGACTTCGACACGAGACCGATGCGGCCCGGCTTGGTGATGTCGCCCGGGATGATGCCGGCGTTGGACTGGCCGGGGGTGATGAGACCCGGGCAGTTCGGGCCGATGATCCGGGTCTTGTTGCCCTTCGCGCCGGCGTACGCCCAGAAGGCGGCCGAGTCGTGGACGGCGATGCCCTCGGTGATCACGACGGCGAGCGGGATCTCGGCGTCGATCGCCTCGATGACGGCGGCCTTGGAGAAGGCCGGCGGCACGAAGAGGACGGACACGTTCGCGCCGGTCTTCTCCATCGCCTCGGCGACGGAGCCGAAGACCGGCACCTCGGTGCCGTCGAAGTCGACGGTCGTGCCGGCCTTGCGCGGGTTCACGCCGCCGACGATGTTGGTGCCGTCGGCGAGCATGAGCTTGGTGTGCTTCATGCCCGTCGAGCCGGTCATCCCCTGGACGATGACCTTGCTGTCCTTGGTGAGGAAGATAGCCATGGTGGTCTGAGTCCCTCTTCCTTACTTCGCAGCCGCGGCGAGCTCGGCGGCCTTGTCGGCCGCGCCGTCCATGGTGTCCACACGCTGAACGAGCGGGTGGTTGGCGTCGGAAAGGATCTTGCGACCCAGCTCCGCGTTGTTGCCGTCAAGGCGCACGACGAGCGGCTTGGTGACCGCTTCGCCCTTGCTCTTGAGCAGCTCCAGCGCCTGGACGATGCCGTTGGCGACCTCGTCGCAGGCGGTGATGCCGCCGAAGACGTTGACGAACACGGACTTGACGTCCGGGTCGCCGAGGATGATCTCCAGGCCGTTCGCCATGACCTCTGCGGAGGCGCCGCCACCGATGTCGAGGAAGTTGGCGGGCTTCACGTTGCCGTGGTTCTCACCGGCGTACGCGACGACGTCCAGGGTCGACATGACCAGACCGGCACCGTTACCGATGATGCCGACCTCGCCCTCGAGCTTGACGTAGTTGAGGTTCTTGGCCTTGGCGGCAGCCTCGAGCGGGTTGGCTGCGGCCTTGTCCTCGAGCGCCTCGTGACCCGGCTGACGGAAGTCGGCGTTCTCGTCGAGAGACACCTTGCCGTCCAGGGCCAGGATTCGGCCGTCCTTGGTCTTCACCAGCGGGTTGACCTCGACAAGGAGGGCGTCCTCGGCGACGAAGGTGTCCCACAGGGTCACCAGGGCCTCGGCGACACCCTCGGCCACGTCGGCCGGGAACTTCGCCTGGGCCACGATCTCCCGGGCCTTGACGATGTCGACCCCGTCGACGGCGTTGACCGGGACCTTCGCGAGGGCCTCGGGGGTCTTCTCCGCGACCTCCTCGATGTCCATGCCGCCCTGCACCGAGGCCATGGCCAGGAAGGTGCGGTTGGTCCGGTCGAGGAGGTACGAGACGTAGTACTCCGCCTCGATCTCCGGGGACAGCTCGGCGATCATCACCTTGTGGACCGTGTGGCCCTTGATGTCCATGCCGAGGATGTCGGTCGCCCGGGCGACCGCCTCGTCGGGGTTGGCGGCCAGCTTCACGCCACCGGCCTTGCCGCGGCCGCCGACCTTCACCTGCGCCTTGACGACAGACTTGCCGCCCAGCCGCTCGGTCGCCTCGCGGGCTGCCTCAGGCGTCTCGATCACTTCACCGGCCAGCACCGGTACACCGTGCTTGGCGAAGAGGTCCCTCGCCTGGTACTCGAACAGGTCCACGCGCGTCCGTCCCTTATCAAATGGTCTCGCGGTTGGTTTTCTGCGTGGGCGTGCCGCGAGGGGCAACGTGACTGCTCTGTCACAAGGAAGGCGCACACGGTGACCGAATACGCGGCATGTCCGTCTCGCAGGTTATCCCCGAGCCCCGCAGGACCCTAAATCGCAGATCACACCTGGGCGGTGATTACGGTCACAGATCACGCTGGTGGCCGGGTCGCAGTGGACAAAACGGCACGGGGGCGAGGGCAGGACTGCCGAACGCGGACCGGGCGGCCCCCTGCCCCGGACCCGGGTGGGTCCGGACCGTACGGGAGGCCGCCCGGCGAGTCACCCGGGGCAGTGAACCGGAGTGACAGGTGGTGCGGAAGGTGTTGTTACGGGTGGTGTTGTTGCAGGTGGTGTTGTTACGGGTGGTGCGGGAGGCCCTCTCAGATCCCCTGGAGCGGGTACCCCGGAGTGGTGACGGAGTGCGCCGGGTTCAGCGCCGAGACCGTCGCCGAGGCCGACGCCACGGTGTCGGAGACGTAGGCCGGAGTGACGGACGTCAGGCCCGCGGAGCCGTACGCAGCGTGCGCCACGGCCGGACGCGCGTCGTCGCCGACCGTGGACACGAGACCGCCGGCGAAGGGCCTGGCCTCGGAGCCGATGCCCTGGGCGAGCGGCATCACCTGGCTGGTGACCCCCTGGGCGAACGGGGCGACGGCGTCCCCGGTCAGGCCCTGGCCCAGCGGCTGGACCTCGGAGACGACGCCCTCGGCGAACGGCTGGACCGCACCGGTCACTCCGTACGCCAGCGGCTGGACCTCGGTCGTCACGCCCTGCACGAAGGGCGCGGCGGCCTGTGTCACGACTCCGTCGGCGAACGGCGGGACCTCGCCGGTGACGCCCTGGGCGAGGGTGGAGACGTCACCGAGCGCCTGCCCGACGACCGGCAGCACCGAGGAGACGGCATCGGCGACGAGGGGCGGCAGCACGGCGTCGGAGGTCTGCCCGACGACCGGAGCAGCCTGGGCGAGGACACCTTCGGCGGTGGTCCCGGCGGTGTCGAGTGCGTACGGCGCCGCGGTCTGCACGTATTCCTGGCCGATGCTCTGGCCGACGTGCTGACCGATGTCCTGGCCCATGTTCTGCCCGGCGTGCTGAACGGTGTTCTGCCCGTAGCCGGGGAGCTGCTCGATGGGGCCGAAGAGGTAGTCGACGGGCGCTTCGGGGGTAGAGGTGTCGACCGTGGTTCCCGCGGCCTTCCCGAGGGTACCGGCGGCCTCGTCCCGGACCTGCGAGGCGTGGCCGGCGAGGTCGGCGCGGTCCGCGAGGTCGGTGCTCTCGATCGCGTGGCCGGCGACGGCGTTCCGGGCGGCGGACGTCACGTCGGCCGCCGTCGCCCGGGCGGTGTCATGGAGGCCTCCTGCCTTGCCGGCGACGTCAGCACCGTCGACGCCGTCGATCACGTCGGCAGCATCGGCCGCGTGGTCGGGGGTGGACAGGGGGACGGAGACGGGCAGTTCGTCCGCGCTTGCGGCTGCGGTGCCCAGGGCCCACATACCGGTGGCCGTGGCAGCGACGGCTATGGAACGGCGGATGTTCTTGTGCATGTGTGTGTCAGATCCTTCGAATGTGTTCGGCGGTCCGGAGCGCGTCCGGACGGCGGGCAGACCTGTTCCGCCCCCGCGCGGCAGGTCGAGGCGGGGGAAAGGCCTGCCCTAGCCGGGAAATTCGAGGATCTCGCCTGATCTGTCACGGACCGGTGCGCCGGTCGCCGGAAGACCGGCGCCACGGACGAGTCCGAAGCAGGTGCCGTCCGCGAACGGAACGGCGTGCTGGTCGCCGCCTCGGGGCGGGTGGACCTCGGCGGGCACGGAACGACCTTGCCCGCCGTCAGGCCCGAAGGGCCCCCGGGGTGCCGGACGGTGGTCCGCCGCGGCCTCCCGGTGAGGGGCCGCCGCCGGCCCGCTCGACGCGGGGAACACGGCAGGCGCCGGGGTGATGAGGGAAACCGAGGCGGTGACGGGGCGGGGCGCGGCCGGGAAGCCCGGGGCGCCCCGGTCAGGCGCATCGGACACCGGTGCGGGACCGGCCTGCGACGCGGCCGGTGCCTCCGGCGCGGACGGCAATGACGGTATGGGCAGAGGCCGTTCGCCCGGGAGAGCCACCGTGATGTCTCGGAGACCGGTGACGGCCGCGCCGACGGTCTTCTCGACGACCTGGCCGACGGGCCGGGTCAGCTGCCGGACGGTGACCCGCCCGGACGGCACTTCCCCAACAGGCAGTGCTTCCCGTACCGGCGACACTTCCCGTACCGGCGGTGCGGGTGGAGTGGAGGCGGCCGGTGCCACCGCATCCGCTGCCGCGTCCCGCAACTGCCGGACCGGCTGGTGCGGCTGGTGCGGCTGTTGTTGGGCCGGTTGTTGGAGCAGTTGCTGTTCCGGATGTTGGACCAGTTGCTGATCCGGTTGCTGATCCGCCTGCGCACGCGTGCCGAAGAGCAGCCCCAGAGCCAGCAGGCCGCCGAGGAACAACACCACCTGCAGCGCGCGGCGGCCTGCCGCACCGCGCCGGAGGCGCGGGGCGGTGGCGGCACCGGCAACTGCTGTGGTCACGTGGGAGCGAGCCCTCTCAGGATGGCGCGGACCGCGGAATGCGATCCTCCGCGGACGTCGGGACGATGCTTGCACGAGGTGCCCGGGGGCACGCAAGTCCCCTGTTACTGATGAGTCTCCTTGTCCGGTATGGGCAGCGGCCGCTTCTCGATCGCGGCCGCCATCACGTCAGGGAAGAGATCCGGCGTACAGGCGAAGGCGGGAGCACCCAACGCAGAGAGCGCCGCCGCATGGTCGCGGTCGTAGGCGGGTGCACCCTCGTCGGAAAGGGCGAGCAGGGTCACGAACTGCACTCCGGACGCCTTCATCGCGGCGACCCGCTTCAGCATCTCGTTGCGGATACCGCCCTCGTAGAGGTCGCTGATGAGCACGACGACGGTGTCGGCGGGTCGGGTGATCCTGGACTGGCAGTAGGCGAGCGCCCGGTTGATGTCGGTGCCGCCGCCGAGCTGGGTGCCGAAGAGCACGTCGACGGGGTCGTCGAGCTGGTCGGTGAGGTCGACGACCGCCGTGTCGAAGACGACGAGCCTGGTCTGCAGCGAGCGCATGGAGGCGAGGACGGCGCCGAAGACGGAGGCGTACACGACGGAGGCCGCCATCGAGCCCGACTGGTCGATGCAGAGGATGACGTCCTTCTTCACGGACTGCGCGGCCCGCCCGTAGCCGATGAGCCGCTCGGGGACGATCGTGCCGGCCCCGTCCCCACCGGGGAGGGTCAGGTAGTTCTTGAGGTTGGCTCGGATGGTGCGGTCCCAGTCGATGTCGTGGTGCCGGGGCCGCGTGACCTTCGCGGATCGGTCCAGTGCGCCCGTCAGCGTCGCTCGGGTCCGGGTCGAGAGCTGCTGCTCCAGCTTCTCGACCACCTTGCGCACGACGGCTCTTGCCGTCTCCTTCGTCGTCTCCGGCATGGCCTTGTTGAGGGAGAGAAGGGTGCCGACGAGATGGACGTCCGCCTCGACGGCCTCCAGCATCTCCGGTTCGAGCAGGAGCGCGGAGAGGCCGAGGCGGTCGATGGCGTCGCGCTGCATGACCTGGACGACGGACGTGGGGAAGTACGTACGGATGTCGCCGAGCCAGCGGGCCACGGACGGGGCCGATGCCCCGAGTCCGGCCGATCGTCCGCTGCCGCCCCTGCCTCCGGGCCGGCCCCCGCTCCCGTACAGCGCGGTCAGCGCACCGTCCATCGCGGCGTCGCGGCCGGTGAGGGTGCATCCGGTGCTCTCCGCGCTCTCCGCACCCAGCACCATGCGCCACCGCCGCAGCCGTTCCCCGTCGCCCGGGGGGAGTGGTGGCGTCGGCGTTGTTGCCGCTGCCACGTCCACGGCGTCCGTGCCGATTCCTGTCGTCATCCCGTTGCCCCCAGCCGTTCCTCGTGGTTGTCGGGTGTCTCCGCCGTCGACACGACGGACACGACGTCCAGGCCCAGCAGCAGACGCAACACCGGCACCACCGCATCCGCGCGCACGCCGTCCAGGACCGGTCCGAATCCGGGCGCCGTGGACTCGCGCCCCGGCGCCGCCCCGGGGTCCTGGCCGGTGCCGGTGGCGGCCGGGCCCCGCCGGACGAGTTCACCCAGCGTGCGCCGCACGCCCGGCTCGTACGCCGAGAAGGTGCGGCGCAGCAAGGGCAGTACGTCGGTGAAGGTGTCCGCGGGAACACCGGTGAGCCAGGAGTCGACCAGGGCGAGGAGCCGCTCGTCGTGGACCAGGAGCATGCCGCCGCCTGACGCCCCGCCGACGAAGCCCTCGATCCACGCGGCGGCGTCGGCGGGTGGCGTGCCGGGTGACAGGGCGAGGCCCATCAGCCGGGCGGCATCGTCCTGCGCGAGGTGTCCCTCGTCGAGCAGCAGCCGGGCGGCCCGGCCCCGGATGACGCCGGCGACCGTGTCCCGGGCTGACAGCTTGTGGAGCACCGCCCTCCAGCGCTCGCGCAGACCGTCCGCGTTCTCCGGTACGGCGCCGGCCAGCAGTCCGATCGCCGTGTGGACGCCGTCCACCTGACCGCGCAGCGCGGCCGCCCCGTCCGCGTCGAGCCCGGTGCAGGCGGGCGGCAGTCCGACGCAGATCCGCTCGGCGAGCCCGGCCGCGACCTCGCCGAGCGCGGAGGTGTCCGTCGAACGGACGTCCCCGTAGCGGAGGGTGCGGGCCAGGGCCGGCAGGGCGTCGGCGAGGTGGCCGACATCGGCGTCGAGAGCGGCACGGTCGGCAAGGACCCGCATCACGACGGGCAGCGCCTCGGGCAGTCCGGCGAGCAGGCACCGTTCGGCTAGGGCGGTCACCTCGGCGAGGGCGGTGGCCGCCAAGGCCTCCGACTCGGCGCGTGCCGTGGCGGCGGAGAGCACGGTGGTGCCCCAGACACCCGCCTCCGCGACACGTACGTACAGCTCGGGCTCCCAGTGCAGCCGCCAGCTCTCCCGGAAGGTGCCGGTGCTCCCCCGGCCTGCGGCGGGTTCGCCCCAGCCGATGCCGAGGAGGCGCAGTCGGTGCAGGAGCCGGCTGCGCGCCGCGTCGGTGTCCTTGCGGAGGTCGAGCTCCAACTCCCGTTCGGCGGCTTCCGGTTTGAGGCGGAGGGTGCGCTGCTGCCGGTTGAGGTCGCGCTGCAGTGGCACGGCGGGCGCGGTGTCCGGTACCTCTCCGAGTGTCACGCCGACGATCAGCCGGTCCCGGACGAGGGCGAGCGGCACGTCGGAGCCCTCGCACATCACGGCGCGGACGGCGTCGGTGGTCTCGCTCAGCCCGGCGAGCGGCCGGCCCCGCATGGCGGCGAGGGTGTCGGCGAGCCGGACCGCCTCGATGACATGGGCGGAGGACACGAACCGGTCCTCGTCGCGCAGGAGTCCGGCGACCTTGGTCATCCAGCGCTCGACCGGGCGGTCCGGGGAGGCGAAGAGGTGCTCGTACCAGCCGGGCGAGTCGATCCCGGCCCCGTATCCGCTGTGCCGGGCGAGCCGCTGATGGGTCCAGGGGACCCAGGTCAGCTCGGCCTTGACCTTGGGGAGGCCCTTGAGGAGCGCGCGGTCGGCGGTCTGCGTCGTCCTCGCTTCGAGTGCGGGAACATGCCAGGCCCCGCAGACCACGGCGAACGCGCCGCCGAACTCCTTGCGAGCGGCGCGGAGCTGAAGGCGCATGTACGCCTCCCGGACCGCGTCCCTGGGGTGTCCGCCGTCGCCGTACACCTCGCGCAGAGCGGTCATCGCATCGCCGAGCGCGGAGAAGGCGGCCAGCGGGTCGGCGGCTGCGGCGCCGGGACCGCCGGGACCGCCGGGACCGCCGGGGACACGGTGTTCGACGGCGTCCTCCCACCAGCGCTCGGGGTCGTCGTAACCCGCCGTCTCGGCCAGCACCCGGATCGGGTCGACGGGAACGGGCCGGGGCTCGTCGTCCCGCTCCGGGCGGCCGTCCCGCTCCCCCTCCTCCGCCATGGCCAGGGAGTGCGCCGCGGGCAGGTCGATGAAGCGGACCGGGACTCCGTGCGCCAGGGCCCAGCGGATCGCGACCCATTCGGGCGAGAACGAGGCGAGCGGCCAGAACGCCGCCCGGCCCGGGTCGTCCACCGCATGGGCGAGCAGGGCGACGGGCGGCCGCATCTGCTCGTCGGCGGCGAGCGGCAGCAGCGCGTCCGCCTCGGGCGGGCCCTCGATGAGCACCGCCTGCGGACGGGCCGCGTCGAGGGCGGCACGGACAGCGCGGGCGGACCCCGGGCCGTGGTGCCGCACCCCGAGCAGCAGCGGCCCCGACGGGCGCGCGGCGGTCATACCGAGACCTCACGGCATGCGCGGTAGAAGTCCTTCCAGCCGTCCCGCTCGCGCACCACCGTCTCCAGGTACTCCTGCCAGACCACGCGGTCGGCCGCCGGATCACGGACGACGGCGCCGAGGATGCCGGCGGCCACGTCACCGGGGCGGAGCACGCCGTCGCCGAAGTGGGCGGCAAGGGCCAGGCCGTTGGTGACGACGGAGATGGCCTCGGCGGTGGACAGTGTCCCCGAGGGGGACTTGAGCTTGGTCCGGCCGTCGGTGGTGACTCCGTCGCGCAGTTCGCGGAAGACCGTGACCACGCGGCGGATCTCCGCGAGGCCGTCGGGCGCGGGCGGCAGGTCGAGCGAGCGCCCGACCTGGTCGACGCGCCGCGAGACGATGTCGACCTCCGCCTCGGGAGTGGCGGGCAGCGGCAGCACCACGGTGTTGAAGCGGCGGCGCAGCGCGCTGGACAGCTCGTTGACCCCGCGGTCGCGGTCGTTGGCCGTGGCGATGACGTTGAAGCCGCGGACGGCCTGGACCTCCTGGCCCAGTTCGGGCAGCGGCAGGGTCTTCTCCGACAGGATCGTGATCAGTGAGTCCTGCACATCGGCGGGGATGCGGGTGAGTTCCTCGATCCGGGCGGTCATGCCCTCGGACATGGCGCGCATCAGCGGACTGGGCACCAGCGCGTCACGACTGGGGCCGTGCGCGAGCAACCGGGCGTAGTTCCATCCGTAGCGGACGGCTTCCTCGGGTGTGCCCGCCGTGCCCTGGACGAGGAGGGTCGAGTCGCCGCTGACGGCGGCCGCGAGATGCTCGGACACCCAGGTCTTGGCGGTGCCGGGCACGCCGAGGAGCAGCAGCGCCCGGTCGGTGGCGAGTGTGGTGACGGCGACCTCCACGAGGCGGCGCGGGCCCACGTACTTGGGCGTGATCACCGTGCCGTCGGGCAGGGTGCCACCGAGCAGATACGTGGCGACGGCCCACGGCGACAGTCGCCAACGCTCGGGCCGGGGGCGGTCGTCGGCGGCGGCGAGCGCCTTCAGCTCGTCGGCGAAGGCGTCCTCCGCATGCGGGCGCAGGACTTCGGCGCCGATGGCTGCGGTGGTTTCGGACACGGTCATGGATCCCCCTCCAGATCGGTCGACCTGATGTGGTTCCCACCGTGCACCATGGCACTGACAATCGACCTTCCCGCAGGTCAGGGACCATTGTCAGTGGTGCGGCCTACCGTCGTTCCCATGCTGCTGACTGACGGGGGAGAACCCTTGGGCGCCGCTGCTCCGGCGGCGCGCTGGACCGTGGAGCAGGTCCTGGCCCTGGCTCCTGACGACGCTTCACGCAAGGCGGGGAACAAGCTGGGTTCGGCCGGCCCGTGGTCGGACACCGGAAGGGACGTTTCGGGCGCGGTGTGGGGGCTGTGCCGGGGAAGTGGGAGCAAGCCCTACCGGACGGTCGTCGACACCACGGGGCCTGCGTACAAGTGCAGTTGCCCCAGCCGCAAGTTCCCGTGCAAGCACGCGCTCGGTCTGCTGCTCCTCCTCGCTTCCGACGGGTCGGCGCTGCCCGCCGGCGAGCCGCCCGACTGGGCCGGTGAGTGGCTGGCGGGCCGTCGCGCCCGCGCCGAGGTCAGGGAGAAGGCTGCGGGCAGTGGTCCGGCCGACCCCGAGGCCGCCCGGCGCCGTGCCGAGCGCCGGGCGGATCGGATCGACGGCGGCGCGCAGGAGCTGGAGCAGCGCCTGACCGACCTGCTGCGCGGCGGGCTGGCCGCAGCCGAGCAGTCGGGGTACGGGCTGTGGGACGAGACGGCCGCTCGCATGGTCGACGCGCAGGCGCCCGGTCTGGCCGGGCGGGTGCGGGAGTTGGGCGCGATCGCGGCCTCCGGCCCGGGCTGGCCGGTGCGGCTGCTGGAGGAGTGTGCGCTGCTCCATCTGCTGGACACGGCGTGGCTGGGCATCGACCGGCTCCCGCAGCCGCTCGCGGCGACGGTCCGCACCCGCGTGGGCCTGGCGGCCGCCGCGGAGGGGCCGCCGGTCCGTGACCACTGGCTGGTCCTCGCGCAGTACGACACACCCGAGGGCAAGATCGTCACCCGCCGCATCTGGCTGTACGGCAGGGACTCGGGCCGCATCGCGCTGCTGCTGTCCTTCGGGGCCGCCGGGCGCTCCCCCGGACAGGCGCTGCCGGTGGGCGTCACGCTCGACGCCGAGGTCACGCCCTACGGGGGAGCCGGGCAGCTGCGGGCGGAGCTGGGACCGCAGTTCGGCATGCCCGTGCCGACCGGTACACCACCGCCGGGTGTCCCCGTCACCGAGGCGATCGCCGCGTACGGCAGGGCGCTGAGCGACGACCCGTGGCTGGACTCCTGGCCGGTGACGCTGCGCGATGTCATACCCGTACCGTCCGCGGACGGCTGGCAACTGGCGGACGCGGAGGGCGATGCGGCCCTGCCGGTCGCCGCCGGCGCACTGTCCCGGCCCGGGCTGTGGAAGCTCGTCGCCCTCTCCGGCGGACGCCCGCTCACCGTCTTCGGCGAGTGCGGTCACCGTGGCTTCGACCCACTCGCCGCCTGGCCGGCCAGGAGCGAGGGCGGCGACGCCGGGTCGCCGGATCCGTCGTCGCGCGCCCGGCCGGACGCCGTCGCAGCCGCCGAAACCGTGCCGCTCATCTGACCCGAGGAGGAGGAGCGATGTCCCGTACCACCACGACCACGAACACGACTGCGCCCAGGACCGCACCCACGACCGCACCCCGGACCGGTGCTTCAACCACCGCGCCCGCCGGAGGGCCCGTGCCTCCGCCGTGGGAGGAGCTCGTCACCTCGGCGCTGCTCGGCACGGACCGCCGCCCGCCCGGGACGCCGTCCGGCACCGGGCCGGACGGCGCAGCGGCCGCGCTGCTGGACGCCGCGGCGCTGCACACCGTGCGGCGCCGGGCGGGTCTGCTGCCCGCCCCCGCCGCGCCCCGCCCCGATCCCGCACCCGCCGACCCGCGTCCGGAGCTGCCGGAGGCCGCCCGGAGCCGGCTTGCGCAGCTGCTCGCGGACCGGGCGGCGCCGAGCGGCTCGGGCGGCAGGCGCGGCACGGCTCCCGATCTCATGGAGCTGCTCCCGCAGTGGCTCGCCACCGCCGGTCTGCATGGATACCGGGCACCGGACGCCGCATTGCCGCCCCTGCTGGACGCGGCCCGGGCGCGGACCGATCTGCGGCCCCAGGCCCTGGCGTTCGCCGGGCTGCGCGGGCTGTGGCTGGCCCGGCTGAACCCCGAGTGGAAGTTCGCACTGCGCGGAGCGTCCGGCAGTGCGCTGCTGCCCGACGTGACGGACCCGGAGGCGGTGCGCCGGCTGTGGGAGGAGGGCCTGTTCGCCGAACGCGTCGCCCTGCTGTCCGCCGTACGGGCACATGACGCGGATGCCGCCCTCGCCCTGCTCGCCACCACCTGGTCCACGGAGCGGGCAGAGGACCGGCTGATGTTCATCGACTCGCTGCGCACCGGGCTGTCCGGAGCCGACGAGGAGTTCCTGGAGCAGGCCCTCGCCGACCGCAGCCGCAATGTGCGCGCCACGGCCGCCGACCTGTTGTCCGCGCTCCCCGCATCGGCGCTGGCCCACAGGATGGCGGCCCGCGCCCTGTCCTGCGTGAGCCCCGGCCTCACCGGCACCGGACCGTCCGTGGCCGTGGAGGCCCCGCACGAATGCGATGCGGCGATGCAGCGCGACGGGGTGGTGGCGCTCCCGCCGTCCGGGCGGGGCGAACGGTCGTGGTGGCTGGGACAACTGGTGGAGTCGTCCCCGCTGTCCGTGTGGCCGGCGCGGCTCGGCGGCCGCGGCGCCCGGGAGATCGTCGCGCTGCCCGTGGCCGACGGCTGGGGCGAGGAACTGCACGCGGCCTGGTGCCGGGCGGCGGTGCGCCAGCGCGACCCCGAGTGGGCGCGGGCTCTGCTCGGCGCCCCCTCCACCCCTCCGTCGAACGGCCCCGGTACGGCGTCGCTCGCCGAGCGGTCGAAGCTTCTGGCCGTCCTGCCCGCCGCCGAACGGGCCGACTGGGTGGCCGGGTTCATCGCGGCCCACGGCCTGTCGGAGGCGTTCCAGCTGCTGGGGGTCTGCCCGACGCCGTGGGCGGAGCCGCTCGGGCGGTCCGTCGTGGACGCCCTCGACATCGCCCGGGACGCGGGCAGCTACCCCTGGAGCTTCAGCGGGGTGATGGGCCTCGCCGAGCGCTGTCTGAACCCGGCCGAGGCGGACCGGCTCGAGGTCCTCACCACGACGCCCGACGAACCCGCGGACGCCTCACCGGGTGCGAACGGCTACTGGTCGGAGGCGTTCCAGCGCCTGGTCTCCACCTTGCGGCTGCGCGCGGCGATGGACCTGGAGCTCACACCGGACCGCCGCCTCTGAGGCGGCGGGCGGTGCATTGCCGTGCCGGCCCGGCCGCGGGGCGGGCACAGCGCGCTGCGCCCGCGCCCCTGGGGGCTGAGGACCGGCGACCGGCCGCGACCCACTCGAACCTCCGCCGGACCAGGAGCCCGAGGTCCAGACCCACCGGTTCGGGACTCCCCGCTCAGGGCTCCCCGCTCAGGCCTCCGCCGCCTGGCGGACGTTCGCGTTGACCCAGTCGACGATCGCGACCGTCGTCGCGCCCGGTGTGAAGATCTCGGCGACGCCCTGCTCCTTCAGCGGGGCGATGTCCGCCTCCGGGATGATGCCGCCGCCGAAGACCTTGATGTCCGCCGCGTCGCGCTCCTTCAGCAGCTCGATCACCTTGGCGAAGAGCGTGTTGTGTGCACCGGAGAGGATCGAGAGCCCGATGGCGTCGGCATCCTCCTGGATCGCGGTGTCCACGATCTGCTCGGGCGTCTGGTGGAGCCCCGTATAGATGACCTCCATACCCGCGTCACGCAGCGCCCGCGCGATCACCTTGGCCCCACGGTCATGGCCGTCGAGGCCCGGCTTGGCCACCACCACACGGATCGGACCGGTCACACCCATCACTGCCTCCACATGCGTCTCCCGTGCCTGAAGGCCAGGGAATGTGAACGAACGTTATCCACAGCATCCCGCAAGCCGCCGTTTCGCGGTGGACGGGGAGGGGGAAATCACACGTGGGACATGTTCACCGGGCACCGTTCCCGCAGCACGCGGCAGTCCTGCCGTGCGGGACCGGCTGTCAGGGGAGCCGCAACGAGGTCGCCGTTCCACCGCGCCGTCAGCCGCACGGCACGGTGGTACGGCTCACCACCTGCCCGTCCGCCGGTCACCGATGGTGATCCGGAGGGCACGGCGGGCGGCGAGTCCCGGACGGCGACCGGCCGGCCCGGACCTCCGGCGTGGCGCCTCACAAGGGCATACGGGGCAGCGAGCCGCTTCTCCCCTGGTGCCGGAGCAGGAGGTCACCATGAAGACCCTGCCTTTTCTTCCCCTACTGCTGCGCCGGCTGTGTACGGGCACCGCGTGGCTGCCGTCCGCGTGGCTGCCGTCCGCCCGGATCCCGTCCACCCGGCTGTCCGCCGCGCTGCTGAAGGCAACCGCCCTTGAGCTGGTGGTGCTCGCAGGGCACGCGCTCCTGTATCCCACCGGCATCACCGGCGAGCGGCACCCCGCGGCCGGAACCACACCAGAATCGGCAACAGGCACGACCACAGCCGCGCCAACCGGAACGACGGCCGGCACGCCTGGACGATCCGGCCCGGCATCCGCACCCACGACCGCCCCCGTCCCCGTCCCCGCAGGAACCTCCGCCCTGCCCACCGGGCGCCCCGACCGGCCGCCCGTCGTGCTGCTGCACGGCTTCATCGACAACCGCTCCGTTTTCGTCCTGCTGCGCCGCTCACTGGCCCGGCACGGCTGGCACCATCTGGAGTCGCTCAACTACTCCCCGCTGACCTGCGACATCCGCACGGCCGCCGAGCTGCTCGGCCGGCACATCGAGGAGATCTGCGCCCGCACCGGCCAGCGCGAGGTCGACATCGTCGGGCACAGCCTCGGCGGCCTGATAGCGCGCTATTACGTCCAGCGACTGGGCGGTGACCGGCGGGTCCGCACCCTCGTCACCCTCGGCACGCCGCACGGCGGCACCGCCGTCGCCCCGCTGGCAGGCGCCCACCCCATCGTGCGCCAGATGCGCAGCGGTTCGGCGCCGATCGAGGAGCTGCGGCTCCCCGCGCCCGGCTGCCGCACCCGGTTCGTCAGCTTCTGGAGCGAGCTGGACCAGGTCATCGTCCCCGTCGAGGCGGCCTGCATCGACCACCCGGACCTCGACGTGGTGAACGTACGCGTCAGCGGGGTCGGCCATCTCGCGCTGCCCGTGCATCCGGCCGTGGCCGCCGCCATCCGCCGGGCGCTCGATGCCCACG
This sequence comes from Streptomyces sp. LN549, assembly GCF_043203805.1. Taxonomy (NCBI): domain Bacteria; kingdom Bacillati; phylum Actinomycetota; class Actinomycetes; order Kitasatosporales; family Streptomycetaceae; genus Streptomyces; species Streptomyces sp. LN549. The sequence goes on along the minus strand of NZ_JAZHRI010000002.1, from coordinate 5,375,042 downwards.
CGTCGGCCCACGGGTCGGCCGACGCCGCCTCCGTGGCCTGAATCTGCCGCATTTCCGAAGGCTCACCCCGCACCGTCAGCACCTCACCTCTCCCACAAATAGAACGAGTTTCGAACATAGAGCCAAGGCTGTGTGAGCAGCCCGTCGAAAGGCGGCCGATTGCCCGTTTCCTGAGCGCTCGGAAGGCGTCGAAGATTGTCGGCGTCGCGTACCGCCGGGTACAGTCGCGGCCACTGCTTCCCCCGGAGTCCTCATCGGACCCCGGAAACACTGGTCCTGCTGTCGAGGCGAGAGAGAAGTTGGTGAACGACCAGCACCCCCACACCGGGTACGCCGGATACGACGGCCACTCCATGGGCGGCTTCGACAGCGACCCGCTCTTCGGCTCTCTCCCCGGCGACTACGACGCCTCGTACGACACCACGACGGCCTATGCCGCCCCCTACGGCACCGGCCAGGCCGACTACAGCGGCACGTACGACGCCTCCCAGTGGGACACGGGCGCGCACCGCACAGCCGAGTACGGCCACTCCGCCGACTATCCGGCCCACACCGCGCAGCCGCAGCAGTACCCGTACGACACCGGCCCGCAGTACGACACCGGCGCGACCTGGATCCCTGCGGACGGCGGCTACGGCCACACGATCCCGGCCCAGCACGGCGCCCCGGACGCCTCAGGCCAGTGGGACACGACCGCCTGGCACCAGAACGGCCAGTGGGCCGACACCGGAACAGCGGGATACGACACCGGCGCGTACGACGCCACCGCCTGGAACACCGGCGCCACGCCCGAGCACGAACAGCAAACCGTGCACACCGCGGCGACGCCGCACGCATCCGAACAGACGGCCCAGCATCCGTACGCAGTCAACGAGGCATACGAGCAGCAGGCCTCCCCCACGACGACGCACGAAGCGGCGTACGAGCAGCAGGCCTCCTACGATCCCTACGATCCGTACGAGCCCTACCGGACCGCCGAGTTCAGCCTCCCGGAGACGGACCCCGACGCCGAGGCCACCGACGGCACCCGGTCCGAGGCCGACGATCAGACCGACGGTCACGAATCCGCGCCGGCCGCCGGCCACCGCCCCGCAGGCCGCCCCGTCACCCGCAGCGGTGGCGGAAGCCGCAGCCGCAGGCGCTCCCCCGCGAAGCGTTCCGCACTCCTCACCGTCGCTGTTCCGTCCGCCTGCGTGATGAGCGTGGCGGGCATCGCCGCAGCGTCCGTGGGCGGAATGGGCGCCGGCGAGGAGAAGAAGGACGAGACCACGTCGATGGCGGCCGCCGACCCCGGCACGGTCAAGCCCGTCGCGGCCAACAACAAGCTGGACACCCAGCTGGCCAACCTCAGCGCAGACGCGGAGAACTTCGCCGATCGCGCCAGCCGCACCCAGGAGCGCATCGACCTGAAGGCGCGGCAGGCCGCCGAGAAGAAGAAGCGTGCGGAGGAGGCCGCCCGCAAGGAGGCCCTGCGCCCCAAGTTCGTCATGCCGGTCACCAATCACCGGCTCAGCGCGTACTTCGGCCAGGCGGGCGTCAACTGGATGTCCGTGCACACGGGCATCGACTTCCCCGTCGACTACGGCACGCCGGTGATGGCGGCGACCGACGGCACCGTCCGTACGCAGTTCAACACCGCCTACGGGAACATGGCCATCGTCACCGCGGCCGACGGCACCGAGACCTGGTACTGCCACCTCAGCAGCACCCGGATCCGCTCGGGCTCGGTCAAGGCCGGTGACGTCATCGCGCACTCCGGCGACTCCGGCAACTCGACCGGCCCGCACCTGCACTTCGAGGTGCGGCCCGGCGGCGGCGCGGCCATCGACCCGCTGCCCTGGCTGCGCAGCCACAACGTCAACCCGAACTGATCCGCGGGCGGCGGTTGGCCGCCCGCGGGAGATCCCGAGAGCGCTAGGGCGTGTTCCGAAAGTCCCGCCTGCCCGGCGGCGTCTGGCACGCACGCTCGCCGCGTTGTCGGGATCACCCCGATACAACCAGTATCGGGGCGACCCTCCGCCTTGCGATCGCACGCACCAGACGCCGCCGGGCCCGCCCTTCGGGCGGACGGCGCTACTTTCGAAACACGCCCTAGAGCTTCTCGACCGGTGCGTATCGCAGCAGCAGCTTCTTCGGCCGTTCGTCCCCGAAGTCGACCGTGGCCTTCGCCTGGTCCCCGATGCCTTCGACCGCCGTCACCGTGCCCAGACCGAACTGGTCGTGGGTGACCCGGTCGCCGGCCACCAGCGTGATCGTCGGCTTGTCCGAGGTCCGCCGGGTCGCGAAGCCCGAGGGGCCGGAGCGCGAGCGGGACGCGGAGAGCGACGAGGTGATGCCCGCCGTCGGTCCCGCCGGGGCCGCCATCGGGCCCTTGCGCTTCCACTCCAGGTGCTGGTCCGGGATCTCCTCCAGGAACCGCGACGGCGGGTTGTACGAGGGCTGGCCCCATGCGCTGCGCATCGCCGCCCGGGTGAGATAGAGCCGCTCGCGGGCGCGCGTGATGCCGACATAGGCGAGCCGGCGCTCCTCCTCCAGCTCCTTGACCTGTCCCAGCGCGCGCATGTGCGGGAAGACGCCGTCCTCCATGCCGGTCAGGAAGACCACGGGGAATTCGAGGCCCTTGGCGGTGTGCAGCGTCATCAGCGTGACGACACCGGAGCCGTCCTCGTCCTCGTCGGGGATCTGGTCGGCGTCCGCGACGAGCGCGACCTTCTCCAAGAACTCGGCGAGCGTGCCCGTGCCCTCCTCCTCCGCCCGCTCCTGCTCGAACTCGAGCGCCACGGAGGCGAGTTCCTGAAGGTTCTCGATCCGGGTCTCGTCCTGCGGGTCGGTGGACGCCTGGAGTTCGGCGAGATAGCCGGTCCGCTCCATGACGGCCTCCAGCACGACGGCCGGTCCGGCGCCGGACTCCACGATCGTGCGGAGCTCCTCCATCAGCGTGTTGAACCGCTTCACCGCGTTCGACGAGCGGGCAGCCATGCCGTACGCCTCGTCGACACGGCGCAGCGCCTGCGGGAAGGAGATCTTCTCGCGCATCGACAGGGCGTCGATCATCGCCTCGGCCCGGTCGCCGATGCCGCGCTTGGGCACGTTCAGGATGCGCCGCAGCGGGACGGTGTCCTCGGGGTTGGAGAGGACCCGGAGGTAGGCCAGGACGTCCCTGACCTCCTTGCGCTCGTAGAAGCGCACGCCGCCGACGACCTTGTAGGGCAGACCGACGCGGATGAAGATCTCTTCGAAGACTCGGGACTGGGCGTTCGTACGGTAGAAGACGGCGACGTCGCCCGCCTTCGCGTCCCCGGCGTCCGTGAGCCGGTCGATCTCGTCCGCGACGAACTGCGCCTCGTCGTGCTCGGTGTCCGCGACGTATCCGGTGATCCGGGCGCCGGTGCCGGCGTTGGTCCAGAGGTTCTTCGGGCGACGGCTCTCGTTGCGCTCGATGACGGCGTTGGCCGCGGACAGGATCGTCTGCGTGGAGCGGTAGTTCTGCTCCAGCATGATCGTCGTCGCGTCCGGGTAGTCCTCCTCGAACTGGAGGATGTTGCGGATGGTCGCGCCACGGAAGGCGTAGATCGACTGGTCCGCGTCACCCACGACGCACAGCTCTGCGGGGGCGTCCTCGGGACCGGCCGGGCCGACCAGCTCCCGCACGAGGGTGTACTGGGCGTGGTTGGTGTCCTGGTACTCGTCGACCATGACGTGCCGGAAGCGGCGGCGGTAGTGCTCGGCGACGTCGGGGAACGCCTGGAGCAGGTGCACCGTCGTCATGATGATGTCGTCGAAGTCCAGGGCGTTGGCCTCGCGCAGCCGGGACTGGTACAGCGCGTAGGCATGGGCGAGGGTCTTCTCGAAGCCGTCCGTGGCCTGACCGGCGAAGGTCTCCTCGTCGATCAGCTCGTTCTTCAGGTTGGAGACCTTCGCCGTGAACGACTTCGGCGGGAAGCGCTTAGGGTCGAGGTCGAGATCGCGGCATACCAGGGCCATGAGGCGCTTGGAGTCGGCGGCGTCGTAGATCGAGAACGACGAGGTGAAGCCGAGCCGCTTCGACTCGCGGCGCAGGATCCGTACGCACGCGCTGTGGAAGGTCATGACCCACATGGCGTTGGCCCGCGGCCCGACGAGCTGCTCGACGCGCTCCTTCATCTCGCCCGCGGCCTTGTTGGTGAAGGTGATCGCCAGGATCTGGCCCGGGTGCACCCCGCGCTCGGCCAGCAGGTGGGCGATGCGGTGGGTCAGCACCCGGGTCTTGCCCGAACCGGCACCGGCGACGATGAGCAGCGGGGACCCGGCGTGCACGACGGCTGCGCGCTGCTCGGTGTTCAGCCCGTCGAGCAGCGCGGCGGCATCGACGACCGGGCGGTGGGCCCCGTCGCGGTAGTACGCGTCGCGGGGCGGCGGGGGCCCGTCGAAAACGCCCGCGAAGAGGTCCTCCGGCACCGCTTCGGGTGCGGAGTCCTCGGGGGGCGGCGGGGGCCCTTCCTCCGTGTGCTGGAGGCCGGCCAGGAAACTGTCGTCAAAGAGGCTGCTCATCGCTGTCCGAGTCTAGGGCGCCGCACTGACACTCCGGGCCCGAGTGACCAACCACGCACTCACGACCGGACACACAGAGCGAGCGGCGGACCGCACGGCGTGGGGGAATTCCAGGTCCACCGGGCCCACAGCACCCCGATCCGTCGAGGTCACGAAAATGTATCGGGCATATCGAACATCAACCTTCACAGCGGCACCATGAGTTGGCTAGCGTGCTCGTTCGGGCGGCCCGTACCCCCAGAGGCGATCCACGCCGACCGGGCGTCCACGCCGAATCCGGGCTGCCCGCATCAGGAGTCCGGAACCGGGGACCCACACGCATCACCGGGGTGAATCGGTCCGAATCCCCCACCAGGACCGTAGGGCAGCCTTCCGTTCCGCCCGAACCCGACAGCTAACCCGGTAGGCGGTCCACGGAAGGAGATGCCGGCCTTGGCGTCGCATCGCAAACCGCGCACCCTGGTGCGCAACACCGGCCCCGCCGTCGGGCTCACGACCGCCGCGCTGGCGTCGGTGACTCTGCTGTCCACGCAGAGCGCACTGGCCGCCCCGGCCCCCAAGCCCAGCATCGAGGACGTGCAGAAGAAGGTCGACGACCTCTACCGCCAGGCGGGCACCGCGACCCAGCAGTACAACCAGGCGAAGGAGGCGACGACCAAGCAGCGCTCCAAGGTGGACACCCTGCTGGACGACGTCGCCCGGCGCACCGAGAAGCTGAACGAGGCCCGCAGGACACTCGGCACCTATGCCGCCGCCCAGTACCGCGGCGGCGCCCTCGCCCCGACCGCCACCTTCTTCCTGGCCGACGACCCGCAGTCGTTCTTCGACCAGACCCATCTCATGGACCGGATGACCGAGCGCCAGACGCTGGCCGTTTCGGACTTCCGTACGCAGCAGGCGAAGGCGTCCAAGCAGCGGGCCGAGGCCGTGGCGAGCCTGGAGACGCTCACCGAGTCGCAGGCGACGCTGCGCACCAGCAAGCAGAACGTCCAGACGAAGCTGTCCGAGGCCCGCAGCCTGCTGTCGAAGCTGACCGCCGAGGAGAAGGCGCGTCTGGCGGAGCTGGAGCGCAAGAAGGAGGCGGAGGCCAAGCGCAAGGCTGCGGAACTGGCGAAGAAGCAGGCCGCCGCGAAGGCCGAGGCTGCCCGCAAGGCCGAGGAGGCCGCCAAGGAGGCGGACACCGGAAGCGGTACGGACACCGGAAGCGGGACCGGCACCGGCACCGGCACGGGTTCCGGGACCGACGCCTCGACCAAGGCCGAGAAGGTCATGGCGTTCGCCAGGGCGCAGCTCGGCAAGCCGTACGTCTGGGGGGCCACCGGCCCGGCCTCGTACGACTGCTCGGGGCTCACCCAGGCGGCCTGGAAGGCGGCCGGCGTCGACATTCCGCGGACCACCTGGGACCAGGTGAACGTCGGCACCCGGATCGCCACGGCGGACCTGCAGCCCGGGGACCTGGTCTTCTTCTACGACGACATCAGCCACGTCGGCATCTACAAGGGCGACGGCATGATGATCCACGCGCCGAAGCCGGGGGCGAACGTGCGCGAGGAGTCGATCTTCTACATGCCGATCTACGGAAGCGTGCGACCGGGCTAGACGGGCTTCCAGACCCAAGCCCGGGTCCGAGCCCAAGCCCAGGTCATGAGAACGCCGCTGTCCGGACCCCATGGGGTTCGGACAGCGGCGTTCTCATGCGCCGGTGACACGGCTCAGGTCCAGAGCGTGGCGATGAAGATGTTGACGATCGTGAGTCCGCCGACCGCGGCGAAGAGGCCCTTGTCGACCTTCTCCTCGTCGCGCTTGACGTAGACGAGCCCGAGGATCACGACCAGGATCAGCAGCTTGATGCCGATCTTGACGTTGTTCACCGGGTGGTCGTCGGCCTGGTCGAGCCCGACCAGTGCGATTCCGGTGACCAGCATGGTCAGCGCGCCGTGCAGCATGGCCGGGACGAACCGTGCCGTGCCCGCACCCATCGCCTTCATCTGGGTGAGGAAACCGCCCAGCAGAGAGGCGATGCCGATGATGTGCAGGGCGACGAAGACATCGATGAGTACACGCATGGTTCCGCAGCCTAGCCCCGGCCATATCAGCACTCCGCAGCCCGGTCGACCTAAGTGACCACTTGACCGCGAGATGCACCAATTGCCTGACTCTGGTGCAATTTTTCCGATCATCCGGCGACAACGCAACGCCAAGTTAAGACAATAGGCGTCATTACAACTCTTTCCCGTGTCCCGGGTTTAGCGTCCCTGTCCAGGTGGCCGGCACACCGCCGATCCGCACCCGGACGGCGTTCCCGGTCACCCCGCCGAGGTTCGGCGGCGGGCCGCTCCCCCTGTTGGCGGCCCGCCGCCGGACCGGGCGGGCCCGTCGGTAGACCCCGGCGGGCCGTCGAAAGGAAGGACGCCCGCCCTCGTGGCAGCGCACCGGAAACCCAAGCAGCGCCCGTACACCGGCTCTGCTGCCCGCACCGCAGCGACGCTCGCCTTCGCCGGGGCCGCGACCGCCGCCGCGTTGCCGGGATCCGCGCACGCCGATCCGGCGCCGACCCCCGCCCAGGTGAAGGCCGAGGTGGACCGGCTGTACCGGGAGGCGGAGGTCGCCACCGAGCAGTACAACGGCGCGAAGGAGAAGGCCGCCGCCACCGCCAAGTCCGTGGACGCCCTGCGCGACGAGGCCGCCCGCAGGACCGACCGGCTCAACGCCGCACGCGACGCGCTGGGTTCGTACGCCGCCGCGCAGTACCGCTCCGGGGGCATCGACCCCGCCGTGCAGCTGGCGCTCTCCTCGGACCCCGACCAGTACCTCCAGCGCGCCTCGTACGTGGACCGGGCCGGCGAGCGGCGCGCCACCGAGGTCCGCGCCGTGCAGCGCCGCGTCGCGGACGTGGCCCAGGTCCGTGCCGAGGCCGCCGGTCAGCTGACCGAGCTCGCCGCCCGCCAGGCCGCCCTGAAGGAGCACAAGGCGACGGTCCGCACCAAACTCGCCGAGGCCCGACAGCTGCTCGCCCGCCTCTCCCCCGCCGAGCGCGCCTCCTACGACGCCTCCGAGGGCGGCCGCGGCGGCGCCCACGCCGACCGCAGCGCCCCGCGCGGCTCGGCCCAGGCGCCCAACGCCCGCGCCGCCGAAGCGGTCGCCTTCGCCTACACCGCCCTGGGCAAGCCCTACGTCTGGGGCGCCACCGGGCCCTCCTCGTTCGACTGCTCCGGCCTCACCCAGGCCGCCTACCGCTCCGCCGGCCTCTCGCTCCCCCGGACCACGTACACCCAGATCAACGCGGGCCGGCGCGTCGCACGCTCCGAACTCGCCCCCGGGGACCTGGTGTTCTTCTACTCGGGCATCAGCCACGTCGGCCTCTACGTCGGCAACGGCCAGATGATCCACGCCCCGCGCCCGGGAGCCCCGGTCCGCGTCGCACCGATCGACCAAATGCCTTTCGCGGGAGCGACCCGGGTGGCATAGGCTCCCGGCCGACGAACCGGAACGGCCTGAAGGAAACTCGCACATGCCCATGGACGTCGACGTCCAGACCCATGCCCGTACGCTCACGCTCCGCTCCCCGGACCACGTCCGGGTCGGCCCGTTCGTGATCCGCTACAACCCGAACTGGTCCCTGAAGTACGCCAATTACGCGATTCCCGACCAGGGCGCCGAGCCGACGCCCGCCGAACTCGACGCCCTGATCGCGGCCTTCCGCGAACGGGACCGGATGCCGCGCCTGGAGTTCCTGCCCACCTGGGCACCTGCGGTCGAACCCGCACTGCTGGCCGCCGGGTTCACCGCGGAGAACCGCGCCCCGCTCCTGGCCTGCGCCCCCGGCGGTCTGCTGCCGCCGAAGCCGGTGGACGGCCTGGTGATGGCGGAGCCCGCCACGGACGCGGAGTTCGAGGCCGCAGCCCTGGTCCAGCACCTGGGCTACGGCGGGACGGGTGAGCCCGAGGCCGGTACGGCCCAGTGGCTGCGCACCGCCGCCGCGGACGGCGGGGTCGCCGCCCTCGCGACCGTCGGGGGCACCCCGGCGGGCGCGGGCGGCTGCTCGGTCCCGGTCGACGGTCTCAGCGAGCTGGCGGGTCTCGCGGTCGCGGCGGACTTCCGCCGCCGAGGCATCGGGGCCGCGCTCTCCGTCCATCTGACGGAGACCGCGTTCGCGCGGGGCTGCCGGGTGGTCTGGCTGGAGCCGGGCGACGCCGATGTGGAGCGGATCTACGCCGCCATCGGCTACCGCCGGATCGGCGAGAAGCTGAACATCTCGCTCGACCCCGAACGCGAGGGCGTCTGACCGGCCGTCCGCGTCCGGCTCAGACCAGCCGTCGCGCCGTCGCCCAGCGGGTCAGCTCGTGCCGGTTGGAGAGCTGGAGCTTGCGCAGCACCGCCGAGACGTGCGACTCGACCGTCTTCACCGAGATGAACAGCTGCTTGGCGATCTCCTTGTACGCGTATCCGCGGGCGATCAGCCGCAGCACCTCGCGCTCGCGCTGGGTCAGCCGGTCGAGATCCTCGTCGACCGGCGGGGCGTCCGTCGAGGCGAAGGCGTCGAGGACGAAGCCGGCCAGCCGGGGCGAGAACACCGCGTCGCCGTCCTGGACCCGGAAGACCGAGTCGACGAGGTCGTCGCCGGTGATGGTCTTGGTGACATAGCCGCGGGCGCCGCCGCGGATGACGCCGATCACGTCCTCGGCGGCGTCCGAGACGGACAGCGCCAGGAAGCGCACCGGGTTCTCGACCGCGCCCATGAAGGGGGCGCAGCGGCGCAGCACCTCGACGCCGCCGCCCCCCGGGAGGTGGACGTCGAGGAGGACGACCTCGGGGCGGGTCGCCGTGATGACGGTGACCGCCTGGTCGACGTCGGCGGCCTCGCCGACGACCTCGACACCGGTCTCCTCGGTGCGGCCGATCTCGGCCTGTACTCCGGTGCGGAACATCCGGTGGTCGTCGACGAGCACGACTCGTACCCGGCGCTCCGGGCCCTCGTGGCCCCCGGTCGCCTCAGTGGTCCCGTTCATCGCTCGTCCTCTCCATCTCCAGCTCGACTTCCGTGCCCCCGCCGGGCACCGAACGCAGCCGTGCGGTACCGCCGTTGCGCTGCATCCGGCCGATGATTGATTCTCGTACGCCCATTCTGTCCCCCGGTACGGAATCCAGGTCGAATCCCGGACCCCGGTCGCGCACCGAGACGAAGACCGTGCGGCCCTCGACCTCCGCGTAGACCTGGACGGCGCCGCCCTCGCCACCGTACTTGGCGGCGTTGACCATCGCCTCGCGTGCGGCCTGCATCTGTGCGGCCAGCTTCTCGTCGAGCGGGCAGTCACCGACGACGACGACCTCCAGCGGGACGCCGTGCTTGTCCTCGACCTCGGCCGCGGCGCGTTTGACGGCCTCGGCCAGGGTCTCGGGCTCGTCGTCCTCGTCCTTGCCGGTGCCCTCGGGGTTGTAGAGCCAGTTGCGCAGTTCGCGTTCCTGGGCGCGGGCCAGCCTGCGGACCTCGCCCGCGTCATCGGCGTTGCGCTGGATCAGGGTGAGGGTGTGCAGCACCGAGTCGTGGACGTGGGCGGCGACCTCGGCTCGTTCCTGGGCCCTGATGCGCATCAGGCGTTCCTGGGAGAGGTCCTGGGTCATCCGGACGAGATAGGGGCCGGCCAGCAGGGCGATGCCGGTGAGCACGGCGATGGCCGCGGTGAGGACGTTGCCGAGCTGGGCGGCGGAGCCGCGCACGACCATGAAGCCGGCCAGACCCAGGCCGACCAGGGCGACGCCGGCCAGGCCGCGGGCCAGGTGCAGGACCCGGCGGCGGCTGCCGACCTCCATCCAGCGGGCGCGGCGGGCGTTGTCGGCCTGGCGCCACACCAGGACGGATCCGGCACCGATGAGCAGGGTGGGCCAGATGTAGCGGTCGGCCTTGCTGCCCATGTCGACGTTGCCGACGAAGATCAGGGCGCCGATGAACAGCGCGATGAGGGCGAAGACCTGACCCTTGTCCGGTTTGCGGAGTCTGCGGGTGCCGTCGGGAGCGGTCTCGAAGACGGACCGCGGGCCGTCCACGCCGCCGACGCCGAGCGGGACGACGATCCAGAACACCGCGTACAGGAGCGCACCGAGGCCGTCCGCGAAGAACAGCCCGAGGAAGACGAACCGCACCCAGGCGACCGGCAGCCCGAGGTGTCCGGCGAGACCGCGTGCGACTCCGCCGAGCAGCCGCCCGTCGGCGCTGCGGTACAGCTTGCGCTGGGGCGGCTCCTCCAGGTCGGGGGTGCGGGAGCTTGCGGCTCGGGACGTGGCGGCTGGCATGACCTGATCGTCACACGTCCGTGCGGGTGATGGCATCAGGGTCGGCCCCCACATCTACCCTGAGACCGGCGGAGAGCTGCGCGGGCCCCTCAGGGTCGGCCGGGCGGATATCAGGGACGGGCCAGGGTCGGCACGGGTGCCGGAAGGGGCCGGCGCCCGTCACCATGGAGCCATGACCGTTCCCCAGGATGCGCCGCCCGGCGTCGTACCGCCCCCCGGGCCCGTACCGCAGCTGCACCGCAGTTCGCGGCAGAAGGTGGTGGCCGGGGTCTGCGGCGGGCTCGGCCGGTACTGCAACGTGGATCCGGTGATCTTCCGGATCGTGCTCGGTGTCCTCTCCGTGACCGGCGGCCTCGGGCTGATCTTCTACGGCTTCGCGTGGCTGTTGATCCCGCTGGAGGGCGAGGAGGAGAACGAGGCGCGCCGGCTGCTGTCGGGCCGGGTCGAGGGGTCGTCGCTGATCGCGGTGTTGTGCGCGCTGATCGGCTGCGGGCTGTTCCTGTCCATGCTGGGCAACAGCGGCACACTGGCGTTCTCCGCGATGCTCTCGCTCGCCGTCATCGGCTTCACCGTCTGGACGCAGCACCGCAGGACGGCCGATCCGCAGGAGCGGACGCATCCGGCGGCCGAGCGGGCGGTTTCGGACGCGCCGCCCGAGGTGAAGGCACCCCCGACGCCGTCCGGCCCGTCCTGGTGGCGCGACCCGATCGTCAAGGACGGGACCACGGGGCCGGTCGGTGCGGGCTATCTGTGGGGACCGCCGGACACCGTGCTCGACGGCCGGGCGCAGGGCGCGCGCCGGGCGACGGCCGACGCCCCGTTCCGCCCGCCTCAGCGGTCGCGGGAGGCCCGGGGGCCGCGGTCGATCGGCGGTGCCGTCTTCGTCAACGCGATGATCGCGGGCGGTCTGGGCGCGGGCCTGAGCTGGGACTCGCACCCGCTCGGTACGAGTCTGCAGATCGGGCTGGCCGCAGCGCTCGCGGTCTTCGGGCTGGGGATGCTGATCAGCGCCTTCGCCGGCCGGACCGGTTTCGGCACGCTCCTGCTGGCGATGATCACGGCCGGCCTGCTCGCAGGTGCGTCCGCCCTGCCCAAGGACATCACCACCGACTGGGCACGCCAGGAGTGGCGGCCCGCGTCGGCCGCCGCGGTGCAGCCGCGGTACCAACTGGGCTCCGGGGAGGCGAAGCTGGACCTCACCCGGGTCGCCGTGCCCGTGGGTGACACGGTCAGGACCGAGGTGGGGCTCGGTGCGGGCCGGATCGTCGTGCGGGTACCGAAGTCGGTCACCGTGAAGGTGTACGCGCGGGCCGGACTCGGTGACATCGCGCTGCCGGCCGACCGCCGCCAGGGCGATGTGGACATCCGTCCCTCGCAGAACGAGCACCGGACGCTGCCGCCGGCCGAGGGCAGCAAGCCGGCCGGCACGGTCGAGCTCGATCTGGAAGTCGGCATCGGACAGGTGGAGGTCACCCGTGCTGCGTCATGAGTTCCGGCCCGGACGGGCCGTCGCGGGCCTGGTGATGCTGGCGCTGGCGGGCGGCTACGCGGCCGACGCGGCGGACCTGTGGAACGCCCCGTGGGTCTTCTTCGTCGCGCTCTTCGTGGGCGGCCTGTGGCTGGCCGCCACCGTGACCTGGATCGCCTACCGGATCCGCCGCCGCCGAGTCACGCGGAAGGCGTCCACGGAGAACGACGCGGCCCCGCCGAGCAGCAGCGGCAGCCAGGCCATGAGGTAGATCAGGTCGTTGCCGAGGTAGTACGGCGAGACCTGCCAGCTGACGGTGAGCCACAGACTGAGCGAGATCAGCGCCCCGCCGAGTGCCGCGATCCGGGTCCACAGGCCCAGCAGCGTGCCGATGCCGACGGCGAGCTCGCCGAAGGCGATGGCGTATCCGAAGCCGGACGGGCTCTTCAGCGCGAGGTCGACGAGGGCCGGGATCGCGGAGGAGTCGCGGACGGCGGTCATCTGCTCGCCGATCGATCCCGGTCCTGTGGCGTGGAAGAAGGCGCTGTCTGTCAGTTTGTCGAGCGCGGCGTAGATGAAGGTGACGCCGAGGAAGATCCGCAGAGGCAGCAGGGCATGCTCCCGTGCCAGCTCCCCCAGGCTCCTGGCCTCACCCAGACCGCGCCCGTTCGTGCCGTACCCGCGCATGGTTCTCCCGCCTTCCGCAGCCCCTGTCGCCGGACCGCCGGGTCCGCCCACAGAGCCGTTCGACCCTCGCCGGACCGTTCGGCCCGTCACCAGACCATACGTACGCCCCGAACGCCCGGCTCACCAGGTGTGCGGTCGGGTTCACCACGCGTCGGATACCACGGCCGTGCGGCCCGGGTCAGTCGGTCACATCGATCGCGACCCGGTTCGACTCCGCCCCGGACGCGGTCACCACCTGCACCTCGACCACCCCCGGCTCCACCTCCACCGGCACCGGCACGGTCAGCACGGTGTCGGTCGGGTTGGCGAAGCCGCCGGTGACCGGGACCATCGGGACGTGTACGTGGACGGGGCCGATCCGCACGACCATGCGGGCCAGCCGGTCCGGGGCCCCGGCGCCGGGCGGCACGAACCCCGCGCCGCGGATCTCGATGTCGTCGCCGGTACGGATCGGTGCGTCCAGGTCGCCCGCCTCACGGGCCCGGACCACCGACAGCACCACGGGCCGGCCGCCCTCGGTGTACTTCCCGGCGAAGTAGGTGGCCGCCGAGACGGCCACCAGCAGGGCGAGGCCCCACGGCAGATCGGGCAGCTGCTCGGGCCGGCGGGCGAGCCGGACCGCGGCGAAGACGACGGCGACGGTGCTCACCAGCACGTACTGCACATCGGTGAACCCGCCCCGACCGGAGTCGTCGGTGAGCAGGTCGGCGGCGCGCGGCCGGTCGGCCCGCAGCTTCTGCAGCCGCCCGGACAGCACCCGTACGCTCACCACCCGCCGGACGACCACCGCGATGGCGCACACCAGCGCCAGCACGGTCACCACCCCGGCGCCGCGCGCCAGGTCCAGGCCCTCGATCAGCGCGTCGCGCTGTGCGTGGCCGGAGGCGCCCGCCAGCTGGAGGGCGAGGACGAGGACGGAGAAGACGGCGAGCAGCACCCACGACGCGGCGACCGCACGGGAGGTGGAGAGCCGGTTGTCCTCGCCGATCAGCGGGGCGAGGAGGCCGCCGCGTGCCCGGTGGACGTGCGCGGCCGCGGTGAGCAGCCCCGCGGTGACGAGTCCGGCGACCAGGCCCGCGGTGCGGGCGTGGGTCCAGCCGGCCCCGATGGCCGTGGCGGCCTCGGCGACGGCCAGCACGGCGACGGCGCCCCAGACGATGACCAGGGTGCGCTGCCACACCCGGTACAGCCAGGCGTCACCGGCCTCGCGGCCCCGGTCGGCGACGGCGCGCGCGGACTGGGTCAGCTCGTCCGAGACCCACTGCCGGGTCGCGGAGGGGGACTGGGCGACCCCGGCGGGAAGCCCCTGCCCTGCGGCGAGCTCGTCCCGCTTGGCCAGGAAGGCGGCGACCGCGCGCCGGTGTCCCTGGCGCGCTCCGTGGGGGCAGTCGCCACACGTACAGCCACCGCCGTGCGTGCCTTGTCTCGCCTCGTCCAACGCCACGGAGAACGCCGCCCTTTCCCACCCCGGTACAGCCGTTGATCAATCCAACTCGGCTGTGATTGCTGCGAATTGTGCCGTACGGGGCGGGAGGTTCCCGCATCGGGGCACACCGGGCGGGCGGGATCGTCAGAATGTTCGAGAAATCCGGCGCCACAGCGGCTGGTAGTTGATCCAGGCGACCAGGTCGCTGCCGAGCTGTTCGCGGGTGGTGACCGCGTCCCGGTGCTCGATCAGCACGGGCTTCCCGGCCGCCCGCGCGGCCAGCTGGACCTGGCAGGACCGCTCCAGCGCGAGGAACCACCAGGCGGCCGCGTCCACCGAGTCGCCCACGGTCAGCAGCCCGTGGTTGCGCAGCACGATGGCCTTGCGGGGCCCGAGCGCGGCCGCGATCCGCCGCCCCTCCTCCTCGTCCACGACGACCCCGGTGTACGCGTCGTAGAGCGCGTGGTCCTCGTAGAAGGCACAGGCCTCCTGGGTGATCGGATCGACGAGCTCCCCCAGCGCGGCCAGCGCCCTGCCGTGCACGGAGTGGGTGTGCGCTACCGCGACGACGTCGGGGCGGGCCCGGTGCACCTGTGCGTGGACGGCGAACGCGGCCTGGTTGACGTGCCGGCTCCCCTCGACGACCTGGCCCTCACCGTTGACCAGGATCAGCTCGTCCGGCCGCAGCCCGTCGAAGGGGGCGCCGAAGGGGTTGACCCAGTAGCAGTCGCCGAACTCCGGGTCGCGTGCCGTGATGTGTCCGGAGACGCCGTCCTCGTACCCGTACTCCCCGAACAGGCGCAGCGCCCCGGCCAGGCGTTCCTTGCGATGGGCTCGCTCCTCCTCCACGGAGGTGTGGACGGGCGGCATGGCGAAGTGGAGCTGGTCCACGGGTACGGGTGTGGGCTCGGGCATGGCGACTCCTCGGGTGCTCCCGGGCGTACGGGATCAGGCGTACGGGATCGGAAGTTACCGCCGGTCGCCGCAGGTGACCAGAGGTATCGGCCATCGATTCGGGCCGGGAACGCGGCGATGCCGCCGCCCGTGGGAACGGACGGCGGCATCGCCGCGGAAGCCAAGTGGGAGGACTACTCCCACTCGATGGTCCCCGGCGGCTTGCTCGTCACGTCGAGCACGACGCGGTTGACGTCGGCGACCTCGTTGGTGATGCGGGTGGAGATCTTGGCGAGGGTCTCGTACGGCAGTCGCGACCAGTCCGCCGTCATGGCGTCCTCGGAGGAGACCGGGCGCAGCACGATCGGGTGACCGTAGGTGCGGCCGTCACCCTGGACGCCGACGCTGCGGACGTCCGCGAGCAGGACCACCGGGCACTGCCAGATGTCACGGTCCAGGCCGGCCGCCGTCAGCTCCTCGCGGGCGATGGCGTCGGCCTCGCGGAGCAGGTCGAGCCGCTCCTTGGTGACCTCGCCGACGATCCGGATGCCGAGGCCGGGGCCGGGGAAGGGCTGGCGCTGGACGATCTCCTCCGGCAGGCCGAGCTCCTGGCCGACCATCCGGACCTCGTCCTTGAACAGCTGGCGCAGCGGCTCGACGAGCTGGAACTCGATGTCGTCGGGGAGCCCGCCCACGTTGTGGTGGGACTTGATGTTGGCGGTGCCGGTGCCGCCGCCGGACTCGACGACGTCCGGGTAGAGCGTGCCCTGGACGAGGAAGGCGACCTCGGGGCCGTCCTCCTGGAGGATCTCCAGCTGGGCCTGCTCGAAGACGCGGATGAACTCGCGTCCGATGATCTTCCGCTTCTGCTCCGGGTCGGACACGCCGGCCAGGGCGTCGAGGAAGCGCTTCTCCGCGTCGACGACCTTCAGCTTCGCCCCGGTCGCGGCGACGAAGTCCTTCTCGACCTGTGCGGTCTCGCCCTTGCGCATCAGACCGTGGTCGACGTACACGCAGGTCAGCTGGGAGCCGATGGCCTTCTGAACGAGGGCCGCGGCGACCGCCGAGTCCACTCCGCCGGACAGGCCGCAGATGGCGCGCTTGGTGCCGACCTGCTCGCGGATCAGGGCGATCTGCTCCTCGACGACGTTGGTGGTCGTCCAGTTCGGCTCGATGCCGGCGCCGCGGTAGAGGAAGTGCTCCAGGACCTGCTGGCCGTGCGTGGAGTGCAGGACCTCGGGGTGGTACTGGACGCCGTAGAGCTTCTTCTCGTCGTTCTCGAAGGCGGCGACCGGGACGACGTCCGTGGACGCGGTGACGGTGAAGCCCTCGGGGGCGGCGGAGCAGGCGTCGCCGTGCGACATCCACACCGACTGCTCGTCCGGCGTGCCCTCGAAGAGGGTGGAGCCGGACTTGGACACGGTGAGCGCGGTGCGGCCGTACTCCCGGGCACCGTTGTCGTCGACGGTGCCGCCGAGCGTGGTGGCCATCAGCTGGAAGCCGTAGCACATGCCGAAGACGGGGACCCCGGCCTCGAACAGTGCGCGGTCGAGCGAGGGCGCGCCCTCGGCGTACACCGAGGAGGGTCCGCCGGACAGGATGATCGCCCGGGGGTTCCTGGCCAGCATCTCGGCCACCGGCATCGTGGACGGCACGATCTCGCTGTAGACCCGGGCCTCACGGACGCGTCGGGCGATGAGCTGGGCGTACTGCGCGCCGAAGTCGACAACGAGGACCACGTCGGTGGTGGTGTCGGGGGCGGCGGGGGGTGCTGCTGGCACGGGGCGGCCTTCCGGCGGTGGAGAGGGGGTCGGTACTTCCGATTCTACCGGCGGCCGGGGGCAACCCTCGTCGCACCGGGGCCGAGGGTGCGGACACGCGGCCGTCTCACCATCCGGGCCGGGCGTTGGCCCGGGCCCGGCACCGGGTCCATACTGTCGTCATGCGTCAGCACACGATCTTCGTCTTTACCTATGGCACCCGGCCCGCCGGCTGCCATGGTCGTGCTGCTTGAGCAACTGACAAGCAACGTTCCAGGCGCCCCGGGCCGACAGGCCCGGGGCGTTCTGGCGTTCCGGGCCCGGTCGGCCCCGGGGAGCCCCAATCAACCGGGAGACCCGACATGAGCAGCACCGCGACCGCCAAGCCCGCCCCCGCCAGGACCGCCACCGAGGTGACCGGCGCGCACACCGACGAGGCCGCGTCCCTGATCGCGGACGCCCGCGGGCGCATCGACGCCCTCGACGACCGGATCATCGGCCTCGTCCAGGAACGGATGGCGGTCTCCACGGTCATCCAGGAGGCCCGGATCACCTCCGGCGGCCGCCGGGTCAGCCTCTCCCGCGAGATGGAGATCCTGGGCCAGTACCGGGACGCGCTGGGCAAGCCCGGCACCTCCCTCGCGATGACCCTGCTGGAGCTGTGCCGCGGCCGCGTGTGACACACCGCAGGTCAGGCGCCCCAAGGGCGGACAGGGCTGTACGGGCGTATCCCAGTTCGGGCGGACTCTCACCCGTACGGCGCGTGACCGGGCCCCGCACGGCTTCGTTGGTCCCGGTGTCCGTGCCAGCCAGGGGCGGCTTTGGAAGAAGAAACCACGCGTGGCTCCGCCGGGGCGTGTGGCGTACTGCATGTACGCCGTGGGACCGCGCACCGGCGTGCGTGACCGGTCGGCAGGGGACAGCAGCCCGGTCACTCGGAGGGACCGCTCGCCGGTCTCTCCACGAACGGCCGGCTCCGGGGACGCCCGGAGCCGGCCGTTCTCCGTCCGGAACACCAGCCCTCGGGGGGCAGGTGTCCGGACCGGGTTTCAGCGGGTCACGCGACGACGGCGGGACACCGTGAAGAGGACACCGCCCACGGCCAGGGCGACAAGAGCCGCGCCGCCCGTCATCAGCGCGACGGAGCCGGTGGAGGCGAGCCCGCCCCCGGTGCCACCGCCGGCGGAACCGCCGCCGGTGGCCGTGCCGGTCGAGGACGAGCCGGCCGAACCGCCGGAGTCACCAGCCGTGCCGCCGCTGTCCGAGGAGCCCCCGGTGGAACCGCCGGTGGCGGCCGTTCCGCCCGAGCCCGAGGTGGCTCCGCCGGTGGTGGCGCCGGCGGTGCCCGGGCCCGAGTCCTTGCCGTTCAGCACCAGGGACGCGGTGTTGTTGGCGGGCTTCGGGTCGAAGGGCAGGCCGGGGGCGGCGAGGTGGGTGTTGCGGACCAGCACCTTGCCGGACGCCCCCGCGACCACCTTGTCGATCTTCAGCTTGAAGGGAAGGGCGAAGTCGGCGTCCTCGCGGACGGACATCGGCGTGGAGCAGAAGTAGCGCGGGGCGGCCTTCTGGTTCTCGCGGTACTCACCGTCCGCGGTCACACCGCGGCAGGACGCGGGCTTGCCGACGACCGTGGCGCCCTGGGGCACGGTGATGTCCACCGTGGCGACGTCCTCGCCGGAGCGGATGTACCCGATCCAGGCCGGCCCCCGGTTACGGAATCCGACCGTCACGTCGACCGAGTCGCCCGCGGCGCCCTCGGCCCGCGCCCCGTACGCCGCGAAGTCGGCGCTGTTGGTGGTCTGGAAGTCGACGTCCTGCTGGTTGTCGCCCGGCTCCAGGTCCGCCGAGCGCGTCGTCGGGGCCTTGCGAAGGGTCAGCGTGGTGCCCTCGCCGGAGCTGTACCGCGCACCGGCCCGCTCCGCGGCGCGGGCGGCCGAGCCGTCCTCCGTGATGCTGTAGAGGAACGAGTCGTAGAACGCGCGCGTGGTGGCCTTGATGGTGGGCGGCTCGGCCAGCGTGTACGTGGCGCCCGGCTCGTAGCTGCCGTCGAAGGAGCACAACGCGGTGGTCCAGGCGCCGGGGCTGCCCATGCCCAGCTCGGCCTCGCTGTACTCGCAGTTCTCGTACCGCTCGGTGAACGCCATGCCGCGGGTGTGCCGCAGGGTGAGCAGCACGCCCTCGGCCGCGCGGGTGCCGTTGTTGGTGAAGGTGACGGGCACCGGCTGGCTGTCGCCGGGCTTGAGCTTCGTCTTGAACGGGAGCCTCTTCATCGACAGGTCGGGGCCGCCGATGCCGACGTGGGCGGAGAACGACGTGAATGTCGCCCCGTCCGCTTCCGCGGTGACCTCGATGGGCCCCGTGTCCCCGTCCTTGCTGCCCTTGGCCGCGGTCACATCGAGCTCGGCGACGGTGCTCAGACCGGGATAGACGCCCCAGTCGTGGCAGACGGCGGTCGTCCCGGTGATGGTGCAGTCGGCGTCGCCGCTGCCTTCACGGTTGAAGGAAACATCCGCGACACCGGCGATCCCGCTGAGGTCGAAGCGGACGGTGTACTCCTCGCCGAAGGACCCGTTCTCCTCGTCCTCGGACGGGTTGTTGACCGTGAAGTCCAGGGTCGCCTTCTGCGGAGCGCCCGTGGCCGGATACGGGTGCAGCGCGGTCTCGGCGGGGCCGCCGAGGGTGAACTCGGGGACCGCGGCCTGCGCCGGCGTGTTCAGGGCGAGAGCGCCGGCGGCCAGCAGGCCGACAGCGGCGAAACCTCCGGTGACGCGACGGAGAGTTGCTCTCGGGGTCGTGCTTCTCATCTCGGGCCCTTGGGGTCGTCGGGAGCTGTGTGACCGCTGTGACAGCGAGACAGCGACATGGGTACGACCAGGGGCGTGCGGGAATAGTTGCGCGCGTTCGGATCACGAATCGGGCACGTCGCAGGGCGTGATCGAGCTCACACCGGAATGTCGTCGTCCCGAGGGCAACCATCAGGACGTATTGCAGGTCATTCATGCGGAACCACCGGTCACATCCGTAACGCGGCTTCACCGGTAGAGCGTGAGGGGCTGCACTCGGAGGGGGGTGCAGCCCCTTCTGCTGTCCGGACCGGTCCGCCCGGTCCGCCCCTACTCCGCCTTCGTGGTCTTCTTCGGCGGCACCGCCGGCATTCCCAGGAACGGCAGCCTCAGCGCGCCGAACGCCTCCTTCGGGACGGCCGGCGCCTGCGGCTCGACCGCCGACAGCCGTTCGTACGCCTCACCCTGCGCCGGGCGCAGGTCCCGCTCGCCCTTGTTGGGCCAGAAGGACATGGCCCGCTCCGCCTGGGCGGTGATCGTCAGCGACGGGTTGACGCCGAGGTTGGCGGAGACCGCGGAACCGTCGACGACGGAGATGCCCGGGTGGCCGAACAGCCGGTGGTACGGGTCGATGACCCCCTCCTCGGCACTCGCGCCGATCGGGCAGCCGCCGAGGAAGTGCGCGGTGAGCGGGGTGCCCATCAGCTCGCCGATGTTGGATCCCGCGAAGCCGTTGATCTCGGCGGCGAGCAGCGTCGCGCTCTGCGTCGCCTCGGCGATCTGGGTCGGGTTGGGTGCGCCGTGGCCCTGGCGGGCGGTGAGCAGCCCCTTCCCGATGCCGCGGGGCTTGCGGTACGCGGTCAGGGAGTTGTCCAGCGACTGCATGACGAGCCCGATGATGGTCCGCTCCGACCAGCGCCGGTTGGAGAGCGAGCGCGCGGCGACCGTCGGGTGCTTGACCACGTTGCCGAGCCAGCCCAGCACCCGGTGGGTGCCGTAGGGGACCTGGAGGATCGTCATCCCGCCCATCGCGTTGGATCCCTTGCCGTAGCGGACCGGTTCGATGTGGGTGTTCTCGTCGGGGTGGATCGACGAGGTGATGGCGACGCCCTTGGTGAAGTCGGCCTTGGTGCCGTGCTTCTTGCGGTAGCGGCGGTCGGATGTCTGCGCGCCGACGAGCCCTTCGGAGTTGGTCCGGGTCAGCTCGCCGAGCCGGTCCGAGAGCCGGGGCAGCAGCCCCTGGTCCTTCATGGTGTGCAGCAGGGTCTGGGTGCCGTACGTGCCCGCCGCGATGACCACCTTGCGGGCCCGCAGCAGTGTGGGCCTGCCCTTCTTCCGGCGGTCGGTCGGCACGGTGGAGACGTGGTACCCGCCGTCCGGGTCGTCCGTGACCGCGACGACGGACGTCATCGGGTGGATGACCGCTCCGGCCTTCTCGGCGAGGTGGAGGTAGTTCTCGTTGAGGGTGTTCTTCGCACCGTGCCGGCAGCCGGTCATGCACTCGCCGCACTCGGTGCAGGCCTTGCGGGCCGGGCCGGCGCCGCCGAAGTACGGGTCGGCGACCGTGCCGCCGGGCTTCGCCGTCGCCGTGCCGTCGGCGTCCTTGCCGTCGCCGAAGAAGACGCCGACGGGCGCGAGATGGAAGGTGTCGCCGACGCCCATGACCTCGGCGGTCGCCTTCAGATGGACGTCCGAGGGCGTCATCGTCGGGTTGAGCCGTACCCCGAGCATGCGCGTGGCCTGGTCGTAGTACGGCTTGAGCTCGTCCTGCCAGTCGGTGATGTGCGCCCACTGCCGGTCCTCGAAGAACGGCGTCGGGGGCACGTACAGCGTGTTGGCGTAGTTGAGCGAGCCGCCGCCGACCCCGGCACCGGCCAGCACCATCACCTTGCCGAGCAGGTGCACGCGCTGGATGCCGAAGAGGCCGAGAGCGGGGGCCCAGAGGTAGTTCTTCAGGTCCCAGGAGTTCTTGGGCAAGGTGCCGGGCGTGAAGCGCCGGCCCGCCTCCAGCACACCGACCCGGTACCCCTTCTCGGTCAGCCGCAGCGCCGACACCGCGCCGCCGAAGCCCGAACCGACGATCAGGACGTCGTAGTCGTACGCGGCGTCGTCATCGGCTGCTTCCGGGTCCACGGACTGATTCCGGGCAGGGCTGACCTGGGACATGGCTCTCCTCGGTGCGGTACGAGAAACCTGGGCGGGAAGGGGACGGACGGGACGGTCAGCGCAGGCGGAAGGCCTTCATCGCCTTGAGGCTGCGGCTCATGAAGGCCGCGTACTTCGCGTCGTCCATCCCGAAGGACGGGGCGAGCGGGATCAGCCGCTGCTGGGCGACGGTCTGGGCCTCGGTGTACTTGAGGATGCCCTCGGAGCCGTGGCGGCGGCCGAGGCCGGATTCCTTCATGCCGCCCATCGGGGACTGCACGCTGCCGTACGCGGGGGCGTAGCCCTCGTTGATGTTCACCGTGCCGGTCCGCAGCCGGGCGGCGACCTGGTGGCCGCGCCTGCCGTCCTTGGTCCAGACGCTCGAGTTGAGGCCGTACGGGGTGGCGTTGGCCAGGGCGACGACCTCGTCCTCGTCGCTGAAGCGGTAGATGGAGACGACCGGTCCGAAGGTCTCCTCGCTGCAGACGGCCATCGGGGCCTCGACGCCGTCGAGGATGGTCGGCTCGTAGAACAGCGGGCCGATGTCGGGTCGGGCGACGCCGCCGGCGACGAGCTTGGCGCCCTTCTCGACGGCCTCGGCGACGTGCCGGCTGACGGTCTCCAGCTGGCGCTCGCCGACGAGCGAGCCCATGTCGGCGCCGTACGCGAGGGAGTTGCCGAGCCGCATCGCCTTCGTACGGGCGGCGAACCGCGCCACGAAGTCGTCGGCGACGGACTCGTGGACGTACAGCCGCTCGATGGAGATGCAGAGCTGGCCGGCGGAGGAGAAGCAGGCGCGGACGGCGCCGGCGGCGGCCTTCTCCACGTCGGCGTCCTTCAGGACCAGCATCGCGTTCTTGCCGCCGAGCTCCAGCGAGACGCCGACGAGCCGGGCCGCGGCGCTCTGGGCGACCTCGCGGCCGGTGCGGGTGGAGCCGGTGAACGAGACGTAGTCGGCGTGCTTGACGACCTCGGGGCCGACCACGGGGCCGTCTCCGAGCACGACCTGGAAGACCTCGGCCGGCAGCCCGGCCTCGATGAGCAGGTCACGGGCCCACAGCGCGGTCAGCGCGGTCTCCGTGTCCGGCTTCATCACCACTGCGTTGCCGGCGACGAACGCGGGCAGCGCGTCGCCGACGGACAGCTCGAACGGGTAGTTCCACGGCGCGATCTGGCCGACGACGCCGCGCGGCTGGCGCAGCTCGGTGACCTTGGTGAGGGTCGGCACGACACCGGTGTGCCGCTTCGGCTTCAGGTAGGCGCCTGCCCTGCGGCCGTAGTGCCGGGCGGCGACGGCGACCGCGAGCACCTCCTCGTGGGCGTGCAGCCGGGCCTTGCCGGTCTCCAGCTGGATGAGGTCGAGGACCTCCGACTGGCGGTCGATGACGAGGTCGTGGAAGCGCAGCAGCACGGCGGCCCTGGCCCGGACCGGTGTCGCGGCCCAGGCGGGCTGGGCGGCACGGGCCCGCTCGTAGGCGGTCGCCACGTCCTCGGGGGTGGACTCGGGCAGGTCGGCCAGCTTCTCGCCGGTGAAGGGGGTGTGGTTGGCCGTACGGCCGGAGCCGACGACGCCGCGGGTCAGCTGGGCGATCACCTCGGGCGTCACGACATCGGCGGCCGTGCGCACGCCCGCGGGCACGGCGGCCACCGGGTTGGTGCCGACAGCTGCGGCGGAGGTGGACGTGGAGGCCTGCGAGTCCGTCATGAGGGCGAGAGTACGTCGAGCCGGATGCTTTGGGTACCCGTGGGTAACAGCTTTTCACAGTCCCCACAACAGCCCCTGCCACCGCCCGCCAATCCAGCCAGTGATCACTGGCTGGATAACCGCTGATCAGGGGCTACCTTCCGCTCCCCCGCTCAGGAGGAGTGAATCTTGAGCCGCTCCGCCGGCCGCTCGAAAAACTCCTGCGCGTCCCGTTGGATCAGTCGGTGTCGGCCGGCGCGCGCCAGCTGCGCAGCATCGTGTTGAACCGGTCCCTGGTGATGTCCCAGTCGTCCGCCGGCCCCGTCATGTACAGCGCGTACTCCGGGCCGCCCTCCTTCGCGTAGTACATCTGGTCGATGGCGTGCCGCGGTCCGGCGCCGTCCTTCTCGGTCCAGGTGAACTCCCAGATGGATCCGGGGCAGTCGCGGTAGACGTTGCTGTTCATCTCCACGCTCCGGTAGTCCGGCAGCCGCTCGCGCAGGCTCGTCTCCAGGTTCTGCATGTGCGTGTACGAGTCCTCGAAGTCGGGCGCCGGGTCGACGCTGACGCGGAGGTAGTGCACACCGTCGTCCGGGGTGTAGTCGATGTTGGTGCCGTCCACCCGTCGCTCCCAGCCGATCGGCATGAGGATGCTGAACCCGGAGGGATCCTCCACCCGCCGCCAGCCGTCCGGCACGCCCTCCTTCGCCGGGTCCGGCGAGGGCGTCGGGGTGGGAGTGGGCGTGGCGGTGACCGGCCCCGGCGACCGGGTGCCGTGGGATGCCGTGCCGCCGCTCCCGGTGTCCGCGTCATTGCGGTTCGCGTACAGCATCGCGGCGATGCCCGCGCCGCCGCCCACCAGTGCCGCCAGGGCGATGACCACGACCGTCGTACGCCACCGGCCGCGGCTGCGCCGGGTGACCGGCGCGGAGCCGGGGGCCACAGCGGGCCCGGGGTAGGGCAGTTGGGCCGTGCCACCGTGCGGTGTCCCGCCGCCGGAGGTGCCGCCGTCGGCACCCATGGAACGCAGCACCTCCTCGGGGACCCGCTGCGTGGGGACGTACGCCTGGGCCGACCGGGGCTCTCGCCCCTCCATGGCCTCCAGCAGCATCCGTTCCGTCTCCGCGGCCGACGGCCGGTCCTCGGGTTCCTTGCGGAGCAGCGCCGTGATGACGGGGGCGAGCGCCCCGGCCCTGGCGGGTACCGGCGGGTCCTCGGTGACGACGGCCTGCATCGTGGATATCGGGGAGGTGCGGCGGAACGGCGAGCGCCCCTCGACCGCGGTGTACAGCGTCGCGCCCAGCGACCACAGGTCGGAGGCGGGACCCGGGTCGCCGCCGCGGACCCGCTCGGGTGCCAGGTAGTCGATGGAACCGACCAGTTCACCGGTCCTGGTGATGGTCGAGTCGCCCTCTATCGCCGCGATCCCGAAGTCGGTCAGCAGCACCCGGCCGTCCCGCGCGAGCAGGACGTTGCCCGGCTTCACATCACGGTGCAGCACCCCGGCGGCGTGTGCCGCGCGCAGGGCGCCCAGCACATGGAGCCCGATCCGGGCGGCCTCGCGCGGCTCGATCTCGCCGGACTCCTTGGCCTGGTCGGCAAGTGACGGTCCGTCGACGTACTGCATGACGATCCACGGCCGGTTGTCGTACTCGATCACGTCATGGACGGTGACCACGCCGGGGTGCGTGATGCGGGCGGCGGCGCGGGCCTCCTTCTGGGTGCGTGCGTGCAGCACGACCCGGTCCGCCTCGGCGACGTACAGCCCGGCGGTCAGTTCCTTGACGGCGACGGTGCGGTGCAGCACCTCGTCATGGGCGCGCCAGACCTTGCCCATGCCGCCGCGTCCCAGGACTTCGCCGAGCCGGTACCTCCCGGCCAGCACCAGTCCCGCTTCCGTGCCCTGTGATCGATCCACGTGTCCCCGCCCCGTTCCTTCGGATGACAGGTTACGGAGCGGAAGTACGGCCACGGAACCTCGCACCGCTCACGAGACCGCACTGTGATGCTTGTCGCTCCGCCGGACCGCACGCCGTCGAAGCGCTTGTCTTCACTGTGTCACGCGATAGGAGACGCTGGCCTGTTGGTAGATCTCGGTCACCTTGTCGCGCTGGTCCTCCGGGCCGATGACCTGGAGGATGTGGTAGCGGCCCTCGACGACCATCACGAGGTTGCGGACGTAGACCTCGCGGCCGCCGGCGTCCCGCCAGGTGAACTGGCCCTCCGCCATGGCCTGCCGGCCGACGTCGATCCGGCGCAGACCGCTCGCCGACGCCCAGCTGGAGTCGCGGAACGGCTTCAACTCCGGTTCCTTGTCGCGCTGGTAGTCGAGCGGGTCGGCGCCGTTGGCCTTCACGGTGTCGCGGCCGGGGACGACGACGAGGCTGAATCCGTCGCTCCCGTAACGGATCTGACGGTCCGCGTTGGCCGGGCTGCGCTGCCAGCCCTTGGGCGTCCCGACCTCGAAGCCCTCGGCGTCCTTGCGCAGGGTGTAGCCGGGTGCGAGCGCGACGGCGGAGCGGCTGGTCTGCGGCTGCTGTGCGCCGGAGGAGCGCGAAGGTGACGGCTCCCCGGAGTCCTGGGAGCCGGGCTCGGGCGCTCCGGACGCGGTACGGGAGGGGCCGGCGCCGGCCCCGGACTCCGTACCGGACTTGGGCATGAACATCACCGCGTACGCGACCGCCGCGGCCAGGACCAGCAGGATCAGGACGAGCAGCAGCCGGCCGAGCCGGCGCGGCGCGTGCCTTCCCTCCTGCTGCGGGCGGGGCGGGGTGCGCAACGCCTTCGGGCCCTTCGGCTCGCGCGGCGGCTTGGGGTTCCTGGGCTCGCGCGGCTGAAGCGTGGCCCGCTCCGCGGGTTCCAGCCGTTCCTTGGTGTGACGGTGCCGGCCGTGCGCCGCCCCGCCGCGTCGGCCGCGGCGCTTGCGGACGAGCTCACCGCGGCGGCGCACGACGGGCAGCCGGGTGGCGTCGGGGGACGGCAGCGTCACGACGTCGAGACCGGCCTCCGGCTCGGGTGCCGACCGCACGAGGGAGCGCAGCCAGCCGCGCAGCTCCTCGAAGTCCGGGCGCTCGGTGGGGTCCTGCCGCAGCAGCGACTCGACGACGGGCCGCAGCGGCCCGCACTCCTCGGCGAAGGCGGGCGGTTCGCCGCAGACCATCTGGACGAGTTCGGCGGCGTTCTCCTCCGGATACGGGGCGTGGCCCTGTACGGCGCGGTAGAGCAGGGCACCCAGCGCCCAGAGGTCGGTGGAGGGACCGATGGGCGGTGCCAGCTGCCAGTTCTCGTGGACCGGCCCGGCCTGCTCGGGCGCCCAGCGCTCGGTGACCGCGCCGACGACGGCGATCCGGGCCTGCCGGGCCCGCTCGGCCGCGAGAGTGGTGGCGGGGCCTCGGTACGCGGGCTGGTCACTGCTTCCGGCGACGATCTCGTCCCAGCGGCCCGGGGCGGTCTCGCGGGTGGTGGCGGGCAGTTGCGGGCGTACGGCCGGGGTGGCGCCCTGACGCCGGGAGTCGGCGCGCAGGGCGTCCTCGCTGGAGCCCCCGGCGGGCACCGGGCGCCCGCGGCCGGGGCCGTCGTCCCAGGAACCGGTCAGGTGGAGCCGCCGGGGCGGTGCCTGGCCGTCACCGCCGTCACCGCCGTCACCGCCGTCGAAGTCACCGCTGCCGAAGCCGTCGCCCTCGTCGTCGTACGGATCCTCGTCGTCGTAGAGGTCCTGGGCGTCGTACCCGGCCGGGATGCCGGGCCGGGTGAGGGGCGGCTGCGGGTGGGCGGGCCGCGGGGCGGGAAGGATGCCGGTGTCCTGCGCCTCGTCCGTACCGGCCCGGCGCTCCTCCTCGCTGACCCGGGCGGCTGCGCGGGCGCCCGCACGGTATGCGGCGATGGCACCCGCTCGCGCGGCCCGCGCCTGCGCGCTTCCCGCCTCGGAAGCGGGGACGGGCACGGTGGCGGGCGGTGCGGGCGGCGGCCGGCGCACGGACTCCAGCTCGCCGGCTCCGTAGGACTGCACCGGAGCACCCCCGGGCCCCGACTCGATGGCCGCGGGCCCGCGGGAGCCGGGCACCTCGGGAGGACCGTACGGATCGGTACCGCCCGGCTCCGCCCCTGACAGGCCGTACGGATCGGCACCCTCGGGCTCGGCCGCGGGTGGGGCGTACGGGCCCGTGGGCCCCGACTCGATCGCGGGGGCGCCGTAGCCGCCCTCGCCGTCGTCGTCGGTGCGCGGCACCGGAACGTACCCGCAGAGCGCCTCCTCCGCCGCCCCGGCCGCCAGGCCGGTCAGCACGACGCGTCCGTCGTCGCAGATGAGCACCGTGCGCACGGTGATGTTGCGGTGTGTCCAGCCGTGGGCGTGCAGGACGCGCAGCGCGGTCAGGACGTCGGAGCCGATCTCGGCGGCCCGGTACGGATTGAGCGGGTGTTCCGCGAGCAGGGCCGCAAGCGGCCGGGCCGCGACCAGTTCGCTCACGATCCAGAGCGAACCGGCCTCGGCGAACACGTCGAAGACCTGGTCCAGGCGCGGGTGGTCGGGCACCTGGGCCGCCGCCTGGGCGGCCTCGATGGCACGCCGGACCGCCGGATCGGTGGACCTGCGCACCGTGCGCCCGCTCGTCCGCCGCGCCGCCCTGGGCAGCCCGTCCGCGTCGAGCACCTCGGCGTCCACGACCTCGGGCAACGGCACCTGACGGACCAGTACCTCCTGGCCGCTGTAGGTGTCGAACGCCCGGGTCTCGACCAGTTCGTACTCATCGGACGGGGGCAGCGGAAGGCGGTAGCGGTCGGCGAGTACCCGACCCGCATAGTCGTCCACGACGCCTCCCCAGAGCGCGCTGTCCCCCGGTCACACAGACCGCACGAAACCGTCAATTGCGGTCACTTGCTGTGCAATTGGCTTGCGGCTTCGGCTGCGTACGGTCTTCGGGCTCTCACAATACGTGGCATGAGGCGGCCGCGCGGCAGGGTCGGCGCAACCCGGCCGCACAGCTTCCCTCAGTCGAGCGGCTTGAACGTGTCGAACGCCGTCCTGCGCAGCGTCCGGCACTCCTTGCTGTCCCACTCGTCGGCCTTGCAGCTGATCATGATCGCGTATCCGTGCCCGCCGTCGACCTTGAAGCCCCGGTTGATCACCCGGACCCGCTGCCCCTGCTGCGTACGCTCGAACTGCCAGTCGGCGACGGTCGGGTAGCCGTTGTACTGGACCTCGTTTATCGCGAGGTGGTGGTAGCCGTTGCTGGTGGCCGCGACGGCGGCCCTGGCGGCTCTCCATGCCGCGGCGGCGTCGCCGCCGGGCGAGTCGGTGTAGTCGACCTGAATCCGGGGAAAGCCGCCGCTGACGTTGTAGATGGCGCCGGAGTTGGCGCCTGCGGTCTTGTCGAAGCGGAAGTTCTCGGGCATCGCCATGGAGAAGTGGAACTGCTTGTTCTCGACCGCCCGGAATCCGGCGGGCACGGCGTCGTCCGGCTTCTCGTCCTTTGCGTCGCCCGAGCCCTTGCCCGAGTCGTCGCCCTCGCCCTGGCCGGCGCTGTCCTTCGCGCCCTCGTCCTTGCCCTGCTCCTTGCCGCTGCCCTGTTCCGTGTCGGTGGAGCCACCGGAGCCACCGGAGCCGCTGCCGGCGGAGGATCCGGCCGAGGCGGACGTGCCGTCCTTGCCCTTGCCCGCGTTGTCGGAGCCCTTGTCGTCCCCGCCGAGCGTGAGCGCGAGGACCGCGCCGAGCACGGCGAGCACGATGACGGCCGCGATGATCGCCAGCGTGCGGCGCGGCACCACGTCCGTGAGGGACGCGCGGGGCGCAGTGACCGGCGAGGTGGCCGGACGCGGCGGCGGTACGGCTCCCGACGGGGAGGCCGTGGCCGTCGCGGGAGCCGCGCTCGGCCGGGCCGGGACGGAGGCCGCTGCGGCAGCACCGGCGCCGGCGGCCGCGGCGGGTGCCGCCTTCGCGTTCCGCACGGAGCGCAGCGCCCCGCGCAGCCGGTCGCGGGCGCCTTCGCCCGTCTCACCGGACTTCCGCGCCGCCGTGGGCGGGGCGTCGGCCACGTTCTTGGGGAGCGCCATCACCTGGGTGGCATCGGCCGGCGGCGGCACCGGGAGCTCCGGCTTCTCCGAGGCGTTGATGACGTCGTTGAGCAGGGCGCGCGCGCCCGCGTCGTCGAGCCGCTGCTCGGGGTCCCGGGCGAGCAGCCCGTAGATGACCTCCTCCAGCGGGCCCGCGTTCTTCGGCGGGTCCAGCGGTTCGGTCATCACGGCGGTCAGGGTCGCGATCGCGGACCCCTTGTCGTACGGCGGGCAGCCCTCCACGCTCGCGTACAGCAGTCCGCCGAGCGACCACAGGTCGGCCGGCGGTCCCGGCTTGTGCCCGCGGGCCCGTTCAGGCGAGATGTACGAGGGGGCGCCGACGAGCATGCCGGTGGAGGTGACCGACGGGTCGCCCTCGACCTGGGCGATCCCGAAGTCGGTCAGCACGACCCGGCCGTCCTCGGAGATCAGCACGTTGGACGGCTTCACGTCGCGGTGCAGGATGCCCTCGCGGTGCGCCGAGCGCAGCACGTCGAGGATGGCGAGGCCTACCTCGGCCGCCCGCTTCGGTGTCAGGACGCCGTCCTCGCGCACCGCCTCGGCCAGCGACTTGCCCTCGATGAGTTCCATGACGATCCACGGCCGGTCGTCCTCGTCGACCACGTCGTAGACCGTGACCGCGCCGTTGTTGCGGATCCGGGCGATCGCCTTGGCCTCGCGCAGCGTGCGCGTGATGAGCCGACGCTTCTCGTCGTCGTCGATCGCCGAGGGGAACCGCAGTTCCTTGACCGCGACCGTGCGGCCCAGCGTCTCGTCGACCGCGCGGTGGACCGTGCCCATTCCGCCCCGGCCGAGCACCTCTCCGAGCCGGTACCGCCCCGCGAGAAGACGTCCGTCCTTGTCCCGTTGGGGCCCCCGTGCCTGCTCCGCCTCCGACATGCGTCCCCTCTGCGATCAACCCGCCCTGGCAGAGCGTTCATTGTCCCTCACCCCGGGACCGGTCCTGGTGCCGGGTCCGGGGACCGTCACGATGCGGCCGGAGGAAGGGACTTCCTGCCGGGCCCGTACCCGCGGCGCTGCCGCGCCACGGCCGCTCGCCCCACTGTTCCCTGCCCAGGGAACCACATCTCACCCAGGCACCCCCCTGCCTACCACGGCCCGTCGTCCAGAGCGATGCTCCGAACCGCCGCATTCCCCGCCCGCCCCGACGTACCGCCCCGACGGCCTGCCCCGGGTCGCCATCGCCACCTTCGAACCCACGCCGTGCGCACCGGAGTTCCGGCGCCCCACGCCCCTGCCCCGCCCGGCGGAGGCGACCGGCGGGCGGGGCGGCAGGCGGACAGGCGGGAGGGCGGGAGGGAATGCGGCAAGTGACCGGCGGACCTCCACGATCCCGGCAACAGGCCCTAAATGGGCACGATGTCCGGCGCTCCCAGCCGCGCCGCGTCCGCAGTCAGGTCGTCGGGCTGCCGCTGCGACTCCCGTTCCGCCTCCACCCGCTTCTCGTAGTGCGCGACCTCGCGATCGATCCGGCCCTGGTCCCAGCCGAGCACCCGCGCCATCAGCTCCGCGCACAGCCGTGCGGAGCGCGTGCCCCGGTCGAAGGTCTCGATGGAGATCCGGGTGCGCCGGGTCAGTACGTCGTCGAGGTGGCGGGCCCCCTCGTGCGAGGCCGCGTACACGATCTCGGCCTTCAGGTAGTCGTCGGCGGACGGCAGCGGTTCGCCCATCACCGGGTCGGCGACGATCAGCTCCAGGATCTCCTCGGTCATGGAGCCGTACCGGTTCAGCAGGTGCTCCACCCGGGCGACGTGGAGGCCGGTGCGGGCGGCGATCCTGGCCCGTGCGTTCCACAGGGCGCGGTAGCCCTCGGCTCCCAGCAGCGGGATCTCCTCCGTGACGCACTCCGCGACCCGCTGGTCGAGACCGTGCACCGCCTCGTCGACGGCGTCCTTGGCCATCACCCGGTAGGTCGTGTACTTCCCGCCCGCGACGACGACGAGGCCCGGCAGCGGGTGTGCCACCGTGTGCTCGCGCGACAGCTTGCTGGTCGCGTCCGACTCGCCGGCCAGCAGCGGCCGCAGGCCCGCGTAGACGCCCTCGACGTCGTCCCTGGTCAGCGGGGTGGCCAGGACCGAGTTGACGTGTTCGAGCAGATAGTCGATGTCCGCGCTGGACGCCGCCGGATGCGCCTTGTCGAGGTCCCAGTCGGTGTCCGTCGTGCCGACGATCCAGTGCCTTCCCCACGGGATGACGAAGAGGACCGACTTCTCGGTGCGCAGGATCAGGCCCGTGGAGGAGTGGATGCGGTCCTTCGGGACGACCAGGTGGATGCCCTTGGACGCCCGTACGTGGAACTGGCCGCGCTCGCCGATCAGCGCCTGCGTGTCATCCGTCCAGACGCCGGTGGCATTGACCACCTGTTTGGCCCTGACCTCGTACTCACCGCCCGCCTCGACGTCCTCCACCCGGGCGCCGACGACGCGCTCGCCCTCCCGGAGGAAGCCGATCACCCGCGCCCTGTTCGCCACCTGAGCGCCGTACCCGGCGGCGGTGCGCACCAGCGTCGCCACATAGCGGGCGTCGTCCATCTGGGCGTCGTAGTACTGCAGGGCCCCCACCAGGGCGTCCCGCTTCAGCGCCGGCGCGACCCGCAGGGCCTGGCTGCGGGAGAGGTGCCGGTGCACGGGCAGTCCGCGGCCGTGCCCGGACGACACCGACATCGCGTCGTACAGCGCGACGCCCGAACCGGCGTACAGCCGCTCCCAGCCCTTGTGCTGCAACGGGTAGAGGAACGGCACCGGCTTCACCAGGTGCGGAGCGAGGCGCTCCAGGAGCAGCCCGCGCTCCTTCAGCGCCTCACGGACGAGCGCGAAGTCGAGCATCTCCAGATAGCGCAGCCCACCGTGAATCAGCTTGCTCGACCTGCTCGACGTGCCGGACGCCCAGTCCCGGGCCTCGACCAGCCCGGTCGAGAGCCCTCTCGTCACCGCGTCCAGCGCCGTCCCGGCGCCGACCACGCCCGCCCCCACGACCAGCACGTCCAGTTCGCGCTCGGCCATCGCGGCGAGCGCCTCGACGCGCTCCGCGGGTCCCAGTGTCGCTGTCCTCACTGCTGCCTCCCGGTAGATCGGGGTGGTCCGGCACGGGGATGCGGTCCGACCGCGGGGTCGGGTACCCGTGCCCACCTCTCGATTCTGTCCGCGCTCCGCGACTTCAGCCACCGCCTGTGGACAACACCCCGACGACGAGGGCCACACAATGCGACATATAGGTCATATTTACGCTTAGTCTGACATTGCGCTGTCCCCAGCAGTTGCGCTTTCTGTCCTCATGGTCTTAGGGAAGGACGGCCACCCACGTGCCTGCAGACCTCGCCGTCATCGGACTCGGTCACCTCGGCCTGCCCCTCGCCCAAGCCGCCGTCTCAGCCGGTATCCAGACCATCGGCTACGACACCGACCCCCGGGCCTTCGCGGAACTCTCCGCGGGCCGCACCCCCGTCGAGGGATCGCTCACCGCGTCCGACATCCGCCGGATGCTCTCCGGGGGTTTTCGCCTCACCACCAACCAGGCCGAGCTGGGCCGGGTCCGTACCGCCGTGATCTGCGCCCCCACCCCTCTGGGCCCCGACCGCACCCTCGACCTCACCGGCGTCGGCGACGCGGCCCGCGCGCTGGCCGCCCGGCTGCGCCCGCACACCACCGTGCTGCTGGAATCGTCCGTCCCCCCGGGCACCACCGAGAACTTCCTGCTCCCCCTCCTCGAAGAGGGCTCCGGGCTGCGCGGCGGACGCGACTTCCACCTCGCCCACTCCCCCAGCCGCCTCGATCCCGGCAACCGCACCCACGTCTACGCCAACACCCCCAAGGTCATCGGCGGCCTCACCCCCGCCTGCACCGAGTCGGCCGCCGCCTTCTACAGCCGGCTCACCGACAAGGTCGTCCGCGCCCGCGGCCCGCGCGAGGCCGAGATGGCGAAGGTCCTGGAGACCAACTTCCGGCACGTCAACATCGCCCTGGTCAACGAGATGGCCGTGCTCTGCCACGACCTCGGCGTCGACCTGTGGGACGTCATCCGGTGCGCCGAGACCAAGCCCTTCGGCTTCCAGCCCTTCCGCCCCGGCCCCGGCGTCGGCGGCCACGGCGTCCCGGTCGACCCGGGCTACCTCCCGTACAACAGCCGCACCCCCGGGCACCCGCTGCGGATGGTCTCGCTCGCCCAGGAGATCAACGACCGGATGCCGCAGTACGTGATCCAGCGCTGCGCCACCCTCCTCAACGAGCACGGGAAGTCCGTCCGCGGCGCCCGGGTCCTGCTCCTCGGCGTCACCTACAAGCCCGACCTCGCCGACCAGGAGGCCTCCCCCGCCCGCGAGATCGCCACCCGGCTGATGGACATGGGGGCCCAGATCGGCTACCACGATCCGCACGTCCTGGACTGGCGCGTACGCGAACTCCCGGTCCCCCGTGCCGATTCCCTGTACGAAGCGGCCTCCAGCGCCGATCTGACGGTGCTGCTCCAGCACCACCGCACCTACGACCTCCAGGGCCTCGCGGTGAAGGCGCAGCTCCTTCTCGACACCCGTGGCGCGACCCCGGCGGGGGCCGCGCACCGGCTCTGAATCAGCTCCCCGCTCAGTCCCCCCAAGGATTCCGGTGGGTCATTGTCGGAACCGACTGCTAGCCTGCGGCGTCACTCATCGCACATCCGTGCGCCACGTCCCAGGGGGAACCCACCATGAGCACGCCCGTACCACCGCCGAACCAGCCGTACGACGCCCAGCCCCAGCCCGGCAACCCGTATGCCGCGCAGCCCGGCCAGCCCCAGCCCGGCGCCCCGACCGGCAACCCGTTCGCGGGCCAGCAGCCCGGCGGCGGCGCACCGTTCGCCCCGGTGGCACCGGCTCGCAACAACGTGGGCCTCGGCATACTCGTGGCGTTCGTCGCAGCCCTCGTCGCGGCCGGGATCTACGGTGCGATCATCGGCGCCACGAAGCACGAGATCGGCTACGCGGCCGTGGGTGTCGGCGCCATCGTCGGCTTCGCCGCCGGCAAGCTCGGCGGTCGCAACCCCGCCCTGCCCGTCATCAGTGGCGCCCTCGCGCTGGTCGGCGTCTACCTCGGCCAGCTGCTCGGTGAAGCGATCATCATCAGCAAGCAGCTCCCGCTGTCGGTCACCGAGATCTTCTTCGACCACTTCAGCGACCTGAACACGGTGTGGAAGGAAGACTCCGACGCCCTCAGCTTCGTGTTCTTCGCGGTCGCCGCTGTGGTGGCCTTCTCCACGGCCCGCAAGACGTCCGACTAGTCACGGACAGCACGCAGGGACACACAGGAGGGCCCGGACCGCGTTCGCGGTCCGGGCCCTCCTGTCGTACAAGGAACAGTCAGCGACGGTGCTGCGAGTCCGCCACCGTCACCTCGACGCGCTGGAACTCCTTGAGGTCGCTGTACCCCGTCGTCGCCATCGCCCGGCGCAGCGCGCCGAAGATG
This sequence comes from Streptomyces sp. LN549, assembly GCF_043203805.1. Taxonomy (NCBI): domain Bacteria; kingdom Bacillati; phylum Actinomycetota; class Actinomycetes; order Kitasatosporales; family Streptomycetaceae; genus Streptomyces; species Streptomyces sp. LN549. The sequence goes on along the minus strand of NZ_JAZHRI010000002.1, from coordinate 5,339,867 downwards.
TTCATCGAACCGTCGGGGGTGTGCGAGGGGCCCGTGAGGACCTCCTCGGTCGTCCCGACGGAACCGAGGTCGACCAGCTTGCCGCGCGGCACGTCCTCGTGGACGGCCTCCATGCCCCAGTGGCGGCCACGGCCCGGCGCGTCCGTCGCGCGGGCCAGCGGGGAGCCCATCATCACGGCGTCCGCACCGCAGGCGATGGCCTTCGGCAGGTCGCCGGACCAGCCGACGCCGCCGTCCGCGATCACGTGCACGTACCGGCCGCCGGACTCGTCCATGTAGTCGCGGCGGGCACCGGCCACATCGGCGACGGCGGTCGCCATCGGGACCTGGATGCCGAAGACGTTGCGCGTGGTGTGCGCGGCGCCGCCGCCGAAGCCGACGAGGACACCGGCCGCGCCCGTACGCATCAGGTGCAGGGCCGCGGTGTACGTGGCGCAGCCGCCGACGATGACCGGGACGTCCAGCTCGTAGATGAACTGCTTCAGGTTGAGCGGCTCGGCCGCACCCGAGACGTGCTCGGCGGAGACCGTCGTACCGCGGATGACGAAGATGTCCACGCCCGCGTCGACGACGGCCTTGGAGAACTGGGCGGTGCGCTGCGGGGAGAGCGCGGCGGCGGTGACGACACCGGAGTCGCGCACCTCCTTGATGCGCTGCCCGATCAGCTCCTCCTGGATGGGGGCGGAGTAGATCTCCTGGAGCCGGCGGGTCGCGGAGTCGACGGGCATCTCCGCGATCTCGTCGAGGAGCGGCTGCGGGTCGGCGTGCCGGGTCCACAGGCCTTCCAGGTTGAGCACGCCGAGGCCGCCGAGCTCACCGATGCGGATGGCGTGCTGCGGGGAGACGACGGAGTCCATGGGGGCGGCCAGGAACGGCAGCTCGAAGCGGTAGGCGTCGATCTGCCAGGCGATCGAGACCTCCTTCGGGTCGCGGGTCCGGCGGCTCGGGACGACGGCGATGTCGTCGAATGCGTATGCCCGGCGGCCGCGCTTGCCGCGCCCGATCTCGATCTCAGTCACGATGGTGTGGCCTTTCCCTCTACGTCTGCGCTGTCCAGTATCCCCGACACACACAGGAGGGGCGGTTCCGGGAACCCCGGACCGCCCCTCACCTGCGCTGTCGCGTTACTTCCTGCTGTAGTTCGGTGCTTCGACCGTCATCTGGATGTCGTGCGGGTGGCTCTCCTTGAGACCCGCCGAGGTGATCCGCACGAAGCGGCCCTTGCGCTCCATCTCGTCGACGGAGGCGGCGCCCACGTACCCCATCGTCTGGCGGAGACCGCCGACGAGCTGGTGCAGCACGTTGGCCAGCGGGCCGCGGTAGGGCACCTGGCCCTCGATGCCCTCGGGGACGAGCTTGTCGTCGGAGGACACCTCGGCCTGGAAGTACCGGTCCTTCGAGTACGAGCGGCCCTGTCCACGGGACTGCATCGCGCCGAGCGAACCCATGCCTCGGTACGACTTGAACTGCTTGCCGTTGATGAACTGGAGCTCGCCCGGGGACTCCTCGCAGCCCGCGAGAAGGGAGCCAAGCATCACGCTGTCGGCACCGGCGGCGAGCGCCTTGCCGATGTCGCCGGAGTACTGCAGGCCGCCGTCTCCGATGACCGGGATGCCCGCCGCACGGGCGGCCAGCGCGGCCTCGTAGATCGCGGTGACCTGCGGGACGCCGATGCCGGCGACCACCCGCGTGGTGCAGATCGAGCCGGGTCCGACGCCCACCTTCACGCCGTCCACGCCGGCGTCGATCAGGGCCTGGGCGCCGTCGCGCGTCGCGACGTTGCCGCCGATGACGTCGACGTTCACGGCCGACTTGATCTTCGCCATCCAGTTGAGGGCGTTGCTGTTGTGGCCGTGCGAGGTGTCGACGATCAGGAAGTCCACACCGGCCCCGGCCAGCGCCTGGGCGCGGTCCAGCGCCTCCGGGCTGGCGCCGACGGCCGCGCCGACGAGCAGGCGGCCCTCGGCGTCCTTGGCCGCGTTCGGGTACTGCTCGGCCTTCTTGAAGTCCTTGACCGTGATGAGGCCCTTGAGGATGCCCGCCTCGTCGACCAGCGGAAGCTTCTCGATCTTGTGGCGGCGCAGCAGCTCCATGGCGTCCACGCCGGAGATGCCGACCCGGCCGGTGACCAACGGCATCGGCGTCATGACCTCGCGCACCTGGCGCGAGCGGTCCGACTCGAACGCCATGTCGCGGTTGGTGACGATGCCGAGCAGCTTGCCCGCCGGGTCGGTGACCGGGACGCCGCTGATGCGGAACTTGGCACAGAGCGCGTCGGCCTCGCCGAGCGTCGCATCCGGGCTGACCGTGATCGGGTCGGTGACCATGCCGGACTCGGACCGCTTCACCAGGTCGACCTGGTTGACCTGGTCCTCGATCGAGAGATTGCGGTGCAGTACACCGACACCGCCCTGACGGGCCATGGCGATGGCCATACGGGCCTCGGTCACCTTGTCCATCGCTGCGGAGAGCAGCGGGATGTTCACCCGTACGTTCCGCGAGATGAGCGTCGAGGTGTCGACCGCGTTGGGCAGCACTTCAGATGCGCCCGGCAGCAGCAGCACGTCGTCGTATGTCAGCCCGAGCGTCGCGAATTTCTCGGGCACTCCGTCGACGTTTGCAGTCATGACACCTTCCCCAAATGGCCTTGATCGGTGCGGATGTCCATGCTAACGGCCTCCGGGGGTGTCTCATTCCATGGGCAAGATCACCTGGAGGTTCTGTAGCTTTCTACGGGACCCGGCAGGCCCCGGCTCACTGCTCCGCGAGGGCCCGAAGACGGCTGAGCGCACGATGCTGGGCGACCCGGACGGCACCCGGCGACATGCCGAGCATCTGTCCGGTCTCCTCCGCGGTGAGCCCGACGGCGACCCGCAGGACCAGCAGCTCGCGCTGGTTCTCCGGAAGGTTGGCGAGGAGCTTCTTGGCCCAGGCGGCATCGCTGCTGAGGAGCGCCCGCTCCTCGGGCCCGAGCGAATCGTCCGGCCGCTCCGGCATCTCGTCGGAGGGCACCGCGGTCGATCCCGGGTGCCGCATCGCGGCCCGCTGGAGATCGGCCACCTTGTGGCCGGCGATGGCGAAGACGAAGGCTTCGAAGGGCCTGCCGGTGTCCTTGTACCGCGGCAGCGCCATCAGCACCGCGACACAGACCTCCTGCGCCAGGTCCTCCACGAAGTGACGGGCATCACCGGGCAGCCGGTTCAGCCGGGACCTGCAGTAGCGCAGCGCGAGGGGGTGGACGTGGGCCAGCAGATCATGGGTGGCCTGCGCGTCGCCCTCGACGGCGCGATGCACCAGGGCACCGATCACCGTCGTTCCGTCCTCGCGCATCGAACCATGGTGCCCCGGCGCCGCGTCATCCGCGGCACCGCGTCCGTAGTTGTGCACTGAAGCGTTATGAGCGGGTGCGCCGGAAGTCATGTCCTGCGCCCTCCCCTTCCGCTCGACCGAATCGTTCCCGAGGAACTCCACGTCTCAAGGATGCGTCATCGGCCGGGAAGCGTCACATGCCGCCGGGGCGGCGGGCTGCACGGGCTGGGTACGAGCAGGTCGCGTCCGGGGACACGACCCGGCTCCGCACCCCTCGCCCGAGGTCGCCCCGTCCGCCCGCGAGCGGACGGGGGATGGATCGGCGGCCGGTCAAGGCCCGCCCTCAGCGGACCAGGCCCCAGCGGAAACCGAGCGCCACCGCGTGCGCGCGGTCCGAGGCGCCGAGCTTCTTGAACAGGCGCCTGGCGTGCGTCTTCACCGTGTCCTCGGAGAGGAACAGCTCACGGCCGATCTCCGCGTTGGAGCGGCCGTGGCTCATCCCTTCGAGCACCTGGATCTCACGCGCCGTGAGCGTGGGCGCCGCACCCATCTCGGCCGAGCGCAGCCGGCGCGGGGCGAGCCGCCACGTCGGATCGGCCAGGGCCTGGGTGACGGTCGCCCGGAGCTCCGCCCGGGAGGCGTCCTTGTGCAGATATCCGCGGGCCCCGGCGGCGACCGCGAGCGCGACACCGTCCAGGTCCTCGGCGACGGTCAGCATGATGATCCGCGCCCCGGGGTCGGCGGAGAGCAGTCGACGGACGGTCTCCACACCACCCAGACCGGGCATGCGTACGTCCATCAGAATCAGATCCGAACGGTCGGCACCCCAGCGGCGGAGGACTTCCTCCCCGTTGGCCGCCGTCGTCACACGCTCGACGCCGGGCACGGTCGCGACCGCGCGACGGAGCGCTTCTCGGGCAAGCGGGGAATCGTCGCAGACGAGAACGGATGTCATGACCGCCCTCCGAAGCTGATGCGCGTCACCTTGAGCCTCCAGGCTGTTACAAGTCGTCACCTGTGCGGTTGACGCTCTCGGACACTTGCCCGATCGCTTTCTCTGCCAACCGCCTCCGCCCTCTCAACGATGGTCACTCGAAAGAGTTACGGGTCGGACGACCGAGTTCGGCACTCTACGTGAGGGGTCGGCCACGGAGGAGAGCGCCACGGGGTTGTCCAGCCGTCAACCGAACCTTTTCAGGAACTTATGCACCATTTAGCGGGTTTTCTTCCCTTTTGCTGGTGTCTGTGGCTAGATTCGCAATCAGTCATATTTACATCTACTAACACCGTAGATGTACGGTCATGGGCACGGTACGACGGACGACCACGACACGGACGACCACGACGTTTCCGACTCAGCATGGTTTCGAGGGGACAAGCAATGGCAGATTTCTCCCGCCTTCCCGGACCCAACGCCGATCTGTGGGACTGGCAGCTGCTGGCGGCCTGCCGAGGGGTCGACAGTTCACTGTTCTTCCACCCCGAGGGGGAACGCGGAGCCGCCAGGAGCGCCCGCGAGACCTCCGCGAAAGAGGTCTGCATGCGATGCCCGGTACGCGCCGAGTGCGCGGCCCACGCACTGGCGGTACGCGAGCCCTACGGAGTGTGGGGCGGACTGACGGAGGACGAGCGCGAAGAGCTCATGGGCCGCGCCCGCAACCGGCTGATCACCGCGGCCGCACCCTCGTTCCCGCCCGGACACGGCTGACCCCCACCGCACTCCACAAGGGCAGAAACGTTTCTTCGGTCCGCTCGGGCCCGTGGGCCCGCCGGTGGATCCCTCAGCGTGCCGCCGCATGCGACAGCTGGTCCAGGGTGGCCGCCACGGCCGGGACCTGCGCCAGGTCCGGCAGGGTCAGCGCGACGATCTCGCGCTCGATGGCCGGCTCCACGGTGACGGTCCGGGCGCCCCGGGGGCGTACCGACTCGATCGCCAGCGCAGGCAGGACGGCCACCCCGAGGCCCGCGCCGACCAGGCCGATCACCGCCGGGTAGTCGTCGGTCGCGAAGTCGATCCGCGGGGTGAAGCCGGACGCCTCGCAGACCTCCACCAGCTGCCGGCGGCAGCGCGGGCAGCCGGCGATCCACGGCTCACCGGCGAGTTCGCCGATGCCCACCTCGGCCCGGTCCGCGAGCTCGTGGCCCTCGGGGACCAGTCCGATCAGCCGGTCGGTGAGCAGGGGGCGCACCACCAGGTCGTCCCACTCCGAGCCCGGCGTGCCGTACCGGAAGGCCAGCGCGATGTCGCAGTCGCCGTCGCGCAGCATCTCCACCGAGCGGGGCGGCTCGGCCTCGACCAGGGAGACCCTGGTGCCGGGATGGGCGGCCCGGAGCGCCGCGAGGGCGCCCGGGACCAGGGTGGAGCTGCCGCTCGGGAAGGAGACGAGCCGGACCCGGCCGGCCCGCAGCCCGGCGATCGCGGCGACCTCCTCCTCGGCGGCGGTGAGTCCGGCGAGGATGCCCGAGGCGTGGCGCACGAGCGCCTCACCCGCCTGCGTCAGCCGCATCTCGCGTCCGGTGCGGATGAGCAGCGTGGTGCCCGCCGAGGACTCCAGCGCCTTCATCTGCTGGCTCACGGCGGGCTGGGTGCAGCCCAGCTCGCGGGCGGCGGCGGAGAAGGAGCCGGTACCGGCCACGGCGCGCAGGACTCGGAGATGACGGGCTTCGATCACCCTTCGAATATAAGGGAATCTTGGGTCAGCTGCGAATTATCGACGTGCGACTTTGAGTCGGGAGTCGCTAGCGTTCGGGCATGACTGCGATGACTGTGCTGACCGTGAACGCGGGCCACCCCAGGGCGGCGTCCTGCACCGACGCCCCCGGCGGCATGACCGGGATCGACAAGCGCCCCGTCGAGGGGCTCGTACGGGTCTGCGACCCGGGTCCCGAGGGTGAGGGCGGCAGCGGGCTTGCCGGGGACGCGGTCTGCGACCTGCGCCACCACGGCGGCTCGCACCAGGCCGTGTACGCCTTCGCCCGCGAGGAGCTCGACGCGTGGGAGCGGGAGCTGGGGCGTCCGCTGCCCAACGGCTCCTTCGGCGAGAACCTGACCACGGGCGGTGTGACGGTCAGCGGCGCGCTGATCGGCGAGCGCTGGCGGATAGGTGCCGAGCTGGTCCTGGAGGTCACCTCCGGCCGGATCCCGTGCCGCACGTTCGCGGGCCACCTCGACGAGGAGCGCTGGGTCAAGCGGTTCACGCAGGCGGCCGTGCCCGGCGCGTACCTCCGAGTGATCACGCCGGGCAGCATCCGGGCCGGCGACCCGGTCGAGATCGTGCACCGGCCCGGCCACGAGGTGACGGTGGAGCTGCAGTTCCGGGCCGTCACGACCCGGAACGAGCTGCTGCCGCTGCTGCTTCCGGCAGGCGAGGCCCTGCACCCCGGGGCGCTGCGGAAGGCGCGCGCGTACGCGGCGCGTCAGGGGTGAACGGGCAGGGGTGGGCGGGTCGTCCGCAGGTGTGCACCGGGCACTAACGTGCCGCGTATGACGACTGCACTGATTACGGGCGCGACCGCGGGCATCGGGGCCGCCTTCGCGCGGCGGCTCGCGGCCGAGGGGCACAACCTCGTCCTGGTGGCCCGCGACACCGACCGGCTGCGGGAACAGGCCACCGAACTGCACGACCGGCACGGCATCGAGGCCGAGGTGCTGACCGCGGACCTGTCCCTCGACGACGGGATCGCCGCCGTCGAGGCCCGGCTGGCCGACCGCAAGGAGTCGGTCGATCTGCTGGTCAACAACGCCGGGTTCGGCAACAAGGGCCACTTTCTCGACGTCCCCATGGCGGATGAACTGGCGATGCTGAAGGTGCACTGCGAGGCGGTCCTGCGGCTGACCTCGGCTGCCGCGGCCGGTATGAAGGAGCGGGGCAGGGGCGGCATCGTGAACGTGGCCTCCGTGGCCGCGTTCGTGCCGCGCGGTACGTACGGGGCGTCCAAGGCGTGGGTCGTGCAGTTCACCCAGGGCGCGGCGAAGGACCTGGCCGGTTCGGGCGTTCGGCTGATGGCGCTCTGCCCCGGCTTCGTACGGACGGAGTTCCACCAGCGGGCCGGCATGGGCACGGGCAACATCCCGGGCTGGATGTGGCTCGACGCCGACAAGCTGGTGGCCACGGCCCTGGCGGACCTGGCGCGCGGCAAGTCGGTCTCGGTGCCGGACCCGCGGTACAAGGCGCTGATGGGGCTGGTGAAGCTGACGCCGCGCGGCCTGCTCGGAGGGATGACCTCCAAGACAGGCCGCAAGTACGGACCTCAGTGAGCGGCGGGTTACCGCACGCCGCTGCCCGCGTAGGCGCCGATGTTGGGGGCGCCGGGCTTGAGGCGGTTGCCGAAGTAGTCCTTGCCGCCGTTGTCCTCGATGACGGCTCCGGCGGCGAGGGCGGGCGAACCCGCGCCGAGCCGGAAGTCGTCCCGCAGCTTGGGGTCGGCCGTGATGCCGCCGGGGTTCGGGCGCGTCATGTCGATGCCGTAGAAGGCGTTGTGGTCGAAGGAGAGCCCGGCTGTCGGGTTCTTGAACGCGTAGCCGCCGGTGCCTTCGCTGACGAAGACGTTGTTGCGGATGGACAGTTCGTGCTGGGTGGTGGCGGGGCTGCCGGCGTCGTCCTGGACGAGGTGGCCGGGGATCTGCTCCTTGTTGTGGAAGGTGTTGTTGTAGATCTCGGTGCCGAGGATCGGGCCCCAGCAGTTCTGGATCAGGCGGGCGCCGTCATTGCGGCTGACGTTGTAGCGGGCGACCGTGCCGATGGTCTTCGCGCCGCTGTAGGGGCAGATCAGCAGGAAGCCGCCCTTGTTGTCGTGGCTGTAGTTGTACTGGAAGACGGTGTTCTGCGAGGCGCCGTCGGCGTCGAAGGACATGCCGTCGTGGGTGTTGCCGCCACCGGAGACCTCGTTGTACTCGACGGTCGTGTCGTCGGTGTTGAACGTCCAGATGCCCGCGTTGGCGGAGGGCGAGCGGAGCTGGAAGCCGTCGACCCGATTGTGGTCGACGCGGGCGCCGCTGGTGGTGTCGAGCTTCATGCCGTCGCCGGCCAGGGACTTCAGCGTGTTGTGGTGGATACGGACGCCGGTGCTGGGAGTCCACTCCCCCGGGTAGACGTTCGGGTCCTGCTGCCCGCCGACCAGGTCGCGCTTGGAGAACGTCGACTTGAAGTAGACGCCCTCACGGTCGACGTCCTCGATGCGGTTGTGGCCGATGTCCAGGCCGTCGTACCAACTGGCCTTCGCCGTGCCCTCGACGGCGATGTGGATGGCGCTGGAGCCGGAGACGGTCTTGTAGTCGCCGCCGCGGACGTCGTGGATGAAGAGGCCGCTGATGTCGAAGCCGCGGGCGACTCCGTAGTCGGTCAGGCGCAGGCGGACTCCGTTGCGCTCGCTGCCGGGGTTGTCGGCGTTGGTGATCTCCAGGGCCCTGAGGTGCACGTACTGCATGTTGGAGAGCAGGACGGTGTCGTGGGCGCCGGCTCCGTCGAGCCTGGCGCGGGCCGGTCCGTTGCCGTAGTCGGCGATGGTGAACGGTGCGTGGGCGGATCCGGTGCCCGTGGGCGCGAGGGTGCCGGTGCAGGTGGCGCCGCGCCTGAAGAGCAGCCGGTCGCCGGGCCCGTAGGGGTGCGCGTTGGCTTCGGCGAGGGTGGTCCAGGGATGCTGCCTGCTGCCGGTGGCCCCCTCCGGGGCGGCGCCGCAGTCGACGTGGAAGGTGCGGCCGGCGGGTGCGGCCTGCGCGGCGCTCGGGCCTGCGAAGGTCAGACCGGCAGCGGCAGTCAGGGCCGCGAGCGCCGCGGCGGTGACGCGATGTCTCACAATTCCTCCGTACGAACAGTCAGGGTCGGGGCGGGCCGGGAACGGCCTGATCGGCATCGCCGGGAATCCTGGACTCGGATTGATCGAACGTCAATGGATAGCGTTTGAATGATCGAAACTCCCATCGTTCGATCACGTTGGTCTAGGGTCGGACATCGGCTCCGGCACCGGCCGGGCCAGGGGCCGAGCCACACACTGCGAGGGGACTGCCGCTGTGCGCGAAAGTGCTGCTGAACGTCATGACCGCCTGCTCGGGCTGGTACGGGACCGGGGCTCCGCCCGGGTGTCGGACCTGGCATCGCAGCTGGGGGTCTCGCCCGTCACGGTGCGCCGGGACGTCGAGGACCTGGCCGGCCGCGGCCTGCTCGACCGGGTCCACGGTTCGGTGTCCTGGCCCCAGGACGCCGCCCCCGCCGCGGCGCCCGGCGGCGCGGGCAACGGCCTGGTCCTCGGCATGCTCGCACCCTCGGCGACCTACTACTTCGCCGAGGTCATCCGGGGTGCCCACGAAGCCGCAGCCCGGGCGGGCGCCAGGCTGATCCTGCGGATCTCCGACTACCGGCCGCAGGAGGACCACGCCCGCACCGAGGGGCTGCTCTCCGCGGGCGCCGAGGGCCTGCTGGTCGCGCCCGGCTGGCAGCACCCCGGCGACCCGTCGGCATTCGGCGACTGGATCAGCTCACTGCCCGTCCCGACCGTCCTGCTGGAGCGCATGCCCGCCGCCGGATCCCCCCTGGACGGCCTCGACCGCGTCTGCTCGGACCATGCGCACGGGGTGCTGCTGGCCGTGCGCCACCTGGTGGAACTCGGACACGGGGCGCCCCTGCTGATGGCCCGGGCGGACTCCCCGACCGCCCTCGCGGTGCGCTCCGGGTACGCGGAGGCGCTGACCGTGCTCGGGCTGCGCGCACCGCAGGACGTGATCGATTCCGTACCGGCCGAACTGGCGCCGGAGGCGTTCGAGCAAGCCGTGCAGGCACTGCGCGCGGCGGTCCGCTCGGGGGTGGCGACGGCAGCGCTGATCCACAACGACGTCGACGCGATCCAGGTGGTCCAGCGCCTGGCGGAGCTCGACGTACGGGTCCCGGAGGACCTGGCGCTGATCGCGTACGACGACGAGGTGGCGGCCCTCGCGGACACCCCGCTCACCGCCGTGGCCCCGCCCAAGCGCGAGGTGGGCCGCCATGCGACGGAGCTGCTGGTGGAGCGGCTGGGCCAAGGCGCCGGCGCCCCCCGGCGGCACATGACACTGCTCCCGCAACTGCGGGTCAGGGACTCCTGCGGAGCGCCCCTCCGGTAGGCACTCCCGGGGCTTCCGTACGCAACTCTTTTGATCTTTTTTCGATCAATCGCTCTTTCGCTCTTGACTTCGGTCACGGCTGGTTCAAGGATCACGGCCAACGCCAATGTCGCCGCCTGTTCAGGAGCCTCGCTGTGAGCCGCAGTTCGAGCAGAACGTCCCTCGCCGTAGTCGGCGCCGCCACCGCCCTCGCCGTTCTCACGGCCTGTGGCGGCAGCGGAGACGACAGTTCCGCCGCCGGAAGTGACGGCAAGCCCGTCAGCATCACCTTCTGGGGCTGGACCAAGGGGTCCAAGGAGGTCGTTGACGCGTTCAACGCCTCCCACAAGAACATCAAGGTGGTGTACGAGGAGATCCCGTCCGGCAACGCGGGCGGCTACGCCAAGATCTCCAACGCCGTGAAGGCGGGCAACGCCCCCGACCTGGTCTCCATCGAGTACCCGCAGCTTCCGGAGTACGTCAGCCAGGGCGCCCTCCAGGACATCGGCCAGTACTTCACCGAGGACATCAGGAAGAAGCTGCTGCCCCAGGCGGTGGAGCTGACGACACTCGGCGGCAAGAACTGGGCCGTCCCCTTCGACGCCTCGCCGCAGTCGTTCTACTACCGCAAGGACCTGTTCGAGAAGTACGGCGTCGAAGTCCCCAAGACCTGGGACGACTTCCGCAAGGCCGCGGTGAAGGTCAAGAAGGCCGACAAGAAGGCCCGGATCGGTACGTTCTTCCCCGACGACCCGACCACGTTCCAGGCGATGGCCTGGCAGGCCGGCGCCCAGTGGTACAAGCCCGAGGGTGACACCTGGAAGGTCAACACCACCGACGCCGCGACCAACAAGGTCGCCGACTACTGGCAGGGTCTGCTCGACGACGACCTGATCCGCGCCAACGCCTCCTTCAGCCCCGAGTGGACCAACTCCCTCAAGAACGGCGGCACCGTCGGCTACCTCGGCGCGGCCTGGGGCGCGGGCGTCCTCAAGGGCACGCTGCCCGAGCAGAGCGGCAAGTGGGCCGTCGCCCCGATGCCCAGTTGGGACGGGAAGCCGGCCAGCGGCATGCTCGGCGGCTCCACCTTCGCGGTGACGAAGACCAGCAAGAAGGCGAAGGCGGCGGTCGAGTTCGCCACCTGGATGTCGACCACCCCGGAAGGCATCAAGGCCCGCATCGAGTCCGGCACGTCGAGCGCCTTCCCGGCCGCGGCGTCCCTGCGCCCGGTCGCGAAGAAGGCGTTCGACGCGGACTTCTACGGCGGCGAGGACATCTACCAGGTGTTCGAGGACGCCGCGACGTCCATCGGCCCGAACTGGAGCTGGGGCCCGACGACCGGGACCACGAACACCACGATGAAGGACCAGTTCGGCAAGGTCGCGAGCGGCGGAACCACGATCAAGGACGCCGTGGAGGCCGGGCAAGACGCCACCGTCGCCGAGCTGAAGAAGCGCGGTCTGAAGGTCGAGGACGCAGGCTGATGAAGCGCGCCCGGACGACCAGAGCCGCCGCCATCCTGCTGGGGCCCTTCTTCGTACTGTTCACGCTGGCGATGGTGCTGCCGATCGGATACGCGGTCTGGCTCAGCCTGTTCACCGAGAAGCAGTCCGGCCTGGGCTTCGGCGGCACCGAGACCGTCTTCAGCGGACTCGACAACTACACGGCGGCCCTGGGCGACCGGGCGTTCCGCGAGGGCTTCGGCGTACTCCTCGGATACTGCCTCTTCTACATCCCGCTGCTCCTCGTCGGAGCCCTCGCCCTCGCGCTGCTGCTGGACTCCACGCTGGCCCGCGCCCGCCGGTTCTTCCAGCTCGCGCTGTTCCTGCCGCACGCCGTGCCCGGCATCATCGCCGCGCTGATCTGGGTGTACCTCTACACCCCGCAGCTCAGCCCGGTGGTCAGCGCCATGGAGTCCGGCGGCATCGGATTCGACTTCTTCTCGCCCGAAGGGGCCCTGCCCTCCGTCGTCAACATCGCGCTGTGGGAGTGGCTCGGCTACAACATGGTGATCTTCTACGCCGCGTTGCAGGCCATCGACCGCTCCGTACTCGAAGCGGCCACGGTCGACGGGGCGGGCGCCTGGCGGACCGCGATCGCCATCAAGGTCCCGCTGATCCGCGCCTCCGTGGTGATGGTCGCGCTGTTCACCGTCATCGGCTCGCTCCAGCTGTTCACCGAGCCGCTGATCCTCAACAAGGGGACCGGCTCCGCCGTCACCTCCACCTGGACGCCGAACATGTACGCGTACACCGCGGCCTTCGAGCGCAACGACTACGGGCTCGCCGCGGCCGCCTCCATCCTGCTGGCGCTCACGGCCGCGCTGCTGTCCTTCGTCGTCACCCGCTTCACCGGCCGGAAGGGCAAGAAAGCATGAGTTCCCCCGCCTCCCGCGGCCGCTGGATGTCGAAGACAGCCGTCAACGGCTTCCTGCTGCTCGCCGTCGTCTACATGCTCTTCCCGCTCGTCTGGCTGGTCACCGCCGCCACGAAGGACACCGGAGACCTGCTCGCCGGCAACGCGTTCTCCTTCGACGGCTTCAACCTCGGCGAGAACCTGTCGAACCTCGCCGCCTACGGCGACGGCATCTACTTCCGCTGGTACCTCAACAGCCTTCTGTACGCGGGCGGCGGGGCGATCGTCTGCTCGCTGATCTGCGTGGCCGCGGGATACGCCTTCGACAAGTACGAATTCCGGGGCAAGGAGCAGCTGTTCGGCCTGGTGCTGATGGGTGTGCTGGTCCCCACCACCGCGCTCGCCCTGCCGATGTATCTGCTGGCGTCCAGGACCGGCCTGGTCAACACCTACTGGTCGGTGCTGATCCCGGTGCTGGTCAACCCGTTCGGCGTGTATCTCGCCCGGGTGTTCAGCTCGGGCTACATACCGAACGAGGCGCTGGAGGCAGCCCGTATCGACGGGGCGGGTGAGCTGCGGATCTTCTGGTCCGTGGGGCTGCCCATGGTCATGCCGGGCTTCGTGACCGTCTTCCTCTTCCAGTTCACCGCGATCTGGAACAACTTCTTCCTCCCCCTCGTGATGCTCTCGGACCGCAAGCTCTTCCCGCTGAGCCTCGGTCTGTACTCGTGGAACACCAACACCCATGGCGAACCGAGCTTCTACCCCCTCGTCGTCACCGGCTCCCTGCTCGCCGTCATCCCGCTGATCGTCGCCTTCGTCTCCCTGCAGCGGCACTGGAAGGCGGGACTGACCGCCGGAAGCGTCAAGTGACCGTCCACGCGAGCCCCGAGGAGTACGAGTTCCCCCATGCAGCACGCCACTGACAACCGGCCCCGGGCCCTGCTCGCGATGGGTCCCGGCATCGCCGGACGCCTCCTCGCCGAACGTCACCACACCCGGCTGGCCGAGCTCACCCGTACGGACACCCGTCTCGTCGCCCATGACCTGGCCGATCCGACGCCCGAGGTGGCGGCCGCGCTCGCCGAGGCCGACGTGCTCCTCACCTGCTGGGGCGCGACGCCGCTCACCGCGCCGGTGCTGGCCGCCGCCCCGCGGCTGCGTGCGGTGGTGCATGCGGCCGGGTCCGTGAAGCACCACATCACCGACGCCTGCTGGGAACGGGGCATCGCCGTCACCTCCGCGGCCGGGGCCAACGCGCTGCCGGTGGCCGAGTTCACCCTCGCCGCGATCCTCTTCGCGGGCAAGCAGGTCCTGGGTTCCGCGCAGCGCTACCGCGCCCTGCGCACCGGCCACGACTGGCTCGCGGAGCTGCACGGCACCGGCAACTACCGCCGCACGGTGGGGATCGTCGGCGCCTCCCGCATCGGCCGGCGGGTGATCGAGCTGCTGCGCCCCTTCGATCTCGACGTCCTGCTGTACGACCCCTACGTCAGCGAGGAGGGAGCGGCGCGACTGGGTGTCCGCCTCACCTCGCTCGACGACCTGTGCGCGAGCAGCTCCGTCGTCTCGGTGCACGCCCCGCAGCTGCCGGAGACGCGTCATCTCATCGGCGCCGCCCAGCTGGCCGCGATGCCGGCGGGCGCGACGCTGATCAACACGGCGCGCGGCTCGCTGGTCGACGAGGACGCGCTGCTACCCGAGCTGACGAGCGGGCGGCTGCACGCGGTCCTGGACGTGACGGACCCCGACCTGCCGCGGGCGTCCTCACCGCTGTACGAACTGCCGAACGTACTGCTGACTCCACATGTCGCGGGGTCGCTGGGCAACGAGCTGCACCGGATGGCTGACCAGGCGCTGGACGAGCTGGAACGGTTCGCGAGCGGCCGGCCTTTCGCGGACCCGGTGTACGGGGACGCGTTGTCACGCTCGGCGTGACCCCCGGGTCTCGAACACGCAAAAGGCCCGGCACCCCTCACGGGGTGCCGGGCCTCACCGCTTGCGCGGGGCAGCTACACGCTAGTGCGAGTGGCCGTGACCGTGACCGGCCTCGGCCTCTTCCTCGGCCGGCTTCTCGACGACCAGGGTCTCGGTCGTGAGCAGCAGCGACGCGATGGACGCGGCGTTCTCCAGCGCGGAGCGGGTGACCTTGACCGGGTCGATGACGCCGGCCTTCACCAGGTCGCCGTACTCGCCGGTCGCGGCGTTGAAGCCCTGACCCTTGTCGAGCTCGGAGACCTTCGAGGTGATGACGTAGCCCTCGAGGCCCGCGTTCTCCGCGATCCAGCGGAGCGGCTCGACGGCGGCGCGGCGCACGACCGCGACACCGGTGGCCTCGTCGCCGGTCTTGCCGAGGTTGCCCTCGAGGACCTTGACGGCGTGGACCAGAGCGGAGCCACCACCGGAGACGATGCCCTCCTCGACCGCGGCGCGGGTCGCGGAGATGGCGTCCTCCAGACGGTGCTTCTTCTCCTTGAGCTCCACCTCGGTGGCCGCACCGACGCGGATCACGCAGACCCCGCCGGCCAGCTTCGCCAGGCGCTCCTGGAGCTTCTCGCGGTCCCAGTCGGAGTCCGTGGACTCGATCTCGGCCTTGATCTGGTTGACGCGGCCGGCGACCTCGTCGGACTTGCCGCCACCGTCGACGATGGTGGTGTCGTCCTTGGAGACGGTCACGCGGCGGGCGGTGCCCAGCACGTCCAGACCGGCCTGGTCGAGCTTGAGGCCGACCTCCTCGGCGATGACGGTCGCACCGGTGAGGGTGGCGATGTCGCCGAGCATGGCCTTGCGGCGGTCACCGAAGCCCGGGGCCTTCACCGCGACGGCGTTGAAGGTGCCACGGATCTTGTTGACGACCAGGGTCGACAGGGCCTCGCCCTCGACGTCCTCGGCGATGATCAGCAGCGGCTTGGAGGCACCGGCCTGGATGACCTTCTCCAGGAGCGGCAGCAGCTCCTGGATCGAGCCGATCTTGCCCTGGTGGATCAGGATGTACGGGTCGTCGAGGACGGCCTCCATACGCTCCTGGTCGGTCACCATGTACGGGGACAGGTAGCCCTTGTCGAAGGCCATGCCCTCGGTGAAGTCGAGGTCCAGACCGAAGGTGTTGGACTCCTCGACGGTGATGACACCGTCCTTGCCGACCTTGTCCATCGCGTCCGCGATGAGCTCGCCGACCTGGGTGTCCTGCGCGGAGAGCGCGGCCACGGCGGCGATGTCGGACTTGTCCTCGATCGGGCGGGCGGTCGCGAGGAGCTCCTCGGACACGGCCTTGACCGCGGCGTCGATGCCCTTCTTCAGGGCGGCCGGGGACGCGCCCGCGGCCACGTTGCGCAGGCCCTCGCGGACCAGCGCCTGGGCCAGGACGGTGGCGGTGGTCGTACCGTCACCGGCTACGTCGTTGGTCTTGGTCGCCACCTCCTTCACCAGCTGGGCACCGAGGTTCTCGTACGGGTCGTCCAGCTCGACCTCGCGCGCGATGGTGACACCGTCGTTGGTGATGGTGGGCGCACCGAACTTCTTGTCGATGACGACGTTGCGGCCCTTGGGGCCGATCGTCACCTTGACCGTGTCGGCAAGCTTGTTGACGCCGCGCTCGAGGGCGCGACGGGCGTCCTCGTCGAACTTCAGGATCTTCGCCATGGAGCTGAACTGTCCTCTCAAAACAAGAACTGCGCCCCTCGCCGCCCGGCTAGTTATTTCGCAGGGGGCCAGGGGCGCAGAACAGAAGCAAACGTGGGTGAATTACTTCTCGATGATCGCGAGCACGTCGCGAGCCGAGAGGACGAGGTACTCCTCGCCGTTGTACTTCACCTCGGTGCCGCCGTACTTGCTGTACAGCACGACATCGCCGGTCTTGACGTCGAGCGGAAGGCGCTCGCCGTTCTCGAAGCGGCCCGGGCCCACGGCCAGGACGACGCCCTCCTGGGGCTTCTCCTTGGCAGTGTCCGGAATGACCAGGCCGGAGGCCGTGGTCTGCTCGGCGTCGAGCGGCTGGACCACAATGCGGTCCTCGAGCGGCTTGATCGCAACCTTGGTGCTGGTCGACACGATCCGGTCTCCCCCTTCGGAGATCTCACGGGGTTATCAGTCTTTGGGTGGCGACCAGGTGGGCCCGTCGTCGCGGGTGCCGGACCTGCCGGTCGCACAGTACTGCTGGCACTCTCCAGTGGGGAGTGCCAGCACTGAGACTATGACCGCGATTAGCACTCGGTCAAGCGGAGTGCCAATTCACGCCCCTCGTGGCGTCCGGCCGTCCTCCGCCGGAAGCCGCCCGGCACAGGGAGAACGCCACGAGTGCCCGGACCGTTCCGCACGTCAGGTGCGCCGGCGGCACCCCGCATCCACTGCCGCCCCGTCGTGCGACCCCGGCCGCTCCGGCCACCAGCGGAACGGCGGACGCACCCGGGATCCCCC
The DNA here is from genome assembly GCF_043203805.1 of Streptomyces sp. LN549. Taxonomy (NCBI): domain Bacteria; kingdom Bacillati; phylum Actinomycetota; class Actinomycetes; order Kitasatosporales; family Streptomycetaceae; genus Streptomyces; species Streptomyces sp. LN549. The sequence goes on along the minus strand of NZ_JAZHRI010000002.1, from coordinate 5,322,712 downwards.
GGCCGCCGCGGGGCGGCCGCAGGCGATGACGACCATCGCCCCCGGCGCCCCGTGATCACCGCGCACCGCCGCGGGCCGCGCCTCCGGGGCGCTCGGCGACGGGTTCATCCGCTGCGCCGCCTTCCGGCCCAGCCGCTCGATCGGGTCCACCGACTGCGCGCAGCCGGCGGTGACGGTCAGGAGCGCACCGGCGGTCAGCAGTCCGGCCAGCAGCCGGTGCGCCCTTCTCATACGTAGTCCTCCAGCCGGGCCACCGCGTATCCCTTGTCCGTGATGACCTTCATGACGGACCGGATCAGGTCGGGCATGCTGCCCTTCCAGTCCTTCTTGCCGCGGAAGTGCGTGAGGATGATGTCGCCGGGGTGCAGGTCCTGGTCCTTCTCCCGCCACTCCATGTGGTCGGGGAACGCCTCCGCCGCCCACAGGGGCACGGCCGTGATGCCGCAGGACTTGGCGATCCGCAGGGTGTCGCCGTTGTAGTTGCCGTACGGCGGCCGGAAGAGCCGGGGGCGCTCGCCGTACTGCTGCTCGATGATGTCCTGCTGGTCGCAGATCTCCCGCTTCTGCTCCTCGGAGGAGAGGCCCGGCATGTAACGGTGGTTCAGCGTGTGGTTGCCGAGGACGACACCGCGGGCCTGGGCCTCCTTGAAGTACCCGTAGTCGTCGCGCACCAGGTAGTCGCTGAGGAAGGCGCTGTACGGGATGCTCAGCTCCGACATCATCCGCAGCAGCTCGGGGTCCTTGTCGTCCCCGTCGTCCATCGTCAGGAAGACGATCTTCTCCTTGGTGGGGACCGCGGTGAAGACCGGCGGCAGCGCGTCCCCGCCCTCGACCTCGAAGCCCTTGCGGGTGGTGATGCGCGGCTTCGCGGCGGGCGGTGCCGGCGGAGCCAGCGGGGTGCTCGCCAGGCCCCACTTCTTGGCGGCGACGGCCCGTGCGGCCTGGGCGCGGCGCGCCTTCTCCGCCTGCGCCGCGACGGAGCCCGCCATTCCCGCCGGAGGGCCGCCCTGCTGCCCGGCCCCGGCCGCGGACGCTTGCCCCGGATCGGCCGGGGCACGATCACCGGTCTCGGCCGCGCAGCCCGAGCCGACGGCGGCGACCAGGAGCGCGGCGAGGACCGCGTAGCCCGGCCGGCGCCTCAGGTGCCCCTGCCCGCGCCTGTCGCGCCCCTGCCCGTCCGACATCGCACCCGGTCTGCGCCTCTTCATGTCGAATTCTTCCTTTTGTCGTACTGGCTGCATGGCGCCGCATCCTGCCAGCCCGGGATCGGGCATCCGGCCCGACACAGCGCCCGCCCCGCACGGTCCCCCGGCTGGCGCGCAGCCGACTGGCCCACAATGGGGCGGGTGAACGCTCTCGCCCCGACCGGCCCGTCCGACGCCCCCGACCCCCTCGCCGCCTTCCTGGCCCTGCGCACCCCCGAGGGCGCCGGGCTGCTGGCCGGGCTGCGGTCGTACGACCCCGCCACCGAACTGGCCACCGCCACCCGGCTGCGCCGCAGCCACCCGGCCGGCCTCGTCTCGGCGGCGCTGGGGCAGGCCCGGCTGCGACAGCGGGCGGTGGCGAAGTTCGGCGCCGAGGACGCACACCGGATGTTCTTCACGCCGAACGGGGTCGAGCAGGCGACCCGCACCTCGGTGGCCGGCTACCGCGCCCGCCGGTTCGCGGACGCCGGGGTGCGCAGCGTCGCCGACCTCTGCTGCGGGATCGGCGGCGACGCGATCGCCCTGGCCCGGGCCGGGATCTCCGTGCTCGCCGTGGACCGCGACCCGCTGACCGCCGAAGTGGCTCGCGCGAACGCCGCCGCGCTCGGCCTGGACGCACTGATCGAGGTGCGGTGCGCCGACGTCACGGAGATCGACACCTCGCCCTACGACGCGGTCTTCGTCGACCCGGCCCGCCGGGGCGGACGCGGCCGGATCTTCGACCCGGAGGCGTACTCCCCGCCCCTGTCCTGGGCGACGGCGGCCGCGCTGAAGGCGCCCAGGGCCGCGCTGAAGATCGCCCCGGGCGTCCCGCACGAGGCGATCGGGCCGCAGGCGGAGGCCGAGTGGATCTCGGACGGCGGCGACGTGAAGGAGGCGGTGCTCTGGTTCGGCGAGGGCTTCGAGGCCGGTTCGTACCGCGCGACCCTGCTCCCGTCGGGCGCCACCCTGTCCGCCCCGGCCGCGCTGCCCGCCCCGCCGGTCGGTCCGGTGGGGCGCTATCTGTACGAGCCTGACGGCGCGGTGATCCGGGCGCATCTGGTCGCCGACATCGTGGAGCGGTGCCACGGACGGCTGTTCGACGAGATGATCGCGTACGTCACGAGCGACGAGCTGTACGACTCCCCGTACACCGCCGGCTACGAGATCACCGATCAACTCCCGTTCAACATGAAGCGGCTGAAGGCGCTGCTGCGGGAGCGGAAGGTCGGCGTCCTCACGGTCAAGAAGCGCGGCTCGGCGGTCGAACCGGAGGAACTGCGCAGGAAGATGAAGCTCCAGGGCCCGAACGCGGCGACCGTCTTCCTGACCCGGGTAGCGGACGCGCCGACGATGCTGGTCGGCCGTCCCGTGACCGGCCCGGAGGCCGTCCGCGGGTGACTGCGGCCGGCCTCCGGTCCGGGGTCAGCGGTGGGCGCCGCCGCCGAAGGAGATCAGGGGCTCGGGCGCGGCCGCACCGGCCATCGTCCGCAGGACCCAACGCCGGTGCCAGAAAGCCTTGGTGATGCCGACGAGGCCGATGAGCCAGCCGATGAACCCGAGGCCCATCACCAGGGCCATCAGGCCGTAGGTGTCGTCTCCCCTGACCGCACCCGCAGGCACCGCGAAGCAGGCGTACAGTCCGGCGGCGCAGAGCGCGAAGGAGCCCAGCAGCCAGGCCAGGCTCGCACCAGGCAGCCGGAGCGCGGCGTCGCTCGCCGGATCGCGGTCCAACGCGCCCCACTGCACGAGCAGTCGGCGGATCCGCCGGTCCCGGCGCAGGCCGATGACGACGAGGATGATCGCCGGCACCAGGCAGCAGGCGCCCATGGCCAGCATGACCACGCCGAAGAATGAGCTGAAGATGTCGTACGACTGCTCGAAGGTGACGAACGCGGTGCCGATCAGCGCCCAGCCGAGCGCACCCAGGGCTCCCCACATCCACAACAGCCCGAGCCGTCCGGGCCCGATGTGCATCTTCACCAACGCGCCCAGGATGAAGGCCCGGTCGGCGAGCAGCGCCCCCCGGTCGGGCCAGGTGCGTATCTCCACGGGCGGCGGGGGCGGCGGAAGCGCTGAACGAGCGGACATGGGCCAGACCTTACCGAGCGCCGGACGCCGCCCCGCGCCCGAGTGTTCACATGTCAGGCGTTGCGCAGGGCCTCGATGTCGAGCCGCTTCATGCCGAGCATCGCCTTCATGGCGCGGGCCGCCTTGTCCGGGTCCGGATCGGTCAGGGCCTCACCGAGGCCGGGCGGGATGATCTGCCACGAGACGCCGAACCTGTCCTTGAGCCAGCCGCACTGGCTCTCCTGACCGCCGTCAGCGGTGAGCTTGTCCCACAGCTGGTCCGCCTCCTCCTGCGACGCGCACTCGACGGAGAGGGAGACGGCCTCGCTGAAGGGGAACTCGGGGCCGCCGTCGAACGCGATGTACTCGGCGCCGTCCAGCTGGAACCGTACGGTCATCACCGAGCCTTCCTCGCCCGGTGAGGCCGCGGTCCAGCGGGTCACGTCCAGGACGCGCGAGTCGCCGCCGATGACGGAGATGTAGTGGTCCGCCGCCTCCTTGGCCTGGTTTTTGTCGAACCACAGGAACGTGGTGACCTTCTGCATGGTCTTCTCCTCACTCGGTGGTGCGAAATGCCGTGCAGGGTAGACCGGAGCCGGGCCCGGAACTCATCGGCCGGCCCGGCCCAGGAGCAGCGCCCGTTCCCGTTCGTTGCGGGTCAGTTCCGCCGCCCGTACGAACTCGGCGTGTGCCTCGTCCGTACGCCCCATCCGCTCCAGCAGATCCCCGCGGACGCTCGGCAGCAAGTGGTAACCCCTGAGCGCGGGGTCGGCGGCCAGGGCCTCGACGAGCACGAGGCCGGCGGCCGGGCCCTCGGCCATGGAGACGGCGACGGCGCGGTTGAGCCCGACGACCGGTGACGGGGTCAGGGCGGCGAGCCGGTCGTACAGCGCGACGATGGCGGCCCAGTCGGTGTCCTCGTAACGCACCGCCCGGGCGTGGCAGGCGGCGATGGCGGACTGGAGGGTGTACGGCCCCAGGGGCTGCCCCGCCTCCGCAGCCGTCTCGCTCGCCCGGAGCAGGGCCGCGAAGCCGCGGCGGATCAGCAGCCGGTCCCAGCGGGCCCGGTTCTGGTCGGCGAGCAGCACCGGGGCACCGTCCGGCCCGGTCCTGGCGGCGGTGCGCGAGGCCTGCAGCTCCAGCAGGGCCGCCAGCCCATGGACCTCGGGCTCCCGGGGCATCAGCCCGGCCAGCACCCGGGCCAGGCGCAGGGCGTCCTCGCAGAGCCCGGGGCGCAGCCAGTCGTCGCCGGCGGTCGCGGCGTAGCCCTCGTTGAAGACGAGGTAGATGACTTCGAGCACCGATCCGAGCCGGGCGGCGCGCTCGGGGCCGTACGGCACCTCGAAGGGAACTCCGGCCCGCCCGAGTGTCCGCTTGGCGCGGACGATCCTCTGTGCGACGGCCGGCTCGGTGGTGAGGAAGGCGCGGGCGATCTCCTCGGTGGTGAGGCCGCCCAGGAGGCGCAGGGTGAGGGCGATCCGGGCGTCGGTGGAGAGCACCGGATGGCAGGAGGTGAAGATCAGCCGCAGCAGGTCGTCGTCGATGCGGTCCGGGTCCGCGGCGCCCGGGTCCGGTTCGCCGGAGACGGTGTCCAGGTCGCGGCCCATCTCCGCCAGCTTGCGGGCGTACGTCTCGCGGCGGCGTACGAGATCGATCGCGCGGTGCCTGGCCGTGGCCATGAGCCAGGCTCCCGGGTTGTCCGGGACGCCCGACTCCGGCCACTGTTCCAGCGCGGCGACCAGGGCGTCCTGCGCGAGTTCCTCGGCGATGCCCACGTCCCGGACGATCCGGGCGACACCGGCGATGATCCGCGCGGACTCGATCCTGAACACCGCTTCAACCGCGCTCGCTGCCGTCACGGCCACCCATCAGAGCAGCCACCCGGTACCCGGGCAAGCGCGACCGGCCGTGCCGGTCAGGCTTCGTCGATGGCCCGGATCTCGGAGGTGACGCTCCAGCTGTCCGGGTGGCACTGCAGGAACCGCTTGGTCCATTCCAGTGCCTCGTCCTTGTCCTTGCACTGGAGGATGGCGTACCCGCCGACGACTTCCTTGGTCTCGGTGAAGGGTCCGTCGGTGCAGCTGAGCTTGCCGCCGGACCAGTGGACGCGGGTGCCCTGGGCTGTCGGGGTGAGGCCGGCCGTCTCCAGCATCACGCCCGCCTTGGTGATCTCCTCGAACAGGGCGCCCATGCGCTTCTCGAAGTCGGGGTCGGGCTCGAACCCGGCGGCGGCCTGCTCGTCGATGCGGATGAGCGACATGAAGCGCGGCATGGTGACTCCTCGGTCGGGAGGGCGGGGGCTTTCCCTGCCTCTCACCCTTGCGTCGAACGGGACACGGCCGGATCGACAGTCCCCACGGAATTCTTCGCAGAATCTTCCGGACCGGCCACCGGGACCGCCGTCGGCGCGGCGGCCGGGGCTGTTCCGGAGGTGTCCGCCCGCCCGGTCCTCCGCGTGTCCGGGAGGATCACCAGGGCCGCCGACGCCCCCGCCGCGAGCAGTCCGGCAGCGGCCCAGAACGCCGTCGCGTATCCGGAGACCAGGTCGGCCGGGCGGTTCGAGTCCCCGCTGACCTGCGCGGCGACCGTCACCAGGACCGCGAGTCCCAGCGAGCCGCCCACCTGCCGGGAGCTGTTCAGCAGCCCGGAGGCCATGCCGGTCTCCCCGGGGGCGACATCGGTCGTGGCCGCGGTGCCGAGCGGGACGAAGCACATGCCGATACCGATGGCGGAGACCACGGACGGGCCGAGGACGAACGTGAGGAAGGTGCCGTCCGTACCGGCGGTGACCGCGAATCCGGCGATACCGAGAGCGGCCAGCGCGCCGCCGATCGCCAGCAGCCGCCGGGTGCCGAGCGCCGCGACCGTACGGGTGGCGATCACCGAGCCCACGACCACGCCCGCGCTGAACGGCAGGAAGGCGACTCCGGCCGCGGTCGGGCCGTAGCCGAGCACCTGCTGCAGGCAGAGCGAGACGAAGTAGAACGCGGCGAACTGCCCCGAGCTGAGCAGCAGGCAGACATCATCGACTGCGCGATGGCCTGCGGCCTCTCCCCCGGGCAGGCGGTACGGGCCTACCGGACGATCTGGAGCTACGTCTACGGCGACCTGGTCTTCCGCAGGGCCGCCGCCCGCCGCGCCGGGCACCCGCCGTCCACCCGGTACTTCCCCGAGATGGTCACCGCCGAGGACGCGGCGGAGCTGCCCCGCCTCACCGCGATCAAGGACGACTGGCGGGCGTACGCCGCCGACTACGAGGTGGCCGGCGAACTCGACGCGATCATCACCGGTCTGCTGGCCCGAGGGACTCGAAGCGCCAGCGGTGCACCGGCCGGGTGACGGCCTCCGCGTCCGGCTCGGGCAGCTCCGGCAGCTCGTCGCCGTACGCGCCCCGCCACCAGGTGATGACCAGGACACGGTCCTGCGGGGCGCGCAGCAGCTCGCTGCGCAGCGGGGGCCGCGCCAGCTCGCCGGTGCGGGCGCGCGCCCACTCCAGCAGCTCCGCGCCCCGGCCCTCGGTGGCCCGGGCCTCCCACATCAGCGCGACGGTGGTGCCGTTCCCGCTCATGAGTACAGGTTGTCCTTGCTGATCTCGTGCACGTGGTCGTGCGTGTGGGTGTGGTCCGCGCCCGGTACGTGGGTCTCGGTGACCGGCAGCGAGGAGTCCGCCGAGAGCTCCAGGTCGGAGGCGGGCCGGTTGCGGGCCACCATCTCCGCGCCCAGCGCGGCGACCATGGCCCCGTTGTCGGTGCACAGCCCGGGGCGCGGCACGCGCAGCCGGATACCGGCCCGCTCGCACCGCTCCTGGGCGAGCGCCCGAAGCCGCGAGTTGGCCGCGACACCGCCACCGATCATCAGGTGGTCGACGCCCTCGTCCTTGCAGGCACGGACGGCCTTTCGCGTGAGCACGTCCACCACGGCCTCCTGGAAGGACGCCGCCACGTCCCGTACCGGCACCTCCTCGCCCGCGGCGCGCTTCGCCTCGATCCAGCGGGCGACAGAGGTCTTCAGACCGGAGAAGGAGAAGTCGTACGCGGGGTCGCGCGAGCCGCTCAGGCCGCGCGGGAACGCTATGGCCTTCGGGTCGCCCTCCTTCGCGAGACGGTCGATGACGGGACCGCCGGGGAAACCGAGCTGCAGTACCCGGGCGATCTTGTCGAAGGCCTCGCCGGCCGCGTCGTCGATGGTCGCTCCGAGGGGCCGCACGTCGTTGGTGATGTCGGGGGCGAGCAGCAGCGAGGAGTGACCGCCGCTGACCAGCAGCGCCATCGTCGGCTCGGGCAGCGGGCCGTGCTCCAGCTGGTCGACGCAGATGTGCGAGGCGAGGTGGTTCACGCCGTACAGCGGCTTGTTCAGCGCGTACGCGTACGCCTTCGCCGCCGAGACGCCGACGAGCAGGGCGCCGGCGAGTCCGGGTCCCGCGGTGACGGAGATGCCGTCGAGGTCGCGGCCGGTGACACCGGCCTCCTTCAGGGCGCGCTCGATCGTGGGGACCATCGCCTCCAGATGCGCGCGGGAGGCGATCTCGGGCACGACGCCGCCGAAACGGGCGTGCGTGTCGACGCTGGACGCGACGGCGTCGGCGAGCAGTGTCGTCCCTCGGACGATGCCGACGCCGGTCTCGTCGCAGGAGGTCTCGATACCGAGTACGAGCGGTTCGTCAGCCATCAGTCAGTCTCGTTTTCTTGTACGTGGAGGCGCATGACGAGTGCGTCGATGTTGCCCGGCTGGTAGTAGCCGCGGCGGAAGCCGATCGGTTCGAAGCCGAAGCGCTCGTACAGCTTCTGTGCCCGGGTGTTGTCGACCCGGACCTCCAGAAGCACCTCGGCGCACTCGAAGGCCGTGGCGTGCTTCAGCAGGTCGGTCAGGAGCTCGGAGCCGAGCCCGCCGCCCCAGTGGCCGCGAGTGACGCCGATCGTCTGCACGTCGGCGAGGTCGCCGGCCGCGGCGAGGCCCGCGTATCCGACGATCCGGCCGGTGACCGGGTCCTCGGCGACCACATAGCGGCGGGTGGCCTGCGGTCCGCGTGCATGCGCCAGTTCGGACCAGAACATGCCGGCCGACCAGGCGTCGTCCGGGAACAGCTCGTGCTCCAGGTCGAGCACCGGGTCGATGTCCCACCAGCGCATCTCGCGCAGCACTGCGGTCGTGGCGGTCACTTCGGCGTGACCACCTTGTAGTTCTTCGGGACCTGCGCGTCGGGCCTGCGCAGGTAGAGCGGCTGCGGCGGCAGCAGTTCGCCACCCGCGGCGAGGCGTTCGACGGCGAGGGCGGCCATCGCACCGGCGGCGACGTGCTCGGGGCCGCGTGCGTCCGGGAACGCGTCCGGGTAGAGCACCGCGCCCGCCCCGGCGACGGGGAGGCCCGCGAGCTGCTCGGCGATGTCGGCGGGCCGGTCGACGGCGGGTTCACCGGTCCGGGTGCGGGGGTCCTCGTACCGCGCCCAGTACACCTCCTTGCGGCGGGCGTCCGTCGCGACGGCGAACGGGCCCTCCACCCCGGCCTGCCCCGCGGCGTACGCGAGGGCGTCCAGGGTGCACAGCCCGTGCACGGGCACGGACAGCGCCGAGCCGAACGTCGCCGCTGTCACCAGGCCGACCCGCAGCCCGGTGTACGGACCGGGGCCGACGCCCACGACCACGTCCGTCACGGCGTCGAGCGTCACACCGGCCTCGGCGAGGACCCGGTCGACGGCGGGCAGCAGCAGCTCCCCGTGCCTCCGGGCGTCGATCTGACCGGACTCGGCGACGACGCGGGTCCCGTCGTGCAGGGCGACGGTGACGGCGGGGGTGGCGGTATCCATAGCGAGCAAGAGCACCTAAACAGCCTACGGCTCCTCCGAGGGCGGCACTGCGCCCCGTACGGCGTCCCGGTGCGGGGGTGCTCCGGTGCTACCGTCACCGGGTATACGCGGAGTACGTGTAAACGCTTGTACGACTTACAACGGACTGCAACGGCGAAAGAGGCGCGAACGGTGGCTAGGGGCAGCTCGGGAATCGTGGCCGCACTCACCGCGGCGGCCGTCGCCGTGGTCGGCTTCCTGGCCTACCAGGCATCGGCGAACGTCCCCGACAACCTCGCCGTCACGCCGAAGGCGTCCAGCAGCGCACCGGCCACGGGCGGGCACGCCAAGGCGAAGCCGAAGAAGAACCCGCTCGCCGTTCCCGCCGCGTCCGGCACGGGCATGCGCGTGGTGTACGCGCTGGGTGACCGCCGGGTGTGGCTGGTGAACGCGAAGAACAAGTCGACCCGGACCTTCAAGGTGATGCCGAGCGCGGTGAGCGCACTGCCGGGCACCTACCGGGTGAGTTCGCGCTCCGGCAGCGTCACGGGCTCGGACGGGGTGCCGATCGAGCACGTGGTCCGGTTCGCGACCAACAACGACGTGGCCATCGGCTTCAGCGCCGCCCAGGACGGCTCGATGGAGAGCCCGGACCCGACACTGAAGGCGGGCGGCGTACGGATGTCCCGTGCGGACGGCGACGTGGTGTGGAGGTTCGCGACGGTGGGCGCGAAGGTCGTCGTCGTCCCCTAGGGTCTTTCGTTTGGATCAGGCCGGATAGAGAGCGGGCTCTGGCCCGTCAAGCCCGGCCGGTCTCTTGCAGCCGTGCCGTGGGAATCAAGCCCGGCCGGCCCGCCCGCAGGGGGGTTCAGGCTGCCCGCCCGGTACCCGAGGGCTTGCCCGCTCGTGGCGTGGGAGCCGCGCCGCGCGGGCGCGGCTCGACCGGTGGGGTGGAGACCGCGTCGGCCGCCGCCCCGGCGGCGAGCAGGTCTCTCATCGATACCGCCCGCGGCGGCTGCACGTCACGCTCGGATGTCGGCATGGACGCCTCCTCGGGCTCCGGGTGGAAGGCACGGTTAGGCAGACCTAACCTGCTCTCGCCCTCCATGTCACCACGCCCGCACCGCCCCGCGCAACAATTTGCCGACACCCTGTCGGAAACGGGACCCGGTCGACAGCCTCTCAGACCCCCGCCACGTCCCACGGGGCCCAGGACTCCGCCCGCAGCCCCGCCCACCGTGTGCCGACGCCCACGAGCGTCACCTCGCGCCGTTCGTCGTCCGTGTCGCCGACCGCGCGGTCGATCAGCACCTGGAGCCGGTCGTCGGAGAGCTCCTCGACCTTGCCGTCGCCCCACTCGACGACCACCACCGAATCCGGCAGCGACACGTCGAGGTCCAGGTCCTCCATCTCGTCGAGCCCGCCACCCAGGCGGTACGCGTCGACGTGGACGAGCGCCGGGCCGTCACCGAGCGAGGGGTGGACCCGGGCGATCACGAAGGTGGGGGACGTCACGGCGCCACGCACGCCCAGTCCCTCGCCGAGACCACGGGTCAGGGTCGTCTTCCCGGCGCCGAGCTCGCCGCTGAGCATCACCAGGTCGCCGGGGCGCAGGACACCGGAGATCCGGCGGCCCAGGGCCTGCATCTGTTCGGGTGATTCGACGGCCAGCGCCACGGTGACGGTGTCGTGCGCGGCGGATCCGGCGGCCTCAGCCGCCGGGCTGTTGTGCGGTGCTTCCATGCCCGCCAACGTTAGAGGATTCGGGTACGGCCGCGGCCCTCACCCACGGGCCTCGGAGGACTCCGGTACGGCTCCGGCCCGCACCAACAGGTCCGCCAGCCGGTCCGTCACCGTCTCGGGGTGCTCCAGCATCACCAGGTGCCCGGCGTCCGGGACGATGACCAGCTCCGCGTCGGGCAGCTGGTCCGCGATCGCCTCGCTGTGCGAGCTGGGCGTCACCAGGTCCTTGTCGCCCGCCAGGATCAGCACCGGGACGTCCCGGAACAGCGGCAGCGCATTGCTCTTGTCGTGCTCGGCGAAGGCCGGGTAGAACTCCGCGACGACGTCGATCGGCGTGGACTCGATGAGCCGCTCGGCGAACCGCTCGACCGCCGGGTCCACGTCCCGCGAGCCGAACGAGTACCGCTTGATCAGCCCGGCGAAGAGATCCGCGGTCGCCCGCCTCCCCCGCTCCACCAGTTCCGCCTGCGAGCCGAGCGCCTTCAGCACGCCTGGCAGCACCCGCCGCACCGCGTTCACGCCCGCCACCGGAAGCCCGAAGTTGACCTCGCCGAGCTTCCCGCTCGACGTGCCGACGAAGGCGACGGCGGCGACCCGGTCGCGCATCAGGGCCGGGTACTGGTCGGCCAGCGCCATGATCGTCATGCCGCCCATGGAGTGCCCGACCAGCACCAGCGGACCCTCGGGGGCGGCCGCGTCGATCACGGCCTTGAGGTCGCGACCGAGCTGGTCGATGCCGACGTGCACGCCCTGTGCCTGCGCCCGGCCCCGCTCGGAGCGGCCGTGGCTGCGCTGGTCCCAGTGGACGGTGCGCACGATGCCGCGCAGGGCCGCCCGCTGGAAGTGCCAGGAGTCCTGGCTGAGGCAGTAGCCGTGGCTGAAGACGACCGTCACCGGGGCGGGGGCCTTGCGCCCGAAGAGACGGCGCCTGCGCGGACCGGCGGCGGAGCCGGGAGGCGTGCCGCCCGTGCCCGTACCGCTGCCCGGGTCGACCTCGTCGATCTCGTAGTACAGCTCGGTGCCGTCATCGGCCGTCGCCCGGCCCGGCAGCCCGCGCAGCGAGCCGTACGGTCCGGTGGCGTCCAGGGCCAGCCTCGCCCGCTTGCGCATGCCGCGGCCGACCGTCAGCCGCTCGACCGCGACCCCGGCCGCCGCGCCTGCGGCGATCACACCTATGGCGGCCCCGGCGATCCCCGCCCGGCGCCAGCCGGCCGCCGAAGCGGCCGTCGCCACCGCGTCCACCGCGCTGATCTCACTCACCGTGCCGCGCTCCTCGTCGGTCGTGTCGTGTCCGTCGGGCCGAAGGACCGGTCCGGTCTCCCGCGATCTTGTCCGGCCGTCCCACGGCGTGCTCAGATCGTGCCTGGTCAGGGGCGCTTGTTCGGTCAGGACCCGGCCGAGGGGCCCTCCGGCGTTTCGTCGTCCCGGTAGACGCGCGGCACCCGGCCGCCGATCCGGGTGACGATCTCGTACGCGATCGTGTCGGCCGCCTGCGCCCAGTCCTCGGCGCTCGGCTCGCCCCGGTCCCCCGGGCCGAACAGCACGGCGTCGCTGCCCACCGCCGGCTCGTCCCCGTGGAGGTCGACGACGAACTGGTCCATGGCCACCCGGCCCGCGACCGTCCGCCGGACGCCGCCGACCAGGACTGGACCGCGGCCCGACGCGTGGCGCGGAATGCCGTCCGCGTAACCGAGCGGCACCAGGCCGAGCGTGGTCTCCGCGGACGTCGTGTAGTGGTGCCCGTAGCTGATGCCGTGACCGGCCGGCGCCCGCTTGACCAGGGCGATGGACGCGGCGAGCGTCATCACGGGACGCAGTCCGAAGTCGGCGGGGGTGCCGAGCTCGGGGGCGGGCGAGATGCCGTACATGGCGATCCCGGTCCTCACGAGGTCGAAGTGCGACTCGGGGACCGTCAGCGTCGCCGGGGAGTTCGCGATGTGCCGTACCTCGGGCTCGACGCCCGCCTTCTCCGCGTACGCCACCATGTCGCGGAAGGTGTCCAGCTGGGCGGTGATCGACGGGTGCCCGGGCTCGTCCGCGCAGGCGAAGTGGGACCAGAGGCCGGTGATGCGGACGGTGCCCGCCTGCTCGGCGGTGCGGGCGGCGGCGACCAGTTCGGGCCAGTCGGCGGGCTGGCAGCCGTTGCGTCCGAGGCCGGTGTCGGCCTTGAGCTGGACACGGGCGGGCCGGCCCGCCTCCGCTGCCGCCGCGGTGACCTCGCGCAGCGCCCACATGCCGCTCACCGACACGTCGATGTCGGCCTCGATCGCCTCGCGCCAGGGCCCGCCCGGCGTCCACAGCCAGCACATCACCCGGCCGCCGAGACCGGCCGCGCGCAGGGCGAGCGCCTCGTGCGGGGTGGCGGTGCCCAGCCAGGTGGCGCCCGCTTCGAGCGCGGCGCGGGCGCAGCGCTCCGCGCCGTGCCCGTACGCGTCGGACTTGACCACGGCCATGAGTTGCGCCCCGGACGCCCGGGCCCGCAGAACGCGCACGTTGGCGCGGAGTGCGGGGAGGTCGATCTCGGCACGGGCTCTCAAGGACGCTGTCTCGTTCATCGTGCCCAGTGTCTCAGAGGCGTACGGCAGAGCCCTCGGGCGGCGGCCGCGGCAGGGCGCGGCGTTTCGGTGGACGCGCACGTCAGCGGTGGTGCAACTCGTGTTCCACATGGTCGACAAGGACCGGGACGTGGCTGTGCGGGACGTCCTTGACCGCCGTGACCAGTGTCACCGGACCGCCCTCGCGGACCAGCGCCGTCAGCTCGTCCACGGCCGCGGTGTGCACGGGGTCGGCGAGCTCGGCGCGGTAGCGGTCCACGAAGGTGTCGTACCGGGTCTCGGAGCGGTCCTCGTGGTACCAGGAGCGCAACTCGTCCGACGGGGTGAGGTCCTTGAGCCACCGGTCGATCGCGGCCCGTTCCCTGGCCACGCCGCGCGGCCACAGCCGGTCGACGAGGACACGGATGCCGTCGCCGTCCTCCCGGGGGTCGTACACCCGCCGTACCCGCACGTCACCGCCGCTGCCCACGACCGACCACTCCCTTCGCTGCCGCACCCCCTGTGACCCGTCCCAGCATCACTCAGGCCCGTACGTCCCGCCATGCCACCGCGATCGCCTCCGCGACGTCCTGCGCGGCGACCGGGGAGCCGTCCGATGCGTGCCGGGCGGCGAGGCCGTGGAGGTGGGCGCCGACGGACGCGGCGTCGCGCGGGGCGAGGCCCGCGGCGAGCAGCGAGCCGGTCAGCCCGGAGAGCACGTCGCCGCTGCCGGCGGTGGCCAGCCAGGAGGTGCCGGTCGGGTTGACCCGCACGGGCGTGTGCGGGGTGTCGGTGGCGATCAGCGTCGTCGACCCCTTGAGCAGGACCGTGGCACGGAACCGTGAGGCGAGTTCGCGTACGGCGGCGAGCCGCCCCGCCTCGACCTCCTCGCGCGGGACGCCGAGCAGCGCCGCGGCCTCCCCGGCGTGCGGGGTGAGGACGGTGGGCGCTGTGCGCGCCCGCACGACGGCGGCGTCCAGCAGCCGCAGTCCGTCGGCGTCGACGAGCACGGGCACGTCCGTGGCCAGCACGTCGGAGACCGCCTCGACGGCGTCCGTGCCGTCGCCGAGCCCCGGCCCGACCACCCACGTCTGCACGCGCCCGGCCTTGGAGGGCGGGCCGGCGTGGACCAGCGTCTCCGGATGGCGCGCGATGACGGCGTCGGCCCCCGGCCCGACGTAGCGCACGGCCCCCGCCCCGCCGCGCAGCGCCCCGGAGACGGCCAGCACCGCGGCCCCCGGGTATCGCGCCGATCCGGCGACGATGCCGACGACGCCGCGCCGGTACTTGTCGCTCTCCGCGGCCGGCACGGGCAGCAGCGCGGCGACGTCCGCGTACTGGAGCGCCTCCAGATCGGGTACGTCCGGCAGTTCGGCGCCGAGCCCGATGTCGACGAGGTGCAGGGCCCCGGCCCGTTCGGCGGCCGGGTCGACGAGCAGCGCCGGTTTGTACGCCCCGAAGGTGACGGTCGCGTCCGCGCGCACGGCGGCCCCCAGCACCTCGCCGGTGTCGGCCTCGACGCCGCTCGGCAGGTCGACGGCGACGACGGGCACGCCGTGCGCCGCGTAGTGCTCCACCACGGCGGCGGCGTCCGGCCGCAGTCCGCCGCGCCCGCCGATGCCGGTGATGCCGTCCACGACGAGGTCGATGTGCCCGCCCCAGTCGCGGTGCGGGGCCACGTCACCGCCGTCCATCACCCGCCCGCCCGCCGCGATCAGCGCGGCGACGCCGCCCTCGTGGGCCCGGCCCGGCGAGACGCGCACGGCCACGACGCCCGCGCCGCGCCGCGCCAGCCTGGCCCCCGCGTACAGCGCGTCGCCGCCGTTGTCGCCGCTGCCGACGAGGAGGACGACCCGGGAGCCGTAGACCCGGCCGCCGCGCCGCAGCAGATCGGCGCAGGCCGCCGCGAGTCCGGCCGCGGCGCGCTGCATCAGCGCGCCCTCCGGGAGCCTTGCCATCAGGGCCTGTTCGGCGGCCCGTACGGTCTGAACGCTGTACGCAGTACGCATGGCTCCAACGTACGCACGGGAGCGCGCCCTCGGCACGCGGACGGGCTCACCCCTCCGCGATCACCACCGCCGAGGCCACCCCCGCGTCATGGCTGAGCGACACGTGCCACTGCCGTACGCCCAGTTCCGCGGCGCGCGCGGCAACCGTGCCCCGGACCCGCAGCCGGGGCTGCCCGGTCTCCTCCACGTACACCTCGGCGTCGGTCCACAGCAGTCCGCTTGGCGCGCCGAGCGCCTTGGCGAGGGCCTCCTTGGCGGCGAACCGGGCGGCCAGCGAGGCGATTCCGCGCCGCTCACCGCTGGGCAGCAGCAACTCCTGCTCCAGGAAAAGACGTTGGGCCATCTGTGGCGTACGCTCCAGCGCCGCGTCGAACCGCTCGATCTCCGCCACATCGATCCCGACCCCGATGATCACGTACGCACCCTCACTGTTGACTGCCGGCTCACTCCACGGTGACGGACTTCGCCAGGTTGCGCGGCTGGTCCACCTCGTTGCCGCGGGCCGTCGCCAGCTCGCAGGCGAAGACCTGCAACGGCACGGTCGCGACCAGCGGCTGAAGTAGCGTAGGCGTTGCGGGGATCCGGATGAGGTGGTCGGCGTACGGAACGACCTCCTCGTCGCCCTCCTCGGCGATGACGATGGTGAGGGCGCCGCGGGCCCGGATCTCCTGGATGTTCGACACGATCTTGCCGTGCAGCACGGAGCGCCCGGCCGGGGACGGCACCACGACGACGACCGGCAGACCTTCCTCGATGAGCGCGATCGGCCCGTGCTTGAGCTCACCGGCGGCGAACCCCTCGGCGTGCATGTACGCGAGCTCCTTGAGCTTCAACGCGCCTTCCAGGGCGACCGGATAGCCGACGTGCCGGCCGAGGAAGAGCACGGTGTCGTGCGAGGCCAGGGACCGGGCCAGCGCGCGTACCGGCTCCATGGTCCCCAGGACCCGCTCGACGGATCCGGAGATCTCGGAGAGCTGACGGATGACGGTGCGGATCTCGTCGCCCCACTTGGTCCCGCGGACCTGGCCGAGGTAGAGGGCGACGAGGTAGCAGGCGACGAGCTGGGTCAGGAACGCCTTGGTCGAGGCGACGGCGACCTCGGGACCGGCGTGCGTGTAGAGCACGGCGTCGGACTCGCGCGGGATCGTCGACCCGTTCGTGTTGCAGATGGCGAGGACCTTCGCGCCCTGCTCGCGGGCGTGCCGCAGCGCCATCAGGGTGTCCATGGTCTCGCCGGACTGCGAGATGGCGATGACGAGGGTGTGCGGGTCCAGGATCGGGTCGCGGTAGCGGAACTCGCTGGCGAGCTCGGTCTCGCACGGGATCCGGGTCCAGTGCTCGATGGCGTACTTGGCGATCATCCCGGCGTGGAACGCGGTCCCGCAGGCGACGATCACCACCTTGTCGACCTCGCGGAGCTCACCCCGCGTGATCCGCACCTCGTCGAGGTGGAGCGTGCCTTCCGGGTCGATCCGGCCGAGGAGGGTGTCGGTGACGGCCTTGGGCTGTTCGGCGATCTCCTTGAGCATGAAGGAGGCGTAGCCGCCCTTCTCGGCGGCGGAGGCGTCCCAGTCCACGTGGTACGCACGCACCTCGGCGGGCTCCCCGTCGAACCCGGTGACCACGACCCCCTCCCGCCGCAGCTCGACCACCTGGTCCTGCCCGAGCTCGATCGCGGAGCGGGTGTGGGCGATGAACGCGGCGACGTCGGAGGCGAGGAAGGCCTCGCCGTCCCCCACCCCGACGACGAGCGGCGAGTTCCGCCGGGCCCCGACCACCACGTCGGGCGCGTCCGCGAACACGGCGACGAGCGTGAAGGCCCCGTCGAGGCGCCGGCTGACCTGCCGCATCGCCTCCGCCGGGTCCGCGCACTGCGAGAACGCCTCGGCGAGAAGGTGGGCGACGACCTCGGTGTCGGTCTCGGAGAGCAGGTCGTGGCCGCGCCGGCCGAGCTCGGCGCGCAGGGCGGCGAAGTTCTCGATGATCCCGTTGTGGACGACGGCGACGCGTCCGGCGTTGTCGAGGTGCGGGTGGGCGTTGGCATCGGTGGGGCCGCCGTGGGTGGCCCACCGGGTGTGCCCGATCCCGGCGCTGCCGGCCGGCAGCGGCCGCTCGACCAGCACCTTCTCCAGATTGACGAGCTTCCCGGCCTTCTTGGCGGCGGCCAGTCCCCCGTCGGCGAGGATCGCGATCCCGGCGGAGTCGTACCCCCGGTACTCCAGCCGTTTGAGACCGGCGACGACGACGTCCTGCGCCGACTGCCCACCGACGTAACCCACGATTCCGCACATAGTGGTCCTTTCCTGGTCACCAGCCCCTGTTCTTCGCATAGTCGCAGAAGCAACCACTATTTCAAGCCCACAAACCAGGCCGGTCGGGCACGTCGAGCCCGTCGGGCTCGGCCCTCATCTACCGTGCGGGCACCCGCAACGCCGCCGGCACCGGGCTCTCGGCACCCTCCCGTGCCCCCTTGACCAGCACCAGCACCGCCACCCCCGCGACAATCCCCACCACCCCGGCCACCACGGCCGCAGTGTTCAGCCCCGAGGCGAACGCCGCCCGCAGCGCATGCTCCGGCACCCCCGCAGCCCGCAGCCCCGGCGCACCGCCGCCCGCGAGGGCGTGGGACTGCCCCTCGCTCAGCGTCTCCCCCATCCGCGAGGTCAGCACCGTCCCGAACACCGCCACCCCGAAGGCGTACCCGAGCTGCCGGAAGGTGTTGACCGCGCCGCCCGCCATGCCCATGCGCTCCGGCTCCACCGCCGCGAGCGCGGCGCCCGCGAGGGCCGGGGACACCAGCCCGGTGCCGATGCCCGCGACGATCAGCCCCGGCAGCAGCGCCGGCCATGAGGAGCCCGCGCCGAGGACCGCCTGGCCGAGCGTGCCGACGCCGATCAGGGCGAGCCCGACGCCGATGACCAGCCTCGGCTGCACCCCGTGCAGCAGCCGCCCGCCGACCGCCGCCACCACGAAGGCCGTCGCGGCCAGCGGCAGGAGCGCCAGGCCGCCCTGGACGGGGCTGAGCCCGAGCACGGTCTGCAGCCAGATCGAGGTGTACGGCAGGACGGCGAAGGCCGCCGTGTTGTACGCGAGCGCCCCGGCCATCACGCCGGTGAACGCGGACTTCCGGAACAACGACAGCTCCAGCAGCGGGTGTTCGACGCGCCGCTCGACGAGCACGAAGCAGAGCAGCGCGAGCGCCGCGATCCCGAACGTGGCGAGCGTGCGCCCCGACGTCCATCCCAGGCTCCCCGCCCGTACGACGGCGTACGTCGCCGCCCCCGCGAACACCGCGAAGCTCACGGTCCCCGCCCAGTCGATCCGCCGGCCCTGCGCCCCGCGCGACTCGGGCACGGTCCGGGCCGTCAGCCAGATGGCGGCGACGCTGACCGGAAGGTTCACGAAGAAGATCCAGCGCCACCCCGGCCCCTCGGTCAGCAGCCCGCCGGCCACCGGCCCGATCGCGGCGGCGCCCCCGCTCACCGCACCCCACAGCCCGAGCGCGACGGACCGTTCCCTGCCCTGGTAGACGGAGGCGAGCAACGGCAGCGTGGTCGCGAACATCGCGGCGGCGCCCACCCCCTGGACCCCGCGCGCGGCCACCAGCAGCGCGGGCGACGAGGCGAGCCCGCAGGCCAGCGAGGCGACGGCGAAGAGCCCGACGCCCGCGACATGGACCTTGCGCCGCCCGAGCAGATCGGCGGCGGCCCCGATGCCGAGGAGCAGCGCGGCCAGCGCGAGCGCGTAGCCGTCGATGACCCATTGCAGGTCGGGGAGCGACGCGTCCAGCACTCGCGCCATGTCGGGCAACGCCACGATGACGATCGTGACGTCGAGCAGCAGCATGAACGTCCCCAGACAGACCGCGGTGAGCGGCCCCCACTTGCGCATGTGTTTCTCCCTGTACGTCTGTACGGCTTCGGCGTGGCCTGCGACCACTCCCGTACGATCGGAGAGGTGCGGCCGAAACCAATGGCCGGAGACCGTCATGCGCCGGAATTCGACATGAACGAGGCCATCACCCATGGAATCCACCACAGTGGGCGACGCCCTCGATCTCCAGATCCTGCACGCGCTGGAGCTGGACGCCCGCGCCCCGTTCAGCCGGATCGCCACCGTGCTCGGCGTCTCCGACCAGACCGTGGCCCGTCGCTTCCGCCGGCTGCGGTCCGAGGCGGGCCTCCGGGTCGTCGGGGTCCGCTGCGCGGCAGCCGAGGACTCGCTCGACCACTGGCTGCTGCGCGTGCGCTGCGCGCCCGAGGGTGCGACGGCCATCGCCGAGGCCCTGGCCAAGCGCCCGGACACGGCCTGGATCGGCCTCACTTCGGGCGGTACGGAGGTGACCTGCACGGCGAACGTCCGCTCCCGGGACGACGCGGACGACCTGCTCCTCGGCAAGCTGCCGCGTACCCCGCACATCGTCGACATCCGCGCCCACCAGCTGCTGCACCGTTTCTACGGCGGCCCGTCCGGCTGGCTCCACAAGAGCGGCGCGCTGTCCCCCGAACAGGCAGCCGCCCTGGCCACCGCGCCTCTACCGGAGCACCCCGGGCCGGCCGTCATCACCACCGAGGACGAGCCGCTGGTCGCCGCGCTGGAGGCGGACGGCCGGGCCACGTACCCCGAACTCCAGAAGGCGACGGGCCGCTCCGAATCAGCGGTGAAACGCCGCATGGACCGGCTCGTGGCCTCGGGCGCGCTGTACGTGGACGTCGAGTTCGACTCCGGCCACTTCGGCTTCCGCCACCCGACCATGCTGTGCATCACCGCCGCGCCCCGCGCCCTCCACACGGTGGGCGAGGCGCTCGCCACCCACCCGGAGGTCGCCTACGCGGCGGCGACCACGGGCCCGTCCAACCTGGTGGCGGTGGTGATCACCCGCGACACCGGACACCTGTACCGCTACCTGAGCGAGCGCCTGGGCGCGCTGGAGGGCGTCGAGCACGTGGAATCGATGCCGTTCCTGCGGCGCGTCAAGCAGCTGACGTACCGGCCGTTCCGGGGTTGACCTCCGCTCCCCGTCCTCAAGGGCGGGGAGCGGGACGCGTCACGGAACGCGTCACGGAACGGGCGGCGTGGTCAGCCGGCCGTCACCGGTCCTGGGCCAGGGCGACGAGTTCGGCGAACAGGCCCCCTGCGTGGATCAGGTCGTCGTACGTACCGTCCTCGATCACCCGGCCGTGCTCCATGACGATGATCCGGTCGGCCAGGCGCGTGTTCTCCAGCTGATGGGTCACGACGATCGTCATGCAGTCGGCGGCCAGCCGCTTGATCTCCAGAAAGATCTGGTGCTCTCCACGGGCGTCCATCTGTGAGGTCGGCTCGTCCAGGATCAGCAGCGGAGTCCCCCGGTACAGCGCGCGTCCGCACGCGAGCCGCTGCCATTGCCCGCCGGAGAGTTCCGCTCCGCCGAACAGTTCACGGGCCAGGAGGGTGTCGAGCCGCTTCGGCAGTTCCTCGATGGCCTCGCGCATGCCTACGGCGTCGACGGCCTTCCACACCAGCTCGTCGTCCCACGACTTGGGCTGGCCGAGCGTGACGTTCTCGCGGGCCCGCAGCGGCCAGGTGGCGAAGTTCTGCGGTACGAGCGCGGTCCGCTTCCACACGGCCTCGGCGTCGGCCCGCGCCAGGTCGATGCCGTCCCACAGCACGCGGCCCTTGTCGGCGAGGAGGATGCCGGTGATGAGCTTGGTGAGCGTGGACTTGCCGGAGCCGTTCTCGCCGACCACGGCCAGGATCTCGCCCCGGCGCAGGCTCAGGGAGATGCCGTTCACGGCGGGCTCCTCCTTCCCCGGGTACCGATAGACCACCTCATCGAGACGGATCTCGTCCACCTGCTCCGGAATCGTCAGCTCGCCGCGCTTCGGGGCGCGCGCGTCGGCCATGTCGAGGAACGCACGCATGTCGGCGAGATAGAGCGAGGTGTGGAACAGCGCGGCGCCCTGGACCACGAGTTGGGAGAGTGCGGCAAGGGCGGTCTGCACGGCGAGGACGGCCGTCGCGGCGACCGGCAGCGGGACGGCGCCCGTGGTTGCCAGCCAGGCGAGGAGCGCCCAGGTGCCCAACAGGAAGACACCGCTGGCAGCACTGGTGGACACGTCGATGCGCAGCTGTCGTGGTGCGGCGCCCAGGGTGCGCCGGTCGATGCGTTCGGACAGCGCCCGATACCAGTACAGGAGGTACCCGGTCATGCCGTTGGCGCGGACCTCGTCGCCGTACCGGGCGGAGGTGGCCCACCAGCGCGTCATGCCGCGCACATTGCGGTCGCCGACGTTGAGGTAGTGGGTCTCGTAGTCCACGCGGGCCCGGAGGATCGCACCGAGCCCGGCCGGGAGCACGGCGAGCAGCAGGGCGGGAAGCATGACCCAGTGCAGGACGGTGATGACGCCGCCCGCGGCGACCATACGGACGCCGGCGGCCATGAACCGCTGCGCGTCGTTGACCATGGTGGTGGTGCGGGTGACGCCCACTTCGGCGGCTTCCTGCCGGTCCGCGAAACCGTCCTCGCCGTACGCCGCCACCTCGACCCGGCACACGGCGGCGACCAGCGCCACGTCGGCCTCGGTCATCAGCAGCGGCGTGATGCGGCGTTCGGCGTACGAGGCGAGCGCCATGCTGAGGCGGCCCGCCCCGGCGGCGCCGGCCACCACGACCAGGGCGGGCAAGGCGCCGTGCAGACGTTCGGAGACGGGATCCGCGGCGAGCAGGTAGGCCATCGCCTTCGCGGTGAAGGCGAGCGTGAGGGCGGCCGCGGTGCCGGTGAGGAGCTGGCAGAGCAGGAGAATCAGCACGGCGGTCCGGTCCACCGCCCAGGCGAGTCGGACCGTGTGCTTCAGGACGGCGGGAAGGCGCCCGCACATGGTGCGGAAACCGGCTTCGGCCAGGGGGTTCTTGCCGTGCTTTCCCTGGAAGTCGAGGGCGGCCGGGGGTGGTGGCGGCGGTGTATCCGAGTGCGCGGTCAAGGCGTCAGTCACAGTCACCTGCGTCCCTCCTGGGACTCGGTGCCGCACCTGGATGGCTCGGCGGTGCACGGCATAACGAAGACCGCAACGAATCGAACGCGCTCGATTCCGGACGCGTGCGACCTCAGCAACGGCAAGGGTCCGCGAACGTTTCCCCTGCGCCGAGAGAGCCGCGACGAGGCGGGCCGTGGCCGAATCGCCGAGGATTGAAACACCTGTGACGGGTGGGTTTTCGGGCGCCGATGCCCGAAAACGGGCGCGGGCGCCGACTCCGCCTCCTCCGGGGACCGGCACGGCATGCACCCTTGACCATGGGGCTCGCCGGACTCCTCGCCTCCGCACAGCAGGTACCGGGAGCCCCGATGCCGCCCTGGTCGCGGTCAGCCGCCACCCCCGGCAGGTGCGGCCAAAGATTCTTCGAGGATCTTCGCGAACGATGTAGAGAACTCCTCGGCGGCCC
The DNA here is from genome assembly GCF_043203805.1 of Streptomyces sp. LN549. NCBI lineage: Bacteria > Bacillati > Actinomycetota > Actinomycetes > Kitasatosporales > Streptomycetaceae > Streptomyces > Streptomyces sp. LN549. The sequence continues at coordinate 5,299,968 of NZ_JAZHRI010000002.1, read as the reverse complement.
CGTTCATGGGGTGAGAGCGTCGCAAGGGCGCTGCGGATACCACCGAGGAGTTCTCATGCCGAAGTTCATGCTGATGGTCAACCACGACGGCGGAGTGTTCGACGAGCCGATGGACACATGGGCGCCCGGCGACATCGCCGCACACTTCAACTACTACCAGGCCCTCTCGAAGGAGCTGACCGCGAGCGGTGAGATGGTCTCCTTCACCGCCCTCGCGGACCCGAGCCAGGCCAAGATCGTCCGGGCGGACGGCGCGGCCGCCCCGATGGTGACCGACGGTCCGTACGCCGAGTTCAAGGAGTTCCTGGCCGGGTTCAACGTCTTCGACGTCGAGTCCGAGGAACGCGCCCTGGAGATCGCCGCCCGCATCTCCGCGGCCCCCGGCCCCGGCGGCGTACCGACGCAACAGCCCGTCGAGGTCCGCCAGGTGATGACCGACTCCCTGACCGAACACTGAACCGGGCCGGATACCGTCAGCATTGAAAAACTGGTTGAGCCTCGGATGATCACGTGGCAGGCTCGCCGGCCTTGCCCGCGATCACCAAGTCGCACGACGACAGGCAGGACGTCGATGCATCCCCGGTGGTGTGTCCGCATCTCCAGGCGTCGTGGACATCCGGGTTTCGCCGAACAGCACGTGGAGGGCCGATGGCATCGATCAAGCAGTTCCAAGTGACCTTCGACTGCGCCGAGCCTGAGCGCCTCGCTCGTTTCTGGTGCGAGGTGTTGGGATACGTCGTACCGCCCCCACCGGAGGGGTTTGCCACTTGGGACGACTTCAAGCTCTCACTGCCCCCTGAGCAGCGGGATTCATGGTTTGCCTGCAGTGACCCCTCAGGGGTGGGTCCGCGCCTGTACTTCCAGCGCGTCCCCGAAGGGAAGGCCGCCAAGAACCGACTGCATCTCGACGTGCGGGTCGGGACCGGACTGGTGGGCGAGGAGCGCCTCGCCGTACTCGAGGCCGAGTGCGCACGGCTGGTCCCGCTCGGCGCGGTACACGTGCGAACGCTGTACGACGGTAATGATTCGTGCATCCCGATGCAGGACATCGAGGGCAACGAGTTCTGTATCGACTGAGGGACCGCGAACGCGCCCTCCCGCTGCCCCGCCCCACGCGGTGGGGTTGCGGGGCCACGCTGCCGGCCGCGTCCGGTGCGCGGTCCCCTCACACAACGAGGACCTGCGGCGCGCGTGTGCGCGGCAGGTCCTCGAGGCGCTCGGCGGCCCTGTCCAGGTGGCCAGTCGGCCGATGCGTACGGGACTCCCGAGAACCGCCCACTTCACTCACAGCTCGCCGCTACTGCGCTGCCGCCGCGTCCGGCGAGCGCAGCCAGCCACCGGAACGGGCCGTCTCGCCTGCCGTACGGAGGAGTTGGGCCACGACGGGGCGCGCGCCGCGTCCCCTCGTCAGCAGGTGCAGCTCGATGGCGACTCCCCCGGCCAGCGGCCTCCACACCAGCCCCGTGGGCAGGCTGGACGCGGCCGAACCACCGACCACGGAGACGGCGTCGCCGCGCACCACCGGGGTGTGACCGGCGTCGAACGACAGTGGGCGCAGCATCAGCTCCGGGTGGATGCCGACGCGGTCCAGGATGCCGATGATCGCGTCGTAGTGGCCGGGGTTGGCCTCGCGCGGGTGGACGAGGAGGGTTTCGGCGGCGAGAGCGGTGGGGTCGATGACTGATTCGGCTGCCAAGCGGTGTCCGGCGGCCATGAGGACGCCCTGCGGCTCCAGCCGTACGAGCGTCCGCACGAGCTCGGGCGTGGGCGGCGGGCAGCGGACGAGGCCCGCGTCGAGGGTGCCGTCGGCGACACCGGCCAGGATCTCCGCGGTGGGGAGCAGGCGCGTGGTGACGGTGATGCCCGGCAGGCGTTCGGCCAGGGCGGCGAGGAGTGCGGGGGCCGTCTCGTAACTCGTACTCGTGCTGTACCCGAAGGCCAGCGTGCCGTGCTCGCCTCCGGCGAAGCCGCGTACGTCGCGCCAGAGCCGGTCGGCGTCTTCGCGGAGTGCGGCACCTCGTTCCATCAACACCCGCCCGGCTTCGGTCGGTTCGACGGAGTGGGTGGTGCGGTCGAGGAGCTGGACGCCCAACTCCTTCTCCAGTTCGCGTATCTGCCGGCTCAGGGCGGGCTGGGCGATGTGGAGCCGCTCGGCGGCGCGGGTGAAGTTGCGTTCCTCGGCCACGGCCAGGAAGTAGCGCAGGCGCCGCAGTTCTGACATGCGCAGCAGCATACGAGCCCAGGCCGACCAGCGGTGATGCCGGTCGGTTCTGGACCGATCGAGAACAGGTCTTTCCCTGCACGGGCCTCCTCTTCCTAGCCTTCAGAAGTCGGAGCGGAACCACAGGAAGGGCCATCGAAATCATGGACACCACCCCCAAGGACGTCGTCCTCGACTACATGCACACGCTCGTCGCGGGTGACATGGACCGGCTGCGCGCGTTCTTCGACGCCGACGTCACCTGGACGCTCGCCGGGGATCTGCCGGTGTCGGGCACGTGGACGGGGCCGGACGAGATCTTCGACGAGTTCGTGGCGCAGATGGTCGCCCGGCTGGTGCCGGAATCGGTGGAGATCGAGTTCGAGGGCGTGATCGCGGAGGGCGAGCGCGTCCTGGCGGAATGGAACACACGAGGGCTGACCCGGAAGGGGGCCAGGTACGACCAGCACTGCCTGGCCGTGTTCACGGTACGGGGAGGCCGCATCGCCTCCGTACGCGAGCACTTCGACACGCTCCACGCCCAGACCGTCGTCTTCGCATGAGTATGAGCATGAGGAGAGGAGATCTCGTGCGAGCGCAGCTTCCCGACCCCGAACGCGGCGGAACGGTCGTCCTCGGCGAGGCACCGGAGCCCGGTCCGGCTGCCGATGAAGCACTGATCGCCGTGGAGGCGTACTCCGTCAACCGGGGCGAGACGTTCCAGCTGGACGGGCAGCTCGACCGGCGGTGGGAGGGCTGGCGGCCCGGCAAGGATGTCGCCGGCACGGTCGTCCGGGCGGCGGCCGACGGCACGGGCCCGGCGGCCGGGACACGTGTGGTGGCCCATCCGCCCGCGTACGGCTGGGCCGAGCGCGTCGCGGTGCCCGTCCACAGCATCGCCGGACTCCCGGACAGCATCGACGCGGTGACGGCGGCGGCCCTCCCCCTGGCGGGCATCACCGCGCTGCGCCTGCTCCGGGCGGCGGGCCCGGTGGCGGGCCGGCGGCTGCTGGTCACCGGGGCGAGCGGGGGCGTCGGCCACTACGTCACGGAGCTGGCCGCGTCGTCGGGTGCGGCCGTGACAGCGGTCAGCGCGACACCGGAACGCGGGGCGAGGCTGCTGGACCTGGGCGCGGTCGAGGTGGTGACGTCACCGGACGAGGCGCGGGGCCCGTACGACATCGTCCTGGAGTCGGTGGGGGGAGACTCCCTGCCCACCGCCCTGGCCCGGCTGGCCCCGGGCGGGCTGCTGGTCTGGTTCGGCCAGGCGAGCCGCAACCCGGTCACGCTGGACTTCTTCGACTTCTTCAAGGGCCCGGCCCAGGCCCGTATCGCCCACTTCGACTACACCCGCGCGGACACGACGTACGCCGACGACCTCGCCACGCTGGTCCGGCTGGTGGCGGGCGGCCGTCTCCACCCGGAGATCGGCTCGGTGCGGGACTGGTCCCGCACGGGCGAGGTCATCGCGGACATCCGGGGACGGCGGGTGCGGGGGAACGCGGTGCTGACGGTGGGGTGAGGGTGCGCGCCTTCGAGCCTTCGCGCCTTCGCGCAGCAGCGCCAGGCCCGCCGCGGACAGGAGCTCTCCGCGCCGCCGTGAAGGGGAGCTCCCATGTCCGTGTCACAGGGCGCCGGGCTGTCTCGTCCTAAGGGGTGTACCCAGCGACGAGCACGGAGGAGCACACCATGGACGCGCGACTGAACTACTTCGCCGCCCCCACCGCCGCCAAGGCCCTCAAGCACTTCATGTCGGCGGGCAAGACGCTCAAGGATTCACCGTTGGCGGCCGCGACGCAGGAGCTGGTGGCACTGCGTGTGAGTCAGATCAACGGCTGCGCCGTCTGCATCGACATGCACACCAAGGAGGCCACCGCGGCCGGCGAGACCTCGGTGCGGCTGCACCTGGTGGCGGCGTGGCGCGAGGCCACGGTCTTCACCGAGGCCGAACGCGCCGCGCTGGAGCTGGCGGAACAGGGGACGAGGGTCGCGGACGCGGCCGACGGGGTCAGCGACGAGGTGTGGGCGCGGGCCGCGAAGCACTACGACGAGGAGCAGCTCACCGCCCTGGCGTTGCTGGTCTCCTTCATGAACGCGGTGAACCGGCTGAACATCATCGCCCAGCAGCCGGCCGGCGACTACGAGGCCGGACAGTTCCACTGAGTGGACGTCGACGCCCCGTCCGGGGCACGGCCGTAGGCCCCGGACACGGGGCGTCGCACGGCCCTGCCGGCGTCCCACACACTCACCGGAACGTGCCCCCGTGCCGGACCGGCCCGCGGCAGTCCTCAAGGGAGATGCGACGTGAACAAGGTCGGAGAGTTCGAGGAGCTGCGGCCCCTGCTGTTCTCGATCGCCTATCGGATTCTGGGCAGCGTGAGCGAGGCCGAGGACGCGGTGCAGGAGACATGGCTGCGCTTCGACGGCTCGGCAACCCTTCCCACGTCGGTCAAGGCGTTCCTGTCCACCACGGTGACGCGGATCTCGATCGACGTGCTGCGCTCCGCCCGGGTGCGGCGGGAGGAGTACGTGGGCCCGTGGTTCCCCGAGCCGCTGCTGAGCGATCCGTATCAGGATCCGGCGCGCTCGGCGGAGCTGGCCGACTCGGTTTCGATGGCTGCGTTGCTGCTGCTGGAGCGCCTCAGCCCGCTCGAACGGTCGGTGTTCGTGCTGCGTGAGGTGTTCGGCTTCGGGTTCGACGACATCGCCTCGGCGGTGGGGCGTTCGGAGGCGGCGTGCCGGCAGCTGCTGGTACGGGCGCGGCGGCACATGGAGGCCGGGAGGCCGCGGTTCGAAGCGGACCGTCAGGAGCGTGAGGAGCTGGCGAGGCGGTTCTTCGACGCCCTGCGCGAAGGCGACGTCGGCGGCCTGCGGGATCTGCTGGCCGCCGACGTGCAGATGGTCGGGGACGGCGGCGGCAAGGCCCCGCAGCTGGCCAGGGCCGTCGTCGGCGCCGAGAACGTGGCCCGGCTGCTGGCCTCCGTCTTCCCGCTGATGGCCCGGATCGACGTGACGTTCGAGCCGCACGAGGTCAATGCTCAGCCCGGCGCCGTCTTCCGCGACAGGGACGGCCGGGTCCTCCACACCCTGGCTCTCGACGTGCTCGACGGGCAGATCCAGACCATCCGCTCGGTGATCAACCCCGACAAGCTCGGCCACCTCGGACCGGTTGCCGACGCCTGGACCGTCAACGACGAGGTGAAGCAGGCACGCCGGCAGACGGAGTGACCCCGGAGCCGGTCCGGGTGGCCCGACCTGCCGATCTGCCGCCCGGGACGCTCCGTGCCATGGTGGGTTTCCGGGGTCCGGAGGCCCAGAATCCACCTCGCGTTGCATGATCATGCGAGATGATGCATAATCTTCCTATGTCTAAGGTCCTCACCTCCCTGCCCACCGGCGAGCGCGTCGGCATCGCCTTCTCGGGCGGCCTCGACACCTCGGTCGCGGTCGCGTGGATGCGCGACAAGGGCGCTGTCCCGTGCACCTACACCGCCGACATCGGTCAGTACGACGAGCCCGACATCGCCTCCGTGCCCGGCCGCGCCAAGGCCTACGGCGCCGAGCTCGCGCGACTGGTCGACTGCCGTGCGGCACTCGTCGAGGAGGGGCTGGCCGCGCTCACCTGCGGGGCGTTCCACATCCGCTCGGGCGGGCGCGCGTACTTCAACACCACGCCGCTCGGCCGCGCCGTCACCGGCACGCTCCTGGTGCGGGCGATGCTCGAGGACGACGTACAGATCTGGGGCGACGGCTCCACGTACAAGGGCAACGACATCGAGCGGTTCTACCGCTACGGTCTCCTCGCCAACCCGCACCTGCGGATCTACAAGCCCTGGCTGGACGCGGACTTCGTGACCGAGCTCGGTGGCCGCAAGGAGATGTCGGAGTGGCTGGTCGCCCATGACCTGCCCTACCGCGACAGCACGGAGAAGGCGTACTCCACCGACGCCAACATCTGGGGCGCCACGCACGAGGCGAAGACCCTGGAGCACCTGAACACCGGCGTCGAGACCGTCGACCCGATCATGGGCGTGAAGTTCTGGGACCCCTCGGTCGAGATCGAGACCGAGGACGTCACGATCGGCTTCGACCAGGGCCGCCCCGTGACCATCAACGGCGAGAAGTTCGACTCCGCCGTCGACCTGGTGATGAAGGCGAACGGCATCGGCGGCCGCCACGGCATGGGCATGTCCGACCAGATCGAGAACCGGATCATCGAGGCCAAGAGCCGCGGCATCTACGAGGCCCCCGGCATGGCCCTGCTGCACGCCGCGTACGAGCGCCTGGTCAACGCGATCCACAACGAGGACACCCTCGCCCAGTACCACAACGAGGGCCGCCGCCTCGGCCGTCTGATGTACGAGGGCCGCTGGCTGGACCCGCAGGCGCTGATGGTGCGCGAGTCGATCCAGCGTTGGGTCGGCACCGCCGTCACCGGCGAGGTCACGCTGCGGCTGCGGCGCGGCGAGGACTACTCGATCCTCGACACCACGGGCCCGGCGTTCAGCTACCACCCGGACAAGCTGTCCATGGAGCGCACCGAGGACTCCGCGTTCGGCCCGGTCGACCGGATCGGCCAGCTCACGATGCGCAACCTCGACATCGCCGACTCCCGCGCCAAGCTGGAGCAGTACGCGGGCCTCGGCCTGATCGGCACCGCCAACCCGGCCATCGGCGCGGCCCAGGCCGCCGCCACCGGCCTCATCGGCTCGCTGCCCGAGGGCGGCGCCCAGGCCATCGCCTCCCGCGGCGAGGTCTCCGAAGCCGACGAGATGCTGGACCGTGCGGCGATGGAGTCCGGTACGGACTAGCACCCCGCTCCGAGAAACAGGCCGGCCCGGCGCCCTGCGCGCCTGGCCGGCCTTTTCGCTGTCCGCCACCCCGGGCCGGTTGACTATGTGCCTATCCGTGTGAGGTCTCGACCACTTCGGAGCCTTCGCGACGGATCCGCTCAACTCCCCAGGCGCCGAGCGGTCCGAGCGCCTGGTTGAGCGTGTGCCCGTGCTCGGTCAGGGAGTACTCCACCCGCGGCGGCACCTCGGCATACACCTTCCGGTGCACGAGACCGTCCGCCTCCATCTCACGCAGGTGCTGCGTCAGCATCTTCTCGCTCACTCCCGGCAGACCACGACGGAGCTCGGCGAAGCGGCGTACTCCATGGGCGTCGAGCTCCCAGAGGATCAGCCCCTTCCACTTGCCGCTCACCACGTCGAGCCCGGCGTCGATGCCGCAGATGTACGGCCCGATTCTCGGCGCCCTGGCCATCGCTGATCACCCTTACTAAAAGGTAAGTACCGCAGAAAATAGTGGGTACTTCCGAGAGTAGGGCCCCTCTCCGAGCATGGAGGGGTGAACGAACAACTGAGCCACACCACCCGGCAGGACAGCGCTGTCACCGTGATCGGGCTCGGCCCGATGGGGCAGGCGATGACCCGCACCCTCCTTGCCGCCGGACACCCTGTCACCGTCTGGAACCGCACCGCCGGCCGGGCCGACGGCGTCGTCGCAGCCGGAGCAACGCTCGCGGCCACGCCCGGCGAAGCAGTCGAAGCGAGTGACCTCGTCATCCTCAGCCTCACCGACTACCAGGCGATGTACGACATCCTCGGCAGCACCACCGCGTCACTGGCCGGCCGGACGCTGGTCAACCTGAGTTCCGACACTCCCGACCGCTCACGCGAGGCGGCAACCTGGGCAGCGGACCACGGCGCCGGCTTCCTCACCGGAGGCGTCATGGTCCCCGCGCCGATGGTCGGCACGGAGGCAGCGCATGTCTACTACAGCGGCCGCGACGAGGTGCGGGAGAGCCACCTGGCGGCGTTGGCACTGATCGGAACACCGAAGCACCTGGGCGCGGACCCGGGCCTCGCCCAGATGATGTATCAGGCCCAACTCGCGGTATTCCTCACCACCTTGTCCGCACTGATGCACGCGACTGCGATGCTCGGCACCGCAGGATTGACGGCCGGGGAAGCGCTGCCGGAGCTGCTCTCCTCCGCCGACTCGATCGGCGACATCATGAGGGCCGGCGAGGAGAACCCCGGCACCGCGCTGGACGCCGGCGAGCATCCCGGCGAGCTCAGCACGGTCACCATGATGGGCGCCACGTCCGACCACATCGTCGAGACCAGCACCTCGCTCGGGCTCGACCTTGCGCTCCCCCTGGCTGTGCAGGCCCACTACCGGCGCGCGATCGAGAACGGACACGGCGGCGACAACTGGACCCGCATCATCGACGGCATCCGAGGACCGCGCTGACCGGATGCCGGACGCCGGACCGCCGGACCGCTGAACACCCTGCCGGCCCCACCTGTCCGGACGCAGACCGGCCCGGCGCCGTGGGCGCCGGGCCGGTCCTTGCATCAAGCGGGCGGGGTCAGGAGCCGTGCGTCACGGCCTTCCGCCGGCGTTGCACAAGGATCAGCGCACCGCCCGCCGCCGCGATCACTGTGGCGATGCCGAGCGGAAGCAGCATCGGCGCCCCGGTGTCCGGCATCTCGCCCCCGTGGCCGGGGGGTGAGGACGTCGGCGCAGGCCACGGAGATGTGTGCGTCGGCGCAGGCCACGGAGATGTGTGCGTCGGCGCGGGCCACGGAGATGTGTGCGTCGGCGTCGGACCGGGTGTGTGGGTCGGCTTGTGCGTGGGTGTGTGGGTCGGCGTATGGGTCGGCTTGTGGGTCGGCGTACGGGTGGGGGTCGGCGTCGGCGTCGGCGTGGGAGTCGGCATGGTGACCCGGATGGTCGCCTCGTCGGGCGGCGACTTCACCGCGCCGCCGTTGCCCGTCGCGACCGCGTGGTTCACCACGCTCCCCCGCTCCACGTCGTCCTCGTCCACCACATAGGTGCCCGTGCAGGTGGTGCTGTCGCCCGGCGTGCCCTGCTCGGCCAGCGCGGTGGACTCACACGTGACGTCCTCGAGGAGGTCGTCGTGGATCAGGAGATCCTCCACCGGGTTGTCGGTGACATTGCTGACCACGTAGCTGTACTCCACCTCGTCCCCAAGTGCGTACGGCTCCGAGTCGTCCACCTGCTTGTCGAGGGCCAGACCGACCTCGCCGCCCAGGGGCAGATTCACACTCGACGGCGGGGAGACGACTGTCTCCTCACCGCTCCTTCCGGATGCTTCCGCGGTGTTGGCGATGTAGCCGCGGCCGACATCGCGTCCGGTGACGGTGTAGGACGCCGTGCAGGTCATCGTCGCGCCGAGGGCCAAGGTCGTGGAGGGGCAGCTCACCGGTCCGACGGTGGGGTCCTCGACGGTGACGTCGGACAGGTCGGTCTCCCCCGAGTTCGTCACCACGAATTCGTACGGCACCCGCGTCCCCGGCACGATCACCTCGGGCAGCGGTTCGGCGACGCTGACCTGCTTCACGAGGTTGAGGTCCGGCAGGGGGTTCAGCGAGTGGGCGGAGAGCGTACGGAGGAGATGTACGTCGGTGAAGCCCCCCGTCGACGCGCCGAAGCCGAACTTGTACGTGGCGGGGACCGGCTGGGGTGCGGCCGTTTCCAGGACCTGCCGGGTCCCGTTCCCGTCATGGAAGTCGACCAGCACCGTCAGCACCGGGTCGGGAGCCGGACTCACCCGCACCGTCACGGTGCGGCGGGACGCCTCCAGGATCTGCTGCGCCTGTTCGGGCGTCGTCCCCGCAGGGAGGTCCGCCGCGGTGGTCGGCCCCTGCAGCTTGCCGGGCAGGGTGGACGGCCAGGGCGCCGACGTCGTCAGGTTGGTCGTGGTGGCGGCCAGGAAGCAGTAGCCCTCGGTACCGTGGCCGGGCCCCCGCACCGTGACCATGTTGCTCCCCGGTCCCGGAATCCGGAATCCCGTACCGGCTGGGGAACGTCGCGCGCAGCCGTTGCCGCGGTGCTCCCAGTCGCCGAAGTAGTTCCCCAGGACGTCCAGGCCGACGCCCAGATATCCATGGTCGACGCCCGGCACGAAATCCATGCTCGGGTCGTCGTTCGGCAGCTTCTGCGCGTAGCCGAGGCTCCCGCCGAACGCCCCGGGCGCGGACAGATCGGATGCCCCGTCCACCAGGAAGAACGAGATGCCGTCCGCCGGGTTCGCGACCGGTGTCCCCCCGTACTGCCATTGGTCGAAGGAGACTTCCAGCCCTTCGTTCGCGGGCAGCGCCTTGTTGTGGATCACCGCCGCGGACCGGTCGTTGCCCGCGTCCGTCAGCTGGAGGTAGCCGTACGGTGCCCCGTTGCGCGGCGGAACGGGTCCCACCGCCGTATCGGGGCAACCGCCCAGCGGATGGGCGGCGTTCCCGGCAGGTGGCTGCTCGGGAGCGGCCCCCGTCAGGCAGGCCGGTCCCACTGCGGTGAAGTCACTGTCCGCCGTCGCCCCGGTGAACGATTCGTCCACCAGTGTGGGCGACACGGCTGCGGCGTTGCTGCCCGTGACCGGCACGGCACCGGGCAGGAGTGACACCGCCACGATCGCCGCCGTGAGGACCATGGCTCCGGTCAGGGGCGCCACGCGGCGCCGGCGACCCGGCGCGGAATGAGTTCGTAGCATAAAAAGGGACACTATGAATGCATTCGTGCAAGACGGTGCACCACGCCGTGGACCGGCCTCGGTCGCAGCGATCGGCCGAACCGTGCCCGGCCGCTCCCACTCCCCCACGTGACCGAGCCCACCCCCCACTCCGTTCGAACTCCCGTCGAACTCCCGCAACAATGAACCCGTGATCACTTCGCCGACACGGAGCACGAACCGACGCGCCGAACCCGCCGCGACGCCGTACGTCGACCTCTCCCGGGCGGAGTGGAGCGCGCTGCGCGACAAGACGCCGCTGCCGCTGACCGCCGACGAGGTGGAGCGGCTGCGCGGACTCGGGGACGTCATCGACCTCGACGAGGTGCGGGACGTCTACCTGCCGCTCTCGCGCCTCCTCAATCTGTACGTCCAGGCCACCTCCGGGCTGCGCGGCGCCCTGAACACCTTCCTCGGGGACGCGGGCAACGGGCACGGGGAGCAGCGCGGGACCCCGTTCGTCATAGGAGTCGCGGGCAGTGTCGCGGTGGGCAAGTCCACCAGCGCCCGCATCCTCCAGGCGCTGCTTGCACGCTGGCCGGAGCACCCGCGGGTGGAGCTGGTGACCACGGACGGCTTCCTGCTGCCGATGAAGGAGCTCCACGCACGCGGGCTGATGTCGCGCAAGGGCTTCCCGGAGTCGTACGACCGGCGCGCCCTGACCCGCTTCGTCGCCGACATCAAGGCGGGCAAGGACGAGGTGACGGCCCCCGTCTACTCGCACCTGATCTACGACATCGTGCCGGGCGAGCGGCTCACCGTACGGCGTCCGGACATCCTCATCGTCGAGGGGCTGAACGTGCTGCAGCCCGCCCTGCCCGGCAAGGACGGCCGGACCAGGGTCGGGCTCGCGGACTACTTCGACTTCAGCGTGTACGTGGACGCGCGGCCCGAGGACATCGAGACCTGGTACCTCAACCGCTTCCGCAAGCTGCGCGCCACGGCGTTCCAGGACCCGTCCTCGTACTTCCGCAAGTACACGCAGGTCTCCGAGGCGGAGGCGATGGAGTACGCGGCGACGATGTGGCGGACCATCAACAAGCCCAACCTGGTGGAGAATGTGGCGCCGACCCGCGGCCGTGCCACGCTGGTGCTGCGCAAGGGCCCCGACCACAAGGTCCAGCGGCTGTCCCTGCGCAAGCTCTGACTCCGGAAAGGGTGCACGCGTGCTGCATCTACGCCTGATAGTCCCGGCCGACCACACGGACGAGGTGACGGGCCTGCTTGAGCGGACCGTCGGCACCGCCCATCTCGCAGTGCTGCCGGGGGTGGCGCGCGACCCGGTGGGCGATGTGGTGCTGTGCGACGTGGCGCGCGAGGCGGGCGACGAGCTGATCGGGGCGCTGCGGCGGCTCGGGGTCGGCGAGTACGGGTCGATCACCGTCGAGAACATGGACCTGACGCTCTCCGCGAGTGCCGACCGGGCCGAGGAGGCCGCACCGGGCGAGGGTGCGGACGCGGTGCTGTGGGAGGAGCTGACGGACGTCACCCACGAGGAGTCGACGTTCTCCATCACCTACGTCGCGTTCCTCTCGGTCGCGACGATGCTCGCCGCCTGCGGTGTGATGCTCGACAACGCGATCCTGATCGTGGGCGCGATGGCGGTGGGTCCGGAGTTCGGGCCGCTGGCCGGTATCTCCACGGCACTGGTGCAGCGCGCCCCGCGTCTGGTTCTGCGGTCCCTGTGGGCGCTGGTCGGCGGCTTCGCCGCGGCGATGGCGCTGACGGCCGGCTTCGCCTGGCTGATGGACGTCTTCGGCCTGTTCAACGACTCGATGGTCGAGGCGCCCCGGCCGAACACCGCGTTCATCTGGCAGCCGGACTGGATGTCGTTCGTGGTGGCGTTCCTCGCGGGCATCGCCGGAACGCTCTCTCTGACCTCGGCGAAGTCCGGGGCGCTGATCGGTGTCGCGATCTCGGTGACGACCGTGCCGGCCGCGGCCAACGCGGCAGTGGCGTTCAGCTACAACGACTACAGCCAGATGACGGGCTCCATCCAGCAACTGCTGGCGAACCTCGGCGGGATCGTGCTCGCGGGGACGCTGACGCTGCTGGCGCAGAAGGGGCTGTGGGTGGTGGCCCTCCGCCACCAGCGGACGCACCCGAAGCGGCCCGTGGCCACGGACGCGTAAACCGGTGGGCGGGTGCGCGTTGCCGCGCACCCGCCCACCGGTCGCTCCTGACTAGCCCAGCGCGGACTTCACCACGTCGGCCAGGCGTCCGGCCACCGCGCGCGCCTGCTCGATGTCGGCGGCCTCGACCATGACCCGTACCAGCGGCTCCGTGCCCGACTGGCGCAGCAGCACGCGGCCGGTGGCGCCGAGCTCGCGCTCGGCCTCGGCGACGGCCGCGGCCAGCTCCGGGGAGGTGCCCACGCGGGACTTGTCGACGTCCGGCACGTTGACGAGGACCTGCGGCAGGCGCTCCATCACACCGGCCAGATCGGCGAGCGAACGGCCGGTGGCGGCGACCCGGGCCGCCAGCATCAGGCCGGTCAGCGTGCCGTCGCCGGTCGTGGCGTGGTCCAGGACGATGACGTGTCCGGACTGCTCGCCGCCCAGGGCGTAGCCCTCGGCCTTCATGGACTCCAGGACGTAGCGGTCGCCGACCCCGGTCTGGACGAGATGGATGCCCTCGCGCTCCATGGCGATCTTGAAGCCGAGGTTCGACATCACGGTGCCGACCACGGTGTCCTTGCGCAGCTGTCCGGCCTCGCGCATGGCGAGGGCGAGCACGGCCAGGATCTGGTCGCCGTCGATCTCCTCGCCCGCTCCGTCCACGGCCAGGCAGCGGTCGGCGTCGCCGTCGTGCGCGATGCCGAGGTCGGCACCGTGCTCGACGACGGCGGCGCGGAGCAGCGCCAGGTGCGTGGAGCCGCAGCCGTCGTTGATGTTCAGACCGTCCGGTTCGGCACCGATGGTGACGACCTCGGCCCCGGCCCGTGCGAACGCCTCGGGCGAGACGTGGGCGGCGGCGCCGTGAGCCTCGTCGAGGACGACCTTCAGCCCGTCGAGCCGGTTGGGGAGCACGCCGATGAGGTGGGCGACGTAACGGTCGAAGCCCTCGGCGTAGTCGCTGATCCGGCCGACGCCGGCGCCGGTGGGCCGGGCCCACGGCTCACCGGTGCGGTGCTGCTCGTAGACCGTCTCGATGCGGTCCTCCAGCTCGTCGGCGAGCTTGTGGCCGCCGCGGGCGAAGAACTTGACACCGTTGTCCGGCATGGCGTTGTGGCTGGCGGAGAGCATCACTCCGATGTCGGCACCCAGCGCGCCCGTGAGGTAGGCCACGGCGGGGGTCGGGAGCACGCCGACGCGCAGGACGTCGACGCCCGCGCTGGCGAGGCCGGCCACCACTGCGGCCTCCAGGAACTCTCCGGAGGCTCGGGGGTCGCGGCCCACCACGGCCGTCGGCCGATGGCCCTCGAAGGTCCCTGCCTCGGCCAGTACGTGCGCCGCCGCGACCGAGAGCCCGAGCGCGAGCTCGGCCGTCAGGTCCGCATTGGCGACACCGCGCACGCCGTCCGTGCCGAAGAGTCGTCCCACTGGTGTCCTCCGAAAGTGCTCCGAAACGCAAAAATTCAGACTAAGTAAGCAACAAGCCTATGAATGCCTTATGCCGTTATATGCCCGTGGCTGTCAATAAACGAACGCCCCGGCAGCACGAGTGTGCCGCCGGGGCGAACGTGTAACGCGGTTGAGCAGGCGGTTTAGCGCTTGCTGTACTGCGGGGCCTTACGGGCCTTCTTGAGACCGGCCTTCTTGCGCTCGACCGCACGGTCGTCACGGCAGAGGAAGCCGGCCTTCTTCAGCGTGGCGCGGTTGTTGTCCACGTCCGCCTCGTTCAGCGAGCGGGCCACGCCGAGGCGCAGGGCGCCGGCCTGACCGGAGACGCCGCCACCCGAGATGCGGGCGATGACGTCGTAGCGGCCGTCGAGCTCGAGCACCTTGAAGGGCTCGTTGACTTCCTGCTGGTGCACCTTGTTGGGGAAGTAGTCCTCAAGGGTGCGACCGTTGATCTTCCACTTGCCGGTGCCCGGAACGATCCGGACGCGGGCGATGGCGTTCTTGCGACGGCCCAGGCCGGCCGCCGGCTGCGGGTCGCCGAAGCGGCCCGCGAGCGACTCGGAGGTGTACTCACCCTCGACGGGGACCTCCGACTCGAAGGTGGTCACCTCGGCGAAGGTCTCTTCGCCCTCGGTGACCTCGGTGCCCTCGACGGGCGTCTCTGCAGTGGTCTCGGCCACGATTCTCCTCAGATCTTTCTTTACGTCTTTGGGGGGAGGCCGGAACTACTGCGCGACCTGGGTGATCTCGTACGGGACCGGCTGCTGCGCAGCGTGCGGGTGCTGGTCGCCCGCGTAGACCTTCAGCTTCGAGATCATCTGACGGCCCAGGGTGTTCTTGGGGATCATGCCCTTGATGGCCTTCTCGACAGCCTTCTCGGGGTTCTTCGCGAGAAGCTCGTCGTAACGCACGGAGCGGAGACCACCCGGGAACCCGGAGTGGCGGTACGCCATCTTCTGGGTCTTCTTGTTGCCGGACAGGTGAACCTTGTCGGCGTTGATGATGATGACGAAGTCGCCCATGTCCATGTGGGGGGCGTAGATCGCCTTGTGCTTGCCTCGGAGGAGGTTCGCGGCCGTCGTGGCCAGACGGCCGAGAACGATGTCCTCGGCGTCAATGATGTGCCACTGGCGAGTGACATCGCCGGGCTTGGGGCTGTACGTACGCACTTCGTAGCCTTCGCTTCTTCAGTGGATGGGGTCCAGACACACGGCACCTCTGAAGCGATATGCAGCTGGGGCTCACAATGCCGGGGACGCTGCCCGTATGCGAGCCACTGGTAACTGCTCCAGGGAACCTACGTAAGGGCCCTTCGCGTGAGAACGACGAAGCCAATACGTATAACAGTCACCGAGACTACCCGGCCCGCCCCGGACGGGTCAAAACGGGTCCCTCGGCCGGGCGGGCGCGTGGGGTTCCGGGTCTCCTGGGCTGGGGGTTCCGTCCTCAAACGCCGGACGGGCTTGTGTGCGGGTGCCCCGCGGGGGTTCGCCGTGGCCCGGTGGGTGGGGGCCCGGGGCCCCTCCGGGGCGTCTCCTCAAACGACGAACGTTCCGCCGGTACGCGATGGACCCGGGTATCTGTTCGTCGTCCTGCGGGGACTCCCCTGCACGGCCCCGGACCCGGCCGCCTCGCGTCTGCGGCAGTCGTCTCACCGGCGTGCAGACGCGACTGATGCCGGGTGGGGGCGTGCAGGGGAGTCCCCGCAGGAAATGGCGTACGACCCGGGTCCCCCACGGACCCGGGTGCACACGCCATTTCTGAGGAGACGCCCCGGAGGGACCCCACCCCCACCCACCGGACAAGGTGCCCCGCGGGGCACCCGCACAAAAGCCCGTCCGGCGATTGAGGACGGAACCCCCGCCCCGGTCCGGGGCGCCGCCGGAGGCGTTACCGCGCCCGTTCGACCCGCCGCTCGTCCCACACCGGCTCCGTCGTCTCCCGCACGAAACCGTCCGAACCGAAGACCAGGTACCGGTCGAAGGACTTCGCGAACCACCGGTCGTGCGTGACGGCCATCACCGTCCCGTCGTACATCTCCAGCCCGTCCTGCAAGGCCTCCGCCGACTCCAGGTCCAGGTTGTCGGTCGGCTCGTCCAGCAGCAGCGCGGTGGTGCCGGCCAGCTCCAGGAGCAGGATCTGGAAGCGGGCCTGCTGCCCACCGGACAGCCTCTCGAAGGCCTGGTCCCCCTGCCGCTCCATCTCGTACCGCCGCAGTACGGACATGGCCCCGCCCCGGTCCTTGGCGTGCTCCGTCCACAGGATCTCGACGAGCGTCTTGCCCAGCAGCTCCGGATGGGCGTGGGTCTGCGCGAAGTGCCCCGGCACGACGCGTGCGCCGAGCTTCCACTCTCCGGTGTGCGCCACATCGCCCCCCGCCAGCAGTCGCAGGAAGTGTGACTTGCCGGACCCGTTGGAGCCGAGGACGGCGACGCGCTCCCCGTAGTAGATCTCCAGGTCGAACGGCTTCATCAGGCCGGTCAGCTCCAGGTTCTTGCAGGTCACCGCCCGCACCCCGGTCCGGCCGCCGCGCAGCCGCATCTTGATGTCCTGCTCGCGCGGCGGCTCCGGGGGCGGGCCGGCGTCCTCGAACTTCTTGAAGCGGGTCTGCATCGCGTGGTAGCGGTTGGCCATGTCCGGGCTGTTCGCCGCCTGCTGCCGCATCCGCAGGACGAGGGCCTTCAGCCGGGCGTGCTCCTCCTCCCAGCGGCGCAGCAGTTCCTCGAAGCGCGCGAACCGTTCCTTGCGGGCCTCGTGGTACGTACCGAATCCGCCGCCGTGCACCCATACGTCGCTGCCGGCCGGGCCTGGCTCCACGCTGACGATCTTCTCGGCGGCCCGGGACAGCAGCTCCCGGTCGTGGGAGACGAAGAGGACCGTCTTGCGGGTCTCCTTCAGTTTCTCCTCGAGCCAGCGCTTGCCGGGGACGTCCAGATAGTTGTCCGGCTCGTCGAGCAGCAGCACCTCGTCGGGCCCGCGCAGCAGCGCCTCCAGCACCAGTCGCTTCTGCTCACCGCCTGACAGGGTGCGGACCTCGCGCCACTGCGCCTTCTCGTACGGGACTCCGAGCGCCTGCATCGTGCACATGTCCCAGACCGTCTCGGCCTCGTACCCGCGCACCTCCGCCCAGTCGCTCAGTGCCTGCGCGTACGTCATCTGCGCGGCCTCGTCATCGGTGGTGAGGATCAGTTCCTCGGCCCGGTCGACGGCGTGGGCGGCCTCGCGGATCCGGGGCTGGGCGACGGACACCAGCAGGTCGCGCACCGTGCGCTCGTCACGCACCGAGCCGACGAACTGCTGCATCACGCCGAGTCCGCCGCTCACCGACACCGAGCCGCCGTGCGGCTGGAGCTCCCCGGCGATCAGCCGCAGCAGCGTGGTCTTCCCGGCGCCGTTCGCCCCGACGAGGGCGACCACGGCGCCGTCCGCGACGCGGAACGAAGCATCGCCGAGCAGCACCCGCCCGTCCGGTAGGTAGTACTCGAGATGGCCTGCTTCAAGATGTCCCATGTACAGCATTGTCACGGGCCGCGAAGCTCTGGCCCAACCGGATTAGGTTGCGTCTAGGATTCGCGGCATGAGCTTTGGGCAAGGGGGGCCCTCCTGGGGGCCCGGGGGCACTGGGACTCCGGACTGGGCGGCGCTGGCCGAGACATCCGCGGCACGCGCCAGGCGCAAGAAGTGGCTGATGATCGGCGGGGGCGCGCTGGCCACCGCGGCGGTCGCCGCGATCGTGGCGACCGCGGTCATCTCGACCAACAAGAACGACTCCGGCGGCACGTCCGGGAAGAACGCGAGCGAGCTGCCGTCGGCGACCGCTCTGCCGAGCGACACGGCAGAGCCCGAACCGTCGTTCTCGTCGGTGGCCCCGCCGCCCCCGCCGGACCCGAAGGACTACATATCCGACGCGAAGAAGGACCGGGCGCCCTTCACGGTCGACGCCTTCTTCCCCGGCAAGAAGCTGACGATGGGCGACCGCGTCTACTCCAAGGGCGCGACGCACCTCACCTCGAAGTGCGCCACGGCCACCAAGGACGCGCTGGGCTCGATCCTCACGAACAACGGCTGTGACCAGCTCATCCGGGCCACGTACAGCCGCAGCGGGGTGGCCGTGACGGTCGGCCTCGCGGTCTTCGAGACGGAGGCCCAGGCCAAGAAGGCCGCCCGGCAGTCCAGCGGCAGCATCGCGGCGCTCAGCGGATCCGGTGTGCCCGTCTTCTGCGGCACTGGTTCCGTGTGCCGCCGCACCGCCAACTCCTACGGCCGGTACGCCTACTTCGCTATCAGCGGCTTCACCAGTGGGAAGGACGTGACCAAGGCCGACAAGAACGTGTTCGCCGTCGGTGACGACCTGACCAACTTCACGTTCCGCCAGATCCGCCACCGCGGCGAGGTCCAGGCCTCGGCGGCGGCCACCGCCCCCGCCACCTGACCCCGCCCGTCCTTCGGTTCAGCCAACTCTCCCGGATGCGGAGGACCGCTGCTGTGCGTCTCGTCTTCCTGGTCTCCTTCCTGCGCATCCTGCGCCACCGCGATGCCGTCGGCGTCGACCTGGCGCCCGACGAGGCCGTGGTCCTGGACCCGCCGGACGCCCCGCTGCGCGCCGCCCTCACCGCGGCCACGGCGGGCGACCACGCCCCGGCCCGGGAACTCCTCGCCGCGACGCGGGAGCACGCCCAGTGGGAACGCAGGGACGCGTACGTGAGCCGGCTGGCCCGTACCGCGCTGCACCACGACGGCTGGCTGGACGCCTGGCTCGCGGAGTCCCCCGACGACCCCGACGCCCTCCTGGTCGTCGCCGACTTCCACCTTCACCAGGCATGGAAGGTACGGACGGGCGCCCGCGCGAAGGACGTCGAACGGGACCAGTTCCAGGCCTTCTTCGCGCTCCTGGAGGACGCCGTGCCGGTGATCGGCGCCGCGGCCGAGCTCAACCCCGCAGACCCGGTCCCGTGGCGCATCGCGCTCACCCACGCCCGCGGCATGCAGGCCCCGCGCGAGGTCTTCGACGCGTATCTCGCCGAGGCCGAGGCCCGCGACCCGCACCACTTCGGCTGCCACGCGCAGGCGCTGCAGTACCTGTGCGCCAAGTGGTACGGCTCGCACGAGGAGATGTTCCGGTACGCGGAGCAGGTGGCCGAGTCCGCCCCGCCCGGTTCGAAGCTGCACGCGCTGCCGCTCCAGGCGGCGCTGGAGTACCGGCTGTCCGAGGCGGACGAGCCCGAAGGCCCTGACCCGTACGGTCCGAAGGTCGAGGCGGCCATCTCCCGCGCCCTGGCCCTCTCCGACACCTACGACGGGGCGGGCGACCGCGAGGCGGCCGGCTTCCGCAACGACCTGGCCCTGATGCTGATCATGGCCGACCGGCCGGCCGAGGCCCTCGACGTGTTCCGGGCCATCGGCGTCCACGCCACCGAGTACCCGTGGAGCAGGCTGGGCGACCCCCGTTCCGAGTTCCTCGAAGCCCGGTCCGAGGTCCGGCTCGACCTCGCCGCCGAGACCCCGTTCTTCAGCCGCCCGCCCCGGGCGCCCGCCGCCGCCCCCGACTGGGCGGCCCTCACCCCGCGCGCGGTCGCCATCATCCCCGCACCCCCGGCCGCCGTGGCACAGGCGGCCCTGTTCTGCGGGTACTCCCTGCGCACGGCCCCGGCGGGCGAGGGCTACAGCTATGTCGAGGTGGTCCCGGAGGCCCTCCGCGGCCGACGCGCGGCGCTGCTCCCGGAGGAGCCGCTGACCGAGGCGGCCGAGATCTTCACGATGGGTGAGAGCTGGCCCGTCCTGGTCCTGCACCGCACCCCCGAGCGCTGCACCGTCACCGCCCTCCACCAGGGCCATCAGATCGCGACGCACACCTGGGACGCCGAGTCCCCCGCCCCGGACCACGCCGATGTGCAGGCCGTCGCCGGGGAGCTGGCCCACCTGTACCGGCTCGCGGACCCGCGCCCGCTGGCCCACATCCTGCGGGCCACCGGCGACCCGGTACGCCACCAGGCCGAACTGGTGACGGCCCTCGGGATGCCGCCGGCCCCGCCGGGCTTCGGCGGGGACACCGAGGTCCTCGGCGAGATCCCCGGCGCCCGGGTACAGGCCCGCCGCTCCATCCTGGCGGGCATGCGCGACACGATGACGACGAGCACCGGCAGCCATCCGCCCGCGCCCGGCCCCGACACCCCACGGACGGGCCGCTGGTGGCTGACCCGTACCGCAGCGCTGGTGGCCGTCGGCGCGGCCGCGGTCCTCGCGTGGTGGAGTCCACGGGTCGGCTGGTTCCGCTCCTCGCTGCTGAGCGGCGCGGCCCTGTACCTGGCGGGGGTCCTCATGGCCGCGCTGCGCCGGCGCAGGCGCACAGCCCCCTGACCGGCCGTCAGCAGCAACCGGCCCCCGGAAGCGTCCGCACGTTGCGCGCCTCCACCGCCCTGGCCGCAAGCAACTCGTCGGCCGGGTAGGCGACTTCCTCCAGCGTCAGTCCGTGCGGCCGCACCACGTGCACCCCGGGATCGCGCACCCGGGCCGCCAGCACCTCGGCCGGCCACGGATACGGGCGGCGTCCGTCGCCCACGAACAGCATCGCCCCCACCAGCGCACGCACCATGTTGTGGCAGAAGGCGTCGGCCTGCACGGTCCCGGTGATGATTCCGGACGCCTCGTCACGTACCCAACTCAGCTTCTGCAGCGTCCGGATGGTCGTCGCACCCTCGCGCTTCTTGCAGTACGCGGCGAAGTCGTGCTCCCCGGTCATGCGCGCCGCCGCCGCGTTCATCGCGTCGAGGTCCAACTGCCGGTCGTGCCACAGCACATGACCGCGCACCAGCGGATCGACCCCGCCGGGCCCGTCCGACACCCGGTAGGCGTACCGGCGCCACAGTGCCGAGAAGCGGGCGTTGAACCCGGCCGGCGCCTCCTCGATCCGCCGGATCCGCACATCGGGCGCCATCCGCCCGGCCATCCGCCGCAGCAGCATCGAAGCGTGCTCGGCCCACACCTCGGCCGGCAGGTCCACATGTGCGACCTGGCCCCGGGAGTGCACTCCGGCATCGGTACGCCCGGCCACGGTCAGGTCGTAGGTGCGCGGGGAGCGGGTCACGGTCCGCAGCGCATCCTCGATCTCCCCCTGAACGGTCCGCCGGCCGGTCTGCTTCGCCCAGCCCGAGAAGTCCTTGCCGTCGTAGGCCAGGTCCAGCCGCACCCGTACGAAGCCGGGCTCCACCACGTCACTCACACCAGCGATCCTCTCAAGATCCGTACACAGCGAAACGGGCCCGCACCGCCCCGAAGGGTGATGCGGGCCCGTCCCAGAGGTCTCAGAACGCTCAGGCGTCCTTGGACTCCTCGTCGGCCTCGGCCGGCTTGGCGTCCTCGACGGACTCGACCGGGGTCTCGTCCTTCTTGAGGGCGTCTTCCTTGACCGCACGCTTCGTGGCGGCCTCGGCCTCACCGGTGGCAGCCTGCGCCACGGTCAGGGCCTCGACCAGCTCGATGACGGCCATCGGGGCGTTGTCGCCACGACGGTTGCCGATCTTGGTGATGCGGGTGTAACCACCGGGGCGGTTCTCGTACCGCGGGGCGATCTCGGTGAAGAGCGTGTGCACGATGCCCTTGTCCGTGATCGACTGCAGCACCAGGCGACGGTTGTGGATGTCGCCCTTCTTCGCCTTGGTGATGAAACGCTCGGCGACCGGACGCAGGCGGCGGGCCTTGGCCTCGGTCGTGGTGATGCGGCCGTGCTCGAACAGCGACTTCGCGAGGTTGTTGAGAAGAAGCTTCTCGTGCGCAGCGCTGCCGCCCAGACGGGCACCCTTGGCGGGCTGAGGCATGGTTTTTCTCCTTGTGTGCTGCACCGGCCGTATCAGGTACCGGTGTCAGTTCCCGTGCGGCGGTCGCCACACGGAAGTTTTCGTACGCCGTCCGCGCCCGACATCGAGCCTCAGCCCGAAGATCAAGCCCGTCCGGCGATCGAGGACGAAGCCCTCGCCCGGTCCGGGGCACCCAGAGAACCTGGGCACCCCGGCCGGAGGCGTCCTAGTACTGCTCGGTCTCCACGAAACCGGCGTCCGCGTCGTCGTCCGCGCCGAAGGCGTCGGCCGCGGCGGTCGGGTCGAAGCCGGGAGGCGAGTCCTTCAGCGCCAGGCCCATACCGGCCAGCTTCGCCTTGACCTCGTCGATCGACTTCGCACCGAAGTTGCGGATGTCGAGCAGGTCCGCCTCGGAGCGGGCCACGAGCTCGCCCACCGAGTGGATGCCCTCGCGCTTGAGGCAGTTGTACGAGCGGACCGTGAGCTCCAGCTCCTCGATCGGCAGCGCCAGATCGGCAGCGAGCGCGGCGTCCGTCGGCGACGGGCCCATGTCGATGCCCTCGGCGTCGATGTTGAGCTCGCGCGCCAGACCGAACAGCTCGACCAGGGTCTTACCGGCCGACGCCATGGCGTCACGGGGACGCATGGCCTGCTTGGTCTCGACGTCGACGATCAGCTTGTCGAAGTCGGTGCGCTGCTCGACACGGGTCGCCTCGACCTTGTACGTGACCTTGAGCACCGGCGAGTAGATGGAGTCGACCGGAATCCGGCCGATCTCCTGGCCCACCTGCTTGTTCTGGACGGCGGAGACGTAGCCGCGACCGCGCTCGACGGTCAGCTCCATCTCCAGCTTGCCCTTGCCGTTCAGCGTGGCCAGGACGAGGTCCGGGTTGTGGACCTCGACACCGGCCGGCGGGGCGATGTCAGCAGCGGTGACCAGGCCGGGACCCTGCTTGCGCAGGTACATCACGACCGGCTCGTCGTGCTCCGAGGAGACGACCAGCTGCTTGATGTTGAGGATGAGGTCGGTCACGTCCTCCTTGACGCCCGGCACGGTGGTGAACTCGTGCAGGACACCGTCGATGCGGATGCTGGTGACAGCGGCACCCGGGATCGAGGAGAGGAGCGTGCGGCGCAGGGAGTTGCCGAGCGTGTAGCCGAAGCCCGGCTCCAGCGGCTCGATGACGAACCGCGAGCGGAACTCGTCAACGACCTCTTCGGTCAGCGACGGACGCTGAGCGATAAGCATGTGTGAATCCTTCAGTCGTGGGCGCCCACTATTTGACACCCGACAGATGAAACAAGGATACGGGCGGCACACCCCCGTAGGGGGCATACCGCCCGTACCCACGCTACTGACGCACGGCCGTCACCGGCCGTGACGAATCAGACGCGGCGACGCTTCGGCGGACGGCAGCCGTTGTGCGGCGTCGGGGTGACGTCCTGGATCGAACCGACCTCCAGGCCCGTGGCCTGCAGGGAGCGGATCGCGGTCTCGCGGCCGGAGCCCGGACCCTTCACGAAGACGTCAACCTTGCGCATGCCGTGCTCCTGCGCGCGGCGGGCGGCCGACTCGGCGGCCATCTGCGCGGCGAAGGGGGTGGACTTGCGCGAGCCCTTGAAGCCGACGTGGCCGGCGGAGGCCCAGGAGATCACGTTGCCCGAGGGGTCCGTGATCGAGACGATGGTGTTGTTGAACGTGCTCTTGATGTGGGCGTGCCCATGAGCGACGTTCTTCTTTTCCTTGCGACGCACCTTCTTGGCTGCGCCCTGACGACCCTTGGGGGGCATGTCTTGACTCCAGATGGAGAGGGGAGGTGATCGGTCCTACAGCGAAGACCGCTGGATACTGCGGATGTCCGGAGATCCGGACGCTCGCAGTGCGTCCGCTGAGGACTACTTCTTGCCCGGCTTCTTCTTACCGGCGATCGCGCGACGCGGGCCCTTGCGGGTACGAGCGTTCGTGCTGGTGCGCTGGCCGTGGACCGGCAGACCGCGACGGTGGCGGATGCCCTGGTAGCAGCCGATCTCGATCTTGCGGCGGATGTCGCCCTGGATCTCGCGGCGAAGGTCACCCTCGGTGCGGAGGTTGGCGTCCACGTACTCGCGGATCTTGACCAGGTCCTCTTCGGCCAGGTCACGAACGCGGGTGTTCGGGTTCACGCCGGCGGCGGCGAGGATCTCCTTGGACCGGGTGCGCCCGATACCGAAGACGTAGGTGAGGGCAACCTCCACGCGCTTTTCGCGCGGGATGTCAACACCTGAAACGCGTGCCATTCAATGGCTCCAGTTGTTATGTCGGGGGTCTTCCGCAGCGCCACTCCCGACCGCCGACCTCTCGCTGGGAGAGGTGGTACGCCCGGGTCCCCGGCCCCCGCCGGAGGTGTCGTCAGCCGTGGCTTGGACGGGCACTGCGTATGTACGTTTACGTGCGTCGCGCGAAGTACTGCGAGATGCGAGGGGGTCGTGCGTCAGCCCTGGCGCTGCTTGTGGCGCAGGTTGTCGCAGATGACCATGACCCGACCGTGACGGCGGATCACCTTGCACTTGTCGCAGATCTTCTTGACGCTCGGCTTGACCTTCATGGGATGTCAGGTTCTCCGGGTCAGTGCCACCACCCCGCCGAAGCGAGATGTGGGCAAGATCTACTTGTAGCGGTAGACGATCCGGCCACGCGTCAGGTCGTACGGGGAGAGCTCCACCACGACCCGGTCGTCCGGAAGGATTCGGATGTAGTGCATCCGCATCTTGCCGGAGATGTGCGCGAGGACCTTGTGACCGTTCTGGAGTTCCACCTTGAACATGGCGTTCGGGAGGGACTCGATCACGGTGCCCTCAATTTCGATGGCACCTTGCTTCTTGGCCACGCTTCGCCTTTCGAATCGGCTACCTTGATCGACTTCCGTCACTCGTATGTGGACACACGGATGCACGAGAGCCGACGAGTCAGTCTACGTCAGCGGACTCCAAAAGACGAATCCGTCAAGTTTGCCCACCGCGGGAGATCCTTAGACCTCACGGTGGCTTTCAATCAGCCCAGCGGGTCGGGCGCCGCCTCCACCCCGTACTGCGCCAGCTTCTCGCGGCCGCAGTCCGGAGCGGTCAGGACCAGCGGGCCCTGCTCCGTGAGGGCGATGCTGTGCTCCCAGTGGGAGGACCAGGTGCCGTCGGTGGTGATGACGGTCCACTCGTCCTCCAGCACCTCGGTGCGGGCCGTGCCGAGGGAGACCATCGGCTCGATGGCCAGGCAGAGGCCCGGGACCAGCTTGATGCCCTTGCCGCGCTTGCGGGCGACATAGTTCAGCAGGTGCGGGTCCATGTGCATCTCGGTGCCGATGCCGTGCCCGCCGTAGTCCTCGATGATGCCGTACTTGCCCGTCGCCGGACGGGGCTGACGGCGGATGTAGGACTCGATCGCCTTCGAGATGTCGACCAGGCGGTTGTTCACCTTCATCGCGGCGATGCCCGCCCACATCGACTCCTCGGTCACCCGGGAGAGCTCGACGAGCTCCGGAGCATGACCGGTGCCGACGAAGGCCGTGTACGCGGCGTCGCCGTGCCAGCCGTCGATGATCGCGCCGGCGTCGATGGAGATGATGTCGCCGTCCTTGAGGACGGTCTTGTCGTCCGGGATGCCGTGGACGACGACCTCGTTGACCGAGGTGCAGATCGTCGCGGGGAATCCGCCGTACCCGAGGAAGTTCGACTTCGCGCCGTGGTCGGCGATCACCTTGCGGGCGACCTGGTCCAGGTCCTGCGTGGTGGCGCCGGGCACCGCCGCCTCACGGGTGGCCGCGTGAATGGCAGCGACCACCAGCCCCGCCTCACGCATCTTCGCGATCTGCTCGGGGGTCTTGATCTGCACCATTGCGCGGCGCCTTTCTGGATGGACGGTGACGGCTGCGGCGTATTCAACGATACGGCGCAAACAGTCGGCCGCGGCGCCCAAGGACGCCGCGGCCGACTGCACTGCATGTATGACGGGTGTTCTCTCTCAGCCCTCGTCGGACTTCAGAGCCTCCATGGCCCGCTCGGTCACATCGGTGACCTTGCCGAGCGCGGAGATGGTGACCACCAGGTTCTGCGCCCTGTAGTAGTCGATGATCGGCTCGGTCTGCGTGTGGTAGACCTCGAGCCGGGTGCGGACCGTCTCTTCGCTGTCGTCGTCGCGCTGGTACAGCTCGCCGCCACAGGTGTCGCAGACACCCTCGTTCTCCGGCGGGTTGTACGTCACGTGGAACACGTGCGCGCTCTCGTTGCGGCAGACCCGGCGGCCCGCGATCCGCTTCACGACCTCGTCCTCGGGAACCTCGAGGTCGAGTACCGCGTCCAGCTTTACGCCCTCGTCCTTGAGCATCACATCGAGAGCCTCGGCCTGGCCCACGTTGCGCGGGAAGCCGTCGAGCAGGAAGCCGTTGACCGCGTCCGGCTGGGACATGCGGTCCTTGGCCATCCCGATCGTGACCTCGTCCGGCACCAGCTGCCCCGCGTCCATGAAGGCGCGGGCCTGCTTGCCAAGGTCAGTGCCCTGGCTGATGTTGGCGCGGAAGAGGTCGCCCGTGGAGATGTGCGGAATCGACAGGTTCTTGGCAAGGTACGCAGCCTGCGTTCCCTTGCCGGCACCCGGCGGGCCGACGAGGACGATTCGCATCAGCGGAGGAACCCTTCGTAATTGCGCTGCTGGAGCTGACTCTCGATCTGCTTCACGGTCTCCAGACCCACACCCACGATGATCAGGATGCTCGTCCCGCCGAACGGGAAGTTCTGGTTCGCGCCACCGAAGCCTGCCAACGCCATCGTCGGCACAAGAGCGATCAGACCCAGGTACAGCGATCCCGGCCAAGTGATCCTGTTGAGCACGTAGCTCAGGTACTCGGCAGTAGGTCGACCGGCCCGGATACCCGGGACGAAGCCACCATACTTCTTCATGTTGTCGGCGACTTCCTCGGGGTTGAACGAAATCGCCACATAGAAGAAGGCGAAGAAGACGATCAACAGGAAGTACGTCGTCAGGTAGTACGGGTGGGTGCCCTTGACGAAGTGGTCCTGGATCCAGGTCGCCCAGCCCGCGGTGGAGTTGGAGAACTGGACGATCAGGGCCGGGATGTAGAGCAGCGAAGAAGCGAAGATGACGGGGATCACACCCGCCTGGTTCACCTTCAGCGGGATGTAGGTGGACGTACCACCGTACGACCGGCGCCCGATCATGCGCTTCGCGTACTGCACCGGGATACGGCGCTGGGCCTGCTCGACGAAGACGACGAGGGCCACCATCACGAAGCCGATCAGGATGACGGTGCCGAACTCGATCCAGCCGTCCGCGAGCTTGCCGCTCGTCTTGATGGCCCACAGGGCGCCGGGGAAGCTGGCGGCGATCGAGATGAACATCAGGATCGACATGCCGTTGCCGATGCCGCGGTCGGTGATGAGCTCACCGAGCCACATGACGGCGGCGGTACCGGCGGTCATGGTGATGACCATGACGACCGTCGTGAACATCGACTGGTTCGGGACGATCTGGTCGGCGACCGGGCATCCGCTGAAGAGCGCACCGCTGCGTGCGGTGGCCACCAGGCCGGTGCCCTGCAGGATGGCGAGTGCGACCGTCAGATAACGCGTGTACTGCGTGATCTTTGCCTGGCCGGACTGCCCCTCCTTCTTGAGCGCCTCGAGTCGGGGAATCACCACGGTCAGCAGCTGAAGAATGATGCTGGCCGTGATGTACGGCATGATGCCGAGCGCGAAGATCGTGATCTGCAGCAGTGCACCACCGCTGAACATGTTCACCAGGCCGAAGAGGCTGTTGTTGCCCTTGCTTGCCTGATCAACACAGGTCTGGACGTTCTCGTAGCTCACTCCCGGTACCGGGATGTGCGCCCCGAGCCGGTAGAGCACGATGATGCCGAGCGTGAAGAACAGCTTCTTGCGCAGGTCGGGCGTCTTGAACGCCCGGGCGAACGCGGTGAGCACGGTGCCTCCTGCGACCCCCGCGCAATGCGTAGAGGTGACGGTCTTGAGGATCGATGAATACGTAATAGCCAAAGAGCCCAGGGCGGTTGCGCCCAGGGCTTACCACAGCAACGGAGGCCACCTTACCGGCGTACATGCCCCCCTAGGAACGACCAACCGGGGATGCCCCATATGAGAGGCATCCCCGGTCGGATGTTCAGGCCACCGAATGGTCCGAGTTGTCTCAGACGAGCTCGGTGACAGTGCCGCCGGCAGCGGCAATCTTCTCCTTGGCGGAGCCGGAAACGGCGTCAACCGAAACCTGCAGCGCCACGGAGATCTCGCCCTGTCCGAGGACCTTGACGAGGTGGTTGTTACGCACAGCGCCCTTGGCGACCAGGTCGGCCACCGTGACCTCTCCACCCTCGGGGTAGAGCGTCGCGAGCTTGTCCAGGTTCACGACCTGGTACTCGGTGCGGAACGGGTTCTTGAAGCCCTTGAGCTTCGGGAGACGCATGTGGAGGGGCATCTGGCCACCCTCGAAGCGCTCCGGAACCTGGTAACGGGCCTTGGTGCCCTTGGTACCACGACCAGCGGTCTTACCCTTGGATGCCTCACCACGACCCACACGGGTCTTGGCGGTCTTGGCACCCGGGGCAGGCCGGAGGTCATGCGCCTTCAGCGGCTTGTTCTCCGCCATGTCAGTCGACCTCCTCAACCGTCACGAGGTGGCGGACGGTGTGAACCATTCCGCGGAACTCGGGGCGGTCCTCCTTGACAACCACGTCGTGCAGGCGCTTGAGCCCGAGCGAACGCAGGGTGTCGCGGTGGTTCTGCTTGCTGCCGATGTACGACTTCGTCTGCGTGATCTTGAGGCGAGCCATTACACACCCGCCGCACGAGCACGAAGGAGAGCCGCGGGGGCGACGTCCTCGAGGGGCAGACCACGGCGAGCCGCGATCTCCTCGGGACGCTGCAGGCCCTGGAGGGCCGCCACGGTCGCGTGCACGATGTTGATCGGGTTGGAAGACCCGAGCGACTTCGACAGGATGTCGTGAACGCCGGCGCACTCCAGAACGGCGCGCACCGGGCCACCGGCGATAACACCGGTACCGGGGGAAGCAGGCTTGAGCAGAACGACGCCCGCAGCCTTCTCGCCCTGGATCGGGTGAGGGATGGTGCCCTGGATACGCGGAACCTTGAAGAAGCTCTTCTTGGCCTCTTCAACGCCCTTCGCAATGGCCGCGGGAACTTCCTTGGCCTTGCCGTAACCGACACCGACGGTGCCGTCACCATCGCCCACCACGACCAGCGCGGTGAAGCTGAAGCGACGACCACCCTTCACAACCTTGGCGACACGGTTGATCGCGACGACGCGCTCGACGTACGCGGTCTTCTCGGCGGCAGCTGCGCCGCCGTCACGGCCCTTCCGGTCCCGCCGCTCGCCGCCACCGGCACCGCTTCCGCGGCGCTGGGGTCCAGCCATTGGATTTACCTCTCTCTGTTACGTCCGCTGTGCGTAGGAACCGGGGCTTAGAACTTCAGCCCGGCTTCACGGGCGGCGTCAGCCAGAGCGGCAATCCGCCCGGCGTACTGGTTACCACCGCGGTCAAACACGACGGCCTCGACGCCTGCGGCCTTGGCACGCTCGGCGACCAGGGCCCCGACCTGCTTGGCCTGGCTGCTCTTGTCGCCCTCGCCACCACGGATGGAGACGTCCAGGGTCGACGCCGACGCGAGCGTGTGGCCCGCGATGTCGTCGATGACCTGAGCCACCATGTGGCGGTTGGAACGCGTCACAACCAAGCGCGGACGCTCCGGCGAACCGGAGATGTGCTTGCGGACGCGGATGTGGCGACGCTTGAGGGCTGCACGCTTGTAGGCGTCGCCCTTGGCGATCTTTACGCCGTATGCCATCGCTACTTACCAGCCTTTCCGACCTTGCGGCGGATGACCTCGCCGGCGTACTTGACGCCCTTGGCCTTGTACGGGTCAGGCTTCCGCAGCTTGCGGATCTTGGCCGCGGTCTCGCCGACCTTCTGCTTGTCGATGCCCTCGACGGTGAACTTCGTGGGGGACTCCACCTTGAAGGTGATGCCCTCCGGGGCCTCGATCAGGATCGGGTGGCTGTAGCCCAGGGCGAACTCCAGGTTGGAGCCCTTCGCCTGGACGCGGTAACCGACACCACTGATCTCGAGCGCCTTGATGTATCCCTGGGTCACACCGGTGATCATGTTCGCCACCAGCGTGCGGGACAGGCCGTGAAGGGCCTTGTTCTGACGCTCGTCGTTCGGGCGGGCGACGTTCAGGACGCCGTCCTCACCCTTGGTGACCTCGATCGGCGACGCAACGGTGTGCGAGAGGGTGCCCTTGGGGCCCTTCACCGCGACCGTACGGCCATCGATGGTGACGTCCACACCGGCGGGAACCTGGATGGGGAGCTTGCCGATTCGCGACATGAGCTATTCCTCCGTTCCCGACTACCAGACGTAGGCGAGGACTTCCCCACCTACGCCCTTCTTGCTGGCCTGCTGGCCGGTCAGGAGACCGTGGGACGTGGAGATGATCGCCACGCCCAGGCCGCCGAGAACCTTCGGCAGATTGGTGGACTTTGCGTATACACGCAGACCCGGCTTCGAGATTCGCTTGATGCCGGCGATCGAGCGCTCGCGGTTCGGGCCGAACTTCAGCTCGAGGACGAGGTTCTTGCCAACCTCGGCGTCCTCGACCTTCCAGCCCGTGATGAAGCCCTCCTGCTGGAGGATCTCCGCGATGTGCGACTTGATCTTGCTGTGCGGCATCGTGACGTCGTCGTGATACGCCGAGTTCGCGTTACGCAGACGCGTGAGCATGTCTGCGATGGGATCAGTCATGGTCATGAGTTGGCCTTCGGCCTCTCTCGCCGGGGTTTCCTGTATGCGCCATCCCTCTCCCTACTCAGAGGCAGGACGGGTGCGGTGCGGGGACCTACGGCGTAGTAAGTCGGTCTTGGGCGGCAGGCGCCCAACCCCACAAGCCTACGGCATGTGAGGGCGGGCTCCTGCCGACCAGATGCTTACCGAGAGTCTCCGGTGATTCCCAACGCCCAAAGGGCGAAGGAGAATTACCAGGAGCTCTTGGTCACGCCCGGCAGCTCGCCACGGTGAGCCATCTCACGAAGGCACACGCGGCACAGGCCGAACTTGCGGTAGACGGAGTGGGGCCGGCCGCAGCGCTGGCAGCGGGTGTACCCGCGAACGCCGAACTTCGGCTTACGGGCGGCCTTAGCGATCAGAGCCTTCTTCGCCACGGTCAGTTCTCCTTGAACGGGAAGCCGAGGTGACGAAGGAGGGCACGACCCTCGTCGTCATTGGTCGCCGTGGTGACCACGGTGATGTCCATGCCCCGGACCCGGTCGATCTTGTCCTGGTCGATCTCGTGGAACATGACCTGCTCCGTGAGACCGAAGGTGTAGTTGCCACGGCCGTCGAACTGCTTCGGCGACAGGCCACGGAAGTCACGGATACGCGGAAGCGCGAGCGACAGCGTACGGTCCAGGAACTCCCACATGCGGTCACCACGGAGGGTGACGTGGCAGCCGATCGGCTGCCCCTCGCGCAGCTTGAACTGCGCGATCGACTTGCGGGCCTTGGTGACGGCCGGCTTCTGACCGGTGATCGTGGTGAGGTCGCGCACGGCGCCATCGATCAGCTTGGAGTCGCGGGCGGCGTCGCCCACACCCATGTTGACCACGATCTTGACCAGACCGGGAATCTGCATGACGTTCTCGTAGGAGAACTCCTCACGCAGCTTGCCGGCGATTTCCTCGCGGTAGCGCGTCTTGAGACGCGGCGCAGTGGTGGTAGTCATCAGATGTCCTCACCGGTGCGCTTGGCAACGCGGATCTTGTTGCCCTCGTCGTCAAAGCGGTAGCCGACGCGAGTAACGACCTTGTTGCCGTCCTTCTCAACAACCAGCTGCACGTTGCTGACGTGGACGGGCGCCTCGGTCGTCACAATGCCACCGGTCTGCGAACCGCGAGCGGTCTGACCGGCCTTCGTGTGCTTCTTGACCCGGTTGACACCCTCGACGAGGACGCGGTCCTGAGCAGGGTAGGCAACGATGACCTTGCCCTGCTTGCCCTTGTCCTTACCGGTGATGACCTGAACCAGGTCGCCCTTCTTGATCTTCATGCTTACAGCACCTCCGGCGCGAGCGAGATGATCTTCATGAACTTCTTCTCGCGCAGCTCACGGCCCACCGGGCCGAAGATACGGGTGCCGCGGGGGTCGCCGTCGTTCTTCAGAATGACAGCGGCGTTCTCGTCGAAGCGGATGTACGAGCCATCCTGACGACGACGCTCCTTGACGGTGCGAACGATGACGGCCTTGACGACGTCACCCTTCTTCACGTTGCCACCGGGGATCGCGTCCTTGACGGTGGCGACGATGACGTCACCGATGCCCGCGTAGCGGCGACCCGAGCCACCGAGAACACGGATGGTGAGAATTTCCTTCGCACCCGTGTTGTCGGCGACGCGCAGTCGCGACTCCTGCTGGATCACGTCTATCTCCTGATCGTCTGCCGGTTCCCGGCGGGGGCCGCTCCGTTACCGGAACGAACCCCCGCCGAGCCTGGCGGAACCTGCCTGAGGGGAATGCCCCTCAGGAATTACTTGGCCTTCTCGAGGATCTCGACGATGCGCCACCGCTTCGTGGCGGACAGCGGCCGGGTCTCCATGAGGAGGACACGGTCGCCGACGCCGGCGGCGTTCTGCTCGTCGTGAGCCTTGAGCTTGTTCGTACGGCGGATGACCTTGCCGTACAGCGCGTGCTTGACGCGGTCCTCGACAGCGACGACGACGGTCTTGTCCATCTTGTCGCTGACGACCAGACCCTCACGGGTCTTGCGGAAACCGCGGTCGGTGTTCGTCTCAGTCACAGTCTTCTCGCTCATCAGACGCTCTCCACCGTCTCGATGCCGAGCTCGCGCTCACGCATCAGGGTGTAGATCCGGGCGATGTCCTTACGGACGGACTTGAGCCGGCCGTGGTTCTCGAGCTGTCCGGTCGCCGCCTGGAAGCGGAGGTTGAACAGCTCTTCCTTGGCCTCGCGGAGCTTGTTGAGGAGCTCCTCGTTGCCCAGCTCGCGCAGCTCGGACGTCTTGGTACCGGCCGACATCACGACTCACCTGCCTCGCGCCGAACAATCCGGCACTTCATCGGAAGCTTGTGAGCAGCGCGGGTGAGCGCCTCACGAGCAATCTTCTCGTTCGGGTAGGACAGCTCGAACATCACCCGACCCGGCTTGACGTTCGCGATCCACCACTCGGGAGAACCCTTACCGGAACCCATGCGGGTCTCGGCAGGCTTCTTCGTCAGGGGACGGTCCGGGTAGATGTTGATCCAGACCTTGCCGCCACGCTTGATGTGACGGGTCATCGCGATACGAGCGGACTCGATCTGACGGTTCGTCACGTACGCCGGGGTCAGCGCCTGGATGCCGTACTCGCCGAACGCAACCTGCGTGCCACCCTTGGACATACCGCTGCGCTTCGGGTGGTGCTGCTTGCGGTGCTTGACCCTACGGGGGATCAGCATTTCGGTCAGGCCTCCGTTCCGGTGCTCTCAGCCGCCGGAGCAGCGGCGGACGCCTCGGCCTTGGGGGCCTCGGCGGCCGGAGCCGACTGCTGCGGCTTGCGGCCGCGACCGCCACGCTCGCCACCACGGCCACCGCGGCCGGCCGGACGGTCAGCGCCGCCACGGGCCGGGCGGTTGCCCGCACGGGCAGCAGCGTTCTCGGCGCGGACCTCGGCGATGTTCTTGACGTCGCCCTTGTAGATCCAGACCTTCACGCCGATGCGGCCGAAGGTCGTCTTGGCCTCGAAGAAGCCGTAGTCGACGTTCGCACGGAGGGTGTGCAGGGGCACGCGGCCCTCGCGGTAGAACTCCGAGCGGGACATCTCGGCGCCGCCGAGGCGACCGCCGCACTGGATCTTGATGCCCTTGGCGCCGGCCTTCATCGTGCTCTGCATGCTCTTACGCATGGCACGACGGAAGGAGACGCGGGAGGAGAGCTGCTCGGCGACGGCCTGGGCCACCAGCTGAGCGTCCACCTCGGGGTTCTTGACCTCGAGGATGTTCAGCTGGACCTGCTTGCCGGTCAGCTTCTCCAGCTCGCCACGGATGCGGTCGGCCTCGGCGCCGCGGCGGCCGATGACGATGCCCGGGCGGGCGGTGTGGATGTCAACGCGGACGCGGTCGCGGGTGCGCTCGATCTCAACCTTCGAGATGCCGGCTCGCTCCATGCCCTTCGTCATCATGCGACGAATGGCAACGTCTTCCTTGACGTAGTCCTTGTACAGCTTGTCGGCGTACCAACGGGACTTGAAGTCCGTGGTAATGCCGAGCCGGAACCCGTGCGGGTTTACCTTCTGGCCCATTACCGGGTTCCTTCCTTGCTGCTGACGACCACGGTGATGTGGCTGGTCCGCTTACGGATCCGGTAGGCACGGCCCTGAGCACGCGGACGGAACCGCTTCAGGGTCGGGCCCTCGTCCACGTACGCCTCGCTGATGACCAGCGAAGAGGCGTCAGGGTGGTCGTAGTTGTGTGCAGCGTTGGCAATGGCGCTGTCAAGCACCTTGCCAACCGGCACGCTCGCGGCCTGCGGGGCGAAACGCAGGACCGCCTGAGCCTCCGTGGCATCCATGCCACGGATGAGGTCCACCACTCGGCGGGCCTTCATGGGCGTGACGCGGATGTACCGCGCCTGGGCCCTGGCTTCCATGGTTGTCCCTTCGGTGTGAGTCATAGTCGTTTCCACCCCGCGCTAGCGGCGCTTCGACTTCCGGTCGTCCTTGACGTGGCCGCGGAAGGTGCGAGTCGGCGAGAACTCGCCGAGCTTGTGGCCGACCATCGACTCGGTGACGAACACCGGGACGTGGATCTTGCCGTTGTGCACCGCGATGGTGTGACCCAGCATGGCCGGGATGATCATCGAGCGACGGGACCAGGTCTTGATGACGTTCTTGGTGCCTGCCTCGTTCTGTACGTCCACCTTCTTGATGAGGTGGCCGTCGACGAAGGGCCCCTTCTTGAGACTGCGCGGCATCTAAACCCGCTCCTAGCGCTTCTTGTTCGTCTTGCGGCGGCGGACGATGTACTTGCTCGATGCCTTCTTCGGCGAGCGAGTACGACCCTCCTTCTGACCCCACGGCGAGACCGGGTGACGTCCACCGGAGGTCTTGCCTTCACCACCACCGTGCGGGTGGTCGACCGGGTTCATCGCAACACCGCGGACGGACGGGCGAACGCCCTTCCAGCGCATGCGACCGGCCTTGCCCCAGTTGATGTTCGACTGCTCGGCGTTGCCGACCTCGCCGATCGTGGCGCGGCAGCGGGCGTCGACCAGGCGGATCTCACCCGACGGCATACGAAGGTGGGCCATGGTGCCCTCCTTCGCCAGCAGCTGCACGGAGGCACCCGCGGAACGGGCGAACTTCGCGCCGCCGCCGGGCCGCAGCTCGATGGCGTGGATGGTCGTACCGACCGGGATGTTGCGCAGCGCCAGGTTGTTGCCAGGCTTGATGTCGGCGGCCGGGCCGTTCTCGACACGGTCGCCCTGCGTCAGGCCACGCGGCGCGATGATGTAGCGCTTCTCGCCGTCCGCGTAGTGCAGGAGCGCGATGCGCGCGGTGCGGTTCGGGTCGTACTCGATGTGCGCGACCTTGGCCGGCACGCCGTCCTTGTCGTGACGACGGAAGTCGATCACGCGGTAGGCGCGCTTGTGGCCACCACCCTGGTGGCGAACGGTCACACGACCGGTGTTGTTACGGCCGCCCTTGCTGTGCAGGGGGCGGACCAGCGACTTCTCCGGCGTGGACCGCGTGATCTCGACAAAGTCGGCGACGCTGGAGCCACGACGGCCCGGGGTCGTCGGCTTGTACTTGCGGATACCCATTTCTCAGTCCTCGTCCGATTCCGGACGACTCGACCTCCGTTAGGAGGTCGGGCCGCCGAAGATGTCGATACGGTCGCCCTCAGCGAGGGTCACGATGGCGCGCTTGGTGTCAGCGCGCTTGCCGAAACCGGTCTTGGTGCGCTTGCGCTTACCCTGACGGTTGATCGTGTTGACCCCGGTGACCTTGACCGAGAAGACCGCTTCCACGGCCTGCTTGATCTGGGTCTTGTTGGAGCCGGGCGCGACGATGAACGTGTACTTGTTCTCGTCGAGCAGCGCGTAGCTCTTCTCCGAGACAACCGGCTTGACGAGAACGTCACGCGGGTCGTCGTAGGTCTTGCTGGTAACGGTCGCCTCGCTCATCAGGCGTCGCTCCCTTCGGTCTCAGCGGTCTGGGGGCCAGACACGAAGGACTCGAAGGCGGCCTGGGTGAAGACCACGTCGTCAGAGACGATCACGTCGTACGTGTTCAGCTGGCCCGGCTCCAGGATGTGCACCTGGGGCAGGTTGCGTGCGGAGAGCCACGCGGCCTCGTCGTTGCGGTCGACGACCAGGAGCACGTTCTTGCGCTCCGAGATCTTGCCGAACAGCGACTTCGCGGCCTTCGTGGAGACTCCACCCTCGACCACGCCGGTGACGACGTGGATGCGGGAGTGACGCGCCCGGTCGGAGAGGGCACCGCGCAGGGCGGCGGCCTTCATCTTCTTGGGGGTGCGCTGCGAGTAGTCACGCGGCTGCGGGCCGTGGACGACGCCACCGCCGACGAACTGCGGCGCGCGGGTCGAACCCTGGCGCGCACGGCCGGTGCCCTTCTGGCGGTACGGCTTGCGCCCACCACCACGGACTTCGCCGCGGGTCTTGGTCTTGTGCGTGCCCTGACGGGCAGCTGCCAGCTGTGCGACGACGACCTGGTGGATCAGCGGAACGCTGGTCTTCGCGTCGAAGATCTCCGAGGGGAGCTCGACGGTACCGGCCTTGTCGCCTGCCGGCGAAAGGATGTCAATGGTGCTCATTACCTCAAGCCCCCTTGGCCGCGGTACGGACCAGGACGAGGCCGCCGTTCGGACCGGGGACTGCGCCCTTGATGAGCAGCAGACCCTTCTCCGCGTCAACCGCGTGGATGGTCAGGTTCTGGGTGGTGACGCGCTCGTTACCCATCCGGCCGGCCATGCGCATGCCCTTGAAGACACGCCCAGGGGTGGCGCAGCCACCGATCGAACCGGGGGAACGGTGCTTGCGCTGGACGCCGTGACCGGCGCCGAGGCCCTTGAAGTTGTGACGCTTCATGACACCGGCGAAGCCCTTGCCCTTGCTCTTGCCCGTGACGTCAACCTTGACGCCGGACTCGAACACCTGGGCGGTGATCTCCTGGCCCAGCGTGTACTCGCTGGCGTCAGGGGTGCGGAGCTCCACCAGGTGGCGGCGGGGGGTCACGTCGGCCTTGGCGAAGTGACCCTTGAGGGGCTTGTTCACCTTGCGCGGGTCGATCTCGCCGAAGGCGATCTGGACCGACTCGTAGCCGTCGCTGTCGTTCGTGCGGACCTGCGTCACGACGCACGGACCGGCCTTGACGACGGTCACCGGGACAACCCGGTTGTTCTCGTCCCAGACCTGGGTCATGCCGAGCTTCTCGCCCAGGACGCCCTTGATGTTCTTGCTCATCTCGGCCCGTCCCCTCAGAGCTTGATCTCGATGTCGACGCCAGCCGGCAGGTCGAGGCGCATCAGCGAGTCAACCGTCTTCGGCGTGGGGTCGAGAATGTCGATGAGGCGCTTGTGCGTGCGCATCTCGAAGTGCTCGCGAGAGTCCTTGTACTTGTGCGGCGACTTGATGACGCAGTACACGTTCTTCTCAGTGGGCAGCGGCACCGGGCCCGCGACCGACGCACCAGTGCGGGTCACCGTCTCGACGATCTTCTTCGCCGAGGAGTCGATGACCTCGTGGTCGTAGGCCTTGAGCCGGATGCGGATCTTCTGTCCCGCCATGGCTACTAGTAGTCCTGTCTCTCGTAACGCTCTGGAACCCGAGGTTCTGGTAACTCCGCCTCCGACCCACGCGGTCGGGCGTGTCGCATCCCCTCTACGAAAATCTCCCGAAGAAGATCCCAACCAAGGGGGTGCGGGCCTGAGACCGCGGATGCCGGGGGTGAAACCCCACCGGGCGCCTGGCCGGTGCCACACATACGCTTCCCGAAAGATTCCCGTACGTCCGGCCCTTACAGGGCCGACGAGTACTGTGGGACTCGCTTCCGGTCCTCCCGGCGGGAGGCGCGCAGCATTGACACTCAACCGAGCAACCTGGTCAGTGTGCCATACGGGGCACGAGCCTGGCCAATCGGGCCGGAGATCCTACCCCCCGCGGATGAATGGTCAAACGCGGGCACGCTCCGGCCGCCGGCGGCGTCAGTCGCGGGTGTTCGTCCCGCAGCCCTCGACATCCTCTTCCAGGAGGGTCCGGCTGCGGTCGTAGGGGTCCTTGGCCGGGCCGGTGGCGGGGGCGCCGGTGTCAGCTGCGCCCGGGAAGACGGGGTGGTAGTACCCGTCGTGGACGCCGCACTCGTTGTTGAAGAAATAGGACGCGTACGTCGAGACGAAGGTGTAGTTCGCGTGCACCCGCACCTCACCCGGAATTCGGTCGAGTGTGGCAAGCCCGCGCCCCTAGAGTGACCGGCCGGGGACGGCGACTCACGGGGGCACGGCAGATGCGTACGCACTATCCAAGGACCGCGCATCTGCCCTGGTCACCCGGGGCCACCTCGGACGACGTGCGCCTGGCCGACCTCGCCGGACTGACCGGCTCCGAGGTCGTGGTCACCGAGAAGCTGGACGGCGAGAACACCACCCTGTACGCGGACGGACTGCACGCCCGCTCCCTCGACTCGGCGCACCACCCCTCCCGGGGCTGGGTCAAGGCGCTCCAGGGCCGCATCGGTCCCCGTATCCCGGCGGGGCGGCGGATCTGCGGCGAGAACATGTTCGCCCGGCATTCGATCCCGTACGAGGACCTCGCGAGCCACTTCTACGGATTCTCCGTCTGGGACGGGGAGCTCTGCCTGGGCTGGGACCGGACCGTGGACTTCCTGCGGGACCTGGGGATCCCCACACCGGCGGTGCTGTGGCGCGGAGTGTTCGACGTCCGGGCCGAGAAGGCGCTGCGCGCGCTGAAGCCGGATACGGAGCGCCAGGAGGGGTACGTCGTCCGTCCCGCCGAGAGCTTTCCGGCCGCTGCGTTCGGGCGGCGGGTGGCCAAGTGGGTGCGGCCGGGCCACGTGACGACGGACACGCACTGGATGCACGCGGAGGTGGTCGAGAACGGGCTGGGTCCGGCCGCCGCCCTGTGGGCCGTGCGTTCGGGCGCCCCGGTGGACCCGGCGGCACTCGCCGTCGCGGCGGGCACCGGTCCGGGCGACGCGGCCGCGGCTCTCGCGACGGGTGACGCGCTGGACGCGCTGGGCCGTACGGGCGACGACCGGCTGGCCGGGGTGCTCGCCGCCCTGCTGCACCGCACCCGCCGGTCCGCACTCGCACCGGCGCTCGCCGGACCGCTGGGGATGCCGCTCGCCCGCCGGACCGCGGACCTCGTCGGCCTGTACCCCGCGCTGCACCGCCCGTACCCGGACGAGGAGCGCCACAGCGGCCTGGCGCGGATGTCGCTCGCCGCCGACCTGCCCGTCCTGCACGCACTGGCCGCCGAGCTGACCGAGACGCCCGAGGCCCGCGAGCAAGTGGAGTGGTCGGCCCTGCACGCCCAGGACGTGCGCGAACCGGACGGACTGCCCGAGGCCTTCTCCGGCCTGGAGCCGGACGCCGCCGCGCGCTGCCTGGCGCAGGCCCGCGAGGCGTACGCGCTGGGCCGCATCAGCACCGCGGAGGAGGCGGTCGCCGCGACCTGGCGGTGGCGGTCCGGGGACTTCCCGCGCCTGATCCACCTGGTCGGCCCCTCCGGAAGCGGCAAGAGCACCTTCGGCCGCGGTCTGCCGGGCATCGCCACGTATCTCTCGCTCGACGACCTGCGCCAGGCCCGCGGATCGCGTGCCGACCAGAGCGCCAACGCGGACGTCCTGCGCGAGGGGCTGGGCCGCCTGGACGCCGCCCTGGTCCCCGGCGCCACCGTGGTCTGGGACGCCACCTCGCTCAACCCGCACCAGCGCTCCCTGGTGCATGCGGTCGCCGCCCGCAAGGACGCCCTGATCACCCACGCCGTGGCGTGGATCGGCGAGGACGAGCTGACCGCGCGCAACGGCCGGCGCAGCCACCCGGTGCCCCCGGAGGTCCTGGCCTCCCAGCTGCGCCGCTTCGTACCCCCGTATCCCGGCCAGGCCCACCGCACCTGGTACATCGGGACGAGCGGAACCGTGGAGGACCGGACCTGATGCGTACGAGCGAGGAGATCTACCACCGGGTCCGCTGGGACGCCCGTTTCGACCCGGCGCGCTTCGTCCTGGGCGTCGCCCAGCGCGGCCGGGACCCCAAGCGGGTGCCGCTGGAACGGTTCACCCCCGGCGGGGACGTCCCCTGGCACCGGGTGCTGTTCTTCGAAGCGGACGGCGAGGTGGTGTGGGACCGGTCCACGGGCACCGACCGGATCGACACCACGGACGCGGGCCGGATCCGGACCCCGCGTCGGCTCCCGTCCCCTTACTTCACCTCCCGCACCCCGCACGCCTTCTCCCCGGCCACGGGCACCTGGGAACCGGCCGCCCCCGGGCCGCCGGGCCCGTCCGCCCCGCTCACGGTCCTCACCTGGAACACCCTCTGGGACCGGTACGACAGCGACCGCATCGACACCACCCGGCGCCGCCCGCTGCTGCTCGATGCCCTGCGCGCGGCGGACGCGGATGTCATC
The DNA here is from genome assembly GCF_043203805.1 of Streptomyces sp. LN549. Classification (NCBI taxonomy): domain Bacteria; kingdom Bacillati; phylum Actinomycetota; class Actinomycetes; order Kitasatosporales; family Streptomycetaceae; genus Streptomyces; species Streptomyces sp. LN549. Next base: position 5,259,142 of record NZ_JAZHRI010000002.1, on the reverse strand, counting down.
GCGCTCCAGGAGGCGGAGCCCGCGCTGCTGGAGCTGCTGCTGAACTGCGACTGGGTACGGGACGGGTACGTCCTCGCCACCGACCCGGCGGGCCGTGACGTACCGGACTGCGGTCTGCTGCTGCTCAGCCGGCTACCCGTGAGCGAGGCGGCTCTGCACGCACTCGGCCCGCACAAGGCGGTGACCGCGGCCGTCGTGGAGACGGCCGAGGGCCCCGTCACGGTGGCCGTCACCCATCTCAGCAGCGACCACTCCCCCGAGGGCGCCACTCGCCGCGACACCGAACTGGCCGACCTGGCAACGGGTTTGGCCGCCATCGAGGGCGAACTGCTGCTCGTCGGCGACTTCAACGACGGCGGCGACCGTCCGCAGGCCCGCCTGGCGATGACGGACGCCTGGATCGAGGTGCACGGCCCCGCCGACACCACTCCCACCTTCGACCCGTCGGTGAACCCCCTCGCCGCCGTCTCCTCGCTGTCGGGCCGCGTCTCCCGGCTGGACAGGGTCCTGCTGCGTACGGAGAGGCTGCGAGCCCGGTCGGCGGCCCTGACCGGCGACGCCCCCGACCCGGGGGGCCTGTACGTCTCCGACCACTACGGGGTACGGGTGGAGCTGGGCCCGCCCCTTGCTGCCGCTGAAGGGGTTACGGAACGGATCGCCGCCGCCCTCCCCGGCGCCCGCGTCCACGTCGTCGGCTCCCGGCGTATGGGCTGTGCGGCACCCGGGGCCGACCTGGACCTGGTCGCCGCACTGCCCGGCGCCCCCGACCCGGCAGGTGTACGGGAACGACTGACCGCCGCGTTCCCGGAGGCGCGGGATCTGCGTGAGGTGGCGGGCGCCCGGGTGCCCGGCCTGCGCTGGCATCTCGACGCCCTCCGAGTCGACCTGGTCACCGTGGCGACCGGCACCCTCTCCCCCGCCGAGGCGGTCGCCCGCCGCACCGAGCTGGGCGAGGCGGCGGCGGTCGCGCTCAGCGCGGTCAGCGACGCCGAAGCGGTGCTCGCGGCGGCGGATCCGCACCGTGACGCGTTCGCCGCTCTCGCCCGGGACGTCAAGGCGTGGGCGGGCGCGAGGGGCCTCGACTCCGCGCCCTGCGGCGGCCTGCCGGGCCTCGCCTGGTCCGTGCTCGCGGCCCGTACCGCACACGAGGCCGGCGACCTGCTGCCGCTCGCGCTGCTCCGGCACTTCTTCGCGACGTGGGCGGTGTGGGACTGGGACGAGGCGGTGGGCGGGGCTGCGGCAACCGGTGCCCCGGTTACGGTGCTGACCCCGACCGCCCCGGTGCGTTCCTGCACCGCGCAGGTGTCCGTCGCCGGCCGCGAACTGCTCGCCGCCGAGCTGTACCGGGCTTGGGAGATCCTGGAGTCTGCGGGGGACGGGGACGACCCGCGGTCGCTGCTGTGCGCGCCGCCGCGCCTCCCCGACCTGCACCCTTCCTGGGCCCTCGCCTCCGTACCCCCGGGCGGCCCCGACGAGGGGCGGCTACGCGGCCGGCTCCTCGCCCTGACCGCCGCCCTCGCCGACGCGGGCGCCGCCGACTGCCGCATCTGGCCGCGCCCGCTCACGGCCGGCGGTCGCACGGGGTACGCGATCGGGCTCGGTGCGACGCCGCCGGGGGCGCACCGGCTGGCGGAGATCGGGGCGGAGGTGCTGCGCGGCATCCGGGACGCGTCGTTGGCCCCGGTACGTATGTAAGGAGTCAGCGCCCAGCGGCGTACGGGACGAAACCCGCCCACGCGTCGTCGCCGAAGGTGAGCTGCGGCCCCGGCAGATTCTTCGAGTCGCGGACGTGTACCGAGTCGGGGGCTGCCGCGACCTCGACGCAGGAATCACCTTCGCTGCCGCTGCTGTAGCTGCTCTTGAACCACTTCAGCCCTGAAGCGTCTCCGGCAGAGGTCTCGCGGATCATGTCTCTCCCAGCAGTTGCTCGATGAAGGCCAGCGACTCCCGTGGCGCGAGAGCCTGGGCCCGGATCATCCCATAGCGCAGTTCAAGGATCCTGAGCTGCTTCAGATCGGACACCGGACGTCCGGCAAACGCTCCGTCCGAACGCCCCACCGCAGTGCCGTCCTCAAACTTCAATACCTCGACGCCGCCATCCATTCCTGCGTGGTCCTCGCGGCTGGTCGGCATCACCTGAATCTCAACGTTTCGCAACTGCCCTACTTCCAGCAGCCGTTCGAGCTGTCGGTGCAGCACTGCGGCACCACCGATGGGGCGGCGCAGGGTCACTTCCTCCTGCACGAAGCTGAGCGCGGGAGCGGGTGATCTCTCGAATACGCACCGCCTGGCCATGCGCCCGGCCAACACCCTCTCCACTTCGTCCTCCGAGTATGCGGGCCGCCTCATCTCAAACAGAGCCCGCGCATACTCTGGTGTCTGCAGGAGACCGTGGATGTTGTGGTTGCTGTACAACCCCATCTCGACCGCTCGCTCTTCCATCTTCGCCAGCTCCCGGATCTTCTTCGGGTACCGGACCTGGGCCACATCCCGCTTCATCGCGGCGATCTTGCCGCCCGCGCCCAGCACCTCGTCCGACCTGTCCAGGAACTCCGGCCGGGGGATGCGCCGCCCGCCCTCCACCTTGCGGACCAGGTCCTCCCCGTACCCGATCGCGGCCCCGAACTCGCCGGCGCGCATCCCGGCCGCATCCCGCCAGGCCTTGATCTGGCGCCCCACCGCGGCAACCACCGCAACACCCGACTCGTCATCCGGATCGACGTCCCAACCGGGCTCGTCCGCCCCGCCGCCGCCCTGCTCCGTACCGACCCCGTCCACACTCATCCGTGCCCCACTTCCGACGCGCGTGCCGTTTCTGCTCAACCGCCTCTGTTCCCCGCACGTCACTCCGGACAGCCGGGACAGCGCTGGACAAGCCCGGGACAATCACCGTACGCAAGGGCCATGTCACTGGGCACGGTACGCAGACGCAGCCACGCTGAGTGACGTGAACCAACAAACCGCCACCCCTCAACTCCGCACCACCGAACGCACGTTCACGGTGCTGCTCTCCCCCACCCGCCGGGGCGCCCGGCTCGCCCGTCTCCTCGCCGTGGCCCATCTCGACCTCTGGGGGCTGCCCTCGGAGACGGCCGCGCACATCGTCGCGGAGCTCGCCACCAACGCCACGGTCCACGGCCGGGTATCGGGCCGGGACTTCCAACTGCGCCTCACCGTCGGCCCGGGCAGCCGGCTGCGGATCGAGGTCACCGACACCCGGGGCGACCGCCTGCCCGCGACTTCGGCCCCCGACCCACTCGCGGAGAGCGGGCGCGGCCTGCTCATCGTCGAGGCACTCGCCGACCGCTGGGGCATCATCCCGGGGCCGGTCCCGCGCAAGACGGTGTGGGCGGAACTAGACCTCGTACCGTGACCGACTCCACCAGGTCGTGGATGCCCACGACCTACGCGGCCACGACCCGGTGAACCACGACGCGGCCACCCACGACGTCTAAAGACTTTTAAAGAACTCAGAGAAATAACCCCACCAAACCCGACCCCACCCCCGTCCTGACCTGCATCACTCGCGCGAGTGAACCTGGGCAACTGGGCTGGATTCGAGGCCGGTTGGTCGGCATATGCTCGCCGCGACAACCACAGAACTGAGACGGCCCCCGCCGAGACTGACAATCTCAACCGGGGGCCTGACCACGAGGAAGTTAGGGCTTCCCGAATGGCTACCCCGCAGGTTATCGCGCCCCCGTGCGCCCAGCCCGGCACTCGTGACGTCACGCCGACATCCGGCGTCATCCACGTCAACTCCCGCCACAGCTCCGGCTTCGTGATCATCGGCAACCACCTCGCCCAGCACCACGAACTCTCCCTCATCGCGATCGGGCTCGCCGTCCACATCCAGTCACTGCCCGCCGGGGCCAAGGTCGGCATCAAGGTGCTCACGGAACGCTTCCCGGAGAGCGAAGCCCGCATCACCGCCGCCCTCCACGAACTGGAAGCGGAGGGCTACCTCCACCGCAGCCGCGTACGCCTCCCCAGCGGCCGCGTCGTCACCCGCACGATCTCGTACAACAAGCCCGGAGCCACCGCGCCCACTCCACAACGAGAACCCCGACGGCAGGCGCCCACCGCGCCTGAGCCCGCACCCGCACCACCCCCTCCCCCGGTCGCGGCACCCGTCGCACCGCCGCTCCCCGCACCCGTCCACGTACCGGCTCCAACGGCCCCCAGGAAGCAGCCCCCGCCACTCCCCCAGCCCCACACACCCACGCCGGAACTACTCCGAATCGCCGAAGCCGTCCTCACCGACCTCCGCCGCCACGCACCCCAACTCACCCTCAAAGAAAAAGACATCCCCGCACTCACCCCCGGCGTAGCCGCCTGGCTCGAACGCGACGTTCACCCCGACACCATCCGCCACGCCCTCACCGACCAACTCCCCATCCCCGTCAAACACCCGGCGAAGCTCGTCCGCAGCCGCATCACCACCCTCCTGCCACCCCCACTCCCCGGCACCACCGACCTCACACCCCCACCCCGCCGCAAAACCACCGCCATCCCGCTCCAGAACTGCGACACCTGCGACCGCGCCTTCCGCGCCACCAACCCCGGCCACTGCCGCGACTGCCGAACCGCCACACACCCAGACCGGCACACAGCCGCCTGACGCCCACCCTCACCCCGAACGGACCCGCATGGTCAGCTCACCCCACGAAGCAATGCACCGCATCTTCCAGGAGTACCCCGGCCTCTTCTCCCGCGTCTCCGAAGTCCTCGGCATCGACATCCCGCCACCCACATCCGCGACCGTCCTGCCCAACGACCTCACCGAGAACAGCCCCATCGAACGCCGCGTAGACACCCTCCTGCGCATCGAGACGCAAGCCGACGGCCCCTTCCTCCTCGCCGTCGAAGCCCAAGGCAAGAAAGACCCCCGCAAAACCACCAGCTGGCCCTATTACGTCACCTACCTCCACAACCGATACGGCGCCCTGCCCGTCCTCCTCCTGGTCGTTTGCCAGGACCACGCCACCGCCCAATGGGCCGCCACCCCCATCACCATCGGCCTTCCCCAATGGCCCACCCTCACCCTCACCCCACTCGTCGCCGGACCCCACAACATGCCCATCATCAAGAACGTCGCCGAAGCCCGCAAAGACCTCGCACTCGCCACCCTCGCCGCCATCACACACGCCGACAATCCGGACGTCGATGCCATACTGAAAACACTCTCCGCCGCATTGCGCGACACACCCGAAACCCTCGCCGACCCCATCGCCGAACTCGTCGCACAAGGCCTCGGCAACCGCCAGGCCGCACAACAATGGAGGAACCTGGTGGCCGTGGATACCTCTTTCTACAAATCCTTCATGTCCGAAGAAATCCGGGACGAAGGCCGAGCCCAGGGCCGAGCCCAAGGCCAAGCCGACAGCCTCCTGCTGGTCCTGGACGTGCGCGGCATCGCGCTTACCGAAGAGGCCCGCGAGAAAATCACCGCCTGCACCGACACTCACCTCCTCCACCAGTGGCTCGAACGCGCCGCCACCGCCACCACCGTCGAGGAAGTCTTCGACAACGCCCACTGATCGGCCACGCCTCGCGGGGGAGCCCGGCTCCCCCGCTACCGCCCGAGGTCCCCACCCGCCTCCGGGTGCGCCTCGCGCCAAGCCGTCATCGAGCGGCCCCACTCGTCCCCGACAGCCCCGGTCACGCCCGAGCGACGGTGTGTCATGATCGGCGAAATCCGAGCCGTACGAGGGCGGAGAGGACAGGGGCGGGCAATGACCCAATGGCGTGCGTTGAGCGATACCGAGGTCATCGAACTTGCCGCGCGCTTGCGGTCGTTGGACTGCACCTGGGAGCTGGGGGCCACGCCGAGCTCCAGACGGTCCGCACAGTTCACGCGCCAGGCGCTGATGATCCGGCCGCGTTGGGATCTCCTCGACACCGGGTTCAAGCGGCCCGGCCGCGCCTCGTCCCGCAGCAGACGGGCGCAGGACGAGGGAATGGTCGAACGCGTGCGGCTGCGTCTGACCGACTACGCGGCTGACTGGGCCCTGTCCCAGGACGCGTTCGCGAGGATGGCCGCCGCGCTGCACACGTCGTTGGGCGCGCCGACGGACCGCAGGCCGGGCGCCCCCGCTGCGGTTCACTGGGCCGACCCCGACACCACCCTGGTCCTCGAACACACGGGAGACGCGGTGTACTTGGAACTGGTGACCAACAAGCGACTGTCCCTCGACGAGGAACTTCTGCGGATGGACGAGGAGGGGGTGCTGTGACGGGATGGGACGGGTTCGGTGAAAGGCTCGCCGAGCAGCTGACCCTGCTGAGCGCCGGATCGGTGCTGATCATCCGCGAGGGCGGAGGGACGGGCCGGTACGCGCAGTTCCTGCAGAGCGACGAAGGGATGGAGGCCGAACTGGTCGGTGATCACGGTCTCGACCCGGCGCTGCGCGCGGGAGAGGCGGGCTACCGAATGATCGTCGACGCGGGCTGGAAGCCGCCCCAGGACACCGCCTACGGCCACAACTGGTGGGCCGAGCTGCCCTGGCCGTCGCCGTCGGGCGCGTACCGCAATCTGGCGGGGATGACGGTGACCGGCCTGCGCGACGGCCTGCGGATCACCGGCCCGGAGGCACTGGTGTACGAGGCGTGGGACGGGCGCAGAGGCAATCGCGACCTCGTCCTACCCCTGCTGGGCCTCGACCCGAAAGGCTGACGAGGGGCGGCGAGCGGCGGCATGTCCGCACAGGACACGCGAGCACAGCGGCTGGCGCGGCTCGCCGCACAGGTCGACTGGTCGAAGGTGGCCGATCTCTACACCGGCGAGCGGTACGGCCCCGAGGTGCTGGCAGGCCTCTGGGCGACCGACCGCGTCACCGCCGACAGAACCTGTACGGATCTCCGCTTCGCGGCCATCGGCGACGGCAGCTCGGTGAGCGGGGCGGCCGCCGAGATACTGCCGTTTCTCGTCGAGGCGGCCCGGGATCCGGACGTGACGGTGCGCTTCGAGATCCTGCTGACGATCGCCGACATCGCCGGCACGGGCAACACCGCCCCGACGGCGAAGGTCGACCGGATCCTCGAAGGCAGGTGGCGGCCCACCGTCGACACGAGGTGGCCGGCCGCCTGGGAGCGGGCCGCCGAGGAGCTGCTGCCGCTGCTCGACGACAGCGACTACGCCGTCCGGGCCGGGGCGGTCCGTGCACTCGCGCAGTCCGCGGCCCACGCGGACTCCCTGATCACCCGTTTCCGTACACGCTTCGACGACGAGCCGGACCTCTGGTCGGCCGGGTGCCTCGTACTGGGCGTCGGCGAGCTCGCCCGTCACGCCACCCGGCGACGCGACGAGGCCCTCGCGTGGCTACGGCACCGTATGACCGTCGAGGGGAAGAGCGAGGAACCCGACATCGACGAGGACGTCGACGCCTGGCTCGCGTGGGACGAGGAGATCCGCCACGACGTCCGGCTCCAGGCGGTGGAGGCTCTGTGCCGCGCCCTGCCCGGGCACGCCGATCCCCTCTACGCCCCCGTCACCACCGCCGCACTGCTCGCCTCCTCGGCCGCGACGGCCTACCCGCCCGCGGAGTGCTTCTCCTCGCCGATCGACGTCATCACCGCAGCCGACCGACGGCTCGGAGCCGACCTGCCCGGACGGCTCGCCCTCGCGCACGCCCTGCTGCGCCACGGCGGCACCGATGAGCGCGCGGGTGGCCTCAGGATCGCCGCGTCCCTGATGTCCCGATGGCGCTCCGCCGTACCCGCACTCCTGCCTGCCGTGGCCGAGCGCGTGGGCGATGCACGTGCGGAGAACCGTGTCTTCGCTCTGCAGGTCCTCGCCATGTGCGGAGCCGCCGCTCGCCCTTGGGCCGACCTCGTCGCCACGCAGCTCACCCCGGCCGGCGAGCCCGACGAACTCACGTGGGAGCACGCCCTCTGGGCGCTGAGCCGGATGGGTGACGACCGCTGCGTGCCGTACCTCGCCGAACTGCTTCGCACCCGCGGCGATTTCGCCCACCGCCCCACGGGTTCGGCCGACCGTCGCTGGAACCGCAGCGACCTCAGCTTCGCCGAGGCGCTCGCCCCTTTCGCCGCACACACCGACGTACTCCTCGCCCCACTGGTGGCCCACATCAAGAGGACGGCGAAGCAATGGCATCCGTACTTCTCGATCCTGCAACAGTGGCACCGGGACGGGGCCGACGTCGTCCCGCGCCTGTTCGAACTCCTCGATGACGACGTGATGTTGACGGTCTCCGCGCACGCCCTGCTCCGCCCTCCCGGAGAGCCCGCGGCGGGGGAACAGATCGCGCACGACCACCGCTCCGACGCGATGGCCACCGTCCGGAGCCTGTGTCAGCTCCCCTCGGACCCCCGGCAGGCCGCACCGCTCCTGCACGCCCTCCTCGACGCGGACGAACGCCCTGTGCGCCACGACGACTGGCGTTCCGTCCGCGACGACGAAGCCCTGTGTGCGGCGGCCCGTGCGGCCCTGGCCGCCGTGTGATACCTCAGAGGTCCCCGCCCGCCTCCGGATGCGCCACGCGCCAAGCCGTCATCGAGCGGTCCCAATCGTCCCCGGACAGCACGGTGAGCGAGGCCGGGAACAGGCCGTCCTCCTCCTTGTCGATGTGCCGGTACAGCTCGTCGGCCGCCTCGCGCAGCCGTACGACGTCCTCGGCGCGGCTCAGATCGACCCGGCCGAGGAACGCGGCAAGTTATGAAGGGGTACCGCACACAGGCGCCCTACCCCCCGCCGCCCTCCTGGTCGGCGGTTTCGTTGGCGCAGTCGATCTCAGCCATGTGCTCCTCCGCCCACGTTCGCAGCCCCGCAAGCGCGGCTTCCAGGGACAGTCCGAGTCCGGTGAGCCGGTAGAAGACTCGCGGCGGCACGGTCGGTTCGACCCGGCGCGACACCAGCCCGTCGCGGGTCAGACTCCGCAGCGTCACGGACAGCATCTTCTGCGAAACGCCGGGCATCCGGCGCCTCAGTTCCGCGAACCGCACCTCGTCCGGTGCGGCATCGGCGAGCGTCTTGACTGCCATGGATGTCCATTTCGTACCGATGCGGTCCAGCAACTGCCGCGTAGGGCACTGGGGATCGAACAGATCACCCCGCACCCCGCGACCGGCAGCCCGGTCTCCTCGAGTGGTCACTTGTGGCTCACCACGTTCCCTGAAAGTGCCGTCTGGAAAGCGGCCGGGCGGTTACCTATCGTTTGGTGGTCACCCATGGTAACCAGCCGAGGAGCCATCATGCCGGCCACTGCCGCACACCGACTGCACCGCATCGCGACGAACGGCGTCCAGCTCAACGTCGCAGTCGCCGGGGACGGACCTGCGGTACTCCTGCTGCACGGCTTCCCGCACACCTGGCAGGTCTGGAGCGGCATCATGGGCCGACTGGCCGGGCACTACCGGGTCATCGCCCCGGACCTGCGGGGCTTCGGTGCCAGTGCCCGTGCCGTCGAGGGTTACGACGCAGGCACCCTCGCCGCCGACGCCGAAGCGCTGCTGGACGCACTGGGCGAGCCCTCGGCAGCAGTGGTCGGCATCGACGCGGGCACCGCCCCCGCCGTCCTGCTCGCGCTCCGCCGGCCCGGCCTCGTCCGGCGCCTGGTCGTGATGGAGGGACTGCTCGGCCGCCTGCCCGGAGCAGACCACCTCGTCGCAAGCGGCGCCCCGTGGTGGTTCGGCTTCCACGCCGTCCCCGGCCTTGCCGAGACCGTCCTGGCAGGCAACGAGGCCTCGTACATCGACTTCTTCCTCAACTCGGGGACGCTCGGGCGAGGAGTACCGGACGACATCCGGGCGGCCTTCGTCCACGCGTACACCGGGAGCGAGGCCCTGCGCTGCGCGTTCTCCTATTACCGGGCCCTGCCCACCAGCGCACAGCAGATCCAGGACGCCGTCGCGACGGCTCGGCTGACCATGCCCACCATGTCCGTCGGCTCTCAGCCCGTGGGCCCCGGGCTCGAACGCCAACTCCGCCCCATCGCCGATGACCTGGTCGGACACCATCTCCAGGACTGTGGCCACATCATTCCCCTCGACCGCCCCGACGCATTGTTCGCGCTCCTTGCCCCCTTCCTCTCCCCCGATCTGCCGAGGTGAGCCGTCTGCGCCCGACGTTCGGACGGGGTCACCACTGAACACCGTCCGGGTCCCGGGCGGCTGCCCCCCGGGCCGTGACGGCCCGCCGGACGCGCATCCGGCGAAACCGACCACCTCCACCACCGGCGGGAGATCGAGATCATTCCTCAGGGTTCGATCCCGGAGCATTACCGGCTGGACCGCGGCTCCGCAGACGCGCGCTCCACGAGTGGTCGGCTCACGTCGCCCGCCCTCTGGCAGACTCCCGTCATGCCTGTACGTACCACTCAAAGCTGGGCCCTGCGTCCCGCCACCCCCGGGGACCTCGAAGCCATCGTCGAGCTCCGGGCCGTCGTGATGCGCCCGGATCTGGTCCGCCTCGGACGCTTCGACGAACACCGGGTGCGCCGGCGGCTGCGGGACTCCTACCTGCCCGAGTACACCTCGGTGATCACCGCCGACGGCCGCTTCGGCGGCAGCGTCACGCTGCGCCCCTTCGAGGACGGCCACTGCCTGGAGAACTTCCTCCTCGCCGAGAAGCTCCAGGGGCAGGGCATCGGCTCGGCCGTCCTGAGCGTCCTGCTGGCCCGTACGGACGCCGAAGGGGTCCCGGTCCGCCTCAACGTGCTCCAGGGCAGCGCGGCCCGGCGGCTGTACGAGCGGCACGGGTTCGTCCTGGAGCGCGAGGACCCGGTCGACGTCTTCATGGTGCGCCGACCGCCCGTACCCACCGCCTGAGACAAGACGAAGGGCCCCGTCCCACCGCTTGCGCGGCGGGACGGGGCCCTTCTTGGTGCTCTTGTGCGGAGCTACCAGGTCAGACGCTCAAGTAATTACTTGAGGATCTTGGTGACCTGGCCGGCGCCCACGGTCCGGCCACCCTCACGGATGGCGAACTTCAGGCCCTCTTCCATGGCGACCGGCTGGATCAGCGCGACGTTCATGAGGGTGTTGTCACCCGGCATGACCATCTCGGTGCCCTCGGGAAGGGTCACAACGCCCGTCACGTCCGTGGTACGGAAGTAGAACTGCGGGCGGTAGTTGTTGAAGAACGGGGTGTGACGGCCACCCTCGTCCTTCGACAGGATGTAGGACTGCGCCTCGAACTCGGTGTGCGGCGTGACCGAACCCGGCTTGATGATGACCTGGCCGCGCTCGACGTCCTCGCGCTTGATGCCACGGAGGAGCAGACCGACGTTCTCACCGGCCTGGCCCTCGTCGAGCAGCTTGCGGAACATCTCGATGCCGGTGACCGTGGTGGTGGTCTTCTCGGTCTTGATACCGACGATGTCGACGGTCTCGTTGACCTTGAGGACACCACGCTCGATACGACCGGTGACGACGGTGCCACGACCGGTGATCGTGAAGACGTCCTCGATCGGCATCAGGAACGGCTTCTCGACGTCACGCTCGGGCTGCGGGATGGACTCGTCGACGGCCTTCATCAGGTCGAGGACGGTCTGGCCCCACTCCTTGTCACCCTCAAGAGCCTTGAGCGCCGAGACCTTGACGACCGGAAGGTCGTCGCCCGGGAACTCGTACTCGGAGAGGAGCTCACGGACCTCGAGCTCGACGAGCTCCAGGATCTCCTCGTCGTCCACCATGTCGGCCTTGTTCAGGGCGACGACGATGTACGGAACGCCGACCTGGCGGGCCAGGAGCACGTGCTCCTTGGTCTGCGGCATCGGGCCGTCGGTCGCGGCGACAACGAGGATGGCGCCGTCCATCTGCGCCGCACCCGTGATCATGTTCTTGATGTAGTCGGCGTGCCCGGGGCAGTCGACGTGCGCGTAGTGACGCGACTCCGTCTGGTACTCGACGTGCGCGATCGAGATGGTGATACCGCGCTGGCGCTCCTCAGGAGCCTTGTCGATCTGGTCGAAGGCCGAGGCCTCGTTCAGGTCCGGGTACGCGTCGTGCAGCACCTTGGTAATGGCGGCCGTAAGGGTCGTCTTACCGTGGTCAATGTGACCGATGGTGCCGATGTTGACGTGCGGCTTAGTCCGCTCGAACTTTGCCTTCGCCACTGGGTCCTCCTGCGGAGTGGTTCTGTACGCCTTGCTTCATCGGCGCCAGGTGATCTTTGCTGGGATGCCGGGGCCGGGGGCATTCGACACATTGCATACGCGCTGCGTCAAATGCCCCACCAGGCTCCGGTGATAAGCCTAAAGCGTCAACTCGGGGAGTTACTCGCCCTTGGCCTTCGCGATGATCTCCTCGGCGACGTTCCGCGGAACCTCGGCGTAGGAGTCGAACTGCATCGAGTAGCTTGCGCGACCCGAGGTCTTGCTGCGGAGGTCTCCGACATAGCCGAACATCTCCGAGAGGGGCACGAGGCCCTTCACGACGCGAGCGCCGCTGCGCTCCTCCATGGCCTGGATCTGGCCACGGCGGGAGTTGAGGTCGCCGATGACATCGCCCATGTAGTCCTCGGGCGTGGTGACCTCGACGGCCATCATCGGCTCAAGGAGCACGGGGGACGCCTTGCGGGCACCCTCCTTGAACGCCTGCGAACCGGCGATCTTGAAGGCGAGCTCCGAGGAGTCGACCTCGTGGTAACCACCGTCGAGAAGGGTGACGCGGACGCCGACCATCTCGTAACCGGCCAGGATGCCGAACTGCATGGCTTCCTGGGCGCCCGCGTCCACCGAGGGAATGTACTCACGGGGGATGCGGCCACCGGTGACCTTGTTGACGAACTCGTAGGACGCGTCGCCACCCTCGATGGGCTCGATGGCGATCTGCACCTTCGCGAACTGGCCGGTACCACCAGTCTGCTTCTTGTGCGTGTAGTCGATGCGCTCGACGGCCTTGCGGATCGTCTCGCGGTACGCGACCTGCGGCTTGCCGACGTTCGCCTCGACGCGGAACTCGCGCTTCATGCGGTCGACGAGCACCTCGAGGTGAAGCTCGCCCATACCACCGATGATGGTCTGGCCGGTCTCCTCGTCGGAGTGCACCTGGAAGGACGGGTCCTCCTCGGAGAGGCGCTGGATGGCGACACCCAGCTTCTCCTGGTCACCCTTGGACTTGGGCTCGATGGCGACCTGAATGACCGGCGCCGGGAAGTCCATGGACTCCAGGATGACCGGGTTCTTGTCGTCACACAGCGTCTCACCGGTGGTGGTCTGCTTCAGGCCCATGACGGCGATGATGTCACCGGCGCCCACCGACGCGATCTCCTCACGCTTGTTCGCGTGCATGCGGTAGATCTTGCCGATGCGCTCCTTCTTGCCCTTGACCGAGTTCAGCACCGCAGTGCCGGCCTCGAGGCGACCGGAGTAGATCCGGACGAAGGTGAGCTTGCCGAGGTGCGGGTCGCTCGCGATCTTGAACGCCAGGCCGGAGAACGGCTCGTCGTCCGAGGGCTTCCGCTGGATGACCTTCTCCGGGTCCTTGACGTCGTGGCCCTCGATGGCCTCGACGTCCAGGGGGGAAGGCAGGTAGCGGACGACCGCGTCGAGCAGGGGCTGAACGCCCTTGTTCTTGAACGCGGTGCCACAGAACACCGGGGTGACGGTGACCGAGTCGGCGGTGCCCTTCGATGCGAGGGTGATCCGACGGATCGCCTCGTGCAGCTGGTCCTGGGTGGGCTCGACGCCCTCCAGGTACAGCTCCATCATCGCGTCATCGTTCTCGGACACGGCCTCGAGGAGCTTGCCGCGCCATTCCTCGGCGGCCTCCTTGAGGTTGTCCGGGATGTCGATGACGTTGTACATCTCGCCCTTGGCGGCCTCTTCGGGGTACACGAAGGCCTTCATCGACACGAGGTCGACGACACCCGTGAAGTCGGCCTCGGCGCCGATGGGGAGCTGCATGACGATCGGGACAGCGCCAAGGCGCTGGACGATCATGTCGACACAACGGAAGAAGTCGGCACCGGTGCGGTCGAGCTTGTTGACGAAGCAGATACGCGGCACGCCGTAGCGGTCCGCCTGACGCCACACGGTCTCGGACTGCGGCTCGACGCCGGCCACACCGTCGAACACGGTGACGGCACCGTCGAGGACGCGGAGCGAACGCTCCACCTCGACGGTGAAGTCGACGTGACCCGGGGTGTCGATGATGTTGATGGTGTGGTCAACATCATTGAGCGGCCAGTGACAGGTCGTCGCGGCGGACGTGATCGTGATGCCGCGCTCCTGCTCCTGCTCCATCCAGTCCATCGTGGCAGCGCCGTCGTGGACTTCACCGATCTTGTACGAGACGCCGGTGTAGAAGAGGATCCGCTCAGTGGTGGTCGTCTTGCCCGCGTCGATGTGGGCCATGATCCCAATGTTGCGGACCTTGGCCAGGTCAAGCGAAGTGGTGGCCATAAGGCTCAATCTTCTCTCGGTCTCGATGGGGTAAGCGACTACCAGCGGTAGTGCGCGAAGGCCTTGTTGGACTCGGCCATCTTGTGGGTGTCCTCGCGCTTCTTGACGGCAGCGCCAAGACCGTTGGAGGCGTCGAGCAGCTCGTTCATGAGGCGCTCGGTCATCGTCTTCTCGCGACGGGCGCGGGAGTAACCCACGATCCAGCGCAGCGAGAGGGTGGCGGCACGACCGGGCTTGACCTCGATCGGCACCTGGTAGGTGGCGCCACCGACACGGCGGGACTTGACCTCGAGCGAGGGCTTGACGTTCTCAAGCGCGCGCTTCAGCGTGATGACCGGGTCTGCGCCGGTCTTCTCGCGGAGGCCTTCCATGGCGCCGTACACGATCCGCTCGGCGGTGGAACGCTTGCCGTCGAGCAGGATCTTGTTGATCAGCGAGGTGACAAGAGGAGAGCTGTAGACCGGGTCAATGATGACCGGGCGCTTCGGGGCGGGGCCCTTACGAGGCATTCTTACTTCTCCTTCTTGGCGCCGTAGCGGCTGCGGGCCTGCTTGCGGTTCTTGACACCCTGGGTGTCGAGCGAGCCGCGGATGATCTTGTAGCGAACACCCGGCAGGTCCTTCACACGGCCACCACGCACGAGCACGATCGAGTGCTCCTGCAGGTTGTGTCCCTCACCCGGAATGTAGGCCGTGACCTCGATGCCGGAGGTCAGACGCACACGCGCGACCTTACGGAGGGCCGAGTTCGGCTTCTTCGGGGTGGTCGTGAAGACACGCGTGCAGACGCCGCGACGCTGGGGCGAACCCTCGAGCGCGGGCGTCTTGTTCTTCTCGACCTTGTCCTGCCGGCCCTTCCGGACCAGCTGCTGAATCGTAGGCACTACTTCTCCGGTTTCTGTGTGCCGTCGGTGAAACTAACCTGGAACACTCACCGACCCACGCGGTCGGGTGTGTCGAATACTGCGGGCCACTCCCCTGGAGCAGTGGAAGCACAGATTGCGGTGGCCAAAGACGGGTTCGCCGTGCGGTTGAGGACACGCACACAAACCCAGGCACACCCCAGGCACAAGGTCTGAGCGTACCTACCTCATGGACTCCGGTCAAAACAAATGCTGTCCGCCCCGACACGCGGGGCGGCCGCCCGGCTTGTCCCCGACCCGTACGGGATGCCACAAGGCCGCTCACGGGCCCCTCAGCGCCCTCCCGGCCTGCATCCACCGTACGCCCGGGCCGGCCGGAGTGACGCATCGCACGCCGAAGGGCGGCCACCCCGTGTGCACGGGATGACCGCCCTTCGGTCGTATCAAGCGACTCGCTTACTGGTTGTACGGACCGTAGTCGTAGTCCTCCAGCGGAACGGCCTGGCCGGAGCCCGTGCCGAACGGCGAGTAGTCGATGTCGTCGTAGCCGACGGCCGAGTACATCGCGGCCTTGGCCTCTTCGGTCGGCTCGACCCGGATGTTGCGGTAGCGGGACAGACCCGTACCGGCCGGGATGAGCTTACCGATGATGACGTTCTCCTTGAGGCCGATCAGGGAGTCGGACTTGGCGTTGATCGCCGCGTCCGTCAGAACCCTGGTCGTCTCCTGGAAGGAAGCCGCGGACAGCCACGACTCCGTCGCCAGCGAGGCCTTGGTGATACCCATCAGCTGCGGACGACCGGAGGCGGGGTGACCGCTCTCCTGGACCACACGACGGTTCTCGGTCTCGAACTTCGAACGCTCGACGAGCTCGCCCGGCAGCAGTTCCGCGTCGCCGGACTCGATGATCGTCACGCGGCGGAGCATCTGCCGGATGATGATCTCGATGTGCTTGTCGTGGATCGACACACCCTGCGAGTTGTAGACCTTCTGGACCTCGCCGACCAGGTGGACCTGGACCGCGCGCTGACCGAGGATCCGCAGCACGTCGTGCGGGTTGGTGGCACCCACGGTGAGCTTCTGGCCCACCTCGACGTGGTCGCCCTCGCCCACCAGCAGACGGGCGCGCTTGGAGATCGGGAAGGGAATCTCGTCGCTGCCGTCGTCCGGCGTGACCACGAGCTTCTTGGTCTTCTCGGTCTCCTCGATCCGGACCCGGCCTGCGGACTCCGAGATCGGGGCGACACCCTTCGGCGTACGGGCTTCGAAGAGCTCGACGACTCGGGGCAGACCCTGGGTGATGTCGTCACCGGCCACACCACCGGTGTGGAAGGTACGCATCGTCAGCTGGGTACCGGGCTCACCGATGGACTGGGCGGCGATGATGCCGACCGCCTCACCGATGTCGACCAGCTTGCCGGTGGCGAGCGAGCGTCCGTAGCAGAAGGCACAGGTGCCGACCGCGGACTCACAGGTCAGGACCGAGCGGGTCTTGACCTCCTCGACGCCGGCGCCCACCAGGGCGTCGATCAGGACGTCACCGAGGTCGACGTTGGCAGGCGCGATGACCTTGCCGTCGACGACGACGTCCTCGGCGAGCATGCGGGCGTACACAGAGGTCTCGACGTCGTCCGTCTTGCGGAGCACGCCGTCGGCACCCTTGACCGCGATCTTCAGCTTGAGGCCACGGTCGGTGCCGCAGTCCTCCTCGCGAATGATCACGTCCTGCGAGACGTCCACCAGACGACGGGTCAGGTAACCCGAGTCGGCGGTACGCAGGGCGGTGTCCGCCAGACCCTTACGGGCACCGTGCGTGGAGATGAAGTACTCCAGAACGGTGAGGCCCTCACGGAAGGACGCCTTGATGGGACGAGGAATCGTCTCGTTCTTGGCGTTGGACACCAGACCACGCATACCGGCGATCTGACGCATCTGCATCATGTTTCCTCGGGCACCCGAGTCAACCATCATGAAGATGGGGTTCGTCTTGGGGAAGTTCGCGTTCATCGCCTCGGCAACCTCGTTGGTCGCCTTGGTCCAGATCGCGATGAGCTCCTGCGTGCGCTCGTCCTTGGTGATCAGACCGCGCTCGTACTGCTTCTGGACCTTCTCGTCCTGGTCCTCGTAGCCCTTGACGATGGCCTTCTTGGCCTCGGGCACGACGATGTCGGAGACGGCCACGGTGACGCCGGAACGGGTCGCCCAGTGGAAGCCCGCCGCCTTCAGGTTGTCGAGCGTCGCCGCCACGATGACCTTGGGGTAGCGCTCGGCGAGGTCGTTGACGATCTCGGAGAGCTGCTTCTTGCCGACCGAGTAGTCGACGAACGGGTAGTCCTCGGGCAGCAGCTCGTTGAAGAGCGCGCGGCCCAGGCTCGTCCGCAGCCGGAAGGTGTCACCCGGCTGGTACTCGGGCTCGCCCTCCTCGGCGACCGGCGGCACCCAGCCACGCGGCGGGATGGTGCCCACCGGGAAGCGGATGTCGACGGACGACTGGAGCGCCAGCTCGCCGGCGTCGAACGCCATGATCGCCTCGGCCGTGGAGCCGAACGCGCGGCCCTCGCCCTTGGTGTCACGGAGCTCGCCGTCGGTGGTCAGGAAGAACAGACCCAGCACCATGTCCTGCGTAGGCATGGTGACGGGACGACCGTCGGCCGGCTTCAGGATGTTGTTCGAGGACAGCATCAGGATGCGGGCCTCGGCCTGCGCCTCCGCGGAGAGCGGCAGGTGCACGGCCATCTGGTCACCGTCGAAGTCCGCGTTGAACGCGGTGCAGACGAGCGGGTGGATCTGGATGGCCTTGCCCTCGACCAGCTGCGGCTCGAAGGCCTGGATGCCGAGGCGGTGCAGGGTCGGTGCACGGTTCAGCAGCACCGGGTGCTCGGCGATGACCTCTTCGAGGACGTCGTACACCACGGTGCGGCCGCGCTCGACCATGCGCTTGGCCGACTTGATGTTCTGCGCGTGGTTCAGGTCAACCAGGCGCTTCATCACGAACGGCTTGAAGAGCTCCAGCGCCATGGCCTTCGGCAGACCGCACTGGTGCAGCTTCAGCTGCGGACCGACGACGATCACGGAACGCGCGGAGTAGTCCACACGCTTACCGAGAAGGTTCTGACGGAAACGACCCTGCTTGCCCTTCAGCATGTCGCTGAGGGACTTGAGCGGGCGGTTACCGGGACCGGTGACCGGGCGACCACGGCGACCGTTGTCGAACAGCGCGTCGACGGCCTCCTGCAGCATCCGCTTCTCGTTGTTCACGATGATCTCGGGGGCACCGAGGTCAAGGAGACGCTTGAGGCGGTTGTTGCGGTTGATCACACGGCGGTACAGGTCGTTCAGGTCGGAGGTCGCGAAGCGGCCACCGTCCAGCTGCACCATCGGACGCAGGTCCGGCGGGATGACCGGCACGCAGTCGAGCACCATGCCCTTGGGCTTGTTGCTGGTCTGCAGGAACGCGGAGACGACCTTGAGGCGCTTGAGCGCACGGGTCTTCTTCTGGCCCTTGCCGGTACGGATGATCTCGCGGAGGCGCTCGGCCTCCTCGTCGAGGTCGAACGACTCCAGGCGCTTCTGCAGAGCAGCGGCACCCATGCAGCCGTCGAAGTACGTGCCGAAGCGGTCACGCAGCTCGCGGTAGAGCAGCTCGTCGCCCTCGAGGTCCTGGACCTTGAGGTTCTTGAAGCGGCTCCACACCTCGTCGAGGCGGTCGATCTCGCGCTGCGCACGGTCGCGCAGCTGCTTCATCTCACGCTCGGCGCCTTCGCGCACCTTGCGGCGCACGTCGGCCTTGGCGCCCTCGGCCTCGAGCTCGCCGAGGTCGGTCTCGAGCTTCTTGGCGCGGTTCTCGAGGTCCGAGTCGCGACGGTTCTCGACCTGCTGGCGCTCGACGGAGACGTGAGCCTCCAGCGACGGAAGGTCGCGGGTGCGGCGCTCCTCGTCGACGAACGTGATCATGTACGCGGCGAAGTAGATGACCTTCTCGAGGTCCTTCGGCGCGAGGTCCAGCAGGTAGCCCAGGCGCGACGGGACGCCCTTGAAGTACCAGATGTGGGTGACGGGAGCGGCAAGCTCGATGTGGCCCATGCGCTCACGGCGCACCTTGGCGCGAGTGACCTCGACGCCACAGCGCTCACAGATGATGCCCTTGAAGCGGACACGCTTGTACTTGCCGCAGTAGCACTCCCAGTCCCGGGTCGGACCGAAGATCTTCTCGCAGAAGAGTCCGTCCTTTTCGGGCTTGAGCGTGCGGTAGTTGATGGTCTCCGGCTTCTTCACTTCGCCGTGGGACCAGGTCCGGATGTCGTCCGCGGTGGCAAGGCCGATCCGCAGCTCGTCGAAGAAGTTGACGTCGAGCACTTGTCGTCAATCCCTCTTTCGGGGGTTCGAGCCCCCTCGCGTCACGCGAGAAATCGGGGCACTTCAGCAATGGTCTGAACGGGTCCGGGGAGAGCCGGCCGGATCACTGGGATCCGGCCGGCCAACCCGTCAGACCTCTTCGACGCTGCTCGGCTCTCGCCGGGACAGGTCGATACCGAGCTCCTCCGCCGCGCGGAAGACGTCCTCGTCCGTGTCGCGCATCTCGATGGACATGCCGTCCGAGGACAGCACCTCCACGTTGAGGCAGAGCGACTGCATCTCCTTGATGAGCACCTTGAAGGACTCGGGAATGCCGGGCTCGGGGATGTTCTCGCCCTTGACGATGGCCTCGTAGACCTTCACGCGGCCGGTCACGTCATCGGACTTGATCGTCAGCAGCTCCTGGAGGGCGTAAGCGGCGCCATAAGCTTCAAGGGCCCACACCTCCATTTCACCGAAGCGCTGTCCACCGAACTGAGCCTTACCACCCAGCGGCTGCTGGGTGATCATGGAGTACGGACCCGTCGAACGAGCGTGCAGCTTGTCGTCGACGAGGTGGTGGAGCTTGAGGATGTACATGAAGCCGACCGAGACCGGCTCCGGGAACGGCTCGCCGGAGCGGCCGTCGAACAGCTGGGCCTTGCCGGAGGGCTGCACCAGGCGGTCGCCGTCGCGGTTCGGGATCGTGGCCTGGAAGAGGCCGGTGATCTCGTCCTCGCGCGCACCGTCGAAGACGGGCGTGGCGACGTTGGTGCCGGGGGCGACCTGGTCGGCACCGATGGACTGCAGGCGCTTGGCCCACTCGTCACCGAGGCCGGAGACGTCCCAGCCGCGGCTGGCGAGCCAGCCGAGGTGGATCTCCAGGACCTGTCCCGGGTTCATTCGGGACGGGACACCCAGCGGGTTGAGGATGATGTCGAACCGGGGTGCCGTCCTCCAGGAACGGCATGTCCTCGATCGGGAGGATCTTCGAGATGACGCCCTTGTTGCCGTGACGGCCGGCGAGCTTGTCACCATCGGTGATCTTGCGCTTCTGCGCGACGTAGACGCGGACCAGCTGGTTCACGCCCGGCGGCAGCTCGTCGCCCTCTTCGCGGTCGAAGACGCGGACGCCGATGATCTTGCCGATCTCGCCGTGCGGCACCTTCAGCGAGGTGTCGCGCACCTCGCGCGCCTTCTCACCGAAGATCGCGCGGAGCAGGCGCTCCTCGGGGGTCAGCTCGGTCTCGCCCTTGGGCGTGACCTTGCCGACGAGGATGTCACCGGCCGTGACCTCGGCACCGATCCGGATGATGCCGCGCTCGTCGAGGTCCGCGAGGACCTCTTCGGAGACGTTCGGGATGTCCCGGGTGATCTCCTCCGGACCGAGCTTGGTGTCACGGGCGTCGACCTCGTGCTCCTCGATGTGGATCGAGGAGAGGACGTCGTCCTGCACGAGGCGCTGCGACAGGATGATCGCGTCCTCGTAGTTGTGACCTTCCCACGGCATGAACGCCACGAGCAGGTTCTTGCCGAGGGCCATCTCACCGTTCTCGGTGGCCGGTCCGTCGGCGAGTACCTGGTCGGCGACGATCCGGTCGCCCTCGGAGACGACGACCTTCTGGTTGACCGAGGTGCCCTGGTTCGAGCGCATGAACTTCGCGATGCGGTACGTGGTGTACGTGCCGTCGTCGTTGGTCACGGTGATGTAGTCCGCGGAGACCTCCTGGACCACACCGTCCTTCTCGGCCTTCAGCACGTCACCGGCGTCGGTGGCGCAGCGGTACTCCATGCCGGTGCCGACGAGCGGGGCCTCCGACTTGATCAGCGGCACCGCCTGACGCATCATGTTCGCGCCCATGAGGGCACGGTTGGCGTCGTCGTGCTCCAGGAACGGGATCATCGCGGTTGCGACGGACACCATCTGGCGCGGCGAGACGTCCATGTAGTCGACTTCGGTGCCGGGCACGTAGTCGACCTCTCCGCCACGACGGCGGACCAGGACGCGGGGCTCGGTGAAGCGCAGCTCGTCGGAGAGCGTCGCGTTCGCCTGGGCGATGACGTAACGGTCTTCCTCGTCGGCCGTGACGTAGTCGACCTCGTCGGTGACCTGGCCGTCGACGACCTTGCGGTACGGCGTCTCGATGAAGCCGAACGCGTTGACGCGGCCGTACGAGGCGAGCGAACCGATCAGACCGATGTTCGGGCCTTCAGGGGTCTCGATCGGGCACATGCGTCCGTAGTGGGACGGGTGCACGTCACGGACCTCGAAGCCGGCCCGCTCACGGGAGAGACCACCCGGGCCAAGCGCCGACAGACGGCGCTTGTGGGTGAGACCCGACAGCGGGTTGTTCTGGTCCATGAACTGCGACAGCTGGCTGGTGCCGAAGAACTCCTTGATGGAGGCGACGACCGGCCGGATGTTGATCAGGGTCTGCGGCGTGATCGCCTCGACGTCCTGAGTCGTCATGCGCTCACGCACGACGCGCTCCATCCGCGCCAGGCCCGTACGGACCTGGTTCTGGATGAGCTCGCCGACGTTACGCAGACGACGGTTGCCGAAGTGGTCGATGTCGTCGGTCTCGACGACGATCTCCCGGCCCGACTCGCCGGTCGTCTCGGTCTCACCGGCGTGCAGCTTGACCAGGTACTTGATGGTCGCGATGACGTCGTCGGTGGTGAGCACCCCGGCGTCCAGCGGCTCATCGGCGCCGAGCTTCTTGTTCACCTTGTAGCGGCCGACCTTCGCGAGGTCGTAACGCTTCGGGTTGAAGTAGAGGTTCTCGAGCAGCGTCTGAGCGGCTTCGCGGGTGGGCGGCTCGCCCGGGCGGAGCTTGCGGTAGATGTCGAGCAGCGCGTCGTCCTGGCCCTGGGTGTGGTCCTTCTCCAGGGTGGCGCGCATGGACTCGTACTCGCCGAACTCCTCGAGGATCTGCTCGGTGCTCCAGCCGAGAGCCTTCAGGAGGACGGTGACGGACTGCTTGCGCTTGCGGTCGATGCGGACACCGACCATGTCGCGCTTGTCGATCTCCATCTCCAGCCAGGCACCCCGGGACGGGATGATCTTGGCGGAGAAGATGTCCTTGTCGGACGTCTTGTCGATCGAGGAGTCGAAGTAGACACCCGGCGAGCGGACCAGCTGCGACACGACGACACGCTCGGTGCCGTTGATGACGAAGGTGCCCTTGTTGGTCATGAGCGGGAAATCGCCCATGAAGACCGTCTGGGACTTGATCTCGCCGGTCTCGTTGTTGGTGAACTCGGCCGTGACGAAGAGCGGGGCGGCGAACGTGAAGTCGCGCTCCTTGCACTCGTCGATCGAGTTCTTCGGGGGCTCGAAGCGGTGGTCGCGGAACGTAAGCGACATCGACCCGGAGAAGTCCTCGATCGGTGAGATCTCCTCGAAGATCTCCTCCAGGCCGGACTTGGTGGGGACGTCTTGTCCACTGTCCAGAGCAGCCTCGACGCGAGCCTTCCAGGCGGCATTACCGAGGAGCCAGTCAAAGCTCTCGGTCTGCAGCGCGAGGAGGTTCGGAACCTCGAGGGGCTCCTTGATCTTTGCAAAAGAGATGCGCAGCGGGGCGGTGCTGGCACCGTTGTTCGTATTCGCGGTCGAGGCGTTGCGCGAGGCGGCCAAGAGGGGGTCCTTCCGAGGGCTCGGACTCACTACGCGCGTACCGGTCCCAAACTGGACAGGTGGACAGATATCCCAGGTGAGGGAGGCACGGTCCACGGTGCACAAGATGGGTATGCCCCTGGTGACGGGCAGGAGGCAGCTAACAGGCAGCGCAAAGGGTCAGTGTAGCCAAGCGGCACACTGATGTCCAGTCGGGGTTCTCAGAGACCCACGTTGCTCTCAACAGCTGTTCTCAACACCTATGTCTAGCCCTGCGCGGGGTGCGCTCTTCTTTACTGCCCTCTTCGCCATCGATCCATGCCTCGGATTCGGATCGATGTGACGACGCGCCTTGAGAATTGCGCGCCTCGTGCGGTTCGTCAAGGCCCCCCAGCCGGGACAGGCCCCGAGACCCGCACCCGCCGCCCCTCGGCGCCGCCCGTACCCCCCACGAGAGGCGCACGGCGAAGATCACCATACTCGTCGCCGCGGGAAGAGCAAGGCACCCACCGCGGGTACGCCGAAAGGCGACCACCCATACGGGTGATCGCCTTTCGCGAAGTGACGCCCACGCCTCGCGGCACGGGGGTCCAGAGGAGTCAGAAGACTCGCTGGGTCACTTGACCTCGACGGAGGCGCCGGCGGCCTTGAGGGACTCGGCAGCCTTCTCGGCGGCCTCCTTGGCGACCTTCTCGACGACGGGCTTCGGGGCGCCGTCGACGAGGTCCTTGGCCTCCTTCAGGCCGAGGGAGGTCAGCTCACGCACGACCTTGATGACCTGGATCTTCTTGTCACCGGCGGCGGTGAGGATGACGTCGAACTCGTCCTTCTCCTCCGGAGCGTCAGCGACGGCACCCGGGCCGGCGGGGCCGGCAACGGCGACCGCGGCGGCGGCGGTGACGTCGAACTTCTCCTCGAAGGCCTTGACGAACTCGGAGAGCTCGATGAGGGTGAGCTCCTCGAACTGGGCGAGCAGGTCTTCCTGGCTGAGCTTCGCCATGATGGCGTCCTTCCACTATTCGGCAGGTGCCGGATGTATATGTCGGCGGGCGTACGTGGAGCCCGCTGGACCGCTGAGCGAAATTACTCGGCGGCCTCGGCGGGAGCCGGAGTACCGGCACCGCCCTGCTCTTCCCGCTTGGCACGAAGAGCTTCCGCAGTGCGGACGAACTTCGACGGCAGAGCCTGGAAGAGCTGCGCAGCCTGAGTCTGCTTGCCCTTCATGGCGCCGGCCAGCTTGGCGAGCAGAACCTCGCGGGACTCGAGGTCCGCGAGCTTCTTGATCTCATCGGCGGACAGCGCCTTACCGTCAAGGACACCGCCCTTGATGATGAGGTTGGGGTTGTCCTTGGCGAAGTCACGAAGACCCTTCGCCGACTCCACCGGGTCACCGGTGACGAAGGCAACCGCCGTCGGACCTGCGAACAGGTCGTCCAGCGTGTCGATCCCGGCCTCGTTGGCCGCAATCTTGGTCAGCGTGTTCTTCACCACGGCGTACTGGGCGTTCTCACCGAGCGAACGGCGCAGCTGCTTGAGCTGTGCCACGGTGAGACCCCGGTACTCGGTCAGCACGGCGGCGTTCGAGCTGCGGAACTGGTCCGCGAGCTCGGCTACCGCTGCAGCCTTGTCGGGCCTTGCCATGAGCGTCGGCCTCCTTCCGGGTGATGAGGACCGCTCAAAAGGGGCCGGAAAAGACGAAACGCCCCGGCGCAGGCGCCAGGGCGAAGCTCGACCGAACAAGTCCGGGAGCTTTTCCACAGTCACCTGCGCAGGTCGTCCGCATTCAACGGATCCTTCGGTTGCCGTCCCCCTTGCGGGTTTCAGCAACGACCAGCGGTCTTTGGCTTCTGCAGAAGAGTACGCGACCGAGGTCGCGCCGAGCAAATCCGTCCCGGTTCGGGTGGTCCGGAAGGTTTAGGACGCTCCCGCGGTCGCTCCCTGCTGCTGCTGGAGCAGCTCCTTGAACCCGATGGTCTCGCCGGCCGGCGGCTGCTCGACCGAGACCTTGGTCCCGTAGTCGCTGTAGAACACCGTCGAGTTGAGTTCGCCGGTCTTCATCTGCCCGCGCTCGGTCTTCTTCACCAGGAGGTCGTTCTCGTCGACCCAGATGTCGACCTTCTCCGTGGTGATCCCGGCGTCGTTGAGCTGCTTCTTGAGAGCGGTCAGCTGAGCGGGGTCCAGCTTCGAGGTCTTGGCGGTCAGCTCGGCGACGTCGACCGTGCCGGAGTAGTGCGTGGTGGCGACACCGCGGACCTGCTCCTTGCCGACCTCCTTCACGTCGCCGGAGGCCAGCAGCGACTTCACTCCCTGGTCGGGAGTGGTGTTCTGCATCTGGTCCTTCATCGCCGCCCCGGAGGCGCCCCCGAGCTCGGCGAGGTCGTCGTAGGAGTAGCTGATCCAGCGCTTGCCACCGGTCTGCTGGGCCAGGGCAGCGCCCATGTCCGCCGCGTAGCCGTCCTTGAAGTAGCGGGCCTGCATCGTGCCGGTGCCGCCGGCCTTCTTCATGGTGTCGGCCATGGCGCCGCCGGTGTAGGTGATCTCCATGGTGCCGGTGACGCCGTCGCTCCAGTCGAGCGCCCCGGACTGCTTCATGGACATGGCACTGCCCATGACCGTGGTGCCCTCGACCTTCGCCGAGTTCGCCGCACCGGTCTTCTTCTGCACGTCGAGCAGCGCGGCGATCGCGTCGACCTTCACGACGCCGCCGCTGCTCGCTTCCTTGCCCTTGGCCTTGGCCGAGCCGCCGTCGTCCGATCCGCCGCAGGCCGCGACCGACGTCAACGCCGCCGCCACAGCCACAGCCATACCCACGCGCCGTACGGTACTGGTCCTCATATCCGCTTCCACCCCTCGTTCGCTCTCGGTGCCCTGCACGCTAACGCACGGCTCCGACAGCCTCTGGTACGTACATACGAGGACGGGCCCCGCACCTCGAAAGGTTGCGGGGCCCGTCAATGTCACACGTGACACGGCGGTCGTACGAGCGCGGTGGCTCAGACGGCGGCCGGGTCCTCCTCGACGAGGAGGTTACGGGTGCGGTTGGCGTCCAGCGGGATGCCGGGGCCCATCGTGGTGGCCAGCGTGGCCTTCTTGATGTAGCGGCCCTTGGCGGCGGACGGCTTCAGACGGAGGATCTCCTCCAGCGCCGCTGCGTAGTTCTCCACCAGCTTGGTCTCGTCGAACGAGGTCTTGCCGATGATGAAGTGCAGGTTCGAGTGCTTGTCGACGCGGAACTCGATCTTGCCGCCCTTGATGTCGTTGACAGCCTTCACGACGTCGGGGGTGACGGTGCCGGTCTTCGGGTTCGGCATCAGACCACGCGGACCGAGCACGCGGCCGAGGCGGCCGACCTTGCCCATGAGGTCCGGGGTCGCGACGACGGCGTCGAAGTCCAGACGGCCCTTCGCCACCTCGTCGATGAGCTCGTCGGCGCCGACGATGTCGGCGCCCGCGGCTTCCGCGGCCGCAGCACGGTCACCGGTCGCGAAGACCAGGACCCGGGCGGTCTTGCCGGTGCCGTGCGGGAGGTTCACGGTGCCACGGACCATCTGGTCGGCCTTGCGAGGGTCAACACCCAGGGCAAACGCGACCTCGACGGTGCTGTCGAACTTCGTGGAGGCGGTGTCCTTGGCGATACGGACGGCCTCGAGCGGGGCGTAGTTGCGCGCCCGGTCGATCTTGGCGTCCGCAGCGCGGAGGTTCTTGCTGCGCTTCACTTCTACTCCTGTGGTTTCAGAGTGTGGAGTCGTGGTGCGGACCAGCGCTTGGTCCTACCACTGAGGGGGTGGGGCTGAATCAGCCTTCGACCGTGATGCCCATGGAACGGGCGGTGCCGGCGATGATCTTCGACGCGGCGTCGAGGTCATTGGCGTTCAGGTCGGGGAGCTTCGTCGTGGCGATCTCGCGGACCTGGGCAGCCGTCAGCTTGGCAACCTTGGTCTTGTGAGGCTCGCCGGAGCCCTTGTCCACACCCGCGGCCTTGAGGATCAGCTTGGCGGCCGGCGGAGTCTTGGTGATGAAGGTGAAGGAACGGTCCTCGTAGACCGTGATCTCCACCGGCACGACCATGCCACGCTGCGACTCGGTCGCGGCGTTGTAGGCCTTGCAGAACTCCATGATGTTGACGCCGTGCTGGCCCAGTGCGGGGCCGACCGGCGGTGCCGGGTTGGCCGCACCGGCGTTGATCTGGAGCTTGATAAGCCCCGTGACCTTCTTCTTCTTGGGAGGCATGTGCTCTCTCCGGGTCCTAGTGAGAGTTTTCGCCGTCATCCGGTCATCCGGATGCAGGCATACCGCACAACGATAACGGGTATAGCTGCGCGACCAAAAACCGAGCAGGTCAGACAGGCTGTGACAGCCGGTCTGACCTGCTCGGTAGGCATGTGTCCAGAAGCTGGCGGGAAGCGCTAGTTCTTCTGGATCTGGTCGAAGCTGAGCTCGACCGGGGTCTCGCGGCCGAAGATCTCGACGAGACCCTTGACCTTCTTCGAGTCGGCGTTGATCTCGTTGATCGTCGCCTGCAGGGTCGCGAACGGGCCGTCGGTGACGGTGACCGAGTCGCCCACCTCGAAGTCCAGCACCTGGACCTCGACCTTGCGGGACGGAGCCGGCTTGCCCTCGGCCTCGGCTGCCTCGCGGGCTGCCTTCTCCTCGGCCTCGGGGGCGAGCATCTTGACGATCTCGTCCAGGGTCAGCGGGTACGGGTCGTAGGCGTTGCCCACGAAGCCGGTGACGCCGGGAGTGTTGCGGACGACGCCCCAGGACTCGTTCGTCAGGTCCATGCGCACCAGGACGTAACCCGGGAGCTTGTTCTGACGGACGTTCTTGCGCTCGCCGTTCTTGATCTGGACGATTTCCTCCTCAGGCACCTCGGCCTGATAGACGAACTCCTCCACGTTCAGCGAGACGGCGCGCTGCTCCAGGTTGGCCTTCACACGCTTCTCGTAACCGGCGTACGTGTGAATGACGTACCACTCGCCCGGGAGGCCGCGGAGCTCCTCGCGCAGGGCGGTGACGGCGTCGACGGGCTCGGCCTCTTCCTCGTCGGCCTCGTCCGTGGCCTCGTCGGCGTCCTCGTCCGCGGCTTCCTCGTCGGAGGCCTCGTCCTCGTCGCTCTCGTCCTCGTCGTCACCGGACTCGGCCTCAAGGGCCTCGTCGGCGGACTCGACGTGCACTGCGGCCTGCTCGGCGGGCTCGCCCGCGGCGGCGTCGGCAGCTTCAGCCTGGTCCGGCTCCTCAGCGTCCGCCGCCTCGACGATGTCGAGCTCGTCCTCGGCGGACTCGAAGGCGCCCGCCGTCGGCTCGACGGCGTCGTTCAGGTTCGGGTCAGACACGGTGGCTGCTTCTTCCTGGATACAAATGGGTGGAACATGCGAAAGGGGCGCCCATGAGGCGCCCTCCGCGGGATCAGCCGAAGACGTACTTGATGACCCGCTGGAAACCGAAGTCAATCACGGTAACAAGACCAATCATGACGACTACGAACACAATCACCACTGAGGTGTATGTCGTCAGCTGGTTGCGAGTCGGCCAGACAACCTTGCGAAGCTCGGCGACGATCTGGCGGTAGAAGAGCGCGAGACGGCCCAGAGGGCCCTTCTTGCCGCGCTTGCCGCCCTTCCGGGTCTTCTTCTTCGACTCGGGGACTTCATCCTCGGCATCAGGCATGTCGATGGAGCCCACGGCGTCCGTCACGCTTCTCACCTGATTCCGGGTCATGGCCGTGCCGCGCCCGGTGAAGCCGCACGGCAGTGCATTGAAGTACGTACATGCGCACACATCCTGGCGAAGGAGTGTGTAGCAGGGCCGGAGGGACTTGAACCCCCAACCGCTGGTTTTGGAGACCAGTGCTCTACCAATTGAGCTACGACCCTTTGTGGTTTCCACCAACCTACCGCATGTCCCCGAATGCTTCGGGTGCAGGAACGGTGCGGCTGGTGAAGGCCAACGACAGGTGAGTGTACGTGCTCAGCGGCCCGGCGTCGAACAGATAGCTCCCGACCGTTCCTGTCCGATGCTGCCCGCTTGCCTGTCCGCATGGTGTCCGACTGCTGTCCGGTCCCTGAAACCCCTGTGCCGACGGGGAATACGGTCTGGGAGCATGGAGGCATGAGCGCTGCAACTTCTCCCTCCGAGCGCCGGGTATCCGCCCGCATCGGTGCCATCTCCGAGTCCGCCACCCTCGCCGTCGACGCCAAGGCCAAGGCCCTCAAGGCCGCCGGCCGTCCGGTGATCGGCTTCGGTGCGGGCGAGCCCGACTTCCCGACCCCCGGCTACATCGTCGAGGCCGCGGTCGAGGCCTGCCGCAACCCGAAGTACCACCGCTACACCCCGGCGGGCGGGCTCCCCGAGCTCAAGGCCGCCATTGCAGAGAAGACGCTGCGCGACTCCGGCTACCAGGTCGACGCCTCCCAGATCCTGGTGACCAACGGCGGCAAGCAGGCCATCTACGAGGCCTTCGCCGCGATCCTCGACCCGGGCGACGAGGTCATCGTCCCGGCGCCGTACTGGACCACCTACCCCGAGTCGATCCGCCTCGCCGGCGGTGTCCCGGTGGAGGTCGTCGCCGACGAGACCACCGGTTACCGGGTCTCCGTCGAGCAGCTGGAGGCGGCACGCACGGAGCGTACGAAGGTCGTCCTGTTCGTCTCTCCCTCGAACCCGACCGGCGCGGTCTACAGCGAGGCGGACGCCGAGGCGATCGGCAAGTGGGCCGTCGAGCACGGCCTGTGGGTGCTGACCGACGAGATCTACGAGCACCTGGTCTACGGCGACGCGAAGTTCACCTCGCTGCCGGCGATCGTGCCCGAGCTGCGCGACAAGTGCATCGTGGTCAACGGTGTCGCCAAGACGTACGCGATGACCGGCTGGCGCGTGGGGTGGATCGTCGGCCCCAAGGACGTGGTGAAGGCCGCGACCAACCTGCAGTCGCACGCCACCTCCAACGTCTCCAACGTCGCCCAGATCGCCGCGCTGGCAGCCGTCTCGGGGAACCTGGACGCGGTCGCCGAGATGCGCACCGCCTTCGACCGGCGCCGGCAGACCATCGTGCGGATGCTCAACGAGATCGACGGCGTCCTGTGCCCGGTGCCCGAGGGCGCGTTCTACGCGTACCCCTCGGTGAAGGCGCTGCTCGGCAAGGAGATCCGCGGCAAGCGCCCGGCCACCTCGGTCGAGCTGGCGGCGCTGATCCTGGACGAGGCCGAGGTCGCGGTCGTTCCGGGCGAGGCCTTCGGCACCCCGGGCTACCTGCGCCTCTCCTACGCACTGGGTGACGACGACCTCGTCGAAGGTGTCTCGCGGCTCCAGAAGCTGCTCGGCGAGGCCAAGGCGTAGCACCTCCCGCATTTCAGTGGCGACCCCCGGCTCCGGCCGGGGGTCGCTTTCTTGTTCGCTCACCCGTTCGAGTGACAACTCGATGGGGAAACCGGGTACCGCGACACCCCGTCCGTGCGGCAGGATCTTTGAATGGAGCGTGATGTACGGCTGTTGCCCAAGGCCCACCTGCACTTGCATTTCACCGGGTCGATGCGGCCCACGACACTGCTCGAACTCGCCGACAAGTACGGCGTACGGCTGCCCGAGGCCCTGACCGGCGGCGAGCCCCCCAGCCTGCGGGCGACGGACGAGCGCGGCTGGTTCCGTTTCCAGCGGCTCTACGACATCGCCCGGTCCTGCCTCCGGACGCCCGGCGACATCCAGCGACTGGTGCGCGAGGCCGCCCAGGAGGACGTGGCGGACGGCTCCGGCTGGCTGGAGATCCAGGTCGACCCCACCTCGTACGCACCCCTGCTCGGCGGGCTCATTCCGGCGATCGAGATCATCCTGGACGCGGTGGACAGCGCATCGCGCGAGACCGGGCTGCCGATCCGGGTGGTGATCGCGGCCAACCGGATGAAGCATCCGCTGGACGCCAGGACCCTGGCACGGCTCGCCGTGCGGTACGCGGACCGGGGCGTCGTCGGGTTCGGCCTTTCCAACGACGAGCGGCGCGGCATGGCCCGTGACTTCGACCGGGCCTTCGCCATCGCCCGGGAGGGCGGCCTGCTGGCGGCCCCGCACGGCGGTGAGCTGTCGGGCCCGTCCAGCGTCCGCGACTGCCTTGACGACCTCGACGCGTCCCGGGTCGGGCACGGCGTGCGGGCCGCCGAGGACCCGCGGCTGCTGCGCAGGCTGGCGGAGCGCGGCGTGACCTGCGAGGTGTGCCCGGCGTCGAACGTGGCGCTCGGCGTCTACGAGAAGCCGTCCGACGTACCCCTGCGCACTCTGTTCGACGCCGGTGTGCCGATGGCGCTCGGCGCGGACGACCCGCTGCTCTTCGGCTCCCGGCTGGCCGCGCAGTACGACCTCGTGCGGCGCCATCACGCGTTCACGGACGAGGAGCTGGCGGAGCTGGCGCGTCAGTCGGTACGGGGTTCGGCGGCGCCCGACGCGGTGCGGGCCGAGCTTCTGGCGGGCGTCGACGAGTGGCTGGCCAAGCCGGCGGGCTGAACCGCCCCGGTGCGGACTACCCCGTGAGCCCGCTCAGCAGCATCCGGGCGATCGAGGCGGCGAAGACGTCGAGCGGCTGCGGAGGCCCGCCGGTCTCCGTGGCCTCGTAGGCGAAGGCCCGCTGGGCGCAGGCCCCCAGCAGCAGGGAGGCGGCGGCGTACGTGTCGGCGCCGGCCCGTACCCGTCCTGCGGACTGTTCGGCGCGCAGATACGCGTCGACTCCGCGGATGGGTATGTGGGGGCCGGTTCCCAGTTCGCG
Source organism: Streptomyces sp. LN549 (assembly GCF_043203805.1). Taxonomy (NCBI): domain Bacteria; kingdom Bacillati; phylum Actinomycetota; class Actinomycetes; order Kitasatosporales; family Streptomycetaceae; genus Streptomyces; species Streptomyces sp. LN549. Next base: position 5,227,214 of record NZ_JAZHRI010000002.1, on the reverse strand, counting down.
CATCGCCGCGTTGTGGCGCTCCTTGAGCCTCGGCTCGGCGTACAGGGACGCGGCGATCGGGAAGCTCTGCTCGTAGAAGAGGGCGGCCTCGCGGGCGATCTCGGTGAGGTTCTGCTCGACCGTCCCCTCCCCCTCCCCCGCGTCGGTGGCCAGACGCTTCAGGATTCCGCCGAGCCTGGGCAGCCGCTCCTTCAGCACCACCACGAAGAGCTCCTCCTTGCTCGGGAAGTGCTTGTAGAGCGCGGCCTCCGAGCAGCCGGCGGCCCTGGCGATCTCCTTGGTGGTGGCCCGGGCCAGCCCGATGGTGAGCATCAGCTGATGGGCGGCGTCGATGATGCGGGCGCGGGCCGGCTTCTGCTCCATGTGCACTCCGATGAAGCTTGACGAGTGGTGAGTATCCGCTCACTCTAGGGGTGAGTGAATACTTACCCACCCGAGGAGGGTGCGCAATGAAGCTCACGGTGTTCGGCGCGACAGGCGGTATCGGACAGGAGATCGTCCGCCAGGCAGTGGCGGCGGGGCACGAGGTGACGGCGGTGGTCCGTGATCCCGCGCGGCTGCCGGTGCCGCTCTCCGATGTCACGGTCCACACGGCAGCCCGCGTGGACGACCCGGAGACGCTGCGCGAGGCGGTCGCAGGCCGTGACGCGGTGCTCTCCGGGCTGGGTTCACGGGGCCGGAAGGCCGGCGGGATCGCCGAACGGCTGACCCGCAGCGTCCTGACGGCCATGGAGGTGGAGGGGACACGGCGGCTGCTCGTGGTGAGCGCGGCCCCGGTCGCCCCGAAGCCCGCGGACGACCCGCTGCTCGACCGGATGATGCTCGCAACGATCGGCGCGATCCTGAAAGAGGTCTACGCGGACCTCACCGCCATGGAGGCCGCACTGGCCTCCTCCGCCACGGACTGGACGTCGGTGCGTCCCCCGAAGCTCACGAACGGGCCGTTGACGGGCGTCTACCGGACGGTCGTCGGCAGCAATCCGCGCAGCGGCCGGTCCATCTCCCGGGCCGACGTGGCGCACGCGATGCTGACGCTGATCGACGACCCCGCGGCGGTGAAGCAGGGGGTGGGCGTGGCGTACTGAGGGGCGGGCCCGTACGGGCTCCGCTAGAGGCTCACGCCGACGGTCACCGGTTCGTTGACGAGCGTGACGCCGAAGGTCTCGTGGACCCCGGCGACGACCTCGCGCGCCAGGGCCAGCAGGTCCTCGGTGCTCGCCGCGCCCCGGTTGGTGAGGGCGAGGGTGTGCTTGGTGGAGATACGGGCCGGGCCGGAGCCGTATCCCTTGGTGAAACCGGCCCGGTCGATGAGCCAGGCCGCCGAGGTCTTGGTGCGTCCCTCGCCCGCGGGGAAGGCGGGGGGCGTCACGTCCGGTCCGAGGCGCTGCGCCACGCGGGCGAGGAACGCCTCGTACTGTGCCGGGTCCAGGATCGGGTTGGTGAAGAAGGACCCGGCCGACCAGGTGTCGTGGTCCTCGGGGTCGAGCACCATGCCCTTGCCGGCGCGGAGCCTGAGCACGGTTTCGCGGGCGGCCGCGGCGGGAACGCGTTCCCCTTGCTCGACACCCATGGCGCGAGCCGTTTCGGGGTACTTGAGGGGCGCGGACAGGCCGCCCGCCTCTTCAAGCCCGAAGCGGACCCGCAGCACCACGAACCGGTCGGGTTCGGCCTTGAATCGGCTGTGCCGGTACGCGAAGGCGCACTCGGAGTTCGGGATGGTGACGGTTTCCCGGGTGTGCCGGTCGTAGGCGACGACCTCCGTGATGGTGGACGACACCTCCTGCCCGTACGCCCCGACGTTCTGGATCGGCGTCGCCCCCGCCGAGCCGGGGATGCCGGCCAGGCATTCGAGGCCGGCCAGTCCGGCCTCCACGCTGCGGGTGACGGCGTCCGTCCAGATCTCTCCCGCGGCCAGTTCGAGCGTCGCCCCGTCCAGCACGAAGCCCTTGGTCGCGATGCGCAGGGCGGTGCCTTCGAAGCCCTTGTCGCCGATGACCAGATTGCTGCCGCCGCCGATGACCAGGAGCGGGGTGCCGCTGTCGTCGGCCTCGCGCACGGCCTCGACCACTTCGGCGTCGGTCGTCGCGGTGAGGAGGCGGGTGGCGGGGCCACCGAGCCGGAAGGTGGTCAGGGGGGCGAGGGGCGCGTCGTGGAGTTCCTGCACGGGGACAAGAGTACGGTCCGCTCCCCCGCCGTCGGGGCGGGGCCGCGGACCGTATCGGCGTGACAAATTCTCAGGCGGGGACCGGGACCCGGGCCTCGGTCTGGTCGGGCGCCTGCGCCGGGGTGCTGCGGCGACGCGGGATCAGCAGCGCGACCAGCGCGGCGAGCGCCACCACTCCGGCGCCGATCCAGACCGCGGGAACGGTCCCGTCGGTGAAGGACTGCGGGGAGCCGTAGCCCCCCTGCGAGGAGAAGACCGTGGCGAGCACCGCGATCCCGAGGGCACCGCCGACCTCGCGGAGCGCGTTGTTGGCGCCGGAGGCGATGCCCTGTTCGCCGGGGCGAACGCTGGACATCACGAGGCTGGCGGCGGGTGCGAAGTACAGGGCCATTCCGACGCCGCCGACGATCATCGCGGGCAGCTGCGAGACGTAGGAGGCGTCGGAGGCGAGGGACATGGCGAACAGCCCGAGACCGACGGCCTGGAGGGCGAGCCCGGTCACGACCACCGGGCGGCCGCCGAACCGGTCGGCGAGCACCCCGGCAATGGGCGCCACCAGCATCGGCATCCCGGTCCAGGGCAGCATGCGCAGACCTGCCTCGGTGGGCGAGTAGCCCAGGACTCCCTGGAAGTACTGGCTGAGCAGGAAGATCGAACCGAACATGCCGAAGAACATCAGCAGGCTGGCCATGTTGATCCCGAAGAACGCCCGGTCCTTGAAGAGACGCATGGGCAGCATCGGATTCTTCGCCTGGAAGCCGTGGCGGACGAATCCGCCTATGAGCGCGGAACCGGCGATCAGGGCGGTCAGGACGGCGGGGCTGGTCCATCCGTCGGCGTTGGCGTTGACCAGGCCGTAGACGATTCCGAAGAGCCCACCGCTGACCAAGAGGGTGCCGGGCACGTCGAGGCGGGAGTCGGGGGCGTACGACTCGGCCAGGCGCAGCCGGGCGAGCGGCAGCAGGAGCAGGCCGATCGGGACGTTGAGCCAGAAGATCCACTGCCAGGACATGTGCTCGGTGAGGCTGCCACCGATCAGCGGGCCGCTGGCCACCGCCAGTCCGGTCGCGGCGCCGAAGATGCCCAGCGCGGCTCCTCGGCGGGCGGCCGGAACGGCGGCCGTGAGCAGGGTGAGCGTCAACGGCATCATGATCGCCGCGCCCACGCCCTGGACGGCGCGGAAGGCGATGAGTTCATTGATCCCGGGCGAGAGGGCGGCTGCGGCGGATGCGCCGGTGAAGACCGTGAGCCCGACAGTGAAGAGCCGGCGCCGGCCGAACCGGTCACCGAGGGAGGCACCGAACATCAGCAGCACGGCGAAGGTGAGGGTGTACGCGTTCACCGTCCACACGAGCTCTTCCGGTTCGCCGCCGAGGCTCTCGCGGATGGACGGCAGGGCGGTGGTGACGACGAGGTTGTCGAGGGCCGCCATGAAGCCGGCCACGCTGGTGATGACAAGGGCCCAGACCGCTCCCGAGCGGCCTTTCGTGTGCTGGTCCACTGCTCCCCCTGAGGGTTAGTTATTGATGACTAACTTCCATGGACAGAAAACCGGGCCGAACCCGGGTGGCGCTGTTCAGGCGTCCGGCCTGGCCGAGGAGTAGAACCCGGACCAGACCCGGTGGCCGGCCGGAAAGCCGAGCGAGGTCAGAGTGTTGGCAAGCATTCCGTAGGCGAGGAAGGTCGTCGTCTCGTCGACGTCGGCCCCGAGCGCGAGGTGCACGTCGCCCCAGAGCCGGAGCCATCCGGCCCGCGCCGACTCGCCGAACTCGTGATCGCCGGCCGCCTCGGCCGCCGCTACGGCCGAATACAGCTGCATCTGCATCAGCAGCTTGTCGGGGTCATGGAGGATCAGGCGCTGGTAGGCCGTTGCCATGGCATGGAGCGCCGCCTCCCCCTCCAGCCCCTCGGCAGCGTCCATGAACACCTTGCGGGTGTCCTCCAGACACCGCTCGGTAGCGGCCAGGAACATCGCCTGCTTGTTGGAGAAGAGGCGGAAGAGATACGGCTGCGAGACACCCACGCGCTTGGCGATCGCCTCGGTGGAGGTGGCGCTGTACCCACCGCGGGCGAATTCGGTGATCGCCGCACGGATGACGCTCTCGCGCCGCTCGTCTGCACTCATCCTTGCCATGCGAGCTAAGTTAGTACTCAATCACTAACTTAGTCAACCGGGACGCCGTGACCGCCCATGCGTAAGGGGCACGACCCCATGGACCGTGCCCCTTACGTCATTCGGCTCGTTGCGGCGTCAGCCGAGCTGCACCACGGCGCGGGACATGCCCAGCACCTTCTTGCCGTCGCTCATCGCCGTCAGGTCGACCCGTACCCGCCTGTCGTCCAGCAGGGCGGCCACCTTGCCGCTGACCTCGATCAGCGCGCCCTTGTCATCGTTGGGCACGACGACCGGCTTGGTGAACCGCACCCCGTACTCGACGACCGAACCCGGATCGCCGGCCCAGTCCGTGACCACGCGGATCGCCTCGGCCATGGTGAACATGCCGTGGGCGATCACGTCCTCCAGCCCGACCTCGCGGGCGAACTTCTCGTTCCAGTGGATCGGGTTGAAGTCGCCCGATGCGCCCGCGTACTGCACCAGCGCCGCCCGGGTGACCGGGAAGGACTGCGGCGGCAGCTCCGTACCGACCTCGACCGAGTCGTAACTCACCTTCGCCGTCATCACGCCTCCTCGGCGGCGCGCGCCACCAGCTTCGTCCACGCCGTCACGACATGCTCACCGGACTCGTCGTGGACCTCGCCACGAACGTCCAGGATGTCGTTGCCCGCCATGGACTTGACCGACTCGATGGTCGAGGTGACCGTCAGCCGGTCCCCCGCCCGCACCGGACGCACGTAGACGAACTTCTGGTCACCGTGCACCACCCGGCTGTAGTCCAGGCCCAGCTGAGGGTCCTGCACGACCTGACCGGCGGCCTTGAAGGTGATCGAGAACACGAACGTCGGCGGCGCGATCACATCACTGTGACCGAGCGCCCTGGCCGCCTCGGGGTCGACGTACGCGGGATTGGCATCGCCCACCGCCTCGGCGAACTCACGGATCTTCTCCCGGCCGACCTCGTACGGCGGGGTGGGCGGATACGTCCGTCCCACGAAGGACTGGTCGAGCGCCATGAGCTCGCAACCTCCTGATGAAAGACGAAGGGGCCGCAGTACAGCTACAGCCCAGTACAACGACACGAGGCCGCCCCCAATGGGGACGGCCTCGTGTACGAGCCTGATTCAGCGCGTTTCGCGGTGCGCAGTGTGCGAGTTGCAGCGCGGGCAATGCTTCTTCATCTCAAGACGGTCCGGGTTGTTACGCCGGTTCTTCTTGGTGATGTAGTTCCGCTCCTTGCACTCCACGCAGGCCAGCGTGATCTTCGGGCGGACGTCGGTGGCAGCCACGTGAGTGCTCCTTGGACGGACGGTGGACGGATGAACGCAAAAAAAAGAGTAGCCGATCGGAGGACCGACCCCACAATCGGCTACTGTTAGTAGCGGTGACCGGACTTGAACCGGTGACACAGCGATTATGAGCCGCTTGCTCTACCGACTGAGCTACACCGCTTTGATGACTGAGTCCCCCCGCCGAAGCGGGGTTTCCCCTTCACCAGAGCCCCAATGCGGAATCGAACCGCAGACCTTCTCCTTACCATGGAGACGCTCTACCGACTGAGCTATTGGGGCGAGCGATGAAGACATTACACGGTCGGTCGCCGATCGCCCAAATCCGTTTCGAAGCCCCATCCCGAGCCCTTGATCAGCGCCGCTCCGAGCCCTTGATCCGCACCGCTCCGAGCCCCTTGATCAGCCCACTCGTCCACCCCTGGCCCCCCGCGTGCGGCGGCGTCCCCCGTGCACCACAGTTGGCCGCACCGGTACGACTATTTCGCTCCTCCTCGAACCTGACCGGGTGCACACCTAGGCTCGACTCACTCTGTGTGATCTTGCCCCCCTTCCAGGAGCCGCGATGCCCGACAGTCAGCCGCGGCAGCCGGACGACCACGCGGCCGACGCCACCCGCTGCCCGGAGAGCTCCGCGCTGACACTCTGCGGCGCCCGTCTCACCGACGGCCGCATCGTGGACGTACGGCTCGACGGCGGCCGCATCGAGGCTGTCGGCACCGCCGGCAGCCTCGTCGCGCCCGGCGCCCGTGTGGACCTGCGCGGCCACCTGCTGCTCCCCGCCCCCGCCGAACCGCACGCCCACAGCGACACCGCGCTCACCGCCGAGGACGCCGGACCCGGCACCCCCGGGCCACCCTCGCAGCACCCCGACGACGTCCAGCGGCGCGCCACCGAGGCCGCGTTGCTGCAGCTCGGCCACGGCGCGACCGCCCTGCGCTCGCACGTGCGGATCGGCGACATACAGGGCCTCGGCGCCCTCGAAGCCGTTCTGCAGGCCCGCCGCTCGCTGCGCGGCCTCGCCGATCTGACCGCGGTCGCCGTCCCCCGGCTGCTCACCGGCGTCGCGGGGGCCGGCAATCTGGCGATGCTCCGCGACGCGCTCAAGATGGGGGCCGGAGCGGTCGGCGGCTGCCCCGATCTGGATCCGGACCCGACCGGGTACGCGGAGGCCGTCCTGGAGGTCGCCGCCGAGCACGGCTGCCCCGTCGACCTGCACACGGACAGTGACGATCCCGCCCGGCTGGCCCGCTTCGCGGCGATGGCCGGCGGAATGCGGCAAGGGGTCTCCATCGGCCCCTGCGCCGGCCTCTCCCGGCTTCCCGCGGAAGCCGCCACCCGTGCCGCCGACCAGCTCGCCGCAGCCGGTGTGACGGTGATCTGCCTCCCCCAGGGCGGCTGCTCCGGGGCCGAGCACCGGGGCACGGCCCCCGTACGGCTGCTGCGCGCGGCCGGGGTGCGGGTCGCCGCGGGAAGCGGAGCGCTGCGCGACCTCGCCAACCCGGTGGGACGCGGCGACCCGCTGGAGGCCGCCTTCCTGCTGGCCTCGCAGAGCGGGCTGCGGGCCGAGCAGGCCTACGAGGCCGTCTCCGCGGAGGCCAGACGCGCCATGGGGCTGCCCGAGGTGCGGGTCGAGGCCGGCTTCCCCGCCGAGTTGCTCGCCGTACGCGGGGAACAGCTGGCCGGGGTGCTCTCCCTGGCGTACAGCCGGATCGTGGTGCACCGCGGCAGGGTCGTCGCCCGGACGAGCGCGGTGCGCGAGTACTGCGACTCGGAGACGGACGGCGCGTACGGGCTGCCGCGCCAGGGGAGACCGGATTCCGGGACCGGCGGCGGGCCTTGAGCGCAGCGGCCCTCTCCGGCGTACCGTCGACACCATGCGCATTGTCATCGCAGGTGGACATGGTCAGATCGCACTGCGGCTGGAGCGGCTGCTCGCTGCACGCGGCGATGAGGCGGCGGGCATCATCCGCAATCCGCAACAGGCCGAGGACCTCCGGTCGGCGGGCGCCGAACCCGTGGTCCTGGACCTCGAATCGGCCTCCGTGGAGGAGACCGCCGAGGCGCTGCGCGGCGCCGACGCCGCGGTCTTCGCGGCCGGTGCGGGCCCCAACAGCGGCACGGACCGCAAGGACACCGTGGACCGGGGGGCCGCAGTGCTCTTCGCGGACGCGGCGCAGCGGGCGGGGGTGCGGCGCTACATCGTGGTCTCGGCCATGGGCGCCGACCCGGACCACCCGGGCGACGAGGTGTTCGACGTCTACCTGCGGGCGAAGGGGGCAGCGGACGCGTACGTGCGCTCCCGCACGGCCCTCGACTGGACGATCCTGCGCCCCGGGATGCTGACCAATGACGCGGGCACCGGGCAGGTCCTGCTCGCCGCGTCGACCGGTCGCGGCCCGGTGCCGCGCGACGACGTGGCGGCGGCGCTCCTGGAGCTGCTGGACACCCCGGCCACGGCGGGGCTGACGCTGGAACTGATCTCGGGCAATGTGCCGGTGTCGGTCGCGGTGAAGGACATCGCGGGGAACTGACCCCGGGCAGTGCGCCGGTGACGGACGTGACCGGGACTGGTCCCGTTGCGCGTCACCGGCCCGCCCGTCAGTCCCCCGTCGCGGGGCGGACGGTGATGCCGTGCCGCTCCAGCAGCGCCGCGGTGACCCCGTCGCCCTCGCGCAGCTCGCCGGCGAACGTACCGTCATGGACCGTCCCACGCCCGCACGAAGGGCTGCGGGCCATCAGCAGTGCCTCGGTGCAGCCCGCTCCGCGCGCCGCCTCCAGCGCCCGTCCGGCGCCGTCCACGAAGGCCTCGGTGACGTCGCGCCCGGTGTCGTCCACGACGCGGGCCCGGCCGTCCAGCACGTCGTGGCCGTCGCCGCCGACGATCTCGGCAGGACGGCGGGGCGTGGGCAGCCCTGCGGCGACCTCGGGGCAGAAGGCCACCGGCCGTCGCCCGCCGAGCGCGGCGGCCATCTCCGCGGATGCCTTGCCACGTCCGTCGAACCGGCAGGGAACACCCCGCAGGCACGCGCTGACCAGTACGGATTCCATGTTCACTCGCCTCGTCACGGCACAACAGAGAAGGCCCCCGTCCAAAGAACGGGGGCCTTGCTATGTGGCGGCGCCAGGGTTCGAACCTGGGTAGGCTGAGCCGGCAGATTTACAGTCTGCGCTCTGCGCCTTAGGTGACCTGGGCAAACACGCGGTGTGCACGGCCACGCCCCATAGCTACCCCAGCGCCCCGCCAGTACAGACCTCGACGCTGGCGCGTATGTACATGTCTCGCATGCTTGCTCCGCCCCATGACGTCCGGCCATCCAAACGGGCAAGATTAGGCCGCCGCGCGCGTGTCGTGGCGGCCCGACTGTCGGGCGAGCAGGGGCATGGGGGCACAGTGGGACAGCTCGACGCACAGGACGCCCGCAAGAGATGGGCAGAAGAGGCTTACTCGGTGCTGGTGGATGTGGCTCGCAAATATCACGCGGTCATCACCTACAAGGAGCTAGCAGAGGAGATACAGGACCGGTCAGGCATCCGCACCCGGATCCTGCTCCACAACTGGATCGGCCCGGTCCTCGGAAGGGTGGTCCATGAAGCGCACCGACGAGGAGATCCGCCACTGACCGCCCTAGTCGTGCACACCGACGATGGCATGGTGGGCGCGGGCTACAAGGAAGTTTTGGAGACCGCAGGACATCCGCCGGTGGACGGGGTGGAGGAGCGCGAACGGCATGCTGCCGAAGCACGGCTCGCTTGCTACCGGCACTTCGGCGCAACTCTTCCTGCTGGCGGAGGGATCGCCGCCCTCGCTCCGAAGCACCAGGCTGCCATCGAGCGCCGGCGAGGCCATAGCGAGGCGCCACCTCCTGTGTGTACTAGCTGCTTCGTTGAGCTTCCGGTGACAGGCGTCTGTGACTCCTGCGCATAGGTAGCAGCTTTACAACCGAACCGGCACCCATACGAATGCAGTTCGACTGATCCGGCCTGCGGCCCGGCCAAGGCCAGTCCGCCTGCCACTTCCCCCGCCAGCCCCCGCAGCCAGTGCCGATCCGATGGCACGGACGACCTGCCACGGGATGTTCGCGAGCTCGCTCGGTCCCGCAAGCTGGTCCGAAGCGGAGTCGTGCCGTCGACGTGCGGCGCGGACCGCTCTCAACGGCAACCGCCGATCGCACTGCTGATCGTCTGGAATGTCGTCTGCTTCGGGCCGCTCTGCACGGGCACGTCCTGGCGCGACCGGATGTGGCTGGAGGGGAACGTACGCCTCGGCGGTCTACAGCGGCCGTCTGCGCACTGGCCAAAGAGTGAGGACAGCGAGGGAAGCTGCTGCCCCAAAGAGAACCGCCCGCGGAGGCCCTCCCCTCACATCGGTTCAGATCGATAGGCCTGTCTTGGACGTGGCGCTTGCGTAGGTTGAGACCGTGTCTGTAAACCCGGCGCCAGCGGATGGAGCTCGTCACAACTGCGCGGCAAGAGCGGGTAGCTAGACACACGATGCTTACGCTCCGCACCGAAAGGGTTTTGGGAATGTACCTTAAAAAAGTGCGTATTGACGGCGTGCGAAGCTTCCACGACTCTCGCGCAGTCGATCTCGATTTCACCAGGCCTGACGGTGGCCACGCAGGCTGGACTGTTATCGCTGGACGAAATGGCTCAGGCAAAACAGCTTTGCTGCAGGCCATTGCGCTGGGCGTAATCGGCGAGAAACGTGCAGCGCTACTGGATGGTCAACTGGAGGAATGGCTGTCGCTCGGCTGCACCTATGGGCGGATTTCACTGTGGCTTGAGTTGGAAACCGGTCAAGAGTCCCTATTTGCCGAACAGCCGGATATTTCCGTGCATTGGCGGCCAGAACAACCCACTTTGTTCGATGATGACTATAAAGAATCTACGGCTGCTACCGAAGTCGTATTTGATAGCAGCGCCATCGCACGCTCCCTGTATAGCAGTAAGCCTCCGCGTGGCTGGTTTCTGATTGGCTACGGTCCGTTCCGTCGGCTCTCCACGACGGGCTCTGAATGGGCTCCCAGTAGAAACTCTGCCCGTAGAGATCACCGGTTCACTAGCCGCCTCAACGGAGTGGAGAGCGTTCGAACGCTTTTCCAGGAAGATGGCGCACTAACAGAGGCGGTCGCCTGGATTACGCAGCTGCATCACTTCAAGCTGGACGGAGATGCAGCAGCTTCGAATCTGCTGGAAAATGTGACGGCCATCATGGATGATGGACTATTGCCTGACGATTACACTGTCCATGATATCGACGCGGAGGGTCTCTGGCTTGCAAAAGGCAGGCAGACAGATATGGTCTTCCATCTCCGACAGATGAGTCATGGGCAACGCGCAGTCGTGGCACTAGTTCTGGATATCATTCGCCGAATGCATGCATCCTTCGGCGAGTTGAGGATGGATCAGCGCGAGGGAAGGGTGGTCATTCCATATCCTGGAGTAGTCCTTATCGATGAAGTCGACGCGCACTTGCATGTTTCATGGCAACAGAGGATTGGACCCTGGCTTAAGGAACATTTCCCTGAAGTGCAATTTATTGTCACAAGCCACAGTCCGTACATTTGTCAAGCCGCAGATGAGGGGGGGCTAATCAGGCTTCCCGGGCCGTACGACCCTGAACCTCCGGAGCGGATCACTGGAGAGTTGTACCGACGGGTCGTGTACGGCACGGGGGACGATGCCGTGCTTTCAGAACTTTTTGGCCTGGATACGGCGTACTCGGAACCGGCCCAGGAGCTTCGTAGTGAATTGGCATCCCTGGAAAGACGCCTGGTGCGCGGCACGGCCGAGAGGGAGGACATGGAGCGCATTCGGACGCTGAAAATGCAACTATCCAGTTCACCCGTATCCAGAGCTGACGAGGTATCGGCTCGAGTCCTAGGCGAGGACCCTCAGGCGGAATGATCCCAATCCATCGACCTCCACTTCCGGAGTCGCTCAGCGGCCGCGCCGGCGAGCTGACTCGTAAGATCGTCGACCATGACCCCGCAACACGAGCGAGTCGCGCGCGTTCACTTTGGAAGTCTTCACCGGTGCGCGATGGAATTTTTGCCGCTTTACAGAATATGGCTCACGGGATCTCGTCCTGCATGTATTGCGGGCATCACATGGCAGACACCATTGACCACTATGTGCCGGTTTCCGAGAACCCGGTGCGCACTTTCTGTTGGTCTAATCATCTTCTAGCCTGCTCCACTTGCAACAGTCGCTACAAGTTGGACAAGTATGAGAAAAACGCGTTCGGGACTCCGAGTTTGGTTGATCCGACACGCGAGGACCCATTTACCCATCTGCATTTAAACCTCGATACTGGCCTCTACGAGGGGCTGACTGCGCGCGGGGAGTACACCATCAAGGTGTGCGGGCTGAACGAACGCCGACTCCCAGATGCGCGAATGCGGGCGCGGCGAGATATTATCTTACATCTAGAGGGCTGGGCATGCGCTATCGATAACGGAGATGAAAGTCGAGCGAAAGACTTCACCGCAGCCGTTCGTGAACAACCGTTCTCAGATGTTTGCCAGGCAATGCTCAGGCAGGCTCAACATCCAGCGTCAGAGCTGCTCTTCGCTGCTTTCCCTGATCTTCTTTCATTGCTCCGCAGGCCAGGACTGTCAGATGGCCTAATCATTCATCACGTCGAGCCCGCCCTATCAATTCCAGAGCAGCGAGGTCAACATTTGGAGGCACACGGCACACCCTCTCCTCTGCGGGGAGAGCTGGCCTGAAGCCAAACTTTCATTCACCCCATCCTGCTGCTGACCCAGTCGATTGCCTCTACTCGGCGGAGTGGAGAGCCGATCCACGAGTGCTGCACCGAGCTATCGGCCGGCGGAGTACGCCGCCTTCGCTCATCTGGCGCCCTCCCAGGCTGGGAGGGCGCCAGATGACGGCAGATTGCAGGCGGGTCGCACACGAATCATTCGGCCTGCCGCGGCCGTGTCGACCCGTTGACCATGCGACTCATGTGCGTCGGAGTGTCCCCGTGTACGCCGATGTTGATGTCACCTGTTGGTGTCTGGCTTGATCCGCTTTGACGGACATTCAAGATCTGGGGTTCAGCCCCGGGAGGATGTCCATCATGGAGAGCATGGGGAAGAAGAAGCCTCGCCGCCCTCGTCGTTCGTTCACGCCGGTGTTCAAGGCCGAGATCGTAGGTCTGTGCCGACGAGGTGACCGCTCGGTCGGGCAGGTCGCCAGAGACTTCGAACTGACCGAGACCGCGGTGCGGGACTGGGTGAAGCAGGCCGAGGTCGACGCGGGCGAGCGCAACGGGCTGACCAGCAGTGAGCGCGGGGAACTGGCCGCGTTGCGGCGGGAGAACCGCCGACTGCGTGAGGATGTCGACGTCCTCAAGCGGGCCACAGCTTTCTTCGCGAAGGAGACCCGGTGACGGTGCACCGTTCATCGAGGCGGAGAAGCGCGCAGGTCACAGCGTCAAACGGGCGTGTGAGCTGATGAAGGTCTCCCGGACCGCCTTCTATACCCGTCGCTCCGGCCTGCCCGGTCCTCGTGCGGTGCGGGATGCCGAGCTGACCGAGCAGATCACCGAGGTTCATGCGAAATCACGCGGAACCTACGGGTCCCCGCGCGTGCATGCCGTGCTCAAGCGCGAGGGTGCCGGGTGCGGCCAGCTCGGCACCTCCGCCTGGCCCAGCCGGGCCGCCGCCCGCACCGCGATCTTCGATTTCATCGAGGGCTGGTACAACTTGCACCGACTGCACAGCAGCCTCGGCTACCTCAGCCCCGCCGAGTACGAGACCGCACTCGCAGCCTGACCACCACACCAATGGTGTCCGTCAAAGCGGAACAAGCTCACTCAGAGCGCCAGAGGCCGCCGGCTGGTCGCCTTCTTCGGGTGCATGTACTACGCGGCAGCGCGCCCCGCCGAAGTGATCGGGTTGCGCATCCAGGACTGCGACCTGCCCCGTCGCAGATGGGGCGTGCTGCTGTTGCGGGAGACTCGCCCCCGGTCCGGATCGGCGTGGACCGACAGTGGCGAGGCGCACGATCAGCGTGGGCTCAAGCACCGCCCCCGGAAAGCCGTCCGCACGGTCCCGATCCCGCCTGACCTGGTCGCCCTGCTCCGGTGGCATGTCACCGCTTACGGATCAGCCGACGATGGCCGCCTCTTCCGCACCCAGCGTGGCGGTCTCATCCAGGACACGGGATACGGAGAGGTGTGGGCGGAAGCCCGCTCGCGTGCCCTCACGCCGCTCCAGCGCGCTTCCCAGCTTGCGAAGCGTCCGTATGACTTGCGTCACGCGGCTGTCTCAACCTGGCTCAGTTCAGGGGTGGAGCCACAGGTGGTTGCGCAACGTGCCGGCCACAGTGTGGCCGTTCTCTTCCGCGTCTACGCCAAATGCCTGGAGGGGGCCGCAGCGACGGCTAACGCTCGGATCGAAGCAACGCTGAGGGCAACCTGGTCAGCACGCGAAACAGGGTGAGACATACCGGCACATAGTGCCGATTTGCGGCTAGCCATGACCGGGCACGCAGAAAGGGCCCGCGATCAGCGTTTCCGCTGTTCACGGGCCCTTCTTTTCCAGTGGCGGCGCCAGGGTTCGAACCTGGGTAGGCTGAGCCGGCAGATTTACAGTCTGCTCCCTTTGGCCACTCGGGCACACCGCCAAGGGATGCTGCCGTGAGATCCGCCTTGCGGCGGCGCTCTGTGGCAACGACGTAAACGATACCTGATGCCCGGGGGTGCTACGCCACTGGATTGACCAGCGGCCGGGACGGGCGCGGGTGGCTAGGCTTTGGTGGCGGCGTGGTGCCTGCGGGCGCCGTGACCGCCCCTGCAAGCACTTCCTTTCCAGCACCCCGATACAAGGAGCCACACGTCATGGCCGACTCCAGTTTCGACATCGTCTCGAAGGTCGAGCGGCAGGAGGTCGACAACGCCCTCAACCAGGCCGCCAAGGAGATCTCCCAGCGTTACGACTTCAAGGGCACGGGAGCCTCGATCTCCTGGTCCGGCGAGAAGATCCTGATGGAGGCGAACGGCGAGGAGCGGGTCAAGGCGATCCTCGACATCTTCCAGTCCAAGCTGATCAAGCGCGGCATCTCCCTGAAGTCGCTGGACGCGGGCGAGCCGCAGCTGTCCGGCAAGGAGTACAAGCTGTTCTGCACGATCGAGGAAGGCATCTCCCAGGAGAACGCCAAGAAGGTCGCCAAGATCATTCGCGACGAGGGCCCCAAGGGCGTCAAGGCGCAGGTCCAGGGCGACGAGCTGCGGGTCAGCTCGAAGAGCCGGGACGACCTGCAGGCCGTGCAGGCGCTGCTGAAGGGCCAGGACTTCGACTTCGACGTCCAGTTCGCCAACTACCGGTAGTCCGTGAACTGCCGGTGGTCCGGGAACTGCCGGCAGGAAACGGCGGTCCGGGTGCAGGGCGGAATGCTCCGCTCCGCGCCCGGACTGCATGTCCGAATACCGCCGGTCGTGGCGGTTCGGGCGACGCAGACTGGTCCGTGGCAGCCGGTGATCCGGCGGGCCGACGGACGAGGAGAGGGACGAGCCATGACCATGTACGCGACGGTCGACAGCCCGCTGGGTGAGCTGCTCCTGGTCGGCGAAGAGGTTGCGGGACCGGCCGGAACCTCGGCGGGGATCGCGCTCGTCTCGCTCTCGCTACCGGGCCAGAAGGGCGCGGCGGTCGTCCAGGACGGCTGGGTCCATGAGCCCGCGGCCTTCGACGGGATCGCCACGCAACTGCGGGAGTACTTCGAGGGGCGGCGCACCCGCTTCGATCTCCTGTACGCCGACGGCCGCGGCACGGACTTCCAGCGCCGGGTGTGGGCCGCGCTGGACGGTGTGCCGTACGGGGAGACGGTGTCGTACGGACAGATCGCCGAGCGGGTCGGCTCCTCGGGGGCGGGGGTCCGGGCCGTGGGTACGGCGATCGGGCGCAACCCGCTGCTCGTCGTGCGGCCGTGCCACCGGGTGATCGGCGCGGACGGGGCGCTGCGGGGTTACGCCGGCGGACTGGAGCGCAAGGAGCAGCTCCTGGGGCTTGAGGGTGCCCTGGCGGCAGGCTGATGACCGGGCTGTTCCCGAGGCCGCGGGCCGTGGTCGCACCGGGCGCCGTACACGTACCCGAGTGGCTGTCGGTCGCACAGCAGCGGGAGTTGGTGGCGGCGTGCCGTGAGTGGGCGCGCGGGCCCGTTCCGCTGCGGCACACGGCGTTGCCGGGCGGCGGGGTGATGTCCGTGCGGACCGTGTGCCTGGGGTGGCACTGGCAGCCGTACCGGTACACACGCACGGCGGACGACGTGAACGGTGCACCGGTCGCCCCGTTCCCGGAGTGGCTCGCGGAGTTGGGGCGGGCCGCGGTGGCGGAGGCGTACGGGCCGGAGTCCCCGGTACGGACGTACGCGCCCGACGCGGCGCTGATCAACTTCTATGACGACGCGGCCCGGATGGGCATGCACCAGGACAAGGAGGAACGGTCCGGTGCCCCCGTCGTGTCACTCAGCATCGGCGACACCTGTGTCTTCCGCTTCGGCAACACGGAGAGCCGGGGGCAGCCCTACACAGACGTGGAGCTGTCCTCCGGGGATCTGTTCGTCTTCGGCGGGCCGTCGCGTCACGCGTTCCACGGAGTGCCGAGGATCCGTCCCGGAACGGCCGGTCCCGGGACGGGGATGCGCGGTGGCCGGCTCAATCTGACGCTGCGCGAGACGGGGCTCGGCGTCCCGGGGGACGACGGACGTCAGCGGCGTTCGCGGGAGTTCCCGAACAGCAGCCGGTAACCGATCAGCAGGACGAGGGAACCGCCGATGGCGGAGACCCAGGTCGCCGGGTCGAAGAAGTCCTCGTTGTCGATCGTGCGGTCCAGGAAACGCGTCGCTATCCAGCCGCCCAGGAAGGCGCCCACGATCCCGATGAGGGTGGTCCCCACGAGGCCGCCCGGGTCACGGCCCGGCAGCAGGATCTTGGCGATGACGCCGGCGACAAGTCCGAGAATGATCCAGCCAATAATGGTCATGCGCGCCAACCTACCCGTCACTCGGTCCTGGAACCCAAGACGTTCGTGGCGGTCGGGCGGTTGCGGAGCGCGGGCTGTGAACTGCCTGTGCTCCGCCCGCCGTACGGGTGCGTCACCAGCCGGCGAACTGATCGTCCGTGCTGACGATCTCCTTGCCGAAGGGCATGAGCGAGACCGGGATCAGCTTGAAGTTGGCGATGCCCAGGGGGATGCCGATGATCGTGAGGCACAGGGCGATGCCGGTGGTGATGTGACCGAGCGCCAGCCACCAGCCCGCGAGGACCAGCCAGAGCACGTTGCCCACGCAGGAGGGCGCGCCCGCGTCCCGGCGGTCGACGACGCGGTGGCCGAAGGGCCACAGCGCGTAGAGGCCGATGCGGAAGGCCGCCAGGCCGAACGGGATACCGATGATCGTGATGCACAGCAGGAGTCCCGCGAGGATGTAGCCGAGGAACATCCAGAAGCCGCACAGGACCAGCCAAATGACGTTCAGAATCGTCTTCACGGGCGATGACCTGCCATCTGCTCGAGTCGGGCAATACGCTCCGCCATGGGCGGATGGGTCGAGAACATCTTGGACATGCCCTGTCCGGGGCGGAACGGGTTCGCGATCATCATGTGGCTCGCGGTCTCGATCCGGGGCTCGGGGGGCAGCGGAAGCTGTTTGGTGCCGGCGTCCAGCTTCCGCAGGGCGCTGGCCAGGGCCAGCGGGTCGCCGGTCAGCTGAGCGCCCGAGGCGTCCGCCTCGTACTCACGGGAGCGGCTCACGGCCAATTGGATCACGGATGCGGCGAGCGGGCCCAGGATCATGATCAGCAGCATGCCGAGGATGCCGGGGCCCTCGTCGTCGTTGGAGCGGCCGACCGGGATCAGCCAGGCGAAGTTGACCAGGAACATGACGACGGAGGCGAGCGCCCCGGCGACGGACGAGATCAGGATGTCGCGGTTGTAGACATGGCTGAGCTCATGGCCGAGGACGCCGCGCAGTTCCCGTTCGTCCAGGATCTGGAGGATGCCTTCGGTGCAGCAGACCGCGGCGTTGCGCGGGTTGCGGCCGGTCGCGAAGGCGTTGGGTGCCTGGGTCGGGGAGATGTAGAGCCGCGGCATGGGCTGGCGGGCCGCGGTGGAGAGCTCACGGACCATGCGGTAGAGCTGGGGCGCCTCGAACTCGCTCACCGGGCGGGCGCGCATGGCCCGCAGCGCCAGCTTGTCGCTGTTCCAGTAGGCGTAGGCGTTGGTGCCGAGGGCTACGAGGAGCGCGACGATCAGGCCCGTACGTCCGAAGAAGCTGCCGATGACGATGATGAGCGCGGACAGGCCGCCCAGGAGGACGGCAGTTCTCAGCCCGTTGTGCCGGCGGTGCACGGTACGCCCTCCAAGTGGTGCAGCAGGGGAACCCTTGCTTGGTGGTGCTCCACTCCCCAGTGGAGCCTCCCGTACTGGTCAACGCCAGGCGAGGAGAGCTAGTTCCCTTGTGCTTGCCGCCGCGGGGCCCGGCCCGCTCCGGGTGTTCGCACCGGAGTGGGCCCTGGGCCGTACGGGTGGAGGCGTGCCGCCGGGTCAGCGCTGGACGGGGAGTTTCGCGAGCTCCAGGGCTGCGGGCTCGGGCTCGACGTCACTGGTGCAGTGGCCGCAGCGGGAGGCGATGGCCGGGATCGCCGTGTAGCAGCGGGGGCAGTCGCGCAGGGCGGCCTTGATGTCGATCTGCTCCTGGTCCTTCTTGGCGGTGAAGCGGTCCTGAACCTTGGCCATGGGCACGACGACACAGAAGTAGAGGACCGCGGCCGTGATGAGGAAGGCGATCGCGGCGCTGACGAAGAGACCGTAGGGGAACGTCACACCGTCGAACTTGAAGTGCGCCTTGCTGAAGTCGCCCGTACCGCGGGTGATGATGCCGATCAGCGGCACGATGAACGCGTTGCTGAACCCGGTGACGACCGCGGTGAACGCCGCTCCGACGGCGAGGCCGATCGCCATGGAGATCACGTTTCCGCGAAGGATGAAGTCCTTGAACCCGTTCAGCACTGCTTCTGGCTCCTCTGTTGTGATGTGAAGGTTGTATGCGCCGTGCGCGGGCATGACCCTGCCCTGTGCGGACCGCCGGGGGCAAACCGATCTTGAAGTCGTCGGAACCGGTCGTCAGAACAGGTTGACGCCGGCGAACCTGAGCACGGTCTGCGGGGCGCCCGACAGGGCGATGCCGGCGACGGCGGTGAGGACGATCGCGACGGTGAGCGGTGCCGGGGTGCCGTGGCGGGTGACGGGCTGTTCCGTACCGTCCTCGGCGGGGCTGCGGAACAGGGCCGCGGTCCACTTGAGGTAGTAGTACAGCGCGATCACGACGTTGACTGCCATGACCACGGCGAGCCAGCCGAGTCCGGCGTCGACGGCCGAGGAGAAGACCGTGACCTTGGCGAAGAGTCCGATGATGCCCGGCGGGAGTCCGGCCAGGCAGAGCAGGAAGAAGCCCATCGCGAGGGCGGCGAGCGGGCGGGTGGCGTACAGACCCCGGTAATCGGCGATGCGGTTGCCGGGGTGGGTACGGGCGACCAGTGCGGCCACCGCGAACGCGCCGAGGTTCACGACGGCGTACATCAGGGCGTACGCGACGGTGGAGCCGATCTGGCGGTCTCCGGCGTACGCGGCCGCGGCGATCGGCACCAGGAGGTAGCCGGCCTGAGCGACGGACGACCAGGCGAGCAGGCGTACGGCGCTGCGGGCGCGGGTGGCGCTCTGGCGCAGCGCTGCGACGTTGCCGACGGTCATGGTCAGTGCGGCGAGGACGGCGAGGGCGGGGCCCCAGACGTCCGCGTACGAGGGGAAGGCGACCACGGTGACGAGGATGAGACCGGAGAAGCCGACCGCCTTGCCGACGACCGAGAGGTAGGCGGCGATCGGCAGGGGGGCGCCGACGTAGGTGTCGGGGACCCAGAAGTGGAACGGTGCGGCGGCGGTCTTGAAGGCGAAGCCGACGAGGGTGAGGGCGACGCCCGCCTCGGCAAGGGTGGAGAGCTGTCCGGGCACGTCGTCGAGGCGGGCGGCGATCTCCGTGAGGTGGAGGGTGCCGGTTGCCGCGTACACGAAGCTGACGCCGAGGAGCATCACGGCGGTCGCGACGACCGAGGAGAGGAAGAACTTCAGTGCGGCCTCGGAGGAGCGCCGGTCGCCGCGCTTGATGCCGACGAGGGCGAAGGCGGGCAGCGAGGCGACTTCGAGGGCGACGACGAGCGTGGCGAGGTCGCGGGCCGCGGGCAGGAGTGCGGCGCCTGCGGCGGAGGACAGCAGCAGGAACCAGAACTCGCCGGCCGGCAGCTTGCGGGTGTCGCCGATCGAGAGCAGCGCGGTGAGCAGAGCGCCGCCGAGTACGAGGGCCTGGATGACCAGGGTGAAGTGGTCGGCGGTGTAGCTGCAGGCGCGGGTGCCGGTGGTGAGGCAGAAGGTGGAGCGGTCGCCTTCGTGCAGCGGAATGATGAGCGCGAGCGCGGCGACGAGTCCGGCGACGGCGCCGTAGCCGAGGAGCGGCTTGCGCGCTGCGGGGACGAAGAGGTCGGCGACCAGGACGGCGAGGGCGACGGCCGCGACGGTGACCGGGGGCGCGATCGCGAGCCAGTCGACGGACTGGACGAGGCTGGTGGTGCTCTCGGCCGCTGTGGTCACGACTTGCCTCCTGCGAGGAGCTTCTGCACGGCCGGGTCGGTGAGGCCGAGGAGGACGGCGGGCCACAGGCCGGCGAGGACGGTGAGGGCCGCGAGGGGGGTCCAGGCGGCGAATTCGTAGCTCTGGATGTCGGCGACCGGGTGCGGGTCCTCACGCTTGGCGCCCATGCAGACGCGGCGGACCACGATGAGCAGATACGCGGCCGTGAGCAGGGTGCCGAACGCGGCGATGGACATGAAGGTCAGGAAGGCCGGGCGGCTCAGTCCTGCGGCGGGGTCGAAGGCGCCGAACAGGGCGAGCATCTCGCCCCAGAAGCCGGCCAGGCCGGGCAGGCCGAGCGAGGCGACCGCGGCGAACGCGAGCAGGCCGCCGAGGCGGGGCACGCGGCCGTAGAGGGCGGCGCCGGTCGCTCCGGCGAGGGTGTCGAGGTCTGCGGTGCCGTACCGGTCCTTGACCGCGCCGACCAGGAAGAACAGCAGGCCGGTGATGAGTCCGTGGGCGATGTTGGCGAAGAGCGCGCCGTTGACGCCGGTGGGGGTCATGCTCGCGATGCCGAGGAGGACGAAGCCCATGTGGCCGACGGAGGAGTACGCGATCAGCCGCTTCAGGTCGCCCTTGGCGCCGGGCCGGGCGAGGGCCAGGCAGGCGAGCGATCCGTAGATGATGCCGACGACCGCGAACGCCGCGAGGTAGGGCGCGAAGGTGTGCATGCCGTCGGGGGCGACGGGGAGCAGGATCCGGACGAATCCGTACGTGCCCATCTTCAGCAGGACGCCCGCGAGGAGGACGGAACCGACGGTCGGGGCGGCGGTGTGGGCGTCGGGGAGCCAGCTGTGCAGCGGCCACATCGGCGTCTTCACCGCGAGCCCGATGCCGATCGCGAGAACGGCGATGACCTGCACGGACGAGGTGAGGCCGCGGCCGTTGTCAGTGGCGAGTGCCACCATGTCGAAGGTGCCGCTCTTCAGTCCGATGAGGAGCAGGCCCAGCAGCATGACGACCGAGCCGAGCAGTGTGTAGAGGATGAACTTCCAGGCGGCTGCCTGCTTCTGCGCACCGCCCCAGCGGGCGATGAGGAAGTACATCGGGATGAGCACCATCTCGAACGCCAGGAAGAACAGCAGCAGGTCGAGGACGGCGAAGGTCGCGAGGGTGCCGGACTCGAGGACGAGGATCAGTGCGACGAAGGCCTTCGGGGAGGGGCCCTCAGGCATTTTGAAGTAGCTGTAGAGCGCGCAGAGGAAGGTCAGCAGCGCGGTCAGCACGAGGAGGGGGAGCGAGATGCCGTCGATGCCGAGATGGATGCGGACGTCGAGCGCCGGGATCCAGCTGATGTCGGTGGTGGCCTGCATCTTCGACGGGTGGTCGTGGTCGAAGCCCAGGGCCAGCACGATCGCGGCGAGGAGGATCACGCCGCTGACGGTCACGCCGTGGCGGAGCACGGCCTGGTCCGGGTTCCTGCCCTTCAGCCCGGGCGGGGCCGGGAGCAGGGCGGCGACGGCCCCGACGAGCGGGGCGACGACGATGAACGCCAGAAGGAACTGCATCACGGATGCGCTGATATCGATCACGGCTCACGACCCGGCGTTGACGTTGGCGAAGACGACGGCGGCGACCGCCAGGACCAGCGAACCGGCGAGCAGTGCGCTGAGGTAGGTCTGCACGTTGCCGGTCTGCGCGCGGCGGACGGCTGTGCCGAGCCAGCGTGCGCCGGTGGCGGAGCCACGTACGTAGGTGTCGACGACCTCGCGGTCCAGGAAGCGGACGAGGCTCGCCGCGGCCTGGACGGGGCGGACGAACAGGGCCGCGTACAGGGCGTCCAGGTGGAAGCCGGTGGCCGCGTGGCGGTGGAGCGGGCCGAGCAGCAGACGGCCGGGGTCGGCCGGGTCGGGGGCGTCACCGGCGGTTCCGTAGGCGGCGGTGTGGCTCTCCATGGCTTCGACCTCGACGAGGGCGGGTTCCGCGTCGGGGTGGGCGACGACCGAACCCATGGGGGTGCGGGCGGCGAGTGCCGTGGTGTGACGCCAGGCTCCGTAGGTGACGAGGCCGCCGACGAGTCCGACACCGGTGGACAGCACGGCGGTGGTCAGCGACGGGGTGAGGCTGTGGCCGTCGAACCAGTCGGTGATCACGCCGACGGTCAGGCCGAAGGCCATGGTGGGGACGGCCAGCACCCACAGGACCGAGGTCATGGCGACGGGCTGCCTGCCGTGGTCGGGGGCCTCGGCGCCGCGGCCGCGGAAGGCGAGAAGCCACAGGCGGGTGGCGTACGCGGCGGTGAGCACAGCGGCCAGGAGGCCGGCGACGAGGACCGTCCAGCCGGCGGCGGCCGGGGCGACGTGCCGGTCGCCGAGGGCGGTGTGCTCGGCGGCGACGAGGACGGCTTCCTTGGAGAAGAAGCCGGCGAACGGCGGGATGGCGGCCAGCGCGAGCAGGGCGACCGTCATCGTCCAGTAGGCGTCGGGGATGCGCTTGGCCAGGCCTCCCATACGGGACATGGCGGCCAGCGAGTTGGTGCCGGCGGCGTGGATGACGACGCCCGCGGCGAGGAAGAGGACGGCTTTGAACGCACCGTGCGAGATGAGGTGGAAGACGGCGGCGCCGCGGTCCCCTACGGCCAGGGCGCCGGCCATGTAGCCGAGCTGACCGATGGTCGAGTACGCGAGGACGCGTTTGATGTCGTCCTGGGCGAGGGCTGCGAGTCCGGAGCCGATCATCGTGACGGCTGCCATCACGGCGAGGACGACGAGGGCGGCGCCGGATTCGGCGAAGACGGGGAGGAGCCGGGCCACGAAGTAGATACCGGCGGCGACCATCGTCGCCGCGTGGATCAGCGCGGAGACGGGGGTGGGGCCGGCCATGGCATCGGGCAGCCAGGTGTGGAGCGGGAACTGCGCGGACTTGCCGGCGACACCGGCGAGGAGGAGCAGGGCGATCAGGGTGGGGTGATCGAGGCCGCCGTGGGCGACGGCACCCAGGATGCCGGTGATCCGGAAGGTGCCGGTGTCGGCGGCGAGGGCGAACAGGCCGATGAGGAAGGGGACGTCGCCGAGCTTGGTGACCAGGAAGGCCTTGAGGGAGGCGGCGCGTGCCTCGGGCGTCTCCCAGTAGTGGCCGACCAGGAAGTACGAGCAGATGCCCATGATCTCCCAGCCGACCAGAAGCACCATCAGGTCGCCGGAGTAGACGACGAGCAGCATCGCGGAGGTGAAGAGGGAGACGAGGGCCGCGTACGAGGGGTAGCGCGGGTCGTCACGCAGATACGCGGTCGAGTAGATCTGCACGCAGCTCGCGACGAGGGCGACCAGGACGGCGACGAGGACGGCGAAGCCGTCGAGGTGCAGCGCGAGGTCGATCGGGACCGAGCCGGTGGGGGTGAGCTGGGTCGCGGCGTCGATGGCCGGCCCGCCGCCCTGGCGCGCGGCGACGACGGCGGCGGCGACGAGGGAGACGAGAGAGGGCAGCACGGCCAGCGGCCGGACGAAGCCCGGCGCGGTGCGGCCGAGGAGAAGGCCGGCCGCCGCGCCCAGGAACGGGAGAAGGGGGACGAGGACGGCGAGGGTCGTGGTGGTCACGCGGTGGCCTCTGCCTTCTTTGCCTTCCCTGCCGGAGCAGTGGCCTGGTCTGCGGTGCCGTTGCCGGTGCCTGTGTGGTCGTCGCTGTCGCCGGCCGGGACCGTCTCGGCGTCGTCGGTCTCGGCGGTGTCGCGGAGGCGGTCGATGTCGGAGCTGCCGCGGTTGCGGTACACGGCGAGGACGATCGCCAGGCCGATGCCGATCTCCGCCGCCGCGATGGCGATGGTGAACAGGGTGAGGGCCTGGCCGGAGTGCAGGGCGTCGCGGAGCCAGACGTCGAAGGCGACGAGGTTGAGGTTGACGGCGTTGAGCATCAGCTCGACGGACATCAGGACGAGGATCGCGTTGCGGCGGGCGAGCACTCCGTACAGCCCGGTGCAGAAGAGGAGGGCGGCGAGCACGGCGGGATAGGCGAGGTGCATCAGCTCTTGTCCTCTCGGCTCGTGGTCTCGCGGCCCGTGGTTTCACGGCTCGGGATTTCGGGGCTCGTGTTGTCTCGGCCCGCGTTCTCGCGGCCCTTGCGGGACATGACGATCGCGCCGACGAGGGCGGCGAGCAGGAGAACGGAGAGCGCTTCGAAGGGGAGCACCCAGTGCCGGAAGAGGAAGGAGCCGGTGGCCTCGGTGGAGCCCTGGGCCGGCCCGTCAAGCTTGATCCAGGTGGTCCGGAAGGCGTCCACGACGACCCAGACGAGGGTGCCGGCCGCGGCTACGGCGACCGCGAGGGCGGCCCACCGGTTCTCCGAATCGGCGTCCGGGGAGCGGCCGATGGGGGCCCGGGTGAGCATCAGGCCGAACAGGAGGAGGACGACCACGGAACCGACGTAGATCAGTACCTGCACCCAGGCGATGAACTCCGCGGTGAGCAGGAGGTACTCGACGGCGAGACCGCCGAGCGCCACGATGAGCCAGAGGGCGGCATGCACCAGCTGCCTGGTCGTGACAGTCACGAGGGCCGCGCCGAGGGTGGCGATGCCGACGAGGACGAAGGCGATCTCGACCCCCGTCGGGGAGAGGAAGCCGGGGTGGCTCACGGCGGCGAGGACGGGGCCGGAGTTGGCGCCCAGTGCGGTGCCGGCGGCGGTGATCACGCCTGTCCTTCCTGGTCCGTCGGGGCGGGCGGAGCGGCCTCGGCCGCTGCTTCCTGTTCGCGCTGGGTACGGAGCTTGTCCGCCGTCTTGCGGGCGGCGGCGATCTCTTTCGGCTCCTCGGCGGCCGGGTCGAGGGCCGGCGGTTCCGGAACCGTCCACATCCAGTCGCGCAGTTTGTCGCGCTCATGGGTGAGTTCCAGGATGTCCGTCTCCGCGTACTCGAACTCCGGCGACCAGAACAGCGCGTCGAACGGGCACACCTCGATGCAGATACCGCAGTACATACAGAGGGAGAAGTCGATCGCGAAGCGGTCCAGTACGTTGCGGCTGCGCTCGCGGCCGCCCGGGACCGCTGCGGGCACGGTCTCCTTGTGGGAGTCGATGTAGATGCACCAGTCCGGGCACTCGCGTGCGCAGAGCATGCAGACCGTGCAGTTCTCCTCGAACAACGCGATGACGCCACGGGAGCGGGGCGGGAGTTCGGGCTGCACGTCCGGGTACTGCGCGGTGACGGTCTTCTTCGTCATCGTCCGCAGGGTGACGGCGAGGCCCTTGGCCAGGCCTGAGCCGGGGATCGGGGGCACTAGTTGATCGCCACCTTCACGATGCCGGTGAGCGCGATCTGCGCGAGAGCGAGCGGGATGAGTGTGGTCCAGGCGAGCTTCTGGAGCTGGTCCTCGCGCAGCCGCGGATAGCTCACGCGCAGCCAGATGACGACGAAGGCGAGGATGCCGGTCTTCAGGAGCGTCCAGACCCAGCCGAGTCCGTCGGCGCCCAGCGGTCCGTGCCAGCCGCCCAGGAAGAGGACGGTGGTGAGTCCGCACAGCACGACGATGCCCGCGTACTCGGCGAGCAGGAAGAGCGCGAAGCGGAGGCCGGTGTACTCGGTGTACGCGCCGAAGATGATCTCCGAGTCGGCGACCGGCATGTCGAAGGGCGGGCGCTGGAGTTCGGCGAGTCCGGCCACGAAGAAGACCAGGGCGCCGACGATCTGCCAGGGCAGCCACCACCACTCGAAGGCGTTGAGGATGCCGGGGAGGGAGACGGTGCCGGCCGCCATCGCCACGGAGGCGGCGGCGAGCAGCATCGGCAGTTCGTACGCGAGCAGTTGCGCGGCGGTACGGAGGCCGCCGAGCAGCGAGAACTTGTTGGCGGATGCCCAGCCCGCCATCAGGGAGCCGAGCACGCCGACGCCCATCACGGCGAGCACGAAGAAGATGCCCGCGTCGACGACCTGGCCGACCGCGCCCTCACCGGGCCCGATCGGGATCACGACGAGTACGAGGAGGTACGGAAGCAGCGCGACGGCGGGCGCGATCTGGAAGACCCGGCGGTCGGCCTCGGCCGGGACGATGTCTTCCTTCTGCGCGAACTTCACGCCGTCCGCGACGAGCTGGGCCCAGCCGTGGAAGCCACCGGCGTACATGGGGCCGAGGCGGCCCTGCATGTGGGCCATCACCTTGTGCTCGGCCTGGCCCACGACGAGGGGGACGACCATGAACACGGCGAAGACGATGACGAGGCGAAGGGCGACGTCCAGTACGTCGTTCACTCGGGATCGCCTCCGGTCTGGGGCTTGGGGGCCTCGGGGGGCTCGGGGGGCTTGGTGTCCTCAGAGGTCTCGGGGGCCTCGGGGGGCTCGGGGGCCTCGGAGGTCTCGGTGGCCTGCTCGGTGGGTGGTTCGGGGGTCGGGTCGTCGGGGGTGCCGCTGCGCGGGGCTTCTCCCCTGGCCGCCCCTTCCCGGACCGGGGGCTCGTCGAACGCCGGGCGGGCGTCGTGCCACGGCGCATCCGAGGCCGGCGCCGGCGTCGGCGCCTCGCTCGGGGCCGCCGGAGTCCCCGGCCTCTCCTGGCTGGCCGAACCCTGCGACGCACTGCGGGTACGGCGCGCGGGCGTCGGCCGGGATGCGGACTCCGTGCCCGTGCCCGTGCCCGTGGCCTCGGGCGGGGCGGTCGCGGGTGCTGACGTGTCCGGGGTCGTGTCCGGGGTCGACGTCGTCGGCGGCTGCTGGCCCGCCGAGCCGTCGCTCACGCTGCGGGTGCGGCGGGCCGGGCGGTCGCCAGCGGGCCTGGCCGCGCGCGCCGGGCGGGCGGGGGCCGGCGGGAGCTGACCCTTCAGGGGGCCCCATTCGTTCGGGTCGGGCACACCGGGCGGCAGCATCGTGCGGCGCTTCGGGCCGCCGTGCTCCGACTCGCCCGGCTCCTTGGCGCCCGGCCAGGCCTTCGCCACGCGCGCCGCGAGGACGAAGTCCTTGCGCAGGGGATGGCCCTCGAAGCCCTCGGGCAGCAGCAGCGGGACCAGGTGCGGGTGGCCCTCGAAAGCGATGCCGAACATCTCGTGGGTCTCGCGCTCGTGCCAGGCGGCGCCCGCATACACATCGATCGCGGTGGGCAGCACGGCCGCCTCGTGGGGCACGGTCGTACGGACCAGCAGTCGCCGGACGCTGCCGGACGCTGCCGGCAGCGCGGCGACATGGGCGCAGACCCGGAAGCCTGTACCCGGTTCGTCCACGGCGCTCAGCCAGTCGAAGTAGGTGCAGCCGAGGTCGTCGCGCGCCGTTTCGAGGGCGTCGATCCAGGAGGCGGCGGGCACGTCGACGGTCAGCAGTTCGTACGCCCGCTCCGCCGTGGCGTCCTCGCCGAAGAGCTCGGTGACGGCGTCCGGCAGCCGGTCGTACTTCTCGGCGGCGGTCACTTCCCCTCCTCCCCCGGCGAACCCGGCGAACCCGGCGAACCCGGTGCGGGCGGCGCGGAGACCAGTCCGCTGCGCAGTGCGGCGGTGGAGGGCCGGCTGCCGCCGGTCGCGTAGCGCTCGCCCAGCGACTCGCGCGCGATCTTCTCCTGAAGCTTGAGAATGCCCTGGAGCAGGGCCTCCGGCCTGGGCGGGCAGCCGGGCACGTAGACGTCGACCGGGATGATCTGGTCGACGCCCTTCGTCACGGAGTACGAGTCCCAGTACGGGCCACCGCAGTTGGAGCAGGCGCCGAAGGAGATGACGTACTTGGGCTCGGGCATCTGCTCGTACAGCCGCTTCACCGCAGGCGCCATCTTGTCCGTCACCGTGCCGGAGACGATCATGAGGTCGGCCTGGCGGGGGCCCGGCGCGAAGGGGATCACGCCGAGCCGGATGAAGTCGTGGCGCGCCATGGAGGCGGCGATGAATTCGATGGCGCAGCAGGCGAGTCCGAAGTTGAAGACCCAGAGGCTGTAGCGGCGGCCCCAGTTGAGGACCACCTTCATCGGCTCGGGCGCGAGCCGGGACAGCACGCCCAGGCGCTTCGGCTCCGGGAGGAACGTGGGTACGGGTTCGGCGTCCGCCTCCGGGCCGGGGTGCGGGTGGCCGGAGGACGACGGGCTCGTCACGTCCATTCGAGGACGCCCTTCTTCCATGCGTAGAGCAGTCCCACGGCCAGGAAACCGAGGAAGATGAACATTTCCACCAGCGTCGTCGCGCCGTATCCGGGCGCGGCGAAGACGGTCGCCCACGGGAACAGGAAGATCGAGTCGACGGCGAAGATCACGTACAGGAAGGCGTAGACGTAGTAGCGGACCTGGGTGTGTGCCCAGCCCTCCCCCACCGGGTCCACGCCGCATTCGTATGTGAGGAGCTTCTCCGGCGTCGGCACCACGGGGCGCAGCAGGCGGCCGGCTCCGAAGGCGACGGCGACGAACAGCACGCCGATCACCGCGAGCAGTCCGACCACCGAGTAGCCGTGGAAGTAGTCCGACGCGAGAACGGTCGATCCCGGCAGGTCCGCCACGTCCGTCACGTCCGCCCCCTCGCTCCCTCAAACCTGTCCGACGATCTGTACGCACGGGAGTCTAGGCCCTGTAAAGGGACGGTAAGCAGTTGCGTCGGGCAACTGGTAGGGATATCCCTACTTCGCCCCCACCCACGAGCCCCATGGCGTCGTGGGGCCGGGCCCGGCAGGCTGGACGCATGACCATGAGCCCCCAGGTACCCGACCACGACGGGCCGCCTCCTGTCCGCTTCGCCTTCGACCGGTGGACGTGGAAGGAGATCGCGCATCTCCTCTCCAATCTCCCGATGGCGATCGCCGGATTCGTCTACACCGTGCTGATGGTCGCCATCGGCGTGGGGCTGGCGGTCACGGTGATCGGTCTGCCGCTGCTGGCGCTGGGGCTCCAGGGTGCCCGGCTGCTGGGGCGGGCGGAACGGGGCCGGGCGCGAGGGCTGCTCGGGCTGCGGATCGACGAGCCGAGCCCGATGGCCCGGGTCCGCCGGGAGGAGGGCTTCTTCGCCTGGCTGTGGTCGAGCCTGAAGGACCCGGTCGGCTGGCGCGCGGCGCTGTACTGCTTCATACGGCTGCCCTGGGGCGTGGTCACGTTCGCGGTGACGCTCGTGAGCCTCTTCGTCCTGTGGCCGGTGCTTCCTTATATGGCGCGGCTGATGACCAACGCCGACCGCGGCATGGTGCGCGGGCTGCTGTCCCCCTCCGACGAGCTGGAGCGCCGGATCGCCGAGCTGGAGTCTGACCGCGGTGTCGTCGTCGACACGGCCGCCGCGGACCTGCGCCGCATCGAGCGCGATCTGCACGACGGGGCGCAGGCCCGCCTCGTGGCCCTCGCCATGGGGCTCGGGCTGGCGAAGGAGAAGCTGACGGACGATCCGGAGGCCGCGGCCAGGATGGTCGACGAGGCGCACGGCGAGGTGAAGGTGGCCCTCCAGGAGCTGCGTGATCTCGCCCGTGGCATCCACCCGGCCGTCCTCACCGACCGCGGACTGGACGCCGCCCTGTCCGCCATCGCCTCCCGCTGCACCGTTCCCGTCACCGTGGGGGTGGATCTGCCTGGGCGGCCGGCGCAGGCCATCGAGGGCATCGCGTACTTCACCGTCTCCGAGCTCCTGCAGAACGTCAGCAAGCACAGCGGGGCCCGTTCGGCATCCGTCGATGTGTGGCGCGCGGCTGACCGGCTGCTGATCCAGGTCACCGACGACGGCCGGGGCGGGGCCTCGATGGACGGCGGTACGGGGATGGCGGGGCTGGCCGAGCGGCTGGGGGCCGTCGACGGGCTGTTCGTCCTCGACTCCCCGGCCGGCGGCCCGACGACCGTCACCGCGGAGCTGCCCTGGCGCGATCGGGAGAGTGAGAAGACCGTGGCCGGCGCCCACACGGCCTGACCCCGCCAGCCGGCGGGGCCGGGGTGGGGAAAACCCCCGGTCGAAGAGGGATACCGCCCTCATGGTGTGAGCGCTTACGACCCAGCAGTCTTGAAGCAGGCACACGGCACACCGACACGGCAGCGGACTCGCAGACGCAGCCGCACACGAAGACGTACCGCCCAGCCGTACACACAGACCCAGACGCAGACGTACACGCAGACGCAGATGCAGCAGAAGCAGACGTGGAAGAAACGGACGGAACCCATGGCCACGGCATACGGACCGGACACCCGGGACCCCCAGCGGCAGGGAAGCGGTCCTGGGGACCACCTCGCAACGAAGCACGTCCTGCCGGCCGCGCTGCGGGCCCCCATCGAGGCCAGGACCTGGCGCGAGTTCGGCTATCTGATGCTGAGCCTGCCGATCAGCATCGTGCTGTTCGTCTTCGCGATCACCATGACCTCGGTGGGCGCCGGACTGCTCATCACCTTCCTGGGGATCCCCGTCCTGGCCGCAGGCCTGACCATGTGCCGCGGCTTCGGCGCGCTGGAGCGGGCCCGGGCGCGTGGCCTGCTCAAGCTCGACGTGGCCGATCCCGCGCCGGTACGGGGCAGGACCGGCGGTCCGATGTCCTGGATGGGGGCGGTCCTGAAGAGCGGGGTGTCCTGGCGGCACCTGCTCTACGCACTGCTGCACTTCCCGTGGGCGGTCTTCGCGTTCGGCGTCTCACTGACCCTGTGGTCGTGGGGCTGGGCGGCCCTCACGTACCCGTTGTGGCACTGGGTCTTCCCCACCTACACGGGGGTCGACGGGGTTCAGCTGTACGGCGACGCCACCCACCAGGTCTACCTGGACTCGTCCGTCGAGCTTGCTCTGACCAGCGCCTTCGGTCTGGTGTTCGTCCTGGTCACGCCGTGGATCATGCGCGGCCTGACCTCGGTGGACCGGCTGATGGTGGCCGGCCTGCTGGGCCCGTCGCGGCTGGCGACGCGTGTCACGGAGCTGGAGTCGGACCGCGGTGTGGTCGTCGACACGGCCGCCGCGGACCTGCGCCGCATCGAGCGGGACCTCCACGACGGCGCGCAGGCCCGGCTCGTCGCCCTCGCCATGGATCTGGGGCTGGCCAAGGAGAAGCTGACCGCCGATCCGGAGGCCGCGGCCAAGATGGTCGACGAGGCCCACGGTGAGGTGAAGGTCGCTCTCCAGGAGCTGCGCGACCTGGCCCGCGGCATCCACCCCGCCGTCCTCACCGACCGCGGACTGGACGCCGCCCTGTCCGCCATCGCCTCCCGCTGCACCGTCCCCGTCACGGTCGAGGTCGACCTGTCGACCCGTCCCGCGCAGGCCATCGAGGGCATCGCCTACTTCACCGTCTCCGAGCTCCTGCAGAACGTCAGCAAGCACGCCCACGCCACCCGCGCCTCGGTCGACGTGTGGAGGTCGGCGGACCGGCTGATGCTCCAGGTCAGCGACAACGGGCGCGGTGGCGCCGACCTGACGTCGGGCAGCGGTCTGGCCGGTCTGACCGAACGGCTGGACGCGGTGGACGGGATCCTCGTCGTCGAGTCCCCCGTGG
The DNA here is from genome assembly GCF_043203805.1 of Streptomyces sp. LN549. Lineage (NCBI taxonomy): Bacteria > Bacillati > Actinomycetota > Actinomycetes > Kitasatosporales > Streptomycetaceae > Streptomyces > Streptomyces sp. LN549. The sequence continues at coordinate 5,195,629 of NZ_JAZHRI010000002.1, read as the reverse complement.
GCGGCCCGACGAAGGTCACGGCCGAGCTGCCCTGGCGCGGCTGAGCCGCCGGCTCCCCTCCGGCACCCGGGCGCCGGGCGGACCCGTACCCCGGGCCGGCCCGGCACCCGGGCGTTCCGGCCCCCGCAAGGACCGGCGCGCCGCGACGCAACCCTGCAAAGGCTCGCGCCGTCGCTGCAGGTACTGGGATGCTGGACGGCATACGGGTGGGAACAGCGAGCAGTGGGGGATTCAGCGTCGTGGTGGAGGACAGGGTGCGCGTAGTCATCGCCGAGGATTCGGTACTGCTCCGGGAGGGACTCACCCGGCTGCTGACGGATCTCGGGCATGACGTCGTGGCGGGGGTCGGTGACGCGGAGGCGCTGATCAAGACGGTGGGCGACCTCGCCGGGCAGGACGCGCTGCCCGATGTGGTGGTCGCCGATGTGCGGATGCCGCCGACACACACCGACGAGGGCGTGCGGGCCGCGGTGCAGCTGCGCAAGGAGTATCCGGGGATCGGGGTGCTGGTCCTTTCGCAGTACGTCGAGGAGCAGTACGCCACCGAGTTGCTGGCCGGGTCCAGCCGGGGTGTGGGGTATCTGCTGAAGGACCGGGTCGCCGAGGTCCGCGAGTTCGTGGACGCGGTGGTCCGGGTGGCGCAGGGCGGCACGGCACTGGACCCCGAGGTGGTGGCGCAGCTGCTTGGCCGCAGCCGTAAGCAGGACGTGCTGGCCGGCCTGACGCCGCGTGAGCGCGAGGTGCTCGGCCTGATGGCGGAGGGGCGGACGAACTCGGCGGTGGCCAGGCAGCTCGTGGTGAGCGACGGCGCGGTGGAGAAGCACGTCAGCAACATCTTCCTGAAGCTGGGGCTGTCCCCCAGCGACGGTGACCACCGGCGTGTCCTGGCCGTCCTGACCTATCTGAACTCCTGATGCCGCCCACCAACACCTGACACCCTGTCAGGTAGCTCTCACCCGGGCCTGTCCGGGCGAAACGCGACGGCCGCATCCGGCCGCGAGAGGGGTGGGCGCGGGCGGGAACGAACGGAACCGGCGGTTCACCCCCGAATGTCTCCAGCGAGGGTCCAACGGGGATCCGGGCGGCTGGTGAATCATGACGGAACAGCACCGAAAAGCGTCTCAAAAGGCCGTCCACTATGTGATCGGCCAGAGGAAGGCGACCCTTACAGACGTAGGGTGGGGCTGGGGACCGCCGGCGGGCCGGATGGTTCCGAGCCGCCGCGCCGAGGGAGGTCCAGTAAGTGACCAGCCAGGTCAGTAGCCCAGCCGAACAGGCCGACGAGGCCAGTGAGGCACTCGTAGGGGGACAGCGTGCCCCCCAGTCCGCACCAGCAGGCACCGGCGAGAAAGAGATCCGCCGCCTGGACCGGGTGATCATCCGTTTCGCGGGTGACTCCGGAGACGGTATGCAGCTCACGGGTGACCGTTTCACGTCGGAGACCGCGTCCTTCGGGAACGACCTCTCCACGCTTCCGAACTTCCCCGCCGAGATCCGCGCCCCCGCAGGAACCCTGCCGGGCGTGTCCTCGTTCCAGCTCCACTTCGCCGACCACGACATCCTGACCCCCGGCGACGCGCCGAACGTCCTGGTGGCGATGAACCCGGCCGCGCTCAAGGCCAATATCGCCGATGTGCCGCGCGGCGCCGAAATCATCGTCAACACCGATGAGTTCACCAAGCGGCCGATGGCGAAGGTGGGCTACGAGACCAGTCCGCTGGAGGACGGCTCGCTGGAGGCGTACAACGTCCATCCGGTGCCGCTGACCACGCTCACCATCGAGGCGCTGAAGGAGTTCGGGCTCTCCCGCAAGGAGGCCGAGCGCTCCAAGAACATGTTCGCGCTGGGCCTGTTGTCGTGGATGTACCACCGGCCTACCGAGGGCACGGAGAAGTTCCTGCGGGCCAAGTTCGCCAAGAAGCCGCAGATCGCCGAGGCGAACGTGGCGGCGTTCCGGGCCGGCTGGAACTTCGGGGAGACCACCGAGGACTTCGCGGTCAGCTACGAAGTGGCCCCGGCGACAGCCGCGTTCCCCACCGGCACCTACCGCAACATCTCGGGGAACCTCGCCCTGTCCTACGGCCTGATCGCCGCGGGCCGGCAGGCGGACCTGCCGGTCTATCTGGGCTCGTACCCCATCACTCCGGCCTCCGACATCCTGCACGAGCTCAGCAGGCACAAGAACTTCGGCATCCGCACCTTCCAGGCCGAGGACGAGATCGCGGGCATCGGCGCCGCACTGGGCGCCGCCTTCGGCGGTGCGCTCGGGGTGACGACGACGTCCGGGCCGGGGGTGGCCCTGAAGTCGGAGACGATCGGCCTCGCGGTCTCCCTCGAACTGCCCCTGCTGATCATCGACATCCAGCGCGGCGGCCCCTCCACCGGGCTGCCGACCAAGACCGAACAGGCCGACCTGCTCCAGGCGATGTACGGGCGCAACGGGGAGGCCCCGGTGCCGATCGTGGCCCCGAGGACCCCGGCGGACTGCTTCGACGCGGCGCTCGACGCCGCCCGGATCGCCCTGACCTACCGCACCCCGGTCTTCCTGCTCTCCGACGGCTACCTGGCCAACGGCTCCGAGCCCTGGCGCATCCCCGAGACCGACAGCCTCCCGGACCTGCGCGTCCAGTTCGCCGGCGGCCCCAACCACGAACTGGCCGACGGCACCGAGGTGTTCTGGCCGTACAAGCGCGACCCGCAGACCCTGGCCCGCCCCTGGGCCGTCCCGGGCACGCCCGGTCTCGAACACCGTATCGGCGGCATCGAGAAGCAGGACGGCACGGGCAACATCTCCTACGACCCCGCCAACCACGACTTCATGGTCCGCACCCGTCAGGCCAAGATCGACGGCATCGAGGTCCCGGACCTGGAGGTCGACGACCCGGCGGGGGCGAAGACCCTGGTGCTCGGCTGGGGTTCGACGTACGGCCCCATCACCGCAGCCGTCCGACGGCTGCGCGCCGCCGGACACCCGATCGCGCAGGCGCATCTGCGTCACCTCAATCCGTTCCCGCGGAATCTCGGCGAGGTGCTGAAGCGTTACGACAAGGTGGTCGTCCCCGAGATGAACCTCGGGCAGCTGGCCACGCTCATCCGGGCCAAGTACCTGGTGGACGCGCACAGTTACAACCAGGTCAACGGCATGCCGTTCAAGGCCGAGCAGCTTGCGACGGCCCTCCAGGAGGCCATCGATGCCTGAGACCAACGAACTCCTCCAGCTGGTGCCGAAGACCGAGGCCAAGCAGTCCATGAAGGACTTCAAGTCCGACCAGGAAGTGCGCTGGTGCCCCGGCTGCGGCGACTACGCGGTCCTCGCCGCCGTGCAGGGCTTCATGCCCGAGCTCGGACTGGCGAAGGAGAACATCGTCTTCGTCTCCGGAATCGGCTGCTCCTCCCGCTTCCCGTATTACATGAACACCTACGGGATGCACTCGATCCACGGCCGCGCCCCGGCCATCGCCACCGGACTCGCCTCCTCCCGGCGCGACCTGTCCGTCTGGGTGGTCACCGGTGACGGCGACGCGCTGTCCATCGGCGGCAACCACCTCATCCACGCGCTGCGCCGCAATGTGAACCTGAAGATCCTGCTGTTCAACAACCGGATCTACGGGCTCACCAAGGGGCAGTACTCCCCCACCTCCGAGGTCGGCAAGATCACCAAGTCGACGCCGATGGGTTCGCTCGACGCGCCCTTCAACCCGGTGTCGCTCGCCATCGGCGCGGAGGCCTCGTTCGTCGCCCGTACCGTCGACTCCGACCGCAAGCACCTGACGAGCGTGCTGCGCGCGGCGGCCGACCACCCCGGCACGGCGCTGGTGGAGATCTACCAGAACTGCAACATCTTCAACGACGGCGCGTTCGAGGTCCTGAAGGACAAGGACCAGGCCCAGGAAGCGGTGATCCGCCTGGAGCACGGGCAGCCGATCCTCTTCGGCACCGACGACTCCAAGGGCGTCGTACGGGACTCGCTCACCGGCGATCTGAAGGTGGTCGCCGTCACCGAGGAGAACCGGTCGCAGATCCTCGTCCACGACGCGCACGCCGCGTCTCCGACCACCGCCTTCGCGCTCAGCAGGCTGGCCGACCCGGACACCCTGCACCACACCCCGATCGGGGTGCTGCGCAGCGTCGAACGGCCGGTCTACGACACCCTCATGGCCGACCAGCTCGACACCGCGATCGAACAGCAGGGCAAGGGCGACCTCGGCGCCCTGCTCGCGGGCAACGACAACTGGACGGTCGTCGGCTGACGCCCGTGCGACCGAGAAGCGCCGGCCCTCCCCGTGTGCACGGGGAGGGCCGGCGCTTCGCTGTGCACGCCCGGACGTGCGCCCCTCAGCCGGTACGCATCTCCTTGCGCGCGTCGTACGCCGCGCGCGCCGCGTCCACCGCGTCAAGGCTCCGCTCCGACCAGCGCGCCAGGGCCCACACCTGCTCGGCGGCCTCCCGGCCCAGGCCGGTGAGGGTGTAGTCCACACGCGGGGGGATCACCGGCTTGGCGTCCCGGTCCACGAAACCGTCGCGCTCCAGGGTCTGGAGGGTCTGCGCCAGCATCTTCTCGCTGACGCCGCCGACCGCGCGGCGCAGTTCGCTGAAGCGGTACGAGCGCTCCAGCAGGGCGGCGAGCACGAGGACGCCCCAGCGGCTGGTGACGTGTTCGAGGACCAGCCGGGACGGACACATCGGCTCCCGCACATCGGGCCGTCGCTCCAGGTTGCTTACGCTCATGCCAGTACCTTACTTCAAAGTGGGTACTTTCGTTTGGTTAGCGCCACCCTTACGGTGAGTACCAGAACGCATGAACGGGAACTTGAGCACCTGAAGAGGAGAAAAACCCCATGAGCATCGTCGTCACCGGAGCCACCGGAGAGCTCGGCCGTCTCGTCGTCGAGCAGCTGCTGACCACCGTCCCCGCCGAAGGGATCGCCGCCGTCGTCCGCGACAAGGAGAAGGCCGCCGGCCTCGCCGACCGCGGCGTCGAGCTCCGGATCGCCGACTACGACCGCCCCGAGACGCTGGCCGGCGCCTTCCGGGCCGGCGACCGGGTGCTGCTCATCTCCGGGAACGCGGTCGGCAGCCGGGTCGCGCAGCACACCGCGGTCATCGACGCGGCCAAGGCTGCGGGCGTGGCCCAGCTCGCGTACACCGGCATCCTGGGCGGCCCCGACGCGGACTTCCAGCTGGCGGCCGAGCACAAGGTGACCGAGCAGCTGATCCTCGACTCCGGCCTGCCCTACACCTTCCTGCGCAACGGCTGGTACACGGAGAACTACACCGCGAACCTGGCCCCGGTCCTGGCCCACGGCGCCGTCGTGGCCAACGCGGGCGAGGGCAGGGTCGCCTCCGCCTCCCGCGCCGACTACGCCGCCGCGGCCGCCGCCGCACTGACCGGCGAGGGCCACCTGGGCGCGGTCTACGAGCTGAGCGGGGACGTCGCCTGGTCGTTCGCGGAGTACGCCGCGGAGGTCGCCAGGGCCTTCGGCCAGGAGGTCGTCCACAACGACGTCCCGGCCGCCGTGCACCAGGAGATCCTGGTCGGCGCGGGCGTGCCCGAGGGCTTCGCCGCGATCCTCGTCGACGTGGACGAGGCGGTCCGGCGCGGACTGCTGGCCCACACCGGTGGCGACCTGGCCCGGCTGATCGGCCGCCCGACGACGCCGCTCGCCGAGACCGTCGCCGCCGCGGCAGCCGCACGGTAAGGGCTGCCCCCCGGCTCAGCCGCACGGCAGGAAACCCACAGCAGGCCCCTCTGCCCGGGCACGGCAGGAAACCCACAGCAGGCCCCTGCCCGATGTCATGACCGTCTGGCGATACGGCTATGACACCGGGGCCCGTCGGCGCTACCTTCGTCAGGTTGACGGAGTCGTCGACAGACACCTGCCAGGAGGGCCCGTGAAGGGAAAGAACGAAGAGCGGGCCGGACTCCTGTCCGGCGTCACGGCCTACGGCCTGTGGGGGGTCGTCCCGCTCTTCTGGCCCCTGCTGAAGCCGTCCGGCGCGGTCGAGATCCTGGCCCACCGCATGGTCTGGTCCCTGGGCGTCGTCGGCATCGCGCTGCTGGCCCTGCGCCGCTGGGCCTGGATCGGCGAACTGGTCGGACAGCCGAAGAAGCTGGGCCTGATCTCGGTCGCCGCGGCCGTGATCACCGTCAACTGGGGCCTGTACATCTGGTCCGTGAACAACGGGCACGTCGTCGAGGCCTCCCTCGGCTACTTCATCAACCCGCTGGTCACCATCGCCATGGGCGTCCTGCTCCTCGGTGAACGACTGCGCCCCGCACAGTGGGTGGCGGTCGGTACCGGCGTCGCGGCGGTGCTGGTGCTGGCGATCGGCTACGGACAGCCGCCGTGGATCTCGCTGGTCCTGGCCTTCTCGTTCGCGACGTACGGCCTGGCGAAGAAGAAGGTCAACATGGGCGGCCTTGAGTCGCTCACCGCCGAGACCGCCGTACTGTTCGTGCCCGCGCTCGGCTACCTGGTGTGGCTGGGCACACAGGGTGAGTCGACCTTCACCTCCGAGGGCGCCGGCCACGCGGCGCTGCTCGCCGCGACGGGCCTGGTGACCGCCATCCCGCTGATCCTGTTCGGGGCAGCCGCGATCCGCGTGCCGCTCTCCACTCTCGGGCTGTTGCAGTACCTGGCGCCGGTCTTCCAGTTCATTCTCGGGATCGTGTACTTCCACGAGGCGATGCCCGCTGAGCGGTGGGCCGGCTTCGGGCTGGTCTGGCTGGCCCTCACGCTGTTGACCTGGGATGCGTTGCGGACTTCGCGGCGCACGAGGGTGCAGGCACAGGCCGCACGGCTCGCCGCGGCGAAGCAGGCCGCCCCGTCCGCGGCGGAGGCACCCACCACCACGCATTCCATTACCTAGTTGCTTTTTTTACTCGGTTGCGTTTCTCTTGGGGTCCACGGAAACGCAACCGAGGAGTACGCATGTCCGCATCCCCGACCACCGTGCTGATCGTCGGCTCCGGGCCGACCGGGCTGACCCTGGCCATCGATCTCGCCCGGCGGGCCGTCGACGTGACGATCATCGACAAGACCCCGCAGTTCCCGCGCAGTTCCCGGGCCAAGGGGCCCAATCCGCGCTCCCTGGAGGTCCTGGAGGACCTCGGCGTCGTCGAGGAGGTCCTGGCCGCCGGATCCGCGCCGCTGCCGATGCGCAAGTACCGGGGCGGGGTGCCGATCGCCGACGCCGCCCCCTTCGCGGATGCGCACCCGACGCCGGACGCCCCCTTCGGCCGGCCCCGGACGATCGCCCAGTGGCGGCTGGAGGAGGCCCTGCGGAACCGGCTCGCGACGTACGGCGTACGGGTCGGACTCGGCCGCGAGCTCGTGGGACTGGCCGAGGGCGAGGCGTCCGTGACCGCCACGCTCGCCGACGGCGGGGAGATCGAGGCGCGGTACGTCGTCGGCTGCGACGGCGGCCACAGCGCGGTGCGCAAGCTGCTCGGCGTCCCGTTCGAGGGGAAGACGGACGAGACGCAGATGATGGTCTGCGGCGACGTCGAGGTGCGGGGGCCGGACCGCGGCTTCTGGCACCAGTGGTTCGACGAGGACGGCGCCGTGATGCTCTGCCCGATCCCCGGTACGCAGTCGGGCTGGTGGTTCCAGGCCGGCCCCGAGACCGACGCCGCGGGCGTCCCCGTGCCCCCGTCGCTGGAGAGCTTCCAGCGACTGTTCGCCAAGCACACCGGGCTGCCGGGCGACCTGTTGTCGCAGGCCGCGCTGCTCTCCACCTACCGGGTCAACGAACGCATGGCGGAGCGCTACCGGGTGGGCCGGGTGTTCCTGGCGGGCGACGCCGCCCACGTGCACTCGATCGCGGGCGGGCTGGGCATGAACACCGGCATCCAGGACGCGTACAACCTCGGCTGGAAGCTCGCCCGGGTCGCCTCCGGGCAGGCGGACCCGGCCCTGCTCGACACCTACGAGGAGGAGCGGCTGCCGGTAGCGGCTGACGTCCTGGACCTCAGCGCGGAGCGGCTGCGGGCCACCATGGAGGCGATCAAGAAGCCGGGCGGCGGGCTGGACACGGCGGTCACCGAGCGGACCACCAGCCCGGGCAGCGGCTACCACTGGAGCTCGCTGGCCCGCCTCGGCCGCGCCACCTCCCGGCTGCGGGCGGGCGACCGCGCCCCTGACGCACCCTGCCGCGACGTCGCCACCGGCACCCCCCGCCGACTCTTCGAGGCCTTCGCGGGACCGCACTTCACCCTGCTCGGCTTCGGCGCGGGCACCGCACCCGCGCTGCGGGAGGCGTCGGCAGCGCACGAGGGCGAACTGCGGGCGTACGGGGTGGACACGGGCACCGCGCACGGCCTGGCCGACGACGACGGCCACGCCCGCTCGGCGTACGGCGTCGAGCCCGGCGAGGACCTCCTGGTCCTGATCCGCCCGGACAACCACGTCGGACTGATCACCCCGGCCGGAGACCGGCAGGCGGTCGGGGAGTACCTGCGCGCTGCGGCATTGGAGCGAGCCTCAGCGCGTCACGGTGGGTAATACACTACTGACGCACGGTTTATATTTTCCTCACACTCATGACCCGACCCATGCGCACTTCCGGGACGTCACGCACGCTCCTGCGCACCGCGACCACCACCGCCGCCCTGTCCGCTCTGACGCTCCTCGCCTGCGGTGTCGCCCCCACCGCAGGCGCGGACGACACCGTGCAGACCGTCCACCCTTCGGGCCTCGGCCCGACGGGCCCCTGGTTCCGGCTCCAGGAGACGGCCCCTGACCGGGACCCCGGCATCCAGGAAGTCTCCCCGAAGCCCGACCCGGTCCATCTGAACGGCAGCCTCCACCTGGCCATCGGCGCCGGCGAACAGGCCCAGGCCGCCCACTACTTCAACTCGACCTGGACGCCCGAGCCCATGCAGCCGCTGCTGGACGCCGGCATCTCGTACTGGGCGTACCTCTCCACCGAGGGCTCCAGCGCCACCAACATCGGGGCCAACCTGCAACTGCCGGCCCTGTGCGGCACCTTCACCACCCTGTCGTTCGAACCCGGCAACAACACCGACACGCAGGGCGAGGCGCTGAAGCCGGACACCTGGCAGAAGTACCGGCTCTCCGGCAACTCGGTGATGCGGACCTCGAACGCCGTGGCCGGCATCCCGGCGGGCGGGGACGCCCCGCTGTCGCACTTCATCGAGGAGTGCGAGGGTGCCTACGGGGTGATCGCCAACATCGGCCGGCTCGGCGCCGCGGACGGCAGGCTCAACACCTACGTCGACAACATCACCGCCAAGGGCACCACCTGGGACTTCGCCGTCACGGGCCGTGCGTCGGCCGCGCTCACCGTCCCCGAGGAGATCGAGGCGGGGGACGGCCCGCGTCCAGCCGACGTCTCCTACACCAACCCGGATGACGGGCCGCAGTACCCCGGCATCGGCACGCACCTGACGCTCAAGGGACCGGACGGTCTCCAGGCGGACCAGCTGACCGTCATGTCCGAGGGCTCCGAGGTCGCCCTGACGAAACACCCGGACGGGAGGCTCACCGGCGAACTGCGGACCAACCTCCGGGCGGGCGGCACGCTGGAGCCCGGCGGAGAGGCGGGCGCCGCGTTCACCCTCGCCGCCGACGACGGCGCGCCCACGGGCCCGCTCGACGTGACGACCGAACTGACCGTCACCATCCCCGGTCTCGACGCACCGCGGCGCACGAGCACGAGAGCGACGGAGCGCACCCACATCACGGCGGCCGACGACGGCGGACCCAGCCCCTCGCCCAGCCCCACCCACACCCACCACCCCAAGCCGACCCCGACCCCGACCCCGTCCGGCGGCGGCAACGGCGGCGGCCACGGCGGCGGCAACGGCGGTGGACACGGCGGCGGACACGGCGGCGGCAACGGCGGCGGCAACGGCGGCGGTCACAGCGGCGGCAACGGCAACGGGAACGGCCACTGGGGCGGCGGTCACGGCAACGGCGGCGGCAACGAGGGCGGCAGCGGCGGAAGCGGAAGCGGCGGCACCAGCGGCGGCCACGGCAACGGTGGCGGCGCGATGCCCAGCGGCCCGGTCGATGCGGGCGACGGTTCCACCGCCCTGACCGGCAGCGGATCGACCGGCCTCTCCGGTACGGGCCTGGCGGCCGGTGCCGCCGGGCTGTTGGCAGCGGCGGGCGCCGCTCTCGGCGGGCTCCGCACGGTACGGCGCCGGCGCGGTTGAGCGCCCGCACCCCGCGGGAACGGCCCTCACGGCGGCCGTTCCCGCGCCTGATCGCGGCGGCCGGGCTGATCCCGGCCGCCGCGGCGGCACTCGTCCTGCTCCTGGGCTCCCCCCTGACGGAGCCCGGCATCCACGCCGCCCCCCGGGACGGCGCAGTCACCGTGGCACCAGTCGGGCCCGCCCCCGCCTCCCGCCCCGTCCGCGTCGACATCCCCGCCCTCGGAGTCAGCACACCCCTGGTGGACCTGACCCTGGACGGCCGGGGCAAGCTCGGCGTCCCCGACCCGGCGGAGCGCAATCTGGCCGGCTGGTACCGGGACGGAGTAACACCGGGCTCCCCCGGCACCGCCGTCGTGGTCGCCCACGTCGACACCCCGACCGGCCCGGCCGCCTTCGCCGGACTCGACACGCTGCGCCCCGGCGCGACGGTCGACGTGCGCCGGACGGACCGAACGGTCGCGACCTTCCGCATCTACGCGATCGAGGAGTTCGAGAAGAGCGACTTCCCCAGCACCCGCGTCTACGGCCCGACGAAGGACGCCCAGCTCCGGCTGCTCACCTGCGGCGGCGCCTACGACCCCGATGCGGGCGGCTACCTGTCGAACGTGGTGGCCTTCGCCCGCCTGGTATCGATTGAGCACCCGGAATCCGCCGTTCCGGGCAAGAATGTCTCCCATGACTCTTGAGTGGAAAGTCGTCATCGACGCCGCCGACCCGCACGCCCAGGCCGGGTTCTGGTCCGCCGCCCTCGGCTACGAGATCGAGGACAACAGCCCCCTCGTCGAACGCCTCCTGGGCCTCGGAGCCGTACCGGAGGCGATCACGACGACCGCGCACGGGCGGCGGGCCTGGCTCGACCTGGCAGCGGTGCGGCACCCGGACGACCCCCACGAGGAGGAGAGCGGCACGGGGCTGGGGCGGCGGCTGCTGTTCCAGCGCGTACCGGAGCCCAAGACGGTGAAGAACCGGCTCCACCTCGACCTGCACGCCGGACCGGAGCGCCGCGACGCGGAAGTGGCCCGGCTGGAGGGGCTGGGCGCGAAGGTGCTCCGCAAGGTGGCGGAGCCGGGCGGGACGTGGACGGTGCTGAGTGATCCGGAGGGCAACGAGTTCTGCGTCCAGTAGCCGTCGTCGCCGTCGTGCGGCGTCCCCTGCACCGAGGGCCCGACGGGACGGGGCGTCGACACCGGCCGTAGCGGTCACCCGAACGACGGCCACCGGTCGGTGGCCCACTCCCGCCAGCCAGCCCACCCGGAGGGCGGCTGGGAGACCGTCCGGCATCCCAGTTCCGCCGCGTCGGGCTCCTCGAAGTGCGCCCGCCCGTGCAGGATGTCGGTCTCGGTCACCGGAAGCGTCTCCCCGGCGGCGGTCGCCCGGCGATGGGCGATCCGGGCACGCTGGGTCTCGTCGTCCACCGGCAGGTAGATCATGTGGAGAGAAGCGTCCTCCGCCTCCACCAGCCAGCGGATCGCGGACCGCTCGTCCCGGGACCAACAGCCGTAGTCCAGCACGACGTCGGTGCCCAGCCTGACCGCCTCCAGGGCGAGCCAGAGCATGCGCCCCTCCAGCACATCGCGCTTCCCGTCCTGCTCCGCCTCACCGAACAGGGGGAGCATCCAGTCGTCGGGCGTCAGGCGCAGCGCACCGTGCTCCTCGGCGAGCTGCCGGGCTCTCGTGGTCTTTCCGGCCCCTGGCAGGCCGACCATCAGGAACAACGTGGTCACACTCGGATCGTGTCAGAAGTGCGGCGGGCGGGCTGTGAGTACGCAGGAACAAAACCGCTTTCCGATTGTCGGAACGCGGTGATAAACACTCGGTGTGACAAAGCCACTTGAGTTCCCCGTTCTGCTGCGGCTGATCGACGAACGGTCGACCGCCTTCCGCGCCGCGGTCGCCTCCGCACCCGACCTCGACGCACAGGTGCCGACCTGCCCCGAGTGGACGCTGTTCGATCTGGCGCAGCACATCGGCGAGGGGCGCCGCGACTGGGCCGCCACCGTCGCCGCCGGGCCGGCTCCGGCCAAGTCCGCAGCGGAGGGCGCCCCGGCCGCGCCCCGGGAGCGCGAGGCCCTGCTGGCCTGGTTGGCGCAGTCCACGGAACTCCTGCTGGAAGCACTGCGGGAGGCCGGCCCGGATCGCGACTGCTGGACGTGGTGGGAGACGTTGCAGTCGCCCGGGACGTCCGGTGCCGTAGCCCGGCACCAGCTCCAGCAGATGGCGGTGCACACGTACGACGCCCAGATCACCGTGGGTGCCCCGCAGCCGCTCCCGGACGAGGTGGCACTCGACGGGGTCGACGAGTTCCTGTCCACCTGCGTCGCAACGACGAGCCCCTGGCCCCACAAGCCCGCTGCCATTGACTTCCACGCCTCCGAGGGCCGCTCCTGGCGCCTCTCGCTCTCCGCCGAAGGCGCACGGACCGCCCGCCTCCCCGGACCCGACGCCGGGCCGGCCACCACGGCCTCGCCGGACGCCGCCGACGCCTCCGCCCGGGGCACGGCCGACGAGCTGGTCCTCATCCTGCACGATCGCATCCCGATCGACTCGGTGGAGCTCGACGGCGACCGACGTCTCTTCGAGCAGCTCAGCGCCTGGGACCCGGACGAGTAGGCCGTGCCCCTGGCGGACCCTAGGCTTGACCCATGCCCTTCCCGCCCGCATATGCCCTCGTCGCCACGGACCTGGACGGCACTCTGCTGCGCCACGACGACACCGTGAGCCCCCGTTCCCGCGCCGCGCTCCGTCTCGCCGCTTCGGCCGGGGCCCGGCATCTGGTGGTGACCGGGCGGCCCGTGCCGGGGGTGCGGGAGTTACTGGCGGGGCTGGGGTACGAAGGGCTCGCCGTGTGCGGGCAGGGGACGCAGTTGTACGACGCCGGGGCCCGGCGCACCGTCCGGGCGGTCACGCTCGACCGTGAGGCGGCTGATGCGGCACTCGGGAAGATCGAGGCGCAGGTGGGGGCCGTCTTCGCCGCGGTCGATCAGGACGGGGCCGACGGGCGCACGCTGATCGAGCCGGGGTACCGGATGCCGCACGCCTCCCTGCCCGCGCAGCGCACGCGGCACCGGGACGAGCTGTGGGCCGCGCCGGTCGTCAAGGTGCTCATCCGCCACCCCGAGCTGGGCGACGCCGCGCTCGCCACCGCGGCACGGGCGGTCGTCGGGGATCTGGCCACCGTGACGCACTCCGGGCCCGGGACGGTCGAACTCCAGCCGTACGGGGTCGACAAGGGCGCCGGGATCGCGCTGGCGGCCGAGGAGCTGGGCGTGGATCTCGCCGCCACGATCGCCTTCGGCGACATGCCCAACGACCTGCCCATGTTCCGCCGCTGCGGGTACGGGGTGGCCATGGCCAACGCCCATCCGGAGCTGCGCGCGGCGGCCGACGAGGTGACCCTGTCCAACGAGGACGACGGGATAGCGGTCGTCCTCGAGCGGGTCTTCGTGCGCTGACCCACGGCTGCTGAAGGCCCGGTCCGCGTAGTGGAGTGCCCGCCGGCCCTTCAGGCCTTCGGCGCTACCGCGCCCCCAGCGACCGCAGCACGTGGGTGACCAGCGCCGCAACCGTCTCCGCGTCCTGCATCGGCTTGCGCAGGACGTGGCGGTAGTAGACGGGGCCGTACAGCATCTCCACCGCGAGGCGCAGGTCCGCGCCCGGCGGGATCTGGCCCTGCTCCTGCGCGCCGCGCATCCGGCCGACCGCCGCCTCGAAGCGGGGGTCGATCAGTTGCGTACGGACCGTTTCGGCCAACTCCTCGTCATGGTGGAGCTCGGAGAGTATTCCTGCGTACGCGGGCCCGAAGGGTGGCTCGGCCAGGAATTTCACCGCGCCCGCCACATGCGCGCGCAGGTCCTCGGCGATGTCGCCGGTGTCGGCGAACGGCGTGGCGATGGTCAGTGCCTCCGTGAACGCCTCCAGCAGCACCGCGCTCTTCGACGGCCACCAACGGTAGATCGTCTTCTTGCTGACACCGGCCCGAGCCGCGATGGCCTCGACCGTGACGCGGCCGTACCCCTTCTCCGTACAGAGGTCCAGGGCGGCCTCCAGCGTCGCCCTGCGGGAGCTCTCGCTCCGGCGCAGCGAACTCGGCGATGTGATCATTCGGTGAGCATAGGTCTGTTTGAGCCAATCCTTGTTGACAGTCCGTCGCCAAAAGCCGAACAATGCTCAGGCGGGAAACGGAACGTACCGTGTCGGCTCGTTCCTTACCTTTCGCACCGTTCGTGCCGTTCGTGCCGCGACGAGCCGATCGGGGGACGGCTCGCCGGCCGACGGTACGGGTGCCGGTCCGCTCCCGTCACGCGGTGATGTCCTTCGCCGTGAACCTGGCCCAGGCCGCCGAGCCGAACACCGCCGCGTACAGCCCCTGAAGCTCCAGGTTCTTCAGCACCTCGTCCCAGTACACGGGCGCGCGCATCAGGTCCGAGAAGGACAGCCAGTAGTGCGGGAAGAGATACGGGTGGATCCCGCTCAGCTGCGGGATGGTGTCCACGATCTGCACGGTGATCAGCACCCCGACCGTCGCCGCCATGGCTGCGATCCCGCTGTTGGTGAGGGTCGACACGAAGAGTCCGAGCGCCGCGAAGCCGATCAGTGACGCCGCGACCGCCACCGCGACGAGCCCCGCCCGGAGCAGCCCCTCGCCGAAGCCGATCCGGGTCCCGGAGATCGTCGTGACCTCGCCGAAGGGGAAGAGCAGCGCACCCACGGCCAGCGCGGAGGCCGCCACGACGAGGGTCGCGACCAGACAGAAGGCCAGGGTGGAGGCGTATTTGGCGAGGAGCAGCCGGGTCCGGCCGGCCGGCGCGACCAGCAGATAGCGCAGCGTCCCCGCGTTGGCCTCGCCCGCGACCGCGTCGCCCGCGATGACGCCCACCGCCATGGGGAGGAAGACCGGGAGGGTCGCGGCGAGGGACGCGAAGACCAGGAAGAGCCCGTTGTTGGTCACCTGGGAGAGGAACGCGGGCCCTCCCCCGCCTCCGCCGGGACCGGGCGACGAGCCGTCGGCCGTCTCGATGCGCACCGCGATCCCGATCAGTACGGGGACGGCGGCGAGCACGCCGAGCAGGGCCAGGGTGCGCCATCGGCGCAGGGTGGTGGTCAGTTCGGAGCGCAGGATGCCGAGCGTCCACAGCGGGTTGCGCCGGACCGGAGCGGCCTCGGCGGGTGCGAGTTCAGCCTGCGACATCGAATCCCTCTCCGGTGAGTGCGACGAAGGCGTCCTCCAACGAGGCCCGTTCGACGCCGAAGGACCGGACCCGGACCCCGCCGTGGACCAGGGCGGCGTTCAGGTCCGCGAGTTCGACGGAGCCCGGCGGGGCGTCGGCCCGTACCCGGTCGCCGTCCGGGGCGATGCCGGTGATCCCGTGCTCCTTGAGGATGCGGGCGGCTTCGGCCGGGTCCGGAGTGGTGACGGCGAGCCGGCCGAGGGTGCCCGCGGCGAGGTCGGCGACGGGCCCCTGGGTGATCAGCCGGCCCCGGGCCATGACTGCCGCGTGGGTGCAGATCTGCTCGATCTCGTCGAGGAGGTGGGAGGAGAGGAAGACCGTGGTGCCCTCGGCGGCCAGCTCCCGGACCAGGGCGCGGATCTCCCGCATGCCCTGCGGGTCCAGGCCGTTGGTCGGCTCGTCCAGGACGAGCAGCCTGCGGGGCCGGAGCAGGGCTGCGGCAAGGCCTAGGCGCTGCTTCATGCCCAGTGAGTACGCCCGGGCCTTCTTGCCGGCCGCGGCGGCAAGACCGACCCGCTCCAGGGCGTGGCCGACGCGGGCGCTCCGGGTCCGCGGATCGGCGGTGGGGTCGGCGCGGTCGTAGCGCACGAGGTTGTCCCGGCCGCTCAGGAACCCGTACAGCGCGGGGCCTTCGATCAGCGCCCCGACCTGCGGGAGCACGGTGCGGGCCGCGCCCGGCATGGGGTGTCCCAGGACGGTCGCGGTGCCGGACGTCGGATCGATCAGGCCCATCAGCATCCGGATCGTGGTGGTCTTCCCGGAGCCGTTGGGCCCGAGGAAGCCGAAGACGCTGCCGCCCGGGACGGTGAGGTCGAGCTCGTCGACGGCGAGCTGGCCGCCACGGTAGCGCTTGGTCAGACCCCGGGTCTCGATCACGGCTGCGGGTTCGTTCACCGCCGGACGGGCCCTGGGCCCGCTCACGGTCCCGGACTCGGTCATGCGTACTCCCCTTGATTCGGAAAGCGGCGGGTGCGGAAAGTGGCAGGCACGGAAGCGGCAGGTACGGAAAGCGCCGCGGATCGCACCCGCCCCGCCGTACGGAGGCTACGACGGGGCGGGGCGAAAGGTGTACCGGTCGGTGTGTCAGCCGGCGTTGTCCGCCGCCTTCACCAGCGCGTCCTTGGTGACCGCACCGACGTAGACACGGCCGTCGTCCGTCATCAGAGCGTTGACCAGGCGCGTCTTGAAGACCGTGCCCGAGCCGAACTTTCCGGTGACCTTGTCGCCGAGGGAGTCCAGGAACTGCTGCGCCTCGGCCGGTACCTCGCCCGACCCCTCCGACGGGAGGGCCGCCCCGCCGGGGGTCTTGAACTCGGCGATGGTGTTCCAGCCCTTGCCGATCACGTTCATCCCCTCGAACGCGCTCAGGTCGCCCTTCGCCTTCTCGGCCTCGGCCTTTCCGTGGCCCTCGGCCTCGTCCGCCTCGGTCACCTCGGCGCCCTTGGGCGGGGTGAAGGAGAACGAGGACGCGTCGGGCCTGTCGAAGTCGACCGAGGTGAACCCGGCGTCGATCGCCGCCTTGCCACCGCTGCTGGGCTGCAGGGTGAACTTGAGCGGTACGCCGTTCTCCGCGTCCACCGCGACGGTGATCGAGCCGATCGTGGAGCCGCTCTGCTCGGGCTTGATGACCAGCCGGTACGCGTCGCGCCCGGCGACCTGCGCGGTGCCCTCGACCCTGACGGACGTGGTGCCGTCGGCGGCCTTCAGCGCCTGCTCGGCCAGGGCCTTCGGGGTGGTGGGTACGCCGTCGGGGGCGGCCCGGTGCTCGCCCGCCTCGGCGCGGTCCTCGGCCCGGCCCTCGGCGTGGTAGACCGTGTTCGACTTGCTGTCGTACGCCCAGACCTGGTCCCCGTTGTGGATCAGGCTGTACTCGGACGCCCGGTCCAGGATCGACACCCGCTGCTTGTCGGGTCCGTCGGCGGCCACCCGGAGGGTGTGCGTGCCGGAGGCGAGCTCCGTCAGTTTGGTCTGCGGGTCGGCGCTCGCCGAGCCCTTGTCGCCCGCGCCGTCCGGGACGAAGGAGCCGGCCAGGCCGCCCATCGACGGGATGCCGAGGTCGGTGCTGATCTTCACCGTGCCGGAGAGCTGCTGCGTGTCCGATGCGGCGATCTTCTCGATGAGTTCCTGTGCGGTGATCTTCGGCAGATCGGGGTCTCCCGAGCTGGCGAGCGCCGGGACCAGCCCGATCGTCGCGGCCGCGACTCCCGCCACCGCGACCGGGACGATGTAGCGCACCGCCTTCCTGCGGCCCGCGACGGCGCCCTTGGTGCCGGGCGCTGCCGTGCCGTTGGTGCCTGCGCTGTCGTTCGGTGCCATGTGTGCCCTACCTCCGTGGTCGGCGGCTTCCGTCCGGATGCACTCGTCCACTCCGTGCCGCCATTCTCACCCGTTTTGGTCAGGAGTGGTTGTTCTCCATCTGACCAAATCGGGCGGCTCAAGGCGTCAGCCCGCGGGAGCAACTCCGCGTACCTCTCCGGGATGACGCCGAGGGGCGGATCCTCCGCCGCCCAGTAGGGGTTCCGGCGGACGGCGCTCAGCCCGCGCGGTGCACCACGGCGTCGCACATCTCTTCGAGGGCGTCCTTCGCGTAGCACGAGGGCAGCGGCGAGAGGGTGGCCCGCGCCTCCTGGGCGTACCGGACCGTGTCGCGTCGTGCCTGGTCGAGCGCCGGGTGGGCGCGCAGTCGGCGCAGTGCCTCGTCGAGCCGGCCCGGCTCGTTCAGGTCGCTGTCCAGCAGCTCGACGAGCTCCAGGTCGTCCGGCTTGCCGTCGGCCGCGGCCTGCGCCCTCAGGTGGAGGACGGGCAGGGTCGGGATGCCTTCGAGGAGGTCGGTGCCGGGGGTCTTGCCGGACTCGTGGGAGTCGGAGGCGATGTCGAGGACGTCGTCGGCGAGCTGGAAGGCGACGCCGAGGCGTTCGCCGTACTGGGTGAGGATGTCGGTCGCCGACTCGTCGGCGCCGGACATCATCGCGCCGAACCGGCAGGCGACGGCGATCAGCGAGCCGGTCTTGCCGCGCATCACGTCGAGGTAGTGCTCGACCGGGTCGCGCCCGTCGCGCGGGCCGGCGGTCTCCAGGATCTGGCCGGTGACCAGACGCTCGAACGCCTCGGCCTGGATGCGGACGGCCTCGGGGCCGAGGTCGGCCAGGATGTGCGACGCGCGCGCGAAGAGGAAGTCGCCGGTCAGCACGGCCACCGAGTTGCCCCAGCGGGAATTGGCGCTGTCGACCCCGCGCCGCACGTCGGCCTCGTCCATCACGTCGTCGTGGTACAGCGTCGCGAGGTGTGTCAGCTCGACGACCACGGCCGCGGGCACCACGCCCGGGGCGTCGGCGTCACCGAACTGGGCGGCCAGCATCGCCAGGAGGGGCCGGAACCGCTTGCCGCCCGCGCGCACCAGGTGCTGGGCGGCCTCCGTGATGAAGGGCACCTCGCTCTTGGTGGCATCGAGCAGCCCCGACTCGACAGCAGCCAAACCGGCCTGGACACCGGCCTCAAGAGCCTGGTCCCGCACGCTCAGTCCGAACGGCCCGACGACGGTCACGAGGGGATCTCCTGTCTGCTGACGATCACACGGAATGTCGATGTGTCGCTGTCATCACTCAAGTCAGCGTATCCGGTCCCCTTTGGATCACCGTGGGCGCCTTCCCGCCACCGCCGGTATGTTCGGGATCAGCTCATACGATCAGGAGTTGTCCCTTTGTCCCACACGGCCACCGACACCGAACCGACCCAGCCGCCGCCGGGCGATGACCACGCCTTCTTCGGCCAGCCGCGGGGTCTGATGACCCTGTCCGGCCTGGAGGTCTGGGAGCGGTTCTCGTTCCTCGGCATGCAGGCCATCCTGGTCCTCTACTTCGCCGACACCGTCGCCAACGGCGGCATGGGGATGGAGGCCGGCACCGCCGCGTCCGTCTCCGCCGCCTACGGCACCCTCGTCTACCTGGTCTCCGTGGCCGGCGGCTGGCTGGCCGACCGGATCCTCGGCTCGTACCGCGCCGTCCTGTACGGCGGCATCCTCATCGCCATCGGCCATTACGCCATGGCGGTGCCCACCAATGCCATGACCTGGGTCGGCCTGGGCCTGATCAGCGCCGGAACGGGCCTGCTCAAGCCCAATGTCGCCACCATGGTCGGCAAGCTCTACCGCACCGAGGACGAGCGCCGCGACGCCGGCTTCGCCCTCTACTACATGGCCATCAACATCGGCGCGTTCCTCGGCCCGCTGATCACCGGCTGGCTCGGTGACCACGCGAGCTGGCACTGGGGTTTCTCGGCCGCCGCCATCGGTATGACGCTCGGCCTGATCCAGTACGTAATGGGCCGCCGTCACCTGGCCGGGCGTAAGAACACCGCCGAGTTCCCACTGGCCCCCGGGCCCATGCGACGGGCCGTCCGGCTCATCGTCATCGGCATCGTGGTGGTCGCCGCCGTCGCCACCGCGCTGGCCCTCGCGGGCTGGCTCACCATGGACCGCTTCGTCGACCTGCTCACGCTGATCTCCGTGATCGCGCCGGTCGTCTACTTCGTGGTGATGTTCCGCAGCCCCCGGGTCACCGCGGAGGAACGCGGCAGGCTGCGCCCGTACGTGGTGCTGTTCCTGGCATCCGTCGTCTTCAACTTCATCCTCTTCCAGGCGTACTCGACGATGATGCTGCTCGCGTCGTCCAACGCCCGCACAGAGATCTTCGGCTTCCACTTCCCGGCCAGCTGGTACGCCTCCGCGCTCGGCGCCTTCGAGGTGGCGCTGGCCCCGGTGGTGGCTGCCGTGTGGGCGAAGATGGGCCCCCGCCAGCCGCACGCGTCCAACAAGATCGCGATCGGGGTGATCCTCGGCGGGCTCTCGTTCCTGCTGATGGTCCTGCCCACCTCCGGGCACGCCGACGACACGTACAAGATGGCCGCCTGGTGGATCGTCGGTTCCTACCTGCTGCTCGGGCTCGGCGACATCCTGCTGGAGACCTCCGGCATGTCCGCGACCACGAAGCTCGCCCCGAAGGCGTTCGCCAGCCAGACGATGGCGCTCTGGTTCCTCTCCCTGGCCCTCGCCAACGGCATCCAGGCCCAGATCGTGAAGCTGTACGGCGAGGTCTCCAACCCCGCCTACTTCGGTGTCAATGGCGCTATCGCGGTGGCGGCCGGTGTGGCCGTCATCGCCGCCGCACCCTGGCTCAAGCGCACCATGCACCCCGTCCACTGAGGTACCCCCATGCACATCCAGACCGCGTTCCCGTACGAGACGACCCGCGAGGACCTCTATATCCCGCTCCCGGACGGCACCCAGCTGTACGCCCGGATCTGGCGGCCGGTCACGGACGAACCCGTCCCCGCGCTGCTGGAGTACCTGCCCTACCGGCTGAGCGACTGGACCGCGCCACGCGACTGGCAGCGCCACCCCTGGTACGCGGGCCACGGCTACGCCTCGGTCCGGGTCGACGTGCGCGGCCACGGCAACAGCGAGGGGATGCCGGGCGACGAGTACGACGCGACGGAGCTCGCCGACGGGGTCGCCGTCATCCACTGGCTGGCCCAGCAGGAGTGGTGCTCGGGCCGGGTCGGCATGTTCGGCATCTCGTGGGGCGGCTTCAATTCGCTCCAGATCGCCGCGCTCGCCCCTGAGCCGCTGAAGGCGATCGTCACCGTCTGCTCGGCCGACGACCGCTACGACAACGACGTCCACTACATGGGCGGCTCGGTCCTCGCCGTGGACATGCACGCCTGGGCGGCGACCATGCTGGCCTTCGTCTGCCGGCCGCCCGACCCCGCGGACGTCGGCGACGACTGGCGGGAGATGTGGCTGAACCGGCTCGAAGCCGTGGACCCCTTCATCCACACCTGGCTGGCACACCAGACGCGCGACGACTACTGGAAGCACGGCAGCGTCTGCGAGGACTACTCCGCGATCCAGGCCAGTGTCCTCGCGGTGGGCGGCTGGCACGACCCGTACCGCGACACCGTGCTCCGGCTCGTCGAGCACCTGGACCCCGGGAAGGTCCGCGGGCTGATCGGGCCCTGGTCGCACCAGTACCCCGACCGCGGGCTCCCGCCGGGACCCGGCATCGGCTTCCTCCAGGAGACGCTGCGCTGGTGGGACCAGCATCTGAAGGACAAGGACACCGGCGTCATGGCGGAGCCCCTGCTGCGGTCCTGGATCAGCGAGTCGCACCGGCCGGCCACGGTCTACGAGACGCTGCCCGGCCGCTGGGTCGGGGACACCAGCTGGCCGTCGGAGAACGTTGCGCCGGTCGCGTACGCCCTCCAGGGCGGGCCGCAGATCGTCCACTCGCCGCAGCAGACCGGGGTGGACGCCGGCCGGTTCTTCCCGTTCGGCAACGACGCCGACCTGCCGCCCGACCAGCGTGACGAGGACGCCAAGTCGGTGTGCTTCGAATTCCCGGTCGAGGGTGCCCCGATCGAGATCCTGGGCCGCCCCCGGGTGAAGCTGCGCATCCGGATGGACGTGCCGCGCGGCCAGGCCGTCGCGCGGCTCTGCGACGTCGCCCCCGACGGCTCGTCCACCCTCGTCACCCGCGGCGTCCTCAACCTCGCCGCCCGCGACGGCCGGGACCGTACCGAGGACTGGCCCGTCGGCGAGACCGAGGACGTCACCTTCGACCTGAACGGCATCGGGCACACCTTCCCTCCTGGCCACCGCATCAGGCTCGCGGTCTCCTCCTCGTACTGGCCGTGGATCTGGCCGCAGGCCGGCTCGAAGGGCTTCACCCTGGACGCGGACGGCAGCTTCGTCGAGCTCCCGGTGCGCCGGCACACCGAGGACCCCTCGATCCGCTTCGAGGAGCCGGAGCAGTCGGAGCCGCTCGGGGTCGTCTTCCCCGTCACCCTCGACGAGCAGCGCCCCGAGCGGCTGGTGGTCCGCGATGTCGCCAAGGGCGAGTGGCGGATGGAGGTCGACCCGCGCTACGGCGGCACGCGCGTCTACCCGGACGGCCTGGAGTTCACCGAGGACGCCGTGGAGACGTACACGATCCAGGAGAACGACCCGCTCTCCGCGCGCACCCGCTCCGACTGGACGATCCGGCTGCACCGGCCGGAGATGGCCTGGGACGTGCTGGTCGAGACGCGCTCCGAGATCTCCGCGGACGCGGACGACTTCATCACCTCCAACGAGGTGGTCTGCAAGGAGGGCGGCGAGGTCGTCTTCCACCGGACCTGGGAGAAGCGGATTCCGCGCACGTCGGGCTGAACGGCACGGCCGTGTCCCCGCGTACCTTTCCGGTATGCGGGGACACGGGTGAACTTTCCGGGCATTGGGGATGGTTGGGGCACTGCCGTTGGGGGATGTCCCCCACGTAACGTGTCCCCCACAGCGACCTGGAAAGCGAGGCAGCAACAGATGCCCGAGCAGAGCAGCCCGCTCGACGTGGCCGAGGGCGATCCCTTCGGTCCGCACAACCTTCCGTACGGTGTCTTCTCCACGCCCGACCGGCCCGGCGAGACGCGGGTCGGTGTGCGCATCGGCAGCCACGTGCTGGATGCCGGGGCGGCCGCGCACGCGCTGGGTTCGCCCTATGCGCAACTGCTGGCCCAGCCCGACCTGATGCCCCTGCTCGCGGCCGGCCGCACCGCCTGGAGCGATGTGCGCCGGGCACTGACCGCCTGGGTGACGGTGCCGGCCCACCGCGCGGACATCGAGCCGCTGCTGCATCCCGTCGACTCCGTGACGCTCCATCTGCCCTACCGGGTCGCGGACTACGTGGACTTCTACGCCAGCGAGAACCACGCCACCAATGTCGGCCGGATCTTCCGCCCGGACGGCGAGGCGCTCACCCCCAACTGGAAGCACCTGCCCATCGGTTACCACGGCCGGGCGGGCACGGTCGTGGTCTCCGGTACGGACGTGGTGCGCCCGTCGGGGCAGCGCAAGGCCCCTGCCGACCCGGCGCCCGTCTTCGGCCCGTCCGTCAAGCTGGACATCGAGGCCGAGGTCGGATTCGTCGTCGGAGTCGGCTCGGAGCAGGGCCGCCCGGTGCCGCTCACCGACTTCCGCGAGCACGTCTTCGGCCTGTCGCTGCTCAACGACTGGTCGGCACGCGACATCCAGGCCTGGGAGTACGTCCCGCTGGGCCCCTTCCTCGGCAAGTCCTTCGCCACGTCCGTATCGGCGTGGGTGACACCACTGGAGGCCCTGGACGCCGCCCGGACCGCCCCGCCCGCACGCGACTTCCCGCTGCTGCCCTACCTCGACGACGCGGACGAGGAGGAGCCCGGAGGCTTCGACCTCCGGCTCTCCGTCGCGATCAACGGCCAGGTCGTCGCGGAGCCGCCGTTCTCCACCATGTACTGGACGGCGGCCCAGCAGCTGGCACAGATGACGGTGAACGGCGCCTCACTGCGCAGCGGTGACCTGTACGGCTCCGGCACCATCAGCGGCGCCGACCCGGCCCAGCGGGGCTCCCTGCTCGAACTCACGTGGAACGGGCGCGATCCGCTCGAACTCCCGGAGGGCAAGCGGACGTTCCTGGAGGACGGCGACACGGTGACCATCACGGCCTGGGCCCCGGGCCCGGACGGCACCCGGGTCGGTCTCGGCGAGGTGACCGGACGGATCGTGTCCGCACCATGACCCGGCCCCCCGGCCCCACGCTGCCCGAGGAACTGCTGCTGCTCGCGCTGGACCCCCAGCGCGGCAAGCCGTACTGCCGCAACCGCTTCCTGGAGTACGCGATGGCCGGGGCGGCCCTGGCGGAGCTGGAGCTCCAGGGGCGGATCACCGAGCAGCGCGGCGAGGTGCAGACGGTCAACCCGCTGGAGCCGCCGGACCCGCTGCTGGCCGCGCTGATGCGGAGCCTGCCGGCACCCGGCAAGGGCCGCTCGGGCGTCTCGGCCCAGGGCTGGGTCCGGCGTGCCGGGCGGCCGGCCGCGGACATGTATCTGGAGGCCCTGGTACAGCGCGGTGTCCTGCTCAGGGAGACCCGCCGCGTCCTCGGTCTGCTGCCCTGCCAGCGCCACCCGGCGGGACCGCATAGCTACGCGGGCCCGGTCCGGGAGCGGTTCGCGGCGGCCGAGAGGGCCGGCTTCCCGGACCACCGCAGCCGCGCGCTGGCCGCGCTCGTCTCGGCGGCAGACCTCGACCCGCGCGTGGCCGGGGGCGGCCGGGCGTCCCGTTCGGCGATGCGGTCACTGGTCCAGGAGCGGTGGCCGGCCTACGCGGTGTACCGCAACGTCCGCCAGGACACGTCGGACCCGTCCGGGAGGCGGGCGGGACGGGCGGGGATGAACTCCAGCAACGTCTCCTGACCCC
The DNA here is from genome assembly GCF_043203805.1 of Streptomyces sp. LN549. Classification (NCBI taxonomy): domain Bacteria; kingdom Bacillati; phylum Actinomycetota; class Actinomycetes; order Kitasatosporales; family Streptomycetaceae; genus Streptomyces; species Streptomyces sp. LN549. The sequence goes on along the minus strand of NZ_JAZHRI010000002.1, from coordinate 5,170,959 downwards.
GCGCCGGTGGCAGATCTTCCCGTAACCTGCCACATCACCGCAGGTCACAGCCGTTGCGCCGGTGTCCCCAAGTGGCGCAACACTGTGGCAACACCAACTCCCTTACGGCGTCGGTATGGTCCACCGCATGCCAGCCGAACGCATCCGTGAGCACACCGTGCCGGTCGCCGCCGCCCGCCGGCGCCGACTGCGCGCGGACGGTGCCCGGCTCCTCGCCGACCTGCTGCGCCACCAGGTGCGCACGGGTGCGTTCCCGGGCGGTGTCCTGCCGTACGAGGACACGATCGGCACCGACTACCGCGTCTCGACTATGTGGCCCCGCCCAAGTCCGGGGCCCGGCTTGCGACAGGCGCCTGTACCTCGACCGGCATCTTCCACGAGCGGATGAAGGTCTCCGCGCCCTTCCCTGTCGATCTCGACCCCCATCGCGACCGTCTCGCGGCGCCGGGCGGCGGACCCGCAGTAGATCCGCCGCTCCCCCGCTGCCGCCTCACTCGTACTCCGGCGGCTCCTCGTCCCAGCCGAATTCCGGATCGGCGGCCGGGGCCGGGACCCGGGCCGGGGCAGCCGGGGCCGGGGCAGCCGGGGCCGGGGCCGCCGGAGCCGGGGCAGCCGGGGCCGGGGCCGGGCTCACCGGCGCGGGGGCCGGGGCGGCCGTCTCCCCGAGTCCCGCCAGGACCTCCAGCACCCCTTCCCCGTACGTCGCCAGCTTCTTCTCGCCGAGGCCGCTGATCCCGCCCAGTTCGCCGAGCGACGACGGACGCAGGGTCGCGATCTCGCGCAGCGTCGCGTCGTGGAAGATCACATAGGCCGGGAGTCCCAGCTCCTTCGCCTGGGCGCCGCGCCAGGCGCGCAGCGCCTCGAAGACCGGGAGGGCCTCCGGGGGAAGCTCGGCGGCGGCCGCCGAGGACTTCGCCTTCCGCTCGCCCTTCGAGGAGGAACGGGACGACGCGGCCTGCTTCGCCTCCTTGCGCAGCAGCACCTCGCGCTCCCGGCCGAGGACGGTGCCGCTCTCCTCCGTGAGCACCAACGTGCCGTACTCGCCCTCGACGGCGATCAGGCCCTGGGCCAGCAACTGGCGGACGACGCCCCGCCATTCCGCCTCGGCCAGCTCCTCGCCGATGCCGAACACCGAGAGCTGGTCGTGGTCGAACTGGATGACCTTCGCGGTCTTGCGGCCCAGCAGGATGTCGATGATCTGGCCGGCGCCGAACTTCTGTCCGCGCTCCCGCTTCAGCCGGACCACCGTGGACAGCAGTTTCTGGGAGACCACCGTGCCGTCCCAGGTCTCGGGCGGGGTCAGGCAGGTGTCGCAGTTGCCGCAGGAGGCCGCGGTTGGCTCCTGGCCGAAGTACGTGAGCAGCTGAGCCCGGCGGCACTGGACGGTCTCGCAGAGCGCCAGCATGGAGTCCAGGTGCGAGGCGGCCCGGCGGCGGAACGCCTCGTCGCCCTCACCGCCCTGGATGAGCTTGCGCTGCTGGACGACGTCCTGGAGTCCGTACGCCATCCAGGCCGTCGACGGGGCTCCGTCACGGCCGGCGCGGCCGGTCTCCTGGTAGTAGCCCTCGACCGACTTCGGCAGGTCCAGGTGGGCGACGAACCGCACGTCCGGCTTGTCGATGCCCATGCCGAAGGCGATCGTCGCGACGACGACGAGGCCCTCCTCGCGCAGGAAGCGGGACTGGTGGATCGCGCGGGTGCCCGCGTCCAGGCCCGCGTGGTACGGGACGGCCTCGATGCCGTTGCGGCAGAGGTACTCGGCGGTCTTCTCGGTGGAATTGCGCGAGAGGCAGTAGACGATGCCCGCGTCGCCGGCGTGCTCCTCCTTGAGGAAGGTGAGCAGCTGCTTCTTCGGGTCGGCCTTGGGCACGATGCGGTACTGGATGTTGGGCCGGTCGAAGCTGGCCACGAAGTGCTTGGCGTCGGGCATGCCCAGCCGCTGGGTGATCTCGCGGTGCGTGGCGTCCGTCGCGGTGGCCGTCAGGGCGATGCGCGGGACGTCGGGCCAGCGTTCGCCCAGCACGGACAGGGCCAGGTAGTCGGGCCGGAAGTCGTGGCCCCACTGGGCAACGCAGTGCGCCTCGTCGATCGCGAACACGGAGATCTCGCCGCGGGAGAGCAGCCCGAGGGTGGAGTCCAGGCGCAGGCGCTCGGGGGCCAGGTAGAGCAGGTCGAGCTCGCCCGCGGTGAACTGGGCCTCCATCGAGCGGCGCTCGTCGAAGTCCTGCGTGGAGTTGATGAACCCGGCGCGCACGCCGAGCGCCCGCAGCGCGTCCACCTGGTCCTGCATCAGGGCGATCAGCGGGGAGATGACGATGCCCGTGCCCTTCCTGACCAGGGCCGGGATCTGGTAGCAGAGGGACTTGCCGCCACCGGTCGGCATGAGCACGACGGCGTCGCCGCCCGCCACGACGTGGTCGACGACCGCTTCCTGCTCGCCGCGGAACGTCTCGTACCCGAAGACCCGGTGCAGCGTCTGCCGCGCATCGCTCTCGGTCACGCCCGTGGTCATGTCCGTCACGCCTGTCCCGCCCGTCATGCTCATCGCTCTGTTCCCCCGACGGCTGTCCCGTTCTGTTCCTGCGCTCTCCCTGCCACGATAGGCGCCGCGTACGACAACGCCGGACGGGCTTGACTTCCAAGCCCGTCCGGCGCTGTCGAAGCGGTGGTGCGTCCGCCTACCTCACGAACACTCCGGCTACCTCACGAACACTCCGGCCTGGCTCGCCAGGTCCAGGAAGTACTGCGGGGCCAGGCCCAGCACCAGGGTGACCGCGACGCCGACGGCGATCGTGGTCATCGTCAGCGGGGACGGGACGGCGACCGTGGGGCCGTCCGCCTTCGGCTCGCTGAAGAACATCAGCACGATGACCCGGATGTAGAAGAACGCGGCGATCGCCGAGGAGATCACACCGACGACGACAAGGCCGCCCGCACCACCCTCGGCCGCGGCCTTGAACACCGCGAACTTCCCGGAGAAGCCCGAGGTGAGCGGGATACCGGCGAAGGCCAGCAGGAACACCGCGAAGACCGCGGCGACCAGCGGGGAGCGCCGGCCGAGCCCGGCCCACTTCGACAGGTGCGTCGCCTCGCCGCCCGCGTCACGCACCAGGGTGACGACGGCGAAGGCGCCGACCGTCACGAAGGAGTACGTGGCCAGGTAGAACAGGACCGAGGAGATGCCCTGCGGGGTGGCCGCGATGACACCGGCGAGGATGAATCCGGCGTGCGCGATCGAGGAGTAGGCCAGCAGCCGCTTGATGTCGGTCTGGGTGATGGCGACGACCGCGCCACCCACCATCGTGACGATCGCGATGCCCCACATGACCGGGCGCAGATCCCAGGAGAGGCCCGGCAGCACCACGTACAGCAGGCGCAGCAGCGCACCGAACGCGGCGACCTTCGTGGCCGCGGCCATGAAGCCGGTGACCGGGGTCGGGGCGCCCTGGTAGACGTCCGGGGTCCACATGTGGAACGGAACGGCACCGACCTTGAAGAGCAGGCCGGTCAGGATCATCGCGCCGCCGATCAGCAGCAGCACGTCGTTGCCCATGGTGTCGGCGAGCGCCGGGTCGATCTGCTGGATGGAGCCGTCGACGACGGTGGCGATCTCGGCGTACGAGACGGAGCCCGCGTACCCGTAGAGCAGGGCGATCCCGAAGAGCAGGAACGCCGAGGAGAAGGCGCCGAGCAGGAAGTACTTCACCGCGGCCTCCTGCGACATCAGCCGCTTGCGGCGGGCGACGGCGCACAGGAGGTAGAGCGGGAGCGAGAAGACTTCCAGGGCCACGAAGAGCGTCAGCAGATCGTTGGCCGCGGGGAAGACCAGCATGCCGGCCACCGAGAAGAGGACCAGCGGGAAGACCTCGGTGGTGGTGAACCCGGCCCTGACGGCGGCCTTCTCGCTGTCGCCGCCGGGGACCGAAGCGGCCTGCGCGGCGAACGAGTCCACACGGTTGCCGTGCGACTCGGGGTCGAGCCGCCGCTCGGCGAAGGTGAAGACGGCGACCAGTGACGTCAGCAGGATGGTGCCCTGGAGGAACAGGGCGGGTCCGTCGACGGCGATGGCGCCCATCGCGGCGATGTGTGCCTTTGTCGTACCGTATCCGGCGGCTGCCAGACCGATCACCGCGGCGAACGCGGCGACCAGGGCGACGACGGTCAGGAAGACCTGCGTGTAGTAGCGGGCCCGGCGCGGCACGAAGGCCTCGACGAGCACGCCCAGGACGGCGACTCCGATCACGATCAGCACCGGGGTCAGCTGGGTGTACTCGATGACCGGTGCCTTGAACTTCTCGTCCGGGGCGGCCGATGTCACCCCGCCCGCCATTGTCCACAGGCTGTGGACAGCTGTTGCGCTCACTTGGCGGCCTCCACCTCGGGCTGGGGGTCCTTCTTCTGTACGTCCGACATGGTGTGCTGCACCGCCGGATTGACGATCTCCGTCAGCGGCTTCGGGTAGACGCCCAGGAAGATCAGCAGAGCGATCAGCGGGACGACGACCACCAGCTCACGGACCTTGAGGTCCGCCATGCCCTGGACCTCGGCCTTCACCGGTCCCGTCATCGTCCGCTGGTAGAGGACGAGGACGTAGATCGCGGCGAGCACGATCCCGGTGGTGGCGATGATGCCGACCGCCGGATACGCGGCGAACGCGCCGACCAGGACCAGGAACTCACTGACGAACGGGGCGAGCCCCGGCAGCGACAGCGTGGCCAGACCGCCGATCAGGAAGGTGCCGGCCAGGACCGGCGCCACCTTCTGCACTCCGCCGTAGTCGGCGATGAGCCGCGATCCGCGCCGGGTGATCAGGAAGCCCGCCACCAGCATCAGCGCGGCGGTCGAGATGCCGTGGTTGACCATGTAGAGCGTCGCGCCCGACTGGCCCTGGCTGGTCATCGCGAAGATGCCCAGGATGATGAAGCCGAAGTGCGAGATCGACGCGTAGGCGATCAGCCGCTTGATGTCGCGCTGGCCGACGGCGAGCAGCGCCCCGTAGACGATGCTGATCAGCGCCAGGACCAGGACCACCGGGGTGGCCCACTTGCTGGCCTCCGGGAAGAGCTGGAGGCAGAAGCGCAGCATCGCGAAGGTGCCGACCTTGTCGACGACCGCCGTGATCAGGACGGCGACCGGAGTGGTCGCCTCACCCATGGCGTTGGGCAGCCAGGTGTGCAGCGGCCACAGCGGGGCCTTCACCGCGAAGGCGAAGAAGAACCCGAGGAAGAGCCACCGCTCGGTGCTCGTCGCCATGGAGAGCGAGCCGTTGGCGCGGGCCTCGGCGATCTCGGAGAGCGAGAACGTCCCCGCGACCACGTAGAGACCGATGACCGCGGCCAGCATGATGAGGCCGCCGACCAGGTTGTAGAGGAGGAACTTGACTGCCGCGTACGAGCGTTGGGCGGCGGCGTTCTCGTCGCTGCCGGCGTGGGCCCGGTCCCCGAAGCCACCGATGAGGAAGTACATCGGGATGAGCATGGCTTCGAAGAGGATGTAGAAGAGGAAGACGTCGGTGGCCACGAAGGAGAGGACCACCATCGCTTCCACCATCAGGATCAGGGCGAAGAACCCCTGGGTGGGGCGCCAGCGCGAGGAGTTCGTCTCCAGGGGGTCGGCGTCGTGCCAGCCGGCCAGGATGACGAAGGGGATCAGCAGGGCGGTGAGCGCCATGAGCGCCAGCCCGATGCCGTCCACGCCCAGCTCGTACCGCACGCCGAAGTCCTTGATCCAGGCGTGCGATTCGGTGAGCTGGTAGCGGCTGCCGCCGGGCTCGAAGCGGACGAGCGCGATGCCCGCCAGCACGAGCGTGCCCAGCGAGAAGGCGAGCGCCAGCCATTTGGCGGCGGTGCGCCGGGCGGCCGGGACGGCGGCGGTGGCGATCGCGCCGATCGCCGGGAGCGCCGCCGTCGCTGTCAGGAGGGGAAAGGACATGTGATCAGACCGCCCTCATCAGCAGGGTCGCGGCGATGACGACCGCCGTACCGCCGAACATCGAGACCGCGTAGGAGCGGGCGTAGCCGTTCTGCAGTTTGCGCAGCCGGCCTGAGAGCCCGCCCATGGAGGCGGCCGTGCCGTTGACGACGCCGTCGACCAGGGAGTGGTCGACGTAGACCAGGGATCGGGTGAGGTGCTCGCCGCCGCGGACCAGGACCACGTGGTTGAAGTCGTCCTGGAGGAGATCGCGACGGGCCGCCCGGGTGAGCAGCGAGCCGCGCGGGGCGACCGCGGGCACCGGCTTGCGTCCGTACATCGCCCAGGCGATGGCGACACCGATGACGAGCACCACCATGGTGGCGGCCGTGACGGTGGTCGCACTGACCGGGGCGTCCCCGTGGCTGTGACCCGTGACGGGCTCCAGCCAGTGCAGGAAGCGGTCGCCGATGGAGAAGAAGCCTCCCGCGAACACCGAGCCGAACGCCAGGACGATCATGGGGATGGTCATGGACTTCGGGGACTCGTGCGGGTGCGGCTCGTGGCCTTCCGCGTCCGGCTGCCAGCGCTTCTCGCCGAAGAACGTCAGCAGCATCACGCGCGTCATGTAGAACGCGGTGATCGCGGCACCCAGCAGGGTCACCGCACCGAGGATCCAGCCCTCGGTGCCGCCCTTGGCGAAGGCCGCCTCGATGATCTTGTCCTTGGAGAAGAAGCCGGACAGACCGGGAAAGCCGATGATGGCGAGGTAGCCGAGCCCGAAGGTGACGAAGGTGACCGGCATGTACTTCCTGAGGCCGCCGAACTTCCTCATGTCGACCTCGTCGTTCATGCCGTGCATGACCGAACCGGCGCCGAGGAAGAGCCCGGCCTTGAAGAAGCCGTGCGTCACCAGGTGCATGATCGCGAAGACGTAGCCGATCGGGCCGAGCCCGGCGGCCAGGATCATGTAGCCGATCTGCGACATCGTCGACCCGGCGAGGGCCTTCTTGATGTCGTCCTTCGCGCAACCGACAATCGCACCGAAGATCAGCGTGACCGCACCGACGATCACGACGACCAGCTGGGCGTCCGGGGCGCCGTTGAAGATCGCGCCGGAGCGGACGATGAGGTAGACGCCCGCGGTCACCATGGTTGCGGCGTGGATCAGGGCCGAGACCGGGGTCGGGCCCTCCATCGCGTCACCGAGCCAGGACTGCAGCGGCACCTGGGCCGACTTGCCGCAGGCGGCGAGCAGCAGCATCAGGCCGATCGCCGTCAGCTTGCCCTCGCTCGTTTGACCGCCTTCGGCGGCGTCCAGCACGGGGCCGAAGGCGAAGGTGCCGAAGGTGGTGAACATCAGCATGATCGCGATCGACAGGCCCATGTCGCCGACCCGGTTGACCAGGAACGCCTTCTTGGCGGCGGTGGCCGCGCTGGGCTTGTGCTGCCAGAAGCCGATGAGCAGGTACGACGCCAGACCGACGCCCTCCCACCCGACGTACAGCAGCAGGTAGTTGTCGGCGATGACCAGGATCAGCATCGCCGCGAGGAAGAGGTTCAGATAGCCGAAGAAGCGGCGCCGGCGCTCGTCGTGCTCCATGTAGCCGATCGAGTAGATGTGGATCAGGGTGCCCACACCGGTGATCAGCAGCACGAAGGTCATCGACAGCTGGTCGAGCTGGAAGGCCACATCGGCCTGGAAGCCCTCGACCGGAATCCAGCTGAACAGGTACTGGTGCAGCGCGCGGTCGTCCGCGCTCCTGCCCAGCATGTCGGCGAAGAGCACCACGGCGACGACGAAGGAGGCGGCGGCGAGTGCGGTGCCGAGCCAGTGGCCCACGCGGTCAAGGCGTCGGCCGCCGCAGAGCAGCACCGCCGCTCCGAGCAGGGGCGCCGCGACAAGCAGCGCAATCAGGTTCTCTGCGTTCATTGGGTCCAGCGCCCCTCTACAACTTCATCAGGCTGGCGTCGTCGACCGAGGCCGAGTGGCGGGAACGGAACAGCGACACGATGATCGCGAGCCCGACCACGACCTCCGCGGCGGCGACGACCATCGTGAAGAAGGCGATGATCTGGCCGTCGAGATTGCCGTGCATCCGGGAGAAGGTCACGAACGCGAGGTTGCAGGCGTTGAGCATCAGCTCCACGCACATGAACACCACGATCGCGTTCCGCCTGATCAGCACCCCGGCCGCGCCGATGGTGAACAGCAGAGCGGCGAGATAGAGGTAGTTGACCGGATTCACTTGGCGACCTCCTCTTCTTCTGCGGTGTCCCGGCCGAGCCGCTCACCGGAGCGCTGCTCCAGTGCCTTGAGGCCGGCCAGCGACTCGTGGGACACATCGCGCATCTGGCCGCGCTTGCGCAGCGTCTGCATGACGGTGAGTTCGGACGGTGTGCCGTCCGGGAGCAGTCCGGCGACGTTCACGGCGTTGTGCCGGGCGTAGACACCGGGTGCGGGCAGCGGCGGCACGTGGTTGCTGCGCACGCGGTCCTCGGACATCTCCCGCTGGGTCTTCGCCCGTTCGGTGCGCTCGCGGTGCGTGAGCACCATCGCGCCGACGGTGGCGGTGATCAGCAGCGCGCCGGTGATCTCGAAGGCGAAGACGTACTTGGTGAAGATGAGGCTGGCGAGCCCCTCCACGTTTCCGCCGTGCTCCGCGTTGGCCGTGCCGAGTCCGTTGAAGCTGTTCAGCGAGGCGTTGCCGATGCCGGCGATCAGGAGCACGCCGAAGCCGAGCCCGCAGCCGGCGGCCAGCCAGCGCTGGCCCTTGAGGGTCTCCTTCAGCGAGTCCGCCGCCGTGACACCGACGAGCATGACCACGAAGAGGAACAGCATCATGATCGCGCCGGTGTAGACGACGATCTGGACGACGCCGAGGAAGTAGGCGCCGTTGGCGAGGTAGAACACCGCCAGGATGATCATGGTCCCGGCGAGGCTCAGCGCGCTGTGCACGGCCTTCTTCATCAGCACGGTGGACAGGGCGCCGATCACGGCGACCGTGCCCAGCACCCAGAACTGGAAGGCCTCACCGGTCGAGGTCTGGGAGGCCGCTGCGGCCAGGCCGGTCATGCGTCCACCTCCTGCGTGGCGCCGTCGCTCTCGCCGGCCGCGTCGTCCGGCTTCTCACCCTTGGAGACGGCGAGCTGGCGTTCCGTACCGGGGGCGGCCTCGGTGACCAAGCCCCGGTAGTAGTCCTGTTCGTCCGTGCCGGGGAAGATCGCGTGCGGACTGTCGACCATGCCTTCCTCCAGGCCCGCGAGCAGCTCGTCCTTGGTGTAGATGAGGCTCTCGCGGGTGGTGTTGGCGAGCTCGAACTCATTGGTCATCGTCAGCGCCCGGGTCGGGCAGGCCTCGATGCACAGTCCGCAGAGAATGCAGCGCGCGTAGTTGATCTGGTAGACGCGGCCGTAGCGCTCCCCCGGGGAGTAGCGCTCCTCGTCGGTGTTGTCCGCGCCCTCGACGTAGATCGCGTCCGCCGGGCAGGCCCAGGCGCACAGCTCGCAGCCGATGCACTTCTCCAGGCCGTCCGGGTGGCGGTTGAGCTGGTGCCGGCCGTGGAAGCGCGGCGCCGTCACCTTCGGCGTCTCCGGATACTGCTCGGTCAGCCGCTTCTTGAACATGGCCTTGAAGGTCACGCCGAAGCCGGCCACCGGATTCTGGAACTTGTCCTCCGAAGAATCGGAGGACTGCGAGGACTGCGAGGACGCGGTCGACCCCGTCGGTCCGGTGGACTTCGCCGGCCTCTTGGACCCCGGCGACTCAGACAGTTCAGACATTGCCGGCCTCCTTTCCGTCACTCGGATTTCCGTCACTCTGAGTATCCACGCCGCCACTGACAACGAGCTCCCGCTCACGGCGCGGCCTGCGCCGCGGCACGGGCGGCAGGGTCTGTCCGGGCAGGGGCGGCACCGGGAACCCGCCCGCCATCGGGTCGAACGCCGGCTCCGGTTCCGCCTGGGCCGCGGCTTCCCGGCCCTTCTTGTCGCGGAAGATGTCGGCCACGAAGGAGATCAGCAGGACCGCGATCACGGCCCCGGCCACGTAGAGCAGGATCTTCGAGAAGTCGTAGCCCTCGTTGCGCAGCGCCCGCACCGTCGCGACCAGCATCAGCCAGACCACGGAGACCGGGATCAGGACCTTCCAGCCCAGCTTCATCAGCTGGTCGTAGCGGACGCGGGGCAGCGTGCCGCGCAGCCAGATGAAGAAGAACAGCAGGAGCTGGACCTTGAGGACGAACCAGAGCATCGGCCACCAGCCGTGGTTCGCGCCCTCCCAGAAGGTGCTGATCGGCCACGGGGCCCGCCAGCCGCCCAGGAACAGGGTCGTGGAGACCGCGGAGACGGTGACCATGTTGACGTACTCGGCGAGCATGAACATCGCGAACTTGATCGACGAGTACTCGGTGTTGAAGCCGCCGACCAGGTCGCCCTCGGACTCCGGCATGTCGAACGGGGCGCGGTTGGTCTCACCCACCATCGTGACGATGTAGATGATGAAGGAGACCGGCAGCAGGATGATGAACCAGCGGTCCTCCTGCGCCTCCACGATCTTCGAGGTCGACATGGACCCGGAGTAGAGGAAGACCGAGGCGAACGCGGCGCCCATCGCGATCTCGTAGGAGATCATCTGCGCGCAGGAGCGGAGACCGCCGAGCAGCGGGTACGTCGATCCGGAGGACCAGCCCGCCAGCACGATGCCATAGATCCCGACCGAGGCGACCGCGAGGATGTAGAGCATCGCGATCGGCAGGTCGGTCAGCTGCATCGCCGTACGGTGCCCGAAGATCGAGACCTCGTTGCCGGACGGTCCGAACGGGATGACGGCGATCGCCATGAACGCGGGAATCGCCGCGATGATCGGGGCGAGGACGTAGACGACCTTGTCCGCCCGCTTGACGATGACGTCTTCCTTCAGCATCAGCTTGATGCCGTCGGCGAGCGACTGGAGCATGCCCCAGGGGCCGTGCCGGTTCGGGCCGATGCGCAGCTGCATCCAGGCGACGACCTTGCGCTCCCACACGATGGAGAAGAGCACGGTCACCATCAGGAACGCGAAGCAGAAGACCGCCTTGATGACGACGAGCCACCAGGGGTCGGTGCCGAACATCGACAGGTCCTCGGCGGCGAGCACGGCGCCGTGCGGACCCGCGGCCAGTTGAGCGAAGGCACTCACGCCCCCACCTCCGGTGTGACGTCGGAAATGCCGGGTGCGGCGGGGCCGATCCGGACCGGACCGCCGGGCTGGGCACCGGTGTCGGCCGGAACGCCTCGCCCGACGGAGTTCAGCGGCACCCAGACCACCCGGTCCGGCATCTCGGTGACCTGGAGCGGCAGTTGCACGCTGCCCGCCGGGCCGGACACGGCCAGCAGATCGCCGTCCTTGACGCCGGTCTCGGCCGCGGTGGCTGCGGAGAGCCGGGCGACCGCCGCGTGCCGGGTCCCGGCCAGCGCCTCGTCGCCCTCCTGGAGGCGGCCGAGGTCGAGCAGCATCCGGTGGCCCGCGAGGATGGCCTCGCCGTCGCCGGGCCGGGGCAGCGGCTGCGCCGAGGCACGCGGGTCGTCGGCGTGCGCGCCCTGCCAGCCGCCGAGCCGGTCCAGCTCGCGGCGTACCGACTTCAGGTCCGGCAGTGCGAAGTGGACGTCGAGCGCGTCGGCCAGCATGTGCAGCACCCGGGCGTCGCCCGGGGCCAGGTTGCGGGTCATCTGCTCGGGCTTCAGCGCGGCCTCGAACATCCGCGCCCTGCCCTCCCAGTTGAGGAAGGTGCCGGACTTCTCGGCGACCGCGGCGACCGGGAACACCACGTCGGCGCGGTCGGTGACCTCGCTGGGGCGGAGCTCCAGCGAGACCAGGAAGCCCACCTGGTCCAGGGCCTCCAGGGCCCGGGCCGGATCGGGCAGGTCGGCCGGCTCGACACCGGCGACGAGCAGCGCGCCCAGTTCGCCGGTGGCCGCGGCCTCGACGATCTGACCGGTGTCGCGGCCGAAGCGGGACGGGAGTTCGGCGACGCCCCAGACGGCCGCCACCTCGTCCCGGGCCCGCGGGTCGGTGGCCGGACGGCCGCCGGGCAGCAGCGACGGGAGCGCGCCCGCCTCCACCGCACCGCGCTCGCCGGCCCGGCGCGGGATCCACACCAGGGTGGCTCCGGTCGCGGTCGCGGCCCGTACCGCGGCGGTCAGCCCGCCCGGCACTCCGGCCAGTCGCTCACCCACCACGATCAGGGCGCCGCCGCCGCGCAGCGCCTCGGCCGCGACGGCTCCGTCGCCGTCCAGGCCGACACCGCCCGCGATGGCGTCCAGCCACTCGGTCTCGGTGCCGGGGGCGGCGGGCAGCAGCGTGCCGCCCGCCTTCGTGAGGCCGCGGGTGGCGTGCGAGGCGACGGCGAAGGTGCGCTGGCCGTGCTTGCGGTTCGCCTTGCGCAGCCGCAGGAAGACGCCGGGCGCCTCCTCCTCGGACTCGAACCCGACCAGCAGCACGGTCGGAGCCTTCTCCAGCGAGGTGTACGTGACCCCCGCGCCGTCCAGGTCACGGCCGCGGCCGGCGACCCGGGCGGCCAGGAAGTCGGCCTCCTCGTCGCTGTGCACCCGGGCCCGGAAGTCGATGTCGTTGGTGTCCAGAGCGATCCGGGCGAACTTGCTGTACGCGTAAGCGTCCTCGACGGTCAGCCGGCCGCCGGTGAGGACCCCGGTCCGGCCGCGGGCCGCGGAGAGTCCGGCGGCCGCGGCGGCCAGCGCCTCGGGCCAGCTCGCCGGCTCCAGCTCGCCGGACTCGCCCCGGACCAGCGGGGTGGTGAGCCGGTCGCGCTGCTGCGCGTAGCGGAAGCCGAAGCGGCCCTTGTCGCAGAGCCACTCCTCGTTGACCTCGGGGTCGTTGGAGGCGAGGCGCCGCATGACCTTGCCGCGCCGGTGGTCGGTGCGGGTGGCGCAGCCGCCCGCGCAGTGCTCGCACACCGAGGGGGTCGACACCAGGTCGAAGGGGCGGGCGCGGAACCGGTACGCCGCCGAGGTCAGTGCCCCGACCGGGCAGATCTGGATGGTGTTGCCGGAGAAGTACGACTCGAACGGGTCGCCCTGGCCGGTGCCGACCTGCTGGAGCGCGCCGCGCTCGATCAGCTCGATCATCGGGTCGCCCGCCACCTGGTTGGTGAACCGGGTGCAGCGCGCGCAGAGCACGCACCGCTCACGGTCCAGCAGCACCTGGGTGGAGAGCGGGACGGGCTTCTCGTACGTCCGCTTCTTCCCGTCGAAGCGGGAGGTCGGATCGCCGTGCGACATCGCCTGGTTCTGCAGCGGGCACTCGCCGCCCTTGTCGCAGACCGGACAGTCCAGCGGGTGGTTGATGAGCAGCAGCTCCATCACGCCGCGCTGCGCCTTGTCGGCGACCGGCGAGGTGATCTGCGACTTGACGACCATGCCGTCGGTGCAGGTGATGGTGCAGGACGCCATCGGCTTGCGCTGGCCCTCGACCTCGACGATGCACTGGCGGCAGGCGCCGGCCGGGTCGAGGAGCGGGTGGTCGCAGAAGCGCGGGATCTCGATGCCGAGGAGTTCGGCGGCCCGGATGACCAGGGTGCCCTTGGGCACGCTGATCTCGATGCCGTCGATGGTCAGCGTGACCAGGTCCTCGGGCGGGAGCGCCGCCTCGCCGCCCCCGGAGGGCGCACTCGTGGTGACTGTCATGCGTTCACCCCCTGGGATGCGTTCTTGTCGTCGGCCCAGACGGTCGACCTGGCGGGATCGAAGGGGCAGCCCTTGCCGGTGATGTGCTGCTCGTACTCCTCGCGGAAGTACTTCAGCGAGGAGAAGATCGGCGAGGCGGCGCCGTCGCCGAGGGCGCAGAAGGACTTGCCGTTGATGTTGTCGGCGATGTCGTTCAGCTTGTCGAGGTCGGCCATCTGGCCCTTGCCTGCCTCGATGTCGCGGAGCAACTGGACCAGCCAGTACGTGCCCTCACGGCATGGCGTGCACTTGCCGCAGGACTCGTGGGCGTAGAACTCGGTCCAGCGGGTGACGGCCCGCACGACGCAGGTCGTCTCGTCGAAGCACTGGAGCGCCTTGGTGCCGAGCATGGATCCGGCGGCGCCGACGCCCTCGTAGTCGAGGGGCACGTCGAGGTGCTCCTCGGTGAACATGGGGGTGGAGGAGCCGCCCGGGGTCCAGAACTTCAGCCGGTGACCGGGGCGCATGCCGCCGCTCATGTCGAGGAGCTGGCGCAGCGTGATGCCGAGCGGGGCCTCGTACTGGCCGGGTCCCGAGACATGGCCGCTGAGGGAGTACAGCGTGAAGCCCGGGGACTTCTCGCTGCCCATGGACTTGAACCAGTCCTTGCCCTTGTTCAGGATCGCGGGAACCGAGGCGATGGACTCGACGTTGTTCACCACAGTGGGGCAGGCGTACAGGCCGGCGACAGCGGGGAAGGGCGGGCGCAGCCGTGGCTGGCCGCGGCGTCCTTCGAGCGAGTCGAGCAGTGCGGTCTCCTCACCGCAGATGTACGCACCGGCGCCCGCGTGCACGGTGAGTTCCAGATCGAGTCCGGAGCCCATGATGTTCGTACCGAGATAGCCCGCCTCGTACGCCTCGCGCACGGCCTCGTGCAACCGCCGCAGTACGGGGACGACTTCGCCGCGCAGGTAGATGAAGGCGTGCGAGGAGCGGATCGCGTAGCAGGCGATCACGATGCCTTCGATCAGGCTGTGCGGGTTGGCGAAGAGGAGCGGGATGTCCTTGCAGGTCCCGGGTTCCGACTCGTCGGCGTTGACCACCAGGTAGTGCGGCTTGCCGTCGCCCTGCGGGATGAACTGCCACTTCATCCCGGTGGGGAAGCCGGCGCCGCCACGTCCGCGCAGACCGGAGTCCTTGACGTACGCGATGAGGTCGTCCGGGGACATGGCGAGGGCCTTGCGCAGCCCCTCGTACCCCTCGTGGCGCCGGTAGGTGTCCAGGGTCCAGGATTCCGGCTGGTCCCAGAAGGCGGACAGGACAGGCGCGAGAAGCTTCTCGGGACTGGTCCCGTTCTTGTCGATTTCGGCGGCCAACGTCATCACTCCCCCTCCTCGGCTACGGGACCGGCCGGGTGGTCCGGGTCGGAGGCCGAGGTCTGCTGTGGCGCATCGTGGGAGCTGAGGTGTTCGGCGCCCTTCTGCGGTTCGTCGCGCGGGGCCTCGCCTCGCGGTCCCACCACGCGGGGCTGCGGTGTGGCCTCGCCCTTGGCCAGCTTCAGGCCGATGAGCGAGGCGGGACCGGCGCCGCCGGACGCCTCGACGGCGCCGGGGCGCTCGTCGGGGAAGCCGGCCAGGATCCGGGCCGTCTCCTTGTACGAGCACAGCGGGGCGCCGCGGGTCGGCTCGACGGTGCGGCCGGCGATCAGGTCGTCGACGAGCTGCGTCGCGCTCTCGGGCGTCTGGTTGTCGAAGAACTCCCAGTTGACCATCACGACGGGCGCGAAGTCGCAGGCCGCGTTGCACTCGATGTGTTCGAGGGTGACCTTGCCGTCCTCGGTCGTCTCGTCGTTGCCGACGCCGAGGTGCTCCTTGAGCCGGTCGAAGATCGCGTCGCCGCCCATCACCGCGCAGAGCGTGTTGGTGCAGACGCCGACCTGGTAGTCGCCGCTGGGCTTCCGCCGGTACATCGTGTAGAAGGTGGCGACCGCGGTGACCTCGGCGGTGGTGAGGCCGAGCACGTCGGCGCAGAACGCCATGCCCGTACGCGAGACGTACCCCTCCTCGGACTGCACGAGGTGCAGCAGCGGCAGCAGCGCGGAGCGGCTGCCGGGGTAGCGGGCGATCACCTCCTTCGCATCCGCTTCGAGCCTGGCGCGCACCTCGGCCGGGTAGGCGGGGGCGGGGAGCTGCGGCATCCCCAGACTGACTTCCTGACGTGCTTCGGTCACCGGTCGACGCCTCCCATCACGGGGTCGATGGATGCGACGGCGACGATGACGTCGGCGACCTGGCCGCCCTCGCACATCGCTGCCATGGCCTGGAGGTTGGTGAAGGACGGGTCGCGGAAGTGGACCCGGTAGGGGCGGGTGCCGCCGTCCGAGACGACGTGCACGCCGAGTTCGCCCTTGGGCGACTCGACCGCTGTGTACGCCTGCCCGGCCGGGACCCTGAAGCCCTCGGTCACCAGCTTGAAGTGGTGGATCAGGGCCTCCATGGAGGTGCCCATGATCTTCTTGATGTGGTCGAGCGAGTTGCCGAGTCCGTCCGGTCCGAGCGCGAGCTGCGCGGGCCAGGCGATCTTCTTGTCGGCGACCATGACCGGTCCCGGCGCGAGCCGGTCGATGCACTGCTCGACGATCCGCAGCGACTGGCGCATCTCCTCCAGGCGGATGAGGAAGCGGCCGTAGGAGTCGCAGCTGTCAGCGGTGGGGACGTCGAACTCGTAGTTCTCGTACCCGCAGTAGGGATCGGTCTTGCGCAGGTCGTGCGGGAGCCCGGCGGAGCGCAGGACCGGGCCGGTGGCGCCGAGCGCCATGCAGCCGGTGAGGTCGAGGTAGCCGACGTCCTGCATGCGGGCCTTGAAGATGGGGTTGCCGGTGGCGAGCTTGTCGTACTCCGGCAGGTTCTTCTTCATGGTCTTCACGAACTCGCGCAGCTGGTCGACCGCGCCCGGGGGCAGGTCCTGGGCGAGTCCGCCGGGGCGGACGAACGCGTGGTTCATCCGCAGACCGGTGATCAGCTCGAAGAGATCGAGAACCAGTTCACGATCGCGGAAGCCGTAGATCATGATCGTCGTGGCGCCGAGCTCCATGCCGCCGGTGGCGATGCACACCAGGTGCGAGGAGATCCGGTTGAGCTCCATCAGGAGCACGCGAAGGACGGTGGCCCGGTCGGGGATCTGGTCCTCGATGCCGAGGAGCTTCTCGACTCCCAGGCAGTACGCCGTCTCATTGAAGAACGGCGTCAGGTAGTCCATGCGCGTGACGAAGGTGGTGCCCTGCGTCCAGTTCCGGAATTCGAGGTTCTTCTCGATGCCGGTGTGGAGGTAGCCGATGCCGCAGCGGGCCTCGGTGACGGTCTCGCCGTCGATCTCCAGGATCAGCCGGAGCACTCCGTGCGTGGACGGGTGCTGGGGACCCATGTTGACGATGATGCGCTCGTCGTCGGACTTGGCCGCCGACTCGACGACCTCGTCCCAGTCGCCGCCGGTGACTGTATATACAGTCCCCTCCGTCGTGGCGCGGGGTGTCGCGTGGGGAGTGGTCATCAGGAGTACGACCTCCGCTGGTCCGGAGCCGGGATCTGGGCGCCCTTGTACTCGACGGCGATGCCGCCGAGCGGATAGTCCTTGCGCTGCGGGAAGCCCTGCCAGTCGTCCGGCATCATGATCCGGGTGAGGGCGGGATGCCCGTCGAAGACGAGCCCGAAGAAGTCGTAGGTCTCGCGCTCGTGCCAGTCGTTGGTCGGGTAGACCGCGACGAGGGACGGAATGTGCGGATCGCTGTCCGGCGTGGACACCTCCAGCCGGATGAGCCGGCTGTGGGTGATCGAGCGCAGGTGGTAGACGGCGTGCAGCTCGCGTCCCTTGTCACCGGGGAAGTGGACGCCGCTCACCCCCGTACAGAGCTCGAAGCGCAGTGCCGGGTCGTCGCGCAGGGTCCTGGCGACGGTGGGCAGGTGCTCGCGGGCGATGTGGAAGGTGAGCTCGTCGCGGTCGACGACCGTCTTCTCGATGGCGTTGCCGGGAAGCAGACCCTGTTCCTCCAGGGCCCCTTCGAGCTCGTCGGCCACCTCGTCGAACCAGCCGCCGTACGGGCGCGCGGTGGCGCCCGGCAGGGCGACGGTGCGGACGAGGCCGCCGTAGCCGGAGGTGTCGCCGCCGTTGTCGGCGCCGAACATCCCCTTGCGTACGCCGATGACCTCGCCGTGCTCGTCGCGCGGGGCGGGGACGCCGTTGCCGTTCTGCTCCTGGTCGCTCATCGCAGCAGCCCCTTCATCTCGATCAGGGGCAGTGCCTTGAGCGCCGCTTCCTCCGCCTCACGGGCGGCCTCCTCCGCGTTGACCCCGAGCTTGGAGCCCTGGATCTTCTGGTGGAGCTTGAGAATCGCGTCCATCAGCATCTCGGGCCGCGGCGGGCAGCCTGGCAAATAGATATCAACCGGGACAATATGATCAACACCCTGAACAATGGCGTAATTGTTGAACATTCCGCCCGATGACGCGCAAACCCCCATGGAGATGACCCACTTGGGGTTCGGCATCTGGTCATAGACCTGCCGCAGCACGGGCGCCATCTTCTGGCTGACCCGCCCCGCCACGATCATCAGGTCCGCCTGCCGCGGTGATCCGCGGAAGACCTCCATGCCGAACCGGGCCAGGTCGTAGCGACCGGCCCCGGTCGTCATCATCTCGATGGCGCAGCAGGCGAGGCCGAAGGTGGCCGGGAAGACGGAGGACTTCCGTACCCAGCCGGCGGCCTGCTCGACAGTGGTCAGCACGAAGCCGCTGGGCAGCTTCTCTTCGAGTCCCATGTGTGCCCCTCAGCCCCTCAGTCCCATTCCAGGCCGCCGCGACGCCATACATACGCGTAGGCGACGAAGACGGTGAGCACGAAGAGCAGCATCTCGACGAGCCCGAAGATCCCGAGGGCGTCGAAGGTGACCGCCCAGGGATAGAGGAAGACGATCTCGATGTCGAAGACGATGAAGAGCATCGCCGTCAGGTAGTACTTGATGGGAAAACGGCCGCCTCCGGCTGGAGTCGGGGTGGGTTCGATACCGCACTCGTACGCTTCGAGCTTCGCCCGGTTGTAGCGCTTGGGACCGATAAGCGTGGCGCTGACCACGGAGAAGATCGCAAACCCCGCCCCGAGGGCGCCGAGCACGAGGATGGGCGCGTAGGCATTCACGCTCCTCGCTCCTTCCAGTCGTCCTTGACCGTTGGACCGCATCGGGCGACCTGGCTCGCCACCTCACCAAGATCGTGCACATGTGAGGCAGTTCACAAGCCCGACTGCCCCGCATCCTATGCCTGCCGTCCTGTGATCTGCGACACGGGGTACGACAACGTCTTTGTGATCTCCACCACCTGACGAACGATCATGAAGTCGGATGAGCGGTGATCTTCGTACACGAAGCGGCCGAGTGATCACGAGACGTGACATCTGCTGCCGTTACCGCTGGTCAAAGAGGTGTCGCCCTATCAAGCCGCAGCACCCGTCGCCAAATTGGCGATGGACGCGATCGGGTGATAAAGGGATCTGCCCCACTCTGGGATGAAGGCAGGCTCACTCGCACGGGGGGTCACCCGGAACGAAGTGGACGCATCTCGACATCCACCCCCTATGGGGCGAATGGGTCGCCGCGCACCGCCAGTTCCCCGCCGGCGGGACGCTCGTGGCGCCGGACCCTCGTATGCCCGTCAGGCCGAGAGCACACTGTGACCTGCGCCACTCGACGGAGGTCGCCATACAAGCGGGCTTGGCCAACCGTGTGAACGGATGGTAAGTGACGGGCAATTCGGGCGTATTACCGAAAGCCCGTGATCACAGCCGTGATCGAGCCTGCCCGTTTTGTCCGTTACGGCGTCAATAAGGGCTCTCAGGAAGCGGATTCACAGGTTCCGGACGTAACTGTGTCGCAACACACGTTTCTTGATGGGACCCCTGAGGCCCTGATAGCGCTAGTACCCATGTCCCACACCGCTCTCATACCCAGCCACCGGAAGCCCCGCCGAAACGCCTCGAAGACGGCGCTGCGGGCCGGAGTTGCCGGTGGCGTCCTCAGCACCATCGCGGTCGCAGGCGCCGCTGGTCCGGCCCAGGCCGAGCCGGTGACCCAGACCATCGAGATGCCCACCATCACGGCCGGGCTCTCCACCGCCGTCGCGGCGTCCGCCGAGGCCACGCAGCAGGTCGCCCTGGACCTGGAGACGCAGGCCCACGAGGAAGCCGCGGCCACGACCGCCGCAAAGGCCGCCAAGAAGGCCAAGGCCGAGGCGGTCCGCAAGGCCGAGGCCAAGAAGAAGGCCGAAGCAGCCGCGAAGGCCAAGGCGGAGGCCGCCGAGCGCGCCTCCCGCTCCGCCGCGCGCACGACGCTGAGCGCCTCCACCGGCTCCTCCTCGTCCGGCTCGTCCTCGTCGTCCGCAACGACGTCGTACACCTCCACCGCCACGGGCTCCGCCGCCTCCATCGTCGCGTTCGCGCAGGCGCAGGTCGGCGACGCGTACGTGCCCGGCGGCACCGGCCCCAACTCCTGGGACTGCTCCGGCCTCGTCCAGGCCGCGTACCGCACGGTGGGCGTCGACCTGCCCCGCGTCTCGCAGAGCCAGTCGACCGCGGGCACCCAGGTCTCGCTGAGCAACCTCCAGCCGGGCGACATCCTCTACTGGGGCGGCGCGGGCAGCGCGTACCACGTCGGGATCTACGTGGGCGGCGGCCAGTTCGTCGGAGCGCAGAACTCCTCCACCGGTGTGGTGCAGCGCTCCCTGGACTACGACCCGCCGACCGGCGCGGTCCGCGTCCTCTGAGTTCACGGATTCACAAGCGCCTCGGCGCACATCGAAGGGCCGTCGCTCCCCCGCTCGGGAGCTGCGGCCCTTCGCCGTTTCCGGCAGGTTCGCGACGTCACCCCCGGCGGCCACGGGTGACGTCGCGAACCTGCCGGACTCCGCCCGCCGGAGCTTGTGAACTGGGGCGAACAGCCCCCGCGTCACCGAGCTCAGGACGGCCCCGCCATGTCCACCACGGCCACCCCCCGCACCCGCACCACGTCCCGCACGCCCTTACGCGGCCGTCTGGCCGCCCTCTCCGTGATGCTGGGCATCTTCGCCATCGTCACCACCGAGATCCTCCCTGTCGGCCTGCTGACGCCGATCGGGGCCGACTTCGCCGTCGCGGACGGCACCGCGGGCCTGATGATGACGATGCCGGGACTCCTCGCCGCCGTCGCCGCCCCGGTGGTGACCCTCGCGACGGCCCGCGTCGACCGCCGGCTGATGCTCTGCGGCTTCGTCCTGCTGCTCGCGGTGGCCAACTTCCTCACCGCGGCGGCGACGGCCTACTGGCTGGTGCTGGTCGCCCGGGTCCTCGTCGGCATCACCATCGGCGGCTTCTGGTCGATCGGCGCCGGTCTGGCAGGCCGGCTGGTCCGCCCGGCGTCGGCCGCCCGGGCGACGGCGTTCGTCTTCGCCGCCGTCCCCCTCGGCTCCGTGCTCGGCGTCCCCGCCGGCACGCTCATCGGTGATCTGGCGGGCTGGCGCGCCGCGTTCGTCACGATGGGCCTGCTGTCCACGGGCGTGCTGGCCCTGCTGCTCCTGACCCTGCCCGCCCTGCCGCCGGACCGGATCACCCGCCCCTCCGTGCTCCGCGCCATGCTGCGCGGCACGGACACCCGGTTCGCACTCCTGCTGACGTTCCTCGTCGTACTGGCCCATTTCGGCATGTACACGTATGTAACGCCGTTTCTGCAGGAGTTCACCCACGCGGGCCCGGGAATGATCACCGGCTTCCTGCTGGTCTACGGGGCCGCAGGCGTGGCCGGCAACTTCCTCGGGGGCGCCCTGGTGACACACCGTCCGCACACCGCGTTCGCGGCGGCCGCCGCGACGATCGCCGCCGCGACGGCGCTCCTGCCCGTCCTCGGCCGGTCCGAAGCGGGCGCGCTCGCGCTCCTCGTCCTCTGGGGTCTCGGCTACGGCGCCGTCCCGGTCTGCTCACAGACCTGGTTCGCCCGCGCCGCCCCGCAGACCCCCCGAGGCGGCCTCGGTCCTGTTCACCGCGTCCTTCCAGGCGACGATCGCCGCCGGCGCGCTGGCCGGCGGCCACGTCGTCGACCACGCCTCGCTCACCGCGCTCATGTGGCTCGGAGCCGCGACCGCGGTTCTCGTCGTACCCACTGCCCGGATCCACTCCGCCGGGTCCCGCCGGGTCAGGACCGCGGAGCCACCTTCGTCAGACCGTTGATGATGCGGTCCATCGCGTCACCGCCCGTCGGGTCGGTGAGGTTGGCGAGCATCTTCAGGGTGAACTTCATCAGCAGCGGGTGCGTGAGGCCGCGCTGGGTGGCGACCTTCATGACCTTCGGGTTGCCGATCAGCTTCACGAAGGCGCGGCCCATCGTGTAGTAGCCGCCGTAGGTCTCCTTGAGCACCTTCGGATAGTTGTTCAGTGCCAGTTCGCGCTGGGCCGGGGTCGCGCGGGCGTGCGCCTGGACGATGACGTCCGCGGCGATCTGCCCCGACTCCATGGCGTACGCGATGCCTTCGCCGTTGAACGGGTTGACCATGCCGCCCGCGTCACCGACGAGCAGCAGTCCCTTGGTGTAGTGCGGCTGGCGGTTGAACGCCATCGGGAGGGCGGCGCCGCGGATCGGCATCGTCATGTTCTCGGGGGTGTATCCCCAGTCCTCCGGCATGGAGGCGCACCAGGCCTTGAGGACCTCGCGCCAGTCCAGCTCCTTGAAGGCGGAGGAGGAGTTGAGGATGCCGAGTCCGACGTTGGAGGTGCCGTCGCCCATGCCGAAGATCCAGCCGTAGCCGGGCAGCAGCCGGTCCTCGGCGCCGCGGCGGTCCCAGAGCTCCAGCCAGGACTCCAGGTAGTCGTCGTCGTGGCGGGGTGAGGTGAAGTACGTACGGACCGCGACACCCATCGGGCGGTCCTCGCGACGGTGCAGGCCCATCGCGACGGAGAGCCGGGTGGAATTCCCGTCGGCGGCGACGACGAGGGGGGCGTGGAAGGTGACCGGGGTCTTCTCCTCGCCGAGCTTCGCGTGCACGCCGGTGATCCGGCCGGTGCGCTCGTCCTTGACCGGGGCGCCGACGTTGCAGCGCTCGTACAGCCGCGCACCCGCCTTCTGTGCCTGGCGGGCCAGCTGCTCGTCGAAGTCGTCGCGCTTGCGGACCAGTCCGTAGTCCGGGTACGAGGCGAGATCCGGCCAGTCCAGCTGGAGGCGGACGCCCCCGCCGATGATGCGCAGGCCCTTGTTGCGCAGCCAGCCGGCCTCTTCGGAGATGTCGATGCCCATGGAGACGAGCTGCTTGGTGGCGCGCGGCGTGAGCCCGTCACCGCAGACCTTCTCGCGCGGGAAGGCGGTCTTCTCCAGGAGCAGGACGTCGAGTCCGGCCTTGGCGAGGTAGTAGGCGGTCGTGGAGCCGGCCGGGCCTGCCCCGACGACGATCACGTCCGCGCTGTGTTCGGACAGGGGCTCGGTCACGGTCGGATCTCCCGAAGACTCGAATTCGCGTGCCGCGCGGCACATGGCCAGGGCAGTCTATGGGGGCCTGCTGATCAACCTCCGAAGGGCTCCCCGATGTCGATCGCGCCTCCCCCACTCCCCGTCGTACAACTGCGTGTCCCGACCGACGAGGACGCGGTGGCCTGGCACCGCGCGTTCGACGACCCGGAGGTGATGGAGTTCTTCGGCGGTACGTCCGACGAGCTGTCCATGTACGAGGAGTGGACCGCCCGCCAGCGCAGACACGACGCCGAGCTGGGCTTCTGCCTGTGGACCGTGCTCGACGGCAACGGCGAGGTGCTCGGCTTCACCGGCGCGCAGCCGTGGCCGCACGCTGCGTACGGGCCGGTGGGCGAGATCGAGATCGGCTGGCGGCTGACCCGGTCCGCCTGGGGCCGCGGT
The DNA here is from genome assembly GCF_043203805.1 of Streptomyces sp. LN549. Taxonomy (NCBI): domain Bacteria; kingdom Bacillati; phylum Actinomycetota; class Actinomycetes; order Kitasatosporales; family Streptomycetaceae; genus Streptomyces; species Streptomyces sp. LN549. Next base: position 5,147,471 of record NZ_JAZHRI010000002.1, on the reverse strand, counting down.
TACGTGACCGCGGCCGCGCGCCTCACGCTGGAGCGGCTGCGCGCGGCCGGGGTGGAGCGGGTGGTGGCGACGATCGACGCGCTCAACGAGCGGTCGATCGCCGTGGCCCGGCGCCTGGGCATGGAGCAGGCGGAGAGCTTCACGACGCCCCGGGCGGGCCAGGAGGCCCGGTGCTTCCGGCTGGAGCTGGACCGCTGACGCCCGGGGTCAGCCGGGGTCGCCTGCCAGCCGGACGGACCGGGCCGTCGAGGGTCCCTCGGGGGCGTTGACCTGGTCGGTGGGCGTGTCGGGGTCGAACTGTCCGGTCGGCGGTGACTCCGTCGACGTCTCGCTGCTCCGGACCGGGGCGGGCTTGTTGTCGTCGCTGTTGCGGTCCTTCAGCGCCAGCACACCGGCGGTCACCCCGCCGCCGACGAGCAGCGCGGCGGCGAGCGTCGCGCACCAGATGACGACGGTCCGTCTGCCGCCGGACGGTTCAGGAGCGGGGGCGGGAGCGGGCGTGAACGGGCCCGGAGCCGCCGGGTACGCCGCGTACGCCGGCGGAACCGCCCCGGCACGCCCCGTCAGCCGCAGCAGGTACGGCGCGACGAGCACGGCACCGCCCACCCACAGCAGGCCGAACAGCAGCACGTCCGACACGCTCAGGGCGAGTTCGACGGCGCCTCGGCCGTTCGTGTCGTCGATGCGGCCGGAGAACTCCGCCGAGATTCCGCCCAGCCCGGCCAGCGTCAGGAACAGCAGCAGGAACAGCCCGCCCGCGGTTGCCTGTTCGCCCCGGCCTGCCGAGCGGCGCGCGGCCAGCAGCCCGACCGTGAGCGCGCAGACGACGCCGGTGACGAGCGCCCCGGTCACCGCCCAGCCACCCAGTTCGTCACCCATTTCGGACAGACCGAAGCCACCGCGCTCCGGACCGGAGTCGAGGAGGGCCCGCCACCCGTGGCTGTCGTACTCGACGTGTGCGCCCCAGCTCAGGCCGAGCACGTGCAGTCCGATGTTGGGCAGGAACGGCAGGGCGACCAGCAGGGATTCGCCGTTGACGTCGTCCGAGGTGGCGTACAGGACGAAGCCGATCAGGGAGCAGAGCAGCAGTACGACGCCGAGCGCCCGGACCGCCGAACCGGCGGCCCGCACCAGGGTCAGCGCACCGGGCCGTCCCGCCAGCCACTGGGCCGCCGCGTCGCGTTGCAGTACGCCGCAGGTGACCAGCAGCGCCATGACGAGCGCACCGAGCGCGGCAAGGACCGGGGAGGACGAGACCGCGACGTCCGCGACCTCGGGCTGCGCGAAGAGTCCGAGGAGCAGGACGGCCGCGGTGGCCACGAGGCTGATCCGTACCGCGGCCTCCAGGCCGCCGCCCTGTCTGCGGGCCGCACGGGCGCCGAGGATCAGCGCACCGATCCAGAGCACGGTGACGGTGAGCGGGATGAGGGCAAGCGTGTAACTGCCCTGGCTGCCCGGGTCCAGGCTCCCGAAGTCCGAGCCGAAGTCCGAGCCGCCGGAGCCGTAGTCGTAGTCGGAGCCGTAATCGGAGTCGTAGTCGGAGCCGTAGTCGGAGCCGTTCAGGCCGCCGGGTCCGACCGCGCGGAGCTCGAAGCCGCCGCCGAACGCCTGGAGCAGCATCGCGAGCGCGATCCGCAGCCGGTCGCTCCAGCCGACGACGACGTCGTCGCCCTGCCCGTACGTCGGGATGGAGAGCGCCACCGCGAGGGCCACGATCAGTCCGGTCGGCCAGGCCGCGGCCTTCACCGAGCCCGCCCAGTCGCCCCGGAACACCCGGCCGAAGAAGGCGCCGAGGGGTGACGGCCCCGCCGGGACCACCGGCATCGGGGCGTACGCGGGCGGCAGGGGCGGGCCCGCCACCGGAGCGAGCGGGACCGCGGCAGGGGGCGGCGGCGCGACGGGCGGCGGGGGCGTCGCGGGTGCCTGCGGGGGCGCCATGGGCGCCTGCGGAGGCGCCGCGGGTGCCTGCGGGCGTTCGCGCCCGCACTTCATGCAGAAGCGCGCCTCGTCCGGCGCCTGGGTTCCGCAGAAGGGACAGTACGACGGCATGAGGACTCCGCAAGGGGGAGACGGGGACGGCCGGAACGGTGACACACAGGAACCGGGAAGACGCGTGCCGTATCAACGGACACATCTTCCCCGTTACCCGGTTCCCGTCAACTCGGATCCACCGCACCGGATTTCACCGGCGGCGCCCCCGCCGGCCCCGAGCTCCCGGGCCTCAGGCGCGTACGCCCCGGTGCAGTGCGACCACACCGCCCGTGAGGTTGCGCCAGGCGACCTTCGACCAGCCGGCCTGCTGGAGCTTGGCCGCGAGCCCGGCCTGGTCGGGCCAGGCGCGGATCGACTCGGCGAGGTAGACGTACGCGTCGGGGTTGGACGACACCGCACGCGCGACCGGCGGCAGGGCCCGCATCAGGTACTCGGTGTAGACGGTCCGGAACGGTGCCCAGACCGGCTGGGAGAACTCGCAGATGACCACCCGGCCGCCCGGCTTGGTCACCCGGTAGAGCTCACGCAGCGCCGCGTCCGTGTCCTGGACGTTGCGCAGCCCGAAGGAGATGGTCACCGCGTCGAACGTCTCGTCGCGGAACGGCAGCTTCGTGGCGTCGCCCGCCGTGAAGGGCAGCCAGGAGTTGCGCTTCTTGCCCTCGCGCAGCATGCCGATGGAGAAGTCGCACGGCACGACGTACGCACCGGTCGCGGCGAACGGCAGCGAGGACGTCGCGGTCCCGGCGGCCAGGTCGAGGACCTTCTCCGCGGGCCGGGCGTGCACCGCGGCGGCGACCTCCTTGCGCCACAGCCGGGCCTGGCCGAGCGAGAGCACGTCATTGGTGAGGTCGTAGTTCGCCGCCACGTCGTCGAACATCGAGGCGACTTCGTGCGGCTGCTTGTCCAGGGAGGCTCGGGTCACCCACCCATTCAAGCAGCCCGGCCGGGCCGCGGCGGGGCGGGCCCGCTGTCGGGGAACCCCGCGACGGCGATCAGTGGCGCAGCGCCTCCGCGGGCTGGACACGGCCGCGCTGCCGCCCACGGGCGGGCCAGGGCACGCCCGCCACTTCTCCGCGTCCCGTCGGGCCGGAAACCGGTCCCGGTCCGGCTTCAACCTTTCCGGCCCGTCGGCACTCAGTAACAGGCGTAGTGACCACCGACAGACCACAGAGGAGGCTGGATGACCGCCGGACGCAACGCGGACGCCGCCGGCTTCGAGGATTTCGCCCGCGCAAGCCAGCGGCGCCTGTACCGCACCGCGTATCTGCTGTGCGGGGACGCCGACGCCGCCCGTGATCTGACCCAGACGACGCTGGCGAAGCTGTTCCAGCACTGGGGCCGGGCGAGCGCGGCCGACCATCCGGACGCCTACGCCCGCACAGTGCTGACGCGCACCTACATCGCCGAACGCCGGCGCCGGCTGCGCGACTTCCGTGCCCATACGCCGATCGCCGCCCACACACCCGCGGTCGGCCCCGAGCTGACCGTCACCTTGCTGGCCGCGCTCGCCGAACTTCCCGCCCGCGCACGGGCGATGGTCGTCCTGCGCTACTGGGAGGACCTGAGCGTGGAGACGGTCGCCGAGCTGCTTCGCTGCAGCCCGTCCACCGTGAAGAGCCAGTGTTCGCGCTCGCTCGCCACGCTGCGCACCCGCCTGGGCGACGCGCATCTCTACACCACCCGAAGCTGAGGAGACCGTCATGGACATGTTTACTGACCGCTCCCCCGGCCGGGGCCCGGACACCGACGCCCAGGACCTGCTGGTCAGGGCGGCCATGGAGCAGGCCGCCGAGAGCGCACCGTCACTGCCCGACCTGGTGCCCGTCGCCCTGGTCCAGGGCCGCAGGCGCCGGGTCCGCGCCCGCGCTGCCGTCGGGGCGGGGGTGACGGGCGTGGTGGCCCTGGGCGTGTTCGGCGCGCTCCTGCCGATGTGGGGCTCCGGAGGGGGCGCGCAGACGGCGCGGACCGGGTCCGCCGCCTCGCAGACCACGACCGCCACCCCCTCTCCGGCCGCTACCGGCCGGCCCGCGCCCACGCCCGTGCACATCGAGCCGACCGCCGGTGAGACGTCGATGGCCGATCTGCCGCCGGCCGAACGGGCCCGGCAGGAGGAGTTCCAGCGGCAGGTCGCGGTGCTGCTCGACGAACTGCTCCCCGAGCGGCTCGGCACCGTCCGCCCGGTCGACCTGGCGGTGAACCGCTATCAGGGCGGATCGGACGGCAACACCTTCCCGGTCATCTTCTCGGTACGCCCCCAGGCCGATCCGGGGGATGCCGGCGCGGACCCGGCGTGCAAGGACACCCCGTCGAAGGGCTTCCGGTGCAGGACGGCGTTGCTGCCGGGCGGCATCAGGGTCCGCTCCTTCAGCGCGGTGGGGAACCAGAAGGGCTCGCAGGCCATCACCGGCGTCGAACTCTCGTTCACGTACGGCAGCAGCAGAGTCAGGCTCTCGGTCGACGGTGACGACTCCTCGATGGTGTCGGCGCCGGTCAACGTGGACCAACTGCTCCACGTCGTCCGTGACTCCAGGTTCCTGAAGCTCGTGAAGTACGCGGACGGGCATCCGATGGAGGACAAGGAGCACTCCGTTCGTGGCGGCTGACAGCGGACGGCACCAGGGACAACGGCGGAGCCGGGGAGGCAGTCGGCTCGCCCGGCAGAAGCGCCGGCGCCGCAGCCGGATACGCGTGCTGGTCGCGGTACTCGTCCCGGCGACGCTGATCTGCGTCGCCGCGGTCGCCGCTCCCCGGTGGGCGGGCGGCGACGACCCGTCGGCCTCGGCCTCGGCGGCCGGGCCGGAGCCGTCGGGCTCCGGCCCGGCCCCGCGCCCGGCCGCCACGTCGTCCTCCCCCACCGCGAAGCCGCGGACGACCACCGCGCCTCCCACCCGTTCCCCGGCCCCCTCCCGCTCCGCTGCCCAGCGGGCCGGCAGGCCTCCCCGTGTCCCCGCATCCGGCCCGGGCACGTTCGCGGTCGCCCGTGCGGGGGCCTCGTCCGGCGGCGGGAACGCCTACCGGGTCGAGGTCGAGAACGGTTCGGGCGTGGACCCGGACGAGGCGGCCGCCCGGATCGCCGACGTCCTGGCCGCGCCACGCGGCTGGGCTCACGGCGGGGCGCGCTCGTTCCACCAGGTCGCCGAGGGGCCCGCCGGGCTGGTCATCCGTATCGCCACCCCGGCAACCACCGACCGCATCTGCGCGACGGGCGACATGAACACCCACGGCGAGGTCAACTGCCGGCTGGCCGAGGTGGTGATGGTCAACCTGAAGCGCTGGCAGAGTGGTTCGCCGGAGTTCCACGGCCCCCTCGCCGACTACCGCGCCCTGATCATCAACCACGAGGTCGGGCACTGGCTCGGTCACGGCCACGAGACCTGCCCCGGCAGGGGCCGCACCGCCCCCGCGATGATGCAGCAGATCTACGGCCTCAAGGGATGCGTCTCCAACGCCTGGCCCTACGACGCGAAAGGCCAGTACCTCGGCGGCCCTTCCGTACGGTGACGCTCCGCGGACCCGCGCCCGGCCCTCACCTCGTTTGCAAGTGGACTGAACCAATTGGCCCCGACACCGGTCCTTAGAACGGGGAGTGGAAACCACCGAGGACTGGGGAGGGCGCAAATGCCCGCAGGGAGTACTCGCCGGAGCGGGCAACGGGAAGGCGGCCGGAACCGGCTGTTCGTCAAGGCCGCCGTGCCGGTCGTGCTGGTCGCGGCAGCCGTGGTGGGCATCCGGTGGAACGGTGGGCACGATCCGAGTACGTCCTCCGCATCCGCCACCTTCACGGTGGCCCGCGCGGGCGCCTCGGAGACCGGTAAGGGCGACGCCTACCGGGTCGAGGTGGAGAAGGGCTCCGGCCTGGACGCGGACGAGGCCGCCGCCGAGGTGGCCCGCGTCCTGGCCGCGCCGCGGGGCTGGTCGCACCACGGGGAGCACTCCTTCCGCCAGGTCGCCGAGGGCCCGGCGGGGCTGGTCATCCGGATAGCCACACCCGCGACCACCGACCGCATCTGCGGGAAGGGCGGCCTCGACACCCATGGCGAGGTCAACTGCCGGGTCGGCACCGACGTCATGGTCAACCTGAAGCGCTGGCAGCGGGGTTCGCCGGAGTTCCACGGCCCGCTGGCCGACTACCGTGCCCTGATCGTCAACCACGAGGTGGGCCACTGGCTGGGCCACGGCCACGAGACCTGCCCCGGCAAGGGCCGCCCCGCCCCCGCGATGATGCAGCAGATCTACGGCCTCAGGGGATGCGTCTCCAACGCCTGGCCCTACGACGCGAAAGGCCGTTACCTCGGCGGCCCGTCGGTGCCGTGACGCCCTTGCGAGTGCCGCCTACCTGCCCCGGTACACCAGTCGCCCCGCCGCGACCGTCGCCACACAGCTCGCCCCGCCCGCCGCGAGCAGGGCCTCCTCGTCCGGCACGTCGAAGGCGGCGAGATCGGCCCGCCCCCCGACGGTGAGCGGTGCCGCCATCGCCCCGGCCACCGCCACGGCCCCGGCCAGCGGGTCGAGCCGCGGCGCGCCACCGGGGTGCGCCTGAGTGCCGATGACCAGCAGCCCGGACCGGCGCATGGCCGTGATCAGGGCGGACGATGCGGTGGGGGCGGCCGTCGCCGCGGTCGTCCCGTGCCGGAGCATCCGGTGCAGCCCGCGCCGTACGCTGCCGGCCCGCCAGGTGTCGTCCGGCCCGAGCGCGTCGAGCGCCTCGCCGGTCAGCGGCGCCGTGCCCAGGGTGTCCGCCTCACGCGGATCGGGGAAGTACGACCCCTCCAGCAGCCGGACCGCGTCCCGTTGCAGGAGCCCCGGGGTCAGGACGCCCGGCCAGCGCCGGACCCGGGCGGCGGGGTGGGACGCGGCCAGTTCCCCGTACGGGCCGAAGGCGACGGTCACCGCGTCCTGCACGGCCACCGCGCCGCCGGGCACGGGAGCACGACCGCCGCCCGGCAGGAGCAGGGCGGCGGTGTGGATCGTCAGCAAGGCGACAGACCTTAGTTGGCGTTGAGGAGCTTGAGCTCCGGGTGGGCGGTGCCGCCCTCGATCGCGGTGGACGAGATGTGCGAGACCACGCGCTCGTCGACCGGGTCGTTCGCCGGGTCGTCGTGCACGACGAGGTGCTCGTACGTGGTGGCGCGCTGGGCCGGCACCCGGTCCGCCTTGCGGATCAGGTCGATGATCTCCAGGCGGTTGGAGCGGTGCTTGGCGCCGGCGGAGGAGACGACGTTCTCCTCCAGCATGATCGAGCCGAGGTCGTCCGCGCCGTAGTGCAGCGACAGCTGGCCGACCTCCTTGCCCGTGGTGAGCCAGGAGCCCTGGATGTGGGCGACGTTGTCCAGGAAGATCCGGGCGATGGCGATCATCCGCAGGTACTCGAAGAGCGTGGCCTGCGTCTGGCCCTTCAGCTTGTTGTTCTCCGGCTGGTACGTGTACGGGATGAAGGCGCGGAAGCCGCCGGTACGGTCCTGCACGTCGCGGATCATGCTCAGGTGCTCGATGCGCTCGGCGTTCGTCTCGCCGGTGCCCATCAGCATGGTGGAGGTCGACTCGACCCCCAGGCCGTGGGCGATCTCCATGATCTCCAGCCAGCGCTCGCCGGACTCCTTGAGCGGGGCGATCGCGGTGCGCGGCCGGGCCGGGAGCAGCTCGGCGCCGGCGCCGGCGAAGGAGTCGAGCCCGGCGGCGTGGATCCGCTGGATGGCCTCCTCGGCGGAGACCTTGGAGATCCGGGCCATGTGCTCGATCTCGGAGGCGCCCAGCGAGTGGATGACCAGCTGCGGGAACGCCTTCTTGATCGCGGAGAAGTGCTCCTCGTAGTACTCCACGCCGTAGTCCGGGTGGTGCCCGCCCTGGAACATGATCTGCGTGCCGCCGAGCTCGACCGTCTCCGCGCAGCGGCGCAGGATGTCGTCGAGGTCGCGGGACCAGCCCTTGGCGGTGTCCTTGGGCGCGGCGTAGAAGGCGCAGAACTTGCAGGCCGTGACGCACACGTTCGTGTAGTTGATGTTGCGCTCGATGATGTACGTCGCGATGTGCTCCGTACCGGCGTAGCGGCGCCGGCGCACGGCGTCGGCTGCCGCGCCCAGGGCGTGCAGGGGCGCCGACCGGTAGAGGTCGAGGGCCTCCGCCGGAGTGATCCGGCCGCCTTCGGCGGCTCGGTCGAGGATGGGCTGGAGGTCGGCCTTCTCGGTCACCGGGCTGTCACCTTTCGGCGGTTTTTCAACGGATCTACGGACCGGCTCAGCGTACGCCAGCGCCGGTGCGGGTCAGCGGCCGGACCGGATCAGCGTGCCGTACGGGAGTCCGGCGCCCCGCTCGTCGGACCGGAACCGCAGGGTGCCGTCGGCTGCGCGGGTGAAGTGGAGGTCGGCGGGCGTGGTGGTGCACAGCCCGGCCGTGCCGGGGCGTTCGGGATCGGCGCGTTCCCTGAGCTTCAGCTCCTTGTCCGTTCCGGAGGTGAGGGTGGCGATGCTGAAGCAGCTGACGTCCACGCCGAGGCCCGTGATCGTCGTCGTCATGTGGACGACCTCGGCGCCCTTCCCCCCCTTCTCGAACACCGCGGTGAGTGTGCCGTGCGGCGCCCCGGTCGTCTTCTCGGTGAGCGGCCCCCGCCACGTACCGATGAAGGCGTCCGGGACCGCGGTGACCTGGTCCGGTGAGCCGGCCCCGGAGCCCGCCGGTGCGGGCGTCTCGGCGTCGGAGGTGCCCGAGGACGTGCCGGGCGAGGTGGCGGACGGGGTCGCGCCGACGTCGCCGTGCCCTGCGCTGTCGGCACCGCCCCCGCCAGGCATCAGGTCGAAGAGGAACGCGCTGCCCACGGTCACCGCGGCGAGCGCACCGGCCACCGCGAGGGCGACGGTGCAGCTGAGCCTGCGCCCCCGGTGCTCGCCCGGCCGCGAGTCCGCGCTCATGGTGACGGCGAACCGGGGATCGGGGGTGCGCTGCCCGGGCACCCCGCCCGTCCCGGTGGCGGGAAACCGCGGCGGCGGGGTCGGCCCGGACGCCGGGGGCGGTTCGACCGGCGGGCCGAAGACACCGAGCGGGCCGTCCACCCCGGCCGTCCCCAGCGAGGGGTTGCTGAACGGCACCGGCCCCGACTGCAGCGGCGCCGCCTGCGGTTCCAGGTCGAGCAGGGCGACCGCCGACCGGCTGACCTCGCGCACCAGCGGACCGGGCAGCCAGCCCGCCGCCACCGAGGCCGCCGCACCGCCGGGCACCAACTGCCGGGCGAGCTCTGCCGGGGTGGGCCGGACGGCCGGGTCCTTCGCGAGGCAGGAGGCGATGACGTCGCGCAGCCCGCCCTCCAGCTCGCCCAGTTCGGGTTCCTCGTGCACCACCTTGTAGAGGAGCACTGCGGAGGAGTCGCCGAGGAAGGGGGCGGCGCCGGTCGCCGCGTACGCGAGCACCGCTCCCAGCGAGAAGATGTCGGCCGCGCCCGAGATGTCCAGGCCGCGGATCTGCTCCGGCGCCATGTAGCCGGGCGAGCCGACCGAGACACCGGTGGAGGTGAGCGAGGCGGTGGCGTCGATGGCCCGGGCGATGCCGAAGTCGATGAGCCGGGGGCCGTCGAGGGCGAGCAGGACGTTGGACGGCTTCACGTCCCGGTGGATCAGGCCCTGCCCGTGGACCGCGGTCAGCGCCTCGGCGAGCCCGGCGCCCAGGGTGCGTACCGCCTGTTCGGGCAGCGGCCCGTGCTCGGTGACTGCTTCCGATAGCGGCGGCCCGGCCACGTAGCCGTGGGCCACCCACGGAACGGGGGCGTCCGGGTCGGCGTCCAGGACGGGCGCGGTCCACTGCGCACCGATCCGCCGCGCCGCGTCCACCTCGCGCCGGAAGCGGGCACGGAACTGCTCGTCGAGCGCGAAGTGCGGGTGGACGACCTTGACCGCGACGGTACGGCCGCCCGCGCTGCGCCCCAGATAGACGCGGCCCATGCCGCCGGCGCCGAGCCGGCCGAGCAGCCGGTAGGCACCGATGCTCAGCGGTTCGCCGGCTTCGAGCGGCTGCATATACGGACTCCCCCTGTGGACCGGCCGGACCTCCGACCGAAGCCTAGGGGCGAAGGTCATCGGGTCACAGGGGAAACCATCCGCCGATTTCGTCCCCAAGGGAACGAACGGCGTCATTCACCACAACAAAAGGCGTGAATGTGCCGTTCCGCCGGTCGTTTACGGAAGGGGTCGGGGACGTGCGTCCCGGAAGGGATCGGGACGCACGTCCGACACATTCCACCAATCGGCCATTCAACGCGAATTCACCCGAATCGATATCCGCACATCCACCCGGGGGTTCCGCACAAGGGAACGGCGGGAATGGCCGGGCATTCCGTGCCGCCGGTACCGACGGCACGGGGCGGAGGAAGCCCGGCGCGACCGCTAGCCGCCGAGAAGCTCGACGTTCACATCCGCCGGGAAGCCCGTCGTCGGACCGGTCCTGCGCGCGAACTCCTTGACGCCCGCCAGCTGCGCGGACCCGAAGCGGAAGTCGAGCGTCGTGAAGTAGCGCTCCAGGACCTCCGCGTCGAAGGCCTCCCAGCGCGCGGCCTGCTCCGCGACCTTGGTGACCTCCTCCAGGGACACGTCCCGCGAGGCCAGGAACGCCTCATGGACCTTCTTCACCGCGGTGGGCTCGGCCGCCAGGTAGTCCTTGCGCGCGGCCCAGACGGCGAAGACGAACGGCAGCCCCGTCCACTCCTTCCACATCGCGCCCAGGTCGTGGACCTGGAGCCCGAGCCGGGGGGCGTCGTGCAGGTTGGCGCGCAGCGCGGCGTCACCGATGAGGACGGCGGCGTCCGCCTCCTGCATCATCAGGCCGAGGTCGGGCGGGCAGGTGTAGTAGTCGGGGGTGACACCGAACCGCTCGGCGAGCAGCAGCTGCGCCAGCCGTACGGAGGTGCGCGAGGTCGAGCCGAGCGCCACCCGGGCCCGGTCGAGGTCCTCCAGGGGCCGCTGCGACACGATCACGCACGACATGACGGGCCCGTCGCAGCCGACCGCGATGTCGGGGAAGGCGACCAGGTCGTCGGCGTTGCGCAGGAACTCCACGAGGGTGACGGGGCCGATGTCCAGATCGCCCCTGATCAGCTGCTCGCTGAGCTTCTCCGGGGTGTCCTTCGAGAGCTCCAGGTCGAGCAGGGTTCCGGTCCGCGCGAGCCCCCAGTAGAGGGGAAGGCAGTTCAGGAACTGGATGTGGCCGACGCGCGGCCGGCTGCGACGGTCGTCGCCTGCGACGGTTGAGACGGTTGAATTGTCCACATCGCGAGGCTAGACCCGCGACCGGACGACGGTCTCACCGGGGGCGCGCGGCGTCGCACGGGCCCCTCTTCCGGGGGCCCCGCAATGGATACCGATGGCCTCTCGGGAAGGTCCGTGAAGACGCCCGGAAGGGCCTCCCGGTGCGCGCATCCGCGCGGCAATCAAACATCCGGGTGAAGTGATCTTTCCCTCTACCCTTCCGCACATGCTGCATGCTAGGCTCAACGCCAAGTTGCAGTTTGGTTTCCCTTGCAGTACAGAGCCTGCGGAGCATGTAACCCGCAGGCTTTTGTAGTTTTCAGACTTCTTTGCAGGTTCTGGAGCAGGGCAACCCTTTGGCCCAAGGAGGGCTTATGGCTACCGGAACCGTCAAGTGGTTCAACGCTGAAAAGGGCTTCGGCTTCATCGCCCAGGACGGCGGCGGCCCGGATGTCTTCGTCCACTATTCCGCGATCAACGCGTCCGGGTTCCGCTCCCTCGAGGAGAACCAGGTCGTGAACTTCGACGTCACTCAGGGGCCCAAGGGTCCGCAGGCTGAGAACGTCACCCCGGCCTAGTTGCCCGGGTCGGCCGATCGCGGCCGGTAACGCAGTACCCAAGGAGCCCTGCTCCTCCGCCTCGGCGGAGGAGCAGGGCTCCTGCCTTCGGCCCCCTACCTGGCGGGCGTCTCGTCCCGGCTGTCCACGACGCCGCGGTCGAGTACGGCCTGCAGCTCGGTGACCGTGCCCTTCTCGCCCAGCTCGGTGTCCTGGACCAGGTAGGCACGCAGACGCAGGTAGTCGTAGCTGTTCGCGTCGAGGACCAGCTCCTTGCGACGACTCCCGCAGGGTTCCGCGCAGCCGCCACGCCTCCAGGAAGGCCAGCGACACGACGTCCTGCGCGCCGGCCCGGGAGTTCCCGTGGCCTGGATCACATCCGGGTCCGGCCACTGCGATGCTTGACCTTGACGCCGTGTGAGGCCTTCCACTGGGAGACATCATGTTCACCATCGGAGACTTCGCCCGGTACGGGCGGGTGTCGGCCCGGATGCTGCGTCACTACGACGCCGTCGGGCTGCTGCACCCCGACCGTACCGACCCGGCCACCGGCTACCGCTACTACGGCGCCGCCCAGCTCGCCCGGCTCAACCGGATCATCGCCCTCAAGGACCTCGGCTTCACGCTCCAGCAGGTGCGAGCCGTCCTCGACGAGGAGGTGGGCCCGGAGGAGCTGCGCGGAATGCTGCGGCTGCGACGAGTGGAGCTGGAGGCGGCGATGGCCGCGGCGGCGGCCCGGCTGACCCAGGTCGAGGCGAGGCTCCGGTCGATCGAGAGCGAGGGACACATGCCCGTGGAAGATGTCGTGATCAAGAGCGTTCCGGCGGTACGGGTCGCGGAGCTGACCGCGGTGGCCGCGGGGTACGAACCGGAGGACATCACGCCGGTGATCGGCCCGCTGTACGAGCGGCTGTTCCCGCTGCTGGGCGAGGCGGGGGTCTCCCCGACGGGCCCGGGGATCGCCCGGTACGAGGACGCCCCGGAGGGCGGCGGCGCGATCGTCGTCCACGCCGGGGTGACGGTCTCGGCCCCGGTGGGGCCGGTGGGTGACACCGGCGTCACGGTGGTCGAGCTGCCGCCCTTCGAGGCGGCGACGATCGTCCACCGGGGCTCGATGGCCGGAATCCTGCCGACGGCCCAGGCCCTGGCCCGGGGGATCGACGCGGGCGGTCACCGGTCGGCGGGGTACGCGCGGGAGGTCAACCTGGAGTGCCCCGAGGACGAGGACAAGTGGGTGACGGAGCTTCAGGAGCCGGTCATCCGGGCCTGATCCGGGAGGGCGGGGCGGCGCCTCCGGCCACCCGCCCCGCCATCCCTCTCGTTCACGCCCCGGCGCCGGGTCCCGCCCACAGCCCGTCGGCGGTCAGTCCGAGCAGGTCGATCGCGTTACGGCGCACGATGCGGTCCACGACATCGGCGTCCAGATGCCCCATCTGCGCCTCGCCGACCTCGCGCGACTTGGGCCAGGTCGAGTCGGAGTGCGGGTAGTCCGTCTCGTACAGGACGTTGCCCACCCCGATCGAGTCCAGGTTCTTCAGCCCGAAGGCGTCGTCGAAGAAGCAGCCGTAGACGTGCTCGGTGAACAGCTCCGACGGCGGCCGGTGGACCTTGTCGGCCACCCCGCCCCAGCCACGGTTCTCCTCCCAGACCACGTCGGCGCGTTCCAGGATGTACGGAATCCACCCGATCTGGCCTTCCGCGTACATGATCCGCAGGTTCGGGAAGCGTTCGAACTTGCCGCTCATCAGCCAGTCGACCATCGAGAAGCAGCAGTTGGCGAAGGTGATGGTGGAGCCGACCGCCGGCGGGGCGTCGGCCGACGTCGACGGCATCTTCGAGGACGAGCCGATGTGCATGGCGATCACCGTCCCCGTCTCGTCGCAGGCCCGGAGGAACGGATCCCACTCGTCCGTATGAATGGACGGCAGTCCGAGATGCGGAGGTATCTCGGAGAACGCCACGGCACGCACCCCGCGGGCGGCGTTGCGCCGGACCTCGTCGGCGGCCAGCCGTGCGTCCCAGAGCGGGACCAGGGTGAGCGGGATGAGCCGGCCGTGCGCGTCGGGCCCGCACCACTCCTCGACCATCCAGTCGTTGTACGCGCGCACCCCCAGCAGTCCGAGTTCGCGGTCCTTCGCCTCGGTGAAGGTCTGGCCGCAGAAGCGGGGGAAGGTCGGGAAGCAGAGGGCGGACTGGACGTGGTTGACGTCCATGTCGGCGAGCCGCTCCGGCACCGAGAACGAACCGGGACGCATCTGCTCGTACGTGATGACTTCGAGCCTGATCTCGTCCCGGTCGTAGCCGACCGCGGTGTCGAGCCGGGTGAGCGGGCGGTGCAGGTCCTCGTACACCCACCAGTCGCCGACCGGCCCGTCGTCCCCCTTCGCACCCATCACAGGCGCGAACTTGCCACCCATGAAGGTCATTTCCTTTAGCGGCGCCCGGACGATGCGCGGTCCGGAGTCCGCGTACTTGGACGGGAGCCGGTCCCGCCAGACATGAGCGGGCTCCACCGTGTGGTCGTCCACCGAGATGATCTTCGGGAAGGTCTCCATGCGTACCAAGGTAGCGTTGATCTGACGAACCGTCAGCTCTCTTGACGGGGCCCCGTTCCACAATCGTTGTCGAGGGCTTGTGCAGAGAGTCATCCACTGCTGACGCGGCCCCCATTCACAAGGCAGACTGTTGACGGCGATACCAACGGTATGGAGCAATCCGGATAGCCCCGACAGGATCCGGACATGTGCGACCGTGCCGGGCAGCGCACAGAGCGGGACAAGGAGACAGCAATGGGCCGTGACGACGGGCCACGGGTACGTGTTCCGGAGCAACGCGCCCCGGAGCAGCGGTCGACGGAACAGTGGCCGGCGGAACAGCGGCCGGTGGAGCAGCAGCCGGCGAAGGACGCCGGTCTGCACTTCTCCGTGCTCGGTCCGGTACGGGCCCGGCGGGGCGACGAGACGCTGCCGTCCGGCTCACCGATGCAGCGCGCCCTGCTGACGGCCCTGCTCCTGAGGGGCGGGCGCACCGCCACGGCTGCCGAACTCATCGACGCCATCTGGGGCGAGGACCCGCCCTCCCAGGCCCTGGCCGCGGTACGCACGTACGCCTCCCGGCTCCGCAAGACCCTGGGCCCGCTCACCCTGGCGAGCGACTCCGGCGGGTACGCGATGCGGATCGGGCCCGAGGCGCTCGACCTGACCGTGGCCCAGGAGCGGGCGGCCGACGCGGAGAAGGCCCGGGCGTCGGGCGACCGCTACCGGGCCAGGACGCTACTGGACGAAGCACTCCGCCTCTGGGACGGCGAGACGCTGGCCTCCGTGCCGGGCCCGTACGCGGAGAACCAGCGCACCCGGCTGGAGGAGTGGCGGCTCCAGCTCACCGAGACCCGCCTCGACCTGGATCTGGAGGTCGGCTGCCACGCGGAGGCGGTCTCCGAACTGACCGCGCTCACCGCCGCGCACCCCCTGCGCGAACGGCTGCGCGAGCTCCTGATGGTGGCCCTGTACCGCAGCGGCCGCCAGGCCGAGGCGCTCGCCGTCTACGCCGACACCCGACGGCTGCTCGCCGAGGAACTGGGCGTCGACCCGCGCCCCGAACTCTCCGCGCTCCAGGCGCGGATCCTCCAGGCGGACGAGGAGCTGGCCCGCCCGGCCGACGAACCCGCTCCGGCCGCCGCACCGGTCCGCCCGGCGCAACTACCGGCCACGGTGCCCGACTTCACCGGCCGCTTCGGCTTCGTCCGGGAACTGGGCCGCCGCCTCGCCACCGCGGAGGGCTCGGTCATGGCCGTCTCCGCCCTCGCCGGCATCGGCGGCGTCGGCAAGACGACCCTCGCCGTCCATGTCGCCCACCAGGCCCGCAAGCACTTCCCGGACGGCCAGCTCTACGTCGACCTCCAGGGCGCGGGCTCCCGCGCCGCCGAGCCGGAAACGGTCCTCGGCGCGTTCCTGCGCGCCCTCGGCACGGCGGACTCGGCGATCCCCGACTCCCTGGACGAACGCGCCGCGCTCTACCGCTCCACGCTCGACGGCCGCCGCATCCTGGTCCTCCTGGACAACGCCCACGACGCGGCCCAGATCCGCCCCCTGCTCCCCGGCACGGAGGGCTGCGCTGCCCTGGTCACCAGCCGGGTGCGGATGGTCGACCTGGCGGGTGCGCACCTGGTCGACCTCGACGTGATGTCGCCCGAGGAGGCGCTCCAGCTCTTCACCCGCATCGTGGGCGAGGAGCGCATCAACTCCGAGCGCGAAGCGGCCCTCGACGTGGTGGCCGCCTGCGGATTCCTCCCCCTCGCCATCCGCATCGCCGCCTCCCGCCTGGCCGCCCGCCGCACCTGGACGGTCTCGGTCCTGGCCGCGAAGCTCGCGGACGAACGCCGCCGGCTGGACGAGCTCCAGGCGGGCGACCTCGCGGTGAAGGCCACCTTCGAACTCGGCTACGGCCAGCTGGAACCGGCCCAGGCCCGCGCCTTCCGCCTCCTGGGCCTCGCGGACGGCCCGGACATCTCCCTGGCGGCAGCGGCGGCCCTGCTGAACCTGGAGGTGCACGCAGCGGAGGACCTCCTGGAGGCCCTGGTCGACACGAGCCTCCTGGAGTCGGCGGCCCCCGGGCGCTACCGGTACCACGACCTGGTGCGCCTCTACGCGCGTTCATGCGCGGAGCGGGACGAGGAGTCGCCGGAGGGGCGGGAGCTGGCGCTGTCGCGGCTGCTGGACTTCTATCTGGCTACTGCGACGCGGGTCTATGCGTTGGAGCGGCCGGGGGATCGGGCGGTCGCCCATCTCGTGACCCCTGATCATCCAGGCCTTGAATTCACCGACGGGCATGCAGCCGTGGACTGGCTCTACAGCGAGGCCAATGCCCTGCTCGCCTGCGCACATCAGAGCGCCTCGAACGGCATGCTCCGACGCGCTGTGGACCTGCTTTGTGCGGCTAAGGACTTGGCCGAGTCAGGCGCGAACTCCCGTCAGTACGAGACAACCGGCATCGCCCTGCGTGATGCGGCACGAGCGGCGAACGACCCTCGCTCAGAAGCGCGAGCCCGGGCCTCGTTGTCCACGGTGTACCTCGTGTCCGGCCGGTTCGCGCTGGCGGACGAAGAAGCCAATCACGCGATGGAACTCGCCAGGGACTCCGGCGACCCGATCCCTGTCTGTTGGGCTCCGAACGACCGCGGCATCATCGCGTTCTACCAGGGTCGGCACGCGGACGGCGAAAAGTTCCTGCAGGAGGCCATAGACAACTACCGCTCGGACGAGAACCTGGTGGGCGAGGCATCTGCGCTGTGCAATCTCTCCCGGATCTACGTGGACATGGGCCGCACCCGAAGTGCCGTGGAACTCGCCCAGCAGGGAACGGCCATTTTTGACGGCATGGGATTGAGCCTCCGCACAGCCAATGGCCGTTTCGCACTCGGTATCGCGCTCACCCGAGCCGGGAGGTCCGCCGATGCGCTTGAGCAACTGGCAGAGGCCTTGCGCGTGTTCCAAGGTAACCGCCAGCGCCTCTGGGAAGGATCCACCCACTTCCGCATTGCCGAAGCGCACTTGGCGGCCCACGGCCCGGCACTCGCTGCCCAGCATGCGGAACAGGCACTTGCTCTTCGAGTCATCGGGGGCGAATGGATGCGTGGCAACGTCCTGACCACACTGGGCCGCGCCCTCCGGTATCTCGGCCAGATCGACCGTGCACGCGCATGCTGGCACGAAGCTCTGTCCATCTACGAGCAAACCGGAGCCGTAGAGGCAGACGAAGTCCGCGAGCTCCTTGCCCTCGCAGCCGCTGCCTGAGGCAACGTCCCCTGCCGAATGCCAACAGCGTTCATCGAACGTTTATCGCCACTCGTCAGTCTTATACCTATCAATCCGTCGCGTCGGGGGGCAGGCGGGTTGTACGGGGAACCGCACCACTAGGGTGAACGGCCCTGATACGCCCGTCCGGCGGCCCACGGGGGAGTCGCCGGACGGGCATGGCCGACCGAGCACGCTAGACCTCTGGGAGACACGCATGAGCGACGCACTTAAGCCCAAGGCCGTTGACGCCACCACGCAGGAGAACCACGCGGGCAGCCCGGCCGCCGATGGCGGAACGGTCACCCCGCTTGAGAACCACGCGGGCAGCGTGACCGAAGGCATCGTCACCTTGGAGAACCACGCCGGAGGGACCCCGAAGGACCTTCTCAAGACACAGGAGAACCACGCGGGTTCCGAGAAGGCCTAGAACCTGACACGACGGGGGCACGGGGGGAGTGGCCGCGGCGGCGCGGAGGGGGAGCCGTCGCGGCCACTGCATGTCCGCGTCCGGGCGATCGACGCGATCGCGTCGACGTTCGACCACTTCCCGCCAGAGGGGTACCGTCATCGCCCCCCCTGTCACTAGCGTCACTTCACGTCCGGAAGCTCGCTCCCATCACAGGAGTTGGAATGACCCGTACGAAGAAGACACTCGTCGCCGCCGCGTTCGCCGTGGCCCTCGGCATCGGCGCCGCGTCGCCGGCCCTGGCCAACACGCACGCAACCGGCGACACCCCCGTCACCACCCAGAACACCCACGCCACCGTGGTGACCCCGCAGGACGCACACGCAGGCTGAACCACCGCACGCGTAAGCGCCAGAGGGACCCGAGCCACCCGGTTCGGGCCCCTCTGCCGTCCCCCTACACCCCCGCACCCTCTCCCCCGCCCCGCACAGCTTCCCCATGTCGTCCTCGTCCGAGGTGAAGACGCCCACCCGCCCCCGCTGCCGCCCCGCGAGGGCCGTGGCCGTGCAGGCCGGTGGACCCGAGCAGGCGAACCGCCTCGAATGCCCCGGGCCCCACCTCGCTCCGGATCTCCTCTGCCGGCCCGGCAACCGGCTCCGCTCCCTGGATGCCCTGCACCTGGCCGCTGCACAAGGGCTGGGCAGAGCTCTCCTCTCGTTCGTCGTGTACGACAAGCGGCTGATCGAGTCCGCACGGGAACTGGACCTGCCCGTCGCCCGCCCCGGGGCGGGCTGAGCACGTCAACGCCCCCGCAGCTCCCCCTTCACCACCTTGCCGCTCGCATTGCGCGGGAGCTCGCTGACGAACTCCACCGCCCTCGGCACCTTGTAGTTCGCCATCTCCCGCCGCGACCAGGCGATCAGGTCGTCCGCCGTCACCGTGGCGCCCGGGCGGCGCACCGCGTACGCCTTGCCGACCTCGCCGAGGCGGGGGTCGGGGACGCCGATCACGGCGACGTCGGCCACGTCCGGGTGCAGGCCCAGGAGCTGTTCGATCTCCGCGGGGTAGGCGTTGAAGCCGCCGACGATGAACATGTCCTTGATCCGGTCCGTGATCCGGAGGTTGCCCTCCTCGTCCAGGATGCCCACGTCGCCGGTGTGCAGCCAGCCGTCCGAGGTGATCGTGGCGGCCGTGGTCTCCGGGTCCTCGAAGTAGCCGCTCATCACGTTGAAGCCGCGGACCATGATCTCGCCCGGGGTGCCGGGGGCGGCCAGGACGCGCAGTTCCGTGCCGGGGATCGCCCGGCCCGAGGTGGAGGCGATCACCTCCGACGGGTCGCCGCGGCGGCACATCGTGACGATGCCGCTCGCCTCGGAGAGGCCGTAGGCGGTCAGGACCGTGGTGATGTTCAGTTCCGTGCGCAGGCGTTCGACCAGCTGGAGGGGGACCACCGCCGCGCCCGTCACCACCAGACGGAGGGCGGACAGGTCGTGGCTCGCGCGGGCCGGGTGGTCCAGGAGGGACTGGTGGAGCGTGGGAGGTCCGGGGAGGACCGAGATGCGTTCGGCCGCGATGTTGGCGAGGACCGTGTCCACGTTGAAGACCGGTTGCGGGACCATCGTCGCGCCCCGCATCAGGCACGCGATGATGCCCGCCTTGTAGCCGAAGGTGTGGAAGAACGGGTTCACGATCAGATAGCGGTCGCCCTCGCGCAGACCGGCCAGCTCGCTCCAGATCGCGTAGCAGCGCAGGGTCTGGGTGTGACTGATGACGGCACCCTTGGGGCGGCCCGTGGTGCCCGAGGTGTAGATGATGTCGGAGGGGGCGGATGCGGGGATGGTGTCAGCCCGTGAACGTACCTGCTCGGCGGATATCCCCTCCCCCGACGCCAGGAAGTCCTTCCAGGTCACGTAGTCGTCGGCCTCGGGTGCGGTGTCGGCCAGCACCACCACCCGATCCAGGTGCGGGAGTTCGGCCTCGGACCGGCGCAGGGACGCCACGTACGACGTACCGAGGAAGGTGCCCGTCACGAAGAGCAGCTTCGCCCGGCTCTGCTCCAGGACGTACGCCGCCTCCGTGCCCTTGAAGCGGGTGTTGAGCGGGACGAGGACCGCGCCGGCCGTCACCGCTCCCAGCGCGGAGACGATCCAGTCCAGGGTGTTGGGCGCCCAGACCGCGACCCGGTCCCCCGGCTCCACGCCCGAGGCCATGCACGCGGCGGCGGCCCGCTCCACCCGGTCGCCGAGTTCCGCGTACGTGATCCGGGTGCGGCCCTCGACCACCGCCTCCCGGTCCCCGTACCGTTCCGCCGCTGCCCGTACCAGGTTCGGGACGGTGGACCATTCCTCGTCGCCGCGCATCTCGTGCCCTCCCGCCGAACCGGAAAACCGCAGTAGCCGCCTCGTAGCTGACTATCCGTCAGATTAGCTGTAGCCTCCTCCGCTGTCAGCAGTCATGACGGTCTCGGAGGTGGCGGGTGGCGACGCTCAAGGACAAGGCAGCGATAGCCGGTATCGGGCAGACGGAGTTCGCGAAGCATCTGCCCGAGTCCGAGAAGACCCTGGCGTGCCGGGCCATCCTCTCGGCGCTCGACGATGCGGGCATCGCCGCGTCGGAGGTGGACGCGTTCGCCTCGTACACGATGGAGGAGACCGACGAGGTCGAGATCGCCAAGGCGATCGGGGCCGGTGACGTCACCTTCTTCAGCAAGGTGGGGTACGGGGGTGGTGGCTCCTGCGCGACCCTCGCGCACCTCGCGTCCGCCGTCGCCACCGGACAGGCGAGCGTGGGGGTCGCCTGGCGGTCGCGGAAGCGGGGGTCGGGACCGCGGCCCTGGAAGAACACCGCCGTGCAGCTGCCCACCCCCGCGCAGTGGACCCGGCCCTACGGACTGCTGCGGCCCGCCGACGAGATCGGGATGCTGGCCCGGCGGTACATGCACGAGTACGGGGCGACCCGCGACCACCTCTTCAACGTCGCGCTCGCCTGCCGCAACCGCGCCAACCAGAACCCGGCCGCGGTGATGTACGAACGCCCGCTGACCCGCGACATGTATATGACCTCGCGCTGGATCAGCGAGCCGCTCTGCCTCTTCGACAACTGCCTGGAGACGGACGGGGCCCTGGCCTGCGTGATCGTCTCCGCCGAACGGGCCCGCGACTGCCGGCAGAAGCCCGTCTATCTCCACTCCGTCGCCCAGGGACTGCCCGCCCAGCACCACGGGATGGTCAACTACTGGAACGACGACCCGCTCACCGGCCCCGCCTGGACGGCAGCCCGACAGCTGTGGAAGCAGGCCGACTTCGGCCCCGAGGACGTCGATGTAGCCCAGATCTACGACGCGTTCACCCCGCTCATTCCGCTCTCCCTGGAGGGGTACGGATTCTGCGGGCGCGGCGAGGGCGCCGCGTTCACCGAGGGCGGGGCGCTGGAGAGCGGCGGGCGGCTGCCGATCAACACGGGGGGCGGCGGGCTCAGCGAGGGGTACGTGCACGGCTTCAACCTCATCAACGAGGGCGTGAAGCAGCTGCGCGGCATCTCCACCGCCCAGGTCCCGGACGCCTCGACCTGCCTGGTCACCGCCGGTGAGGGCGTCCCCACGTCCGCCGTACTGCTGAGGAACTGAGGAGCTGCCCCCGATGGATGACCTTCTGCTGCCCGTCGTCGACGAGGACGGCGCCCCCTTCTGGGAGTACGCGGCCCGTGGCGAACTGCGCGTCCAGGCGTGCGCCGCACCGGACTGCGGCCGGCTCCGCTTCCCGCCCCGGCCGTGCTGCCCGCGCTGCCAGTCGTTCGAGAGCGAGTGGCGGGTGATGAGCGGACGCGGCCGCATCTGGTCGTACGTGCTGCCGCATCCGCCCCTGCTCCCCGCTTACGCCGCCCAGGCCCCGTACAACGCCGTGATCGTCGAGCTGGCCGACGCCCCGGAGATCAGGCTGGTCGGCAACGTGGTCAGCGGGCCCGACGCACCGCTGAACTCCGTCGATCCGGCGCGGCTGCGGATCGGGGCGGCGGTGAAGGCGGTCTTCTGTCCCGCCTCCCCCGACGCGACCCTGGTCCGCTGGACGCTGGAACGGTGACCTGGGATGGCGCTGCGCACGGAGACGGACAAGGAGACCGGGGTCGCGCTGCTCACCCTGGACCGGCCCGAGAAGCACAACGCGATCGATCTCCCGACGGCCGCCGAACTCATCGCGGCCTGGCGGGCGTTCCGGTATGACGACGAAGTGCGGGCCGTCGTCATCACCGGGGCCGGCGGGCGGGCGTTCTGCACCGGGATCGACCGGGGTGTGGACGTCCCGCAGCCCTCGTCCCCGTACACGATCGACGATCCGCTGCTCACGATCGGGCCCAAGGCCAACGATCTGTGGAAGCCGGTGATCGCGGCCGTGGAGGGGATGGCCTGCGGCGGGGCGTTCTATCTGCTGGGCGAGGCGGAGTTCGTCATCGCGTCCGAGCAGGCGACGTTCTTCGACCCGCACACCACGTACGGCATGGTCAGCGCGTACGAGGCGATCGCCATGGCGCAGCGGATGCCGTTCGGTGAGGTGGCCCGGATGTCCCTGATGGGGACGGCGGAACGGGTCACGGCCCGGCGCGCGTACGAGACCGGGCTGGTCAGCGAGGTGACCCCGCCCGGCGGCGCGGTGGCGGCGGCGCTGCGGGCGGCGGCGGTCATCGCCTCGTACCCGACCGGTGGGGTCCAGGGGACGGTACGGGCGCTCTGGTCCGCGAAGGAGGCGGCCCGTGCGCAGGCCTTCGCCCACGCCCCGCACCTGATCGCGCTCGGGAACCTGGCGCCGGAGCAGCAGGCGGAGCTGTTCAGGGGGCGGGGTGGGGGCGGCGAATTCCGGTTGCGGTGAATCCCCGCGTTGCGGTGATTCCCGCTGTGGTGAAGGCGGAGCGGCCGGTGCCGGTCAGTAGCTGAGCTCGGCGGTGACCGTGCACTTCTTCACGCGGGACACCTTGCGCGGGCTGTCCATCCGGACGGAGACGGTCTTCGTCTCGCCGCTGTCCGCCTCCACGGTCGCCTCACCCGTGTCGACGGTGTTGCCTGCCGCGTCGAGGAACGTCACGTCGACCTCGTACGTGTGGCTGCCGAGCGCGTTCGCGGTGAGTCGCACGGTGGAGCTGGTGACGGCCTTGCGCTTGCCCTTGCGGGGTGTCGCACAGCGGAAGACGTACGCCTGCGGGGCGTCCGTCGCGGTGGCGGTGGGGGTCGGGGTGCCGTACGTGGAACCGGAGGAGCTGCTCGACGAGCTGTAGTCGTCATCGTCGTCGTAGTCGGTGTCGTGGTACGTGCCGTTGCTCTTCTTGGAGTTGGAGCACCCGCCGCCACTGCTGCTGCTCGACTTGCTCTTTCCGCTCCGGCTCTTGCCGCCCTTGCTGCCGCTGCTGAATCCGGTGAGGGCGAGTACCACCGCCACCAGGACCACTGTGAGCTTCACGTGTTGCCGCACCATCGGTACGTCCCCCTTGTGTTGTCCCTCTTGTGTACTGCGGGCCGGCCGGGCTGCCGGACGGCCGCGCGACACCGTAGCGCACAGCATGACGGGGCCGGCCCGGCAGCTCGGTCATGACCCTGTCACGGTCTCGTCATCATCGGTCTGGTGGCGAGGGTCATGGCCCCGGCGTAGCGTCGAGTCGAGAGCGGTGAGGATCCGCGTTGCCGGCCGGCGGCGCCTGCCTCCCACGCCCCGCGGGAGGTGCCGGACATGATCCGTAACGTCCTCGGCTCGATCGTCGCTCTCCTAGGAGCGGCGGCCGCCGTGCTGAGCCCCTTCCGTAACTGGTACGACGGCCGCCTCGGGCGGTACTACGAGATCGACGACCTGTTCACCGGCATCACCGGGGCGCACCCCGGCGTTCTCGGTTCGATTCTGCTGCCCTTTCTCTTCGCCGCGGTCCTGGCGGTCGTGGGCGTGGTGCTCCGTTTCCGGCCGATGGTCGCCCTCGCGGGCGTACTGGTGCTCGGGTTCACGGTGCTGTGGATGGTGCGCCAGGGGCAGGCCGAGGGAAGCCTGACGATCGCGGCCGACGGTTCCGGACTGCAGCAGGGGGTGGCGGGCGCGGCGGGCGGCGGAGTGCTGCTTCTGCTGGGGGCGGCGCTGATGTCCGGGCGGATCCGGCGTCACCGGGTCGCGCAGCCCTACGCTGCGCCGGGGTCGGCGGATCCGGACACGTGGCCGCCGACGCGGGAGCCGGGGCCTTCGGTGCAGACGAGTCCGTGGCCGGAGCCGGAGGTGGACCCGTACGTGGGTCCGCCGTCGGGTCCGCCGTCGGGGCCGTCCTCGGGTCCGCCGTCGGGCCCGTCCTCGGGTCCGTCGTCCAGGCCCCCGCGTGACCCAGACTCGGAGCCGACCGCGACGTATCCGGTCCAGGACCCGCCGGACCACCCGGGTGGCCCCGGCCGGGGGTGACCCCGGCAGCTTTCCCGGGCGGTCGGCCAAGCCCCGGACCGGCCTGGGTGGTCGGCCAAGTGCCGGACGGGCTGGGGTGATCGGCCGAGTGCCGGGCCGGCTGGGGCGGGAAGGGCCGAGGAACCCCGGCCGGAAGACCTACCCGCGGGCCCTGTTGCCCGTGCCCGTGCCCTTCAGCGCGTCCAGCGCGTACACGCAGCGGTCCTTGCTGCACGCGTAGACCACACCGCCCTGCGCCACCGGCGAACCGGTGATCTCGCCGCCCGTGGCGAGCTTCCAGCGGAGCTGGCCGCCCACCGCGTCCAGCGTGTACAGGACGTGGTCGGCGGAGCCGAAGTGGACGCGACCGTCGGCGACGACCGGTGCGCCCACCACCTCGCCGCCCGCGGCGAACCGCCACTTCGGGGTGCCCGTGACCGCGTCCAGCGTGTACAGCGCGCTGCCGCTGCCGACGTGCACGTTGCCCGCCACCACCAGCACCGGCTCGATCGACTGGCGGGACTCCGTGGCGATGCGCCAGCGGTCCTTGCCGGTCGAGGCGTCCAGTGCGTACACCGTGCCGAGGTAGTCCGCGAGGTACACCCCGCCACCGGTGACGGCCGGGCCGGGGGCGAAGGCGGGCGGCGAGAGGAAGACCGCCGGTGACTCGAAGTGCCAGCGCACGTGGCCGGAGCCGATGTCCACGGCGAGGACCCGGGTCCCCGCGGAGACGTAGACGTAGCCGTCC
The DNA here is from genome assembly GCF_043203805.1 of Streptomyces sp. LN549. Classification (NCBI taxonomy): domain Bacteria; kingdom Bacillati; phylum Actinomycetota; class Actinomycetes; order Kitasatosporales; family Streptomycetaceae; genus Streptomyces; species Streptomyces sp. LN549. The sequence continues at coordinate 5,122,348 of NZ_JAZHRI010000002.1, read as the reverse complement.
GGTGCCGGGGTCACCCGGACCGGCACCCCGCCGCAGGAGGCCGCGTCGCCGACCGGATAGGACCAGCGCTCGGTGCCGGTCCGCGCGTCGACGGCCCGCAGCCGGGCGTCCTGCCAGACGTAGACCGTGCCGTCGTGGAGGGCAGGTCCGGCCTCCGCCGTCTCGAAGTCCGTCTGCGCGCCGGTGATCTCCCAGAGCTTCTCGCCCGTGGAGGCCTCCCATGCCTGGACGCCGCCGCCCCGGGTGCCGGTGACGACCGTGCCGCGCTCGGCCTTCAGGGAGTACACCCACGCGTCGGTCTGCAACCGCCACCGCTCGCTGCCGCTCGTCGCGTCCAGGGCGTAGAGCGACGGCCCGTCGGAGGCGAGGATGCTGCCGCCGTCCACGGCCATCGCCCAGGCCACGTCACGGGTCTTGAACTGGCGCCGCCCGTTGCCGGTGTCCAGCGCGTGCACCTCGAAGGAGGTGACGTACAGCAGGTCACCGACGACGACGGGGGTCCCCCACACGTCGTTCGACATCCGGAACCGCCAGGGCCGCCAGCGCCCCGGGTCGGCGGGCGCGCTGTCGGGCGCGTGCGCCGGGGCGGGCACGGGAGCGGTCGGGGCGGTGACCGCCCCGTTCACCCCGACGGGCGGGCGCACCCAGCCGGTCGCCGGACCGGCCTCGGCGGCGGCCGCCGAAGCGCGTACGTCCTGGGCGCGCGGGCCCGGACCGATCGGCACGTGCACGCCGGACAGCCGCACAGGGCCGCCGTCGGGCACCTGCGCCGGCGGCGCGGCCGGCGGGCGCCCTTCGGCGCCGCTGCGCCAGGCGTTGTCCCAGTCGGCGGCCGGCGGCTGCGGGGGCGGCGCCACCGGTGCGGGCGGAACGGGCGGCGCGACGGCCACCGCGCGTCCGCCGCCGCGGCGCTGTTCGATCATCGCGGTGGCGGACACCGGCAGCCAGGCCGACGCCGTACCGCTGTCGTCACTGCCGGAGGCGAAGAGGTGCGGGGAGAGCTGGGCCTGCAGTTCGGCGGGGGTGGGCCGCATCGAGGCGTCCATCTGCATGCACGACTCGATCAGCGACCGCAGATCGTCGGGCAGACCGCTGACGTCGGGGCCCTCGCGGAGCAGCATGAAGACCGTCTCGACCGGGTTGGCCCCGTGGAACGGGGCATGGCCGGTCGCGGCGAAGACGAGCGTCGAGCCGAGCGAGAAGATGTCGCTGGCGCCGGTGACACTGCGCGAGTCCCGCGCCTGCTCGGGCGACATGTACGCGGGCGTGCCCACGGCGACGTTCGTCATGGTGAGCCGGGTGTTGGAGACACCGGACGCGATCCCGAAGTCGATCACCCGGGGGCCGTCCTCGACGACGAGCACGTTGGACGGCTTCATGTCGCGGTGGACGAGCTTCGCCCCGTGGATGGACTGGAGGGCCTCCGCGATGCCCGCCGCCAGCCACCGCACGGCCTGGGTCGGCATGGGCCCGCACTCATTCACGATCTCTTCGAGCGAGGGCGCGGGCACGTAGGCGGTGGCGAGCCAGGGCACGGCGGCGCGCGGGTCGGCGTCGACCACGGCGGCCGTGTAGAAGCCGCTGACGGCGCGGGCGGCCTCCACCTCGCGCGTGAAGCGGACCCGGAACAGCTGGTCCTCGGCCAGTTCCGTACGGACCGTCTTGATCGCCACCCGCCGGCCGGACGCCGAGCGGGCGAGATAGACCAGCCCCATGCCGCCGGCCCCGAGCCGTCCCAGCACCTCGAACGGGCCGATCCGCCTCGGGTCGTGCTGCGTCAGCTGCTCCACCACTTGCCTGCCACCTCCCCGTACGGACCTCCGTGAGGAGGGGTCCGCGAAAAACCCGCCGTGTGCAGCGTCTCATCAGTGGGCACCACCCGGCGGTGCGCACCCCGATTCTTCCTGGCCGAGGCCCGGGTTGCGAACCCGGGGGCGGATCGGGGTGTCTCGTGGCACTCCGTGCCGTATCAGGACACCGGCGGTTGAAGTACGGCGAAGACGGCGCCCTGGTCGTCCTGGAGGACCGCCATCCGTCCGTAGGGGATGTCGAAGGGCGGTGCGGAGACCCGGCCGCCGAGCCGGACGGCGGTGCGGACCGACGCGTCACAGTCCGCCACGGCGAAGTAGCTGAGGAAGTAGCTGGGCATTACGGCGGGGAACGCGTCCGTGATGACGCTCCGTCCGCCGACCGCGGTGTCGGGGCCCGGTTCGGTGCCTGCGGGGGACCACATGCGGAAGTCGACGCCGGACTCCGCGGTGCCCGGATCACCGGTGCCGGACTCGTCGAGATCCGTGGAGCGGAAGCCGAAGACCTGCTCGTAGAAGGTGTCGACCGCGTCCTTCTGCCGGGTGTAGACCTCGGTCCAGCAGAAGGAGCCGGGCTCGTTCTGCTTCTGGAAGCCCTTGCGCTCACCGGCCTGCCAGAGGCCGAACACCGCACCGCCGGGGTCGGCGGCCTGGGCGAGCACCCCGGCCCGGCCGGCCCGGACGGGGTCGGTGATCACCTGACCGCCGGACTCGCGGATCCGGGCTACGGAGGCGGTGATGTCGTCGGTGGCGAAGTAGACGCCCCAGGCCGTCGGCATCCGGCCGTCCTGCTTGGCGGCGAGGGCGGCGACGAGCTTTCCGTCGCTGAGGGCGTCGGCGAAGGGGCCGTCGCCCGCCCGGAAGGTCCAGCCGAAGAGCTCACCGTAGAAGCGCTTGCCCGCTTCCAGATCGGGGAGCTGCACATCCACCCAGCACGGCGCGGACTGCGCGAATGCGGCCATGGGCCCGGATCCTTCCGTCGTGGTGACGCTCGTCACACCCAACGTAGCCGCGCGCCGGATGCCCCGCGCTCCGACCTCACCACATCGAACATATGCCCGATAAGGGACCCTCGGACGCCGTCGTCGCGCCAACCTCACGGAAAGTTATCCACGGAAGTTGTCCACAGGCTGTTGATAACACTAGTCAGACTGTGGGGAACCGGAAGGGAGGCTGTGGGGCGCATCCCCCGAAATCCCCTCACTCCCCCCACCGCACCTGCCGCACTCCCCATTTGCAGTCGGCCGAATCGCGCTCCGATCACCCGTCGGTAAGCTGACGGCATGACAGGACAAGTACGCACCGTCGACGGCCGCGTGGCCGGTCGACGCGGACAGGCGACGCGGCAGAAGCTGCTCGACTGCCTCAGCGAGATGCTCAGCTCCTCGCCGTACCGGGACGTCAAAGTCATCGACGTCGCCCGGAAGGCGGGGACTTCACCCGCGACCTTCTACCAATACTTCCCCGACGTCGAGGGCGCCGTCCTCGAAATCGCCGAAGAGATGGCCAAGGAGGGTGCCGGACTGACCGAACTGGTCGCCGGACGCTCCTGGGTCGGCAAGTCCGGATGGCAGGCGGCCGAAGAACTCGTCGAGGGATTCCTCGACTTCTGGCGGCGCAACGACGCCATCCTGCGCGTGGTCGACCTCGGTGCGGCCGAGGGCGACAAGCGGTTCTACAAGATCCGCATGAAGATCCTGAACTCCGTCACCAACTCCCTTACGGATTCGGTCAAGGAGCTCCAGGCCAAGGGCAAGGTCGACAAGGACGTCAGCGCCGCGGCGATGGCGGGCTCCCTGGTCGCCATGCTGGCCGCCGTCGCCTCGCACCAGAAGGGCTTCACCACCTGGGGCGTCAAGCAGGCCGAACTCAAGCCGAACCTAGCGCTGTTGGTGCATCTGGGCATCACCGGCAAGAAGCCGACGAAGTAGCGCCCGCGCCGGAACCCGTACTGGGTGACGCGCGGTGATCCCGGGCGCCCCAGGTCCTGTCTCACCGACGGCGGACCACGCATGTGGTCCGCCGTCGGCGTTCCCGCACGTGACAGAACACCGCCCACCCCGCCCCCGTCACGTCACGCAGGACCGTCGCGCCCCTCCAACGGCCCCGACGGCCCCGATTGCTCCAGCGTCTCCAGCGCCTCCCGCCTCTCCAGCCGGAACAACCGGATCTCCCGGTCGATCCGGGCCTGGTAGGCCGCATAGGGCGGCCAGAACTTCAGCGCCGTCTCCCACACCCGGGCCCGCTCCTCCCCTGCCAGCAGCCTCGCCCGTACGGGAATGTCGCTGCCCTTCCAGTTGATGACGGCCGCCTCCGGACGCGCCAGCAGATTCGCCGTCCAGGCCGGATGCCCCGGACGGCCGAAGTTGCTGCCGACCAGAATCCAGCTGCCCGGCCCGCCCTCACCCGGCTGCGGCATGCAGGCCAGTGGGGTGGTCCGGAGTTGCCCGCTGCGCGCCCCCGGCACCGTCAGCACCACCCCCGGCAGCATCTGCGCGCTGAGCAGCACCCGGCCGCGGGTGAGCCGGTGCACCGTGCGGTCCATGGCGGGCACGACGTGCGGGGCGATCCGCGCGAAGAGGCGGGTCGAGGACACCTTCTGGACGAGCCGGACACCGGGCGCCATCAGACCGCCACCTGCCCGGCCGTCGGCCCGTGCCCTGCCGGGCCGCCGTGCGGCTCCTGGCCGAACAGCCCGGCCCGCTGGGCCGCATGGTCGCGGAGCCGTTGGACGGGGCCGAGGAGCAGTTCGTCGGACGCGGCCCGCTTGAAGTACAGCTGCGCCTCGTCCTCCCAGGTGCAGCCCATGCCCCCGTGCAGCTGAACCGCTTCGGCGGTGGTGATCCGGAGCGCCTCCAGCGCCTGGGCGAGCGCGAGTCCGCCGGACTCCGGGTCCCAGGCCGCGTAGTACGCGGCGGAGCGGGCCGACCGCACGCGTACGTACAGATCCGCCAGCCGGAGCTTCACCGCCTGGAAGGACCCGACCGCCCGGCCGGACTTCTCACGCTCCCCGACGTAGTCGACCGTCCGTTCCAGCGCGCTCGCCGCCGCCCCGGCCGCCTCTGCGGCGAGTACGACGGCGGCCGTGCGCCCGGTGGCCGCGAGCGCGGCGGTCACGTCCACGGTGTCGTCGGTGCCGAGGAGTTCGGCCTCGGTGTCGCGCAGCTGGACCCGGGCCAGCGGCCGGGTCTCGTCGAGTGAGGCCTGCCGGGTGCGGACGAGACCGGCGGGCGACCCGGGCCCGTCGGCCCGGACCAGGAACAGCAGGGTGCGGCTGCGCGGGAAGCCGCCCGCGTGGGCGGCGACCAGGAGCAGTCCGGCGCTGTGCCCGTCCAGCACCTGGGCCGCCTCCCCGTACAGCCGCCACCCGCCGTCGCCGCCGGCCGGCCGGGCCTGCACGCCGCCCGCCCGGCCGCCGCCCGCCCAGGCGCCGCCGGTGAGATCGCCGGTGAGGCCGAGCGCGGTGGACAGCGAGCCGCCGGGGACGGCCAGGGCCGCGGTGAGCTCGCCCGCCGCGAGGGACGGCAGCAGGGCGGCGCGCTGCTCCCCGGTACCGAGGGCGAGGACCAGGGGGGCGGCGAGCACGGCGGTGGCGAGCAGCGGGGACGGCAGCAGGGCGCGGCCGGTCTCCTCCAGGGCAACGGCGAGGTCGGCGGGGCCGCGGCCCCCGCCTCCGTACTCCTTCGGAAGGGCGAGTCCGGGCAGCCCGAGGTCCCGGGCGAGCCGGTGCCACAGTGCCGTGTCGTATCCGTCCGGTGTCGCGGCGGCGCTCCTGCCGCCGTCGGGTCCGTCCGGTGTCGCGGCGGTGCTCCCGGCACCGTCGGGTCCGCCGTGCTCGGCCAGCAGTTCGCGCAGGGTACGGCGGATCTCGTCCTGTTCCGCGGTGAAGGCGGCATCCATCGTCGGGCTCCTTCCCCTCAGAGGCCGAACGGCCTCTGATCTGACGGGCCGTCATGCTAGGGGTGAAGCAGCGAGATTCCCAGAGTCGCGCAACGCGACAGGGACCACAGGATCCGAGCCCCGCACGGCGGTTCACTCCCCCTGATCTGATGTACCGTCAGATTCATGCCTGCCACGCCCTCTTCCTGCCGCAAGGTCGCTGTCGTCGGCATATCCCTCGCCGACTGCGGACGCGTCGACACGGCCACGCCGTACACCCTGCACGCCCAGGCCGCCCGCCGCGCTCTCGCCGACTCGGGCCTGGACCGGTCGGTGGTCGACGGCTTCGCCTCCGCCGGCCTCGGCACGCTCGCCCCGGTCGAGGTCTCCGAGTACCTGGGGCTGAAACCCACCTGGGTGGACTCCACCTCCGTCGGCGGATCGACCTGGGAGGTCATGGCGGCTCATGCGGCGGACGCCATCGCCGCGGGCCGCGCCAACGCCGTACTTCTGGTGTACGGCTCGACGGCCCGGGCGGACATCAAGGCGGGCCGCCGCACGTCCAACCTCTCCTTCGGGGCCCGCGGCCCGCTCCAGTTCGAGGTGCCCTACGGCCACTCACTGATCGCCAAGTACGCGATGGCCGCCCGCCGCCACATGCACGAGTACGGCACCACCCTGGAGCAGCTCGCCGAGGTGGCGGTGCAGGCGCGGGCGAACGCGGCGGCCAACCCGGACGCGATGTTCCGCACGCCGGTCACGGTCGACGAGGTGCTGTCGGGCCCGATGATCGCCGACCCGTTCACTAAGCTGCACTGCTGCATCCGCAGCGACGGCGGCTGCGCGGTGCTGCTGGCGGCCGAGGAGTACGTACCGGACACGGCGAAGGCCCCCGTCTGGATCCTCGGCACCGGCGAGCACGTCTCGCACTCCACCATGTCGGAGTGGGACGACTTCACGGTCTCCCCCGCCGCCGTGTCCGGACGCCTCGCCTTCGAACGGGCGGGGGTGCGGCCCGCGGACATCGACCTGGCCGAGATCTACGACGCGTTCACCTATATGACGCTGGTGACGCTGGAGGACCTGGGTTTCTGCGCGAAGGGCGAGGGCGGGTCATTCATGGAGAAGGGCCGCACGGGCCTCACGGGCGAACTCCCGGTCAACACGGACGGAGGTGGCCTGTCCGCCTGCCACCCCGGGATGCGCGGACTGTTCCTGCTGGTGGAGGCGGTACGCCAGCTACGCGGCGAGGCGGGGGCCCGTCAGGTGCGCAAGGCGGGGGGCCGGCTGCCGGAACTGGCGGTGGCGTCGGGGACGGGCGGCTGGTTCTGCTCGTCGGGGACGGTGGTGCTGGGTCGGGGGTGAGGGGCCGGGCCTGCGTTCCGTCGCCAGGCCTGAAGAACTCGTCCGCCTCCACCCCCGATGATCCTGCCGCCCGTCCTGTGGAATGGAGCCATGAGCGACGCACAGAAGCCCTTCCTCGACCTCCTCCACGCCCAGCGCGTCTGGGACATCGAGCTCCCCGCCTTCGACCCGGCCGTGGCACCCCCCGCTCCCCTCCCCCTCTTCCACGCCTGGTTCGCCGAGGCGGTCACGGCCGGACAGGCCGAGCCGCACACGATGACGCTGGCCACCGTGGACACGGAGGGGCATCCGGACGTACGCACGCTGATGCTGCACGACGCCGACGAGCGCGGCTGGCACTTCGCCACGCACGCCACCAGCGCGAAGGGCCGTGAGCTCGCCGCCCGCCCGTACGCCGCGCTCGGCTTCTACTGGCCCGCGCAGGGCCGGCAGGTGCGGGTCCGGGGCCCCGTCACCGCCTGCTCCCCCGCCGAGAGCCGCGCCGATCTGCACGCCCGCTCGACCGGGGCGTTGGCCTCGGCGCTGGTGGGGCGGCAGAGCGAGGTGCTGGGCTCGACGGGAGAACTCGACCGGGCCTCGGACGCCGCGTGGCAGCGGGCGTCCGAGGAGCCGGACGCGGAGGTGGCGAGCTGGACGCGGTACGTGGTCGAGCCGCGCGAGGTCGAGTTCTTCCAGGGCGACGCCCGGCGGCGGCACGTCCGGCTGCGCTACCACCGGGACGGTACGGGCTGGGCGCGGGAGCTGCTCTGGCCCTGACAGCACCCGCCGCTCCGGGGCCCGGGTCAGTTGATCGTGATGGCCTGTACGGGACAGGCGCGGGCGGCTTCGCCGACCATGGGCCCGGGCTCGGCCTCCGGCAGGAGTTCGCTGAGCCCGTCGTCATCCTGGGTGAACACCTTCGGCGCGGCGAGCGCGCACTGCCCGGCCCCGATGCACACGTCCCGGTCGATATCGATCCCCATGTCCGTCCGTCCTTCCGCCCGGCTTCCGGTCACCACGTCACGGGCAGTTCGAGGAGCCCCTGCACCGTGTCCCCCGGTTTGAACGGGATCTCCTCGGCGGGCACCGCCGGCCTCAGTCCGGGCAGGCGGCCGAAGAGCGCGGGCAGCGCGATCTCCAGTTCGGCCCGCGCGAGGTTCTGGCCCAGACACTGATGGATGCCGAACCCGAAGGCGACGTGGTTGCGCGCATCGCGGCCGAGGTCCAGCTCGTCCGGCGACGGGTAGACGGCCTCGTCCCGGTTGATCACCGAGGCGGACAGCAGGACACCGTCGCCCGCCCGGATGGTCACCCCGTTCACCTCGATGTCCTCGACGGCCACCCGTGAGATCCCGTCGGCGATGGACAGGAAGCGGAGCAGTTCCTCGACCACCGAGGCCATCCCGGCGGCGCCCTCACGCATCAGGGCCAGCTGGTGCGGGTGCTGGAGAAGGGTGAGAGTGCCGAGCGAGATCATGTTCGCGGTCGTCTCGTGACCGGCCACGAGCAGGATCTGGGCCAGCCGCACCAGCTCGTCGAGGTCCACCGCCCCGGTCTCCAACTGCTTGGCGATGAGCTCGTCGAGCAGCCCCTCGCCCGGGTCGCGCCGCTTCCGCTCGATCAAGGTACGGAAGTACTCGTCGAGAGCTTCTCGCGCTGCGTCGACGTCGGAAGCCGCGGGGCCGCGCAGCAGCTTGCGGGACTGCACCTCGAAGAACTCGTGGTCCGCGTAGGGCACGCCGAGCAGCGCACAGATGACCATGGAGGGCACGGGCAGTGCGAAGGCGTTGACCAGCTCGGCCGGCGGCCCCTGCTCGGCCATCGCGTCGAGCAGCCGGTCGACGATCTCCTGGATGCTCGGCCGCAGTGCCGCCGCCCGCCGGACCGTGAAGCTCGGGATCAGCATCCGGCGCTGCACGTTGTGCTCCGGATCGTCGAGGCCGAACAGTTCGACGCGCCGCCGGGAGGTCTCCGCCAGCCGCGGGGCGAAGAACGGGAAGGCGGGATTCTCCCGGTCGGACGACAGCCTCGGGTCCACCAGCAGCGCCCGCGCCTCGGCGTGCCCGGTCACCAGCCACACTGGACGGCCGTCGAAGAGCCGGACGCGGGACACCGACTGCTGACCGCGGCTCGCGCTCGGATAGCCGGTCGGCGGGTGATAGGGGCAGGTGCGGTTCTGCGGGAAGGAGATGGTCCCGGTCTGTGTCTCGGTCTGCGTGTCTGTCTGCGTGTCTGTCTCTGTCATGGCGGACCTCGCGAGGAGAGGGGGGCGTCCTACCGATCACCCACCACTAGATGCCTCAGGCACCTAAACGGCTAGGTGATGTTCGGCCATATCCCCCGAAGCGCGCCACCTGCCCGCCCTTATCCGCTTTCGACAGCCGAGGAGCACTATGGGAGGCAGGTGAGGACTGGAGGTCACCGATGACCAAAACCCGTAGCCGGTACGCCCCCGACCGCGGTCTGACCACACGCATGGTCACCACCATGTTCCTGATCGGCCTGCTGTACGTGGTCCTGGTCGGCGTCCTGCTGGCCGTGCTCCGCGGTGCCTGGCCGATCATCCTGATCATCACCGGGGGCATGTTCGTCGCCCAGTTCTGGTTCAGCGACCGCATCGCGGCCTTCAGCATGGGCGCCCGCGAGGTCACGTCCGAACAGGCGCCGGAGCTGCACGGCGCCATCGACCGGATCTGCGCACTCGCCGACATGCCCAAGCCCCGGGTCGCCATCGCCGAGAGCGACGTACCGAACGCCTTCGCCACCGGCCGCAGCGAGAAGACCGCCCTCGTCTGCGCCACGACGGGTCTGCTGCGCAGACTGGAGCCGGAGGAGCTGGAGGGCGTCCTCGCCCACGAGATGTCGCACGTCGCGCACCGCGATGTCGCCGTCATGACGATCGCCTCGTTCCTCGGCGTCCTCGCCGGCATCATCACCCGTGTCGCGCTCTGGGGCGGCTTCTCCCGCAACAGCCGCAGCAATGACCCCATGGGTATCGCGATCATGCTGATCCCGCTGATCAGTGCGGTCGTCTACGCCCTGAGCTTCCTGCTGACCCGGCTGCTCTCGCGCTACCGCGAACTGTCCGCCGACCGCACGGCCGCCCTGCTCACCGGCCGCCCCTCGGCCCTCGCCTCCGCCCTCACCAAGGTCAGCGGGCAGATGGCCCGGATCCCGACGGAGGACCTTCGGAAGGCGGAGCCGTACAACGCCTTCTACTTCGTCCCGGCCTTCTCCTCCAAGGAGAGCATCGGCCGGCTGCTCTCCTCGCATCCGACGCTGGAACAGCGTCTGGACCAGCTGGCACGCATCTCCGCCGACCTGTCCCGCCCGTAAGGAGCCCCCGTGGGTCTGCTCGACACCATCCTGGGCCGCAGCAAGCCGGTCCGCCCCGACCTCGACCAGCTCTTCGCCGTCCCGTCCGCCGCCCTCACCCTCCAGGCGGCGACGGGTTTCGTCCCGACCGGACTCGGCTCCGTCTGCTTCGCGGGCGTGGAGGGTGCCACCTTCGCCCGTATCCAGGAGGACGTACGGGAGCTGCTGGACGCGGACACGGAGCGCGGCGGCATTCCGGTGGAGTTCAGCCGGGACGCGTACGGATACACCTGGCTGCTCGCCCGGCAGCCGGCCGAGGACATCGCGGCCCTGGTCAACGACCTGCACGCGGTCAACACCCTGCTCCAGGACGGCGGCTTCGGCCCGCAGCTGCTCTGCTCCCTGATCGGCTTCCGGGACGCGGAGGGCCGGCCGCTGGCCCTGGTCTACCTCTACAAGCGCGGCACGTTCTACCCGTTCGCCCCGGTGCCCGGCGGGGGCGAGAAGCGCGACAGCCAGCTGGAGTTGCAGGTCCGGGCCGCCCTCGGGGACGACCTGCGGGTGGAGAAGGACCTGGGGCGGTGGTTCCCGGTGTGGGGGGCGCCGGGGTTGTGAGACCCGTCGGCCACCGCACCGGGCTCGTCAGGCCACGGGCACGACCGGCGCGGCGCCCACGTCGCGATCAAGACGCGACAGGGGCACACCGCTGGACGCAGTGCCTGTGGGTACGGCGCCCGCAAGCAGTTCTCGTACGAGTTCGACTACGAGTTCGGCGCGGCTGTGAAGCTGTCGCCGTGCAGGCATGCGGTGAAGGCAGACCTCCGCCAGAGCCACCAGGAGTTCACTCGCCACCGACGCCTTGGCGCCAGCCCTGTCCCGCCCCCGATGCCGGTTCGGACACGGCCGCGCCAAGGCGGGACGCCAGGTCGGCAACCGCATCCCGAAGCTCCGTCCCGCCCACGACGTGGAAGGCGAAAGGGACCGCCGCCAGCCACTCCTGCGCGTACATCGCCGGGTTGCGGGTACTACCGACGAGCACGCAGTGCTCTCCCGCCGCCCCGACGGGTTCGAGCCGTCCCATCGACGGCCCGACCCACGGGACGACCCGCTCCACCGGTGCGTCGAAGAGCACCCGCGTGGGATAGGCCCATCCGGTGCCGAGGTTCTCCTCCAGCACCGTGACCGGGTCGAGGTCCTCCGGCATCCGGAACCCGACCGCACTCTCCTCGGCCGCCAGTACCCGATCGACCCGGTAGGTGCGCACGGCGTCCACGCGATGGGAATGGCAGAGCAGGTACCAGCGCGCCCGGCGTACGACGACCGCCCACGGGTCCACCTCCGCCTGCCACTGGTTGCCGGCCTCGCTCCGGTAGGTGATCACCACCCGCCGCTTGGACGCGATCGCGTCCACCAGGGCGCTCGTGACGGCGGGATCGGCGTAGACCGCACTCGGATCGGGCGCGGCAGCGGCATGCTCGCGCAGCGCGGCCGCCTGACGCCCGATCCCCTCGGGCAGCGCGTGGATGACCTTGCCGAGGGCGGAGCCGACGAGATCTCCGGGGTCGGTGGCGGCGGGCCTGCCGTCGAGCACCGCCATGACCAGGCTGAGCGCTTCGGTCTGGGTGAAGCTCACCGGCGGCAGCCTGGTCCCGCGCCGTAACTGGTAGCCACCGTGCGGGCCGCGCACGGAATCCACGGGGATGCCGGCCTCCCGGAGGATCGCGACGTAGCGACGTGCGGCGCGGTCGGTCACCCCGAGCCGCTCCGCGAGCTGCTCGGCCGTCGTGCCGGGGCGGATCCGCAGGATCTCAAGGGTGCGCAGCGCGCGGGCGGTGGGGCTCGTTCCAGTCTCCACCTCGGACAGCGTAGGCGGCTTCCTGACAATCAGGAAGCAGATCGTCCTGAACCTCTCCTAGCCTGGCAAAGCCCGGTCAGGCAGGCCGCGTCGACTCGACGCCTTCGGCTGCTGTCTCCGCTCCAACCTCGACGGAAAGTTGATCTCACTATGGAAATCCTGCTCATCGGTGGTCTGTGGCTGGACGGCACCGCATGGGACGCGGTGACACCGGCCCTTGAGACGCTCGGTCACCGCCCGCGGCCGGTGACCCTTCCGGGCCAGGGCGACGGACGCCCGTCCGCCACGCTCGACGAGCAGCTGGCGACGGTCCTCGCCGCCGTCGATGCAACGGCGGAAAAGCCCCTGCTCGTTGCGCACTCGGCCGCCTGCACCCTCGGCTGGCTGGCCGCTGACGCGCGCCCGGAGCGGGTGGCCAAGCTGGCGCTGATCGGCGGCTTCCCCAACGAGGACGGCCAGCCGTACGCCGACTTCTTCGCGATGCGCGACGGCGCCATGCCCTTCCCTGGCTGGGGCCCGTTCGAGGGTGCGGACAGCGCCGACCTCGACGAGGAACTGCGGCAGCGCATCGAAGCCGATGCCATCCCCGTCCCCGAGCAGGTGGCCAGGGGCGTGGTCCGGCTGTCGGACGAGCGCCGCTATGAGGTTCCGGTCGTGGTGGTCTGCCCGGAGTTCACCCCGGAGCAGGCCCGCGAATGGATCGCTGCCGGCGAGGCGCCGGAGCTCACCAGGGCCAAGCAGGTCGAGTTCGTCGACATCGACTCCGGCCACTGGCCGATGTTCACCAAGCCGGCCGAGCTCGCCCGCCTCCTTGGGGCAGTGGCAGCCGGGCACTGAGAACGGGGCTTTGACCGTGGGTTGCACCGTCCGCCGGCTGAACGCCTCGGCCTGGGACGCGTTCGCCGAACTCGTCGAAGGCAACAACGGCATGCTCGGCGGCTGTTGGTGCATCGGCTGCCACCGAGTGCGGTCGGCCGGGAATCGACCACCGCACTGTCCGGTCAGACAGTAGGCCCAGCATCAATGCCCGTGCCCGACGGCGGGGTTCGACCCGGGCGAACCGGCCGGCGATGCGTCCCGTTGCCTGGTCGAACATCGACCGCCACCGGGCGGGTATTGCGCCGGCATCCATGGCCACCGCCTGATCTTCGTTTGTCGACAACTCACGATGATCAACGGTGGCCGCAGCCGATTCCGCACCGGCCCCGACCAGCAAGATCACGATCTACGGCTTGAGTACCAGCGCGCGCAGCAGACGCCGGCGGCCCGGTACCGACTTTTGTTCATCGGCCTGCGCCGAGACCGTCATGAGGGGTTCCGGGCCGGTTCCGGCTCGCGCTGCGACGTCTGGTCGTGCCGGGGAAGCAGGAGCGGGGTGGTCAGCATGAGCAGTCCCGCGACCGTGAGGGCGGCGCGTGGGCCGGTGGCGTCGGCGAGCAGCCCGGCGAGCGCGGTGAGGACGGCGATGGACGCCTGCTGGCCGATCGACCAGGCCGACAAGGTGCGGGCGACGAGATGCCCGGGTGTCTGTTCGAGCCGGTAGGTGGCGAGCACCGGGGTGTACAGGCTCATGTTGATGATGATCGCCAGCTCGACCGCCATCACGGTGACGAGGCCGACGACGCCCGGACGGACGAAGGCCAGGCCGATCAGCCAGACGGCGCGCAGGGTGCCGACGGTCCGGAAGACCCAGGGGCGGCCGTGGCGGGCCACGACACGGCGGGCGAGCCGCGAGCCGATGAGCCCGCCGACGCAGGGAGCGGCGAAGGCGAGGCCGTACTGCCAGGGCGGGAAGCCGAGCTGGCGGAGGAGGAGCACGGCCAGCAGGGGTTCGGTGGCCATGATCAGACCGGTGACGAGCATCTGGTTGAGATAGAGAGCCCGCAGGCCGGGGTGCCCCATGATGTGTCGCCAGCCGTCGAGCAACGCGCCCGCCCGGGCCGGGTCCTTGCCGGGTTTCTGCGGCGCTTCCTCCGGGCCGCCGATCGCGGTGATGCACAGCGCGGAGAGCAGGTAGCTGAACGCGTCGGCCACGACGGTGACGACCGGACCGAACAGGCCGATCGCCGCCCCGCCCAGCGGTGGCCCGACCGCGATGGAGCTCCAGTTCGTGGACTCGAACCGCGCGTTGGCCACGAGCAGGTCGTCCGGCCGGACGAGGGCCTTGAGGCAGGCGCCACTGGACGCGTTGAAGGCGATCTTGGCTGCGGCGACCACGGCCGAGATCACGAGCAGCTGTACGAAACCGAGCAGCCCGAAGGCATAGGCGACCGGGATCGTCGCCATGACCACGAACCGGGTCAGGTCCATCGCGATCATGACCGAGCGCTTGCGACGGAACTCCACCCACGGCGCGAGGGGCAGCGCGATCAGCGCGCCCACCGCGGGCCCCACCGCCGACAGCGCGGACACCTCGGCGGGACCGGCGTCCAAGGCCAGCACAGCGATCAGCGGCAATGCACCGAACCCCAGCCCTGACCCATAGGCGCTCACCGCATACGCCGTCCACAGCCAGCCGAACCCCCGGCCCAACGGTCTCCTGCCCACCATGCGCAGCGCTCCCACCCGAACAAGCCGACGTTGACCCGGGAGAGCTAAGCGAGCATCACAGCCGCAGGTCAAACAACCGCACGGCCCACCACTCACAACCATCCGTTGTTCACTAAGGTGGATCGGCGTGGACCTCGAAGCAGTACGTACCTTCGTCGCCGTCGCGGAAGCGGGCCAGTTCCAGAAGGCCGCCGCCGACCTGTCGATCACCCAGCAGGCCGTCTCCAAGCGCATCGCCGCGCTGGAGCGCAGCCTCGGCGTGCGGTTGTTCACCCGCGCCCCCCGTGGCTCCGAGCTCACCATCGACGGACAGGCGTTCCTGCCCCACGCGCGCGAGCTGCTGCGCATCGCCGAGCGCTCGGTCGCGTCGGTGCGCCCCGGCCGTCGTCCGCTGCGCGTCGACGTGATCGCTTCGCGCAGCGCGCAGTCGGGCCTGATGCGGGGCTTCCACCGCGCGTACCCCGAGATCGAACTCGACGTGGTGATGCTGTTCGAGATCGAGGCGGCCGTCACCGCGATCCGGTCCGGTGCGATCGACGCGTCCTTCCGCGCCGTCGGTGCGCCCGGCCGGCCCCTTCCCGAGGACATCGAGTACGTCCGGGTGCTCGACGAGCCGCTCCAGCTCCTCACCGGCCCCGCCCACGCACTGGCGGGCGCCCGGTCGGTGACCGTCGCCCAGCTCGCCGGGCACCGGATCTGGATGCCCGGCATCGTGCCCGGTACCGAATGGGGTGCCTACTACGACGACCTCGTCGCCGGGTTCGGCCTCACCATCGAGGCGACCGGGCCCAACTTCGGCTCCGACGCGCTCCTCGACACCATCGCCGACACCCCGGCCCTGGCCACGTTCATGGGCGAGCACACCCGCCTCATCTGGCCCGCCGGCCACGGCCTGCGCCGCATCCCGGTGACCGACCCGGCGCCCGTCTACCCGCACTCGCTCCTCTGGCACCGCGACAACCCCCACCCGGCGCTGGCCACCCTCCGCGCCCACCTCGCCGCCACAGCGGCCCGCCCCGACGCCGCCGGGACCTGGACACCGGACTGGGTGAATCCGCACTGAACGTCCGGACACCCCCGTGCCCACGGGGCCTCTTGGTCAGCCGTTCGCGGCGTGCCCCGGGAACGCGGTCCAGGCGGCGGGGGCGACGGCGAAGGTGGGGCCCGTCGGTGACCTTGGAGTCGCGGACGTGGACGGTGTGGGGGCAGGCAACCACCTCGGAGCTGCCGCACGGAGTGGTGACGGCCCAACTCGTGCCCGGGGAGTAACGGGGGGCCGTGGCCTCAGGAGAGCGGCCAGTTACGCAAGGCGGCGTCGGCCATCCCCTGGAGTTCGTCGCGGCCGACACCGCTCGCGGCTTGCACCGCGATGCCGAAGGCCAAGGTGGTGACGTAGCGGGCCAGCAGTCCCGGATCGGTTTCCGGCGGCAGTTCGCCGTCGTCGACGGCCCGCTGGAACCGCGCCCGGACGGAGGAGCAGCCGTTGTTGCGCCAGGCGGCGAGGAGGTCACGGACTCCGCGCCCGGAGTCGCTGGCGGCCAGGGCGCCCTGGACGCCCAGGCACCCGTGGGGCCGGGCCGGGCGGGTGGTGGTCCGGACGGTACCGGCCAGGATCGCGGTGGCCGCGCCGAGGGCGGTGGGCTCTTCCAGGGCCCGGGTCAGGTAGGCGCCCGGCCCTTCCGTGTAGCGCTCCAGGGCCTTGCGGAACAGCTCCTCCTTGTTGCCGAAGGCCGCGTACATGCTGGTGGTGGAGATGCCCATCGCCTCGGTCAGGCCGGACAGGCTGGCCCCCTCGTAGCCGTGTTCCCAGAAGACCAGCATGGCGCGCTCAAGGGCTTCCTCGACGTCGAATCCTCGCGGCCTGCCGATCGGGGCGTTCTTCCTGGTCTCCACTCCCGCAGCCTACCTCTTCCGCATCGACCGATGCGGAAGTGCTACGGTTCGATTTCTGCATCGATCGATGCAGAACTTCGAGGAGGTTGTTCACATGGGATCGCTTGAGGGGAAGACCGCTCTCGTCACCGGCGGCGGCACCGGAATAGGCCTGGCCAGCGCCGTACGACTGGCGGCCGAGGGCGCACACGTGTTCATCACGGGCCGGCGCAAGCCCGAACTCGACGCGGCCGTCGAAACGATCGGTTCAGCCGCCACCGCCGTGATCGGCGACATCTCGAACCCGGCCGACCTGGACCGCCTCTACGAGACGATCCGCAGCCGGGGACGCGGCCTGGACGTACTGTTCGCGAATGCCTCCGTCGCCGCGTTCGTGACGCTTGAGCAGGTCACCGAGGAGCACTTCGACGCCCTCTTCGACATCAACGTCCGGGGGACGCTGTTCACCGTTCAGAAGGCGCTGCCCCTGCTCAACGACGGCGCCTCGGTCATCCTGAACGGCTCCACCAACGTGGACGTGGGCGCGGAGGCTTTCGGCGTGTACGCGGCGTCCAAGGCCGCCACCCGGTCGTTCGCCCGCACCTGGGCCAACGAGCTCAAGGGACGCGGCATCCGGGTCAACACCGTCACGCCGGGCCCGACCGATACCCCTGGCCTGTCGGGGCTCGCTCCCGACCCGGAGCAGGCCGCCGGCCTCAGGCAGCAACTGGCTGCGCACGTGCCGCTGGGCCGGCTCGGGCGCCCGGAGGAGATCGCCGCGGCCGTGGCCTTCCTCGCCTCCGAGCAGAGCAGCTTCATCACCGGTTCGAGCCTGTACGTCGACGGCGGCCTGAACCAGATCTGAGTTCCACGCTCCTGAGTTCCATGCCCACGAGTTCCACGCCGCGTATCCGGTGAAGGGGGGCGGCGTCGGACAGTCTCGCGGTGCCGCCCTCAGGTGCGCTTGAAGTACTCGATCTCCCCGAGGGCGATCGGGTGCCCGTCCCCTTGTCCTGCCGCTTCCCGCACGATGAACTGGATGGAGACGACATCACTGATGCCCGTCCGTACCGTCTGTTCGCCGGGCTTGTCGGTGAGTGTCCAGGGCTTCTCGTGGACCTTCCCGTCCTTCGTCATGATGCGTAGGTCCGCCTGTGTCGGCCTGGCGCCCTGCCGGAACGCCTCGGGTTTCGTCGACACCCCGGTGTGCACCGTGACGCCGACCAGCCGGAACGGCTTCTCGAACTCGGCGGTGAGCGAGGCGCCGGGCTTCGGGGCGCCCCAGTAGCTGTTCGTCACCCCGTCCACGGCCGACTTCGCGGGGTGGCCGGGGGCGGCGGCGCTCGCCGTGACGTCGGTGGGGCTGATCTCCCCCGTGCCGCCGAGCTTGTCCCGTACGTCCTCGACGACGTAACGCCCGGCCGGCACGAGCAGGAAGCCCGCGACCAGGATCCCGACGATCACCAGGGCCAGCACGCTCCCCCGCAGCAGCCGCCCCGACCCTGCCCGCACCTTGCGGTCGAACGGCCACCTGGTACGCCACCAGGGCAGCGCTTCGGCCTGCTCACCCGGCTTCAGCGGGGCTGCGCAGCTGCGGCAGAACCTGCGTCCCGGCCGGTTGGGTGTCCCGCACGACGGGCAGGGCGCACCGTCCGGCTCCTCGTTCGCCGCCACCGGCCTGACGACGGGGCGCTGGGCGATCGGCACACCGGGCTGTACGGCCACCACGGGCTCGTTCTCGGCCGGCGGTTCCGGCCGCACCGGGCCCGGCGGCGCCGGACGCACGGGGGTGGGCGGGGCCGGCGGGGGTACGGGGGTGGGCGGGGCCGCCGGTCGCACGGGGGTGGGCTCGGCCCGTCGTGCCGGGGTGGGCTCCGGATCGGCCGCCGCCTCCGGCTCGACTGCCGGGGGTCGCGGCAGTTCCTCCGCAGCCGGTGCGGGAGCGGGTGCGGGTACGGGGCGTGGGGCCGGTACCGGGGGCGGCGGCGAGGCCGCGGCCGCAGGCGGGGCGGCCGGCTCCGGGGCCGGAGGTTCTTCAACTTCCGGCACCGCAGCCTGGGTTCGGGCGCGGCGCGACGACCACCCCAGGTACGTACCGCAGCTTCCGCAGAAGTCCTCGTCCTCGCCGTTGGCGGCTCCGCACGCCGGGCACGAGCGCGTCACATCAGTCTCCTGTCTCGTCCGGTGCGCCTGGGAGGATCTCCACCCGGCAGGTGAGGTGAGCGGGGCACGAGGCCCGGACCACGGCCAGGACGCGGGCCGCGTCCACCGGCCTCCCGGCCGGCGCCCGGACCCGTACCAGCAGTTCCCCGGTCGGGGCGGGAGGGAGCTGTCCCTCCGGCTCCGACGACCAGGCGGCGCCGCCGCCGTCTTGGATGTCGGCCTCCACGCCGAAGCAGAGCCGGAGGTGTTCGGTGAGGCCGCGGCGGGTTCCGCGCCACCGGTGGAGCTCGACGGCACGGGCGACGACGGCCCGGCGCAGTTCCACCGGCCATGCGGGGTCGAAGTCGGCCCCGACCCAGGACGACAGCCAGGGCAGGAAGTCGTCCGGGGTCAGCGCGGGGTCGAAGTAGGCCGGGAGGTTGTCGAGGGTCGACAGCACGGGTGCCAGGACGGTATCGAGGCCCGCCGTGAAGCGCTGGGCGAGGTCGTCGTCCGCGTACAGGGCGGGCAGCAGCCCGCCGATCGGGTAGCGGCTGGGCAGCCCGGGGACCGCGGCCCTGGTCATGGACGCTCACCGGCCCCGGCCGCGGTGACGACGACCTGGTGCTGGTGGGAGAAGACGAGGGCGTTCGCGGCTACGTCGATCCGTTCGGCCGCCGCTCCCCGTCGTCCCGTGAGCGGGTCGGCGGGGAACAGCCGTACCTCGTCCACCAGGCGGGCTCCGCGCACGCCCTGCAGTACGGCGAAGATCTCGCCGTACTGCACGGGCTTGCCGAAGGGCCAGCCGGTCCGGTCCGCGCCGCCCCGCAGTGGGTCGATGTGGCGGAACAGCGCGTCGAGTGCCTCGGCGCGGACTCGGTCCACATCGCCGTCGGCCGCCACCAGTTCGGCGACGACGGTGACGCCCTGGTAGGCGGGCGGCTCCACGATCAGCCGGGTGCCGACCAGTCGCCGTTCGTCGAGCCGCCCGGCGACCGCCGCCAGCACCGAGTCCGGGGGGATCAGCTGCTCGAACCGCAGCCGGCCGCCTTCGTCGGGGACCGCGTCGGGCACCACCAGGACGCGCACCGCACCGCCCTCGCCCGTGACGGCGGGCAGGCAGCGGACCCTGCGCAGCGAGGGCGCGGCCTCGCGGGCGATGACCTCGTGGTCCTCGGCCGTGACCGCCCGTTCCTGGACCCGGAGGATGTGGGGCGCACGCACCTTGGCGTTCTCGACGCTCTCGCCCTCGACCCCGCCGCGGGCCGCCTCGCGGTTGTCGACGCCGGCGACGTACGGCACCGAGCTGCGCAGGACCCGGATGGCGCCGCGGGCCACGTTCCCGGCCGACCCGCCGCCCGTCCGGTAGCGGGGGATGCGGAGTTGGGCGCCCTTGGGGGGCACGGCCCCGTAGACACGCATCGTGCCGTCCGCTTCGCGGACCTCCGGCGGGAAGGCGAACTCGCCGTTGACGGCGTCGATCCGTACGTGCCTGTCGTCCGGGGACGAGGCGCCGAAGTGCTCCACCGGTGTCCAGACCTGCCAGCCCTCGGCGGAGGACACCTGGACGACGGGCGGCTCCCCGTCCAGCAGGAGTGGCACCCTGCTCACGGAGAACCTCTGGCCGGCGACCCCTTCGGAGGTGCCGAGCGGTACGTCGAGGACGGTCTCCGCGTGTTCGACGCCGGTGGTGCCGCCGACGGTGAACACCTCGGCCTCCCGGATCGTCGGCGACTCCGAGTAGAAGGGCTGGCCCGGTTCCGGGGCGGTGACCCGGCAGCGCAGCCACCCGGCCCGGACTCCGGCCGTCACCGAGGCCGTGTGCCCGGCTGGGACGAACACGGTGACCTCACCGGGCTTGTTCAGCCCTCCGGTGCTGTCGGTCCCCGTCAGGCAGGGCACCCAGCGGGCGCCGTCCCACGCCTCCCACACCAGCGGCGGCTGCCGGGGGTCGACGCCGACGCCCTCCACCCGGCTGTCGAGGCGTACGGCGACGATGCACCGGGGTACGGCGGTGGGCAGCCCGAACAGCAGGGCGTCGCCCGGCTCCGGCCGGGACTGGAAGCAGGGGATGTCCTTGCCCGCACCCAGCGGCGCGGTGCGGTCGGTCTGGTCTCCGGACGCGGGGGCGGTGACCAGCCTGATCAGTGAACTCGGCACGATCGCCAGGTCATCGGCGGTCGAGAAGACCACCGCCTCCTCCGTCTCGCCCCGGGCGGTGGCGACCTCCGTTCCGGCCGGGAGCCGCACGGTGTCCGGCTGGGGCGCGGACAGCCAGAAGTCGACGTCGGCGCGGGCGACCGTCGGCGGGAACAGCTGCACGCCCAGCAGGTCGAGGAAGGCGGAGTAGTTCCGGTCGGGCACCCGGTTCAGCCGGTACAGCAGCTGGTCGACCATGTACGCGAACGTCTCGATGAGCGTGACCCCGGGGTCCGAGACGTTGTGGTCGGTCCATTCGGGAGAGCGCTGCTGGACGTACCGCTTGGCCTCGTCGACGAGTTGCTGGAAGCGCCGGTCGTCCAGGTTGGGGGAGGGCAGGGACATCAGGCCGCCCCCGCTTCTTCGGAACTCGCCTCGGGGCTCCCGGAGGACGGGATGGTGTAGAAGGGGAAGACGAGGTTGCGCAGGTCGTTGGTGGACCGCACGGTGTAGTGCACGTCGATGTAGAGGGTTCCCTCGTCGACGGTGTCGAAGGCGACCACCACGTCCGTCACCTCGATGCGTGGCTCCCAGCGCTCCAGCGACGTACGCACCTCGTGAGCTATGCGCCCGGCAGTGGCGCCGTCGCCGGGCGCGAAGACGTAGTCGTGGATGCCGCAGCCGAACTCGGGCCGCATCGGCCGCTCCCCCGGTGCGGTGCCGAGCACCAGAGCGATGGCCTCCTCGATCTCCTGGTCCCGCTCGACCATGCCGATGCCGCCCGTGGCGCCGACCCGCAGCGGGAAGCCCCAGCCGCGGCCGATGAATCCGCCCGTGCTCACAGCGGTCCTCCGATCAGGACGTTCGGCGCGCCGCTGATGATCTTGGCGCCGCAGCTGGTGGTGTCTCCCATGCGGGCGGCCGGCAGTCCGCCGATCAGGACCATGCCGCCGGCCGCTGCGGCCGGGTTCGGCATGACGACGTTGCCCGGTCCGAGCAGGGCGTGCGGCGGGATGACGCACACGTGCAGGCTGCCGGTGACCGCAGCCGGCCGGCCGCCGATCAGCACGGTGGCCACGGCCACCGCACCCGGTGGCGGGGTGCCGATGAGTCCTCCGTGGACGGTGGGGTCGCCCGTGCGGGCTGCGGGGGGCATGGCTGCTGTTCTCCTTGCTGGGCCGGGAAGTCGTACCGGTGGGCGGGTTCGGGGGTCAGTTGATCCGGATGAGCCTGGCCTTGAGGACGGCGAGCAGTCCGCCGTCCACGGTGACCCCGGTCTTGCCGTTGATGGTCACCGAGGCTCCCTTCACGTTCACGTTCCCCGTACCGGCGTCGAGCGTGATCCCGGACCGGCCGAGGGAGAGGGAACTCAGCACCCGGGAGGTGCCGCGGGCGAACACCTTCAGCGCGATCTCGCCCTTCCGCTCGTCCAGGGTGACCTCCAACTGCTTGTCCCCGGTGGCGAGCCGCACTCCGGACGGGCCGCGCGGGGCGTCGAGCAGCTCGATCCTGTTGCCCGAACGGGACACCAGGGAGCGTCGGTTGACCTTTCCGCTGGTCGGGTCGACCAGCGGCACGTCGTGGGGCGACGGCTTGTCGACGCCGTTGTAGAGGCCGCCCAGCACGTAGGGGCTGTCCAGCAGGCCCTGTTCGAAGCCGACCAGCACCTCGTCGTTGACCTCGGGGCTGAACACCCCGCCGCCGCCCTGGCCGCCCCACTGCACCGTACGGACCCAGTCGGACACATACGTGTCGTCGAGCCAGGGGAACTTCAGCCGGACCGAACCGCGTTCGCCCTTGCCCTTGCCCTCGCGGATGTCGGTGACCACTCCGATCGCGAGGCCCGGAATGCGGGGGCCGCGCGGGGATACGTCGCCGCCGCCGGTGAGCCCGGTCAGGGAGCGGTCGGGGGCGGCGCTGACCAGGACGGTCGTGCGGTAGCCGCCGTGCGGGTCGAGGACGTGATGGGCCGCCGTCGCCGTGTAGCGGCCGGCGAACGCGGGTCCGACGTTGCCGAGGGCGACCGGTTCACCGGCCCGCAGCCGGGGGTTGCCTTCGGCGACCGCCTCGATCTCCCCGAAGCCGGAGCTGACCCGTGCGGCCACCGCGCCGGCGACCGAACCGGCCTCGGCCTGGGTCCGGTACGGGGTGTCGGCAACCGTCATCCGGGCCTTCGGGCCGAACGCCCCGGCCGCGACGGACGGGCTCATCCCGGGGACCACCGTGGTGGAGCGGACTGACGGCTCGCGTGCCACGAGCCGGGTCTTGGTCTCCACGTCCCAGCCGCGCACCTCGACGCTGTCCGCCCCGTCCGCGCCGGTCAGCACGGCGCGCAGGGCCAGCAGGTTGCGCCCGTACTCCAGCACCATCGGATGCCGGGTGGCGGAGGTGGAGGGCGAGGGCGCCGAGGCGGCGGGCTTCGGCTTCACGAACTGCAACAGGCCCTTCTCGTCCACCCGTACGTGCGCGCCGCTCTCGCCCGCGAGGTACTGGAGGAAGTCCCAGTCCGAGACGTTGGGCTGGGTGAGCTGCTTGTACATGACGGGTGCCGCTTCGACCTTCCCGCAGGTGAGTCCGGCACCGGCGGCGACCTTGCGGACGATGTCGGCGGCCTTCATGTTGCGGAAGGCCACCACCTTCCGCCCGCGCTGGAGCCGGTGGGCCTTGGAGAAGGCGCGGACGACGGTGAAGGAGCCGGTGGTGTCGCTGTCGAGTTCGAGTGCGGTGACCTCGCCGGTGAACAGCCGCTCACGCGCCCGCTCCTGGACCGTGACCACCGAGATCTTCAACGGTGTGCCGATGGTGATTCCGGTGGCGGTGAGCAGCGTGTGGTAGGGGTCCCGGTACGTCAGTACGGCGGTGTCCGGAAGGCCGACGTTCTCGTCGACCGCACAGCTCACGAGCTGGGCCGCCCAGGCCTGGGGGAGCTCGGCGGGCGCCTCGACGATCGGGTCGGCGGCGAAGGAACGGGCGGGTGCGGTCACCGGGTGCCCTCCGGGGCGTGGTCTTCCAGTCCGGGCACGAGGAGTTCCGTGCCCGGGGCCAGTTGCATGGGGTCGTCGATGTCGTTGGCCTCGGCGATCGTGCGCCACGCGGTGGCGTCTCCGTATTCGCGCCAGGCGAGCAGCGGCAGGCTGTCACCGGCGACGACCCGGTGGGTACGGCGTGCCTCCCGCGATCCGGACGTGGGGTTCTGGCCGGCCGGGTCGACGCTCGCCTCCTCGATCGAGAGGGAGCAGGTGGCGCGCAGCGGCTTCCCGTCGACGTCGAACAGCGTGTACGAGACGGAGAGGCTCGACAGGACCCCGTCGAACGACGTCGTCTTCGACGTTCCCCAGTCGAAGCGCACCCAGGGGCTCGACGGCTTCTTGCGGCCCAGGCTGCTCGGGGTGGGCACGCAGGCCGTCATCAGCTGCTCCACCGCCTTCTCCACCGAGTTGTCGTGGGTGGCGGTGGCGTCCAGGAAGACGTCCAGGGACAGCGACCGGGGCCCGCTGCCCACGAACTCCGGCAGCGCGGACTCGCCGGCCGTCCGGGAGGGGGTGCGCCGCCACTCGGTGCTCTTGCTCAGGGAGAGCGTCGCCGGATTGAACTGCAGCGTGAGCCGGGCAAGGGTGCCGGCCGGTTTGGCTCCCACGTCCGCCGGCGGTTCCATGATGGTCAGCTGGGCACGGGCACGGCTTGTACGGGCAGTCGCTGCCACGGAGTTCCTCCTTCCTGCTCGTCCACGTCATCGGCTCGGGCACTGCGGAACGGACGGCCCATCAGGACGGCACCAGGCCTTCGTGCGCGATCTCCAGGGTCTCGATCGCCGCCTCGGAACTGGACGGGTCGAAGGAGGGCCCCTGCCAGCGCACCGGCACGATGCCCTGGACCTGCCAGCTGATGATCCGGCTGAGGTCCGGACGGAGCGCGACGATCTCGCCGTCCTTGCGTTCCACCCGCTGGGTCGTCTCGTTCAGCCATCGCGCGATCTTCAGCGTGTCGGCGGTGACGGGGCGGGTCAGCGTGATGTTGGTCCAGGTGATCCGCCCCGGCAGCTGCCAGGTGAAGCCGTTGTTGCCGCCCTCGGCGTACTGCTCCAGCTCCACCTCTGCACCCAGCCCCGAGCAGGTGTGGAAGGCCCCGAGGTCGCTCCCCCCGATGGCGAGCTTGAAGAACACGCTCGTCGCGAAGATGTTGTCCGTCATGTGCTTCTCTTCTTCTTCTCTGCTGTCCGTGGGGTGGCGGGCGGGTTCTCTGCGGTCCGTGGGGTGCCGTCGGGTGCGGGCCTCAGCGGCGGCCGTCGTGCAGCCGTCCGGAGCGCTCCCGTCCTCTGCGCAGGTCCGCCCGGATCAGCCTGCTGACCGGGTCGAGCAGCCGGCGGGCCAGTTCCTCGATGTCCACGCCGCCGGTGGCCTCGTCCGATCGCGGCGTTCCGCCGGCTTCCGGTGCGGTCGTGGCGGGGGTACGGGCCGGCTTGGGCTGCACCGCCCGTACCGGGACCCCGGCGAGCCCCGCCTCGTCCACCGCGCGCTGGAGCGCCTGGGCCCGGGAGCCCGGGGCACGGTTGCCGGGGGCAGGGCTCCGGGGCGCGGGGCTTCCCGGGGCTCCGCCGGGCCGGACCGGGGCGGGGCGTGAGGCGCGTACGGCGAGCTCCTGCGGTGCACCGGACGGGGCGTCGCTCGCCGGCGCGGGCCCGGTGGCGGGTACGCCGGTTTCGGGTACCACCGGCATTTGGAGGCGCTGCACCGGCACGGCGGCGCCCCCGGGCCGGGCGGATCCGGGCGGATGCGGGCGCACTACGGGGACGGGCGGTGCCGCGGAGGGCCCGGGCGGGGCGGACTGCGGTGCGGGGGACGGCGGTTCGGCCCGGCGGGTGGCGGGGGGCCCGGATGGTTCCCGGCCGGGCGGATGGTCGCCGGGCGGGGGCGGCACGGAAGGGGCGGCGCCACGCGCCGAGCGCTGGACCAGGCGTACGAGGGAGCGGACGGAGGGCCGGACGGACCTGGCCGTGGCGGGGCTGCCGGCGCTCCCGGCCTTCCCGCCTTCGCCCGGTGCATGTGCTCGCGGGGCGGTACGGCGTGAGCCTGAGGAGCGCGGGGGCACCTGCGCCCGGGCGCTCGGACTCGGGTCGCCGGCCGACGGGCCACTGCCCGATGAGCTGCCGGCCGACGGGCTGCCGGCGGACTGAGTGCCTGTCACGGACCGCTGGACCGTGGCGCCGGGGGTCCGACGCTCCGGTCCTGCGGGCGTGACGGCGTCCGGGGTGGTCCGGGTGTCCCGCCGCTCCTCTGCCCGCGTGCCGCCGCCGCCGGCCGGGGGCGGCCCGTCGGAGCCCGGCCGCCGGACGTCGCGCCGCCAGGTCGCCGCCACGACCGGCCGCGTGGTGGCGGCCGATACCGGTGCCGTGAAGCCCTCGGCCGCACCGGTATTCACGGTCAGCGTCCGTGCGGTGAGCAGGGCGCGCGACCGCTGGACGGCCACCGGCGCGGGACCTCCTCCCACGGCAGGCCCCGGCGCCTGTCCCTCGGGCCCTCGCGGGGCGATCCGCCGGATGCGTACCGGAGAGGGCGCAGTGGCCGGGGCCGTGGGAGTGGACGGCGTGACCGTGGTCGTGGACGTGCGGGTGGTGTCCGCGGCCCGTTGGACGGCCGCCGGCTGCCCGGAAGGGGAAGCGGACCCGGCGCCGGGGTGGGCCGGAGGGCGCAGGGGCATTCCGGTGTGCGCCTGCGCGGAGGGCGCGGACGTCGGCGGCTCCCCCGCCTGCGGGCCGCCCGGCAGCGGGCCCGTGGTTCCGGGCCGCGCGCGACGGGGGTCCCCGAGCAGCGGGGCGTCGTGCGAGGTGCCGGCGGTCGGCGGAAGGGAGGAGAGGGGTGCGCCGAGCCCGCCCCTGATGCGGGCCTGCGAAGCCGGGCCGCGGGGCGCGAGGGCGGAGGCGTCGTCCGGTGCGGACGCACCCGTGCGGCGTGCGGGGGTTGCGGGTGCGGGCTGAACGACCGGCGAAGGACCAGGTGTGCCGGCCCGCGTGGTGGCGGGCCCGGATGCCGGGGCGGCACCGGGAACCGAAGGCTGTCGCCCCGCCACCTGGCGCTCCGTCGGCGGCCGGCTCTCCTGGCGTCCCGCCGTGCCCTGTTCCGGTTGCCCCTGCGCCTGCGGCCTCCCCCGCCCCGGGAAGGGGGTCGCCGGAGCGGGGGAAGCGGCCGTGGGAGCGGCCGTCTCCGGCGTCTGCCGCTGGACCACGGGCAGGGCCGGGTCCTGCGGCACGGCTGAGCCGGAGGGTGCGCCGCCGTCCCTGCCGGACGGGCCGAAGGGAGCCACGCCGGGCGGAAGTTGACGCAGAGGCCTGCCCAGGGCGGGACGTACGGGAGGTCCGGCAGGCCCGCCCGGGGAACGCTCGGGCGGGACGCCGGGCAGGCGCGCCCCGGGCTGCACGCTCGCGGAGTCCGTACGGCCGGGCCCGGCCGCCGGCTCGGCCCGCGTGGCCGGTGCGGACGCTCCGGCAGGCACGACGGCGGCGAGGTTCCGCAGGGCCGTCGCCGGCCGGCGGGCGACGATCAGGGACGGCGCGGTGCGCCGGGGCCGGACCGGGGCAGGCCGCGCCTGCGGCGACGCGGCGGTGGGTGCGGGAGTGGTGGTGGGTCCGGTGCCCGCGGACGCGGGGGCGACGGGGGCCGCTGCGGCCTTGGCGGTCGCCCCGGTCCTGGCGGTCGCCCCGGCCACGGGGGCCGCCTCGCCCAAGCCGGGCGGCCGGCCCGCCGGTTCACGCCCGGCGGTGCTCCGGGACTGCGTGCCGCCCGGCCTCTGGACGGCTGCCGGGGTCCGTTGCCCGGCAGGCGTACGCCCCGGGGCGGTGGACGGAGCGGCCTGGACCGGCTCCTCCTGTCCGCCGGCAGCGGCGCGCAGGAGAAGGGGCGGCGTTCCGGGGGCGGTGGGACGGGCGACACCCGGCCGCGCCACACCGTGGATGAGGCCCACCGGCGCGGAGGGCAGGACGGCGTGGCCGAGCTCGCCTCCGTACGCGACGTTCTGCCACGAGGCGAGCCGGGACCTGAAGCGCAGTCCGTCGCTCACCCCGATCGAGGACCGGGCGACGGTCACGACGGGTGGCGCGACCCGCCGCCAGCCGCCGTCCCAGTCCGCGTCCGGACGCGCGGGCCGGACGGCCTCCGGCACGGCAGCCGCGGGTTCCGTACCGTCTCCGGTGCCGTCCCCCGCAGGCCCCGAGCCGGGCGGGCCGGCGGCCTGCCGCCGGCTCCCCCTGCCGAACCAGTCCCTGAACTCCACGCCCTCACCCGCTCTCGTTGACGCGGGTGTTGATCCGCGCTATCTCCTTCACCCACTCCTGCCGCTCACCATGGGTGAGGTCGAGAATGTCCTCACGCTGCCAGTGGAAGTGGTAGGCGATGTACGCGAGCTCCTCCCGCAGCCGGGAAGGCGCGTACGTCACGATTCCCCCAGGCGTTCACCCGAGAGGTCCACCTCGAACGACCCGTGGCACAGCGGGCACGTCACCGCGGCGTGGGTGTGGCCCTCGCTGTTGATGCGGCGGTAGAAGTCCTGGAGGAACGCCACGTCCGTGGCGTACATCCGCTCGACCACCCCTGCGTGCACATCGGTGACGGTGCCGAGCCGGGTGATGACCTGGCTGAGCAGCACCACGCTCAGGTACGCGGGGTTCTCCTTGACCCGCAGGTCGATCTGCGGGCGCAGCTCGTCCCGTGCCGTGGCGAGCCGCATCGACCCGCTCCGGTGCACCTGGCCCTCGTCGTCGACGTACCCGCGGGGGAGCTCGAACTCGAACTCCGTGCGCAGGTCCTGACGGTCCCGCTCCCGGGCGGGAGGCGGCGTCGGCGCGTCCTCGCGCGGGGCGGGCGCGGCGGCGGCGAGGGTGTCGAGTACCTCGTCGAGGCCGCCGCCGGAAACGGTCCTGCGCCTCATTCGACCACGATCTCCTCAAAGGTGATGGTGACCGTCTCCGTCGCCGCGCTGGACTCGCCGGCCTTCAGCGAGGGGCCTTCCCACTTGCTGGCCCAGCCCTGCATCAGCTGGATGCGACGGACGGTCTCACCCTTCGAGTCCTTGATCTCGATGGTGAGGTTCTGGCGTGCGGTGTCGACGGCGCCGTTGTTCAGCGTCTCCTTGATCCACTTGGTGAACTCGCTGCTCTTGTCGAGCCCGCGGGTGATCGTCACCTCACCGGCCTGGCGCGCACCGGGCTGCTTGCGGATGATCTGCTTGCCCTCGGCGGTCACCTGGCGGACCTCGACGACTTCTTCCTCGACGGTCAGACCGCTGATCTCCTGGATCGACTCCACGAGATAGCCGCCGAGCTGCACGCCGAAGACGTGGGTGGAAAGAGCATCGCCCTCTGCCATGACTGTGTGTCACCTGTTCCGTTCGTTGCCTGCTGGGGTCAGTCCTCGACGAGGACGGGTCACTCGTCGACGAGGCTGGTGCTGTCGGAGAACTGCGAAAGGCGGAAGATCACGAACTCCGCGGGCTTCACCGGGGCGACGCCGATCTCGCACACCACCTGACCGAGGTCGATGGACTCCTGCGGGTTGTTGTCACGGTCGCACTTGACGTAGAAGGCCTCTTCCGCAGTCCGCCCGAAGAGCGCGCCCCGGCGCCATTCCTCGGTGAGGAAGGCGGTGACGTTGCGCCGGATGCTCGACCAGAGGCGGTCGTCGTTCGGCTCGAAGACCACCCACTGGGTGCCCAGGAGGATGGACTCCTCCAGGTAGTTGAAGAGGCGGCGCACGTTGAGGTAGCGCCAGGCGGGGTCGGACGCGAGCGTCCGGGCGCCCCAGATGCGGATGCCCCGCCCGGGGAAGGCGCGGACGCAGTTGACGCCGATCGGGTTGAGCAGGTCCTGTTCGCCCTTGCTCAGGCGGAGTTCCAGGTCCAGCGCGCCACGGATGACCTCGTTGGCGGGCGCCTTGTGCACCCCGCGCTCGGCGTCGCTGCGCGCCCAGACGCCGGCGACGTGGCCGCTCGGCGGGATCAGGGTCTGCTGACCGGTCGCCGGGTCGAGGACCTTGAGCCACGGGTAGTACACGGTGGCGTAGCGCGAGTCGTATCCGGCGTCGTCGTTGCGCCAGGTGCGGACGCGCTGGGCGTTCATCCCCGGCGGGGTGTCCAGGACGGCGACCCGGTCGCCCATCTGCTCGCAGTGCGCGATGACGGCCAGCTGCACGGCCCTGACGCCCTCGTCGTCGATGTCGCCGCGACGGTGGGCGCTCATCAGGTCCGGGACGGCGACCATGGTGATCTCGTCGATCGCCTCAAGGGCCGCGATGCCCGTACGGGCCGACGCGTCGCCGACGTACTCGGTCGGGCCGGTCCGAGCGGTGGTGCCCGCGTCCGGAGCGGCGGGCGCGAGGGAGAGGCTCTGCTTCTCGGGGCGGGTCTGCGCCGCCCCGGGCTGCTCGGTGACCTCGATGAGCTTGGACTGGCGGGCCTGGGTGACCAGGTAGCCCTTGACGTTCTTGCGTACGGAGGTGTCGTACGTCTCCGCCACCTTGCCGCCCTGCCGCACCAGCAGCCGGAACCGGTCCTCCGGAGGGTTCTCGCCCTCGGGGTCGGCGACTTCGATGGAGAGGCCGTCACCGGCGCCCGGCCGGGCGGAGACCAGGAAGCCGCCGATGGCGACGGACGGGGCAGCCGCGGGCGCGGAGCCCTGCGCCGCGTCCTCCGCCGGGCCGCCGATCCGCACGATGTACGCCGCGCCGCCGCCGTTGCTGAAGTAGCCGTGGACGGCGAGCGTCAGGTAGGTGTCGGGAGTGAAGGTACCGAAGGCCGATACGTACTGGTCCCAGCTCGTCACCAGCGTCGGCCGGTGGAAGGGGCCGGTCTCCGCGAACCCGACGAAGGCTGCGACCGCGGTGCCGACTCCCTCGATGGGCCGTGCTCCGGACTGCACCTCCTCCACGTATACACCTGGGGTGAGGTACGACGGCATGCTCGCTCCTTCGGGTGGTCAGTCGTTCGCCTGTCCAGTCTTGCCCGGGGATGTCCGCGGGCAGTAGGCCTCAGAGTCCTGGTCACGGGGCAGGGCAGCTGCCTTCCCGGGCACCCCGGGCGGCCGGGAAGGGCCCCTCCCGGCCGTGGCCGCCGGGATGACGGTGCGACAGCTGCGGCACGGCGTCCGAAAAGGCGGGCCCGGGAATCCCCGCAGCCCGCCCACTCGACACGGCAGGGGTTAGTTTCAGCCAGAAACTACTGAGTTCGGGCGGCCGGAGCGGCCGGATTTCCACGGTCGCCGCAGAGGCCCGGAGACCCTGATCCGCTCCTGTGAGCAGGAGCATTCTCAGTTCGAGCGGATCCGTCCGCCCGCGAAAGACCGGGAATCACCCGCAAAACACCGGTGTTCACCGGTCGGAACCACTCCGTCGATTTGGTTGCCTCCCCCGGACCGGTGTGTGAAGAACCACACCCAGATGAACGGCCAGGTGGAGGTTTCCGCTGGCAGGGACCCTGTTTGTTCACGCGACTGGAACGGACGGTCAGGAATCCGGCGCTATCGTTCCTACGGTGCGAAATCGCTCAGCACACCACTGACATTGAGCACTTGGTGACACTTGGAGGCCTGCTTCCCGGTCGCCGGAGTTCCAGGTTTGGAACAGGTCACGGAAGCGGTGACCTTGGCGTTTTCCTGAATCCGAATGGGGGTGACCCAGTGATAGTCCTGGTTGCGGAACGTCTCCAGAGCGATGGTGGTGATCTTCCGCTCACCGAAGGAGATGGTCAGCACCCCTTCATCTCCCTGGAAGTTCGCCACCACGATGTCGGTGACGCCGAATACCTTTCCTTGCGGAACCTGATACGTCCCGTCCTGCTTGGCTCCGGCACCCGTCTGCACGTCGATGGTCTCGGAGCTCTGCTGGGCGTTCAACTCGCCCACGCCACCCGTCGATCCGGAACCGCCCGTGCCGGCGCCGGCGGTCCCGCCCTTGCCCGTTCCGGTGCCCGGCTCCTGGCTCTGACCGCCGGTGGCGCCGCCGGTGCCGCCACCGGTCGCCGCACCACCCTGCGGCCGTTCCCGGTTCTCCTCCTGAGCCGCCTTGGTGCCCGCCTCCTTCGCGGTGCTGCGGATTTCCGGCCGCACCAGTGCGAACCACGCCAGCAGCAGCGCGAGCAGCGCCGCCAGGACGATCAGCAACCACTTGGGCAGCAGCGGAAGTTGCGCGAACTCACCGGGCAGGGGTTCCGGCCTGCCGGGCCGGTCGCCCTCGGTGTCGGCCCCCTCGCTGTCCACGGCTCCGACCTCGAACGGCCAGGTGGCCGGAGCTCCGAACCAGATCAGCTTCCGGGCCCGCACCCGCAGGCCCACCTCGGCGGACTCGCCCGGTTGCAGGCTCCGGCGTTCCGGCGTGAAGGCGAGGCGGAGTTCCTCCCCCTCCTGCCTGCCGGTGAACACGACGTCGACGGGAGCGTTCCCACGGTTCTGCACCGAGGCCCGGAAGCGGGCGCCCAGCCAGCCCCTGCGCCGGCCCGGTTCCAGCCTCGCCCGGAGTTCGCGGAACGGTTCGACGACCACCGTCATCTCGGGAACGGCCACCGACTCGGGGTGCTCCGCGGGCAGGACCCGTACCCCCAGGGGGACTTCGCCCGCCTTGACCTCGTGGGACCGGGGCGGCGCGAGCCGCACCGTCACGGTCTCGGAGGTGCCCGGGTAGAGGGAGACCCGCTCCGGCTCCACCGTGGTCCATGCCGCACAGTCGCCGACCACTTCGAGGGCGTACGCCTCGACGATGTCGCCGTCGTTGCGCACGGTCAGCGTGGTCGTCGCTTCGGCGCCTGGCGACACCGTCACCGTGGGTATGTCGAATTCGGCAGATGTGGTCACGATGCGACGTTAGGCCGCGCCCCGGTCCCGGCAGCAGAGGCGGGAGGGCAACGTGCGGGCAGCGCCGGTGCCCTGGCGGCACACCCGCGCCGCCTCCTCGCGCCCCGCCCCCGGGCCAGGTCTCCCTGTCCGGTCCCGGAACGAGCGAGCACGACGCCCGACGTATCGGGAACCGGCGCAGTCACCAATCGGGGAACCGGCGGAAGCAGCTGAGGAAGACGAGCACATGACCATGACCACAACAGATCTGACGAAGACAGGGGTGGCGGGCGGGCGCAGCCGCATGCCCTCCGTCCCCGAGCAACCCACGGAGGGCACGCCGACGAGGTCCTCGGCAGGCCGGGTCTCCGTTGCGGTGTACGCGGAGGACCTGATCCTGCAGAGCGGCATGGTGCACCAGCTGCGCCTGCGGCCGGAGATAGAGCTGATACCGGAAGAGGAGGCCGACCGTGCGCAGGTCTCCTTAGTAGTGGTGGACATGGTGAACGAGGCCACCGTCCAGCTCCTGCACCGTCTCCAGCGCAACACCTCCACGCGCACCGGTCTCGTCGTCGGCTTCTTCGAGCCGGGGGCGCTCCAGACCCTGATCGAGTACGGCGTCGCCGCCGTCCTGAGGCGCGGCGAGGCCGACCAGGACCGTCTCGTCCATCTGGTCACGGCGATCGCGAAAGGGGAAGGGGTGCTGCCGGGCGACCTCCTCGGGAAGCTCCTCGATCACGTCAGCAGCCTTCACCGCACGGTGCTCGACCCCCGGGGGCTCTCCCTCTCCACCCTCACGGCGCGGGAGGCGGAGATGATCAGGCTGGTGTCGGAGGGGTACGGCACCGCGGAGATAGCGCAGAAGACGTCGTACTCCGAACGCACCGTCAAGAACGTGCTGCACGAAGTGGCGACGCGGCTGGATCTGCGCAACCGGGCCCACGCGGTGGGCTACGCCATGCGGCACGGCCTCATCTGAGCCCCGCCCGGCTTCCGCCGGGGCGGTGGACTCCCGCGGGATCCCATGACGACGGGCCCGCAGGGGCAACGGCTGTTGCCCCCGCGGCGCCCCGGGGCGACTGGGGCAGGCCGCTGCAGCCGGCCTGAGGGCTGTCCCGGATGACGACGCCTGAGGCGTTCAGAGCGAGGAGAGCGACGGAGACCCCGAGCCTGAAGCCGCGCAGCCGCTCCGGGATCACCGGGATCGACGCGGCGACGGAGGCCTTCCTGCCGCAAAGGGCATCAGGTCTTCCCCCGCTCCGGGTACTCCGGCCCCTGTCCCCGTTCCCTCTCGGGCCCGATGCTTGAGGTGGAGAACCATCGACAAGACTGTGAGGTGGACCGTGGCCGGTCCTGCTGTCCCGGCACGCCGTATCCGGTTGCGCCGGCTGAGCGGTGTCGTGGTGTTGCTGACTCCGCTGCTGGTGGCGGGCTCCGTGTCCGCCCCGCAGGGTGCGTCACAAGCGGTCGCCGCCGCGGCCGATGCGCCCGCGGACACCGGGCGGATCGCCTTCGCCGGCACCGGGCACCGGAGCCTCGGGCGGGTCACCTCCGAAACGGCCAGCGACGACCTGTTCGGCACCGGTCCTGCGCACTACGACCAGGACGCCTTCGGGCGCGGTGAGGTGCTGGTCTTCACCAGCCTCCGCGACGAGGTGAAGCCCCAGGTGTACGTGCGCGGCGCGGACGGCTCCCTCCTCGGGCTCACCCACGGCCTTGACGCCGCACACCCCGAACTCTCCCCGGACGGACGGACCGTGGTGTTCGACTCGGCCGGGCCCGGCCCCGGGGGATCTACTCAGCGCGACCTCTGGTCGATCGGCGTGGACGGCTCCGGCCTGCAACAGCTGACGGACACCGCCACCGACGAGACCTCTCCCACGTTCTCCCCGGACGGCACCCGGATCGCGTACGCGTGTGACAACGGCCCGGGGCAGCGCACTCAGATCTACGAACAGGCGCTGGCCGGTGGGCCGGTGACCCGGATCAGTGACGCGGCGGAGGGCGAGGCGAGCGAGCCGGAGTGGAACCCGGTGAAGGACGACGCCCACCGGGCCCTCGTCGTGTACACACTGCAGGTGGAGCCGGAGTCGGACACGGACACCGGGTACCGGCTGCGGATCACCCGCGGTATCGGGACCGACCGCCCCCTGCTGACCGGCGATCGCGCCGGCTGGGGCACCCGCTCGGCCGCCTGGCTCCCGGACGGAAACCGTCTCCTCTTCCTCAGCCCCAACACGGACTGCGGATGCGCCCTGTACGACCACGTGTACCGGACGACCCTCACCGGTGACGTGACGCCGGACAGCATGCTCTTCGAGGACCGCCAGGTGGACGCACCGGCCTGGCTCGGGCCGGCGGACTCCGGGACGGTGGTCGTCACCCGCAGGACCACGAAGGAGCCGGACCTCGTCACGCTCCAGGACATGCGGCAGGACGGTTCGGACCCCCGGGACCTCAGGCTCGACGTGCTGCGTGAGGACCCGAGGGCCCGCACCAACACCAGTGAGGACCCCGCCGACGATCCGCTGTTCCACCCGGCGGCCGGCTACGACCCCTGGACCGAGCGGCAGACGTACACGCCGAACGGCCGGAACATCGCCGTGACCCGCTTCGAAACCGTCGACAACGTGCGTATCCAGCGGATCTGGCTGACCGACACCGACGGGACCACCGCGGCGGCCATGGACCTGGAAGGACGGGGTGCCGGTGACTGGGACACCGACCCCTCCTTCTCCCCGGACGGCACCAAGCTGGCCTTCACCCGGACGTCTCCCGCAGCTGCCGGTGGCACGGCGCGGCCGAGCCGGGTCCTCATCGCCGACGTCGCCACGAAGAAGATCATCGGCGAGGTCGTCCCGCCCGCGGGGGAGGTGGCGGGCGGCGACGCCCAGCCCGCCTGGTCCTCGGACGGCACCACGATCGCCTTCACCCGCAACGAGGTGATCCGGGGCCTCGGCGGGATCAAGCACGTCTGGACCGCCCCGGTGAAGGCCCTGGAGCAGCAGGAGGACCTCAGCGTCACCGGCTGCCCCGGCGAGTGCAAGGTGATCGACGACAGCCCCGCCTTCTCCCCCGACGGCACGGCCATCGCTTTCAACCGCAAGGACCGCGCCGACCAGATCAACCACCGGGCGAGCGTCGTCGTCACCTCGCCGGACGGCGAGGACTGCCGGGTCGTGCTGCCGTCCTACCGGCGCGACGACCCCGCCGCGTGCGGCGAACCGATCCCGGACGTCTCGGCCACCGGGCCCTACCAGCCGCGTGACGTGGCATGGTCGCCGGACGCCGGGCGGCTGGTGCTGAGCCACCGCCGGGACATCGCCCCGAACTCCCCCGAGCAGCTTTCCGAGCTCGACCTCGCCAAGGGCACGCTGACCCCGTTGACCACGAAGCTGCCGGGCCGCCAGAAGGAGCCCGCCTTCCAGCAGCAGGTCGACCTGGCGCTGACCGCGCCGCCCGTCGGCCCGTCGGTGGAGGCCGGTTCCTCGGTGTCGGTGACGGTCACCGTCACCAACCGCGGTCCGGCCCCCTCCCCCGGCACCACGTTCGTCGCCGACACCCCGCCGGGCGTACGCCTGGAGGAGCTCACCACCGACTCCGGTTCCTGCGGCGCCGGTTCACCGAGCTGCGACCTGGGCGTGCTGCGGCCGGGCGCCGAGGTGGAGGTCACCGCGCGGCTGACGGGCGTGACGACGGGGCCCTGGCGGATGGGCTGGTCGGTCACCGGTGCCGTCGTCGACCCGAACCCCTCGGACAACGCCACCGGGACGGACGTTCGTGTCCAGGACGTCCCCCCGCAGCCCACCCCGTCGCCCTCGGCTCCCACCCCCGTACCGCCCGCACAGCCGCCCGCCCCGCTGCCGCCCGAGCCCGAGGCGGGCCCCGGGGTCGTCGTGCGGGCCCAGCCCAGCCCCGGATACGTGGGCGGGCGGGTCGTGGTGACGTACACCGTGCGCAACGGGAAGAACGCGCTCGCCACCGGCCTGCGGCTACGCCTCGGGCTGCCCGCCGGGATCCCGGTGGCCACCCTCCCGGCAGGATGCGCCAACGGGGTGTGCGCGCTTCCCGACCTGGCGCCGGGCGGCTCCTCGGTCCTGCGGGTGGTCCTGGCCCCGGACCGGGCCCTGCGGACGAAGGTCACCGGGACACTGACCACGACCGGCACCGACGCCGACCGCGGTGACAACGTCTCCCGGATCCCGCTGCGCATCCTCCAGCCGCGCATCGTCTCGGTGCCCGAGGTCGGCAAACCCGGGTTCGTCACCTCGGTGCGCGGCAAGGACTTCCCGCCCGGTGTACCGGTGAAGCTCACCTGGAAGCCGGGGATCACGGCGACCGCGCCGCCGGCCCGGCCGGGCGGCGACGGCACCTTCATCGCCCAGCTGCTGATCCTGGTGAAGGACCGGACGGGGCCGCGCACCATCACGGCCTCGGGGCCGGGGTTCAGCCCCGTCACCACTGATTTCCTGGTGGTGGCCGGCACCATCGTCCCGCCGGACGAGGTGGGACGCAGGTGATCCACGAAGTCGACGAGGCACTGCGGCTGTTGCTGGCCGACGCCGGCCTCCAGGAGAGCGGGGTGGACCTGGTCTTCGACGCCCCGACGAGCGACTGGGCCGCGCGGCGCAACGCTCCCACGGTCAGCATCTTTCTCTACGGGATCCGGGAGGACGCCACCCGCCGCCGTACCGGCACCGCCGAGGAGTACGACGGCGAAGGCGTCGTCACGGGACGGCGGACGCCTCCGCGCTGGTTCGAACTGACCTATCTCCTGACCGCGTGGACCAACCGACCGCAGGACGAACACCGGCTGCTCTCCGAGGTGTTGCGCTGCGTGATCCACACGGACGCCCTGCCCGCCCGGATGCTGACCGGCAGCCTTGCCACGCTGGGGCTGACGGTGGAGATGGAGGCGGCGGCCGCGGGTTCCGGCGACCGGCCTTCCACCGTGGACGTGTGGTCCGCACTCGGCGGCGAGCTGAAGGCCGCGATCGACCTGCGGGTGTGGGCACCCCTGGCCGGCGAGGTGACGGCCGTCGGGCCACCGGTCACCGAAGGCCTGCTGGTGCGGACGACGCCCGAACGTGCCGGCGAGGCGACCGAACCGGGACGACGGCTGCGCTACGACGGGGCGTCCGACGCCG
This sequence comes from Streptomyces sp. LN549, assembly GCF_043203805.1. Lineage (NCBI taxonomy): Bacteria > Bacillati > Actinomycetota > Actinomycetes > Kitasatosporales > Streptomycetaceae > Streptomyces > Streptomyces sp. LN549. The sequence goes on along the minus strand of NZ_JAZHRI010000002.1, from coordinate 5,084,488 downwards.
ACGGGCAGGGCTTCGCGGCCGAGCGTGAACGGCAGCTTCCGCCGGGCCGGCGCAGGCGTGGAGGTCCGGCCCGGTGACCACGGCGTACGAGGCCCCGGCCGGCTTCCGGGAGCCGGACGGCACCCCGCCGGCGGCCGGCACCCCGCCGACGGCTGTGGAGGACCTCTGGGAGCGGCTGGGTCACATCGAGCGGCGGGTGCGGCACGCGGTCGCACTGCGCCAGGACACCGACCCGGAACCGAACGATCCGTACCGGGGGCAGTACCTGACCCCCGCAGCGGCCGAGCGGATCCTGGACTCCCGCGACGCGTTCCTCCCCGTCCCGGCCCATGGCCCCGACGCCCCGCCGCACTCCCCGGCGGAAGGCAGGATCGCGGCCCTCGCGGAGAACTTCGGCCTGGTCGCGCCGGATGTCGGCCTGCTGCTGGTCGCGATGGCCCCGGACATCGACGCACGGTTCGAGTGGCTGTACGGCTATCTCAACGACGACCTCACCCGGCGCAGGGCGACGATCGGCCTGGCCCTCGAACTCTGCGGACTGCCCGCCGCGGGCTCCGGCCGCTTCCGCTTCTCCCCGTCCGCCCCCCTGGTCGCGGCCGGTCTCGTGGAGGTGCTGGACGCCGACCGTCCGCTGCTCTCACGGGTGTTGCGCGTACCGGACCGGGTCACCGCTCATCTGCTCGGCGACGACGGGGTGGACGGAAGGCTGCACGGTCTCGTCCGGGTGGCCGGGCAGGATGAGGGGCCTGCGGAGGAGCCGGACCGGTGTCCGACGACGCTGCGGGTCGTGGCGGCGCTGGGTACCGGCAGCGGCCTGGTGCATCTCCTGGACCGCGGCGGCGACCCCGGCCGGCTGGCCGCCGACGCGCTCCACGCGGCCGGACTCCGCCCGCTGGTGGTGGACGTCGCGGCCCTGGCCGCCGCCCCGGAACCGGTGCGGACCGCGCGGGTCCTGGCGACCGAGGCGCGGCTGACCGGTGGTGGTCTCGTCCTCGGGCCGCTGGAGACGCTCGCCCCCGAGCGGCCCGGGGGCGCGGGGCTGATCGGCGCGCTCTGCGAGGCGGTCGGCGGCGGCTCCCCCCTGATCGTGTACGGGAAGAAGAACTGGGACCCGTTGTGGGCCGGCGAGAGCCCCGTGACGGTCCACGTCCTGCCTCCGGACCCGGCGGACGCGGCCCGGCGGTGGCACCGGGAGCTCACCGCGGCCGGCTCCCCGACAGGCCTCGCCGCCGGGACCGCGACGGCCGACGCGCACCTCGTCGACGCCACCCGCGCCTACCGGCTCGACTCCGGCCAGATACGCAGGGCCGCCGCCGTCGCCTCCCGGCTGGCCGCCCTGGAGGGCCGCCCGGTGGAGGCACAGGACCTGCGCACCGCCGTCCGGGCCCAGAACGGGGCGGGACTGGCCCGGCTCGCCCGCCGCATCGAGCCCACGGTCGGCTGGGACGACCTCGTGCTGCCCCCGGCGACCCGCCACCAGCTGTCCGACCTGGCGCTGCGCGCACGCCACCGTGAGCAGGTGCTCGGCCGGTGGCGGATGCGGCCGGGCGGTGGCCGGGGCCGGGGCATCGTCGCACTGTTCGCCGGGGAGTCCGGCACCGGGAAGACCATGTCGGCGGAGGTGGTCGCTGCCGACCTGGGCATGGAGCTCTACGTCGTGGACCTGTCCTCCGTGGTGGACAAGTACATCGGTGAGACCGAGAAGAACCTGGAGAGGATCTTCGTCGAGGCGTCCGACGTCAACGCGGTGCTGCTGTTCGACGAGGCGGACGCCGTCTTCGGGAAGCGCTCGCAGGTCAAGGACGCGCAGGACCGGCACGCCAACGTGGAGTCGGCCTACCTCCTCCAGCGGATCGAGTCCTTCGACGGCATCGCCGTGCTCACCACCAATCTGCGGGCCAACCTCGACGAGGCGTTCACCCGCCGTCTCGACGTGGTCGCCGACTTCCCCGTACCGGACGCACAGCAGCGGCTGGCCCTGTGGGAACGCTGCCTGGGCACGGAGATCCCCCGCGCGCCCGGTCTCGACCTGCGGACGTGTGCGGAGCGGTTCGAGCTGACGGGCGGATCCATCCGCGCCTGCGCGGTCACCGCTGCCTACCAGACGGCGGAGTCGGGGCTGCCCCTGGACACGGATCAGCTCGTCTCGGCGGTGCTCGCCGAGTACCGCAAACTCGGACGGCTGGTCCTGGACAGCGAGTTCGGCCCGTGGCTCGAGCGCACCCGGCGCGGGGAGTAACCGACGGATCATGGCCGGGGACGCGGCCTCGAACCCTGGTCTCGCGTCGCGGCGTCCGTATCATCTGCGGCATGACTGCAGAACCCTCGCGATCCGCCGGCCGTATGCGCGCCTCCGACGCCGACCGCGAAGCGGTGGTGGAACAGCTGCGGGAGGCGGCGGCCGAGGGGCGCATCGACCTCGAAGAGCTGGACGAGCGCCTGGGGCTGGCGCTCACGGCCAAGACCCACGCCGAACTGGCGCCGCTCACCGATGACCTGGGACCGGTCGTGCTCGAATCGGACGAGCCGCTGGTCCTGAAGGGCGGCATCCACGGCGTGACCCGGACCGGCCGGTGGAAGGTGCCGCCGCGGATTCTCGCGTACGGAGGCCTGGGCGGCGTACGCCTCGACTTCGCGCGGGCCGAGTGCCGGCTGCGTGAGATCGAGGTGGAGGTGGACGCGCAGATGGCCGGGGTGGTGTTCGTGGTCCCGGTGGGCTGGAAGGCGGACACGGACGCACTGGACCTCGGCTTCGGCGGCCTGAAGGACAAGACCTCGGGCGAACGGCTGCCGGGCACACCGGTGCTCCGGGTCACGGGTTCGTGCGGGGCTGGCGGTGTGGTCATCCGCTACCCGAACCTCTGGGAACGCCGCAAGCAGCGCAAGGAGTTGTCGCGCTGAACGGTCCGTCGGCACCGGCCGGCCCGTGCGACTCCGCGGAACACGTTCCCTCGCGCCGCCGAGGCTGCGCGCTCAGGGCCGGAACACCGCCACCGCCTCGCCCCCCTCCTCCAGCCGGAAGGTGACCCGCAGCTCCATCCCGATGGCGAGCGCGGACTCTTCGCACTCCACGATCTCCGTCATCATCCGCGGCCCCTCCGCCAGGTCGACGACCGCGGCGACGTACGGCACGCGGGTGCCGAACGGGGGCAGGTCGTTGCGGTGGACGACGGACCACGTGTACAGCGTGGCCCGGCCGCTCGCCCGCTCCCACTCGACGTCCTCGCTCCAGCAGTGCGGGCAGAACTCGCGCGGGTAGTGGTGCGCCAGGCCGCAGTCCCGGCAGCCGCGCAGCAGCAGGATCCCCTCCGCGGCGGCGTCCCAGTAGGGGCGGGTGAAGGCGTCGGGCTCCGGGAGGTCGTAGCGGGGGGACGGGGCGGGGGCTGCTGCTCCCGGGGTCGGGGCCGGTGCTGACTCAGGGGTCGGGGTCGGGGTCGGGGTCGTCACAGGAAGAGTCCCATCGCGTCGTCGAGGGACCAGGTCTGCCAGGACATGGTGAACAGGGCGACGAGCGAGATGAGCGCCATCATCGCGTTCTGCCCCTGCTCGGCCCAGTCGTGGATCATCAGCACCAGGTAGAGCAGGTTGAGCAGGAGCCCCGCGACCAGGGCGACCGGGGTCAGGAAGCCGGTCACCAGACCGAGGCCCAGGGCGAGTTCCGCGTACACGACGACGTACGCCATGCTCTTCGGGCGCGGTGCGACGATCTTCTCGAAGCCGGTCCGGACCACGGGCCAGCGGTGCTTGCCCGCGACGTCCGCCGCCCACGCGATGCCGGTGCCGCGTTCGAACCAGCCCTTCTTGTCCTTGTGGCGCCAGCTCTCCAGCCACCACAGGCCGAGGCCTGCTCGGAGCACGGCGAGCCACTCGGCTCCGTCGAGCCAGATCGTCCGCATGGGGCCCTCCCGTTCACGTAATCTGACGGTACGTCAGTTCACCCGATGGCGGCGGGCTGCGCAAGAGGCGTGCACCCGTGATCAATTCGCAATCGATTCCGGCCTTGACCGATACCCATCAAGGAGTCGCGCGATTACGCTCCGAAGCATGTCCGACAGCACACCTACCGCCGGTAGCAGCCGCACCCCGGCCCCCACCGACATCACCGAGGACCGCCCCGTCTACGTCATCGGCGGCGGCCCGGGCGGCCTGGCCGCCGCCGCGGCCCTGCGCGCGCAGGGGGTGCGGGCCGTCGTCCTGGAGAAGTCCGGGGACGTCGGCGCGTCCTGGCGCCGCCACTACGACCGGCTGCACCTGCACACGACCCGGCGCCGGTCCGCCCTCCCCGGGCTGGCCATGCCCCGCAGGTTCGGCCGCTGGGTCTCCCGGGACGACGTGGTGCGCTACCTGGAGAAGTACGTCGAGCACCACGGTCTTGAAGTGGTGACGGGCGTCGAGGTCTCCCGCGTCGACCGGGCGGCGGACGGCACCGGTTGGCGGCTGACCGCAACCGGCGGGCGTGAACTGACCGGCCGGGCCGTGGTCGTGGCCACCGGCTACAACCACACCCCGCGGATCCCCGACTGGTCCGGGCGCGACACCTTCACGGGCGAGCTGCTGCACGCCTCCGACTACCGCAACCCGGCCCCGTACGCGGGCAAGGACGTCCTCGTCGTGGGCGTCGGCAACACGGGGGCGGAGATCGCCGTCGACCTGGTGGAGGGCGGGGCGTCGCGCGTGCGGCTCGCGGTGCGCACCGTTCCGCACATCGTGCGCCGTTCCACGGCGGGCTGGCCCGCGCAGGCGACCGGCATCCTGGTGCGCCGGCTGCCCGTCGCGCTCGTCGACCGGGCCGGCGGTCTGATGGCCCGCGTCGCCGTGCCCGACCTCGCGGAACAGGGGCTGCCCCGCCCGGACACGGGCCTGTACTCCCGGGTCAAGGACGGGGCCATCCCGGTCCAGGACGTGGGGCTGATCGACGCGGTGAAGCGCGGCCGGGTGGTGCCGGTGGCGGCCGTCGAGTCGTTCGACAAGGACGCGGTGGTGCTGGCGGACGGGACCCGGATCACCCCGGACACGGTGATCGCCGCGACCGGCTATCTGCGCGCCCTGGAGCCGCTGGTCGGTCACCTCGGGGTGCTGGACGCCCGGGGCCGGCCGGTGGCACACGGCGGCCGTACGCCGAAGCAGGCACCCGGCCTGTACTTCACCGGGTTCACCAACCCGATCAGCGGCATGTTCCGCGAAATGGCCCTGGACGCACGGAAGATCGCCAAGCGGCTGGCCCGCACCGCCTGACCCGCATCACCCCGTCCTCCCCGCGCGCGTCCGGGGACGACCCTGCCGTTCGCACAGCACGGCCCCCCGCCGGGCACTCCCGGCGGGGCATCCCACCCTGGTACGGAGGATGCACGTGGCACGTCAACGAACAGGTCAGACCCCACAGCCGGCCCCCGGACCGGTGACCCGGCGCGCGATGCCGGGCGGTGCGGCGGCCGCCGGGGTCCCGGCGCTCACCGCGGCAGGCACCGCACAGGCGGCGGAAAGCACCGGGGCCCCGGCCGCAGCAGGCGCCGACCACCGCGAGGTGGACGTCGCCGTGGTCGGTGGCGGGCCGGCCGGCCTCACCGCCGCCCGCGACCTGGCCCCCGCCGGCAAGTCCGTCCTGGCCCCGGAGGCACGCGACCGGGTCGGCGGCCGGGTACTCAACCCGGCGCTCCCGCCCGGCGTCCTGACCCGCTACGGCACCGCGCTGCGCGCGCCCGTCGGGGCGATCCACTGGGCGGGCACGGAGACGTCGACGCACTGGAACGGATACGTGGACGGCGCGGTCCGCTCGGGCGAGCGCGTCGCCAAGGAGGTCGTCGCCGGCCTCTGATGTGCCCGGGCGGTGTCGGCCCGATCCCCCGAGGGGCGTCGGTACGTGAGAGCGGTGGTTCGGGGCAGTTCCCGGCCACCGCTCTCAACCTTTGCCTGCACAACCATTCCTGACGGGCCGTCAGTTCAGTAACCTGACAGTGCGTCAGCTAAGAGGGTTCGGCGATCGGGGAGTGGATGGGACAGGGTGCGGGCCCGGCCCCGCACCGCCACCTCCCCCGACTTTCCGGACTTCCCTGGGCGCGGGCCGGGCACCACAAGTGCCGACGGACTTTCGAGCAGGAGTGGGCGGAACGATGCTTGGATCGACTCACGGCACCCTCACCACCGACTTCCGCGCCAGGGTGGTGGCCTGCGGCGAGGAACCGCATGCCGCCGTCCACAGCATGGCGGCCGCCGCCGCGGAGGGCGACCTCGATGTCAGCGGTCGCCCGCTGCACGCGCCCGTGCCGGATCTGGACCGGTTCTTCCGGCCGGAGTCCGTCGCCGTCATCGGCGCGTCCGACACCGAGGGACGGCCCAACACCGGAATCACCCGGCAGCTGATCGCCTGGGCCGAGCGGGTCGGGGCACGGCTGTATCCCGTGCACCCCACGCGCGAGACCGTCTTCGGACGGGCCTGCGCCCCCTCCGTCGCCGATCTGCCCGAACAGGTGGACCTGGCGGTACTGCTGGTCGGCGACCCGCTCCCCGTCATCGAGGAGCTCGCGCAGGCCAAGGTGAAGTTCGCCGTCGCCTTCGCCTCCGGCTTCGCGGAGACCGGTGCAAAGGGCGCCGCCGCGCAGGCCCGGCTGGCCGCCGCCGTGGAGCGCTCGGGACTGCGGCTGCTCGGCCCGAACACCAACCTCAACGCCTTCGAGGAGTTCCGCGACGACCTGGACGGGCCGGCGATCGCGCTGATCACCCAGTCAGGCCACCAGGGCCGCCCCGTCTACACGCTCCAGGAGCTGGGCGTGCGGCTCTCGCACTGGGCTCCCACGGGCAACGAGGCGGACCTGGAGACCGCCGACTTCATCGCGTACTTCTCCCAGCGCCCCGAGGTCGGGGCCATCGCCTGCTACGTCGAAGGACTCAAGGACGGGCGCTCCTTTCTGCTCGCCGCGGACCGGGCCGCAAGGGCCGGTGTCCCGGTGGTGGCGGTCAAGGTGGGACGTACGGAGACGGGGGCCAGGATGGCCGCGTCACACACCGGCAAGCTGACCGGCGCCGACCAGGTCGTCGACGCGGCGATGCGGCAGTTCGGCGTGATCCGGGTGGACGGCCTCGACGAACTCCAGGACACCGCGGCCCTGCTGGCCCGGGCCCGCAAACCGCTGGCCGACGGCGTCGTCGTCTATTCGATCTCGGGCGGCACGGGCGCGCACTTCTCGGACCTGGCGACCGGGGCGGGGCTCTCGCTCCCGGTGCTGTCCGAGGAGAAGCAGGCCGAGCTGCACACCTGGATACCCGGCTACCTGAACGTGGCGAACCCGGTCGACAACGGCGGCCACCCGGTCGGCGACTGGCGCGGCCGCAAGATCATCGACGCGATCCTCGCCGACCCGGAGGTGGGGGTGCTGATCTGTCCGATCACCGGCCCCTTCCCGCCGATGAGCGACAAACTCGCGCAGGACCTGGTGGACGCGGCGGAGGCCACGGACAAGCTGGTGTGCGTGGTGTGGGGCTCTCCGGTCGGCACCGAGGACGCCTACCGCACCACGCTGCTCGGATCGTCCCGCGTCGCCACCTTCCGGACGTTCGGCAACTGCATCACCGCGGTGAAGGCCTATCTGGACCACCACCGCTTCGCCGCCTCCTACCGCTCCCCGTTCGACGAGGCGCCGCGCACACCGTCCCCCTCCTTCCGCAAGGCGCAGGCACTGATGCGCCCGGGCCACCAGCTGAGCGAGCACGCGGCGAAGCAGCTGCTGCGGGCGTACGGAATCCGGGTGCCACGCGAGCAGTTGGTGACCAGCGCCGCAGCGGCTGTCCGGGCGGCGGGGCTCGTCGGCTACCCGGTCGTCATGAAGGCGTCCGGCGCGCAGCTGGCCCACAAGACGGAGCTGGGACTGGTCAAGGTCGGCCTCACCTCCGCCAGTCAGGTGCGGGACGCCTATCGCGAGCTCACCGACATCGCCCGCTACGAGGGCATCGAGCTGGACGGCATCCTGGTCTGCCAGATGGTGGAGCGCGGCGTCGAGATGATGGTCGGCGTCACGCAGGACGCCCTGTTCGGACCGACGGTGACGGTCGGCCTCGGTGGTGTACTCGTCGAGGTGCTGCACGACGCGGCGGTGCGGGTGCCGCCGTTCGGCGAGGACCAGGCGCGGGCGATGCTCGGCGAACTGCGCGGCCGGGCGCTGCTGGAAGGCGTGCGGGGCGGCCCGCCCGTGGATGTGGACGCGCTCGTCGAGGTCGTCCTGCGGGTGCAGCGAATGGCCCTGGAACTCGGCGACGACCTCAGCGAACTCGACATCAATCCGCTGATGGTGCTGGGCCGCGGGCAGGGCGCGGTGGCGCTGGACGCGCTCGCCGTCTGCCGCTGACCGAAGCCACCGCCCCGCCCGCCGCCGAGCCCGCCACCTGCCCAGGAGCTGCCTCATGCCGTCCTCCCCCGAAGACACCACCGACCACGCCGACCCGTCCGGACCGCCTGAATCATTGATACTCCACACCACTGACAACGGCGTCTCCTGGATCACGCTCAACCGCCCCGAGGCGATGAACGCCGTCACCTGGGACCAGCGCGAACGCATCATCGCCCTGCTCGCCGAGGCCTCCGCCGACCCCGCCGTCCGGGCCGTCGTCCTCACCGCCACCGGCCGCGGCTTCTGCGCCGGCGCCGACCTGCGCGGCGCCGGCGCCACCGGCGAACGGGTGCCGGGCGATGTGGCCCGTACGATCCGGCTCGGCGCGCAGCGGCTGATCGCCGCCGTCCTGGACTGCGAGAAGCCCGTCCTCGCGGCGGTCAACGGCACGGCGGCGGGCATCGGCGCCCATCTCGCGTTCGCCTGCGACCTGGTGCTGGCCGCCGAGTCGGCGAGGTTCATCGAGGTGTTCGTGCGCCGCGGGCTCGTGCCGGACGGCGGCGGGGCGTACCTGCTGCCGCGCCTGATCGGCCCGCAGCGCGCCAAGGAGCTGATGTTCTTCGGCGACGCGCTCCCGGCGGTGGAGGCGGAACGCCTGGGCCTGGTGAACCGGACCGTTCCGGACGACGAGCTGACGGCGACGGCGCGGGCCTGGGCCCAGCGGCTGGCCGAGGGGCCGACCCGCGCGATCGCCCTCACGAAGCAGCTCGTCAACGCGTCGATGGACGACGGCCGGGCCGCGGCGTTCGCCGCCGAGGCCATGGCTCAGGAGATCAACATGACGACGCAGGACGCCAACGAGGGTGTGGCGAGTTTCGTGGAGCGGCGGGTGCCGAAGTACCGGGGGGTCTAAGGGCTGGCGCGGGTAGGCCCGGCTCACACGGGGGTGACAGTCCGCCGGTGTCCCGATCCGGGCGGGACGGGTCCGGCAACCGCAGCACCGTTCCGAACGGGGTGCGGTCCGTCCGAACGGGTGCGGTCCGTCCGCGCGGGTGAGGTCCGTCCGCGTGGGTGAGGTCCGTCCGCGTGGGTGCAGCCCGCGTGTCCGGGCTGCAGAACAGGGTCGCGCTGCCTTCGATCCGGTCGAGCCCGGGAAGCCGCTGCCGCTTCCCGGCCGTCCGCCGGTCACGGCGTCGCCACCCATGCCCTTCGGCACCCATGACTTTCGGCAGTGCCGCATCGGCCCTCGCATGCGTACGGTCGTCCGGGTGGAGAGAGCGAAGATCAGCGGCGCGGCCGGGCGGGCCGTCGCCCCGGGGAACCTGCTGGCGGTTGCCGCCGCGGTGTGCGTCGCGCTGAGCACGGTCAGTCTGTGGTGGGCGCTGCCCGCCGCGGTGACGGCGTTCCTCGCCGGGCGCGAGCCGGGCAGGACCGGGCCGACCGTCCTCGTGCTCGTCGCGGTGGTGGCCGGCGGGGTGGTGGCGGTGGCCCTGGTTCCCTCCTGGCTGCTGATGGCGGGACGGTTCGTCGCGGTGGTCGTGGTGGCCGCGATGCTGCCGTGGTTCGCGGGACGCTTCTGGCGTCAGTACCAGGAGCTCGTCCGGGCCGGCTGGGAGCGGGCAGGGCGGCTGGAGCGCGAACAGCGGCTCGTCGCGGAGCAGGCGCGGTCCCGTGAACGGGCCCGCATCGCGCAGGACATGCACGACCTCCTCGGACACGATCTCAGCCTCATCGCCCTGTCGGCAGGCGCCCTCAAACTCGCACCCGGCCTGGACGAGGCCCACCGGGCCGCGGCCGGGGAGATCCGCGCCCGGGCGGCGGCTTCGGTCGAGCGGCTCGGCGAAGTGGTCGGCCTGCTGCGCGAGGAGGCGGACGAGCGGGCGGACGACGGCCGCCCGGACCGCCGGGCACCGGTGTCCCCCGGCTGGTCGCGGAGGCCGCCGCCGCTGGTCTCCCGGTCACCCTCCACGTCGAGGGCGACGCCGGCGCGATGCCCCCGCCGGCCGCGCGGGCCGCCCACCGCGTCGTACAGGAGGCCCTGACCAACGCGGCCAAGCACGCACCGCAGGCCCGGGTGGACGTGCGGCTGACGCACACGGCCGGGGCGACGACGGTCCGGGTCGAGAACGGCCCGGCACCCGTACCGGCGGGCGGACCGGACGTTCCCGGCACCGGGCTGGGGCTGATCGGGCTCGACGAACGCGTGCGGCTGGCGGGCGGCATCTTCGTGCACGGCCCGCACGACGGCGGCTTCGCGGTCACCGCTCACCTCCCGCACACCCTGCCCGCCCGCCTCCCGGCCGCCGCGCCCCGGGTCGTCCGGGAAGCCCTGCCCCCGGAGCACCGGCACGCCCGCAGCCGCGCCCGCCGGGCCCTGACCCTCGCCGTCGTGCTGCCCCTGGTGGCGTGGGCGGTCCTGAGTGCCGCGCTCATGGGGTGGGACATCCACTCGGCCCGGCAGTCCGTCCTGGACCCGGGCGACTTCGCCCGGCTGCGGGTGGGCCAGGACCGGGCCTCGGTGACGCGCGTGCTGCCCGAACGCGAGACGACGCAGCGGCCCGTGGCCGGGGAGCCCGAGGGGCCGGGCATCACGTGTGCGTACTACGCGATGACGGCCGACCGCTTCGACGACCGGTCCGGGGACGCGTACCGGCTCTGCTTCCGGGACGGCCTGCTGATGTCCAAGGAGGCGCTCGCCCCATGAACGCCCGCTCCCGCACCACGGAGGAAGACTCATGATCCGCGTCCTCATCGCCGACGACGAGCCGATGATCCGCGCCGGGGTGCGTGCCGTGCTGTCCACCGACCCGGGCATCGAGGTCGTCGTCGAGGCCTCGGACGGGCACGAGGCCGTGGAGCAGGTGCACCGTCACCACCCCGACGTGGCCGTGCTCGACATCCGGATGCCGGGGACGAACGGCATCGAGGCGGCCGCCGAGATCCGGCGCACCGTGCCGGAGACGGGCATCGTGATGCTGACGACGTTCGGCGAGGACGACTACATCCTCCAGGCACTCGGAGGCGGCGCCGCCGGGTTCCTGATCAAGTCGGGCGAGCCCGAGGAACTGATCGCGGGAGTCCGCGCGGTGGCCGACGGCGCCGCCTATCTGTCACCGAAGGTCGCGGCCCGGGTCGTCGCCCATCTCTCGGCGACGGGCGCGGGCGCCCTGGCCGGCCGTCGTACCGCCGCCCGGGAACGGGTCAGGATGCTCACCGCCCGGGAAGGCGAGGTGCTGGCCTTCCTCGGCAGCGGGCTGTCCAACGGGCAGATCGCGCGGCGGCTCCACCTGGTCGAGGGGACGGTCAAGGCGCACGTGAGCTCGATCCTGGCCCGGCTGGGTGTGGACAACCGGGCCGCCGCGGCGGTCGTCGCCCACGAGGCCGGGGTCGTCGCCCCTGCGGAACCGCCCGCCGAGCGCTGACACCGCCGCCCCGGCGAGCGGGAGGAAGCCGAGCAGCACGGCCGCGACCACCGACCCGCCGAGCAACGCGCCGGCCAGCACATCGTGCGGATAGTGCGCGCCCACCACGACCCGAAGCAGCGCCGCCTCTGCGGCCAACGGCAGGGTCACGGCGGCCAGTCGAGGCCGCAGCAGGGCCAGGCCCACCCCGAGTCCGGCCGCGAGGGTGGCGTGGTTGCTCGGGAAGGACCAGTCGCCGGGCGGCGGACAATCGGCGACCGCCGCCGCGCCACGGAGCAGGACCCGGCAGGGGCGCTCCTCGTCGACGACGAGTTTCACGGCCTCACTGCTCGCGTAGGCGAGGACGGTGCCGATCCCGGTGAGCACGGCGCCGGCGGTGCCCCGGGTGTCCGCCCGGCGTACGGCACTCCACCAGACCCACACGAGCAGCAGCCCGAGGGCCACCAGCGTCCCGTCACAGGCCGCCTCCAGCAGCGTTCCCGCCCAGGAGGGCGCATCGGCCGCCGCCCCGGTCACCGAGCGGTACACCGACGCCGATGCACCGTCCGTCACCTCCATGGCCTGTTCGGTCCCCAGGCCTCCTGGGGCGAGGCCCACGACGGTGGCCGCCCCCGCACCCAGGACTGCGCAGGCGAGCAGGGGCCGTGCGCTCCGGGTCCTGCTTCCGGATTCTCTTCTCATGAGGCCCGAACCTAGGAGCGAGGGAGGCGGAACTCCCGGGCCGAACGGCAGGGGTCACCCCTGACGAAGGTCGGGGGTCGCCCCACCCCTTCCTATCTGACGTGTCGTCAGTTCTAATCGAAGGGTGATGGGACACGCAGGCATGGCCGCAACCGCAGTCCGCTACCTCAGGTCCGTCGGCGCCGCGACGGCCGCCGGTCCTCAGCGGGTCGATCCACTGCCGCGCCCGGTTCTGCGGGCCGTCGCCGACGACGAGCGGCTGCCGCTCGACCGGGGCGAATTCCGCCGCGTACTGGGGCACTTCGCGAGTGGTGTCACTGTCGTCACGGCGCACGACCCGGCCGACCCGGACGGTCCGGCGGGCTTCGCCTGCCAGTCGTTCGCCTCGCTCTCACTGGACCCGCCGCTGGTCACGTTCATGGTCGCCCGTACGTCGACGACCTGGCCGCGCATCGCCCGCGCCGGGGCCTTCTGTGTCAACATCCTCGGCGCCGACCAGGGCGCGCTGTGCCGGGGCTTCGCGGTCAGCGGGGCCGACAAGTTCGCCGGGGTGGCGCACTCCCCCGCCCCCGCGACCGGTTCGCCGCTGCTGGACTCCGTGCCCGCCTGGGTCGACTGCCGCATCCAGGCCGTCCACACCGGCGGCGACCATCTGATCGTGGTCGGCCGGGTGGAGGCGCTCGGGGCGACCGCGGACGGGGACGGGGAAGGTCCGCTGCTGTTCCACCGGGGGGTGTTCGGGCACTTCAGCGGCTGAGCGGCTCACCCCGGGACGGTGTCCGCGGGCAGGCCCTTCACCCGGCGGATCATCAGTGCCATCAGCGCCGCCATCGCGCACAGCGCCCCCGCCGAGTACCAGACCACGTTGTACGAGCCGAAGTGGTCACGCGCCACCCCGCCCAGGAACGCCACCAGCGCCGCACCCACCTGGTGGGAGGCGAGGACCCAGCCGAAGACGATCGCGCTGTCCTCGCCGTACTGCTCCCGGCACAGGGCCAGGGTCGGCGGGACGGTGGCGACCCAGTCGAGTCCGTAGAACACGATGAAGAAGACCATCGGCGGCTCCACGGTGGCCTGCATCAGGAGCGGCAGGAACAGCAGTGAGACCCCGCGCAGCGCGTAGTAGACGGCGAGCAGCCGGCGTGCGTCGAAGCGGTCCGTGAGCCAGCCCGAGAAGATCGTGCCGATGATGTCGAAGATCCCGATGACGGCGAGCAGCGAGGCCGCCGCGGTGATGGGCATGTGGTGGTCGTGCGCCGAGGGCACGAAGTGGGTGCGGATGAGGCCGTTGGTCGAGGCGCCGCAGATCGCGAAGGACCCGGCCAGCAGCCAGAAGGGTCCGGTGCGGGCCGCGTCGACCAGGACGCGTACGGTCCGGCTCGCCGCCCCGCGCGCGGGCGCGGGCTTCGCCACGTACTCCCCGCCGTACGGGGCGAGGCCCACGTCGGCCGGGTGGTCGCGCATCAGGAGCCAGACGAACGGGACGACGACCAGTGCGGCCAGGGCGACGGTCACCGAGGCGGGCTGCCAGCCGTGCCGGTCGACGATCCAGGCACACAGGGGCAGGAAGACGAGCTGCCCCGAGGCGCCGGCCGCGGTGAGGATGCCGGTGACCAGGCCCCGGCGGGCGACGAACCAGCGGTTGGTGACCGTCGCGGAGAACGACATCGCCATCGCGCCGGTGCCGAGCCCGACCAGCAGCCCCCAATAGATCATCAGCTGCCAGGCCGCGGTCATCCAGACGCTGGCCAGCGCACCGGCCGCGACGGCGCTGAGCGCGACGACCACGACCCGGCGGATGCCGAACCGGTCCATCAGCGCCGCGGCGAACGGCGCGGTGAGCCCGTACAGCGCCATGTCGAGGGAGACGGCCAGGCCGATCTCCCCGCGCGACCAGTGGAACTCCTCGTGGAGGGGGTCGATGAGCAGCCCGGGCAGAGCGTTGAAGGCAGCACCGCCGATGATCGTCACGAAGGTGACGGCGGCGACGATCCAGGCGCGGTGGATGCGGCGGCGAGGGGGTGCCTTGACGGCGGGGCGCGGGAGGTTGTCCCGGGCGGCGCTTTCGGTTGTCTGACTCACGCCGCTCAGCATCCGGCCTCCGCCGCCCCTCCCACGAGTGGCCCGAAGGACATGGTTCGCAGGGATCGGGCCACGTCCCGCCGTCCGCACGGGACCCGGCGGCCCCCGTGCGCGTACGATCTGCGTCGATCGGCGGCCGGGCGCACCGCGACGGTGCGTGCGTACGCGTCCACGCCACTTCGTCCAGGTCCCGGGGGATTCTCATGCAGTGGGTCGAACGCCAGCACTTTCACCACAGGTCCGCGCTGATGCAGGGCTGGGGCGCCGTTCTGCTGCTCGTCGCCTGCGTGTTGTGGGTGTGGCTGGGCTTCCTGCTGTGGGACCAGGACGACACGTTGTACTGCTTCCGCGCGTCGTCGGTCTGCGAACTGGACAGCACCATGCCCAAGCAGTTGGTCCTCCTGGCCCTCTCCGCGCCCCTCTCGGTGGCCGGATCGGCGCTGCTCGTCGCGGGCAGTGTGCGCCGGCAGACCAGCGCACACGTCCTCCGCGTCATCGAGATGCAGCAGTCCGAGGACCGGGCGCGCGCGAAGTAGCCGCCGTACGGGCCGCCCAGGCGGCCGCCGCCCCCACCGCGTACCAGAGCAGATCAGGTGCGTTGAACGTCGATCCGAGCACCAGCCGCGCCACCGCGCTGTGCCGGGACAGCTCCGCCGGGACCCCGGTGAGCTGGAGCAGCTCGACCGCCCAGCTGATCCCCAGCCCGGCTCCGGCCACGGCGAGCGGCCGGGCTCGGGGTGCGCACAGCGCGACGAGGGCGCAGATCAGGACGGTGTAGAGCGCATCCCCGGCGTACTTGGCGACAGCGCCGTCAGTCACGGTACGCACCCCGAGCCCGGCCACTACGGTCAGCACGGCCACCCCTGCCGCAACGGCCCGGGCCCGGGGCGCACTTGGGCCGAGCGCGCTCACCCGATCCGCTCCAGACGCCGGATCGGCCGGGCCGCCAGCAGCACGCCCACCGCCAGCATGTTGATCACCGCGCCGGCGAGCAGCACCTCCGGGGCGCCCACCCGGTCCGCGACCGGCCCCGCCAGCGCGCGGCCCGCCGCCAGCATCAGCAGCGAGCCGGCCACGTCGTACGCGTGCAGCCGGTTCAGCGCCTCCGGCGGCACGTGCGTCTGGACGGTCGTCGACCACATCACCAGCCAGAACGCGAACGCCGCGCCCGTCACGAACTGCCCCGCCCCCAGGGCGGGCACCGGCAGCCCGAGCCCCAGCACCACCAGGTTCACGCACACCCCGGTCAGAGCGACGGCACCTGCCGCCAGCGGACGGCGCGGCCTCAGCCGCAGGGCCAGCAGGCCGCCGACGACGCTGCCCGCGCCGTTCACCGCCATCATCGCGCCGTACGTCCCCGAACCGTGCGCCTCGGTAACCTCGACGGCGGTGAGCGGGAGCATCGGACCGAGCACGGTGAAGCCGTACACCGTCCAGATCGCGATCACCCCCCAAAGCCAGCTGCGCGCCCTGAACTCGCGCCAGCCGTCGACGAGTTCCGCGACGAAGGTGCCGCGCGGCGCCTCGTCCGACGGGGCGGGCGCCAGCCTCAGAAGGAAGAGGCAGACGCCGGAGACCAGGAACGTCGACGCGTTCGCGGCGTAGACCGCCCCGGCGCTCGCCAGTCCGACCAGCAGGCCCGCGAACGCAGGGCCCGCCATGGTCATCAGCGCCTCGGACACCCGCAGCACCGCGTTGCCTCGCTGCACGTCCGAGGCCACTCGCGGCACGGTCGAGGCGACGCCCGGCTGGAAGAGCGCCGCTCCCACGCCGGCCACCGCGCTCAGCGCGTACACCGCCCACAGCGGCGGGTTGCCGATGGCGAAGGAGACCGCGAGCACGGAGGCGCCGATCAGCCTCAGCGCATCGGCGATGATCATCATCCGACGCGGGGTGAAACGATCCGCCAGGACGCCGCCGAAGAGAACGAACAGAGCCAGCGGCCCCATCCAGGCCGCCAGCGCGTACCCCACCGAGGAGTGCGGCCGCCCGGCCCCCAGCAGACCCGCGGTGAGCGCCACCGGAATCATTCCGTCACCGAAGAGCGCCGCGGTCCGGGCTACGAAAAAGAGCCGGAAGTTCCGGTTCCAGAGCGGGTCCGGCCCAAGGGGCAACGACAACAGGGGCGGGGAGCCGCGCAAAGCGGCTTCGTGGTCCACGGCGGGAATGCCCGCGAGGTCTGCTGACTTTTCCTTCACACCGATGACATGTATCAGTTTATGGTCTATACCAGCTAGTGCCGAAGGGAGTCCGTACCGTGCCGCACCGGGTCGTCGTTCTCGCCCTTGATGGACTACTCCCCTTCGAACTGGGCATCCCCCAAAGGATTTTCGGGCGCTCACTCGGCTCCGAGCCGCTGAACCGGGGCCGAAAACTCTATGAAGTCGTGACCTGCTCGGTCCGCCCACCCGGCCCGGTCAGCACGGACGCGGACTTCAGCATCACCGTCGAGAACGGCCCGGAGATCCTCGCCACGGCCGACACCGTGGTCATCCCCGCCAGTTACGAACTCGGCCCCGTCCACACCGAGGGCCGGCTGACCGACGAACTCGCCGCCGCTTTCGCGTACATCAGGCCGGGCACCCGGATGGTCTCCATCTGCACCGGCAGCTACGTCCTCGCTGCGGCGGGATACCTCGACGGGCGCCCGGCCACCACCCACTGGTCCTCCGCCGACCACTTCCAGAAGCTGTTCCCCGCCGTCCGGGTCGACCCCGACGTCCTGTTCATCGACGACGGCGACGTCCTGACGTCCGCCGGGGTGGCCGCCGGCATCGACCTCTGCCTGCACATGGTGCGCCGCGATCACGGCGCCGCCGTCGCCAACGACGTCGCCCGGCGCACGGTCGTACCGCCGCACCGCGACGGCGGCCAGGCCCAGTACATCCAGCGCCCGGTCCCCGACACGGGGGCCTCGGCCACCACCACCGCCCGCGCCTGGGCGCTCGGGCGGCTGGAGTCGCCGATCCTGCTGCGCGACATGGCGCAGCAGGAGTCGATGAGCGTACGGACGTTCACCCGGCGGTTCCGCGAGGAGGCCGGGATCAGCCCGGTGCAGTGGCTGACCCGGCAGCGGGTGGAACGGGCCCGTCATCTGCTGGAGTCCACCGACCTGTCGATCGACCGGATCGCCCGGGACGCCGGCTTCGGCACCCCCACCTCGCTGCGCCAGCATCTGCAGGCGGCACTGGGTGTGTCACCGACGGTGTACCGGCGGACGTTCCGGTCGACGGAGGCGAACCGGGTCTGAGGCGACCGCCCTACGCCTGTGCCGCGAGGCCCAGCGAGGCGAGCAGATCGAGCATCTCGGCGCGGTAGACCTTCCCCGGATCGAGCGTCTGATGGCGCAGGTGGCCGTACACCTCCAGGGACACCAGTCCGTGCAGGCGCCCCCAGACGCGCAGGGCCAACGCGACCGCCGCGGGAGGCAGTCCGGGAAACCGCTCCTGCACCATGGCCGTCAGGTGGGGGTCGAAGTCGGACCACCGGTGGTCGCCCTGCGACTGGCGGGACTCCGCCTCGGGCCAGGCGTCGGCGACGAGTCCGGTGAGCCCCGCGCATGTACGCAGCCCCGCTTCGGGCGCCGCACCCCCCTCGGGGGCCACATAGCCCGGCACGGGGTCGCCGTAGATGAGCCGGAACCCCTCAGGGTTGGCCAGCACCCACTCACGGAACGCTCCGGCCCACGCCAGCATGCGGCCGGCCGCGTCATCGCGGAGCGCCGTGTCCCGGGCAGCTTCGAGCGTGTCGACGAGCGAGGTGTGCACGTCCCTGATCAGCGTGGTGATGAGGTCGTCGCGCGTCGCGTAGTAGCCGTAGATGGCGCCTGCCGTCATGCCCATCTCGCGGGCGATGGCACGAAGAGTGATCGCGTCCGGCCCGCTGGCGGCCATGAGCCGGAGGGCGATCGCCTTGATCTCCGCGCCCGTTTCGGCGCGGAGGCGAGCCCGGCGGTTCGGTGTCTGGTCTCCCACGCTTGACAGCTTACAGCGTGCACGTACTAACCTCCGTGCAGTCACTACACACCGTGTAGTAATTCCACAGCGTATGAATCCACGGCGTGGAAATCCATGATGTGCACTCAGGAGTCGGATCAGTGGTCACCTTTCCCGTCCCCCCGGCGCGGCGCACCGGGGCCATGCTCGCGCTGCTGGCGTTCGCCCAGTTCATCGTCGCCGTCGACTACAACATCGTGTTCGTCGCGCTCCCGGAGATCGGCCGTGCGCTCGGCTTCAGCACCCAGTCCCTGCAGTGGGTGGTCAGCGCCTACGCGGTGGCCTTCGGCGGATTACTGCTGTTCGGTGGCCGCGCGGTCGACCGGCTGGGCGCCCGTCGCGTGTTCGTCCTGGGCCTGACGGTCTTCGGGCTCTCCTGCCTGCTGGGAGGATTCGCGGAGAGTCCCGCCCTCCTCGTCACCGCCCGCGCGCTCCAGGGTCTCGGAGCCGCGCTGCTCACGCCCGCCACCCTCGCCCTCATCCACACCCGGTTCGCCGAGGGGCCCGAGCGCAACAAGGCGCTCGCCCTCTGGGGCGCGGCCGGCAGCGGCGGACTGGCGGCCGGCGCCCTGCTCGGCGGCGTGCTCACCCAGGCGTGGGGGTGGGAGTGGGTGCTGTTCGTCCTCGTCCCGCTCGCCCTGCTCGCCGCCGTGGCCGCGCCCGCCGTGCTGGCGCCCGACGCGCGCACGGCCCCCGACCGGAACGGCTTCGACGCCTTCGGTGCGCTGCTCGCCACCGTCGGTTCCTCGCTCCTCGTACTCGGCCTGGTCAGCGGCCCGGAGGCCGGCTGGGGATCGCTGCGCGGGGCCGGTTCGATCGTGGCCGGTGCCGTGGTCCTCGCCGTCTTCGCCCTGGTCGAGAAGCGGACGAAGGACCCGCTCGTTCCCCTGCGACTGTTCGGTAACCGGAGCCTGGTGACAGCGATCCTGATCATCCTGGTCTTCCAGAGCGCACTGGGTGGCTCGTACTACATCTTCACCAACTACCTTCAGGGCGTGCTGGGTTACGACGCGCTGAAGGCCGGCCTCGCCTTCGTGCCGTTGACGGTGATCTCCATGGGGGCATCGCTCAAGCTGGCCGGGGCGATGCTCGGCAGGCTGGGCCCACGGACCACCCTTTTCCTGGGCATGACCGCGAACGGCGTCGGCATGGTCGCGCTGGCGGTCGCCATGTCCGCCGACGCCTCCTTCTGGCACCTGGTCCCCGGCCTGGTCGTCTGGGGTGTGGGCGGCGGCGTCACCTTCCCCGCGATGTTCGCCTGCGCCGCGTCCGGTGTCGCCCCGCAGGAAGCCGGCATCGCCTCCGCACTGGCGAGCACGTCTCAGCAGATCGGCGGCGCGGCGGGGCTCGCCCTGCTCGTCGCGGTGGCCACCGCAGGTACGGCCGGGGACGCCGGGGCCGCCCCGGCGGTGGCGGAGGTGGCCGACGGGCTCCGCAGGGCGATGTGGATCGGGGGCGCCGCCTCCGCCGTCGGCGGCCTGCTCGCCTTCTCCCTGCGCAAGCCGCAGGCGGCAGCCGAACCGGATGCCATCGGCAGGCAGGCGGGGGAGGACGCCCGGAGCGTTTCCCTCTGAACAAGGTCCCCGGACCCGGGCGCGGCCGGTACTCCGGCCGCGCCCGCCCCTCAGAAGACCAGCACCCCCCGGGCCACCCGCCCGTGGTGCGCGTCGTCCGCCGCCTTGGCGAAGTCCTCCACCGGGTAGGTCTCGGTGACGAGTTCGTCCAGCAGCAGCCGGCCCTCCCGGTACAGCTCCGCGTACAGCGCGATGTCCCGCTGCGGGCGCGAGGAGCCGTAACGGCAGCCCAGGATCGACTTGTCCAGGTACATCGACGAGACGAGGAACGACGCCTCGGCCGTCGCCGCCGGTACGCCCAGCAGGATCGCCTGTCCGTGCCGGTCCAGCAGATCGATCGCGGTACGGATCAGCTCGGTGCGGCCCACGCACTCGAAGGCGTGGTCGGCGCCGTGCGGCAGGATCTCCTTGACCCCCTCGGCCGAGGTGAGGAAGTGCGTGGCACCGAACTGCCGGGCCACCGCCTCCTTGTCCGGGTTGGAGTCGACCGCGACGATCGTCAGCGCGCCGGCGATGCGCGCGCCCTGGATCACGTTGAGCCCGATGCCGCCGGTGCCGATCACGACGACGCTCTCGCCGCGGTCGACCCTGGCCCGGTTCAGTACGGCCCCGACTCCCGTCAGCACCCCGCAGCCGATCAGGGCCGCCGAGGTCAGGGGCAGGTCCTTGGGGATCTTGACCGCCTGCACGGCCTTGACCAGGGTCCGTTCGGCGAAGGCCGAGTTGGACGCGAACTGGTACAGCGGTTTCCCGCCGCGCGAGAACGGCTGCCCCGGCATTCCGATCGCCTTCCGGCACATCGTCGGCCGGCCCCGGTCGCACTGCGCGCACGCGCCGCAGCTGGCGAGCGTGGACAGGGACACATGGTCTCCGGGCGCGACATGGCTCACGCCCGCGCCGACCGCCTCGACCACGCCCGCGCCCTCGTGGCCGAGCACGACCGGCAGCGGGAAGGGGATCGTCCCGTCGATCACCGACAGATCGCTGTGACAGAGCCCGGCCGCGGCCACACCCACCAGCACCTCGCCGGGGCCGGGGTCGCGTATCTCCAGGTCGTCGACGACCTCGGTCCGTTTGCCGTCGAAGACGACGCCTCTCATCTCGGCTCCCTCGGTAGGCCGAGCACGCGCTCGGCGGTGGTGTTCCCTGAATTCCCGGGGCCCTTCCTGCACTCGTACGTGTACGGGGCAATCAGGCCCGTCCGGCGTTTGGGGACCGGGGTCCGGCGCAGCGCCCCGGCAACGAGCCCGCGCGACCGGCAACCGGGGGCTCCGCCCCCGCGCCCCCGCTCCTCAATCGCCGGAGGGGCTGAACTTGCGCCTCGCGCCCCGCATGAGCGAAGGCCCACCCGCAGGAGCAAGCCCAGGCACGCACCCGCCCCGCAGGGGGCAGGGACACCGTGTCGCAGAGGCGGCAGCGGGCGCCCGCCTCCTGGCGGCAATATGCCCACCCGGCTACGCGTTCGGGCGCGCCGCGGCCTTCGCCGCCGCCGCCATGTCCTCCAGCTGTGCCAGCATCGGCATCGGGTCCGTGCCCACCGTCCCGGGCAGGAAGTCCGCGATCCGCTCCGGTGTCCACGGCGCCCCCTCCGCGTACCCCGCGCGCAGTTCCCTCGGCTGGGCCCAGACCGCGATCTTCGGGCCCGCGATCGTGTAGACCTGGCCGGTGATCTTCTCGGCCCGTGCCCGGTCGCTGAGCAGGTAGACGACGAGCGCCGCCACGTCCTCCGGTTCGCCGATCTCCTTGAGCTCCATGGGGACGTTCGCGGACATCCGGGTGCGCGCCACCGGCGCGACCGCGTTCGCCGTGACGCCGTACTTGTGCAGACCGAGCGCCGCGCTGCGGACCAGCGAGATGATGCCGCCCTTGGCCGCGCTGTAGTTCGCCTGGGCGACGCTGCCCTGGTGGTTGCCGCTCGTGAAACCGATGAGCGTGCCGGCTCCCTCCTGCTTGCGCATCACCGCCGACGCTGCCCGGAAGACGGTGAACGTGCCCTTGAGGTGGGTGGCGACCACGGGGTCCCACTCCGCCTCGGACATGTTGAACAGCATGCGTTCGCGCAGGATCCCGGCGACGCAGACGACCCCGTCGATCCGGCCGAACTGCGCGAGCGCGGTGTCCACGACCCGCTGCCCTCCGGCCATGGTGGAGATGTCGTCCGCCACCGCGACCGCCTCTCCGCCCGCCGCCACGATCTCCTTGACGACGGACTCGGCTATCTCGCTGGCGGGTTCACCTCCCTCGATGGAGACGCCGTAGTCGTTGACCACGACCCGCGCCCCCTCTGCCGCCGCGGCGAGCGCGACGGCCCGCCCGATGCCGCGTCCGGCACCCGTCACGGCCACGACCTTGCCTGCCAAGAAGTTCCCCATGCCCGGCCCCTTCCCGCGGTTTCTGACGGACCGTTAGATTCTATGGGTCATCAGGTCCACCGGCACAAGCCCCAGGAGGCGCCATGTCTTTGCCGGCCGAGTTCCACGACCTCGCCAAGCGCGTGAACAACTGGGGTCGCTGGGGCGCAGACGACGAGATCGGGACGCTCAACCTCATCACCGACGAGGTCGTACGCGAGGCCGCGGCCACCGTCCGCAGCGGCCTGCGCATCCCGCTCGCGCTCCCGCTCCAGCAGGACGGCGTGCAGAACGGGCTGATCCCGGGGCGGGTCAATCCGCTGCACACCATGGTCCAGATCAACCAGGAGCTCTTCGGTCCAGGCACCGTCGCCACCAGCGACGACACCGCGGTCCTGAGCCTCCAGACCGCCACCCACTGGGACGCGCTCACCCACGCCTCGCACTCGGGGAAGATCTACAACGGCCGGCCCGCCGCGACCATCACCGCCCACGGCGGCGCGCAGTTCAGCGGCATCGACAAGGCACCGCACATCGTCTCGCGCGGGGTCCTCCTCGACGTGGCCCGCGCCCAGGGCGTGGACCGGCTGCCGGGCAGCCACGCGGTCACCCCCGAGGACCTGGAGGCGGCCGAGGATCTGGCCGGGGTCCGGGTGCGGTCCGGGGACATCGTCCTCGTACGGACGGGACAGGTGCAGGTGTACCTCTCCGGGGACAAGAACGCCTACGGGTATCCGTCACCGGGCCTTTCGATCCGTACGCCGGAGTGGTTCCGGGCCCGGGATGTGGCCGCGGTCGCCAATGACACGCTGACCTTCGAGATCTTCCCGCCGGAGATCGAGGACCTGTGGCTGGGGGTGCACGCACTCGACCTGGTCGAGATGGGCATGCTCCAGGGCCAGAACTGGAACCTGGAGGGCTTGTCCACAGCCTGTGCGGACGCGGGGCGCTATGCCTTCCTGCTCTCCGCCATGCCGGAGCCCTTCGTAGGCGCCACCGGCACGCCGGTCGCCCCGGTCGCGATCCTCTGAGCCACGGCCGCACACCGGGAACCCGCTGCGCGGCAGGCGTCCCCGCGCGCGGCGGTGGTGCTACGCGCGGTGGATTCCGGCGTGCGACGCCTCGTACGCCACACTCGCGCCGCACCCATCGGCACCCTCACGCTCGGGGCCGGGCTGCAGCTGCACCTGCATCAGCGGAATGCCCCGGTCGACCTCGCACCAGATGCGCTTGCCCGCGCCTTCCGGCTGCCAGCCCCAGCGGTCGGCCAGGCCGTCGACCAGCTCAAGACCGCGGCCGCCGGTGTCCTCGCCCTCAGCGTGCCGCTGCTGCGGCGGGCGGCAGCTGGTGTCGGCCACCTCGACCCGGACGGTCCCGGCGTTGCCCGGGGCCCCCGTCGAGCCGAACAGCATGCGCAGCACGGCCGGACAGCCGGTGTGCACGACCGCGTTGGTGACGAGCTCCGAGATGAGCAGGATGAGCGTCTCGGCCAGCGGCTCGTCGTCTCCTATCCCGGACCCGACGAGCCTCGAACGCGCCCATCTGCGGGCCCGTCCGACCTCCGCGGGGTCGGGCCCGACCTCCAACTGAACCTGAAGCACCTGCACCGCTCACACCATCCGAACCGGCGGACACATCGCCTCGCGCCTCTTCAGGGTCACGGAACGTGATTCCCTTACGAGACAGCATGGTTGACGTACAGTCACCGCAACAAGCGCTTCGGGCATATTCCATCGCGAAGGAGTACGCGTGGTGCATACTGTGCGACGCGCGCTGCGGGGAGTCGAACAGAGGCGCGTCACAACCCCGGGAATCGTTTCCCCGGCAGGCCCGGCGCTTCCGTGTGGATCACGAGCAGGGCACCTCTCGCGAACCGGAGTCGCCGCACAGGCCACATCCGGATCGCCAGGTTCCAGAACCACTCGCATCCAACGGAGCGTACCCGAGCCCGGCGCC
This sequence comes from Streptomyces sp. LN549, assembly GCF_043203805.1. NCBI lineage: Bacteria > Bacillati > Actinomycetota > Actinomycetes > Kitasatosporales > Streptomycetaceae > Streptomyces > Streptomyces sp. LN549. Next base: position 5,060,106 of record NZ_JAZHRI010000002.1, on the reverse strand, counting down.
GACTCCACCCCGTGACGAATCACGCAAAGGACACAAGCCGGTATCGACGCATACCGACTGCACTGCGTCACTCCGCAGCGTGAACCTCAGGGGTCCGTCGCGTCACGTGCATGCACAGGGCACCGACCCGCCCGGGTTCAGCCCAGACCGGCCGCCAGCACCTCCTCCGCGTCCGCCGCCGTCACCCACTGCCCGGCCCGCAGCCAGGCCCGCTTGAGACGCAGATGAACGTCCGCCTCCCAGGTGAAGCCCATGCCGCCGTGCACCTGGAGGCAGTCGCGGGCGTTGTCGACTGCGGCCTCGTCGGCGAGGAGCTTGGCCCCGGCGGCCTCCACCGGGTCCGCGTTCACGGCCGCCGCGTACACGGCGCTGCGGGCCGGCTCGGACCGCACCAGCATTCCGGCGCACAGATGCTTGACCGCCTGGAAGGCTCCGATCGGAGCTCCGAACTGTTCCCGCTCACCGGCGTGTTGGACCGCCGCCTCCAGGCTGCGGGTCGAACTGCCGAGCTGTTCGGCCGCGGTCAGCAGGGCACCCTCCCACCGCAACCGTGCCCCGTCGGCCAGTGGCTCGCCCTCGCGCCCGGACAGATCCGGAACTCGCCACAGCGGCGTACCCGGGTCGAGCGACCGCACGGGCCGGGCCTCGTCCACCACCTGCCGCAGCACCCCGCCGCTCAGCACCCGCGTCCGGTCCCCGTCCAGGACCAGCAGCGCATCGGCGTCCGCCAGGTGCCCCACGGGCCGTCCCGCCTCCGCCAGAGCCACCACGGCCTCGCCCTCGGCCGCCCCCTTCACCGCGCCCGCGGCAAGCTGGGTGGCAGCCAGGGGACCGGGCAGCAGCGCCCGCCCGACCTCCTCGAACAGGAGGACGGACTCGGGCAGGCCGAGGCCGACGCCACCGGCCGTCTCCGGCAGTCGCAGCGCGAAGAACCCGGCCGCCCCGAGCTCCCGCCACAGCACACGGTCGACGCCCCCACCGCCGTCGTGCGCCGCCCGCATCCGGTCCCTGTCGAACCGGCCGGCGAGCAGGTCCCGTATCCCCGCCCGCAGGGCCCGCTGGTCCTGTGAGAGCTGGAAGTCCACCCTCCGCTCACCGCCCCTTCGGCAGGCCGAGTATCCGCTCGGCGACGATGTTCCGCTGGATCTGCGAGGTGCCGGCCGCGATCGTGTACGAGAGCGAGGACAGCCGGTCCAGCACCCACTCCCGGTCCAGATCGAGGGCGTCACCCGCGCCGAGCACCTCGGCCGCCGCCTCGTAGAGCTCCTGGCGGACATGCGAGTACCGCAGCTTGAAGACCGAGCCCCCGATCCCGGGGACGCCACCGGTGCTCTGCGCCTCGCTGACGTTCCACTGGGTGAGCCGCCACAGCGCCCGGAGCTCGGCGTTGAGCCTGCCCAGACGGCGCCGCAGCACCGCGTCGTCCCAGCGCCCGCTCCTGCGGGCCTCGGCGGCCAGCGCGTCCAGGGTCCGACGGCAGGCCACGACCTCACCGACGAAGGCCGTGCCGCGCTCGAAGGAGAGCGTGACCATGGTGACCCGCCAGCCGTCGTTCTCCGCCCCGACCCGGTGCGAGACGGGCACCCTCACCTCGTCCAGGAACATCTCGGCGAACTCGGTGGACCCGGCCAGCGTCCGCAGCGGCCGGACCGTGACACCCGGACTGTCCATGCGCATGGCGAGCCAGCTGATCCCGCGGTGCTTGGACACCGCCGGGTCGGTCCGCACGAGGAGCTCGCACCAGTCGGCGACCTCCGCGTGCGAGGTCCAGATCTTCTGCCCGCTCACCACGTAGTCGTCACCGTCACGCACCGCCCGGGTACGCAGCGATGCCAGGTCCGAGCCCGCGTCCGGCTCGCTGAACCCCTGGCACCACATCTCGTCGCCGCGCAGCACCGGCGGCAGCCAGCGGGCCCGCTGCCCGGCAGTGCCCTCGGCGGCGATGGTGGGCCCGGCGTGCAGCAGCCCGACGAAGTTCGCCCCGACGTAGGGCGCCCCGGCCCGCTCCGTCTCCTCCAGGAAGATCAGGTGCTGAGTGGGTGTGGCGCCCCGGCCGCCGGCGTCGGCGGGCCAGTGCAGGCCCGCGTAGCCGGCGTCGTACAACAGCCGCTGCCAGCCGGAGTCGTACGCCCGCCGCCCCGGCCAGTCACCGGGGTCCGGCTTCCCGGGCAGCCCGGGAAGCACCGCGGCCAGCCACTCCCGCAGCCGCGCCCGAAACGCTTCCTCTTCCTCCGTGTACGCGAGGTCCATGACACGCCTACTTGTCGAGGTCCAGACCGAGCATCCGGATCGCGTTCCCGCGCATCAGTTTGTAGATGGTCTCGTCGTCCAGCCCCTTGACGTGATCGAGGGCGACCTCCTTGGTGTGCGGGAAGGTCGAGTCGACGTGCGGATAGTCGGTCTCGAACGTCGCGTTGTCCCGCCCGACGACATCGAGCGAGGCGACACCGTGCTTGTCGCGGAAGAAGCAGCAGAACATCTGCCGGTAGTAGTACGTGGACGGCGGCTCGGGGATCAGATCGCGCACCCCGCCCCAGGCCCGGTGCTCCTCCCAGACGTCGTCCGCGCGCTCCAGGGCGTACGGGATCCAGCCCATCTGGCCCTCGCTGTAGGCGAGCTTGAGCTGCGGGAACTTGACCAGCACCCCGCTGAACAGGAAGTCCATCATCGAGGCCATCGCGTTGTTGAAGGAGAGCGCGGCCTGGACGGCGGGCGGTGCGTCCGGGGAGGCGGCGGGCATCTGCGAGCTGGACCCGATGTGCATGTTCACGACCGTGCCGGTCTCCTGGCAGACCGCGAAGAACGGATCCCAGTAGCCGGTGTGGATCGACGGCAGCCCCAGATGGGTGGGGATCTCCGAGAAGGTCACGGCCCGCACCCCGCGCGCGGCGTTCCGCCTGATCTCCGCAACAGCCAGATCGATGTCCCAGAGCGGGATGATGCACAGCGGGATCAGCCGGCCGCCGCTGTCCCCGCACCACTCCTCGACCATCCAGTCGTTGTACGCGCGCACACAGGCGAGCGCGACCTCCTTGTCGTGGGCCTCGGCGAAGGTCTGCCCGCAGAAGCGCGGGAAGGTGGGGAAGCAGAGGCTCGCCTCGACATGGTTGAGGTCCATGTCCTTCAGCCGCTCGACGGGGTCCCAGCAGCCGGGCCGCATCTCCGCCCGGGTGATCCCCTCCAGCGTCATGTCGTCGCGGTCGAACCCCACGGCGGCGATGTTCCGCTTGTACGGGAACTTGAGGTCCTCGTAGATCCACCAGTCGGTGGGCGGCCCGTCCGGGTCCATGGTGATGACGTACTTGCCGCCGGTGTACGCCAGCTCGCCGATGCCCGCGGTCAGGGGCTGCGGGCCGCGCTCGCGGTACTTGGCGGGCAGCCAGGTCGAGAAGAGGTGCGGCGGCTCGATCACATGGTCGTCGACGCTGACGATCCGAGGCAGTTCCGTCATGGTGTCCCCTTCGGCGCACGCTTTTCTGATGACCCGTCAGATTGACGTCGCCCACAGGCTAGCCCCGCACCCCTGGACCGACAAGGCGCAGCGCTCTACGCTCTCCGCACGATCTGACTACCCGTCAGCTGTGAGGGGTTCGCCGTGACCGAGACCGCACACGCCCTGGGTGCATCAGGCACCTTCTGGGAGCTCATCGAACGCCGGGCCGCCCTGACGCCGGACCGGCCCTTCCTGATCCAGGACGACCGCACGCTCACCTTCGGCGAACTGCGCACCCGGGCCGGACGCGTGGCGGCAGGCCTGTACGCCATGGGGGTGCGCCCGGGGACCGTCGTCGCCTGGCAGCTGCCGACCAGGCTGGAGACGGCGCTGCTGTCCTTCGCACTGGCCCGGATCGGGGCGGTGCAGACGCCCGTCATCCCCTTCTACCGCGACCGCGAGGTCGGCTTCGCACTGCGTGAGTCGAAGGCGGAGTTCTTCGCGGTGCCGGGCACCTGGCGCGGCTTCGACCACACGGCGATGGCTGCCCGCCTGTCGGCGGACCTCGCACACCCGCCCCAGATCTTCGAGGCGTACGACACCCTCCCCGACGCCGACCCGGCGATCCTGCCCCCGCCGCCCGCGGACGGCACGACGGTGCGCTGGATCTACTGGACCTCGGGCACCACGTCCGACCCCAAGGGCGTCCTGCACACCGACCGCAGCCTGATCGCGGGCGGCTCCTGCCTGGCCCACGCGCTGCACCTGTCGGCGGACGACGTCGGCTCGATGGCCTTCCCGTTCGCCCATGTCGCCGGGCCGGACTATTCCGTGATGCTGCTGCTGTACGGCTTCCCCGCGGTGCTGTTCGAGCACTTCGCGATGCCCGACGCCCTCGCGGGCTACCGGCGCCACGGGGTGACGGTCGCGGGCGGCTCCACGGCCTTCTACTCCATGTTCCTGACGGAACAGCGCAAGGCCCCGTCCACCCCTCTCATCCCCACCCTCCGCCTGCTGGCGGGCGGCGGCGCCCCGAAGCCGCCCGAGATCTACCACGCGGTGGTACGAGAGATGGGTGTCCAGCTCACCCACGGCTACGGCATGACCGAGGTCCCCATGATCACGATGGGCGCCCCGGACGACACGGTGGAACACCTCGCCGAGACGGAAGGGCGGCCGCCCGAGGGCATGGAGATCCGGATCACCGACGAGGACGGCAAGCCGCTGCCGTACGACACGGACGGCGAGGTCCGTCTGCGGGGCGAGGCGGTCTGCCAGGGCTACCTGGCCTCCGCCAGCCCCTTCGACGCCGACGGCTTCCTGATCACGGGCGATGTCGGACACGTGAAGCCGAGCGGGCACCTGGTGCTCACCGGCCGGCTGAAGGACATCATCATCCGCAAGGGCGAGAACATCTCGGCGAAGGAGATAGAGGACCTCCTGGCCCGCCACCCCGGCGTGGGCGACGCGGCGGTGATCGGCCTCCCGGACCAGGAGCGGGGCGAACGCGTCTGCGCGGTGGTGGAGCAACCCCCGAACACCGCCCCCCTCACCCTCCCAGAGCTGACGGCCTACCTGCGCGACGAGGGCCTGTCGGTCCACAAGCTGCCGGAACAACTGGAACTGGTGGACGCGCTGCCCCGCAACGAGGCACTCCGCAAGGTCCTGAAGTACCAGTTGCGTGCGCGCTTTGCCCGTTGACCGGTCGCCCCGGACCGGGGTGCGGGGTTCCGTCCTCAAGCGCCGGACGGGCTGGTTGGTGCGGGTGCTCCGCGGGGGCGCCGTGACCCGGTGGTGGGGGGTCCGGGGCCCCTCCGGGGCGTCTCCTCAAACGACGAACGTTCCGCGGGTACGCGGCGTGACCCGGGTGTCTGTTCGTCGTCCTGCGGGGACTCCCCTGCACGGCCCCGAACCCGGCCGCCGGGCGTCTGCGGCAGTCGCAGGGCCGGTGTGCAGACGCGACTGATGCAGGGTGGGGCCGTGCAGGGGGGTCCCCGCAGGAAATGGCGTACGACCCGGGTCCCCCGCGTCACCGGGTGCACACGCCATTTCTGAGGAGACGCCCCGGAGGGGCCCCACCCCCACCCACCGGACAGTGGCGCACCCGCACCCCGCGGAGCCCCCGCACCCAAGCCCGTCCGGCGATTGAGGACGGAACCCCCGCCCCGGAAAGGGGCAACGCACAGGCCCCCGCTGCCGCCCGCCCAAGGGCTACGCGTCGGGCTCGATCACCGTGAAGTACCCGGCGAACGCCGCCACCGCCTCCGCCTCCGCGATCCGCCCGTCGCGGTCCGCGTCCAGGCTCTGTGCGGCGAACGCCGCCGCGTCCGGGCTCGCGCCCAGGACCCGCAGGGCCCGCTCGACCGCCGGTACCGCGGCCGCGCCGTCGTTGTCCTGGTCGGCCACCGCGATCGCCGCCCGCAGGAAGGGGCGGGCGATCTCCGCGAAGCGCTCGGGGCTGTCGCGGAGCCGTTTCACCGCGCCGCCCACGAACTCCTCACGGGTGACCCGCTGGTCCCCGTCGACGTCGGCGATGCCCGCCATGCCCTGCCAGAACGCCTCGGCCCCGCTGTAGAGCGCCTGGCCCTTGTCGCAGCGGGCCGTCGTACCGAACTCGGTGAGCAGACGGGCCGCGGCGGCGTTGAAATCCGCGCGATCGATGTATCCGTTGCCGTCCTGGTCGAAGGCGGCGAAGCGGAAGGCGATCTTGCGCTCATACTCTGCGCTGTCCATGCGGGGAGCGTACGACGCCCGCAGGCGTCACGTGTCACTTACGCGCGTCACCAGTGTGACAACCCGGTATTAATGTCCGGGCGGGCGACCGGCCGGCAGCCGTTTCAGGCCGAGAGGGGCTGGGCTTCCTCGTCGACGGCGGACTCCCGGTCCGGGTAGACCTCGAACAGCCGGCGTACCCCCAGCGCGGCGAGCACCCGGTTGACGTGGGAGCCCTCCTCGGCGCCCCGGGCGGGCAGGATCAGCCTCAGGCGGCCGCCGCAGGAGCGCATCAGACGGCGGGAGGCGATCAGGACGCCGACGCCGCTGGAATCGCAGAAGAAGACCTCGGAGAGGTCGAGCACCACGTTGTGGCAGCCCACGGCCACGGCGTCGTGGACGGACTGGCGGACCACGGGTGAGGTGACCAGGTCCAGTTCGCCGCGCATGTGCAGCACGGTCCACACGCCCTGTTCGGCCTCGGCCACTTCGAGTGGCTTCCGGGAGCGTTCCTGGGGAAGCCAGGGGGCGTGGGAAGTGGCAGCCGGAGGTTGGTTTCCGGGAGGGCATGGTGTGCTCACGCGACTGGGCCTCTCGTTCCGGGGATTCCGGGGGTTCCAGCGATCCGGAAGTTTGCGTTCCTCCTCGCGGCTGCCCCGGCGCGCTCCCCATGAAACACCGCCTCCCGCAGGAAGGCCCAGAACGGTTTCGGGCAGAAATGATCACTTCAGGTCCGCTTCCGTCGCCGCAGGGCGCCGCATTCCCTACCATCCAGGGCGATCGCGGGGACGTACTTGCCGTAAAGGGGCGTGCTCGGTCAGCCTTGCCGACTACATTCGGTGTGACGAGGGGTACAGGGCGAGAGGCCCTGACGGCACAGGGCTGGGGGGCGCATGGCCAAAAACGCACCACCCCGCTGGGACCGCAGGATGCAGCAGCGGCTGGCACGCGGTGAGGCGGCTGCCCTCGGCGAGCTCTACGACCGGTTCGCCTCCCTCGTGCACAGCCAGGCCAACCGGATGCTCGACGACGAGAGCGCCGCGGACCTCGTCACCCGCGAGGTCTTCGGTTACGTGTGGGAGAACCCCGACGCCTACGACCCCAAGCAGGGCTCGATGCGTTCCTGGGTCGCCCGTCTCACCCACCGCGAATCCGTGCAGCGGCTGCGCAGGACCACCGCCGCCGCGCAGGCGGACGACGGTTACGGCACGTACGGCGGACGCGGGGAGGACGACGGGTACGACGGGACCGGCGTCGGCCCGGCCGATCTGGAGGAACGGGTGCGCCTGGCCACCGCCGCCGCCCGCGCCGACTACATCGTCGCGTCCATGCCCGCACCACTGCGGGCCGCGCTGGAGCTCGCGTACATCCAGCGCCGCGACTACCGGCAGACCGCGACCGACCTCGGGGTCACCGAGGACGAGGCGCGCCGCCGGCTGCGGCTGGGGCTGCAACTGCTGTCCACCGCGCACACCCGGCCGCTGGAGGGCTCCTCACCGCCCGGATACGGGCGGCCGCTGTGACCGACGACGCGGACGGCCGCGAGGAGGACAGCCGCGAGGGAGACGGCCGGGACGACGTGGCGCGGGGCGTCCCGCGCATACCGGGCCCACGGGCCGCCGCGGACGACTTCGACCCGAGCCGGTTCGTCCCACCGCCGCCACCCGCGCCCGTACCCGTGGCTCAGGAACCGCAACCGGAACCTGCGCCGGAGCAGGCGCAGCCCGACGACGATCCGCCCGGCCCGCCCGCACCGGTGCTCCCGCACCGCGTCCTGAAGGCCCTTCTCGGAGCCTGGGCGCTGGCCGCGTGCTCGGCCGAGGAGACCGAGGCCGTCGAGGCGCACCTCACGGAATGCGCCCCCTGCGCGGACGAGGCCCTGCGACTGCGCGACGCGGTCGGCCTGCTGCACACCGACCGCAGCCTGGACCTGGATCCGATTCTCCGGACCCGGGTGCTGGAGAACTGCCTGAGCCGCCGTCCGGCCAAGATCCCGGTTCCGGAGTGGGCCGCCCCGTACGACGCCGAGACGGCCCGGCTCGACGCGCTGCTGCGCGACATCGGCGACTCGGAGTGGCACGCCCCGGTGCGGCTGAAGTGGTTCGAGGACGAGCGCGGGGTGAACCGCAAGACGACGGTCGCCGGTGTCATCGGTCATCTGATGACCGTCGACGGCCTGGTCAGCACCGCCCTCGGCCTCGACGACCCACTCGCGGAGAGCATCCCCGGCACCCCGCGCAGGGGCTCCGGGCTGCCGCTCGCACCCACCTCGCGCACCGAGACGTACTGGTCCTCCGCCCGGCGACCGCCGACCCGCAGCGTCCGCGAACCGTGGCGCGACCAGAGCCACACCCTCATCCGCACCGTGTCCTTCGCGGGGCGCGGCGTCTCGGAGCTCTCCGTCTCCTACGGTGACTTCGCTCTGCCGCTGCAGGACGCCATGCTGGACCGGGCGTTCGAGTGCTGGGTGCACGCCGGTGACATCGCGGACGCGGTGGACTACCCGTACGAGCCGCCCTCCGCCGCCCACCTGCACCGGATGATCGACCTGGCGGCGCGGCTCCTGCCGGCCGCCCTGGCCGTGCGGCGCAGGGCGGGGCTCGCCGGTCCGGCCCGCCGTCTGGTGACGGCCGGGTCCCCGGGCCGCTCGCTCCATCTGGAGGTCGAGGGCTCGGGCGGCGGCAACTGGTACATCGCGCTGGACTCCCCCGCCGCTGTCGGCTCCCCCGACCACACGGTGGCGCAGGTCGCGCTGGACGGCGTGGAGTTCTGCCAGCTGGTGGCGGGGCATGTGCCGCCCGTGGAGGCGGCGGCCGGGCAGCGCGGGGACCGCGACGCCATCCGGGACGTGCTCTTCGCGGCGGCCTCGCTCAGCAGGCTGTAGACCGCCGGACTACGCGAAGATCACCGTACGGCGGCCGTTCAGCAGGATGCGCCGCTCCGCGTGCCACTTGACCGCGCGCGCCAGGGCCTGGCACTCCACGTCGCGCCCGATGGCGACCAGCTGGTCCGGCGTCACGCCGTGGCCCACCCGCTCGACCTCCTGCTCGATGATCGGACCCTCGTCGAGGTCGGCCGTGACGTAGTGCGCCGTCGCACCGATCAGCTTCACACCGCGTGCATGCGCCTGGTGGTACGGCTTGGCGCCCTTGAAGCTCGGCAGGAACGAGTGGTGGATGTTGATGATCCGGCCGCTGAGCTGCTTGCACAGATCGTCCGAGAGGACCTGCATGTAGCGGGCCAGGACGACCAGCTCCACGTCCTCCTCGCGGACCAGCTCCAGCAGCTGCGCCTCCGCCTCCGCCTTGTTCTCCCTGCTCACGGGGATGTGGCGGAAGGGAACGTCGTACGAGGCGACCAGCTCGGCGAAGTCGGTGTGGTTGGAGACGACCGCCGCGATCTCGACCGGCAGGGCCCCGATGCGGGAACGGAACAGCAGGTCGTTGAGGCAGTGGCCGAACTTGCTGACCATCAGCACGACCCGCATCCGGTCCGAGGACCGGTGGATCTGCCAGTCCATCCGGAAGGAGTCACCGATCGCCGCGAAGCTCGCCCGCAGCTTGTCGAGCGTCACCGGGCTGTCCGCCGAGAAGTGGACGCGCATGAAGAACAGACCCGTGTCGTGGTCCCCGAACTGCTGGCTGTCCTCGATGTTGCAGCCGGTCATGAAGAGATAGCTCGACACGGCGTGCACGATGCCCTGTTTGTCGGGGCACGAGAGCGTGAGGACGTACTGCTCGGGGGCGGTATCGGCAGGCTGCGGCGCGGTCATCCCCGTAGGGTGCCACACCGCCCCGATCTCAGGCGGTCCTGGTCATGATGCGGAGCACGTCCAGCGACCGCGGCGGGACGTCGGGGTCCTCGCCGTCGTTCGTGGCGAGCAGCACATGGGCCTCGCGGGCGGCCCGCACGGCCTCCGGCCAGCCGTGATGCTCCAGGTAGGCCGAGACGGGGGCGTCCGCGCCGACCTGGTGCATGATGCGCAGCACCCGCAGCACGGCGACGTCGACGAGGGCGGCCTCTCCGGAGTCCCGGAAGACCGTGCCGACGTACTTCTCGGCGGACCAGTTGTCGAGCCAGGTGTCCTCGACCAGGCGGTACACGGCGTCGGTGACGTCGCCGTATCCCTCCCTGCCGGCCAGCCAGCACTCGTGATGGAAGACGGGGTCGGAGAGCATGTGCAGCGCCGAGCGCACGTTGCTGCGCCAGCGCCACCAAGGAATGTCATTGAGCGGCATGCCGCCCATGGTGGAGGAGCGACGGCCGCGACGGGAAGAGTTCTCGGAACCTTGCTGCACGGTTGTCGATCGTACGTTCCCTTTCCGGCTTCCCCTACGGGCCCCTGTAATTCACCTGTACGTCACCGAGCGTTGAACGGAGCACACTGTGGCGTTACCCGGGGACGTGAAGTGTCTGTGCCCATGACCGGACGGCGACGCCCCACCTCCCCCCGCCCCTTCAGATTGTTCACCGGTGCGGTGGCGGCAGGGGCTTTGCTGATGACCGGCTGCGGCGCACTCCCTGGGGCATCGGGGGGCTCCAGGGAGCCCGTCACCGTAGTGACCTGGGCACCCAGCGGCGCCACGGACCCGGACGCCGTCAACATGGCCGGCATGACCGCGATGGCGCAGACGTACGCCCGCTGGATCAACGGCGAGGGCGGGATCGACGGACACGAGCTGCGCGTGATCACCTGCGACGAGCAGGACACCTCGATCGGCGCGGGCAACTGCGCCCGCCGGGCCGTCAAGGAGAAAGCCGTCGCGGTCCTCGGCTCCTACAGCCGGCACGGACGGGCGTCCATGACACCGCTCGAATTCGCCGGGATCCCGTACATCGGCGGCTACGGCGCCTCCGAGGAGGAGTTCCGGAGCTACATGTCCTACCCGGTCACCGGCGGCCAGTCGGCGCTCCTGGCGGGCAACGCGAAGCAGTTGGCCGCCACCTGCGACCAGGTCTCGCTGGTGCGGCCCGACACCCTGGGCGGCGACAGCCAGGCGTGGCTCCTCAACACCGGCCTCACCGAGGCCCACCGGCCCGCACCGGTCGACGTCCAGGCCGCCGAGGGAACCACGTCGTACGACGAGGCGGCCGGGCGCGCACTGGCGGGGGCGGGCTCCGACGGCGGCTGCGTGACGGCCGTGCTCGGTGACCGCACGGAGACGTTCTTCGACTCCTTCAGACGGCTGGAGCCGGCCGGCGGATCGGTGCGGATCTCCTCGGTCCTCGGCAGCATCGCACAGCCGCTCATCGACCGCACCGGCGGCCGTGCGAGCCCGTTCGAGGGCGCGTACGTCACCGGGTGGTACCCGGCCCCCGGCGACAACCGCTGGGATCTGATGCGCCGGGTGATCAGCAAGCACGCCTTCGGCGACAACCGCATCGACCCGGACGACACGGGCGTGCAGACGACATGGATCGCCTACACCGCCCTGAAGTCGATCGTCGAGTCGCTGAACGAGGCGGACATCACGTCCCGGGCGGTCACCAAGGCCCTCACCCACGGCACCCAGGTGAACACCGGCGGCCTCACCCCCGTACTGCGCTGGCGCTACGAGGACATGATCGGCTCGGCCTCGTACCCGCGCATCGTGAACAGCAAGGTGACGTTCCAGGTCGTGCGCGAGGGCCGGCTGGTCGCCGACAGGAAGGGCTTCGTGGATGTGACGCAGACTCTGTCGGACGCCAGCGCGACCGACTGAGACCCCGGCACCGGCACCCGGGGTCTCCTGGCGTCCACCGCGCTCAGAGTGCCGTGGACGCGCGCTTCGTCAGGCCGTACTTCGTCGCGATGACGTTCCACAGTCTGGAGGCCTGCTTCTTGGCCTTGGTCGCCTCACCGCTCTGGACGTTGGCCTGCTGCGTCTGCGTCGTCGTACGGGCCTTGCCCTTCTTGCACACCTTCTTGCTCTTGGCCTGCGCCGCCCAGGCGGCGTAGTGGTCGTCCGCCGAGGCGGATGCCTGCCAGGCCTTGGTCAGCGATGCGGTCAACTGGGCGTTGTCCGGCAGCTTGTCGACCGACAGCCCCTTGAGCCGGGTCACCAGATCGCGACGCTGCTGGGCGGCGCCCTTGAGGTCGGCCACGGCCTTGTCCAGGTCGGTGCAGCTCTTGGTCTTCTCCACCGCGCCGATCACCGCGGACCTGCTGTTGTTGCTGTCCGCGAGCAGCTTGTCGAGCGCCTCCGCCTGCGGCTTCGCCGGGTCCACCGCAGCCTTGGCGGAGGGCTGGGCCGCGGGCGAACTCGCCGCCACCACCGGCGGCTTGCCGTCCTCGTCCTTGTCGTCGCCACCACTCAACAGGGCGCCGGCACCGAGCCCGATCACGGCACAGCCGACAACGACCGCGGCGATCAGCGGGACGTGCGCGGACCTCTTCCGCCGCCCGTCCTGCCCGTCCTGCGGCAGCCCGTCCTCGGGGCCCGTGTACGGGGGCGCCTGCTGGTACGCCTGCGGGGGCGGCCCGCCCTGGTACTGCTGCTGCCCGCCCTGGGGCGGGTACTGCTGGTGCTGCTGGCGCTGCGAGGGGTCGAACCGGGGCATCTGCTGTGTGGCGCCCGCGGGTTCGTCGTTGCGGAAGAGGTTGTCGAACTCGGCGGGCGGCTGCCGCTCACCGGGCGCCCCGGGCCGGATGCCGTACGGGGCACCGCCTGGCACGGGCGGTATGTACTGGGTCGCGTCGGCGTCCTGGCCGCCCTGCGCGGGCGGCGGTGCGGCATGACCGCCGGGCTGCTGGTACCCCTGCTGCTGGGCGCGGCCCAGGAACTGCGTGGACTCCGCGGGGTTCTCCGGCGGCAGGCCGCCCGGCCCGGGGCCGCCCGGTATCGGCGCGATGTACTGCGTGGCGTCCACGTCGCCGCCCCCGCCGGGTACCGCCTCGGGCGGCAACGGCTGGGCGTACGGCGACGGCTGGTGCTGCTGGGACTGGTGCTGCTGCTGGGCGGGCGGTTGCGGCTGTGCCTGCGGAACCTGGCCGTACCCCGGAACCTGCTGTCCCTGGCCGTACTGCCCGTGCTGTGCCTGCTGCCCGTACGGCCCCTGCTGCGCAGGGTCCTGGTGGGGTGCCTGCGGTCCCCAGGGCTGCCCCCACGGCTGACCGCCTGCCGGGGCAGCCTGGTCCGCGGGTCCCCCCGGCGTCCAGGGCTCGCCGCCACCCGCGGGCAGCACGATGCCCTCGTGCGCGGGTCGTACAGCAGGGAGCTGCTGCTCGTCACCCTGTCCGCTCTGTGTCACCAGGACTCCTACGTGTGAACTTAGTCCGACCGGCACATGGGGGGCGGCGTCGCGGGGCTGGGCACGCACCCAGTCCCGCTCCTTCACCCACCCCCCATGTGCCGGTCGGCCTTATGGAATCGTCGGCTCACGCTATCGGGTGGTCCCTGCCGTTCGCCAAGCGTGTGTTGTCGCTCACCACCCCTTCACACGGGCTGTAACACGCAGCGGCCTCACGACGCAGGTAATGGGGGCACCCGCAGGCAGCCGCCCCGGCCGGCGGACTGTGCGGCCCGGAAGCGCCCTCCCGTCAGGCCGCCTGAAGCTCCAGACGGGCGCCGAACTCCCGCACCGCGGGCTCGTCCCCGTACGGCAGCAGACGCTGCTGCAGGTCGTCCAGATACTCCGCGCCCCGGCTGGAGCGCACCGTGCCCAGCAGCTCCATGGCCCGCGTCCCGGTGTGGCAGGCCTGCTCCACCTCACGCAGCTGCACCTGCGCCGCGGCCAGCAGGGCCAGACCGATGCCCCGGCGGCGGGCACGGGACGCCGGAAGACCGCCCAGGGCCTCCTTCGCCCGGCGCGCGGCCGCCTCCGCCTGACCGAGGTCGCGGTGGCAGTGCGCCAGCTCGTCGGCCAGATACGCATGGTCGAAGTGAACGATCCAGTCGGGATCGTCACCGCTGTCCGGGTCGGCCTGCTCCAGCGCCGTCAGCGCCCGGCCCGCCACCGCCTGCGTGGTACGCGCGTCGCCGAGCAGCGCGTGGCCCCGGGCCTCCGCCGCGTAGAACATCGCCTCCGCCCGCGGGGTGACCCGCCCGCGCGCCCCTTCCTGGGCCGCCCTGGCCAGCTGGGCGATCTCCCGTGGATTGCCGAGCTGCGCGGCGAGATGACTCATCGAGGCGGCCAGCACATATCCCCCGTAGGCGCGGTCGCCCGCAGCCTGGGCAAGGCGCAGCGCCTGGATGTAGTAGCGCTGGGCGAGGCCCGGCTGGCCCGTGTCGATCGCCATGTACCCGGCAAGCTCGGTGAGCCGCGCGACCGCCCCGAACAGCTGCCGCCCGGTCGACTCGCGGTACGCCCCCGAGAGCAGACCTGAGACCACGCTGTTCAGGTAGTGCACCAGGACCGGCCGCACATGACCGCTGCCGAACCGGTGGTCCAGGTCGACCAGCGCCGCCGTCGTCGCCCGCACCGCCTCGACGTCCGGCATCCCGACCCGGGCCCCGGCCACCCGTGCGACCTGCGGGTCCGCGCCGGTGATCAGCCAGTCCCGGCTGGGCTCGACCAGCGCCGAGGACGCGACCGCGGAACCGGACAGGAAGTCACGGCGGCCGACGTCGCTGCGCCACAGCTCGCAGACCTGCTCGATCGCGCCGGTCACCGTCGGGGCGAACTGCAGGCCGACGCCTGAGGCCAGGTTCTTGCCGTTGGCCATCCCGATCTCGTCGATCGTGACCGTACGGCCGAGCTTGCGGCCGAGCGCCTCGGCGATGATTCCCGGCGCCCGGCCGCGTGGCTGCTGTCCGCGCAGCCAGCGGGCCACGGAGGTCTTGTCGTAGCGGAGGTCGAGCCCGCGCTCGGCCCCGACCATGTTGACGCGGCGGGCGAGGCCCGCGTTGGAGCATCCGGCTTCCTGAATGAGCGCCTGGAGCCGTTCGTTCGGCTGGCGTGCGACGAGAGGCCTGGCTGCCATGTTTCTCCCCCTGAGGCCGCAGTGATCTTTGCAGGAATCACTGCCCGACATATGCCTGAGAAATTCGCCGATTCATCGTGTTGGTCACTTTTGACGCGTCTCTGCCCTTATCTCCCGGCGTGCACCCTAGACTGCCGAGCGAACTGTGCCGGATCTCCGGTATGTGGCTACCCGCCCGCCGCCGACGTCGCTCCCGCGCGCCCCCGCCCGTGCATCGATGCGCCCCGTATGCGGAAGCGATGGACCGTAACCGCGCTCACCGCGGCCGTAACCCCAGGTGGCGGGGGGAGTTGTGCTGTGCGTGGAAGAGCCCATCGGAGTCATGGAAGCCGCACAGATCCCCCAGCAGCGAGCCGAGCAGCTGCTCGACGCCGCGGTGCGGTACGCGGAGGAGCGGCACTGGGACGTGTGCCCCGGCACCTGGCTGGAGCCGGCCGACGGCACGGAACGGTGCTCGTGCGGTGAGACCGGCTGCGCGGTGCCCGGCGCCCACCCGACCCGGACCGACTGGGCGGGCAGGGCCACCGGCAGTGCCGCGGCGGCCCGCCGGATGTGGTCGCAGCAGCCCCGCGCCTCGATCCTGCTGCCGACCGGCCGCGTCTTCGACGCGATCGACGTACCGGAGTCGGCGGGTTTCCTGGCGCTGGCCCGGATGGAGCGGATGAGCCTGCCGCTCGGACCGGTCACCCGCACCCCCGACCGCCGGATGCAGTTCTTCGTCCTGCCCGGCGCCGCCGCCAAGGCCGACGGCCTCGTCCGGAAGGTCGGCTGGGACGCCACGGCGATCGGGCTGCGCGGAATCGGCGAGGGCCACTACATCGCCGCCCCACCGACCCGGGTCGGCGGGGCCGGCGCCGTGCAGTGGGCCCGCGGCCCCTCCGCCACCAACCGCTGGCTGCCCGAGGTGGACGAGCTCATCAGCCCGCTCGCCTACGCCTGCGGGCGCGAGGCCGCCGACGCGCGGAGCCGCCTTTCGTAGGCTGGCCCCCAAGCAGGAGCGTCCGGCGATGAGGGGTGCGACGTCGCACCCCTCATCGCCGGACGCTCCAAGGGGACTTCGAAGGGCGTGCAGCATGCCGGACCGGACAGACATCGACGGGGCCGACCGGGCCGTCGAGCCCGATGTCCCGCGGGCGGCTCCGCCCGCGGTGCGCGTGGAAGGACTGTGGAAACGGTTCGGCGCCCACACCGCGGTCGCCGGAATCGATCTGGCGCTGCCCGCAGGCAAGTTCATCGGCCTGGTCGGCCCCAACGGCGCCGGCAAGACCACCACCCTGTCCATGGTCACCGGCCTGCTCCGCCCCGATCTGGGACGGATCGAGATCGGCGGCCGGGACGTCTGGCGCGACCCGGTCGAGGTGAAGTCCCGCATCGGCGTCCTGCCCGAGGGCCTGCGGCTCTTCGAACGCCTCTCGGGACGTGAACTCCTCGGCTACACAGGGAGGTTGCGCGGGCTGCCCGGCGACGAGGTGGACAGCAGGGCCACCCAGCTGCTGGACGTCCTGGACCTGGCGGGCGCCCAGCACAAGCTCGTCATCGACTACTCGACGGGCATGCGCAAGAAGATCGGGCTCGCCGCCGCGCTGCTGCACAACCCCGAAGTGCTCTTCCTCGACGAGCCGTTCGAGGGCGTCGACCCGGTGTCGGCCCAGACCATCCGCGGAGTGCTGGAGCGCTACACCGGGTCGGGGGCGACCGTCGTCTTCTCCAGCCATGTGATGGAGCTCGTCGAGTCGCTCTGCGACTGGGTGGCCGTCATGGCGGCGGGCACCATCCGCGCCCAGGGCACCCTCGCCCAGGTCCGCGGCGACGCGTCCTCGCTCCAGAACGCCTTCCTGGAGCTCGTCGGCGCGGGCGACCGCGACAACGGCGCCGCCCTGGACTGGCTCGGCGGTGCCCGATGAGCGTGCTCGACGCCCCGGCCGCCTCCGGTCCCCGCACGAGCGGCCCGGCGGGCGGCACGGAACTGGTCCCCGTCCTCGTACGGCTCAAGCTCGCCCTGCTCCGCAACGGGCTGCGGCAGTCGGCCGGCCGCCGGGCCGTGTACATCGCCTCCGTCGTCGCCACCCTGCTGATCGCCCTGGGCCAGCTGATCGGGCTGATCGCGCTGCGCGGCCACGCCCACGCGGGCTCCCTCGTCGTGCTGCTGGCAGCGGTGCTGGCGCTCGGCTGGGCCGTGATGCCGCTCTTCTTCGCCGCCGGCGACGAGACCCTCGACCCGAGCCGCCTCGTGATGCTGCCGCTGCGGCCCCGGCCCCTGATCACCGCACTGCTGGTCTCCTCACTGGTCGGCATAGGACCGCTGTTCACGCTCTGCCTGGCGGCCGGTTCGGTGACCGCGCTGGCGCACGGGCCGGGCGCGGTGGTGTTCGCCGTCCTGGCGGCCCCGCTGACCCTGCTGGTCTGCGTCGCGCTGGCACGGGCCGTCGCCACGGCCAACACCCGGCTGCTGACCTCCCGCAAGGGCCGCGATCTGGCGGTGCTCAGCGGGCTGGTGATCGCGGTCGGGATCCAGGCCGTCAACTTCGGCGTGCAGCGGCTCGGCCGGGCGGGCGGCCTCTCCGCACTCGACCCGGCGGCGGAGGTGGTGCGCTGGCTGCCGCCCGCCTCGGCGATCGGCTCCGTGGACTCCGCGTCCCAGGGGGCGTACGGGCGGGCCGCCGTGCAACTGCTCCTCTCCGCGGCCGCGCTGGTCCTGCTGGTGGTGCTGTGGCGGCGCAGCCTGGAGAAGCTGATGACGGCGCCGGACGGCTCGACGCTCTCCGCCGCCGAACCGGCCCGGAAGTCCGGCCGGGAGGGCTCCGGCCTGTGGGCGCTGTTCCCCGAGGGGCGCACCGGCACGGTGATGGAGCGCAGCCTGCGGTACGTCGCACGGGACCCGAAGACCAAGGCCGCCTGGGTGTCGGCGCTGGCGATCGGGCTGATCGTGCCGCTGCTCAACGCCCTGCAGGGCACGGGGTCGGTCTACTTCGCGTGCTTCGGCGCCGGAATGCTCGGCATCCAGATGTACAACCAGTTCGGGCAGGACACCTCGGCGTTCTGGATGGTGGCGCTGACGATCTCCTCGACCCGCGACGCGTACCTCGAACTGCGGGCGCGGGCACTGGCCCTGCTGCTGATCACCCTCCCGTACACGGTCCTGGTCACTGTCCTGACGGCGGCGGTGCTCGGGGACTGGGCAGTGCTGCCGGGGGTCATGGGACTGTCGTTCGCCCTGCTGGGCGCGATGCTGGCGACGGGTGCCGTGGCCTCGGCGAACTTCCCGTACTCGATCCCGCAGGACGGCGCGTTCAAGAACGTGGCCCCCGGGCAGGCCGGGCTCGCCTGGATCTCCATCCTCGGCGGCATGGTCTCGGCGGCGCTGCTGTGCGCACCCGTGATCGGTCTGACGATCTGGCTGCACCTCTCCGACGCGGAGGGCCTGCTGTGGCTCCTGGTGCCGGTGGGTGCCGCGTACGGGACGCTGATCGCCTGGGGCGGGCTGCGGGTCGCCGCGCCCCGCACGGCGGACCGGCTGCCGGAGATCCTGACGGCGGTCAGCAAGGGGTGACGGGCGCGGCAGCCGAGGCCGGGCCCGGTCGTTACGGAGCCACCGGCTCCCGGTCGTCCTGGGCGTCCTCGGCGAGCTGCTCCAGGAAGGGTTCGACCGCGGCGCGCCAGCCCTCGGGCTGGTCGTAGTGGACGAGGTGGCCGGCGTCGGCCACCTCCGCGTACTGCCCGCGGGGCAGCACCCGGACCATCTCCTGGGCCTCCGCCCGGCCCAGCTCGCCGTCCAGACCGCGGAGCACCAGGGTGGGGCACCTGACCTGCGCCAGCTCCTCCCAGTGCGCGTCGAAGACCCAGGTGGCGCGGGAGGTGAGCATCTGCCGGCGGGAGAAGACGGGCCGCCAGCCGTCGGCGCGCTCGGCCATCACCTCGGCGAAGAACTCACCGCGGGCCGGGTTGGGGCGCTCCACCCAGGGGTCGTCCTCGCCGAACCACTTCCGTACGTCGGACAGGGTGGCGAACGGAACCGGCCAGGAATTGAACCAGTCCTCCCACTCCCGCTGCGAGGCAGCACCGAGTGCGGAGGCCCGCATGTCGCAGATGACCAGGGCCCGGACGAGGTCGGGGCGCTTCGCGGCGAGCTGCCAGGCGGTGAGCGCTCCCATCGAATGCCCGACAAGGGTGACGGGGGCGAGGCCGAGCTGTTCGATCGCGGCCTCGGCGTCGGCGACGTACGCATCGCGGGTGTACGGACCCCCGGCCGGCTTCTCGCTGCGGCCGTGTCCGCGCTGGTCGAGGCCGACCGCCCGGTGCCGCTCGGCGAGCCAGCGGGTGGTGGGGGCCCAGTGCGAGGCCCGGCCCATCAGTCCGTGGAGCAGTAAGACGCCCCCGGCGCGGTCGGTCTCCGCGCGCCCCTTGGGCGGGTCGGCGAACTCCCAGGCCGCGAGGCGTACGCCGTCGGCTCCGGTCACATCGATGCGCCGCACCATATGTTCTGGCACCCCCTTCTGGTCCCTCGATCACCATGTGGTCGCGTCGGCCAGACTATCGAACCTTTATTCGAAAACCGGGTTCCGGCACATAACACCGCTCGTTCGAGTGACCGCCTCCCAGGATTGACGTCGGCCACGGAGGGGAGATCTTCTCCGGGAGGCGAGCCACTCGGGGATGAGGGCTCGCGGGAACCGACCTCGAGAGCTCGGGGCTCCAGGTCGGAACAGGGGAGGACAGGCCCCGGCGCCTTGCGGCGCCGGGGCCATCCGTCGCTCCGGGGCCATGGGTCCGGGGGCGTGACTCGGATGCCGGGGCGCGCGTCACAGGCGCGTGCGCCGGGGCAACCGGCGGGACCGCGACAGCTTTCGCCCAGTGCGCAGGCCGGACATGCCAGTACGACGGGCGCATACCCCTGCTCCCCTCCCCGACCGTGCGGCCAGACGGCCGACACTCTCAGGTATCCCTCCGCGACAGCCTGGCACGCGATCCGTCCGGGCGCTGCAATTCCGGACGGAAAAACGGAAAACGGACGACAGCAACCGCTGATCGTCCGCCACCCGTACTTCAGCGCTTGCTCACATCCGGAGCATCGCCACGCTCAGCGCTTGCTCACGTCCGCGACGCCGCGCCAGGTTCAGCGCTTCGCCACGAACACGTGCGAAGCGACCTCGGAGTCCAGCTCCGCCGCCTCGCCGCTGCTGCCGACCAGCACTCCGCCGGGCGACTGGGTCACGCTGACCACGGAACCGGGCTGCACGCCCGCCCGCCGCAGCGTGTACATCAGCTGGGCGTCCGTCTGGATCGGCTCACCGATCCGGCGGACCACCACCGTCTTGCCGTCGGCGCCCGGGTCGAGCTCCGACAGGCTGACCATGCCCTCGTCGAGGAACGGGTCGGCCTCGGCCTTCTCGCCCAGCTCCTCAAGGCCCGGGATGGGATTACCGTACGGAGACTCCGTCGGGTGGCGCAGCAGCTCCAGCACCCGCCGCTCCACGGCCTCGCTCATCACATGTTCCCAACGGCATGCCTCGGCGTGGACCTGCTCCCACTCCAGGCCGATCACGTCGACGAGCAGGCACTCGGCGAGCCGGTGCTTGCGCATCACTCGGGTCGCCAGCCGGCGGCCCTCCTCCGTCAGCTCCAGGTGCCGGTCCCCCGCGACCTGCACCAGGCCGTCGCGCTCCATCCGCGCCACCGTCTGGCTGACGGTCGGACCACTCTGGTCCAGCCGTTCAGCGATCCGGGCGCGCATGGGGACCACGCCTTCCTCTTCGAGTTCGAGGATGGTGCGGAGATACATCTCCGTTGTGTCGATCAGTCCGGACATTCGTGCCCCTCGATGCAGTCGTGCGCTGGCCCTCGTCCAATTCTGACGCATAGCACCGACAACCGTGCCGCGCCGTCCGAAGGAGCTCTGCCGACGAGGCCGGGAACGGCCCGTGCGGTATTGACATGTCACTGGTCCAGACCGCAACGTGATCGGCGGTACGGACTCCCCCATGGACACCCCACCCCGCCGGAAAGGCCCTCCTCGATGAGCGAAAGCAAGCTGGCCGGTCAGTTCTTCGACGCAGCGATCGGCCTGCTGGAGCGCGTGCGCGACGAGGAGTCGGGCGCCATCGCGGCAGCCGGTGACGCGATCGCCGACACCGTCGTGGCCGGCGGCAGACTCTTCGCCTTCGGAGCCGGGCACTCCTCGCTGGCCGCCCAGGACGTCGTCTACCGCGCCGGCGGACTCGCCCTCATGAACGTGCTGGCCGTCCCCGGCACCCTGGGCGTCGACGTCATGCCGGCGACCCTCGGCTCCGCCCTCGAGCGGGTCGACGGCCTCGCCGGCGCGGTGCTCGACTCCAGCCCCGCGAAGGCGGGCGACGTCCTCGTGATCATCTCGCTCTCCGGGCGCAACGCCCTGCCGGTGGAGATGGCGCTGAACGCACGCGCGCTGGGCCTGAAGGTCATCGGCGTCACCTCGGTCGCGTACGCGGAAGGCACCCGGTCCCGGCACAGCTCGGGCGGATTCCTGCGGGACCACTGCGACATCGTCCTGGACAGCAAGATCTCCATCGGCGACGCGGAGCTGGACGTCGACGGCATCGAGGCGCCCTTCGCCCCCGCGTCGACGGTCGTCACCAGCGCGATCATGCAGTCGATGATGGCCGCCGCGGCGGAACGGCTGCTGGAGCGGGGCGTCGAGCCGCCGCTGCTGCGGTCGGGCAACGTCGACGGGGGCCATGAGTGGAACGGCCGTGTGATGGCGGAGTACGCCGACCGGATCTTCTACCGGCACTGAGCGCTTGGCCGGCGGCGGGCTGCGGTGCGGCCGGGTCCGTGGGATGAGCGCCCGCCCCCGGCGAGGGTTCCGTCCTCAAGCGCCCGCCCCCGGCGAAGGTTCCGTCCTCAAGCGCCCGCCCCGGCGAGGGTTCCGTCCTCAATCGCCGGACGGGCTGGAGTTCACCGCCTGGTACAGGTCCACCGACGCCGCCACCCGGTCCGCCACGCTCTCCGCGTACACCGCGTCCGGACGCTCGAAGGCGGCGCGGTGGGACGAGCGCAGGAACGTCACCACGCCCAGCGTCCGCCCCCGGCTCCGCAGCACCGCACACAGGGCGTGCACCGAATCGGCCGGCCACCGGCGCTCCGTCGCCCACTCCCCCGCCGCCTGCGCCGAACCGGCACCCGCCGAGGCCCGCACCGACCCCGTACGGTCCACCGCCTGCAGGGCCGGGTGCCCCGGCGCGTACCGCAGCGGAATGCCGCCCCCGGCCACCGGCAGGCAGGGGCCTGGCGCGTCGGACGGCGTTTGAGCCGCGCGCAACAGCCGCTCGCCCGCCACCAGGTCGACCAGCGCATGGTCGGCGAAGCCCGCGAGCGCGTAGTCCAGCGACGAGGTGGCCGCCTCCATCGGGTCCTCGCACTCGGCGGCCGACCGCGAGGCCCGGTGCAGCTGACTGGACCGGAACCGCACCCGGTCCGCGTCCTGGGCCGCCAGCTTCGCCGCCGTCACGTCCTGGAACAGCCAGCCGACACCCAGCGGCACCGGCTCCTCCGCGAGCGGCGAGGCCAGCCGCAGAAATCCACTGCGCCAGCAGCGCCGCCGGTCGCCGTCGCCCGTACGCAACGTCACCCACAGCTCGGCGGGGGCGTCCGGCGCGCCCTCGGCCAGTACGTGCTGGAGCGCACCCTCCAGGTCCTCCACACCCTGCACGATCAGCTCACCGAGCGGCCGGCCCAGCAGCGTCGTCCGGCCGCCGCCCAGTGCGCGGGCCGCGTGCGCGTTGACGACGGTCGGCCGCAGATCCACGTCCACGAGCACCACGCCCCACGACGCGTCCTCGAAAAGCGCCTCGCTCAGGGCGATGGACCGCTCCAGATCGATCTGCGCATGGACCTCGCTGAAGGCGCAGTACACCCCGGCGGGCTTCCCGTCCGCGCCGCGCACCCCGGCCGACTGGGTCCGCACGAGCACCCGCCCGCCGTCCTTGCGCAGCAGCGCGAACTCGTGCACCTGCCGCCCGGGCCCGTCCATGACGGCCATCAGCCGCCCCTGCACCTCACCCGCGTCCGCCCGCCGCACGGCCCACCCGGCGAACCCGGGCCGCCCGACGGCCTCCCCGGCCGACCAGCCGAGAATCCGCTCGGCCTCGCGGTTCCAGTGGGTGACCGTGCCGTCAGCGTCGAAGGCGCACAGCGCGGCGTCCATCCCGTCGAGGAGAGCCGCCAGCAGCTCCGCCCCGGGAATCGGATCGGGGCCGAGCGCATCGGTCGTTCCGCTGCTCGTGGAAGCACTCATCCCGGACCCCCTGCAGGACGTGTCCGCCATTGCCGCACGTCAGCCCATTGAACTCGAACGTGACCCAGCACACAGCGACTTCACCGAAATCAATGGCTCCGATTAATTCGGTTGTGCGAGCCCGGGGACGTTCCTAAGGTGGTCTTACACGTTGAAAGGAGGTGATCCGAAAAGTGCAGTCTTATCGGATTCGTGAGGTGGCTGCGGGCTGACAGCCCGTCGTCGCACACAGTGCACCTCGGCAGGCTTGTCTGCCGAAACCCAAGCAGTCACCGACCCGCAGGCTCGCCGGTAAGTCCGGCCGGCTCCTCCGCAAGGAGGGACCAGAGCCTGCGGGTTTCTGCATGCCAGGGGCAGTGCCGCCCTACGGGCACAGCCGCTCCACGCGCCACGCGCTTTCGCCGGGCTGCCTCACGTACCGCAGCCGGTCGTGGAGCCGGTTCTCGTGGCCCTGCCAGAACTCGATCGTGTCGGGGACGACGCGGAAGCCGCCCCAGTGCGGGGGCGCCGGGACCTTCTCGCCCTCCGGGTAGCGGGCCGCGAGGTCCTCGTACCGGTGGACCAGCTCCTCGCGGGAGGCGATCACCGTGGACTGGTCGCTGGCCCAGGCGCCGAGCTGGGAGCCGTGGGGGCGGGTGCGGAAGTAGGCGACCGTCTCCTCGCGGGCAACGCGGGACGCGGTGCCGGTGACGATCACCTGGCGGGCCAGGGGATGCCAGGGGAAGAGCAGCGAGACGTGCGGATTGGCGTCGAGTTCGCGGCCCTTGCGGGAGTCGTAGTTGGTGAAGAAGACGAAGCCGCGCTCGTCGTACATCTTCAGCAGCACCGTGCGGGAGGACGGCCGGCCCTCGGGGGTCGCCGTGGACACCACCATGGCGTTCGGCTCGTGGAGCATCCCGCCCGCGGCGACCTGCCGGAACCAGCGGGCGAACTGCTGCATCGGATCGGCGGCGAGACCGGCCTCGGTGAAGGCCTCGGAACGGTACTGCTCGCGCATCGCGGCCGGATCGGTGGTGGAATCGAAGGAGGAGTCTGCGGTGGGCACGGTGTCATCCTGCCGCAGCGGCCAGGCACGAAGGAGGTCCGCCCGCCGTTACACGGTGGAATGGGGAGCTGTGCCGGATGTCACGCTTCCCGGTCACGTCGGAACCCGCCAGTATCTTGGGTGGGCCCTGAGGCCCGCTCGCAGCCGCCGATCCGAGGGAGCCGCCTGATGTCCGACTTCGTACCCGGACTCGAAGGAGTCGTCGCGTTCGAAACGGAGATCGCCGAACCCGACAAGGAAGGCGGTTCGCTGCGGTACCGAGGCGTCGACATCGAGGATCTCGTCGGCCAGGTGTCGTTCGGCAACGTGTGGGGCCTGCTGGTCGACGGGGCGTTCAGTCCCGGCCTGCCGCCCGCCGAGCCGTTCCCGATCCCGGTGCACTCCGGAGACATCCGGGTCGACGTCCAGTCCGCCCTGGCGATGCTCGCGCCCGTGTGGGGCCTGAAGCCGTTGCTGGACATCGACGAGAAGACCGCGCGCAACGATCTGGCGCGGGCTGCCGTCATGGCCCTTTCGTACGTCGCACAGTCCGCACGCGGGCAGGGGCGGCCCATGGTCCCGCAGAGCGAGATCGACAAGGCCGGATCCGTCGTCGAGCGGTTCATGATCCGCTGGCGCGGCGAGCCGGACCCCCGGCATGTGAAGGCCGTCGACGCGTACTGGACCTCGGCCGCCGAGCACGGCATGAACGCCTCGACGTTCACCGCCCGGGTCATCGCCTCCACCGGCGCCGATGTGGCCGCCGCACTGTCCGGCGCGGTGGGCGCGATGTCGGGCCCGCTGCACGGCGGCGCGCCGTCCCGCGTCCTCGGCATGATCGAGGAGATCGAGCGGACCGGGGACGCCACCGCGTACGTGAAGAAGGCCCTGGACAAGGGCGAGCGGCTGATGGGCTTCGGCCACCGCGTCTACCGGGCCGAGGACCCCCGCGCACGGGTGCTGCGGCGCACGGCGGAGGAGCTGGGCGCACCGCGCTTCGAGGTGGCGCAGGCGCTGGAGAAGGCCGCGCTGGAGGAGCTGCACGCGCGGCGCCCGGACCGGGTGCTGGCGACGAACGTGGAGTTCTGGGCGGCGATCATGCTGGACTTCGCCGAGGTTCCGGCGCACATGTTCACGTCGATGTTCACGTGTGCGCGTACGGCGGGCTGGTCGGCGCACATCCTGGAGCAGAAGCGGACGGGGCGCCTGGTGCGGCCGTCGGCGAAGTACATCGGACCGGGGACGCGCACTCCGCGGGAGATCCCGGGATTCGATCAGCTGGCGGACCTGGGGAACTGAGACCCTCAGCTCTGACGGACGGGGGCCGCCCCGTCCGTCAGATCTTGCCGCGTATGCAGACTGTGCGGTGCCGATCCAGGCGGCGGCCGAACTCGGCGAGGAAGCGGGGTGTGAGGTCGGGCCACCCCCAGAAGGTGAAGCCGAGGCTGCCGTACGCGAAGGCGTCGTCCATGCCGGTCCAGTCGGTGAGCGGGGACTCGGCGCGGCAGTGCGTACAGCGGACCGGCGCGTCGCCGTCGGCAAGCCAGGCCTGCTCGGCGGCGGCGAAGGGATCCCAAGCGCCGGGGATCTCGTCCCACGTCTCCTCGTCGCGGAGTTCGGTGGTCCGTCCGCAGTGAGGACAGTCGGCGCCCGAGGCCTCCGCGTACTGTCCGGCGTCGAACACGGCGCGGGTGGTGACCACTTCCAGCCCGCCCGCCTCCCACGGCTCGCTCCAGCCGCTGCTGTCGACGACGGCGCGGTGGCGGGGCCCCGGCGGGTACGCCGGTCCGCTGCCGATGACGGGTTCGGTGCGGTCCGGGCCGACGACCCCTTCGGCGACGAGCCATTCCACGATGCGCGCGGCCATGGGCGCGGCGTCCGCCGACGAGATCTCCGTGTCCACGATCGTCTGGAAGTAGTCGCCCACGCGTTCCCCCGAGGTTCGGTGCGGTCCGGCCTGTCGTCCGTCAACGCGGTCCACGGTGCCACATGTCACTGACACGACCGGCGCAGGCACTGGAGAAGGCCGCGAGGCACCACGGCCCGCCGAGCCGTGCCGCACCCGTCGCATTCCTGTGGCGCGCCTGTGTCATTTCCGCCTCAATCTGAGATGCGTCATGAACGTTTCGGCTGTCGTACGAGGCAGCCCTCACTGCCAGTTAGGTCAAAATGACGCACAAGGGACGCATCATCTCCGCTGTCGCCCTCACGGCCCTGGGGCTCGGGCTCACGGCCTGCAATGACGGCGAGGACTCGTCATCGGCACAGGAGTCGCCCTCGGCGTCCGCTCCGGCATCGTCCGACCCGGCCGGCGAGAGCCCGTCCGCGGACCCCAGCGACGACGCTGCCGCTCCGGCCGGTGGTGACGTCGCCGCGCCGGGCACGAAGCTCAAGATCGGTGACCGGGCGATTCTGCCGTTCAAGTACGGGACCGAGAAGAAGGGCACCGTCGCCGTGACCGTCACGGCGATCGAGAAGGGCGCCGAGGCCGACATGGCCGCATTCGGCGCGAAGGCCAAGGGCATGACGCCGTACTACATCCGGATGAAGGTCGAGAACGTCGGCGGCACCGACCTGGCGTACTCGTCGCTGCGGCTGCGCGGCAAGCTGGAAGGCGGTGCCCCCACGGGCGTCATCCTGATCGGCGACCTCCCGGGCAAGTGCGACAACGAGTCGGCACCGGGCGAGTTCACCACCAAGGGCGCGTCGTACGAGACCTGCTCGCTCAGCGCCACGAAGACCGAGCCCATCGCGGCTGCCTCGTTCGAGGAGGGTGACGCGTACAGCGACAGCCCGGTCATCTGGACCAACTGACCGCCCGTTCCCGTGTCCGCGCGCCGGGCATCTCGTCCTTGACGACATGCCCGGCCGGTGGCCGGCCGCCTTTGGGTCTAAAGCTTTCCGGCGAGGAGCACGGTGCGGTGGCCGCCCAGTCTGCGGCCGATCTCCCGGGTGAAGTCGGACGTGAGCTCCGCCCAACCCCAGAACGTGAACCCGAGGTGCCCGCACGCGTAGTAGTCGTCCTCCCAGCTCCACCGGTCGATGCCGGAGGAGCCTCCGCAGGACGGGCAGTGCACGATCCCTTCGCCACCGTCCTCGGCCCAGTCCTGGAACCGCCCCTTGAAAGGGTCCCAGGCGGACTCGATGGGCTCCCACACCTCGTCGACCAGCCGGATCTCGGTCCGGCAGAGCGGGCAGGTGGCCGCGCCCGCGTCTCCCTGGCCGCTGTCGAAGACGGTGCGGCCGGTCTCGACGTGAAGCCCGTTGGACCACAGGTCGACCGGGTCCGGGTCACCGACGGCCTTGGCGAAGTGCGGGCCGGGGCCGTGACCGTATCCGTCGCCGCCCAGGACGCAGTCGGTGCGCTCGGCGGCCACGATGCCTTCCGCGATCAGCCAGTCCAGGACCCGGGCCCCGAGCTCCTGAGCGTCCCGCTCGGTGGCATCGAGGTCGACGACCGTCTGGAAGTAGTCACCCACGATTCCCCCAGTACCTCAGTGGCCCACGTGCGCGGTGAAGGCGGCCCAGGCGGCGGGCGGCAGAGCAAGCGCCGGGCCCTCGGGGTTCTTGGAGTCACGGACGTGTACGGCGGCGGGGTGCGCGGCGACTTCGACGCAGGCGCCGCCCTCGCTGCCGCTGTAGCTGGACTTCCGCCACTCGTGAGCGACTTCGAGGCACTGGCCGCCCTCGTCGCCGCTGTAGCTGGACTTGAACCACGCGCGTGCAGTGCTCATTGCTCTCCCAGCAGACGGGCCCAACAGGCCCATGGTGTCTTCGGGGCTGAGGGCCTGAGCTCGCAGCATCGCATATTCCTGGGACAGGATGCTGATCTCATCGGGGTCGGCGACGAGCAGGCTGCCGCGCTGCGTCTCGGAGTACGCGACGTGTTGGAAGTCGGGCGTTTCCAGCAGGATGAAGGCCCGTCAACCCCTGCATGGGACCGATGACTCAGCGCGAGAATCTGAAGGCTGACGCCCGGCAGCGCAGCGCACGTACGCAGGTGACGGAGCCCCCTGTACGAGTGGGAGGTGGGAGCAGTTCCGCGCGGGGAGGCCTCAGCGCGCAACCTCCGGGGCGGCCCCTGCGGGAATTCCACGCAGGGTGCGCAGCGGTGAGAGGAATGCGGGAAGGACGCTCAGCGTCATCCCGGCCGCACCGATCCACAACGTGCCTGCTGCTCCGAACACCGATCCCGACACTCCGCCCAGAAGCCCGCCGAGAGGAATGCCGCCCCAGGACACGAAGCGAGTCGTCGCACTCATCCGGCCCAGAAGCCGATCCGGTGTCATGGCCTGCTGAAGGCTTGATTGGGCCACGAAGCGGACGACTCCTCCCATCGAAAGGGCCGCGAGCCCGACAGTGGCCACGTACACGCTCCAACCCGGTCGCGCCCACGGCATGAGAGCGGTCAGTGGGCAAGTGAGCAGTGACGCGAGCCAGATGACCCGGCCGTGCCCAGTACGTTCGGAGATCGTCGTGGCCAGCAGCGCGCCCAGCAATGCACCGCAACCCATCCCCGAAAGGACAAGGCCTATACCGAAGGGCTGGAGCCCCGCCTCCCGCTCCAGGAAGACCAGCAACATGCTTTGGTACATGACCAGAGAGAGGTTGAATATCGAATCCCCGAGCACCATGGCCCGCAAGGCCGGGTGCTTCAGAACGAACTTCAGCCCCTCCCTCACCTCTCGGCCCAACCGGTTACGGTCCTTGCGCTCCGGCCTCCCTTCGCGCTTGCGGATCGTGGCCGCGAGCAGCCCCGACATGGCCATCCCGGCCGAGCTCACCACGAGCACCGCGGGAGCGCCGATCAGGCCTACCAGCGGCCCCGCCAACGCCGGGCCGCCGATACTGGTCACCGAGCGCACTGACGACAACTTCGCGTTTCCCTCCACGAGTTTCCCGCGTCCCACCAAGTGCGGGAGATAGCTGACGTACGCGACATCGAAGAAGACGGTCAGCACTCCGTGGAGCAGAGCGACCGTGCAGAGCCACTCGATGGTGAGAAGGCCCATCCACCATGCGATCGGTATCGTCACGAGGAGCAGCGCGCGAACGAGATCAGCGCCGATCATTACCGATCGCTTGCGCATACGGTCCACCCACGCACCTGCCGGAAGCCCGATCAGGAGCGAGCCGGCCGTGGTCATCGCCGCCAGCAGACCGACCTGGAACTCGTCCGCGTCCAGTGCCGTGATGGCCACCAGGGGCAGCGACAGGAAGATGATGCGGTCACCCAGCTGACCGAGTGCGGTGGCGGCGAACAGGCGCCCGAAGTCCCGGTCGCCCAGGAGTCCGAGCCGGGACGTCGTTGACATGCGTATCCCCTGCCGTTGGAAATGAAGGGCGCCCCTGGCCGTCCCCACGCCTACGTGCGCTCGACCCCGAACTCGTAGACCACCTCTCGACGCACGTCGGGAATGACCATGTCGGCGGTTTCCACCGGGCGTCCGTCGCTGTCGTAGATCGTGCGCTCGATCTGCAGCACGAGCTCGCCCACGCCGATCCCCAGCAGGTTCGCCTGTGTCTGGGTGGCCCGAGCCGGGCGCGGGATCTCGACCACGGTCGAGACGACCACGCCGATTGAACGCATACGCTCGACCACCCCCTTTCCAGCCAGGGGCCCCGTCTCGGGCAGCACGACCGGCGTTCCGTCCGTGAGCGCCAGCGGCTCCCAGGACTCGGAGAGCTGGACGGGCTGCCCCTCCGACAGGAACTCGTAATGCGTGGTGACGCAGAGATCGCCCGGGCTGATCCCGAGCCGCTCGGCGATTCCTTCAGGAGCGGGGACGCGCACCCGGCTGTGAGAATCCCAGGCGTCGGCCCTGCCCTGCTGTCTCGCCTCCGAGCAGGGTGAGGAGCCGTACCGGCGATCCCGGTGCCGCGAGCGAACCAGCCTCAGGCGCTCGCGCGGGGTACGGACGTAGGTGCCCGAGCCGGCGCGTCCGTCCAGGAGACCGTCGGCTATCAAGCGGTCCATGGCCCTCTGCATGACGTTGCGCCCGACCGCGTACTCCTCGGCGAGCCGCACCCGGGGCGGCAGGCGCTCGCCGACCTCCCACTCCTGAGCGAGAATGCGCGCACGCAGGCCGTCGGCGACCGCGAGGTACGGAGCTTCTCGGGGCATGCGTGATCCTCCGGTCTTCTGCGGCAATCAGTGGTTTCCAGGGGGTGTTGGCAACCTACTTCACCTGGGAAAAGCTGCTGGAGTAGATGTCGCCGAGGCACCCTGAGCCGACTCCGCAAGGCATGACCGTCTCGCCTCCGAAGCTCGGGGCCCGGGACCCGGGCTTCGAGCTGGTGGGCGAACCGCCTCGCGCCGGGAGTGCCCCAGCCGGTGCAGGTGGCCATGCCCGCACCCGTCCCCGTTCCGGAGTCCGCACCGCCTGCCGTGCCGCCGCCCCCACCCCGCCACCGGCCGGATCCCCCGGCGTCCGACTCGGCCCACGGCCGCAGTATCAGCCGGTCGGTCTCGAGGTGGAACGACATCGTCTCGTACGCGGCCATGCCCCGACCCTGGCCTCTACGGGCCCTCACGAACCACGCGCCCCTTTGCGTCAGGGACGGTTCAGCCCCCACGTCTGGAGGACGTACGGCCGGCCCTTCTCCTCGCCCTCGATCAGTGGCACGTCGAGCAGGCGGAAGCCCGTCTTCTTCGCCACCGCGAGGCTGGACGTGTTCTCGGCCTCCAGCTCAAGGATCACCTGCTCCACGCCCAGCTCCTCGAAGGCGTACGCGGCCATCACCCGCACCGCCCGCGCGGCAAGGCCCTGGCCTCGGTGGGCCGGGCCGACCGCGTAACCGAGCTCCGTGCCTTCGGGGGCGCGCCGCAGCATCACCTCGCCCAGTGCCGCGCCGCCGTCGGTGGTAATGGCGAGCAGGATGGTCATGCCCTCTGCCCGCAGCTGCCGGGCCTTGTCCAGCCGGGCACGGGAGGCGGCTTCGTCGAAGGGGGAGACGAGCGGTGTCCAGTACGCGGTATCGGGGTGGTCGAACAGATCCGGCATCGCGGCCACGTCCCCCTCGGTCCAGTCGCGCAGGACCAGGCCCTCTCCCGTGAGCTCGATGCGGTCGGGAAAAGGTGACGCGGTGCTGCTCATGGTGCGGGGCCTCCCTGGCCTGTGTTCGGGAGGAGAAAGCGTATCCGGGAGCGGCTTGGACTGCGTGCGTGATGCGGGAGGACAGGCATCCGGCGCCGGTGAGACCGTGTCCACCACGCGCACCGTCGACCGACCACACCCCGGGGGAAAACATGAGCTTCGACGAGAACGAGCCCCAGGCCGTCAGCGGGCAGCGCTTCGCGGCGGAGCGGGCCCAGGGCAGGGCCCGTCGCAGGTCGGCGCCCGTGGCGCTGGGTCCTGCTCACGTCGGTGCCGGCATCGTCGCCGTTGTCCTGGTCCTTCTCGGCTGGTTCGGCAAGTTCGCGGCGCTGGGCGTCGTCGGCGGGGGCGTTCTGCTCTGGTTCACCGTCGCGCTCGTCTGGGCCCATGCCGATGGGGACCGGGGTGGTCACGCCCTCCGGCGCGCGTACAGGGCGGCGTTCGGATGGGCCGACGGTCTGTGAACGGGGCCCCTCACCCCAGCGCGTCGTCCAGCAGCGCCGCCCACTGCGCCACGACCCGCCCGCGGCGGGCCGTGTCGTCGGTGAGGACGTTGGCGAGGCCGAGACCGCGGGCCATGTCGAGGAGGCCCTGGACCGTCTCCCGTACACCGGGGCGGGTCTCGTCGGCGTGCAGGAGGCCGACGGCGATGCGGTGGGTCTCGCGGCCTACGCGTGCTTCGAGTTCGGTGACGCGGGGGCGGAGCTGTTCCTCGTTGGAGGCGGCCACCCAGAGCTGGAGTGCGGCGCGGAAGAGCGGGCCCGTGTAGAGGTCGACGAGGGCGGCGACGACGGCGGCCCGGCCCTGGACGGGGACGGCGCGCAGGGCGGCGGAGCGTTCCTCGGCGACGTACTCGACGGCTGCGGTGAACAGGTCCTCGCGGGTGGGGAAGTGGTGCTGGGCGGCGCCGCGGGAGACCCCGGCGCGTTCGGCGACGACGGAGACGGTGGAGCCTGCCCAGCCGTGTTCGGCGAGGCAGGCCACCGCGGCTTCGAGGAGCTTCTGCCGGGTGGCACGGCTGCGGTCCTGCTTGGGTGGGGTCAGAGCCGCCATGCGGGATCCCGTCGTTCCAGGAAGGCCGTCATCCCCTCCCGGGCCTCGTCGGAGGCGAAGAGTGCCGCTGAGCGGGCGATGAGGTCTTCGGCGTACTGGTCGAAAGTCTCCCGCACAGTAGCCGTGACCAGCTCCTTCGATGCGGCCAGCCCCTGGGGCGAGGCTCTGCGCAGTCCGTCGAGTACCGGTACGAGTGCCTTGTCCACGTCGTCGGCGGCGATGCTCACCAGGCCGGTCCTGGCGGCCTCCGTCGCGTCGAAACGTTCGCCGGTGAGGTAGTAGCGGGATGCCGCGCGGGGGTCCATGCGTGACAGCAGGGGCAGGGAGATGACGGCGGGAGCGAGGCCCAGGCGGGATTCGGTGAGGGCGAAGGAGGATTCGGGGCCGGCCACCGAGATGTCGCAGGCGCCGAGCAGGCCGAGGCCGCCGGCCCGGACGTGCCCCGTGACACGGGCGACGACCGGTTTCGGCAGGGTGACGATGCGCCGCATGAGGGCGACGAAGGCGTGCGGGTCGGCCGGTGCCCTGAGGTCGGCGCCCGCGCAGAACGTGTTGCCGGTGTGGGTGAGGACCACGGCCCGCACGGTGTCGTCCGCCGCGCACGCGTCGAGGGCCTCGGTCAGCCCGGCCACGAGCGGTGCGCTCAGGGCGTTGCGGTTGGCCGGGGAGTCGAGCGTCAGTGTGGTGATGCCCCGGTCGTGGGCGGGTGGGGCGAGCGTCATTGCTTCTTCTCCCTGTCGCGCAGCTCGCGGCGCAGGATCTTGCCGGAGACGGCGCGCGGTACGGCGTCGACGAACTCGACGCGGCGGATCTTCTTGTACGGGGCGACGTGTTCGGCGACGTACGCCATGACGTCGTCGGCGGTGAGGTCCTGGGCGGCCGGCTGGCGTACGAGGAAGGCCTTCGGGATCTCGTTGCCGTCGCTGTCGTACACGCCGATGACCGCGGCGTCGGCGATCGACGCATGGGTGAGGAGGAGTGCTTCGAGCTCGGCGGGGGCGACCTGGTAGCCCTTGTACTTGATCAGTTCCTTGACCCGGTCGACGACGAAGAGCCAGCCGTCCGCGTCGACGCGTCCGATGTCGCCGGTGTGCACCCAGCCGTCGCTGTCGATCATTTCGTCGGTGGCTTCGGGGCGGTTGAGGTAGCCCTTCATCGTCTGGGGGCCACGGATGAGGATCTCGCCCTCGGTGTCGATACCGAGGTCCGTCCCGGGGTCCTCGATGGACGTGATCCGCATCTCGGTGCTCGGCAGCAGCTTTCCGACGGCGCCGGGC
Organism: Streptomyces sp. LN549; assembly: GCF_043203805.1. Lineage (NCBI taxonomy): Bacteria > Bacillati > Actinomycetota > Actinomycetes > Kitasatosporales > Streptomycetaceae > Streptomyces > Streptomyces sp. LN549. The sequence goes on along the minus strand of NZ_JAZHRI010000002.1, from coordinate 5,026,339 downwards.
GGAGGGTTCTCGGCTTCGAGGGGCACGACGTGGGTGCCGGGCGAGAGTTCCGTCATGCCGTACGCCTGCCGCACGGGGGGCAGGCCGAGGCGGGCGGAGCAGGCGGCGGCGAGGTCTGCGTCCAGGGGGGCGGCGGCGCTGACGATGTACTCCAGCGAGGACAGGTCGTAGTTGCCGACGGCCGGGTGCTTGGCGAGGGCCAGGACGATCGGCGGGGCCACGTACAGCCCGGCGATGCGGTGTTCCTGGATCACGCCGAGGAACTGGTCGAGGTCGAAGCGGGGCAGCACGACGACCGTGGCCCCGGAGCGCAGCGGGGCGTTCATCAGGGCGGTCAGCCCGTAGATGTGGAAGAAGGGGAGGACGGCGAGGATGCGGTGCCCGGTCTTCATCGGGATGAAGGGGCGCAGCTGCTCCAGGTTGGTGCCGATGGAGCGGTGGGTGAGCATGACGCCCTTGGGTGCACCGGTGGTCCCGGAGGAGTACGGGAGGGCGGCGATGTCCTCGGGGCCGAACTCGGTCTCGGGTTCCGGGGCGGTGGAGCCCAGCATGTCGAGCACGGAGGTGTGGCCGTCGGCCTGGTCGCAGACGAATATCTCCCGGATACCGCCCGCGAGTTCCGCCGCCTGCCGGGCGATGTCGAGGAACAGGGACACGGTGACGATCCACCGGGCGCCACTGTCCTTGAGCTGTTTGGCGAACTCCTCGGCGGTGGCCAGCGGGTGCACGGTGGTGACGCACGCTCCGGCGCGCGTGGCCCCGTAGAAGACGGCCGGGTAGGCGATCGTGTTGGGGCTGTGCAGGGCGAGGACGTCGCCCTTGCGCAGTCCCGCATCGGCGAGGTGGGCGGCGATGCGGCGGTGGAAGGTGTCGAGCTGGGCATAGGTCACGCTCATGCCGTTGGTGCCGTCGATCAGGGCGACGGTGTCACCGAGGGCCGCGGCCCCGCCGAGGACCGTTTCGTGGATGGGTGTTTCGAGGGCCGGGACGTCTTCGTACTCGCTGTGGAACACCATGGCGGTTCCCTTCGACGCGGGTACGGCCTGTCCGGCACCCCGCCCTGGGTCAGCGGGGTCGCCGAGCAGCCGTTCGGTGGTGGAGAGGAGAGGGTCAGCATCGCCTCTGCCGGCAGGGGTGGGAAGGCCCCGGACCGGACCCGGACAGGCCACGGACCGGACCCCGACAGGCCACGGACCGGGCCCGGACAGGCCCCGGTCCTGTCAGTACGACTTGGGGAGACCCAGGGACTGGTGGGACACGTAGTTCAGGATCATTTCCCGGCTGACGGGTGCGATCCGGGCCACCCGGGACGCGGTGATCAGGGACCCGAGGCCGTACTCGCGAGTGAGGCCGTTGCCGCCGAGGGTGTGCACGGCCTGGTCGACGGCTTTGACGCAGGCCTCGCCCGCGGCGTACTTCGCCATGTTGGCAGCCTCGCCCGCGCCGATGTCGTCGCCGTCGTCGTAGAGCCGGGCGGCCTTCTGCATCATCAGCCGGGCCAGTTCGAGTTCGATGTGGGCCTGGGCGAGCGGGTGGGCGATGGCCTGGTGGGCACCTATGGGCTCCTTCCACACCTGGCGGGTCTTCGCGTACTCAACGGCACGTCCCAGGGCGTAGCGGCCCATGCCGATACCGAAGGCTGCGGTCATGATGCGTTCGGGGTTGAGTCCGGCGAAGAGCTGGAGGAGCCCCGCGTCCTCATCGCCGACGAGGGCGTCGGCCGGCAGGCGTACGTCGTCGAGGACGAGTTCGAACTGCTTCTCCGGCGCCTGGAGTTCCATGTCGATCTGCGACCGCTGGAAGCCGGGGGCCTCGCGCGGGACGATGAAGAGGCAGGGCTTCAGCTTGCCGGTCCTGGCGTCCTCGGTGCGGCCGACGATGAGGGTGGCGTCGGCGATGTCGACGCCGGAGACGAAGACCTTGCGCCCGGTGAGGACCCAGTCCTCGCCGTCGCGGCGGGCGGTGGTGGTGATCCGGTGGGAGTTGGACCCGGCGTCGGGTTCGGTGATGCCGAAGGCCATGGTGAGGCTGCCGTCGGCGAGGCCGGGGAGCCACTGCCGCTTCTGCACGTCGGTGCCGAAGCGGGCTATGACGGTGCCGCAGATGGCGGGTGAGACGACCATCATCAGGAGCGGGGATCCTGCGGCGCCCAGCTCCTCCAGGACGATGGAGAGTTCGGCCATGCCGCCGCCTCCGCCGCCGTGCTCCTCGGGGAGGTTCACACCGAGGTAGCCGAGCTTGGCGGCCTCGGCCCACAGTTCGCGGGGGTGGGCTCCGTCGCGGACCACGGAGGTCATGTAGTCGCGCCCGTACCGCTTTCCGAGGGCGGCGACGGCGGCGCGCAGGGCCTGGTGCTCTTCGGTTTCGAGGACGGTGCTCATGCGTTCTCCTCAGAGGCTGTCGATGCGGGGTCTGCGGTTTCGGTGACGACGGCGAGCAGGGCGCCGACCTCCACCTGGAGGCCGGGGGCGGCGTGCAGGGCGGTGAGCGTGCCGGCTGCGGGGGCGAGGATGCGGTGCTCCATCTTCATCGCCTCCAGCCAGATCAGCGGCTGCCCGGCCTCGACGGCCGCCCCGGCCGCGAGGCCGTCCGCGAGGCGGACGACGGTGCCGGGCATCGGGGCGAGCAGGGAGCCGGGTTCGGTGCGTTCGGCGGGGTCGGTGAAACGGGGCAGGGCGGTGAACGTGTACGAGCCGGTGGCGGTGTCCACGTAGAGCCGGTCGTCGCGGCCGAGGACGTCGAAGTGCCGTGTGACGCCTTCGGATTCGAGGGTGACGCGGCCGCGGCGCGCGGAGACGACACGGACGCCGTCGGTGTCGACGGCCACGCCGTCGCGGGTGGTGCGGTAGGTGATCCCGTACTCGCGGCCGTCCGGCTCGCTGCGGTAGCGCCTGAGCTGGGACTGCGAGGGGAGGTTGCGCCAGGCGCCGAAGCGGGTGACACCCGCCGAGGTGGCGACGGCCTTACGGGCCGCCTCGGCGAGGGCGGCGGCGGTGGCGGCCAGTCGTACGGCCACCTCCTCGGACGCGGCGACCAGCTCCCCCAGGTGCCGGTCGTAGAAGCCGGTGTCGAGGCGGGCGGCGGCGAAGTCCGGGTGGCGCAGGGACCGTACGAGGAGTTCGCGGTTGGTGACGGGGCCGTGGACGCGGGCGCGTTCCAGGGCGCGGGCGAGGAGGCGTACGGCCTCGGCGCGGGTGGGGGCGTGGGCGATGACCTTGGCGAGCATCGGGTCGTAGTGCACGCCGATGGTGTCGCCACCGGTGTATCCGGTGTCCAGGCGCAGTCCGGGCTCGTCCGGCACGTCGAGCGAGAGCAGCGCTCCGGTCTGCGGCTGCCAGTCACGCGCCGGGTCCTCGGCGTAGAGCCGGGCCTCGACGGCGTGCCCGGTGGGCTGCGGGGGTTCGGCGGAGGGGAGGGGCTCGCCCTCCGCGATCCGCAGTTGCAGGGCGACGAGGTCGAGGCCGAAAACGGCCTCGGTGACGGGGTGTTCGACCTGGAGGCGGGTGTTCATCTCCAGGAAGTACGGCCGCCCGTCGGCGGCGACCAGGAATTCGACGGTGCCGGCGCCCCGGTAGCCGACGGCCCGTGCGGCGGCCGTGGCGGCATCGTGCAGCCGGTCGCGGAGCGCATCGTCGAGGCCGGGCGCGGGGGCCTCCTCGATGACCTTCTGGTGGCGGCGCTGGAGCGAGCAGTCGCGGGTGCCGAGCGCCCAGACCCCGCCGTGCTCGTCGGCCATGACCTGGACCTCGACGTGCCGGCCACGCTCCACGTACGGCTCGGCGAAGACCTCGCCGTCCCCGAAAGCGGACAGCGCCTCGGCTGCGGCGGCGGTCAACTCACCGGGCAGATCGCCGAGTTCCCGTACGATCCGCATGCCGCGCCCGCCGCCTCCGGCAGCGGCCTTCAGCAGCAGCGGCAGGTCCTCGGCGGTGGCGGTCGCCGGGTCGACGGGGGCGAGCAGCGGCACTCCCGCGGCGGCCATCAACTCCTTGGCACGGGTCTTGGACGCCATCAGCTCGACGGCCTTGACCGGCGGGCCGACCCAGACGAGTCCGGCGTCCTGCACGGCGGCGGCGAATCCGGCGTTCTCGGAGAGGAAGCCGTACCCGGGGTGGACGGCGTCGGCGCCCGCCGCGAGCGCGGCCGCGACCACGAGGTCGCCGCGCAGATACGTGTCGGAGGGCGCGGCCCCCGGCAGCCGTACGGCGGTGTCGGCCTCCCGTACGTGCAGGGCTTCGGCGTCCGCGTCGGAGTACACGGCGACGGTGGCGATACCGAGCGCGCGGCAGGTGCGGAAGATCCGGCAGGCGATCTCACCGCGGTTGGCGACAAGCAGAGTGCTGATCATGTCGGTCCCTCTCACATCCGGAAGACGCCGAAGCCGCCGCGGGCGCCTTCGACCGGTGCGGTGTGGATGGCGGACAGGCACATCCCGAGGACGGTCCTGGTGTCGCGCGGGTCGATGACCCCGTCGTCGTACAGCCGCCCGGACAGGAACATCGGCAGGGACTCGGACTCGATCTGCTGCTCCACCATGGCGCGCAGTCCGGCGTCCGCCTCGTCGTCGTACGGGAGTCCCTTCGCGGCGGCGGAGGCGCGGGCGACGATGGAGAGGACCCCGGCCAGCTGCTGCGGGCCCATGACGGCGGACTTGCTGCTGGGCCAGGCGAACAGGAAGCGCGGATCGTAGGCCCGGCCGCACATGCCGTAGTGCCCGGCGCCGTAGGAGGCGCCCATCAGGACGGACAGATGCGGGACCTTCGAGTTCGAGACCGCGTTGATCATCATCGCGCCGTGCTTGATGATGCCGCCCTGTTCGTACTCCTTGCCGACCATGTAGCCGGTGGTGTTGTGCAGGAAGAGCAGCGGGATGTCGCGCTGGTTGGCGAGCTGGATGAACTGGGCGGCCTTCTGCGACTCCTCGCTGAACAGCACACCCTGCGCGTTGGCGAGGATGCCGACGGGGTAGCCGTGCAGCCGCGCCCAGCCGGTGACCAGGCTCGTCCCGTAGAGCGGTTTGAACGCGTCGAAGTCCGAGCCGTCGACCAGCCGGGCGATGACCTCACGCGGGTCGAAGGGCACCTTCAGGTCGCCGGGCACGATGCCGACCAGCTCGTCCTCGTCGTACTTGGGCGGCTCGGCGGGGCCCGGATCGGGATGCGCCTTGCGCCAGTTGAGGCGGGCGACGATGCGGCGGGCCTGGCGCAGGGCGTCCTGCTCGTCGACGGCGAAGTGGTCGGCGAGCCCGGAGGTGCGGGCGTGCATCTCGGCGCCGCCGAGCGATTCGTCGTCGCTCTCCTCACCGGTGGCCATCTTCACCAGCGGCGGGCCACCGAGGAAGACCTTCGACTGCTCCTTGATCATGACGGTGTGGTCGGACATGCCGGGGACGTACGCCCCGCCCGCGGTGGAGTTGCCGAAGACGACGGCCACGGTCGGGATGCCGGCGGCCGACAGCCGGGTGATGTCACGGAAGAGCGCCCCACCGGGGATGAAGATCTCCTTCTGCGAGGGGAGATCGGCACCGCCGGACTCGACCAGACTGATGCAGGGCAGCCGGTTGGCGAAGGCGATCTCATTGGCCCGCAGGGCCTTCTTCAGCGTCCACGGGTTGGAGGCGCCGCCGCGTACGGTCGGGTCGTTGGCGGTGATCAGGCACTCCACGCCCTCCACCACCCCGATCCCGGTGACCAGCGAGGCGCCGACCGCGTAGTCACTGCCCCAGGCGGCGAGCGGCGACAGCTCCAGGAAGGGGCTGTCCTCGTCGATCAGCAGCTCGATCCGTTCCCGGGCGAGGAGCTTGCCGCGCGAGCGGTGCCGCTCGACGTACTTCTCGCCGCCGCCTCCGAGCGCCCCGGTGTGCGCGGACTCCAGTTCGGCGAGCTTGTCGAGCATGGCGGCTCGGTGGGTGGCGTATTCGGGGCTCGCGGTGTCGAGCCCGGTGGGCAGGACGGTCATGCGTGCACCTCCGGTGCGTCGGCGCTGTCCAGCAGGGCCACGGGTATCTCCAGGCGGCGTGCGCGCAGCCACTCCCCCACGGCCTTGGCCTGCGGGTCGAAGCGGTGCTGGGCGGCGACGCCTTCGCCGAGGAGCCCGTGGACGGTGAAGTTCAGGGCGCGCAGGTTCGGCAGGACATGGCGTACGACGGTGAGGCCGGCGGTCTCCGGGAGCAGTTCCCGCAGCCGCTCGACGGTCAGCTCATGGGCCAGCCACCGCCAGGCCTCGTCGCTGCGGACCCACACCCCGATGTTGGCGTCGCCGCCCTTGTCGCCGCTGCGGGCACCCGCGACGAGCCCGAGGGGCGCGGTCCGGGTGGGGCCCGCGGCCAACGGCGCCGGCAGCGCTGGCTGTTCGACGTCCGCCAGGACCTGCGTACGCGCGGCCGGCTCCTGCGCCTCGCGCCGCCCGTCGGGGAGCACGGCCACATGGTTCACGTCCCCGGCCGGTACGTACCGCGCCTCGAACACCCCGTAGGGCGCTCCCTTCCCGGGCGGGGCGGTGACGTGGAAGCCCGGGTAGCTGCCGAGGGCCAGCTCGATCGCGGCGCCGGAGAGGGCGCGCCCCACGACGTCGGGGTCCTGGTCGCGGACGACGAGCCGGAGCAGTGCGCTCGCCGTCTCCTCGGTCGCCGCGTCGGCCCGGTCGGTACGGACGAGCTCCCACCGCACCTCGTCCGGCTGCCGCCCGGCACGCGCGAAGGCGTCGGCGATCTGGTCACGGACGAGCTTCGCCTTGTCCTCGATGTCGAGTCCGGTGAGGACGAGGACGACCTCGTTGCGCCAGCCGCCGAGCCGGGTGAGTCCGGCCTTGAGGGTGGGCGGCGGGGCCTCGCCGCGCGCCCCGGAGATCCTGACCCGGTCGGGGCCGTCGGCGGACAGCCGTACGGTGTCGAGCCGGGCGGTGACGTCGGGTCCCGCGTACCGGGCGCCGCCGGTCTCGTACAGCAGCTGGGCGGTGACCGTGCCGAGGTCGACGACGCCGCCGGTGCCGTCGTGCTTGGTGATGACGCTCGTCCCGTCGGCGTGGATCTCGGCGACGGGGAAGCCGGGGCGGCGGATGTCGTGGCCGCGGAAGAAGGAGTAGTTCCCGCCGGTGGCCTGGGTGCCGCACTCCAGTACGTGCCCGGCGACGACCGCTCCGGCCAGCGCGTCGTGGTCCTCGGGCCCCCAGCCGAAGTGGGCGGCGGCGGGCCCGGTGACGAGGGCGGCGTCGGTGACCCGGCCGGTGACGACGACGTCGGCGCCTGCCCGCAGGCAGGCGGCGATGCCCGCCCCGCCGAGGTAGGCGTTGGCGGTGAGGTACCCGTCGGGCACGGGGAGGCTGTCGCCCTCGACGTGGGCGACGCGCACGGGCACGCCGGCCTTTTCGGCCAACACCCTTACCGCGTCGGCCAGTCCGGCCGGGTTGAGCCCGCCCGCATTGGTGACGATCTTCACTCCGCGTTCCCGGGCCAGCCCGAGTCCTTCCTCCAGCTGGCGCAGGAAGGTGGTGGCGTAGCCGCGCGCGGGGTCCTTGAGCCGGCTGCGTCCGAGGATGAGCATGGTCAGCTCGGCGAGGTAGTCACCGGTGAGGACGTCGAGGGGGCCGCCGGTGAGCATCTCGCGCACGGCGTCGAAGCGGTCGCCGTAGAAGCCGGAGGCGTTGCCGATCCGCAGCGGCTCGGTCATCGGCCCGCCTTCGGGGCGCGCCCCGCCCCTGCGGGCCCGGCGAAGGCCTGCGCGATGGAGAGCCAGGTGTCGGCGTCGGCCCCCTCGGCCCGGACGGCCAGGTCGTCGCGGTGGGCGCGCTGGGTGACGAGCAGGCAGAAGTCCTGCAGCGGCCCGGTGACGCGCTGGGCGGCGCCCTCGGGGCCATAGGCGATCACCTCACCGCCGGGCCCTTCCAGTTCCACCCGGAACTCCTCTCCGGGCGCCTGGATTCCCCGTACGAGGAAGGCGTAGTCGCGGGCCCGGACCCCGATCCGCGCGACGTGCCGGAGCCGGGTGGTGGGGGTGCGGGTCACCCCGAGCGCGTCGGCGACGTCCTGTCCGTGGGCCCAGGTCTCCATGAGCCGCCCGGTCGCCATCGAGGCCACGCTCATCGGCGGCCCGTACCAGGGGAACCGGGTCCCGGCGGGTGCCGCCCGCAGCGCCTCCTGGAGCCGCTCCCGGCCGGTGCGCCAGCGCACGAGCAGGGCGTCCGGGGCGTACGCCGTGACGACCTCCTCGGCGGCACGGTCGACGAAGCCCTCGGGGTCCTTCATCGCCTTGGCGACCTCGTCGCCGAAGCGCCCGGGTTCCGTGACGGAGAGGAGCGCGACCTCGTCGGTCCAGCTGAGATGGGCCACCTGATGGGCGACGGTCCACCCTTCGGCGGGTGTCGCGCCCGCCCATTGCGGGGCGTTCAACCCGGCGACGAGCAGGTCGAGTTCCTCGCTCTCGCTGCGCAGGTCGTCGAGCACGGCTGAGGCATCGGACACGGTGCGCTCCCCTCGGGGCGTGGCGGTGTGCCCCGGAGCCTGCCAGCGGGGGAGAAAACAAGCAAGCATGCTTGCATGATTTTCTGAGGGCGGAATGCCGGTGCGGATACGCCCCGGGGCATGGCGTCCGGTGCATGGCGTCCGGTCAGCCGGGCAAGGGGGTACCGGCCGCCAGAGCCGCCGCCACCCCCTGGTCGGCCGCCGCGGCGCCGATGGCCGGCGTCAGGAACAGCCTGACGACGTTGCCCCCGTCGCCATGTCGGCGACGGACGCGCCCGCCCGAGCGACGTCGGTGCGGGTGCAGTGGTGGTCGGTGATGCCGGGACGGCTCGATTCCGGGTTCATGAACGTCCTCCTGCCGTGCCGGACTCGGCAGCGACAGGAGGCTCGGGGCCGGCGGCCTACTGCTCCTTCGACGCCGCCTCTTTCATCTTGAGCGTCGTGCTGGCGCCGTCCAGCGCCTCTCGGATGATGTCGGCGTGGCCGCTGTGGTGGGCGATCTCGCGGAAGATGTGCCACAGGACGCGGCGGACCGTCCACAGGACGGGCTCCGGGGGCGACCACGGGTACACAGGCAGCGTGACCTCACGGTCGAGGTCGGACTCCTCGCGCACCGTACGGTCGAACGCCGCCGCCGCGGCGTGGAAGGCCTCCAGCAGCTCGGGCAGCTTCTCGGTGTCGGTCATCCGGTTGCCGTCGGGGTCCAGGTCGGCCCAGTCGACCTTGACCGGGGCGGTGCCCTCGATCACGTCCAGCCAGCTCCGCTGCACGAGCCCGAGGTGCTTCAGCAGACCGCCGAGCGTCAGCTCGCTGACGGTCGTGCGGGCGCGTGCCTGTGTGTCGTCGAGATTCGCGACGGTGTAGAGAAAATTGGTGCGCTGGTCGGTCACGAGCGCCAGCAGATCGTCGCGTTCCGGCATGTTTTCCTCCAGGTCGGATATCGCGACCACCCTAGGATCGAACACCTGGACGCGCAGGTGGAATGGGGTATTTCCCGCGTGGCGCGCCGCCAGCCCCGGCTCACGGGGGCCATGCCCGGGGCCGCCCCCTGAGGAAGGGACGGCGCCGGACCGCGCCGCCCTGTTCACCCACGCCACGGCCTCCGACCGCGCGGGTTCACCCCTTCCCGGCGCCCCGCACCTGGCTGCGTACCGCGCCCATGCTCGCGCCGATGACGAGCGCGATGGCCAGGGCGTCCGTCGTGGAGAGGGCCTGGTCGAGGATGAGGAATCCGGCCGCGGCCGCGATCGCGGGCTCCAGGCTCATCAGGATCGCGAAGGTGGGCGCGGGCAGCCGGCGCAGCGCCATGAGTTCGAGGGTGTACGGGAGGACCGAACTCAGCAGCGCGACGGCGGCGCCGAGGCCGAGCGTGGAGGGGACCAGGAGTTTCGAGCCCGACTCCATGATGCCGAGCGGCAGCGAGAGGACGGCCGCCACCACCATCGCCAGGGCCAGCCCGTCGGCCTGCGGGAAGCGGCGGCCGGTGCGCGCGCTGAAGACGATGTACGCCGCCCACATGACACCCGCCCCGAGCGCATAGGCCGCGCCCACCGGATCGAGCCGGTCGAAGCCCCCGCCGCTCAGCAGGAGCACACCGCCCAGTGCGAGGGCGGCCCAGACCACGTTGACGAGACGGCGCGAGGCGAACACCGAGAGGGCGAGCGGGCCCAGCACCTCCAGGGTCACGGCGGCGCCGAGCGGTATGCGGTCGGCGGCCTGGTAGAAGAGCGTGTTCATGCCGCCCATCGCGATGCCGAAGGCCACCACCGTGCCCCAGTCGGCGCGCGAGTGACCGCGCAGCTTCGGGCGGCAGACGACGAGCAGGACGAGGGCGGCGGCGGCGAGACGCAGCGTGACGACGCCGAGGGCGCCGGCCTTCGGCATGAGCAGCACCGCGACCGCCGACCCGAACTGGACGGAGAGCCCGCCGGCCACCACCAGTGCGACCGGGGCGAGCGCCGCCCTGCGTCCTCCGGCGCGGCCTCGGGTGCCGCGCTCCCCGAGGGCGGTGACCGCCTCGGGGACGGCAACGGCGGCTGCGGCCGGTTCTGCGGCGGTGCCCTGGTCGTTCACCTGTGGCCTGTCCTTCTGAGTTCGCGAATACCGTCAGTACAGCATAGTGCACTATCGAATCGAAGATACTGCACTCATCGCGTGCAGCCCATCCCTTAACCGTAGAGACCTGAGCGCGGCGCGTGAAATGCCGATTGGGCTGCCGTTATGCTTCCCACGCATGAGCGCGGAACAGGGTGCGGGCAGCGGTACTGGCAGTGGCACGGGCGACAGAGCAGGCCGGGCCGCCGGCCGCGGCATCGAGATCCGCCACCTTCGGGCCTTCCTCGCCGTCGCGGACGAGTCCAGCATCACCCGGGCCGCCTCCCGGCTCCGGCTCACCCAGCCCGCCGTGTCCCGGACCCTGGCCGCCCTGGAGCACCACCTCGGCGTCCTCCTCGTCGACCGCTCCACCCACCACCTCGCCCTCACCGCCGAGGGTGTCGTCTTCCGCGACAAGGCCGCCGCCGCCGTCGCCGCGTTCGACGAGGCGCTCGACTCCGGCGGGCTGCGCCAATGGCCGTTGCGGCTGGGGCACGCCTGGTCCGCGTTCGGCCGGTACACCACCCCGCTGCTCCGCACCTGGCAGGAGCGCCATCCGCAGACCCCGCTGGAACTCCTGCGGATCGACGACCGCACCGCCGGACTGACCCGCGGCGAGGTCGATGCCGCACTGCTGCGCGGCCCCGTAGAGGCGCCGGGGCTGGTCACGGAGGTGTTGTACGAGGAAGACCGGGTGGCCGCCGTGGCGGCGGACGGCCCCCTAGCCTCCCGCGCCACACTCCGGCTGGCCGACCTGGCGACCGGCACCGTCGTCCTGAACACCGTCTCCGGCACCACCACCCCCGAACTGTGGCCCCCGTCCGCCCGCCCCGCGGCCACCCTGACCGTGGCCAACACCGACGACTGGCTGGCCGCCATCGCGGCGGGGCGGGGCGCCGGGGTCTCGGCCGCGTCGACGGCCGGCATGCACCCGCACGCCGGGGTCGCCTACCGGCCGCTCACCGACGCCCCGACCGTCCCGGTGCTGCTCGCCCGTCGCGACGCACCCGGCCACCCGGCCCTGGCCGATCTCGCCGCCCTGGCCCGCGAGATCGTGGCGCGAGACGGTGCGCCATAGGGGAATGCCCGGGTACGTACGTGCAGTTGGGGCCCTGTGAGAGAGGCGCGAGGGCCGCGCCGACCGGAGGGGGCACCATGTCGGATCACAGCGCAGGCGATGTCACCGTGCACGGCACCGTGGCCGCGGGCTACGAGGCGGTGCGGGACGAGTTCGCCGCCGTACTCACCGAGGAGCACAACGAGCCGGGCGCGCAGCTCGCCGTGTACCGGGACGGCCGGCCGGTCGTCGATCTCTGGGCCGGTGACGGGATCGAGGGCGACTCGCTGCCCGCCGTCTTCTCGTCCACCAAGGGTGCGGCCCACCTCGTCGTCGCCCTGCTCGTGCAGGACGGCAGCCTCGACCTGGACCGCACGGTCGCCTCGTACTGGCCGGAGTTCGCGGCCGAGGGCAAGGGCGCGCTGACCCTGCGGGAGCTGCTGGGGCACCGCGCCGGGCTGCTCGGCATCGAGGGCGGCTTCCCCGAGGCGGACCTGGCCGACGACCGGGTGCTCGCCGCCCGGCTGGCCGAGCGGGCCCCCTTCTGGGAGCCGGGCAAGGAGTACGGCTACCACGCGCTCGTGATCGGCGCGCTCACCGGTGAGGTGGTGCGGCGGGCCACCGGGCGTTCGATCCAGGAACTGTTCGAGGAGCGCGTCCGCGTGCCGTACGGCCTGGACCTCTACCTGGGCCAGCCCGCCGGGCTCGAACCGCGCTACGTCCCCATCCGGCCCATGAACCCGACGCCGGAGCAGGCGGCGGAGATGGCCGCCCGCCCGTTCGACCCGCAGGGCCTGAAGGCGGTGGCCTTCAACGTACCGACGGACCATGTCGCGTGGATCAACACCCCGTCCGTACGGGCGCTCGGCCCGGCCTCGGTGGGCGGCGTCGGCTCGGCGCGCGCCCTGGCCGGGATGTACGCGGCCACGCTCTCGGAGTTCGCGGGCCGGCCCGCTCTGCTCAAGCCGGAGACCCGCGCCGAGTTCGCCCGCCCCGGGCTCGCGGGCACCGACCGGGTGACCGAGGAGGTGGACCACTTCGGCCTCGGCTTCGAGCGGCCCGGGATGGTCTACCCCTCCCTGGGCGCGGACGCCTACGGCCACTGCGGCGCGGCGGGCTCGCAGGCGTTCGCGGACCCGGCGAGCGGGATCGCGTACGGCTACACGCGCCGGCGCTTCGCGTTCCCCGGCGGGGCGGCCCCGGAGAACGAGCGCCTGGTGGCGGCGGTGGTGAAGGCGGCCTCAGGCCCCTCCGGCGTTTGAGGAGCGGGGGGCCGGGGGCGGCGCCCCCGGCCCCAGCCCCTCCGCCAGCCCCTCCGCCAGCACCTCCGCCAGGTGCCTCGCCCGGACGCCGCCCAGCCGGCCCAGCTGCGTCCGGCAGGAGAACCCGTCCGCCATGATCTCCGTGCCCGGCGCCGCCTCCCGTACCGCCGGCAGCAGCTGGTCCTCCGCGCAGGCCACCGACACCTCCCAGTGGCCGCGTTCGAAGCCGAAGTTGCCGGCCAGGCCGCAGCAGCCGCCTGTCAGCTCTCCGCTCAGGCCCGCCCGTTCACGCAGCCTGCGGTCCGCCTCGTCGCCCAGGACCGCGTGCTGGTGGCAGTGCGTCTGGCCGGTGACCGGGCGGTCCAGGCGCGGGGGCTGCCAGTCGGGGGCGTACTTCTCCAGGTACTGGGCCAGGGTGTGGACGGAGGCGGCCAGTTCGGCGGCGCGAGGGTCGTCGGGGAGGAGCTCAGGGAGATCCGTGCGGAGCGTCGCCGCGCAGCTCGGTTCGAGGACGACCAGGGGGTCGCCCAGCGAGACGCCCATCCGGTCCAGGGTGCGGCGCATCACCCTGCGGGCCTTGTCCAGCTGGCCCGTCGACACGTAGGTGAGGCCGCAGCACAGCCCGCTGCCGGGGACCAGCGCGGTACGGCCGGCCGCCTCCAGGACCCTGACCGCCGCCCGGCCCACCTCGGGCGAGAGATGGTCGGTGAAGGTGTCCGGCCAGACGGAGACCACCTGGTCGTCCGAGAGGATCACCGCCCCCTTGTCCCACCGGCGCCCGAGCCAACGGGTGAACCTCTCACGCGCCAGCACCGGGATCCCGCGCTCCGGCGCGATGCCCCCGAGCCGCTTGGCCAGGGCCGCGAGCGGCCGCACCCGGGCCAGCGCGTTCAGCGGGCCCGCGAAGGGGGATGCCAGGCGCAGCCACAGCGGCAGCCACCCCATCACGTAGTGCGCCGCCGGGCGCAGCCGTCGGCGGTAGTGGTGGTGCAGGAACTCCGCCTTGTACGTGGCCATGTCGACGCCCACCGGGCAGTCGCTGCGGCAGCCCTTGCAGGACAGGCACAGGTCGAGCGCGTCGCGCACCTCCGTCGAGCGCCAGCCGTCCGTGATCACCCCGCCCGCGGTGCCGGCCAGCATCTCGTGGAGCAGCCGGGCCCGGCCGCGCGTGGAGTGGGCCTCCTCGCCGGTCGCACGGAAGGAGGGGCACATCACGGACGGGCCGGAGGCCTTCTCCGTACGGCACTTGGCGACTCCGACACACCTGCGCACCGCCGCGGAGAAGTCGCCGCCGTCGTGCGGGTAGCCGAAGGCGACGTCGACCGGATCGCGCGGCAGGACGTCGAAGCGGAGGTTCTCGTCCAGGCGGGCCGGGCGGGCGAGGATGCCCGGGTTCATGCCGCCGTCGGGGTCCCAGAGGTCCTTGAACCGGGCGAAGAGTGCGACGAGTTCGTCCCCGTACATCCGGGGCAGCAGTTCGGCGCGTGCCTGGCCGTCGCCGTGTTCGCCGGACAGTGAGCCGCCGTGGGCGACGACGAGCGAGGCCAGGTCCTCGGAGCAGCGGCGGAATCGGGCCACGCCGTCGACGGTCAGCAGGTCGAAGTCGATGCGGACGTGGATGCAGCCGTCGCCGAAGTGGCCGTACGGTGTCCCGCGCAGCCCGTGTTCGGCGAGCAGGGCGCGGAAGTCGCGGAGGTAGGCGCCGAGCCGGGCGGGTGGCACGGCGCAGTCCTCCCAGCCGGGCCAGGCCTCGCTGTTGTCGGGCATCCGGGTCGCCGTTCCCGCCGCGTCCTCGCGGATCCGCCACAGGGCCCGCTGTCCGGCCGGGTCGGTGACGACGGCGGCGTCCACCGCGTCCGCGGCCGCGGCGCGCACGATCCGCTCGGCGTGCGCCCGTGCCTCGGCCGGAGTGGCGCCGCCCGTCTCGACGAACAGCCAGGCCGCGCCGCGGGGCAGTCCGGCGGGTTCGCGTACGAGGTCGGCGGCCATGCCCTCGACGGTCAGCGGGTGGTGCGGGAGCAGGCCGGCGGCCGCCTCGGCCGCGGCTGACTCGTCGGCGTAGCCGAGTACGGCGAGCGCGCGGGCCGCGGGCGCCTCGACGAGCCGGAGCGTCGCCTCCGTCACCACGCCGAGCGTGCCCTCGCTGCCGCAGAACGCGCGGGCGGGGTCGGGCCCGTTCTCCGGCAGCAGGGCGTCGAGGGCGTATCCGGAGATGCGGCGCGGGAGTTCGGGGAATCCGGTGCGCAGGAGGGCGAGGTGACCGGCGACCAGTTCGCGGAGCCCGGCGGGGCCTTCGGCGCCCCGTTCCAGGCGCAGGGTGTCGCCCCCGTAGCGGGCGACGGTCAGGGCGTGGACGTTGTCGGCGGTGGTGCCCCAGGCGACCGAGTGGGAGCCGCAGGAGTTGTTGCCGATCATGCCGCCGATGGTGCAGCGGCTGTGCGTGGAGGGGTCCGGGCCGAAGGTCAGCCCGTGCGGTGCGGCGGCGGCCCGCAGGTCGTCCAGGATGACGCCCGGCTGGACCACGGCGGTACGGGAGCCGGGGTCGAGTTCCACGATGGTCCGCAGATGCCGGGTGAGGTCGAGGACGACGCCGGTGCCGGTGGCCTGCCCGGCGATGGACGTACCGCCGCCGCGCGGGACGACGGGCACCTGGTGGGCCCGGCAGACGGCAAGCGCGGCGGCGATGTCGTCGGCGTCGCGCGGGGCGACTACACCGAGCGGGACCCGGCGGTAGTTGGAGGCGTCCATCGTCGTCAGGGCCCGCGCGGTGGCGTCGAACGCGACCTCGCCCCGTACGGACGAGCTCAGTTCACGGACGAGCCCGCCGGGAGTGCCGCCTTTCGGGGCGCTGTCGTTCGGAGCACCGCCCTTCGGGGCGTTGCCGTTCGAAGCCGTACCAGTTGCCATCCGGACAGGATGCCGTCGGCCCGGCCTGCCTGCCGGGCGGCGCCGCGCGTTTCCGCCGACTACGTCAATCCGATTACGTCAATACGTCGGAATATGCCGGGCTCACGAACACAAACGGAACAGAGAGCACCACAAGTTCTTCCCAAACAGATCGTCAGTTCTCATATAGTGACCCAGACTTGTCTGGGAATCATCTGTTCCAGTTGTCGCATTTGATCACTGCAGTCACGACCCGCCCGAACCGTCCCATCCGTCACCGTCCGCCCCCCAAGGACTCCGCTTGCGCCCCTCAACCCGGCCGACCGCACTGGCCCTGCTGGTCACCGCGGCCCTCACCGGATCCCTGTGCGTGTGGGCGGCCGTCGCCGCTCCCGACTCGGTCAGAACCGCAGTGGCCTGGGGGGCGAGCACCGCCGCGGTGCTGCTCTCCGTCGCCGTCGCCGTCGCCGTCCACGCCCGCACCACCGCACACCGGCTGCGCGAGTTGCTCGCGGCCGAGAGCGGCCGGTTCACCGCCGAGACCTCGCGGATGGTGTCGGCTTCGGCCGCCGACGCCCAGCGGTTCACCGCCGAAACCGCCCGGATCAAAGCCGCGGCGGCCGCCGAGACGGCCCGCGTCACCAGGGAGGCAGCGGCCGGCTCCGAGCAGCTCACCGCGGACAACGCGCGCCTCAAGGCCCGCGCCGCCCGCAGCGACACCGAGCGCTCCGCCGCCATCGCCTCCTGCGCCAACGCCGCAGGACGGATGCAGGCGCTGGCCACCAGCATGCTCGCCGACCTGCGCGACATGGAGCACCGGCACTCCGCCGAGGACGTCCTGGGCGACCTGCTCCACCTGGACCACCGCACCGCCCAGGCGGGCCGGCTGGCCGACTCCATCGCCGTGCTGACCGGCGCCCGCTCCGGGCGGCGCTGGGCGAAGCCGATCGTGATGGAGTCCATCCTGCGCGGCGCGATGGGCCGGATCAGCGGATACCAGCGCATCCGTCTCCACTCGACCAGTGATGTCGCCATCGCCGGTCACGCCGCCGAGGGCGTCATGCACGCCCTGGCCGAACTCCTCGACAACGCCGCGAACTTCTCGCCGCCCACGGCCGAGGTCCATGTGTACGTGGAGGAGGTCCCGGCCGGCATCGTGCTGACCGTCGAGGACAGCGGTCTGGTCATGAGCGACGTGCAGCTGCGCCGCGCGGAGCGCGCCGTCTCCGCGACCGACCAGGACCTGGCCGGCCTCTCCGGCACCCGCCTCGGCCTCGCCGTCGTCGGCCGCCTCGCCCGCAAGCACGGACTGACCGTCTCGTTCCGGCCGTCGGCGCGCGGCGGCACGGGCGCGCTCATGATGCTCCCCCAGGAGATCATCACCCGCACCCCGGCCCCCGCCCCCGTCGCCGGCCCGGCGGTCCCCACGCCGCGCGCGCACGAGCCCGAGCCGGTCCACGCCTCCGGCGCCGACCGCACCGGCACCACCGACACCTCCTCCGGCTCCGCCCGCCCCGAGGAGCCCCTGCGCTCCGACTCCGGCTCGGAGACCACCGGCAGCCTCCCCCGGATCGGCGAGAGCGGCCTGCCCAAGCGCTCGCGCGGCCGCACCCTGGCCGCCGCCGAGTCCCGCGCCCGGGCCGCGACCGCCCCCGACGCTTCGGACTCCGAGACCACCGACGGCACCACCCCCCGGCCCCGTACGTCCGACCCCAAGGCCCAGGCAGCCCGCTTCAGCAGCTTCCGCCAGGCCGTACGGCCCAACTCCCCGCACCCGGAAGGCAACACCCCATGACCGCGACCACCGACGAGAAGCTCAACTGGCTGCTGGAGGGGCTCCTTGAGCGCACCCCCGGCGCCCGCCACGCCCTCGTGCTGTCCCGGGACGGCCTCAAGCTGTGCCGTACGCCCGAGCTCTCCGTCGACCAGGCCGACCAGCTGGCCGCGATCTCGGCCGGAATCCAGAGCCTCTCGCACGGCGCGTCCGTCGAGTTCGGTGACGGCACCGGCGGTGTACGGTCCGCGATGGCCGAGTTCTACGGCGGGGTGCTGTTCATCGTGGAGGCGGGGGCAGGCGCCCACCTCGCGGTCGTCGCCTCCGACAACGCCGACGTCGGCCTCGTCGGCCACAACATGAGCGAGCTCGTCGAGCAGCTCGGCGAGCACCTGGTCGCCCCGCCGCGCGAGTCCGCAGAGGTCTCCGAAACCGCGAGCGTATGACTCCCCGCCCCCGCCCCGGCCGGGATGACGACCCGGACCGGCTGTACACCCTCACCGGTGGCCGCAGCCGGTCCGATTCGGCCGCCTTCGACCTGGTGACGCTGGTCGTCTCCGAATGCGAGCCGGCCCCCGGCATGCAGTCGGAGCACGTCACGATCCTGCGGATGTGCGAACGGCCCACCGCGGTCGTCGAACTCGCCGCCGGACTGAACCTGCCCGTCAGCATCGTGCGCATCCTGCTGTGCGATCTGCTCGACACCGGCCGGATCAGCGCCCGCCACCCCCGTACCGCACGTGTCGCGGACCGGCTCCCCGACCCCGACATCCTGGAACAGGTGCTCGTTGGACTCCGCAACCTCTGACCGTGCCGCCCTGCAGGCCACGGCCGACAACGGACTGAAGATAGTCGTCGTCGGCGGCTTCGGGGTCGGCAAGACCACCATGGTCCGATCCGTGAGCGAGATCCGTCCGCTCAACACGGAGGAGACGATGACCCGCGCGGGCGAGGCCGTCGACCACCTCGACGGGGTGCAGTCGAAGACGTCCACCACCGTCGCCTTCGACTTCGGCCGGATCACGCTCGACGCCCGCTCCGTGCTGTACCTCTTCGGCGCACCCGGCCAGGAGCGCTTCTGGTTCCTGTGGGACCGGCTGTTCTCCGGGACCCTCGGCGCGGTCGTCCTCGTCGACACCCGGCGTCTCGCCGACTCCTGGTACGCCATCGACCGGCTGGAGCACCACGGCACGCCGTTCATCGTGGCGTGCAACGACTTCGGCGGCCCGCTCCACACCGAGCAGCAGATCCGCGAGGCGCTCGCCCTCTCGGACGACGTCCCGCTCGTGGAGTGCGACGCCCGGGACCGGTCCTCCAGCAAGTACGTCCTGATCACCCTGGTGGAGCACCTCTACGCCCTCTCGCGGGGCTCTGCCGGCTCCACCGCCGCCCGTCCGGAAGTCGCTCCGGAGAAGACCCCGGAGCCCACCCCGTGACCCAGCCCCCCGAACCGCCTCCGGGCTGCCCCGCACACGGACGCATCCCCCTGTCCGGGCCACGGTTCCAGACCGAACCCACCCAGCTGTACCGGGAGATGCGCCGCGACCACGGCGCCGTGGCACCCATCGCCCTGGACGGCGACGTCCCGGCCTGGCTCGTCCTCGGCTACCGCGAACTGCACCAGGTCACCAGCGACCCGGTGCTGTTCAGCCGCGACTCCGGCCTCTGGAGCCAGTGGGAGCACATCCCCGACGACTGGCCGCTGCTCCCGATGATCGGCCGCAACCAGCCGTCGATCCTCTACACGGTCGGCCCCCGGCACGTCGAACGCGCCCGCATGATCAGCAACGCCCTGGAGGCGGTCGACCCGTTCGCCCTCAAGCGGTACGCGGAGCAGTTCGCCGACGAACTGATCGACCGGTTCTGCTCCAAGGGCTCGACCGACATCATCGCCGAGTTCGCGATGCTGCTCCCCGCCCGGATCCTGGCCAGGATCTACGGCTTCAGCGACGCGGTCGGCGACGCGCTCGTCGGCTCGATCAACGACATGATCGACGGCCGCGAACGCGCCCTGGCCGGCCAGCAGCACCTCGCCACGTCGATGTTCCAGCTGCTGGCCGACAAGCATGCCGAGCCGGGCGACGACGTCGCCACCCGGATGCTGGCGGACCCGGGCGGCTTCACGGACGAGGAGGTCGCCCAGGACCTCATGGTCATGATGGCCGCGGGCCACCAGCCGACCGCGGACTGGATGGGCAACTCGCTGCGGCTGATGCTCACCGACGACCGGTTCGCCGCCTCGCTCTCCGGCGGCCGGCACAGCGTCGCCGAGGCCATGAACGAAGTCCTGTGGGAGGACACCCCGACGCAGAACATCGCGGGCCGCTGGGCGTCGCGCGACACCCACATCGGGGGACGTCACATCCAGGCGGGCGACCTGCTGGTCCTGGGCTTCGCCGCCGCCAACGCCGACCCGCAGGTACGCACCGACGGCTCCTCGCTGACCGGTGGCAACAACGCGTTCCTGTCCTTCGGCCACGGCGAGCACCGCTGCCCGTTCCCGGCCCAGGAGACCGCCGAGGTCATCGCCCGTACCGGCATCGAGGTCCTGCTGGACCGCCTCCCGGACATCGATCTGGACGTCCCCGCCGAACAACTCAGCCGGCGCCCTTCCCCGTGGCTGCGGGGTCTGACGGACCTGCCCGTCGCCTTCACACCCACCCCCGCCACAGGATCCGCCAACGGAGGCCAGATATGACTCGCATCGTCCTCGACCCCTTCGTCGCCGACCTCGACGGCGAGAGCGCCGCCCTGCGCGCCGCGGGCCCGCTCGCCGAGGTGGAACTGCCCGGCGGGGTGCACTGCTACGCGGTCACGCACCACGCGGAGGCGCGGCAGCTGCTGACCGACTCCCGGATCGTGAAGGACATCAACGTCTGGGGTGCCTGGCAGCGCGGCGAGATCCCGATGGACTGGCCGCTGATCGGCCTCGCCAACCCGGGCCGCTCCATGCTGACCGTCGACGGCGCCGACCACCGCCGGCTGCGCACCCTGGTGGCGCAGGCCCTCACCGTGAAGCGGGTGGAGCGGCTGCGCGCGGGCATCGAGGCGCTGACGACCGCGAGCCTGGACCGCCTCTCGGCCCTGCCCAAGGGCGAGAAGGTCGACCTGAAGGCGGAGTTCGCCTACCCGCTGCCCATGAACGTGATCAGCGAGCTGATGGGCGTGGACGGCGCCGACCACCCCCGCCTCAAGGAGCTCTTCGAGAAGTTCTTCTCGACGCAGACGCCGCCGGAGGAGGTCCCGCAGATGATGGCGGACCTCGGCACGCTCTTCACGAAGATCGTCGACGCGAAGCGGGCCGAGCCGGGCGACGACCTGACCAGCGCCCTGATCGCGGCCTCCGAGGACGGCGACCACCTCACCAACGAGGAGATCGTCAACACCCTCCAGCTGATCATCGCGGCGGGCCACGAGACGACGATCAGCCTGATCGTGAACGCCGTGACCGCGCTCCAGACCCACCCCGAGCAGCGCGAGCAGGTCCTCTCCGGCGAGCTGCCGTGGGAGAACGTGATCGAGGAGACCCTGCGCTGGAACACCCCGACCTCCCACGTCCTGATCCGTTTCGCAACGGAGGACGTCGCCGTCGGAGACAAGGTCCTCCCCAAGGGCGAGGCCCTGATCGTGTCCTTCGGCGCGCTGGGCCGGGACGAGGCGCAGTACGGCCCCACCGCCGGCGAGTTCGACGCGACCCGCTCCCCCAACCGCCACATCGCCTTCGGCCACGGCCCGCACGTCTGCCCGGGTGCCGCGCTCTCGCGCCTGGAGGCGGGGGTCGCACTCCCCGCCCTCTACGAGCGCTTCCCGGAGCTGGAGCTGGCCGTACCGGCCTCCGAGCTGCGCAACAAGCCGATCGTCACCCAGAACGACCTGTTCGACCTCCCGGTCAACCTGGGCTGACCCGGCCCCGTACGGACGATGGGCTGCCCCGGCCCCGTACGGACGTACCTCCAAGGTCCACGAGTCGGATCCCCTGTCTCATCCGACGGACAGGATGCGTAGCCGCCGCAGCGAGCGGCTACGCTCCGACTCGTGGCCGACATCCAGATTCCCGCTGACATCAAGCCCGCCGACGGACGCTTCGGCGCCGGTCCTTCCAAGGTGCGGACGGAGGCGCTCGACGCGCTGGCCGCCACCGGTACGTCTCTTCTCGGTACGTCCCACCGCCAGGCCCCGGTGAAGAACCTGGTCGGCGCGGTACGTGACGGCGTGCGCGACCTCTTCTCCCTCCCCGAGGGATACGAGGTGATCCTGGGCAACGGCGGCTCCACCGCCTTCTGGGACATCGCGACGCACGGCCTGATCGAGTCGAAGTCCCAGCACCTCAACTTCGGCGAGTTCTCGTCGAAGTTCGCGAAGGCCGCCAAGCTCGCCCCGTGGCTGGCCGACCCGACCGTCATCGCCTCCGACCCGGGCACCCACCCGGACCCGAAGGCCGAGGCGGGCGTCGACGTCTACGCCTTCACGCACAACGAGACCTCGACCGGTGTCGCCGCGCCCGTCAAGCGCGTCGCGGGCGCCGACGACGGCTCCCTGGTCCTGGTGGACGCCACCTCCGGCGCGGGCGGCCTGCCCGTCGACATCACCGAGACGGACGTCTACTACTTCGCCCCGCAGAAGTCCTTCGCCTCCGACGGCGGCCTGTGGATCGGCGTCTTCTCCCCGGCGGCCCTGGAGCGCGCGGGGCGCATCCACGCCTCCGGTCGTCACATCCCGGAGTTCTTCTCGCTGCCCACGGCGATCGACAACTCCCTGAAGAACCAGACGTACAACACCCCGGCCCTGGCCACGCTGTTCCTCCTGAACGAGCAGCTGACCTGGATGAACACCCAGGGCGGCCTGGACTTCACCACCGGCCGCACGGCCGCCTCCTCCGGCCACCTGTACGGCTGGGCCGAGGAGTCGAAGTACGCGACCCCGTTCGTCACGGACGCGGCCAAGCGCTCGCAGGTCATCGGCACGATCGACTTCGCGGACGAGATCGACGCCGCCGCGATCGCCAAGGTGCTGCGCGCCAACGGCATCGTCGACACGGAGCCGTACCGCAAGCTGGGCCGCAACCAGCTGCGCGTGGCGATGTTCCCGGCGATCGACCCGTCGGACGTCCAGGCGCTGACGGCGTGCATCGACTACGTGATCGAGAAGCTGTAACGCCTCCGCACCCGAGAAACGGCCCTGCGCACACGCCCGTGTGTGCGCAGGGCCGTTTCTGCTTCACTCCGCGAGGTGACGGCGGCACCTACCCGCCGCATGCGGCCACACCGTCCTACGATGATGCTCTCGACACCAGCCATTCCAGGAGGCCCGCAATGTCTGCAGCAGCAGTCGAGCACCCCTGTGACGATGAGCCGGAGCCGTTGCTCGAAGCAGCCAACAGGCTCGCGGAACAGCTTCCGGGTCACCGCGTCGAGATCATCGGAGGCGTCATCACCGTGGCCCCACCCCCGGACGGCCCGCACGCCGATGCACTGACCACACTCATGATCCCGTTCCTCGCCGCAGGACTCCACGGCGAGGAGTCGAGAGTCCTCCAGGGCATCGGTCTCTGGCTTCCCGAGGGCCCCGAGGACTACGCGATCCCCGACCTGGCCCTCGTCGACGCCGATCTCGACGAGCACAGACTCGAGAACAACTGCTACGACCCGGCCGTCTTCCGCCTGGTCCTGGAGGTCACCTCCAGCAACTACAGCAGCGACCTGCGGCACAAGGTCGCCGCGTACGCCGGCGCCAAGATCCCCGTCTACGTGATCCTCGACCGCAAGCACAGTCGGGTCCACGTCCTGACAGAACCCGTCGGCGGCACCTACGACCGCCACGAGGTGTACGCCCCCGGCCAGGAGGCCCCGCTCCCCGACTCGATCGGCGCCGAAGTGGTCCTCGACGTCGCCGGACTGATCAAGGCCGGCCGGGCCCGGAGCTGAAACTGCCTGGCAGGCCTTCAGAGGCAGTTGCTACCGTCCGGCCCATGACGAAGACCGTGCCGTACACCGGTGGCGAGAAGGAGTCCCTGCACATCGCCCTCGACCGGCACCGCGATGCGGTGCTGTGGAAGCTCGAAGGGCTGGACGACGAACAGCTGCGCCGCCCGATGACCCCGACGGGGACGAATCTCCTGGGCCTGGTCAAGCATCTGGCGACCGTCGAGTACGGCTGGTTCTGCGCACCGTTCGGGTTCGAGATCGAGAAGCTCTGGTTCGACTCGGCCACCGAGGACATGACGATCGCCCCGGACGAGACGACCGCGGACATCCTGGCGTTCTACGACCGCGCCCGCACCGCCGCCGACCGCGCCATCGAGGCCACGGACCTGGACACGACGGGCACGTCGTGGAACGGGCGGACGGTGTCGATGCGCTGGGTCCTCATCCACATGCTGGAGGACGTCGTACGGCACGCCGGGCACATGGACATCGTGCGCGAACTGATCGACGGGGCGACGGGCACCCACCCCGCCGCCGGCTGAGGCACCGGGCTCACCGCTCCCCCAGCACCCACCGCTCCTCCCCGTCCTCCCACTCACCGGTCCGCACCAGCCCGGCCGACGCGGCCACCGCGGCCGACGCCGCATGGTCGGGGTGGATGTGGGCGACGACGGTACGGACCACTCGCCCGCCCATCAGGTGGGCGACGAGGCCCCGCGCCGCCTCCTTCGCGTACCACCGCCCCTGCCGCTGCGTCCCGATCACCCAGGCGATCTCCGCCCGGGACCCGCGCACCGTGGCCTGCACATAGCCCACCAGACAGTCCTCGCCCCGGATCCGCAGCACCCAGTTCCACCACAGCTCGTCCGGGTCCGGGGATCCTGCGGTCTGCCGCTCGTAGCGGGCCCGCAGTTCTTCGGCCGACTCCGGGGCGCCGCCGGTGAAGGTGTGGAGGCCGGGATCGTCCAGCACCGCCGCCATCTCGTCCGCGTACGCCACCCGCAGGGGCAGGGCATCGAGGCGGGCGGTGGAGAACGGCGCGGGCCCGTTGTTCGTCGTCATGGACCGCCGACCCTACTCCGGGCTCACCGACGGCTTCGAAAAGCCCGTCCGGCGCCGCCCGCGCGGATGACACGACGCCGGGGCGGCGGACCATGGAAGGTATGCAGACGATTCCTGAGCTGAAGCCGTTCGTGAAGCAGTACGCCGTGCTGCTCAGCACGCGGCGGCAGGACGGAACGCACGCGGACACCCCCGTCAACATCGCCGTCGAGGGCGACCACGCCTACATCCGTACGTTCTCCTCGGCCTGGAAGGTGGAGCGGATGCGCAACCACCCCGTCGTGAGGATCGGCCCGTGCACCCTGCGCGGCCGGCCGACGGGACCGCAGATCACCGCGCACGCCCGCCTCCTCCAGGCCGGTTCGAAGGAGAACACGCACGCCGCCCGGATGCTCTCCCGCAAGTACCCGGCCATGCACGGCGTGCTCGTCCCGCTCGCGCACAAGATCAAGCGGGACAGGACCCTGCACTACGAGATCCGCCCGATCGAGGCCTAGGGGATCACCCCTGTCGGCGCCGCCTGCCCAGGAACAGCAGCAGCCCGATCCCGGCGAGCACGGCGACCCCGGTCAGCGTGGTGCCCTTCACCGGCACCCCGTCCCCGCCCCCGGCACCGCCCGCACCGGTGGCCGACGGCGACGTGCCGCCCGCCCGGGCGGGCCCGTCGCCCCCGCCGTTCTTCAGGTCCACCCGCACGACATCGCTCTGCTCCCCCTCGGAGCCGTACATCAGCGCCGAGCCGTCCGCCGTGTACGTCACGGACTCGGACTGCCCGAGCAGCGGCGACTCCACCGGGTAGTCCTTGCCGAGCCTCCCGTTCGCGAAGGGGTAACCGCGCGCGCTGAAGTACGAGCGCAGCACCAGTTCCTTGCCGTCCGGCGAGAACGCCCCGTCCGTCACCCACGGCACCTCGCCGACCCGCCGGAACACGTTGTCCCCACCCGTCGTGAGCTTCGCGGGGCCTTCGTACAGCCCGCCGCCGTCCTCGTTCTTCGACGCGATGTACACGCGGCCCGTCTTCGGGTGGACCATCAACGCCTCGGCGTTGCGCGGACCGTCGGCGTACTTCACATCGAACTGCGTGGCCCGGACCGTCGCGTCCCGGAGCTCCTTGGGCTCGGGGAAGCGGTAGATCCAGACGTGGTCCCAGCTGCCGTTCAGGTTGTCGCCGATGTCACCGACGTACAGATTCCCGTCGGGCCCCAGCGAGATCGCCTCCACGTCCCGGGGCGCGCCCACACCCTTCATGGCGATCCGCGCGACGGTCTTCCCGGTCCGGGAGTCGACGGCGAAGACGTACGGCCCGTCGTCGCTGTCGTTGTGCGTCCAGTAGATCCCCGGGTGGGCGCGGCTGGCGGCCAGCCCGCTGGACTCGGTGATCTGCGGGTCCTCGATCGTGAAGCTCCGGTCGGCCTCCCCGTCGTCGGCCAGGGCAGGGGCCACCGCCGCGAAGGACAGCAGCGCGGCAACGGTGGCGGAAACGGTCAGTCGGTACGAACGCATGGCACAAGTGTCCATCGTCACGTCGCAGGCCGGCGTCATGATCCGCGATGATGGCGCCATGCGTTTCATGTGTGTCGGCGATTCCATGACCATCGGACGCGCCGGAGACTTCACATGGCGCTACCGCATGTGGCAGCACCTCGACGCGACCTTCGACGGTCCGTACGCGATCGTCGGCCCGCGCACCGAGCTGCACGACACCGACACGGGCACGCCCGTCTCGACCGCGTACGCCGCCCCCGGCTTCCCCGCCGAGGCCCGCCGCCACCTGGCCGGCTGGGGCGAGGGCTGGCTGCACATGGCCCCGGTGATCGCGGACACGGTCGCCGAGCACCGGGCGGACATCCTGCTCGTCTCCCTCGGCCTGATAGACCTCGGCTTCTACACGGACAGCGAGCAGACCGCGCTGAACGCCCACGCGTTCCTCACCGCCGCCCGCACGGCGAACCCGCACATCAAATGCGTGCTGCTCCCCGTCATACCGAACATCCGGGCGGAGTCCGACGCCCCCTTCGCCGCCGAGTGCGCCCGCTTCAACGAACTCCTCGCCAAGACCGTGGCCGGCCTCGACACCCCGGCGTCCCCGATCCTGCTGGCCTCGCACCCGACCGGCTACGACATCCACACGGACACGTACGACGGCACGCACCCGGGCCCGTCCGGCGAACACCGCCTCGCGGCCGCCTACGCCGACGCGATGCACCAGGCGTGGGGGATCGGCGGCCCGTACCGCGCCGTGCAGGGCTCCCTCATCCCTTCCCCGTCGGCTTCGCCCGTACGTGCATCCGCTCCCCCTGCGGTCCGAACAGGCTGAGGAACTCCACCGGCTCCGGACCTGCCGCCCCCCACCAGCCATGACCGCAGCGGGGGCCACTCAACGAGGTGACCCCGCTGGATTCCCTGGCTGGTTCAGCTGAGTGCCTGGACGTTGAGCCAGTCGGTAGTGCCGACGGCAGTAGGCGTGCCAATCGTGGTGGGCGTGAGGGAGGGGTAGAAGTAGAGCTCCTTGCCGGTGTCGTGGCTTGTGGCGAAGAGGTCGGGTTTCCCGTCTCCGTCGCTGTCGCCGTCAGAGGTGATCAGCGGGTGGGTGTTTTCGTCCCAACCGGTGGCTTGAATATCAGTAATGGGGTGGCCGAGACCTTCGCCGGACGGTCCGGTTCCGGCGTAGAGACGGAGTCTTCCGTCTGACTTCTGTCTGGCAACAGGTCGACTCGGCCGTCAGCGTTGACGTCGCCGGGCGCGATCATGTCGTAGTTACCCCAGGAGACGGCACCTATGAGGATCAGGTCGGCAACCTCATCGAGGTAGAAGGTGTCCGAGCCGAAGTAGAGCCAGAGGCGGTCGCCTGGGTCTGATGCACGATCGGGTGACATCTGAACTGGCTTGCCCTGTAGGGCAGGTGGGAATGATGTCGCTGTGCCCAAGCCTTATCCGGAAGAGTTCCGCGAGGATGTCGTGCGGGTCGCGAGGAACCGCGGCCCGGGTGTGACGGTCGAGCAGGTGGCCGCCGACTTCGGCGTTCACGCGATGACGCTGTGGAAGTGGATGCGCCGGGCGGACGTCGACGCCGGGACGAAGCCCGGTACGACCAGCCAGAAAAGCACGGAACTGCGCATGGCAATTCGTAGGGGATCAATAGATGACTGATCGACTTGGGCCGTTGGAGCGCAGGGGCGCGTCATGGGCCGCTGGAGCAGGTGGCATTTTTTGTCTATCTATGTCGGAGTTTCTGGCACTAGATTTGGAGATTTATCGCGATGGGTAGTGGTAAAGGATACCCGAAGGGGTTGTTGAGGGTTCCGACCGTCTCTCATGATGCTTGGGCCTCTCAACCTGAAGCGGCTCGCTTTCTTGGGATCTCCGTAGTTCGGATTGGGGTTCTGATTTCCGTAGATCACTTGTCTCCCGCACATAATCCTGATGGAGAGGCGGGGGTGACCAAGGAAAGCCTCAAGCGGGAATCGAGCTGGCGCGAGTCTGCGACCGTCTACAAGAAGATGCGCCGCCTTATTAGGGACTCCGTAAATTTCACATAGCATCGCGACCCGCCTTCCGTGGCACCGAGCGCACCTTACTTCTGCGCTCGCATTTCCGCTGGTTGCGATCCCGCCTCGCACTCGCTGGGCCACGTGACACGCAGGGCCGTTGATACGCCCCGCAGACCTCTGCGGCAACGGCTACCCCATCGGCGGCACCGGCCAGGTCAAGGGCGACAAAACCCGCTACACCAAAAACGCCTCCACCGGAATCCGGTGGCAACTCGGCCCCTACATCAACAAGAGCGGAAAAGCCGTCACCTTCCCGGGCAAAAAGACAAAAAGCAAGTCGACGCCACGCAAAAAGCGCGTGCCGCAATTGTCGCTGCAAAGAAGGCCGCAGATAAGGAACGCCGCCAAAAGGACGGCACCTTCGGCAGTCTCACGAAAGGGGCACTTTAGTGATGCGCGGAAAAACACCATAGAATCTGCCGTTGGGCGAGGTATCAGCCAGGCGTATGACTGGACGGCTAAGCATCGGGCCTGTATGGGAACCGTTCTCGGCTACGGAGCTATCGCGGCCTGCACGTTCGGGACTGCCGGCGTGTGTGCAGTTGCAGGAGGACTCGCGCTCGACTACGCATTCACCAAGTTTGTGGAACTTCTGGCGGCATTCTCAACAGGTATGAGGTCAGTCTTGAGTCGACTTGAAGAGAACATCATGAAGGGGCATGTGGCAAGTCTTGGGGCCGCATGGCAGTTTGCGGGCGATCATGCATAGCGAAATGGGCCCACTGGAGTTTGTGCAAGATGTTTGGGTTATCGGTGACCCGTCGGGGGAACACCTCGCGCTGGAACCAGAAGGGCTCGTCCATCGCGTCGACGAATCCGATCGTGAGACCATCGCCTGGTCGCGCCTGATGAACTTCAGCCTGGAGGCCCAACCAGGTAAAGTTGCCAGCTCGAAGGGACTTGCGCGAACAGCGAAGATTCTTGCAAACCTTTCAGGTGCCGGATACTCGGCAAGTGGTGGTGCCAGCGTCGCCGCGACATTGCGCCGCCCATACGAGGACTGGTCCGCCGATTTTGACCATCATTCGCGAAAATATCCACGACACCACATCAAGCTAGTGGACGAACTTCTACGGCAAACGGTCGAAAAAGGTGCAGCCGTTCGTCTCGGTGATCCCGAATGGATTTCTACGGCTGTGGAGATCCTGGCGGAACTGGCACCGGCTGCCTCCCGTCCACAGAGGTCTGTCATCAGAGATCTCCTGGACGGGATGGACTGACACTAACCAGGACAGTCCATCTTTAACCTCGATCTTTCGTTTTGGCCCGTCGGATTCTTCGGCGGGCCATTACGCCTGCTCTGACCTCCGAGTACAGTGAGCCGTTTCCATCCTGACGGGTGGTTGGACGGGTCACCCCGGCGGTGGGCAAGAAGAAAGCTCCTGGTAGACGGGTTCACGAAAGTTGTCGAGATCGGCACTACATTTGTCGCAGCCTTCGGGACTGCAGCCTGCATAGCAATCGCTTTCTGTGAAGTATGTCCGTGTTTGTGGACATCTCTTGAGGATCAGATCGTGGGATCTGGCATGGAGGTGTCGTGGTGGGTACAGCCCGGTATTCGGAAGAGTTCAAGCAGGATGCGATCAAGCTGGTGGCCTCCACCGGCCGGTCCATCAACTCGGTGGCGCCACGGACCTTGGTGTCAACACCGAGTCCCTGCGGAATGGGCACGTGCGGCCGAAGCCGCCCAGGTCTGCGGGGGTGGTGAGCCGATGACTCCGGCGGAGCGTGAGGAGCTGAAGCGGCTGCGTATGCAGGTGAGAGATGGGGGAGCCTGTGGGCCGCTCGGAACGCTTTTGCGGTCTACAGGCTCGCTCCTCCAGCAACGCTAAGATGAACGTCACCCGTAAGGAATGTAGCGGAGCGTGCAGAATTGATCCGCTACATCGGCCTGTGTGCAGAGGTAGGGCGAAATGAACCTTGAGGGCTTC
The DNA here is from genome assembly GCF_043203805.1 of Streptomyces sp. LN549. Classification (NCBI taxonomy): domain Bacteria; kingdom Bacillati; phylum Actinomycetota; class Actinomycetes; order Kitasatosporales; family Streptomycetaceae; genus Streptomyces; species Streptomyces sp. LN549. The sequence goes on along the minus strand of NZ_JAZHRI010000002.1, from coordinate 4,996,340 downwards.
AGCTACGGCTGCCTATTCGGGCTGGTAGTGGCTGGGATAATTATCGAGAAGGTAGGGGGTAGGGAATCTCCTATGAAGGCAATCAGAATCGCCATGCTGGTAGTCGCTGTCATATCTCTGGCTGTGGGCATCTATGGGTGACTTGGTCACTCTACGATTCCGCCGAGGCCAGCGGGCCGCCGAAGTGAAGACTAAATCCGTCCCCACGCGAGGACGAGGCGGGGCCCCATCGAAGTCGTTACTAACGAGCTCGTGCACGGTTAGCGGTGAGACGTCGATCTCGGATCGGCGATCATGGCTGCGTGGTGGGGAACGTGACGCGCACAGCGATCATCAGCGACCAGAGGATCACGAGGCTGCCGACCGCAGTGATCGCCGAAGTTGTCGATGTAGGGCCGTTGTGGCATGAACAGCACCAGGCCAGACTTGCGTAGCGGCCGCGGAAGCGGTCTGTGGGCGCCGGCGCGAAACACCAGTACGAGATCGCTGCCGATCGACAAAGGGTGGTTATAAGTGTTGAGCAGGCCGGGAAGGCTGGCAATCACAGCACTTCTTCTCAGTAACTTCACACTCACCTCTTGCAGAGGGCCGGATCCAAGTTCAGTGAGATTCGGATATCGCTGGGACGACCAGGGGAACGTCGTGATCGCCTACCCCATCTGCTCCTGGGACAGGGTATCCGCCGCGAATATCAGTATCCGCATAGTACGTGGAGACAAAAGCACGTTTCAAACATTGTGAAGTGCCAGCGGATCCGATTCCGATGAGGTTGCGCAGGGCGTTTTCACGGTGGGGGCACCCAAAAGCTTTCACGTCGAAGGGAAACCCCTCAATAGGAAACTTCCAGAAGGGTTCTACGTCGGAGTCGAAGAAACCACATTGGACGGACATCCTGATTCCTCCAGGGATGACTGGATAGACCAGTCAGTCCGACCCTCATCCCCCTTGAAGTCAGGCAAATACATGACATCAGAGGGAAAGATCGTCAGTCGACAGCGGGTAAACGACCAGTTGAAATGCGAAAATGCCGGGCAGAAATAGCGGGCGACCGCCAACGGAATGAGGGATATCGGCCTGGATGGCGAACTCCCTGCTGGCACGACTGCTGATCAACTCCGTCCGGAATGCTGCAAATCTGGGGACATTCCGCGGGGCCGGTGCTCCGAGCCCAGGAGTCTCCGCAGGATGGCGCTGAGAACAGACATCGGACAGGAGTACCCGCCTACTTCCCCGTCGGCTTCGCCCGTACGTGCATCCGCTCCCCCTGCGGTCCGAACAGGCTGAGGAACTCCACCGGCTCCGGCCCGGCCGCCCCCCACCAGTGCGGGGTGTGCGTGTCGAACTCCGCCACCTCCCCCGCCGTGAGCACCAGGTCGTGGTCCCCCAGCACCAGCCGCAGCCGCCCCGAGAGCACGTACAGCCACTCGTACCCCTCGTGCACCCGCTGCTCGACCGGCCCTTCCATACCCGTCGCCCCGGGCATGACCTGCTTGTACGCGTTCACCCCGCTGAGGTGCCGGGTCAGCGGCACGAACGTCATGCCGTGCCGCTTGAAGGGCCGGAAGGTCACCCGCGGATCCCCGGTCTCCGGAGCCCCGACCAGCTCGTCCAGCTGCACCCCGTACGCCTTCGCCAGCGGGAGCAGCAGCTCCAGGGTGGGCTTGCGGCCACCGGACTCCAGCCGGGACAGCGTGCTGAGCGAGATGCCGGTCGTCTCGCTCAGCTGCGCCAGCGTCGTCCCGCGCTCGGTGCGCAGCGCGCGCAGCCGCGGCCCGACGCCGGTCAGGACGGACGACAACTCGTCGTCCCCCATCGCGCTGCCCTCTGCTCCAACCTTGTCTTCTGCCATCCCTCCATTTGCCGACCCGGCAAGTGGTGCTGTCAACCGGAGACGTCCGTCGACCCGCCCACCGGTCCGATCATGGCCATGGACAGCCGGGTGAACTCGCTGGTCAGCCAGGCAGGCGGCACCTGGCGCGGACGACGGCCGTGGTGTGCGAGGAGCTCGTCGACGGACCGCGTCAGCACCTTCACCACCACGGCAAGGTTGCCGTCGACGCAGTGGCCCCGCCTCCTCGCGCGCTCGGCCTCCTGGGTCAGGAACTCGATCCACACCGAGCGCCACATCGTGAGGTGGGCGTCCATCTCCCTGCTGACCCCGAGCACCTCGACGAACGCCACCCTCGCCTCGCGCGGGTCCCGCGTGACGGCCTGCACATAGGCGTCGAAGAGCCTGCGGACCCGTTCCTCGGTCGGGCAGGTCTCCATGCCCTCGGCGGACAACTCCGTCTCGGACGCCCGCATGCCCCGCGTCGCCACCTCGTCGTACAGATCGACGAGCAGGGCCTCGCGCGACTCGAACTCGCGGTGGAAGTCCCGCACTTCCACGTGCGCGGAGGCACACAGATCCTCGACGGTGGTACGGGCGTAGCCGTACACGGCGAACAAGGTCCGCCCGGCCGCCATGAGTTGCGCACGCACCCACGCAGGGTCCCGCGCCGCCCGCACTCCGCTCCAAAGCTCCACTACGGCATCCGTCATCGGTCCTCCTCGGTCCGTCCAGGCCCCCGCGCCCACTTTGCTCGCTCCACGGCGCAGACGGTGCTACCGCCACACGGCGAACAGCCGTACGCCTCACTCGGCGGCAGCCGCATCCGCCGCCTGCAACGCCGCGATCCGCTCCCGCCAGGGCAACGACTCGGGCTCCTCGAAGTCGTCGTCCAGGGGCGGCGGGTCCCACTTGACCGTGTGCGCCTCCCAGGCGGCCTGCTGCGTACACGGCCGGCACACGGTCTCGGTCCCCTTGGGCCGGAAGACGTGCTCAGCGCCCTCTTGCTGCGCCTCGCACGCGATGAACTCCCTGACGGCGGCGAGGACGGGAGCGGGCTCCTCCACGCGTACCGGCGACGGCATCATGGTTTCGAGCCGCTTGCCCAGGAACCCGAACGGAAACCTCACTCCGTCCTTGGGCAGCCCCCTGGTGAGCGCGAGCCGCAGCCCGGCAACATCGACCCCGCGCCGCAGCCATTCGGCGGCCGTCCCGGCCAGCCCCCGGGCCTCACGGGCCCCGAGGCGCAGCTGGTCGTCGACGCGTTTGAGAGAGAGCAACACGCGCTCGGCCTGGATGACTTGCGGGTCCGTGGGTTCGGGCTCCACGGCTTCGTCCGCAGGCTTCGGCTCTTCGGTGGGTGGGTGGGAGGAGTTCTTCTCCTGTTCTTCACCCTTGGGTAGGTAACCACCGACGGACCGAGTACTCGGATGACCGACCGTCGGATAGTGCTCATTCGGTCCCACCTGCGGTGATTCAGCCCTTTTGTCATGGATGCGCCGGGCCTCGTGGTCCGTGAGCGGAACATTGGACAGGAGCTGATCGGTCACCCAGAGCCCGCCGCCGTCCTGGCGCCGCCACTCGTGGACGAACCCGTTCTCCTTGAGTAGGCCCTTCGCCTTCTGGTAGGCGCGCCCTTTGATGCCGAGCCTCTTGGCGTGCTCACCGAGAGGCCTACCGGACCACTTCTCGGGGAGGCCCTGCACGTAGGTGATGAGAATCTTCGCGTCACTGGTGAGCTTCGGATGCCGCACGATGTCGTGCGCGGCCTTCACGTAGCCGTAGGACGGCGAGATAGCATGACAAAGCATTCTCGGTGGACCTCAGATCCATCGTGGGGTGAAGGCCCTCGGCATACGGTGTTGGTAGCACCGCCGGGGGCCGCCCCATGCGCAGAAGCGCACGGAGCGTAATGACGCGATCACCGTACAGCACGGATCTCGTCGTCGACCACCTCCCGCAGCAGCTCGAACAGCAGTTCCGCATCCACGAACGGGACTTGGGCGGTAGGCAGGGAACGCCAGTCCAGCGGGTACGTCAGCCCGTGCAAGGCGGGCACCCCGACGAAGGCCGCCCCCTCCCGCACCAACGCCTCGGCCCCGACGGGCCATCGGTACTCACGGGCGCTCCCGGGCGGCAGCAGGAAGTACATGCTCCGCTCCCCGATCCGCGAGCGGACGATGGGTCCGGCCCGAAAGTCGGTGAACTGCATTACTTCGTACGCAACTTGCTCGCCCAGGATGCCGATGATCCGTACGGCGTCGAAGTGGATCCCGGCGTGACGGAGCGCGTGGCCCGTCGCGGGGATCCAGGAGGGCATCAGGTCCGGTGAATTTTTCTGTTCCATACGGAAAGCGTCGGCACTCGCACGTACCGTGACCAGGGACACAAGGCGTCTGTGCACTGTTGTGCACTTGGGGGTCAGGGCTGTGCACTCCAGTAATAACGGGGCCGGTAGCGCCGAGATGTTCGGGGAGTTGCTGCGCTTCTTCCGTCTGCGCGCCGGCCTTTCACAGGAGGCATTAGGGCTGAAGATCGGATTCTCCAAGTCGCAGGTGGCGATGGTGGAGCGAGGGGCCCGGCCGCCGAAGGGAAATTTCGTCGCGCGCGCGGACGACGTCCTTGGTGCACAAGGTGCACTGATGGCAGCTGCACGGAAGCTGGACACCACCCACTTGGCCTCCTGGTTCGCAGAGTTCGCCGAGGAGGAAGCGATGGCTGCGGCCCTCCACACGTACGAGACCCATGTGATGCCGGGGCTACTCCAGACGGAGGCGTACGCACACGCGGTCTTCGAGAGCCGCCACCCCGCGTACGACGACGAGGACATCGCAGGGAAAGTAGCCGCCCGGCTGGACAGACAGAGCCTTCTGGCCAGGAAGCCGCTGCCGGACATCACCTTCGTCGTGGAACTGATTGCCCTCAGCCGCCCTATCGGCGGGCAGGCCGTGCAGAAGGAGCAGTTGCGTCACGTGCTCGAAGTCGCGCAGCTACGGCACGTACAGATCCAGGTGATGCCACCGGAACGAGAGAGTCATGCCGGACTGGACGGCCCCTTCGTCCTGCTGGAGACGGAACAGCGGCGCCAGCTCGCTTACATCGAAGGTCAGGGAGGCAGCTTCTTCGTCGACAAACAACCTGACCTGGCCAACCTGTTCGGCAAGTATGGGACTCTGCGAGCGCAGGCTCTCAGCCCGGAAGAATCGCTGGAACTGATCGAACAGGTGGCACAGAAAATATGAGCACCGGTCTCCGCTGGTCCAAGAGCACCTACAGCGGCAACGACAGTGGCAACTGCATCGAGGTTGCCGTGGCGTGGACCAAATCCAGCCACAGCGGTAGCGAGGGCGGCAACTGCGTAGAGGTGGCCACCTGCCCCCACACCGTCCACGTCCGCGACTCCAAGGACCTCACCGCCCCCGCGCTCACCCTCTCCCCCGCCGCCTGGACGGCCTTCCTCAAGCACACGGCGGTATAGCTCGATGACGACCTGGTTCGACGAGCTGCCCGAGGTCCTGACCAGGGCCGACTTCGGAGCCCTGGTGGGACGCCCGCCGCGCAGCATCGAGCTGATGGCGTACCGAGGCCTGGTCGCAGATCCCGCGTTCCGCAATCGCAACAAGCTCGTGTGGAACGAGGAAGCCGCGATCGGCTGGTTCCGCTCTCTGCACAACCACGCGGTGATCGTGCCGGCGAACGAGCAGGCCATGCTCGACCTCTCCACGCACCGCGCGTACATCTGCCCGCTCGACAGCAAGCACGTGGCTCTTGCCCGCCCCCGGATGCTTGTGATGTATCAACGAGGCGGCGGAGGAACGGTCTTCGGGGTCGATGCGGTGGAGACCATCAACCAGGAGATCGAGGGGACCCGCAACGCGAGCAAGCAGACGCGGCAGATCCTGCGTGACGGGAAGCCCCTGGACACGGACACGTTCCCGGGTCGATGGACCGTGTTCCACCTCAGGGAGGCTGGCACGATCGGCAGGATCACGCCGGCGATCCAGCAGGGCCGCTACCTGCGGGTGGACGACGTCCTGGACGCGATGACGTCCGACCACCTCGCGGTCCCCACGCTCGACGAGGCGTTCCCTTCCCGGAAGTAGGCCCAAACAGTGTTCTCGTTTGCCGGGTCCGCTGGTTCGACGAACCAAGGGCGGCCAGCTCTCGCCGGTCTCGTCCGATGGTGAAGACTGAGCCCATGACAGACGTCGTTTTCACCCGCCGGAGCGGCTGGATCCCGAACGTGGTCCGCGAGGACGGCGAGCTGAAGCTGATGCTCGGCGCCGGGGCCGACGCCAACCACGACCCGCGCACGTTCACGTTCTCGATCGGGGAAGCCCATCTTGCGGTGATCCGGGAGGATCTGGCCCGACACCTGCTGCTGTGGAGCGCGGTCATCCCGCTGTGCGACGCGGCCGGAACCCGCGGCCCGCTCGACGAGAACGCCGCCGTCGCGCTCCTGGACCCGATCCTCCTTTCCGCACCGGCGGACGTCGACGCGACCTTCCAACGGATCCAGTGGGCCAAGGGCCCTCTCATCTCCCACGGAGCCGACATCAATCTGCTGGAGCGCGGCCAGGTCTGCGCGGCGATGCGATCGGCGACAGAGACGTCAGACGCGAAACGAACTCAGGTGTACTACGCGGACCGCCGTCGCGCCGAGCGCGGACAGGTACTCGATGTACTCGACACCGCGCTTCTGATGTACACGGGCCAGTACCTGCACGGCGCGACGATTCCGAGGCGGCTGCCCGATGCCGTCAACCCCGCGCTCCTGCCCGAGGTCATGCGGGTGATCGCCACCGCGGAGCAGGCGTGCGCCGGCATGCGGATCGGCCGCGACCCGCGACGGGGAAAGCGCGGCACGGACAAACGCGACTGGGAGCGGATGGCGGCGACGGTCGAAGCGGCCGTACGCCGTGCGCACCCTGAGCTCGTCGACGACGCGGTACGGACGGTGAGCTTCCTGATGTGCTCGGAGGCCGTCGACCGCACCAGGAGCACGCCCATGGACGATGACGAGGAGGCTGTCGGCGACAGCGCCACGTCCGGTGAGAGCGCGAGGAAGACGAGCCTGTTGTTCACCGACGACAAGGACGGCGAGAAGAAGTGGCTCCGGAGCCACCCCCGCACCGCCACCGCGGAGTTCTGGGAGTTCGTCGCCGACCGCTACGGCTCGGAAAACCAGGTGTTCACCATCGAGGACGAGGAGATGGGCGAGGGGCTCCAGTTCCATTTCTACGCGGACTCGCTCGCCCGGATCACGACAGCGCGCAAGGGCGAGAACGGGTCGGATCCGGAGTACCGGGTCGAGTACAGCCTGGTCGACGGGATGAGCGGATACCGGAAGCTGCTGGGCGCCTTCGTCCGGGGCGGCTGCGCCGCGCTCGACGAGCACGGCTCCTGGATGTCGGACGCCGCCGATCTCGAACGCGCGCGCCGACGACGCGACGCCGCCGCCGCCGCCGAGTAGCCCCGCCACCGTCACAGACCGCGCCCGTACGACATGGGCTCAGCGGGCCTCGTACCGGTCCTGCGCGTCGAGCACGCTGTCCGCGTATCGCGCGGCCCAGAGTCCGACGCCGGCGGGCGGCGTGGACCGTGCGGCGTACGTGGAGGCCACTGCCGCGTTCGCGATCGGTGCGTGGTGGACGGGCGGCTCTCCCGCCCTGGCCTTCCCGGAAGCGCCGATAGCCGCCTGAGGCCCGCGGGCCCGGGCGAATACTCCGCCGCACAGGTCGACGCTCCTTGGACGGTCCAGGAATGATCCGGATGATCCGTGCCGCTGGGGCTGGCAGCGACGGCCGGGGAACGGGGCCATCCACAGCTCCGTGGACATGCTCCTGCGCCACGGAGCGGACATCCACGAGGCGATGAAGGGCAGAACACCGCTTGAGTGGACGGCCGCCTTCGGCCAGGTACAGATGCTGCACCAGCTGCTCGAAACGAGGGCGAACGGGTCGACGGCGATCTCGCCAAGGTCGATCGAGCGTCGGTCGAGCTCGGCTACTCGGTGGTTCCCGAGGAACTGCTGGAGAGCGCGTACGACGGGCCGAGCCTCCTTTATGTTGAGCGGCCCACCTGGTCGGATCGCTTCTTCGGGATCTTCTGACGACTGCCCTCCGGGCCACCCCTGCGCTGCATAGCATGTCCATGATCATGCATGTGGTCTCGGAGGGGGTTCGCGATGACCGGTGAGATCTGGGCACCCGTTCTGTCGCTCGCCGGTGTCCTGCTCGGCGGCGGGTTGACCGCCTTTGCCCAGCGCGCGACGCAGCGGTCCGCCGAGCGCACCGAGCGACACAGGCTGGCGGCGGCCACGGCGGAGGGCCGCCGGGCGGAACAGTTGGCGGTGCTCAAGGAGTTCGTCGCGCGAGCGCAGCAGGCCGAGCAGGTCGCGTACAGCCGTCCTGAGCCGTGGGGTGACGACGAGAACGGGTGGATGACCGGTGCCGGGCCCGTCATGACCGCGCTGTGGACCGCATCGGGCAATGTGATGCTGATGTGCGACCAGCGGCTGCACGAGCCCGTCCGCGCCTACGGGCACGCGCTCAACCAGGCGGTGTGGCGCGAGATCGGCGATACCGAGGTGAACGAGCACCTTGAGACATACAAGGCCGCGTTCATGGCCGCAGCGCACCGCAGCCTGACTTCCGGCTGAAGGGGCCGCGCCCTCCTTTGTGGTGAGCGGCTCCGCGATCATCCGGCCACGGAGCCTCCGCAAAAGCCCATTGGCGGCTGTCGGCGGTCAGCGGTCTCTATGCCTTTCGCGCCCGTCACGGCGTGGACCTGGGCGATCTGGTCACCGAGCTGCAGCCGCTCCGCGCCCGTCGCACGGGCTGGAAGCCGTTTCTGTATCACCCAAGGGCTGTCCCGCAATTCCTGGTGGATCAGCGCGCGGCGTCAGATGCGGTGCATCGCAAGGCGGAGGGACGCCCGAATACTGGATGTATTCGGGCGTCCCGACAACGCCGCGAGGTGCCGTAGCTGTCGTCGCGCGCCCGCCAGGAATTGCGGGACAGCCCTTAGTCGGCGGCCGGCCCTGGAGACGCCGCACGATCAAGCTGAAGTCGCCCCGCACCCACCCGACGATCCTGACCGCCGTCCAGGTCCAGGCGATCCTGGACGCGTACACCCGGCTGCGGAACCGGTTTCTGTTCGCGCTGCTGTGGGAGACCGGGATCCGGATCGGTGAGGCACTCGGGCTCCGTCACGAGGGCCTGGCCGCGGATCTCCGTATTCGAGTGGGGCTGGGCCTGGAGCCGTTTGCGGAAGTCGAATGGGTGATACTGCCGCGGGGCAGGGCGCCTGCGAGGACAATGAGGCCCTTGTCAGTGCGGATATCAGGGGGCGACGGCGCATGGTCGAGCAAGTGTTAGCCATCTTCGCGCAGGTTGCGAGTGGCACGGCCGCCGCGGTCGGGGCCGAAGTGGGACAGACCGTCACGACGATCGTGCGCGACCGCCTCGTGGCGACCGATCGGGGCCGTACGGCGATCAGCACCATCGACGCCAGTCCCACCGACCCCGCGGCCGTCGCGGAGTTGCGGAACGTGATCCAGGCGGAGGTGGACGCCGACCCGCGTTTCGCCGAGCGGATAGCCCTCGCCCTGGCGGGACCGCCGCCTGCCGCCCAGCCCCGCATCAACACGGGCATCTCGTTCGACAACAGCCCGGTACGGGGCCGGACCATCATCTCCACGGCAGGGGTGACCGTCACCAACACCCGCAACGTTCGCCTGTCCCTGCTGGCCGCGGCTGTTGTGCTCGTCGCGTTGCTGGCCCTGGGCCTCTACGGCGGAAAGCAGTTGATCAATGCGGATGATTCCCCCGCACAGGGACCCGGGTCCGGAAGCACTGTGACAGTCCTCAAGGACCCTGCGGTGGTCAAGGAGATCTCGCCCGGCATGAACAGCCTGCCGACCGGCTGGGGCGTGCGGGACGACTATCCCAGGGAGTTCGACTGCCGAGCGGGTGACAAGTGCACGGACGCGGTGCTCAACGTCCAGACCGCCTACACTCCGGGCTTCGAGTTCGACCAGGCGCAGATCGAAGTACTGACCTACAAGAGCGTCAAAGCGGCGACCGCCGGATACACCGAGAGCAAGCGACAGCACGCGAACTTCGGGTCCACGCCGACACCGGTGGCTCTGCCGAACGTCGGTGGCGACGACTCTGCCGCCTTCGATTGGGCCAACAGCCCGACGTCCGGCATCACCGAAGCGACCGGCGCGATGGCAGTGGTCCGAGTGGGAACGGTGGTCATCAATATCGTCATGCTGGACGAGGGCGCCGGCGGCACGGACCTCGGAATTCTCCAGTCCTTCGCCGCAACCACGACCGCCCGCGCCCAACAGGCGCTGAACGGCGAGGCCCCCAGCGCCGTCATGACCGATTAGGACCTGTCCGGAGATCATGTTCGGAGCCAGGCTGGCGGCACCGAACTGTCAGTACCGCAGGTGTCCGCTTGGCTGTACCAGGGAGTTGAACGTGCAGGACATTGTTGTCGACCCCGTTGCCCACAATCGGGCAGCCTGGGACAAGTGTGTCCAAGAGGGCAACGAGTGGTCGAGGCCGGTGAGTGCTGAGGATGTCGAGCGCGCCCGCATGGGCGACTGGTCGATTGTTCTCATCGGGCGTGAGCCAGTCGACCGCTCCTGGCTGCCGACGGACCTGACCGGCAAGGACGTGTTGGGCCTGGCCTCCGGCGGTGGCCAGCAGGGTCCGATCCTCGCCGCCGCAGGGGCGCGGGTCACCGTATTCGACAACTCACCCCGCCAGCTCGGCCAGGACCAGATGGTGGCGGCGCGCGACGGACTCGAGCTGCGCACCGTCCTGGGCGACATGCGCGACCTCAGCGCCTTCGGCGACGCAACATTCGACGTCGTATTCCATCCGGTCTCCAACCTCTTCGTACCAGACTTGGCACCGGTGTGGCGTGAGTGCTTCCGCGTCCTGCGACCGGGCGGAACTCTGCTCGTGGGCTTCCTCAACCCTGATGCGTACTTGTTCGACCACGAGGCGCTCGACGAGCGCGGCGAGCTGATCGTCGTGCACAAGCTGCCCTACAGCGATGTCACGCAGTACTCCGCCGAGGAACGCGCCACGAAGTTCGGCGCGGATGCCCCTCTTGAATACAGCCACACCCTCACCGACCAGATCGGCGGGCAAATCACCGCGGGGTTCGTCCTCACCGGCTTCGCGGAAGCGCCGCACCAATCCAACGCATCCGCTCCATACATGTCGAACTATTTTGCAACGCGGGCGGTCAAGCCGGGCTGACCCGGCCGTGAGGCATGCCGAGACGGCCGTGTCTCCGAATGGCCAAGTGCCGACGCCTCCCACGAACTCCAGCCCTGGCGGAAGGGGCCGTGCCCTCCTTTGTGGTGAGCGGCTCCGCGAACATCCGGCCACGGAGCCTCCGCAAAAGCCCGTTGGCGGGGCACAGCGGCCCCTGCTAATCTCCCGGAGGCCGTGCGAGAGAACGAGGAGGTGGTACCCGTGAACGCAGTATCGACATGGGTGCTCCCCTCTGGAGTCATGGTCGGGCGATAGGTCGTCCGGGAGCGCCGTCTGTGAGCACTCCCGAAAGGCACGACCATGCACTTCACTTCCGAGCAACGCCTCGACGACGGCGTCCTCGAACGCGAATTCACCCTCGGCGAGATCCCCGGCATCCTGTGGACACCCGCATCGGCATCCGCATCCACTCCGGCGCCGCTGATCCTGCTCGGCCACCCTCCCCTCGGTCTGCGCAGGATGTACCCCCGACTGGTGGACCGGGCCCGGCACGCCGCGGCGGATGGCTTCGCCTCGGCCACCATCGAGCTCCCCGGGAGCGGTGACCGGCCCCGTTGGCCCGCCATCGAGCAGGCCCGCGCCGATCTGCAGCGGGTGATGAAGGCCGGCGAGCCGGTCAGCGACGAGATCGTCGACGCGCTCGTCCTCCCGCTGGTCGACAAGGTGGTCCCGGAATGGCAGGCCGCCCTGGACGCCCTCCTTGCGATGCCCGAGATCGACGGCCCCGTCGGGTACTCGGGGGGCGTGATGTCCATCGGTATCCGGCTGGCGGTGGTCGAGCCGCGCATCTCGGCCGCCGTTCTGTTCGCCGGGAGTCTCGTGCCTCGCGCCATATTCGAGGAGGCACGCCGGGTCACCGTTCCCCTGCACGTCCTGCTGCAGTGGGACGACGAGGGGAACGACCGGCAGGCGGCCCTGGACCTGTTCGACGCCTTCGGCTCCGAGGAGAAGTCCCTGAACGCCAATATGGGCGGTCACACCGGCGTCCCGCAGTTCGCCGGGGACGCCGCGGGTCAGTTCTTCACCCGGCACCTGAAGTGAGACCGGGCTGCCGGGCCGGCAGCAGACGGTAGGAGTCGCCCCGATCGGAGGCGTACCCGCCATCGGCGGTACCAGCCGGTCGGGGCGGCGCTCGGCCACCGGCGCTTCCGTCAGCCGTCCCACTCCGTGAAGACCCGGGGCTCAGGGCCCGGGACACGGACCTGTCAGGTCCCCTCGTCAGGGACTTCTCAGGGCGATACCTCCGGGCCGCACCGGGGGTCATCCCGATAGCCCGCGAGCCGCCCCTCCGCGACCGTGGTCGTATGACCGAGACAACGCGCTCAACTCGCCTGTTCGCCCTACTCGTTCCGCTGTTCCTGCTCCTGTACGGCGTGTTCCGCCTCATCGACGGCAGGGACGGCGACCACGGGCCCGGGCCTGCCTGGAACATCGGCCACACCTTCTTCTTCGCCGCCTTCCTCCTGCTGGGCGCCCTGGTCGTGGAGCTGCGCAGCATGGTCCCCGCCGGCACAGGGCGAAGAGCGGCGGCCGCCGGTGCGGCCATGGTCGCGGGGGTGTTCGGCGCCGGGTGCTTCCTCTGGGTGATCCTCGGCGACCTGTTCCCCCGCTTCGACGACGCCGCCCCGCTGCCCGAACCTCTGGAGATGGCGGGTCCCCTGGCCTTCCAGCTCGGCATCCTGACCCTGCTGGCCATGCTGGTCGCGTCCCGGCCCCGGCGGCTTCCCGTGTGGAGCCCCGTGCTCGTCTTCGTCGCCTTCCTCCTCATCGCCGTGAACCTTGATCTGATCCCGCTCGCCGCCCTCGTCCTCATGGCCGGCCTCGCACCCCTGGCCCGTACCCGCAACCTTCGCGCGTCCGCGAGCGCTTCCTGATGTCCCGGCGCCGCCGGAGCCGATCGCCCCGGGGCGCGGGCCTCGTCGACGGCCCACCGGCGAGGCGCACAAAAACCGGTGGAACGGCACCGCTGTGCACCCCTATCGTGCTGCCGAAGCCGAACCACGTCGTCTAGGCAAAGGCGTTCCGTTGTACACCGCGTGAGACCTCCCCACTGCTGACCTGTCGCGCGTCGCACCTGTGCGCCGCGCTGATTTCTGCTGCGGACTTCTCACCTGAAATCGGTGTACCCCTGTGCTCAACACCTGGTTTGTCATGCCCACTTGCCTGCCACTCGTCCTCCGCCGCTGCCACACGTGCGCGTCCGAGAGCTTCCGGGCGAACGGCAAGTTCCGCGTCAACGCGAACCACAAGCTGCTCGATGCCTGGCTCCTCGCCCTCTGCACCTCATGCGGGGAGACCACCAGGCTCACGATCCTGGAGCGGACGCATGTGCGTTCCGTACGACCGGAGTTGCTGGACCGGATGCACGACAACGATCCCGGCCTGGCCGCCGAGCTGCTCCAGGATCCGGTCGTACGACGCCGTAATCACATCGCCCTCGACTGGGACGACGCCTGGCGTCTCGACACCGGCGGATCGGATCACCTGGATCGCGAGGTGATCGACATAGCGGTCCGTTTCGGGGCGCAGATCCCGGTCAGGCCGGCGCGGCTGATCGCTGAGGGCTGCGGTCTTTCGCGGGCCGAGGTCGAGCGGCTGATCAAGGAGGGGAAGCTCGTCTCGGCCGTACGGCTGAGCGGCAGGCTCTCGGGCGACTTCACCTTCACGCTCAAGCGCTGATCCGCCCCCGGGGCACAGGGCCTGTCCGGCACGATCCGCCGGACAGGCCCGCCTGAACCGCCTGAACCTCGCCCCCGCGGGAGCCCCCGCACCGACGCCCCCGACGCGCCCGTACCGGGCTTCAGCGCCGGGCCAGTGCCAGCAGGCTCAGGCCGAACATCAGGACGCCCAGAGGGAGATGGACCGACGGAACGTGGGCGATCCCGAGCACGACCTGGACCGAGGCGAGGACGAGGAAGCCGGACGCGTACCAGATCGGCCGGGGCGAGCCGCCTCCCGGCTTCCATGCCAGCACCGCCGCGATCACGTACAGCATCGAGGCCCCGTACATGACGCGGGCTCCGGCGCTGTGCAGCGTCTCTCCGTACGACGAGGTCAGCAGCAGTCCGGCAGAGATCGCCTGAAGGAAGATGGTCAGGGTCTGCAGGGCGATCGCGATCTGCAGGAACGAGATGCGGCGCTGTGTCGCCGTCGCCTGGGTTGTCATGCCACGGTCCCCTTTTCCGCCCGGGGGGCAGTAGATCGATAGGGTCTTACCAGCCCGACGACGCGGGCCCGCGAAAGGTAAGGCGAGAGGGCGTTCGGGAGCATGGGGACGGCGGGGGCGGCGGGAACGAGTACCGATGACATAGCCGGTGAGCGGCGCCAACTGCTGAATGTGGCCTATCGGTTGCTGGGTTCACTGGCCGAGGCGGAGGACGCCGTGCAGGAGGCCTACGCGCGCTGGTACGCGCTGCCACGCAGCCGGCAGGCCGAGATCGTGTCCCCGGGCGCCTGGCTGTCGACGGTGACCGGTCGCATCTGCCTGGACGTGCTCGGCTCGGCGCGGGCCCGCCGGGAACGCTATGTCGGCGCGTGGTTGCCGGAGCCGCTGCCCGACCGCACGGAGTGGCACCAGGGCCGCGGCACCGACCACTCCGACCCCGCCGACCAGATGGTCCTGGACGAATCGGTGACCATGGCCTTCCTCGTCGTACTGGAGTCGATGACGCCCGCCGAGCGGGTGGCGTTCGTCCTGCACGACGTGTTCCGGTACCCCTTCGCCGAGATCGCCGACGTCCTCGGCCGGACCTCCGCGGCGTGCAAGCAGCTCGCGGCCTCCGCCCGTCGGCGGGTCCGCGTCGCGCACACCCCGGTGGCGACGTCGGGCCAGGCCGAGGCGGTGCGGCACGTCAAGGAGGCGTGGGAGACCAAGAACGTCGCGGCCCTCGTCGACCTCCTCGACCCGGCCGCCGTGATGACCGCCGACGGCGGAGGCCTGGTCGGTACCGCGCTGCGCCCGATCGAGGGCGGGGCACTCATCGCCCAGTACATGGTCGCCATCGCCGACAAGGCCCCGGGGCTCGAACTCCTGGAGCGGTCGGTCAACGGTGTGCCGGGCCTGGTGGCCCAGCGGGCCGGTGCCGTCATGACCGTGGCCTCGTTCGAGATCGTGGACGGCCGCATCACCCGGATCTGGGCGGTCCGCAATCCGGAGAAGCTGCGGCCGTGGGCGCGGGACGGTGACGAGACGGCGATGCAGCCGACGACGTGACGGTCTCACGTCCTCGGCAGCCGCCGTGGTCTGCTCGGCTCAGGAGTAGACGATGGGGCAGCCCCGCCGCACCGAGTGCTCAGCAGCGCGCAGGAACAGTGCGACGTAGAAGGCTGTGTCCAGGTCGCCGCTCCATGGCCCCGGTCGGACCGCGGCCAGTTCCTTCGCTGCTCCGTCCATGAACCACATGGTCAGATCGAGGTTGTCGCACATGCGAGGGGTCTCGGCCGGCAACTCGATGGCTGCCGCCAGCCGTTCCGCGAGTGCCAGCACCTGGGGAGCGCCCGCGACCATGGTCGACGACTCGCTGTAGGCGGATCCGATGGGCAACCAGATCTCCTCGTCGAGCGAGAACGGCACCAGCACGGACCAGCCGGAGAGAGTCTCGGTTTCCTCGCGCGAGAGGTGCGTCTCGCACAGCGCCTCGAACCCGTCCATCGAGGAAATCAACTTCTCCTCGAAGGCCTGCCCGGAATCGCGAACGAAGCTCTTCTCCTTCGGCACGGACTCGTAGGGTGGCAGCCCTTGTTGCCGCAACTCGTGGTTGAGCGCCGTAGCGATCTCCCCCCACCCCTCCTCCTCGCCGAACCACTCCTCCGCGCCGACACTGATCAGGTATACGCCCATGGCCGCAACGTACAGCGCGCCACTGACACCCCGACCGGGGCGCCTGGTACGACGGGCTGGACCCGGGAGCCTTGGCGCCTACGCGGTCGGCTCAGGCATGCAGCGTGGGCCGGTAAGTGAGCTCCTGGATGTGGCCGTCGAGCGTTCGATGCTCGATGAGTTCGAGGTCGAAGTCGGCCGCACCCTTGAAGATCGGGTCCAGGCCGGTCCGCCCGGTGATCACGGGAAAGAGCGTGACCTGGACGCGGTCGACCAGTCCGGCGGCCATCAGCGCCCTGTTCATCGACAGGCTGCCGTGCGAGCGCAACGGCACCTCGGACTCCTCCTTGAGCCGGGCGACGACGTCGACGGCATCGCCGCTCGCGACGGTCGCGTCCGGCCAGTCGAGGGGCCCCTCCAGCGTGGTCGACACCA
Source organism: Streptomyces sp. LN549 (assembly GCF_043203805.1). NCBI lineage: Bacteria > Bacillati > Actinomycetota > Actinomycetes > Kitasatosporales > Streptomycetaceae > Streptomyces > Streptomyces sp. LN549. The sequence goes on along the minus strand of NZ_JAZHRI010000002.1, from coordinate 4,979,959 downwards.
CCGTCGCAGGCAGGCTCCTCATCCGGGTCACCCAGGGGTCCCGCACATCGGACTCCTCGGTGCTCGCGGCCAGCATCTGCGCGAACAGCTTGTACGTGTTGGCCCCGAAGACCATCCGCTGCTCGTCCCGGTACAGGCCGAGGCGGTGGTCGAGGAGCTCCGGGCCCTGCTTGCCCCAGTACCCGGTCCAGTCGCCGCCGGCGGCGCCGAAGCCGTCGAGGCTGGAGAAGACGTCGAAGGTGTAGGTGGTGGTCATGATGTTCTCCTCACGTGCGCTGATCACTTACTGCTCTTACTGACCGGCGCCCACGGCAGAACTCATCGCCCGTGGACTCCTGCCGGCGGGACGCCGGCCGTCGGCGCGTCCGCCGGCAGGAGTCCACAGCCACGGTCGGGTGATGTTGATCATCGAGCGAGGCGCAGACTCTCTCCGGGGCGACACTCGATGCCTTCGGTGGATAAGTGCTGGTCAGGTCGCAGATTCCGGCGCCGATCCGTACGTGGCGATCCGACGCGACCGCCTCGGTGACAGGTTCATTCGGGGGCATGAACGGAACGACTGCACGAAGCGTCACTCTACAGAGCCGCTTAAATGCGCTGAGTAACCATCACGTGCCTTTTCTGGGCACTCCGGAAGGAACCTCTGTGCGCAAGACCTCTGTGGCCGCACTCGTGACCCTCGGGCTGTGCGTGTCGGCAGCCGTCCCGGCCGCCGTCGCCGCTCCTGCCGCTGCCCCCGCCGCCGCTCCCGTGCCGACCGTGTTCATCGGTGACTCGTACACCGCCAACTTCGGCATCTCCCCGGCCGGCACCCCCGCAACGTGCTTCCGGGCCACCGAGAACTACCCCGCCAAGGCGGCCGAGCAGCTCGCATCCGCCGGCACTCCGCTCGACGTCCAGGCAGATGTGTCCTGCGGTGCGGCCCAGATCCACCACGTGTGGCGCCCGCAGCCGCTCCCGCCCTTCGGGCTCGAGTCCGTGCCCGCACAGATCACCGCCCTCAAGCCGGACACGAAGTTGGTGGTCGGCAGCATGGGCGGCAACACGCTCGGCTTCGCGAACATCATGAAGCAGTGCTCGGAACGGCTCCGGGGCAACGAGGGTCTCCTCCTGCCCGCCGAGCCCGTCGACGCGTCCCAGCCCGCCTCGGAGTGCGCCACGTTCTTCAAGGGGGAAGAGGGAGCCGACTGGCTCAACCACCAATTCGGTACGGTCTTCGGGGATCTCCACCACATGATCGACGAGATCAAGCAGGAATCCCCGGACGCCCGCATCGTGCTCGTCGGCTACCCGCGGATCGTCCCGGCGGACACCACCAAGTGTCTGAGCAACATCCCGGGCGGGACCGAGAAGCCGCTCGCGGACATCGAGCAGGACGCACTGAAGTTCCTGGACACCGGAGTGCAGAAGCCTCTCAACGACCTCATGAAGGAGGTCGCCGAGGACGCCGGGGCCGCCTACACCGACCTCTACAGCCAGACCGGCTCCAACACCGCGTGTGACGGCGCCCGGCGCGGCATCGGCGCGATGCTGGAGACGTCCGAGGCGGAGTTCTCAGGCATCAAGCTGCCCTGGTACGTCCACCCCAACCGCACCGGCCGCGACATCCAGGCCGCAGCCGTGGCGGACACGATCGGGAAGACCCTCGCCTCCCAGTAGGCGGCTGCACGGCGGGACGCCCCGGCCGCGATGGGACGGGGCGTCCGCGCGACCTCTGCCACGTCGGCGGTCGACACGGTTCGGGCCCGCACGCGGAGCGGCCTCACCCCCGGATGCCGCGCAGGAGGTTGCCGATCAAGGCGTCGGCGAAGGCGGTGTCGAGGGGCTCGTCCGGCAGCAGCAGGCGGTGGTAGCAGGCACCCCAGAGCTGGTCCACGACCACTTGGGGATCGACCTCGGCGCGGATCTGGCCCGCGCGCTGCGCGCGGGTGAGCCGGTCCACCGCGAGTCGCCGGCGCGGGTGCGTGTAGTGCTCCGCGAGCGCGTCCGCCAGGGCGGGGTCGGTCTGCGACGCACCGACGAGCTGGGCGATCACATGGCCGGTGGCCGGGGCGGTGAGCAGGCCGACGAAGGAGTGGAGCTGGGCCGTGAGGTCCCGCTCGATGTCGCCGGTGTCCGCGAACGCGAGGGTGTCCTCGACGGCCGCGAAGTAGGCCTCGAAGGCGAGCGCCCCCGGCGAGGGCCACCACTTGTAGAGCGTCATCTTGCTCGCACCGGCACGGGCGGCCACCTTCTCGAAGGTGATCCCGGTCAGCCCCGCCTCGAACAGCATCGCCCCTGCGGTCTCCAGTACGGCCTGCCGCACTTCCGCGGCCGGGCGGCGTCCGCGGCCGCGCCTGCCGGGCTCCTTCGGCTCGTCCACCTGTGCTCGACCTCCGGGCTTGCCGTATATGGACGATCAGTCTACATTTATTTTATGGACGAGTCGTCCATAAATATTGAGGGAGGCCGCACCCCATGAACCCCACCGCAGGATCCGCAGAATCCGCGCCCCGCGTCGCGATCGTCACCGGCGCCTCCGGCGGCATCGGCCGCGCCGTCGCCGAGCGGCTGGCCTCCGACGGGCTCGCCGTGGTCGTGCACTACGGCCGGGACAAGTCCCGCGCCGACGAGGTCGTGGCCGCCGTCGTGGCAGCCGGCGGGGTCGCGACCGCGGTCGGCGGCGATGTCGCCGACGAGGACGCGATGGCCGCACTCTTCGAGACGGTCGAGCAGCTGTACGGCGGCGTCGACGTGGTCGTGAACACGGCCGGGATCATGCTCCTCGCTCCGATCGCCGAGCTCGACCTCGCCGACTTCGACCGCATGCACCGCACCAACGTGCGCGGCACGTTCGTCGTGTCGCAGCTCGCCGCCCGTACGCTCCGGACCGGCGGCGCACTCGTCAACTTCTCGACCTCGGTGACCCGCCTGCAGCAGCCCACCTACGGGGCCTACGCCGCCACTAAGGGCGCCGTCGAGGCGATGACACTGATCCTGGCCCGCGAACTGAACGGCCGCGACGTGACGGTGAACGCCGTCGCACCCGGCCCGACGGCCACACCCCTCTTCCTGGAGGGGAAGCCGAAGGAGGTCGTCGACGCGATCGCGTCCCGTACCCCGCTGGAGCGCCTCGGCACGCCGGCCGACATCGCCGAAGCTGTCGCGTTCCTCGCCGGCCCCGGCCGCTGGATCAACGGGCAGGTCCTCTACGCGAACGGCGGGATCGCCTGAGCCCGCGGCCGTCCGGCGGAACGCCCACATCGCTCGCGACTCTCCCGTCGCCATTGATCGTTTCGCCGGATCTACGCTGTGGGGCGGGCTGTGCCGCGAGGCGGTGGCGTCCGGGCCGAGTGGAGAGCGATGCGGGCGCAGTGCCGCGACGAGCGGGGGCGCCGTATCGTTCCGAGGTCGTGGGGCCCCGGTCCTCGACTCCCCGTCCGCTCCCCGAGAGGCACCCGTGAACGACCGTCCGCAACCAGCCGCAGAGTTCGGGATCCGTGCCGCCCGCACCGACGACACGGCGGAGGCCGACCGGCTCTACGAGATCTGCCTGCGCACCGCGGCGTCGGGCAAGGACGCGACGGACTCGTTCGAGGACCCCCGCCTCCCCGGCGACGTCTTCCTCGGCCCCTACCTCCGCTACGCCCCCGACCTCGCCTGGGTCCTCGCCCGCCCGGGTGAGCCCGCCTCCGGGTACGTCCTCGGCGTCGCCGACACGGTCGCGTTCGAGGAGACCCTCGAACGGGAATGGTGGCCCGCCCTCCGCGCCCGGCACAGCGGAGCACCGAGCCGCGAGGGCTCGGCCGACGCCTTCGCGCGAAAGTGGATCGACCGCCCCCCTACGGCGCCGGCCGATGTGGCGGCCGCGTACCCCGCCCATCTGCACATCGATCTCCTGCCCGAGGCACAGGGCGGCGGCAACGGATCCCGTCTGATCCACACCTTGCTCGGGGAGTTGCGCACCCGCGGCGTCCGCGGCGTCCACCTCGGCGTGGGCAAGGCGAACGCCGCCGCGGTCGGCTTCTACCGGCACCTCGGGTTCGAGGAGCTCGTGGAGGAGCCCGCCGCGTTCATCCTGGGGATGAACCTTCAGGGGCGGGACCGGAACCCGGGCTGACGTGGCTGTTCCCGGGCCGCGTTCACGATCCGCGTCCCGCTCACAGCCGGGTGGCGGTCCCGCATTCCCCATCGCCGCCCTCCGGCACCAGTACGTCCATCGACACGCTCCGGTCGTACGGATCGACCACGGCACCGTCGTGCCTGTCGTCGTCGGCGGCACGGTCTGCGGCGAACTCGGGGGCGAAGTAACCGGTGTGGTTGTCGCAGCCGCTGTTGGCGCTGTCCGACCGATAGGACACCAGGGAGAACGTCCCCGGCTTGATGATGATCTTCGCCGGGTCGTCCCAGCTCATGACGATCTCGCGGCGCACGATCGTGCGCGTGACCTCGTCGCTGCCGGCGGCGGCGCGTACCACCGGGTACACGTACGTGACATCGGCCGTCACCTCGACCGCACCGCGCTTGCCTTCGCGGTACGTGATCAGGCCGCGGGTCTTCACCACGTCCCCGACGACCCGCACCTTCGACGGCGCGAAGCGGCTGAAGAGCAGCAGCGGATCGTTCTCGGCGCTGGGCGTGCGCAGCGCCGCGGTCACGTACTCCTGGACGTCCTTCTGATGCGGATTCATCAGCACGATCGCGTTCCTGGGCCGCTCCCCGCGCAGCACGCGGTGATCGAGGCCGGACGCGGCGAGGAAGTCCCGCGACCGTTCGAGCGCCTGGGCGACCTGCGCCTTGCTCATCCAGCCCGTGGCCCGCGCCCCGGGCAGGGTGAGCGCGGCCGCTCCGTCTCCCCACCGGGCTGCGGGAGAACCTCTGAACGGTTCGTCGAGGGTGGGGAGTTCCGCGGCGGGCTCCGTCGCCGGCGGCCGGGTCGGGCGTTCCGACTCGGCGGCGAGGGGCGCGGTGTCACCGCCTCCACCGTCGAACCAGCCGGTCGCCCACCCCGGAATCAGCGATACGACGAGCAGGGCGACGGCGACGAAGAACCCCACGACGTACCAGACCTTGCTCTTCTGCCGGGACGGCGGCTGGTGAGTACGCCACCCTGCCGGAGACCCCGACTCCGCCCCCAGCCGCTGCGTCACCATCCGGGCCCGCGCCGACGGCTCCTCGGGCGCACCGGAGACCCCCGCCTCCGCGTCCCGCAGGAAGCGCTCCCACTCCTCGTCCGGTATGGACGTCTCACCCTTGCCCATTGCTGCGCTCCCACCCCTGCTACGCGCCGGACCCTCCCCAGGACCGGCCAATGATGCGTGCATCTTCACACAGCCCGACAGCCCGGCAGTTCTCCTCACCTCAGCGTGACGCGGGCGGTGACCGGGAGGTGGTCGCTGCCCGTGGCGGGCAGGGTGTGGATGCGGCCGACCGTCGCCGCGCGGGCCAGGACCTGATCGATCCGGGCCAGGGGGAAGGACGCGGGGTAGCTGAACGCGAAGCCGCGCTCCGATGCGTTCAGCTGCGAAGTCAGGGGGGAGAGTCCGCGGTCGTCGACCGTGCTGTTGAGGTCGCCCAGCACGATCACCTTGCCGACCGTCTCGGCGGCGACGGCCCTGCCCAGCAGGTGGGCGCTCTCGTCCCGCCAGGAGGAGGCGAACCCGCTCGCGCCGACGCGGATCGAGGGCAAGTGGGCGACGTAGGCCGCGACTTCGCCGTACGGGGTGTGGACCACGGTGCGCAGGCCACGGCTCCAGCCCTCCGTGATCTCCTTGGGCTTGATGTCCACGGCACGCGTGTCGGAGAGCGGGTGCTTCGACCAGATCCCGACGGTGCCCCGGACCTCGTGGAACCGGAAGTGCGGGGCGAGGGCCTTCTCGTACGCCGGAAGGGCGGCCGGGACCAGTTCCTCCAGCGCGATCAGGTCCGGCTCGGCCTCGGCCAGGGTTCGGGCCGTGCCGGCCGGGTCCGTGTTCACGTCGCTCACGTTGTGCTGCACCACGACCAGGTCGCGCTCACCGGGCTCCGGCGCGGCGAGGAACAGCCCGCCGAACACGTACGCCCACGCCGCCACCGGCAGGAGCAGGGACAGCAGTGCGGTGGCCGAGCGGCGCAGCAGGGCCAGAGCGAGCAGGGGGACGACCGCCAGGCCGAGCCACGGCAGGAACGCATCCAGCAGACTGCCCAGGTGTCCGGGCCGGTTGGGCAGTACCCGGGGGAACGCGATCAGGAGCGCCGTGAGCAGGGCGAACCCGGCGATCACCCGGCCTCGCGCCCAGCGCCCCGGGCGCTCCCACGCCCACCAGGAGACACCGGCTTTCGCCGTCGTGGTCACAACGCTGTCCGTCCGCTCCGCCATGATGTTCCGTGATTCCCGTCTGCTTGACCTTGCTGTCCAGGACGGGCTGCGGGGGGCGGGCAGTTCCGGACGCGTTCGCGCGACCCTCCCGACGCCGGCAGAAGGGGGGCCCGGACATCGCGTCAACGTGGCGCATCCGCGACGGACTTGAGCGTCCGGCCGGAGCTTCACGGCCCATGTCCATGCACGGGGGACCCGACGCCGACCGAGCCGACACCGACTCCCACCGATCCCGTGCCGCCCCGGCACCCGCACTCACCGGGCTGACGCCGACTCACACGTATGGCCGCCCCACCCCGCCACCGGGCCACGGTGGGCACCACCACGGACCGGTCGGCGGGCTCGCCGACACCGGCGCATCCGCCACACTCTTCGCGGCGAGCGGAAGCCTCCTCCTCGTCGCCGCCGGCCTCTTCCTCCTGGGACGCCGTCGCCCGAAGCGCTGACGCCCACCATCCGACTACCCCGAGTGTGATCGGTTCATTTCTCGAAACTTTCGGAATTTCACGACCCTCACAAGCACCCTGAATCCGGGCTTCCGCTGACAAAGTCCCGCCCGGCCGTCCGCGCGGGACTTTTGAACAGGGAGTATTCCCCTCAAGGGCTAACGAACCGGAGAAGTAGTTTCGCAATACTTGCCGAAACTGTTGACACGGACATGACGTCGCACGAGCCTGTCGGCGTCACACCGGTCAGCCTTCACGAGGAGGAACCATGAACATGGACAGCACTCCCGCCCAGCCGATCAGCCGCCGCGGTTTCATCGGGGGAGCCGGCGCCCTGGCGCTGGCGACGACCGCGCTCGTCCTGCCCGGCACCGCCCACGCCGACACGACCATCACCACGAACCAGACCGGCACCAACAACGGCTTCTACTACTCGTTCTGGACCGACGGCGGCGGATCGGTATCCATGACCCTGGGGTCCGGCGGCAGTTACGGCACCTCATGGAGCAACGTCGGCAACTTCGTCGCCGGCAAGGGCTGGAGCAACGGCGCACGCCGGACCGTGAACTACTCGGGCAGCTTCAACCCGTCGGGCAACGCCTACCTGGCCCTCTACGGCTGGACGGCCAACCCGCTGGTGGAGTACTACATCGTCGACAACTGGGGCACCTACCGGCCCACGGGCACGTACAAGGGCACGGTCAGCAGTGACGGCGGTACGTACGACATCTACCAGACGACCCGGACCAACGCCCCCTCCGTCGAGGGCACCAAGACGTTCAACCAGTACTGGAGCGTCCGGCAGTCGAAGCGGACCGGCGGCAGCATCACCACGGGCAACCACTTCGACGCGTGGGCCAGTCACGGAATGCCCATGGGCAGCTTCAACTACTACATGATCCTCGCGACCGAGGGCTACCAGAGCAGCGGTAACTCCCGTATCACCGTGAGCGGATAACCTCCGGGGTCAGCGGCCCGGGAAGCGCCCACCGCACTCGCTGCAGTACTTCGGTGCGGACTCCTGCGCCATGCGGCCGCACTCGGGGCAGACCCGGTCCAGGGCACAGGGCGCCTCGCCCCCCTCGTACGTCACCGCAGCAGCCGGCGCACTCCTGATCCGGAGACCCGGACGGCGGCGGTGCACCGTGAGGTAGGCGAGGCCGTCCGGGCCCGCGGCCAGGGAGCGGCGCGAGGTGCGCGGGAGCCACATCACAGTGGTGGGGCTCAGAGCGAGGGGCTCGCCGCCGCCCGGAGTGAGGCGGCCGTCGCCTTCCAGGACCACGAGAAGCACGTCCAGTACGTCCTCCTGATGCTCCCCCACCTCGGCGCCCGGTGGCAGGCGGACCAGGTTGGCATCCAATTCCCTTCCCTGCTCGGCCAGTTGCCAGAGAGCTCCGCGGTCGTCGGGAGCTGCGGCGGCGAGCAGGTCGCCGAGAACGGCCAGTACCGCGGGAGTGGAATTCACGGTTCCCAGGCTACGCCGCGGGCTGTGCGCCATCCGGCACCCACCGGCCCCCGGAAATCCCGCCTGCCGGACAGCCGGACAGCCGGACAGCATGATCGCTGTACTGTGCGGGCCGTGGCGGGCCCGGCATCCGCCGTGGTGCTGCGGGCCTCCGCGTATCGCGTCGCGATCAAGGGCTAGGGCAGGGCCGGCACATGGAACGGTTCCGCCGGTAATGGGCCCGGACCGGGCCCGTGGACCTATGGCCCGACCGGTGCCGCTTCCCTAGTGTCCATGCGAGTGGACACGCTTGACGCGCTCACTTCAATCACCTGTTTCACGAGGTGCCCACGTCGACAACCCGTGCCCGATTCAGCGGACCTGAGGGAGCGAACATGTGCGATTCCTGCGCAGCGGCGATCGAGGCGACGACGCAAGAGACCGAGCGGCGCGGCGGGCTGTCCCGCCGCGGACTGATCGCCGGGACGGGACTCGGATTCGGCCTGTCCGTGCTGGGCCTGCAGACCGGAGCCACGACGGCCTCCGCGGCCACGCCGAAGAACGGCAGATGGGCCAACCCCGCTCTCGGCCGCTTCCCCGCCGGCGGCCACTACGGCGCCTCCCGGGGCGGTGCCGCGCACGCCGGTCAGGACGTCTCGAACTCGACGGGCACCGGGGTGTACGCGGCGGCGGCCGGCACGGTCGTCCGCCGTTCATGGGGAGGCGGCCTCACCGGCCGGACCGGCAACGCCCTGGTCGTCTCGCACGGCAGCGGCCAGTACACCTATTACGGCCACCTCAGCGCCTACCGGGTCGCGCTCAACGCCACGGTCGCCGCCGGCCAGCGCATCGCCGACATGGGAGCCACCGGCAATGTGACGGGGCCCCACCTGCACTTCGAGACACATACGGGAGGGCTCGGCGTCACGAGCAACCCGGTCACCTTCATGGCCGCCCGGGGCGTGGACCTGGGCGGCGGCTGGCCCAGGATCGATCCCGGCGCGAGCGGAAAGACGGTCGTCGTCATTCAGTACCTGATGACGCAGCGCGGCTACGGCCTGGTGGCCGACGGGCAGTACGGCTCGGTCTCGTCCGATGCCGTCAAGCGTTTCCAGAAGGCCAAGGGCCTGGTGGCCGACGGCCAGGTGGGACCGGCGACCTGGCCGCATCTCGTCCACACCCTGCGGCAGGGCGGCAGCGGCTCCCACGTACGGGCCCTGCAGAACGCGCTGAACAAGCGCAGCGCCGGCCTGGCGGTCGACGGCACGTTCGGCGCGGTCACCACGTCCGCCGTGCGCACCTACCAGGGACTCAACCGGCTGGTCGTCGACGGCGAGGCGGGCCCGGTGACCTGGCAGGCGCTGGTCGGCTGACGCGCGCCGGACCCCTGAGGCACCCTCGTGACGCCGCTCGTGCGGGTGGGGGACCGACCTGCGGTCCCCCACCGGTCGGTACCGGGACGCGCTGGGCCACTCACTGCCTGTCAGCTCATCGGCTGGATCAACGGCCTCACCGTCTGGGGAGTGCCCGCCCACCTCTCCCCGCTCGGGCCCCTCGGCGCGCTGCCGGTCGGCTGCGCCGTCCGGCTCCTCACCGCCGGGGTGCTCGGGCAGATCCTGGCCCCCTCCGCGCACCGGAGCGGCCGGACGGCCTGAGTGCGCGCAGCACCCCGGGCCGCCCGGCCTGCCGGGTCTACCAGGCGAAGGCCTCCGGCGACGGGCCCGGGCCCGGGAAGATCTCGTCGAGGCCGGCCAGCAGCTCGTCCGAGAGCTCCAGGTCGACCGCGCGCACCGCGGACTCCAGCTGCTCCAGGGTGCGCGGACCGCTGATCGGGCCCGTGACACCGGGACGGGTCAGCAGCCAGGCCAGGCCCACCTCGCCCGGCTCCAGGCCGTGCTTGTCGAGCAGGTCCTCGTACGCCTGGATCTGCGCCCGCGCCACGGGGTCGGCGAGCACCTCGGCGGACCGGCCGGTGGTCGAGCGGGCGGAGCCGCCCGCGCTCTCCTTGCGGATCGCGCCGCCGAGCAGCCCGCCGTGCAGCGGCGACCACGGGATGACGCCGAGGCCGTACTCCTGAGCGGCCGGGATGACCTCCATCTCCGCGCGGCGCTCCGCGAGGTTGTAGAGGCACTGCTCACTGACCAGACCGAACGAGCCCCGGCGCTGTGCCGTCTCGTTGGCCTGCGCGATCTTCCAGCCGGCGAAGTTGGACGAGCCCGCGTAAAGGATCTTGCCCTGCTGGATCAGGACGTCGACGGCCTGCCAGATCTCGTCGACCGGGGTGTCCCGGTCGATGTGGTGGAACTGGTACAGGTCGATGTGGTCCGTCTGCAGCCGCTTGAGGCTGGCGTCGACGGCACGCCGGATGTTCAGCGCGGAGAGCTTGTGGTGGTTGGGCCAGGCGTCGCCGTCGGCGGCCATGTTCCCGTACACCTTCGTGGCCAGGACCACCTTGTCCCGGCGCTCGCCGCCCCGGGCGAACCAGGTGCCGAGGATCTCCTCGGTGCGGCCCTTGTTCTCGCCCCAGCCGTAGACGTTGGCGGTGTCGAAGAAGTTGACGCCCGCGTCGAGTGCGGCGTCCATGATGGTGTGGCTGTCGGACTCATTGGTCTGCGGGCCGAAGTTCATGGTGCCGAGTACGAGGCGGCTGACTTCGAGTCCGGTGCGTCCCAGATGTGTGTACTTCATGAGGCCCAAGCCAACGCCTTCGAGTCCGCTCGAAGCAAGCACCCGTCGGCATCCGCGCAGAGGTCAGCCCTCGAGTCCGGCCAGCGTCCCGGCCAGCCAGCCCAGCTCCGCCTCACTGGTCGCGCGGGCGATCCCCAACAGGCCCCGGCGGAAGGGGTCGTCGAACGCCTCCGCTCCGAGCGGCCGCTCCCCCTCGTAGAAGAAGCTGCTCGGCTCCTCCAGGAACGCCAGCCGCCGGCGCAGTACGGCCGCCTGCTCGGCCGGGTCCGTGAGGTGGCGCAGGAAGGCGAGGACGGTGAACCAGCGGTTCTCGTCGCTGATGTCCAGGTCACCGGCCTCGCGCAGCCGGCGGCGCAGCTCGTCGCGGCCCTCGTCGGTGAGGGTGAGCGTGTGCCGGGGTGCGGCTCTACTGCCGGGTTCGGTGCGGCGGTCGAGCCAGCCGGCGCGCTCCAGCCGCTTGATCGCGGGGTAGAGGGTGCCGTCGGCGATCGGGCGCACATGGCCGGTGAGGTGGGCGACCCGCCGCTTCAGCTCGTACCCGTGCAGCGGCTGCTCGTACAGAAATCCCAGGATGGCCAGTTCCAGCATTCCCGTATCTTCCCCCATGTCGTTATACCTCGATGCCGATGTATAGTCTCATCGATGCTTGCGAGGGGCAGCGGGATCCGAGGAGGAGACATGCAGGACGCACAGGTGACGGCCGGCGGCGCGCGTATCCGGTGGGTGGAGATCGCGGGCCACGACGCCGCCGCACCGCCCCGGCTCTATCTGCACGGACTCGGCGCCTCCAGCGGCCCCTACTTCACGGCGAGCGCCACCCACCCGCTGCTCGCCGGCGGCCGCGCCCTGCTGATGGACCTGCTCGGCTTCGGCATCAGCGACCGGCCCACGGACTTCGGCTACACCCTGGAGGAGCACGCGGACGCCGTCGCGGACGCGCTGGAGACGGCCGGCGTCCGGGCCGCGGAGGTCGTCGCGCACAGCATGGGCGGCGCGGTGGCGATCGTCCTCGCGGCCCGCCACCCGCACCTGGTGGCACGGCTGGTGCTGGTGGACGCGAATCTCGACCCGGTCGTCCCGTCGCCGGTGCCGCCGGCGGGCAGCAGCGGCATCGCCGCGTACACGGAGGAGGAGTTCCTGGCCCACGGCCGGGACGAGGTGCGCGAGCGGGTGGGCGCGCACTGGTGGTCGACCATGCGGCTCGCCGGGCCCGAGGCCCTGCACCGCAGCGCGGTCCACCTGGCGCGCGGGACGACACCGACGATGCGTGCGCTCCTGCTGGAGCTGCCGATCCCGGCGACCTACCTGCGGCCGGAGAGCGACGGGCCGCTGCCCGGCGAGGACGCGCTCACGGCAGGCGGGGTACGCGTGGTCGCGGTCCCGGACTGCGGGCACAACATCATGCTCGACAACCCCGGGGCGTTCGCGAAGGAGACGGCGCGGGGGTTCAGCTGAGGCAGGCCGTCATCAGCCGACCGCGGCCGCCACGGCGACGACGGCGAACATCAGCACGAGCACGGCGGCCATGATGCGGTTTCTGGTCTTCGGGTCCACCCGTCGAGCGTAACCGCCCCGCTCAGCGTCCCAGGCCCCAGGCCCGCACCACCTCGTACCTGGGCTGCTCCCCCGGCACCCCGTCCACCGGCAGACTACTGCGTACGAGACTGAGCTCACCCGCCTCCCAGTGCAGGCCCTCGAAGCCCTCGAGCGCTGCGGTGAAAGGGGTCAGGTCCGCCGGGACCCGGCTTCGGGCCAGGGTCAGGTGCGGGGTGTAGCGGCGGTGCTCCTCCATCGGCACCCCGGCCCGGCGCGCGGCGGCGTGGGCGCGCTCGGCCAGCAGCCGCAGGGTGTCGAGCGCGCCCGCGGCCCCCGCCCACAGCGCCCGCCCGTCGAACCGGCCGCTGCCGTGGACGCGCATCCCGAACGCCTCGGTCCGGTGCGCGGCCCGCTCCAGCCGGCTGTACAGGTCCGGGAGCAGCTCCTCGTCGACCTCCCCGAGGAAGGCCAGCGTGTAGTGCCAGCCCGGGGTCCCGGTCCAGCGCAACGTGTCGGCGCCGGGCAGGGAGCGCAGAGGGACCACGGCACGGCGCAGCTCCTCGACCGCGGGGGCCGGTGGCAGGACGGCGGCGAAGAGTCTCATGCGGCGAGTCTGGCAGGCCCGGCGCGCCGTCCTGCGCGTACGGCCCCGCCCGATTCCCCGGGCGGGGCCGTATCGCGTCCGTGCGGCGGCGGCTCTCAGGCCGCCGTCGCCAGCTGCTCGCGCGGGACGAACCGCACGTGCGGGCGGCCCGGGCGCAGGTCGACCTTGAGGCGCAGGCCGCCGACGCGGGCCAGCATGAAGCCGACACCGAGCGCGGCCACCAGGGAGAACGCCCCGCCGACCGCCATACCCGTCCGGACGCCGTACGCGTCGCTGATCCAGCCGACGATCGGGGCGCCCACCGGCGTACCGCCGGCGAAGACCATCATGTACAGGCTCATCACCCGGCCGCGCATGGCCGGGTCGGCCGCCATCTGCACGCTGGTGTTCGCGCTGATGTTGGTCGTCAGGCCGATCATGCCGATCGGGACGAGCAGGATCGCGAAGAGCCAGACGGACGGCGCCATGGAGGCGATGATCTCCAGCACGCCGAACGCCGTACCGGCGGCCACCAGCATCCGCAGCCGCGAGGAGCGGCGGCGGGCTGCGAGGAGCGCGCCGACGAGGGAGCCGGCCGCCATGAGGATGTTGAAGAACGAGTACATCCCGGCGCCGCCGTGGAAGATCTCGTCCGCGAAGGCCGTCAGCCAGATCGGGAAGTTGAAGCCGAACGTGCCGACGAAGCCGACGAGGACGATCGGCCAGATCAGCTCGGGGCGTCCGGAGACGTAACGCAGCCCTTCACGGAGCTGCCCCTTGGCGCGTGGGATGACGACGGCCTTGTGCAGCTCGCTCGTACGCATCATCAGCAGGCCGACGAGGGGGGCGAGGAACGACAGGCCGTTGAACATGAAGGCCCAGCCACTCCCGACCGAGGTGATCAGCACACCCGCGACGGCGGGACCGATGAGCCGGGCGGACTGGAAGTTCGCCGAGTTCAGGCTGACCGCGTTCCGCAGCTGGGCGGGGCCGACCATCTCGGAGACGAACGCCTGGCGGGCCGGGTTGTCCACGACCGTGACCATGCCGAGCAGGAACGCGATCAGGTAGACGTGCCACACCTGGACCACACCGGAGAGCGTGAGCACGGCGAGCGCGATCCCGCACAGGCCGAGTGCCGCCTGGCTGATGAGCAGGAGCTTGCGCTTCGGGAGCCGGTCGGCGATGACGCCGCCGTACAGGCCGAAGAGCAGCATGGGGAGGAACTGGAGTGCCGTGGTGATGCCGACGGCTGCGGCGGACCCGGTGAGGCTCAGAACGAGCCAGTCCTGCGTGATGCGGGACATCCAGGTACCGGTGTTGGAGATCACGGCGCCGGTTGCGAACAGGCGGTAGTTGCGGATCTTCAGCGACGAGAAGGTCCCGCCGGGCTTGCTCTCGTGGGTGGAAGTCGGTGCGGGGGCGGAGTCTGCTCCGGATCCCGTACTCAAAAGGGTTCGCCTCCTCGGGCGTGGACATTGCGCTGACTGACGGGGATGCGGCGGTGGGGGCGGTGCGCCGGTCGCTGCCCGGCGCGGCCCGCTCCGCTACAGGTGGGCGAGCTTCTCCAGCACGGGCGCCGCGTTGCGCAGCGTCTCCCACTCGTCCTCGTCCAGGCCTTCGGCGAGGGTGGTCAGCCAGGCGTTCCGCTTGTCGCGGCTCTCGGCGAGCATGGCTTCGGCCTGCTCGGTCTGGCTGACCATCTTCTGACGACGGTCATCGGGGTGCGGTTCCAGTCTGACCAGTCCCTTGGCTTCCAGCAGCGCGACGATGCGGGTCATCGACGGCGGCTGCACATGCTCCTTGCGGGCCAGCTCACCGGGGGTGGCCGATCCGCAACGCGCGAGTGTGCCGAGCACCGACATCTCGGTGGGGCTCAGCGACTCGTCGACGCGCTGGTGCTTGAGGCGCCGGCCGAGCAGCATGACGGCGGAACGAAGGGAGCTCACGGCGGCGGCACTGTCGCTGTCGTGGATCAGGTCAGGCATGTTTGTTAGCGTAACTCATTACCTACCCTAAAGACCACTCGGTGGTACACGCGCGAGGGCCAGATCACCAATCGATCACCCAAACGAGTGAGTCGATTCCGGAAAGTCACGCGCGTCGGGCCCGCGGGACGTAACCCTGCTTGCCATGGGATCGACAGTGCTCAGCCTGCGGATAGACGGTGAGCTGCTCGACCGGCTCAAGCAGCACGCCGCCAAACGCGGAATGAGCGTCCAGGACTATGTGGTCCGGACGCTCATTCGCGACGATTTCGACGAGCGCTTCCAGGCGGCCGTCGACGAGACGGAGAAGTTCTACGGAGCGGAGGGGGTCGCGGCCGAGGAGGTCACCTGACGGAGACCTCCCGGGCCGTGAGCCCGCTCCCGCGTCCGTGTCCCTCCCGGGATCACGTGAGGCCGAGCGCCGGCATCGCGTAGTAGAAGACGAAGACCGCCGACACCACATACATGGCCACCGGCACCTCGCGACCGCGGCCGGCGGCCAGCCGCAGCACACAGAACGTGATGAAGCCGATCCCGATCCCGTTGGTGATCGAGTAGGTGAACGGCATCATCACCATGGCGAGGAACGCCGGGATCGCGAGCGTGTAGTCGCTCCAGTCGATGTCCCGTACCGAGCCCGCGATGATCAGGAAGCCGACCGCCAGCAGAGCCGGAGTGGCCGCCTGCGAGGGGACCATGGTCGCCAGCGGCGTGAGGAACAGCGCCGCCGTGAACAGCAGACCCGTCACGATGCTCGCGAAGCCGGTGCGGGCCCCCTCTCCGACGCCCGCCGTGGACTCCACGAAGCAGGTGCCCGCCGAGGCGGAGCTCGCACCGCCCGCGGCGACCGCGATGCCGTCGACGAACAGCACCTTGTTGATGCCGGGGAAGTTGCCGTCCTTGTCGGTCAGCCTGGCCTCGTCGCCGACGCCGAGGATGGTGCCCATCGCGTCGAAGAAGCAGGACAGCAGCACGGTGAAGACGAACAGGACGCCGGTGAGGACACCGACCTTGTCGAAGCCGCCGAACAGGCTGACCTCGCCGATCAGCCCGAAGTCGGGCGAGGCGACCGGGTTGCCCGGCCACTGGGGCACGGTCAGGCCCCAGGCCTCGCCCGGCAGGTCGGCGACCGCGTCGATGATCAGCGCGACGACCGTCATCGCCACGATGGAGATCAGGATCGCGCCCGGCACCTTGCGGACGATGAGCGCGAGGGTGAGCAGCGCTCCGAGGATGAAGACCAGGACCGGCCAGCCGTTGAGGTGACCGTCGTTGCCGAGCTGGAGCGGCACGGTGGTGTGCGCGATGTCCGGGATACGGGAGACGAAGCCCGAGTCGACCAGACCGATCAGCAGGATGAAGAGACCGATACCGATCGCGATGCCCTTGCGGAGCGAGGTCGGTACGGCGTTCATCACGCGTTCCCGCAGCCCGGTCGCGACGAGCAGCATGACCACGATGCCCGCGAGGACGACCATGCCCATCGCGTCGGGCCAGCTCATCCGGGGGGCGAGCTGGAGGGCGACCACGGTGTTGACGCCGAGGCCCGCGGCCAGCGCGATCGGCACGTTGCCGATGACGCCCATGAGCAGGGTGGAGAACGCCGCGGTCAGCACCGTCGCGGTGACCAGCTGGCCACTGTCGAGCTGGTGGCCGTACATGTCCTTCGCGCTGCCCAGGATGATCGGGTTCAGCACGATGATGTACGCCATCGCGAAGAACGTGGCGAAGCCACCGCGGATCTCACGCGCGACCGACGACCCCCGCTCGGAGATCTTGAAGAAACCGTCCAGGCCGCCGGTGGGCGACGGGGGCGGTGTGGAGTCGACCGGAGCGGTGGCCGAGGGGGACATGTATGACCTCAGTCGTGCGTAGAGGGGGGTAAAAAATGGTCAGCTTTGGACTTTCATACGAATAATTCGAGACAGTCGTAAGCAGATTCAGTATGAATACATAAGGCAAATATCGCTATCTCCGCGCGTAGACCCTTGCGCCGACTGGCCCGGCCATGGGGACCAGCAGTACAGCCGTTGGCGCTAAGCACGTGATCGCTGCCGTTAGCTGCGGATCTCCGCGTTCGGATGGGGCTGGGCCTGGAGCCGCTCGCGCAGGTCGATCTCCTCGAGGGTGAGCGGGTCCTCGGGCCGACGGATGCGTACGGAATTGGGCCGCAGCGGCAGGCCATTGTCCACCACGGCAGACTCGGCTTCCGCGAGCGCCCGATACAGCGAGGCCACCGAGGGGTGCTTACCCGCGTTCTTCCCGACCCTGATGGTGAGCTTCTTTGCGATCTCGGGGACGGGGACGCCCTTGTCCTTGCGGGCGACGGCGAAGGTGAGCATGTCGTCGTCGATGACCTTCGGGCGTCCGCCGTGGTTGCGCTTGGACGCGGCGATGACCTGGCCTTCGAGGGTCTTCTCCCGGATGTAGTTGCGCTCGATCTGCCCGGCGACGGCGAGTACGGCGAAAAACATGGCGCCCATGCCGTTCGGGTCGTAGACGCCGGTGAGCGGGCCGGTCAGGAGTTCGAGCTGGATGCCGCCGGCCTGGAGCTCTGCGGACAACGTCATCAGCTCGGCCGCGTTGCGCGCGAGGCGCTTGAGCTCGTGGACGGTGAAGATGACCGGCGTCTCGGGTGCGGCCTCCCTGAACTGGTGGGCCAGCGCGAGCGCCTTCTCCAGCTCGGGCCGGACCTTGACGCGGGTGCTGATCTGCTCGGAGAAGACTTTGTGGCACTCCGCCCGGCGGAGGGCTTCGAGCTGGCTCGCCAGTTCCTGCCGGGCGGTCGACGTACGGGCGTATCCGATTCGCACCGGCCGTTCGGTTCGGGGCGCGGGCACCACCGCGAGCGCAGGCCCCTGCTTCCACACCCGGCCGGGGCAGCGGTCGGCGGGCACTGGGTCCAGTTCCTCGCGGAGCGCGGGGACGAGGACGAAGCGCGGGGTGTGGTACTTCGCGGCGGTCTTCCCGGCCCTCGTGCGGCAGGCGCTGCCGGCGGGCACGTCACATTTCGCGCAGTCGTGACGTTCTACCGCGATTGCTGCCTGATCGGCGTGAGATCCATGCGGGAAATCTCTCAGAAGTGCCTCGCACAACGCGCGGGTTCTGAGGGGACTCTTGCGAGTGGCGACCTGCGGAAACGTGATCACTCGCGGGCCGTTCTCAGAACTCTCACAGATGACCATTTATGAGAGTTCTGGAGTGCTACTGGTGCAGGCGGCCGCCGCACAGTGTGGGTGTGGCGGCCGTGCGTGGGATTGGCTCGGCGGTTGGAGTCAGTCGGCCCTGAGGAGGGTGTGCAACTCGGCGGTATCGATGATGTTGGCCTGTGTGGGGAAGACGCGATGGAGCAGGATGTTGTGGACTTCGATGTCGGGGTCGGCGACACCGTCGGACAGGACGTAGAGCTGGTAGTCGCGGTCGGCCGCGTCGATGACGGTGGACAGGACGACGCCGCTGGTACTGAAGCCGGAGATGACCAGAGTGGTGATCTCGCGCTCGCGTAGCTGCTCGTCGAGGTCGGTGGTGGACATGCCGCCGAAGCGGATCTTGCGCACGATGATGTCGCCGTCCTGGGGCGCCAGGCGCTCGTGTATGGCGGTGGCAGGGTCCTCGTGGTGCATGAGGCGGTGCTGGGCCAGCGGGGCGAAGGACTTGTTGGTGGCCGGGATCGCGTCCCAGTCGGCTTCGGTGAAGCCGACGCGGACGTAGGCGATGGTGCCGCCCTTGGCGCGGATGTCGGAGATGGCCCCTTCCACCCGGGCCAGCAGGGCTTCGTAGTCCCAGCCTTCGGGCAGATGGGCCAGGATCGCGGGCTGGTAGTCCATGACGAGAAGGGCGGTGCGCGCGGGGTCGAGCGCGGGGGCAGTGCTCACGCGAGTTTTCTCCTTGCTGGTGGTGCTGGTCGGCGCTCATGCCGACTGGTGGTTTCAGGCGGAGGTCGAGCAGGGGCATTGACGGCAGGGCGGCTGCGGCTGTGATCAGAACGTCCGACAGTGCAGTTGGCGCGCCGCCGAGTTACTCGCGGAGAGCCAGTGATTGGACGGGACGCGCATCGGCGGACCGGCCGCAGCCTGTTCTCGGGCGGGCGGCGGGCGGCGGGCTGTGGGTTGCGGTGTGTCACGTTTTACTCCGGATCAGATCTCCCTCGTGGTGCGGCGCGTGGTCGTGCCGGGGAAGCAGGAAGGGGGTGATCAGGATGAGAAGACCGGCGATGGCGATCGCGGTGCGGGGGCCGGTGACGCCGGCCAGCAGACCCCACATCGCGGTTAGGGCTGCGATGGTGAGTTTGCTGGTGACCGACCACGCTGACAGGGTGCGGGCGATCCGGTCCGTCGGGACTTGCTCGAGCCGGTAAGTGGCGAACACCGGGTTGAAAACGCCCATGCAGGTGATCAGTCCGAACTCGACCGCGATGACGAGCACGAGCCCGGCCATCCCGGGCTGGATGAAGGTCAACCCGAGCGACCAGCACGCGCGCAGTGTCCCGGCGGTGAGCAGGACCCTGTGCCGTCCGAACCGTGCGACGAGTCGGCGGACCAGCCGTGAGCCGATGATGCCGCCGACGCAGGGCAGGCCGAACGCGAGACCGTACTGCCAGGGTGCGAACTCGAGGTCGCCGAGCATGAGGACGGCAAGCAGCGGCGAGGTTGCCAGGATCAGGCCGTTGACCAGGACCGTGTTGAAGAACAAGGGGCGCAGGGTCGGGTGGGTCAGGATGTACCGCCACCCTTCGAGCAGGTCGCCGGGCCGGAGCCGCGCCCCGTGCGTACCGGTGCGCACGGGGCGCGGCTCACTGCCGCCGATCGTACGGATTCCCGCGGCCGAGAGCAGATAGCTGACCGCATTGGCCACCAGGGTCATCGCCGGGCCGAACAGCCCGATCGCGGCCGTGCCGACCGGCGGTCCGAGCACGGTGGCGGTCCAGGTCGTGGACTCGAACCGCCCGTTCGCGACGAGCAGGTCCTCCGGCCGCACGAGCGCCTTCAGATACGCGCCACTGGCCGCGTTGAAGGCGATGTCGGCCGCACCGACGACGACGGACACAACCAGGAGCTGGACGAAACTGAGCAGACCGAGCGCGTATGCGGCGGGGACACTCATCAGTGCCACGAACCGGATCAGGTCCATCGCGACCATCACGGGCCGTTTGCGACGAAACTCCACCCACGGCCCGAGCGGCACCGCCACCGCGGCCCCCACCGCCAGCCCCGCGGCTGCCAGCACCGACACCTCGGTCGGCCCGGCGCGCAACACAAGGATCGCGATCAGAGCGAACGCGTCGAACGCGAGCCACGTGCCGAATGTGCTGACCCCATACGCCGCCCACAGCCACCCGAACTGCCGGCCCAACCGTCTCCTGCCCACCACGCTCAGCGCACCCCCCAATGTCCCAACCGAACAAACCAACGTTGACCAGTAGGAGCAAAGCCCGCAGTGCAACAGCAGGTCAAACAACCAATCTGCCAGCAATTCACAACCAAACGTTGTGCACTAAGGTGGATCGGCATGGACCTCGACACCGTCCGGACCTTCGTCGCCGCCGCCGACGCGGGGCAGTTCCAGGAAGCCGCCGCCGAGCTGGCGGTCACCCAGCAGGCCGTCTCCAAACGCATCGCCACGCTGGAGCGCAACCTCGGCGCACGACTGTTCACCCGCACCGCCCGCGGCGCCGAGCTCACCATCGACGGGCAGGCGTTCCTGCCCCACGCGCGCGAGCTGCTGCGCATCGCCGAACGCGCGGTCGCATCCGTACGCACCGGCAGCCGTCCGCTGCGCGTCGACGTGATCAACTCGCGCGGCGCGGCATCCGGCCTGATGCGCGGCTTCCACCGCGCGCACCCCGAGATCGACCTCGACGTGCTGATGCTGCTCGACATCGAGACGGCCGTCGCCGCGATCCGGTCCGGTGCGATCGACGCGTCCTTCCGCGCCGTCGCCGTACCCGGCCGGCCCCTTCCCGAGGACATGGAGTCCGTCCGGGTGCTCGACGAGCCGCTCCAGCTCCTCACCGGCCCCGCCCACGCGCTGGCGGGCGCCCGGTCGGTGACCGTCGCCCAGCTCGCCGGGCACCGAATCTGGATGCCCGGCATCGTCCCCGGCACCGAGTGGGCCGCCTACTACGACGATCTCGTCGCCGAGTTCGGCCTCACCATCGAGGCGACCGGCCCCAACTTCGGCTCCGACGCGCTCCTCGACACCATCGCCGACACCCCGGCCCTGGCCACCTTCATGGGCGAACACACCCGCCTCGTCTGGCCCACCGGCCACGACCTGCGCCGCATCCCGGTGACCGACCCGACGCCCGTCTACCCGCACTCACTGATCTGGCGCCCCGACAACCCGCACCCCGCGCTCACCACACTCCGCAACCACCTCGGCTCCACGCATCCCGACCGCCTCGACAGCGAGACTTGGACACCCACATGGACACAGCGGTAGGCAGCACCGCGTCAACCATCGGCAACGGCCTCGTGAGCCGCAACAGCTAGTCCTCCGTCCCCTCGTCGTCATCGTCGAGTTCGACCGCGTCCGGGTCGCGCAACGGACGCAGGCCGCCGCCGACCGGGATGGAGGCGGTGAAGCCATAGCGGCCCAGGACGTTGAGGTTCTTGTGCTTGAGCGGGGACAGCCGCGGGCTGACGCATCCGCTCCAGCTCCGAGTACCGCCTGCCCTCCGGCGTCTTCAGCGTGGCCACCAGATCGCCGGGCAATGCCGGGTCCGCCCGCCGGGCGGCCTTCGCGACCGTCGTGTGCAGCCGCTTCTCCGCGATGGCGCGGACCTCGGAGACCTGCCGGGCCGTCGCAACGGCGCTCAGACGACGTCGAATTCGTTGCCCTCGGGGTCCTGCATAGCGGCGGCGTAGAGCCCCATGTCCGGCTCATCCTTGATCCGCAGCACGGCGGCACCAGCTTTGACCAGCCGTTCCACCGTAGCCTTGACCCGCTGTGTGCGGACGTCCAGCGGGACGTCACGGCCCCCACCGACCTTCAGGTCGAAGTGCCACCGGTTCTTGGCGACCTTCGGCTCCGGAACCTGCTGGAACCACACCCTCGGTCCACGTCCCGCGGGATCGATGATCGACTCCGGAATGTCCCCGGCACCGGCCGGCAACTCTGCTTCGGGCACCCCCATGGCCGCCCAGTAGGCACGCCAGGTGGCGTGCCCGCCCGGCGGAGGCTCAGGCACGTAGCCCAGGGCCTCGGCCCAGAAAGTCACCATTCTCTGCGGATCGGAGCAGTCGATCGTCAGCTGCACTGTCATCTCCATGCTCGGAGCATCCCAGGCAGGTCTGACAGGCGATCCACTTCCACCTTCGCAGGCGATCCACTTCCACCTTCGCAACAGGCCCTAGACGACCAAGATCAAGTCCTTAGCGCCAACGGCTGCACCGCTGGTCCCCATGGCCGTGGCCCGACAGCCTTTGCACATGCGCCGCATACACTGAGCTCATGGCGAAGTGGACACCGAAGCACGAGGCACCCGAGCCCCTGGAGGGGCCGGTCGTCGCGACCATCACCGGCGGCACGATCCTCTGGTTCGTCCTCTTCCTGGTCCAGCTCCCCTTCTACGGCTGGTTCGACGACCACGGACACCTGTGGTGGGTCTGGACCTGCCTGGCCGGTGCCGGGCTCGGACTGATCGGCATCTGGTACGTGCGGGGCCGCGACGCGGCACTCAAGCGGGCCGCCGCGGCGAGCGGCGAGGCCGGGGACACCGGGGACGCCCCGGGCGCCACCGCCTGAGCGGGCCGCTCGACCGGCTCCGTACTGCCACGGGACCATTCCCCTCCTCCCCCGGTCTGATCTTCCGGCCCCCCGGTGGGTGAACCGGACGTTCCGCCCGTACCGTCGGAACCATGACGCAGCGGGCACTCGATCCCTCCGGGGAACAGCCGACCGGCTCCTCCGGATCCTCAGGCCCCGGACGGCCGGTGAAGATCGACGCCGGTTCCGAACTCGACCCGGTCCACCCGGTGGACCTGCCCGCTCCGGCCACCGGCGCGCGCGGACTGACCGCGGCCGAGGTCGCCGAGCGGATCGCCCGCGGCGAGGTCAACGACGTACCCGTGCGCTCCTCCCGGTCCGTGACCGAGATCGTCCGCGCCAACGTCCTCACCCGGTTCAACCTGATCATCGGTGTCCTCTGGCTGATCATGCTGTTCGTCGCGCCGATCCAGGACAGCCTCTTCGGCTTCGTGATCATCGCCAACACCGGCATCGGCATCGTGCAGGAGTGGCGGGCCAAGAAGACCCTGGACAGCCTCGCCGTCATCGGCGAGGCGAAACCGACGGTGCGCCGGGACGGTGTCGCGGCCGAGATCTCCACCTCCGAGATCGTCCTCGGCGACCTCGTCGAGCTCGGCCCGGGCGACAAGGTCGTCGTGGACGGCACCGTCGCCGAGGCCGACAGCCTGGAGATCGACGAGTCACTGCTCACCGGCGAGGCCGACCCGGTACTGAAACGGGCCGGCGACCCCGTCATGTCCGGCAGCTTCGTCGTCGCCGGCGGCGGAGCCTTCGCCGCCACCAAGGTCGGCCGCGAGGCCTACGCCGCACAGCTCGCCGAGGAGGCCTCCCGCTTCACCCTCGTCCAGTCCGAGCTGCGCAGCGGCATCTCGACCATCCTCAAGTACGTCACCTGGATGATGATCCCGACCGCGATCGGCCTGATCATCAGCCAGCTCGTCGTCAAGGACAACAACTTCAAGGACTCGGTCGCCCGGACCGTCGGCGGCATCGTCCCGATGATCCCGGAGGGCCTGGTCCTGCTCACCTCGGTCGCCTTCGCGATCGGTGTCGTACGACTGGGGCGCAAGCAGTGCCTCGTCCAGGAGCTCCCCGCCATCGAGGGCCTGGCCCGGGTCGACGTCGTCTGCCTGGACAAGACCGGCACCCTCACCGAGGGCGGCATGGACGTCACCGAGGTCCGTGCGCTGAACGGGGCCGAGGAGCCGTACCTGCACCGCGTCCTGGGCGCCCTCGGCGCCTCCGACCCGCGCCCCAACGCCAGCCTCCAGGCCATCATCGACGCCTACCCGGTCCCGGACGGGAGGGCCTGGGGAGTCACCGGGGCCCTGCCGTTCTCCTCGGCCCGCAAGTACAGCGGCGCCACGTTCGACGAGGGCGGCGGGCGCGAGTCGTCCTGGCTGCTCGGCGCCCCCGACGTGCTGCTCCCCGAGAGCGACCCGGCACTCACCGAGATCGAGCAGCTCAACGAGCAGGGCCTGCGGGTGCTGCTGCTGGCCCGGGTACGGGGCGAGCTCGACGCCCCGGACATCGCCGCCGGAGCCGTACCGAGCGCGCTGATCGTCCTGGAGCAGCGGCTGCGGCCCGACGCCGGGAAGACCCTCGCCTACTTCGCCGACCAGCGGGTCGCCACGAAGGTCATCTCCGGGGACAACGCCGTCTCGGTCGGTGCCGTCGCCGCGAAGCTCGGGCTGCCGGGCGCCGAGCACACCCTGGACGCGCGCAAGCTGCCCACCGACCCGGACGCCATGGCCACGGCCATGGAGGAGAACACGGTCTTCGGCCGCGTCACCCCGCAGCAGAAGCGGGAGATGGTCGCCGCCCTCCAGTCCCGCGGCCACACCGTCGCGATGACGGGCGACGGCGTCAACGACGTCCTCGCCCTCAAGGACGCCGACATCGGCGTCTCGATGGGTTCCGGCTCGGAGGCGACCCGGGCCGTCGCCCAGATCGTGCTGCTCAACAACAGCTTCGCGACCCTGCCGTCCGTCGTCGCCGAGGGCCGCCGGGTCATCGGCAACATCACCCGGGTCGCCACCCTGTTCCTGACGAAGACCGTCTACTCGGTGCTGCTGGCCGTCCTGGTCGTCTGCTTCCAGGTCGAGTACCCGTTCCTGCCCCGCCATCTGACACTGCTGTCGACGCTGACGATCGGCATCCCGGCGTTCTTCCTCGCCCTGGCCCCCAACAAGGAGCGGGCCCATCCGCACTTCGTGCGCCGCGTCATGCGGTACGCGATCCCGTCGGGCACCATCGCGGCCGCCGCCACCTTCGCGATGTACCTGATCGCCCGGAACCACTACTCCGGTACGGGCGCGCTGGACGCGGAGACGAGCGCGGCGACGCTCACGCTGTTCCTCGTCTCGATGTGGGTCCTGGCGATCATCGCCCGCCCGTACACCTGGTGGCGGATCTGCCTGGTGGCGGCCATGGGGCTGGCGTTCCTGATCGTGCTCGTGGTGCCGTGGCTCCAGGACTTCTTCGCCCTGAAACTGGTGGGCACGACGATGCCGTGGACGGCGGTGGGCATCGCCGTGGCGGCCTCGGTCGCCCTGGAGTACGCCTGGCGCCTGGTGGGCCGCCGCTTCCCGGTGTAGGGAGAGCGCCGGCCCACCGCGCGGGGGTTACTGCACGTCGACGAAGTCACCCGTGGAGTTGACGGCCGGAGTGGAGGCCGTACCGGCGAAGCTGTAGCGCCAGTAACCGTCGACCGAGGCCGTGACCGTGGTCTTCAGGGTGCCGATGCTGCTCGTCTTGGCGGTCTTCACCGTGGTCCAGGCCGTGCCGCCCTTCTTGAGGAACTGCAGCTTGACCGGCTGGTTGGTGTAACCGTGGTACTTGAAGTCGTCCCAGTTGGCCCGCGCCAGCTTGCCGGTGACCGTGATGGTCTTCCCCTTCTTCACCGGCTCCGGGGCGGCGTTGACGGTCTGCGAAGCCGCCCGCTGGAACTTGAAGGTGCCGGCCTTGTCCTTCCAGTTGTAGTCGCCGTCCTTGGCGTCCACCCAGACGTTGACGTACCAGGTGCCGGCGACGTCGTTCGAGTACGGCAGGTCGACCTTGGGGTCGACGGTGAACGACGCGGTGCAGGTGCTCCCGGAGCACTTGGTGCTGTCCGGCGACAGGTAGCCGAACGCCGGGCCCTCCAGGTCGATGTCGATGCCCTTGATGCCGGAGTTGTCCTTGGCGGTCACCGCGACGGTGAACTTCTTGACGAGGCTGGTGCCGACCACGACGTTCTTGCCACCGTTGACCGACACCTTGGTGATGGCGGTGTCGCCGTAGGAGCCGTTGGCCTGGGCGGCCGGCACAGCGAGGGCCAGCAGGCCCAGAGCGCCGACGGCAACGGTCGCGGAGGTACGCATGCGCATGTGTTTCCCCGTGGGAAAGGGCCCCTGGTGCGCCAGCGCACCGGTGGGGCCGATCGGTCTGTTGAGTCCGTTGACTCAACAGACCAGACAGGCAACGCATGTGAAGGGTTGTACGGGAATCTGAAGATTCCGCGAAGATCACACGTCGGCGGTCCGGGGCGCCTGGGACGACCAGCGGACTCGGGCGTCTCAGTCGAACCAGCGGACTGAGGCGCCTTCGTCGAACCAGCGGTCCCGGGCGCCTCAGTCGAACCAGCGGTCCCGGGCCAGTTCCTCCGTACGCGACGGGTCCTCCAGCAGGGCCGCGACCTCGAAGCGGCGTGGCCACTGGCCCGCCGCCCAGGCCAGGCCCGCCGCGACACCTTCCAAGGTCGAGGCGTGCACCACACCGTCCGGGGTGCGGCGCCAGTCCAGTTCGACGCCGCCCGCCCGCAGTTCGCCGTGCTCGACGTACGTGTCCGGGGTGCCGGCGCCGAGCAGGATGCGGACCGGGTCCGGGACCTGGTGCTCCTCGCCCTCGGACGTCACCTCCGCCTCGACGCTCTCGCCGAGCCGCCGCACCTGGAACAGCTCGGCCAGCTCCGCCGCGCTCGCCGGGGCGACGGGCAGGAGCGCCACGCCCTCGGTCAGCGGCAGCAGGTCCGGGGCGTCCGCGATCACCGCGTCCGCCGCGTCGACGACCCGCACCTCGCCGTCGACGACGGCCCGCAGCTCGTCCGGCAGCGTCACCTGCTCCGGGTCGAGATCGGCGAGCGCCGTGTACAGGGAGTGCAGTTGTACGGGACCGACCGGGCGGTCCTCGTCCGCGAGCCGGCCGAGGAGTTCGGCCGCGCCACCGGGCTCGTCCAGCAGGGCTGCCACCGAGGTCCGCACGCCGAGGGCCCGCAGTACCTGCGCGTCGTCGAAGCCGGTCGCGTCGGCGGAGTCGTACAGGCCCGCCAGCCGGGGATCGCCCCCGTGGGCGCGCAGACCGGCCGGGCGGCGGCCGTCCAGCACCGGGTGGTCGCGCAGCCACCAGGCGGTGTACGGGCGTACGGACTGCGTGGTGCCGTCCGGGAGCAGCACGCGCACCGGCTGGGTCAGCGCGTCACGCAGCGGCGGCCGGGCGAGGAGGGCGAGCGCCTGGGGCCAGGCGTCGTCGTCGACGAGGTCGAGGTCGCGGACGGCGACGATCTCGGTGGCGACCGGCGGCACGGAAGTGTCCGGGAGCTGGTCGAGGATGTCCTCGCACCACACGTCGACGGCGTCGAGCAGCCCGGCGTCGTCGGGCTCGGCGAAGTCGCTGTCCCGGGGCTCCAGTTCGTCCGGGTCCAGGACCACGTCGGTGGCCCGGACGAGCGCGAACGTGGCGAGCACCCCGCAGGCGGTGAGCGGTTGCTCGCCCCAGCGGGCGGCCAGCTCCGCGTCACAGAAGGCCAGTTCGCCCTCACGCATGACGGCGGCGAACGGGCTGCCGGGCAGCACCAGCTCACCGGCCGGCGCGAGCTCGCCGTCCTCGTCGGGCAGGGCGAGCGCCCCGAGCCAGGGCTCGTCGCCGGGTGCCAGGTCGGCGTCCCGGACCAGGCTGAGGACGGTCTCCACGAGCTCGTCGCCGTCCAGCGCGTCCTCGTCCCAGATCTCGCCCGCGTCCAGCGAACCGGCGACGGCGGCCCGCACCTGCGGGGTCGTCAGCACGGCGCGCGGGGTGGCGGGCAGGGCGCCCAGCTTCTCCAGGAGCGGGTGCGCGGCGTCCGGATGCGCGACCTTCAGCCCGAGCCGGCCGAGCCGCTCCAGGACCGGGCCGGTCAGCGCTCCGGGCAGCGGGAGCAGGACCTGGCGGGGGCCGATCGTCGTACGCGGGACGGCCGGGGCCTCGGGGTCCGCGCCCTGGGACACCGCCCCGGCGAGCGGCACCGGAAGCCCGGACAGCCGGTCCGGCTCGACTCCGGCCAGGCTGTCGTACAGCCGCCGCCACCAGCCGGGGTCGCGCTCCAGGCCCGCGAGCCGGTCGATCGCCTCGGTCAGCGGGACGCGGGCCACGCCGAGCGTCCGCAGTTCGCTGCGGCGCTCAAGTCCCGCGGGCAGCAGGCAGGGCAGCACCTCGGCCAGTACGGAGACCGTCTCGGCGCCGACCCCCTCCAGCACCTCGGCCTCGAGGGGCCGCAGCGCGGTGGTGGCCTTGCGGGCGCTCTCCGTCCCCGCGTCCCAGTTGTCCCACCGGTCGGGTTCGGCGGCGAGGTCGCGGGGGGCGGCCGGTTCCAGGAACGCGACGCGCGGCAGCCGCTCCAGCACGGCGCCCCGCAGCGCACCGTCCAGTTCGCCCTTGCCGAGCCTGTCGGGCACCAGGCCGATGGTGGCGACGGACACCGGCTGCCAGTCGGCGAGCAGTTCCGCGTACGCGTCGGCCGCGCGCTGCACCAGGAAGTCGGTGAGCGGGCCGGGCGCGGGGTGCCGGCGGGTGGTGTCCAGCGGCAGCGAGGCGATGAGCAGTGCGGGAATGCCGAGGGGTTCGTCGGTGGGCGTCGGTGCGTGCACGACGGGGGCGGTACGGGGGGTGAGCGGGGCGCCCTCCGCGTCCACGGGGACGGCCCAGGTCACCGACCAGTGCGGGCGCAGCCGTTCCTCCAGCGGCCGGTCGGCGAGCAGGGCGGGCTCGACGGGGCCGTGGTGGGTGACGGTGCGCCAGCGGTTCGTGCCGTGTGCGGAGTCCTCGACGTGCGTGTACGGGCCGTGCTGCGAGCGGCGCAACGTCCGTACGGAGTCCGGGGTTTCGACGACGATCTCGTCGAGGCCGGCCAGCGTGAGGAGCAGGGCGTCGTCGACGGCGTCGAGCAGCCGGCCGACGAGGTCCTCGGCGACTCCGTCGCGCAGCGGCAGGACGACGACGGTGTCGTAGCCGTCGGGGGCGGTGCCCTCGGCCGGCAGCGGAAGCCGCAGCAGCGGTACGTGTCCGTCGCGGCGGCGGAGTTCGTCGCCGAGTCCGGGACTGCCGACGGCCGCCCCGCGGGCGAGCTCGCGGGCCTCGGCGAGGGACCAGCGCACGCCGCCGTGCCGGCCGACGACGGCCGGCTCGTCGCTCACCGCGAGCACGGCGGCGAACCCGACGCCGAACCTGCCGACGGCCCCCTCGTGGCCCTCGCGCTTGGCGGAGGCCCGCAGGGTGGACAGCGACTCCACGCCGGTGGCGTCCAGGGGCGCGCCGGTGTTCGCGGCGGCGAGGACGGCGGGGGCGACCGCGGTCGCCGGGTGCAGGGTCAGCCGGAGCCGGCCGGGCACGTGGGCGCGGGCTGCGGCGTCGGCGGCGTTCTGGGCCAGCTCGACGACGAGGCGGTCGCGGTAGCCGCCGAGCGCGAGGTCCTCCTCGGCGTTGGCGTCCTCACGGAAGCGGGCGGGGCCCGCACCCCAGGCATCGAGCACGCCGCGTCGCAGCCGCGCGGTCCCGAATGGGTCGGCCCCTTCGGTCGCCATGATGCTCACGCTGTGACTCCCTCGTCCGTTGTCCGTGCTCCGGTTGCGCGTACCCCGCGCTGCCCAGTGTGCGCCCCCCTGGGTTCGGGGTTCCGTCCTCAGTCGCCGGACGGGCTGGTTTTGTGCGGGTTCCCCGCCGGTGGTGCGCTTGCCCGGTGGGTGGGGGTCCGGGGCCCTCCGGGGCTTCTCCTCGAACGACGAGCGTTCGGCGGGTACGCAGCGGACCCGGGTATCCGTTCGTCGTCCTGCGGGGACTCCCCTGCACGCCCCCGGACCCGGCCGCCCCGCGTCTGCGACCGTCGCAGAGCCGGTGTCGCAGACGCAGGAGACGTGGGGTGGGGCCGTGCAGGGGAGTCTCCCCGCAGAAAATGGCGTACGACCCGGGTCCCCCGCGTCGCCGGGTGCACACGCCGTTTCTGAGGAGACGCCCCGGAGGGGCACCACCCCCCACCCACCGGACAATGGCGCACCCCGCGGGGAACCCGCACAGAACCAGCCCGTCCGGCGCTTGAGGACAAAACCCGCACCCCGAAAGCGGCACCCCCGGGCCGCGGCCCCGCAGAGCCCCGGACCCCGTGGCCGTCGCCTCAGGAGTGGCCGAGGTCCTCCGACGGACCGTCCGTCTCCACCGGCACGGAGCCGGAATCCCGCGCCGGACGCAGCGGGTACTCGTCCACCTGCATCGTGTCCAGCGCATGCGGCGCCGGCTTCGGCGGCTTCGGCATCACCGCGGCCTCGGAGTGCCCACCGCAGC
This sequence comes from Streptomyces sp. LN549, assembly GCF_043203805.1. Taxonomy (NCBI): domain Bacteria; kingdom Bacillati; phylum Actinomycetota; class Actinomycetes; order Kitasatosporales; family Streptomycetaceae; genus Streptomyces; species Streptomyces sp. LN549. Next base: position 4,949,619 of record NZ_JAZHRI010000002.1, on the reverse strand, counting down.
CGTACGACAGGGACACCACGTGCCCGTCCGCCGGACCGAACTCGTTCGCGCACACCCCGAAGGCCTGCTTCAGCGAACCCGTGAGCGGCACCAGGAAGGCACACGTCACGCAGGTGGCCGGGGCCGCCTGCGCCATGGGCGTCTTCGCGCCGAACTCCTCGTCCCAGCGGTCGGCCGCCGCGTGGAGCCCGTACCGGGACAGCACCCGCGCACGCCGCATGCCCAGCTCGTCCGCGACCGCCGCGATCGAACCGCGGCGCGGCGGCTCCGGGCGCGTCGTCAGTTCCGCGTCCTCGGACTCGACGAGATCGGCCAGCTCGCCCGAGACCACGGCGACGGCGGAGTTCGGCGGCAGCTCGTCCTCGCCGCTGTAGCCCGGCTCCAGGCGCAGGTCGTCCGCCTCGGTGGGCAGCAGATCGCCCGGCCCCATGTCGCCCGGCCGCAGCCGCTCGCTCCACGGCACCCACTCCGGCGCGAGCAGCGCGTCGGTGCCCGGCAACAGCACCGTCTCGTCCAGCGTGACGTTCTTCGCGCGAGAGGCCCTGGCGACCGTCACCGCCCAGCGCCAGCCCCGGTAGGCCGGGTCCTTGCACTCGAAGTAGTGGGTGACGACCCGGTCCCCCTCGGGGACCACGGCCACATGCTCACCCACCACCCCTGGCGCGGCCGCCTCCTCGGCCGCCGCGCGGGCGAGGTCTACGGCCTCGGCGCACAGACGGTCGGGAACGGGGGTACGGGCCGTACGGCTTCGCGTCGTCGCAGCACTCACAGGTCTCGCTTCTCTCCTACGCCAGTCTCACGAGCGCGCCAGCACATCCATCGATTTCGGCCATACGGTTGCGGGCGGAGCGGACCTGGGGGCCGCGTCGACGTCCACACCCGTTGTGCCTGCCTCGGGCGCACCTTCTGCGATCCATTCTGCGGGATCGCCGAGAGACGCGCGGCCAAGAACAACCGCCGGTGGCGCGCTACGCACGCTACCCTCTCCGCCGCTCCCCGCCCACCTGCCCGTCCCAAACGACGCCGTATCCGACGCCGTGTCCCGTGTGAAGAGCGCACTCCGGCCACCCCGATCAGTGGTGTCGCACCCCCTGCCACCTGCCCGATCACTGACCCGACAGGGCGGTGCACGCCGCGCCCCGCCCCGATCTCGGTTCGTGATGCCGGGGACTGGGGCACTATGACCAAGTGGCTTCTGCCAGGTCGCACGACGAATCCGGCCCGCTCCGCAGAACGGGCCGGTCGATCGGTCATGCCCTCCACACCCCGTTCACCGGAACCGCCCGAGGCATCCGGAAGGCGACGCACGCCCACGGGGCGGGTGAGTCCGGTCTGGGCAAGCTGATCGAGCTGCACGCGGTGAACGGTGCGGGCGACGTGATGATCACCGTCGCGCTCGCGTCCACCGTGTTCTTCTCCGTACCGACGGACCAGGCCCGCGGCCGGGTCGCGCTCTACCTCGCCGTCACCATGGCGCCGTTCATCCTCCTGGCCCCGGTCATCGGCCCGCTCCTGGACCGCCTGCCGCACGGCCGCCGCGCCGCCATGGCGGGCTCCATGCTGGCGCGGGCGCTGCTGGCGCTCACCATGTCGGGGGCGGTCGCCACGGGCGGCCTGGAGCTGTATCCGGCCGCCCTGGGCGTACTGGTCTGCTCGAAGGCGTACGGAGTGGTGCGCAGCGCCGTCGTACCGCGTCTGCTGCCGCCCCGCTTCTCCCTGGTGAAGGCGAATTCGCGGGTCACCCTCGCCGGTCTCCTGGCGACCGGCGCCGCCGCGCCCATCGGGGCGGGGCTGCAGACCATCGGGCCGCCGTGGCCGCTGTACGGCGCGTGCGCGATCTTCGTCGGCGGCGCCGTCCTCGCCTTCACGCTGCCGCACAAGGTGGACTCGGCGAAGGGTGAGCGGAAGGCCCACCTGGTGCCGCCGCACGGCGAGGACACGGTCCGGCCGGAGCCGCCGAGGAAGTCCGACGCGCCCAGGACCGGGAGCAGACCGGCCAGGTCCAAGGAGAAGTCCAAGGAGAAGAACGGCGAGAAGCGGCCGGGGCTGCGCTCCGTCGGCCCGTCGGTCCTGCACGGACTGCAGGCCAACGCCTCGCACCGGGCACTCTCCGGCTTCCTGATCTTCTTCCTCGCGTTCCTGCTGCGCGAGCACCCCCTGGCCGGGCAGAGCGCAGCGATCTCGCTCGGCATCGTCGGGGTGGCGGCCGGGGTGGGCAACGCGCTGGGCACCGCCGTCGGATCCTGGCTCAGGGCCCGCGGCCCCGAGATCATCATCGCCTCGGTCCTGGGCCTGGCCCTGGCCGTCGCCGTGCTGGCCGCCGTCTTCTTCAGCACGGTCATGGTCGCCGCGCTCGCGGCCATGGCGGGCTTCACCCAGGCCCTGTCGAAGCTGTCGCTGGACGCGATGATCCAGCGGGACGTACCGGAGGAAGTGCGGACGTCCGCCTTCGCCCGCTCGGAGACGCTGCTCCAGATGGCCTGGGTGGCCGGCGGGGCGATCGGGATCGCCCTCCCCCTCAACGGAGTACTGGGCATGTCGGTCGCCGCGGGCATCCTCGCACTCGGTGCCGCCACGTCCGTACGGGGTCTGCTGGGCGCCGCGCGGCGCGGCTCGCCGCACCCCCGCGTGGCGTGAGCCGGAGCGACCGATAGCCTTCGGCCCATGACCGTTGCGTTCTTCTCCGGTAAGGGCCGTCGAATCGGCGTCGCTCTTGGTGCCGTGTCCGCGGGACTCCTTGTCCTCTCCGCCTGCGACAAGCCGACGCCGCTCGCCACCGTGACGGTCGGCGACAACTCGGTGAGTACCGAGGCGTCCTGCTACAACGACGGCAAGGCCCTCAAGGAATCCGAAATCCAGGGCTGCCTCAACAAGAAGGCGGAGAAGACCGTCAAGGTCGCGATGGACGACAAGGTCCGCTTCGGCGTCGACCCCGAGGTCGCGGACAACGGCTGGACCCTCTTCATCAACGGCCAGCAGGCCGAGCAGGAGCCGTACAAGAAGACCTACCGGTCCATCCCGGGCAGCGCCTTCTTCTCCAGCCAGACCGGCGAGACCACGAACTCGACGCAGATCAGCATCGTGGAGACCGACGGCAAGAAGCTGACCGGCATCTGGCACTTCAAGCTCGAGAAGACCGACTAACCCCTCCTGACCTCGGAGGACTCCCCCCGTGCGTGTGCTTGTCGTGACCGCTGTCCCGGTGGAACGGGACGCGGTCACGCGTGCGTCCGGGGCCGACGGCGAGGTCTCCGTCCATAAGGTGCCTGGCGCGGAGATCCACCGCGCCGGCCCGTACGACGTCCTCGCGGGCGGCGTGGGACCGGCCGCCGCGGCGGCCTCGGCCGCGTTCGCCCTGGCCGCGGACCGCTACGACCTGGTCATCTCGGCCGGCATCGGCGGCGGCTTCGCCCCGGTGGCCCCGGTCGGCTCCCTCGTCGTGGCCGGCCGCATCGGCGCGGCGGACCTTGGCGCGGAGACGCCCGCAGGCTTCGTTCCCGTCACCGGACTCGGCTTCGGCCGGGTCTGGCACTTCCCGCCCCGTTCGCTGGTGAAGGCGGTGGTCGCCGCGACCCGTGCGGTGACCGGTGACGTCCTCACCGTCTCCACCGTGACCGGCAGCGCCGGACGCGCCGCCGCCCTCCTCACCGCACACCCCGACGCCGTGGCCGAGGCCATGGAGGGCTTCGGCGTCGCGGAGGCCGCCGCCCTGACCGGCGTGCCCGTCCTGGAGATCAGGGCCGTCTCCAACGCCGTCGGCCCCCGCGACCGCGACGCCTGGCGCATCGGCGACGCGCTGGCCGCGCTCACCGCGGCGTTCGGGAAGCTCACCCCCGTACTGGAAGGCTGGACGCACCATGACCGACACGACTCCTGACCCCCTCCGGATCGCCTTCTCGCCGTGCCCGAACGACACGTTCGTCTTCGACGCCTGGGCGCACGGAAGGGTCCCCGACGCGCCCGCGCTCGATGTCACCTTCGCGGACATCGACATCACGAACGGCATGGCCGAGCGCGGCGAACTGGACGTGCTCAAGGTGTCGTACGCCGTGCTGCCGTGGGTCCTCGACGAGTACGCGCTGCTGCCGTGCGGCGGCGCACTGGGCCGGGGCTGCGGGCCGCTCGTCCTCACGAAGGAGGCGGGCACGGACCTGACGGGCAGGACCGTCGCCGTGCCGAGCGAGCGCTCCACCGCGTATCTGCTGTTCCGCCTCTGGGCGGCTGAGGTCGTCCCGGGCGGGGTCGGCGAGATCGTCGTCATGCCGTTCGACGAGATCATGCCGGCGGTGCGGGACGGGAAGGTCGACGCCGGTCTCGTCATCCACGAGGCGCGCTTCACGTACCAGAACTACGGCCTGCACAACCTCGCCGACATGGGCCGCCACTGGGAGGACACGACCGGGCTGCCGATCCCGCTCGGCGCGATCATCGCCAAGCGGTCACTGGGCGCGGACACGCTGAAGCTCCTCGCCGAGTCGGTGCGCACATCGGTCCGGATGGCGTGGGACGACCCGGAGACCTCGCGCCCGTACGTCCTGGAGCACGCACAGGAGATGGACCCGTCCGTCGCCGACCAGCACATCGGTCTGTACGTGAACGAGTTCACCGCCGACCTCGGCGAGAGCGGCTACGCGGCGATCCGAGGCCTGCTGACACGCGCCGCGGCCGAGGGGCTGGTTCCGCCGCTCGGCCCGGACGCACTGTCTTTCGTCTGACGGCTCCGCGGACCCGTCCTACACGTCGAGCTGGTCCGCGACCGCGCGCAGCAGACCGGCGATCTTGGCGCCCGCAGCCTTGTCGGGGTAGCGGCCACGCTCCAGCATCGGCGTGATGTTCTCCAGCACGGTCGTCAGATCCTGCACGATCGACGCCAACTCGTCCGGCTTGCGGCGCTGGGCTGCCGCGACGGACGGGGTGGGGTCGAGGATCGCCACGGAAAGTGCCTGGTCACCGCGTTGTCCGGCGACCACGCCGAACTCGACGCGCTGGCCGGGCTTGAGTGCGTCGACTCCGTCGGGAAGCACGGACGAGTGCACGAAGACGTCACTGCCGTCGTCGCGGGAGAGGAAGCCGAAGCCCTTCTCACTGTTGAACCACTTGACCTTGCCAGTCGGCAAAGCACGCACCCCATCTCAACCCGTATGCCGGAACAAAGCCTCAGCAGGTCAGGCCGTCCTGTGGTCGTGCTTCCCCTGCTGGCAGAAGCCTCCACAGGTGAAGTACCCCTCGTCAAGCCTGGTCATCCGGACTCTGTCCGGAAACGGCGCCTGCTTCACCCACCGGCGGCCCGGGGGTGGTCCGCCGCCTCCGGGAACTACCATCGCGGGGTGAGTACTACATCTTCCGGCGCAGGGGACCGGCTGGTCCGCATCGGCGCGATCGTCTTCTTCCTCGGCGCCCTGTCGACCCTGGCCACCATGGCCCCGCTCTTCCTCGGCACCCACCCGCTTCCGTCCGTCTTCTGGTCCCTGTGCATGCTCATGGGCGTCGGCTTCCTGATCGCCGCCGCCGGCGTGGTCCGTTCGGTACGGGCGGGGTCGGCGAAGCCGTAGTCGCCCCGGCCCGGGACGGGGGTTGCGTCCTCGATCGCCGGACGGGCTGAGTGGTGCGGGTCCCCCGCGGGGTGCGCCCCCACCCTGAATCACGCGCGTCCGCACACCGGCCCTGCGACTGCCGCAGACGCGAGACGGCCGCCGGTTCCCCGGACGCCGACGGCATGGGCCTCGACGTGACCGACCGCTTCTGACCGGATGTCTCTCAACCCGTCGCCTGCGGCTCCCCCGTGGCGCTCGTGTAGCGGGCCAGTTCCCATGGGTCGTGCGCGGAGAAGAGTTCGACCTCGTCACCGTGGTCGCGGAGCAGTTCGCGGAGCCGGGCCTGGGTTCCGAGGCGCAGGTCCCTGTGGACCTGTGAGGTCGTCTGGACGACGTCGAGCAGGGGATGGGGTTCCTTCAGGGGGCCGACCTCTCGGTGGTAGTAGTAGGCGTCGCCGCAGTGGAGAAGCCAGCGGTCGCCGTTCTGTACGGCGATCCCCGTGTGGCCGGCGGTGTGGCCGCCGAGGGGGACGAGCTTGATCTCCGGTCCCAGCCCCTTCGGCTGCAATGCGGTGAACCCGAACCACTGCTCATCGGACTCGGGACCGTAGGTGATCCAGTGGGGCTCGTGTGACCAGTGGGCCGGTCGGTAGCGGAAGTTGGGCGCCTCGGAGCGCGCCGCGTCGAGTTCGGGTGCGAGTACGTGGACATGGGCACCGGGGAAGTCGGGCAGGCCGCCGCTGTGGTCCACGTCCAGGTGCGTGACGAGGATGTGGCGCACGTCCGACGGTGCGTATCCCAGCCGGGCGACCTGCCGTACGGCCGTCTCCTCCTCGTCGAGCGCGGGATCGGCCATCTCGACCCAGTCCGTGCCGAGCGTGCCTGCCGGATCCCGGACGTCACCGAGCCCGAGTCCCGTCTCGACCAGGACCAGGCCGTCGGCAGGGGTCTCGATCAGCAGGCAGTGGTTCACCGCGGGAGCGGGCTGCGGGCCGGCGTAGGTGGGCTCGATCGTCCGTACGGATCCGCAGTTCAGGTGATGAATCTTCATGGCGATTAGGCTGCAACTTGAACCGCGATTCAAGTCAAGGGGGCTTTGATGGCTGAGCCGTTGCTGGACATCTCCGAGGTCGCACGGTCGTCCGGACTGGCGCCCTCGGCGCTGAGGTTCTACGAGAGGAAAGGCCTCATCGCTCCCGCGGGCCGCAACGGCCTGCGGCGTACGTACCACCCGGACGTGCTGGCGCACCTGGCCCTGATCACGTGCGCGCGCAGCGCCGGGCTCTCGGTCGCCGAGATCGGACGGTTCCTCGTGGCCCAGCCGTCGGATCCGGACCTGCGTACGCGCATGGCCGCCCGGGCCCGTGACCTCGACGAGCAGCTCGGCCGGCTCACGCGCCTCCGTGACAGCCTTCGCCACGCGGCCGTCTGCGACCACGAGCCGATCGTCGACTGCCCCGACTTCAAACGGGCCGTCGGCAATGTCGCTTCACCCGCGTTCGGCCCCGGCGGCCCCGGTGCGTCAGCCCTTTGACGACATGTACGTCTCCAGCCACGCCGGGAACTCCGTCAGCGACGACAGGACGACGTCCGCGCCCGCCGCACGCAGCTCCGCCTCGTCGCACGGGCCCGTCGTCACGCCCACCGAGACGGCGTCCGCGGCCTGCGCGCCGCGTACGTCACCGGTGTGGTCGCCCACGTACACGCCTGCCCCGTGCTCCCGCAGCGCCTCCGCCTTCGCCTCGGCCCACAGGCCGCCCACGATCACGTCGGGCTGGATGCCCAGGTGGGTCAGGTGCAGCTTCGCGTTCGGTTCGTACTTGGCGGTGACGACCATCGTCCGGCCGCCCAGCGCGCGTATCGCTTCGATCGACTCCCTCGCTCCGGGCATCGCGAGCGAGGATCCGATCGCATAAGTGGGATAGATCTCGCGGTAGCGGTCGACCATCGCGGCCACGTCGGCGGCCGGGAACCAGTGCGCGATCTCCTGATCCAGCGGCGGGCCCAGCCGGCTCACCACCAGATCGGTGTCGATGACCGCACCCGTCTCGGCGGAGAGCGCCAGGAAGGCGGCCTTGATACCGGGCCGGGAGTCGATGAGCGTCATGTCCAGGTCGAAGCCGACCGTCAGTGCGTGGGAAGCCATGCCGTCCATTGTGCCGAGCCCGTGCCCACCCCGGTACACCGCCGGACGGCCCCTCACAGGCGGCACTTAGACTTAGCCAAGCCTTACTTTGCTTCGCTTGTCTCGCTTGTCGATGGGGTCCGATGCCAGCCGCCGCACCACGCCGTTCCAGACGCGCTCTCGCGACGGCGGCGGCCGTCGCGGCGCTGCTGATCTCCATAGTGCTCAGCCTCGCCGTCGGGGCGCGCTCCATACCCCCGTCCGAGGTGATCGACGCCCTGCTCCACGGCGGGCACTCCGACGCCGCCGAGGTCATCCGGAACATGCGGGTGCCCCGCACCCTGATCGGCCTCATGGTCGGCGCCTCGCTCGCGCTCGCGGGCACGGTGCTCCAGGGCATCACCCGTAACCCCATCGCCGACCCCGGCATCCTCGGCATCAGCCAGGGCGCCTCCGTCGGTGTGGTGCTCGCCATCGCGTACGCCGGGATCCACACACTCACCGGGTACGTCTGGTTCGCCTTCGCCGGGGCGGCCATCGCCTCCGTCGCCGTGTACGCCATCGCGTCCAGCGGGCGCGGTGGCGCCACCCCGGTGAAGCTCGCGCTCGGCGGCGCCGCGATCAACGCGCTGCTGGTCTCCGTGACCATGGCCGTGCTGACCACGAAGGCGTCCGCGCTGGACGAGTTCCGGTTCTGGCAGGTCGGCTCGATCGCCGGCCGCGAGGCCGACGTGGCCCAGCAGATCTGGCCGTTCCTGCTGTTGGGCACGGTTCTCGTGCTCTGCGTCGCCCGCGGCCTCGACGCGCTCGCGCTCGGCGAGGACATGGCGAAGGGGCTGGGGCAGAAGATCGCGACCGTACGGATCGTCGGCGGTATCGGCGCGACCGTGCTCACCGGGGCCGGGGTCGCCGCCGCCGGTCCGATCGCGTTCATCGGTCTCGCCGTACCGCACATCGCCCGCGCCGTCGTCGGCAGCGACCACCGCTGGGTCCTGCCGATGGCCGCCCTGATCGGACCCGTGATGCTGCTCGTCTCCGATGTCATCGGCCGGATCGTCTTCCCGCCGAGCGAGGTGCCCGCCGGGGTCATGACGGCCCTGATCGGGGTGCCGTTCCTGGTCACGCTGGTGCGCCGGAAGGCGGTGCCCGCATGAGCGCCCCGACGGCCGCCGTGCGGCCCGCCGGGTACAGCCTCGTACGCATAGGGGCGCGCGGACGGTTCCTGCTGCACCGCCGGGCCTCCGTCGTCGCCGCCTCACTCGTCGCGCTGCTGGCCGTCGTCTGTGTCGCTTACCTCTGCGTCGGCGAGAGCTTCGTCGCACCGTCCGAGGTCATGAACGTGCTCCTGGGCCGGCCGTCCGCCGACGAACTCGTCGTCGGCACGCTGCGGCTGCCGCGCATGGTGGTCGGGCTGCTCGTCGGCCTCGCGTTCGGGATCGCCGGTGCGCTGATCCAGACCGTGGCCCGCAACCCTCTCGCCAGCCCCGACATCATCGGCATCAGCCAGGGCGCGAGCGCGCTCACGGTCGGCGCGATGACGTTCGGCATCACCTCGTACACCGTGCTGCCCTATCTGTCGGTGATCGGCGGGGTCGCGGCCGCGGCGCTCGTCTACGCCTTCGCGTGGCGCGGCGGGCTGCACGCCACCCGCTTCGTCCTCATCGGCATCGGCTTCGCGATCGCGCTGCGCTCGGTCACCACACTGTTCCTGACCAAGGGCGACTACCTCGTCGCCCAGCAGGCGCAGATCTGGATGACCGGGTCGCTCAACGGCCGCGGCTACGACGAGGCCGCGCCCATCGGCTGGACCCTGCTGATCCTGCTGCCCGCCGTCCTGTGGGCGGCACGCGCCCAGCGCAGCGTCTCCATGGACGACGACACGGCGACCGCGCTCGGGGTACGGCTGGGGCGGGTACGGCTGGGGCTCGTCGCCCTCGGCGTGATCCTGGCCTCCGTGGCCACGGGCACGGCCGGGCCTGTCGACTTCGTGGCGCTGCTCGCCCCGCAGATCGCCCGCCGCATGACCCGCACCGCACAGATCCCGCTGCTCTGCTCGGCCCTGCTCGGCGCGGTGATCGTCGTCTTCGCGGACCTGCTGGCCCGCAGACTCTTCTCCCCCACCGAACTGCCGGTGGGCGTCCTGACGGCGGCGGTCGGCGCCCCGTATCTGATCTGGCTGATCATCCGCGGTCACGGTGGCCGCTCGGGAGGCAACGCATGACCACGACCCGGCAGCAGGACGCCGCGACCAGCCGGCTGACGGTGCGCGAGCTGACTCTCGCGTACGAGGACCGCACCGTCGTCCACGAGCTGGACCTCGCCGTCCCCGACGGCAAGGTGACCGTCATCGTCGGGCCGAACGCCTGCGGCAAGTCGACGACGCTGCGCGCGCTCGGCCGGCTCCTCAAGCCGCGCGGCGGAGCGGTGCTCCTGGACGGCACCGAGCTGTCGAGGATCCCCACGAAGAAGATCGCCCAGTCGATCGGGCTGCTTCCGCAGACCCCCGTGGCCCCCGAGGCGATCACCGTCTCCGACCTCGTCGCCCGCGGCCGACAGCCCCACCAGCACTGGTGGCAGCAGTGGTCCCAGGAGGACGAGCGGGCGGTGACCGAGGCCATGGAGCGCACGGACATCACGGCGCTCGGCTCCCGGTCGGTGGACGAGCTCTCCGGTGGTCAGCGCCAGCGCGTCTGGATCGCGATGGCACTGGCCCAGGACACCGATCTGCTGCTGCTCGACGAACCGACCACGTACCTCGACATCGCCCACCAGGTGGAGGTCCTCGACCTGGTGCGCCGGCTCGCCGCCCCGGCGGCCGACGGCACGCGCGGCCGGACCGTGGTGACGGTGCTGCACGACCTGAACCAGGCCGCCCGCTACGCCGACCACCTGGTCGCCATGAAGGCGGGCCGGATCGTCGCCGAGGGCGACCCGCAGGACGTCGTCACCGCCGCACTCGTGCGCGAGGTCTTCGGCCTCGAAGCCGTGATCGTGCCGGACCCGGTGACGGGATCGCCGCTCGTCGTACCGGGTGCGCCCTGGCAGCCCACGCCTTCCTTCTGACACCGCCCACCACCCACGAAAGGCACTTCATGTCCACCGCCCTGCGCCGTCGCGGCATCCCCCTCGGCGCCCTCGCCCTGACCGGCGTGCTCGCGCTCTCCGCCTGCGGTTCCTCCGACTCGGACTCCGACAGCAGCGCCAAGACCGACGCCGCCACGACCCACACCGTCAAGACGGCCATGGGCGACGTGAAGGTCCCCGTGGCACCCAAGCGCGTCGTGGTCCTCGACACGGGAGAGCTGGACTCCGCCCTCACCCTGGGCGTGCAGCCCGTCGGCGCGACGCACTCGGCGACGGAGGACGGCTTCCCCACGTACCTGCCGGCGGACAAGACGAAGAAGCTCACGGAGGTCGGCGAGATCGCCAACCCCAACATGGAGACCGTCGCCTCCCTGAAGCCGGACCTGATCCTCACCAGCAAGGTGCGTGACGGCGACCGTTACGAGCAGCTCAGCGCCATCGCCCCCACCGTGATGACGGAGTCCACCGGCACCGCCTGGAAGGAGAACTTCCAGGTCCACGCCGAGGCGCTCGGCAAGCAGGCCGAGGCGAAGAAGATCGTCGCCGCGTACGACGCCCATGTCGCCAAGGTGACCGAGGCGATCGGCGGCAAGGAGAAGGCGGCGGCCAAGGACGTCAACTTCGTCCGCTTCGTCGAGGGCGCCGACATCCGCATCTACGGCAAGCAGAACTACATCGGCTCGATCCTCGCCGACCTCGGCATGGGCCGCCCCGCCATCACCGACAAGGCCAAGGACGGCTTCTCCTACGACGTCTCCCCCGAGAAGATCGACCTCGCCGACGCGGACGTCGTCTTCACCTCCACGTACGGCGACCCGGACAAGGCGGGGACGACGAAGACGATGAAGAGCGGCCTGTGGAAGGGGCTGACCGCCGCCAAGAACGGCAAGGTCTTCAAGGTCGACGACCGCCTGTGGATCGCCGGCATCGGCTACACGGCGGCGGGCCAGATCCTCGACGAGTTCCAGACGAAGATGGCCGGCTGACGACGGGGTTCTGTGGCGCGGGGTTCCGTCCTCAATCTCCCCCACAGCCTCAAGGGCATGGGGGGACCCCCTCGACGGGCTTGTTCGTGCGGGTGCTCCGCGGGGCCCGGTGGTGGGGGGTCCGGGGCCCCTCCGGGGCGTCTCCTCAAACGACGAACGTTCCGCAGGTACGCGGCGTGACCCGGGTATCTGTTCGTCGTCCTGCGGGGACTCCCCTTCACGGCCCCGAACCCGGCCGCCTCGCGTCTGCGGCAGCAGTACAGCCGGCGTGCACACGCGGGCGAGACCGGGTGGGGCCGTGCAGGGGAGTCCCCGCAGGAAATGGCGTACGACCCGGGTCCCCCGCGTCACCCGGGTGCACACGCCATTTCTGAGGAGACGCCCCGGAGGGGCCCCACCCCCACCCACCAAGCAGGCGCACGCCGCGGGGCAAGCCGCACCCAAGCCCGTCCGGCGCTTGAGGACGAAAACCCGCACCCCGGACCGGGGTGAACAACGCAGCCGCCCGCCCAAGGGCCCCGCACCCCGGACCGCCGCGACCTCACCGCCCGCCCGGCCGAGGGCCCCGCGCACGCCACACCAGGTAGAGCGCGGAGGCCACGGCCGCGCCCCGCACCACCCACGGCCACGTCTCGCCGATCGCGGGCCCCATCTGCCCCTCCGCGATGGGCGCGCCCCATCGGCCGTCCATCCGGCCCCACAGCCAGACGAGGGCGCCCACCGCGACCGCCCCTGGCAGCCCCATCACCGCCCACTTCGCCTGCGCCCGCGACAGTTTGCGCGTGCCGTACGCGAGCCCCCAGCCGCCCGCCAGGGCAAGCAGCGCCTGCGGGGTGTCCAGCACCGCACCGGCCACCAGCAGCAAGGCGGCCAGCAGGAGCAGTGGGTGCGAGAAGCCGCGGGGAGCGGCGTCCTCGGCGCTGTCGCGGCCCCGACGCAGCCGCGGCAGCCACCTCCGCCGGCCCCGCCCCTCCTCGGCCTCCTCCTCGTACTCCTCCGCGTCCTCGTACGCGTCGTCCTCGCCGTCGTCCTCGTCCTCGTCGTCATCCGGCACCGGCGGCCTCAGCACGGCCGGGATCTCCACCCCGCCCCGGAAGCCCGGCACATCGGTCCCCGCGCCGAACTCGCCGACGTCACCGAACCGACCCGGGGCGACGCTCCACCAGTCCGTGTCGTCCCCGGACGCCCCGAGTTCGTCCGAACCCGCCCGGTGCGGCGGGGAGGATGCCGTCCGCGAAGCCTCTCCCCGCACCTCCGACGCGCCCTTGCGCGAACTGTCTTTCCGGAGCCTCGCCCGGCGGGGACGCGGGATTCCCGCCCCCTGCGCGCCGCCCCGGTCAGGCTCCTGCGGCAGCGGCGGAGTCCCCTCGGCCGACGAGGCCGACGAGGCCGACGAGGCCGCCGCCGCGACCAGTTCGTCGGGGGTGCCGAGCTTCCCGATGATGCGGCGCACCGCCCCGGGCGTGTCCGCCGCCTGCGCCACACGCTGCCGGTCGATCTCGCCCCGCAGCGCCGAAACGAGCCTCATCCGGGCGCCCGAGGACAGCTGTTGTTGCTGCGCCAGGTCGCCGACCCGGCTCAGGTAGTCATAGACCAGCTGGTCGCTCTCGATGCCCACGCGATGGTTCCCCTCTACCGCCCTGCACCGACGGTAGCGCCCTCGGGCCTGTCCGGAGCGACTACCGTGGGACGGATGGGGATGACCACACCACCGCGGACGCTCGCCGAGGCTCTGCGCGCCCGGGACGACGAGTCACTGGCCGGGCTGCTGCGTGCCCGGCCGGATCTCCTCACCCCCGTGCCCGGCGACATCACCCAGCTCGCGACGCGCGCCGGCACCCGTGCCTCCGTCGTCCGCGCCCTGGAACACCTCGACCGCTTCGCCCTGCAGACCGCCGAGGCGCTGGCGGTCGCACCCGACCCCGCCCCGTACGACATCCTGCTCGGTCTGCTCACCGGCGACGGCCGGGACGACGGCGAGCACCGGAACGACGCCGGCGCCGCGATCGTGGCCGCGCTGCCCGGAGCCCTCGCCACGCTGCGCGAACAGGCCCTCGTCTGGGGGGAGAACGACCGGCTGCGCCTGGTGCGCACCGCCCGCGAACTGCTGTCGCCGTCCCCGCAGCACCCCTCCCCCACCGGTCTCGGGCCGACCGTCGCCGAGGCCACCGCCGGCATGTCGCCGGGCCGGCTCCAGGAAATCCTGACGGCGGCCGGGCTGCACGCCACCCATGACCCGGTCTCCGCGGTGAGCGCCCTGTCCGCGCTGTTCACCGACCGCACCCGGATGGGCGAACTCCTCGACACCGCTCCGGTGGAGGCGCTGTCGGTGCTGGACCGGCTGGTCTGGGGCCCGCCGTACGGCGAAGTGACCCCGAACCCCACCCCGCCCGTGAAGTGGCTGCGCGACCGCGGGCTCCTGCTGCCCGTGTCGACCCGCACCGTCGTCCTGCCGCGCGAGGCCGCACTGCATCTGCGCGCGGGGCGCGCCCACCGCGTGCCCGAACCGCAGCCGCCCGCCGTCGAGGCCGTCGCCGAACGCGATCCACAGGGTGTGGACAGTGCGGCGGCGGGCCAGGCGTTCCTCGCGGTGTCCACCGTCGAGGAGCTGCTGAAGAGCTGGAACGGCGGCGGCCCCGCCATACTGCGGGCCGGCGGCCTCAGCGTCCGCGAGCTGAAGAAGACCGCCGCCGCCCTGGACGTCTCGGAACCCGTCGCCGCGTTCTGGATCGAACTCGCCTACGCGGCCGGGCTGCTGGCCTCCGACGGCGAAGCGGACGAACGGTACGCACCGACCCCCGCATACGACGACTGGACGGAACTGTCCGCCCAGGACCGCTGGGTGGAGCTCGCCTCCGCCTGGCTCGCCGCCACCCGCACCTCGGGACTGGTCGGCGGCCAGGACGCCAAGGGCCGCGCCCTGTCCACACTCGGCCCCGACCTGGACCGGTCCGCCGCGCCCGAGATCCGCCACCGGGTCCTGGCCCTGCTCGCCGCGCTGCCGCCCGGCACCGCCCCGGACCCGGAGTCCCTGCTCGCCCGGCTCCGCTGGGAACGCCCGCTGCGCGGCGCCTCCGTCTCGGCCGGGGACACCACCGATCTGCGGTCCCGGATCGCCCTGTGGACGCTGAACGAGTCGGAGATCCTCGGCATCACCGGCCGCGGCGCCCTCGCCTCGCAGACCCGCGCCCTGCTCTCCGGCGGCCCCGTCGAGGCCGCCGCCCGGCTCGCCCCGCTCATCCCGGAACCCCTCGACCACGTCCTGCTCCAGGCCGACCTGACAGCCGTCGCCCCCGGCCCCCTGGAACGCCCCCTCGCGGACATGCTCGCCGCCCTCGCGGACATCGAGTCGAAGGGCGGCGCGACGGTCTACCGCTTCACGCCCGGCTCCGTGCGCCGCGCCCTGGACGCCGGGCAGTCCGCCGCCGACCTGCACGCCTTCCTCGCCGCGCACAGCCGCACCCCGGTGCCGCAGCCGCTCAGCTACCTCATCGACGACGTGGCCCGCCGCCACGGTCATCTGCGGATCGGCGCCGCCTCCTCGTACGTCCGCTGCGACGACGAGGCCGTCCTCAACGAGATCCTCGCCGACAAGCGTTCCGCCACCCTGCGGCTGCGCCGGCTCGCCCCGACGGCCCTGGCCGCCCAGATCGACCCGGCGTCCCTCCTCGACGGCCTGCGCGAGATGGGGTACGCGCCCGCCGCGGAGTCCGCCGACGGCGATGTCCTGATCACCCGCGCCGGTGCCCGCCGCACGCCGCCACGCACGGCTCCCGTCCCGGTACCCGAGGGCCCTCCGGTGCCCGACCCCACGCTGCTGGGCGCGGCCGTCCGGGCGATCCGGGCCGGGGACACGGCCGCGACGGTCGTCCACAAGGACACCGGCCCCGCGGCTCCGGCGGGCACCCTGCCGCGTACGACCTCAGCCGAGACCCTGGTCACCGTCCAGGCCGCCGCGATGACGGGCTCCGCGATCTGGATCGGCTACGTCAACGCGGAGGGCGCGGCCAGCCAGCGGGTGATCGCCCCGGTCCGCGTCGAGGGCGGCTACGTGACGGCGTACGACCACACGGCGGACGAGGTCCGCACGTATCCCCTCCACCGGATCACGGGCGTGGCGGAACTGGCGGACGACCAGACGTAGCCCTCGGGCGGGCGGCTGCGGGTTATCGTCCTCAGCCGCCGGACGGGCTCGGGTGCGGCTTGCCCCGCGGGTGGGGGTGGGGCCCCTCCGGGGCGTCTCCTCAGAAATGGCGTGTGCACCCGGTGACGCGGGGGACCCGGGTCGTACGCCATTTCCTGCGGGGACTCCCCTGCACGGCCCCACCCGGCCTCGCCCGCGTCTGCACACCGGCGATACGACTGCCGCAGACACAAGGCGGCCGGGTCCGGGGCCGTGCAGGGGAGTCCCCGCAGGACGACGAACAGATACCCGGGTCACGCCGCGTACCCGCGGAACGTTCGTCGTTTGAGGAGACGCCCCGGAGGGGCCCCGGACCCCCACCCACCGGACGTGGCAAACCCCGCGGAGCACCCGCGCAAACAAGCCCGTCCGGCGATTGAGGACGGAACCCCGCGCCCCGGACCGGGGCACACAGAACCGCCCCGCCCCCACATACGGCACACTGGACGTTTGGCCGGTACACGGCCACCCCGCCGTAGAAAGGGCCGAAGCGCGTGACCGGACCCCTCATCGTCCAGAGCGACAAGACGCTGCTCCTCGAAGTCGACCACGAGCAGGCCGACGCCTGCCGTCGTGTGATCGCCCCCTTCGCGGAGCTGGAGCGTGCGCCCGAGCACATCCACACCTACCGGCTGACCCCCCTCGGCCTGTGGAACGCCCGCGCAGCGGGGCACGACGCCGAGCAGGTCGTCGACGCGCTCGTGAAGTACTCGCGTTACCCCGTACCGCACGCGCTGCTCGTCGACATCGCCGAGACGATGGACCGGTACGGCCGCCTCACCCTCTCCAAGCACCCGGTCCACGGGCTGGTGCTGACCTCCACGGACCGGCCGGTCCTCGAGGAGATCCTCCGGTCGAAGAAGGTCCAGCCCCTGGTCGGGGCCCGGATCGACCCGGACACCGTGGCCGTGCACCCGTCCGAGCGCGGGCAGGTCAAGCAGACGCTGCTGAAGCTGGGCTGGCCCGCCGAGGACCTGGCCGGGTACGTGGACGGCGAGGCGCACCCGATCGAGCTGGACGAGAACGGCTGGGCGCTGCGGCCCTACCAGCAGCAGGCCGTCGAGGGGTTCTGGCACGGTGGGTCCGGGGTCGTCGTGCTGCCCTGTGGCGCGGGCAAGACGCTGGTCGGGGCCGGCGCGATGGCGCAGGCCAAGGCGACCACGCTGATCCTGGTCACGAACACCGTCTCGGCCCGGCAGTGGAAGCACGAGCTGGTCAAGCGGACCTCGCTGACCGAGGACGAGATCGGCGAGTACAGCGGTACGCGCAAGGAGATCCGTCCGGTCACCATCGCCACGTACCAGGTGCTGACGACCCGTCGTAAGGGCGTCTACGCGCACCTGGAGCTGTTCGACTCCCGCGACTGGGGGCTCGTGATCTACGACGAGGTGCATCTGCTGCCCGCGCCCGTCTTCAAGTTCACCGCCGATCTCCAGGCCCGCCGCCGGCTAGGCCTCACCGCGACACTGGTGCGCGAGGACGGGCGTGAGTCGGACGTCTTCTCGCTGATCGGGCCGAAGCGGTTCGACGCACCGTGGAAGGAGATCGAGGCGCAGGGCTACATCGCGCCCGCCGACTGCGTCGAGGTGCGGGTCAACCTGACGGACTCCGAGCGGCTCGCGTACGCGACCGCCGAGGCCGAGGAGAAGTACCGGTTCTGTGCGACCACCGCGACGAAGCGGAAGGTCACCGAGGCTCTGGTGCGCAAGCACCAGGGCGAGCAGACGCTGGTCATCGGGCAGTACATCGACCAGCTCGACGAGCTGGGTGAACACCTGAACGCCCCGGTGATCAAGGGCGAGACGAGCAACGCCCAGCGCGAGAAGCTGTTCGGCGCCTTCCGCGAGGGCGAGATCAGCGTGCTGGTCGTGTCGAAGGTGGCGAACTTCTCGATCGACCTGCCCGAGGCCACCGTCGCCATTCAGGTGTCGGGCACCTTCGGCTCACGTCAGGAGGAGGCCCAGCGGCTGGGCCGGGTGCTGCGGCCGAAGGCGGACGGGCACGAGGCCCGGTTCTACTCGGTGGTCGCCCGCGACACGATCGACCAGGACTTCGCGGCGCACCGCCAGCGTTTCCTGGCCGAGCAGGGCTACGCGTACCGGATCGTGGACGCGGACGAGCTGCTGACGGACAACTGAGGGCCGGAGGGGGCGAGGCGTCGCGCTCAGTGCCGGCGGACGCCCGCCTCCTCCGCGTACTCGCCGAGGACGACGACGCCGAACGCGGCCCGTACGAAGACCTTGACGGCGCGGAGGGCTTCTCCGGTGCGGTGGTTGTGGGGCTGACCGGTGGCCGCGGTCGCGCCGTGCGCGGGGCCGGTCCTTCGCGGGTTCAGGGTGACGGTGCTCATGTCTTCCATGGTGCTCCGGACGGGTGCGTCGCCGCGTCGGCCCGGAGGCTGAAGCCCGCGGAGGCGCGGCTACGTCTGTAGTCGCATGCCGTCCCCTACGGGGTGGAGGCGTGCCGATATTCGTTCGCGCCCGGCTCGGGCGGTCGCTACAATCGCCGCTCTGCCCGCCTCCCGCACCGTGGTACCGGCCGTCCGCAAGGACCCGCGCCGGCAGCCGGGGGAGCGCCGCCGACCGGACGGAAACCGGCCGACAGCCAGTGATCGATCCCCGAGCGGACCGCATCGCCCCCGCGCAGTGACCGGGGCGGGGTGCGGTCCGCCGTCCTGCGTTGAATGCCGGAGGCAACACCGTGCCCGCGCACGAACACGAAAGCGACACCACCACCGATCCCCTCGCCCATGAGCGCGCCCATCTCGCCGCCTCGCGCGCCGCGCTCCGCGCCATGCGCGAGGACGCCCAGGCTCTCGACATCCGTGATGTCACGGCGAACTGGGTGAACGCCGCAGTGCTGCAGGCCCAGATCACCGACCGCATCAAGTCGCTCGCCGACCTCGCCCACACCCCGCTCTTCTTCGGGCGGCTGGACTACCTCCATGTGGTCGGTGCGGCGCAGGCCGAGGGCGCGGAGGGCGAGCAGTTCTACATCGGGCGCCGCCACGTCCACGACGCCGACGGCGATCCGATGGTCATCGACTGGCGTGCGCCGGTCTCGCAGCCGTTCTACCGGGCCTCCCGCAACGAGCCCCTGGACGTCGGTCAGCGGCGCCGCTTCGGCTACACCGGCGGTGAGCTGACCGCGTACGAGGACGAACACCTCACCGACCCGTCGGAGGCGGCGCAGACCAGCAAGCTGCTCCAGGCGGAGATCGAGCGGCCCCGTGTCGGTCCGATGCGTGACATCGTCGCGACGATCCAGCCCGAGCAGGACGAGATCGTCCGCAGTGAGCTCGGCGGCACCGTGTGCGTGCAGGGCGGTCCCGGCACCGGGAAGACCGCTGTCGGCCTGCACCGGGTCGCGTATCTGCTGTACGCGCACCGGGAGCGCCTCGCCCGCACCGGCACGCTCGTCATCGGGCCGAACAAGTCGTTCCTGCACTACATCGAGCAGGTGCTGCCGGCTCTCGGTGAGCTGGAGGTGAAGCAGGCGACCGTCGACGACCTGGTGACCGCACAGGTCGAGGTCCGGGGCACGGACGAGGCGCGGGCCGCCGTCGTGAAGGGGGACGCCCGGATGGCGGAGGTCCTGAGGCGGGCGATCCGTTCGCACGTGACGCTGCCGACGGAGCCGGTGATGGTGGTGCGCGGGTCCCGGCGCTGGCGGGTGCCTGCGTACGAGATCGAGGAGATGGTCAAGGAGCTGCTGGCCCGCGACATGCGGTACGGGGCCGCGCACGAGGCCCTGCCGCAGCGCATCGCGCACGCCGTGCTGGTGCGGATGGAGGAGGCCGGCGAGGCGCCCGACGACCGGGTGCAGAACGCGGTGGCGCGGAATCCGGCGGTGAAGGCGGCG
Source organism: Streptomyces sp. LN549 (assembly GCF_043203805.1). Classification (NCBI taxonomy): domain Bacteria; kingdom Bacillati; phylum Actinomycetota; class Actinomycetes; order Kitasatosporales; family Streptomycetaceae; genus Streptomyces; species Streptomyces sp. LN549. The sequence continues at coordinate 4,929,846 of NZ_JAZHRI010000002.1, read as the reverse complement.
GTGAAGGCGATCTGGCCCGCGGTCGACCCGTCGAAGCTGGTGCTGCGGCTGCTGTCCGATCCGGAGTTCCTGGCCGCGCAGTCGGACGGGCTGCTCAGCGAGGACGAGCGGAAGACGATCCTGTGGACGAAGCCGGCCCGCAGTGTGAAGTCCGCGAAGTGGTCGGCGGCGGACGCGGTGCTGATCGACGAGGCGAACGATCTGGTGGCGCGCACGCATTCGCTCGGCCACGTGGTGATCGACGAGGCCCAGGACCTCTCCCCCATGCAGTACCGGGCGGTGGGCCGGCGCTGCTCGACCGGGTCGGCGACCGTCCTCGGCGACCTGGCGCAGGGCACGACGCCGTGGTCGACGCAGAGCTGGGAGCAGGCGCTGCACCACCTGGGGAAGTCGGACGCGGTGGTGGAGGAGCTGACGGCGGGCTTCCGTGTGCCGCGCGAGGTGATCGCGTACGCCTCCCGGCTGCTGCCCGTGATCTCGCCCGGCCTCGCGGCGGTGGAGTCGGTGCGTGAGTCGCCCGGCTCGCTGTCGGTCCGGGAGGTGGGGGCCGCAGACACCGACGCGCTGGACGCGGCGGTGGTCGCGGCGTGTGACGAGTCGCTGGAGCAGGAGGGGTCGACCGGTCTGATCGCCGCCGACGCGCGTATCCCCGCGTTGGCCGAGGCGCTGACGGCGGCAGGTCACGCCTACCTCTCCCCCGGCCAGGAGACGACCGCGGAGTCCCGGCTGACGCTGGTCCCGGCGTCGCTGGCGAAGGGCCTGGAGTACGACTACGTGGTGCTGGACGAACCGGCCGCGGTGGTCGACGGCGAGCCCGACGAGCGGACGGGGCTGCGCCGGCTGTACGTCGCCCTGACCCGTGCGGTTTCGGGGCTGATCGTCCTTCACGCGGCGCCGTTGCCACAGGAGTTGGGCTAGAACGGGGGGTGGGGCGGTGTGACGCCGCCCCACCCCTGTGTCCGGTGTCCGGTCAGCCCGTCGTGCAGGCCCTCCCGTTCAGCTTGACCGTGCCGGGGTCGACGGCCGCGCCCGAGACGCTGCTGTTGAACCCGAAGTCGACCGCCGCGCCCGGTGCGAGGGTGCGGTTCCAGGACAGCGGTGCGGCGGTGACCGTCCGCCCGTACTGGGCGAGTTCGGCGCTCCAGGTGTGGCTGAGCTTCTGGTCACCCGGCAGCAGCCAGGTCAGGGACCAGGGGGTGAGCGCCTGGGTTCCGGTGTTCTTCACCGTGACCGTGGTCGTGGAGCCGGTGCTCCACGGGTGCGAGGAGTACGTGACGCGGCAGGAGCGGGCCGGGCCTTCCCCGTCACCGGCGTCGTCCAGGTAGGACGCGACGAAGGCCAGCGGCGCGTTCCAGTTGACGGCGACCTCGTTGGTGGCGTACGAACCGTTGTCGTCGAGGTAACACATCGCCGCCGCACAGCCGTTGAGCTTGGCCGCGGCCTCCGGGTCCCCGGAGGTGGGGGCGGTGAGGTTCGGCCCGCCCGCGAGGGAGCCGGCGGGCGGGTGGGGCAGGGCGGGGTCGCTCTGGTGCGCCCAGACCCGGTGGTGCTGGTTCTCGGAGCTGCGCTCGCCGTACCCGGTGACGTACGACTGGTTCAGCGGGTTGCGCCCGAAGAGGTAGTCGGCGCCGCGCAGTACGGCGTCGCGGTATCCCGCTTTCCCGGTGAGGTCGGCCGCGGTGGCCAGCACGATCATGTTGTTGAGCACCTGGCTGTTGGAGCCCCAGACGTAGTTCTGACCGACCGGGGCGTACGGGACGCCGTACAGCTGGTCCTCCGTCTGGGCGGCGTAGCGGTCGGCGGCCGTGGTCACCACGGAGCGGACCTGTGCCAGCTGGTCGGCGGTCAGGTCGTTGGGCACGGTGGCCAGGGTCAGCACGCCGAGTCCGGCGGTCCCGCCCCACCACATGCCGCCGTCGGCCGGGAAGGCCGCGTCGGTGTCGCCGTGCAGGGGCGAGTCGAGGAGCGCCTGGCGGTAGGGGGCGGCGCCGGTGGTGGTGAAGAGTTCGGCGGCGGCCCAGTAGAACTCGTCGGATACGTCGTTGTCGCTGTACGTCCCGCCGCCGGTCCCGTCGTTGGGGTCGGCGAGCACGTCCGGGTGGGCCTTCGCCGCGGTCCACGCCGTCTCGGCGGCCGTACGGCAACGGTCGGCGAACTCCGCGTCGTACGGGGCGAAGAGCCGGGCGCACTGGGCGGCCGCGGCGGCCAGGTTGAGTGTCGCGGCGGTGGACGGCGGGTGCAGCTCGCGCTGCTGGGGGTCGAGATGGGGCATCATCGGCAGGCCGGTCCACTGGGCGTCGTGCATCTTGTGGTGGACCATTCCGGCGAGCGGCTGCCCGGCCGGGACCTGCATGCGCATCATGAAGTCGAGCTCCCAGCGCGCCTCGTCGAGGATGTCCGGCACGTTGTTTCCGTGCTCGGGCACCTGCAGCGCGCCGTCGCCGAGTTCGGCGGACTCCGCTCCGTCGGCCGTCAGGGTCCGCTCGTAGGTGTCCATCAGTTCGGCGACCGCGATGCCGCCGTTGACCACGTACTTGCCCTGGTCGCCGGCGTCGTACCAGCCGCCCCGCACATCGAGCCGGTAGTCGCAGACTCCCGGCTGGCAGGGTACGTCCGTGTCGCCCTTGTTGGGGGCGACGCCGAGGTGTCCGGCCGGGCGTGCGTACTGCTCGCCGACGAGGCCGGCGTCGATCTCGATGCCGCTGCGGTTCTGGTAGAAGTACGCGAGCGAGTCGCTGCGCAGGGTGTCGTACAGGTCGGACCGGATCGAGAACGGTTCGCTGACCTGCCCGTCCGCCTCGACGGTGTAGCCGTCACCGGCGGTCGTGACGTCGCTGAAGTCGAACGTGTGGACGTTCTGGCGCGAGGTCGGGTCCACTCCGCCCGGGACGGTGGTGCCGGTGGCGGCGGCCGATCCGTCGGCGGCCCTGAGGGTCCAGGGCAGCGGCTCGGTCGCCTCGGTGACCAGGGTGCCGCTCTTGGGGCCCTGCGGGAGGTAGCCCACCTGGTTGACGCGGACGGTCGATCCGGTGTCGGGCACGTACACGGGCGGCTCCGCGCCGCCGCGCAGGGACACGTCGTCGAGACAGAAGGTGGCCGCCTCGTCGCTGCCGCCTATCTGGAAGGCGAGCTGGGCGGCGTCGCGGTCCGCGGTGGCGGTGAAGACATGGGTGACGGGGGCCGCATCCGTGCCGATCGAGTCGGTCGCGGAGAGGTCCGTGGTCCACGGGTCGGTGGCCATCTGCACATTGGTGTGGATGGACAGCGGGGTGGTGGAGGTGGCCGTGTAGGTGAGGCTGTACGTCTCCCCCGCGACGAGCGGGATGTCGTTCTGGCCGACGATCACGTCCCACGGGTTGGCCGTTCCGGCCGGTACGTCGGTGCAGAGCCGGCCGTCCGTGACGGCGGCGGCGGTGTTGGCGGTCCACCACCAGGGCGCGGTGCCGGCGGCGAAGTCACCGTTGGTGATCTGCTCCGGGGCCGGGTCGGGGTCCTCGGCGGCGGCGCCGGGTGCGGCGAGGGCACCGCCGAACAGTGCGGTGAGGGCTAATGTCCCGAGCACACGGCGCCCGCGCCGGGCGCGGGTGCGACCGGTGGGGGACGGGGGCGGAGAGGCGTTCACCGGGGGCCTTTCGGTAGAGGTCGACGGTCCGACACGTGACGAATGAGCGGTGGGAACGCTCCCACAAGCAGTGAACACAGCCGGGGAGGCACCGTGGGAGCGTTCCCACACCGCCGTACCGCCATTGTGAAGCCGGTGACGTTTGTTGCGCCAGGGTCGCGACAGCACGAGCTGGCGGACCGCCCTCGCGCAACGGGCGGGGGCGGGATGCCGTGTCCCGGCATCCCGCCCCCGCCCGTTGCGCCCGCACACGACCGCCGAGGCCCCTACGCGTCGAGAATCGTCCGCCACTCCCTGACCGCCGCCGCGTCCACCGGACCCGACCAGCCGCCCGGCCGGGCGGCTCCGCCGATGTGGACGGCGTCGATGCCCGCGCCCAGCAGCTCCGGCAGGTGCTCCAGCCGCAGGCCGCCGCCGACGAGGATCTGCGGCTCGTACCCCGGCTCACCCTTGCGGGCCGCCTCGACCAGCAGCGTGGGGATGCCGTCGTCCACCCCGGCGGCCGAACCCGCGGTGAGGTACGTGTCCAGGCCCGGCAGGTCGGCGAGGGCCTTGCGCAGGGCGTCCCGGTCGGCGGCGCGGTCGATCGCGCGGTGGAACGTCCACCTGCAGCCGTCCAGCTCGGCGACGATCCGCTCGACCGCGACGAGGTCGGGGTGGCCGTCCTCGTCCAGGAAGCCGAGCACGAACTCGTCCGCACCCTCCGCCCGCAGTTCACGCGCCTTGCGTACGAGTACGCCGACGTCGCCGGCCGCGAAGCCGTCCGCCACCCTGAGCATCACCCGCAGCGGAATGTCCACCGCGGCGCGGATCGCCGCGAACGTCGCGCAGGACGGGGTGAGGCCGTCCGCCGCCATGTCGGTGACCAGCTCAAGCCGGTCCGCACCACCCGCCTGGGCAGCGACCGCGTCCTCCGCGTCGAGAGCGATCACCTCCAGGACTGCACGGTTGCTCATGGGAACCCAATCCTCCAGGAAGCATCTATAGGTCTAGTCCAATGCCAGCCTACGGGGCGGTAGGCCGAGAGCGCAGCCTCACCGCGAACGTGAACATACGCGAGGCCGGACGCGCGACAGGCGACCGGAGGCGCGCGGTCCGCACTTCCACGAGGAATCGCCCTTGCGCCCACATAGGGGCAGGGGGTATACCTGAGTCAGTAATACATACCCCCCAGGGGTATGGAGCCATCGAATGAGGAGGCCCCGTGTCCGCGCAGACCGCAGCCACCACCGGCACCGCTGTCCCCAGCGGCACCGCCGGTACCGGCGTCGCCGCAGAGGTCGAGCTCGCGATCGGCGGCATGACCTGTGCCTCGTGCGCGGCCCGGATCGAGAAGAAGCTCAACCGGATGGACGGGGTCGAGGCCACCGTCAACTACGCCACCGAGAAGGCCAAGGTCAGCTACCGGGGCGAGGACGTCTCCGTGCAGGACCTGATCGCCACGGTCGAGAAGACCGGCTACACAGCGCAGGAGCCCGCTCCCCCGGTACGGACCGGCGACGCGCCCGCCGAGGCGACGGACGAGCTCCGCCCGCTGCGGCAACGGCTGGTCACCGCTGTCCTGCTCGCGGTGCCGGTCATCGCGATGGCGATGATCCCGGCGCTCCAGTTCGACAACTGGCAGTGGCTCTCCCTCACCCTCACCGCCCCGGTCGTCACCTACGCAGCCTGGCCCTTCCACCGCGCCGCGTGGACCAACGCCCGGCACGGCGCGGCCACCATGGACACGCTGATCTCGGTCGGCACCTCGGCCGCGTTCCTGTGGTCGCTGTGGGCACTGTTCTTCGGCACCGCCGGGATGACCGGCATGACGCACCCCTTCGAGCTGACGATCGGCCGCAGCGACGGCTCCGGGAACATCTACCTCGAAGCAGCCGCCGGAGTCACCGCGTTCATCCTGGCCGGGCGCTACTTCGAGGCCCGCTCCAAGCGGAAGGCGGGCGCCGCGCTGAAGGCGCTGCTCGAACTGGGCGCGAAGGAGGTCACCGTCCTGCGCGACGGCCGCGAGGTCACCGTGGGCACGGAGGATCTCCGGGTCGGGGACCGGTTCCTGGTCCGCCCGGGCGAGAAGATCGCCACGGACGGCACCGTGGTGGAGGGCAGTTCGGCGGTGGACGCGTCGATGCTCACCGGTGAGTCCGTCCCCGTCGAGGTCACGGTCGGCGACGCGGTGACCGGCGCGACGCTGAACGCCGGCGGCCGGCTCGTCGTCGAGGCGACCCGGATCGGCGCCGACACCCAGCTGGCCCGGATGGCGAAGCTGGTCGAGGACGCGCAGAACGGCAAGGCGGCGGCGCAGCGGCTGGCCGACCGGATCTCCGCGGTGTTCGTCCCGGTCGTGATCGCGCTCGCGCTCGGCACGCTCGGCTTCTGGCTGGGCAGCGGGGAAGGGCTGACGGCCGCGTTCACGGCTGCCGTCGCCGTACTGATCATCGCCTGCCCGTGCGCCCTGGGCCTCGCCACCCCGACCGCCCTCATGGTCGGCACCGGACGCGGGGCCCAGCTCGGCATCCTGATCAAGGGCCCCGAAGTGCTGGAGACCACGCGTCGGGTGGACACCATCGTCCTCGACAAGACCGGCACCGTCACCACCGGCAGGATGACCCTCCAGGCCGTCCACACCGCCGACGGAGTCACCGAGACCGACGTCCTGCGCCTCGCCGGCGCCCTCGAACACGCCTCCGAACACCCCATCGCCCAGGCCGTCGCCACCGGAGCCACCGACCGCACCCAAGCACCCCTCCCCACCCCCGAGGACTTCGCCAACATCCCCGGCCTCGGCGTCCAGGGCGTCGTCGAGGGCCACGCTGTCCTCGTCGGCCGCGAGCAGCTGCTGACCGAGTGGGAGATCCACCTGCCCGTGGAACTGGCCCGCCGCAAGGCCGAAGCGGAGGCCGCGGGCCGGACCGCGGTCACGGTCGCCTGGGACGGTGAGGCGCGAGCGGTCCTGGAGGTGGCCGACGCGGTGAAGGACACCAGCGCGGAGGCGATTCTGCGGCTGCGCGCACTCGGTCTGAAGCCGATCCTGCTGACCGGCGACAACCGGGCGGTGGCGGAGGCGGTCGCGGCCGAGGTCGGCATCGACGAGGTGTACGCGGAGGTCATGCCGCAGGACAAGGTCGACGTCGTCAAGCGCCTTCAGGCGGAGGGCCGTTCGGTCGCGATGGTCGGTGACGGCGTGAACGACGCGGCCGCCCTCGCCCAGGCCGACCTGGGCCTCGCGATGGGCACGGGCACGGACGCCGCGATCGAGGCCGGCGACCTGACCCTGGTGCGCGGGGACCTGCGGGCCGCCGCGGACGCGATCCGGCTGTCGCGCAGGACGCTCGGCACCATCCGTACGAACCTGTTCTGGGCCTTCGCCTACAACGTGGCGGCGCTGCCGCTGGCCGCGACGGGTCTGCTGAACCCGATGATCGCGGGCGCGGCGATGGCGTTCTCGTCGGTGTTCGTGGTCGGCAACTCGCTGCGGCTGCGCGGGTTCCGGGCGAAGGCGTAGCGCCCCCGCCCTCCCCGCGGGCGGCCGGACTCAGCTTCCGACGGGGAGCCGGGCCTCCGGCCGTCCGCTGCCGCGTGCGATGCGCTCCTCGAGCCGCGCCCGGCGGTCCGGCCACTCGTCCGCCGTGATCGAGAAGACCGCGGAGTCCCGCAGGAGCCCGTCCTCGCCCGGGGCCCACGACCGGGACCAGTTCCGCAGCACGCCCTCGAAGCTCGCTCCCGCCGCTTCGATCGCGGCCCGGGAACGGCTGTTGCGGGCATCCGTCTTCAGGTCGACGCGTGCCACCCCCCACACCTCGAACGCATGCCGGAACAGCAGGTACTTGGCCTCGGCGTTGATCCCCGAACCCTGGGCGGAGGCGGCGAGCCAGGTGAAGCCGACCTCGATCGCGCTCAGCGTGTTCTCGTCCAGCCAGTACCGGGGCTCCCAGTACGCCGTGGCCCCGACCACCCGCCCGGACGCCCGGTCCACCTGGACGTAAGGGGACAGCTTTCCGGCGGCGGCGCGGGCGAGCTGGGCGTCGATGTACCCGTCGACCTCGTCGGGGCCGGGCACCCACGTGAACCGGTACGAGCTCCGGTCCTCCTCGGCCGCCCTGAGCAGACCCTCGGCATGACGGTGCTCCAGCGGCTCCAGGCGCACGCGCACGCCCTCCAGAACCGGCCCTTCCAACGCGAAAGCCATCGCTCACCCATCCAGTCGCTCGGACGCTTCGTACGCGGGCGCGGACCCGCGTGCCGAGCGTTCCAGAGACACCAGGCCGTGTCCTGCGAATATCACCGCGCCCGCGCTCACCTCCCGGCGCGCACGAACCGCACCACCGTCCCCGTGCCCGCCTGTGCCGCCGCCGCCAGCGCCGGTTCGGGGACCACGCCCACCACCGGGTAACCGCCCGTCGTCGGATGGTCGTTGAGGAACACCACCGGGCGGCCGTCCGGCGGCACCTGGACGGCGCCGAGCACCATGCCCTCGCTGGGCAGTTCACCCGTACGGGAACGCTCCAGCGCCGGGCCCTCGGTGCGCAGGCCGATGCGGTTGCTCTGCGCGGAGACGCGGTACGCCTCGGTGGTGAGCGTACGGAGAGCGGCGGGCGTGAACCACGTGTGGCGGGGGCCGAGGTGCACCGGGAGCACGAGCACGGCGGGCGCGCCCGGCCACGGCACCGCGTCGACGGGCGGTGCGCCGGCCGGCGGGGGCGGCCCCAGCGGCAGCACGTCCCCGTCGCGCAGGGGCGCCGGGCCCAGCCCGGAGAGCAGGTCGGCGGATCTGCTGCCGAGCACCAGCTCCGCCGCCACGCCGCCCGCGAACGCCAGGTAGCTGCGCAGCCCGTGCACGGCGGGCCCCACGTCCAGCACCGCACCCGCCGGCACGTGCACCGCGGCCCCCCACGCCACCGGCCGCCCGCCCACCGCCACCCGGCACGGCGCACCGCCGACGACCACACGCACGGCGCGGTCCGGGCGGACGGCACAGCCGGTGGCGGTCGTCTCCAGGACCGCGGCGGTGACCGGGTTGCCGGCCAGCCGGTTGGCGAGCGCGGCAGCGGGCGCGTCCAGGGCGCCCGCCCGTCCGACCCCCAGGTGCGCGAGTCCGGCGCGGCCCTCGTCCTGCACCGTGGTCAGGGCCCCGGCGCGCACGACCTCGACGGACCCCGTCACCGCGCCGCCTCCACGAACCGCACCCGCGCGCCCGGCCCCAGCAGGGCGGCCGGTTCGCGGTGCGGGTCCCACAGCGGGCCGGGGTCCGGCATCCGGCCGATGAGCTGCCAGCCGCCGGGGGACGGGCGCGGGTACACCCCGGTGTACGGGCCGGCCAGCGCGACCGCGCCCGCCGGGACCCGGGTGCGCGGCGTCGCCCGGCGCGGCAGGTGAAGGTGGTCCGGCAGGCCGGTCAGATAGCCGAAGCCGGGGGCGAACCCGCAGAAGGCGACCCGGAATTCGGTTCCGGAGTGCATGCGGGGCACGTCGGCGACGGCCACTCCCCATGCCTCGGCCACGTCGGCCAGATCCGGCCCGTCGTAGACGACGGGGAGCTCCACCGCCGCGGTCGTGTCGCGGAGCGGCGGCGGTATGTGCCAGGTCCGCAGCTCCCGGGCGAGCGCGGCCGTGCCCCGCGCGATGCCGTCGAGCAGCACCGTCCGCTCGCCGGGCACGATGTCGCGCACGTACGGCAGTCCGCCCGCCGCGCGGCGCCGCAGCACCTCCGCGTGGAACGCCTCCGTGTCCTCCCGGCCGTCGAGCTCGACCAGCAGCGCCCGTGGCCCGGCGGGCAGCACGACGAGCGGCGGGCCGGTCCGTCCCGCCGTACTCATGCGAACGCCCGTACCGTGACGCCCGCCTCTTCCAGCGCGGCCCGGACCCGCCGGGCGAGCGCGGCGGCCCCCGGGGTGTCGCCGTGGACGCACAGGGAGCGGGCGACGACGGGTATCCGGCCGCCGTCGGCCCCGGTCACACACCGGTCCACCGCGAAGCCCACGCTGCGGCGAACGACCTCGTCCGCGTCGTGCACCACCGCGCCCGGCTCCCCGCGCGGCACGAGCGTGCCCTGCGGGGTGTACGCACGGTCGGCGAAGGCCTCCTCGACGGCGGTCAGACCACCCTCTGCGGCCCGTACGAGGAGCCGGGAGCCGGGCAGTCCGAGGACGGCCGGGTCCCCGCCCGCCAGCCGGACGCCCTCGATCACGGCGGCGGCCTGCTCGTCGTCCCGGACGGTGCGGTTGTAGAGGGCGCCATGCGGTTTGACGTACGAGACGCGGGACCCGGCAGCCTCCGCGAACACCCGCAACGCACCGATCTGGTACGCGACTTCGGCGGCCAGTTCGGCAGCCGGCACATCCATGGCGCGGCGCCCGAAGCCCGCCAGGTCGCGGTACGAGACCTGCGCGCCGATCCGTACGCCCCGGGCGGCCGCCGAGTCACAGACCCGCCGCATCACCGAGGCGTCCCCCGCGTGGAAGCCGCACGCCACGTTGGCGCTGGTCACACACGCGAGGAGCGCCTCGTCGTCGGTGAGCGTCCAGCGTCCGAAGCCCTCGCCCAGGTCCGCGTTGAGGTCCATCACCGCGACCGGCTCACCCAGCGGGTCCAACCCGTCCGTCCTGCCGGGCAGGTTCGTCATATTCGTCACGGGCGCACCGTAGCGCCCGTCCCGGCCGGCAGGCCCTCGCGTCTCGGACGGCCTCTCAGTCGAAGAGGGAGAGCTCGCGCTCCCGGACACCCTCCAGCTCGTACCGCGTCCCCACCAGCGGGCGACCCGCGCACAGCCTGATCAGCGTCGCGCCGTCGCCCCGGTACCGCCCGGGGGCCCGGCCGTCCCGCTCCGCACCGATGACCACGTTCTGCCCGCTGTCCGTGAGCTCCGCGACGAGCAGCGGCACCTTCCGGCGCAGGGAACGCGGGACGAGGAGGCCGAGCGCGTGCGGCAACCCCGGGCCCTCGTACGCTCCGGCCAGCCCCCATGCCGCGCGTACGTCCCCGGCGTGCACCCACTCCCCCAGCGCCACCGCGTCCAGCACCCCGCCCGCCGCGGCGATCACCGGACCGGCGTCGGTCATCCCCCGCTCCAGTTCGTCCACCACCTGCGTGTCCGTCCAGCCGGCCCGTTCGGCGATGTCCCGGTCGTTGCACTCGGGGCTGAACACATCCGGCCCGAACCGGCTCTCCACCACCCGGCTCAGCACGGACCCGCAGTGCGCGAGCACGTCCCGCACCGTCCAGCCCGGACACGCGGTACGCAGTTCGAAGTCGCCGTCCGCGGCGGACCGCAGCAGCGGGAGAAGGGCATCCCGCTCGGTGCGCAGGAGGAGACCTGGCAGCTCGGGATCACGTTCGTCAGCCATGCACCCAGCTAATCATCGTTCACCCGTCGCCGTTCGAAGCCCTGCACTATTCGCAGTCATTCAACTACCCTCGGAATCAAGAGTGTTGGCAGATCTCTGACGAATCATGGAGCCATCGTGTCCCCGTTGTTCGACCTTGCCGGCCAACTTGCCCCTCACTTCTCCTTCTTCGCCGGCCGCATGGTCGACGGACTGATGGACAGCACCGTGCAACGCATCGCCGACCGGAGCGTGGACGCGGGCGAGGGCGCCTTCCGCGGCCTCGTCGGCGGGGGCGGACAGGACCCGGACGACGAGGCCGGTCCCACCGCACCGGACGCCGCCGAACTGGACCGTCTGCTGAACCAGTTGACCGACACCGATCGGGCGCGGCTCGCGGCGGCGCTGGCCACGTGGCTGAACGGCCCACCCGGCCATCACGATCTCGTGGACCTGCTGCGTGCCCCGGAGCCCGCGCCCGCCCCGTCCGTCTCGGTCACCTCCCGGGGCAATCACAACACCGTGATCGGGAGCGTCGGAAACTTCAACCAGCATCTGAGAGACGACCGGCCGTGAGTCAGGACCCAGGCGGCCGGGGAGACGTCTCCAACCAGTCGTTCGGTGCCAACAACACGGTGGTGGGAAGGGCCGACACCCTTCTTCAGATCTTCACCCAGCGCGCCTCCTTCGTCACGGGCTGGCTGTTCCTGCTCCTCGCCGTCGCCCTTGCCGGCTACGCCATCTGGAACTGGCCCGGCGGCTCTCGCAGCCAGTACGTCGCCTTCTTCGCCTTCCTGCTGCTCGCCTTCCTCGCCTCCGTCGTCCACATCAGCCTGCGCCGGCCCGACCGCGGCGCGGCGCCCGGACCGCAGGGGCGGGGCACCAAGGACGGCTCGGGGCTCCGGCTTCCCGACCTGCTCCTCGTCGCCTCACTCGTCTGTGCCCTGATCAGCTGGTGGGCGTTCCAGAACGTCGTGCGGAGCGGTGAGGTGGCGGCGACGTTCCATGTGCGCGGGGCCCAGCCGCTGACCGGCGCCCCGGACAGCGTGCTCACCCTGACGATGGCCCAGCCGGACCGTGCCGACCGACGAGCCCGGCTGCGTCTCACCCTGGAGATCGGAGAGGACGACCCGGACGCACCGGCCTGCTCCCACAAGACGAGGGTCGTGCTCACCGCGGTCACCGACAGCGTCACCCCGCGCAGGGCCGAACTGCCCGCCCGGTCCACCACCGACTTCGGCCTCGGTGATCTCGCGGACCGGGCCGATGTGACCTTCGAGCTGCGGGTGCGGACCGCCGAGGGCTGCGCCCTTCGGCTGGTGCACCGGCAGGGCGTCCTGCACAACGACTGACGGACAACTCACACGGAGCGAGGTATGAGATGGCAGGACCAGCTCAGCGCCGCTGGGCGGCCCTCACCGCAGCGGCCCTCCTGTACGTGACCGCGACCGGATGCAGTTCCGACCCCCCGTCGATCCTGGGGAACGACACGGAGGTGGGAGCCAAGAGCGACCAGCCGGGCACGAGCTTCTCCCCGCACGACGGCGAGTACAACGGCTTCGACATCGCCGTCGTCGGAACGCTCATGAACATGCTCGGCTACGACACCCCGCGGTTCAGCGGTGTGCTGTCCAAGAACAGGGCCCGTCTGCTGCACGACGGGGACGTCCAACTGGTGGCCGCGACGTTCTCGATCACCCCGACCCGGATGGCGCCCAAGAGCAAGGGCGGCGACGACCTCGACTTCGTCGGCCCGTACGCCTCCACCCACCAGGGCTTCCTCGTCCGTGCGAACGACCGGAGCATCCGAAACCTGGGCGATCTCGACGGCAAGGTGGTCTGTGTCTGGGAGGGCACGACCTCCGCCAACGAGCTCAGCAAGGCGGCGTACGACAAGATCGTCAAGCGTACGGAGGACGACGCCAACTACTGCGTGAACGCGCTCAGGGAGAAGGAGGTCGACGCGGTCTCCACGGACCAGCTGATCCTCTACGGGTTCATGCAGGTCAACCCCTCGCTCAAGGTCGTGCCCGGCATCAAGTTCGGGGAGCCCAACGACTACGGCATCGCCATGGCCAAGGGGCACCGCAAGGACTGTGTCCGGCTCCGCGACAAGCTCACGGAGTACGTGCGCCAGGCGACCTCGTGGGAGCGCGATTTCCAGAACAGCCTCCCCGCCGTTCCCAAGGCCGTTCGGGACGAGGCCAAACCCACCGAGGCCGAGATCTCGGCCCTGTCCTGCGTGGACGAACCGGGCGCCAGTACTGACGACTGACCGGCACCGGTCCTCCCGGCCCCCTTACAGTCGCCCCATGACCGACAGCGCCCAGAGTCTCCGCATCCGCTGGCAGGAAGCCCTCGTCGCCGCCCGGGGCGGCGACGAGGGGCCCGACCCGCTGCCGTACGCCGACAACCTCCTGGCGCGGTGGGCCGAGCCCCAGCGGCGCTACCACACCACCGCCCACCTGACGGCGGTCCTCGACCACGTCGACACGCTCGCCGGTCATGCCGCCGACGCGGACGCGGTCCGGCTGGCCGCCTGGTTCCACGACGCGGTCTACCGGCCCGACCGCTCCGAGAACGAGGAGCGCAGCGCCGTCCTCGCCGAGCGCGCCCTGCCCGAGGCGGGGGTGCCCGCCGCGACCACCGCCGAGGTCGCCCGACTGGTCCGGCTCACCGTCTCGCACGACCCGGCCGACGGCGACGGCAACGGCGAGGCCCTGTGCGACGCGGACCTCGCGATCCTCGCGGCACCGCCCAAGGAGTACGCGCAGTACGCGGCCCGGGTGCGCGAGGAGTACGGCTTCGTCCCCGCGGAGGCGTTCCGGGAGGGCCGGGCGGCGGTGCTGCGGCAGCTTCTGGAGCTGCCGCGGCTGTTCCGTACCCCGCACGGGGCGGCCGAGTGGGAAGCGCGGGCCCGGCACAACCTGAGCACGGAGCTGGAGCTGCTCACGCACTGAGCGCGCACTCGCGCCGGGGCGGGCGGGGAATGCCACGGGTCATTTCGCTGTTGGCACCTGTCATGCCCGACTCTGCCACTCGCCGCTCCCGTATGCCCCTGGCCGTGTACATCCTCGGCCTCTCGGTCTTCGCCCTCGGCACGAGCGAGTTCATGCTCTCCGGGCTGCTGCCACCCATCGCCGATGACATGAACGTGTCGATCCCGCGCGCCGGGCTCCTCATATCCGCGTTCGCGATCGGCATGGTGGTCGGCGCCCCGCTCCTCGCCGTGGCCACGCTCCGGCTGCCGCGGCGCACCACGCTCATCGCGCTGATCTCCGTCTTCGGCCTGGGCCAGGTCGCGGGGGCGCTCGCGCCGACGTACGAGGTGCTCTTCGCGTCCCGGGTGGTCAGCGCGTTCGCGTGCGCCGGGTTCTGGGCGGTCGGCGCTGCCGTCGCCATCGCGATGGTGCCGGTGAACTCCCGGGCCCGCGCGATGGCCGTGATGATCGGCGGGCTGTCCATCGCGAACGTGCTGGGGGTGCCGCTGGGTGCCTTCCTCGGCGAGAACCTGGGCTGGCGGTCGGCGTTCTGGGCGGTCGGGGCGGCCTCCGCCGTGGCGCTGGCCGGGGTGGCGACGATGATCCCCCGTATCCCGCTGCCGGACGAGAAGCCGCAGCTCAAGCGGGAGCTGGGGATCTACCGCGACCGGCAGGTGTGGCTCTCCATCGTGCTGACCGCGCTCGCGGCGGGCGGGGTGTTCTGCGCGTTCAGCTATCTGGCGCCGCTGCTGACGGACGTCGCCGGTCTGGACTCGGGCTGGGTGCCGACCGTGCTCGCCCTGTTCGGGATCGGTGCGCTGGTCGGTACGACGATCGGCGGCCGGGTCGCGGACGCGCACCTCTTCGGGGTGCTGCTGAGCGGTATCGCGGCGTCGACGGTGTTCCTGGCCGCGCTGGCGCTGTTCGCGTCGAACCAGGCCGCCGTGATCGTGCTCTCGTTCCTGCTGGGCCTGTCGGCGTTCTACACGGCTCCGGCGCTGAACGCCCGGATGTTCAACGTCGCGGGCGCCGCCCCGACCCTGGCGGGCGCGACGACCACCGCCGCGTTCAACCTGGGCAACACCGGCGGCCCCTGGCTGGGCGGCACGGTGATCGACCTGGACTTCGGTTTCGAGGCCACCGCGTGGGCGGGGGCGGCGATGACCGTGCTGGCGCTGGTGACGGTGGTCTTCTCGCTGCGGTTGCAGCGCAGCCGCGCTTCGTCGTCCCGGCTGGTGGCGGGTGCCCCGGCCACGGCGGCGCAGGACGCGGCGGTGGTGTGCGCGCCCTCGTCCGCCGGCTGAGCGGACTCAGCCCGGCGCGGGCCGGCCCTTGGGGCGGCGCAGGCCCGCGTCGGTGATCCGGCGGACCAGTTCCTTGGAGCCGATCTGCCGGGCTCCGGCCCGTACCGCGTCCTCGTAACGCGCTTCGGGTACGTCGTAGTGGTCGCGCTCGAAGGCGCGGGGCGGGCAGCCGATGGACGCCGCGAAGGCGTGCAGTTCGTCGAAGGACACATCGCTGACCAGGTGCGACCAGAACCGCCCGTGCCCCGGCCAGTCCGGCGGATCGATGTAGACGGTCACGGCCGCAGTATCCCGCTGAGCGCACCGACCGGGGCCACGGCGACCGTCGCCTTCGTGCAGACCCAGTGCGGGTCCGGGCCGAGCTCCGGCTCGACGTCGAGGGCGTGCGGGTCGCCCGCGTCGCAGACCGGGCACAGCGGCCAGCGGCCGTACTGCTCCAGCAACGCGTCCTGGACGTCCTGGGCGACGAGACCGACGACGAACTCCACGCCCTCCGGCCACTGCTCGACCCACCAGCGCCGGTGCGTCACCGCGTCCTCGACCAGCGAGACGATCTGCGCCTCGGCGACGTCTCCGGCGGCGAGATCGGCCATGACCAGTGCGCGGGCGGTGTGCAGTGCCTGCTCCAGGGGGTTCAGCTCCATGCAGCCATTGTCCACCTGCGCGCCGCACGTCCGTCGCGCCGCTGTCGTGCCCTCGTCCTGCCAGAGGTCGGGACCAAAGGGGGGTTGACGGACACGGGGGTTGAAAATATCTTTCAAAGGTGACCAATGACCTGAAGGAAAGTTTCAGCGCTGATTCGCCGCCCGCCCCGGCAGCCCTCGCGGCCAAGGTGCGGACGCTCGCGCCGTCCATGACCCGCTCCATGCAGCGGGTCGCCGAGGCCGTCGCCGGCGACCCGGCCGGCTGCGCTGCCCTGACGGTCACCGGTCTCGCCGAGCTCACCGGCACCAGCGAGGCGACCGTGGTCCGCACCGCCCGCCTCCTCGGCTATCCCGGCTACCGCGACCTGCGCCTCGCGCTGGCCGGTCTCGCCGCTCACCAGCAGTCCGGCCGGGCGCCCGCCGTCACTGCGGACATAGCGGTCGACGACCCGATCGCCGACGTGGTCGCCAAGCTGGCCTACGACGAGCAGCAGACCCTCGCCGACACCGCCGCCGGGCTCGACACCGTTCAGCTCGGTGCCGTCGTGTCCGCGGCGGCCACCGCCCGCCGGATCGACATCTACGGCGTGGGCGCCTCCTCGCTCGTCGGTCAGGACCTGGCGCAGAAGCTGGCCCGTATCGGTCTGATCGCCCACGCCAACATGGACCCGCACCTCGCGGTGACCAACGCCGTGCAGCTGCGCTCCGGCGACCTGGCCATCGCGATCACCCACTCCGGATCGACGGGCGACGTCATCGAGCCGCTGCGCGTCGCCTTCGACCGCGGCGCGACGACGGTCGCGATCACGGGCCGCCCCGACGGCCCGGTCACGCAGTACGCCGACCACGTACTGACCACGTCCACGGCCCGCGAGAGCGAGCTGCGCCCGGCCGCCATGTCGAGCCGTACGAGCCAGCTCCTGGTCGTCGACTGCCTGTTCATAGGAGTCGCACAGCGTACGTACGAGACGGCGGCCCCGGCCCTCGCCGCCTCCTACGAGGCGCTGGCCCACCGCCACAACCCCCGCACCCGCTGACCAGCGGCACGCACCCGCACCCGCACCCGCACCCGCACCCGCAGAACCGTACGAGTTCAAGAAAGCAGAGCCGCTCTCCATGACCTCCCTCACCGACGCCGACGCCACCACCCCCGACGGTTACGGCGAACTGCGCGCCCAGCTCGCCACCCTCACCACCGAGGCCTTCCGTCCCGAGCTCGCCGAGATCGATCAGCTGGCCACCTCCGAGATCGCCCGGATCATGAACGGCGAGGACCGGACCGTCCCGGCCGCCGTCGCCGAGCGGCTGCCCGAGATCTCCGCCGCGATCGACGCCACCGCGGCCCGCATGGCCCGCGGCGGCCGGCTGATCTACGCGGGCGCGGGCACCGCGGGCCGGCTCGGCGTGCTGGACGCCAGCGAGTGCCCGCCCACCTTCAACACCGACCCGGCCGACGTGATCGGTCTGATCGCGGGCGGCCCGTCCGCCATGGTCACCGCCGTCGAGGGCGCCGAGGACAGCAAGGAGCTGGCCGCCGCCGACCTCGACGCGCTGGGCCTCACCGCCGACGACACCGTGGTCGGCATCTCCGCCTCCGGCCGCACGCCGTACGCGATCGGGGCCGTCGAGCACGCCCGCGCCAAGGGCGCCCTGACCATCGGCCTGTCCTGCAACGCGGACTCCGCGCTGGGCGCCGCCGCCGAGCACCCCCTGGAAGTCGTCGTCGGCCCCGAGCTGCTCACCGGCTCCACCCGGCTCAAGGCGGGCACGGCCCAGAAGCTCGTCCTCAACATGCTCTCGACGATCACGATGATCCGGCTCGGCAAGACGTACGGAAACCTCATGGTCGACGTCCGCGCCTCCAACGAGAAGCTGCGCGCCCGTTCCCGGCGGATCGTCTCACTGGCCACCGGCGCCTCCGACCCCGAGATCGAGGCCGCGCTGGCCGCCACCGACGGCGAGGTGAAGAACGCCATCCTCACCATCCTCGGCCAGGTCGACGGCCCCACCGCCGCCACGCTGCTGTCCGCGTCGGACGGTCACCTCCGCGCCGCGCTCGCCGCCGCCCCCCGCACCACCTGACCTCCCGCTCCACCTCCGCTCCCCCGCACAGCAAGGCACCACGCACCATGGCTACAGAAGACAAGAACCGCGCCACTGCCGCCGCGATCCTTCCGCTCGTCGGTGGCGCCGCGAACGTCAGCTCCATCGCCCACTGCATGACCCGGCTCCGGCTGGGCCTGCATGACCGTTCACTCGTCCAGGACGAGGCACTGAAGGCCGTGCCCGCCGTCATGGGTGTGGTCGAGGACGACACGTACCAGATCGTTCTCGGTCCCGGTACGGTCGCCCGCGTCACCCCTGAGTTCGAGAAGCTCGTCGAGGAGGGCAAGGCCTCGGCCCCCGCCCCGGCCGCGCCCTCCGCCCCGCTCTCGGCGGAGGAACTGGCCGCGCAGGGTGCCGAGATGAGGGCGGCCCGGAAGGCGAAGAACGCCACGCCGTTCAAGCTGTTCCTGCGCCGCATCGCCAACATCTTCGTGCCCCTGATCCCGGCCCTGATCGGCTGCGGCATCATCGCGGGCCTCAACGGCCTGCTGGTCAACCTCGGCTGGCTGACGTCGGTCACCCCGGCCCTGGCGGCGATGGCGTCCGGCTTCATGGCGCTGATCGCGGTCTTCGTCGGCTACAACACGGCGAAGGAGTTCGGCGGCACACCGATCCTCGGCGGTGCGGTCGCGGCCATCATCGTCTTCCCGGGCGTCGCGAACATCGAGGCGTTCGGCCAGAAGCTCTCCCCCGGCCAGGGCGGCGTCCTCGGCGCCCTGGGCGCCGCGGTGCTCGCGGTGTACGTGGAGAAGTGGTGCCGTCGCTGGGTCCCGGAGGCGCTGGACGTCCTGGTCACCCCGACGCTGACGGTCCTGATCTCCGGTCTGGTGACGATCTTCGGCCTGATGTACGTGGCGGGTGAGGTCTCCACCGCGATCGGTACGTTCGCCGACTGGCTGCTGTCCAACGGCGGCGCGGGCGCGGGTCTCGTCCTCGGCGGCTTCTTCCTCCCGCTGGTCATGCTGGGCCTGCACCAGGCGCTGATCCCGATCCACACCACGCTGATCGAGCAGCAGGGCTACACGGTCCTGCTCCCGATCCTCGCCATGGCCGGTGCCGGCCAGGTCGGTGCGGCCATCGCGGTCTTCTTCCGCCTCCCGCGCAACGAGTCGATCCGCCGGACGATCAAGTCCGCCCTGCCCGCAGGCTTCCTGGGCGTCGGCGAACCGCTGATCTACGGTGTCTCGCTGCCGCTGGGCCGCCCGTTCATCACGGCGTGCGTGGGCGGTGCGTTCGGCGGCGCGTTCGTCGGCTTCTTCAACCAGCTCGGCGACGCGGTGGGCTCCACCGCGATCGGCCCGTCGGGCTGGGCCCTGTTCCCGCTGCTGGACGGCAACCACGGCCTGGGCTCGACGATCGCGATCTACGCGGGCGGCCTGCTGGTCGGTTACCTGGCGGGCTTCGTCGCCACGTACTTCTTCGGCTTCAGCAAGGACCTGCTGGCGGAGTTCAACGTCTCCCAGGAACCGGCCGCCTCCACGGTCGCGGCCACCGGCCCGGCCACGGTCGGCGCCGGCCCGGAGACTCCCGCGAAGGAACCTGCGGGGGTCTGACGGACCGCACATCAACATAACGGGAAGGGCGGCACCGAAACGGGTGTCGCCCTTCCCGCTGCCCGGCAGGGGCGGGCGGACACCCTTCCGCCCCGGAGTCGCGTCACCACTCAACGTAATCAATGCCTTACGGTTCGTGACGAGCGGTCATGATCATCATGCCCGTCCGACACCCCTGGAGACTTTCATGCGACACCTCTTCACCAAGGCCGCGAGCCTCGCGGCCGTGGCGATGCTCGCGTTCACCGTGGCCCAGCCCGCCCAGGCCACCCAGACCCGCGAGGGGGCGCGCAATGCCGCCGTCGCGCCCGCGTACTTCGAGATGACGGACATCACGCGGAGCACGTTCATCGTGAAACTGGTCAATGAGCGCGAGATCAACCATGCGCGGGACCTGGTGAGCGGCGCCACGGACGACGAGCCGCACGTCATCGGCCGCATCGTGAAGCGCTCGGCCGGCTACAACCCGCAGTGGAGCTTCCACTATGACCCGCAGACGGTCCAGTTCTTCAACTACACCATCGAGGTCTGCGACGCGACGGTGCCGTACGTCGAGGACCACCTCGACGAGGCCGGCGGCGCCTTCCTGCCCGGAAACGTCTTCTGCCCCTGGACCTCGACGCTCGTCCGCGAAGTTCCCGCCCCGTAAGGCGGATCGCGTGGCGTAAGGGCGGCTCCCCTGCCGAGGGGTGCCGCCCTTTCCGCGTTCACCGGCCGGAGGGGGCAGGCTCGACGGACCGGCTCCCCACCCGGACGGTGACTAGCCCGATCCCCCCGCAGCACACCGCAAGCAGCAGCAGTTCCGCTGCCGACGGAGCGGAGGCGCTGCCCAGGGCCCAGTCGCCGAGGCGGACGGTGAAGGGGACGGCCAGTTGCACGGCGGCCGTGAAGACCGGGCCGCGGAGCAGGATGAGCCGGTGCTGTACGAGGTAGGCGGGTGCGTAGACGGCAGCGCCCAGCAGCACGATGCCGCCCGTCGCGGCGAGGGTGGGCGGGTGTGCGATGAGTGCGGGCAGGGACATGGGCAGCAGCAGACAGGTGGCGGCGGCGAGGAGCACCGGCAGCACTGCGAGCGGCGGCAGCCCGGACAGCCGGTCCCGGTAGAGGAATCCGTACACCGCGAAGGCCACCGTCGCGGCCGCCACCAGCAGCAGCCCCACCGCGTCCAGATCCCCCGCGTCGGCCCCCAGCGCCGCGTATCCGGCGGCCGCCGCGCAGGCCAGGAGCGCGCCCGCCGCCTTGCGCGGCCCGGACCGTTCGCCGAAGAACAGCGCACCGACCGCCACCGAGGCGCACGGCATCAGCGCGACGACGAGGTTGGTGAGCGAGGTCCCGATGCGCGGGATGGCGAGGAGCGTGCCGGCCGCGTACCCGGCGAAGCCGAGGAGGCCCAGCAGCCACACGGTCCCCGGCCGCGCGGCGGCCCGCCGCAGATCGGCCCTGCCGCTCGCGGACGACACGGCGACGGCGGTCAGGACCAGGCAGCACACGGCGGTACGGCCCACCGCCACGGTCAGCGGTTCCGTGCCGGTGACCAGGGCGCCAGAGAGCAGCCAGGTCCCGGCGAGCAGCAGTACGAGCACACCCGGCATCGGTGGCCTTTCCTTGCGGGGAAGGGGGAGGAGATCAGCGGCCGGCCGGAGCCCGGTCCCTGACCATCCCCACCAACGCCTCGTGCGTCTCCCGGTCCGCCGCCGCGATCAGACCGCCCGCTCCGGTGTGCAGCGGCTGGCCGTGGATGCCCGTCACCACGCAGCCGGCTGCCTCGCAGAGCGCGATCCCGGCGGCGAAGTGCACGCTGTCGCGCAGGTCCCCGTCAGTGACGTACGCGGCCCTGCGGCCGGCGGCGACCCAGGCCACGGCCAGCGTGGTGGAGACGACGCGCGGCCGGAACCGCTCGGTGAACTCCGGGGCGGCGAGGAGGTGTACTGCCCTGAAGTCCGGCGCGTTGGGGAACGGTGGGTCGAGGTTGATGTCGACCAGCCGGGAGCCGGGCGAGGGCGACAACTCCTCGTCCAGGCCGTCCTTACGGACGCGGGCGTGTGCACCGTCGGTCCAGAACACCTCGCCGCTGAACGGGTCGGCGGATGCGGCAGCCGTGATGCCGGACCCCACTCGCAGGGCGACGTTCACCGCGACCAGCATGTTCTGCACGGCGTAGTTCAGCGTGCCGCACAGCGGATCGACCAGCCATCTGCGCTCCGCACCGTCCGCGCCGGTGTGTCCGCTCTCCTCACCGGTCACGGCGTCATCGGGGCGGGCGGTCCGCAGCACGTCGAGGACGGCCTTCTCCGCCGCGAGGTCCGCGGCCGTCGCGAAGTCACCGCCGGACTTGTCCACGCGACGCAGCGAGGTCCCGTACATGTCGCGGACCACCGCCGCGCCCGCTTGTGCTGCCCTGACGGCCAGTTGCGCATCGGTTTCCGTCCTCATGCTCACCATGCCCGCAGGCTATCGGCGGCTCTCCCGGGCGGTGCCCGGGGCCGGCCCTCCCCGGGTCAGGACGAGCGGCCGCCGAACTGCCAGTTGTGCACCTCGATGTCGGCGTAGCGGCCCTGGGTCAGGATGCCGCGTGCCGCGTCCGGGTCCGGAGCCCGGACCAACGCCGCCGTGCCGAGCCAGGTGGCGCCGTCGTCGGACAGCAGCGGCCCGTACGCGATCAGTTCGTCCCTGCCCGGCGGCACCTCGAGGTCGACGGCCTGCCCGTCCCCGGTGCCGATGCCGAGCACCAGATAGCGGTTGCCGCCGGTCGGGCCGCCGGGGAAGTCCCACATGGTGCGGCCCAGCGCGTTGCGCCAGCGCCGGAGCAGCACGTCCCGGTAGACACCGGCCTGGTAACCGGGTTCGTCGAAGGCGAACGCGCGGGCGGCGACCGGATCGGGCACGTCGACGATGTGCATGCTGCCGGTGGGGGTGTCGCCGACGAGGGTCGGCCCCCGGGCGATCATCTCCTTTGCGTACCCGTCCATGTAGGACCAGTGCTCTTCCAGCAGTTCGTCACGCAGCGCCATGGAACCTGGCCGGTCGCGGTGATAGCAGAGAAACTCCATGCTCGAAGAATCCCTTCCGTACGTGGCCAGGTCGAGCGGGTTTCACTGATATCACCGCGGCAGCTGCCCCTGCCGGTTGATCTCCGTGACCCGCGCCCGCAGAGCGAGCCCCGGCGGAGCCGGCCGGACGGCGTCAGGCGGACAGTCCCACTCCGCGCCGCCTCCGGGTGGCCGCAGTTGCACATACGGGCCGACCCGTCCCATGACCCGGCCCACCCGCCCGTCCCGCACATCGACGACGAACGCCCCCCGCTCCGGCACGGAGCCCTCCGGACCACAGCCGCCCTCACCTGCCATGTCCGGCCGCCTTCCCGCACTGCGCCCTGTCCCGCTCCTTCATCTCCATGATCCATTCATTCCACGCCGAGTAATCGAAATGCGTACCAAGCGCATCTATTCGTACCGAGCGTGCCCGTTCTCCCGACGGCCAGGAAGAGGCACAGGCCGCGCCCGGGGCCGCAGCGGGGTCGCCCTGCCCCTTCCGTATCGAAGTACGAGACGAATCGTCCCACTCCTCAAGACAGTTGATACGGTCCCCCATACGCCGGGCCGGGCCTGGCCGGGCCACCGAGAGGAAGGTGCGGCACATGCCGAAGACCGTGATCCACGTGTTCCACGACGACGACGCCTCGATCACCACAGGGACCCGCGTGGCTCAGCGCATCCAGGAGGTCGCCGCCGAGCACGACACCACCGTCGAGGTCCTGTGCTTCGGCCCGGCCCAGCGCCTCCTCGGCGACGCGGCTCCTTCCGGGGCGAGCGCGGACTTCAACCGGCAGGTCGACGAGCTGATAGCCGACGGCGTGACCGTGGGCGCCTGCGTCAACGCGGCCCGGGCCGACGGGACCGAGGCCGGGCTCGCCGGGCGCGGGCTGCGCCTGCGGGTGGCGCGGGACGAGTTCCTGCGCTTCACCCTGGAAGGCGCCACGGTCATTTCCTTCTGACGGGCACCCGGACCAGGCCGGGCCCGGGGGCCTGCGCCCCGGACCCGGCCTGATCCGAACAGAAGCCGCTAGCCGACCCGGGTGAACGTCCACTCGGGCGCACCCTGACCTGCGAGCGTCGCCCGGTCACCCTCGCGCGGAGTGAGCGTGCCCGTGAACGGAACCTCGGTGAGCCGGAGGGCGACCGGTGCGCCGTCCTCGTCCGGGCCGGCGATCGTCCACTGGTCCGGCGAGGAGCCGCACGAGCTCACGAACACCGGCGGCGGGAAGATCTTCAACGGCGACAGGCCCAGGCAGCGGGACTCGTCCCGGCCGCTGGCCAGTTGCACCGATCCGTTCGGCAGGTTGCGGACCTGCCAGACGGCGTCGTTGCCGCAGGCCCCGAGCTGACCGCCCACGAGACCCTCGTTGGACAGCAGACACGCACCGGTGCGCGCGTCCTGGATGAAGTAGGAGCCGTCGTCGGCGGCCTGGGACGGGGTGGCGAGCGCCATGACCGCCGCGGCGGACGCGGCGAGGGCAAGAATCGGGCGGATACGCACGGGACTCCTCGTACAGGTGGTGAGGGAGGGGAGTTCGGGCCGGAGGGCCCACCTCCCCAAGATCACAAACAATCGGAGTCCCGCCCCGCCGACACCACGCCAACAGCCGGGGCGCACTCACGGCACTCGCAGCACACAGGCGTACTGCGGCCGGCCCCGCACGCCCCGCACGCCCCGCGCCCACGGGCGGAGGGGTCCGGAGCCTGAGCCCCGGACCCCTCCGCTCACCACCACCGGTCGCGTCAGCCGCCTACGTACGCCGCCAGGTGCTCGCCCGTGAGGGTGGAGCGGGCGTCGACGAGGTCCGCCGGTGTGCCCTCGAAGACGACCTTTCCGCCGTCGTGGCCGGCCCCCGGGCCGAGGTCGATGATCCAGTCGGCGTGCGCCATCACGGCCTGGTGGTGCTCGACGACGATGACGGACTTGCCGGAGTCGACGAGCCGGTCGAGCAGGCCGAGCAGCTGCTCGACATCGGCGAGGTGGAGTCCGGTGGTCGGCTCGTCGAGGACGTAGACCCCGCCCTTGTCGCCCATGTGGGTCGCCAGCTTGAGGCGTTGGCGCTCGCCGCCGGACAGCGTGGTGAGCGGCTGGCCGAGGCTGAGGTAGCCGAGGCCGACGTCGGCGAGCCGGTCCAGGATGCGGTGCGCGGCCGGCAGGTGCGCCTCGCCCGCGCCGAAGAACTCCTCCGCCTCGGCCACCGACATCGCGAGCACCTCGCTGATGTCACGGCCGCCGAGCTTGTACTCCAGCACCGCGGGCTGGAACCGCTTGCCCTCGCAGTCCTCGCAGGGCGTGGCGACCCCGGCCATCATCGCCAGGTCCATGTAGATGACGCCGGCGCCGTTGCAGGTGGGGCAGGCGCCCTCGGAGTTGGCGCTGAACAGCGCCGGCTTCACGCCGTTCTCCTTGGCGAACGCCTTGCGGATCGGCTCCAGCAGTCCGGTGTACGTCGCCGGGTTGCTGCGCCGCGAACCGCGGATCGGGCTCTGGTCGATCGACACCACGCCCTCCCCCGCCGGAATCGAGCCGTGCACGAGCGAGCTCTTGCCGGAACCGGCGACGCCGGTGACGACGACGAGAACCCCGAGCGGTACGTCGACGTCGACCTTCCGCAGGTTGTTCGCCGTCGCGCCACGGATCTCCATCGCGCCGGTGGGCTTGCGCACCGTGTCCTTCACGGTGGCCCGGTCGTCGAAGTGACGCCCGGTGATCGTGTCGCCGGCCCGCAGCCCCTCGACGGTGCCCTCGAAGCAGATGGTGCCGCCGCCCGTGCCGGCGCCCGGGCCGAGGTCGACGACATGGTCGGCGATCACGATCGTCTCCGGCTTGTGCTCGACGACGAGCACCGTGTTGCCCTTGTCGCGCAGCCGCAGCAGCAGCTTGTTCATCCGCTGGATGTCGTGCGGGTGCAGACCGATCGTGGGCTCGTCGAAGACGTAGGTGACATCGGTGAGCGAGGAGCCGAGGTGGCGGATCATCTTGACGCGCTGCGCCTCGCCGCCCGAAAGCGTGCCCGCGGGCCGGTCGAGCGAGAGGTAGCCGAGGCCGATCTCCACGAACGAGTCGAGGGTCTGCTGCAGTGCGTCGAGCAGCGGCGCCACCGACGGCTCCTTGATGCCGCGCACCCATTCGGCGAGGTCCCTGATCTCCATCGCGCACGCGTCGGCGATGCTGATCCGCTTGATCTTCGAGGAACGGGCGCCCTCGCTGAGCCGCGTACCGTCGCACTCGGGGCAGGTGGTGAAGGTGACCGCCCGCTCCACGAACGCCCGGATGTGCGGCTGCATCGCCTCCTTGTCCTTGGACAGGAACGACTTCTGGATCTTGGGGATCAGCCCCTCGTAGGTGAGGTTGACGCCGTTGACCTTGACCTTGACCGGCTCCCCGTAGAGGAAGTCCTGCAGTTCCTTCTTGGTGTACTTGCGGATCGGCTTGTCCGGGTCGACGAAGCCGGACTGGGCGTAGACCTGCACCGTCCACTGACTGTCCGACTTCCAGCCGGGGATGGTGAACGCGCCCTCGGAGAGCGATTTGGTGTCGTCGTAGAGCTGGGTGAGGTCGATGTCCGAGACCGATCCCCGGCCCTCGCAGCGCGTACACATGCCGCCGGTGCGGTGGAAGGTCGCCTTCTCCGCCTTGGTCCTGTTGCCGCGCTCGACGGTGATGGCGCCGCTCGCCCGGACCGACGCGGTGTTGAAGGAGTACGCGCTGGGCGGGCCGATGTGCGGCTTGCCGAGCCGGCTGAACAGGATGCGCAGCATCGCGTTGGCGTCGGTGGCGGTGCCGACCGTGGACCGGGGGTCGGCACCCATCCGCTGCTGGTCGACGCTGATCGCGGTGGTCAGCCCTTCGAGCACGTCGACCTCGGGCCGCGCCATCGTGGGCATGAAGCCCTGCACGAAGGCGCTGTACGTCTCGTTGATCAGCCGCTGCGACTCCGCGGCGATCGTGCCGAACACGAGTGAGCTCTTGCCCGAGCCGGAGACACCGGTGAACACCGTCAGCCGGCGCTTGGGGATCTCGACGCTGACGTCCTTGAGGTTGTTCACGCGCGCGCCGTGCACACGGATCAGATCGTGGCTGTCGCCCGCGTGCGGAGCGGCCGACGCCGTGTCCGCCCTCTTGGCCCTGGTCATCGTGTCTCCATCTGTTGGCGGGACCGCTCTCGCGGTCCCGTCGGCCTCGTGCGGGTCACAGCTGTGTGGCCGGGGGACGGCTCAGCGCCGTTCCTGGATGCGGATCAGGTTGCCGGCGGGGTCGCGGACGGCGAAGTCGCGTACGCCGTAGGGCTGCGTGGTCGGCTCCTGGACGATCTCGGCGGTGCCGGCCTGCACCTTCTCGAAGGTGGCGTCGAGGTCGGCCGTGTCCAGGAGGACGCGGGCGAAGGTGCCCTTGGCCATCATCGCGACGACGGTGGCCCGCTCCTCGTCGGTGACGGACGGATCGGCGTACGGAGGCTCCAGGACGAGGGACGTGCCGGGCTGGTCTGCGGGGCCGACCGTGATCCAGCGCATCGCGCCCTGGCCGACGTCGCCCCGTACCTCGAAGCCGAGCACGTCGCGGTAGAAGGCCAGCGAGGCGTCGGGGTCGTTGTGCGGAAGGAAACTGGAGTGAATTTTGATGTCCATGTCCTTCACGCTAATCCGGCTTCCTGACCGGCGCTTCTCGATTCCTGACCGGTCGCGTCACCTGCTTCTCCAGACACGACGGCACCCCCGCCGAAGCCTGCGCGGCCTGCTCCGCCTGACGCCGGTAGACGCTGGGCGACACTCCGACCAGTTCGGTGAAGCGGGTGCTGAAGGTGCCGAGCGACGAGCAGCCGACCTCGAAGCAGATCTCGGTGACACTGAGATCGCCGCGGCGCAGCAGGGCCATCGCCCGCTCGATGCGCCGCGTCATGAGATAGCCGTACGGGGGCTCGCCGTAGGCGCGCCGGAACTCCCGGCTGAGATGCCCGGCCGACATGTGCACCCCGCGGGCGAGCGCCTCGACGTCCAGCGGTTGCGCGTACTCCCTGTCTATGCGGTCCCGGACGCGGCGGAGCCGCGCGAGATCGCTCAGGTGTTGCGCGGGGTCGGTTCTGCTGGTCACCTGTGAAAGCGTGCCACGACGGGGCGCGGAATGCCTCGCGTTACCGCAAGACATCCCGCGCCCCGGTCAGGCTTCGTTGTTGTGCAGGAGAGGGATCAGGCGGGGTCGATCGTCGCGACGATCGTCTGGCGCATCGCGGTGAACGGTGAGGAGTAGCCGCCGCCTTCGAGCGCCGTCATACGGTCCATGCCGTACTCGTCGAAGTTGAGCGACACGATCTCGTCGACGCCGTCACCGTTCAGGTCGGCGACGAGGATCTCGTCGCCGCCCATCGCCTGGACGTCGGCCACACTGTACGGGTAGTCATTTCCTGCGGTGAGGATCGAAGGATCGTACGTGCTGGCGCCGCCGATCTCGCCCGAGACGATGATGCGCTTGCCGCCGGGACCGTTCGCGAAGGCGGCCGTGTGCGAGTCCGCGATCGTGAACACCCGCGAGTCCTGGCCGTTCGGCCCGAAGGTGCGCAGGGACACCCTGCTCACCATGGTCAGACCGTCAGGACCGGTCAGCCAGCCGGTGAGGCCCCACGGGCCGCCGTCGGTGGATTCGTGGAGCAGCTCACCCGTGCGGCCGTCCCGGATCTGCATCATGGTCACCATGTTGCCGGTGGAATCCCGGGTGAACGCGGTGAAGACGGCCGCGTGCCCGTCGGCGTACGGAATGCCGGACGAGGCGAAGGTGCCGGCCCGCAGCGGGACGCCCCAGACACTGCCGTCCGTCCCGGCCCCCGGCTCCGGGGTGAACGACCAGTCGACGGTGCCGGTCCTGGCGTTCAGCGCGACCCCGCCGGCCACGCCGGGCTGCATGGAGCCCGTGTCGCCGATGTGCGGGCCGTACTGGGCGTAGAGGTGGCCGTCGGCGACCGAGACGTCCGCGAAGACGACGTCACCGACGGACGCCGGGGCGCCGTACTCCCACAGCTTCTTGCCGCTGCCGGTGTAGACGCGCACCTTGTCGGTGGCGACGATGATCTCGGACCTGCCGTCACCGTTGACGTCGGCCGCCTGCGCGGAGCGGACGAATTGGCCGTTGCCGTCGATCGTGGTGAGGACCTTGCCCGTACGGGAGTCGAGCACCGCGGTGGCGGAGTCGGCGGCGACGATCGTCTCGTCCCGCTTGTCGCCGTTGACGTCGGCCTTCACGATCGCGTGGACCTGGCCCGGGACCGTGGCCATCCACAGCTGCTTGGGCTGACCCGAAACCATCGACGGGCCGTCGTAGGCGAAGACGCCGTTGGACGTGCCGCCGACGATCAGGTCCTGCTTCTTGTCGCCGGTGATGTCCGTGGCGACACCCGAGTAGACGGCGGAACGCAGCGGGAGAAGGCTCTCCTGCTTGCCGCTGCCCAGGTTGTACGTGCGGATGTTCTCGTTCGTGTCGACCGTCCGCAGCCGCCAGCTGCCGTTCTTCCGGAACGGCTGCGCCCACATCTGCGAGGTGACCAGGCCGCGCTTCTCCCAGCGCACCGAGCCGTCGCTGCCGGACAGCACGGCCAGGCGGCCGAAGCGGCCTGCGCCGCGGTTGACGGCGGTCTCGTAACCGGCGTCGTCCTTGTACGAGGCGACGACCTTGCCGTCGACCACTTCGAGGCCCCAGGCGCCGCCGCCGTCATGGGAGTTGGCCTCGTCGCGCTTGACCGTGCGCGACCAGAGCTCACTGCCGTCGTCACCGTTCACGGCGCGCACGGTGTTGGCGTTGATGAACAGCCCGGCGTCCAGCGTGGACTCGCTGACCGTGTACTCCGGCCGGGACCCGCCCTGGATGTCTCCGATCACCAGATCGATCGGCAGTGCGTTGATGCGGCGGTCGACGGTGGTGCGGGTGCCGTCGGACAGCGCGTACGAGGCGAGCTCGTAGGCGACGCCCTCGTTCGGGTCCGACTGCTCCAGCGCGACGATGCTCTTGCGGGCGGCGTCGTAGTGCAGCTGCCGTGAGTAGAGGCGGTTGGTGGCCTGCCACTTGACGCTGCCGTCCTTGGTGTCGAGCACCAGGGTGTGACCGGACGGGGCGGCGGTGGCACTCAGCTTGCGCTGGTCCCAGGAGGCGGCGACCAGCCCGTTGCCCAGCGGCTCCAGGCTCGCCCAGCTCGCACCTAGGAAGGCGCCCGTGTCGTACGACCAGGTGTCGGCGGGGATGAGCGCTCCGTCGGCGTACGAGAAGCGGATACCCGTCAGGGTGGTCTTCGCGTCCTGGGGCGAGTTCCGGTTCAGGTACGGCGAGTCCGCCAGCACCAGGGTCTTGCCGACCAGCTTGATGTTGTAGACGCCCGTGTAGAGCTTGGTCCACAGCGTCTTGCCGGTCTTCCCGTCCAGCACCGTCACGAAGGTGCCGGTCGGCAGCGTCGAGCCGGGAGCCACGAACGGGCGGTAGGGGCTGGCGCCGACGCTCGCGGTGAAGACCACGTCGTCCACACCGTCACCGGTCAGGTCACCGGTGGTGTAACCGTTGTCGGAGGCCACGGTGAAGGGGCTGACCGCGTTGGAGCCCATAACAATGCGCGCCGGGTACGGCTCGGTCTGCCACGGACGGGCGTTCGTGATCTTCCAGTCCGCGTACAGCGAGGCGTTGTCGCGGCGCCACACCTCCTTGCCGTCGGCGGACCGCCGCTGGACGGGGCCGAGCGCGTCGAGTGCGAAATAGTCACCGTTCGCACCCGACACCGGGGCGGTCGCGACCATCCCGAAGTCGCCCTCCACGGCCGACTTCTTGGTGACCTTCCAGGCGCCCCCCTCATCGGTGGTGGCGCCGTCGAGCGACGATCCGCTGCCGCTGCCGCCCGTCGTGTCCGTGGACGGTGCCGTGGCCGCGTCCTCACGGTTGCCGATGTGCTGCGGGTCGTGACCCTGGCCCTCCGCGTCGCCGTACGGGTCGAGCTGTGCACGCGCGGAGAGATCGGCGGCCTGGCTGTCCGTGAGCGTCAGCAGACCGTTGCTGTCGTCGGCGTCGGCGGCGAGCGCTGCCGGGGCGGCACTCAGCACCAGTCCGGCGGCCACCAGCATGGAGGCGAGGCGTACGCCTCTTCGGTTGATGTTCCTCATCACGCGGCCTTCGGGGAGAAGCGGATCGCGGAGGCGTCCTTGAGGACGGACTCGTTGAAGGAGTACTGGAGGGCGTCCGTACCGGCCTGGTTCTCGATGCCGATGGTGGCCGAGGAGCCCCGCTGCGCCGCGCCGGACCCGATCCCCTTGTACTGCAGGGTGATCGCGCCGGTCGCCTCGTCGAAGACGGCCTCGAAGCTCAGACGCACCGAGGTGTCGGAGACCAGGGCGGCGTTGTTCCACACGATGGCGAAGGTGCGGTGACCGGTGGTGCCCGTGGTGGTGGTCTGGACGCTGGACTTCTTGTCGAGCGTCAGGTCGTCCCAGAACGCGGCGACGACGCCGTTGGGCTGGGCGGCGGCGGGCAGCGCGGTGTTCGCGTAGTCGCCGAGGCGCGGCGACAGGAAGTTCACCAGGCCGTTGGTGGTGATGTTGGCGCTGGTGTACGGGACTCCGTAGTACGTCACGGGGAACGGCAGGGCGACGGCCTTGGCGTTCTCGTCACCGCTCAGGGCGACCTTCGTCTTCCCGGTGATCCAGCTGTACGCGGCGGGCGCGCAGGAGTACGTACCGGCGGCGTCGGTGCGCGGCGGCAGCGAGGCCGTCACCTTCTCGTCCCCGTCGACGGTGAGCGCGCCGGTCCAGTTGCCGTTGCACAGCACCGGGGCGGCGGGCGTCACCGAGAGGTGGAAGGAGCCCTCCGCGACGGACGGGAAGGCGTACGAGCCGTCGGCGCCGGTGGTGACCGCGTCGAGCGGAGCGTCGGCGACCCTCACCGTGGCGCCCTTGAGCGGCTTGCCGGTGACGTCCAGGACCGTGCCGGAGACGGCGTGGTGGGCGACCGCGTCGAGCGCGAGGTCGAGGGTCTCGGTCTCACCGACGGTGATCGTCACCGAGTCGGTGCGGGAAGCGAAGCCGTAACCGGTGGTGGTGAGCGTGTACGTACCGGCCGGCAGGTGCAGCTGGAAGGTGCCGTCCGAGCCGGTGGTGACCGAACGCTCGGCGTCGGCGTTCCGTGCGGTCACGGTGGCGGTCGCGGCCTTGCCGGTGGCCCGGTCGGTCACGGTGCCCGTGACGGTGCCCGCGGTGTGCGGGGCGGCGTCGACGGAGGCCAGGATGTCCAGCTTTCCGCTGCCCCAGACGTTGTTCATCGCCGCGGTGCCGCCGCAGTGGGTGTCGTCGACATCGGTGGAACCCTGGTCGAGCAGGGCGCGGGTCTCGTCGATCTTGCCGATGAGCGAGGGGGCGGCGGACCACAGCAGAGCCACGGCGCCCGCGACGTGCGGGGTCGCCATCGACGTACCGGAGATGGAGTTGTAGTCGTTGCCCGGCCAGGTGGAACGGACGTTGACGCCCGGTGCGGAGATGTTCGGCTTCATCGAGCCGTCGAAGACGGAGGGGCCGAAGCCGGAGAATTCGGCGATCTTCCCGTTCACGTCATAGGCGCCCACGCCGTAGGAGTCGGCCTGCGAACCCGGCGCATGGCCGGTCGAGCAGGTCGCGCCGTCGCCGTCGTTGCCCGAGGCGAAGGCCTCGAAGATCCCGGCCGCGTTCCACGCCTTCACGATGTCCTGGTAGAAGTTCGTGTCCCCGCCGCCCCAGGAGTTGTTGACGATGTCGGGCGCCAGCTCGGGCTTCGGGTTCTGCCCGTTGTGGTCGGTCGGGGCGAGAATCCACTGACCGGCGGCCAGGAGGGAGGAGTCCGAGCACTCCTTGGACTCGCAGCCCTTGGCCGCTATCCACGTGGCGCCGGGGGCGACGCCCACGCCGTCCTGGCCGACCATGGTGCCCATGGTGTGGGTGCCGTGGCCGTTGTTGTCGCAGGGGGCCTCGGTGGTGCACTGGCCGGTCGGGTCGTACCAGTTGTAGTCGTGGCTGAAGGTGCCGTTGCCCAGGTTGCCCCGGTAGTTCCCCACCAGATCCGGGTGGTCGTACTGCACACCCGAGTCGACGTTGGCGATGACGATCCCGTCACCGCGGTCGTTGTACTGGTCCCAGACCTGATCGGCCTTGATGTCCTTGACGCCCCACTCGGGGGTGACGTCGGTGGCACCGGAGTCGGCGTCGGTCGTCGTGCCCGGCGTCGTGGAGGACTCGATCTCATCGAGCGCGTAGTGCTGCTCCTTGACGATGCTCGCGACATCGGACCGCTTGGCGAGCTCGTCGACGAGCTTCTGGTCGCCGGTCACCTTGACGGCGTTGGCGATCCAGAACGACTCGTGGCCGATCTTCTTCCCGTCAAGGAAGGCCGCCAGCGACTTCTGCGAGGTACCGGCCTCGGCCCGCAGCGCGGAGAAGGCCGACTTCGCCTTGTCCTTGTGTGCGCGCTTGCCCTTGGCGGCGGTCAGGTCGGCCCGCTGCTTCATGACGACGAAGAAGGTCGACTCCTTCCCCTTGCCGACAGCGGCGCGGAGGGCGGAGTCGACCTTGGCGGCCGGGGCGGGGGTCGCGGCGGATCCGGAGCCGGTGGCGGCGATCGCGGACGGCGCCGCACCGAGCACGGCCAGGGCCGTGAACGCGGTCGCCGCCCATGCGACGCCGCGGCGCCGGGGACTTCTGGGTGGGTACATGAAGGGGAGCTCCTACCGGGAGAGGTGCGCTGCAACCCGGCCGGACCTCCGGAGACCGGGGGAGGCACCGCAAGCACGGCCAGGTTGGAGCGAGAACCTACGAGGAGCCCGTTACTGAGGAATTACTGGCCGCCCGCTCCACCCTGGAGGGGCACCGCAGGCGGCCGGTCCGACGCACTCGGTCCTACGTCACCGCGTCACCAGTCACCCGGCGCGGGCGGCGGGACGACGTCGGGCCGGTCGTCGCAGGTGATCGTGTTCGGCAGCAGCCAGGGGGCGAGCCAGCCGCCGCCGTTGCCTCCCAGGTCCGTGAGGGAGAACTCCGAACCGGTCGCGGGGAAGTGGAACGAACCGCAGTTGTTGACGCCGACCGCGCCGACGTTGCGCGCGTCCACGTTCTCGAAGCTCGCCCCGCCCGCCGCGCGGGCGCTCAGCACCGAGGTGCCCGTGCCGTCGACCCTGATGTCCTTGAAATGGACGCCCTCGATGTCGTACCGGTCCTTCACGGCCCAGTCGGAGACGAGCATGACCGCGTTGTAGGTGCTGTCGAGGTAGTGGTCACCGGTGACCCGGATATCGGCGGCGTCGATGCTCCTATCCAGGGCGAAGATCCACAGGGCGCCGAGGCCGATGTTCCAGTTCAGCTCGTACGTACCGGCGCGCACCGTCGTGTTGTCGTCGAGGTTCAGCTTCCCGGCGAACGGTTCGGCGCCGAAGCGGGAGCCGACGTGGAGGGCGCTGCCCTCGCGGACCGGGTCGGCGACCAGGTTGTCCGAGACGGTGTTGTCGGTGCCGCCGTAGATCGCGATGCCGTTGGCGAGGACCGGGGTCTGGACGGTGTTGTGGTCGAAGGCGTTCCGGGCGTTCGCGGTCTTCTCGGACCACATGGCGAGGCCGTCGTCGCCGGAGTTGCGTACGAAGGTGTTCGTCACCCGTGAATCGGTCACGCCGGTGTGGAAGTTGATGGCGTCGGCGATCTGGTCGACGATGATGTTGTCACTGATCCGCAGGTTCTTCATCGGGCCGTCGAACCACATGCCGACCTTGGTGTGGCTGATGTGCAGGCCCTCGACCGTCGAGTCGCTCATCGCGCCGCCGATCCCGTTGACCTGGTCGGTGTCGACGCGTTCGCGTACGTCGCCCTCGATGGCGAAGCCGGACAGGTGGACGTTGCGGCTGCCGCCGTCGGCCGCGTCCTTGCCGTAGAAACCGACGCCGGTGTGGGTCGAGCCGTCCGGTGCCGGGCTGCCGAGCGCGACCTCCCGGCCCTTGATCTTCGTGTACCAGTTACCGGCACCGGTGATCGTGACGTCGTCGACGACGATGTGCCGGTCGACCCGGTACGTACCCGGCGGGATGTACACCGTGAGGTGGGTGCGCCGGGCGAAGGCGATGGCCTTGTCGATCGCGTCCGCCGCATCGCTCCGGCCGGTCGGATCCGCCCCGAAGGCAAGGACGTTGGCGGCGAGCAGTTCGACGTGCGGCCGGCCCACGAGCTCCGAGTCCAGCAGATCGACGACCGTCCACGCGGCCCGGCTCCCGGCCGGGACGGTGAGCCTTACGGTGTCGCCCGCGCGGTATATCCGGCCGAGCAGGAGGCGCTGCTCGTCGTAGAAGTGGCTGGGCCGGAAGGGCGTCGCGATGGCAGGGGCGGGGGTCGTGGCGGCGGGCACGCAGGAGCACTCGGTGATCCACCAGTCGGGGTGGAGCAGCCCGGCGCCGGGGTCGTTCGAGAACGGGTACTGGTTGTACAGCCAGGAGTACTGCGAGGTCAGCGTCATGGTGGAGCGGTTCTTGCCGTTCACCGCGACATCGAGGGGTGCCGTGATGCCGCCTCCGCCCGGCGCGTCCGGGATGCTGTAGCGGACCGTGATCGCGTTGGCCGCCGAGGGCAGCGTGAACTCGACGTGCTCGCCCGGGGTGAGCTTGACCGCCTTACGGCCGGACGCCTCGGCGGGGAGCGTGTACGCGGTGCGGTCCGGGCCGATGACCGTCCCGTTCGTGGCCGCGTTCTCGGCCTCCTGCTCGGCGAACGCCACCTTCGCTCCCCGGCCCGCGACGAGCGCCGGATCCAGGGCGGCCCGGGTGACGACGGGGGCCGGGGCGGCAGCGGGGGCCGGGGCTGCGACGGGGCGGGCGCCCGCGGGCGTACCGGCCAGCACCCCGAAGCCGACGGCGGCCGCGGTCATCGAGGCAACCGCGTTCGCGTACAGCCCTGTTCGGCGCGGTCTTCGCGCCCTCGCGCCGACACCGCTGATCTTCCGTGACATCGCAGGCCCGATTCTCTGAGGAGGGATGAGGCGGGGAGGCCGCCGAGAAGGTGAGGCGACAGTAGGACCCGTACGTCTCGCCCCACAAGGCTCGCGCGAGGAGATTTTCGAGTTCTTGCCGATTAACTGCGCACTCTCATCATCTTTTTGCGTTTCCCAGCCGCCTCATTACGGAAGCCGGCCCCGGGGCGACGGGACAGCCGTTGGCGCCATGGGGTGGCCCGGCCCTGCGGCCTGGCCACCCCCTTCGAGCATGCAGCTGTCAGGCGGGCTGAGCGGCGGGCGCCGGGGCGGAGGCCTTGTGTGCCTTGCTGGTCTCACGAAGGATCAGCAGGCCGGTGATCGCGATCGCTGCCGAGGTCAGGCCGTGGATGCCGAACGCGGCGGCGATGGAGCCGTGGTGGGCCAGGACGTTGATCATGTCGCCGAACGGGGCGACGGCCTCCATCAGCAGGACCCAGCCCAGAGCGCGGCGGTGGCCCGTCACCAGCAGGACGCCGATGACCAGGCCCATCGCGAATTCGCGGATGCCCTTCATGACGAGGAAGCCGTCACCGTCGCCGGCGGGCCAGTTCGGCAGGCCAACGCCTGGAGTGGACGTCTCGGGGGTCAGGATGAAGGACAGTCCGAGGTAGAGGACGAACAGGGCGCAGACGGTGACCAGGACGGTGTTGACGTTCTTCAGCGACATGGTGCTTCTCCTTCGACGTTCGGTCTGGGGGCTCGGCGGCCCTGGCGAACCGGCATGGTGCATGGATGCGTGACTGCCCGGGGGACGGGGGACGGGGGACGGGGGACGGGGGAGGGCAGGGCTTCTCCGGCTGCCCTCCCCCGGCTACAGCTGACGCGTCATGCGTCGATCTGCTCGAAGATGTGCGGGTACGACACGATGCCTTCGGGGAACTCGGCAGCCATGCGCTGGAACTCCGGGCTGCCGAACGCCGTGGCGAGCGCCTCGGTCGACTCCCAGACCGCGATGTTCATCAGAAGCTGACTGCCCGCCGTCCCCTTGTGCATCCGCAGGGAGACGAATCCCGGCTGAGCCTTCATGAACTCCACCTGCCTCCGAAAGAGAGCCAGGAACGATTCAGCGCTCTCCTTCGGAACGAAGAAGGTGTTGGCCAGGACGATGGGCCCGGTCTCCTCCTTGAACTGCGCGAACATCGGCGTATTCGGCTCCAGGCTCTGCAGCTTGGCCATCTTCGGTACTCCCTCTCGCTATCGGTTGTCCCACGGCACCGCGACCGGCCGTCGCCGTACTGGATCAGGCGACGCTCACGACGCTCGGCACCCGTGGCACGAAGAGACCGGACGGACGCTCAAGGGGCGTCGTCGACGCCCGGCCGCCAACGACCGCGATCTTGCCAACACCTGTTGGCCAACCGCTGTTGGCAAACGTAGGGCCACGACCCTGGACTGTCAACACGCGTTGGCCTATGTTTGTTGGCATGACCGGCAGCACGGAGAACCAGCAGGCCGCACGGCGTTCCGATGCCACCCGCGCCACGATCCTCGACGCGGCCCGCGAGCGGTTCGCGGCGGACGGCTACGAGAAGGCGACCATCCGGTCCATCGCGCGCGACGCGAAGATCGACCCGTCGATGGTGATGCGCTACTACGGCAACAAGGCGGGGCTGTTCGCGGCGGCCGTCGCGATCGACCCCGGGTTGCCGGGCCTGTCCCTCGAACCGCGCGAAGAGATCGGCCGTACGCTGGTGCGCCACTTCCTCACCCTGTGGGAGGAGAACGGGGAGCTCACCGCGCTGATGCGGGTCGGCGCCACCGACCAGACCGCCGCCGATCGCATGCAGAGCGTGCTGCGCGAGCAGTTGATCCCGCTGGCCCGCCGGCTGGGCCACGAGCCGGAGCAGGCACAGGCGCGGGCGGCACTGTGCGTCTCGACCGTGCTGGGACTCGCGCTGACGCGCTACGTGCTGCGGTTCCCGGCAAGCATGGAGCTCGGCCGCGAGGAGATCGTGGACTGGCTCGGACCCACGATCCAGCGGTATCTCACCGCACCCACGCCCTGAAGCAACCACTGACGGACGCCCAAGAGGCATGGCTGGGCCGCGTTGATCCGCGTCCACCCCATCCGCCGAATACGCGACATCGCAACATCGCGACATGCGGGCTCACCAGTCCCGGGGGCCGGAAGCCCGCACCTTCCCTCACCGGGGCAGCTGCCCCTCCCGGTTGACCTCCGTCACCCGCGCCCGGAGTACGAGCCCCGGCGGCGCCGGCCTGACGCAGCCGGGCGGGCAGTCCCACTCCGCTCCCCCACCGGGCGGACGCAGCTGCACATACGGGCCGA
This sequence comes from Streptomyces sp. LN549, assembly GCF_043203805.1. Lineage (NCBI taxonomy): Bacteria > Bacillati > Actinomycetota > Actinomycetes > Kitasatosporales > Streptomycetaceae > Streptomyces > Streptomyces sp. LN549. Next base: position 4,892,004 of record NZ_JAZHRI010000002.1, on the reverse strand, counting down.
CCCGCCCCATCACCCGGCCCACACGCCCGTCCCGCGCATCGACGGCGAACGACCCGGGCTCCGGCGTACACGCCTCCAGCCCACCCGCGTCAGTCGTCATGACCCGCCGCCTTCCCTTCCAGCACCTGCGTCAGCAGCAACGCCGTGTCGAGGTTGCAGCGCCCCAGGTCGAGGAGGGCAACCGGCTCGTCGCCGGCGAACGAGAGCGGATCGATCCGCAGCGAGGGCAGCACGACCCCGACCCCCGCGAACCCTCCCCGCAACCGCGCCACCAGCTCCTCCGCCTCCCGCACCCTGCCCGCTGCCGCCTTGCGCCGCTCCGTAGTCGTCATGATCCATTCCTTCCACTCTGAGTAGTCCCGATGCATACCCAGCGTGGCCACTCTCTCGTTAGCCTGGAAGAGGCACAGTTCCAACAACCGCACGTGTGCCACAGGGAGTTGTCATGCCAGGTCCCAGAAAGCTCGACCCCTCCTCCTCTCCGCGCGCCCTTCTCGGCGCCGAGCTCCGTCACCGCAGAGAGGAAGCGGGCCTCTCCCAGGCCGAGCTCGGCGCCCCGCTCTTCGTCAGCGGCTCGTTCATCGGACAGCTGGAGTCCGGGGTGCGGCGGATGCAGATGGACCAGGCGGAGAAGTTCGACGAGGTGTTGGGCGCGGACGGCTTCTTCGTACGGAACTGCGCGGCGCTGAAGACGTCGAAGTACCCGGAACACTTCGCGGAGGCGGCCGAAGCGGAGGCCCGCGCGGAGGCCATCCGGGAGTACGCGCCTCAGCTCGTCCCGGGGCTGTTACAGACGCAGACGTATGCGCGGGCGGTGTTCCGGGAGGGACTTCCCACTGCCACCGAGAGCGCGATCGACGAGCTGGTGGCTGCGAGGCTGGAGCGCGCGCAGCTTCTCACCGATCCAACAGTGCCGATGTTGTGGGTGGTCCTGGACGAGGCGGTGTTACGGCGAAGGGTCGGTGGGCCCAAGGCCATGGCGCAGGAGCTTCGCCATCTCGCCACGTTGGCCGGGCAACACCGCGCCATCATCCAAGTGTTGCCCTTCTCCGAAGGCGGGCACGCCGCGATGGGCGGCGGCCTCAAACTGATGGCGTTCTCTGACGCGCCGCCGCTCGCCTACCTGGAGAGTCTCGGCTCGGGCCAGCTCCTCGACGAGCCTTCAACGGTCAGAAAATACGAACTGACCTACGATCTCCTGGTAGCCAGCGCATGCTCCCCGACAGCATCCCTGGCCTTGATCGAATCGGTGGCGGAGGATTACGACCATGAAGCTCAGCGGTTCTGACTACGACCTGTCCACGACCATCTGGCACAAGTCCTCCTACAGCGACGCCAGCGGCGGCAATTGCCTGGAGATGGGCACCTGGCGCAAGTCCACGTACAGCGGAGGCGATGGCGGCGACTGCCTTGAAGTCCTCGACGGTGTCCCCGAGATCGTCCCCGTCCGCGACTCCAAGGTGACCGACAGCCCGGCGCTGATGTTCCGCGCAACGGCCTGGTCGACCTTCGTGGCCGACCTGAAGAGGTCCTGAGCAGAGCGCCTTGCCCAGCGGAACACGTACGGCCCGCCGGGCGGATGCTCGGCGGGCCGTGTCGTGTCTGGATGGTTCGGCGTCAGCTCCGGGCCGCGCGGCGGCGGACCAGCAGGACCGTGCCCGCACCGGCGGCAAGGATCGCGGCAGCCGCGCCCGCCAGGGGCAGAGTCGAACCGGAGCCGGTGTTCGCCAGGCCGCCACCAGTGGTCGAGGAGCCCGACGTGCCGGTCGTCGCGGAGCCGGTCGTCGCAGAGCCGCCGGCAGAACCGGAACCGCCCGTGGAAGCGGAGCCACCGGAGGACGCGGTGCCGGAACCACCGGTGGAACCGGAGCCGCCCGAGGACGCGGTACCGGAACCGCCGGTGGACGACGTCGAGCCGTTGCCGCCCGTCGAACTGCCGCCCGTGGAACCGGAACCGCCTGTCGAGCCACTGCCGGTGTCGAGCAGAAGCGTGGCGCTGTCGTTCTTCTTGTTCTTGTCGAACGGGCGCGCCTTCGCTTCGAGGGACACCGAAACCTTGGCCCCGGGAACCGCCTTGTCGATGCGCAGTGTGAGGAGGAAGGGATCAGTGGCGCCCGCCCTCAGGGAGCCATGGGTGTAGGGAACGCAGTTGTAGCTACGGGCGCTGACCTTGCGGCAGCGGACATCCTTCTTCGTCACGGTCGTTCCGGCGGGCACCTTGAGCAGAAACTGGGTCAGCGAGGTTTCGCTGTCGTAGTGGTTCACCCAGGCCGGTCCCGCGTTGGTGAACGTCGCCTCCATCGTGAGCGTCTTACCGACGCGCTCCGTCTCCCGCACCGACATCTGGAAGTCGGCCGTGTTCACCGCATCCACCAACAGATCGGAAGAGTCCCACTCCGAGTCACCGGCCCGGTGCGGGTGAACGCCGGCCACCGGAGTGGTCGAGGGCAGCTCGATCAACTTCATCGCAGGTCCGCTACCGGGCCAGTTCTGGGCGTCACTGTCGTCCAAGGGCTCATAGCTGGAGACCATCGCGTGGGCCCGCTCGTTCAGCGCGTGATCGAGGACGTTCAGCGCCAGAGTCTTCTCTGGAGCGTAGATGCCGCCGGCCTTCACCGTCTGATCGAACTCGCAGATCACGATGTGGGCATCGGATTCGGATTCGACGGCGAGCCCTCGGCGATAGCAGTTGGAGGGCAGTCCGTCCCGGAGGTCCAGCCCTCCGCTGAAGGTGTAGCTCAGGAAGATCTTGTCGCGTGCCTTGGCTCCCTTGTTCGCGAAGGTGACGGGCAGCTCGACGCTGCTGCCGGTCTTCACCCCGGCGAGGGGCTTCAGGGGCTGTATATACAAATCTCCGGCCAGGCGGCCGTCTCCTGCGGAAGCGGGTGCCGCAGCCGCGCCCATGGCGATCAGGGCGATGGCTCCGACCGCGGCGGCGGTCCTGCGCAGCGGGCGGAAGCGGTCGGCGGCAGTTCCGAGCATGGGCGATCCCTTGCAGTGAAGCGATGGATGCGTACGGACGAACAACAGGGGAACGACAGTTCCGACACATCAGACACGCCATGGCATCGGACGGTTGTACGACCAACGCCGAAGGAGGCCAGCCCCTCCGCGACCCGGCCGCGAGAAACGGCTCCGTGACCCCCAGGAGGCCGCTCACACCTCGGTGGCCTCAGGCTTGAACTCAGTAGTTGTACTCGAACCAGGTCAGAATGGCCTTGACGCGGCGGTTGTCTTCGTTCGGGGGCATTCCGAGTTTCACGAACACATTGGCCACGTGCTTACTCACGGACGCTCCGGAAATAAACATCGTTGATGCGATTTCCGCGTTGGAGCGCCCTTCCGCCATAAGGGCGAGCACCTCGCGTTCGCGGTCGGTGAGCCGGGCGAGCGGGCCCTGGGGGGTGTCCGCGTGTGTGACGTAGCGGACGACTTCCGGGTCGATCACGACGCCGCCACCGGAAACCGTATCGAGTACACGCAGGAAGTCGACGACTCTGCCGACCTTTTCCTTGAGCAGGTACCCGACGGCCCCGTCAGCGCCCGGACCGTTCAACAGCTCTTGGACGTACGGTCCGGTGACGTAGGCGGAAAGGACGAGGACCGGCAGATCCCGATGGCGTGATCGCAGGTCGATGGCGGCGCGGAGTCCGTCGTCGGTGTTTCCCGGGGGCATGCGGACATCGGTGATCACCAGGTCCGGTGCGGCCCCGGAGCTCGCGAACTCGTCGACGGCGGCGACCAGTTCGGTAGCGTCCTCACATTCACGGATCACTTCGTGAGAGTGGGAGGTCAGGATTTCCCGGATTCCGGCACGAATCAGCATGCTGTCATCTGCCAGGACAATTCTCATGGCCTCTGCCTCACCTGCTCGCCTTGATTCACTTCATTCCCATGTGGGTTGGCCGGGAGCGGATGCTACAACTTCGGTTCCGCAACCATCCGCAGGGCTTCGGATCTCGAGCTCCCCACCGATGCTTCGCATCCGCTCGCGCAGTCCGGCAAGGCCTGAACCCGCGTCGATTTCCGCGCCGCCCGCACCGTCGTCACGCACGCAGACACGTACGCCACTTGAATCGCACTGAAGGTCGATCCGGGCGCTGCCCACGCCCGCGTGCTTCGCAATATTCGTGAGCGCCTCGGAGACCGTGAAATAGGCCGCTGTTGCAGTCGGCGACGACAACTGGGCATCATCTCCGGTGCTGTTCAGCTCGACCCGCAGCGGTGATCGCGCGGCCAGCTCGCGGACGGCGGCGACGAGGCCGAGGTCGCTCAATTCGCGAGGGTGGATCTCGCGCACTGTTTCCCGGAGCCGTTCCAGCGCATGCTCGGCCTGGTCCTGTGCCTGACGTGCCAGTTCCACGACGCGTTCCTCGCCGCTCGCCGAGGCTGCGGCCTCCAGCATCCCGAGGCGCATCACGACGGCGACCAGCTCCTGTTGAGCGCCGTCGTGCAGATCACGTTCGATGCGTCGGCGCTCGAATTCGAAGGCCGTTGTCAACGAGGCCCGACTGGTGCGGAGTTCCTCCAGTTTCGCGAGCAGATCCGGGTCCCGGCTTCTCGAGAAAGCGCGCAGGACGAGGTCCCGGAGAAGAGAAATTGCGGTCAGGAGAACTGTGGTGACCGCACCCAGAAGTACCCCTGCGGGCATCGCCAGAAAAGATTCCGTAAGCGATTCCGGAGTGAAAGGGCCGACCTGTGCGGCGATACCGAACGACCAGAAAACGGGAGAGAAAACCAGCGCGGCGGCACCGATGAACCCGAAGAATGCCACCACCAGTGAAAACGCGGAAAGGAGCGTGGCGGCGACGAGGACCGGGAGGCCGGTACGCCACATCGACCGCGATCGCAGCTGGCGTGCCACCCACTGCGCCCAACTCTGGTCCGCGGGCCGCAGCGGCATCGTGCCGACGCCGCACCACCGTGCTCTCGACCGGTCCAACTCCGTCAGCACGGCCGCCGAGGCCGGTGCGACAAGAAGGGAGAGCAGCAGAATCGGGAAGGCCATTGCTGCGATGATTTCCGTCAGCACCCTTCGGGCGACACGAATCTGCGACATGGCCAGTATTATGGCATACGGCGGATCTCAAGAAGGTAGACCTAGGTCTACCTACAAGTAGTGCTGACTCCCGTGCGGAGCGTGTTCAGTTCTGCCTAATATCGCCATATGCCTATCGCAGCCCCCATTTCCGCACCGTGTATCCGTATGCGCGGCCTCCGTATGGACTTCCCCATTCCCGGCCGTAAAAGAGAAATGACACGTGTACTGCACGATATCGATCTGGACATTCCTGGGGGCCGGCTGACCGCGATCGTCGGACCCTCCGGATCGGGAAAGTCGACGCTCCTGCTCTGCATGGCCGGCCTGGAGCGAGTGACCGCAGGTTCCATCGAGATTCTCGGAACGGATGTCCTGTCGCTCGGCCCACGCAAGCAAGCCGCGTTCCGCAGCGAGAACATCGGTTTCGTCTTCCAGGAGTACAACCTCGTCAGCTCGCTCACGGTCGAGGACAACATCTGTCTGCCGTCGAGACTCGCCGGCCACCGGGTGCCCAAGTCACGGGTCCGCGAGGCCATGTCGCGGCTCGGCATCGCCCAGCACGCCAGGCGGCGACCCGACCGGCTCTCCGGAGGCGAACGCCAGCGCGTGGCCGTGGCCAGGGTCCTCGCGAATCAGCCACGGATCGTCTTCGCCGACGAGCCGACCGGGGCGCTCGACCTCAAGTCCGGTCACGTCGTACTCGATTGGCTACAGGCACTGCCCGCACAAGGATCGACGGTGGTCATGGTCACGCACGATCCGCATGCGGCTGCGCGTGCCGACCAGGTCGTGGTGATGGGGTCCGGGCGGGTGCACGCCGTCATCTCCGGCGGCGACCCGCACACGGTGAGCGATGCCGTCCTCGCGGCGCAGTCGAAGGACGACGCGAACGAGGCGGCGGCGTGAGCGGTACGAGCGGCATGTTGCGGCTCGTCCTGTCGGACGTCCGCATGCAGGCGTCGATGTGGGTGTGGACGCTCGCGTGCGCGGTCGTCGGCGCGGCCTGCTCGGCGGGCTCGGTCATCGCCATGTTCACCGCCGTCTCGGCGGCGCGGACGGCGGGCGACGCACGGATGGTCTCCGCGTCGATCGCGCTCGGCGGCAACATCGTCTTCTTCACCGTGCTGGCCGCCGTGGGTGTCGTCGCCTCGACCGTCGGTCTGACCTTGACGACTCAGCGACGCGAACACGCCCTGTGGGTGATCCTCGGGATCCCGCGCCGCCGCGTCAGGTCCGTTCTCCGCGCCGAGCTGGTGGTCCTCGGCACGGTGGCCGGCGCGCTGGCCGTACCGTTGGCCCCCTTCGTCGCGAACATCGCCCTCTCGCAGTGGACGGCGACGGGACTCAACCTGCACGGAGCCACCGCCGGACTCCAGCTCTGGCACATCGGCGCGAGTCTGCTGGCCGGAGTGGTCCCGTGCCTGCTCGGCGGCTGGGGCGTCACACGCCGAGCCGCCAGGACGCCGGAGATGCGCGCCTTCCGGGACCACTCCGATCCGCCGGCGCGGCCCGGTGTCGCGCGGAGCATTCTCGCCCTCTGCCTTCTCGCCGGTGTGCTCGGGATGTGGATTCCCGGCCTCGGCCTCGAACTTGAAGGGGGCATCGAACAGCGGACCGCCTTCGCCTTCTCCGGAAACCTTTTCCTCATCTGCCTGTTGCTGCTGATGGGGCCGTGGGTGCTCACACCTCTGATGAGACTTTGGACCGCCCTCGTCCCGTCGCGTGGCGTCGCCTGGCACCTCGCCGTGCAGTCGTGCCGAACGCGCGCGACCCGAAGCGTCACCACGGTGCTGCCCTTCGCGCTCTCCCTGTCGTTCATCGCGCTGTTCATGACGATGGGCAACGTCATGCCCGGAAGTACCGCAGGGCTGGGCGATGTCATGACCGTTCTGGGCTGGGTCTTCGTCGTGTCCTGGTCCGGTGGCCTGGCGGTGATTGCCCTGGTCGGGCGGGAGCGCACACGCGATTCCGCGGTCGTTGCCGTCGCCGGCGCGCGGCCGGGCGTCACCACGCGCTCCACGGTCTACGAGGGCGTGATCTACGCAGGCACGGCGATCGTCTTCAGCGCGGTCTTCCTCGCGGTGGCGAGTACCACCATCGCCGTGGGAGCCAAGGTCGGCGTGGGCCAGGTGCTCGACGGCCTCCCGTGGGCGACGCTCGGCGCACTTGCTGCCGTGACGCTCGTGACGACCTGCCTCGCCCTGGCACTCCAGGCCGCCCGCGTCTCCCGCACCGTCCCGGCCCGGGCTCTGCGCTCCTGAACTGAACCGGGACGACGACCGAACATGCAACTGAATCACTTGGGAACGGAAACAATGAACGACAGCCGGACACGCACGATCCTTGCCCTCGGCGCAGCCGCCTTCCTCGCTCTCGCAGCAACCGGCTGCGACCCGGATGTCGACCAGGCGAATGCCACTTCCGAATCGAAGTCCTTCGGCTTCAGCGGCGACAGCCTGACCGTGAAGTCGAACTCCGCCGACCTCCACCTCATCGCCTCCGACGTCGACGACGTCGAAGTGGAACGCCGGGTCAGCGGCACGAAAATCGGCGGTGAGATAGCTGCCGGATGGCAGTTCGAGGGCGGGATTCTCACACTCTCGGTGGATTGTGATGGTGTTTCCGTCAACTGCCATGCGAAGTACACCGTGAAGGTGCCGCGCGATGTCGCGGTCACGGCCGAGTACGGCAACAGCGACGTGCAGTTGTCGAACCTCGGCGGCGCCGCCCTCCACCTGGAAGGGCGCGACGGAACCGTGCAGGGCGACGGGATCTCCGCGACGTCTGTGAGCGTCGTCTCGCGAAACGGCGACACCGACCTCGACCTCACCTCCGTACCCGATCGTGTCGATGTGCAGAGCCAGGACGGCAACGTTCAACTCGGCCTGCCTGCATCGGCATACGCGGTCCGTACGGCGGCGAAGAAAGGGGACGTCACCGTGGATGTCGCGGACGACAGCACGAGCAGCCACAGCGTGAACGTGCAGACGCGTAATGGCGACATCGACATCAGCGAGGGGGAGTCGTCCTAGGGACTATGTGAGGTCGTGATCACTCTGCTGTCCAGGTGAGGGCGTTGAGCCAGATCATCGAGGCCCGGAGGTGGAGGCCGGCGTCGTAGCTTTCGGGGGTCTTGTCGTAGCGGGTGGCGATGCCGCGCCCGGCTTTGAGTTAGTTGATCACGCGCTCGACGGTGTTGCGGTCCTTGTAGAGCTCGGCCTCGTAGGTCACGGGTCGGCCGCCTCGGCTGCCGCGCCTCTTGCTGTTCGCGACCTTGTCCTTCTTCTCCGGGATGACGGCCTTGATGCCGCGCCTGCGCAGGTAGGCGCGGTTGGCGCGAGAGGAGTACGCCTTGTCGCCGGCCACCGCGTCGGGCCGGGTACGGGGCCGGCCGACGGGCAGCCGGATGCGGACCTTGCTCAGGACGGGGACGAACTGCGGGCTGTCGGCAGCCTGCCCGGCGGTCAGGATGATCGACAGCGGACGGCACTTGCGGTCGGAGGCGAGGTGGACCTTGCAGGTCAGTCCGCCTCTGGACCGGCCGAGCAGGGCCTGCTTCACGCGGGCTTTGTGTCTGCGCCGGAGGTGTCGCCGCTCTTGTCGGGCAGGGTCGCCTCCGGCGCTCTGCCCGTTCTGTCCCTCGCCCGGTGCCCCCTTTTGCCGGGCCCGTTCCTGTTCCCTGACGGCCTTCTCCAGGGCCCCCAGGATCTTGGGTTCGACATGCATTCCGGCGGCGTCGTGGTGGGCGCGGGCGGTCGTGGAGTCCACGCTAACCAGCGACAGGTCCGTTTTCCCCTGCCGGGCGGCCTCGGCTATCAGGCCCTCCAGCAGCGCGGTGAAGACCCCGGCGTCCCGCCAGACCCGGAACCGGCCGTAGCCGGTGGGCCAGGGCCCGAACCCCCTGGGGCATCTCCCGCTATTGGGCACGGGACCGAAAACGCCAGATCACACCCTCGAACTGGTCCCGCAACCGCACCGGGTAGGGGCCGTACTCGCCCACCGGTACGGCTCGATGAACTTCCACTGGTCAGCGCTGAGCTGTCGCCGCGTCACGCCGACGTTCTACCGCGAACCGCCCCGAGGCGGCAGCGGAACCCCGATACCGATCACGACCTCACACAGTCCCTAGGGCGCGCATTGGGTCGCACCCCGGGGCTCAAGCGTCGAGATCCGAGCGCTCTTTCAGCGGAATGGGTGGCGGGATTGATTCCCACCCACCCTCCCTGCCTGGCGGGTTGACTTTTCGCGATCGACTTGCGACGGAGGGTAGTCACGCTCTAGCGTCAGCCGGGACACGACGGCCCCCGCCGGTGCGCAAACACCGAGCAGGGGCCTGACCAGTTCGATCGAAGAAGGCGATCTCATGGCTGCCAGCCAGCTTAGTGCTGCCCCTTTCCCCGCGCCCGGCCCCGTGCCCACGCACGACCACCCGATGGCGAACCCCGGATACGGCAAGCGTTCGACGCCGGACCAACGTCCGCACACCGGCCACGATTTCACCCACCTCCTCCCCCGCGACGCCGCCATCGCCGCGTACATCGACGGGCTGTGCGACGGCGCCGACATCTCCGTGAAGATGCTCGCCAAGGTGCTGCCGTACGGGCAGTGCGCGCTACGCACCAGCCTGAACCGGCTCCAGGAGGCCGGGCATCTACGCCGGGGCAGTGAGTGCGTGGCCACCGAGGAGGCCCTGCTCTGGGTGACGCGTACGTTCTTCTCCCGCACCGCGCGCGAGGACGAGTGGTGGGCGGCGTACACCCGGGGCGACGTACCGCAGGAGCCCCAACGACCCACCCGCTCCCGGTCGTTCATCCTGCTGGCCGCACTCGGGAAGGCCGCGCCCACGCTGTCGCTGCCCGAAGCGCACTGCGTGCGACTGGAACCGCGGGTCAGCGAGTGGTTCGAGCGTGGCGCCACCGAGGCCGAGATCATGTGCGCACTGACCCAGGGGCTACCGGTGGAGGTCTACAGCCCGGTCGCGTTCGTCGGCCGGAGGCTGCTCGACAAGTTGCCGCCCGCCCGCATCGCCCCCGTCCGCCAGGTCGTCCTGCGGACCCTGGAATGCAGCGAGTGCCGCGCCCCCGGCAGCCCCGAGGCGATGCGGGGCGGCGTCTGCGGAGCGTGCCGCGGCAAGCCCGGCGACGCACCCAGGGGCCCGGCGGGCGCCGTGCCCGTGCAGGGCGTGCGGGCCCGGATGAGCGCCGTGCGGGCGGGGCTGGCGCCCCGGCCGGAACGCACCCACCAGTGACAGGTCAGCGCGGTTGACGCAGCCCTGCGACGAGGAGGGCGACCAGTCGGCGCGCGTCGTAGCGGGGGTCACTCTCGGCGCCGATGCAGAGGTTTCCGATGCCGCGCATGAGTTGGTAGGCGTCGAGGTCGGAGCCGATCTCGCCGGAGGCGGTGGCAGCGTCGAGGAGCTGGTCGCACACCGGCAGGAGGCGATCGACGAAGTAGGCGTGGAGTGCCCCGAAGTCGGCGTTGCCGTTCTGCAGTGCGGCGGCGAGGCCGTGCTTGGTGACCAGGAAGTCGACGAAGAGGTCGAGCCAGCGTTCCAGTGCCGCGTGAGGAGTGGGGGCGGACGCCAGCAGGGCCGGACCGGCCTCGGCGCAGGCCTCCACCTGGTGCCGGTAGACGGCGATGACGAGATCCGCCCGCGTCGGGAAGTGGCGGTAGATCGTGGCCGTCCCGACACCGGCCTCGGCCGCGATGTCACGTACCGGCGCCTCCACGCCCGACGTGACGAAGACGGCGGCGGCCGCGTCGAGCAGCGCCTCCTTGTTACGCCGGGCGTCCGCCCGTTTGGGCGGGGTCGCGCGCCCTGCGCCCCGGTCGCCTTCAGTCACCGCGCCATTCCCTCCATTGCCGGCCTTGTTAAACGGGACAGTGTTCCGTATCGTTAAACGGGACAAGGTTCCGTTTGCTCATGATGCCAGAGCACGGGGCCGGCAGCCAAGCCACGGCCGGGTTGCGACCACATCTCACCCGCTATGGAGGAACACAGCCATGCACTACCGCACCCTGGGCAGCACCGGTGTACAGGTCAGCTCCCTCGCGCTCGGCGCGATGAACTTCGGCATGACGGGGGGCACCACCCAGGACGAGGTCACCGCCCTCGTCGACGCCGCTCTCGAGAACGGCATCAACCTCATCGACACCGCCGACGCGTACAGCGGCGGCACGTCGGAAGAGCTGGTCGGCAAGGCCATCGCCGGCCGCCGCGACGACATCGTCCTGGCCACGAAGGCTGGCCTGCCGATGGGCGACGAGCCCAACCACCAGGGCAGTTCGCGCCGCTGGCTGATCACCGAGCTGGACAACAGCCTGCGCCGCCTCGGTGTCGACCACGTCGATCTCTACCAGATCCACCGGTGGGACCCGCGCACCAGCGACGAGGAGACGCTGTCTGCGTTGACCGACCTCCAACGGGCGGGAAAGATCCGGTACTTCGGCTCCTCGACGTTCCCCGCGTACCGCATCGCGCAGGCCCAGTCGGCCGCTCGCGAGTACCGCCTGGGCCGGTACGTCACCGAGCAGCCGAGTTACTCGATCCTCCAGCGCGGCATCGAGAGCCACGTGCTGCCCGTGGCCGACCAGTACCGGCTCGGTGTGCTGGCGTGGAGCCCGCTGGCTTCGGGCTGGCTGTCGGGCGCGATCCGTGAGGGACAGGCCGTCACCACCAACCGCTCCACGTTCATGCCGCAACGCTTCGACACCGCCGTCCCCGCCAACCGGGCCAGGCTCGATGCCGTCGAGCAGCTGGCAGAGGTCGCCGACGGGGCCGGCCTGACCATGATCCAGCTCGCGCTCGGATTCGTGACCGCGCACCCCGCCGTGACCAGCGCGCTCATCGGCCCCCGCACACTGGACCACCTCCACTCACAGCTCGCCGCCGCCGACACCGTGCTCTCCGCCGACGTGCTGGACGCGATCGACGCGATCGTCGCTCCCGGCACCGACCTGGCCCCGCACGAGAAGCACGACACCCCGCCCGCACTGCTCGACCCGGCACTGCGGCGCCGCTGACCCGCCTGGGGCGCCCGGGCGGCGTCCGCCCCGACTTCGCGCCCAAGGAGATCGAAAGCCCGGTCGCCGCGCAGTAGTGACACCGCAGCCACCCTCAACTCCCGTCTCAGCTGGCGGTCTTGCTCGTTCCGGAAATCGTCACGCCACGGTCGGCGGTTCATCCGGGGGCGGTAACAGATCCGGATTCCGCGTGACCTCGGTGTTCGGCCACGGTCACACTCGCCTGTATCGCCAGTACACAGGCCGGCCCGGGGGGCCGGTCACGGGGGAAGAGGAATGCACCATGAATTCAGGGACGTTCAGATCCGGTTCCGTACGTCAGACGCTGCGCAGCACCCTCTTGGGGGCGGGCGTGGTCGCGGCCCTGCTGGCGGCTACCGCCTGCCAGCCCTCCGGGGGTGACGACGAGTCCGCCGCCCCGTCGGACTCCGCATCGGCCAGAAAGAATCCGTCGAAGAGCACCGAGCCCTCGGGTGACTCCGGGACCGGCACCAGCGGCGCGACGGACGAAGCGACCGGGGACAGTGGCGAAACGGGCGGCGGCAACGGCACCAGCCACCAGGACTGCAAGGCCACCGACCTCAGAACCGCGGTCGAGCTCCAGGACCCGTCCGGAGACACCCCCCGTCACTTCCTGCTGACGGTCACCAACGGCAGCACCTCGCCGTGCGTCCTCAACGACGCACCGCTCGTGCGACTCGGAGCCGGTAACAGCGAACCGACCGTCGAGCCGCTCGAAGAGCCGGACACCGAGCCCGTCGTCGTCGAGGCAGGCGGCAAGGCGTACGCCGGCCTGTACGTCTTCGGCAACGACGAGGGAGGCGAGGCGGAGTACGACCAGTCCACCCGGTTCACCGCCACCCTGGTCGCCGGTGAGGGCACCGAACTCAGCGGCACGCTCGTCTTCGGCCTGCCCGGCGGTCTCCGCTCCGTCTCCTACGACGACGCGGCGCGGGTGAACGGCTGGGCCGGCACCGAGGGCCTGGCCATGCGGCCGATCAACCAGCTCTGACCGCTCCGTACGACGGCTCGTGCGCGTCCGCCCGGCGGGGCGCCCCACCGCCCCGCCGGGCAATGCTCTCTGCCCTCGGGGTACCTGGCCCCGCCCCGTATGTCCCGGGTATACAGGAAAGGTTCACCCCTCCCGGCCCGGAAGGTCACCCGGATGCGCCCGCACGCCTCCAAGCCCGCCCACGACGAAGCCGGAACCGATCGTGCGACGGCGCGCAAGCCTTCTCGTACGCCGGAGAGAGCCACCGGGAGCGCCGCCCCGCAGGGATTGCTCCCGCAGGGACTGCTCCCGCTTCCGCGTGCGGCGGGGAACGCGGCCGTGGTCCAGATGCTGCGGCAGGCGGGCCACCCCGGGGCCGAGGAGACGCACCAGCACGGCGCGGACTGCGGGCACGAGCAGGACGGACAGGCCTCGGTGCAGCGCTCCGCCGTGCATGACGTACTGCGCTCCGCCGGACGGCCCCTGGACAGCGGAACCCGTACGGACATGGAGGCCCGGTTCGGCGCCGACTTCACCGACGTACGCGTCCACGACGACGGCGCCGCCCGCACCTCCGCCGCCGAGATCGGCGCTCGCGCGTACACCTCGGGAAGCCACATCGTGCTGGGCGACGGCGGGGGCGACCGGCATACCCTGGCCCATGAGCTGACCCACGTCATCCAGCAACGCCAGGGACCGGTGAGCGGCAGCGACAACGGCGGCGGCCTCCGGGTCTCGGACCCCTCCGACCGGTTCGAACGGGAAGCGGAGGCGCAGGCGACGCGCATCCTGTCCGGCAACGCCCCGGCCCGTGAAGCGGCCAAGGCAACGGCCCACGCGCACGGCTCCGGCGAACCGTCCGTGCAGCGGATGCGCAGCGACAACCCCCACGCCGCCGGCGGCACGCACAACGGGTGGGAACTGACCGCGCACCACGTCGTCGCCCACTCCCAGCTGACCGGCGCCCTGGAGTCCATGGACGGCGAGAAGCGGGCGACGCTGCTGCGTCAAGCGGTTCCCGACGTGATCACCGACTCGATGCTGGCGAATCTGAAGGTCGAGATTCCGCCGCACATGAACCGGGACGACTTCCGGGCCCGGTTCCGCGCCGCGCTGGTCAAGAAGGGCGGGGGCGACACGGCCGAATTCCTGGGAAACAACCTGAACGAGATCCGCTACGCCTTCTACGAGTGGCAGGGCGGCAATCAGTTCCTCGGCCCCAACACCAGCATCCGCGCGGAACCGACCGCCAGCGGGGAGGACACGGACTACGACGGCCTGTCGTTCTCGCCGCTCGGAGACGCGCGGTTCACCAATCTCACCGCGTTGGGAGACGAACTGAAGGCCGCGAACGCGGCCAACGACAAGAAGAAGCAGGCCCGTCTGCTGCGCGAGATCCTGAGCATCACCGTGAACGCCGCCCCGCGTCCGTTCGATGCCACGGCCTGGACCGAGGTGACCTCGGTGGCGGAGGTGGACCGGCTGGCCGGCGCCCTGGGCCGGGACCACATGCGGGACTACACCTACTTCATGATGCGGATGGACGACATCGGGAGGGGGAGGTACACCGGGATCTCCCAGAACGAGGAGAAGACGAAGTTCTTCTACTACGGCCAGCCGATCCATCCCATGGAGATCAAGGGCTCGTTCCTCTACGTCAAGCTGAACACCGCGCAGGAGACGGTCGTCACGAAGGAGAAGGTGTCGCTCGCCGAACTCCTGCCCGGCGCCCAGCTCCTCGCCGGGAACATGGAATTCGATCTGCCGGCCGGTGGTCACGTCAACAACGGGGCCCTCAGCCTGGCCGGATACGCCGGATCGGTCCCCGTCGAGCAGATCTCGCCCACCCGGTTCCGGGTGAGCCAGAACATCTACCGGAACCGGAAGCTCGACACCGACGCCGCCGGAATGAAGCTGTCCGACTTCTGCGTGGAGGTCGGCGTCCCGACCTCCACCTTCCTGCCCCGCGTTCTGGTGGAGGCGCTGGCCCAGTAGTGCTTCCGCTGCGGAGGTCCGTCCGGCCGATCGATCGCGACTGTCATCCGATCGTGAGGGCGACCGATGCGTCGATGAGGGCGAGTTGGCCCAGGCTGACTCGGTGAGGCCGGGCCTGCTCCACGAAACGGCCCAGCTCCGCGCGGACAGTGGCCGAGTCGATGCGCTTGATCACGGGCAGCGTGGCCTCGACGATCTGACAGGCGTCGTCGAGGTGGCCGACACCAGCCAGGGCAGTCGCTTGCCGAACCGCGAAGCGGGCTTGAGAGTTGCTGTCCGCCGGGACGGCCGAACTGCGCAGACGCTCGGCGGCGAAAAGGTCGGCGGCCGCCTCGAAGCGACGGAGGCTGAGCATGCAGGACGCCTCGATGAGCCGAGGGTTGCCGTTCTCGATGCGCGGGCCCCAGTGAGGGGTCCGGTCGCCGGTCACCTCGGCGGCGTGGCTTGTGAACCGCTCCAGCGCCTCCCGGCAAGCCCCCGCATCGCCCCGGCGCGCATACCCCTGGGCGGCGCGTCGCGCGGCGTGCGCGCGGATCACCGGGTTGGCCGCCGGGTGCCCGGCCGCCTGGTCGGCGAATCTGATCGCCGCACCGGTGTCACCACGGTGCTGGGCGATGAACGCCTTGCGGACCAGGGCGTACGCGGCCACCGTTTCGTCCCCGCCCTGTGCGCCCCAGCGGACCGCAAGATTCGTCCAGCGCAACGCCTCCGCCGGATTTCCCGCCTCTTGTGCCATCCACCCGGCGTATTCGGCGAACCTCGATGCCAGTAGCCAGATCTCGGCACGCTGCTCGCCGACGGCGTGCGGACCGGCGTCCGTCAGGATCCGCGTGATCGACTTCATCGAAGCAGTGACGAACCTCGGTCCGGTGGATCTGCCGATGTCCTTCAGCTCCCACAGGACCCGCTCGTACCCGGCGACCACGGGGCCGGCCTCGACGACGTCCTCGGAGCGGGCACCGCGGCGGCCGGTGCCGGCCAGCTCGACGAGTTCCCCGCCGGTGCCGAAGGCCGCGTCGCACGCTGCCGCCACAGCGGGCGTCGGATTGCGCAATCCGCTCTCCAGATTGCAGATCTGCCCCTCGGACACGTTCGCACGCCGGGCGAACTCGCGCACGCTCCACCCCCGACGTGCCCGGAGTGTGGCCAGCACGACCCCGAAGTCGCCCGGCGGCAGCCGCGTGCCGGCCGATCTCCCTGCCGCGTTGTCCGCCGGATTCATACCCGTCAGCGTACGGAGCCTTGCGGCCGCTATTCAATCCCCGGCGAATAGCCACCGAGCGCTTACGCCGCCCCTAGGGTGAGCACGATCCTGACATCAAGGCTTGCCAGAGAGGGGGCAATTGTGCCGCGCATCTTCCTCAGCTTTCGCAAACCGGACTCCCGGTGGATGCGAGACCGCGTCTACCGTGCGCTGTCCGACCGCTTGGGTACCGACGAGATCTTCAAGTCGGGCCAGTCCATTCCGCCCGGGGCCGATTTCGCCGAAATCCTGCGGCGACAGGCCGCCGAATGCGAGGTCATGTGCGTACTGATCGGGCCGGGGTGGCTCAACGCTCGGGGCGAGGACGGTGTGCGACTCCTGGACCGGGATCACGACTGGGTCCGCGTGGAGATCGCGACAGCTCTGCGGGCGGGAAACCGCGTCGTCCCGGTCCTTCTGGGGGACGCGACATCGCTGCCCGACGCCTCGGCTCTGCCGCACGAGATCGCGGAGCTGGCGCGCCTGCAGTTCCTGCGCGTCCCGGAGACCCATCTGGCGGACGGGCTGGCGCACTTGAGCGACGAGCTGACCGCTCTCCTGTCCGGTACCGATACCGACCCCGCTGACGAACCCGGGCACGGCACTGCGCCGGCCGCCGATCCGGAGCCGTCCATGACCATGACGGCCCATGTGTCCGGCGGCGGCAGCGCCTACCAGGCGGCCCGTGATCAGACGATCAGGCTGGCGTGAGGGGCGGACGATGGATCATCCCGGAGCAGACGGTGCCCATCGGATCGGGCCGTATGCGCTGCTCGGAAGAGAGCGCACAGTCGGCGGGAGCGAAGTCTTCGCCGCCCGCACGGACGAGGGGAGCCTCGTCACGGTCACGGTCGTGGGGCCGGAACTCGCCGCGGCCCCGGGGTTCCGGGACCGGTTCCGAGCCGCCGTCGAAGCGGCACGGACGCTGTCCGATGGCTTCCTCATACCGGTGGTCGATGCCGACGCTGACGCGCCGGCTCCCTGGCTGGCGACCCGGTTCACCGCCGGACTGCCGCTCCGGCAGGCGGTGGACCGGCACGGCCCGCTGTCCGAACCGGCGCTGCGAGTGCTCGCCGACGGCCTTGCCCGGGCGCTGACCGCACTCCACGCGGCCGGGACGGTCCACGGCGAGGTGAGCCCGGACTCGGTGCTGCTGACCATGGACGGGCCCCGCATCACCGCCCTGGGGATGGGGGGAGCCACCGGGAGCCCGGCACCCTCGCCGACGGATGACATGTTCGACCTCGGGTCGACCGTGCTGTTCGCCGCTTCCGGAGGCGAACCTGACACGGACGCACTCCCCATGTCACTGCGCGACGTGATCGGCGGCTGTCTGTACCCGGAACCGCCGGACCGTCCCACTGCGGAGCAACTCGTCGCCTACCTGAAGCATCAGAACCTGCCTTCCTTGAAGGGACGTTGGCTTCCTTCAGCGGTGACGGCCGACATGGCCGCCGCGGCCGCGGCCGTGGGATCGGAGCCCGCCGGGGACAGCGGCCGGGGCCCGCTTCCTTCGCCACCGGAGAGCGCTGCCGGCCCGAGTGTCAGCCGCCGCAAGCTGATCATCGGTCTGGCCGGGGGTGTGGCCGTACTCGGCGGAGCCGCGGCGGCACTCGCCTTCTCCGGCGACTCGTCACCGACGCCCGAAGGCCGGGCCGGCGGGCCCGGATCCACTGCGCGGCCGGCCTCTCCGCCGGCCACGCGGTCCCCGTCGGCCTCCTCTGCGTCTCCGTCCCCGACGGGCGGACAGAAACAGATCGTTCTCGCCGGACCCGACGCCGTCAAGGCATGGTCCGAAGCCGGAAAGAACGCCCCCACCGCCCTGGAAGCGTCCGACAAGGTGGTCATGGTGGTCACGGACAAGGCCACGTCCTTCCTGGACACCGCAACCGGAAAATCTGTGTTCCACCCACTGAACACGACCAACGATTTTCGCGCGGGCAGCTCCAATTCCCTGACTACGTACGCGGACGGAGTGTTCTACCTGCTCTGCGACACACCGAGTCAGTCAGGCGTGCTGGCGGCGTTCGACGCCGCCGACGGGAAAGCGAAGTGGGCGACCAACCTTCCCGACATCGATTCCAGCGGCACACATGCGGTGATGTACCCGAGCACCTATGTGGCAGTCGCGGGGAACACGGTCTATGTATGCGGGGAAGTGAACAAGTTGGACGGGAAGTTCTCGGTCGAGGACCCGACCACCGGCTACATCCGTGCGTTCAACGCCGCGACCGGCAAGGGGTTGTGGCAGGTCGAGGGCACGGACATCAACAACGTGCTCGTGCCGCCCACGGGTTCTCGTCTGCTGGCCGCCTCGGCCATTCCGGCCAAGAAACCCGGCCGAGTCCAGATGATCGACGCCGGCAGGAAAGGTGCCCGCGGCTGGAAGGTATCCGTCCCATACGCCTCGCCCTACTTCACCACCGGCTGGCCGCTGACGTGCTACGCCGCCGGGCTGTTCCTGTTCGCCGGAGGCAACGGCAACACACTGTTCGCCGTCGATGCGGCCACGGGCAGCGAGAAGTGGCATCAGCGCTTCGACGCGAAGAACGGGGACCATGTCCGGATCGGCACCCCGTTCTCCAGCCAGGACGGCGCGACCGTTTACGTACCGGTCGGCAGCGACCTGGCCGCCCTGGCCACGGCCGACGGCACGATCCAGTGGGTCGCGGTGCTCGACGGGGCCAGCGACATGGGCACTTCCAACCTGTTCAACGCCTCCCTCAATCTGGGCGGCAAGAACGCGCAGTGTTCGGCCGACACCGTCTTCGCCACCGACAGCGCCAAAACGCTGTGGGCCATCGACGCGGCCACCGGCAGGGCCCGGTGGAAATACAGAGACCCCGGGCAGCCGGACGTGGGGTTCATGTGGACGGTGGGCGGCGACCACGTGTTCATCGCCTCCCACCTGACCATGACCGCCATCGCGGCCCACGGGCGGTAAGGGACAAGGAGAAGACATGGAGACGAGTGTGGAACTCGCCGGCCTGGCATCGGCAGCTGCGGCGCGCCTGATCGATCTGCTGGCGACGGACAGCTGGGGAGCGGTCAAGTCCTCGGTCCTGTCGCTGTGGCGGTCCGCGCACCCGGAGCGCGTCGAGGAGGAACTCAGCGATGCGCGAGGTGAGTTGCTTCAGGCACGGCAGGCGGGCGACGGCGAGGAGCTCCAGGGGCTGCTGGTCGCCGAGTGGCAGGCCCGGATCATCCGGCTCATGGCCACACGCCCGGACGCCATCGACGAACTGCGCGCGCTGTTCGGCGGGGAACCGCACGCCGGCGGAACGCCGGAACAGCAGATCACGGGCTCGATGACGCTGGAGGCACATGTCTCCGGCGGCGACGCGTTCCTGGCCGGCCGCGACATGAACGTCACCAGGGGCGGCCAGGCGTGACCGAACGCAGCACCGATGCCTCGGCCCCCGACGAGCCGCCCCTCTGGCAGCCGAAGCGGCAGGAGGCGCACGTGACCGGCGGCGGTAGCGCCTTCATGGCCGGCCGTGACATCCACGTCCGCATCGGCGACGAAGGCCGCACAACCGTGCCCGGCCCCGGCGCCAGCCAAGTGCCTTGTCCTTACCCGGGCTTGGTCCCGTTTGACGCCACGCACAAGCAGTGGTTCCACGGCCGTGAGCGCATGATTCACCTCGTGTGCGAGCGGATGGACGCCCGGATGCGTGAGGGCGGCCCGCTGATGCTGATCGGCCCCTCGGGGGCCGGGAAGTCGTCCCTGCTCGCGGCCGGGGTTCTGCCGGCCGTGGGCGACGGGCGGCTTCCGGTGGCGGGGTCGAGCACCTGGCCGCGGATGCTGCTGACCCCGACGGCATCCCCGGCCCTGGCACTGGCGGCCGCCGCCGGGCTCGACGCCGAGACCGCCGGGCGCACGGCACCGGCGTGGCAGGCCGATCCCGCACAGTGCCTGGCCGAGCTGCGCCGGATCACCGGGGTCGGCGATCCGGCGCCCGCCGGGGAGTCCCCCTCCACGGGCCTGGTCGTCGTGGTCGACCAGTTCGAGGAGATCTTCACGGCCTGCGGCGAGACCGAACGGGAGTGGCTCATCGACGTACTCGACCGCCTGGCCCGGCCCACGGGCGGTGCGGTCGTGGTGCTGGGAGTACGCGCGGACTTCTATGCCGAGTGCACGGCCCATCCGCAGCTCCGGGCGGCGCTCCGGGCCGGACCGGTCCTGCTGGACCCGATGACGGAGAGCGAACTCAAGGACGCGATCAGACGCCCGGCGGGCAGCGTGGGACTCGACGTCGAAGAAGGCCTGGTCGAGGTGCTGCTGACGGAGCTGGGCACAGTCGGCGGACCCCTCGGGGCGAGCACCACGGGCCGGCTGCCGCTGCTCGCACACGCGCTGCGGGCCACCTGGCAGCAGCGCCACGGTCACACACTCACCGTGGACGGGTACCGCGTCACCGGCGGCATCCAGGGCGCCATCGCCATGACGGCGAACAGACTCTACGACACCCTGCCGCCGCCCTGCCAGGAGGCCGCACGTTGGGTGTTCCTGCGGCTCGTCATCGTGGGACGCGACGCCGACGACACCCGCCGGCGCGTCCGGTCCGAGGAACTGCTGCGTGACGCGCCCGACCGGGATGCGGCCGCCAGAGTCCTGGACGACTTCACCAAAGGCCGGCTGCTGACCCTGGACCAGGACACGGTGGTGATGACCCATGAGGTGCTCATCCGCGCCTGGCCACGGCTGCGGGACTGGATCGGGCACGACCGCACCGGAAACCTCGTACGACAGGATCTGGAAGACGCAGCCACGCTCTGGGAACGGGCCGGCCGGGAGGCAGCCGCGCTGTACCGCGGCAACCGCCTGGAGACCGCCTTGGCCTGGGCCGAGACGCGCGGGCCGGAACTCAGCGGCGTCGCCCGGGCCTTTCTGTCGGCCGCCCGCCACCACCAGCGGCGCGGGCAACGACTCCGGCGCGGCGCGGTGGCCACCATCACCGCCCTGGCCGTGGCCGCCTCGCTGGCCGCGGTGTTCGCCTTCCGGCAGGAGGCCCATGCCCGGCACGCCGCCACTAGAGCCCTGCACTCCCGCAACCAGGCCATCAACGCCGCCGTCACCTCCGCGTCCGCACAACTGGGCCCGACCGATTCCTCACTGTCCGCCCAACTCGCGCTGACCGCCTATCGCATGGACCCGACCCCGGATGCGGCGTCCCGGCTCATCACGACCCAGAACACCCCGCTGGACACCCGGCTTCCCGGCCCGCGGGGCGCGGTGTACACGGTGGCCTACAGCCCCGACGGGCACATGCTGGCGGCCGGGAACGTCGACCAGAACCTCGTCCGGCTGTGGGACGTCTCCGATCCCGGCCGGCCGGTGGCGCTGGGCCGGCCCGTGCCCGTGGACCGTTCCGTCAATTCGATCCGGTCGCTCGAGTTCAGCCCGGACGGCCAGATGCTGGCCGTAGGCGGCCACACGAGTCACAACGGCGACGCCGGTTCCGGCGGATTCGTCGACCTGTGGAGCCTGACCAGCCCCAGCCACCCCGTCCTGCTCGGCCGGCCGGAAAGTCCCGGCATTCAGGACTGGGACGCCTTGAGCTCCGTCGAATCGCTGGCGTTCAGTCCCGACGGCCGCACCCTGGCCGCCGGATGGCACGCCGGACTCATCAGCCTCTGGAACGTCACCCGCCCCGACGACGTCAAGCCCGCGGGAGCGCCCCTGAGCCTCGACTGCCCCGACGTCTTCTCCCATCGCGTCGCGTTCAGCCCCACCGGGCACACCCTGGCCGCCGCATGCGACGACGACGCCGGCACCATCAGCCTGTGGGATACCACCGACCCGGCCCACCCCGTCCGCGGCCGT
This sequence comes from Streptomyces sp. LN549, assembly GCF_043203805.1. Lineage (NCBI taxonomy): Bacteria > Bacillati > Actinomycetota > Actinomycetes > Kitasatosporales > Streptomycetaceae > Streptomyces > Streptomyces sp. LN549. The sequence continues at coordinate 4,869,884 of NZ_JAZHRI010000002.1, read as the reverse complement.
TCCCTGAAGGCCGGGCATCCCGTCAACTCCCTTGCGTTCAGTCCCGACGGCCGCACCCTGGCCGCCGGATCCAGCCCCGGCGCGGTCCACCTGTGGAAGGTTGCCGACCCCGGCCACCCTGCCCCCCTGGGCAAGCCGCTGACGGGACCCGCCCAGCCCGTCATGTCGGTGGCGTTCAGCCCGGATGGCCACACCCTGGCGGCCGGCAGCGCCGACCACACCATCCGTCTGTGGAACGTCACCCATCCCAAGACCATCGGCCCTCTGGGCCGGCCGCTGACCGGTCCCGGCAACGCGGTCACCGACGTGGTGTTCAGCCCCGACAGCCGTACCCTCGCCGCCGGGAACAGCGACGGCAAGGTCGATCTGTGGAGTCTGCCGCCGACCCGGATCATCGGCGCCGGCGGCAATGTGGCGTCCGTGGCTTTCAGCCCCGACGGGCGCACCCTGGCCGCAGGAAACCAGAACAAGACCGTCTCGCTGTGGAACACCGCCGACCCCAACAACCCCGCTCCCCGTGGTGATCCGCTCACCGGTCCCAAGGACGCGGTCGACGCCGTGGCGTTCAGCCCGGACGGGCACACCCTGGCCGCAGGCGACAGCGCCGGCAAGGTCCACCTGTGGAACACCGCCGACCCCAGCCATCCCGTTCCCCTCCCTGAGACCCTCACCGGAGCGAACGGGCTCATCTTCTCCCTGGCGTTCAGCCCCGACGGCACCACCCTGGCCGCGGCCGGCGACGACAACGAGCTCGGCAGCATCGCCCTGTGGGACGTCAGCGATCCCGCGAAGCCCGTCACTCAGCCCGGCATCTCCAATTCAGACACGAAGTCCGTCTTCTCCCTGGGCTACAGCCCCGACGGCACGATGCTGGCGGCCGGCGGCGACGGCAGCGACCACCAGATCGGACTGTGGAGTACGACGGACCAGGGGGTCCGCATCGGCCAGCCGATCGACCAGCCGATCACCACCACCACCTGGGTGGCGTTCAGCCCGGACGGCCGCACGCTCGCCACCGGGAACAGCCGCGGCATCGTCACCTTGTGGAACGCCACCGACCCCAACCACCTCACACGCAGGGGCAGTCCGCTGAATGTGCCCGGCGGCAGCCTGTGGTCCGTGGCGTTCAGCCCGGACGGGCACACCCTCGCGGCGGCCGGCCACACCGACGACGGCACCATCCACCTGTGGAACGTCACCGATCCCGACCACCCCACCGCCATCGGCCGGCCGCTGACCGTGGATTCGGGATTCGTCGCCGTTCTGGCGTTCAGCCCGGACGGTCAAACCCTGGCCGCCACCACCGACGACGGCGTGGCCACGCTCTGGGACCTGAAGGTCGAGTCCGCCATCAACCGCATCTGCGCCGCGAGCTCCGGCGCCCTGAGCCGTCAGCAGTGGGCCCGATACGTTCCCGAACTGCCCTACGACCCACCCTGTGCGACCACCTAGTGGGGCCTCTCGTCCGCACCGTACGGCAGCATGAGCGCGGAATCCGCGTGAACGGTGACCCGCACCGGCACGAACTCCCCCGCGTCCACCCGGGATTCGCCCGTGCCGGGGTTCGGCGCATAGCGCGGGTGCGCGCCCGCGCTGATCTGCCAGCGGATGCGGTGTCCTGCGGCGAAGCGGTACGCGGTGACGCTCATCGGGACGGTGACGTGGGCCGGGTCCTCACCTGACGTACGCAACCGGGCGAGCCCGTCACAGACGTTGGTGGAGCGGCCCGCCGCGTCCACGTCGCACAGCCGGGTGAAGACGTCCCCGTGCCCGGTGTCCGTGGACGCGCTGATCCTCGCGGAGACCGCGCCCAGCACCGTGACGGGTTCGGTCAGGAGCGGGCCGGTGAAGGTGAGGACGTCGTCGCGGGACTCCAGCGTGCCGTTGTCACGGGCGCCGGCCGGGAGGGAGAGCAGCGGGCCGCCGAGGGAGGGCGTCGGGTCGGCGGGGTCGTGGCGGAAGGCGGCCAGAGGGGCGGTGTCCGTGGGCGGCTGCCGGGTGAGGTGGCCGTCGGCGGTCGGGAACCAGGAGGTGGTGGCGGGGTCGAGCGGCCACGCGTCGAGGTCCTGCCACGTCGCGTCCGCGCCGCCCGTGTGAACGCGTACGGGGGTGGGGCGCAGCTCCGAGGGGTCGTCGCACAGGTGGGCGCGGAGCCAGGCCAGGCTCTCGGCGAACACCTCGGGCCAGCCCTGCTGCAGGGCGGAGGTGTGGGTCCAGGGGCCGACGAGCAGGGCGGCCTCGCGTCCTGCCGCGCGCAGCCGGGCGTACTGCTGGAAGGTCTGGTCGACGAGGGCGTCGTGCCAGCCGGTGACCAGGGCGGTGGGGATGCCCGGCCGTTCGGCCGCCTCGCCCGCGGACGCCCCGTGCCAGTACGGGTCGTCCGCGTCCGGGTGCGTCATCACGTCGTCGAGCCAGGGCACCTCCTGCCCGAGTCCGGCCGCGTACGCACCGCGCAGCGGGCGGGCGGTGACGATGTCACTCAGGTGGCGCTTCAGGCGCAGCGTCGCCTTGATGAACGGCCCCATGCCGCGGTGCTGGTACGTCATGCCGGCGCCGACCGCGAGCGCGTTCTCCAGATGGAGCACGCCGTCGGTGTGGAAGAGGGCGTACGGGTCGTGCAGGCCGACCTGGACCACCATGGCCTTCAGTTCCGGTGGCGGGTCCAGGGCGAGCGCCCACTGGACGTAGCCGAGGTAGCTGGGTCCGACCGTGCCGAGTGTGCCGTTGAACCAGGGCTGTTCGCGCAGCCAGTTCACCGTGGCGAGGCCGTCGGCGGCCTCGTTGCGCCAGAGGTCGAAGGTGCCGCCCGAACCGCCGGTGCCGCGGCAGCTCTGCAGGATCACGTGGAAGCCCTGTTCGGCGAAGAGGATGCCGTACTGGGGGGACCAGGGCACGCCCCGGCCGTAGGGCGAGCGCACGAGGAGGGTGGGGAAGTCGCCCTCGTCGCGGGGGAAGTAGTGGTCCGTGACCAGGGGGCTGCCGTCGGCGGCGGGAACGGTCAGCCCCGGTTCCCAGCCGACCCGGTGGCGCCTAGCCGGAAGCCCGCGCCAGGTGGCCCGCATCATCCGGGCGGAGAGCGGGGGCTTCGCGGCCGACGGCGTCCAGGCAGGCCTCGGCAGGGCGTCGTGCGTGCGTGTTGTCATCGTTCGCCTCCATCGCTCCATGCATTCTCGTACTCTGTACGAGAATAGTGGATGCTTGGATGAGTCACACGCAAGAGCCGCAGCAGTGAGGAAGGGAACAGCAGGATCGTGACCCGTGCCGAGGGGTCCGGCGCCACCGGCGTCGACCCCCGAGAACTCTGGCTGACCCCGGACCGGCCCCGCCGGGGGCGCAGGCCCGCCTTCAGCCGCGAGGCGATCACGGTGGCGGCCGTCACCCTGGCCGACACCGAAGGAATCGACGCGGTCACGATGCGGCGGGTCGCCGCGGAGGTGGGCGCCGGCGTCATGTCGCTCTACAGCTACGCCCCCGACAAGGAGACGCTGCTGGACCTGATGATCGACCACGTCAACGGCGAACTTCCGGCGTCCGCACCCCTCACCGGCGACTGGCGGGCCGACCTCAAGGCCATCGGGCACCTCCAGCGCGACCACATGCTCCGCCACCCCTGGCTGGCCACCGCCGTGCCCGCCCGCCGAACGCTCGGCCCCCGCACCCTCGCCTTCCTGGAGCACGCCCTGGCCGCCCTGCGGCCCAGCGGTCTCGACGGCGGCGCCCGGCTGGAGGTCTTCGCCCAGCTCACCGCGTTCGTGGCCGGGCACGTGGCCCACGAGGTGGCGCAGGCCGAGGCCGCCCTGTCACCGGACCGGGCCGCGGCCGAGGCGCTCTACCTCACCGCCGTCGCCGCGGACGGCCACCACCCGGAACTGGCCGAGGCACTCTCCTCGTCCGGCCGCCCGGTCACCCCCGACGCCACGTTCGCCCGCTTCCTGAACCGGCTGGTCGACGGCCTCGACGCGGGTTGACCGTAAGGGCCGCGCACGGAGTGGACGGGCCGGCCCGTCCACACGCACAACGACACCGGCCCCCGGGGACGAATCCCCGGGGGCCGGTGTCGTTGTACAGCTGTGCAGGAGCTACCGATCCGTCAGGATCAGAAGTCCATGTCACCGCCCGGCATGCCGCCCGGCGCGCCGCCGGCAGCGGCCTTCTCCGGCTTGTCGGCGATGACGGCCTCGGTGGTGAGGAAGAGCGCGGCGATGGACGCGGCGTTCTGCAGGGCGGAGCGCGTGACCTTCGCCGGGTCGAGAATGCCCTCGGCGATCATGTCGACGTACTCGCCGGTCGCGGCGTTGAGGCCGTGACCGATCGGCAGGTTGCGCACCTTCTCGACGACGACGCCACCCTCGAGACCACCGTTGACGGCGATCTGCTTGAGCGGGGCCTCCAGCGCCAGCTTGACGGCGTTGGCGCCGGTCGCCTCGTCACCCGAGAGATCGAGCTTCTCGAAGACGGCCGAGGCCTGGAGCAGAGCCACGCCACCACCGGCGACGATGCCCTCCTCGACGGCGGCCTTGGCGTTGCGCACCGCGTCCTCGATGCGGTGCTTGCGCTCCTTGAGCTCGACCTCGGTCGCGGCACCGGCCTTGATGACGGCCACGCCGCCGGCCAGCTTCGCGAGGCGCTCCTGGAGCTTCTCGCGGTCGTAGTCCGAGTCGGAGTTCTCGATCTCGGCACGGATCTGGTTGACGCGGCCCTGGACCTGGTCGCTGTCACCGGCGCCGTCGACGATCGTCGTCTCGTCCTTGGTGATGACGACCTTGCGGGCGCGGCCGAGCAGGTCGAGACCGGCGTTCTCCAGCTTGAGGCCGACCTCCTCGGAGATGACGGTGCCACCGGTGAGGATGGCGATGTCGCCGAGCATGGCCTTGCGGCGGTCACCGAAGCCCGGGGCCTTGACGGCGACGGACTTGAAGGTGCCACGGATCTTGTTGACGACCAGGGTCGACAGGGCCTCGCCCTCGACGTCCTCGGCGATGATCAGCAGCGGCTTGCCGGACTGCATGACCTTCTCCAGCAGCGGAAGGAGGTCCTTCACGTTGCTGATCTTCGAGTTCACGATCAGGATGTACGGGTCGTCCAGGGACGACTCCATGCGCTCCATGTCCGTGGCGAAGTACGCCGAGATGTAGCCCTTGTCGAAGCGCATACCCTCGGTGAGCTCCAGCTCCAGACCGAAGGTCTGGGACTCCTCGACGGTGATGACGCCTTCCTTGCCGACCTTGTCCATGGCCTCGGCGATGAGCTCGCCGATCTGGGTGTCAGCGGCGGAGATGGAGGCGGTCGAAGCGATCTGCTCCTTGGTCTCCACGTCCTTGGCCTGCTCCAGGAGGGCGGCGGAGACGGCCTCGACGGCCTTCTCGATGCCCCGCTTGAGGGCCATCGGGTTGGCACCTGCGGCCACGTTGCGAAGGCCCTCGCGGACGAGCGCCTGAGCGAGAACGGTGGCGGTGGTCGTACCGTCGCCGGCGACGTCGTCCGTCTTCTTGGCGACCTCCTTGACCAGCTCCGCACCGATCTTCTCGTACGGGTCCTCCAGCTCGATCTCCTTGGCGATGGAAACACCATCGTTGGTGATCGTGGGGGCGCCCCACTTCTTCTCAAGGACGACGTTGCGGCCCTTGGGGCCGAGGGTGACCTTGACGGCGTCGGCGAGCTGGTTCATGCCGCGCTCAAGACCGCGCCGGGCCTCCTCGTCGAAGGCGATGATCTTGGCCATATGAAGTGGTCCTCCCGGACAGGGGTGGATTTCTCCGGACCGAGAGGCGCCCGCGACGGACGGCCTGCGTGTCTGCCGGTTCCTTGCCCCGACAGACCTGCGGGCCTCACCGGCCCGGTCCAAGTTTCTGTCACTCTCACCCAGAGAGTGCTAAGCCAATAATTAGCACTCGACCCCCGAGAGTGCAAGCGTCCCCCTCCGGAGTGTGGACAGCCGCGAAGGGGCCCGCGGAGGCGGTCCGGCACGTCGCGCGAGCGCCCCGGGACGCACGAAGGGCCCGTACCCCAGGGGTACGGGCCCTCCGTGCGTGAGTAGTGTCGTTGGCCGACTGCGTACTGACAGGCCGGGCTCAGCCGACGGCGAGCTTGACCATGTCCGCCTGCGGCCCCTTCTGGCCCTGCGAGATCTCGAATTCAACTCGCTGACCCTCTTCGAGGGTGCGGTACCCGTCCATCTGGATCGCGCTGTAGTGGACGAAAACATCCGCACCACCGTCGACCGCGATGAAGCCGTACCCCTTCTCCGCGTTGAACCACTTGACGGTGCCCTGAGCCATGCCTAACTCCCCTATTACTGGCCCTTGCACGGGACCGCACTTCGCGGGCCCGGGTCAGAACTCACCCTCCGACAGGAGAGGGTGCGTGCGCCGGAACGCGTCGACCGCGGCCGAATGTATCTGCCCAACTGCCCTCTGCAACAGGTCAATCGGACGAGAATTCTGAGCAGCACCGATCGCCCGAATGCGGGGGATTCATGAGATTCCAGGGCAAGTCAGGCCAGGCAAAGGCGACTTATGGCGCAAGGGGCTCTCGTACTTTGGCTGCATCTTGTCGTGGCCAGGCGCATTCTCATATGCGGGTGGCACGGGCAGCGGAGGGGACTTCCCTCACTGTACCGCGCTCAACCATGCAGAATTGCCCCCTCCGCTTCTCTCGCAGAGGGGGCAATTCCGGTGACGCGGTGAAGTCGGGCCGGGGAGGCCCGGGGCTCAGCAGCCGCCGGCGACGGCCGGGATGATCGAGATGCCGGCGCCGTCCGGGGTGACCGCGTCCAGGCCACCCTCGAAGCGCACGTCGTCGTCGTTGACGTACACGTTCACGAAGCGGCGCAGCTTGCCCTGGTCGTCCAGGACGCGGGCGGCGATGCCCGGGTGGTCCTTCTCCAGGGACTCGATGACCTGGGAAAGGGTCGCGCCCTCGGCCGGGACCTCGGCCTGGCCGCCCGTGTAGGTGCGGAGGATGGTGGGGATACGGACCTTGACGCTCATGGTGGGTGCCCTTCCTGAGTCTCGAGTGGTCAGAAGCTGGTGGCGAGGCCGGCGGCGCGGAAGGCTTCCAGACTCGGGCGGATCGTGGCGCTCGCCTGCGAGGTGGCGGCCACCGCGTCCAGCGTCTTGAGGCCGTCACCGGTGTTCAGGATGACAGTGGTGAGCGCCGGGTCCAGCAGACCGGCCTCGATCAGCTTCTGCGTCACGCCGACCGTCACCCCGCCGGCCGTCTCGGCGAAGATGCCCTCGGTGCGGGCCAGCAGCTTGATCGCGTCGACGACCTGCTCGTCGTTGACGTCCTCGACCGCGCCACCGGTGCGGCGGGCGATGTCCAGGACGTACGGGCCGTCGGCCGGGTTGCCGATCGCCAGGGACTTGGCGATCGTGTTCGGCTTCTGCGGCCGCACCACGTCGTGACCGCCCTTGAATGCGGCGGAGACCGGGGAGCAGCCCTCGGCCTGGGCGCCGAAGATCTTGTACGGCTTGTCCTCGACCAGGCCGAGCTTGATCAGCTCCTGGAGGCCCTTGTCGATCTTCGTGAGCTGCGAGCCGGACGCGATCGGGATGACGATCTGGTCGGGCAGCTGCCAGCCGAGCTGCTCGCAGATCTCGTACGCGAGGGTCTTGGAGCCTTCGCCGTAGTACGGGCGCAGGTTGACGTTGACGAAGCCCCAGCCCTCGCCGAGCGGGTCGCCGATGAGCTCGGAGCAGAAGCGGTTGACGTCGTCGTAGTTGCCCTCGATGCCGACCAGCTCACCGCCGTACACCGCGGCCATGACGACCTTGCCCTGCTCCAGGTCGTGCGGGATGAACACGCACGAACGCAGGCCCGCACGGGCGGCGGCGGCGCCCACGGCGCCGGCGAGGTTGCCGGTGGAGGAGCAGGAGAGGGTGGTGAATCCGAAGGCGCGGGCGGCCTCGACGGCGATCGCGACGACGCGGTCCTTGAAGGAGTGCGTCGGGTTGCCGGAGTCGTCCTTGACGTACAGACCGCCGGTGACGCCCAGCTCGCGGGCGAGGTTGTCGGCCTTGACCAGCTTGGTGAAGCCGGGGTTGATGTTGGGCTTGTCCGCGACATCGGAGGGGACCGGCAGCAGCGGCGCGTAACGCCAGATGTTGTTCGGGCCGGCCTCGATGCGCTTCTTCAGCTCGTCCGGGGAGCCGCTCGGCAGGTCGTACGCCACTTCGAGCGGCCCGAAACAGGACGCGCAGGCGAAAATGGGACCGAGTGCGAATCGTTCTCCGCATTCGCGGCAGGAAAGCGCTGCGGCGGGACCCAGGTCCACGGAAGATTCAGTGTTTGCTGCAACAGTCTCAACAGCCATGATGGCGAGGCCCTTTCTCCTCATCTTCCTCGCGACGCGTTTCGTCACGAGACGGAATTGGCACCTTCCCCACCTGACCTCGCGGTCGGCGGGAGGGTTGCCGGGACTTCAACGGGCCGTTCCCTCTGTCCCTCTGGATGAGCGCTGTGGCACTGGACCATGGATCCAGGCGTTTATCGGCGGACGGACCCCGGCATGCGACGGCCATCTGCGTTGTTCAAGACTGTAACCGAAGCACCGGACTGTTGAGATAGCCGTCCGAACCGCGAGATGGATCACATACAGGGAGTATCGACCGTGCTGGAAGAGGTCGAACGCTGGCTGACCAGGCGTTCCTGGTCAGCCGCCGACCGTCCGCTGGACCGTCTGCTCGATGCCAGGAACGGCGCGAACGGCGCGAGCGTGAGTGTGGTGCTGCCCGCGCTCGACGAGGCGGAGACCGTCGGGGACATCGTCACGACGATCCGGCGCGAGCTGATGGAGAAGGTCCAGCTGGTCGACGAGCTCGTGGTGATCGATTCCGGTTCGACGGACGCCACCACCGAGGTCGCCCGCCGGGCGGGCGCCCGCGTCGTCCACCGGGACGCGATCCTGCCCCGCATCCCGGCCGTCCCCGGCAAGGGCGAGGTGCTGTGGCGGTCACTCCTGGTGACCGGCGGCGACATCGTCTGCTTCATCGACGCGGACCTGAAGGACTTCTCCGCGGACTTCGTCTCCGGCATCGTCGGCCCGCTGCTGACCGACCCCTCGGTGCAGTTCGTCAAGGCGATGTACGACCGCCCGTTCGGCGACACCACGGGCCAGGGCGGCCGGGTCACCGAAATGGTGGCACGCCCGCTGCTCAATCTGCACTGGCCGCAGCTGGCCGGCTTCGTCCAGCCCCTGGGCGGCGAGTACGCGGTGCGCCGCTCGCTGCTGGAGCGGCTGCCGTTCCCGGTCGGTTACGGAGTGGAACTGGGCCTGCTCGTCGACGCCCTGCACACGGTCGGCCTGGACGCCCTCGCCCAGGTCGACGTAGGCGTCAGGAAGCACCGTCACCAGGACGGCCAGGCGCTCGGCCGGATGGCGGCCGCCATCTACCGCACCGCCCAACTCCGCCTCTCCCGGGGGCATCTGGTCCGCCCGTCGCTGACCCAGTTCGAGCGCGGCGAGCACGGGTTCGTCCCGCGCACCTACCCGGTGGACACGGAGGAACGGCCGCCCATGCGCGAGATCGAGGAGTACGTTTCACGCCGCGCGGCGTGACGTGGGCCTACTTCGCACGTTTGGGCGGTTCGCGATCGGGCTAGATTCCGCCCATGGTCTCCGAGCACGCCCCTCAGCCCGCTGCCCAGGTACTCGTCGCGTCCAACCGCGGCCCGGTCTCGTACGCGCTGCGCGAGGACGGCACCCTCGACTCCCGGCGCGGCGGCGGCGGACTCGTCTCCGGCCTGAGCGCCGTCGACGACAAGATGTGGGTCTGCGCCGCCCTCGGGGACGGCGACCGGGAGGCGGTGCGGCGCGGCGTCGGTGAGCCAGGTGTGCGGATGCTCGACATCGACGCAGGAGTGCACGCCGACGCGTACAACGGCATCGCCAACTCGGTGCTCTGGTTCGTCCACCACCTGCTCTACCAGACCCCCGTCGAGCCCGTCTTCGACGCGGAGTTCCGCCGGCAGTGGGCCTCCTTCGAGACGTACAACCGGGCCTTCGCCGAGGCGCTCGCCGAGGAGGCGGGCGAGGGTGCGGCGGTCCTCGTGCAGGACTACCACCTGGCGCTGGTGCCCGGCATGCTCCGCGAGCTCCGCCCCGACCTGCGGATCGGCCACTTCTCGCACACCCCGTGGGCGCCCGTCGACTACTTCCGGCTGCTGCCCGACGACATCGCCGAACAGCTGCTGCACGGCATCCTCGGCGCCGACCGGGCGGCCTTCCTGACCCGCCGCTGGGCGGACGCGTTCATCGGCTGCTGCACGGAGATCCTCGGCGGCACCGGCGGCACCCGGATCGGGGTGCACGGCCTCGGCGCCGACGCGGACTTCCTGCGCCGCCGCGCGCACGAGGCGGACGTGGACGAGCGGATGGCGGCGCTGCGGGAGCAGGTGGGCCCCGGCCGGAAGACGATCGTGCGGGTGGACCGTACGGAACTGTCCAAGAACATCGTCCGCGGGATGCTCGCCTACCGCGCCCTGCTCGACGAGCGGCCCGAGTGGCGCGGGCGCGTCGTCCACATCGCGTTCGCCTACCCCTCGCGGCAGGACCTCGCGGTCTACCGGGAGTACACGGCCGAGGTGCAGCGCGTCGCCGACGGGATCAACGCCGCGTACGGGACGGCGGACTGGACCCCGGTCGTCCTCCACGTCAAGGACGACTTCGCGCGCTCGCTGGCGGCGTACCGGCTGGCGGACGTGGCGCTCGTCAACCCGATCCGGGACGGGATGAACCTGGTCGCCAAGGAGGTCCCGGTCGTCTCCGACCACGGCTGCGCGCTGGTGCTGTCGCGCGAGGCGGGGGCGCACGAGGAGCTGGGCGCCGACGCGATCACGGTGAATCCGTACGACGTGTCCGCCACCGCCGACGCGCTGCACGAGGCGCTGACGATGGCGGACGACGAGCGGGCGGCCCGCACGAAGCGACTGGCCGCGGCGGCCACCGCGCTGCCGCCGCAGCAGTGGTTCCTGGACCAGCTGGAGGCGCTCCGGCAGGAGTAGCGCCCGTCCGGCGGCGGCCCGGTCAGTTCGCCGAGTCCGCCGCCGCCTCGGCCGCCTTGCGCGCCTCCTCCGCCTCCGCCGCATCGGCCGAGAAGGCCGGGTCGTCCCACATCTCCGGCGGTGACGGATTGCCCGGCAACGGGCCGATATCCGCTTTGTGGCCGTCGGGTCCCCAGCAGGAGGCGAACGGCCCGGTGCGCGGATCCATCAGCACGGCCAGATGGGGATCGGCGTGGTGCAGCCACCAGTTGGACATACCGAGAGACGAATCGACCCGCAGGTACTCGAAGGCCCGCCACAGCGAGGCGAGCCTGGCGACCGCTTCGGGATGCGTCCACCAGTCCGGACACCAGGCCAGGTGGACGCCGTCCACACGCCGCCGCACCACCTGGGCGAGATACTCCTCGACGAAGAGATCCAGCGACCGGAAGATTAGTTCGGTGCTGTCGTCGGCCTCCATCGGCGGCGGTGCCCCCGCGGCCGATGCAGGACCTCCCTCTGCGGGAACATCCTTCTCCCCATCCTGTTGCGGCATCGTTCTCTCCTTCCGGAACGCACACATCGCTTCTGTCACGTCGGTCGTACAGTGGCCGCCGGTCAGCCCTGCGGCACCCCGTAGCGACGGCGCACATCGCTCGCCTCGGCTCTGCGGCCGCAGCCCTCCAGCAACTGGGCCCAGCGGTTCGCGGATCTCGTCAGGTCTTCACTCGGCGACGGCTTGCGCGCCGACACCCGGGCGTAGTTCTCGGTGGCCTCGCGGGCGAGGGGAAGCGCGCGCAGCAGGGCGTGCATTCCGCCTGCCGACGCAGCGTGGTCGGCCAGGTGCAGCAGATTCTCGGCGAACCGTCCCCGCTCGAAGTCGGAGTACCCGGCCACCGGACGCAGCAGAGCAACGGCCCGCTCCCTGAGCGGCACCGGATCGCCTCCCATGCCACTGGTTCCTCTCAGCCACGCCACCAGCGTGAGCCCGGCCGCGTAGTTCACCGCTTCCTGCTCGGGGGCCTCGCGCCAGCGCCGCTCGTACAGTTCCAGTGCCTGATCTCCGACCGCCAGTGCCTCCTCGGGCTCACCGTGGTCCGACAGGACCAGGGCCTGCTCATGGAGTGCCTCGGCGAGGCGCACCTCGTTCGGAGCAGGGTGCAGGCGGACAAGTTCGCGCCAGACCACGATCTCCTCCACGAGAGTGGCGAGCGCCTCGTCCAGATGTCCGGCGTCCTTGTGGAACCTGGCCGCCTTGGACAGGTTGTTGGCCAGCTCGGTGCCGTGGGCCACCGGGTTCTCCCGGTACAGCAGGCGCGAGTGGTGGAGTGCCTCGTCGATCGTCTCCAGTGCCTCGTCCACGCGCCCGAGTTCGTTCAGCGTCCAGGACCGGTTGCTGAGCAACAGCCGCATCCGCTCGGCATACTCCAGAGGGGCGCTCTCGGTCAGCCGCTCATAGAGATCCCGTGCCTCGGCCATCGTCTCGAGGGACTGTTCGAACGGCTGCTCGGTGGCCAGGTTCACCAAGGAGATCGCCAGACCGATGTTGTAGGTGTCCGGGTTGTCCGCGGCCATCCGCCTGCGCAGGTCGACCGCCTCCTGGGAGGCGGCGCGCGACCTCACCGATCTGGCTCCCTCTCGCCAGTAGTGCCAGGAGAGATTGTGCAGCGTGTGGGCCAGCGTGGCTGCGTAGGCATCCGGATTCTCCGTGGCCAGCCGGCGTTCGATGGCCAGCGCCTGCTCCGCGATGATCCTGCCCTTCTCCGTCTGCCCCGAACTTGCCCGGATGGCGCCGAGGTTGCGCAACGACGCGGCATGGGCGGCCGCTCTGGACGGGTCACGCTCGGCGAGCTCCCGTCGGATGGCCACCGACTCCTCGGCCGCGGCCACCGCCTCCTGTTCGCGACCGGCGTCCTCGTAGCACGTCGCCAGCGAGTTCATGGCCTTGGCCAGCAGCTCCGGTACCTCCGCATCGGGCACGCTCCGCGCCAGCCCGCGGCACAGTTCCACGGCCTCTTCGGCGAGCGTGAGCGACATCTGCCGTGAACCCGCGTTCCACTGAGCCGCCGCATGCTGGATCAGCGCGCCGGCAAGCACGCGCTCCTGAGCGGGAGACCCTTCGGCCCGCGCGCGCTGGATCGCCACCGACTCCTCCCCCGCCTCCACGGCCGTACGCCAGTCGCTCATCCGCGCCTTGCGCTTCGCCCATTCCCCCAGGGCCCAGGCGAGACCGTCCAGGTCGACGGTTCCGTGCGCCGGCTCGCGGTACCGCTCGACCAGGCGTTGCGTGAGCCGCACGGCGAACCGCGTGAGGGCGTCGGACTCCTCCGGCAGCGCGGCCGCGGCGGCGCGCAGCACCTCCGCGGCGAGGTCCTGGCGCTCCAACAGCGCGTCGAGCCGTTCCAGGACGAGGTCGCGCTGCCGGGTCCGGCCGGCATTGGCATGGGCCACCACGGACCGGGTCAGCACCGTCAGCGCCTGGACCTGCTGGGCAGGTGTGGCCCCCTCCATCAGAGCGGGCAGCAGCCCCGGCACCTCCGCCACCATGAGCGAGGCCTGGAACTCGGCCACCCGGTCGGGCTGCAGCGTCCCCCAGAAGGTGTCCCCGGCGCTCGGATACAGCCGGCCGATCGCCGCGGCCAGCTCCCATTCCCGGCCCTGCCCGAGAGCCGGCACCCGGGCCACGACTGCCATCGCCTCGTCCTCGTCGGCGGCGCCGCACAGGTTCGCGGCGGCGACGACCCGACGCATCAGGGACATCGGCAGCGGCCGCTCGCCGCCATTGGCGAGCAGGCGTGCCCAGTAGCGCTCCTCGTGACGCAGAAGCGTTGCCTCGACCGCCTCGCCCGGGACGACGTCGAGAGGGGCGGGACCCGCCTGGAGGAGTGCGGCCAGCGCTTCCATCTGAACGTTGAGAGCGGTGGCGTAGCGCCGTCCGGACATCTCCGCGGGTACGGCCGTCCGGGCGGCCAGGGCGGTCCAGTCGTAGTCCTCGTGTCCGTCGGTCCGCTCCAGGTGCTCCGCGAGTCCGTACAGAGCCGCTGCGAACGCCTCCCGGCGGTCGTCCGACGTCACGTCCAGCGGCCCGAGTTCGATGGTCAGGGCGGCGGCGAGGATCTCGTGGGTGGCCACTCCCGTGTCGTACGGGTCGAGCTGCCAGCCGCCGGACGAGCGGGCGACGAGCAGCACCCGGACGGTGTGCCCGGCGGCGGCCGACGCGCGGGCCCGGTCGATCAGCCGCCGTATCCAGCGAGGCCGGGACTCGGCGTAGTCGACCACCAGCAGCAGGCTGCGGGCGCAGTCGCCGAGGGCCCGCAACGCGGTGCTCGGCGCTTCGCCGGGCAGGTCCTCGTCGGAGAGCTCGCTGCGGAACAGGCCGGCGATCCAGCCGGGCTCCTTCTGGACGGCCCCGACCAGCCGGCGCACCAGTCGGCTCTTGCCCTGGCCGCCGGGCCCCGTGAGCACACGGACCACGAGGCTTCCGGCAGGCCCGCCCGGGCGCGGTCGGGCGGCGGACGGGCCGAGGCACCAGTCCCGCAGGCTCTCCCACTCACTCAGACGGCCCCGGAACGGGGTGGCCTCCACATCGGCGCGCAGCAGCATCGCCGGGGAGCGCAGATCGCGTTCGGGGGTGGCCACGTCGAGCAGCGGGGTCAGTTCGGCGGGCTCGGCGAACGGTTCGTGCCGCCCGTTCGCCGCAGCGGCGCGCAGGGCGGCGCGGAAACCCTCGTCGCCGAGGATCTCGCTGCTGCGGGTGGCGGTGAGCCGGCTGCCGGCTGCCGCACGCCGGTCCTTGCGGACCACGCCCAGGAGCAGGTCCCCGCTGAACACCGGCGCACCGGACATGCCGGCCCAGCCCTGGTTCTCCGGGTCCCCGGCGGGCATCGGGTCGTTGCTCAGCAGCTCCCAGCGGCGCGCCGCCGCACCGGTGCCTGGGCTGATGCGGCCGGAGAACTGCTCCTCGACGCGGGTCCGGCCGGTGCCGCCGCGGGGCATCCGCTGGCTGCGCGGAAAGCCGTAGGAGAGAACCGCGTGGGCGGGAACACGGGTGACGAGGTCACCCCACCGCTGCGGTTCGGGGTCCGCGGCCCGGACCGCCGCAGGACCGCTCACCGCGAGCAGTGCGGCGTCCACGCTGTCGTCGTACCGGAGCCAGAGCACCCGCGCGGCCCAGGGGCCCGGCTCCCCGTCCGCCGGAAAGGAGACCTCGGGGGTGAGGAGCCGGCCCTCGGGGGTGCACAGGATGTGCGCGGCGGTGAGGACGAGCCCGGGACCGATCAGGCAGCCGGTCCCGAACGAGCCGGGGCCCGTGCCGTCGCTCCCGCGTACCTGCACCACACGCTCGAACTTCACCGCCACCCCCAGGTGGTCCGGGTCTCCGTCCCCCGGCCGCCTCGCTCAGTCGTCTATGTCGCCGATCTCCACGTCCCCGCCGGATCCGGACCGGGGATGCAGGGTGAGCTGGATGCGGTGGGTGGTGCTCTCTGCCCGCTCCCGCTTGCCGTCCACACCGACCACACCGAAGCGCAGGGAGCCACCACCGGAACCTGTACGGGTCAGCTGCATCGCGAACTCGACGGTGACCTCACCGACCCTGAAGCGGACGTCCGAGTGGTCGGCCTCGCGCTGGGCGGCAGCCAGTTGCGCGCGCAACAGCCGGACGGCATCCGTCAGATCGAGCCCGTCGCGCGCGGCTGCGCCTTCACTGTCGCCCACCAACCCCCCCTGACCTAGGCCGAGTTGCCACAGAGTGCCATAGGCAGGGGAGCATTCGAAGGAGATCGGCTCCAATCAGCCTGAATTCGCTGCCAGTTGGCGCGCCAGTGACTGAAGGAACTCCACCACGGCTCCCGGCCCCGGCAGCGACAGGTCGGCGCGCTCCGCCAGTTCGGGCACTTCCGCGCCGCTGCAGACCAGCAGGCCGGGGGTGCCGTCGGGGCCCTCGGTGCGGAGTTTCTCCACGGCGGCGTACGCGGCGAGGTCGCCCAGGTCGTCGCCCGCGTAGAGCACGGATCCGGCGCCGGTCTCGTGCACGTACTGGGTGAGCGCCACGCCCTTGTCCATGCCGGAGGGGCGCAGCTCCAGGACCAGGCGGCCCGGTTCGACGATCAGGCCGTGGCGGGCGGCGAGCTCGCCCAGGGGGCCGCGCAGGGCCTCGAAGGCCGCTTGCGGGTCGGCGGCGCGGCGGGTGTGGACGGCGAGCGCCTGCCCCTTCTCCTCTATCCAGGTGCCGTGCCAGGAGTCGAACCTGTCGAGTACGCCGGGGAGTTCGGCCCGGACGGCGGCGACACCGGGGTGCGGGGCGGGGGCGTTGACGGTGCCGGAGACGGCGTCCCAGCGTTCGGCGCCGTAGTGGCCGAGGACGACGAGATGGTCCAGTCCCGCGACCCCGGCGAAGCCGCCGTGGCGGACCGCGACACCGGCCGGGCGGCCGGTGATCACGGCGATCGACGCGACCTTGGGGGCGAGTGCGGCCAGCGCCTCGACGGCGCCGGGGTGGGCACGGGCCTGTTCGGGGTCCGGGACGATGTCGGCGAGCGTTCCGTCGAAATCGAGTGCGATGACGGCGCGGTCGGGCCGGGCGAGGAGCGCGGCGAGGCCCTCCTGGCCGGCGTGAGTGGTCGGGGTCGGAAGGGGTCGGGTGTGCGGAGTGCTGCCCATGTGACGAGCCTATCCGCGGCGGCCTTCTCGGGGGCGCTGCTCCCGGACCCCGGGTGTCACCGCCGCCCCCGGCGGGCCTCCCGCACGCGTCGCAGGCGGTTCACCGTCACCGGTTCCGCCTCCAGCGCCCGCCGGTCGTCCAGCAGGGCGTTCAGCAGCTGGTAGTAGCGGGTCGGGGAGATGCCGAGCCGCTCCCTGATCGCGCGCTCCTTCGCGCCCGGCCCCGCCCAGGACTGCCGCTCGACCGCCAGGACCGCACGGTCCCGGTCGGACAGAGGAGCGGACAGCGGATCGGGCGAAGGGGCGGGGTCGGCATCGGGGCCCTCGGGGCCGGTCGGGGGGAGCGCGGTCATATCAGCCAATATATTGCGCGGGCGCCGAGGCGGCGCTACTCCGCGGCCGTCGACTCCTGCGCGATGCGCTCGAGCACGCTCTCCGGGTTCGCGCCCGGCTCGACCGCCTCGCCGATGTTCTCCTTGATCGACTCACTGGCCCGGGCCCAGGACGTCTTGCCGAAGGGGTAGAACTCCGCGTCCGGCAGTGTGGCCAGGAACTTGTGCAGCGGCTTGAACCTGGCGTCGTCCTCCATCGCCGCGGACGCGCTGTCGGTGACCGGCAGCAGGTCGTACGCATCGGCGAACTCGATCACGTTCTTGTCGCTGAACATGAAGTCGAAGAACTTGCCCATCTCGACCCGGTGGCCGCCCTGCTTGAACCCCATGATCCAGTCGGCGACGCCCATCGACCCCGTGATGGGCCCGTCGGGGCCGGGCAGCTGCACCATGCCGACGTCCACGCCCTGCTTCTGGGCCTCCTCCATCAGGGTCGGGTGGCCGTTGAGCATGCCGACGTCGCCCTTGCTGAACGCCGCGAAGGCCTTGGCCCGGTCGAACTTGCCGGGGGCGACGGGGCCGACGAGACCCTTGTCGACGAGGTTCGACTTCAGCCAGTCGAAGGTCTTGACGTTCTCCGCCGAGTCGATGGCGTACGAGCCGACGTCGTCCGTGTAGCCGCCGCCACCACTGAGCAGCCACATCATGGTCTCGGCCTGGGACTCCTCCTGGCCCAGCGGCAGCGCGAACGGGTACTTCACCCCGCGCTGCTTGAGCACCGCCGCGTCGGCGGCTATGTCGTCCCAGGTCTGCGGGGCCTTGAGGCCCGCCTGGGAGAAGAGGTCCTTGTTGTAGAAGAGCAGCCGGGTGCTGGCCACGAACGGCAGCCCGTACTGGATGCGGCTGTACCGGCCGGCCTCCGCGAGCTTCGGCAGGAAGTTGGCCTGGGTGGGGATGCTGAGCATCTGGTCGGCGGAGTAGAGCTTGCCGGCCTTGGCGTAGTCCGCGTATGCGCCGATCTGCGCGATGTCGGGGGCCTCTTTGGCCTTGACCATCTCGGCGACCTTGCGGTCGACTTCCGTCCACGGATAGACGCTCACGTCGACCTTGATGCCGGGGTGGGACGCCTCGAAGCTCCGGGCCACCCCGTTCCAGTACGTGTCGGACTTGTTGGCGTCACCGGTGCCGTAGTCGGCCGCGACCAGTTTCAGCGTGACGTCGTCCGAGCCGTTGCCGCCGCAGCCCGCCAGTGTGGCCGTCATCCCCAGTGCGGCGACAGCCGCCGTCAGTCCCAAATAGCGCCGCTGCACAGCCCAGTCCGTCCTCGTAGATTGCGCCACCCGCGGATCCCACGTCGGCATGGGCCCTCCGGATGAGCTGCGATTCTGCACCACCCCGGACAGGAGGTCTAGACCATCGGGGTGCCGCTTCCGCAGCACAGCAGCATTGCACGGGACGCGGAGCGACTGCTAAGGAGGTCTCGGCCGGGCTGTCACGGCCCCGTCCTCACCCGGCCCCGCCCTTATTGGTCCAGACCGCCAGTTCCGTAGCGTCCGCCCTGTCGGACACTCCGCACGCATACGGTGCCACCGAGCCGCACCGGCCACCGCCCAGCCGCAAGGAGCCGTCCAGCATGTCCCGTACCGCATCAGAAATCGCCACCCAGCCCAGCTGCTGGCGTCGTGCCGCAGAGGCGGGTGCGGCCTTCGACGGGCTGCCGCGTCCGGGCGAGCGGGTCGCCGTGACCGGGTGCGGCACCTCCTGGTTCATGGCCATCGCCTACGCGGCGCTGCGGGAGGCGGCCGGGCAGGGCGAGACGGACGCGTACGCCTCCTCGGAGTTCCCGGCCGGGCGGGCGTACGACCGGGTCGTGGCGATCACCCGCTCCGGCACGACGAGCGAGGTGCTGGCACTGCTGGGCGAGCTGCGGGGCAAGGTCGCCACGGTCGCACTGACCGCCGACCCGAGGACGCCGGTCATGGAGGCCGCCGACACCGTGGCCGTACTGGACTGGGCGGACGAGGAGTCGGTCGTCCAGACCCGCTTCGCCACCACCGCGCTCGCCTTCCTGCGGGCCGGCCTGGAGGCGGCGGGCCCGCTCCCGGCCGGCGTGAAGACGGTCGCCGAGGCCGCTGTCGACGCGGAACTGGCAGTGACCGAGCCGCTGGACGAGACGGTGGTCGCGGCCGAGCAGTGGACGTTCCTGGGGCGCGGCTGGACCTACGGCCTCGCACAGGAGGCCGGACTGAAGATGCGCGAGGCGGCGGGCGCCTGGACCGAGTCGTACCCCGCGATGGAGTACCGGCACGGCCCGATCGCGATCACCGGCCCGAACCGCGTGGCGTGGGTGTTCGGCGCACTGCCCGAGGGGCTCGCCGGCGAGGTCGCGGCGGTCGGCGGGACCCTCGTCGCCCACCGGTCCGCCGACCCGATGGCCGACCTGATCCGGGCGCAGCGGCTCGCCGTGGTCCTCGCGGAGTCGAAGGGCTACGACCCGGACCATCCGCGCAACCTGTCACGCAGCGTGATCCTGCCGGAGTAGACAGCGTCGGGCGCGACGGTCTGCCGGAGCGTTGCGCCCCATGTCGGCGGGTTGCCGCCGGGTTGTGACCCCGATTTTGTATGGATGCGCAACAAACAGCGATAGTGGACTAGACCTTTTGGGTTCGCCGGGCGAAACTGTTTCCCGTGAAACACGTCATCGCCCTCGATGTGGGCGGCACCGGAATGAAGGCCGCACTGGTCGGGTCCGACGGCACCCTGCTGCACGAGGCACGGCGCGCGACCGGCAGAGAGCGCGGCCCCGACGCCGTAGTGGAGTCGATCCTCGCCTTCGCCGCGGATCTGCGCACGTACGGCGAGGAGCACTTCGGCGAGAGCGCCGTCGCGGCGGGTGTCGCCGTGCCCGGCATCGTCGACGCCGAGAACGGGATCGCCGTCTACGCGGCGAACCTGGGCTGGCGCGACGTACCGATGCGGCAACTGCTCGGCGAACGGCTCGGTGGCGTACCCGTGGCCCTCGGCCACGACGTCAGGACCGGCGGACTCGCCGAGGGCCGGATCGGCGCGGGCCGGGGCGCGGACCGCTTCATGTTCATCCCGCTGGGCACCGGGATCGCCGGGGCCATCGGGATCGCGGGCGGCATCGAGGCGGGCGCCCACGGCTGCGCGGGCGAGATCGGCCACATCGTGATCCGGCCGGACGGCCCGGACTGCGCCTGCGGCCAGCGCGGCTGCCTGGAGACGCTGGCCTCCGCGGCCGCCGTCAGCCGGGCCTGGGCCGCCGCCTCCGGCGACCCGAAGGCCGATGCGGCCGACTGCGCCAAGGCCGTCGAATCCGGCGACCCCCGGGCCATCGAGGTATGGCGCGACGCCGTCGACGCCCTCGCCGCCGGACTCGTCACCGCGCTCACCCTGCTCGACCCCCGCACGCTCATCATCGGTGGCGGTCTCGCCGAGGCCGGGGAAACCTTGTTCACACCACTCCGTGCGGCCGTCGAGGAACGCGTCACGTTCCAGAAGCTGCCCCACATCGTTCCGGCGGCCCTCGGGGACACCGCCGGATGCCTGGGCGCAGGGCTGCTCGCCTGGGATCTTCTCTCCACGGAGGTATCCGCCTGATGGCCGGACGCGCAGACAGCACCGTTCTCGCAGGTGCCCGGGTGGTACTCCCCACCGGCACCGTCGAGAACGGCCGGGTGATCGTCGAGGGCACCCGCATCGCCGGCAGCTCGGCGGAGGGCGCCCGGACCGTCGACCTGTCCGGCCACTGGATCGTTCCCGGCTTCGTGGACATGCACAACCACGGCGGCGGCGGCGCTTCCTTCACCTCCGGCACCGTGGACGAGGTCCTCACCGGCGTCCGCACCCACCGCGAGCACGGCACCACCACCCTGGTCGCCTCCACCGTCACCGGCGAGATGGACTTCCTCGCCGAACGGGCCGGCATCCTCTCCGAGCTCGTCGAACAGGGCGACCTGGCCGGAATCCACTTCGAGGGCCCCTTCATCTCCCCGTGCCGCAAGGGCGCCCACAGCGAGGGCCTGCTGCGCCACCCGGACCCGGCCGAGGTCCGCAAGCTGATGGACGCGGCACGCGGCACCGCGAAGATGTTCACGCTCGCCACCGAACTGCCCGGCGGCATCGACTCCGTACGGCTGCTCGCCGAGCACGGCGTCATCGCCGCGATCGGCCACACCGACGCGACGTACGAGCAGACCGTCGAGGCGATCGACGCCGGTGCCACCGTCGCCACGCACCTC
Organism: Streptomyces sp. LN549; assembly: GCF_043203805.1. Lineage (NCBI taxonomy): Bacteria > Bacillati > Actinomycetota > Actinomycetes > Kitasatosporales > Streptomycetaceae > Streptomyces > Streptomyces sp. LN549. The sequence goes on along the minus strand of NZ_JAZHRI010000002.1, from coordinate 4,848,646 downwards.
TACAACGCGATGCCGGGCATCGGCCACCGCGCACCCGGCCCCATCGCCGCCCTCCTGGAGGACGAGCGGATCACCGTCGAGCTCATCAACGACGGTACGCATCTGCACCCGGCCGCCCTGGAGCTCGCCTACCACCACGCGGGCGCCCACCGCGTCGCGCTGATCACCGACGCGATGGACGCGGCCGGTTTCGGCGACGGCCAGTACCAGCTCGGCCCGCTCGCCGTCGAGGTCAAGGACGGCGTCGCCCGGCTCGTCGAGGGCGGCTCCATCGCAGGCTCCACCCTCACCCTGGACACCGCTTTCCACCGGGCCGTCACCATCGACCGGATCCCGGTCGGCGACGTGGTGCAGTCCATCTCCGCCACGCCGGCCCGGCTCCTCGGGGTCTACGACCGGGTCGGCTCGCTGGAGCCCGGCAAGGACGCCGACCTCGTCGTCCTGGACGAGGACTTCCGGCTCAAGGGCGTCATGCGCAAGGGCGAGTGGATCATTCAGCCGCAGGCCGGCTGACAGCCGCACAGGCCGGCCGGAAGCCGGCTACGTAACGAAGAGACGGCGGTTGGTCCCGACGTCTGGGCCGACCTCCGTCTCTTTGGCATGATCGCCTGGGAAACCAGCAGGGAAAGCGCGTTCTGGCAAAGGATCCGCGCTACACACAGATCGGGGGCGGCCGAAGTGATCCTCACGGTCACGCTGAACACGGCACTCGACCTGACGTACGGCGTGCCGGCACTCGTACCGCACTCCAGCCACCGCGTCACCGACCTCTCCGAGCGCCCGGGCGGCAAGGGACTCAACGTCGCCCGGGTCCTCGCCGACCTCGGCCACGACAGCGTCGTCACCGGCTTCGCCGGGGGCACCACCGGAGCCGTGCTGCGCGAGCTGCTCGCCGCCCTCCCCTCCGGCCCCGCGACCGTCACCGACGCGCTGGTGCCCGTGGCCGGCAACACCCGCCGCACGCTGGCCGTCGTCGACCGCGCCACCGGGGACACCACCCAGTTCAACGAGCCCGGCCCGCACGTCACCGCCGACGAGTGGACCGCCTTCCTCGGCTCGTACGCGGAACTGCTCGGCGCGGCCGACGCCGTCGCCCTGTGCGGCAGCCTGCCGCCCGGCATCCACGTCGGCGCCTACGCCGAACTGGTCCGCCTCGCCCGCACCGCCGGCGTCCCCGTCCTCCTGGACACCAGCGGCGAACCGCTGCGCCGCGGTATCGCCGCCCGCCCCGACCTGATCAAGCCGAACGCCGACGAGCTCGCCCAGCTCACCGGCGCCCGCGAACCCCTGCGCGGCGCCCGCGACGCCCGCCGCCGGGGCGCGCACGGGGTGATCGCCTCACTGGGGCCCGACGGCATGCTGGCGGTCACGCCCGACGGCAACTGGCAGGCGTCCCCGCCCGCACCCGTGAAGGGCAATCCGACCGGGGCCGGCGACTCCGCGGTGGCCGGACTCCTGTCCGGACTCGTGGAGGGCCTGGACTGGCCGGACCGGCTGCGCCGGGCGGTGGCACTGTCGACGGCGACCGTGCTCTCCCCCACGGCCGGCGACTTCGACCGCGCGGCGTACGAGGAACTGCTGCCGCGCGTCGGTATCGAGGAACACGCACCGGCGGCCTGAGCGCCGCGTCCCCACCGGGCCCTGTGACGGGCCCGGGGAAAAACAACAGAGGTCAGCATGCCGCTCGTCAGCACCGGTGAACTCGTCTCCGCCGCCCAGGCCCGGGGACGCGGGATCGCCGCCTTCAACGTCATCACCCTGGAGCACGCCGAGGCGATCGCCGCCGGTGCGGAGCAGGCCGGTGCCCCCGCCATCCTCCAGATCTCCGAGAACGCCGTGAAGTTCCACGGCGGCCGGCTCGCCCCGATCGCCGCCGCCGCCGCGGCCGTCGCCCGCACCTCCGGCGCCCCCCTCGCCCTCCACCTCGACCACGTCGAGTCCGTGGAGCTGCTGCACCAGGCGCACGACGCGGGCTTCGGCTCGGTGATGTTCGACGCCTCCAAGCTGAGTTACGAGGAGAACGTGCGGGCCACCGCCGAAGCGGTCGGCTGGGGCCACGAGCGCGGCATCTGGATCGAGGCCGAGCTCGGCAAGGTCGGCGGCAAGGAGGGCGAGGCACCGCTCGACGCCCACGCACCCGGCGTCCGCACCGACCCCGCCGAGGCGGCCGCGTACGTCCGCGCCACCGGCGTCGACGCCCTGGCCGTGGCCGTCGGCTCCTCGCACGCCATGACCGAGCGCACCGCCGCCCTGGACCACGAGCTGATCGGCCGGCTGCGCGACGCCGTCCCCGTCCCGCTGGTGCTGCACGGCTCCAGCGGCGTCCCCGACGACGAGATCCGCCAGGCCGTCGCGGCCTCCGGCATGGTCAAGATCAACGTGGGTACGGCGCTGAACACGGCGTTCACCGGGGCCGTACGCGCCCACCTGGCCGCGAACGCCACGGGCGTGGACCCGCGCAAGTACATCGCCCCGGGCCGCGACGCGATGGCCGCGACGGTGGCCGGCTTCCTGGCCCTGATGGGCTGAGTCCGGAGCACCCCCGGAGAACGCGACCGGCCCCCCTCGCCCGAAGGCGAGGGGGGCCGCGACGCTCAGCCGTGAGCCGGGCGGATCAGCGCGTCTGGTGACCGGCCTTCAGCGACAGCTGGTCCAGGTTGGCATCGCACTGGTCGCCTTCGTTGCAGGAGATCATCAGGGTGTTCGGGCCCTTGGTGAGGTTGACGTAGGCGTACGTCGTCGTCCACCCCTTCTCCAGATCACCCTCGGGGGCCTTGGCGAAGTTCGTCATGTTGATGGACCGCGGGGCCTCGGCGTTGACCGTGAGAGACGTCTTGGCGTCCTTGCCCGGCACGCCGTACGTCACGAACAGCGTGTACTCGCCGGCCTCCGGCACCTCGACGGACCAGGTCGCGGACCTGCCGACCGCGTTGAGGTTGATGTACTGCCCGTTGCCGCTCTTGGCACCCTTGACGGTGTTGTCGAGCCCCGCGTCGCCGCCGAGCTTCAGCGACGCCGCGTCCTGCTTCGGCAGCTCTACCGGGGCCTCGGAACTCTTGGACTGCTCCGGCGTCGGCGACTGCTCGACCTCGCCGGCCGGACCGGAGGAGGACGTGGCCTCGTCCTTCTTCTTGTCCTTGTCGTTGTCGTCCGTCATCAGCGCGACCCCGATGCCGATGAGCACGACCGCGACCACCGCGAGCGCCCCGATCAGCAGGCCCTTGGTGTTCGGACCGCCCCTGCCGGAGCCGCCGCCACTGCCGCGGCCACCCTGGTGCGGCACCTGCGCGGTGGCGGCACCACCGGGGTACGTCTCCGGGGCCGCATACTGCGCGTTCGGCTGGCCGTACTGCGCGTTCTGCTGGCCGTAGGGCGCCTGGGGCTGCCCGTACGCCTGCTGCGGCGGCACCTGCCCGTACTGGCGCTCACCGACGGTCCGCACCTGGTTGTACGAGGTCCGGGGCACGCCCGGCTGCGCGGCGGGACCCGGGTAGCCGTAGCCGCCCTGTCCCGGCGGCTGCGCGCCGGCTGCCCGCCCGTCCTCGTAGAGGTAGCCGAACGGATCGTCGTCCTCGGGTGTGCTCGCGCCGTTGTTCCCGGCCATCCCTGGGTCACTCCTCACCATGTCGCCAGCCGTCGCCGAATCTCGCCAGCCGTCGCCGACCGGCCGAGCCTACCCCGAACGCGACCGCGCCAAGAATTGCCGGAGGTGCGGCAGGAACCGGGGTGGGGTAAGCGACGTACCCCCGGGACCACACGTCGGCGAACGTCAGCCGGCTCGGCGGTGGACCTTCGAACGTGACCGCTTCTCGACGTACATCCGCTGGTCGGCGGAGCGCAGCACCTCTTCGGCCGTCATGCCGCACGCGGCCCAGCCGATGCCGAAACTCGCCCCGACCCGCACCGCCCGGCCGTCGACCCGAATGGGCGGAATAATGGCGTTCCGCAGACGTACGGCCAGGTCCGCGGCGTCTGCGGCCCCCAGACCGTCGGCGAGAACGACGAATTCGTCACCCCCGAGCCGGGCGACCGTGTCCCCGTCGCGGACACACGTGGTGAGCCGCCGGGCGACCTCGATGAGAACCGCGTCACCCGTGTGGTGGCCGAAACGGTCGTTGATCGACTTGAAGCCGTCCAGGTCGCAGAAGAGGACCGCGAGCCCCTTCGACCCGTCGTCCTTCACCGTGTCCGGTGCGACGGAATGCACATGGTGGTCGTACGGGCCGGCCCCCCGGCCGGTGTCGAACCCGTCGGTGGGGAAGCCGTGCGCCCGCGCCTCGTCGACGTCCCCGTACGCCGCGTCCAGCGCCTCCACGTCGGTGGACACCACCGAGTGCGGGCGCTCGCACAGCCGGGCACTGAGCCGGGCCCGCAGCTCCGCACTGTTGGGCAGCCCGGTCAGGGCGTCGTGCGAGGCGCGGTGCGCGAGATTCAGCTCGTGCCGCTTGCGCTCCTCTATGTCCTCGACGTGCGTGAGGAGGAAGCGCGGACCGTCCGCCGTGTCCGCGACGACGGAGTTGCGCAGCGAGACCCACAGATAGGTGCCGTCCCGGCGGCCCAGCCGCAGCTCGGCACGGCCACCCTCGGCCGAGGTGCGAAGCAGGGTGCCGATGTCCTCGGGGTGGACCAGATCGGCGAAGGAGTAGCGGCGCAGCACCGAGGCGGGACGGCCCAGGAGCCGGCACAGGGCGTCGTTGGTGCGCAGCAGCCTGCCGTGCTGGTCGCCGCCCATCTCCGCGATGGCCATGCCGCTGGGCGCGTACTCGAAGGCCTGGCGGAAGGATTCCTCACTGGCCCGCAGCGCCTGCTGCTCACGCTCCAGGCGGACCAGGGCGCGCTGCATGTTTGCTCGGAGCCTGGCGTTGCTGATCGCAATGGCCGACTGGGATGCGTACATCTGGAGCGCCTCGCGGCCCCAGGCGCCGGGCCGGCGGCCGTTGCGGGGGCGGTCGACGGATATCACGCCGAGGAGGTCCAGACCTCCGCCCGAGGCGTACATCGGGGCGTAGAGCCGGTCCTGCGGGTGCCACTCGTCCTCGAAGCGGGGCTCGGGGCCCTCGGTGTGCCACTGGGGGACGTCGTCGTCGAGGAGGACCCAGCCGTCGGTATGGGGTATGAAGCGGAGTTCGTCCCACGCCTCACCCATGGCCAGCCGGCGCTCCCAGGAGATGCGGGAGCCGACGCGGCCGGTGATCAGGGCCTCGGCGGCGTTGTTGCCCGCGAAGGCCGCGACGACGAGATCACCGTCGGGACGGACGAGGTTGACGCAGGCAAGCTCGTAGCCGAGACCGGCGACGATTCCATCGGCGACGGTCTGCAGCGTGTCGGCCAGGCTCCGCGCCGTGTTGAGATCGGCCACGGCCTGGTGCAGCTGCCGCATCGTCGCAAGACGGACGTACGGCTCCGACTCGGCCTCCATCGCTCGCACTCCCCGAGACCTCGACAGCACTCCAGATTTCATATCGACGCACTAGACGCACTTACTGCAGTGTCACGGCCACTGAATCACAGTGAGCTGTGCACCCGGTACACAGGGTCAACAAATATTGCTCTCTGTGACTCAAGTCACAACAGATGGTGAAGGGTCCCGAATGCCACCTCTCAGTGGTCCGTCCTCTTCTTGAACGCAAAACGCAAACCCCCGCCACCGCGGGCCCTGGACGGGCAGGTCCTAGGACCTGACTGGTCCCCTGGCCCGATGCGGGGGACCACCGTACGCGGCTAGCGTTCCCGGTGTGTTGCAGACGAAGCCTCCCGCCCCGCGTACCGAAGCCGTCCCCCATGCTGAGGGGGTGAGCAACGACGAGTTCCGCGGCGCCCTCACCCGACTGGCAGCCGGAGTGGTCCTGATCACCGCACAGGAGCCCCCGCTCGACGAGCACGGCCGCGGCGAGGACGTGGGCATGACCGCGACCGCCTTCATGTCGGTGTCGCTCGACCCGCCACTGGTCATGGTGAGCCTGCGCAACGACTCCCGGATGGACGACCTGCTGGCGGAACAGCCGCTGTGGGCCGTCTCCGTGCTGGCGGAGAGCCAGCGGCACATCGCCGGGCGGTTCGCCATGAAGGGCCGGATCAGCGACCGGCTGCTCTTCGAGGACATCCCCTATGTACGGGGGGAGGTCACCGGCGCGCCCCTGGTCGGGGGCGCACTCGCGACGCTGGAGTGCCGCACGGAGCAGCGGATCACGGCCGGTGACCACACGCTGGTGATCGGCCGGGTGCTCGGGGCGCAGCTGCCGAGCGGGGACGGCAGCCCGCTGACGTACTTCCGCGGCCGTTACCGGCAGCTGGGCTGACGGCGGGCAAGGGAGACGACTCGTCCGGGCCGTGGCTACCAGTCGCGGCCCGAGCGGCCTCGCTTGGTGTCGCCGCGCTGCTTCTTCTCGCGCAGCCGGCGTTCGTTGATCCCGCGCGGGATCTTGCGCTTCACGCGCGGCTTGGGGGGCGGCGCCGTGGCCTCGGCCAGCAGGGCGGTGAGCCGCACGACTGCCGTCTCACGGTTGCGCCACTGCGAGCGGTGCTCCGAGGAGCGGACCGATACGACGCCGTTGACCAGCCGGTTCGCCAGCCGTTCCAGCGCGCGCTCCTTCCACACCTCGGGCAGCGACTCGGTCGCCGCGAGGTCGAAGCGCAGCTCCACCTGGGAGTCGCTGGTGTTGACGTGCTGCCCGCCGGGCCCGGAGGACCGCGAGAAACGCCACATGAGCTCGGCCTCCGGCAGGGAGACCGCACCGCGGATGAAATAGGGCCCGGACATGACACCCATGTTCCCCGTCCCGCGGGGGGTTCGTCACCTCCTTTTGGCGCACGCCTTCATCCGTCTGCCGCGCCGCGTCATCAGTTCGGTAAAGAAAGTAAAGGCGGAAGGAACCTCGCGGTGCCCTGCCTGCGTTATGGACTGTGACGGTAGCTTCGTGATGGCACGAAGCCCGCACACGACAGATGAAAGGGACTTCCCATGGCAGTAAGCCTGTCCAAGGGCGGCAACGTCTCCCTCACCAAGGAGGCCCCCGGCCTCACCGCCGTCACGGTCGGCCTCGGCTGGGACGTCCGTACCACCACCGGTACCGACTTCGACCTCGACGCCTCCGCGATCGCGGTCAACGCCGCGGGGAAGGTCTTCTCCGACGGGCACTTCGTCTTCTTCAACAACAAGGCGACGCCGGACCAGACCATCGTGCACACCGGTGACAACGTCACGGGTGAGGGCGAGGGCGACGACGAGCAGATCAACGTCAACCTGGCGGGCCTGCCGGCCGACATCGACAAGATCGTCTTCCCGGTGTCGATCTACGACGCCGAGACCCGCAGCCAGAACTTCGGCCAGGTGCGCAACGCCTACATCCGCATCCTCAACCAGGCCGGCGGCGCCGAGATCGCGCGTTACGACCTGAGCGAGGACGCCGCCACCGAGACCGCCATGGTCTTCGGCGAGCTGTACCGCAACGGCGCGGAGTGGAAGTTCCGCGCCGTGGGCCAGGGTTACGCCTCGGGTCTGCGCGGCATCGCGCAGGACTTCGGCGTCAACCTCTGACGCTCCGCTCCACCCGCTTCACGGGAGCCCCCGGCCGAACGTCCTGCGGCCGGGGGCTCCCGCATGTCCGCATACCACTGAACGCACTCAACAGCGGGACCGACACGCGGCGTTGTCCAACTGATGGAAGTCCGCCGGATAACGAACACGAACGCATCCCAGTCGGACAAGAACTGGTCAAAGAATTGTGAGGTAATTGTTGGTACACCGTCAAAGCTGGTCATTCGGTGGCACGCTCTCCGCTCGTAACCCCCCACGGAACGAGCAACGGAGAACGCATGACCCCCCACATGAACACCCGTCGCGCCGCAGCCCTGGCCGCCGTGGCCGCGATGGTCGTCGTCGGAGTGCAGACCGGTGCGGCGAACGCCGACCCGAACACCTCCGGTGACGGTCCCTCCGCTTCTCCCCGCACCACCGCACCCGCCTTCAACAGCGCCTCCGCACGCACGAGCGCCATCAAGTCGGCCCAGACCGAAGCCTCTTCGGCCGCCGGCTCGCTGGGACTCGGCGCCCAGGAGAAACTGATCGCCCGTGACGTGATCAAGGACGCCAACGGCACGGTCCACACCCGCTACGAGCGCACCTACGCCGGACTGCCCGTCCTCGGCGGCGACCTCGTCACCCACACCGCGAGCAACGGCAAGCTCAAGAGCGTCACCAAGGCGACCACGGCGAAGATATCCGTGCCGTCCACGACGCCGAAGATCAAGACGGTGGCGAGCGCCCGCAAGGTGATCTGGGCGCGCGGCTCCAAGCCCGTCCTCGCCTTCGAGACCGTGAAGACCGGCGTGCAGAAGGACGGCACCCCGAGCCGGCTGCACATCATCACGGACGCCACCACCGGCAAGCAGCTGCACAGCTACGAGGCCATCGAGACGGCCGGCGTCGGCAACAGCCAGTACAGCGGCAAGGTCGACCTCTCCACCACCGCCTCCGGTTCGGGCTTCGAGCTGACCGACGGCGACCGCGGCGGCCACAAGACGTACGACCTCAACCAGGGCGAGAGCGGCACCGGCGACCTCGTCACCGACGACGACGACACCTGGGGCGACGGCACCGGCGACGACCGCCAGACCGCCGCGGTCGACGCCCACTACGGCGCCGCGATGACCTGGGACTTCTACAAGTCGGCCCTCGGCCGCGACGGCATCGCCGGTGACGGCAAGGCCGCCTACTCCCGGGTCCACTACGGCGACGCCTACGTCAACGCCTTCTGGGACGACAGCTGCTTCTGCATGACCTACGGCGACGGCGCCGACAACAAGAGCGCCCTCACCGGCCTCGACGTCGCCGGCCACGAGATGAGCCACGGCCTGACCGCCGCCACCGCCAACCTCGACTACGCCGGAGAGTCCGGCGGCCTCAACGAGGCGACCAGCGACATCTTCGGCACCTCCGTGGAGTTCTTCGCCGACAACGCCACCGACGTCGGCGACTACCTCATCGGCGAGAAGATCGACATCAACGGTGACGGCACCCCGCTGCGTTACATGGACAAGCCCAGCAAGGACGGCGGCTCGGCCGACTACTGGGACAGCAGCGTCGGCGACCAGGACGTGCACTACTCGTCCGGTGTCGCCAACCACTTCTTCTACCTGCTGGCCGAGGGCAGCGGCGCGAAGACCATCAACGGCGTCGACTACGACTCCCCGACCTCCGACGGCTCCACCGTCACCGGCATCGGCCGGGACAAGGCCGTCCAGATCTGGTACAAGGCCCTCTCCGAGTACATGACGTCGACCACCGACTACGCGGCCGCCCGCGTCGCGACCGAGAAGGCGGCGACCGACCTGTACGGGGCGGACAGCGCCGAGCTGGCCTCGGTCAGCGCCGCCTGGACCGGCGTCAACGTGAAGTAGAGCCGGTCGGGTTCACACCCACCGCGTTGCCCCAGGAGCCGGTCAGCCGTCCGCGGCGGGCCGGCTCCTGCCGTACAGCCAGTCCTTCCACAGCTCCGACAGATCCTCCCCGGTCGCCTCCTCCACGTAGGCGGTGAAGTCCGCCGTCGAGGCGTTGCCGTGCCGATGGGCCTTCGCCCAGCCGGCGAGCAGCGCGAAGAACTCCTCGTCGTCGTCGACCACCTCGCGGATCTTGTGGATCACCATGGCCCCGCGCCCGTACACCGGCTGCTCCGAGATGTCCGCGGCGCTCGGCGGATCGGCGGGCGGGAACGCCCAGTTGTCCTCGTCCTCGTAGGCCTCGTCGAAGGAGTCCTGGGCCGGGGTGTCCTCCTTCTCCTCCTCCCACAGCCACTCCGCGTACGTCGCCATGCCCTCGTTGAGCCACATGTCACGCCAGGTCGCGGGCGTGACCGAGTCGCCGAACCACTGGTGCGCCATCTCGTGGACGAGCAGCCCGATACTCGGCGGGCCGGGGAAGAACGGCCGGTTCTGCGTCTCCAGCGCGTAGCCCGAGTCCCCGTCGCGGTCGACGATCGCGCCGGTGGCGGAGAACGGATACGGACCGAAGTGCGCGGCCTCCCACTTCACCACCTCGGGGACCCGGGCCAGCGTCCGCGCACTCGCCTTCGCCGACTCCGGGTCCACGGCGGTGAACACCGTGATGCCGCCCGCCATCGTGGACGTCCTGGTCGTGAAGCGGCCGACGGCCAGGGTCGCGAGGTAGCTCGCCATCGGTTCGGCGGTGTGCCAGCGGTAGGTGGTGCGGTCCCCCGCCGTCGTCGGCGGTCCGGCAGGCACCCCGTTGGAGACCGCCGTCAGCCCCTTGGGGACGGTCACCTTCAGGTCGTACGAAGCCTTGTCGCTCGGGTGGTGACTGCCCGGGAACCAGGCCATCGAGCCCGTCGGCTCACCGAGGGCGACCGCGCCGTCGTCGGTCGGCAGCCAGCCCTCCTCTGAGTCGTCCGCATCCGTGATGGTCCGCGGGGAGCCGGAGTAGCGGACGACGACCCGGAACGTCTCGCCCTTGTGGAGCCGGTCCTCGACCTCCGCGTCCGTACGCAGCGTCAGCTCGTTGCCCGCCCGGTTGACGGCGGCCGGACGCCCCTCCACCGTCGCCGAGTCCACGGTCAGACCGGCGAGGTCGAGGTTGAACGAGCTCAGGTCCTGAGTGGCCCGCGCGGTGATCTCGGCGGTCCCGCGCAGCGTCTGCTCGTCCGGATCGACGTCGAGCGTGAGGTCGTAGTGCGTGACGTCGTAGCCGCCGTTGCCGAGCTTCGGGAAGTACGGGTCACGCACACCGGAGGCCCCCGGCCTGCCCTCCACCCCGCCGGTCCCGGCGGTGCAGGCGGGGGCGAGGAGGGCGAGGGCGAGCAGCAGGGCGGCGGCCCCGGCCGCCCTGCGGGGTGTACGTGCCGGAGGTCGCTGATCCACACGGGTGATCCTATGTGCGGAATGTCGGGGCGCGGGGGGCGAACACGTCCGCCCCCGTACCTCTCGCCACCGCGGCGGCGAGCGCCGCCACCGTGCGGCGGGCGGTCACCGGGTGTCCCGGGTTTCCGGGGCGGCCCGCAGCAGTGCCGCGATCTCGGCGAACCCGCGGCGTTCCGCGTGCGCCAGGGCCGTGACTCCGTCACCGTCCGGCAGCCCGGGCGTCGCCCCGGCTGCCAGCAGCAGTTCGACGATCTCCTGGTGTGCCCGGCCGCCGTCGCCGAGGATCACCGCTTCCAGCAGGGCCGTCCAGCCCAGCCGGTTGACGTGGTCGACGTCGATGTCGGTGACCCGGAGCAGCTCCCGTACATAGGCGACGTGCCCCCGCTCGCTCGCCGGGATCAGCGCGATGCCGCCGAACCGGTTGCGGAGCTTCAGGTCCGGCCCGGCGGGCAGCAGGACATGGAGCATCTCGACGCTGCCGGTGACGCCCGTGGCCAGCCAGGGGCTCTCCTCGCGGCTGTCCTGCGCGTCCGGGTCCGCGCCCGCCCCGACGAGCAGCCGCGCGGCCTCCGCATGGCCGCCGTGGACGGCCAGGAGCAGCGGGGTGCGCAGCTCCTCGTCGCGGACGTCCACCCGGGCGCCGCCCACGACCGCGGACCGCACGGAATCGGTGTCGCCGGTGCGTGCGGCGTCGAGCAGCTGCTGATCGAGGGCGTTCATGTCCGTCTCCCGTGGGTGGTTACGACTACTCGGCTACTTCGCGAGGGCGGCGACGCCGGCCCGGGCGAACTTCTCGTCGAGGTCGCCGCTGGGCGCGCCGGCCACGCCGATGCCCGCCACCGGAGCACCCTTGACCTGCACCGGGGCGCCGCCCGCGAGGAACAGGGTGCCAGGGATGTCCTTCAGGTTCGGCGCCTGGGCGAGCCGCCCGGCCAGCTCGGAGGTGGGGGCGTTCCACGACACGGCGGTGTACGCCTTCTTCTCGGCCGACTCGTACGCCTGCGGGCCGGAGCCGTCGCCGCGCAGCGTCAGGATGGTGTTGCCGTTGCGGTCGACGACGGAGACGGCGACGCGCTGGTTCTCCTTCGCCGCGGCGTCGAGGGCGGCCTGCGCGGCCTTCGTGGCGGCGTCCACGGTCAGGTGCGTGGACTGCTGGAGGTTCCGGTTCGCGGTGTCCGCCTTGACGGTGGTGGCGGGCGAGGCGGCCGGGGAGGCGGCGTTCGCGGACATGGCACCGAAGGTGCCGGCTCCGAGAGCGGCGGCGGCGACGGCACCGGTCAGGACACGGGTGCGCAGCGACATCTTCTTCATGGTGAGCTCCTCAGCGGTGGCAGTGCGTGGTTCCTGCGTTCTGTGTTCCATCCTTGGACCGGTCCCGGGGCCGCACGGTCGTCGTACCGGCTCGACACCGCGCGCGGGACGGCTGACGGCCCCATCGGCCGATCGGTTGATGCGGGGGTGGCCGTTCGGGGTGACGATGAAATGTCCGCGCAGGTCAGCAGCGGTCCCCACGGACGGGGCCTTCGGTGAGGAGCAGGGGTACGAGGGTGGAGCAGCGAACCTCGTCGGTACCGGGCGCCGGCCTGGCCGACGCCCCCGGCACCCGCGCTCTGGCCCTGCTCATGCACGCGGCGTTCTTCCTGCTGCTGGGCGCCTCGCTGACCCGGTTCCTGCTGCGGCACCCGGGCGAGACGCGCACCCCGTGGATCATCGGCCTGTCCGTCGCCCTGGCCGCTCTGTACGTGCTCGGCCCGGTCCTCGGCTCCCGGCCGACACCGCGGAGCCTCGTCTGGCTCGGGGCGCTGGTCGCCGTGTGGATGGTGCTGGTCGTCCTCGCGCCGAGCTTCGCCTGGTGCGCGGTCCCGCTCTTCTACACCGGGCTGCGCATCCTGCCGCCGCGTGCCGCGCTCGCGCTCGTCGCGCTGCTGACGCTGTTCGTCGTCGCCGCGCAGCTGCGGCTGGCCGACGGCTTCGACCCGAACCTGATCCTCGCCCCGCCTGCCGTCGCCGCCGTCGCGACCGCCGTCTTCGTCCACATGCAGCGCCAGGCGGAACGCCAGGCCGAACTCATCGACGACCTGCTCCGCACCCGCCGCGAGCTGGCCGCCACCGAACGGCGCGAAGGCACCCTCGCCGAACGCCAACGGCTCTCGATGGAGATCCACGACACCCTGGCCCAGGGCCTGTCCAGCCAGCAGATGCTGCTCCAGGCCGCCGACCGCACCTGGGACGCCGACCCGGCGACGGCCCGCCGCCATGTCCGTACCGCCACCGGCATCGCCGAGCGCAACCTCGCCGAGGCCCGCCGCTTCGTCCACGACCTGGCCCCCGCCGACCTCGCCGAGGGCGGCGGCCTGGAGGCGGCGCTGCACGCCCTCGCCGCCCGCGAGACCGCGCAGGCCCAGGGCCGGTTCACCGTCCGCTGCCATGTCGAGGGCACACCGCACTCCGCCCTGCCCGACCGCGTGCAGTCCGCGCTGCTGCGGATCGCCCAGGGCGCCCTGGCCAACATCACCGAGCACGCCGGCGCCACCGAGGCCGCCCTGACCCTCACCCACCTCGACGACCGGACCGTCCTCGACATCGCCGACAACGGCCACGGCTTCACCCCCGCCACCGGCACCGGACCGCCGGGCGGCGTACGCGGCCACGGACTGCCCGCGATGCGCGCCCGGCTCCAGCAGCTCGGCGGCACCCTGACCATCGAGTCCGCACCCGGCGAGGGCACCGTGGTGACCGCCGCCGTGCCCCTCACCGACGCACCCGGCCTCCCCGGCGGGCCCCCCGGCCCCCTCACCCCACAGGACCCCGCATGACCGCCGCGCGCCCGCCCGTCCGGATCCTGCTGTGCGACGACCACGCGGTCGTACGCGCCGGACTCCTCGCCCTCCTCGGCAGCGAACCCGACATCGAGGTCGTCGGCGAGGCCGGCAGCGGTGAGGAAGCCGTCGCCCTGGCCGCCAGGCTGACCCCAGGCGTCGTCCTGATGGACCTCCAGCTGGGCGAGGGCATCGACGGCGTCGAGGCGACCCGCCGCATCGTGGCCGGCACCGCCGGCGCCCACGTCCTCGTCCTCACCACGTACGACACCGACGCCGACATCACCCGTGCCATCGAGGCGGGCGCCACCGGCTACCTGCTGAAGGCCGAACGCCCCGAGGAGCTCTTCGCCGCGATCCGCTCCGCCGCCGAGGGCCGCACCACCCTGTCCCCGCCCGTCGCCAGCCGTGTCATGGCCCGCATGCGCACCCCGCAGCCCACCCTCACCGACCGCGAACGCGACATCCTGGGCCAGCTCTCCCAGGGCCTCGGCAACCGCGACATCGCCCGCGCCCTGTTCATCAGCGAGGCCACCGTCAAGACCCACCTGGGCCGCATCTACGACAAACTCGGCGTCGACACCCGCGCAGGCGCCGTCTCCGTCGCCAAGGAGCAACGGCTCCTGCCCTGAGAACCCTGCGCCCGCCGGCCCCCGCATCCGCTGGTGCGGGACCGGCACGCCGGGCATGACACCATCGAACCGTGCTCGACATCGGCTACTCCCTCTCCCGACGCTTCCCCGATCCCCCGCAGACCGACTACCGCCGAGCGGACGTCCACGCCCTGCGCCACGATCTGTTCTCCGGGGACGTCTACCTCGCGGACACCAAGGAGGACCGCGAAGTATCCACAGCCTGGGGATGGGTGCCGGTGCTCGACTTCGCCTGGGCGCTGTGCGACATCGTCGAACAGATCGACCAGGACCCGCGCGGCAACCGCTCGCACCGCCGCCAGTTCGCCGAACTCGACTTCACCGAGTCCTCCGACCGCATGCTCTTCGAGCGCCGCTTCGGCTGGGTCGACGTCGAGGCCGACTGGATGCCCGCCGAGGAGGCGCCGCTCACCTTCAGCCACTCCCTGCTGCGCCGCGAGGCCCGCGACTTCCTGCACGACCTGATCGCCGACCTCGCCGACATGCACGAGGGGCTCGCCGACAACCCCGCGATCTGGGACCTCCAGGCCCGCTTCCCCCGCCTCTGACCGGGTCCGCCCCCGGCGCCCGGCCGTTCGCCCCGCCCCCGGCACACCCCGTCACGCCTCCACCCGCACCCCGATCTGCGCCGCGAACGCCGGAGCCAGCTCCATCAGCTGCACCGGGCTGATCACCGCACCGGCCAGCCGCTCCACGCCCCGCGCGATGTCCAGCTCGGCGACCGTCCGCAGATCCACCGACTCCATCCGCGCCGCGCTGAAATCGGCCCGCTTGAGCACACAGTCCCGGAACTCCACCCGGGTCAGCTGCGCATCCCCGAAATCCGGCTCCGACAGCACGCACCCCTCGAACACCACGTCCTTCAGCCGGGCCTTCCGCAGATTCAGGTAGTCGATCTTCCCGCCCCTGATCAGGACCCGCTCCAGCACCGAACCGTGCATCTGCACCCCGCCGAGGCGCGCGTCCACGATCTCCACGTCCCGCAACGACACCCCCGCGAGATCGGTGCCCACGCCCCGTACCCCCGTCAGCACCGAGTCGATGAACCGGGCCCTGACCAACTCCGTACGGTCCAGCGCGCAGCCGTCGAGAGCGCAGTCCATGAAACGCGCACCCGGACCGGACTCGTCCGCCAGGTCGACGGAGTCGAACCGCACGCTGTCGTAGTCCCCGTCCGGCTCCAGCCCGCCGCCCTCGTACGCCACCAACGGCGGCAGCCGCACCTCCGGCCGCCGCGCCCCGGAGACACCGCCCTTGCCGCCCCTGCCCGAACCGCCACCACTACCGCCGCTGCGCACCATGCCCCCATCGTGACGCACACCACTGACAATGCCCGCCGCCGATGTCACACCCGGGCCCCGCCGTCCGTCGCACAAGCAGACACACCTCCAACGAAGACGAAGGAGACCGGGACCATGCAGCGCATCCACGTCGTCGGCGGCGGCCTCGCCGGATTCACCGCAGCCATCACCGCAGCCGAATCCGGCGCCCTGGTAACCGTCCACGAGGCCCACCACACCCTCGGCGGCCGGGCCAGGACCGCCGATGGCCCCTACCGCACCAACGACGGCCCCCACGCCCTCTACCGCCACGGCCCCCACTGGACATGGCTCGACCGGCGCAACCTCCTCGGCCCCACCGCCACCCTGCCACCCCTCGAAGCCACCCGGCTCCGCTTCCGCCACCACGGCACCCTGCGCCGCACCCCGCCGCTCGCCGTCCTGCGCCTCAGCCGCCGCGACGCCGCCCACGCACCGGTCGACACCGACTTCCGCACCTGGGCCACCGCGCAGGTGGGCGAGGAGGGCGCCCGCGCCGCCGCGCACTACGCCGCCGTCGCGCTCTACCACCACGACCCCGGCAGCCTCTCCGCCGCCTTCGTCCAGGAACGGCTCCGCCGCGCAGGCGCCCTGCCGCCGGAGGCCCGCTACCCCGTCGGCGGCTGGGACCGGATCATCGACCGGATGGCATCCCGCGCCTGGAACCTCAGCGTCCGCATCGAGACCGCGTCCCGTATCGACGCAGCCGCCCTCGACACCCTCGCCCGCACCGGCCCCGTCATCGTCGCCACCTCCCTCGACGCCGCCCGCATCCTCCTCGGCGACCCCGCACTGACCTGGGCCTCCGGCCGCACGGCCCTCGTCGACCTCGCCCTGCGCACCCGCCGCGGCGACGCGTTCGCCGTCTCCGACCTCGACGCCCCCGGCTGGATCGAACGCTTCACGGCCCAGGACCGCACCCTCGCCCCCACCGGCGAACAACTCCTCCAAGGCCAGTTCCCCGTCGCCCCCGACGAGACCCGGGCCACCGGCACCACCCGCGCCGAGGACCTCCTCGACCTGGGCTTCCCCGGCTGGCGCGAGCGCACCGTATGGCGCCGCGACGCCCTCGCCTCCGGCCGCACCGGCGCCGTCGACCACCCCGGCACCACCTGGCGCGACCGCCCCGCCATCGACCGCGGCAACGGCATCTACCTCGCCGGAGACCAGGTCGCCGCCCCCGGCCTCCTCAGCGAGGTGTCCTTCAACAGCGGCATCGAAGCGGCCCTGCTCGCCCTCGGCACCACCACCCACCCCACCCCGTCCACCACTCCCCTTGACCTCAAGGGCGCTTGAGGAAGGAGGGTGGCAGGGTCACCGAGACCCAAGCCCGGGGAGCCCGCCATGCACGCCGTCCGCCTCCACACCTTCGGCCCCGCAGAGAACCTCACCTACGAACGCACCGACGACCCCGTCCCCGGCCCCGGCCAGGTCCGCATCGCCGTACGCGCCGCCGGCGTCCACCTCCTCGACACCGCCCTGCGCGAAGGCATGACCGGGCCGTACCCCGCCCCCGTCACCCTGCCGACCGTCCCCGGCCGCGAAGTCGCCGGCACCGTCGAGTCACTCGGCGAAGGCACCGACCCCGCCTGGCTCGGCCGGCACGTCGTCGCCCACATCGGCAACGCCCCCGGCGGCTACGCCGAACTCACCGTCACCGAAGCCGACAAGCTCCACCCCGTACCCGAAGGCCTCGACGACGCCGAAGCCGTCGCCATGATCGGCACCGGCCGCACCACCCTCGGCATCCTCGGCTTCACCCCGCTCGGCCCGGACTCCGTCGTCCTCGTCACCGCGGCCGCCGGAGGCATCGGCACCCTGCTCGTGCAGTACGCCAAGAACGCCGGGGCCACCGTCATCGGCCTCGCCGGCGGCCCCGCCAAGGTCGCCCTCGTCCACGCCAACGGAGCCGATCTCGCCGTCGACTACACCCTCCCCGACTGGCCGCGCCACGTCCGCCTGCACCTCGACACCCTCGGCCGGCGCGCCACCGTCGTGTACGACTCCGTCGGCTCCACCACCGCCCGCGCCGCCGTCGACCTCCTCGGCAAGGGCGGCCACCACGTCGTCTACGGCTGGTCCGGCAGCGGACTCCAGGACGGCGGCCCCCTCACCTTCACCGCCGACGAACTCGCCGCACGCGCCATCACGTCCGAGAGCGTCCTCGGCCCGGCCATGATCCAACGGGGCGGCGGCCTGCGCACCCTCGAAACCCGCGCACTCGCCGAAGCAGCGGCCGGACGGCTGCGCCCCGCCGTCCAGCGCTACCCACTCGCCGAAGCGGCCACCGCCCACCGCGCCATGGAAACCCGAGGCACGACCGGCAAGGTCGTCCTCATCCCCTGACCCCCGGACGTCAGTGGCCCAGCTCCGCCAACGCCCCGTCCGTCAGCCGGTACACCGTCCACTCGTCCTGCGGCCGCGCACCCAGCGACTCGTAGAAGGCGATGGACGGGGCGTTCCAGTCCAGCACCGACCACTCCAGACGCTCGTAACCACGCTCCACACAGATCCGCGCCAGCTCCGTGAGCAGCGCCTTCCCGTGCCCGCCACCGCGCCGTTCAGGACGCACGTACAGATCCTCCAGGTAGATCCCGTGCACCCCGCGCCACGTCGAGAAGTTCAGGAACCACAGCGCGAAACCGACGATCCCACCGTCCTCGTCCGACTCGGCGATGTGTGCGTAAGCGGCAGGACGATCACCGAACAGCGCCTCGTGCAGCTGCTCCTCAGTGGCCCTCGCCTCGTCCAGCGCCTTCTCGTAATCGGCCAGTTCACGGACCATCGCGTGGATGGCGGGCACGTCGGCAGCGGTAGCGGTACGAATCATGAGGGCAGCGTAAACAGCACCGCCCCGCCCCCCTGCCCCCGCCCCAGCAACCGCCGCGCCCCTCTACCCCCGTCCCAGCAACCGCCGCGCAACCTCGGCCTGCTCCGGCGCCAGCCGCCGCTCACCACTCGCGACACCCCAGCACGCGTTCTGCAGCACCCGCCCCAGCGTCCACGCCCGCGCCCGCCCCCGGTCCAGCCCCAGCACGTCCGTCAGCAGATCGAACCGCCGCCCCACCCCGGCCGCATCGAACCGGTCCACCAGCGCAGGCAACAACTCGAACCCCGGATCACCGGCCAACGGCTTCGGATCGATCGCCACCCACTGCCCACCCCGCCCGGCCAGCACATTCCCGAAGTGCAGATCCCAGTGCAGCAACCGGTCCCCCGGCTCCCCCGCCACCTCCCGCACCGCCGCCGCACAGTCCAGCACCAGCCGCCGCTCGCCCTCGTCCGCCAACGACCCCGCCGCCCCGGGCGCCGCCCCCACCATCCTCGCCGCCACGTCCCCCAGCCCCCGCAGACCGCACCCCTGCGGAACCCGCACCGCCGTCAGCCCCGCCAACAGCTCCGCGACGACCCGCACCGCCTCCCACACATCCGCCACCCCGGACAACGCACGATGCCCGTCCAGCCGCTCCAGCAGCATCGCTCCCGTCGCCGCGTCGTGCTCCAGCAGCTCCACCGCACCCGCCGACGCCCCACCCCACAGCCGCAGCGCGACCGGCTCCCCCACCGTCTCCTCGTCCACCGGCTGCAACTTCAGCACCGCCCGGCACCCATCCGCCTCCCGCACCACCGGAAGAACCAGCGCACACACCCCGTACAGGGCGTCGCCGTCACGCCGCAGCCCCCACCGCTCCAGAAAGTCCGCCGCCATCCCCGGCAGCGCCGCGACAAACGCCCGCCCCGCCTCACCGTTGTACCTGGACTGTGTGGCGATCAGCGCATCCGGAATGTCAATCACGCCGTCGATCCTAGGAGCGTGCGTCAATCGGCTATGACCCCGAGCCACCCCGCCCCGCCCACGCGGCCCCGCCCCGCGCCCGCCACGTGGATCCGCAGCGCCGGCTCATGGGTCCGCAGCGCCCCCGGCACCTACATCTGGCTGACCGTCCTCTTCGTCACCACGGTCATCGTCCACCAGATGTCACCCGCATTCGAAGAGGACTTCCTCCGCCAGCGCTCCACCAACATCCACGAACTCTCCCAGAACCCCGTCCGCGTCCTCATCAGCAGCGCCTTCTGGATCGACAGCGGAAAATGGCTCCCCTACGCCGTCCTCTACACCGTCTTCCACGCCCCCGCCGAACGCCGCCTCGGCACCCTGCGCTGGCTCACCGTCGCCGCCACCGCCCACGTCCTCGCCACCCTCGTCAGCGAAGGCGTCCTGGCCTGGGCCATCCAGCACGGCCACGCACCCGAAACCGCCGCCAACACCCTGGACGTGGGCGTCAGTTACGCCCTCGCCGGCGTCGTCGCCGTCCTCACCTACTACGTCGCCCGCCCCTGGCGGTACGTCTACCTCTTCGCCGTCCTCGTCATCTACGGCGTCCCCCTCGTCACCGGCGCCACCTTCACCGACGTCGGCCACTTCACCGCCGCACTCATCGGCCTCGCCTGCTACCCGCTGACACGCACCCACGACGAGACGAAACCCACCCCCTCCCAGTAACGTCCCGCCACAACAGCCACGCAGCCACCCGGACAAGCAGGGGCAACATGAACACCGTCAACGGCGGCATATCCTTCTGGTACGCGAACCAGGGCACCCCGATCCCCCGCGAACCCCTGCCCGGCGACAGCACCGCCGACGTCTGCATCGTCGGCGGCGGATACACCGGGCTCTGGACGGCGTACTACCTCAAGAAGGCCGTCCCCTTCCTCAACATCACCGTCCTCGAAGCGAAGTTCTGCGGATACGGCGCCTCCGGACGCAACGGCGGCTGGCTCTACAACGGCATCGCCGGCCGCGACCGCTACGCGAGACTCCACGGCCACGACGCCGCCGTCCGCCTCCAGCAGGCGATGAACGACACCGTCGACGAGGTCATCCGCGTCGCCGCCGAGGAGAAGATCGACGCCGACATCCACCGGGGCGGCGTCCTCGAAGTGGCCTACACCCCGGCCCAGCTCGCCCGCCTCAAGGACTTCCACACCGTCGAGATCGCCTTCGGCGAGACCGACCGCACCCTGCACGGCGCCCGCGAGACCGCCGAACGCATCCGCGTCAACGGCGCCGTCGGCTCCACCTGGACCCCGCACGGCGCCCGCCTGCACCCCGCGAAACTGGTCACCGGCCTCGCCGACGCCGTGGAGGCGCTCGGTGTCACGATCCACGAGTCGACCCCCGTCACCGAGATCAGGCCCAAGCACGCCGTCACCCCCTACGGCACCGTCCGCGCCCCCTACGTCCTGCGCTGCACCGAGGGCTTCACCGCCGGCCTCAAGGGCCAGAAGCGCACCTGGCTCCCGATGAACTCCTCGATGATCGTCACCGAGCCCCTGCCCGCCTCCGTCTGGGACACCATCGGCTGGAACGGCCGAGAAACCCTCGGCGACATGGCCCACGCCTACATGTACGCCCAGCGCACCGCCGACGACCGCATCGCACTCGGCGGCCGCGGCGTCCCGTACCGCTACGGCTCCGCCACCGACAATGACGGACGCACCCAGCCCGCCACCATCGAGGCCCTGCGCGAACTCCTGATCCGCCTCTTCCCCACCACCGCCGGCACCCGCATCGCCCACGCCTGGTCCGGCGTCCTCGGCGTCCCCCGCGACTGGTGCGCCACCGTGACCCTCGACCGCTCCACCGGCCTCGGCTGGGCCGGCGGCTACGTCGGCTCAGGCGTCGCCACCACCAACCTCGCAGCCCGCACCCTGCGCGACCTCATCCAGCAGGACTCCGGCCAGTCCGGCCCCACCGAACTCACCGCCCTCCCCTGGGTCAACCACCGCGTCCGCCGCTGGGAGCCGGAACCCCTCCGCTGGCTCGGCGTCCACGGCATGTACGCCGCCTACCGCGCCGCCGACCGCCGCGAACTCACCTCTCCGCGCCCCGGCACGGACCCGATCGCGAAGATGGCGGACCGGCTGTCGGGGAGGCACTGACCGCCCGACACCGGCGCCGCGCGAATGAATGTCGAGGTCCGTGCGGGTGAGTGAGCGCCGTCGGGTACCCGTCGGCGACGAGGCGGCCGGTACAACGCGGGGGTGATCAGGACGCCGACGGGCCGGCGAGGACGGCATCGCCTCCCGCACCCCGCCCGGCACTTGATCCCCGTCCCGGAGTGCCGGCGCCCGACGGCTCGGCACCCCGGAACGGACGCTGTTCCTGTCTGTTCCGTACCGCTGAAGGGTGTTCGAGATGAGCCGAGGCTTGATCGTCGTGGACGTGCAGAACGACTTCTGTGAGGGAGGCAGCGTCCCCGTCGCGGGCGGCGCACAGATCGCCACCGCCATCGCGGAGCTGGTGGAGCGAACCGCGGGTGGCGACTACCAGCACGTCGTCGCGACCCGGGACCACCACGTCGACCCCGGAAGCCACTTCTCCGAGAACCCCGACTACAAGAACAGCTTCCCCGTCCACTGCGTGGCAGGAAACGAGGGCGGCGAATTCCACCCGCACTTCGCCCCCACCGCCACCGGCGGCAAGGTGGACGCCGTCTTCTTCAAGGGCGCCCACAGCGCCTCCAAGAGCGGCTTCGAAGGCGCCGACGAACAGGGCACACCCCTGGCGGACTGGCTGCGCGCCCGTGGGGTGGAAGACGTCGACGTGGTGGGCATCGCCACCGACCACTGCGTGCGCGCGACCGCTCTGGACGCCGTCAAGGCCGGGTTCCGCGCCCGGGTGCTCCTGGACTACTCGGTCGGCGTCGCCCCTGACACCACGGCGTCGACCCTGCTCGACTTCCACGAGGCAGGCGTCGCCGTCTCCGGCGAGACGCCCGTACTGCGCTAGCGGCGCTCCCGCCGACGGGGCGCAGCCTGCTGCGCCCCGTACAGGCGATCACGTCGTCAACCAAAAACCCCAGGCCGGCAGTGCGCCGACCTGGGAGTTGAGCCCCCTATCGGATTCGAACCGATGACCTACGCATTACAAGTGCGTTGCTCTGGCCAGCTGAGCTAAGGAGGCAGCGCGCACGCCGGCCGAACCCGACCCACGCGCGCGAGTCCTCACTCTACACAGCGCTCCACTCACCCATCCACGAGCTTTTTCGCCCTGCCCGCACCGGCCCTGCGCCTGGGACCGCTTCCCGGCCGCACCCGGCCCAGCCAGGCCCCACCAGGAGATATTCCTCCCCAGAGAACTACTGACAGATCCGAAATCGCCAGGTAGCGTCGCTGATGGTTCACCCAGGTGGACCAGACCACTCCCTTTACAACGGATCGTCCGGCACGTTCCTGCCGGTTGAGGAGAAGATTCAGCATGGCCAGTGTCACGTTCGACAAGGCGTCCCGCGTCTACCCCGGCTCCACGAAGCCGGCCGTCGACCAGCTCGAGATCGACATCGCGGACGGTGAGTTCCTCGTCCTCGTCGGCCCCTCCGGTTGTGGCAAGTCGACCTCCCTGCGCATGCTCGCGGGTCTCGAGGACGTCAACGGCGGCGCCATCCGCATCGGTGACCGCGACGTCACGCACCTGCCGCCGAAGGACCGGGACATCGCGATGGTGTTCCAGAACTACGCGCTCTACCCGCACATGTCCGTCGCGGACAACATGGGCTTCGCGCTGAAGATCGCCGGTATCAACAAGACCGAGATCCGCGCGAAGGTCGAAGAGGCCGCCAAGATGCTGGACCTCACCGACTACCTGGACCGCAAGCCCAAGGCGCTCTCCGGTGGTCAGCGTCAGCGTGTGGCGATGGGCCGCGCGATCGTGCGTGAGCCGCAGGTCTTCCTCATGGACGAGCCGCTGTCGAACCTCGACGCCAAGCTCCGCGTCTCCACCCGTACGCAGATCGCCTCGCTCCAGCGCCGTCTGGGCATCACGACCGTGTACGTCACGCACGACCAGGTCGAGGCCCTGACCATGGGTGACCGTGTCGCGGTCCTCAAGGACGGTCTCCTCCAGCAGGTCGACTCGCCGCGCAACATGTACGACCGCCCGGCGAACCTCTTCGTGGCCGGCTTCATCGGCTCCCCGGCCATGAACCTGGTCGAGGTCCCGATCACCGACGGTGGCGTGAAGTTCGGCAACAGCGTCGTCCCGGTCTCCCGCGAGGCGCTCACCGCCGCCGCGGACCGCGGTGACCGCACCGTCACGGTCGGCATCCGTCCCGAGCACTTCGACATCGTCGAGCACGGCGGCGCCGCCGCGAAGTCCCTCACCAAGGACTCCGCCGACGCCCCGGCCGGCCTGGCCGTCTCGGTCAACGTCGTCGAGGAGCTCGGCGCCGACGGCTTCGTCTACGGCGCTGCCGAGGTCGGTGGCGAGCACAAGGACCTGGTCGTCCGCGTCGGCGGCCGTGCCGTCCCGGAGAAGGGCACCAAGCTCCACGTCGTGCCGCGCCCGGACGAGCTGCACGTCTTCGCGACGTCGACCGGTGAGCGCCTCACCGGCTGATCCCGCACACGCTGTACGACGGCCCCGCACGTTCTCCGTGCGGGGCCGTCGCGCGTTCCGGGAACGCGACCCGGGAACGCGTTCCGAGGTTTGGTCGGGCGGTGGAAAATTCCCCGGCACAACGGTCATTTCGCTCCGCGCCGTCAACACGGGATTCGAAAAGCACACTCGAACCATCCCTCGCCCGAGTGACGTAATGTCGCCGAATCATCACTGGCCGCTACGCTCGCTGCGTGACCCACACCGCGCGCCGTATCGGCCGAACTCTCGCTTTCGTACTGCCTGTCGTCATGGTCCTGTCCGGGACCCTCGCGGTCACCGCCGTGCCGTGGGCAGCTCACAACTCCGACTCGACGATGCTCACCGCGTCGGCCCAGACCGTCTCCAAGCGCACCAAGGCGCGTGCCCCGCAGGACATCCTGCGCGACAAGCTCCTGCTGGAACTCCAGGAGAAGGACCCCGGTGTCGCGTTGACGGATCTCCAGCGGGCCGTCGAGGGGCGTCCGTCGCTCGCGCGGCACTGCATGTCGATCGCGAAGGCGCTGGGCAAGGCCGCAGTCGAGCACTACGGCCCGACCCGTGCGCACCGTTTCTCGCGGCCCGTCTGCGACACGTCCTTCGCCTCGGGTGTCGCGCAGTTCAGCTGACCGCTCCCGTCCGGGCACGGCATATCGTGCCTGACATGCATACGTTTCCGACGCAGGCCGTGATCCTGGCGGGTGGCCAGGGGTCGCGGCTGCGCCCGTACACCGATGACCGCCCCAAGCCGATGGTCGAGATCCCGGGCACCGGGACGCCGATCATCGGCCATCAGCTTGCCTGGCTGGCCGCCGAGGGCGTGACCGATGCCGTGGTGTCGTGCGGGCATCTCGCCGAGGTGCTGCAGGAGTGGCTGGACGCTGCGGTGCTGCCGTTGCGGGTCACGACGGTGGTGGAGTCCGAGCCGCTGGGCCGCGGTGGCGGGCTGAAGTACGCGGCGGCCCGGCTGCCCGGTCCGGAGCAGCCCTGGTACGCGACCAACGGCGATATCTGGACCCGTTTCTCGTTGCGTGAGATGGCCGCGTTCCATGCGGAGCGTGATGCGACCGCGACGCTGGCGCTGGCTCGTCCGCGCATTCCGTGGGGTGCGGTGGAGACCGATGCGTTCGGGCACATCACGGACTTCATCGAGTCTCCCCCGTCCCCGTATCTGATCAACGCGGGGGTGTACGTGTTCTCTCCGGCGTTCACGGGGATGCTGCCGGACCGGGGCGACCATGAGCGGACGACGTTCCCGAGGCTGGCGCGCGAGCGCAGGCTGGCCGGTTATCCGTTGCCTCACGGGGCGTACTGGCGGGCCATCGACACGGCGAAGGACCTGACGGAGGCGGCGAAGGAGCTGGACGGGCAGTAGGTCCCCTCCCCCGTTCGTACGCGTCACCGCGCCAGGCCGAAGTCACCGCGCCACGCCGAAGGGGCGGGCACCGGATTCGTTTCCGGTGCCCGCCCCTTCGGCGTGCCAGGGCTTGGCGTGGTGGGTGTCAGCCGAGGAGGCCGCCGATGGGGTTGCGGCCGCCGCCACCGCCGGTGGTGCCGCCCGTGGAGCCGGTGCCGGGGTCCGTGCCGCCGGTGGTGGAGCCGCCGGTGGCGGAGCCGCCGGTGGGGCCGGAGGAGCTGGGGCCGGAGCTGCTGCCGGCCGGGGGCTGTTGCGGGGCGGTCTGCTGCGGGGTGCTGCGGCCGGTGCCCTGGGTCTGGCTGGGCTGTCCGGCTCCGGCCGCCTGGCCGGACTCGCGGACGCTGTCGGCGGTGGGGGTGGAGGGCTGGGCGGACGGGGTGCGGGGAGCGGTGCTGCGGGAGGGGGTGGGGCTCTGTCCGGTGGGGGTGTGGGAGGCCTTGCCGCTGCGGGACTTGTCGGGGAGCGGGGAGCCGGGGAGCTGGTTGGTCGGGACGCCGTTGGGGCCGGGGACGGTGACGACCTCGGTGGAGCGGACGGCGCCGCCGAGCACGGATCCGATGAGGAGGGTGAGGCCGACGACGACGGTGGCGACGACGGCGCCTCGGCGCAGGACCCGGCGGCGGAGGTCCCAGATCTCGGAGCGGGGTCCGAGCTTGCGCCAGGCTTCGCCGGCGAGGCGTCCGTCGACGGAGTAGACGGGGGCACCCGCGATGACCAGGGGGCTCCAGGCGGCGAGGTAGATGATGTCGGGTGCGTCGTAGGCGGCGACGGTGCGCCAGCTGACGGTGACCAGGAGGGCGGCGGACAGGAGGGCGCCGAAGGAGGCGGCGACGCGCTGCCAGAGGCCGAGGACGGTGAGGACGCCGACGACGACCTGGAGGAAGGCGATGGTGAGTCCGGCGCCGACGGGGTGGGAGAGCGCGAAGTCGCGGAGGGGTTCCGCGAGTGCCCAGGGGTGGAGCGAGTTCAGCCACTTGACCATGGAGCCGCGGTCGCCGCCGTCGAAGTAGACGGGGTCGCAGAGTTTGCCCATGCCGGCGTAGATGGAGATGAAGCCGAGGAAGACGCGCATGGGGAGCAGGACGACGCCGAGGTTCATGCGGCGGCCGGGGTAGTACGCGTGCCGGACGCTGTCGGCGCCCTGGCGCCGGTCGCGGGAGTCGGTGACGTCGTCGGCGTCGTAGGTGTCCCGGCCGTATCCGTCCCGGCCGTATCCGTCCCGGTCGTGTCCGTCCGTGTCGTACGGGCCTGGCTCGACGGGGTCGTAGGCGCCGACGGCCTGGCGCATGGGTGGCAGCAGCGGGCCGCCGGGGCGGCGGGGCTGGTGCGGTGCGGTGATGACGGGGTTGGGCTGGGTCTCTTCGAGGCGCGGGACGACCTGGGTGCCGGAGCCGCCGCGTCCGCCGTCGAACTCGTAGGCCGCATAGGGCTCGTACGGGTCGTAGGCGGTGCCGGGCCGGCCCGCGGTGGAGTTCCGTACGGCCTGGAGGAGTCCGCTGGCGCCGGGGTCGCCGGGGGCGGACTTGCCGCTCCACACGACGGGGGCGCGTCGGCCGCGTCCGGCTCCGCTGCCGCTCATGGCGGGGATCCTGGGCGCTCCGGCCGGGGCCACGCCGCGGAGCCGTGCGCGCTGGCCGGGGGCGAGCTGCACCCGGAAGCTGGCGTGGTTGACGATGACCTGCGCAGGGTCGCAGTCCACCTTGGTCATGCTCAGGGCGGGTTGTTCGTCGAACCGAGGCGTTCTGGTGTCCACACTCATCTAACCGAGTGATGTGTGTTTAGGACACTGCCTTGACGGTGTCGAAGTGTCCGAGGCCCGTCAACAGGTGGTGGCGGGGTGCGCCGGGGCGTGCGTGTGCCCGGATGCGCCCCCGGGTGGGGTCGTGCCGGGGCGGCGTCCGGCGGAGGTGTCCTCCGTCGGCCGCCGCCCGTGCGGGTGGTCCTTCGGGCCGGGCGCGGGGCCGTGGGCCGGTGCGGATCAGGCGCGGCGGCGCGCGACCTCGTACATCACGATGCCGGCGGCGACGCCGGCGTTGAGGGACTCGGCGCCGCCCGGCATGGAGATGCGGACGCGGTAGTCGCAGGTCTCGCCGACGAGGCGGCCGAGGCCCTTGCCCTCGCTGCCGATGACGATGACGACGGGGCCGCCGAGTGCTTCGAGGTCCTCGACGGTGTGCTCGCCGTCGGCGGCGAGGCCGACGATCGCGATGCCTTCCTTCTTGTACGCCTCCAGCGCACGGGTCAGGTTGGTGACGCGGGAGACGGGCGTGCGGGCGGCGGTGCCGGCGGAGGACTTCCAGGCTCCGGCGGTCATGCCGGCGGCGCGGCGCTCGGGCACGACGACGCCGTGGCCGCCGAAGGCGGAGACGGAGCGGACGATGGCGCCGAGGTTGCGGGGGTCGGTGACGCCGTCGAGGGCGACGATGAGGGGGTCCTCGCCGTTGTCGTAGGCGGCGGCGGTGAGGTCCTGCGGGTCCGCGTACTCGTAGGGCGGGACCTGGAGGACGAGGCCCTGGTGGTTGAGGCCGTTCGTCATGCGGTCGAGCTCGGGGCGCGGAGCTTCCATCAGGTTGATGTTGCCGCGTTCGCCGGCGAGCTGGAGGGCCTCGCGGACGCGCTCGTCGTTGTCGATGTACTGCTGGACGTACAGGGTGGTGGCGGGCACGCCGTCGCGCAGGGCCTCGAAGACCGGGTTGCGGCCGACGACCATTTCGGAGGTGCCCTTGACGCCGCCGCGACGGGGCGCGGGGCGGCGGTTGGCGGCCTGCTTGGCCTTGGCGGTCGCGATGCGGTTCTTCTTGTGCTTCTTGCGCGCTTCGGCGGGCGGCGTCGGTCCCTTGCCTTCGAGACCACGGCGACGCTGGCCACCGCTGCCGACCTGCATGCCCTTCTTGTTGGACGTGCGGCGGTTCTTGCGCTGGCTGTTCCCGGCCATGACCTACCTGTTTCGTTGCTTCAGACGTGCGTACGTATAAGTGAAAGTGTGCCGCCCGGCGGGCCGGGCGGCACATGGGAGGACTACTGGCGCGGGCCGAGTGTCCACCTTGGTCCGGTGGGGCTGTCCTCGATGACGAGCCCGGACTGGTTGAGCTGGTCGCGAATGGCGTCGGCCGAAGCCCAGTCCTTGCGGTCGCGTGCGGACTGGCGCTGGTCGAGGACGAGGCGTACGAGAGTGTCGACGACGCCGTGGAGGTCGTCGCCGCGGTCGCTCTCGCCGCCGGCCCAGTGGTCGTCGAGCGGATCGAGGCCGAGGACACCGAGCATGGCACGGACCTCGGCGAGGCGTGCGACCGCGGCTTCCTTGTCGTCGGCGGCGAGGGCGGAGTTGCCCTGGCGGACCGTGGTGTGGACGATCGCGAGGGCCTGCGGGACGCCCAGGTCGTCGTCCATCGCCTCGGCGAAGGCGGGCGGCACCTCGGCGGCGGGGGCGACGGTCTCGCCGGCCTTCTCGGTGACGCGCTGGACGAAGCCCTCGATGCGCGCGAACGCGGATTCGGCCTCGCGCAGGGCCTCCTCGCTGTACTCGATCATCGACCGGTAGTGCGGGGCGCCGAGGTAGTAGCGCAGCACGATGGGACGCCAGGCCTTGACCATCTCGCTGACGAGGACGGAGTTGCCGAGCGACTTGGACATCTTCTCGCCGGACATGGTGACCCAGCCGTTGTGCACCCAGTACTTCGCGAAGTCGTCGCCGTAGCCCTTGGCCTGGGCGATCTCGTTCTCGTGGTGCGGGAAGATCAGGTCGATGCCGCCGCCGTGGATGTCGAAGGCGGTGCCGAGGTACTTGTGCGCCATGGCGGAGCATTCGATGTGCCAGCCGGGGCGGCCGCGGCCCCAGGGGGTCTCCCAGCTGGGCTCGCCGGGCCTGGACGCCTTCCACATGGCGAAGTCGCGCTGGTCGCGCTTGCCGGTCTCGCCTTCGCCGGAGGGCTGGCGCAGGTCGTCGAGGTCCTGGTTGGACAGCTCCAGGTAGCCGGGGAACGAGCGGACGTCGAAGTAGACGTTGCCGTCGGCCGCGTAGGCGTGCCCGCGCTCGATGAGGCCGCGCATCATCTCGATCATCTCGGTGATGTGACCGGTGGCGCGGGGCTCGTAGGTGGGCGGCAGGCAGCCGAGGGCGTCGTAGCCGTCGTTGAAGACGCGCTCGTTCTCGTAGCCGATGGCCCACCAGGGACGGCCCTGTTCGGCCGACTTCCTGATGATCTTGTCGTCGATGTCGGTGACGTTCCGGACGAACGTCACGTCGTAGCCGCGGTGGGCGAACCAGCGGCGCATGATGTCGAAGTTCAGTCCGGACCTGATGTGCCCGATGTGCGGGGCGGCCTGGACAGTAGCGCCACAGAGGTAGATCGAGACGCAGCCCGCTGTGAGCGGGACGAAGTCACGGATCTGCCGGGCGCTGGTGTCGTACAGGCGAATAGTCACGTCTCAAGGGTAGTGGGCGCGCACCAGTGCCCCGCGACCCGTTGGGGGATTGCTTGGACAGTTGTTACGGCTCCGGGCGGGCCGGAGCCGTGACCGGTGATCGTCCGGGGGTGTTCAGAGGCGTCCGACGACCTTGCGCGGCGTGATCCGGACGACGACGCGCGGGTCGTCGTCGGCGGATGCGGGGTTGAAGTCGGCGTACTTCTTGCCGGTGTACTTCAGGGACAGTTCGTCTATGAGTTCCTGGCCGCCCTCGGTGGTGAGGGTGGCGGTGCCGCGGATCTCGGCGTAGGTGTACGGGGCGTCGAAGGGCTGGACGACGACGGAGACGCGGGGGTCGCGGGCGAGGTTCTGCTCCTTGCGGCGGCCGGTGGTGGTGGAGATCAGTACGTCGTCGCCGTCCCGCTTCACCCAGACCGGGGACACCTGGGGGCTCCCGTCGGGCTGGATGGTGGCCACGGTGACGAAGACCGGGGTGTCGAGCAGCGCCTTGAGTCCATCGGAGAGTGCGGCGGTCATGGCGTACGTCCTCCTGAACGGGTCGGTGGTACCTCTACACCTACCCCAATCCCGCCTCCCGCGGCCCGCTTCCCGTCCATGCTCACCGGAAGGGTCAGTGCCAGGGCGGCTCCGGCGAGAGGCACGGCGGCGAGTGCGGCCCACCGGACGGCGGCGGGGGCGTCGAGCAGGGCGCCGGTGGCGGCGCTGCCACCGAGCACGGCGAGGCCGGAGACGGAGGAGAGCGCCCCGGTGGCGAGGCCCAGGTGCCGGTCGTCGACGAGGTCGGGTACGAGGCCGCGGGCGGCGGGCACCAGGAGCATCTGGCCGAGGGTGAGGAGGAGCACGAGGGCGGCCGGGGGCAGCAGTCCGGCGGGGCCCGCGGGGGTCAGGGGTACGGCGGCGAACGCGGCGGCGACGGTGGTGAGGCCGGTGACGAGGGCGGTGCGCGGCGCGAGCCGGTGGGCGGACCAGCGGGTCAGGGGCAGCTGTGCGCAGACGACGAGCAGCGAGGAGAGGGCGAAGAGCCAGCCGAGGGCGGCCTGGGATCCGGTGGCGCGCTGCACCTCGGCGGGCAGGGAGAGGTAGAGCTGGTTGTAGGCGACGAGGTAGCTGCTGTAGGCGAGGCAGAGCAGCAGGAACGGGCGGTTGGTGAGGATCCGCCGCATCGGGCGTCGGCGTCCGCCCGTTCGGGTGACGGGGGCGCGGTGCGGCATGAGCCGGGCGTGTCCGGCAAGGACGCCGACGAAGACGAGAGCGCCGGCGAGGCAGGCGGCCCGGAAGCCGGCGTCGAGGAGGAGGAGGAGCAGGGAGCCGAGGAGGGGGCCGAGGAAGGCGCCGGCCTGTCCGGCGGCGGAGAAGGCGGCGAGGACCTGGGCGCGCGGGGTGCCGGTGCGCTGTTCGTGCCGGACGGCCTCGCGGGCGGTCTCGGACTCCACGGCGGGTGAGAAGAGCGCGGCGGCGAATCCGGTGAGCAGGACGGCGCCGATGACGGTGGCGGTGGAATCGGCGAAGGCCAGCCAACCGAAGCCCGCGATGCGCAGGGCGCAGCCGGCGAGGACGACGGGCCGGGGTCCGTAGCGGTCGGTGAGGGCGCCGCCGATGACGAAGAGGCCCTGTTGGCTGAAGGTACGGAGGCCGAGGACGAGTCCGACGAGCCAGCCGGTCATGCCGAGGCCGGTCCCGAGGTGGGTGGCGAGGTAGGGCAGGACTGCGTAGAAGCCGGTGTTGAAGGCGAACTGGGTGGTGGTGAGGAGGCGGAGGTAGGGGGTGGTGGCGGTCATGCGCGGGTTTTCCGGGGGCGCCTGCCGCGTAGGGCCGCTGTGGTGAGGGCGGCCAGGGCGCCGAGGACGGCGAGGGCGGTGGCGGGGGCGAGGACGGACCACGGGGCGCGTTCGGCGTAGGGGAGGTTTTCGGAGAGCATGCGCCCCCATTCGGGTGAGGGGGGTTCGGTGCCGAGGCCGAGGAAGCCGAGGGAGGCGAGGGCCAGGGCGATGGCGGGGATGCGCAGGGCGGCGTGGCGGACGACGGGGGGCAGGACGCCGGGCAGGAGGTGGCGGCGCATCAGGTGGAGTCGTCCGGCGCCGAGTACGCGGGCGGCGGCGAGGTGCGGGGCGGCGCGTTCCTGGGCGTACAGGGCGGCGGTGTGGGCGGCGAGGGGCGCCCAGGCGACGGCGGTGACGGCGGCTGCGGCGTTCCAGGGGCCGGGGCCCGCGATGCCGGCGACGACGAGGCCGGTGAGGATCGCGGGCAGGGCGTTGGCGGTCTCGGTGAGCGCTCCGGC
The DNA here is from genome assembly GCF_043203805.1 of Streptomyces sp. LN549. Taxonomy (NCBI): domain Bacteria; kingdom Bacillati; phylum Actinomycetota; class Actinomycetes; order Kitasatosporales; family Streptomycetaceae; genus Streptomyces; species Streptomyces sp. LN549. The sequence goes on along the minus strand of NZ_JAZHRI010000002.1, from coordinate 4,816,444 downwards.
GCGTACGGCTCCGAGGGCGAGGCCGAGCAGCAGGGTGGCGGCGGACACGGCGACTGCGGTCAGGACGGTGCGGGCGGCTCCGTGTCCGAGGCGGGCGAGGATGTCGCGGCCGAGGGAGTCCGTGCCGAAGGGGTGGGCGGTGGAGGGCCCGGCGAGGCGGGCGGCCGCGTCGACGTGGAGCGGGTCGCGCAGGAGTCCGGCGACGGTCACGGCGGCGAACAGGGCGGCGAGGAGGAGGGCGCCGGTGAGGAGGGCGGGGCGCGCGCGGACGGTGGGCGGGACGAGTGCGGGCAGGGCGCCGTCGTCGAGGGCGGGGCCGAGCAGGGTTCGGGAGCCGAGGCGGGCGGCCAGTCCCGCGGCGGTGCCGAGGAGCAGCAGGATCAGGACGCAGGCCTGGAGGACGGGGAGGTCCTGGGCGAGCGCGGCGGACAGGGCGGTGCCCCCGAGACCGGGGATGGCGTACAGGGTCTCTACCGCGACGGCTCCGCCGGTGAGGCCGACGACGATCAGGCCGAGCTGGGGCAGCAGGCCGGGCAGGGTGCGGCGCAGGGCGTGCCGGGCGGTGCGGTGTCCGGGCATGCCGGCCGCGGTGGCTGCGCGGGCCCAGGGTTCGGCGAACGCGGCGGGCAGTGCGTCGTCCAGGAGACGGCCGAGGAGCGCGCCGGCGGGGATGCCCATGGCGAGCGCGGGCAGCACGGTCTGCTCGGGGGCGCCCCAGCCGAGTGCGGGCAGCCAGTCCAGCCGGACGGCGACGACCGCGGCGAGGACGGCGGCGATCAGGAACTCGGGGAGGGCGGCGAGGACGGCGGCGCCGGTGCCCGCCCCGGCGGTGACGATCCGGCTGCGCGCCCCACGTCGCAGGGTGCGTGCGACGAGGGCAGCGGCGACCAGGAGGGCGACGACGAGCGAGACGCCCATGAGGGTCAGGGAGACCCCGAGGGCGGATATCGCGTCGGGGGCGACGGGCTGCCCGGAGACCCAGGAGGTGCCGAGGTCGGCGCGCAGGAGTCCGCCGAGCCAGTCGCCGAGGACGTGGAGGGGCCCGCCGTCGAGGCCGGTCTCGGCGCGGATGGCGTCGAGGGTCTCGGCGGTGGGCGGCCGGTCGGCGTAGCGGGCGTGCAGGATCGTGAGGGCGGGGTCGGTGCGGGTCAGCCGGGGCAGCAGTCCGATGACGGCGACGACCGCGAGGAGCGCGGCGAGCCGGCCGGCGAGGTGCTTCACCCGGTCATCCGACGTGGGTGTCTGCGGTGATGAGGGTGCGTTCCATCGGGTCGAGCGAGACGCCCTGGACGCGGCTGTCGTCGTACCCCTGGACGAAGCGCTCATGGAGCAGCGGTACGAGGGCGTCGGTGCCGAGGACGTCGGCTTCGGCGGCCGCTGCCGCGGCGTGGCGGGCCTCGGTCCCGGCGGTGCCTGCGGCCTTGTTCACGTCGGCGTCGACGCGCTCGTCGCAGAGCTGGGAGATGTTGAAGCTGCCGTCGCAGGTGAAGTCGGAGGCGAGGTAGGAGACCGGGTCGGCGGTGTCCAGGAGGGTGTTGCGGGCCTGGATGAAGGCGTCGTACTTCCCGGCGAGGGCGTCGGCCTCCAGCTGGGCGTAGTCGCGGACGACCTGCTTGACGGTGAAACCGCGCTCGGTGAGCTGCTGTTGGACGACGGTGGCGACCTCGGGGAGTTCGGGCCGGTTGGTGTAGGTGGCGAGGACGATCTCCTCCGTCTTCGCCACCTGTGCCTTGTCCGCGGCCTTCGCCCGGCCGACGGGGGCGGTGCGGGCTGCGGCGGCCCAGGGGACGCCGGGGCCGAGGAGGCCTTGCGCGGTGTCGGCCCGGCCTTCGTGGACGGCCTTGACGAGGGCCTTGGAGTCGATGGCCTCACGGGCGGCGGCGCGCATCGCCGGGTCGGCGAAGACGCCGCGTTCGGTGTTGAGCGAGAGGCCGTTGGTGCGGGCGGAGGGGAACTCGTGGACGAGCCCGTCGCCGAGGAGGGAGGCCTGGGAGATCGGTACGTACTCGGCGACGTCGACGGCCTCGGTGCGCAGTGCGTTGGCGCGGGCGGTGCCGTCGGCGACGAAGGTGACGTCGGCGCCGGGGGCCTTGGCCTTGTCGCCCCAGTAGGTGTCGTTGCGCTCCAGGGTGGCGCTGACGGCGCCCTTGACGGCGGCGAGGGTGAAGGGGCCGGTGGCGTGTCCGGCCGGGTCTGCCCTCCCGCCGGTGTAGGCGGCGGCGGACAGGATCGTGAGGGAGGGGTTGGCGAGGCGCTGGGGCAGCAGTGGGTCTGCCTCGTCGGTGACGATCCGTACGGTGTCGGCGCCCTGGGCCTTGGCGGTGATGCCGGTGTCGGACAGGACGCGGGGCTTCGGCGACGCCTTCTCGGCGGCGGTCAGCGACCGTACGACGGCGGCCGGGTCGACCTTCGTGCCGTCCTGGAAGGTGGCCTTGCGCAGGGTGAAGGTCCACTCCTTGGCGCTGTCGCGCTTCCAGGAGGCGGCGAGTGCGGGCTTCGCCGCCCCGTCGCTGCCGAGGCTGGTGAGGCCCTCGATGACCGCGAGGCGGCTGAGGGTGACGGCGTCGTCGCCGTAGGGGGACATCGCCTGGGCGGGCGGGAAGGCCATGACGACCCGGAGGCGTTGTCCGCCGTCCGCGGCCCCGTCGGACGCGCCGCCGGAGCAGGCGGTGGCGAGCGGGACGAGGAGAGCGGTCGCGGACAGGGTCAGCGGCAGCGCGGAGCGACGGCTTCGGGGCGTGGGCATGGAACGACCTTATATGAAAACGATTGTCATTTAAGCAGTGGGGGTGACTGCGGCGCCTGCGTACGCCCCGGACCCCGGCAGGGAAAGCGGCAGCGGCAGTTCGAAGTGGACGATGCCCTGACCTCCGCCCGGCAGCGCGCGCTCGTCGCACACCTCCTGGGCCAGCGACCGCCAGAACGGCTCGGCGCCCGGCACGGCGGGGTCGGTGTGCAGATAGACCGCTTCGTAGCCGCCGGCCCGCGCCACGAAGTCGCAGAGCTCGCGCACCATCCGGCGCGCGAGTCCGTGCCTGCGGTGCTCCGGTGCGACATAGATCCGGCAGAGCTGGGCGGTGGTGCCGGACGGGAAACGGTCCGCGACCCACTGCGGGTTGGGCGGCGCCTGAGGACCCCGGTCCCGCACGGCGCCCGTCGCGACGATCTCGCCGTCCCGCTCGGCCACCAGCAGAGTGCAGCGCCCGGGGCGCAGATAGGCGGCCTCGGGATCGATGATGTCGGCGTGCCAGCGCGGCACGTAACCGGACCGCAGATCGCGGTAGACGGTGTCGAGCATCACGGCCCGCGCCCCGCCGATGTCCTGCGGACCGGCGGTGCGCAGGACGTATCCGTCGGCGTCGGCCCCTGCCGGAGCGATCGTCGTCGTGCTCATCCCGGAGCTTCACCGTCCCTTGCCGCACATGCCATTGCCGCACAAGCGTACCTGCGAGTCATGTGCAACAAGGTGACGGGTCGCGGGCCCGCCGGCGCGTCGGCGACGCACCCCGCACCGACCGGCGGCGGGCCCGCGGGCGGTTCAGCCCGCGCGGTAGACCAGGGCCGTCGCGATGCCCGCGATGCCTTCGCCGCGGCCGGTGAAGCCGAGCCCGTCGGAGGTGGCGGCGGAGAGCGAGACGGGTGCGCCCACGGCGGCGGAGAGGACCTTCTGCGCCTCGTCACGCCGCTTGCCGATCTTCGGCCGTACGCCGACGACCTGGACGGCCACGTTGCCGATCTCGAAGCCCTCGGCACGGACGATCCTGGCCGCCTCGGTCAGCAGCGTGACGCCCGCGGCGCCGGACCACTCGGGGCGGCCGGTGCCGAAGTGCTGCCCGAGGTCGCCGAGACCGGCGGCCGAGAAGAGCGCGTTGCACGCGGCGTGCGCGACGACGTCGGCGTCGGAGTGGCCGGCCAGGCCGGGACCCTCGCCCTCCCACAGCAGACCCGCGCACCACAGCTCGCGGCCCTCCTCGAAGGCGTGGATGTCGGTGCCGATGCCGACGAGCGGGATCACGGGCGCGGTGCGCCGCCCGGAACCCTCAGCAGCCCCGGAACCCTCGGACACCTCTGATACCTCAGAAGCCATCGTTCGCCCTCCTGCGTGCGAGAACCGCCTCGGCCAGGACCAGATCCAGCGGCCTGGTCACCTTGAACGCCTCCTCGTGCCCGGGGACGACCACGACGGGCGCCCCGAGCTGCTCGACCATGCCCGCATCGTCGGTCGCACCCTCCCCGCTGACGGCGACCTGCTCATGGGCACGCACCAGAGTGTCGCGGTCGAAGCCCTGCGGGGTCTGTACGGCCCGTAGCCTGGCCCGCACCGGAGTGGAGAGCACCGGTTCGGGCTCCCCCGGAGCACCGGGCTCGACCTCCTTGACGGTGTCGGCGAGCGGCAGCGCGGGGACGACGGCGGGTGCCCCGTCCCGCACGGCCTCGATCACCGCGTCCACCGTGTCGACGGGGACGAGCGGACGGGCCGCGTCGTGGACGAGGACGGCGCAGACATCGGCGGGCAGCGCGTCGAGTCCGAGCTTCACCGACTCCTGCCGGGTCTCGCCGCCGGGCACGACGAGGAAGTCGGTGCGCTCCGGCAGGGCGTGCTCGTCGAGCAGGTTCCTCACCTCGGGTGCGCCGTCCGGCGGTGCGACGACCACGACCACGGACACGTGACGGGAGGCCGCCATGGCCCGTACGGCGTGGATGAGCATGGGCGTCCCGCCCAGCGCGCGGAGCGCTTTGGGGGCGCCCGGGCCGAGCCGTACGCCGCGGCCGGCCGCGGGAATCACGGCGGCGGTGCGGTAAGGACGCGATTGATCAGACATCGGTTGCACTCCGAAGCATCGGCATGTTTGTCTCCAGGGCCGACGTGGGTATGGCCACAAGCGAGCCGGGCGCTACGCCATGACTCGACCGGGACCCTTTCCGTGACCCCGGGCGAGACGGGTACCGCCCCGGCCGCTCGGGATCGGCCTCACACGTCGACTTCACAAGATCGCGAGCAAAGTACCGGGGGATCGTCGATGAGGCCAACGCATCGGCGCATCGGGGAGAACAGCCGGGTTCGTCGGGCCACGCCGTCCGCAGGCGTCCGCGCACTGAGGCCCCCTGCCCGGATCCGCGTACCCAGCCCCGGGCACCCGGCCCGGATGGCGCGTATCGACGTACGCTCGACGTACGCAGCCGGACATGCCGCAGCGCCCGACGACACACCGTGTAAACGGCTGGTCAGCGGGCACCGCGGCACATTATTTAGGACCGGTGCGATCCGGTTCAGGACGCGAGGACCTCGTCGAGGAGAGCCTCGGCCTTGTCCTCGTTCGTGTTCTCCGCGAGAGCGAGCTCGCTCACCAGGATCTGGCGAGCCTTGGCGAGCATGCGCTTCTCACCTGCGGAGAGTCCACGCTCGCGCTCACGACGCCACAGGTCACGAACTACTTCCGCGACCTTGATGACATCACCGGATGCGAGCTTCTCGAGATTTGCCTTGTAGCGTCGGGACCAGTTCGTCGGCTCCTCGGCATACGGCGCGCGCAGCACCTCGAAGACCCGGTCCAGCCCTTCCTGCCCGACCACGTCACGCACGCCCACGAACTCCGCATTGTCCGCCGGCACACGCACCGTCAAGTCGCCCTGAGCGACCTTGAGCACCAAGTAGGTCTTGTCCACGCCTTTGATCTGGCGAGTTTCGATAGCCTCGATCAGCGCGGCCCCGTGATGGGGATAGACCACGGTGTCGCCAACCTTGAACGTCATGTGACAGGTACCCCTTCCGTGGCTATCAAGAGTAACACGAGAACAGCTTCTCCTGAATGGCGTTTTCGCAGGTCAGGGCATATCTCGGGGCTTGACAACTGCAACAGGGACGTGCTGCGGAAGGCTCGCGGAGGACGGTATTCGCAGGTCGGAGCGGCTGCGCGGGCGAGGAGAAACGCGGACGTTACACCTACCGCAACCCCCTCAGAAGTGACCGAACGTCCCGTTTTGCCTGGTTCCGGATGATGAACATTCCGTACTCCGTTCGGAGATCGATCATCCGTACGGCGGTAAGAGGGTCCGGCAATTGGGGGCGGTGAAGGGACGGAGCCGGGTGCGTGCAGCCGCAAGGCGGAGGATTGAGGCGGGCGGAGTGTTGTTGATTGACGACAACGCCGCAGATGGGCGTGGCCGGCCCCGCGGCGCCGCCCCCAATTGCCGGACCCTCTCGGTGCCGGTGGCCAATGAAATTGATCAACGCCGGGCACCGTGGGGATTATGTGCAATGAATGTGCCGCGGCCGCTTGAACGGCGATGCGAAGCGCGGGCGGAACGCGGGGGAACACAGGGCGAACGCATGGCGGAATTGATCAAGCGTGTTATGTGAACGGCGTGCGAATGATCTCGCGTACGACGGCCCGCGATCCCCGGGACCGTCAGGGGCGGGTCGGGTGCGGGGCCGGGACGGCGGCTCGGTAACCTGGCCGCTGACACACCCTTAGGGCGGCTTTACACCACGTCGCCCGACCCCGTCCGTACGTCCGCTCGTTCAAGGAGTTGCCGCCGCCGTGAGCCGCAGCCTTCGACACGGCGCCCTCGCCGCCACTGCCATCGTGTTCTCGATCGCCGCGCTCTCCGCATGCGGAGCCGGCAAGAACGCGCAGACGCTCAAAGTCAGGCCTGACAACGCCGCCACGTCGTCCGGCGACATCAAGATCCAGAACGCGAACGTCGTCACCCAGCCGGTGCGCGGCGCCAACGGCCCGGCCGTGGTCACCGCCACGCTGTTCAACAACGGCACCACGGCGGAGACCCTCGACGCCATCACCCTGCCGGGCAGCAGCGGCTCCGTGGAGCTGCACGCCGCCAAGGGGTCGGGACCGGTCGTCGTACCGGCCGGCGGCCGGGTGATCCTCGGCGGCGCGGGCAATGCCGCCGCCGTGATCGAGAACGGCCACGAGGCCACGCAGAACGGCAACGTGCAGCCGCTGGTCTTCAAGCTCAGCAAGACCGGCAGCATCACGCTCGGCGCGTCCGTCGTGCCCTCCAACAGCTACTTCAAGGGCTTCGGCCCCAGCTCGCTGCCGGAGCTCCCGAGGAAGCCGGAGGAGTCGCCCGAGGCGTCGCCGTCCGGTTCCGCGTCCGAGACCCCGGGTGCCCCGTCCGGCACCCCCTCCGGCCCGGCTGCCTCGGAGAGCGACACCACCACCCCGAGCGACGCGGCATCCGACTCGCAGCAGCCGGGCTGACCGCACCCCGCACGACGCACGACGACAGCAGGTGTGGCTGAGGCGCCTCCCGGTCCGGGAGGCGCCTCAGCCACACCTGCTGTCGTATCGCCCAGGGCCGGCTTACGGCTCGAACTTGTACCCGAGGCCCCGCACCGTCACGAGGAACCGCGGGGCGCCCGGGTCGGGCTCGATCTTGGCGCGCAGACGCTTCACGTGGACGTCGAGCGTCTTGGTGTCGCCCACGTAGTCCGCGCCCCAGACCCGGTCGATCAGCTGCATCCGGGTCAGCACCCGGCCTGCGTTGCGCAGCAGCATCTCCAGCAGGTCGAACTCCTTCAGCGGCAGGTCGACCTTGCCGCCGGAGACCGTGACGACGTGACGGTCCACGTCCATCCGCACCGGGCCCGCCTCCAGGGCGGCCGGAGTGACCTCCTCCGGCTCCCCGCGGCGCCGCAGCACCGCACGGATGCGGGCGACGAGCTCGCGCGAGGAGAAGGGCTTGGTCACATAGTCGTCGGCCCCTATCTCCAGGCCGACGACCTTGTCGATCTCGCTGTCCTTGGCCGTGACCATGATCACGGGGACATTGGACTTGCTGCGGAGCTGGCGGCAGACCTCCGTGCCGGGCAGACCGGGCAGCATCAGGTCGAGGAGCACGAGGTCGGCGCCGTTGCGCTCGAACTCGTCCAGGCCGTCGGGTCCGGTGGCCGCGATGGCGACCTCGAAGCCTTCCTTGCGGAGCATGTAGGACAGGACGTCGCTGAAGGATTCCTCATCCTCGACGACAAGCACTCGGGTCACGGAAGAGCCTCCGGGGCAGGGAATGAATCAAAAGTGTCGGGTGCGGCGTCCTGGTAGGACGCCTCGTCGCCGTTGACGATGAGCGGTCCGCGTGATGTGCGGTCCCGTTCCCGTACGGAGCCCGCTTCGGGCAGCCGCAGGGTGAAGGTGGAGCCCTGTCCCTCCGAGCTCCAGACGGTGACCTCCCCGCCGTGCGAGGCGGCCACGTGCTTGACGATGGCGAGGCCGAGGCCGGTGCCACCGGTGGCGCGTGAGCGGGCCGGGTCGACGCGGTAGAAGCGTTCGAAGACCCGTTCCCGGTCCTTCTCCGAGATACCGAAGCCCTGGTCGGTCACGGCGATCTCGATCTCGTCCCCGCCAGGTACGACCACCCGGCGGACGGCGATGCCGACGCGGGTGCGGGCGGGGCTGTAGTTGACGGCGTTCTCGACGAGGTTGCCGAGCGCGGCGGCGAGCTGGCCGCGGTTGCCCCATATGCGGAGCTCGGCGGTGCCGCCCGCGGCCATGGTGATCTGCTTGGAGCCGGCCTGCTGCCGGCAGCGGTCGATGGCCTCGGCGACCAGCTCGTCCACCCGGACCGGTTCGGCATCCTCCAGCGGGTCGTCGTTCTGCACCCGGGAGAGGTCGATGAGCTCCTGCACGAGGTTGGTGAGCCGGGTCGCTTCTATCTGCATCCGGCCGGCGAACCGCTCCACCGCCTCCGGGTCGTCGGAGGCGTCCATGACGGCCTCCGAGAGCAGGGACAGCGCACCGGTCGGGGTCTTGAGCTCATGGCTGACGTTGGCGACGAAGTCGCGCCGGACCGCTTCGATGCGGCGGGCCTCGGTGAGGTCCTCGACCAGCAGCAGCACCAGCCGGGAGCCCAGCGGGGCGACCCGGGCGGAGACCGCGAGGGCCTCGCCCCGGCCCGTGCCGCGCCGGGGCAGGTCCAGTTCGACCTGTCGTATCTCCCCGTCGCGGCGGGTGTCCCTGGCCATGTTCAGCATCGGCTCGACGGCCAGGCGCCCTCCCCTGACCAGCCCCAGCGCATACGCGGCGGAGCTGGCCTTGACGACGCTGTCGCTCTCGTCGAGGACGACCGCGGAGGAGCTGAGCACGGACAGGACCGTGTCGACTCCGGGGGGCAGGGGGGCACCGCTGTCGGGCCGCAGGGACGTACGCGTGGGTTTCTTCTGGTCGCGCTCGCTCCAGCGGAACGCCAGCATGGCGATCACACCGGTACACACCCCGGCGATCGCTGCAGCTGCGGCGACCGCCGCGTTCACGTCCATGCCTCCAGGTTATGCGGCCCGACGGACACTCTCCCAGCCGTCCGAGTGCCTATCCGAACACTCGTCGCCCAGAGTTCACCATGGGGCAAGCACCGGTTCACTTGGCCGGTCGGAACCCGACGCGTACGCCCGTCACGGTGGCAGCGTGGGGTGCAGAGCTGGCCCCGGCCTCGGTTCAGGACTGGAGAGGGACATCCCATGCGTGACGCGTACCACGAGGAACTCGACTCGATCGGCGAGGGGCTGGTCGAGATGGCCCGCCTCGTCGGATCGGCGATCGGCCGGGCGACGACGTCCATGCTGGACGCCGATCTCAAGCTCGCGGAGACGGTGATCGCCGCGGACCAGAAGGTCGACGACCTCCAGCACGACCTGGAGGCCAGGGCCATCGCGCTCCTGGCCCGCCAGCAGCCGGTGGCGACCGATCTGCGGATCGTGGTCACCTCGCTGCGGATGAGCGCCGATCTGGAGCGCTCGGGCGACCTCGCCCAGCACGTGGCCAAGCTGACCCGGCTGCGCTTCCCGCAGTCGGCGGTCCCGCACGACCTGCACGCCACCATCCTGGAGATGGGACAGCTGGCGCAGCGCCTGATGGCCAAGGCCGCCGAGGTGATCATCACCAAGGATGTCGACCTGGCGCTCCAGCTGGAGCAGGACGACGACGAGATGGACCTGCTGCACCGCACGCTGTTCCAGCATCTGATGGACGACCGCTGGAAGCACGGCATCGAGACGGCCGTCGACGTGACGCTGCTCGGCCGCTACTACGAGCGGTTCGCGGACCACGCCGTCTCGGTGGCCAAGCGCGTCGTCTACCTGGTGACGGGCGAGCACGCGGACGAGCTGCAGCAGGCGACGCCGGTGGAGGGCGCGTAAGCCCGGCCGGCACATGGATGCGCACACGTGTTCCTGCGCGTGTGCGCCGTTGATGCGCCCGCCCGCCTGGGCATGCAATGGGGTGGGGCGGCACGACTTGTCCGTACGCCCCGGCCGTGGGCCCCGTGCGGGCGTGCGGCCCTGTCGTACACCTTGAGGAGGAACCATGGCCGATTCCCCCACGACCGAACCCCAGCAGGAGACACCCGCCGATGTGGCACACCGAGGCGTCCTCGGCGCCTGCGGATGCGGATCGGGCTGCGGGTGCGGCTGCCAGTCCGGCGCACCGTGCCAGTGCGGCGGCTGCTCCGGCTGACGGGCGCCGGACGACGAAGGGCGCCCCGCGCGGAACAGTCCGCGCGGGGCGCTCCGTGCCTTCGTCAGCCCATCCGCTCCACCGCGGGCTCCGGGCCGGCCCCGGCCACGGCGCCCTCCTCGGCGCCCGCCGGTCCGCTCCCCATGACCGCGGGGGCCGTCGCCACGCCGGCCTGCGGCAGGCTCCGCATCAGCAGCCAGTACCCGAACGCCGCCGCGGTGCCCAGGACCGCGCACGTCCCCCACAGCCAGCCGGCCCCGAAGTGGTCGATCACCACACCGGACATCAGCGGGGCGACGAGCGCCGCGGCCGACCAGGACAGGGTGTACATGCCCTGGTAGCGGCCCCGCCCGTGGGCCGGTGAGAGCTGGACGACCAGGCCGTTCTGCACGGGCGCGTTGACGATCTCGGCGACGGTCCAGACGCAGATGGTCAGCGCGTAGACCGCGACCGAGCCGGCGAAGGCCGTCAGCCCGAAGCCGTACCCGGCGAGCAGCGACGACACGATGAGCAGCCGGCGCGGGTCACGGCTCTGGATGAACCGGGTGACCGGGATCTGGAGCACCACGATGAGGACGCCGTTGACGGCGACCGCCGTACCGAAGTCGGAGCTGCTGAACCCGTCCGCCCCCATGGCCACCGGCAGCCCCACGTACCCCTGCTGGAAGATCAGGGCGATCACGAACGACAGGCCGACGACGCCCATGAACCGTCCGTCGCGCAGCACGGTGCCGAGCCGCACGTCGTCGGCGGCGGAGGCGGCATCCGGGACCGCGGACACGGCCTTCCCGGGCCGCGACTCGGGCACCTTCATGAAGACGACGACCGCACAGAACAGGGTCATCACCGCCTCGCCCACGAAGCCCGCGAGATAGCTGTACTCGGCGATGAACCCGGCCCCGGCGGACGAGACCGCGAACCCGAGGTTGATCGCCCAGTAGTTGAGCGAGAACGCCCGCACCCGGTCCTTGGCGGGGACGATGTCGGCGATCATCGCCTGGACCGCGGGCCGGGAGGCGTTGCTGGCCATGCCGACGACGAAGGCGACGGCGGCGATCGCCACCGGATCGACCATGAATCCGAGCACGGCCACCGACACGGCGGTCGAGAGCTGCGCGATCAGCATCGTGGGCCGCCGGCCGAAACGGTCCGTCATCACCCCGGCCCCGAGCGAGGAGACGACCCCGCCGAGCCCGTGCAGCGCGGCGACCAGACCGGCGTACGAGGCGGAGTAGCCGCGGTCCAGGGTCAGGTACAGGGCCATGAAAGTGGCGACGAACGCTCCGAGGCGGTTGACCAGGGTGCTGGTCCACAGCCACCAGAACTCCCTGGGGAGACCGGACACCGTTTCACGGGTGGCCCGTCTGAGACCGGCGACAGACATGCGGGTTCCCCCCGGGACGTACGGATTCGAATACGGCGGTAAGAGGTCCGCCGACAGTCCGAACATTACGAATCCTGCGTTCGGCCCTGCCACTCAATTGACGGCAGCCGTCAATCGGCACCGCCCCGCCCCTGGCGCGCCCACTGCCCTGTCCGCCCTGTGGCCGGGCGCGCGCGGCCCGTACGGGTTCGATTACGCTCGGACCCATGGCCGAAGCACCGTACAAGCTGATCCTCCTCCGCCACGGCGAGAGCGACTGGAACGCGAAGAACCTGTTCACCGGATGGGTGGACGTCAACCTCACCGAGAAGGGCGAGAAGGAGGCGGTCCGCGGCGGTGAGCTGCTCAAGGACGCCGGCCTGCTCCCCGATGTACTGCACACCTCGCTCCAGAAGCGCGCCATCCGCACGGCCCAGCTCGCGCTGGAGTCCGCGGACCGCCACTGGATCCCCGTACACCGCTCCTGGCGGCTGAACGAGCGCCACTACGGCGCCCTGCAGGGCAAGGACAAGGCGCAGACGCTCGCCGAGTTCGGCGAGGAGCAGTTCATGCTCTGGCGCCGCTCGTACGACACCCCGCCGCCCGCCCTCGAGGACGGCACCGAGTTCTCGCAGAGCGACGACCCGCGCTACGCGACGATCCCGCCGGAGCTGCGCCCGCGCACGGAGTGCCTGAAGGACGTCGTCGACCGCATGCTGCCGTACTGGTACGACGGCATCGTCCCGGACCTGCTCGACGGCAAGACGGTCCTGGTCGCCGCGCACGGCAACAGCCTCCGGGCCCTGGTCAAGCACCTCGACGGTGTCTCGGACGCCGACATCGCGGGCCTGAACATCCCGACCGGCATCCCGCTCGCGTACGAACTGGACGAGAACTTCCGCCCGTTGAAGCCGGGCGGCACCTACCTCGACCCGGATGCGGCGAAGGCGGCCATCGAGGCCGTGAAGAACCAGGGCAAGAAGAAGTAAGCGGACGCCAAGAAGCCCCCGCCCTGTTCGCAGGGCGGGGGCTTCTTGGCATGCCTCGGCCGCTCCGGGCGGCAGCCGGACGGAACTGGCCTACAGCGTCTCGGACATGTGAGAAGTACTTTTCCACAGCGGGACCAAATTCCACGTCGATGCCGCATTGGACGGTTACGGGGACGTCCGAAGGGTCTTCTCCCGCACCTGGAAAGAAAGCGTCCCGAGGGTGAACGTCCGAACTCGACTCGACCTGAACTCGACGGAGAAGAGGGGGAACGGAGAACGGAGAAATGGGAAGGGGCCGGCCGGATTCTCCGGGCGGCCCCTTCCCCCTGTCGCGCCGGGGTGGCGGGATGCGGTGGGATCAAATGCGGCGGTGACTGTGGTAATAGCCGCCGACCTGCTCGTGGTACCCGGCATCGCCGACGTGCTTATCCTTGTCGAATTCGGGGGAATTCTTGATCTGGTCCTTGGTCAGGTCGACAAAAACCTTCCGTGCGGCGGCGTCGACGGTGAGTACCGTGCCGGCCGGCAGCAGGACGTGCTTTCCGAAGATCCAGACACCTGTGTCCACCACGAGGTACGAGGAGTCGACTTCGTCCGAGTGCTTGTCGACCGTTCCGATGCTCCCGTCGGTCGCTTCGACCTTGTAGCCGATCAGGTCGGTGCCCGCGGTGTAGCCGGCGGTCGGCTGGTAGCCCCAGATGTTGTCACTCATGGAAACAGCTCCTTCATCGAGATTCTTCACTCCTCCACCGAACGGACCGTGGAGGAGTGTTGGCGTTAGCTGAAAGGCTGACGCCCTCTCGGAAGATCGCCTGCCCCGCATCAAGGCCCCTACACGTTCGCGGCGTTCAGAAGAATCAAGAAATGCACCCGCAGGGGAAGGTCGCGGTTCCCGTTGACCGCGTTCACCTCTCCGGGACCGTCGCAACAACGCGGGGTGGACCACGACATTGCGTCGTGGTCCACCCCGCGTCATTACACGCTCAGCCTTCTCTTACCAGCGGTACCAACGGCCTCGCTTGCCGCTGCCCGATGTCGGGCGGACGACAAAGCCGAGCAGCCACACCACCAGTACGACGATGGCAATCCACCAAAGGGCCTTCAGTGCGAATCCGGCTCCGAAAAGAAGCAGAGCGAGCAGGAGAACAAGAATGATGGGAACCATGAGTATCAACCTCCGAGGCTCCATCTGCCCCGATACTCGCCCCGCACTCATTGCCGACGAGAGAGCCCGGCGAAACGGCTAGCCGCGTGTGCACGTGGTCGCGGTGGTGCCGCGGCCGGAAGTGACGCGCCTCACGGCTCGTCGTACTCTGTGGCGCATACGGGGAGAGCGGGGAGAGCAACCATGAGTGAGCCCCTGAAGACCTTTGTCGGCGGCGCCGAGGTCGAGGTGCCCAACAGCATCCCGTCCATCCGCGACGCGCTGCCCGAGACGAGACGCGAGGAGTTCGACCGCGCCATCAACGAGGCCGGGGTGCACGAGATCCAGGCCGTGATGCGGCACTGGATGCTGGAGGCGGTGCCCGATCCGGAGGCCGAGCGGATCCTGGACCGGCTGGCGCGGGACGAGGCCGAGAGGCGGAGCGTCGCTTGAGCTTCCGGATCTCCTACGCGCCGCCCGCCGACGACACCCTGGCCAAGATGCGGGACGGCGACACCTTCCGGGACGAGATGGCGCGCACGCTGGGGCGTGAGCCGTACGGGCACGGCTCGTCCGCCGTCAAGGACGAGCACGATCGCCGCGAGGCGACGGTCGCCGGGGCGATCGTGCTCTACTACGTCTCCGGATCGGTCCTGACCGTCACCGTGGTGCGGCTCGTCCCGCTGCCCTGACCGGGCGTTCCTGACCTTGACTCAGGCGAGCTTGCCGGCCTGGGCGTCGATCACCGCGGTCGGCAGGTCGAAGTCGCCGCCCGCACCGGACGCGCCCAGGTTGAGCGAGGTCAGCGAGGCGAGCGTGGTGCCCTGGCGGATCTGGATGAGCTTCATCGCGCTCTTCTCACCGTCCGCCTCGACCGTCACCGTCCAGGCGACGGCTTCCTCGCCACCCTTGACCGGCACCTCCGCGATCTTGGCGATCTTCTGCTTCGATCCGGCCGCGGTGAGGGTGAAGCCGGAGGCGCACTCGGTCGCGGCGGTCCGCAGACCGGTCAGCGCCTCCTCGGCGCCCTTGCCGTCGTAGGAGGCGAGCGTGGTGAGCGTCGTCGTGATGTCGAAGGCCGCCTTGAACGCCTCTGCCGGGTCGTCGCTCTCCTTGTCGCCGCCCTTCTTCGGCTCGCTGACGACCTTGCGCTGTGTGGAAGCGGCGGGCGTGCCAGCCTTGGCGCCCATCAGGGCGTCACCGAAGACGTCGCAGGCGGGCTTGTCGGAGGTGACGTCCTCGGCGGCGATGGCGTCGGCGGGACCGGCCTTGGCGATCTTGTGGCCCTTGACGTCGCCCTGTGCCAGCGAGACCTTCTCCAGCTCGGCCGCGGTCAGCGCCTTGGCGGCGGACGTGTCCGCGCCCTTGCCCGCGGGCTTGCCGGAAGCGGATCCGCCCGCCTTGCCGTTGTCCTTGTCCGCCGTGTCCGAGCCGCAGGCCGCGGTGAGCAGGGCCAGGGACATCACAGTGGCGGCAACGGCGGTACGGCGTATGGCAGTGGGTCGCATGGCCCATCCTTCTGTCTCAAGGTGTTTCGCCCGCACGAGAGCGGCCCACGCCGGGTTCGGCGCGGTTGTGAGGAATCGTGGGGGTGCGCCAACTCTATGAGTGAGCTGTGGTTTGGCCATCCGTCAAAGCGGGCATCGCCCGTGATCGTGACGACGTCGTGATCACCCCACGAAGGCCCCGAACTGGGCATTTGGCGCAGACCGCAGCAACACGTACCGGGGTGACCGCTCAGGGAGGTTCGCTGATGCCGATAGATTCCGTCTTGTCCGCCGCGCTCGGTTCCGTTGGGGTGCACCCGGAACTGATCGTGTCCTGCGCCCCGCTGGCCGGGGGAACGTACAACGCCGTCACCCGCGTCGGTCTCACCGACGGCCGGCGGTGGGTGGTGAAGACTCCACCGCCTGCGGTCGCGAGCTGTCTCACGTACGAGCGCGATCTGCTGGTCAACGAGGTCGTGTTCTACACCGCGGCGGCCGGACTCCCCGAGGAGACCGCCGTCCCCGCCGTCGTGCACAGCGGGCTCGACCCCGCTGCCCCCGGGGGCGCGTACGTGATCATGACGGAGCGTCCGGGGCAGCCCTGGCACGAGGTGGCCGACGCCCTGGCCGACGAGGAGGCCCGGCGGCTGCGCACGGAGCTCGGGCGGATCGTCGGCCGGCTGCACACCGTGGCGGGGCCGGGCGGTTTCGGCTATCCGTCCGCGGCGCTCGGTCCGTTGGCCCCCACGTGGCGCGGCGCGTTCACCGCGATGACCGATGCGGTGCTGGACGATGCGCAGACGTACGGGGCGCGGCTGCCGCGTACGCCTGCGGACATCCGCCACCGGCTCGGCGCCGCCTCGTACGTACTGGACGACGTCACCCGGCCCGCTCTGGTCCACTTCGACCTGTGGCAGGGCAACATCCTGGTCGCCGGGGAGCCGGGGGCGCGGCGGATCGGGGGGATCATCGACGGGGAGCGGATGTTCTGGGGCGACCCGGTCGCCGACTTCGTGTCGCTCGCCCTGTTCGGGGACATGGAGGAGGACAAGGAATTCCTCGCCGGCTACGGGGAGTCGGCGCCGGGCGGACCGGTGGGGTTCGACGGCTCGTTGCGGCTGCGGCTTGCGCTGTACCGCGCGTACCTCTACCTGATCATGCTGGTGGAGACGGTGCCCCGCAGGACGTCCGGGGAGCAGTTGGAGTGGACGTGGAACGAGGTGGCGCCGCGGCTCGAAGCGGCCCTCGACGACGTGGAGTCGGGGCTGCGGGCACGGGGGTGATCCGCGGCGCCGGCACCCTCAATCCCGGTGCACGAACTCCCGCTGGGCGTCGTGGAGGTTGCGCGGACGGACGGCCTCCGGGGTGCCGTAGGCCTCCAGGCGGGTGTGCAGGTCGCCGGTGAAGTCGGGGACGTCGATCTGGTCGAACTCCGTCACCTCGCTGACCCCGACGGTCGCGCTGTAAGGGGCGAGGCCGTCGATCCGCATCAGGCCGGCCCGCCCGTTGGTGACCCGGATGTTCCAGTGCGTGAAGCGGGCGCCGAACAGCGGTCCGGCGCTCGCGTCGCCGCCGTGGCGCCCGTTGTTGTTCACGGTGATGTCGGTACGGACGTTGGCGAACGGCATCCCGCGGTGCGAGTCGAACGTGCCCATCTCCATCACGCCTCGCGACCAGACGTTGTAGCTGGACAGGCCCTCGACGTTGATGCCGTGCAGCTGGGTCCCGGCGGGCGCCGGGACGGTGCGCTGCTCGATGGTGAAGTCCTCGATCAGGTTGTCGTGGCTGCCCTCGCGGCAGTAGTACGGGTGGTGCGAGCCTCGCCCCGCGACCTTCGTGCGGCGCAGGGTGCAGGCGGAGGCGCCGATGAGGCCGAAGCCGTTGTCGACGTGGCGGACGGTGATGTCGTCGGCCCAGCAGTCGTACGCGCACTGGAACGCGACTCCGTTGTAGCCCTTGTCGAGCAGGTGCGGCGACTGCGGGGTCTCCACCGCTTCGAGGGTGAGGCCTTCGACGCCCGAGCCGGTGAGCGGGGCGGCGAGGGTGGTGAGGCGGGGGTCCCACTCGGGGCGGACGTCGAGCGGGAGGGGCCGCTCCAGGGTGACCCTGCGGCCGTGCACGGCGGTGATCCGGACGGGCCACTCGTAGGGGACGTACGAGGTCAGCTTCGTCTTGTCGTCCCAGTAGTACGCCTCCGGGCCCGCGCCGCCGCCCGCCATGTGCTCCAGGAGGGTGTGCGCGGAGTCGTCGGCGAGGCGGAGCAGCACGAGTGCGCCACGCTTCAGCCTGCCGGCGTCGTCGACGGTGATCGTACGGTCGCCGAGGCGGGCGGGGGCGACGGTGGTCAGGGTCTGCCACTCGTCGCGCCTGTTGCCCGTCCATCCCTCGAAGGGCCAGGCCTTCGCCTTGATGGCGTCGGTGAGCGAGGTCCAACGGGCTTCGGGGCAGAGCCAGATGAGGCCGCCCGCCCAGGACCAGCTGGACTTGTCACCGCCGTAGCGGCTGCCGTAAACGCCGATGAGCTCGGTGAGGTTCTTCGTCGCGTGCAGCGTGGTGCGCCCGCTGCCCGCGCCGCGGACCACGACATTGCTGTGGCCGATGCGGATGATGTCGTCGATGCGGTACGTGCCCTCGGGGATGATCACCGTGCCCCCGCCGCGCTGTCCGGCGGCGGCGATGGCGCGGTTGATCGCGGGAGCGGCGTCGGCGGAGTTGTCGGGTGCGGCGCCGTAGTCCAGGACGTCGGCGGTGAAGCCGTGGCCGCTGCGGGGACGCGGCAGGGCGGAGCCCCCGCGGTAGCCGGCCCGGCCGATGAACGGGATCTGCGGGTGTGTGAAGGGCGCTGCGGCGAACTCCCGCCAGAGCGGGGTGGGCTGCGGCCGGCTGTCGGCCGTTGCGCCGGTCGCGGCGAGGGCTGTCCCGCCTCCGAGCGTTCCGGTGGCCGCCGCCGCGGCGACGGCCACCGCGCTGCCGAGCAGTCCACGCCTGCTGATGTCCCCGTTGGCCGCCTGGTTCGCCTTGGTCGCCATGAGCCCGATCCGCCTTCCATGGTTTTCACGGATGTGAACGATGTTCATATCTGCGTCGGCGGTGAGCATGCCACGATCCCCGGGCACGGCGGAAGACTCGTGCACCGAGGAAAAATCAGCCAGGGAACCGCCAGGCAGCAGGCGTCAGTCGGCGGGGCGCTGGGTCAGATGCGTGAACGCTTCGAGATTCCGCGTGGACTCACCGCGCGACACCCGCCACTCGTACTCCTTGCGGATCGCGCTCGCGAAACCGAGTTCGAGCAGGGGGTTGAAGGCGCCGTCCGCGGCCTCCAGGACCACGCCGAGCAGCCGGTCCAGCTCCCCCGGCGTCACCACGGAGAGCGGCAGCTTGCCGACGAGGTAGATGTCCCCGAGCGAGTCGATGGCGTAACTCACCCCGAAGAGGCGGAGGTTGTGCTCCAGCAGCCAACGGTGCACCGCAGCGTCGTTCTCGTCGGGGTGCCGGATGACGAAGGCGTTGAGGGACAGCGCGTGCGTGCCGACGATGAGCGAGCAGGTGGTGGCGAGCTTGCGGGTGCCGGGCAGCTGGACGACGTAACTGCCGGGCGCGGGGCTCTCCCAGTCGAGTCCGGCATCCTCCAGCGTCGCCTCGATGACCTGCGCGACCTGTGTGACCTGCGGCGTCGCCGCTTCCTCGGGTACGTCAGCCATGGAGCGAGCGTACGTCAGGCCGGGGATGCCCGTCCGGCGGGAACCCGCCGCCCCGGCCTCACCCGTGGTGCGAGCGCACCCGGCGCCGGTGGTCCTGCATCGCCTCCGTGTACACGTCCGCGGTCGCCGCCGCCGCCGTGTCCCAGCCGAAGCGCTGCGCGTGCGCGGCGGCCGCGGCGCCCATCCGCTCGACGAGCTCCGGCGCGACCGCGAAGCGGTGGAGCGCCTGGGCGTACGCCTCCGGGTCGTGCCCGGGGATCAGGAACCCGCTGACCTCGTCCCGTACCGCCACCGGCAGACCGCCCACGGCCGCCGCGACGACCGGGGTGCCGGCCGCCTGGGCCTCTATGGCGACCAGGCCGAAGGACTCGCTGTACGAGGGCATGACCAGCACGGACGCGGCCCGGAACCAGTCGGCGAGCTGGTCCTGCCCGACCGGCGGGTGGAACCGCACGACGTCCGCGATGCCCAGGCGGGCGGCCAGCTTCTGCAGCCCCTCCGGCTTGGCGAGCCCGCTGCCGCTGGGTCCGCCGACGACCGGCACGACCATCCGGGAGCGCAGCGCGGGGGCCCGGTCCAGCAGGACGGCGACGGCTCGCAGCAGCACGTCCGGGGCCTTGAGCGGCTGGATACGGCCCGCGAAGAGCGGAATCAGGGCGTCCTGCGGCAGCCCGAGGCGCGCGCGGGCCGCTGCGCGCCCGTCGGCGGGGCGGAAGCGGTCCAGGTTGACGCCGGGGTGGACGACGGCGACGGCGCCCGGATCGGCCTCGTAGAAGCGGACGAGCTCGGCCGCCTCCTCGGCGGTGTTCGCGATCAGGCGGTCGGCCGCGCTGACGATCTGGGTCTCGCCGATGACGCGGGCGGCCGGTTCGGGGGTGTCGCCCTCGGCGAGCGCCGCGTTCTTGACCTTGGCCATGGTGTGCATGGCGTGGACGAGCGGGACGCCCCAGCGCTGCGCGGCGAGCCAGCCGACGTGGCCGGAGAGCCAGTAGTGGGAGTGGACCAGGTCGTAGTAGCCGGGGCGCTGGCCGGCCCACGCCTGCATCACGCCGTGCGTGAAGGCGCAGAGCTGGGCGGGCAGCTCCTCCTTGGCCAGACCCTCGTACGGCCCCGCGTCGACGTGCCGCACCAGGACGCCGGGCGACAGCTCGACGGTCGGCGGCAGCGCGCCGGCGGTGGAGCGGGTGAAGATCTCGACCTCGATGTTGATCGCGGCCAGCCGCTTGGCGAGCTCCACGATGTACACGTTCATGCCGCCCGCGTCACCCGTCCCCGGCTGGTGCAGCGGGGAGGTGTGCACGGAGAGCATCGCGATCCGGCGCGGCTTGCGGTGGCCGCCGGGGAAGCCTGTGGGGAACCTGAGGCGCGGTGCGACACGGCTGTTGCCGAGCCGGGAGACGTACTGCGTCACGTCGTCCGGTCCTCCTCACTCAGGGCACTGGTACCGGCTCACTCACGGGCATGGCACTCGCTCACGGGCATGGCACCGAAGGGACGCAAGGTCCCTTCGAAGGTCTGGAACAGCGGAACCCCGCCTTTCATTTCCGTTTTGCCAAATCATTACGGTACGGCTCCGGCGCGTCGCCGAGACTGCCGCCGGGGCCGCGCACTCACGGGCGAGGTCGTTACGCTCTGTGTCATGCGCCCGATCGGCACCGCGACCCGCGGGACCACCAACCCGAACCGGCTGCGCCGCATGGACCGCTGGATCGCCGCCACGCACGGCCCCGCCCTGCGCCGCGCCGACGCCCCCGTGGCGGTCGACCTCGGGTACGGCGCCGCCCCCTGGACCGCCGTCGAGCTGTTGGAGCG
This sequence comes from Streptomyces sp. LN549, assembly GCF_043203805.1. Taxonomy (NCBI): domain Bacteria; kingdom Bacillati; phylum Actinomycetota; class Actinomycetes; order Kitasatosporales; family Streptomycetaceae; genus Streptomyces; species Streptomyces sp. LN549. Next base: position 4,795,479 of record NZ_JAZHRI010000002.1, on the reverse strand, counting down.
CCTGCGCACCGCCGAACCGCGCACCAGCGTGGTCGGCGTCGAGATCTCCCCGGAGCGCGTCGAGGCGGCGCGGCCGTACGAGCGCGAGGGCCTCACCTTCCGGCACGGCGGCTTCGAGATCCCGCTGCCCGGGCGGCCCGCGCTGATCCGGGCGGCGAACGTGCTGCGCCAGTACGACGAGGCCGAGGTGGCCGCCGTCTGGCAGCGGCTGTGCGACCGGCTCGCGCCGGGCGGCCTGCTGGTGGAGGGCACCTGCGACGAGATCGGGCGCCGCCACGTGTGGGTGGCCCTGGGCCCCGAGGGTCCGCGCACGGTCACGTTCGCGACCCGGCTCGGCTCCCTGGGCCGGCCGTCCGACCTCGCGGAGCGGCTGCCGAAGGCGCTGATCCACCGCAATGTGCCGGGCGAGCCCGTCCACGCGTTCCTGCGCGACTTCGACCGGGCCTGGGCGGCAGCCGCACCGTACGCCTCGCTGGGCGCCCGGCAGCGCTGGATCACGGCCGTGCGCGCACTGTCGGGCGAGTGGCCGCTGACGGACGGCGTGCGGCGGTGGCGCCAGGGCGAAGTGACGGTGAAGTGGTCGGCACTGCGACCCGAGCGGTAGCCCAACAGGCGGCGAACAAGGTGAATTCCCCCGGCACCGGGAACGTCGGCACGGCATCGTTCGTCCCAGAACAGGGGGCCGCATCGGGGAAAGCCGGTCCGGGAGTGACACGGGGGTCCCGCGGGCCTGGACAGATGTGTCTGCCTCTGTTGCTTTTCGGTACGGCATGGCACGATCTCGACGGCACCATAAGTTACTGACGGTAAATCAGATTAGTGGGATCCGCTCGGAGGGGGAGCTTCGTGTACCGACGCCACTGTGCCGCTGCCGCGATCACTCTGGTCTGCGCGATGGCCGTACTGGCCTCGCCCGTCCAGGCCTTCGCGGCACCCGCACCCCCCTCACCGGCCCCGGCCCCGTCGGGGAAGAAGAGCCTCGAAGAGGTGCGCCAGGAGATCGACGGCCTCTACCGGGCTGCCGGGTCGGCGGCGGACGCGTACAAGCTCGCCGAGGAGAAGGCCAAGAAGCAGTCGGGCGAGATCGTCAAGCTGGCCCAGGCCATAGTCGAGGGCCAGGCGAAGATCGCCGAGCTCAAGAGCAGGGCGGGCGCCCAGGCCCGCGACGAGTACCGCAACGCCGGACTGCCGCCGGGCGCCCGGCTCATGCTCAGCGGCGACCCGCAGCTCTTCCTGGACGGGGTCAGCCGGACCCGCCAGGGCCAGAAGGCCGCCAAGGGGCTCCTCGGGGAACTGAACAGGACCCAGGAGGACTTGGAGACGTACACGCAGGACGCGAGCACCAACTGGACGAAGCTCGAAGCCAATCGCGTCAAGCAGGCCAAGGCCAAGAAGAAGATCAACGCGCAGATCGCGGCCGCGAAGAAGCTGGAGTCCCAGCTGGAGAAGAAGGAGCTCGCCCGGCTCCTCCAGCTGGAGCAGGAGGCGGAGTACAAGTCACAGACCGCCTGGCTGAGCTCCGGCGCACTGAAGGAGATCAACCGCGAGGCGACTGCGAGCGGCAAGAAGGCGGTGGCCTTCGCGACCTCCAAGATCGGCCTGCCGTACGTGTGGGGAGCCGAGGGCCCCAAGTCGTACGACTGCTCCGGACTGACCTCCCAGGCCTGGTCGGCGGCCGGACGGCCGATCCCGCGCACCTCGCAGGAGCAGTGGCGGCAGCTGCCGCACATCGCGATCAAGGACATGCGCCCCGGTGACCTGATCATCTACCACGGCGACGCCAGCCACGTGGGGATGTACATCGGCGACGGCGCGATCGTGCACGCCCCGCGCCCCGGCCGCAACGTCACGCTCGCCGGGGCGGGCTCGATGGAGATCCTCGGAGTCGTCCGCCCGGACAGGTAGGACGGCCCACGGACGGAGGCGGCTGCTCCCCCGGCCCCCGGGAGCTCCTCCGCGGCCACCGGCGTGAGCGGTGCCACTTCGGCCCGGAAGGGCGGCGTGACCTTTGTCATGCCGTCCCGGGCACCCCGGGACGGCCACATCGCGCCTGATCCGTGACCTGACGCGGCTTATGGCGGTGCATATGCCGGGGGCCGAGTGCGGTGCGCCATTCCGTTCCCGCATCCCGTACCGCTATCGTCCCCGTCTGGCGGGTCGTCGATCGTCGTCCCGCCGCGCCCTCGGGGGGAGGGAAGGAAACCCGAACCGATGCCCGTACCCGTACCGCAGCAACGTGCCGTTCCCGCTGCGGAGGCCAGCAGTGGCACCGACCTCACCCTTCTGGTGATCGAGGACGACCCGGCGGGCACCTTCAGCGTCCCGGAGCTCTCCGCCGCGGCCGGTGCCCGGGTCCGTATCCGCGCCGCCCGCAATCTGACCGAGGCGGGCCGGCTCCTCACCGACGACGTGGACTGCATCCTGCTGGACCTGGCGCTGCCGTCCGGCGCCGAGACACGCGGTGACCGGGGGGCGGAGCCCGACGGGCTCGCCACCCTCAAGCACGTGCTGCGCATCGCGCCCCGGCACGCCGTGCTCGCCCTCACGGCCGAGGACGACGCCGAGCTGGCGGCCGAGGCGGTACGGGTGGGGGCACAGGACTACCTCTTCCGCGGCGAGCTGGACGGCCGGCTGCTCAGCCGCGCCATCCGCTACGCCGTCGAGCGCAAACGCGCCGACGTCGCCCAGCACCAGCTCACCGAGTCCCGGCTGCGCGCCCAGGAGAACGCCCGCCTGGAGCGCGGCCTGCTGCCCACCCCGCTGCTCGACGGCTCCGATCTGCGCTTCGCGGCCCGCTACCGCCCCGGACGCAGCCGCGCGCTGCTCGGCGGCGACTTCTACGACACGGTCCGCACGCCCGACGGCACGGTCCACGTGATGATCGGTGACGTCTGCGGCCACGGCCCGGACGAGGCGGCCCTCGGCGTCGAACTGCGCATCGCGTGGCGCGCGTTGACGCTGGCCGGGCTCTGCGGCGACGAGCTGCTCTCCACCCTCCAGCAGGTGCTGGAGCACGAACGGGAGAGCGAGGAGATCTTCGCGACGCTGTGCACCGTCGACATCGCCCCCGACGGCCGCCGCGCCGGCCTGTGCCTGGCGGGCCACCCCGCACCGCTGATCGCCCGCCAGGGGCGGGCCGCGCACCTGCTTCCGTACGAGGACGGCGGCCCGGCACTCGGCCTGCTCCCGCGCGCCCGCTGGCCGCGCCGGCAGGTGGAACTGGGCGGCTCCTGGAGCCTGATGATGTACACGGACGGACTGATCGAGGGCCGCGTCGGCAACGGCACGCAGCGTCTCGGCCAGGACGGCATGGTCGCGATGATCAACCGTCAGCTGTCCGAGGGCCTGACCGGCGAGGACCTCCTGGAGGCGGCGGTCACCCACGTCAGGGAGCTGAACGGCGGCGAACTGACCGACGACGTCGCGGTCCTGCTGCTCGACCGCGACCAGACCACCGCCCGCGAACCCGCCCGCCACCGGGCGCATAACGGCGACCGGGGCCGGAGCATCCCGCGCCCCCGCCCCGGACAGGTGTCACCCGCAGGCGCTCAGCGCCCGCCGTTGTAGGGCCCGTACGGACCGTCGCTGCTGGAGCCGCCGCGGCGTCCGCCGCCCGAAACGGCCTTGAGGGCGGGCCGCACGTCCACGAAGAACACGATGGACGCGACCAGCCCGGCGAGCTGCACGAACAGCATCGGCACCCAGAGGTTCACCGCCACCGCGATGCCGAGGATGATCAGCCAGAAGGACTTCTTCTGCTTGTCCGCGGCGCGGTAGGCGTCCTCGCGGGCGATCGCGGCCATGACGAAGGCCACCACGGCGAGGACGAGCATGGCCGTGTAGATCAGCCCGAGGAATGTGCTGAAGCCTTCGAGCAACATGATGTGCACCGCCTAGTCAGTGGATGAGCGCCTCGCGGCCAAGGTACCGGGACAACGACCGGGGCACCCCGAAAGGTGCCCACCCGCCGCCCCGGCACACCTGCCGGGCATCCCGCCGCTACTTGGCGGTGGGCGGCGTGGTCTTCTTCGCGGCGGGCTTGCGCGCGGGCGCCTTCTTGGCGGGCGCCGGCTTGGCCTCGGCCTTGACGGTCCTGGGCGCGGGCTTGGCGGCCGTCTTGGGTGCGTCCTTCACCGTCTCCGGCTTCGACTCCTTGCGCGGCTCGACGACGACGGCGATCTCGACGATCTCCTCCGCGGTCTCACCACGCCACGTCCGCACGGTCTGCTCGCCGCGCTCGGCGACCTTCTCGTACGTCTCCCGGGCCCTGACCGCGTACTCCGCGGCCACGCCGACGCCGCGCAGCGCCAGGTCCTGGGCGCTCTCGCCCAGCTTCTTCAGGTCGGTGTCGAACGCCCCGATCACCTCGGTGACCTTGGCCTGAAGGGTGGCCTGCGCCTCCTTGGCCTGCCCGGTCACCTTCTCCTGCACGGCCTTGGGATCGGTGTTGCGCACCGCCTCGATGCGCTCGGGCGCCTCGGCCCGCAGCTGCTCGATCAGGGCCGGAACCTTCCGGGCCTGCTGCACGGCGAGATCGGCCGTACCGGCGGCGAAGTAGAGGGGGGTCGGGTCGGTGAGGGTCTTACGCAGGTCATCGGTGATGGCCATGACTGTGGTCCTCCCGGATCATCAGACTCAGTGTGAGGGTTTTGAAGGCTTTGAACCTGTATCGGCAGCACTGCCGTCGGCACTGAAGGGCGCATCCGCACCGGACGCACGCCCCTCGTCGTCCGCAGGGCCCGCGGGCTCGTCCTCGAACCCGTTCTCCTTGCGGAAGGAGGCGTAGATCTGCAGCAGCACGCTCTTCTGCCGCTCGTTGATCGACGGATCGGCCAGGATCACCGCCCGCGTCTCCAGCTCCTCCCGCTCCCGCTCGTCCAGGATCCCGGCCCGTACGTACAGGGTCTCGGCAGAGATCCGCAGCGCCTTGGCAACCTGCTGAAGGACCTCGGCGCTGGGCTTGCGCAGGCCGCGCTCGATCTGGCTGAGGTAGGGATTGGACACCCCGGCGGCATCGGCGAGCTGCCGCAGCGACAGCTGCGCGGTACGGCGCTGCTCGCGCAGGTACTCGCCGAGGTTGCCGACGTTGAGTGAGGCCATATCCCGATACTGGACCCTCGCTGCTAACTTTTGCAAGCAGGCGCTTGCAAAAGTGTTCGGCACCACTCGGACGGGGCACGGTGACTCGTGGAACCTGGTGTCCGCTCTCAGTAGATGTGGCGAGTCCCACCAGATGTGCGGGCCGGGGCGCTAAGTCCCAGTGATTCTGATCAAGCGGATGAGCGGATGCCGTCGAGGTCAGTACGCGATGATCAGTCCATGATCGAGATCATCTTGATGTCAGATCCGAAGATCGCAGCCATACCGACGAGGGACTGCGACGAACCGCTCCTTGATGTCCGACGTCACGATCCCTTCCCCGTCGACACTCGCGAGCAAGACGATTCCGGGGCCTTCGCACACCTGCGCGAGGGGGTTCTCAGCCGCCTTATCGATGCCCGAAATCTTCTGCCAGACGGCATCCGGTTGCTGTTCATCGAGGGGTACCGACCGCCTGCGCTGCAACGTTTCTACTTCGAGAGGTACGCCGAAAGGCTCCGGAACGATAACCCCGGCTGGTCCTCGGAACAGGTCCGTGCTGCCGCAAGCCGGTTCGTGTCTCCCCCGGAAATCGCCCCGCACAGCGCCGGCGCTGCCGTCGACCTGACTCTCGTCGCCGCCGATGGCAAGGAACTCGACATGGGAACGCCGGTGGATGCCAGCCCGGAAGTGAGTGAGGGCGCCTGCTACACCGCCGCACGCAACATCGGTTCGGAGGCACGTGTCAACCGGCAGATCCTCACTGAGGCCCTGACTGGGGTGGGCCTGGTCAACTACCCGACCGAGTGGTGGCACTGGTCCTATGGCGATCGCTACTGGGCACTTGCTACAGGCACCGGCCACGCCATCTACGGGCCACGAGAGCTTGGCTGAGCCTGCGGAGGCTGTCACTCACGTGAGTGGTCTCGTCCCGTTCTAACTGCGTAGACCTGCTGAATCTGCACAGTGGCTTTCATGGGGCTACGTGGGTTGGTGGGGATAGCGCCGGAGGCGATGGACGGGTTCGAGGTCGGGTGGCGGAACGCCGCGGGCGAGTACCGGCTGCCGTTGGCCGAGGCAGCAAGTGTGGAGTTCGAGGCAGGGCTGCCGGTGCGGGGGTTTCCGTCGTATCGCGGGCAGCGGCATTTCCCGGGGTTGTACTGGTCGGCGACTACGGGCGGACACGCCTTCGCCGACACACCCTCACGCACGCAGGGTTCGGAGCGGACGCAGATCACTGACTGCGCGTGGTGAAACGGGACGGGGGCAGGCCGAAGGTACGGGTGAAGGCGGCGGTGAAGGCGGCGGGTGAGGCGTAGCCGAGGCGACCGGCGGCTTCGGTGACGGTCGCGGTGCGCAGGAGCGGTACGGCCGCGAGCAGGCGGGCGCGGGTCCGCCAGGCGGCGGGGCTGTCACCGGTCTCGGCGCGAAAGCGCCGGGTGAAGGCCCGTTCGCTCTGCGCCGATGTGCGAGCCCAGGACGCGTTGGTGACACGGGCGTCCGGTGCGGCCAGATACAGCCGGCACAGTTCCGCCAGATCGGTGAAGAACGGGATCGCGAGGTGGAAAGGGAGCGGGGTGCGTGCGGCGATCTCGTGCAGCAGGAGCTCGGCGATGCGCCCTTCCCGCCCGGAGGGGCTGTAGTCGACGTCGAACTCGGCCGCACTCAGGAGCAGTTCACGAAGCAGGGGTGGTACGTCCACGACCGTGCAGGTGGCGGGCCACCAGGGAACGGCGCCCGGCTCGATGTACAGGCTCCGCGTGCTCACCTCCAGCATCCGGACCCGGTGCTGGGTGGCGGCCGGGATCAGGACGGCGCGTTCGGGCGGGACGGTCCACGTGCCGACGGCCGTGTCGACGACCATGACGCCGGTGGCGCCGTAGAGGAACTGGGCGCGGCGGTGCTCGTGCCAGTCCAGTACGTGGCCCGGACGGTAGTCGGTGCCGATCGGCAGGACGACCCGGTCAACGTGATCGACGGCGTCCAGGGAGATGTTCCTCATCCCCGCCAGAGTATCGGCCGAGACGCGAAGGAATCGTGCCGGTCTTCGCATGCGAGAAGACCGGCTGCCCTGGTGGAGTGATCCCGTGGACATAGCGATGTTGATCGGGATAGGACTCCTCACCGGAGTGACGACGGCTCTGTTCGGGTTCGGCGGTGGGTTCGCCGCGGTCCCGGTCGTGGTCTGGGCGGACGCCGCGCTCGGCGCGGACGCGATGCGGGTGGCGACGGCCACCTCGGCCCTGGTGATGGTGGTGAACGCGGGCTTCGCAACGGTCGTCACGCCTCAGCGCGTACGCGGCGCCCTCCGCGGCAGCACCGGACTGCTCCTCCTGCTGACGGCCGGCGCCTCGGCCGGTGCGCTTGCCACCCGTTTCGCCCCGCCGAAGCTGATCCTCTGGCTGTTCGTCACGTACGTGGCCATCACCATCGCCGACCTGCTTCTGCGGCCCGGATTCCTGCGCCCCCGCGCACACGGCGGGCAGTCGGCACAGGGACCGCGACCGCTGCCCGCCGTCCTCGGCGTCCCCATCGGCGCAGTCGCGGCCTTCCTCGGCGTGGGGGGCAGCGTCATGACCGTCCCCGCGATGCGGCGCGCCGGCCACCCGATGCACGTGGCGAGTGCGATGGCCAACCCCCTCACCCTGGCCATCGCACTCCCGGCCACCGCGGTCTCACTCGGCGGCACCGCACTCCCGGCCTCCGTCGGCGCGCACTTCCACCTGGTCGGTCTGGTCGATCCCGGCGCCGCCGCAGCCCTGCTCATCGGCGCCCTGCCGGCCATCGTGCTGCTGCGGCGCCGCCCACCGCGCATCCCCGACCGCGTTCACGCCTGGGCGTACATCGGGCTGCTCACCGTCGTGGTGGCGGCGATGCTGCTGTCGGACCTCTCGTGGTGACAAGGACACGGCCCCGCCGGCCCGGGTATCGCTCATGCTTGAGGCCGAGCAGGAACGGGCCGGCCCGGCGGGTGTGCCCGGGTCGTGTGCGAGCATGCGCCTGACACACGGGCAGTAGGCTTCCGGCCGCTTCTTGTTCTGAATCATCCGAAATGGAGCACCTCACGGCCATAGTCCGCTTGTCCGTAGCAGCTTGGAGCCTCTCGGCCGTGGCCGCAGGCGTGCTGCTCGTCGGCTGCTCGGGCTCGGTCAGCGTGGCCAACTCCGAGCCGAAGCTGTCCAAGGACAAGCTGGCCACCACGGTCGCCGAGAAGCTCGCCGCCACGACGGGGCAGCCGAAGCCGGACGTCGTCTGCCCCGAGGGCCTCGCCGGGAAGGTCGGCAACATCACCCGTTGCACGCTCACCGCGGGTGACGGCAGCACCCTGGGCGTGTCGGTCACTGTCACCTCTGTCGTCAAGGACAAGATCAACTTCGACATCAACGCCGATGACACGGCTTCCCCGGCAACGAACTGACAACCGGGGCGGGCGGGGCACGACGCCGGCGGTGGTCCCGCCACGGTCAGCCGTACATCGCCACCCGACACAGAGCCGCGAGCGCGGCGTCGATGGGATGGGGCTGCGGCCTGCCGGTGGAGTCGAGCGTGTTCCACCGCTGCAGGTTCACCGCGACCGCCATCTGCCGCTTGCTGTCGGCGCGGGTCATGGCCAGCTCTCCACCACCCCAGACCGTGCCGCCGTGGCCCCAGAAGACGCCCTGGCCGGGGCCCTCCATCGGGTGCAGGCCGAGACCGTAGTCGATGGTCAAGGTGTTCATCGGCTTCGGCTGGACCCAGGACCGCATCGCCCGGCTCACCGAGATGAGTCAGCCGGCCGTGTCCAAGCAGGTGACGAAGTACCGGGACGCCGATCCCGCACCCCCGATGGACCTCTCCCTCGACCAGCACGACGTGCCGTGGCTCGAAGGGCGCCTGTGGGGCCTCGCCGAGGACCTCTCCGAGACGTACGCCGAAACCGCCCGCTGCACCCGCTGCGTCGGCGCGCCCGCCCGGGGGAAGAAGCGCTTCACCGCCGAGAACGTCGACGAACTGCGCCGGCTCGTCGAGGAGGACCTGCGGCTGCACGCGGCGGAACTGCCCGACGGCCACCGGAGGGCGTACGACGAGATCAGCCGCGGCCTCGACGTGCCGACACCGCCGGCCACCGCCCCGGCCGGCCCGGCCTCCGTGCGCCGCGCCCTCGCCCACCGGATCCAGCGCGACCGGCTGAGAGGCGGCGCCTGAGTCCTCGCCCCGTCTCAGGCACTTCCTTCGCCCGGCCGGCCGCGCGGGTCCGCGGGCGCCGCGTCGCAGGGCCTCACCGTCCGCCCACCGCCGCACTCGCCGCCCGCAGGGCGTCCCCGTCCCTCCCCATGAGCAGGTCCGTGCTGTCCGCCCATTGGTCCACGACCCCGGTCAGCGGCAGACCGGCGAGGTCCGGGTCGGTGACCGAGGCGGCAAGCGGGCGGGCGAACCGTTCCGCGTGCAGGACGAGGTACGGACGGCCGTGGTACGGGCGCGGCGTCGGGTCCACCACCTCGACCAGGCCGGACGCGTTCTGGCGGATCGCCACCGCCTCGTACGCGGCGCACAGCAGCCGCTCCCGCTCGGCGTGGTCCGTCGCCGCCAGTGCGCCGAGCAGTGAAGGCAACAGCGCCTCGGCCGCTTCCAGCCGGGCGAACGCGCTGCCCAGCCATTTGCTGTACGGGGGATAGCGCCGCTCCAGCAGCAGGCTGAGCCGCATGAGGTCCCGGACCAGCCGGGACGCGACGACGGCCGAGCCGAGTGCGTCGCCGACCTCGGCGCAGCGGCCGACGAAAGCCTCCTCCTGGGAGATCCGTTGCCACTGGCAGGCCAGGACGTAGCGCCACACCTGTTCGGGATAGCGGGCCAGTCGCCCGCGTGCGGTGGTCAGGAGGCCGGGGCCGTCGTGGAACACCGCGCCGCCGGTGACCCCGGCGAGCTTCTGCTGCGGCATGGCGAGCCAGTCCCGTACGTCCGGTTCGGCGGTGGTGGCGTCGAGGCCCACCTCCCGGGTCAGCCAGACGCCGGTGTCGTGCGTGAACACGCGGTGATCGACAGGCCCGTCGGTCGCCGCCATGTGCCCGACCTGGTCGAGGGGATCGCCCGCCGGGCGGAAGTGGGTGGACCAGCCGCGGATCTCCTTCGGCAGCCGGTCCGCCAGCAGCCGCCGGATCGCCTCGCCGTGCGCCGCCGCGTCGTCCGGGGCGAGGAAGAGGTCCAGGCGCGGTCCCCAGTCGTGGTCGGCCGACCGTGCGGTGTCGAAACCGAGCACCTCCGAACCCGGGCCGATCCGCGCGGCGGCGTACGGCAGGCCGGGAAAGACGTCGTCGAGGACGGGCCGCACCGCTTCCTCGTACAGAATCCGGGAGAGCTCCAGACCGGGCAGGAACGCGGGTTCGGCAGGGGGCATACGGCCACTGTGTGGGCGCCGGGCCCCGTAGGCCAGCGATTTATCCGGGCCCGGGCGGGGCCCCGAGGGCAGACAAGTCCGTTTGCGGACGATCTACCACAGACCGAATTGGGACACTGGTGGACATGACCGCCATGGCGCCCACTCGCACCGCACCGGACCTCTCGTACCTCCTGGACCACACCAGTCACGTCCTGCGGACCCAGATGTCGGCAGCACTCGCCGAGATCGGGCTCACCGCACGCATGCACTGCGTGCTGGTCCACGCCCTGGAGGAGGAGCGCACCCAGATCCAGCTCGCCGAGATCGGCGACATGGACAAGACCACGATGGTCGTGACGGTGGACGCCCTGGAGAGCGCGGGCCTCGCCGAGCGCCGGCCCTCCACCCGGGACCGGCGAGCGCGGATCATCGCCGTCACCGAGAAGGGCGCCGCACTCGCCGCGAAGAGCCAGCAGATCGTCGACCGGGTGCACAAGGGCGCGCTGAGCAGCCTGCCCCGGACCGACCGGGAGACCCTCCTGCGCACCCTGAACCAGCTGGCCGGCGAGCACCTGGCCACCCCGGCCGGGAACCCGGGCGGTCCGCCGGGCGCGCCAGAGCCAGAAGTAGGCGCCGCGGACTCCACGGCAGACCACGAGGCCCCGGCCACCGGAGGCAGAGCCATCCGCAGAAGAGGCAGCGCCATCCGCAGAAAATAGAGCCGAAAGAAATAGTCCGCAACAAAACCATCTGCTACGTTCTCTCTTGTCGAACCCACCGACAGGAGAGCCCGATGTCTGCCACCGCTCCCGCAGCTCCTGCCCCTGCTCCTGCCGTCACCCGCTCGCGCGCTCTCTCGACGCCTACCTGCACGAACGCACCAGCGGCCTGATCGGCAGCCTCTCCCAGCTCGTCCGGGAAGCGGCCATCGAAGCGATCGACAGCGGCGCCGAGAGAATCACCAAGCGCCTCCTCGACTCGGTCGAGCTCGACCACACCGTCGAGCAGGCCAGGACCAAGAAGACCCCCAAGAAACGGACACGCAGAACGAAGGCGGCCTGAAGCCCGTGAGGCCCTGGGAAGAACCCGTCCGGCTCCTACCCGTCCCGCTCCCGCCCGTCCACGGCGAGGTCCTGGGCTGCTATCTGCACCGTCTTGCCGAAGCGAACCACACCACTCCGCCCCTGCTCGGACAATGCCTCAGTCCCCACTCCCGCATCTACTTCACCCGCCGCACCGACCCCCTACGGCATTGGACACCCACCGCGCTGCCCCGACTCGCGGCCATGACCGGCGTCCCGGTCGAGGCCCTGGATCGGTCCTTGCCCGCCTTCGCCCGCCTCGTGGCACGGGCGAACGGCACGGGCCCTACCGGCCACGCTCATTACGACCTCCATGTCGCCTGCCGGCACTGCATGAAGGGACGAGGAATCACCGAACCCGTGCTGCCCCACCGTGACCCGAGCGCCCGCCTCTGCCTCAAGCACGCCATCTGGCTCGACGGCGTGTGTCACTACTCGGTTGGCCATCTCGCCGGGCTCATCAAGGCTCAACGACAGCACGTCAGACTGGCTCGCCGGTTCCCCGACACCATCGGCGCGGCCACCAAGGAAGCGGCGAAACTCACCCGCTCCTGGCTGGTGGCGGGATACCAGCCAGGACTCAAGCGTCACTGGCGCAGACGGCTGGAGGCCCTTCCTCACGAAGCGGCCCGTTACAGCAGCGTGCTGCGCTACCGCTACGACGAGCGGGAAAGCATCGTGACCTACACCGAGTTCGTCAGCATCCTCGGGATCGTCGCCGACCCCAAATGGCGTGCCCTCCGCATCCATCGCAAGTCCGGCATCGCCTTCGAGAGACACCAAGAGACCATTGACGCGATCTACACCGAAACCGAACGGCGGCTCTCCATCCACACGCTCCGCGAGATGCCCGACGCACGCCACGCGTTCCGCAACGACCCCTTGTTCCGCTGGCAGGCATACGGGAACTACTGACTACGGGACAGCCCTCAGAGACGTGTCGCAGTCCGGACGAGGTCGGCGACTGCTCTGGACCGGCTGTGCGGGGGCCAGGCAATGACGGTGGTAACTGCCGGCGCGTCCAGCACGGGCACGGTGGCGAGGTCATCGGGCAGCTGGGCTCGGCACGACTCCGGTGCGACCGCGCACGCGCGGCCGAGCGCGACGAGCTGCAGCAGCTGTGCTTGGTCGCGGACTTGCGGGCCAGGGCCGGGCGGGTAGGTGCCGTCGGAGTCGGGCCAGCTTGGCAGGGGCAGGCCAGGCAGGGCGGCGATGTCACCCATGTGCACGTGGGCGCGGACGGTGAGCGGGTGCCCGGCCGGCAGGACCACGACCTGGCCCTCCGTACTGAGTTCTTCGGTGTCGAACCCGGCTGTCGAGTCGAACGGCCGATGCAGCAGCGCCACGTCGGCCCGGCCCTCGCGCAGGAGTCGTTGCTGCTCGCCAGGGCCGCACAAGATGACGTCGACGGGGACCGCGCCGGGTTCGGCGGCGTACGCGTCGAGCAGTTTGGCCAGCAGTTCTCTGGACGCGCTGGCTTTCGTGACCAGGGTCAGGCCGGGGCCGCCGGCCCCGGAAAGGACGGCGCGGCGGGTCCGGCGCTCGGCGGCGTCGACCGCGTCGAGGGCCGCCCGGCCCTCGGCCAACAGCACCGAGCCGGCCGCGGTCAGCGTGACGGCGCGGCTGGTCCGATCCAGCAGTGCTGCCCCGAGCCGGCGTTCGAGCTGCTGGATCGCCCGCGACAGAGGCGGCTGCGCGATCCCGAGCCGCTGCGCGGCCCGCCCGAAGTGCAACTCCTCGGCGACAGCGACGAAATATCGCAGTTCCCGGGTCTCCATGCCGCCACGGTACTCCGGATCAATACCCTGACGGTATCGCTGCCTACCCGATCGGTCTTGGACCCCGGCCGGGGTCCAAGAGCAGCATGGTCCCCATGAGCGAACGAACAACTGCGCTGGTCACCGGCGCGAACAAGGGAATCGGCTACGAGATCGCCGCGGGCCTGGGAGCCCTCGGCTGGAGCGTCGGCGTCGGCGCCCGGGACGACCGGCGCCGTGAGGCAGCGGTGGAGAGACTGCGCGCGGCCGGCGCCGACGCGTTCGGCGTACCACTGGACGTGACCGACGAGGCGAGCGTGACCGAGGCCGCGCGGCTGATCGAGGCACGGGCCGGGCGCCTCGACGTGCTCGTCAACAACGCCGGAATCGCCGGCGGCATGCCGCAGGATCCCACCCAGATCGATCCCGCCACCATCCGTACGGTTGTGGAGACCAACGTGATCGGCGTCATCCGCGTCACCAACGCGATGATGCCGCTGCTGCGCCGCTCCGCCTCACCACGGATCGTGAACATGTCCAGCAGTGTCGGCTCCCTCACCCGGCAGTCAGGAACCGCTGCCGAGCAGAAGACGGGTCCGGTGGCCGTGGCGTACGCGCCGTCGAAGACGTTCCTGAACGCCGTCACCCTCCAGTACGCCCGGGAGCTGAGCGGCACGAACATCCTGATCAACGCCGGCTGCCCCGGCTATGTCGCGACCGACCTCAACGGCTTCCGCGGCGTGCGCACCCCCGAACAGGGCGCGGCGATCGCCATCGAACTCGCGACCCTGCCGGACGACGGCCCGACCGGCAAGTTCTTCGAAGACGCCGGCGTAGTGCCCTGGTGATGTGCACGGCGGTCGGCGTTGTCAGTGGGCGCTGCCAGGGTGTGCGTCGTGGACGAACTGGTGGAGCGTGTCGACGATCAAGATCGTGTACTGGGGGTGGTGGTCAGCCGCCGGCAGGCCATCCGGGAGGGTTGGCTGCACCGGGTCGCCGTGACGGTGTGTCGTGATGAGCTTGGGCGGATCCTCGTTCACCGGCGGTCGGAGCAGCTGTCGCGCTTCCCCGGGCTCTACGAGGTCGTGGTCGGTGGCGCCGTGGATGTCGGTGAGTCCTATGAACAGGCCGCCGCGCGGGAGTTGGCCGAAGAGCTGGGCATTCGTGTGCTGCCGCGCCTGCTGTTCACGTTCCTCAACCGCAGCGGTTTGAGCCCTCACTGGCTCGGCGTGCACGAAGCCGTGGTGCCGGACGCCGTGGCCGCCGATCCTGATGAGGTCGCCTGGCATGGCTGGCTGACCGAGCCGGAGCTGCGGTCGGCACTGCTGGAGTGGCGCTTCACCCCCGACAGCCACGAAGCCTTCAGCCGGTATCTCGCGTTCCGGACCGCGCGGTCCTGACCTTTCCCGCCGCTCGGGCTGGGGTGCCTGCTTGGGGCCAACTTGCCTGCAGAACAGCACGGAACACGTCAACAGCGATGCGAATTCGGCGACAGATATCGTGCTCAGTGCTTCAAGAAAGGCCAGGTCGGAGTGGGAGGTCAACGACAACTGTCGTGCCGGGGCTCAGCCCGTGACTGAGCGAGGAGTTGTCACTTGAACAGGACAACTGTCACCGCTCGGCTTGGCGGACTCCCGTGCAGGCGAGGACTGCGCCGGAGCCTCGGCAAAGCAGAGCATGAAGGCCCACGTCCGGTCCGGCGAGAAGATGCAGCCGATCCTGACCTGAGCGGCTTCGACCCGGGTGAGGATGTCGACTGTGGACGGCAAGGCGCGAGTCTCAGTACCTGGTGCCGGCGCCCATGGCCGGATCCACCGGTGAGTTCTCGTTGGTCATGGGCCGATACTCGGTTGCCGGCCGGCGGGGGTGGCGGATGCAATGTCCGGCATGGTGACTGAGGTCCGCCCGCCGAGACCGGATGAAATGGCTGCGTACTACCGGGCGTTGCCGTTCGCGAACGGGCTGCCGAGCTGGGAGCCGGCGGACGCTGCGTGGCACGGTGGTTCCGAGCCGTGGCCCCCGCAGCACACCCCCGCGACCCAGGAGCAACTCGATGAGTGGGCAGAGGCCGACGTCAGGGACGAGTCCTTCCACCCGATCGCGACGTTCGTCGACGGCACGTGCGTCGGCGGATCGGCCACGATCTCCTTCGGGGTGACGGTCCCCGGCGGGGGTACGGTCAGAATGGCCGGCGTCACTGCCACCGGGGTGATCGCGACCCACCGCCGACGCGGTTACCTGCGGCAGATGATGCAGGCCATGTTCGAGTCAGCCTTGGACCGAGGCGAGCCGCTGGCGATGCTCAGCGCGAGCGAAGGCAGCATCTACGGGCGGTACGGATTCTCGCCGACGACCTACCGCGTCCGGTGGGAGCTGGCCCGTCACGAAGCCACCTTCCTTCCGACGGAGACTGATCCCGGGTCGCTGGAGCTGGTCGGCGCCACGCAGGCGAAGCAGGCCTGGCCCGTGGTGCATGCGGGCGTACGGGCATACCGCGTCGGTGAGCTCACCCCCCTCGCCGGACACTGGGACAGGCTGTCCGACGGAGCAGACGGCACGAACGGACCGCTGCGGTATCTCGTCCACCGTGACCAGCTCGGCAATGTGGACGGCGTCGCCAACTTTCGGCTGCCATGGTCCTCGACGGCGGACAAAGCGGGAACACTCGTCGTAGAGGCCCTTGAGGCGACGAATCCGATGGCCTACCGCGCCTTGTGGAGTGTGCTGCTCGACTTCGATCTCACCAAGACCGTCGTTGCGCCGGGCCGTCCGCGCGACGAACCCCTGCGGTGGATGCTCACGAACCCACGCGCGATGCGCATTACCCGCCAGTCGGACAACCTGTGGGCGCGCCTTCTCGACGTACCTCTCGCCCTGACCCAGCGCTCGTACGACGCACCTGGCGAGCTGAAGTTCACCATCGACGGCGACCGGATGTGCCCAGCGAACAACCGGACATGGCATCTCCGAGCAGACGGCGCCTCGGTGACGTGCGTTCCCACCACCCAGGTGGCCGACATGACCATCACGGTCCCGGCGCTCAGTTCCCTCTACCTCGGTGGCATGTCGGCACACGAGCTGGCGTATGCGGGCCGCATCACCCCGCACACCGACGGCGCGATCGGGCAGTTGACCCGGTTGTTCCGGACCGACCCCGAGCCGCACAACTCCTTCGGCTTCTGACGAGTCGGTACGTGACGAGGGGGGAGGTTTTCGATCAGCTCAGAGCTGATGCGGCTGAGCCCCTGGTCTTCGATCCGGTGCCCCATGCGCTGGAACGCGCCTTTCTCCTGGCGTGCGGTACGGAGGACGTTGTCGACCCCGCTCGCCCACCGCTCAAGCGCCCCATGCAACCGGCGCGCAGGCTGCATCCGCACCCCGAGTAGCCTCCCCCTGACCAGGCTCGCGCTGCTTCGACGAGTACGTGTGCCAGTGACCTGTCCGAGGGGGACCGCGTGGTGAAGGCATGGATGATCCGGGCCGGGGCTGACGGCGAGCGTGAGGAGGCATCACTCAGTGAACGTCTGACCATCGCCGGCTGGCCCGAGGTCGGCGATCTCACCCACTGCTCGTCCTGGGACGACCTCCGCACAGAGATCGACAAGGCCTACCCGCGCGAGAACCCGCGGGTCCTGAGCAACTGGCAAGGCCAGTTGTGGCGGTTTCGAACCGTTCTCACCCCTGGCGACATCATCGTGCTTCCGCTGAAGGCCGGCAGCGTCGCGATCGGATACCTCACCGGTGACTACCAGTACCGGGTGGACTCGCCGCCAGGGCTGCGCCACGTCCGCGGCGTCTACTGGAGCCGTACCGACGTACCACGCTCCGATTTTCGCGCGGACCTGCGTGCCACACTCGGCTCGCTCCTCACCGTGAGCGAACTACGCCGTCTCGATGCCGCCTCCCGGCTCGCTGCCCTTGCCAACGGCAACCCTGACCCGGGAAACCCCGACGCTCCCAAGCACCTGAGGCTCCTGGAAGGCCCGGCCGCCCTGGCCGAGAAAGTAGCTGAAGCAGCCAAGGGCCGGCCCGTCGAACTTGCTGTACGCGACTTCCTGAGCATCTGGGATGTCGTGAGCCGCTCGTCCAAGGCGATCTCCACCATCCGGCGTGACCTGGCTGAGTTCGGTCTCTCGACCGTCCCGCCGTTCACCGAGGTGCCGATCGACCACACCATCCGTGTCATCCCCATCGGGCAGGCCCCCGAAGCCGAGCGACAGCTCCTGGGGCAAGAGACGGGTGCCCTTGAACTGGAAACCGTGGAACCCGACGATCCCGGACCTGAACTCCTCGACATCCCTGACGAAGACACAGCAGCCGACGCCGAGACGGCGACCGGCACCGAGGGGGAAGGGGACGGGGACGAACAGCAGGCTCCGCGAGCAGTGCCGGTGGTGGTGACGGTGGGTCGGCTGCCCTCGGCCCGCAGGCAACTGAAGTCGGTCCGCCTGTCCGACCCGCTGAACCTCGCCATAGAGCTCATGTCCGAGCACTCCTTCGATCAGCTGCCTGTCCTCAACGATGACGGCCATCTGCTCGGCGCCGTCACCTGGCGAGAAATCGGCGCGACGAACCGCCCCGCGAACGCGCTCGTCAAGGACGCCGCCGTTCTGAAGGTCCGGTCGGTGCGCACAGACGACCCTCTGGTGGACTGCCTGGTCAACGTTGCGGACCACGGCTGCGTGTTCGTCGTCAACCCGGACGGAACCCTGTCGGGCATCGTGACGGGCCATGATCTGGCCCACCGGTTCGAACAGGAACTACGGCCTTATGCACTCCTGGAGGAACTGGAGCGCCGACTGCGCCGCGCCCTCGGACACGCCCTGCGCCGGATCAAGGAGACGACCGGCGAGTACGGCCTGCCGGGCGACCCGGCCAGGATCGTGAAACTCGGCGACAAGGGCATGAACTTCAGTGACTACGTGCAGCTGTTGAACCGTTCCGATGTGTGGGAGGCAACGGGTTGGCAGTTCCCCCAGACGCGCTTCACCGAGCGCTTGGACCGAGTCAGGACGATCCGCAACAAGACGATGCACTTCCACGAGATGGATGACGACCGCGCCAGTGCGGTCGAAGAGATCCGTGTCGCCCTGCAGATGCTGAAGACGGTCCAACCGCAGGCCTGACCGCCGTCCGGCACCGGCACCCCGGCACCGGACGGTTACGACGGAGCGGTCGGCGTGCCGTCGTCGCAATGTCCAGGCAGTCCTGGAGCTCTGCAGGCAAGTCGGGTGTACTCCAACAACATGCACCCAGGCCCCACGTCTCTCCAATGTCACAGCCGTCGTGACTCCTGGCGCGTGAAGAGCAACGCGGGGGTTCGACTCCCCATCAACAGTGCAGCTCAGCACCGCGTACAGGTAAAGGTGCACATCGCACAGCACATCACCACGTGCAGATCCGAGGCGGCGAGGGCGGGTTCGGGGCTTTCCACGTCGCAGCACCATGCCTGAGGGAACAGCTCTGGCCGAAGCCTCTCAATGCCGGAACCTTCTCCGCCAGGATGGCCGCATGGGGAACAACATTCCGGTGCGCCGACTCGACCTGGGGTACTTCATCCGGCCTGCATCGGAGACGGGCGGCCCACAGCCACGGGTCGAACCTGTCCTTGCCTACCTGGTGCAGCACGACAAGGGGTTGATCCTCTTCGATACCGGCATCGGCAACGCGGACCCGGAAACCGAAGCGCACTACCGCCCCCGCCGGCGAGCGTTGCAGGACGCCCTGGCAGCGTCCGGAGTCGTCCTTGACGACATCTCCATGGTCGTGAACTGTCACCTGCACTTCGACCACTGCGGCGGGAACCCCCTCCTGAGGGGCAAGCCCATCCTGGTTCAGGACGTCGAACTGGCCACCGCTCGCCGGGGCAACCACACCTTCGCCGAACTGATCGACTTCCCCGGCGCCATCTACGAGGAAGTAGCCGGCGAAACCGAGGTCCGGCCGGGAATCTGGATCATTCCGACGCCTGGGCACACCGAAGGACATCAGTCACTGGTCCTCCGACAGGGCGACGGCACAGTGGTCCTCGCCGGCCAGGCGCACGACTTCGCTTCCCAGTTCGCGTCCGAACAACTGGCCCGCCACGCGGCTCTCCATGGCGTGCAGCAGCCGCTTCCTCCCTATCAGCGCTGGCTGGACCGACTCGCCGACTTCGACCCACGACGCGTGCTCTTCGCCCACGACTGTTCGGTCTGGGAACCGCCGCAGACCGCCTGAGCTCTGCGCGGCGACGAGGTGGTCCGGGCCCCCATTCGCAGGATGGCCTCAGCCCTCGACACGTCCCAGCACCATTGCCTCCCCATCAGCTGGATGCCCGCTGCCCCGTACCCGGCTGTGCGCATGTGCCTGACGCACGGGCAGTAGGCTTCCGGCCACCTCCCGTATCGCCCATCCGCAATGGAGCACACCATGGTCATAACCCGCGCGTCCGCAGCGATCTGGAGCCTCTCGGCCGTCGCAGCGGGCGTACTGCTCACCGGCTGCTCGGGCTCCGTCAGCGTCGGTAACTCGGAGCCGAAGCTGTCCAAGGACAAGCTGGGCGCCACCGTCGCCAAGAAGCTCGCCGCCACGACCGGCCAGCCGACGCCGGACGTCACGTGCCCCGAGGACCTCGTCGGGAAGGTCGGCACCACCACCCGTTGCACGCTCACGGCAGGTGACGGCAGCACCCTGGGTGTGTCGGTGACCGTCACCTCCGTCGTCGACAAGCAGATCAACTTCGACATCAAGGCCGACGACACGGTCACCCCGGCTGCGAAATGACGGGTCAGCCGTACATCGCCACCTGGTAGAAGGCCGCAAGCGCACCGTCGATGGGGTGCGGCTGCGGCCGGCCTGCGGAGTCGAGCCCGTTCCACCTCTGCATGTTCACCGCGACCGCCATCTGCCGCCGGCCGTCGGCACGGGTCATCGCCAGCGCGCCGCCGCCCCAGACCGTGCCGCCGTGCCCCCAGAAGGTGCCCTGACCGGGGCCTTCCATCGGGTGCAGGCCCAGGCCGTACTCGATCACCCTTCCCTCCTGGGAGACGACCGGGACGGTGCGCCGCATCTCCTCCAGAGACGACGGGCGGACGATCTTCCCTGCAAGCAGCGCGGCGTAGAACCGGTTGAGGTCCGCCACGGTCGATGTCAGCGAGGCCGACGGGCCCACCCATGACATGTCGTAGACGCTGTAGTCGCGCGGCGGGTCGATCATGCCGAACCACGACTCGTAGAGCTGCGAGTGCGGTCCGTCGATGTGCGTTCCGGTGGGGAGTCCGGTGTCCCGGAGCCCGGCGCGCTCGATGACATTGCGGGTGATGCAACGCTCGGCCGTGGTGCCGGTCGCCTGCTCCAGGAGTTGGACGAGGAGCAGGTAGTTGGTGTTGGAGTAGACCCCAGGCGCGCCGCCCGGGGTGCCGACGGGGGGCGCGCTGACCCCCATCCCGATCAGGTCGACGGGGTCGAACCGCGTGAACCGGTGGTCGTCCAGGCTCTGGGGACTGGTTTCCGCAAGGACGGGAAACGCCTTGAGGGACGGGTAGGCGTAGGGGAGGTACTCGGCGAGTCCGCTGGTGTGGTTGAGCAGCATCCGGACCGTGATCGCGTCACCGCGCTCCCCGGGAACCAGCTCCGGGAGGTACCGGCCGACCGGTGTGTCGAGACCGATCCGGCCGCTCTCGACCTGCTGCAGGACCGCGGCGGCGGTGAAGGTCTTGGTGATGCTGCCGACGCGGTGCCGCATGTCGGCGGTGACGGGACGGCCGGTGGAGACATCGGCGACCCCGGCGGCGCCGCGCCAGACCTGGTCGCCGTCGCGCACCTCGGCGAACAGGCCAGGCATCCCGGCGCGATGGACGTGCTCGATGGCCGCGTTCAGCGCGGCGGAATCCAGTGGGTTCTTCACGTCATGCGTCCTTCCGTATTCCCCGGGGTGAGCTCCACATCGGACGCCGACCCGGGACAACAGGGCACGAGCGGCATGCCGGTCCGCCTCTCCGAGGCCGTCCGGCACACCCATGTCCTCATTATGCACGCGGTGCGTGCAACACCAAGTGCATGCGTTAGGCTGAGATCCGGGAAGAGGGACGAGAGGAGCGAAATGGCAGGCCGAAGGCGTTGGTCGACCGACGAGATCCTGGACGCGGCGGCGGAGCTGCTGCGCACGAGCGACGCGGATTCGTTCAGCGTGCGCAAGCTGGCCGCGGCCCTCGGGACCGATTCCTCCAGCCTCTACCGGCACTTCCGCAGCAAGACCGAACTGCTGCGCGCGGTCGCCGACCGGATCCTCCTGGCCGCGATGGACGGCTACCGCGCCGAGGGCGACTGGAAGCAGCGCATCACGGCCCTGGCCCTGCGCCTGCGGGAGGCCTTCGGCCGCCAGCCGCAACTCGCTGCGGTCTGGGGGCGTTACGCGTCGAGCGGCACCGGTTCCCGCATGGTCATGGAGGAGGTGCTGCAGGCGCTCCGCGCGTCGGGGCTGCCCGACGAGGAGATCCCCGTGCGCTACCACCGGATCGCGGTCCTCATCGCGGCACTGATCGCTTCCGAGGCCGGGGGCAGCACGGTCGGCCCGGAAGAGCATGAACAGGGCATGGAACTGTTCCGCGTGGCCGTCCTGGGCGCCGATCCCGAACGCTTCCCGGCACTGGCCCACTTCGCCCGCGACGTGCGCCCCCTCGGGGCGGACCGCCGCGCCGCCTTCGAGGAGCTCCTCGGCGCCCAACTCGGCCAGATCGAGAGCGTGATCCGCTCGGGCCGGACAGCGTCGTCGGCTTGACCGGAGCCCGGACCGGTCAGGCGGGCCGCGCGCCGCGGAACGCGCGCCGGTAGCTGTCGGGCGGGACGCCGACGATCTTCTTGAACTGGCGCCGCAACGTCGTGGCGGTCCCCATGCCGGTGGCCCGGGCGACCGCCTCGATGCTCTCGTCCGTGGCCTCCAGCAGCTCCTGGGCGCGGCGTACGCGCTGGATCAGGAGCCACTGGATCGGCGTCTGCCCGATCACCGACCGGAACTGCCGTCCGAGGTGACGCGGGCTCGTGTTCGCCTTCCGCGCCATGTCGGTCACGGACAGCGGCTGGTCCAGTCGCTGCTGGACCCAGGCGAGCAGCTGGGCGAGCGCGTGGTCGCCCGAGGCCTGCACCGGCGTGGACACGAACTGCGCCTGGCCGCCCGGCCGGTGGGGCTGCATGACGAGGCGGCGGGCCACCGAGTTGGCGACGGCCGCACCGTGGTCGAGGTGGATCAGGTGCAGGCAGAGGTCCACGGCGGCGGCCTTGCCCGCGGACGTGAGCACGCTGCCGTTGTCGGTGTACAGGACGTCCGGGTCGACCTCGGCCAGCGGATGGCGGGCGCTCAGCTCGGCGGCGTGGGCCCAGTGGGTGGTGGCCCGCCGGCCGTCCAGCAGGCCCGCGGCACCGAGCACGAACGCCCCGGTGCACAGCGAGGCGACCCGCGCACCCGCCTCGTGCGCCGCACGCACCGCATCGACCAGCTCCGCCGGCGGTGGTACGTCGACGTCGACGCACGCCGGCACGATCACGGTGTCGGCGGCCGCCACCCTGTCCAGCCCCTGATCCGGCTCGACCTTGAACGGGCCGACCTGCACCGGACCCGGCCCGCAGAGCAGTACGTCGTACCAGCCCTCCG
Source organism: Streptomyces sp. LN549 (assembly GCF_043203805.1). NCBI lineage: Bacteria > Bacillati > Actinomycetota > Actinomycetes > Kitasatosporales > Streptomycetaceae > Streptomyces > Streptomyces sp. LN549. Next base: position 4,772,574 of record NZ_JAZHRI010000002.1, on the reverse strand, counting down.
TCGCCTCGCGCGGCGGGTTGCCGAAGATCTCGTACGCCACCGCCAGTTCGAAGTGCAGCAGGTCACCGGCGGCCAGCAGAGCGACAGTTGGCATGTCCGAAAGTGTACGCATGCTGTCGGTCCGGACCCTCACGATCGCGTACCGCACGCAACGAGACTGGACACCTCAAGACACCGAGAACACAGCGAATCACCAGGTCGAGAGCGGGGAACCATGAGTACAGCGGCTGCGGTAGTGGTCTACGGGGCCACCGGGCACACCGGTCGATTCATCGTCGCCGAGCTGCGGCGGCGCGGCTTCACCCCGGTCGTCTCCGGCCGGAACGCGGCCCGCCTGGAGGCGCTGGCGGCCGAGTGGGGCGATGTGGAGGTGCGGCCGGCCGGCGTGGACGACGCGGGCGCGCTGGACCGGGCACTCGCCGGTGCGGCGGCCGTCATCAACTGCGCCGGCCCCTTCGCGGTGACCGGCGGCCCGGTCGTCGAGGCGGCCCTGCGGGCGGGGATCGGGTACGTCGACGTCGCGGCGGAGATCGAGGCGAACGTCGCGATGTTCGCCGACCACACGGAGGCGGCCCTGAGGTCGGGCACCCCGGTGGTGCCGGCGATGGCCTTCTACGGCGGTCTCGGCGACCTGCTGGTCACCGCGGCGATGGGCGAGTGGACGGCCGCGGACTCGGTGGACGTGGCGTACGGACTGAGCAGTTGGCGTCCGACGGCGGGCACCCGGGAGGCGGGGCAGGTGTCCCACGACCGCCGCGGGGGCCGCCGGGTGCGGTTCGCGGACGGCGCGCTGCGCTACCACGACGACGAGGTGTCGCAGGAGGAGTGGCTCTTCCCCGAACCGCTGGGGCGGCGCGCGGTGATCGCGGAGTTCACCATGGCCGATGTCGTCACCGTCCCCAGCCACGTGAAGGTTCCCGAGGTCCGCACCCACATGTCCGTCGAGGCGGCGGGCGACCTGGCCGGGCAGGACACTCCGGCACCTGAGGCGGTCGACGCGCTGGGGCGCTCGGACCAGACGTTCGTCGTCGACGTCCTGGTCCGAGCGGACGGCGTCGAGCGCCGCGCCACGGCGCGCGGCCAGGACATCTACGCGGTCACCGCCCCCCTGGCGGTGGAGGCCGTCGAGCGCATCCTGACCGGCCGCACGCGGACCACGGGCGTGGCCTCGGCCGGGGCGATGTTCGACGCGGCGGACTTCCTCCGCTCGCTGGCCCCGTACGTGACGGTCGAGCTTCCGGCCTGACCTCGCCCCACGTTGCCGCCTGGCAGGATCGCCTCCCATGACTGCCGATTCCTGGAGCACGCACGGCCTCGACCTCGGACCCGACACGGTGACCAAGAGGTTCCGTACCGGCTTCCGCGAGCAGAGCGAGCGCGAATGGCGGGCGCTCACGCTCCTCGATGTCCATGCGCCCGGACTCGCCCCCACGCCCCGGCACGCGGATCTCGCGGCCGACGAGTCGACCGTGGTGATGTCGCGGCTGCCGGGCGGGCCGCTCCGGGGGCAGCGGCTCGATGACCGGCAGCTCGACGCCCTGGCGTCGGCGGTGAGCGAGGTGTACGGGGCGGTGCCCGCCCACGTACTGGACGAGGTGCCCGTCCGACCGGGGCACCGGCAGTACCTGACCGGCCGGATCCGGGCCTGGGCGCCGCCGGCCCGTCCCCGGGTCGGTCCCGAGGTGGGCCGGCTGCTTCTGTGAGACCAGGCGGCCGGGGTCAGGCCGCACCTGCCCCAGAGGAGCGCGCCGACGCCGCGGTGAACTCCGGCGGGTGCAGCGGCCCGTAGGCGCTTTCCACGAACAGGGCTGCGGTCAGGGCGAGTTCGTCGCGGCGGGGTGGAGCGACAAGCTGGACCGCACACGGGAGCCCGTCCAGGGCCAGGCCTGCCGGGACGGTGACGGCCGGGTGGCCGGTGTCGTTGAAGACCGAGGTGTACGAGATCGGGACAGTGCGCTCACGTGCCATCGTCTCGATGTCCGGCCCCGTTGCCGGCCAGGCCGTCGTCGGCACGGTCGGCAGGAGCAACAGGTCGTACCGGCCGAAGAGTTCGGCCGTCCAGTGGTCGAGTCGTGAACGGTGCCTCCAGTAGGCGGCCATGTCGGCCGGGGTGACGGTGCCGGCATCGTCCAGGAGGCCGGCGAACCACGGCTCGAAATCGCCTGGCCGGGCGGTGAAGTCGTCCAGGACGGAGATCAGCCGGCGGTACGCGAGGATCTTCTGGCGCAGCAGGAACGGCGCCGGGAAGTCCGCAGCCCCGGGCAGCACGGCCTCCTCGTCGCGTACGTCGTGGCCCTGTGCCCGAAGCAGCTCCGCCGTCCGCTCGACGGCGCTCAGCATCTCGGGCCGGGGTGCGGCCACGCCGAGCGTGCGCAGCACCCCGATGCGCAGCGGGGACAGCGGCCGGCCGAGGCTCTCCACGTACGAGATAACCGGTGCCGACAGCGCGTCGGGGTCGGCGGGGTGATGGCCCGCGGCGACGTCGAGGTGGAGTGCGGTGTCCCGGACGGTCCTGGCCATGCCGCTGAGGCACCCGTGCTGCGTCCAGCACCGCTTGTCCTGCGGTATACGGCCCCGGCTCGGCTTGAGGCCGACGATCCCGCAGAGTGCGGCGGGGATGCGGGTGGAGCCGCCGCCGTCTCCCCCGGTGCCGAGCGCGACCAGTCCGGCGGCCACGGCGGCAGCCGCACCGCCGCTGGAGCCACCCGGGGTCCGCTCCGGGTTCCACGGGTTGCGCGTGATGCCGAAGACGTCGTTCGCGGTGTGCACGGCAGCGCCGAGCGGCGGCAGATTGGTCTTCCCGATCACCAGGGCACCGGCGGCGCGCAGCCGGGCGACGTGGATGCCGTCGGAGGTGGCCGGCGGCTTGTCGCGGTAGGCGCTGCTGCCGTGGGTCGTGCGGAAGCCAGTGACGTCCTCGTTGTCCTTGACGAGGACCGGGAGTCCAGCAAGCGGGCCGGGGTCCTCGCCCCGGGCGATCCGCGCGGTGACGGCGGCGGCCTCGGCGAGCGCCCGCTCGGGGTCGAGCGCCACGACGGAGTTGAGAGTGCGGTCAGCCGTCTCGATCCGGTCGAGCGTGTGGCGCATGAGCTCTTCGGGTGACAGTGCGCGGCGTCGTACGAGCGCGGTCAGTTCGGTCGCGGAGGCGAAGGAAAGATCGGTCATGAGAGCGCGGGCTCCTCTGCGGTACGGAATCGGTCGGGATGGTCGGGGTGTTCGGCGGCATCCAGGCTCACGCCGGTGGTACGCGGGCCGAAGAGGACGGCGACGCAGCCTCCGGCGATGCTCAGGACTGCGAGGAAGACGAAGACTGCGGTGTACCCCAGCCCGCCGTAGATCGCGGCGACGAGCATCGGGGCGGCGAAGTTGAAGATCCGGGACAGGGCGTTGGCGGTACCGGAGCCGAGAGCGCGGATGCGGGTGGGGAAGATCTCGGCCGAGTACACCTGGAGGAACGGCACGGCCATCTGGAAGAGCAGGCTGACCAGGCAGCCCAGTACCAGCACGGCGGCCGGGTCCCGGACCAGGCCGAAGAGGAGCAGTGTGACGGCAGACAGAGCGCCGAGGACGAGCTGTGTCCGGCGCCGGTCCCACCGGTCGATGACCGGCACGGCGACGAGTGCGCCCACGGGTGCGGCCGTGGCGAGTACGGCGGAGAGCAGCAGGGTGTCCGAGAGATCGAGCCCGTTCTCCGAAAGGAGCGTGGGCGTCCACGTGTTGTAGGCGGAGTACGCGAGCAGCCCCGTCACCCACATCGTCGACACGACAAGGAACCGGCGCCGGTTCGCGCCCTTCATCAGGTCGGACAGTCCGGGACGGTCCGGCACAGCAGCAGGGGCGGCCGGCACGGGGCGTACCGCCGCCGCGGGCGGCTGGACCCCGCACTGCCGCTCGATCTCCCGTACGACCTCCTCGGCCCGGGCCAGTTCGCCGCGCGAAGCGAGCCAGCGGGGGCTTTCGGGGACCCAGCGGCGGATCATCCAGGCGAAGACGACACCGACCAGGCCGAGACCGAGGACGAGCCGCCAGCCCCACGTCCATTGGGGTACGAGGAAGTAGCCCGCCCACGCGGCGATCGGGATGCCGAGGGAGCCCACCGCGACCTTGTAGGTCTGGAGGCGGCCCCGGGCGGCGGCCGGGACGAATTCGGTGAGGGAGACGATGGCGACGACCGCCATCCCCTGCGACCCGAAGTACGCGACGGTACGGGCCACGGCCAGCTGGCCCGGCGTCTGCACGACGATGCAGAACGCGGTGGCCACGCAGTAGACGCTGACGCAGACGAGCATGGTGCGGCGGCGGCCGATGCGGTCGGCGAAGTAGCCGCCGAGGATTCCTCCGGCGAAGGCGCCGAGCTGGCCGACGCCCGCCACGACGGCGAGGGCCGACAGCGACAGGTCCCACTGCTCGCGCAGGGCGGGGGCAACGAAAGCGAAGGCGTACGTCTCCACCCATTCGAAGAGGATCATCCCGGCCAGGGCGAGGACGAGTCTGCGATGGAACGAACTGAGCGGGAGCCGGTCGAGCCGGTTCCCGAACGCTGCGGCTTCGGCGGTGGCTGACATGAGGTGCGTGACCTCCCGGGCAGGGGGGACGGGTACGGGGTGAAAGACGGGTGCAGACCGGGCCGGCTGCGACTTCGGGTACGGCTACGGGCTCCTGTGCAGCGGGACCGGGTTCAGATCACGCCGTCGGCGTCGAGCGCCGCGTAGTCCTCGGCGTCGAGCCCGAGGAGCCCCTGGTAGATCTCGGCGTTGTGCGCGCCGAGCGCCGGGCCCGTCGTGCGGATCGATCCTGGGGTCCGCGACATCCGGGGAAGCGGTGCCACCATGGGCAGTTCGCCGAATTCCGGGTCGTCGACGGTGACGAGCGTGCCCCGCTCGCGGTAGTGCGGATCGACGGCGATGTCCGCGATGCTCATCAGCGGGGAGGCGGGGATGTCGGCGTCGCTGAGCAGCTTCGTGACGTCGTCCGCGGTGTGCGTGGCGACCCAGTCGGCGATCGCCGCGTACAAGCCTTCGGCATGCTCGGCACGGGCCGCCCGGGTGGCGTATCGGAGCTCCTCCGCCAGCTCCGGGGTGCCCATGAGCGCCGCGAGCCGCCGGAAGAGCGGGTCGGTTCCGGCGTGGAGCGAGACCCGGCGCCCGTCGGAGGTGGTGAAGTCACTGGCCGGAACGATCTGCGGGTTGCGGTTGCCCAGCCGCTCGCGGATCCGGCCCGTGGTCGCGTACGAGGTCAGCGCGTCCTCCGAGGAGCGGAAACCGGCCTCGTACAGCGCGAGGTCGATGACCTGGCCGCCGCCGCCCCGGGTATCGCGGTGGTAGAGCGCGGTGACGACGGAGAAGGCGCCGAGGTAGGCGGCCATGTAGTCGATCGTGGAGTAGCCGCTGCGCACGGGCGGCCGGTCCGGGTCCCCGGTGACATGGGTCAGGCCGGCGAAGGCGCTCGCGATCCGGTCGAAGGAACCGCGGTCACTGTAGGGGCCGGTCAGCCCATACCCCGTCACGTACACGAGCACCGCGTCCGGGGCGAGCGCGCTCAGGGTGTCGGGGTCCAGGCCCCAGGCGCGCAGGGTGGGCGGGCGGAAGTTGGTGATCACGACGTCGAAGTGCGGGATGAGGTCCCGCACCAGGTTCCGGCCGCGCTCCGTGCGCAGGTCCAGCGTCACGGACTTCTTGTTCCGAGCCTCCTGGGCCCAGTACGGAGAGCGGCCGCCGGTGGCCGTACCGCGGGTGAAGTCGCCGCGGGCCGGTTCCTCGATCTTGACCACCTCCGCACCGAAGTCGCCGAGGAAAGTGGCCGTGACCGGCGCGGCGAGAACCGTGGAGAGGTCGAGGACGCGTATGCCCGCCAGAGGGAGTGTGGCCATGGGTACCCCTTCGCAATGATCCACTGATGCGCCGACGCACCGGCGTATTGATGCACCGGCACATCTAATTCACGTTCCGTTATTAACGAAGCGTTGTTAGTGGGACCATAAGCTGGCCACTCGAGCGCGGCAAGGGATGCGACGCAAAAGAAGACGAAGTGCGGGACGGGCGGGAACACGGCATGACAGACGGGGACGGCAGCGTGACGGACGGGGACAGCGGCGTGGCGGGCACAGGTGCGGGCAGACCACGACGCCGCAGGCGCACCCGCGAGGAGACCGAGGCGGACCTGCTGGCCGCCGCCCGTCGGCTGATGCAGCGGGACGGGGTGCTCGCCGGAGTCAATCTGCGGGAGATCGCCACGGAGGCGGGGGTCAACCACGGGCAGATCTACCAGTACTTCGGCACCCGCCAGGCCCTGCTCCGCGCCTCCGTCGCCGACCTCGTGGAGCGCCAGACCGCCGACCGGGACGACCACTGGGAACTACCCTTCGCCGAACGGCGGCAGGCGATGTTCCGCCATCGGCTGGAGGAACCCGAACTCGTGAAACTGGAGGCGCTGTTGGCGCTGGACGGCGACGTCGGCTTCAGCCCGCTGCCGAGGTTCACACAGACCCGGCAGAGCCTGGAACGGGACCAGGAGCGGGGGGCGCTTCCCGCGGACGCGGACGCGGTGGCCGCCCATGTGATGACGGCCGCCGCACAGATGGGGTACGTCATCTTCCGCGAGACGTACGCCCGCGACACCGGGATCCCGCTGGAGGAGCTCGACGAGCGTGCGTCCCGGGCCTTCGCCCGCATGGTGGCCGGCCTCGCGGCGGAACAGTCGACGGATCAGCCACCGAAGGGCTGACGGTCAGAACCTCCCGCCCCGGGGGCGCCCCAGCCCGGCGCTCACACCAGGAACGCCGCCACGGCCTCCGCGAACCGGTCCGCGTCGTCGACCCGAGGAGCAGGCCGAGCGGATGCTCGCCGGGATGAACGACGTCATCCGGGCCGGCGAGGAGATGCGCCGGCTCCGTGCCGAGATGGTCAAGGTGTTCATCGGCTTCGGCTGGACCCAGGACCGCATCGCCCGGCTCACCGAGATGAGTCAGCCGGCCGTGTCCAAGCAGGTGACGAAGTACCGGGACGCCGATCCCGCACCCCCGATGGACCTCTCCCTCGGCCAGCACGACGCGCCGTGGCTCGAAGGGCGTCTGTGGGGCCTCGCCGAGGACCTCTCCGAGACGTACGCCGAAACCGCCCGCTGCACCCGCTGCGTCGGCGCGCTCGCCCGGGGTAAGAAGCGCTTCACTCCCGAGAACGTCGACGAACTGCGCCGGCTCGTCGAGGAGGACCTGCGGCTGCATGCCGCAGAACTGCCCGACGGCCACCGGAGGGCGTACGACGAGGTCAGCCGCGGCCTCGACGTGCCGTCCCGGCCGGATGCCTCGCCGACCGGGACGGCCTCCGTGCGCCGCGCCCTGGCCCACCGGATCCAGCGCGACCGGCTGAAGGGTGGGACCGCCTGAGGCTCAGGCGCTGCGGGCGCGGACGGCGAGGCTCGCCGCCAGGACGCTGGGCACGAGGAGCAGGCCGAAGGCGGCGGCGTACCCCGGAAGGTCGGCGGAGCCGAAGCCCAGGAAGAGGTTGAACACGGCGGAGGCCACGCCCATCACCGCCATCTGGCCCAGGTTCTGACTGGTCTGCATCGCACTGCTGGCGTACCCCTGCCGGCCCTGCGGGCTGTGCGTGAGCGAGAGCAGGGTGAGCGAAGGGGCGACCATGCCCATGCCGACGGCTGCGAGGACCATGGCCCCGGCGGCGGTCAGGGCGGGCAGCGCGGGCAACGTCCCCACCGCGGCGACCGCCACCGCCGCCCCCATCACCAGGGCACCGGCGGTGACCAGCCCGTGGCGGGAGACGCGCCCCTGGAGACGGCCCTGCAGCCAGGAGGAACCCGCCCAGGCGATGGCGGCCCCGGTGAAGGCCAGTCCGGTCTGTACGGGCGGCACCCGCCGGGCGGTGGTCAGCAGCAGGGGCACGAAGGCCTCCAGGGTGAAGTACGCCCCCGACGTCAGACCGCGCAGCAGCACGGCGGCGGGCAGTCCGCGCGCGGCCCGCCAGGTGCCCGGCGGCAGCAGCCTCGGCACGAACACCACCAGCAGGGCGAGCCCCGCCGCACCGCACAGCAGATGGCGTACGTCCCAGCCCGAGACGGCGTACTGCCCCAGCGCCGCACCCACGCTCACGGCCGCCGCGACCAGCAGCGTGGGCCGCGGTGTCCGGTCCTCCACCGCATCGGACTCCGGCTTCGAGGGCGCCCGCCAGGAGGGGCTGCGCAGCATGACGACCACGACCAGCGACGGGATCACGGTCAGGGCGGCCAGGCCGTAGAACACGACGCGCCAGGACCACCAGTCGGCCACGAGGCCCGCCAGCGGCGGTCCGGTCAGTGACGGGATGATCCAGCAGGTGCTCATCAACGCCAGGGCCTTCGCCCGCAGTCGGTCCGGGTAGGCATGGGCGATGGCGGTGTTGATGGCCACCGCGATCATCCCGGCCGCCACCCCGTCCAGGAAGCGCCCGACCGCCAGCTGCCAGATGGAGGTGCTGGTGGCCGACACCACCAGGGTGACCACCGCCAGCACCACACCCGCCGCCAGCGGGCGGCCCGCCCCGGCACGGTCCGCCCAGTCACCGCCCAGCACCCCGCCGAACAGACTGGCGGCGACGAAGCAGCCCGCCACGAGCGGGTAGAGCGGCACCCCGTCCAGGTCGCGGGCGGCCACCGGCAGCATGGGGACGACGGCGAGCGCGGCGAACCCGGTCAGGAACATCACCGCGGCGAAGCTGATCGTGGCGGCGGCGTACTTCCGCGAGAACAGTCGCTCCTCGGCGGCCGCCGGCCGCGCCGGCGCCTGGCCGGTCATCGCCGCCCACCCGGCGCTGCCTCGTCATCTGCGTTGCCGCAGAGGGCAGATGGGGTATCAGCGATGCCGCGGACGGCATGGGCATACCCGTGGACGAGCGCTTTCGGATCATGGGTCACGGGCGTCCAAACTAGGCGGGCCGCACAACGGCCCGCCACTGGATTTCGCGCCGCCCCGAAGCTGTCGGCCGTACCCTCGGCTGCATGGATGAGCTGTTGCCGTTCCTGGTGTTCGCCGGCGCCCTCGCAGCGGTCATGGGCTCCTTCGCCTGGCTGGCCGCGCGGGTCCGCAGGCGCGGCGTCGCCGGTTCCGCGATGCGTGCCGCGATGGCTTCGTACGACGAGGCGTTCCGGGTGACGGCCCATGACTCGTACTACGAGATCCAGGCGCAGGTGGAACGGCAGGTGCCGATGACCTCCCCCGACGATCCGTGGCGGCCGGAGCGCGATCGGGCTGCCGGCCGGCCGGGGACGGGGAGTGTGCGGACGAGGACGCGCGGACCCCGGCGCCCGCTGCACGGCCTGCGCCGGTGGTGGGGGCGCGGGCGCTGAACCCGCGCCGGAGCCTGCAGGAGCAGAGAAAGCAGTCTCCTTGCGGACGATCCGCCACAGATCGAATTGTTACGCTCGTGGACATGACCGCCATGGCGCCCACTCGCACCGCACCGGACCTCTCGTACCTCCTGGACCACACCAGTCACGTCCTGCGGACCCAGATGTCGGCAGCACTCGCCGAGATCGGGCTCACCGCACGCATGCACTGCGTGCTGGTCCACGCCCTGGAGGAGGAGCGCACCCAGATCCAGCTCGCCGAGATCGGCGACATGGACAAGACCACGATGGTGGTGACGGTGGACGCCCTGGAGAGCGCGGGCCTCGCCGAGCGCCGGCCGTCCAGCCGGGACCGGCGGGCCCGGATCATCGCCGTCACCGAGAAGGGCGCCGCGCTCGCCACCCAGAGCCAGGAGATCGTCGACCGGGTGCACGAGTCGGCGCTGAGCAGCCTGCCCCGGACCGACCGGGAGACCCTCCTGCGCGCCCTGAACCAGCTGGCCGGCGAGCACCTGGCCACCCCGGCCGAGAACCCGCGCCCGGTGCGCCGGGCGCGCCAGAGCCAGAAGTAGACGCCACAGCAGCCACCACCGGGCCACAACACCCCACCACCCGGCCGCGAGATCCCCGAAAAATAGAACCGAAAGAAATAGTCTGCAACAAAACCATCTGCTACGTTCTCTCTTGTCGAACCCACCGACAGGAGAGCCCGATGTCTGCCACCGCACCCACCGCACCCACCCCCGCACCCCCCGCCACCCGCTCGCGCCGTCTCGCCCTCGGCGTGATCGCCACCGGCCTGCTGATGACCGTGCTCGACGGCTCGATCGTGACGGTGGCGATGCCCACCATCCAGAACGACCTCGGGTTCACACCCGCCGGCCTCAGCTGGGTGGTCAACGCCTACCTGATCGCCTTCGGCGGCCTGCTGCTGCTCTGCGGACGGCTCGGTGACCTCCTCGGACGCAAACGGATGTTCCTGGCCGGCACCGCGGTCTTCACCGCCGCCTCCGTACTGGCGGGGGCGGCCGGCTCACCCGCCCTCCTCATCACCGCCCGCTTCCTCCAGGGCGCCGGCAGTGCCATGGCCTCCGCGGTCGGCCTGGGCATCCTCGTCACCCTCTTCACCGAGAGCCGCGAACGGGCCCGGGCCATCGCCGTGTTCAGCTTCACCGGCGCGGCAGGGGCCTCGATCGGCCAGGTACTCGGCGGGGTCCTCACCGACGCCCTCGGCTGGCACTGGATCTTCTTCATCAACCTGCCGATCGGCCTCGCGGTGCTCCTCGTCGCGGTGCGCGTGCTGCCCGCCGACCGCGGACCCGGCATGGCGGCCGGGGCGGACGCCGTCGGCGCATTCCTGGTCACCGGGGGCGTGATGCTGGGCATCTACTCCGTCGTGGAGGTCGAGTCGTACGGATGGCTGTCGGCGCACACGATCGGCCTGGGCGCCCTCGCCCTGGTCCTGCTCGCCGCGTTCGTCGTCCGCCAGGCCACGGCCGCCACCCCGCTCCTGCCGCTGCGGATCCTCCGGTCGCGCAGCGTCGCGGGCGCCAACCTGGTCCAGATCCTCATGGTGGCCGCGCTGTTCTCGTTCCAGATCCTGGTCGCGCTGTATCTGCAGCGGGTCCTCGGTTACGGCGCCACCTCTACCGGGCTCGCCATGCTGCCCGCGGCCGCGGTCATCGGCGCGGTGTCGCTCGGGGTCTCAGCCCGGCTGAGCTCACGGTTCGGCGACCGCAACGTCCTGCTCCTGGGCCTGGTCCTGCTGATCGGGGTGCTCGGCCTTCTCACCCGGCTCCCCGTCCACGCGCACTACGCCACCGATCTGCTCCCGGTGATGTTCCTCGCCGCCGGATTCGGCCTCGCCCTCCCGGCGTTGACCACGCTCGGCATGTCGGGGGCGGGCGAGGAGGACGCCGGGCTCGCCTCCGGGCTGTTCAACACCACCCAGCAGATCGGCATGGCCATCGGTGTCGCCGTCCTGTCCACGCTGGCGGCCTCCCGTACGGACACCCTGCTCGCCGACGGCAGCAGCCGGGCCGAGGCGCTGACCGGCGGCTACCACCTGGCCTTCGCCGTCGGTTCCGGACTGCTCGCCACCGCCTTCCTCGTCGCACTCGCGGTGCTCAGGCGGCCGGACCGCGCGGCCGCCGTCGCGCACTCCGCCTGACCGGCGCCCCGGCCCATCACCCGCTCCGCCCCTCCCTCACCAGCCGAAGGACAGATCCCATGACCACCACGCCGCACCCCGCCGCCCCCGCCACCCCCGCCGAGAGCGAACAGCAGCCGGAATCCGCCCCCGACAGCGACACCGGCCCCGGCGCCGGCCCCGCCCCGCGCGTGCTCACCGAAGCGGAACTGTCCCGGCTGCTCGGCGAGCAGCAGTTCGGAGTCCTCGCAAGCGTGCGGAGCACCGGGCACCCCCACCTGACGACAGTGCTCTACTCCTGGGACGCGAAGGAGCGCGTGGTGCGCGTGTCCAGCACCGCCGACCGCCTCAAGCCGCGTCAGCTGCGCACCGATCCGCACGCCGCGCTGCACGTCAACGGCCCCGACGTGTTCTCGTTCGCGGTCGCCGAGGGCGAGGCGGAGGTGTCCCCTCCGGCTGCCGTGCCCGGTGACGCGGTCAGCCGTGAACTCCTGTCCCTGACACCAGGTTTCGAGGACCCGGCCGAGGAGGCGGCCTTCCTGGCACAGGTGGTCGCGGACCGGCGCGTGGTGATCCGGATCCGGGTCTCCCGGCTGTACGGAACGGCGCTGGACATCCCCGCCGCGGACTGATCCCGGGCGGCGGGGCCCCACCGGGGCCATGTGCGCGACAAGCGGAGGCTCTAGGATCCGGCCCATGGCTACCGACCCCGGCTACACCTGCTCCCGCTGCGGCGAACACCACACGGAACTCCCCATGGGGTACTCGACCATGGCACCCGACGTCTGGGACGCGAGCCTGGAGAGCGACCCCGACAGCATGCTCTCGACGGACCAGTGCATCGTCAGACACGAGCACTACTTCATCAAGGGCCTGATCGAGATACCCGTGATCGGCAGCCGGGAGCCGTTCTCGTGGGGTGTCTGGGTGTCCTTGAGCCGGGAGAACTTCGCCCGCGCCCTCGATGTGTGGGAGACCCCGGGCCGGGAGTCCGAGAAGCCGTACTTCGGCTGGCTCACCACCGAGTTGGGGCTCTACTCCCCCCGTACGACCAACCTCAAGACCAACGCGCACACCCGCCCGATCGGCCGCCGCCCGCTCATCGAGCTGGAGCCCACCGATCACCCGCTGGCCGTGGAGCAGCGCACCGGCATCACACTCGACCGGGTCCGGGAGATAGCCGAGGCGGTGCAGCACGCCGAGGACAGCCGATAGGGCGCGGGAATCAGCCCTCCAGCCCCGACCGCAGTTGTACGAAGCCCTGCTCGGCGGCCTCGACCGCGTCCCCGTAGACCTGGTCCGCGCTCCGGCCCTCGCTGATCCGCTGCCAGTTCTCCATGGCCAGGATGCGCAGGACCGCGATGATCTGACCCGCGGCCAGCCGGTCCGTCACCCTCTCGCCCAGGGCGCGGGCGAGAGCGGCCTCGGAGCGGCCCTGGTACGCGTAGAGCCGGGCCACCAGGGACGGCGTCCCGTACAACAGCCGGTGGAACGCCAGCACCTGCGGCACGTCGCACAGCCCCGTGACCGGGTCGCGCGCCTCCAGCCCGTCCAGGAAGTGACGCCTCAGCGCGTCCAACGGGGACTCCCCCTCCGCGCGGCCGGCGACCACCCGTGCGGACTCGTCCTCGTGATCGGCGAACCGGTGGAGGGCCAGGTCCTCCTTGGCGGGGAAGTAGCGGAACAGCGTCGGCTTGGAGATGTCCGCGGCGGCCGCGATCTCCGCCACCGAGACCTTGTCGAAGCCGCGCTCCAGGAACAACGAGATCGCGGCGTCGGAGACCGCCTGATACGTCAGCTGCTTCTTCCGCTCCCGCAGACTCATGGACGTACGGGGTGAGGCCGGCGCGGCCGCGTCCCCGCCCGTCGCCGCGTCCGTCGCATCGGCTGCCGTACGGGGGCCGGGCTTCTCTCCGCTCATGACCATGAAGCGTACGCCCAGAGGCTCGGCCGAACTGGACGCCCGACGCCGCACGCACCCGTACCGGAATGCTCTGCTCCGCCCTCTACGCGCGGGACCCGATCAGTACGCCGACCCCATCCAGCACCCGTTCGAGACCGAACGTGAACTCATGGTCGGGCCTGTCCGGCACCCGCATCCCCTGGGCCGCCATCAACCGGGAGAGCGCGGGATGACGCACGGGGTCCACCAGCCGGTTCACCGTACGGGCGTACCCCTCCACGACCTCCTCCACCGACGCGCCGCGGGACTCGACCACGGCGCGGAGATCGCCCATCAGCAGCGCCTCGTTCCGCACGAAACCACTGACCAGAAGGATGACGGACATCTCCTCACCCGCGTCAAGACCGGCGCCTGCGAGCGCCTGAAGGCCCTGCTCCCACCAGGCGACCGAGTTCGGGCTCGAGGGCGGTCCCGCGACGGGGATGCGCAGCATCCACAGGTTGGCGTGGAAGACCCGGCGCTGCGCCCGGGCCCACTGCGACAATGCCTCCCGCCAGCCGGCCTTCTCCTCCAGGGCGGGCAGCGGGGGCGGCGGGCCCAGGGCCGCCTCCTGCATGAGCACGTAGAGCTCGTCCTTGGCGGCCACGTACCGGTAGAGCGACATCGTGGAGACCCCGAGATCCTTGGCGACCCGCCCCATGGACACCCCGCCGAGCCCCTCGGACGCCGCCACCGCCACCGCGGCACCCACGATGCGCTCCAGACTCAGCCCGGGCTTGGGCCCCTTCACCGGCCGCGCCCGCAGCCCCCAGGCCGCCTCGATGCTGGCCGGCAGGCCCGTACCGCCCGGCGAACCGTTCCCTTGCAGCGTCACCTGAACCCGCCTTCCCTTGGCGGCCATCCTAGTTATGCGTGCTCTACACGCAGTAACAACTTCCTCGATCAGGGCAGGTGACGGCATGGAGCGCCCGCGATCGGGCTCTCGGGGTGCTGTTCAGGGGGCGGGCACGGTGCCGGTGGGCGGATGGTCTCGGAACCACCGCACATACGCCGCGATCACCTCGCGAACGCCGGGCTCGGCCGTCAACCCCAGGGGCTCGCGTGCGGCCCCGAGCGCTCCCTTGATCCGCCAGGCTAGCCGGGGCAACCGCTGCCAGTCCGGCCGGCCGTCGGACCCGCGCAGCGCCAGCGCGGCCCGGATCACGTCCGTGTACACCGATTGCGCCCGTTTGTATGCCAGCAGCACCGCAAGATCCGTGTCCCAGCCCTTGACGCACTCGGGACGCCGCTCCTCGACCGTCCGCCGCCAGTCCCTGCCGACCCTTTCGGCCTCTTTCTCGGAGTAACGCATCAGGTGAAGGTGCGTGGCAAGGTCGTAGAGAGGATCGCCGATCATGGCGAGTTCCCAGTCGATGGTCCACAGGTCGCCCGTGGCGTCGACGATGAAGTTGCGGCGGTGCAGATCTCCGTGGACGAGCGCGAAGGCACGTTCCGTCAGGGATTCGGCCTGCCGCGCCAGCCCGCCCAGCGCCCCGTCCCGCACCCCGAGGTCCTCGAACAGGGCGCGGTACGGGGCACCGTGCTCCCGGTACACCCGGTGTTCGGTGAAGCGGAGCAGCCGTTTGAGGAATCCGCAGGAGTCCCCGTTCAGCGGCAGATCGGCACCGTCGCACACCCGTTGCGCCGCGACGTCGCGCACGTCGAACGAGACCAACTCTCCGAAAAGGCCACCGAGCTGCCGGCGATGCCGCTCGGACAGAGCCTTGCTCGGCAGCACGCCCTGCCCCAGCGTGCGGCCCTCGATGAAGCCCTGGAGCAGAATCCCGCGCTCGACCTCGACGATCTCGGGAATGCGCGACACCCGCCCGGCCAGCGTCCGCAGCAGTTCCTCCTCCGAGGCGAAACACCGCCGGTCGAACCAGAGCAGGCCCCTGCGGGGCTCGCGGAGTTTGTAGCGTCCGGCGCGTCCGGGCAGCGAGATCACATAGGTCTCGTGGTGGTGACCCTTGAGCGGGCCCTCGATCGACTGATCGGCGGCGGACAGCCCGGCTTCCATGTATCGATGCCTTCGGTGGTACGGAGTCCTGCGGGGAGACTACTGGCGCCGCCGCCCGATACGGGCCGTGTCACGGCGAAGTCACCCGGATTTAAAGAACCATGGCGCGACACCGCCCCCGGAGCCGCTCAGCCCTGCTCGGCGGAGGCCACATCAAGCGCGTGCGCCAGCGTCGTCAGCTGCCGCACGACGACCCCCGGACCGGCACCCAGTGCCCGCCGTTTGTCGTCGTTCCGCGCGTATCCGATGAAGGGCATCCCGAGCGCGTCGGCGGCCAGGAGGTCCGCCCGGGAGTCCCCGATCATCAGCGCGTCAGCCGCGGCCGTCCCGGTCGACTCCAGCGCCCGGACGAGACAGTCCGGATGCGGCTTCAGCAGCCAGGGGTTGCCGGGCACCCTGCCGTGCACACGGCCGCCGAACAAATGGGCCGTGCCCCGACGACCGAGATAGCGCGCCACCGCCTCCGGGGAGTTGTTGGTCGTCACCGCCAGCCCGTATCCCAGCCGGTGCAGGGTTCTGATCAGACGGTCCGCGTCCTCGGTGGGGTCGGCGCTCCCGGCGGCCGTGACCTCCTCCTGGGTGAGGCGACTCTCCAGCCGGGCCACCAGCTCCCGGTTCGGGCCCGCGTCGGCCACGGCCTTCAGGATGGCCAGCGGGTCACTCTCACAGGCGGGTCCGCCCGCCAGGCCCGGATCGCTCCCGGCCGCCACCAGTTCACCGGCCAGCAGGGCCGCTATCCGGGTGGATGTATGACCGGAAAAGAGATTGCACACCGGTCCGTCGAAGTCGAAGTACACGCACTTGGCGGAGGCGAAGAGAGCCTGCAACTCCCTCGGCTGGGGGTCGGTCACATCGCTCCGTCCGTCGGGAGGCAGAAGGTCGCCGGAGGCTTCCACCTTCCATACTGCCCTCGGACGCCGGTCACTACAGCGGGCTCCGCCCCGCCAATCACCTGGGTCACCAAGACAATTCAGGGCACTCCGTGTCAGGCATCCAGGACCACCGGGGTCGCGATGGTGGACCACAGGCTCTCGAACCATGCCGCGGACTGGGCCACGAACTGCTGATCCCGCACCCCGGCAGAACTTTCGAAAGGAAAGAGCGTCGAGAGAGTCCCCAGAGTGTCGAAGATCCGGGTGGGAGTGCCCTCGATCATTTCCTCGCGCTCCTCCACCGTGTAGTACGCGAACAACGCCTCCGCCCCGTTCAGCACATACAGCTTCACCGGCGGCGTGAACGGCAGCGCCCGCATGGCCACGTCGATGCCCAGTTCGCTGGTACTACGCAGCGATTCGAGGTTCTGCCTCAGCGCCCGTCCCTGGAGGTTGCGATTCCGCAGCCAGCGCTCATGCACCGCCTCGTCGCCCTCCACGGGCTCGGCACGACGTGGAAAGGCCAGGGCGATGTCGCGAGCGGGGAACAGCACCCGCAGCTTCACCGAGCTCGGAGTGAGGTTCCCCGTCCTGATCCGCGTCAGCGACTCGGCCATCGCCAGGACGAGCGACTCCGCCGTCAGACAGAGCGCGTCGATGCGCACTTCGTCGTGCTCGAAGGCACTCAGCACCCTGGGCCCGAGCACCGCCGCCGTCTGCTGCGGCACTCGGATGCCGGGCCGGTTCGCCACCTTCGGTGGAGCCCCCCGGGTGACATCGGTCAGCCACCCGTCCCCCTGAAGGCGCTGCAGCGCCAGCCGGACGACACCTCGGTCGACACCGAACTCGCCGGCCAGCACAGCCTGTGTGGGCAGGGAGTCGCCCGGCTTCAGATCCCCGGTGTGCATACGCGCCCGTAGCGCCTTCGCTACGTCATCGGGCGAGGGCTTACGGCTGCCGTTCATCGCTGTGCGCTCAGGAGTCACAACAGAACGCTACAACTTCCCACCATCAAGCGGGAGTTGTTGGAGAGTTGTTTATGAGTTGGCGCCAACTGGGAACAACTTAGCTAGTTGGCCGCAACGTTGCGACACCTACGGCCCGCCACCTGAGAACCCAGCACCTTCCGCTCGCCCGTCCACCGTCGTACGGGTGTTGCTCGCGCATCGGCAGATTCCCCGAGCCTCTCCGCTCCCCACCTCCTGAGGAGGGACCGCCATGCCCTGGATCACCCTTGCCCTGGAACAATTCCTGCAGTGGAAGCTCGGAGTCCTGGGAAGCTTGGGCTTCACTCTCACGGCAGTCGGGATCAAGTTCGGTAACGACAAGTGCCTGACCGTGGGGAGCGTGACCCTCGCGCTGCTCCTCTGCCCCCTGCCCGACGGGCAGTGACTCCTGTGCGGCGACGCAGTCAGCCGCTCAGGGATCCACCCTCGTGGCCAGGTAGTTCCACGTCGAGCCGAAGAACGTCTGACATTCCCGCACGCAAGAAGGGCGCCTACAGCCACGCCACGGAATGGGACGTCACATCCGGTCAGTGAACTCGGCAGTCCGCGAAGAGCGAGGGCCTGGGACCACGTGGTCCCAGGCCCTCGCTCGGGTGGACGGGTCACCCGGCCCATCGGACAGGCCCTAGAACACGTCCGGGCACCAAGCCCGCCGCCCCGCCCGCAGCACCCCGTCCGCGCGGGCCGCCGCGCCCGGGGTCAGTTCCTCGACGCGGCCCAGCGCCGCCAGCCGCAGGGGCGACTCGTCGCCGAGGTACAGCGTGCCCAACTCCCGTACGTCCATGGCCAGATCGGCCGACCGCGTCGTCGGGGTGCACGTGGCGCCGTCCGGCGAGGCCTCCAGGTGGAAGCGGCCGGCGGTGAGGCCCGTCGTGTCGTGGATGTCCAGGACGAGGGAGCCGGGGACCGCGTAGGTGCGGGCCTCCAGTGCGCGTACGACGTCGAGGACGCGGACCCACATGAAGTCCGCGTGCGTCACCACACGGGCCGCGCGCGGGTCCGGGAGGTGGAGCGGGAGCAGGTCGTCGGGGGCGCGGTGGCCGGTGCGGATCGTGGCGATCCAGTCGACCGAGCAGAGGAAGTGCCACAGCGCCCGCTCCGCCGCCGGGGTCGCCGCGATCAGGCTGCGCACCGTCGCCCGGTTCAGCGGCTGCTTGGCGTCGCCCCAGTGGTCGTCGGCGCGGTAGACCAGCAGCCCGTCGACGGTGCCGTCGGGCCCGCGGTAGACGGCGTAGAACGGCTCGGTCCAGGGGTTGTTGGGGAAGATCACCTCACCGGTGGCGAGGTCCCACCAGCGTTCGCCGCGGCTCACCACTCCGTGTTGACTCGCCCTCAGCCGGTCGTGGAGGGCCGGGCCCAGCTTGCGTGCGTCCGCGCCGTCCACCAGGTCGATCCGGCCGCCGTCCTCGGCCGACGGGACCCGACGGTGCGGGTCGAGGCCCGTCCGGGGGACGTCGACCTCCCACTCCGTGGTCCAGGTCGCGGGGCCGAATCCGTACCGCCCGTAGATCGGGTACTCCGCGGCGATCAGCGTGGCGGCCACGTCGCCGCGCTCCTTCGCCGCCGCCAGGTCCGTGGCCATCATCCGCGAGAGCAGCCCGCGGCGCCGGTGGGTGGGCGAAACCGTGACGTTGGTGACCGCGTCCGTCGGCACCGTGGCGCCACCGACGACCGTCAGCTCCTGCGCGAACGACCGGAACGTCGCCACGCACCGCCCCTCGTCGAACACCCCCTGCGTGCGCGCCAGGTCCAGGTACGGCAACCGCCCCGCCACCTCCTCGTCCGACGGTGTCGGCGCGCGCAGGAAGCCGGTGTTGAGAGCGCGCAGCCAGTCATGGAGCTCGGATTCGGTGATGGGGCGGGCGTCGAGGGTGCTCATCCGCCTCACGCTAAGTGGGGGGACCCCAGATGTCACCGGCTTTTCGGGCGGCCCGCCCCGTCAGAACGCCGCCCGGATCTCCCCGACCTCCGCGCTGCCGCCCAGCAGCGGCGCCCGGCCGATCCGCGACACCACCGGGGCGTCGACGCCGAGCAGACCCAGCGCGCGGGCCAGCACCGGGCCGAGTGCCCTGGTCGAACCGTCGTCGATCTTGAAGGCCAGGGCCCGGCCGTCCGCCAGCGCCACCGCCTGGACCGCCTCCGCGCCCATCTTGGACAGCGTGCCCGGCACCTCCCGCATCAGCCAGGTGTCGGGCCGCCGGGTGCCTGCCACGTACTCGGGATGGGCGCGCATCGCGTCCGCCACCCGGCGCTCGGCCGTGCCCTGCTCCGCCGTGACGAACGTACGGAACGCCCGCGCGAGGCCCACCAGCGTGATCGCCATCAGCGGCGCCCCGCAGCCGTCCGTGCCGACCGCGGCGACCGGCTCGCCCGCCGCCTCCTCGACGACCCGGTGGACCAGCTGCTGGAGCGGGTGCGCCGGGTCGAGGTACGTGGCCGTGTCCCAGCCGTTCTGCACACACACCGCGAGCATCGCCGCGTGCTTGCCCGAGCAGTTCATCGTGATCCGCTCCCGGACATGACCGGCGGCGAGATACGTCTCCGCCTCCGCCGGATCCAGCGGCAGATCGGGCGGGGTCTGCAGATCGTCGGGCGACAGCCCGTGCTCGGTGAGCATCTTGCGTACGAGATCGAGGTGGAAGCCCTCGCCCGAATGGCTTGCTGCGGCCAGCGCCAGCCGCTCTCCGGAAAGCTCCAGACCGGCCCGCAGCACCGCCGCGGCCTGCATCGGCTTGTTGGAGGAGCGCGGGAAGACCGGCGCCGTCGGATCACCCAGGGAGAGCTCCACGCTGCCGTCCGCGGCCAGGACGACCAGGGAGCCCCGGTGGTGCCCCTCGACGAAACCGGACCGGACGACCTCGGCCAGCACGGGAAGGCCGGGAACCGGGTCGGATATGGCGGACGGGACTGCGCTGGAGGTCATGGTGGCCTTCCGGGGACGGGCGGGACCCGCTCCCGGAAGGATCGCTTCAGGCGAGCAGGTCGTCTACTTGTGCTTCCCCGTCACGGTACCTGCGGGCGATCTCCGCACTGCAATCGTCCGCGGTGCGCTGGAGCCGGTACCGGCGCCGGGAAACCTGCTGTTCGTAGCGGACCAGGCGTCCCATGGCGGTGTGCAGCTCTTCGTCCGTCCGGGCGTCGAGGTCGGAGAGTTCGACCTCGGCGAGCGTCTCCGCCGCCAGCTGCCGGTACTCGTCGGTGCGCGGCGTGCTCAGCGTGACGTGCCGTGCGGAGGAGCGGTGCAGCGACGGGGTGTCCGTGAGGATCTCCGAGAGGCGGTCCACCACGGGGGACTCGGGGTCCCGCCGCCGCGCCAGCTCGGCCCGCAGGATGTCGATCCGCCCCTGGACGAGCCGCCGCACATAGCTGAGATCGGCCTCGTCACGCTGCGAGTCCCGCCGCAGCCCGCGCAGCTCGGGCAGTCGCAGAGCGCCCAGATCGGGCGGGGCCGATCCCGCGGTCCCGTCCTCGGAGCCGTGTCCGGTCCGCTGCACGGGTGGGCGCATGGTGCTCGTACTCGTACCGGCCTTGCTGTTGACGCCGGGGCTCGCGACCGGCACTGCGCCCGGGGACTGCCCGGTTCCATGCGTGCTCATGCTTGTGTCCATCCCCTCGACCGGTGCGTCGGCACACCGCCTCCGTGCATGGTGCCACTCCGAGGGGGTCTGTGGAGTTGCTCTGTACCCGTTCAGCCCAAGATAGGTTGGTCTGTATGCGTGCAGTGATACAGAGGGTGGACGGTGCGAGCGTCACGGTGGCCGACGCCGGGGGCGACGGCGGCGGTTCGGCGGTCGTCGGCGAGATCGTGGGCGAGGGGCTGTGTGTGCTGGTGGGAGTCACCCACGGCGACACCGCGGAGAAGGCGGCCCAGCTCGCCCGCAAGCTCTGGTCGGTCCGCATCCTGGAGGGCGAGAAGTCCTGCTCCGATGTGAATGCACCGCTTCTGGTGATTTCGCAGTTCACTCTCTACGGGGACGCCCGGAAGGGCCGCCGGCCCACGTGGAACGCCGCGGCACCCGGCGAGATCGCCGAGCCGCTGGTCGACGAGGTCGTGGCGCAGTTGCGGGCACTGGGTGCGCAGGTGGAGACGGGCCGGTTCGGGGCGGACATGCGGGTCTCGCTCACGAACCACGGCCCGTTCACCGTCATCGTCGAGGTCTGAGCCGGCGGGCGGCGGGGCGGACCCGGGGCCCTACGGCTCGACGACCGTCTCCTGGGCCGCCGCCGTGTCCCCCGCCAGCAGCTCCGCGTCCACCGCCACGTTCCGCTTCACCAGGGCCAGGGCGATCGGCCCCAGCTCGTGGTGGCGGGCGGAGCTGGTGATGAAGCCCAGCTGACGGCCCTCGGCCCCGTCCGCGGCGAGCCGCACCGGCGTGCCGTGACCGGGCAGGAGCACCTCGCTGCCGTCCAGGTGCAGGAAGACCAGCCGCCGCGGCGGCTTGCCGAGGTTCTGCACCCGGGCCACGGTCTCCTGGCCCCGGTAGCAGCCCTTCTGGAGGTGGACGGCGGTGCCGATCCAGCCCAGCTCGTGCGGGATGGTGCGGTGGTCGGTCTCGAACCCGAGCCGCGGACGGTGGCCCTCGACGCGCAGCGCCTCGTGGGCCAGCACCCCGGCGACCGGGCCGTGCGCCGCCGCGAACGCCTCCAGGCCGTCGCGGGGCAGGAACAGATCGCGGCCGTACGGCGTCTCCCGTACGGCGGCGCCCTCCGGGACCTCGGCGATGGAGCCGGCCGGCAGGTACACGACCGCGAAGTCCTCGGTGCGGTCGGCGACCTCGACCCGGTAGAAGAACTTCATCGACTCCAGATAGGCGATCAGTTCGCCCTGGGTGCCCGGCTCGACGTGCATCCACACGGTCTCGCCGTCATCGACGAGATACAGGGCGTGCTCGATGTGCCCGTTCGCCGTGAGGACCAGGGCCTCGGTGGCCTGGCCCGGGACGAGTTCGCTGACGTGCTGGGTGAGCAGGAGGTGCAGCCACGCCAGTCGGTCGCTCCCGGTGACGGTCACGACCCCGCGGTGCGAGAGGTCGACGAGACCGGAGCCGTCGGCGAGGGCGCGCTGCTCGCGGAACAGGTCGCCGTAGTGCGCGGCGACGCCTTCGTCGCGGCCCTCGGCGGGGACGGCGCCGGGCAGGGACAGCAGGGGGCTCTTCATGCGACCAGCGTACGACCCGGTCCGGCGCTACGGACCGGGCGCCGGCTCCGGAGCCGCCCCGGCCGCCTTCGCCGCGCAGTCCTTGCAGCGGCCGAAGATCGCGAAGTGCTTCATGTCCGTCTCGAAACCGAACGTGCCGCGCAGCTTCTCGGTGAACTCGGCGACGACGTCGACATCGGCCTCGATGACGTTCGTGCAGTCCCGGCAGACCAGATGGATGTGGTGGTGGCGGTCCGCCAGGTGATACGTCGGGGCGCCGTGGCCCAGATGGGCGTGGCTGACCAGATCCAGCTCCTCCAGGAGCTCCAGGGTCCGGTACACGGTGGAGATGTTCACGCCGGACGCGGTGCGGCGCACCTCGGACAGGATGTCGTCGGGCGTCGCGTGTTCCAACGTGTCGACGGCTTCCAGGACAAGCTGCCGCTGCGGCGTCAGCCGGTACCCACGCTGCCGAAGATCGGTCTTCCAGTCGGTGCTCACCACAGGCTCCAGTGTAGGTCCGGGTGAAGGCATGGCCACGGCTGAACGCCGGAACGAACCCGTGGCTACTTGAAGAAGGCGATTCCGTCGTCCGGGAGGTCACCGAGGCTCTTCGCCATCGCCGCGACCTCTTCCGGGGTGACGACCTTCTTCAGGTGCGCCGACATGTACGGCCGCAGCTCGACCTCGGGCGTGGACTTCTCGCCCACCCACATGAGGTCGCTCTTCACATAGCCGTAGAGCCGCTTGCCACCGTTGTACGGGCCTGAGGCCGCGGTCCGCGCCACCGCGTCGGTGACCAGGTCGATCTGCGGCTTCTGGTGGCCCAGCTCGCCGTACCAGATCTCGATGACGCCCTGGTCGCGGACCATGACGACCTCGACCTTGCGGTCCTTGTCGATCCGCCAGTAGCCGGACTCGGACTCGAGCGGCCGGACCTTGTTCCCCTCGGCGTCGAGCACCCAGGAGTGCGAGGTGTACTCCAGGAAGTCCCGGCCGTCGTGGCTGAAGGAGACCTCCTGGCCGAAGTTGCACTTCTCGGCACCGGGGAAGTCGGACACGCCCGCGCCCGCCCAGTTGCCCAGGAGGAAGGCCAGCGGGACGAGGTCCGGGTGAAGGTCGGACGGGATCTCGATCATGAGCGGCTCAGACGATCTGTGAGGCGGGAGGCGGGGACGCCGGGAACGGGAAGGGACTAGCGCTGACCCTGGTACAGCTTCTTCACGGTCACGCCGGCGAAGGCGAGAACGCCGACGCAGACCAGGACCAGCAGGGCGGAGAAGAATGCCTCAAGCACGGGAGCTCCTTGAACGAGCGGTATGGCGGCAGTACAGGGCCGGGCCCCAGCCTAATGGGTGAGGTCCCGGCCCGCCGGTTCGGGGCGTGCCGCGGGGCGGGTCAGCCCAGCAGCTGGTTCTGCAGGATCAGGGTCTGGTGGAAGGGGATGTGCGGCGTCCCTGCACCGGCCTTGCGGGACTGGACGACCAGGGCGACGGTGTCGCCCGAGATCAGATTGCCCAGCCGCGCCTGGGCGGCGCCGTGGGGCTTCGGCTCGCTGAACACGTACGACGAGGTGTTCGCCACCTTCCCGTCGCCCGACCACGACTCGTCGAGATCCATTGGCGCTTCCGGGAGCGGCGTCACGGGGACGGGCACATCGGATCCGCCACCTCGACCTGCGCGGGCGGCTCGGCCGGCCCGTCAGGAACAGTGTCTTCCGGGTTCAGAATGGGTCCCCCCACGAGACCTGAGGCGCAGATTCCGTTACCTGCGCACACCACTGACCCGTCAGCCCCCAACGAGGTTGCGCGACCGAGGATTACAGTGCTGCATATGCCGAAGAAGCTCGTGATCAAGGTGACCGCAGGTGCCGACTCCGCCGAGCGCTGCTCGCAGGCGTTCACCGTCGCGGCGGTCGCCGTCGCCAGTGGCGTGGAGGTGTCGCTCTGGCTGACCGGGGAGTCCGCCTGGTTCGCCCTGCCGGGGCGCGCCGCCGAGTTCGAACTCCCGCATGCGGCCCCGCTGCCGGATCTGATCGAGTCGATTCAGGCGGGTGGGCAGATCACTCTCTGCACCCAGTGCGCGGCTCGCCGCGACATCACGGAGCAGGACGTCCTGGAGGGCGTACGGATCGCAGGTGCGCAGGTCTTCGTCAGCGAGATCATGGCCGACGGCGTCCAGGCCCTCGTCTACTGAGGCGGCTGAAGCCGCCGAGGCCGCCGGTCCCTCACTGACGGCGCTTCTTGCGGCCGTCGAGCTCGTCCCACCACGCGTCGGACTCCGGATCGCCCGTGGGGCCTGTGGGACCGGTGGGACCTGTGGGACCTGCGGGGCCGCCCTTGCCGGGCCCGGGCGGGGTCCCGGGCCGCGTCCCCGGGGCGGGATCGTCCCACCAGCGGTCCTCGGGACCCTTCCGGTTGGCGACCATCGCCGCGACGGGCGGGATGACCATCGCGACCACGCACATCGCGATGGCGGCGGGCATCGACCAGAGCCTCACAAAGGCCCAGGCCGAGACGAAGAGGACGAGGCATCCGCCCATCATCAGGAAGTAGGCGCGCCGGCGGCGGCGGTACATGAGTCCAGCGTAGGCCCGATCGGCCCGCCCGGCCGGTCCTGGGCCGGACCGGGTCCCGCCCGGACGGCACGAAGGGCCGTACCCCGGTTTCAGGAAGCGTCCAACCCCCTGGGGTACGGCCCTTCGGCCGGTCATCCGCAGAGCCGCGAGGGCTCCGGAACCGTTCGGTGACGGCTCCTAGACGGCGATGGCCACCTCGGAGAGGCCGCCCGTCTGCGCCACGACCGTGCGGTCGGCGCTGCCGCCCGGGACCAGGGCGCGCAGCGTCCAGGTGCCCTCGGCCGCGTAGAAGCGGAACTGTCCGGTCGCCGAGGTCGGGACCTCGGCGGTGAACTCGCCGGTCGAGTCCAGCAGGCGGACGTAGCCGGTGACGGGCTCACCGTCGCGGGTCACGCTGCCCTGGATGGTGGTCTCACCGGGCTTGATCGTCGAAGCGTCGGGGCCGCCGGCCTTTGCTCCACACATGGCGTTCTGTCCTTCTGGTCGGGGGGCGTGCTGGTCCGGGTCGCGCGGAGTTACTTGTTGGCGCCGAGCTCGATCGGCACGCCCACGAGGGAGCCGTACTCGGTCCACGAACCGTCGTAGTTCTTGACGTTCTCCTGGCCGAGCAGCTGGTGCAGCACGAACCAGGTGAGCGCGGAGCGCTCACCGATGCGGCAGTAGGCGATGGTGTCCTTCGCCAGGTCGACCTTCTCGTCCTCGTAGAGGGCCTTGAGCTCGTCGTCCGACTTGAAGGTGCCGTCGTCGTTGGCGTTCTTCGACCACGGGATGTTGCGGGCGCTCGGCACGTGGCCGGGGCGCTGCGACTGCTCCTGCGGGAGGTGGGCCGGGGCGAGCAGCTTGCCGCTGAACTCGTCGGGCGACCGCACGTCGACCAGGTTCTGGGTGCCGATGGCCTTCACGACGTCGTCGCGGTAGGCGCGGATCGACTCGTCCTGCGGCTGGGCCTTGTACTGCGCGGCCGGACGGGACGGGATCTGGTCGCCGTCGACCAGGTCGCGGGAGTCGAGCTCCCACTTCTTGCGGCCGCCGTCGAGCAGGCGGACGTCCTGGTGGCCGTAGAGCTTGAAGTACCAGAACGCGTAGGACGCGAACCAGTTGTTGTTGCCGCCGTAGAGGACGACCGTGGTGTCGTTGCCGATGCCCTTGTTCGACAGCAGCTCCTCGAAGCCGGCCTGGTCGATGAAGTCACGGCGGACCGGGTCCTGGAGGTCCTTGGTCCAGTCGATCCGGATCGCGTTCTTGATGTGGTTCTTCTCGTACGCGGAGGTGTCCTCGTCGACCTCGACGATGGCAACCTTCGGGTCGTCGATGTGGGCCTCGACCCAGTCGGCGTCTACCAGGACGTCACTGCGGCTCATTCTGTTCTCCTCCGGGGCAGTCTGCGGCGGGATGCTGCGAGGTGGTGCGGGACGGTGCGTGATGCGGATGTACGCGGCGCGGGCCGGTGCACGGGCGTCAGGCGGGATGGCCCCGACGAGCGGTCGAGGGGCCGGGAATGCGGGAAATCGACGGATCCCGCTCAGACAGTGCGACAGAGCATGGCGGCGACGCGGCACAGGTCCACTGCCCGCCGCTTCGTGAGATCCGCCTGTCCCCGCTGTCGGAGACCGCTAATAGAGCACTGCATGGGACCGATCGTAGGGACGTACGGGCGGACATGTCACCGTTGTGTCGTATATTGAGACACGATCGTCCGGAGTGTGAGACGCAAGCGGGAACGCGGGCGCTGCGGGACCGCCGCCAGGGGCGCGGAGCCGGTCAGTCATCTGCGGAACGGACTCCGGCGTCTCAATATGTGGCTGGGCTGGTGCTGGGCGGCCCGGCCGGCCCATGCGGGAGGACACAGCGCTGGCCACCCGCTGCCTACCCTGCTGCGGAGGGTGTTATCCGGCGAGGCGTACGTCGGTGCCCGTCACGGAGATCTCCAGTCCGGCGGCGGTCGGCTGGATCTTCTCCAGCTTCAGGCCGTTCGGCAGCTTGCCGACCTCGCGCTCGAAGTCGGTCTTCTCGCGTACGAGCCCCTCGAGGCCGGGGATCCCCTCGCCCGGCACCTTGTCCGCGTGCACCCGCACGGTGTGACCGTCGACCAGGGTGACGGTGGACAGGACGCTGCGCGAGACCGTCCGGCCGATGCCGGGGATTTCGACCGCGCCGGTCACCTTCACCTTGCCGTTGCCGCCGTACTCGACGGCGACGCCGTCGGAGGCGGCCTTGGTCAGGTCCGCGTACGAGATGACGGCCGTGCCGGAGGCGCGGGTGGCCGTGGCGCCGGAGAAGCCGTCGGTCAGCCGCACCTGGTGCAGTTCCGCCTCCATCGTGCTGATCCGCAGTGCACGGCCGCCTGCGGTCGCCTCGATCCCGGTGACCTTCACGTCGACCTCGTCGAGTTCCGATCCGGCGACCTGCGTCAGGAACGGGAAGCCCTTGATGGAGACGTCCGTGGACCCGGTCCGCGCCCCGGAGACCACCACCCGGTCCGCGGCCTCCGACTCGGCGAAATACACCGCCGCACGGTCCACGGCGATGAACACGCCGGCCAGAACCACCACGACGACCAGCAGTATTCGCAGTGCACGCATGCCTGTCCTCCCCCGCGCCACGTCCATTCGGACCTCTGGCGTCCGTGAGCCTACTGCGGCCACACGTCACGCCCCGGGTGATCGACGAGCGGAAGCCCCCCAACGGTTCCCCGTGGAGGGCTTCGGCATGCCGGTGACGCGGTACGGCTACGCGAGCGCGCGCCCGATCAGATAGACGGCCGGGGCGGCCGCGGTGAGCGGCAGCGCCACTCCCGCGGTCATGTGCACGAAGCGTGACGGGTAGTCATAGCTCGCCACCCGCAGCCCGATCAGCGCACAGCCGCCTGCCGCGAGACCGAGCAGTGCGCCCTTGGCCCCCAGGTCGGTGACGGCACCCGCCACCGCACCGGCACCCGCTGCCACGACGAGCGCCGCCACGACCGAGGCCGGTCCGGGCAGCGGCAGTGCCCGGACGAGCACCGCGGCGGCGACAGCCACGCCGCCGACCGTCACGGCGTCCGGGACGGCCGCGAGGTGCCCGGCGGCGAGGACGGTGAGCGCGGCCGAGGCGACCGTGGCCATCAGCCCCTGCATCCGCTCGTCTGCACCGGCCCGGCTGCGCAGCTGGAGCACGACGGTGAGCAGCACCCAGATCCCGAGGGTGCCCAGGATCGCGGCCGGACCGTTCTCCCGGCCGGCCGCGAGCAGCGCCACATCGGCGACGAGACCGCCGGCGAAGGCGAGCGCGATGCCCTGCCGGGCCGGCCACATGCCGTTGAGCCGGAACCACCCGGCCGCGGTCACCGCCTGGAGCAGCACCAGCGGAACGACCAGCGCGTACGGCCCGACGGCCGCGCCGAGCGCGAGGAGCAGCCCGAGTCCCGCGGTGATCGCGGCCGGCTGCATACCGGGCGCGATGATCGGCGAACGGCCCTCGGCACGGGCGCGCTGGGCGTCGGTGATGCGGCTGTTGCCCAGCGTGGTGGGCGCGCTGTAGCCGTCCTCGCCCTGCGGAGCGGCGGCCGGGGCTGCGACCGGGGCAGGCGCGGGCTGGGCCTCGGGGGGCAGCGGGTACGAGCCGGATGCGCCCAGCGGCGGCAGGTACGCGGTGTCGTCGGCGGCGGCCTGCACGGGAGGCGCCGGCTGAGCGGGCTGAGCGGGCTGAGCGGGCTGAGCGGGCTGAGCGGGCTGGATCGTCGGCTGGTACTGGGTGTCCCAGGTCTGGCCCTCCCAGGTCTGGGCGACCCCCTGGTCACCGGCCGGCCAGCCGGCTCCGGGCTCCGGCTGAGGGGCCTGCGGATACGGGGCGGCCTGCTGGGGCGGGTGCGGGTCGTACGCGCCCTGCTGCGGCCCGTACGGTGCCGCATCGCCCCCATAGGGCGCCTGCTGCCCGTAGGAGGGGTCCGCGTATCCCTGGTCGGCGTATCCCTGGCCGGGGTACGCCTGGCCGTCGTACGCCTGGCCGTCGTACGACGGGTCCCCGTACGGCTGCTGTTGTCCGTACGGCTGCTGCTGCGGCTCCTGCCCGTACGGATACTGCGGATG
Organism: Streptomyces sp. LN549; assembly: GCF_043203805.1. Taxonomy (NCBI): domain Bacteria; kingdom Bacillati; phylum Actinomycetota; class Actinomycetes; order Kitasatosporales; family Streptomycetaceae; genus Streptomyces; species Streptomyces sp. LN549. Next base: position 4,743,469 of record NZ_JAZHRI010000002.1, on the reverse strand, counting down.
CTGCTGCTGCGGGTACGGCTGCTGCTGATCGCTGCTGCTCATGTTCTGCGGTTCACCCTCCTGCGAACGGCGGGAGCACCTCGACCGTGCCGCCCTCGGCAAGGCGTACGGTCTCATGGCTCCGGGTCCCGACGGGGTCACCGTCGACGAGGAACGAACACCTTTGCAGTACGCGGCTCAGCTCACCGGGGTGCCTCTCGCGCACCGCGTCGAGTGCCCCTTTGAGCGTCGCAGCGGTGTACGACTCCTCCGCGGTTCCGGCCGCGGCCTTGGCGGCTGCCCAGTAGCGGATCGTTCCCGCAGGCATGGCGGCGCTCCTCTCGTCTCGCGTCAGCTCACGCTTCGGCTGTCCATCATGATTCACCGCGTCATCGCCCAGTCGGCGATGCGGGTGAGCAAGGTCTCGTCCGCCGCGTTCTCCGCGTGGCCCATGCCGTGCTCCAGCCACAGGTCGGCGGACCCGCCCGCCGCCTCGGCGAGCATCCGCGGGTGGTCGAGCGGGAAGTACGGGTCCTGGTCGCCGTGCACGATCAGCAGCGGGGCCGGGGCGATCAGCCGGGCGGCCTCGACCGGGGAGAGCGGGACCGGGTCCCAGTCGTTGCGGTCGATCCGGGTGCGGAAGCCGTACCGCCCGACCAGCCGGCCGGTGGGGCGGGTGACCATCCAGTGCAGCCGCCGCATCGGGGCGGTCCCCCGGTAGTACCAGCGCGCCGGGGCGCTCACGGACACCACCGCATCCGCGTGCGCCTCCCCATGCGCTTCCGTGCGCCCCTCGCCCTCCCCCTCCGCGCCGGGGGCCGTATACAGCGCCCCGTGCCGGAGCACCACGGAACCGCCCATCGAGAACCCGGCCGTAACGACCCGCGTGTGCCCGAGCGACCGCGCCCAGGCCACCGCGGCGGCCAGATCCAGCACCTCGCGGTCGCCCACCGTGGACCGTCCGCCGGAGCGCCCGTGCCCCCGGAACGAGAACGTGACCACCGCCGCACGCTGCGAGAACACCTCCGCGGCCCGCCGCACCGCCGGGCGGTCCGCCGAACCGGTGAATCCGTGCGCGACGACGATCGCGGTACCGGCGCCGCCGGCCTGCGCGCCCGTACCGGCACCGGCCGTACACGGCTCGTACACCGCCTCGATACGGACGCCGTCATCGGTCGGCAATGTGGTCCGCAGCGGACCGCGCGTGATCAAGGGAACAGAGGAACTCCGAAATCGCCCCTCGGAGACAGAAGTCATGTGGGCTATTCTGCTGGGAAGAGGATCCGGGCAAAGCAGCCCCCGGGTCCTTTTGTGCTTTCCGCGCGTTGTTACGACGACGTTTCGACAAGCTCAGCGTTCCTGGGCGCGGGTCGCACTTGTTAGGCCCGTATGACGAAACGTCGTACGACCACGCACGAATAAGCGTACGAAGCAGTGCCGCATACTCCCCCGGGTCCGACCCGGGAGTGCCCCTCTCGCAGGGAACGAGGAGGACCGACGTAATGGGCGAGCCAACCGTGCACGATCATCGACCGACGACCCAGGCAGGTGGGCGGCGATGAGTTCACTGCTGCTCCTGACGAATGCCCTCCAACCGTCGACGGAGGTGCTTCCCGCCCTCGGCCTCCTGCTGCACAGCGTGCGGGTGGCTCCCGCCGAAGGCCCCGCCCTCGTCGACACCCCCGGTGCCGACGTCATCCTCGTCGACGGACGACGCGACCTGCCTCAGGTCCGCTCGCTCTGTCAGCTGCTGCGGTCCACCGGACCCGGCTGTCCACTGATCCTCGTCGTCACGGAGGGCGGCCTCGCGGCCGTCACCGCGGACTGGGGCATCGACGACGTGCTGCTGGACACGGCGGGCCCCGCCGAGGTCGAGGCACGCCTGCGGCTGGCCACCGGCCGGCAGCAGATCACCGCCGACGACTCCCCGATGGAGATCCGCAACGGTGATCTTTCGGTGGACGAGGCGACGTACAGCGCGAAGCTCAAGGGCCGGGTCCTCGACCTGACCTTCAAGGAATTCGAACTGCTCAAGTACCTGGCGCAGCACCCGGGCCGGGTCTTCACCCGCGCCCAGCTGCTCCAGGAGGTCTGGGGCTACGACTACTTCGGCGGTACGCGGACGGTCGACGTCCACGTACGGCGGCTGCGCGCCAAGCTCGGCCCCGAGCACGAGTCACTCATCGGGACCGTCCGCAACGTGGGCTACCGCTTCGTCGCGCCGGAGAAGGTGGAGCGGGCAGCCGCCGAGGAGGCCAAGACCGCCGCCGCGAAGGCGGCTGCCGAAACCCTCACCCGTTCGGAGCAGCCGGAGGTAGTGGAGGTCACGGAAGAAGCCCCGGTCCGGCCTGCCAAGAGGTAGTTCCATCCGCGTAGACTGCCGCGCGTGGCCAAGGTGACGCGGGACGATGTGGCGAGGCTGGCGGGGACGTCGACCGCAGTGGTCAGTTACGTCATCAACAACGGACCCCGGCCGGTCGCCCCGGCCACGCGCGAGCGGGTGCTCGCCGCGATCAAGGAGCTGGGCTACCGGCCCGACCGGGTCGCCCAGGCGATGGCCTCGCGGCGGACCGACCTCATAGGCATGATCGTGCCCGACGCGCGGCAGCCGTTCTTCGCGGAGATGGCACACGCGGTCGAACAGGCCGCCGCCGAGCGCGGAAAAATGGTGCTCGTCGGCAACTCCGACTACCGCGACGAGCGCGAGGTCCACTATCTGCGGGCCTTCCTCGGCATGCGCGTCTCCGGCCTGATCCTGGTCAGCCAGGGCCCCAGCGAGCGCGCGGCGGCGGAGATAGAGGCGTGGGACGCCCGGGTCGTGCTGCTGCACGAGCGGCCCGAGGCGATCGACGACGTCGCGGTCGTCACGGACGACGTCGGCGGCGCCCAGCTCGCCACCCGCCACCTGCTGGAGCACGGCAACGAGTACGTGGCGTGCCTCGGCGGCATGGAGTCGACCCCGGCGGTCGGCGACCCGGTCGCCGACCACGTCGAGGGCTGGCGCCGGGCGATGCACGAGTCGGGCCGCTCGACGGAGGGCCGGCTCTTCCAGGCCCCGTACAACCGTTACGACGCCTACCAGGTGGCGCTGGGGCTCCTCGCCGGCCCCGACCGCCCGCCGGCGATCTTCTGCACGACGGACGACCAGGCCATCGGGGTGCTGCGGGCCGCGCGCGAGCTGCGGATCGACGTGCCCGGTGAGCTCGCGGTGGCGGGCTTCGACGACGTGAAGGAAGCCGGACTGACCGATCCGCCGCTGACGACGGTCTTCTCGGACCGCCCGGCGATGGCGCGGGCCGCGGTCGACCTGGTGCTCGACGACTCGCTGCGGGTGTCGGGCTCGCGACGGGAGCGGCTGAAGCAGTTCCCCTCGGCGCTGGTGGTCCGGCGCTCGTGCGGCTGCGGGGAGCCGCCGGCCGCTCAGGTGCTCACCTAGGGCCTCTCGTACGGTCCGTACGGCAGACCCCGGGAACACGTCCTTATATCGGGCATACGAGGTTCTGCCGGGCTTCTCAGGGCGTACTCAGGGTGCTCTCATGTTCGCTGGACACTCTCGTAGACATGACAGAGAGCCAGCGCCCGAGCGGCGAGTACCCGATGTACCCCTCGTACGGCAACGGCGACGCGTCCTACCCGCCGCCGCCGTCATATCAGCCCGTGCAGCCGGTCGTCACAGGCCCCGGTACCACTGTGTGGCCCGCCCCCGGCGCGGCCGACGCGTACTCCGGCGGTGCGGGCCACGGCGGTGACGGCCTGCACGGGCTGGCGCAGCCGGCGCCCGAACCGTCCGCCCCCCGTCGCCGGGCCCGGCGGCCGGTCGCGCTCCTCGCGGCGGTGGCCATCGCGGCCGCGATCGTCGGCGGCGGCACCGCCACCGTGATCGGACAGCTCACCGACGACGGCACCTCCGGCACGGCCGCCGGCAGCGTCATCCCCGGCACCACCGTCTCGCAGAGCAGCAAGGGCACCGTCTCCGGTGTGGCCGCGGCCCTCTCGCCGACCATTGTCGAGATCGGCGCGACCTCGACCGCGGGCCAGTCCACCGGCTCCGGCGTGGTCATCACGTCGGACGGCGAGATCGTCACCAACAACCACGTCGTCGCCGGCGCCACGTCCATCAAGGTCACCCTCAGCACCGGCAAGACGTACACCGCCGAGGTCGTCGGCACCGACGCCGACAAGGACCTCGCGCTGATCAAGCTCCAGGGCGCGAGCGGCCTGAAGACGGCCACGCTCGGCGACTCCTCAAAGGTCGCCGTCGGCGACCAGGTCGTCGCGATCGGCTCGCCCGAAGGCCTCACCGGGACGGTCACCAGCGGCATCGTGTCCGCGCTCGACCGCGATGTCACGGTCGCCAAGGACAGCGACAGCGGCAGCAGCCAGGGGCAGGGCCAGGGCGGGCAGGGCGGCGGACAGGAGTGGCCGTTCGAGTTCGGCGGACAGCAGTTCAACGGCGACACCGGCGACTCCACCACCACGTACAAGGCCATCCAGACCGACGCCTCGCTCAACCCGGGGAACTCCGGTGGCGCCCTGATCAACATGAACGGCGAGATCATCGGCATCAACTCCGCGATGTACTCGGCCAGTTCGTCCAGCGGCTCGGGCAGCTCCAGCGCGGGCAGCGTCGGTCTCGGCTTCGCCATCCCGGTGAACACCCTCAAGGCCGACCTCGACGCACTGCGGGCCGGCAACAGCTCCTGAGGTGACGGCGGAGACAGAGGAGACAGCCCATGCACCACCAGACCGACACCCCCGCAGGCCCCGCAGACCTGGCCCTGCCGCTCGCGCTCGTGGCGTTCCTCGCCGAACGGGCACCCGCCGGCAGAACCGTTGACGAGCAGCCCCGCGCCGCGGAGCTCCGCACCGGCGCCGGCAGCCGCGGCCGCCGTGCCGCGCGACGCCGCGCCATGGCCGTGCGAGGCTGAGAACCGGGGGCCGGGAGCGCCCCGCCCCGTACGGAACGAGAAGAGGACGAAGCAGCGATGAGCCCCGCCGAAGACGATCCGCAGCGCATCCTGATCGTCGACGACGAGCCCGCCGTGCGCGAGGCCCTGCAGCGCAGTCTCGCGTTCGAGGGATACGGCACCGAGGTCGCCGTGGACGGTCTCGACGCCCTCACGAAGGCGGAGTCGTACGACCCCGACCTCATCGTCCTCGACATCCAGATGCCGCGGATGGACGGGCTGACCGCCGCCCGCCGCATCCGTGCCACGGGCACCACCACGCCCATCCTGATGCTGACCGCGCGCGACACCGTCGGCGACCGCGTCACCGGGCTCGACGCGGGCGCCGACGACTACCTGGTCAAGCCCTTCGAGCTGGACGAACTCTTCGCCCGCATCCGGGCCCTGCTGCGCCGCAGCTCGTACGCGGCCACGGCGGGCGGCCCCCTCCCCGACGACAACGTGCTGGCCTTCGCCGACCTGCGCATGGACCTCGCGACCCGCGAGGTCATGCGCGGTACCCGCCACGTGGAGCTGACCCGTACCGAGTTCACCCTGCTGGAGATGTTCCTGGCGCACCCCCGTCAGGTACTGACCCGCGAGCAGATCCTCAAGGCGGTGTGGGGCTTCGACTTCGAACCGAGCTCCAACTCGCTGGACGTGTACGTGATGTACCTGCGCCGCAAGACCGAGGCGGGCGGCGAACCGCGCCTGGTCCACACAGTGCGGGGTGTGGGGTACGCGCTGCGGTCGGGGGGTGGGGACGGATGACGGGCCCCTTGCACCGCATCCGCGCCCTGCCGCTGCGCTCCCGGCTCGCACTGCTGGTCGCGACCGCGGTGGCGGTGGCGGTGGCGGCGGTGGCGGGCGCCTGCTGGTTCGTGACGAGGGCTCAGCTGGAGCACCAGCTGGACGCGTCGCTGCGCAGCTCCGACGTCAGCAACGCCTACCTGACCAACCTCTACAACTACTGCCGGGGAGACACCCAGGCTCCGCCGCCCCCGTACTCCCGCCTCACCGTCCAGCTCATCGACGCCCAGGGCACGGTCTGTCTCGCCCCCGAATCATCGAAACTCCCGGTGGCCGCGGTCGACCTCGCGGTGGCCAAGGGCGGGTTGCGCAACGCGCTGCACTCGGCGACCGACGCGGACGGCACGAAGATGCGCGTCTACACCGCCCCGGTGAAGGGGCCGGCCGGCCTCGCCGTCTCCATCGCCAGCCCGATGAGCGAGATCGACAAGCCCCTCACCACCCTCGCCTGGGTTCTGCTCACCGTCTCCGGCATCGGCGTCATCGCCGCCGGCGCCGCCGGTCTCTGGGTGGCCCGTTCCGGCCTGCGCCCCGTCGACGAGCTCACCGAGGCGGTCGAGCACGTCGCCCGTACCGAGGACCTGACGGTCCGCATCCCGGTGGAGGGCGAGGACGAGATCGCCCGCCTCTCCCGCTCGTTCAACTCGATGACCGCCTCGCTGGCCACGTCCCGCGACCGCCAGGCCCAGCTCATCGCCGACGCCGGCCACGAGCTGCGCACCCCTCTGACCTCACTGCGCACCAACGTGGAACTCCTCGCCCTCAGCGACGAGACCGGCCGGGCCATCCCGCCGGACGACCGCAAGGCGCTGATGACGTCGGTGAAGGCGCAGATGACGGAACTGGCCTCCCTCATCGGCGACCTCCAGGAGCTGGCCCGCCCGGACGCGGCTCAGCCCGGTCCACTCCAGGTAGTGGCCCTGCACGACATCACCCGCACCGCCCTGCAACGGGCCCGTCTGCGCGGCCCCGAGCTGACCATCACGGCGGAGCTGGCCCCCTGGTACGTGCGGGCCGAACCGGCCGCCCTGGAGCGGGCGGTCGTCAACGTCCTGGACAACGCGGTGAAGTTCAGCCCGCACGGCGGCACGATCGACGTCGTCCTGCACCGGGGCGAGCTGACGGTACGCGACCACGGCCCCGGCATCCCCGCCGACGAACTCCCCCACGTCTTCGAACGCTTCTGGCGCTCCCCGTCCGCCCGCCAGCTCCCGGGCTCCGGCCTGGGCCTGTCGATCGTGGCGCGTACGGTCCAGCAGGCCGGCGGCGAGATCGACCTGCGCCCAGCACCGGGCGGCGGCACGGAAGCCGCGATCCGTCTCCCGGGAGCGCCCCAGCCACCGCCGGACCCGCCGCAGGGCTAGAGGCGGCAGCCCTACGCCCCGTCGAGCCGCCCCGCCAGCGCCCGCAGCCCGGCCGCGATCTCGGCGGCGTCCGGCGCCTGCTCCGGGTCGGTCAGCCACTGGATCATCACGCCGCTCATCAGCGCGAGCTGCACCGACCCGAGCCCCCGCACATCCGCCTCGGCGACCTCCGCCTCCGGCACCCCGGTCAGCTGCGCCGCGATCCCCCGGCGGCCCTCGCGCTGACCGGCGGCGAGGAGGGCCAGCAGCTCCGGGGAACTCCGGGCGTGGACGAACGCCTCCACCGAGGCGGTCCAGAGCCAGCGGTCGGTGCGGTACGAGGCGATCTCCCGCGTCCACATGTCCGCGTACCGCTCCGCGGCCGAACCGCCGCCCTCCCCCGCATCCGCACCGAACGCCTGGCCCCACTCGTCGATGGCCGCGAACAGGGCCTGGTTGAGCAGGGCCTCGCGGGAGCCGAAGTGGTAGCCGATCGCCGCCATCGAGACCCGGGAAGCGGTGGCGATGTCCCGCACGGTGGTACGGAGATAGCCCTTCTCCTCCAGACAGCGCCTCGCCCCGGCCAGCAGATCCTCGCGGTTTCCCATGCCCGGGATCGTACGGCTCCGCGACTTGGGCAAGCGATCTATACAAACGTATTGCGCGTGCGATCTATACGTGCGTACAGTCTCTGTCATGACTCAGCACACCGCATCACGACGTGAACTGACCATCGACGGCCGCCGCCTCTCCTACCTCGACCACGGCCCCTCCACCGGCCGGCCGCTCCTCGCCCTGCACGGCCATCTCTCCGAGGGCGCCTCCTTCGACGACCTGGCCGGCGAGCTCGGCCCCGAGTGGCGGGTCATCGCCCCCGACCAGCGCGGCCACGGCGACTCCGACCGCGCGGACGACTACGGCCGCGAGGGCTACGTCCGCGACCTGGTCGCCCTGCTCGACCATCTGGACCCCGGCCCGGTCGTCGCCCTCGGGCACTCACTGGGCGGCATCAACGCCCTGCACCTCGCGGCCACCCGGCCGGCCGCGGTCGCCGCACTCGTCAACACCGACGCCCCGGTCGACCTGCCGCACCAGGACCCCGGCCCGCTGGCCTTCCTCGCGGGATTCCCGTACACCGCACCCACCCGGGAGGAACTGATCGCCGCCTGCGGTCCGGTGGGCCCGATGGTGGGGCCCCTGCTGCGGCCGCTGCCGGGCGGCGACGGCTGGCGGCTGCCGTTCCACCCGCAGGACACGATCGACTCCGAGCGGCAGGTGCACGGGGACCACTGGGCGCAGTGGCTGGCGAGCGACTGCCCCGCGCTGGTGATCAACGGCCGTACCAGCCAGGCCATGCCGGCCGAGCAGGCCGCAGCGATGGCGTCACTGCGGTCTCGCACCTCACTCGTCACGCTGGAGACGGATCACTTCGTCCAGCTCCAGGACCCGAAGGGGTTCGCGCAGGCGGTACGGGAGTTCCTCGCGATCCTGTGAAAGCCGTGACGCGTAACGGTGACTCAGGACGCCGGGTTGTGCCGGATCAGCGACTCCACCAGCCCCGACCGGGTCGCCGGGAAGTCCAGCGGGACGATCCCGAGGCCGGTCCAGCCGGCCGTCCCCGAGGAGTCGAGGAACGAATGGACCTGGGGGTTGAGCCGGTCCGCGTTCCAGCGGGGCGGCAGCAGGGCGGCGGTGCTCACGTAGTTCATGAACAGCTTCCCCGGCTGTTCCGCCGCCTTGCGGAACTGGGCCTCGATCTTGGGGTACTTGGCGAACGGCTCCGCCATGTAGTCGTCCTGGATGTCGAAGAGCCCCGGGTCGGCGTACCGCACCCCGGGAAGACCTCCGTTGTCGGCGAGCAGCACCACCTTGCCGCGGGCCTGGCCGAGCGTCGGCAGCGCGTTGTCGATATGGAACAGCGGGCGCCAGCCCTTGGTGTCGAGGTACAGGTCGAAGATCCGGCGGAACGCGGCGTCGCTCTCCTCCGAGTACTCCTGCTTGACCCGCATCAGCACGGTCTCGGTGGGCCGCTGGGCCAGGAAGTCCCAGCAGGCGCCGAGGACATCGCCGAACATCAGGTTCTGGTACGAGGCGCCGTGGTGGATCGCGAACGAGTCACCGGTGATCCGGCACCGTACGTCGAGAAAGCGCACCCCGCTGTTCAGCTGCTCCGCGATCGTGGTGTTCTGGCACTCGGTCCAGGGGCCGCCGTAGCGGGCGCCGGAGTCGTGCGAGCCGGGGATGGTGAGGCGCTGGAGCGCGGTGGCGTCCGCGATGCCGCTCATCCAGTCCTGCACGGTGAGGGCCTGCCGGGCCGCGGCACGGGCGGGTGCCGCCCCGAGAACGGCGGTGGCGGAAGCGGCCAGCGCCCCGGCCAGGAAGGTCCGGCGGTTGGCGGTGTACGGGCTCATGCGGGGACGCCTCCGGGTGCCGTGTGGGGTCAGCTCCCGGATTATGACCCGTACACATCACACAGGGAACAGGGCGGTGCGGAGCAGGTCCCCGGACGGCGCGAAAACGACGGATGCGCGGACCGGGGCCTTCGCCCCCGCCCGCGCATCCTCGGTGCCGTACGCCCTACTGGACGACCGTGATCCGGTCCGTCGCCGGCGGAGCCAGCGGCGCCGCGGCCGTGGAGTGCGCGGCCAGGTAGGCGTTGAACAGGTCCAGGTCGGAGGCGCCGACCAGCTTGTTGGTGCCCGCGCCGAGGGCCGCGAAGCCGTCGCCGCCGCCCGCCAGGAACTCGTTCATCGCGACGCGGTACGTCTTGGCCGGATCGATCGCCTCACCGTTCAGCTTGATCGTGTCGGTGACCACGCGAGCCGCACCGGTCTTCGTCATGTCCAGGGTGTAGGTGAGGCCCTTGGAAATCTGAAGGATCTTCGGGCTGGCCTCGTTGGAACCGCTGACCTGCTGCTGGAGCGCGGACACCAGCTGCGCACCGGTCAGGTCGACGACGTTCATCATGTTGGTGAACGGCTGCACGGTGAACGACTCGCCGTACGTCACGACGCCGTCGCCCTCGCTGCCCGTCGCCTTGTAGACCAGGTCGGCACGGATGCCGCCCGGGTTCATGAACGCGACGACCGCCCCGCCCTTGTCCGCCGGGGCCAGACCCTCCAGCTGCGCGTCGGCGATCAGGTTGCCGAGCGGCTTCTCGGGGGCCGTGGAGCCACGGCCGTTGATGTCTGCGGAGATGAAGCCCTGCGGCCGGTTCGCGATCGGGGCCGCGAGGGTGTTCCAGCGCGCGATCAGTTCCGTCATGTCGGTGGCCTTGGCCTGGTCCCGGGTGACGACGTGGTTCGCCGAGACCGGGTTCGCGGCCGGGGAGTGCTTCGAGGACTTCACCGCGGTGCGCACGATGTCCTTGGTGCGACGGTCGTACGTGAGCGTCGTGTCCGTGTACAGCTTGCCGAACGACGAGGCCGAGGTGACCAGGCGCGGGTTGCCCGCCGGGTCCGGGATCGTGCAGACGTACGCCTGGTGGGTGTGGCCCGTCACCAGCGCGTCGACCTTGGGCGAGATGCCCTTCGCGATGTCGGTGATCGGCCCGGAGATGCCGTCACCGGCGGCCGGGCTGTCGCAGCCGTAGTTGTACGAGGAGGAGGCCGGGGCGCCGCCCTCGTGGATCAGGGCGACGATGGACTTCACGCCCTGCCGGTCCAGTTCCTTGGCGTACTTGTTGACGGTCTCGATCTCGTCGTGGAACTTCAGGCCCTTGACGCCGTTGGCCGTCACGATGTTCGGCGTGCCCTCCAGGGTCACCCCGATGAAGCCGATCTTGACGCCGTTCTTCTTCCACACCGTGTACGGCTTGAGGATCGGCTTGCCGGTCTTCTCGTCCGTCACGTTGGCGGCGAGGTACGGGAAGTCGGCGCCCTCGAACTTCTTGCCCTGCTCGTAGCACCCCTCGACCGGGTGGCAGCCGCCGTTCTGGAGGCGGCCCAGCTCGGTGGCGCCCTCGTCGAACTCGTGGTTGCCGACGCTCGTCACATCGAGGTCGATCTTGTTGAGCGCCTCGATGGTCGGCTCGTCGTGGAACAGGCCCGACAGCAGCGGGCTCGCCCCGACCATGTCGCCGCCGGCCGCGGTGATGGAGTACGGGTGGCCCTTGCGCGCGGCGCGCAGCGAGGAGGCGAGGTACTCCACGCCACCGGCCGGGATCGCCTTCGTCGTGCCGTCGGCCTGCGTCTCGGTGACCGATCCGGCCGAGCCGGCCGGCGGCTCCAGGTTGCCGTGCAGGTCGTTGAAGGACAGCAGTTGCACGTCGACGGTCCGGGCCGGCGTGTGGTGGCCGTGGCCCTTGCCGTGCCCGTGCGCGCCGGCCGGCATGGCGGCGACCAGAGCGCCGACGGTGGCCAGACCGGCTGCGGCGGCGAGCACCCGCCGGGACGCGCGGTTCTTCTGCGGTGTCGCTGACATCGGTCCCCTTGTGAGTTGACTGCGTGCCGCAGCCTAGAGTCAACGCGCGTAGCGCGACAGGCATTCAGGGTTACGAATAGGTTGCCGTCCGGTCGAAAGGGCGGCCCGGTGCGGGGCGCGGGGTTCCGTCCTCGATCGCCGGACAGGCTCGGTGCGGGTGCTTCGCGGGGGCGGCACGCCCACGTCCGGTGGATGGGGGTGGGGTCCCTCCGGGGCGTCTCCTCAGAAATGGCGTGTGCACCCGGGTCCGTGGGGGACCCGGGTCGTACGCCATTTCCTGCGGGGACTCCCCTGCACGCCCCCACCCGGCATCGCCTGCGTCTGCACGCCGGTGGCACTGCTGTCGCAGACGCGCGACGGCCGGTCCGGGGCCGTGCAGGGGAGTCCCCGCAGGACGACGAACAGATACCCGGGCCGCTTCACGTACCCGCGGAACGTTCGTCGTCCGAGGAGACGCCCCGGAGGGGGACCGGACCCCCACCACGAGGGACCGCGCCACCCCGCGGGGCACCCGCACCCAAGCCCGTCCGGTGATCGAGGACGGAACCCCCCGGCCCGGGAAGGGGCGGGCAACAACACCGCCTTCCGCCGTACGCTCGACACATGACGACTGACGTACCCCTCCCCGCCCCCGGACGCGAGATCCAGACGCTCGGCACCCTCTCCCCCGACCAGGCAGGCGCCGTCTCCGAGCTGCTCGCCGAGGCCGCGCAGTCCGACGGCCGGCAGGCCGTGTCCGAGCAGGGGCGGCTGCAGTTGCGGGGCGGGCACCGGGAAGGCGTACGGCACTTCCTGCTGACCGCCGGGGGCGTACTGGTCGGGTACGCGCAGCTGGAGGACACCGACCCCGTCGAGGCACCGGCCGCCGAGCTGGTCGTGCACCCGTCGCACCGCGGGCACGGGCACGGGCGGGCGCTCGGGGCGGCGCTGCTCGCCGCGACCGGCAAGCGGCTGCGGGTCTGGGCGCACGGCGGGAAGTCCGCGGCGCGCCACCTCGCGCAGGTGCTCGGCCTCTCGCTCTTCCGCGAACTACGGCAGCTGCGCCGCCCGTTGAGCCCGCTGAACATCGCCGAGCCGACGCTGCCGCCGGGCGTCACCGTCCGCACCTTCGTGCCGGGCGAGGACGACGCCGCCTGGCTCGCCGTGAACAGCGCCGCCTTCGCTCACCACCCCGAGCAGGGCTCGCTGACCCAGCGCGACCTGGACGACCGCAAGGCCGAGCCCTGGTTCGACCCGAAGGGGTTCTTCCTCGCCGAGCGCGGAACGGACGACGGCTCCGAGCTCATCGGCTTCCACTGGACGAAGGTGCACGCCGAGGAGCAGCTCGGCGAGGTGTACGTGGTCGGCATCCGGCCCGACGCGCAGGGCGACGGCCTGGGCAAGGCGCTGACCGCGATCGGGCTGCGCCACCTGGCCGCCGAGGGGCTGCCCACCGCGATGCTCTACGTCGACGCGGACAACACCGCCGCCCTGTCCGTGTACGAGCGGATGGGCTTCACCACCCACGAGGTCGACCTGATGTACCGCACGGAGTCCTGAGCGCTCACAACGCACCCGGGGGCGGCGTCTCTTGACGCCGCCCCTTCCTTACGCCACCCTTTCACTACTCAATTAGTGAAAGGGGTGAACATGGCACAGTCCGCAGCGGTCGAGTTCCGCATCGACCGGCGCAGCGGCGTCGCCACGTACCTCCAGATCGTCCAGCAGACCAAACAGGCCCTTCGACTGAAACTGCTGGAGCCGGGTGACCGGCTGCCCACCGCCCGCGAGGTCGTGGAGGCCACCGCCATCAACCCGAACACCGTGCTGAAGGCCTACCGCGAGCTGGAGCGCGAAGGGCTCGTCGAGGCGCGACGGGGGCTCGGCACCTTCGTCACCCGGACGCTCGGCGGCGCGGCCGCCGCCGACGACGGCCCACTGCGCGCCGAACTGGCCGACTGGGCGGGCCGGGCCCGCGCGGCCGGCCTGGAGAGGGACGACGTGAGCGCACTCTTCACCGCCGTACTGGACCGCACATTCCCAGGGGAGCAGAACTGATGACAGGTGCTGTGATCGAGGCCGTCGGCCTCGGCATGCGATACCGGCGAAGAGACATCGGGTGGGCGCTCCGCGACTGCTCGTTCCGGCTGCCGGCCGGACGTGTCTGCGCCCTTGTCGGCCCCAACGGCGCCGGGAAGTCCACCCTGCTCGCCCTCGCGGCCGGGTTCCTGCGCCCCACGCAGGGAACGGTGAGCGTCCTCGGCACAACCCCCGGCGAGGCCCGGGGACGGCTCGGGTTCGTGGCCCAGGACAAGCCGCTGTACCCGCAGTTGACGGTCACCGAGACGCTCTGGGCGGGCGCCGAGCTGAACCCCGCCACCTGGGACCAGACCACCGCCGAGCGCATCGCCGCACCCCTGCCCGCGGGCGCGAAGGTGCGCACCCTGTCCGGCGGACAGCGCACCCGGCTCGCCCTGGCCGTCGCACTGGGCAAGCGGCCCGAACTGCTCCTGCTGGACGAGCCGATGGCCGACCTCGACCCGCTCGGCCGGCACCAGCTGATGGGCGCCCTGATGGCGGAGGCCGCCGAGCACGGCACCAGCATCGTGATGTCCTCGCACATCCTCACCGAGCTGGAGGGCGCCTGCGACTACCTCCTGCTCGTCGACGGCGGCCGCATCCGCCTCGGCGGCGAGACCGACGACCTGCTCGCCGCGCACACCCTGCTCACCGGCCCGGTACGCGACCTCGCCCCGCACACCGTGATCGAGTCCCGCACCACGGGACGGCTGCAGACCGCACTCGTCCGGAAGGAGGGCCCGGTGGAAACCGACGGCTGGGAGACGGCCGAGCCGTCACTGGAGGAGCTGCTGCTGGCGCATCTGCGCTCGCCCGGGGCCCCGGACCTGCTGACACCGAGCGCCGCGGTCGGCAGCAAGGCGGCGGCCGCATGAGCACCACCGGTCTGCGCACCCGCGCCCGCACCGCCCCCGCCGCACTGCGGGGCCCCGTCCGTGTCCTGCTCCACCAGCACCGCCGTTCGCTGTGGGCGGCCGGCGCACTCCTGGCCCTGGGCATCGCCTTCGTGGTCGGGCTCCGGATCTGGGTCGCCGCCTCGCCCGAACGCTGCGCCGACGGCGACACCACCCGCTGCGGCGACGGCACCTACCTGCCCACCTACGCCCGAACCTCCACCGAGATATACCTGGCGGACGGCGGCACCGCCCTCCTGGTGCTCGCCGGGCTCATCGGCGTGTTCGTCGCAGGTCCGCTGATCGCCCGCGAACTGGAGAACGGCACGTTCCGGTTCGTCCGGGCCCAGTCGGTGTCGCCCGCCCAGTGGCTGGCGGCCCGGATCGCCCTGCCCGCCGCCCTCGCGACCGCCGCGACGACCGTCCTGGTCCTCGTCTACCGGTGGGGCTGGTCAGGCGTACAGGACAACGCTTACGCCAACGGACTCGGCTGGTACGAGGGCGGGGTCTTCCCCGCCCTCGGCCCGGCCGCCGTCGCCTACGCCCTGCTGGCCGTGGCCGTCGGCGCCCTGTGCGCCGTCCTCGTACGCCGCACCCTCCTGGCCATGAGCCTCACGGCCCTCGTCCTCGGCACGGTCATGCTGGGGTTCGGCAAACGCCGCTACGAGCTCTGGCCGAGCGCCCGCCGCTTCGGCAGGGAGGCCTGGCCGGACAACGCCTGGAACATCGAATCGGGCATGGTCACCCCCTCCGGCAAGGAGATCTACTGGCAGGACTGCTGGGACGCGGGCCTCGTCACCCCCGAGGACCCCTCGGGCTGCCTGCGCAACCAGGGCGGGGTCACCGACTTCGCCGACTACCACCCCGCCGCGCACTTCTGGCCCCTCCAGCTCGTCGAGACCGGCATCCTGCTCGTCCTCGCCGCCGCCGCGGTCGCACTCGCCTTCCGGGTACTGCGCCGCCGCCACGGCTGAGCCTCCCGGCAGCCGTGTCCGGGGGCGCCCAGCGCCCCCGGACACGGCCACACGGCTTCCTGCATGTCATGTCGCCGTTACCGGGCATTCAGACGCCCTTGCGACCCTCTCAGGATGCAGCCAGCTGTGCCGACCCCCCGCAACGGGAGAAATCCCGGCAGAGAGCGCACCGAGCGTGCGATCTCCGCGATCTCGACCCCCTCCGACGCGCCCCCGGAGCACTCCGCGCGGAAGAATGGGCCCATGAGCCAGCAGCCCAGCTCCGAGGTCCCGGTCCAGCCCACCGCCCAGCCGTCCGTCGGCTCCCTCGCCGCGCACCGGCCGCACGCCGTCGCCACCCCGTCGTCCTCCTCTGCCGCCCTGTCCACGGCGGCCGACCTGGACCCCGACATCGATGCGGACGCCGACGCGTACGAACCCGATGTCGACGGGGACGAGCTGCCCCAGGGCCGCTTCCTCGACCGGGAACGCAGTTGGCTCGCGTTCAACGAACGCGTTCTGGAACTGGCCGAGGACCCGGCGACACCGCTCCTCGAACGGGCTAATTTCCTCGCCATCTTCGCGTCGAACCTGGACGAGTTCTTCATGGTCCGGGTGGCGGGCCTGAAGCGCCGCATCGCGACCGGTGTCGCCACCCGGTCCGCCTCCGGCCTCCAGCCCCGCGAGGTCCTCGACCTGATCTGGACCCGCTCGCGCGAACTCATGGCCCGGCACGCCGCCTGCTACCAGCAGGACGTCGCCCCCGCCCTGTCCGACGAGGGCATCCAGCTGATCCGCTGGCCGGAGCTGACCGAGAAGGAACAGGCCCGCCTGTTCACCTTCTTCCGCCAGCGCGTGTTCCCCGTGCTGACCCCCCTCGCCGTCGACCCGGCGCACCCCTTCCCGTACATCTCCGGCCTCTCGCTCAACCTCGCCGTCGTCGTGCGCAACCCGGTCAGCGGCCACCGCCACTTCGCCCGGGTCAAGGTGCCGCCGCTGCTGACCCGCTTCCTGGAGGCCTCGCCGCAGCGCTACGTCCCCATCGAGGACGTCATCGCCGCCCACCTCGAAGAGCTCTTCCCGGGCATGGAGGTCCTCGCGCACCACATGTTCCGGGTCACCAGGAACGAGGACCTGGAGGTCGAGGAGGACGACGCCGAGAATCTGCTCCAGGCCCTGGAGAAGGAGCTCATGCGGCGCCGCTTCGGCCCGCCGGTCCGCCTGGAGGTCGAGGAGTCCATCGACCCGTACGTGCTGGACCTGCTCGTCCGCGAGCTGAAGGTGTCCGACGCGGAGGTCTACCCGCTGCCCGGGCCGCTCGATCTCACCGGGCTGTTCGGCATAGCGTCCCTGGACCGGCCCGAGCTGAAGTTCCCCAAGTTCATCGCCGGCACGCACCGCGACCTCGCCGAGGTCGAATCCGCCTCCGCGCCCGACATCTTCGCCGCGCTGCGCGAACGCGACGTGCTGCTGCACCACCCGTACGACTCCTTCTCCACCTCCGTCCAGGCCTTCCTGGAACAGGCGGCCGGCGACCCGGACGTCCTCGCGATCAAGCAGACGCTGTACCGGACCTCGGGCGACTCCCCGATAGTGGACGCCCTGATCGACGCCGCCGAGTCCGGCAAGCAGGTCCTCGTACTCGTCGAGATCAAGGCCCGCTTCGACGAGCAGGCCAACATCAAGTGGGCTCGCAAGCTGGAGGAGGCGGGCTGCCACGTCGTCTACGGGCTCGTCGGCCTGAAGACGCACTGCAAGCTCTCGCTCGTCGTCCGCCAGGAGGGCGACACCCTGCGCCGCTACTCGCACGTGGGCACGGGCAACTACCACCCCAAGACGGCCCGGCTGTACGAGGACCTCGGCCTGCTCACCGCCGACCCGCAGGTCGGCGCGGACCTCTCCGACCTCTTCAACCGGCTCTCCGGCTACTCGCGCCGCGAGACCTACCGCCGCCTGCTGGTCGCCCCGAAGTCGCTGCGCGACGGGCTGATCGCCCGGATCAACAAGGAGATCGCGCACCAGCGGGCCGGCCGCCTCGCCTACGTACGCATCAAGGTCAACTCGATGGTCGACGAAGCGATCATCGACGCCTGCTACCGGGCAGCGCAGTCGGGCGTCCCGGTCGACATCTGGGTCCGCGGCATCTGCGCGATCCGCCCCGGCGTCACCGGCCTCTCCGAGAACATCCGGGTCCGCTCCATCCTGGGCCGCTTCCTCGAACACTCCCGGGTCTTCTCGTTCGGCAACGGCGGCGAGCCCGAAGTCTGGTTCGGCAGCGCCGACATGATGCACCGCAACCTCGACCGCCGCATCGAGGCCCTGGTCCGGGTCACCGACCCCGCGCACCGGGCCGCTCTCAGCCGCCTCCTGGAGACCGGCATGGCCGACACCACCTCCTCCTGGCACCTGGGTCCCGACGGGAACTGGACCCGGCACGCCACGGACGCGGAGGGCCGGCCCCTGCGGCACGTACAGGAAATGCTCATTGACGCCCGGAGGCGCCGGCGTGCGACGCCCTGACCACCAGACACAGACGGACGTGACCGCGGGGACGGTGCTCGCACCGTATCTGCGGGCACAGGCCGCGGACTTCCTGCGCAGCCTGCGTCTGCACCGCGAGAACAGTGCCCCCAGCGACGCCGGACCCCAGGCCGCCGAACAGGCCGCCTGGGCGCTGCGCCGCTCGTCCCGCCGCATCAGCGGCACCCTGCACACCTTCCGGGCGGCGCTCGACCCGCTCTGGGCCGAGCAGTTGCGCACCGAGCTGGCCTGGCTGTCCGGCACGCTCGGCCGCGAGCACGCGTACGCGGAACGGCTGACGCGGCTCCTCGAAGCGCTGCACGGGCTGTCGGGGGCGCCGCTGCCGTCGGCCCGGGCGGAGTCCGGTGGCACCTCCGCCGCCACCGTCGCCTCCGCCGTCGTCGACAAGGAGCGCGCCGTCCTCGGCGTCGGAGCGGCGCGCGCCGGCGCGCTGCTGGAACGGCAGCTGACCCTCGCCCGGACCCGCGCCCACTCCGCGGCGCTCCAGGCGCTCGGCTCCTCCCGCTTCCACGCGGTGGCCGACGCGGTCGCGCTGCTCGCCTCCGAGGTCCCGCTGTCCGCCGCGGCCGCCGAACCCGCCGGTGAGCTGTTGCGCGAGCCCGCCGACCGGGCGGAGCAACGGCTGCTCGGCGCCGTCGCGGCGCTCCCCTCGGACGAGACGGCCGAGCCGTACAACGAGGCGCACGACGCGCCCTGGCACCAGACCCGGCTGCTGCTGCGCCTGCACCGGTACGCCCACGAGGTGGTCCGGGGCACCCCCGATCCGGTCCTGGCCGGCCCGGGTCACGCGCTCGATCTGCACCGGGACGCGGCGGAGGCGGCCGCGGCGGCCTCCGCGGCGGCCCGCACCCCCCGCATCGCGCCGACGACGGCGTACGCCCTGGGGGTGCTCCACGCCGACCAGCGACACGAGGTGGAGGCGGCGCGGTCGGTCTTCCGGGAGAGCTGGCCGTACGCCACTGCGGCGGCGATCCGGCCATGACCCGGACGGTGGGCGGCACGGTGCGGGCGGCGGGCTGCGTGCTGTGGCGCCGCCCGCCCGCGTCTGCCGGCGGGGGCGTGGAGCTCTGCCTCGTACACCGTCCGCGTTATGACGACTGGTCGTTCCCGAAAGGCAAGCTGAAGCGCGACGAGTCCCCGCGGGACGCGGCCCTGCGCGAGGTCCTGGAGGAGACGGGCCACCACTGTGTGCCGGGCGCCGTGCTGCCCACGGTCCGGTACGTCGCGAACGGCCGGCCGAAAGAGGTCACGTACTGGTCCGCCGAGGCCACTGCGGGCGCCTTCGTGCCGAACAGCGAGGTGGACGACGTGCTGTGGCTCCCGCCTGCGACGGCCCGCGACCGCCTGACCCAGTCCCGCGACCGCGAGCTTCTGGACGCGGCCCTGCGAACCCTGCCGCGCGCGTAGAACCGGACCCCGGCCGGGCCACTCCCGGACTGCGGCCGCCATTCCCGGACTGCGGCCGGCCACTCCAGCCCGTCCGGCGTTCGATGACGGAACCCCTGCCCGGAACCGGGCAGCCCCCATGTGAGCGCACGCCACAGGGCACCCCACCCCGCCCTCGGGCCCCCGGGCCCACGGGCCCCGCTGCCCCGGAACCAGGCCGCCCGACACGGTTCACCTCCCGTTCACTCACCCCCGCAGACCGCTTCACCTGTTCTGCCTAATTTCGGCAGTGCACGGTGCGAGGCACACACCGCACCGACCACGACTTCCGCTCCACCCATCACCTCGCACGCCGTCGTAGAACGAAAACCACCACGGCGGCTCCTGGAAGGAACACCCGAAAGTGAAGCTTCAGCGCAAGAACCGGCTTCGTGCCACCGCGCTCGGTGCCCTCGCCGTCTCCGGCGCCCTGGTCCTCACGGCGTGCGGTTCGGACAACAACAGCGGCGGCGACACCGGCGGTGACGGCGGCCAGACGAAGGCCGCGTCCAACGTCAAGTGCGACGGCGCCAAGGGCCAGCTGCGCGCCTCCGGGTCCAGCGCCCAGAAGAACGCCATGGACCTCTGGGTCAAGGAGTACATGGCTGCCTGCTCCGGCGTGGAGATCAACTACAACTCCTCCTCGTCCGGCGAGGGCATCGTCGCCTTCAACCAGGGCACCGTCGGCTTCGCCGGCTCCGACTCGGCGCTGAAGCCCGAAGAGGTCGCCGACTCGAAGAAGATCTGCAAGACCGGCCAGGGCATCAACCTCCCGATGGTCGGCGGCCCGATCGCGGTCGGCTTCCACCTGGAGGGTGTCGACAGCCTGGTCCTGGACGCCCCCACCCTCGCCAAGATCTTCGACACGAAGATCAAGAAGTGGAACGACGAGGCGATCGCCAAGCTCAACCCGGGCGCCAAGCTCCCGGACAAGGCGATTCAGCCCTTCCACCGCTCCGAGGACTCCGGCACCACCCAGAACCTCGGCAAGTACCTCAACGCCGCGGCCCCGGGCGACTGGAAGTACGAGGCCGAGAAGAAGTGGCCGGCCCCCGGTGGCCAGGGCGCGACCGGTTCGTCCGGCGTCGCCACCCAGGTCAAGCAGGTCGACGGCTCGATCGGCTACTTCGAGCTCTCGTACGCCGCCTCGCAGCAGATCCCCACGGTCGACATCAACACCGGTGGCGCCGCCCCGGTGAAGGCCTCCTCGGAGAACGCCTCCAAGGCCATCGCCGCCGCCAAGGTCAAGGGCACCGGCAAGGACCTGGCGCTCGACCTCGACTACACCACCAAGGCCGAGGGCGCGTACCCGCTGGTCCTGGTGACGTACGAGGTCGTCTGCGACACCGGCAACAAGGCCGACACCCTCGGCACGGTCAAGTCCTTCCTGACCTACACCGCCTCCGCGGACGGCCAGAAGCTCCTCACCGAGGCCGGCTACGCCCCGATCCCCGAGGCGATCAACGCCAAGGTCCGCGAGACGGTCGCCGGCCTCTCGTAACCCGCACACCCCGCACGACGCACAGCGAAAAAGAGCACAGCGAACAACGCACGACGCAACAGGCGGCCCGGTCCGGTGCACCCCTCCGGACCGGCCCGCCACCTCAGCCCCATCCGGTGCACCGCCGCCAGGGGAGCCCCTCAGCTCCCCCACACAGACCGGAAAGACCATGGCTTCCACCACACAGACAGAGATTCCACCGGCCCCGCCGGGCAGGCGCACCCGCGCCAAGTCCACCGGCCGCGCCGGTGACAGGATCTTCCTGGGCCTCTCCCGCGGCTCGGGCATCCTGCTGCTCGTGATCATGGCGTCGATCGCCGTGTTCCTCAGCTACCGCGCCGCGATCGCCATCTCCGAGGACGAGGGCAACTTCCTCACCACCTTCGACTGGAACCCGGCCGGCGACCCGCCCGTCTTCGGCATCGCCGTCCTGCTCTTCGGGACCGTCGTCAGCTCGGTCATCGCGATGGTCATCGCGGTTCCGATCGCGGTCGGCATCGCCCTGTTCATCTCGCACTACGCACCGCGCAAGCTGGCCGGCGTGATCGCCTACGTCATCGATCTGCTCGCCGCGGTGCCCAGCATCGTCTACGGCATCTGGGGCGCGCTCGTCCTCGTGCCGTATCTCGAAGGCCTGAACCTCTGGCTCGACCAGTTCTTCGGCTGGACGTACATCTTCGAGAAGACCGAGATCGGCGTCGCCCGCTCGCTCTTCACCGTCGGCATCCTGCTCGCGATCATGATCCTGCCGATCGTGACCAGCGTGAGCCGCGAGGTCTTCCTCCAGGTCCCGAAGATGAACGAGGAGGCAGCGCTCGCGCTCGGCGCCACCCGCTGGGAGGTCATCCGCCTCTCGGTGCTGCCGTTCGGCCGGTCCGGTGTGATCTCCGCCTCGATGCTGGGCCTCGGCCGCGCGCTCGGCGAGACGATGGCCGTCGCCACGGTCCTGTCGCCGAGCTTCCTCATCTCGCTGCACGTGCTCAACCCGGGCGGCGGGACGTTCGCCCAGAACATCGCCGCGAAGTTCGGCGAGGCCGACGCGTTCGGGCGCGACGCCCTGATCGCCTCC
This sequence comes from Streptomyces sp. LN549, assembly GCF_043203805.1. Taxonomy (NCBI): domain Bacteria; kingdom Bacillati; phylum Actinomycetota; class Actinomycetes; order Kitasatosporales; family Streptomycetaceae; genus Streptomyces; species Streptomyces sp. LN549. Next base: position 4,721,529 of record NZ_JAZHRI010000002.1, on the reverse strand, counting down.
GGCCTGGTCCTCTTCGTCCTCACCCTGCTGGTCAACGGCGCCGCGCGGCTCATCATCGCCCGCCGCAAGGAGTACTCGGGGGCCAACGCATGAGCCATGCATCCACGAGCGTCCAGGAACGCCCGACGCCCGCACCGCCCACACCGGCCAACAGCCTCAGCAGCCGGGCCCTGCCCCGCCTGGCCCCGCTCGGCTTCGCCGCCGTGTCGATCGCCCTCGGCACCGGCATCGGCGCGGCCGCCGGCTGGCACAGCCGCGTCCAGTGGGGCCTGATCTCCGCGCTGCTCTTCCTCACGATCTCGTACGTCGCGACCAGCGTCGTGGAGAACCGGCGCCAGGCGAAGGACCGCCTCGCCACCAGCCTCGTCTGGGTCTGCTTCCTGATCGCCGTCGTCCCGCTGGCCTCCCTGCTCTGGACGACCATCAGCCGCGGCTCGGAACGCCTGGACGGCTACTTCCTGACCCACTCGATGGCCGGTGTCCTCGGGCCCGAGGCCAGTGGCGGCGTCTACCACGCCCTGATCGGCACCCTGGAGCAGGTCGGCATCGCCACGCTGATCTCCGCCCCGCTCGGCCTGCTCACCGCGGTCTACCTGGTGGAGTACGGCAAGGGCGCACTCGCCAAGGCCGTCACCTTCTTCGTCGACGTGATGACCGGCATCCCGTCCATCGTCGCCGGTCTGTTCGTCCTCTCGATCATGCTGATCGCGGGACTGGAGCCCTCCGGCCTGATGGGCGCCCTGGCTCTGACGATCCTGATGCTCCCGGTCGTGGTCCGCTCCACCGAGGAGATGCTGAAGCTCGTACCGAACGAGCTCCGCGAGGCCTCCCTCGCCCTCGGCATCCCGAAGTGGCGCACCATCCTGAAGGTGGTCCTGCCGACCGCGATCGGCGGCATCGCCACCGGCGTCATGCTCGCCATCGCGCGCATCGCCGGCGAGACCGCACCGATCATCCTGCTGGTCTTCGGCAGCCAGCTGATCAACCCGAACCCCTTCGAAGGCGCCCAGTCGTCACTGCCGTTCTACATCTACGAGCAGTACAAGATCGGTGAGGCCGCGTCCTACGACCGCGCCTGGGCCGCTGCCCTGGTCCTGATCGCCTTCGTCATGATCCTCAATCTGGTGGCCCGCGGCATCGCCCGCTGGAAGGCCCCGAAGACCGGCCGATAGGGCCAGCAGAAAGCAGTGATTCAGATGGCCAAGCGCATCGACATCAGTGGCCTGTCGGCCTTCTACGGCAGCCACAAGGCGATCGACGACATCTCCATGACCGTGGAACCCCGCTCCGTGACCGCCTTCATCGGCCCGTCCGGCTGCGGCAAGTCCACCTTCCTGCGCACCCTGAACCGGATGCACGAGGTCACCCCCGGTGGCCGCGTCGAGGGCAAGGTGCTGCTGGACGACGAGAACCTGTACGGATCGCACGTCGACCCGGTCACCGTGCGCCGCACGGTGGGCATGGTCTTCCAGCGCCCGAACCCGTTCCCGACCATGTCGATCTTCGACAACGTGGCGGCGGGCCTGCGGCTGAACGGCAAGTACCGCAAGAGCGCCCTGGGCGACATCGTGGAGAAGTCGCTGCGCGGCGCGAACCTCTGGAACGAGGTCAAGGACCGGCTGAACAAGCCCGGCTCCGGCCTCTCCGGCGGTCAGCAGCAGCGCCTGTGCATAGCCCGCGCCATCGCTGTCGAGCCGGACGTGCTGCTCATGGACGAGCCGTGCTCCGCCCTGGACCCGATCTCCACCCTCGCCATCGAGGACCTGATCGGTGAGCTGAAGGAGCGCTTCACGATCGTCATCGTGACGCACAACATGCAGCAGGCGGCCCGCGTCTCGGACCGCACCGCGTTCTTCAACCTCGCGGCGGTCGGCATGCCGGGCAAGCTCGTCGAGATCGACGAGACGGCACGCATCTTCTCCAACCCGTCGGTCCAGGCCACGGAGGACTACATCTCCGGCCGCTTCGGCTGACCGGTCCCTCCCAGGACGGCCTTGGGGTGCTGCATGGCGGTGCCACCACAAGGCGAAGGGTCCGCCCCGCTCTCCTCACGGAGGGCGGGGCGGACCCGTTCGTACGGTGTGCGGGCCGGCGGTCAGCCGAACAGCAGCAGGACGATCCCGTAGCTCGCCGCTGCGACCAGCGCCGCGGCAGGCATCGTGATGAACCACCCCAGGATGATGTTCTTCGCGACACCCCAGCGAACCGCGTTCACCCGCTTGGTAGCGCCCACACCCATGATCGCCGAGGTGATCACATGCGTCGTCGAGATCGGCGCGTGGAACAGGAACGCCGAGCCGAACATGATCGACGCCCCCGTCGTCTCCGCGGCGAAGCCCTGCGGCGGGTCCAGCTCGATGATCTTCCGGCCGAGCGTCCGCATGATGCGCCAGCCACCGGCGTACGTACCCAGCGACAGCATCAGCGCGCAGACGAGCTTCACCCAGACCGGGATCGGGTCGCTGTACGTCTCGTGGCCCGAGATGACCAGGGCCATCACCACGATGCCCATCGTCTTCTGAGCGTCCTGCAGACCGTGACCGAGCGCCATGCCCGCGGCCGAGACCGTCTGCGCGATCCGGAAACCGCGCTTGGCCTTGTGCGGGTTGGACTTCCGGAACATCCACATGATGGCGACCATCACCAGATACCCGACCACCAGGCCGATCACCGGCGAGATGAACATCGGGATGACGACCTTGTCGAGCACCCCGTTCCAGTGCACCAGCGTCCCGCCCGCGAGCGCCGCGCCGACCATTCCGCCGAACAGGGCATGGGAGGACGACGACGGCAGGCCGAAGTACCAGGTGATCAGGTTCCAGATGATCGCGCCGACCAGTGCGGCGAAGAGGATTCCCATCCCCTTGTCGCCCTCGGGCGTCGCGATCAGGCCCTCACTGACGGTCTTGGCGACCCCGCTGCCGAGGAAGGCGCCGGCGAGGTTCATCACCGCCGCCATGGCCAGTGCCGCTCGTGGGGTGAGTGCCCGGGTGGAGACCGACGTGGCGATGGCGTTCGCCGAGTCGTGGAAGCCGTTCGTGTACGTGAAGCCGAGCGCGACGCCGATGGTCACGACCAGTACAAAGGTGTCCACGTGGTTCAGGACTCCTTGACCGCGATGGTCTCCACCGTGTTCGCGACGTGCTCGAACGCGTCGGCAGCCTCTTCCAGCACGTCCACGATCTGCTTCAGCTTCAGCACCTCTATGGCGTCGTACTTGCCGTTGAAGAGCTGGGCGAGCAGCTTGCGGTGGATCTGGTCGGCCTGGTTCTCCAGGCGGTTGACCTCGATCCAGTACTCGGTGAGGTTGTCCATCGTCCGCAGGTTCGGCATGGCCGCAGCTGTCAGCTCGGCCGCCCGTGCCAGCACCTCGACCTGCTGCTCGACACCCTTCGGGAGCTCGTCGACCTGGTACAGAACGACCAGGTCGACGGCCTCCTCCATGAAGTCCATGATGTCGTCGAGCGACGAGGCGAGGTTGTAAATGTCCTCGCGGTCGAACGGCGTAATGAATGAGGAGTTCAGCTGGTGGAAGATCGCGTGGGTGGCATCGTCCCCCGCGTGCTCCGCTGCCCGCATGCGCTCCGCGATCTCGACTCGGGAGGCAGAATCCGCCCCGAGCAGTTCCATGAGGAGTTTCGAGCCCGTGACGATGTTGTCCGCGGATGCGGAGAACATGTCGTAGAAGCTCGTCTCCCTGGGGGTCAGACGAAAGCGCACGTGGGGTCCTCGGGGTGCTTTGGATTCGGTCAGGCTGATGCTAGGCGCATCATCCGGCCACGGCTAACCGGCATTCTTCAGTGTCGCGCATCAGGCACAGTGATCAGCACGGGGCCCCGGTCACGTTTCAGCTGAATTCGTTAAGGTATACCCACTAGGGGTATATAAACGGCAGGGTAAAGGGAAAACGGGAGGCAGCAATGACCACCACCGAGGCGGATCGGGCGCCGGACGCGACGGACGGCACGGACACGGCCGACGCCACGGCTCCCGCCGAAGCGGTCGTGACCGACCACGACCGGGGGATCCACGGCTACCACCACCAGAAGGCCGAGCACCTCAAGCGCCTGCGCCGCATCGAGGGCCAGATCCGCGGCCTGCAGCGCATGGTCGACGAGGACGTCTACTGCATCGACATACTCACCCAGGTGTCGGCGTCCACCAAGGCGCTCCAGTCCTTCGCGCTCCAGCTCCTGGAGGAGCACCTGCGCCACTGCGTCGCCGATGCCGCGGTCAAGGGCGGCGAGGAGATCGACGCGAAGGTCGAGGAGGCCACCAAGGCCATCGCCCGGCTGCTGCGCACCTGATCAGGGCCTCGGCCCGCACCCGCCGCCCACCCCGTCACCCCCGGTGGTTCGCCTGCCGGGGGACGGTGGTGCGCTCGGTGATCACCTTGACGTCGAGCACCTCGTCGATACGGTCCGCACTCAGCCGCTCCCCGATAGCCGCCGAGGCCGCGATCATCAGCTCCCCGCACAGCTCGATCTCGGCGAGAGCCACATGGTCCGATACGGTCCGCGGGCTGAGCGTCACCACGTCACTCACCTCTCACTGCCGTCGCCGACTTCCCAGGGTAGGGATCGCGACACACACCGCGCATGGCACGGACGGACCATTTCGCCGCGCCAGATGCCTAGAAGAGGCTGAGAACGACGGCCCGGGCCGGTCACTCCCGCCGCCCCTGTTCGATCTCGCCGGTGTAGATGTCACCCGCGTCCGGCAGCGGTACGGAGACCGCCACCCCGAACCCGTACAGCAGCGTCGTCGACACCACCTCCCGCGCCTGCCCCTCGTTGGCGAAGCTGAACCGGTGCCGCACCTTGCGCAGCCGCCCCTGCTCGTCCAGATACGCGTCGAACGGCACCGTGTCCGTGCGGAACCCCTTCGCCGCGGCCGTCAGCGCACCCCGCGAGGCAGCCGAGGCGCGGCGCGCGGCACGTGCGATGTCGGCGGTCCCCCGGTAGTGCCGCACCGTCACCCCGGCCAGGTCGGTCTCACCCACGTACGTCACCGTGCGCGCCCCGCCCAGCAGTTCGGCCGCGGCCATCGGGTCGGTGACGCCGCCGGTCACCAGATTGCCGTCCGCCAGCGCCGTCGTGTCGATCCTCACCCACTTGTCCGCGGGCACCCCGGCACCGCGGTTCATCATGTAGAGCGCACCCGGGGCCAGCAGTTCCGTGATGGGCCGGTGCTCGTCCTCGCCCGCCGCGTCCTGCGGCAGCACGACCTTGAGGAGGCCGGACTGGGTACGGAAGTCGTACGTCCCCTTGCCCCGGATCGTCACCCGGGTGCCGCCGGCCGCCGTCTCCATCGACGTGACCACCTCCGCGCTCCCGGCCGCGGGCCCCGCCCCCACCAGCACCGCCGCGGCGCGCCGCACGGCTTCCACGGCTGCGGGACCCGACCGGTCGTCGGCCGCGGCACCGCCCCCGCCGTCCACCGCGCACCCGGCGGCCGCCACCATCACGCCCACCACGGCGAGGGCGCACACAGCGCGCGTCCCGCCTCCGGACCTGTGCTGCTGCACCACCATCGCCTGCCAACCCCCAACGCCGACCGCCTGCCCGTGCCCCCCACCCGTTCCGCATAACGACAGCCCCTCCCCCTCGTCACGCCGCTCGCACACCCCTCACCATCGGAGGGCCCCGCCCAGTACCGTGGGCGGCGTGTACGACCAACACACCGCCGAGGTCCCGCCGGCCGTTCCACCGGCCCGGACCACCCACGAAGCCACCACCGTCGAGCGCGGCTCGTTCTGCACCGCCCGCTGCAGTTGCGGCTGGTCAGGACCGGCCCGCCGGTCCCGCGACCGGGCCCGCACGGACGCCGAGGACCACCGCACGACGGCCTGACCCCCGGTCTTCCCCCTTCCTCGTCCCCGTCCTCGTCCTCTCCCCCCACCCCCGGAGGTCCGATGACCCTGCCGAACCGGCGCACCGTCCTGACCGCCGGCGCCGCGGCCGTACTCACGGGCGCCACCGCCACCGCGTGCGACAGCGCCGGCCCCGGCACCCCCGCCGGAGGCTCCACCCCGGCCACGTCGGCGGCCACGTCCGCGGCCCCCTCCCCCGCCACGCCGTCGGCGGCCTCGCCCACCGTTCCGGCGGACTGGCCGGCCCTGGGCAAGAGCCTCGCCGGTTCCCTCGTACGCCCCGACGACGCGGCCTATCCGACCGCCCGTCAGCTCTACAACACCCGCTACGACGACCAGAAACCGGCCGCGGTCGCCTACGTCCGGCACGAGGCCGACATCCGCGAGTGCCTGGAGTTCGCCCGCCGCAGCTCCGTGTCCGTCGCCATCCGCAGCGGCGGACACTCCTACGCCGGCTGGTCCAGTGGCAACGGACGCCTGGTCATTGACGTCTCGTCACTCAAGAGCGTCGACCGGGACGGCACGATCGGTGCGGGGGCCCGGCTCCTCGACGTCTACCAGGGCCTCGCCGCACACGGCCTGACGATCCCCGGCGGCTCCTGCCCCACGGTCGGCATCTCCGGTCTGACTCTCGGCGGCGGTCACGGCGTCGCCTCGCGCGCGTACGGCCTGACCTGCGACAGCCTCACGGCCGCGACGATCGTCACCGCCGACGGCAGGACGCTCACCGCCGACGCCACCCACCACCCGGACCTGTTCTGGGCGCTGCGCGGCGCGGGCAACGGCAACTTCGGGGTCGTCACCGAACTCCGCTTCCGTACCCGTCCCGCCCCGCAGACCGTCTCCGCCTACATGTCCTGGCCCTGGTCGCGCGCCCGGGCGGTGGTGACGGCCTGGCAGGAGTGGGGCCCGGACCAGCCGGACGAGATCTGGTCCGCCGCACACGTCGCGGCGGGGCCGGGCGGCGGCAACCCGACGGTGTCGGTCTCGGCGTTCAGCCTCGGCACTTACGACGATCTCCAGAACGCCGTCGACCGCCTCGCCGACCGGATCGGCGCCTCCGCGTCCTCGGTCTCGCTGCGCCGCCGCAGCTACCAGGAGGCGATGCTCGTGTACGCGGGCTGCTCGGGCATCACCGACGCCCAGTGCCACCTGCCCGGCACCACGCCGGGCCGCGATCCGCAGGGTTCGCTCCAGCGCGAGACCTACGCGGCGGCGTCCGACTTCTACGACCGCTCGCTGCCCCCGGCGGGCGTCCAGGCCCTGCTCGACCGGACCGAGGCCTTCACCCGGATCGGCGCGGACCAGGGCGGCGGAGGCTCGGTCGCGCTCACCGCGCTGGGCGGCGCGGTCAACCGGGTCGACCCACAGGCCACCGCGTTCGTCCACCGCGGTTCACGGATGCTCGCCCAGTACATCGGTGCCTGGCGCCCGGGCACGGCCGGCACCGCTCAGCAGAAGTGGCTGAAAGACACCCACGCGGCGCTGCGCCGTTACGCATCGAGGGCGGCCTACCAGAACTACACGGACCCGGCCCTGACGGACTGGCGCAAGGCCTACTACGGCTCGGCCGTCGCCCGCCTCGGCGAGGTGAAGAAGAGTTACGACCCGGAGGGATTCTTCACGTACCCGCAATCGCTGTGACCGGACCGGGGCATCGCCCCGGCCCTTCGGTCTCCCTCAGGCCGCCAGGCCCTTCTCACCCTCCGAGCCCCCGCCCGACCCGGGTCGGGGCTCGGGAATCCCGAGTGCCTCGCCGCTGCCCCCGGCCGCCGCCGCGAGCGGGCTGCGCGACCTGACCAGCCTGCCCAGCCGGCCGGACCGCGAGACGGCGCCCACCAGCGGGGTCAACAGCATCATCGCGAGCGGCGCGAGCAGCAGCGCGGCGGCCGTGCCGAGCGCGAAGCCGCCGATGACGTCGGTCGGGTAGTGAACGCCCATGTAGATCCGGCAGAAGCCCTCCAGCAGGGCGAGCGCGATCGCCGCGATGCCGAACTTCCGGTTCGCCACGAAGAGCCCGACGCCGAGGGCCATCGCCATGGTGGCGTGATCGCTGACGAAGGAGAAGTCGTTCTTCCCGTCCACCAGGACGTCCAGCCCCTGGTGGTCCTTGAACGGTCTCGGCCGTTCCACGAATCCACGGATCGGGATGTTGATCAGCAGGGCGATCCCGGCCGCGAGCGGCGCCCAGACGAGCCCGGCGACAGCGGTCACCGAGTCCTCGGCCGTGCCGCGCCGGCGGACACTCCACCAGCACCACAGGACCACCAGGACCATGCCGAGCATGATCCCGTACTCACCGACGAACTCCATGACCCGGTCGAACCACGTGGGAGCGGACTTCGCGAGCCCGTTGATGTCGTAGAGCAGGCTGACATCGGGGTTCGACCCATCCAGTGCGAGTCCAGCCATCTGCCGCGGCCCCTTGCCTTGTCTTGTCTGCTCCTGTGGCACACGCCCATGTGCGCCGCTATGACGAACCCCCGCATTCGGTTCGATCACTTACGTGTGTCGGGGCGACGCTAGGTCAACGGCTGCGGCCCCGGTCCAACCAGAGAACGACGCGTCCCGTGCGTGCGTTCCACTCTCTACCGAATGATCACCATGACGTTATCGAAGAGTGACTCATCGTCGCAGCTCAGGGCCCAGGCTTCACAGAGAGTTCCGGCCACCTCTGCGCGACGGTCACGCCGCCGGCTGTGCGGTCGGAAGGGCGGCGGCACCGTCCTTGGTGACGCGTGTCGCACCGAAGTAGTCGGGTGTGTCGATCTTGTCGAACCGGATGACGGCACCGGTGTACGGAGCGTTGATCATGTACCCGCCCCCGACGTACAGACCGACGTGGTGAATGGCCCGCGAGTTGGCCAGGTCGTCGGAGAAGAACACCAGGTCCCCGGGCAGCAGCTCGTCGCGCGAGGGGTGCGGACCGGCGTTGTACTGATCGTTCGCCACCCGGGGCAGCTCGATGTCGACGGTCCGGTACGCGGCCTGGGTCAGCCCCGAACAGTCGAACCGTCCGCCCTGCTCCGCGGTGCCGTTGCCGCCCCACAGGTACTTCGTGCCGAGCTTCTTCTGGGCGAAGTAGATGGCGCCCGCGGCCTGCTGGGAGGGCTGCACCCGCCCGACGGGCCGGGCGAAGCTCTTCTCCAGGGAGCGGATGATCTTGACGTAGTTCTGCGTCTCCGAGATGGCGGGGACCCCGCCGGCCTTGATGACCCGGTACGCACCGGCGTTGTAGGCGGCCAGCATGTTGTCCGTCGGGTCCCCGGGGACCTTCTTCACATACCCGGCGAGCTCGCAGTCGTACGAAGCCGCGGACGGAATCGCGTCGGCCGGGTCCCAGACGTCCCGGTCACCGTCCTTGTCCCCGTCGACCCCGTGCGAGGCCCAGGTCCCCGGGATGAACTGCGCGATGCCCTGAGCGGCGGCCGGGCTCTGCGCGCGCGGGTTCCAGCCGCTCTCCTGGTAGAGCTGGGCGGCGAGGAGGGCGGGGTTGATGGCCGGGCAGAGGTTGCCCCACTTCTGCACAAGGGGCTGGTACTTGGCCGGCACGGCCCCCTTGGCCAGGGCCACGGCCCCACCCCCGCCGCCCCCGAGGCCGGCGGCGGCGGAGTACGTACCGACGACGAGCAGCGCCACGAAGCACATGGCGACGCCGACGCCGATCCCACCTGCCATCCAGTATTTCCGCACCCCTCAACCATCCCCCATCGGGGAAGGGTTCATGGGCGTTTTCGACGGTGTGTACGAGTCGTGCGAGGCATTGGGGTCACGCTCCGGCCGTTCCGGCGCGCCGGATGCGCCGGGCCGGGGCAGCCGATGCGCCGGAGCGCGGGAGCCGGGCCTCCGGTGCGCCGGATGCGCGGGGGCGGGCATCCGGCGCGCTGACCGACCCTCAGGATGCTCCGACCGACCAGTAGTCGGATCGGACATTGGGGCTGGGGAGCGGGTAGACACCCCGGTAGGCCGGCCCGTTCGGCTTGGACGCGGAGTCGGCGACCTTCGACTCCTTCACGCACGGGGTGTCCGCCTCGAAGAAGGCCTGCCCCTTGGCCCGGATGCTCACGCTGATGCCGAATCCGTCCTTCGTCACCGCGTACACCGCCGGGAACACCGCGTCGTCGTTCTTCGCCTTGATCCGGTAGTCGCTCGTCCGCCAGAACTTCTCGACCTGGTCCAGGAAACTCTGCCTCCGGTCCGCGGACACGATGGTCATGACGGTGCGCCTGCGGGTCACGTCGCAACTGCCCTTGGTCGTGGGCCCGTGGGCCCACTGCACCTCGGGGTCGATCTTCTTCAGTACGGCGTCGAGCATGCCGTCGGCCCGCTCGGCGGCCTCCTGCATGTCCATGCTGTTCCCCTTGGTGCCTTTGGTGCCCTTGGGGCTCTCGGTGACGGTGGTGCCCGCCGCTCCCGACGGGCCCTCCTCACTCCCGCAGGCGGACAGCGTGAAGCCGACAGCCAGAGCCACGACGACGATCTGGAACCTTCGGCTCATCGCTGTTCCTCCATCTTGAGCCGGTCAGCGTGTCCCGACACGATAAGAGAAATGGCGTCGGCGGACATGGCGTCCCGTGCCGGGTTGAAGTAGTTCGAGTGTGCGTCGAAGCTCAGACCGTCACCGCTGACGAGTGGCTGGCCGGGGGCCACGGGGAACCGTACGGCCCCGAAGGCCTTGCTCGCCGGGTCCTTGCCGAACCAGAGGTCGTCATCGCCCGGATCGGCCAGGTCCCCTGCCAGGTACGCACCGGCCGGCCCGCCCAGGATCATCCCGAGCGAACCCACGACCGTCTGCGTCTTGGACGGGAGCTTGGTCACCGGGTCGTTGGCGGCCGCTCCGACGTAGACGTGTGCGGCACCGACCCCGAGGTCCACGGCCTGGTCCACACCCACCCCTGGGCTGCCGACCAGGATGATGTCGTCCACCCCCGGGATCCCGCCGAGGCGCTGGGTCGCGGCGCCGACGGTGCGGGAACCGTAGGAGTGCCCGATCGCCGTGAGGTGCGGATCCTTGTTCTGATTGGTGGCCGCGATGCCGCCCATGAAGTCGTCGTACGCCGCGCCGCCCTTCTCCGCCCGGCCGGTACCCGCGACGGCCAGGCTCTGCCAGCCGTCCGGAGTCTGCGGAGCGTCGTACCCGAGCCAGACGATCGCCGCGCTCGACGGGTCGTAACCCTGGGCGCCGATCGCCGTGTCACGGGCGCGCTTGAGGTCGTTCTTCGCGAACTCCTCGTCGAGGGAGGTGTTCAGCCCCGGTACGTACGCCGACACGTTCTGCGAGGTGTCGGGGTTCCCGTAGGCCACGATCGCCCGCCCGTTGCCCTCGTCGCTGATGCCGATGAGGTACATCGGGGGCTGGCTGCCCTCCTTCAACTGCCGGTCGATCTCACGGAGCCCGGCCAGTTGCTCCTGCGACTTCTTGTCGCTGCGGCCCTCCAGCTCCGAGATCAGGCCCGGGAGGTTCCGGCGGTTGGCCGTGTCCCGGTCCGCCACCGGAATGCCGTCCAGACCGCCGATCCGGTCCGGGGAGAGCTCCAGGTACCGATCGCGCTGCTGCTGCGTCAGCCCGTCCCACCACGCCTTCCGGCCTGCGGCGCTGGACCCGTTCGGGATGCGGTCGTTGAGGTACTGCCGCTCCGAGTCCCGTACGGACGACTCGACGCGCGTACCCGACCCAGGCAGACCGGTGAGCGCGCCACCGACCCCACCGGACCCCTTGGCCACGTCCCACGCGGCGGCCACGTACTGGCCCTTGCCCCATTTGCCGCCCGACCTGTCCGCGGCCTGGGCGTACTGGTCGACGACGCTCGTGGCGGTGTCGACGGGGTGCGCGATCGTGTCGATGGCCCCGGTGACATCGCCCAGGAGACCGTCGCCGCCCACGAGACCGGTGAAGAAGTTGCCGTCGGAGCCACCGGTGGATCCCGTGGTCGAAGCTTGTCTACCCGCGTCGACCGCTGAAGAAGAACCGCCGGATTCATCCGAACCACCGACCGCGCCGGCGGTATCGGAGCCACCGGAAGCGCCGGCCCCACCGGCGCCGCTGCCACCGGTCCCGGAGCCGCCGGCACCGTTACCACCGGACCCGCTTCCGCCGGACCCACTTCCGCCCGCGCCATTGCCATTGCCATTGCCGTTGCCGTTGCCGCCGGAGCCGCTGCCACCGGTCGCTTCGGACCCGCCCGAGTCAGTTCCCCCGGCCACGGTGGCGCCTTCGAACCCGGCCCCGGAACTGGCGCCGCTGCCGTTGCCGCTTCCCTTACCGGCATTGCGGCCGTCGGCGACGGACCCGGAGGACGAGCAGGAACCGCCGGTCACCTGACAGATGGCATTGCCGAATCGGCCGGCTATCTGCCCGCCCATCCCCGTGGCAACGAGCCCACCGACGAGGGCCGCGACAACGAGGATCAGGCCCACGTACTCCAGCGCGGACTGCCCGGTGTCCAAACGCCATTTGATCATCCGGGGGAAACTGAACGGCCGGTGCTCAGCGCGCTGTTCGGGCGCGAGCCTGAACCATCCACGCGCCCTGGGCCTGGACAGGAGGACGAGAACGACGACGGGCAGAACCAGTGGCGTCACGCCCCGGTTGCTGCCCGCATCGTTGAGCGTCGCCAGCGCACCGAGCGCGAGCCAGCCGTGCACGGCGAGCAGCCCGCGCCAGACCCGGACGCCACCGGTCCGCACATACAGCGACAACACGAACCCGGTGATGCCGGGCAGCACGGTGTACAGCACCATGCCAAGCAGCCGACCGTCCACCGCGTCGACCGACGAGGCCACGAGCAGCGCGTTGAACGCGCCCACGATGGTGACGACAAAGAGCAATCGGACGAGAATCAGCACGGCCTGCAAGGGGCGCGACAGCGACTGCCTGCCCGGACTGACTTCGGGGGCGCATACGTCAGCACCACCCGGTAACGCTTCTCCTATGCCAGACACGACGAGTCTCCCAGCTTTGTGAGCAGGCGCAGCGATGGTTCCCCCGGCATCCGTATGCGACCACAACACTGCGGGGTTCGGCATAGGCCCCAGGGCCCAAAGCCGGACTCAACATCCGGTCACGACCATCCCTTACCCCCACCGACCATGCCGTTACGGTCATTGGGGGCAGGGAAGCGGCGTCAGGGGGCGCCGGCGGACCAGAAGTCGGAGTGGACGTTGGGGGCGGGCACAGGCTCGCCGACGTGCTCCGCCCCGCCGGGCGGCGGGGCGGGCATGGAGACTGAGGACCGATCCACGCAAGGCGTTGCTGCCTCGAAGAAGGCTTGCCCACCTCCGCCAATGAGGAGTCTCACTCGGAACCCATCCGGCGTCTCAAAATAGGTTGCCGGGCTCGCAGAGTTCGCATTAACTCCAAGCTGCCGGTATCCAGCTTCCTTCCATTCGCGTTCCACCACACCCAGAAAACCCCCTCTCCGTTTCTCCGAAATCACCGTAGTAACTGCCCTCCTGCGAGACACGTCGCAGCCCCCTTCTGTCGACTCACCATGCACCCATTGAACCGGCGGCTTGATACCAGAAAACGTCCTGTCGAGGATCTCGTCCGCTCGATCCGCAGCTTCCTGCATATTCATTCCGCTTCGCCCTCCTTCGGTACTTGTAACCTGCAAGTCCTTCGTCGAAGCACAGCCCGAAAGGAGCAGCGCGACAACTGACGCGATAATCATTCTGAACTTCACCTGGGCCGCTCCCGTTCAATGTCTTCCGATTTCCCTGCCACGATTCTCGCAATGTTGTCTGCAGACATCTGATCCTTGGCCGGGTCGAAATAATTCGAGTGCGCCTCAGTGGGGCTATGGCCTCGCTCCAGCAGCCGAGGCCCATCGCTTACGGCGAACCTATTTGCGCCGAAATCACGATGCGCAGGATCAGTACCAAACCAGACGTCGCTTTCTTCGCTCTGCGCGTCCTGAGCCGCATACCCCGCCACCCCGCCAGCGATGCCTCCCACCGCGCCACCAACCACTGCCCCCACGGGCCCCGCCCCCATCCCCAATGCAAACCCCGCTGATGCCCCGCCTGCGGCCCCAGCTCCCAGGCCACTCGCCTCTCGGCTGTTAGGCAACTTCGTCACAGGGTCATTCTCGGCCGCTCCTACGAATACGTGATCCTTCCCAACACCAAGCTCCTCCGCAGAACTCGCACCCGTTCCTGGACTTCCGACCAGAACCACATCGTCCGCTCCGGGGATTCCACCTCTCTGTTGAGCAGCTAGGCCAACGGTCAGCGAACCGTAGGAGTGTCCAATCGCCGTCACATGAGGGTCCCCATGTTCGTTCGTCGCGGCAACCCCAGCCATGAATCTGTTATAGGAAGCAGCGCCGGCCTTGGCGTTCGACTCACCCATGACATCCAGATTCCCCATGGCATCATCGGCTGATGTCTGTGGAGCGTCGTAACCAAGCCACACGATCGAGGCAGTCGATGAATTCGGGTCCATCTCTCTTGCACCGATAGCAGTATCCCGGGCCCGCTTGAGATCATTTCGCGCAAAATCCGCATCCAACGACGTATTCAACCCCGGCACATAAGCCGAAACATTCCGCGCAGTATCCGGATTCCCGTAAGAAACGATCGCGCGCCCGTTCCCCTCATCGCCGATGCCGAGCAAATACATCGGCGGCTGCCGCCCCGCCTGCAACTGCCGGTCAATCTCCCGCAGCCCCGCCAACTGCGTCTCCGCCCGCTCACCGTCCCGCCCCTCCAACTTGCCGATCAACAGCTGCAGGTTGTCCCGGTTCGCCGTATCGCGGACCAGGGCCGGGATGCCGTCCAGGTTGCCGATCTGGTCCGGGTAGACAGCGAGGTACTCCTCGCGCTGTTCGTCCGTCAGGCCCGCCCACCACTCCCGCCGCGCCGCCGGACCCGCCTCGTGCGGGATGCCCGACTTCAGGTAGCCCCGTGCCGCGTCCCGGACCGCAGCCGCGTCCCCCGCCGCGTCCGTCCACGTCCGGTCCGGGACCTTCAGGCCCTCCTCGGCCTTCAGCTTCCGCAGGATCCGCGCGAACCTCCAGTCGATCTCCGCCGCCGTCCGCACCGCCTTCGCCACCCGGTCCGCAATGTCCTGCGCCTTGGCCGTGTTGGGGTTCGGGGCCACCAGCCCCGACGGCGGCAGCAGCCCCGGCGCCGTCCCCACCGACGCGGTCCCGCCCGCCAACGGCTTTCCGTCGATCAGGCCCTCCCCCGCTTCCGGGTACGTCACCGAACCGTCCGCGTGCACCGTGAACCTCAGCGCCGCCGCATCGTCCAACGCATCCTGCAACGCCCGCTGCTGGGCCTTCATCTCGTGCGCAAGGCTGTTCAGGGCCGTACGGACCAGGCCGCACTCCGTGTACACGTACTGGAGGTTCCGGCCCAGCTGCCGCAGCCTGACCACCGCCGCGTCCGCCGCCGCGCCCTGCTGGGTTTCGCGCAGACCGGTCAGCAGCTGCTTCTCGATCCGGTCCCGTCCGGCGTCGGCCCGGTTGCTCGCCTTGCCCCAGCCGTCGGCCGCACCCTCCAACTCGGCGCACTTCAGGTCCCGTAACTGGGCCCAGGTCAGCCCGGAGGTCGCCACCGTCATCGCTCGACCCCCCGCGTCCTCCTCGCCACCGGGGCGAAGGAAGACTTCACGGTCTCGTTCGTCTCGCCCTGGGCCCGGGCGACGGCCCGCAGATTGCCGGCCAGGGACCCGCACTCCCGGCGCGCGGTCTCGAAGCGCCGCTCCCACGACTCGCGTACGGAACCCAGCTCGGCCAGCGCGTTCAGGCCGACGGTCCCCGCGAGCAGTCCTTCGTGCGCGGTCGCCAACTCCGTGCCGACCGGCCCGAGGTGCACCCCCATCCCTTCCGCGCCCCCGGCCGCCCTCAGCCACGCCCCGTCGCTGTGCCTCAGCTGGTCCCCACCGGCGGGACCGCCTCCACCACCCGCCAGATCGCTCAGCCTCTGCTGCACACCGCTCACCCCGTTCTTGATCGTGGAGCGGCACTGTGCCAAACCCGGCAGGCGCGACACGCCGCGCCCCGACGCCGGGGAGCGGACCGGTCCCCCGCTCCCCGGGCCCCCCAACGCATCGCCGCCCGACGGAGATCACCCGAACGGTGGACCGGGTGCTACGCCCCGTACGTCCTCGGGTCCACCGTGGCGAGCCGGCACAACGCGTCGGCCGCGCGGTCTTCGGGCGGGGTGCCGTCCTCCGGGATGTGCCACATGCAGTGCCTCTGGTGGCCGTCATCCCCGGCATACATCAGGCACACCGCCGTGATGTCCGGGTCCCGGAAGTCCGTACCGACCCAGCCCAGTTCCATGCCCCAGCGGCTGAGCAGATCCGGCCGGTCACGCAGCCCGGCTGCGATCAGCCGGGCGGCCTTGCGGGCCGGCCACGTCCACGTGTGGTCGTTCTCGGCGCGGGTGATCTCCGCGTCGTACGCGGCTCCGTCGAAGCGGAGTTCCGGGATCTCACGCACGTGCAGCGGGGAGGCCGGCGGCGACGGGCAGCGCCAGTCGGACCAGACGACCTCGTCACCGTCGCGCCGGATCGTGACGTGCAGCGCACCGCAGCAGCCCTCGGTGCAGTACGCCTCCGCGAGCTGCACCTCCCGCGGCTCTTCCGTCGCCCGCAGCCGGCCGCTGTCCAACAGCCACTCCGGGCTGTGCGCGGGCCCTCGGCCGAACACCTCCGCCACCAAGGGCCGGCCGTCGATCAGTATGCGGACCTCGACGGTGTCGGAATCGATCGGATCGCGCACGACGGTCTCGATCCGCAGGAGCCGCCCCACAGGGTCCGCAGGGCCCACAGGTCCCATGGGCCCCGCCAACGGCCGTCGCGCGTTGCGCCGGGCCCACTCGAACCGTCGGCGCTCGCCCCTGTCCCCACCCTCCGCGGGCTCGGCGCCCGGCTCCAGCACGCCCTGCCATGCGGGCCGGTTCAGTACGGACTCCAGCTCCGCCAGCAACGCCTCGCGCCGACCCGGGCCCCAGTCGTGCAACCGGCTCGGGCCACTGTGCAGCTCGAACTTGGCGGAGAGCAGCAACCCGTAGTGGTCGAGCGTGGGCTTCAGCGCTCCGGCGCACGAAACGAACGCCTCGTACGTCCTGACGGCCTCCGAGCAGTAGAGGATCTCGGCCCGGTCGTCGCGCAGGCTCGTCGCGCGGAACAGCAACCACCCGGTGCGCGCGGCCAACTCGCCACGCATGGACGGCAGCTCCACCTCTCCCGCATCCAGAATGCCGGCCGGCCGCACCGCCTCCACGATCCTGCGCGCGGTCTCGGGCCGCACGATGCCGGGATCCCGGGGAACCGCCGCCAGTCCCCTGCGCACAGCGGTGCGGTCCTCCGCCACAAGCGCGGCGACCAGCCCTCGCAGCTCCGGCCCCTTCGCGTGATGCCCCAGCCACACCAGGGCCGCGGCCTGCCGGTCGATGGTGTCGAGCGCGTACACGGCCGGGCTCTCGAAGTCGCGCAAGCCGCCGAGAGTCTTGAGGTACGGCACGTCCGCCGGCTCACCGAGCCGGGCCAGCAGAGCAAGGCCGACGCAGACGGCCGCAGGGCTGCTTCCCGTACGTGCGAGGCACCGCCCGAGCGCACGCGCCCGGTTCTCGTCCTCCAGCACCACGTCACGCACAGCGGAAAGGACATGGCCGTCCCTCACCGCGGGCTCCATCGCGGCGATCCGTAGTTCGGCCTCCGCGGCAGCCAGGACAGCGTCGGGGGCGACGAGCAGCGGTCTCAGCAGGTCCGCCACAGCCGCGCGGGCCGCACGCCAATTGCGGACGAACCTGCGTTTCGGCGCGGGGGGACCGGGCAGCGCGTATCCCCTCTCAGGGAGCCGCCCATCGGGTTCCGCGCGTTGCAGGCGCAGAGCGTAGGAGTGCAACGAGGGCCGGGGGGTGAGCGCTTCGCGCTCTTCCGGGGCGCTCAACGGGCGGGGTTGTGCTCGATTCCATGAGTCATGCGGCGGAGTCTGGCAGGAGCCCGGCCACGGCACCAGCGGATTTCGCCGTCGCCGCCGGCGGGCGCCCGCGCGCAGGACCGGCAACCGCCGACGGCGCCCGCGCGCAGGACGGGTGCAAGGGAGGGGTGGACTCTCCCGACCGGAACAGCGGGAAGAATGCGCCCCCATGAGCCATTCACCACCCTCCCCGTCCTCCCCGCCCTCCCCCGCATCCTGGCGCCGGCCCATGGTCGCCCGCCTCGCCGACGAGCAGCACCGCACCGCGACCATGCTGGAGCTGTTCTTCGACCTCTGCTTCGTCACGGCCGTGGCCCAGGCGGCGACGGCGTTCGAACACGAGCTCGCGGAGGGGCGCATCGCCCACGGTGTCCTCGGCTACGCCATGGTGTTCTTCGCGATCTGGTGGGCCTGGATGAACTTCACCTGGTTCGCCTCCGCCTACGACACCGACGACGTGCCCTACCGGCTGCTCACCCTCGTCCAGATCACCGGCGCCCTCGTGCTCGCCGCCGGGGCGTCGGAGGCCCTGCAGCAAGAGGACTTCACGGTCATCACCTGGGGCTACGTGATCATGCGGCTCGCCATGGTCACGCAGTGGCTGCGCGCCGCCCGGTCCGACCCCGAGCGGCGCGCCACCTGCCTGCGCTACGCCGTGGGGATCCTCTTCGTACAGATCGGCTGGGTGGTACGCCTGACGCTCCCCGAGGACACCGGGCTCGCCACCTTCGCCGTCCTCGTCGTGGCCGAGATCGCCATCCCCGCCTGGGCGGAACGCGCGGCCACCACCACCTGGCATCCGCACCACATCGCCGAGCGGTACGGCCTGTTCACCCTGATCGTGCTGGGCGAGTCCATCACCGCCGCCACCGGAGCCGTACACGCCGCGCTCGACTCCGACGCGGCGCTCGGCGACCTCGCCGCGCTCGTCGTCGGGGGCATCCTGACCGTCTTCGCCCTGTGGTGGCTCTACTTCGCGCAGAGCGCGCACCACCGGCTCACCACCCTGCGCAGGGCACTGCTGTGGGGGTACGGCCACTATCCGGTCTTCGCCTCCGCGGCGGCCGTCGGCGCCGGTCTCGCCGTCAACGTGGCCCACGCCACCGGCCACGGCCACCTCTCCGACCGTGCCGCAGCGGCGGCCTACACCATCCCGGTGGCCGTCTTCGTCACCCTCGTATGGCTGCTGCACCACCGCGCCGGCGGGCTGTCCCGTCCAGTCGACGCGCTCCGCCCCGTCGCGGTCGTCGCCGTCCTGGCCGCGACGTTCGGACCGTCCCCGGTCCTCGTCACGGGCATCATCACCGCACTCCTCATCGCCGCGACACTGATCCTCTCCGCGCGAACCACGGCGCACGGGAACGCGAAGACGGACGCCCACGAAGACACGGACAAGGGCGCCCCCGGAACCCCGCAGCCGCCGAGCTCCTGAATCCGCCCACGCAGGCCGCACACCGGCCCGCCCTGCACGACTCAGCGCGTACTGCGGGCAGCCGCCTGACCCGGCAGCACGATCCCCTGCGCCTGGGCGGCCTTCCCCGGGCGCAGGGTCCACGGCACGGGGGAGGTCTCTGCCAGCCATCCGTCGGCGAGGATCCCGCTCACGACGAGGCCGCGCAGCGAGCGCGAGAGCTTCTTCCAGCCCAGCCCCTTGCACAGCTGTCCGTACGACGGCCCGTGGCCGTGCTCCGCGCGGAAGGCCACGGTGAAAGCGGCAGCCTCCCGGCCGCACTCCGGGTGCGCTTCCTTCCACGTGTCGTGGTCGCCGGCCGCCGGCCGGGGCGCGGGTACGGGCGACGGCGCGGACATGAACGCCTTCGCGACCCGCCCGAAGGGGCACCGGCACAACGTGCACTGCTCCACGGCCTCCACGTGCCGCAGCAGGGCCGGGCTGACGCCGGACTTCCACTCCGCCCACTGGGCCGGGGTGATCTCCACGAGTTCGGCCGCGGCCGCCGCCTCGCGCGCCGCCCTGCGCTCCGCCTCCTCCGCCGCGAGTTCCGCGACCTCCTCAGGGGTACGGAACATGCCGGCGAGGTGCCGCACCGCAGGGCCGAGCCGGTACGTCCGGCCGGACACCTCGGCCAGGAACCCCTTGTCGAGGAGGACGGGCACGGCCCCGTAACAGGCGACGGGCAGGTCGGCGGGGGCCTCTCCGACGAGTTCGTCGGTGCAGTGGGCCGCCAGGAACAGCGCGGCGAGCCGCGCGGCCGGCGCGGCCTTCTTCACGGGCTTGGCCATCCGCGTACGCATGGCCCATCCCGAGACCTTCGACCGCGTGCCCTTGCCCAGGGGCAGCACGTGGTCGGGCCCCGGCGTCATCTCCGGCACGACGATGCCGGACGGCTTGTCCGGATCCCCGTCGAGCAGCGAGCCGGGCACCTGCCATCCCGCGGCGACCAGTTCGGAGACGGCCTGCTCCGGATCGTCCAGCCGCAACGACCGCAGGTCCGTGCCGGTGAGGTTCCCGACCCCGGTCCGCGCGGCCCGGATCGCCACGACGACGGCGAGGAGTTGCGCGTCCACGGAAGTCAGCGGCAGGCCGACCACGTACGAGAGGAGCTCACGCGCAGCCTCCCCCTGTCGTGGCGTCAGCAGAAAGGGCAGGGGCGCGGGGGGCGGAGGCGACGCGGCAGCAGTCTCGGCCGAGATGGCAGGCTTGGGCACATCACATCTAACGGTGATCAGACCGCGGAAGTCACGCGTGACGTGGGGCACAATCGCGCCCCGGCCCCCGTCCCCAAGGCGACGACGCGTGCAGCAGATGCCGGAGATCCAGCACGAGGGCCGGCACGTAGTCGCTCACGACACTCCCCCTCCCTCAGAGCCGGACGGCCCCTGACCTGGGCCCCTGCCCGGCGCTCCGGTTCGGTGACGGCCGGTGGGACCGCCATTCCGGGGAACGTCAGCGGGACGGCAGGGAGGCGTTAGCAGAACATGAGCGGCGGGCGGGAAGCTTCACATGTCAGCAGGTCAGGAGGGGGAGCGGTTCGCCGCAAGTTCCGGGCCTCGGCAGCACCTCCACACTCGACCGCCACACACTCGGGGAATTCACATGCGTACGATCCACTCCCGCAAGCGCACCGCCACCCTCGGCGCAGCCGTCACCGCCGTGCTCGCCCTGGCCCTCACCGCCTGCGGTGGGGACGGCGGCGGCACGAAGTCGGCCGGCCCGGCGGACAACGCCGCGAAGACCAACGCCTCGGCGGACGCCTCGCAGCCCACCGGCTCCGACACGACCACGGACACCGCAACGACCGGCGGCTCCGCGAAGACGGTCACCTCCAACACGGGCACGTCCAAGAGCGGCACCGCCAAGACCGGCACGACCACCGGCGGCAACACCAGCGACAGCTACGCCTACAAGCACCCGTGCAAGAGCGAGGACCTGTCGGTGCGCGTGTACGCCCGTGAGGGCTCGGCCACCCAGCAGGTGATCGAGGTCAACAACACCGGTGCGAACGCCTGCGGTCTGAGCTACTTCCCGCGGGTCAGCCTGGGCAGCGCGAGCGCCCAGGACCACAGCGGTGACGTCACCCCGCTGGTCCCGAGCGGCCTGGGCGGCGCCCCCGCCTACCCGGTCAAGCCGAAGACCGCCGCCATCGCGGTGATCGACCTCAACCCGAGCGGTGCGGACGGCGCCCTGACCTGGATCAACGAGCTGAACGTACTGGCCGACGGCGACCACATGCCCAACGCGGAGCAGCTCAACTTCCCGCTCGGCCCCGACGTGAAGGTCCTCGACCCGAAGCTGGGCCTGTACCGCAGCACGATCGCCGACGCGGTGAGCTCCATGAAGCAGGCGGACTCGAAGTCCTGATTCCTGCCCGGCCGGAACGGCAAAGCCTCCTGACGGACCGCGACGGCCTCGTCAGGAGGCTTTGCCGTTCGGCCGGCTCAGCCGGCCTGCTTCAGCTGCGTGAAGCGGATGCGGTTGCCGAACGGGTCGCGGAGGCCGCAGTCCGTACCGTAAGGACGCTCGGTGGGCTCCTCGGTGAACTCGACGCCCTGGGCGAGCAGCGTCTCGTACGTCTTCCGGCAGTCGTCAGTCGTGAGGATGAGCCAGCCGCCCGTCGCCCCCTTGGTCACCAGGTCGCGGACCTGCGCCGCGGTCTCCTCGGACATCGCCGGAGCGGCCGGCTTCTCCAGGAGGACCTGGCGTTCCGGGTGGCCGGGGACGCTGACGGCCAGCCAGCGCATGAACCCCATGTCGACGTCGGCGGCCACCTCCAGCCCGAGCTTGCCGACGTAGAAGTCGAGGGCCTCGTCCTGGTCGAGGACGTACATCTGCGAGTGCGTGATTGCGTTGAACATGAGGTTCACGCTACGGGGACCGCCCCGCGAAAACTTATCCAGAACTGCTCAGTCGCCCCGGAGAACGGCAGCCGGCGAGCGGCGAGCGGCGAGCGGCGAGCGGCGAGCGGGGCGAACGCTCAGGCGCTCGGCCGGGTCCACGCCATCGTGAAGCACGTCGGGACGCCCGTGGACACCGCTTCCCTGCGGTACGTCCTCGGCGACCGGCCGACGATGTCGCGGAACGTCCGGCTGAACGTCCCCGTGCTGCCGAAGCCGACCTCGAAGCAGATGTCCGTCACGCTGCGGTCCGTCTCCCGCAGCAGGAACATCGCCCGCTCGACCCGGCGCCGCTGAAGGTAGCGGTGCGGCGTCTCGCCGAACGTGGCCCGGAAGGTGCGCGAGAAGTGCGCCTCGGTGACGTAGGCGAGACGGGCCAGGGCCGGTACGTCGAGGGGCTGGGCGTACGCACGGTCCATCGCGTCCTTTGCCCGCAGCATCCGGCGGTTCGACTCCTCCGAGGCGCGGCTCACCCCGCCGCCCCGGTCCTGTACCGGCGGAACACGCGCAACCCGAGACTCCCTCCGAGAACCCGCACCCGCCGAGGCCCCCTGGACGTGGGCGCAGCGGTCGCGTACCGCGCTCGGCGGCAGTCTCACCGTACTGCGAGAGATACCGGGAAGGGAGGCACCCACATCACTCTCAACCCCGATGGCTCCGCCCTCCGTGACCGCCGCTCCGGAGTTGGAAGAGATGTGGGCGTCGGCGCACACATCGACGACCGCCTGGCTTTGTCCACCGAGATTGGGCAGCAGGTGTTCAGCACTTCGGACAGCACCCAGCTCTGTCGCCGTTCGATTTCAGGGGCAGGGTAGCCGGGGTCGGCAGATGGGAGGGAGCGCGTAGTGAGAAAGGCCCTGGCTCGGCGTGGGTGCTGGAGGCTAGCGTCAGCTCATGCGGATCTTGCATCTCTCCGACACCCATCTCGATCGGTCCGGCGGCCCTGACGCCGATGGCGCGGATGGCACTGCGGCACTGCGCGGGCTGCTGGCCGAACTGGGCCATCTGCGCGACCTCGGCGCGGTGGTGGTCACCGGCGATGTCGCGGACGACGGTTCGCGCGAGGCATACGCACGGGCGCGTGAACTCCTGGCCGACTACGCCGGCCGACGAGGGGCTAACGTCTTCTACACGACCGGTAACCACGACGACCGCACCGCATTCGCCGACGTGCTCGGCATCGGCCACTTCCAGCCCGAGACGGCATATGAGGGAGCGGCCGGTGAGCGGGCGGGGGCGAGCACAGTGGACGGATGGCGGCTGATCACACTGGACACGCTCGTGCCGGGCAAGGGCTACGGCCGGCTGGACGGCGGCCAACTCGACTGGCTCCGCGAACTGCTGGCCACGGCGGCACCGGTGGGCACCGTCCTGGCCTTCCACCACCCGCCGGTCGCACTGGACGTCGACGTTCAGCGAGCGCTGGGCCTGCAGAACAGCGCCGAACTGGCCGAGACGATCCGCGGGACCGACGTCCAACTCATCCTCTGCGGGCACTTCCACCTGCAGATCCTGGGGCGCCTGGAGCAGGCCACCGTCTCGGTCACGCCTGGCGTCGTGAGCCGCATCGACTTGACCGCCCGCCCCGGCACCGAGCGCGCCGTCCACGGCCCGTCGGCCTCCCTCGTCCACCTCGGAGCGCCCCACGGGCCACTCATCCACACGCTCCACGCCCGGGATCCACGAATGGGGGAGACGGTCTACGAGGCCGACGAAGAGGAGATGCGCGAGGTCATCGGAAGGCTCGGACCCTCCGCAGCGAGCCCGACCTGAGTCTGGGACACACTTGACCGCCCCCACTTGCCCCTCGTTACGGCTGCTTGCTGTTCGAATCGGGAGCCCGTCTGGGTGCTGTCCGAAGTGCTGAACAACTGCAGCCCAATCTCGGGCTCTGGCTCAACTTCTGTGACACGGCCACTCTCCGTGACTGCTGGGCCTCTTCGAGCTGTGGGTGAAGTCGCCTGAAAATGATCCCTGGGCAACGCAGTTGGGCTGAATGTTCAGGGCCGTGGAAGAGGTCCTGCTCCGGCTCAAGGAGTTGCTGTTCCCGTCGATCGCAGCCGTCGCGGTGCTGTCGGTAGACGTGAACATCGCGATAGTGCGCGTTGACGCACAATGCACCGCCGACGGCGCCGCGTGCCCGGTCTGTGGCACCTAGTCGAACCGGGTTCACGGTTCCTACCTGCGGTTTCCTGCTGATGTTCCCAGCGGAGGCCGACGGGTTGTCCTTCAATTGAAGGTCCGACGGTTCACCTGTGGAAACTCGGACTGCGCACGCCGTACCTTCGTCGAGCAGATACCGGGCCTGACGCGCCGGCACAGTCAGCGGACCGAACGGTTGCGCTCGACCCTGGCGTCGGTCGGCTTGGCGCTCGCGGGCCGGGCCGGGGCCCGCATCGCCGGCGTTCTCGGCGTTTCCGTCAGCCGCAGCACGGTGCTTCGTCTGGTGGACGCGCTTCCCGAGCCCGAGGTGGCCGCACCACGGGTTGTCGGCGTTGACGAGTACGCGACCCGGAAGAGCCGCCACTACGGCACCGTCCTCATCGACATCGAGACCCGCCGCCCCATCGACCTGCTGCCCGACCGGGAGGCGTCCGCCTGGCCGCCTGGCTCGCCGCGCGGCCGGGCGTTGAGGTGATCTGCCGTGACCGGGCGCCGTTCTTCGCCGACGGTGCCACCGTCGGCGCTCCACAGGCGGTCCAGGTCGCGGACCGCTGGCACCTCTGGCACAACGTGAGCGAGGCTACCGAACGGGCTGTCGCTCAGCACCGCCGCTGCCTCCGCGCCCTTGTTACGGCCGCCCCCGATCCGGATCCCGATCCGGAGCCTGCGCCGGAGAAGGATTCCTCTGGCTCGCCATGGCCGACCGGTCATCGTTTCGCCGACCGCACCAGGGCTCGGCACGCCGACGTACACGCACTGCTGGAAGCCGGGCACAGTCGTCGCTCGGTCCAGCGGCAGCTCGGCATGACCTGGCGGACCGTCAAGCAGCTCGCCGAGGCCAAGGCTCCGGAGGAGCTGTTCACCGGCCAGTGGCAGAACCGGCCCTCGGTCCTCGATGACTACAAGCCCTACCTGGACGACCGGTGGAACGAGGGCTGCACCAACGCCTGGAAGCTGTGGGAAGAGATCGTGCCGCTCGGCTACAAGGGCAGCTACCAGCGCGTCCGCGCCTACCTGCACAAGAAGCGCACTTCCCCACGACCGGTAGTCGCCCGGCCGCCCTCACCCCGAACGGTCGCCGGATGGATTCTCCGGCGACCGGAAACCCTTCCCGAGCCCGAACAACTGCTGCTCAAAACCGTGCGCACCCACTGCCCCGAGATCGACGCGCTCACCCGACACGTCCGCGCCTTCGCCGTCATGCTGACCGAGCGCCAGGGCGAGCGTCTTCCGGACTGGCTCCTCGCCGTCCGGCAGGACGATCTGCCCAGTCTCCATACCCTTGCCGCCGGCATCGACCGCGACCGCGATGCCGTCATCGCCGGTCTCACCCTGCCCTGGAGCTCGGGCGCAGTCGAAGGCCATGTCAACCGCATCAAAATGATCAAGCGGCAGATGTATGGACGCGCTGGCTTCAACCTCCTGCGCAAGCGGGTGCTGCTTGCCTCCTGAGCGCACTGTCAGCGGCCAGTGCGACGATCCCCAGACGACCGCGCGAGGAGAGACATGGGCACCTGGGACATCGGCCCCTTCGACAACGACACCGCCGCCGACTTCGCCGGTGACCTGGACGAGGCAGCACTGGAAGAGCGCGAAGCCATGATCCGGGGCGTGCTCAAGCGTGCCGCCGGGCCCGCGGACTTCCTGGGTATCTACGACGGCGAGCGAGCCGTGGGCGCGGCGGCTCTGGTCGTTGCCCAGCATTCTGACTGCGATCGGCCGTGCTCGAACTATGGCCCTTCAGAGCCGCTACCGGAGTTGCCCGCAGACCTTCGAATGCTCGCCGTCGACGCCCTGGATCAAGTGGTCTCCAACCAGTCTGAACTCGCCGAGCTGTGGGCCGAAGCCGCGAACTGGTCGAAGTGGCGCCAGGACATCACCCGCCTCCGCGACGTCCTTGACCCTCCGATCCCGCCACAAGAGGAAGCCCTGTCTGAGATTTAATCGGTGACCCACAGTCACGGACCACAGAACCTGAGCCAGAAGCCAATCTCGTGGACAAAGCCAACCGCCGATTCGTCGACGCCGGGGCGGGGCCAAAGCTCAGCAGGCCCCGTTACGGGAGGTCGGCCCACTGGCCGTCCGGCTTGGCGACGCATTCCACCCAGAGCAGCTTGCCGCCGCCCTGCCCGGGGAGTCCGCCGCGCATCGGGTAGGCGCCCCAGCTCTCCGCGTAGAGCGTGACGAGATACAACCCCCGCCCGCGCTCGGTGAGTTCCTGCGGCGCCTGGGCGCTCCAGCGGAAGGGTGCGGGGATGTGCGGTTCGGTTTCCCAGACGCCGAGCCGGATCCGATTTCGGCCGGCGTCGCGCATAAGGAGCGAGTACGGGCCCGAGGAGTGCTGGTAGGCGTTGGTGACGAGTTCGCTCGCCAATAGTTCGGCGGTTTCGGTGAGTTCGGACATGCCGTCAACCTGGATCAGTCGCACGGGCCCGTGTTCCTCGACGCCGACGCCCAACTGGAGAAGTACCAGGTCCTCCTGAGCCGAATGGAGACCATTGCGCTCGGCGGGGAACACTCCAGGAACTTCATCCACACCATCGCGCTCAGCCTGTGAAGGGACCCGAGATGACCGATCAGATATGGCAGAAGTCGTCCTACTGCGCGCAGGGCAACTCCTGTGTCCATGTGGCCTCGCACAACGGCACCGTGAGACTGACCGAATCGGGCGACCCCACCGGCGCGATACTCCGCACCACCCCCACCGCCCTCCGCGCCCTCCTCCGCACGCTCAAGGAGGAGCACCTCGATGGCTGACGGCCCCGCACCCCTCACCTGGATCCGCGCCGCCCCCGAGGACGAGCCCGGGCCCTGGATCGAGGTCGCCTTCGGCGAGGGCGACGACCTCGTGTACCTGCGCGAGACGAGCGCCCCCGGGAACGTCGTCACGACCACCCGCACCAAGTGGGAGGCCTTCGCGAAGGGTGTCCGGGCAGGCGAGTTCGACCACTTCGCCGGCCTCTGACCACCGGCTGTCCCGAACAGGGTCCGACCTGCTCACCGGACCACCGGACGCCCACGCTCAAGAACGACGTACTGGAGTGGCGTGCCGGAAGCGCCACGGCCCCCTGCGCCTCGGCCGTTCAGGAGCCCCCGCCGGTCCACTCAGGACCGGGCGCCCGGTCCCGGCGCCGTCCGGGACTGTGGCGGGGGCACAGCGCCCGTGGCACGAATCTCGCCGCCGAGCCGGTCGATGGACGGTCTCAGCGAGCGGGCTTCGCCCTTCGGCCTCCAGCTCTCGATCGCCACGGGCAGCCCCGTTTCCTGCCGGATCCTCTCCGCGAGTGCCGCGAGGTAGCCGCCGTCCCGCACGCAGGTGATCAGGATGACGGCGTCGCAGCCGGTCGTCGGAAGTACCTCCATGAAATCGTCGTCGAACTCAGTCGGCAGAGTCCCGCTCTCGCTCGGGGCGAACATCGCGAAGACGCCCAGCCTCGCGCCGTCCGGTCGCACGACATGGAGCAGCGGTTCCCCTACGTCCGCCTCGGGGTGCACCTCGGCGCGCTCCGAATCGCCGAGGGACTCGGTGACCGCGTCCCGGACCCGGGCCTCGAAGAGCAGCGAATCGATCAGTGTCAGCAGGTGCTCGACGTAGGACGTACCTCTGGTGGTCTCCTGGAGGAGTTGCATGAGGCGTACCGCCTCACTGTGGGGCAGACGATTGGCCAGGTCGCTCACCTGCTCGCGCTGGCGTATGCCGAAGAACAGCTCCATTTCCTTGAACCTCACGCGGTGCACGGACTGCCCGATGACCGCGATGAGCAGGAACGCAAGTCCTCCCAGCAGGAGCGCCACGCTCCCCGCCTGACTCTTCCCGCGAAAGACCGAGACGGCACCGCCCACGGTCAGCAGGAGGCCGATGGTCGCGGCGGCGGTTCGCTGCCACCTGTCGAGGGGAGCGGCAAACACCGAATCCGGGCCCGGCTGGCCGTCGGACGCACTGGTATCCGTGTTTGACATCCACCAACCGTATCGCCATGTCGGCCTGCCCTTAAGGGAGTTGAGGCCGTCACCGACAAAAATCCCCTCCCCTGTGAGACGGAGTCCCCGGCCGCCATCCCTCGGGGGGAGGTACGGGAACCGGCTCGGAGAGCGACGCGAGGACCGGGTGGGCGGGGCAGTCCGAACAGTCGCTGTGGATGCCGGTGGCAGGGTGGTCGATGCTCCCGCACGGCAGGGAACGTTCCGGTAGGACCTTCTCGTTACGCCTGCGGCCGTACACGTCACCAGCAGCCGTCCCGAGGAGCACCGTGCCCGAACCCACTCCCGTCACCGCCGCCGCCCTCCCCGCGCTTCCGCCCCTGAGTGCGCAGGCCGAGACACTGATCGGGCTCGGGGTGCACGAGATCGCCGGCCTGTCGGCTGCCGAGATCCGCGACTTCGCCAAAGCGGCCGAATCCACCGAGGCCGACGGCGACGACGGCCTGCTCGCCGTCCACCCGGACCGGGCCCCCGCTTCCGCCCTCGCCCCGCTGCTCCGCCGCGAGGACAAACCGGGCTTCGTCGTCGTCGACATGCCCGATGTCGATGTCTTCACCCCGCTCGACACCGTCGTGGTCCCCGACGCGCCGCTCTACGTCCTCAGCGGCGTCGATCGCGGCGACCACATGGCCAACTGGAGCCCGGACGAGGCACTGCCCGCCCTCACCGCGCAGGGCCGCACCCCGTTGCTGCTCACCGAGGGCATCCACTGGGTGCTGCAACAGCCCGCCGCCCTGGAGCGCAACCACTGCTTCATGACCATCGGCTCCCGGCTGCGCAAGCCCAACGGCACCCTGGACGCCCGTACACCGGCGCTCTGGATCAGCAACGGCACCGGGCGGGACGGCCGCGAGCGGCGCAACGCCCCGAAGGCCGGCTGGTGCTGGGCAGGAAACCGCCACACGTGGCTGGGATTCGGCTCCGCGACGGGCCGCCGCGGCACGGGCGCGTAAGGCGCGATCCCCGGCCCCCCACCCGGCAGGCGCGGGCCCGGCGGGCCGCCGCTACCCTCCCCGCATGCCTGCCTTCCGCGACTTCAATTTCAAGCTGCTCGTCATCGAGAAGCTCATGTACGAGGACAAGACCCTCACCCCGGAGTTCCGCATCGCGGACTGCCTGAAAGCGAAGGGGATCGACGACCCGCAGGACTACGCGTACGAGAACGATCTCGCGCACACCGTGCTCGACGAGGCCCGCGCCCACTTCCAGGCACTGGAGATCAGCACGGAACTGCTCGCGACGGTCGAGACGCTCGACCTCGACGGCGGACTTGAGGTGTACCAGGAGTGCTCCCCGGTCTGGGACGGCGAGGACGAGCTCTACGACGTGGGTTCCCTCGACGACCTCGGCCTGCTGCCGAACCTGCGGCTGATCACGGGTGTCGACAACTGCGGAATGGGCGCGGCCTTCGATCCCGAGGTACTGGCGGCCCGGGGCATCGCCGTCGACTGACGGTGCGGGCGGCGGTCCGTGGGCAGCTCGGCAAGCGGCTCCGGACTCTCGGGCTGCCGTCCGGGCGATCGGTACGTTGACGGACATGGGCCTCGACATCAGCGTACTGATCGGCGCGGCCGGGGAGTCGTGGGACTGAGCGCGTAGGGCACAACCGGCCACGCGCCCCTGCACGGTGGGACGGTCCGGGAGACTTATGTCATGTCCCTCACCACGCGCCTCAGACAATCCGCCGCAGCCGCCGCCCTCCTCGCACTCACCGTGACCGCGTGCGGAACCGAACACCCCGGGCAGCAGCAGGCTCAGTCGCCTTTCCCGCGGCCGTCGTTCACCCCCCGGCCGAAGTGCGCCCAGCCCGCCGAGGCTCCCCCGAACCAGGCTTCCTCATCGCCCACCGCGAGCACGACCGGAACTCCGCAACAGGGAAACAACGAGGACCGGCCGCCCAACTACGCCGACAACCACGCCTACCGCATGTCGGCCGAGCTCAGCCCGGCCAAGCGCGCCAAGGGCGAGGCATCGGCAGCGCTCATCCAGTACGAGCTGGAGAAAGCCCGGACGGAGGGCGACGTCAGTAAGAAGCGGATCACGACGGCGCTGGAGCACCTCGGCTGCGGGCAAGAGCACGGCGTCTACATCTGGAAGGACTTCTACAGCGTTCACACGGGGGACGTGTGCGTGTCCGGGCACGTGACGGAGAAGGAGCTGACCATCAAGGTGCACGGCGCCTACGCCGAACCCCAGCCGGGAACTGGGCCGTGCGTGGAGAACCGGGGAGGCCACTGAGCCGGCGGGCCACGGCACCGACTACTGGACGGCGATCCGAAGTCGGCCATGCCGCCAACGCAGAACCGGGCACTGACACCCGGTCAGGGCCGGACGGCCGGACACGTGTCCGGAGACCTGACCGCGGGCATGATCAATCGCATGAAAGTGGGCAAGCGGGACCACACGAGCAGCGCCACAGGAGCCGCCGATCCGAGAATCGGCACGAGGAACCGCGGGAGCGACGAACCGGGCCAGATCCTGCACTGGAACTTCTTCATAGGCGGCCACCTGAGCGCCTCCGTACCCGTGCGTCTCGTCGAACGCACGCCCGAGGGTCAGCTCGTCTGGATGGAGACGGGCACCCCGATGTGGCACACGGCCCTGCCACGCGGCGCCACACACCTGCGCGACATCGCCCCGCACGAGCGCCCCGCCGGGGGCTACCCCGTGATCGCCGGCCGGTGGCCGATGGGCAACGCCCTCTTCTACCAGCCGACCGACGCCGCGCACTCCGTCCTGTGGCTCTTCGGCCGCAGACAGAAGTTCCGCGGCTGGTACGTCAATCTGGAGCGCCGGGTCCACCACGGCGACGACATCGACATCGCCGACCACGAGCTCGACATCAACGTGGCGCCGGACCGGACCTGGCAGTGGAAGGACGAGGAGTCCTTCGCCGAGAAGACCGGCCATCCCGCGTACTGGACCGCCGAGGAGGCCGCGGCCATCAGGACCGAAGGAGACAGGGTGGCCCGGCTCGCCGAGGCCGGAACGTTTCCCTTCGACGGGTCCTGGTGCGATTTCCGGCCGCCGTCGGCCTGGCGGACCCCACCCCGTCCACCGGTCCCCCGCCACCCGCTCCTGTGACCCGCGGCCACCCCGACCTCCCCGGACCACCCCCGATGGGTGCGGTTCGGCCTTCCTCGCAGGTCTCGGCCAGGGTGGCGCGATGGCGATCATTGCCCGGCGTCACCCTCCGTGATACACAGAGTAACCAGACGCAAATCCCTCACACACCGATTCGATCCGCAGGTCAGGGCGGTCAGACCGGTCATATGTACGAGATCCGGGTAAAGAGAGCCGCCAAGTCGTCGTACGAGAGCAGTTTCATCAGCGAAGATAGAGGGTGACCCGTGCCATGCGGTACGGGCACCGAACTACCCAACAGGGGCGGTGACTTACATGATCCTGGCAGCTGAGAAGGGCGACATCACCACCATCATCGGCGGAATCGCCCCGAACTGGGGGCCGTTCGGGACCTTGGGCAACGAGGCCCGCGTAATGATCGAGGTCGTGATGGCGATCGCCATCCTGCTCTGCCTCGGCATCGCGGTCTGGGGTGCGGCAAAACAGCGCATCGGCGCCACGGCCCTGCGTGACACGTTCAGCGCGGAACAGGGCAAGGGGCTGATCGTCGCGGGCCTGACCGGTGTGTTCATCATCGGATCGCTGGGAACCGTGTTCACCATCGTCTACGGGATGGCCGTCTAGCCGACCGTCGGCCGCCCAGGGGCAGTCCCGCCCACCCCTCACCATCCGTCCGTCGTGCCCACCGGCAGAGGTTGCGTCTCCCTGATGTCGAGTCACCACACCGCGTCCACGCGGAAACCAGCACGGCTACCGTCGTACAGAGGCACGGTTCAGGCAACGGTTGAGGGGGCGTACGCGGCATGAGTCACGACGACGGCTACGGCAGCGACTCGGGGCGTACGGGTGACGGCTACAGCACCATCGGCGGTACGCGCCAGACCCGCACCCGCCTCCCCGACGGCGAGGGCGGCGACGGCTACGGCCCCCGCCGCCCGGCCCGGAACTCGCGCTCACTGGTCACGGTCGTCGGCGTGATCGTCCTGCTGCTCGCGGCCATCGCGTTCGCCAACATGGGCGGGGGCGACGGAAGCGACGGTGACGGTGCGTCGGGGAGCAACGGCAAGAAGGCGGGCGCGGCGCCGACTGCGGCTACGGGGACGAAGCCGGTGACGGGGAAGAACGGTGAGATCGCCTCCGGGTTCGCGCATGACCAGCAGGGGGCGGAGAGCGCCGCGGCGAACTATTCCGTGGCGCTTGTATCCGCTGACATCCTGAAACCGGCCCAGCGAGCTCAGATCGTGCGCCAAGTCTTCGTCACTGGTCGAGTCGGTGAGCTTGAGACCAAATTCAACCAGGCGTACAACAAGGACTTCCTCGACAAGATCGGCCTCGACGAGAGCGGCAACGCCGCCGAGGGCATGACGTACGTATCGAGGACCGCGCCTGTCGGAACCAAGGTGACTCAGTTCGCGGATGCATCCGCCACAGTAGAGGTGTGGTGCACAGGAGTCTTCGGCACAGCTGGTGTCGGCTCCACCAATCCCGTGAGCAACGACTGGTTCACCATGACGCTGAAGCTCCAGTGGGAGAGCGACGACTGGAAGGTCGACAGCTTCTCCCAGAAGGACGGCCCGGCGCCGGTCAACACCGACCGTACGGCCTCCAACGCCGATGAGATCGCTAAGGCTGTCGAGGAGTACGGAGGGTTCACCTATGCCCGCTAAATCGCTGAGCGTGCTCAAGTTGGGTGCGACCCTGGCCAGCGTCCAAGCAACGATGGTGATCGTGGCAACCCGCGTTGCAGCCGCTCCATCGCCCTCGCCATCCCCGTCTCCGTCCGGTGACGGGAACTGCTCGCTGATCGTCGGCCCGGCCAAGGACTACTGCGAAGGCGACCCCGCCCCCAAAGCCACAACCCCCGACAGCGTCGACCCCGCCCTCGACCCCCTCACCTCCCTCGGCCGCGGCTGCGCCGACGCCGCAGCATGGATCGTGGGCAAGCTCAGCGAGGCCGTCAAAAGCACCGCCAACGTCGACTTCACCAACACCCGCTTCCTCCAGCAGTACGCGATCGTCTTCGCCGCCTCCACCGTGCTGACGCTCGTCCTCTGGCTCCTCGCCGTCGCCAAGCGGGCGATCCGCGGGGTGCCGCTCACCACGGCGATCTCCGAGGCCATCGGGTTCCTGTGGCTCACCGTGCTCGCGTCCGCGTTCACGCCGCTGATCCTGTACACGATCGTCTCCGCCACCGACGGCGTCACCGAGGTCATCTCCTCGTCCTCCGGCGGCCAGACCGACGTCTTCTTCGGGTCGTTCGCCGATGCGCTCAAGAAGGATGCCGACATCGGCGGCGGGCCGATCATGCTGATCGTCGTCTCGCTCGTGTCGATCCTCGCCGCGGGCATCCTCTGGCTGGAGCTCGTGATCCGCGCGGCCCTGCTCTACGTCGGCGCCCTCCTCGGAACCGCCGTGTACGCGGGGCTCGTCGACAAGAACATGTGGGGACACGTACGCCGCTGGGCGGGCATCATGATCGCCGTGATCATGGTGAAACCGGTCATCGTCATCGTGCTCGGCCTGGCCGGCGCCCTGTCCTCGGACGACGGGCCCGACGCGTTCTCGGCCGTCGTGTCCGGGCTGGCCATCATCCTGCTGGCGATCTTCGCCTCCGGCATGATCTACCGCTTCGTGCCCGGCTTCGGCGACGAGATCCAGGGCGCCCGCACCAACCGCAAGCAGGCCACCGACGGCTCCCAGGCCGCCGCGATGATCAGCTCACCCGCCGCTCTCGTCTCACAGGGCATCAAGACCCACAGCAGCCGCGGAGGCGGCGGCCAGGACAGCGGCGGTGGCAACAGCGGCGGCGGGCGGCCCGCCAACCCGGTCAGCGGCGGAGTCGCCGCGCACAGCTCCCGCAACTCCGGGAGCGGGGTCGGCGGCGGATCTGTCCCCTCCGCCGCACCTCCGCCCCGCAGCGGTTCGGGCCCGACGTCCGGCACCCCGCACAGCAGCCGTGGCCCACGCGGCGGATCAGGCAGTTCAGGTAACAAGAGCACAGGAGGTGGCGGGCGTTGAGCACTCAGTCCCATCCGATCACGCCCCGCCGTACGTATCTCATCGGCCGTGCCCGGCCGAACGCGATCGTCGGCAAGAACCGCGAGACGGGCGAGATCGCCCTGATCATCGGCGGCGCGTTCCTCGGCATGATGAGCGGGCTGCTCGTCCCGGTCCTGTCCCTGCGTATCGTGCTGCTCACCGGCTTCCCGCTGCTCGCCCTCGCGATCGTCTACGTCCCGTACAAGCACCGGACCTTCTACAAGTGGTTCGAGATCAACCGCAGCTTCAAGCGCTCCCTGCGCCGCGGCACGTCCTACCGCTCCACCGCCATGGAGGCGGGCGTCAGCGCCGACGGGCGTGAGGTCGAGATCGGGCCGCCCCCCGGCATCGGCCGGATCAACTGGCTGGCCGCACCCTTCGGGCCGGACGAGATCGCCGTACTGCTGCACGCCGACCGCCGCACCGTCACCGCGGCCATCGAGATCGAGGGACCCGGCGTCGGGCTGCGCGACAGCGAGGACCAGGAAGCACTCGTCGACCGCTTCGGCACCCTGCTCAAGCACGTCGCCAACGGCGACGGCTTCGTGACCCGTATCCAGATGCTGGCCCGCACCCTGCCCGCCGACCCCGACGCCCACGCCAAGGACGTCGCCCAGCGCGGCGACAAGGGCTCGCCGGGCTGGCTGCAGGAGTCGTACGAGCAGCTCCAGTCCATGGTCTCCACCTCCAGCGAGCAGCACCGCGCCTACCTCGTCGCCTGCATGCACTTCAACCGCGAGCTCGCCGCCGAGGCCCACGCCATGGCCCGCGCCGCCCGCCCGCACGCCGGCCGCAAGATCGACCGGGACGCCGGTCTCGCCGTCGTCATGGCGCGCGAACTCACCGACATCTGCGCCCGCCTCGCCGAGGCCGACATCCGGGTCCGCCAGCCGCTCGGCCAGAGCCGGCTGGCCTCCCTGGTCCACTCGATGTACGACCCCGACCACCCCATCGACCACATCCAGGCCATGACGAAGCGCAACGCCTGGCCGGCCGAACTGGACGCGGTCGAGCCGACGTTCCTCCAGGCCAAGACGCGTGAGTCGTCGACCCGCGCACCCTGGTGCCACTCCACCGCCTGGGTGAAGGAGTGGCCGATGACACCCGTCGGCGTCAACTTCCTCGCCCCGCTCCTCGTCCACACTCCCGACGTGATCCGTACGGTCGCGGTCACCATGGACCTCGAACCCACCGAGATCGCCATCGAGCGCATGCTCACCGAGAAGACCAACGACGAGGCCGAGGCCAGCCGCCAGGCCAAGATGAACCGCACCGTCGACCCCCGCGACACCGCCGCTTACGGCCGGCTCGACCAGCGGGGTGAAGATCTCGCGAGCGGCGCGGCCGGAGTGAACCTCGTGGGGTACATCACCGTGTCGTCGCGCTCGCCCGAGTCCCTCGCCCGCGACAAGCGGACGATCCGCGCCTCCGCGGGCAAGTCGTATCTGAAGCTGGAGTGGTGCGACCGCGAGCACCACCGCGCCTTCGTGAACACCCTGCCGTTCGCCACCGGCATCCGCCGCTAGCCGCACACGACCGAGAGAGACGAAAGGGAGGTCGGTCACGCCATGCGAGATCCGCTGTCCGCGTTGTCGGACGCCTTCACCGCCTTCCTCTTCGGGAAGGTGGAGACGACCCGGCTGCCCGTCCGCACCTCGACCGGACAGGCCCAGGCGGTCTACCTGCCGACCGCCGCCCCCGGCCTCGGCGACTCCGGCGTGATCATCGGCCGCGAGGTGTACTCCGGCAAGGGCTACATCTACGACCCCTTCCAGCTGTACGGGCAACAGCTCCCCGCCCCGCACTGGCTGGTGCTCGGCGAGTCCGGCAACGGCAAGTCCGCGCTGGAGAAGACGTACGTGCTGCGCCAGCTCCGGTTCCGCGACCGCCAGGTCGTCGTCCTGGACGCCCAGGGCGAGGACGGCGTCGGCGAATGGAACCTCATCGCCCAGGAGCTCGGCCTCACCCCCATCCGCCTCGACCCCACCTCCGCGCTCAACGGCGGCATCCGCCTCAACCCGCTCGACCCCGCTATCACCACCACCGGCCAGCTCGCCCTGCTGCGCACCATCATCGAAGTCGCCATGGGCCACGGCCTCGACGAGCGCTCCGGCTTCGCCCTCAAGGTCGCGCACGCCTACGTGAACGAGACGACGACCGACCGCCAGCCCGTGCTGATGGACATCGTCGACCAGCTGCGCCACCCGGAGCCGGAGTCCGCCGAGGCGATGAACGTCGACATAGACGACGTACGGGCCTGGGGCCTGGACGTCGCCCTCGTACTGGACCGGCTCGTCGACGGCGACCTGCGCGGCATGTTCGACGGACCGACGTCCGCCGGCATCGACCTCGACGCCCCGCTGATCGTCTTCGACCTCTCGCACATCGACCGCAACTCCATCGCCATGCCGATCCTGATGGCGATCGTCGGCGTCTGGCTGGAGCACACCTGGATCAGGCCCGACCGGAAGAAACGCATCTTCCTGGTGGAAGAGGCCTGGCACATCATCAACTCCCCGTTCGTCGCCCAGCTCTTCCAGCGCCTGCTGAAGTTCGGCCGACGGCTCGGGCTCTCGTTCGTCGCCGTCGTCCACCACCTCAGCGACGTGGTCGACGGAGCCGCGGCACGGGAAGCGGCAGCCATCCTGAAGATGGCCTCGACGCGCACCATCTACGCCCAGAAGGCCGACGAGGCGAGAGCGACCGGGCGGGTGCTCGGGCTGCCCCGATGGGCGGTCGAGATCATCCCCACGCTCACCCCGGGCATCGCCGTCTGGGACGTCAACGGCAACGTACAGGTCGTCAAACACCTGATCACCGAAGCCGAACGCCCCCTCGTCTTCACCGACCGCGCCATGACCGAGTCCTCCGCCGTCGACCTGCTCCCGGAGGACGTACGCGCCGCCGAGCTGGAGGCGGAGCAACGCGCGGCACGCATCGAGAACCAGCAACGGCTGAACGAGTCGTCCGAGTCAACGGTGGCATGACATGGCGGGTGCGGGGCGCGGCGACGTACGTAACGGCGGCGACAGGAACGGGAACGGCGGCGGCATCCCCGACGGGCTGCTGATCGGGCTGCTGATCTTCCTCCTCGGCCTGACGCTGCTGGCCTGGACGGCCACCGGTCTTGCCGGTCTCCTCGCCCACGGCGCCTGGCCGGAGGGTGTCACCCTCGCCGAGACCCCGTTGGCGATGCGCCGGCTGGTGGAGGCCCCGCACGACCTGCCCGCCGCCTGGCCGGTCACCCCGGCCGGGGAGCTCTCCGGCTACGGGCTGTTCTGGGGTCTGTTCATCGGCGAACTGATGGTGCTGGTGGTGCTGACCGTGTTCGTGATGGGCGTGGTCGCCCGCTGGCGAGGCGTACGGGCACGGCAGCGCACCGGCCGGCTGGAGCAGCAGAGCCGGCCACCGGGCGAGCCGCTCCAGGAGTACGCCTACCAGGAACGGGCCACCCGTCCGGCCCCGGCCCCGGCCCCCCACCAGGAACCCGCCGCCGAACCGGTCACCGAACAGGCGGCCCCGGCCGACGCCACCCAGGCACTGGCTCCCCTCCCGCCCGTCGTCCCCTCGCCTCGCACACCCCTCGTCATCTACGGCCCCGCCGCCACCCGCCGGCCCACCGCCGTCCAGGCCATCCGCGAGGCGGACGGGCCCGTGCTCGTCGTCACCTCCGACCCCAGCGTCTGGGCCGAGACGAAGGACGCCCGGGCCAAGCTCGGCCCGGTCCTCGTCTACGACCCCGGCCACCTCTGCGACACCCCGGCCCGGCTCCACTGGGCCCCCACCACCGGCTGCGAACAGCCCGACCGCGCGGCCGCCCGATCCACCGCACTCCTCGCCCCCGTACGGCCGCAGTCCCGCATCGACGCGGCGACGGCCGACACCGCGGAAACCCTCCTGCAGTGCTGGCTCCACGCCGCCGCCATCGACGGCCGCCCCTTCCGCCAGGTCCACCGCTGGGCCCTCGGCGGCAGCGCCCACGAACCGGTGCGCCTGCTCCGCACCCACCCCAAAGCGGCCTCCGGACTCGCCGGGCTGCTGGAGTCCGCGCTCACCGCCCACCCCGAACGCCGCGAGATGGCACAGGAACTGACGGTACGGGCCTTCGGCGCCCTGTCCTCGGTCCACATCCGGGAAGCCTGCACACCGAACCGCGCCGATTCGCTCGCGCTGGAATCTTTCGCGGACGAGGGGGGCAGCCTCTATGTGGTCGGTGAACCCATCGAGAACCCGCGCTCGGGCCCCGGGGCGATGCCCCTGCTCACCGCGCTCGCCGCAGACGTGGTCGAGCACGGCC
Organism: Streptomyces sp. LN549; assembly: GCF_043203805.1. Classification (NCBI taxonomy): domain Bacteria; kingdom Bacillati; phylum Actinomycetota; class Actinomycetes; order Kitasatosporales; family Streptomycetaceae; genus Streptomyces; species Streptomyces sp. LN549. The sequence goes on along the minus strand of NZ_JAZHRI010000002.1, from coordinate 4,682,807 downwards.
GCCGCATGGCCGCACGGTCATCCGACGGCCGGCTCGACCCACCAATGACGCTCGTCCTCGACGACATCGCGGCCGTCGCGCCGCTGCCCCGGCTGCCGGAGCTCCTGGCCACCGGCGAGGAACAGGGCCTGCCCACCGTCGCCCTGCTCCGCTCCCGCGAACAGGCCCGCGCCCGCTGGACCCAGCAGCTCCAGACCCCGACCACCCTCTGACTCCCCCTAGGGGCGGGCCACCGCGTACTCCAGCTCCCTGGCCGTCGGGTCACTCGGCATCGGCACGCTCTCCCCGGTCGGCACGAACCCGATCCGCCGGTAGAGGGCCGCCGCCCGCGGATTGTCCTCGTGCACATACAGCCGTACGCGCTCGATCAGCGGCTCGCCCAGCGACCACGCCCAGTCCGTCCCCGCCCGGAACAGCTCCTCGGCCAGCCCCTTGCCCCGTGCCTCCGGCCGTACGAACACGCCGACGACATGGGCCTGGTGGACCGCGGCCGCCTCACCGAACACGGTGTCCCCGTCCGGCCGCTCGATCAGGACCGTCACCGTGCCCGCCCAGCTTCCGTCCAGTGCCTCGGCGATGAACTGCCGGACCCGGCCCTCGCCCTCCTCAGACGCACCGACCGTCCGCTCCCGCCAGAAGTCGTCGGACCGCTCCAGGCCCGCCTCGTACGTCTCCAGGAACGCCACCGGAGCGGCCGGATCCTGCAGTGCAGCCAGCCTGAGTTCCTTCGCCGACCGCCACTCATCGGCACGCACGGCCCGTATCACGTAGTCCATGCACCGATCCTGACCCGCACTCCCATGGCCGCGCAATGTGATTCCCGCCGAGGTCCGCCGCAGTCCGCCGAGGTCCGCGTCGTACCCCGGTACTACGCCCGCCGCCACATCCCGCCCCCGGTCCGACGCCCCGCGCCCGCCCGCTCCGTAGCGTCGACCGCATGATCAGGGCATACGAACTCACCAAACGGTACGGCGACACCACCGTCGTCCAGGACCTCGACTTCACGGTCCGGCCCGGCACCGTCACCGGCTTCCTCGGCCCGAACGGCGCCGGGAAGTCCACGACCATGCGCATGCTCCTCGGCCTGGACACACCCACCCGCGGCCACTCCACCATCGGCGGACGCGCGTACGCCACCCACAGCGCACCCCTCACCGAAGTCGGCGCCCTGCTGGAGGCCCGCTCCGTCCACCCCGGCCGGACCGCCTTCCACCACCTGATGGCACTCGCCCACACCCATGGCATCCCGCGCAGCCGCGTCGAGCACGTCCTCGACCTGGCCGGCCTGACCGCCGTGGCCGGGAAGCGGGTCAAGGGGTTCTCGCTCGGCATGGGCCAGCGGCTCGGCATCGCCGCGGCACTGCTCGGCGACCCGGCCACCCTGATCCTGGACGAGCCGGTCAACGGCCTCGACCCGGAGGGCGTGCTGTGGATCCGTAACCTGCTCAAGTCCCTCGCCACCCAGGGCCGCACGGTCCTCGTCTCCTCGCACCTGATGAGCGAGATGGCCCTCACCGCCGACCACCTCGTCATCATCGGACGCGGCCGGCTCCTCGCCGACACCACGGTCGCCGACTTCGTCGCCTCGGCGGGCGGCGGCACCGTCAAGGTCGTCACCCCGCAGCCCTCCGCCCTGCGCGACCTCCTGCGCGGCCCCGGCATCGACATCACCGACGCAGCCGAACCGGAGCAGCTGGAGATCCGCGGCACGGACGCCGCCCACATCGGCCGCATCGCCGCCGCCCACGCCATCCCCCTGTACGAACTCACGCCACGCACCGCATCCCTGGAGCAGGCCTTCATGGACCTCACCCAGGAGTCGGTCGAATACCGGATCACCGCCCCCGAACCGACCGGAGCCCTCGCATGACCACCGCGACCCCCACCTCGACACCCGCCCCGGCACCCACCCCGCACCCCTACCGCGTCACACCGGCCCGGGTACTGCGCTCCGAATGGCACAAGCTCCACACCCTGCGCTCCAGCTGGATCACCCTGGGGTCCGCCGCCGCCCTGGTCCTCGCCGTCGGCATCGTCATGGGCGCCACCTACACGTCGGACGGCGGCGACTCCGACGTCGACACCGTCATCCTGGTCCTCTACGGCACCACACTCGGCACACTCTGCACGGTGGTCCTGGGCATCCTCGTCACCGCGGGCGAGTACTCCTCCGGCATGATCCGTGCCTCGCTCACCGCAGTCCCCCGCCGGCTCCCGGTCCTGTGGGCCAAGGCGGCAGTCTTCACCGCCACCGTCCTCGGCGTCATGCTGACCACCTCACTGCTCACGTTCGTCGTCGCACAGCTCTTCCTCCACGACACGGACCAGGCCGCCACCCTCACCGACCCCGGCGTGCTCCGGGCCGTGGCGGGCAACGCCGCCGGCGCCACCCTCCTCAGCCTCATCGCCCTGGGCCTCGGCGCCCTGCTCCGCTCGGTCCCGGGCGCGATCGGCGCCTTCATCGGCGGCGTCATGGTCCTGCCGGAGGTGCTCACCATGCTCCCGTACGACACCGTCGAGACCGCCGTCCGCTACTTCCCCACCCAGGCTGCCGGCGTGCTCGGCTCCGCGACACCGCTCCCCGACGCGGCCTCCACCGGCGGGGCCCTGCTCGCCCTCGTCCTGTGGGCTGCGGCCACACTGATCGCAGCGGCCCTACTCCTGCGACGCCGGGACGCATGACGCGGACGCGACCGGACGCGAGGATGGACGAGTGACGGACCAACCAGTGACGGACGACGACGACACGCACCGGCCCGCGGGCCCCTTCCCCCTCACCGGTCAAATCCAGCGCCTGCTCCAGCGCGTCCGCGCGTCCGACCGCCGCCGCCCGCTCGTCTGGGACGGACTGCTCACCACTTTCTGGGTGCTGTTCGCCGTCCTCGACGTCTCGTCCGGCGGCTGGCGCACGGTCGCCGTCAACCAGGACGTGTCGGCGACGCTGGTGCTCTGGATGAGCGTCGCGTTCTCCGCCCCGCTGCTCTGGCGCCGCAGCCATCCGCTGGCCGTGCTGATGTTCATGGCGCCGTTCTCCCTGGTCAACGTGTGGACGGGAGCGGTCATCCAGGCCGCGTTCCTCCAGGAGATCGTCGTCTTCAACATCGCGCTGCGGCAGCCGATGCGCACCCTTGCCTGGTCGGGTGGCATCGTCCTCGCCCCGCTCGTGATCGGCTCCGGCCACTTCCCGGACGACTGGAACCGCCTCTTCGCCCCTCACCTGTACGCGTTCGCGTTCGCGTCCCTGGTCGGCATCGTGGTGCGTACGCGCAAGGAGTACACGGAGGCCCTCGTCGACCGCGCCAACCGGCTCGAACTCGAACGCGACCAGCAGGCCCAGCTGGCGGCGGCCGCCGAACGGACCCGGATCGCCCGGGAGATGCACGACATCATCGGGCACAACCTCTCCGTGATCACGGGCCTCGCGGACGGCGGCGCCTACGCCGCGGCCAAGAGCCCCGAACGAGCCGCCCAGGCCCTGGACGCCATCGGCACCACCAGCCGCCAGGCGCTCGCCGAACTCCGCCGTCTGCTGGGCGTCCTGCGCGACCACCCGGACCAGGCAGACCGCACCCCGCAGCCCACACTCGACGACATCGACACCCTGCTCGCAGGCGTACGCCGGGCGGGCCTCCCCGTACGCCTGCACCGTCGCGGTACACCCCCGGCCGTCCCGCCCACTCCTGGACGGCAACTGACGGTGTACCGGGTGGTGCAGGAGGCGTTGACGAACACGCTGAAGCACGCGGACACGGATCCGTCCCTGACGGCCGAGGTCACGCTGACGTACCGTCCCACGGAACTGGAGGCCCTGATCACGGACAACGGCAAACCCCACCCCACCGCCGGCCCGTCCGACGGCACCGGCCAGGGCATCACAGGCATGCGCGAACGCGCTTCCCTGTACGACGGCACAATCGAAGCGGGCCGGCCGGCCGCCACGGGCTGGCACGTACGGCTCCGACTCCCCCTGGAGGACTCCCTCTCGTGACGACCGTGCTCATCGCGGACGACCAGCCGATGCAACGCTTCGGATTCCGCATGCTGCTGGAGAGCCAGGACGACATGACAGTCGTCGGCGAGGCCGCCAACGGCTTCGAAGCCCTCCAGCTCGTCGCCCAACACCAGCCGGACGTCGCCCTGATGGACATCCGCATGCCCTTGCTGGACGGCATCGAGGCCACTCGTCGCATCATCAGGACCGGCTCCCGTACGCGCGTCCTCATCGTCACCACGTTCGACCTGGACCGCTATGCGTACGACGGTCTGCGCGCCGGCGCCAGCGGCTTCCTGATCAAGGACGCACTCCCGGAGGAGCTCCTCTCCGGCATCCGCGCGGTGGCCAGCGGCGACGCCGTGGTCGCCCCGAGCCTGACCCGTCGTCTCCTGGACGCGTACGTACAGCACTTGCCCGCCACCCCCGGCGGACCCGCGACCCCGGACGCGCGAATCGCGAAACTCACCGACCGGGAACGAGAGATCCTCACCGTCATCGGCCAGGGCTGGACCAACTCTGAGATCGCCGAACGGTTCCACGTGGCCGAATCGACCGTGAAGACCCATGTCTCGCGCATCCTCGCGAAGACCGGAGCCAGGGACCGCGTGCAGGCGGTCATCCTGGCGTACGACACCCACCTCGTCGCGGCCGGCTGAGGCCACTTTCCCCGTTCTGGTCGGGAACGCAGAAAAGCCCCGTGCCACAAGGGCACGGGGCTTTTCATAAAAGGAGTTCGGCGGCGTCCTACTCTCCCACAGGGTCCCCCCTGCAGTACCATCGGCGCTGAAAGGCTTAGCTTCCGGGTTCGGAATGTAACCGGGCGTTTCCCTAACGCAATGACCACCGAAACACTATGAAATTAACCAACACCGGAACAAAACACGGCCGTTCGTTATTTCAGAACTAACACAGTGGACGCGAGCAACTGAGGACAAGCCCTCGGCCTATTAGTACCAGTCAGCTCCACCCGTTACCGGGCTTCCACATCTGGCCTATCAACCCAGTCGTCTACTGGGAGCCTTAACCCTTCAAGAGGGTGGGAATACTCATCTCGAAGCAGGCTTCCCGCTTAGATGCTTTCAGCGGTTATCCTTTCCGAACGTAGCCAACCAGCCATGCCCTTGGCAGGACAACTGGCACACCAGAGGTTCGTCCGTCCCGGTCCTCTCGTACTAGGGACAGCCCTTCTCAATATTCCTACGCGCACAGCGGATAGGGACCGAACTGTCTCACGACGTTCTAAACCCAGCTCGCGTACCGCTTTAATGGGCGAACAGCCCAACCCTTGGGACCGACTCCAGCCCCAGGATGCGACGAGCCGACATCGAGGTGCCAAACCATCCCGTCGATATGGACTCTTGGGGAAGATCAGCCTGTTATCCCCGGGGTACCTTTTATCCGTTGAGCGACAGCGCTTCCACAAGCCACTGCCGGATCACTAGTCCCGACTTTCGTCCCTGCTCGACCCGTCGGTCTCACAGTCAAGCTCCCTTGTGCACTTACACTCAACACCTGATTGCCAACCAGGCTGAGGGAACCTTTGGGCGCCTCCGTTACTCTTTAGGAGGCAACCGCCCCAGTTAAACTACCCATCAGACACTGTCCCTGATCCGGATCACGGACCCAGGTTAGACATCCAGCACGACCAGAGTGGTATTTCAACGACGACTCCACAACCACTGGCGTGGCCGCTTCAAAGTCTCCCACCTATCCTACACAAGCCGAACCGAACACCAATATCAAACTATAGTAAAGGTCCCGGGGTCTTTCCGTCCTGCTGCGCGAAACGAGCATCTTTACTCGTAGTGCAATTTCACCGGGCCTATGGTTGAGACAGTCGAGAAGTCGTTACGCCATTCGTGCAGGTCGGAACTTACCCGACAAGGAATTTCGCTACCTTAGGATGGTTATAGTTACCACCGCCGTTTACTGGCGCTTAAGTTCTCAGCTTCGCCGACCCGAAAGTCAGCTAACCGGTCCCCTTAACGTTCCAGCACCGGGCAGGCGTCAGTCCGTATACATCGCCTTACGGCTTCGCACGGACCTGTGTTTTTAGTAAACAGTCGCTTCTCGCTGGTCTCTGCGGCCACCCCCAGCTCACCGAGTAAATCGGATCACCAGTGATGGCCCCCCTTCTCCCGAAGTTACGGGGGCATTTTGCCGAGTTCCTTAACCATAGTTCACCCGAACGCCTCGGTATTCTCTACCTGACCACCTGAGTCGGTTTAGGGTACGGGCCGCCATGAAACTCGCTAGAGGCTTTTCTTGACAGCATAGGATCATCCACTTCACCACAATCGGCTCGGCATCAGGTCTCAGCCTTAATGTGTGACGGATTTACCTACCACACGGCCTACACCCTTACCCCGGGACTACCACCGCCCGGGCTGGACTACCTTCCTGCGTCACCCCATCGCTTACCTAGTACAAGTCTGGTTCGTCGGCTCCACCACTACCCTCAACTCCGAAGAGATCGGGCCGGCTTCACGGACTTAGCATCGCCTGATTCAGTATTGGGCGTTTCAAAGCGGGTACCGGAATATCAACCGGTTGTCCATCGACTACGCCTGTCGGCCTCGCCTTAGGTCCCGACTTACCCTGGGCAGATCAGCTTGACCCAGGAACCCTTAGTCAATCGGCGCACACGTTTCTCACGTGTGTATCGCTACTCATGCCTGCATTCTCACTCGTGAACCGTCCACAACTCGCTTCCGCGGCTGCTTCACCCGGCACACGACGCTCCCCTACCCATCCCAGCCCCCGTTGGGGGTATGTGCTGGAATGACACGACTTCGGCGGTACGCTTGAGCCCCGCTACATTGTCGGCGCGGAATCACTTGACCAGTGAGCTATTACGCACTCTTTCAAGGGTGGCTGCTTCTAAGCCAACCTCCTGGTTGTCTCTGCGACTCCACATCCTTTCCCACTTAGCGTACGCTTAGGGGCCTTAGTCGATGCTCTGGGCTGTTTCCCTCTCGACCATGGAGCTTATCCCCCACAGTCTCACTGCCGTGCTCTCACTTACCGGCATTCGGAGTTTGGCTAAGGTCAGTAACCCGGTAGGGCCCATCGCCTATCCAGTGCTCTACCTCCGGCAAGAAACACACGACGCTGCACCTAAATGCATTTCGGGGAGAACCAGCTATCACGGAGTTTGATTGGCCTTTCACCCCTAACCACAGGTCATCCCCCAGGTTTTCAACCCTGGTGGGTTCGGTCCTCCACGAAGTCTTACCTCCGCTTCAACCTGCCCATGGCTAGATCACTCCGCTTCGGGTCTTGAGCGCGCTACTAAATCGCCCTATTCGGACTCGCTTTCGCTACGGCTTCCCCACACGGGTTAACCTCGCAACACACCGCAAACTCGCAGGCTCATTCTTCAAAAGGCACGCAGTCACGACTGCATGTGCAAGCACATACAGCGACGCTCCCACGGCTTGTAGGCACACGGTTTCAGGTACTATTTCACTCCGCTCCCGCGGTACTTTTCACCATTCCCTCACGGTACTATCCGCTATCGGTCACCAGGGAATATTTAGGCTTAACGGGTGGTCCCGCCAGATTCACACGGGATTTCTCGGGCCCCGTGCTACTTGGGTGTCTCTTAAACGAGCCGTTAATGTTTCAGCTACGGGGGTCTTACCCTCTACGCCGGACCTTTCGCATGTCCTTCGCCTACATCAACGGTTTCTGACTCGTCTCACAGCCGGCAGACCGTGAAAAAGAGATCCCACAACCCCGCATGCGCAACCCCTGCCGGGTATCACACGCATACGGTTTGGCCTGATCCAGTTTCGCTCGCCACTACTCCCGGAATCACGGTTGTTTTCTCTTCCTGAGGGTACTGAGATGTTTCACTTCCCCTCGTTCCCTCCACACTGCCTATGTGTTCAGCAGTGGGTGACAGCCCATGACGACTGCCGGGTTTCCCCATTCGGACACCCCCGGATCAAAGCTTGGTTGACAGCTCCCCGGGGCCTATCGTGGCCTCCCACGTCCTTCATCGGTTCCTGGTGCCAAGGCATCCACCGTGCGCCCTTAAAAACTTGGCCACAGATGCTCGCGTCCACTGTGCAGTTCTCAAACAACGACCAGCCACCCATCACCCCACCCTTACAGGCGAGTTCACTGGGGCCGGCAACCGAAGGACGACCTTTACGGCCGTACCTTCAGATACCCAACAGCGTGCCCGACCCGACCGATCACCCTCACGTTCCACGCCGAAGCAGTACTAGTGAAAACAACCTGTCGTGCCGAATAGTCAACGTTCCACCCATGAGCTAACCACCGCCGAACATTTGCCGGCGTAGTGGCTCTGGATTCCTTGCGGAATCTAGATGCTCCTTAGAAAGGAGGTGATCCAGCCGCACCTTCCGGTACGGCTACCTTGTTACGACTTCGTCCCAATCGCCAGTCCCACCTTCGACAGCTCCCTCCCACAAGGGGTTGGGCCACCGGCTTCGGGTGTTACCGACTTTCGTGACGTGACGGGCGGTGTGTACAAGGCCCGGGAACGTATTCACCGCAGCAATGCTGATCTGCGATTACTAGCAACTCCGACTTCATGGGGTCGAGTTGCAGACCCCAATCCGAACTGAGACCGGCTTTTTGAGATTCGCTCCGCCTCGCGGCATCGCAGCTCATTGTACCGGCCATTGTAGCACGTGTGCAGCCCAAGACATAAGGGGCATGATGACTTGACGTCGTCCCCACCTTCCTCCGAGTTGACCCCGGCAGTCTCCTGTGAGTCCCCATCACCCCGAAGGGCATGCTGGCAACACAGAACAAGGGTTGCGCTCGTTGCGGGACTTAACCCAACATCTCACGACACGAGCTGACGACAGCCATGCACCACCTGTATACCGACCACAAGGGGGGCACCATCTCTGATGCTTTCCGGTATATGTCAAGCCTTGGTAAGGTTCTTCGCGTTGCGTCGAATTAAGCCACATGCTCCGCTGCTTGTGCGGGCCCCCGTCAATTCCTTTGAGTTTTAGCCTTGCGGCCGTACTCCCCAGGCGGGGAACTTAATGCGTTAGCTGCGGCACCGACGACGTGGAATGTCGCCAACACCTAGTTCCCAACGTTTACGGCGTGGACTACCAGGGTATCTAATCCTGTTCGCTCCCCACGCTTTCGCTCCTCAGCGTCAGTAATGGCCCAGAGATCCGCCTTCGCCACCGGTGTTCCTCCTGATATCTGCGCATTTCACCGCTACACCAGGAATTCCGATCTCCCCTACCACACTCTAGCCTGCCCGTATCGACTGCAGACCCGGGGTTAAGCCCCGGGCTTTCACAACCGACGCAACAAGCCGCCTACGAGCTCTTTACGCCCAATAATTCCGGACAACGCTTGCGCCCTACGTATTACCGCGGCTGCTGGCACGTAGTTAGCCGGCGCTTCTTCTGCAGGTACCGTCACTTTCGCTTCTTCCCTGCTGAAAGAGGTTTACAACCCGAAGGCCGTCATCCCTCACGCGGCGTCGCTGCATCAGGCTTTCGCCCATTGTGCAATATTCCCCACTGCTGCCTCCCGTAGGAGTCTGGGCCGTGTCTCAGTCCCAGTGTGGCCGGTCGCCCTCTCAGGCCGGCTACCCGTCGTCGCCTTGGTAGGCCATTACCCCACCAACTAGCTGATAGGCCGCGGGCTCATCCTTCACCGCCGGAGCTTTTAACCTTCCCCCATGAGAGGGAAAGTGTTATCCGGTATTAGACCCCGTTTCCAGGGCTTGTCCCAGAGTGAAGGGCAGATTGCCCACGTGTTACTCACCCGTTCGCCACTAATCCACCCCGAAGGGCTTCATCGTTCGACTTGCATGTGTTAAGCACGCCGCCAGCGTTCGTCCTGAGCCAGGATCAAACTCTCCGTGAATGTTTTCCCGTAATCGGGTAGACACCACGAGAGCGGAACGACCAGGTCGGAATATGACCGATCGTCCACTGAATCCTCGCTGTGTGCATTGCCTACCAGGCCAGAGACCTGTTAGGACTTTTCAAAGGAACCTCGAACCTGCCGAAGCAGGTCGGGGTATCAACATATCTGGCGTTGACTTTTGGCACGCTGTTGAGTTCTCAAGGAACGGACGCTTCCTTTGTACTCACCCTCTCGGGCTTTCCTCCGGGCGCTTCCCTTCGGTCTTGCGTTTCCGACTCTATCAGACTCTTTCGTGTCCGATTCCCGGTCGAAGCGGGTCTCGCATTTTCGCTTTCCAGTTCTTCGCTTTCGCGCTTTCCCTTTCCAGCGAGCTCAACTCTACCAGAGTATTTCGGGCCTGATTCCCACTGCCGAATCGGCCCTGACGACCCGTCGTCCGGCTGATCGTCGTCGTGACGCCAGCCTGCTGACGGTACGTCACGCGGGGCAACCGTGCCCCGGTGGTCCTGGCGGGCCTGTGCAGCAACGATACCTACGTCCAACTCGCCGGCGGATTCGGGCCCCGGGTTCGCCACGGTCTACCGCTGCATCCGCGAGGCGGCAGAGGTCCTGGCCGTGGTCACACTGCCCGCGGAGATCAGGGACGGCGTTGTGGCGGTCATCCTGGCGTACGACACCCAGCTGGTCACCACGGGCTGAAGAAGCGTCCCGTCCTGGCAGGAGTGACGGTTGCGCAGCACGGCCGTGGATGACTGCGAAGTGTTGGTCCAAGTACAACAAGCAGTGCGAGGAGCTCCTGGCGGGCCTACGACGGCATGGGGGCGCTCTGAGTCGGTGGGCGCTGCGGCGCTCTGGTGCGGTGGTCCACGGATGCGGGCAGCCGGCATCAGGTGGAGTGGAATGTTGAAGAGGGACGTGGCCTGGGACAGCAGCACCCGGCCGTCCACGCGCTCCTCACCACCGGTTGCTTTCGATGGAACGTGGGTCGAGGCCCGTGTGGTGCGGAACAGCGGCAGCCTGTGGCCCTACGAGGCGGCGGTGCATGAGCCGGCCGAGAGGCCGCTCGGCCACCCGACCCCGCGGGATCGACGGCACCTGGGTGCCGGGGGACGAGGGGACACAGCACGGTCAGCGGAGGGTCTGAACTGCGTAGAGGGCCCCGACACCGGTGGCGAGTGTGCCGAGCAGGAGCCGAAGCGCGGTCTCGGGGAGGTGCGGCTGGAGGCGTGCGCCGAGATATCCGCCGACGAGCCCTCCGGCTCCGCAGGTCAGGCCCAGCAGCCAGTCGGGGGCTACGTCGCCCGTAGTCGCCAGGGAGAGCAGTGCGTAGGTGGCCGCGCCGACGATGGAGGTCACGAAGGTGGACGCCAGGGCGGCGGGAGCGACGGTGGCGACCGGGATGCCGCGGCCGACGAGGATCGGGCCCAGCAGAGAACCACCCCCGATTCCATAGATGCCGCCGACGACACCGACGGCCAAGGCCAGCGACTTCGTCGCGCGGGGCGAAGGCTGGTCAGGGGTGTGCGAGGGCGTCGAGCGTATGGTCCTCAGCCACAACCACAGTCCGAGCGGCAGCAGGAGGGCGGCGACGAGGAGGCGGAAGACACGCGGCCCGGGAACGGCGAAAACACGGATCACCGCGCCGGCGACGACGCCGGGGATCGTGCCGGCGATGAGCAGACGGGTCAGCGGACCGCCCAGCCGCCCGGCTCGCCAGTGGCGCAGAAGGGCACCGGGGCCGGCCACGACGTTGTAGAGCAGGTTCGTCGGTGTCACGGCCGGGCTCGGCACTCCCAGCACGCTGACCTGAACGGGCAGCAGGAAGACTGCTCCGGAGACGCCCACGGGCGCGGTGGTCACCGATACCAGGAGCCCGGCGCCGAACCCGAGCAATCCCGTCGACCAGTCCACAACGATCCCCTCAGTACCGACCGATCGGCACCCGGAACAGGCTCCGGATCAAGTGCCTTCCGTTCGTTCTCGTGAACATCGACCCCGCCTCGATCCAACCGCCTCTCGAGCCGGTGAACAACTGCTGTCCAAACTCGGGCTCTGGTCCACTTCTTGTGGCGGGTAACGCTGCGTTATGGCTCGATATCGATGAGCGCGAGGGTGGGAGGCGCTGGGACGAGCACTGCGAAGACGGTTGAGGTTCGCGCGCCATTGCTTCCAGTCTTCGGGGCGAACCCAGTTGGGTGCAGCTCTCCTGCGGGGAGAGGCCTGAGTTCTGCCACCCGACCCTGGCAGGCTGGCACCTGCGCCTTGGTGTGGGGCGCCTATTCGAGTACCGGCGGCCCCGCCTCGATGCGCCGCAGCACCGGAGCCAGGCAGTCCACATCGGGGCCGGGATCGAGTTGCCTTTCGTCCCACCAGGTGGCACCCGCGTCGCGCAGCGGGCCGATCACATCCTTGGCCCCGGCAGCGTCCGCCGGAGTGGCGCCGCCGACTACGAGGTCGAAGGGGCGCTGGGTGTCTCCTTCTCGATGACCGCGCACATAGGTGATCAACTCGCGCACGTCCTCGCGGTCCGGCGGGCATCCGTGCAGGGCGTTCTTGAACAAGGGAACCGCGCCGTCCCACCGCGCGGCCCGTCGCATGGGCGGACGGTTCGGCCAGAATCCCCCGATCCACACCGGCGGCCGGGGCCGCTGCACGGTGGCAGGCTCACGTTCCGCGCCTGGTAGTGCCGACCGTGGTGGTCGACGGCCTCTCCCGTCCAGAACCGCCCCAACAACTCCAGCCCTTCGTCCAGCCGCTCGGCGAGCACACGTCGATCGGTGGAGTCGCCGAAGCTGCCGTACTCGTCATCGACCGGCCCACCCAGCCCTGCCGCGAAGACGACCCTGCCTCTGCTGAGGTTGTCCAAGGTGGCCACCTGCCGCGCAAGTTGCTGCGGCCGATAACGAGCTACCGGAGTGAGCAGCGTCCCCACCCGGATCCGTGACGTCGCGAGTGCGGCCGCGGTCAGCAGCAGCCACGCGTCCCCGAAGGGACGCCCCGAGTACGCCCGGTAATGGACGTGATCCCAGACGAAGAGCCCGTCCCATCCGGACTCCTCGGCCGCCGCCGCTACGGTTGCCACGTTTCGGGGGTCGGCGAAGTCACCGAAGTTCGGGATATTGATCGAGAAGCGCATCCGGGCATCGTGGGCTGCCCCCACCTGACCAGGCAACCACACGAACTGGACCAGAGCCCAGGCGCACGGCCAGGGGTCGCCGTCGAACTGGCAGTCATCGCGGTCGTCCCCCGGCAGCTCCGGGTCGCCCACTGCCGACGACGCCTCGCCCTACCCCGGCCGCCCGACCTTCCCCGGCAAGCCTGAAGCGGCACCCCCACGAGCAGTGCGCCCGACGGGACCGCGGGCTCAGTTCATGGGCTGTTTCAACTCAGGTCGAGGAGCATCACGTCGTGGAGGTCCGCGCCTGTCCCCCATGGCCGTGCCTCGCCGATCTTGCGGTATCCCCACGCCCGGTAGGCAGCCGACGCTGCCTTGCTGTCCGGGTGGACGTTCAACAACACCCGCTCCGCCTCGATGCTGTCGAGCAGCGTCTCGTGCAGACGCCGTGCGATGCCCTGCCCGCGCCACGGTCCGCGCACGGCCAGTTCCATCAGCCCGAAGGTGCGTCGCCCGTCCTCCCGTCGCAGGTCGTCGGACACTGGCTCGGTCAGCTCGTCCCACCAGCCCGTGTCGGGGTCGAGCGGGTAGCCGTACGCCATGCCGATCGGTTCGCCGTCCTCGGTACGGGCCAAGGCGGCGCGGAAGGTGTGCTTGCGCGCCTGGGAGGGAAATCGGCGGAAGGCACCGGCAACCTCGTCCTCGGTCTCGTTGTAGGGAGGCTCGGCAAACGCCTCGGCATAGATCAACCTGAACGCGTTCTCGACCTGCGCTGCGGCTGATCCGTCCATGCGCGCTATGGCGATGGTCCCCTGCTGCCTCATGTGATGCCCTTCGGACGGTCTCGCGGGTCGGGTCGCGGCACACCCGTCCCCGGCCCCTGGCTCGCGCAAAACTCCCGGATCCTACCCAGCAACCGCGGAGAAGAGACGGCACAGCATGCGTTCAGAACGGCGCACATGAAGAATGCCGGGACGGGTGAGGTCGTCCCTCGGTCGAGGCACCAGCCGCGCATCCAATGAACCCGGCCCCCCAGGCGCGGGGACGGCGCCGATGCAGTCAAATCCGATCCACGCATCGCTCTCCTCCCCATCGCTTTGGGATGGAGGTCTCAGGGGGAGAGCAGACCGTTGGTGGCAGCGCGTGTCAGTCCCGGATCGCTGAGGACGTCCGCGCTGTCGACGAACTGGTCGACGGCGCCCGTCTTCGGCAGGGCTCTGATGTCAGTATCGGTGATGCGGGTGCTCAGCGCCGCGGTGAAACGTTCCGCGTGCAGGACCTGGAATGGTCTGGCGTGGTAGGGCCGCGTGGCGAGATCGACAGGGTCGGTCAGGCCCAGCTGGTTGTGTGTGGCCGCGACGGCCTCATAGGCGCGGGCCAGGTGGTGCTCGCGGGTGTGCCAGTCGGTGGCGGCGAGCGCCGCCGTGAGGACCGGGGTGAGGGCGGGCGCCTGGGGAGTGCCGGCGAAGGCACTGCCGAGCCACTTGCTGTACGGCGGGTAGCGCCGCTCCATGAGCAGACAGAGCCGCATCAGATCGCGCACCAGGCGGGCGGCGACGACAGCGGAGCCGAGTTCGTCGCCCACTTCGCCGCAGCGGCCGACGAAGGCTTCCTCCTGGGCGACGCGCTGCCACTGGCAGGCGAGTAGGTGGAGCCAGAGGTCGTGGGGGTACCAGTCGAGGTTGGCGCGGGCTGGTACGAGTTCACCGAGCCCGCCGTGGAAGACGGCACCGGCAGTGACCTCGGCGAAGAGCTGAGCCGGGGTGGCCAGCCAGTCCGCCAGGGTGATGTCGGTACGTGGGTCGAAGCCCAGTTGCGTGGTGAACCAAGAGCCGCGGAACATCGCCGAGGCCGTGGAGAAGACGGTCGGATCCCACCACGGCTGCATCCGGGCCGCATTCGCGAAGCCCCTGGTCACAGCGGAGCCAACCGTGCGGGACCCGGTCGCCACGGAGCAGTCCGAGGCGGTGGCCCTGCCGTTCGTCCCACCCGACGGCATGCTCGACGTCATGGGCCGGCCCCGGCGCCTGGTGGCCCGTACGGCAGAGAGATACGCAGCGGTCCAGGCACTGCTGGCCGACGGGCAGCCCCTGGCGGCCATCGGCCGGAGACTGCGGCTGGACCACTCCACCGTCCGCCGTTTCGCCCGAGCCAACAGCCTCGATGAACTCCTGGCCAAGGCCACCGGCCGACTGTCCGTTCTGGACGAGCACAAGCCCTGCCTTCACGCCCGCCGGCTGGACGTCTGTCACGACATTCCCCAGCTCCACCGCGAACTCCTTCGTCCCCAGTGTGGTTGCGCCGATCTTCGTGATCCCGGCCTCACGACACAGTGGTTGCGATACGACCGGATGTGCGATGGTCGGGGGCATCGTGCAGCACCGGCCGCCCAGCGGACGGGAGTTGCCGCAATGACGGGGGTGTCATGGAAGAGCTGGGTGTCGGTGACCCGCAGCAGGTGGGCGGGTTCCGGCTGATCGGGGTGCTGGGGTCCGGCGGAATGGGACGGGTGTTCCTCGGCCGGGCTCCCGACGGCGCGGCGGTGGCGGTGAAGATGGTGCACCAGTACCTACTCAACGGTGACGGGGACGAATTCCGGCACCGGTTCACCCGCGAGGTAGACGCGGCGTGGGAGGTGGGTTCAGAGTTCACGGCGGCGGTGGTGGACGCCGACCCGGACGCGGAAGTGCCGTGGCTGGCGACGGAGTTCGTTCCGGGCATCACCCTGAACGAGGCGGTGGTGCGGTTCGGGCCGCTGCCGGAGGCATCACTCCTTGAGCTGGCGGCGGGTCTGCTGTCCTCGTTGGCCGGCATCCACACCGCCGGGCTGGTGCACCGGGACGTCAAACCGTCCAACGTCATGCTGGGGGTGGACGGGCCGAGGGTGATCGACTTCGGGATCGCGCGCCTGTCGGGGTCGACCGCCCTGACCCGGACGGGGCAGACGGTGGGCACGATGGGCTTCATGTCGCCCGAGCAGTTCGAACGCTCCAACGTCGGACCGGAGTCGGACGTGTTCTCCGCCGGCGCGGTCCTGGCCTACGCCGCCACCGGACGGCCGCCGTTTCCCGGCGATTCCCTTCCCGTGCTGTTCGCCAACCTCACCCAGCGGGCGCCCGACCTTGATGGAGTGCCGCGTGCGCTCGCCCCTCTGTTGGAGGCGGCCCTGGCGAAGGACCCTGTTGCCCGGCCCACCGCCGCGGCGGCCCGCAGCCTGGTGCCCCCGTCGCCGACCCACATCGGCGCGGACACCGGCTGGCTGCCCCCGGCCGTCACCCTTGCGATCCTGCGCGCCGCCGCCGACGTACTGCGCGCCCCGGGTCCGACGATTGCACCTGGCGATGCCGTCACCACCATCCTGCCGCCTTCACCGACGGTGTCCGCCGGCGCGCCTGCACCGTCCTCCGGCGCAGTAACGCCCGTAGCGGGCACCACCCCGAACCCGTCTCCCGCAGAACCGGCAGAGCGCAGGACTACCGTCGGCAAAGTGTTGTGGGGAGTCGGCGCTGCACTGTTGGGGACAGTGGTGATGGTCGGCACATTCGTCGGGCTTGCCACAGGCGAATCCTCACTGGAGGAGAAGTTCGGATGGTGGTCCATGGCCGTCGTCTTGGGGGCCTTTCCGCTGTCAGACGGCCTGGCGGATCTGTCCGGATTCTGGTTGTCGGACAAGGCCGCAACCAGGCTTGGAGCTGTCGTGGCATCGGCCTGCCTCCTGGCTGTGGTGTTGTCCAGCGTGTAGGTGCGACAGTCAACCAACCGGCCCGGGCGGGTACCGGTTCTGGACTTTCCAGCGGCTCCGCAGTGCCTATGTGTTCGCGAGTTCGGCCGCTGACGAGGACGAAGGAGTTCGGAGTGGGGAATTGCGGGCTCTGTCGGGGATCTTGTGATGTCACAGGACGGCGAACATAGGATCACCCACCGCAGACCCGTCCGGGCAGGTCCTTCTGTACCGTGGCGACCTCTTATCCATGGCGCCATGGGAGGGACCATCGCGAGGGGCGGGTCGAGTTGACGCACGAGGACGTCCACGCCGGTGAGCACGGTACCCGCGCGCGGTGCCTGCCCGAGCCGTGGATGTGCGATGTCTTCCATCTCGATGGCAGCCTGAGGGACATTCGGATCCTCGACACGACCCGCGTCGAGTGGATCGCGGTCCTCGAAAGCCTGCGTGTCGTAGCCGACGAGACCGAGGTGGAGCACCCCTACCCCCGGCTCGATCCCGTGCGGCCGGACTTCGCCGACCTCTTCCGCGTCTGGGCAGATGAGCCGGAGGGCCAGGGGACGAGTTTCGCCTTCCGGGCCCGCTTCGGCGCCGTGTGGTTCTTCGCCCTGCCGTACGAAGAGGAGGAGATCGAGTTCTCCGTCTGGCCCGAGGACGTGCTTGACGGTGCGGGGGTGGCCGCCGTGCTGCGGTTCCTGGTCGAGGTCGCGACGGCCAGTCAACGACGGGCCCTGCTGACCGCCGAAGTCGTCCGGTATGACCCGGGGCTACCGACGCTGATCTCCCACGACCCTGTTACCGGCCTCACGTCCCACATCTGAAGGGTGTGGTGGACGGTTCGCGTCATTCGGCTCTGTCGGGCATTTGCGATTCCGCACGGTCATGGGGCGAGAAGTACGCGTTGGCGTAGGAGGTCGAGATTGGCTCGGCCGTAGGCCATGCGTTTGAGGAGTTTGACCCGGGTGACGTGGCCCTCGACCTGGCCCGGACTCCATGGTGTGGAGAGTCCGGCGGTGACAGCGTCGGAGTCTCGTCGCATGCTGCCGACCAGGGAGTGGAGGGCTGGAAGGTTGTCGGCAAGCACGCGTTCCATCCAGTCCGGGAGCTCGTCGCCCCGGAGGTGGTGGAGCATCTCGGCGAAGTCGTGGACGTGCCGTGCAGCGGCGTCGAGGTGAGGGCAGGCCATGCGGATCTCCTTCAGTTCGGCGGCGTCCGTGGGGGCGAAGTGCTGGGGGTTCGTCATGATCCAGCGGACGACACGTCGGGGCTTCGGGACCGGCCTGGGCTGTGGCCGGGAGACCGGCTGCTGCTTCCGTCCTGGTCGGCGGGGAGGTCTGAAGGCGCGGAAGCAGCGGCGGAGGCACTGAACCCTCCCGGTGAACCCGCGCTCGCGCAGCCCCCGGTGGAGCTGGGGAATGTCGTGACAGCCCCCCAGCCGGCGGGCGTGCAGGAAGGGCTTGTACTCGTCCAGCACGGAAAGCCGGCCGGTGGCCTTGGCCAGGAGTTCGTCCAGGCTGCTGGCTCGGGCGAAACGGCGGACGGTGGAGTGGTCCAGCCGCAGTGTCCGGCCAATCCCCGCCAGGGACTGCCCGTCGGCCAGCAGCGCCTGGACCGCTGCGTATCTCTCTGCCGTACGGGCCACCAGGCGCCGGGGCCGGCCCATGACGTCGAGCATGCCGTCCGGCGGGACGAACGGCACGGCCACCGCCTCAGACGGCTCCGGCGTGACCAGGTCCCTCGCGGTTACCTCCGCCATGACCGGGGGCTCCGCGAACGCGGCCCGGATGCACCCGTGGTGAGAGCCGACCGTTCTCTCCACCGCCTCGGCGATGTTCCGCCACAGATGCCACGCGTCCGCGACCTGCATCGCCTGCGGGGCACCGGTTCGTGCCCCCTCCGCGTAAGCGCCGGCCCGATCCCGGCAGATCACCTCCACTTCCGGGTGCCGACGAAGCCACGCTGCCAGCGACTCGGCGTTCCGGCCGGGCAGAACATCGACCGGACGGCGGGCCTCAAGATCAACCAGGTCGTCGCGTAGGAGTTGCCCTTGCGCAGAGCGAAATCGTCCACTTCCAGAAACCTGACGGGGCCGGTCGGCGGCTGCGGAACCGAGCGGAGCAGGTCCAGTAGCGTGCCTTTGGCGATGCGAACAGCGAGGGTTGCCGCCAGGCGGGCGCCGGGACGGCCCGCCAGGCAGAGGCGATCGAGGTGAGCATCGCCCGCAGCGCCTGCGTCTGTCGGGCGTGCGTCCAGACTCGGGCCCTGCACGCGTATCTGCGCCGGCGCAATACCAACGCCCGTCACCGGGACGTCCTGGCGGCGAACGCCACGAACGCGTCGGGTGTCGTTCCGGGTGTCCCTGCTCGCCCGGGTACATCACGAGTGGAGCAGGGACACCCGTCAGTGCGTCAGAAACTGTCCCTCGCACGGCCGCGGTGGTGGCTGCCGCCGCGAGGCGGTCGATCTGGCCGGGCGCGAGCGACGAGAGCCCGCCGTACTCGTTCTGGGCGACCCGTAGGAGTCCGACCAGCCGTCTATTCTGGTCGGGAACGCAGAAAAGCCCCGTGCCACAAGGGCACGGGGCTTTTCATAAAAGGAGTTCGGCGGCGTCCTACTCTCCCACAGGGTCCCCCCTGCAGTACCATCGGCGCTGAAAGGCTTAGCTTCCGGGTTCGGAATGTAACCGGGCGTTTCCCTAACGCAATGACCACCGAAACACTATGAAATTAACCAACACCGGAACAAAACACGGCCGTTCGTTATTTCAGAACTAACACAGTGGACGCGAGCAACTGAGGACAAGCCCTCGGCCTATTAGTACCAGTCAGCTCCACCCGTTACCGGGCTTCCACATCTGGCCTATCAACCCAGTCGTCTACTGGGAGCCTTAACCCTTCAAGAGGGTGGGAATACTCATCTCGAAGCAGGCTTCCCGCTTAGATGCTTTCAGCGGTTATCCTTTCCGAACGTAGCCAACCAGCCATGCCCTTGGCAGGACAACTGGCACACCAGAGGTTCGTCCGTCCCGGTCCTCTCGTACTAGGGACAGCCCTTCTCAATATTCCTACGCGCACAGCGGATAGGGACCGAACTGTCTCACGACGTTCTAAACCCAGCTCGCGTACCGCTTTAATGGGCGAACAGCCCAACCCTTGGGACCGACTCCAGCCCCAGGATGCGACGAGCCGACATCGAGGTGCCAAACCATCCCGTCGATATGGACTCTTGGGGAAGATCAGCCTGTTATCCCCGGGGTACCTTTTATCCGTTGAGCGACAGCGCTTCCACAAGCCACTGCCGGATCACTAGTCCCGACTTTCGTCCCTGCTCGACCCGTCGGTCTCACAGTCAAGCTCCCTTGTGCACTTACACTCAACACCTGATTGCCAACCAGGCTGAGGGAACCTTTGGGCGCCTCCGTTACTCTTTAGGAGGCAACCGCCCCAGTTAAACTACCCATCAGACACTGTCCCTGATCCGGATCACGGACCCAGGTTAGACATCCAGCACGACCAGAGTGGTATTTCAACGACGACTCCACAACCACTGGCGTGGCCGCTTCAAAGTCTCCCACCTATCCTACACAAGCCGAACCGAACACCAATATCAAACTATAGTAAAGGTCCCGGGGTCTTTCCGTCCTGCTGCGCGAAACGAGCATCTTTACTCGTAGTGCAATTTCACCGGGCCTATGGTTGAGACAGTCGAGAAGTCGTTACGCCATTCGTGCAGGTCGGAACTTACCCGACAAGGAATTTCGCTACCTTAGGATGGTTATAGTTACCACCGCCGTTTACTGGCGCTTAAGTTCTCAGCTTCGCCGACCCGAAAGTCAGCTAACCGGTCCCCTTAACGTTCCAGCACCGGGCAGGCGTCAGTCCGTATACATCGCCTTACGGCTTCGCACGGACCTGTGTTTTTAGTAAACAGTCGCTTCTCGCTGGTCTCTGCGGCCACCCCCAGCTCACCGAGTAAATCGGATCACCAGTGATGGCCCCCTTTCTCCCGAAGTTACGGGGGCATTTTGCCGAGTTCCTTAACCATAGTTCACCCGAACGCCTCGGTATTCTCTACCTGACCACCTGAGTCGGTTTAGGGTACGGGCCGCCATGAAACTCGCTAGAGGCTTTTCTCGACAGCATAGGATCATCCACTTCACCACAATCGGCTCGGCATCAGGTCTCAGCCTTAATGTGTGACGGATTTACCTACCACACGGCCTACACCCTTACCCCGGGACTACCACCGCCCGGGCTGGACTACCTTCCTGCGTCACCCCATCGCTTACCTAGTACAAGTCTGGTTCGTCGGCTCCACCACTACCCTCAACTCCGAAGAGATCGGGCCGGCTTCACGGACTTAGCATCGCCTGATTCAGTATTGGGCGTTTCAAAGCGGGTACCGGAATATCAACCGGTTGTCCATCGACTACGCCTGTCGGCCTCGCCTTAGGTCCCGACTTACCCTGGGCAGATCAGCTTGACCCAGGAACCCTTAGTCAATCGGCGCACACGTTTCTCACGTGTGTATCGCTACTCATGCCTGCATTCTCACTCGTGAACCGTCCACAACTCGCTTCCGCGGCTGCTTCACCCGGCACACGACGCTCCCCTACCCATCCCAGCCCCCGTTGGGGGTATGTGCTGGAATGACACGACTTCGGCGGTACGCTTGAGCCCCGCTACATTGTCGGCGCGGAATCACTTGACCAGTGAGCTATTACGCACTCTTTCAAGGGTGGCTGCTTCTAAGCCAACCTCCTGGTTGTCTCTGCGACTCCACATCCTTTCCCACTTAGCGTACGCTTAGGGGCCTTAGTCGATGCTCTGGGCTGTTTCCCTCTCGACCATGGAGCTTATCCCCCACAGTCTCACTGCCGTGCTCTCACTTACCGGCATTCGGAGTTTGGCTAAGGTCAGTAACCCGGTAGGGCCCATCGCCTATCCAGTGCTCTACCTCCGGCAAGAAACACACGACGCTGCACCTAAATGCATTTCGGGGAGAACCAGCTATCACGGAGTTTGATTGGCCTTTCACCCCTAACCACAGGTCATCCCCCAGGTTTTCAACCCTGGTGGGTTCGGTCCTCCACGAAGTCTTACCTCCGCTTCAACCTGCCCATGGCTAGATCACTCCGCTTCGGGTCTTGAGCGCGCTACTAAATCGCCCTATTCGGACTCGCTTTCGCTACGGCTTCCCCACACGGGTTAACCTCGCAACACACCGCAAACTCGCAGGCTCATTCTTCAAAAGGCACGCAGTCACGACTGCATGTGCAAGCACATACAGCGACGCTCCCACGGCTTGTAGGCACACGGTTTCAGGTACTATTTCACTCCGCTCCCGCGGTACTTTTCACCATTCCCTCACGGTACTATCCGCTATCGGTCACCAGGGAATATTTAGGCTTAACGGGTGGTCCCGCCAGATTCACACGGGATTTCTCGGGCCCCGTGCTACTTGGGTGTCTCTTAAACGAGCCGTTGATGTTTCAGCTACGGGGGTCTTACCCTCTACGCCGGACCTTTCGCATGTCCTTCGCCTACATCAACGGTTTCTGACTCGTCTCACAGCCGGCAGACCGTGAAAAAGAGATCCCACAACCCCGCATGCGCAACCCCTGCCGGGTATCACACGCATACGGTTTGGCCTGATCCAGTTTCGCTCGCCACTACTCCCGGAATCACGGTTGTTTTCTCTTCCTGAGGGTACTGAGATGTTTCACTTCCCCTCGTTCCCTCCACACTGCCTATGTGTTCAGCAGTGGGTGACAGCCCATGACGACTGCCGGGTTTCCCCATTCGGACACCCCCGGATCAAAGCTTGGTTGACAGCTCCCCGGGGCCTATCGTGGCCTCCCACGTCCTTCATCGGTTCCTGGTGCCAAGGCATCCACCGTGCGCCCTTAAAAACTTGGCCACAGATGCTCGCGTCCACTGTGCAGTTCTCAAACAACGACCAGCCACCCATCACCCCACCCTTACAGGCGAGTTCACTGGGGCCGGCAACCGAAGGACGACCTTTACGGCCGTACCTTCAGATACCCAACAGCGTGCCCGACCCGACCGATCACCCTCACGTTCCACGCCGAAGCAGTACTAGTGAAAACAACCTGTCGTGCCGAATAGTCAACGTTCCACCCATGAGCTGACCACCGCCGAACATTTGCCGGCGTAGTGGCTCTGGATTCCTTGCGGAATCTAGATGCTCCTTAGAAAGGAGGTGATCCAGCCGCACCTTCCGGTACGGCTACCTTGTTACGACTTCGTCCCAATCGCCAGTCCCACCTTCGACAGCTCCCTCCCACAAGGGGTTGGGCCACCGGCTTCGGGTGTTACCGACTTTCGTGACGTGACGGGCGGTGTGTACAAGGCCCGGGAACGTATTCACCGCAGCAATGCTGATCTGCGATTACTAGCAACTCCGACTTCATGGGGTCGAGTTGCAGACCCCAATCCGAACTGAGACCGGCTTTTTGAGATTCGCTCCGCCTCGCGGCATCGCAGCTCATTGTACCGGCCATTGTAGCACGTGTGCAGCCCAAGACATAAGGGGCATGATGACTTGACGTCGTCCCCACCTTCCTCCGAGTTGACCCCGGCAGTCTCCTGTGAGTCCCCATCACCCCGAAGGGCATGCTGGCAACACAGAACAAGGGTTGCGCTCGTTGCGGGACTTAACCCAACATCTCACGACACGAGCTGACGACAGCCATGCACCACCTGTATACCGACCACAAGGGGGGCACCATCTCTGATGCTTTCCGGTATATGTCAAGCCTTGGTAAGGTTCTTCGCGTTGCGTCGAATTAAGCCACATGCTCCGCTGCTTGTGCGGGCCCCCGTCAATTCCTTTGAGTTTTAGCCTTGCGGCCGTACTCCCCAGGCGGGGAACTTAATGCGTTAGCTGCGGCACCGACGACGTGGAATGTCGCCAACACCTAGTTCCCAACGTTTACGGCGTGGACTACCAGGGTATCTAATCCTGTTCGCTCCCCACGCTTTCGCTCCTCAGCGTCAGTAATGGCCCAGAGATCCGCCTTCGCCACCGGTGTTCCTCCTGATATCTGCGCATTTCACCGCTACACCAGGAATTCCGATCTCCCCTACCACACTCTAGCCTGCCCGTATCGACTGCAGACCCGGGGTTAAGCCCCGGGCTTTCACAACCGACGCAACAAGCCGCCTACGAGCTCTTTACGCCCAATAATTCCGGACAACGCTTGCGCCCTACGTATTACCGCGGCTGCTGGCACGTAGTTAGCCGGCGCTTCTTCTGCAGGTACCGTCACTTTCGCTTCTTCCCTGCTGAAAGAGGTTTACAACCCGAAGGCCGTCATCCCTCACGCGGCGTCGCTGCATCAGGCTTTCGCCCATTGTGCAATATTCCCCACTGCTGCCTCCCGTAGGAGTCTGGGCCGTGTCTCAGTCCCAGTGTGGCCGGTCGCCCTCTCAGGCCGGCTACCCGTCGTCGCCTTGGTAGGCCATTACCCCACCAACTAGCTGATAGGCCGCGGGCTCATCCTTCACCGCCGGAGCTTTTAACCTTCCCCCATGAGAGGGAAAGTGTTATCCGGTATTAGACCCCGTTTCCAGGGCTTGTCCCAGAGTGAAGGGCAGATTGCCCACGTGTTACTCACCCGTTCGCCACTAATCCACCCCGAAGGGCTTCATCGTTCGACTTGCATGTGTTAAGCACGCCGCCAGCGTTCGTCCTGAGCCAGGATCAAACTCTCCGTGAATGTTTTCCCGTAATCGGGTAGACACCACGAGAGCGGAACGACCAGGTCGGAATATGACCGATCGTCCACTGAATCCTCGCTGTGTGCATTGCCTACCAGGCCAGAGACCTGTTAGGACTTTTCAAAGGAACCTCGAACCTGCCGAAACAGGTCGGGGTATCAACATATCTGGCGTTGACTTTTGGCACGCTGTTGAGTTCTCAAGGAACGGACGCTTCCTTTGTACTCACCCTCTCGGGCTTTCCTCCGGGCGCTTCCCTTCGGTCTTGCGTTTCCGACTCTATCAGACTCTTTCGGGCCTGATTCCCAGTCAGTGGGGTTTGCCTTCCCGGCTGTTGGGCCGTTCCGACGTCCAAACTCTAGCGAATTTTCCCGGCGACTCATAATCGAGTCTTCGCAATGAATTCCGGCATGCCGAAATTGATCCCGAGTGGGAGATCGTACTGAGAGTTGGTTGCCGCATTCGCGGCGGATCGGTTGTCGAAGAACCGTTCCGGCTCGGTGACAACTCGAAGAACCTTACGGATCCCGGCGGACCATGTCAACCCCTCCCTGGCCACCCCGGGCAGGGTCCTCGCCGGGCGGTCTCAGCCCAGGTCGCTGAGGCGGCCTCCGGCGTCCGGCTGGGCGTGCTCGACGCGGCGCAGGAGGCGGATCAGCATCTCGCCGAGGACTCCCCGCTCGTCGCCCGAGAGGTCCTGGAGCAGGTCCTCCTCGAAGTCGGAGGCCATCCGCATCGCCTCGAGCCACTTCGTACGGCCCTCGTCCGTCAGCTCGACGATGACCCGCACCCGGTTGTTCTCGTCGCGGTCGCGGGTCACCAGGCCCTCACCCGCCATGCGGTCGATGCGGTGTGTCATCGCGGCCGGGGTGAGGCCGAGCCGCTTGGCGAGCTCCCCGGGACCCAGTCGGTAGGGGGCGCCGGACAGGACGAGGGTCTTGAGGACCTCCCACTCGGCGTTGCTGATGCCGAGGGCGGCGACCTGTCGTCCGTATGCCACGTTCATCCGGCGGTTCAGCCGGCCGAGGGCCGAGACGACCTGCTCGACCTGTGGGTCCAGGTCGTGGAACTCGCGCTGATAAGCGGCGATCTGCTCGTCGAGGCTCGGCTCCTGGAGCACGGGCTCGGTGGTGTCAGACATGGCGGGCAGTATGGCACGCCCTCCGTAGCCGTCGAAGTCCTTCGACTTGTATTGTTGAGCTTCTAACTTTAGTGCTAAAGTCTTCGGGTTCGAGTCGTTCGGTATGTGGTTTCGAGACCTTGAGGTAGGTGAGTGTGACCAGGGAAATGGGTGCAGCACTGCGGCGGATCCAGCTGGGGAGCGCGCTGAGCGCGTTCGGGCTGGGGTTCACCGTTCCGTATCTGTACGTCTACGTGGCGCAGGTACGGGATCTGGGCGCCGGTACGGCGGGAGTCGTACTGGCGGTCTTCGCCATGGCAGCGCTCGCCGTCCTTCCGTTCACCGGCCGGGTCATCGATCGCCGCGGGCCGCTGCCCGTGCTGGTCGTCGCCTCGGTCGTCGCCTCCCTGGGCGCTGTCGCACTGGGCTTCTCCTCGCAGGTCACCGCCTCCGTCCTGTCGGCGGCGGTGCTCGGTGCGGGCACGGCCGTCATGCAGCCGGCCCTCGCCACGATGCTCGTCCGCTGTTCCGACACCACCACCCGTACCCGTGCCTTCGCGATGCAGTTCTTCCTGCAGAACCTGGGGCTCGGCATCGGTGGCCTGGTCGGCGGACTGATCGTGGACACGAGCCGGGCCTCGTCCTTCACCCTGCTGTTCCTGATCGAAGCGGTGATGTTCCTCGTGCTCGGCGCCATCGCGGCGACCGTGCGGATGCCGCGTACCCCTGCCGTCGTGAAGGAAGCGGCGGCCGACGGCTCCGCCCCGCGCGGCGGGCTGCGGGTGCTGCTGTCGCACCGGGCCATGGTGCAGCTGTGCGTGCTGGGCTTCGTGTTGTTCTTCGCCTGCTACGGACAGTTCGAGTCCGGGCTTGCCGCGTACGGCACCGAGGCCGCCGGGATCCAGCCCTCGACGCTCGGGATCGCGCTGGCCGCCAACACCGCCGTCATCGTCGTGGCCCAGTTCGTGGTGCTGCGCCTGGTGGAGCACCGCAAGCGCAGCCGGGTCATCGCCTCCGTCGGCCTGATCTGGGCGGTCGCCTGGATCGTGGCGGGCTACGCGGGTCTCGGGCACGGCAGCCAGACCATGGCGACCGCCGCGATGATCTCCACGTACGCACTGTTCGGGCTCGGCGAGTCGATGCTGTCGCCGACCGTCGCGCCGCTGGTCGCGGATCTGGCGCCGGAGTCCATGGTCGGTCAGTACAACTCGGCGTTCGCGCTGTGCAAGCAGCTGGCGCTGGCTGTCGGGCCGGCTGTGGGCGGTCCGATGGGGGCCTCGCTGCACGGTCCATACATCGTGACCTTCGTACTGTTCTCGTTGGGCATCACGGTGCTGGCGCTGCGGCTCGGCCGACGGCTCACCCCGGTACAGGACCAGCCGTCGCTCGCGGCCGCGCCGTCACGGGTGGTGGCCGTGTCGCTGCCGGAGAACGCGTCCGCCGAGGGGCCGGCGCCGGTCGCCGCCGTTCACTGACGGGCCGGGCCCGCCGGCTCCGGTCCGCCTACTGCGGCAGGGCGAACTCGCACCAGACCGCCTTGCCGCCGCCGGGTGTGCGGCGGCTGCCCCAGGACGTGGCGATCGACGCGACGATGGAAATGCCCCGGCCCGCCTCGTCCCCCGGTTCGGCGCGGCGGCGGCGCGGCAGGTGGTCGTCGCCGTCGGTCACCTCGATGATCAGCCGGCGGTCCGTGCGCCGCAGGCCCAGCCGCATCGGCGGCGTCCCGTGCTGCAGGGAGTTGGCCACCAGCTCACCTGCGGCGAGGACGCCCAGGTCGCACAGCTCCGTCGGGAAGCGCCACGACGTCAGCACGCCCGTCGCGAAGGCGCGGGCGCGCGGGGCCGCCTCGATGCCGCCGAGCAGATCGAGCGCGGCGTTGTGGAACAGCTCCGCCCTCGCGCCCGTGCGGGCGGGGTGCTGGACGACCAGCACCGCCACGTCGTCATCGTGTTCCGCGGTGATGTCGAGGGAACGCATCAGGCGGTCGCAGACCACCTGTGGCGCCCCCTTCGCACCGGACAGCGCCCGCTCCAGCGCGGCCATGCCCTCGTCGATGTCCTCGCTGCGTCGCTCGACCAGACCGTCCGTGTAGAGGACGGCGGTGGAACCGGGCGGCAGCGCGATCGTGCCCGAGGTGTGGATCCAGCCGCCGGTGCCGAGCGGGGGGCCGGTCGGGTCCTCGGCGCGGCGGACCGTGCCGTCCTCGTCGCGCACCAGGATCGGGAGGTGGCCCGCGGAGGAGTAGACGAGCAGGCCCTCGTTGGGGTCGTGGACGGCGTAGGCGCAGGTGGCGATCTGGCTGGCGTCGATCTCGGCGGCGAGCCCGTCGAGCAGCTGGAGCACCTCGTGCGGGGGGAGGTCGAGGCGAGCGTAGGCCCGCACGGCCGTGCGCAGCTGACCCATCACCGCGGCGGCGCGCACCCCGCGGCCCATCACGTCCCCGATGACCAGCGCGGTGCGGCCCGCGCCGAGGGTGATGACGTCGTACCAGTCGCCGCCGACCGCGGCGTCCGTGCCGCCCGGCTGGTACGTGGCGGCGATCCGCAGGTCGTCGGGCTGCTCCAGCTCCTGCGGGAGCAGCGAGCGCTGAAGGGTGACGGCCGTTTCGCGGTGGCGGCTCTCGCTGGTGCGCAGCCGCTCGGCCGCTTCGGCGTGGTCGGTGACATCGGCGGCGTACACGAGGACGCCGCTCTCGTGCCCCTTGCCCTCGTCGCGCCGTACGGGGGTGCAGGTGACGGTGTACGAGCTTCCGCTGCCGGCCTTGCGGGACTTGACCGTGCGCGGCGTGCCGCTGCGCAGGACCTGGTCCATCAGAGGCAGCAGGCTGAGCTCGGTGAGTTCGGGCATCGCTTCCGCTGCGGGGGCACCGCAGGGGCGGGGGCCGAACGCTGCCGTGTAGGCGTCGTTGACGTACGCGATGCGGTGGTCGGGTCCGTGCACCAGGGCGACGAGGGCGGGCAGCTGGCCGAGGATGTCGCGGGCGGAGAGGTTCTCCAGGGCGGGCGCGGCGGACCGGGTGGCGGGGCCGTCCGGATCGCTGTCCGGAGGGCCCGACCCGGTGTCGGCCTGTGCGTACTCTGCACGGGCCGCCGGTACGGGACTGCGGTCGTCCCGGGCGGCTCGACGCTGCGTACCGGGTAGGCGGGCGCTCCAACGCGTGAAGTTCACGGAATTTCTGGCCTCGTGTGTCGGTCTGGTCCGCTCGGGCGGGCTGCTTCCTCTGCCGGGGCGTCACAAGTATGTGGTGGCGGTCTGTTGCCCCCGGGACGGTCCTGTTCGATGGTCACTGTCGGTCGCTGCCGGCCGGGTCACTCTGTGCAGATGTGAGCCCACCTATGGTCACACGTCCAGTGTGTCGGACCCTACTGACAGTCGTCGTCTTCCGGCCCGGGGCGCTTGCCTGCGGCGATTCGGAACTCCGCCCGGGGGTGTTCCAGCGAGCCCAGGGAGACGATCTCGCGCTTGAAGAGTCCGGCAAGGGTCCATTCGGCCAGCACCCTGGCCTTCCGGTTGAACGTCGGGACGCGGCTCAGGTGGTACACGCGGTGCATCAGCCAGGCCGGATACCCCTTGAGCTTGCGCCCGTACACGTGCGCGACGCCCTTGTGGAGGCCGAGCGAGGCGACGGATCCCGCGTAGCTGTGCCGGTACTCCTTGAGCGGACGGCCCTCGATCGCCGCGGCGAGGTTGTCAGCGAGGACCTTGGCCTGTCGGACAGCGTGCTGGGCGTTGGGGGCGGTCTGCGTGCCCGGTTCTCCAGCGGTCAGGTCGGGAACGGCGGCGGCGTCGCCGGCGGCCCAGGCGTGCTCGGTCCCGTCGATGGTGAGCCGGGTGGTGCAGACGAGCCGGCCGCGTTCGTCGAGGGGCAGGTCGGTGGCGGCGAGCACCGGGGCGGGTTTGACTCCGGCGGTCCACACGAGCGTGCGGGTCGGGAAGCGGGAACCGTCGCTGAGCACGGCGATCCGGTCCTCGCAGGACTCCAGCCGGGTGTCGAGGCGTACGTCGATGTTGCGGCCGCGCAGTTCCCGGACCGCGTACCGGCCCATCGACTCCCCGACCTCGGGCAGGATGCGGCCGGTCGCCTCGACCAGGATCCATTTCAGGTCCTCGGCCTTGATGTTGTGGTAGTACCGCGAGGTGTAGCGGGCCATGTCCTCCAGTTCGGCGAGCGCCTCCACGCCCGCGTAGCCGCCGCCGACGAAGACGAAAGTGAGGGCGGCGTCGCGGATGGCGGGGTCGCGGGTGGCGGAGGCGATGTCCATCTGCTCGATCACGTGGTTGCGCAGGCCGATGGCCTCCTCGATGGTCTTGAAGCCGACGCCGTGGTCGGCGAGGCCGGGGACCGGGAGGGTGCGCGAGACGGATCCGGGGGCGAGGACGAGCTCGTCGTAGGGGATCTCGACGGCGCCGGTGCCGTCCTCGCCCGTGGCGAGCGTGGTGACGGTGGCGGTGCGCTTGGCGTGATCGATGCGCTGGGCCTCCCCGACGACGAGGGTGCAGTGCTTCAGGACGCGGCGCAGCGGCACGACGACGTGGCGCGGTGAGATGGAACCGGCGGCGGCTTCCGGGAGGAACGGCTGATAGGTCATATAAGGGTCGGGGGTGACGACGACGATCTCCGCCTCACCGCTTCTCAGTCTCTGCTTCAGCTTCCGTTGGAGACGCAGCGCCGTGTACATACCGACATAGCCCCCACCGACGACGAGAATGCGCACACCCGGCGGGGGGCCGGGGGGTGTTCCCCCGGAATCTGAAGCCATCACCACCCCATGACGCAACGTGCGCAGGAGTTTGTCCACAGCCCCGGCAAATTGTGTGACCGGAGGTTCTCTGCGGGCCCGCAACCGGCGTGCGTGCCGTATATGCGGAAGCGCGCAGGTCAGGGGTTGCGGGAAGGCCGTTGGATGGGGCGCGGATCGGTGACCGGCCGGTCGGTACCCCCATCGGGTGGCGCTCCCGGCTGGCCGCCCCCTTCTGAATTGACCCTGGCTCAACTATGTTCGTATGTCGTCGGGGTGTCGGACGGTGACCATCGGTCCACCCTCGACTGACACGGCGGGAGTCTCCGGGGGGAGACGTCATAACCGGGGGAAAAGTTATGCATATTCAGGAATCGCATTGGCCGACTGCTGCGGTCACGTCCGACGGAAACGGACGGATCGGGGCAGTCGGAACGGTGAGCGGTGTCGGGTCCAGCGGGACCATCGCACCGTCGGCGGCCGTGAGCACGCTGGGAGCCGCGCTCGGCAACCAGGCCGGCGGAGTCGGCGCCCACAACCGCTCGGCGCCACTGCGCGTGGACGCGCAGCGCAATCTGGAGCACGTGCTCAGGGCCGCTCGCGAGGTGTTCGGCGAGCTGGGGTACGGCGCTCCGATGGAGGACGTGGCACGTCGCGCCCGGGTCGGTGTCGGCACGGTGTACCGGCGCTTCCCCAGCAAGGACGTGCTGGTGCGCCGGATAGCCGAGGAGGAGACCTCCCGGCTGACCGACCAGGCCCGGTCCGCGCTGGGCCAGGAGGAGGAGCCGTGGTCGGCGCTGTCGCGCTTCCTGCGGACCTCGGTCGCCTCGGGGGCCGGTCGGCTGCTGCCTCCGCAGATACTGCGGGTCGGCGTGGAGGCCGACGACTCGGCGGTGGTCGACGACGCGGGTGCCGTACGGGCGTCGGAAGCGTCGACGGGTGAGGCCTGGGGCGAACCCCGGGTGCCCCAGCAGCGCCAGGAAGCCGGCCAGGCTCCGGCCCAGGCGGGTGCGCGGGTGGCCGAACGCCGTTCCGTACCGGAGGACGGGAGCGAGGACCTCGGCGCCGGGGCGGCCGAGCTGCTGGAGGTCGTGGGCCGGCTGGTCGACCGGGCGCGGGCGTCCGGTGAGCTGCGCCGTGATGTGACGGTGGCCGACGTGCTGCTGGTCATCGCGACGGCGGCTCCCTCGCTGCCCGACGCGGCTCAGCAGGCGGCAGCTTCGGCCCGGCTGCTGGACATCCTGCTGGAGGGACTGCGCTCGCGGCCTGCGTGAACACGGCCTCGCGATGCGACGGGGCGGGCCCTCGTCCGGAGGGGCGGTCCCGTCCGGTTGGAGCAGGACCGCTTCCGGGTGGGGCGGTCCTTGTCCGGCGGGCGGTCCCGTCCGGTCGGGGCAGCCCCCGTCCGGCTGGGGCGGTCCTTGTCCGGCTGGGGCGGTCCTTGTCCGGCGGGCGGTCCCGTCCGGCTGGGGCGGCCCCTGTCCGGATGGGGACGCTTCCGCCGCGCTCGTCGCGTTCCGTCCCAACTGCCCCGTCAACACGCCCCGTTACTCCTTCCCCAAATGAGTGCCCGCTAGTGCTCGCATTCGGGAGAACGCCCCGGATGAGTGGTTGGCGGGGCTGAAGGGTCGCCGCTTCCGCACTCTGTGGCACGCTTGCCCGGTGTTCTGGTCCGAAAGCGCATACGGGGGCGTCCGCGATGAGCGGTGACGGGCAACAGGAAGAGTCGCTCGACGGTGTCTCCACCGCGGGCGGCGGCACGGAGACGGCCGGGCTGCCCGGGCACCAGGTGCCGAACCAGGCCGGTCCCCGCCGCTCGGGCACCGGAGAAGAGGGCGGCGGCACCGTCCTGCCCGGACCGTGGCCGCCCGCTCCGGTCGAGAACCCGGCGGACACGGACGCGATCGATGCGGCAGCCGCGGCCGCGGTGCCCATGCAGCGGGTGCCCAGCAGCACACCTGCGGGGGACGCACCCTCCGACGCCCAGCTGATCCAGCGGATGCGGGACGGCGACGACCTGGCGTACGAGGAGTTGTTCCTTCGCCACTCCGACGCCGTACGCCGCTATGCGCGCACCTGCTGCCGGGACGCGCACACGGCCGACGACCTGACGGCCGAGGTCTTCGCCAGGACTCTGCAGGCGGTACGGGGCGGCAAGGGCCCCGAGGAGGCCGTGCGGGCCTACCTGATGACGGCGGTCCGGCACGTCGCCGCCGCGTGGACGAAGACCGCGAAGCGCGAGCACCTGGTCGACGACTTCGCGGTGTTCGCCGCGCAGGCGTCGCGCACCTCGGAGGTGTCGGACGCGGACACGCTCGATCTCGGCGCCGATGTGATGGCGATGCACGAGGCCGAGCAGTCGATGGCGATGCAGGCGTTCCGCAGCCTCCCGGAGCGCTGGCAGGCCGTCCTGTGGCACACCACCGTCGAGGAGGAGTCGCCCAGCGACATCGCCCCGCTGTTCGGACTGACGGCCAATGCCACGTCGGTGCTGGCCAGCCGCGCCCGTGAAGGGCTCAAGCAGGCCTATCTGCAAGCCCATGTGAGCCAGGCGCTCACCTCCGGCGGCGACTGCGCGCGCTATGCCGACCGGCTCGGCGCCTATGCCCGCGGGGGTCTGCGGATGCGGGCCGAGCGCGGCCTGCGCGGGCATCTGGACGAGTGCGCGAAGTGCCGGCTCGCGGCGGGCGAACTGGCCCATGTCAACGCCGGGATTCCCGCGCTGCTCCCGGTCGCGGTCATCGGCTGGTTCGCCGCCGGATACGCGCTCAAGGCCGCCGGGATCGTGGCTGGCGGCGCTGCCGGTGCCGCCGGTGCGGGAGCCGCAGCCGCAGCGACCGGAGGAAGCTCGTCCGCGGGTTCGGCCGGTGGCGCCGCCGCCTCCGAGGGGCTCGGCGCTCCGGCGAAGGCCGGCATCGCGGCGGCCGTCGCGGTCGCGGCCGCGGCGGGGCTGGTGTGGGCGCTGGTCGGGGACGATCAGCCGCGCCCCGAGGCGAAGCCCGTCGCCAGGCCCCCGGCCGTGGCACCCGCGGTGCCGACCCCCGCACCACCGACGCCGAAGCCGACACCCTCCGCGCCCGCGCCGCCGGCACCCTCACTGCCGGAACCCACGCCGACGCCCACCCCAACGCCGACTCCGACCCCCACGCCCACCCCAACGCCGACGCCGACCCCGACTCCGACCCCGACGCCCCCGCCCACCCCCACTCCGCCTCCCCCGCCCGCGCCGAAGCCCACACCGCCCCCGCCCTCGACTCCCCCGCCCGCACCCGCGCCGGAGGTGTACCAGGTCAGCGAGCTGGACTACACCCTGTTCGGCGACCACACCGGCCCCGAGGTGGTGCTCGGTGAGAGCAGTTGGGTCTGGCAGCGTTCGGGCATGTCCATCGGCGGCACGCGGTACGCGCACGGGGTGACGGTCCACAGCCGTTCCTCGGTCCACATCCGGCTGAACCGCCCGTGCACGCGTTACGAGGCGATGGTCGGCGTGGACGACCTGACCATGGGGCTCGGCTCGGTGCGGTTCTCGGTGTTCAACGGCGACGGGGCGAGGCTGTGGCAGTCCCCGGTGATGAACGGCGACGCCCCGGCCGTTCCGGTGAGCGTCGGCATCGAGGGGCAGGAGCGGATCCGGCTCGTCGTGGAGCCGACGACCCCGTTCGGCGGTGTCGCACTCGCCGACTGGGCCGAATCACGCATCAGCTGCCGCTGACCGGGCGGAAGCCGCCTCCTTCGCGGGCGGCCGGGTCCGCCGTTTCCTCCGGGGTCACGGCAGATCCGCGACGACGCCTTCCATCAGCCCGATGACGTCGTCGAGGGTCAGCTCGCGGCCCGCGGCGCGCTCCTCCTCGTACCGCAGCGTTCCCAGCTCCTTGCGGGCCTGCCGCTCGGCGGCGTCCACCTCGGACTGCTCCGCCGCGGACCTGTGGCTGGACAGCCGCCAGTTGTCGGCGGCGGCCAGGACGCGTGCGGCCTCTGCGGGGCGGCCCACCTTCGGCAGCGCGATCGCCGCGCCGTCCGCCAGATAGCCCGTGACGATCTCGGCACACTGCGCCTCCTTCGCCGCGACGAGGGCCGCCGACAGCCCGCGCACCCCGGCGGCGGGGCCGCCCGCGGGCTCCGGTTCGTACATCGCGATCCGGGCCGAGAGCCCTTCCTGGATGACGGTGAAGTGCGACGCCGGGCCACCGCGCCCGTTCTCCTCCTGCGCGGAGGTGAGCCGCAGCCTGGCGGTCACCGGATCGCCGCGGTCGAGCGCCATGAGGGCCCGCAGGTAGTGGACGTACGAAGTGGCGTCATGCGTCCGGTGGCGCTCCGCCTCGGCCTCCGACCGGTTCAGGCCCTCCTCGGCGGCGGCCAGGTCGCCTGTGCGGTAGGAGAGTTCGGCGAGCCGGGCCAGCAGGAACGGGGCCTCGGCATGGGCTCCGACCTCACGGGCGAGCAGCAGCGCCTCCTCGTAGTCCGCACGCGACTCGTCGTACCGTCCGCGCATCATGCCCGCCTCGGCCGCGGCGCTCGCCACCTGGGCGCGCATCCAGCGGTCGCCGATGCGGCGGCTCAGCGCACGCAGTTCGGCGAGGTCCTCGTCGATGCCGGGCATGCCTCCGGGCATGTCGACGACCATGTGCGTGCGGAACATCAGAGTGACGCCGTACTCCCAGTCCCCGCCGTGGATACGGGCGTTGCCGACGGCCACATCGATCTTCCGCCGTACGTCGACCGTGGTCCAGGTGAGGAACGAGGTCATCGGCCATAGAAGTCCGGGGAACCGGCCGCCCTGCGGCCCGGGCTCGGCGAACGCCACGGCCAAGCGGCCCATGAGCTCCTGGACCCCGGGGTCGTCCTGGTCCTGATCCGATGGCCGGCTGTCCATGGCGAAGAAGAACCGCAGCATCTGCAGATTCATCCGGGGCCAGTACCGGGGGTCCGTGTCGTCGGCGGGTTCCGGGCCGAGGGCCAGGATGCGCTCGGTCCAGGTGAGGCCTTCGGGACGGTAGTTGCGCAACCACCAGAACCAGGCCATGCCCAGCACCAGTCGCCCCGCGTCCACCTCGCCGGGAAGACCGGCGGCGGTGGTGCGCTGGAGAGCGGCGCGGATGTTGTCGAGGTCGGTCTCCAGGCGCTGGATCCAGGGCAGTTGCTCGCCCGAGCGCAGGAGCGGTTCGGCTTCCTCGACGAGCGCGGTGAAATACGCGGTGTGTGCGTGCCCGGCGGCCTCCCGTATCTCCGGGGTCTCGGCGGAGCGCTCTGCGGCGTACTCGTGGATGGTCTCCAGGAGGCGGTAGCGCATCGCGCCGTCCCCGGTCGGGGCGGCGACGACGAGGGACTTGTCGACCAGGGCGCCGATCAGGTCCGCGATGTCGGCGGCGGCGTTCTTCCCGGGTCCTGGCGGTGTGCTGACCACGGCTTCCGCGGCGGCCAGGTCCCAGCCGCCCGCGAAGACGGAGACCTGGCGCAGAGCGGTGCGTTCGTCCTCGTCGAGGAGGTCCCAGGACCAGTCGACGACGGCCCGCAGGGTCTGCTGGCGCGGCAGCACGGTGCGGCTGCCGCCCGTCAGCAGCCGGAACCGGTCGTCGAGCCGGTCCGCGATCTGGCGCGGCCCCAGCAACCGCAGCCGGGCGGCGGCGAGTTCGATCGCGAGGGGCAGACCGTCCAGGCGGCGGCAGATCTCGGCGACGGCCTCGGGATCGTGCGCCGGCTCGTGTTCGGGGTCGAATCCGGGGCGTACGGCCCGCGCACGTTCGGTGAAGAGGCGCAGGGCCGGGTCGGCGGGGAGCGGGTCGAGCGGCCGTACGGACTCGCCGGGGACGCCGAGTGGTTCGCGGCTGGTGGCGAGGACGCGCAGGTCCGGGCAGCGGGTCAGCAGCGTTTCGGCCAGTGCGGCGGCCGCGTCGATGACGTGCTCGCAGTTGTCGAGGATGAGGAGAACGGACCGGGCACGGGAACCGTGCGCGAGGTGGTCGACGAGCACGTCGACCGGGTCGGTCCGCGGCAGCGGCCCTTCGTGGGTGCTGTCCCGCAGCAGCGACGTCTCGCGCAGCCCCAGCGCGGAGAGCACGGCTCCGGGGACGGCTTCGGGGTCCTCCACCGGGGCGAGTTCGGCGAGCCAGACGTCGCGTGGGGCGGTGGCCGTGCGGTTCTCGTGGGCCGCGGACTCCTCGGCGAGGCGGGTCTTCCCCGAGCCGCCGGGGCCGGTGAGGGTGACCAGCCGGGACCGGGTCAGATCGTCGCGGATGGCCCGGAGTTCGGGCTCGCGTCCCACGAACGAGGTGAGTCTGGGCCGGAGGTTGCCGCGGGCGGGTGCTGGTTCGGGCGGGCCGGGAACGGCGAAGAGAAGCTCTTGGTGGAGGGCGGTCAGTTCGGGGCCCGGGTCGGTGCCGAGGCCGTCGGCGAGGGTGCGGCGCGCGTCCCCGTACGCCGCGAGGGCGTCGGCCTGCCGGCCGTCGGCGCGCAGGGCGCGGATGAGCTGGGCCCGGAAGCGTTCGTCGTACGGGTGGGCGGCGGTCAGCTCGGTCAGCTCGGCGACGAGGGCGGCGGGGGCCGGGGCTGCTCCGCCGTCGCGCGGGGGCCCTTCGGCCGCGGCCCGCCGTGGGTCGGCCGACTGCGTCCCCTCCGCCGCCGCACAGCGCAGGTCGGCCTCGATACGGCGCTCCAGTGCGGCCAGCCGGTGGGCCTCCGGGCGCAGGGCGTGGCCGTGGTCCCCGTCGGGCAGGTCGGCCAGGGCGGGTCCGCGCCAGAGGGCGAGTGCGGTACGCAGGGTGCGGGCGGCATCGGCCGGGGCACCGGCCTCCAGCTCGGCGCCGCCCTGCCGGGCCAGTCGCTCGAAGACGTACAGGTCGACGTCGTCCGGACGGGCGACGAGGCGGTAGCCGCCGGGGCCGCTGGCCAGCGCGTCCTTGCCCAGCGCCCGGCGCAGCCGCCCGACCAGGGCCTGGAGCGCGGCAGTGGCGTCCGCCGGGGGCTCGTCCGCCCAGACGTCACCGACGAGCTCGGCGACCGGCACGGCGCGGCCGGCCCGCAGGGCGAGAGCGGCGAGCAGGCTGCGCAGGCGCGTACCGCCGAGGGGCAGCACGGCGCCGCTCTCGTCTCGCGCCTCCGTGACGCCCAGGATCAGATACCGCACCCCGCCATTGTGTCCCGCCGCTCGGGCAGCGGGGCAGCGGACGGTCTCACCGGGCCACGCGCTGCGGCCACGGGCTACCCCTGCAGCGACCGCCGGGCCGGGGCCACCCCGCCGGCGACCGCGCGCTGCCGGGGCGCCGCCGTCCCCGTCCAGCAGGTTCCGCGCCGCGACACGAGGCGGCGCAGCCACAGTTCCGTGGAGGCGAGGTCGGCCAGCCCGTCCAGGGGGAGGGGTTCGCCCTCGGAGGCCGCGCGCAGGGCTTTGCGTACGACGCGGGCCTCGACCAGACCTGCGTCGGCGAGCAACGGGGCGTCGAAGAGGGCGATCAGTTCGGGCAGCGAGGCGCGCAGGCCGGTCCGGGTGACGGCGGTCGAGGTGGCCTGGGACGAGGTGCCCCAGCCCGGCGGCAGCTCGTGGATGCCGGCGCCCGCCAGGACCCGGCGCAGGATCGCCGCGCGGGCGCCCGGCTGGACCCGGAGGGATTCGGGAAGCGCGCGGGCTGCGCGTACGACCTGGTTGTCCAGGAAGGGGGCGTGCAGCCGCTGGCTGCGGACCTCGGCGGCCTGTTCCAGGATGCGGTGGCTGGCGGCGTGCCGGGCGAGAGAGGCTCTGGCCCGGGCCTCACCGGGGCGCTGGACGGAGGTGGGACGGATCGCCGCCTCCTGAAGGCGAACCGATACTTCAGCCAGCGCCTCTCCGGTGAGCCACCGGGCCGCGGGGCCGGGCCGCGACCAGGCCAGTGCGGCGAGCGAGGCGTCGGCGGGGGTGTCGAGGTCGGGGGTGAGGCGGTTGGCGTCGGGCAGCCGGTCGGCCGCCGCTTCGAGACCGGTGCGGTAGGACGTACGGGCCAGTCGGCGGGCCGCCCGGTAGACCGTCAGCGGCACGAACAGGGAGTGTGCGGAGGGGCGTTCGGCCTTGGCGAGCGCGGCGACCGGTCGCAGCAGATGGCGGCGCCTGCGGTCGATCAGCAGATCGGCGAGGCGGGCCGGATGGGCGTCGAGCACCTGCCGGGCGCCGTCACCCACGAAATGGTCGGCGCTGCCCGCGGAGAGGCGGCGGCGGTTGCGCTCGACGAGGACGAGGGAGGGGGCGGGTTCGTCGGTGAGCGGGCCGTTCTCCAGGTCGGCGTACGGCAGGGCCTCTTCGCCCGCCGCGACCACGACATGGTGCAGCCTCGGGTTGGCGGCGATGACGCGGGCGCGTTCGAGCTCGTCCTCGTGGGCGCGGGTCGTCAAGTCGTTGAAGGTGACGGCGAGCAGCCGCTCCCCCGCTCCCGTGCCGTGGCCCAGGATCGTGCCGGGCAGACCGGGAAGCCCGGCGGCGAGCAGGGCGAGCGTCGCCGAAGCGCTGCCCCCGGAGAGGTCGGAGCCGATTCCGGGGACGGGCGCGCCCCGGGCGGCACGGCGTTCGGCCGGGCCCATGCCGGGAACGGGGCCGGGGTCGGGGGGCAGGGTCTCCGGGGCGTGGCGCGGGGCCAGGAGTCTGGCGCGCACCGCTTCGACGAGGGCGTCGCGCACCCCGTCGACGGCGCTCACCGGGTCGAGTTCGGGCGCGGCCACGGCGAGGGAGGCCACCGCCTCGTACCCCGTGATCTCCCGCGAGCCCTCGCGGAGGATCAGCGCGTGCCCGGGCGGGATGCGCTTCACCCCCTCGTACGGAGTGCCGTCGCGCAGCGCCTCCGGGGTTTCGGGGCAGGCGAGCAGGGCGGCGAGGTGGCCGATGTCGAGCTGGGCCTCGATGAGATCGGCGAGGGGGAGCGCGGCGGTGGCGTACGCGGTGCCGCCGGCCCAGGGCGTGTAGAAGACCGGGCGGGCTCCGGCGAGGTCTCCGGCCACGGTGATCCGTCGGCCTATCTGGACGACGGCCGTGTAGCTGCCGGTCCATGCGGTGAGGTGGCGCAGCGCGCCGCCGCGGGCGGCGAGCAGGCCGACGCGCAGTTGTTCGTCCGTCGCACCGCAGCAACCGAGGACGGCGAGCCGTGCGGTGGGCGCCCCCTCGGCGGTGTCCACCCGGACGGTACGGATCTCGTCGGGCCGCCAGTCACCCACCGCCCAGAGCGGATCCGGGTCTCCCCACAGGAGTTGGGAGCCCACGGGGTGCATCGTGCGCCCCTCGTCGCTGCCGCCGACCGCTCCGACCGTGCCGAAGCTCGCGGCGATACTGCTCCAACCCACCAACCAACGCATCGCCGCCTCCACAGGCTGTGGACAAAACGGCGCAGCAGGGCGGTAACGGGAGAACTCCGGTAACGCGCGGCGCCGTTGCGGACATGCTGCCACGACAACGGCGCGCAGGAGTGGCTACGGACGGCGCACGTCGTGAGCGCATGCGCCCCTGGCAAAGGCCGGAGAGGGGCCGCCGGACCTGGCGTTCTGCGAACGGCCCGCGCGCGTCGGCCCCGACGGCAACGGAGTTACGGATTCCGCGCGTTGCGTTCCCCGCACGCGTCGCGGAGTAACGGCCCGGATCCGGCCACGGCCGACACCTCGGCCAGGCGGCCGCCGAGATGTCCGCGGACCCATCGGCCCAACCTCGACCGACCGGCGACATCAGGCCAATTTCAGAAGGCACGGGAACCGGTCGGCCGGCACACAGCGGTTGTTTTTACGCCTGTTCGCCCCTGTTTGTTCCGAGCTGCGCTCGGGTCTGCGGCACGCCCTGCCCGAGCCCGGGAAGGGCTCCTCCGTCATCCTCGGACCGGCCCCCGCGGCCCGCCCCGCGCCGGCTCCACACACGGTCCGGGAGGCGTGGTCCGCCCCCCGGACCGGCCCGCCGCCTGCGGGGAATGAGGCGACGGTGTTCCCCCAGCCCACCGCGTCCAGTGCAGCGGGCCGACCCACGCAGCACCCATGCAAGCGCTCCCGCCGGGGCCGGGCCAGAGCGCACGGCCGGGCGCACGGCCACACACCAGGAGCACGCGCAGACACCCCGGACGAGGGCTCCGGCGAGAGCCGCAGGGGCCGTACGGACAGGGCCCCGGACGCGCCCCCGCACACGGGTTCGGGCTGGTCGGCGGGTGGGTCTCGGTCCGGACCCCACCCCTGCGCCGCTCCGGGCGCCACGCCCGCGGCCGCCGTCCACCCCCTCCCGGGCGTCACCCCGGCGATCTCCGCAAAGGGGCGCGGGCGAGCTCCACAGAGTCTCCTCAGTGCCCCCGCTTTTCCTCCGCCCTTCCTTCGCGCGGCATTCGCCTCCCGCTCGCCCACTCCGCCCCTTCCGCCCCTCGCACCACCCGACTCGCCACTGTTCACCGTGCGGTGGCCGGTACGGACAACAATCCCGCCATACGGACGTCCGGCCCTTAACGGTAGGGATGCGGCGAACTACGCTGGGTTTACTGATGTTCTCAGCAGGGCGGCATATTCCTCGGGGCTCGGCCAAATGCGTGTGCGGCCGGAGTGCCGGGGTTCGTCCCTGGGGAGAACCCGGTACGAATGCCGCGCGCCGCATCGGTGACGCGGCTGCCGTCTGTGTGTCGAGGGGTGGCGCATGTCCAGGGAGCAACGCGGGCCGAACGAGAAACTCGGAACCGTTCTCGCCCTCGCGGGAATCAGCAACGCCGGGCTCGCCCGGCGGGTCAACGACCTCGGGGCGCAGCGCGGACTGACACTTCGGTACGACAAGACCTCGGTGGCCAGATGGGTCTCCAAGGGCATGGTGCCCCAGGGCGCCGCGCCTCATCTCATCGCTGCGGCGATCGGCGCCAAGCTCGGCCGGCCGGTCCCGCTGCACGAGATCGGGCTGGCCGATGCCGACCCGGCGCCGGAGGTCGGGCTGGCGTTCCCACGCGATGTGGGTGAGGCGGTCCGTTCGGCGACCGAGCTGTACCGGCTGGATCTGGCCGGGCGGCGGGCGGGCAGCGGCGGCATCTGGCAGTCGCTGGCGGGTTCGTTCTCGGTGAGTGCGTACGCGACCCCGGCGTCCCGCTGGCTGATATCCCCCGCCGACCCGTCGGTGGCACGCGCCTCGACGGCGGCCGTGGCGGCGATCCTCGGCACGCACAGCACACACGGCGCACGGGGCGCATCGGGGGCGCAGGGGGCGCCGAATGCGCCGGACACTTCGCTTCCGTCCGGAGCCCGTGGGCAGCAGAGCGGGTCCGGGTCCGCACCGGCGCAGGACGCGTCGGGGCAGCCGGCGGCACCAGCCGGCGGACGCCACGCGTCCGCGGGGCCCGGCACCACGCTGCTGTCCGGCCACGGCGCGCCGACGGCTCCCGGGCAGGGCCTGTCCATCCCCGTCCAGCCCGGTCCGGATTCCGCGCGCGACGTCTCGCCGCTGCGCGTCGGCCACAGCGATGTGTCCAAGCTGCGGGAGGCCGCCCAGGACGCACGCCGCTGGGACTCCAAGTACGGCGGCGGGGACTGGCGTTCGTCCATGGTCCCGGAGTGCTTACGCGTCGACGCGGCACCCCTGCTGCTGGGTTCGTACAGCGACGAGGTCGGCCGGGCGCTCTTCGGCGCGGCGGCCGAACTGACCAGGCTCGCCGGGTGGATGGCCTTCGACACCGGTCAGCAGGAAGCGGCCCAGCGCTACTACATCCAGGCGCTGCGCCTGGCGCGTGCCGCGGCCGATGTACCGCTCGGCGGCTATGTCCTCGCCTCCATGTCGCTTCAGGCGACCTATCGCGGCTTCGCCGACGAGGGCGTCGACCTCGCGCAGGCGGCGGTCGAACGCAACCGCGGCCTCGCCACGGCACGCACCATGAGCTTCTTCCGCCTCGTGGAGGCCCGGGCCCACGCGAAGGCGAACGACGCACCGGCCGCCGGAGCCGCGCTGAAGGCCGCCGAGGGGTGGCTGGAGCGCTCCCGGGACGGTGACGCGGACCCGTCGTGGCTGGGCTTCTACTCGTACGACAGGTTCGCGGCCGACGCCGCGGAGTGCCACCTCGACCTGAAGGCGCCGCGGCAGGTACGGCGCTTCACCGAGCAGGCACTGTCCAGGCCCACCGAGGAGTTCGTCCGCTCGCACGGTCTGCGGCTCGTCGTCTCGGCCGTCGCCGAGCTGGAGTCGGGAAACCTGGACGCGGCCTGCGCGGCGGGCACCCGGGCCGTGGAGGTGGCGGGCCGTATCTCGTCGGCCCGGACCACCGAGTACGTGCGCGACCTGCTGCACCGGCTGGAGCCCTACGGGGACGAGCCGCGCGTCGTCGAGCTGCGGGAGCGCGCCCGCCCGCTGCTGGTCGCCCCCGCGTAGCCGCCCCTGCGCCGGCCCGGCTGCCGGGGCGGCGCCCCGCGTCTGCCCGGCACCAGATGCGCCACGCTGTGCCCGTACTGGTTTGAGTGCGTTGTCAGTGGGTCAGTGCACTATCGGGGTGGGAGGTGGCGTGATGATGACGCACGCGGCGTACGACTGCGATGTGCTGGTGATCGGCGGCGGGATCGTCGGCCTGTCGGCCGCGTATGCGATCACGCGGACCGCACCGGGCACACGGGTGACGGTGCTGGAGAAGGAGTGGGGCCCGGCGCGCCACCAGACCGGGCGCAACAGCGGGGTGATCCACAGCGGCATCTACTACCCCCCGGGCTCACTGAAGGCGCGGTATGCGGTGCGGGGCGCCGCGGAGATGACCGACTTCTGCCGGGAGCACGGCATCGCGCACGCGGTGACCGGCAAGCTGATCGTCGCAACGGGCCGCTCCGAGCTGCCCCGGCTGCACGCCCTGGTGCAGCGAGGCCGGGCGCACGGGCTGCCCGTGCGCGAGCTGGGGCCCGCGCAGATCGCCGAGTACGAACCGCGGGTGCGGGGCCTCGCCGCGATCCGGGTGGGCACGACGGGGGTGTGCGACTTCGGCGCGGTCGCCGAGCGGCTCGCCACCGAGGTGCGGAGCGGCGGCGGCCTGATCAGGTTCGGCGCGGAGGTCACCTCGATCGACCGGCGGCCGTGGGGCGTCGCGGTGCGGACGGCGGACGGCCTGGTGGTGCGGGCCCGGGTGCTGGTCAACTGCGCGGGACTGCACTGCGACCGGGTGGCGCGGCTGGCGGGCGACGACCCGGGGATGCGCATCGTGCCCTTCCGGGGGGAGTACTACGAGCTGGCCAGGCCCGAGCTGGTGCGCGGCCTGGTCTATCCGGTGCCCGATCCGGCGTTCCCCTTCCTCGGCGTCCATCTGACCCGCGGCCACGACGGCAGCGTCCACGTCGGGCCGAACGCGGTACCGGCGCTGGCCCGCGAGGGATACGGCTGGCCGGTGGTAAGCCCCCGCGAGCTGCTCTCCACGCTGAGCTGGCCGGGTTCCTGGCGGATCGCCCGCAGACACTGGCGGTACGGGGCGGGCGAGGTGCACCGCTCGCTGTCGAAGCACGCGTTCACGGCGGCCGTGCGGCGGCTCCTGCCCGAGGTGACCGAGGCCGACCTGCGCCCCGCGCCTGCCGGGGTCAGGGCCCAGGCGGTGCTGCGGGACGGCACTCTGGTGGACGACTTCCTGATCCGCGAGGCCCCGCACACCGTCCACGTGCTGAACGCCCCGTCGCCTGCCGCCACGGCCGCGCTGCCCATCGGGCGGGAGGTGGCACGCAGGGCGCTGCTCCGGGCACAGGGGACGGGGTGGAAGCCGCCCACCGTAGAATCAGGGCATTGTGTCTGAGCCCTTGAACCCCTCCCCCGCGACGCCCGGCGACGCCGCCGCCGAGACGGACAGCACGCTCCCCTCCGGTGCGCTCCCCACCGATCCGCCCGCCACCGGGACGGACGGCACGGCCGCCACCGGTCCGGGCGGCGCCGCGCCCGCGACCGCCGGCATCCCGGACGATCTGCGCGCCGCGGCCCTGGACCGCGCGCGCAGGCTGCGCCAGGAGCCCCGCTTCCCCGGCGGCCCCGCGGCCGATCCGGCCGGTTCGCACCACGAGCGCCGGATCCGCAGTTTCCAGCCGCGCCGCAGCCGGGTCACACCCGGCCAGCAGGACGCCCTGGAGCGGCTCTGGCCGAAGTGGGGCCTGGACATCGACGGGCTGCGCGTCCTGGATCTGCCGGAGCTGTTCGACGGGCTCCCGGTGGTCCTGGAGATCGGCTTCGGCATGGGCGAGGCCACCGCGCAGATGGCCGCCGACGACCCGGGGACCGGCATTCTCGCCGTCGACGTGCACACCCCCGGCCAGGGCAACCTGCTCGGTCTCGCGGACCGGAACGGCATGTCCAACATCCGGGTCGCCAACGGTGACGCGATCATCCTGCTGCGCGAGATGCTGGAGCCGGACGCGCTGGACGGGCTGCGGGTGTACTTCCCCGACCCGTGGCCCAAGTCGCGCCACCACAAGCGCCGGCTGATCCAGCCGGAGTTCCTCGACCTGGCGGCGCAGCGGCTGAAGCCCGGAGCGGTCCTGCACTGCGCGACCGACTGGGAGCCGTACGCCGAGCAGATGCTGGAGGTGCTGACCGCGCACCCCCGCTTCGAGAACACGGCGGCGGACGGCGGCTACGCACCACGGCCCGCCTTCCGGCCGCTGACCCGGTTCGAGGGACA
This sequence comes from Streptomyces sp. LN549, assembly GCF_043203805.1. Lineage (NCBI taxonomy): Bacteria > Bacillati > Actinomycetota > Actinomycetes > Kitasatosporales > Streptomycetaceae > Streptomyces > Streptomyces sp. LN549. Next base: position 4,637,911 of record NZ_JAZHRI010000002.1, on the reverse strand, counting down.
GGGCCTGGACAAGGGCCACGTGGTGCACGACCTGCTGTTCGCCCGCCGCTGACCGGCCGAGGGGCTTCTGCCGCTGATCAGCCGGCGGGCGCCTGCCACCGCACCGGGAGCCGACCAGGCGCCATGGCCGTTGTCAGTCCCGCTCGTTAGGGTCGTGGGGTGTCCGACGGGTCTGTTCAGCGACAGTCACAGCCGGCCGTCCCGGTGCTCGAGGAGCATCGCGTCGGCGAGATCCTGGCTGCCGCGCCGGACCGGGGTCAGTGGCGCTACCGCCCGCGCCGCGTCGGCATGCTGTGGCGGAGCAGGACGCTCCGTGTCGTCGCCGTCTTCTCCGTGCTGGCGCTCTGCGGGCTGGTGATCCTCGCCCTGGTCCGTGACCAGACGGGGACGCAGGGGTTCCTCGTCGGTCTGGGCCTGGCCGTATTGCCCGTTCCGGTGTTGATGACGGCGTTCCGCTGGCTGGACCGGGTCGAACCGGGCCCGTGGCGCAACATGCTGTTCGCCTTCGCCTGGGGTGCCTGCGCTGCGGCCCTGGTCGCGATCATCGCGAATTCCTTCGCGACGCGGTGGATCGCCACCGCCACGGCCGACCCGGGCAGCGCGGACACGCTGGGCGCCACGGTCATAGCGCCCGTCGTGGAGGAGAGCGCCAAAGCGGCGGCCGTCCTGCTGCTCTTCCTCTTCCGGCGACGGGACTTCGGCGGGATCGTCGACGGCGTGGTCGTCGCCGGCTTCACCGCGACAGGTTTCGCCTTCACCGAGAACATCCTCTATCTGGGCAACGCCTTCGGTGAGGACCAGATGATGGGCTCGGGGTTCGCCTCCGTGACCGCGGCGACCTTCTTCATGCGTGCGGTGATGTCCCCGTTCGCCCATCCGCTCTTCACCGTTCTGACCGGTGTCGGTTTCGGGATCGCCGCAAGCAGTGCGCGCCATCAGCGCGTCCGGCGCATCGCGCTCCCGCTGCTGGGCCTGCTCCTCGCGATGGGCATGCACGCCCTGTGGAACGGGTCGTCCGCATTCGGCCCGTACGGCTTCTACGCCGTGTACGGGGCGTTCATGGTCCCGGTCTTCGGGCTGGTGACCTGGCTGGCGATCTGGGCCCGACTGCGCGAGCTGCGCACCCTCGGCGTCGAGCTGCCGGCGTACGCCGCGGCCGGCTGGCTGTCCCCGGCCGAACCCCTCGCCCTCTCCTCGATGCGGGCCCGCGGCATGGCCAGGGGTGTCGCCCGCCAACGCACGGCGGCGGCAACGGCGGCCGGCGGCCCGTACGGCAGGCCCCACAGCCACGCGTTCCACCCGGCATACGCTCCCGCGCACGCCCATCACCCCGCGCACGCCCGCATACCCGCCGCGGCGCGGATGGAGCGGAAAGAGGTGAAGGCCCAGGGCAGGGCGGCGGCCCGCACGGTCGCCGAGTACGAGTCGTTCGCGACCTCGCTGGCCTTTCTGCGCCGACAGGCCCGCCGTGGCACGGCGGGCCCGGACTTCGCCGAACGCGAGCGGGAGTTGCTGCACCACCTGTGGCAGCGCAGGGAGACCGCAGGCCCCGCCCTCGTGTACGCGGCACAGGCCACGGGCCGTCTGCGCTCCCGGTTCGTGCCTCCGGTGCGCCGGCCGTACCAAGGACAGGCCCAGGGGCAGGTCCCGGGCCCGGGCTACGGGGTGTACCCGCCCCACGGCGGTCACGCCCCGTATCCGCACCCCGCATACCCGTACGCCGGGCAGCCCTACAGCGCACCGACGTACACGAACCCTCCGCGCACCGACCCTCCGTACGACCAGCCGCGGTACGGACAACAGGGTTAGGGGCGGCCGGGCCGGCGGATCAGGGTCGGACAGGCCTCAGGCGGAAGCCTCGGTGAGGTCCGCCAGCTCCTGGTCCGTCAGCTGCAGTCCGGCGACGGCCACCAGCGCGGGAAGCTGCTCGACGGTACGGGCCGAGGCGATCGGTGCGGCGACGGTCGGCCGGGCGGCCAGCCACGCCAGCGCCACGGTCGCGATCTCGGCGTCCCGCTCCTGGGCCACCTTGTCGAGCGCGGCGAGCACCTTCCGGCCGCGCTCCGACTCCAGGTGCGTGGCCGCGCTCCCGGCGCGGGCGCTCTCCACGGCCGTGCCCGGACGGTACTTGCCGGTGAGGAACCCGGAGGCGAGGGCGAAGTACGGGACGGCCGCGAGCCCGGCACCGGCGGCGGTGTCCTGGAGCTCGCCCTCGTACGTGTCCCGGGAGACGAGGTTGTAGTGGGGCTGCAGGGCCACGTAGCGGGCGAGCCCCTCGCGCTCCGAGAAGTCCAGCGAGGCACGCAGCCGCTGGGGGCTGATGTTGGACGCGGCGATCTCGCGGACCTTGCCGTCCTTCACCAGCTGGTCGAGGGCGGTGATGATCTCCTCGACCGGGACCGTCTCGTCGTCGAAGTGCGTGTAGTAGAGGTCGATGTGGTCGGTGCCCAGCCGGCGCAGCGACTCCTCGGCAGCGGCCTTGATGGTGGTGGCGGAGAGCCCCTTGTAGGCGGGGTGGGCGCCGACCTTGGTGGCCACGACGACGTCCGAACGGTTGCCGCGTGCGGCGAGCCACTTGCCGATGAGGGTTTCCGACTCGCCGCCCTCGTTGCCGGGGACCCAGGCCGAGTAGGCGTCGGCGGTGTCGACGAAGTTGCCGCCGGCCGCCGCGTACGCGTCGAGAACGGCGAAGGACTGCGCCTCGTCGGCGGTCCAGCCGAAGACGTTGCCCCCGAGGGCGAGCGGGAAGACCTGGAGACTGGAGGAGCCGAGCTTGCGAAGAGAAGTCATGGGTGGAACAACCACTTCCGCGGGCTCCGCTATTCCGTGGCCTGTGCATCTTGATCCGGTGCAGCGAGCGGACGGAGACAGACCGGCAGCCCTGACGTCGGGGGGTGAGCGTCAGGGCTGCCGGGGTTTCACGGGCCGGGGAGCCGGCGTGGAGGAACGGTCTCAGACCGTCAGGCCCCGGGCCTGCAGCCAGGGCATCGGGTCTATGCCGGTGCCGTCCGGGGTGTGGACCTCCAGGTGGAGGTGCGGGCCGGTCACGTTGCCGGTGGCGCCGACGCGTCCGATGGTGTCGCCGGTCGTGACCTTCTGGCCGATGCTGACATCCATCGAGGACTGGTGGCAGAACCACAGCTCCGTGCCGTCCTCCAGCTCCAGGACCGTGCGGTAGCCGTAGGAGCCGGAGTAGCCGGCCGACTTGATCGTGCCGCTGTGGATCGCCTTGATCGGCGTACCGGTGGGCGCCGCGAAGTCGAGGCCCGTGTGGTAGCCGGAGGACCACATCGATCCGGCCTCGCCGAAGGTCGAGGTGATCGTGTACGAGGAGGTGGGGATGGCGTAACTGGCGGCGAGCTTGGCGAGCCGCAGGGCTTCCGCCTTCTTCGCCGCCTCCTCCGCCGCCTTCTTCTTCTCTGCGGCGATCTTGGCCTCGGCGGCGTCCTGCTGCTTCTTCGCCTCCGCGGCGGCCTTCTCGGCTGCGGCCTTCTCGGCTGCGGCCTTGACCTCGGCGTCGGCGGCGTCCTGCTGCTGCTCTGCCTGCTGGAGGATGCGGGCGCGCAGGGCCTCACCCGCGTCGGTGGTGCCCTGCTCGGCCTCGGCGGTGGTGATGCCGGCGGTCGTCAGCGGGGCGGAAGCGGTCTCGGCCACGGCCTTCTCCGCCGCGGACTCGGATTCACCCGAGAACAGTGCGCCGACGCCCGGGAGGGACTTGGCGTCGGGGAGATTGTCCGAGATGGAATCGGGAAGAGAGATGGAGACCGGCGGCTTGCTCTGGGCGGTGGCCATGCCACCCGCACCGACGGCCGCGATGACGCCGACGCCGAGGACGGTGGAGCTACGGGCCAGACCGTTGCGCTGCTTGGCGACGCGGTGCTTGCCGCGCACGGGACGGACGGAGTCCTCGGTGGGATTCCATTCCTCCCAGGCCCTGTCGGGCCCGGAGTCGTCGGCGCGGAAGTCGATTCCGAAGCCGCTGCCCCGATCGGTCCCGTGATCGGTCGCGTAGGCGGCCCCGTGCTCCGCACCGACAACGGTGCCGGGCCGGGTCGCGAAGTCATCGCCGTACTCGGACACGAACCGGGAGGGAGCTTCGGGGGCAGGCTTGTTGGACGCCACGGGGGCGCACTCCTTTCCTTCCTTCTCGCCTACCGGGTTAGCTGACGGGTTCGGAGCAGGAAGGTCTCCTACGGGTTCCTCCGTCTCGTCACAAGACAGAGATGCCCGATTCACCCCATGTAGGTGGTTCCCCGGTTCCCTTGCGGAATTCGGCGCTCGCGCACGGTGCCGCCACTGACGGCGGCTGGGACAACCGCGCTGCGTTATCGAACGTTAATAGACACCGGGGTCCGATTCCAAGCCGTTCCCACTGATCGTTCAGGTCTTTGGCCTGGACTTTACGGGACACAACCGGGTGGAAACGGACGAGTTGATCACCCTTCAGCCACTACCCGCTTTCTGACGTTGCGTCAAATGTTATGCGGAGGGATGCCCTTCGGTTACGGACGGTGGCATCGCAGCCAAACCGCTCCCACCGCACCCGGCCCTGGGCTCAGGCTCGGGCTCATCCGCCACCGTCCCCCAGGCCGACGATCTTCACGGTCCTGCGCCGGTCGGGCTGGCCCTCGGCCGGCCGGCCGACCGCGAGCAGCGCCATGTCGTCCGTCGACTCACCGCCCGTGTGCAGCCGCACGTCATCGGTCAGCGCGGACAGCAGCTCCTCGGGCCCCGGGAAGATCCGCCCCCTCAGCCGCTCGGCGGGGGCGTAGAAGACCCCTTCGGCGTCACGGGCCTCGGAGAGGCCGTCCGTATAGAGAAGGAGCGTCGCCCCGGCGGGCAGTTCCCACTCGTCGGCCCGGTCCGGCCACACCCCCAGGTCCATCCCCAGCGGCAGCGCCGGCACCGAAGGCCCGAGCACCTCCAGCGCCCCGTCCGTGTGCAGCAGCAGCGGCTCGGGGTGGCCGCGGTTGACGATCCGCACCACGGACGCACCCGGCGGGATCTCCGCCAGCACGGCGGTGACGAACCCCTCGACCGCATCAAGGCCGCCGCGGGTGCTCGCCTCGCGCGCCAGCGCACGCTCCAGCCGCTGCGCCACGCCCTCGAGCGACTCCTCCTGCTCGGCCGCCTCCCGGAACGCCCCGATGATCACCGCCACCGCCTCCACGGCGTCCAGTCCCTTGCCGCGCACGTCCCCGACCACCAGCCGCACCCCCTGCGGGGTGTCCGTGACCGAGAACAGGTCGCCGCCGACGAACTCGTCCGCCTGCGCCGCCTCGTACCGCGCGGCGACATGCAGCCCGCCGATCCGGTCGGACGGCGTCGGCAGCACCGCCCGCATGGCGGTCTCCGCGATGACCCGGGCGGAAGCCAGCTGCTCGTTGCTGCGCCGCACGACCCCGTTGATCACGACAGCGAGGACGGAGACGGTGAGGACGGTGAGCAGTTCGATGGAGGGCACGACCTGGATCAGGGTGCCGCTGTAGATCCGCACCCCGGCGACCGCCAGCAGCGCGGCGACGCCGGTGCGGACGGTACTGGCCAGCGAGAAGAACGGTGCGGCGATCAGCGGCGCCGCCGCGAACAACGGGATGGCCGTGAAGGCGGGCGGGGTGAGGACGTCGAACAGCACGCCCCCGACGATCATCAGCGCAGGCAGAGCCCGGACGAAACGGCGGGTCCGCACCCCACCTGCGCGCCTCTTCCGCCGCTTCTCCCGCTTCCCCACCTGCTGGTCTCCTGCCCGGTGCGCCCACGGCCGCGGACGGTACCGCGCACCACCCCCAGGCTTCCCGGAGCAGGGTCGCGGGGCGACTCCTCGTCGGCCAATGGGGGTACGTACGCGGCATACGGCCCGCGCCGGCCGGCGACCCGGCGGGCCGACGGCGTACAAACGAATCAGGCCCGGCACGCTGTATGCATGCCGGGCCTGATTCTTCAGTAGCGGGGACAGGATTTGAACCTGCGACCTCTGGGTTATGAGCCCAGCGAGCTACCGAGCTGCTCCACCCCGCGTCGGTAAACACAACTCTACGGCATGTTCGAGACGCTCATGACCACTCGGCGTCCACACCCCTCAGTCGGCACCCGGTCCGGGCCGCCGATCCCGCAGCGACCGGACGGTGCCCGCGCACCTGCCCGTCACGGCCCTCCGCCGACAGCGACGGCCAGCCCTCCCCAACCACATTGCAGGGACAGCCGATCGGCACCGCCAAACCTGAACAAACCACCCTCACTGCCCCCTTGGCGGCGGCAACCGCTCCACTTCCGCGGGCGATCTTCACCATGCCGTCAAAGTGTCGGAAACGAGAAGGTGTTGCACGGAACACGTGTTCTGCCGCAAGGTAACTGCTGCATCCCCCGGACCGGTGGGCTGCCCGTGCGAGCAGGCCCCGAGCGCGCATGTCGCCGCGCCCGTCAAGCCGCTCCCGGACTCCCATCGCAGCCTGTCTGGAGGGCCCCGACGATGACCGCACCGCTCACCCCCGCTCCCGCCCCTGCCCCGACCGCCACGGCCGCCCCGTCCTCACCCGTGCGCGGCGCCGTCATCAGCGGCCTCATCGGCGGCCTGATGGGGGCGGTGATGAGCGCGCTGGTGAACTACGCCGCCGTCGGCCTCCCGGACAGCGAATCGGTCAACGCGGTCAACCACGCGATATCGGGCCTGATCAGTGGGTTCATCGCCGGCTTCATAGGCATCCTGGTGCACAGCCGGAAGACCTCGGCGGCCGCACGCGCAGCGGAGGCCCAGGCCGGATCCTCGATCCCGCAGCAGGCCGAACCCGTAGAGCGCTCCACCGACACCGCCTCGGCAGAGGCCCCCGCCTCCGCCGCCTCCGTGCCGGAGAAGTAGGCGTCGCCCCGCGTCACGCCGCACCCGCCCGCTCCCCCAACCCTCTCCTGGCGGAACACAGGAAACCTCAACGGGCGCCTGCATAAATGCGGTGATATGACTGATTTCAGACTCAGCCATTCGACGCGGCGCCTGGAGTGGACGATGGACGACTACCCCCTGCTCAACCTGTTCTGGACCATGCTCTGGTTCTTCCTCTGGATCATGTGGCTCTTCCTGCTGTTCCGCGTCATCATGGACATCTTCCGAAGCGACGACCTCGGCGGATGGGCCAAGGCGGGCTGGCTGATCCTGGCACTGGTGCTGCCGTACCTGGGCGTTCTGATCTACGTGATCGCACGCGGCAAATCCATGGGGACGCGTGACGTGAAGGACGCGAAGGAACGGGACGCGGCCTTCAAGGCGTACGTGAGAGAGGCCGCGGGCACGTCCGACGCGAACGGTGCGCCGAAGAGCAGCCACGTCGAGGATCTGTCGAAACTCGCGGACCTCAAGGACAAGGGCGCCATCACGGAAGAGGAGTACCAGCGGGCGAAGACGAAGCTCCTCGTCTGACCACCGGGCACACGGCGCCGGTGCCGGCCTCTTCACGGCCGGCACCGGCGCCGTGCCGTCGTGTCAGGTCACTGCGGCCGGTCTCGGAGCGTCGGCCCCGTGCGCCGCACGGCCGACTCCCACTCCTCGCGGGCGGGACCGTCGAACCCGGGCGTGAAGTCCGGGTGCTCCGCCAGCCAGCACGCCACGCGGGCGCGTACCTCCTCGGTGCCGTAGGCCTGATCGGCTGGCTGGACGAGATGGCGGATCCGGGCCCGCGCCCGCATCACTACCGGGTCGTCCCAGGAGCATGCGGACAGGGCGGCCTTCTCGCGTGCCGCAGCCGTGGGCTGCCGGGGCAACCACCGCTCGGGGTTCCTGAGTTCGGCCTCGTTGGCCCGGTCCATGGCGACCTGGATGTCGAACCAGGGGCGCAGTGTCCGCCCGGCCCAGCGGTGGTAGCCGGCCGCGAACGCCGCCGGGTCGTCGGCGGCGGCCGGGGCATGGCCGGCCACCCACTGCGCCGCCCACAGGGCCAGCGCCACGCCCTGCCCCATCGTGGGATTGGTGTGCGTGACCGCGTCGCCGACCCCGACCAGCCCGGTGACGACGGGCCCGGCCGCGTCGGAAAGCCCGGTCCAGCGGTTGTCGAGGCCGCCCATCGCGAGCACCCCGGAGATCGCCTCCGGGCACAGGTCCAGCCATGCGGCCACGGCGGGAAAGGTCCGGGCCACCCGTTCGAAGACCTCGGGGTCCGGGAGCGCGCCGCGGGTGGGGTCGGCGGTGGACACGGTCAGGAACACCGCGAAGGTGCCGTTGTCCGACGGGAACACCCCGCCGACCGCGAAGGCCGCCACCGATCCCGCCTTGACCCGCCCCGGATTCCCCGGCCCGTCCGGGGGCAGCCGGTACCAGCGGCAGAAGTACGCGATCCCGATGCGGTGGTTCTCCACGACCGCGTCCCGGCAGCCCGCGGCGGACAGCCAGCCGGGCACCGGGGACCGGCGCCCGCCGGCGTCCAGCACCAGGTCGGCGTCGTGGCGCCCGGACCGCGACCGCACCCCCGTCACCCGGGGGACGTCACCAGGAGCGCCGCCGTGCCGGTCCACGACGAGCCCCTCGGCGGGCTCCCCGAGCCGGACGTCGACGGTCGGTTCGCGGTGGACGGCATCGTGCAGCGCCGCCTCCAGCACGATGCGCCGCGTCTGGACCGTGACCAGGTCCTCGTCCCCCGGGCGCGCGGGCGGGCGCTCGGCGAACCAGTCCAGCTCGTTGCGTTCGCCCGCCCCCATCCGGAGCATCGCCTCGTACACGTCGGGGGTCTCCGCGCGCAGCACGGTACGGACCGGTGCCAGAAGCCCGTGGGGCTGGACGGCCTGGGGCACCCCCGGGCGCCCCCAGTCGAAGAAGTCCGCGTCGAGATCACGCCCCGGCCGGTATTCGTCCCGCTCCAGCACCGTGACCGCATGCCCCCGACGGCCCAGGAACAGCGCGACGGCCAGGCCGCCGATCCCGCCACCGACCACCGCGACCCTCGTCAATACAGCTCCCTCGAATCCGTGTTGGCGATACACGGTAGCCCAGGGTGCAGTGGCTCTCCCTCGGGCGGACGCAGGGTTCTGATCGCCGTCCCCCAACAGGCCTCGTACCGACGGTGAACGGTGCAGGCGGGGCTCCCCCGACGTAACGCACCTACGCTGCCCGCCTCGCTCACACCTCAGGAAGTTCACGCCACTGGGGCGGAGTTGACCCTATGAGGTCATAGGCGGAAGCCGTAGGGCGCCGGCGAACACGTCAAGGTCGCGCCGGGCCGCGTGGACGCGCCCGTGCCGTTCGAGCTGTCGCGCGTGACCCTGTCCGCCGCGGGTGACCTGCTCACCTTCGACGTATGGGCACCGCGGCACGCCTTCCGGACCGCCGAGCGCAGCGGGCTGGAGGGCGCAGGCACCGTCGCGGCGTTCGCCCTGGACCCCACCGGCGCGAAGGCCTGCTTCGACTTCTGTCGGACGGCCTCCGGGACGCTCCGCCGCATCCTGGCCGACACCGGTCGGCCACCGATCGCACGGCGCGGGCGACCAGGCTGCCGCAGAAGCTGCCGCCGCTCCGGTAAGCCCCCTCCGTAGCCCCTGCGGTCGGACCATCGCTCACGCACGAAGCCGGGAACGACGAAGCGCCCCGACCGGCCGAAACCGATCGAGGCGCTGAGTAGCAGGTCAGATGGGTTTCCCCGCCCTGCTTCGCGTAGGCCGTGTGGGACTCGAACCCACAACCAACGGATTAAAAGTCCGCTGCTCTGACCAATTGAGCTAACGGCCCTCGGCGAATCACCCCCGAGCATAGCCCGCCGTGGCCCGGCCGCCGATCGGGTATCGGTTGCCGGGCCCCGTCGTCGTGGCAGCAGCCCCGTTCAGCGGGGTGTTTTGCGGGCGATCGTGCGTTTGTGATCCGGATTGAGGAACCAGTGCCGGGCCGAGACGAACCACCAGGCGGCGGCGAAACCCAGGACCACCAGAACGGCGACCGGGGCGTAGTTGAAGGTCTCCCAGGTGACGGGCGAGACCTGGGGCAGCATGAAGAGCACGGTGATGACCACCACCCACACCACCGCGACGATGCCGATCGGACGGGACCAGCGGCCGAGGTGCCAGGGGCCGGGCCGGAAGTCGTCGCCGCGCAGGAGGCGGAGCAGGGTCGGGATGACGTACGCGATGTAGAGACCGATGACCGCGATGGAGGTGACGGCCGCGTACGCCGTGACGTTGATCAGGTACGGGAGGCCCAGGACCAGCGCGCCGATGGCGGCCAGCCAGACCGCCGCCACGGGGGTGCGTGTGCGGGGGCTGACCGTGTGCCAGACGTGGGAGAACGGCAGGGCGCCGTCCCGGGAGAACGCGTAGATCATCCGGCTGTTGGCGGTCACGGAGGCCATGCCGCAGAAGAGCTGGGCGCCGATCACCACCAGGAGCAGGAGTTTGCCCGTGGTGGCGCCCAGGGCGTCGAGGAGGATCTGGGCGGGCGGGGCACCGGTCGGGGAGGCCAGGGCTCCGTCGTACGACTGGATGGCGAAGGTGAAGCCGAGCAGCAGCACGAAACCGGCGATCCACGAGGTCCAGATCGACTGGACGATGCCGCGCGGGCCGGCGGTCGCGGCGTCGTGCGTCTCCTCGGTCATGTGGGCGGAGGCGTCGTAGCCGGTGAAGGTGTACTGGGCCATCAACAGCCCGATCATCACCACATAGAAGCCGCTGCCCCATCCGGTGTTGTTCACGAACTCGGTGAAGACGAACGACGCCGACTGGTGCGAGTCGGGTACGAAGGTCAGCGCGCCGACGATCACGGCGACACCGAGCACGTGCCACCAGACGCTGACGCTGTTGAGGATCGCGACGATGCGCACGCCGAAGGTGTTCAGCAGGCCGTGCAGCAGCAGGATCGCGGCGAAGAGGAGGATCGTGCGGCCGGGCGTGACCTCGAAGTCGAACTGGAGGTTCAGGTAGGCGCCCAGGAACGACGCCGCCCCGAAGTCGATCCCGGCGGTCACGGCGACCTGGCCAAGGACGTTGAACCAGCCCGTGAACCAGGCCCAGGCCGCCGCCGAGCGCGGCGGCGCCAGTCGATGCGCCCAGAAGTAGAGACCGGCGGAGGTCGGGTACGCCGAACAGATCTCCGCCATCGCCAGCCCGACGAACAACGTCATGAGCCCGACGCCGACCCAGCCCCACGTGATGACGGCGGGACCGCCGGTGTTCATGCCGAACAGATACAACGTCAGACAGCCGGAGAGCACCGAGATGATCGTGAACGAGACGGCGTAGTTGGAGAAGGCGGACATACGCCGGGCGAGCGTCTGCGTGTACCCGAGTTCGGCCAGTCTCGCCTCGTCGGATCCGGCGAGCGGACCAGTGGACAGGCCCTCGGTCACGGGGGCCTCGGCCACGGGGGCGTCTGCCGGGTCGGTTACGTCGGTCGGAGCGGGTTCCTCGGACGGGGCGCCGCGGGAGTTGATTGTCATGCCCCCAGCGATTCCCTCGCCGGGGGCATGGCATGCGCCGCGCTTGCCGGCCGCGTAGGCCGTCAGCCCCTCAGAAGATCCCCTTGTACGGCCCCCACCCGGTGGCGATCTGCGTACGGGACCCGAACGAGCCCTTGCCGTCGCCGTTGTTGCGGTAGAGCTTGCCCGCCGTGTCGCGGACGACGATGTCGTTCTTGCCGTCGCCGGTCAGGTCGCCGACGCCCACCATCGCGTTGTACGAGCTCCCCCAGCCCGAGAACACCTGCACACGCGGCGCGAATCTGCCGTTGCCCAGGCCGTTGTAGCGCCACAGACCGCCCTTGCGGTCGTGGCAGAGCAGGTCGGCACGGCCATCGCCGGTGATGTCGCCCACGCCGGTGATCTGGGCGTACGTCTTCCAGTTGGTGTAGATCCTGACCTTCGGCGCGAACTTCCCGCCGGCCGCCCCCGGGAAGAGGTACATGTCGCCGGTGGTCGTCTGCCGGGCCAGGAGGTCGGCCCGGCCGTCCCCGTTCAGATCGCCGGGCGAGGTCAGCACGTCGAACTGCTGCCAGCCCTTGCCGATCGTGGTGTGGCTGCTCTTCGGTGTGTAACCCGAGTTGCCGCAGCGGCCGGTGTACTGGCGCAGCTCGCCGCCCGGGATCCGTACGAGCAGTTCGGCGCACCGGTCGCTGCCGGTGTCCGCGAACGGGACGGCGAGGGTGCCGGCCGGCCAGCCAGTACCGGTCTGCTTGCCCGAGAAGCTGCCCGATGTCTGCCCGAACTGAACGGTCAGCCCACCGGACGGGTTGAGGGTGACCAGGTCACCGGTGCTGAGAAAGCCCTGGTCGTGGAAGCCCGCCGTGCCGCCGCTCACCGTGATGGACCCGCTGGTGGTGTACGTCCCCGAGCCGTCCTCTGCGGACGCCCGCAGGGTCCAGGTGTGCCGGCTGCTACCGGCGAACTTCCCCGCGTCCGTCCGGCCGTCCCACTCGACGCCCGTCTCGGTACCGGAGCCGCCCTTGAGGGTGCGTACGGTACGGCCGGTCAAGTCCTTGACGGTGTACGTCCAGGTGACGGGCTTGTTGAACTGCCAGGTGCTGAGCCACGCCTCCGGGCCGTTCAGGCCCTTGATGTCCATGTAGGCCTCACCGACATCGGAAGCCATCTTGGTGAGGGGCTGTGCGGGCACACCGCTGGGCACGATGTGGATGGACTGGGCGGCATCCACGTAGGCGATGTCCCCGCCGAACTTGTCCACCGCCCAGGTCAGCCGTCGCTGGTCGGCGGTCTTCCCGGCGGGCAGGTCGGCCACCGCACGGGGAGCGGCGGCCTTGCCCGTGTGGAAGTCGGTCAGCAGCAGCTTCCCGGCGGTCCGGTCGTGCCGGACGAGGTACCCGTCACCGACGAGGGCGGGCCCGGACGGCACGGTGAACGACTTCTTCGCCGTACGGTCGTACACCCCGGCCGCGCCGGTCGTCCCGCAGTTCCAGTAGATCCAGCGTCCGACCGTGCGCACCTCCTTGATGACGCAGGGGGCACCGGTGGCGGCCGTCTCCACGACCTTCCGCTGCCCCAGATCGGTGGCGGAGAGCGCGCCGGTGGTGGAGGTCGCCGCCCAGAGCGTGGTGCCCCAGACAGAGGCAGCGGTGGGCTTACGGACGACGGGGTCGGCGGTGGACCGGTAGCTCGGGTGCACACCTGCCTGCTGTTCGGCGGTCGAGCCGCCGTTGACGACCCATGAGCGCCCGGTCAGGTCCACGATCTTCGCGGTACCCGCCGGATAGTGGGTGCCCCCGAAGTGCGAGGTTCCCGACGTCCTGTACTGCACGCTCTCCAGGCCGGCGTCGTCACCTTCGCCGTCGACGAACACGACGCCGTAGCTCCCGTTGCCCGCGCCGACCAGTTCCACGCAGGCACCCATGTCGCAGGGCACGCTCCTGACGTGAGCGCCGTTGGCGTAGGGGCCCGTGTACCCGCGGCTCTCCCGCTCCCCCACGGTCACGCTGTCGGCCGACACCTGACGCTCGTACACCACCCGGTCACCGCTGGGGCTCCGCTCCACGGTGTTCAGCCGCCCACCGGCGAAGTCGAGGCCGTAGGTACCGGCGGTCGCCACGATGGCTGGAGCCGCGGTGGGGGCGGCCTCGGCCGGTACGACGGTCGTCGCGAGGACGGTCGCTCCCACCACGGACCCCACCAGTGCGACACGGCCACGAACAAATGCTGTCAAAGCAGTCCCCTCCCGGGCGATGGATCGAACACGAGGAGGACGCGGCAGCTCATGCCGCGGGTCTGTGCGAAGTGTGAAAGCCCCCCGGCCCCAACTCCCCGTGCAAGTCGGCTGACTTTAACAGCAGCCGCACAGGCACCGACAGAGAAATTCGAACCCGTTCAATAAAACAGGGCCCGCACATCACCGAGGTGATGTGCGGGCCCTGTTCAGCAGTCAGGCGATCGGACGATCAGCCGTTGCGCTTCCAGCGCGGCTTGTCGTCACGACGGCCGAAGGAGCCGGTGCTCGTGCCGGTTCCCGTGGAGCGGTGGTCGTCACGACGACCGGTGGGGCGGTCGCCGGCGCCGCCGGAGCGGAAGCCGCCCGCCGGGCGGTCGTCACGACGGTCGCGGTTGAACGGACGGTCGCCGCCACCGGAGCGGAAGCCACCGGACGGGCGCTCGTCACGACGGTCGCGGTTGAACGCCGGGCGGTCGTTGTCGCGGTTGAAGCCGCCCGACGGACGGTCGTTGTCGCGACGCTCGAAGGAGCGGCCGCCACGGTCGTCACGACGGTCGCCGCCACCGGAGCGGAAACCGCCCGAGGGACGCTCGTCACGACGGTCGCGGTTGAACGCCGGGCGGTCGTTGTCGCGGCGCTCGAAGGAGCGGCCGCCACGGTCGTCACGACGGTCGCCGCCACCGGAGCGGAAACCGCCACCGACGGGACGGTCCTCACGACGGTCGTTGCTGCCGCGGAACGACGGACGGTCACTGCTGCCGCGGTAGCCGTTGCTGCCGGCCGGACGGCCGCTGCGCTCGCCGACACGGTCGCTGCCGCGGTCGTTGCCGCCGCGGTAACCGCCACGGTCGCCACCGCGGTTGTCCCGGCGCTCGTAGTTGCCGCGGTCGTCGCGACGCTCTTCGCGCGCTGCGGGCTGCTCCGGCACGGAGGTGGCGGCCAGCAGTGCGGCCTCCGCCTCGGCTGCGACCTCGGCCACCGCTGCCTCGGGGTCGTCGCCCCGCTCGCGTGCGGCGCGGGCGACCAGGCGGTCGGCCTCCTCGCGCAGCTCCACGGCACGGCGCTGGATGCGCTCCAGCTGCTTGGTCAGGTCGGCGGCCTCGCGCTCGGCCTGCTTGGCGGCGTTGTTCGCGGAGTCGGCCTGGACCTCGGTGAGCGAACGGGCGCCGGTGATCTCGGCGACCTCCGGCTCGAAGACGCCCGCGCCCTGGACGATGTGACGCGACGCGTCGACGCCCGCGTCCTCCATCAGGCGGAAGATCTGGCGGCGCTGGTGCGGCAGCGCCAGCGAGACGACGACACCGGACTTGCCGGCACGGGCGGTACGGCCCGAGCGGTGCAGGTAGTCCTTGTGGTCACCGGCCGGGTCCACGTTCAGGACCAGGTCGATGCCGTCGACGTGGATACCGCGGGCGGCGACGTCGGTCGCGACGAGCGCGTTGACGTAGCCCTTCTTGAAGTCCTCGAGAACGCGGGTACGGGCGCCCTGCGTCATGCCGCCGTGCAGTGCGTCCGCCTTGACGCCGGCCTCGATGAGCTGCTCGGCGATGCGGTCGGCGCCCAGCTGGGTGCGGACGAAGATGATCGTGCGGCCCTTGCGGGCGGCGATGGCGGAGGTGACCGGCGCCTTGTCCTTCGGCTTCACGACGAGGACGTGGTGCGACATGGTCGAGACGTTGCCCTGGGCGGAGTCGACCTCGTGGGTGACCGGGTTGCTCAGGTAGCGCTTGACCAGGGTGCCGATCTCGTTCTCCATGGTGGCGGAGAAGAGCATGCGCTGGCCGCCGCCGGGGATCTGGTCGAGCAGCTCGGTGACCTCGGGCAGGAAGCCCAGGTCGGACATCTGGTCGGCCTCGTCGAGGACGGCGACCTGGACGTTCTCCAGGGAGCAGGCGCCCCGGTTGATGATGTCGCGCAGCCGGCCCGGGGTGGCGACGAGGACGTCGACACCGCGCTCCAGCGCGTAGATCTGGTTGCCCATCGACGTACCGCCGCAGACGACCTTCATCTTCAGGCCGAGCACGTCGCCGTAGGGCTGCAGTGCGTCCGCGACCTGCATCGCGAGCTCACGGGTCGGGGTGAGGATGATCGCGCGGGGCTTCTTCTTCTCGGTGTGCCCACCGGCCAGCGCGGTCAGGGTCGGCAGACCGAAGGAGAGGGTCTTGCCGGAGCCGGTACGGCCGCGGCCCAGGATGTCCTTGCCGGCCAGGGCGTCCGGGATGGTCGCCGCCTGGATCGGGAAGGGCGCGGTCACACCGTTCTGCGCGAGCTTGCGGACGATGCCCTCGGGCAGGCCCAGCTCGGCGAACGTGATGGTCGGCTCGGCGTCCGCCTCGTCGGCGGCGGAGTCGGTGTCGGCCTGCTCGGCCTGCTCGGCCTGCTCGGCCTGGGGGGCGTCGGTCTCGACGGCCTCTGCGACCTCGGCGACGACGGCCTCTGCGGCCTCGATGAGCTCGGCGCTCTCGACGTCGTTCTCGACGTTCTCGGGCATGACGGTGTGGTCAGAACTGGAAATTGACATGCGAAATGCGAAACCTCTCGGAGTCTCGGCACGCGCCCGTAACTCCGTGTTTTCGCAATTTCGACCGCCTCAATGCGGTCCAGCCACGGCAAGGGAGAGTACGCGCCACACGGCGCTCTTCTGTGTCGGCGCCGGGCAATGGGATCAAACGATCTACCACCATACGCACTCTCACCCACATTGCGCAAACCGCCCCCTTCCGGCCGACCCGTCAAGCCGGTCCCACCTGCGGTGATGCCTCCGGAGTCCGCATCGCGTAGAAGGCGTCCGGCGCACCCGCCGCGCCATTACGGAACTGAGCGGCAGGCGAGGCCGAGGGCACCGGCGGCGCCGGTTCGGAGGGCTCCGGCTCGGGCTCCGGCGGGTCCGGCGGCCGCGGGGTCTCGGGGGTGCCGGGTCCCGGGTCGGACGGAGCCGGCGACTCAGGCTGCTCGGGGACCCCGGGGCCCGGCGCGGAAGGCAGCTGCGTCGGCGGACGGCCGCCCTTTGCCGGGCCGGACCGGTCGGATTCGGTGCCGGGGCTGCCGGAGGGGGCGACGGAGGCGCTCGGATCGGCGGACCGGGCGCCCTCGCGCTCGGAGTGCGCCCCGGCGCCGCCCCCCGTACGGGCCTGACCAGTACCGGCCACCGTGGATCCGTCCGGTTCGGCCACCGATCCCTTGGGTACGGCGGAGCGGGAGGGCGCCGGTTTCCCGCCGTCGGAGCCGATGCTCATACAGCCGGTGGACGCTGCGATCGTCACCGCAGTGACGGCCGCCCAGCGGACGGGGACGGGCAACTGGCGCACGGGGGCACCTCCGGGGGCGCGAAGAAGGACGGGGCATCACGGAAACGAGCCGGGAGCGCTGTGCCCAACTCCCGCCGCCCCGCCGGGGACACGCCCCCGGGCAGGCCCGCACACCTCGTTCACACCTCGCGATGTGCCGCATCTCACCCGACCCGAACGCGTCCGGCCCCCTCCGTCACCCGTGACCTGGCGCCTTCGACCTCGCACCACCACCCGTGACCGGCACCTTCGGCCTCACACCCTCACCCGTAACCGAGCGCGTGCAGCCTCTCGTCGTCGATGCCGAAGTGGTGGGCGATCTCGTGCACGACCGTGATCTCCGTCTCGGCGACGACGTCCTCGCGCGACTCGCACATCCGCAGCGTCGGTCCCCGGTAGATGGTGATCCGGTCCGGCAGCACACCGGCGTACCACTCGCCGCGCTCGGTCAGCGGCGTGCCCTCGTAGAGCCCGAGCAGTTCCGGATCGTCGGATTCCGGCTCCTCCTCGACGAACACCGCGACGTTGTCCATCAGCCGGGTGAGCTCCGGCGGAATCCGGTCCAGCGCCTCGCCGACCAGTTCCTCGAACGCTTCCCGCGTCATCTCCAGCACCCCGTCATTGTCACGTACGGGCGCCGGAAGCGCCCGGGTGTGCCGTAAGCGCATATCCGCCTTCCGGCCGGGGCATACGCGCCCAATGGCCCGCGACCCGTTCCGTGCCGCAGCAGCCCGCGTCCGGCACCTCGTCCGACTCCGCCCACGCCCACGCTCCGGCCGGGGGCCCGGCCGTCGCCCCCGCAACAGCGGCATGCTCGCCGGCTCGCCGCGTCCGTTCGCCCGCGCGCTCGGCCTCGTCGCCGTCGTGCTGTTCGGCGCCTGGCTGGGGCTGCTGGCCGTCGGCAGTGTCCGTACGCCCGTGGGCCCGATGGACACGACCATGACCCTGCGGCCCTCTCTCAGCGGCGGCACCAAGATCAACGTGTCACCGCTCGGCGCCCTCGAACTGGACTCGCACCACGCCCCGGTCCGGCTCGACGTCGACGTCGACCGCCTGGACCCGGTCCGCTCCGAGGCCCTGGTCCAGCACCCCGAACGGCTCGCCGGCCTGGAGGACGAGGTCGGCGGCGACGTGAGCGCAGGTGCCCGCGAGCTCGCCGTGCGCTCCTGCGTCGCGGTCGTCTCCGGCGCCACCGCGCTCGGCCTCGCCGTCTACCGAAGGCCCCGGCGCGCCCTGGCCGCCGGGGGGCTCGCGCTCACGCTGCTGGCCGCCTCGGGCGTCGGGGCGTACGCCACCTGGAACCCCGAGTCGGTCCTGGAGCCGAAGTTCTCCGGGCTGCTCTCCAGTGCTCCCTCGGTCGTCGGTGACGCCCGCTCGATCGTCACCGACTTCGACATCTACCAGCAGGAACTCGCCCGGCTGGTCACCAACGTCACCAAGCTGTACGACGCCACATCGACGCTCCCCGTGTACAGCCCGGACCCCGCGACCCTCCGCGTCCTGCACGTCTCCGACATCCACCTCAACCCCGCGGCGTGGCGCATCATCGGCTCACTCGTCGAGCAGTACGACATCGACGTGATCATCGACTCCGGCGACACGATGGATCACGGGGCAGCCGTGGAGAACAGCTTCCTCGACCCGATCAGCGATCTGGGCGCGCCCTACGTCTGGGTCCGCGGCAACCACGACTCGGCGGTGACGCAGAAGTATCTGGAGGGGAACAAGCGTTTCAGGAACGTGCACGTGCTGGACGAGGGCCGGGCGGTGAACGTCGGCGGTCTGCGGGTGGCGGGCATCGGGGACCCGCAGTTCACCCCGGACCGCACGGGTCCGGAGCAGGCCGAGGGTGCCGAGCAGGCGGCGGGCCTGCGGCTCGCCGCCGCGCTGCACGGCCAACGGCGTGCGGGCACCCCGGCGGACATCGCCGTCGCCCATGAGCCGGAGGCGGCCCGGCAGACGGACGGAGCGGTCCCCCTCGTCCTGGCCGGCCATGTGCACCACCGGCAGAACGAGCTCATGAAGCGCGGCACCCGGCTGATGGTCGAGGGGTCCACGGGTGGCGGAGGGCTGCGTGCCGTACAGAACGAGAAGCCGGAGCAGGTGCTCGCGTCGGTGCTCTACCTGGACCGCTCCACCCGCCGTCTGCAGGCCTGGGACGAGATCACCCTGGGCGGCCTCGGCCTGACTACCGCCGAGGTCAGCCGCCATCTGCCCAAGGAGAGCCGGCCCGACGCGACGCCCTCCCCTATTCGGTTTGGCTGACACCGAAACGCACGTGTACAGTCTCCGACGTGCCCAAGGGCGCCGGTCAGGGCTCGACCGTTCTGAAACCTCATAGGTTGAAGGAGAAGCCGAACCTCTCGAGGGGAAGCGGAGTCACCGGCTTCTCACTTTCCCTTCGGGCGACAGACGCAGAAGCAAGCTGTACCAGCAGTTCTGCCCTCATCGTCTAGTGGCCCAGGACGCCGCCCTTTCAAGGCGGTAGCACGGGTTCGAATCCCGTTGGGGGCACGCACAACCTGTGCGACACTTAGTCGCACAAAGCTTGGTCCTGTGGAGCAGTTTGGAGTGCTCGCCACCCTGTCAAGGTGGAGGCCGCGGGTTCAAATCCCGTCAGGACCGCTGCAGCCCTTATGAGCTGCGTGGCTGGGTAGCTCAGTTGGTACGAGCGATCGCCTGAAAAGCGATAGGTCGCCGGTTCGATCCCGGCCCCAGCCACCACCTGAAGGCCCCGTCCGGTGGACGGGGCCTTCGTTGTGTCAGACGCCCTCCCGGTCCGCAGTGTTCGCCCTGTCGGAGCCGTCGGAGCCGTCGGTTCCTTCGGTGCCGTCGGGGCCGTCCCCGCCCCGGCCCCGCCCGGACCGCGCCGCGAGCACCAACAGCACCACGGCCACCACCGCGACCAGCAGTACCGCGTCCGGCACATGCTCACCGATGCCCCGGGCCCACTGCTCCACGGCGAACGACTGGTCCACGTTCAGGAGACCGGGCAACGCCGTCGTTCCGTCGTACGCGAGGAACAGCGCGCCGAGACCGATGAAGAAGAGCCCCGACAGCAGCGTCGTGGTGTGCAGTTCGAAGCGGCCGAGGCGCAGGACACGACCCCGCAGCCAAGCCCTCCGGCCCAGCTCGAACCGCTCCCAGAGCAGCGCGAGCAGGAAGAGCGGCACCGCCATGCCCAGCGCGTAGACGGCAAGCAGCAGCCCTCCGTACGCCGGGCTGCCGCTGACGGCCGCGACGGTGAGGACGCTGCCGAGGATCGGTCCCGCGCAGAAGCCCGCCAGGCCGTAGACGGCACCGAGCGCGTAGACGGACAGCGCGGTGGTGGGGCGGATCCGGCCGCTGAGTGCGGAGATCCTGCGCGAGGCGAAGCCCAGACCGACGATCTGCGCGACGCCCAGCCCGATGATCAGCCAGCCCGCGCCGAGGACGAGGGCGTCGCGGTGGCTGTAGAAGAGCCGTCCGGCGTACGAGCCCGCGGCCCCGAGCGGGACGAGGGTGGTGGCCAGGCCCGCGTAGAAGATCCCGGTCCTGGCGAGCAGCCGGGAGGCGGAGTCGATGGAGTACGCGAAGAAGGCGGGGAGCAGCAGGGCGCTGCACGGGCTGAGCAGGGCCAGCAGCCCGCCGAGGAACGCGGCGAAGTAGCCGATGTCCGATGTCACTTCGCGGAGCCCTTGTCGGGGGAGGCGGTGCCCTTGGCGTCTTCCGCGCCCCCCGTGTCCTGGCCGGCGCTGCCCAGGTTCTTCGCCCGGTCAGCCGCCTGCTCGATGGCCCGGGTGAACGTCTCCGCCGGCTGCGCCCCGGCGATCGGGCGGCCGTTGATCAGGAACGACGGGGTGGACGTCGCGCCGATCCCGTACCCCTGCTCCTGGTCCTTGCTCACCGCTGCCGCGGCCGCCGAGCCGTCCGTGTCGCGGACGAAGCGGTCGAGGTCGGGCACCCCGGCCTGGCGGCCGAGGGCCTTCAGCCGGTCCTTGCCGAATCCCTTCTCCTTGGCTCCTTCGGAGTACGCGGCACGGTGGAACTCCCAGAAACGGCCCTGCTGCCCGGCGGCCCAGGAGGCGCGCGCTGCGGCCTCGGACTCGGCGCCGAAGATCGGGAAGTTGCGCCACTCGATGCGCAGGGTGCCGTTGTCGACGTACTTCTTCACGAGGGCGGGTTCGGTGTCCCGGGCGAACTTTCCGCAGTAGCCGCACTTGAAGTCGGCGTACTCGATGAGGACGACGGGCGCGTCCGCCCGGCCCAGTGCCAGCTTGTCGCCGGCGTCACGCCGGGCGAGCTTCGCCAGTTCCGGGTAGACGCCCTCGTCCGGGTCCGCGGTGACGCCCGCCACCACCGAGGACGAGGAACGGGCGTCGGGGGAATCGGGGGCGGTCGCCCGGTAGGACACGTAACCCAACAGCGCGGCGGCGACGACGACCCCGGCGCCGTAGACCAGCGGCTTCTTGCGGGATGTCCGGGACGACGGCTTCGGGGACGGCTTGGGCATGGATGTGGGCATGCGGAACTCCGGGCTGGTGATGCGGGAGGAATGAGGAGGGACGGCAGGGAAGGGGGCGGGCCGTCTACACCCTCAGTACCGAGAGTTCCACCGGGGTCGGCGCGGCCGCGTCGGGTCCGCGCAGCGTCAGCGGCGCGGTCCGCAGGACCGGCCCGGGGCCGGTGGCCGGGGGCAGGCCCCCTTCGGCGAGGCCCGGCGCCTGGTCGTGGGCCGCGCGGGCCCGCCCGGGAACGGCCGGCTCGGTGCCGTCGTGCTTGCCCTTCCTGCCACAGCCCGGAAGGCCGTCTCCCTGCCCGGTGCTCATGGACACGGCGTTCATGGACACGGCGTTCATGGACACCGCCACGGACGGACCCGGCGAGGCCGTCGACGCCGAGGCCGTCGACGGTCCGCAGAACAGCCCCAGGACGACCGCGAGGGCCGCCACCAGGCAGCACCACGACGAACGGGACACGGCAGAGGGCCTTCCGGCAGAGGGAACAGCGGAGAGTTCAGCAGGGATCAGCTGTCCGGAATGGTACGTGCTGTGATCGCGCCGTCCCCGACCGTACGGGCGCGGTGACGGAGGCCGCGCGAAATACGTTCGCCGTTCCTCGGGCCCGGGTGAGATCCTGGGATCCGTATGTCTACTTCCTTTGCCGATCTCCAGTCCCAGCTCGGGCAGCTCTCGCTCCGCGACGCGCACCGGCTCGGCCGCCGCCTCGAAGGCGCGCGCCGCATTCGCAAGCCCGAGGCCCAGCAGGCCGTGCTGGACGAGATCGCGGCCCAGGCCACGAAGTCAGCCGGGCGGCTCGCGCTGCGGGCCGGGCGGATGCCTGCCCTCTCGTATCCCGAACAGCTGCCGGTCAGCCAGAAGAAGGACGAGATCCTGGAGGCGATACGCGACCACCAGGTCGTGATCGTCGCCGGTGAGACCGGCTCCGGCAAGACCACTCAGATCCCCAAGATCTGCATGGAGCTGGGCCGCGGCGTCCGCGGCATGATCGGGCACACCCAGCCGCGCCGGATCGCGGCCCGCACGGTGGCCGAGCGGATCGCCGAGGAGCTGAACACGCCGCTGGGCGAGGCGGT
Source organism: Streptomyces sp. LN549 (assembly GCF_043203805.1). Taxonomy (NCBI): domain Bacteria; kingdom Bacillati; phylum Actinomycetota; class Actinomycetes; order Kitasatosporales; family Streptomycetaceae; genus Streptomyces; species Streptomyces sp. LN549. The sequence goes on along the minus strand of NZ_JAZHRI010000002.1, from coordinate 4,615,432 downwards.
CGGCTGGAAGGTCCGCTTCACCGACCAGGTCAACCAGGACGCGACCTTCGTCAAGCTGATGACGGACGGCATCCTGCTCGCCGAGATCCAGACGGACCGCGAGCTGCTCGCCTACGACACGATCATCATCGACGAGGCCCACGAGCGGTCGCTGAACATCGACTTCCTGCTCGGATATCTGGCCCGGCTGCTTCCCAAGCGCCCGGATCTGAAGGTCGTCATCACCTCGGCGACCATCGACCCCGAGCGGTTCGCGCGCCACTTCGGCGAGGCGCCGATCGTCGAGGTCAGCGGGCGTACGTATCCGGTGGACGTGCGGTATCGCCCTCTGCTCGAAGAGGACAGCGAGGACTCCGACCGCGACCAGATCACCGCGATCTGCGACGCCGTCGACGAGCTCCAGTCGGAGGGGCCCGGCGACGTCCTGGTGTTCCTCTCCGGAGAGCGGGAGATCCGCGACACCGCGGACGCGCTGGGCAAACGCAATCTCAGACATACCGAGGTGCTCCCCCTCTACGCGCGCCTGTCGCACGCCGAGCAGCACCGTGTGTTCCAGCGCCACACCGGGCGCAGGATCGTGCTGGCGACCAACGTCGCCGAGACCTCGCTGACCGTCCCCGGCATCAAGTACGTGATCGACCCGGGCAACGCCCGTATCTCCCGCTACAGCCACCGCACGAAGGTCCAGCGGCTGCCGATCGAGCGGATCTCGCAGGCCAGCGCCAACCAGCGCAAGGGCCGCTGCGGCCGTACGTCGGACGGCATCTGCATCCGGCTGTACTCCGAGGACGACTTCCTGACCCGTCCGGAGTTCACGGATCCGGAGATCCTCCGGACGAACCTGGCCTCCGTCATCCTCCAGATGACCGCGGCCGGCCTCGGCGACATCGAGAAGTTCCCCTTCATCGACCCGCCGGACCACCGCAACATCCGCGACGGCGTACAGCTCCTCCAGGAGCTGGGCGCGCTGGATCCGGAGGAGAAGGATCCGAAGAAGCGGCTGACCCCGCTGGGCCGCCAGCTCTCGCAGCTGCCGGTGGACCCGCGGCTGGCCCGCATGGTCATCGAGGCCGACCGCAACGGCTGTGTCCGCGAGGTCATGGTCATCGCCTCCGCGCTCTCCATCCAGGACCCGCGCGAGCGGCCGTCCGAGAAGCAGACGCAGGCCGATCAGCAGCACGCCCGGTTCAAGGACGAGACGTCCGACTTCCTGGCGTTCCTGAATCTGTGGCGCTACATCCGCGAGCAGCAGAAGGAGCGCGGCTCCTCGAGCTTCCGCCGGATGTGCAAGCAGGAGTACCTGAACTTCCTGCGCATCCGCGAATGGCAGGACATCTACGCGCAGTTGCGTACGGTCGCCAAGCAGATGGGGATCGAGCTCAATGAGGACGACGCCCCGGAGCAGTCGGTGCACACCTCGCTGCTGGCCGGTCTGCTGTCGCACATCGGGCTGAAGGACACCGAGAAGAACGAGTACCTGGGCGCCCGCAGCGCCAAGTTCGCGATCTTCCCGGGGTCGGCGCTCTTCAAGAAGCAGCCGCGGTTCGTGATGTCGGCCGAGCTGGTGGAGACGTCCCGGCTGTGGGCGCGGGTCAACGCCCGGGTCGAGCCGGAGTGGATCGAGCCGCTGGCCGGCCATCTGCTGAAGCGCACCTACAGCGAGCCGCACTGGGAGAAGGACCAGGCGGCGGTGATGGCGTACGAGCGGGTCACGCTGTACGGCGTACCGATCGTGGCCCAGCGCAAGGTCAATTTCGGCCGGATCGACCAGGAGGCCTCGCGGGATCTCTTCATCCGCAACGCCCTGGTCGAGGGTGACTGGCGCACGCACCACCAGTTCTTCCACGACAACCGCAAACTCCTCGGCGAAGTCGAGGAGTTGGAGCACCGTGCCCGACGCCGCGACATCCTCGTGGACGACGAGACGCTCTTCGACTTCTACGACCAGCGGATCCCCGAACACGTCGTCTCGGGCGCGCACTTCGACTCGTGGTGGAAGCACAAGCGCAAGGACGAGCCGGACGCGCTGGACTTCGAGCGCTCCATGCTCATCAACGAGAAGGCCGGGGCCGTCACCAAGGACGACTACCCGGACTCCTGGCGGCAGGGGAAGCTCAAGTTCCGGGTGACGTACCAGTTCGAGCCCGGTGCGGACGCCGACGGCGTGACCGTCCACATCCCGCTCCAGGTGCTCAACCAGGTCACGTCCGAGGGCTTCGACTGGCAGATCCCGGGCCTGCGCGAGGAAGTGGTCACCGAGCTGATCCGTTCCCTGCCCAAGCCCATCCGCCGGCACTACGTCCCCGCACCGAACTACGCGGACAAGTTCCTGGACCGGGCCGTACCGCTGCAGGAGCCGCTGCCGGTGACGCTGGCCCGGGAGCTCCAGCGGATGGTCGGCGTGCCGGTCACCGCGGACGACTTCGACCTGAGCCGGGTCCCGGACCACCTGAAGATCACCTTCCGGGTTGTCGACGAGCGGCGCCGCAAGGTCGCCGAGGACAAGGACCTGGAGGCGCTGCGGGTCCAGCTGCGCCCCAAGGCCCGTCAGGCCCTCTCCCAGGCCGCCGCGGCGACCGCGGGGCCGTCCGGGGAGTCCATCGAGCGCTCGAAGCTCACGGACTGGACGATCGGCACGCTGGACCGGGTCTTCGAGACGCGGAGGGCCGGGCAGCCGGTGAAGGCCTTCCCTGCCCTGGTCGACCAAGGCGAGACCGTGGCCGTACGGCTCTTCGACACCGAGGCCGAGCAGCAGCAGGCGATGTGGCGCGGCACCCGGAAGCTGATCCTGCTGAACATCCCGGTGAACCCGGCGAAGTTCGCCTCGGACAAGCTCACCAACCAGCAGAAGCTCGCTCTGTCCCGTAACCCGCACGGCTCCATCCAGGCCCTCTTCGACGACTGCGCGACGGCGGCCGCCGACCGGCTGATCGCCGCGCACGGCGGTCCGGCCTGGGACGAGGCGTCGTTCCGGAAGCTGTACGACAAGGTGCGCGCCGACCTGGTGGACCTGACCGTCCGCACGATCGGCCAGGTCCAGCAGATCCTGGCGGCCTGGCAGGCCTGCGAGCGCCGGCTGAAGTCCACCAACAGCCTGGTCCTGATCAACAACGTCACGGATGTACGGGATCACCTCGCCCGTCTCGTACCGCCCGGGTTCGTCACCCTGACCGGGCTGCGCAGGCTGCCCGATCTGATGCGCTACCTGGTCGCAGAGGACCGCCGGCTCCAGCAGATGCCGACGAACGTCCAGCGCGACACCACGCGCATGGAGAAGGTCCACGAGATGCAGGACGAGTACGCCTGGCTGCTGGAGCAACTGCCGCAGGGCAGGCCCGTTCCGCAGGAGGTCCTGGACATCCGCTGGATGATCGAGGAGCTGCGGGTCAGCTATTTCGCGCACGCCCTGGGCACCGCGTTCCCCGTCTCCGACAAGCGGATCGTCAAGGCGATCGACGCCGCCGCCCCGTAGAGCGCCTGGTGGTGGGCGCGTAACGGCTCCACCACCAGGAGTGAGGTCGACCGCACCCTCTGACCTCCTGTACAGTCTGTCTTCGCAGCCAGCCGCAAGGCAGCCGCGAAAACCTGGTCCTGTGGAGCAGTTTGGAGTGCTCGCCACCCTGTCAAGGTGGAGGCCGCGGGTTCAAATCCCGTCAGGACCGCAGTAACGAAAGCCCGGATCCCCTGGATCCGGGCTTTCGTGCGTCTTGACTCCGGTGTCCGCCGACGAGTACTCAGAAACCAAGGGCCGCCCCTGGTTTTCCCGGTCGGGGCGGCGCGCATCCACCGGGAGGTGGCGCGGATGGCGGTATCCACGGGCGAGGGCTTGCAGCCGGACCGGTCCGGCGCCCGCGAGCCGGTCGGGGCCCTCGTCGTGCCGGCCCAAGTCCCGGGCCCTGCCCCGGCCCCGGCACCGCTTCGCAGGCGGACGCCGCGGCACGAGATCCACGCCCTGCTGCGCGCCCACCTGGCGGCGGCTTCGGCCTATCGCCACCTCACTCGGCACTGCGCGGTCTGCGCACGGTTACTGCGGCTCGCCATGGAGCCTCTGGCGGCCTCCGGACCGCCGGAACGAACGGCGGAACCCGTGGCGGCCCCCGAAGCCCTGGAACAGACCGCACGGCCCGTGAAGCGCCCCGGGCCGTCGGAACGGGCCGTGGGGCCCGCGAACGCCCTCACGCTGCCGGGACGGGCCATGGAGCCCGCGATGACCCCCGGGCCGCCGGAACAGCCGGTGGAGCCCCCGGCCGCCTCCACGCAGCCCGGACGGGCGGCAGAGCAGCCCGAAGGGCGGCAGAAGCCCTGGACGGGCCCCGGAGCCCCGCACGAGGCCGTCGAGCCGTCGGATACGACCCTCGCGAGGCTGTCCGACCGCCCACAGGCGCCGGCCCGTCACACCCCCGCATCCGCTTCGACGCCGCCCGGCAGCGCCGGAATGGGCTCCGGAGACCGGCGCGACCCCACATGGGCACAGGACGAAAGTCCTCCCGCCACGTGACCAATGGCTTGGCCTTCCGCTCCACCGCAGTGGCAGGCTCGTACTTGGCAAGACTCATGCCATGTGACGGGTGTCACCGAATCAGTTTTCAGAAGGTGTGGCTTTACACCCTTCCTACAACTGGCGAATTTAATATGTGCAATTGCACCCCTCGGCAGGGGCGCCCCGAGGAGCCCCCGCCCCGCCCTCATCCACCCTTCACGGGGCCAGGGTGCGCGACCCCTCACAGAGACGAGAGCGTCCGCACGAGCCCGGTCCGGAGCCGACCGGACGCCCGGTTTCCAGTGGCGCAAGACGGGCAGGCGGACACCAGGGAAGCCATGGGCATCGACGCCGGCCGCGCACACAAAAAGATCGCGCTGGACCCGGCGGAGTCCAGCGCGATCTCATGACGACACCCGTATGGCACAGGTATGGCGCCCGTTGGGGCGGGCGCCCGTCATATGGAGCTATGGGTGGGCTATGCGGGTTGGGGGACCCAAAAGCCCAGTTGTGACGCGGCGACAGGGGTATGTCAGGCCTCGCTGCGCTGCTGCGGAATACCCGCAAGCAGTGCGCGGACCTCTGCCTCGCGGTACCGGCGATGTCCACCGAGCGTGCGGATGGACGTGAGCTTGCCTGCCTTGGCCCAACGGGTAACCGTCTTCGGGTCCACGCGGAACATCGTGGCAACCTCAGCCGGGGTCAGCAGCGGCTCGGCATCAGGGGTGCGAGCGGTCATGAGCGGCCTCCTCGGGAGAACCGAACCATCTCGGTTCTTTCCTCTAAATTCTGCACCTTGACCCGCGTTGCCCGAAATGGCGGACGCGGGCCGAGTCGGTTATAGGACGAACGGCTTGTCCTCGGCACTACAACTACACCATCCGTCCAGCCACGTCGGCCAAACCGATGGAATTGCCCTCCCAGGTGTTCATCAGCGACGGAAGCCGATGGACCATGCCATAGCGGACAGTCACACCACCGTGACGATCAGTCACAGAGCGATCAGGAGTCATCAGACCCCCCATAGAGTGCAATGCTGAGCATTCCGCCCTTACTTGGACGGATGGAGTCCTCCCCGGACTCCTTGTCCTATTTTGGCACGAGGAGTAGGGAAGGACGCAAGAGCCCCGTAAGTGCTATCCATCACGCTTGAGGCAAAGGCCCGGTTCGGGACGTAGGTCCCACGACCACTGGGGTACGGTTCCGCCTCTTCACCCTCACGTGTCACACGGGTCACAGGTTCATGGATCATCAGTTCGCGAACTGGCGGTCTCTCACGGCCCTCCAGCGCTCCGCAAGACGGGCATACGCCTCGCTCGCCCCCTCGGCGTCCCCGGCACCCAGCGCCGCGATGCCCTCCGCCACATCTGCGGCACTCCGGTCGCCGGCGAGCTGCTCCGCCGGCAGGGCGTGCACCAGCCCGCCGTAGTCCAGCTCCACGAGAGCGCGCGGATGGAACTCCTCCAGCCACCGCCCGACGTCCACCAGCCCCTCGGTCAGCGGACCGTCGTCCATGGACTCCCGCAGCGTCTTCAGCCCCCGGGCCAGCCTGCGCCGCGCCTGGACCATCGGCGTCCGGTACCGCAGCAGGGGTGGCTCGCCGCCCTCTCCCGCTTCCCGGTACTCGCGCTCCTCGTCCGAGAACAGGACGAACCAGCGCACCGGGACCTGCCAGACCGCCGTCCTGATCCACGGCCGGGCATCCGGATTGCGCTCCGCCCACCGCTCGTGGTCGGCCACTGCCTGCCCGCGCACCACCGGCGGCAGCACCGCGTCGAGGACCGCACCGGGGAACATGTCCGCCAGCCCGTCCAGCGCCAGCCACCCGCGCAGCCGGGTCCGCCACGGGCAGACGCACACCACGCCGTCCACCTCGGCGACGAACGCGTCGGCGCTCTCGTGTGCCGGCACGCCGACCGGCGGGGTCGCCGCCAAGTCGGCCAGGGAACGACGCAGTTCGTCCTGGGCCGTGGGAATCTGCCCGCGGCCCGCATAGCGGGCCCAGTGGGCACGCTCGGCCTCCGGGAAGGCCGCCAGTGGCTCGTACACCCGGAGGTAGGACGCGTAAGGGACGAGCACTGAAGACACCACCGACATGCAGCGATCGTGTCACGCCCGTACTCCTGTAGGGGGTGATCCTCAGCACTGGAACAGATCTGCGTGCTTCGAGGAATTACGCTCTTGCCCGGACGGACCGGGCGTGCCGGTCTGTTCGGGCCCTCCCCACCGTCAGGAGGGTCCTCCGCCGCTTCGTACTTGGGAGTCACCACAGTGACCGATGTGACCGGCGCGCCTGTCGATGTACTGCACACCCTGTTCCATTCGGATCAGGGGGGACACGAACAAGTCGTGCTCTGCCAGGACCTTGCCACCGGCCTCAAGGCCGTCATCGCCATCCACTCCACCGCTCTGGGCCCTGCCCTGGGCGGTACCCGTTTCTACCCGTACGCCACCGAGGCCGAAGCCGTCGCGGACGCGCTGAACCTGGCACGCGGCATGTCGTACAAGAACGCCATGGCCGGTCTCGACCACGGCGGCGGCAAGGCGGTCATCATCGGTGACCCCGAGCAGATCAAGACCGACGAACTCCTGCTGGCCTACGGCCGCTTCGTGGCTTCGCTCGGCGGGCGCTACGTGACGGCCTGCGATGTCGGCACGTACGTCGTTGACATGGACGTCGTGGCGCGCGAGTGCCGGTGGACCACCGGCCGCTCCCCCGAGAACGGCGGCGCCGGCGATTCCTCCGTGCTCACCGCGTTCGGCGTCTTCCAGGGCATGCGGGCCTCGGCCCAGCACCTCTGGGGCGACCCGACGCTGCGTGGCCGGAAAGTGGGGGTCGCGGGTGTCGGCAAGGTGGGCCACCACCTCGTCGAGCACCTGCTGTCGGACGGCGCCGAGGTCGTGATCACGGATGTGCGGGCCGAGTCCGTGCGCCGGATCACCGAGAAGCACCCCGAGGTCGCCGTCGCGGCCGACACCGAGGCGCTGATCCGTACCGAGGGTCTGGACATCTACGCGCCGTGCGCGCTCGGCGGCGCCCTGAACGACGACACCGTTCCGGTGCTCACCGCCTCGGTGGTGTGCGGCGCGGCCAACAACCAGCTCGCGCACCCGGGCGTCGAGAAGGACCTGGCGGACCGCTCGATCCTGTACGCACCCGACTACGTGGTGAACGCGGGCGGTGTCATCCAGGTCGCGGACGAGCTGCACGGCTTCGACTTCGACCGGTGCAAGGCGAAGGCGTCGAAGATCTTCGATACGACGCTGGCTATCTTTGCGCGTGCGAAGGATGACGGCATTCCGCCGGCCGCCGCCGCCGACCGGATCGCCGAGCACCGGATGGCCGAAGCCCGCCGTCGCTGAGCGCGCCGCCCGTGGCCGTACCCGAGTGCTACGGCTGCCCGGCCGAACGCCCCGGCAGCCGTAGCCGAGTGCGCCGGTGGCCCTGCGGGGCGTCATACCGGCGTGCGGCCTGCCGACCCGCCGACCGGCGAGACAAGACTCACTCCGGTCGGCGGGTCGCACGCCAATAAGAGGTTAAAATCGCAGTTGACCAGCGAGGACACGCTCCTCGCGGGTCCTCTTCCGGGGCACGTGATGCGGGCGGCGTACCGTATGGCCGCGGAAGCAGGTACCGTTAAAGCACTACAGGCACGGTCTCTCTGCCGAGAGTCCGTTCTGAAACATGAACGCGTGTCAAGACTCTGGGGCCGTCGAGCCCCGTCACCGAGGGGGTCGAGCCATGGGGCGCGGCCGGGCAAAGGCCAAGCAGACAAAGGTCGCCCGCCAGCTGAAGTACAGCAGCGGCGGGACCGACCTGTCGCGTCTGGCCAATGAGCTGGGCGCATCGCCTTCGAGTCAGCCACCGAACGCAGAGCCGTTCGAGGACGACGACGAGGAAGATGACCCGTACGCACAGTACGCGGATCTGTACAACGACGACGATGACGAGGATGAGGACGACCAGTCCGGTCCGTCGTCACAGCGCCGCGGCGCTTGACCTCGCGCTGACACATCAACCCGGTCCGGGCCTGTCCCGGACCGGGTTCTGTGCTGTCCCGGTCCGGAGCCGATGCGGCGTCCGGCCGCCGGACGGACCTTTCGGCCCGCCCGGCATTCCGTTCGATTTCCCGCAGCTCGCCGGCCGCCTGGGTGAGCGCGTCCGCCGGACCGCTCCCGGGCTCAGCGCGCGTACGTGCCCACGAGCTCCGCGCCCGTCGTGTGCGCGCCCCGGTCCGTGATCTCGCCGGCCACCCAGGAGTCGACCCCGCGGTCGGCCAGGGTCGTCAGTGCGGCGTCCACCGATTCGGCAGGGACGATCGCGATCATGCCGACGCCCATGTTGAGCGTCTTCTCCAGCTCCAGCTGCTCGACCTGACCGGCCTTGCCCACGAGGTCGAAGACCGCGCCGGGCGTCCAGGTGGAGCGGTCCACCGTCGCGTGCAGGGAGTCCGGGATGACCCGGGCCAGGTTGTTGGCGAGACCGCCGCCGGTGACGTGGCTGAAGCCGTGCACCTCGGTCGTACGGGTCAGCGCCAGGCAGTCCAGGGAGTAGATCCTGGTGGGCTCCAGGAGCTCCTCGCCGAGTGTCCGGCCGAACTCCTCGACCTGGCGGTCCAGCGTCCAGCCGGCCCGGTCGAAGACGACGTGGCGGACGAGCGAGTACCCGTTGGAGTGAAGACCGGACGACGCCATCGCGATGACGGCGTCACCCTTGCGAATACGGTCCGGGCCCAGCAGCCGGTCGGCCTCGACCACGCCCGTGCCGGCACCGGCGACATCGAAGTCGTCCGCGCCGAGCAGGCCGGGGTGTTCGGCGGTCTCGCCGCCGACCAGGGCGCAGCCTGCCAGCACACAGCCTTCGGCGATGCCCTTCACGATGGCCGCGACACGCTCGGGATGCACCTTGCCGACACAGATGTAGTCGGTCATGAAGAGCGGCTCGGCACCGCAGACGACGAGGTCGTCCACGACCATGCCGACGAGGTCGTGGCCGATGGTGTCGTACACGCCCATCTGGCGGGCGAGGTCGACCTTCGTGCCGACGCCGTCCGTGGCGGAGGCGAGCAGCGGACGCTCGTAGCGCTTGAGTGCCGAGGCGTCGAAGAGTCCGGCGAAGCCGCCGAGGCCGCCAAGTCCTGCGACCTCGGGGCGCTGCGTCTTCTTCACCCACTCCTTCATCAGCTCTACGGCGCGGTCGCCGGCCTCGATGTCGACGCCCGCTGCCGCGTAGGAAGCACCTGTTGTCTCAGACATTGCCTGGGATCTTTCGTGTGGAAATACGGGGCTGGTGGGAAGGCTGCCGAACGGTCCGGATCACGGACGGCGCAGCGCGTCGGCCGCTGCGGTCGCCGCAGGGCCTGCCGCCAGCTCGGTCTCCAGCAGCTGCTTGCCGAGCAGCTCCGGGTCCGGAAGCTCCATCGGGTACTCGCCGTCGAAGCAGGCGCGGCACAGATTCGGCTTGTCGATCGTCGTCGCCTCGATCATCGCGTCGATCGAGATGTACGAGAGCGAGTCGGCCCCCATCGACGTGGCGATCTCGTCGACGGACATGCCGTTGGCGATCAGCTCGGCGCGGGTGGCGAAGTCGATACCGAAGAAGCAGGGCCACTTCACCGGCGGGGACGAGATCCGGATGTGGATCTCGGCGGCACCGGCCTCGCGGAGCATCCGGACGAGTGCGCGCTGGGTGTTGCCGCGGACGATCGAGTCGTCGACGACCACCAGTCGCTTGCCCTTGATGACTTCCTTGAGCGGGTTCAGCTTGAGGCGGATGCCCAGCTGCCGGATGGTCTGGGACGGCTGGATGAAGGTACGGCCGACGTAGGCGTTCTTCACCAGTCCGGCGCCGAACGGGATGCCGCTGGCCTCCGCGTAACCGATCGCGGCGGGAGTGCCGGATTCCGGTGTCGCTATGACCAGATCGGCCTCGACCGGGGCCTCTGCCGCCAGCCTGCGGCCCATCTCCACCCGGGAGAGGTAGACGTTGCGCCCGGCGATGTCGGTGTCGGGGCGGGCCAGGTAGACGTACTCGAAAACGCAGCCCTTGGGCTTCGCTTCTGCGAAGCGGGAGGTGCGCAGGCCGTTCTCGTCGATGGCGACGAGTTCGCCCGGCTCGATCTCGCGGACGAAGCTGGCGCCGCAGATGTCGAGGGCGGCGGACTCGGAGGCCACCACCCAGCCGCGCTCCAGCCGGCCGAGGACCAGCGGGCGGATGCCCTGCGGGTCACGGGCCGCGTAGAGGGTGTGCTCATCCATGAAGACGAGGGAGAAGGCGCCCCTCACCTCGGGAAGCACCTTGGTGGCCGCCTCCTCGATGGTGAGCGGCTTGCCGTCCGCGTCGGTCTGGCCGGCGAGCAGCGCGGTCACCAGATCGGTGTCGTTGGTCGCGGCGACCTGGGTGGCGCGACCGTCCTTGCGCGGAAGGTCGGCGACCATCTCGGCGAGCTGGGCCGTGTTGACCAGATTGCCGTTGTGACCCAGGGCGATCGAGCCGTGCGCGGTCGCACGGAACGTCGGCTGCGCGTTCTCCCACACCGAGGCACCGGTGGTGGAGTAGCGGGCATGACCGACCGCGATATGGCCCTGGAGCGATCCCAGAGATGTTTCGTCGAAGACTTGCGAGACCAGTCCCATGTCCTTGAAGACCAGGATCTGGGACCCGTTGCTCACTGCGATGCCCGCGGACTCCTGTCCACGGTGCTGCAGGGCATACAGTCCGAAATAGGTGAGCTTGGCGACCTCTTCGCCCGGAGCCCAGACACCGAAGACGCCGCAAGCGTCCTGGGGGCCTTTCTCTCCGGGGAGCAGGTCGTGGTTGAGTCGTCCATCACCACGAGGCACACCACCGAGTGTAGGCGAGATCGACCACTGGTCCGAATTGGGGATGCCCCGCCGGACTGCGGAAGAAGCGCCCCCGCACCCCTCTCCGCAGGCGTATGGCGGGGTGACGCGGAGTGAACACCGCTCGGTGCCGAACGAGCGGCCGTAGCCGCCTCGGGGCAGTCGTCGCCCGGATGACCGGCTGGTTACCGACGGGTTCCAGCCACGGAAGGACAGGGCGGCCGGGCCGGTTCATGGCGCTCCGTGAGGGGGCTCCTCGCGGCCTCGCACGGGGTGGCCGAACGCTCGTTTCGTGGTGAGCCTCACACCGGGTGGGCGCCAGGAGGACCGGTATGCGACCTCTTGTGACGCCTGGCTGAAGCTCTTGTGGCGTCCGGCCGAACCTCTTGTGCCGCAAGGCGGAACCCTGGCGGGGTCGCTACTGGACGCCGGGCGAAGTCGCGTGTCGATGGCAAGCCGCCGTCCGGAGTGCGAGACCGGCGTTGACAGGCGCATGACTCGTTGGCAGGCTCCTGCCCCATGCAGCCCCTCGGTGATCACACGGTCACGCTCGTGGAGCGCCGTCACGTCGATCTGGGACGTGTCTCGAGCGCCATCTGTCGCCGCGCCTGATTTCTTCGGCGTACGCGAGGGTTCCGCTTTCTCCCCGCACCCCCCTTTTCCGGCCGCCCCGGACGCCTCTGAGGCTGCCAGGCTCCGTCCTCGGCCGTCCGGTTTCGTCGTTCGGCACCCGGTTCGGCCGTCCGACACCCGATCCCGTCGTCCGACGCCCGGACTCGTCGTCCGACGGCCGGACCTCAGGGGCGGTGCGGCCTCCTCGCGCCAGGTGCGCCCTGCGCCTCTTGTACGTCCGTAGCTGTCCGGCCGGCCCGTACGGGTCCGGCCCAGTGAGCGCCCGGGTCCGGTATCCGGCTCCGTACGCCTCCGCGTCCGGGGCCGGGGCCCGTATCCGGTTCCGTGCGCCTTCTCATCCGCATCCGCGTCCGCACCCTTCCCCACTGCCGACAGGCAGGACGGGTCTCGTCACTTCCGTCGCCCTGCACGGCCGATCCCCGCCCTGGAGCAGTCATGTCAGCAGTCACACCGGCTTCAAATTCGAACAGTCGTTCCAGCAATCCGCTGACGCGGCGCGCCTTCGGGGCCGCTGTCGGCGCCACGGCCGCCACCGCTGCGGTAGGGCTGCCGGCCGCGCCCGCCGCTGCCGCCCCGGCGGAATCGGCAGCGCACGAGCAACTCTTCCGGGCCGCCCGGGGACGGCACTCCCGGCGGCCCAACATCCTCTTCATCCTCGGGGACGACCTCGGCTGGGCCGACCTCTCCTCCTACGGTTCGCCGGACATCCACACCCCGAACCTGGACCGGCTCGGCCGGCAGGGCGTGCGGTTCACCGACGCCTACGCCGGGTCCGCCACCTGCTCGCCGACCCGGTTCAGCCTGTACACCGGCCGCTACCCCGGGCGTACGAAGGGCGGCCTCGCCGAACCCATCGCGGACCGCTCGGTCGGTCTCGAACCCACTCATCCGACCCTCGCCTCGCTGCTGCGCGGTGCCGGGTACGCGACGGCACTGATCGGCAAGTGGCACTGCGGCTATCTGCCGGACTACAGCCCCACCAAGTCGGGCTGGGACGAGTTCTTCGGCAACTTCGGCGGGGCTCTGGAGTACTACTCGAAGCTCGGTCTCGGCGGCGAGTACGACCTCTACGAGGGCGATGCCGAGTACAAGGACCTGCGGTACTACACCCGCATCCTCACCGAGCGGGCGAGCGAGTACGTACAGCGCGACCACGACAAGCCGTGGCTGTTGAACCTCAACTTCACCACCCCCCACTGGCCCTGGATAGCGGAGGGCGACACGGCCGAGAGCGCCGAGATCGTCCGGAAGATCAAGGACGGCGGGCTCGGCGGACTGTTCCACGCCGACGGGGGCTCGGTCGCCAAGTACAAGGAGATGGTCGAGGACCTGGACCGCTCGGTCGGCGAGGTGCTGAAGGCGCTGAAGCGCTCCGGGCAGGAGGAGGACACCCTTGTCTTCTTCGCCAGCGACAACGGCGGTGAGCGCTTCTCGTACCAGTGGCCGCTCTCCGGCAACAAGAGCTCCCTCCAGGAGGGCGGCATCCGGGTCCCGGCCGTGCTGCGCTGGCCGGCCAGGATCGATCCGCACCAGGTGAGCGGTCTGCCGTTGTTCTCGCCCGACTGGACGGCGACGCTGCTGGAGCTCGGTGGCGCCCGGCCCGATCCGGCATACCCGCTGGACGGCGTCAGCCTGGCCGGGTACCTGCTGCGTGGCGAGCAGCCGAAGGAACGGGACCTGTTCTGGCGGGTGCGCGGGGAACGTGCGCTGCGTCGCGGCGAATGGAAGTACTACCGGGGCAAGGGCGGGGCGGATCAGCTCTTCAACCTGGCGCACGACCAGCGGGAGCAGGCCAACCGGGCCGCCGCCGAACCGGAGCTTCTGGCCGAACTGCGGGCGGCCTGGGAACGGACGGACGCCGGCCTGCTGCCGTATCCGAAGGCCTCCTGATTCCCTCCTGCTTCTCCTGCCTCTCCTACCGCTCCCGCTGTTCTTCCTCCCTCAGGGCCGCCGGGGCCTCCGGGGCCTCCGGGGCAGAGGCCGCGATTCCCTTGCCGTCCTGCGTGGTGAGGGACAGCGTGCGGTGGGCTATTCCGTAGGCCGTCCGTTTCCCGTCGAGCACGGCGAGCAGCGCGCGCTCCAGCCGCATCTCGGGGTCCGGGCACATCCTGCGGGTGGTGACGAGCGGGCCGAAGACGATGGTGGAACCGGAGACGTCCGCGGTACCGCGGAAGCTGTTGCAGCCGAGGGTGCCGTGGACAGTGCCGTCCTTGCCGAACGTGATGCGGGCCCTGTTCTCCGTACCTGCGGGCAAGGAGGAGGCGATCGAGCCGGAGACCAGGGTGGTGATCCGCCAGCGGGTTCCCGTGAGCGGGGCCGGGGGCCGCGCGGTGAGGGTGATGGTGTCACCGTTCACTGTGGTGAGGGTGAGGTTGCTGTCCGTGGCAGCAGCGGTGAGCTTGCCGCTGAAGGCGCGCGACAGCAGGGCCTCGAACCGGTGGATGCCCTGCTCGCAGCCCATCTCGGTGGTCGTGCCCGGCTCGACGGTGAGTGTGTCGCCGTCGAGCCGGACCTCGGCGGTGAACCGGTTGCAGCCGTGGTTCCCGCTTGCCCGACCCTTGGCGTCGATCTCGACATGGGCACCGGCTGGGGCGGCGGACCGCTGCCCGCCGACGGTCACCGATTCGACTCCCCAGCGGGTGCCGGTGAGGGGTGGGCCGCTCCATACGGTGCCGGTGCTGGTGCCCCGCCCGTCGCTGTCGGCGGAACCGGAGCCCGTCACCGTGCCGCAAGCGGCAAGGGCGACGAGGGCCGCGAGGGCGAGGGCGCTGGCAGCCAGGCGTTGACGGTGCATGGCCATGGGACGGTCCGCACCGGCGTTCCGGTTCCCGTCACCCCATCAGCGGCAGCAGTGCGGCAAGGTCCGCCCGTTCACCACTGGCGCTGACCTTGGCCGCATCGAGTTCCCGTGCCCATGAGGTACGCCCGCTGGCGAGCCTGATCCAGGTGAGCGGGTCGGTCTCGACCACGTTGGGCGGCGTGCCGCGCGTGTGCCGGGGGCCCTGGACACATTGGACGACCGCGAAGGGCGGGACCCGTACCTCCACCGAGCCCCCCGGCGCCTTCTCCGCCAGCGCGTCAGCAAGCAACCGGGTGCAGGCGGCGAGCGCCTGACGGTCGTACGGGACGCCGATTCCGGTCGCCTCGTTGAGGTCGTACGTGTGGACGACGAGCTCCACGGTGCGGGTGACCAGGAAGTCCCCGAGCCGCATGGCACCGACCCGAGTGGCCACCAGGCGGTCCTCGGGAGCGCCCGGCACCAGCGCCTCGAAGCGGTCGGCCACCTCTCCGTACAGGGTGTCCACATCGGGGTGTGCGGCGGCGAGCGCCACGGTGTCGTCGGCGATCCGCCCGGCCCGCCCGGCCGTGGAGAACGGCCACTCCAGCAAGGTCACCTCGGGCTTGGCAAGGGCCGGTTCGGGGAGCTCCAGGTTCCTGCTGACGTGCGAGAGCGCCATGGTCAGGTGGACGGCGAGCTCACGCACCGTCCACGCACCGAGTCCGCTCGGCCCATCCATTTGCTGGAGCGTCAGAGTGCTTACGGCGGCCCGGACATGTGCGAACTGCGCCATGACCGCGGCGCGGGTCCTGACCGGATCGTAGCGGCGGGCGCGCTTCTGGGACGGAGGCATGGAGGGGAGCCTAAGGCGTCATCCCCGGCAAAGACGGAGACGGGCCCCGATCCCGGCAGGTGCGGGTCAGGCACGGGTCGCGAAGCCGCTCAGGCCCTTCTCGAGCAAGTCGAAACCTCGCTCGGCGAGCACTGCGGCGTCCGCTGCAACCACGTCGGCCGATTCGCCGGCCAGCAGCCGCCGCTGGTTCTCGGTGATCAGTGCGTTACGGGTGCCGATCAGCTGAGCGGCCACGATGCGTGCGACGGCCGGCTCCTCGCCCTCTTCGACCAGGACCTCGATGAGCAACTCGTCGGTGCGGACGAGGAAGGCATAGGCGCGGGTGAGCAGAGCCGGCGTCTGTTGGATGAGCTGGAGGAGCCCGAGGACCACCGGTGAATCGCTCACCCCAACCGCAGGATCGCGGCTCTCGACTGCAGCCAGGAACTGGCGCCGCACGCCTGCCACCACCGACTCACCGGGGGCCCGGTCCCGCACCACCCGGGCTACATCGCCGATGTGCCGCTCCATGGGAGCGAGAACCAGATCTTCCTTGCTGTCGAAGTAGTTGAA
This sequence comes from Streptomyces sp. LN549, assembly GCF_043203805.1. Taxonomy (NCBI): domain Bacteria; kingdom Bacillati; phylum Actinomycetota; class Actinomycetes; order Kitasatosporales; family Streptomycetaceae; genus Streptomyces; species Streptomyces sp. LN549. The sequence goes on along the minus strand of NZ_JAZHRI010000002.1, from coordinate 4,599,292 downwards.
GACGGTCATCTTCGACACGTCGGCCGCTTCCGCGATCTCCGCGACCGAGACCTGGTCGAACCCACGCTCGCCGAAGAGCCGCATGGCCTCGTCCAGCAGTCGGCGTCGCGTCTGGATCTTCTTGCGCTCGCGCAGGCCCATCCCCTCGGTCAGCATGCCATCACTGTACCAGGATGAAAGTTAGCCTTGGATGAAAATTTAACTCAGTATATTCACTCGAGAGTGCCGCCCGCTACGGCGTCACCATGCCGTTCCCGAGGAGGCCCTGCCACAACTGAAGCGATGATAGAAGCTGGCCCCGACCACACCTGGTCCTCCCCACTGATCACCGGCTGACCGTCGGCGTCTTCGCCGCCTCGACCGACATGGGCTCCGGCTGCGCCGTTCCCGTGACCCGCCTTGGCCCTGCCCCTGACCGCCCCGGCCCTGGCCACCCGACCACCTGGGCCCCCGCACTCATAAGACCTGAGCCGCGCCCGATTCCGGAACGAGACGCACGTCCGACGTTCCCCCGGCCATGAACGTCTCGCCGTTGCCGGGCACGCCGATACCGTGCCAGGTGAAGGGAATTCCGATCGCCACGCCCAGGTCCGGATCGTCCATCAGCTGGAAATGCACGTGCGGTTCGGTGGAATTCCCCGAGTTGCCGCACTCGGCGAGTATCTGTCCCGCCCGGACCGCCTCCCCCGCGCGCACCCGGAGCGAGCCGCGTCGCACATGGGCGTACATGGCATACGTGCCGTCGCCCAGATCCAGCACGAGATGGTTTCCGACAACGCTGCCCGGACCGAGCACTCCCCGCACGGACCCCTCGATCAGCATCAGGTAGATCAAGGCGGGTATGGAGTTGCGGCTGAGGTGGTCACGCCGGCCGTGCGAGGCGTGCACCACCGTGCCGTCAGCCACCGCGAGGAGCGGAGCCCCGAAGGCCGGGAAGTGGTGGTTGCGCCGGGCGACGGGCCAGAGACGGCGGAACGCCGGGCGGGAAGAGCGGCCCTCCCCCTCGGACTCGGGCTCGGCCACGATGTCGATCGCATACGTCTGCCCGTATGCGTGCACCCCGTGGCTGGGCACCTTGTCCGCCGGGCTGTTCAGCGCGGTCCACCGCCCGGACACCGGCGCCCCGACCTCCACCGCGGGCCGCGGGGCAGCCGCTGCCGCGCGAGCCTTGCGCCCGGCCGCCAGGACCAGCGCGAACGCGGCGGCCGCGGGCACCCAGGTCAGCCAGTACGGGAACGAAGCATGGACGGAGAAGCTGATGACCATCGCCAAGAAGGTGACCCAGCAGAGCCGGTAGAGCACTATGACGGACTTACGGACAGACATGACTTCCCCCTGGCTGTCGGTCTGGTCGCCGGTTTCGTCGTCGGCGCGGTCGCCGGCCTCGTCGTCGGTTGCCGAATTCTTCGCGTGTCCGCCTCAGAGCCTCGCCGCCGTGAGGACCACCAGCAGCGGCACCACCCGGGCGCCTGGAACCTCGTACCTCCCCCGCCCCTTCGTGTGCAGCCAGCCCGCGCCGGTCAGCAGACGCAGATGGTGGTAGATCTGCCCTGTCGTCCCGGTCTCGTCGAGCGCCGCGAGCTCCGCGGCCGTACGTCGGCCACCGAGGATCTCCCGCAGCAGTCGCAGCCGCACCGGGTGACCGAGCGCGGCAAACGACTCGGCGGTATCCGACCAGTCGGCGCCCGCCTCCCCGTCATGACCGTCCGCCTCGCCAAGGGCTCCGTTGCCGAGGAGCTGCTCAGTCAACGCGCCGTACTGCCACTCGTACCGCTCACCCGTCGGCAGCCGCACCGCGCCCGTGTACAGCACCCCTCCGTCTGTTGCTCCAGCCCCCGAGAGCTGCTGCTTCAGCCCCTCCAGAGCCCAGAAATCGGCCCCCGTCGGGCGCGGTGCATCCGGCCGGCCGTCGCCCACGAGCTCCTCGAGCCGCCGCTCCAGCTCCGAGACCCGCTCCTCAAGTTCCATACCCAAGGATTACGTAATTACGTAATTCCCGTCAAGAGCTAACGCCAAACCGGCACGCAGAAGCCCCCGCCCGGTCGGACCGGGCGGGGGCTTGTGCGAAGGGTGACGGACGTATCCGTCGAGTTACGCGAGCAGCGCGGGGATCGTCCCCTCGTGTGCCGTACGCAGCTCGTCCAGCGGAATGCTGAACTCGCCCTGGATTTCGATCTCCTCGCCGTCCACGACACCGATACGGGTCACGGGCAGCCCCCGCGCCCCGCACATGTCGTTGAAACGGAGCTCCTCGCTGCGCGGGATCGAGACGATCGCGCGTCCCGCCGACTCGGAGAAGAGGAACGTGAAGGCGTCCAGACCGTCCGGCACGACCAGCCGGGCACCCTTGCCGCCTCGCAGGCAGGACTCGGTGACCGCCTGGATCAGGCCGCCGTCGGAGAGGTCGTGCGCCGCGTCGATCATGCCGTCGCGGGACGCCGAGATCAGAATCTCGCCGAGCAGCTTCTCGCGGCCCAGGTCGACCTTGGGCGGCATACCGCCGAGGTGGTTGTGGACGACCTCGGACCAGGCCGAGCCGCCGAACTCCTCGTGCGTGTCACCCAGCAGGTAGAGGAGCTGGCCCTCTTCCTTGAAGGCGACCGGCGTACGCCGCGTGACGTCGTCGATCACACCGAGCACGGCCACGACCGGCGTCGGGTGGATCGCCGTGTCACCGGTCTGGTTGTACAGGGACACGTTGCCGCCGGTGACCGGGGTGCCCAGCTCCAGGCAGCCGTCCGCCAGGCCACGGGTGGCCTCGGCGAACTGCCACATGACGTCCGGGTCCTCGGGCGAACCGAAGTTCAGGCAGTCCGAGATGGCAAGCGGCTTCGCGCCGGATGCGGCGACGTTGCGGTACGACTCCGCCAGCGCGAGCTGCGCACCGGTGTACGGGTCGAGCTTCGCGTACCGGCCGTTGCCGTCGGTCGCCATGGCCACGCCGAGGTTGGACTCCTCGTCGATGCGGACCATGCCGGCGTCCTCGGGCATCGCGAGCACGGTGTTGCCCTGGACGAACCGGTCGTACTGGTCCGTGATCCAGGACTTCGACGCCTGGTTCGGCGAAGAGACGAGCCGCAGAACCTGCTCGCGCAACTCGGCGCCGTTCGCCGGGCGGGCCAGCTTGCCGGCGTCGTCGGCCTGCAGCGCGTCCTGCCAGGACGGACGGGCGAACGGGCGGTGGTAGGTCGGGCCCTCGTGGGCGACGGACCGCGGCGGCACGTCCACGATCTGCTCACCGTGCCAGAAGATCTCCAGCTGGGAGCCCTCGGTCACCTCACCGATGACGGTGGCGATGACGTCCCACTTCTCGCAGATCTCCAGGAAGCGGTCCACGTGCTGCGGCTCGACGATCGCGCACATGCGCTCCTGCGACTCGCTCATGAGGATTTCCTCGGGCGAGAGGGAGGAGTCGCGCAGCGGCACGGTGTCCAGCTCGACGCGCATACCGCCGGAGCCCGCGGAGGCCAGCTCGGAAGTGGCACAGGAGAGCCCGGCGCCGCCGAGGTCCTGGATGCCCGCGACGAGCTTCTCCTTGAAGATCTCCAGGGTGCACTCGATCAGGAGCTTCTCCTGGAACGGGTCGCCGACCTGGACGGCCGGGCGCTTGGCCGGGCCGGTCGACTCGAAGGTCTCCGAGGCCAGCACCGAGACGCCGCCGATGCCGTCGCCGCCGGTGCGGGCGCCGTACAGGATGACCTTGTTGCCGGGCCCGGAGGCCTGGGCGAGGTGGATGTCCTCGTGCTTCATCACGCCGATGCAGCCGGCGTTGACGAGCGGGTTGCCCTGGTAGCAGGCGTCGAAGACGACCTCGCCGCCGATGTTCGGCAGACCCAGGCAGTTGCCGTAGCCGCCGATTCCCGCGACGACGCCCGGCAGGACGCGCTTGGTGTCGGGGTGGTCGGCCGCACCGAAGCGCAGCGGGTCGACGACCGCGACCGGGCGGGCACCCATCGCGAGGATGTCGCGGACGATGCCGCCGACGCCGGTGGCCGCGCCCTGGTAGGGCTCGATGTACGAGGGGTGGTTGTGCGACTCGACCTTGAAGGTGACCGCGTAACCCTGACCGACGTCGACCACACCGGCGTTCTCGCCGATGCCGACGAGCATCGCGTCGTTCTCCGGGACCTTCTCGCCGAACTGCTTGAGGTGGACCTTGCTGCTCTTGTACGAGCAGTGCTCGGACCACATCACGGAGTACATGGCGAGCTCGGCGCCGGTGGGGCGGCGGCCCAGGATCTCGCGGACCCTGGCGTACTCGTCCTCCTTGAGGCCGAGCTCCTTCCAGGGCTGCTCCACGTCCGGGGTTTCGGCCGCGTGCTTGACCGTGTCCAGGCTCATGCGTTGACCAGCTTCTTGATGATCGAGGTGAAGAAACCGAGACCGTCGGTACGACCGGTCCCGATCAGCGGCTCCACGGCGTGCTCCGGGTGCGGCATCAGGCCGACGACGTTGCCCGCGGCGTTGGTGATGCCGGCGATGTCGCGCAGCGAGCCGTTGGGGTTGACGTCCACGTAGCGGAACGCGACGCGCCCCTCGGCCTCCAGCTCGTCGAGCGTGCGCTCGTCGGCGGTGTAGCGGCCGTCCATGTTCTTGAGCGGCACGGAGATTTCCTGGCCCGCGGAGTAGTCCGAGGTCCAGGACGTCTCCGCGTTCTCGACGCGGAGCTTCTGGTCGCGGCAGATGAAGTGCAGGTGGTTGTTGCGCAGCATCGCGCCGGGCAGCAGATGCGCCTCGGTCAGGATCTGGAAGCCGTTGCAGATGCCGAGAACCGGCATGCCCGCCTTCGCCTGCTCGATCACCGTCTCCATGACCGGCGAGAAGCGGGAGATGGCTCCGGCCCGCAGATAGTCGCCGTAGGAGAAGCCGCCCGCCAGGATGACCGCGTCGACCTGGTGCAGGTCCTTGTCGCGGTGCCACAGCGATACGGGTTCGGCGCCGGCGACCCGTACGGCCCGGAGGCTGTCCTGGTCGTCGAGCGTGCCCGGAAAGGTGACGACTCCGATACGAGCAGTCACTTCGACTCCTCGGCCTTCTCCACCTTCACGGTGAAGTCCTCGATCACGGTGTTGGCGAGGAACGTCTCGGCCATCTCGTGAATACGGGTGAGGGCGGCGTCATCGACCGGCCCCTCGACCTCCAGCTCGAAACGCTTTCCCTGACGTACGTCCGCGATTCCCTCGAAGCCGAGACGGGGCAGCGCACGCTGCACAGCCTGTCCCTGCGGGTCGAGGATCTCGGGCTTGAGCATGACGTCGACTACGACGCGTGCCACTGGCACTCCCGGTGTGGTGGTGTGGTGCGGCTGTTTCTCCGGGGGGTTCCCCAGACCCCCGCGGGTCCACTCAGCGTACCTGGCCAGAAATTCTACGCGGGTAGATATCGAGCGGCGCAGATCACGCCGAGATATCGACCGTGACAACAGGCGCGGAAAATCCTGCGAAAAAAATCCTCACCAGCAGCACACAAAGCCGGTTGACACGCGCAGGTAATTGGGCGGGCTTCACAATGCGGTGCTCGCCGCTGTACAAATGATTACCGGGGAAAGCAACATTGCCCCTAAACGGCCGACACCGGTCGGCCCGCATCCGCGCTCACAGCCGGAAGGCCGGCATCCACGCATGTCAGGCGCGGATGCCGTAGGAAAGGACCGATATCCGTGGCTCAGCGCGTAGTGGTCACGCTCTCCGACGACATCGACGGGGGAGCAGCGACGGAAACGGTCACCTTCGCCCTGGACGGGAAGTCGTACGAGATCGACCTCAATCCGTCCAATGCAAAGAAACTGCGCAAGTCCCTGGCGCCGTACGTGGCGGCCGGCCGCAAGCAGACAAACGCAGGCAAGCACGGCAAGGTGCCCATCTCGTACCGGCACACCTCGCTCGCGCCCGATCCTGCGGCTGTCCGCGCCTGGGCCCGCTCGCACCGGATGGAGGTACCGGCCCGGGGCCGGATCCCCAAGAAGGTCTACGAGGCGTTCCAGGAAGCGAGTTGAGCGGACGCGCGGTGACGGCCGGTCGGCCGGCGGGCACCGGACTGCCCGTCACCGGCCACCCGGGCGACGCCACGCCGGAGCCGACTTGCGCGACACCCCCGCAGGTCGGCTAGAGTCTGGAGCACGCCGAGGGGCCAGGCCGCAAAGCCAAACCTCGCGCAGCGTGCGGGTGTAGTTCAGTAGTAGAACATCCCCCTTCCAGGGGGAAGGCGCAGTGTGCAATTCCTGTCACCCGCTCTGCATCACTCTTCTCAACCACTCCGGTGGATCGGGTAGAGTAGTGCTCGCTCCACCGGTGAGAGCCGAGTGGCTGCAATGCGGACGTAGCTCAGTTGGTAGAGCGCAACCTTGCCAAGGTTGAGGTCGCCAGTTCGAACCTGGTCGTCCGCTCTTGATCGAAGGCCCCGGTCGATTTCGACCGGGGCCTTCGTCGTATTCCATTCCTGGCCATATCCACCTCCTGCCCCCTTCATCTATGCCCCTTGTCATGAGCCGTGACGCATGACGTTTGTCATGGGCAGCGATGACAGCTCGCACTGCTCCTGGTCCCGTCCGGACGGGAGCCTTGTGTCCATGACCAGCGACGAGATTCCCCGTGACTGTGTGATCGAGGTAGACGACGTCCGGCGCAGCTACGCGGGCGGCTTCGAGGCCGTGGCCGGCATCTCCTTCTCCGTGGCACGCGGCGAGCTGTTCGCCCTGCTCGGGACCAACGGTGCCGGAAAGACGTCCACCGTCGAGCTCCTTGAGGGCCTGGCGCGGCCGGACGGCGGCGCGATACGGGTTCTCGGTCACGACCCGCACGCCGATCGTGCCGCCGTCCGGCCGCGCATCGGCGTGATGCTTCAGGAGGGCGGCTTTCCGTCCGACCTGACCGCGGCCGAGACCGTGCGGATGTGGGCGGGCTGCACCAGTGGTGCCCGGCCGACCGGCGAGGCACTGGATCTGGTGGGGCTCGGCCACCGGGCCTCGGTCCGGGTCAAGCAGCTCTCCGGCGGTGAGCGGCGACGGCTGGACCTCGCGCTGGCCCTGCTCGGCCGTCCCGAGGTGCTCTTCCTCGACGAACCGACCACCGGCCTCGACGCCGAGGGGCGACGCGACACCTGGGAGCTGGTGCGAGGGCTCAAGCAGGACGGCATCACCGTCCTGCTGACCACGCACTACCTGGAAGAGGCCGAGGCCCTGGCCGACCGGCTGGCGATCATGCACCGGGGCCGGATCGTGTCCACGGGCACCACCGCCGAGGTGACGGCCGCCCGCCCGGCCCGGATCCGGTTCGAGCTGCCCGAGGGAGTCGCGGCGGGGCAGCTGCCGCTGAGCCTGTGCGCCGCGGCCGAGGGCCACCGGATCGAGATCCGTACCCACCGGCTCCAGGAGTCGCTCACCGAATTGCTGCGTTGGGCAGCGGAGTCTGATGTTTCCCTGACCGGGCTCGATGCCCGGTCTGCCTCCCTCGAAGAGGCATTCCTCGATATCGCCAAGTCCGCGGCCCAGACCGAAGAGGTGACCGTGTCATGACGACCGCAACAACCACTGCGCCCGCTCCGGCGGCCCGGACCAGGACAACGGCCCGAGGACGCCTGATGGCTCTCGGACGAGCCGAAATGACCCTGCTCGCCCGCAACAGGACGGCCGTCGTCGTCGCGCTGCTGGTGCCCTCGGCCATGATCATGGCGATGAAGTCGACGTTCGAGCAGGTGGACCTCGGCGGGACCGGACTGACCGTCGCCGGAGCAGCACTCACCGGCGGCATCGGAACGGTGCTCATCCAGGCCATCTACATGAACATGGTCGCCGCCTACGTGGCGCGGCGCGAGGACCTGGTCCTGAAGCGGCTGCGTACCGGCGAGATAGGCGACGGCGAGATCCTGACCGGAACCGCACTGCCGTCGGCCGCCCTGGCCCTGACACAGTCCGCGCTGATCGTCGTGACCGGTACGGTCTTCTTCGGCCTCTCCGCACCGCGACGGCCCGACCTGCTCCTCGCTGGACTGCTGTTGGCCGTGGTGCTGTTGACGGTGCTGGCCGCAGCCACCTCCATAGTGACGCGCACCGTGCAGACGGCGCAGCTCACCACGTTGCCACTGTTCCTCGTCTCGATGATGGGCTCGGGGCTCTTCATCCCCCTGGAGATCTTCCCCGACCCGCTCGCGTCAGCCTGCGAGTTCCTTCCGCTGACCGGAGTGATGACACTCGTGCGGTCGGGCTGGCTGGGCGTCCCCGAAGGCGCTGACCTGCTCGGAGCGGCACTGACCGGACTGGTCTGGACGGCGCTCGCGGTGTTTGCTGTGCAGCGGTGGTTCCGCTGGGATCCGCGACGGTGAGGGAGGCTGTGCCGTGTTGATGCGCGTACCGAACTGGCGCCGCAACTGGCAGGAGCGCGGCAAGCTCGAGCGGATCGACCTGTATTCGCGGTTCACCATCTCCTCGATCCCCTGGCTCTTCACCCTGTCGTGGCAACTGGCACCCTTCAAGGAAGACATCCGCCATGAGCCGCTCCCGCTGGCGCTGGGCGCAGCGCTGCTTCTGGTGTGCCTGACGCAGTGCCTGCTGAGCAACCGCAACGTACGTCCGTCGTACGAGCACTACCTCGGCGCCTCCGTGTTCCCCACGCGTCGGATGCTCGCTCCCCTGACCCTGTTGCTGCTCGGAGTAGTGCTGCTGGCGACGCTGGCCGGGGTGGACGGGGTCGGCGGCTCCGGGCTGCTCCTCATGAGCCTGAACACACCGATGGCGTTCGTGATCACACGAGTGCTCCTGGTCCCCGTCCGCACGTTCGTGATCGAATCGCTGCTCCTCACCGCGCTGACCACCGGCGCCCTTGCCGCGGCAGGCGTGCGGGGCGGAATCCTGGCCGGCGTCGTGCCGACCACGCTCTTCGGCTGTGTGCTGGTCCTGATTTCGGTACGCCCCAGCGCCTGGAGCCTGAGCGTGATGTGGCAGGCAGAGGAGGCCCGGGACATACAGGCCCGTCTCGCCGTCGCCGAGGAGCGGCTGCGGTTCGGGCGGGACATGCACGACGTACTGGGCCGCAACCTCGCGGTGATCGCGCTGAAGAGCGAACTGGCGGTGGAGCTCGCACAGCGCGGCAGGCCCGAAGCAGTGGACCAGATGGTCGAGGTGCAGCGGATAGCCCGTGCTTCGCAGCAGGAGGTACGTGAGGTCGTACGGGGCTACCGGAAGGCCGATCTGAGTACGGAACTGGCCGGGGCCCAAGGGGTGTTGCGGGCAGCCGGCATCGAATGCGCGGTGACCGGCGACGACGGTGCGGGGTTGCCGGCGCCCGTCCAGTCTGCGCTCGGCTGGGTGGTGCGCGAGGCCGCGACCAATGTGCTGCGGCACGGCGATCCGCGCCGGTGCACGGTCCGGCTCGACGTCTCGGCGGATGCGGTGCTGCTGAACGTGGAGAACGACGGGGCGCCCGCGGCCGCGACCGGGGAAAGCGGCTCCGGGCTGGCCGGGCTGCGCGAACGGCTCGGCGCACTCGACGGGGCGCTGGACGCAGGCCCGGCAGAGGACGGCCTGTTCCGGCTGAGCGCGCGGATCCCGCTGGCCCGCACAGAATCCGCTGGCGCCCCGTATGCGGCGGCCAGTGACGTATCGCGTACGGCCCTTCTGGAGGAACGACGATGACCGCGGTACGGGTGCTGCTCGCCGATGACGAGCACCTGATCCGGGGCGCACTCGCCGCCCTGCTCGCACTGGAGGACGACCTGGTGGTGGTCGCGGAGGCCGCGACCGGCCCCGAGGCACTCGCCATGGCCCGAGCGCACCACCCCGATGTGGCGGTGCTGGATCTGGAGATGCCAGGGGCAGACGGTGTGAGCGTCGCCACATCGATACGGTCCGAACTCCCGGGCTGCCGAACCATGATCGTGACGAGTCATGGCCTCCCGGGGCATCTCAAGCGAGCTCTCGCGGCGGGCGTGCGGGCGTTCGTACCGAAGACCGTCAGCGCCCGCCAGCTGGCCGGGATCATCCGCACCGTGCATGCCGGAAACCGCTATGTGGACCCGGAGTTGGCGGCCGACGCCATTGCCGCCGGGGATTCGCCACTGACCGTGCGCGAGGCCGAGGTGCTGGAATTGGCGGCCGACGGGGCGCCGGTCTCCGAGATCGCGGAGCGGGCGTCCCTGTCGCAGGGGACGGTGCGCAACTACCTCTCGGCGGCGGCTGCGAAGCTCGGGGCGGAGAACCGTCATGCCGCAGTGCGTCTCGCACGCGAGCGGGGATGGGTATAGTAGTTCTCGCGCTTCGGCGCTTGCGGACGTAGCTCAGTTGGTAGAGCGCAACCTTGCCAAGGTTGAGGTCGCCAGTTCGAACCTGGTCGTCCGCTCGGTTCAGCAAGAAGCCCCCGGCCTTTCGGCCGGGGGCTTCTTCGTGCGCCGAGAGGCCCTAGCTCCAGGGCGTTCCGGTGAGGAGTTCGTACGCCTCCAGGTACTTGGCGCGGGTCGCGTCCACGATCTCCTGGGGCAGCGCCGGCGGCGGCTGCTCGCTCTTGCGGTCCCAGCCGGATGCCGGTGAGGTCAGCCAGTCGCGCACGAACTGCTTGTCGTACGACGGCTGGGCGCGGCCCGGCTCCCAGGCGGCGGCCGGCCAGAAGCGGGAGGAGTCCGGGGTGAGCACCTCGTCCGCGATGATCAGTTCCTCACCGCCGTCGGCAGTGGGCGCGAAGCCGAACTCGAACTTCGTGTCCGCGAGGATGATCCCGCGCTCGCGTGCGATGTCACGGGCCCGGCTGTATACGTCCAGGGTCGTGCGGCGCAGCTGTGCGGCGGTCTCGGCACCGACCTGGCGGGCCACTTCCTCGTAGCTCACGTTCTCGTCGTGATCGCCGACGGCCGCCTTGGTGGCGGGGGTGAAGATCGGCGCCGGCAGCTCGGAGCCGTCGACGAGGCCCTCAGGAAGGGCGAGGCCGCAGACGGTACGGGACGCGTTGTACTCGACCAGGCCGGAGCCGGTCAGGTAGCCGCGGGCGACGCACTCGACCGGGACCATTCGCAGCGACTTGCAGATCGTCGTACGGCCGGCCCAGTCCGCTGGTGCGCCGGCGGGCAGCTCCGTGGAAAGGACGTGGTTCGGTACGAGATCCGCGAGCTGGTCGAACCACCACAGCGAGAGCCGGGTCAGGACGCGGCCCTTGTCCGGGATCTCGGTGGGCAGGACCCAGTCGTACGCGGACATCCGGTCACTGGCGACCATGACGAGGTCACCCGCCTCGTTCCGGTACAGGTCGCGCACCTTGCCCGTGTGCAGGTGGGTGAGCCCCGGTACCTGCACGGGCTCGGGCTTTTCTACAAATCCGGACACGCTGCCTCCGCGTAGGTTGATCCAGGAGCTGTTCCGATTGTCCCGTATCCGGGGGCGGACGGCTGCGGAGGGGTGCGGAGGGGTGCGGATGCGTTGCCGGGAGCGGGCCCCGGGGGCATCGGGACCTCAGGCGCGCTTGCAGATGCGGTCGAGGAGATTGGCGGTGGCCCGCTGGATGCGTGGGTCCACATGGCCGGGGCGGTCCAGGGCCGGGGACCAGGCGAAGGTGCCGGAGGCGAAGACGAGCGCACCCGACGGGGCCCGGTACAGGGACGTCTCCTGGTGACGGGTCACGCCGTCGCTGTCCTGGTACGGGGAGTGCGCGAGCAGGATGCGGTTGTCGTGCTCGGGGAGCGTGGTGCGCGGGAAGTAGCGGTCGGCCTCACCCGCGACCAGGCCGTCGATCTCGTCACCCTCGACGGCATCGGTCGCGTCCCAGAGCCAGTGCTCCGCGTTCCGCACGACCAGGGGGTGGGGGTCGGGGACCCGGCCCGCGTACTGGATGCCGAGCAGCTGCTGCTCGGGACGGTCGAGCTCACGCCAGAGCGCGGGCTTGCCCGGGCCGCGGCGCTTGCGGCAGCTGAGCAGCCGGTCCGGGACGCCGGAAGGCGACGGCGCGAGGCTGACCTGCCAGTACATGGTGTTGGCCGAGAGGAAGACGAGGGAGGTGCCGTTGTCGCGGGCGCGTTCGGCGGTACGGCGCATGGGCACCGACCAGTACTCGTCATGGCCGGGGAAGACCAGGCCCCGGTAGCGGGTCGGGTCGATCCGGCCCGCGTGCAGGTCGCGGGTGTCGGCGTAGGCGATGTCGTAGCCGTAGCGCTCGGCCCAGCGGATGAAGTCGTAGGCGTGGCCGACGTGGAGCGGAAGGCCGGCGCCCGCGTAGGGGCGGTCGAAGGAGACGGTGACCGCCGCGTCCTCCTCCCCCAGCAGTCGGCCCCGTTCGTCCCAGGCGTGGTAGAGGCTGGCCCCGGTCCGGCCGTCCTCCGGGTAGAGGTTGTACGCCTGCCACGTGATGTCCGGGAGCACCAGCAGCAGGTCGGCCGGGTGGTCGTCGCGGACCGTGAACGGAATGTGGGAGCGGTAGCCGTCGACCGTGGTGAGGACGGCGACATACGCGCCGATCGACCAGTACGTGGGGATCTGCAGCCGCCAGGACTGCCACCAGTGGTGACAGGAGACCGTGCGGTCGGCGGTGAGGGGGGCCGGCTGGACGATCCCGGAGAGCCGCGGGCTCGTGGTGATCTTGGCGGCGCCGTCGCCCCCGTAGTGACCGATCCGGTAGATGTCCACGGAGAACTGCTGGGGCGGGTCCACGGTGATGTGGAAATCGATCGCCTCGCCCGGGGCCGCGGCACCGGTGGAGATGAAGCCCTTGATCTGGCGGCGGACATCGTCGGCGGTGCGGGTGCCCCCACCGGTGGAGCCGCGGGGCAGGGTGGGGTCGGCGTACCAGGGCACGACCTGCCCTGTGTCGTCGAAGTAGTTCTCACTGCCGCGCAGCCAGGGAAGGGGCCCCTGGCCGAAAGGGTCGGTGACGGCATGCGCGAGGGCACCTGACTCCCAACGGCGAATCTGCTCCGCCCCCATGACGCATCCCTCCCTCAGGCCCCCGGAACAACAGAGGTGCGCCAGCTGTCAGCGCCGATCCCCAGCACATCACATAACGCACGCACTCCGTCACCGTTCGTCGCGAATTGACGTGAACGGAACCTGATGTTCCGGATATCAGGTGTCCGGTCCACGTGAACGGCCGTCCGTCCAGACGTGTTTCAGACGAGACGGACGGGCTTGTCGGTACGCACGCCGACCGAGGCGAGCCAGGACCGCAGCGGCCCCGCGTCGCCGTCCTCGACGAGGCTGAGGACGGGGCTGCCCAGGTCGGCCCGGCGTTCGCCGTCGACCAGCAGCGCCGGGCCGTCGAGCCAGTCCAGTCCGGGCGCCGCACCCGCCGTGTCGACGGCGGCGCAGCAGACCATCGCCGCGACATGGTCCGCGAGCAGCTCGCTCCCCGTACGGGGAGGCTGGAGCGGGAAGAGCGGCAGCGGGTCGGGGCCCCAGAGGTCCAGCACGTCGCCGCCCGTGGTCCCTGCACCGCCGGTGACCTGCTGCGGGGCCTGCGCCTCCTCCCGGGCCACGGCGGCGCTGATCCCGGCCGCGAGCTCCTCGCCCCCGTCCCCGCCCGCGGCAAGGTGCTCGACGACGCGCGCCAGCGTGGGCACCCCGACGCCCGCACTGTCGCCTCCGGCGCCGGAGGCGGGGGGCACGCCCATGGTGTCCAGGACACGGTGCAGCCGGGCCGCCTCCGTGCGCCACTTCCGGTCGACTACCTCTTCCGGATACTGCTGCCAGTCCACCGGAGCCCAGTCGGGCCCGGTCTCCGCGGGGCCACCGTGGAAGAGCCGTGCGGCCAGCAGGGACGCCGCCTCGTCGGCCGCTCCCGGTTCCTCCAGGAGGTCGCAGGCGGGGCGCTCGCCGAGCCGGGTGGTGAACCCTTCGGCCAGCCGGTCGCGCCGGGAGAGCTCGGTGAGGGCGGAAACGACGCCCGCGTTCAGCCGGGAGGGCCAGCGCCCCATCCGCCAGGCAGGAAGCGCGACGCGGGTGAGCAGCCGGTCCCAGCCCGCGTAGGCGAGACCGACCTGTTCCTGGGCGACGACCCGCAGCCCGTAGTCGACCGCCTGGGCGCGCGTCGACGCGGCGGCAGCGACACCACGCTCCATCTCTGCGGCATGGCCACGACAGCTGCGCAGCAGCAGCCGGGCGATCCTGCCGACGAAGCGGCCCGGCAACCGCAGGACCTTGCGCAGCGGCCCGCGAACGGGTGCTGCGGCATCGGCGACCGCACCGTCCAGCCCGCGTACGAACCGCCGGGCCGCGGCTATGTCGGGGTGGGCGGAGGGGCCGGTGCCGGCTACGACCGGGGCGAGCACCGCCCGTAGCTCGGCGACCCGCATCCACCAGAGGAACGGGGAGCCGATCACCAGCACGGGCGCCGCCTGCACCCGGCGACGGCGTCCCGGATGACGGCCCGAGCCGTCCGCCGGACCTCTCGGGTCCCGGCGCGCGGCCCCCTCGGCCGCCCGGTCCGCAGCCGGGTGGGTGCGGTCCTCCAGCCAGCTGTCGCAGTCGGGTGTGAGAGCTATGGCCGAGGGTGCGGGCACTCCGAGCCGCTCCGCCAGGTCACGGACCAGCCGGTAGAGATCCGGGGCCGTCTCCTCACTGAGCGGGACGGTCGGGCTGACCGCCGGCTTCGCCCGCACGACCGCGATCGCGACGGCCGCGGCAATGAGAAGGACGACGACGGCGCAGGCCGTCACGGCCCAGCGCGCCGCGTCCCAGCCACTGCCCTCGGCGAAGCCCTGCGCCCCTGCGGCGAACAGCACGACGGCCAACGCGGCCGGCAGCAGTGCCACTGCCGTTGCCCTGCTGCGGATGCGCAGCAGGACGAGAGCCCGGGCGCGCGCTGCCTGCGCACCCAGCTCCTCACCTGTACCGGTACCGGACACGGCCGGACGTCACCCCCTCTGCCCCCACGGCGGTGTTGCTCACTCCCCCACTGTGGCACCCGTCACTGACATCGCAATGCCGGTGGGCCAAGTGCCGGAACGCTTGCGCCGCACCCTAGTTGGGGCTTCGGCGGGCGTCATCCGGATGGCTCAGCCGTCACTCGATGGAATGGCTTTGGGTAAAGGTGCTGACGCGCCGCTGTCCATAGGGCAGCGGCGCGTCAGTGGTGGTCGGGACGGTGTTCGGCCGGTACCTGCTCAGCCCTCTCCCGGAACGGGTGGCGGTACGGCTCAGGCCTCCGCGGCCTTCTTGGCGATGTCCGTACGGAGCTGCGAGCCGTCGAGCCGGATCCTGGCCGCAGCCGCGTAGGCACGCTCACGGGCGCCCGCGAGGTCCTTGGCGGTCGCGGTCACGGAGAGCACGCGGCCCCCCGCGCTGACGACCGTGTCGCCGTCCCGCCGGGTCCCGGCGTGCAGAACGTACGCGTGCGGCGCATCCTGGGCCGCGACCTCGTCGAGCCCCTCGATCGGGTCACCCGTCCGCGGGGTCTCCGGGTAGTTGTGGGAGGCGATGACCACGGTGACGGCGGCCTCGTCCCGCCACTTCAGCGGGGGCAGCTCGTCCAGGGTCCCGTTGGCGGAGCCCAGCAGGACACCGGCCAGCGGGGTCTTCAGACGGGCCAGGACCACCTGGGTCTCAGGGTCGCCGAAGCGGGCGTTGAACTCGATGACCCGTACGCCGCGCGAGGTGATCGCGAGGCCCGCGTACAGCAGCCCGGAGAAGGGCGTACCGCGGCGGCGGAGCTCGTCGACGGTCGGCTGGAGGACCGACTGCATGACCTCGTCGACCAGCTTCGGGTCGGCCCAGGGCAGCGGGGAGTAGGCGCCCATGCCGCCGGTGTTCGGGCCCTCGTCGTTGTCGAGGGCCCGCTTGAAGTCCTGGGCGGGCTGGAGCGGCAGCACGGTGGTGCCGTCGGTGATCGCGAAGAGGCTCACCTCGGGGCCGTCGAGGAACTCCTCGATGACCACGCGGTCGCAGGCCAGCGCGTGGGTACGGGCCGCCTCGATGTCGTCGGTGACGACGACGCCCTTGCCCGCGGCGAGGCCGTCGTCCTTGACGACGTACGGGGCGCCGAACGCGTCGAGGGCGGTGTCGATCTCCGCGGGCGTGGTGCAGACGTAGCTACGGGCTGTCGGGACGCCCGCGCCGGCCATCACGTCCTTGGCGAAGGCCTTGGAGCCCTCCAGCTGGGCGGCCTTGCCGGACGGGCCGAAGCAGGGGACACCGGCGGCGCGCACGGCGTCGGCGACCCCGGCGACAAGCGGTGCCTCCGGGCCGACGACCACCAGCTCGGCGCCCAGTTCGGTGGCGAGGCGCGCGACGGCAGCGCCGTCGAGGGCGTCGACCGGGTGCAGTTCGGCCACCTCTGCGATGCCGGCGTTGCCGGGAGCGCAGTACAGAGCGGTGACGTCGGGGTCGAGGGAAAGAGAGCGGCACAGGGCGTGTTCGCGGGCGCCGCCGCCGATGACGAGGACCTTCACGTGGTGCAGCCTAGCCGCCGGGGCGCGGCGCCCTTGACGGAAGCCGCTCCGTGGACGCCACGGCGCCGGCCGTGAAGCTCGGGGAGACGGGACCGCCACACGGCCTCGGGGAAGATCGGGCGAGATCGGGAGTCCGGGAAGACCAGGGCGATCGAGGGAGATCAGGGGGGCCTGACCCGGACCGCTCAGCGAAGGGCCCCGACCTCACACGCCCTACTCGTTGGTGAACTCCTCGACGACCGTGGCGCCCAGTTCGCGGACGATCAGGTCGTGTCCTGACAGGGCCGAGTCGACGAGGTCGGGATCGTCGGCCTCGGGGGTGTCGTCCTCGGGGGCGACCGACCGGGGCGGTTCGGGAGCGGCGTACGACGGGGGCGCGGGCTCCGGGGCGGAGCCACCCCCGCCCGGCTGCCGGCGCTCCGGCGCGGGCTGGGGCTCGTACGTCTGCGGCGCGGGGGCCGCAGGGCGCTGCGGTGCGGGCGGTGCGCCTGCGGAGGGGCGGCCGCCGCCGACCTGCGGGGGCTGGCCGGCACCGCCCGACGGGTCGACGATCGCCTCGATCTTCCACTGCGCGTTGAACCGCTCGGCCAGGGCCTGCTTCAGCACCTCTTCGCTGCCGCTGCTCGCGAAGTTGTCGCGGGCACCGGCGTTGAGGAAGCCGATCTGCAGGGTGGCGCCGTCGAAGCCGGTGACCTGGGCGTTCTGGCTGAGGAGGATCCAGGTGAACCGGCGTCGGCCCTTGACCGCCTCCAGGATGTCGGGCCACATGTTGCGCACCTGCGCGGCGCCCTGCGTCAGGCCCGCAGCGGGCACGGCGGCGGGTGCCGGCGCGGCGGCGGGTGCGGCAGGGGCCGGTGCGGGGGCGGCGGCCTGTGGTGCGGGGGCCTGGCCCGGGGTCGAGGCGGTCGGCCAGCCTCCGGGCCTCCGCCCCTGCTCGGGCGCGGCCGCGGCGGGCCAGGCGCCGGGCCGCTGTCCGGCCGCGGGCGCCTCGGCGGGCGGCGGCTGCACGGGGTCGGGAGCGGGAGCGGGAGCCGCCTGCACGGGGGCGGGCGGAGGTGCGTCCCCGCGTGCCGCCGCACGCGCGGCGGCGGGCCCCGATCCGGCGTCCGGCTGCGCGAAGGGGGGCGGCACGGGCGCCTGAGGTGCGGCCGGGGCGTGGGCCTGCGAGGCGACGGGGGCGTGAGCCAGCGCCTCGGGGCCGGGGACGTACCCCATCGAGGGCCCCGGCCCGGTGGTGGCGAAGGACGCACCCCGCTCCAGCCGGTCCAGCCTGGCCTGGAGGGAACGCTCGTCGTCGAAGGCCGCAGGCAGAAGCACCCGGGCGCAGATCAGCTCGACCTGGAGGCGCGGCGAGGTCGCCCCGCGCATTTCCGTGAGTCCCTCGTTGACCAGGTCGGCGGCGCGGCTCAGCTCGGCGGCACCGAAGACGGACGCCTGGGCCGTCATCCGTTCGACCACATCGGCCGGTGCGTCGATCAGCCCCTTCTCCCCCGCGTCCGGCACGGCGGCCAGGATCACCAGGTCGCGCAGCCGCTCCAGGAGGTCGGCGACGAAGCGGCGCGGGTCGTTGCCGCCCTCGATCACCCGGTCCACGACCTCGAAGGCGGCGGCCCCGTCGCCCGCAGCGAAGGCGTCCACGATCGAGTCGAGCAGTGAGCCGTCCGTATAGCCGAGCAGGGACGTCGCCATGGCGTACGTCACACCCTCGTCGCCCGCGCCGGCCAGCAGCTGGTCCATGACCGACATCGAGTCACGCACGGATCCGGCACCGGCCCGCACGACGAGCGGGAGGACCCCGTCCTCGACGTAACTGTTCTCCTTGCCGCACACCTCGGCGAGATACTCGCGCAGCGTCCCGGGCGGCACGAGCCGGAACGGGTAGTGATGGGTACGCGACCGGATGGTGCCGATGACCTTCTCGGGCTCCGTGGTCGCGAAGATGAACTTGAGGTGCTCCGGCGGCTCCTCGACCACCTTCAGCAGGGCGTTGAACCCCGCCGATGTGACCATGTGCGCCTCGTCGATGATGTAGATCTTGTAACGACTCGACGCGGGCCCGAAGAACGCCTTCTCCCGCAGGTCACGGGCATCGTCCACGCCACCGTGCGAGGCGGCGTCGATCTCGATCACATCGATCGAACCCGGTCCGTTGCGCGCGAGGTCCTGGCAGGACTGGCACTCCCCGCAGGGCGTGGGCGTGGGCCCCTGCTCGCAGTTCAGACAGCGGGCGAGGATGCGCGCACTGGTCGTCTTGCCGCAGCCTCGCGGACCACTGAACAGGTACGCGTGATTGACCCGGTTGTTCCGCAGGGCCTGCTGCAGCGGGTCAGTGACATGCTCCTGACCGATGACCTCGGCGAACGACTCGGGGCGATAGCGGCGGTACAGCGCAAGGGACGACACACATACGAGGTTATCGGGGCCGACTGACAACCGGCCCCGGACCGGGCACACCACGGCTGCGGGATACCTCACCACAGGTCATCCGGGCTCCGGACGCCCGGCCGCGACGGGGCCGGACACACAAGGGCCCCCCACGCACCCGCCAGAGCCAACTTACCCTTGCTGCCTTCCGGCCCTGGGGGAGTTCAGTCAGATAGCGCCACGTGAGGGGCTGACGCCCACCTTAGCCGATCCCCACCCCCGCAAGTCCACCTCCCCCGCACCCGGGAACCCCACCGAGGCCGCCCGGAGAGGTCCGAGACGGAACGGGTTCGCGAGCACTCCTCAACGTCTTGTATTGTTTGCCGCGGAGGATTCGCCTAGTGGCCTAGGGCGCACGCTTGGAAAGCGTGTTGGGGGCAACCCCTCACGAGTTCGAATCTCGTATCCTCCGCCATTGCTCTCACCGGGCAATACGTCGAAGGCCCCCGCAGCTTGCTGCGGGGGCCTTCGACGTTGGCGGTCACACGCCGAGGGCCGCAGCGATCAGGCCAAGACTCAGGATCACGCTGCCGGCGAACGCCGAGCCTGCCACGAGGGCAGCGTCGGCTGCTCGTGTTCCGGTTCGCGTCTTCAAGATGAAGGCCGCTAACGCGACGACGACAGAGAACAGCAGGACGACCAGGAGCCACGCGAACCTCGCGGCGGGGGGGGGGCAGACCACTCATCGGGAGGTCCCTTCGGGGAAGGTGTCTGCTGAGGCACGCGCAGTCGGGCCTTGGAGGGCGACAAGTCCGACCAGTTGCTCGGCCAGCTCCTTGTGCACCTGGGTTGCTGCCCGCGCGACCTCCACGTGCCTGGCGATCTGCTCGTCGAGCGCCCCAAGTGCCCCAGCGATGCGCTTCTGCTCGGACCATGTGGGCAGGTGCACCGGCAGCGCCTGGCAGGTTCAGGAGCTGCTGACCCAGCGCGGTCAGCACCGTAGTGCGGGAGCTGTTGACCTCGTCGTTGCCGCCACCGCGGAACTCCAGGGACTGACCCTCCTGCACCGCGACCACGACTTCGAATGTATCGCCACAATCACCGGTCAAGCTATGCAGTGGTACGGCCCGATGTCCGGTAAGTGAGCGGGCGCCTGGTCTCAGTTCCGGTCTCATTCGCAGGTGTTCATCACAGTTCACCGAGCCTGTAGCCGCCGGCTCCACCACCATTCCAGACGCCCGTGACTGCGCCTGAACGGCCGAGCGAAGACTTGGAAAGCGAATCGTCTTCGGCATCACCAGGCTGCCCGCCGGCCTCGCCAGCCCGCCCAGTTTCAACTACTGCCAAAGAGCGCACTGGGGCACCGAGTACAAGGTCCATTGGGTCCGCGATGTCACCATCCGCGAGGACAACTACCAGGTCAGAACCGGCACCGCGCCCCGCGCACCGGCCAGCTTCGCAATGTGGCTATCAGCAGGATCCGCCTCGCCGGTCGCGCCAGCATCGCCCATGCCCGCCACGACCTGCTCAACCACGACGACGCTTCGCCGTCCATGTCCAACCGACACCAGGTCGCACATCACGGAACTTTGCCGGGCTGTGCTGTACCTCCCACCCCGAACCCCGAACCCGCCCGGGGCTCACTCCTCCGGCAGGCTCCCCACCAGCCGCCCGACCAGGGCCGCCCGCTCCGCCATGCGGCTCACGTCGACCCACTCGTGCTCGGCGTGCGGTCCGCCGCCCACCGCGCCGAGGCCGTCCAGAGTGGGAGTGCCAGCCGCCGCGCAGAGGTTGCCATCGGAGATGCCGCCCACCGCCGCCGAGCCGGGCCAGTCCAGGCCCAGGTCGTCGACGCAGATGCGGGCCGTCTTCAGCAGTTCCGTGGCAGAGGCCTCCTCCAGGGGCGGGCGGTTGGGGCCGCCCGTGATCTCGCACGGGAGCTGCGCCGTTTCGGCCACGAGACGGCGCAACTCGGCGTCAATCTCCTTCTGGGCCACGACATCGGGGATGCGGACGTCCACGGTGACGTACGCACGGTCGGGAACGGTGTTCTGCGACGTGCCCGCGCGGGCCATCGTCGGTGTGACGGTGATCCGGTCGTCGTCCGCGGCGAGGGACTCCAGCGCGACGACGATCCGGGCGAGGTCCGTCAAAGCGTTGCGGCCCTTGCCGGGCTCCAAGCCCGCGTGCGCGGCGATACCCTCGACGCGGATGTCGTAGAACGACCAGCCCTTGCGGGCGTGCTTCAGTGCGCCGTCGTCCGCCGCACCCTCCAGCACCAGCGCCGCACGGGACTTGCGCGCCCATTCGGTCACGACGCGACCGCCCGCCGGGGAGCCGATCTCCTCGTCGGCGGTCACCAGGAACGCGACGGCGGGGTCCTCGCCGGACATCTCGCGCAGCCGCGCGATCCCGTACAGGCCCTGGATCAGGCCGGCCTTCATGTCGAAGACTCCGGGTCCCGTCGCCCGGGTGCCGTCCACCCGGAACGGGCGGCGCTGCAGTGTCTTGCGCGGCCAAACCGTGTCGAAATGCCCCACAAGCAGTACGGGTCGCGCGTCGCCCGGGCCCAGCCGCCACAGCAGCCCTCCGGGGCGCCCGTTGGCGGGGTCGTCCGGCAGGACCGAGGGGGCGGCGCCGAGCAGGCGGGTGCCGATCTCGGCCAGGACGTCACGGCACGCACCCAGGGCCTCCCCGTCCGAGGACGGCGACTCGGCGTCCACCAGCCGTTCCAGATCCGTGATCATGGACGGGGTGTCGGCGGTGAGCCGGTGGAGCAGATCGCGCGGATCGAGGGCATGGGGTGCGGGCACGGCGGGACTCCTTCGGTGCGGCTTCCGTGGGGATACGCCTCTGCATGATTGCCCCGCCGAGACATGCGATGGTTTGTGCGACCCCCCAAGTTTTGGAGCTGATCGGCTGTGTCTGACCACAACCCGGAGCATTCCGGCGATGCCGGGCAGACGGGTGCCGACGCCCCCGTGACCCTGGCCACCGTGGTGGACTGCCTGGGCCCCGGAACCGTCGCCATGTGGGCCGCTCCGCACGGTCTGGGAGTGCCCGTCCGCACGCTGGCCGTGTACGAGGGCCCGGCCGGGCCGGGCCGGAGCGGACCGGCCCGGCCCGAGGGGCTGCTGCTGGGCATCGGGACCGGCTGCGAGGCGGGGGAACTGATCTGCGCGGCGGCCGGGAGCGGTGCGAGCGCCGTGATCGTCAAGGACGGCGGGGACGTTGTCGGGATCCGCGACGCGGGCGCTCTCGGCAAGGAGCACGGGGTGGCGGTCCTCGCCCTGGCGGCCGACCAGAACTGGACCGACCTGATCGGACGGCTGCGCGCCCTGCTCGCCGTACGCATGGGCCCCGGGACCGGGCGGGCCGCGATGTTCGGCCGTCGGCACGACCTGGTGAGCCTCGCCAACTCCCTCTCCCGCCTCGTCAACGGCTCGGTGATGATCTTCACACCCAGTCAGGAACTGCTCGCCGCCTCACGCCTGGGCGCGGGGGACGACGAGATGCGCCGGGCGGCGGTGCTCGACCAGCACGGCCCGGCCGGGTACCGGGCCCGACTGGTCGAACTCGGTGTCTACCGGCGTCTCTGGTCCGGCTCCGAGGTGGTCGACGTGGCGGCCGTGCCCGAGATGGGCGCGGGACGCAGGCTCGCGGCGGCGGTGCGCGCCGGGACGGAGAACCTCGGCTCGATCTGGGTGGCCGAGGGCGCCGAACCGCTGGCCGGGAACGCCGCTGTGCTGCTCGCGGAAGCCGCCGCGGTCGCCGTCGGTGTGCTGCTCGGCCTCGACCAGGAAGAGGTGGCCCGGCGCCGGCGGGACGAGGAACTGTTCGGCCGGGCCCTGCTCGGGGACGTCGACCCGCGCCTGGCCGCGGCCCATCTGGCCGTCGAACCCGGCACGCCGGTCTCCGTGATGGTCGCGGACCTGTCCGTGCACGGCGCCCGCCTCGGCCCCGCCGACCTGTACCGGGCCCGCGAGGAGGCGTTGCGCCATCTCGCCGGCTACCGGTGGCGCGCGCTGGCCACCACCGGGCCCTCCCGGGTCGTCCTCGCCCTGGTGGGTCCGGCCGACCGGGACGGGATGCGGCGGGCGGCGGATGGGCTCGGCAGCGCCGTTGCCGAGGTGGTCGGGTTCAGACCGCGTACCGGCATCGGCCACTCCGTGCGCCACCTGGAGGAGCTGCCCGCCAGCCGGATGGAGGCGGAGCTGGTGGTACGGGCCCTGGCCAGGCGCGGCGAGGTCCGCAGCGCCTGCCTGGAGGACGTACGCGGGACGGCCAACCTGCTGCTGTTGGGCGAGGCCATCACCGCCGACCGGCAGCTCCAGGAGGGGCCCGTGCACCGGCTGCGCGCGCACGATCAGCGGCGTGGCACCGCGTACACCGAGACCCTGGCGGCGTACCTGGACGCCTTCGGGGACACCGCGGCCGCCTCGCGGCAGCTGAACGTCCACGCGAACACCCTGCGTTACCGGATAGGTCGCATTCGTGAGCTGACCGGGCTCGATCTGGGCGATTCCCACGAGCGGTTGAACGCCGCCGTGCAGCTCTTCGCCCTCGGTCCGGACGCACTTGTTGTCGAGCACGAGAAAATACCGAAAACCTCTTCGCCCTCCACAAACCGTGGGGGTACGCCGGGTTTGCACACTGCTGACCACGATCCGGCGACCGGTACCGGGCCGTGAACTACCGGAATCTGCGTGGAGGTGGAAGATGACAGAGGGCAAGAGCTCCCAGGCGCGCTCAGCCAAGCGGGTGGCCGTGGCCGCCGTCGCCGTGCTTTTCATGACCTGGCTGATCGACTACATCGACCGGCTGGTGATCACCCTCGCCCTGCCCGACATCGGTGACGAGTTCGGCCTCGGCACCACGATGCAGGGGCTGATCCTCACCGCCTTCTTCATCACCTACGCGCTGATGCAGATCCCCGGCGGCATCCTCGCCGACACCAAGGGGGCCCGCCGCACCATGCTGGTGGCCGCCGGCGGCTGGACGATCTTCACCGCCGCCAGCGGACTGGCCGTGGGCCTGACGTCGATGATCGCGATCCGGGCCGTCTTCGGCGTCTTCCAGGGCATGTACCCGGCCGCGTCCA
The DNA here is from genome assembly GCF_043203805.1 of Streptomyces sp. LN549. NCBI lineage: Bacteria > Bacillati > Actinomycetota > Actinomycetes > Kitasatosporales > Streptomycetaceae > Streptomyces > Streptomyces sp. LN549. The sequence continues at coordinate 4,575,474 of NZ_JAZHRI010000002.1, read as the reverse complement.
TCAAGGCGCTGAGCGAGCGCACCACCCCGGAGCAGCGGCTGACCGCCAACGGCATCATGTCCGCGTCCAACCCGCTGGGCTCCGCGATCGCCCCCATCGTCGCCGCGCCTCTCATCGTCGCCTTCGGCTGGCGCGGGGCGTTCTGGGCGGTGTCCATCCTCGGCCTGATGATCGTGTTCGTGCTGTGGAAGGGGATGCCCAAGCCGCTGACGACCGAGGAGCTGGCCGCCGCGTCCGGGAAGAAGACCGCCCCGGAGCCGGTGGCCCAGGTGTCGTTGCGGCAGGCGCTGGGACTGCTCAAGTCCTCGATGATGTGGCGCTTCACCCTGATGTTCTGCGGGTTCAACATCATCGGCTGGGGCCTGGTCTCCTGGGTGCCGTCCTACCTGCGCGACAACAAGCACGTCTCGCTCACCGGCGTCGGTCTGATGTCCGGTGTCCCGTGGGTCGCCGCGGCGATCAGCATGATGGTCGGCGGCTACCTCTTCGACCGCTTCCTCCAGGGCAACCACCGTCGCGTGGTCATCCCCGTCATGCTGGTAACGGCCGGCCTGCTCGTGATGATGGTGCGCGCCGGTTCGGCGACCGAGTTCATCGTCTGGGAGACCTGCGGAACCCTCGTGATGTACCTCGCCTACATGCAGATCTTCGGCCTGCCACTGCGCATGCTGCCGCCCGAGTACGCGGGTGTCGGCGGCGGCATGGTGAACTTCGGCGGCCAGCTGGCCGGTGCCATCTCCCCGTTCGTGATGGGCTTCCTGGCGGAGCACTTCTCCTACGGTGTGGCTTTCTCCTTCCTCGGTGTCGGCTGCGTCCTGGCGATCATCGGCGCGCTGGTCACCCCGCAGACCCCCGAGGCGTTCCGGGCCGGCCTCGGCCGTCACCTGGACCTGTCGGAGAAGAAGTCCGCCCCGGCCGTCGCGGTGACTGTCGCGTGACTGCCTCCCTACCCGGCCCCGTACCGGCCGCGCAGCTCAAGGAGCGGGCGCGCGCGGCGATCGAGGCCTGCCGGGAACGGCTGCTGGACCTCAGCGAGGACCTGCAGCGCCACCCGGAGACCGGGTTCCGTGAGCACCGGGCCGCCGCGACGGTGGCCGGGTGGTTCACGGAGCTGGGGCTCCCCTTCGAGAGCGGCCTCTCCCTCACCGGGGTGAAGGCGCGGATGTCGGGGCGCACACCTGGGCCCACCGTCGCCGTGCTCGGCGAACTGGACGCCCTGGTGCTGCCCCGGCACCCGCTGGCCGACCCGGAGACCGGAGCCGCCCACGCCTGCGGCCACCACGCGCAGGTGGCGTCGATGATCGGCGCGGCGGTCGGCCTGGCCGCCGTCCGGCAACACCTGGATGGGGACGTGGCGTTCCTCGCGGTGCCGGCCGAGGAGAGCGTGGAACTGGAGTGGCGGCGTGAGCGGGTACGGGCCGGTGAGCTGAAGCACCTGGTCGGCAAGGCCGACCTGCTCACCCGGGGCGCCTTCGACGATGTGGACATGGCGATGCTGTGCCACACGTCGGGCCGGCCCACCCGCCTCAGCGTCGGGGACAGCCACAATGGCTCGGTGGTGAAGCGGATCGTCTTCACCGGCCGGGCCAGCCACGCCGGTTCGTCCCCCTGGTGCGGGGTGAACGCCCTGAAGTCGGCGACGCTGGCGATCAGCGCCATCGACGCCCAGCGCGACACCTTCCGCGACGAGGACGCGGTACGCGTCAACGCCGTGCTACTGCACGGGGGTGACGCGCCCACCGCAGTACCGGACCGCGCCGAACTCGAATGCGTGATCCGGGCGCGCACGCTGGACGCCCTCCGCGGCGCCTGTGCGGCCGTCGACCGTGCCGCACGGGCGGGTGCGATGGCGCTGGGCGCCAAGGCGACCACCGAAACCACCCTGAACTACCTTCCGCATCACCAGGACCCGGCCCTGGTGGAGGTGGCCCGGACCAACGGGACCGCGCTCTTCGGCCCGGGCGCCGTGGCCCCCGGCAGGCACCTGGGCGCCTCCACCGACATGGGGGACCTCGGTGCGGTGATGCCGGTGCTGCACCCCTTCACGGCGGGCGCCACCGGTGACGCGCACAGCGTCGACTACGCGGTGACCGACCACGTCCTGGCCGCGCTGGAACCGGCCGTGCTGATGGCCTGGTGCGTCATCGACCTGCTGGTCGACGGCGCCGCCGGGGCGCACGACGTCCTCGCCCGGCGCGAGCGGCGTACGGCGGCGGAACCGGACGATCGGCCCGCCGCCGACCGGTACAGCGATTTGCGGGCCGGATTCGACGGCCTGACCCACTACGACGGAGCCCACGACACGTCGCGTGGGACAGAAGGAGAACTGTGAGCACCCCCGAGCGGAAACAGCCGAGGATCGCGCTCGTCACCGGAGCGGCCGGAGGAATCGGGGCGGCCATCGCGAGGCGTCTGAGCGCGGAAGGCGTCCAGGTGGTCCTCGCGGACCTCCGCGCCGACCGCCTCGCCTCCCTCGTCGCCGAGAACTCCGGGCCGTTCGCCGCCCTGGAGGTCGACCTCACCGACCGTGCCTCGCTGCCCGACTTCGTCGACCGCGCCTGGGAGGTGTGGGGCGGCCTGGACATCCTGATCAATGCCGCCGGCCTCTACCCGAGCGCCCCGATCCTGGAGATGCGCGACGACCAGTGGGACCAGGTCATGGACGTCAACCTGTCCGCGGTCTTCTCCCTTTCGCGGGCCTTCGCGCGGCGTGTGGTCGACGCAGGTGCGGGCGGCCACATCATCAACATCAGCTCCGGCGCCTCCGCCCGGGCCCGCCGGGGCGCCGCCCACTACTGCACGTCCAAGGCCGGCCTGGACATGCTCACCAAGGCGTTCGCCCTGGAACTGGCGGAGCACCGCATCCACGTCAACGCGGTCTCGCCGGGCTTCATCGAGGTCGGCAGCGAGGTGAACCCGCTCGGCGCGGACTACGTCCGCTCGATCCGCGGCGGACAGCCCTGGCCCCGCGGGGGTGTCCCCGAGGACATCGCCGGCGCGGTCGCCTACCTGTGCGGTCCGGACGCCGAGTGGATCACCGGAGTGTCGCTGTCCGTGGACGGCGGCGCGGGCACCGGCAACGCCGCGCTGCCTCTGAGCTGAAGGGAGGAGAACAACGATGACGACTCCGACTACTCCGTCGAGCCGCAACGCCGTCACCGATCAGGTGGATTCGTCGACCTCGCGACGCGGATACGTCTGCGTCACCTTCGACTTCGACGCCCTCTCCTCCTGGATGGCCCGGGGCATGCTGACCGCGACTCCGCGCTCCCGTGGGGAGTTCGCGGCCGTCGCCGTACCCCGGCTGCTGCACATCCTGGAGACCCGGGGCATCACCGCGACCTGGTTCGTACCCGGGCACACCGCCCTCACGTACCCCGAGCTGACCCGCGAACTCATGCAGCGGGGCCACGAGGTGGCGGTGCACGGGCACGCCCACGAGAACGTCGCCGCACTGGAGCCGGCCGAGGAACGCGCCGTGCTCCAGCGGTCGTTGGACGCCCTGAAGGAGGTCACCGGCACCCTGCCTCGCGGCTTCCGGGCCCCGGCCTGGGATCTGTCCGACGCCTCGGTCGACCTGCTCGTCGAGCACGGGCTGGCCTACGACAGCAGTCTGATGGGCCACGACTACGCCCCCTACCCATGCCGCACGCCGGACTCCCTGGACGATTCAGGGGTCCGCTGGGGCGAACCCGCCGGTCTGCTGGAGATCCCGGTCGCCTGGAGCCTGGACGACTTCCCGTACCTGGAGTTCCTGCGGACTCCGTCCGGCCTCATGCCCGGGCTGCGCGATCCGGCCGAGATGTTCGCCAACTGGACGGCGGACCTGGACTACATGGTGCGGGACTTCGAGGACGGTGTCCTGACCGTCACCATGCACCCCGAGGTGATCGGCCGGGGCCACCGGCTGCTCGCCCTGGAGCACTGGCTCGACGAAGTCGCCTCGCGAGGCGTCGAGTTCGTGACGTGCGAGCAGATCGCGGACCGGGTCTCCTCGGGGGCCGAGCTGGGACAGTACCGGCCCGTCTGAACGGTCGAGCGGACAGGCGGAGCGGTATGGAAGACACGGCAGGCTCCCGGGCGTGTGCCCGGGAGCCTGCCGTGTCGTTTCCTGCCGCGCTCGGACAAGGACATACGGGCCGATCTTCTAGCCCGAGCATTCGGGTCATGGGCGTCGACTACACGGCGACGAGGCGCACTCTGTCGCCGCAGAGCTTCGTCATGTCGTCAATGTCCGAGGTGAGCATGACGACCGGGCGGCACTGACGCTGCGCCGTCTCGGCCACGGCAGCCTCGATCGCGTATTTGTGACCATGCAACCCAGCGTTGATCAGCATGGCTGACGCGGCCTTGGCTTCCTCGTCACCGATGTGCACGATCCGCACGCCGGACAGGACCCAGGCGAGCCGCGCCTTGTCTGTCCGGCCATGCGCCGCTTCGGGCTCGTGATCACTGACGAACTTCGACAGGCCCTCGCAGTCGAGAACGAGGGTGCCTTCGTGGATCAGCGTGCGGCGGGCCACTGCCCCTCCAGGGCGAACACCTCGTCGAAGACCCGCCGTGCCCGCTCCTGCTCGTGCTCGGAGATCGACCCCTGACGGCGTTCGTAGTCGGCCAGGTACTCACCCAAGATCAGACCGCGCAGCTCGCGCTCCACCGCCTCGGTGATGAACGCGGACTCCGGGAGTAATCCGGCCATCCGAACCTGGTCGTGGACGTCCTGACCTGCGGCGGAGCGTCCCGCGTGGCCTCCCGAACATGTGGAAAGCGTGTTGGGGGCAAAGCCTGACGAGTTCGAATCTCGTATCGTCCGCCATTGCTCTCACCGGGCAATATGTTCTTGAACTCGCGGCGCCGGTCGTTCTGCTTCATGGAACGCCCTTTGCGGGGTTCAACGGCACAGGGCGGTGTCCACGGCGCGTTCGAGATGCCTCCGGTCCGCCTCGTCGTTGAGCTGCATGGTGACTGCGACGTTGGTGGCGCGGCCGTCGTCGGTGGCGCCGCCCCGGGTCTCGTACCCCGGGAAGCTGCCGCCGTGGCCCCAGGAGAGGCCCCCGCACGGCAGCGGCCTGCTGACGAGTCCAAGTCCGTATCGGGCACCGGGGCCGAAGGTCGCTTCGGCGGGGACGGTGGAGCGCATCTCGGCGAGCTGGGCCGAGGGCAGGAGGCGACCGGCCAGGAGTGCGCTGAAGAAGCGGTTGAGGTCGGAGCCGGTGGAGACCATCTGGCCTGCCGCCCAGCCCCAGGAGGGGTCGATCTCCGTGATGTCGCGCAGCGGCGCGTCCGCCGATTCCCGGTAGTAGCCGTGGGGGTGGGGCTCCCGGATGCTCGCGTCACCCGGGGCGGGGAAGTAGGTGTGGCGCAGCCCAGTGCGTCGGACGACGCGCCGGTCGATCTCCTCGGCCAGGGGGCGGCCGGTGACCTTCTGGACGATCAGGCCGGCGAGCACGTAGTTGGTGTTGCTGTACTTCCAACTCGTCCCGGGGGCGAAGTCGGCCGGGTGCTGGAGGGCTGTGGCGAGCAGTTCGCGGGGGGCGTAGTACCGGACGTCGTCCCCAAGGTAATTGCTGTAGTTGGGGAGTCCGCTGGTTTGCTGGAGGAGCTGGCGGACGGTGATGTGCCGTCCGTCGATCCCCTCCCCGCGGACGAGGCCGGGCAGGTAGGTGTCGACGGAGGCGTCCAGGTCCACCCTCCGCTCCGCGACGAGCTGGAGGACGACGACCGCGACGAAGGTCTTGGTGTTGCTGCCGATCCGGACCTGCCCGTCGACGGGTACCGGTGCACCGGTGGCCAGGTCGCCGAGCCCTGCGGTGTAGGTCCGGGTGCGGCCGTCACGGTCCTGGACGCTCGCCAGCGCGGCGGGCAGCCCGTCGTCGCGCACCAGCGCGTTCAGGCTCCGCTGGACGACGTCCGGCCTGGCGGCAGCAGCAGCGGGGGCGGCGGGCGGGGCGAGGGCACCCAGCGTCATGACGCCGATGGCCACCGCGGCCGCGGCCGACACGGTTCGTCGCCGCCTGCCGCCCTGCTGCCGGGTCGAGGAACGAAGGCCCTGTCGGGTCCGAGCACGCATAAGTCAACTCCTGGGGAATCGTTTGGTCGGGGCACGATCCTGGGTCCCAGGGCCCTCTGACCGCATCGCGGGAAGGCGGGAGAAATAGCTCCCCCGATCGGGGGAGGCTGCTGGTGGGCTGCCCGGCAATACTGGCGACCATGATCAGAGGAATTCGGCCGCTGCTGCGCGGCTCCGCGTATTCGGGTGTGCTGTTCGCCTATTGCGGCGCGCTGGCGAGCCTTCCGCTGCTGCCTTTCGCCCTGTTGCCGGTGCTGTCGTGGCGATCCGCTCCCAAGAGCGTGCAGTTGGTCCTGGTCCTGCTGGTCTGGGCAGTACTGGTCGGTGTGGTCGGACTGGCGCGCCCCGTACGGCGGGCGCTGGTCGTGTCCGCCCGCCGGCTGCTGCGGGTGCCGCTGCCGGATCCGGCGGCCGGTCGCCGGACCTCCGGTTCACTCGGCCTCGACCGCTGGCGGACCCCGCTGTGGCTGTTGCTGCACGTGGCCGTCGGGTGGACGGGGGCGCTGGCAAGCGGGGTGCTGTTCATCATGGGCCTCTCCCTGCCGGGGAACTGGCTCGGCGGCGAGGCGCGGGCGAGTCTGTTCGGCACGTCGGTCCGGGTGTCGGGCGGGTGGAGCTGGGTGGTGGCGGCCGTGTGCATCCTGCTGGCGGCAGCCGTCTGCGTACTGGTCACGAAAGCCCTGCGGTGGTCGGCGCCACGGTTGCTGGGGCCGTCGGCGGCCGAACGGCTCGCGCTGGCTGCCGAGCGGGAACTGCTGTTGGCCGAACGCAACCGGATCGCCCACGAGTTGCACGACTCGATCGGGCACACGCTGACAGCGGCCACCATCCAGGCGGCGGTGGCGGGCGAGGTCCTCTCCACCGACCCGGCTGCGGCGCGGGCCGCCATGCGCAGCATCGAGGACTCGGCGAGGACCGCGCTGGAGGACCTGGACTACGCGCTCGGAGTGCTGCGCGAGGAGCAGTCGGGAACAGCACCGACCCGGACCCTGGCCGACCTCCCCGAGCTGCTGGAACGCATGCGGCACACGGGGGCGGTGGTGGAACCGGAGCTGTCGGGTGATCTGGCACGGGTACAGGGGACGCTCTCCCGGGCGGCCTACAGGATCCTCCAGGAGGGGCTGACGAACGCGCTGCGCCATGGGGCGGGCGGCCCCATCGAGGTCCGGGTGGCGGCCGGACCGGACGGACTGGACCTCGCGGTGGCCAACCGGACCGGAGCGCGGACCGGAGCGGACCCGGGATCCTTCTCGACGTCCGGCCATGGCCTGCCCGGACTGGCCGAACGCGTCCGGCTGCTGCACGGTGAATTCGGGTCCGGCCCGGACGGGACGGGGCACTGGCGGCTGGCCGTCCGGCTGCCGGTACGGGCGTCGGCATGAGTGGATCCGCCGCGGACGGAGGCATGCCCCCTCCCGCACAGGCCGGCCCCGCCGTCACCCTCCTGGTCGCGGACGACGACGAGGTGACCCGCAGCGGTCTGAGCATGCTGCTCGCCGCTCAGCCGGGGATCTCGGTGCTCGGTGAGGCCGCCGACGGCCTCGAGGCGGTCGACCGCGCGCTGAGTCTGCGACCGGACGTGGTCCTGATGGACGTGCGCATGCCACGTCGCAACGGAATCGACGCCACACGCCAACTGCTGGCCGAAGCGGCCGACCCACCGAAGGTCGTGGTGATCACCACCTTCGAGAACGACGGCTACGTCACCGCCGCCCTCAGGGCGGGCGCCAGCGGCTTCGTCCTCAAACGACTCCCCGTCCGCCGGATCGCCGAGGCGGTCCGGGTGGTGGCGGCGGGCGAAGCGGTTCTCTTTCCGGCCGCACTGGGCCGCATGGTCGCCGCACGCCCCCTGGTCTCCGCAGAGGCCCTGCCGCAAGCCGCCCTGACCGGCCGGGAGGAGGAGGTGCTGCGCCTGATGGCCACCGGGCTCTCCAACCCGGAGATCGCGGAGTCCCTCACGGTGAGCCTGGAGACGGTCAAGACCCACGTGGGGAACGTGCTGACCAAGCTCGGCGCGCAGAACAGGACCCATGCGGTGGTCATCGCCTACGAGTCCGGCCTGGTGGTCCCCGGCTTCGCCGGCTGACCGGCTTCCGCTCCTCTTCACGGTCGCCCGCAAGGATCCCCGGTCTCAGTCCTGGTCTCGTTCAGCCCCGTCCGAAGCTGTTCGGACGAGGCCATCCCAAACTCTCCTCCGCGGTTCAGGACAAGTACGACCCTCGCCGAACCCCCAAGCGAACATGTGGAAAGCGTTTCGGGGGCAACCCCTCACGAGTTCGAATCTCGTATCCTGCGCCATTGCTCTCACCGGGCAATACGTCGAAGGCCCCCGCATCTTGCTGCGGGGGCCTTCGACGTATGCGGTTGCAGCTGCCGCCTGCGGGTCCTGGCGGCTACCGACCGTTCAGGAGCGATCGAGGAAGTGCTCAGCTGACCTCACACGGCGAGCCGACTCGGCAGGTCTCCCAGTAGGAGATCTCGGGCAGGTAGGCGTCCCACTGTTTCGCCCCGGTCCCGGCCCGAGTTCAACCTTCTCCTGGTCCGCCCTCCGGCCGGTCGACCCACCCGCGCACTCCGGCTCCTGTGGCCCGGGGGCGGGTACCCGGCCTCCGGACTACCGACCCGGTGGGCGCGGGCGAGAGGTCCAGCCTCCCGCCCATGCACCGGATCAATCAGGTCCTCCCCGGGGTGGAGGAGTATCAGGCCCTTCGCGCGGCGGTAGCCGGCCGGCGGGTGTCGATCAGGGGCAGACGGGCGCATCACTGTCACCACGGCCCGCGGCGTCACCACCGCGTCCCGATGCCCCACCGTCCGCGGTGGGGCCTTCGGCGTGTGGGGCTCCAGTGGCGGCCGGCGTCCCGGCCTCGGCGGGTCCTCGTCCGGCCTCTCGGGCACGGGCCGCAGGTACTGAGGCTGGAGCCGCGCCCGGGTCTGCGGCGGGGAGCCTCTTGGCGAGACTGATCGTCCCCTCGGGGCCACCCGGCACCGGCTGGTAGCCCTCGCTCTCGTAGAGGGCGATGTTGTGGCGGCTGGCGGCGCCGGTGGCGAGGACCACGCGGTCGCACTGCCCCGCGGCGGACTCGGCAGTACGCAGCAACCACCGGCCGAGGCCGTGCCCGCGCATGTCGGGGGCGACGGCGAGGCGTCCGATGTGCCAGTCGTCACCGCTGCGGCGGGCCCGCACCATCGCCAGCAGCCGACCGTCCAGGAAGATGCCCGTGGCGCGCCATTCGGTCAGCCATGCCCGCACCTCTTCGAGCGACTCGTGCAGGGCGGGTACGGCCAGCGTGTCGTTGACCATGGCCTCGTCGACCCAGCAGCACCGCTGCAGCACCATGGCCTGCGCCGCGTCGTCGGGGGCCAAGGCCCGTACGTATGAGCCCGGTAGCGGCCCCGTCACCGAGCTCGCGGCGGCGCGCTCGCGCATGGGCCGCAGGGCCTGGGCGACTCGCACCAGCTCGTCGAGGACGCCGGTGGCCGCTCCGGCGAGGGCGGTGTCCGGCCGGACCTGCCCGTCCTGCACGGCGTCCGCGATGCGGATCGCGACGGTGGCGCCTACAGGCACCAGGCGGAGCGTGGTCACCACCTGCTTGGCGTGCTGGACTGCCCGGGTGCCCGCCGAGGTGTGCCCGTAGCTGACGAAGCCGACAGGCTTCCAGGCCCATTCGGGGCCCAGGTAGTCGAGCGCGTTCTTCAGCGTCGCGGGCATCCCGTAGTTGTATTCCGGCGTCACGAAGACGAAGCCGTCGGCCGCTTCGACCGTCGCGCTCCAGCGTCGGGTGTGTGACTGGTGATAGATGCCGGTGGAGGGGTGCTCCTCCTCGTCCAGGAAGGGCAGGCCGAGGTCGCCGAGGGTCAGCGACATCAGGTCCACGCCGAGTTCGCGGGCTCGGGGCGTGACCGTCCGGGCCATCCAGCTGCCGATTGCGGGTCCGAGGGCGCCGGGGCGGGTGCTGCACACGAGAACGAGGATGAGCGGCCTTTTCGTTGACATGGAAACGAGACTAACTGCTAGATTGGTTACATGTCAACGAGATCGTCCGGCCACCCCGCCACTCCGTGGCTGAACGCCGAGGAAGAGCGCGCCTGGCGGGCGTACCGACGAATGGTGATCGTCGTGCACGTGCGCACAACGCGGGATCTGGCGGAGCACGGACTGTCGGAACCGGACTACGAAGTGCTCAGCACGCTTTCGGAGCGGCCCGGCAACGCCAGCCCCCTGCACGAGCAGGCAGCCAAGATGGGGTGGTCGCGCAGTCGGCTGTCCCGCCACGCCACGCGCATGGAGGCACGCGACCTTCTCCGGCGCGAGCCTGACCCGGCGGACGGGCGCGGGTGCATCCTGATCCTCACCGAACAGGGTCTGGAGACGCTCAGGAACGTCGCGCCGGCCCACCTCGCATCAGTGAGGCGCCACTTCGCCGACCGGCTCGCCCCCGAGGATCTCGCCGCCCTCGAACGCATCGCGGCCCGGATCGAGGCCGCCGCGGACTGAGCGGACACCGTGGAACCGGACAACTCGCCTCGCACGTCGAAGGGCCCCAGCGTTCGCGGTGGAGCCCTTCGGCGTTCGCAGTCCTCAATCCGCAGTCTCAACGAGACCCTTCGGAGCCCTCGGATCCGCTCACCCCGGAGTCCTGAACCACTTCCACGCGGCCACCGCGCGACATCGTCGAAGCCGGCGCTCGTCACATGCCGGTACGGGGCCGCGGACGGACGGACACTTGCGTCGAGGCGACAAGAACTCCTCCCGCCGCCTTCAGCCACGAGCTCGCGGACTTCGCCCCACACGCCGAAGAGGTCCCCGAGTCCGGCAGGCAGCAGCCGGATCCGAGCACGCAGGCATCCGGCCGCCATGAGGCGGCCACCGCCCCGGACGCCGTGGCGGACCACCGCACGGGTCACCCTCCCAACCGCTCCCGTTCGGCACACCGCAGGTCGGAACGCCAGTGACCGGCCCCGAACACCCGGGCGAACATGTGGAAAGCGTGTTGGGGGCAAGCCCTCACGAGTTCGAATCTCGTATCCTCCGCCATTGCTCTCACCGGGCAATACGTCGAAGGCCCCCGCAGTTCGCTGCGGGGGCCTTCGACGTTCCTCGTCTCGTCCCTGGCGTTCCGGTCGCCCAGGAAGAACAGGGGCAACCGGCCAGGAGCCGACGAAGAGCCGATGGCCTTGCCGCTCTCCACTGCCTCGGACCGGCTTTCGCCTGTTCACTACTTTCCGGTCGACAGCCAGGTGAGGGCCGCGGTGGTCATCGCTTCGACGCCCGTGGAGAGGGTGGGTTCGATGACCGGGGCGAAGTACGGGGAGTGGTTGGAGGGGATGTCGCGGGCCGTCGTTCCGGCCGCCGCTGCCGTCCTGTAGGTGTCGGGGTCGGTGCCGCCGAAGAACCAGAAGCAGACGGGGGCGCCCGAAGCGGTGCCGAAGACGCCGCAGTCCTCGCTGCCTGTCGCCGGGCCCGGATCGAAGACCATGTCGTCGCCGAAGTGACTGCGGAAGGCGCTGACGGTGCGGGAGACCGCATGCTCGTCGTTGATGAGGACGGGGAAGGTGTCGATCGGTTCGATGTCCGGGGTCCGGGTGGCTCCGGCCACCGCTGCCTCTCCGTTGATGATGCGCTTCACCGCTGCCAGGACAGTGGCCCGTATCTCCGGGGTGTAGGTGCGGATGTTGAGCTTGAGCTCGGCGGTGTCGGGGATGACGTTGTCCTTCGTACCGGCGTTGAGCGCGCCGACCGTCACCACCGCCGTGTCGCCGCCCGGGATTTCCCGGGACACGACCGTCTGCAGCCGCATCACCGTCGAGGCTGCCATCACCACCGGGTCGATCGCCGCCTCAGGGCGTGAGCCGTGCGCGCCCTTGCCGTACAGCGTGACCTTGAGCGCGTCGGTGGCGGCGAGTGCCGGGCCCGGGTGGCAGCCGACCGAGCCGGCCGGGAACGGGCCGACGTGCTGGCCCAGCACCACGTCCGGGGTGCCGACCTTGTCGAAGAGGCCGTCGTCGACCATGGCCTGGGCTCCGCTGCCGACCTCCTCGGCGGGCTGGAAGACGGCGGTGATCGTTCCGGACCAGTGGGCGCGTCCGGCAGTCAGCAGGTCGAGTGCGCCGAGCAGACAGGTGACGTGCATGTCGTGGCCGCAGGCGTGCATGACGCCGTCCGTCGTGCTGGCGTAAGGCAGTCCGGTCCGCTCCTGGACGGGGAGGGCGTCGAAGTCGGCGCGCAGCAGGATGTGGGGGCCGTCGCCGTTGGCGAGGACGCCGACCACACCGGTGCCGCCGAGGCCGGTGGTGACCTCCAGGTCGAGACTCTGCAGACGTTCGACGATGGCCTCGGCGGTGCGGGTCTCGGCGAAGGACAGTTCCGGGTGGGTGTGCAGATCCCGGTAGAAGTCCGCGAGCCCGTTCCTCAGCTCGGGCAGTCTCGCCAGGAGGGGAGAACGTGCCGTCGTGTCAGTGGTCTCGTTCGCGTCGCTCATGTGCTCATGGTCGGCGGACCACTCGGACGCGGCCCGCGGGCTGGGGCATTCAGGTGCCGGGCACGACGACCGCCTCCTCGAGCACGCCCGGGCCAACCGGCCGGCGCCCGCCCTCTGCGACAACTGCGGGACATGCGCGTCATGCTCCGCGACGGCGCCACGGCCGCCGGCTGCCTCTTCGACCCGCAACTGATCTCCGAGACCTTCCTCCTGGGCATCGAAGGAATCCTGCGGGCACGCGGCGCCTGAGCGGCTGCGACCGCTTCGCCGGTCAAGTCTCCGGCCTCGTCGTTCGTTCACTCCCGGAGTTCGAGGTCCCTCTGTCTGAGCACCTGTGCGGGCCGCCACTCGATGGTGTTCCGGATACGCCTCAGCGCCTCGGCCGGGAGCGGGTCCCCCGTACAAAGAGATCCAGCGCCAGGGGCCGTCGTCCCATTGCCGGGCCCGCACGACCAGTTCGGGATCGTCCTCCGGATGCCAGGCGGCTCCGGGCCAGCCGTAGTCGAACGGCGCCTCTCCACGAGGCTGCCGCACGAGGACCGCCTCCGATGGTCGACGAGATGTTGGCTGCCCCGACCGCTCGCGGTGACGCTGAGCGGGACGTCACCGGGGTTGCACGAGCGCGGACGGATCCGCGCCGGCCGCGGCATGACGGAAGGAGTCACACCATGAGGGTCATGCTGCGAGCACAGCTGAACACACAGCTCGCGAACGAGGCGGTCAAGAACGGCACCCTGCCGAAGATCATGAAGTCGCTCGCGGAACACCTCAAGCCGGAGGCGGCCTACTTCGGCCCCAGCGAGGGCAAGCGCTGCTGCACCTTCGTCTTCGACATGCAGGACAGTTCACTGCTGCCCTCCATCGCGGAGCCGCTCTTCGAGGGGCTCGGCGCGACGATCGAGATCCAGCCGGTCATGAACACCGAGGACATGCAGAAGGGCCTTGCCGCGCTGAAGCAGGGCTGACTTCCGCCCGTCGCCGTCGGCGACTCCCCCGCCGGTCAGCTCCTGCCGGAGTCGACCACCACCGGCCTGCTCGCCGGCGTCCACCCGTCGCGCCGCGCCGCCGCATGGAACCGGTCGATGCCCTGCGCGCACCGCCGTAGCGCAGGGCGCCTGGATGCCTGGGCCGTTCCGGGAGTTCTCGTCGCTTCCCGGGAGACTCTCCGGCGCGGTGTCGAGAACCGTCGCCCCGCTCCGACGTCCCCTGTGAAAGTCGCCCACGAGGGGCGGCAGAACCACAGAGGGAGCGGAATCATGAAGTACCTGGTGATGGTGCAGGGCTCGCAGGCCGACTACGAGGCGATGCGCGGGACCGCGTCCGCCGGCAATCCGGCCTGGAGCGAGGAGGACGTACAGGCCATGTTCGCCTTCATGGGCGGGATCAACAACGATCTCGCCGAGACGGGTGAACTCATCGACGCCCAGGGCCTGGTCGAACCGGCGAAGACCCGGTACGTCTCGGCGGGCGAGGACGGCCGTCCGGTGATCACCGACGGTCCTTACGGGGAGACGAAGGAACTGCTCGCCGGGTACTGGGTGCTCGAATGCGAGAGCCTGGAGCGGGTCACCGAGATCGCCGCGCGCGTCACGCAGTGTCCGGCGCCCGCCGGTGCGCCAGTCCGCCCGGTGGTCATCCGGGCCATCGACGGCGGCGGAGGCGATGTGTGAAGCGTACGACCGAGGTCGAGGACCTGTTGCGGCTGCACGCCCCGCAGGTCCTCGGCGCGCTGGTGCGCCGGTACGGGCACTTCGACCCGGCCGAGGACGCGGTGCAGGAGGCCCTGATCGCCGCCGCCCGGCAGTGGCCGGAGCAGGGGGTGCCGGACAATCCGCGCGGCTGGCTGATCCGGGTGGCCTCCCGGCGGCTCGTGGACCGGCTCCGCAGCGACGACGCCCGGCGCGCGCGTGAGGAGGCGGCGGCCGCGCTCACGCCCCGGGACGCGTTCACCGCTCCGGCGCCCGACGGGCCCGTGCCGGGCGGCAGCCGGGCGCCGTCCGAGGACGACACCCTCACGCTGCTCTTCCTCTGCTGCCATCCGGACCTGGCCCCGGCCGCCCAGGTCGCCCTGACCCTGCGGGCCGTCGGCGGACTGACCACGGCCGAGATCGCCCGGGCGCATCTGGTGCCCGAGGCAACGATGGCCCAGAGGATCAGCCGGGCGAAGCGGAGGATCCGGGGCGCCGCCTTCGTCCAGCCGGTTCCCGCCGACCGGGACGCGCGGCTCGCGGCCGTGCTCCAGGTGCTCTACCTGATCTTCAACGAGGGCTACACGGCGACCTCAGGACGTGCCCTGCACCGCGCGGGTCTGGCCCGGGAGGCGATCCGGCTGATCCGTTCGGTACGCCGGCTGCTGCCCAGGGACGGCGCGGTGACCGGGCTCCTGGCGCTGATGCTGCTGACCGACGCCCGCAGCGCCGCGCGCACCGGACCGCACGGCGAGCTGATCCCGCTCGACGAGCAGGACCGCACCCGGTGGGACCCGGCGGCCGTCGCCGAGGGCACCGCCCTGGTCGAGGAGGCTCTGCGCGAGGGACCCGCCGGGCCCTATCAGGTGCAGGCGGCCATCGCGGCGCTGCACGACGAGGCGGCCCGCGCCGAGGACACCGACTGGCCGCAGATCCTGGCGCTGTACGACGTCCTCGTACGGATCGCCCCCGAGCCGATGGCCGAACTGAGCCGGGCCGTCGCCGTGGCCATGGTGCACGGGCCGCAGGCCGGTCTTGTCGAGGCCGACGCCCTCGCGGACCGGCTGGCGGGCCACCACCGGCTGGACGCCGTCCGCGCCCATCTGCTGGAACGGGCCGGCGACACGGAGGGGGCCCGCGCCGCCTACCGCTCGGCGGCCTCCGGGACCCTGAGCATCCCGGAGGCCCGCTACCTGAACAGACGCGCGGACCGCCTCGACGGCTGATGCGGGCTCGTACTCCCTGTCACCTGATGCCCGGCCCCGGGAATCCGGCAGCACGGAAGCAACGAAGGCAACGAAGGCAACGAAAACGACACAGAACAGCGGCAAACGGCTGCAAACGGCTGCACCGACGGTGGTTTCACTGGCCGTCGTACCCCCAGCTCGCAATCATCGGGTCCATGACCGACAGCAACCAGGGCCGGGACATCACCCTCCGGATCGCTCAGCAGCCGGAGGCGGACGAGCTTCTCGCGCGCAGCCCGCTCGCCGCCCTCGTGGGCATGCTGCTGGACCAGCAGGTGCCGATGGAGTGGGCGTTCTCCGGACCGTACGCACTGGCGCAGCGGATGGGCGAAGACGATCTGGACGCCCATGAGATCGCCGCGTACGACCCCGAAGCCTTCGCCGAACTCTTCACCGACAAACCCGCTCTGCACCGCTACCCGGGCTCGATGGCCAAGCGGGTGCAGCAGCTGTGCCAGTACCTGGTGGCGCAGTACGACGGTGACGCAAGCGCGGTGTGGACCAAGGCCGCCACCGGGGCGGACCTGCGGAAAAGGCTCAACGCCCTGCCCGGGTTCGGCACCCAGAAGGCCCAGATCTTTCTGGCGCTGCTGGGCAAGCAGTTCGGTGTCCAGCCGCCGGGCTGGCGGGAGGCGGCGGGACCGTACGGGGAGGCGGGCTCGCACCGTTCGGTCGCCGACATCACCGGACCCGAGTCGCTAGCCGAGGTCCGCGCCTTCAAGCAGGAGGCCAAACAGGCCGCGAAGGCGGTGAAGGCGGCGGCCAAGGGCAAGTGAGACCGCCCCGCGCACCACGCCGCCTGCGGCGCTCTACCGTCTGCGACGGGCCGTACCGAAGAGCGAGCGTGAGATCTCCCGGCCCAGCTGCGTCCCCACGGACCGTGCCAGCGACTTGAACATCCCGCTGCCGACCACCTGCTGCACCAGCGAGGCGTCGTCCCCTGACCGCTCACCGGACCCTGACCGCTGGCCGGCATCCGACCGTCTGCCGGAATCCGACCGTGCACCGGAATCCGACTCCGCTCCTTCGCCGGGCCCGCCCCGCCGGGCGCCCGGCGCCGGTTCGCCGGACGTGACCGCCGCCTCCACCGCGGCCCTGTCGGCAGCTTCGGCGGCCGACCGCTGCTCCGCGTCCTGGGCGGCGCCCAGCTTCTCGTACGCCGACTCCCGGTCCACGGCCTGCGCATAACGTCCGTACAGCGAGGAGCCCTTCACCGCCGCGTCCAGTTCCGCCGCCGGGCACGGCCCCATCAGCGACTGCGGGGCACGCAGCCTGGTCGCGGCGACCGGCGTCGGCGCGCCCTGCTCGCTCAGCACCGTGATCACCGCCTCGCCGGTGCCGAGACCGGTCAGCAGCTCCTCCAGGTCAGGAAGACCGGCACCCCGTTCGCCGACAGCTGCTCCGCGATCAGCTGGAGCGTCTTGGTCTTTCCGGTGCCCGTGGCCCCCGCGACGAGACCGTGCCGGTTGAGCATGGCGAGCGGGATACGGATCTGTGCGCCGGGCAGGCACGCGCCCTCCAGAGCAGTGCGCCGAGTTCGAGAGCGGGCCCGGCGATGTCATATCCGGCCGCGATCTCCCGCGCCTGCGGCGGCAGTACGCCGTCCGCGCCGGTGCCACCGCTCGCACCACCCTCTGTGCTCCCGGGTGCGCCCCCGCCCGTGCTGTCACCGTCGTTCATCACGGCCTCAATTCCGGAATGGAGGCTTATATGCCTCCTCGGCCAGCATCGCAGTCCCGTCCCATGGCTGCGCCCGGAGGCCCTTGACCGGTAGGCTTTCCGTGTGATCTTCAAGCGCATCGGAAATGGGCAGCCCTATCCCGACCACGGCCGGGAAAGCACCCGGCAGTGGGCGGATGTCGCGCCGCGCCCGGTCCGCCTCGACCAGCTCGTGACCACCAAGGGCCAGCTGGACCTCGAAACGCTCCTCGCCGAGGACTCCACGTTCTACGGCGACCTCTTCGCGCACGTCGTGAAGTGGCAGGGCGACCTCTACCTCGAGGACGGACTGCACCGCGCGGTCCGCGCCGCGCTCCAGCAGCGTCAGGTGCTGCACGCCCGCGTACTCGAACTCGGCTGAGGCTCCACACCGGCCCGTTCGACTCCACCAGGGTTCGTTCGAGTGCACTTTCGCACTCGGACGGGTGCGATCCGTCGATCATCAAATAGTCATCATCACCGGGTCGCACTACGCTGCGCCCATGAGCATGCTCACTCCCCCCGGCATGGGCGGAAAGTACCGCATCACGGGTGACAAGTACCCGCGCATGCGGCGCCCCCGCCGCCGCAGCAAACTGGTCCTCACGGCCATCGCCTCCGTGGTCGCCCTCGGGCTCGCCGGATGGGGCACGCTGCAGCTCATCGATGTCTTCACGGGCGGCGACAAGCAGGCCAGTGCCGCCGACCGCAAGGTGGACTGCCCGGCTGCCAAGCCGTCAGCGCCCGCGAAGGTCCTGCCGAAGCCCGCGAAGATCACGGTCAACGTCTACAACGCGACCCCGCGTGGCGGACTGGCCAAGGCTGCGGCAGATGAGCTGAAGAAGCGCGGCTTCACCATCGGCAAGGTGGGCAACGCCACCGCCGCGTACGACAAGAAGGTCCCCGGGACCGGCATACTGCTGGGCGCTCCGGCCGCGGTCAACGGCACCTTCCCGGTGCTCGGCACGCAGCTGCCGGGCGCGGCGACGAAGACCGACGCCCGCAAGGGCGCGGACGTCGACCTGATCATCGGGGCGAAGTTCAAGGCGTTCAGCACGCCGCAGGCGGCAGCCACCGCGCTGACCACCCTCACGAAGCCGGCCCCGGCGCCGTCCTCCTGCTGAGGTTCGCGGACCGAACGCGGCGGCCGGGGTGCTCCTGGAGCACCCCGGCCGGCCGACGTCGTCCGAGAGGCCCTAGCCCGCGGTGCCGTACATCCGGTCCCCGGCGTCGCCGAGGCCCGGCACGATGTAGCCGTTCTCGTTGAGCCGCTCGTCGACCGAGGCGGTGACCACGGTGACCGGCGTCCCCGCCAGCTCGCGCTCCATCACCTCGACGCCCTCGGGCGCCGCGAGCAGCACGACCGCGGTGACATCGTCCGCACCGCGCTTGATCAGCTCCTGGATGGCCGCGACCAGCGTGCCGCCGGTGGCGAGCATCGGGTCCAGGACGTACACCTGGCGGCCCGAGAGGTCCTCCGGCATGCGGGTCGCGTACGTGGACGCCTGGAGCGTCTCCTCGTCGCGGATCATGCCCAGGAAGCCCACCTCGGCGGTCGGCAGCAGCCGCACCATGCCGTCGAGCATGCCGAGACCGGCCCGCAGGATCGGCACGACCAGGGGCCGCGGGTACGACAGCTTCACTCCGGTGGTGGGTGTCACCGGGGTCTCGATGTCGACCTGTTCGGTGCGCACATCGCGGGTGGCCTCGTACGCAAGCAGGGTGACCAGCTCGTCGGCGAGGCGCCGGAAGGTCGGGGAGTCGGTGCGCTTGTCGCGCAGGGTGGTGAGTTTGTGCGCGACCAGCGGGTGGTCGACGACGTGGATCCGCATGCCACCAACAGTAGCTGCGCCACCCGCACCCGTGCGCTGGCATCAACCGCACGTTCGGGGGGAAGGTGGGGGCATACGGACCCAGCCTTGGGGTGATGAGCCGATGCCGGACGGGGCGAAGCAGGAGCGGGACGCGCCGGACCCGCACGACGCGCAGGACGCGCCGGAGACCGACGCGCAGCGCCGCAGGCGGCGCGCCCAGTTCCTCCGCGAGCTTCACGAGGCCAAGGCGCTCCGCGACCGGGTCCAGCCGCGCCGGGTCAAGGCCGCCAGAATGCGCCAGGCCATGCGGATGCGGACGTTCCGCTGGTAGCCGTCCGGCCGGTGGAGGAACCCCCAGGTGGCGGCGTCGGAGAGAACTGATGGCCGACGCAACGGCGGAACTGCTCTCGCGGAGCCCTTGTTTCTGCCACGATTCCGATGGGCGGGACGCAGGGCAGCCGGACCACCGACTGCCCTCCCGCCGGACCGACACACCCAGGGTCTCTCGTTGGGATCGGACCCCGATTCCTGATCCGGCCTGTTCCGAACGAGAGTCTCTAAGACCAGTGGGAGAGTCACGGTGTACTTCGCCGCACTGCTCGCGCGCACCGAAGACGGGTGGAAAGCGAGCGACACGGAGCTCGACGATGTGGAGACCCTGTCCGACCTGACGGATCTGGCCCGTGACGCCTCGGTGGACGAGGACACGGTGCTCGTCTTCATCGAGCAGGAGGACGCCTGGTTCGGCGTCGTCCGGGTGGACGGTGAGGAGGACCCGCGTATCTACGTCTCCAACGCCTCCGCCGCCGCCCGCTCCTCGTACGGGGAGATCCTCCTCACCGATGAACTGCTCGGCCGCGAACCCGGGGCCGAGGACACGATTGCCGCCCTCGAAGAGCTCGTCGGCCTCGACGGTACGGAGGACGACGAGCCGGAAGCCCCCGACAACCACAACGCCGACACCGACGACGACGGACCGGACGCCGACGTCGTACCGGCGGGTCCGCTCGGTGACACCGGGGTGCTGTCCGACCTCGGGCTCCCCGAGGCGGAGCTGCTGATGCTGCGGACGGACGCACTGGCGGAGATCGCGGACGCGCTGGGAGCGGCCGAGGTCCTGGAGACCGTCCGTTAGGGTCCGCGGGTGACCGAAGCACCGCACCCGCACGACCCGTCCCCAGTGCAGCACCTACCGCACGATCCCGTACGGGACCCGTGGCGGGCGCCCATGCGCCGAGCCCTGGACGAGGCCGATGAGGCGGCGGCGGCCGGCGATGTGCCGGTCGGCGCCGTCGTCCTCGCCCCGGACGGGACCCTGCTCGCCGCGGGCCACAACGAACGCGAGGCGACCGGCGACCCGACGGCGCACGCCGAGATCCTCGCCCTGCGCCGGGCCGCCGCCGCCCTCGGCGAATGGCGGCTGTCCGGATGCACGCTCGTCGTCACCCTGGAGCCGTGCACCATGTGCGCGGGCGCCCTGGTGCAGTCCCGCGTGGGCCGGGTCGTCTACGGCGCCCGGGACGAGAAGGCCGGAGCGGCAGGCTCGCTCTGGGACGTCGTACGGGACCGCCGGCTCAACCACCGCCCCGAGGTGATCCACGGCGTCCTGGAGACCGACTGCGCGGCCCTCCTGACGGCCTTCTTCCGCGACCGCTGACCTGGGTTCCCCGCGTCTTCGGGGCAGTGCGGGGAATCGGATTTCGACGGACGGCCGAGATGGTCTAAGCTCTCTCTCGGTAGCGTGTCCGAGCGGCCGAAGGAGCTCGCCTCGAAAGCGAGTGTGGGGAAACTCACCGAGGGTTCAAATCCCTCCGCTACCGCTCTTGTGAAGGGCCCGACGCACAGCGTCGGGCCCTTCGGGTTTTCCGCCCGGGGCTGCCCCCGGCGATGGTGCAGCGGGTACGGCAATGACCCCGGGTCCGACGACGGTCGGGCCCGGGGCCATCTGTGCGCTTGGGTCGGGGGAAGCGGCATCGGGGGGACAAGCCGCTCCCCCCGATGAGAACAGGCCCTACCAGCCCTCGCCGCGATCGGGGGAAGGCCGCGGCGAGAACCCCACAGAGAGGCCCTGTTCCTCGCCCCTCGGATTCCTGCCAGATCCGCTGGGCTCGTCCACCATCCTGCCGCTCCGCAGAAGCCACACGGGCGGGCAAAGGACCCCGATCTCCGGGCCCTTGGTCCCTAAAGACCGCATGAGTGATCGGAAACAGCAGGCGGATACGGCCGTGTGTGCGGATAGACTCGCCCGACTGCACAGGGGATCGAAGGGGAGTCAGGGGCTGATGGTGCAAGCAAAGAAGATCGCTCTCTACTTGATAGTCGTCTTCGTGCTCTACACGATCATCACGTCCCCCGCCCGGGCCGCGGATCTCGTCCAGGTAGGGTTCGAGGGCGTTTCGGATGCCGCACAGGGCGTCGGCGACTTCATGTCCGAGCTCGTGAAGTAGGAGTACCTCCATGATCCGCCATCTGGTCCTGTTCAAGCTGAACGACGGTGTCGAGCGGGACGATCCGCGGGTCGTGGCGGGCGCCGAGGCCTTCCTGGGACTGGCCGACAAGGTGCCCGGGCTGGAGTTCTGGGAGTGCGCCTGGAACATCACCGACCGGCCGATCGCGTACGACTTCGCCATCAACTCCGCAGTCGCCGACGAGGCCGCGCTGAAGAGCTACATCGAGCATCCGGCCCACCAGGCGGCTGCCGGACAGTGGCGTGAATTCGCCACCTGGGTGATCGCCGACTATCCGTTCTGACACCTTCGGCCCTGCGAGCCCCTCACCACGACGGTGAGGGGCTTTCTTTGTGTTTAAACCGATTCGAGGTCAACACGGCGCTATGCGGTGCTTGCGCATAGTGGACATGTCTTGTGATGCTATGACCGCTTTTGACGGATGAGTTGACCGAAGTTGACCGCAAAGGGGTGGCGTCATCGTGCCGGCCAGTACAGCACCTCAAGTGCCTCCCCAGACCGTCCAGGCCGTCCAGGCCGCCAGGGCGACGCCGGCGGCACAGCCGCCCCCGGCATCCCAGCCGCCCCAGGCGATCCAGGCGTCCCAGACGATCCAGACGGAGACGCCCGACGACACCGTCCCGACCGGCAGGACTCGTGGCGCCGACACCAGGGCGCTCACCCAGGTGCTCTTCGGCCGGCTCCAGGGGCTGGAGCCGGGCACCGCCGAGCACGGCCGGGTCCGGGCGGCGCTGATCGAGGCGAACCTGCCCCTCGTCCGGTACGCCGCCGCGCGGTTCCGCAGCCGCAACGAGCCGATGGAGGACGTCGTCCAGGTCGGCACCATCGGCCTGATCAACGCCATCGACCGGTTCGATCCCGAACGCGGGGTCCAGTTCCCCACCTTCGCGATGCCGACCGTGGTCGGTGAGATCAAGCGGTACTTCCGGGACAACGTGCGGACCGTCCACGTGCCGCGCCGGCTCCACGAGCTCTGGGTGCAGGTCACCGGCGCCACCGAGGACCTGACGACCGCTCACGGCCGCTCCCCCACCACCGCGGAGATCGCCGAACGGCTGAAGATCTCCGAGGACGAGGTGCTGGCCTGCATCGAGGCCGGCCGCTCGTACCACGCAACCTCGCTCGAAGCCGCGCAGGAGGGCGACGGGCTGCCCGGACTGCTGGACCGCCTCGGCTACGAGGACCCCGCCCTGGCCGGCGTCGAACACCGCGATCTGGTCCGGCACCTGCTCGTACAACTGCCCGAACGCGAGCAGCGGATCCTGATGCTCCGCTACTACAGCAACCTGACACAGTCCCAGATCAGTGCCGAACTGGGAGTCTCCCAGATGCATGTGTCAAGGCTCCTGGCCCGAAGTTTCGCCCGACTTCGATCCGCAAACAGGATCGAAGCGTAACCGGATCGGGTAGACCGGCCCCGCGGCGTCCCCTGCGGGCCAAAAGCCGCACACCCCTTGTTAACTGCGCAGACTCCCCCAGAACTTGTCGACAAGTCACTACAGCGTGTTGCCGACATGTGACATTCTGCGGGAACCGCGTTTGCCGCAGCCTCCCCTCCGGTATTCAGGTGGAGGCTGCGTTCCTCCGATGGTCGTGGCCACCGCGACCGTCCGCGACCTCAAGGGGGTGGCATGTCCGCAGAACAGGGCAGCTCGAAGGTGCTCACGCTCACCAAGAGCGCACCCGCACCCGTTGTGCTCACCAGCTCGCCGGAAGCCATCGACACCCGCACGCTGTCCCGCTCCCTGTTCCTGCGGCTCGCCGCACTGGGCCCCGCACCGGGCCCCGACGGAACGGACACTCCGGAGCGCGCCTATGTGCGGGACACACTCATCGAGCTCAACCTGCCGCTGGTGCGTTACGCCGCGGCGCGGTTCCGCAGCCGTAACGAACCCATGGAGGACATCGTCCAGGTCGGCACGATCGGCCTGATCAAGGCGATCGACCGGTTCGACTGCGAACGCGGCGTGGAGTTCCCGACGTTCGCGATGCCCACTGTCGTCGGCGAGATCAAGCGCTTCTTCCGCGACACCTCGTGGTCGGTGCGGGTGCCGCGCCGGCTCCAGGAACTGCGGCTCGCCCTCACCAAGACCAGCGACGAGCTCGCGCAGAAGCTCGACCGTTCGCCGACCGTGCCGGAGCTGGCCAAGGCGCTCGGCGTCTCCGAGGAGGACGTCGTCGACGGCCTGGCCGTCGGCAACGCCTACACCGCCTCCTCGCTGGACTCGCCCTCGCCCGAGGACGACGGCGGCGAGGGCTCGCTGGCCGACCGGCTGGGGTACGAGGACGCGGCGCTGGAGGGCGTCGAGTACCGCGAGTCACTCAAGCCGCTGCTGGCCAAACTCCCGCCGCGCGAACGCCAGATCATCATGCTGCGGTTCTTCGCCAACATGACCCAGTCACAGATCGGCGAGGAGGTCGGCATCTCACAGATGCACGTCTCGCGGCTGCTGACCCGCACACTCGCCCAGCTCAGGGAGGGGCTCATCGCCGACTGACCCGGAAGCCCGATCCCGAGGGTTCCGATTTGACGACCCGTCAGACACACTGACGCGATGCGACGTCAGACATTCGGCAGGCCCGGCCGCCGGGGCACAGCGATCGCCGCCTCGGCGGCCGTGCTGTGCCTGGGCGGGGCACTGGCAGGCTGTGGCGACCCGGCGGGCGGCAACGGCTATGTCGCGGTCGGCGCGGCGGGTGCGGGGCCGGAGGAGACACCGACCGGGGCGGTGGCGCCCACCGGGAAGGTGACCCTGGTCCCGCTGGACGGGAAGCGCGGCGGCAGCGGGGGTACGGACCCGGGGCCGGGCTCCTCGGCGCCAGGAAGCGGCCCGGAGGGCCGGGGCGGCGACGCAGAAGGTGCTGCCGGCGGTACGGGTGGCACCGGGAGTGGCAGCGCACAGTCGTCCGGTGCATCCGGGGCGTCCGGGGGCGGGGAGGGCTCTACCGGCACCACGGGCTCCACCGACAGCTCAGGCGGCGCCGGCACCGGCTCGGACGGCGCCGGCTCAGGCACCGGCAGCGACAGCAGTACCGGCAGCGGAGATTCGGGCGGCGCCGGAAGCGGCTCCCCGGATCC
The DNA here is from genome assembly GCF_043203805.1 of Streptomyces sp. LN549. NCBI lineage: Bacteria > Bacillati > Actinomycetota > Actinomycetes > Kitasatosporales > Streptomycetaceae > Streptomyces > Streptomyces sp. LN549. Next base: position 4,550,931 of record NZ_JAZHRI010000002.1, on the reverse strand, counting down.
CGCCACCCCTTCGGCGCCCGGCTCCACCGCGCCCGCCGGTCCCGCCGCGCTGACCGTGAGCGCCCCCGTGCGCGCGGCGGCGGACGAGCGTTGGTGCGAGAAGGTGACCGTGGAGTTCCGCAACACCGGCGGATCGCCGGCGCGATCGGGCACCGTCACCTTCGCCACGCACATCATCGGCGGGCTGGGGATCGACTGGGCGACCCGGGAATCGACAGCGCCGCTGCCCGTACCGATCGGCGCGGGAGCGGCGCGGAAGATGACGTACACCGTCTGTGTGGACGCCTGGCGGGTGCCCCTGGGCATGCATGTCGAGACCCGGGACGTGACCGCCGTCTGGAAGTGACGGGCGACTGAGAGGGCTGCGGAGCGGCCGGAGGGCCGGTCAGCCGAGCGCGAGCCAGGCGACCGCGCCGAGCACGACGATCACCGCGACGACCGCGGCGATCAGCCCGGTCCTCGGTCCGGACGACACGGCGGCGGGCTGCTGCCGGCGCTGCGGCTCACCCTCGTCGACGAAGGCGCGGAACATCTGGGTGTTGCCTGCCGGGTCGCTGTTGCCCTCGGGACCCTGCGGAGCGTGGGGATTGTGTGCCATGTCGCAGGACCCTAGCGAACTCCGCGGAAGGGCCCAACCCCCGGGCGGTGAAGGCGCGAGACCATAACCGGGGAACCGGTGAAGGAGGAGTGGGAATGCCGCCCGGTCCGCCGCACCCTTCCCGAAGCCGCGGCGGTTCAGTTCTCGGCAACCACCCCACGCACAGCTCCAGTTGAAGGTCGCGCCCCGCAACACACCTCTCGCGCACCCGTATATATGCGCGAAGGTCGGCCGCCCCGCACGCGAAAGGGACGGCCACACATCGCCGCAGGGAGCTTCGGCAGGCGGCCGGGCAACGCACGCGGAGACCCGGCGAGCGGCGGCGAACCTCCCCCGGACCAATCCCCGACCGACCCCGGGCCAATCCCCGACGACCCCGGACCGACCCCCGCCGGGCCCCGGACCTTTTCACCCCCGCCTCCGCAGTGGCGCACGACACACACGCCACCCGCGCACCGCACACGCTGCGGGTTTGACCCGCGCCCTACGCAGCCTTTTGCGTTCCTTTACTTCTGCAAGGCTCTTTTCGTTTGCCTGCAGCAACCAACGGCTTCTATGGTTGCCCTAAGCAACAAGATGACCGGTGAAATGTCTGGGGGTCCCGTGGCCGCGCGGAGTCAGTACGAAGAACTGGCCCGGCAGCTCAGCGCAGTCGGCGCCGTCAAACGGGGCCTGGCCCGCATCCTCCCCGCTGAGTGCCCTGCGGGCTCGGCCGCCGTACTGGCGCTGCTGCGTCAGCACGGCGAAATACGGATCAGCAGACTGGCGGAGCTCCTCTCGGTCGACATGTCGGTGACCAGCCGACACGTCGCTCACGTGGCGGAACGCGGCTGGATCGAGCGGTCCCCGGACCCGGCGGACAAGCGCTCCCGCATCCTGCGGCTGACCCCCGCGGGCACGGGCGTGCTCGACGATCTGAACTGCCGGACGACCGAAATGTTCGCCCACAACCTTCAGGATTGGTCCGACGAAGAGGTCGGACAGCTCAACACGTTGTTGGCCCGGCTGCGCGACAGCTTCTCCTGTCGCGGCTCCGGCGGGTGCGCCCCCGGAAAGCACAGCGGCGACTGCCGCTCCCGGCCCACCGACAGCCACGACGGCTCGTACACCCGTACACCCGTGTAACAGAAGCAAAGAGAAGGATCTAAATGGCTACGACCACACCAACCGGTGTGCGGGGCGGCCACGCCAAGCACGGAGGGAACGAACCCTCCAGCGGCGTGCCGATGACACACCGGCAGATCATGGAAGCGCTCACCGGGCTGATGCTCGGCATGTTCGTCGCGATCCTGTCGTCCACCGTCGTCACCAACGCCCTGCCGGAGATCATCTCCGACCTCGGCGGCGGCCAGAGCGCCTACACCTGGGTCGTCACGGCCTCACTGCTGGCCATGACCGCGACCACCCCCCTGTGGGGCAAGCTCGCCGACCTGTTCAGCAAGAAGCTGCTGGTCCAGATAGCGCTCGTCATCTACGTCGCCGGCTCGGTCGTCGCCGGTCTCTCGACCAGCAGCGGCATGCTGATCGCCTGCCGTGTGGTGCAGGGCATCGGCGTCGGCGGTCTCTCCGCCCTCGCCCAGATCGTGATGGCCGCGATGATCTCCCCGCGTGAGCGCGGCCGTTACAGCGGCTACCTCGGCGCGGTCTTCGCCGTCGCCACCGTCGGCGGCCCGCTGCTCGGCGGTGTCATCACCGACACCAGCTGGATGGGCTGGCGCTGGTGCTTCTACGTCGGCGTGCCGTTCGCGGCCATCGCCCTCGTCGTGCTCCAGAAGACCCTGAAGCTCCCGGTCGTCAAGCGCGAGGTCAAGGTCGACTGGACCGGTGCCTTCTTCATCAGCGCCGCCGTCTCCCTGCTGCTCCTCTGGGTGACCTTCGCGGGCGACAAGTACGACTGGATGTCCTGGCAGACCGGAGCGATGCTCGCGGGCTCCGTGGTCCTCGCCCTGCTCTTCGTCTTCACCGAGTCCCGGGCCAGTGAGCCGATCATCCCGCTGCGGCTGTTCCGCAACCGGACCATCACGCTCGCCTCGCTCGCCTCGCTCTTCGTCGGTGTCTCCATGTTCGCGGGCACCGTCTTCTTCAGCCAGTACTTCCAGCTGGCGCGCGGCAAGTCGCCGACGATGTCCGGTGTGATGACGATCCCGATGATCGCGGGTCTCTTCCTCTCGTCGACGCTCTCGGGCCAGATCATCACCAAGACGGGCCGCTGGAAGGCCTGGCTGGTCAGCGGTGGATTCCTGATCACTGCAGGGCTCGGCATGCTCGGCACCATCCGGTACGACACCGAGTACTGGCACATCGCGATCTTCATGTTCGTGATGGGTCTCGGCATCGGCATGATGATGCAGAACCTGGTGCTCGCCACCCAGAACCAGGTCGACCCCGCGGACCTCGGTTCGGCCAGCTCCGTCGTCACGTTCTTCCGTTCGCTCGGTGGCGCGATCGGTGTCTCGGCACTGGGCGCCGTCATGGCGAACCGGGTCACCCACTACGTCAAGGACGGTCTGACGGACCTCGGTCCCAAGGGCGCGGCCATGGGCCACGGTGGCACCGGCGGCGGGGGCATCCCCGACCTGGACGCGCTGCCCGCACCGTTCCGTACGGTCGTGGAGTCCGCCTACGGGCACGGCGTCGGTGACGTCTTCCTGTACGCCGCTCCGGCCGCGCTGGTCGCCTTCCTGATCACGATCTTCATCAAGGAGGTCGCGCTGAAGACGAACGCGGCCAACGACGCCCCGGTTCCGGCCGAGGCGGCCGCGATCGCCGAGGTTCCGTCCGGTACCGCCACGCTCGTCTCCGAGGGAACCGCCGGGGTCACCGCGGTCGACACCCTGGAGCCCGCTCCGGTGGACACCGTGCAGGGCACCGCGGTCCGCGGTGTGGTGCGCGGCGCCGAGGGCGCACCCGTCGGCCGGGCCGCCGTCACACTGATCTCGCTGGGCGGCCGGCAGCTGGGCATCTCGGTCGCGCAGGCCGACGGCAGCTACGGCCTGGACGCCCCGGGCGCCGGTTCGTACGTGCTGATCGCGTCGGCCGAAGGCTTCCAGCCGCAGGCGTCCACCGTGGTCGTCGGCGACGAGCCGCTCGCGTACGACATCCTGCTCTCCGGTACGAGCGGCCTGGCCGGGGCCGTACGGGCCGCCGAGGGCGGCACACCGGTCGAGGGCGCCATGGTCATCGTGACCGATGTGCGCGGTGACGTGCTGGCCACCGGCAAGTCCGGCGATGCGGGCGAGTTCACCTTCGGCGAGCTGGTCCCCGGTGCGGTGACCGTCGCGGTCAACGCGGCCGGCTTCCGTCCGCTGGCGCTGCCGGTGGAGATCGGCGGCCAGGGTGTGACCCGGGTCGACGTCGCACTGCAGTCCGGTGCGCTGGTGCAGGGCGTGGTGCGGGCCGGTTCCGGCCGGCGGCCGCTGCCCGACGCACGCGTCACGCTGGTCGACGCGGCCGGCAACGTGATCGCCACCTCGACGACCGGGGAGGACGGGGCGTACGCCTTCGCCGACCTGGACGCGGGCGAGTACTCGGTCATCGCGACCGGCTACCCGCCGGTGGCGGGCGCCCTGACCGTGGCCGGTCACGGGGTCGACGGCCACGACATCGAGCTCGCCCACCCGGGCGAGTAACCCGTCCGGGAAATCCCGGATACGCAAGACCCCTGGCGGGACGGCACTTCGAGCGGAGAGTCTGTCCCGGCCGGCGGAAAAATGGGCCCCGGCGGTGGGGACGGCAGGCAGGGGACGGCCTGCCGTCCCCGCCTCGGGGCCCGACTCATTGAGTGACCCGTTCGTGAGCGGGCGGGGCATTGAGCAAGGAGAGAAAACGGGATGGGACTTCGCGCACAGGTACGCACGCGGGACGGCTGGGCCGTCCAGCACGCGGTCGTGACGGTCACCGACATGACCGGTACGCAGGTGCTGCGGGCCGCCGCCGACGAGGACGGAACGGTGCGGACCGACGCACCGCTGTCCGCCGGCGCGTACACCGTGATCGTGACGGCGGTCGGGTACGCCCCCGCCGCCTCCACCGCCCTCGTCACGGCGAGCGGCCGGGTCGAGGCAGGCACGGTGGTGCTGGCCCGCCAGGGCGGCGTGGAGCTGCCGCCGCCGGGCGCCTGGTCGCTGGATCCGGTGCACTCCTCGGTGGGCGCGGTCGCGCAGCACCTGGGGATCTCCAGCGTGCACGGCCGGTTCACCGATTTCGGCGGCCGCATCGAGATCGCCGAGGACCTCCAGCGCTGCCGTGTGGACGCCGTCATCAACGCGGCCAGCATCGACACGGGCAACGGCATGCGGGACAAGCACCTGCGCTCGCCGGACTTCCTGGACACCGAGCGGTTCCCGGAGATCACCTACCGCTCCAGCGGGCTGACTCCGGCCGGACCCGACCGCTGGACCGTGCACGGCGACCTGTCGCTGCACGGCGTGGAGCGTCCGGTCGACCTGGACCTGACCTACCTCGGCACGGGCCCGGACCCGTGGGGCGGCGTCCGTGCGGCGTTCAGTGCCGCGGCCGAGCTGCGCCGCGAGGACTTCGCCATGAACTACAACCAAGTGGTCCAGGCGGGCATCTCGGCGATCGGGACGACGCTGCGGGTGGAGCTCGACATCCAGGCCGTGCAGGGCGATTCCCTGCCGGCCGCCTGACCGCAGGGTCGTAGGGTCGGTTCCATGGCATCGAACATCGCGACCAACACCGCCGTGGAACTCGACGACTTGCTGGCGTTCGTACGGCCCCGGCACCGGGCGATCCTGCTGACCACCCGGTCCGACGGCCGCCCCCAGGGCTCCCCGCTCACCTGCGGCGTCGACGACGCGGGCCGGATCGTCGTCTCGACCTACCCCGAACGGGCCAAGACCCGCAACGCGAAGCGGGACGAACGGGTGAGCGTGATCGTCCTGTCGGACGAGTGGAACGGGCCCTGGGTACAGATCGACGGCTCGGCCGAGGTGATCGACTCACCGGACTCGGTCGAGCCGCTCGTCGAGTACTTCCGGAACATCTCGGGGGAGCACCCCGACTGGGACGAGTACCGGGCGGCGATGGTGAAGCAGGGCAAGTCGATCATCCGGATCACCCCCGAGCGGTGGGGGCCGATCGCCACAGGCGGCTTCCCTGCGCACCTGGCCCAGGGCAGCTGATCGCGGTGGCCGTACCGATCCCCCGGCCCGAACTGCTCACCCGGGCCCGGCTGCTGGCCGGGCCCGAGGTCGGCTCCGCGGTGGTGGACGCACTGGCGCGGGCCACCGGGCGCCCCGTGGAGCACGGCGGCTCCGCCGGTGACGGCCCCTACGCGTACGTCGGGGCCTCGCTGCCCGAGGCGTTGCGCGGGGACGGCCTGTTGTGGTTCCACAGCGTGAACGCCGGTACGGACGCCCTGCTGGGCGCCGGGCCGTGGCCGCGCGGGGCGCTGCTCACCCGGACGGTGGGCCGCATGGGCGAGCGGATCGCGCAGTACGTGCTGGCCTGGGTGCTGGCGGAATGCCAGTCGGTCCCGGAGTTCGCCGCGCAGCACGCCCGGGCCGAGTGGCGCCGTATCCCCTCGGAACTCGCGGCCGGGCAGACGGCCGTCGTGCACGGCACCGGCCGGATCGGCTCGGCCGTCGCCGGGCTGTTGCGGTCGTGCGGCATCCGGACGGTGGGCGTGGCCCGCACCCCGCGCGAGGTCCCGCCCGGCTTCGACGACATGGTCGCGGTGGACGAGCCGGTGGCCGCCCGCTGGGTGGTCTCCGCCCTTCCGCTGACCGGGGCGACGGCCGGGTACTTCGGGGCGGACCGGTTCGCGGCCATGGGCGGGGCCAGCTTCGTCAACGTGGGCCGGGGCGCGACCGTGGACCTGGTGGCGCTGGAGGCGGCGCTGCACGCGGGCACGGTGGGGCGCGCGGTGCTCGACGTGCTGCCCGACGAGCCGGCCCCGCCCGGCGCCCCCTGCTGGCGGCTGCCCCGTACGGTGATCACCTCGCACTCCGCGGGCCTCACGGCGGACGACGACGTCGTCACGGACTTCTCGGCCTGCCTGCGGGAACTGACGGCGGGGCGGATTCCGGCGCTCGCCGTGGACCCGGCCCGGGGCTACTGACGGGGACGGGCCTCTTCGGCATCCGGGGACCGCTCCCGCTCACGCATCGCGTCGATCCCCGCAATCAGCAGGTCGAGCGCGAACGTGAAGTCCCGCTCGTGCATCTCGTGCACGGTGTCGGCGCCCCGCGCCGCGATGAGCTCCTGCGAGTTCTCCACGATCGGGCCCAGCTGCGGCTGGTCCTGAATGGCCGACATCGCCTGCTGGAAGTACTCGTCCTGGGTGAGCCCGGCCTCCGCGCTGCGCTGCGCGAACTGGCCCTCGATGGTGCCGAATCCGTACACGAACTGGAAGACCGCGGAGAGCGCGCCGGTCTGCCGGGCCGGCGGCAGACCGGTCGCGCGGATCACGTCCTGGATGGCGTACGACATGAGCATCGCGTGCGGTCCCATGTTGAGGAACTTCCCGGCCAGCGGCGAGACCCAGACGTGCCGGACCAGCAGCTCCCGGTACGCGGTCGCCAGCGCGCGCAGCCGGACCTGCCAGGGCGCGTCCTGCCGCGGGGGGTCGATCTCGCTGTAGACCGAGTCGAGGGCCAGTTCCAGCAGGTCGTCCTTGGTGTCGACGTACCAGTAGAGGGACATCGCCGTGACGTTCAGCTCGGCGGCGAGCCGGCGCATGGAGAACTTCGCGAGCCCCTCGGCGTCCAGCAGCCGGACCGACGCGGCGGTGATCCGGTCGCGGTCGAGCCCTGCGGGCTGGTCCGATTTCCGGGCGCGCGACGGTGGTCGGTGGTTCAGCCACACGCTGGTCCGGGCAGGGTCCTTCGCGCGGTCGGCCGCGGACACCATGGCGCACTCCCTCATCTCGCCGGCGGGACGAACCGGATGCGTACCCCGTGCCCCGAAAACGGAGCTGTACGGTCCGGTACGTCCTGCCTGATGCTATGCCGCTGCCGCGGCCGGGTCAGCCTGAGCCGATTCTCCTCGCTCCGCCCGGCGCAGCAGCACAGCGGCCAGCAGACCACCGGCCAGTACGGCCGCCGCTCCGACCAGCATGCTGGTCTCCAGACCCGAGGAGAAGGCGTCGGTGATCCGCTGCCGCTCCCCCTCACCGCCCGCGGCGGCAAGAGCCGCGGGCAGCGAGGCGGCCCCGACGGCCGACGGTACGAGCGCCGCGAACCGGGAGTTCAGCACAGCGCCGAGCACCGCGACCCCGAGGCCGTTGCCGCATTCGGCGAGGGTGCCGTTGACCCCGGCGCCGACGCCGGCCTTCTCGGGCGGGATCGCGCTCATGATCGCGTTGGCCATGGCGGGCATGGCGAGCGCGATGCCCGCGCCCATCACGAGCAGACCGAGCAGCGTCCCGGCGTAGCCGTCCCCGCCCAGCAGCGCGATCGCGGCCAGACCTGCGGCGAGCAGCCCCATCCCGGAGGCGATGGTGACGGGCGTGCCGAGCTTGGGCACCAGCCGTGCGCCCAGCCCGGTGAGGTTGAGCGCGACGACGCTCAGGGCGAGCGGCGCCGTGCGCAGGCCGGCCTCCAACGGACCGTAACCGAGGACGAACTGGAGCTGCTGGGTGAGCAGGAAGAGCGAGCCGCCCATCCCGAACGCGACCAGGATCGCGCCGGCCACCGCGCCGATGAACCGCTGGTTGCGGAAGAAGTGCATGTCCAGCATCGGGTACGGGATGTGCAGCTCCCACAGCACGAAGCCGGTGAGGACGGCGACCCCGACGAAGGCGGTCAGCAGCACCCGGCCGGAGGTCCAGCCGTGCCCCGGCCCGGAGATGATCGCGTACACGACCGCGGCCATACCGATGGTGGAGAGCAGCGCGCCGAGCAGGTCGGGGCGCTCCCCGCTCGGGTTCTTCGACTCCGGCACCAGCCGCGCCACGGCCACCAGCCCGATGACGGCGACCGGGATGTTGATCAGGAAGATCGCACCCCACCAGAAGTGGTCGAGCATCACCCCGCCGATCAGCGGTCCCACGGCGAAGCCGAGCGAGCTGACGGTCGACCAGATACCGATCGCCTTCACCCGCTCGGTCTCGTCGAAGATCTGCACGACGACGGCGAGAGTCGTGGTCATCAGCAGGGCCCCGCCGATGCCCATGCCCGCCCGCGCGGCGATCAGCTGCCCGGAGGACTGGGCGAGCCCTGCCACCAGTGAACCGATGCCGAACAGGGCGAGCCCCGCGATCAGCATCTTCTTGCGTCCGTAGCGGTCGGCCGAGCTACCGGCGGTCAGCAGCAGACCCGACTGCACGAGCGAGTAGGCGTTGATCATCCACTGCACATCGGCGGTGGAGGCGTCCAGCTCCCGGGTGAGGGAGGGGATCGCGACGTTGAGGACGGTGTTGTCGAGCAGCACGGTGAGCTGGGCGAGGCAGATGACGCCGAGGATCAGCCAGCGCTGCGGGTGACTCGGTGGCGAGAGGTGGTTCTGCTCGGCGGCGGTCGCCGTCATTCGGACTCCCGGGGCGTTCGGTCAGGTCCCTATACGGTGTACAAGGAAGAGGTTGTACACCGTATAGCCAATCCTTCGCGGCCTTCAAGCGACTTTCCCGCGGTACGGTGCCGGTCGCTGATCCGACAAGGGCTGGAGTGGTATGTCACTGCGTCGTCGTACGGTGGAAGTCCTGCTGGCCGCAGGCCTGTTGGGGACGGCGCTCGCGCCTCCCGCGGCGGCCGCGGCGCACGGTCCGGGGCAGCTGGTGCCCCTTCGTGTCGCCACGTACAACATCCATGCGGGGTCCGGCATGGACAACGTCTTCGATCTCGACCGGCAGGTGGCCGAGCTCCGCTCGCTGGACGCGGACGTGATCGGGCTCCAGGAGGTCGACGTCCACTGGGGCGACCGCAGTCAGGGGCGGGATCTGGCGGCCGAGCTGGCCGAGCGGCTGGGCATGCAGGTGTCGTTCGCCCCGATCTACAGCCTCGATCCGGTGACGGCGGGTGCTCCGAGACGCGAGTTCGGCGTCGCGGTGCTGTCCCGGTACCGGATCGTGAACGCCGAGAACCACGACATCACCCGGCTCTCCACCCAGGACCCGAACCCGGTCCCGGCGCCCGCACCCGGCTTCGGCGAGGTGGTGCTGCGGGTGAAGGGGGTCCACGTGCACGTGTACGCGACGCACCTCGACTACCGCGGCGACCCGTCCGTCCGGATCGCCCAGGTGGCCGACACCCGCCGGATCATGGCGCAGGACCAGGAGTCGGAACGCCGGCCGGTGCACCAGATCCTGCTCGGCGACTTCAACGCGGCACCGGCGGCGCCGGAGCTGGCCCCGCTGTGGGAGACGCTCACCGACGTGGAACCCGGCGGCCCCACCTACCCGGCCCTGAACCCGCTGCAGCGGATCGACTACGTGGCGGTCTCGAAGAACACCGTGCGGGTACGCGACGCGGCGGTGGCCGAGACGCTCGCCTCGGACCACCGCCCTGTCGTCGCCGACCTGTTGCTCCGGCGCTGAACCTCCTGAGTCCCAGCCGTCAGCTGCTCGTCGGCCGGGTCAGGTCGTAGAAGGTGGCGCTGCCGACGGTGACCTTCTTGAAGCTCTTCTCCACCCAGGTGGAGATCTGCGACGAGGTGCCGCTGCTGCCGCCCATGCCGCCGCCGGTGCCGCTCGAGATGAAGTAGTGGATCCGGCCGTCCTCGACGTACTTCTTGAACTGGGAGAGCGTCGGGGACGGGTCGCTCCCGTTGAAGCCACCGATCGCCATCACGGGGTCGCCGGTGGCGAGCTGGTAACTGGCGGCGTTCTGCGAGCCGATGGCCGCCGCCGCCCAGGTGTAGTCGCCGGCGTTCTCCTCCAGGAGCTTCTTGGCCTCGGCGCCGACGGACGCGCCGTTGAGCAGTCCGCCCATGCCGCCGCCTCCGTCGGCGCGCTCACCCATGCCGGGCACGGCGCCGGGCTGCTGCCCGTTCTGCGCGGTGCCGGGGCCGCCCTGCGTCTGGCCCTGGCCCTGGCCCTGGCCCTGGCTCTGGCCCTGGCTCTGGCTCTGTCCGGGCGGGGTGCCGGTCGGGGGCCGGCCCATGCCGCCGCCCTGCTGGTTGCCCTGCTGCGTGCCCTGTCCGGGCGGCTGCATACCGCCACCGCCCCGGGCCGGCCGCCCCGCCACCGCCCGGGCCGCCGCCCATCCCGCCGGAGGACGGACCCGCGGTGACGATCGAGCCCTGGTGCCCGGTGTTCAGGGTGCTCACGGTGTACGCGGTCGGCCCGGCCAGTGACGCGGCGAAGCCCAGGCCCACGGCGGCGAGCGCCAGTTGACGCCCCAGCCGGGACGCGAACAGCAGGCCGACGGCGGCCACGAGCCCGACGGCGAGCACCGTCGGCCGCAGCCACGGCTGGTAGTCCGGGGTCCGCCCCAGCAGCACGTACGACCAGTACGCCGTCACGGCCACCGTGCCCGCGAGCGCCGCTCCCGCCCACCAGCGGGAGCGCTCCTCCCACAGGACCGTGGCGCCCATGCCGATCAGCGCCGCGATGCAGGGGGCCAGGGCCACCGTGTAGTACTGGTGGAAGATGCCGGCCATGAAGCTGAACACGGCCGCGGTCATCAGCAGCGAGCTGCCCCAGGCGAGGAAGGCCGCCCTCGCCGTGTCCGCCCGCTCCGCCCGCCAGGTCAGCCGGACACCTGCGACCAGCAGGATCAGCGCGGCGGGCAGCAGCCAGGAGATCTGGCTGCCGATCTCGGAGTTGAACATCCGGCCGATGCCGGTCTCGCCCCACTGACCGCCGCCACCGGCGCCACCCCCGCCGACGCTGCCGGTCTCCTCGCCGTTGATCCGGCCGAGCCCGTTGTAGCCGAAGGTCAGCTCCAGGAACGAGTTGTTCTGCGAGCCGCCGATGTACGGGCGCGAGGAGGCGGGCCACAGTTCGACGATCGCCACCCACCAGCCGCCCGCGACGAGCATCGCCAGCGCCGAGAGGCCCAGCTGGCCGAACCGCTTGCGCACGGAGACCGGCGCGAACACCGCGTACAGCACCGCGAGCGGCGGCAGGATCAGGAACGCCTGCAGGGTCTTGGACAGGAACGCCAGACCGACCGCGACACCCGCCCACACCAGCCACTTGGTGCGGCCGCTCTCCATCGCGCGCAGCACGCAGTAGACGGTGACGGTCATCAGCAGCGCGAGCAGCGCGTCCGGGTTGTTGAACCGGAACATCAGCGCGGCGACAGGCGTGAGCGCGAACACCGCCATGGTGATCAGCCCGGCGGCGGCGCTGAACCGGCGGCGTACGGAGGCGTAGAGCACCCCGGCCGTAGCCGCGGCCATCAGCACCTGCGGGGCCAGGACCGCCCACGAGCTCAGGCCGAAGACCCGCACCGACAACGCCATCGGCCACAGGGTGGCCGGGGGCTTGTCGACGGTGATGGCGTTCGCCGAGTCCAGCGAACCGAAGAAGAAGGCCTTCCAGCTCTGGCTGCCTGCCTGCACGGCCGCGGAGTAGAAGGAGTTGGCGTAGCCGGAGGCGCCGAGGTTCCACAGGTACGCCAGCGTGATGACCAGCAGCATGGCGAGGAAGGCCGGGCGCGCCCAGCGGGGGTCCTCGTGCCGGCCGCGCCACACGCGGTGCGGCAGCGACGTGCCGGGGCGTCCGTGGCTCGGCGAGCCCGCCGCCTGGGGCGGGGCCGGGAGGTGGTCGAGCGTGGTCATCGGACGTTCCTCAGTTCGTGGTGGGTGTCGTCGGCCGGTGCGGCGTCCTGGCGGTGCGCCGGGGCGTCCGCCGGGCGGGCCGTGTCACCGTCCCGGTCGCGGTCCGGGAAGACCCAGGCGCGGAAGAGCAGGAACCGCAGCACCGTCGCCGCGAGATTGGCCGCGATCAGCACGGCGAGTTCGGTGCCGTGCGAGGGCGCCCCGGAGGCCGCGCCCAGCGCGGCCAGCGAACCGGCGGTCAGCGCAAGGCCGATGGCGAACACCACGAGGCCCTGCGCCTGGTGGCGTACGGCGCTGCCCCGGCCACGTACCCCGAAGGTGAGCCTTCGGTTCGCTGCGGTGTTGGCGACGGCCGACACGAGCAGGGCGCCGCCATTGGCGATCTGCGGGCCGACGCCCAGCCGGAACAGCGAGTACAGGGCCAGATAGAAGAGCGTGGACAGGGCGCCCACGACGCAGAACCCGACCAGCTGCCGGGCCAGTCCGCCCGGCACCCCGCCGATCCCGCGGTCGCGCGGGTCGTCGCCGAAGGGGCGGGCCAGCCGGTCCAGCGGCAGTGCGCCGACCGCCAGCGCCCGCCCCACGCGCCACACGCCCTTCAGGTCCTCGGTGGCGGTCCGCACGATGTGGACCGTCGAGTCCGGGTCATCGACCCAGTCCACGGGCACCTCGTGAATGCGCAGACCGGCCCGCTCGGCGAGCACCAGCAGCTCGGTGTCGAAGAACCAGCCGGTGTCCTCGACCATCGGCAGCAGCCGCTGCGCGACCTCCCGCCGGATCGCCTTGAACCCGCACTGCGCGTCGCTGAACCGGGCGGCCAGCGACGAGCGCAGGATGATGTTGTACGCCCGCGAGATGAACTCCCGCTTCGTCCCCCGCACCACCCGCGAACTGCGCGCGAGACGCGAGCCGATGGCCAGGTCCGAATGCCCGGAGATCAGCGGTGCGACCAGCGGGAGCAGCGCGTTCAGATCGGTGGACAGGTCCACGTCCATGTAGGCGAGGACCGGGGCGTCCGAGTGCGACCAGACAGTGCGCAGCGCCCGTCCGCGGCCCTTCTCCTCCAGCCGGTACGAGCGCACCCCGGGCAGCGAGCGTGCGAGGCGCTGCGCCACCTTGGAGGTCCGGTCGGTGCTCGCGTTGTCCGCGACGGTGATCCGGAAGGCGTACGGGAACGTGCGGGCCAGATGGTCGTGCAGCCGCAGCACGCACGGCTCCAGGTCCTTCTCCTCGTTGTAGACGGGTACCACCACATCGAGTACGGGGGCACCTGCCGCATCGCCCGCGCCGGCCAGGAGGTGGTCCCGGGCCGGCAAGGTGCTCCAAGGAGTGTCGGTTTGCATGACATCGACACTCGCCAACCGCGCTGTCACACCGGTGTGGTGCGCCTGTGGTCCCGCTGTGAGTAGGAGGGACCGCTCTCGCCCGGCCCGTTCGCGTACCCGGGCTCCGCCGGCAGATGGACGGCGAACACCGTGTTCCCCGGCACCGAACGCACCTCGGCAAGCCCGCCGTGCGCGGTGACGACGGCCTGCACGATGGCGAGCCCGAGCCCCGTCGACCCGGCGTGCCGGGACCGCGAGGCGTCCCCGCGCGCGAACCGTTCGAAGACGTGCGGCAGCAGCTCCGGCGGGATGCCGGGACCGTTGTCCCGGACCTCCAGGGTCACCCAGGGATGTCCGGCCTCCGCGAGCACCCGGGCCGTGACCGTGGTCCCTGGCGGGGTGTGCGTACGGGCGTTGGCCAGCAGGTTGACCAGCACCTGCTGGATCCTGGTCGGGTCGGCGCGTACGGTCGCCGGGACCTCGGGAAGTTCCAGCCGCCAGTGATGGGTGGGCCCGGCCCCGTCCCCGGATGCGGCCCGGCCCGTGACGCGTGCGTCGCTCACCGCGTCTATGACGAGCGGAGAGAGATCGGTGCTCTCGTAACTGAGCGGCCGGCCCGCGTCCAGCCGGGCGAGCAGCAGCAGATCCTCCACCATGCCCGTCATGCGCTGCGCCTCGGACTCGATCCGACCCAGTGCGTGCCGGGTGTCGGGGCCGGTGTTCTCCCGGCCGCGCCGGGTGAGTTCGGCGTACCCGCGGATCGAGGCGAGCGGGGTCCGCAGTTCGTGGCTGGCGTCGGCGACGAACTGGCGTACCCGCATCTCGCTCTTCTGCCGCGCGTCCAGGGCCGAACCGACGTGTCCCAGCATCCGGTTGAGGGCGGCACCGACCTGGCCGACCTCGGTGCGCGGATCGGCCTCGGCGTCCGGGACCCGTTCGAAGAGGGCGACCTCGCCGCTGTGCAGCGGGAGTTCGGAGACCCGCGTCGCGGTGGCGGCCACCCGGCGCAGCGGCCGCAGGGCGACCGTGACCATGGCGGCGCCCGCGATCCCGGCGGCGATGAGCCCGGCCCCGGTGACGCAGACCTCGACGAGGACCAGGGTGGTGAGGGCCCGGCTCACCTCGGTGGTGGGAATGCCGACGAGGACGGTCGTCCCGTCAGCCGCGTGGACGGCCTCCACCCGGTAGCCGCCGAGTCCGGGCAGCTCGACGTCGTGCGCGTTCTTGTCCGCGGGGACTCCGGCCGCCTCCAGGGCGGCCTGCTGGGCGCCGGCCAGCGGTTCGGAGTTCTCCGCGGCGTCGAACCCGCCCTTCTTCACGACCACGGAGTCGGTGATGTCACCGTCCACGGAGAGGGCACCGAAGGTCTTGAGGGGCTGGCCGCCCATACCGATGAAGCCGAGCGGCTCCCGGTCCTTGGGCCCGCCGGGAACGGGCACACCCGGCTTCCGGTCGGCCTGTACCGCGATGTCGCGGAGCTGGCCGTCCAGCTTCCCGTACATGTAGGTGTGGAAGGCGATGGCGGTGACCGTGCCGATCACGGCCGCGACGACCGCGATCAGCAGCACCGAGGAGACCGCCAGCCGGGTCCGCAGCGTCCACGGCCCCTTCGTCAGCCGTTTCACGCGGCTACTCACCGGGCTTGATGAGATACCCCGCGCCGCGCCGGGTGTGGATCATGGGCGTCCGGCCCGCGTCGATCTTCTTGCGCAGGTACGAGATGTAGAGCTCGACGACGTTGGCCTGGCCGCCGAAGTCGTAGTTCCAGACCCGGTCCAGGATCTGCGCCTTGCTGAGCACCCGGCGCGGATTGCGCATCAGGAACCGCAGGAGCTCGAACTCGGTCGCGGTGAGGTGGATGTTGGCTCCGCCGCGGCTCACCTCGTGGCTGTCCTCGTCCAGCATCAGGTCGCCGACGACGAGCGTCGACTCGCTGCGTACCGCCGCCGTGCCGGACCGCCGGATCAGCCCGCGCAGCCGGGCGACGACCTCCTCCAGGCTGAACGGCTTGGTGACGTAGTCGTCGCCGCCGGCGGTGAGCCCGGCGATCCGGTCCTCGACGGAGTCCCGGGCGGTCAGGAACAGCACGGGCACCTCGGAGAGCTCCCGGCGCAGTCTGCCGAGCACGGCGAGCCCGTCCATGTCGGGCAGCATCACGTCGAGGATCACCGCGTCGGGCCGGAAGTCCCGGGCCGTACGCAGGGCGCCGGCACCGTCCCCCGCGCTGCGGACCTCCCAGCCCTCGTAGCGAAGCGCCATGGAGAGCAGCTCGGCCAGCGGGGCCTCGTCGTCCACGACCAGGACGCGGACGGGGGTACGGTCCGGCCTGAGCAGTTCGGTACGCCCCTGGGGCGAGGTCGTCGTCATGCCGCAACCCTCTGAGACGCCCCTGAGAGAGTTCTTTCCCGATTCTGTGAATTCCCTGAGAAAGCGATCGGGGCGGCCGGGCCACCGCCGCCTCAGCGGGCGAACAGCACCTTCGCGTTGTCGTGGCAGACCGCCCGCAGCCAGTCGTCCCCGAGCCCCAGCCGCTCCAGGGCGTGCAGCTGGTGGGCGTACGGATACGGAATGTTCGGGAAGTCCGTCCCCAGCAGGATCCGGTCCCCGAGCGCCGCGAGCCGCCCGCGCTCCGCCACCGGGAAAGGGATGAAGTCCTCCGTGAAGTCCGTGAAGGTCATCGTCGTGTCGAGCCGCACCTCCCGGTACGTCTCGGCGAGCGCCAGAAACTCCGCGTACTCCGGCATCCCCATGTGCGCCACGATCAGCCGCAGCCGGGGGTGCCGGGCGAGGAGCCGGCCGATCGGTTCAGGCCCGGTGTGCGTGCCGGGCGCGGGCCCCGACCCGCAGTGCATCACGACGGGGACACCGGCCTCGGCGAGCAGCCCCCACACCGGTTCCAGCAGCGGGTCGTTCGGGTCGTACGCCCCGACCTGGATATGCGACTTGAAGACCCGCGCCCCGGCCTCGACGGCCTCCGCCACGTACTTCTCGACGCCCTCCTCCGGGAAGAAGGTCGCGGTGTGCAGACAGTCGGGCACCCGGCCGGCGAAGTCGGCTGCCCAGCCGTTCAGCCAGGGCGCCATGCCCGCCTTGTGCGGGTAGAGCATCGAGGTGAACCGGAGCACGCCGAACGAGCGCAGCAGCGCGAGGCGTTCGTCCTCGTCGTGCCGGTAGGCGATCGGCCACTCCATCCCGGTCAGCGGTCCGACGGAGTCGAAGTACGCCCAGACCTTGCGCAGTACTTGTTCCGGCATGAAATGCGTGTGGACGTCGATGATCCCGGGCAACCCGAGCCGCTCCCAGAACCGCACCACGTCGTCGCGATCGTCACTCATCAGGCGCTCCTCCTTCGACCGCCTCCGACGATGTCAGAACAGTCCGCCCTGCGACGCGCCGCCCCCTGCGGCCACGGTCGGCACGCTCACCCCACTGCCCGAGCCGGCCGCCGTCAGGTCCCAGCCGGTCATCAGCCGGGTGTCCACGACCACGATCCCGTCCGCACCCGTGTCCAGATGCAGATCCGGCCCGGCCGCCGCGACCAGCCGTCCGGCGACCACGCCCCCGTCCACCAGCCCGGTCACCGCGCGCACCGCACCGCCCGGACCGTCGGTCCCGCCCGGACCGTCGGCATCACCCGGCCCGTCGGCATCACCCGGCCCGTCGATCCCGAAGATCCACGCGTGGTCGACCGCCTCGAACGGCAGCCGCTCAAGCGCCTCGGGCCAGCCGCCGCCATCGAGGGCCGCCGCCCTCCCGTACAGCTCCGCCAACTCGCCGGCCCGCTCGCCGGCTCCCGGGAGCTCCGCCCGTACTGCCCGCTTGCGCGCGTACGCGATCCGGTCCGGCACCCCGAGCGCGGCCCGCAGCACCTCCTCGGCCCGCCGCGCCGCCATCAACGGCCCCCGCCCCAGCCAGCTGAAGACCACCGCCCCCTGCTCCCGCAACCGGGCCGCACCCCGCTCCTCGGCGGTGATCCCGACCTTCACCATCCCGGCCCCGAACCAGGCGAGGTACACGCGGTACGTACGCGGGTCGTCGGGAATCGTGTCGGCCGCCACCGAATGCGCCCGGTCCAGCCGCCCGCACTCGGCGCATCGCGCGCCCGTGCTCCGCTCCGGAACCACGGCCGCCACCGGGCAGGCGTTCCGCCGAGCCCCGACGCAGGTCCGCTCCCCCGAGGCCCGGAACCCGAGCTCCGTCCCGTACGCCAGGACGCTCCCCCGTGTCTGACGGCCCTTCTGCCACCCGAGCACGGGCCCGCCCCGTTCGTCCGGCCACCGGAGACCGGTGCACTGCCACCCCATGCGTGAACTCCCGGACTCCTGGACGTGGAAACGGATGGACGCGAACCCGCCGTGATCCCACATATCGCCCTCCTGTGTGATTCGCGTCACACTGGAGAGGTGGTGGGCTCGGTACCAGGATCTCTCAGATCTCTCAGAGGTGTTCGACCATGACCAGCATCGACGGCACCGCTCTCGACAGCCTGCGTTCGAACGTGCGGGGGCCGGTCGTCACGCCGGGTGACGCGGACTACGACAAGAGCCGCACCATCTACAACGCCATGATCGACCGGCGCCCCGCTGCCATCGCCCAGTGCGTGGACGTGGCGGACGTGCGGACCACCCTCGCCTTCGCCCAGGACGCGGGGCTCGACCTCGCCGTACGCGGCGGCGGACACAGCGGGCCTGGGCTGTGCCTGGTCGACGACGGGCTGACCCTCGACCTCTCCCCGATGCGCTCGGTGCGCGTCGACCCCGAGGCCCGAACGGCACAGGTGGGCGGGGGAAGCCAGTTGGGCGACCTGGACCATGCGGCGCACACCTTCGGTCTCGGTGTACCGGCCGGGATCATGTCGACCACCGGCGTGGGCGGCCTCACGCTCGGCGGCGGGCACGGCTACCTGACCCGCGCGTACGGCCTCACGATCGACAGCCTGATCGCCGCGGACGTCGTCCTGGCCGACGGCACCTTCGTCACCGCCTCGGACACCGAGCACCCCGACCTGTTCTGGGCGCTGCGGGGCGGCGGCGGCAACTACGGTGTGGTCACGTCGTTCACGTACCGGCTGCACCCGGTGGACACGGTCGGGGTCGCGGTGACCGTGTGGCCGGTCGACCGCACGGCGGAGGTGCTGCGGTGGTACCGGGAGTTCATGCCCGCCGCACCGGACGACCTGTACGGCTTCTTCGCCCTCCTGACCGTCCCGCCCGGGCCGCCCTTCCCCGAGGCGATCCACGGACAGAAGATGTGCGGCGTCGTCTGGTGCTACACCGGCGACCTTGCGGAAGGCCGGCTGGAGGAGACCCTGTCGGTGGTCAACGACCCGGCACCGCCCGCCTTCCACTTCACCAGCCCCATGCCGTACCCGGCCCTCCAGACCATGTTCGACGAGCTGATCCCCAAGGGACTCCAGTGGTACTGGCGCGGCGACTTCTTCGACGCGATCTCGGACGCGGCGATCGAGGTGCACGCGAAGTACGGCCGCAACCTCCCCACCGGCCTGTCGACGATGCACCTGTACCCGGTGGACGGAGCGGCCCACCGGGTCGGCTCCGACGCGACCCCCTGGGCCTACCGGGACGCCGTGTGGTCCGGCGTCATCGCCGGCATCGACCCCGATCCCGCCAACGCCGAGGCGATCCGCCAGTGGTGCGTCGACTACTGGACCGAACTGCACCCGCACTCCATGGGCGGCGCGTACATCAACTTCCTGGGCGAGGCCGAGGCCCCGGACCGCGTCCGGTCCACCTACCGCGGCACCTACGACCGCCTGGCCGCGGCCAAGCACACCTACGACCCGGACAACTTCTTCCGCGCCAACCAGAACATCACGCCGGCCGCGGCAGCCTGATACGCCCGGCCGCCGCCCGGTGGGGCGGCCCCACCACTCCGGCCGGGCGGGCGCCGCGAGCGTTAAGATCCGGGCCATGCCACTGACCGTGCAGGACGTGGAGCGGTTCGAGGCCTCCCGGTCGCGCCTGGAGGCCATCGGCTACCGCCTCCTCGGCTCCGCGAGCGAGGCCGAGGACGCCGTGCAGGACACGTTCCTGCGCTGGCAGGCCGCCGACGTGGACCGGATCGAGATCCCCGAGGCCTGGCTGACGAAGGTCCTCACCAACCTGTGCCTCAACCAGCTCACCTCGGCCCGCGCCCGGCGCGAGACCTATGTGGGCCAGTGGCTCCCCGAGCCACTGCTCGCCGGAGACCCGATGCTCGGCCCCGCCGACACCGCCGAACAGCGCGACTCCGTCTCGTACGCGGTCCTCACCCTCATGGAGCGCCTCTCCCCCAACGAGCGGGCGGTGTACGTCCTGCGGGAGGCCTTCGGCTACCCGCACCGCGAGATCGCCGAGATCCTCGACATCACCGAGGCCGCCGCCCAGCAGGTCTTCCACCGGGCCAGGAAACACATCGCGGACGGCAAGGCCCGCACCGAGATCGACGAGGCGTCAGCCCGGCGGATCGTCGAGGAGTTCCTCGCGGCCGCCACCAGCGGCCGGACCGAGCCGCTCGTACGGCTGCTCACCGAGGACGCCGTCGCGATCGGCGACGGCGGCGGCAAGGTCCCGGCCCGCGCCAAGGCGTTCGAGGGCGCCCTCGCGGTCGCGAAGTTCATGCGCGGCCTGTTCAAACCCAGCAAGGCCAAGCGCGACATCGCCGGCGGCTCTCCGGGCGTCCACCTCACGACCGCCAACGGCGTCCCCGCCGTCGTGGCGGTCCTCGACGGCCGGGTCATCGGCATCATGTGCCCGGAGATCACCGCCGACGGCATCGCCGCGTTCCGTAACCAGGTCAACCCTGACAAGCTCGAACGCGCGACCAGGCGCTGGGCGGCCTCCGACCATGGGGAACCCTTGTTCAGCGCCTTCTGACTGCACTGTGACGTGGCTCACACTCTCCACCTGTCAGGAAACGGCGGGCTGCCCGGTTCAAGGGACGAAGCCGCGCGAGACAGGAGCAGGGAAATGCAGCAGCAGCACCGCATCATCGTCCTCGGAGCCGGATACTCGGGAGCCATCGCCGCCGGCCGCCTTGCCAAGCGACTGCGCCGCGAAGACGTCGCGATCACCCTCGTCAACGCCGAACCCGACTTCGTCGAGCGCGTCCGGATGCACCAGCTGGCGGTCGGCCATGCGCTGACGCCCAGGCCCTTCAGCGAGATGTTCGCGGGCACCGGCGTCGCACTGAAGTACGCGAAGGTCACCGCTGTGGACGCCGACCGCAAGCACGTCACCGTCGTGGACGCGAACGGTGCGGAGGAACTCGCGTACGACACCCTCGTGTACGCCCTCGGCAGTGGCTGGAACAGCCAGGGCGTCCCCGGTACCGACGAGCACGCCCACGAGATCTCCGGCCGCCCCGGCGCCCTCCGGCTGCGCGAACGCCTCGCCGGCCTGGACGCCGGCCAGCAGGTGCTCGTCATCGGCGGCGGCCTCACCGGCCTGGAGGCCGCGACCGAGTTCGCCGAGGCCCGCCCCGACCTCGACATCGCCCTCGCCGTCAGGAGCGGCCTCGGCGACACGCTGTCACCCAAGGGCCGCGGGCACCTGCGGAAGGTCTTCGACAAGCTCGGCATCACCGTCCACGAGCACACCGCCGTCACCGAAGTGACGGCCGACCACGTCACGACCGCGGACGGCACCTCCATCCCCGCCTCGGTCACCGTCTGGACCGCCGGCTTCGCCGTCCACCCGATCGCGAAGGCCACCACCCTGGAGGTCTCCGACACCGGCCAGATCGCGGTCGACGCCACCATGCGCTCGCTCTCGCACCCGGACGTGTACGCCATCGGCGACGCGGCCCTGGTGGCGGGCCCCGGCGACAAGCCGCTGCGGATGTCGTGCGCCTCGGGCGTCCCCACCGCGTGGCAGGCCGCCGACGCCATCGCGGCACGCCTGACCGGCACGAAGCTGCCGAAGACCGCACCCCGCTACTTCAACCAGTGCATCTCGCTGGGGCGCAAGGAAGGCCTCATCCAGTACGTCACGGCCGACGACCGCGCCGTCAGCGCAGCCCTGACCGGCAAACTCGCCGCCGCCTACAAGGAAATGATCTGCAAGGGCGCGGCCTGGGGCGTCGCCCACCCGACCCTCGGCATCCCGGCCCGTCGCCGGCCGGTCGTGCGCGAACCGGCCCTTGAAGGCTCCCCGGCCGTCAACGCGTCAGCGGCCTGACTGACCGGAACCACCCTCACACGAAAGGGCCGAGCCTGACGCGATGGGCGGTAACGGCTGACTGGGTTGCTGCACTTCGCTGCTGAACGGGCGACGCGAACGGCCCTCAGGATGCCTCCTGAGGGCCTCTGGCCCGCCGAGCCCTCGGCCGCCCCCGAACCGGCCGCCAACGTTGGCGATCAAGCGCCACTACGTGCCGGCGTTGCGTCGAAGCCGCCGCCGAGCTCCACCGCCCGGCCACACTCGGTCGCGGCCGGGCCGGAGTTGCCGGCTGGTCAGGATGCGGGACAGAGCGTCTTGCGCAGCCCGATGTTGATGTGGCTGCCGTCGTCATCGGTCAGCGTGATGCCGTCGTAGGAGAACCGCTGCGCGGCAGTGCGGTCCGCGTTCGTGGCGCCGCCGTCGAGGGCCGCGCACTGGTTGCGGGCCGCGTCGATGGCCTTGTCCTCGTCATGGGTGAGGTTGCTGTTGACGTCCATGACGGCCGCAAGGACGGCGTCCCGCTCGGCACCGGTGGGCTCGGGCGGAAGGCCGGTGTCCTTGGCACTGCCACCGTCGTCCGCGTGACTCGACGCCTCGGGTGCGCTGCTCCTGGTGGTGGTGTCGGCCTCGCTGTCGCTGTCGCTGCTGCAGCCGACGACGGCGAAGGCGAGTACGGCGGCGATGGCCGCGGTGGTGGTGCGGATGCGCATGGTCCCCCCAGGCGTGATTCGAGTAGGGACATGTTGGGGGGTGCGTGGCGCCGGAGCCGTGGTGGTGACGGAGTCATGACATGCCGTGACGTGTTTGGAACGATCCCCTCTCCGTGGCGGTCGCTGCCTGCTGAACGGGGCGCCGCGCCGGCGCGCAAGGCGCTGAGGCACGACCAACGCCTCATCGACCTGGCCGGCCGGCCCGCGCTGCCGGCGATTCGGCCGCCGAAGATCAGCCACGAAGGCGGGCGCGCCGCCACTGCCGTCAAGACATAAGCGAGAGGCCCCCAGGATTTCTCCTGGGGGCCTCTGGCCTGCTGTGCACTCGGCAGGATTCGAACCTGCAACCTTCTGATCCGTAGTCAGATGCTCTATCCGTTAAGCTACGAGTGCTTGTGCGTCCTGGGCTTTTTTCTGCCCCGTCGGCGTTGCGAGAACAACATTACATGACCTGCGCCGTGACGCGAAATCCATTAGCCGCACCGCTGCTGAGCTGCGAGATCACCGGTTCGAGCCGCCCCCGATCGGCCCAGTCCTGACGCCGTCCCGACCCCGCCCCAGGGCCACCCCGGCACAGGAACGACCGAAGCCCCGGCCAGTGGCACGGGGCTTCGGTGATCAAGCGGAGGCGGAGGGATTTGAACCCTCGATGGGCTTTAAGACCCAAACCGCATTAGCAGTGCGGCGCCATAGACCGGACTAGGCGACGCCTCCAGCACACCCCGCGCGAACGCGGGTGGTGCGTGCAGATGATGACACAGCTGAGTGTTGCGTCACCAATCGATGCCTACGGTACTAGGCAGTCGGCCGCGAGGGCAAAGCGCCTGCGGTTGCGCAACGCCGTGGCGTCCGGAGCGTTAGTCAGGGCGGGGCGCCCGCCCTTCGTTTCCCGCCGTCGCCGGCCCGGTGCCGACGACACGCACGACCACAGGAGCCCGCATGATGCGTCGTCTCGCCCTCACCGCCGTCGTGTCGCTGGCCGCGCTGGCTGCCGGCGCACCCGCGGCGACGGCCGTGGCCGGTCCCCTTCCGCTGCCGTTGTCGCTGCCGCTGCCCGTGCTGCCGAACGATGACACGGGCACGCATCTCACCGTGGTCGTCTCCGGGTCGGGCAACCCGGAGGCCGACGGCACGTACGAGCTGGAGTGCGAGCCGGCGGGCGGCAGCCACCCCGTGGCGCAGCAGGCCTGCGACCGGCTGGCGCAGCTGCCGGGCGAGAGCGCGGACCCGTTCGCGCCGGTGTCCCGGGACGCGATGTGCACACAGCAGTTCGGCGGACCTTCCACCGCCCGGATCACCGGAACGTGGCAGGGGCGAAGCATCGACTCCACGTTCGAGCGGACCAACGGGTGCGAGATCGGGCGCTGGAACAGCCTGCGGCCCGTGCTCCCGAACGTCCGGTGAGCTGCGGCTGGGCGCGTTCCGGGGCGGCCCGCAGGGCACGTAATGGGCCAGAGTCGTACACCGTATGCACAGAACCTTGGTGAGAGCTCCCCCTCATCCGCCGCCCCTGGCCCCTCCCCAGCCTTTAGACTCCTCCAGTGACAGCCTGAGGCCCGAGGGGCAAGATGGGGCCCGCTGTCGGCAAGGTGCAGTAATCAGGGAGGAAGCGTCGTCGTGAGCAGCAGGCCATCCCGAGGCGCTGCTCGCCTCGCAGCCATACTCGACGCCCTTCCGGACGGGCTTCTGCTCGTCAACTGCAACGGTACGGTCGTCAACGCCAACACCATCGCCCTCGAAATGTTCGAGACGCCGGGCACCGCGCTCGTGGGTCGCGGGCTGCTCGATCTGCTGCCGGAGTTCGACTCCAAGCTGATCCCGGGGTCGATGCGGAGGCCGGAGGCTGCGGACGAGCGGGGCCGGACCAAGCCCACGCGGATGACCGCGCGGCGTACCGACGGCAACGAGTACCCCGTCGAGGTGACGAGCGCCAGCCTGGAGGACGGGCAGGCGGCGTACACCGACGTCCAGAGCTCCTACAGCGGCAGCTACACGGGTGACGAGCTGCTGATGCTCGTCGTGCGCGACCTGTCGGGCACCGTGGACACCGAGGCCGAGCTGGCCCGGTCCCAGCGCCAGACCGAGATGATCCTGCGCGCCGCCGCCGAGGGCGTCGTCGGCACGGACACCGACGGCCGGGTCGTCCTGGTCAACCCAGCCGCCGCCCAGATCCTGGGCTTCCGCGCCAGCGACCTCGGCGGCCAGGAACTGCATCCCCTGATCCTGCACTCGCGCGCCGAGGGCGAGCCGTTCCCGTACGAGGAGTCGCCGCTGGCGGACACCCTCAAGTCGGGGCGCAAGCATCGCGTGCGCGGGCAGGTCCTGTGGTCCAAGAGCGGCGCCCAGGTGCCCGTCGACCTGACCACGGCCCCCGTGCGCGACGGCGACCAGCTCGTCGGCGCGGTCATGACGTTCACCGACCGCCGACCGTACGAGGAGCTCGACGAGCAGCGCAGGACCGAGGTCGCCGAGCTGACCGCGAGCCACACCGCCGAGCTCACGGACCTGACCGAGCGGCACACCGCCGAGGTCTCCGGACTGACGGAACAGCACGCGGCCGAACTGGCGGACCGCACCGAGCGGTACGCCTCCGAACTGGAGGAGCAGGCCGAGCGGCTGGCGGACCTGTCCGCCCGGCACACCCAGCTGACCGCCGTGCTCGGCGAGTCGCTGCGCGGGCCGCTCCAGGAACTGCGCGGCGAACTGTCCACGCTCGCCGCCGACCCCGCGGGCCAGCTGTGGCCCGAGGCCAACCAGATCCTGCACCACCTGGCCGCGGGCTATGCACGCATGACGACGCTGGTCGACAACGTACTGAGCTACCAGCGCCTGGACGGCGGCTCCGAAGCACTCGTCAAGACGAACGTACTGCTCGACGGCGTGGTCACGGCCGGTATCGATGCCGCGGTCGAGCTGATCGGGCCCGGCCGTGCCCAGTTCGCCGTGCACGCGCCGCCGATCGAGGCCGAGGTCGACGCGGGGCGGCTGGTGACCGCGCTCGCGCACCTGGTCGCGGACGTCGCCGGGGTCGATTCGACCGGCAAGGCCCGGCTGGTGCCGGGCGGCGGCTACGTCGACTCGACGGTCGTCGTCGCCGCCGCACAGCGCGGCGACGTCGTACGGATCGAGGTGCGCGGACCGTTCGCCGGGGGAGACCCGGTGCACGAGCCGATCGTGCGCGGCATCGTGCGGGCGCACGGCGGTGTGCTCCAGACGCATGAGATGCCGGGGATGAGCGGCAGTGCGTACGTGCTCGAAGTCCCGCTGGGCACGGGTTCGGGGACCGTCATGCCGCCGATGCCGCCCCAGGCGGAGGTGGCCCCGCCGGTCCCCGAGGCCCAGGGCGATTCCGGTGCCTCGGGTGATGTCGCGGTCACCGAGGGCGGCAGGCGGGGGCGCCGGGCGCGCAGGTCCTCCACGGATGCCTTCCTGGAGAGCCCGGTGGGCGGCTCCGACGGCACGGGTGAGCCCGGGGCCGACGAGTCCGCAGTGGCCGGTGCCGGGGCGGCCGAGCCGACCGGGCGCCGGCGTGCGCGCCGGGAGGCGGGGGGCGACCCCGCACCCGAGTCCGCCGAAATGCCCGCGACCGACGTGGCGGGCCCGCACGCACTCTCCCCGGCCCCGCAGGGTGGGGGCTCCGGGCGCAGGCGCGGCCGGCCCAGCCCGGCGGAGAACGGCGAGCCGGCCGGCGCCGGGCAGCAGGGGCCGGGGCAGGCCCTCGCACTGCCCACGGCTCCCGCGCCTTCGGAGGGGTCCGTGGTGACGGCCGCCGAGGGTGCCCAGGGGGCCGGTGGCCGTCCGCAGCGCGGCCAGACCGTTCCGCCGCAGGGTGTTCCGGCCGAGGCGCCGACGCCAGTACCGGCGGGCGGGCACCGGGCGCACCGGGGCGGCGAGAACCAACTGGCGCTTCCGGCCGCCGGGAACGCCGGAACCGCCGTGGAGGCCGTAGGCCCCGCGGCCTTCCCCGGACACGACGACACCGCCCGGACGCACGGACAGCCGACGCACGGACACGCGGTGCCCGGCCAGACGCCGTACGGACAGACGACGCCCGAACAGCCGGCGTACGGACAGGCACCGGCTGCCGCGCCGGCGCAGCAGCCGACCGGCCGGCGCGCCCGTCGCGCCCTGTCGGCCGCCCAGGACCGGGCCGCCCAGGCCGAGGCGGGTCCCCGCGTCCCCTTCGCGCTCCCGCCCGCCGACGCCGACCGGGTGCCGCCCACCGCCGCCGGGGCCGACGCCTCGCTCCCCGGGCGCCATGACGCGGTGTCCGGCGCGCCGGAGCACGACCACACCCCGCCTCAGGCGCACCCGGTCCCGACCGGGCGACGCCGGGCCCGGCACGGCGATGCGCCTCAGCCTCCGCAGGAGGAGCAGGCCGCGCCGTTCTCGCTGCCCGAGCAGGACGGGCCGGCCGGCCCGTCCGGTCAGCCCTCGCCGCCCGCACAGCCCGGCGGCTGGGGAACGGACGATGCTTCGGGTCAGGGCCCCGCGGCCCCGGAAGGACCCGACGCCGATCCCGGCCCGGCCGCGTCCGGCCGGACCACGCACACCACCGGTACGACCGCGGTCGGCAACGCCCGCGGCGCCGCTCCCGAGGGCGCTGACGGCCCTGCGGGCCCGGCAGGGCCTCCGGACCCGACGGCCCACGACGGGAGCCGCCCGCGGCCGCTGTCGCCCGGTCCCAACGCGCGGCGGCAGCCGCTGCCCGCCGAGGCGCCCGTGCCCGGGTCGCCGGACTCGACGCAGGGTCGGGCGTTCAGCGTGCGGACGCTGGGGCAGGGCGTGCCGTTCGCCCAGCACATCGCCCACCCGCAGAACCAGACGCTCGGCGGCAGTGGCGGGGCAGGCCGGCGCCGCAAGCTCGCCGCACCGCCCGAGGGCGACCGGGACGAGCGCGCCGCCCTGCCGCCGGCGGCCACCACCGCGCCGCAGCCGCCGGCCCCGCAGACCGGCCCCGGTGGCACGGGCGGCACCGTGCAGGGCCAGGGTTCGGGGCAGTTGCTCGCCGCTCCGGCGGCCGAAGGACGCGCGTACGCCATAGGAGCGCCCGACGAGGGCGCCGCCGAGGGACCGGAGCCGCTCGACGGCCCCGGCGGCGCCGTCGAGGTCGCCAACCGCCCCTCCCCGCAGCCCGTCGACGACGAACTCCCCCCGGAGCCGCTGGACAACCCCCGCCGGCTCCTCGTCTGGCCCGCCCCCGACGTCTCCACCCAGCAGGCGCTGAGTGACCGCGGCTACCGGCCGGTGATCGTGCACTCGCGCGAGGAGGTCGACGCGCAGATCGCGGCGTTCCCCGCCGCGCTCTTCGTGGACCCGCTGACCGGTCCCATCACCCGCAAGGCGCTGCAGTCGCTGCGCCAGGCGGCGGTGGCGGCCGAGGTGCCGGTCCTGGTGACCGCCGGTCTGGGACAGGCCTCGCGGGACGCGGCGTACGGTGCCGACCCCGCCGTACTCCTGAAGGCACTCGCCCCGCGCGACAGCGAACAGCATCCGCCCCGCGTCCTGCTGATCGAGGAGCACGAGGAGATCGCGCTCGCGCTGACACAGACGCTGGAGCGGCGCGGCATGCAGGTCGCCTGCGCCGCGACGGACAGCGAAGCGGTCTCGCTCGCGACCCGGATGCGGCCGAACCTGGTGGTGATGGACCTGATGCAGGTACGCCGCCGCCGTGCCGGGATCGTCGACTGGCTGCGCGCCAACGGCCAGCTCAACCGCACCCCGCTGGTCGTCTACACCTCGGCCGACATGAACGGCTCGGAGCTGCCGAAGCTGAGCTCGGGCGAGACGGTCCTCTTCCTGGCAGAACGTTCGACAAGCGACGAGGTGCAGTCCCGCATCGTCGATCTGCTCGCGAAGATCGGCACGAACTGACCTCGCACGGGCAGCGGAACACGCGAACGAGGGCGGTACGGGAGTGATCCCGTACCGCCCTCGTCATGTCCGCCGCGCCGCTGGGGTCAGAGCCGGGTGATGTCCAGCTCGCCCGCCGCGTACTGCTTCCGGATGACCTTCTTGTCGAACTTCCCGACGCTCGTCTTCGGTACGGACGCGATGACCGACCAGCGCTCCGGCAGCTGCCACTTGGCGATGCCCGACTCGGCAAGGAACGCCTTGAGCGCCTCGTAGTCGGCGGTCGCGCCCTCCTTGAGGACGACGGTCGCGAGCGGACGCTCGCCCCACTTGTCGTCCGGGACGGCCACGACCGCGGCCTCGGCCACATCCGGGTGCGCCATCAGGGCGTTCTCCAGCTCGACGCTGGAGATCCATTCACCACCGGACTTGATGACGTCCTTGGCCCGGTCCGTGAGCGTGAGGAAGCCGTCGGGGCTGATCACACCGACATCGCCGGTCTTCAGCCAGCCGTCCTCGCTGAACTTGTCCTCGGGCCGCAGCGCCTCGCCGTCGGCACCGCCGTAGTACGCACCGGCGATCCAGGCGCCACGCACCTCCAGCTCACCGGCCGACTCCCCGTCCCACGGCAGATGCTCGCCGGCGGGGCCGGTCAGCCGCGCCTCGACGCCGGCCGGGAAGCGGCCCTGCGTGATGCGGTAGGGCCACTCCTGCTCCTCGGTCAGCCCCGCGGGCGGGTTGGCCATGGTGCCGAGCGGCGAGGTCTCCGTCATGCCCCAGGCGTGGGAGAGCCGGACGCCGAGCTTGTCGTACGCCTCCATGAGGGAGGGCGGACAGGCGGCGCCGCCGATGGTGACATTGGCCATCGAGGTGAGGTCGCGGGGGTTGGCCGTGACCTCGGCCAGCAGCCCCTGCCAGATGGTGGGGACGGCCGCGGCGTGGCTCGGGCGCTCGCGCTCGATCATGTCCGCGAGCGGGGCGGGCTGCAGGAAGCGGTCCGGCATCAGCATGTTGACGCCGGACATGAACGTGGCGTGCGGCAGACCCCAGGCGTTGACGTGGAACTGCGGGACGACCACCAGGGTGGTGTCCTTGTCCGTCAGGCCCATCGACTCGGACATGTTGACCTGCATGGAGTGCAGGTAGATCGAACGGTGGGAGTAGACGACGCCCTTGGGGTCACCCGTGGTGCCGGAGGTGTAGCACATGGCGGCGGCCTGGCGTTCGTCCAGCTCGGGCCAGTCGTAGCTGGTGGGACGGCCGGCGATCAGCTCCTCGTACTCGTGCACCCGCACCGCGGCGCCGTCCAGGACGGAGCGGTCACCGGGACCCGCGACGACGACGTGCTCCAGCGATGTCAGCTGGGGGAGCAGCGGGGCGAGGAGCGGAAGCAGTGAGCCGTTGACGATGACGACCTTGTCGTCGGCGTGCTTGACGATCCAGACCAGCTGCTCGGCGGGGAGCCGGAGGTTGAGGGTGTGCAGCACGGCGCCCATCGACGGGATGGCGAGGTACGCCTCCACGTGCTCCGAGTTGTTCCACATGAGGGTTGCGATCCTCTGGTCCCCGTCGATGCCGAGCTCGTCGTGCAGGGCGTGGGCGAGCTGGGTGGCCCGCCGGCCGATCTCGGCAAAGCTGCGCCGGTGCGGCTCGGGCTCTCCGGTCCAGGTCGTGACCTGCGACTTCCCGTGGATGGTCATCCCATGGGTCAGGATGCGGGTGACGGTCAGCGGTACGTCCTGCATGGTGCTGAGCACGGCGTCCTCCCGGTGGGCGCTACGCGGCAGTAAGGTTCCGCTGATTCTGCGCACATACCAAGCGGTATGTCACTACTCCCGGGGGAACGAATTCGGTGGCGTCCGGCAAATTCGTCACCAGTCGGACAGGCCGGAGAGCTCTCCTCAGCATGTCCGTGACACGTCGGCGCCGGGGGGCCGGCAGGTCACCGAGGACCTGCAGGTCACCGAGGGCCGGGTCAGCGGACAGGCAGGTCACCGGACAGGAGTCAGCTCCGGATCCTGGCGCAGTTTGCCGAGCGCCCTGGACACCGCGCTCTTGACCGTCCCGATGGACACCCCGAGGACCTCGGCGGTCTGGGCCTCGCTGAGGTCTTCGTAGTAGCGCAGGACGACCATGGCCCGCTGGCGGTCGGGAAGCTTCAGCACGGCACGCCACATGGCGTCGTGCAGCGTCTGCTGCTCGGCCGGGTCGGGGCCGGGCACGGTCTCCTGCTCCGGCAGCTCCTCGCAGGCGAACTCGTCGACCTTGCGTTTGCGCCACTGCGAGGTACGGGTGTTCAGCAGGGCCCTGCGGACATAGCCGTCGAGCGCCCGGTGGTCCTCGATCCGCTCCCAGGCGACGTACGTCTTGGTCAGCGCGGTCTGCAGCAGGTCCTCGGCGTCGCTGGGATTCGCGGTGAGCGAGCGGGCAGCACGCAGCAGCACCGGCCCGCGGGCCTTCACGAAGGACGTGAACGACGGGTACGGGACGTACGGCGCACGCGCACCGTAGGGCGATCGCGCGGTGGCCGGGCTGCGCGTGGCGGCCTGGGCGCGCGGGACTGCCGGGGTGCGCGGCACGGTGTACGGGGCGAGCGACGAGCGCGGCGGATGCGCCGCGGGCGACGTGTGCTGCCCGCGCGGCGGGTGCCCGGTGTGCGTCGGCGCGTGCGGGCTGCGCTGCGGCTCCGGGGTGGTGGCAGCGGCTCCCCTGGAGGCGCCCGTGCAGACTGGCGTGGTCATGGCTCCACGCTAGGAGCGGGCGCTGCCGCGGGGATCGGCCCCAGGTCCCGAAACGGCGTCCGCCTCAGGGTGTAGGAGTGGGGCCACCTCCACCTCCTGTAGGTGGAGGGGCCGTCCTCCCGTACTCAGGGTCGTACCCGAGACCGCGGAACCGGCCCGCGGCCCACCCTCCTCGGGGCGGGCCCGGCAGCTCACCGCGCCCGGCCCAGCACGAGCCCCGAGGTCGGCACCCCCGTGCCGGCCGTGACCAGGGAGGTGGCCGCTCCGGGTATCTGGTTCACCGACGTCCCCCGGACCTGCCGGACCGCCTCCGCGATGCCGTTCATCCCGTGCAGATAGGCCTCCCCCAGCTGACCGCCGTGGGTGTTCAGGGGCAGTGCGCCGGCGGCAACGAAGTCCGCCGCCTCACCCGGTCCGCAGAAGCCGAACTCCTCCAGCTGCATCAGCACGAAGGGGGTGAAGTGGTCGTACAGGATCGCCACGTCGATGTCGGCGGGGGCCAGACCGGAGTTGCGCCACAGCTGGCGGGCGACGACGCCCATCTCCGGCAGCCCCGTCAGATCGTCGCGGTAGAAGCTCGTCATCTGCTCCTGCGCCCGTCCGGCCCCCTGCGCGGCCGCGACGATCACCGCGGGCGGCTGCCGCAGGTCCTGCGCCCGTTCCGCACTGGTGACGACGATCGCCTGCCCGCCGTCCGTCTCCTGACAGCAGTCGAGTAGCCGCAGGGGTTCGACGATCCACCGGGAGGCGGCATGGTCGGCGAGGGTGATCGGCTTCCCGTAGAAGTACGCCGCCGGGTTGTTCGCGGCATGGCGCCGGTCGGTGACCGCGACGTGGCCGAAGGCCTCCGGAGTCAGCCCGTACGTGTGCAGATAGCGCTGGGCCGCCATGGCCACCCAGGAGGCGGGCGTGAGCAGCCCGAAGGGCAGGTTCCAGCCGAGTGCGGTCCCCTCGGCCGTGGGCTCCCGCTGCTGCACCCCGGAGCCGAAGCGGCGCCCCGACCGCTCGTTGAACGCCCGGTAGCAGACGACGACGTCGGCCACCCCGCAGGCGACGGCGAGGGCTGCCTGCTGGACCGTGGCGCAGGCCGCGCCGCCGCCGTAGTGGATGCGCGAGAAGAACGACAGCTCACCGATGCCGGCCGCCTGCGCGACGGTGATCTCCGGGCTGGTGTCCATGGTGAAGGTGACCAGCCCGTCGACGTCGGCGGGCGTGAGCCCCGCGTCGTCGAGGGCCGCGTGCACCGCCTCGACGGCCAGTTTGAGTTCGCTGCGGCCGGACTGCTTGGAGAACTCGGTCGCCCCGATCCCGGCCACCGCCGCCTTCCCGCCGAGCGAATCGGCTCTGCGCACGCTCATGCGGAGTCCTCCGCCACACCGACGGTTACCGTACCGGTCACATGCCTGCCGATTCCGTTGACGCCGACGACCGACACCTCGGCCGTTCCGTCGTCCGCCACCGAGGTGACCGTTCCGCTCAACACCAACGTGTCGCCGGGATAGTTGGGAGCGCCGAGCCTGATGGCGACCCGTCGGAGCACGGCCGAAGGCCCGAAGCGGTCGGTGACGTACCGTCCGACCAGACCGTTGGTCGTCAGGATGTTCATGAAGATGTCCGGGGACCCCTTCTCCTGTGCCAGCTCCGCGTCGTGGTGCACGTCCTGGTAGTCGCGGGAGGCGATGGCGCCCGCCACGATCAGGGTGCGGGTCACCGCGATCTCCAACGGCGCCAGTTCCTCGCCGGTCTTCACTCCGGTCCCTCCTTCACCAGTAGTTCGCCGAGTTCCTGAAGCACCGTGCCGCTGCCGCCGAGATGCGCGTCGAGTTGACGCCCCCAGAGGAAGTGGCGGTGCACGGGATGGTCGAGGTCGGCGCCCGTGCCGCCGTGCAGATGCTGACCCGCGTGCACGACCCGTCTTCCGGCCTCGGACGCCCACCACGCCGCGGTCAGCGCCTGCTCCCCGTACGGCAGCCCTTCGTCGTGCCGCCATGCCGCTTCGTACGCCGTGACGCGTATCGCCTCGGTGTCCATGTACGCGTCGGCGGCCCGAAGCAGCACCGCCTGGTTGGTCGACAGCGGGCGGCCGAACTGCTCGCGGGCGCCGGTGTGTTCGACCGCACGGGCCAGAGAGCCGGCGCACACGCCCGCCTGCACTCCGGCGAACGCCGTCCGGGCGCTGCCCAGCACTTCCTCGTACGCCCCCGGTCCGCCCAGCCGCTCGGCGGGAGCCCCGGCCAGCACGAGCCGTCCGGCCGACCACGGGGCCGTGGTCTCCACGGGTTCGGTCAGCACCCCGGGATCAGCGGTCCGTACGATCCACAGGCTCCGGTCCGCGGCCGCGACCAGGACATGGGTGGCGTCCCGCAGCCACGGAACCAACGGGACGCTGCCGCTCAGCCGTCCGCCCTTCTCCGCATGCACCTGGTCACGGGCAGAAAAGGCCCCCGCCGCCACGGCCGTACCGTCCCTGAGCGGTGGCAGCAGGCGCCCGCGCTGCTCGTCCGTACCGTGCCCGGCGACGGCCAGGAGCCCGTACACACAGCTCGCCACGAAGGGGACCTGTGCGGTCGTCCGGCCCTGCTCCTCCGCCAGCAGCACCAGCCCGAGGAGTCCGGTCTCCTCAACCGCGCCGAGCAGTCCGGCCGCGCAGAGTTCCTTCCACAGCTCGGCGTCCGTACCGCTGCCGGCCCCGACCAGGCGGTCGTGCGTCGACAGGTCCCCGAAGATCCGGGCGGCCAGCCCCTGGGCCGCCGCCTGTTCCTCGCTCGGCGTGAAATCCATGTCAGCCCTCACTTCCCCGGAAGACCGGCAGTACCGACTCGGGGTCCGTCCGCAGGAATTCCAGCCGCACCGGCATGCCCACCCGCACCTTGTCGCAGGGCACCCCGAGTACGTTGCTGACCATTCGGACCCCCTCCGCGAGCTCAATGAGCGCCACCGCGTACGGCCCGCCCTCGCCGTTCTCGCTGTACGCGGGGAAGGACGGGTGGTGCATCACGACATGGCTGAAGACGGTGCCCTCGCCCGACGCCTCGACCGTGTCCCACTCGGGCGACCCGCAGGCGTTGCATCCGGGCAGCCAGGGGAAGCGCAGTGTGCCGCACGCCGCGCAGCGCTGGATCAGCAGCCGGTGGGCGGCGACGCCCTCCCAGAATCCGGCGTTGTCCCGGTTGACCACGGGCCTGGACCGCAGCGTGTTCCCGTTTCCGTCCTTCGGCTTCGGTTGCTCCTCCGGCCCAGCATTCTCCGTCGTCCTCTGCTCCGCCCTCTCCGTCGCCCTCTCCTCCGGCTTCGGCTTCGGCTTCTCCGGCCGGTACTTGAGGATCCGGAAGCGGTGCGTCCCGGCGGGTTCGTCCTGCGCCCGGACGTCCATGCGCGTGGTGACGAAGTAGCCAGTCCCCAGCTTCGTCGTCTTGCGCTCCGACACCGCCTCGATCACCGCGTCGAAGGTGATCCTGTCCCCGGGCCGCAGGAGACGCAGGTACTCCTGCTCGCAGTCGGTCGCGACCACGGAGGTGTAACCGGCCACGTCGAGAAGGCCGAACAGCTCGTCGTACGCCCCGCTCCGGTCCGTGTGCCCCGACAGACCGCCCATCGTCCACGCCTGGAGCATCGTCGGCGGGGCGACAGCGCCAGGTCCGCCGTAGGCAGGGTGCGTGTCCCCCACCGCCTCGCACCAATGCCTGATCATCGGCTCGTTGACCAGGTCCTTGCCGACGCCCGACGTGGCCGCCGCCCGGCCCTCGTACGCCCTGAGCCGCTCGTACAACTCGTCCCGCTCGCCCTGCCCGGCCGTCACCGCTTCCCCCTCTTCATTCCGAGCCGCATCGTCGCGACGATCTCCCGCTGCACCTCGCTCACCCCGCCCCCGAAGGTGTTGATCTGTGCCGCCCGGTTCATCCGCTCCAGCTCGCCGTCCCCGAAGGCGCCGGGCGAACCGCCCCGGACCGTTCCGCTGTCTCCCGTGATCTCCTGGCACATTCGGTAGACCTCTACGGCGCTTTCGGTTCCCGCGAACTTCACGCCGCTCGCGTCCCCGGGAGCCAGCGCTCCCGCTCCCACGGCCCCCACCAGGCGCCAGTTGAGCAGGCGCGTCGCCGCCAGCCGGGCATGCGCCTCGGCCAGCCGCGAGCGGACCCACGGCTCGTCAGCCGGCCGCTTCCCCGTCGCGGGGTCCGGGGTGCGGGCGAACGCGAGCGCCACTTCGTAGAAGTCCTCGGCCTGCATGCCGATCGCGGCGAGTGCCACCCGCTCATGGTTCAGCTGGTTGGTGATCAGCCCCCAGCCGCCGTTCTCCGCCCCGACCAGTGCGGACGCGGGCACCCGCACGCCGTCGTAGTACGTGGCGGTCGTGGTCAGCCCGCCCACGGTCTCGATGGGTGTCCAGGAGAAGCCGGGCGCATCCGTCGGTACGAGAATGATCGAGATGCCCCGGTGCTTGGGCACGTCCGCATCCGTACGGCAGGCGAGCCAGATCCAGTCCGCGTTCTGGGCGTTGCTGGTGAAGATCTTCTGCCCGTCGATGACCCAGGAGTCGCCGTCGCGTACGGCCCTGGTGCGCAGCGCGGCGAGGTCGGTCCCGGCCTCCGGCTCGCTGTAGCCGATGGCGAAGACGAGCTCACCGGCCAGGATGCGCGGCAGGAAGTACTCCTTCTGCGCCTCGGTCCCGTACTTCATGAGCGTGGGACCGACCGTGTTGAGGGTGACCATGGAAACCGGGGCTCCGGCCCGGTAGGCCTCGTCGAAGAACACGAACTGTTCGTCCGCGCCGCGGCCCTGCCCCCCGTACTCGACGGGCCAGCCCAGACCGAGCATCCCGTCGGCGCCGATACGTCGCAGCAGCCGCCGCTGCGCGTCGGGGCCCTGGGTGTCCGGATCCTGGGCGTCCGGGACCTGGGCGGCGGGGCCGGCGTGTCCACGGCCCGCGGGCATCACTTCACCGAAGTAGGCGCGGAGTTCGGCGCGCAGTTCCTGCTGGCGCTCGGTCGGGGCCAGATGCACGGCGGCTGCCTCCCTTGGACAGGCATGGGGATCAGGGTTTCTGACTGTCCGTCAGATTCCGCTCGACTGTCAAGGCACCGGACAGCCCGACCCACCCCGATCCCCGCCTGCCCCTGGAGACCGAACGGCCTGCGTGCACCACCGCAGTGGCGCCACGCAGGCCGCACTTCCCCCACTGCGGCCCGACCCCCCGACCGGACCGCAGCAGGCTCCGGGTCACCAGAGATTGGTGAAGTTCACCGCCACGTTGTGGGTGGACTGGTCGATGTCGGTGAACGCGGAGCCGTTCACCTGGGCGGAGTTGCTCTGGTTCGACGCCCCGGAGCCGGTGGCCTGTTGCTGCGAGGTGGACGAATTCCCGAAGTTGTCCCCACCGACCCCGCTTCCGCTGATCGTGGCCACGCCCGCGTTCGATCCGTCGTTCGCGAACGAGCCGTTGTCGGCCTGGGCCACACCACTGAAGAGGACGGCGGCGAGAGGCAGCGCGGCAACAACGGCGAGGGCACGAGCGGTACGGATGCTTGCCATGTCTATTCCTCCAGGAACCGGAAACAAAGCTGAACCCGGGCCAGTTGGCCGACCGCCCCGGTGATGGTCACGACGTCGCGAGAACAAAGCTGCCCAGCACCGCACCGGCGAACCACCCACACTTTCCGATTCCCCCGCAAGCATGAGGAAGAGAAGATAAACCCCCAGATCCCACAAACTCCCAGGTCAACCCTGCCTGCCGGGAGACCCCGCGCCCTGGGGGAGAAGAAGCGTTCCGTCACCACCCCAGGCCACCACCCTCGAGCACTCACCCTCTTCCCTTATTCGAACATTCATACGAACATAGAACCATGGCCACCACCGACCGGCGAACCGCCACCCTGGCCCTGGCCCACGCGCTCTCCGCCGCCGAGCACGGGCTCCCCGTCATCCCGCTGTCCGCCACCAAGCTCCCCGCCCTGCGCTCCCCACACCGTGACGAGCGCCCTTCGTCCGGCTGCCGGGGCGCCTGCGGACGGCCCGGGCACGGCGTCCACGACGCCACCACCGACCCCGCCGCCATACGCGCCCTCTTCGCTGCCGCCCCCTGGGCCACCGGCTACGGCATCGCGTGCGGACGCCCCCCGCACCACCTCATCGGCGTCGACCTCGACATCGACACCACCGGCCGCACCGACTCCGTGGCAGCCCTGCAACACCTCGCCCTGCAGCACCTGTTCACTCTCCCGCCGACCGTCACGGTGCTCACCCCCAGCGGCGGCCGCCACATCTGGCTGTCCGGCCCAGCCGGCGCGGTCGTGCCGAACTCGGCCGGCCGCCTCGCTCCCGGCATCGACATCCGCGGCGCCGGCGGCTATCTGGTCGGCCCCGGCTCGGTCACCACCCACGGCACCTACCGCCTCGTCCCCGGCACCGGCACCCTCCCGCCCGCGCCCTGCCCGAGCGCCCTCCTCCACCTGCTGACGCCCCCGCCCCGCCCCCACCGGCAGCAAACCCACCCCGACGATCGAGGCCGGGGCCTGATCCAGTTCGTCCTGGCCGCGGACGAGGGCCAGCGCAACACCCGCCTCTTCTGGGCGGCCTGCCGCGCCTACGAACACGGCTTCGGAGACGCGTTGGCCGACGCCCTCACCCGGGCCGCGATCAGCACCGGCCTCCCGGAACACGAGGCACGGGCCACCATCGCCTCGGCCGCCCGCCTCACCACCACCCGCTGCGAGCCGCCGGGGTGACGGCCGACGGCCCGGTCGGCGCACGCTCCTGCAACGTCCATCTGCGGGAGGACGCCGGACCCAACGCCCGCTTCGCGCTGCTGTTTCGGGACTACCTTCGCGCGGACGAGGCCACCCGCCGGGCGTGGGGGCGTTCAAGCAGCGGCTGGCACCGAGCGTCCCGGACCTGTTGGACTACGGGCAGATCAAGACCCCCGCTACAGAGGTCCTGATGGCTGAGGCAGAGCGGGGGCCACAGAATCCGGCTGGGGTGGATGAGTCCGGACCGCTCATGGCCCGTATACCCACCGGTCAGAACCGGATACGGGCGCCCGCAAGCAACGCACAGGGCGGGCCTCCAACCGGAGACCCGCCCTGTGACCTGCTGTTTCTCTGACCTGGCGGTGGGTGTGGGATTTGAACCCACGGTGACATCGCTGCCACGACGGTTTTCAAGACCGTTCCCTTAGGCCGCTCGGGCAACCCACCTCGCGCCAACGGTCAACGAAGACCCGCTTCGACGCGGAGGACAGCCTAGCGGGTCAGCTGTCGCCCTTGCGCTCGCCCAGGGTGACTTCCACCGTGGACGTCTTGCCGTCGCGCTTGTAGGTCAGCTTGACCTTGTCGCCCGGCTTGTGGGTCCAGATCTCCCCGATCAGGGTCGGGCCACTGTCGACGACGGTGTCGTTGAACTTCGTGATGACGTCGCCCGCCCTGAGCCCGGCCCTGGCCGCGGGGCTGTCCTTCGGGACCGCTTCCGTGCCGCCCGCGCCCTGGTCCGAGATGACCGCGCCACCGGTCTTGTCGTCCATCGTCACCGTCGCGCCGATGACCGGGTAGACCGGCTGGCCGGTCTTGATCAGCTGCTGGGCGACGTTCTTCGCCTGGTTGATCGGGATCGCGAAGCCGAGGCCGATGGAACCGGCCTGGCTCTGGCCGGTGCTTCCGGTCGACTGGATCGCCGAGTTGATGCCGATGACCGCGCCGCCGGAGCTCAGCAGCGGGCCGCCGGAGTTGCCCGGGTTGATGGAGGCGTCGGTCTGCAGCGCGCTCATGTAGGAGTTACTGCCGCCCGAGCCGTCGCCGGAGGCCACCGGGCGGTTCTTCGCGCTGATGATGCCCGTGGTGACCGTGTTGGACAGACCGAACGGGGCACCGATCGCGATCGTCGAATCGCCCACCGCCACCTGGTCCGAGTTGCCCAGCGGCAGCGGGGTGAGCCCCTGCGGCGGGTTCTTGAGCTTCAGGACGGCCACGTCGTAGCCCTGGGCCCGGCCGACCACCTCGGCGTCGTACTTCTTGCCGTTGGAGAACGTCGCCGTGAGCTGGCCGCTGTCCGCCGCGGAGGCCACCACGTGGTTGTTCGTGAGGATGTGGCCTTCCTTGTCGTACACGAAGCCGGTGCCCGTGCCACCCTCCCCGTCACCGCCCTGCGCGTCGATCGTGACCACGCTGGGTAGCGCCTTGGCCGCGACGCCCGCAACCGTGCCCGGGTCGCGCTTGAGGTCCTGCGGAGTGCCCGACGCGGAGACCGTGGTGGAACCGGCGGAGTCGGAGCCGTTGTTGCTGTCCGCGGCCCAGAAGCCGAGGGCTCCGCCGACTCCGCCCGCGACGAGTGCCGCCACGACCACCGCGGCCACCAGGCCGCCCGCGCCCCGCTTGCGCGGTGCGTCGGGTGTCTGCAGCTGACCGGGCGGGCCCCATGCCGGGCCGCCGCCCTGCGCCCCGTGCCCATGGGCGTAGGCCGGGACCGCCGGCGGAGGCGGTGGCCAGCCGGCGTCGGCAGCGGACTGCGGTGCGGGCGGGGGCGCGTACTGCGGCGCGGCCGCCGGGACCGGGGCCATGGGGGCGGTCGCCGGGTCCTGGGCGGAGGAGGCCGGCTGCTGCTGTGTGGCCGTCGCGTCCGGTTGCGGCGGGGCGGCGGGCGCGCTCTCGGGGAGTCCCTGGGGAGCGTCGGCCGGCACTGGAGGTGCGGACGGAACGGACGGGGCGGCCTCGGCCGCGGTGCCCTCGTTGCCCTCGTTCTCTGTGCTCACAGCTCTTTACTCCTCGGTTCCACATCATGATTCGGCAAGAGATCCGCTGTGTACGTGTCTGGAGTCAGCTTTTCCCACGGCACGTCAGGCCACTGTAAGCAGGACCTGTGCATCTGTGCACGAGCCTTTACATCGGACAAAACGGTCTCGCGCTACCAGGTGCACCCACCCATGGTCTCCCGGTGACACCATGATGCGGGTGACCCAAGCACGGCAGCAGCGCCCCAGCCAGCATCCCATCCAGGTCATCGCACACCGGGGCGCGTCCGACGACGCCCCCGAGCACACCCTGGCCGCGTACCGGAAGGCGATCGAGGACGGCGCCGACGCCCTGGAGTGCGACGTACGGCTCACGGCCGACGGCCATCTCGTATGCGTACACGACCGCCGGGTGAACCGCACCTCCAACGGCCGCGGCGCCGTCTCCACCCTGGAGCTCAACGAACTCGCGGCCCTCGACTTCGGCTCATGGAAGGACCGCGAGGAGGCGGAGTCCCCGGACTGGGATCCGGTGCCGGGCGAGCTCACCTCCGTACTCACTCTGGAACGGCTCCTTGAGCTCCTCGTCGAGACGAGAGCCGCCGGCCGTCCGCTGCAGCTGGCCATCGAGACCAAGCACCCGACGCGCTGGGCTGGCCAGGTCGAGGAGCGGCTGCTGCACCTGCTGAAGCGCTTCGAGCTCGACGTGCCGCCATCCGACGGCCCCTCACCGGTCCGCATCATGAGCTTCTCGGCCCGGTCACTGCGCCGCATCCAGGACGCCGCACCCGAGCTGCCCACCGTCTACCTGATGCAGTTCGTCTCGCCGCGGCTGCGTGACGGACGGCTGCCGGCGGGTGCCCGGACCGCGGGACCGGGGATGCGGATCGTACGCAGCCACCCGGGGTACATCGACCGCCTGCACCACGCCGGTCATCAGGCGCACGTCTGGACGGTCAACGAACCGGAGGACGTCGAGCTCTGCATCCGGCTCGGCGTCGAGGCGATCATCACGAATCGCCCGAAGCAGGTTCTGGCACAGCTGGGGCGCGCTTAGAGCCTGCGCACAACAGGGGCGGCACCCCTCACCGCCGGTCACAGGGAGTACACCGGCGCATTCGGCGCGTACCCGTTCGTTACGAGTGCGTCACTCGCAGGCCATTGGCCGGTTTCCGGTCCAGTCCAGGGGGGCATCCACTCCCTGGCGTGGGGCAAAGGAGGTCTCGGGGGTGGCGTTGGTGGTGGCACAGGAAGTGCCCACGTCGTCGAGCATGGCCGTACCCCATGGCCCTGCGGGCGTGGGTCAGGCACGGCACCGGATGCGTGAGCAGTTGCGCAGCCACGGGGTGCCCGATTCGGTCGTCGACGATGCTGTATTGATCCTTTCCGAACTGCTCAGCAACGCCTGCCGGCACGGCAGGCCGCTGGGCCGGCACACCGACGTGGGAGACGGCGACGTGCGCGCCGCCTGGCGCGTCGACAGAACGGGCGGGCTGACCGTCGAGGTGACGGACGGAGGCGGTCCGACCCGGCCGGTTCCGGCCACTCCGTCGGTGACCGCTCGCGGCGGCCGGGGGCTCAACATCATCAGCGCCCTCGCCGAGGAATGGGGCGTACGTGACGACTCGTCCGGCGAGGTCACGGTCTGGGTGCTGGTCAACGAGGGGCACGGCAGCCCCGACGAACGGCCGGGCGCCCGGAGCAATGGACGGGCCCCGGGCGTGACACGGCTGCCGGGCGGCGGCTCGGGAGCGACCGGTGCGGCAGACCTCGAG
The DNA here is from genome assembly GCF_043203805.1 of Streptomyces sp. LN549. Lineage (NCBI taxonomy): Bacteria > Bacillati > Actinomycetota > Actinomycetes > Kitasatosporales > Streptomycetaceae > Streptomyces > Streptomyces sp. LN549. The sequence continues at coordinate 4,509,369 of NZ_JAZHRI010000002.1, read as the reverse complement.
GGGCTGGACTTCGCCGGCGCGTTCGACGACGCGGGCTGAAGCCGGGCGGCGCACCGCGACGACGGGGCACCCGAGGAACTGCCAGTGGCGGGCCGTTCGTCCTGCGCGCAGGCCCCGGCAAGCGCGGTCTCCAGGCTGCGCCCCGGCTCCGTGCCGACAGGCAACCGGCACGACGGAGCCCCGCGGCGGCGCCGTGTCCGCAGGTCCCGGGTCGTCCGTGCCCCCGGACGGCGCACGGGCGGCTAGGCTCGCGGCCCAGACCGCACTGTCGCAATCGGGAGAAAGCCCACCATGGCGAAGAAGCGCCCTCAGACCAAGGCCGGGAAGCAGCAGCTCACGGACGGCGAGATCCCGGTGGTCGGGGCTCGTGAGCCCTGCCCGTGCGGTTCGGGCCGCCGATACAAGGCCTGTCACGGCCGCGCCGCCGCCCAGGCCGTGGCCGAGTTGGTCCAGCGCCCCTTCCAGGGGCTGGCCGGCGAGTGCGACTGGGTCGCACTGCGTGAACTGGTGCCCGCCGCCACGGTCGAACTGACGCTGAAGGGCGGACTGCCCGAGGGCGTGCCGTCGGTGACGCTCGCCACCGTCCTCCCGATGGCGTGGCCCGCACTGCGCCGCGACGACGGTTCGGTCCTGCTCGCCCTGCAGAACGACACCTCATCGGGCGACCTCAGCCGCGACCTCGCCGACACCCTCCAGCGAGCACTGGAGGCCGAGCCCGGCTCGCCCGTCGCCGCCAGGCGCGTACCCGCCGAAGGGCCCCGGCTCCAGGACGTCCTGGACGCCGACGCACCGTTCGCGCCGGTCGTGCACCCGGGCTTCGAGTTCTGGGTACCGGACGCGGAGAACGCCACGGCCGAGGTGTCCGCGTCCCTGGAGCGCGCCAATGACGCGGCGATCCCGACCGTCCTCCTCTCCGGGGTGGACGCCGCCTACTGGTGCGAGACCCCGGAGAAGAACCACCTGCGCTGGGTCATGCCGCACCCCGAGGAGCAGCTCCTCGACGCCCTCGCCCGGCTGCACGCCGCCGGCGCCTCGTCGCTCGGCGAGGGGACCCGGCTGGTCGGTTCCTTCCGCGCGCACGGCCTGATGGTCCCGGTCTGGGACCTGCCGAGCGCCATGGGTGCCGAGGAGTGCGAGAAGCCCGCCGCCGCGTTCGCGGAGCGGCTCGCAACGGCGCTCGCTTCGGACACGCCGCTCACGGCCGAGGAGCGGCGGGCGCGTGGCGGGCTCACCAACCGCCAAGTGACCCTCAGCTGACAGTGACCATCACCCGGACCGTACGGTGACACCCGTCACAACTCACCGTACTCACAGGTAAATCGCTGTCCGAATACGCGAGATCGAATTTGCGAACGGCAGATCTCTTGTTACCGTTCTAGAAGCCCGGTCGCTGGTGCATCCCCCGTCGCCAGCGATCGGGCATCCTCATGTCCGGGCCCGGCGCGCACGGCGCACCACGCGGCGCACGAACCGCGCACAGGCCCCGCACAGGCCCCCTGGACAAGCCTCGGCGTCACATCCGACCCGGTCCCGCCCCCTGCCGCCCTTCACGCGTCCCCGCGACGGCTTCAGGAGTGGCGCGGCGTCAACCCGCCGCCGAGGGAGCCTGGTTGGACCCGGCGTCGACAACGGCGCCGCGCGGTCACCGGACCGCTCGGTATCGGACAGAAGTCGCCGGCCGGCTCCCTTTCCGAATACGCCACGAAGCAACTCCCGAAGAGATCTTCGAAGACAGTTCGAACGGCTTTCGGAAGGCGCATCAGAAAGCCGACCACCGGCGGACTTTGCATCGGCAGACTTTGCATGACCGAAACAGCCCTCAACGTATGACCGAAACAGCCGCATCGATCACCTCACCCGGAAGTGAAACGCCAGGGATCCGACAACGCTCAGCAATGAAGGCGGAGCGAGAAGAACGGAAACGGATCAAGAACGGAAGCGGCACGGCGAACGCCCGCCACCGCGGCCACACCGGACCCGACATTCCCGCGGCATCCGGCCGCCCACCCCCTCGGCCCGACAGCCCGAACCGGCCCGCCAGGCCGAACCCGCGCGGCCACCTGAACCGGCACCCTTGGCCTGGAATCCGGCCCGTCAGTCCGAACCCGACCGTCATCGGCCGGCATCGGCCGGCAGCCCGTCGGTCAGTACGCGAGCCGGCTTCCGCCGTCCGGGGCACTGTTGCTCGCCTGGACCAGCGCGTCCAGAACCGCCCCCACATCCGGCAGCCACGGCGACGCCACCGCCCGGACCGGCGCTCCACCCCCGGGGCCCGGCCGGAAATCCCGGTCCGGCGCCCGCTCCCAGCGCACCTGCCCCGTGCCGATCTCGGACGGCGGAAGAACGAGATAACCGCCCTCACCGTGGAACCGCAGCGAACTGGGCACCCAGTCCTGGGCGTGCAGCAGTTCACCGAGCCGTTCGAGGGTGTACGGAGCGACCAGCAGCGACCATCGGGTCGGCGTCGCCACCACGGGGCCGAGCCGCATGCCCATCCGGTCGAGCTCGGTCAGCGCGCGGGCCCCGGCCACCGCCGGCAGGCTCAGTGCGCACGGCGCACGCCCGCCCGTGGCCAGCAGTACCGGCGCGGCGGGCCGGTTCGTCCACCACCAGCGCACCATCCGGGCGTCGGTCGTCGCGGCGAGCAGTCCGGGGTCGAAGGGGTGCGCGCCGGGCACGGCGCACTCGGGATCGGGACAGGCACAGCCGCGGCCACGCTCACCACGACTGCCGGCGGGCTGGAGGCCCACCCCTGGGAGCACGGGCCACTGCCATGCGGTGGCGCAGGTCAGGGCCGCGTCCAGACGCGCGGTCCCGCCCCTGCGTCCGAACCGCATCCTGCGTCGCCTTCCGAGGATCTCGCGCATGAGCGCTCGTTCCTTTCCGTTGAACGCCGAGGGTCCACATCACACCACGCGCGCGTTACACCACGTGTGCGGAATTTCACTGTGTGTACATGCTCGTCGAGCCTGCGGTACGGGTTGGTCTTCGGTACCGAGCGTGAGCTGTGCCGAGCCGAATCGAGCCGGTTCCAGTCGAAATCATGGCGAGGTGCAGGGCGCTTGCCGCGCCTGCCGTCCGTCGTGCAGCCCCGCCACTCGGGGAGGGGGTGCGGCCGTCACAGGTGAGGACGCCCGGGCCCGCCGTCAGGTTCCGGAGGCGGTCAGGACCACCCCTGGTCATCTACAGATTTAGGTACCCAGCATGCCCGGAATGACGCTACCCCTGGGACTTCCCCCCAGGGGCAACCACCGGTCGAGCAGACCCAGTCGACCGCAAATGACCACCACAGGGTGCAGTTTTTGGCCAAGTTACTTACCCCTTGGACACCACAAAACCCATAGGGACAATGCTGGACATCGCCTTACTTGTGCGTGTACATGTGGATGCACTGATAGCGGCGCAGAATGACATGGGGGTTTGCGATGCTATTCGACGAAACAAACCAGTCGGAAAGCCGGCGACCATGAGCGCCCCACACCTGCCGAAAGTGGCTGGAATCAATCCCACAGTTCCGGTTTCGGCGCACACTGCCGGGCCTCTCTCCGAGGTACCGGCCGCGCCCGGCGCCTTCATCCAGGACCGTCTGGCCGGCTGGGTCTCCGACCTCACCACGCTGCACGAGCTCACGGAACGGCTGGCCAGAACCAGCACCCTCGACGACGCCCTGCACGAGCTTCTCGACGCCGGGGCCGCTCTGGTCGGCGCCCGTCGCGGACTGATCGTCTTCGAACCGTCCGACCTCCGCGGCCCCGTCAGCACCATCGGTCTCGGGCTGGCCCACGCGGAGCTCGGCCAGATCGAGACAGTGCCGAGGAGTGCCACCTCCTACGGCCGCATCCTGGAAGGTCTGCCCAACGCCGACGGTCCGCTGACCACCCCCGATCTGCTCGGCGACACCAGCCTGGACCCCCGCAGGCGCGAGGTCGCCGCCCGCCTCGGCTACGCCGCCAGCTACGCGCTGCCGATCACCACCGAGCGCACCGGACGGCTTGGCGCCGCGGTCTGGCTCTACGACGAACCCGCCGAACCGCTGGAGCGTCAGCGCCATCTCGTGGGGCTGTACGCCGGGTACGCGGCCGAGCATCTGGCCCGCCTGCTGGAACTGGAGCGGGCCAGGACCGACGTCGCCACCATCACCGAGGAACTTCTGCCCAGTCGGCTGCCCCGCGTGCCCGGCGTGCAGCTGGCCGTACGCCATCACGCCGCACCGCAGAGCGGCAGCGACTGGTACGACGCTCTGGCCCTGCCGGAGGGTGCGCTCGGCCTCTCCGTGGGCTCCGTCGGCGGCTCCGGTCCCAGCGCCCTGGCCGCCATGGGACGGCTGCGCGCGGGCCTGCGGGCGTACGCGGTGATGGAAGGCGAGGATCCGGTCGCCGTGCTCTCCGACCTCGAACTCCTGATGCGGCTGACCGAGCCGGCCCGTTCAGCGACCGCGCTCTTCGCCTACTGCGAGCCCGCCCGCCACAAGATCCTGCTGGCCGGTGCCGGGCACACCCCGCCACTGATCGTCGGCGACCGGCGCACCGAGTTCGTCGAGACCACCCTCTCCGCCCCGCTGGGCATGCTGGCCTGCTGGGAGGCGCCGAGTGTGGAGATCGTCCCGGCGCCCGGCGAGACGGTCCTGCTGTACACCGACGGCCTGCTGCGCCGCGCCGGTGACTCGATGGACCGGGCATTCGCACGGCTTCACTCGGCTGCGGCGAGCGTCCCGAAGGCGCTGCGCCACGACGCCGGATCGGTCGCCGACCACGTGGTGCGCACCGTTCTGCCCGACGGGATCGACCAGGGCGACGGCACCGAGGACGTGGTCCTGCTCGCGGCCCGCTTCGACTGAGCCGTCCCACACCCGCCGGTATCGGCGGGCCACCCTGTGTAAGAGGTCTTCCGGCCCTGGGCCCCCTTCCGTACGCCCGTACGATGGAGGGGGTCCAGTGTCGTATCAAGGAGAGACAAGTCGTGTCTGAGGAGCTCACCCCGGAGAACCCGGAGACCGAAGAGACAGAACCGGTCAAGCAGCGGAAGAACGGCCTGTACCCGGGCGTCTCCGATGAGCTCGCCGCGAGCATGAAGTCCGGTTGGGCCGACACCGAGCTGCACGGCCTGGAGCCGATCGCCCAGGCCGGACACACCGCCGACCGCCGTGCCGCACTGTCGGCGCGCTTCCCGGGCGAGCGGCTGGTCATCCCGGCCGGCCGCCTGAAGACCCGGTCCAATGACACCGAGTACGCCTTCCGCGCCTCCACCGAGTACGCGTACCTCACCGGCGACCAGACCCAGGACGGCGTCCTGGTCCTGGAGCCGAAGGGCGACGGCCACGAGGCGACCGTCTACCTGCTGCCGCGCTCCGACCGGGAGAACGGCGAGTTCTGGCTCGACGGCCAGGGCGAGCTGTGGGTCGGCCGCCGTCACTCGCTGACCGAGGCCGAGAAGCTGCTGGGCATCCCGGCGAAGGACGTCCGCGAGCTGCCCGCCGCGCTGACCGAGGCCACCGGCCCGGTCCGTAACGTCCGCGGTCACGACGCCGGCATCGAAGCCGCGCTGACCGACAAGGTCACCGCGGAGCGTGACGAGGAGCTGCGGGTCTTCCTCTCCGAGGCGCGCCTGGTCAAGGACGCCTTCGAGATCGCCGAGCTGGAGAAGGCCTGCGACATCACCGCGCGCGGTTTCGAGGACGTCGTGAAGGTCCTCGACAAGGCCGAGGCGACGAGCGAGCGCTACATCGAGGGAACGTTCTTCCTCCGCGCCCGCATCGAGGGCAACGACATCGGCTACGGCTCGATCTGCGCCGCGGGCCCGCACGCCACCACCCTGCACTGGGTGCGCAACGACGGTGCGGTGCGCTCCGGCGAACTGCTGCTGCTCGACGCCGGCGTGGAGACCAACGACCTCTACACCGCCGATGTGACCCGCACGCTTCCCATCAACGGCACGTTCACGCCGCTGCAGCGGAAGATCTACGACGCGGTGTACGAGGCGCAGGAGGCGGGCATCGCCGCGGTGAAGCCCGGAGCGGACTTCCGCGACTTCCACGACGCCGCGCAGCGCGTGCTCACCGAGAAGCTCGTCGAGTGGGGTCTGTTCGGCGACCTGTCCGTGGACAAGGTCCTGGAGCTGGGCCTCCAGCGCCGCTGGACGCTGCACGGCACCGGTCACATGCTCGGCATGGACGTCCACGACTGCGCCGCCGCGCGGACCGAGTCGTACGTCAACGGGACGCTGGAGCCCGGTGTGTGCCTCACCGTCGAGCCCGGCCTCTACTTCCAGGCCGACGACCTGACGGTTCCCGAGGAGTTCCGCGGCATCGGTGTCCGGATCGAGGACGACATCCTCGTCACCGAGGACGGCAACCGGAACCTCTCGGACAAGCTGCCGCGACAGGCCGACGAGGTCGAGGCGTGGATGGCCCGGCTCAAGGGCTGATCCTGCGCCGTGAGGGCGCCCTGCTCAGGACACCATGAGCAGGGCGCCCTCCCGCCATTTCAGGACCTTGTCGAAGCTCACCACCGCGCCGCCGTGCCCCGGCCGGTTGCCGAAGTGGACGTGATCGGCGAGCTGCTCGATCAGGCAGAGACCCCGCCCGTTCTCGGCGGTGAGCGGTGAGCACTCGGCGTACTGCGTTCCGTGCGACTGCCTCGTGTCGTGCGGCAGCGTCGCCTCGTGCTGCTGCGGTTCGTGCTGCCGACTCGATTGATGTTGCTGATGCGCTTCGTGCTGCTGTGCGGCGGTGCGAAGTACGCGCCTGGCGGGGAAGCCCGGTCCTGAATCGGCGACTTCGATACGACATTTCTCGCCGTCCAGATACGCGGTGACCCGGTACTGCCCGCAGGCAGCAGCGGACGGCTCCTCCCAGGCGTCCCAGGGCTCTGCGACATCGCCCCCGGCGCCATGGGCCCCGCCGTGCTCGACGGCGTTGGCACAGGCTTCGCTCAGGGCGAGCGACAGGTCGAAGGAGATGTCCGGATCCACGCCCGCGGATTCCATCGTGCCGAGCAGGAACCGACGGGCGAGCGGAACGCTCGCAGCTTCGCGCCGCAAATGGAGTGACCACCAGATGCTCATGCTCCAGCCTCCTGGCTGCGGCTCGACATACCGATACGTATTGCCGCCCGAGGCCATTCGTAAGCACGGACGGGATGTGAGACCGCTCATTCGGCGGATACCCGCACTCGCCACACCTGTGCTCCCCCGGCCCACAGAACCGTTCTGCCCCGTCCGTAACCGGTCCGAACGGCCCGGCTCCCGCCTATTCGGGCGGAAGACGACCTTCCGGACCTGCCGTATGAAGGCAAGGGACGCAGTGGGATGATGTCCCGGCCATGACTACGTCTGTGGGACGCGTCGGAGCCGGTATGCGGCTGCTGAGGGCCGCGGTGTTCGCCGCGGTCTGTGTCGCGTTGTCCGCAGCCGGGCACGCGCTGGCCGCCTGCGCGACCGTCCCCTGGTGGACGCTGCTCGCCGGATTCCTGGGAATCCTCGCAGTGGCGGTGCCTCTCGCCGGACGCGAACGCTCACTGCCTTCCATCGCCGCGGCCCTGGCCGGCGGACAGATCGTCCTGCACACGCTCTTCGGTGTGGGTACGCACACCGCCTCGCCCCGGGTCCCGGCCGGCGAGGACGCGCTGATCCGGTTCGCGGCAAGCCTCGTCTGCGGCGCCGGGCCCGACCGGTTGAACGCCGCCGACGCCCACCGCATCGTCACCACCGCGGGCATCGACCCGGCCTCGGTGACCGAGCAGACCCATCAGCACGTGATGACCGCCGCCTCCGGTGGCTCGGCCGACTTTGCCGGGATGCTGCCGGACCTGCCCATGCTGCTCGGTCATCTGCTGGCCGCACTGGCGGCCGGCTGGCTGCTGCGACGTGGTGAGATCGCCCTGTTCCGCCTCGCCCGACTGTCGCTCCACGGCGCCCAGCAGGTGGCGGCCGGGGCCCGGTTGCGGGCGTTGCGCGCCGCGCTTGTCCTCGTGGCCGCGCTGCGCGCCGGACTTCCCGGCGGACCGACGACCGGGCCACGCATCCCCCGTACCGCCGTGGACGCACCGTCCCCCGCCACCGGGGATCCTCTGCAGCACATGGTGATCAGGCGCGGGCCCCCGCCCGTACTCACCCTCGCAGCCTGACGCGACGCCCTCTCCACGCGATGCCCGCGCAACGCGACCCACACCACGCACCCCTGCGGTGCCGGTACAGGTCTTCGTGCGCACGCCGCTCGTGAGGAAGAAGAGGTGTCGCGATCCCGTCGCGCACCCGCGCGCCGGGGCACCCTTCCTTCGTGCATCTGTGGAGTGATCCCTGCCATGAACGTTTCCCGCATCGCCCTCGCCGGCGGCGTCGCCGCGTCCACCGTGCTGATCCTCGCCGGTACGGCCTCCGCCCACGTCAGCGTCCAGCCGCAGGGCGAGGCCGCCAAGGGCGGTTACGCCGTCATCAACTTCAAGGTCCCCAACGAGCGCGACGACGCCGCGACGACCAAGCTCGAGGTCAACTTCCCGGCCGACCACCCGTTGGCGTCCGTCATGCCGCAGCCCGTGCCCGGCTGGGACATCAAGGTCACCACGAGCAAGCTGGCCAAGCCGCTCGACATGCACGGCAAGAAGATCAACGAGGCCGTCTCCAAGGTCACCTGGACCGCGGACGGCAGCAAGATCGAGCCCGGCCGCTTCCAGCAGTTCCCGCTCTCGGTCGGCCAGCTCCCGGAGGACGCCGACCAGCTGGTGTTCAAGGCCATCCAGACGTACGACAACAAGGAGGTCGTGCGCTGGATCGAAGAGCAGAAGGACGGCGCGGAGGAGCCCGAGAGCCCCGCCCCGGTCCTCAAGCTGACCGCGGCAACCGAGGACGCGCACGGCGCCACTGCCGCCTCCGGATCGGACTCCGCCGACAAGAACGCCACGGCGGAGCACGCCAAGGACGAGCAGACGACGGCTTCGGCGTCCTCCTCCAGTGACACCACGGCCCGTGTGCTCGGCATCGTCGGCATCGTCATCGGTGTCGCGGGCGTCGCCTTCGGCATCCTGGCCGGCCGTCGGCGTACCGCCTGATCAACCAAGCCCCGCCCGTACACCGACCCATCAGGAACAGTGCTCCATGGTTAAGAAGTCTGTGCTGGCCGCGGCGCTCGTCGCCGCGGCCGCGCTCACCCTGTCCGCCTGCGGCGGCAGTGACAACGACAGCAAGAAGCCCATCGCCGACGTGTCGGTGGAGGCGAAGACCCAGGCCGCGACGGTGCTCGACCAGCCGTTCACCAAGCCGAATCTCGTCCTGACCGACACACACGGCAAGAAGTACGACCTGCGCGAGCAGACCAAGGGCAAGCCGACGCTCATCTACTTCGGCTACACCAACTGCCCCGACGTCTGCCCGCTCATCATGAGCAACATCGCGATCGCCAAGAAGTCCCTCGCCAAGGCCGACCAGGAAAAGCTCCAGGTCGTCTTCGTCACCACCGACCCGGAGCGGGACACCCCGGCCTCGCTGGGCTCCTGGCTCAAGTCCCAGGACCCGTCCTTCATCGGTCTCACCGGTGACTTCCCGACCATCCAGGCGGGCGCCCGGCAGATCGGCATCGGTATCGACGCGCCGAAGAAGGAGAAGGACGGCACGGTCGTCTCGATGCACGGCTCCCAGGTCATCGCCTTCTCACCGAAGACCGACAAGGGGTACGTGCTGTACAGCGAGGACACCACGCCCGACGACTACACCAAGGACCTCCCCAAGATCGTCAAGGGGGAGAACCCGTGAACCGCCGCACCACCCTCGCCGGCGTCCTGGCCATCTCCACGGGTCTGACGCTGGCGGGGTGCTCGTCCTCGGACGGCAAACCGGAGCTGAAGGTCATGGGCGCTTTCATGCCGCAGCCCGTCAACGACATGGCCGCGGCCTTCCTCGTCGTGCGGAACAACGGCGGCAGCTCCGACCGGCTCACCTCGGTCACCAGTCCGCTCTCGGACGACGTCACGATCCACGAGACGAAGAACCAGGCCATGCGCATGGTGTCGTCCTTCGACGTACCCGCGGGCGGTGAGCTCGATCTGGAACGCGGTGGAAACCACATCATGTTCATGAAGCTCAAGCAGCAGCCCAAGCAGGGCGAGACGGTGTCCGTGGAACTGCACTTCGAGAAGGCCGGCCCCATCAAGGTCGACCTTCCCGTGAAGGAGACCACCCACAACCCGAAGAAGCAGTGAGGGACTGACACACCATGACAGCCACCGCCCCGCCCTTCGGACCGGTCCCGTCCGCGTCCGCCCTGCGCAGGCCGCTCACCGTCGCCGGACTCATCGCCGCGCTGACCGGCGTGGTGTTCGGCCTGCTGCTGGCCTTCGCGGGCCCCGCGTCGGCGCATGCCGCGCTCACCGGGAGCGATCCGCAGGACGGGGCGGTGGTCGCCGCCGCGCCCAAGGCAGTCACCCTCACCTTCTCCGAGCAGGTTGCCATGGGGGAGGGCTCCATCCGGGTCCTGGACCCCGCCGGAAAGCGCGCGGACACCGAGGACGCCCCGCGCGATCTGCACAGCGGCTCCACCGTGAAGTACGGCGTCTCCCTGCACACCGGGCTGCCCGACGGTACGTACACCGTTGCCTGGCAGGCCGTCTCCGCCGACAGCCATCCCGTCTCCGGAGCCTTCACCTTCTCCATCGGCGCCCCCTCCGAGACCACCGTCGCCCTCCCGGACAACGAGGCCGGCGGCGGCCTCGTCGGCACGCTCTACGGCATCGCCCGCTACGCCGCGTACGCCGGCTTCATCGTGCTCGCGGGCGGCGCAGCCTTCGTACTGGCCTGCTGGCAGCGCGGGGCGGGCGCCCGCCCGCTCCAACGCCTCGTCGTCCGCGGCTGGATGACCCTCACCGCGGCCACGATCGCGATGCTGCTGCTGCGCAGCCCCTACACCGGTTCCGGAAAGCTCGGCGACGCCTTCGACCTCGACGGGCTGAAGGCCGTCCTGGACACCAAGCCCGGCGCCGCGCTCGTATCGCGACTGCTGCTGCTCGGTGCCAGTGCGCTGTTCATCGCGGTGCTGTTCGGGGCGTACGCGAAGCGCGAGGACGAACGCGAGAAGAAGGACCTCGCTTTCGGGCTCGCCATCGGAGGCGCGGTCGTCGCCGCCGGGATCGCCGGGACCTGGGCGCTGGCCGAGCACGCGTCGACCGGGATCCAGCCAGGCATCGCCATGCCGGTCGACGTACTCCACCTGCTGGCCGTCGCCACCTGGCTGGGCGGGCTCACGGCCCTGCTGGTCGCGCTGTACCGCACCCCTGACATCACGGCCGCCGCGGTACGGCGTTTCTCCCGGATCGCGTTCATCAGCGTGCTCGTGCTCACCGCCACCGGGATCTACCAGTCCTGGCGCCAGGTCGGCTCCTGGTCCGCACTGACCGGCACGGGGTACGGACAGCTGCTGCTCGTGAAGGTGGGGCTGGTCGCCGTCCTCGTCGGGGTCGCCTGGATCTCGCGCCGGTGGACCGCCCGGCTGGCGACGGGTGGGGACGCGGAAGCCCCGGCCGGTGGAGCCGCGGAGGCTCCGGCGGGTGGCGCGGAAGCCGCGGCGGATGGAGGCGCGGATACCCCCACTGCAACCGCCACTGCCGGCACCGCGAGCAGGGACGAAGAGGAGGAGGGGGCCGTCACCCAGACTCCGGAGCCGGCCGCCCCCGAGGATCCCGCGCGTGCCGCCCAGCTCGCGCGGCAGCAGGCCGCCGTGGCGACCACGGAGAGGAAGCGGATACGTGACGCCGACCCTGACCGGTCCGGCCTGCGCCGCTCGGTGCTGGCCGAAGTGGGGGTCGCGGTAGCCCTGCTGGCGGTGACCACCATCCTCACCTCGACCGAACCCGGCCGTACCGAGGAGGAGGCGGCACGCTCGTCGGCACCGGCCGCCGCGCCCGTGGCAAGCGGCCCCGTCAACCTCACCCTGCCCTTCGACACCGGCGGCAAGAACGGCAAGGGCACGGTCCGCATGGACCTCGACCCCGGGCGTACCGGAGCCAACGTGGTGCACCTCTGGATCGACGACATCGACGGGAAGGCCATGGACGTCCCCGAGGTGAAGCTCGCCTTCACCCTGAAGTCCAAGGACATCGGGCCCCTGCCGGCTCTCCCCGTCCGGCTGACCGAAGGGCACTGGACCTCCACCGGGATCCAGATCCCGATCGCGGGCGACTGGAGCGTCGCGGTCACCGTGCGGACCTCGGACATCGACCAGACCACGGTCGACAAGAACGTGAAGATCGGCTGAGCAGGACCGTGAGCGGAAACAAGACGAACAGCACAGCCGCGTCGAGCAGTGCGGCCAGCAGGAACACGGGCACGGGTGACGGCGGCCCACCGGCGACCGGTGCGATCTCCCGGCGGCGGCTGCTCGGCACCGCGGGAGCGGCCGGTGCCACCGGCCTCGTCCTCGGGGCGGCAGGCGGCGCCACCGGCTATGCCGCTGCCCAGGACGAGGCGCCGGCCGCGCTGGCCTCCGTCGGCTCCACCGAGGTGATGTTTCACGGGAAACATCAACCGGGGATCACCACTCCGCTTCAGGCCCGCGGCCACCTCGTCGCCTTCGACCTGGCCCCCGGAGCCGGGCGCAAGGAGGCGGCGGCCCTGATGCGCCGCTGGTCGGCCGCGGCACAGCGGCTGATGGCCGGTGAACCCACCGGCGGCGCGGCGGACAGTACGGGGCACGACACCGGTATCGCGCTGGACGCCGGGCCGTCCTCGCTGACCGTCACCTTCGGCTTCGGCGCCACCTTCTTCGAACGGACGGGACTGACGGGTCACCGCCCGCCCGGGCTCGACCCGCTGCCGCCGTTCTCCGCCGATCATCTCGACGCCGGCCGGTCCAACGGCGACCTCTGGGTACAGATCGGAGCCGATGACGCACTCGTCGCCTTCCACGCGTTGCGGGCCGTGCAGAAGGAGGCGGCTTCGACGGCCACCGTGCGCTGGCAGATGGACGGCTTCAATCGCACCCCTGGTGCCACCGCGAAGCCGATGACCGCCCGCAACCTCATGGGCCAGATCGACGGCACCGGCAACCCGAAGCCGGCCGACAGCGACTTCGACCGACGCGTTTTCGTGGCGGAGGACGGCGGTGCAGCCGCGTACGACTGGCTGGTGGGCGGCTCGTACGCGGTCGTCCGGCGGATCAGGATGCTGCTCGACGACTGGGAGAAGCTCCCGGTGGAGCGTCAGGAACGGGTCATCGGCCGGCGCAAGGCGGACGGCGCCCCGCTCAGCGGGGGCACCGAGACCACCGAGATGGACCTCGACAAGGCGGGTCCCGACGGCAAGCTCCTGATTCCCGACAACGCTCACGCCCGGATCTCCTCCCCCGAGCGCAACAGCGGCGCGGCCATGCTGCGGCGCCCGTTCTCGTACCACGACGGCATCTCCTCGGACGGCACCCCGGACGCCGGACTGCTGTTCATCTGCTGGCAGGCGGATCCGCTGCGCGGCTTCGTCCCCGTGCAGCGCAAACTCGACCGGGGCGACGCCCTGTCCCCGTTCCTCCGCCACGAGGCGAGCGGCCTGTTCGCGGTGCCGGGCGGCGCGGCGGACGGGGAGTACGTGGGACAACGACTCCTGGAGTCTTGAGCCACGCGAGGGGGCGGGCAGCGGGCCTCGGAGCCCTGAGCAACCGCGGGTGGCAGCGGGCGCCCCACCCCGGCGCGGGGCAGCACGTACTGGAGTTCCGAGCCATCCCGGCGCATTAGGGTGACGGTATGTCCGCCACGCGCTACGCCTATCTCGGCCCTGAGGGCACCTTCACCGAGGTCGCCCTCCGTACGCTCCCGGAAGCCGCCACCCGCGAACTCGTCCCGATGGTCTCCGTACCGGCGGCACTGGACGCGGTGCGCAACGGCACGGCCGCCGCGGCCCTCGTACCGATCGAGAACTCCGTCGAGGGCGGCATCACCACCACGCTCGATCAGCTGACCACCGGCGAACCGCTGATGATCTACCGCGAAGTGCTCCTCTCCATCACCTTCGCGCTGCTCGTGCGTCCCGGCACCAAGCTGTCCGACGTCAAGACGGTCACCGCGCACCCGGCCGCGCAGCCGCAGGTACGCAACTGGATGGCGGCCCATCTCCCCCAGGCCGTATGGGAGTCGGCGGCATCCAACGCGGACGGCGCACGGCTCGTGCAGGAGGGGCGGTACGACGCCGCCTTCGCCGGTGAGTTCGCCGCGGCGACCTACGGGCTCGAACCACTGGTGACCGAGATCCACGACGCGGAGAACGCCCAGACCCGCTTCGTGCTGGTGGGCCGCCCGGCCAGGCCGGCGGCGCCGACCGGTGCGGACAAGACCTCCGTGGTCATCTGGCTGGGGGAGGACCACCCCGGCGCGCTGCTCGAACTGCTCCAGGAGTTCGCCGTACGCGGGGTGAACCTGATGCTGATCCAGTCCCGGCCGACGGGCGCGGGAATCGGTAACTACTGCTTCGCGGTGGATGCCGAAGGCCATATCTCCGACCGCCGGGTCGGCGAGGCTCTGATGGGTCTGAAGCGGATCTGCCCGAAGGTGCGGTTCCTCGGCTCCTATCCGCGAGCCGGTGTGACACCGGCGGACGTACGGCCCTTGCGTGCGGGTACGTCGGACGAGGCGTTCACCGAGGCCTCCGACTGGCTGGCGCGGAATCAGGACGGCCGGGCCTGAGAGCCTGGACCCTCCGAACACCCGCGACTTCCCTCGGCACAGAAGGCAATCCGGTCACTCTGGCCGCTTCGGTCGCTCCGGCGGTTGTGGGCCCTCCGGCGGCGGGACCTCCGACGATCGCGGGTGCGCCAGGCGTTTCGGTCCGGGAGGGCCGACCACCCCTCCCGCCGAGCGCACGCTACCCACACACCCGGTGCGATCAGCCGATTGTCCTCCGTGGAAAGTTATCCACAGGCGCACGTCTCGACCTGGGGACAAGTCGACACCGCAATGCGACATGGTCGACAAATCTGCCCACCTCGCTCAGATCGGTCCACAGGCCGATGGGTCGCCCCTTGTCAGCTCAATTCCATTGATCAACTCTTTAGGGCGAGGAATTCCCACCCGAACGAGCGCGCGAAGGGGGTTTGAACCGTGAATCCACGAGCCGGCATGCGGCTTTCGGAATGATCTACTCCATGTCCACAGACCTTCCTCACAGCCTGTGGATAACTTTCCCGAACCGCCCACCCCTGTGGACAAGCGACGGCCAACTCCCCTTTCAGGCAAGGCCGATACGTCAAGACGCATAGCCCTTCTGCCCCATTTAGGGGAATAGGGTCTCTTTCCTGACACGCCCCCTCACGCCCGCCACGGAATCCATCCCCAGCATTACCAATACCGGCAATTCGGGCAAAGTGACACGCTTGGCAATATCGGTTCGGACTACCGAAGCCGACACCGGTAGCCTGGAGGGGTGATTGACCTTCGCCTGCTTCGTGAGGACCCCGACCGTGTTCGCGCCTCCCAGCGCGCCCGTGGAGAGGACGTCGCCCTCGTCGACGCCCTTCTCTCCGCCGATGAGCGGCGCAGGTCGTCCGGGGTCCGGTTCGACGAACTCCGTTCCGAGCAGAAGTCGCTCGGCAAGCTCATTCCCAAGGCCTCCCCTGAGGAGCGCGCCGAGCTCCTGAAGCGGGCCGAGCAGCTCAAGGCCGACGTCAAAGCGGCCGACGCGACACAGAACGAGGCCGACGAGGAGACCAAGAGCCTGCTGCTGCGGCTCGGCAACATCGTCCACACGGACGTGCCGGTCGGCGGCGAGGAGGACTTCGTCGTCCTGGAGACGCACGGCACCATCCGCGACTTCGGCGCCGAGGGCTTCGAGCCCAAGGACCACCTGGAGCTCGGCGAGGCGCTCGGCGCGATCGACATGGAGCGCGGCGCCAAGGTGTCCGGTTCGCGCTTCTACTACCTGACGGGCGTCGGCGCACTGCTGGAGCTCGCCCTCGTCAACGCCGCGATCGCCCAGGCCACCGAGGCCGGCTTCATCCCGATGCTCACGCCCGCGCTGGTCCGCCCGCGCGCCATGGAGGGCACCGGCTTCCTCGGCCAGGCCGCGGAGAACGTGTACCACCTGGAGAAGGACGACTACTACCTGGTCGGCACCTCCGAGGTACCGCTCGCCGCGTACCACATGGACGAGATCATCGACGCGGACAAGCTGCCCCTGCGCTATGCGGGCTTCTCGCCCTGCTTCCGCCGTGAGGCGGGTACGTACGGCAAGGACACCCGCGGCATCTTCCGGGTCCACCAGTTCGACAAGGTCGAGATGTTCTCGTACGTCGACCCGGCGGACGCCGAGGCCGAGCACCAGCGTCTCCTGGACTGGGAGAAGCAGTGGCTCACCGCGCTCGGCCTGCCCTTCCAGGTGATCGACGTCGCCACCGGCGACCTCGGTTCCTCGGCATCCAGGAAGTTCGACTGCGAGGCGTGGATCCCGACCCAGGGCAAGTACCGCGAGTTGACCTCCGCCTCCAACTGCAACAGCTTCCAGGCGCGCCGGCTGTCCGTCCGCATGCGGGACAACCGCGACGGCAAGAAGGTCCTGCAGCCGCTCGCCACGCTGAACGGCACGCTCTGCGCCGTTCCGCGCACGATCGTGGCGATCCTGGAGAACCACCAACTGGCCGACGGTTCGGTACGGGTGCCCGAGGTGCTCCGTCCGTACCTGGGCGGGCGTGAGGTTCTGGAGCCGGTCGCCAAGTGACCTTTCCCTACAAGCTCGTCGCGACCGACCTCGACGGCACGCTGCTGCGTGACGACGACACGGTCTCCGAGCGCACGCGCGAGGCACTGGCCGCGGTCACCGCGGCCGGTGCGGCGTACATCATCGTCACCGGCCGCGCCGTCCCGTGGACCCGGCACATCCTGGACGACCTCGGCTACGAGGGCCTCGCGGTCTGCGGCCAGGGCGCGCAGGTCTACCACGCGGGCGAGCACAAGCTACTGACATCGCTGACGCTGGACCGGCAGCTGGCCGGCCTCGCGCTCTCCAAGGTCGAGGCCGAGGTCGGTCCGCTGGCACTGGCCGCGAGCCGCGACGGGCTCGACGGCGAAGTGCTGGTCGGCCCCGGCTACCGCGTACAGGAAGGCCCGCTTCCGGCCGTCCTCGTTGAGGACCCGGCCGAGATGTGGTCCGCCCCGCTGAACAAGGTCTACATACAGCACCCCGATCTGGACGACGACGCGCTGGCGAAGGCCGCGCGGGCGGCGGTCGGCAATCTGGTGGACGTGGTCATGGCGGGTCCGGGCGTGGTGGAGATCCTGCCGCTCGGGCTCAGCAAGGCCACCGGCCTCTCACTGGCGGCCCGTCGGCTGGGCGTGAAGGCGGCGGACACGATCGCCTTCGGCGACATGCCGAACGACATCCCGATGTTCGCCTGGGCACAGCACGGTGTGGCCATGGCCAACGCGCACGAGGACCTGAAGGCCGTCGCGCAGGAGATCACCGCGTCGAACGAGAACGACGGGATCGCCGTGGTGCTGGAGCAGTTGCTCTAGGTTTCGGCGCGGGTCGCTGAGGCGGAGGATGCGCGGATCGAACGCGCGCGGGGTTTCGGCCCCGACGACGGCTTAGCAAGCCGCTGCCTTACCACTCGGCCAATCCTCCGGGAGGGCGGCCGCGCGCCAAGCGCGGGACGACCGCCCCGGGCGTGCTGCTCGGAGCGGCGCGGCGGAGCAGTCGCTGACTACTCCGGTGCCGGCTCGGGCACGCCCTGCTGGGAGCTCGACGGACTCGGACTCTCTGTCATCGCCGCGCTCCTCTCCCGGTCTGTGGTGCCGTTCCCGGCGGGTGCCGTATCCCTTACTGTGCCGTGCCCCCGATGGCCGGTGCCACCCAATTACGGGTGGCACCGGCCATCGGGTCCTCTCAGCGGTTCCTGTTGCGGCGGCTCAGGTCCTTCAGGTTGCGTGCGAGCTCGTCCATGCGTCCGTCGAGCCGGACGATGTCCTCGGAGACCCCGCCCAGCCGCACGCTCACGGCGCCGACCACCTGATGGGTGACCTCCAGCCTCCGGTCGAGGCTGTCGAGCCGGTGCGACATCCGGTTGAGGACCGGCCCGAGCTCCTGCAGAGCGGTGCCGACTCCCGCGAGGCAGCTTTCGACCCGGGTGACGCGGTGTTCGAGCGAGGCGTACCCCGCGCGCAGGTCCTGCTCGGCATCGAGGAGATACGTTCGGACGCAGCGGGCGATGTCGCTGTCGCGAAGAAGCATGGCGACGTTGAGGACGGTCCTGCGGGTGTAGAGCGTGAGCTGGGCGTGCGCCTGTGGATAACTTTCACCCTGCCCGCCATCCAATAGGGACATCATGTCCCTATTAAAAACTCGCAGGTCAGAGCCTCGAAGCAGCCTGAGCCCGTTCTCCGCCATCTCCGTCCGATGGCGCTGGGTCACCTTTTTGACGACCTCTGTGGATACTTCGAAGTAGCGGGCCACGTCCTCGGTACGAACGTGAACTCCGTCCGGGAGCATGACAAGGCTCTTCACCTTGTCCAGGGCGTCGACGCGCCCCATCTGTTCGACGCGCAGCGCGCGTGATTCCAGCAGGGCGACTTCCGTGGGCATGGGCATGCCTTCCGTGCGTGGGTTCCGGTGCCGGACTGACAGCCCTCTCCCCGGGCTTCAGGGGCGGAGGACGCTCACGGTTGCCACTCACTCAAGGACCGACCGGGGGGATGCCCCACCGCATCGGCTATCCGAATTTCACGAAAGCTACGACGCCACAGATTCCAGTTGCCTCCACGCATCGTGGACAACGAACCGATAACCGTACAGTCACGCGTGCAACTGCCTGGCATGCGACAACCCCCCTCCGATGGAGGGGGGTTGTCGCATGCCAGGCAGGACCTCACTCCTCGCCGGCGAGTTTCAGGGTGCGCAGCTTCTGACCGGCGTACCAGGTGGCCACGACAGTGACCGCCGCCAGCAGCACCGTCGCGGCCGGGAGACCGACGTCGGAGGTGATCGCGCCGCCCCCGCCGACCTTCTCCGCCACCGCGAGGGACCACTGCTGCACGCTGAGCGTGCGCGCACCGGGCACCAGGCTGCCGAAGAGGGCCTCCCACACGAGCGCGTAGACCAGACCGAGGACCACCGCGTGCCGGCTGACCGTACCCAGCAGCAGGAACAGCGCACTGTAGGCGATCGAGGCGACCAGCGCCGCGATCGTGTACGCCACCGCGATCTGCTGGCCGTTGCCGTTCAGGATCAGACCGGCGATCAGGGTCGGCACCGCCGAGAAGACCATCGTCACCGCGATGGCCACGATCAGCTTGGTGAAGATGATCGTCGGCCGTGTGACCGGCTTGGACAGCAGATAGACGATCGAACCGTCGTCGATCTCGGGGCCGATGGCACCCGTCCCGGCGATCACGCCGATCAGCGGCACCATGGTGGCGATGGCGAATCCGCCCAGCACGTCCGAGGCCACCTGGTCGTCGGCCCCGGCGAACATCCGTACCGCCACCGCGATGACGATCAGAAGCGCGGGCAGGACGAAGAGGATGGCGGCCCGGCGCCGGCCGAGCAGGGCCCGGTAGGTGAGCCGGGCGACTGTGGGGTCGTACATGACGTCACAGCTCCTTTCAGGCCACTACTCAGGCCGCTACGAGATAGGAAAAGACCGATTCGAGGGACTCGTCGGACGGCGAAACGGTCAGCAGCCGAATGCCCTGATCACGCGCCACCTTCGGCAGCAGCGTGGTGAAGCGTCCGAAGTCGACGGCCTGGATGCGCAGGGCGTTCTCACCGAGGTCGACCTCGATCCCGGCCGTCGACGGGTCGGCGATGAGCGCGGCGGCGAGGGCGCGGTCGTCACTGGACCGTACGAGATAGCGGTGCGGGCGGTCCGTCATCAGCCGGCGGATCTTCCGGAAGTCACCGGACGCGGCGTGCCGCCCGGCCACGATCACCTCGATGTGCGAGGCGAGTTGCTCGACCTCTTCGAGGATGTGGGAGGAGAAGAGAACCGTGCGTCCCTCCGCCCCCATCCGTCGCAGCAGCTCCATCAGCTGCATCCGCTGGCGCGGGTCCATCCCGTTGAACGGCTCGTCGAGCAGCAGCACGGACGGGTTGTGGACCAGCGCGGACGCCATCTTGACGCGCTGGCGCATGCCCTTGCTGTACGTGGAGATCTTGCGGTCCTGCGCGTACTCCATCTGGACCGTGGCCAGTGCTGCGGCCGCCTCGGCATCGCCGAGACCGTGCAGCTCGGCGTTGGCCACCACGAATTCGCGACCGGTCAGGAAGTCGTACATCCCCTCCCGCTCCGGCACGATGCCGATCTGCCGGTACACGGCCTCGTTGCGCCAGATCGCCTTGCCGTCGAGCGTGACCGCGCCCGTCGACGGGGCTAGGAATCCGGCCATCATGTTGATCAGCGTCGACTTGCCGGCGCCGTTGGGTCCGAGCAGGCCGGTGACCCCTGGGCCCACGGTCATGCTCACGTCGTTGACGGCGACCACGTTTCCGAACCAGCGGGACGTGTGGTCGATCTCGATGGTGGTCACAGCCCGACCCTCCGGTAGCGGCGCATCAGTACGGCGTACGAGCCGGCGACGAGCGCGAGAACAACGATCAGATAGACCACACCGGCACCGGCCCCCGGTCCTTCCCCGCCGGGGAAGGCCGAGGTCGCCCCGAGGAACGCGGTCTGCACTCCGTCGATGAGCGTGATCGGGGAGAACAGTCCCAGCCACGGCACGGCACCGGTGGACCCCGTGGACCAGGCGATGCCCTGGATCGTGCTGACCGCGCCGTACGTGATCGTCAGCACGGCGATCACCGCTGCGACACCGAATCCGCGCCGCGGGGTGAGCGCAGCCATCACGAGACCGAGGCCGGCGAAGAGCACGGACAGCAGCGCCACCGACACCATTCCCTGGGCGAACCACTTGGTCTGGTCGGCGAAGTCGAACTTCCCCAGCAGCGCGCCCGCGTACAGGATGACGAGCGGCGTACCGGTGAGGACGAAGAGCGCGGAGACCATGGCCGCGAACTTCGCGAGGACGTAGTCGCTGCGCTCGATCGGCCGGGAGAAGTACAGCGGGACGCTCTTGAACCGAAGGTCCCTGGAGACCGACTGCGGTGCCTGCGCCGCGATGAACAGGCCGATGACGGCCTGCAGATAGATCGCGAACGAGGTGTACTTGATCGGCAGCTTCGTCGAGTTCGGCGTGGCGATGGCGACCGCCACGAGAATCGCCGCGACCAGGCACATCACGCCGAACAGCAGCATGGGCAGCACCTTGGACTTGGCCGAGCGGCCGAGTCCGAAGGAACCGCGCAGGGACTGCGAGTAGAGCGAGCGGCGTGCGTAGGCCCGGCCGAGGCGCGGTCCGTCGTAGGCGCGGTAGCCGATGTTGTGGATCCGGGAGGTCTCGCTCCCGGTCGCGGCGCCGGTCTCAGTGCTCATCGCGACCGCTCCCCTTCTGCTGTGCGGCCCCGGCGGCCACGGACGCGGTCCGCGCCTCGGGGTGCGCGGCCGGTGCCTCTTCGGTACGGAAGACCTCGGCGATGTGGTGGCGGCGCTGTTCCATCCGGACGAGGCCGAGACCGAGGCCCGCGACGCTGTCGCGGACCAGGTCGTACGTCTCCTCGCCGGTCGCCTCGATCAGCAGGATGTGGCCCGCCCCGGGCAGCCCCTCCGCGTCCAGCCCGTCGAGTCCCACCAGCTTGATCCCCGCGCCCGTGAGGACCTGGCGCAGGGCGTCGGTCCCGTCCGGGTGGGTGTCGCTGTCGGTGACCTCGACCGCGAGGGTCGTGGTGGTCTGGGTGAAGTCGCTGGTCGAGCTTGAGCGCAGCAGCGTTCCGCCGTCGATGACGACGACGTGGTCGCAGGTGCGCTCCAGCTCGCCCAGGAGGTGTGAGGTGACGAGGACCGAGATGCCGAAGTCGGTGTGGATACGCCGGATCAGGCCGAGCATCTCGTCGCGGCCGACGGGGTCCAGTCCGTTGGTCGGCTCGTCGAGGAGGACCAGCTGCGGGTCGTGGACCAGCGCCTGGGCCAGCTTCACCCGCTGCTTCATGCCGGTCGAGTAGCCGCCGATGGGCCGGTAGCGCTCCTCGTACAGTCCGACGTGCCGCAGCGTGTCCGCGGTGCGTTCCCGCGCCGCGGTCGGCGGCAGTCCGGACATCCGCGCCATGTGGACGACGAACTCGGTGGCCGAGACGTCGGGCGGCAGGCAGTCGTGCTCAGGCATGTAGCCGACCCGTTCCCGGATGGCGGCGCCGTTGGTCGAGACGTCGAGTCCGAGCACCGCGGCCCGGCCCTCCGTCGCGGGGGACAGACCCAGCAGGATCTTGATCAACGTGGACTTGCCGGCTCCGTTGGCGCCCACCAGCCCGGTCACACCGGGGCCGATGTCCAACGAGAGCCGGTCAAGCGCGGTCACCCGGGGGAACCGCATGCTCAGGCTTTCGGTCGCAATCACAGTCACGTCATCGACGGTAGTGGCGCGGGCCACACCGGTCGTCAGACCTGGCGGCTGGATTCCCGTCAGACTCCAGGTGTACGGACCCGTAGGGGGACCCCACGAAGGAGGACCGCGGGGCGGAACGGGCGCGTCGGACCGGGTGGCACCTGCGGTTGTCCACAGGTTGTGCGCACCCCTTGACGTAGCCGCCGGACATTGTCACATTCATCAGTGTCACGTTACGGGCACGTACCGCACACGGCAGGGAACGGACGGTGGCATGGCCTCGCGAGTCAAGGACGAACGGGCCCCGGAGCTCCAGGGGTTCAGGGAAGTGCAACGACTCGCGTACGCCTGCGCGGAAGCCGTCGCCGCCCGTCTGAAACCGGGGGTGACGGAGCGCGAGGCGGCACGGATGCAGCGCGAGTGGCTGCGCGAGCGCGGGGTGCGCGACTGGTTCCATCTGCCGTTCGCCTGGTTCGGGGACCGCACGGCGTTCACCGGATTCAGGGTGCCGCTGCAGTTCTTCCCGACCGACCGACGGCTGGAGCCGGGGATGCCGTTCATCCTCGACATGGCTCCGGTGTACAAGGGATTCACGGCGGACATCGGGTACTCGGGCTGCCTCGGGCTCAACCCGCTGCACGACCGGCTGCTCTCCGATCTGGAGGCGCACCGCGGGCTGATCCTGCGCGAGGTGCGCGAGCGGCGTCCGCTGCGCGAGATCTATGAGGACGTCGAGCGCCTGATGGTCCAGCAGGGCTACGCCAACCGCCACCGCGCCTACCCGTTCGGGGTCATCGCCCACAAGGTCGACCGAGTCGCCGAACGGCGTTGGTCACCCCAGGTGTTCGGGTTCGGTACGCAGTCGCTCAAGGGACTGCTGAGCGATGCGGTGCACGGGCACCGGGAGGGCTGGTCGCCGCTCTGGAGTCCGTACCGCTTCTCCGACCATCCCCCGCAGCCGGGCCTGTGGGCGGTCGAGCCGCACCTCGGATTCCGGGGCACGGGTGCGAAGTTCGAGGAGATCCTGGTCGTCACGGACTCACGGGATCCCGAACAGAGCGCCTTCTGGCTGGACGACGATCTGCCGCATGTGCGGCGCTGGGCCGAGGAAAGGGTGGCGGCGTGAGTCTGCTGAATCTGCCGGGGGCGCGCGAGCGCCGGGTGTCCACGGGCGGTATCGACCTGTGCGTCGTCGAGCTGGGCGATGCGACACAGCCCACGATCGTGCTGGTGCACGGCTATCCGGACAGCAAGGAGGTCTGGACTCAGGTCGCCCGGCGGCTCGCCGAACAGTGGCATGTCGTGCTGTACGACGTGCGCGGCCACGGCAGGTCGACGGCGCCCGTGCCGCTGCGCGGCGGCTTCACGCTGGAGAAGCTGACCGACGACTTCCTGGCCGTCGTCGACGCGGTGAGCCCGGACCGCCCGGTGCACGTGGTCGGGCACGACTGGGGTTCGGTGCAGGCCTGGGAGTTCGCCACGGTCAACCGCACCGAGGGCCGGATCGCCTCCTTCACCTCGATGTCCGGCCCGTCGCTGGACCACTTCGGGCACTGGATCAAGCAGCGGATGTCCCGGCCCACCCCGCGCCGGGTCGGCCAGCTGCTGGGCCAGGGAGCCAAGTCCTGGTACGTGTACATGCTGCACACGCCGGTGCTTCCCGAGCTCGCCTGGCGGGGGCCGCTCGGCAAGCGGTGGCCCCGAATCCTGGAGCGGCTGGAGAAGGTCCCTCCGGGCGACTACCCGACGCCGTCCCTGCCCGACGACGCGGCGCACGGGGCCTGGCTCTACCGGGACAACGTCCGCTCCCGGCTGCGCAGGCCGCGCGCCGACGCGTTCGCACACGTACCGGTCCAGCTGATCACCCCGACCGGTGACATATTCCTTTCGGAACAGCTCTATGACGGACTCGACGCCTGGGTACCGCAGTTGACGCGCCGCTCGCTGCCGGCCAAGCACTGGGTGCCGCGCACCAGGCCGGACCAGCTGGCTTCCTGGATCGGCGAGTTCGCCGCTGCCAACGAGGCGGCCGCGCAAGGTGGTGTTCCGGTGCAGGACGCCGCACCCAAGGGGGCGTACGCGGACCGGTTCGGCGGGCAGCTCGTCCTGGTGACGGGCGCGGCCGGCGGGATCGGGCGGGCCACGGCCTTCGCGTTCGCCGAGGCCGGCGCCCGCGTGGTGGTCGTGGACCGGGACGCGGAGGGGGCAAGCCGCACGGCGGAGCTGGCCCGGCTGATCGGCGCCCCGGCCGCCTGGGCCGAGACCGTCGATGTCAGTGACGAGAGGGCCATGGAGAAGCTGGCCGAGAAGGTCGCCGCCGAGTACGGCATCGTCGACGTACTGGTCAACAACGCGGGGATCGGGCTCTCCGGTTCGTTCCTGGAGACGACCGCCGAGGAGTGGCGAAGCGTCCTCGACGTGAACCTGTGGGGCGTCATCCACGGCTGCCGGCTGTTCGGCAAGCAGATGGCCGACCGTGGCCAGGGCGGCCACATCGTCAACACGGCTTCCGCGGCGGCGTATCAGCCGTCCCGTGCGCTGCCCGCGTACAGCACGTCGAAGGCCGCCGTGCTGATGCTCAGTGAATGCCTGCGCGCCGAGCTTGCCGAGAAGTCGATCGGCGTCAGTGCGATCTGCCCCGGCATCGTCAACACGAACATCACCGCGACCACGCGCTTCGCCGGGGCGGACGCGGCGGAGGAGAAGCGGCTGCGCACGCGGACGAGCAAGCTGTACGGGATGCGCAACTACCCGCCGGAGAAGGTCGCCGACGCGATCCTCAGGGCGGTCGTGCGCAACCAGGCCGTCGTTCCGGTGACGCCGGAGTCCCATGGCGCCCGGTTCCTTTCCCGGCTCAGTCCGGGAGTGCTGCGCGGGATCGCCCGGCTGAAGCCGCCGCTGTGAGCGCCCCCGGGCCGTCACCGGCGGGCCGAGCAGCCGCCGAGTACCGGATCGAGGACCTCGCGCACGCCAGCGGCGCCACGGTCCGCACCATCCGCGCCTATCAGGACCGCGGACTGCTGCCGACTCCGGAACGGCGGGGCCGGGCCAATGTGTACCGGGACACCCATCTCGCCCGGCTCCGGCAGATCGCCGACCTGCTGGACCGCGGCTACACCCTGGCCAGTATCAAGGAGTTGCTGGAGGCCTGGGACACGGGACGCGGACTCGGCGGTGTGCTCGGGCTCGTCGCCGAGGTGCACGGACCGTGGACGGATGAGCGGGCCGACCGCATCACCCGCGCGGAACTGAACGTGAAGTTCGGTGGGCGTCCCGACGACGAGGCAGTCGCCGAAGCAGTGGAACTGGGAGTACTCGAACCCATCCCGGGCCGCGACGACGAGTTCCTCGTCCCCAGTCCGCAAGAGCTTGCGGTGGCAGTGGAGTTGCATGCCGCCGGCGTTCCGCTGAGCGCAATATCCAGCCATCTGCGGGAGCTTCGCGGTCAGGTCGAGCAGATAGCGTCCCGCTTCCTGGAGTTCACGACGGAGCACGTCTTCGCCCGATATCTCGGCCACCGCCCGCCGACCGACGCGGACGCGGCCGAGGCGGCTTCGATGGTCCGTCGGCTGCGGCCGCTGGCTCAGCAGACGGTGGACGCCGAACTGGCGCGCGCCATGCGGACTTTCGCCACCCGTCATCTGGAGCACCACCTCGCGGCCGAGGGCCCTTTCACTGCCCTGTCAGCCCCACCTTCGCCGGTGTCCGTCGCGCTTCCGGCCGAAACGATCGGCGCTGTGGAACGCCTGGTTGGGCGGGAGAACGCCGCAGCCTTCATCGCAGCTGCCACCGAACGAGAGGTACATACACGGAGATTGGATGCACTGGCTCCATGTCATGGCAATACGCCCACAGTTGACCAATAAGGCTAATTCATAGGCCACTTGTCCACAGGATCGTCAAATTACCTGTGGATAACGCGAGTTGGCTGTGGATCAAACCTGTGGGCAGAAATTCCTGAGGGAAATCGGGAGCCAAATCCGGATGCGGCGGAGAGGATGTCACGGGCAGTCTGTCGGGATGGATGAAAGACGCACCGTCAAGGTCTCCAAATACCTCTCGAAACACCTCCGGCATCAGCCCGAACGGATCGGTCTCACGCTGGACGCCAACGGCTGGGTGGCGATCGACGAGCTGTTGCGGGCCCTTGCCCGCCACCACTTCCCGCTCACCCGTGCCGAGCTCGACCATGTCGTCGCGTCCAACGACAAGCAGCGCTTCGCCATCGCGGGCGACCGCATCCGGGCGAGCCAGGGACACACCGTCGACGTGGACCTGGACCTGCCTCCGGCCGACCCGCCCGCGTACCTCTATCACGGCACGGTCGGCCGGTCCCTGGACGCGATCCGCGGTGAGGGGCTGCGTCCGATGAACCGCACACACGTCCACCTCTCGCCCGACCGTGAGACGGCGACCCGCGTCGGGGCCCGGCGCGGCCGTCCCGTCGTCCTGTCCGTGGACGCGGGTGCCATGCACCGGGCAGGCCACACCTTCTACGTCAGCGCCAACGGGGTCTGGCTCACCGCCGCCGTACCCCCGGAATTCCTGCGCCTGCCCGGCTGACGCGGCCGTCACCCGGACCCACAGGGTCCGTACCGGTCGCCGCCCCGGCCCTGCCCCGGCGCCGGTCGCTAGCCCGCGAGCTGGGCCAGGCCCTGCGTCGCGATCTGCTCGAAGAGCTTCTCGTCCGCCACCGCGGCGGAGAACTCGGGGCTGCCGTCGGGTACCGGTGCATGGATCACGATCTCGGTGAAGCCGAGCTCCGCATGCCTGCCCGCGAAGTCCACGAACGCGTCCACGGATTCGAACGGCCCGCCCCTGGTGAGAGCCGGGTTGAACTCCGGTGTGAATCCGGTGAGCAGAATCTTGTCGAGCGCGTCCACGTCCCTGTCACCCTCGGCACAGGCCTTGCCCAGCCTGGCGACCTGACCACGGATGGCTTCCACCGACTCCGCCGCGCTGCCCGACTCGTACAGCCTCGGGTCCCCCGTGGTCACCCAGGCCTGTCCGTACTGTGCGGCAAGCCTGAGTCCACGCGGACCCGTGGCTGCCACGGCGAACGGCAGCCGCGGAAGCTGTGCGCAGCCCGGAAGGTTGCGTGCCTCGTTGGCCACGTAGAAGCGGCCCTCGGACGTCAGCCCGGCCGGCTCACGGAGCAGTCCGTCCAGCAGCGGAACGAACTCACCGAACCGGTCGGCCCGCTCACGCGGGGTCCACGGCTCCTCGTCACCCCGCAGGAGCGTCGTCGCGTCGAACCCGTTGCCACCGGCTCCGATTCCCAGCGTGATGCGGCCGCCCGAGATGTCGTCGAGCGAGATGAGTTCCTTGGCCAGGGTGACCGGATGACGGAAGTTCGGCGAGGTCACGAGCGTCCCCAGCCGCAGACGCGAGGTGACGCAGGCAGCCGCGGTCAGGGTGGGGAGGGCGCCGAACCACGGCCGGTCCCGGAAGGCACGCCAGGCCAGGTGGTCATAGGTGTACGCGGCGTGCAG
The DNA here is from genome assembly GCF_043203805.1 of Streptomyces sp. LN549. Lineage (NCBI taxonomy): Bacteria > Bacillati > Actinomycetota > Actinomycetes > Kitasatosporales > Streptomycetaceae > Streptomyces > Streptomyces sp. LN549. The sequence goes on along the minus strand of NZ_JAZHRI010000002.1, from coordinate 4,481,486 downwards.
ACCCAACTCCTCGGCGCGCTGCCACTGCGTGCGCCCGCCCTCGTGCCAGCGGCGGACGGGCAGGATGACAGTGCTGAGGCGCAGAGTGGTGCTCATGGCTCGCAGTTTACGGCGGGCCGGTCGGCCACACCTCCCGCTCGAAGGCCTGACTGGGTGCTGAGCACCGCGAAGGGGTCGGCGGCCGTCCGGCGCCACCAGGCGCCTCAGGGGGAACGTGGCACACGAGAATCCCCCGACATATGCCAGAGGAACGTTCTCCTGCTCAGGGGCGTACGTACTCAGATGTGCGCCCCTGCGCACGCCCGTGCACCCTCGTACGCGAGAATGGACCGGTGACCTCAGCTACCGAACAGCCCGTTCCTGCCGCTCCCCGGCTGATCGCCACCGACCTGGACGGCACCCTCCTGCGCGACGACAAGACCGTCTCGGACCGCACGGTCGCGGCGCTCGCCGCTGCCGAGGAGGCCGGGATCGAGGTCTTCTTCGTCACCGGCCGTCCCGCCCGCTGGATGGATGTCGTCAGCGACCATGTGCACGGCCACGGCCTGGCGATCTGCGCCAACGGCGCCGCCGTCGCCGACCTGCACGCAGGAGGCAGGCTGCTGAAGGTGCGGGCCCTCGAGCGGCCGACGGCCCTCGATGTCGTACGCACGCTGCGTGCGGCCGCCCCCGGGACCTCGTTCGCCGTCGAACTGGCCACCGGCATTCACTACGAACCGGCCTACCCGCCCTTCCACCTGGACCCCGGTGCGACGGTGGCCGTCGCCGAGAAGCTGCTTCACGAGGAGACGCCGGGTGGCGGTGCCCCCGTGCTGAAGCTCCTGGCCCACCATGGCGAAATGGCCCCGGACGACTTCCTCGCCCTGGCACTCAGGGTGGCCGGCGACCGGGCGTCCTTCACCCGGTCCAGCCCCACGGCACTCCTGGAGGTCAGTGGCCCCGGTGTCTCCAAGGCCAGCACGCTGGAGCTGTGCTGTGCCGAACGCGGCATCTCCTCAGCCGAGGTCGTCGCCTTCGGCGACATGCCGAACGACGTGGAGATGCTGAGCTGGGCGGGCACGTCGTACGCGATGGGCAACGCACACCCGGCCGCGCTGGCAGCGGCCTCCGGCCGTACGGTCACCAACAACGAGGACGGCGTCGCAGTCGTCATCGAGCGGATCATCGCCGAACGCGCCCGCCCTCGCGTGGAGCGCTGAGGGGACACGCCCCCGCGCTGCCCCGGCGGTCAGAGCCGCAGGGCCGATTCCCACCCGGCCCCCGGCGGTCAGAGCCGCAGGGCCGATTCCCACCCGCCCCCGGCGGTCAGAGCGGCGCCTGCCACACCACCGTCGTACCGGCGCCGTCCTCCCCGATGCCCGGCCCGAACCAACTGGCCCCGCCCAGTGATTCCGCCCGGCGAGCCAGGTTCCGCAGCCCGCTGCGCCGGCCGCCCGCCGGGATGCCCACCCCGTCGTCGGCGACCGAGAGCCGCACCGCGTCCCGTCCGTCGGGCAGCGTGGCGGTCGCGTCGACGACCACATCGATCCGTGCCGCACCGGCGTGACGGAAGGCGTTGGACAACGCCTCCCGGAGCGCCGCGATCAGGTTCTTCCCGGTCAGCTCACCGACCAGGGAGTCGACCGGCCCAAGGAAACGATGCGACGGTTTGAATCCCAGCGGGACCGCAGCCATGTTGATCTCGCGCAGAACGCGGGTCCGCAGCCCGGAAGGTGCCTCGGCCGGCTCCTGCTGCAGCGCGAAGATCGCGGTACGGATCTCCTGAATGGTCACGTCCAGTTCGTCGACCGCCCTGCCCACCCCGGTCTGCACCTCCGGCACGTCCGATCGGCGCTGCGCGCTCTCCAACATCATCCCGGTGGCAAACAGCCGCTGGATGACCAGGTCGTGAAGGTCGCGGGCGATGCGGTCGCGGTCCTCGTAGACCGCGAGCCGCTCCCGGTCGCGCTGCGCCTCGGCCATCATGAGGGCCAGGGCGGCCTGCGAGGCGAACTGGGTGGCGAGGGTCCGCTCGGTCTCCGTGAACGGCCGGCCGCCCCTGGCGCGCGGGGTGGCGAGCGCACCGAGCACCCGGCCCCCGCTGTGCAGCGGGAGCATCATGCTCGGGCCGAACCGGTGCGCCAGCCTGGTGATCATGCGGGAGTCTGTGGCCGAGTCGTCGATGAAGACCGCCTCGCCACTCAGCAGCCTGGCCACCACAGGACTGTGCGCCGGAATGATCACTCCGAGCGAGGCGGAAGGGTCCTCCGCGGAGACGGCGACGATCTCCAGTCCCCCGTCCTCGGCCGGCAGCAGCACGATGCCGGCCGCGGATCCGGCGAGATGGCGGGCCTGCTCGGCAACGACGGAGAGCGCGTCGTCGGCGTCCCCGCCGGACAGCAAGGCGGTGGTCACGGCCACCGAACCGTCGATCCACCGCTCACGCTGCCTGGCTGCCTCGTACAGCCGCGCGTTGCCGATGGCGATGCCGGCCTCGGTGGCCAGCACGCGGACCATGTGCAGGTCGTAGTCGTTGAACTCGCCGCCGTCGGTCTTTTCGGCCAGATACAGATTGCCGAAGATCTCGCCCTGGACCCGGATCGGAACGCCGAGGAACGTACGCATCGGTGGATGGCCCGGCGGGAAGCCGGCGAATCTCGGGTCAGACGTCAGGTCGGCCAGACGCAGCGGGCGCGGGTCGTGGATGAGGGCGCCGAGCAGCCCTCGGTGCCCGTCCGGCCTGTGCCCGATCCTGCGCGCCACATCATCGGAGACTCCGTACGTGACGAAGTCGGAGAGCCCCTTGCGATCCTCGTCCACGACACCGATGGCCGCATAGCGGGAGTGCGCCAACTCGGCAGCCGTCTCACAGATCCGGTCGAGCGTGGAGTGGAGTTCGAGCCCCGTGCCCACCGACCGCATGGCTTCCAGCAGCCGCGGTACGCGGGCGGTGAGTTCGGTGGACAGGCCCTGCAGGCTGCGGGTCGCCTCCGTCGCGGCGTCGACCGAGTCCGTCGGGCCTGCCCGACCTGTCGGATCGAGCGGGTCGAGGGGGCCTGTCGGATCGAGCGGATCCCTTGAGCCCGACGGCTTCAGCGGTTGATCCGAGTGATTCGGGTCCTTCGAATGCTGCGGGTGGTTCGGGTCCTGCTCTGACATACCCAGAGCGTAGTTAGTCCTTTTTGCCAGGGAAAGTCGAGAGCTGAAGGCCGACAGGACATCTCAGGCGTGCGCGCCCACCGGCTCGCCGGCAGCGAGAGTGGTCTCCCGTTCGCGCTTCAGCATCCGGCGCAGAGGCCCTTCCACCGCTGCGAGGGCCTCGTACGGGCCGCGCTGGACGACGGAACCCGCCTCCAGCACCACCACCTCGTCGATGGCGTCCAGCCCTTCGAGACGGTGAGTGATCAGTACGGTCGTACGCCCCTGGGTGGCCGCCAGCAGGTCCGCGGTCAGGGCGTCGGCCGTCGGCAGGTCTAGGTGCTCGGCCGGCTCGTCCAGGACCAGCACGGGGAAATCCGCGAGCAGCGCCCGGGCCAGCGCGAGCCGCTGACGCTGACCGCCGGAGAGGCGGGCGCCGTGCTCACCGACGAGCGTGTCCAGGCCGTCCGGCAGCGCCTCCGCCCAGTCGAGCAGCCTGGCCCGGCCGAGGGCGTCGCGCAGTTCCCCGTCCGTCGCGCCGGTGCGGGCCAGCCGCAGGTTCTCCCGGATGGAGCTGTCGAAGATATGGGCGTCCTGGGCGCAGAGGCCGACGATCCGCCGGACGGTGTCCCCGTCCAGCGCGGACGCTTCCACCCCGCCGATCCGGTACGTCCCCGTCCGCGCGTCCAGGAACCGGAGCAGGACCTGGGCGAGCGTGGTCTTCCCGGAACCGGACAGTCCGACGACCGCGATGCGTCGGCCTGCCTCCAGCGTGAGGTCGATGGAGTCCAACGCATCGTGTCCCGCCCCTGCGTAACGGGCGGAAAGCCCCCGCACCTCCAGCGGGAAGGGCGATGTGGGAGCCTCGGCCGGGACGGCGGGTTCCTGCACGGGGACCGGGGCGTCCAGCACCTCGAACACCCGCTCCGCACTCCGCTTGACCCGCTGCCGGTACTGCACGGCGAGCGGCAGGCCGGTCACGGCTTCGAAGGCGGCCAGCGGGGTAAGGACGACCACGGCGAGTTCCACCCCGGCCAGTCGGCCATCGGCCACTGCGGGAAGGGCGACGAGGGCGGCCGCGACCACGGTGAGGCCGGCGATCAGGGCGCTGAGACCGCTGCCGAGCGCGGTGGCGGCCGCCGCCCGGGCGGCGATCCGGGTCAGTACCCCGTCGGCCTCCCGGGTCCGGGCCACGCGTCCCGGGAGCGCACCCGCGACGGTCAGCTCGGCGGTTCCGCCGAGCAGGTCGGTGATCCGGGTGGCCAGATCGGCCCGTGCGGGTGCCAGTCGGCGCTCCGCGTGCCGGGCACAGGCTCCGCTGACGAGCGGGACCCCGACCCCGGCCAGCAACAGTCCGGCGGCCAGCACGAGGCCTGCCTCCGGAAGCAGCCAGCCGGTGAAACCGGCGGCTCCCGCCCCTACGACGACCGCGGTCCCTGCGGGCAGCAGCCACCGCAGCCAGTAGTCCTGAAGGGCGTCCACATCGGCGACGAGCCGTGAGAGCAGGTCGCCCCGCCGGGTCCGGCGCAGGCCCGCGGGCGCGATGCGCTCCAGGCTTCGGTAGACGGCGACACGGAGCTCGGCGAGCATCCGGAGCACGGCGTCGTGCGAGACGAGGCGCTCGGCGTAGCGGAAGACCGCCCGCCCGATCCCGAAGGCGCGGGTCGCCGTCACCGCCACCATCAGATAGAGCACCGGTGGCTGTTCGGAGGCGCGGGAGATCAGCCAGCCGGAAACGGCCATGAGGCCGACAGCCGAGCCCAGCGCGAGGCTTCCCAGCAACAGGGCCAGCAGCAGCCGGCCGCGCTGTGCGCCGGCGGCCTCCCTCACCCGGGCGAGTACGTGTCCTGTCCACGCCGTGGTGTCCCGCAGCGCCTCGGGGTCACGTGACGGCTCGGGCGCCACGGCGGCGGTCTGCGCCCCCACCGGCTCGGCCACCGCAACGGCCGCCGCCCCCGGCACTGTCCCGGACGCCGCGGCCGATGCCACCCCCGGCACCGCTGTGAACGCCTCGTCCGCCACCCGCTCGGCCAATCCGGCAGGCGACAGTGTCACCACGCGGTCGGCCACCGCCAGAAGCGCCGGCCGGTGGACGACCAGCAGCACGGTCCGGCCCACCGCCAGTCGTCGTACCGCCTCGACGATGCCCGCCTCCGTCTCGCCGTCCAGGCTCGCGGTCGGCTCGTCGAGCAGCAGCAACGGCCGGTCGGCGAGGAACGCCCGGGCCAGCGCGAGCCGCTGGCGCTGTCCGGCGGAGAGCCCCGCACCGTCCTCGCCGAGGAGTGTGCGGGCACCGTCCGGCAGCCCGGACACGAAGTCGTACGCCCCGGCGTCCCGCAGCGCGGCCGTCACCGCGCTGTCGTCCGCCCCTGGGCGGGCCAGCCGGACGTTCTCCGCGATCGTGCCCGCGAAGAGATGGGGGTGCTGCGGCACCCAGGCGATGCGCTCGCGCCAGCGCTCGGAGGACAGGGCCGCCAGATCGGTCCCGCCGACCCGCACCCGGCCCTCGTCAGGTGCCACGAACCCCAGCACCACGTTCAGCAGAGTGGACTTGCCGACGCCGCTCGGACCGACCAGGGCGACGGTCTCCCCCTCGTCCACCACCAGCGAGGCCCCGGCGAGCGAGGGTTCGGTGCGCCCGGCGTGCCGAACGGTCACTTCTTCCAGCTCCAGCCGCAGTGAGCCGGGGACTTCCTGCGTACCCGGCTCGCTGGGCTCCGTCTCCAGAACGGCGAAGATCTCCTCCGCGGCCGAGAGTCCCTCGGCCGCGGCGTGGTACTGGGCGCCTACCTGCCGGATCGGCAGGTAGGCCTCGGGCGCGAGGATCAGCACCACCAGCCCGGTGTAGAGGTCGAGCTCACCGTGCACGAGTCGCATGCCGATGGTGACGGCGACGAGCGCCACCGACAGGGTCGCCAGGAGTTCCAGGGCGAAGGACGAGAGGAACGCGATCCTCAGGGTACGCAGGGTGGCCTGCCGGTACTGCGAGGTGATGGTGCGAATGGACTCGGCCTGGGCCTTGGCCCGGCCGAAGACCTTCAGCGTCGGCAGCCCCGCGACCACGTCCAGGAAGTGCCCGGAGAGCCGGGAGAGCAGCCTCCACTGACGGTCCATCCTCGACTGGGTGGCCCAGCCGATGAGAATCATGAAGAGCGGGATGAGCGGCAGCGTGACCACGATGATCGCGGCCGAGATCCAGTCCTCGGTGACAACCCTGGCCAGTACCGCCACCGGTACGACCACCGCGAGTCCGAGCTGCGGGAGGTAGCGCGCGAAGTAGTCGTCGAGCGCGTCGATCCCCCGCGTGGCGAGAGCCACCAGCGAGCCGGTGCGCTGCCCGCTCAGCCAGTCCGGGCCCAGTTCTGCCGCCCGGGCGAGAAGGCGCCCGCGCAGTTCGGACTTGACGGCCGCACCGGCCCGGTAGGCAGCCAGTTCGGTGAGCCAGGAAACCAGGGCCCGGCCGAGCGCGACCGCGGCGAGCAGGAGGAGCGGTGTGCGCAGTCCCGCACCGGTGAGTCCGTCTTCGAAACCGCCCACCACCAACTCGGCGACGAGCATCGCCTGAGCGATGACCAGCGCCGCTCCGGCCAGCCCGAGTACCACCACAGCCACCAGGAACAGGCGAGTGGCACGGGCGTGGCGGAGCAGACGCGGATCGATCGGTTTCACGTGAAACACCCCATGGAGCTCGACTCGGTCAAGGCACTCACTGCGTTCAGTGCGCGTCGGCGATGTGCTGCGTACCGATCCGCTTGCGGAACACCCAGTACGTCCAGCCCTGGTAGAGCAGGACGACGGGAGTGGCGATCCCCGCACACCAGGTCATGATCTTCAGCGTGTACGGGCTGGACGAAGCATTGGTGACCGTGAGGCTCCAGGCATCGTTCAGCGAGGACGGCATGACGTTCGGGAAGAGCGTCAGGAACAACATGGCGACCGCGGCGGCGATGGTCACCCCGGAGAAGGCGAAGGACCAGCCCTCGCGCCCCGCCGCTATGGCTCCGATCGCCCCGACCAGGGCCACCACGGCGACGATCATCGCGATCAGGCTCCAGCCGTCACCGTTGTCGATCTGGGTCCAGATCAGGAATCCCAGAGCGAGAACCGCGGTGACCGCGCCCAGCTTCAGCGCCAGCCTGCGCGCCCGGGCCCGGATGTCACCGACCGTCTTGAGCCCGGCGAACACCGCTCCGTGGAAGGTGAAGAGGAAGAGCGTGACCAGTCCGCCGAGAATCGCGTACGGGTTGAGCAGATCCCAGAAGTTGCCCACGTACTCCATGTCCGCGTCGATCTTCACGCCGCGGACGATGTTCCCGAAGGCCACACCCCAGAGCAGGGCCGGGATCAGCGACGTCCAGAAGATCGCGTGCTCCCAGTTGGTCTGCCACTTCGCCTCGGGCCGCTTCGCCCGGTACTCGAAGGCGACACCCCGCACGATCAGGCAGAGCAGGATGATCAGCAGCGGCAGGTAGAAGCCGGAGAACAGCGTGGCGTACCACTCGGGGAACGCGGCGAAGGTCGCTCCGCCGGCGCTGAGCAGCCAGACCTCGTTGCCGTCCCAGACCGGCCCGATCGTGTTGATCAGAACCCGTCGTTCCTTGCGGTCCCGGGCCAGCAGTTTGGTCAGGACACCGATCCCGAAGTCGAATCCCTCCAGGAAGAAGTAGCCGGTCCAGAGAACGGCGATGAGCACGAACCAGACGTCGTGGAGTTCCATCTCTCGGCTCCCTGTTCTCAGTAGGAGAAGGCCATGGGCCGGTCGGCGTCGTCGTGGTCGCCGCCGATCCTGGTGGGCGGGTTGAGGTCGGCGTCGGTGAGCTCCGGCGGGCCGGCCTTGATGTACTTCACGAGCAGCTTCACCTCGATGACGGCGAGGACCGCGTAGAGCAGCGTGAACAGGATCATCGAGGTGATCACCTCGCCCTGCGAGACGCCGGGGGAGACCGCGTCACGGGTCTGCAGGACTCCGTAGACGACCCAGGGCTGACGGCCCATCTCGGTGAAGATCCATCCCCAGGAGTTGGCGATCAGCGGGAAGAGCAGGGTCCACAGCGCGACGATCCAGTAGCACTTGGCCAGCTTCGGGCTCAGCGCCTTGTTCTTGAAAAGGACCAGGTGAGGCACCTCGTCCTCACCGGTGCGCATCCCCGGCGGCAGCATGAACTTCTTCCGGGTCAGCCACAGTCCGAGGATTCCGAGGCCGAAGGACGCCATGCCGAAGCCGATCATCCACCGGAAGCTCCAGAAGGCGACGGGGATGTTGGGCCGGTAGTCGCCGGGCCCGAAGCGTTCCTGCTCGGCCTTGTTGATGTCGTTGATGCCGGGGACGTACGAGTCGAAGTTGTCGTCGGCGAGGAACGACAGTATCCCGGGGATCGAGATCTCGACGGAGTTGTGCCCCTTGCTGACATCCCCGTACGCGAAGATCGAGAAGGGCGCGGAGTTCTGCCCGTCCCACAGCGCCTCGGCCGCCGCCATCTTCATCGGCTGCTGCTTGAACATCACCTTGCCCAGCTGGTCACCGCTGACGGCAGTGAGCAGACCGGCGACCACCACGGTGATCAGGCCCAGCCGCAGTGAGGTCCGCATCACCGGGATGTGCTTCTTGCGCGCCAGGTGGAAGGCGGCGATGCCGACCATGAACGCCCCGCCGACCAGGAAGGCCGCCGTGATGGTGTGGAAGAACTGGGCCAGCGCGGTGTTCTGCGTGAGCACGTGCCAGAAGTCGGTGAGCTCGGCGCGCCCGCGTTCCTTGTTGATGCGGTAGCCGACCGGGTGCTGCATCCAGGAGTTGGCGGCCAGGATGAAGTACGCGGAGAGGATGGTGCCGATCGAGACCATCCAGATGCAGGCGAGGTGGATCTTCTTCGGCAGCTTGTCCCAGCCGAAGATCCACAGGCCGATGAACGTGGACTCGAAGAAGAACGCGATCAGCGCCTCGAACGCGAGCGGGGCCCCGAAGATGTCGCCGACGAACCGCGAGTAGTCGGACCAGTTCATCCCGAACTGGAACTCCTGGACGATGCCCGTGACGACGCCCATGGCGATGTTGATCAGGAAGAGCTTTCCCCAGAACTTGGTGGCCCTGAGGTACTTCTCCTTGTTGGTTCGCACCCAGGCGGTCTGCAGGCCGGCGGTGAGCGCGGCGAGAGAGATCGTCAGAGGAACGAAGAGGAAGTGGTAGACGGTGGTCGTTCCGAACTGCCATCGCGCCAGGGTCTCCGGCGCCAGAGCCAGCTCCACGTCGTCTTCTCCTTACGTCGCCGCCGATACACCGGCAGTTTGTCCTATAAATCCGACTGAACAACGGAGGAAACAGGACACGCTTGTGAACGCGTTCACATTCACAAGCAATTATGGCGCACAGGCTTTCGGGAGGTACGGCCGGGGTACCCCTCCGGGACGTAGCCCATCATTGCCCCCGAAGCAGACACCCCCGGCACCTGCGTCCACCCACGCAAACGGCCCCGCACCTCGGGAACGAGGTACGGGGCCGCGGCGGCCGGAGGCGGCCGGCGCTACAGATCCTTGCGGTACGACTCCGTCACCTTCAGGAACAGGTCGTTCGCCTCGTCCTCCCCGATCGAGACCCGCACGCCCTCGCCGGCGAAGGGCCTGACCACCACACCGGCCTTCTCGCAGACCGCGGCGAAGTCGGCGGTACGGTCCCCGAGCCGCAGCCAGACGAAGTTCGCCTGGGACTCGGGCACCGTCCAGCCCTGCCGTACCAGCGTCTCGTACACGCGCTGCCGCTCGCACACCAAGGAGCCCACCCGGCCCAGGAGTTCGTCCTCGGCCCGCAGTGACGCCACCGCAGCGTCCTGGGCGAGCTGGCTGACACCGAAGGGCACCGCCGTCTTGCGCAGCGCGGCCGCCACCGGCTCATGGGCCACGGCGAAGCCGACCCGCAGTCCGGCCAGACCGTAGGCCTTGGAGAACGTCCGCAGCACCGCCACATTGGGCCGGTCCCGGTAGATCTCGATGCCGTCGGGGACCTCGACGTCGCGGATGAACTCCTTGTACGCCTCGTCGAGCACCACGAGCACATCGCCCGGCACCCGGTCCAGGAACCGCTCCAGCTCCGCCCGGCGCACCACGGTGCCGGTCGGGTTGTTCGGGTTGCAGACGAAGATCAGCCGGGTCCGGTCGGTGATCGCGTCCGCCATCGCGTCCAGATCGTGCACCTCGCCGTCGGTCAGCGGCACCCTCACCGACGTCGCCCCGCTGACCTGGGTGATGATCGGGTACGCCTCGAAGGAACGCCAGGCGTAGATGACCTCGTCACCCGGACCCGAGGTGGCCTGCAGCAGCTGCTGGGCCACGCCGACCGAACCGGTGCCGGTGGCCAGGTGCGAGAGCGGCACACCGAAACGGTCCGCCAGCTCGTTCATCAGACCGGTGCAGGCCAGATCCGGGTACCGGTTGAAGTTCGCGGCCGCGGCCAGCGCGGACTCCATCACCCCCGGCAGCGGCGGATACGGATTCTCGTTGGAGGACAGCTTGAACGCGAGCGGTCCGTCCGCCGCGGCCGGCTTGCCCGGCACATAGGCGGGGACGCCATCCAGTTCGGCACGCAGCTTGGGGCTCGTCTCGCTCACCGCAGGTCCTCCTCGACCGTCCATACACATCAATACTGCTCACCTTATGAGGATTGAGTGCCGGTGCGAATGGGCGGACCGAGGATTAGTCCGGTGGACCCCGGAATGAGGGGGAGCGCCCCTCGTCGTGGCGTGCGCCGGTGGCTCACTCCGTGGCGCGCGTCCCTCGAAGAGGTGAGTTGAGACCTCTTCGAGACATCGACCTATCGGCAGGCCCATCCGGCCCGACACGTGACACACGATGGCACCACCCCATAACACCCTGTGTTATCAAGGCAATTGGGGCTTGATGACCATGCAGAAACGTGCCTGTCAAGGAGTGCATATGCGACCGGGCCAAGTGCCCGCCCGAGCCCTACTATCGGCTCGCCATGACAGCAGCAGGGAAGCACCAGGTGAGCCGGACGGAGACCCCCCGGCGCGGCGGCCGGCAGGGACGAGCAGGAATCCGGGACGTGGCCGCCGCCGCAGGGGTCTCCATCACGACCGTCTCCGACGCGCTCAACGGCAAGGGCAGGCTCCCGGACGCCACCCGCAGCCATGTCCGCGAGGTCGCCGAGCGCCTGGGCTATCGCCCTTCCGCCGCGGCCCGAACGCTCCGAACCGGCAAGTCGGGCCTGATCGGCCTGACCGTGACGACCTACGGGGATGAACCTTTCACCTTCACCGAATTCGCGTACTTCGCCGAGATGGCCAGAGCCGCCACCTCCGCCGCGCTCGCCCGCGGCTATGCCCTCGTCATCCTTCCCGCCACCTCACGCCACGACGTCTGGTCGAACGTCGCGCTCGACGGCACCGTCGTCATCGACCCCTCCGACCAGGACCCGGTGGTCACCGAACTCGTACGCCAGGGGCTGCCCGTCGTCTCCGACGGCCGGCCGGCCGGGACCCTGCCGGTCACCGCGTGGGTGGACAACGACCACCGGGCAGCCGTCCTCGACCTCCTCGACCACCTCGCCGCCGCCGGCGCCCGCCGCATCGGACTGCTCACCGGCACCACCACCGACACCTACACCCGGCTGTCCACCACCGCGTACCTCCACTGGTGCGAGCGCGTCGGCCAGGACCCGGTGTACGAGTCCTACCCCGCCCACGACCCGTGCGCGGGCGCGGTGGCAGCCGACCGCCTGCTGGCCCGTCCGGACCGCCCGGACGCCGTCTACGGCCTCTTCGACCCCAACGGCACGGATCTGCTCGCGGCCGCCCGCCGGTACGGCCTGCGCGTCCCGGAGGACCTGCTCCTGGTCTGCTGCAGCGAGTCCACCGTGTACGCGACGACCGAGCCGCCCATCACCACGCTCTCGCTCAAACCGCGCCGCATCGGTACGGCGGTCGTCCAGCTGCTCATCGACGCCATCGAAGGGGTCGACCAGGACGGACCGGTGGAACAGGTCATACCGACGGAGCTCATCGTCCGGACCTCCTCGCAACGCCGTCCGCCACGCACCACGGTCAGCGCGCCACGCTCCCCGGCAGGGGATTGATCAGGCCAATTGGGACCAATCGACCGATGAACCTGGCGTGCGCGCGGATTCACCACCCCTGGTGCGTCACAGAGCACGATCCTCATTCCTATGATGGGCGCACGACACCGCGGACCACCCCGACCAGCAGGGCCCGTCAGGTGTACGGCGGCACGACGGTGGTGGAGGGGTCGATGACACAGGGGGCCGGTCAGGAACCCGTGGTGCGGACGGCGACGTTGCGCGACTTCCGCGTACCGCCCTATGCGCAGTCCCCTGCGCCGCCCGCCCCACCGCACCCGGGCAACGCCTTCCCGGGGGGCGAGCCGCCGGAGGGATACACACCGACCGCGCGCGACCTCCCCGTGATCACCCGCGAGGACACCGTCCAGGTACGGGCCGTGCCCGACCCGCGGCCCGCCCGCGAGCCGGGTCTCGGACCGCTGTACGTCGTCGGTGACGTCCACGGCTATCTGGACGAGCTCCTCGCCGCCCTCACCGAGCAGGACCTGATCGACTCCGAGGGCAGCTGGGCCGCGGGCAATGCCCGGCTCTGGTTCCTCGGCGACTTCACCGACCGGGGACCCGACGGAATCGGCGTCATCGACCTCGTGATGCGGCTGTCCGCCGAGGCCGCGGCCGCCGGCGGCTACTGCAAGGCCCTGATGGGCAACCACGAGCTGCTGCTCATCGGTGCCAAGCGGTTCGGCGACACCCCGGTCAACTCCGGTGCCGGCACCGCCACCTTCCAGGCCGCCTGGCTGCTCAACGGCGGCCAGAAGACGGACATGGAGCGGCTCCAGGACGTCCACCTCCAGTGGATGTCCCGACTCGACGCCGTCGTCGAGGAGGACGAGCACCTCCTGATGCACTCGGACACGACGGCGTACCTCGACTACGGATCCACCATCGAGGACGTCAACGACACGGTGCACGCCATTCTCACGCGAAACGACGCCGATGAGTGCTGGGACCTCTTCCGCAAGCTGACCAAGCGGTTCGCCTTCCGCGACGAATCGGGTCCTCAGGCCGTGCAGGAGCTCATGGCGGCCTACGGCGGCCGACGCGTCGTCCATGGCCACAGCCCCATTCCCTACCTTCTGGGCGAGGTCGGTTCCGAGGACGGCGAGGACAGGTCAGGGCCGCTGGTGGACGGACCGCACGTGTACGCGGACGGGCTCGCCATCGCCATGGACGGCGGAGTGACCATGGCCGGAAAGCTACTCGTGGTTCAACTCCCGTTGCATGACTGACGTTCTTCGGGGAAGACGCATCCCGACCTGAATACGCCGGTCACTGGGCCTATTTACGGAAACCCCCTGTCACCCCGTGCCGTGGGCGCTCTACCATCGGCGTATCAGTAGCAGGCTCTCCTCCGTTTTTGCCCGACTGCCCGGTTCGAGCGGGCACACAGGCCCTACGGAGCATCGGGGGATGCACATGAACAGCGCTCCGCACCTGCTGACCGAGGACCGGCCCGAGTACGAGCGGATCCTCGACGACGCACTGCGTCACGCCCATGAACGTCCGGATCTGGCCGCTGTCGGCGAACGGCTCAATCCGGTGCAGTTGCGCACCATGGCAATGGCTGCCACAGCCTTGATCACGGCGGCGGCGGCCACCGAGTACGAGCACTACGTGAAGGCTCGCGAAGAGATCCGCGCCGCGGCCGCCGGCCCGGAAGAGGACGGTGAAGCCGACGTCGGCCCGGCCGGCGCCCACCAGTCGGGCGCCGGCATAGGGGTCGTCATCACCGTGCTGGCCCCGGTGCTGGCAGGCACCGCCGCGGTGATCTTCCTGCTCATCGGCTACCTCCTCGAGGCGCTCGACCCGCCCCCGTCGTTCGCGCGCACCATGGTCGGCGCGGGCTGGTTCTTCACGGCAGCGACCGCGGCCGCCATCCTCGTGGCCGCGGTCGGCCTCCTCGTCACGGCTCTGCGCAACGGCTCGACATCGGTGGCCGCCGAGGAGCAGGGCGAGGAGCTGCCGGAGGATGTGGCACGAGCCAGAGAGGCCTGGCGCCACGCCCTGCTGGAACGCGGCATCCTGCCGTTCCTCCGGGACGCCCTCGCCGACCCCGGGGCCGCCCCGGCCGCGCGCATCCCGCACCGCTCGGCCAACCGCATCCCGAAGATCGGCTACAGCAGGCCGGACTTCTCCAGCCCGGACGACGGCCCGGCTGCCGCGCCCCGCCCGACGTTCACCAGTCCGGACTTCACGAGCCCCGACTTCGGTGGGCCCGAGCACGAGCTGGACTGATCTTGGCCGGCGCCGGGCAGTCCGGGCCTACAGCGCCGCCAGGTTGCCGACCAGGTCATCGAGGCCCAACGAGCCCTGGGACAGCGCCTTCATGTGCCAGGCCTTGAGGTCGAAGGCCGCACCATGGCGTCGCTTCGCCGCCTCACGGCCCTGTAGCCAGGCGCGTTCACCGAGCTTGTAGCCGATGGCCTGGCCGGGCCAGCCGAGGTAGCGGTCGATCTCCGCGTTGCGGCGGGCTGCGGGGCTGCCGTTGTAGGTGGCCATGAACTCCGCGGCGAGGGCCCCCGTCCAGCGCTCGCCGGGGTGGAAGCCGGAGTCTGCGGGGACGGCGAGTCCGAGGTGCATGCCGATGTCGACGATCACCCTGATGGTGCGCAGCATCTGCCCGTCCAGGAAGCCGAGGCGGCGCGCAGGGTCGGAGAAATGGCCCAGGTCGTCCATGAAACGCTCGGCATACAGGGCCCAGCCCTCGATGTTGGCGCTGACCATGCCCTCCGTCACCTGGTAGCGGCTGAGCCGGTCGGCGACCGCGACCCACTGGGCGAGTTGAAGGTGATGGCCGGGGACGCCCTCGTGGTACCAGATGCTGACGAGCTGCCAGGTCGGGTAGGTGCCCTGCTCCAGGGTCGGCAGATAGGTGCGTCCCGGGCGGCTGAAGTCGAGGCTCGGGCTCTGGTAGTAGGGACCGGAGGCGCTCCCCGCGGGCGCGATCCGGGACTCGACCTTGCGGAGCGGTCCGGAGAGGTCGAAGTGACTGCCGTCGAGGGTGCTTACCGCCTCGTCCATCAGCTGCTGCAGCCACTCGCGTGCGGCCTCCTCGCCCTTGACCGCGTGGCCGTGCTCCTCCAGGTGGTGCATGACCTCAAGGAGGCCGGCTCCCGGCAGGATGCGCTCGGCCTCGACGCGCATCTCGGCCAGCGTGCGGTGGAACTCGTCCCAGGCCCAGGCGTAGGCCTCGTCCAGATCGAGTTCGGCGCCGGTGTTGTACCGCGCGGCGCGCAGGTAGCGATCCCGGCCCACCGCGTCCGGGGTGCCCTCCGTGGCCGGGACGTAGGTGTCGCGCAGCCAGTCGCGGAACTCGGATACGGCGCGGGTGGCTCGGCGGGCCGCGTCGTCCAACTCGGGGCGCATCCGGTCGGTGCCGTCCGCGACGAAGTCGGCGAACCAGCCCGCGCCACTGCCACCGGGCTGTCCGGCGGACTCCCCGGTCCAGTCGGCAAGCTGGCCGATCACCCCTACGGCCTGTCGGGGAGCAGCGAGCAGACTGCGGGAGATCCCCTCGGTGAGGGTGTCCCGGTAGCCGTCCAGGGCGCCGGGGAGGTTGCGCAGCCGGCCGGCCACCGCTGCCCAGTCCTCGTCTGTGGTCGTGGGCATGAGAGTGAATATCGCCCGTACCTGGTCGACATGCCCGCCCACCGTGCGCAGCTGTCGGTAGTTCTCGCCGGTGTCGTGCATCGCGAGCTCGGCGGTGAGGCGTTCCCGCAGCAGCCGGGCGCAGGCCTGTTCAGCGGGGTCGTCCGGCACAAGGACGGCGTCGAGTGCGGTGAGACTGCGGCGGGCCAGCTCGGCATGGGCCTCGAAGCCCTCCGGCGAGAGGTCCGGTTGCCGATCGTCTGCCGGTTTCAGGCCCAGCCATGCGGAGGTCATCGGATCGTGTGCGGCCACCTGATCGAGGTGACGGTCGGCGAGGCTGCGCGGGGTGACCGATTCATTTGCCATGGACACATCTTGACGCGCCGTCGGATCATTCCTCCAGGCCTCCGAGCGCTGTTCCGGACGGCCCTCGGGGCCATCCGGAACAGCGCCTGCCATGCAGGTGTCAGTCCGCCACCGGGAGGTACACCCGGTTGCCCCGGGCGGCGAACTCCTCGGACTTCACCGCCATGCCGGCCAGCGCCTCCGCGTCGAATTCGGTGTGGACAGCCGTGGCCCCGTCGCCGTGCTCGTCACGGATCTTCTGGGAGATCTTCATCGAGCAGAACTTCGGGCCGCACATCGAGCAGAAGTGCGCCGTCTTCGCCGGCTCGGCCGGCAGCGTCTCGTCGTGGAACTCCCGTGCCGTGTCCGGGTCGAGGGCCAGGTTGAACTGGTCCTCCCAGCGGAACTCGAACCGGGCGTCCGACAGCGCGTCGTCCCACTCCTGCGCCCCCGGATGCCCCTTGGCGAGGTCTGCCGCATGGGCCGCGATCTTGTAGGTGATGACCCCGGTCTTCACGTCGTCCCGGTTGGGCAGACCGAGGTGCTCCTTGGGTGTCACGTAGCAGAGCATCGCCGTCCCCCACCAGGCGATCATCGCGGCGCCGATGCCCGAGGTGATGTGGTCGTACGCCGGCGCAACATCGGTCGTCAGCGGGCCGAGCGTGTAGAACGGCGCCTCCTCGCAGATCTCCTGCTGGAGGTCGATGTTCTCCTTGATCTTGTGCATCGGGACGTGGCCCGGACCCTCGATCATGGTCTGGACACCGA
The DNA here is from genome assembly GCF_043203805.1 of Streptomyces sp. LN549. NCBI lineage: Bacteria > Bacillati > Actinomycetota > Actinomycetes > Kitasatosporales > Streptomycetaceae > Streptomyces > Streptomyces sp. LN549. The sequence continues at coordinate 4,464,583 of NZ_JAZHRI010000002.1, read as the reverse complement.
ACCGCTTGGCGACGGTGTTCAGTTCGCCGAGCGTACGCAGTTCAGCGAACTGTGCCTCGTCGTTGGCATCCGCGATCGACCCGGGACGCAGCCCGTCACCCAGGGAGTACGTCACGTCGTACGAGGCGAGGATCTCGCAGAGCTCCTCGAAGTTCTCGTAGAGGAACGACTCCTTGTGGTGCGCGAGGCACCATGCCGCCATGATCGAGCCGCCTCGGGAGACGATCCCCGTCTTGCGGCGGGCCGTCAGCGGCACGTACGGCAGGCGCACGCCGGCGTGAACCGTCATGTAGTCGACACCCTGCTCGGCCTGCTCGATGACGGTGTCCTTGTAGATCTCCCAGGTCAGCTCCTCCGCCCTGCCGTCGACCTTCTCCAGGGCCTGGTAGAGCGGCACGGTGCCGATCGGAACGGGGGAGTTGCGAAGAACCCACTCACGGGTGGTGTGGATGTTGCGTCCGGTGGACAGATCCATGACCGTGTCGGCGCCCCACTTGGTCGCCCAGGTCATCTTGTCCACCTCCTCCTCGATGGAGGACGAGACCGCGGAGTTGCCGATGTTGGCGTTCACCTTCACCAGGAACCGCTTGCCGATGATCATCGGCTCGATCTCGGGGTGGTTGACGTTGGCCGGCAGGACGGCGCGGCCGGCCGCGATCTCCTCGCGCACCACCTCGGGCTCGACGTTCTCCCGGATCGCGACGTACTCCATCTCCGGGGTGACCTCGCCCCGGCGGGCGTACGCGAGCTGGGTGACGGGCCGGCCGTCCCGGCTGCGCCGCGGCTGGCGGGGACGGCCCGGGAAGACCGCGTCCAGATTGCGCAGCCCCCCGCGCGGTGAGGTGTGCTTGAGCCCGTCGTCCTCGGGGCGTGCGGGACGTCCCGTGTACTCCTCGGTGTCGCCGCGGGCGGTGATCCAGTTCTCCCGCAGAGGTGCCAGTCCGCGGCGGACATCGGTCTCGGTCGAGGGATCGGTGTACGGCCCCGACGTGTCGTACAGCGTCACGTCCTTGCCGTTGGTGAGGTGCACCTGACGGACCGGCACCCGGAGGTCCGGGCGTGAACCCTGGACGTACCCCTTGTGCCATCCGATGGACTTCCCGGCCTCGTCGCTCTGGTTCGAGGCAGGCGTGCGTGCGTCCGATGTGGTCATGAGACCTACTCCCTACGCCGGCATTACCCGGTAACAGGTTCGGCGGTCGGCGCAGCCTGTCCCGTACGGACGTACGGAGATCAGCGCCCTCTCAGCCCGGTGCTCCGAGCTCCCGCGTGTGCAAAGGTGCCACCACGCTAGCGCCCCGATCGGCAAGCTGAACAGAGGGCCCCTTGCTTGTTGCGATGATCGGCCGGTGACGTCCCCTCATAACGACTGCGAACCGCAGGGCCATCAGCACGCGCACTCGCACAGCCACGGCCCCGCCGCTCCCGTCTCCGGCCATCTGCGCAAGGTGATCGCCGCCGTGCTGATTCCGTTCGCGGCCGCGGTCGTCGTCGGGCTCGTGGTGCTCTGGCCCGGTGGTGCGCCGGCGCACGAGCGCACCGGTGTCGGTTTCGACCGGCAGACCCAGCAGGGCAAGGTGGTGAACGTCGGCAAGGTCGACTGCAAGGACGTGAGCGCCTCGCAGATCCCCGTCAGCGGTGAGACATCGCCGCCCACGGGCGAGCCGGCCACCGGGGACCGCCTGTGCGAGAAGGCCACCGTCGAAGTGACGAGCGGCCAGGACAAGGGCCGCACATTCATCGAGGTCGTCCAGCCGGACGCGCCCCGACAACTACGGAAGGGACAGGGGGTGGTCCTCGCGCACGCCCCCGACGCGCCCCACGACCTCCAGTACTCCGTGACCGATGTGAACCGGAAGTTCCCGTTGCTGTTGCTGGCCGGGGTCTTCGCCCTGGTGGTGGTGGCCGTGGGCAGAATGCGCGGGGTCATGGCGCTGGTGGCGCTCGCCCTGTCGTTCGCCGTCCTGACCCTGTTCATCCTTCCGGCCATCCTGCAGGGCTCGAACCCCCTGGTCGTGGCAGTCGTCGGGGCCGGCGCCATCATGCTGATCGCGCTCTACATCTGCCACGGGCTGACCGCCCGCACCTCGGTCGCCGTCATCGGAACCCTGATCTCACTGCTGCTGATCGGGCTGCTCGGCTCGCTCTTCATCGGCTGGGCGAGCCTCAGCGGGAACACCGATGACAACACCGGCCTCATCCACGGCCTGTATCCGCACATCGACATGAGCGGACTGCTGCTGGCCGGCGTCATCATCGGTTCCCTCGGGGTGCTCGACGATGTGACGGTCACCCAGACCTCGGCGGTCTGGGAACTTCACCAGGCGGATCCGACGATGAGTGCGAAGGAGCTCTACCGGGCAGGGATCAGGATCGGGCGTGACCACATCGCCTCGGTGGTCAACACCCTGGTGCTCGCCTATGCGGGCGCCGCGCTTCCACTGCTGCTGCTGTTCTCGATCGCCCAGAGCAGCATGGGAACGGTGGCCAACAGCGAACTGGTGGCGGAGGAGATCGTGCGCACACTGATCGGCTCGATCGGACTGGTCGCCTCGGTGCCGGTGACCACCGCGCTCGCGGCACTGGTCGTCTCCGCGGACCGCACCGGGCTCGCCGCGTTTTCCGGTGCTCCGGCGCCCGTACGGAGCGGCAGGGGACGCCGTCGCCGGGCGAGGTCCTGAGTGCCCGGACACGGAGAGCGATTCACCCGTTCGGCAGGTGTGCTGTTCGACCGGCATGCAGGCCATGGGCACGGCCTTCGTCAGCCGGCGTTCTGTTCCTCGGCCAGAATTCGCCCCAGCGCCTCTTCCAGATTGCCCTCGAAGTCACCCAGCGTGCACTCCTGCCCGAGCGGCACGAGCTTGTCCGTCCGGTCGAGAAACGCCACAAGAGGTGCCGTGCCGGCCCGGAACAGCGCACGGTCAGCCCCCACCTGGAGCCGGATGTGGACGTCGGACAGCCCTTCGGGCTCCGTCGGCCCGATGTGCACATCGCCGTCACCACTGGGGCTGTTGAGACCGTCGAGCAGCAGCTCACGGCCGAAAGCCCAGGTGACGGGGGCGTCGCCGGGCAGATGGAAGGTCATCCGGATCGCGTACGGATCGCACACCTCGTACCGGAGCTCCACCGGGATACGGAAAGAGAGCTCCTCGGAGACGAGGAAGCTCATCATGACCTCAGCTTGAACCGACTCGCGCATCGTTCAACCCCGCAGTAGATGAATCTGGCCAGGAATGATCCCCCATGGCCCTATTGACGCCATCGTGGTGCACCCGATAGCAGATCACAAGGAGTGATTTTTCAGATACTGATAGAGAACACGAACGAACGCAAGAGGCTGGCCACTTCGCCACGTAGTCGTTCGACTGCGGGGAGCAACCGTTCCGCCTGGTCGAGAGGAACCGAAATGGCCACCGCGGCGGCCGTGAATCCGGCCGTGATCGGGATGGCCGCGCAGACCGTCCCGAGGGCGTATTCCTGTCGTTCGATGACAGGTTCCATACGATCGGTCGACCGCAGCCGCTCAAGAAGTGCCGGGCGGTCGCGCACGGAGTAGCGGGTCAGCGGGTGTACCGGATACCGGTCCAGGTGGTCCTCGCGGGCCTGCTCGTCGAGCTGGCCCAGCAGGCACTGGCCGATGGCATGGGCGTGCCCCGTCTCACCGAAGGCCGCCCACTCCTCCACCGCCGGCGCAGCGGGGGTGTCCGCGACCGCGACGAGTTCGATCTCACCGTCGCGGTAGACGGCGCAGTACACCGGGGCGCCGATGAGGTCCCGCCACCGCCCCAGGGACTGGGTCATTCTGCTGCGACGATTCTGCAGCGCGCCGTCGTCCACCAGCCGCTCCGCGGCGGCGCCAAAGAGGAAGACCCCGTTCTCCCGGCGCAGATATCCCTCGTGTGTCAGCGTGCGCAGCAGGTGGTAGGCGGTGGGAAGGGGAAGTCCCGCTTCCCGGGCCAGCTGCTTGGCCGGAGCCCCGTCGCGATGGGTGCCCACAGCCTCCAGCAGCCTCAGCGCCCGCTGCACCGATCCGATCAACGTCGGAACGGCGGTACTCGATGCCGTGGTCAACGGTCACCCCCAGGCATGGTGACGGGCGGTCAGCCCGCCTGTGGGGGCCGCCCCCACAGATCTGCCGCAGGCCTGGGGTCCAGAAGGCCGGATGCCGTACAAACCACTGGTCAGGGTGGCGACTGACGGTGCATTCCCAGGCGGCGGCAGCGGACTGCCACTGTATCGGGAGCATCCGGGCCGGGTGCCGTTTCATCTTCCGCTTAGCTCAGCTGGGCTAATCGCCCGGCCGGTCGTGCGGTTACCAGTCGCTCCGTGAGGAGGAGGACGACATGAACTTCCGTACGACGAAGACGAGCCCGCCGACCAGGATCACGACGAGCAGGACCTTGAACAGCAGCCAGATCACGAACCCGACGATGCTGGCGATCAGACCGCCGAACACGACGATCGCGATGACAGGCACCGCGATCCACTTCACCCACCAGGGCATTCCCGCGAATATCTCCCGCACGGCCATCGTCCTTACCTCGTCTCTGTGACTTCCTGCTCCGATGCTAGAGGCGCGGGGACGGGCTGCGGGGCTCCGGAGCCCTTGAACTCCCCTGATCGATCCCCTAGGGATCCCCGAGGTGCGGCTCAGCCCTCGGGCGGCGAGAAGACCACCATCACTCGCAGGTCCTCGGTGATGTGGTGGAACTTGTGGGCGGTGCCGGCCGGTACGTACACGACACTTCCTCTGCCCACCTGCGTCGTTTCCATGCCCACGGTGATCGAAGCGCGCCCGCTGACGACGAAGTAGACCTCGTCCTGGTTGTGCGGCTGCTGTGGGTCGAGTTCACCGGCGTCCAGGGCGTACAGACCGACAGACATGTTCCGTTCGCGGACGAACTGGAGGTAGGCGCCGTCGTTGGCGGCCCGTTCCGCTTCCAGTTCGTCCAGTCTGAATGCCTTCATGGCCCGTCCGCCCCTTGCCTCTGTCCTGCCGGTGTCCGCCACCGATCACGTCTGCCACGATCAGACACATGAAGAATTTCGTAGTCAAGACGATCGCCAACGCGGGTGCGCTGGCCGTGGCCATCTGGCTGCTCCAGGACATCACGCTGACCGGTGGCGGCACCGGCCGCAAGATAATGACCCTGATCGTGGTCGCGCTGATCTTCGGCCTGGTCAACTTCCTCGTCAAGCCGGTGGTGAAGCTGCTCACACTGCCGCTCTTCATCCTCACACTGGGGCTGATCACCCTGGTGGTGAACGCCCTGATGCTGCTGCTGACCTCATGGCTGGCCGACGTGCTGGATCTGAGCTTCCATGTCCACGGCTTCTGGACCGCCATCCTCGGTGGTCTGATCATTTCGATCGTGTCCTGGGCGCTGAACGTCGTCCTGCCCGACGAGGACTGAACCGCGAACACCTGAAACAGTGCAGGCAGGACCGGTGACCGACCGGGGAGAGAAGCGAGGAAGCGGTATGAGCACCATGGGCGACGGAACCCGGGCGGTACGTGCGGGCCTGCCGGAACCGCAGCAGTACGAGCCCACTCTCCCCGGTCCTGTCTTCGCAGCGCACTTCCACCTGTCCGGCGAGCCGACCGGGCCGTACACCTACGGGCGTGACACCAATCCGACCTGGACCCATCTGGAACGGGCCATCGGGGAACTCGAAGCGCCGGGCGAGAACGTCGAGACCACGGTCTTCGCCTCCGGCATGGCGGCGATCTCCGCGGTCCTGCTGTCCCAGGTGCGCACCGGCGATGTCGTCGTGCTGCCCGACGACGGCTACCAGGCTCTTCCGCTGGTACGTGCGCAGCTGGAGGCCTACGGCGTCGAGGTGCGCACCGCCCCGACGGGGGGCGACGCCCAGCTGGCACTCCTGGAGGGGGCCCGGCTTCTGTGGATCGAGACCCCGTCCAACCCCGGGCTCGATGTCTGTGACGTGCGTCGGCTCGTCGAGGCGGCGCACGCGGGCGGCACACTGGTGGCCGTCGACAACACGCTTGCCACCCCGCTCGGCCAGCGGCCCCTGGAACTCGGCGCCGACTTCTCTGTGGCCAGCGACACCAAGGGCATGACCGGCCACGGCGACATCCTGCTCGGCCATGTGACCTGCCGCGACTCCGAGCTGGCGGCGGGGGTGCGGCGCTGGCGCAAGGTGGTCGGCGCGATCCCCGGCCCCATGGAGGCCTGGCTCGCTCACCGCTCCCTGGCCACGCTGGAGCTGCGGATCGAGCGGCAGTGTGCGAACGCCCTCGTGCTCGCCGAGGCCCTCGCCAAGCAGCCGGAGGTGAGCGGACTGCGCTACCCCGGTCTGCCCACCGATCCCTCGTACCCGAACGCCGTGCGGCAGATGCGGCGCTTCGGCTCCGTGGTGTCGTTCGTCCTGGCGGATCGCGGGACCGCCGAGCGCTTCCTCTCGGCGCTGCATCTCGCCGAGGACGCCACCAGCTTCGGAGGCGTACGTTCCACCGCCGAACGCCGGGCCCGCTGGGGCGGCGACGCGGTACCGGAAGGCTTCATCCGCTTCTCCGTCGGGGCCGAGAACGCTGCCGACCTGGTGGCCGACGTCGAACGGGCGCTGGCCGAGGCGGTGACCGGGAGCTGAGCTCCCCACAGCAGTACGGCAAGGACGGTCCGAGCCTCCCCCCTCGTGGCTCGGACCGCCCCGGTTCTCCGCCTTCTCCTCGCGAAGAACCGCCTCGACAAGGCTAGTTGACTCTGCGTCAGTGTCCAATCACAGTAGCGGCAGCGACCTATCGACATATTTATAGTTGTCCTGGTCCAACGGGTCGCACGGGTGAGAGGGGACGGACATGGACCTGGCCCTGTTGCGCACCTTCGTCACCGTGCACCGCGCCGGCTCGTTCACCCGCGCCGCCGCACTCCTCGGCCTCTCCCAGCCCGCCGTGACCTCGCAGATCCGCACCCTGGAACGGCAACTGGGCCGTCCGCTCTTCCTCCGCCGGGCCCGCGGCGTGACGCCCACCACCATCGGCGACGAGCTCGCGCACCGGGCGGCTCCCCATCTGGACGCCCTGGTCGAGATCGCCGAGACCGAGCTCGACGAGGAGTCGGGCGTACGGACACTGCATTTGGCGGGACCGCCGGAGTTCACCTCACTGCGGGCTCTGCCCGCCCTCACCCCGCTCATCGCCCAGGGGCTCGCACTGCGCAGCTCGTTCTCCGCAGACACCGACGAGACGCTCGACGGTCTTGCCGCCGGGCACCATGACCTGGCCATCGTGACGGCCCGGCCGCGCGGCGGGCTGCTCACCGCCGCCCCGCTCTGCGACGAGGAGCACATCCTGGTCGCAGCACCCCGGTGGGCCGGACGTCTGGGACCGGGAACGCTACGGCGCAACGGACCTGTGGTCCTGGAGCAGCTGCCGGTGGTCGAGGTGCACGAGAGCCTGCCCCTCGTCTCCCGCTATTGGGCGGCGGTCTTCGACAGCCGTCCCGCGGCGGCCGGGGCCGTCATCACTCCGGATCTGCGGGCGGTCCTGGAATGCACGGCGGCGGGGGCAGGGCTCGCCGTGCTACCCCGCTATCTGTGCGAGGGCGCACTGGAACGGGGGGAGGTGGTGGCGCTCCTCGATCCACCGGTGCCACCCCTGCGTACCTACTTCCTGGCCGCGCGGACCGGCACGCTCGCGCTTCCGCACCTCGCTCGGGCGCACGATTTGCTGCTGCGTGCCGCAGCCGACTGGTGACCGCAGGACGGCCCAGCAGGCATCAGGTGTTTCAGAACCGGTTCTGCGGGCCACTCTCTTGCCATGACCGAACGTCCTGTGGTCAAGCGCACCGCACGCGCCGTCCTGCTCGATGGCAACGACCTCATCCTCATCAAGCGCACCAAGCCGGGGGTGGACCCCTACTGGCTCACGCCGGGTGGCGGGGTCGAGCGCGAGGACGCAACCGTCGTCGAAGCCCTGCACCGCGAATTGGACGAGGAGCTCGGCGCCAAGATCACTGATGTGGTGCCCTGCTTCGTCGACACCGTGGAACACATCGAGAGCAACGGGGTGAAGGGCGTCAAGGTCCAGCACTTCTTCGTCTGCCGACTCGAATCGATGGACCTGTCCCTGCGCCACGGCCCCGAGATCGACGACCCCTGCGGGGAGTACGACGTCGTACGCGTTCCGTTCAGCAGGGTCGGGATCGCCGCCGTTCACCTCGTACCGCTGTCACTGCGGCACTACCTGGACGGCAACATCGAGGGTGTCCGAGCGATGCACGCGCCCGACCTGGGCTGATCCGCGAGGGCGTGGCCGGGACGGTTGGCAGCTTATCGACGCGCGGTGGCCCCTACCCTGCAGCCTCGGGCCGTTCCCTGGGGCGGGAGCTCACTTTTCGGGCGGGCGGGGCCCCGTAGCAGGCCCGCTCCCAAGTTCCTCGTACGCCCAAGCCAGTACGCGGGGATACTCCCCTCGGCAGATGACCCGTCACGCGGACCGCTGCACCGTGTTTCACGTGAAACCACTCAAGCGCCGCACCCGCAGAAGCCTCCTCGTCGCCCATGTGTCGGTATCCGTCAGCTGGCTCGGTCTCACCGTCGGCCTGCTGACGCTCGGCATCACCGCTTTCGCGACCGGCGATCCGGTCACCGCGCAGGCCGCCACCCGGGCCATGAAGATCTTCGGTGACTGGCTTGTCGTTCCGGTCGCAATGGCTGCCCTGATCAGCGGCCTGATCCTGTCACTCGGCACGCCATGGGGACTGGCCAGACATCGCTGGGTCTGGACGAAGTTCTGGCTCACCCTGGTCACGACGGGACTGTCGGTCTTCTCATTGCGCCCCGGCATCAACGAGGCCGCGGAGCGCGGGGCTGTCGACATCAGCCTCGTCATCGCTCCGTCGGTGGCCACCGCGACGTACGTCTTCATCACCGCGATCTCCGTGCTGAAGCCCTGGGGGCCGACCCGACGCGGCCAACGGCTGCGTGTCTCGACCAGATCCGTTAAAGCGGTGGACGAGCGATCACTGCGTCGGACAGCCTGACCCCTATGCCCAGCTCATTGCCCCGCCCGCTCGCCGACCTACCCGTCCGGCGTCTCACCCGGGACGATCTGGTCCCGTGTGCCGATCTCAGCGAGGACCGCGGCTGGCCGCGCGATGAGCACCGGTGGGGGCTGCTCCTCACCGCGGGGACGGCGTACGGCATCGACGACCCCGAGGGCAAGGGCCTGATGGCCACCTGCGTGGTGACCTCATACGGTCCGGACATGGCCGCCATCGGCATGCTGCTGGTCGCCGGGCGCTACAGCCGTCAGGGGGTCGCGCGGTACCTGATGGAGCGGGTGATCGACTCGACCGGGGGCGCTCCCCTCGGCCTCTACGCGACGCCGGCAGGCCAACCGCTCTACGAGAAGCTGGGATTCAGGTCGGTGGGCCGGACCCAGCGGGTGAGCGGGTACTTGCGGCCGGCCGCGGAGCCGGGGAGCCGCGGAACGGAGGTTGACCCGGGTCGGGCCGATGACGCGGGCCCGACTGTCCGCCGGGCCACAGCAGGGGATCTGCCGGCCATGCTCCGTCTGGACTCGGAGGCCTTCGGCCTCGACCGGATGCAGCTCCTGGCCCGTCTCCCCGCCTTCGCCGACCATCTGCGGGTCGCCGAGGACGGCGGGGAACTCGTCGGGTACGCCGCGCTGTGGCCCAGCGCGGAGAATCATGTGGTCGGGCCGCTGATCGCACGGGACACCGCCACGGCGAAGCTGCTTGTCGTCTCGCTCGCCGGGGCGACGGACCGGCCGCTGCGCGCGGACATCGACGCCCGTCACGAAGAGCTGCTGGCCTGGTTCGGTGCGTGTGGTCTGGAGCCCGGCTCGGCGACCACGGTCATGCGACTCGGGAACCCGCCACCGTCGGGGGACTGGACTCGGAGCTTCGCGCCACTGAGCGTGGCGACGGGCTGACGCCTGGCAGATCCGTTCGAACCACCGGGATCACCGCCCCGGTTCGGTCCCCCTGCTCAGTTGTCGAACCACACGGTGAGCCGGACGTTCTCGTCCCCGTGGACGGCGGCGAGGGCTTCCATCACGGACCACACCGGCTTCCACTCACCTTCCGGCGGCACAGCGTCACGCCTGGTCATCCGCTCCAGCCGGTAGAGGCGGTCGCCGTCCCGCCACTCCGTTCCCTCGGGCCAGTCCGTCCGGCCGTAGTGATCGCCGGCGCGGGTTGAGGGATCGGCCGGGAGCCCCGCCGCTTTGGCGAAGCGGGCACTCCAGGTCGCCTTGGAGACGAGGACCCACGTACCGTCCACCGCTTCGTACTCATGGATCCGCTGGTCCGTGGTCCTGGCCGGCTCGTCCCAGTCGACGCACTTCAACTCACTCCACGCGATCCAGCTGGGGCTGTGCGCGCTGGAGGCCCAGTCGTCGAAATCCGCGCGTGCGGCGTCGGAGGCCAGCTCGGGCAGCCCCCGTTCCGCGGCAAGAGGAGCGAAGCCTGCGTGATTGCGCACGCCGAACAGGCAGCCGAACGCGTCGTAGTCCCGTCCCAGGTACACGAGGTCGAGATCGACGGCCGCCGACCACGCGTCCTCCGGCTCCGCCCACCGCGACCGGCACTCGATGAACCCGTGAATGTCAGCTCCCATGTGCGGAGATTCTCCGGACACATGGGAGCTGACACCAGCGAATTACCTGTGGATGCAGGGCGGATGGGGCCTCAGAGGAGAGCGGCGACAGCGGTCGTCGCGAACCCGTGGTCCTGCTCGGGAGCACCGCCACCGACCCCGATCGCGCCGATCAGCCGGCCGTCGCGGTGAACCGGGACACCACCGGCGATGAAGAGCAGCGGCCGGTCCAGCGCGGTCGGCAGGGTGTGGAAGAGACCGCCCGGCTGGACCGCCTCGACGAGGTCGGCCGTGGGGGCGTTGAGCTGCAGCGCCGTGTACGCCTTGCGGGTGCTGGTCTCACCGGCGATGAGGACGGCCCGGTCGTCGCGGCGGAAGGCCAGCAGGTGACCGCCCGCGTCCAGGACGGTGACGGCTGCCGCGACGCCTGCGGCCTCGGCGGCCGTACGGGCCGCCTCGATCAGTGCCTCCGCGTCCTGCGTGGTCAGGGGGGCTACAGCTGCAGTGAGCGTGCTCATGGGGGGGGCTCCTTGGTGTGGTGCGGTGATGGGTGGGGGATACGGGGTGGTCAGTGCCGGGCGTCCGCGGGTACGGCGGACGGCTCAGGGGCGTGGGTGGTCACGAGGCCGCTCCGGGTGGTCGTGCGGCGCTCCAGGGAGCTGGAGACGACGGCGAGCACCAGGGCCGAGGCGGCGAGCACCGCACCGACCCAGTTGGGTGCGGTATAGCCGAGACCGGCGGCGATGACGATGCCGCCGAGCCATGCGGACAGGGCGTTACCGAGGTTGAAGGCGCCGATGTTCACCGCGGAGGCGAGAGTCGGGGCGCCGGCCGCCTGGTCGAGCACCCGCTTCTGCAGCGGGGGCACGGTCGCGAAGCCCAGACCACCGATCAGGAAGATGGTGACGGCTGCCGCGATCTGGTTGTGGGCGGTCAGCGTGAACAGCGACAGGACGATCGCGAGACCACCCAGCGACACGTACAGCAGGGGCATCAGACGACGGTCGGCGAACCTGCCACCGATCAGATTGCCTCCGACCATGCCGAGGCCGAAGAGCACCAGCAGCCAGGTGACGGAGGAGGCCGAGTAGCCGGCGATCTCCGTCATCATCGGCGTGATGTACGTGATCGCTGCGAAGACCCCACCGAAGCCCAGCACGGTCATCGCCATGGCGAGCAGTACCTGCACGTTGCGGAAGGCTGCGAGCTCGTGGCGGAGCCGGACGCCTTCGGGGCGGGGCTGGTCGGGAACGAGCCGGGCCACACCGAGCAGACCGATGACACCGAGGGCGGCGACAACGAAGAACGTGCTCCGCCAGCCGACGCTCTGACCGATGTAGGTGCCCAGCGGCACACCGACGACGTTGGCGACGGTGAGGCCCGTGAACATCATGGCGATCGCGCCGGCCTTCTTGTGCGGGGCGACCAGACCGGCTGCCACCACCGATCCGATGCCGAAGAAGGCGCCGTGGGCGAGCGAAGCGATCACCCGGCCCGCGAGCATCACTCCGAAGACGGGGGCGGTCGCGGAGACCACGTTCCCGATGACGAACAGCGCCATCAGGATCATCAGCATGCGCTTGCGGCTGACCCTGGTGCCGAGGAGGGTCATCAGAGGGGCCCCGATGACGACACCGAGCGCATAGCCGGTGACGAGGAAGCCTGCGGTCGGGATCGAGACCTGGAAGTCCGCAGCCACTTCGGGGAGCAGCCCCATGATCACGAACTCGGTCGTTCCGATACCGAATGCCCCGATGGCGAGGGCGAGGAGCGCGAGCGGCATGGGTTTCACCTTCCCTGGAGATTGCGTCTGCGCCTTACGAGCGTCCACAATAATTGCAGGCGCGGGTTAATTGCAAGCGCGGGCTATTGCACTCGTCGCCTATCCTGGACGCAAGCAACTCCGGCACGGAGGAGAGACCCATGACAGCGACGGACCCGGCACTGACCGCCCTTTCCCAGGGCTGGTGCGCGCTCTCCCTGCTCCACGGGAAGATCGAGGCCCACATCGAGCGGGCCCTGCAGACCGGGCACGGCCTCAGCGTGCGGGAGTACTCCCTGCTGGACGTCCTGAGCCGACAGCACAACGGACCGGGCGGTCATCTTCAGATGAAGCAGGTGGCCGACGCCGTCGTGCTCAGCCAGAGCGCCACCACCCGTCTGGTCACCCGCCTCGAGGACCGGGGCCTGCTGACCCGGTATCTCTGCGACACCGACCGAAGGGGCATCTACACCGATGTCACCGAAGCCGGCCTCAGGCTGCTCTCCGAGGCCCGGCCGACCAATGACACCGCCCTGCGAGCCGCGCTGGACGAGGCCGCGAAGAACCCCGAACTGGTCCCACTCGTCCGAGCGGTCGAGGAGCTGAAGGTTCCCGCATAGAGGGCCCAGCCGCAGGGTCGCGGCGTAGGCTGCCGATCATGAGCGATCTGGAAATCCGTCCTGCGGCCGTCGGCGATCTCTCCGAGATCGTGGCCATGCTCGCCGACGATCCGCTGGGCGCCCAGCGCGAGTCGCCGGACGATCTCACCCCCTACCTCACGGCGTTCCACCGGCTGGCCGACGATCCCCATCAGCATGTGATGGTCGCCATACGCGCGGACCGCATCGTCGGAACGCTCCAGCTGACCGTGATCCCCGGCCTCTCCAGGCGCGGCTCGACCCGGTCGGTGATCGAGGGCGTCCGCGTCCACGCGGACGAGCGCGGCAGCGGTCTCGGTACGCAGCTGATCCAGTGGGCCGTGGATGAATCACGGCGGCAGGAATGCCAGTTGGTCCAGCTGACGTCCGATGCGACTCGGGCCGACGCGCATCGCTTCTACGAACGGCTCGGTTTCGTGGCCAGCCATGTGGGCTTCAAGCTCACCCTCTGACGGCTCACCCTCTGCCCCCGGCCCCGACTGCCAAGGGATCGACTGTGCACCGCATCAGCGACGAACAGCGCCGCATCAGGATCGGCCGTCGCCATCTGCTGGCCCCCTCGGTGCGGTCGGAGTCCCCCGTGGCCGTGGCCGACGCCGTCGTCGCCCTGCACGCCACCGACGCGGCCACCGTCTTCCTCTCCGCGTGCGCACGGCTCCGCGTGCCGGACATCGCCGCCGTGGAGAAGAACCTCTACGAGGACGTATCGCTGATCCGACTGCTCTCCATGCGCAACACCCTGTTCGTCGTGTCGGCGGAGATGGCCCCACGGGTGGAGGCGTCGAATGCGCGCGCCGTCGCCGCCAAAGAACGCCGGACCCTTCTCAGGCACCTGGCGGAGGACGGCAACGGGCTGGACGACCGGTGGCTGGCCGGCGCCGAGAAGTCCGTCCTCGCGGCCGTGGCCGCCCGGGGTTCCGCCACGGGCAGCGAGCTCTCCACGGCCGTTCCCGCCCTGCGCACCAAGATCACGGTCTTCCCCGGAAAGAAGCAGGAGACGGTGCAGGGCGTGGCCTCACGGGTCATCCGCGTGCTGGCCGCCGAAGGACGGATCCGCCGGGACCGGCCACGCGGCTCCTGGACCTCCAGCCAGTTCCGCTGGACGGCGTCCGCGCCCCGCCCGGCACAGGAAACCGCCGGGGCACAGGCGGAGTTGGCCCTGCACTGGCTCCGTTCGTACGGCCCCGCATCCGAGGGCGACCTCAAGTGGTGGACGGGCTGGGGGCTCGGCCAGGTACGCAAAGCGCTCGCAACCGCAGGAGCGGAAGAGGTACGGCTCGACAGCGGCGCCGCGGCCTGGGTCGCGCCGCAGGACCACGGGTCCGATCCGGCACCCGAGCCCTGGGCCGCGCTGTTGCCCGCGCTCGACCCGAGCGCCATGGGGTGGGCCGATCGCGGATTCCACCTTCCTGCCGAACACCGGGCAGCGCTCTTCGACCGTTCCGGCAACGCCGGCCCAACCGTGTGGTGGAACGGCCGGATCGTGGGCGGCTGGGCTCTGCGCGCCGACGGCGAGCCGGTCTGGCGGCTTCTCACCGACGCAGGCCGGGATGCCTCCGCCGCCATCGAGACGGAGGCATCCCGGCTTGCGGACTGGGTGGGCGAGACCCGGATCACACCGCGCTTCCGCACGCCGCTGGAAAGGGAGTTGACGGCCTGAACGGCAGGTCGCGCCGTTTCACGTGAAACGGGCCGCTCAACCCACCGGGCAGCTCAACCACCGGGCCACTCAACCCTCCAGGCCGCGCCAACCGTCCGCGTCCACACCACCCGGAACGGCCGCTGCGGGGTCGTACGGCTCACGCGTGAAAACGAACGAACCGAGATCCAGATGGTTCACGCTGCCGTCGTCGTTCCGCACAACTCGCAGCGTCTCCCCCGCGTAGTAACCGTCCAGCCCGATCCAGGTACCGTCCGGACGGGCATTGAACCGGGCACCTCGGCCCTGACCGTTCAGGGGCCGCAACTCCAGCCCGCGATCGGGAGTCAGCCGCAGGATGTTCGTACGCGTCCCCCAGTGCCAAGGGCCTGTCAGTGCCAGAAGCTCCGCATCCACCTCGGGCAGCGGGCGCCACGGCTCCGGGATGCGGGGTTCGGACTCGGCGACGATGTCCACGAGTTCGGCAGCCACCTCACCGATCATCACCCCGGACGTGACGTTGGCGAACGCGACAACAGCCACATCGTCCTCGGCACTGAACCAGAGCGCCGCCAGGAAGCCGGGAAGGGACCCCGTGTGTCCGATGAGTGTGCGCCCCTTCCTCCGGACCACCTGTAGGCCCAGGCCGTAATGGCCGTCCCAGTCCCCCGACTCGGGCGGTGACGCCGGCTCCTTCATCTCTGCCACGGACGCGGCCGCGAGCACCCGGTCGTCTCCTTCGGCAAGGAAGGCGGCGAAGCGCAGAAGGTCGGCGGTGGTGGACCAGAGCTGGCCGGCTGGCGCCATAAGACCGAGGTCCTCAGCCGGTTCGGGCAGCATGACGTCCGCCCACGGATGGACGGCCCAGCCGCCGGCGTGCGGGGCCTGCGCCTGCGGGCTCGTCCGGTGCATGCCCAGTGGCTCCAGCACCTCGCTCCGCAGCACCTCTGCCCACGACGCTCCGCGCGCCGCTTCGATCAGCGCTCCGAGCAGTGTGTAGCCCGGGTTGGAGTAGTGATGCCGACGGCCGGGAGGGTGCATCCTGCTCTGATCGCCGAGCACATCCACAAGGCCGGGACGCAGACTGCCAGGCGTCCGCTCCCACCAAGGCGCTGGCGACTCGGCGCCGAGCCCCGCACTGTGGCCGAGCAACTGATGAATGGTGACGTCACCCACGCCCGTACCGGGCAGGTGCTTCTCCAGGGGATCGCCCAGATCCAGCAGGCCTTCGTCCCGCAGGCGCAGAACCAGCACGGCAGTGAACGTCTTGGTGAGGGAACCGATCCTGAACTGTGTATCGGCATCCGGGGCATGGCCGTCGACACAGCTGCGGGAGCCGTTCCAGACGACCTGACCCTGCCGTTGCACGGCAGCGACCATGGAAGGTGAACGCCCTTCGGACTGGGCGGTGGCGATGCGGTGCAGCAGAGCGCGCTGTGTACCCGGGAGCAATTGTTCAGCAGGAGAAGTCATCGTCAACAACTACCTCCCGCACCGACGCATGGCGACTCCATTTCCCCGCACCGGAGTCCGAGACCCCACGGTGGAAGTCGGTGCGCTTCTCGATCGAGACCATGAGGCCCTTGCCGTGGAATCGGTCGCGCCAGGCGGTGAGTTCGGCCGCGCGTGCGGCTGCCTCGGCCAGCGGAAGGTCGAGCCAGCCGTGCGGTCCGTCGGCGCCGTACTGCGCGATCCGCTCGCCACCCAACTGCGCATGCGCGTCGTCCTCGTACCGGCCGCCCCAGTAGGTGACGTCGGCGAGCCCGTCGGCCGGCGCGTCGTTCATCCCCGTCCATGCGTCCCTCGAGCAGCGGTAGGGGAGCGCCCTGAGATGGTGCCGTCGCCTCCGCGGCGGCCTGCCGGACTTCCGCTCGGGCGGTGTCTTGGGCTGCTCGGAGACCGGCCTGTTTCGCGTTTGTGCGGGTGGTTCAGGTGCGGGCGAGGGTGGTGAGGATGCGGTGGCGGGGGAGGGTGCGGGCGGCGGCGAGGAGGAGGCGGTTGGCCGTGCCGGGCACGACCGTGGGGCGGCTGCGGCGATGCAGGGCGCGTAGGGCGGTGGCGACGACCTGTTCGGGGGTCTGCACCAGGGCGGCCGGTGCGTCGTCGTGCGACTGCGACTCGGTGGCGGTCATGCCCGGGCAGAGCGCGAGGACGTGGATGCCGGATGCCCGGTGCTCGGACCAGAGTGCCTCGGAGAAGGCGGTGACGAACGCCTTGGTGGCGCTGTAGACGGCGAGGTCCGGCAGCGGGGTGTGGGCAAGGGTGGAGGAGACGTTCAGCAGGGCGTCGCCGGGGCGGGCCTGGGCGAGGAAGGCGTGGGAGAGGGTGACGAGGGCCTCGCAGTTGAGGCGCAGCATCTCGTGGGCGTGGGTGAGTGGGGTCGTGGCGAAAGGGCCGGTGGTGGCGGTTCCCACGTTGTTGACCAGGAGGTGGACGCGTCGGTCGGCGAGGAGTTGGGTGGCCTTGTGGAGGCCGTCGGGGTCGCCGAGGTCGGCGGCCAGGTGGTCGTGGCCGGGGCCGAGTTCGGCCATCAGGGCTTGGAGTCGCTCCTCGTTCCGGGCGACGGCGATCACCCGGTGTCCGCTCGCGGCCAGGCGGCGGGCGAAGGCGCGGCCGATGCCGGCGCTGGCTCCGGTGACCAGGGCGGTGGGGCGGTGGGCGGTGTCGGACGACCGAGCTGTCGCGGCGGTCGGCTGGGTGGTGGTCATGATGGCTGCGTCTCAGTTCGCGGCGGGTCGGGTGGCCGGCTGGAAGCGGAAGGAGGCGGCCTCCATCAGGGGCCTGCGCTGGGTCTTCTGGACGGCGGCGATCCGCCACCGGCCGTCGGCCTCGCGCACCACCGTGTACGTGGCGAGCTTGCCGAGCTTGCCCTGCTTGCCGTCCTGCTCCGGGGTGCCGCCCTTGCGGACGTCGCCGCGGGTGACGACCACGGCCGCGTCGGTGCCGTAGAAGCGCAGGTCGGTGATGTCGAGGATCAGCCGGGTGCCCTTGAGGAAGCTGTCGAACAGGGCCTGGTGAGCGCGGCCGATCTCGTCGCCGCCGTGGTAGACGGTGCCGACGTAGGTGACGTCGGTGGCGTCCTCGGTGAAGCAGGCGCCGTACGCGGTGCCGTCGCCGTCGGCCCAGGCTGCGGCGCCGCGCTCCAGCAGGGCGCGGATCGCGGCGGCGTCGGTCAGGCGGGGGGCGGTGGTGTGGTGGTTGGCGGTCACGGTGTCGTCCTCCGGGTTGGGGTGCGCGGTGGTGGTGGCGTGCAGGCGGGGGGTGCCGGTGTGCGGGCGGAACCGGTCGGTCACTTCTCGGCCTCGGGCATGGTCGCCGAGTCCCAGAGGAAGGAGAGCCGCTCCATCACGTTCTGGCGCTGGGTGTTGTGGAAGGCGGCGATGCGCCAGCTTTGGTCGCTCTGGCGGACCAGCGTGTAGGACTGCGTCTTGGTCAGCTCGGACGGCTTCTTGGGCGTACCGCCCTTGTAGGTGTCGCCGCGGCTGGTGACGACGGCGGTGTCCGGCCCGTAGAAGCGGATGCCGAGGAAGGAGTCGGCGAGCTTGGTGTCCTTGACGAATCCGTCGAACAGGGCGCGGTGGGCGTCGGCGATGTCGCGGCGGCCCTGGTAGTGGGTGCCGACGTAGGTGGTGTAGGTGGCGTCGACGGTGAACTGCTCGCCGTACGTGGTGGCGTCGCCCCGGCCCCAGGCGTCGGTGAGAGCGCGGATGGTGTCGCAGACGGCACGGTGATCGTCGGCGGTGGGCGTGCCGGCCGGGGTGGCGGTGACGGCGGGGGTGACGGCGGTGCAGTCGGTCTGGCCGAGGTTGCGGACGTCGGACGTGGCGTCCAGCCAGAAGTACCCGCCGGCCGCGGCGACGGCGAGGGTGAGAGCGGTGATGCCGAGGGCGCGCTTGACGGTGCGTCGACGGTTGGTGCGTCGGCCGTTCCCGGTGCTCGTTGGGTCGCCCTTCAGGTCGGTCGGCTCGCCCGTCGGGTCGGTCGCCTCGGTGGTGGTGACGGCGCTCATGGTCTCCCCTTCCATGATAACTTCTTTGCAGAAGTTACTTCGTTGAAGATTTCTCTTCGTTGAGGAAGAGATTAGGGAATGAGGGAGCCCGTGTCAACGCCTGCCGTGCCATCCGATGCGAGTGAGGTCTACCGCCGCTACCTGAGCGCCGTGATGCTGCACGGCCATGCCAGCGCCAAGGCCTGCGAGCTCGGCGCCACCGACCTCTACGCGCTGAACATCCTTCAACTGACCGGCCCGATGACCCCCGGCGAGCTCGGCACCCGCACCGGCCTCACCACCGGGCCGACCACCCGCCTCATCGACCGCCTCGAACAGGCCGGCTACGTGCGCCGGGCCCCGGACCCCGGAGACCGCCGCAAGGTGATCGTCGAACCGATCGGCAAGCCCGCCGACCTCGACCGGGTCATGGCCCCGGCCCGGCAGCGGATCGGCGAGCTCCTCAGGGGCTACTCGCCCGAGCAGCTCGAAGTCCTCTTCGACTACTTCACCCGCGCCACCGACGCCTACCAGGAAGCCGCCGCGCAGCTGCGCACCCACAACGCCGGCTGAAGCGCCGACGCGGCGCCGTTGCGCTCTGCCAAGAGCGGCGGGCGCTACCGGGCGGTTTTGGTTAGTGGGCGCGCGGCGTCTCTTCGGCCGTCACCGCGAGCAGTAGCAGGAGCTGCGCCCCAGCAGCGGACGGGCCCGGCACCCCGGATCGTTTCCAGGGGTGCCGGGCCCGTCCTCGGGCAGGACTTCCGCGAACTCCTCGAAGGTAAGTTGCTCGGGGGCGTGACCTTCCCATTCCGAGACGGGCAGCTCGGCTGTGATCCCGAATCTGCTGTCGTACTCGTCGAGGCGGTCTGCGTCGTAGGCCCTCTGCCACTCGGCGAGGGAGGCAGCTGCGATCGGGGTCAGCTCAGGCCCTTCGAGTTCGACCCGCCGGAGCACCCAGCCTTCGGCGTCGACCTCGAAGTAGAACCAGCTGTCTAAAGCAGACGCCTGAGCTTGGAACCAAGCAGCCCGAAAGAGTGGACGCGCCGACCTGCTTGTCTCACGGCCGATTCATAAGTGCAGCCGATATGAAGCGGAGCGTGAGACTGTGCAGCGAAATCTGAGACCCTACACGGTCCCCGATCAGGTCTGCGCCATGTCCACGAAGCGCGAGTAGTGCCCCTGGAAGGCGACGGTAATCGTCGCCGTCGGACCGTTACGGTGCTTGGCCACGATCAGGTCCGCCTCTCCCGCACGCGGTGACTCCTTCTCGTAGGCGTCCTCACGGTGCAGCAGGATCACCATGTCGGCATCCTGCTCAATCGATCCGGATTCACGGAGGTCGGAGACCATCGGCTTCTTGTCCGTGCGCTGTTCCGGTCCACGGTTCAGCTGGGAGAGCGCGATGACCGGCAGCTGGAGTTCCTTGGCCAGCAGCTTGAGGTTTCGGGACATGTCCGAGACCTCCTGCTGACGGCTCTCGGCACGCTTCGAACCACCGGACTGCATCAGCTGCAGGTAGTCGATGACCACGAGCTTGAGGTCGTTGCGCTGCTTGAGACGGCGGCACTTGGCCCGGATCTCCATCATGGAGAGGTTCGGGGAGTCGTCGATGTAGAGCGGGGCCGCCGAGACATCGGGCATCCGCCGCGCCAGCCTCGTCCAGTCCTCGTCCGTCATGGTGCCCGAGCGCATGTGGTGCAGCGCCACCCTTGCCTCGGCGGACAGCAGTCGCATCGCGATCTCGTTCCGCCCCATTTCGAGGGAGAAGATCACGCTGGGCAGGTTGCTCTTGATCGAGCAGGCGCGAGCGAAGTCCAGGGCGAGGGTGGACTTACCCATGGCAGGCCGGGCCGCGATGACGACCATCTGGCCAGGGTGAAGGCCGTTGGTCAGGGCGTCGAGGTCGGTGAATCCGGTCGGCACACCGGTCATCTCGCCGCTGCGTGAACCGATCGCCTCGATCTCGTCGAGCGCGCCCTCCATGATGTCGCCGAGCGGTAGGTAGTCCTCACTGGTCCGCTGCTCGGTGACGGCATAGATCTCGGCCTGGGCGGAGTTGACGATGTCGTCCACGTCGCCGTCGGCCGCGTATCCCATCTGCGTGATCTTTGTGCCCGCCTCGACGAGTCGCCGCAGGACGGCGCGCTCGTGAACGATCTCCGCGTAGTACGAAGCGTTGGCCGCGGTCGGCACCGACTGGACCAGGGTGTGCAGATACGGGGCTCCGCCCACCTTGGTGATCTCGCCGCGCTTGACCAGTTCGGCCGCCACCGTGATCGGGTCGGCCGGCTCGCCCTTGGCATAGAGGTCGAGGATCGCCTGGTAGACGGTCTCGTGCGCGGGGCGATAGAAGTCGTGGCCCTTGATGATCTCTACGACGTCGGCGATGGCGTCCTTGGACAGGAGCATGCCACCGAGGACGGATTGTTCAGCGTCGAGGTCCTGGGGCGGGACCCGCTCGAAACCGGGGGAGCCGCCCTCCCAGCTGTTGCCTTCCCGGCCTCGGTCGTGCTGCTCACCGCGATCCCGGCCCTCGCCCCGTCGCTGGCGGGAAACAGGCAGACGGTCGCTGGGACCGGTGTCGGCCCAGGGGTCGTCCAAAGGCTCGGAAATGCTCATCCGGCCACCTCCTCCCGTCCGCTCCGCGGACCTAGCCGTGCCACTCTTTCTTACGGCACGGCACCGACAATCAGGACGCCCGACTCCGGTTCCGGTGTGTCGGGTTCTGCGGGTTTCCAGGGCCGAAACGAGGTGGGGGCGCCGGACCACGGTAGGCGTCCCGGAAGCGTCAGCCAATCTGGTTATCCACAGGGCATGTGGACGACGGACCAGATGCTGTGGAGAACTCCACAGAACCTGTGCACGGACCGGGGGACAGCACTGTGGACAAACTCATAGCAACGCCATCATCATCCCCCTGACCTGCGGTTACTCCGTACACGGGCTGTGGGGGAGAAAAACTTTCCAGGTCGCCACAAGATCCCGGCAACCGGCACATGCCAGAACACCACCCCGCAGTAATTGTAAGGATCGCTTTAGGCTTGCATCTATTACCTGTGGAAGATTAGATTGACTGCCATGATCCAGGCACCGGCGACCCCGCCGTCTCGTCGTCGGCGGCACGACCGCGAGATCATCGCGCTCGCCGTACCCGCCTTCGGCGCGCTCGTGGCCGAGCCCCTTTTCGTGATGGTCGACAGTGCCATCGTCGGCCATCTCGGCACTCCGCAACTGGCCGGTCTGGCCGTTGCCGCAGCCTTGCTGACGACGGCCGTGAGCATCTTCGTCTTCCTCGCCTACGCCACCACCGCAGCTGTCGCCCGACGGGTCGGCGCCGGCGATCTGGCCTCAGCGATCCGCCAGGGCATGGACGGCATCTGGCTGGCGATCCTGCTCGGCGTTGCCGTCATCGCCCTGACTCTCCCCCTGGCCCCTTGGCTCGTCGAGGCCTTCGGCGCCTCCGACACCGCAGCCCCTTACGCCACCACCTATCTTCGGATCTCCAGCCTCGGAATCCCCGCGATGCTCGTGGTGATGGCCGCGACCGGCGTGCTTCGGGGCCTGCAGAACACCCGCACCCCGCTCTACGTCGCCATCGGCGGATTCGCGGCCAATGCGGCCCTCAACGCGGGCCTCGTCTACGGCGCCGGGCTCGGCATCGCAGGGTCCGCCTGGGGCACCGTGATCGCTCAGGTCGGGATGGCCATCGCCTATCTCGTGGTCGTGGTCCGTGGCGCCCGGCGCCACGGGGCCTCGCTGCGCCCCGACATCGCAGGCATCAGGGCCAGCGCCCAGGCAGGCGTCCCCCTCCTGGTCCGTACGTTGTCGCTCCGTGCCGTCCTGCTCATCGCCACCGCCGTCGCCGCCCGGCTGGGCGACACCGACATCGCCGCGCACCAGATCATCCTGTCGCTGTGGAGTCTGATGGCCTTCGCGCTGGACGCCATCGCCATCGCAGGACAAGCCATCATCGGTCGCTACCTTGGAGCGGGTGACACCAAGGGCGCTCGCGAGGCCTGCCGCCGTATGGTGCAGTGGGGCATCGTCTCCGGCGTCGTCTTCGGAGCCCTTATCGTTCTCGCACGCCCCCTGTTCGTACCGCTCTTCACCAACGATCAGTCCGTGCAGGACGCGCTGCTCCCGGCCCTGTTGGTGGTGGCCCTGACCCAGCCGGTCGCCGGGGTCGTCTTCGTCCTGGACGGCGTCCTGATGGGCGCCGGGGACGGACCCTATCTGGCCTGGGCCATGGTCATCACCCTGGCTGTCTTCGCCCCGGTGGCCCTGCTGGTTCCCGTCCTCGGGGGCGGCCTGACAGCGCTGTGGTGTGCGATGGCCCTCATGATGCTCGTCCGCATGGCAACGCTCTGGCTTCGCGCCCGTTCCGGTGCGTGGATGGTCACCGGTGCAACCCGCTGAGCCCGTCACAACAGCCTGTTTCACGTGAAACAGGCCGACCCGGCAACGGCGAAGGGCCGCACCCAGAGGGTGCGGCCCTTCACTGTTCTGCTGAGGTGCGGCCCAATCAGGCAGCAACAACCTCGACGCCGAGCTTCGCAGCGACCTCGGGGTGCAGACGCACGGACACCTGGTGTCCGCCGAGCGTCTTGATCGGCGAACCGAGCTCAACGCGACGCTTGTCGACATCCGGGCCACCGGCAGCCTTGATCGCCGAAGCGATGTCAGCCGGGGTGACGGAGCCGAAGAGACGGCCGGCGTCGCCGGAGCGAACGGCCAGACGGACCTTCACGGCCTCGAGCTTGGACTTGATCTCGTTGGCCTGCTCGATCGTGGCGATCTCGTGGATCTTGCGGGCGCGGCGGATCTGCGCCACGTCCTTCTCGCCACCCTTGGTCCAGCGGATGGCAAAGCCACGCGGAACCAGGTAGTTACGGGCGTACCCGTCCTTGACGTCAACGACGTCGCCAGCAGCACCGAGGCCGGAGACCTCGTGGGTGAGGATGATCTTCATGATTCGGTCACCCTTCCCTTATCGCGCGGTGGACGTGTAGGGCAGCAGCGCCATCTCACGGCTGTTCTTGACAGCCGTGGCGACGTCACGCTGGTGCTGCGTGCAGTTGCCGGTGACGCGGCGGGCACGGATCTTGCCACGGTCGGAAATGAACTTCCGCAGCATGTTCGTGTCCTTGTAGTCCACGTACTGGGTCTTGTCCTTGCAGAACGCGCAGACCTTCTTCTTAGGCTTGCGCACAGGCGGCTTCGCCATGGTGTTTCTCCTGTGTGATCAAGAAGTGGGGGTACGAGCTGCCCTAGAAGGGCGGCTCGTCCGAGTAGCCGCCGCCAGAACCGCCGGAACCGCCGGAGCTTCCGCCCCAACCGCCTCCGCCGCTCTGCTGGCCCCCGCCCTGCTGGCCGCCGGCCGGCGCGCTCGTGGCCCACGGGTCGTCGGCGGGAGCGCCGCCACCACCCTGCTGGCCACCAGCACCGGGACCGCCGCCCCAGTTACCGCCACCCTGCTGACCGCCGCCGTATCCACCCTGGCCGCCCTGGCCGCCCTGACCACCACGACCGGTGGTCTTGGTGACCTTGGCGGTGGCGCTCTTGAGACTGGGGCCGACTTCCTCGACGTCCAGCTCGTAGACCGTGCGCTTGACGCCCTCGCGGTCTTCGTACGACCGCTGCTTCAGCCGGCCCTGCACGACAACGCGCATGCCTCGCGTGAGGGACTCGGCGACGTTCTCCGCCGCCTGACGCCAGACCGAGCAGGTGAGGAACAGGCCTTCGCCGTCCTTCCACTCATTGGTCTGCCGGTCGAAGATGCGGGGTGTGGACGCGACGCGGAACTTCGCGACCGCCGCACCGGACGGGGTGAAGCGCAGCTCGGGGTCGTCGACGAGATTGCCGACGACCGTGATGACGGTCTCGCCTGCCATGGATGAACCTCTCGGCGGGGATTGCTTCTGGCTGCTTGCTGCTACTCGAACCCGATGACCACTGAGCTAGAAGCTCAGTGGATCTCGGGACGGAGGACCTTGGTCCGGAGGACCGACTCGTTCAGGTTCATCTGGCGGTCGAGCTCCTTGACGACCGCAGGCTCGGCCTGCAGGTCGATGACCGAGTAGATGCCCTCGGGCTTCTTCTTGATCTCGTAAGCGAGCCGACGACGGCCCCAGGTGTCGACCTTCTCAACCTTTCCTTCGCCCTCACGGACGACGGAGAGGAAGTTCTCGATCAGCGGGGAGACTGCTCGCTCCTCGAGATCGGGGTCGAGGATGACCATCACCTCGTAGTGACGCATGTGGAACCCACCTCCTTTGGACTCAGCGGCCACGGTCGTTCCGTGGCAGGAGGGTCGTGATGCGTAAGCAACAGTGTCTCCGAGTAAAACAGCCGCCACTGACAACGCCCTCCGTCGAGAAGGGGCTGACTGTGCTGGCCTGGGCAGACACCGGTGCAGACCGTACAGAGTACCCGTAGACAGGCTTCCGGTTGAAATCCGGTGGTCAGGAGACGCAATCTGTACACATCGGGTGTGAGCGGCGCCACGATGCGCCGCCTTTCGGCCAGGAGGTACTCCATGGCACAAGCAATGCGATCCCGCTCCCGCTCTTCCGTCTCCCTCTTCGCGACGGACGGCAGGCCCCACCCCCTCCAGGACACTCTGGTGGCCGTGACGGTGGTGCTCGGCGCCCTCGCGTTCGTGACGGCGATGTTCCACAGCCTGCATCTGATCAGCTCGTGGGCCGGACTCGTCGGAATCCTCACGGGTGGGTACGGGCTGTACATCTCCGCGACCACACGGGAGAGGTTCCCGCTGTTCGTCGGTATGGGCGCTGCCGGCCTCGGGTTCTTCCTCGGTATGGCCCACGGCGGACTCTTCGGCGGCGTGATCAGCTGACCGCGGCGCAGCACCGTCCCGGCAGCCTCCGGGGCGGCTCCGTTCACGTACGGGGCCGCCCCCTACGCCGTACCGGGACCGCACGGGTACGACGGGGCCAGACCGCGCGCTTCCCGGTCACAGTAGGCTTCGGCGCGAGAGCCGGAGCCCCTGACCGATGGGGACACACCTGCCGAGGAGCGCCCCGCATGAGCCTGACCCTGAGGACCATCAGCCGAGAGCAGCATCTGGCGTACATCCAGAGTCTGCCCGCGGCCAGTCACATGCAGGTCCCGGCATGGGCGGATGTGAAGGCCGAGTGGCGCTCGGAGAGTCTGGGCTGGTTCGACAAGGGCGGGCAGCTCGTCGGCGCCGGTCTGGTGCTCTACCGGCAGCTGCCCAAGATCAAGCGATACCTCGCGTATCTGCCCGAGGGCCCGGTCATCAACTGGTACGCCCCCAACCTGAACGACTGGCTGCAGCCGATGCTGGCGCACCTCAAGCAGCAGGGTGCCTTCTCGGTGAAGATGGGCCCGCCCGTCGTGATCCGCCGCTGGGACGCCACCGCCATCAAGGCCGGCATCCAGGACCCGGACGTGAAGCGTCTGCGCGACGTCGAGGCCACCCACATCGAACCCCGCGCCTTCGAGGTAGCCGACCGGCTGCGGAAGATGGGCTGGCAGCAGGGCGAGGACGGCGGCGCCGGATTCGGTGACGTACAGCCCCGCTACATCTTCCAGGTGCCGCTGGCGAACCGCTCCCTCGAAGACGTCCACAAGGGCTTCAACCAGCTCTGGCGGCGCAACATCAAGAAGGCCGAGAAGGCCGGTGTCGAGGTCGTCCAGGGCAGCTACGCGGAGCTCGCCGAGTGGCAGCGGCTGTACGAGATCACGGCGGAGCGCGACCACTTCCGGCCGCGTCCGCTCGGCTACTTCCAGCGCATGTGGACGGCCCTCAACAACGAGGACCCCAACCGGATGCGGCTCTACTTCGCCCGCCACGAGGGCGAGAACGTCGCGGCCGCGACCATGCTGATCGTGGGCGGGCACGTCTGGTACTCCTACGGCGCCTCGGCCAACCACAAGCGCGAGGTCCGCCCCTCGAACGCGATGCAGTGGCGGATGCTGCGCGACGCGTACGCGATGGGCGCCACCGTCTACGACCTGCGCGGCATCTCCGACTCGCTGGACGAGACCGATCACCTCTTCGGCCTGATCCAGTTCAAGGTGGGCACCGGCGGCCAGGCCGCGGAGTACCTCGGTGAGTGGGACTTCCCGCTCAACAAGCTGCTGCACAAGGCGCTCGACATCTACATGTCCCGCCGCTGACCGGCCGCTGTTCCGCCGCGCAAGGCTGACGAAACCGGCTTCATTCGTTTCAATGGGCTCTTCCGGAAGCTGTTCCGGAAGCTCCGCACTCCTCTGACACCACCGCAGCCACCAGAAAGGTTCCGGACCGGCCATGGCGCTCTCCCTGTACGTCGACACCGCGCGCTGGCGGGCGCACCAGAAATCCGTACTCGACCAGTTCCCCGGCCTCGTGCCGGTCTGCAAGGGGAACGGGTACGGCTTCGGCCACGAGCGGCTGGCCGACGAGGCGATCCGCTTCGGCTCCGACATCCTCGCGGTCGGCACCACCTACGAAGCGGCCCGCATCAAGGACTGGTTCAGCGGTGACCTGCTGGTGCTCACGCCGTTCCGGCGGGGCGAGGAGCCGGTGCCGCTGCCCGACCGGGTCATCCGTTCCGTCTCGTCCGTGGACGGCGTGCACGCCCTGGTGGGTGCCCGTGTCGTCATCGAGTGCATGAGCTCGATGAAGCGCCACGGGGTCAAGGAGGAGGAGCTCGGGCAGCTGCACGCCGCCATCGAGGACGTACGCCTCGAGGGATTCGCCCTGCACCTGCCGCTGGACCGCACGGACGGTTCGGACGCGGTCGAAGAGGTCATCGCCTGGATGGACCGTCTCCGGGCGGCGCGGCTGCCGCTGCACACGATGTTCGTGAGCCATCTGCGTGCCGAGGAACTGGGCCGGCTGCAGCAGCAGTTCCCGCAGACCCGCTTCCGCGCCCGCATCGGTACCAGGCTGTGGCTCGGCGACCACGAGGCGACGGAGTACCGGGGCGCGGTGCTCGACGTCACGCGCGTCGTCAAGGGCGACCGGTTCGGCTACCGGCAGCAGAAGGCCGCCTCCGACGGCTGGCTGGTCGTCGTCGCGGGCGGCACGTCGCACGGCGTGGGTCTGGAAGCCCCGAAGGCCCTGCACGGTGTGATGCCACGCGCCAAGGGGGTCGCCCGGGCCGGGCTGGCCACCGTCAACCGCAATCTGTCGCCGTTCGTCTGGGCCGGCAAGCAGCGCTGGTTCGCCGAGCCGCCGCACATGCAGGTGTCGATCCTGTTCGTGCCCTCGGACGCCGAGGAGCCGCGGGTGGGCGACGAGCTGGTGGCCCATCTGCGTCACACGACCACGCAGTTCGACCGGCTCGTCGACCGCTGAGGCCCCGGGCCGCCGGTCGCTCAGTCGGCGGCCGGTGTGCCCGCCGTGCCCCACTCCACCCGCGGTCCCGCCTCGGCCAGCGCGGCATGGCGCGGCCGGTGCGCCGCCGCGTGACCCAGTACGAAGACGTCCTCGGCCCCGTCGAGCACTCCGCCCGACGGGTCGTCCGAACCGTCACGCCGCACCACGTCGCGCTCCGGCATCAGGATGTCCCGTACGACCACGGCGCAGAGGTAGAGCGTGCCCAGCAGGTGCAGGACGATCGCCAGTTGATAGCCCTCGGTGGGCAGCCCCTGGTGTTTGTCCCCGCTCGTCGTGTAGGCGAGGTACATCCAGATCCCCAGGAAGTACATGACCTCGCACGCCTGCCAGATCAGGAAGTCCCGCCAGCGCGGCCTGGCCAGCGCGGCGAGGGGGATCAGCCACAGCACGTACTGCGGTGAGTAGACCTTGTTGACGAGGATGAACACCGCGACGACAAGGAAGGCCAGCTGCGCGAACCGCGGCCTGCGCGGTGCGGTCAGCGTCAGCGCCCCGATCGCTGCGCACAGGGCGACCGTTGCCAGCGTGGAGACGGTGTTGACCGTGGAGACCTCGATGGATTCGCCGGTGCGCTGTGTGATGACCAGCCAGAAGGAGCCGAAGTCGATCGAGCGCTCCTGGCTGAAGGTGTAGAACTTCTTCCAGCCCTCGGGCGCGAACACCATCACCGGCAGGTTGACCACCAGCCACGAGCCGGCGGCACCGAGCGTCGCCACCGCGAACTCCCGCCACTTGCCCGCCCGCCAGCACAACACGAAGACCGGGCCCAGCAGGAACACGGGATAGAGCTTGGCGGCCGTGGCCAGCCCGATCAGGATGCCGAAAGCCAGAGGACGGCTCCTGGACCACATGAGCATCGCCGCGGCCGTCAGGGCGACCGCCAGCAGGTCCCAGTTGATCGTGGCCGTGAGGGCGAACGCGGGCGCCAGCGCCACCAGCAGACCGTCCCAGGGCCGGCGCCGGTGCGTGCGTGCGACACACACGGCGATGACGGCGGTGCAGATCATCAGCATGCCCGCGTTGACGAGCCAGTAGGCCTGTTCCTGCTCCTGGATGGAGCCGCCCGGGGTGAACCAGGCGGCGATCTGCATGAACACGCCGGTGAGAACCGGGTACTCCAGGAACTGCATGTCGCCGGGCAGCCGGTCGAAGTACGGCACCAGCCCGTCGGCGAAGCCGCGTCCCGCGAACAGATGCGGGATGTCGGAGTAGCAGGCATGGGTGTACTGGGAGCCGGCGCCTCTGAACCACGCCCAGTTGTAGCAGGGCAGTTTCTGCACCATGCCGAGCGCGAACATCCCGATCGCCACCAGCGCGACGGCACCCACGGGCGTGAGCGCGGTGCTGCCCAGCCGCGCCCAGCGGCCCGACCTCCCGCCGATCAGCTCGCTGCCGGCCACGGCGACCTCGTCCTGGTGCGTGGGCCGTACGACGGACCGTTCCTGGTGCACGTTCGTGTCCTCTGCGCTTGGCATGCCGCACATCCTGCCGTACCGGCGTGTGGAAACGATGAGGGCCGCCGCACCCTGTGGTGCCGCGGCCCTCGTCATACTCCTCGGCTCACCTGTGCCGCCCTGGCGGACGCGTGGGACGAGCTGTCTGCCGGGCGCTACCCGGCCGGGCCACCGAAGACGTTGCCGTTGCCGTTCCCGTTCCCGTTGCCACCTGTGTCGGGTGAGGGGCTGGCGCCTCCGTCGGTCCCGTCCGTGGTCCCGGCGTCCGTGCCACTCGTGCTTCCGTCGGTCGTACCGGTGTCGGTGCCGCCGTCGGTCCAGCCGGTGGAATTGCCGCCGTTGTTGTTCTGGCAGGCCACGTCCCACGTACTGCAGGTGTCGGTCGGGTCGGGCGTCGGAACCTCAGGAGTGGTCGGCGACGGGGTGACCGTCGCCGTCTCGGAAGGCGAAGGCGTGGGCGTAGGCATCGGGGTGGGGGTCGGGGTGGGGCTCTTCGCGCCGCCGCCGTAGACCGTGTCACCGATCGGCTCCGGCTTCGGGAAGGAGACCTTGTCCTGGCCCTCCATCGCCTCGGCCATGTAGTCGTGCCAGATCCGGGCGGGGAACGAGGCGCCGTGGATGGTCCTCTCGCCACCGGTGCCGTACATCTTCTCGAACGCGCGGCCCTTGTGGCTGTCGTCGTCGTCCATCCGGTACATGCTGATCGCGGTCGACAACTGCGGGGTGTAGCCCACGAACCAGGCGGACAGGTTGTCGTCCGTCGTACCCGTCTTGCCGGCGACATCCCGTCCGGGAAGCCTGGCGGGCGTACCGGTTCCCTTCTCGACGACGTTCTTGAGGACGTCCGTCACGTTGTCGGCGATGACGTTGGAGAAGGCGCTCTTGGCAACGACCTTGTGCTGGTAGACCACCTCGCCACGCTTCTTCACCTCGGTCACCGAGAAGGGCTCACGCTGCTGGCCACTGGCCGCGAACGTGGCGTACGCGCCCGCCATGCTGGTCGTGCTGGGTGAGGAGGTGCCGATGGAGAACGACGGGACGCTCGCGTTCGCCATGTACTTGTCGTCCTTCAGGCCGGCCGCCATGGCGGCTGCCTTCACCTTGTCGGTACCGACGTCCATGCCCAGCTGCACATAGGGCGAGTTGGCCGACACCCGCATCGCCTCACGAAGGGTGATGTTGCCCTTCGACTCGTGGCCGTCGTTGGCCTGGAGCCACTCATTGCCCTTCTCGTCGGTCCAGATCTCGCCGTTGTACTTCTTGATCTTCAGCTTGTCGTCGCCGTTGTAGATGCTCTTCGGCGAGACCTTCGTACGCTCCGACTCGCCCTGTTCCGTGCCCCCGGACGGGTCCCGCTTGCCGTACTCCATCGCGGCGGCCAGCACGAACGGCTTGAAGGTGGAACCAACCGCGGCACCGGTGGGATCGGCGTTGCTGGTGTAGTGCTTCGTCGCGTCCGCACCGCCGTAGATGGCCTCGATGGCACCGGTCTTCGGATCGACCGAGGAGCCGCCGAACTGGACGTGGGTGTCCGTCCTCGGGCGCTTCTTGGTGTCGATCTTCTCTTCGTAGACCTTCTTGACGGCCTTGTCGAGCTGCTCGACCTTGTTCTTGTCAAAGGTCGTGTGGATCTCGTAGCCACCCTGAGCGAGCTTCTCGCGGGTGATGTCCTTGTCGTTCTCGACGATGTAGGTCTTGGCCGTATTGACGAGATAGCCGATCTGCCCGCCCAGCTGGGCGTTCTTCTTCGGCTTGTCGGGCATCGGGAACTTCGTGTACTTGTCGCGTTCCGACTGCTCCATCCGGCCGTCCTTCACCTCCTCGTCGAGGATCCAACGCCAGCGCTTCTCGGCCCGGTCCCTGTTCTTCTGCGCGGTCGCCTCCACCGAGTCGATCTCCGGAGCACCCGCGGGGTCGTAGTAGCTGGCGCCCTTGAGCAGGGTGGCCAGGAAGGCGCACTGGCTCGGATTGAGGTCCTTGGCGTCCTTGCCGTAGTACGTGCGCGCCGCCGCCTGGATCCCCGAGGCACCTCGTCCGTAGTACGAGACGTTGAGGTACCCGGCCATGATTTCCTTCTTGTCCATCTCGCTGCCGACCTTCAGCGTGATGAAGAGTTCCTGGAACTTACGGCTCAGGCTCTGTTCCTGCGACAGCTGCGCGTTCTTCACGTACTGCTGGGTGATCGTCGAGCCGCCCTGGGTCTGACCGCCCTTGGCCATGTTGAACACGGCCCGGGCGATACCCATCGGGTCGATGCCGTGGTCGGTGTCGAAGGTCTTGTTCTCGGCGGAGATGACGGCGTTGCGCATCGCTTCCGGAATCTGGGCGTAGTCGATGATCTGACGGTTGACCTCACCGCCGGTGGCCACCATCTGCGAGCCGTCTTTCCAGAAGTAGACGTTGTTCTCCGCCTTCGCGGCCGCCTGGACCTGGGGCTTGGCGACCATCGCGTAGGCGAGGCCGGCAAGCCCCATCAGAACGCCGAGGAAACCGATACAGAGGCCGGAGACCAGCTTCCACGACGGCATCCAGCGCCGCAGGCCCTGCCTGCCGGAGCGTGGGTAGTCGATGAAGCGCTTCTTGGCCGGGCGCTGGCTACCGCGCCCACGGCCCCGGCCGGGGCCTTCCTCGCCGCCGTCCCCGCCTCCGCGACGCCGGCCACCGCCGCCGTCGGATCCACCGCGGCCACCGCCGCCCCGTTGGGCGGCCCGTCTGGCAGCAGCGCGCCCGCCGTACGGACTCTCCTCGCCATAAGCGCCGGAAGGTGACTCGGAGGTTACTCCGCGTGACGGCGCTGCGCGTCGTCCGGAGGACTGCTGGGCGGCTCGTCTGGCCGCGGCACGTCCGCCACCTTGCGGTTGCGGCATCTTGCGACGGTGCTCGCTCATCGAACGACTACTCCTCGGGCAGGCGAGAGCGCCTGGAAGCGGCAGTTGAGATCCGGTCCCCCGAATTACGGACCAGCCCTGCGAAAGGCTCATCCGCAGTGCATCCGGCTAGTCCGCGAAGACTGACGCGCTCGGACGTCACACGGTTCCCGGTGGTCTGCATGCCGCACAGACTACGCACGGTCAAAACCCTCCTGACGCCGAACTTCACCCCAAAATACGCAAGTCGGTTGCTACGAATTAGTGATGTGACGCCGCTCACCAAGGTCCCCCTTGTCGCAGCCCGGAGTCCGATCTATCGTGCTGATGTATCGAGTCGATACATCAGCTCGGTACATCGACTCGGTACATCGGCTCTGCACAGGGCCACGCGAGAGCACTCGGAGAAGGAGGAGGCGAGGTTGAGCAGACGCTCAGGCATCCTCGAGTTCGCCGTCCTCGGACTGCTCCGCGAGTCCCCGATGCACGGCTACGAGCTGCGCAAGCGCCTCAACACCTCGTTGGGGATCTTCCGTGCCTTCAGCTACGGAACCCTCTACCCCTGCCTCAAGACTCTGGTCGCCAACGGCTGGTTGATCGAGGAGCCGGGAAATGTTCCGGCAGACCTTCCGCCCGGCGCCGGGCGTGCGGTCGCACCCGCTTCTTCACTGGCAGGGCGCCGCGCCAAGATCGTCTACCGGCTGACGGCAGAAGGCAAGGAACACTTCGAGGAACTGCTCTCGCACACCGGCCCCGACTCCTGGGAGGACGAGCATTTCGCTGCTCGCTTCGCCTTCTTCGGGCAGACGGAGCACGACGTGCGGATGCGGGTGCTGGAAGGCCGTCGCAGCCGGCTGGAGGAGCGTCTCGAGAAGATGAGCGCCTCTCTGGCCCGCACCCGCGAGCGCCTCGACGACTACACACTTGAGCTGCAGCGACACGGCATGGAGTCCGTGGAGCGCGAAGTGCGCTGGCTGAACGAGCTCATCGAGAGCGAGCGATCGGGACGGGATCAGCAACGATCCTCGCCCGAGGGCTCAGCTCAGCAGGACACCGCAGGAGAGCCGGACGGCCTGCCCCGGCGGGGTAACAACCCGCCGGATCCGTCCGGCGACACCGCCAAGTGAGTTCTCCGCAGATCCGCGGGGTCCTCATCAAGAACATCCATTACACACAGGGAGCAACCGGAATGGGTTCGGTTCGCGTAGCCATCGTCGGCGTGGGCAACTGCGCCGCCTCGCTGGTCCAGGGCGTCGAGTACTACAAGGACGCCGATCCGGCCGGCAAGGTGCCCGGCCTGATGCACGTCCAGTTCGGCGAGTACCACGTGCGGGACGTCGAGTTCGTCGCCGCCTTCGACGTCGACGCGAAGAAGGTCGGCCTCGACCTCTCGGACGCCATCGGCGCCAGCGAGAACAACACCATCAAGCTCTGCGACGTGCCGAGCGCCGGCGTCACCGTCCAGCGCGGCCACACCCACGACGGCCTGGGCAAGTACTACCGCGAGACCATCGAGGAGTCGACCGAGGCCCCGGTCGACATCGTCCAGATCCTCAAGGACCGCAAGGTCGACGTGCTCGTCTGCTACCTGCCCGTCGGTTCCGAGGTCGCTGCGAAGTTCTACGCGCAGTGCGCCATCGACGCCAAGGTCGCATTCGTCAACGCCCTCCCGGTCTTCATCGCCGGCACCAAGGAGTGGGCCGACAAGTTCACCGAGGCCGGTGTCCCGATCGTCGGCGACGACATCAAGTCGCAGGTCGGCGCCACCATCACGCACCGCGTGATGGCGAAGCTGTTCGAGGACCGGGGCGTCGTCCTGGACCGCACCATGCAGCTGAACGTCGGCGGCAACATGGACTTCAAGAACATGCTCGAGCGTGAGCGCCTTGAGTCCAAGAAGATCTCCAAGACGCAGGCCGTCACCTCGCAGATCCGTGACCGCGAGCTCGGTGCGGACAACGTCCACATCGGCCCGTCGGACTACGTGGCCTGGCTGGACGACCGCAAGTGGGCGTACGTGCGCCTTGAGGGCCGCGCCTTCGGTGACGTTCCGCTGAACCTGGAGTACAAGCTCGAGGTCTGGGACTCCCCGAACTCGGCCGGTGTCATCATCGACGCCGTCCGCGCTGCGAAGATCGCCAAGGACCGCGGCATCGGCGGCCCGATCCTCTCCGCGTCCTCGTACTTCATGAAGTCCCCGCCGGTCCAGTACTTCGACGACGAGGCGCGCGAGAACGTCGAGAAGTTCATCCGCGGCGAGGTCTCCAACTGACCCACCGGAAAACGGTGCGTCGGCGCGGCGTGGTGAAGAGCGGCAACGCTCCTTGACTGCCGCACCGTTGAGGGTCCCCGGGCAATCCGCCCGGGGACCCTCAACGTATGTGACCCTTGCTTCCATGCCCGTCGTG
Organism: Streptomyces sp. LN549; assembly: GCF_043203805.1. Classification (NCBI taxonomy): domain Bacteria; kingdom Bacillati; phylum Actinomycetota; class Actinomycetes; order Kitasatosporales; family Streptomycetaceae; genus Streptomyces; species Streptomyces sp. LN549. Next base: position 4,429,852 of record NZ_JAZHRI010000002.1, on the reverse strand, counting down.
CGTGACCTGCGCATACTCCTGCGCCTCCGGAACTTCCGCCGTCTGCTGACCGTGCGGATCCTGTCCCAGGCGGCCGACGGCGTCTATCAGGTGGCCCTCGCGGCACACGTCGTCTTCTCCCCGGAGAAGCAGGCGTCCGCCGGCGCGATCGCCTCCGCGATGGCGGTACTCCTGCTGCCCTACTCGCTCATCGGCCCGTTCGCCGGTGTGCTGCTGGACCGCTGGCCGCGTCGGCAAGTCTTCCTCTACGGCAATCTGCTGCGCGCCGCGCTCGCCTGCTGCACCGCGCTTCTGATCCTCGGCTCCGCCCCCGACTGGCTCTTCTATGCCTCGGCGCTCTGCGTCACGGCAGTCAACCGCTTCGTCCTGGCCGGCCTCTCCGCCGCACTGCCACGCGTTGTCGACCGAGATCTGCTGGTGATGGCCAACTCGCTGTCACCGACCGCGGGCACCCTGGCCGCCACCGCGGGCGGCGGTCTCGCCTTCGCCGTGCGGCTACTCCTCGCCGACTCCGACGCCGCGGTGGTACTCCTGGGCGCAGGGCTCTACCTCGCCTCAGCACTGGCTTCCCTGAGCCTTGCTGCGGGCCTGCTGGGACCGGACAGGAAGGGAAGCCACCTTCGCCTGCGGACGGCTCTGGCCACCACCGCACGCGGACTCGGCCACGGACTGCGCCATCTCGCGGAGCGCCGGAAGGCTGCCCGGGCGCTGGCCGCCATGACGGTGCTCCGCTTCTGTTACGGGGCACTGACGGTCATGGTCCTGATGCTGTGCCGGTACGCCTGGGCCGACAACGACTCCGACGGGCTGGCACTGCTGGGCCTGGCGGTCGGGGTGTCCGGTGCGGGGTTCTTCGCGGCGGCCGTACTGACCCCCTGGGCTGCGGGACGACTGGGCAGGTTTCGCTGGATGGCGGTCTGCGCCGCGGCCGCCACTGTGCTGGAGCCGGCACTTGGCCTCTGGTTCCGGCCCGTACCGATACTCATCGCGGCGTTCATCCTCGGCCTTGTCACCCAGGGAGCGAAGATCGCGACGGACACGGTGGTACAGACAGCCGTGGACGACTCGTTCCGCGGCAGGATCTTCTCGCTCTACGACGTGTTGTTCAACGTGGCCTTCGTGGGCGCCGCCGGAGCCTCCGCACTGCTCCTGCCTGCTGATGGGAGATCGACAGCGGTGGTGATCGGGGTGGCCGCGCTGTACGCCCTGGCGGCCGCGATGTTGTTCCGGTGGAGCCGGAACGACTGACGGCGCTGTTTCACGTGAAACAGCGCCGTCGGCATATCCGCTGCAGGGCATGTTTCACGTGAAACATGCCCTGCAGCTCTCAGGGCGGAATGGGTCTTCGAGACCTCAGCTCTGCCCTGCCCACCACTTCTTGAGCTCGGCCACGGCCGCGTCGTGCTCCATCGGCCCGTTCTCCAGACGCAGTTCAAGCAGGAACGCATACGCCTTGCCGATGACCGGCCCCGGTCCGACGCTCAGAATCTCCATGATCTCGTTCCCGTCCAGGTCCGGTCGGATCGAGTCCAGTTCCTCCTGGTCCTGCAACTGGGCAATGCGCTCCTCCAGCCCGTCGTAGGTCCGCGAGAGGGCACTGGCCTTGCGCTTGTTCCGCGTGGTGCAGTCCGAGCGCGTCAGCTTGTGGAGCCGCTCCAGCAGCGGCCCCGCATCGCGTACATAGCGACGCACCGCCGAGTCCGTCCACTCCCCGTCGCCGTATCCGTGGAAGCGCAGATGCAGTTCCACCAGCTTCGCGACGTCCTTGACCATGTCGTTGGAGTACTTGAGCTCGGTCATTCGCTTCTTGACCATCTTGGCGCCCACCACCTCGTGGTGATGGAACGAGACCCGTCCGTCCTTCTCGAAGCGGCGGGTCCTCGGCTTGCCGATGTCATGGAGAAGGGCAGCGAGGCGCAGAACGAGGTCCGGGCCGTCCTCCTCCAGGCCGATCGCCTGCTCCAGGACGGTCAGGGAGTGCTCGTACACGTCCTTGTGGCGGTGATGCTCGTCACTTTCCAGCCGGAGCGCGGGGAGCTCGGGAAGGACCTGCTCGGCCAGTCCCGTGTCGACAAGCAGCGCCAGCCCCTTACGGGGATGCGAAGAGAGCAGGAGCTTATTGAGCTCCTCCCTCACCCTCTCGGCAGAGACGATCTCGATCCGAACCGCCATCTCCGTCATCGCGGCGACGACGTCCGGAGCAACCTCGAAGTCCAGCTGTGCGGCAAAACGCGCAGCGCGCAACATGCGCAGGGGGTCGTCGGAGAAGGAATCCTCGGGCGTTCCAGGGGTACGCAGTACCCGATCCGCCAGGTCCGCGAGGCCGCCGTGCGGATCGACGAACTCCTTCTGCGGCAGCGCGACCGCCATCGCGTTCACCGTGAAATCGCGGCGGACGAGGTCTTCCTCAATGGAGTCACCGTAGGAAACTTCGGGCTTCCGCGAGGTCCTGTCGTACGCCTCGGACCGGTATGTGGTGACTTCGATCTGGTAACCGTCCTTCTGGGCACCCACCGTGCCGAAGGCGATCCCGACCTCCCATACCGAGTCCGCCCATGGCCTGACGATCTTCAGTACGTCCTCGGGACGTGCGTCGGTCGTGAAGTCCAGGTCGTTCCCCAGCCTGCCGAGGAGCGCGTCCCGGACCGAGCCACCGACCAGGGCGAGACTGAATCCGGCATCCTGGAATCGGCGGGCGAGATCGTCGGCGACCGGGGACACCCGCAGCAGTTCGCTGACTGCACGGAGCTGCACCTGGGTCAGGGCGCTGGAGTTGTCTTCATTGGCGTTCGGCACAACAGAAAAGGGTACGTGCCCGGACCGGCCCGGGCGTCATGGTTTCCGCTCGCCCTGCGAGACTCTCCCGATCACGTGGCGCACTCCCCGGCACTTGGCCACGGCGCAGATCGTTACCATGCGGGGACGCAGCAACGGACGACGAGTGACAGCAGCTGACGACGACGAGGGACGGATACGCGTGGCCGAGGCGGCAGACATTCAGGGGATGAGTCCCTCTCCTGCCCGCCGGTGGCTGCGGCGCACCGCCGCAGCGCTGGCCGGCGCACCGCTCGTCGCCGCTCTGCTGGCCGGGGTGGCCGCCCCGCAGGCGCAGGCCGGCGGGACGAGCCAGGCTCCGACCGGATCCAGCACCGTCTCGGTGTCCTTGGACACGCTGACGCCGAGCGCCCCTGTGAAGGGGGACACGCTCACCGTCTCCGGCACCCTGACCAACAAGGGCAAGGAAACCGTCACCGACGCGCAGGTCGATCTGCGCGTGGGCCCGCGGCTCTACGGCAGGACCTCGATCGACGCGGCCGCTCAGCGCACCGGGTACGTACCGGGGACGGATCCCTATCCGCTCGGGGGCAAGTACACGGTCAAGATCGCCAAGCTCGCTTCGGGCATCAGCCAGGACTTCACGCTGTCCGTCCCCGTCAGCAAGCTGGAACTCGGCGACGAGGGGGTCTACCAACTGGGCGTCTCGTTGTCGGGCCAGACGGCTCGCGCCCAGTACGACCACGTGCTCGGCATCAAGCGGACCTTCCTGCCCTGGCAGGACAAGGACAGCGACTCCAAGACCGGAATCAGCTACCTCTGGCCGCTTATCGCGTCGGCACATCTCACCGCGGAAACCGGCTCCGACGAGCAGCAGACCCCGGTGTTCGCCGATGACGACCTGGCCGCCGAGATCGCACCGGGCGGCCGGCTCGAACGGATGGTGTCGCTCGGCAGCCAACTGCCCGTGACCTGGGTCGTCGACCCGGATCTGCTCGCGAGTGTCGACGCCATGACCAAGAACTATCGCGTCAAGTCGGGTGACACCACGGTCGCCGGGACGAACCAGGCCGTGGCCAAGAAGTGGCTCAGCTCACTGGAAGCGGCGGTGGCCGACGGCAAGGTCGTCGCCCTGCCCTTCGGAGACCCCGATCTCGCGTCCATCGCGCACCGCGGCAAAAACGTGTCGGGCACGCTCAGCCATCTCCAGACGGCCAGCGAGGTCGCCGGGATGACCGTGGAGACCATCCTCCATCTCAAGCCGTCGACCGACTTCGCCTGGCCCGTCGACGGTGCGATCGACCCGTCCATCGTCGATGTCGCCACCTCGACCGGCGCCCACAACGTGATCGCCCGCAGCGACAGCCTTCAGGAGACCGCCGGCCTGTCCTACACGCCGACCGCCGCACGGCCCATCGGCGGCGGCACCACCGCGGTGGTCTCCGACGCCCGGCTCTCCACGGCCTTCCAGGGCGACATGGCGAAGCCAGGGGACTCCACGCTCGCCGTGCAGAAGTTCCTGGCCCTCACGCTCGCCCTGTCCGAGCAGGACACGGACAAGGACCGAAGCATCGTCGTGGCGCCCCAGCGGATGCCGACCATCGCCCAGGCCCAGTCGATGGCCCGTGCGCTTCACACCCTCGACGACGGGCGCTGGACGCAGTCCCAGACCCTGATGCAGGCCGCGGCCGCGAAGCCCGACGCGGAGGCGACCACCACGGTCCCCCGGACGTCCCAGTACCCGAAGAAGCTGCGCAGCCAGGAGCTGCCCACCCAGGCCTTCCAGGACATCAAGTCCACCCAGGCCTCCCTCGACAACTTCCGGGTCATCCTCACCCAGCCCGAGCGGGTGGTGACCCCCTTCGGCAACGCGATCAACCGCTCCATGTCGACGTCGTGGCGGGGCAAGCCCCTGGAGGCCCAGCAGTACCGGGACTCCGTGCGCACCTATCTCCAGGGCCTCATCAACGAGGTCCAGCTCATCTCGAAGTCGGATGTCACCCTGTCCGGACGCAGCGCCACCATTCCCGTGACGGTGCAGAACAGACTGCTCCAGGACGTCAAGCACCTGGTGCTCCGGCTGAAGTCGGAGAACGCGACGCGGCTCGAGCTGAACGACGGCGGCGCCGTGGCCGAGCAGCCGATCCTGATCGGCGCCGGCCACAGCCAGTCCGTGAAATTCGACGCCGCGGCCAACATCAACGGTCAGGTCCAGATGACCGCGCAGCTCTACACGGAGGACGGCAGGCCGTACGGCGCGGAGATGGCGTTCACCGTGAAGGTGTCCGAGCTCACCCCGACCGTGCTGCTCGTGATCGCCGGGGGCCTTCTGCTCCTGGTTCTCGCCGGCATCCGGATGTATGCACATCGCAAGCGAGCCAACGCGGGCGGCGCGGCGGGCGACGACGGCAGTGAACCCGAGCAGCCGAGTGACCCGACGCCGGACACCGGTCCCGAAAGCACGAAGCCGCCGGGCACGGGTGAGAAAGTGGACCGTTGAGCGATGTCTGTCGTGGCCGGTCGGCCGGGGACGATGAGGTGGGGTTTCGATGAACGCGCCGTACGACGGTGACCGCGGTCAGGGTACGGGCGGAGCTGGGTCTTCGGGCGGGCCACCGGTGCCGCCCGGGCCGGAGCAGATGCCCCCGCCCCCCGATCCCTACCTGCAGGCGGCCTACGACTACGACCCCTACCGGTCCCAGGATCTCTCCGCCCAGGACCCGGTGAGCGAGGCGTTGTACGACCGCGCCGCGCATCCGCCGCCGCCTCCCGGCTACTACCAGCAGCCGCAGCCGCTCTATCAGCAGCCGCCGGCCGCCCCGTACGCACCCGACCCCCGGATCTGGGCGCAGACCCCGCCCCCCGAGCCGGACGGCCCGTCGCGCCACCTGCCGTACGGGGACGACGCCGCGACCACCCAGTTCGTGGGCGTGGACGATCTCGTCACCCAGGCGTCGACGAACCGTGAGGAGCCGGACGCCTTCGCCCATCTCTTCCGGGATCAGGAGGGTCCGGCCGGGTCCCCGGCCCCGGACCGGCCCGAGCCGGCCCCTGTTCCCGCCGCCCAGCCGCCGAAGTCCGGCGGTGGCCGCGCGTCCGGTCTGCTGAAGTCCAGCGCGATCATGGCCGCCGGCACCCTCGTCTCACGGCTCACCGGTTTCATCCGCAGCCTGGTGATCACCGCCGCGCTCGGTGCCGCTCTCCTCGGCGACAGCTTTACCATCGCGTACACGCTGCCGACGATGATCTACATCCTCACCGTGGGCGGCGGCCTCAACTCGGTCTTCGTGCCCCAGCTCGTCCGCTCGATGAAGGACGACGAGGACGGCGGCGAGGCCTACGCGAACCGGCTGCTGACTCTCGTGATGGTCGCGCTCGGGCTGATCGTCGCCCTCGCGGTCTTCGCCGCGCCCTTCCTCATCCGGCTGATGTCATCGACGATCGCCAACGACCCCGCCGGCCAACAACGTGGCCACCACCTTCGCCCGGTACTGCCTGCCCACCATCTTCTTCATGGGTGTGCACGTCGTCATGGGCCAGATCCTCAACGCCCGCGGAAAGTTCGGCGCGATGATGTGGACCCCGGTCCTCAACAACATCGTCATGATCTTCACGTTCGGCCTGTTCATCTGGGTCTACGGCACCTCGCACGAGTCCCACATGGGCGTCCAGACGATCCCGCCGGAAGGTGTCCGGCTGCTGGGTATCGGCACCCTGCTCGGCCTCGTCGTCCAGGCCCTGGCCATGATCCCGTATCTGCGCGAGGCCGGATTCCGCTTCCGTCCGCGCTTCGACTGGAAGGGCCACGGGCTCGGCAAGACGGTCAAGCTGGCCAAGTGGACGGTGCTGTTCGTCTTCGCCAACCAGGCCGGTGTGCTGGTCGTCACCCAGCTCGCGACCTCCGCCGGCAAGGCGTCCGGCCAGAACGGGGCGGGGTTCCTCGCCTACTCCAACGCACAGCTGATCTGGGGCATGCCGCAGGCGATCATCACCGTCTCGGTCATGGCCGCCCTGCTGCCGCGCATCTCCCGTGCCGCCCACGACAACGACCCGGGCGCGGTCCGCGACGACATCTCGCAGGGTCTGCGCAACTCGGCGGTGGCCATCGTGCCGGTCGCCTTCACGTTCCTCGCCCTGGGCGTACCGATGTGCACCCTGCTCTACGCCTCCAGCGGCCCCGAGGCCGCCCGCTCCATGGGTTTCATCCTGATGGCCTTCGGCCTCGGCCTGATCCCCTACTCCGTCCAGTACGTGGTGCTGCGGGGGTTCTACGCGTACGAGGACACCCGGACGCCCTTCTACAACACGGTCATCGTCGCTCTGGTCAACGCGGCTGCCTCGGCCATCTGCTACGTGGTGCTGCCTGCCCAGTGGGCCGTGGTCGGCATGGCCGCCTCGTACGGGCTCGCCTACGCAGTAGGGGTCGGTATCGCCTGGCGGCGGCTGCGCAACCGGCTGGGCGGCGATCTGGACGGCGCCCACGTGCTGCGCACCTACGCTCGACTGTGCCTCGCTGCGATCCCTGCAGCCGTGGTCGGCGGCGCTGTGGGATTCGCTCTTCTCCAAGGGCTGGGCGACGGCGCCGGAGGCTCACTCATCGCGCTGGTCTGCGGTGGGGTCGTGCTGCTGGGAGTCTTCTTCGTCGCGGCGAAGCGCATGCGGATCGAAGAGATCAACAGCATGGTCGGCATGGTCCGAGGACGGCTCGGCCGCTGAGGATCACCGGCCCGCACAACCATCGCCGGTCTCCGCGTGTCGTGCATAGCGCCGGAGTGTGGGCACAATTGGCGTGACTGTGCGGGGCTGGCTGGCATCGCCCAACGGATGGGGAGGCAGGAACGACGGTGGCGGAACGTAGCACGGCTGCTGTCGACGTGGCCGACAACAGTGGCGACAAGCCGCTGGCCGCGAAGGCGGACGAGGCCACGAGCGACGGTGCAGCAGAAGCTCAGGATTCAACGGGCCCAGGCCCTCAGGACGCGGAAAGTGAGCCGAGCGGCTCCGAAACCGCCGTGCCGACCCCTGATCTGCACAGCGGTCACAAGCTTGCCGGGCGCTACCGGCTCGAGGAGTGCGTCACCCGTCTGGACGGGTTCAGCAGTTGGCGCGCCGTCGACGAGAAACTGCGCCGCGCGGTCGGCGTACATCTCCTGCCGGCGGACCATCCGCGGGCCCGTTCGGTGCTGGCCGCAGCCCGCTCCTCCGCTCTGCTCGGCGATCCCCGCTTCGTGCAGGTCCTCGACGCCGTGGAGGAGAACGATCTCGTCTACGTCGTCCACGAGTGGCTTCCCGACGCCACCGAACTGACCGCCCTCCTGGGCGCGGGGCCGATGGACGCTCACGACGCGTACCAGCTCGTCAGCCAGATCTCCCAGGCCATGGCGGCCGCACATCGTGAGGGACTGGCCCATCTGAGGCTCACGCCCGGAGCGGTGCTGCGCAGCTCCTCGGGCCAGTACCGCATCCGCGGTCTCGCCGTGAACGCCGCGCTGCGTGGGATCACCTCCGACGGACCGCAGCGCGCCGACACCGAGGCGATCGGGGCCCTTCTGTACGCCGCGCTGACCCAGCGCTGGCCGTACGAGAGCGATGCCTACGGCCTCACCGGGCTCCCCAAGGGCGTGGGGCTGATCGCACCGGATCAGGTGCGGGCAGGAGTCCACCGCGGTCTCTCCGAGATCGCCATGCGGGCTCTCGCCAATGACGGGGCCACGGCCTCCCGCCAGGAACAGCCGTGCACCACCCCGGACGAGCTCGCCAAGGTCGTTGCGGCGATGCCGCGCATCCGTCCGCCCGAGCCCACGTTCACCGCACCGCCCGAGTACCAGCGGACGACGTACCAACAGGGCACCTACGGGCGCCCGGCCGTACCCGGTGCCGGCGTCGCCCAGCCCGTCGTCGCACCCCCTGCCCCGCTGCAGAGCCGCACCGGGAAGGCCCTCAAATGGGCCGTGTCCGCGCTGCTCATCGCCGCGCTGGGTCTCGGCAGCTGGCAGCTCGCCGAGACGCTCCTCGACCACGACAACGGTTCGGACGACCCGGGGACCACGCAGACCAACCCGGAGAACGGCGACAAGGCGCAGTCCCGGCCCGCTGCGCCGCTGCAGATCGTCGATGCCGCGGAGTTCATGCCCAGCGGCTCGGGCATCAGCCAGGCCGAGGCACCGAACGCCGTCGACGGCAAGCCGGGCACCTCATGGATCACTCCGCGCTACCTGGGCTTCCCGAATTTCGGCAACTATCCGAACCGCAAGGACGGCAGCGGGATAGTCGTAGACCTCGGCAGCGTGAAAGACGTATCCGGCATCGACGTGGCCATGTACCGCAGCGGACAGAAGGCCGAGGTTCTGGCGGCCGACGAGAACGCCTCCGCGCCCTCGTCCCTCTCGGACTTCCCGCAGCACCTCACCCAGCTGGGAACGACAGGAAGCAGTCTCAAGGAAACCCTCGCCAAGCCGGTGCGGACGCGCTACATCCTGATCCACGTCACGGAGCTCCCGCAGGACGACACCGGCAGCGGATATCGCGGAGGAATTTCGGAGATCTCCGTTCTCGGCTGATCGGCCCTCCCCCTCCCCACCTGAACCGTGATAGACAGACGGACCTTGATTCAGAGAGGGAGGGAGGGGGAGGTGGCCGCCGAGCCGTCCGAACAACTCAGCGACTCAGACCTCCTCGCTCGCCACGTAGCCGGTGAACCGGACGCCTTCGGTGAGCTCGTACGCCGGCATCGCGACCGGCTGTGGGCCGTGGCGTTGCGGACCCTGGGGGATCGCGAGGAAGCGGCCGATGCCGTGCAGGACGCCCTGGTCTCCGCGTTTCGCGCCGCCCACACCTTCCGTGGCCAGTCCGCCGTCACCACCTGGCTGCACCGCATCACGGTCAACGCCTGCCTCGACCGGGTCCGCAAGGCCTCCTCCCGGAGGACCGCACCGGTCGATGACCCGGAGCGGTTCGACCAGCTCCTGGAACCGCACGAATCCGCCGAAGCGCCCGCAGAGCGCCAGGACCTTCAGCGTGAACTGCTCGCAGCCCTCGCCACACTCCCCGCCGAACAACGCGCCGCACTTGTCCTCGTCGACATGCAGGGATACCCGGTGGCGGAGGCGGCCCACATCCTTGATGTGCCGGTCGGCACCGTGAAGAGCCGCTGTGCGCGGGGACGCGCCAGGCTGGCACCTCAGCTCACTCATCTCCGCAGCGGAAACGGCGGCGGTGAGCAGCCCGGGGCAGAAGGGAACCGGACGCCGAGAGCATCCGTCCCACCGGCAGCGGGACCAAGAGACGCAGGCACGAGCGATCCAGCGGCAGCGAAGGGCGGAGGTGGACGCGCATGACATCGACGACCGATACGACCCAGCACCCGGACGTCTCGGAGATCTCCGATCTCACCGAGGGCCTGCTCTCCCCTTCGCGCACGGCTGATGTCCGACGCCACCTGGCCGGCTGCGAGCTCTGCGCCGACGTTCATGCCTCGCTGATAGAGATCCGCGGTCTGCTCAGCGCCCTGCCGGCCCCGCAGCCGATGCCCACCGACATCGCCGATCGCATCAACGCGGCGCTGGTCAAGGAGGCCCGCTCCACTGGCACAGCGCAGGACTCGTCAGCCGATGTTTCACGTGAAACCGAACCGGCTTCCGCGGCGCCTTCTCCGGAGCTCGCGGACCGACCCGCCGGGCACGCCCGCGCCGCAACGGGTCCCGGCCGTCGGCCTGCGCGGCGGCGTCGGCGCACTGCGGTACTTGGCGCCGCCCTCGGCGCTGCCGTGGTCGGCGTGAGCATCTTCTTGCTGCAGAACGTCCAGCTCTCCCAGAGCTCCGACAGTAGTGCGATGGACCGCGGAGCTGCTCTGTCCAAGTCCGCCTCGGACACCTTCTCGCCGTCCACTCTGGAAGGGCGGGTACAGAGCCTCCTGGGCTCCCGTACCGAAGCGGCCAGCCCTCAGGACTCCGGCAGCGAGAAGCAGGCTCCATCCACCGACACGAAGACCGCACCCGAATCGCAGGCCTCTACGGATTCCGCGTCTCCTCAATCCGCGTCACCCAAGAACCCGCTCCGCGCCCCCACCGTGGCCGTCCCGTCCTGTGTCGAGCAGGGCATCGGGCGGAATACCCCCGCCCTTGCCCTCCAGCGAGGCATCTACGAAGGCACCGCCGCCTACCTCGTCGTCCTGCCCCATCCCACGGACACCAGCAAGGTCCAGGCCTACGTCGTCGACGCGTCCTGCGTCGATGCCGAGCCCGCGGCCAAGGGGAAACTCCTTCTGACGCACGCCTACGCACGCCCCTGAGAATCCCGCCGGACGCCGACCGGGCACGTCGGGAATGCATCCCCCGTAGGATCCGTTGGGTGGGGTGAGAGTCGTTGAACCGACCCCAGTAGGCGTGGACAGTAGGCAGTCTGCAGAGACGAGGAAGAAACCCGTGAGCGACGTGCGTAATGTGATCATCATCGGCTCCGGCCCCGCGGGCTACACAGCCGCCCTGTACACCGCGCGCGCCTCGCTGAAGCCGCTGGTGTTCGAGGGCGCCGTCACTGCCGGCGGCGCGTTGATGAACACCACTGACGTGGAGAACTTCCCCGGTTTCCAGGACGGGATCATGGGCCCGGAGCTCATGGACAACATGCGAGCCCAGGCCGAGCGCTTCGGTGCCGAACTCGTTCCCGACGATGTGATCTCCGTGGACCTCACCGGTGACATCAAGACCGTCACCGACACCGCCGGCACGGTTCACCGCGCCAAGGCCGTCATCGTCACCACCGGCTCGCAGCACCGCAAGCTCGGTCTGCCCAACGAGGACGCCCTCTCCGGACGTGGCGTCTCCTGGTGTGCGACCTGCGACGGCTTCTTCTTCAAGGACCAGGACATCGCCGTGGTAGGCGGAGGCGACACCGCGATGGAAGAGGCCACGTTCCTCTCCCGCTTCGCCAAGTCGGTCACCATCGTCCACCGCCGCGACTCCCTGCGCGCCTCCAAGGCCATGCAGGACCGCGCGTTCGCCGACCCGAAGATCAAGTTTGCCTGGGACAGCGAGGTCGCCGGTGTGCACGGCGAGCAGAAGCTCTCCGGTCTCACCCTGCGCAACACCAAGACCGGTGAGACGTCCGAGCTCCCCGTGACCGGCCTGTTCATCGCCGTCGGCCACGACCCGCGCACCGAGCTCTTCAAGGGCCAGCTCGACCTCGACGACGAGGGCTACCTCAAGGTCGCCGCCCCCTCGACGCGCACCAACCTCACCGGTGTCTTCGGTGCCGGCGACGTCGTCGACCACACCTACCGGCAGGCCATCACCGCTGCCGGCACCGGATGCTCCGCCGCTCTCGACGCCGAGCGCTTCCTGGCCGCGCTCGCCGACGACGAGAAGGCCGCTGCAGCCACCGTCTGATCCACGCCTCACCCACACCCCGCGAAGTTAAGGAGGCCGCCGTGGCCGGCGCCCTGAAGAACGTGACCGACGACTCTTTCGACGAGGTCGTCCTGAAGAGCGACAAGCCCGTGCTGGTGGACTTCTGGGCTGCCTGGTGCGGCCCGTGCCGTCAGATCGCCCCCTCTCTGGAGGCCATCGCGGCCGAGCACGGCGAGATCGAGATCGTCAAGCTCAACATTGACGAGAACCCGGCCACCGCTGCGAAGTACGGCGTCATGTCCATCCCGACGCTGAACGTCTACCAGGGTGGCGAGGTCGCCAAGACCATCGTCGGCGCCAAGCCGAAGGCCGCGATCCTCCGCGACCTCGAAGGCTTCATCACCGAATAGGGCAGGACAGCAGTCCCGCTGTTTCACGTGAAACATGAAACGGGCCCATCCCTGAGGGGATGGGCCCGTTTCGCATTCCTGGCCCCGCACCACCGCTCACAGCGGCCGCAGCGCCGGTTCCTTCTGCACAGCCCCCAGCAACCGGTCCAGCGCCATCTCGACGTCTTCCTTCCACGAAAGCGTCGTACGCAGTTCCAACCTCAGCCGCGGGTGCACCGGGTGGGGCCGAACGGTCTTGAATCCCACCGCCAGCAAGTGATCCGCCGGCAGCAGACAAGCGGGTTCCTTCCACCGGGCGTCCCCGAACGCCTCGATTGCCTTGAACCCTCGGCGGAGCAGGTCCTTGGCAACCGTCTGCACCATCACCCGGCCCAGTCCCTGACCCTGGTAGCCCGGAAGGATCAGGGCGGTCATCAACTGAACCGCGTCGGGGGAAACAGGACTCGTCGGAAAGGCCGTCGCTCTCGGCACGTAGGCCGGCGGGGCGTAGAGGACGAAGCCGACTGGCACATCGTCGACATAAACCACGCGGCCGCAGGACCCCCACTCCAGCAGAACGGCGGAGATCCAGGCTTCCTTTTCCTGCTCTGCCCTCCCGGCCTTGACCGCGGCGTCACCACGCACCGGATCGAGCTCCCAGAACACACATGAGCGACAGCGCTGGGGGAGATCGGAGAGGTTGTCCAGCGTGAGCGGTACGAGCCGACGCCCCATGAAGGTCGTTCCTCACTTCCCTCACCCGCCGCATCGCGCGACGGCCGGTGCATTCCGTTCACGGAGGTGGATCAGTTGGATGTGCTCTACCAGAACGCATCGTATCCACCAGGGGATCAAGCCGACACCGTGAGAAAGCAAAGGGCGGGCCGTCTTCCGCGGAAAGCAAAAGGCGGGTTGTCCTCCGCCACTCCCCGGAAGACAACCCGCCACTCTCCACTCAGAACGTCAGCCCTCGTCGCCCTCGGCCGTCTTCTCAGAGGGGGCCGCCTCTTCCGAGTTGGCCGCCTCCTCCGAAGGAGCACGGTCCAGAACGCGGCCCTCGCCCGGCGCGAGACTGCCCAGGATGCGGTCCAGATCCTCCATCGAGGCGAACTCGACGACGATCTTGCCCTTCTTCTGCCCGAGGTCGACCTTCACCCTGGTCTCGAACCGGTCGGAGAGCCGGGACGCCAGGTCGGTCAGCGCCGGCGACAGCCGGCCCCCGGCCCGCGGCCCCTTGGGCTTTGCGGTGCTCGTGGGCCTGGAGCTCATGAGCGTCACGATCTCCTCGACCGCCCGCACCGAAAGCCCTTCGGCCACAATGCGATGGGCCAGCTTGTCCTGCTCCTCGGAGTCGTTCACCGAGAGCAGCGCCCGCGCATGTCCCGCCGACAGCACCCCGGCCGCGACCCTGCGCTGAACCCGCGGCGACAGCCGCAGCAGGCGCAAGGTGTTGGACACCTGCGGCCGCGAACGCCCAATGCGGTCGGCCAGCTGGTCATGGGTGCACTTGAAGTCCTTGAGCAGCTGGTCGTATGCCGCCGCCTCCTCCAAGGGGTTCAGCTGAGCCCGGTGAAGGTTCTCCAGGAGCGCATCCAAGAGCAACTTCTCGTCGTCCGTCGCCCGGACGATCGCTGGGATCTGCGTCAGACCGGCCTTACGGCACGCCCTCCAACGCCGCTCACCCATGATGAGCTCAAAGCTCCCGGGCCCCGTCTTCCGTGCAACGACGGGCTGGAGAAGACCGACCTCCTTGATGGAGGTGACCAGCTCGGCAAGGGCATCCTCGTCGAACTCCTCGCGGGGCTGACGAGGGTTCGGCATGATCGAGTCGATGGGAAGCTCGGCGAAGTACGCCCCGGCCACCTCTGCCGGCCCACCGGCCCCATCGGACACCGAAACAGGTGCGCTCGGCTCCGGCACCACAGCGCCACCGGAGGTCACCTTCGCAACGGCCACGCCCCGCTCGGACGTCAACACCGGCCTCGTCCCGGGCGAGGACGTACCCATCCCGGCGGGCGGCATCTGCTTCTCCTGCGGAGCGGCGGGGATCAGGGCACCGAGCCCTCGCCCCAAACCTCTACGACGCTCGCTCACTGGATCCCCTCCGAAGAATTCTGCTGGCTGTTCCGACTGCCCGTGTGGGCATGCTGGGCCTCGTACTGGACCCCGGCCCCGCGCAGCGCGATCTCACGAGCTGCTTCGAGGTATGACAGGGACCCGCTCGAACCCGGGTCATAGGTCAGCACGGTCTGCCCGTAGCTCGGCGCCTCGGAGATGCGCACCGAACGAGGAATGCTGGTCCGCAGCACCTCCTTGCCGAAGTGGCTGCGCACCTCCTCCGCCACCTGCGACGCAAGCCTGGTCCGGCCGTCGTACATGGTGAGCAAGATCGTCGACACATGGAGATCGGGGTTGAGATGCCCCCGCACCAGGTCGACGTTGCGCAGCAGCTGTCCCAGCCCTTCCAGCGCGTAGTACTCGCACTGAATAGGGATCAGCACCTCGGCGCCGGCCACCAGGGCGTTGACCGTCAGCAGGCCGAGCGAGGGCGGGCAGTCGATCAGGATGTAATCGAGCGGCTGCTCGTATGCCTGGATCGCCCGCTGCAGTCGACTCTCCCGCGCCACCAGCGACACCAGTTCGATCTCCGCACCGGCGAGATCGATGGTGGCCGGGGCGCAGAAGAGACCTTCTACGTCCGGAACGGGCTGAACCACGTCGGAGAGCGGCTTGCTCTCCACCAGGACGTCATAGATCGAGGGGACTTCGGCATGGTGGTCGATCCCCAGAGCCGTAGAGGCGTTCCCCTGCGGGTCAAGGTCGACCACCAGAACACGTGCACCATGAAGTGCAAGTGACGCGGCAAGGTTGACCGTCGAGGTGGTCTTACCCACCCCGCCCTTCTGGTTGGCCACCACCATGACCCGCGTCTGGTCAGGCCGCGGCAGACCCTCGCCGGCACGGCCGAGGGCCTCCACCGCCAGCTGGGCCGCACGACCGATGGGTGTGTCATCCATCGGCGGCGGTGTTTCACGTGAAACACCGTCCCCCGCCGATTCGGTTCGGGGACCGGGGACCGGATCGGTCATCGGTCCCGCGATGTTGGCGTCGGACCGCAAGGATTCACTCTCCTCGACTTCAGGCTCGCAATGAGCAGAGCCTGCCATGGTTTCGGGGTCGTGAACCAGCGAGGCCCGCTCTTCTGTGGATGAATCCACTTCTGTGGACAACTCCGTAGCCCTAACGGGCCTGCGATGGCGAGGGGCGGCAGCCGCACGACCGCGGCCGATGATTCCATGCAGCAGAGAGCGACGTTTCACGTGAAACACGATGCCCCTGCAGCGTAGCTACAGGGGCACGACACTCCGCGCGGGGTACGCACAGCTCCTTGACTGACACATGACCGAGATCGGGATCAAACGGTAGGTAACAGTCAGATGCGTAGCGTAATCGCGCTACTCAGCGACGACGACGTGTCCGACTGACCCTCGCGGCCTTGGCTCGCTTTGCGGCGAACCTCACACCACCTGGGCTCTCGCCCACCACCACGCGCACCACCGTGGACATCGGATCGACGACCCCTTCGCCCACGTGGAGCACCTCGGTCTCCACGACCCCGAGCTTACTGAGAGCCGCTCGCGCCCCGTTGATCTCCTCCTCGGCGGTATCACCCTTGAGCGCCAGCATCTCCCCGTACGGGCGGAGCAGGGGCACTCCCCAGCCCGCCAGACGGTCCAGCGGGGCCACCGCCCGGGCCGTGACCACATGCACGGGTTGAAGCGTGCCCAGGACCTCCTCGGCCCGGCCACGGACGACCGTCACATGTTCCAGCCCCAGGAGCTCGACAACCTCCTGGAGGAAGTTCGTCCGCCGCAGCAACGGCTCAAGCAGGGTGATCTTCAGATCCGGGCGCACAAGCGCCAGCGGAATGCCCGGAAGGCCGGCACCCGAACCCACGTCGCAGACCGTGACGCCCTCGGGAACGACCTCGGAGAGCACCGCACAGTTCAGCAGATGCCTCTCCCACAGGCGCGGGACCTCACGCGGACCGATGAGCCCTCGTTTGACCCCGGCATCGGCCAGCAGTTCCGCGTATCGGACAGCCTCGGGAAAGCACTCGCCGAACACCTCCCGGGCCTCGTCGGGCGCCTGGGGAAGCGCTACTTCCTCCGTCACGGGAACCGTCCTTCCATACCGCATCACCGCACCATGGGTGGCTGACTATCAGGCTGACAAAGATCGGCCCCGCCTGCGAACAGACGGGGCCGACAGGAGAGGGTCCGGTCAGGCCGGAAGGACGACGACGAAGCGCTGCGGCTCCTCGCCCTCCGATTCACTGCGCAGACCTGCGGCCGCAACCGCATCGTGCACAACCTTGCGCTCGAACGGCGTCATCGGGTCCAGCTTCACCGGCTCACCGGTGCTCTTGACCTCGTCCGCGGCCTTGGCACCCAGCTCGGCAAGCTCCGTGCGCTTCTTGGCCCGAAAACCGCCGATGTCCAGCATCAGACGGCTCCGGTCACCGGTTTCCCGGTGCACGGCCAGCCGCGTCAGCTCCTGAAGTGCCTCCAGCACCTCACCGTCGCGACCCACGAGCTTCTGCAGTTCACGTGCCGAATCGCTGATGATCGAGACCGCGGCCCGGTCCGCCTCGACGTCCATGTCGATGTCGCCGTCCAGGTCGGCGATGTCGAGCAGGCCCTCGAGGTAGTCCGCTGCGATCTCCCCTTCCTGCTCGAGACGAGTCAAGGTGTCGCTGCCCTCAGCGGCCGTGGAGGTGGTGCCTTCCGTCACGGATGGACTCCTTCTTACTTCTTGGACGGGTGCTTGGGCCGCTGCGGGCCCTTGCGCTGTCCGGACTTGGCTTGGCGTGAGGAGCCGGACGCGGGCTTGCCCGCCGGCTTGGACTTGTCGTCCTGCGGTGCGCTCTTCTGCAGGGAGGTCTTGGGCTCGGACTCGGACTCGATGGAATCGGTGTCCTTGGCCCCGGCCGGGTGGCCGGCTGCGGTCTGGCGCTTCGCCTTCGTCTGACGCTTGGGCTGGTGACGCCGCTGCGCGGCTCCGCCCTCGGCCTCGGCGACAGCGGTATCGCTCTTGGCCACCGTGCCGTCCTCCTGCGGGGCCAGGCCGAGCTTGGCCAGTCCCGTGACGAACTTCCGCTCGATGTCGTTGCGGTCCGGGCCCTTGGCGAAGATCCGCTTGACCGTGTTGCGCCGGGTCCGGCCCCGCACCTCACCGTGTGCGGTGACGCTCTTCAGCAGGCGTCCGAGGTACTGCTCCTGCGCCTTGCTGCCCGGGGTCGGATTCTGGTTGATCACGTACATCTGCTGACCCATGGTCCAGACGTTCGTGGTCAGCCAGTAGACGAGGACACCGACGGGGAAGTTGATACCCATGACGGCGAAGATCAGCGGGAAGATGTACATGAGCATCTTCTGCTGCTGCATGTACGGCGTCTTGACCGTGAGGTCGACGTTCTTCGTCATCAGCTGGCGCTGCGTGAAGAACTGCGAAGCCGACATCATCACGATCATGACCGCGGTGACGACCCGGACATCCACGAGCGAGGCACCGAGCGCCTGGACCTTCTCGGCGCTGTCCATGAACTTGGCAGCCAGCGGAGCACCGAAGATGTGTGCCTGACGCGCGCTGTCCAGCAGCGACTGGTCGATGACACCGATCTTCTTGTTCGAGGCGATGGCCGAGAGCACGTGGTACAAGGCGAAGAAGAACGGCGACTGCGCCAGGATGGGAAGGCACGAGGAGAGCGGGTTGGTACCCGTCTCCTTGTACAGCTTCATCATCTCTTCGGACTGACGCTGCTTGTCGCTCTTGTAGCGCTCCTGGATCGCCTTCATCTTCGGCTGGAGCACCTGCATGTTCCGCGTCGACTTGATCTGCTTGACGAACAGCGGGATCAGACAGATGCGGATCAGCACCACGAGGGACACGATGGACAGACCCCAGGCCCATCCCGTGTCAGGGCCGAAGATCGCCCCGTACAACTTGTGGAACTGGACGATGACCCAGGAAACAGGCCACGTGATGAAGCTGAACAGACTGGCAATCGTGTCCACTAATCAGGCTCCTTGAGCATTGGGCGAAGTCTCTGCGGCCGAGCTCGGGAGATCGGTTGCCGACCTCCCGGGAGGCACATCAGCGGCGGAGTCCCCGCCCTTGCTGCCGCGCATGGCACTACGCAGCAGTTCGTGCCAACGCGGACGTTTGCGTGGTGGAACGTGATCCACGCCGCCGGGTGACCACGGATTGCATCGCAGGATGCGCCAGGCCGTCAGCGCCGTTCCCTTGATCGCTCCGTGCCGGTCGATCGCCGTATATCCATAGTGGGAACACGACGGGTAGTAACGGCAGACAGGCCCGAGAAGTGGGCTGATCGTCCACTGGTACAGCTTGATGAGAGCCAGCAGCGGGTACTTCATCGCGCGCCCCCTCCCAGCAGCCGCTGCAAGGCGGCATCCAGGTCTCGGGCCAGCTGTTCATGGTCGGCGTCACCCGAACCGGGCAACGCGCGTACGACAACCAGGCTACCGGGGGGCAGCAGGGCAAGCCGTTCGCGGACCAGATGGCGAAGCCTTCGCTTCACCGCTGTGCGGACGACCGCGCCACCCACTGCTTTGCTGACAACGAAACCCGCACGCGGCGGGGGAGCAGTCTCCCCAGTCACGTGCGGGTCCGTTGCACCGCTGCGTAGATGGACGACGAGTAGAGGGCGGCCGGCCCTGCGTCCTCGTCGTACCGCGGTCGCGAAGTCCTCGCGCCGCCTCAGCCGATTCTCGGTAGGCAGCACGTCATGACGACCTGTACGCGATCAGGCGGACAGGCTGGCGCGGCCCTTGCCACGGCGGGACGCGAGAATCGCGCGGCCGGCACGGGTCCGCATACGCAGACGGAAGCCGTGGGTCTTCGCGCGACGACGGTTGTTCGGCTGGAAGGTGCGCTTGCTCACTCGGGGGCTCCAGTAATGATCGTGTATTGGCGGGACATCGCCTGGCTGTCACCGTGCGCCCACGAGAGACTCGCGTAAACGCCCTAGTTGCACCGCTTCACAATCACAGATCGTGATCTTTGCCCATCGGAGGCAGGCGGCAGCAGCCATCGACAACTCGACCTGGTCACGGTACGCGCGGCTACGCCATCCGGTCAAACCGACCCTGTCTGACCCCCCATTGTGCACAGCCTGTGGACAACGACTTGAACCGCATGGGTCGGCCCGCCTACCGTGGCTGAACCCCGGTTCTTTTTCTTCCCGCCTGCCGGTCCTCACCCATCCCGACCCATACGTCCCGAGAAACACACATTCGTGGGACCAGCGAGAGAGCGTGCCTTGTGGCTGACGTACCTGCCGATCTTGCCGCAGTGTGGCCACGAGTGCTGGAGCAACTCCTCGGGGAGGGCCAGCAGGGCATCGAGCCGAAGGACAAGCAGTGGATCGAGCGCTGTCAGCCGCTCGCCCTGGTTGCCGACACGGCACTGCTCGCCGTCCCCAATGAATGGGGCAAGCGTGTCCTGGAGGGCCGGCTCGCACCGCTCATCAGCGAGACGCTGAGCCGGGAGTGCGGCCGGCCGATCCGGATCGCGATCACGGTCGACGACTCCGCCGGCGAACCGCCGAACCCGCCGGCGCCCCCGATGCACCAGTCCCAGCAGCCGCAGCAGCACCGCTATCAGGGGCCTCAGCACGACGAGCGTCAGCACAGCGACGCCTACGACGGTGGATACGGCCATCGGCCCTCGGACGACGGCATGCCGACGGCCCGGCCCGCCTACCCCGACTACCAGCAGCAGCGCCCCGAGCCCGGTGCCTGGCCGCGCACCCAGGAGGACCTCTCCTGGCAGCAGCCCCGGCTCGGCGGATTCCAGGACCGCGATCCGTCGGCCGATCAGTGGCGCGAGCCGTACGGGGGCGGCCGCCCCCAGCAGCAGCAGCCGCAGCACGACTACCGTCCGCAGCCGCCCGAGCGCCAGGGGTACGAGTCGCAGCGCCCCGAGCGCCACGACATGCAGGAGCCCCAGCACCGGCAGGGCGGCGGTACCGGCCGGCCCGGCGGCGGCACCGGCCCCATGGGCGCCCAGCCCGCACCGGCTCCCGGCCCCGGCGAACCGCACGCCCGGCTGAACCCGAAGTACCTCTTCGACACCTTCGTGATCGGGGCGTCGAACCGGTTCGCGCACGCCGCGGCGGTCGCCGTCGCCGAAGCGCCCGCGAAGGCGTACAACCCCCTCTTCATCTACGGGGAGTCTGGGCTCGGCAAGACCCACCTGCTGCACGCCATCGGGCACTACGCCCGGAGCCTCTATCCGGGTACCCGGGTGCGGTACGTGAGCTCGGAGGAGTTCACCAACGAGTTCATCAACTCGATCCGCGACGGCAAGGGCGACACCTTCCGCAAGCGCTACCGCGATGTCGACATCCTCCTGGTCGACGACATCCAGTTCCTGGCGAGCAAGGAGTCGACGCAGGAGGAGTTCTTCCACACCTTCAATACGCTCCACAACGCCAACAAGCAGATCGTGCTGTCCTCGGACCGCCCGCCCAAGCAGTTGGTGACCCTGGAGGACCGGCTGCGGAATCGTTTCGAGTGGGGCCTGACCACCGATGTGCAGCCTCCGGAGCTGGAGACGCGCATCGCGATCCTGCGCAAGAAGGCAGTGCAGGAGCAGCTCAACGCCCCGCCGGAGGTCCTGGAGTTCATCGCCTCCCGCATCTCCCGCAACATCCGTGAGCTGGAGGGCGCTCTCATCCGGGTGACGGCCTTCGCCAGCCTCAACCGTCAGCCGGTGGACCTCGGGCTGACCGAGATCGTGCTGAAGGATCTGATCCCGGGTGGCGAGGACTCGGCTCCGGAGATCACGGCGACGGCCATCATGGCGGCGACCGCCGATTACTTCGGTCTGACGGTGGAGGATCTCTGTGGATCCTCGCGCAGCCGTGTGCTGGTGACGGCGCGCCAGATCGCCATGTATCTGTGCCGTGAACTGACGGACCTGTCGCTGCCCAAGATCGGTGCGCAGTTCGGCGGCCGGGACCATACGACGGTGATGCACGCCGACCGCAAGATCCGCGCGCTCATGGCGGAGCGGCGCTCCATCTACAACCAGGTCACCGAGCTCACCAACCGCATCAAGAACGGCTGACGGGCCCTCCCGCACCGTCACCGGCACACGTCAGGGCACCACCGAGAAGGGCGCCCGCGGACTCCCGAAGAGTCTGCGGGCGCCCTTCTGCGTTCCGTGAGGCCGCTCAGGAGGCAGCCGTGCGTCGCCGTGAACGGTCCTGAACGGCACCCAGAACGCTCCACGAGCGGCCCGATCGGCGGTCCGTGACCCTTCCTCAGGGGAGCGAGAGGGCCTTCCGGCCGTCCGAGCTGTTCGATTACCTGCCGCGGAAGGGCTGTTCTCCACAGATCTGGGGAGAATTTTCCCTCCACAGCCTGGGGATCCAAAAGTTGTCCATACTGCTTCCACAGGCGGGCCGGCCGATACTCCATCAGGGCAGCTCAGAGGCCTGGGGATTTGTGGTCAACAATGATCCACAGCCTGTGGACAAGTTTTTCGTCCACAGGACCCCCTCGATGTTGTCCACCGTCGGCCCACAGGTCGGCGGCCGTTTTCCCCAGGAAGGGCAGGCTTCTCCACACCGCTGTCCACTGTTCGGCAACGCAACACCCGCTTTCACCGCCCCGAGTGAAAGGCGTCACACCGAGAGGGTCGGTTGGGCTGTGGGGAACGTGGGTAAAGCTGGGGACAGGCCTGGGGAGAAACCCCCCTGCCCTGTGTACCGGTTGTGCAGAACTTTCTGGTGTCCACAGAAACACCGGGTTGTCCACCGGTGCCACCCACAGGGTCGGTGGACAAAAAAGTGGGTCTGACCTGCGAAAACGACGTTATCCACCGTTTCCACAGGCCCTACTACTACTGCCACCTATAGTTAGCCCGGAATCCGCTTCGAAGTGGGGCCTGTGCACAACTCGGCGCCGGAGCTCTCCGAACCTCTTGTCGCGACTTGACCCCGAGCAGCACCGAGTGTCGGTGCCGTACGTCAGACTGGTCCCCGGCGTCCTCCCCCCGGCATCGGTGGAGCGACCCGACCAGACGACGAAGGCCAGCAGGGCGAGCGAGCAACAGCAGGAGGCGGTTCCGGTGAAGATCCGGGTGGAGCGCGATGTACTCGCGGAGGCTGTGGCCTGGGTGGCCCGTAGCCTCCCGGCCCGTCCGCCGGCGCCCGTTCTTGCGGGCCTTCTGCTGAAGGCTGAGGACGGAGCCCTCAGCTTCTCGAGCTTCGACTACGAGGTCTCGGCCCGGGTCTCGGTGGATGCCGAGATCGAGGAGGACGGCACGGTGCTCGTCTCCGGCCGGCTGCTCGCCGACATCTGCCGTGCCCTGCCCAACCGGCCGGTGGAGATTTCCACAGACGGTGTACGGGCGACCGTTGCCTGCGGCTCCTCGCGGTTCACACTCCACACCCTTCCTGTGGAGGAGTACCCCGCACTGCCGCAGATGCCGACCGCGACCGGCACCGTGCCCGGTGAGGTCTTCGCCTCGGCGGCCGCCCAGGTCGCCATCGCGGCGGGCCGTGACGACACGCTGCCCGTGCTCACCGGTGTGCGCATCGAGATCGAGGGCGACACCGTCACCCTCGCCTCCACCGACCGCTACCGCTTCGCGGTCCGCGAGTTCCTCTGGAAGCCGGAGAACGCCGACGCCTCCGCCGTCGCGCTGGTGCCCGCCAAGACGCTGCTGGACACCGCCAAGGCGCTGACCAGCGGTGACACGGTGACGCTCGCGCTGTCGGGCTCCGGTGCCGGTGAAGGTCTCATCGGTTTCGAGGGCGCGGGGCGGCGTACGACCACCCGACTGCTCGAAGGCGACCTGCCGAAGTACCGCACGCTCTTCCCCACCGAGTTCAACTCGGTCGCGGTCATCGAGACGGCCCCCTTCGTCGAGGCCGTCAAGCGCGTGGCCCTGGTGGCCGAGCGGAACACCCCGGTGCGGCTCAGCTTCGAGCAGGGCGTCCTGATCCTGGAAGCGGGTTCCAGCGACGACGCACAGGCTGTGGAGCGCGTCGACTCCGTGCTGGAGGGCGACGACATCTCGATCGCCTTCAACCCGACCTTCCTGCTCGACGGCCTGAGCGCCATCGACTCCCCGGTCGCCCAGCTCTCCTTCACGACGTCCACCAAGCCCGCGCTGCTCAGCGGCCGGCCCGCCGTGGACGCCGAGGCGGACGATGCCTACAAGTACCTGATCATGCCGGTCCGCCTCTCCGGCTGATCCGGTCACCGGTCCTGCCGACGCTCCAGGAATCGCGGCAGGACCCGACGGGCACGTTCAGCGCCGAGCATGCCCGTCGTCCTGTCCCCTGCCGGGCGTAGGCTCGGTCCTGGGTACGAATCGGCACAACGCTTAAGGAATCTCTGATGGAGCTCGGTCTCGTCGGTCTCGGCAAGATGGGCGGCAACATGCGCGAGCGCATCCGCCGCGCCGGCCACACCGTCATCGGTTACGACCGCAACCCGGACGTCGCCGATGTCCACAGCCTCGAAGAGCTTGTGGGCAAGCTCAAGGGCCCCCGCGTCGTGTGGGTCATGGTCCCGGCCGGTGCCGCGACCCAGTCCACGATCGACGAGCTGGCCGAGCTGCTCTCGCCCGGCGACATCGTCGTGGACGGCGGGAACTCCCGCTGGACCGACGACGAGAAGCACGCCGTCGAGCTGGGCATCAAGGGCATCGGCTTCGTCGACTGCGGAGTCTCCGGCGGCGTCTGGGGCCTGGAGAACGGCTACGCGCTGATGTACGGCGGCGACGTCGCGCACGTCGCGAAGGTCCAGCCGGTCTTCGACGCCCTGAAGCCCGAGGGTGATTTCGGTTCCGTCCACGCGGGCAAGGTCGGCGCCGGCCACTTCGCGAAGATGGTTCACAACGGCATCGAGTACGCCATGATGCAGGCCTACGCCGAGGGCTGGGAGCTCCTGGAGAAGGTCGACTCCGTCACTGACGTGCGCGAGGTCTTCCGCTCCTGGCAGGAGGGCACGGTCATCCGTTCCTGGCTGCTCGACCTGGCGGTCAACGCGCTGGACGACGACGAGCACCTGGACCAGCTCCGTGGCTTCGCCGCCGACTCCGGCGAGGGCCGCTGGACGGTGGAGGCCGCGATCGACAACGCCGTGCCGCTGCCCGCGATCACCGCGTCGCTCTTCGCGCGGTTCGCCTCGCGCCAGGACGACTCCCCGCAGATGAAGATGATCGCCGCGCTGCGCAACCAGTTCGGCGGCCACGCGGTCGAGAACAAGAAGTAGCGGCCGAGCGCAAGCAGTAACGCGGCAAGAGACAGCCGCACCAAGAAGTATCCGCAACGAGGTGCGGGCCGGACGGACGGTCCGTCCCGCACTACGGAGCACGGAGCAGGAAGCCGGGAAGGTCGGCGTACACCATGCATGTCACGCATCTGTCGCTGGCCGACTTCCGCTCGTACGCCCGGGTCGAGGTTCCTCTCGACCCGGGCGTCACCGCGTTCGTGGGGGCCAACGGCCAGGGCAAGACCAATCTCGTCGAGGCCGTCGGCTACCTCGCGACGCTCGGCAGCCACCGCGTCTCCTCCGACGCACCGCTGGTGCGCATGGGGGCCGACCGGGCCGTCATCAGGGCGGCCGTCACCCAGGGCGAGCGGTCCCAGCTGGTCGAGCTCGAGCTGAATCCGGGCAAGGCCAATCGTGCCCGGATCAATAGGTCCTCGCAGGTCAGGCCCCGTGACGTGCTGGGGATAGTGCGCACGGTGCTGTTCGCGCCGGAGGATCTCGCGCTGGTCAAGGGCGACCCCGGCGAGCGCCGGCGGTTCCTCGACGAGCTGGTCACCGCGCGCTCGCCCCGGATGGCCGGGGTGCGCTCCGACTACGAGCGGGTCCTCAAGCAGCGCAACACGCTGCTGAAATCCGCGGCGATGGCGCGCCGGCACGGCGGGCGCTCCATGGACCTGTCGACGCTCGACGTGTGGGACCAGCATCTGGGCCGGGTGGGTGCCGAACTGCTGGCGCAGCGGCTGGACCTGATCGCGACGCTCCAGCCGCTGGCCGACAAGGCGTACGCGGACGTGGCGCCGGGCGGCGGTCCGGTGACGCTGGAGTACCGGAGCTCGGTGGGCGCCGAGGTGGAGCCCGCGCGCACGCGCGACGAGCTGTACGCGCAGCTGATCGCGGCCCTCGCCGAGGTGCGCAAGCAGGAGATCGAGCGGGGCGTGACGCTGGTCGGCCCGCACCGCGACGACCTGGTCCTGGGCCTGCGCGGGATGCCGGCCAAGGGGTACGCGAGCCATGGGGAGTCCTGGTCGTACGCGCTGGCCCTGCGGCTGGCCTCGTACGATCTGCTGCGCTCCGAGGGCAACGAACCGGTGCTGGTGCTGGACGACGTCTTCGCCGAGCTGGACGCCCGTCGCCGCGAGCGGCTGGCTGAGCTGGTGGCGCCCGGTGAGCAGGTGCTGGTGACGGCCGCGGTGGACGACGACGTCCCCGGGGTACTCGCGGGGACGCGGTACGCGGTGTCCGCCGGCGAGGTGGAGCGGCTGTGAGCGGCGACGGGGACGGCAAGGAACCGGCCGGGCCGGCCGGGGACCCGGCGAAGCAGCCGGAGCCCTCGGGTGTGGACCTGGCGCGGGTCGCCCTGCGCGC
The DNA here is from genome assembly GCF_043203805.1 of Streptomyces sp. LN549. Taxonomy (NCBI): domain Bacteria; kingdom Bacillati; phylum Actinomycetota; class Actinomycetes; order Kitasatosporales; family Streptomycetaceae; genus Streptomyces; species Streptomyces sp. LN549. The sequence continues at coordinate 4,403,659 of NZ_JAZHRI010000002.1, read as the reverse complement.
GGCGAAGGAGCAGGCGCGGGCGCGCGGTGCGGCCGCGCAGCAGAAGAAGCAGGCTCGGCGGGGCGGCGGGCTGCGGTCCGGCGCGCGGGCGGACGGCCGGGATCCGCTGCCGCTGGGGGCCGCGATCAATCGTCTGATCACCGAGCGCGGCTGGGAGACGCCGGCCGCGGTGGGCGGTGTGATGGGCCGGTGGCCGCAGATCGTGGGTGACGATCTTGCCAATCACTGTGTGCCGTTGCGCTACGACGAGGACCCCGATGAGCGGGTGCTGACGGTGCAGTGCGACTCCACGGCGTGGGCGACCCAGCTGAGGCTGCTGGCGCCGCAGCTGGTGGCCCGGCTGAACGCGGATCTGGGGCACGGCACCGTGAGGCTGATCAAGGTCCTGGGGCCCGGAGGGCCTCAGCGCAGATACGGTCCGCTGCGCGCACCGGGGAGCACAGGCCCGGGCGACACCTACGGATAACCACGCCTGACCTGGTCTTTTTCCCCTGAACAACCGCGATCGCGGTGCTGGCCGCGAGAGGCCCAGGGCGTGATGTGCCCTGGTTGTCGCCGATGACCCCGATACCCCTGTTGCAGGGGTGTGCGGTGGTTGAAACCGTACGGCGGGGAGCAGGCGTCCCTCACCGTAGCGGGAGGCTGACAGGCCGAAGCGCTCAATGCCCGTGTGAGCCTCTTGAGGCCCCTTCCCGAATATGGGGAGTCGTCAGGCGCTCATTCAGGGCGGCACATGCGGACTCAGGTACCGGCAAACCCCCATTCGGGTCGGCGCTACCGGTAGACTGGTGGACAATCCCGCGTCCTTGCGGGATTCGTCGATACAAGCCGAATGACGCAGCCGCTCCCGCCTGCCCGGAGAACGGCCTGTGCTGTGCCAGAAAGGGCGCTTCGTGGCCGATTCCGGCAACCCCAACGAGAACATTCCGTCCACCCCCGGTGAGAGCAGCGCTGCTCCCGCCCCGGCCGAGGTGAAGGCTTCGGGTGAGGTGAAAGCCTCGTACGACGCCAGCGCGATCACCGTGCTCGAGGGTCTGGACGCGGTCCGCAAGCGGCCTGGCATGTACATCGGCTCGACCGGTGAGCGCGGTCTCCACCACCTCGTGCAAGAGGTTGTCGACAACTCGGTCGACGAGGCCATGGCCGGACACGCGGACACCATCGACGTCACGATCCTCGCCGACGGCGGGGTACGCGTGATCGACAACGGCCGTGGCATCCCGGTGGGCATCGTCCCCTCCGAGGGCAAGCCCGCCGTCGAGGTCGTCCTCACAGTGCTGCACGCCGGTGGCAAGTTCGGGGGCGGCGGCTACGCCGTCTCCGGCGGTCTGCACGGTGTCGGCGTCTCCGTGGTCAACGCCCTGTCCACACGGGTGGCCGTGGAGGTCAAGACCGACGGCTACCGCTGGACCCAGGACTACAAGTTCGGCGTCCCGACCGCCCCGCTGGCCCAGAACGAGGCCACCGGCGAGACGGGCACCTCGGTCACCTTCTGGGCCGACGGGGACATCTTCGAGACGACCGAGTACTCCTTCGAGACGCTCTCGCGGCGCTTCCAGGAGATGGCCTTCCTCAACAAGGGCCTCACCCTCAAGCTCACCGACGAGCGGGAGTCGGCGAAGGCGACGGCCGGCGCGGACAGCGCGGAGGCGGTGGACGTCCCCGAGGAGGAGACGACCCGCACGGTCACGTACCACTACGAAAACGGCATCGTCGACTTCGTCAAGTACCTCAACTCCCGCAAGGGCGACGTCATTCACCAGTCGGTGATCGACATCGAGGCCGAGGACAAGGACCGTCTTCTCTCGGCCGAGATCGCCATGCAGTGGAACACGCAGTACAGCGAGGGGGTCTACTCCTTCGCCAACGCGATCCACACGCACGAGGGCGGTACGCACGAGGAGGGCTTCCGTGCGGCGCTGACCTCGCTGGTCAACCGGTACGCGCGTGACAAGAAGCTGCTGCGCGAGAAGGACGACAACCTCACCGGTGAGGACGTCCGCGAGGGTCTGACGGCGATCATCTCGGTGAAGCTCGGCGAGCCGCAGTTCGAGGGCCAGACGAAGACCAAGCTGGGCAACACGGAGGCCAAGACCTTCGTGCAGAAGGTCGTCCACGAGCAGCTGACGGACTGGTTCGACCGGAACCCCAACGAGGCCGCCGACATCATCCGCAAGGGCATCGCCGCCTCGACCGCCCGCGTGGCGGCCCGCAAGGCGCGTGACCTGACCCGTCGCAAGGGGCTCCTGGAGAGCGCCTCGCTGCCGGGCAAGCTGAGCGACTGCCAGTCCAACGACCCGACGAAGTGCGAGATCTTCATCGTCGAGGGTGACTCCGCCGGTGGTTCGGCGAAGTCCGGCCGTAACCCGATGTACCAGGCCATCCTGCCGATCCGCGGCAAGATCCTGAACGTCGAGAAGGCCCGGATCGACAAGATCCTGCAGAACACCGAGGTCCAGGCGCTGATCTCGGCCTTCGGCACCGGGGTCCACGAGGACTTCGACATCGAGAAGCTCCGCTATCACAAGATCATTCTGATGGCGGACGCCGATGTCGACGGTCAGCACATCAACACCCTGCTGCTGACGTTCCTCTTCCGCTTCATGCGCCCGCTGGTCGAGGCCGGGCACGTCTACCTCTCGCGCCCGCCGCTCTACAAGATCAAGTGGGGCCGGGACGACTTCGAGTACGCGTACTCGGACCGCGAGCGCGACGCCCTCGTGGTGCTCGGCAAGGAGAACGGCAAGCGGATCAAGGAAGACTCGATCCAGCGCTTCAAGGGCCTCGGCGAGATGAACGCCGAGGAGCTGCGTGTCACCACGATGGACGTAGACCACCGTGTGCTCGGCCAGGTCACGCTCGACGACGCGGCGCAGGCCGACGACCTGTTCTCGGTGCTGATGGGTGAGGACGTCGAGGCACGGCGCTCGTTCATCCAGCGCAACGCCAAGGACGTCCGCTTCCTCGACATCTGAGTCGGCCGTACAAGGAGGAGGGTCCGGCGACCCTCCAAGCCGCAGCGCGAAAGGACTTTGACCAGCAATGGCCGACGAGAACACCCCTGCCCCCGTGACGCCCGAAGAGGTCCCGCCCGTCGAGGGCGTGGGCATGCGTGTCGAGCCCGTCGGGCTCGAGACGGAGATGCAGCGCTCCTACCTCGACTACGCGATGTCCGTCATCGTGTCGCGTGCCCTGCCCGACGTGCGGGACGGCCTCAAGCCCGTCCACCGCCGGGTGCTGTACGCGATGTACGACGGCGGCTACCGGCCCGAGAAGGGCTTCTACAAGTGCGCCCGCGTCGTCGGTGACGTCATGGGTACGTACCACCCGCACGGCGACTCCTCGATCTACGACGCCCTGGTGCGCCTGGCGCAGCACTGGTCGATGCGCATGCCGCTGGTGGACTCCAACGGCAACTTCGGTTCCCCGGGCAACGACCCGGCCGCCGCCATGCGGTACACCGAGTGCAAGATGATGCCGCTGTCCATGGAGATGGTCCGGGACATCGACGAGGAGACCGTCGACTTCAAGGACAACTACGACGGCCGCAACCAGGAGCCGGTGGTCCTGCCGGCGCGCTTCCCGAACCTGCTGATCAACGGTTCGGCGGGCATCGCGGTCGGCATGGCGACCAACATCCCGCCGCACAACCTGCGCGAGGTCGCGTCGGGTGCCCAGTGGTACCTGGAGCACCCGGAGGCCACGCAGGAGGAGCTGCTGGACGCTCTCCTGGAGCGGATCAAGGGTCCGGACTTCCCGACGGGTGCGCTCGTCGTGGGCCGCAAGGGTATCGAGGAGGCGTACCGCACGGGCCGTGGCTCGATCACGATGCGCGCGGTCGTGGCGGTCGAGGAGATCCAGAACCGCCAGTGCCTGGTGGTCACGGAGCTTCCGTACCAGACCAACCCCGACAACCTCGCGCAGAAGATCGCCGACCTGGTGAAGGACGGCAAGGTCGGCGGCATCGCGGACGTCCGTGACGAGACCTCGTCGCGTACGGGCCAGCGCCTGGTCGTCGTGCTGAAGCGGGACGCGGTCGCCAAGGTCGTACTGAACAACCTGTACAAGCACACCGATCTGCAGACCAACTTCGGTGCCAACATGCTGGCGCTGGTGGACGGGGTGCCGCGCACCCTGTCGATCGACGCGTTCATCCGCCACTGGGTGACGCACCAGATCGAGGTCATCGTCCGGCGTACGAAGTTCCGGCTGCGCAAGGCCGAGGAGCGCGCGCACATCCTGCGCGGCCTGCTCAAGGCCCTGGACGCCATCGACGAGGTCATCGCCCTCATCCGGCGCAGCAACACCGTGGAGATCGCGCGCGAGGGCCTGATGGGCCTGCTGGAGATCGACGAGATCCAGGCGAACGCGATCCTGGAGATGCAGCTGCGCCGGCTGGCCGCGCTGGAGCACCAGAAGATCACCGCCGAGCACGACGAGCTCCAGGCGAAGATCAACGAGTACAACGCGATCCTCGCCTCGCCGGAGCGGCAGCGGCAGATCGTCAGCGAGGAGCTGGCGGCGATCGTCGACAAGTTCGGCGACGACCGGCGCTCCAAGCTCGTGCCCTTCGACGGTGACATGTCCATCGAGGACCTGATCGCCGAGGAGGACATCGTCGTCACGATCTCCCGCAGCGGTTACGTGAAGCGCACGAAGACGGACGACTACCGCTCGCAGAAGCGCGGCGGCAAGGGTGTGCGCGGCACGAAGCTCAAGGAAGACGACATCGTCGACCACTTCTTCGTGTCGACGACGCACCACTGGCTGCTGTTCTTCACCAACAAGGGCAGGGTCTACCGGGCGAAGGCGTACGAGCTCCCGGACGCCGGCCGCGACGCCCGCGGTCAGCACGTGGCGAACCTGCTGGCCTTCCAGCCGGACGAGCAGATCGCGCAGATCCTGGCGATCCGCGACTACGACGCCGCGCCGTATCTGATCCTGGCCACGAAGGGTGGTCTGGTGAAGAAGACCGCGCTGAAGGACTACGACTCGCCGCGTTCCGGCGGCGTCATCGCCATCAACCTGCGCGAGACGGCCGACGGCTCGGACGACGAGCTGATCGGTGCGGAGCTGGTGTCGTCCGAGGACGACCTGCTGCTCATCAGCAGGAAGGCCCAGTCGATCAGGTTCACTGCGACGGACGACGCGCTGCGCCCGATGGGCCGCGCCACTTCGGGTGTCAAGGGCATGAGTTTCCGCGAGGGAGACGAACTGCTCTCGATGAATGTCGTCAGGCCCGGTACTTTCGTGTTCACTGCCACTGACGGCGGGTACGCGAAGCGGACCCCCGTCGACGAGTACCGCGTCCAGGGTCGCGGCGGCCTGGGCATCAAGGCCGCCAAGATCGTGGAGGACCGGGGCTCGCTGGTCGGTGCGCTGGTGGTCGAGGAGACGGACGAGATCCTCGCCATCACGCTCGGCGGTGGTGTGATTCGTACGCGAGTCAATGAAGTCAGGGAGACGGGCCGTGACACCATGGGCGTCCAACTGATCAATCTGGGCAAGCGAGACGCCGTTGTCGGTATCGCGCGCAACGCCGAGGCAGGTCGCGAGGCCGAAGAGGTCGACGGTCCCGTCGACGCTGACGCCGAAGGCGAGACGACCGAGGCAGTGACAGCAGAGGCCACCACGGCCGACGCAACTGCCGAGGGCACAGTCGAGGGCAACACGTCCTCGACCGGGGAGCACGAGGAGTAGAGCGTGAGTGGAGCCACGGGCGCCGGTTCGGCCGCTTCCGAAGCCGGCGGGAACGGCGCCCGTGGCCCTGCCACGGACTCCCAAGGGGGCACTGTGACGGATACCCGGGGCCCTCAGCCCCAGTACGAGGGTTACGCGACCGGGCCGTTGCCCGGTGAGCGGGAACCCGCACCGGGCCAGGCGGGCCCGTACCACCCCCCGCAGGCCTACCCCTCGCCCCCTCCGGGCGGGACCCAGGGTGGCCGGTCCCACGGGGGGCGGCAGGGAGCCGTGCCGGGCGCAGGAACGGCCCAGGCGACCCGCAGACCGCGGACGGGGGCGCGGACCACTCCGCGTACCCGTAAGGCGCGTCTGCGCGTGGCCAAGGCCGATCCGTGGTCGGTGATGAAGGTCAGCTTCCTGCTGTCCATCGCGCTCGGCATCTGCACGGTGGTCGCGTCGGCGGTGCTGTGGATGGTCATGGACGCGATGGGCGTCTTCGAGACCGTCGGCGGCACCATCAGCGAGGCGACCGGCTCCAACGAGGGCAACGGCTTCGACCTGCAGTCGTTCCTGTCGCTGCCGCGGGTGCTGGTCTTCACCTCGGTCATCGCGGTGATCGACGTGGTGCTGGCCACCGCGCTGGCGACGCTGGGCGCCTTCATCTACAACCTGTCGGCCGGCTTCGTGGGCGGCGTCGAGCTCACACTGGCCGAGGACGAGTAGCGACGCGGGTATCGATTTTGGGACTGGCCCCGACGTGCGCTAATCTTCTTCACGTCAGCGCGACACAAAAGCGCGGCGGGGCTATAGCTCAGTTGGTTAGAGCGCATCCCTGATAAGGATGAGGCCACAGGTTCAAATCCTGTTAGCCCCACTTGTACGAAGGCCCCCAACCGATCATGGTTGGGGGCCTTCGCGTGTGCCGGGCCACCACGGGTGGAGGGCCTACGGGATCCGGCGGAGCCTGTCGAGTCCGAACGTTCCCGGTCCACGGTCATGGTGGGTTCGGTGAGCCCGGACACCTGGCCCACGGCCCGGTCGGTGTTCCCGCCGATGCGTTGGAGCCTGATCACACGTGCCTTGCCCCTCTCGGCTGCCGAGACGGAGCCGTGGCAGGCGCGTGCACCCGGCAGGGCGGCCTGGCTGCCCGCGGTGCGAAGGGCGGGACACCCGCCGTCTCTCCACGAACCGGCTCGTCGACGGGGTGTTGCCCGACATGTCTGTCGTGCGCGGCAGCCCGCAGGTGTGCGGGCATGAAGAAGGCCCCTGCCGGGGAATCCGGTCCAGGGGCCTTGCGGTGTCAGGCGCTGTGCGCTCAGGGTGGCAGCGGAGCCCCGTCCTGGTCCTGTGCGTGGCCGAGGGCGGCGTGGGCGCCGTGTGTGGCGCGGGCCGTGTCCAGGGTGTCAGGGGCGAGTGTCCGGCTGGCGGGTGAGGAACCGTGTGCCTCGGCGCGGATGCGCTGCTTCATCGTGGGCGGCAGCGCCCGGTCACGCGGAAGGGTCCATCGCACCGACGGGGCGGTCGGAGTTGCCGCAGTCGCGGCCCTGTGCTCGTGGCTCGTGGTCGCCGGCTCCGTGACCGTGGCTTCCGTGGCCGCGGCGGCGGAGCTTGCGAGGCCCAGCGACGCGAGAAGTGCGAAGAACGCGGTGATGAAGGCGGTCCAGATGCTCTTGGCCTTGAAGGTGCTCATGGCCCCTCACTTTCAGGTGGTCCGGTTTGCTTACCTTCCTGATGATGTGGATCCGGCTCGCGATTTCGTGGACCGACGCCACCGTTATGCCGTTCTTCAGATGAACACCACTCGTATGGTGCAACCGGTGCCGGGATGCGGTGTCCGGGCGGTCTCCCGGTGGCCGTCCGCACCTGGCGGCGGCCGATGCACAATCTTCCGACGATCGCTCTTCCCCAGGCGCCAGTTGGGTTGCGGGGAGGTCACCGGTCGATATCGGCCGATGTGTATAGTCGGGCAGCAGAACTCCCCAATGCCAAGGAAAGACGAGGTCGCGCGGTGAAGAAGCTTCTCCTGGTCGCACTGGCCGCCATCGGCGGGCTCCTCGTGTACCGCCAGATCCAGGCGGATCGCGCCGAGCAGGATCTGTGGACGGAGGCGACTGACTCCGTGCCCGCAGGTTCGGGTGTGTGAGACAGAACAGCCTGTCGCGGGCCCCGGTCGCAGAAGCGGCCGGGGCTTCGTGCTGTTGCGGGACCGTGACACCTGTGCCCTTGAGTTCACCTAAGCAAATCAATAGGTTGCTTGAGCAAAGGAGCCGGGATTTCGGTCGAGGGGGCACGCGTGAGGGCACGCAATCACCACCGCACGGCACGGTTGGGGACATTGATCGGCGGGGCGCTGTTCGCTCTGGTGGCAGGTGCGATGCCGGCCCTGGCGGACCCGCCCGGCGCCGTTGACGCACCCGCCGCAGCCCGGTCCGACGGAAGCGGCAGCCTGGTCATGGTGCTCGACTCATCCGGCTCCATGGGGGACGACGACGGCACGGGGCGGACCAGGATGGAGAGTGCCCGCACGGCCGTCGGCACGGTCGTGGACGGCCTCCCCGACGGTTTTCCCACCGGTCTGCGCGTGTACGGGGCCGATCACCCGCAGGGCTGCACGGACACCCGGCTCGCGCGCCCGGTGCAGAAGCTCGACCGGGCGGCGATGAAGCAGGCCGTGGCGGCCGTACGCCCGCGAGGGGACACCCCCATCGGGCTCTCGCTCCAGAAGGCGGCGCAGGACCTGCCGGAGCCCGCGGGCGGTGCCATCGGTACGCGCACGATCCTGCTGATCTCCGACGGCGAGGACAACTGCGGTACGCCGCAGCCCTGCGAGGTCGCCGAGCAGCTCGGCAAGGAGGGGGTCGGGCTGCGGATCGACACGGTCGGCTTCCAGGTGAAGGGCGCGGCCCGCAAGCAGCTGGAGTGCATCGCGAACGCGGGCAACGGCCGCTACTACGACGCACCGGACGCCAAGGCACTGGCCCGTCAGCTCCAGCGTGCCTCCCAGCTCTCCGCCGACGGCTACCGCCTCCGGGGCGAGCGGGTGGCGGGCGCGGCCACCGCCGACGGGGCGCCCGTGCTCGTACCCGGGCAGTATCTGGACACCATCGGGCCGGCCGAGAAGCGGTATTACACGGTCGATCTGGACGCCGCGTCCACGGTGGACTTCGCGGCGACGGCGGTGCCGCAACCCGGGGCGGCCGTGGACACGTTCGACGCGCTGAGCACCAGGATCGAGTACGACGAGTACGGATCCTGCGGGACGCACACCGAGCGCTTCCTGCAGAAGGAGGGGGCGGTTCCGCTGACTTCGGCGGTCGCCCGCATCCGCTCGAAGGAGGGCACCCGCACCTGCGACCGGGCGGGCCGGTACCGGCTGGTGGTGGAGCGGGAGAGCAAGAAGGGTTCCGATGCCGCGCGTTGGCCCCTCGAGCTGGTGTACGGGGTCGAGGCGCCGCTGGCGAAGGGCGTGACGCCCGCCCAGTCGCAGACGGAGTACGGTCCGGGCGGCAAGGAGGCCACGCTGCCGACGGGCGACCCCCGTGACGTGCGCGGCGGCACCGGGTTCAACGACGCCGAGACGATCGGACAGGGCGTGTGGCGGGACCGGATCCTGCCGTCCCAGACGCTCTGGTACAGGGTTCCGGCGGGCTGGGGCCAGCAGGTGCGCTACGACGTGGAGTTCGCGAACGAGCCCACGGTGGACCGCACCACCGGCACGCTCTCCTACGGTGCGACCCAGCTCTACACGCCGGCCCGCTACCCGCTCACCGGGGGCGGCGAGTTCAACCCGAGCACGATGTACAGCGGCCGTCCTTCGGCGGTGGCGATGGGCGGGGTTCCGGTCGCCTGGACCAACCGCTACGAGAACCGGACCGACGTCCAGCCGGTCCACGCCCGGGGCGGCTTCTACATCTCGGTGACGCTGGGCGCGCAGGCCGCCGAGATCGCGGAGAATCCGCAGATCGGTCTGGTGCTGAGGGTGTCGGTGCTCGGCGACGAACGGACCGGTCCGGAGCACGGCGCCCCCGCGGCGGCGAAGAAGTCCGGCGGTGAGGCCGCGAAGGATGCGGACAAGAAGGGCGATTCGATCGCGTCCGCAGACAGCAGTGGTGCGGGAGGGGCAGGATGGACCGGCATCGCGGCTGCTGCCGGGGCGGCCGTCATGGCCGTGCTGGTCGCCGTGTTCGTATATGTACGCAGCCGCCGCGGGGCAGCCGCACGGACGACGAGGGGAAGCGCGTGATGAGGCAGCGCAGCAGGGGCCGGGTGACGCTGGCCGCGGTCGCGGCGATGTGCGCGGTGGCGGCGCTGCCGGGACAGGCGTACGCGTCCGGTGAGGCCGCTCCGTACACCTTCGACCCGGAGGCGAAGGCGGTGAGCGGCGCGGAGGTGAACACCGACGCGACGGAGCTCAAGGCCGGTTCGGTGTACAAGAGCACGATCAAGGTCGGCGAGAAGCTGTACTACCGCCTGAACCTGGACGCGACGACGAACGCGTACGTCTCGGCCGTCGTCGTGCCCGAGGGCGGCGGCAAGGTCGCCTACGGGGACGGCATCACGGTCAGCATCAGGGACAGCTCGGATCTGCAGTGCAGCTCCGAGGACGCCCTTTTCGAGTCTGCGGAGTTCCCGCGTCCCATCGCCGCGTACGCCTACCGGGTCGTGCAGAAGGACAGCAGCAGCTGCCAGGGAGCCGGTACGTACAACGTCCTGGTCGAGCGGGAGAGCAAGGCCACCTCGGGGCCGGAGGACTGGGAGCTGGAACTGCGGTACGCGTCGGAGCCGCAGCTCGCCGATGGCGCCGCGATGCCGACCGACGCACCGGAGGACTGGCCGTCCGCGTCGCCCGTGCCGCCCACGCCCGCTACCGACAACCGCAGGCACGGCGGCACCAGTTACTACGACGCCACGAGTCTGAACACGGGCGAGTGGAAGGACGAGATCGAGCCGGGGCAGACCCTCTTCTACCGCGTTCCGGTGGACTGGGGGCAGCAGATCTTCGCCACGGCCGGCCTCGGCAACAGCCCCGCCTCCGACGAGTACATCGGCAACGCGCTCGCGATGTCCCTGGACAACCCGGCCCACGGCCATGTCGACGACGCGTCGCCGATGTCGTACGCGGGCAAGCCGGCCTCCGTCTCGCTGGATCCGGTGCCTCCGGTCGCGTACCGGAACAGGTTCGACTCGAGCAGCAGCGTCAGCGCCATGCGCTTCGCGGGCTGGTACTACCTGTCCGTCTCGCTGAGCCCCGAGGTCGCCAAGGACTACGGCGACAAGCCGTTCCCGCTGACGCTGTCCGTCAAGGTCGACGGCACGGCCGGGAAGACGCCGTACGCGGGAGACGCCGGGATCTTCGCGGTCACGGAGAACGACAAGGACCTGGCCGAGAGCGGCCAGAGCGGCCCGCAGGCGGCCGAGAGCAAGAGCAACACCATGAAGCTGGTCGGAGCGGCCGGTATCGGGGCGGGCGCCGTGCTGGTTCTCGCGCTGGGCGCGTGGATGCTGATCGCGCGGCGCCGCGCGACCACCGCCGACGCCGGACAGCCCCCGTACGGAGGGCCGCCGCAGGCCTGGTAGCCGGCAGCGGCCCTGACCGGGCCCGCCTCCGCTCAGGCCTGGGTCAGCGCCCAGATGCCCACGGCGAAGCAGATCAGCGCCACCAGCAGCACCGGGACCGCCACCTTCGGGGACGGTCCCGGACGCGTTTGCGGGGCCGTGTGCGGCGTGGGCGAAGGCGTGTGGGAGGCCGCCGCCACCGGGGCCTGCTGGTGCTGGGCGGTGTAGGCACGGGTGAGCTGCTGTTCGTGCTGCACAGCGGAGGTGGGGGCCTGCGAGGGATCCGGTACGGCGGCGGGGAAGGGGGCCGTCGTGTGGGTCGCCGGGTGCGGGGTGAGGGGATGAGGAGCCTGGGGCGCGGGGGCGCTGTGCTGCGGGGGCGGCGGAAGGTGGAAGCTGCCCGTCTCCGACATCGCGGCCGGGGGCTGTGCGTACGACGACTGCTGCCCGGTGGCCTGCTGTCCGGAGGGCTGGGCGGCCGGCTGCGGGACCTGGGGCTGCGGGGCCTGGGGCTGCGGGGCCTGGGGCTGCGGGGCCTGCTCGGGTCCGGTGGGGCCGAATCCGGCGGGCAGCGGGCCGATCTGGTCGAAGACCTCCACCGGCTCCTCGCCGATCCCGGGCTCCGGCAGCATCTCCACGGCGGCCGTCAGGGCCTTGCGCGCGCCCGTGGCGGTACGGAAGCGGGCCTGCGGGTCCGGCTGCAGCAGCCCCGCGAGGACCTGCCAGAGCGGCTCGGGGATGCCCTGCGGGGCGCTGGGCGTCCCGAACGACGCGAAGTGCTCGACGAGCGCCTGGGAATCGGGCTTCTTGCCCTGGAGCAGATACAGGGCGACGAGGCCGACCGCGAAGAGGTCCGCGGGGAAGTCCGGCTCGGCTCCCATCATCTGCTCGGGGGCGAAGTAACCCGGCGTCCCCACCACGTAGTTCGTCTCGGTGAGGCGGGGCTCGCCCTTGCGCATGGAGATGCCGAAGTCGGACAGCCGCAGATGCGGCCGGCCGGTGCCGGTGGCCTCCATCAGGATGTTGGCCGGCTTGATGTCCCGGTGCACGACCCCCTCGGCGTGCACCGTCGACAGCCCCGACAGCAACTGGTCGAGCAGTGTGCAGACGAATCTCGGAGGCAACGGGCCGTAGTCGCCGATGACATGGGCCAGCGAACCGCCGCTGACCAGGTCCATGGTGAACAGGACCTTGTCGTCGTCCGCCGCCCAGCTCGCAGGGGCGAGCACATGCGGATGCTCGATCCGCAGCGCCTGCTCGCGCACGAAGCGCAACAGCGTGTGCGCGTCGCTCTGCTGGAGGACCTTGGCCGCCACATAGCGGCGGCGCCGGTGGTCCCAGGCACGCCAGACAGCGCCGACCCCACCACGTCCGATCGGATCGATCAGTTCGTACCGACCAGCGAAGACCTCACCCATTGCGCTGCGCCCGCTCCCCGTTCCTGTCTCGGTCCGTGCGCCCTTGTGCCTGCGCACGGACCCGGATGCTCCGGCTGCCGGGCGGGTGCCCGGTCTGTCTCGTCTAGTTCTGGTGGCCCTCGTAGTGCGCCACCGCGTCCGCGGTGCGCCCTGCGCCGTACACCCTGAGGAACTCTGCCAGTTCCGGGTGGGTCGGGGCGAGGGAGTCGGCGGCATCGATGATGTCACCGGCGGCCGCGACGGACCGCAGCAGCGACTGGATCTCGCGGACCACGCGGCGCACAGTGGGCGCACCGCCGGTCGTCGTGGTCTGACCGGTGCCGGTGAGCACGGAACCCCCCTGGGACTTCTTGATCTCTTCCATGCGGTCGGTCGCCTCTCCCGCGCTGACGCTGCCGTCCGCGACCTGACTGGACAGTTCCTGGAGCGCCTGGACGCGCTGGACGACCGCAGGGTTGCCGATCTTCGCCCGCTGGCCGCTCATGAGCTGGGAGAGCATGGGGGCGGACAGCCCGAGCACCGCGGCGAGCCGGGCCTGGTTCAGGCCGAGGTCATCTATCAGCCGTCGGAAGAGTGCGCCGAGCGGCTCCCCGTACCAGCTGCGCTGAAGATCCCTGGCTCTGGCCGTTGCCTCTTGCTGCGCTGCATCCATGGCGTCTCCCCTTCGCTGCGGCTTCGCTGCTGCGAACCTCGACGAGCATCTTACGGAGAGTGGTTGCCAACCGGGAGTCCCTATCCTTTTGGAGGATTCAGGGGGTCACCCGGTACTCTGGTCTCCGGCGGTGGCCCACGACGCTCGGTGTCGGGTGCTGCCTGCTGTTCGGGGCCTTAGCTCAGTTGGTAGAGCGCTGCCTTTGCAAGGCAGATGTCAGGAGTTCGAATCTCCTAGGCTCCACACTCAGAAACCCCTCTGGCCTGCGGAAACGCGGTCAGGGGGGTGTTTTTTTTGTCCCGATTCCCCGTGCTCGAGGGAGCGGCCTGTCTGCTCCCGGCAGATCTCGGTCCTCCACGGCCTGCGGGCTTTCCCCGCAGCAGGGAGGGCGGCTCGGATCGGCAGCAGCCAAACCCCTCACAGCTCTTCGGCCTCGACGAATCCGAAGGCCTGTCCCATGCGCACCAGTGCCTGCTCGACGAGGAGCAGCCGCGCCTCAACTTCCATGCAGGGTGGCGCGGTCACCGTGACCGCCATCTCGGGCAGAGCCTTCCGGTCGGTTGGTCCGAACCGAGAGAAGTCGATCAGCTCCTTGAGATCCGGCTCCGCTTCGTTGCTCGAGCGTTCGGCACTGAGCCTCAACTCGACCGTCGGGGGACCTGTCCACTGTGGTGCGTCCAGGTTCACCTCGGACAGAGTCGGCAGCGTCTGCGCCGCGATCGTCCAGGCGGTGAAGAAGATCGCGACGAGCTCTTCCAGGGAGAGTCGGGTGCCTGACAGTTCTTCCTCGGAGTACCGGCCGAAGGGCGGTGGAGTACTCGTCCGGCGCCACCCGTTCACGCCGTCCAACCGCAGCTCGACACACGTCACCATCGCTGAATCGAGCGAGTGCGGCAGGGCCACCATGGCCTCGGCGGTCGCGCTGGAGCCGCGGATGAACGGAACGGTGCTGGAATAGCTCGCCGAATCCAGCGCGTTCCGATGCGGTCCCGCTTCCCACCTCGAAGCGGTGCGTGACCAGGAAGCAGTGTTCGACCGCCCTCGGTGCTCGTTCAGCTGGGCCAGCACGTTCGTGAAGATGCCGAGCGAGTCGGCGTTCACGAGGCCGCGGCGCGCTCTTGCTGTGATCTCCAGATCGGAACCGTTCGCAAGCGGGAGCGTGACGAGCGCCCGGATCCGGAGCTGCGGAGGCTGAACGTCTGCCGTCCAATTCCTGGCGCCACGACTGATCCCGAAGCCGATGCTCGGTTTCGGCTCCCATGCCCACTTGTGTTCGGCGCGGCGCACCAGACGTCCAGGTCCCCACTTTCCTGCCGTCACGTCGACGACTTTGACGTCCTCGTTGATGACAGCTGGTCCAAAGTCCCGATCGGTCCCGGTGTCGGGGTACCCGATTGTGGCGGTTGTTCCTCCACCAGCGGCCATGAGCGCGTCCCAGACCGGCTGCGCGATGGCCATCGGCCGGTGAGAGGGGACACTGCACAGCACCCAGGCAGGATGGGAAGGCGACGCGGAGGCCAAGTGCTGGAAGGCACCGCGTCCCTCTCTGTCCCAGAACACCTCGGACAGTGCCGCGCCCACGGGAGTCGTGCGCCTCAGGGCGGCATACGCGGCTTGAAAGTCCGCCGTGCCTGCCCCCATCCCCTGACCGATCCGGGGAAGCGGTGCAGAGGGCATTTCCTGCGTGCTGGACACCGCTTCCTGTACCAGCTGCGTCAGGCTCTCAAGGCTGGGCATGCCCGCCGCTGTCCACCCGGTGTGCAAGAGGCGATGAATCTCCTCCCTCGGCAGCCAGTGGGTGCTGTCGGACTCGCGGATCGGAACCGCGATCGTGGAGGGGTTCACCTTGCCCGGCTTACCCACCGGGGCTGCGACGACGTAGGGGAAGTTGGCCGGTGGCTGCTCCGGCACGTCGATGAAGAAGACGGACGGGCCGTCTTCGCAGTCGCTCCATTCGACAGTGACTCCTCGCGGAGCCGGCGTAATCCGTTCTCGTATGAGATCGCTGTACTGCTTCGGATTCACCGAGGAGCGGTCGAAGGGCACCAGCCGGTCGAGGATCTCCGCTCCGTCTTCCACGCGCGTGCTGATCCCGAGCACGATCAGCCCGCCGATGGGCGTGTTCGCGAACGCCGCGACGTCCTTGGCCAGCTCTTCGACGTGCTTGGGATCCTTGAGCTTGTACGGCTCGCGCTTGGCGTCCAGCCAGGAGCACTCGCGCAGTCCCAGGAGAGCGACAGGGCGACCGGCGCGGAGAGCTGAGCGGGCTTCGTGAAGATCAGTTGCCGCCATCGGATCAGTATCCGGGCGCGCCGCCACGTGGCAATGGGTTTTGCGGAGGGCGAGGCCGTACACCGAGGTGGTGCGGGAGATGATCGAGGGCGGATCGCCGGCCACGTCCCGGCCTGAACTCCTACCAGCTCCAGGACCACGGGGCGGCGGGGCGGCCCTCGGCGTCCAGTCCGTAGGGCAGAAGTGATTCCACGGGGAGGCACCCTGCCGCCCGGGCCCGGCGGGCGAGGTCGTCGGTCTTGAGGGAGCCGGCCTTCCGAAGGGCCGCCAGGAGGGGCTCGCCGCAGGCGGAGGTGCCCCAGTTGAGGTCGACCTGCGAGGCGGGGTCCCGGCGCAGAAGGTCCTGTACCGCCTCGTCCGCTCCGGCTTCCATGAGCGCTTCGAGGAGCCGGGTCACACTGTTCGGGTGCCTGAGGCTCGCACCCGTGGCGCGCCGGACGAGGATGCCGCGCGGACCCGACAGCCCCGCGGTGTTCAGGGCCGTCAGCAGGGCAGCGATTCCCATGGTGTCGTCGAGGCCGATGCCGTCGGCGGCACGCTCGGCGAATGAACGAGCGGCTTCGTCCGCCCCCACGGCACCCATGATCTCCAGGAGCGTTGAATGCGCGTCGGGTTCCATGGTGAAGGTGACGTCGGCTCGGTCCACGACACCGCGGTCGAGCAGCTTCCGTACGGCGGCCGGCGCATCAGCGATGTGGCAGTACCACGCGAGGAGACTGACATCGTCCAAGTCCGTGCTGGTGGACCGGGCGACGCTGTACTCAGCCAGCTCCTGCGCGGCCTCCCGGGCGCCTCCGTCGGACAGGGCGAGCACCGAGAGCAGTCCGTGCCCCGTGTTCGCTTCCGCCTTGGCGCGGGCTACGAAGACGTCGATGGTGCGCTCGGCGCCGACTGCCACCAGGACTTCGACGACTTCCTGCAAGAACTCTGATACGTGCCAGTCGACATCGTCGACAAGCTTCTCGCCCATGGCCTCGAACACGTCGGTGGCGCCGATGTTCCGTAGAGCGGTGAGCAGGGGTTGGATTTCCTGCGGATCGTCGTACTGGACGTGAGCGGGTGGATCCCGCTGCAGCAGCTTCGACAGGGCTTGCTCGTGGCCGGTCGAGTGCAGTAGTTCCAGGATCGCGGTGACGACGCCCGGGTCCTCCAGGCTGATCTCGGCCGAGGCGCGATCGGCCAGAACGGCGAATTCGCCCATGGCGCCCACCTCCTGGAGGAAGCCGAGCAAGTCACAGACGCCGCTTTCGACATCGACATCGACATCGTCCGGGGCCACGAGTCCGACGTGCCGGGCCGGGCCGCGGTTCAACAGCGTCCGGACGGCGTCGTCGGCCCCGGCCGCGTGCAGGACTTGCAGCAGGCTCAGCGCGGGGGACACATCAGTCAGCCCGATCCGGGACTCGGGTGTGAGGGATACCAGCGACCGTACGGCCGCCCTGGCCCCTGCGTGCCACAACTCCTTCATCAGGAAGGGAAGGTCGTCGGGGTCCAAGTCCGGGGCCTCGGTGACTGCTCGGCGTGCGAAGGACTCCAGGAGGTCGGAGGCACCGGCTGCTTTCAGAGCCCGGATCAGGGAGGTGACCGGCCCCATGTCCTCCGGGTCGAGGAGGAGACTGTCGACAGCGCGCTGCGCCAGCGACCGGAAGGCACTGTCCGTGGCGACCCTCCCGATGTGGGGCAGGGCGAAGGCGAGGGCACGAGGGGCGAGCTGATCGGCACGGAGCGCCAGCGCGTCCACCAGGGCGTGGACGATCTCGGGAGACGCTCCCTGGCCCGACAGGTCTGCGGCCAAGGAACCGACAGCCCACGCATCCGCCGGGTCGGTCTGATCGACCAGCCTGTGGGCGAGCGTGTCGATGGCTCCTTGGGCTCCAGCCGCGCCCAATGCTGCGAAGAGCCTGTCCACTTGCTGTTGCCCGGACAGGTCGGCCTGTTCCGCTGTCCAGCGGGCGAACCTGCCGGCGTCCGGGTGCGTTGCGGTGCGTTCGACGATCCGAACCAGAGCATTGCCACTGCCCGCGAGGGCTGCCTTGCGATCCAGGGCGAGGGCGTACCGGAAGAGCCCGCGCTTCCAAGCGGATTTCTGAAGCCTTTCGAGACCCGTGACGTCCGTGGTGTGACAGCAGAGGGAATCCCACAGTGCAGCGGAACCGGCCCGGTCGGCGCGGACGCCGGGGATGTGCTGGCGCAGATACTCCGTGGGTTCGTACAGGGGAGGGCTCCCGGCGGCGTCCCGTCGGGCCCTCAACGGCGTCAGCGTGCAGCGGATGTCGGTGCGTGTGCCATCGCTTCGTTCGCCACCGGTCAGCGCGTCGAGGACGGGCGCCGCCCAGTCCTCGCGTGCTGCCCGGTGGTGCGGGGCGAGCGTGCCGTCAGCGGCCTGCGCCAGGAGAGCGGCGGGCAGTGGCGCGGTATGGCCGAACCGATGGGCGTCGAGCGCTGCGGTGATCAACGCGTGCTCATGGCGCGTGAAGTGGTCGTCGGGACCGTTCAGATAGGCGTCGAGCAGTTCGGGGCCGCCGCTGAGATGCTGCACGACGCGCCCGTCCTGTGCGCCGGCCCGCTCGGCATACTTCAGGCGAGCGTCCTCGTGGCGCTCGGCAAGCCTTCGCCACTGTTCCCGCTCCTCGGGAGACAGCTCGGCCGGCACTCGGATCCGGTACGCATGGGCGCCGATGAGCAGGGCCCGGGCATGCGGATGAGGGTCGCGGGGCCTTCCTTGCGCGGTCAGCTCCTGCCAGTACGGGTTCTGCCACAGGGTGGCGACGGCCGCCACTCCCTGGTGCCGGTCCAGGAACAGCCGCAGGTGGGCAGCGGCTCGCTCACCCTCGCTGTCGTACAGGATCCGCTGGAACTCGTTCAACCACAGCACGGTTCCGGGACGTACCGCGCCATCGGCGAGCAGAGACAGCAGGTCCTGCGCGGTTGCGGGCCGCAACAGCGGTCGGCTGGGGGCCACTTCACTCACCGCCTCGTACAGGGCGCGCGTCTTTCCCGTCGAGGACTCCCCGGTCAGCACCAGGAGAACTGAAGATCTGCCGGAGAGGGCCTCCCTGACCCGGGTGCGTACCTCTCCGTCCAGGTCACGGCTCAGGTACGGAGACAGAGGGGGCAGCATCCGGTGCCCTGCCGCAGGCAAGGGGGCTGCGTGCACCTCCAGTTGCTCAGCCGTCAGGTCCGACACCGATTCTTCTTCTTCCGGATGTTCCCCTGAGGGCATGCGGCGCTCTCGCGCCTGCTCGTCGCGGGCCTCCTCCAGCAGGTTCCGCAGCTCGCGTCCTGGTGCGGGCTCCTGCGCCCAGTCGGCCCAAAGGGCTGCCAGGGCCAAGACCTTGTCGTCGCTGCCCGACTGGGGCAGCTTGAACGCGGCCGCGTCCCGCGGCGCCCAGTCGCTGATCCGCTTCCTGGAGAAGCCCCGAGCGCCGGGAGGAGCAGATGGCGCCTTGAGTGCCGTCTCCACCGTGCTCTGGCTGGACGACAGCCCCTGAGCCTTCCGGCGCGCCTCCGCACGCTGACGCAATCTGCTCAGCAACTCCCACACGCGCGCCTCGGCCGAACCCATCCGTGTGCGCCTTCCCCCTTGCCCGGGCCACCCGCAACGGGCGCTTCGGGCGATGTCCCGTGGTGGCGTCGACCAGCAGAGTAGTTCGCCGGCTGCCCGGTACACCCGGATTCCGCGGGATGCGCCGGTACGCGGAGCCAGGGTGTGGGTGCCCTACCGGGCCGCGGTTCCGGTACGGCAGCCATCGCACCTCAGACCCGAGGGGTTCCACATGTGCCGTAACCACGAGAAGCCCACACCCGACTGCGTGCCGGGCCTGGCGGGGGAAGGAGGGGAGGGCCGGTCCCGGCCGCTGTGGCAGGAGGCCCGCCGCCGAGTCCTGCTCGGGTTGGCAGGAGCGGCCGCGCCGACGCTGTCGGCGCTGCTCGAATGGTGGTGCCGGCGCTGAGGGCTGCCCTGTGACCCGACTCCGGCCGGCCCCACCCACCCACGGCTGACCTGCGACAATGAAGGTCCATTGCCACTAGGCCTGACTGTCGACGGGGGACTGATGAGCCGGCGTATGTCACAGGGAGCCCTGGTCGTCGGCTCCATCGGAGCTCTGATCAACATCGTGGACATGGTCGGGTCGGGGCGTCCGGAGCCGCACCACGTCTTCGCCGCGCTGGTCGCGCTCGGTGCGGGAGCCGAGCTGCTCAAGGACCGGCGGCCCGGGGCTGCGCGGGCGTTGCGCATCGTCGCCTCGGTGTTGCTGGTGGTGGCCGGATCCGTCGCGGGTTACGGGGCATGGGCCGCCCTCTTCAAGGGGGAGGCCTACAACTGGCTCTACCTGGTACTCGGAGTGGTGGTCGTGCTGTACGTCGGCGTCGGCGCCGGTCGGTTGCGACTGGTCCGGGACAGCCGCCGCGCGTAGTCCACGCCGAACGGGCGCCGGAAGACTCCGAGGTCTTCCGGCGCCCGTTCGGCGTGCTGTCCGTTTGTGGGAACGGAAGCCGGCAGCTGGTCAGGGGCGGTCGTCCGGGTCCTGTCCGTCCGGGGCGTCCAGTCCCTCCGCCTCCGCGTCGGACTGCTTGGCCCGGACCTCCGGATCCAGGATCGTCTGGCCGCTGCCGTCGACCGAGGTAAGCGGGTCACGGTCGTCGACCTCGGTGGGGGCGGGGGGCTCGACCAGCCAGTCGGGGTTGGCCTGCTTGTCCCACCACCGCCAGGCGGCGTAGGCGGCGCCCGCCAGGAGGCCGGCCACGGCCAGCCCCTTGAACGCCTGGCCGCACTTGGCCCGCCGTTCGTGCTTGCGGGCCAGCTTCCTGATCTCCTTCGCCGTGACCTGCCCGCGCAGAGCGGCCAGTGCGGCCGCGCTGCGGGCCGTGGCCTCCTCGGCCACGGGCTGCGCGGTGGCGATGGCGTGCTCGAAGCGGGGGACGGTGTAGTCCGCAGCGCTCCGGGCGGCCTGGCGGGTGCGCAGCGCGGCGCGCTGCGCAGCCTCGTCGACCTTGGGGGGCACGTGTGCGAGGGCGAGTTCGAGACGTGGTGCGAGGTGTGCGTCGTACTGGACACGGGCCTGCTGAGCTGCTTTCGACACCTTCGGCGCGAGCAGTGTGCGAGCCTCGTGCGCATAGTGAACGGCCTGTTCCTTGGCCGAGTCGGCGTAGGGCGCCACCACTACCGCGGCGTGCTGCACGCTGTCCCTCGCCGAGTCGGTTGCGGCGCGCACGCTGTCGATGCGGGTCACGGGATCCTCCTCCTTGGTGGCGGGTAGGTACTCCGCCTTTCCACCCAGTTCGAGATCATGCCTGCAGGGGACCTGTGCGGCACGTGGGGCGGGCATCCGGGTCATTCAGGCCATCAGGGATGCCTCGGGGCAAGCAGGTGCAAGGGGAGCCTGCCGACGACAATGCCACGGTTCGGCCCGCCACGCGTCGGTTCGTCGCGCACTTGGCCGCATGTGTTCCGGCGCCGCTTCCGGCGACCGGCGGAGAACCCGCAGGCGGGCGGCCCTGAAGGGGGGCGTATCGGTGCACTGGGTTCGTGCGTCGCAGTCGGGCCGGGCGCCGGGCGGGGAGGTCCGTGCGAGGATCGGTTGACGTCAGAGCAGACTTACGGAAGGCAGATCGTGGCCGAGCAGCTTTACGCCACCTTGAAGACCAATCAGGGCGACATCGAGATCCGGCTTCTGCCGAACCACGCGCCCAAGACGGTCAAGAACTTCGTCGAGCTCGCCACCGGTGAGCGCGAGTGGACCCACCCCGCGACCGGGGCCAAGTCCAAGGACCGGCTCTACGACGGCACCGTCTTCCACCGGGTCATCAGCGGCTTCATGATCCAGGGCGGCGACCCCCTGGGCAACGGAACCGGTGGTCCCGGCTACGAGTTCGGTGACGAGTTCCACCCCGACCTCGCCTTCACCAAGCCGTACCTGCTGGCGATGGCCAACGCGGGCCCGGGCACCAATGGCTCGCAGTTCTTCGTGACGGTCTCGCCGACCGCCTGGCTGACCGGCAAGCACACCATCTTCGGCGAGGTGGTGGACCCGGCGAGCCAGAAGGTGGTGGACGTCATCGCGGCCACTCAGACCAACGACCGCACCGACCGCCCGGTGCAGGACGTGGTCATCGAGTCGGTCGTCGTCGAGAAGCGCTGATCGCCTGCCGTCACCGTTCGGTCACTCTCCGGCCTTCCCTTCGGGAACCAACCGCCCTGTCTGTCCGTACTTGAGTATGAGAGCGGACGTGCAGGGCGGTGCCGTGTGCGCTCTGCCACGACGAGGACAGAGGGGACCGGGAGTGATGGGACCGATGGACCAGCAGCCGCCGGGCGGCCAGGAGCCGACCCCGCCTGTCGACGGTCCGGTCAGCTGTTACCGCCACCCGGGCCGTGGCACGGCGATCCGCTGCACCCGCTGCGACCGCCCGATCTGCCCCGACTGCATGGTCAGCGCCTCGGTCGGCTTCCAGTGCCCGGACTGTGTGCGCCAGGGGTCCGGTACGGGACACCACCCGGCCGCCAGCCGGCCGCGCACGCTCGCCGGCGGCACGGTCGCGGCCGACCCCCGCCTGGTCACCAAGATCCTGCTGGGGATCAACGTCGCGGTGTTCGTCGCGGTGCTGGCCAACGAAGCACTGGCCAACGATCTGGCGCTGCTGGGCCGGGCCGTCTACTACGACGGCGGCCCACCCGAGGGCGTCGCGGAGGGCCAGTGGTACCGGCTGGTGACGTCGATGTTCCTGCACCAGGAGGTGTGGCACATCGCCTTCAACATGCTGGGGCTGTGGTGGCTCGGCGGCCCGCTGGAGGCGGCGCTCGGCCGCGCCCGCTATCTCGCGCTCTATCTGCTCTCCGGGCTGGCGGGCAGCGCTCTGACCTACTGGCTCGCCGCGCCGAACCAGCCCTCGCTGGGCGCCTCGGGAGCCATCTTCGGCCTGCTGGGCGCCACTGTGGTGCTGATGCGCCGGCTGAACTACGACATGCGCCCGGTCTTCATGCTCCTGGCGATCAACCTGGTCATCACCTTCAACCCCTGGGGCGGAATCGCCTGGCAGGCACATGTCGGGGGGCTGATCGCGGGCGCGCTGATCGCGATCGGCATGGTTCACGCGCCACGTGAGCGGCGGAATCTCGTGCAGTACGGCACCTGTGCCGTGGCCCTGGCCGTAGTGGTCCTGATCGTGGTCGCCAGAACGGCCTCGTTGACATAAGTGGCGAGGCCACGCAAGCAGCAAGCCCGGTATGGACTGTTTGTGATCGAAGTTGTCCACAGCGTGCACGTGATCTTGTGCATTCTGCGGATATAACTGCGCCCCTTGTCGCTGAGCTGGGATTCTCCAGCTTTCCCCAGCTAGGACAAGGGGCGTGCCGCCCGCTTCGAGGGGTGGCTGCAGTCACACCGGCGTCAACGGCCGAGGAGTTATCCACAGATCGTCTGACCTTTTCCCCCGCCTGTGGATAACGCTGTGGGTAACTCAGGGCAGGGGTTGCGGGACGGGTGCCCGCTGTGGTCCTAAGCGGTCTTCGGAGCTACTTCCACTGGGTCGAGACGCCGAAGCCGCCTGCGATGAAGCCGAAGCCGACGACGATGTTCCAGTTCCCCAGCGACTTGATCGGCAGGTCGCCGTCGGTCACGTAGAAAACGACGATCCAGGCCAGACCGATCAGGAACAGCGCCAGCATCACCGGCGCCACCCAACTGCGGTTGGTCAGCTTTATGTTGGTTGCCTGCTTCGCCGTAGGGGGCGTGAAGTCGGCCTTCTTGCGGATACGTGACTTCGGCACGAGGAACTCTCCTGTCGATGCGCTGCGTGACCGCGCAGGGAACTGTGGCTGGCGCCGGGGCTGGGCGCGAGGGGGAATGCTGCCTCCCCCGGGCGTCCGTTAGCGTAGTGCTTCCGTGGCGCCTAAGGAGATAAGGGTACGTTGAGCAATTCTGCCGACTCTCCCCCAGGGCCGGTCCGGCGCACCTTCCGGCATCCGGCCAAAGTGCTCACCGCTGCCGTTTTCGCCCTGGCCGGCCTCATCTTCGTCACCAGTGCCAATACCGCCAAGGGCACCAATATCCGCACGGACTCCTCGCTGCTGAAGCTCTCCGACCTCATCCAGCAACGCAGCGAGAAGAACGCCTCCCTGGACGAGTCCGCCGCCTCCGTGCGCGAGGAGATCGACACCCTCGCCCAGCGCGACGACGGCAGCACCAAGGCGGAGGACGCCAAACTCAAGGCGCTGGAACGCGCCGCAGGCACCGCGAAGCTCTCCGGCAGCGCGGTCTCCGTCACGCTCGACGACGCCCCGCCGAACGCCACCGCGAGCCCCGGGTACCCCGATCCGCAACCCAATGACCTGGTCATTCACCAGCAGGACCTGCAGGCGGTCGTCAACGCCCTGTGGCAGGGCGGCGCCCGCGGCATCAAGGTCATGGACCAGCGGCTGATCTCCACCAGTGCGGTGCGATGCGTCGGCAACACCCTGATCCTCCAGGGGCGGGTCTACTCGCCGCCGTACAAGATCACCGCCGTCGGTGATCCCGGAAAGCTGAAGGGGGCCCTCGACGCCTCCCCGGCTATCCAGAACTACCTGCTGTACGTGAAGGCGTACGGGCTCGGCTGGAAAGTCGACGAGTACGGGGCGGTGACTCTTCCCGGCTACTCGGGCACAGTGGATCTCCACTATGCGGAGCCGGTGAAGTAGCGAGCAGCTGCGGGGAGGCCGACCGTTGTCGGTGCGACTGATCGTCAGGACGTTCAGCGAGCTGTGCATCACCATCGGTGCCCTGATCATCCTCTTTGTGGTGTACGTCCTGTTCTGGACCGGGGTGAAGGCCGCCGGTGCGACCGAGGGACAGATCGACGACCTGCAGAACCAGTGGGCGCACGGGGCGGTGGCCACACCCGCGCCACAGGGATCCGCGGGGACCCCGAAGCCCACGGCCCCGGCGCCCGCTCCGAAGGCGTATCGCGACGGGAAGCCGTTCGCGATGCTCTACATACCCCGCTTCGGGAAGGGCTGGGAGTGGCCCGTCCTGGAGAACACGAAGGTCAAGACCCTGCAGAAGGGGCTCGGGCACTACCGCGGGACCGCGGCGGCGGGTGCGACCGGCAATTTCGCGGTGGCCGGGCACCGGCGCACGTACGGCGATCCGTTCAAGGACTTCCCGAAGCTGCGCCCCGGTGACGCGGTGCTCCTGACGGACGGGACGACGTGGTTCACGTACCGCATCGACAAGAAGCCCTACCGGACCGTGCCCAGCGACGTGGGCGTCATCGACCCGGTTCCACGCAAGTCCGGCTTCGACGGGCCAGGCCGCTATCTGACACTGACCACCTGCGATCCCGAATGGGGCAGCAGCCACCGGCTGATCGCCTGGGCGCACCTTGATGCGACCCAGCCCGTGACCAAGGGCAGGCCCGCGGCTTTCCACAGCTGACCCACGGCTCTCGGGGCAGGCTCTAGTCTGGTCCCGTACCGAATGGAGGGGTCAGCATGTACGGCTGGATCTGGCGGCATCTGCCGGGCAACGCGTGGGTGCGAGGGATCATTTCGCTCGTGCTCGCCCTGGCGGTCGTCTATGTCCTGTTCCAGTACGTCTTCCCGTGGGCGGAGCCGCTGCTTCCGTTCGGCGATGTGACGGTGGACGGAACGAACGCGATGGGGGCCGTCCGATGAGCGCCCGCATCCTGGTCGTGGACAACTACGACAGCTTCGTCTTCAACCTCGTCCAGTACCTCTACCAACTGGGCGCCGAGTGCGAGGTGCTTCGCAACGACGAGGTGACCACGGCCCACGCCCAGGACGGATTCGACGGCGTCCTGCTCTCGCCCGGACCCGGCACCCCCGAGCACGCGGGCGTCTGCATCGACATGGTGCGGCACTGTGCGGCGACCGGTGTTCCGGTCTTCGGTGTCTGCCTGGGCATGCAGTCGATGGCGGTGGCGTACGGCGGCGTGGTGGACCGCGCCCCCGAGCTGCTGCACGGCAAGACGTCCCCGGTGCTCCACGAGGGCAGGGGCGTCTTCGCCGGCCTGCCCTCACCCTTCACGGCGACCCGCTACCACTCGCTCGCCGCCGAGCCGGACACGGTCCCCGAGGAATTGGAGGTCACCGCTCGGACGGCCGACGGCATCATCATGGGGCTGCGCCACCGGGAGCTGGCGGTCGAGGGAGTGCAGTTCCATCCGGAGTCGGTGCTCACCGAGCACGGCCATCTGATGCTGGCGAACTGGCTGGCGCAGTGCGGTGACGCCGGAGCCGTCGAGAGGTCGGCGGGACTCGCGCCGGTGGTGGGCAAGGCCGCCGCGTGACGCCACCCCGCCACGGTTCCGATGCCGGACGGGACGGCCCGTACGAACCGGGTGGGTTCGAGGCCGCGGGCGCGTTCGAGGCGGCGGTCGACCACTTGGCGGACCCGCTGAACGACCCGTTGCCGGGGCGCCACGCGTCGCCGTGGTTCCGGGCGGAGAGCACGCCCGCGGCGCCGGCGCCCGAGGACGGCGGCACGGCGGCGGAACCCGGCACCGGGACGGCGTCGGCGCAGGCGCCACACGGGCCGCAGGCGGCCCAGGACCCTCCGCGGGAGTGGTACGACCCCGAGGGCTATGAACGGGACTGGTACGGCCATCAGGAGCCCGCGCAGGTTCCGCCCGTCGCCGCGCCGCCCGTCGCACCCGCCGAGCCGCTGCCCCGCCACGACGAGACCGTCGCGCTGCGGAAGGCGGAACCCCGGCGCATAGTCGTCGCCGACGAGGCGGTGACGGCGGTCCTGCCGGTGACGACGATCCGTCCGCACCCGGACCGCGATCGGGATTCCGGTCCCGGGGACGCCGAGGAACCGAACACCTCCACCCCGTCCACCGGCGGGCGGGCCGAGCGGCGCCGGGCGGCGAAGGGCCGGGGGCGCAGGCGCGGCGACGTGGCGTCGGAGGCCGCGACGGCGGGGGCCGATGGTGCGGGCGCCACACCCCCGAAGCCGATGTCGCGCGTCGAGGCGCGCCGGGCCGCCAAGGCGGCCAAGGACAGCCCCGCGGTCGTCGTCAGCCGGGTGGTCGGCGAGCTGTTCATCTCGCTGGGCGTTCTGATGCTGCTGTTCGTCACCTACCAGCTGTGGTGGACGAACGTGCGCGCCGATCAGATCGCCGGCCAGGAGACGCACAAGATCCAGGACGACTGGGCCAAGGGCAAACGCAGCCCGGGCGTTTTCGCGCCGGGTGAGGGCTTCGCCATCATCCACATCCCGAAACTCGACGTGGTCACGCCGATCGCCGAGGGCATCAGCAAGGAGAAGGTCCTCGACCGAGGAATGGTCGGGCACTACGGCGAGGAACCACTGCGCACGGCGATGCCCTCGGACAAGCAGGGCAACTTCGCCCTGGCCGGCCACCGCAACACGCACGGCGAGCCCTTCCGCTACGTCAACCGGCTGACCCCCGGCGACAAGATCGTGGTGGAGACGCAGGAGGCCTACTACACGTACGAGATGACGAGCGTCCTTCCCCAGACCTCGCCGTCCAACGTGTCGGTCATCGGGGCGGTTCCGCCGCAGTCGGGGTTCAAGAAGCCCGGCCGCTACATCACCCTGACGACCTGTACGCCCGAATTCACGAGTACGTACCGTTTGATCGTCTGGGGCAAGATGGTCGACGAACGGCCGCGTAGCAAGGGAAAGCCCGACGCGCTCCTGGACTGAGCGGGCCGAACGACATCACGACAGGGGCGGTGCGGTGGCAGCGAGGACCGAGGACGAAGAGCAGATCGGTGAGTCTGCGCCGCCGACGCGGCCCAGGGGCCGTCATCCCGTCGCGACTGCGGTCAGTGTCTTCGGCGAACTCCTGATCACCACAGGCCTGGTGCTGGGGCTCTTCGTCGTCTACTCCCTCTGGTGGACGAACGTGCTCGCCGACCGCGAGGCCACCAAGCAGGGCCACACCGTCCGCGACCGCTGGGCCGGCGGCCCGGGCGCGCTGGACACCAAGGACGGCATCGGCTTCCTGCACGTCCCCTCGATGAAGAACGGCGAGGTGCTCGTCAAGAAGGGCACCGACACCGAGAACCTCAACGACGGCATCGCCGGCTACTACACCGATCCGGTGAAGTCGGCGCTCCCCTCCGACAAGGAGGGCAACTTCACCCTGGCCGCCCACCGGGACGGCCACGGGGCGAAGTTCCACAACATCGACAAGGTGCGGACCGGGGACGCGATCGTCTTCGAGACCAAGGACACCTGGTACGTCTACAAGGTCTTCAAGGAGCTTCCCGAGACGTCGAAGTACAACGTCGACGTGCTCCAGGCGGTCCCGAAGGGCTCGGGTGCGAAGAAGGCCGGCCGCTACATCACGCTGACGACGTGCACGCCCGTCTTCACGTCGAAGTACCGCTACATCGTGTGGGGCGAGCTGGTGCGTACGGAGAAGGTCGACCGCGACCGTACGAAGCCGGCGGAGCTGCGCTGAGACGGGCGCCGACAAGCGACAGGGCCCCGGTCACCGATGAGGTGACCGGGGCCCTGCGCTGTGCCGTGACTGCCGGCTAGTGGCCGTTGTTCCCGCCGAGCAGGCCGTTCCCGTTTCCGCCCATGGTGGTGAGCGTGATGACGGCGGTGGCCGGGTCGGCCTGCGTGTTCGGCTGCGGGTCGATGCCGGTGACGATGGCGTTGTCGTCCGGTGAGCTGCCCTCCGCGAACTGGATGTTCGTGAAGCCGGACTGGGCCAGCAACTGCTTGGCCTCCGACACCTTCTTGGTCCTGACCTCGGGCACGGGGACGGTCGCAGGCTGCGTCGGGCCCTTGGACACCTGGAGGATGATTGCGGTGTCCTTGCCCACCTTCTGGCCGGGCTCCGGGTTCTGGCCGACGACCTCACCCGCGGGCTTGTCGTTGTCGACCTCGGACTTGCCGATGTTCGTGAAGCCGTTTCCGGTGAGCTGAGCGACCGCGGCGTCGTACGTACGGCCGGTCACAGGCGGGATCGGAATCAGCTTCTCCGTCGCGATCGAGAGCTTGACCTCGGAGTTCTTCTCGGCCTTGGCGTTGCCCTTCGGGGACTGGTCCACGACGGTGCCTGGCTGGGCCGCGGAGGACTCGACCGATTTGACGGTGACCGTGAATCCCTGGTCTTCGAGGACCTTGCGCGCGTTCTCCTCGGACTTCTCCGTGACGTCCGGGACGCTGACCTTCGGCGCACCGCTGGAGACGAAGACCGTGATGGTGTCGCCTTCCGAGACCGTCTGGTCCTTCGACGGCGTCTGCCGGCAGATCTTGCCCGCGGGCTGCTCCTCGCACTCCTCCTTCGGGCCCTGCTTGAGGATGGTGCTGGTGTTGTCCGCGAGCAGCCGCGCTTCCTTGATGGTCGAACCGACCATGTTCGGCGCCTTGAACGTGCCGTCGCCGCTGTCGCCGTCGCCGCCGAAGACCGCCTTGCCGATGAGGATCGCGCCGACCAGCACCAGGATGCCCGCGATGACCAGCAGGATCGTCGAGGTGTTGCCCTTCTTCTGCCGGCGGCGGTCGGGGCGGTCGTCGTAGCCGTAGCCGCCGTCGTCCGGGTTGACCGGCGGCAGCATCGACGTCCGGTCGCCGTGCTGGTCCGCGGCCCGCAGGGCGGTGGTGGGCTGGTCGTTGTCGTAACCGCCGTAGCCGCCGTAACCGGCCGCGCCCATCGCCGCGGTCGCCGCGACCGGCTGACCGTCGAGGCAGGCCTCGATATCGGCACGCATCTCGTCGGCCGACTGGTAGCGGTAGTCGGGGTCCTTGGTGAGGGCCTTCAGCACGATCGCGTCCATCTCGGGCGTGATCTCGGGGTCGAAGTTGCTGGGCGGCTGAGGCTCTTCCCGCACGTGCTGGTAGGCCACCGCGACGGGTGAGTCCCCGACGAACGGCGGCCTGACGGCCAGCAGCTCGTAGAGCAGACAGCCGGTGGAGTACAGGTCGGAGCGCGCGTCGACCTGCTCGCCCTTGGCCTGCTCCGGGGAGAGGTACTGGGCGGTGCCGATGACGGCCGCGGTCTGGGTCATCGTCATGCCGGAGTCGCCCATGGCGCGGGCGATGCCGAAGTCCATGACCTTGACCTGGCCGGTGCGCGTCAGCATGACGTTCGCCGGCTTGATGTCGCGGTGGACGATCTGGGCGCGGTGCGAGTACTCCAGCGCCTGGAGGATCCCGACGGTCATTTCGAGGGTGCGCTCGGGCAGCAGTCTGCGACCGGAGTGCAGAAGTTCCCTGAGCGTCGACCCGTCGACGTACTCCATGACGATGTACGGGATCGAGACCCCGTCGACATAGTCCTCACCGGTGTCGTAGACCGCGACGATCGCCGGATGGTTGAGCGAGGCGGCGGACTGGGCCTCACGGCGGAACCGGGCCTGGAAGGACGGGTCGCGGGCGAGATCCGCCCGGAGCGTCTTCACAGCTACGGTGCGGCCGAGCCGGGTGTCGTGAGCGAGGTAGACCTCGGCCATGCCACCACGGCCGAGCACCGAGCCCAGCTCGTACCGGCCGCCGAGGCGACGCGGCTCTTCCATAACTGTTCCAGCCCTCTCCGTCAGTCCTGACCGCACCGGTGTGCGGTCCGGCGGTGTGCTGTTCGCGCATACGCTACCGGCCGCGCACTACGTGATCAGCCCGCAGGCAATACCTGATACCTGACCGGTATCCCAATGTGCAGATACGGCGCCCGGTGTGAGCGGCGTCACTTCTCGCTGTCGATGACTGCCTTCATGACCGCCCTTGCGATGGGGGCGGCCAGGCCGCCACCGGAGATGTTGTCGCGAAGGGCCTTGCTGTCCTCGACGACCACGGCTACGGCGACGGGGGAGCCGCTGTCGGTCTTCGCGTACGAGATGAACCAGGCGTACGGCTTCTCGCTGTTGTTGAGGCCGTGCTGTGCGGTACCCGTCTTGCCGCCGACGGTCACGCCCTGGATCTTGGCGTTCCCACCCGTGCCGGAGTCGACGACGGTCTCCATCATCTGCTGGAGCTTCTGGGCGTTCTCACCCGAGAGCGGCTGGCTGAGCTGCTCCTTCTCGTGGGTGTAGATGTCGTCCAGGCCGGGCGACTGACGCTTGGCGACCATGTAAGGCTGCATCAGCTTGCCGTCGTTGGCGACCGCGGCGGCCACCATGGCCATCTGGAGCGGGGTGGCACGGTTGGACGCCTGCCCGATGCCGGCCATGGCGTTCTGCGGGCGGTTGTCCTTGGGGTAGATGCTCGCGGCGGAGCGGACCGGGGTGAAGATCTCCTCGTTGAAGCCGAACTTGTCGGCCTCGTCGATCATCTTCTGGTTGCCCAGGTCATCGCTGATCTTGCCGAAGACGGTGTTGCAGGACATCCGCAGTGCTTCCCGGAGCGAGGCGTTCTCGCACGGGATGTTGCCTTCGTTGGCCAGGGGCTTCCCGGTGGTCAGCGGAAGGCGCCAGGGCAGCGGCGACTTCGTGGCCGCGTCGATGTCGGTGTAGAGCCCGTTCTCCAGAGCGGCGGCCGCGGTGACGACCTTGAAGGTCGAGCCGGGCGGGTAGGTCTCGCGCAATGCCCGGTTGAGCATCGGCTTGTCCTTGTCCTTCTGGAGCTTCTGCCAGGCCTTGGAGTCCTTGTCCGAGTTGCCCGCGAAGGTCGAGGGGTCGTACGAGGGGGTGCTGGCGAGCGCCAGGATGGCGCCGGTCTGCGGGTCGAGGGCGGCGACGGCGCCCTTCTTGTTGCCGAGTCCCTCGAAAGCGGCCTTCTGGGCGGCGCTGTTGAGCGTGGTGACGACGTTGCCGCCCTGTTTCTTGTCACCGGTGAACATCGACATCGTGCGGTCGAAGAAGAGCTGGTCGTCGTTGCCGGTGAGGATGCCGTCCTCGATGCTTTCGAGCTGCGTGGCGCCGAAGGCCTGCGAGGAGTAGCCGGTGACGGGGGCCCACATGGGGCCGTTCTGCCAGACCCGCTTGTACTTGAAGTCGCCGCTCTTGGTCTCGACGGACCCGGTGACCGACTTTCCGCCGTCCACGATGATGTTGCCGCGCTCGTTCGCGTACCGCTCGATGCGGACGCGGCGGTTCTCGTCGCGTGTGTTGAGCTCGTCGGCCTTCACGTACTGGAGGTAGTTGGTGCGGACGAGCAGGGCGAGGATGAGGATTCCGCAGAAGATCGCGATCCGGCGCAGGGGCTTGTTCACGGGCGGACCACCTGGGTCATCTCGGCGTCGGAGGAAGGAGCGGGGGCCGGGGCGGGGCGGCGGGCGGTGTCGCTGATCCGGATGAGGATGGCGATCAGTGCCCAGTTGGCCAGAACGGACGAACCACCGTAGGCGAGGAACGGCATGGTCATACCACTCAGCGGGATGAGTCCCATGACACCGCCGGCCACCACGAAGACCTGGATCGCGAAGGCGCCGGAGAGGCCGATCGCCAGGAGCTTGCCGAAGGGGTCGCGGGCGGCGAGTGCCGTGCGGACGCCCCGCTCGACGATCAGACCGTAGATCAGCAGGACGGCCATCATTCCGGCCAGCCCCAGTTCCTCGCCGACGGTGGAGAGAATGAAGTCCGCGTTGGCGGCGAACATGATCAGGTCCGAGTGGCCCTGGCCCAGTCCGGTGCCGAGTGTGCCGCCGGAACCGAAGGACATGAGGGACTGGGCGATCTGGTCGCTCTGCGCCATCGTCGCCTTGGAGAACGGGTCGAGCCAGGCGTTCACACGGTCCTGCACGTGAGGCTCGAAGGACGCGACACTCACCGCGCCGGCCGCCGACATCGCGAGACCGAACACGATCCAGCTGGTGCGCTCGGTGGCGACGTACAGCATGACGACGAACAGGCCGAAGAACAGCAGGGACGTACCGAGGTCGGTCTCGAAGACCAGGATCAGGATCGAGAGGGCCCAGATGGTGATGATCGGGCCCAGGTCGCGTCCGCGCGGGAGGTACAGCCCCATGAAGCGGCGGCTGGCCAGGGCCAGCGCATCACGCTTCACCATGAGGTATCCGGAGAAGAAGATGGCGATGAGGATCTTGGCGAACTCACCCGGCTGGATGGAGAACGGGCCGAGGCTGATCCAGATCTTCGCGCCGTTCACCGCGGGGAAGAACATCGGGATGACCAGCAGGACCAGCGCCGCGGCCATCGAGATGTAGGTGTAGCGCTGGAGGATGCGGTGGTCCTTGAGGATCATCAGTACAGCGACGAAGAGAGCGACACCGATCGCCGAGTACAGGAGCTGCTTGGGAGCATCCGGGCTGTACGACCCATACAGGTACTCGGCACGGTCGATCAGCCGTTGCGACTGGTCCAGCCGCCAGATCAGCACCAGCCCCAGCCCGTTGAGCAGGGTCGCCAGAGGCAGCAGCAGCGGGTCCGCGTACGGGGCGAACTTGCGCACCACGAGGTGCGCGACGCCGCCGAGCAGGATGAGCCCCGCCCCGTATCCGAACATGCCGGACGGGATCTTGCCGTCGATGGCAAGCCCCACGTTGGCGTAGGCGAACACCGAGATGGCGATGGCGAAGACCATCATCATCAGTTCGGTGTTGCGCCGGCTCGGTGCGTCGATCGCGCCGATCGTGGTCGTGTTGGTGACAACGCTCATGGTGCTGAAGGCCCCCTACGGCTTTACTGCTTACCGCACTGCGGGACCAGCTTCTTCTCTTCCTCCGAGAGGCTGGGACCGGGAGTGGGAGTCGCTGAAGTCTGCTTGGTCTTGGTGGTGCCGGACGTCGCGGACGTCTTGGCGGCGTCCGTGTCCGTACCGCCGGCCTGGCCCTCGTCGCTGGGGGCGTTCTTCTCGGCTGCGCGGCGCTGTGCGTCCTTCTTGCAGGCCGTGGCCTGGGTGGCGAGCTCGGTGATCTTCCGGCGGGCGTCGGCCAGGTTGCCCTCGGCGATCGTCGCCTCGACCCGCTTGCGCTGGTAGGGCGGGAGGTACTTGAGTTCGATCTCGGGGTGGTCCGTCTCGACCTTCGAGAGCGAGACCCATGCGAGGTCCTGGCTGATGCCCCGGTACAGCGCGACGTTGTCGTTCTTCGTGCCGACGAAGTACTGGGTCTGGGTCCAGCGGTAGCCGCCGTACAGACCGCCGCCGACGACCGCCAGGGCGAGCACGAGGTACAGGGACCGCTTGAGCCACTTGCGGCCGCCGGGCTTGACGAAGTCGTCGTCGGAGTAGGACCCGAAGGACCCGTCCGGCATTCCGTCGTAGCCGACGTCGTCACCGCTGCCGGGAGGGCCGAAGCCGCCCGCGGGCGGCGGGACGGGGCGGCCGAGGCCGGCCGCGCGTCCGGCGGGGGTCTCCATGGCGCCGCCGTCGTTCAGCTGGGCGGCCTGGTTCTCCGCGACGGCTCCGACGATGACCGGGGTGTCGTTGATCTGACCGGCCAGGCTGTCGTTTCCGTCCACGTCGAGGACGTCGGCGACGATGCAGGTGATGTTGTCCGGACCGCCGCCGCGCAGGGCGAGCTGGATGAGGTCCTGGATGGTCTCCTGCGGGCCCTGGTAGCTGGCGAGCGTCTCCTCCATCGTCTGGTGGGAGACGACGCCGGAGAGCCCGTCGGAGCAGATCAGATAGCGGTCGCCGGCCCGGACCTCACGGATGGAGAGATCGGGCTCGACGTGGTCGCCACTGCCCAGCGCGCGCATCAGCAGGGAGCGCTGCGGGTGGGTGGTGGCCTCCTCCTCGGTGATCCGGCCCTCGTCGACCAGCCGCTGCACCCAGGTGTGGTCCTGGGTGATCTGTGTCAGGACGCCGTCCCGCAGCAGATAGGCGCGCGAGTCACCGACGTGTACGAGGCCGAGGCGCTGGCCCGTCCAAAGGAGCGCGGTGAGCGTGGTGCCCATGCCCTCCAGCTGGGGGTCCTCCTCGACCATCATGCGCAGCTGGTCGTTGGCCCGCTGGACCGCCGTACCGAGCGAGGTGAGGATGTCGGAGCCGGGCACGTCGTCGTCGAGCTGGACGAGCGCGGAGATCACCTCGGAGCTGGCGACCTCACCGGCTGCCTGGCCGCCCATGCCGTCGGCGATGGCGAGCAGACGCGGTCCGGCATAGCCGGAGTCCTCGTTGCCCTCGCGGATCATGCCCTTGTGCGATCCGGCGGCGAAGCGCAGGGAAAGACTCATGCGCACCTCGCCCGTCGGTTCGGGGTACAGCCGGTCTCGAGCCACACTGCCCACCCTCCGGTCGGGAGCCCGGCCGGGTTCGATGCCCGGGCCACCGCGGCTCGCTCGCTCCGCTCGCTCATTGTCGTACTACTTCCGCAGCTCGATGACGGTCTTGCCGATCCGGATCGGCGCGCCCAGCGGAACAGGCGTCGGGGTGGTGAGACGGGTCCGGTCCAGATACGTGCCGTTGGTGGACCCGAGATCCTCGACGATCCACTGGCCGTCACGGTCGGGGTAGATCCTGGCATGCCTGCTGGACGCATAGTCGTCATCCAGCACGATCGTTGAATCATGGGCCCGGCCCAGCGTGATGGTCTGGCCCTGGAGAGCCACCGTGGTGCCGGTGAGCGTCCCCTCGGACACGACCAGTTTGGTCGGTGCTCCCCGGCGCTGGCGGCCGGGCTGCTGGCGTTGCTGCGGCGGTGCCGCAGCGGTCTGGCGTGCCTGTGGAGGCCGTGCGTCAGCAGCAGTGCGGCGTGAGCCGCGCTGAGTGACGCGCGTTCCGAACAGGTCACTTCGAATGACCTGGACGGCCACGATCACGAATAGCCACAGAACAGCCAGGAATCCTAGCCGCATGACCGTAAGGGTCAGCTCTGACATTGCCCCCGCTTCACCCTTCGGCTTGCCGGTAAACGATGGTGGTGCTGCCCACGACGATCCGCGAGCCGTCGCGGAGCGTAGCGCGGGTTGTGTGCTGCCCGTCTACCACGATGCCGTTGGTAGACCCGAGATCCTGGATCGTCGAGGGCGTTCCGGTCCTGATCTCACAGTGCCGGCGGGAGACGCCGGGGTCGTCGATCCGCACGTCGGCGTCGGTACTGCGTCCCATCACCAGCGTCGGCCGGGAGATCTGATGACGTGTGCCGTTGATCTCGATCCAGCGTCGCACCTGCGTGTTCGGCAGGGGGCTGGGGGTGGCCGGCGGACGCCGGTCGGGTCCTGGGGCTCCGCCGTGCCTGGCGCCCGGCGGCGGGGCCGCGGGCATGGGCGGGGGGGAGCTGGGCGGGTAGCCGTAGCCACCGGGGGCCTGGGAGCGTCCGTGTCCGGGGCGGGCGGGCGGTGCGGCCTGCTGTCCCGGGTGGTTGGGGAATCCCTGCTGGCCGGGCTGGTGGCCGGGCTGTCCGTGCTGCTCCTGCTGTGACGAACTCGACGCCAGGGTGCGGCTGCGCACCCGGTAGAGGCCGGTGTCGAGGTCGTCCGCCTTCTCCAGGTGGACCTTGATGGGTCCCATGAAGGTGTACCGCTGCTGCTTGGCGTAGTCCCTGACCAGCCCGGAGAGCTCGTCGCCCAGCTGGCCGGAGTACGGGCTGAGGCGCTCGTAGTCGGGGGCGCTGAGTTCCACGATGAAGTCGTTGGGGACGACGGTCCGCTCTCGGTTCCAGATGGTGGCGTTGTTGTCGCACTCCCGCTGGAGGGCGCCGGCGATCTCGACCGGCTGGACCTCGGACTTGAACACCTTGGCGAAGGTGCCGTTGACCAGACCTTCGAGACGCTGCTCGAAACGCTTCATGACTCCCATGGGGCACCTCCTCCGGTGTCGTCGTCCCTGTACTGCTTACTGATCGTATCCACGCGTCGGGAAATCGGCTGGTTCCCCTTGTCTGCACTGTGGATGAGTGTCCCCCCTCACACGGATCGTAGAGGCGGCCTCCTGACAGTGTCCCGCACCTTGGGTGCACTCAGGAGGAGTGGGGGGCGGCGGCTCCGGGTTCCCGGTTCCCTCCGGACGTTCGGCGAAACAAACGGATGTGAATCCACCCTGTCCAGCGTGCTAATCTTCCGTTTGTCGCCAGGCGCTCACCACACAAGTGAGAGTCTGGAAACACCACTCATGCGCGAGTGGCGGAACGGCAGACGCGCTGGCTTCAGGTGCCAGTGTCCTTAGGGACGTGGGGGTTCAAATCCCCCCTCGCGCACAAGAAGGAAGCCCCACAGGCCAATGGCCTGTGGGGCTTCTTCAGTTTGGGGTCGAGTGGCTGCCTGAGGGTTTGGTTTCACGTGAAACGCCCGATTCGGGCCTTCATGGGTCTTCGCAGGCCTTCGTGGGTCTTCGCGGCCTTCACAGTCTTTCAGGGGCTTTCAGGGGCTTTCGGGGGCTTTCGGGGGAGCCGCGGTCAAGCCGGGGTGCCGAACAGGAAGGGCCGGGGTCTGCGGACCCCGGCCCTTCCTGTCTTCCGCGCCCTGTGTCTCGGGGCGCACCGGCTCGTCTCGGGCGGTCTCAGGCGGCGAGGCGGGAAGCGAGGGCCTTGGCCTTCTCCGAGGCGTCGGTGAGCGCCTTGGCGCGGGAGGAGTCGGCGAGCGGGATGAGCTCGGCCATCTGCGGATTGGTGTGGGCCAGGGTGAGCTCCGGGACGATGAAGTCGACCTCGGCGGCGAACATCGACGTCAACAGCTTCCCCAGATAGTTCTGGACGAACTCGGCGTCCTCGCGCGGGGTGCCCGCCGCGTACGAGCCGCCGCGGCTGGCGACGACGGTGATCGGGGTGCCGGCCACCGGGCTGTCGGGGCCGACGTTGTGGCCGACGATGATCACGTGGTCGAGCCATGCCTTGAGCGTCGACGGAATCGTGAAGTTGTACATGGGGGCGCCGATCAGAACCGCGTCCGCGGCGGCAAGTTCCGCGGCGAGCTCGCCGCGCAGCGGGTGCTCGGCTCCGGCTCCGACGGCCTCGGCGTTCAGATGCGGCAGGGGTTCGGCGGCGAGGTCGCGGTAGACGACCTTCCCGTCGGGGTGCTGCTCGCGCCAGGTCTGCACGAAGGCGGCGGTGACCTCGCGTGACGCGGAGCCCTGGGGGAAGACGGCGGAATCGAGGTGCAGCAGGGTGGCCATGAGGGTCTCCACGGTTCGGTGAGGGGCGGGGCGGTGCGAGGGCCCGATATTTCGTGCGTACCTAGTAATAACATAGTGGCTTACAAATAGTAAGCACCCAACTCTCGCGCAGTACTCTGGGCATATGGCGGATCACAGCGAGCAGGCGTGCAGGCGGGTGGACGTGGGGATCAGCCGCGTCTTCGAGCTGTTCGGTAAGCGCTGGACGGGGCCGATCGTCTCCGTACTGATGCAACAGCCCGTGCACTTCGCAGACCTGCGACGGGCCATTCCCGGCATCAGCGAGCGCATGCTCTCGGACCGGCTGACCGAACTGGGGGCGGCGGGCCTGGTGGTCCGCGAGGTCGACGAGGGGCCGCCGCTGCGGGTGTCGTACCGCTTGACGCAGGCCGGTGCGGCTATGGAACCCGCGCTCAAGGAACTGGGGGCCTGGGCCGAAACCCACCTGAAGAACGACCTCGGTGGCTGTTAGCCGGAGTCCGGGCGGGGGATCGGTGGACAGCGGTACCGTCTTCGGCAGTTGATGTTGGACCGGGACGCCGGACGCCGACGGCGGCGCCGGGTGCGGTCGGGGGAGGCTGCACGCCATGAGCGAGATCGAAGCGACGGTGCCGGCGCAGCGGGCTGCGAAGGACGGTGCGCGCATTCCGGTCGTGCCCGGGTTCGCCCGCCGAGCGGACCCGGAGGACCGGAGCGCACCGCTGTCGCCGAGGGATGCCGGCAAGGCTCTGCGCCGGCACGTGCCCCGCTCCTCCCACAGCTCCCTGGTTCTGCCTGAGGGGCGGCCCGACGCGGTGCGGGCGGTCGAGGAGTCGAATCAGGGCCGGGTGCCGGGTCTCACACCGATACGGGTGGGGCGGATGGCCGCCACGCCGTTCGCCTTTCTGCGGGGCTCGGCGGGCCTGATGGCCCATGACCTGGTGGGTACGCCCGTCACCGGAGTCGCCGCCCAGCTGTGCGGTGACGCGCACGCGGCGAATTTCGGGCTGTACGGCGACGCCCGGGGCAGCCTGGTCATCGACCTGAACGACTTCGACGAGACCGTGGCCGGCCCCTGGGAGTGGGACCTCAAGCGTCTGGCCACCTCGCTGGTGCTCGCGGGCCGCGAGGCCGGTGCGGACGAGGACACCTGCCGCAGGGGCGCGTACGACACGGTGGGCGCGTACCGGCGGACCATGAGGCTGCTGGCACGGCTGCCCGCGCTCGACGCGTGGAACGCCATCGCCGACGAGGAACTGGTCTCGCACACGGACGCGCGGGATCTGCTGGGCACCCTGGAGCGGGTGTCGGAGAAGGCGCGCAACAACACCAGCGCCCGCTTCGCCGCGAAGTCCACGGAGGATTCCGGGGACGGTGGGCGCCGGTTCGTCGACGCGCCCCCGGTGCTGCGCCGGGTGCCGGACGCGGAGGCCGCAGCCGTGGCGGCGGGGCTGGGCGATTATCTGGGCACCGTCTCGGAGGACCGGGTCCCGCTGCTGGCCCGGTACGCGATCCACGATGTGGCGTTCCGGGTGGTCGGCACGGGGAGCGTGGGCACCCGGTCGTACGTGGTGCTGCTGCTGGATCACCGGGGTGAGCCGCTGGTCCTGCAGGTCAAGGAGGCCAGGCCGTCGGTGCTGGCGCCCTATCTGCCCGCCGTGGGCTTCGATGTGCCGGACGTGGGGCACGAGGGGCGCCGGGTGGTGCTCGGGCAGAAGCGGATGCAGGTCGTCAGCGACATCCTGCTGGGCTGGGCGACCGTGGAGGGCCGGCCCTTCCAGGTGCGGCAGTTCAGGAACCGTAAAGGCAGCGTCGACCCGGCAGCGCTGGCGGCCGACCAGGTCGACGACTACGGCCGGATGACCGGCGCGCTGCTGGCGCGGGCTCATGCGCACAGCGCCGATCCGCGGCTGATCGCCGGGTACTGCGGGAAGAACGACGAGCTGGACGAGGCGGTGGCGGCCTTCGCGGTGACGTATGCGGACCGTACCGAGGCGGATCACGCGGAGCTGGTGCAGGCCATCGGTGCAGGGCGGATAGCCGCTGAGCAGGGGGTGTGAGGTCTGCCGTGCGGGGGGTGTGAGGTCTGCTGTGCGGGGGGTGCGGGGCCTGCTGTGATGACCGCGTGTCCTCGGTACGCGGGCCGTGGCCATACGCTGGACGGGTGACCCACGAAGCCCCCGGGGTGCCGACCACCCGGAACGACGATGCCCGGCAGGACGACGCCTTGCAGGACGAGCAGCCCGGCTCCCCTGCCGCTGTGTCCGCCGACGGCGGCGACAGCGCTGCGGGAGATGCCGCCGGTGCGACGGCTGGTGCGGCAGCCGATGCGGCCTCGGCAGGCGAGACCACTGAGCAGGCGCGTCCCGAGGCACGGCTGGCGCATGCCGTGCGGGTGGCCGAGCAGGCTCTGATCGAGTTCGAGATCGCGGTCGAGACGTTCCGGGTCGAGGTCGAGAACTTCTCCCGGCTGCACCATCAGCGGCTGGGCCCGATGTACGCACGGCTCGACGAGCTCGACGCGCAGATCGCCGAGGCGCGGGCCGCCAGAACGGGCGATCCCGAGGATCTGCGCAAGGCGCAGGACGCGCGGTCGATGGTGATGCCCATGCCGGGGGTCGACGAGCTGTTCCACGACTGGATCGATTCCGACGGGCTGTCCCCCGAGGCGGCGGCCATGCTGACCGAGCAGCCGGTCCGGCCGCCGAAGAGGGTCCGGCCGACCGACGAGGTGCGCAAGCTGTACCGCGAACTGGCGCGCAAGGCCCACCCGGATCTCGCCCAGGACGAGAACGAGCGGGCCCGCCGGGACGAGTTCATCACCCGCGTCAACGCCGCATACGGGCGTGGGGACGAGGCGTTGCTCAAGGAGCTGGCCCAGGAGTGGGCGGCCGGGCCGGTCCTGCCCGAGGCGGAGCTCAGCGAGGCCGACGAGCTCTACGCCCGGCTGGACTGGCTGACCCAGCGCAAGGAACTGCTGACGGTGCTCGCCCAGGAGCTGGAGCAGAGCGCGATCGGCGCCATGCTGCGGATGGCACCGGACGATCCGGATCACCTGCTGGAAGAGATCGCCGAGCAACTGCTCGGCGAGGTATCACAGCGTGAGACCGAGCTGGCGGGTCTGGTGCATTAGCGTTTCCGGTGACTTCAGTGCGCATCTAAACGAGAGAAGGCATGACCCATGAATTTCGCCCCGCTTCCCGCGGTCGACGTCACGGCGGTGCCGGCGGACGGCTTCGTGCTCGACGTCCGGGAGGACGACGAATGGGCGGCCGGGCATGTCGACGGCGCCCTGCACATTCCGATGAGTGACTTCGTGGGCCGGTTCGGTGAGCTGACCGAAGCGGTGGAGGACGGCCGGCGCGTGCACGTGATGTGCCGGGTCGGCGGCCGGTCCGCCCAGGTCACCCAGTACCTGGTGCAGCAGGGGATCGATGCCGTGAACATCGACGGCGGCATGCTCGCCTGGGACGGTGCGGGACGCCCCATGGTCACCGACAACGGCGCCCCCGCCTTCGTCGCCTGACCTCGCTGTTCGCTGTTCCTGTTCTCTGATTGCTCTTCGCTGTTGTTGTTCGGCCGGCCCGGGTCCTCGTCGAGAGGCCCGGGCTTCGGCGTAGGGCGGGCCTTGTCGTCCCGGGCGCGGCAGGTGTCCCGGGTTCGTGCCCTCGTGGCTGCCCGGGGTGGTGTCAGTCGAGGGGGTGTGCGGCCAGCAGGTCGCCCAGGGCCTCTTCGTGTGCCGCTGCCGGACCGAGCGAGAGCTCGATCTGCTTCGCCCACGCGTGAAAACGGTGCAAGGGGTAGTCGGTGTCCGCGCCGAAGCCGCCGTGCAGGTGCTGTGCCGTCTGCACGACCCGGCGCACCCCGTCGGACGCCCAGATCTTCGCCACCGCGACATCGCCTGCCGGTGGCAGCGCTCCGGTCCCGCCGACTGCGATCCGCCAGGCCGCCTGCCAGAGGGTCACCTCCATGGCCCGCAGGTCGATGTAGCGGTCCGCCGCCTGCACGGCGACGGCCTGGAAGGTCGCCACGGGGAAGCCGAACTGTTCGCGCTTGCCGGTGTACTGGCTCGTCATGGCCAGCACGGCCTCACCGAGACCCAGCGCGAGCGCGCACGTTCCGGTGGTGAGCAGGGAGCGCAGCCACTCCCAGGCGCCCGCGGCGTCGATCAGCCGGCGGGCCTCGATCCGAACCCCGTCCAGCCGTACCTCGCCGAAGAGTTCGCCGTTGGTGGAGACCTGCTCGGCGATGGTGACACCGTCGTCGTCCTGGCGGACCAGGGCCAGCACGGCGCGGCCGTCCCCGGTGTGGGTGTGGCCGGTGTGGGCGGGCACCGCGATCCAGTCCGCGGTTTGTGCCCACGGCACCCCCGACTGCACGCCGTCGAGCACCCAGTCCGTCCCGGCGGCGGTGCCGCTGCTGGTGCCGTCCGGCCGTGCGGTGACGGCGAGTTCGGCCGGGTCGTGGCCGGTGCGGCCGTTGGCGCCGACAGTGAGGACCAGGTCCCCCCGGCCGATGCGGGGCAGCAGTTCGGCTGCCAGGCCCTTGTCGCCGTGACGCTGGAGCGCCATGGCGACCGCGCACGTCTCCAGCAGCGGAACCCGGGCAAGAACCTTCGCGGACTCGCGGAGCACCAGGCAGAGCGCGACCAGATCGAGGCCCGCCCCGCCGTGTTCCGGAGCCAGTGTCAGGCTCAGCAGGTCGCCGGTGGCGAGAGCGGCCCACAGCGGCCGGTCGATGTCCTCGGCCACCGCCCCTGGTACGAGCGCGGGGCTGGGCACCGCATCGAGTGCGACGCCC
This sequence comes from Streptomyces sp. LN549, assembly GCF_043203805.1. Classification (NCBI taxonomy): domain Bacteria; kingdom Bacillati; phylum Actinomycetota; class Actinomycetes; order Kitasatosporales; family Streptomycetaceae; genus Streptomyces; species Streptomyces sp. LN549. Next base: position 4,361,348 of record NZ_JAZHRI010000002.1, on the reverse strand, counting down.
GAGAAGACCGCCCGTGCCGCCTCGACGGCTGCCTGCTGTTCCTCGGTGAAGGTGAAGTCCACTGTCCTGGCCTCCCGCGAACCGCTGTAGCCGTATGAGCCGTACCCGGACCTGACGGAGCGTCAAGATAGAACAGGTTCTACAAGAAGGGAACAGTCCGGGTGGGGTGGGGTGGCGTGGGGGTGCGGGGTGCCGGCTGAGTGCTGCGTGTGTTCGGCGGGGTGTGCGGCGCTGCCGCCCAGCCGTCGGCAGACCCGCGGCCGCAACGGGTCAGCGGTCGAAGTCGAGCTTCACCTCCCCGGTGACCGGATGGGACTGGCAGGCCAGCACATACCCCGCGTCCGTCTCCTCCGGCTCCAGTGCGAAGTTGCGGTCCATCCGCACCTCGCCCGAGACCAGGAAGGCCCGGCAGGTCCCGCACACCCCGCCCTTGCAGGCGTACGGCGCGTCGGAACGGCTACGGAGCACCGTCTCCAGCAGCGACTCGCCCTCCTGTACCGGCCACGTGCCCGAGCGGCCGTCCAGGGTTGCCGTGAGCGTGCTGTGGGTGGAAGCCACGACCCGTGGCCGGGTGGATGCGTCGAGGCTGTCCTCGACGTGGAAGATCTCCTGGTGGATGCGGGTCCGGTCGACGCCGAGACCGTGCAGCGCGCCCTCGGAGGCCTGGACCAGGCCGAGCGGACCGCACAGGTACCAGCCATCGACCTCAGTCACCGGAAGCAGTGCCGGCAGCAGGCCGGTGAGCCTTTCGCCATCGAGCCGGCCGGAGGGGAGACCCGCCTGCTGTTCCTCCCGGGAGAGCGCGGTGACCAGCTGGAATCGGTCCGGATAGCGGTCTTTGAGGTCGGCGACCTCATCCAGGAACATCGTCGACGCGGCGGTCCGGTCGCTCCGGATCAGGCAGAACGAGGCATCGGTCTCCCGGGCCAGCAGGGTCGCCGCGATGGACAGCACCGGGGTGATGCCGCTGCCGCCGACGATCGCAGCGAACTGCCCGGCCCGCGGGGCGAGCACGAAGCGCCCCATCGGAGGCATCGCCTCGATCTGGTCGCCGACCGCCAGCTCCTTGAGTGCGTACGTGGAGAACGCGCCGCCGTCGACGAGCCGGATGCCCACTCGCAGCGCCGGCTCGGCAGGCTGCTCGGTGGCCGGTGCGCAGATCGAGTACGAGCGCCGGATCTCCTCGCCACCGACGGTGTAGCGGACATTGAGATGCTGGCCGGGCTTGTGGCGGAAGGTCTCGCGAAGCTGGGGCGGCACGGCGAAGGTGACGGCCACCGAATCGTCCGTGAGCCGCTCGATCGCGCTGACCCGGAGCGGATGGAACATCTACAACTCCTTGAAGTGGTCGAACGGTTCACGGCACGACACACAGCGCCGCAGCGCCTTGCAGGCGGTCGACGAGAACCGGCTCAGAAGCTCCGTGTCGGTCGAGCCGCAGTGCGGACAGTGCACCGACAGGGTGAGGGGTACGGGCCCTGCGGAGGCAGAGGTGGAGGCGGACACGGCATCGTGCGGCCGCGGGGGCGCGATGCCGAACTCGGCGAGCTTGCGCCGTCCTTCCGCGCTGATGTCGTCCGTGGACCAGGCCGGGGAGAGGACGGTGACCACGGAGACCTCGATCATGCCGTGGTCGTGCAGCACCCGCTCGATGTCCGTGGACATGGCCTCTATCGCGGGGCATCCGGTGTAGGTCGGGGTGAGCCGTACCGTGACGCGGCCCGGTGCGAGCACCTCCACGCCCCGGAGCACGCCCAGCTCCTCCAGGGTCAGTACGGGCAGCTCCGGATCGGGGACGGAGCCCGCCAGGCTGCGCAGCTCCTCCTCCAGAGCCGTCCAGGTCACCATGACGCCCCCGGGTGGCTGCGGTGCAGATGCTGCATCTCGGCGATCATCCGGCCGAAGGGCTCCGTGTGGATGCCCTGCCTGCCGGCGCCGGCCGTCCAGGCGCCGGACTGTGGTCCAGCGGGCACGGTCAGCGTGGCCCGTTCCAGCACGGCGGTGATGGAGTCCAGCCAGCGACTGTGCAGTGCCTGCCAGTCCACGTCCACGCCTTCGACGGGCTGGAACAGCTCGCCGGTGTAGCGCCACAGGGTGTCCACCCCGCGCTGCATGCGCTCGTGGCTCTCGGCCGTGCCGTCACCGAGGCGCAGGGTCCATTGCTCGGCGTGGTCCCGGTGGTAGGCGACCTCCTTGACGGCCTTGGCCGCCAGTCCGGCGAACTCGCCGTCACCGGCCGCCAGCTGCTCGTACAGCCCGTGCTGGTGGACGGAGAAGTACAGCTGACGGGCGATGGTGTGGGCGAAGTCGCCGTTCGGCTGCTCGACCAGCTGGACGTTGCGGAAGGCTCGCTCCTCGCGCAGATAGGCCAGCTCGTCCTCGTCGCCGGTCAGGGAGAGCAGGACGCGGGCCTGGCCCAGCAGATCCAGGGCGATGTTGGCGAGGGCGAGCTCCTCCTCCAGCACGGGAGCATGGCCCGCCCACTCCCCCAGCCGGTGCGACAGCACCAGAGCGTCGTCGCCGAGTGCGAGGGCCGCGGTCACAGGTGCTTCACCCCGTCCGGGATCGCGTAGAACGTCGGGTGCCGGTAGGGCTTGTCACCCGCCGGTTCGAAGAACGTGTCCTTCTCGTCCGGTGAGGACGCCGTGATCTGGCTGGACGGCACCACCCAGAGGGAGACGCCTTCGGAGCGGCGCGTGTACAGGTCGCGTGCGTTGCGCAGGGCCATCTCGGCGTCCGGGGCGTGCAGGCTGCCGGCGTGGGTGTGGGAGAGCCCGCGCCGCGAGCGCACGAACACCTCCCACAGCGGCCAGTCGGTCGAGCTGCTCATGCTGTTGCCTCCCCGTTCGGTACATCCGTCTGCTTCTGTGCGTACGCGGCGGCCGCGTCCCGGACCCAGGCGCCTTCCTCGTGAGCCCGGCGGCGCTGAGTGAGGCGCTGCTCGTTGCACGGTCCGTTGCCCTTCAGGACCTCCTGGAACTCCGTCCAGTCGATCGCCCCGAAATCGTGCTGACCGCGCTCCTCGTTCCACCGGAGGTCAGGGTCGGGGAGGGTGAGGCCCAGGACCTCGGCCTGCGGCACGCAGATGTCCACGAAGCGCTGTCGCAGCTCGTCGTTGGAATGGCGCTTGATCTTCCAGGTCATCGACTGCGCCGAATGCGACGAGGCGTCGTCCGGCGGGCCGAACATCATCAGGGACGGCCACCACCACCGGTTCACGGCGTCCTGGGCCATCTCGTGCTGCGCCGGTGTCCCGTGGCCGAGGGCGAGCAGCAGCTCGTAACCCTGGCGCTGGTGGAAGGACTCCTCCTTGCAGATGCGGACCATGGCCCGGGCGTAGGGGCCGTAGGAGCAGCGGCAGAGAGGGACCTGGTTGGTGATCGCGGCGCCGTCCACGAGCCAGCCGATGGCGCCGACGTCCGCCCAGGTCAGGGTCGGGTAGTTGAAGATCGATGAATACCGCTGGCGCCCCGCGTGCAGCTTGTCGAGCAGTTCCTCGCGGCTCGTGCCGAGGGTCTCCGCCGCGCTGTACAGATACAGCCCGTGTCCCGCCTCGTCCTGCACCTTGGCCATCAGGATGGCCTTGCGGCGCAGCGAGGGAGCGCGGGTGATCCAGTTGGCCTCCGGCTGCATGCCGATGATCTCGGAGTGTGCGTGCTGGGCCATTTGCCTGACCAGCGAGGCGCGGTAGGCGTCGGGCATCCAGTCGCGTGGCTCGATGCGCTCGTCGGCCGCCACCGCGGCGTCGAAGGCCGCCTCCAGAGCTCCGTCCGCCCCATCGGTACTGCCTGCTGTCGCCTGCGCTGTCTGGCCCGCAGTCACTGCCGCCATCCCGGACTCCCTACCGACCGATCGTTCGGTTCAATGTCTTCAATGGTGAGTCTGCGGCCCGTAGGGTGTCAACCCTGTGGATAACTGACCGGGATCGACGGGGATCGGGGCGGGATGGATTCGTACGACGACAAGGGCGTCGGCGGGGGTGTCGGTGGGAAGGTCGGCGGCGGAGGCGAGGCCGTGGGCGACCCCGATGCGCGGACCGTTCCTGAGCCCCGTATCGGCCCTGAGCCCCGTGCCGAGCGTGAGCCCCGTACCGACTCTGAGCCCCGGCCCGATCCGGGCCTGCGCGCCGATGCGGACCACCACCTCACCGGCGCCGAGCCGCGCGTCGGAATGGCCGGGCTCTCGTTTCCGTACCAGGTCGTCGCCGCTGTGGCGCTGTCGGTGATCGGGCTGATCGCCGGCATCCAGCTGGCCATGGTGTTCCTGCACGTCGCCCCCTCGAACACGCTGACCAAACAGCACGGCGAGGCGGTCGACCAATGGATCTACCCCGAGTTCGAGCAGAACTGGAAGCTCTTCGCCCCCAATCCTCTGCAGCAGAACATCGCCGTGCACGTGCGCGCCGAGATATCCGGCCCCGAGAAGCGACGGACCACCCCCTGGATGAACCTCTCCGGCGAGGACGGCGAGGCGATACGCGGCAATCTGCTGCCCAGCCACGTCCAGCAGAACGAACTCCGCCGGGGCTGGGACTTCTACCTCGGCTCGCACGACAGCCAGAACCGGGCCAACGGCCTGCGCGGCAAACTTTCCGAGCAGTACATTCGGCGCATCGTGATGCTGCGCCTCAGTGGCCACGACTACGGCGGCGACGTTCTGAGGATCCAGGTCCGGTCCGAGGTCCGGTCGGTCGCGGCCCCCACGTGGAGTGACGAGAGGATCAGCACCAAGCCGTCCTTCCGGGTACTGCCCTGGTGGACCGTCACCGCGGCCGACCTCCCCAAGGGCTCGGCCGACGCCGAGGAGGCGGACCAGTGAGCACACCCGGCTTCGACCGCACGCTCGCCCGCGGCATCCAGCGCATCACTGCCGCGTCCCTGGGGCAGTACCAGAGCGCTGTCATCCGGATCGGCTTCTCCGCCACGTACCTCCTGTTCCTGCTGCGCGAAATTCCGCACCGGAACGAGATGTACGGCCCCGACGGCCCGTGGCGCTGGGACATGGGGCAGCAGCTGATCTCCGGCAATCAGGCCTTCACCACGCTGATGTGGTCGGACAGCGCTGCCTGGTTCGAGGTCGTGTACGCGCTGGCGCTGGTCGCCTCCGCACTGCTGATGGTGGGCTGGCACACCCGGGCCATGTCCGTGCTGTTCATGGTCGGTGTGCTCTCCCTGCAGAACCGCAGCATCTTCATGGGCGACGGCGGCGACAACGTCATCCACCTCATGGCGATCTATCTGGTGCTGACCCGATGCGGACAGGTCTGGTCCCTGGACGCCCGCCGGGCGCGGCGCACGGCCGCCGGAGACCCTCGCCCGGGTGGTGTGGCCGGTCCGCTGCTGTGGGTGGCCTTCGGCGCGGTCCTCATCTGGGCCACGGTCACGGAGAACCTGGGCGGGACTGCCTGGCTGCCGGTCTTCTTCTGGGTCCTGTGGATCGGGCACGGCGTCTGGTGGGCCGTGAACCGGTACGCACCGCACAGCGAGCCGCGCACTCTGCTCGACGTCATCGCCAACCTCGCTCACAACGCCACACTCGTCGTGATCATGACTGAGGTCTGTCTGATCTACGCGACCGCGGGCTGGTACAAGATCCAGGGTTCGCGCTGGCAGGACGGCACTGCGCTGTACTACCCGCTCAATCTCGACTACTTCACGCCCTGGCCCGGCCTCTCGGACCTTCTGGCGTCCAGCGGTGTGATGGTGATGGTGCTGACGTACGCCACGGTCGTCGTACAGGTCGCCTTCCCCTTCACCCTGTTCAACCGGCGCGTCAAGAACGTGCTGCTCGTGGCGATGATCTGCGAGCACCTCGGTATCGCCCTGCTGCTGGGGCTCCCCTTCTTCTCCATGGCCATGATCGCCGCGGATGCCGTCTTCCTGCCGACCGTCTTTCTGGTGTGGCTCGGAGGAAGGGCGGCCCTCGGGCGGGATCTGCTGTTCCGGCGGCGCGGCAAGGTGCCGGGGCCGCGGGACGGTGCGGGGGAGGACGCCGGTGCCGGTGCCGCCGCCGGCGCCGAGGACCGGGAGGCGTGGCAGCACCGCGAAGACGGGGGCCATACGCTCGTCGGGTGAGCAGTGAGACAGGCAGTACAAGCAGCACAGACTGCACCGGTGGTGCGGGCGGGGCGGCCGAGCCGTCCGTGGAGTCGGCGACGGACGAGCCGGCACAGTACGACGAGGGGTTCGGGACGGAGATCGGCGTCGGGCCGCATCCACTGCCCTGGCCCGTGGGCGAGCGGTACGACCCTGAGCTGCTCGCCCACGGCGACCGGCGCAACGTGGGCGACGCATACCGCTATTGGACGCGGGAAGCGATCGTCGCCGATCTCGACCTGCGGCGGCACGACTTTCACGTGGCGGTGGAGAACTGGGGCCACGACTTCAACATCGGCTCCGTCGTGCGCACCGCGAACGCCTTTCTCGCCAAGGAGGTGCACATCGTGGGGCGGCGGCGCTGGAACCGTCGCGGAGCGATGGTCACCGACCGCTACCAGCACGTCCGTCACCACCCGGACACCGCCGACCTGACCGCCTGGGCGGCGGCCGAAGGACTGCCGATCATCGGCATCGACAATCTGCCGGGCGCGGTGCCGCTGGAGCGAACCGAGCTGCCGCGGCGCTGTGTGCTGCTGTTCGGGCAGGAGGGGCCCGGCCTGACCGAGGAGGCACGCAAGCACGCCTCGATGGTGTGCTCGATCGCGCAGTTCGGGTCGACGCGGTCGATCAATGCGGGGGCCGCGGCGGCGATTGCGATGCATGCGTGGGTGCAGCGGTACGCGGATATTCCGGGGGCGGGAGCGTAGGGGAAGGGGGAGGGCGGGGCGCCTGCGGCGGGTCTCGTCCCCTCCCCGCCCCTTCCCGTAACCGGGGATCCACCCCGGACCCCGCTCCTCGAATGCCGGAGGGGCTGGAGGGGGGCGGGTGGTTCTGGAAGGGGCAGGTTGGCCTGCGTGGGTCTCAGCGCTGGCGGCGGACTTCCAGGGTGCGGAAGCGGTTGGAGACGAAGGCGCCGTCGCACAGCGCCGCGTTTGCCGCGGGGTTTCCTCCCGAGCCGTGGAAATCGGAGAACGCCGCCGTCTGGTTGACGTACACCCCACCGGTCAGATTCAGGGAGAGCTGGGCCGACTCGTCCAGGCAGACGTCCTCCACCGCGCGCTCCACCTCCGGTGAGGTGGTGTAGGCGCCGACCGTCATCGCCCCCTTGTCGCGGATGGTGCGGCGCAGCAGTTCCACCGCGTCCGCCGTCGAATCGACCGCGACCGCGAACGAGACCGGGCCGAAGCACTCCGACAAGTACGGCGAATCGGCGTCCGGCTTGCTGCCGTCGAGCTTGACGATCAGCGGTGTACGGACGACCGCATCGGGAAAGTCCGGGTTGGTCACTTCCCGCGAGGGCAGAGCCACTTCGCCCAGCTGTGCGGCCGCCTCCAGGCGGGCCTTCACCGCCGGGTTGACCAGGGCGCCCAGCAGGCCGTTCGCCCGGGCGTCGTCGCCCAGGAGTCCGGTGACGGCCGCGGCGATGTCGGTGACCACGTCGTCGTACGACTTGTCGCCGACGTCCGTGGTGATGCCGTCCCGGGGGATCAGGAGGTTCTGCGGGGTGGTGCACATCTGGCCGCTGTAGAGGGAGAGCGAGAACGCCAGGTTGGCCAGCATGCCGCGGTAGTCGTCCGTGGCGTCCAGGACGATCGTGTTGACCCCGGCCTTCTCCGTGTACACCTGCGCCTGGCGGGCGTTGGCCTCCAGCCAGTCACCGAATTCGGTGGAGCCGGTGTAGTCGATGATCCTGATCTCCGGACGGACCGCCAGGGTCTTGGCGATGCCCTCGCCCGGGTGCTCGGCGGCCAGCGCGACCAGGTTGGGGTCGAAGCCCGCTTCGGTGAGCACCTCGCGTGCCAGCTGGACGGTGAGGGCCAGCGGGAGCACTGCGCGGGGGTGCGGTTTGACCAGGACCGGATTGCCGGTGGCGAGGGAGGCGAAGAGGCCCGGGTAGCCGTTCCACGTGGGGAAGGTGTTGCAGCCGATCAGCAGAGAGATGCCGCGTCCGGCCGCGGTGAACGTCTTGTGCAGGTCGAGCGGGTCGCGCTTGCCCTGCGGCTTCGACCAGTCGGCGGTCCGGGGCGTGCGCATCTGCTCCTCGTACGCATACGCCACCGCCTCCAGGCCGCGGTCCTGGGCGTGCGGGCCGCCGGCCTGGAACGCCATCATGAAGGCCTGGCCGCTGGTGTGCATCACCGCGTGACCGAATTCATGGGTGCGGGCGCTGATCCGCGCCAGGATCTCCAGGCAGACCAGGGCCCTCGTCTCGGGGCCGGCCTCGCGCCAGGCGGGGACACCCGCGCGCATCGCGGGGAGCAGCACGTCGAGGTCGGCGTGCGGATACTCGACGGCCAGCTCCGGACCGTACGGAGAGATCTCGCCGCCCGTCCACCCGTCGGTCCCGGGCTGGCCCAGGTCGAGACGGGTGTGCAGCAAGGCGTCGAAGGCGGCCTTGCCCTCGGCGGCGCCCAGGCTGCCGGGCGCGCCGCCCTCGCCGTAGGCCTTCGGGTGCTCGGGATGCGGCGACCAGTAGGCACGCGAGCGGATCGCGTCGAGGGCCCGGTCGAGCGTGGGGCGGTGCTTCTCGGACAGCAGGTGCGGGGAGAGCTCGGCGGCCATGACGGACCAACTCCTCATCGAGCTGGGCAGGGGCGGGCGGACAGAGTTAGAGTAACCGAACGATCGGTCGGGACAAGGGGGCCCACGAAACCTGTGGACAACTCGTAGGGGAGGATCGCGGGCATGACCACGGCCAAGCGGGACACGTACACCCCGGAGACTCTGCTCACCGTCGCCGTCCGTGTCTTCAACGAGCGCGGCTACGACGGCACGTCGATGGAGCACCTGTCGAAGGCGGCGGGCATCTCCAAGTCGTCCATCTACCATCACGTCGCCGGCAAGGAAGAACTGCTGCGGCGCGCGGTCAGCCGGGCACTGGACGGGCTCTTCGGCATCCTCGACGAGTCCGGCGCGACGCGGGGCCGTGCGATCGAGCGCGTCGAGTACGTCACGCGGCGCACCGTCGAGGTGCTGATAGCCGAACTTCCCTACGTCACGCTGCTGCTGCGGGTGCGGGGCAACACGAAGACGGAGCGCTGGGCGCTCGAGCGGCGGCGTGAGTTCGACCAGCGTGTGGCCGATCTCCTCAAGGCGGCGGTCGCGGACGGTGATCTCCGCTCCGACGTGGACATACGGCTGGCGACGCGGCTGCTGTTCGGGATGGTCAATTCGCTGGTGGAGTGGTTCCGGCCGCTGTCCGACGGCGGCGCGGAGGGGGAGCGGCTCGCCGACACCGTCGTACAGCTGGCCTTCGAAGGCATGAAGTCCAGCCGCTGAGCCGTCGGCCGCCCACCGGGGCACCCCGGTTCATGTGAGTTCCGTGGGCCGGTCGGAGCCCGGGGCCAGATCCGTCTCCTCGAACACCAGCAGTGTGCGGGTGGAGAGCACCTCCGGAATGGCCTGGATTCTCGTCAGGACCAGCTCGCGCAGCGACCGGTTGTCCGGGGTGTGCACCAGCAGCAGAACATCGAAATCGCCGCTGACCAGCGCGATGTGCGTGGCTCCTATCAAGGCCTGGAGCTGTTCCCGCACGGTGCGCCAGGAATTCTGGACGATCTTGAGCGTGATGTAAGCGGAGGCTCCCTGCCCCGCCCGCTCATGGTTCACCCGCGCGCTGAAGCCGCGGATCACACCGTCGTCGATGAGGCGGTTGATCCGGGCGTACGCGTTGGCCCGCGATACATGGACGCGGTCGGCCACCGACCGTATCGAGGCACGGCCGTCCGTCTGGAGCAGTCGGAGGATGGCGTCGTCGACGGCGTCGAGCGGGCGCGCCGGGGGAACCCGGCCGGGCTCCTCGCCCCCGTCGGCCATTTGTTCAGCTGCCATGTTCGCGTGCCTCCCCGTCCTGGACGACCTGTGCCCATCCCAGGCTGTGGAGAACCGTTTGTCCACAGGCTGGCGGTGCCTGTAGCCAAAATGCGCTCGCGACCGAACAATCGGTAGGTGAGGCGCACCACATTCGTGCCTCGCACGGCTTTCGTTATTTCGACATATATCAACACCCCTCGGCATCGGGCACCCCTGATGCCGCCGGATGTCGCTCGATACCCCTCGACGCCAGGAGGTGCTTGTCATGACGGTCCAAGAGCTGCCCGGCGCGGCCGCCTACCGGCCCACGCCGCCCCCGGCCTGGAAGCCGCTCACCGATCCCGCGCCCCTGCTCCCGGACCCCGAGCCGTTCCGCGTGCTCGGTACGGACGCCGTGGCCGCCGCAGACCCCGAGCTGCTGCTGCGGCTCTACGCGGAGCTCGTGCGCGGCCGGCGGTACAACGCACAGGCGACCGCCCTCACCAAGCAGGGCCGGCTCGCCGTCTATCCGTCGAGCACCGGGCAGGAGGCCTGCGAGGTCGCGGCCGCCCTCGTGCTGGAGGAGCGGGACTGGCTCTTTCCCAGTTACCGCGACACGCTCGCGGCCGTGGCACGGGGACTGGACCCGGTCGAGGCCCTGACCCTGCTGCGCGGCGACCGGCACACCGGGTACGACCCACGCGAGCACCGCATCGCCCCCCTGTGCACCCCGCTCGCCACCCAGCTGCCGCATGCCGTGGGTCTGGCCCACGCGGCGCGGCTCAAGGGGGACGACGTGGTGGCGCTCGCCATGGTCGGTGACGGCGGCACCAGCGAGGGCGATTTCCACGAGGCGCTGAACTTCGCGGCCGTCTGGCGGGCCCCGGTCGTCTTCCTCGTGCAGAACAACGGCTTCGCCATCTCCGTACCCCTGGCCAAGCAGACCGCGGCACCGTCCCTGGCCCACAAGGCCGTGGGGTACGGGATGCCCGGCCGGCTGGTCGACGGCAACGACGCGGCCGCCGTGCACCAGGTGCTCTCCGAGGCGGTGGCACGAGCCAGGAGCGGCGGCGGCCCGACGCTCGTGGAGGCTGTCACCTACCGGATGGACGCGCACACCAACGCCGACGACGCGACGCGCTACCGCGGCGACAGCGAGGTCGAGGCCTGGCGGGCACACGATCCGGTCCAGCTCATGGAGCGCGAGCTGACCGGGCGCGGACTGCTCGGCGACGACGGCATCGAGGAGGCACGCGTGGCCGCGGAGCAGATGGCGGCGCAGCTGAGGGAGCGGATGAACGCGGACCCGGTGCTCGACCCGATGGACCTCTTCGCCCATGTGTACGCGGAGCAGACCACACAACTGCGCGAGCAGGCGGCCCGCCTGCGGGTCGAGCTGGACGCGGAGAACGACCAGCAGGGTACGGACGACAGGGGTACAGGGCGATGACCACCGCAGCGGCCACGGCCCGGGAGCGGACGGCGAAGGCCAAGCCCGCGACCATGGCGCAGGCACTCGGGCGCGCGCTGCGCGACTCGATGGCCGAGGACCCCTCCGTGCACGTCCTCGGTGAGGATGTCGGAACGCTCGGCGGGGTCTTCCGGATCACCGACGGTCTGGCGAAGGAGTTCGGCGACGAGCGGTGCACCGACACCCCGCTGGCCGAGGCCGGCATCCTCGGGGCGGCCGTCGGCATGGCGATGTACGGGCTCCGGCCCGTCGTGGAGATGCAGTTCGACGCCTTCGCCTATCCGGCGTTCGAGCAGCTCATCAGCCATGTCGCCAAGATGCGGAACCGGACCGGGGGCGCGATGCCGCTGCCCATCACCGTCCGGGTCCCCTACGGCGGCGGAATCGGCGGCGTCGAGCACCACAGCGACTCCTCGGAGGCGTACTACATGGCGACCCCGGGCCTCCATGTCGTCACGCCCGCCACGGTCGAGGATGCGTACGGGCTGCTGAGGGCCTCGATCGCGTCCGACGACCCGGTGGTCTTCCTGGAGCCCAAGCGGCTCTACTGGTCGAAGGCGGACTGGTCGCCGCAGGCACCCGCCGCGGTCGAACCCATCGGGCGGGCGGTCGTGCGCCGCCCCGGGCGCAGCGCGACGCTGATCACGTACGGACCGTCGCTGCCGGTCTGCATGGAGGCGGCGCAGGCCGCTGTCGAGGAGGGCTGGGACCTCGAAGTCGTCGACCTTCGGTCACTGGTGCCGTTCGACGACGAGACCGTCGCCGCATCGGTGCGGCGTACCGGGCGCGCGGTCGTCGTCCATGAGTCCACGGGCTTCGGCGGTCCGGGCGGCGAGATCGCCGCCCGGATCACCGAGCGCTGCTTCCACCATCTGGAGGCGCCGGTGCTGCGCGTCGCCGGTTTCGACATCCCGTACCCGCCGCCGATGCAGGAGCGCCACCATCTGCCTGGTGTGGACCGGGTGCTCGATGCCGTCGCACGACTGCAGTGGGAGGCGGACAACTGATGCCTCAGGTACTCGAGTTCAAGCTACCGGACCTCGGTGAAGGGCTGACCGAGGCGGAGATCGTGCGCTGGCTGGTGGAGGTCGGCGACGTCGTCGCCATCGATCAGCCGGTCGTCGAGGTCGAGACGGCCAAGGCGATGGTGGAGGTGCCGTGCCCGTACGGGGGCGTGGTGACCGCACGCTTCGGCGACGAAGGCACGGAACTGCCCGTCGGCGCGCCGCTGCTGACGGTCGCCGTCGGCAGTGTGGAACCGTCGGTGACCGGCACCGGCACCGGCTCCGACGCGGCGGACGCTGGGGCGGAGTCGTCCGGGTCCGGGAATGTGCTGGTGGGGTACGGGACCGGGGCGCCGCCGGTGCGGCGTCGGCGGGTCCGGCCGGAGGGGCTCTCGGTTCCTGCCGCAGCCACTGTTGCCTCCGCCCCTGCGGCCCCTGGTGAGGTTGCCGTCCCCGGCCGGGGTGCGGATGGCGTACGGGGGCCGGTCGCCGTCGTCTCCCCGCTGGTGCGCAAGCTTGCGCGGCAGCACGACCTCGATCTGCGGCAGCTCGCGGGATCCGGGCCCGACGGGCTGATCCTGCGGGCCGACGTCGAGTCCGCCATCCGGTCGGCGGCTGCGGCCCCGCCCGCCGCATCGGCCGGGACGTCGGCCGCGACGCCTGCGGCACGGACCGCGACGCCTGCGGCACGGACCGCGGTGGCGGCCGGGCCGTCGGCACGCACCCTCGGCGAACGGATTCCGTTGCGCGGTGTGCGGGGCGCGGTCGCCGACAAGCTGGCGCGCAGCCGGCGCGAGATCCCCGACGCCACGTGCTGGGTGGACGCCGATGCCACCGAGCTGATGGCGGCCCGGGCAGCGATGAACAGCATCGGCGGTCCAGGTGCGGGTCCGAAGGTGTCGGTGCTCGCGCTCCTCGCCCGTATCTGCACGGCGGCCCTGGCCCGGTATCCCGAGCTCAACTCCACGGTGGACGTGGAAGCGCGTGAGATCGTCCGGCTGCCGGAGGTCCACCTCGGATTCGCGGCCCAGACCGAGCGCGGGCTGGTCGTCCCGGTCGTCCGGGACGCGCAGGAGCGCAACGCGGAGTCGATCGGGGCGGAGATCGCCCGGCTGACCGAGGCGGCGAGGACGGGGACGCTGAGGCCGGCGGAGCTGACCGGCGGCACGTTCACGCTCAACAACTACGGGGTGTTCGGGGTCGACGGATCGACGCCGATCATCAACCACCCGGAGGCGGCGATGCTCGGCGTCGGCCGGATCGTCCCCAAGCCGTGGGTGCACGAGGGCGAGCTGGCCGTGCGACGGGTCGTCCAGCTCTCGCTGACCTTCGACCACCGGGTCTGCGACGGCGGTACGGCGGGAGGCTTCCTGCGCTACGTGGCCGACTGCGTGGAACAGCCGGCGGTGCTGCTGCGGACGTTGTAGGGCGCACGGGCGGGTGTAGTTCGGCTGTGGGCCGGGCGGTCAGGCGTAGTTCGGCTGTGCGCCGGGCGGCCGGGGCCCGTTCGTTGTTCTTTCGGAACTCCGGTGATCCGGTGCTCCCCGTTCCCTGTCTGTCCCGTTCCCCATCTGTTCCGTGTGGGGCCACGGGACCGTGGACCGGGAGGATCCACCGGGCGGTGTGGCACGCATACTCGGGGGCATGACCGCGTATGACGCCATCGTTCTCGCCGGAGGTGCCGCCAAGCGGCTCGGCGGCGCAGACAAGCCCGGGGTCCTGGTCGGCGGCCGCGCGCTGCTCGACCGGGTGCTCGGCGCCTGTGCCGGTGCCGGGACCACCGTGGTGGTGGGGGGAAGGCGGCCCACCGCGCGCGCGGTGACCTGGACGCGCGAAGAACCTCAGGGCGGCGGCCCGTTGGCCGCGCTCGGTGCGGGAGTGCGGCACACGTCGGCGGAGCGCGTACTCGTGCTCTCCGCCGATCTGCCGTTCCTGGGAGCGGACACGGTCGGTGCGTTGTTGGGAGCGGCTGACCAAGGGGATGTGGAGGGCGCTGTCTGCACCGATCAGGACGGCCGGGACCAGCCGCTGGTCGCCGTCTACCGGGCGGAGCCGTTGCGTCGCGAACTGGCGCTCATCGCCACCGAGCACGGCGGTCTGGCCGGTCTGCCGCTGCGGTTGCTCACCCACGAACTGAAGCTGTCCAGAGTGGCGGCGGACCCGCTCGCCTCGTTCGACTGCGACACCTGGGAGGACATCGCTTCGGCCCGGGCCCGGATCAGGGAGCATGGGACCGTGCTCGACGAATGGATCACCGCAGTCAAGAACGAACTGGGCATCGAACTCGACGTCGACACCGGCGTCCTGCTCGACCTCGCCCGTGATGCCGCCCACGGTGTCGCCCGCCCTGCCGCGCCCCTGACGACCTTCCTGGTCGGTTACGCGGCGGCGAAGGCGAGCGGTGACGGTGGCGGCCCCGAGGCAGTGGCTGAGGCCGCCCGGAAGGCTGCCGCGCTCGCCCTCCGGTGGGCGGACGAAACCGAGACGCCATGACGGGCCCCAGCGGCGGCTACGAACGGTCGCCCGATACGGACCCGCTCCCTCCGGCCATGGGAAGGCTCCCTCCCCCGACGGACGCGACGGACGCGACGGGCGCGACGGACGCGACGGGCGCGGCGGACGCGACGGACGCGGCGGGCGCGGCGGGCGCGGCGGGCAGGTCGGGCGCGACGGCAGCAACGACCGGGACGGCTCGGACGGCCGGGACGGCCGGGGCTCCGGAGCCCGGCCGGGTCGCCGAACGGAACAGCGCTGCCGAGGCCGAGGCCGACGAGGAGCGGGCCGTGGCGCAGGCCCTCGCCCTGGTCGGCCGACAGGCGCCCCCAGGACCAGACCCGGGAGCAGACCCAGAGCCGGACCCGGGGCCGGACCCGGGAGCAGCCCCATCGGGAGGGCCTGGGGCCGAGCCCCACCCCTCGAATCCGGCCCGGACCGATCCAGCCGCCTCCCCGTGGCACGGGGACCCCATCGCCTCTCCCCGCCACGCGAGCTCCACCGCATCCGCCCACAGCGCCGGCCCGAACCCCCCTGACCGCGTTGAGCCCTCTCCCGCGCCCGACCGGGACCGGCCCGCCCCCCACGACCGGCCGCACACCCGCGCCACTCCGTGGGGCGAGGCCCGTGCTGTTGCCGCCAGGGCAGGGCGGGCGGTTCCTCCACGTACCGTGCGGCTTCCTCTCGACCAGGCGCTCGGGCACGTGCTCGCCGAGCCGCTCGCCGCTCTCACCGACCTGCCGCCCTTCGACACCTCCGCCATGGACGGCTGGGCCGTCGCAGGGCCGGGACCGTGGACCATCCGGGACAGCGAGGGGATCCTCGCCGGCCACGCCACACCTGCCCCGATCCCCGACGGGGATGCCATCCGCATCGCCACAGGAGCCCGGATCCCGGCGGACGTCACCGCCGTCATCCGAAGCGAACACGCCTACGCCGACAGGGCCAAGGGGTTGCTGCACGCCCAGCGGCAGGTGGGTCCCGGGCAGGACATCAGGCCGCGCGGGCAGGAGTGCCGCTCGGGCGACCAACTCCTCCCTGCCGGAACGCTGGTGACGCCCGCCGTCCTCGGACTGGCCGCAGCCGCCGGGTACGACGAACTCCCGACCCGGCCCCGGCCACGCATCGACGTCCTCGTGCTGGGCGACGAACTCCTTACTGCCGGGCTGCCGCACGACGGCCTGATCCGGGATGCGCTCGGCCCGATGATCGGCCCCTGGCTGCGCGCGCTGGGTGCCGAAGTCTCCGCGCCGCGCCGCCTCGGCGACGACGCGGAGGCCCTTCAGCAGGCCGTCACCGGCTCCGACGCCGACCTGATCGTCACCACCGGAGGCACCGCCGCCGGACCTGTCGACCATGTGCACCCCGTCCTGGCGCGGATCGGTGCCGAGCTGCTCGTCGACGGGGTGGCCGTGCGACCTGGCCACCCCATGCTGCTGGCCCGGCTGGCAGCCGGAGGTCCGTATCTGGTCGGGTTGCCAGGCAACCCACTGGCCGCAGTGTCCGGGCTGCTCACCCTGGCCGAGCCGCTGCTCGGGGGTCTGGCAGGCCGGACCCCCGAGGACGCCTACCGGGTGGCCATACGCGACGACGTGCACGGCCATCCGCACGACACCCGTCTGGTCCCCGTGGTCCATCGCACAGCCGACGCCCCCGCCACCGGCCACGCTCCCGGTTCGGCAACTCGCCGCGACAGCAAGGGAACCGGAAGCGGTGCGGATCACGTCGTACCCCTGCATTACAACGGTCCTGCCATGCTGCGTGGCGTCGCCGCCGCGGACGGGCTGGCCGTCGTGGAGCCGGGCGGGGTACGGTCCGGCACCGAGGTGGAGATCCTCGATCTACCGTGGGCCCCGGCGACGCCGTGGACTGAAGGGTGTTTCACGTGAAACTTCCCGGCCATGACGCGATGGCCAGGCACGCCGACGAACATGTCGTCCCCACCCGGGTGATGCTCCCGCGCAGGGTCGTCGACGGACCGGCTCGCCAGGTCGCCAAGCGGCTGATGATGGCTCTGGCGGTGCTTGCCGTGACGGTGCTGATCGTCTGGGTCGACCGTGGCGGCTACCACGATGCCGCCGACGGCAAGGTCGACCTGCTGGACGCGGTGTACTACGCGACGGTCACCCTCTCCACCACCGGATACGGCGACATCACCCCGTACAGCGACAGCGCCCGGCTCGTGAACGTGTTGCTGGTGACGCCGCTGCGCGTCCTCTTCCTCATCATCCTGGTCGGCACCACCCTTGAGGTCCTTACGGAACGGACCCGCGAGGACTTCCGGCTGAAGCGTTGGAGAACCAACTTGCGTGACCACACCGTCGTCGTCGGCTTCGGCACGAAGGGCCGTTCGGCTATCCAGACCCTCTGCGCCACCGGGCTGCGGAAGGACCAGATCGTCATCGTCGACCCGGCGTCCAAGGTGATAGAGATCGCCAACGCCGAGGGCTTCACCGGCGTGCTTGGGGACGCGACACGTAGCGATGTGCTGCTGCGGGCCGAGCTGCAGAAGGCGCGGCAGATCATCATCGCCACCCAGCGCGACGACACGGCGGTGCTGGTCGCACTGACCGCACGTCAGCTCAACCGCGGCGCGAAGATCGTGGCCGCGGTGCGCGAGGAGGAGAACGCTCCCCTGCTGCGGCAGTCCGGCGCCGATGCCGTCATCACCAGCGCCAGCGCGGCGGGCCGGCTGCTCGGTCTCTCCGTACTCAGCCCCAGTGCGGGCACGGTGATGGAGGACCTGATCCAGCAGGGCAGTGGACTCGATCTTGTCGAACGGCCGGTCATAAAGGCCGAGGTGGGCAAGAGCGTCCGGGAGACCGATGACCTGGTGGTCAGCGTCCTGCGCGGACACCGGCTTCTGGGGTACGACGATCCGGCGGCCAGTCCGCTGCAGCTGACGGACCGGCTGATCACCATCGTGCGCGCCTCCAACGAACCGCCCCTGAACCACCCGCCGCAGGCGGCCCCGCGCGCCTGAGCGAAGCGGACCGCCGGCTGTCCCCCGCCAGGCGCGGCGCGGATCCGCCGGCTGTCCCGCGCCGCACCACCGCGCAACGTGGCCGTCCACCCGCCACGGAGTAGCCTCGCGGCCATGCATGCGATCACGATCCCCGAACCCGGTGGCCCCGAGGCGCTCGTGTGGGCCGAGGTGCCCGATCCCGTACCCGGCGAGGGCGAGGTCCTCGTCGATGTCGTGTCCAGCGCGGTCAACCGGGCCGATGTGCTCCAGCGGCAGGGCTTCTACAACCCGCCGCCCGGTGCGTCCGCCTATCCCGGTCTGGAGTGCGCGGGCCGTATCTCGGCCCTCGGCCCCGGAGTCGTCGGCTGGTCGGTCGGCGACGAGGTGTGCGCGCTCCTCGCGGGCGGTGGCTATGCGGAGAAGGTCGCCGTCCCCGTCGGGCAGTTGCTCCCCGTACCGGCCGGGCTGGACCTCACGCTCGCCGCGGCGCTGCCCGAAGTGACGGCCACCGTCTGGTCCAACGTGTTCATGGTGGCCCATCTGCGCCCCGCCGAGACGCTGCTGGTGCACGGCGGGTCGAGCGGTATCGGCACGATGGCGATCCAGCTCGCCAAGGCCGTCGGCGCCAGGGTCGCCGTGACCGCCGGAGGGCCGGAGAAGCTGGCCCGCTGTGCGGAGCTCGGCGCCGACATCCTCATCGACTACCGGGAACAGGACTTCGTCGAGGAGCTCCGCAAGGCGACGGACGGGGCGGGTGCGGACGTCATCCTCGACATCGTCGGCGCGAAGTACCTGGACCGGAACGTACAGGCACTCGCCGTCAACGGGCGGCTCGCGATCATCGGTCTCCAGGGCGGGGCCAAGGGCGAGCTGAACCTCGGTGCCCTGCTGAGCAAGCGGGCTGCCGTCACGGCGACGTCGCTGCGCGGGCGCCCGCTTGCCGAGAAGGCCGCGATCGTGGCCGCCGTACGCGAACACGTCTGGCCGCTGATCGCCGACGGCGTCGTCCGGCCGGTCGTGGACCGCACACTGCCGATGCAGGACGCGGCAGAGGCCCACCGGGTGATGGAGTCCAGCACCCACGTCGGCAAGGTCCTCCTGCAGGCGCCTGCAACGGCCTGATCCCGCCCCGCAGAGCCCAAGAACGCGTGAAGGGCCCGGCACACGAATTCGTGTGCCGGGCCCTTCACGCGGAATCGGCAGATCGACAGATACGACTACGGCTCCGGACGAGTACAGACGGCTACTGGTGCGAGTACGAGTACAGGTACGGGCCAGGGCTACAGGTACGGGCCGGAGCGGAGCGCCCCGTGCGGGTCCGCGCCGCCGTCCTCCTCCTCATGACCGCTGCCGGGAGGCAGCGCGCGGCGCATCTGCTCCAGCTGCGCCCGGGCCGCCATCTGCTGGGCGAACAACGCCGTCTGGATGCCGTGGAAAAGACCCTCCAGCCAGCCGACCAACTGGGCCTGCGCGATCCGGAGTTCCGCCTCGGAGGGGACCGACTCCTCGGTGAACGGAAGGGAGAGCCGCTCCAGCTCCTCCACCAGCTCCGGCGCGAGGCCGTCCTCCAGCTCCTTGACCGAGCTGGCGTGGATCTCCTTCAGGCGCACTCGGCTCGCCTCATCGAGGGGAGCCGCCCTGACCTCCTCCAGGAGTTGCTTGATCATGCTGCCGATGCGCATGACCTTCGCGGGCTGTTCGACCATCTCCGTCACCGGGACCTCCCGCGACTCGTCGTCAGTGCCACCGCCGCCGATCGCCATTCCGTCCTGTCCCACTACGAGGACTTGGGGGTGCTCCTGCGACCGTTCATTCCTCGGCATCTCCATGCCGCCCATTGTCTCGCACACGCGCCGTACAACATGGTGGTGCCCCCGGAAACGGATGATCCACCGTTTCCGGGGGCACCGGATGTGCATCGGAGCAGCCGGTCAGGCAGCCGCCGCGGCCTTGTGCCGGTTCACCCGGCGCGCCGGGCCAGCGTCAGCCGGGAGCGGGTGAGCGCCGCAGCCAGGAGCCCGGCCAGCAGCGGGACGACCACGGCCAGCAGCCCGATGGTCGCCCAGGGCAGCACGATCGGTGTGAAGGCGGATTCCATGGGCTCCTTCCGCATCGCGTCCATCGAGTTACGCAGGTCGACCATGCGCAGCGCCACCGCGGGCACCAGGCCCGCCGCCGTGCCGAGCAGCACCCCGGTGAGCGCCACCACCAGGCACTGGAAGCCGGAAAGGGTCCGTCGTACCCGCGGGGGTGCGCCGACCGCGCTCAGCGTGGTGAGGTCGGCCTCCGCGTCGGCCTTGGCGAGGCCGGTGGTGATCGCTGCCGCACCCAGGGTCACCACGCCGGCGAACAGGGTGAGGATCAGCAGAATGATGCTTTCCCGATCGCCGGGACGGTGTTCGGTCTGGAGCCAGAGTCCGCCGCCGGCCTGGTCGATGGCGGCCGAGACTCGCTGGTCCTCGGCGTCCGTGGGCGGGTGGGGGACGGCGTACACGCTGCCGGCCGGCTGGGTGTGCAGGCCGAGCCGCTCGGCGGTCCGCTCGGGAAGGATCATGCGGATGCCGGGAGTGGCGGCGTACTCGGCGTCCGCGACGTACACCTTCAGCCGGTCCGTGGACGTACGGGCCGGCCCCGGGTGCAGCTTGCGGTTCTTCTTGTCCTTGGCGTTGTACGAGTGGACGGCCTTGAGCGTGATCTCGCCGTTCTTCGCGTACGCCTGGTTCAGCAGGACGGGGGTGCCGGCCTTCAGCGCTGCGGCCGCCGCGGGGTCGTCGAGCTTCGCATAGGTGCGGAGCAGGTCCGGGCCGCCCACCACGATGTTGTTCGACTCCGAGCTGAAACTGCCCGAGGAGATGTACTCGTCCACGCAGGCGGGGGAGCGCATCATCTGCTGGTGCTCCTCCGCGGAGAGCCGTGCGGCGAGGTCCTTGGCGCCCTTCGTGTTGAGCGGGCACGTGTGGCCCTTGCCGGTGGGCTTGACCAGCTTCATGGTCCCGCAGCCGTTCTCCTCTTCGTAGTAGACGTTGCAGTCGCTGCCCGCCCAGACCCGGGAGAAGTCGGCGTGGCCGCCGGTCACCGTCATGTTCTGCTCGACGGATGCCCGGGCCAGCGGGAGGCGCTCGGCCGACTTGGCGTCGGTGGACGACAGGACCATCGTCCCCGTGGCCAGCATGGGCGTGTAGTCGTGGTCGGACTCGGCCAGACTGCTGGACATGTACGTCGCGATGGCCACCGAGCCCGCGACGGCCGCCATCACGGCGGCGACCGCGGGAGCGGTGCGGCCGCGGTTGCGGGCGGCATCGCGCAGCGCCATCCGCGGCGAGAGCGGCAGCCTGCGGCCGAGCCGGCCCAGCAGGCCGACGATCACCGGAATGCAGGCGAGCAGCCCGAGCTCGGCGACGACCGAGCCACCGGCGACCAGCGTGGACGAGCCGCTGGTACCGCCGAACACGGCGACGGCGACGCCGAGCGCCAGCACACAGGCGCCCACGGTGGGCAGCACCCGGGAGCTGCGGCGCACGCCGCGCCGTCCGGTGAGCGATTCCAGTACGGACTGCCGGGCGGCCACGATCGCCGGGGCGAACGCCGCGAGGAGCCCGGTGACCAGACCGAGCGCGGCGACGACGAGGAGCTCCGTCGGCTTCAGGACCAGGGAGCCGAAGCGCTGCCCCGCCCAGTCCTCGATCAGCGGCCGGAACGCCACCGTGAGTAGCAGCCCGGCCGCGACACCGGTCACCGCCCCGACGGCACCCAGCACCAGCCCGCCGGAGAGCACCACGGCGCGGACATGGCGCCGGTCGCCGCCGCAGGTGCCGACGAGTCCGAGCTGACGGCGTGAGCGGCGCGCACCGACGGCGAAGGCCGGTCCGGCCAGCAGGACGATCTCCAGGAGGGCCATGGCCACCACGGTCACGACGGCCGCGCTCGCTTCGGCGGAGTCGTCCGTGTCGTAGTTGCTCACCGACTGCGCCAACGGGATCTCGGAGTCCGGCGGCGGGTCCATGAGCACCTGGCGGGACACGACGAGGGCGCCGGCCTTGTTGGCCGCGAGGACGTCGCCCCAGCCGATGCCCGCAGCACCGGATCCCGAGACCAGCCACTCGGCCGAGCCCGTGTTGGGCGGCAGCACCTTCTTGTCGCGGTCGGCCGCGGCCTGCCACGGGGCGATGACGGCGCCCGGATCGGCGTACAGCTTCTGCGACTTCAGATCGTCGGGCTGCTCGACCACGCCGGTGATGGTGTACGTGCGGTCGGAGCTGTTCACCGTGGTGCGGGAGCCGATGTGCAGCCCGGCCGACTCCAGGAACGGCTTGGTCGCCACCATCTCACCGGTGCCGCCCGGGAATTTGCCCTCGACGAGGTCGACCTTGCCGCGGGCCATCGGATCCGCGGTCCGGAACTCCACGATGTCGGTGTTGGTGAGCCCGTACGCGGTCGTGACGCTCGCGGGCACGGACCGGATGCTGATCGCCCGCGCGCCCTCGGGGAAGGCAGTGCGCATGTCGATCGGCGGGACATCCCCGTCGGGCGCGGCGTCACCGACGGCGTCGTACATGTTCCCGTCGGGCATCTGCTGCAGCGGACCCATGCCCGGGTCGCTGAACAGTGCGTCGGCCGAGCCCATCCGGGCCGTCAGCTGCTCGGCCTCGGTGGAGTCGACACTGCGGTACGTGACGTCCGCCGCAGTCACCCCGAGCACCGGCAGCGCGATCATCGCGACCACCAGGGCGCTGCGGCCCTTCGCCCGCATGGCGTCGCGGCGGGCGATCCGGAGGGCGGCGCGCCACCCCGTGAAGGGGCTCACTCGGCGCTCCCGGCGGCCAGCAGCGAATCGGCACCGACGGTCAGTGTCTGGTCGACGATGGAGCCGTCCCGAAGGAATACCACCCGGTCCGCCCAGGCCGCGTACCGCGGCTCGTGCGTCACCATCACTCCGGCGGCGCCCTGGTCGCAGCGGTTGCGCAGCAGCGCGAGGACGGCCTCGCCGGTCTCGGAGTCGAGGGCCCCGGTCGGTTCGTCGGCGAGCACCAGGCGCCGGTCCCCCACCAGCGCGCGGGCGATCGCGACGCGTTGTTGCTGGCCGCCGGACATCTCGTCCGGGAAGCGGTCTGCGACGTCCAGGAGCTTCATCTCCTCCAGGGCGGCCAGGGCCTCCTTGCGCGCCTTGCGGACCGAGACCCCGTCGAGCTCGCGCGGCAGGGCGATGTTCTCGGCGGCCGTCAGTGCGGGGATCAGGTTGTAGTCCTGGAAGACGTAGCCGACGCTGCGGCGGCGCAGAGCGGCGATGCCCTTGCGGCCGAGGGCGGAGATGTCCTGGCCCTCGATGACGACCTGGCCACGGGTCGCGGTGTCGAGACCGCCTGCCAGGGTCAGCAGGGTCGACTTGCCCGAGCCGGAGGGGCCCATCACGGCGACGAGCTCACCGGGGTGCACGGACAGGTTGATCCCGCGCAGGGCGTGCACCTCGGCGATGCCGGTGCCATGGGTGCGGGTGAGGTCGCGGAGTTCGAGCACCGGTGCGTCCACCGGCAGGGGCGGAGCGGCCGGGGACGGGGACGGGATGTGCGGGGACATGACGGTGGGTTCCCCCCTGGAACGGGTCTGTGGTCGGTCTGCGTGTGTGGCCCGGCGGTCGCCGGAGCCACGGCTCGGCGGCGTTCGGTCTGCGGTCCGAGCGGTCGCTCAGTGGCGGTACGGCCTGCGGCTGCCGTGGTGGGTTCAGCGGCGGGCGCGGGGCCGGGAGGTGGTGCGTGAACCGCTGCGCGGGGACGTGGGCGCCTCGGGTTCGGTGGCGGCGGCGTCGGCGAGACGGGCCAGCCGGGACTCGCAGTGGTCCAGCCAGCGGGCCTCGGCCTCGGCCTGGAAGATCAGCTGTTCCAGTACGAGCAGCCAGGCGACCTCGTCGCGGTTGGCGGGGACTTCGGTGAGAGCTTGCGCCTTGAGGCGGGTGTAGTCCTGCATCGCCTTCACCGTGTGGTGGCGCTGGGACTGGATGACCGCCCGGATGTCGACGCCGGGGGCGCCGACGGCCATGGCGAGCTTGATGGCCAATTCGTCGCGGGGCGGGCTGCTGCGGTCGACCGGCGTCTCGAACCAGGCGCGCAGCTCGGCGCGTCCGTCGTCGCTGATCGAGTACAGGGCGTGCCCCTGGTCGTCCTCGCCGTCCTGGACGACCAGGCCGTCGCGCTCCAGTCTGCTCAGCGTCGTGTACACCTGCCCGACGTTGAGCGGCCAGGTGGAGCCGGTGCGCGACTCGAATTCGGTGCGGAGCTGGGAGCCGTACCGGGGCCCCCGCTCCAGTAGGGCCAGAAGCCCATGGCGGATCGACATACTGAGTATGTATACCGAGTATGTTGCTGGATGCAAGTCGCCGCGGCCCGCCGCTGAGCCGATTGACCCCTCCGCCGGGCGGTGCTCAGTCGGAGCGGCGCAGGCGGAAGGCGAGGAAGCCGAGGCCCAGACCGACCAGGGCGATTCCCGCGCCGAGCGACACCTGCTTGACCTGCTCGACGGCCGGTCCCTCCAGGGCCTGCTGCGACATCCGGCCGGTTCCGGGGGACGTACTCGGCTCCGGGGTGAGGGACGGCACGGCGGCGGGCTGCGTCGCCGGTGGCTCCTTCTCGGCCTCGTCGAGGGCGTCGGCCCGGGCGAGCTCCTTGGGCGTCATCGTCCTTCCGGGCCGCTGCCGCCCCTCCCCGGCGGGCCGCCCGGCCAACGGTGCCCCGACGTCGTCCGGTCGCGGTGATCCGGCACCGGGCGAAGGCGGCACGGAGGCGGCGGACGAGGATGCGGAAGCCGCGGGGGAGGCAATGGAGGAGGGCGGCAGGGGCGCGTGGTGCGCGGGCGCGTTCGACGGGGTGACGGGTGCGCCGGAGCGCGAAACAGAAGGGGCTGCCGGCGACGGAACGGACGACGGACCCGACGGCGATACGGACGGCGATACGGACGGCAGCGCGGATGACGATACGGACGGCAGCGCGGACGACAGCGCAGCCGTGAGTCCCGGCGACGCCCCGGGTGGGAGAGGCAGAAGAGGCGGGAGAGGCGCCCTCGGCGACCCGGACGCGCCGACCGCCGCCACGTCTACCGTCGCCGCGCCCCGCGCGGATGCGCGCTGGTCGGCCTGAGCCTCCCCGCCCGTCATCGCCCCCAGTGTCGCGGCTGCCGTCAATGCCAGGCAGGCCACACACCGTGAGCGCCGCGAGGCGAGGTGTCCTGAAGCCATGAGGCCAGCGTCACATGTGACGGTATGCCCGGCATCTCCGGTGATGCGGACGGATGGCGGTACGACATCGGCGCAGCGCCCCGCAGGAGCAGCGGCCGTACAACCGCATCCCTACGCCCTGCGCCTACGCCTGGGCCTGCGCCCTACGCCTACGCCTACGCCGTACGCCTGCGCCCTACGCCGGGTCGCCCGTCGCGATGCGCAGCTCGAAGTGGGCGCCCACCTTGGGCACCGCGGTTCCGGACGTGGGGAACTGGTCGATGACCTGGTCCTCCGCGTACGCGTTCCCGGGGACCTTGATCTGCTTGATGGTCCAGCCGGCCGCGTCCGCGCAGGCGCGCACCGAGAGGATGTCCTTGTAGAGGAAGCTCGGGGCGTCGACCTTGTTCGGGTCGTCGTCGTCCTCGTACGCCTCCGTGCACTTGTCGGTGTCCATCGTCCGGTTCCGCTCCGGATCCTTGTGGTCGCCGGAAGGGGACTCGCTCGACGAGGCCTCGGTGCCGCCCTTGCCCGGGTCGTCGTCCTTCAGCGCGAGCGCCGTGATCAGGCCGCCGACCGCGATCAGGGCGACCACGATCGAGCCCACGATGACCGGCATGTTCCGCTTGGAGCCGCCGGCCGCGGACGTGGAATGCGTCTGCGGAGAGATCGTGTACGGCGCCGGGGCCTGCTGCTGCATCGGCGACATCGCCGCCGGTGTCTGGTACGCCGGAGCCGACTGCGGGTAGCCGTACGACGCTGCCGGGGCGGGCGCCGGGGTCGGCACGCCGTAGGGGCCGGGCTGCTGCTGCGACTGGTAGGGGCCCGGCTGGTACGGCGTCTGGACGTTCGGCGCCGGGGTGGACTGGTCGACCGGCGGGAAGACGGCCGAACCGACACCCGAGCCGCTGTTCGCCGGAGCGCCCGCGCCGCTGACGATCACGGGGGCGCCCGTCTGTCCGCTCGCGTTCAGCACACGCGCGATCTCGTCCTGCATCGCGGCGGCGCTCGGGAAGCGCTCGTTCGGATTCTTCTTCAGGGCGCGGGCGACGAGGGCGTCCATCGCCGGGGTGAGCGACCGGTTGATGGTGGACGGGGCCACCGGCTCCTCCTGCACATGCGCGTACGCGATGGCGAGCGGGGAGTCCGCGTCGAAGGGGATGCGGCCGGTCAGCAGCTGAAACAGCATGATGCCGACCGAATACAGGTCGGAGCGGGCGTCCACACCACGGCCCAGGGCCTGCTCGGGGGAGAGGTACTGCGGGGTGCCGACGACCATGCCGGTCTGCGTCATCGACGTGACGCCCGACTGCATGGCGCGGGCGATGCCGAAGTCCATGACCTTCACGATGCCGCGCTTGGTCACCATCACGTTGCCGGGCTTGATGTCGCGGTGGACAAGACCCATCTCGTGGCTGGTGTCCAGGGCGGCCAGCACGTCGGCCGTCACCTTGAGTGCCTTGTCGGCGGGCATCGCGCCGTAGTTGCGGATGTCGGCCTGGAGGACGGAGCCGAGCGGCTGCCCCTCGACGTACTCCATGACGATGTACGGCATCAGCGCGCCGCCGAGTTCGTCCTCGCCGGTGTCGAAGACGGAGACGATGTTGGTGTGCTGGAGCTTGGCGACCGCCTGCGCCTCGCGCCGGAACCGCTCGCGGAACGACTGCTCGCGGCCGAGCTCCGTGTGGAGCGTCTTGATCGCGACCTGCCGGTCGAGCGCGGAGTCGTAGGCCAGGTATACGGATGCCATCCCGCCTTCGCCCAGCAGGTCACGCAGCTGGTAACGGCCGCCGGCGACCGAACCGCCCGCGTAGCGACCCTGGGCACCGTGTGCGCCGTCCTGGCTCATGACTTGCTTCCCCCTAGGGCCGCGCGACCGCGCGAAGATCCGTATTACTGGCCAAGTCTGCCCGAGGGGTACGACACGTCAAGCCAGGTGCCCGTTCCGTGACCCTACGCACAAGAAGCGTCTCGGAAGCGTTACAGGAACCGCATGGAATTTGCGCGGTTGGCGCGCCAGCCGGTTGGATGACCCGTCCCTCTCGAAACCGGTGTGTCCGACGGAGGCTGTAGCGTGACGTGGCAATGCAGCTAGGCACCGTGAGAACCCGCGGACGCGCGGACAGAAACGACGGCGAGGACTGATGGCACCCGAACCCGAAGCAAACGGCGGCGGAGTTCCGGATGGCACCGACTCCTGGGGCATCGGCGGTGTCGTCGGCGACGGACGTTACCGGCTGACCGGCCGCCTGGGCCGGGGCGGCATGGCCGAGGTCTTCGCGGCCGAGGACGTCCGGCTGGGACGTACCGTCGCGGTGAAACTGCTGCGCTCCGATCTTGCCGAGGACCCGGTCTCCAAGGCCCGGTTCACGCGTGAGGCGCAGTCGGTCGCCGGCCTCAACCACCATGCGGTGGTGGCGGTGTACGACTCCGGCGAGGACACCGTGGCCGGCCAGACGGTCCCGTACATCGTCATGGAGCTCGTCGAGGGCCGCACCATCCGTGACCTCCTGCTCAACGCCGAGGCCCCGCCTCCGGAGCAGGCGTTGATCATCGTCTCCGGGGTGCTGGAGGCGCTGGCCTACTCGCACCAGCACGGGATCGTGCACCGGGACATCAAGCCGGCCAACGTGATCATCACGCACTCCGGTGCGGTCAAGGTGATGGACTTCGGCATCGCCCGTGCGCTGCACGGCGCGCAGTCGACGATGACCCAGACCGGCATGGTCATGGGCACGCCGCAGTACCTCTCCCCCGAGCAGGCGCTGGGCAAGGCCGTCGACCACCGCTCCGACCTGTACGCCACCGGGTGTCTGCTGTACGAACTCCTCGCGCTGCGGCCTCCGTTCACCGGTGAAACTCCGCTTTCCGTGGTGTACCAGCACGTTCAGGACATTCCGGTTCCGCCGTCGGAGATCTCGCACGGGGTGCCGCCGGAGCTCGACGGGCTCGTCATGCGCTCGCTCGCGAAGGACCCGGACGACCGGTTCCAGAGCGCCGAGGAGATGCGCGGACTGGTCCAGTACAGCCTGCAGATGCTCCAGGTGCAGGGCGGCCACACCGGTACGTGGAACACCGGCCCGGTCGTGATGAACGACGGCCAGGGCACCCCGCCCAGGGGCATGACCGGCTCCACCCGTGCGATGAACCACGGCGGGTACCACGGGGACACGTCGCAGGGCCCGATCCTGCCGCCGATGAACCCGGACGACGGTGGCTACGACGGCGGCAGCACTCGGCAGGGCGGTGGCGGCCGCGGCAAGATGTGGCTGTTCGTCGTGCTCGCGCTGATCGCCATCGGTGCGGGTGTCGCCTTCGCGGTCAACGCGGCACGGGACAGCGGCGGGAAGCCCGAGGCACCGACCACCTCGACGTCCAGCACCCCCTCCCCGACGAAGACCTCGGCCACGCCGACCGAGGAGGAGACGACGCAGGACACCGAGCAGCCCGGCAACTCCACCGGCGATCAGCAGGAGACGCCGGAGCAGCCGTCGTACACCCCGTCGTACACCCCGAGCGAGACGGCCGAGCCGACGCCCACGGGCACGCCGACCGAGACGGACACGGACCCGGCGTCGGACGGGGGAACGGACGACGGGGGCACGGGTAACGAGACCACGCCCCCGACCGACCCGACGACCGAGCCGGGCACTCCGGGCGGCAACGGCGGCGAGCCGGGCGGCACCGAGGGCACCGACGCCGGAACAGATGTGGCCGGTGGCGCGGCGGGCGCCAACCCGTAACCCAGCCCTCACCCCGTGAACGCGTCGCGCACCGCCTCGTACTCACGGGTCCACCAGACCGCCAGGGCCGACACCGCAGGGAACTGCGGGTCGGCCCTTCGGTCGTTCAGGCAGTAGCGCCAGTGCAGTATCCAGAAGTCGTTGAGCCGCTCCCACCACACCCGGTGCACCGCCGCGGCCAGTTCGTCCGCCCCCGCACCGGCCGCCCGCCGGTAGGCGCGCGCGTAGGCCCGCACCTTTCCCAGCTCCAACTCCCCGGCCGGCTGCACGAAGAAGATCGCCGCGGCCCGTACCGCCTCTTCCGCGCGCGGCTGCACCCCCAGCCGGTCCCAGTCCAGGATCGCCACCGGTTCGGCGCCCCGGTAGAGCACGTTCAGCGGGTGGAAGTCACCGTGCACCCAGCCGGTCGCCGGACCGTCCGGGGCGGGAGGGCGGCGGTCCGCGTGCTGTTCCAGCAGGGTGCGCCGCTCAAGTAACCGGTGTTCGGCCAGTTCGTCGAAGGAGTCCCGGGGCCGGCGGCCGCGCGCGGCGGCCAGCAGTTCGTCGATCAGCGCGAACGTGTCGGAGGGGTCGCGGCTCGCGTGGCAGGACCGCCCCCCGGCCCCCGCGCCCGCCCCGGCGCCCGCCTCCATCACCTGTTCAAGACCTGTGTGTACGGCTCCGAGCAGCGCCCCGAGACGCAGCGACTGGGCGACGGTGAGCTGGGCGCCTGCCCGGTGCAGTCCGTCGACCCAGGGGTGCAGGGCGTAGCAGCGGCCGCCGATCTCGGTGACGGTGTCCCCTTCGCTGTCCACGACGGGTGGTGCGACGGGGACTCCGAGTGACTGGAGCCGCTGGGTGGCCCGGTGCTGGCGGACGATCGTGGCGCGGTCGCCGGTGGAGTCGTCCAGGTGGTGCTTGAGGAAGTACGAGCCGCGGGTGGTGGACACCCGGTAACCGTGGTTGAGCAGCCCCTGGTCGAGGGGTTCGCAGGCGAGCGGCTCACCGGTGTCCGGGTAGCGGCGCAGCACCTCGCCGACAGGGGGAACAGGCGGGAAGGTTACAGATGAGCGCGGCACTCGCCAGATGTTAGATCAACGCTGCGTTGCGGATCTGCGGAGTTGCGTGGAAGTCCAGAGTGTGCACAGTGACGAAGTGCGGGTCGAGCCGGAGGTAGGCCGGTGTGAAGGGCTCCCCGTTGACCTCGACCGGTGCGGGGCCGAAGAGCTCGCGCTGGGCGCCGGTCGGGTCGACGATCTGCGCGGGCCCGGTGAACTGCACGGACCACAGGTCGCGGCTGCCGGCCGAGGTGGCTTCGTTGTAGTTGTCCGCTCCGTACGCCACGACCGCGCCGTCGCAGGCGTCGTGGTAGCCGAGGCCGCTGTGCATGCGCAGGACGACACGGCCGTCGGTGACGATGTGCCGGGCCACCGTCAGGATCGGGAGGGCTCGCATACTCGTCGCCAGCCGGCCGTAGGGGACCCGGCCGAGCAGCTGGATTGCGTGGAGTTCCTCGGAGGACATGCCTTCCACTGTCCGTCACCCGTGTGGGACGGAATAAGAGGCCGGGGCCCCGGGTGGGCCGGGACCAAAGTCCCGAACCCGGGCCCCGGGGGCGTACCGCTCAGCGCTTCTCGGCCTGGAGCCGCGCCACATAGGCGGCGGCCTGCGAGCGCCGTTCCATGCCCAGCTTGGACAGCAGGCTGGAGACGTAGTTCTTGATCGTCTTCTCGGCGAGGTGGAGCCGCTCGCCGATGACCCGGTTCGTCAGCCCCTCGCCGATCAGATCGAGGATCTTGCGCTCCTGATCGGTGAGGCCCGCGAGCTTGTCGTCGCTGCGGCCCTTCTTTCCGTCGCGCAGCCGTTCCAGCACCCGCGCGGTGGCCACCGGGTCGAGCAGCGATTTTCCGGCCGCCACGTCCCGTACGGCATTCAGCAGTTCATTGCCGCGGATCGCCTTGAGCACGTATCCGGAGGCGCCCGCCATGATGGCGTCGAAAAGTGCCTCGTCGTCGGCGTACGAGGTCAGCATCAGGCAGTTGATGGACTCGTCCTGGGAACGGATCTCGCGACAGACCTCCACTCCGCTGCCGTCCGGCAGCCGTACGTCGAGGACGGCGACATCGGGACGGGTCGCGGGGATCCGTACCAACGCGTCCGCGGCCGTACCGGCCTCGCCGACCACTTCGATGTCGTCCTCGGCCGAGAGGAGCTCGTGGACTCCGCGGCGGACGACTTCATGGTCATCCAGCAGAAAAACAGTGATTTTTCCTTCTTTGCGCACAATCGCAGTCTCACACACTCCCCTCTTCCCTGCCGCTGTCCGGCGGGATAACGTGCCGTTGTTCCGGCGGCCTGCAAGGCTGTTACCAGTGCTGTGACCAGCGAGAGTTCCCGAATTCCTCGATTTACTTGGATATCCAAGCAAAATCGCAGGTCAGGAAGGGTTTCGCAGTTATGCGAAGCACTGGGTAACGTGCATTGGACAGGGCGCTCGCCGGGGCACCTGTCACGCCTGTTCCCGGACCGAGCGGCACCCACCCCGTGCACGGGTACGGACACAGGCGAGCCGCACTGGTCACCCGGCAGACCCCGGGGGCCGGACCGACGGAGGAGCACGCACGTGACCGTGGAGAGCACTGCTGCCGCGCGTAAACCGCGACGCAGCAGCAAGCGGACCAGCGCCGCGAAGACGCCCGCGAAGACGCCACAGAGTTCCGGACCTGAGCTCGTACAGCTGCTGACGCCCGAGGGCGTACGCGTCGAGCACCCGGACTACTCGATCGACCTGACCGCGGAGGAGCTGCGCGGTCTGTACCGGGACATGGTCCTGACCCGTCGCTTCGACGCCGAGGCCACCGCGCTCCAGCGCCAGGGCGAGCTGGGCCTGTGGGCCTCGCTGCTGGGCCAGGAGGCCGCTCAGATCGGGTCCGGCCGGGCGCTGCGCGATGACGACTACGTCTTCCCGACCTACCGCGAGCACGGCGTCGCCTGGTGCCGCGGCGTCGACCCGACCAATCTGCTCGGGATGTTCCGCGGTGTGAACCACGGCGGCTGGGACCCGAACAGCAACAACTTCCACCTGTACACGATCGTCATCGGCTCGCAGACCCTGCACGCCACCGGCTACGCCATGGGCGTGGCCAAGGACGGTGCGGACTCGGCCGTGATCGCGTACTTCGGTGACGGCGCCTCCAGCCAGGGCGACGTCGCCGAGGCGTTCACCTTCTCCGCGGTCTACAACGCCCCCGTCGTGTTCTTCTGCCAGAACAACCAGTGGGCGATCTCCGAGCCGACCGAGAGGCAGACCCGGGTGCCGCTCTACCAGCGCGCCCAGGGCTTCGGCTTCCCCGGCGTCCGGGTCGACGGCAACGACGTACTGGCCTGCCTGGCCGTCACCAAGGCGGCTCTGGAGCGGGCCCGCCAGGGCGAGGGGCCCACCCTCGTCGAGGCGTTCACCTACCGGATGGGCGCGCACACCACCTCCGACGACCCGACGAAGTACCGGGCCGACGAGGAGCGCGTCGCCTGGGAGGCCAAGGACCCGATCCTGCGCCTGCGCACCTACCTGGAGAACGAGGGCGCCGCCGACGAGGCGTTCTTCACCGCTCTCGACGAGGAGAGCGAGACCCTCGGCAAGCGGGTGCGCGAAGCGGTACGGTCCATGCCCCAGCCGGACCGGCTGGCCATTTTCGACCACGCCTACGCCGACGGGAACGCCCTCGTCGACGAGGAGCGCGCCCAGTTCGCCGCCTACCAGGCATCGTTCGCCGAGGAGGGCAAGTAGCCATGGCCATGGAAAAGATGTCCATCGCGAAGGCGCTCAACGAGTCGCTGCGCAAGGCCCTCGACACCGACCCCAAGGTCCTCATCATGGGTGAGGACGTCGGCAAGCTGGGCGGGGTCTTCCGGATCACCGACGGACTCCAGAAGGACTTCGGCGAGGACCGGGTGATCGACACCCCGCTCGCCGAGTCCGGCATCGTCGGTACGGCGATCGGCCTGGCGCTGCGCGGCTACCGGCCGATCGTGGAGATCCAGTTCGACGGCTTCGTCTTCCCCGCGTACGACCAGATCGTCACGCAGCTCGCGAAGATGCACGCCCGCTCGCTCGGCAAGATCAAGCTGCCGGTCGTCGTGCGGATTCCGTACGGCGGCGGCATCGGCGCCGTGGAGCACCACAGCGAGTCGCCCGAGGCACTGTTCGCGCACGTCGCCGGGCTGAAGGTCGTCTCGCCGTCCAACGCGTCGGACGCGTACTGGATGATGCAGCAGGCCGTGCTGAGCGACGACCCGATCATCTTCTTCGAGCCGAAGCGCCGCTACTGGGACAAGGGCGAGGTCGACACCGAGTCCATCCCGGGCCAGCTGCACCGCGCCTCCGTCGCCCGTACCGGCACGGACCTCACGCTCGTCGCCTACGGCCCGATGGTGAAGGTCTGCCTGGAGGCCGCCGCGGCCGCCGAGGAGGAGGGCAAGTCGATCGAGGTCGTGGACCTGCGCTCGATGTCCCCGATCGACTTCGACGCCATCCAGGCCTCGGTCGAGAAGACCCGCCGGCTGGTCGTGGTCCACGAGGCGCCGGTGTTCTACGGCTCCGGCGCGGAGATCGCCGCCCGCATCACTGAGCGCTGCTTCTACCACCTGGAGGCACCCGTGCTGAGGGTCGGCGGCTACCACGCCCCGTACCCGCCGGCCCGGCTGGAGGACGAGTACCTCCCGGGTCTCGACCGCGTGCTCGACGCCGTCGACCGCTCGCTGGCGTACTGAGGACGGGGACGTGACAACGATGACCGACACTTCCAACGCTGCTCGCTTCCGTGAGTTCAAGATGCCCGACGTGGGCGAGGGACTGACCGAGGCCGAGATCCTCAAGTGGTTCGTCCAGCCGGGCGACACCGTCACCGACGGCCAGGTCGTCTGCGAGGTCGAGACGGCGAAGGCGGCCGTGGAGCTGCCGATCCCGTTCGACGGCGTGGTGCACGAGCTGCGCTTCCCCGAGGGCACGACCGTCGACGTCGGCCAGGTGATCATCGCGGTGGACGTGGCGCCGGGTTCCGGCGACGCTCCCGCCGCAGCCGAGCCCGAGCCCGCGCCCGCCGCGGAGCCGGTGGCCGAGGCCGAACCTGAGGCGCCCAAGGGCCGCCAGCCCGTGCTGGTGGGCTACGGCGTGGCCGAGTCCTCCACCAAGCGGCGCGCCCGCAAGGGCACCGAGGCGGCTCCCGCCGCCGCGTCCGCCGCGATCCAGGGCGAGATGAACGGCCACGGCACCGGCCACGCCGCGGTCGCCGAGAGCCGTCCGCTGGCCAAGCCGCCCGTGCGCAAGCTGGCCAAGGACCTGGGCATCGACCTGGCGACGGTCACCCCGACCGGTGAGGGCGGCGTCATCACCCGCGAGGACGTGCACGCGGCGGCGACGCCGGCGCCCGCCCCCGCACCGGTGCAGGCCGAGGCCCCGGCGCCGGTCGTGGCTCCGGCCCCGTCCGTGACCGCCCGCGAGACGCGTATCCCCGTCAAGGGCGTACGGAAGGCCATCGCGCAGGCGATGGTCGGCAGCGCGTTCACGGCGCCGCACGTCACGGAGTTCGTGACCGTCGACGTGACGCGCACGATGAAGCTCGTGGCGGAGCTCAAGGAGGACAAGGACATGGCCGGGGTGCGGGTCAACCCGCTCCTGATCATCGCCAAGGCCCTCCTGGTCGCGATCAAGCGGAACCCCGAGGTCAACGCCGCCTGGGACGAGGCGAACCAGGAGATCGTGCAGAAGCACTACGTCAACCTGGGCATCGCCGCCGCCACCCCGCGCGGACTCATCGTCCCGAACATCAAGGACGCGCACGACCAGACGCTGCCGCAGCTGGCCGCGTCCCTGGGCGAGCTGGTCTCCACGGCCCGCGAGGGCAAGACGTCTCCCGCCGCGATGGCGGGTGGCACGGTGACCATCACCAATGTCGGCGTCTTCGGCGTCGACACGGGCACGCCGATCCTGAACCCGGGCGAGTCCGCGATCCTCGCGGTCGGGGCCATCAAGCTCCAGCCCTGGGTCCACAAGGGCAAGGTGAAGCCCCGTCAGGTGACCACGCTGGCCCTGTCGTTCGACCACCGCCTGGTCGACGGCGAGCTCGGCTCAAAGGTCCTGGCGGACGTCGCCGCGATCCTGGAGCAGCCGAAGCGGCTGATCACCTGGGCGTAGTCGCCCCGGCGGTACGTGTGTGAGGTGGGCCCGTGCGCATTCTGCGCGGGCCCACTCCTGCACCCCGGACAGGTCGCTACTCTACGGAAGTGCCGCGCTACCCGGCGCGGTCGTCCGAGGAGGGCCCGTGTCTTCGAGTTGTGACCCCCAGTACGCTGCCGCCGGTGACGTGGGTGCGGCGCTCATGATGATCGACTCCCGCCTCAAGAGCATCTACGACGGCGAGGGCGACGACGCCGACACCGGCCGCGAACAGCGTGAACTGGTCGAGCAGTTCGTCGCCTCCCTGGGCCCCGGGGGTGCCGAGGACGTACTCGACGGCACCTGCACGATCGTCTACATGTTCATGACCTGGCTGCGGCAGGCGCACGAAGCGCACGACAAGGACGTCATCGAGTACGTCGCGCCGACGCTCGTGGCCTCCCTGCGCCTGATGCCGAGGAGCATCCGGCCCGAGGCCATCCCGACCATGGCCGGCCTGGTCGTCGCCGCGGGCACCGGCCTCAGCCCCAACCTGTGGCGCAAGCAGTACGGGGAGTGGACCGAGGCGGAGATGAACTCGCTGGAGGCGACGGCGTTTCTCCTCGCGGAGCAGATCAACCGCATCGCGGACGACCGCGACTTCGCCACCCGCATGATCGCCGAGGCGCTGTCCCGCGCGGACGGGACGGATGAGTCGTAGGGGTCAGTTGACGACGGCTCGTCACAGCGAGGTGAGGCGTGCCATCTCCTCCTCGGAGAGCCGCAGTGCGCCGGCCGCCACGTTCTGTGCGAGATGGTCCGGGTCGCTCGTCCCGGGGATCGCGAGGACGTGCGGGCCCTGTTGCAAGGTCCATGCCAGCCGGACCTGCGGGATCGAGACCCCGTGCGCGCGGGCGACGGCGCCCACCGCCTCGTCGTCACCCGCCGTGGGCCCTGCCTCCCGTCCGGGGCCGGCGATGGCGAAGAACGGGACGAAGGCGAGCCCGAGTTCGTCGCAGCGCCGGAGGAGGTCCCGCTCCTCGCTCGACGCGCCGATCCCGTAGGGGTTCTGGACGCAGACGACCGGGGCGATGTCCAGGGCCTCGGTCAGTTGGGCGGACGTGACGTTGGAGACGCCGAGGTGGCGGATCAGTCCGGCCTCCCGCAGCTCGGCCAGCGCGCCGAAGTGCTCGCCGATCGAGCCGGTCCGCCCGCTCGGCGGTACCCGGAGGTTGACCACGTCGAGATGATCGCGGCCCAGTTGCCGGAGGTTCTCCTCGACCTGGGCGCGCAACTGTGCCGGCTCGGCCCACCACCAGGCGCCCGAAGGATCGCGGCCCGGCCAGACCTTGGTGGTGATGACCAGATCCTTCGGATAGGGCGCCAGCGCGCGGTTGATCAGCTCGTTGGCGGACCGGGTGGCCGAGAAGTAGAACGCGGCGGTGTCGATGTGGTTGACGCCGAGCTCGACCGCCCGCCGGAGCACACTGATCGCCCGCTCACGGTCACGGGGTACGCCCTTGCCGAAGGGTTCGGTACCCGTCAGGCGCATCGTGCCGAAGCCGACGCGGCGCACCGTCAGGTCACCGAGTCGCCAGGTTCCGCTCTCTTCGGCCGGGTTTGTTCGTGCATGCATGACTGCGATCTCCTCTTGCGGTGGGTGGTGGAAGCCGTCGCCGGGCACGCGGAACGCCTTGGGCCCTTCGGTGGGCCCATCGGGGCGGTTCGCCGGCGATGGGCGAGCCGGGCGTGTCCGGGAACGAAAAAAGCCTCCCCGGCGGAAGGAATCCGCGCCGAGAAGGCTCACGTAACACCGGCATCATAGCAGCCCGAGTTGGGCGGAGACCGGAGTTGGGAGTGATGTGGACGCACTTCTGCGCGCACAGGGCCTCGGGCGCGCCCACTTCGCTATCCACTTCCCTGGCGGTGAGAGGGGGTGACTCGTCACCGGACGGGTGCGGGGGCTGCTGCCGTGTCCCTCCTCGGCCGCACGGTCAGTTCGGCGAAGACGGTCTTCCCGACGGTGCGCGGCTCGACGCCCCAGTGGTCGGCGAGCTGGGCGACGATGAGGAGCCCGCGCCCGTAGCAGTCGTCGGCGCCCGCCTCGCGCAGTCCGGGGAGTCGCTCGCCGCGGGGGTCGCTGACCTCGATGCGGAGGGTGGTGGGGGTGAGGGTGAGGTGGACGCGGAAGAGGCGCCCCCGCATGGAGCCGTGCAGTAAGGCGTTGGTCGCCAACTCGCTGACGAGGAGCGCGGCTTCGCCCGCGTGGTGCGGGTGCCCCCACTCGGTGACCAGGCGCGCGGCGCGGCGGCGGGCGAGGGTGACGCTGCGAGCGGTGGGGGTGTAGTCGAGTCGGTCCTCGTGAGGTGAGGGCTCGGGGGTGGGGATCTCCTGGGCTGCGGTCATGGTCGCGAGCTCCTCAGGTGCGGGCGGTGGCAATGCCGCACTGCGCTGGGCAGGACGGTGCACTTCCGCCGATTGGCTCCGCTATGTGAGCGGTGTGCAGCTGAACGTAGCGATGCAACTGGCATGGATGCAAGTGAAACGGGGACACTTGTCCCCAACGGGGGATAGTGGTCGACGATTGGCCCCGTGGAGAGCGACACTGATGCGGTGAATCGAGCGACTCCGCAAGGCAATAGGTCGTCAACTGTTCTGGGGCGCAGGCTCGGTAGCGAGCTGCTGCGTCTGCGGGACGCGTCCGGGAAGACACAGCAGCAGGCTGCCCAGGTCATCAGTGCGACCAACTCGAAGATCGTGAAGATGGAGCGCGGGTGGGTTCCCATGAGGGACCCGGACATTCGAACTCTCTGCGAGTTCTACGGCCTTGAGGATCTGAAGGTTGTCGGCCGGCTGCTGGAGGTGGCTCGGCTGGACAGGGAACGCCGCAAGGCAAAGGGTTGGTGGAATCAGTACCCGGAACTGCGCTCGCTGGTCGAGTACGTCGCGCTCGAAGACATCGCAACGGCGGTCAGGACATGGCAAGGGGCCTTCGTGCCTGGACTGCTTCAGACACCGGACTACGCTCGGGCGCTTGCGGTCGGCAATGCGGACTGGGACGACCCGGATGAGATCGAGCGGTTCGTCGAGGCGAAGATCGCCCGCCAAGTGCGCCTCACGGACGGTAGCCCGCTCGCCCTCTGGGCCATCGTGGGCGAGGGCGCCCTACGCCAGTTGGTCGGTGGCCGCGAGGTGATGCGTACGCAGTTGGAGCGTTTGGTGGAGGCTGCTGCCGCGCCAAATGTCACGGTGCAGGTTGTCCCCTTCCTGGCTGGCTCTCACCCTGGCATGACCAGCGCTTTTAGCGTCGTATCGTTCGGCGAACCGGGCGCGGTGGACGTGGTCTACATGGACACCACGTCGTCTACGCTGTGGCTGGAGAGCGAGACGGACGCCGCGCGCCACAACACCACGTTCGGGCACATCGCGAGAAATGGGCTCGCTCCCCACGATTCCCTCGCTCTCATCGAGCGTATTCGTAAGGAGCTGTAGTCGTGCCGCACTTCGAGTTCGTCAAGTCCAGCTACAGCAGCGGCAATGGCGAATGCGTCGAAGTGGCCCGCAACATTCCGCACACCGTCGCCGTCCGCGACTCCAAGCAGCTCGACGGCCCCCTCATCCTCCTCACCCCCGCCGCATGGAACGCCTTCCGGGCCGGGCTGCGCCGATCCTGAGCGCTGGCCGGCGAATCCTGTCGGCCAGGGCTCAGGCCCCAGAGAGGGTGGTTGGCGTCGGCGCGAGATCCGGCGGCGCCCGGAATCGGTCAGGCCGGCTCAGGTGCTGCCCAGGGCACGAGCTTCTGAGCCATGTTGTAGATCTGGACCTGGCCCGTCATCGACAGGTACATCCGGTTGCCGGGCTGGTGCGGGGTGTTGCTGGACCAGACGACACCGGTGGCGTTGTAGACGATCAGGCTGCCGTCCGTGTCCATGATGACCTTCCCCAGGCTCGTCGGGTTCTGCGGGACCTGCCACAGAAGCCTGTTCCCGTTGACGTTGTCGTACAGCGTCAGACGGCCGCCGAGCTCCTCGTAGACCAGCGCGTAGGCGCCGTTCGGGGAGTAGATCCGGTCCCGCGGGCGGAGGACGTCTCCGGGCAGCATGCCGTTGCCCTGGGCCGTCGGCTCCTCGGTGTCGTAGACGTAGCCCAGCGCCGCGTGGTCCAGCACGGAGCTGATCCGCACCGACAGCTGCTCCCACGGATGCATGACGTCGGGCTGGTTCTGGCCCTGTGGGCCGCCGGAGACGGGGGCGTAGGCGTTGGGGTTCCGCTTCTGCCACAGGGTCCAGATGCGGTCGACGTTGGCGTGGTGCAGGAAGAACACCGGGTCGTTGGGCGCGCTGAGCACGTCGCCCATGTTCCCGCTGACCCAGCCGTGCACCACGTTGTGGATGCCCGGACCGATTCCGCCCTCCAGGTAGTTGCGGAAACTGGGATGGTCGGTGTTGTCCCACGGCGATTGGTCGTACGGCACCTGCGCCAGGCAGGCTTTGACGTCGTCTTCCGTGGGAAGTTTGACGGTGTTGTTGAACCCGCCCAGCTGGCGCCGCAGGTACGGCCGCTCGGTGTCACGGCAGACCCAACCGTTCCCGTTGGCGTACGTGAACGGCCCGTTCAGGACCTGGTTGTCGCCCGCTCTGCCGGTGCCGCCCATGAAGTACTCGCTCCACAGAGTGGATCCGGCAATGTCCTGGTCGACGGTCCAGTCCCAGTACGGCAGGGTGACACCCGAGTCGAGTGCGCGCAGTTGCAGTTCGAACTGCCGGATGAACTGCCGGTGCCACGGCAGGAAGCTGGGACCTCCGTGGCCCCAGGGTCCGAGCCGGGAGTGCTCGTCGATGTACCAGTCGTAGAAGCCCAGTCGTTTGCTCGACAGGACCGCTTGGGAGTACCGGGCTTTCTCTTGCGGCCACATCCATGCCTGGTTCCTACGCACGCGCGGGCCATCGTTCGCGGATTGATTCACGGGCGATCACCCCTCTCGTAAGGGCTGGTCGGTGAACTCTCCTTGACGTCCACGGTGAGTCACGCCATGCCGCTCGCCACCCGAGTGAGGCCGTTCGGGTGACACCTCCGCCCGGCGCGGGCGGGGATGAGGTTCGACCACGACGGGGCCGTCGTGCTCCGGCACACGCGGCCCTCTGCTCACGTGTCCGGGCCGAGTCCGGGCCGGACACGAGCTGTGGACGTCGAGTGTGCCCTCGCCGCCGGTGTCAGCCCTCGCACCCCGTCAGTTCGATCAGGTGCCGGGCGGTGCCGGCCGGGTCGACGGTCTGGTGCAGGTGCGCACCCGCCAGATGCGCCACCCGCCAGCCGCGTTCGCCCGCGTCGGCGGCCAGGTCCTCGTACGGGGGGCCGAACAGAAGGTAGGAACAGGGGTGGTCGTCCCAGCCGTCGGGGACCGGGACGTGCTGCTCGTAGTAGGCGAGCGGAAGTCTTGGCTGCTCGTCGGTCACCTGTCGGCGCATCGTGGGTTCGGAGAACATCGGCGCGATGTCGGCCTCGTCCCACCAGTCTGTCCAGCGCGGCAGGGTTCCGTTGACCGCCAGGGGGCGGAGAAAATCCAGCAGTTCGGGTGGTGCGACGGGTGTGGGGCCGGTGCGGGCCGGCAGCGCGGCATCGACGAAGACCGAAGCGGTCACCGGGTTGGCCAGGCCCGCGCGGATCGAGGGGAGGAACAGGCCGGCGTTGCTGTGGGCCACCAGCGCAAGGGGCTGATCCGCCGGAATGCCGCGTAGAACGTCTTGGACCGCGGCGACTGCCCGGGGCCAGAACGGCGGTTCGCCGGTGCCCACATCCAGCAGGGACGGCACGCGCACCCGGTGTCCAGCGGCGGTCAGCCATTCGGCCACCGGGTGCCAGGTCGAGGGCCCGACCGAGGGGCTGTGGACGAGAACGAAGAGCGGCTGCATACGGGCATCCTCTCGCCGTACGGCCACCGCTCGCGCCCGGCTCGGCCGACGGCGAACACCGCGAGGGCGTCATGGAGGCGGCGAGGGGTGGATATCCCCCTTCTGATCCACCGGCCCGCCGGATGTTCACCTGTCGCGCGGTCGACGATCGTCGATTCCCTGACGCAGAGCGCGTACGGGGAGAGGAAGACTGTGCGAAACGGGATCTTCAAGGCGGCAACGGCATTTGTGATCATGGCCCTTGCCGGTGGGGCGGTGGTTCCCGCAGCGGCGGCGCCACGGCCCACCGTCGACGGTGGCTGGCGCGTGAACGGCTACGGCACCGTCCTGTCCATCGCGCACGGGCGGCTTCAGCAGTACCAGACCACCGCGCTGGGCTGCCTCAGGGGCGAACCCGCGCAGCAGACCGCACCGGGCGTGTACAGGTCCGGCGACGGGACGCTGTTCACCGTACGGGCGTCCGGGTCGTTGCGGCTGTCCGGTTCGGCCGGGTACCGGGAACTGCGCCGGCTCGACAGGCTGCCGGCGGCTTGCGAGCAGCCCATGTCCACGTCCACGGACGACCCGGTGACGACGTTCGACGTCTTCTGGCAGTCCTTCGAGGAGAACTACCCCTTCTTTGCCGCCAAGGGCATCGACTGGCATGCCGTACGCGACACGTACCGGCCGAAGGTGCACGCCGACACGACCAGGGACGAACTCTTCGCTCTCTTCAGCGAGATGGTGACGCCGCTGTACGACGCACACGTCGCTGTCTTCGACGGTGAGCGCCACTTCTCCCAGGTCCGCCCGGGTACAGCCGTGATCGGTGGGGATCTGGACACCAAGGTCAAGGACTACGTCGTGCGGAGCGACCTCGGCGGCGAGCCGCTGCTGGAGTTCGCGAACGGCCGGATCAGCTACGCGGATCTGCCCGGCGGGCAGGGCTATCTGAGGCTCTCCGGGTTCGCGGGCTACAGCAGCGCCGACGAGCCCTCGTACGCCGCGGAGCTGGCTGAGCTCGACAAGGCGCTGGATGTGGTCTTCACCGCCGAGCGCACGGCCGCGCTCACCGGTCTCGTCATCGACCTGCGAATCAACGGCGGGGGCGCGGACGCGCTCGGCCTGCACCTTGCCGAGCGCCTGACCGACTCCTCGTACACCGCCTATCGCAAGCGCACCCAGTACACCCGGCCGCAGCCCGTCCCTGTGAAGCCTGCTCGCGGGGTCCCCCGTTACGCCGGTCCTGTCGCCGTGCTGACGGCCGCGACGACGTTCAGCGCGGGTGAGACGTTCACCCAGGCCCTCATCGACCGGCCCGGTGGGGCCGTCCGCATCGGGGAGAACACGCAGGGCGTCTTCTCCGACACCCTGGACCGCACGCTGCCCAACGGCATGGCGGTCTGGCTCCCGAACGAGGAGTTCCTCACCCGGCGGGGGCAGGCCTTCGACGGCGCGGGCATCCCGCCCCACATCCGTACACCGGTCTTCACCGATGAGGAGTTCGCGACGGACCGCGACTCGGCCTTCGACGCGGCGGTCGCCGTTCTGCGGGAGCAGAGGGTGTCATGAGATGCCACGCCCTCATCCGGTGTGTTGGGTTACGGGTCTGTCCCAGCGGGCGGCGGCCGCGATCGGGTGCGGAACCGTGGCGGGAAGTGCCCTCTGGGCGGGCCTGGCGGGGTGTTCCGGTTCGGCGCAGCCGGTGCGGAGGGGGGTGTGGGCAGGCTGTACGTGTAACAGGCATGTCTTAGGCGGCGGTTCGGCGGAACGGCGCGGCGGGGCCACCGGTCTTGTTGATCAGTAACGCTCGCTCG
Organism: Streptomyces sp. LN549; assembly: GCF_043203805.1. Classification (NCBI taxonomy): domain Bacteria; kingdom Bacillati; phylum Actinomycetota; class Actinomycetes; order Kitasatosporales; family Streptomycetaceae; genus Streptomyces; species Streptomyces sp. LN549. The sequence goes on along the minus strand of NZ_JAZHRI010000002.1, from coordinate 4,318,737 downwards.
TACCTGACCGTACGGAGCGGCCGGCCCTGTTCACCGATGCTGAGGAAGAAATGATGCGCGCTCACCGGATCACCTTCGCCGCCCTGGTCGTTGCCGCCGGCCTCTCGCTCACCGCCTGCCAGAACGACGACGACGCCACGGGGGCGAGTGACCCGTCGTCCGCGTCCTCGGCCTCCGCCGCGTCCTCCTCGGGAGGCGGTTCGGGCTCGGGCGGTTCGGAACAGGACAGCGGGAAGGACACCGCCGGCTCCGACGGCAAGGGCACGGCAGCCCCCGCCGACTCCGGCTCCAGCTCCGGCTCCGGAGACAGCGGCACGGCCCCCAAGTGCACCACCGACGGGCTGAAGATCACGGCGCAGGACGGCTTCATCGAGGGCGACCCCGATGGCAGCGTCGTGGTGGGGCTGACGAACGGCAGCGGCGCCGACTGCGTGATCTCCGGGTTCGCGGGAGTCGACCTGAAGACCAACGCGGGGACGATCTCCGCCACGCGCAAGGGCGAGCCCGGTGACCCGTACATCCTCAAGAACGGGAAGGAAGTCGACTTCTACGTCAGCTACCCGCTCAATGAATCGGGTGGCTCAGGCGTCCGCATCACTGGCCTGGTGGTGACCCCGCCGAACGAGACGAAGTCGGTCACCCTCGACTGGCCGGGCAACAGCTCGCTGCCCGTCACGGACGGTTCCGGCTCCCCGGTGCTGGTCGGCCCGATCGGCAGTGCCGGGCAGGGCGGCTGACCCGGCCGGTTCGGGCGCGGGCGGGGGGCAGGCCCCAGGCCGTTCCCCCCGGGGTAGCCCCCGGGACCGTACTGACGGCAGCGCCTCCCTGCGACCGGGGGCGGGCAGGATGGGACGGCCGCCTCTTCCCTGGTGGGATGGGCACGTCCCTCGGATGATCCGGGCGCTGAAGGGCCGCGGGCCGAGGGCGGAAATGGGGTCCCTCATGCAGGTGTTACGAAGGCGTCGGCGACGACTGCTCGTCCTGACCGGCCTGGCCGCGCTCCTCCTGGCCACATCGGGCGGCCCGACAGTTGCCGCGTCCGCGCAGCACACCGATCCGCTCCAGCGGCGGGTGGACGCGATCCACGACACCGGGGTGGTCGGTGTGTCCGCCGAGGTGACGTCACCGGGTACACGGGCCGTCGCGCGGGCCGGGGTGGCCGAGAGGGGCACCAGGCGGCCGATGCCTCCGGGCGGAAGGTTCCGGATCGGCAGTGCCACCAAGACGTTCACCGCCACGGTCGTGCTGCAACTCGTCGGCGAGGGGCGCATGTCCCTGGAGGACACCGTCGAGAGGTGGCTGCCGGGAGTGGTGGGGGGCGGCGGCCCCGACGGCAGTTCCGTCACCGTGCGGCAGCTGTTGCAGCACACCAGTGGAATCCCCGAAGTCCTGCCGGAGATCGCCGCGTTGGGCAGCGCCGACGGGTATCGGGCCGAGCGCTTCCGTACGTACACCCCGGAGGAGCTGGCGAGGCTGGCGATGCGGCGCTCGGAGGATGTGTCGACCGAGGCCGCGTGGTCGTACTCCAACACCAACTACATTCTCGCCGCGATGATCATCCGTGAGGTGACCGGCCGGAGCTGGGACCGGGAGGTGGAGGACCGGATCATCCGACCGCTGGGACTGAGCGGTACCAGTACGCCCGGCACCTCGCCCTTCATTCCCGGCCCCCATGCCCGCGCCTACGCCGCGTTCGGTACCGCCACCGGCATCGACGTCACGGCGCTCAACACGAGCATGGCCGTCGGATCCGGCGCGGTGATCAGCACCACGCACGATCTGAGCCGCTTCTACACCGCACTGCTCGGCGGGCGTCTGCTGGAACCGGCGGAGCTGGACGAGATGACGGCCACGGTGTCCGCACCCGGGATGGGTGTCAGTTACGGACTCGGGCTGGGCGAGATCCCGTTGTCCTGCGGCGGCACGTACTTCGGTCACCCGGGCGAACTGCTCGGCTATCGCACCTGGGCCGGCATCACCCGGGACGGGGCCAGGACGGCCGTGGTGTACGCCACGAGTGACGGCGGCCCGGACACGCAGCAGGCCATGAGGACGCTCGTGGACCAGGAGCTGTGCGGGGATTCCGCCACCGGAAAGTAGCCCGCTAGGGCGAGGTGACGTCCCAGGCCGCCTCGATCATCTCGAAGATCTCGTCCACCGCGGCGTCCGGATCGGACGCCGTCCGGGCCAGCGCATGGGCGTCGATCGCGAACCTCGCGATCGTCCGGCAGGCCGTCGTGCTCCGTGACAGGCCGGGACCGGCGGCGATGGCTGTCGCCAGCGACTCCGTGTGGCGCAGCCTCATCGTCTCCTCGTAGTCCCGCAGGGCGGGTGAGGCGTCGATCATGCGCCAGATCGGGGTGCCGCCGTTGGCCGTGCAATGGCGCACCAGGGCGCGGATCTCGTGGCGCAGGGCGGGGATGAGCGGCTCGTCCGGCGCCCGTCCCGTGACCGCCTGTGTGAGGCGTTGTTCGAAGTCTTCGTCCTGCTCGAACACCAGGGCCTCTTTGGAGGCGAAGTGGGAGAAGAGCGTGGTGACGGCCACGTCCGCCTCGGCGGCCACGTCACGGATGCCCACTGCGTCGTACCCGCGTTCCAGGAAGAGCCGCAGGGCGGTGTCGGCGATCTTCTGGCGGGTCGCGGCCTTCTTGCGCTCGCGGCGCCCGGACGGGTCGGTCATGGCCTCACGCTATCAGCCACAAAAACGTAACCGGTATGAAAGGCTAACCGTTAGTGTTACGTTCGCCGGTATGAAGAGAGTGAGCTTCGCCGAGTTCGGCGGTCCCGATGTTCTGCAACTCCTCGACGCCGAGGAGCCCCACGCGGGCCCCGGCCGCATACGCATCGCCGTGAGGGCGGCGGGGGTGAACCCGGTCGACTGGAGGGTCCGTGAGGGCCAGGTCCTGGGGGCGCATCCGATCGAGCTGCCCGCAGGGGTCGGGCTGGACGCCGCCGGGGTGGTGGACGAGGTCGGCGAGGGGGTCGAAGGGGTGGAGATCGGTGACCCCGTGTTCGGCGAAGGCTCCTGCACCTATGCCGAGTTCGCCGTGCTGTCGGCGTGGGCGGCCATGCCCGAGGGGCTGACGTTCGAGGAGGCCGCCGGATACCCCTCCGTGGTGGAGACCGCGTTGCGCATCATCCGCGAGGTCGGTGTGGAACCCGGGCAGACGCTGCTGGTCAGCGGTGCGTCCGGAGGAGTCGGATCGGCGGTGGTGCAGATCGCCCGCGACCGCGGCATCACGGTGATCGGTACGGGCGGGGCCGCGAACCAGGACTACCTGCGTGGCCTGGGCGCCCTCGCCACGACGTACGGCGAGGGCTGGGTCGAGCGGGTGCGTCGGCTCGGGCCTGTCCATGCGGCGCTCGACGTGGCCGGCTCGGGCGTGATCCGGGAGCTCGTGGAGCTGACCGGGGACCCGCACAGGGTGGTCTCCATCGCCGATCTCGCCGCACCGGAACTCGGCGTCCGGTTCTCCGGGGTGGCCGGGAGCGTGCCGGACGCGCTCGCGGAAGCCGCCGGCCTCATCGCGCGGGGGAGGCTCCACATCCCGGTCGAGAAGGCGTACCCGCTCGCCGACGCGGCGGCGGCCCACGTGGACAGCCGGGCAGGCCACACCCGCGGGCGCAGGGTCCTGGTCGTCTGATCCGAGTCCGAGTCCGGGTCCGAGTCCCGCACAGGGTGCAGGGCTCGGCGGACCGGGGCCCGCCGGCACGGGGCGGCGGCCGGCCCCGGGCCCCGGGGCACGTGGTCATCCGCAGGGGTGAGCCGGTGCGGACGGTGGTCGCTTCGCGGCCTCCGCGGATCGCGCATCAGGCGTTCTGCGGCGTCCGCGGTGATCCGCCGTCCGCCGGTTCGCCGAGCGCACCCCGGGAACGGCGCGGTCCTCGGCGGTCGCGGTCGCGACCGGGCTGCCGGAGACCGAGGACGACGCCCGCGGTGACGAGCAGCGCACCGATGACGTCGGCGGGGCCCGCCCGGCCGAGGCCGAGCGCGACGGTGGTGAGCAGGGCGCCCACGGGTACGAGGCCGGCGAAGAGGCCCGCACGGTCGGCGCCGAGGCGGCGCAGCGCGTCGTACCAGAGGAAGAACGCGGCGGCGGTGACGATCGCGCCGAGGTAGGTGAAGGCGGCGGCCTCACCGGGTGCGGGCAGCCGCAGGGCGCCGGGACCTTCCAGGGCGAGGCTCGCGGCCAGCAGCAGGGGCACGGACAGGGCGGCGGGATAGGCGGCGACCCGCAGGGGCCCGATCCTGGGCAGCAGCGGGATGGCGAGCAGGGAGAAGGCCACCTCGCAGACGAGCGCGCCCAGGGACAGCAGGAGGCCCTGCAGGCTGCCCGAGCCGAGTCCGGCGGCGACGGCTGCGCCGAGTGCGACCACGATCGCGGCGCCGACGGTGTGCGGGGCCGGGCGGCGGCGCTCCATCAAGGGCCCGACGAGGGCGAGGACGAGCGGGACGGCTCCGACCACGGTGCCGATCATGGCGGGGCCGGCGTGCCGGGTGGCTGCGACGAGGAAGAGGTTGAAGCCGGCCAGGCCGGTGGCGGACAGTGCGGCCAGGAGCACGAGGTCACGTGCCGTCAGGCGGACGTGGGGCAGCCGCTGGTGGCGTAAGACGAGGAGCAGGATCGTCGCGGCGAGCGCATAGCGCAGGGCCTGTCCTGCCAAGACCGGGTAGTCGGCGATGGTGGCGGATACGGCCGTCGAGGTTCCGACGAGCAGCATGGCCGAGGCGGCGCCGATGGAGGCGGATCTCATGCTGCGTGCTCCCGCTGCGTCGAGGCGGCGGCCGACGGGGCGGCAAGGACCTTGCGGGTGACACGTTCGGCGATGGCGGCGACCACGGTGCGGGGGCGGCGGGGTGTCAGGTGGGCACCGAGGGCGTTGCCGAGACCGGGGGCGACATAGCCGCGGTCGCGGTCCAGCGCGCGCAGGGCGGCGCGTACGACGGGCTCCGGGGTGGTCATGGAGCCGGTGACGGCCGCCTTGCGGGTGCCGATGGTCTCGAAGAAGGCGGTCTCGACCGGTCCCGGGCACAAGGTGAGCACGCGGATGCCGCGCCGGCGGTACTCCTGGCGCAGGGCGAGGCCGAAGTTGAGTACGAAGGCCTTGGACGCGGCGTAGACGGCGAAGTACGGGGACGGCTGGAAGGCGGCGTTGGACGCGACGTTGACGACCGCGCCGCTGCCGCGCTCCAGCATGCCGGGCAGCAGCAGGTGGGTGAGGTCGACGAGGGCGACGACGTTGACCATGAGCTGGTCGTGGTCGCGGGCCCAGGAGATCTCCTCGAAACGGCCGCAGGTGCCGAAGCCGGCGTTGTTGACCAGCAGATCGACGCTGAGGCCGCGTTCCGTCAGCTCGTCGGCGATGCGGCGGGCCGCGTCCGGTTCGGCGAGGTCCTGGACCAGTACATGGGCGCGGACGCCGTGCTGGGCGATCAGGCGCTCGGCGAGCGCGGCGAGCCGGTCGCCTGACCGCGCCACCAGGATCACCTCGTGCCCTTGGGCGGCGAGCTGCTCGGCGAACTCCGCGCCGAGCCCGGACGACGCTCCGGTGATGAGGGCGGTGCTGTGCATGAGTTCCTCCTTCGATCGGCGGTAACTGAGACGTGACAGTACTAGTAATTCGAGAAGATGCAACAGGTGTGATGCAGATAGAGCGGAGATTGCATCTGGGATGTACTGTGTTGCGAGGCAAGTGGTCGAGTGGGAGGCGTAATGGGCGAGATGCCGGTACGGCCGTTGCGGGCGGACGCGGAGCGCAGTGTGCGCGCGGTCCTGGAGGCGGCCGAGCGCGTGCTCGCCCAGGACCCGGGCGCGTCCATGGAGCAGATCGCCGCGGCCGCGGGAGTGGCCCGGACGACGATCCACCGGCGGTTCGCCAATCGGCAGTCGCTGATCGAGGCGCTGGCGTTGTCCGCGGCCCGTCAGCTCGCCCAGGCGGTGGACGACGGCAGGCCGGACACCGCGCCGCCGCTCGTGGCGATGCACCGGATCACGGCCAATGTGCTTCAGGTCAAGGGTGCTTGGGCGTTCGCCCTGGGGCTGCCGGCGGATCCTGACAGCGAGGCCGCCGCCCTCCAGCAGGACATCGACCGCCGCTGCGTCGCCGTGCTGCAGCGGGCCCAGGCCGAAAAGGTCATCGACGCGGCGGCCGATCTGGAGTGGGTGCGCCGGGTCTACTACGCGCTCATCGGGGAGTCCCTGCGCGGCAACGCGGACGGCGCCGGCCCGGACGGCGCGGACCCCGACGCACTCGCCGCCCGCATCATCGACACCTTGCTGCACGGTGCGGGGCCGCGCGCCTGAACCGGGAGCGTCCGGGCGCCTTCACGGGACGGGCCGGCGGTGGGTGAACGCGAAGGTGCCCGGCACATGCGAGGCTGCACGCGCCGGGCACCTTCGTACCGCAGGGCTACTTCTTGAAGCCGTAGTCCATGAGCTTCTTCGCGTCCGCCGTGCGGGTCGCCTCCGAGGTGGAGGTGAGGACCGTACCGATGACGGTCTTCCCGTTGCGGGTCGCCGCGAAGACCAGGCAGTACTTGGCCACCGCGCCGGAGCCCGTCTTCACGCCGATCGCGCCGCTGTAGGTGCCCAGCAGCTTGTTCGTGTTGGTCCACGACATGTAGCGGTAGCCACCGCTCTTCGTCGTGACCTTCTGCTTCGTCGACTTCGTCTTCACGACCGTGCGGAACGTGGAGTACTTCATCGCGCTGCTTGCGATCTTCGTCAGGTCCTTCGGGGTCGAGTAGTTGGACCCGTTCCCTATGCCGTCGAAGGAGTCGAAGTGCGTGTTCTTCAGGCCGAGGGTCTTGGCCGTGCTGTTCATCTTGCCGATGAACGACTTCACCCGGGCCGCGCGCGTGGTTCCCGAGCCGAACTTGTCGGCCAGGGCGTACGCGGCGTCGCAGCCGGACGGCAGCATCAGACCGTACAGCAGCTGACGGACCGTGACCTTGTCGCCCACGATGAGGCGGGCCGAGGACGCGCCCTTGGAGACGATGTAGTCGCTGTACGCCTTCTGGATCGTGACCTTGGAGTCCAGGTTGAGGCCCTTCGTGGCCAGCACCACCCGGGCGGTCATGATCTTCGTGGTGGAGCCGGTGGAGCGACGGGTGTCCGCGGCCTTGCTGAACAGGGACTTCCCGGTGCCGTTGTTCATCACGTAGCCGCCCTTGGCGACGAGCGTGGGAGTCGGCGGCGTGGCGGCCTGTGCCGTGGAGGCGAACGCGCCGCCCGCGATGACGGCACCTGCGGTGAGGGCCACCGTAGCGGTGGCGGATGCGCGCCTTATGCGCTGAATGCCGAGTTTCAAGTTGAATGCTCCAAATGCCCCTGGAATGCGGCCACATAGTGGTGCCGCGCGCTGATGAGACTTATGGGGCCGATAAATGGTTGTGGCGTGTGAGGGGTGACTTTCCTACGAAATCCGGGGGCCCGGATTCCGGTCCGCACAGAGATTCGGGCGTCCGCATCGTGGAATGAATCCCTCGTTGCGTGCATGTTGTATCTATGCTGTGTGCATGCCTGCCCCAGCCTCGTCGCCCGTCCGTCCGCCCGGGAAGCAGCCACCCGCCGCCGAACGCGTCTACACCCATATCAAGGACGCGGTCCTGGACCGCCGCTACGAGGGCGGGACGCTCCTGACGGAGGGCGATCTCGCCGAGGCCGTGGGGGTCTCCCGTACGCCCGTGCGCGAGGCGCTGCTGCGGCTGGAGGTCGAGGGGCTGATCAAGCTCTACCCGAAGAAGGGCGCCCTGGTGCTCGCCGTCTCCGCCCAGGAGATCGCCGATGTCGTGGAGACCCGGCTGCTGGTCGAGGAGTTCGCCGTGCGCAGGGCCGTGCCCGCGTCGGCGAACCTGATCGCCCGCCTGGAGGAGCTCCTGGAGGAGCAGCGGCAGATGTCCGAGGCCGGCGATCTGGCCGCAGTCTCCGTGAAGGACCGCTGCTTCCACGCCGAGATCGTCCGCCACGCGGGCAACGAGATCCTGTCCCGCCTCTACGACCAGCTGCGCGACCGTCAACTGCGGATGGGCGTCGCCGTCATGGAGGCCCACCCGGGCAGGATCGCCGCCAACATCGCCGAGCACGGTGAGCTGCTGGAGGCGATCAGAGCCGGTGACGCGGACGGTGCCGCGCAGGTCGTACGCCGCCATGTCAGCCGGGTCAAGGTGCTGGTCCGGGGTGAGGGCCGGTGAGCTCTGCCGCCGCCCCCACCCTGTCCCTGCCCGGTGACCCGCCCGGCGGCCGGCGTGCCGCCTGGGTCTGGGGCATCGGTGTCGCCGTCTACTTCGTGGCGATCATCTTCCGCACCAGCCTGGGCGTCGCCGGCCTCGACGCCGCCGACCGCTTCGACGTCAACGCCTCGGCGCTCTCCACCTTCTCCATCCTCCAACTGCTCGTCTACGCGGGCATGCAGATACCCGTCGGCCTGATGGTCGACCGGCTCGGCACCAAGAAGGTCCTCGCCCTCGGGGCCGTCCTGTTCACCCTCGGGCAGCTCGGCTTCGCGCTCTCCCCCTCGTACGGCACCGCGCTGGCCTCCCGCGCCCTGCTGGGCTGCGGCGACGCGATGACGTTCATCAGCGTGCTGCGGCTGGGGGCGCGCTGGTTCCCGGCCCGGCGCGGTCCGCTGATCGGACAGGTCGCCGCCCTCTTCGGCATGGCGGGCAACCTCGTCTCGACGCTGGTCATCGCCCGCTCCCTGCACGGCTTCGGCTGGACCACCACCTTCGCCGGCAGCTCCCTGGCGGGAGTCGTGGTGCTGGTGATGCTGCTGCTCTTCCTCAAGGACCACCCCGAAGGATTCGAGCCGCCGCCCGCGGAGCACGCCGGAGCGACATACGTGCGCAAGCAGATCGCCGCCGCGTGGCGGGAGCCCGGCACCCGGCTCGGGATGTGGGTGCACTTCACGACGCAGTTCCCGGCCATGGTGTTCCTGCTGCTGTGGGGCATGCCGTTCCTGGTGGAGGACCAGGGGCTGAGCCGGGGGACCGCGGGGGAGCTGCTCACCCTGGTGGTGCTCTCCAACATGGCCGTCGGCCTCGTCTACGGGCAGGTCATCGCCCGCCACCACGCCGCCCGGATTCCGCTCGCGCTGGGGACGGTCGCGATGACGGCCCTGCTGTGGGCGTCGGCCATCCTCCACCCCGGGGATCACGCCCCGATGTGGCTGCTGATCACCCTGTGCGTGGTGCTCGGCGCCTGCGGGCCCGCCTCGATGATCGGCTTCGACTTCGCCCGCCCGGCCAATCCGCCGGAGCGCCAGGGCACCGCGTCGGGCATCGTCAACATGGGAGGCTTCGTCGCCTCCATGACCACGCTGTTCGCCGTCGGTGTGCTGCTCGACGCGAGCGGCGACAACTACCGCATCGCGTTCGCCTCGGTCTTCGTCCTGGAGGCGCTCGGCGTCGTACAGATCCTGCGGCTGCGGCTGAAGGCCGCGCACCGGGAGCGGGAGCACCATGTGATCAGCCGCGTGGAGGCCGTGCACGTGCCCGTGTGACCGCTACGGCGGCGCCGCCCGTCCCCTGCCGGGGCGGGCGCCGCCGGATGCGGTCGTTACGGGGTGACGGCGAAGTTCTGCAGGATGGCGGCGGCCAGGTCCTGATCGCCCTCGGCCTTGATCCGGTCCGCCACCGCGCTCGCCCGCACCCGCCCGCAGGCGAGACGGACGTACGTCTCCCAGTCCATCGCCAGCGTCACCGCGGGGCCCAGCGACGGCGCGCCGTCCACCGAACCGCGGCCCTCCGCGTCGACCCTGACCGTGCGCAGGAACTCCACCGGCCCGTGCACATCCAGCACGACCGCCGAGTTGGGCGGCGCGCCCGCATCCTTGGCCACGACCTTCGGCAGCGCCAGGAGCAGCGTGTCCCGGACGATCGCCGCGCCGGGGGAATCCAGGTTGCCGGGCTTGCCCAGCGTCGTACGCAGGTCCTGCTCATGCACCCAGACGTCGAAGGCGCGCATCCGCAGCGCCAGTTCGAGGGTCTGCTCGGTGCCGAGCGGCGCCCGCGTCATGGTCTCCGGGTCACGCGTCTCGTTGCGCAACTGACGGGACCGGCGGATGATCGTGTACTCCAGTTCGGAGGTCATCTCCGGAGCGGTGTGGTGGCGCCGCACGTCGACCTGCATCTCCATGTAGCGGGCGAAGTCGCTCTGCACATGGAAGAGATCGCGCGGAAGTGTGTGGATGGGGCGCGGATCGCCGAGCTGCTCGCACTCCATACCGATGATGTGCGAGACGATGTCGCGCACCGACCAGTTGGGGCATGGCGTACGGCCGTTCCACTCCCCCTCGGTGAGCGGGCTCACCAGCTCGGCTATCGACTCGATGGAGTGGGTCCAGGCGTCGGCGTAGGTCTGGAGGCTGGGATGGACGGTCACGGGACCCCTCGTGCGGTTCTGCGGTGCATGGGCTGGAGAACTGGGCTCGGACGGCGGGCTGCGGGCTGCCGGGCAGTGAGGTTCGGTCGGTCCAAGCTACGCTGCGAGCAGGCACCCCGGCAGTGCTTTCGTGTGACGATCGTAGGCCCGTGTTGACGGCTCGAATGCCAGGACGGTGGTAGTGTGCGCGCCTCCCTCATCCAGATCGCAGTAGACCCGGACGAATCCGTCAATTCCCGCAGGGAACGCGCGGCTTCACTCGTCGTGGCCCAGCAGGGCGCGGATCTGGTGGTGCTGCCCGAACTCTGGCCGGTCGGGGCCTTCGCCTATACGGCGTTCGAGGACGAGGCCGAACCGCTGAACGGCCCCACGCACGAGGTGATGGCCAAGGCCGCCGCCGACGCCGGGGTCTGGCTGCACGCGGGCTCCTTCGTCGAACGGGCCGACGACGGCACGCTCTACAACACCACGCTCGTCTTCACGCCCAAGGGCGAGCGGGCCGCCACGTACCGCAAGATCCACCGCTTCGGTTTCGACAAGGGCGAGGCGGTCATGATGGGCGCCGGCGACGAGCTGGTGACGCTCGCCCTGCCGCAGACCACGCTCGGTCTCGCCACCTGCTACGACCTGCGCTTCCCCGAGCTGTTCCGCGGCCTCGTCGACGCGGGCTCCGAGGTCCTGGTCGTCGCGGCCGGCTGGCCGGAGCGCCGCCGCGCCCACTGGACGCTGCTCGCCCAGGCGAGGGCCGTCGAGAACCAGGCCTATGTCCTGGCCGTCGGCTCCGCCGGCACCCACGCCGGGATCCAGCAGGCCGGCCACAGCATCGTCGTCGACCCCTGGGGCGAGGTGCTCGCCGAGGCGGGAGCGGACGAGGAGGTGCTGACCGTGGAGTTCGACCCGGCCAAGGTCGCCACCACCCGGGAGCAGTTCCCCGCGCTCAAGGACCGCCGACTGGGGCTCGCTCCGCCGGCGAACCTGGTGTAGCCGGGCGCAGGTCCGGCCCCTGTTTCACGTGAAACAGGGGCCGGACCGACTTTCACGTGCTCAGGGGGCGCCCCTCAGTCCTCGTGCTCCTTCTCCGCGAGCACGATCACGCACACCGCCACCGCGATCAGCAGGCCCGCATCGGCGTCCTCGCGCACGATATCGATCCCGTACGTGTCCCGGACGGTCAGCCAGCGGCGCGAGATCTGGGCCAGCAGCTCCCCGTCGTAGTCCACCGCGAACTCGCGGTCCAGGATCTTGCCGCTGACATCGAGCTCGGTCCCGTCCACCAGCGTCACCCGGTAGTGGTTGCGCAGCAGCGACAGCCGCTTCCGCTTGACCTTCGCGAGCTGCTCGCCGTCCCGCTCGATGAGCATCGTGTCGCGCAGACTGAGCAGCTTCTGCCGGATCTCGATCACGATCCGGCCCTGCGCGTCCTTCAGCTCGAAGGTGTCACGCACCCGCATGGCCTTGCCGTCGACCAGGAAGACCTTGCGGCCGTCCGCGTCCTCGATCCAGTAGTCGTCGCCGATGCCGAACAGCCGCTCACGCACGAGAAGTCTCATGGCTCACAGGTTCCCCGAGCCCTCTGCGGAATGCGTGGACGCCACGGTGATGTTGACTGTTCACATGGCAACACGAGCGCGCGTCAGGGCCCCCGAACTGATCGGCAAGGGCGGCTGGCTCAATACAGGCGACCGGCAGTACACCCTCGCTGACCTGCGAGGACGCATTGTGATCTTGGACTTTTGGACGTTCTGCTGTGTGAACTGTCTGCATGTCCTCGATGAGCTGCGCGAGCTGGAGGAGAAGCACCGGGACACCGTGGTGATCATCGGTGTCCACTCGCCGAAGTTCGTCCACGAGGCGGAGCACCAGGCCGTCGTCGACGCCGTCGAGCGGTACGAGGTCCACCACCCGGTGCTCGACGACCCGGAGCTCGCCACCTGGAAGCAGTACGCCGTGCGCGCCTGGCCGACGCTCGTCGTCGTGGACCCCGAGGGCTATGTCGTCGCCCAGCACGCGGGTGAGGGCCATGCCCACGCCATCGAGAAGCTGGTGGAGGAGCTGGAGGCCGAGCACGCGGCCAAGGGCACCCTGCGCCGCGGCGACGGGCCCTACGTGGCGCCCGAGCCGGTGGCCACGCATCTGCGGTTCCCCGGCAAGGCACTGCTCCTCGCCGACGGCGGCTTCCTGGTCTCCGACACCACCCGCCACCGGCTGGTCGAGCTGGACGCGGACGGCGAGAGCGTCCGCCGCCACTTCGGGTCCGGCGAGCGGGGGCTCGTGGACGGCGGGCCCGACGACGTCAGGTTCAGCGAGCCGCAGGGGCTGGCGCTGCTGCCCGACGGGCGGATCGCCGTCGCCGACACGGTCAACCACGCGATCCGTGCCCTCGACCTCACGACCGGCACGACGACCACCCTCGCCGGGACCGGCCGCCAGTGGTGGCAGGGGGCGCCCACCAGTGGCGCGGGTCATGAGGTCGACCTCTCCTCGCCGTGGGACGTCGCCTGGTTCGACGGCCGGCTGTGGATCGCCATGGCGGGCGTGCACCAGCTGTGGACGTACGACCCCGAGGACGGCACCGTCCGTGTCGCGGCCGGCACGACGAACGAAGGACTCGTCGACGGTCCGGGTGCGGAGGCCTGGTTCGCCCAGCCGTCCGGGCTGGCGGCGACCGAGGACCGGCTGTGGGTCGCCGACTCGGAGACGTCCGCGCTGCGCTACGTCGACCGGGAGGGCGCCGTGCACACCGCCGTCGGCACCGGGCTCTTCGACTTCGGCCACCGCGACGGGGCCGCCTCGCAGGCCCTGCTCCAGCACCCGCTGGGCGTCACCGCGCTGCCGGACGGATCCGTCGCCGTCTGCGACACGTACAACCACGCCCTGCGCCGCTACGACCCGGCGAGCGACGAGGTCACCACGCTGGCCACGGAGCTGCGCGAGCCCAGCGACGCCGTGCTGGTCGACGGCGATCTCGTGGTCGTCGAGTCCGCCCGGCACCGCCTGACCCGGCTGCGGCTGCCCGAGGAGGCGGTACGCGTGGCGGACCAGGCGCACCGCACCCAGCGCGCGGCGACCGGGATCGCGCCGGGCACGCTCCGGCTCGACGTCGTCTTCCAGGCGCCCGCCGGACAGAAGCTGGACACCCGGTACGGGCCCTCGACCCGGCTGCTGGTCTCCTCGACCCCGCCGGAACTGCTGGCCGGGGGCGAAGGGGCGGGCACCGACCTCTTCCGCGATCTGGTCCTCGCCGACGGCGTCACCGAGGGCGTCCTGCATGTCTCGGCGATGGCCGCGTCCTGCGACGACGACCCGGCGAACGAGTACCCGGCCTGCCACGTCCACCAGCAGGACTGGGGTGTCCCCGTCAGCGTGACCGCCGAGGGGACCTCACGGCTGCCGCTGGTGCTCGCGGGCATGGACGAGCAGGGCTGAGAAGGGGAAGCCGGGCGGAGCGGGCGGGGAGCGTCACACCCGCCCGCCCGGTTCACCCGCCGTCGGCGAGCCGCCGCACCGCTTCCTCGTACCGCCGGACGTACTCCGGCGCCGCCGCCACGCGCAGCAGCGCCTCCAGGGCCCGCACCGCGCCCACGTCGTAGCCGGCCCGCTCGGCCTCCGTGGCCGCCAGGTCCAGCAGCATGATCCCCTCGTCCTCATCGCCCAGGGCGAGCTGGGCCTCGCCGCTCACGGTCGTCAGCAACACCCGGCGGGCCGCTTCCTCGTGCTCGGGACCCAGCTCGAAGGCGGCGCGGGCGGAGTCCAGGGCGTCCTGCGGGCGCCCCGCGGTGAGCTGCATGCGGGCGAGGTGCTGGAGCGCGAGCATCTCGGTGTGCGCGTCGGGTTCTTTCCTGGCCAGCTCCAGGGCCTGGCCACAACCCTCCATCGCCACGTCGAGACCGCCCTGTTCGGCCTGGACGATCGCCAGGTTGATCAGTGCCGTCGCCTCCCCGAGCCGGTCTCCGGCCTGTCGGGCGAGTCCGGGCGAGGGCTCCAGGAGGGCCACGGCCTCGGCGGTCCTGCCCTCTTCCGACAGCACCCAGCCCAGCAGATTGCGCACCCGGGACTCGGCGTACGGATCGCTGCGCGCGGCCGCCGCGGCCAGGGCCAGTTCCAGCATCGGGGCCCAGCCGTCCCGCGGCCGCCACACCACGTGCGGCCACTGGAGCAGGATGATCCGCCAGGCCCGGTCCTCCAGTCCGGCGGCGCGGGCAGCGGCGGCGGCCAGAGCGAGGTCCTCGCGCTCGGCCGTGAGCCAGTCCATCGCCGCGGCCCGGTCGGTGAAGTCCCGTACGGCAGCGGGCCGGCGGAAGCCGTCCGGCAGCACGAAGCAGGGCTCACCCCCGGGTTCGGCCGTGTCCGCGGCGGCGAGCGCGGTGGCGATGTAGTGGTCGAGCACACCGGCCAGCGCGTCGGGCCCGGCCGCGGGGTCGAGCCCGCGGGCGTAGAGCCGCACCAGATCGTGCAGTATCCAGCGCCCGGGTCCGGCCTCGGTGACCAGATGGGCGGCGGCGAGCCGCTCCAGCGCGGCCGAGGCTACGACCGGGTCGCTGCCGGCGAGGGCGGCGGCCGTGTACGGGCCGAAGTGGCTGCCCGGATGGTGACCGAGCCGGGTGAAGTGGTGAACGGCGTCCGGCGGCAGCTGCTGCACGGTCAGCCGCAGCGCGGCGGAGACCCCGGTGTCCTCCACGGCGAGATACGTCAGCCGGCTGCGTTCGTCGGCCAGTTCGTCGGCCATGTCGGCGAGGGTCCACTGCGGGCGGCCCGCAAGCCGGGCCGCCGTGACCCGCAGGGCCAGGGGCAGTCCGCCGCAGAGCTCGGCGAGCCGCCGGGCCGCCACCGGTTCGGCGGCGACGCGCTCCTCGCCCAGCACCCCGGCCAGGAGCGCGGTGCCGTCCGGCGGCTCCAGCACGTCCAGTGGTACCGGGACGGCGGCGTCCGAGGCGATGAGCCCCTCCAGCCGGTGCCTGCTGGTGATCAGCGTGACGCAGTCGGCGCCGCCCGGCAGCAGCTGCCTGACCTGGGCGGAGTCGCGGACGTTGTCGAGGACGACGAGCAGGCTGAGCCGGTCGGTCAGCGAGCGGAACAGAGCCGCGGCACCGGAGACGGACTCCGGGACCCGGCGGGGCGCGACGCCGAGCGCGAGCAGGAACTCGCGCAGGACTTCGAGGGGTGTCGGCTCTCCGGTGTCGCTGAACCCGCGCAGGTCGGCGTAGAGCCGTCCGTCCGGGAAGGCCGCGGGGGACCGGCGCGCCCAGTGCAGGGCCAGTGCGGTCTTGCCCACCCCGGCGGGTCCGGTGACCAGGCAGACGGGCGCCTCGCCCGCCGCGGCCCGGGAGATCGCGGTGAGTTCGGCGCCGCGACCGTGGAAGCCGCGGGGAGCGCGGGGCAGCAGATCGGTGGGGTGCGGCGGGGTGCCGGGGAGCGGCTGGGCCGGGAGCCGTGGGGAGCGGGGCGGCGCGGCGACCTCGGCGAGGGCCGGGGCGGTTGTGGCACCGCCGTGCGTCCCGGATGCGCGGCCGGCCGCGGGCGCCTGCCCCGGGTCACCCGGGGACCGGTCGCCTGCCGGGTCCGGATCGCCGCGCAGGATCTGCGCGTAGGCGTCGGCCAGCTCGCGCCCGGGGTCGATGCCCAGCTCGTCGGCGAGCAGCCGCCGGGTGCGGTGGAACCAGTCCAGCGCCTCGGACTGGCGCCCCGACCGGTACAGCGCCGTCATCAGGGCCGCGGCGAGGGACTCCCGCATCGGGTGGGCGACGGCCTCGGCCCGCAGCACCGCCGCCGCCCGGTGGTGCTCCCCCAGCACGGCGTAGGACCGCGCCAGCTGCTCGACCGTCGCCAGCCGGGACTCCTCCAGCGCGTGCGCGGCAGCCTGGAGCGGCCCGCTCGCGTACGTACCGGTCAGTGCGGGCCCCTGCCACAGCGACAGGGCCTCCTTCAGCATGAGCACGGTGTCGGCAGGGCTGCGCTGTTCCCGGGCCAGCATCAGCAGTTCCTCGAACCGCTGGGAGTCCAGCAGGGTCTCCGGCGCCCGCAGCACGTAAGCGTCCCCGAGCGTGGCCAGTTCGACCCCGTACGCCTCCGCGTCCGCTCCCATCAGCAGGGCGCGCAGCCGGGAGACATGGCCCTGGATGACGGTCCGGGCGTGCATCGGCGGGGCGTCGTCCCACAGGCAGTCCGTCAACCACGCCATCGATACGGGTGTGTTGGCGCGCAGCAGCAGTGCGGCGAGCAGGCTGCGGCGCTTGGCGGGGCCGAGCGGCAGCGGCCCGGTCAGCGTGTCGACGCAGACCGTGCCGAGCAACCGGAACTCCACGAGCGGCTCCCCTTCCGGGTGTGACGCGCCCGGTTCCGGGTCACGGACAAGCTCCCAGAATATCGGGGATCGTGAGTCGGTGGTCCAGGGGTGCGCCCGGCCGGCGGGGCGCACCCTGCCAGGTCACAGACGGCGTTCGTCCTCGGACACGACCGTGGTGGTGGGCGGCACGACCATGCGGCGCCGGCGCATCACGCTCGCGTAGACGAAGACGCCGATGATGCCGACGATCATCATGATCCAGCCGACCATGTCGACGTTGACGGTGTCCAGTTCCCAGTCGGTCGCGAAGGCGAGTATCGCCCCTGCACCGATGAGGATGATGCATCCTCCGAGTCCCATGAGTTCTGCCTCCTCGACGGCCGGAAGCTCCGGGCCGTGTAAGCAGCGGGTACCCGGCCTGCCCGCACCCATGCTCCTGGGCATTGAGGGGCGGGCCCGCCGTCGAGTGCGGGTGCCCGCCCCACAGCCCTCCGCGACACGCCTCAGGCAAGGGACTTCTGTGTCGGGACGACGACCCCGTACAGGTCGGCGACGGTGGCGAGGGCGCTGTGGTGCACCTGGCCGGCGTCCAGTTCGGTGCCGGCGACCGGCAGGGAACGGGTGGCGCAGGCCTCGGCCACGACCGTGGGCCGGTTGCCGCGCAGGAACGCGCCCTGGGCGGTGAACGCGACGCACATGTGGGTCATGAAGCCGGCGATGACGAGGTCGTTCCTGCCTGCGGCTTCGACGTGCGCGCCGAGGTCGGTGCCGAAGAACGCGTCCGGTGCGTGCTTGACGACGACGGTCTCGCCGTCGGCCGGTGCGACGCTCGGGTGGATCCGGCCGATCTCGGCCCGGATGTCGTACGGGGTGCCTTCACCGCCGTCGTTGATGACGTGGATGACCGTGGTGCCCGCCCGGCGGGCGCTTGCCAGGAGCCGGGCGGCGGCGTCGAGCGCGGACTGCCAGCCGTCCAGTTCCATCACGCCGGTCGTGTAGGTGTTCTGGTAGTCGATGAGGACGAGGGTCGAGTCGGCGAGCTTCGCGGGGGTGTCGTCGAAGCCGTTGAGCCGGCGGAGCGTCGTTCGAGGCATGGCTGTGGCACCTGGGTTTCGGGTCGGGGAGAGCGGGCCCACCGGTTCGGTGGCCTGCGCTCACGACGCTATGACCCACCCCGGCGTGTCGGCAATGTCGTCTAACATGCAGAAACCGACACCGCGGCTGTGCCAGGACAGGGGGCCCGGGAGCCTGTGAACACCGTCGAACGACTGGTCGTCATCGTCCTCTTCGCAGGCGTCGACCTGCTCGACGTCACCGGACCGCCCGAGGTGTTCTCCCTCGCGCGCCGCGAGACGGACGAAGCGGCGGGTTACGACGTGGTCCTCGCCGCCGAGACGATGGACCCGGTCACCACCGCCGCCGGGGTCCGGATCCTCCCCGACCTCACCTTCGACGACCTGGCGGCGAGGAGTATCGACACCCTCCTCGTGCCCGGCGCTGTGGAGGTCGACGGCCGGGGCCGCGTGCAGCCGCTCACCGACCCGGCCGTGGTGCGCCGGGTGGCACAGCTCGCCGGGCGCACGCGCAGGATCACGTCCGTCTGCGTCGGCGCGCACCTCCTCGCCGCCGCCGGACTCCTGGACGGCAAGCGGGCCACCACGCACTGGTCGACCGCACAGCAGCTCGCCGCCGACCACCCGCTGGTCGAGGTCGACGCCGATCCGATCTTCGTCCGCGAGGGAGACGTGTGGACCGGCGCGGGGATCAGCGCCTGCCTCGATCTGTCGCTCGCCCTCATCGCCGACGATCTGGGTGAGGCCGCCGCGCTGCGGGTCGCCAGACAGCTCGTGATGTACCTGAAGCGGCCGGGCGGGCAGAGCCAGTTCAGCGTTCCGCTGGAACAGGTCGCCACGACCCGGCGCATCGAGGATCTGCGGCACTACATCATGCGCAATATCGGCGAACCGCTCACGGTCGCGGACCTCGCTGCGTACGGCCATATCGGCGACCGTCAGCTCACCAGGATCTTCAAGAACGAACTCGGCACGACGCCTCACGCCTACATCGAGTCGGTCCGCGTCGAGAGGGCGCGCAACCAGCTCGAGTCCACCGACGCCACCCTCGAACGGATCGCGTCCGCCTGCGGGTTCGGCACCGTCGACACCCTGGTCAGGGCGTTCCGCCGCAGGCTCGACACGACACCGACCGACTACCGGCGCCGGTTCCGGACCGGCCCGGAATGACAGAGGTTCCCCTGTCTGTCACTCGTCGACAGGGGAACCACCGGGTGTGTGTCGTCAGCCGGCCAGGAACGACGCCAGCGCGTTCGCCAGGAGGTACGGGTCGTCGGCGCCGCACAGTTCACGGGCGCTGTGCATGGACAGGATGGCCACGCCGATGTCCACCGTCCGAATGCCGTGCCGGGCGGCGGTGATCGGGCCGATCGTCGTGCCGCAGGGCATCGCGTTGTTGGAGACGAACGTCTGCCACGGCACGCCCGCCTTCTCGCAGGCCTGCGCGAACACGGCCCGGCCGCCGCCGTCGGTCGCGTACCGCATGTTGACGTTGACCTTGAGGATCGGTCCGCCGTTGACGACCGGGTGGTGCGTCGGGTCGTGGCGCTCCGCGTAGTTGGGGTGGATCGCGTGGCCGGTGTCCGAGGAGAGGCAGACGGTGCCGGCGAAGGCGCGGGCCCGGTCCTCGTACGTACCGCCGCGGGCGAACACCGAGCGCTCCAGGACCGTGCCGAGCAGCGGTCCGTCCGCCCCGGTGTCGGACTGCGAGCCGTTCTCCTCGTGGTCGAAGGCGGCCAGCACCGGGATGTACGGGATCTCGGAGTCGGGCTGCCCGGCGACGGCGGCGAGCGCCGCGGTCGCCGCGTGCACGGAGAGCAGGTTGTCCATGCGCGGACCGGCCACCAGCTCGCGGTCACGGCCCAGGTAGGACGGTGCCTCGACGGGGTGGGGCATCAGGTCCCAGCCGGCGATGTCCTCGGCGTCGACGCCCGCCTCCTCGGCGACGAAGCGGATGAGGTCGCCCTCCTCGACGTCGCCGAGCCCCCAGATGGGCTGCATGTGCTTCTGGCGGTCGAGCTTGAGCCCGTCGGTGTTGGCCGAGCGGTCCAGGTGCACGGCCAGCTGCGGCACGCGCAGCAGCGGCCGGTCGATGTCGATCAGCCGGTGCGTGCCGTCGCGCAGTGAGATCCGCCCGGCGAGACCGAGGTCGCGGTCCAGCCAGGTGTTGAGGAGCGTGCCGCCGTAGATCTCCACGGCGATCTGGCGCCAGCCGTACGCGCCGGTGTCGGGCAGCGGCTTCACCCGCAGGTTCGGCGAGTCGGTGTGCGCGCCGACGATCCGGAACGGGGTGTGCGCCCCGGCGCCCTCCGGCACGTACCAGGCCACGATCGCGCCGCCGCGCAGGACGTACTTCCCGCCGGTGGTCCCGTCCCAGGCCGCGGTCTCCTCGACCTGCCGGAAACCGGCCTTCTCCAGCCTCGCCGCGGCGCTCGCCACGGCGTGGTACGGGGAGGGGGCGGACATCAGGAAGGCCATCAGATCGTCGGTGTGGCCGCGGTCGAACCGGGGGGAGGAACTCATGTTCTTCACTGTAACCAGCCCCGGCCTGGAGGATTCACCGTCGCCCCCCGCTCCCCGCGCAGCTATCGTCCGGGCAGCGCCGAGGAGGGCTTCTCGCCGTCCTGCGCCTGCTGGGCGCGCTCGGCGAACATGGCGGCGAAGGCCGTCACCTCCTGGTCGGAGACGGCCTTCTTGCCCTGGGTGCCGGTGCTGATGCCGAGTACGGTCGTGCCGACCCGGATCTGCGCGATGGTGGCCGGCCCGCCCATCGTGCCCATCTCGGCGCGGTTGGCCACGTGTTCCGCGCCCGGCTCGCCGATGTCGACCGGCACCGCGCCCACGCCCACCCGGTCCCCGCCGTAGTACTCGGCCAGTGCGTCATAGGCGGCGTCGGCTGACTTCTCGTCCTTGTAGGCGAGCGTCCAGAAGTTGAGTGAGGTGCCGTCGGGCTTCCGCGCGTAGGCCGAGGCGCCCCAGTAGGTGACGTGGTCGCAGGCCGTCGCGCGCTTCTTCTTGTTCACCGACAGGCATACCGACGGCGGGAACTCCGGGTTCGGCTCCTGGGCGGCCGGCGTCATCACGCTCCGCCAGCCCGGTACCGCCTTCGCGTCCGGCAGGACCGAGGAGACCTCCGCCTTGCCGAGCGCCTTCGCACCGCCGCCGCTGTCGCCGTCCCCGCCGCCACAGCCCGCGAGCAGCAGCGCGGCCGCCATGGTCGCCGCACCCCGTATGTACCACCGCTGCTTCGTCATGATCCGGTCCCCGTTCGGTTGGCTGCCGGCAGACCCTGCCCCGAGGGCCGCCGGGTGAGTTCTATGCGGCGTCGAGTGCCGACGAGGGTTCCTCGCCGTTCTGCGCCTGCTGCGCCCGTTCGGCGAACATCGCCGTGACGTCCTTGGCGAAGTCCTTGCCGGCCGCGCCCGTCGCGGCGGAGCTGCCGACCCAGAGGATCACCGTGCCGACGCGGATCTGGGCGGTGAACCCGTCCGCGTGCCGGCCGGCGGCGCCCCCGGTGGCGCCGCGCTCCGCGCCCACTGTGCCGATGTCGACGTTCTGGGTGCCGTTCTTGCCCCAGGTGTCCTTCCACAGGATGTCGTACGCGAGGTCGGCGTCCCGTTCCTCCTGGTAGGTGACCAGCCAGAACCGGGTCTCGGCCCGGTCGTCGTCGCGCCGGAAGTTCACTGAGCCGAGGAATCGGGCCCGTTCGCAACCCGTCTGGGTGACGTTCGGGCAGATGAGCTTCTTCGTCATCGGGTCCGACATCGGCGTGGTCGACAGCGCCGCAGTCGCCTTCCAGCCGGGCATGGCCTGTGCGTCGGGCAGTACCGTCCGCATCCGGCTCTGGTCGATCCACGCAGCCTTGGCGTCCTCGGCGGCACCGGAGGAGGAACCGGAGTCCGAACCCCCGCAGCCGGCCAGCAGCAGCGCGGCCGCTCCGGCCGCGCTCCGCATGCACCACCGCTTGCGCAGACCGCTCACGTGTCACCCTCCCCCTCGGCAACTCCACAACTGGGCTCGCCCGGGCCCAGGTTCGATCATAGAGAAGGCATCACGCAGCACCGCCACCCGGCAACAGGTCCGGGTGGCGGTGCTGTGGTGAGGATCTCTACGGGCGAAGCCTCAGAACGCGGCCTCGTCCAGCTCCATCAGGGAGTTGTCGACGGCCTCGGCGAGCGCGCGCTCGGCGCCGACGCCCGGCAGGATGTTCGCGGCGAAGAACTTCGCGGCGGCGATCTTGCCCTGGTAGAAGGCGACGTCCTTCGCGGAGGCGTCTCGCAGCTTGTCAGCGGCCACGGCCGCGCCCTTGAGCAGCAGGTAACCGACGACGACATCGCCGGAAGCCAGCAGCAGGCGGGTCGAGTTGAGGCCGACCTTGTAGATGTTCTTGACGTCCTCGCCGGTCGCGGTGAGGTCGGTGATCATCGTGCCGACGATCGCCTCCAGGTCCACGGCCGCCTTCGCGAGGTGGTCCAGCGCGCCGGACAGCTCCTCGTTGCCCTGGGCGCCCGCGAGGAACTTCTTGATCTCCTCGGAGAGCGTGTTGAGCGAGGCACCCTGGTCGCGGACGATCTTCCGGAAGAAGAAGTCCTGGCCCTGGATGGCCGTCGTGCCCTCGTAGAGCGTGTCGATCTTGGCGTCACGGATGTACTGCTCGATCGGGTACTCCTGGAGGTACCCGGAGCCGCCGAACGTCTGGAGCGACTGCGCCAGCTGCTCGTACGACTTCTCGGAGCCGTAGCCCTTCACGATCGGGAGCAGCAGGTCGTTGAGACCGTGCAGCGCCTTCGCGTCCTCGCCCGCGGCTTCCTTCTCCTGGATCGCGTCCTGGACGGAGGCGGTGTACAGGACGAGGGAGCGCATGCCCTCGGCGTAGGCCTTCTGCGTCATCAGCGAGCGGCGCACGTCGGGGTGGTGGGTGATGGTGACCTTGGGGGCCGTCTTGTCCATGAACTGCGACAGGTCGGTGCCCTGGACGCGCTCCTTGGCGTACTCCAGCGCGTTGAGGTAGCCCGTGGAGAGCGTCGCGATGGCCTTCGTGCCGACCATCATGCGGGCGAACTCGATGATGCGGAACATCTGGCGGATGCCGTCGTGCTTGTCACCGATCAGCCAGCCCTTGGCGGGGTGCTGGTCGCCGAACGTCATCTCGCAGGTGTTGGACGCCTTGAGGCCCATCTTGTGCTCGACGTTCGTCGCGTACACGCCGTTGCGCTCGGCCAGTTCGCCGGTGGTCCAGTCGAAGTGGAACTTCGGGACCATGAAGAGCGAGAGGCCCTTGGTGCCGGGTCCCGCACCCTCGGGGCGGGCCAGCACGTAGTGAATGATGTTCTCGGACATGTCGTGCTCGCCCGAGGTGATGAAGCGCTTCACGCCCTCGATGTGCCAGGAGCCGTCCTCCTGCTCGACGGCCTTCGTCCGGCCCGCGCCGACGTCGGAACCGGCGTCCGGCTCGGTCAGCACCATCGTCGAGCCCCACTGCTTCTCGACGGCGATCTCGGCGATCTTCTTCTGCGCCTCGTTGCCTTCGTCGAAGAGGATGCCGGCGAACGCCGGGCCGGAGGAGTACATCCACACGGCCGGGTTGGCGCCGAGCAGCAGCTCCGCATAACCCCAGATCAGGGAGCGCGGCGAGGTGGTGCCGCCGATCTCCTCGGGCAGGCCCAGGCGCCAGTACTCGGAGTCCATGAAGGCCTGGTACGACTTCTTGAAAGAGTCCGGGACCGGTGCGGTGTTGGTCTCCGGGTCGAAGACCGGCGGGTTGCGGTCGGCGTCGGCGAAGGAGTCGGCGAGCTCGTTCTCCGCGAGGCGGGCGACCTCGTCGAGGATGCTCTTCGCGGTCTCGACGTCCATCTCCGCGAACGGACCGGTGCCGTACAGCTTGTCGCGCCCGAGGACCTCGAAGAGGTTGAACTCGATGTCGCGGAGATTCGACTTGTAGTGCCCCATGGGAAGGCTCCGTAATCAATAGCAGTGGCGCGCAGCGCCCCGTGGAGGGGTGAGGATCGGGCGACGGGCTGGCGGGATACCGGTCTGCCGCGCTGCCGGGGACCTGGCTGGGCCCAGGCGTATCAGCTGACCTCTACGATGATGCTACCCGTCAGTAATAAGACGCAACCCCTCAAGGGGCAGATGTGTCCGATTACTCTTTGTTCCATGTACGGCTACGACCAGAACCAGGGCGCACAGCAGCCGATGGGTGGCGGCTACGGCGAGCAGCCGCTGTATCCCGAACCCTCGCCGCCCTCGCTGGGCGACGCGGTACGGGCCTTCACGACCGGCTCGCTGTCCGCCGAGGACTTCCAGCAGATCTTCGCGACGTCGAAGGTCTACTGCCCGCGCGGCGACAATCCGGGCTTTCTCGCGCTGCACAACACCCAGCAGCCCGTGATCCCGATGTTCACCACGCTCAAGGAGCTGAGGCTGTACGCGGGCAAGGAGTCCAAGTACTTCGTGATCACCGGGGCCGAGGTGATCGACCTGCTGCCCACCGGCTACGGCTTCGTCCTGGACATGGAGGGTGAGCACCGCATGGTCTTCGACGCCAAGGCGGTGGAGCAGATGGTCGACTTCGCGATGCGCCGCATGTACGGCTGACCGGCGACCTTCGAGAAAGGGGCCCGTACCGCTCGGCGGTACGGGCCCCTTTCTGCTGCTCCGGCCGGTGCGGGAATGGATGCCGCCTTGCAGGATGTTCACCATTCAACTAAATTGGTTCCAGAACAGTCCCCCGGAGGTGGCTCCCATGCCCGCAGTGACCGTCGAAAACCCGCTGACCCTGCCGAAGGTCGCCGCCGCAGGCGACGCCGTGGCCCGTCCCGTGCTCGCCGTGTCCACGGCGCCGAGCGGGTTCGAGGGCGAGGGCTTCCCGGTCCGCCGCGCCTTCGCGGGGATCAACTACAAGCACCTCGACCCGTTCATCATGATGGACCAGATGGGTGAGGTGGAGTACGCCGCCGGGGAGCCGAAGGGCACTCCGTGGCACCCCCACCGCGGCTTCGAGACCGTGACCTACCTGATCGACGGAACCTTCGTCCACCAGGACTCCAACGGTGGCGGCGGCACCATCCGGAACGGCGACACCCAGTGGATGACCGCCGGATCCGGGCTCTTGCACATCGAGGCGCCGCCGGAGTCGCTCGTCACGTCGGGCGGCCTCTTCCACGGCCTCCAGCTCTGGGTGAACCTGCCCAAGGCCGACAAGATGATGGCCCCGCGCTACCAGGACATCCGCGGCGGCCAGGTCCAGCTGCTCGCCTCCCCGGACGGCGGCGCGCTGCTCCGGGTGATCGCGGGCGAGCTCGACGGCCACGAGGGTCCGGGCGTCACCCACACCCCCATCACGATGATCCACGCCACCGTGCGCCCCGGCGCCGAGGTGACGCTGCCGTGGCGCGAGGACTTCAACGGCCTCGCGTACGTGCTCGCCGGCCGCGGCACCGCCGGCGAGGAGCGCCGTCCCGTCCACATGGGCCAGACCGCGGTCTTCGGCACCGGCTCCTCGCTGACCGTCCGCGCGGACGAGCAGCAGGACGGCAACACCCCGGACCTGGAGGTCGTGCTGCTCGGCGGCCGTCCCATCCGGGAGCCGATGGCGCACTACGGGCCGTTCGTGATGAACAGCCAGGCCGAACTGAAGCAGGCCTTCGAGGACTTCCAGGCCGGCCGCCTCGGCACCGTGCCCGCCGTCCACGGAATGTGAGCCGCGCAGCCGCCGTATGACGGTTCATCACTCGTACGGCGGCACGGGCCGGGACACCGCACCCTTGCTGTGATCGGGTGAGAGGGTGCAGACCCAGAAGCCCCTCCTGCCCGACGTGGCCCGGCGCACGGCTGCCTGGTGCGGTGTCGTCCTGCTGGTCGCCGGTGTCGCGGCCGTCGCCATTTTCCTGTGCATCATCCTCAAGACCGCCGTCACACCGGTCCTCCTCGCGCTGCTCGGTACGGCGCTGCTCGGCCCGGTCCACCGGCGGATGACCACTCACGGGGTGAACCGCTCGGTGGCCGCCGGCGTCACCTGCGTCCTGCTCGTCGCCGTGGTCGGCGGAGCGGGGTACATCGTCGTCTCGGCGCTCATCGAGACCGGCTCCCAGATCGTGGACTCGCTGAAGGACGCCGGACAATGGGTGGTCGACCACTTCGGGGTCGCTGACGGCGTGAACGTCGTCGATCTCGCGGCCAGTGCCAGGAAACTCGTCGAGAAGTTCGGCGCGAGTGCCGCGGGCGGGCTCCTCAGCGGGCTCACCCTGGTCGGCTCGCTCATCGCCACCAGCGTCCTTGCCCTGCTGCTGACCTTCTTCTTCCTGCGCGACTCCGACCGGGCCGTGAAACTCGCGCACACCATCGCCCCGCGCGGCACCGGGGACCTGGTCGAGGCGATGGGCCGGCGGGCCTTCGAGGCCGTCGAGGGCTTCATGCGCGGGACGACGCTCATCGCCCTGATCGACGCCGTGTGCATCACGGTCGGCCTGCTGATCCTGCGTGTGCCCGGCGCGGTGGGGCTCGGTGCGCTGGTCCTGGTCGGGGCCTACATCCCGTACCTCGGTGCGTTCATCTCCGGGGCCGTCGCGGTCCTGGTGGCACTGGCGGACCGGGGGGTGGTGATCGCGCTCTGGGCGCTCGGGGTCGTCCTGGCCGTCCAGGTGCTGGAAGGACATGTGCTGCAGCCGATGATCCAGAGCCGGACGGTCCAGATGCACCCCGCGATGATCATGATCGCGCTGACAGCTGGGGCGAGCGTGGCGGGTCTGCTGGGGATGCTGCTCGCGGTTCCGGTGTGCGCCGCGGCCTTCGGCATCATCGGCGAACTGCGCAAGGACCGCACCGAGGCCCCGGAGGCATCCGCCGGACCGTCCGGGGCGTCACCGCCGTAGGGCCGTCCGCAGCGGCTTCCACGGCTCCTACGGCTCCTGCTACGGCTCCGCCGACTCGTACAGCTCGAACCAGATCGACTTCCCCGCGCCCCGCGGATCCACCCCCCAGACATCGGCGAGCATCTCCATCAGCACCAGGCCCCGGCCGCTGGACGCCATCTCGCCGGGCCGCCGCTTGTGCGGCAGCTCGTCACTGCCGTCGGACACCTCGACCCGCAGCCGCCGCCCCCCGTGCTCCCCGATCGCCTGCGCGACCATCAGCGCGTCGCCGTCCGTGTGGACCAGCACGTTCGTGGCCATCTCGGACACCATCAGCACGGCCGAGTCGACCTGCTCCGGGTCCGCCCAGTCGTGCAGCATCTCGCGCAGCAGCTGCCGGGCCGCGGCGATCCGTTCCGGTTCGGCCTGGGCGATGGTCAGCGCGGTCCGCCGGGGCGCGGTCGGGTGCACGGTGGAGACCTCGCGCCGCATCAGCAGGACCGCTATGTCGTCCTCGCGCCGGTCGGCGAGCGGCCCCGTCGTGTAGTGCGAGGCCGGTCCGTGCACGGCTTGTACCAGCTCGTCCGCGAGCTTCTCCAGATCGCCGTTGTGTCGCTCCAGGATCGGCCGGAGCCGGACCCAGCCGGTGGCCAGGTCGTGCCCGCCGGTCTCGATCAGCCCGTCCGTGCACAGCATGATCGTTTCTCCGGCCTCCAGCGTGATCCGGGTCGTGGGATAGTTCGCGTCGGCCTCGATGCCGAGCGGCAGCCCGCCTTCCGTCTGGCGGATGAGGGCGGTCCCGTCGCCGGTCATGACCACGGGGTCGGGATGGCCGGCCCGCGCGATGTCCAGGGTGCCCGTGGCCGGGTCAGCCTCCGCGTACAGACAGGTCGCGAAGCGAGCCCCTGTCTGCTCGCCCTCCTCGTACGCGTCGGTGAGCCCGGACAGGAAGCGGGAGGCGCGCGAGAGCACCGCGTCCGGGCGGTGTCCCTCGGAGGCGTACGCGCGCAGGGCGATCCGCAACTGGCCCATCAGCCCCGCGGCGCGCACGTCATGGCCCTGGACGTCGCCGATGACGAGGGCGATGCGGCCGTTGGGGAGCGGGATCATGTCGTACCAGTCGCCGCCGACCTGGAGGCCGCCCCCGGTCGGGACGTAGCGGGCGGCCACCGTCATCCCCGGGATGTCGGGCCCCAGGGACGGCATCATCGAGCGCTGGAGCCCCAGCGAAAGCTCCCGCTCCGTATCGGCGACCCCGGCCCGGGCGAGCGCTTGGGCGAGCATCCGGGCGACGGTCGTCAGCACCGACCGCTCGTCCGGCGAGAACGACACGGGATGCCGGAAACCGGCCATCCAGGTGCCCATCGTGCGCCCCGCCGCGACCAGCGGCAGAAAGGCCCAGGAACGGCGTCCGAACCGCCGGGCCAGCGGCCACGAGGCCGGATAGCGGTCGCGGTAGTCGTCGGGTGACGGCAGATAGACCGCCCGCCCGGTCCGCACGACCTCGGCGGCCGGGTAGTCGGTCTCCAGCGGCATGTCGCTGAACGGGCCCTCGTCGCCCATGTTGTGCCCGTGGTGCCCGACGATCGTCAGCCGTTCGCCCTCGACCCCGAAGACCGCCAGCCCGTCCGGTGAGAAGCCGGGCATGGAGAGCGAGTAGGCCACCCGCAGCACCTCCGCCGTCGACCGGGCCTCGGCCAGTGCCCGTCCCGCGTCGAGCAGGAACGCCTCGCGCGAACGCCGCCAGTCGCCGGTGATCGGGGTGTGTACCCCGGTGGAGCCGGGCTGCGGTTCGGCGACCTCCTGGAGGGTGCCGACCAGCACGTAGTCCGCCTCGCTGCCCCGCTCGGGCGGCAGCGGCTTGGAGCGGCTGCGTACGGTACGCAGCACCCGGCCGCGCTCGTCCACGATCCGCAGCCGGGCCTCGGCGAGCGTGCCCTCGGCGACCGCGAGGTTCACCACCCCGTAGATCTCGTTCCAGTCGACGGGATGGAAGCGGGAGCGTACTTCCGACTCACGGAAGACACCGGCCTCGGCGGGCAGCTCGAGCATCCGGGCCGCTTCCGCGTCCAGCGTGACCGTCCCGGCTCCGTTGTCCCAGCGCCAAAGTCCGGTCGCGGTCGCGGCCAGGACATCGTCGGTGCGCATTGCCCCACTTTAAACCGGCCTGTGCGTGCGGGACAGCGCCGAGGACCTGTCGGCGATCTTGATACGGACAATGACAATGAAACGGTCCGGTCGCGGGCGGTAGCCTGGGGTGGCTGAATCATCCCCCAACCGCGAAGACTGGATGAACGACGATGCATCGGTACAGGTCCCACACCTGCGGCGAGCTCCGCGCCTCTGACGTCGGCACCGACGTCCGGCTGAGCGGCTGGCTGCACAATCGCCGAGACCTGGGTGGCATCCTCTTCATCGATCTGCGCGACCACTACGGTCTGGTGCAGCTCGTCGCCCGCCCCGGTACCCCCGGCAACGACGCCCTGGCGAAGCTGACCAAGGAGACCGTCGTACGGATCGACGGCAAGGTCTCCGCCCGCGGCGCCGACAACGTCAACCCGGAGCTCTCGACCGGCGAGATCGAGATCGAGGTCACCGAGGTCGAGGTGCTGGGCGAGGCCGCCCCGCTGCCCTTCACGATCAACGCCGAGGACGGGGTCAACGAGGAGCGGCGCCTGGAGTACCGCTTCCTCGACCTGCGCCGCGAGCGCATGCACCGCAACATCATGCTGCGCTCGTCGGTCATCGCCTCCATCCGCTCCAAGATGGTGGCCCTCGGCTTCAACGAGATGGCGACCCCGATCCTCGCCGCGACGTCCCCCGAGGGCGCCCGTGACTTCGTGGTCCCGTCCCGCCTGAACCCGGGCAAGTTCTACGCCCTTCCGCAGGCGCCGCAGCAGTTCAAGCAGCTGCTGATGATCTCCGGCTTCGACCGCTACTTCCAGATCGCGCCGTGCTTCCGCGACGAGGACGCCCGCGCCGACCGTTCGCCCGGCGAGTTCTACCAGCTCGACGTCGAGATGTCGTTCGTCGAGCAGGAGGACGTCTTCCAGCCGATCGAGAAGCTCATGACCGAGCTCTTCGAGGAGTACGGCAACGGCCGCCACGTGACCTCGCCGTTCCCGCGCATCCCGTTCCGCGAGTCGATGCTGAAGTACGGCAACGACAAGCCGGACCTGCGGGCCAAGCTGGAGCTCGTCGACATCTCCGACATCTTCGCGGACTCGGAGTTCAAGGCCTTCGCCGGAAAGCACGTCCGCGCCCTTCCGGTGCCGGACACCGCGGGCCAGTCCCGGAAGTTCTTCGACGGCCTCGGTGCGTACGCGGTCGAGCACGGCGCCAAGGGCCTGGCCTGGGTCCGCGTCGGCGAGGACGGCACGCTGGCGGGCCCGATCGCCAAGTTCCTCACCGAGACGGACATCAAGACCCTCACCGAGCGTCTGTCCCTCGTCCCCGGCCACGCCGTCTTCTTCGGCGCGGGCGAGTTCGACGAGGTCTCCAAGATCATGTCCGTCGTCCGCGTCGAGGCCGCCAAGCGCGCCGGCCACTTCGAGGAGGACGTCTTCCGCTTCTGCTGGATCGTCGACTTCCCGATGTACGAGAAGGACGAGGACACCGGGAAGATCGACTTCTCGCACAACCCGTTCTCCATGCCGCAGGGCGGCATGAAGGACCTGGAGGAGAAGGACCCGCTCGACATCCTGGCGTGGCAGTACGACATCGTCTGCAACGGCATCGAGCTGTCCTCCGGCGCCATCCGTAACCACGAGCCCGAGGTCATGCTGAAGGCATTCGGGATCGCCGGTTACGAGGCGGAGACCGTCGAGAGGGAGTTCGCGGGCATGCTGCGCGCGTTCCGCCTCGGCGCCCCGCCGCACGGCGGCATCGCCCCGGGCGTCGACCGCATCGTGATGCTGCTGGCCGACGAGCCCAACATCCGGGAGACGATCGCCTTCCCGCTCAACGGCAACGCGCAGGACCTGATGATGGGCGCCCCGAGCGAGCTGGACGAGACCCGGCTGCGCGAGCTGAACATCCAGCTCCGCAAGCCGGTCGCGCCCGCGAAGGGTGCCGTCGAGAAGGACGCCACCGAGAAGTAGCCCGCCGCGCTCACCGGCGCATTCAACGGGTTTCACGTGAAACAGCCCCCGGCGCACCCGCCGGGGGCTGTTTCACGTCCAGGGGCTCCCCGGAGTCACACAGGAACGCACAGCCCGCGCTCACGTCCCTGCCAGCTGGGCTGCCTAACCTCCCCGGCATGACAGAGAATCAGGGACCCGCACACAAGAAGGACTTGACCCGACGACGGATGGTCATCGCCGGCGGCGCGGTCGTCGCCGCAGCCGGGATAGGTGCCGGGGCCGTCGCGAACGCCTCGGCAGGGGAAGGCGGTGGCGGCAGCGGGAAGCAGGCCGCCGAACAGGGCGAGGCGTGCTACCGGCTCACCTCGGAGACCACCGAGGGCCCGTACTACATCGACGCCGACAAGATCCGCAAGGACATCACCGAGGACAAGGAGGGCATCCCGATGACCCTCCGGCTCAAGGTGATCGACACCGACACCTGCAAGCCCGTCAAGCAGGCGGCCGTCGACATCTGGCACTGCGACGCCCTGGGCGTCTACTCCGGCTACGAGAACATGAGCCAGGGCGGCCCCGGCGGCGGCGGTGGCACCCCGCCGAGCGGCGCCCCCACGGACGCTCCGACCGGTACCCCGACGGGCACCCCCACCGGGACGCCCCCGACCGGCACGCCCCCGACCGGCACGCCCCCGTCCGGCGGCCCCGGCGGTGGCGGCGGACACAGTGAACCGACCGACGACGAGCGCTATCTGCGCGGCACCCGGCTCACCGACAAGCACGGCTACGTGGAGTTCGAGACGATCTTCCCGGGCTGGTACCAGGGCCGCGCAGTGCACATCCACACCAAGGTGCACGTCGGCGGGAAGATGACCGACGCCGGTTACGAGGGCGGGCACACCTGCCACACCGGCCAGTTCTTCTTCGCGGAGTCCGCGGTCCTCGACTCGGCGAAGGTCGCCCCGTACTCCACCAGCACCACCACCCGTACGACCCTGACCGAGGACACCATCTACGACCAGAGCGGTGTCACGGGCGGGCTGCTGAAGCTCTCGTACCGGAAGAAGCACATCGAGCGCGGCGTCGTCGGCTCGATCACCATGGGCGTGGACCCGGACGAGACGCACGACGGAACGGGGATGTGATCACCCCGCACTGATCCGCACTGATCCGCACTGATCCGCACGCACCGCCGCAGCCTCCCCGGGCCTCCGTTCCCCCGCGGAGACGAAGGGCCCCGAACCGAAGCACCCGGTTCCGGGCCCTTCGTGCTGCGCGGCGACACATGGCTGTGCGCATACAAGTACATGAATCACCCGAACGGTTAGACCCGGATGGCCCCGGCGCCGGATTGGCGGGCTCCGGCTGCGGCAAAGACTGCCTGGGCCGACCCCGGCACAGCGGACCCCCCGGCCCGTGTCCGCAGAGCCCGCACCCGGCCACCTACCGCTGAGGAGCCCTTCGTGCCCGTGCCCCGTTCGCGCGTTCCGCTGCGCCTCCCGTTCGTCCTCTGCGCCGCCCTCCTGCTGCTGCTGGCCGGGTGCGGGGTGGGGCCCCTGGCCGGTATGGACGGGAGCGGTGGCACCACGAAGGCCGCGGACGCCACCGGCGTACCGGGGCCGCCCGGGGTGGCCGGAGCCCCCGGCGCACCCGCGCAGCACCGGGCCGCCGCCGTACCGGCCACTCCGTCACCGCCGTTCGTCCCGCCGAGGGAGATTCCCGGGCTGGGGCCGCAGACCCGGGCGCAGATCCCGGCCGGGGCCCGTCAGGCGTTCGTCGTCACCGGCGAGTCCTCGGACTCCAACCGCTCCACGGCCGTGCTCTACACCCGGGACGACCCCGCGGTGGGCTGGCGGGCCACCCTGGCTCCCTGGCCCGCCCATAACGCCCTGAACGGCTGGACGGCCGAGCACTGGGAGGGTGATCTGCGCTCACCCGTCGGCGTCTTCACCCTGACAGCGGCGGGCGGCCGCCTCGACCCCCCGGCCACGGCCTTCCCGTACGACCTGAGCCCGGACTTCAAGGTGGAGGGCGAGGGCTTCCACGGGGAGCCGCTGGAGGGGTCGTTCGACTACGTCATCGCCATCGACTACAACCGCGTCCCCGGCGCCTCGCCCCTGGACCAGACCCGCCCCCTGGGCGACGAACGCGGCGGCGGCATCTGGATCCACGTCGACCACGGCGGCCCCACCCAGGGCTGCGTCTCGGTCACCGAGGACCGGATGAAGGAACTGCTGGGCGTGCTCGACCCGGCGCAGGAGCCGGTCATCGTGATGGGGGACGCGGCCTCCCTGAGCCGCTGAAGCGACAGCGCACCCGGTCCCCGGCCCGTAACGAGGGAGGGGCGGGACCGAAGTGCGGTCCCGCCCCTCCCTCGTACGTACAGCCGTTACGCCGGCTTCTCCTCCAGGCGCGGGAACAGCACCGCGCCCTTCGTCACCGTGGCACCCGGCTGCAGCAGACCCCACGTGCCCGCGTCCTGCACGCGCTGGTCGGACAGCGCGCCCAGGGACTCCTCGGCGCCCAGGGACTCCCACAGCCTCTGCGAGGTCTCCGGCATGACGGCGTTCAGCAGGACCGCTACACCGCGCAGTGCCTCGGAGGCCGTGTACAGGATGGTCGCGAGGCGGGCCTTGCCCTCCGGCGACTCGTCCTTGGCGACCTTCCACGGCTCCTGCTCCGTGATGTAGCCGTTGACCTGCTTCACGAAGTCGAAGATCGCCAGGATGCCGCCCTGGAAGTCCAGCTCCTCGCCGATCTTCAGGTCGGCCGTGGCGACGGCCTTGGCCAGGCCCTGCTGGACCGCCTGCTCGGCTTCGCCCGCGGCCGTGGCCCCGGGGAGCGCACCGCCGTAGTACTTGCCGACCATGGCCGCGAGGCGCGAGGCCAGGTTGCCGTAGTCGTTGGCGAGCTCGGAGGTGTAGCGGGCGGTGAAGTCCTCCCAGGAGAACGAGCCGTCGCTTCCGAAGGCGATGGCCCGCAGGAAGTACCAGCGGTAGGCGTCCACACCGAAGTGCGAGGTCAGGTCCTGCGGCTTGATGCCCGTCAGGTTCGACTTCGACATCTTCTCGCCGCCGACCATCAGCCAGCCGTTGGCCGCGACCCGGCCGGGCAGCGGCAGACCCTGCGCCATCAGCATGGCCGGCCAGATCACCGCGTGGAAGCGCAGGATGTCCTTGCCGACCAGGTGCACGTTCGCCGGGAACGTGCCGTTGAACTTCTCCTGGTTGGCGCCGTAGCCGACCGCCGTGGCGTAGTTCAGCAGGGCGTCGACCCACACGTAGATGACGTGCTTGTCGTCCCACGGGACCGGCACGCCCCAGTCGAACGTCGAGCGCGAGATCGACAGGTCCTGCAGACCCTGCTTGACGAAGTTCACGACCTCGTTGCGCGCGGACTCCGGCTGGATGAAGCCGGGGTTGGCCGCGTAGAACTCCAGCAGCTTCGGGCCGTACTCGCTGAGCTTGAAGAAGTAGTTCTCCTCCTTGAGGATCTCCACCGGCTTCTTGTGGATCGGGCACAGCTTGACGCCGTCCTCGTCCTCGACGAGGTCGCCGGGGAGCTTGTACTCCTCGCAGCCCACGCAGTACGGGCCCTCGTATCCGCCCTTGTAGATCTCGCCCTTGTCGTACAGGTCCTGCACGAACTCCTGCACACGGTCGGTGTGCCGCTTCTCCGTCGTGCGGATGAAGTCGTCGTTCGCGATGTTCAGGTGCTCCCAGAGGGGCTTCCAGGCCTCCTCGACGAGCTTGTCGCACCACGCCTGGGGCGTGACGTTGTTCGCCTCGGCCGTGCGCATGATCTTCTGACCGTGCTCGTCCGTGCCGGTGAGGTACCACACCTTCTCGCCGCGCTGGCGGTGC
Organism: Streptomyces sp. LN549; assembly: GCF_043203805.1. Lineage (NCBI taxonomy): Bacteria > Bacillati > Actinomycetota > Actinomycetes > Kitasatosporales > Streptomycetaceae > Streptomyces > Streptomyces sp. LN549. The sequence goes on along the minus strand of NZ_JAZHRI010000002.1, from coordinate 4,284,205 downwards.
CAGCGGGTGAGCACGTCGCCTGCGACGGTCGTGTAGGCGTGGCCCAGGTGAGGAGCGTCGTTGACGTAGTAAATGGGGGTCGATACGTAGAAACTCTTCACGCCGTCGCCCCCTTGCTTCTCGGATCCAGTGGCCGCCATGGTCGAAATCCTAACGGTCCTTGGGAGATCCACTCACACCGATAAAACCCGCTGCGTGCGCGGAGAGCTTTGCGAAACATCCCTTCCCGTAACAAAGACGCATCCTGGGAGGGAGTGGACACGCGTGCACGAGGCAGGGGACATCACGATGCGGGTACTGGTCGCCGAGGACGAGGAGATCCTGGCGGAGCTGGTCGCCACCGGGCTGCGGCGGGCCGGGTTCGCCGTCGACACGGTGTACAGCGGTGATGCCGCCCAGGCCTACCTGGGCCTGCACGACTACGACGTCGTCGTCCTGGACCGTGATCTGCCCCGGGTGCACGGGGACGACGTGGCCCGCGGGCTGGTGGCCTCCGGCTCCCGGACCAGGATCCTGATGCTGACGGCCGCCGGGTCCATGGAGGACCGCGTCTCCGGGCTCGACCTGGGCGCGGACGACTACCTGGGCAAGCCGTTCGAGTTCCCCGAGCTCGTGTCGCGGGTCCGCGCCCTGCGCCGGCGCAGCGCCCGCCCCGTACCGCCGCAGCTGGTGCGGTACGGCATCCGGCTCGACACCGTGCGCCGCACCGCGACCCGGGACGGCCGGGAGCTGGACCTCTCGCCGAAGGAGTTCACCGTGCTCCAGCTGCTGCTGGAGGCCGACGGCGGGACCGTCAGCGCGGAGGAGCTCCTCGAGCGGGCCTGGGACGCCAATGCCGACCCCTTCACCGGCGCCGTACGCGTCTGCATGAGCAAGCTGCGCGGAAAGCTCGGCGAGCCCGCCGTCATCCGCACCGTGCAGGGTGTCGGGTACGCCCTGTGAGGCGTCCGGCCGGGGTCCCGCACGCCACGATCAGGACCAGGATCGCGCTCGTGTACGGAGGGGTGTTCCTGGTCCTCGGTACCGGCCTGCTCGTCACGGTCAACCTGGCCTTCCGGGCCGGCACGGACTCGCAGGCCCGCGACATCGCCCACACGGCCGCGGTCGTCCAGCCGGGCTACGCGGTCAACGGCCCCCTCGTCACCCGGCGCAGTCTCGGGCCGCCGACCGTCTACGACCTCACCGACCACGTCAGCGACGCGGCCGGGCACCAGCTGCTCATCTGGTCCGCGGCCGCCCTGCTCGTGATGACGGCGTGCGCGGTCGGCGTCGGATGGTGGACGGCGGGGCGGGTCCTGCGGCCCGTGCACGCGATGACCGCGAAGGCGCGCAGGCTCTCCGAGCACACGCTGCACGAGCGGATCGCCTCCAGCGGCCCCGACGACGAGCTCAAGGAGCTGGGCGACACCCTGGACGCGCTGCTGGCCCGGCTGGAGAAGGCGTTCGACAGCCAGCGCCGGTTCATCGCCAACGCCTCGCACGAGCTGCGCACCCCGCTGGCCACCCAGCGGGCGGCGATCCAGGTGGGCCTGGACGATCCGACGCCGGACGATCTCGTACGGACCCGGCAGACGCTCCTGGACAGCAACCGGCGCAGTGAGCGGCTCATCGAGGGGCTGCTGGTGCTGGCGCGCAGCGAGCGGGGGCTCGCGAAGGGCGAGCGGGAGACCGTGGACCTGGCCCGTGTGGTGGCCGAGGAGGCGGGCCGGCACCCGGGGGTGGCGGTCGACGCCGGACGCTGTGCGGTGCTCGGGAACCGGCTGCTGCTGGCTCAGCTGGTGGCCAATCTGCTGGCCAACGCGGTGACGTACAACGTGCCCGGCGGGAGCGTGGAGGTGTCCTTGGTGCCTGCGGGCGGCGGGGTGCTGCTGGAGGTGCGCAACACCGGTCCGGTGGTGGACGCGGCGGACATTCCCGGACTGTTCGAGCCGTTCCGGCGCGGTGAGGGCAAGGACCGGATGGGGCCGGGCTCGGGGCTCGGCCTGTCGATCGTGCGTTCTATAGCTGTGGCGCACGGCGGTACGGTCACGGCGGTGCCGGGCCCGGAGGGCGGGCTCGCCGTGACCGTACGCCTGCCGGCCGATCAGGCGCCGGCGGCCGTTTCGCGGGCAGCGGCCCAGGCGGCCGGAGCGGCGAGGACCTCGCGGTAGAACGCGGCGTCCGCGACCTCGCGGGGAGCGGGGCCGGCGTGGAAGAAGCCGGCGTTCGGGGCGTCCAGCTTCCGCAGGAAGTCGAAGCCCTTCGCGTCCTCGTCGCCGAACGCCACGAACTGGAAGAACAGCGGCAGCCGTGCCGCGTCCGCAAGTGCCTGGCGGGCCGCCTGCTTGACGTCCGGCGGGCCGTCCGTCTGGAAGATCACCAGCGCAGGTCCGGTCGCCTCGGACTTCTCGTAGTGCGCGACGACCTCCTCGACAGCGCGGTGGTAGTTCGTCCGGCCGAGCCGGCCGAGGCCCGCGTTCAGCTCGTCGATCCGGCCCTCGTGACCGTCCAGCTCCACCGTGCCGGTGCCGTCGATGTCGGTCGAGAAGAAGACCACCTGGACGGTGGCGCTCTCGTCGAGGTGCGCGGCGAGAGCGAGCGTGCGGTCGCCCAGGTGCTGGGCGCTGCCGTCCTTGTAGAACGGCCGCATGGAACCGGAGCGGTCGAGCACCAGGTAGACGGTGGCGCGCAGACCGGTGAGCCCGTGCGCCTTCAGCCCGGCCTGGGCTGCCTTGTACGGACCCACGAGCTCGGGCGCGCGGGCCTTGACCTTGGCCAGGGTGAGCGCGGGCTTTCCGGCGGCCTCGGCGGCCGGGGCGGCTGCGTCGGCCGTGGACACGGGCTCGGGTGCCGGTTCCGGTGCGGGCTCGGGCTCGACGGCGGCGATGGCGGCCGGTTCCGGTTCGGGAACGGGCTCGGGCTCGGGTTCCGGCTCCACGGCGATGGCGACCGGTTCCGGTTCGGGCTCCGGGTCCATGTCGATGGTGAGGAGCTCGGGGGCGGCCTCGGCGGCGACCGGCTCGGGCTCCAGCTCCGCAGCGGCGGGGGTCTCCGGCTCGGGCACGGCGACCGGCTCCGCAGCGGCGGGGGTCTCCGGCTCGGGCACGGCGACCGGCTCCGGCTCGGACACGGCGGCAGGGGTCTCGGCCGGTGCCTCCACGGGCTCCGGAGCCACGACCGTGGCCTCGGCTTCGACTTCCGCTTCCGTGACCGAGGCGGGCGAGGGCACGGGCTCGGCGGCCTTCGTCCGGGACCCGGAACCCTGTGACGGAACCGTGGGCGTGGTCTTGGGGGCGGGCGCGGCGGCCTTGTCGAAGGCTTCGGCCACGAGGTCCGCCGCCAGCCCGCCGTCGTCCTTCGTGGACCGGGACGCGGTGGTCAGGGCCGGCTCCGAGGAGGCCGGGGCCGGTACCGATGCCTTGACGGCCGAGGCGGGTTCGGTCGCCGGCTCGTCCACCGTCACCGACTCCGTGGCCCGGGTGCGTTCGCCCTGGGGCGGGACCGTGGCCGTCGTCGGCTCGTCCTGCTCCGTGCGGTCACGGCCGAACACCTTGCGCAGCAAGCTCCGAATGCCCATGGGCGAGGCCTTTCGCGTGAGTTGGGTGCGATGAATGTCCGTACTGCGGGAATTGATCCCTGGCCAGGGCGGATACGTAAGGTTAGCGGCCGGATCCGGCCCATCGGCGGCGCGGCCCGCCCGTGGGACAACTGAGCCGCAACCGATCCCGGACCGAGTCCCGTTGCCGGTTATCGGCAGATGCGACAAGAGGGATGACGCGGACCGGGTCGTGCAGGTGGAGGGGACACAACTACCCCGCGAAAGAGGCGATCAGCGGCTTCGGCCGGTCCCGCGCGCGCCCACCGCACTAGAGTCGGACCCATGGTTTCCGGTGAGGCGCCGCAGGCGGCAGGCAGCGTTCGGGTCGATGTCTGGATCTGGTCGGTCCGGCTCACGAAGACCCGAGCGCAGGCAGCCGCCGCCTGCCGCGCGGGTCATGTGAAGGTCGCCGGTGAGCGCGCCAAGCCCGCCCAGGCGTTGCGCGCAGGCGACGAGGTGCGGCTGCGGCACGACGGCCGGGACCGGGTCGTCGTCGTGTCGAAGATCGTGAAGAAGCGGGTCGGGGCGCCGGTGGCGGTGGAGTGCTTCGTCGACAACAGCCCGCCCCCGCCGCCGCGCGAGACCGCGATCCAGGTTCCGGTACGGGACCGGGGCGCGGGCCGGCCGACGAAGCGGGACCGGCGGGAGATGGACCGGCTGCGGGGTGCGGGTCCCGAGCCCTCGGAGTGACGGGGGCGCGGCGCGCGGTCCTACGGCCGGGGTGAGGCGATGGCCCTGGCCGCCGCCACCTCCTGGCGCAGCGGGGCGAGTACGCCCTCGTCGTCGCCCGGAAGGTCGGCGCGCACCTCCACCAGGACCTCGCTGGCCCGCAGCCCCTCCGCCAGTTCGACGAGCTGGCGCCGCACCAGGGCCACCTCCGCCGGTTCCGGTTCCGGGGCCCCGTGGTTGACGCGGACCCGGGCCGCCGTCGTGGCGTCCACGATGCGTTCCACGGCCACGACCAGCGGCCACCACGCGGCGGCGCGGGTGCCGGTGGGGGGCGGTTCGGTCAGGGCGCGCTGGAACTCGGAGCGTACGGACGACAGATCCCGGTAGATGCGGCGGCGGACGCGTACCCGTTCGGCGCGGTCGCCGTCGCCGCCCGGCTCGAACGCGTACGCCACATAGTCCGCGATGTCCGTGACCGCGTCGGCCAGCCGGTGTCCGATCCGGGTGTGCCAGCTCTCCGGCCACAGGAGATAGCCGGCCACCAGCACGATGGCGCAGCCGATCAGGCTGTCCAGGAAGCGCGGCCAGACCAGGTGCACCCCCTGGTGGTTCAGCAGATCGGACAGCAGCAGGATGACCGGGGTGACGGCTGCGGTCTGGAAGGCGTAGCCCTTCGCCGTGAGCGCCGGGATCAGCGCCGCGAGGAGGACCATCACCGGGACGTCCCACCAGCCGATCGGCACTTTCGCCAGTACCGGCGCCGCGATGACGAGCCCCGCGGCCGTGCCCACCGAACGCAGCACGGCGCGGGAGAACACCGAGCCGAAGTCGGGCTTGAGGACGAACGTGACGGTCAGCGCCACCCAGTAGGAGCGCGGTACGTCGACCAGCGAGGTCAGCGCCTGGGCCAGTCCGATGCAGAGGGCGAGGCGCAGCCCGTACCGCCATGAGGGTCCCGACAGCAGGACGCTGCGGGTGGCGCGCCGGACGCGCACGCCGAGTGCGGCCGGCCGGCCCAGCCGGTCGTCGACGTTGTACGGATCGGGCTCGGCCTTGTGAACGACCGCGAAGGCATGGCGCAGTGCGCTGTCGACCGCCCGGGTGGCGGGCGAGTCCGGTGCGGGCAGGGCGGGTTCGTCGCCGCCGGTGCGGCCCTCCGACACGTCGGCTGCCAGCTCCCGCACCGCTGCCGGGATGACGTCGGGCAGCGGGCAGCGCCGCACGTGGACCGCGGGCGCCGCCTCCACCAGCGGGATGACCACGTTCAGCTGGGACAGCAGCCGCACCATGGCGCCGCTGCGGCCGTGGTAGCGGGCGCGGCGGGCGAGGATCAGGTCGTAGGAGGTGTTGAGGGAGTCGGTGACGGCCTGTCGCCTCTCCTCGTAGGCGTCGGTGCCGGCGGCGGCGAGCAGGTCGGCGACCGCGAGATAGGTGCCCGTGACCGCGACCCGTTCCGGCAGTTTCCGCCGCAGCGGCCAGGCCAGCAGCGTCAGGGCGAGGACGAACAGCCCGCCCAGCGTCAGCAGCAGCGGCGCCACCCACCACGGATCCGGCATCGGAAGCCCGGCGCCCACCACGGAGTTGAGCAGGAGCAGCAGCCCCGACACGGAGGCGACGGCGCCGATCGTCGACATCATCCCGGAGGCGAGGCCGATGAGGGTGAGCACGACGACGGCCGCCCAGCCCGTCCCGTACACGAGCGTGCCGATCATGATGCCGAGGGCGCCGAACAGTTGCGGCACGGCGATGTTGAGGATGCGCATCCGGTACGCGTCGGCGGTGTCGCCGATGACACCGGAGAGCGCGCCCATGGAGGCCAGCGCCCCGTACACCGGCCGGTCGGCGGCGAATCCCACGGCGAGCGGTGCGGCGAGCGCCACGGAGGCGCGGGCGACGGCGGCCCACGGGATGGGGGTGGGCTGGGGGCGCAGGCCGTAGCGGAGCCAGACGGGCGGTGTCCCCCGCCGGTGCGCCACGGTGGACGGGGCGGGTTCGTCGGCCTCGGTGCCGGTCAATGCGTCCCCCTCCGCCGCTCAGCGGCCGGCTGCGCCATCCCTGGCCCCCCTCGCGGGTGGACCCGGGCCGGCACTGATCGAGCCGGACCTCCAGCGTATGCACCCAGGCCTGTTCCCCGGCGGACAGGGCACCCGCTCCCGTCGCCTCCCCGTCGTCCATGGCGGCTTTCTCCCAGCCGCACCGGATTCAGCAGTGCCCGTTCTCCCGCAGCACGATGACGGTCTTGCCGCGCGCCCCTCCGGTCCGGTTGCGGTCCAGGGCCTGCGGGGCCTTTTCCAGGGGGAGTTCGATGTCGATGGGCACGCGCAGAATGCCCTCCGCGGCGCCCGCGGCCAGCACGTCGAGCAGGACCGGGCTCGGGTCGATGCGGAAGTCGACGCCACGGACCCCGTCGGGGAGCGGCGCCCCGGCCGCGGCGCCGCGGGTGGAGAGCGCGATGCCGCCGGGCCGGAGCGCCGCCGCGTGTGCGGCGAACGCTTCGGGGGTCGCGGAGGCCAGGTCGGCCAGCGCGTCGACGCCGTCCGGGCAGGCGGCCCGTATCGCGTCAGCCACCTCGTCCCGCGTGGTGTCGATCGTGGCGGCGGCGCCCAACGAGCCCATCCTGGACCGCTCGTCACCCCGCACCGCCGCGATCACGCGCACGTCCCGGGCCTTGGCGAGCTGGGTCAGACAGCTGCCGACGCCGCCCGCCGCCCCGACGACCAGCAGGCTCTCGTGTCCGCGCAGCGCCACCGCATCCAGGATCTGGGCGGCGGCCATCCCGGCGGACGGCAGCGCAGCCGCGATCCGGGAGTCGAGGCCGCGAGGGACGAGGGCGATGGCGGAGTCCTGCGGCACGCAGACGTAGTCGCAGTACGTGCCCGCGCCGGCCGCCGGACCGCCGGACCGGCCGAAGACGTGGTCGCCGACCCGGAAGCGGTTGTCGCCGCTGCCGATCATGTCCACCCGGCCCGCGTAGTCCATGCCGACGACCAGGGGGTAGACCTGCGGGGCGAGGCCGTCCAGGGTGCCGTCCGCGAGCTGCCAGTCGTGCGGGTTGACCGAGGCGTGCTCGATCCTGACCCGGACCTCGCCCGGTCCCGGATCCGGCTTGGGGACCACGACCAGGGTGGGATCGGACCGGAACGTGCTGACGGCGATGGCTCGCATACGGAAGACCTCCCAGTAGCCCCGGCAGTCACCCTCTCCACTCTTCCCCGGCCCGCCGGTGCCCGCACCTCGGCGCGGGGACCGGGGAGCTCAGCCGCCTTCGTGCAGTTCCAGGGCGACGAGCAGCGCGCGGTGGTCGGTGGCTGCGAGCCGCAGGAAGCGGGCCGAGCGGACCGAGAACTCGTCGCTGACCAGCACATGGTCGATCTGGGCGCGCAGCGGTGTGGTGCGGTCGGCGGGCCAGGAGTACGCACGGGAGGAGCCTGCGAGGCGGGCGCTGTCGTGGAGGCCGCCCGCGTCCAGGACGGCCCGGAAGGCGGCGTGGTCCTGGGAGGCGTTGAAGTCGCCCGCCACGACGGCGGGCTCCGCCCGGACGGCGGCGGCGAAGTCGCGGATCCGGCCGAGTTCGCGGCGCCATACGGACACCCCGCCGGGGACCGGCGGCATGGGGTGTGCGAGCTGGAGCCGCACGTCCCGGCCCGCCACGACGGCGACCGATCCGGGCATCGCCATCGCGCCCTCGATCCGGCCCGCCGGCCGCAGCGGGAACCTGCTGAGGATCGCCGAGCCGAGCGAACCGTCGAGCCTGACGACATCGCGGTACGGGTACGAGGCGGCCGGGACGCGGGCGGCGAGCGCGTCCGCGCACGCGAAGTCGCACTCCTGGACGAAGACCACATCGGGGCGCTCGCGGCGGACCGTCGCGATCAGCGCGTCCGTCGCGTCACCGAACTCCACGTTCGAGGTGAGGACGTCCAGCCGGGCCACCACCGGACCATGGGAGCCCGTGGTGCCGGGACCGTACGGGCGCACGAACCACACGGTCAGCGCGAGCGCCACCGCCGCCCACACCAGGCCGCCGCGCCACCGGGCCAGTGCGGCCAGTCCGAGACCGGCGGCGCCTGGCACCAGGAGCCAGGGCAGGAAGGCCAGGGCCTGCGGGACGGGGGTCGTGCCGTCGGCGCCGGCGGCACGGAAGCCGATCACGAGGCTCACTCCGGCGAGGAGGAGCACGGCCCCGCAGAGCGCGAGGCGGCGGAGCGGTTCCGTCATGCCCCGGACGGTACCGGCAGCACCCGCTGGGCCCAGACCCGCGCCGCCACCGCGCACACGGCCACCGCCAGGCCCGTACCGAAGACGATCCACACCGTGGTGCGCAGCGATCCCGTCAGCGCGTCGTACACCGCCGCAGCCCCGTCGGTGTCACTGCCGGGCACCTCGGCCAGCACCCGGTTGCGGGCCAGGGCGATCGCCCCGCGCAGCACCAGCGCGCCGAGGGCGAAGCCGGCCCCGGCGACGGCGGTGGCGGCGAGCGCGGCCAGGGCCGAGCCCCGGCGGCCGGGTCCGCCGCGCACCCAGGCCAGGACGACGGCGAGCAGCGCGAACACGAGCGTGCCGACGGCCGGCCACACACTGGCGGCCCGCAGCCACCGGAAGCTCTGGCGCAACTGGTCCGCGCGGTCGGCGGAGATGATCTGGATGTCGGTGTGCTGGACGGGGATCTGGTCGGCGAACGGCACCCCGTTGTCCACCAGGTTCTGCTTCACCTTCTCCGTCACGGGCGCCAGATCGATCGTGACGCTCTCGCCGCTGTCCCCGTCCAGCGCCGCCGTGACGGCCTCGTGGGCCGTGCGGTTGGCGGCGTTCCACGCGGCCTGGAAGGCGTCGGTGGTGGTGAAGGACTGCACGGCCTGGTGGAGGAAGTCGCGGACGGTGTCCTGGAGCGGGCCGACGTCGATCTGCTTCATCGCCTCGTCGGTGATCAGGTCGGCCACCGTGTTCTGCACATCGGGGTCGGAGGCGAGCGGCGCCACCGCGGCCACGTAACGGTCCGTGTCGTCGATCTCCAGGTCGACCCAGGCGGAGAGCGCGCTCAGCGGCACCAGGACGGCGAGCAGCACCAGGAATGCCACCGAGAGAGCCGCCGAGAAGTAGGTCCGCACACCACCAGGGAACCGCGGATGCCGGCGCTGCGCCCCGGGCCGTGGGCCATCCGAGTTGCCGGGCTGCCCTGCCGGGTGTGCTCTGGAGGAAAGCGGGGGCGACGGAAGGAGCTCTCTGCCATGGCCGCACACGCTTCGGTGCAGGCACGCGGAATGCGCGCGCGTGCCCAGCGCCACTCCATGCTCAGCTGGGCCGTCCCTGTCACGCTCGGCGTGATCCTCGGCTGGTACGCGACATCCATCGTCCGCGGCGGCGGTGTGCTCACCGGCACGCAGCTCGCGCTCGGACTGGTCTCCGGCGCCGTGCTCGCGGCGCTCTGCTTCGGCCTGGGCCGGGTGCAGAAGCGCCTGCCGCCCGAACTCGCGGCAGCCTCGTACGGTGCGCTGTTCGGCGGTTCGATCGGCTTCCTCTACAGCCTGTCAGGCAAGAGCGTGCTGGCCGCATCGGTGCTTGGCCTGCTGACCGGGGCGGGCATGCTGGTGGCCGCGTTCTACGTCTTCTACACCCGGGCGGACTGAGCCCCGCGCAGCTCCCCGCCGGACGGGCCCGCGCCTCAGTCGCGCGGGCCCGTCGTGGTGCCGGTCGGCCGGAGCCGCGGTCATCCGCGTCAGCCGCGGACCACGGTCACCGGGCACGGGGCGTGCTGGGTGACGTGCAGGCTGACCGAGCCGAGCAGGGTCGCCTTGAGGGGGCTGCGCCCGCGCGCTCCGACCACCAGCAGATTCGCGCCCTCGGCCCGGTCGAGCAGGGCCTGGGCCGGATTGCCGATCACCACGACCTTGCTGATCTCGGCCGCGCGCGCACCGCCGACGGCCTCCTCCAGCGCCTCGGTGAGCGACACCGTGGCCAGGGCCTGTGGATCGAAGTCCTCCGGCATGCCCGGCATCATGGACGCCCAGCTGGTCGCGGGGTACTCCCAGCTGTTGACGGCCTCCACCGTGTCACCGGTCAGTTCCGCCTGGCGTACGGCCCAGTGCAGTGCCTTGATCGACGACTCGGAGCCGTCAACGCCCACCACGATCCTGCCCATATCTGCCTCCAGCTCGGTTCCACTTGGTCATGCGGACGCGTCGTGCCGAATACCCGCACGACGCACCTTCTCCCGCAACTCTAGTCAAACCGGACGAAAGTGAAGTCTCCGGGGTGGTCAGTCGAAGCGGAGATCGGCCAGCTGTCGCTCGAAGGGGACCACCTCGTCGTCCAGCCCGAGGGACCGGGAGGCCCCGGAGACGGCCCGGCCGCCGGTGACCGCCTGCGCGAGCTCGCCGCCCGCGCGCCGGATCCGGGCCGGCAGGCCCTCGGTGTACTCGTCGCCCGACGATCCCCAGTCCTCCGACGCCGCGTACACCGACGTCGGCAGCGTGACGGCCCGCAGATAGGCGAAGAGCGGGCGCATCGCGTGCTCCAGCACCAGCGAGTGCCGGGCGGTGCCACCGGTCGCCGCGACGACGACGGGCTTGCCGGTCAGTGCGGTGTTCTCGACGAGGTCGAAGAACGACTTGAACAGTCCGCTGTACGAGGCGGTGAAGACCGGGGTGACCGCGATCAGTCCGTCGGCCCCTGTCACCGCGCCGATGGCCTCCTCCAGCCTGGCCGACGGGAACCCGGACACCAGGTTGCCCGCGATGTCGACGGCCAGGTCGCGCAGTTCGATCACCCGCACCTCGACCGGCCGGTCCTGCTCGGCGTCCAGCCGTTCCCGGGTGGCCGCCGCCAGCCGGTCGGCCAGCAGCCTGGTCGACGAAGGGCTGCTCAGCCCGGCCGAGACGGCGACGATCCTCAGCGGTTCGGTGGCGAACACGGTGTCAGCTCTCCTTCGCGGCAGTGGCGGTGGCGGCCGCGGTGACGGCCGGGTGCAGCGGCGCGGACTCGGGCACCCCGGCCGGCCGCAGGCTGGCGAACTCCTTGCGCAGCACGGGGACGACCTCCTCGCCGAGGATGTCGAGCTGCTCCAGGACCGTCTTCAGCGGCAGCCCCGCGTGGTCCATCAGGAACAGCTGGCGCTGGTAGTCGCCCACGGCGTCCCGGAAGGACAGGGTCCGCTCGATGACCTCCTGCGGGGAGCCCACGGTCAGCGGCGTCTGCTGGGTGAAGTCCTCCATCGACGGCCCGTGCCCGTAGACCGGTGCGTTGTCGAAGTACGGACGGAACTCGCGTACCGCGTCCTGCGAGTTCTTGCGCATGAACACCTGCCCGCCCAGACCCACGATGGCCTGCTCGGCGCTGCCGTGGCCGTAGTGGGCGTAGCGCTGCCGGTAGAGGTTCACCATCTTCCTCGTGTGCTCGATGGGCCAGAAGATGTTGTTGTGGAAGAAGCCGTCGCCGTAGTACGCGGCCTGCTCGGCGATCTCGGGGGAGCGGATGGATCCGTGCCAGACGAACGGCGGTACGCCGTCCAGCGGGCGCGGGGTCGCGGTGAAGGACTGCAGCGGCGTACGGAACTTCCCCTCCCAGTCGACGACGTCCTCGCGCCACAGCCGGTGCAGCAGGGCGTAGTTCTCGACGGCGAGCGGGATGCCCTGGCGGATGTCCTTGCCGAACCAGGGGTAGACCGGTCCGGTGTTGCCGCGGCCCATCATCAGGTCGACGCGGCCGTCGGCGAGGTGCTGGAGCGTGGCGTAGTCCTCGGCGATCTTCACCGGGTCGTTGGTGGTGATCAGGGTCGTCGAGGTGGACAGGATGATGCGCTCGGTGCGGGCGGCGATGTAGCCGAGGGTGGTCGTCGGCGAGGACGGGACGAACGGCGGGTTGTGGTGCTCGCCGGTCGCGAACACGTCGAGGCCGACCTCCTCGGCCTTCCGCGCGATGGCGACGGTGGCCTTGATCCGCTCGTGCTCGCTCGGCGTCGTGCCGGTCGTCGGGTCGGTGGTGATGTCTCCGACGGTGAAGATCCCGAACTGCATGGCGCCCGCCTCCAGGTGATCAGGTGGTTGAACGTTGAACTATCTGAACACACCCTACAACGGAGCACCCCGTCTCCCTATTCCGCCGCCACCGGACCCCGTCCGCGCTGCTCCTCCACCCACCGCGTGGCCCGGTCGATCGCCTCGCGCTGAGCCCCGAAGATCTCCTCGCGGGCGGGCACCACCCGGTCGTCGCCGAGCTCCACGGTGAGACCCGTGCGGCGCAGCACCGCCAGCAGTGTCGGCTGCACCCCCGCCAGATAGAGCCGGCCGCCATGGGCCTCCAGCTCCTCGGCGTAGCGGCTGAGCAGCTTCACCACCGCGGAGGAGGGCACCTCGGGTGTGGTGCGCAGCGCCAGCACCACGGCCGAGCCGCGCGCCTGCGAGACGTCGGGCCACTGGGCGTCGATCCGGGGGGCCTCGGCGAACAGGCTGGTCCCGGCATAGAAGAGGACGGTCACCTCGCCGGGCCCGATCCGCGCGGGCGGATCGGTGAACCGCCAGCTCCCGGGGCCGGAGCCGCGTTCGAGCCCGCGCAGTCCGCTCTGCCGGGCCGCCTGCACGCAGTACAGCAGCAGCGAGAGCAGCGCCCCGGTCACGATGGCCTGCTGGAGGGGCAGCTGAGTGGTGGCGACGAAGGTGACGATCATCGCGGCGGCCGAAAGCCAGGACGTACGCAGCACCAGCAGGATGTCCTTGCGGCGTCCCCGGATCAGCTCGCAGCCGATCACGATGATCAGACCGCCGATGACCGGCATCGGGATCCGCTCGGCCAGCGAGCCCAGCGTCAGGACGAGCAGCGCCAGCCACAGCCCGGCGAAGATGCCCGTCCACCGGGTGCGCGCGCCCGCGCTGACGGCGACCCCGGTACGGGACATGGAACCGCCGGCGGGCAGTGCGCCGAACAGCCCGCCGCCGATGTTGCCGATCCCCTGGGCGACGAAGTCGCCGTCGACGGACGACTTGGAGCCGTCCGGGTTGCGGACGGTCGGGCCGATCGACGCCGCCTGGGCCAGCGCGACGAGCGCGACGGCGAAGGCGCCGGGCAGCAGCGAGCCGACGACGGACAGGTCCGGGGCGGTGAAGTGTGGCAGCGCCGCCGGGATGTGCGCGATGTCCCGGGCCAGCTCCACGTCGACGGACAGCAGCCCGACCCCCAGGCTGACGGCGACCAGGGCGACGAGGATCGACACCGGTTCCAGCCGCTTGACCAGCCGGACGAGCGCCCACACGGCGACCGTGACCAGGGCCGTCAGGGTGGTGGTGAGCTTCCAGTCGCCGATGTGGATCACCCAGTTCGCCAACTGGGTGAGGCGGTTGTGGCCGTCGGGCTGGTAGCCGGTGGCGTCGTCGAGCGAGCCGGTGATGATCTGGAGGGCGATCCCGGTCGAGAAGCCGGTCATCACGGCGTTGGAGACGAAGCTCATCACCGCACCGAGCTTCAGCAGGCCGAGCACCACCATGATCAGCCCGGCGAGCACGGCGACCGTGGCGGTGTTCCCCGCGTCCTTGGGGTCCAGATGCGCCCCGGACAGCACGCTCTGCGAGGTCAGGGCGATGGCGGAGGTGAGGGTCGTGACCATCAGGACGGTACGCGCGAAGACGGAGGCCAGGATGGTCGGGACGACGCCCGCGTAGATGCCGGTGACCGGGTTGAAGCCGCCGATCGCCGCGTAGGCCATGCCCTCGGGAATGGAGAAGAGGCCGGTGACCAGACCGGCCGACACATCGGAAGGTGTCGGCCGGCCCAGGTCCCGCTTTCTGACGCGCAAGGAAGGGCCTTCCCTACGGTGTGACGATCGGGAAGGCCGTGTCGACCTCGGCCAGCAGCGAGAACAGTGTGGCGAGCGCCTTCGGATCGCCCTCGGTCCCGACGCCGTCCAGCCCACGCCCGGCGAGCACGCCGAGCAGCTGCGGTTTCGTCAGCGTGAGGGTGAGGTCGGCAGGGGGCCTGGCCGGGGAGGCGTCCTTGGCGGCGCGCTGGGTCAGGGCTCCGTTGTGCAGGGTGAGACGGTGGCGGGTGCCCTCATCGGTGACGTCCAGGTCGATGACCAGGCTCTTGTCCCAGGCGCGCGGACCGTCGACGCGGACCGCGATCGAGTCGACGAGCTGCTCGACGGTGAGGGCCATCGCCATCTCGGGGTTGGCGGCGTCGAGCAGGGCGGCGCTCGGCCCCTCGTCCAGTTCCATGGCACCCATCAGATAGAAGTTCCGCCAGGTGCCGTTCTCCGAGCCGTGCCCGAGCTTCCGGTAGACGGCTGCCAGATCGGCGCGCGCCCGGCTGTGGCTCTCGTCGGCGAAGACCACGTGGTTGAGGAGCGTCGCCGCGAACCGCAGATCGCCCCTGTCGGCGTACGTCCGCGCCTTTGCGACGACGGCGTCACCGCCGCCCATGCACTCGACGTAGCGCTTCGATTCCTCGACGGGCGGCTGCGCCCACAGATGGGCAGGGTTGCCGTCGAACCACCCCATGTAGCGCTGGTAGATCGCCTTCACGTTGTGGCTGAGCGAGCCGTAGTAGCCGCGGACGTGCCAGGAGTTCTCCAGCGCGGGCGGCAGCTGGATCTCCTCCGCGATCTCGGGGCCGGTCAGTCCGGCGTTGAGCAGCCGCAGCGTCTGGTCGTGCATGTACGCGTACAGGTCGCGCTGGGTGGTGAGGAAGGACACCACGTTGTCGCTGCCCCAGGTGGGCCAGTGGTGGGAGGCGAAGGCGACGTCCAGCGCGTCGCCGAAGAGCCGATCGCCTCGTCCAGGTACCGCGACCAGATCCGGGAGTCGCGGACGACCGCGCCGCGCAGGGTCAGGATGTTGTGCATGTTGTGCGTGGCGTTCTCGGCCAGGCACAGGGCGCGGCGGTCCGGGAAGAGGAAGTTCATCTCCGCGGGCGCCTCGGTCCCCGGGGTCATCTGGAAGACGATCCGCACACCGTCGACTGTCTCCTCCTGCCCCGTGCGGGTGATGTCCACGGTCGGCGGGATGAGCGTGATCGTCCCGGTGGAGGTGGTCATGCCGAGGCCGGCGCCGATCTGGCCGTCGGCCGCCTTCGCCAGCCGGTCGCCGTACATGAACACGGCGCGCCGGGTCATGGCGTTGCCCGCGTACACGTTCTCGCTGACCGCGTGTTCGAGGAACCCGGCGGGCGCGAGGATCGGTACGGGCGTGTGCCCCTCGGGGAGCACCCCGCGTGCGCCGCCGAAGTGGTCGCCGTGCGAGTGGGTGTAGATCATCCCGGTGACGGGACGGTCGCCGCGCTCGCGCCGGTACAGGGCGAGGGCGGCCGCGGCGGTCTCGGCGGAGATCAGCGGATCGATGACGATCACGCCGGTGTCCCCCTCCACCAGCGTCATGTTCGACAGGTCGAGCCCGCGCACCTGGTAGATGCCCTCGGCCACCTCGTACAGCCCCTGCCGGGAACAGAGTTGCGCCTGCCGCCAGAGGCTGGGGTGCGCGGTGTCCGGGCAGTCGCCGTCCAGGAACGCGTACGCGTCGTTGTCCCAGACGACGCGCCCGTCCTCGCCCTTCACCACGGCGGGTTCGAGCGCGGCGACGAAGCCGCGGTCGGCGTTCTCGAAGTCGGTCTTGTCATGGAACGGAAGATCGCTCATGACAACTCAGTAGAACCCGGTCGGGTTATTTATGCACTTCACCCTCTTTGCCGGAATTCTCGGGCAAGTCGATCCGTACGCTGAATGGATGCGGAGGCCGCCCGAGGCCTGGGCGGAGGAAGGCAGGCATGAGCGGCACCGGAGCGGAGAACGGCGGCGGGGCCCCTTCCGAGCGTGTGAGCACTGAGGGAGGCGGGGCCGGGAGCGAGGACTGGAAGGGGCGCGGCGTCGCGCTGCGCGTCTTCGTCTACGTCTTCGCCACGCACCTGTTCGCGGGGTTCATCTGGATCCTCTTCCACGTGGGCGAGCACGCGAAGAAGTAGTGAAGTGAGCGGTGGTCCGACCCCTGACGGGACAATCCGCGCGCTCGCGCGCCCGTGCTCGGCTAAGCTCGCCCCATGACCTCCGTACCGTGCCGCAATTGGTGGCGCTCCTCCTAGGAGCGGCCACCTCTTCAGCGCGGGACCAGGGCCGTTCGTCACGGACGGCCCTTTTTCTCTGCCCTCTTCCGGTACGGGCTCCGAGCCCGGCGGGGGCCGTCCTCCACGCACACACCATCGCGAGGAGAGACCAGCCATGACCACGACCTACGCCGACGCCGCCGCCACGCTCGACGAGCGGATCCACCGGGACCCCGCCGCCTTCCGGGTCCTGACCGGTGACCGCCCCACCGGGGCGCTGCACCTCGGCCACTACTTCGGCACGCTCCACAACCGGGTGCGACTCCAGGACCTCGGGGTGGAGACGTTCATCGTCATCCCCGACTACCAGGTGCTGACCGACCGGGACGTCGCCGAGCGGCTCGCCGCGACCATGGAAGGGCTGCTGCTGGACTACCTGGCCGTCGGCATCGATCCGGAACGCTCGGTGATCTTCAACCACAGCGCCGTGCCCGCGCTCAACCAGCTGCTGCTGCCCTTCCTCAGCCTGGTCTCCGTCGCCGAGCTGAGCCGCAACCCCACGGTCAAGGACGAGATCGCGCACTCCCGGCAGGCGGCCGTCAGCGGCCTGATGTTCACCTACCCGGTCCACCAGGCGGCCGACATCCTGTTCTGCAAGGGCAATCTGGTGCCGGTCGGCCAGGACCAGCTGCCCCACCTCGAAGTGGCCCGGACCGTCGCCCGGCGGTTCAACGAGCGGTACGGACCCGTCTTCCCGGAACCCGAGGCGCTGCTCTCCGTCGCGCCGCAGCTGCTCGGTACCGACGGCACCAAGATGAGCAAGAGCCGCGCCAACTCCATTGCCCTGAGCGCCGACGAGGACACGACCGCCAGGCTGATCAAGGGGGCGACGACGGACGCCGAGCGCCACATCACGTACGACCCCGAGGGCCGGCCCGGGGTGTCCGGACTGGTGCAGCTCGCCGCGCTCTGTCTGGACCGCGACCCGCACGACGTGGCCGCGGAGATCGGGGGCGGGGGTGCGGCGGCCCTCAAGCGGACCGTGACCGACGCGGTCAACATCCGGATGGCGCCGGTGCGGGCCCGACGGGCGGAGTACGCACGGGACATGGGCTACGTACGGTCCGTGCTGCGGGCCGGCAACGAGCGCGCGAACGCGCTCGCCCACGCGACGCTGGCGCAGGTGCGGGAGGCGATGGGAGGTCTGGTCTAAGGGCGCGGCGACGGCCAGCCGTCGCGGGCCGCCAGGTCCAGGATCAGCGCCGCGATGTTCCACGCGTCGTCCGCGCCGCTGTGGTGCCGGCCCTCCAGCGGGAGCCCCGCGATCCGGAGCGCCTGCGCCATGCCGGGGCGCTTGCACAGTACATGGGTGGCGGTGAAGGGGATCTTGGCGTTCGTGTGGCGGCGGCCGAAGGGGTACGGGGTGCCGGTCGCCCGGCACTGGCGGGTGAACTGGTTGCGGTCGTAATCGCCCCAGCTGGCCCACGGCCGCCTACCGGCCTCGTGCTCGGCCGCCAGTAGCCGGCAGGCGTCGGTGAAGGAGAGTCCCGTGTCCACCTCGGCCTGGGTGAGGCCCGTCAGCTCGGTGCAGAAAGCGCTGACCGTGGACCGGGCGGGCCGGACCAGGACGCGGTGGCGGGCGAGGCGCTCCCGTGCGCGCAGGTCGACGACCGTCAGCCCGATCTCGATGATCTCGCTCACCGCTCCCGGCGGCGGCTGCCCGTCCCAGCAGGTCGCCTCGATGTCGATGACGTTGAGGAGTTCCCGCCCCGGTTCCTTGTCCATGGTCGGCAGGGTAGGAGGCCGGGGCTGTGCCGGGCACCCGGATATCGCGGGGTACCCGGCGCCCTGCCGTCAGCGCCGGGCCATCGAACCGCGCCTGCCCAGGAGTTCCGCCAGTCCGCGGCGGGTCGCGGCGATCACGACGCGGTCGGTGGGCTGGAGTACGTAGCCGGGGTGCAGGTTCCAGACGAGGCCGCCGGCCGGGCCGGCTGCGGGGGCCTGCGACGGCGGGGCGGGAGCGGCCAGGTCAGGCCGGCGGTCGGCGGGCGGGGCCGTGTCCAGGGCGAGGACCCGCCAGGCCCCGGACCGGAACGCCTGCTCCACCGTCCGGCCCTCCAGCTGCGGGTGCCCGGCGACCTCGACCGCGGCGAACAGCATCACCTTCCGCTCGACCGGCACCGCCCCGAGGATCTGCCGGCCCATCATGGCGACGGCGAACGACGGCGCCGCCAGATGGGAGACCGACCGGGAGCGGGTCAGGGCCTGCGGGTGGGCGGTGCGCAGCGTGCGGTAGACGGCGGTGGCGAACTCGTCGTCGAACAGGCGCAGCGTCACCCGCAGATCCGGCTTGACCGAGCGCGCGTACAGCGCGGCCTCCAGGTTCGTGGTGTCGATGCTGGTCAGGGCGAGCAGCGCGCGGGAGCGCCGGATCTTCGCAGCCTCCAGCACGCCCTCCTGCGTGACGTCCCCGAGGACCACCGGCACGTGCAGCCGCCGCGCCACCGGGATGCCCCGCGCATCCGGGTCGTCCTCCACGCACACCACGGGAACGCCCAGTTCGTGCAGCTGGACGAGGACGCGCGTGCCGATCTTGCCGAGTCCGAGCAGCACCACGTGCCCGGACTGGCCGCGCGGCGGGCGGCGCAGGGACGAGGCCGTACGGAGCGATCCGAAGGCCTCCAGCACCCCGGCCACCAGGAGCGGCAGCAGCATCAACCCTGCTACACCCGAAAGGAGTTGGATGATCTGACGGGCGGTCGGGTCACCGATGGCCGGGTCGCCCATCGCGAACAGGTCGAGCAGGGTCAGGTAGGTGGCGTGCAGCGGATCGTCCCCGGTGGTGAAGGAGGACGCCACCGCCAGGCCCAGAACGGCCAGGCCGACGCCCAGCGCGGACCAGCGCAACCGCCGCGAGAAGACCTGGCTCAGCGGCGCGCCCCGGCCGCGCATTCGGCGCTTCCTGCCGGTGGGGCCCGGCTGGCTGACGGCCTCCAGCACGATGGTGCCGCGCCCGGTCGCGGCGGACACCTGCGCCTGGTCGGGCAGGAGCCGGGGGCCTTCGTCGCCGCTGCTGTCGGAGCCCTCGGTGCCGGCCGGGTCGCGGCGGTGGAGGAGAGCAGGGCCAGCGTGCACAGGCCCGGGTCGGCGACCTGGCCGGCCCGGGGCGGGGTGCGTTCGGCCGCGCGCAGGAGCAGGCCCTCCGCCTGGATCACCTTGCTGGACCCGGTGAGCGCCGTCGCCGCGAGGGCGGGGGCCGCGGTGTCGGCGTCGGAGAGCACCGTGGTGGAGGCGTCCAGCGCGGCCGGGTCCAGCCCCGGCGAGGCCACGGCGGCCGCCTGGTCGAGCAGGGCCTCGAGGTGCTGGCCGAGCTTGCGGTTGTAGAGCCGGATCACCAGCCGGACACGGGGGTTGAGCCTGCGGGCGGTCAGTGCGGCACGGATGTTGCGCTCGTCGTCGTCGTAGACCAGGGCCAGGGCGGCGGCCGTGTCGACGCCCGCCTCCTCGAAGGCCTCGTCGGAGGGTTCCGCCGCCTGGAGGATGCGGACCGCCTCCACTCCGGCGTTGGTGTCGCCGTCCCCGCCGCCGGTCCCGCCGTTGCCGATTCCGAGTCCGCCGTTGCGGTTCATCGCCGACGACATCCGGCCGAACAGGGCGGCCGCCCGGCCGCGCCCCGTCAGCGCCAGCTCCGGTCTGGCCGCGCCGGGCTCAGGTGGCAGGACCAGGGTGACGCGCTCCCCGTAGACGTAACGCAGCTCCACGGCGAGCCGCTGGGCGAGCGCGTCGTCGCCGCAGACGACCATGTGTCCGGAGAACGGGGAGCGTTGGGGCTGCTGGGGAAGAGGAGGCACGTGTCCCAGCATGCCCTGCTCCTTTCCGGTGATCGGTACGGTCAGTGGTCCTCGTGTGTCCCGGGGTGCGCCGCGGACGGTGGCCGGGTGAGCAGATGGCGCGGGTCCGCCGCCCGGCTGATCGCCGATTCGACGGCCGCGATCCGGTCCGCGAGCAGCCCGAGTGCTGCCACCGCACGGGTCAGGGGATCGCCGTCGGGTCCGCCGAGCGCCTGGGTGCGTACGTACGAGGCGGAGACGGCGGACCAGCGCTCCGCCTGCGAGGGGCTGAGCGTTCCGCGCAGGGCGGCGAGTTTCAGCAGGGCCGCCTCGGCGCCCGTGGTGAGCGTCTGGGCCTCGCCCGTGTAGTGGTCGTCGATGATGGCGGACAGTTCGGCGTCGTTCATGACGGGCACGATGCGTTCGGCGATCCGGTTCATGTTGCGGTACGAGCCCTGCAGGCGGAACGGAGGCTCGGTGCGCGTCGTGTCCGTCTGCGCGGCCGAGGCGATGTACGCGGCGTTGACGGAGAGGACGGTGTCGCGGGCGTGCAGCAGATGGCGCAGCACGGCGGTGATCCGGTCCACCTCGACCGGTGCGCAGGGGTGTTGGAGCTGGTCCGCCCGGGCGGTGGCGTCGGTGCCGGAGGCGAGCCGCAGCAGCAGCGCGAGGTCCTCGCGTGACCGTCCGGCGAGCGGGGCCAGTACCGGGTTGGCCGTCAGCGCGTTCTCGACGAAGCTCAGCGCGAAGACGTCCTCGCGGCCGCTCAGCACCTCGCCCAGGTTCCAGACGTCGGCCCGGTTGGCGAGCATGTCGGGGATCCGGAACCGTTCCCCGGACTCGGTGTACGGATTGCCCGTCATGCACACCGCGAACCGTTTGCCCCGCAGGTCGTAGCTGCGCGGTTCGCCGTCCCGCACGCCCTCGATCCTGCGGGTGGCGTCGCAGAGCGGGATGAACTTCTGGAGCAGCTCCGGTGAGGTGTGCTGGATGTCGTCGATGTGCAGCAGGGTGTTGTTGCCCGCCTCCAGCGCGAAGTTGATCTTCTCGATCTCCTGACGCGCGGTCGCGCTGCGGGCCCGGGCGGGGTCCAGCGAGGTCACGTCGTGGCCGAGGCTGGGGCCGCTGACCTTGACGAGGACCAGGCCGAGCCGGTCGGCGACGTACTCCATGAGCGTCGTCTTGCCGTAACCGGGAGGCGATACGAGCAGCAGCAGGCCCTGCGAATCGGTGCGCCGGTCGGCGTCGGCGGTGCCGATCTGCTTGGCGAGGCTGTCGCCGATCAGCGGCAGGTACACCTCGTCGAGCAGCCGGTTGCGGACGAACGCGGACATGACCCGGGGCCGGTGGTCGTCCAGTCGCAGCCGGGTGCGTTCGGCGGCGACCAGGGCGGTGCGGCGGCGCTGGTAGGCGCGGAAGCCGGGGACGGTGGTCGTACGGAACTCCTCCGTCCGGGACAGGAGTTCATCGATCCGGACGGTCAGCCGGCCCCGTTCGATGCGCGGGTGGACGCCCAGGAGGCCGTCCACGGTCGTGGTGAGGGGCGCGTCGCCCTCGTAGCGGGCCAGGACCGGCTCCGGGCACAGCTCGACGGCGACGGCCTCCGCGAGATCGCCCGCGTCCAGGTCCGTACCGCTCGCCCGGGCGTACGAGGTGAGCCAGCCCTCGACGAGCTGGCGGCGGGCGGGCAGATCGTCCGCAAGCGCGGCCAGATCCTCGTCGTACGCCGAAGTGCCGGTCGTGCGACGGAACTTGTCCAGGAAGGTGCGAACGGGCTCGCCTGTGACGAACCCCTCCGGGCCGCTCGTCAGCTCCTCGAAGAGGTAGGCGGCGACGGCGCGAGGGCCGTCCCCCCGGATGGCTTCGGCCCACTCCTCCTGGAGCGCGGCGACGGCCGGGGCGAGACCGAACGTGTCGCGGGCCCGGGCCAGGGAGCGGGCCCGGCGCGTCCAGGACGTCCGGCGGACGTCGTCCGTCCCGTACGCCCAGAAGAGCTGGGCGGCGGCCCGCACGCCGGGCGGGAAGCGCAACAGCCCCGCGGCTGCGTGCAGCCGCAGGAGGGCGGCCAGGATCGCCGTGGCGTCCTCGTCGTGGACACCGCGCTGGTACCCCTCGTCGTATGCGGCAGCGGCCGACTCCCTCACGAGCTGGGCCAGTTCACCCGCTTCCAGGGATCTCAGCCGGTCCGAGCCGTGTTCGGAGAGGAGCCGGGCGGCCAGGTGCTCGCCCCGGTAGACGGACGGGGACTCGGAGGGCAGCAGCTGGTCCCAGTACGGGCGGGTGGCCCGGAAGTCCGGGTCGGTGACCGGAGCCCGGTAGTCGGTTCCTGTGACGGCGAAGGCGAGCCCGTCCCCCTGGGGCACCAGCGTCAGCTCGAACGGCTGGGTGTTCACCGCGAAGCGGTGACGGCCCAGCCGGATCGTCGCCCCGCCGTCCGCGTACAGCTCGCTGCGGTCGCGCAGCGCCCGCCCCGCCTCCTGGCGGGCGGCCAGCAGCTGCCCCTCCAGCTCCTCGGCCCTGACCGCGTCGCCGAGTCCGCGCAGCTCGTCGGCGGTGCGGCGGATCTTGGCGACCATCGGATCGGAGGCGAAGTAGGTGTGCACGGCGTCCGCGTCGGGCAGCGCGGAACTGCGGCGCGCGACGGTCTCCAGCACCCGGGCTGCGGACGCGGCGAGGCGTTCGGTCCGGCGGGCGAGCGTGTCCTGAAGGGTCTGCCTGCGGGCCGAGAAGGCCTCGTACACCTCTGTCCGTCGCTCGCCCAGCTCGGCCAGGAAGTCGTCGAACTCGGCGAACCGCGCCTCCAGGTTCTCCAGTTGCAGCAGCAGCCGCGCGAGCTGCTCGTCACAGGCGTCCGGGGTGTCCGCGACGGCCAGTGCGGCCGTGACGGCCTGCCCCAGCAGGGCGGACTCGGCGGCGAACTCGGCCCGCCCCTCCTGGTCGAGCAGCGCTCGCCGACGGGCGTCGAGCGTGGCGCGGGCCCGGTTCACCCCGCCGAGCACCTCGGCGATCCGCTCCAGGATCGAGGTGCGGACCATGCCGTCACCGATGTCGAGCCCGGCGACGACGTCCGTCACCGTGCTCAGCCCGTCCGTCATCCCCGCCAGCCGCTCGCCGAGCGCGGAGGCGTCGGTGACGGTGGTGAGGCCTGAGGCCTCCTCGGTGAGCCGGGCGACGTCCTCGTGGTAGCCGGCGAACGCGTCGTCCCCGGACAGGAACGCGACCGCACGCCGGCCCGCGGCGGTGAGGTCGTCGGCGGTCGCGACGGTGAGTTCGGCGATCCGTCCGGTGTCCGCGTGCCGCATCTCTCCGAGGGTCGCCAAGTGACCGTGGGCTGCGCGCAGTTCGGTCAGTCGCTCGACCCATTCGGCGGCCGACCGGGGGGCCTCGCCGCGTATCCGGCGGACGAGGGTGGTGATCCGGTCCGCCGTCTCGGCGAGTGCTTCGGCGGCCCGTCGGGTCTGCTCCTGCACGGCGTCGAACTCGGCGAGCATCTGCTGCGCGGTGTCGCGGAGTGCGGCCAAAGGTTCGCCGAGGCCGTCGAGTTCGCTCTCGTCCAGCCAGTGGTACCGGTCGGCGGCGCGGGCACAGTCGGCCACCAGTTGCGCGTACACGGCAGCGGTGGGGGTGGTCCCGTCGGCGCTGTGTGCGAGCGCGAGACAGTCGGAGATGCCGCGCACGAGATCGGCGTTGCCGACCCGGGCGAGCGGGCCCGTCCCGACGGGGCGGGAGGCGGCGTAGGTGTCGGAGACGTACGGCGTCTGCCAGCGCTGCACGGGATGAACTCGGGCCGGACCGCCGTCCGGGCCCTCCACCGGGTCCCGCAGAACGACGAGCGAGCCGTCGTCGAGCAGCGCGTGGCCGCGGCCCTGGAGCGGGGTGGCGACCTCCTGCCGGATCACGTTGTACGGGAGCAGCAGGCTGCGCCCGTCCTGACGCGAGCGGAACGCGTACAGGACGTCCTCGCCGTTGGGGGAGCGGACGGCACCCTCGAAGACGGGGTCGGTGAGCGGCAGGGCGATGTCGAAGGTCTTGGCGGTGCCGGCGGTCAGGTAGTAGCCGCCGGGGAAGATGATCCCCTGCTCCTCGGGAAGCCGGTGGCAGGCGGGACCGATTCCGTCCAGCCGCTGCACGGTGCCGAGGAGTCCGTTGAAGACGAGATGGCGCCAGGCCTCCTCCTTGTAGGGCCGGATGCGCAGCAGCACCAGCGGGCCGGACTCCGCGTACTCGACCTCGGCGTCGGCGAGCGACTGGAGGGGTTCGGTGACCGGTTCGCGGTAGATCCCGTCGGGGGATCCGGTGTCGTCGACGGTCTTGAGCGTGAGATGCCCGCCGAGCGTGGAGACGAAGAGCGGGGCACGCGCCCCGTCGCCGGGGCCACCGACGGCGATGTGCGGATGCGGGCCCGCGATGTGCGTCTCGCGGCCCGCGACGGTCCAGCTGAAGTCGTGCGACGGCGGGAACACGTGGTCGCGCTCGCCGCGGGCGTCGAGGAAGGCGCCGGGTGAGCCGTCGGCGTCGAGCGCCCAGCGCAGGACGCGGATGTCCTCGGCGGTTTCGCCGGTACGGAACACGGCGAGGAGCCGGCCCTCGATGCGGCGCAGCCGCAGCAGCCGGGCGTCGCGGTAGTAGCGGTGCAGTCCGCTGAACTCGCGTACGAAGTCCTCGTCGGCGAGGAGGGGGTGGGTGCCGGGGGCGAGGTCGGCGCCGTACAGCGCGAGTACGTCGTCGACGGCGGGTTCGTCGGTCCGGCCGGGACCGCGCTCGAAGCCGAACAGGAGCTGTCCGCCGACGGCGACGAGGTCGCGGGGGACGGAGGGCTGCGCGGTCCGGACCTGCTCGCTGCCGAGCAGCCGCAGTCCGGTGGAGCCGAACTCCTCGGTCCGGCGTTCGTTGAGCGCCTCGGCGCGGCGGGCGAGCTCGGCGGCCTGGGTGCGCAGCCGCCGCCGCAGCACGTCGTAGGCCCCGTCCTCGGGGCCGTCCGGGGGCGGCGGGGTGGCGGTGTCCATGCGGGGCGGCTCCTTACGGGGCGGGCTGATCGGTGGCCTGGGGGATCGGTGGCCTGCGGCCGGCGTGTGTCCTCAATCGCCGGCCGGGCGGGTCCGGCCCGAACCAGCCCGTCCGGCGATTGAGGACCAGGGGTCCGGCTACCCCACCGGCGTACCGTTCCGGGCCGGGGCCGGGGACGGGTTCGGGGACGGGTTCGGGACCGTGCCCACCGGCACATCCGCCAGGCCCAGCGACCGCGCGTGGTCCAGGAGTTGACGCACCTGGTCCGCACCCGCTCCGCCCGCCCCCGGCGCAGCCATCATCCGCATCAGCAGCGCCGACACCGTCAGGTTCTGCACGTCACCCGACGACACCGAACCCAGCACCCGCGTCAGGTCGTCCGTGAACGACGACGTGCCGTTCAGCCACGCCCCGCCGAGCGCCTTCGCCGTGTCCGAGTTCTCGACGAACCCGTCGAGGCTCTTGCCCATCGAGATGGACGAGACCAGCCGGTCGAAGAAGACCGACTCCCCGCCGACGATGTCGATGTCGGCGTTCTCCAGGCCCGTGGCCAGCACCGTCGCCTGCGCCTCGGCGACCTGGCGCTGGACCTCCAGCCCCGCGAGCCTGATCTCCTTCTCCGCGGCCAGCCGCAGCCGGTACTCCTCGTGCCCGCGCGACGCGTCGTCCAGTGCCGCCATCGCGGCCGCCTTGTCCGTGAGCCCCGCCGCCTCGGCCTTCAGCTTCTCGCCGATCATCGCCGCGTCGGCCGTCGCCTGGGCCTGCGTGCCCTCGGCCGCCGCGAGCGCCTTGAGCCGGGAGCCCTCCGCCTCGGCCCTGAGCCGGGCGGACGTCGCCTCGGCCTCGGCCAGGCCGGTCTTCTCGATGACCTCGGCCGCGGCGTCCCGCACCTGCACGTCCGCGAGTCCGGGGGCCGCCGACTCCGCCTGGACCCCCTCGGCCAGCCGCAGCTTCGCCCGTGCGTCCAGGTCCGCTGTCTTCAGCCGGGCCTCCGCGAGCGTCAGCTGCTCCGCGGCCCGGTGCGTGGCCGCGGCCTCGGCGGCCTCCGCCGCCTTGATGTCCTTGACCAGCTTCTCCTGGGCCTCCGCCTCCGCGGCGATGATCACCGACTTGCGGGTGCGCTCGGACTCCTCGACGGTCCGCAGCGTCTTGATGGACTCCTCCTGCTCGGCGACCGTACGGTCCACCGCGATGCGCTCGCGGATCACGTCGGCGACCTCGCGGCGCTCCGCCTCGACCTCCTTCGTCGCGGCGATGCGGTTGAGTTCGGTCTGCCGTTCGCGCCCGATGACCTCGATCATGCGGTCCTTCTCGATGCGCTCGTTCTCCACGGCGATGACCCGCTCGCGGTTCTTCTGTGCGACGGCGATCTCCCGCGCCTGGTTCTCCCGCTGGATACCGAGCTGCTCCTCCGTCCTGATGAACGCGGCCTGGGCGCCCAGGCGTTCCTCCTCCTGGACCCGGGCGGTGGCGGCCTCCTCGCGGGCGCGCAGGGTCTCCACCTCGCGGCGCTGCTTGATCTCGGCCTCGGCCTGCCGGCGCTCCAGCTCCAGGATGGTCTCCCGGGCGTCCACGTCCTGCCGGGTGATCTCCTTCTGTTCGGTGCGCTGGAACTCGTTGGTCCGTACGTGCTCGATCGCCGTCAGCTCGGTGATCTTCCGAATGCCCTGTGCGTCAAGGATGTTGGCGCGGTCGAGCTGCGTCATCGGCGTCTGCTCGAGGAAGTCGATCGCCGCGTCGTCGAGGTGGTAGCCGTTCAGGTCGGTGCCGATGACCCGGATGATCCGGTCCCGGAACTCCTCGCGCTTGGTGTACAGGTCGACGAAGTCCAGCTGCTTGCCGACGGTCTTGAGCGCCTCGGAGAACTTCGAGGCGAAGAACTCCTGGATCTCCACCTTGTCGCTGGCCCGTTCCGTACCGATGGCCTGGGCGACCTTGATGACGTCCTCGACGGTCTTGTTGACCCGGACGAAGAAGTTGATGTGGATGTCGGCGCGGATGTTGTCCTGGCAGATCAGGCCCTCGCGCCCGGTGCGCCGGATCTCGATGGTCTTCACCGAGATGTCCATGTACTCGGCCTTGTGCAGCACCGGCAGGACGACGGCACCGGTGAAGGTCACGTCGACCTTCTTGGTCTTGGAGATGATCAGGGCCTTGCCCTGCTCCACCTTGCGGAAGAGCCGGGTGACGACCAGGAGCAGGGCGATCGCGATGAGCAGGACCACGGCGATGAGCAGGCCGAGGCCCAAGGAGATGGCTTCCATGACAGTCCTTGGCGGCTGGTGGTACGGAAACGGAAAGGGTGAGGTGACGTGGGTGCGCGCGGCGCACGGGCCGGGCGGCACCTGCCGGGCAGCACGGGGCGGCACGACGAGGCGTGTGGTGCCGGGCCCGGGCGGAGGCCCGGATCAGGCGGTGCGGCCGGGCGGCGTACGGCGGTGCGGACGCGGCAGGGCCGGAGGCGGTCCAGGGTCGAGCGCGCGGTCGTACGGGGAAACCCAGAAGAACTCGCCCGCTTCGTCGTACGCGTACAGCAGCCCCCGAACTCCCCGCCGTGAACGCGGTGTCGGCCGGTGCCAGCTGACGTACCTGGACGATCGCGGTGGATCCGTCGGCCGCGGCGACCTCGGCCTGACCGAAGTCCGTACCGACCGAGCCGGTGCGGATCGTGCAGACGCGGCCCAGGAAGTCCTGGCGCGATGGAGGAGGCTGGTCGGCGAAGAAGCGGCGGAAGTGGTGAACCAGCAGCCGCACCACGGCCCAGGCGACCAGCAGCGCGCCGGCGAGGACGCCGAAGGCGAGCGCGGCCCGGGCGGTTCCGGTGGCGTCGCTGCGGTGCAGCAGGACCGAACCGGTCAGGGCGGTGAACCAGCCGACGGCCACCATCACGGAGACCGAGACGGTGACGGGAACGCCGCCGATCCCGGCGAGATCGGTGTCGAGGTCCGCGTCGAAGGAGTGGTGGTCGGCCGCACCGGCGAGGACGAGCAGCCAGAAGGCGATGACGACGACCAGCGCCGCGGAGAAGAGCACGGCCGGGAAGGACTGCGCCGCGGTCAGAAACTCCTGCATAGGTCCACCCCCTGCCCGCCGTGCCGGCAGTCCGGCCGGCGTCCGTGCGGGGTCCGGCGGTGACCCCGGAGCCGCGGCGCCGTCCCAACGGCACCGCGGCAGCCGGGTCTTCCCCCGTCCCCCTGCACCCCCGCGTTTCCCCCGTGGTCCCCCGGTTGGTGCTGACAGGATCGTGTCATCCACGGCCGGCCGGCCGCATTGCCGGATTCCGGCAGTCTTTCCGCACGCTCGATGCCGGGCACCGGCATGCGCGCATACGCGTTGTGCAAATATCAGGTACGCATCAGCAGCGGAGGGCGGGCGCGTGGCGGAACCGGAGATACCCGGCAGTTTCCTGGAGGACTACGCCCGGATCCTGGGCGAGGTCGCCGTCTCCGGCCGTCGGCTCACCCGGGAGGAGCTCGACGCCCGCCGCGCCCTCGGCAGGCAGGCCGCCGAGGCCGGACACCAACTGCGCGCGCTGGTCCGTATGCATCTGGCCGAGACCCGCACCGCCTGGCCGGCCGCCGTCCCCGGAGCGCCGGCTGCTGCCGCCGCCGCGTCCACCGAGAGCGTGCTGGCCGCGGTGGAGCAGGCCGTCGACGCGTTCGCCGAGGGTTTCGAGCGGGCCCAGCGCCTCACCATCCGGCGGGAGGAGGCGGCCCGCCGTGAGTTCATCGACGACCTTCTGTACGGACGCAGCGACCTGGGCCGCCTCGCCGAGCGCGCCACCCGGTTCGGGCTGCGGCTCTCCCGCGCCCACGCCGTCGCGGTGGCGACGGGCCCGGCGGCGTACAACGAGACCGACGCCGAGCCGCGGCAGGTGGAGTCGGCGCTGCTGGCCCGCTTCAGCGGCCGCAAGATCCTCCTCACGACGAAGGACGGCCGGCTGATCTGCATCGCGCCCGGCAGCCAGCCCGATGTCCTGCGGTACTTCGCCAAGCAGGCGCACGCGGCGACGGACGGCGGCCGGGTGGCGGTCGGCCGTCCCCATCGGGGTCCCGGTGGTGTGGTCCAGTCGTACGACGAGGCACTGGACGCGCTCGACCTGGCGGACCGGATGAGCCTGGATGGCCCCGTGCTGTACGCCGCTGATCTGCTCGTCTACCCCGTGCTGACCCGGGACCGGCAGGCGATGGCCGATCTGGTGCGCAGCGAGCTCGGCCCGCTCCAGCAGGCGCGGGGCGGCGCGGAGCCGCTGCTGAAGACGCTCTCCGTCTACTTCGACGCGGGCTGTGTCGCGGCCGAGACGGCCCGGCGGCTGGCGCTGAGCGTGCGGGCGCTCACGTACCGGCTGGAGCGGATCCACCAGCTCACCGGCTCCGACCCGTCCGACCCGATGCACCGTTACACCCTGCAGACCGCGGTGATCGGGGCCCGGCTGCTGGACTGGCCGGCCAAGGAGGTCTGAGCCCCAAAGACCGCCCGACCGCTCCCCTGCTGCCGGGTTCCGGCAGCGTTGCCCGTCGCCGGCGTCCCCGCATGCGGGGACGCCGACCTCCGCCTAGCGTGATCAGTCGGGGGATTCCGGTGCAGCGAGGGAGAACCGCACCATGGCCCGTCATGCACGTCAGTCAGGGGAACCGGCCGAGGGCGGACAGCGGGGGAGGGTGGTCACCGAGCCGGCGTCCCGGGCGGCTCCCGGCCAGGAGCGCGGGCCCTCCCACCGGTGGTGGGTGCTGGGGGTGATCGGGCTGGCCCAGCTGATGGTGGTCCTCGACGCGACGATCGTGAACATCGCGCTGCCCTCCGCCCAGCAGGACCTCGGCTTCAGCGACGGAAACCGTCAGTGGATCGTGACGGCGTACGCCCTCGCCTTCGGCTCGCTGCTGCTGCTCGGCGGACGCATCGCCGACCTGGTCGGCCGCCGGGTGGTGTTCCTGACCGGGCTGGTCGGCTTCGCGGTCGCCTCGGCCATCGGCGGCGCCGCCCCGAGCTTCGAGATCCTGGTGCTGGCCCGCGCCCTGCAGGGCGTGTTCGGCGCGCTCCTCGCCCCGGCCGCGCTCTCGCTCCTGACCACGACGTTCACCGTGCCCAAGGAGCGGGCGAAGGCCTTCGGGATCTACGGCGCCATCGCGGGGGCGGGCGGTGCGGTGGGGCTGCTGCTCGGCGGGGTGCTCACCGAGTACCTGAACTGGCGCTGGTGCCTGTACGTGAACCTGCTGTTCGCGGCTCTCGCCTTCATCGGCGGCTCGCGCCTGCTCACCGCGGGCGCGCCCGCCGACCGCCCGAAGCTCGACATCCCGGGGACCCTGCTGGTCTCCGCCGGACTCTTCTGCATCGTGTTCGGCTTCTCCAAGGCCGAGACGAATCCCTGGAGTTCGCCCCAGACCTGGGGTTTCCTGCTGGCCGGTGCGGTGCTCGTGTCCGCGTTCGCGTGGTGGCAGACCAGGGCCGAGCATCCCCTGCTGCCGATGCGCGTGGTGCTGGACCGGGACCGTGCGGCGTCGTTCCTCGCGATGTTCATCTCCGGCGCCGGCATGTTCGGCGTGTTCCTGTTCCTCACCTACTACCTCCAGAAGAGCCTGCTGTACTCGCCGGTCTCCACGGGCGCGGCCTTCCTGCCCATGGTCGCCGTCATGATCGTGACG
Source organism: Streptomyces sp. LN549 (assembly GCF_043203805.1). Lineage (NCBI taxonomy): Bacteria > Bacillati > Actinomycetota > Actinomycetes > Kitasatosporales > Streptomycetaceae > Streptomyces > Streptomyces sp. LN549. The sequence continues at coordinate 4,253,462 of NZ_JAZHRI010000002.1, read as the reverse complement.
TCCGTGACGACGACCAACACGCTGGTGCCGCGGTTCGGGGCCAAGCCGATCGTGCCGCTCGGCATGGGCATCTCGGCGGCCGCGATGGTGTGGCTGACCACCCTGGATCTGAGCAGCAGCTACCTCGCCCATGTGCTGCCCCCGCTGATCTGCCTGGGCCTGGGCCTCGGCATGATCTTCGCCACGGCGATGAACCTGGCCACGGCCGGGGTGGCGCCCCGCGACGCCGGGGTGGCCTCCGCGATGGTCAACACCAGCCAGCAGGTCGGCGGTTCCATCGGTACGGCGCTGCTCAACACCCTCGCCACCAGCGCAGCCACCGACTACCTGGTGGGCCGCAAGCCCACTCCGGCAGCCGTCGCCCAGGCCCAGCTGGAGAGCTACTCGACCGCGTACTGGTGGTCGGCGGGCTTCTTCGGCCTCGGCCTGCTGGTCACGGTGATCCTCTACCGCCGGGGCGTGCCCCGGCCCCACCTGGTGGAGGAGACCGAGGCGGCACCGGCCTGACGCACCCGGCTCGCCCCTCAGCGGCCGCGCCCGCCGGCCCCGGTGCCCTCCACCAGCGTGACGAACGGGATCGACTCGCCGACTCTCCGGTAGTCCCGCGCACTGCCGTCGACCGTGAACCCCATGAACGCGGAGAGCCGGCGGGCGGTCCGGGGGTGGCGGGGCGCGTACCGCGCCATCAGCTCGCCGCCCTCCTCGGCCGGCAGGACGTGCGCCGTCACGGCGTGGAACCTGCGGCCGGCCTGCACGGCGGCGTGGGGTGTACGGAGCAGGTTGCGGTACCAGTCGGCGCCCGGGCCGAAGCCGGAGGCGACCGTCCAGCTCCGCCGGCCGTCCACGACCGCGGACTCGACGACCTCGATCACCGTCCGCCGGGGCAGGCCCGTGGTGCGCCCGGTGTGGACGAGGAGCAGCAGACGGCCCCGGAACAACGGCCCCAGCCCCGCGCGGAACATGTGGACGGGCAGCCGGGCGGCGGTGCGCCGCAGTCCGGTCGGCAGCGGCGGGCGCTGCGGTCCGGGCGAAGGTGCGGGTTCAGGCATCACTGTGCAAACGTTGCACAGTCCAATGGTGGTTTCATAGGCTTGCGCCATGGATTCGGTACCGGTTCGACACCGTTTCGGCCTCGGTGCGGTCCGGATTCGAGTACGGCCGTCCCGCACGGTACAAAGAGGCATGGCCGCGCAGGAACAGTCACCCGAGGAACGACCGTCCGCCCCGGGCGGGGACGACGTCGACGCGGTGACGCGTGCGGTGCTGACGGCGTCGCGACTGCTGGTGGCGGTGTCCGCCCGTTCACTGGCGACGGTCGAGGACCGGGTGACGTTGCCCCAGTTCCGGCTGCTCGTGGTGCTCGCCACGCACGGGGACGCCAAGCTCGTCTCGCTCGCCGAGCGGCTCGGCGTGAACCCGTCGACCGCGATGCGCATGGTGGACCGGCTGATCGCCGCCGGTCTGGCGGAACGCCAGGTCAAACCGGCCAACCGCCGGGAGACCTCGCTGCGGGTGACCCCCGAGGGGTGCCGGCTGGTGGAGGACGTCACGTCCGCCCGCCGCCGGGAGGTCGCCGCCATCGTCGAACGTCTCGCGCCGGAGCAGTGCACCGCGCTGATCGACGGGCTGACGGCGTTCAGCGCGGCGGGCGGTGAACCGGCCGTGCCCGGGGGCGGCGCGGACGCCTACCCCCTGGGCTGGGCGCCCGACCTCCCCCCCCCCCACGGCAGCCGACGGCGGCCCGGGCGCGGGTCAGTCCGCGGACGTGGCGAGCTCCTCCTTGGGGGCCGCCGCCGCCCGCGCGGCCGGGACCACGCCGGGCTCACCGGGCGTGGCGGCCGGGCCGTCGCCCTTGCCGCGCCACTTCCGGATCAGCTCGACCGCCGGCTGGGTCCAGCGCGCGGTGAGCGGGCCGACGATCACGAGGATCAGGACGTACGCGGTGGCGATGGGCCCGATCCGGGGCTCGGTGGCCACGGCCAGACCGGCGATGACGATGGAGAACTCACCGCGGGCGACGAGCGTGCCGCCCGCCCGCCAGCGCCCGCGCGATCCGATGCCCGCCCGCCGGGCCGCGTACCAGCCGGTGGCGATCTTGGTGAAGACGGTGACGACGGCCAGCAGCGCGGCCGGCAGCAGCACCGGCGGAATCTCCGCAGGATCGGTGGAGAGCCCGAAGAACACGAAGAAGACGGCGGCGAAGAGGTCCCGCAGCGGGGTCAGCAGCTTGCGCGCACCCTCCGCGACCTCTCCGGAGAGCGCGATGCCGACGAGGAACGCGCCGACGGCCGCCGACACCTGCAACTGCTGGGCCACACCGGCGACCAGGACGGTCAGCCCGAGCACGACGAGCAGCAGCATCTCCGGATTGTCGGAGGACACGGCCCGGCTGATCAGCCGGCCGTGCCGCAGCGCGAGGTAGAGCACGAACCCGACGGTGCCGAGCGCGATGAGCAGCGCGATGCTGCCCCCGGCGAAGCCGACGCCCGCGAGCATCGCGGTGAGCAGCGGCAGATAGACGGCCATCGACAGGTCCTCGATGACCAGCACCCCGAGGATGACGGGCGTCTCCCGGTTGCCGAGACGGCCCAGGTCCGCGAGGACCTTGGCGATCACCCCGGACGAGGAGATCCAGGTGACCCCGGCCAGGGCCACGGCGCCCACCGGACCCCAGCCGAGCAGCAGGGCCGCGACGGCGCCCGGGGTCGCGTTGAGTACGAAGTCCACGGCGCCGGACGGGTACTGGGTCTTCAGACTGGTGACGAGTTCGGAGGCGCTGTATTCGAGACCCAGCAGGAGCAGCAGCAGGATGACGCCGATCTCGGCGCCCACGGCGGTGAACTCCTCGCTCGCTCCCAGCGGCAGCAGCCCGCCCTCGCCGAAGGCGAGCCCGGCCAGCAGGTACAGCGGGATGGGCGAGAGTCCTACGCGGCCGGCGAACCGGCCGATGATGCCCAGTCCCAGGATGACGGAGCCGAGCTCCACCAGCAGTGCGGTCGTGTCGTGCACGGTCAGCCCTCCGCAATGATCTCGGAGAGCGTGTCGACGCCCTCCCTCGTACCGACGACGACGAGCGTGTCCCCGATGGCGAGCCGGAAGTCCGGCCCGGGTGACGGATGTGCGCTGTGGGTCCGCAGCACCGCCACGATCGAGGCCCCGGTCCGGGTCCGCGCCCGGGTGTCCCCGAGCAGCCGGCCGCCGTACGGGGAACGCGTCCCGAGCGGGATGTGCTCGGTGACCAGGTCGATGCCCTCGGTCCGCACGGCGTCGATCGGCGCCGCGTCGATGAGGTGGGCGAGCCCGGTGGCCTCCTGTGGAGTCAGGGGTACCGAGAGTTGACAGGAATCGGGGTCGCCCTGGTCGTAGAAGCCGATGAACCGACGTCCGTCGTGGTGCACGACGACGGAGATGTGCTGTCCCGACTCGGTGGTGTAGTCGTACTGCACGCCGACTCCGGGCAGCGTGGTGCGGTGGGTTCCCATGGCTTCCTCCCGAGGAGCGCGGTGTGCTCTGACGTACTTGGCGATCTCTTTAGCTGCCCATTACCTTATCCGGAGGCTCCCGCCGCCTTTGTGGCCGGTCTTCCGGACCCGCACGCACGCGTGCCCGGCCGGTGCGCAGCCGGCCGGGCACGCGGTGGTCGACGCGAGGCGTCAGTCGGCGATCTCGATCTTGCCGTTCTGCGCGGTGGCGGTGTCCTGCTGGGCCGGGACCTCCGGCTTCGGGCCCGCGCCCTTGAGGTTCTGCAGCAGTGCGGCGAGGTCGACTCCGGTGGTGGAGCTGAGGAGTTCCATGCCCTGGGCGACGTTGTCCGTGACCGTGCGCGACAGCTGGCTCGCACCGTCCGTCGAGATCACGGTCAGCTTGTCGATGGCGCTCAGCGGCTCGGACGCCTTGGCGACGACCTGCGGGAGCACCTCGACGAGCATCTGGAGGACGGCCGCGTCGCCGTACTGCGCGAAGGCGTCGGCCTTCTTCTGCATGGCCTCGGCCTCGGCCGAACCGCGGGCGGCGATCGCGGCGGCCTCGGCCTCGCCCTCGATGCGCACGGCCTCGGCGAGCGCCGAGCGGTGCAGCTTCTCGCCCTCACCCGTCAGCCGGGAGCGCTCGGCGTCCGCCTCGGCCTCCTTGACCTGGGCGATGCGGCGGGCCTCCGCCTCCTGCTCGGCCCGGTAGCGCGCGGCGTCCGCGGGCTTGCGGACCTTGGTGTCGAGCTCGCGGTCGGTCAGGGCGGCCTGGCGCTGGGCGACCTTCTCCTGCTCCTGGAGGACCTCCTGCTGGCGGGCGGCCTCGGCGAGCGGACCGGCGGCGTTCGCCTTCGCGGCGGCCGCTTCCGTCTCCGCCTTGATCTCGGCCTGCTTGAGGTAGAACGTCCGCTCGGCGATGGCGATTTCCTCGGCGGCCTTCAGCCGGGCCTGCTCCGAGGCCCGGCGGGCGATCGCCTCGGCGATGTCCGCCTCCTGCTTGGCGCGGGCGGCCTCGGGGCGGCCCAGGTCCTCCAGGTAGGAGCCCTCGGTGGTGATGTCCTGGATCTGGAAGGCGTCCAGGATCAGGCCCTGCCCGGACAGGCTCGCCTCGGCCTCCTCCGCCACCTGGCCGGCGAAGGCGGCCCGGTCGCGGATGATGTCCTCGACCGACATCCGGCCGACGATGGCGCGCAGCGCACCGGAGAGCACTTCCTGGGTGAAGCCGACGATGCCGTTCTGCTGCTGGAGGAAGCGCTGGGCGGCGGCCCGGATGGCGTCCTCGCTGCCGCCGACCTTGACGATCGCGACGCCTTCCAGGTGGGACTTGACCCCGCGCAGGGTGACGGCCCCGCGCACGGCGACGGGGATGTGCCGGCTGGAGAGGTCCAGGGTGAACTTCTGCTGGACGAACGGCACGACGAAGACGCCGCCACCGACGACGACCTTCTGGCCGCTGTTGTCGATGCTGGCCCGTCCGGTCACCGGGTCGACGGACTTCTTGCCGCGGCGGCCGGTGATGATGAACGCCTGGCTGGGTCCCGCGACCTTGTAGCGGGTGATGACGGCGAGGGCGAGCAGGAAGAGGAGTACGACGACTCCGACGATGGCGATCAGGACTGGACTCATAAGGATGTCCCCCTCTGCCTCCCGACGGGGACGGCAGTTCTGTGGCGAGCGGTGGCGTGCGGGCCGGCGTGCCGGCTCAGCGTTCGACGGGACGGACCGAGACCGAGGTGGTCGAGAGCGTCGCCTCGACCCAGATCTCGGTGCCGCGTTCGACCGGTACCGGGCTCTTCGCCGAGAGCTTCACGGGCTGCCCCCCGAGTCGCAGCAGCACCTCGCCGTAGCCGTCGGCCGGAATGGCCGTGACCACGGAACCCGACGTGCCGACGAGGTCCTCGTCCCGCGGCGTGACATGGGTCTGATCCCGCATCAGGGCCCGGCTGAACTTCCAGGTCAGTCCGGCCGCGACCAGCCCTGCGAGCACCCCGGCGGCAGTGGCGGCGATCGTGCCGACGCCGGTCGTGCCGAGCACGATGGCGCCGCCGAACCCGAGCATCGAGACGAAACCGGCGATCACCGGAAGGGAGAGCAGCCCGTCGAAGAGACCGTCCAGCACGCCCCCGAAGAGCCCTTCGAGGATCCCGTCGAAGATCAGTGACAGGGCGAGCAGTGCGACTCCCGCAATGCCGAGACCGAGAAACAAGGTCACGTGATCACCCCTCCCGGCTGCGGAACCCCCCCGAACATTTCCGTCGAACTGGCTGGATGATCCCATACCTGGCCGTCTTGCGACACTGCCGGGATCCGGCAGTCTTTTACGCCTTGTTGATGCCGGAGAGGTGGCCCGCGAGGGTGTCCAGTGACTGGAACGTGGCACCGAGCAGCGCCACGTGCTTCCAGCGCAGCACACCGTCGGCGTCGATCAGGAACACCGCGCGACGCACCCCGATCCCCGGTGCCGCCACCCCGAAGGCACGGGCCGTCTCACGGCCCGGGTCCGCGAGGAGCGGCATGCGCAGCTGATGGCCGCGGGCGAAGGACTCGTGGCTGTCCACATCCTGTGGACTGATTCCCCAGACCTCCGCGTCGAGCCCTTCGAAGGTCTCCATGCCCGAGGAGTACGAGCAGAGCTGCTTGGTGCACACGGCCGTGTTGTCGCCCGGGTAGAAGGCGAGGACGACGGCCCGGCCGCGCGCGGCTGAGAGCGTGTAGTCGCGGCGCTCGAAGGAGTCACCGTCCAGGACGCCTCCCGCGAGCGTGAAGTCCTGGACCGGCTGACCGAGTTGGAGTGACGATCCCATGTGATGTCCTTAGAGGTGGGCAATTGGTGGGCGGTGCTGCGTGACGGTGCTGCCCGTGCTCCGTACAGCATGCTCGGTACGGAATCGATCACCGCACCCGGAGGTACGCATGACGCAACCACGCCCGCCGGCGGCCGCGGTGCTCCTGCTGCACGGCGGCCGGGAGACCGGTCTCGGGGTGCCGCCGCCCGTCCCGCTCAACCTGCCCGCCGTGCGGATGCGGCCGTTCGCGCGCGGCCTGCGGGGCGGCGCTGCCCGGCGACGTGTTGGTAGTGGGCGGTCCGGTACGGGTATCGGGGCTGGAACGGTGACCGGGCGGATCCGCTGCACGACGCCGTACGTGCCCTGGACGAGCTGCGGCGTACGGCGGGGGAGGTCCCGGTCGTGCTGCTCGGGCACTCGATGGGCGGCCGCGCCGCCCTGGCCGCCGCCGGACATCCGCTGGTCCGGGCCGTGGTCGGCCTCGCCCCGTGGTGCCCCGAGGGCGACCCGGTCGCCCAGCTCGCCGGACGGGACGTCGTCCTGGTGCACGGCATCCGCGACCGTGTCACGAACCCCGCGGACTCCCGCGCGCTCACCGAACGGGCCAGGAAGGACGGCGCCCGGACCTGTCTGGTCACCGTGAACGGCGGCGACCATGCGATGCTCCGACGCGCCTTTGCCTGGCACCGCCTGACGACCGCTCTGGTCGCCGGGCTGCTGGACCGGGCACCGCTCCCCGGGCCCGTGGCCGAGGCGCTGCTGCTGCCGCCGGGGGCCACGGCCGGCGAGGGGACGGTGGACCTGGACCGGCTGCTCCCGCCCGGGTCCTACGCCTCGGGCGGTACGGGCGGGGCGTAGTAGCCCAGGAACATGTCCACCCCGTGGGTGATCAGCCGGTCGGCGGCGTCGTCGTCGATCGTCGTGCCGTACGAGCCGAAGACCAGGTGCGGGAAGACCAGCAGCGCGTACAGCTGGATGATCGCCGTCTCCAGGTCGGGGATGACCAGCCGGCCGCGACCGGCCAGTTCGCGCAGGGCGTCGGCGACGGCGGGGTGGTGGCCCTCGGGGCCGTGGCCCTGCCAGGCCTGAGCGATCTCCGGGAAGCGGTGCAGCTCGGCGGCCACCAGATTGCGCAGGGCGATCACATCGGCGTTGCCGCGGACGGCCGCCACCCAGGTGCGGGCCGCGTCGACTAGGGCGGCACGCAGGTCGGGGGCGTCGGCGAGGGTGGCGAGCGCCGTCGTGGACGCGCCGCCGAGCGGCTCGTCCAGCGCACCCGCGATCACGGCGGTGAACAGCGCTTCCTTGCTGCCGAAGTGGTTGTAGACCGTCACCTTCGAGACGCCCGCCCCGGCGGCGATGGTGTCCATTCCGACGCCGAATCCGTCCCGGAGGAACGCCTCGCGGGCCGCCTTCACGATGGCCTGCCGCTTGGCCTCGGCGCGAGGTCCGGCGGGGCGGGGCTTGATGTCCATGGAGCGATGCTAACAGCGACCTGAACTGAACAGTTGAGTTCATGTGTACTGAGCCGTACAGTTCAGTTCATGACTCATGACACCTCCTGGAAGACCTCCGTGCCCGGCGACAGCCCTCCGCACGGCCATGGCCACGGCCACCACCGGCCGCCCGCCGTCCGCCGTCCCGGAGTGATGCTCGCGCTCATCTGCGTCGCCCAGTTCATGCTGGTGCTCGACGTCACCGTGGTGAACGTCGCGCTCCCCGACATGGCCGCCGACCTGCACCTCAGCCGCACCGCGCTGACGTGGGTGGTCACCGCCTACACCCTCTGCTTCGGCGGGCTGATGCTGCTCGGCGGGCGCCTCGCCGACGCCCTCGGGGCCCGGCGCACGCTGCTCGCCGGTCTGGCCGTCTTCACCGCGGCCTCGCTTGTCTCCGGGCTCGCCGGCAGCGCCTCGATGCTGATCGGCGGCCGGATCGCGCAGGGCGTGGGCGCCGCGCTGCTGTCACCGGCGGCCCTGTCGCTCGTCACCACCTCGTTCCACGGCCCCGCACGCAACAAGGCGCTCGGGGTGTGGGCCGCGATCGGCGGTACCGGATCGGCGATCGGGGTGCTGGTGGGCGGCGCGCTGGCCGGCGGCCCGGCTGGAGCTGGGTCTTCTACGTCAACGTGCCCGTCGGCATCGCCCTGCTGGCCGCCCTCCCCGTCTTCGTTCCGGCGCGCGCACCCCGGCCGTCGGCCCGGCTCGACGTTCCCGGGGCGGTGCTCGTCACGGCCGGTACCGGTGCGCTGATCTACGGACTGGTCAAGGCCGGGGACGGCGGCGGCTGGGGCGCCCCCGCCACGCTGCTTCCGCTCGTGGCCGCCGTGGTGCTGTACGCGGGGTTCGCGGCGGTCGAGCGGGCGACCCGGGAGCCGCTGATGGACCTGCGGATGTTCACCCGCAGGCCGGTGCTCGCCGGGTCGTTCCTGATGCTGATCGCGACCGGACTGCTGATCGCGTTCTTCTTCCTCGGCTCGGTCTACCTCCAGCACGGCCGCGGTTTCGGGGCCCTGCGGACCGGGCTCGTCTTCCTGCCGGTGGCGGTGGCCGTCGGCGTCGGTGCGCACCTGGGCTCGCGGCTCGTCACATCGGTGGGGAGCCGGGCCACCGCGGTCGGCGGGATGGTGATCGCCACCGCCGCCTGCGCCCCGCTGGCCGGGCTCGACGCGGACAGCAGTGTGTACGGGGTGCTGCTGCCGGGTCTCGCCGTTGCCGCGTTCGGTCTCGGCGCGGTGTTCGTCACCGCCACCACGACGGCGCTGGGCATGGTCGCGCACGAGGAGGCCGGGCTCGCGTCCGGGGTGGTCAACACCTTCCACGAGGTGGGCGGGTCGATCGGTGTCGCGGTCGTGTCCACCGTGGCCGCCGCGGGGATCGGCGGCGTGGCGGGCACGGTGACCGGTTTCGCGGACGCGTTCCTCGTGTGCGCGGTGGCCGCGGGCGGCTGCGCGGCGGTGTCCGCGGTGCTGGTGCCCCGGGGGAAGCCGGAGACCGGGGGCGCGATGCCGGTGCACTGAAACGAGCGGTGCGGCGGGTGTCTGCGGATGCGGTGGCGCTGCGGCCGTCCGACGATGAAGGGCCGGGCAGACGGGCGGCCCGCGCCCTGCCTCAGGAGGTTCGCCTTGCCGGTTCACGCCGACCACCCGCGGTCGATCGACGAGACGGCGCTCGCCGCCGCCGCTCTCGACGGCACGATGGCGGGCGTGGCCGTGTTCGACACCGAGCTGCGCTATCTGTACGTGAACCCGGCGCTGGTCCGCCACAACGGCCTCCTGCCCGCCGCCCACCTGGGCCGGCGTCCCAGCGAGGTCCTGCCCGACATCGACGCCCGCGAGGACCTCATGCGCGCCGTTCTCGCCGACGGCCGGGCGCGCGAGGTCACCTCCAGCGGCCGGCTGCCCGCCGAGTCCGGCACCGCCCGCTGCTACTGGCACGGTGCCTACCACCGCCTGGAGGTGGCCGGCCGGGTCGTCGGCGTCGTGGGGATCGTGCTGGAGGTCATGGCGTCCGACGCCGAACAGCACCGGTTCGCCCAGGCCCAGCGCCACCTGAGCCTTCTGGACAGTGCGAACACCCGCATCGGCACCACGCTCGACATGGACACCACCTGCGCCGAGCTGACCGAACTCGTCGTCCCCGGCCTCGCCGACGTCGCCACGGTCGAGGTCTTCCCGCCCGACGTCGCCCCGCCGGTGCGCCCCGCGCCGCCCGACGTGGTCCGGATGCGACGTGCGGCGATCTCGTCGGTGCGCGGGCTGAGCCGGGGTATCGCGCAGTTCGGGGTGGCCGGCGACTACATCGACTACCAGCAGGACGCGGCCGTGCCGCGCTGTCTGGTCACCAATCAGCCGGTCGTGGAGAACCTCACCGGCGACGAGCGGCTGAGCCGCGCCGCTCCCAGCCCGGAGCGGGTCGCCGCCTACCGGGAGCTCGGCCTGCACTCGGCGATCGCCGTACCCATCGCCGTGCGAGGGGCCCCGATCGGCGTGCTCGGCCTGCTCAGGGCATGCGGATCACCCGTCTTCACGGACGACGACGTGGTGGTCGCCCGCGAGCTGGCCGTCCGGGCGGCCGTCCACCTCGACCATGCGCGGCGCTTCACCCATGAGCACACCATCGCCCTGGAACTCCAGCGCTCCCTGCTCTCCGAGCCGCGTCCGCCGCACCCGCACATCGAGATCGCCACCCGCTACCTGCCGGCCGACCGGAGCGTGCTGGTCGGCGGCGACTGGTTCGACGTCATCCCGCTGCCCGACGGACGCCATCTGAAGGCGATGGGCGATGTGATGGGGCACGGCGTCGAGGCGGCCGTCGCGATGAGCCACTACCGCTCCCTGCTGCGGCTGCTGGCCGACGAGGAACTGCCGCCGCACCGCATCCTGGAGCAGCTCGACCGGATGGTCGAGCGGTCCGGGCTCGACCGGGCGGCGACCTGCCTGATCGCCGTCGTCGACCGGACCGGCGGGGTGTGCGAGGTGTCGAGCGCCGGGCATCTGCCGCCGGTGTTCATCGACCCCGGCCCGGCCGGCACCTGGCTGGGCGACGTGCCGGCGGGCCCGCCGCTCGGCACCGGGTTCGGCGGCTACCGGACGACGCGGGTGGAGTGCGGACCCGGCACCGTGCTGTTCATGTACACCGACGGGCTGGTGGAGCGGCGCGGCGAGGACATCGACGTGTCCGTCGCCCGGCTGGCGGACCTGAATCTGCCGGAGAGCGGCGACCTGGAGGAGCTGCTGGACGCGGTGCTCGAACGGTTCGGCCCGGGGGCCGAGGACGACATCGCGGTGATGGCATCCCGGGCGCGGGTGCCATTCCCGGCCGACGACTGCGCGACGGGCTGAGCCCCGGGCCGGTCCGGCGGATCACCCCAGTTCGAGGCTGGTGATGCCGAACAGCCCGGCGTGCTCGACGTCCGGCGCCGCACCGGTGTACATGCGGGCCGTCTCGAACGACGGGGCGAGACCGAGCTGTTCGGCCAGGCGCATCGCCGCCGGGTTGATGCCGGGTACGTCGACGGCGACGGGTGAGGACGGATCGGTGGCCGCGAGCGCGCTCACCAGCGCGCCCGCGATCTCCGGCGTGGCCGCGTACAGCGGGCCGATGCGCGAGGACGTACGGCAGGCGCGCAGCACGGCGAGCCCCCGCACCTCGCCCTCGGACAGTGCGACCAGCGCGGTGCGTCCGGGCGTGGTCGTCCAGGCCGCGAGGAAGCTGTCCCGCTCCGCCGGGAAGAACCGGCGGTCGTACGCGGTGACCTGACCGAAGGGCAGGGTGCGGGCGTCCACCAGGGTGACGCCGGGCGGCGGCGCGACATCGACCGGGACGAGCCCCTCGTACCGCAGGTTGGTCCAGGCCGGACGGAAGCCGGACCTGCGGTAGTTGGGCTGCTGCTCGACCACTCCGTCGAGACCGGTGTTCCGTCCGGCCAGCCGCGCCGTCCCGGCGGCCCAGAGCCGGCTCCCGTACCCCTGTCCGCGCAGTTCCGGGCGGGTCAGGTAGAAGCCCAGGAAGCCGAAGTCCGCGCCGTAGCGGACCACGGAGACACAGGAGGCGGGCACCCCGTCGAGGCGGCCGATCAGGAATCCGCACGGATCGGCGGCGAAGAACGCCTGACCGTCGGTCAGCCCGGGGTTCCAGTTCTCGGCATGGGCCCAGTCCGCCATCATCCTGATGTCGTCCGCGCTTGCTGTGGTGATCTCGAATGTCGGCACCCGACCACGTCTACCCCGTGGAAGGCCGGCCCGCCATCATTTCGCCGTGTCACCACCCGGTCCACAGAAGATGGTTGACCGCCAGGGCGAGGGCCGCCTGGGCCGCGAGCCAGCTGCGCCGGGTGCCGGCGGGCAGCAGGGCGCCCAGCGGCAGCAGCCACAGGGCGAAGGGCTGCCAGATCCGTTCGGTCTCCGCCTTGCTCATGCCGGAGAGGTCGGCGGCCAGCAGGGCGAGCAGGGCCGCCAGGGCGAGCAGGACCAGCCGCCCTTCGGCGGCGGTGGTCCCGCCGCGCAGCCCGCGTACGGCTCCGGGCGCGCCCGCCACGCCGCGGCGCAGCCCGGCGACCGTGGCCGGTCCGATGATGACCGCCGTGCAGGCGAGGTTGGCCCAGATCCAGTAGCCGTAGGGGCGGATGCCGCCCGCCCCCTGGTAGTAGCGCTCGACCAGCACGCGGTAGGCGTACCACCAGTCGAAGCCCGCCACGGTGAAGGCGACGGGGACGACCACGGCCCCGAGCAGGAACAGCGGGAGCGGCCGGGCGGTACGGGTGAGCACGAGGACGGCGAGCAGTGGCATGACGATGAGCGTCAGACCGTAACTGAGGTAGCAGGACAGTCCGTACAGCAGGCCCGCGCCCAGCGCCGCGACGGCGGGGGCGCGGACCGTGCGACGCGCGGCCAGGGCCAGGAGCGCTACGGACCAGGCCGCCACTGCGGTGAAGTAGCCGTCGGCGGAGGTGCCGGCCCAGACGGCCACCGGGGCGAGGACGAGGAAGGGGGCGGCGCGCCGGGCGGTGTCCTCGTCGGCGAGCGCCCGCAGGGCGACCAGCGCGGCCACCGCGGCCAGACCGCCGACGACGATGCACCAGACGCCGGCCCAGGCCCCGCCCCCCAGCCCGATGCGGTCCAGCAGCACGAAGGTGAGTGTGGCGCCCGGCGGGTGCCCCGCGACATGCGCGGGCCAGTTGCCCGGCGGGCCGATCAGGATGTGGCTGTCGAAGGTCCGCAGAGCGGCGCCGATGTCGTCGAACCGGTCGATGACCCGCAGGTACTCGTGCTTGGTGGTGAGCCGTTCGGCGATGCCACGGCCCCAGCCGTCGATGAGCGCCAGCGAGAAGGTCCAGGCGAGCGAGGCGGCCCAGCCGGTGAACAGGAGCGCCCGCCAGCGCAGCCGGGCGGCGAGCGCCGGACCGTAGGCGATCACGGCCACGGCGACGGCCGGCGCGGCCGCCGTGCCCGGACCGATGTGCGGGTACCAGGTCGCCAGCAGGGGCGCCCAGTGGACGACCAGGGTGTGGTCGGCGTTCTCGATCGCCTGGCCGATGAGCACGGCGGCGGTGACCAGTGCGACGGCCCCGGCGACGGCGATCAGATCACCACGGGTGCCGGTGCGCGGGGCGACGGGGTCGGGGTCCTCGGTATGGGGTGCGGTGCGGTCCTCGGTCTTCACCCGGGCACGTTATGCGGGGGAGGTGCTCGCCGTGGCGTGTCGCCCGCACGCGTCACCGAACCGTCAGATCCGGCTCCCGGAGGCCACCGGAGTGGCCCGGCAGCGGAGTGACGTCAGACTTTCGTCAGGAGTCGTACCCCTGTCCACGGTGAACCGCGGGCATAGCGTCGCGCCATGGGCGAACGACATGACAGCGGGCCGCACGGTCCCGTTGCCGCACGCATGGCCGCGGTACTCGAACGGACCCCGTCCGCACCCGGTTTCTGGCGCAGCCCGGTTCGCGGCGTGCGGTTCACGGCGGTGCTCGGGCTGGTCCTGCTGGCCGGGATCACGCTGCTGTTCGTGACCGGCCTGCTCTCGTACGCCGCGTACAACCCGGACCTCGCACCGGTCAACGACAAGACCCCGGACAAGGGGCTCCTCGGCTTCTACCTCTTCTCCTGGCCGACCGGGCCGCACTGGCTGTACCGGCTGACGCAGGGGCTCCACGTCACCGGCGGCATCGTGCTCGTGCCCGTCCTGCTGGCGAAGCTCTGGTCGGTGGTCCCGAAGCTCTTCGCGCTGCCGCCCGCCCGGTCCGTGGGGCATGCGCTGGAGCGGCTGTCGTTGCTGCTGCTGGTCGGCGGGGTGCTGTTCGAGTTCGTCACCGGACTGCTCAACATCCAGCTGGAGTACGTGTTCCCGGGCTCCTTCTACCCGCTGCACTTCTACGGCGCGTGGGTGTTCTTCGCCGCCTTCCTCGCCCATGTGGGGCTGCGCATGCCCACGGCGGTTCGGGTGCTGAGGGAGGGCGGGCTGCGCCTGAACACCGCGGACGACCCGCTCGCCTCGCCCGACCCCGCCGAGCCGACGCTCTCCCGCCGCGGCGCCCTCGCCATGGTGGGGGCAGGTTCGCTGGTGCTGTTCGTCACCTCGGCGGGCCGCAGCTTCGACGGGCCGCTGCGGCAGCTGGCCGCGCTGACCCCGCACGGCGCGGCCGAACCGGGCACGGGTCCGAACGGCTTCCAGATCAACAAGACCGCGGCGGCCGTCGGTATCACCCCGTCGGACACCGGCGAGGGCTGGTGGCTCACGGTCAGCGGTCCGGCCGGAGACCTCAGGTTCACCCGGGCGCAGCTGCTGGCCATGGACCAGTTCAGCGCCGCCCTGCCCATCGCCTGCGTGGAGGGCTGGTCGACCTCGGACCAGTGGTGGCGCGGCGTGCGGTTGCGGGACCTGGCGTCGCTCGCCGGCTGTCCGCACTCGGCGCCGGGGGTGCTGGTGGAGTCGGTGCAGCGGCGGGGCGCGTTCCGCCGGGCGGCGCTGCGGGACAACCAGGTGCGCGATCCGCGCTCGCTGCTGGCCCTCCAGGTCAACGGCGAGGACCTGTCGCCGGACCACGGGTACCCGGCCCGGATCATCGTCCCGGCCGCCCCCGGCGTACTCAACACCAAATGGGTGGCCCGGCTGACCTTCGGAGAGCTGTGACGAACAGGATGAGTCCCCGGCAGATGTTCCGGCGCTGGTACGGGGAGGGGCCGCTGCACCTGCTTCTGCTGGCCGCCTCGTTCGCGCTCGCCGGCTACGCGGGCGTACGGCTGCTCGCGGGGGACACCGTCGGCGTCCTCATCTGGTTCGTCGGCGCGGCGCTGCTCCATGACCTGGTGCTGGTCCCGCTGTACTCGACCGTCGATCTGGCGCTGCGCAGGGCGACGGGCGGCCCCCGCACCGGGCTGGTGAACTTCGTGCGGGTGCCCGCCTTTCTCTCCGGTCTCCTGCTGCTCATCTGGTTCCCGCTGATCACCCGTCAGGCGGAGCGCTACGCACCGGCGAGCGGGCTCTCCCCCGATGTGTTCCTGGGCAACTGGCTGCTCATCACGGCGGCGCTGTGCGTCGTGTCGGCGCTCTGGCTGACGGCCAGGATGTTCGGGGTCCGTCGCAGGGAGACGAAGGGGCGGCCGTCCGCCTCCCACTGATCGACGGGCTCCCACCCCGGGTACCCGGCGTGGCGGAGCAGGGCGGGCGTCCCGAGCCGCGCCCACGGGAACGGCTCCTCCGCCGCCGGCTGGATGCCGTTCGGCGAGGCGCCCGCGCCGCGTCCGTCGTCGAGGTGGACCCTGACCCGTTCGTCGATGTTCTGCGGCACGGTCTCGGCGATGAGCAGCCCGCCGGGGGCGAGCAGGCCGGCCGCCCGGTCCAGGAGCCGGCGCGGGTCCCCGCCGATGCCGATGTTTCCGTCGAGGAGCAGCACGGTGCCCCAGCGCCCCTCGCCCGGCAACGGTTCGAAGACGGAGCGTCGCAGCGCCGAACCGCCCAGGCGCAGCGTGCGGGCGACCGCCGCCTCGCTGACGTCGATGCCGAGGGCGCGGTGGCCCCGGGCGGCCAGTTCGGCGACCAGACGCCCCGGGCCGCAGCCGATGTCCAGGACGGGTCCCTCGCAGCGTCGCAGCGCCGACCGGTCCGCCGCGTCGGCGCCCGCGCACCAGCGCTCGACGTCGAGCGGCAGCAGCCAGCCGTCGGTGCGGCGGAGGAAGAGCGGGCCGTGTCCGTTGCGCAGGGCGTCGGCATACGGGTCGGTGCCCCATGGCGCGGCGTTCGGACCGGGCGGCGACGCAGCCGTGGGGGTCGTGGTGCGCTGCGGGGCCGCCGTCATCGGACCGCCACCCCGGTCAGCCGTGCCAGGGTGGCGGCGAACCGGCTGTGCGGCGCGGCGGCGGCCACCTCCACGGCGTCCGCCGCGGTGTCCACGTCCCGCAGCCGTACCAGGTCGCGTACGCGGAGCCCGGCCGCGGTCAGGCGTGCGCGCTGCACGGCACCCGTGTCCGGCGCGGACATGGGTACACCGCGCAGCAGTTCCGGGTCGGGGGCGGCCAGACCCAGCGCCCAGAAGCCGCCGTCCTCGGCCGGTCCGAACCAGGCGTCACAGCCGTCCCACGCGGTGTCCGTGAGCGCGGGCGCCAGCGTGGCCGCGTCGACCTGCGGGGTGTCCATGCCGATCAGCACGGTCGGCCCGACGCAGGCGCCGAAAGCCGCCGCGAGCCGCTCGTCGAGGCCGCCGCCGCACTGCGGGATCACCTCGACGCCTGCCGGCAGCCAGGGGCCGGGGGCCCCGGCCAGGACGACGGCGCGCCGCCACGCGGGCAGGGTCAGGACGGTCTCCAGGGTGTCGGCGAGCGAGGCCTCGGCGAGACGGGCCGCCTCTGTGGGGCTGAACGGCGGAGTGAGCCGGGTCTTGACCCGTCCGGGCACCGGTTCCTTCGCGATGACCAGCAGCGTGGCCGGCCCGCCGGGCCTCTTCCCGGCGCTCATCGCGACACCGGGGGCCGCACGGTGGACACACCGGCCGGTGCGGGCGGCCTGCGCAACACCCCGCGCATGTCGCGCACTGCCTGCCAGGTGCCCCGCCAGGTGCCGGTCACCTTCGACTTGCCGGTACGGGACAGATACGGCACATCCGTCTCGGCGACCCGCAGCCCGTGGTCCGAGGCGCGGACCACCATTTCCAACGGGTAGCCGCTGCGCCGGTCCGTGAGGCCGAGCGCCAGCAGTTCCTCCCGGCGTCCGGCCCGCATCGGGCCGAGGTCGCGCAGCCGCAGCCCGGTGCGGCGGCGCAGCATCCGGGACAGCGCCAGATTGCCCAGCCGGGCGTGGAGCGGCCAGGCGCCGCGGCCCTGCGGCCGGCGCCTGCCGAGCAGCAGATCGGTCTCGCCCGCGGCGAGGCGCCCGACGAATCCGGGCAGCAGCGCGGGGTCCAGCGATCCGTCGCAGTCGCAGAAGCAGACGTATTCCGCGTCGGCGGCGAGGAGTCCCGCGTGGCAGGCGGCGCCGAAGCCACGTTGCGGCTCGTGCACCACGGTGGCGCCCAGCGAACGGGCGAGTTCGGCCGAACCGTCCGTGGAGCCGTTGTCGACGACGATGGCGCGCCAGCCGTCCGGGATCGCGCCCAGCACGCCGGGCAGGGCCGCGGCCTCGTCCAGGCAGGGCAGGACCACATCGGCCACGGGCGCGGGCGCTGAAGCGGGGCGGTGGGGGGCGTTCGACGGGGAGGAGTCGGTCACGCCGCTCACCCTACGGAGCCGAAACCGGCATTCCGGACTCCAGGTTCTTACGAAACGTGGACGTCGCACGGTTGGGCGTCCCACGGCGCCCGGCGCGAGACGCCCGGGTGCCAAGGTGGAGGGATGCAGAACATCCCGGACACCCCCGGTGAGGACCCCCGGCCAGGACCGGCCCCGTCCCCCGGCCCGCGCCCGCGCGGCGGCCGGGTCCTGGTCGTGGACGACGACCCGACGGTCGCCGAGGTCGTCGCGGGCTATCTGAACGGTGCGGGCTACGAGGTCGAGCGTGCCGACGACGGGGCGTCCGCGCTGGAACGGTTCGCGGCCCACCGCCCCGACCTGGTGGTCCTGGACCTGATGCTGCCGGGCATGGACGGTTTCGAGGTGTGCCGTCGGATGCGTGCCCACGGGCCGGTGCCGGTGATCATGCTGAGCGCGCGGGGCGACGAGGACGACCGTGTCCTGGGCCTGGAGACCGGGGCCGACGACTACGTCACGAAACCGTTCAGCCCGCGCGAACTGGTCCTTAGGGTCGACTCCGTGCTGCGGCGCGCCGGTGCCTCGCCGGCCGGCGTGCCGGCCGCGCTCCTGGAGGGCGCGGGGCTCGTCCTGGACCCCGCCGCGCGACAGGCGACGCGGGCGGGACGCACGCTGGCGCTCACCCTGCGCGAGTTCGACCTGCTCGCCTTCTTCCTGCGTCACCCGGGCCGGGCGTTCACCCGGGAGGAACTGATGCGGGAGGTGTGGGGCTGGGACTTCGGTGACCTGTCGACGGTGACGGTCCACATCCGCCGCCTGCGCGGCAAGATCGAGACGGACCCGGCCCGCCCGGAACGGATCCGTACGGTCTGGGGCGTCGGCTACCGCCTGGACGTCCCCGCCGACGAGCCCCCGACGGCCCCCGCGGACCCGCCCGGTCTCCCCGCCCCCACCCCCGGAGCCTGAGCAGCGCCATGGCCGACTTCCTCCTCATCGCCCTCTTCGCCTTCCTCGGCGCGGCCGCCGCCGGACTGCTCGGGGCGCTCGCCCTGCGGCTGTTCCGGCACCGCTCGCTCGTCGTCTCGCTGTCCGTGGTGGCAGCCGTCGCAGTGACCGCGATGCTCGCGGGGACGCTCGCCGTCGCCTGGGCGATGTTCCTGTCACCGCACGACCTGAGCGTGGTCACCACCGTCGTCGCGATGGCCGCCGCCGTCTCGCTGGCCACGGCGATGCTGCTCGGCCGGTGGATCGCCGCCAGGAGCCGCGACCTCACTCTGGCGGCGCGCTCGTTCGGTGACGGCGGCACCTTCGCCGCTCCCGCCGGACAGGCCAACGCCGAACTCGACGCCCTCACCCGCGAACTGGCCGCCACCAGCGACAAGCTCGACGCCTCCCGCGAGCGTGAGCGCGCGCTGGAGACCTCGCGGCGGGAACTCGTCGCCTGGATCTCGCACGACCTGCGCACCCCGCTCGCCGGACTGCGGGCCATGTCCGAGGCGCTGGAGGACGGCCTGGCCGCCGACTCGGGGCGCTATCTGCGGCAGATACGCACCGAGGTGGAGCGGATGAACGACATGGTCGGCGACCTCTTCGAACTCTCCCGGATCCACGCCGGTTCGCTGGCCCTCGCCGTGGCCCGGACCTCCGTGTACGACCTGGTGGGGGACGCTCTCGCGGGCGCACACCCGCTCGCCCGCGCGCACGGTGTGCGGCTGGTCGGCGACGGGATCGAGGCCGTGCCGGTGGAGGTCGACAGCAAGGAGATGAGCCGGGTCCTGGGCAACCTGCTGATCAACGCGATCCGCCGCACCCCCGCCGACGGCACGGTCGCGGTGGCCGCGCACCGTGACGGCGACGGGGTGGTGCTCTCGGTGACCGACGGCTGCGGCGGCATTCCCGAGGAGGACCTGCCCCGGGTGTTCGACACCGGATGGCGCGGCAGCCACGCCCGGACCCCACCCGCCGGAGCGGGCCTGGGACTTGCCATCGTGCGCGGCATCGTCGAGGCCCATGCGGGCCGGGCGGCGGTGCGCAACGTGCGGGGCGGCTGCTGCTTCGAGGTCACGCTCCCGGTCGCCTGAACTCAGCGGCCGGCGGGCACGCCCCGCAGCGGCTGTGACGCGAACGCGGCCAGCCCTTCGGCGAAGCCCACCCCGGGCTTCCAGCCCAGCTCCGCACGCAGCCGGCCCGAGTCGGCGGTGACATGGCGTACGTCCCCGAGCCGGTACTCGCCGGTCACGACCGGGAACGGGCCGCCGTGCGCCGACGCCAGGGCCTCGGCCATCTCGCCGATGGTGTGCGGCTCCCCGCTGCCCGTGTTGTACGCGGTGAAGGCTCCGGGCTCCCGGCCCGCGAGGGCCGCCAGCGCCACGGCGTTCGCCGACGCCACGTCCCGCACGTGGACGAAGTCACGCCGCTGGCCGCCGTCCTCGAAGACGCGCGGCGCCTCGCCACGGGCCAGGGCGGAGCGGAAGAAGGAGGCGACACCGGCGTACGGGGTGTCGCGCGGCATACCCGGTCCGTACACGTTGTGGTAGCGCAGCGACACCGCGCGCCCGCCGGTGGCGCGGGCCCAGGACGAGGCCAGGTGTTCCTGGGCGAGCTTGGTGGCGGCGTACACGTTGCGCGGGTCGGCGGGCGCGTCCTCCGAGACGAGACCGGGCGTCAGTTCCGTACCGCAGGAGGGGCAGCGCGGTTCGAAGCGGCCTGCCGCCAGATCGCCCTCGGACCGGGGGCCCGGCCGGACCGTGCCGTGGCGGGGGCAGTCGTAGCGTCCCTCGCCGTAGACCACCATCGACCCGGCGAGCACCAGGTCCCGCACGCCCGCTTCGGTCATCGCGGCGAGCAGCACCGCCGTACCCAGGTCGTTGCAGCCGACGTACGCGGGGGCGTCCGCGAAGTCCTTCCCCAGGCCGACCATGGCCGCCTGGTGGCACACAGCGTCGATGCCGCGCAGCGCCGCGTCCACCGCGGCCCGGTCGCGCACGTCCCCGACGATCGTCCCGTCGCCGCCCCCTGGGACGGCCGCCCCGCCGTGCGCGGACGCGAGATAGGCGTCCAGCACCACCGCCTCGTGGCCGGCCGAGGTGAGAGTCCTGACGATCTCCGAACCGATGAACCCGGCGCCGCCGGTGACAAGTACACGCATGACGGCCACGCTAGGGCGCCGGCGGCTGAGGGCGCGGCTTCCGCGTCGGCACGTCACGGGACCGTAAGAGGGGCCGGTCGGTCAGACGAACAGGAACGCGCCCGCCGTCGCCGCGCCCAGCGCCGTACCGGCCGTCACCTGGCCCACCGTGTGATAGCCGAGCGCGACCCGCGACCAGCACACGGCGGCCGTCATCACGTACCCGGACAGCCACCACGGCGAGTGCACCGAGGCGAGCAGCGCGACCACGGCCGAGGCGACCGAGGCGTCCACCGAGATCTTCCAGACCGTGTTGACGGCCAGCAGGACCACGGTCATCACCCACAGCCCGAGCATCGCGGTCAGGATGCCCGAGGGGGCGCCGCCCAGCACCATGACCGCCGAACCGGTGCCGATGGAGCCGAGGATGACGAGGAAGATCGGGGCCCGCTTGGTCCGGTCGACGACATGGCGGTCGCCCCAGGTGCCGCGCCCGCGCTCCCACTCGATGTAGCCGGCCGGGACGAGCCCGGCGCACAGGGCGCCGAGGAATCCCCAGAGCAGCCCGGTCCAGTGGCCGGCTGCCGCCAGCCCGATGGCGAGCATGCCGGCCAGCAGGACGTTGCGGGGCTGGAAGACGTCGGTCACGGTGCGCGCGGCGGACGTGCCGGCGATGCCGCTCGTCCCGGTGTCGGGGGTGGTGGTGTCGGGGGTGGTGCTCATGCCTGCTGCTCCTGCTCCTTGACCGCCGCGGAGGATTCCTCCAGGACCTGCCGGGCCCGCTCCGGCGTGACCGTGCGGTACGCCGTCGCCACCCGGACCAGCCAGGCGACCTCGCCGTCCTGGTCGGTGGCGTGCTGGGTACCGACGGCGGCCGCGTCGCCCGCCGGTGCCCCGGCGCTCCGGGCCGAGAGCGCCGCCTTGATCCAGTAGGCGTCGGCCAGCGGCCCGGCCTGCTCCCGGTCGGCGCTCCCGGCAGCGGCCTCGGCGGCAGGCAGCAGCGCGTCGGGCACGTAGTGGCGCAGCTTCTCCACCGCGTCGGCGATGTCCGCGGCCCACCGGTCGACCCGCAGGTCGGCCGGGGTGCCGAAACGGGTCAGCTCGCGCAGCAGCGGTGCCGGGGGGTCGAAGGGCTGGTCGGGGAAGGCCGCCATCAGCTCGTACCAGAGCGCGTGCAGCTGCATCTGGGCGCGCCAGAGCTTCGCCCGGCGGCGGACGTTGCTCAGCGCGGGGATGGAGGCGCCGATCGCGAAGAAGGCGAACAGCGCCACCTGCGAGGCCTCGGTGACCTCGTCGAACTTCAGGGCGAAGGCCTCGCCGGGCCGGTCGATGACGCTGACCCAGAGGAACAGCGTCCGGCTGACGGTGTAGCCGACGCCGATGAACATGGCGAACGTCATCATCCCCAGGCCCACCCGCAGATGGCGCAGCTCGGCACTGGCTGTGGCGAGCGCCCACTGGTAGGCGCAGACGGCGGAGGCGGCGCCGAGGTAGAGGTAGAACACGCTCATGTAGAGCGTCGCGCCCCACTGCCCGGCATGGTCGGCGACGAAGCGGTCCGACGGCGCGGACCGGTCCACGACGGTGAAGAACAGCACCGTCAGCAGGACGAGCGTGGCGACGGAGGCCTTCGTCGCGACCTGCTGGACGATCCGCGCGAACCGTACGTGGCGCGGGACGGCCCCGGCATCGGCGTACTGGCCGTAGATCGCCACGATGTAGCTGAGAATGGCCAGAATCGCGATCGTCGCCGTGTAGTGCTTGATCAGCACCGAAAGGTCGGTGACCGGACTGTCGTTGAGCCCGATGCGCACCGCACGGGTCTTGGTCCACAGCGCGGCGGCGAATCCGGCGTAACAGCCCCACAGGGCCCGGCGGCGCCGGTCCTCCTCGTCGCCCCACAGGGCGGCAGGCATGCGCCACAGGGCGACGGCTGTCATCAGGCCGGCTATCAGATAGCCGGCGACGTCGAGCGGGGTCACGGCGGAGGTCCTTGTGGTGTGGGGGGACGGGGATCGGGCGAAGCGGCGCTACGTACGGCGGAACAGGCCGCGGCGGCGGTGGGCGACCGGTCGCGAGAGCGAGTTGGCGAGCCGCCCCACCATGTCATCGCTCGTCACGTCCCTGGCCATGCGGGGGATGAGCGAGGCACCCAATTCGGCCATGCGTTCGTCGTGGGTGTCGTACTGGGCGCGGGCCTGCACGGCGTCCGGGCTGTCCAGTGCGTCCGGGCCGACGACGCGGGCGATCAGGGAGGTGTCGAAGACGGGCAGCAGCCGCCGCAGCTGCTCCGCGTCCAGCGAGGTGCCGTGGTCGAACCACTCGTGGCACAGCTCGTGCAGGATGACGTGCTGGGTCTGGTACACGGTGGGGCGCCGGCGGTAGAGCACGACGCTGGTCCCGCCGGCCTTCAGCCGCAGCCCGCAGGCGGCGTTGACACGGGCCAGCCGGTCGGGCATCTCGTGCAGCACGATGGTGCGGCCGCGGGCCGCCTCCATGTTCGCCACCAGACCCTCGACCGTGAAGGGGGAGGGAAGCGGGAGGCCGGCCAGCCCGGCCTCGCACTCCTTCCGCAGTTCGCGCATGGACACCGCGCTAACTCCGTGGTCGGCCGTCGGCCGGTGGCTGCCGGTCCTTGGCGTCCTGGAGCAGGGCAAGCGCGAACTGCAGCAGCTCCGGCGGCAGTCCGTCCTCGTCCAGCCCCCGCCCGGCCAGCCCGCTGATCTCGCCGGTACGCCGCTTCGCCAGGAACTGCAGCCCCGCGACGACGTCGTCGACGACCTCGGACTCCTCCTTGAAGAAGCGCCAGTCCACGCCGAAACCGAGGCCGAGTGCCTTGAGGATGTCCTCGGACGGCTGGGTGACCTTGCCGGCCAGGATGTTGGAGAAGTAGCTGTGGGAGAGGGACCCGCCGCGCTCCTTGACCAGGTCGGCGAAGAGCCGTCCCGAGATCTTGCGGCCGGGGAAGGTCTTCTCGACCATGTACTCGACCTTCTGCCGCAGCGTTCGCAGCTCCGGCGCGCGTTCTTCGCCGTTGTCCATCCGGCCCCCACGTTCACGTCCACCGCACGGGCGTCTGTCCGGCTCCGGGCGGTGCTCGATTCGGTCAACGGGCTCGTACTGTAACCAACCCCGACGCCTCGTCCGCCAACCGGGAGCCCTGAGGGGGACGCCGTAAAGGGATGAAGTGGAGCATCCTGCTCCGGTGTCCGGAGCGGGCTTGCGCAAACACTCTACGTCACTGTTAACTCGAAAAAACATGGGCAGGGGACCACGAGGGGAGTCCCTTGCCCGTGAAAACGCCTGCGCGAACCCGCCTCGTGCGCGAGGGTCCGGCGCGCACATGGGTGTAGCCCTTCACGACGGGGGATGCGTGAAGGGCTACGCGTGCATTATGACCTCTGGCCAGGCAGTCATCAACTGACCGGCCGGTCAGCGTTCTTGGTGAGCCCCCGGCCGGTCGTCCCGCAGAGCGCGGTCGCGTTGCCCCTCGGGCGCGCCGGGACGCGTCCGGGCGGCAGGTCCCGCGAGGGGTTCCGCGACGGGCCGCAGGGTGCCGGGACCGGGGCGGATCAGATTATTTCCCCCGACCGGCCCGGTAAATCTGTCGCGACTATGCTAGACACGATGGCTCGCACAATGAGAGTTCCTCTTTCGGTCAACGAAGTCAGCGATACGCGGCAGGTGCACATGCCCCCCGAAACCCCTCCGCAGGCCACTGACCGTTTCGATGACGACGACTACCCCGCCTACACCATGGGACGCGCCGCGGAGATGATCGGCGCCACGCCCGGATTCCTCCGTGCGATCGGTGAGGCCCGACTGATCACCCCTCTGCGGTCGGAGGGCGGCCACCGCCGCTACTCCCGCTACCAGTTGCGTATCGCGGCCCGCGCCCGTGAACTCGTCGACGGCGGAACGCCGATCGAGGCCGCGTGCCGCATCGTGATCCTGGAGGACCAGCTCGAAGAGGCGCTCCGGCTGAACGAGGAGCTGCGCCGGCCCACCCCGGGCCGCGACACGGCCTGAGCGGGCGCGGGCACCGCACGCGCGCGCCCCGCCTTCAAGCGCGGTGTCGCGCACCCGTCGTCCCCGCCCCGCCGCCCCGTCGTCCCCGCCCCGCCGCCCCGTGCGTCCCCGCCCCGCCGCCCCGTGCGTCCCCGCCCCGCTGATCCCTGCGCGTCCCCGCCCCGCCGATTCCCGCCGAGCACGTCGCCTCGTTCGCGGAGGCGACCATCGGGAAAGCCCTGGACCGCGTGGACGTGTGGGGCGTCACCCGATGGTGTTCGCGCAACGTGTCCCGCTCGCCGGCCGACTTCTCGAACTCGACTACAGCCTAGGCCCGTTGATCAACAGCTGGCAGGTCAGGCCGGCCCGCCGGGTCATCGCCCGGACCGTCGAGGAGCACCGCGGCAGGACCCGCCGCCCCGCTCTCCGGACCACGGCCGTCGTCGTCGGCGCCGGTGACGACGCGACCGCGCCCCGCCGCTCGACGCGTGCCCCCGGTGGTGTCGTCTTCGAAGCCGTCGCCGGGCTCACCGCGGACGGGGTCCGTCCCATGGCCGCCCTCGCAAGCAACGCCGACGACGCGCAGCACCTGGCCGCCCGGGGTATCACCGGGGTAGTGACTCCGGAACAGGTCCGATGACCACGCCCGGGCCCGCCACCAAAACCGCGCACCGCCGGTAAGCGCCGCACACACGCCCCACCGGCGCCCACCTCACAACGGAGCCCCCTCATGCACGACGACCGCGGTCTGGCCGAAGCCCGTCTGAAGCGCGTTCTCGACGAGCGCATCCGGCCGGCCGTATACCCGGAATCCGTCCCGCTGGATGTCGCCGTCTGGAACGCACCGGGCGAGCCCGTCCCCGTGGCCGAGGGTCTGGCCGGTCCGACCGGGCCGATCGCGGTCGGCGACCGGTGGGGCGCTCCGTGGGGCACCTGCTGGTTCCGGGTCTCCGGGACGGTCCCCGAGGCCTGGGCCGGCCGGACCGTCGAGGCGCTGCTCGACCTCGGCTTCGACGAGAACATGCCGGGCTTCCAGTGCGAGGGCCTCGTCTACCGCCCCGACGGCACTCCGGTGAAGGGCCTCAACCCGCGCAACCAGTGGGTGCGTGTGGGAGCCCCCGCCGCCGGTGGCGAGGTCGTGGTGCTGCACATCGAGGCGGCCTCCAACCCGGTCATCCTCGATCACCACCCCTTCGTGCCGACCACGCTCGGCGACAAGGGGACCGCGGGCGACGAACCGCAGTACACCCTCGCCCGGATGGACCTCGCCGTCTTCGACGAGCAGGTGTGGAACCTCGTCCAGGACCTGGAGGTGCTGGGCGAACTGATGCAGGAGCTGCCCGTCGACGGCGCCCGGCGCTGGGCCATCCTGCGCGCCATCGGCCGCGCCCTGGACGCGGTCGACCTCCAGGACGTGAACGGCACCGCGGCCGCCGCGCGGGAGCAGCTCGCCGAGGTCCTCGCGACGCCCGCCCAGCCGTCCGCGCACCGCATCAGCGCGGTCGGCCACGCACACATCGACTCCGCCTGGCTGTGGCCGCTGCGCGAGACGGTCCGCAAGGTCGCCCGTACGACGTCCAACATGACCGCGCTCCTGGACGAGGAGCCGGACTTCGTCTTCGCGATGTCGCAGGCCCAGCAGTTCGCCTGGATCAAGGAGCACCGGCCGGAGGTCTACGCCAAGGTCAAGAGGGCCGTGGCCCAGGGGCGGTTCGTGCCGGCCGGCGGTATGTGGGTCGAGTCCGACACGAACATGCCGGGTTCCGAGGCGATGGCCCGCCAGTTCGTGCACGGCAAGCGCTTCTTCCTCGACGAGTTCGGCATCGAGAACGACGAGGCGTGGCTGCCCGACACCTTCGGCTTCGCGGCCGGTCTGCCGCAGATCATCAAGGCCGCGGGCTCCAAGTGGCTGCTGACCCAGAAGATCTCGTGGAGCCGGACCAACAGGTTCCCGCACCACACCTTCCAGTGGGAGGGCATCGACGGCACCCGGATCTTCACGCACTTCCCGCCCGTCGACACCTACAACTGCTCGATGAAGGGCAGCGAGATCGCCCATGCGGCGAGGAACTTCAAGGACAAGGGAGTCGCCCGGCACTCCCTCGCCCCGACCGGCTGGGGCGACGGCGGTGGCGGCACCACCCGCGAGATGATCGCCAAGGCCGCCAGGATGCGCAGCCTGGAGGGCTCGGCGACGGTGACGTGGGAGACCCCCACCGACTTCTTCACCAAGGCGCAGGCGGAGTACCCGGACGCACCCGTGTGGGTCGGCGAGCTCTATCTGGAACTGCACCGCGCCACCCTCACCAGCCAGGCGAGGACGAAGCAGGGCAACCGCCGCAGCGAACACCTGCTGCGGGAGGCCGAGCTGTGGGCCGCCACCGCCGCGGTGCGGACCGGGTCCGCCTACCCGTACGAGCAGCTGGACCGGATCTGGAAGACGGTGCTGCTGCACCAGTTCCACGACATCCTGCCCGGCTCGTCGATCGCCTGGGTGCACCGCGAGGCGGAGAAGACGTACGCGGCCGTCGCCGAGGAGCTGAACGGCATCATCGACGCCGCCCAGCGGGAGCTGGCCGGCGACTCCGCGACGGGCGGGGTTCTCGTCTTCAACTCCGCCCCGCACGCGCGCGGCGGCGTCGCAGCCGGCGCGGCGGCGGCCGTCCCCGCGGGCAGCTGCCCGGCCCCGGCCCCGCGCGAGGGCGGCGGCCACGTGCTGGACAACGGCTTGCTCCGGGTGGAGATCGACGCCCGCGGACTGGTCGTCTCGGCGTACGACATCGGCGCGGAACGCGAGACGGTGGCACCGGGCCGTGCCGCGAACCTGCTGCAGATCCACCCCGACCTGCCGAACATGCGGGACGCGTGGGACGTCGACGAGTTCTACCGCAACACGGTCACCGACCTGACGGAACTCGACGAGCTCACCCCCGTCGAGGACGCGGCCGCCGCCCGCGTACGGATCGTCCGCAGCTTCGGTGACTCGAAGGTGACCCAGCTGCTGACCCTGGCGCCGGGCGCCAAGCGGCTGGACATCGACACCGAGGTCGACTGGCACGAGACGGAGAAGTTCCTCAAGGCCGCCTTCCCCCTGGACGTCCACGCCGAGCGGTACGCCTCCGAGACGCAGTTCGGGCACTTCTACCGGGCCACCCACACCAACACCAGCTGGGAGGCCGCCAAGTTCGAGGCCTGCAACCACCGCTTCGTCCACCTGGAGGAGCCGGGCTGGGGCGTGGCGCTCGTCAACGACTCGACGTACGGCCACGACGTGACCCGTACGGTCCGCGACTCCGACGCGGGTACGACCACCACCGTGCGGGTCTCGCTGTTGCGTGCTCCCCGATTCCCCGACCCGGAGACCGACCAGGGCGTGCACCGCTTCCGGCACGCCCTGGTCCCCGGTGCGGCGATCGGTGACGCGGTCCGCGAGGGCTTCCGTATCAACCTGCGGGAGCGCCGGGTCACCGGTGACCGGGAGGTGGCCCCGCTGGTGGCCGTCGACAACGACGCGGTCGTCGTGAGCGCGGTCAAACTGGCGGACGACGCGAGCGGCGACCTCGTCGTCCGCCTCTACGAGTCGACGGGCGGACGCGCCAAGGTCCGGCTCGCCACGGCCTACGAGGCCGGCGGCGTCGCGGTGTGCGACCTGCTGGAGCGTCCGTCCGCCGACGCTGCGGTGCCGGAACTCCGCGACAGCGGTGTGGAGTTGGCGCTGCGGCCCTTCGAGCTGGTCACCCTGAGGTTCGCGTGCGGCTGACCCGTACGCCCTCCCTCCGGTCCTGGACCGGAGGGAGGGCGGTGCACCGGCCCCGAGATGCCGTAGCACGGAGCGACGAATATCTATAGCCGCAAGCACAGAATTTTATGCAATGCCCGGTGAAGGTTTATGACGCACCGGGCGGAGTGAAATTACTTGCCGCGCCCGCTCGCATTCATTGTGCTACTGTAGATCTCAGTTGCAGTTGTGGTTCCCAAAGACTCCAAGTGCTCTCCTCGGCTAAATGGGCCGGTGGGTGCGCTTTTGTATTTTCCGGTTCATTATCCGGATGGGGTAATCATCGCGGCGACGCGGGACTGGCACAGTGCCAGTCCCCGGGCTCTGCCCCAGAAGGAGATAAAACATGGCTACTGGCACCGTCAAGTGGTTCAACGCGGAAAAGGGCTTCGGCTTCATCGAGCAGGATGGTGGCGGCGCTGACGTCTTCGCCCACTACTCGAACATCGCCGCCAGCGGCTTCCGTGAGCTGCAGGAGGGCCAGAAGGTGAACTTCGACGTCACGCAGGGCCAGAAGGGCCCGCAGGCGGAGAACATCACCCCCGCGTGAATCCGATGACACCGGCGCTCACGCGCTGAGTGCGCATCCACAGCTGGGGCCCGCACCTTGGGTGCGGGCCCCAGCTCGTTGCTTTTCCCGGGTCCGCCCCCGTGCACGCCGTGCCGGTACCACCGCCACGAGCCGCCGGGGAAGCGCACAGGACCCACGCTCTTCACCGTGCGGCGGACGATCCGCCATGGCTCCCGGACCACCGGTCCGCCGGAGCCCCGTGACGAGACCCGCAGGCCCGCATCCCGGGCCGGCTCGTCCGTCATTGCGAAGCGCCGGACCCGGTTCTGCCGGGCCCGTATCGGCTCAAGACCGGCTGCCGGGCTTCGTTCACGTATGCCAACGGCCCGTTCTTGCGATTCTTGTGCCGCTCGTCGCCGCAATGAATTCCTCGATACGCGCCATATCGAGGAAAGGTTCTGTATGAACCGCGATCGCACAGCTCGCTCCAACGACCGTTTTTCCCGTACCACCCGCGGCGGTGGAGCCCCCGGTTCCGGCGGCTCCCGTTCGGGTGGCGGCGGCTTCCGCTCGCAGGCCCCGGGCCGCCAGGGCGGCGGCCAGGGACGCTTCGGCGCCCCGGCCCAGCGCTCCGGCGGTGGCTACGGCCGCCGCCCCGCCGCCAAGCAGGGCGAGTTCGCCCTGCCGAAGACCATCACCCCGGGACTGCCCGCCGTCGAGGCCTTCGCCGACCTCGACATGCCCGCGCCGCTGCTGTCGGCGCTCGCGACCGAGGGCGTCACCGTGCCCTTCCCGATCCAGGCGGCCACGCTGCCGAACTCGCTCGCCGGCCGTGACGTGCTCGGCCGCGGCCGCACCGGCTCCGGCAAGACGCTCGCCTTCGGTCTGGCCCTGCTGGCCCGTATCGACGGACGGCGCGCCGACTCCCGCCGCCCGCTGGCCCTGGTCCTCGTCCCCACCCGGGAACTGGCCCAGCAGGTCACCGACGCGCTCACCCCGTACGCCCGCTCGCTCAAGCTGCGGATGGCCACCGTCGTCGGCGGCATGTCGATCGGCCGGCAGGCCGCGGCCCTGCGCGGTGGCTCCGAGGTCGTCGTCGCCACTCCCGGCCGGCTGAAGGACCTGATCGAGCGCGGCGACTGCAACCTGGACCGGGTCTCCATCACCGTCCTGGACGAGGCCGACCAGATGGCCGACATGGGCTTCATGCCGCAGGTCACCGAGCTGCTCGACCAGGTGCAGCCGGAGGGCCAGCGGATGCTGTTCTCGGCCACCCTGGACCGTAACGTCGACCTGCTCGTCCGCCGCTACCTGCACGACCCGGTCGTTCACTCGGTCGACCCGGCCGCCGGTGCGGTGACGACGATGGAGCACCACGTGCTCTACGTCCGCGGCGCCGACAAGTACGCCACCACGACGGAGATCGCCGCCCGCGACGGCCGGGTGATCATGTTCCTCGACACCAAGCACGCCGTGGACAAGCTCACCGACCACCTGCTCAGCAGCGGGGTACGGGCGGCGGCGCTGCACGGCGGGAAGTCCCAGCCGCAGCGCACCCGGACCCTGACCCGGTTCAAGACCGGACACGTCACGGTGCTGGTCGCCACCAACGTCGCGGCCCGCGGCATCCACGTCGACAACCTCGACCTGGTCGTCAACGTCGACCCGCCGAGCGACCACAAGGACTACCTGCACCGCGGCGGCCGCACCGCCCGGGCCGGCGAGTCCGGCAGCGTCGTCACGCTGGTGCTGCCCAACCAGCGCCGTGAGATGACGCGCCTGATGGCCGACGCCGGGATCACCCCGCAGGTCGCCGAGGTCCGCTCCGGCGAGGCCGAGCTGAGCCGGATCACCGGTGCGCAGGCGCCCTCGGGCATCCCCGTCACCATCACCTCGCCGCCCTCGGAGCGGCCCAAGGGCGGCTCCTCCTCCCGCGGCCGGCGCAGCCGGCCGTCCCAGGCGCGCCGCTCGTCGTCCTCCACGTCGTCGTCCTCCTCCCAGTCGCGGGGCGGCGGCGCGCCGCGCCGCTCCTCCGGCGACCGCGCCGCCTGAGTGGCTGCACCCGCGTTCCCCGCCCGGTTCCGTCCCCGACCCCGTTGAGGCACTATGCGCTGCGTCATCGCCCGTTTCCCGTTCGACCTTTTCAAGCACGAGGTCGAGGAATCGATGAAGGGCATCAAGCCCGAACCCGTCACCGGGGAATCGGTGATCATCAGCCGTCGTGTGTACCCCGTCAAGCAGGTGGGCGAGGTCATCACCCGGCAGGACCGCCGCGACTTCTCGGCCGGTGAGGTGACCAGGGCGCTCTCGCGCCTCGGCTTCACCTGCCGGTCCGTCCCGGCCCCCGCCGCACCCGTGGTGCTCAGTCCCCTGGAAGCGGCTTCGGCCGCACTGGGGACACCCGGCCAGGACGCCTGAGCCCGCCCCGTCACACACCGAGGCCCGGTCTCCCCGAGAGGGAGGCCGGGCCTCGGCGCGTGCGGTGCCAGGACCGGTGTCAGGTCCAGAGCGCCTCGGCGAGCGTGACGCCGGCGAACGCCGCGCCGAGACCCGCGGCCACGCTGGCCACCGCGTTGGCCGCCGCGTAGAAGCGCGCCCCGCCCTCGGCCAGCCGCAGCGTCTCGTAACTGAACGTCGAGTACGTGGTCAGCGCCCCGCAGAGCCCCGTCCCTAGCAGCAGCTGCAGGTGCGAGGACGCGGCGCCGGCCGCCGCCGCGCCGGTCAGCAGGCCCAGCACCAGACAGCCGCTCACGTTCACCGTGAAGGTCCCCCACGGGAAGACGGTGTCGTGCCTGGACTGCACCGCCCGGTCGGTCAGGTACCGCAGCGGGGCACCGACCGCCGCGCCGATGATCACCAGCAGCCAGTTCACCGGCGCTCCCCGGGATCCGGCGCCGGGCGGACGATCTCGCAGGCGTCCAGCGTGACCGGGCCACAGGCCAGTTCGGCGATCAGAGGCAGGAACGCGCGGATCCTCGCCTCCGTGTCCACGATCACCACCGCGACCGGCAGGTCCTCGCTGAGCGACAGCAGCCGCTGGGTGTGGATCATCGAGGAGGCGCCGAAGCCCTCGACGCCCCGGAACACGCTGGCGCCCGCCAGTCCCGCCGCGTGCGCCCGGTGCACGATCTCCGTGCAGACCGGGCGGTGGTGCCAGGTGTCGGACTCGCCGGTCAGGACGGTCAGCCGCAGACCCGGTGTCGTGTGCGAAGTCGTCATGTCTGCCTCCAGGCCAGTGCGCGGCGGGTCGTCCACACCGCGCTCCACACCGCCACGAGGGCCGCGAGCAGGGTCAGTGCCAGGTAGGCCAGGCCGGTACGGGCCCGGCCGCCGTCGACGAGGCGCTCGATGTCCACGGCGTACGTGGAGAAGGTGGTGAACCCGCCCAGCACCCCGGTGCCGAAGAACGGGCGCACCAGGCGGTGGGCCGTCCACGCCTCGCTGATCACCACCATGAACACACCGATCACCGCGCAGCCGACGACGTTCACCACGAGGGTCGTCCACGGGAATCCGCCCGGCGCGGCGGGCCACAGGAGGGCGGCACCGTAGCGGGCGGACGCGCCCACCGCGCCGCCGAGCGCGACCACCGCGACGGCGGCGGTCTGCGGGTTGGGGGTCTTCGCGGACACACGTCTCCTACCTGCCGGGGCGCCCGCCGGACGCGGGCTCGCACGTACGCAAGTAGGGACCGTTGGCGGCTTGCCGCGGTTCGGGTACGGCGGGCCCCACCGCCGTGCGGCGGCCGTCACCGGTCCCCGCTCTCCTCAGGATATCGCCCGTGTGCCGCGGGGGATCGTTGTCCTAGGGTTGCGCGGGTGTATGCCAACGGGGAGTTGCGGACAGCAGTCGGGAACATAGAGCGGGGGCGCATCCCCCGGCAGCGGGAGCGGGGGCGGGAGCCGGAACCCAGGAAGCCGTGGTGGCGGCGGCACGGTGTGCCGGTCGTCGCCGTGGCCGTCGTGATTCCGCTCTATGCCGTGTGGGCCGCCGTCCTGGCCACCGGCGGCGGTGACCTCGCCGCACAGCTCGCCTGGTCGGGGTTCACCGCCCGCCACCCGGGTGCGGCCTACAACCTCTCCTGGTACGGAGGGACGCACACGGCCAACTACAGCGTCTTCTCCTCGTACTTGATGGCCCTCTTCGGCGTCCGGGCGGTGTCCGTGGCCGCCGGGATCGCGGGCACCTGGCTCATGGCCCTCCTCTTCGCCCGCAGGGGTGTGCCGCACGCTCTCCTTCCCGCGGTTCTCGCCGCGCTCGCCCTGTGGTGCAACGTCGCGTCAGGGCGTACGACCTTCGCGCTCGGCGTCGCCGTCGGGCTCGTCGCCTGCCTCTGGGTCCACCGCTCGGTGACGGCCCTCGTGGCCGGGGCGCTGGCGACGATGGCCAGTCCAGTAGCGGGGCTGTTCCTCGTGGTGGCGGGGGCCGCATACCTTCTGGACCGGCAGTGGCGGAAGGGCGCGGTGCTGATGGTGCCGTTCTTCGCCGTCGTGGGCGCCACCACGGTGCTCTTCCCGTTCCAGGGCGAACAGCCCATGGCCGCCAACAGGCTGTGGATGCCGATCGTCGTCTGCGCCGTCCTCGCGGTCGCGGCCCCGGTGGGGCGGGAATGGCGTCTGCTGCGGTACGGCGCCCTGGTGTACGCCGTCGGCGTGCTCCTCACCTACCTCATCGCCACCCCGATCGGTACGAACGTGGAACGGCTGCTCGGTCTCGTCGCCGTGCCCGTGCTGCTCATGGCCGTCCTCGCCCTCGTCCGGGAGAAGGCGTGGGTACGGACGGCCGTGGTGGCGGTGGCACTCGTGCTGTCCGCCAACTGGCTGGTCGACAAGACCGCGGACGACCTCCGGGTGTCCACCGCCGTGCCGTCCTGGGCGTCCCGTACCGAGGGTGTGGTCGGAGAGCTCGACCGCCTCGACGCCGGTCTCGGCCGTGTGGAGGTCGTCCCGGCCCGTAACCACCGCGAGGCGGCCGCACTTGCTCCGCACGTGAACATGGCGCGTGGCTGGAACCGCCAGCTCGACGTCGAACGCGGGCGGCTCTTCTACGACGGGTCGCTGTCCCCCGCCGCCTACCGGGCCTGGCTGGACCGGTGGGCCGTGGGCTACGTGGTGCTGCACCACGGACAGCCCGACGGCCCCGCCGAGGCCGAGGCGGCGCTGATCAGGGCCGGGCAGCCCTGGCTGAAGAAGGTGTGGCAGGACGCCGGGTGGACGATCTACCGGGTGCGGGACGCGAAGCCGCTGGTGGAGGCCCCCGCCGAGGTCGCGGGCGGCAATGACGCCGAGCTGGTGGTGCGGATGCCCGAGGCGGGATCGGTGACCATCCGCGTCGCCCATTCACCGTGGCTGCGGGTGCGCGGCGTGGACGGGGCCACCGGAGGCTGCCTGCGGCAGGACGGTGACTGGACGAGGCTGACCGTACCGAAGGGCGGGACGTACCGCCTGGACTCGGCGTACCGGCTGTCGCGCGGCGACGGCTGCTGAGGCGGCGTTCCTGCCGCTACGACAAGGGCTGCCCGCCCTGCACGGCGCGCGGTCCGGACCAGCGGTTTCACCCGATCGGCCACCGTATCTGCGCGCCGGGCGGAGAGGCCGCAGGGTGGTTCCATGTGGCTCCGTCACCGACTCTGGCCGGCCGCCGCGGTCCTCCCGCTCACCCTTCTGATGCTGCGGGACGCCCCGGTGCGCCTCGTGCTGCCCCCGCCGGAAGCCCCGGTGCACAAGCGGGCGCACGGGGTGTCGCAGCCCACGATCGTCACCCGGGCGGGCTGGCACGCGGACGAGAGCATGGTGCGGGAGCACGCGGTCTACACGGGCGCCGTGCGGGCGGTCTTCATCCATCACACGGGGGAGTCCAACACCTATGACTGCGCCGACGTGCCGCGCATGCTGCGGGCGGTCGAGGAGTCCCACATCAAGGGCAACGGCTGGGACGACATCGGCTACAACTTCCTCGTCGACCGGTGCGGGACGATCTACGAGGGCCGGGCCGGCGGCATCACGCGGCAGGTCCGCGGGGCGCACACCACGGGCTTCAACGCCGACAGCGTGGGCATAGCCGTGCTGGGCAACTACGGACGCGGGGCCGAGGTGCCGCGGGTCATCGTCCGGGCTCTCGCCGAGGTGGCCGCGTGGAAGCTGCGGCCCGGGTCCGATCCGCGCGGCACGGTGCGGCTGGTCTCGACGAACGGCGCGAGCAGGTACCCGAAGGGGAAGGCGGCCGTGCTGCACGTCATATCGGGCCACCGCGACGCCTACCAGACCAACTGTCCCGGCGAGGCGCTGTACGCGGAACTGCCCGCGATCCGGGCCGCGGCGGCGGCCCTGCGCCAGGCGCGGACGGGCACGGAGGACGCGGAGAGCCCTCCCCGGGTTTCGCACTAGTGCATATCACTGTTGTGCCTAGTTCGAAATGGGTTAGCATTCCGCCATGCCTGCCACGACCCCGCTTCCAGTGACCCTGACCGGCCGCCACGTCCGCGTCGAGCCGCTGTCCCCGGACCACCTCGACGACCTCTTCGCCGCCGGCGGCGGTGACGACGAGGTCTGGCGCTGGCAGGGCGGGCCGACCCCGCGGACGCCGGAGGAACTCGGCGAGAAGCTCACGGCGCTGCTCGCGGCCGCGCGGCGCGGTGAGTACGTCCCGTTCGCCGTCATCCACCTCGCGAGCGGCCGGGCGGTCGGCTGGACCACGTACATGGACGTCGACGCGGCCCACGAACGCCTGGAGATCGGATCGACTTGGTACGGCCGCGCCCACTGGCGCTCGGCCGTCAACACCGAGACGAAGCTGCTCCTGATCGGCCACGCCTTCGATGAACTCGGCATGGGGCGAGTGCAGTTGAAGACGGACCATCTCAACGTCCGCTCGCAGAAGGCGATCGCCCGGCTCGGTGCCCGGCATGAAGGGGTACTGCGGCGCCACCGCCGCCGCCCCGACGGCACCTGGCGCGACACGGTCTACTTCTCGCTGCTCGCCGACGAATGGCCCGAGGCGAAGGCCCGCCTGGAAGCCCGCCTCTGACCCCTCGCTGATCCGTACGCGGCCGGCTGTCGACGCCCGTACGGGGGCAGGCCCCCGGGTCCGTGTCCACCGGCCGGTGGACACGGGGTTCCACCGGGCGGGGCTGCCGGGCGAAGGGCCCCGCGAACCAGCATGGACGCATGAGAATGCGACCCGTACGTATGGCCCGTTGGAGCGCCCGGCATCCGTGGCGCGCGATCGTCGGCTGGTTCGTCTTCGTGCTGCTGTGTCTCGGCGCGGGCATCGCAGCCGGCAACAACCCCGCCACCACCAAGGACTTCTGGGTCGGCGAGGCGGGCCGTGCCGAGTCGATGGCCACCGACGGCGGCCTCCAGCGCCGGCCCACCGAACACGTCCTGATCCGTGCCAGGTCCGGCCCCCTGGACACGGAACGGGCCACCGCCGCGGCCCGCGACCTCACCGCCCGGATGGACGCGCTGCCCGAGGTGGACCGTGTGGCGTCGCCCGTCCGCTCGAAGGACGGCACGGCCCTGCGGGTGACCGTGGTCATGAAGGGCGCCGAGCTCGACGCCAGGAAGAACGTCGTCCCGCTCATCGACCGGACCGCCGAGGTGGCCGCCGCCCACCCGGACCTCGTCGTGGAGGAGACCGGTTCCCCCGCCATCAGCAAAGGCGTCAACGACCAGCGCGGAGAGGACCTCGCGCTGTCCGAGCGTCTCTCCCTGCCGGTGACGCTCGTCATCCTGCTGGTCGTGTTCGGCTCGGTCGTCATGGCGGGCGTGCCCCTGCTGCTGGCGCTCTCCTCGATCGCCGCGACGATGGGCCTGGCCATGCTGGCCTCGCACCTGATGCCCGACCCCGGCGTCGGGACCAACATGATCCTGCTCATGGGGCTCGCGGTCGGCGTCGACTACACGCTCTTCTACCTCAAGCGCGAACGCGAGGAACGCTCCCGGGCGGCCGGCCGGCTCAGCCCCGAGGCACTCGTGGAGCTCGCCGCGGCGACCGCCGGCCGGGCCGTCGTGGTATCCGGCCTCGCGGTGATCGTCTGCACCGCCACCCTCTACCTGGCCACCGACGTCATCTTCTCCTCGCTCGCGACCGGCACCGTCCTCGTGGTCGCCGTGGCCGTCCTCAGCTCGCTCACCGTGCTGCCCGCGCTGCTCGTGAAGCTCGGCCACCGCGCCGAACGCCGCGCCGCGAAGAAGGCCGCCCGCCGGGTGAAGCGGGGTGAGCCGGTCCGTACGAAGGCGGCGAAGCCCGAGAACGGCCGGATCTTCGGTGCCCTCATGCGCCCCGCGCAGCGCCGTCCCGCGATCACCCTGTGCGTCTCGGTCCTGGTCATGCTCGCCGTGGCGGCGCCCGCGCTGGGCCTCAAGCTCATCGACCCGGGCAAGGACACCTTCTCCCGCTCCATCCCGGCCATGCGGGTCTACGACCGGCTGACCGCCGCGTTCCCCGAACTCCTGGTCAAGCACGAGGTGGTGGCCCGGAGCACCCCCGGCCGGGCGCCCCGGGTCAGGCAGGCGCTGGCCGAGCTCGGCCGGAACGCCCAGGCGGACCCGCTCTTCGCCCGCACCGCCGAGCCCGTGGTGCGGACCTCCGCCGACGGCAGGACCAGCGTGCTGGAACTGGCGGTCCCGCACCCGGCACCCTCCGACGAGGCCATCGCATCGCTCGACCACCTGCGCCACCGCTACATCCCCGCGACGGTCGGCCAGTTGACCGCAGTGGACACGGCGGTCAGCGGTGACGTGGCCCGCGGTCAGGACTATGTGCACCACGAGCGGAGCAAGCTGCCGCTGGTGATCGGATTCCTGCTGCTGCTCACCTTCGTGACAACCGCCGTGGCGTTCCGCTCGGTCGTCGTCGGCCTGCTCGGAGTCGTACTGAACCTGCTCTCCGCGGCCGCCGCGCTCGGCGCGCTCGTCCTGGTCTTCCAGGGCACCTGGGCACAGGGCATGACGGCCCGCGAGGCGGTACTCGACGGCATCGCCCGCTCGGCCAAGGTGGTGACGAGCGCGGCCCTGGTCATGGTCACGATCTTCGCGGCCTTCGTCTTCCTGCACCTCACCGAGATGAAGCAGATGGGCTTCTGCCTGGCGGTCGCGGTCCTGCTGGACGCCGTGGTCATCCGGATGATGATCCTTCCCGCCGCACTGCTCCTCCTCGGCGAGCGCGCCTGGCGTCCGCTGCGGCCGTCGCGCCGCAGGGCCGCCGGAGCCCCCTCGGCCCCGGCTGACCGGCCCCTCCCCCACGTAGGCTGACCGGCATGCTTCAACGGCCTCGGCGCGGCGATCCCGTCTGGATCTGGGTGCTCCATGGGTGGGAGGTCTTCTCCTGGGGGCTGATCGCCCTGGTCACCCTGATCACGATGCTGGGCGGTACCCCGACGGACCGCAAACTCTGGATCCTCGCGCTGACGGCCGTGCTCGCCCTCTGCTACGTATCGGTGCGCGGGCGCCCGGGCGCCCGGCTGCCGGGGGGATACGGCTACCTCTGCGTCCTCGTCGTCGTGCTGGGGCCGCTCTCGTACCTCGGTGACGGCTTCGGGGTCCTCTACGCCGTGACGCTCACTCAGTTCATCGTCTTCGCCGACAGCCCTCGGGGCGCGATCCTGTTCAGCGGCCTCGGGGCCCTCGCGATCACGATCGGCGGCAGTGTGCGCGAGGGCGGGCAGGGGGAGGTGTTCCTCACCAACACCCTCTCCTCCCTCGGGGTCTGGGCGGTGGCCGTCGTGATGGCGCTGCTGACTCCCAGGGCGCTGGCTCAGCGCGACGAACGGGCGGCACTGCGAGCCGAGTTGAGGAGCACCCAGCTGGAGCTGGCGGAGGTCTACCAGCGCCAGGGCGCGGCGGAGGAACGCGAACGCCTCGCCCGGGAGATCCACGACACCCTCGCCCAGGGCTTCGCCTCCATCATCGTGCTCGCCGAGGCGGCCAGGTCCCAGCTGGCCGTGGACGTCGGCCGCAGCGCCCAGCAGCTCCAGTCCATCGAGCAGACGGCCCGGGAGAACCTCGCCGAGGCCCGGGTCCTGGTCGGCGCCGCCCCCAGCAGCGGCGTGGTCCCCGGATCGGTCGCCGCGACGCTCCGCCGCACGCTGGACCGCTTCGCCGAGGACACCGGACTCGACGTGACGGCGGAGCTCGCCGACATCGAGTGCGACCAGCCGACCCGGATCGCCCTGCTGCGCTGCACACAGGAGTCCCTGGCCAACATCCGTAAGCACGCGGCGGCGACCACGGTGGGAGCGGTCCTGGCACACGGACCCGACACCGTCGAGCTGGAGATCACCGACGACGGCTGTGGGTTCGTCGTCGAGGACTCCCACGGCTTCGGTCTGGACGGCATGCGCAAACGGCTCGCCGAGTTCGGCGGCGGCCTCACCGTCACCAGCTCGCTCGGCGACGGCACCCGGATCCTCGCCACCATCCCGTTCGCCCCCGACGGTCAGGTGTGACATGACAGCCGACACGACCACCCCGCCGCTGCGGATCGTCCTGGCCGACGACCACACGGTGATGCGCGCCGGACTCGTCGCGCTGCTGTCCTCGGAACCCACCGTCGAGATCGTCGGCGAGGCGGGCGACGGCCGCGAGGCGGTCCGCCTGGTCGAACGGCTCCGGCCCGATGTGGCGCTGCTGGACCTGCGGATGCCGGTACTGGACGGGGTGGGTGCCACCCTGGAGATCGTCGCGGGCGAGGCCCCCACCCGGGTGCTGATCCTGACGACGTACGACACCGACGCGGACATCGAGCGGGGCGTCGAGGCGGGTGCCACCGGCTATCTGCTCAAGGACGCCACCCGCGAGCAGTTGGTGGAAGCGATCCACTCGGCGTCGCGGGGTGAGACGGTACTGGCCCCGCGGGTGGCGCAACGCCTGGTGGCGAGGATGCGCCGGCCCGAGCCCGTCACCCTGACCGCCCGCGAGTCGGAGGTGCTCCGGGCGGTGGCGGACGGGCTGTCGAACGGGGAGATCGGCCGGCGGCTGTTCATCGGCGAGGCCACGGTGAAGACGCATCTGCTGCGGATCTTCGCCAAGCTCGACGTCAACGACCGCACGCGCGCCGTGGTGGTCGCCATGAACGCGGGTCTGCTGGAAGGGTGTTAGGGCCTGCCCGGCGGACGGGATCCGTCCGTCCGGACAGGCCCCCGGGTCAGCCGGTGCTGCAGGCGGACCCGCCGACGGTGAACGCGGCGGGCTTCCCGGTGTTCCCCGAGTGGGTGGCCTGGAAGCCGATCTGAACGGTGGCACCGGGTGCGACCGTCGAGTTGTACGCGAGCCCCGTGGCGGTCACCGCACCGCTGCCCGGGCTGTAGTTCGCGCCCCAGCCCGAGGTGATGGTCTGGCCGGCCGGCAGGGTGAAGGCGAGCGACCAGCCGGTGAGGGGTGTGCTGCCGGTGTTGGTGAGGGTGATCGTCGCGGTCAGCCCGGTGTTCCAGGCGCTGACGGCGTACCCCACCCGGCAGCTTCCCGGCGTGGGGTCGGTGCCGGGGTCGGGGTCCGTCGGTGTCGTGGAGTCAAGGCCGAAGAAGGCGATGGCCCGGGACGCCATCCCGGCAGTCGGCAGGGTGTGGCCGACGCCCTGGACGCTGATCGCCTCCACCGGTGCCTGGGCGCCGCTGTTGCCGTAGCGCGTACGGGTCCAGCCGGACTGCGGGCTGTCGGTCGACGCGGGTGTCCGGCTCACGCCCAGGACGTCGGTCCACTGGTCGATCTCCTCGTTAA
Source organism: Streptomyces sp. LN549 (assembly GCF_043203805.1). NCBI lineage: Bacteria > Bacillati > Actinomycetota > Actinomycetes > Kitasatosporales > Streptomycetaceae > Streptomyces > Streptomyces sp. LN549. The sequence continues at coordinate 4,212,889 of NZ_JAZHRI010000002.1, read as the reverse complement.
AGTTCGGGTAGCGCAGCGTCGCGTCCTCGGTGCCGTGCCAGACCTGCATCCGGGGCCGGGCGCCGCTGTAGCCGGGGTAGGCGGCACGGACCAGGTCGCCCCACTGCTGCGGCGTACGGTCGACGGTGCCGTTGGCGCAGGCGCTGTTCCACCCCGAACCGTCGGTGGTGGCGAAGCACGAGTGCGGTACGCCCATGAAGGCGGCGCCCGCCTTGAACACGTCCGGGTAGTTGCCCAGCAGGACGTTGGTCATCATCGCGCCCGACGACGCTCCGGTGACGTAGACCCGGCCGGGGTCGGAGCCGTAACGCTGCTGGACGTAGCTCACCATGGACCTGATGCCGACCGGGTCGCTGCCGCCGTCCCGCTTGAGCGCCTGCGGGGACGACACGTCGAAGCAGTTGCCGCTCCTGGTCGCCGACGGGTAGACGACGATGAAGCCGTAACGGTCGGCGAGCGAGGCGAACTCCGTACCGGAGTAGAAGGCCGGACCCGAACCCGTGCAGTAGTGCACCGCCACCAGGACCGCCGGCCGCGCCCCGGCGCTGTCCGGCACGTACAGGTGCATGCGCAGGTTGCTCGGGTTGCTGCCGAAGCTCGTCACCTCCGTCAGCGTGGCGGCGGACGCGGGAGGCGCCACGGCGAGGAGGAGGGCGGACACAAGGGGGAGGACGCATCCGAGGAGCGCGGTCAGCAGCGCTCTCGGCGACCGCCTCCCGGTCGCCGGTGCGCGCGTGGAGCGCTTGGTGGTGGATCCGTCGGTCATGGATCTGTTGGTCATGTCCCTGTCCTTCCTAGACTGCCTGCTGTGAAGGGATTGCTGCTGCGGCTGTCGGCGCTGGACGCGGACGCCGCCACTGCCGTACGCGTGATCGCCCACTTCGAGGCGCTGCTCGGCAGCGGTCCGGACCCGGTGTCCCTGACGCGGTCCACCGCGGGTCTTGCCGGCTGCGCGGCGGGGCTCGAACTCCCCGACGGCCGCTCGGCACGGTTCGGGTCCGACGGGACGGCCCTGACCGGAGAGCCGGTCCATGTCTCGGGGCGGGTGGGCCTGGAGCCGTCCGGCGGGGTCTGGCTGGAACGGCCGGGAACCCCGGGCCCGTTCGACGAGCTCGTCCTGGAGTGGATGGCCATCACCGCACGGGTGCTGGCCGGCCGTTCCTGGCAGCCCCAGGTGCTCCGCGCGGCCGATCCCGCCCTCGTCGAACTGGTGCTGTCCGGCCGGGAGGACGCCCCGGACCGGGTCCGCGCGCTGCGGCTGCTGGGGCTGACGCCGGAGGTGGAGCTGCGGGTGGTCGCGGTGGCCGGGCGGCCCGGCGCGGACGCCGGGGTGGAGGCGGTGGCGCTGCTGGGGCGCGGGGCGCTGCGGGGCACGGTCAGGGTGGCGCGGGTCGGTGCGCTGGGAGCGGTGCTGGTGCAGCGTAAGGACGGGGACGGGGGCGAGGCCGGTGCGGCGGCGGAGCTGCGGGAGGCGCTGAGGGAGCGGGACCGGGAGCGGGGTGCGTCCCGTCGGCCCGAGCACGGGATCCGGGTGGGCGTCGGCGGCGGTACGGACCCGCTGGACGCGCGGACCTCCTGGGCGCAGGCGCGGTCCGCCCTGCGGTTCGCTGTGGCTGACACCCCGCAGGACGCGGTGGCCGACCACGGCGAACTCGGTCCTGTCGCCCTCCTGGCCGACATCCCGGCCGAGCGGTTGCGGGCCCAGGAGGACGTACAGCGGCTGGGAAGGCTCGCCTGCGGGGAGCGGGGCGAACGGGCGGCGCAGGGCGGCGGCCTCCTGGCGGCCCTGTCCGCGTTCTGCCGCACGGGCACCCTGCGGCAGGCGGCGGCCGAACTCCACCTGCACCACAGCTCGGTGGCCGCAAGGCTGGCGCACGTGGAGAAGGAGTTCGGCTGGAGCCTGCGCGATCCGCAGGACCGCTTCCGGGCCCAACTCGCGGTGTATGCGTGGCGGTTGGTTGGTAACCAGGATGAGGCGGAGGGCTCCGCGGTCTGACGGATGCCGGTCCTCCGCACGCGTACCGTCATCACGTCACCGCCGCCCGAGTGCCGTACCGAGCACGTCGATCGCCTCCTGCGTCGCGTCCCGTATGACGGCGGCATGCTCCACCGCCCACGCTCCGTGGAAGGTGCCCGGGAGCAGGCGGATCCGGGTGGGTACGGCGGCGCTCGTCAGCGCGTGGGCGTAGTCGACGCCCTCGTCCCGCAGTGGATCGAACTCCATCACCGAGATGTACGCGGGCGGGAGTCCGGCCAGGGCGCCGGACGTGGCGCGTGCGGGGGCGGCGTACGCGGGAACCGCGGCGGTGGCCCGTACGCCCGCCCCCAGATAGGCGTCCCAGCTGAGGCGCGCGTTGTGCCGGTTCCACACCGGCGTATCGGTGAACAGCCGGGCGCTCGGGGTCTCCAGGCGGTCGTCGAGCGCGGGGCTGCACAGGTGCTGGAAGCAGACCGTGGGTCCGCCCCGGTCCCGGCAGAGCAGCGTCAGTCCGGCGGCGAGACCCGCGCCGGCGCTGTCTCCCCACAGGGCGATGCGATCGGCCCTGATGCCCAGCTCGCCGGCGTGGTCCGCCAGTGCGCACAGCCCTGCGTAGCAGTCCTCCAGGGCAGCGGGGAAGGGGTGCTCGGGCGCGAGCCGGTAGTCGACGGAGACGACGAGCACCTCCAACTCCCGGCAGAGCAGCAGGTTCCAGTCGTGGTCGACGTCCGGTGACCCGAGGACGAAGCCGCCGCCGTGGATGCCGTAGACGACCGGCAGCGTGCCCGCCCGTCGCGCGTGGCGCCGCGGCCGGTAGACGCGCAGCGTCACGTCCGGGGCGCCGGGCGGGCCGGGGGCGAGCAGCTCGCCCACCTCGACTCCGGCGGTGTCCGACGCGGCGAGTGCCGCGGCCAGTTGGCGGGCCTGGGCCGCCCGGGCGGAGACGAGGTCGGTGATGTCGACCTCGGGCATCATCGCGAGCGCGGCGGCGAGCTCGGGATCGAAAGTGTGCGGTGAACGCATGTCTCTCCTCCGGTCCCGGACGAGTCCCGTGGGGGTGGTGTTGCGACGCTCTCACGGCATGTTCCCGCAGGTCATCAGACGTACGTCGGGAGAAGTGGCGCCGGCGCCCGACACGGTGGCGTTTCCCGTCGCCTTCTCGGGCGGAATATCGCTTGGCGGGCGCAAGGAGACGGCTTGTGAGCTGCGAAGACATGAGAATTGTGGGACGTGTGGGCCCTCTTGACGGGGCCCGGGAACCTCTCTATGTTCACCCCGCTCGATCGCGAACACATCCGAAACATTCGACCACGACGGTTGAGGTGTACGGGCCCGAGGGTCCGGAGAGCCGAGCCGTCGATACGCGGAACCGGGGCCGGCATTGACCACCAGCAAGAGCACCGACGCCACATCCGCCGACGGACGCTGCGCCCGCCGCCCGGGCCCGGCCCGCCGTGTGGCGCCCCTGTTGCTCTCCGGCGGGCTGCGCCTGAACGCACTGGTGACCACGGGCACCGCCCGGGCCGAGCAGGCCGGTACCGGCATCGTCGACTCGACGCGGCACGGCGGCAGGACACTCGCCCTGACCTTCGACGACGGCCCGAACCCCACCGACACCCCGCAGCTGTTGAAGGTCCTGCGCAAGCACCACGTCAAGGCGGTGTTCTGCCTGTGGGGTGACCACGTGAGAGAGCACCCGGAGCTGGTGCGCGCGATCGTCGCGGGCGGCCACACGCTGTGCAACCACACCATGCGCCACGAGGACCTGGCCTCCTGGACGCCGGAACGGATCCGGGCCGATCTGGCAGCCGCCAATGCCGAGATCCACCGGGCCGCACCCGGTGTGAGAATCCCCTACTTTCGTGCCCCGTACGGAAGTTGGGGACAGAGCCCCGAAGTGGCGAGCGGTCTGGGGATGCAGCCGCTGGGCTGGCGGCTGGCCATCGGGGACTGGGAGCCGCCGGGCACCGACGAACTGGTCCGCCGCATCAAGGAGGGGATCACGCCCGGTTCCGTGGTGCTGCTGCACGACGGGGGAGGCGACCGCAGCCGGACGGTGGCCGCCGTCGACCGCATCGTGCCGGAACTCAGGGCACAGGGCTGGCGCTTCGAGCGGCCGGCCCGGCGCGCGTAAGGCCGATTCACCCCGACGCCCACCTTCAGGAGACTCGCATGAGACAGCACCTCGTACGGTTCCGGACGCGCCGTTCCGGCGCTCGGTTCGTGGCCCTGCTGGCCGGAGCCCTGCTGCTGGCCACGGTCCGGCCGACCACCGCCGCGACGCAACCCGCACAGGGGGCAGCCGCCTCCGCAGCCACCCATCGGCCCACCACCCCGTCCTGGACCGGCACATGGGCCACGACCCCCACCGAGACCCCGGCCTCGGACACCACCGCGTTCGAGGACGAGACCCTCCGCCAGACCGTGCGCGTCAGCATCGGCGGCGACCGGGTACGCATCCGGCTGTCGAACGAGTTCGGTGACCGGCCGCTGGTCATCGGCGAGGCGCGCGTCGCCCGCCCGGCCACCGGCGGACCGGACTCGCGCATCGACCCGCGCACCGACCGCCCGCTCACCTTCGGCGGCCGTACCTCGGTGACGATCCCGGCGGGCGCACCCGCGCTCAGCGACCCGGTGGCGCTGCGGGTGCCCGCAGGGTCCGACCTCGTGGTGAGCATCCATCTGCCCGAGCGAACGGCGGGCTCGACACTCCACGCGTTCGCGCTCCGGCAGAACTACGTCGCCTCCGGCAACGTCACCGGGCGCACCGACATCGAAGCGACGTCCACGAACGACCGCTGGTACTTCCTGACCGGCGTGAGCGTGACCACGGGCCTGGCACAGGGGGCGGCCCGGCCCTCGGCCGTCGTCACCCTCGGCGACTCCATCACGGACGGCGCGAACACCGAGCCGGGCGCCGATCACCGCTGGCCCGACTTCCTGGCCCAGCGCCTGCGCACCGCCTACGGGCCGTACGCGCGCGGCGTGCTCAACGAGGGGATCAGCGGCAACCGCCTGCTGCACGACCCGAATCCGCCCGCCGGGTCCGACGCGGAGAACTTCGCGGCCTACTTCGGCCAGAGCGCGCTGCGCCGCTTCGACCGCGACGTTGCCGCCCAGCCGGGAGCGGGCCGTCTCATCGTGCTCCTGGGCGTGAACGACCTCGGCCACCCCGGCACGGTGGCCCCGGAGTCCGAACGGGTCTCGGCGGCGGAGCTGATCGACGCACACCGCCAGATCGTCGCCCGGGCCCATGAGCGCGGGCTGAAGGCGTACGGCGGCACGATCCTGCCGTTCAAGGGCGACACGTTCGGCTTCTACTCCCCGGCCAACGAGGCCGCACGCGCCACCTTCAACCACTGGCTGAGGACCAGTGGCGAGTACGACGGGGTCATCGACTTCGACAAGGCCCTGCGCGACCCGTCCGACCCGCAGCGTCTCCTGGCCCGTTACGACAGCGGCGACCACCTCCACCCGAACGACGCGGGCGCCGAGGCGATGGCGAAGGCGGTGCCGTTGCGGCTCCTGCGCTGAGGGCTGCCTCCGCCCTGCGTGAGGGAGCCCCTACAGCGCGTCCGGCCCGCGCTCGCCCGTGCGGACCCGCACCACCGTTTCGACCGGCTGCATCCACACCTTGCCGTCGCCGATCCGGTCGGTGCGGGCTGCGCGGACGATCGCGTCGATGACCGCGTCCGCGTCCGGTTCGGCGACGACGACCTCGATCCGGACCTTGGGGACCAGGTCGACCCGGTACTCGGCGCCCCGGTACACCTCGGTGTGGCCGTGCTGCCGCCCGTAGCCGCTGGCCTCGGTGACGGTGAGCCCCTGCACGCCGAGTTCCCGCAACGCGGTCTTCACCTCGTCGAGGCGGTGCGGTCTGACGATGGCGGTGATGAGCTTCATGGGGCGGAGTTCCTGTCCTTGGAGAGCGGCGTCGGCCGGGCGGGCGCGGCTTGCGGAGCGCCATGACCCAGGGCGCCGTGATCGTAGGCGCTCTCCGCGTGCAGTGTCTGGTCCAGGCCGGTGAGCTCCTCGTCCGCGGAGGCCCGCAGGCCCATGCAACGGTCGACGGCCTTGCCGATCCCGTACGTCATGAGGAAGGTGTAGGCCGCCACGGCCAGTACGGCGAGGGTCTGCCGGGCGAGCTGGCCGAACCCGCCTCCGTACAGCAGCCCGTCCGTCCCACCGGTCATCGTGGCCGTCGCGAACAGGCCGATGAGCAGGGTGCCGACGATGCCGCCGACGAAGTGCACGCCGACGACGTCCAGCGAGTCGTCGTAGCCGAACCGGAACTTCCAGGCGACGGCGTACGAGCAGACGACCCCCGCGGTGAGGCCGACGGCGGCGCCGCCCAGGATGCCGACGGTGCCGCAGGCCGGGGTGATCGCGACCAGTCCGGCGACCGCGCCCGAGGCGGCGCCGAAGGTGGTGGGGTGGCCGTCGCGCTTCTGTTCGACGAAGAGCCAGCCGAGCAGACCGGTGCAGCCGGCGACCAGGGTGTTGAGGACGGAGGCGGCCGCCAGACCGTTGGCGCCGAGCGCGGAGCCGCCGTTGAAGCCGAGCCAGCCGAACCAGAGCAGCCCGGCGCCGAGCATCACCATGGGCAGGTTGTGCGGGCGCATCGCGTCCTTCTTGAACCCGATGCGCGGCCCCACGACGAGCGCGAGCGCCAGCCCGGAGGCCCCGGACGCGATCTCCACGACCAGCCCGCCGGCGAAGTCGAGCGCGCCCAGCGAGTCCTTGATCCAGCCGCCGGGACCCCACACCCAGTGGGCGACGGGGGCGTAGACGAGCAGCGTCCACACCGGCACGAGGACCAGCCATGCGGCGAACTTCGTACGGTCCGCGATCGCACCGCTGATCAGTGCCGCGGTGACGATCGCGAAGGTCAGCTGAAACGTGGTGAACAGCAGGGTCGGCACGCTGCCGGTCACGGTGTCGGGACCGATCCCGGCCATGCCGACGTGCCGCAGGTTCCCGACGAGCCCGCCGAACGCATCGTCGCCGAAGGCCAGCGAGTACCCGGCGAGCAGCCAGACGACGGTGACGAGAGCGATCGAGACGAAGCTCATCATCAGCATGTTGAGTACGTTCTTCGTACGGACCATGCCGCCGTAGAAGAGTGCGAGCCCGGGCGTCATCAGCAGAACGAGTGCGGTGGCGGCGAGCAGCCAGGCGGTGTCACCTGTGTCGATGCCGGCCGCGGCCACGGTCACGGGGGTCACGGGGGAGTCCCTCCTCGGGGCGCGTGCGGTGCGGGCGTCTGAGAGCGTGACCGGTGCGCGTTTCGAAACTGGGGCCCGGATGTTTCCGGCGCATTTCATTGCGCGGAGGTTGCCGAAGTCTCACCGGCGCCGGGAGATGTGAAGGATCGGTGAGCACACCACTTCGGTCTGCTACCTTGCTTTGCATGGAACCCGGTAAGGCAAGTGGTCAGGCGGATGGCCCGACCACGGGCAGGATCGAAAGCCAGCTGCTCAAAGGGGTGTTGGAGTACTGCGTGCTCGCGCTGATGCGGGACGAGCCGAAGTACGGGGTCCAGCTGCTGCGCGAACTGGAGGCGACGGGCGCTCTGGCGACCGGCCAGGGCACGGTCTACCCCCTGCTGTCACGGCTGCGACGGGAGGAGCTCGTCGTCACCACCTGGCAGGAGTCCTCGTCCGGGCCGCCGCGGCGCTACTACGCGCTCTCGGAGGCCGGTCGTGCCGCGCTCGCCCGGTTCGCCGCAGTCTGGCCGGGATTCCGGCACGCCGTCGACGACCTCGTCATGCCGGGCGAGGAGCTCGGTGCGCATAGGGAAGGGCACCACCTTGAAGACCGATGAAACGCTGACGCGCGAGTATCTGGCGGCAGTCGAACGCGAGACGTCGACGCTGCCGGCCGCGGCCCGTCAGGAGCTCATCGCCGACCTCGGCGAACACATAGAGGTCGCGCTCGCCGAACGGCCCGGCAGCGTGCACGAGATCCTGCGGGAGGTGGGCGACCCGCGCGTCATCGCCGCGACGGCCCTCCAGGAGCTCGGCGGGACCGCGGGCGTACCGGCCCGCAAGTCCGGCCGCCGCCGCTCCCCGGCATGGCTGCCGCTCGTGCTCCTGGTGGTGGGCGACGTGCTGCCGTACCTCGGGGGGATCGCGCTCTGGATCGGCTTCGCGGTCAGGGTCGCCGCCGTCGTGATCGTGTGCCGCGCCCGCCACTGGACGGTGGCCCAGAAGTGGACCGGCCTGACCCTGAGTGTCATCGTGCCGGTCGTCGCGCACGTCGCCTGGTACCTCTCCCCCGTTCCCCACCACGGCAGCGCGGCGGAACCGGTGGCGCGCTGGACGCTCGTCGCCCTGGTGTTCCTCCTGACGCTGGTGGGAACCGGGTGGCTGTGGCGCAACAGGCGCCGCGCGTAGTCACAAGGAGCGCTGCGCCGGCCCGGTGCCGTACGGCGAGACGGGACGTTCGAAGAGCGACTCCAGCACGACCGTGGCCCGGGTCCCGTTGACGCCCTCGATCGCGTGGATCCGGCGCAGTACGTCCTGCAGTTGCTCGGTGGTGGCGGTCCTGACCTTCACCAGCACCGAGGCGTTGCCGGCGATGATGTGGGCTTCGACGATCTCGGGGAGCGCCGCGAACTCCTCTGCCGTGTCACCCATCCAGCGGGTCGAGTCCACCGTCACATAGGCCAGTACGCCGTATCCCAGCGCCGCCGGGTCGACCTCGGTCGCGGTCCGGCGGATCGCGCCGCGCTCCCGCAGCTTGCGGACCCGCTCGTGTGCTGCGCCGGTGGAGAGGCCCACCGCCTGCCCCAGCGCCGCATAGGACTGTGTCGCGTCCTGCTGGAGCTGCTCCAGCAGCGCCCGGTCGATGTGATCCACGACTCTCCATTCGACATCTACTTGATGTGACCATATCTCATCCGGCAATCTGCGACCGAAGCCGAAAATGATTCGGCCCCTGTCGGAAGGGATGGATATCCATGACCACCGAGCGGACTGAGCTGTACGAGATCCTCGACGACCGGTTCCGTACCGGGCGGTGCATGAACGGCGACGACGGCCTCGAAGTTCTTTACACCGGCTGCCGTTGGGCCGAGGGGCCGGTCTACGTGCCCGCCTGGCGGCAGCTGGTCTGGAGCGACATCCCGAACGACCGGCTGCTGCGCTGGGACGAGGAGACCGGGGCGGTGAGCGTCTTCCGGCGCTCCGCGGGCCACCCCAACGGCAACACGCTCGACCGCGAGGGCCGGCTCATCAGCTGCGAGCAGGGCAACCGGCGCGTCACCCGGACCGAGCACGACGGCACGCTGACGGTGCTGGCGGCCCACTGGCAGGGCAAGCGGCTGAACAGTCCCAACGACGCGACCGTGAAGTCCGACGGCTCGATCTGGTTCTCCGACCCGGACTTCGGCATCACCAGCGACTACGAGGGCTACCGCGCGGAGAGCGAGATCGGCTCCAACAACGTGTACCGCATCGACCCGGCCACCGGCGAAGTGCGCCTGGTCGCCGACTGTTTCGGCGCACCGAACGGGCTGGTCTTCTCCGCGGACGAGCAGCAGCTGTACGTCTCCGACACCCGGGCCGGATTCATCCGTGTCTTCGACGTACGGGACGACGGCACCCTGTCGGACGGTGACGTCTTCGCGGCCGCCGGGGCACGCGAGGCAGCCCGCTTCGACAACCTCCGCTTCGACGACGGCGGACGGCTCTGGGCCGCCGCCATGAACGACGGAGTGCACTGCTACGACCCCGACGGCACTCTGATCGGCCGGCTCGACGTCCCGGAGGCGGTGGCGAACATCTCCTGGGGCGGGGCGAAGCGCAACCGTCTCTTCATCGCCGCGGAGACCAGCCTCTACTCGGTCGTCATGGGTGTGACGGGGACCCACCCGACCGGCCCGGGGCGCAGGCCGTGGCTGGACGCTCGGGCCTGAACGAGTCGAGCGCGTGGGCCCCTGCCCGCTCGGAGCCGTACCCCGGCAGGGTGAGGCAGGGGCCGCCGAAGGTGCGCATACTCGGTCGCATGAAGAAGCACGGGCAACTCGCCGACTTCCTCCAGGCACGCAGAGGCCGGCTGCGGCCCGAGGACGTCGGACTGCGGACCTACGGTGAGCGGCGCCGCGTGCCCGGGCTGCGGCGGGAGGAGCTCGCGATGCTCGCCGGCATCAGCGCTCCCTACTACACCCGCCTGGAGCAGGGGCAGTCACACAACGCCTCGCCCCAGGTGCTCGACGCCCTCGCCGGTGCTCTGCGGCTGGACGAGTCGGAACGAGCCCACCTGTACGCCCTGGCCCGCGCACCGAGAGGAGGCAGACCGGCCGGCCGGCCGAGACCCGAGCGGATCTCCGATGCCACCCGGGCCCTGCTGGCCGCCATCGACGGCACACCCGCCATCGTCCTGGGACGCCGCAGCGACGTCCTGGCCTGGAACCGCCAAGGACACGCGCTGTTCGCCGGCCATCTCGATCCGGGCGGTCCCGACGACCCGGGCCAACGGCCCAACATGGCCGGGCTGGTGTTCCTCGACGCGCACACCCGCGACCTCTACACCGACTGGACCGCCAAGGCCAGGGCCGTCGTGGGCAGCCTGCGCCTGACCGCCGGGCGGCATCCGGACGATCCGCAGCTGGCCGCGCTGATCGGTGAACTGACCATGCGCAGTACGGAGTTCGCCACGATGTGGGCGGACCACCGGATCCTGGCCTGCGACACCGCGGACTACGAGATGCGCCACCCGCTGGTCGGCACGCTGACCGTCACCCAGCAGACGTTGCAGAGCCCTCAGGGCGACGGCCCGGCCCTTGTGGTGGCCACAGCCACCCCCGGCTCGCCCTCCGCGACCGCTCTGACCCTGCTCGCCCGTGCCGTCGCACCGCGGGAAGCGGCCCGGCCCCGGCTCGACGCGCACCTCCGCACCACCGGCTGACCCGAGCCCTCCGCGCCGCTCAGCCCACTCCCGCGCCCACCGGCCGGCAGTACAACCGCCCCCGGGACGCACCCCCATGACTGAGGCATCGCGCCGCACCGCGGCTGCCGCATGCCCGAAACCGGAGAAGGAACCATGTCCAAGCGAACCCTCATGACCACCCTGTCGGCCGTCCTCGTGGCCGCCGCAGCCCTCACCGCTGCCGCACCGGCCCGCGCGACGCCGGGAAGCGGCGGCAGGCCGCTGACCGACATCCGGATCGCCGGCCACTTCGACCTGTTGGCGGGCCAACAGCCGGAGAACGTCGCCCTGTTGCCCGACGGCACGGCGTACGTCACCTTCGCCGGTGCCCATCAGGTCGCCCGCATCACCCCCCGCGGCGCGACCCGCATCCTGGCCACACTGCCCGCACCCGCCGACGACGGAGTCCACACGCCCGTCCTGGGCTTCGCGCTGACCACCGGCATCGTCCGCAGCGCGGACGGCACCGTGTACGTGCTGTACGCCACCGGCACTTCCGACCTGACGGGCCTGTGGCGGATCCGCCCCGGGCAGGACCCGCAGCGCATCGCCGCACTTCCCGCGGACGGCCTGCCCAACGGGCTCGCCCTGGACGAGCGCGGCAAGCGGCTCTACATCACCGACTCGGTCCTCGGCACCGTATGGACCGTCCCCGTGACCGGCGGCACCCCCACCGCCTGGTCCACCGCACCTGAACTCGCCTCGACCGGCTTTCTCGGCGCCAACGGCGCGAAGGTGCACAACGGCGCGCTGTGGGTGAGCAACCTCGACCGGGGCACCCTCCTGCGCATCCCCGTCCTCCCCGGCAACCGGGCGGGCGCACCGCAGACCAGGGCGTCCGGCCTCGTCGGCATCGACGACTTCGCCTTCACCGGTCACGGCAACCAGGTCCTGGCCGCACTCAACGGTCCCAACGAGGTCGTACGTATCTGGCCCGACGGCGCCAGCACCACCCTTCTCGACGCCGCCGACGGACTCCAGGGCCCCACCTCCATCGCCCTGCACCACGACCACGTGTACGTGCTCAGCGCCGCCTACGCGACGAAGACCGACCCCAACCTGCTGCGTGCACGCTTCAACGGCCGCCGCTGACATGCTCGTTGCTCTGAGCGTCATGGAACGAGACGCTCACAGCACCGGGCATGTGGCATTCGTCACAGCGATTGCTCCGGTAGTGAAAGCAACTGCGCCGTTTCGTCTCGAGTGTCCGTCCCGGTGTTCCGGTGCCGGCCGGAACCGGTGAAGAAGGTGTGAGGGCCATCTGCTGTTCCGGTCATACGATCGGCTCAAGTCGCCTCTGCGTGTCCCATTCCGCAGTGCCCCTTCTTCTCGCTTTCGGACCCCGAAGGGCTCTTGTGAAGATTCGCCGGATTCTTGCCACAGCCGTTGCCGCCGCAGTGACCACGCCTGCTCTCCTGCTGTCAGTCACCCCCGCGTTCGCCGACGACAAGCCGGCGGCGCAGACCCAGCACAAGCCGTCCGTCGCGGAGTTGGAAAAGGCCGCCGCCGCGGCGAAGACGGCGTACGACGACGCCGTAGCAGCCGAGGCCACCACCCTTGCGGCTCTGAAGGTGATTCTCTCCGACACCACTCCTCTGGCCTTGGCGGCGAAGGCGGCCAAGGCCGCGGCGGACGACGCCGCCACCGCGAAGACCGAGGCCGACCGGGCGGCCGCCGACGCCAGAGCGGCGGTTGACGGCCTCCCGGAGACGGCAACGGATGCGGAGAGGACCGCCGCGGCGACGGCTCTCGCCAAGGCGGCAGCCGCCGCGGCAGCCGCCGCCGAGGCCAAGGCCGCCGCCGACGCGAAGGCGGTGGAGGCCGACGACGCGCGTGACGACGAACGGGTCGGCGCGGCCCGGGCCCTGTCCCTGGCGCGGGAGGTCACCAAGGAGGCGCTCGCAGCCAGGACCGCCGCCGACGAGGCGCTGGCCAAGGCGAAGGAGCTCCACGGCGGCGACTACCTCGACACCTGCGTCCTCGAGACCGAGCTCACCACGGTCATCACGGGTCTGCCGTCCACGGTCGTCGCCGGCAAGAGGGTCGACTTCACGTTCCGGGTGACCAACGGCACCGGCAAGGCGATTGATCGGTTGTTTCCGTCCGTCTACATCCGCGCGACCTCCCGGAGCGGACACAAACCCCTCGACCACCTGGTGCACCTGCAGCGGTGGTCCGCCGCCGCCTCGAAGTGGAAGAACGTCGACGTCGAGCACTACATGGAGAAAATCAGCCCGCTGAAGGCCGGCGCCCACGTCGACGTCAAGATGCGCTTCACGATCGACGCCTCGGCCCCCGCGGGCAACGGTGCCACCCTCGTCTCCGGCAGCTACTGGAACGTCGACGGCACCTGCGGCACGACCGCGAACACCCACGGGCCCGATTTCGTGATCGCCACCGCGGGAAGCAAGCCCGGCAAGCCCGGCCACGCCAAGCCCGGTGCGACCGAGCCGAACACCTCGGACCTCACGCCGCAGAGCGGTTCGTCGGCCGGTCCCGTGAACGGCAGCCTCGCCGCCACGGGTTCGTCCGCCGAGCCGTCACAGCTCGCCCTCGCGAGCGGCGCAGCCCTGGTGATCGGCGCAGGCGCGATGTTCGTCGTACGCCGTCGCAAGGCCGGCTCCCGCCTCTGACGCATGGGCCGGGATGCCGAACGGGCATCCCGGCTTCAGGGCGCCGGGTCCTGGTCGGTGCCGCGCCGCAGTGCGCGGGCACACCACCGGATGACCGCGGCGTTGGCGAGGGCGCCGACGGCGACAGAGACGACGATCACCACGGAGCCCCCCGGCAGCATCAGCAGGACCAGGCTGGCCGGGGCCGTCGCGAGCAGCGGAATGACTCCCGCCATGGACTCGCCGGAGTCGTCACCGGCGGACACCACGAACGCCCAGACGAGCAGTGCGGCACAGATCACGAGGTAGACGAGGGCGATGACGTCGCCGGCGGCGAGGCGCGGGCGACGGGCGGGGGACCGGTCGGAAGAAGCAGGCACGGTGGTGGACTCCTCGGTCGTCCTGGAGATGATCCGGAGATCGGAAAGGGTCACGGATGGTGGCCGGGCGGGTTCGGGCGGGCGAGGCCGAGGTCGTACGCGAGGATCGTCGCCTGCACCCGGTCCCGCAGCCCGAGCTTGCGCAGCAGCGCGTTCACATGGGACTTCACCGTGCCGACGGTGATGCCGAGCCGGCCGGCGATCTCCGCGTTGGTGAGTCCGGACGCGACCAGGGCCAGGACGTGGCGTTCACGGCCGGTCAGGCTGCCCAGCTCGGTCACCGTGCTTCCGGCGCCGGGTCCGGTGTCCGCCGCGGAGGCGTAGTGGCCGATGAGCCGGCGGGTCGCGGACGGCGAGAGCACGCTCTCGCCGGCGGCCACCACCCGGATACCGTCCAGCAGTTCGGCGGCGTGCACGTCCTTGAGCAGGAAACCGGAGGCCCCGGAGCGCAGCGCGTCGAAGACGTACGCGTCGAGGTCGAAGGTGGTCAGCACCAGGACACGGGGCGCGTCCTGGTGGCCGGTGATGATGCGGGTGGCGGCGATCCCGTCCAGTTCGGGCATCCGGACGTCCATGACGACCACGTCGGGTACGAGTTCCTGGGCGAGCCGCACCGCTTCGGCGCCGTCGGCGGCCTCACCGACGACCGTCATGTCCTCCTCGGCGTCGATCACGGCGGCGAACCCCGCCCGTACGATGCCCTGGTCGTCGGCGACCAGCACGCTGATGCTCATGGCGTCCTCCGCTCCCCGTCGCCCTGCTCGGCGACGGCCGGTGGTGTGTCCGTGGCGGCCCGGCCCGTCGGGCTCGGAGCAAAGGGCAGTCGGAGGCCGACCGTGCCTGCAGGCCGGGTGGTCACGGTGCCGTCGAGAGCCGAGACCCGTGCAGCCAGCCGTTCCTGCACGGCGGGGTGGACGGCACGCGGCACCCCTGTGGCGGTGAGGACCAACGTACCTTCGAAGGCGTCGAGTTCGATCACGGCCGGCTCCTCGCCGCCTGCGGCCAGTACCGTCTCGGCGACGTAGTAGGCGGCCAGGTCCACAGCGGTGGGCAGGCGTTCCGGCACGCGGTCGGTCAGCCGTATCTCCACCTCGCGCCCGGTGGCCCGGCACTGGCGGGCGAGCAGGTCCAGAGCCTGGAGCGTGGGCTGCGGCCGCAGCTGTTGCCCGGACTCGTCCTCGCGGGCCGTGTCGAGCAGGGCGCGCATCGCGGCCAGGGCCTCACGGGCGCGTTCCGCCGTCGCTTCGAGTCGGCCCGCCTGCGCCTCCACGACCATGTCGGCGGTGCGCGCGAGGACGGTGGTCTCCAGTCCGGCGGCGATGCGGCGGCGCTCGCCCCACGCGTCCCGGACGGCCTCTCCGGTCCAGCCCGCGAGCCGTTCCTCCCGCGCGCGGCGGGCAGCCAGGTCCCGCCGCCCGCGCAGGGTTCCGGCCCACCGGGCCGCGCAGACGGCCGATGTCGCCCCGGCCGTGGACAGCGCGGCGACCGCCCAGGGGGGAAGCGCCGTGCCCCGCTCCAGGACCGCGGCGGTCGCGGCCACCGCGTGCACCGCCACCGCCACGGCCGGCAGGCAAGGGCGGGAGCGGCCACCGGCGGTGCCGGCCGCATCCGCGGCGAGCGCCGCGCAGGTGGCCAGCAGGCTCAACGCCGGCGGGAGGACGACCGGTCCGGTGTAGTCACCCGTGGCCGTCGCCACCGGCCAGAGCAGGGCCAGAGCGCACAGGACACCCTGGGCGGTACGCGGCGCCCGGCGCAGCCACAGGAGCGTGACCGCCTGGGCCGCGGCCAGCAACGCGAAGAACACACCCGCGGACACCTGCGCACCGGGCGCCACGGTCTCGGCCCTGATGACGAGCGCCGGCAGCAGCGGCTGCAGGACGAGGCCGACGGCAGCCGTCAGCTGTGCCACGCGGTAGCTCCGCGGTACGGACGGCTCCGCCGTGGCGGTGACCCGTCCGGGCAGGGTCGCGCGCACCTCCCAGCCGCCCTCCGCGGTCGGTCCGGTGGCCAGGGTGCCGCCCGCCTCCCGTGCCCGGGACCGCAGGAGGTTCTGGCCGCGTCCCCCGCCGAGGCCCGCGCCGTGTGCCACCGTGCCGGGCAGGGGCGCCCCGCTGGTGACCACGACCTCCGTACGGGCGTCGCCGTACCGGCACAGCACCCTGGTGTGTGCGCCCGGGGCGTACCGTGCCACGTTGGTCAGCGCCTCGCGCACGATGCCGTACGCCGCGTCCGCGACGCCGCCGTCCGGCAGGGCGTCGATCTCGCAGTCCACCTCCTGGCCCAGTCGGCGGACCCCCGCGACCAGATCCAGCAGCCGCTCCCGCGGCGAGGGCTGCTCCGTGCGGGAGGGTGCGGGCGCGCGTACCGAGCCGAGCGCCCGGGTGACCTCGTGGCCGGTCTCGACTGCGAACCGGGCAGCCTCGTCGGCGAGTTCGGGACGGCGGTCACGCAGTCCGACCGCCGCGCCGACCGTGACCACCACGGCCGTCAGGTGGTGGGCGCTGACATCGTGCAACTCCCGTTCCATGCGCTGCCGTTCGGCTGCCGGGAGCCGGTGCCGTTCGGACTCGGCCCGCTTCAGCCGCTGCTCGGCGGCCCGCCGCGCACGACGGCTCCGCCGTACCAGCAGGCCGCCACCGCAGGCGGCGGCGTACAGCAGGGCGGTGAGGACCAGGTCGAGCCCGTCTCCCTCGCGCAGCCCGTGCAGGCTGAGCCCCTGGAGCAACTGCCAGACGGCGAGCGCCACCACGCACAGCACGGCGGTGAAGGTGTCACGCTCGACCGCCACTGTGAACAGGGCCAGCGCGACGCCCGCGGTCCCGAGCACCGCCATCGCCCCGGCGGGCAGCGGACCGGCTCCCAGCGCGCAGGCGGCAGCGGTCAGGACGAGGGTGGTCACCGGACGGTCGCGGCGCAGGGCGAGCGCGGCCGTCACCGGTCCGGCGACCAGGGCCGCCACGAGGAGGTCGGACGAGGACGGAAGTTCCCCGCGCAGCAGCGCACCCCCCGGCCACACCAGGGCCTGGACGCAGATCAGCAGCACCGGGATCACCCGGTCGTCGGTTTGTTTCATGACAGGTAAAGGCTAGGGCCGCAGCCCGGCGTACCGGCTCCGGCTGAAGGCGGATTCCGGTCTCTTACCTGAGGTGCAGAAGCGGGTGGAGGACGACTGCGGGAGCGGTCCTCCACCTCTGGTTGGACGGGGCGGTCATCCCGGCGCCCGAGGCCCGCGCCACGCTCCGGCCCATAGTCTCGATCACATCGGGAGAGCGGCCCGCCGACGGATCCGCCAAGGAATCCGCAGCCGGCCCCTCACCCTCTCCACCAGCGGTCGTTCCACACGTCGTGGTGCATCGCGGTCCGACGATGACCACGGGCACCGAGCCCGCTCCGCATACACGATCCAGGGGGATCTCCCATGTCCAAGCGCATCCTCGTCCCGTCCCTCATCGGTGCCGTCGCCATCGGCGCGGTGGCCGTCGGCGGTTTCGCCATGGCCTCCACGACCGACTCGAAGCCTGTGCTGAACGACGGATCGGTCCGCTACACCGCTCCGACCGACACCGTCGCGGGCACGTTCACCTTCACCGCGAAGGTGAGCGACGACTCGGGCATCCGAGGCCTGAAGGTCATTGCATGGCCCGCGAGTTCGGGGCTCGACCCCACGGAGGCGGAGCTCCGCGAGGTGGACGACGCCACCTGCCGGAGCCTCTCTGACGAGAACTCACGGTGCACCTACCGTCTGACGGTGACGAAGGAGGAGGCCGCCGGACTGGACCGGGGAACGTGGCACATCTCGGTCCTCGCGACGGCCAAGGACGGGGACACCCTGTTCCTGCCCCGCGCCGCCTCCGTCGACATCGCCCGCTGACCCGCCACCGCGGTCGGCATCGAGGTGAACCCCACCCGGGGATGTCGCCCCCTGCCCCGGCACCGTCAGGCCGATGCGCCGCTGTCGATCACCAGGTCGGTCCCGACCATCGCGCCGGACAGGGGCGAGGCGAGGTGGAGCACGGCGGCCGCCACCTCATCGGCCTCAGCGACCCGGCCGAGCGGGTTCTCCGACCTCACCCTCTCGGTACGGTCGGCCTCGGTCTCGCCGGGCCGTAGCGACATGGGAGCGGCGGAGGCGCCCGGGCTGACCGCGTTGATGCGGATGCCCTGGTGGATGTGGTCGAGAGCGGCGGCGCGGGTCAGTGCGGAGACCGCCGCCTTTGAGGTGATGTACGCGGCGGCGTTCGGGATGCGCATGTGTGCGCCCAGGTTGGAGGAGATGTTGACGATGACCCCGCCGCCGTTCTCCTTCATGTGGGCGATCTGGTGCTTCATGGCCAGCCAGACACCGGTGACATTGGTCCGCAGCACCGCGTCCCAGTCCTCCTCGCTCACCTCGGCGACCGGTACGGTGCCGCGGAGAATCCCGGCGTTGTTGACCGCGATGTCGAGTCCGCCGAATCGGGTGACAGTGGCGTGTACGAGGTTGCGGAGCAGGCCGGAGTCGGTGACGTCGGCGGTGACGGCGGCAGCCGTGCCGCCGGCCGCCTCGATGAGGCCGACCGTCTCGTCCAGGGAGGCTGCGGTGCGACCTGCGGCGACCACGGACGCGCCCTCGGTGGCGAAGGCGAGCGCGATGGCGCGGCCGAGACCGGATCCCGCGCCCGTGACGAGCACGGTCTTTCCAGCGAAGCGCTGCATTTCGACAACTCCTTTGAGTGAGCGATTACTTGGTACTGCGGTGGTTCAGAAGGGCGGCGACGGCCAGGGCGATTCCTGTCGCGCCGAGGGAGCGGGCGTCGCTGCCGAGCGTGAGCAGGACGGCGAGGAGGACGGTCGGGCCGAGCTCCATCGCGCTGTTCAGCACACTGCCCGCGAGCCCGGTCTGCTGCTGCGGTACGCCTTCGGCGGTGAGCACGGCGGCTCCTCCGAAGGAGGCCGCGGCACCGGCCGGCAACAGCACGAGGCCCGGGAGCAGTCCGTACGCGTACGGGGTGTGCGCGTGGAGTCCGGTGAAGGCGAGGAGAGCGAGCCCGGCCGCGCCGGTGCCGAGCCCGGCGGTCGTGACGGCCCGGGCCCCGTACCGGACGATGAGTGGTCCCGCCGCCCGGCCCGAGGCGATCAGCGCGATGGCGAAGGGCACGAAGGCGGCCGAGGTCTGCAGCGGTGACCAGTCGCGGACCTGCTGGAGGTGGAGCGAGAGGACCACGAAGGTCATCGCGGTCCCACAGGCGCTCAGCGCGATGGCCATGAGGGCGAGGGCGCGCCGCTGGTTGAGCAGGAAGGCGGTCGGCAGCAGTGGGTCGCGGGCGCGACGCTCGGCGTACAGGAACGCGACGAGCAGTGCGGTGCCGCCGAGCAGTGGCGCGAGCACAGCGGCCGACGACCAGGGCCGGGTGTCGGTGACGACGAGCCCGTAACTGGTGAGGATGATCCCGGTGGTGGCGAGCAGAGCCCCCGTCAGGTCCAGAGCCCTGTCCCGGCTCGGAGGGGTGGGCGGCAGTGACCGCGAGGTGAGGGTGAGGGCTGCGACCGCGACCACGAGCGGTGGTGCGAAGGTCCAACGCCACGACAGCAGCGACAGGATGACGCCGGAGAGCAGATTGCCGGCCGTTGCGCCGAGCACGGAGAGCCCGCCCCAGGTGGCCATCGCCCTGCGGTACGCGACGGGGGAGGAGAAGGTGACGCGCAGCACCGCCATGGCAGCGGGCGCGACGAGGGCCGCGCCGGCGCCCTGTGCGAAGCGGGCCGCGATCAGGGCCCCGATGCCGGTGGCGAACGGGGCGACGGCGGAGGCGGCGGCGAAGAGGGCAAGGCCCGCGGTGAGGGTGCGCCGCCCGCCGCAGCGGTCGGCAAGGCGGCCACCGAAGAGCAGCAGTCCGGCGAAGGTCAGTCCGTACGCGGCACTGAGCAGGATCAAGTCGGGCCGTTGTAAGCCCAATTCCCGGCCGATGCGCGGCAGAGGTACAGCGATCGCCGAGAGCGTGAAGATCAGGGTGATCTGGATGCTGCCGAGAAGGGCGAAGGCGTACCGGTACTGCACCTTGACGACGGGGGTGGCTCCCTCGACGGTCATGACCCTCCCTCATTCTTGAATGATCGGTCCATTATTTGGGCGCGCGGGAGGGGCGTGGCGGCTCCGGGGGTGATTCAGTCCAGCAGGGTCAGCGCCTGCTCGACCGCGTCCCGCACCCGGGCCAGGTCGCTGGACGCCTTGCCGACGATCCGTACGCCCTGCAGCAGGACGAGCAGCATGCGGGCCAGTGCGTGAGGGTCGCGATCCTCGGGCAGCTCTCCCTGGGCCCGGGCGCGTACGAGCGCGGAGTGCAGCGGGGTTTCGAGGTGCTCCCAGCTGATCTCGACCCGACGCGCGGCCGCGGGGTCGTGCGGGGCCAGCTCGGCCGCTGTGTTGGTGATGAGGCAGCCGTTCAGCCGGCCCTCGGGCGAGGCGGCCTCCGAGGCGAACCGGCGTACCACCGCCCGCACGGCGGGCAGTGTGGGTCCCGGCTGGGAGAGCTCGGCGAGGAGGAGTGGATCGCGCCACTCGGAGTACCGGTCCATGGCCTTCAGGTACAGCTCGTGCTTGTTGCCGAAGGTGGCGTAGATGCTCGCGCGGCCGATGCCGAGGTGCTCGACGAGGTCGGCCATCGACGTCGCTTCGTAGCCCCGCCGCCAGAACAGCTCAAGGGCTGACTGGAGCGCGGCTTCCGGATCGAATTCCTTGGTCCTGGCCACAGTGAAGACTGTAATCCCATGCAGAACGATCGGTCAATAACTCCGAGCGCTGTAGGTCGCCGCGCGTCGCCGCACGCGGTCGCGCTCCCGCCGCCTCGGTGCCGCGGGCGCCGGCCGGGTGCTGCCCCCGGTGGTGGCTGCCCCCATTCGGAGCGGGGCTCCCGGGATTGTCGCCGGTCGCCTGCGGATTCGTCTGCGATCGGTAACAGAGGCAGCCCGTAGGTGCGTTCGTGTGTCTTCATGAGGGCAGGGCAGGGCATCGGCGGAGACGGCAAAGGGGCGGGCGGACATGGCAAAGCACAAGGGAAGGGGATGGCACACCAAGCTTCTCGCGGCGGCACTCGGGGTGACGGCGATGGCCGCTGCCACCTCGTTGTGGACCGCGCAGGCCGGCACCGTCGCAGCGGGCCCCCGAGCGCCCATCTCGGCGCCGGGCGCCAAGCCCCAGGACCGGACCGTGGCCAAGGTGGCGGCGGACATCGCGCACGCCTCGGACCGCGGCGCCAAGGGCGTCAACATCACCATCGACGACGGACCGGACCCGGTCTGGACCCCGCAGGTGCTGCAACTCCTCAAGGACAACGGCGTGAAGGCCACGTTCTGCATGGTGGGCACTCAGGCCGAGGCGTACCCGAACCTGGTCAAGGCGGTCGTGGCCGGCGGGCACCGGCTGTGCAACCACACCGTCTCGCACGACACCGCCATGGACACCAAGTCCGAGGCCTACCAGTCCCAGCAGATCCTGGATGCCGAACGCATGATCACCAAGGCGTCCGGAGGCGTCCGGCCGCAGTACTACCGCGCCCCGGGCGGCGCTTTCACCCCGTACAGCCGCCACCTCGCCGCGTCGCGGGGAATGCGGCCGCTGGGCTGGAACGTCGACACCAAGGACTTCGAGCGTCCCGGCGTGGACACCATGGTCGCCACGGTCAAGAGCGAGATCTCCAACGGGCCGACCGTCCTCTTCCACGACGCGGGAGGGGACCGCTCCCAGACCCTGGCCGCTCTGCGCGAGGTCCTGCCCTGGCTGAGGCAGCAGGGGTACTCCTTCGGCTTCCCCGTGCGGTGAGTGAGCCCTGCCCCGCTGCCGGCCAGACCCTCGGGTGACGGCAGACAGCCCCGAACCTCTCAGGGCGCTTCCAGGGGCTCGGCCACCCTCCCCGCCTTCGTCCCGGCCCGCGCCCGGTACTCGTTCACAAACCCCACCGAGAGCATCAACAGCACCGCGGCCAGGGCGAAGGAGGCGGTCAGGGCGTTGAGGAGGCCGTAGGAGCCGTCGGCCGCGACGATGCTCCCGTCGTCCAGCCGACAGTCGAAACCCAGGGGGAAGTAGGACGGTTCGTGCCCGGCGAGACGGTCGAGCGTGCCGGGCGGGAGGGAGCGGCAGGGGGCGGCCGGCGAGCTGCTCGCGCCGGACTCTGCCTCGCTCGCGTCCCACTGGACCGAGCCGAGCCCGATCGAGTACACGATGGCGGCTGCGACAGCCGCCATGCCTGCGCTCCAACGCAGCAGGTCCCCGGCCCAGTCGGGCCGGCGTCCAGGCAGGGCGGCGGATATCAGCTTCACGGCTACCGCAATGCCCCAGAGCGGAACGGCGAGCATGGCGCCGTACATCAACAGGACCAGCATGGTGCGCCGCCTTTCGGGCCTTCCCTGCCTCCGCCGACGTCCTGATCGTCCTGGAGTCCTGATCGTCCTGGAGTCCTGATCGTCCGGGAGTCCTGATCGTCCTGTGCCAGACGCCACGCTGTGTCAGTCGGTTCCCTCGCCCGCCGGGCTCGGTGATCATGCGCCGGCCCCGGCCGAGGCCCGCTGCCCGGGCGTTGTCACCTCAAGGCGATCGCGGGGTGAGAAGCCGGCGCAGTGCCGTCGGTGTGTGGCCGAGGTACTGGCGCATGGTCCGGCAGAGGTGGGCCTGGTCGGAGAAGCCCAGGTCGGCGGCGAGGGCGGCGAGGCTCTCCTCGCCCGCGTCCAGCCGGTCGAGGGCCCGGCCGACACGGACCCGGTTGCGGTAGCGGGTCAGTGAGACGCCCAGCTCACGGGTGAAGGAGCGGCTCAGGCGGTAGGGCGAGACGCCGAGGAGCTCCGCAAGCGGCAGAAGCCCTTCGGAGGCGGGGTGGGCCTCGCCGATCGCATGCCGGGCCGCGGCGACGAGCATCGCCTCGTCCCGGCCGGGACGGACACCGGCCGGACCGGCTCCGCCGACGGCCTGGCCGATGGCGGCGGAGAGCAGGCCGAGGAGCTCCTCGGTCACCGCATGGTCCACGTCGCCGGTGCGCGCGGACGCGAGGACGCGGCGGTGGGCCAGGTCGAGGCGGGCGCCCACGTACACGGTCCGTCGAACCGGGCGGGCGTCCTCACCCGCCACGACCCTCCACAGCCCCGGCGTCAGGCTGATCGACGTGCACTCGTCGCCTCCGCCGGCCGGGTGCGCGAAACGCTCCTCCTCACCCGGGACGCCGAGATAGGCCATCGTCAGGTCGACCTCGGAAGGGGCGCCGGCTGTCTGCCTGCGGAACCGGCCGCGGCGTACGAGCACCACACGGTAGTCCTCACGCACCTCCGCCGGTGACCAGCGGGTGTGGTCGTCCCGGCAGTTGACGGCGGTGACGCAGAAGTCGGGCCGGGTGGCGAGGACGGTGGAGGTGAGCACTCCTGAACGCTACGCCGGGGGTCCGACACTCCCGCGCAAGGATCTTCAAGACCGGGCAGGGGCGGGGCGAGCAGGCTGAGCGGCGTCGCACCTCACGCCGTACCGCGTAGAGGCCCGAGGTCCAGCCGGGCAGGGACCGGTGGGTCGTCCTCACCGATCCCGAGGGGCACCCGCCCTGCCTCGCCACCGGCGCCCGACCGATCACCTGACAGGAGAAGACCACATGGCTCACATCCACAAGGAATTCCTGATCGACAACTCCCCGGAGAACGTCTGGGCGGCCCTGCGCGAGGTCGGAGCCGTGCACCGGCGCCTGGCGCCTGGCTTCGTCACGGACACCCGCATGGAGGCGGACACCAGGATCGTGACCTTCGCCAACGGTGTCGTCGTGCACGAGCTGATCGTCGACATCGACGATGCGGCCCGCCGGGTGGCCTACGCGGTGGTCGGCGGCTCGCTGGCGCCGAAGCATCATCACGCCTCGATGCAGGTGCTTGACGCCACCGAAGGGCGCAGCCGGTTCGTCTGGACGATCGACGTGACGCCGGACGAACTCGTCGCCTCCATCGGTGAGATGGTCGAGCAGGGGGCGCACGTCATGCAGGACACGTTGAAGGCCGCCGCGGCCACGACGGACAGGTAGGGGCCTCGCGCCGGGTGCCGGGCGGAGGAGGTGCCCCCGCCCAACACCCGGCGTGGGGCGGGGAGCAGGCCCCGGCCCAGCACCCGGCGCTGAGACGACAAGTCACTTGGGGCGCCGCCTGGTTCGTCCCCGCGGCCGGCGGCACTCGCGTGCCCGGGGGCGACGGCGAGGGCGGCGCCGAGCTTCATGCGAGCCCCCACACCGTCGCACCGGCACTTTCGCACCCTCCCCCGCACCGCCACACTGATCCTCGCGGGCACGGCTGTGCCCGCATCGGGCACAGCCGTGCCCAGGGAGGCAGCTACTCGTGGGGGAAGCTGCCGTGGGGGATTCCGCGTCGGTGCCTGCCGTCCAGGCGTGTACGCGTCAAGGCTGCGTGCAAGAGTTTCAGTCCTTTGCGCAAAGCGGTGCCGGGCGGGCAGTGAGGGTGAGGAGGAGGCCACCTGACCGGTGTCCGGCCGAGCCCGGACAGTAGAGTTCGGGTGCGTCAGCCCCCAAGACCCGAGGTACTGTCCGTGACCCCCGAACCCGCCGTGCACCCCGTTCCACCTGCAGTGAGTGTGGTGGGGATCGGCGCCGACGGATGGGCGGGACTCCCTGAAACGGCACGCTCGGAGCTCATCGGCGCACAGGTCCTGATCGGCGGCGAGCGCCAACTGGGCCTGCTCCCACCGGAGTGCGCAGGACGCCGCGTGGCGTGGCCCTCGCCGCTCCGGCCCGCGGTTCCCGGCCTGCTGGCCGCGCACGCGGGAAGCCGCATCGCCGTACTGGCCAGCGGCGACCCGATGTTCTACGGCATCGGGCGGGCCCTCACCGAAGTGCTGGGGTCCGCGGGGCTGCGGATCCTGCCGCACCCGTCGTCCGTCTCCTACGCCTGCGCCCGCGTCGGCTGGCCCCTGGAGGACACCGAGGTCGTCACCCTGGTCGGCCGCCCTCCGGCCCGGCTGGCCGCTGCCCTGCACGAGGGCCGCCGGCTGCTGGTCCTCAGCGCGGACGCCACCACTCCCGGCGTGGTCGCGGCACTGCTGCGTGAACACGGCTTCGGGCCCAGCCGGATGAGGGTGCTGGAACAGCTCGGCGGCGAGAACGAAGCGTGTGCCGAGGGTACGGCGGACGCCTGGACGCGCCCGCCGGGTGACCCCCTGAACGTCATCGCGATCGAATGCCTGAGCGCCCCCGACGTCCTGCGCCTGGGCGCCGTCCCGGGCCTGCCCGACCAGGCGTACGCACACGACGGCCAGCTCACCAAGCGCCACGTCCGGGCCGCCACCCTCGGCGTGCTCGCCCCCGCCCCCGGCGAACTCCTGTGGGACATCGGTGGCGGTTCGGGGTCCGTGGCGATCGAGTGGATGCGGACCCATCCCTCCTGCCGGGCGATCACCGTGGAGCACGACCCCGTACGGGCGCAGCGGATCACGGACAACGCCGACCGGCTCGGTGTGCCCGGCTTGCGCGTGGTCACCGGCCGGGCCCCCGACTGTCTGAACGGACTGCCCACGCCCGACGCCGTGTTCATCGGCGGCGGGCTCACGGCGCCCGGGCTGCTGGACGCCTGCTGGGAGGTGCTGCCGGCCGGCGGCCGGCTGGTCGCCAACACGGTCACCCTGGAGTCCGAGGCGCTGCTCGCCGGGCGATACCGCCGGCACGGCGGTGACCTGGTCCGCCTCGCAGTCGCGCACGCCGTGCCGGTCGGTGGTTTCACCGGCTGGCGCCAGGCGATGCCGGTCACTCAGTGGTCCGTACGCAAACCCTCGATCGGCCCCGCCGCGGAAAGCTCGGCCGAAGCCCCCGCAGAACCCTCAGGAGACGACAGATGACCGTGTACTTCATCGGCGCAGGTCCGGGTGCGGCCGACCTGATCACGGTGCGTGGTGCGCGCACGCTCGCCGCCTGCAGAGTGTGCCTGTACGCGGGCAGCCTGGTGCCCCGCGAGCTTCTCGCCGAGTGCCCTGCGGATGCGCGTCTGGTGGACACGGCGCAGCTCGACATCGACCAGATCACCGCCGAGCTGACGGACGCGCACCGGGCGGGTCACGACGTGGCGCGGCTGCACTCGGGCGATCCCTCGGTGTTCAGCGCGGTCAACGAGCAGATGCGGCGCCTCGACGAGGCGGGTGTGCCCTATGAAGTGGTGCCGGGAGTACCCGCGTTCGCGGCCGCCGCGGCGGCACTCAAGCGGGAGCTGACCGTGCCGACGGTCGGCCAGACCGTCATCCTCACCCGAGTGGCCAACCGGGCCACCGCGATGCCCGAGGGCGAGGACCTGGCGACCCTGGGGCGCAGCGGGGCCCTGATCGTCCTGCATCTCGCCGCCAAGTACGTGGACCGCGTCGTCGAGGAACTGCTGCCCCACTACGGGGCCGACTGCCCGGCCGCGGTCGTGGCGCTGGCTTCCCGTCCTGACGAGGTCATCCTGCGCGGCCCTCTCGACGGCATCGCGGAGCAGGTGAAGGCGGCGGGTGTGATCCGTACCGCCGTCATCATGGTGGGCCGCACGCTGGGCGCCGAGCAGTTCCGTGACAGCCACCTCTACTCGCCCGGACGCGAGCGGCACGTCTGCTGACCGCGACGTCGCATCGGCCGGGCAGGCCCTCAGCGCACGCTGCTGCGCCCGACGACCGTGCCGGCCCGGTCGATGCAGATGACGTCGACGGCGACCGGCGCGCCCCGCAGGACCGAGAGCGCCTCGTCCCGTGCCGCGACTGCCACCAGGTCACCGAGCGGGACACCGCGCGCCTGGCACAACTGGAGTGCCGCGAGGCCGGTGTTGGCGGCCGCCACCTCGGCGGCGAGGGCTTCGTCCGCGCCGCCTCGCCGGGCCAGTCCCGCGAGGAAGGTCCTGTCGACCTGGGAGCGTCCGGAGTGCAGGTCGAGATGGCCGGCGGCGAGCTTCGACAGTTTGGCGAACCCCCCGCAGACGGTGAGCCGTTCCACGGGGTGGCGGCGGACGTACTTGAGCACCGCGCCCGCGAAGTCCCCCATGTCGAGCAGAGCGATCTCGGGCAGCCCGTACTCGGCCACCACGGTCTTCTCGGAGGTGGAGCCGGTGCAGCCCGCAACATGGGTGTGTCCGGCTGCGCGGGCCACGTCCACGCCCCGGCGGATCGAGTCGATCCACGCCGAGCAGGAGTAGGGCACCACGATGCCGGTCGTGCCGAGGATCGAGAGCCCGCCCAGGATGCCGAGCCGAGGGTTCCAGGTGGAGCGGGCGATCTCCTCGCCGTGGTCCACGGAGACGGTGACTTCGACGTCCCCGGAACCGCGGTGTGCCGCCGCGACCCGGGCGATGTGCTCGCGGATCATCCGCCGCGGTACGGGGTTGATCGCGGGCTCGCCGACGTCGAGCGGCAGGCCGGGCAGCGTGACCGTACCCACGCCCGGACCGGCCCGGAACACCACACCCGAGCCCGGCGGCAGCGCCCGCACGGTGGCCCGCACGAGAGCGCCGTGCGTGACGTCGGGGTCGTCGCCCGCGTCCTTCACCACCCCGGCCGTCGCCCGCCCCTCGGCCAGTTCCTCCACCGCCAGGGCGAAGGCCGGGGTCTGGCCCCGGGGAAGGGTGACGGTGACCGGGTCGGGGAAGTCGCCGCTCAGCAGCGCCGTGTACGCGGCCGTGGTGGCCGCGGTGGCGCAGGCACCGGTCGTCCAGCCGGGGCGCAGACCGGTGTGTTTGAGTTGGGCGCTGCGCCCGCCTTTCGCTTCACTCATGGATGGATCCGATGCACGTTCTGATACTGGGCGGGACGACGGAGGCCCGCCGTCTCGCCGGGCTGCTGATGGCGGAGCTTCCCGCCGGGACCAGGGTGACCAGCTCCCTCGCCGGCCGGGTGGCCAGTCCGAGACTTCCGCCGGGAGAGGTCCGTGTCGGAGGCTTCGGCGGTGCCGACGGGCTTGCGGCATGGCTGCGTACGCACCAGGTGGATGCGCTCATCGACGCCACCCATCCTTTCGCCGGGACGATCAGTTTCCACGCGGCCGCCGCAGCCGCTGCCACCCATGTTCCCCTGCTCATGCTGCGGCGGCCCGGATGGGTGCCGGGCGACGGTGACGACTGGCACCCGGTCGCCTCCCTGGCCGAGGCGGCCGGGGCGCTGCCCGCACTGGGGCGGCGCGTGTTCCTCACCACGGGACGCATGGGGCTTGCCGCCTTCGCCGGACTGGACGCCCTGTGGTTCCTGATGCGGTCGGTGGACGCCCCCGAACCTCCGCACCCGGCACGGATGGAGACCCTCCTCGACCGGGGGCCGTTCACTCTCGACGGAGAACGCGAGCTGATCCGCCACCACCGCATCGACGTCCTCGTCACCAAGGACAGCGGAGGCGCCGCCACCGCCCCCAAACTCACGGCCGCCCGCGAGGCACGGATCCCCGTCGTCGTGGTGCGCCGGCCGCCGGTCCCCGAAGGGGTCACGGTGGCCGAAGCCCCGGAGAGGGCCGTCGCCTGGTTGCGGGCACTCGGCTGCCGCCCGGCGTAGGGGGTCTCGTTCGGATCGGGCCGGGCTCGCCGGGTCCTGATGACAGGCCCTCGGTGCCGTCCTCGGTGCTCAGGCCTCCGGATAGCGGCGCGGTGTCCACACGATCTGCTGACCGTCGCCCCGCCGCCCCCAGCGGGTCTGCGAGGACCCGACGATCAGGATCGTGCGCATGTCGACCTCGGCCGGGTCGAGATCGGCCAGACTTACGGTGCGTACGCTTTCGGCGGGTCGGCCGACGTCCCGGCCGAGGACCACGGGGATGTCCGGCGAACGGTGCTCCAGAAGCAGATCGCGGGCCTTGCCGACCTGCCGGGTCCGGCTGCGGGAACCGGGGTTGTACAGCGCGAGCACCAGGTCCGCCGAGGCGGCCGCGCGCAGCCGTTCCGCGATGACCTCCCACGGCTTGAGCCGGTCGGAGAGCGAGATCGTGGCGTAGTCGTGGCCCAGCGGTGCGCCCGCACGGGCGGCGGCCGCGTTGGCGGCTGTCACGCCCGGCAGCACCCGTACCGGCACGTCCGCGTACTCCTTCTGGGCGGCCACTTCCAGGACGGCCGTCGCCATGGCGAACACCCCCGGGTCGCCGCCGGACACCACGGCCACCCGCCGCCCGCGCCGGGCCAGGTCCAGGGCGAACTCGGCCCGCTCCGACTCGACCTTGTTGTCGGAGCCGTGCCGCACCTGCCCCGGGCGGACCGGCACCCGCTCCAGGTAGGTGGTGTAGCCGACCAGGTCGTCGGCTGCGGCCAGGGCGCCGCGGGTCTCGGGCGTGAGCCACAGCGGGCCGGCCGGGCCCGTGCCGGCCACGACGACCTCGCCGTCGCCCGGGGCGCGTCCGGGACGCGGCGCGCCGATCCTGCTGGGCAGGACGGCGACCGCGAAGTACGGCACGGATTCGGCATCGGTGCCGGCCAGGTTGCCCAGGCGCTCCCCGGCCATCGTGGCGCGCTCCACGTAGCGGGCCTCGGGCAGCCGCCCGGACGCCTCGAACGCCCGGCGCACAGCGGGGAAGGTGCGGCCCAGCTTCATGACCACGGCGGCGTCGGTGGAGGACAGACGGGCGGTCAGCTCCTCCTCCGGAAGGGTGCCGGGCAGGATGGTCAGCACCTCCTCGCCCTCGGCGAGCGGCGTACCGAGCCGGGCGGCCGCAGCGCTGACGGAGGTGACACCGGGGATCACCTCGGTGGGGTACCGGTCGGCGAGCCGCTTGTGCATGTGCATGTACGAGCCGTAGAAGAGCGGGTCGCCCTCGGCCAGCACGGCGACCGTGCGGCCGGCGTCGAGGTGCACCGCCAGCCGGGCCGCCGCCTCGGTGTAGAACTCCTCCATCGCACCCCGGTAGCCGCCCGGGTGGTCCGTGGTCTCCGTCGTGACGGGGTAGACCAGCGCCTCTTCGATGTGGTCGGTGCGGAGGTGCTTCGCCGCGATGGACCGCGCTATGGACCGTCCGTGCCGGGCACTGTGATAGGCGACGACATCGGCCTCGGCGATGATCTCCACCGCGCGCAGGGTCATCAGGGCCGGATCGCCGGGGCCGAGCCCGACCCCGTACAGCCGGCCCGTCTTCTGCTCGCTCACGGCTACTCTTCCTCGCTGGCGATCGCGTTGACGGCGGCGGCCGCGATGGCGCTGCCGCCGCGACGGCCGCGCACGATCAGGTGCTCAAGTCCCGAAGGGTGTACGGCCAGGGCGTCCTTGGACTCGGCGGCGCCGACGAAACCGACCGGGACGCCGATGACGGCGGCGGGTCGCGGTGCACCCTCCTCGATCATTTCGAGCAGCCGGAACAGGGCGGTGGGCGCGTTGCCGACGGCGACGACCGCACCCTCGAGCCGGTCGCGCCACAGCTCCAGGGCGGCCGCGCTGCGGGTGGTGCCGAGCTCCGCCGCGAGTCCGGGCACCGCCGGGTCGGACAGGGTGCACACGACCTCGTTGTCCGCGGGCAGCCGCTTGCGGGTGACACCGCTGGCGACCATGGCCACGTCGCACAGGATGGGGGCGCCCGCCCGAAGTGCCTCGCGGGCGCGGGCCACCACGTCCGGGGTGAAGGCGAGATCGCGTACCAGGTCGACCATGCCGCAGGCGTGGATCATCCGGACCGCGACCTGGCTCACGTCCGCGGGAAGGCCCGTCAGATCCGCCTCTGCGCGAATGGTGGCGAAGGACTGGCGATAGATGGCCGGTCCGTCCTTCTCGTACTGGTGCACAGTGCTTTCGCTCTCTTCATCGGGCATGGAACGGTGGGGTGTCGCGGGGGCCGCGGGGGTCCTGGGCGTCGAGGTGTGGGGCAGGGCGCCTCAGTCGAGGGCGCCACGGGCCGCCGATACCGCGGCGGCGAGAGCGGGAGGGCTGTCGTCGATGCTCACCGGGGCGTCTCGCCGGCCGTCCCGTACGAGAGCGACCTGGTGGCCGTCCGGGGTGGCGACGACGTCGATCCACTCGCCCTGCGGATGACCGCACCGGCGTTCGCACCCCGACCAGTACACCGGCAGCGCACCCACGGGCCCCAGGGCGGCCGCCGCCTCGGCCCGTACGTCGGCCAGGGACTTCGCGCAGCCCGGCCGCCCGATACATGCCCCCACGCCGGTCCAGGGGGAGCGGGGCCCGACGATCAGGCCGGCGGCGCCCAGCGAGTCCAGCAGCTCGGCGGCCTGCTCCCGCCCGGTCCCGGGAACGACGACGCCCCGCCACGGGGTCAGCCGCAGTTCGCCGTCACCCCGGTGTCTGGCGATGTCCGTCAGCGTCTGCCACTGCCCTGCGCCGATGCGCCCCAGAGGCAGGCCGACCGACAGTGCGACCACGTCCCGGGGGCCGGTCACCATGCCGGGGGCCGGAGCCGTGGAACCCTGCGGTCCCACCGGGGCGACGGTGCGCGTTCCGGCCGGCCCCAACCGCCGCGCGACCTCGTCGAGGAGGGACTCGGCACCCGCCGGCAGATCCGTCACACGCCAGGCACCGGAAGCGGGCGAGGCTTCCAGGAAGGTCTCGGCGGCGATGAGCGCTGCCTGCGGCGCCCCGGCACCCGGTATCCGCACCACGGATTCCTCCGCGCCGATCCGCAGAATCGCATCCCCGTCGCTCAGCGCCCGCAGGGTCACATCGGCGCCGAGCGCGTCCACGTCGCCGCGGCCGTCGTCGAGTGCGAACAGGAACCGCCCGGACAGACCGGCCGCCGCGTCACTCGCGCACAACAGGGCGTCCAGCGCGGACAGCCACGGCCGGATGTCCCGCTCTCCGCGGCCGTCGAGCCCGGACAGCGGGGAGGCGACGACGTTACGGACCCGCTCGTGCCGTTCGGAGGGCAGCAGCCCCGACTCGCTCATCCTGGAGACCAGTTCGGCGCCGCACTCCTGCCCCAGACCGCGCAGCTGCACATTGCCGCGTGAGGTGAGATGCAGCTCACCATCGCCCAGGCGGACGGCCAACTCCCGCAGCACGTCGGCCTGGTCCGCGGTCAGTACGCCACCGGGAACGCGGATGCGCGCCAGTGACCCGTCGTCCGCCCGGTGCAGCCGCAACGTCCCGGGGCAGGCATCACCACGGGCCCGGACGGACGCGTCTCCGGGCGGCGCAGGCGTGGTGGCTGGCGGGGGCATGGCGGCGAGCATACCGACCATCTCATCAGATCCGTATGACCCGCAGTTGGCGAGGGACCCTTACTATGCCTAGTGACGGGCCATCCGGCACGTCGTCGCCGCACGCGGCGACAGGGGAGGAAGCCCGGTGCGATTCCGGCGCGGTCCCGCCACTGTGAGCCCGGTCCCACCGGCCGGGCGAGTCAGGAACTCCCTTCCCCTCACTCTCGGCGCAGGCCGGGCAGGGGAGATCCTTTCGACACCGCCCGGGGCGTGGACACCCCGAGGAAGGCCAGACGCCGCATGATCCTGCTCCTGTCGACGTCCGACACCGACCTGCTCAGCGCCCGCGCCTCCCACGGCCCGGTCGCCTTTCGCTACGCAAACCCCTCCCGGCTCCCGCTCCAGGATCTTCCTCAGCTCCTGGACGGCGCCGACCTGGTCGTCGTACGTCTTCTCGGCGGTGTCCGTGCCTGGGAGGACGGCCTCGGTCAAGTCCTCGCCACCGGGCGCCCGGTCGTGGTCCTCACCGGGGAACAGGCCCCCGACGCACAGCTGATGGCCGCCTCCACCGTCCCGATCGGGATCGCCGCCGAGGCCCACGCCTACCTGGCCCACGGCGGACCCGCCAACCTGGAGCAGCTCGCCCGCTTCCTGTCCGACACCGTTCTGCTCACCGGCCACGGCTTCGAGCCACCCGCACCCGCACCCTCCTGGGGGCCGCTGGAGCGCACGCCCCGTGAGGCGGAGGACGGCCCCACCGTCGCGGTGCTCTACTACCGCGCGCACCACATGAGCGGCAACACCGCGTTCATCGAGGCCCTGTGCCGGGCCGTGGAGGACGAGGGCGCCCGCGTCCTGCCGCTGTACGTCGCTTCGCTGCGCACCCCCGAGCCGGAGCTCATCGACGCCCTGCGGGCCGCCGACGCGATCGTGACCACCGTCCTCGCGGCGGGCGGTACCCGACCCGCCGAGGCGTCGGCGGGCGGTGACGACGAGTCCTGGGACGCCGGCGCTCTCACCGGCCTCGACGTACCGATCCTCCAGGCGCTCTGCCTCACCAGCTCCCACACCGACTGGGAGGGCAACGACGAGGGCGTCTCGCCGCTGGACGCCGCGAGCCAGATCGCCGTCCCCGAGTTCGACGGCCGCCTGATCACCGTCCCGTTCTCCTTCAAGGAGATCGACGAGGACGGCCTCCCGGCGTACGTCGCCGACACCGAGAGGGCGGCCCGGGTCGCCGGGATCGCCGTACGGCACGCCCGGCTCCGCCACATCCCGAACGACGCGAAGCGCCTCGCACTCGTCCTGTCCGCCTACCCGACCAAGCACTCCCGGATCGGCAACGCGGTGGGCCTCGACACCCCCGCAAGCGCGGTCGCCCTGCTGCGCCGGCTCCGCTCCGAGGGATACGACTTCGGTACGGAGGAGGTGCCCGGCCTGGCCTCCGGCGACGGCGACGAGCTGATCCACGCCCTGATCGAGGCGGGCGGCCACGACCAGGAGTGGCTCACCGAGGAGCAGTTGGCCCGCAACCCGGTCCGTATCCCGGCGGCCGACTACCGGCGCTGGTACGCGATGCTGCCGGCCGAACTCCGCGAAGCCGTCGAACAGCACTGGGGCCCGGCCCCCGGCGAGATGTTCCTGGACCGCTCGCGCAACCCGGAGGGCGACATCGTCCTCGCCGCCCTGCGCCGCGGCAATCTGCTCATCCTCATCCAGCCGCCGCGCGGATTCGGCGAGAACCCGATCGCGATCTACCACGACCCCGATCTGCCGCCCTCGCACCATTACCTGGCCGCCTACCGCTGGATCGCCGCCGGTGCCGAGGACGGCGGCTTCGGCGCCGACGCGATGATCCACCTCGGCAAGCACGGCAACCTGGAGTGGCTGCCCGGCAAGAACGCCGGCCTGTCCGCGGCCTGCGGCCCCGACGCGGCGCTCGGCGATCTCCCGCTCGTCTACCCCTTCCTGGTCAACGACCCGGGGGAGGGGACCCAGGCCAAGCGTCGCGTGCACGCCACGCTGGTGGACCACCTCGTACCGCCGATGGCCCGCGCCGACAGCTACGGCGACGTCGCCCGGCTGGAACAACTCCTGGACGAGCACGCCCAGATCGCCGCTATGGACCCGGCGAAACTTCCGGCGATCCGCGCCCAGATCTGGACCCTGATCCAGGCGGCCAGGCTCGACCACGACCTCGGACTCGAGGACCGCCCCGAGGACGAGGGCTTCGACGAGTTCATCATGCATCTCGACGGCTGGCTCTGTGAGATCAAGGACGTCCAGATCCGCGACGGCCTGCACGTCCTGGGCGGCGCACCCACCGGCCCCGCCCGGGTCAACCTCGTCCTCGCGATCCTGCGGGCCCGCCAGATCTGGGGCGGTACGACCTCCCTGCCCGGCCTGCGCGAGGCGCTGGGCCTGGACGAGTCGGCGGCCACCCGCACCGCGGCCGACGACATCGAGGAGCAGGCCCGCGCCCTGGTCCAGGCGATGGAGGACGCCGGCTGGACGGCGGACGCCGTCGCCGACGTGGCCGCCGGACACCCCGAGGCCGTCGGCGACATCCTCGGCTTCGCCGTCCGCGAGGTCGTACCGCGGCTGGCCGGCACCACGGACGAACTCGACCACTGCGTCCACGCGCTGAACGGCGGCTTCGTCCCTGCCGGCCCTTCCGGCTCCCCGCTGCGCGGCCTGGTCAACGTCCTGCCGACCGGCCGGAACTTCTACTCCGTCGACCCCAAGGCGGTCCCCTCCCGGCTTGCCTGGGAAACCGGCCAGGCCCTGGCCGACTCGCTCCTGGAGCGCTACCGCACCGACAACGGCGACTGGCCCACCTCGGTCGGCCTGTCCCTGTGGGGCACGAGCGCGATGCGCACCGCCGGCGACGACGTCGCCGAGGCCTTCGCCCTCCTCGGCGTCCGCCCGGTCTGGGACGACGCCTCGCGCCGCGTCACCGGCCTGGAAGCGATCCCCGCAGCCGAACTCGGCCGCCCGCGCATCGACGTCACACTCCGCATCAGCGGCTTCTTCCGCGACGCCTTCCCTCACACCATCGGCCTCCTCGACGACGCGGTCCGCCTGGCAGCCTCGCTGGACGAGCCCGCCGAGCAGAACCACGTACGCGCCCACACCCAGGCCGACCTGGCAGCCCACGGCGACGAACGCCGGGCCACCACCCGTATCTTCGGCTCCCGCCCCGGCACGTACGGAGCGGGAATCCTCCAGCTCATCGACTCCCGCGACTGGCGCACCGACGCCGATCTCGCCGAGGTCTACACGGTCTGGGGCGGTTACGCCTACGGCCGCGAACTCGACGGCTGCCCGGCCCGCGAGGAGATGGAGACGGCGTACAAGCGCATCGCGGTCGCGGCGAAGAACACCGACACCCGCGAACACGACATCGCCGACTCCGACGACTACTTCCAGTACCACGGCGGCATGGTGGCGACGGTCCGCGCTCTCAAGGGGAGTGCCCCGGAGGCGTACATCGGCGACTCCACCCGCCCCGAGACCGTCCGCACCCGCACCCTGGTCGAGGAGACCTCCCGCGTCTTCCGCGCCCGGGTCGTCAACCCCAAGTGGATCGAGGCGATGCGCCGCCACGGCTACAAGGGAGCCTTCGAACTCGCCGCCACCGTCGACTACCTCTTCGGCTACGACGCCACGACGGGCGTGGTGGCCGACTGGATGTACGACAAGCTCACCGAGACGTACGTCCTGGACCCGGTCAACCGCGCGTTCCTCCGACAAGCCAACCCCTCGGCCCTCCACGGCATCGCGGAACGCCTCCTGGAGGCCGAGTCCCGCGGCATGTGGGCCAAGCCCGACCCTTCCGTGCTCGACGCGCTGCGCCAGGCTTACCTGGAGACGGAAGGCAGTCTGGAGGGCGAGGACTGAGCCCGAAGGACCCCACGGCCCGCGTCGGCCGGCGCGGCCCGAACGCCCAGCCGGCCCATGAGCACTCGAAGAAGCGGCACCAGCACGGAAGGGGACGACAGGGATGGTGGCGGTACGCATGGTGGCATCCGTGCTGGTCACATGGGTCACGCTGACCGTTCTCCTGCTTGCGCCGTCGGCCCTGCCCGAGGGCTTGCAGTACTACATCTACTCGCCGGCGAGCGTGGGATTGTGGATGCTGGCCATGGTCGTCGCACCCGTAGTGGTCTGCACGGTGAAGTGGCGGTGGATCAGCTCAGGCCGCAGCTGAACCCGTCAGGCTCCGGGCGGTGGCCACCTCGTACCTCCTGGTCGGCCATGGCCTGGGGCTTTCTGGTGGAGCGGGTGACGAGAGTCGAACTCGCGCTCACAGTTGAAGGCGGGCCGGACGCACATCCAGCCCTCGGGGCCGGTGACTCAGAGAGGGATGAACCGGCGTTCCGAGGGCTGCACGGTCCAGAGCGGCCGACCTTCCGGCGATGCAGGTGCCGGGACCTCGGACAACAGTGGCGGGAAAGGCCGGTGCGAGCCACCCGACGGGAGGGCCAGAGGCGGCTGCGACTACCGGGGCAGGCAAGCCGAACGGCTGCAACACCGTCCGTCGGGTGTTGCAGCCGCTTGTGCTGCGCGGTGTGCGAGTCCCCTCAACAGCCGCGATGCGGTGCTCTCAGCCTTCTCGCCGCGCCGCAGCCTCCTGCAAGTACGCGGAGATCATGGCGAGGTCATCGGCAATGTCCAGCACACCGTTGACGTCGGTCGTCGGGGTCGAGGCGCCGTTCACGCCGGCGAAGAAGGCGTCGAAGCGGCCGTTGCCCTTGTCCAGGTAGCCGGCGATCGTGATGGCGCCGACGGCCAGACGGTTGTTGAGCGCGTCAAGACCGACGGCGGCGCCGGTCTTGGCGAACACCTTGCCGCGCGCGGGGCAGTCGGTGCAGTTGTCTGCCAGCAGGCCGTCGACGCCGAGGATGGGCAGCGCATTCCGGAAGCGCGCCGCCTCGGACGTGTGCTGCCAGTACGTCAGCAACTGCACGACGGCCTTGGGCGTGGTCCGGTCGACGGGGTTGCCGCCACGGCCGTCCAGGAGCTGGACCTGTTTGCGGTCGACGCCCGCGCGGTCCAGGAAGTCGGCCAGCACCGGGAAACCGTCCATGCAGTCCTTGCTGCCGGTCGCGACCGCCATCAGACAGATGGCGAGGTTGCCGCCCAGGTTGTGGCTGACCTTGAAGATGAGCTTGGCGTACTGGGCGAACGGCGGCGAGGTGTACAGAGCCACGCGCGGCCGGCCCTCGTACGATCCGGGGAGTTGCCCGACCGGGTTGGCGCCGGTCGCCTTCGCCGTCACCTTCACCCCGGCCCGCCCCAGCGCCTCGATCAGCGCGGTGCGTCCGAAGGCCGCCGGATCGGCGATGGGCGACACCTTCAGAGCCGGTTCGGAGCCGGCCGCGATGGTGCCGGAAAGGCGGATCCGGGTGCCGTTGTCGGAGCTCGTCACCTCGATGTTCGTCGGCTTGCCCGCCGCCACGGTCTTCACCGTCGACGTGACACGGTACGGGGCGACCTTCGGCCGCCAGTCCAGTTGTGCGGGGGCGCCGGGGCGGGCGCCGGGGGTGGTCAGCAGGTCGATGAGATTGTCGTTGATGATCAGCGGGGTCGGGACGGGGATGAACACCGGCTCGGGCCGGAAGAGCCGGTCGTCGACGATCACGTTCCCTTCGACACGGGTGATTCCGGAACGCCGCACCTGCTGCGCGAGCTTGTTGATCCCGGCGAGCGGGTTCTCCGGAGTGAGCGTGGCGCCGGGAAAGTCATTGGCGTACGTGTGGTCGAGATCGGTGTAGTCGACCGTGCCGTCGGGACGGGTCCTGCCGCCCATGGTGAGGTCACCTTGGGCGACTAGGCCGAGATCGCCGTCCAACGTGCTCCCGCGGCGCTCGCCGACCGCGTAGACAGGTGTCCTGAAGCGGTGGTCGCCGCCGAGGGTGTTCCACGCCCCGGAGGTGCCGAACAGTTTGGCCACCGAACCGGGGATGAAGAACTGCTCGGCGAACCGGCTGTGGATGACCCGCCCGCTGTCCGGGTCCTGCTGGAGCAGGCCCCACTGGGCGTTGGGGTAGTCCGGCTTGTGCATGATCGCTGTGATCCGCGGGTCCAGCCGGTCGGAACCGCCGCCGTCGGGCGACGAGGCCGCCTGGGCCGCCGTACCCGACGCCACGGCCAGGAGCAGCAGGGCACAGCATCCGGCGGCCACGCGCTGCCGAAGGGATCCGAAGTCTTTTCCTCGCACTGCAACACGCACCGTTCGTCTCGGCAGTTTCCTGTCCATGGGGTCAGGTATGGACCCCCATGGACGCCGGATACGGGCGGCGCGAACGGTTGTCACCCGAAAGGCACGGCGCATTCGTCGAAATGCGCCGCGCACGCCCGGCCGAGGCAGCCGGTCAGCGACCGCGGCCGGGCTCAGCCTTCAGGCGCTTGCCCTCAACGGCTCGGACGGCCCGCCGCAAGGCGTGTGACCGTGCCGCCGCCAGAGGCAGGGTGCTTCGTGAACCGGAGGTGGTACGCGGCCCGGCGCGTGCCGATCCGGCCCCTGGGAACGCGTTCCCAGCATCGACGCCCGTCCACCTGCTCATACGTCAAGCAGGCTTAGTCACCCGTCAGCTCAGGAGGATCGTGGAGACGTGTGTCGGGCGGTGATGCTGGTACGCGGTTCCACACCGGGTTCAGGAGAAGACGACCGAGCGCACGAGCAGCCGGTCCGAGGCGCCGCCGCCCGGGCGCAGGGTGAAGTAGGCGTCGCCGGTGCAGTCCGCTTCGAGGAAGACCGTCGCCGTCGCGTCGGTCCGGTTCTTGGGCGCGTTGGCGGCGGAGCCCGGCTCGGATCCCGGCCCCTGGATGTTGATGCACGTACCGCTGTCGGGGTCGTTCAAGAAGCCGACGGCCTCGTAGCCGTCGGAGGTCACGTACGTGTAGCGGAACTGGCCGTTGGCGGCCGAGGCGGAGCCCGGGGTGGCGAGGAGCAGCAGGAGGGCGCCGGCCGATGCGGCCATGGCGGAGCGGAGACGCATAGGGGTGTTCACCTTTTCGTGGGCGTACGGAGATCACGGCAAGCGATGCCCGGACTGCCAGGGAGGTAAGCGGCGCGTCGCCCGAACGAGGTGTGAGGAATCGTTCTTCCCGCGCATTCGGCTCTATCGGGCCCCGGTTCCCCCGTGCGCCCGCGCGCGACCGTGCACTTCGTGCCCGCGCAGGCCGGGGTCAGCGCCGTGGACGCGGCGACGGGCCTCGTCAAGTGGCGCTACCAGCGCATGAGTTACACGGGCATGCGTGCACTCACCTACGCGGCCGGCCGACTGTATGTGGCGCACATCGACGACCAAGCGACCTCCGATGCCGAACTCATCGAAGTGCAGGGCCTGCGCACGAGGGACGGCGCCCAGGAATGGACGGGTCGTCTTCCGGATGCGAACGGCCCCTTGGTCGTCCACGACGAGCAGGTCTATCTGCCACTGGCCGACGGATCGGTGGCCGCTCTGGACACCACGGAAGCCGTGCCGGAGCCGCGGATCCGCGAAGACGTCGACTGCTCCGGCCTGCTCGCGCACGACGACACACTGCTGTGCTGGTCGACCCGGCGCCGCGGCGTCATCCTCCTCGCCCCGGGCACGCTCTCGACCCAGCGGACTCTGGCCCCGTCGGTCACTCCCGCCACCGCGCCGGTGGCAGGCGACCGCGACATCCTCGTCCTACGGGATACGAGCGGACGCCTGAACGGTTTCGACTGGCCTACGGGCAAGCCTCTTTGGAACCGCCCCGCGCCGGCGGCGACCGGTGGCCTCGCGCTCGCCGACGACCGCGTCCTCGCCGTGGGACGCAGAGAGCTACGGACCCTGGATATCGCCGACGGCTCCACCTCCGGGACCGTACGCCTGCCCACTCCCGCGGGCCTGCGCCTGGACCTGGGCCCGCTCGCCGAGCCGCTCTGCCTGGGCGGGGTCCTCTACCTCACGGCACAGAGCGGATTCACCGGATCGGTCGCTGCACCCGGCGCTCCGGAGTCCAAGGATTAGCACCCCAGCGGCAGTTCGCGGTCGAGTCGGTACCGGCTCTCGCCTCGCCGCAGGCGGCCGTTGATCTGGTCGATCCGTTCGGGAACGGCCGCCTTGATGCCGCGTCTGCGCAGGTAGGAGCGGATCTTCATGGGCGAGTGGGCGGCTCCGGCCGTCGCAGGCCAGGTGGGTCTTGGTGGTCAGTCCGCCGTACCTGGGCTGCGTGGCCGATGGTGATCGCCGGGTGGCGCGCAGCCGGGGCAGGGGTCAGGCGGGCGGGGTGTCGGGGCGGGCGTCGTACACGGCGCGGGCGGCATCGATGTGCGTCAGGTGCGTGATGCTCCACTCCAACAGGGGTGCGGTGGCTTTGCGGAGGGCCCTGCCCATCGGAGTGAGTTCGTAACTGACGTGCGGTGGCATGACATTGCGTACGGTCCTTGTGAGGATCCCATCGCGTTCCAGGTCGCGCAGGGTGACGGTGAGCATGCGCTGGCTGATCCCGTCGACGGCCCGCTTCAGTTCGGTGAAGCGGCGTGGCCCCTGGCTGAGGTTACGCACGATCAGCAGCGACCACTTGTCGCCGACGATGCCGAGCACTTCACGGACCTGGCACGGGTCCTCCGGCCGTGCCGGCCGCGACTCGCCGCCCGCTGTGCCGCTCATGGTTACCTCCAGAGAACCGGGGCACCTAAATGTGCCTTATTGATCGGGGTGTGGCAGGTGCAGCACGATGATGTCGGTTCTCAAAGAGTACTGAGGCACGAACAGGAACCGTAATGTTCCCGTGCCTCCACGCCCCGAAGAGGAAAAGAACTCCCCTCATGTCAACTTTTCTGCTGGTACACGGTGCCTGGCACAGCGGCCGGTCCTGGGAGCGGGTGGTCCCGCTGCTGGTGTCGGCCGGACACCGTGTATTCGCGCCCTCGCTGACCGGCTACGGCGACAAGGCACACCTGCTCGGCCCCGAGGTGGGGCTCGACACGCACGTCGAGGACGTCGTGAAGCTGATCCACGAGGAGGACCTGACCGAGGTGGTGCTCGTGGGTCACAGCTACGCGGGGCTGGTCGTCTCGTCCGTGGCCAACGAGGTACCGGAACGGATCGCTCATCTGGTGTACCTGGACGCGATGGTCCCGGAGCACGGCGAGACCGCCGTCGACGTGCAGCCCATGACCCAGAACCTGATCGACCTGGCCGCCGAGTCCGAAGACAGCTGGCGCATTCCACCGCTGCCCGAGATGCCTCCGCCCCTCGGTCTGTTCGGGGTCACCGACCCGGCGGACATCGCATGGCTGCGTGCGAGCCTCTCCGACCAGCCAGTGCGCTGCCTGCAGCAACCGGTCCGGCTGGACAACCCCGCCTTGGAGTCGGTTCCGCGTACATACATTCACTGTGTCGGCGCAGAGCCGGAAGGCATCGTGCGGCGGCCCGTCCCCGCGACACAGCCCAACGGCCTCCCGGCACGGATACGGGAACTGCCGACCGGACACGACTGCATGATCACCATGCCGTCGGAGCTGAGCGAACTGCTGCTTGAATCCACCCTTCGGTAGCGTCCGGACCGTGACTGCGGCAGTGAGCTGGAGAAGGCCCGCCACCGACGGACTGCGAACCGGGCCACCAAGCCGCCCGCTTCGCGAGAGGCGCCATGGGGCCTCTGTGACAGCCACGCGTGTCGCGAGGAAGTTCCCAACGAGCTGCGGCGTGGCAGGGCCGCGGCGCCCGCATCGTTGTGCGCATGTTCGCAGCGCTCGGACCTTGAACGACGGCGGGAGGTCGCGAGCGGGCAGGCCAACCTTGGGCGCACCGCCTGCGAGAAGGCCGGGGAAGAAGCCTTTGGGGGCGGAGCCGGAATTCACCCGTGGTTCGTTCGCCGGGCAGCGGTGGCCGGGGTGTCTTGGGCATGCGGCATGGAACGGGCCCGGACGAAACACGTCGTCCGGGCCCGCGGGGCAGTGGCAAAGGCCGGCTCAGAACAGGGCCTTGTACCCCTGCCAACCGGTGGCGATCTTCGTACGGCCGCCGAAGGAGCCCTTGCCGTTGCCGTTGTTGCGCCAGGCGGTGCCGGAGGTGTCGCGGGAGACGATGTCGGCTTTGCCGTCGCCGGTGATGTCGCCGACGCCCACGATCACGTTGTACGACGAGCCCCAGTTGTCGAAGACCTTCACGCGGCTCTTGAACTTGCCGGTCACGGTGCCGTCGTAGCGCCACAGCTCGTTCGAGCTGTCCTGCACCAGCAGGTCGCCGTAACCGTCGCCGTTGAGGTCGCCCGCGCCCAGGATCTTCTTGTATCCCGTCCACTTGGACGCGATCTTCACGCTGGCGGAGAGCTTGCCCGTGCTCGTCGCCTTGTAGAGGTAGACGTCGCCGGTCGAGGACCGGCGGGCGATCAGGTCGGCCCGGTTGTCACCGCTGACGTCCCCTGGCGAGGTCAGCACGTCGTACTGGTTCCAGCCCGTGCCCAGCGAGGTGGACGCGGTGGAAGGCGTCGCCGCCGCCCCGCACGCGGGCCGGTAGGCGCGCAACGCGCCGCTGCTGAACCGAACGAGCACGTCATTGCAGCGGTCACCGCTCAGGTCGCCGAAGGGCACCGCCTTCACCGTGGTCGGCCACCCGGAGCCCGTTCGCTTCCCGGTGAACGTTCCCTTCCCCGTCCCGTACTGGTACGTCAGTCCGCCCGAGCCGTTCAGTGTCATCAGCTCGCCGAAGCCGTCCGATCCGACGAAGTCGCGACGGGCCGCAGCGGCTCCGGTGACCTTGACCGTGCCCGTCTTCGTCAGCGCCGCGCCCTGCCCGTCCGCGGGGGTGACGGTCAGCTTCCAGGTATGGGCGCCGTTGGGCACCAGTCGGCCGGAGCCGTCCTTGCCGTTCCAGGCCGGGATCACCACACCGCGTGCCAGGCCGCCGGAGAGCGTGCGCACGGCCGTACCGGCCCTGTTGCTGATCACGAGCTTCCAGCTGGCCGCGGGCTTGTTCAGCCACCACTTCGGGCTCCACTGCGCCTCGCCGCCCTTGACGTCCACCGAGGCGGCGACGGTGGCGTCGCGCTGGACGAGGGCGGAGACGGGGACATCGCTGGAGGTCAGACGGATGGTGTTGTCGGAGCGGAGCTGGGCGATCACGCCTGTGTACGGGTCGACGTCCCAGGCGTTCCCCTCGAACTTCCCGGCGGTGTGCGACACGGGCGTCCCGCTGCGGACGTCGATCACCTTCAGCCGGCCGGCCTCGGCTGTCGCGACAAAGCCGTCGCCGAGCTGTGCCTGCTCCCAGCCGGAGCCGGAGACGAGGGTCAGGTTCCGCTTGGTGACGGTGTCGTAGACGCCCTGACCCTCCGAGTTGAGCACGCAGTTCCACAGCAGCCACCGACCGACCGCCTGGAAGTCGTTCAGCAGGCAGCCGCGCCCGAACCACACCGGCTCGCCCTGCTTCCCGGTCAGCAGATCCACGGGGACCACGGTGTCGTTGCCGGACATCACCCACACGGTGGTGCCCCACATCGCCCGCACGGTCTCCGTCGTCGTGTACACCGTGCGCCCGGTGTCGAGGTCGACGATCCGGGTCTCCGCCGCGCCGGTGCTGTCGTACGGCCTGGTCAGGGCGGCGAAGCGGCCGCCCGCTGCGGTCGCGGCCTGGTAGCTGCGGGAGCTGTCGATCCGGGTGCCGGGCAGCGACTGGGCGGCACCGAGGAGCTGGGGCTGCTGGGCGGCGCTCGTGCCGTACCCGGAGGTGACCGTCCGGCCGTCGCCGGTGTCGATGAGACGCGGACGGCCCTCCGAGTAGTTCTCCGGCGCGATACGGCCGCGGGTGGTGCGTGCCCCCGCCGTGGGGGAGCCGGCCACTCCGGTCTCACGGGTGTGGAGATACGTCCAGTCACCCACGGGATCCTGCTCCACGGTGGTCAACCGACCCTGGGCGAGGGACAGCTGGGAGACGGTGCGGGCGGTCTGCCGGGGGTACGCGTCCG
Source organism: Streptomyces sp. LN549 (assembly GCF_043203805.1). Lineage (NCBI taxonomy): Bacteria > Bacillati > Actinomycetota > Actinomycetes > Kitasatosporales > Streptomycetaceae > Streptomyces > Streptomyces sp. LN549. The sequence continues at coordinate 4,168,964 of NZ_JAZHRI010000002.1, read as the reverse complement.
CGATCCGGCGCACGGTGACCCCGCCGCCCCCGGCGGCCTCGATGAGAGAGACGCCCCAGTGGTCCGGGTCGGCGCCGCCCGCGACCAGTAGCCCGCCGCCCGGAGTCGGCATGGCCTGCCGCGACGTCCTGGCCAGCAGCGTCCGCGGCGCGGAGCCGTTGAGAGGGACGGCCTCGACCCGCGAGACCGCGCGACTGGTGTCGTAGCGGCCCAGGGAGGAGTCGTACCGGGACACGATGACGTTGTCCCCGACCAGGCCCAGTACCTGCGCGATGTCGCCGACCGGAACGGTCCGCACGGCGGCGGCCGGGTCCTGGCGGGAGGCGACGTGCAGGGTGCCGTCGTAGAACCACACCAGGTGGGTGGCGCTGAGCGCGACCAGGTAGTGCCACGACTGCACGGTGTACGGCAGGGCGGTGAAGCGCCCCTGCTCGACATCGAGCCATCCGGTGACTTCGTCGTCGCCCTTTCGGTACCGCACGACCTGTCCGTGCGCGTCGCCCAGCCCGGCGGCGGACCACAGGTAGACGCCGGCGGGGACGCCTTCCACCGTGCGGTCGGTGACGGAGCCGTCGGCCCGGGCGTCCAGCAGATGCCACACGGAGTCGGTACCCGGGGCTCCCGCCGTCGTGACGACCGTCGACCCGAGGGTGCTGAAGTACGAGTGTCCGTCGGGGAGCGCGACCGTGCTGACCTGGCCGGACGTCATGTTCCGCAGCGTCACGGTCCGGGCGGAGTCGTCGTAGCGGGCGACGACGTCCGAGCCCGCGCCGGCACTCGTGACGCCGTACGCGTCCGTGCCCGAGGCGTCGACGACCGTGTCGACACCGTCGTACGTCGTCCACAGCTGGCCCCGCCCCTCCTCGTACCGGAGGAACCCCGAGGACCCCGCGCCCAGCAGGCCAGTCCGGGGAACCATGGCCGTGGTGGCCGGCACGACCACCTCTCCGGCGACTGTCTCCCCATGCGCACTGCCGGCCGAGAGCGGGCCGAGCCCGAGGGCGAGCGTGAAGGAAACAGTGACGGCGGTGGCGCCTCGTACGAGCGCACGTCTGCCCATGCAGGACCTCTCCGGGGACGGTAGTCGAAGGCTTGGAGAGACTTGTGCGTACGCCGTTGAGCCGCAGGTCATGGACGCGCGGCACATATGACGTTCAGCCATCCCCCCAGGCGAATGGCCGGACTTTAGCACTTTACCTGCGCATGACCTACGGGCCCCGGAGCGGCGCTGATGACTGATCACCGCGCACTACAACAAGTCCCAGGTCCCTGCACTTCATGGCGTTCGCAGTACTGCACGGTGCTGACCGTGTCAGGCTTCGAGCCGTTGCTCGGTGCGCTCGAGCCAACTTCGGTACCAGTACGCGAAGTCGTGCCCGGTCGGCTCGATCCCTCGGTCCATCGGTCTCAGGTCCTCCCAGATGGCACCTCGGTGCGGGCCCGTCATCACTATGAGCGACGCATAGCCGCATCCCTGCTCGCTGAGGAACACCGCGCCCGCCTCCTGCGCGTCATACAGCTCCTCGTAGCGCGCATCCCAGGCCGCGTACGCGCGTCGGAACTCTTCTTCGTCCGCACAGGCGTCGCTCTCGGGCTCCTGGTCCTCCAGCGCGGCAAGCTCACTCCGCAGCGCCTCGGCCACGAAGGGCCGTCCGGCGAACTCGGCGGTGGTCGGCTGCGCAGAGTAGGTGAGCCCGATGCCGCGCCACTGCCACCCACCAACACCCGAGGTGGGTGTCATCAGGCCGTAGTCGGGGCCGGCTCCCCCTCCTCCTACATGGAGTAGAAAACTCCGGTACTGCGCGGGCAGACCCACGCCCAGGTCCGCCTCCAGCGCCCGGAGCCGTTCCTCGCTCATGACCGGACCGAGGCGAAAGCCATGCCCCTGTGCCCCGAAGACTTTGTCTGCTCCGGGGTGTTCGGCGAGCCGGAGCACCCGCTCCCGCACTCCCGCCCACGTGTCCTCACTCATGGGTACACGTTAGGGCGGGTCGCACCGTACCGACACGGGATTTACCGTGCAGCACGAGTGCGCAGCACACGCTGTCCTCGGCCGACGCGGGCGTGATCGCTTGCGATGGCAGGAACCAGGTCGGAGGCCGGAGGAGGTGTCCTCGGCCGGTCTGGTCCGCCCGCGCCCCTTCGGCGGCCGAGGCCGACTATCTCTCTGTCCAGCACATAGAAATCTATGGCGACGATCGTAGACATTGGGTGGTGCGGTGGTTATGGTTTCTCTCGTAGCCGAGATCGAGCAAGGCCCGGCAGAGATGAACTGCCAGGCAGCGGTACACGTAGTTGCAGTGCGCAGGACGGTGCGGTGGTGGAGTTCTGAAGCCAGGGTTGTTGCAGGACGGCGACGGGACTGACGACCGGACCGGGTGGCCCGCAGTTATCAGGGGCTGCCGTGAGAGGACCGCAGTAGTAGTTCAGCTGTGCGGTTCGCAGTTCCAGCAGTGCGGTTTGTCAGTGGTTCCTCGGTAAAGGCGTCGGCTGCGGGCGCGCGTGCCGGGAGGTTCGGCAGTGGGGTTCCAAGCCAGAGCAGATGCAGGACGGGCGACGGGGCTGGCTGCCGAAGAGTGGCGCTGTCCGAGGTCACGAGCAGTTAGCAGTACCAGCAGTACGCAGTACCCCGTCGGTAGTAGTTGATCAAGAGGGAAGAACGGAGGAGCCCCGCGCCATCAGGATCGCCCGGGCGGAATGACTGAGCCCGGGTACCGCAGGACATCGATAGTGAGGTGGTCTCCGGTCGAGCAACCGCGATCCCCGCATCCCCGACAGCACCTTGGTCGGGTCAGCGGACACAGAAGGCCGACGCAGTACCGGGGTCGGCAGATGGTGTAGAAGTTCCTTCGGGGCCCTGGTGCCATATGGCACCAGGGCCCCTCCACGCGTTCCATGGAAGAGGTGCAATGACAGCAGATGATTCGTTCGGTCGTCTCGATGACGACGACTACCCCGCCTACACGATGGGCCGGGCCGCCGAGATGCTCGGCACCACCCAGGGATTCCTCCGCGCCATCGGAGAGGCCCGCCTGATCACCCCGCTGCGCTCCGCGGGCGGCCACCGCCGCTACTCCCGCTACCAGCTGCGCATCGCTGCCCGCGCCCGGGAACTCGTCGACCAGGGCACCCCCATCGAGGCCGCCTGCCGCATCGTCATCCTCGAAGACCAGCTCGAAGAAGCCCAGCGCATCAACGCCGAATACCGCAGCACCGCCGGATCGGTGGAGCCACTGCCCGCCGGCTGAAGTGGTGCGCGCCCGTCGGGTACCGGCCGGTGCGCACACCCATGTCGGGGGCGGGACGTACGGCTCGCTTCCTCTCACGCCAGGGCGTGCGGGCGTGCGGGCGTGAGGCGGCAGCGTCACTTGTGGTGTCCCAGGCCGGGGTGCTCTGCTGGTCGAGACCGTCCGCAAGGCCGCGCTGGACCGGGCGAAGGCCGCTCATATTTCACTTGGCGGCTGACTTGGTTCCGAAATCTCCGCCGAATCGGTGAGTCACCTCTTGGGTTTCGCCATATTTCTCTACGGGGACTGCTTTTCGTCGGCGGTGCGAGAGGATTTGTCCGCTGTCCTGCCGGAAGAAATTAATCGGAGGGTCGACTGTATTGTTGTTCGTGCGAAGGTGTGCGTAAAGGGACTGGCTGTTCGTTTTCATGGTATAGTCCTAATGAATTTACAGGGCGCCACGAAAAAAGGGGAATGGCGTGAATACCGAGAAGGTTACGGCTCGACGTCTCACGGCCGAAGAGGCTTCGGAATTGGGCCTCCAGGACGGCATCTTTGTCTCGGCGGAGATGAATGGCCTTCCTCTCGACTGCTACGCCCCGGCTTTCCTTACGGAGCCGGGTAAGAATTTCGAGGGGAAGTCCTTCGCTGCGAAGACGATCTTCGGTGATGAAATTCATGTTCTCCCGGACAATGCCGAGGAGTGCGGAATCTGGATTTCCGACAAAGCAGGGGAAGAGATCGAGGTTCTTCAGAGTGCCGGCGTACTCCTGAACCTCGCCCTCTTCGTGCCCGATGGGAACCAGGAATCCCTGGAATCGCTCTACTCCGCCGCACGGGACGCATTCGGTGCGGGGATCGTTCAGCGGTGGAGCGAGGAAGCCGTTGCGGTGCCGGACGTCAAGGTCGACCTGTACGAGGAACCGGCCCGGGGGCGGAAGAACACGAATGGCCAAAACCGCGACCGTCGTGCCCTGGACATCTACCCGACCCGCGTGCGGTTCCTGGAGCCCAGCAATGGCTGGAGGTTCATTGTCGAACCGCACAAGGAGATCGTCGACGAAACACCGACGATCTGACCTGATGGCAGGTTAGCCTCGATCCTTCGCGGGAGCCCGCCAGCTTGCTGACGGGCTCTTCTTCTTTGCCGGGGCGTGTGGGCAGGCCACTGGCCCGATTGTCGCGGCGGGGTCCATATTTCCAGTGCGCTGGTTCAGGTTCGTCCGGGCAGGTGGACCTGCTGGTCAACTGGGGTTCGGTAGGGCGACTGGCATGCGAAGCATGCGGGTCGCAAGAGGTCTGGACAACAAAAAGCCCCCGGCCGTTGGCCTGGGGCTTTTTCATGGATCGGGTGACGAAAATCGAACTCACGCTCTGAGCTCGGGAATGCCTCGGTGTATTGAGTCGTATGCGGTGGCTGACCTGCGGGCATGCCGGCCGGTGAGGCTGCGCGGCGGCTTTCAAAATGCCCTCTGGTGACTGGTGTTCACCACCCCAATTGGCACGTTGTGGCACGGCCTGCTCGGCGTTGCGAGACCGGCCAAGGCGCCAGGCTTTCAGGTGTCCTGGGGTCGATCCAGGTCATGTGTTTCGAACTGATGACTTCTCGTCTGAGTGTCGTCGCATGTATGACTGGCGACGAATGCGGAGGGTGGCGGGATCGTCGACTCATCCCTGTCTGTTGACGGGCAGTGGCGGGTGATCGGCGTGACGGGAGGAATTGACTGTGCTGGCAACGGATCGCCGCATGAACAAGTGACAGCCAGTCGGCTCAACATTTGTCATATATTTCGTGATCTATATTGATGGATTTCGGCGACATTACCCGGTGAAGCGTAACCAGGGATGGCCATCTGCGTAATATTCCGCCGACAGGAGAGGCGATTCCGTTTGGCGAGGAACGCCGGACTTCACCACCCCCCACAGGAGTTGGGTCCTCGATGGTACTGAACATTCCCGATGCGCCGCATCGGCGCACAATGACAGCCTGGATCGCGGGGGTGCTCACCCTGCTGGTCGCTGTTGCCGTTGTGGCAGTGACGCCTACACGAGCAACTGCAGCAACACTTGTACCTCTGGGCACCGCGGAAAGCTTCGCGGTGCTGGCTGGTTCGACGGTCACGAACGACGGTTTCTCCGTAGTCACCGGAGATGTCGGCGTACATCCGGGGTCGGACGTCACCGGATTCCCGCCCGGGCTGGTAGCGGGCGGGACGATCCACGAGGCGGACGGCGTGGCCATGCAGGCGAAGGCCGACCTGGTCACTGCATACGACAACGCCTTCGGTCAGCCCACGCAGTTCAACCTTTCTGCGGCGCCCGTGAACCCCACGCTGGTTCAGGGCACCTACGCAGTCACGTCCGGTCTCGGGCTCAATGGCACCTGGACCCTGGACGCACAGAACAACCCCGATGCCGTTTGGGTGTTCAAGATTCCTGCGGGCCTGACAACGGCATCCTCCAGCAGCGTGGTCCTTCAGAACGGCGCCCAGGCGTGCAACGTGTTCTGGGTGACCGACGAATCGGCCACGCTCGGAACTGACTCCAACTTCGTGGGCACCCTCATGGCGCTCACCTCGATCACTGTCACTAATGGGACGACCATCCAAGGGCGGGCATTGGCCCGCAATGGGGCCGTGACACTGGACGACAACGTGATCACCAGGCCAATGTGCGACGACACCACCACCACGACCACCGGTGACGCTGCGACGGGTGACGCTGCGACGGGTGATGCCGCGACGGGTGACGCTGCGACGGGTGATGCCGCGACGGGTGATGCCGCGACGGGTGATGCCGCGACGGGTGACGCTGCGACGGGTGATGCCGCGACGGGTGACGCTGCGACGGGTGACGCTGCGACGGGTGATGCCGCGACGGGTGATGCCGCGACGGGTGATGCCGCGACGGGTGACGCTGCGACCGGTGACGCTGCGACGGGTGATGCCGCGACGGGTGACGCTGCGACGGGTGATGCCGCGACGGGTGACGCTGCGACCGGTGACGCCACGGGCGGACACGAAGAGTGTGGCTGCTACGGCAAGCACGACAAGCCGGGGAAGCACGGCAAGCATGACAAGCCGGGGAAGCACAGCAAGCACGACAAGCACGATAAGCCGGTGAAGCACGGCAAGCACGGCAAGCACGATAAGCCGGTGAAGCACGGCAAGCACGAGAAGCACGATAAGCCGGTGAAGCACGGCAAGCACGGCAAGCACGGCAAGCCGGTGAAGCACGGCAAGCACGAGCAGAAGTCCAAGCTGGCCCACTACGACCACTGAGTGAAGTCCTCCCTCGCAGTTCGCTGGGGGCAGTGAATCGCGTGTAGGCCCCTTCGCCGGAGCGTTCGCATGGGTGGGCGCCCTCACGCGCGAGTAAGACGGGTGGTGCGCGGCGGATCGTCGTCGATGCCGTCGCGCGCCACCCGCGGAAGCAGGAGATGCAGGTGCGAGCAGTCGGGATGGGAAGGGCCGGGTGGGGCCGTGCTGAGCGGCGTTGAGTCGACGAATGTGAAGGAATCGCAACGGAACGGCGCTGAGCCGGCAGCGCAGGACGGGGGCGGAGGGGCGCGTGGGGGTTGTGGGATTTCAGGGCCGCCCCGCTTGCTGACAGCGGTAACGGGAGCCGCAGTGGCCCTGTGTTTGGCAGCGACTCTGGTCCATGTGCTCCTGGTGTTTCTGTACGTGGCGCCCCCGAACGCCATCTCGAAGGTGTACAGCCAACAGACCAACGCGTGGGTCCGGCCCGTGTTCGAGCAGAATTGGCGGCTCTTCGCCCCGAATCCCCAGTCGGCCAACCGGCAGATCTCGGCGAGGATCAGGCAGTCAGCACCGGACGGCACCACACGGGTGAGCGACTGGATCAATCTGAGCGCCGCGGACGATTCCGCCGTTAAGCACAGCGTCTTCCCGAGTCATACGGCACAGAACATCCTGCGCCAGGCGTGGAATTCTTACCTCAAAACGCACGGCAGTGACGACCATCCGCATTCCGAGCGGGCTTTGATGATCCAGAAGTATCTGCGCAACATCGCAGCGGACCGTGTAAGCGCACAACGTGGCGGCACCTTCGACTCCATCCAACTACGGGTAACCACGCTGCCTATCGCCGCGCCCAGTGAAGCGGATGGACTCCGTGCCGCCGCAGCACCGGCGCGTGGCCAAACCCGGTATCTGCCCTGGTGGAAGGTGGCCTCGCATGGAACGGACTGAGCTGACCCCGGTCGCGGCGCCCGGAGCGCCCCGACGCACCACCGAGCGGGTGGCCGTACGCACGCTGCAGCGCGTACTCGACCGGGTCCATGCGTTCTTCGCCCTCCTGACCGAGCGGCCGGTCTCCCTGTACGCGGCGGCGGCGCTACGCATTGGGTACGGGCTGCTCTATCTTGCTTTCCTGCTCCGCGAGTTTCCACACCGCGACGAGATGTGGGGCCCCGGTTCACCGTGGACTCCCGCGCTGGCCAGGCAGATGTTCGATCAGAGTGGGTGGGCCAGCGTCCTCACCCTGTCCGACAGCCGGGTGTACTTCGAAGTCTGCTACGCCATGGCTCTCGTCACGTGCGCGCTGTTCCTGCTGGGCTGGCGAACGCGGGCGGTGTCCGTGCTGTTCGCGGTCGTGGTGGTGTCGTTCCACGCCAAGGCGATCTTCATGGCGGATGGCGGGGACAATCTCATGGTCCTCATGGCCGTCTACCTCGTCCTCACCTCGTGCGGCCGGCGCTGGTCCCTCGACGCGCGCAGGATCCGGCTCCAGGTGTCGGTGGGCAAGACGGCGGGCCCGCGCGGCAACGATCTCCGGCGCCATCTCGCCGACGCCCGCAACACCCTGACCATCGTGCTGCACAACTGCGGCATGTTCGTCATCGCCGCCCAGGTCTGCTTCCTCTACGGATGCGCAGGTTTGTACAAGGTGCAGGGCCTCAAGTGGGGTGACGGCACCGCCCTCCACTACGTCCTGAACATCGACCTGTTCCGGCCCTGGCCCGAGTTGTCCCATATGATCGACGGCCACCAGGTGCTGCTGGCCATGGTCGGCTATTTGACGGTGCTGGTGCAGGTCGCCTTTCCGTTTGTTCTGTTCGGCAGGCTCAAATACCCCGTTCTGATCGTGCTGCTGGGCATGCATGTGAATATCGCGGTGCTCATGGGGCTGCCGCTCTTCTCCGGCGCCATGATCGTCGCGGACGCAGTGTTCCTGCCGGACCGCTTCTACCGCGCAGTGGGACGGGTGGTGCGGCGTGCCGTCAAGCGCACAGGTGTCGCGGGAACGGGAGCCTCGCCCGGGACAGCACGCGCAGCGGTTCCGTCCCAGTCCGGACCGGTCGGCGACACGAACCCGCAGGTCGAGCCCGTTGCCCCCACGTCCCAGTGATGAACCGAAACGCTCTCTGAAGCCCAGTTACCTGGCCGGGTATGACGACAGGGGCCGCTACGACCACCAGCGCCCCCTGTCGTGGCGTAGCTCTTTGACGGGCTCGCCAGCCGATCAGATGTGTCTGTCCGGTTCGTGACGCATATGGGCCGGCAGGGAGCAGGCGACCGTGCCGCCCGGCAGACGATGGCGGTTCTTTGCGACAACCTGATAGGCGCCTCGTGCCATCCAGTTGACAGGCGGCATCCTAAGAACAATCCCGAGCCACCTCCAGCGCCTTCGTCCGCACATCAGCATGGCGGACAGAGCGCGCGGTCCGCCGTATACCTTGCCGCCGATCGGGCTGATCCAAAGGACCTCGCGGTCGGCTCTGTCCTCGGTGACACCCAGGGCGGCGAGGTCGGCATACTGCCATGGGATGAATTGCACGCGTGGTTTAATTGTGCGTTTAGCAATCTCGATTGTCCTGCCACAAAAACCGCAGTCCCCGTCAAACAACAGAGTCGGCTGGCTTGCCATCTGAGCTCACTTTCCTTGGAGGAGGGACGGTGAGGATCCTCTGTGTGCGATGATCAAAGCTGATTGGCGAGCAAAACGGCCAGAACTCCAGCCCATACCGCAATAGCATGGAATGCTACCCGGGCTACCGTGCCGGCCTGTACATTTCCCGCCTGCGGGGCGTCTGCTGAAACGGCCGGTGTTGGACGAGAGGTCATGCCGGCACTCCGGAACCGTGGTCCCGCATTGCCGGCGGAAGAGTGAGCCGGATCTCTGGATGGCTGGTAGGCCATCCCGAACTCCACGTCGGGCACGGTCCGGTCGTAGCAGCACGTGAACTGATCGACCAGGCTGGTTCGCGCGGCCAGTACGTCGAAGTTGGTCATGTCGCCATTCGCGGCAACTCTTCGCCCGGGTGGCCCCAGTGGCTTGCCGATGCCCCTCAGGCAGGGCATTTTCCGCAGGATGTCGCACGCGGAAGCGCGGTGCCCGCAGAGAGGCGTAGACAGTGAAGAAGCCCCGGGCTGACGGCCTGGGGCATTTTCATGGAGCGGGTGACGAGAATCGAACTCGCGCTCTGAGCTTGGGAATCAACGGTTCTTACGTTGTTGGAGGGGTTCTGACCTGCGATTTCGGAACGGGCAGGTGGATGGCTCCCGGCCCCTGGGAGCCGTATCTGACCGCTGTTGTCCGCTCTGCTGGGCACGGATGGGGCACGAGAGCTGGCAGCGCGACGCGTGCTCCGGGGCGGGCCGACTGGTCAGAGGGGGACGATGCGGACTTGGTTGCCGCAGAGCTTGGTCATGTCATCGCTGTCGGAGGTCAGCAGGGCGACGGGTTTCGGCTGGCGGAGCGCGACCTCGGCGACCGTGGCGTCAATGGCGTACTTGTGCCCGTGCAGCCCGGCGCCTTTGAGGAGCTCAGCCGCCGCTTTCGCCGCCTGCTCGGTGACGGGCTCCACCTTGACACGGGACAGGGCCCAGTTGAGGCGAGGCGTGTTGGTGCGGGAGTGGGTGACTTCCACGATGGTGTTGGCCCCGATCACCAGGTCGGCTCCCATGTCGTGGAAGACCTGCAGCATGGCGAGGAGCTTGCGGTCCTGCGCGATCCAGGCGGACAGTCCTTCCGAGTCCAGGACGACGGTCTCGATGCGCTCGCTCACGCGGCGTTCGCGTCTTTGGAAGAGCCGGCGGAGCCGAAGATCCTCGCGCGGGCCTCGGCGAGCTCCTCGTCGCTGAAGCCTCCATGCTCTTCCTCGTGGCGGCGGAGGTCGTCGCCGAGCAGCTGGTGCCGGATCTGGCGGGCCACGGCTTCCGCTACATAGCCGGAGACGTTGTCCGTGAGCTTGCGGAGCTCCGCCACCTGGTCGCTGGGGAGCGTGACGGTGATGCGAGTCGTGGAGGACATAAGTCAAAGCATACTGGAGTATGCACATGCTGGCTCGGGTCTCAGGACCCCAGCCTTGATGCCCGCGGTCGCATGATCCGGGTGGAGGCATGGGGGTGGTCGCTCTCCGGCCGTCCGTAGCGAGTGAGGCTCCGGGTCGGCGCCGCTGGACGGCAAGCAAAAGGCCCCAGTCATTGACCAGGGCCTTAATCAAAGAGCGGGTGACGAGAATCGAACTCGCGCTCTGAGCTTGGGAAGCTCATGTTCTACCATTAAACTACACCCGCGTAACGCACTGGCTGACCAGCTGCGCATCGTCACACACTGTACCCCATCGCAGACCCCCTGAGGCGTGAGCCCGGGTGTGAGGCGTGGTGGGGGCCCGGTGGGGTGTGGGGTGGTGGATGAGGGTGTGCCGGGCGGGAGTTGGGGGCGTAGCGTGGGTGGTCGGAGTGCCGCGTGCGGCGGCGTCCCGTTCATCCCCTAATGTGGCTTTCTCGTCCACGGCTTGATGGGGAAGGGACTTGATGGACTCCATGGAGCGCACCGTCGTCCGCTGTGCCGAAGGGCACGTTTTCGCTACCAGCTCGTTCCCGATGCAGCAGCTCGGGTCCGGGCGGATCGGTCCCGGGCGGCTCATCCGCTGTCCTCGTTGTGCGCGGTTGCGGCATGCCGTGCCTGTGGGGTTCGAGGAGCGGTAGGAGAGCGAGCGGCAGGGGCCTGCGGGAGCAGGCGACAGGCGCGCGGGGCGGCCCGATGGGGGCGGGCCCGCGCGTTCTGCGTATCCTCGGTGGGTGCTTCTCTCAGACAAGGACATCCGGGCCGAGATCGACGCCGGACGCGTACGTATTGATCCTTTCGATGCGTCGATGGTGCAGCCGTCGAGCATCGATGTGAGGCTCGACCGCTATTTCCGGGTGTTCGAGAACCACCGCTATCCGCACATCGATCCCGCCGTCGAACAGGCCGATCTGACCCGTACCGTCGAGCCGGACGGGGACGAGGCGTTCATCCTGCATCCCGGTGAGTTCGTGCTCGCCTCGACGTACGAGGTCATCTCGCTGCCCGACGATCTCGCGTCGCGGCTGGAGGGCAAGAGTTCGCTCGGTCGGCTCGGGCTGGTGACGCATTCGACGGCCGGGTTCATCGATCCGGGGTTCTCCGGGCACGTGACCCTGGAGCTGTCGAACCTGGCGACGCTGCCGATCAAGCTCTGGCCGGGGATGAAGATCGGTCAGCTGTGCATGTTCCGGCTGAGTTCTCCGTCGGAGTTCCCGTACGGCTCCGAGCGGTACGGGTCGCGGTACCAGGGGCAGCGCGGGCCGACCGCGTCGCGGTCCTTCATGAATTTCCACCGGACGCAGGTGTGATGTCCGGTGAGCGATGACGTGCGGGAGAACCTGACGTACGACGGCTTCGGGCATGCTGTGCGGGAGCTCGCACAGGCCGTGGCCGACGACGGGTACGAGCCGGATGTGGTGCTGAGCATCGCGCGCGGCGGGGTGTTCGTCGCCGGCGGTCTCGCGTACGCGCTGGACTGCAAGAACATTCACCTGGTGAACGTGGAGTTCTACACGGGTGTGGGCACCACGCTGGAAATGCCCGTCATGCTGGCGCCCGTGCCCAACGCGATCGATTTCTCGGACAAGAAGGTCCTGATCGCCGACGATGTCGCCGATACCGGGAAGACGCTGAAGCTGGTGCGCGACTTCTGTATCGACCACGTCGCCGAGGTGCGGTCCGCCGTCATTTACGAGAAGTCGCATTCGCTCGTGAAGTGCGAGTACGTGTGGAAGAAGACCGACCGCTGGATCAACTTCCCGTGGAGCGTGGAGAAGCCCGTCGTACGGCGAAACGGGCAGGTTCTCGACGCCTGACCGGTTTCGTGAGCGCGCAGCAAGGAACCCCCGGGGCCATCGATGGCCCCGGGGGTTCCTTGTTCTCTCTCAGATGGTGCCCAGTTTGAGGATCGAGACCAGGGCGAGCAGCTGGATCGCCGACGCGCCCAGCGCCTTCGGCCACGGCAGGTCGTGGGACTTGCTCACCATCGAGGTGAGCAGGGCCGCGGCGGCCAGCCAGGTGAGCCAGCCGAGGATCTGGACCAGCGAGTTCTCGCCGCCCAGGAAGAGCGCGAAGACCAGGCGCGGGGCGTCCGTGATCGACATGATCAGCATGGAGAGGCCCACGGTCGGCTGCCACGCGCCGTCGCCGCCGAGCTGGCGGGCGAGGGTGTGGGTGACCGCGCCGAGGACGAGGCCGCCGAGCACGAAGCCGATGCCCGTGATGACGACGTAGGGGATGGCGTTGCCGACCGGTGCGTTGATCGCGTCGTCGCGGGCCTGGTCGAAGCCGAACAGCGCCAGCAGGCCGTAGAGGAACGTGACGACGAGCGCCGGGCCCCAGACGGGGTAGTCGCGCATCTGCCAGAACGTCGGGTTGGGGCGCGTCACGATGCCGCTCAGCAGCTGCTTCCAGTGCAGGCGCGGGCCTGCGGGCTGGGCGGGGGCCTGGCCGGCGCGGTAGGTGTTGCCGTCGCCGTAGGGGTCCTCGTTGATGCTGAAGGCCTGGGTGTGACCGGGGCTGTTCGCGTACGGGTCGCCCTGGTGGGGGTGCTGGGGGTGGTGGGGCTGCGGGTACGGATCGGCGAAGTACTCGGGCTCGTCGGCCCCGCCGCCGTTGTAGCCGCCCGCGTTGTAGCCACCGCTGTTGTAGCCGGGGGTGTTGTTGTAGCCGCCGCCCTGGGGCGGGGCGCCGTTGCCTCCCGTCGGCGGCCATTGCTGCTGTCCGTACGGCGGTGGTGCCTGAGTGCCGTACGGCTGCTGCCGCGGTTGCTGTTGCGCTTGCTGCGGGGTGCGGTTGTCCCGGCCGCGTCCGATCCTGAATCCAGCCACGTAATCGAACGTACCTGGTCCGCGCGGGTCGGGTGGGCGAGGCGGGGGAACTGGGCCGCCTTTGCCGCCTAGCTGTGACATCCCCTAAGGGAACCCTGGGGGGCTGTCCTCAGCCCGCCGTGAACAGGGCGCTGGTGAACGTGATCAGTGGGCGGTCCGGTGTGGCCGCCGGGTACAGCGCGATCAGGTCCGCCGTTTCGCCCCGGTGCGTACGGACCACCGTGTCCGGCTTCTTGTCGCCGTCGAAGTCGGCGTACCGCTGGAGGAGGGTCGTTTCTGCACGGGGCGCTGCGGTGCTGCCGGCGGTCTTGCGCAGCGGTGCCGTCGGGAGGTCTGCGGCCGGGGCCCCGAAGCGGTACGCGCCGCCAGGGCGGCCCGGTCCGTCGGGGCTGCCGAGCAGCAGCGTGCCCTTGCCGGCGGTGCCGGGTTCGTGGGGGAGGGCGGTGTACACCAGGTCGTCGTAGCCGTCGGCGTTCGTGTCCGTCCGGGGCTCGGGGGCGGACAGGGCGGGACCGGCGCCCGGAACGGTGGAGCCGGCGGTGTGCGGGCGGCCGTCGTGGGTGAAGGGGCCGCGCAGGAAGCTGAACCGGCCCGAGCTCGCCGTCACGGCCAGGTCCTGCTTCCTGTCGCCGTCGAAGTCGCCGCAGACGGGGTGGTCCGGCCAGGCGTTGCCGAAGCGGGCCCGGTCCGGGATCCGCAGGGTGACCGCCTTGCCGGTGAGGCCCGCGGGGGAGCCGAAGAGGATCTGCAGGGGCACGGGCGGGCGGCCGATGCCGTTGTACGGGGGGTCGGTGGCCACGATCAGGTCGGTGAAGCCGTCCCGGTCCAGGTCGCACGACGCCTCGGCGTCGAACGCCGAGGGGAGGGTGTCGCCGATCCTGGCGGCGTTCCTGTGCGCGCTGAGCAGCTGGCGTACCGAGGGGTCGAGTCCGCGGGTGGCCGAGCCGTACACGATGCCGATCCCGGCGTCGTCGCCGTGGCTGTCGGCCGCCGGTTTCACCAGGTCGTCGAGGACGAGGTCGCGGTGACCGTCGCCGTTGAAGTCGTCGGGGGTGTGGCTGCCGGTGCCGTGCGGGACGGCGTGGCGCTCGGCACCGGCCAGGCCGGAGAGGGCGGTGGGCGGGGTGTCGCCGTTCTTGGGGGCCGGCGAGGCGGGGGAGCCCGTGCAGGCCGTCAGCAGGAGTACGCAGGCGCAGCCGATCGCCGCGGTGGCTGCCGCGCCGGCCGGTCCGCCGGTTCGCGCTGTCGCTCCCGCCCCTGCCCCTGCTTCTGTCCTGCGTATCCGCACGGATACCTCCGGTACGTATCCCCGTGGGAATACCTCGTACGTCTCGTCGGTCCCGGCCGTCCGCCGGCGCGCATGCGCCTCACGACCGCCCCACATGATGCGTCACCGGGGCGGCAAAGCAGAAGCGGCCGGTCCTGCCCCCGAGGCAGGTCCGGCCGCTTGTGCAACGCGGTGGCGCGGTTCCGGTTACTTCACCGGTTCCGGCTCCGGCGCGTCCGCCGGTTCCGGCTCGCCCGCGGGGTCGGCCGGGGTCTTCACGGAGTCGAGCAGCAGCTGCGACACGTCGACCACCTGGATCGACTCCTTCGCCTTGCCGTCGTTCTTCTTGCCGTTGACCGAGTCGGTCAACATGACGAGGCAGAACGGGCAGGCGGTGGAGACGATGTCCGGGTTGAGGGAGAGGGCCTCGTCGACGCGCTCGTTGTTGATGCGCTTGCCGATCCGCTCCTCCATCCACATCCGGGCACCACCGGCGCCGCAGCAGAAGCCGCGCTCCTTGTGGCGGTGCATCTCCTCGTTCCGCAGACCCGGGACCTTCGCGATGATCTCGCGCGGGGGCGTGTAGATCTTGTTGTGACGGCCCAGGTAGCAGGGGTCGTGGTACGTGATCAGACCCTCGACCGGCGTCACCGGGATCAGCTTGCCCTCGTCCACCAGGTGCTGGAGCAACTGCGTGTGGTGGATGACCTCGTACTCGCCGCCGAGCTGCGGGTACTCGTTCGCGATGGTGTTGAAGCAGTGCGGGCAGGTGGCGACGATCTTCTTCGACGCCTTCGCCTTCTTCGTCGAGTCGTCCTCGTCGTCCTCGCCGAACGCCATGTTCAGCATCGCGACGTTCTCCTGGCCGAGCTGCTGGAACAGCGGCTCGTTGCCCAGGCGGCGGGCCGAGTCACCCGTGCACTTCTCGTCGCCGCCCATGATCGCGAACTTGACGCCCGCGATGTGCAGCAGCTCCGCGAAGGCCTTGGTGGTCTTCTTGGCCCGGTCCTCCAGGGCGCCGGCGCAGCCGACCCAGTAGAGGTAGTCGACCTCCGAGAGGTCCTCGACGTCCTTGCCGACGATCGGGACCTCGAAGTCGACCTCCTTGGTCCACTCGACGCGCTGCTTCTTGGCGAGCCCCCAGGGGTTCCCCTTCTTCTCCAGGTTCTTGAGCATCGTGCCCGCCTCGGACGGGAACGCGGACTCGATCATCACCTGGTAGCGGCGCATGTCGACGATGTGGTCGATGTGCTCGATGTCGACCGGGCACTGCTCCACGCACGCACCGCAGGTGGTGCAGGACCAGAGCACGTCCGGGTCGATGACGCCGTTCTCCTCGACCGTGCCGATCAGCGGGCGCTCGGCCTCCGCGAGGGCGGCGGCCGGAACGTCCTTGAGCTGCTCCTCGGTCGCCTTCTCGTTGCCCTCCATGTCCTTGCCGCCGCCGGCCAGCAGATACGGGGCCTTGGCGTGCGCGTGGTCGCGCAGGGACATGATCAGGAGCTTCGGGGAGAGCGGCTTGCCCGTGTTCCAGGCGGGGCACTGCGACTGGCAGCGGCCGCACTCCGTACACGTGGAGAAGTCGAGGATGCCCTTCCAGGAGAACTGCTCGACCTGGGAGACACCGAAGACGGCGTCCTCCGCCGGGTCCTCCCAGTCGATCTCCTGGCCGCCCGAGGTCATCGGCTGGAGCGCGCCCAGTGCGACCTCGCCGTCGGCGTTCCGCTTGAACCAGATGTTCGGGAAGCCGAGGAAGCGGTGCCAGGCGACACCCATGTTGGTGTTGAGCGAGACCGTGATCATCCAGATCAGCGAAGTGCCGATCTTGATCATCGCGACGAAGTAGATGAGGTTCTGCAGCGTGCCGAGTGCGAGTCCCTTGAAGGCGAGGACCAGCGGGTACGAGACGAAGTACGCGGCCTCGTAGCCGCCGACGTGGTGGATCGCACCCTCGAGGCCGCGCAGGGTCAGGATCGCGAGGCCGATGACGAGGATGACGTACTCGACGAAGTACGCCTGCCAGGCCTTCGAGCCCGCGAACCGTGACTTGCGGCCGGCCCGGGAGGGGAGGTTCAGCAGCCGGATGGCGATCAGCACGAGGATGCCGACCGTCGTCATCAGGCCGATGAACTCGATGTAGAGCTCGAACGGCAGCCATTCACCGATGATCGGCAGCACCCAGTCGGCCTTGAAGAGCTGTCCGTACGCCTGGAGCAGCGTAGGCGGCAGCGTCAGGAAGCCGATGGCGACGAACCAGTGCGCGAAGCCCACGATGCCCCACCGGTTCATCCGGGTGTGGCCGAGGAACTCCTTGACCAGGGTGATCGTGCGCTGCTTGGGGTCGTCGGTGCGGCTGCCTGCCGGTACCGGCTGTCCGAGGCGGACGAACCGGTAGATCTGCGCGACCGCTCGGGCGATGAGCGCAACGCCGACGACGGTCAGCACCAGCGACACGATGATCGCGGCGAGTTGCATTTGGGGGCTCCTCGGGCCTGCGAGGGTGGGATCCAGCGATGAATGCTGCTTACTAAGCGGTAACTTAATCAGTCTGTGCTGACACTATCCACTTATTCCGCCGTCCTGTAGCCGGGCAGGCGGTGATTTGTGTCGCTCAGGTCTGCCTTGCCGCGCCGGGCGAGACCGCGGGCCGCCCTGCGCAGGGGTGCGCCGACGGCTTCCGCGAGGATCGCCAGGTCCAGACCCGGCCGATGGTGCTCGGCGTAGTGCTGGTCGAGGAGATCCGGCTCGTCCCACGGCATCGTCGAGCGGTGGCGGATCTGGGCCAGGCCGGTCAGGCCGGGCTTCAGCTCCCGCCGCCAGTCTCGCGTACCGGCCGGCCGTGCGTGCACGCGGCCCGGCGTGAGCGGGGCCGGGCCCACGAGGGAGAGCTCGCCCCGTACGACATGGGGCAGCCGGGAGATCACGTGCAGACGCAGCCGCCGGGTGCGCAGCGACCGCAGGACGAAGGGCCTGCCGTCCATTCCCACCCGGGTCGAGCGCGTCAGTACGCCTCCGGGGCCGCGCTGCACGGCAAGGGCCAGGGCGGCCGCGGCGAGCAGCGGGGCGGCCAGGATCAGGAGGGCCGAGCCGAGGGTCAGGTCCAGGGCGCGCTTCGCGGTGGGGCGGGGCGGGACCGCCGGTGCCAGTGACCTCAGGGCCGTGCGGGCCGCCGCGAGGCGGGAGGCTCGCGGTGGCCGCCAGGGGCGCCCGGCCGGTCTCCGTCGCTGCCACGGCCCGTGACTCTGCCATTGCCTCTGCGTCTGCATGGTGCGCACCTGCCTGGGTCGGCTGACTGGAGTCGGCGGACCGTGTGCCGGTTTTGTACGGCTCACGGCATTTTGTGACAGAACAATCCCATGAGGCGATGATGGTGGGGGCCGTGTGGCCCGTGGGGGCGGGCGGGTGTCGCCCGTAAGCGGGCCGGATTTGCCGCCGATCGCCGGTATGCGACGTGTGTCCGCCGTCGCGAATCTCGGCGTTCTGCCCGGTGGCGCGCGGTGTGTGCACGATAGTTGAGTCGACTCGACTCAGGTCTGTTGACTCTGGGGCGGGTGTCGTGCATCCTTGAGTCAGATCCACTCAAGTAGTCAGTTGGAGGAATTGAAATGGCACGTGCGGTCGGCATCGACCTGGGCACGACTAACTCCGTCGTCAGCGTTCTCGAAGGCGGCGAGCCCACCGTCATCACCAACGCCGAAGGCGCCAGGACCACGCCGTCCGTCGTCGCCTTCGCGAAGAACGGCGAGGTTCTGGTCGGCGAGGTCGCCAAGCGCCAGGCAGTGACGAACGTCGACAGGACGATCCGTTCGGTCAAGCGCCACATGGGCACTGACTGGAAGATCGACCTGGACGGCAAGAGCTTCAACCCGCAGCAGATGAGCGCCTTCATCCTGCAGAAGCTGAAGCGTGACGCCGAGTCCTACCTGGGCGAGAAGGTCACCGACGCGGTGATCACCGTCCCGGCGTACTTCAACGACTCCGAGCGTCAGGCGACGAAGGAGGCCGGCGAGATCGCGGGCCTGAACGTCCTGCGTATCGTCAACGAGCCGACGGCCGCCGCGCTGGCGTACGGGCTCGACAAGGACGACCAGACGATCCTCGTCTTCGACCTCGGTGGCGGCACCTTCGACGTGTCCCTCCTGGAGATCGGCGACGGCGTAGTCGAGGTGAAGGCCACCAACGGTGACAACCACCTCGGTGGTGACGACTGGGACCAGCGCGTCGTCGACTACCTGGTGAAGCAGTTCGCCAACGGTCACGGCGTGGACCTGTCCAAGGACAAGATGGCTCTCCAGCGTCTCCGCGAGGCCGCGGAGAAGGCGAAGATCGAGCTGTCGTCCTCGACGGAGACCTCGATCAACCTGCCGTACATCACGGCGTCGGCCGAGGGCCCGCTGCACCTGGACGAGAAGCTCACGCGCTCGCAGTTCCAGCAGCTCACCGCTGACCTCCTGGACCGCTGCAAGAACCCGTTCCACAACGTCATCAAGGACGCGGGCATCCAGCTCTCCGAGATCGACCACGTCGTTCTCGTCGGCGGCTCGACCCGTATGCCGGCCGTCGCCGAGCTCGTCAAGGAGCTCACGGGCGGTCAGGATGCCAACAAGGGTGTGAACCCGGACGAGGTCGTCGCCATCGGCGCCTCGCTCCAGGCCGGTGTCCTCAAGGGCGAGGTCAAGGACGTCCTGCTCCTCGACGTCACCCCGCTGTCCCTCGGTATCGAGACCAAGGGAGGGATCATGACCAAGCTCATCGAGCGCAACACCACGATCCCGACCAAGCGCTCGGAGATCTTCACGACGGCCGAGGACAACCAGCCGTCCGTGCAGATCCAGGTCTACCAGGGCGAGCGCGAGATCGCGGCGTACAACAAGAAGCTCGGTATGTTCGAGCTGACCGGTCTGCCGCCGGCCCCGCGTGGTGTGCCGCAGATCGAGGTCGCGTTCGACATCGACGCCAACGGCATCATGCACGTCGCTGCCAAGGACCTCGGCACCGGCAAGGAGCAGAAGATGACCGTCACCGGTGGCTCCTCGCTGCCGAAGGACGAGGTCAACCGGATGCGCGAAGAGGCCGAGCAGTACGCGGACGAGGACCACCGTCGTCGCGAGGCCGCCGAGTCCCGCAACCAGGGCGAGCAGCTCGTCTACCAGACGGAGAAGTTCCTCAAGGACAACGAGGACAAGGTCCCCGGCGACGTGAAGACGGAGGTGGAGACCGCGCTCACCGAGCTGAAGGAGAAGCTCAAGGGCGAGGACACCGCCGAGATCCGTACCGCCACCGAGAAGGTCGCGGCCGTCTCCCAGAAGCTGGGCCAGGCGATGTACGCCAACGCCCAGGCCGAGGGCGGCCCGCAGGCCGACGCGCAGCCCGGTGCCGAGCAGGCCCAGGACGATGTCGTCGACGCCGAGATCGTCGACGACGAGAAGGACTCCAAGGGCGGTGCGGCGTGACCGAGGAGACTCCGGGCTTCGAGGAGAAGCCCGACGTCCCCTCCGGCGCCACCCCTGACGACGCCGAGCCGAAGGCCGCCACCCCCTCTTCGGAGGAGGCGGCGGCCCCGGCCGGGGACGCGAACCAGACAGCCGGTCTGACCGCTCAGCTGGACCAGGTCCGCACCGCGCTCTCCGAGCGCACGGGCGACCTCCAGCGGCTCCAGGCCGAGTACCAGAACTACCGCCGCCGCGTGGAGCGGGACCGGGTCACGGTCAAGGAGATCGCAGTCGCGGGTCTCCTGTCCGAGCTCCTGCCCGTGCTCGACGACGTCGGCCGGGCCCGCGAGCACGGTGAGCTCGTGGGCGGGTTCAAGTCGGTGGCCGAATCGCTGGAGACGATCGTCGCCAAGCTCGGACTGCAGCAGTTCGGCAAGGAGGGCGAGCCCTTCGACCCGACGATCCACGAGGCCCTGATGCACTCGTACGCGCCGGACGTCACCGAGACGACCTGCGTGGCGATCCTGCAGCCGGGGTACCGGATCGGCGAGCGCACCATCCGCCCCGCGCGGGTGGCGGTGGCCGAACCCCAGCCGGGGGCCACGCCCGCGGCCGCGAAGGAAGAGAAGAGTGACGACGAGGAGAGCGGTGGCGGCGAGGAGGTCTGACATTCCGTCCGACCACCTGGCACCACACCGCTCGCCCATCCGCCCGGCCATGTGGCCGGTCGTCCGGAAGGAGGGACGTCGATGAGTACGAAGGACTTCGTCGAGAAGGACTACTACAAGGTTCTCGGCGTCCCGAAGGACGCCACCGACGCCGAGATCAAGAAGGCGTACCGGAAGCTCGCCCGCGAGTTCCACCCGGACGCCAACAAGGGCGACGACAAGGCGGAGGAGCGTTTCAAGGAGATCTCCGAGGCGAACGACATCCTCGGTGACACCAAGAAGCGCAAGGAGTACGACGAGGCACGCGCCCTCTTCGGCAACGGCGGCTTCCGCGCCGGACCCGGCGGAGCCCAGGGCAACTTCAACTTCGACCTGGGGGACCTCTTCGGAGGTGCCCCGGGCGGGGGCCAGGGCGGTGCCGGCGGGTTCGGCGGCGGTGGCGGCCTGGGAGATGTCTTCGGCGGCCTCTTCAACCGGGGCGGCAGCAGCACCGGAACACGGGTGCAGCCGCGCCGCGGCCAGGACATCGAGTCCGAGGTGACGCTCAGCTTCACCGAGGCCGTCGACGGGGCCACGGTCCCGCTGCGGATGTCCAGCCAGGCGCCCTGCAAGGCGTGCTCCGGCACCGGCGACAAGAACGGCACCCCCAGGGTCTGTCCGACCTGCGTCGGCACCGGCCAGGTGTCGCGCGGCAGCGGCGGCGGGTTCTCGCTCACCGATCCCTGCGTGGACTGCAAGGGCCGGGGCCTCATCGCCCAGGACCCCTGCGAGGTCTGCAAGGGCAGCGGCCGGGCGAAGTCGTCCCGCACCATGCAGGTCAGGATTCCGGCGGGCGTTCTCGACGGCCAGCGGATCAGGCTGCGCGGCAAGGGCGCCCCGGGCGAGCGCGGCGGACCGGCCGGTGACCTCTATGTCGTCGTCCACGTCGACGCCCACCCGGTCTTCGGCCGCAAGGGCGACAACCTCACGGTCACCGTGCCCGTCACCTTCACGGAGGCGGCGCTCGGCGGCGAGGTGAAGGTCCCCACGCTCGGCGGACCGCCGGTCACGCTGAAGCTTCCGGCCGGCACGCCCAACGGGCGCACCATGCGGGCCAGGGGCAAGGGCGCGGTCCGCAAGGACGGCACCCGCGGCGACCTGCTGGTCACCGTCGAGGTGACGGTCCCCACGGACCTGGGCCCCGAGGCCCGGGACGCCCTGGAGGCCTACCGAAAGGCGACCGCGGACCAGGACCCGCGGGCGGAGCTGTTCCAGGCAGCGAAGGGAGCTTGAGGTGGACGGCCGACGACGTAATCCGTTCGAACTCACCGATGAATCCCCGGTGTACGTGATCTCGATCGCGGCCCAGCTCTCGGGCCTGCATCCTCAGACGCTGCGCCAGTACGACCGCCTCGGCCTGGTCTCGCCCGACCGCACGGCCGGACGCGGACGGCGCTACTCGGCCCGCGACATCGAGCTGCTGCGCACCGTGCAGCAGCTGTCGCAGGACGAGGGCATCAACCTGGCCGGCATCAAGCGCATCATCGAACTGGAGAACCAGGTCGCGGCCCTTCAGCAGCGCGTCGCCGAGCTCTCGGCGGCCGTGGACGGGGCGGCGGTGGCCATGCAGCAGCGCGAGGCGCAGGTGCATGCGTCGTACCGGCGCGACCTGGTGCCGTATCAGGATGTGCAGCAGACCAGCGCCTTGGTGGTCTGGCGGCCGAAGAGGCCGAAGGACTGAACAGGGACTGCTTCCCGTGCAAGGAGCCCGTCACCCCGCAACGTCGGGGGTGACGGGCTCCTCTGCTGTGCGCGGCGGTGCGGGCTCGGCGATGCCGGAGCGGACGAGGAGGGCGCCCAGCTGGGTTCGGCTGGTGGCGCCGAGTGTCTGCATGAGCCTGGAGATGTGGGCGCGGCAGGTGCGGACGCTGATGCCGAGTGTGCGGGCGACGGCCTCGTCCTGGTTTCCCTCGGTCAGGAGGCGCGCGATGCTCTGCTGGACGGCGGTGACGGGGGCGCCGGGGACGGCTGTGGGGAGTTGCTGGGTGAACGGGGTGGCCAGGGTCCAGACGGTCTCGTACATCTGGGCCAGGAAGGCGACGAGGGCGGGGTGGCGGATCTCCAGGGCGGTGCTGCGGTCGGGGTTGGCGGGAATGAAGGCGACCTTGCGGTCGAAGACGAGGAGGCGGTCGATGGCCTGTTCCAGCGTGCGCACCTGGAGGAGGGAGCTGGGCAGTTGGCCCATGTACGTCCTGAGTGCGGGGCTGTAGCGCGCGGAGTGCTGGTAGATGTGGCGCAGCCGGACACCTCGCTCAACCGTGGGAAGGGTGCCGGACAGCGCCGTCCGGAGCTCTTGGGGCGGCCGCGTGCTGCCGGGCTGGATCGTAAGGATCTCGTCGTCCGCCTCCCCCAGGGAACGGGTGATGGCCGCCTGGATCGCCGCCGGTCCGACGAGGACGGTGATGGCGAGGTGCGGGGCACCGCTGAAGGAGGCGGCCAGCGGGACGAGCGCCTTGGCCAGGATGTCGGAGGTCCGGACCTGGTCCAGTAGCCCCTGTGCCAGGGGGTGCAGCAGACTTGCCAGGGCGGCTGACGGCGGTACGGGGAGCAGGAGGCGGCCGTCGTGCGGGTCGGGCAGGAGGAGCGCCGTGTCGATCAGGCAGGGCGCTGCCTCGGCGGCGGACCGGGCGAGGCGGCCTTTGGCCAGTGCTTCGGTGTAGAGGCTGACAGCCGCCTCGCACAGATCGAGGTCGCTGTGCGCGTGCACGGGTACAGCTGTCATGTCTCGGTGTGTCCGGCGATCCCGGACTGGACGAGGAGGGCGCCGAGGTGGGTACGGCTGGTGGCGTCGAGGGTCTGCATGAGCTTGGCGATATGCGTACGGCAGGTGCGGACGCTGAAGCCCAGCTTCCTTGCCACGGCCTCGTCGTGGTGTCCCTGGACCAGGAGCCGGGCGATGCTGAGCTGGACGGCGGTGACGGGAGTGCCCGGGGCGGCTGTCTGCAGGTGTTCGGCGATCGGAGTCGCCTGCGCCCACAGGACTTCGTACACCTGCACCAGGTAACGGACCAGCGCCGGATGCCGGATCTGGAGAGCCACATTTCGGTCGGCCGTCGCGGGGATGAACGCTGTTGCGTGGTCGAAGACGATGAGCCGGTCGATAGTCTGTTCCATCGTTCTGACCTGCACCTGTCCTGGTGGCATCTGCTCCAGGTAGCTTCTGAGGAGGGCGCTGTAGCGAGCTGGGTGCTGGTAGATGTGGCGGAGCCGGGCTCCTCTGCCCACAGCTGACAGACCGTTGGCGAGGCCCTGCTCGATCTGCTCGGGCGATCGGTAGCCGCCTGGCTGAGCCGTCAGCACCTCTGTTTCGGCGACGGCGGCTGCTTCGTGGAGAGCAGCGTCGATCAGCCTCTTGCCTTCGAGCACGGTGATGGACAGGTTGGGGTCCTCGCTCGCGATGGCCGCCAAGGGGGCGAGGGAGTCGACCAGTGCCGCGCTGCGGCGTATCTGTTCATAGACGTTGCGCGTGATGGGCTGCAGCAGATGGGCGAGCGCGGCCGAAGGCGTGGCAGGGCACAGCATCGCCGGATCCCGGGGGTCCGGGTGGAGCAGGGCCATCTCGACGAGGCAGGGGGCCGGTGAGATCTCCGCTCGTGGGAGGCGCCCGCGGCGCAGGGATTCGGAGTAGAGCCGGATTGCCGGCTCGCACAGTTCGGAGTCGCTGTGCGGGTGATTTGGTATGCCCGTTTCCGTGCCCATCTGGACCCCCTCATTCTTTGCAGTGCAACAAGATGACGGTGGTGAAACCCTAGCGGCCGGGGGAGTGTTGACCCGTTGGGGGAGCCGGGAACTCCCCCGGCTGATTCAGGGCACAGCCATGCTCTCCCCCGTTGCGTGGTTGCGCCCCCGGCCCGGGGGTGGGGAACTTTGGGTGCCGGCCGGTCAGGAATCCTGTTCCAGGATTCCTGACCGGGCGATCAGATAACCGAGTTGCGTCCGGCTCTTGCTGCCGAGGGCTGCGTTCAGTTTGGCGATATGAGTCCGGCAGGTGCGCACGTTCATGCCGAGGCGCCGGGCGATCGAGTCGTCGACGTGTCCTTCTACGAGGAGCTGGGCAATGGAGCGCTGGACACCGCTGATGCCCTCCGGGGTGGGGTCGTACCGCACGTCCTCCAGAAGCGGGGTGGCGCGCTGCCAGAGCTGTTCGAAGACTCTGGTCAGGTATGCCACCAGGCCCGGGTGGCGCAACTCCAGTGCCACTTCCGCATCCTCCTGGGCAGGGATGAAGGCCACCGTGTGGTCGAAGACGAGCATGCGCTCGACGAGTTCTTCGAGGGTGCGGATCTCGACCTTGCCTTCCGCCAGACGCTCGGCGTAGGCATACGTCCCATGATGGTGGCGGACGGTGTGCTGATAGAGCGTGCGAATGCTGACGCCGCGGTCGATCACGGCCTGTCCGCGCTCGACGCCTTTACTGAGAATGAGCTCACTGCGCCCGCCACCCGGCTGGATGGTGAGGACTTCGGTGGTGCACTCGGCCGTTGCGACGTCAATGGCGGCATTGATTCTGGCGTTGCCTTCCAGCACGGTGATGGCGTGCGTGGTCGGTGCGTCCTGGGCGCTGATGTCCATGAACGGTTCGAAGGACTCCGCCAGTTCGAGGGAGCGTCGACGCCGGTCCTGGATCTCCCGCTCGATGGGGTGGAGGCGCTGTGCGAGTGCGGCCGACGGAGGTACGGGACGGAGCCACTCGGGGTCGTCGGGGTCCGGGTGCAGCAGGGCGAAGTCCATCAGGCACGGTGCGGGCGCCACGTCAGAGCGAGGTATCCGTCCCGATCGCAGTGCACTGGCATAAAGGCGCTGCCCTGCTTCGCATAGGTCGGTGATCCCATGAGGATGTCCCGTATTCGGTCTACTTGTGGCCATATCTCCACCCCCCATGTTCTTGAACCAGCAGGAACATGATGCATCGACCCAGTGGTGTTCGCGTCCCTGGGTGGGACATCGTCTTACGTGCGGGGGAGATGACCCATCAAGTGAGGACGAAGCCGAAATGTATAAGCGAATGCTTCGCTCGGTGCTTGCCACTGCGTTTGCGGGGGCCTTGGCTTACGGCGTGCTGGGTGCCACTGACATTACTTGGGAGGTCGCGCCCGACTCGGCAACGAGTCGCGTCACGGCAGCCCCTGTCGGTGACATCACGTGGGGCGGCGTTGCGCCGAAGGATGCCAACGGCGACATCACGTGGGGTTTCACGTCGACTTCGGCGGGCGCCTGACATGACTACGCCGCCGGACGACCGGACCTTCCGGCGTGAGATGGCAACCGCCTACCGCTCAGGGTGGCATTTCATCGACCTCGTCACGGCACTTCCCCACCGTGGTGATTCGTTGATGGTCACTCTGTTCGGTGACCCGGTCGTCGTTGCTCGTGAGGACGACGGGGAACTCCGCGCCTACCGTTGCCTCCGCAAGCCGCGCGGAGCGCCGCAGCCCGTGCGCTGCGCCATTAGGTACGACATGATTTTTGTGAATCTCGCGCAGCGCGATCACCAGCTGTTCGAAACCGAAGCCATCTCCGCCACCCCCCGCAGTGCCTGAGCGATCCCCCGTCGTTCCACGTCGCTCAGACACTCCCCCACACAACGGCGCCACCGTGACCTGAACACGGTGGCGCCGTTGTGCTTCTCCCGGAGACATTCCGGTCGGAGCAGCGCAGAAGGTGTCAAAATGCACCAGATGTGTGGGTGGGGACACGGTCCTCCATGCTCCGCCCTCCCACCCCAAGGGTCATTCATGAGCGGACACGAGGTCGAAAAACTGCCGGGCCGGTGTGGAGATGGCGGCGATGCCGCATACCTCGACAAGACGTTGCTCCACCGCGAGGTGGAGGTCTCCTTCGACGACACGGTGAACTGGAAGGTGCTTCTGGCGGTGTGGCTGCGGGCCGCCGCCGTGGCGTTCGGCGTGCTCCTCCTCTTCGGCTTCGTCGGGCTCATCACCCTGGCCGGGGATCCGCGGAGCGGCCTCGGGATCATGGGGATCGGTCTGCAGATCGCCATGATCGCTTTCGTCGCCGTCTTCCTGGCGTCGAAGATCGCCGAACCGATCGGTGAGTGGCGGGTCCTGCTGGCCGACCGGGGGACGCGAGCCGAATCGGCGTACACCGAGATCGCGAGGGTCGTGCAGGAGCGCCGGCTGCCGGTCTTGCCGGTGTTCCGCCGCATCCGCACCGAGGGTGAGCACCCCCACGTGACCCACCGGATGGTGCTCCGGGACGGGAGTTACGTCGCGTACCTCTCGGTGTTCGCCTACGGCACCAGCCTCTACCTGGGCTGGGTGATGTGGCGCAACCGGCGGGGCACCGAACTCGTCGGGCAGTTCCTCTCCGACTTCATCCGGGGCTTCGGCGGTACCGACATGGAGAAGGTCATGATGCGGACCGAGCCGCCGCGCGCCATGCGGGAGGCGTTGCACGCCGCCGCCCGGGAAGGGCTGTACGCCGCCGTCGACGGACGCTCCGTCGCTCCCGAACCGGCCTTCCCGCACGGTCTCCCGCCGATCGAGGAGGACATCGCGGCTCCCCTCCCGGCGCAGGCGCAGGCGCCCGCGCCGATGGCGCCGCCGCCCGTGCCGCCCCGCCGGCCCTGGGCGGAGGGCGGCAGCTGACGGCACGCGCCGCTCCGGTGGCGGCTCCGGTCACCCCCGGCCGAGCGCCCGGTCCAGGCTGATCTCGATGACGACCCGGTCCGGGTTGGGCGACGGCGTGCGCTCGTAGCGCTCCATGTGGCGGCGTACCGCCTCGTCGACCCTGTCCTGCTCCGTGCGCACCCTGGCGACGCCCTCCAGGGTCGCCCAGCGGCGCCGGTGCACCTGGCAGGCCGCGACCCGGGCACCGTCCGGGCCCGCGGCCAGGATGTTGGCGACCTTGCGGCTGTTCTTGTTGGTGATGATGCGGGCGAGGCCCGCCTCGGGGTCGTACGTCACGCACACGGGCACCACGTGCGGGGTGCCGTCGGGGCGGGGTGTGGTGAGGGTGCAGATGTGGGACTCGCGCCAGAACGCGAGGTACTCCGGGCCGGGGTTGCGTACGTCGACTGCCATGGGGTCAGCGTAGGCAGTCCCGGGACCGCCCTGCGGTGGCGGGCGGCCGGAGCGGCCCGTTCACTCGGAACGGAAGCAGGGGGAGCGGGGCCCTGGAAGCGGGTCCTGGAAGCGGGGCCCTGGAAGTGGTCCACTTTTGCCTTGAGTGGAATAGACTCAACTTTGTGCACGTTGATCGTGTCAGTAGTGAGGACGGACCAGTCACCGCAAGGAGGAGAGAGCGCACGTGGACGCCGAGCTGACCAACAGGAGCCGGGACGCCATCAACGCGGCCACCAACAGGGCCGTGAAGGACGGGCA
This sequence comes from Streptomyces sp. LN549, assembly GCF_043203805.1. Lineage (NCBI taxonomy): Bacteria > Bacillati > Actinomycetota > Actinomycetes > Kitasatosporales > Streptomycetaceae > Streptomyces > Streptomyces sp. LN549. The sequence goes on along the minus strand of NZ_JAZHRI010000002.1, from coordinate 4,140,843 downwards.
CCCCGATCTGACCCCGGGGCACCTGCTGCTCGCGCTGCTCTCGGGTGAGGACAACGAGAACCTCGTCGATCTGCTGGCCGCCGTCGAGGCCGACCAGATCGCCGTACGCACCGAGACCGAGCAGCTCCTGGGCGCGCAGCCCAGCGTGACCGGGTCGACCGTCGCGCCGCCGCAGCCCAACCGTGAGCTGCTCGCCGTCATCTCCGACGCCGCCCAGCGGGCGAAGGAGCTCGGCGACGACTACATCTCCACCGAGCACCTGCTCATCGGCATCGCGGCCGAGGGCGGCCGTGCCGGTGAGATCCTCGACGGGCAGGGTGCCAGTGCGAAGAGGCTGCTGGACGCGTTCGAGAAGAGCAGGGGAGGGCGCCGGGTGAGCACACCCGACCCGGAGGGTCAGTACAAGGCCCTGGAGAAATTCGGCACGGACTTCACCGCGGCCGCACGCGAGGGCAAGCTCGACCCGGTCATCGGGCGCGACCAGGAGATCCGCCGCGTCGTCCAGGTGCTCTCACGCCGTACCAAGAACAACCCGGTGCTCATCGGTGAGCCCGGCGTCGGCAAGACCGCCGTCGTCGAAGGGCTCGCCCAGCGCATCGTCAAGGGCGACGTCCCCGAGTCCCTGAAGAACAAGCGGCTCGTCTCGCTGGACCTGGGCGCCATGGTCGCGGGCGCGAAGTACCGCGGCGAGTTCGAGGAGCGCCTGAAGACCGTCCTCTCCGAGATCAAGGAGAGCGACGGCCAGATCATCACGTTCATCGACGAGCTCCACACCGTCGTCGGCGCGGGCGCCGGAGGCGACTCCGCCATGGACGCGGGCAACATGCTCAAGCCCATGCTGGCCCGCGGTGAGCTGCGGATGGTCGGTGCCACCACGCTCGACGAGTACCGCGAGCGGATCGAGAAGGACCCCGCCCTGGAGCGCCGCTTCCAGCAGGTGCTGGTGGCGGAGCCGTCCGTCGAGGACACCATCGCGATCCTGCGCGGGCTCAAGGGCCGCTACGAGGCCCACCACAAGGTGCAGATCGCGGACGCCTCCCTGGTCGCCGCCGCCACGCTCTCCGACCGCTACATCACCTCCCGCTTCCTCCCCGACAAGGCCATCGACCTCGTCGACGAGGCGGCCTCCCGGCTGCGCATGGAGATCGACTCCTCGCCCGTCGAGATCGACGAACTCCAGCGCGCTGTCGACCGGTTGCTCATGGAGGAGCTGGCGCTGAAGAACGAGACGGACCAGGCCTCCAAGCAGCGGCTGGAGAAGCTGCGCCGCGACCTCGCCGACAAGCAGGAGGAACTGCGCGGTCTCAACGCCCGCTGGGACAAGGAGAAACAGGGCCTGGAACGCGTCGGTGACCTCAAGGAACGCCTCGACGACCTGCGCGGACAGGCCGAACGCGCCCAGCGCGACGGCGACTTCGACACCGCCTCCAAGCTGCTGTACGGGGAGATCCCCGGCCTGGAGCGGGAGCTGGCCGAGGCCGCCGAGGCCGAGCAGGAAGCGGCGAAGGAGCCCAAGGAGACCCTGGTCAAGGAAGAGGTCGGCCCGGACGACATCGCCGATGTCGTCGGTGCCTGGACCGGCATCCCGGCCGGCCGCCTCCTGGAGGGCGAGACCCAGAAGCTGCTGCGCATGGAGGAGGAGCTGGGCCGGCGCCTCATCGGGCAGACCGAGGCCGTGCAGGCCGTCTCGGACGCGGTACGCCGCACCCGGGCCGGTATCGCCGACCCCGACCGGCCCACCGGTTCGTTCCTCTTCCTCGGCCCCACCGGTGTCGGCAAGACCGAGCTGGCGAAGGCGCTCGCCGACTTCCTCTTCGACGACGAGCGGGCCATGGTCCGCATCGACATGAGCGAGTACAGCGAGAAGCACAGCGTGGCCCGGCTGGTCGGCGCCCCGCCCGGGTACGTCGGCTACGAGGAGGGCGGCCAGCTCACGGAGGCGGTCCGCCGCCGCCCGTACAGCGTCGTCCTGCTGGACGAGGTGGAGAAGGCGCACCCCGAGGTCTTCGACATCCTGCTCCAGGTCCTCGACGACGGCCGGCTCACCGACGGACAGGGCCGGACGGTGGATTTCCGCAACACCATCCTGATCCTGACGTCCAACCTCGGCAGCCAGTACCTGGTCGACCCCCTGACCAAGCCCGAGGAGAAGAAGCAGCAGGTCCTGGAGGTCGTGCGGGCGTCCTTCAAGCCGGAGTTCCTCAACCGGCTCGACGATCTGGTCGTCTTCTCCGCCCTGTCCGGCGACGAGCTCGCTCACATCGCGGGGCTCCAGATCGACCGGCTCGCCAAGCGGCTCGCCGACCGGCAGCTCACCCTCGACGTCACCCCGGCCGCCCTGGCCTGGCTCGCCGAGGAGGGCAACGACCCGGCCTACGGTGCCCGGCCGCTGCGCCGCCTCATCCAGACGGCGATCGGTGACCGGCTCGCGAAGGAGATCCTCGCGGGCGAGATCACGGACGGCGACACGGTCCGCGTCGACCGGGAGGGTGACGGCCTGACCGTCGGGCCGGCGACCTGACCGGAACACATGTGGCGTAACCGGCGGCCCCGGTCCCCACCGGCTGGATATCAGCTTGTGGCGGATCGGGGCCGTCCGGGCTTGCCATGCCCCGCCCGGCATGGGAGAGGATGGCAGCCAACCGCACGAAGGGAAATTACGGTGAGCATCGATCCGTCCTCGATTCCTAACTTCGGGGGCCAGCCCGAACCGCAGGCGGCAGGACCGGAGGGCCCCGTCGTCCCTGACCAGGACCTCGTCAAGCAGCTCCTGGAGCAGATGGAGCTGAAGTACGTCGTCGACGACGAGGGCGACCTCGCGGCGCCGTGGGAAGAATTCCGCACGTACTTCATGTTCCGTGGCGAGGGCGAGCAGCAGGTCTTCTCGGTCCGTACGTTCTACGACCGCCCGCACGACGTGGACCAGCGCCCGGTCCTCCTCGACGCGATCGACGACTGGAACCGCCGCACCCTGTGGCCCAAGGTCTACACGCACACCCACGAGCCCGAGGAGGGCTCCGAGGACACCGGCACCTCGGTACGGCTGATCGGTGAGGCGCAGATGCTCATCGGCACCGGCGTCGCCCTGGAGCACTTCGTCTCCTCGACGGTCAGCTGGGTGCGTGCCTCCATCGAGTTCGACAAGTGGCTGCTGGAGCGCCTCGGCCTGGCACCGGCCGAGGAGAAGGCGGACGGCGCGGAAGGCACGGAGCAGGCCGCTCCCGACGCCTGAGCCACGCGCGACCGTCCCATCGGACCGCTCCCCGCGCCGTGCTGTTTCAGAGGCCCTTGAGCCGTGAGACGGCCTCCTCCAGCACCTCCGTGCGCTTGCAGAACGTGAAGCGGACGAAGGGTGCGCCCTGGTCCCGGTGGTCGTAGAAGACGGCGTTGGGGACGGCCACGACGCCGCAGCGCTCCGGCAGCGAGCGGCAGAACGCGATGCCGTCACCGCCGCTGTCCAGCGGACGGATGTCGGTGGTGACGAAGTACGTGCCGGCCGGACGGTAGACCGCGAAACCAGCCTCGGTGAGCCCGTCGCACAGCAGGTCCCGCTTGGCCCGCAGATCCGCGCGCAGCCCGTCGAAGAAGCTGTCGGGAAGCCGCAGGGCCTCGGCTACGGCGTACTGGAACGGCCCCCCGGAGACGTACGTCAGATACTGCTTCGCCGAGCGCACCGCCGACACCAGCTCGGGGCTCGCGGTGATCCAGCCGATCTTCCAGCCGGTGAAGGAGAACGTCTTGCCGGCCGAACTGATGGCGACCGTCCGCTCGCGCATGCCGGGGAAGCCGGCGAGCGGCAGGTGTTCGCCCTCGAAGACCAGGTGTTCGTATACCTCGTCGGTGACGACGAGGAGGTCGCGTTCGCACGCCAGCTCGGCGATCTCGGCGAGTTCCTCGCGGGTCAGGACGGTGCCGGTGGGATTGTGCGGTGTGTTGAGCAGCAGCAGCCGGGTGCGGGGGGTGACGGCCGCGCGCAGTTCGTCGAGGTCCAGCCGGTAGGTGCCGCTGGAGGGCTCGGGGCGCAGGGTCACGGGGACGCGGGTGGCGCCCGCCATGGCGATGCAGGCGGCGTACGAGTCGTAGTACGGCTCCAGCGCGATGACCTCGTCGCCGGGCTCCAGGAGCGCCAGCAGGGTGGCTGCGATGGCCTCGGTGGCGCCGGCGGTGACCAGGACCTCGGTGTCGGGGTCGTACGTCAGGGCGTAGCGCCGCTGCTGGTGGCCGGCGATCGCGGTACGCAGTTCGGGGACACCGGGCCCCGGCGGGTACTGGTTGCCGTGCCCGGCGCGCAGGGCACGGACCGCGGCCTCGCGGACCTCCTCGGGGCCGTCGGTGTCGGGGAAGCCCTGGCCGAGGTTGATGGCGCCGGTACGGACGGCCAGCGCGGACATCTCCGCGAAGATCGTCGTGCCGAACTCGGCGAGGCGGCGGTTGAGCAGCGGTCGTCCCTGTGTCATGACCGCCATCCTGCGCGGAACCTCTGGAGTTGCTCAAGTCTGCTTTGGCCGTACGGGGGCGGGGGCATCCCCCTGGCACGCGGGAATCGGTGCGGAGCGGGGGGCTCGCTTCGGGGGACGGAAGGACGTGAGGTCCGTGGGTGTGGGCATAGCGTTGACCGTGGTCGTGGCGGTCATGATCGCCGTTCTGGTGAGGGGGAACGTCGGGAACCACCGCGGGCGGCCGCCCAGGCGGCGCAGGGCGGGCGGTGCGGGTGGCGGTGACGCCGGCGGCAGCGCGTGGGCCGGGGGCGGCGACTCCGGTGGACACTCCGGTGGCCACTCGTGCGGCGGAGGTTCCTCGTGCGGCGGGGGTTCGTCGTGCGGCGGAGGTTCGTCGTGCGGCGGCGGGGGTGGATGCGGCGGAGGCAGCTGACACGGGGCAGCTGGTCCGCGGCCGGGCAGGACGGCCGGCCGGTGCCCGGCGGGGCTCGGGGGAAGCTCCCTGAGTCCCGCCGGGCATCTTTTTCTCGGGCTGCGCGGCGCGTCCCCGGTGAACACCTGAACCGGCAGGCCCCCGCGGGGATGGAAACCACGCCAAGTTGGGCAAAAACGCTGCGAGTGTGGCGTAGTTCGTGATTCCCTCGGTTGAGAGAACATCCAGCCCTCGGACCCCAGTTGGACCTGATCGGGCGCTTCCCACCTCCCACGTGCACCACGTCGGGGCGCCCCATGTCCACGTGTCCATGTGTGTTTGCGGAGCCGACCCATGCTCACGACCCTTCATACGGCCTATTCCGACACCTGTGCCGCCGATCTGGCCTGGGCGCTGGGGCGCGAACCGCTCCCGGCGCTGGCCGTCCTCGACCTCCAGCTCGGCGGCGCACAACTGCAGTTGCGCCTGCTCGGCGCCTCTCACCAGGTGCTTCTGGAGGAAGAGCGCGGCAGCTGTTCCGAAACCGTCGCCTGTATCCCCGGCAGCAGCACCCCACTGCCCTTAGGTGTCTCCAAGCGGCTGGGGGACTGGGAGTACGAGTTCGCGGCGCGGGTCGAGACCCTCGGCGCGGGATCCTTCGCGGGTCGCGCGCAGGAGCTGCTGGCGCTCGTCGCCGATCATCCCCACGGACTGGCCGGGACGTTCCCGGGGAGCCCGCACGCCTTCACCGCCATGCTCGCCCAGCGGACCGAGGACCAGGTGCGGTGGCGCACCTGGCACGCGTACCCGCAGGAGGGCCGGCTGGTGGTGACGCGGACCCGGGTGGGCGTGCGGTTGCCGGCAGCGGCGGCGCTGTGACCGGCGCCAACTCCGTTGGGAGTGCGCCGATTACACCCTTGTGGGTGACAAGCGGCGACGTTTCAGTGACGTAGCGTTCGCGGCATGATCGACCAGGAGGTGCCGTTGCGAGGGGCCGCGGCGCGGCTTCCCGTGCGACCGAGGACCGGCAGATACCTCGTGCTGGCCACTGTCTTCATCTGCGCCGCCTGTGGACTGGTGTACGAGCTCGAACTGGTCGCACTCGCCTCCTACCTGATCGGTGACTCGGTCACCCAGGCGTCCGTCGTGCTGTCCGTGATGGTGTTCGCCATGGGCATCGGCTCGCTCCTCGCGAAACGTTTACGCAGCCACGCCGCGGTCGGCTTCGGGCTGATCGAGGCGGCCCTCGCCCTGGTCGGCGGCTTCTCCGCGCTGGTGCTCTACGCGTCGTTCGCGTGGATCGGGGAGTCGCGGTACGCGCTGGTCGGGTTCTCGCTGGCGATCGGGATCCTGATCGGTGCGGAGATCCCGCTGCTGATGACGCTGATCCAGCGGGTGGACCGGCAGGACGCGGGCGGGGCCGTGGCCGACCTCTTCGCCGCCGACTACGTGGGCGCGCTGGTCGGGGGGCTGGCGTTCCCGTTCCTGCTGCTGCCGATGCTCGGGCAGCTCACGGGTGCGCTGTTCACCGGGGCGGTCAACGCGGCGGCGGGCGGTGCGCTGGTCCTGTGGGTGTTCCGGCGGGATCTCACGGCCCGTTCCCGGTGGCTGCTGATCGCCGCCAACGTGACGGTGATCGCGGTGCTCGCCTCGGCCGCGGTGCTGGCCGACGACTTCGAGCGGGCGGCGCGGCGGGCGGTGTACGGGGACCAGGTCCGCGTCGCGGTGCAGACCGAGGTCCAGGAGGTCGTGCTGACCGGCGAGGACCGGGGCTCCCTCGACCTCTATCTGGACGGGCGACTGCGGGTCAGCTCCCGCGACGAGTACCGCTACCACGAGGCGCTGGTGCACCCGGCGATGAACGGGTCGCACGCCCGGGTGCTGATCCTGGGCGGCGGCGACGGTCTGGCGGCCCGCGAGGTGCTGCGCTACCCGGACGTACGGAGCGCGACCGTGGTGGAGCTGGACCCTGCCGTCACCCGGTTGGCCCGTACGGACCGCGTGCTCTGCGCGCTGAACGCGCACGCCTACCGCGACCCACGGCTGACGGCCGTGACGGGGGACGCGTTCAGCTGGCTGCGGATGACGCAGGACCGCTTCGACGTGGTGATCGCGGACCTGCCGGATCCGGGGATCTCGGCCAGTACGAAGCTCTACTCGGCGGAGTTCTACGGACTGGTCGCCCAGGCCCTCGCGCCGGGCGGCCGGCTGGTGGTGCACGCGGGGCCGGCGGTGAGCCGGCCCCGGACGTACTGGACGGTCGAGGCGTCGATGCGGGCGGCGGGGCTGCACACCCGCCCCTACCGGATCAGTGGGCGGTACGCCGGATTCGCGGCCGGCCCCGACCGGGCGACGGACCGGACGGCACAGGCGCACGGCTGGGGGTTCGTGCTGGCGGGCCCCGCCGCGGCGCCGGCCCTCGGCCTGGACTCCGGGGCGCCGCGGCTGCGGTCCCTGACGGGCTCGGCGCTGCGGGACGCGGGCCGGCGGGCGGAGTCCGGGCGGCTGCGGGGCCAGGCACCCTCGACGCTCGTGCACCCGCGGTACTGGGAGGAGCGGTGAGCGTGCCGGGCCTGTGGCAGCGGCTCTCCGGGGGCGCCGAAGCGCTGACGAGGTGGCCGGGGCTGAGTAGGCTCGGTTTCCATGGAGCATGAGGTGTTCGTTCCGGTTCCGGTCCCGGCCCTTCGGCGGACGCTGGGCGATCCTGCCCGGGTCGCGCGCTGTGTGCCGGGGCTTCAACAGGACGCCGACACGTCCGCGGGCCCGCTGACAGGCCGGCTCAAGGTCCGGGTCGGCGGCCACACCATCACCTACCGGGGAGCGCTGCGGCTCACTCCGCTGCCGGAACCCCCGCAGGGGACTGCTGCGCACGGCCTCTCCGTGGCGGGCGAAGGGACGGAGGCGCGGGGCAGCGGTTCGGCGAAGCTGGCCCTGACCGTCCGCCTCACCGAACGCGACGGCGGCACGGCGATCGCCTTCGAGGGCACGGTGAGCGGCGACGGCCGCCTGCTGGAGCTGGACCCGGCGGCCGCGCTGTCGTCGGCCCACCGTCTGCTGGACCGGTTCGCGCAGCAGCTGGTGACGGAGTCCCTCGCCGGGGATGCGGGGGCGGGCGGTGCGGTGCAGGACGTGGGCGAGCCCGCCGAAGCCGCCGTCGCCGCCGATGAGCAGGCCGTCGGGGAAGCGGTGGAACAGGCCATCGAGGAGGCGGCCGAGGAGGCGGACATCCCGGGTGCCGATGAGGCCGCGCCCCGGCACGAGGAGGACGAGGCGTCGGCGGGGGAGCAGTCGTCGGACCAGGCCTCCGTCTTCGACACCCCGGTGCCGCCGTCGTCGCTGGATCCGGTGGCCGGGATCGAGTTCACCGTCCCGGACGGGCCGCCGGCCGAGGCGGCACATGCCCGGCGCACCATGATCGGCCGCAGCGCGGAGGAGGTCGACCACGCTCCGCCGCGCGGCCGGTACGCCCCCGTGCCGTCACCCGATTCGACCGGTGCGGGCGCCACGCTCCGCTGGGTGGCCCCTGCGGCCGCGCTCGCCCTCGCCTCCGCCGTGGTGGTGGGCCGGGCACTGCGGCGCCGGAGGTAGCCGCGCCAGTAGGGTCGTCGTGTGAGCAGCAGCGAGAAGGACGTCCGGCTGTCCGTCGGCGACGCAGAGTTGACCGTGAACCCCGCCAACGGCTGCCGTATCAGCAGCCTGCGGATCGGCGGTACCGAACTGCTGCGGCAGGGGGAGCGGTACGGCTGCTTCCCGATGGTGCCGTGGTGCGGGCGGACCGAGAACGGCCAGTTCCACAACGGCGGCGTGCTGCATCAGCTGCCGCTGACCGCTCCGCCGCACGCCATCCACGGCACGGGCCGTGACACGGCCTGGCGCACCGCGCGGGCGAGCGGGACGGAAGCCGCGTTCTACTACGACCTGACCGACCCCTGGCCGTACCCGGGGCGGGTGACGCAGACCTTCGAACTGACCGAGTCCTCGCTGACGTTGGCGTTCGGTGTCGAGACGTACGGGGACTCCTTCCCGGCTCAGGCCGGCTGGCATCCGTGGTTCCGGCGCAACCTCGGCAGCGGCGAGGACGTCCGGATCGACTTCGATGCCGCATGGCAGGAGGAGCGGGGCGAGAACCACCTGCCGACCGGCCGCCGGATCCCTCCCCTGGCCGGACCGTGGGACGACTGCTTCGGCATGCCCGACGGCGTCGATGTGACCCTCACCTGGCCGGAGCAGCTGGAGCTCACCGTGAAGAGCCGGACCGAGTGGGTCGTGGTCTACGACGAGCAGGACGAGGCGGTCTGTGTGGAGCCGCAGTCGGGCCCGCCGAACGGACTGAACACCACGCCCCGCTATGTCACCCCGATCGAGCCCCTGGAGATCGCGACGACCTGGAGCTGGCGCGGGCTGTGAGAGCGGGGCGCCGCAGGCTATGAGTACGGGGCGCTACCGGGCGGCTTATCCTCGTAGCCATGACTGACGTACGTGCTGAGCTGTTGCAGCAGATCAAGGACAAGGCCGTGGTTCACGGCAAGGTGACGCTCTCCTCCGGTCTCGAGGCCGACTGGTACATCGATCTGCGCCGCATCACGCTGGACGGCAAGGCCGCTCCGATGGTCGGTCAGGTCATGCTCGATGCCACCGCGGAGCTGGACTACGACTGCGTGGGCGGGCTGACGCTGGGTGCCGACCCGGTCGCCACCTCGATGCTGCACGCCTCCGCCGCCCGCGGGCAGGAACTGGACGCGTTCGTGGTGCGCAAGGCACAGAAGGCCCACGGCATGCAGCGCCGGATCGAGGGCACGGACGTCAAGGGCCGTCGCTGCCTGGTCGTCGAGGACACCTCGACGACCGGCGGTTCGCCGCTGACCGCCGTCGAGGCGGTGCGTGAGGCGGGCGGTGAGGTCGTCGCCGTCGCCGTGATCGTGGAGCGGGGTGCGGCTCCGGCCATCGCCGAGGCGGGCCTTCCGTACGTTCACGTCTTCTCGGTCCCGGACCTCGACCTGTCCTGACCTGTGGTTTCCCTCAAGGGGGGCCGGTTTCACGTGAAACCGGCCCCCCTTGTCGTATCTCTGCAGCGGGAGCCCGGGAACGCTGGGGGAGTACACCGGGTGGAGCCGGGACGAGAGTCTGGGAAGATGGGGGCGACGATGACGTCGCCCCCAGGTCAGGGAACCAGCAACGCACACCCGCACATCCCAAGGAGCGGACAGATGCCCATCGCAACCCCCGAGGTCTACGCCGAGATGCTCGACCGGGCGAAGGCAGGCAAGTTCGCCTACCCGGCCATCAATGTGACGTCGACGCAGACCCTGCACGCTGCGCTGCGCGGTTTCGCCGAGGCCGAGAGCGACGGCATCGTCCAGATCTCCACCGGTGGGGCGGAATTCCTGGGCGGCCAGTACAACAAGGACATGGTCACGGGCGCCGTTGCCCTCGCCGAGTTCGCGCACATCGTCGCCGCCAAGTACGACATCACGGTCGCGCTCCACACCGACCACTGCCCCAAGGACAAGCTGGACACGTACGTCCGTCCGCTGATCGAGGTTTCCGCGGAGCGTGTCGCCAAGGGTCTGAACCCGCTGTTCCAGTCCCACATGTGGGACGGCTCGGCCGAGACGCTGGCCGACAACCTGGCCATCGGCCAGGAGCTGCTGGCCAAGGCCGCCGCCGCCAAGATCATCCTCGAGGTCGAGATCACCCCGACCGGTGGCGAGGAGGACGGCGTCACCCACGAGATCAACGACGAGCTCTACACGACCGTCGACGACGCGCTGCGCACCGCCGAGGCGCTCGGTCTGGGCGAGAAGGGCCGCTACCTGCTGGCCGCGTCCTTCGGCAACGTGCACGGCGTCTACAAGCCGGGCAACGTCGTGCTCCGCCCCGAGCTCCTCAAGGACCTCCAGGAGGGCGTCGCCTCCAAGTACGGCAAGCCGGCCGGCAGCCAGCCGTTCGACTTCGTCTTCCACGGCGGCTCCGGCTCCACCGCCGAGGAGATCGCCACCGCGCTGGAGAACGGCGTCGTGAAGATGAACCTCGACACCGACACCCAGTACGCCTTCACCCGCCCGATCGTGGACCACGTGTTCCGCAACTACGACGGTGTGCTGAAGGTCGACGGCGAGGTCGGCAACAAGAAGGTCTACGACCCGCGCAGCTGGGGCAAGTCCGCCGAGGGCGGCATGGCCAAGCGCGTCACGGAGGCCTGCGCCAACCTGCGGTCCACCGGCACCAAGCTGAAGTAGTTCCGTACAGATGTCTGCATGGGCCCGGTATCCCTTGGGATGCCGGGCCCATGGCATGTCCGCACCCGGCAGGAACGATGTGAGGGAACACCTGTGAGCGCGTCCTACGACTTCGACACCGTGATCGACCGCCGCGGCACCTGGTGCGTCCAGTGGGACGGGGTCGCGGACCGGTTCGGTGTGGACGGACTGCTGCCTTTCACCATCTCGGACATGGACTTCGAGACGGCTCCCGAGGTGCTGGCCGCGCTGCGGGACCGGCTCGACCACGGCGTGTTCGGCTACACGGACTGGTGGCAGGAAGACTTCCGCTCGGCGATCGCCCACTGGTACGCGACCCGGTACGGCACCACGATCGACACCGGCCGGCTGGTGTACGGGCCGTCCGTGCTCAGTCAGCTGTCGCAACTGCTCCAGATGTGGACGGCCGAGGGGGACGGCGTGGTCGTCCACACCCCGACGTACGACGGCTTCCGCAAGGCGATCACCGGGCTCGGCCGTGAACTGCGGGGCGTGGGTCTCGGGGACACGGCCGCGCTGGAGCGGGAGCTCGCGCGGGAGGACAGCAAGGTCCTCGTGGTCTGTTCGCCGCACAACCCGTCGGGGCGGGTGTGGACGGAGGCGGAGCTCGCGGAGATGGCCTCCCTCGCGGCACGGCACGGGGTCGCTGTGATCAGCGACGAGATCCACGCGGACTTCGTTCACGCCGGGCGCCCGCACGTGCCGTGGACGCGGGTGGGGGGTGACGGGCGCTGGGCGCTCATCACCTCGGCCTCGAAGGCGTTCAACTTCCCGGCACTGACCGGTTCGTACGGGCTCATCGGCCGCGCGGAGGACCGGACGGAGTTCCTGCGCCGGATGGAGACCGCGGAGGGCCTCGCCTCACCGGCGGTGCTCTCGCTGACCGCCCACATCGCCGCGTACCGGGACGGCGCCGCGTGGCTGGACGCCGTGCGCGCGTATGTCGCCGGGAACCTGGCGCTGGTCGCGGAGCGGCTGAACGCCGCGTTCCCCGGTCTGGGGTGGGAGCCGCCGCAGGCCGGGTACCTGGCCTGGATCGACCTGCGACGGGCGGGCGTCGAGGACGACGAGGCGCTTCAGCGCGTGCTGGTCGAGCGGGAGCGGGTCGCTGTGATGCCGGGGAGCGTGTACGGGGCGGAAGGCTTCGTACGGCTGAACGTGGGGTGTGCACGGAGCAAGGTGGAGGCCGGGGTGGAGGCGCTGATCCGGGGGGTGGAGGCGGTGCGGGTCGGCGCGTAGCGGCGGTGCGAGGGGTGGGCGGCGCGGGCGCGCGGGCCGTTTCGGGGGCGCTGCCCCGGGGTCCGGGGGCGCTGTCCCCGGACCCCCGCTCCTCAAACGCCGGAGAGGCTTGGTCTCGCCGGCCGCAGCCTTGAACGTGCCGGGTGGCCCTTCGGTCCCTCGGCGTCAATGCTGAGGCCATGGCGGAGCAAGCAGCAGACCCCACCGGCATTCGTGTCGCCTCCCCCACCGGCCGCTGGGTCGTCCTCACGACCGTGCTCGGGTCGAGCATGGCCATGCTCGACTCCACCGTCATCAACGTCGCCCTGCCCCGCATCGGCGAGGACCTCGGCACCGGCCTGGCCGCCCTCCAGTGGACCGTCAACGCCTACATGCTGACCCTCGCCGGGCTGATCCTCCTCGGGGGAGCGCTCGGCGACCGCTACGGACGGCGGCGGGTCTTCGTGATCGGCGTGGTGTGGTTCGCCGCCGCCTCGCTGCTCTGCGGGATCGCGCCCGACGCCGACGTGCTCATCGCGGCCCGTGCCCTCCAGGGTGTCGGCGGCGCCCTGCTCACCCCCGGCTCGCTGGCGCTGATCCAGGCGAGCTTCCACCCGGACGACCGGGCCCGCGCGGTCGGGCTGTGGTCGGGGCTCGGCGGGGTCGGCGCCGCCGTCGGACCGTTCGTCGGCGGGTGGCTCGTCGACGGGCCCGGCTGGCGATGGGTGTTCCTGCTCAACCTGCCGCTCGCCGCGATCTGTGTGCCCGTCGCCCTGCGCCACGTACCGGAGTCCCGGGACCCGCACCAGCACGGCCGCTTCGACGTCCTGGGGGCGGCTCTCGGTGCCCTCGCGCTCGCGCTGGTGACGTACGCGCTGATCGAGGCGCCGGCGCGCGGCGCGTCCCCGGCGGTGATCGGTGCGGCGGTGGGTGGGGTGCTGCTCGGCACCGCGTTCGTCCAGGTCGAGCGGCGGCGGCCGGACCCCATGCTGCCGCCGTCGGTGTTCGCGTCCCGGCAGTTCACCGCCGTCAACATCGTCACCCTCTGCGTGTACGCGGCGCTCGGCGGCTTTTTCTTCCTCTCCGCCATCCAGCTCCAGGTCGTGGCGGGGTACTCCGCGCTCGGCGCGGGCACCGCCCTGCTGCCGACCACCGTCCTGATGCTGCTGTTCTCGGCCTGGTCCGGCGAACTGGGCCGGCGCATCGGCCCCCGCATCCCGCTCACCGCCGGTCCGCTGATCGCCGCAGCCGGAATGCTGCTGATGCTGCGCGTGGGACCGGGGTCCGACTCCGTGACCGGATACCTGACCGACGTACTCCCTGCCGTCGCCGTCCTCGGCGTCGGCCTCGTCACCCTCGTCGCACCCCTCACCGCGACGGTCCTGGCCTCCGTGGACACCACCCGGGCCGGCCTCGCCAGCGGGATCAACAACGCTGCGGCCCGCGCCGCCGGGCTGATCGCGGTGGCCGCCCTGCCCCTCCTCGCCGGAATGGGGCCGGAGGCCTACCGGGACGCCGGGGAGTTCGCCGAGACCTTCCGGCGGGCCATGCCGATGTGCGCCGGGCTGCTGGTGCTCGGCGCCCTCATCGCCTGGGCGACCGTCCGTACGCCGCCTGCCGCTGTGAAGGAGACCGCGCAGCCGGAGTGCACGGTGAACTGCGGCGTCACGAGCCCCCCACTGGAACCCGCACCGGAAACCGGACGGTATCGCTAGCACCTTCGCGGCCATTGTGCGCTCCGAGTGCCCGGGTGGCCCCGGTGCCAGGCACACTTGAACCCATGTCGATCCACGAGAACCTGCTCGGGGGCCCTGCCCCGACCCACCTGCCCGACGACCCGGAGCCGCGCGAGATGCTGGCCGCCGGCACCGCGCCCGCCGATGTCGCGGCGAAGTACCCGACCTCCTCGCTGGCCTGGGCACAGCTCGCCGACGAGGCGTTCGAGGGCGGCCGGGTCATCGAGTCGTACGCCTACGCCCGCACCGGCTACCACCGCGGCCTGGACGCCCTGCGCCGGGCCGGCTGGAAGGGACACGGCCCCGTACCGTTCGAGCACGAGCCGAACCGCGGCTTCCTGCGTGCCCTGCACGCCCTCGCGCGCGCCGCTCAGTCGATCGGTGAGCAGGAGGAGTACGAGCGCTGCTCGACGTTCCTCCGCGACTCCTCGCCGACCGCCGCCCAGACGCTCGGCTAGCCGCCGCGCCCACCCACCGGGCCCCGTGGACGATCGCCGTCCGCGGGGCCCGTGCGCTGTCGGGGTGTCCGGATCTCCGCTTAGGATGCGGGCAGGGGACCGGAGCTCCACCACCTCACGGTGGGGGCGGACCGCTACCCGGAAGCTCGTGTCGAGGAGACAGCAATGTCGACGATTCACCCCGACCCCGAAGCCACCGGTGCGCAGACCCCGCACCTCGACTTCGCGGGAACGACTCCGTACGAGGACTATGTCCAGGCGGATGTCCTGACCCACCTCCAGCACCTCCGCTCGGACGACCCCGGCGAGATGGTCTTCCTGGTCACCACCCAGGTCATGGAGCTGTGGTTCACCGTCATCGTCCATGAGTGGGAGACCGCAGCGCACGCCCTGCGCCAGGACCGGCTGAGCGTCGCGCGCGACGCGCTGAAGCGGTCCGTGCGGGAGCTGGAGGCGCTGAACGCCTCCTGGACGCCGCTCGCCCAGCTCACCCCCGCCCAGTTCAACTCCTACCGGTCCGCGCTCGGCGAGGGCTCCGGTTTCCAGTCGGCGATGTACCGGCGTATGGAGTTCCTGCTCGGCGACAAGTCCGCATCCATGCTCGTGCCGCACCGGGGTGCGCCCCGCGTCCACGCAGAGCTGGAGAAGGCGCTCGGCGAGCCGGGTCTGTACGACGAGACGCTCGCCCTGCTCGCCCGGCGCGGCCACGCCGTCCCCGAGGCCGTGCTCGGCCGCGACCTCACCCGGAAGTACGAGCCGTCGCCCGAGGTCGAGGCCGTCTGGGCGGAGATATACGCCAACCCCGATCAGCACGACGAGCTGGTCCGTCTCGGCGAGGCACTCACCGACGTCGGCGAGCTGGTGTGGCGATGGCGCAACGACCACCTCGTCGCCACCCGGCGGGCCATGGGTTCCAAGACCGGCACCGGCGGCTCGGCCGGCGTCGCCTGGCTGGAGAAGCGCGCCACGAAGAACGTGTTCCCCGAGCTCTGGACGGCCCGCAGCCATGTCTGACCTCTACGAGCGCGCACAGGCGCTCGACACCGCCGACGAACTGGCTCCGCTGCGCGACCTGTTCACCCTCGACGACACCGTCTATCTGGACGGGAACTCCCTGGGCGCGCTGCCCCGCCATGTGCCGGCCCGGTTGCAGGAGGTCCTCACCCGCGAGTGGGGCGAGCTGCGCATCCGGTCCTGGGACGAGAGCGGCTGGTGGACCGCGCCGGAGCGGATCGGCGACCGCATCGCCCCGATCGTCGGGGCGGCGGCGGGACAGATCGTCGTCGGCGACTCGACGAGTGTGAACGTCTTCAAGGCCGTCGTCGCCGCGAGCCGGCTGGCGCCCGAGGGCCGCGACGAGATCCTGGTCGACGCCTCCACGTTCCCCACCGACGGGTACATCGCCACCTCCGCGGCCCGGATGACCGGCCACCGGATCGTCCCGGTCGCCCCCGCCGACGTGCCGGGCGCGCTCGGACCGCGTACCGCCGCCGTGCTGCTCAACCACGTCGACTACCGCTCCGGCCGGCTCCACGACCTGCCCGGCCTCACCGGCGCGGTGCACGCCGCAGGCGCGATCGCCGTCTGGGACCTGTGCCACAGCGCGGGTGCGCTGCCCGTCGGACTGGACGCCCACGGGGTGGACCTGGCGGTCGGCTGCACGTACAAGTACCTCAACGGCGGCCCCGGTTCGCCCGCTTACCTGTACGTCGCCGAGCGCCACCAAGCGGCCTTCGACTCGCCCCTGCCGGGGTGGACGTCGCATGCCGACCCGTTCGCGATGACGCCCGGCTACGCCCCCGCGGACGGTGCAGTACGGGGCCGGGTCGGGACCCCCGACATCCTGTCCATGCTGGCCCTGGAGGCGTCCCTCGACGTCTGGGACGGCGTCGGGATCGAGGCGGTACGGGCCAAGTCCCTGGCGCTGACGGACTTCTTCCTGGAGTGCGTCGACGCGTACGCCCCCGAGGGCCGGGTCACCTCGGTCACCCCGGCCGCCCACGCGGAACGCGGCAGCCAGGTCGCGCTGCGGTGCGAGGACGCCGAGCCCGTGATGGGCGCGCTCATCGCGCGCGGTGTCGTCGGGGACCTGCGGCGGCCGGACGTGCTGCGGTTCGGCTTCACACCGCTGTACGTGGGGTTCGCCGACGCGGAACGTGCGGCGCGCGTGCTCGCGGACGTGTTGACCGGTACGGCCGCGTAGGCTGCCGGTCCGTCCGGCGACCGGCTCGCCCCGGTCGCCGGACGGGTCCCGGGCCGCCGTGAGGGCATCAGCCGGACGGGTCCTGGGCCGCCGTGAGGGCATCAGAACGGGTGCAACGACAGCCGATGGCCAGGGGGTCGCACCAGATGCTCTTCGATATCGGCGGCGACGGCGAGGACGGGAGCGACCGCTCCCGCTACGTACGGGCCTCGCACACGGTCCTCGCCGATGTGGTGAGCCGCCCGGAGGATCTGCGCGCACTGTGCGGCATCGGCTTTCCGCAGCGCCCTTTCTGGATGGCCCCGGCCCTCGCCGCGGACGGCTGCGCGGTCGAGGGGGGACGCCCCGTCGTGGACCTCGGTGACGAGGTGGAGATGATCGAGGAGGATTCCGGCGTCCTGCTGCTCTTCGGAGCGGTCCAGGGCTGGTACCTCTTCCTCCACCTCGGTGACGGCACGGTGCACGCCATCCCCGACGAGATGGAACTCTTCGACGGGGACCTGCGCCTGGTCCACTCGGACCTCTCCTCGCTCCGGCACCTGCTGGAACTGCTGCACCGGCGGGTGCTGAAGGTGGACCGCGAGTGGACCGGCGGCGATCAGAGCGCGCCGTACGCCGAGCTCGCCCGCTTCGCCGGCGGGATCCAGGACGAGTTCGCACGCGTCGACCCGGTGGCCTTCTCCGACGAGGACTCCAGGGAGAGCCTCTGGATCCACTTCTTCGGCGACCTCCGGGACGGGCTGTACAGCACGTACTACTCCCGGCCCGGCCGGGTCCGAGGGCGGACCGACCGCCGCCGGGGAGGAGAAGGGCTCCGTACTGATACCGTCCCCGCAGGTCAAGCCAGTTGGGCATGTCACAGGGACGGTTGGAGCAGCATGTCGGATTCTGCCGCGCGTGATCAGGACGCAGCCGAGACCGAGTCGGCGTTCTCGCATCCGGTGGTCGCCCCCGATGTCTGTGCCGCCTACGGCAGCCACCCGGACCAGGTGATCGACTTCTACGCCCCGCGCGACGGGCGCGCCGGCGCCCCCGTCGTGGTCGTCCTGCACGGCGGTGCGTGGCGGGCTCCGTACGACCGGCTCCACGTGTCGCCGTTCGCGGACTTCCTGGCCCGGCGCGGCTTCGCCGTCGCCAGCGTCGAGTACCGGCGCGGCAGCGAGCTCCCGCAGCAGCGGGGCTCCGGCCCCGTCGCGGGCCGCTGGCCGGAGACCTTCGACGACGTCGCGGCCGCGATGGACGCACTGCCGGACCTGCTGGCGCGGGAACTGCCCGCGGCGGACGCCCGGCGGATCGTCGTCACCGGACACTCCGCGGGCGGGCAGCTGGCCCTGTGGGCCGCCGCCCGGCACGTCCTGCCGGAGGGCTCGCCGTGGCGGCTGCCGCGCCCGCCCGCACTGCGCGGTGTGGTCGCGCTCGCCCCGATCGCGGACTTCACCTCCGCGATCGGGCTCGACGTGTGTTCCGGTGCCATCGGGCAGTTCCTGGGGCGGGAGGAGGACTTCGCCGAGCGGAGCGCGCACGCCGACCCGGCCCTGCTGCTGCCCACCGGCATCGCGACCGTGGTGGTGCAGGGCAGCACCGACCTCACCGTGCCGCAGGCCGTCTCGGAGGCGTTCGTCGACGCGGCGGCGAAGGAGGGCGAGACGGTGGGGCTGACGCTGCTGCCGGACGTCGGGCACTTCCCGCTGATCGATCCGGCGGCCGACGCGTGCGCGGTGGTCGCCGAGGAGATCGCCCAGCTGGCCTGGTAGGCCTGCGCCGTGGCGCCGCGACGGACCCGGGTAGTACTTGCGACGGACGGTTCAGGATCCGTATCACTGCTGACGACCCCGGGCGCCGCGCCCCCTACCGTGGAAACGTGACCGAGACCAAGACCAGAAGCCCCGAGCTCCGGGTGGCCGCAGGGGCGATAGTCGGCCTGCGGCAGGACCTCATCCATGACGCGTTCGCCTACCGCCCGCTGCCGCCGATGCGGACCGACGGTGCGCTGACCCGGAGGCTGCCGGAGCGGCTGCGGGCGCGCGCCCAGTGGACTCCGCACGCGGTGGTCCTGGCGGCCGCGCTGTTCGCCTTCATGATGGGGTTCTCCATCACCGGCAACGCCGGAGTCCTCGTGTCGGGGCTGCTGCCCGCCGCGTGCATCGCAATGACGCTGGTCCGGCCGGTCGGGGCGTTCTGGATGTCGATGGCGCTCATCCCGGTGAGCATGGTCGCCGGAGGCATCGACGGGCCGTGGGCGCCGAGCACCTTCTTCGCGCACCTGGTGGTGCTGGTCGTCGTCGCCGCGAGGACCCGGCCGCGCACCGCCACCTGGATGTGGGGCCTGACCGTGCTGGTCGGCACGCTCCTGGAGAACGCCGGCGGCTGGGCTTCGGCGCCGTCCACCGCGGCCATGGCGGTGGCCTCCGCGTTCGCACTGCTCCTGGTCACCGTGGTGCAGGTCCGCCGGGAGGCGGAGCGCGAGGTCACCGTGCAGCGCACCGTCACCGCCGTCGAGCGCGACCGGCGCACGCTGCTGGAGGAGCGCACCACCATCGCCCGCGAACTGCACGACGTGGTCGCCCACCACATGTCGGTCGTCGCGATCCAGGCCGAGGCCGCCCCGTACCGGGTGGAGAACCCGCCGCCCGAGCTGGAACAGGCCTTCGTCACGATCCGGGAGAACGCCGTCGCGGCCCTCACCGAACTGCGCCGGGTGCTCGGCGTCGTACGGGCCGAGGACTACGAGGCGCCGGACGCCCCGCAGCCCACCCTGGCCGAGCTGGACGGGCTCCTCGCCAATGTCGGTGAGGCCGGGCTGCCGACGGAGAAGACGGTGACCGGTGCGGTGCGCGAACTGCCGCAGGGCGTCGAGCTGTCGGCGTACCGGATCATCCAGGAAGCCCTCAGCAACAGCCTGCGGCACGCACCGGGCGCGACCGCCAAGGTCGAGATCGGCTATGTGCTGGGCGGGCTCGGGCTGCGCGTCGTCAACGGTCCGCCGACCGGTCCGGTGAAGCCTTCGCCGGGCGCCGGGCACGGGATCACGGGCATGCGGGAGAGGGTGGCGATGCTGAACGGTGAGATGACGGCCGAGACGACCACGGACGGCGGTTACGAGGTCACCGCCTTCATCCCCGTGCAGGCCGCGCCGTCCGACGCGCCCTCCGGCGCCTCCAAGGAGCAGTCATGACGGCTCCCGCCGCCGCACCGATCCGGGTGCTGATCGTCGACGACCAGATGATGGTCCGCGAGGGCTTCTCGGTCCTCCTCAACGCGATGCCGGGCATCGAGGTCGTCGGCGAGGCGGTCAACGGGCGCCAGGCCGTCTCCCAGGTCGCGGCGCTCCGGCCCGACGTGGTGCTGATGGACATCCGGATGCCGGAGCTCAACGGCATCGAGGCGACCCGTGAGATCGTCGCCGCCGACGCGGACGCGAAGGTGCTGGTTCTCACCACCTTCGACCTCGACGAGTACGTCTACCAGGCTCTGCGCGCCGGTGCGTCCGGCTTCCTCCTCAAGGACGCCTCGGCCCGGCAACTCGCGGACGGTGTGAGGGTGGTGGCCTCCGGAGAGGCACTTCTGGCCCCCACGGTCACCCGACGCCTGATCACCGAGTTCTCCAAGCTCGCGGCGGCCCCGCGGCCCCCGGCTCTCGCCCAGATCGGTGATCTCACGGAGCGCGAGACCGAGGTGCTCGTCCTGATCGCCCAGGGGCTGTCGAACGCCGAGATCGCCTCACATCTGGTGGTCGCCGAGTCCACCATCAAGACCCATGTGAGCCGCATCCTGGTGAAGCTGGGCCTGCGCGACCGCACCCAGGCGGCCGTCTTCGCCTACGAGGCCCGGCTGGTCACGCCGTCGTGAGCCGGGGCCGTGCGTCGTGAGGCTGGTCACGCCGTCGTGAGCCGGGGCCGTGCGTCGTGAGGCGGGCCGGGCCGTTGTGCGGCGGGGCCGTGCGTCGTGAGGCGGGCCGGGCCGTTGTGAGGCGGGGCCGTGCGTCGTGAGGCGGGCCGCGTTGCGAGGCGGGCCGCGGACCGGGGCAGGGCTGGCCCGGGCGCGGGTGGCCGGTTAGCGTCGGTCCATGGACCAGCCCACGCGCCCCGACTCCGGCCCCGACGCCCCGTTCGATCCCTGGTCGGCGGCGTTCGTCGCCGACCCGTACCCCGCCTATGCCGAACTGCGCGCCACCGGCCGGGCGCACTGGTTCGAGCCGACCGGCCAGTGGCTCGTCCCGCACTACGCCGATGTGTCGGCACTCCTGCGCGACCGGCGGCTGGGGCGGACCTATCTGCACCGGTTCACGCACGAGGAGTTCGGCCGGACACCGCCTCCCGCCGCGCACGAGCCGTTCGAGACGCTCAACGGGCAGGGGCTGCTGGACCTGGAGCCGCCGGACCACACGAGGATCCGCCGGCTCGTCTCCAAGGCATTCACCCCGCGCACCGTCGAACAGCTCCTCCCGGCCGTCCGGCGACTGGCGACCGGACTCGTCGACGACTTCGTCGCGCAGGGCGGCGGCGATCTGCTGACGGCGGTCGCGGAGCCGCTGCCGGTCGCCGTGATCGCCGAGATGCTCGGCATCCCGGAGTCCGACCGTGCGCCGCTGCGGCCCTGGTCGGCGGCGATCTGCGGAATGTTCGAGCTCAACCCGTCCGAGGAGACGGCCCGCGCCGCCGTCCGCGCCTCCCTCGACTTCTCCGCATATCTGCGCGAGCTGATCGCCGAACGGCGAGGGAACCCGGGTACGGATCTGATCTCCGCGCTCATCGCCGCCCATGACGAGGGCGAGCGGCTGACCGAGCAGGAGATGGTCTCCACGTGCGTGCTGCTGCTGAACGCGGGACACGAGGCGACCGTCAACACCACCGTGAACGGCTGGTGGACGCTGCTGCGCCACCCGGAACAGCTGGCCGCGCTGCGGGCGGACCATGGGCTGCTTCCCACCGCGGTGGAGGAGCTGATGCGGTACGACACCCCGTTGCAGATGTTCGAGCGCTGGGTGCTCGACGACATCGAGATCGACGGCACGGTCATTCCGCGCGGCTCGGAGGTGGCCCTGCTCTTCGGTTCGGCCAACCGCGACCCGGCCCGCTTCACCGACCCGGACACGCTGGACCTCTCCCGGCAGGAGAACCCGCACATCACCTTCGGTGCGGGCATCCACTTCTGCCTCGGGGCGCCGCTGGCCCGGGTGGAACTGGCCGCTTCCTTCGGTGAGTTGCTGCGCAAGGCGCCTGGCATGCGGCTGGTGGCGGAACCTGAGTGGAACCCGGGCTATGTGATCAGGGGTGTGAAGGAACTGCGCGTCGAGCTCTGACGAGGAGGGGGAGGGGGCGGCTTGCGGCCGCCGTCCCCTCCCCGTCCCCCGAACCCCTTCCCCCGTCCGGCGCCTTCCCTCGTCCGGCGCCTCAGCCGCTCAGCATGTCGCGCCGCCGCAGCGCCGCCAGGCCGCCGGCCACCAGCGCCCCCGCGACCGCGGTGAGCAGCACCACCGGCCCCCACTCCATGCCAGCCGCCCCCGGAAGCTTCGGCAGGTGTGTGAACGGCGATACGTCCATGACCGGCTGCGGCAGATCCAGGGCGGGGCCTATCCAGCCCAGCGCCAGGCAGAGCCCGACCAGGCCCCAGCCCGCAGCTGCGGCCTTCGGCAGCGCCCCGTACAGCAGGACCGTCACCCCGCCCAGCAGCCAGACGGCGGGCAGCTGCACCAGCGAGGCACCGAGCACGGCGGGGAGTTCGTGTCCGTAACCCACCGCAAGACCGAGGCCGCCGACCGCCATGATCAGAGCCGCGCCACCGAAGGCCATGAGCAGATGGCCGGCCGCCCAGCCGATCCGGCCGACCCCGCCCGCGAGCACCGGTTCCGCGTGCCCGGCGGTCTCCTCGCCGTGCAGCCGCAGTACCGAGGAGGCGATGTACAGCGCCGCCACCGTGCCGAGCACGGAGACCATCGAGGCGAGGAACGCGTCGGTCAGACCGGACTGTCCGCCCATCCGCTCGAAGATCTCCTTGGTCTTCTCGTTGTCCCCGACGAGATCGGCCGCGCCGCCGGTCAGCCCGCCGAAGACGACGCCGACCACGGCGAACGACAGCGTCCACCCCAGGAGCGCACCGCGCTGGAGACGCACCGCGAGGCCGAGGGCGGTGGAGATCCGGCCCCTGGCGGGCCCCGGCCGCGTCGCCAGGAAGCTCATGCCGACATCGCGGCGCCCGGTCAGCACGTACGCCACGGTGCATTGCACGGCCACGGCGCCGGCGATCACGAGGAGCACCCACCACCGTTCGTCCGCGTACGGCCGGACGTTTTCCGCCCAGCCGAGGGGGGAGAGCCAGGTGAAGACGGACGAGCCGTCGTCCGTCGCGGAGTCGCCCGCCGCCTTCAGGACGAACGCGGCGCCGATCACCGCAGCCGTCAGCCCCTTCGCGAGCCGTGCGCTCTCGGTGAACTGTGCGGCGATCGCGGCGGTGCAGGCGAACAGCGTTCCGACCCCGGCGACGGACAGCGCGAGCGCCACAGCCCCGGCTCCGCCCGCTCCCGACCCGGCCATCCCCGCCACGATCATCAGGGCGAGTGCGGCGTTGGCGATCAGTGCGGCGAGCAGCGCCGCGGTGAGCGGGGCCCGGCGTCCCACCATGGCGGAGGAGAGCAACTCCTGACGGCCGGTCTCCTCCTCCTCCCGGGTGTGGCGCACGACGACGACCAGGCTCATCACCGCGGCCAGCGCGGCGCCGAAGGCGATCATGCGCCAGCTGACGAGCCCGCCGACGGAGTCGTCGAACACCGGCCCGTACATCGCGCGCACCGAACTGTTGCCGTTCATCGACGCGGCCAGCTCGGCCCGCTGCGCGGCCGTCCCGTAGAGCGATGAGATGGACTGGCCCACGGAGGAGAACGACCCGCCGAGCACGATCACCCAGACCGGCATGATGACCCGGTCGCGCCGCAGGGCGAGCCTCAGCAGGGTCCAGGTCCCCGCGAGCTGCCCGGTCCCGGCCCGGCGCCCGGTGCGGG
Source organism: Streptomyces sp. LN549 (assembly GCF_043203805.1). Taxonomy (NCBI): domain Bacteria; kingdom Bacillati; phylum Actinomycetota; class Actinomycetes; order Kitasatosporales; family Streptomycetaceae; genus Streptomyces; species Streptomyces sp. LN549. The sequence continues at coordinate 4,117,120 of NZ_JAZHRI010000002.1, read as the reverse complement.
CCGTCGCGGTCATGGTCACGGCAGTCATCGCGCCGCCACCTCCGCGCCCTGCTGCGTGTCCTGCTCCACGTCCGTCGTGTAGTGCCGCAGGAAGAGCTCCTCCAGCGTGGGCGGCGCGCTGGTCAGGGACAGGACCCCGGACGCGGAGAGCGACTTGAGGACGGCGTCCAGCTTGTCCGTGTCGACCTGGAGCGAGACCTGACGCCCCCGGACGTCGAGGTCGTGCACCCCCGGCAGTTGAGCCAGGCCGTCGGGGGAGTCCACCAGCTCGGCGGTGATGTTCGTGCGCGTCAGGTGGCGCATACCGGACAGCGATCCGGTCTCCACCGTCCGGCCCTGCCGGATGATGCTGACCCGGTCGCAGAGCGACTCGACCTCGCTGAGGATGTGGCTGGAGAGCAGGACCGTCCGCCCGCGGTCGCGCTCCTCGGCGACGCAGCTCTGGAAGACCTCCTCCATCAGCGGGTCGAGCCCGCTGGTCGGCTCGTCCAGGATCAGCAGGTCCACATCGGAGGCGAACGCGGCGACCAGGGCCACCTTCTGGCGGTTGCCCTTCGAGTACGTCCGCCCCTTCTTGGTCGGGTCGAGCTCGAACCGGTCGACGAGGTCGGCGCGCCGGGCGTCGTCGAGACCGCCGCGCAGCCGCCCGTACAGATCGATCACCTCACCGCCGGAGAGGTTGCGCCACAGGGTGACGTCCCCCGGGACGTACGCCACGCGCCGGTGCAGCTCCACCGCATCGCGCCAGGGGGCGCGGCCGAGGAGCTGGGCGGCGCCGGAATCGGCCCGCAGCAGGCCCAGCAGGACTCGGATGGTGGTGGACTTCCCCGATCCGTTCGGCCCGAGGAAGCCGTGGACCTCACCGGACTCGACGGCCAGGTCGAGCCCGTCCAGTGCATGCGTCCGGCCGAACGACTTGTGCAGTCCGGCCACGGTGATTGCCTTCGTCATGATTCTGAACGTACGCTACTTTCACAAACTTGTGAAGTTAAGGAAGCGTATAAACTCAAAGGTGTGACAGAGGCCGGGCACTGTGGCCGGGGACTGTGACAGAGGCCGGGGACGCAGTGAGGACGAGGGGTCGATGAGCAGCGAATCCGCAGAAGGTGCACGCGAACCGCGGGGTGCGGTCGAGGGGCGCGAGGAGAGGGACGCGGAAGCGGTCGCGCGGTTCGTCGAGAGGTTCGCGTCCGAGATGACCGAAGCGGGAATGCAGCGGATGGCATCCCGCGTCTTCGCCGCGCTCCTCGCCGACGACGACGCCTCCATGACCTCGGCCGAGCTCGCCCTGGCCCTGCAGATCAGCCCCGCCGCCGTGTCCGGCGCGATCAACTACCTCACCCAGGTCAGCATGGTCGGCCGCGAGCGCGACCCGGGCTCGCGCCGTGACCGCTACCGCCTGCACAACGAGATCTGGTACACCACCTTCGCCAGCCGCGACCGGGTGCTCACCCGCTGGGAGCAGACCCTCAGGGATGGGGCGCGCACGCTGGGGGAGCACACGCCGGCGGGTGCCCGGATCGCCGAGACGGCGGCGTTCTTCGAGTTCATGCAGTCGGAGCTGGGCGCCATGATGGACCGCTGGGAGGCCCACCGGAAAACCCTCGACCTGCCGGCGGCCGAGGGCTCGCGGGAGAGCTGAGAGCGGGAGGCCCGAGAGCGGGAGACCCGATGGCCGGCGGACGGGGGCTCGCGGCCTCCGCCCGCCCCCGGCCCCGGTCCGTGCTACCCCTCCGCCACCGGCAGCATCAGCCCCCAGGCGCCCGCCCGCACCGTCCACGTCCGGGTCCGCACCGGACCGCCGACCTGTATGTCCGCCCGGTAGCGGAAGTCCGCGCCGGAGACCGTGACGGCCTTGGCCTCCGTGGTCACCGGGTCGCCGTCCGGCGCGTGGATCGTCACCTCGGCGAGGCCGCCGTCGCCGCAGCCCGAGGTCACCGTCACCGATTCGACCGGGCGGTCCAGATCGTTCAGCACGACACCGTCCGCCTCGACGCGCAGCCGGTGCGTGACCGGCGCGGCAGACGACTCCGGGGGCGCGGGGCGTACCAGGGTGCGGACCAGGGAGCGGCAGGTGTCCCAGACAGCGGTGACGCCCGTACGGTCCGACTGCGTGCCCGGGGCGCCGCTGAGGGGCGGGATGCGCAGCGCGCCCAGGACGACGCCGTCGCTGTCGTCGACCAGCAGATCCAGCCGGCGCACCGCCCCGTCCAGCGCCGTGCGCGCCGCCGCCACCGCGCCCTTCGGCACGCCGAGCGAATGCGCGAGTTCCAGCGCCGCCGCGGCCCCCACCGGGATGAGCGACAGGGCGCTCATGGCTGGTTCTCGCTCCCGGTGGAGCAGGGCCACCGCACGCCGCAGCGCCCGGTCGTCGCCTATCACCACGGGCCTTCGGGTACCCCGGCGGGACAGGGCCCGGGCGAACTCCTCGGGCCCGTCGGGGAGACAGATCTTGGCGTGCGAACCGGCGCTCAACACGTCCTTTGCGATCCGGACGGACTCGCCGTCCGTCCGGCGGGCGACCGGATCGATCACCACCAGCAGATGGGGCGCACCGTTACCGGGGGGCTGGGCAGCCGACACCTCGGTCCTTCCTCGGGTAGCATCTTGGTGCAAGAGCCCCTTGCGCTATTGCGCCAGGGGCTTCGTCTATTCCGGGGCACCCGGTTCGACGGTTCAGGCCTTGTCGTACAACGTCGTGCGGCATGTACGGCGTTTACGTACGCCCCCTGACCTTGGACATGCCCCGCCCGGAAGGGGTGTACGCCTGTGCCCGCACTTGTGCTGCTCGGTGCTCAGTGGGGTGACGAGGGCAAGGGAAAGGCCACCGACCTCCTCGGTGGATCCGTGGACTATGTGGTGCGCTACCAAGGCGGCAACAATGCCGGCCACACGGTGGTCGTCGGTGACCAGAAGTACGCACTTCATCTCCTCCCCTCCGGAATCCTTTCACCGGGGTGTACCCCGGTCATCGGTAACGGTGTCGTCGTCGACCCTGCGGTCCTGCTCTCCGAGCTGAGTGGGCTGAACGACCGCGGCGTGGACACGTCCAAGCTGCTGATCAGCGGTAACGCTCATTTGATCACCCCGTACAACGTCACGGTCGACAAGGTGACGGAACGGTTCCTCGGCAAGCGCAAGATCGGTACGACCGGCCGCGGTATCGGCCCGACGTACGCGGACAAGATCAACCGGGTCGGCATCCGCGTCCAGGACCTCTACGACGAGTCGATCCTGGAGCAGAAGGTCGAGGCGGCCCTGGAGCAGAAGAACCAGCTTCTGGCCAAGGTCTTCAACCGGCGCGCCATCGAGGCCGGCAAGGTCGTCGAGGACATGCTCCAGTACGCGGAGCAGATCAGGCCCTACGTCGCCGACACGACGCTGATCCTGAACAACGCCATCGACGAGGGCAAGGTCGTCCTCTTCGAGGGCGGTCAGGGCACGCTGCTCGACGTCGACCACGGCACGTACCCCTTCGTCACCTCGTCGAACCCGACCGCGGGCGGCGCCTGCACCGGTTCCGGCGTGGGTCCGACGAAGATCAGCCGGGTCATCGGCATCCTCAAGGCGTACACCACCCGCGTCGGCGCCGGTCCGTTCCCCACGGAGCTGCTCGACGAGGACGGCGAGGCGCTGCGCAGGATCGGTGGCGAGCGCGGTGTCACCACCGGCCGTGACCGCCGCTGCGGCTGGTTCGACGCCCCGATCGCGCGGTACGCGACCCGGGTCAACGGCCTGACCGACTTCTTCCTCACCAAGCTCGACGTCCTGACCGGCTGGGAGCAGATCCCGGTGTGTGTGGCGTACGAGATCGACGGCAAGCGCGTCGAGGAGCTCCCGTACAACCAGACCGACTTCCACCACGCGAAGCCGATCTACGAGATGCTGCCGGGCTGGTCCGAGGACATCACCAAGGCGAAGACCTTCGGCGACCTGCCGAAGAACGCCCAGGCGTACGTGAAGGCGCTGGAGGACATGTCCGGCGCCCCGATCTCCGCGATCGGTGTCGGCCCCGGCCGGACCGAGACCATCGAGATCAACTCGTTCCTGTAGGTCCACAGGAGCGGAAGGAGGGCCGGGCCGCCGAGTGCGCCCCGGCCCTCCCGCGTACCCGCCCTCAGTCCTCGCCGCAGATCCGCAGTCCCTCCGGCGTCGCGCACGGCAGGTGGCCGTGGGTGCGGATGACGTCCTGGCCGCTGCCCCTGCTGAGGTAGGAGAGGAAGCTGGAGGCCAGCGAGTCGGCGGGCGGGCTGCCGTACGTGTACGCGTACTCGATCTCCCGGTACGGGTAGGTGCTGGTGCCGATCGTGTCGACGGACGGGGTGGCACCGTCGATGGCGATCTGGTGCGCCCCGGCCGGTTTGGTCCCCGTGCGCAGTTCGCTGTAGCCGATCGCGCCGTCGAGCCGGCCGACCTCGGCCAGGACCTGGTCGGTGGAGTCGAGTTCGCAGCGGACGACCGGGGCCTCGGGGTCGTCCTTGGTGGTGCAGTCGCGGGAGGACTGGGCGGGTTCGTTGCGGCCCAGGACCCGGCGCTGGAACACCTCGCGGGTACCGGAGTTGGCGTCCCGGCTGACCAGCAGCACGGGCAGGTCGGGGCCGCCGAGCTGTTTCCAGTTGCTGATGTCGCCGCGGTAGACGGCGCGGACGGTGTCGGTGGTCAGGTTCTTCAGCGGGACCTTGTCGTTGACGACCAGGCGGAAGAGCGAGACGGCGACGCGGTTCTCGCGCAGCTGCGGGAAGCCGCTCGGTTTCGGGCCGTCGGAGAGGGCCACGAGGGCGGGTGAGCCGGCCTTTCCGGCCTCGGCGCCCCGTTCGGCCAGTTCCCTTATCCCGGCGGTGCTGCCGTGCGGGTCCACGGTGATCGTGGCGCCCGCGCACGCCTTGCCGTACTTCTCCGCCAGTTCACGCAGGACAGGTTCGAAGGCGGTGGAGCCGGTCACGGTCAGCTCGCCGCGGGCGCAGCCGATCGGGGGCGGGGTGTCGTCCCGGACCAGGATGATGGAGGCCAGCGTGATGACGCAGAGGGTCAGGGCCACGGTGATGAACCGGGCGGCCCGGCCGAACAGCGGGGGCTTCTCGTCCGGGCGGGCCGCGGTGTTCGTCCGTACCTCGCCGTCCCGGATGCCCCCGGTGATGCGGATGGGGCTGCCCACGCGTGAACCGGTGAGCAGGACCAGGAGTTTGAAGTGCTCGCCCCGGTTGAGCGGGACGCGCGGCAGCCGGATCAGCGACCCGCTGCCGCGGAGTCCCTCGGACGGGGTGAAGTGGTCCATGAGGTGTTCGGCGCCCGGGGAGTGGGTGACGGCGATGCCGCGCACCCGGCGTTCGGTGAACTCGACGACCAGTCCGTGGAGTTGTCCGTCCGGTCCGGTGTAGTCGCCGCGGTCGACGGACTGCGAGCCGTCGTTCTCGATGCGGAGCAGGACGAGGGTGGCGTCCGCCATGTCCGGGGTCTCGTCGAAGAGGCCGAGTCGCACGTTGGCCCGCGCCTGGCTGACCTCGCTGCCGATCGGCGTGTCCATCTGCACCCGGTAGCCGATGCGCTTGCGGCGTGGGACGCGGCGCTCGTACCAGAGCACGCCCACGGAGGCGAGGACGCCCAGCACTGCGGTGAGTACGGCCACGATGTTCTCGGCGCTGAACCACTCCACGACCCGTTCCCCCTCGGCTGCCGGACGTCTGTACGAGTGCGGGTCACCGTATGCAGCCGGGAGCGCGGGCGATGGTGAGTACCCGCTTCTGTCGCCAGGTGTTCGCCCGCCGTTCGGGCAGGGGGTGATTGGTCCAGACCTTGACAGGTCCAGACCAATCGGGGTTGGGTGTCGGGATGCCCGACGGCATGCCGGAGCCTGTTCGGGGTGCCCTGCCGAAGGAGTGAGCAGCGCTGAACCGCATCAAGAGCGTTCTGACCGTACTGAGTGCCGTGATTGCGACGGCGGCCTTCCTCCCCGTCACCGCGAACGCCGCCGCGAACGCCGCATCCGCCGCCTCGGCCGCGTGCGCACCTCTCTGGAGCTCCTCGACCTCCTACGCGGCCGGCGGCACCGTCGCCCACCACGGCCGCAACTGGACGGCGAAGTGGTGGACGCGGGGCGAGAACCCGGGTGCCGCCGGCGTCTGGGAGGACCGCGGCGCCTGTACGGGCGGGGTCTCCGACTTCGTCATCAGCGAGGCGGAGTTCGACGAGATCTTCCCGGACCGCGACGCCTTCTACACGTACCAGGGTCTGATCGACGCCCTGCACGCCTACCCGCGCTTCGCGAACACCGGAACCGAGGCGACCAGGAGCCGGGAGGCCGCGGCCTTCCTGACGCACGCCGACTTCGAATCGGTCGGCCTGCAGTACGTGAAGGAGATCAATGAGGCCAACTACTGGATCAAGTGCGACTACAGCCAGCCGTTCGGCTGCCCGGCCGGGCAGTCCGCGTACTACGGGCGCGGCCCGATCATGTTCAGCTGGAACTTCAACTACAAGGCGGCGGGCGACGCGCTCGGCCTCGATCTGCTGAACGACCCGTGGCTGGTGGAGCGGGATCCGTCGGTCGCCTGGCAGACCGCGCTCTGGTACTGGAACACCCAGAACGGCCCCGGGACCATGACCTCGCACGACGCCATGGTCGGCGGCGCGGGCTTCGGCGAGACGATCCGGTCGCTCAACGGGTCCCTGGAGTGCGACGGGGGCAACCCCGCCTCGGTGCAGGCGCGGGTCGCCAAGTACGAGCGGATCACCGCGATCATCGGCACGAACCCCGGCTCGCGTCTCACCTGTTGATGCCGCACCGCCGTGCGGCACTCGATGGCCGAGCAGGCGGTGTCCCGCATGCTGGACGGGTCCGAAGGTTTTTGCCCTCGGAGCCGCCCTCGGAACCCGTGCCGTTCTGGACGGGCTCCCTCCGGATCGGGCCTGTTGAGGGGTCGTGCGCGTAACGGGGCAGCTGGTGGCGGCCGTTGCGGGGGCGGCGCGGGGAAGGCTTCTTCGTGTTGGTCTAGACCTTGACAGGTTCAGACCAGCAGCGCTTGAGTGGCGTCACCCCCCATGGCGGCGCGCCGACGAGCTCGGTGCGCCGCACCGAAGGAGTGCTCGCATGATCAAACGCATCATGGGCCTGCTCGCCGCGCTGGGCGCGGTCGTCGCGATGGTCGTCATACTCCCCGCCACCACCGCCTCCGCGGCCGAGTGCGCGGCTGCCTGGAACTCCTCCTCCGTCTACACGGGCGGCGGCGCCGCCTCGTACAACGGGCACAACTGGACCGCCAAGTGGTGGACCCAGAACGAGACCCCCGGCAGCTCCGACGTCTGGGCCGACCAGGGCAGCTGCGGAGGCGGCGGTACGGACCCGGGCGGCCCGGGCTCGTCCGACGGGTTCGTCGTCAGCGAGGCGCAGTTCAACCAGATGTTCCCTGGCCGCAATTCCTTCTACACGTACAGCGGTCTGACCGCCGCCCTGAGCGCCTACCCGGGCTTCGCCAACACCGGCAGCGACACGGTGAAGAAGCAGGAGGCCGCGGCCTTCCTCGCCAACGTCAGCCACGAGACGGGCGGCCTGGTGTACGTGGTCGAGCAGAACACGGCCAACTACCCGCACTACTGCGACACCAGCCAGTCCTACGGCTGCCCCGCGGGCCAGGCCGCCTACTACGGCCGTGGGCCGATCCAGCTCAGCTGGAACTTCAACTACAAGGCCGCCGGTGACGCGCTCGGCATCAACCTGCTGGCCAACCCCTACCTGGTCGAGCAGGACGCGTCCGTGGCCTGGAAGACCGGCCTCTGGTACTGGAACACCCAGAACGGCCCCGGCACCATGACGGCCCACAACGCCATGGTGAACGGCGCCGGATTCGGCGAGACGATCCGCTCCATCAACGGCTCCCTGGAGTGCAACGGCGGCAACCCCGCCCAGGTCCAGAGCCGGATCGACAAGTACCAGGCCTTCGTGCAGATCCTCGGTACGACGGCAGGGTCGAACCTCAGCTGCTGACGGCTGAACTCCCCTGGAACGGGGGGTGCGTCAGGCCCGACGGCCCGGCGCGCCCCCCGTCGCCGTCATCCGCCGTCCGCGAGGTCCAGGGCCCGGAACGCCAGCCACAGGTCGTACCGGGCGCTGGGCGTCCGCAGCAGCGAACGCTGGAGCACGGTCTCCAGCCGGCTCAGCCGCTTGCGCGCCCCGGGCACGGAGATACCCAGCGCCCCTGCGCAAGGCCCGAGTTGGGCCTCGCACGCCAGCCAGGTGCGGAGTGTGGTGTGCGGATCCGCGGGGCTGCCGGCAGCCCCCGGGCCACCGAGCGGCCGCAGTTGCTGCACCGCCCAGGAGTGGACCGCCGGTACGCGCAGGATCTCGTCCAGCGTGCGCACGGGCTCCGACGGAGGAGCCCCGGCCCGCCGGGCAGGCCGGGGCAGGGCGGGCGTGGCGCGGATGCGCAGGGCCAGGTCGATCGCGGACTGGTCGGCGAGCTTGTTCAGGTCCAGATCCAACAGCTCACCGATCAGCCGCAGGCGCGCGGCCAGGGTGTTGCGGTGGATCTTCAGATGGTCGGTCGCGTGCGAGGAGAACGCGAGCCAGGAGGCGAGCGTCGCCGCGAGTTCCTGGCTGCCCGGGTCCTGGCCGCGCCGCGGCAGATGGGCGAGCAGCGGGGCCAGCAGCTCGTCCGCCCACCGGGCGCCCTCGGCACCGGCCACCAGGGCGAGTTCGGGAGCGGAGCCGAAGCGGGCGTGCCGCTTCGGAAGCCCGCGGGAGACGGCGAGCGCATGGAACGCCTGGCGGTACGCGGTCGCCGTGTCGGCCAGCGTCACGTCCTCGCTGCTGCCGACGAAGCAGTCGTCCACCACCGAGGCGACCTGCGGGCCGAGACGCCCGTCCGCCTGCCCGGGTGTCGCGGGCACGATGAGGATCAGGTGGCTTGCGTACACAGGGCACCGCACGATCCAGGACCGCCCCCCGGACAGGTCCGCGCAGATGCGGGCCACCTCGTCCCGGTCGCGGCCCGAGCACTCGACGACGCAGACCCGGACCGGGTCCGGCAGGCTGGGCTTCAGGGCGCCCGCGACCTGGTGCGCGATCGACAGCTGGCCGGTCATCAGCAGATGCAGCACCGCCTCCCGGCCGCGGGACTCCGCCAGGTCGACGCGACGGCGCTTGCGCTCGACGGTCTCGGCCGCCCAGCACATGGCCAGCGGCAGGGCCGCGTCGGCAAGGAGCGTGGCCAGCCCGTCGGGCAGCGGACGCCGGCCGACCACGGCGAGCACCGGCGCGGGAACGTTCGGCGGCGCTTCCAGGGAGTACAGCAGCGCGGTGTGCGTGCCCTTGTCGAGGGAGAAGGAGCGGGCACCGAGCGCGGTCAGCTCCCTGGCGCACTCGGCCGCGAGTGCGGCCGATCCGACGCCCGCGGAATCGGGGACCCGGGTGACGCCGTGCAGGACGGTGCCGTCGCCGCCGAGCAGCCCCGCCCAGCCGTCCGCACGCCCCGACACCCAGCGCAGCAGCTCCTGCGTGCCGCCCGACCGGGCCAGGCCGTGCATCCGTATGACGTCGTCCGCCCGCATCCGAGCGTGCACTTTGCCGCCGCCCCCGTCCCTTGGTCCCTGTTCAGTGGTCCCTGGTCCCTGGTCCCGCCAAAAACCGGAGTGCAGCGTACCGGTTCGGCTGTGCGAACTGATACCTCTGCTCGGCCACACAGTGCGAACTGAATCTTTCCCTCTCCTGCCCCGCGACCTAGAGTCCGAACGCGGTTGCGGGCCTTTCGGGGGAGAGGCACGGGGGACGACGGCAGCGGCTCACGGGGGTGGCCGCTGCCGTCGGCCGCAGCCGCCTCAGCGTTGCGTTGTCAGTGGTGCCCCTTAGCGTCGGAGACCGGAGACGGTCCGCGCGCGAGGAAGAGGTCACCACCATGGAGTTCCGGATCGAACGCGGCGAGTTGACGGACGCGGTGGCCTGGGCGGCCCGGGTGCTGCCGACGCGGTCGCCCGTCCCCGTGCTGGGCGGTCTGCTGCTGGAGGCGGCCGAGGGCCGGCTCCGCATTTCCGGCCTCGACTACGAGGCGTCCGCCCGCATCGAGGTGCCGGCCGAGACCGCGCGGGCAGGCAAGGTGCTGGTCATGGGCCGCCGGCTGCTGGATGTGTGCCGGGTGCTGCCCGAGGGGGCGGTGGAATGCGCGGTCGAGGGGTCCCGGTTCACCGTGACGGGCAGCGGCGCCGGTTTCGGTCTGGCGGTGCTGCCGCTCGACGACTATCCGGCTCTGCCGCCGCTGCCCGAGGTGCTCGGGGCGGTGGACGGCCAGGAGTTCGCGGATGCCGTCGCCGATGTGGTGGTGGCCGCGGGCCGGGACGACACCCTGCCGACGCTCACCGGGGTCCGGTTGGGGCTCGACGGGGAGCGGATGACCCTGGCGGCCACGGACCGGTACCGCTTCGCGGTCCGCAGGCTGGCGTGGAAGCCCGCGGCGGCGGACGTCTCGGCCGATGTCGTCGTCCCGTCCCGCCGGCTCTCCGAGATCGCCCGCTCCTTCGGCCGGGCGGGCACGGTCAGCCTCGCGCTGGACAGCGGTTCTGCCGGGTTCGAGCTGGACGGGATGCGGACGACGGTCCGGCTCCTGGACGGTCGACTGCCGCGCCACGACAAGCTGTTCACGCTGTCCGACCCGGTCACGGCGGTGACCGGGCGCGAACCGCTGGTCGAGGCCGTGAAGCGGGTCTCGGTGGTGGCGGACGGGGACAGCCCGCTCCAATTCGCCTTCAGCGCGGACTCGGTGCTTCTCCAGGCCGGTTACGAGGACGACGTGGCATCCCAGCGGCTGCCTGCCGAACTGGCGGGGGCCCATGAGCTGACGGTCGCGTTCAACCCCTCGTACCTGATGGACGCGCTGTCCTCGTTCGACACCCCGGTCATCCGGTTCCAGCTGATGGGCCCCGGCCAGCGCGCCATGGTCACCGGGCACGCGGACCGGGAGGAGGCGGCGGGCACGGCGGAGCCGTCCCACCAGCACCTGCTCATGTCGGTCAAGCCGCTGATGTAGGGCACTTCCGACCGGGTTCCGCCCAACGGTCACAACTGCGGGGCCGGGCGAAGGGCGACGGCTGCGGGGCTGGACTGAAGACGCCCGGCCCCGCAGCCATCCGGCCTGCCTGCGCGGTTACTTGGTGAAGTAGAAGTACTTCCAGGCCCCGTGGGTCGTCGAGTTCACGTTGTCGCCCGATGTGTTGTTCACGTACGAGGCGCGGACACGCATCCGGTAGCCCGTCTCATGCGTGCCGCTCAGCGTCACGATCGAGCCCCCGGTGCCGAGCTTGAAGTACTGCGAGCCCGCGTCGTACCACTTGCCCGCGTAGTAGAGCTCAAGGGAGAGCAGGTGGCTGCGGTTCTTGTAGTACGTCATCTTCGTCGTGAAGACCGGGTTGGTCTTCTTGTGGAAGTACGCGTACGTGGTGGAGCCGATCTTGACGTTCTTGTACTGCTTGGAGATGGAGGTCGAGACCGCCACCTTGGCGTACGCCGTGGACGTGACCGTCCTGGGCGCGTAGCGGGCGTCACCCTTGAAGACGGCGGTGACGGTGGTGTCCCGCGTCATGTCGACCGTGGTGGACAGATTTCCCTTGGAGTCGACCTTGCCGGTCTTCACCAGCTTCTTGGGCTTGTCCGCGCCGAACGGATCCACCCACAGCTCGACGGCGCGGTTCTTGTACGTCGTGCCGAGGTGCGCGGTGAACGACACATCGGTGCCGTACGCGTACAGCCCCTTGTTGCGGTTCAGGGTCAGCGAGGTGGCCGCGCGGGAGACGGTGACCTTGTCGCTGCCCGACCCGGGGGAGTGGGTGGCGTCACCCGCGTACGACACCTTGTACGTGACCGTGCTGCCCGCGGGCGGCGTGTCGACGAAATGGAACGCGCCGTCCGGCTTCAGCGCCACGGGAGGCAGGACCTTGCCCGTGGGCGACTCGAGGTCGGTACGCGTCACCGTGGCCGTGGCGCCTGCGGTGAACGGGGCGTTCGACACCGCCTTGCCGGTGACCATGACCTTCTTGCCGCGCGTCGCCTTCGGCGGGGCGGTGACCGTGACCGTGGTGACGGACCGGTTGGGGTCGGTGAGCACCCGCAGCGAGTGGACACCGAGACTGTTCACGGTGACGGCGAACAGCCGGCTGGTGTCCGGCGCCCAGGCCAGGCCTGCCGGATCCAGGGTGTCCGAACCGCTGGAGTTCCCGGTGTTGGGGAACTCGTAGGTTCGCACGGGCGCGGTGGTGACGCCCTGCTTGTACACGTAGACATCGGGGTCGTACCAGCCGAAGATGCCGGCGGCGACCGTCCCGTCCGGTGCGATGTCGACGGCGTTGGGGTACGCGTCGGACGGGTACGCGATCGCGGGCGCGAGGTCCGAGGTCCGGTACGCCTGGTGCTTGTACGGAGCGCCGCTGGCCACGACGACCTGAGTGCCGTCCGGGGTGAGCGCGAGGTCGCCCAGGTTGCTCCCATCGGTGCGGGTGGACGCGGTCCGGGTGGCCGTTCCCAAGGCCACGTCGTACGTCGCCAGTTCCACCGGACTCTGGCCCTCGATACCGGCCGCCAGCACGTCGGGTGCGCCCGGAGTGGAGGCCAGGGTCGGCGCCGCGTACCAGGTGCCGTCCGTCTCCTGCCCCAGGTTCACGACCGGCTCGGCGCCGGTCAGGTCGAGCGAACCGATCTGGCCCGCGCCGGCCGAGCCGTATCCGAACCAGAGCTTGCCGCCCGCGAGCGCCGGGTACTTCGGGCCCGTGCCGCTGCCGGTGTCGTACCGGGCGGACTCCGTGAGCGCCGCGGTGTCGATCGTGACGATGGCATCGGCGCCCGCTACGGCGGCGTACAGCGTGCCGGAGTCGGCGGACAGGTCGAGCCCGGTCACCCCGGGAAGCGACGGGATCGTCGCGACGAGCGCACCGTTGTAGTCGGTGACGAGGACCTTGCCGTCGGTCGGGTCGCTGATGAAGACGCGCTTGTGCACGCCGTCGGTGACGATGTCGCCGACGGACGCGGCAGGAAGAATCTTGCTGGAGTCGGCGGCGGCCGGGTTCGCCGCACCGCCGACCAGCACTACAGAGCTGAAGAGGACCGCGAGCGAGGTCGCGGTGGAGATTCTTCGTGTACGCATGATGATGACGTCTACCCCCACGGTGAATGTGGGCCGCGTGGCACCCTAAGACGAGAAAGGGGTACGGCCCAGGGTCGCAGGGTAAGGCATGATCTTCACAGCGCGTGCACATATACGGCGCAGGGGCCCGTTGCCGCGTCCGTGGACCGGCCGTCCCGGCCGCCGGTGTCGGCCTCTCGGTGTGCAACCTGGTCCGGCTCAGCCGGACTTCGTGTAGGTGAGCGACTCGCCGGAGTCCGTGTTCACCCGGCTCAGGGTGCCGTCCGGGAGCAGGGTGAGGGTGGTGGGGCTGCCCGGGGTGCAGGACGTCATCGGATCGCCCGTGGTCACCGTGGACGGGCCGAGGCTGACCGGTTCGCCGTCGGACGGCTGGGATGCCAGGTCCGCCTGGAAGACGCAGCGGTAGGTGCCGCCGCCGTCCAGCGGCCCCTCTGCGGTGAGGCTCAGGACGGCATCGCCCACCTGGCCCTGCTGGATGACCAGTTCGCGGGTGGAGTGGCCGGTGGCGTTGTCGATGCTGCCGGACCAGGTGCCCAGATACCCCTCCGGGATGTCTCCCTCCTCGTTGCCGTTCTCCTCGTCGTCGCCGCTCTGCCCGTTGTCGTCGGCCGACGGGTCCTGCGCGCCTTCGGGGGAGGGCGAGTCGGAGGAACCGCCCGTCGGGGAGGGGTCGGCCGAGCCGGTGGGGGAGGCGGTGGTGGTCGCGCCGTGATCGCTCATGAGCGCGTAGACGGACCCGCCGGCTCCTATGGCGACGAGCACCGCGATCGCGACGAGGGCGACCGTCGAGCCGGCGCTCCGGCGTGGGGGCGCGGGGACGGGTGGCTGGATGCCGGTCGGGTGGGGCGGGCCGTACGGGGGCGTGGGGCCGAAGCCCGGCTGCTGCGGATAGCCGTACGCATAGCCCTGGTCGGGGTTCTGCTGGTGCGGATATCCGTACCCCTGGCCCGGGTGCGGCTGGGCGGGCAGTTGCGGATAGCCGTACGTGGGGGTGGGCGTCCCGGGCGGTGGCGGTCCGGCCGGCGGACCGGTGGGCGTGGGGGTGGCGACCATGGTGGGGACTGCTTGGACGCTACCGGGCGCGGGGTGCTGCGCGGGCGCGGGTGGTGCCGGTGGTGTGGCCTCGGCCGGTGCCTGGGCGGTGGGGGGCGCGTTGTCCGGGGGCGCGCCGTTCGGGACGGTGTCCTTCGGCGCGGCGTCGATGGGTGCGGGGTCGGCGGGGGTCGCGTCCGTCGGAACCGCGTCCGTCGGGACCGCGTCCGTCGGGACCGTGCCCGTCGGGTCTTCCGAGTCCAGCAACCCCACTGCATGGCGGCCGAGTTGGGCGATGAGTGCGCCCGGCAGCCAGGGTTCCGCGCTGTCGCCCTCGTCCAGCCGCTCCAGGATCTCGTCCGTGGACGGACGGGCCCCGGGGTCCTTGCGGAGGCAGTCCTGGATCAGTTCCACGAGGTCGACCGGCACCCCGGTGAGGTCCGGGTCCTCCTGTGCGATCCGGAACAGCAGAGCGTGCACCCCGCTGGCCGCCGCACCGAACGGAAGCCGCCCGGTCGACGCGTACGCCAGCACCGACCCCAGGCAGAACACGTCGCACGCCAGCGTCACGCGCTCGCCGCGCACCTGCTCGGGTGACATGAAGCCGGGCGAGCCGACCAGGGCGCCGGTGCGGGTGAGGCCGCCGTCGGTGATGGTGTCGAGGGCCCGGGCTATGCCGAAGTCGATGACGCGCGGGCCGTCGATCGTCAGCAGGATGTTGGACGGCTTGAGGTCGCGGTGGATGAGCCCTGCGGAGTGGATGGCCCGCAGGGCGTGGGCGAGACCGGTGCCCAGGATGTGGACGGAGCGGTCGGGCAGTGGGCCGTACGCCCCCGGGGCAGGGCCCGCCGAGGTGCTCGCGCGCCCCGAGACGGTGGCCTGGAGGGAAGGGCCGGCGACGTATCCGGTGGCGACCCACGGCACGGCGGCCTCGGTGTCGGCGTCCAGTACGGGGGCGGTCCAGGTGGAGCCGACCAGGCGGGCGGCCTGCACCTCCTTCCGGAACCGGTCGCGGAACTCCTGCTGTTCGGCGAGTTCCTCGCGGACCAGTTTGAGCGCGACCACGCGTCCGCGGTCCGAGCGGGCCAGGTACACCTGGCCCATGCCGCCTGCGCCGAGCCGGCCCAGCAGGCGGTAGGCGCCGATGCGCTGCGGATCGGTGGCCCCGAGCTTCTCCATGGTGTGCAGTCCTCCCCCGTACGGCGACACGCCGGACGGGTCGAGAATAGCGGCGTGGGTGTGCGGGGACGGGGCCGCGGTGCCGGGTCCGTGCTCGGGCCGCGCCCTCAATCGCCGGAAGAACCCGGGGAGTCGGAAGAACCCGGAGAGTCGGAAGGGCCCGATGAGCCGGCCGGGCCCGGGGCGTCGGGACCGGTCAGCGTCTGCATGGCCCGGGTCAGGCGCTCCAGGACCCGCACCGTCTCCGTGAAGCCCTCGTCTCCCAGCTCCCGCGCCAGGCGCGCCGCGAACTCCGCGTGGCCCGGGTTGATCCGGGACATCGCCGTGCGGCCCTCCTCCGTCGGGCGGAGCAGCTTCGCGCGGCGATGGGCCGGGTTGGGGACGTACTCCGCGAGGCCCTTGCCCACCAGCAGGTCGGCGATGCGCTGCACGGCCTGCCGGGTGATACCCATCGACCGGGCGATTCCGGAGACCGGCAGCGGCTCGGTGATCACCGCGCCGAGCACCTGCCACCACGCGGCGGTCAGTCCGGCCGGAGCGGCCAGCTTCTCCGCCACGGAGAGGAACCGGCCGTTGAGGTGGAAGATCCCGAGGGCGGTCCGGCTCAGCCGGTCCTGGTCCGCGTCGCTCATCCCTGAAGCACCTCGTACGCGCTCGCGTCCGAATCGTGGAAGAGCCGGAACCAGGCGTCGAGCTTCTTCTCGTCGTACACCCCGAGGCGGGCGAAGACCTCGCGGGCGAACGCGACCGGTTCGGTGGGGCCTGCGGTGATCAGGTCGCCGTCGGTGACGGCGTCGGCGTCGGTGTAGTGCTTGCCGCCCGCGTAACCGGTGGCCGCCAGGTAGAAGGAGACCGCGCTCGTGTGCGCCCGCTCGTCGAGCAGTCCCTCGCGGGCCAGGCCCGCCGTCGCCCCGCAGATCGCGGCGACCGGCACGCCCGCGTCCAGGAAGGCGCGCGCGGTGCGGGCGAAGGGGGCGAGCGCCTCGCCGGAGTCCCACAGCGTGGCGCCAGGCAGGATCAGCAGTGCGCTGTCCTCGGGGCGCAGCTCCGCGAGCACCAGATCGGGGTGCACGCTCAGCCCGCCCATGCTGGTGACGGGAGCGGTCGTGGGGCCGACCGTCCGGACGGTGAAGCCGTTGAGGGCGAGGTGGGCGGTCGTGTGCCCGGGCTCCCAGTCGGCGTATGTGTCGTACACGGCCAGGTGTGCGGTTGTCCTGCGGGTCATGACGGCCTCCTCGTCGGGAAGAACGCTTATGACAACATGCTGTCGCTTCGACAGCATGTTGTCAATAGCTGGAGAGCTCGCGGCGACCCGACACCCTGCCGAACCAGGCGGCCCACGCCATACAAGGTGGCCATACCCGCCGCCGCCCGCCGCCGCCTACGCTCGCCGCATGACCCCTCATCCCCCTGTCGACTCCGCCGCCGGCGCGGCCGTCAAGGCCGCCGACCGCGCGCACGTGTTCCACTCCTGGTCCGCCCAGGGCCTGATCGACCCGCTCGCCGTCGCCGGCGCCGAGGGGTCGTACTTCTGGGACTACGACGGCAACCGCTACCTCGACTTCACCAGCGGCCTCGTCTACACCAACATCGGTTACCAGCACCCCACCGTCGTCGCCGCGATCCAGGAGCAGGCGGCGAAGATGACGACCTTCGCGCCCGCCTTCGCGATCGAGTCGCGCTCCGAGGCCGCACGCCTCATCGCCGAGCGCACCCCCGGTGACCTGGACAAGATCTTCTTCACCAACGGCGGTGCCGAGGCCGTCGAGAACGCCGTCCGGATGGCCCGGCTGCACACCGGCCGCACGAAGGTGCTGTCCGCCTACCGCTCGTACCACGGCGCCACCTCCACCGCGATCAACCTGACCGGCGACCCGCGCCGCTGGGCGTCCGACAACGGTTCGGCGGGAGTCGTACGGTTCTGGGCCCCGTTCCTCTACCGTTCGCCGTTCTACGCCGAGACCGAGGCGGAGGAGTGCGCCCGCGCGCTCCAGCACCTGGAGGACACCCTCGCCTTCGAGGGTCCTTCGACCATCGCCGCGATCATCCTGGAGACCATCCCGGGCACGGCCGGCATCATGACGCCGCCGCCGGGCTATCTCGCCGGTGTCCGCGAGATCTGCGACCGGTACGGCATCGTCTTCGTCCTCGACGAGGTCATGGCCGGCTTCGGGCGCACCGGCAAGTGGTTCGCCGCCGACCACTTCGACGTCACCCCCGACCTGATGACCTTCGCCAAGGGCGTCAACTCCGGTTACGTACCGCTCGGCGGCGTCGCCATCTCGGCCGAGATCGCCGCCACCTTCGAGACCCGCCCCTACCCGGGCGGCCTCACCTACTCCGGCCACCCGCTGGCCTGCGCGGCCGCGGTCGCCACCATCCATGTGATGGAGGACGAGAAGGTCATCGAGAACGCCGCCCACATCGGTGAGACGGTCCTCGGCCCCGGTCTGCGCGAGCTCGCCGAGAACCACCCGTCGGTCGGCGAGGTCCGCGGCCTCGGCGCGTTCTGGGCGCTGGAGCTGGTCCGCAACAAGGAGACCCGCGAGCCGCTGGTCCCCTACAACGCGACGGGCGAGGCCAACGCGCCGATGGCGGCCTTCGGCGCTGCGGCGAAGAGGAACGGCCTGTGGCCCTTCATCAACATGAACCGCACACACGCCGTTCCTGCGTGCAACGTCACCGAGGCCGAGGCCAAGGAGGGCCTGGCCGCTCTCGACGCCGCACTGTCGGTGGCCGACGAACACACCGCGTAACGACGCCCGCGAGCGACGTCGGCCCGCGCCCCTCCCCTTTCCCTCGTCTAAGGTGACCCGAGGCCGAAATGGGGAGGGGCGCCATGCGCGCGAGCGGAGCGGTCACCCGCAGTACGCTGCGGCAGCAGATCGCGGACGCGCTGCGTGACGAGGTGCTGGCCGGGCGTTTGCAGCCGGGACGGGAGTTCACCGTCAAACAGATCGCCGAGCAGTACGGCGTCTCCGCGACACCCGTCCGCGAGGCACTCTTCGACCTCTCCGCACAGGGCCTGCTCGAATCCGACCAGCACCGCGGATTCCGGGTCCACGAGTTCACCGTCGCGGACTACCGCGCGATGGTGGAGGCCCGAACCCTGGTCATGGACGGGGTCATCCGGGAGGTCTTCACGGGACCGCCCCCCTCGCCGCCGGAGCAGGCCGCCTACCGGGATGCGCTCGTCTCCGTACGCCGCCGGGCCGAGGAGGCCTCCCGTGCGGCGCGCGGCGGCGACCTGGACATCCTCATCGGCTACGACCTGCGCTTCTGGCGCGAGCTGGGCGCGCTCGTCTGCAACAGCTACATCACCGACTTCCTGCACCGGTTGCGCGTCCAGGCCTGGGTGTTCGCCGTCCCGTACCTGCGCGGTGACGCCGACGTACGGGACTGGCTGTGGAACGGGCACCCCGAACTCGTCGCCGCGATCTCGCACCGCGACCGCGAGGCGCTGCGCCGGGCCGTCGCGGACTACAACGGCCACGCCCTGAGCTGGGCGGACCGGCTGGCCGCCGGAGACCCGGCTCATCCGGGACACGCACCACGGCCGGACGGGCCGGACGGTCCCGCGGCCCAGGGGCGTCCGAGGACCTGACCGATCCGGACGGACGGGCCGAGCCGAGCCGACTGAGCTGAGCCGAGCCGACTGAGCGAGCTGAGCCGAGCCGGTCGTGAGGGACCACTGTCCGCGACGTCCCGACCGCATTACGCTGTCCCGACCATCGCACCACCGCACGCATCCCCGTATGAGAGCGAGACTTCGTGGCCTGTGACCTGTGGCTGGTCCCCCTCGTCGATGTGCTGTGCCACAGCCCCGACAACCCCTTCGCCGAAGAGATAGCCGTCTACGACAAAGCGCTCGTCGAGGCAGGGCTGCCGCCCGTGCCCGTCTACGCGTACATGCCCGGACTTACCGGTGACGTGGCCCCGGTCGCGGGCTTCGACTATGACGCGCTGCACTTCCTGCGCCGCGCCTACCTCCTCCACCTCAGCGGCCTCGCCGTCACCCCGGTCGACGAACTGGGCGGGGACTACGAGCAGTTGCTGGAGATGTTCGAGCCGACCGCCCAGCAGTCGCACCTGGTGTGGCACTACGACCACGCGGGCGCGTACGTCCCCGTGGACTTTGCCGGGCCGCTGTCCACCGACGCCCTGCTGGAGGGCGGCGGTCCGCTCGGCTCGGCGCACGGCCTGCTGCGGGAGCTGCAGTTCGTCGCCCCGTCCATCGGTATCGATCCGGCCAACCCGCCGCCCGCCCCGCTGCCGCCCGCCGCGCCCACGGCGCTGGAGGAACCGGCGTTGCCGATCCCGTACGACGACAACCCGTTCGCCCGGGAACGCCACGTCTGGCTCGGCCTGCACGCGGCGGTCACCCGCAGCCTCGCCCAGGGCTCGATGATCATTTTCAGCTGAGGGACCGGGGCTGCCGGGTGCGGACCCCGCCGCTCCCCGCGGTGCTCACCGGTGACCGGTCACCGCGGGGACTCCGGCGGCCGCTGCCGCGGCATGTTCGGCCGGCCCATCGACTGCAGCGGGAACCTTCCCGGCTGCGCCCCCGGCTCCGTGCGCCCACCGCCCGAGCCGCCGGAGACCAGCGTCTGCATCCCCATCGGTGCGGGACCGGCCCGGAACTCCACCATCCAGTCCGCGGTCTCCGACCGTACGAGCTCCGTGATGTCCTCCGAGAAGCGCCGCAGCACCCCCAGGCACCGCTCGGCCGCCTCGCTCGCCGTCCCCTCGGCCGGGCCGAGCACCTCGCGCACGCACTCCGAGGCCCAGTCGAACTGCAGCACCTGGAGCCGCCGCTGCACGGCCTGCGCCGTGGCCAGATTCCTTATCCAGCCCGAGGTCAGCCCGAAGTACCGGTCGCACGCCATGCACGCGGCGCCCAGCAGCAGCGACAGGTAGCCCCAGCCGGCCGCGCCGTGCAGCGCGCCCGTCAGGTCGAGCAGCGGCAGCGCGGCGCCCGCCACCGCTCCGGCCGCGGTCCCCAGCCGCAGCGCCCTGGCGCCGCGCCGCTTCCACACCCGGTCGCCCAGATACCAGTCGGCGGTGCGCAGCGCGTCGGCCTCTACCCATCGGTACAGCTCGTCCAGCCGCTGGGCGGGTTCGCCCCAGTCACCGAGCGGGAAGGGCGTCCCGGTCAGGTCCCTGCCCTGCGTCTCACGGCTCCGAGCGCCGGAGCCCGCACCGGAGGAAGTGACCGGACCGGGCACACCGGATTCGTTGCGGGGCGGCCCTTCGGGCTGCATCTCCGGCTGACTCACCGGGGTACTCCTCTGCATGCTGCATAGCGACGCGTGTTCTCGACCGCGTACTCGACGATGGGCGGATCTCTGCTCTCTGTGCACTCGCTGCTCACTGGCCCCGGCGCGACCCGCAGTCCCCCGTGCGTAACCTTGCGTGACGGGAGATGGGCGTGGGCGTACCGGGACGCCCCCCTTCCTACCGCCGAATGGTGGGCCGTGGGGTCGAAATCGCGGTATTCCTGGGTGCGCAGGGCCTCTGGTCAGGTATAGGAGGCTCGCCACGGTCTGCCCGAACTCACTCGAAAGAGTTGCTCACCAGTGGGTGGAGCGCGCCGCCCGGGGACCACGTAGGCTCGGCTTACCGAAACATTTGTCGTCGAAATGCCTGGAGTGACCGTGATTCCCGGTGGTGGTCAGCCCAACATGCAGCAGCTGTTGCAGCAGGCTCAGAAGATGCAGCAGGACCTCGCCGAGGCGCAGGAGGAGCTCGCGAGGACCGAGGTCGAGGGTCAGGCGGGCGGTGGCCTCGTGAAGGCGACGGTCACCGGCTCCGGCGAGCTGCGCGGCCTGGTGATCGACCCGAAGGCGGTGGACCCGGAGGACACCGAGACGCTCGCGGACCTCGTCGTGGCGGCGGTCCAGGCGGCGAACGAGAACGCCCAGCAGATCCAGCAGCAGAAGCTGGGCCCGCTGGCCCAGGGCCTGGGCGGCATGCCCGGCCTCCCCTTCTGACCGCGGACGTACCGCTTACGACCGCGGACGTACCCAAGACCGTACGTACCCCCTACGGTACGTACCACGACGCAGCCGACCCGGCCCGAAAGGCGTTCCGTTGTACGAAGGCGTGGTTCAGGACCTCATCGACGAGTTGGGCAGGCTGCCCGGCGTCGGTCCCAAGAGCGCGCAGCGGATCGCCTTCCACATCCTGCAGGCGGAGCCCACGGATGTGCGCCGTCTCGCCCATGCGCTCCTGGAGGTCAAGGACAAGGTCCGCTTCTGCGCCGTGTGCGGCAACGTGGCACAGCAGGAGGAGTGCGGGATCTGCCGGGACCCGCGCCGCGACCGGACGGTCATCTGCGTGGTCGAGGAGCCGAAGGACGTCGTGGCGATCGAGCGGACCCGCGAGTTCCGGGGCCGCTACCACGTCCTGGGCGGGGCGATCAGCCCCATCGAGGGCGTCGGCCCGGACGATCTGCGCATCCGCGAGCTGCTGGCCCGTCTCGCCGACGGCTCCATCACCGAACTGATCCTGGCCACCGACCCCAACCTGGAGGGTGAGGCCACCGCGACGTACCTGGCGCGGATGGTCAAGCCGATGGGCCTGCGCGTCACCCGGCTGGCCAGCGGGCTGCCGGTGGGCGGCGACCTGGAGTACGCGGACGAGGTCACCCTCGGCCGCGCCTTCGAGGGGAGGCGCCTGCTCGATGTCTGATCGTTTTCCAGCCGTCGACCGGCGGTCTCACGACGGCTTTACGTTCAGCGCAGCTATCTTCTACTCACCGTCTGCGACCGTGCCCACGGGAGGTCTCCTCGATGTCTGACGCCACGCTGAACACTGTCACGCAGGACCCCGACGACTTCGCGGTCCAGATCGCCGACCAGATCAAGACGTTCATCGTCGCGGTCACCGAGGTGTCCATGGTCGAGGAGCCCGAGGAGGCCGTCCCGGTCCTGCTCCTCCAGGTCTCCCAGCTCCTGCTGGCCGGCGGCCGGCTGGGCGCGTACGAGGACATCCTTCCCGACGAGCGCTACGAGCCGGACCTGGGTGCCGAGCCGGACGCGGACGGCCTGCGCGAGCGGTTCGCGGCCCTGCTGGAGCCGATCGACGTCTACTCCGAGGTCTTCGACCCGTACGAGCCCCGCAAGGCCCCGGTCCCGGCACGCATCTCCGACGACCTGGCCGACCTGGTCACGGACCTGCGCCACGGCCTGGCCCACTACGAGGAGGACCGCACCACGGAGGCCCTGTGGTGGTGGCAGTTCTCCTACTTCTCCAACTGGGGCTCCACCGCCTCCGCCGCCCTGCGCGCCCTCCAGTCGCTGATCGCCCACATCCGGCTGAACCAGCCCCTCCAGGAGCTCGACGGCCTGGACACCGACCAGGACGCCGGCGACGACGACCTGGCCGAGGAGGCCGGCCGCGTCATGGTCGAGGAGATCGCGGGCCCGCTGGGGCTGCGGCCGGTGAAGTAGCCGCGGGGGTTTCGGGCCGGGTGGTTCGAAACAAGATCGCCGCAGGTCCGCCCAAGATCTACGATCATCCGATGATCGAAGGTATGTCGGTAAGGCTCCGCGCGCTGCGCGCGGAGGACGCAGAGCATCACTTCCGCTGGCGCAACGACCCGGAGGTGGTGCACTGGGCCGCGGGTGGTGACCCGGTCTTCGGGCCGGTCACGGCGGAGGCCATCGGAAATGCCTTCGAGACGATGCTGCGGTTGAGCCCGAGGGATTCAGCCGTCCTCACGGTCGAGGATCTGACCGACGGCGCGGTGATCGGGATGGTGGACTACCGGGACCTGGACCCCTTCGCCGGGCTGGTCACGGTGGGCGTCACCATCGGCAGCCGGGACCACTGGGGCGGCGGGTACGGCTCGGAGGCGTTGAGGCTGCTGGTGGGGCACCTGTTCGGGGCCTTCGGCCTGCACCGGATCGAGCTCGACACCTGGAGCGGCAACGAGCGGGCCGTCCGCGCCTTCACCAAGGCGGGCTTCCGGGAGGAGGGCCGGCGCCGGGAGACCGTACTGGTGGCGGGCAAGCGGTACGACACCGTGCTGTTCGCGATGCTGCGCGCGGAGTGGCCGGGTTCGGTCGCGCAGGGTTCGGGCCCACGAGAGGTTCGGGGAGCCGCCCGACAGCGACCTCCGCTCGGCGTGTGAAAAATGCCGGGGCCGGTGTCGGTGCCCGCTGCTAGCCTCCCCCAGCCCGTGATCACCACGGGCCTTGCAGGGGAGGGGACTCGAAAGCATGACAAGCGGGATAAGACGTAGGAGAGCCCGGTGGCTCGGGGCACTGTCGGTCGGTGTGGCGGTCGTGATGGCGGCGCCGAACGCGGCCGTGGCCGCGGACAATCTGCCGCCGCTCCAGCCGGTCGTCGCGGATCTGACGACGGGTTCGAAGGCGTGTGCCGCGGGGGATGACCGGCCGTACGTGTCGTCGGCCCCGCGGGTCGCGGCGGTGCTGAACGACCCGGTGGAGGACGACGGCCCCGCGGAGGGGAACTTCGTCACCGGGGAGTTCGAGGCGTGGTGGACGGACGGGGACGGCGTCGAGCAGCGCCGGAGCTACCACTCTCGGGGGCTGGTGGATTCAGGCTCCGCCGCGGCGTGGCAGCTTCCCTCGGACCTTCCGGCGTCGACGATCATCTCCTGGCGGGTGCGGGCCGATGACGGCGAGGCCGTCTCGCCGTGGAGTGCGGCCGATGCCAGTGGCGCAGCCTGCGAGTTCGTGATCGACGATGTGAGTCCGGAGAAGCCCACGGTCACTTCGGCCGAATACCCGGAGGACGTCTTCCGGTCGGACGGCGTCGGGGTCTACGGGACGTTCCACTTCGATTCCCCGTCGGACGACGTCGTCGACTACACGTACTACTTCGTCGGGGGTCCGTACGGGACGGTGAAGGCGGACGGGCCGGACGGTTCCGCGGAGATCCGCTTCATGCCGACGTCAACGGCACCGGGCCGCCTTGAGGTCTCCGCGAACGACCGCTCAGGCCGTCGCAGTGCGACCACCTACTACCGTTTCTTCGTCCAGGCGGGCCGCTCCCCGGTCGGGCAGTGGGCACTGGCCGATCCTGCGGGCTCCAAGTCCGCCGCACCCACGGCAGGGCCCGCGGCCCGTGCCGGCACGGGTGTCACCTTCGGTGGCCCGGCGCCCTCGGGGACCCCGCTGACGTCCACGGCGACGCTCGACGGGACGGGGCACGGCTTCCTGACGCCCGCCGCGCAGGTCGTCGACACCGGAAAGACCTTCGCGGTCGGCGGATGGGTGCGGCCTGCGGCGCTGGACCACGACATGACGCTCGCCAGCCAGGACGCGGGCAGCGCGCCCGGGTTCACTCTCGGAGCCCGTACCGGAGACGGTGACCCGGTCTGGTCGTTCGGTATCGGCGGTACGCGCGTCAGCGGCGGCCGTCCCGAGACCGGCGAGTGGGCGTATGTGCTCGGCCTGTACGACGACGAGACGGGGCTGGCGCATCTGTACGTGAACGGCCAGGAGGCGGGCACCGCCACCGAGTCCGCACCCTCGACGGTCACCGGTGACTTCCAGATCGGCCGCGCACGCGGCAAGGCCGGCTACCGGGACCGCTGGCAGGGCGAGATCGGCGACGTCCGGACGTACGACCGGGTCGTCGTCCCCGATGAGGCCGCGGAGCTGGCCCGCCGCGTCCCGCAGGAGCGGGGGCACTGGTCCCTGGAGACCGCGTCCGACGGTCTCAGCCCGGAGCTCCACGGCGGTGAGCCGATGCAGCTCGCGGCCGGCGCTTCGGTCTACAACCTGCCGGCCGACGCGTGTGACCCGATTGCCGACCCGGAATGCGTGCCGCCCGCCTATCCACTCGTCGATTCCGGGCATCTGGATCTCGACGGGGCCGGCGGGTATGCCGCCACGGACAGCCCGGTCGTCGACACCGGTGACAGTTTCACCATCGGTGCGGTGGTCCAGTTCGCGGACCAGGAGCCCGCTCATCCCATGACGGTGCTCTCGCAGGGCGGGGAACACGGTGACGCGTTCAAGGTGCGGTACGTGCCCTCGGCGCTGAGGTTCGAGCTCGTGATGAGCCACGCGGATGCGCAGGGAGCCGACGAGACGGTCGTCAGCATCATGGCGCTGGCGGACGACGGCGGATCGGGGGGACACCGCATCGCGGTCGTCCACGACGCCGCATCTGATGGGGTCACGCTGTACGTGGACGGCCAGCCGAGTGATGGCGTGGATTTCCGTTCGTCCTGGACGAGCACCGGCGGCCTCCAGGTGGGGCGCGGCCACACGGCTGACGGCTGGGGCGAGTACCTGCACGGATCGGTCGACGAGGTGCAGGCTTTCTCCGGGGCGCTGGGCGAGACCGCCGTTCACCAGCTCGGGCACGGCGCGGAGCCCTGCCTCACCTGCTGATCACGGCTCTTGTGCGGCCCAGCCCTCCCCGTGTGGGTTGGGCCACATAAGGGAGTGCCGCGGTGATCGGCGGGCAGCAGCCTCGTACGAGCAGTTCGGGGGCGACACGCCGATGATCACGTGGTGAGCGGGACATCTCAGCATGTGGTATCGGCGGGGCGTTTCCGGGCTGCTCGTTAGACTGAGCCGACCGCGATAAATGGATTGAGCGAGGAGCGCACGTGGGCCTTGTCGTGCAGAAGTACGGAGGCTCCTCCGTAGCCGATGCCGAAGGCATCAAGCGGGTCGCCAAGCGAGTAGTCGACGCCAAGAAGAACGGCAACCAGGTGGTTGTCGTGGTGTCAGCGATGGGCGACACGACGGACGAGCTGATCGATCTCGCCGAGCAGGTGTCTCCGATGCCTGCCGGGCGTGAGTTCGACATGCTGCTGACCGCCGGAGAGCGGATCTCCATGGCCCTGTTGGCGATGGCGATCAAAAACCTGGGCCACGAGGCCCAGTCGTTCACGGGCAGCCAGGCCGGTGTCATCACCGACTCGGTCCACAACAAAGCGCGCATCATCGATGTCACGCCGGGCCGCATCCGGACCTCGATCGACGAGGGCAACATCGCCATCGTCGCCGGGTTCCAGGGCGTCAGCCAGGAGGGCAAGAACATCACGACCCTCGGCCGCGGCGGGTCCGACACCACCGCGGTGGCGCTCGCGGCGGCGCTGGACGCCGAGGTCTGTGAGATCTACACCGATGTGGACGGTGTCTTCACCGCCGACCCGCGGGTCGTGAAGAAGGCCCAGAAGATCGACTGGATCTCCTTCGAGGACATGCTGGAGCTGGCCGCGTCCGGTTCCAAGGTGCTGCTGCACCGCTGTGTGGAGTACGCACGCCGCTACAACATTCCGATCCACGTCCGTTCGTCCTTCTCGGGGCTGCGCGGGACCTGGGTCAGCAACGAGCCGCAAGGGGACCAGCAGGTGGAGCACGCCATCATCTCCGGAGTCGCCCACGACGTCTCCGAGGCCAAGGTCACGGTCGTCGGCGTGCCCGACAAGCCGGGCGAGGCAGCCGCGATCTTCCGTGCCATCGCGGATGCCGAGATCAACATGGACATGGTGGTGCAGAACGTCTCCGCCGCGTCCACCGGTCTGACAGACATCACCTTCACGCTCCCCAAGGCGGAGGGTCGCAAGGCCATCGACGCCCTGGAGCGCAGCCGGGCCGGCATCGGCTTCGAGTCGCTGCGCTACGACGACCAGATCGCCAAGATCTCCCTGGTCGGCGCGGGCATGAAGACCAACCCGGGCGTCACCGCGGGCTTCTTCGAGGCGCTGTCCGACGTCGGTGTGAACATCGAGCTGATCTCGACCTCCGAGATCCGCATCTCGGTGGTCACCCGGGCAGACGACGTCAACGAGGCCGTGCGCGCCGTGCACACCGCCTTCGGTCTCGACAGCGACTCCGACGAGGCAGTCGTGTACGGGGGCACCGGCCGATGACCGCACGCCGCCCTTCGCTCGCGGTCGTCGGCGCGACCGGGGCGATCGGCGGCGTCATGCTCCAGATCCTCTCGGAACACGCGGATGTCTGGGGCGAGGTGAAACTGATCGCCTCACCGCGTCTCGTCGGCCGCAAGCTGGTCGTGCGCGGTGAGGAGGCCGAGGTCCTCGGCCTCACCGAGGACGTCTTCGACGACGTCGACGTGGCGCTCTTCCTGGTGCCCGACGAGGTCTCCGCCCTCTGGGCGCCGCTCGCCGCGTCCAAGGGCGCCGTCGTCATCGACGACTCCGCCGCCTTCCGGACGGACGTCGACGTGCCGCTCGTCGTCCCCGAGATCAATCCCCATGCCGTACGGATCAGGCCGCGCGGCATCGTCGCGAGCCCGAACTGCACGACGCTGTCGCTGATCGTCGCGGTCGGCGCCCTGCACGCCGAGTTCGGGCTGCGGGAGCTCGTCGTCTCCTCGTACCAGGCAGTGAGCGGGGCCGGGCGCGACGGCGTCGCCGTACTGCGCGAACAGCTGTCGATGGTGGCCGGCACCGAACTCGGTACGAAGCCGGGCGACGTACGCCGCGTGGTGGGCGACACGGACGACGGCCCGTTCGCCGCACCCGTCGCCCTCAACGTCGTGCCGTGGGCCGGTACGGACGCGGGCGGCGGCTGGTCGTCCGATGAGCTGGCGATCCGCGACGAGTGCCGCAAGATCCTTGATCTGCCCGCCCTGAAGGTCTCGGCGACCTGTGTGTACGTACCCGTGATCGCCACGCACTCGATGTCCGTGCACGCCCGCTTCGAGAACGAGGTCGCGGTCGACCGGGCCCACGAGATCCTGGCAACCGCACCGGGCGTCGTGCTGTACGACAACCCGGGAGCCGGAGATTTCCCCACCCCGTCCGATGTAGTGGGCACGGATCCGACCTGGGTCGGCCGGGTCCGTCGTTCGCTGGACGACCCCAGGGCGCTGGAGCTCTTCCTCTGCGGGGACAACCTCCGCAAGGGGGCGGCCCTGAACGTCGCGCAGATCGCCGAAGCGGTGGCTGCCGAATTTCCCCGGTCCTGATCGAACCTGTTCTGTACGCTCTGTGAACGTCCTGTGAGCAAGTTGCTGGTCTGAACCTCTTGAGCTGGGGTATCGCGGTGGCCGACGATGACCTTTCGGTCCGTCGCAACCGCCGGCCGGGTGGCAGGCGTCTCAGTGGTCACTTCCTGCGCGGCGGGGCGCATATTCGGGGCATTCGGGGAAGAGCGGGTCGTATGAGGGCATATCGCATGGTGTCAAACGCGGTGCCGTATGCGTACAACCCTGACGGGGGGAAACGTGTCCAACTGGCGTGGCAGAGGTTCTCGATATCACAGTGGTGGGCCCCCTGCGCGGCGCTTCGGTGCGACCGCTCAGACGGCCCCGCGCGGCCGGCGGTATGCCGGTGATCGCGCCCATGCCCGCAGCGCGGCCTGCGCGGCTGCCGTCGCAGCGCGAGGGCGCTGAGGAGAGCGTGGCAGCCGGAACCACCGTCGACCATCTCACCGAGACCTACCGCGCCCACTACCGTTCGCTGCTCGGCCTCGCCGCCCTGCTGCTGGACGACACGGCCTCCTGTGAGGACGTCGTGCAGGAGGCGTTCATCCGCGTTCATTCGGCGCGCAACCGGGTACGCGAGCCGGAGAAGACGCTTGCGTACCTGCGTCAGACCGTCGTCAACCTCTCCCGCTCCGCGCTGCGCCGCCGCATCCTCGGGCTGAAGCTGCTCTCCAAGCCCATGCCGGACATGGCGAGCGCGGAAGAGGGGGCGTACGACCAGCTGGAGCGGGACGCGCTGATCAAGGCGATGCGGGGGCTGCAACGGCGCCAGCGGGAGGTGCTGGTGCTGCGCTACTTCGCGGACATGACCGAGGCGCAGGTCGCCGAGACGCTGGGGATATCCCTGGGCTCGGTGAAGGCGTACGGCTCCCGGGGCATCGCGGCGCTGCGCGTGGTGATGGAGGCGCAGGCATGAGTCGGCGTCACGACGACGATCACGGGCGCGAGGACGGGAACGGGAACCTGCGCAGGCCTGCTCGCGGACATCGGAATGACCGGACTGGAAACGGAATTGTGAACCACGGGCCGGAGAACACCTCGCACACGGACCGCGACGCGGGGGCGGGTACGCACCCCGGTGCCTCCGGCGCCGCTTCCTCCGACGACCGGTCCGACAGGTCCGGTGGGGGCGCGGACACCCTGGGATTCGAGGGTCCGTCCGGTCTCTTCGGCCAGGGCTCCGGTCCCTCCGGCGGTGATTCCCTCGACGAGGCCGCGCTGCGCCGGATGATGCACGGTGCCGTGCAGAACCTCGAACCGAGCGACGGAACCCTCGACCATCTGTTCCGCGCGGTGCCCGCCCGGCGTGCGCGTCGTCGGCAGGCCCTCGTCGGGGTGGCGGCGGCCGCGCTGCTCATCGGCACCGCGGTCCCCGCATTCGTCCATGTCGCCAACTCCGAGAACTCGAGCACCGCCAGCCCCGCCATCGCCGGTCACGGCGAGCAGGCGCAGGGCGGCAACGGCGAGGACCCCGACGCGGAATCCGGCAACGGGGGCGGCACCGGCGGCGACGGGCAGCAGAGCGGTGCTCAGGGCCTCCCGGACAGCACGGCAACGCCGTCCGACGGCAGCGGCCAGGGCGCGGACGAGAAGGTGGCCGGCGGTCCCTCGGACGACCCGGCCGCCACTGCGCAGGCCGCCATGCCGGCCTGCGCCCCCGACCAGCTCGGAGTCGCCTCGGCGAGCACCGGCACGGCCGGCGCCGACGGCACGGTGTACGGAAGCTTCCGCATCGCCAACGTGTCGGGCAAGAACTGCTCGG
Source organism: Streptomyces sp. LN549 (assembly GCF_043203805.1). Classification (NCBI taxonomy): domain Bacteria; kingdom Bacillati; phylum Actinomycetota; class Actinomycetes; order Kitasatosporales; family Streptomycetaceae; genus Streptomyces; species Streptomyces sp. LN549. Next base: position 4,087,087 of record NZ_JAZHRI010000002.1, on the reverse strand, counting down.
TGAGCAGCAGCGGCACGGTGGGCTTCGCGGCGACGGGTGCGGCCGACCCGGCCAAGATCATGGTCGTCCGGCACACCCAGGGGGACCCGGCGTCCGGACTGCCCGATCCTGCCCAGGAGGAGGCGACGGTGCTTCTGAAGCCGGACATGGCCTACGAGGTGATGTTCGCCTGGGTGCCGCAGGAGACCTGCCCGACCACCGGCAGTTCACCTTCCCCGAGCCCCACTGACGGAGCAGCCGGCAGTACGGGGGTCGCGGCCGGGTCCACGACGGGCAGCGGGACCACGGACGGCGAAGCGGGTACGGAGACGCAGTTCGGCAGCGAGGAGGGTGACGGCACGGCACCGGGCACCGTGTCCGTGCAGCACACGCCGGAACCGGGGGCGCCGGTCGCCGAGACGACGATCGCCAACGCCTGCGCGGGCACGATCTACCGGACGGGCGTGCTCGAAGCCACGTCGTAGGGGCGGTCAGCTCGCGGGGGTGTTCTCGTCGTCGATCAGGCCGAGCTTCAGATCCCGGGCTGCTTCGGCCTCGCGCCGGAGCAGCCGGAACCACATGAAGACCACGAACGCGGCGAAGACGAACCACTCACCCGTGTAGCCGAGGTTCTGGAACGCCTTCAGGTCGAGCCCGCTGCCCTGGGGCGCGGCAGCCGGTACGGGACGCAGCTCACCGCCGCTCTTGCCCGGGGTGTCGGTGAGGACGGCGTCGGCGGTACCGGACGCGTCGGTCCCGGACGCACCCGTGCGGGCGTCGGTCTCCTGGAGCGTCACCCAGGCGTCGTAGACGTCGTACGGCACGAGGTTGACCAGGGACGCGGCGCTGATCATGCCGACCTGGCCGTCGGGGAGGCCGCCCTTCACGTCGACCCCGTCGGTGCCCGTGTTCTCCGAGGCCTGGAGGTCGCCGGTCACGGTGACCCGGCCGGTCGGCGCGGCCGGCACCGGGGTGTGTCCGGCCTTGCCGGGCAGCCAGCCGCGTACCACCGGCAGGGCCTTGCCGGTGTCGGTGCGCAGCATGTCCAGGACGTAGAAGCCGCTGCGGTCCTCCAGCTTCCTGCCGGGCACCAGGAACTGATCGGCGTACCGGCCGCTCGCGGTGGCGGGACGGCCGGAGGTCACCGTGTCGACGGGCAGCAGCTCGTCCAGCGGTTTGGCTGCCATCGTGCCCGGAGAGGGCTGCTTCTCGGCGGCCTCGTGCGTCTGCACGCGGTCCTCGAAGCGGCCGAGCTGCCAGGTGCCCATGAACACGCAGAACGGGATGGCCAGCACGACGAAGAGGTTGATCCCCCACCATCGCGGGGTCAGCAGGAACCGGTACACCCCTCCACGGTACGGTCCCCGCTCCGGCCCACCGGAGCGGGGGCACCCGCGAAGCCACCTCTTATCCGGCCTTTACGCAGCTCTCCGCAGCTCTCCGCAGCCCTTCGCAGCGATTCGCAGTGCGGGCGCGGCCCCGCCCGCCCTTACGCGCCGCCCTCCGCATCCCCCAGGTGCCGGCGGGCGAAGTCGAGTTCCAGCCGCACCTGCTTGATCCGCTCCTCCACGACGAGCGAGCCGTGGCCCGCGTCGTACCGGTAGACCTCGTGCACGGCGTCGCGGCCCTTCAGCCGGTCGACGTAGTTCTCCACCTGGCGGATCGGGCAGCGCGGGTCGTTGACGCCCGCCGAGATGTAGACGGGCGCCCGCACGGCGTCGACGTAGGTCAGGGGTGACGAGGCCTCGAACCGCTCGGGCACCTCCTCCGGCGCTCCGCCCAGCAGGGTGCGGTCCATCGCCTTCAGGGCCTCCATCTCGTCGTGGTACGCCGTGACGTAGTCCGCGACCGGGACCGCTGCCAGGCCCACGGCCCAGTCGTCGGGCTGCGTGCCGAGGCCGAGCAGGGTCAGATAGCCGCCCCAGGAGCCGCCGGCCAGGACCAGCTTCGCCGGGTCCGCGAGGCCGGACTTCACCGCCCACTCCCGCACCGCCGCGATGTCCTCCAGCTCGATCAGGCCGACCCGGTGCTTGAGCGCGTCCGTCCATGCCCGCCCGTAGCCCGTCGAGCCGCGGTAGTTGACCCGGACGACGGCATAGCCGTGGTCCACCCAGGCGGCGGGACCGGCCGCGAAGGCGTCGCTGTCGTGCCAGGTCGGTCCGCCGTGGATCTCGAAGACGGTCGGGAACGGGCCCTCGGCCGGGCCGGCCGGCCGCTGGACGAGTGCGTGGATGCGGCCCCCGGGCCCGTCCACCCACACGTCCTCGACCGGGACGGACACCGGGGCCTTCGCGCCGGGCGGATCGAGCACCACCGCACCGGTCGTGGAGCGGACCACGGGCGGCTCCGCGGCCGACGACCACAGGTACTCCACCGTGCCGTCCGGCCGGGCCGTGGCACCCGAGACCGAACCGGCGGGCGTCTCCACCCGCACCAGGGCCCCGCCGGCCGCGGCCGGCTCGTACCGCCAGAGTTCGCTGCGGGCCTCGAAGCCGTGCTCGACCAGCAGCGCGGAGCCGTCCGGATACCACTCGGCGCCGACATCGCCGGGCAGATCGATGGCGAGGTCCGTCTCCGTGCCCGCCACCGGGTCCCAGATCATCGGCTCCCAGCGGCCGCGCCGCTGGTGCCCGACCAGCAGCCGGGTGTCCCCGGCGACCGGTGCGAAGCCGAGGACCGCGAGACCGAGCTCCTTCGTGCCCCCCTCGGTGTCGTCCAGCTCCGCGACCGTGCTGCCGTCGGGGCGCACCACGCGCAGCGCGGAGTGCATCGCGTCGCCGTGCTCGGTGTGCTCCAGCGCGATGAGCGAGCCGTCGTGCGACAGGTCGCCCACCCCCGCCGATTCGCGGTGGCGGTAGATCTCCATGGGCGCCGCCCCGGACCGTACGACGTGGACCGTCGTGCCGTCCTCGTCCGTCGAACGGCCGATCACCGCGGTCCCGTCGCGTCCGATCGCGAGCCCGGCCGGGTAGGACGGCTCAAGACCGGGGGCCGCCGGCTCGTCCTCCGCCCCCTCGCTGCGGGCTCGGAACGGCTGGCGCATCCACACCCCGAACTCGTCCCCGTCGGTGTCGCTGAACCACCACACGGCCTCGCCGTCCGGTGTCAGCACGCCGTCCGTCGTCCCGTTCGGCCGGTCCGTCACCTGGCGCTGCTCGCCCGTCGACCGGTCCCATGCGTAGAGCTCGTACGTCCCCGTCGCGTTGGAGACGAACAATGCGCGGTCCGGCGCATCCTCCGCCCAGTCGGGCAGCGACACCCGGGGGGCCCGGAAGCGCTGTTCCCACGCCGGGACGGAATCGTTCGTCGAACCAGTGGTCTCAGTCATGCCCCCCATTCTGCGCCGGACGGCCGACAAACCGTTCGCGTCGTCCGCAGCCTGTGGATAACCTCGCCGGCATGCCTGCTCCGATACCTGCCGACTGGCGCGAGGCCAACCGCGCGATGTGGGATGAGCGTGTGCCCATCCACGCCGAAAGCGACTTCTACGATCTCGACTCCTTCCGCGCGGGCAAGGACGCCCTGCGGGACTTCGAACTGGCGGAGGTCGGGGACGTGACCGGCCGGACGCTGCTGCACCTGCAGTGCCACATCGGGGTCGACACCCTCTCCTGGGCCCGGCACGGCGCCGCGCAGGTCGTCGGCCTCGACTTCTCCGAAGCGGCCGTGGAGACCGCCCGCGGGCTCGCGCAGGATCTGGGCCTGGGTCCGGACCGGGCGGCGTTCGTCGCCGCGGACGTCCACGACGCGGCCGAGGCCGTGCCGGACTCCTCGTACGACATCGTCTACACGGGCATCGGCGCGCTGAACTGGCTGCCCGACATCGACCGCTGGGCCGAGACGGCGGCGTCGCTCGTCGCGCCCGGCGGGTTCCTCTACCTGGCCGAGTTCCACCCGCTCACCGACTGCCTCGACGACGCGACCGGTTCGAGAATCGTCCACGACTACTTCAGCCGCGACGCGTGGGTGGACGAGACGCCGGGCACGTACGCGGACTTCGACGCGCCGACTGTCCACAACCGCAGCGTCGAATGGCAGCACCCGGTGGGGAGTGTGGTCTCCGCGCTGGCCGCGGCCGGTCTGCGGATCGAGTTCCTGCACGAGCACGACGCCTCGCTCTTCGCCCGCTTCCCGGTGCTGGAGCGCCGGCCGGACGGCTTCTACCGCTTCCCGGCGGATCGGCCGCGGATTCCGCTGATGTACTCGATCAAGGCCACCCGGCCGGACGACCCTGGCAGTGGCCGGTAGCGCAAGGGAGCGCTCGGCGGGGCCGTTCGTCGGGGGCAGGACCGATTGTCAGTGGCCGGGGCCAGACTGAAACCATGACCACGACTGCTGAACTGCGCGCCACGGTCGAGAGTTACTGGATCGCGGCCGACCTCCGTGACTGGGACACCTTCGCGGCGACACTCGCCGACGAGGTGCTGTACGACCTGCCGCAGACCCGTGAGCGCATTCGCGGCAAGGAGCGGTATCTGGCGTTCAACCGGGAGTACCCGGGGGAGTGGCGGGTGCGCGTCGAGCGGATCGTGGCCGACCCGGGCGGGCGGCAGGTCGCCGTCCGGACGCTGTTCACGGACGGCGGGCAGGAGTCGCACGCCGTCCACTTCTTCACGTTCGACGCGCAGGGGCGGATCAGCGAGGTCGTCGACTTCTGGCCCGAACCGTACGAGCCCCCGGCAGGCCGGGAGCACCTCGTCGAGCGGTACTGAGCTGAGCGGCTCTGGGCGGTGCTGAGCAGAGGGGGGCTGGGACGCGGTCGAGGCCCTGGCCCTGGCCCGACGCTCAGGCGGGCGGTACCGGTCCCGCCCTGTCCCACCCAGGGGCGCGGACGTCCACGCTGAGTGTGTTCATCGCGATCTCCTCGCCGCACGTCCGGCACACCCACGCCGCGTCGAGATCGTGCGCGTGCCGTTCTCCGTGGCCCGCGTCGCTACGGCCGTCTCCGGCGTCCGGTTCATGCACCATCACCACCGGCCGCTCCTCCAGCACCCACCGGTCACCCCAGTCCAGCAGTGCCCGGATCACCGGAGCGAGAGCGCGCCCCGACTCGGTGAGGTGGTACTCGTAGCGCGGCGGCCGTTCGTTGTACGGCCGGCGTTCGACCACGCCCGCCTGCTCCAGTGAGCGCAGCCGGGCGGCCAGCCGGTCGCGCGGCGCACCCGTGTTGCGCGCGATCGCCTCGAACCGGTGGTTGCCGAAGAAGATCTCCCGCACCGCCAGCAGCGCCCACTTCTCGCCCACGACATGCAGCGCGGCCGCTGCGGAACAGGGACGGCCCGGCAGCGGGGCGGTCAGGACGGCAGTCGGGTCTGCGGGGGCGTCGGAATCACGTGCGGCACTCATCCCTACAAGGTTGCCATCTCAAACTCACTGGCGCTACCTTGCCGCCATGACAGTTGGGAAATCAAACTCACTCATGCCGGGGCTCCCCGAAGCAGCTGCGGCTCCCGGCGCTCCCACCACCTCGCGCGCCACCGTGTGGATCATCTCGGCCGGCGTCTTCGTCGTGAATCTCGACCTGTTCATCGTCAACGTCGCGGTCCCCGCCCTCGGTGACGCCTTCGACGGCAGCTCCCTCGCCTCGCTTTCCTGGGTCCTCAACGCGTACGCGATCGTCTTCGCCGCCCTGCTCGTCGTCGCGGGCCGGCTCGCCGACCGCTACGGCCACCGGCGGGGCTTCCTCTTCGGTCTCGGGCTCTTCACCGTCGCCTCCGCGCTCTGCGCGCTCGCCCCCGGCGTCGGCTGGCTGGTCGCCGCCCGCGCCCTCCAGGCCGTCGGGGCCGCCGCGCTCATGCCGACCTCGCTCGCCCTGCTGCTCGTCAACACCCCGCCCGAGCGCCGCCCCCGGGCCATCCGCAGCTGGGCCGCGATCGGCGGGATAGCCGCCGGGCTCGGGCCCGTTGCCGGCGGAGCACTCGTGGAGGCGGACTGGCGCTGGGTGTTCCTCGTCAATGTGCCGGTCGGCGTGATCGGTCTGATCGCGGGTGCACGGCTGCTGCCTGACGTCCGCCCGCACCGTGAAGGCCCCTTCCCCGATCTGGCCGGGGCCGCCCTGCTCACCCTCGCCATCGGCACCCTGGCGCTCGGCCTGGTCAAGGCCGACGCCTGGGGCTGGGGCTCGGCGCGCGTACTCGGTTCGCTGGCGGCCGCGGTGCTGCTCACCGGTGCCTTCTGGCTCCGGTCGGCCCGGCATCCCGCCCCGGTCGTCGAGCTGCCCCTGCTGCGCACGCCGTCCTTCGTCGCCGCGACGCTCGCCGCGCTGCTCTTCACCGTGGCGTTCGCGGCGATGCTGCTGACCTCGGTGCTCTGGTGCCAGCAGGTCTGGGGGTACTCGGCGATCCGGACCGGACTGGCCATCGCCCCGGGGCCGTTGGTCGTCCCGCTGCTGGCGGTGTCCTCCGGCCCGGTGGTCCGCCGTCTCGGAGCGGGCCGCACCGCCGCCCTGGGGTGCCTGCTGTTCGCGGCGGGCCTGGCCTGGTGGGCGGTCGCGCTCGACCCGGCTCCGCACTACGCGGCGGGCTTCCTGCCCGGAATGATGATCACCGGCGTCGGCGTCGGCCTGGCGCTCCCCACCCTCGTCGGTGCCGCCGCGGCGGCCCTCCCGCCGACCCGGTTCGCCACCGGCTCGGCCATCACCACGATGGCCCGCCAGACCGGTTCGGTCCTGGGCGTCGCGCTGATGGTCACCCTGCTGGGCGCCCCGCGTACCCCGGTACTCGCCCTGGAGGCGTTCCGCCGCGGCTGGTGGGCGGCGGCCGCCACCGCGGTACTGGCGGCAGCGACCACCCTCGCGCTGCACCGGCGCGCAGCCGACGGCCGAACCTGAGCGCGACAGCAGCGCGGCATCGCTCCGGAGCCGGGAACTCCGGAGCGATGCCGCGCCTTTGTGACCGCTCGGCCTTACGCGACCGAACGGAACGCGGGCAGATAGCCGTTCGACTGTCCCACGGCCTTCGGGTGGTACGAGTTGTACACCGGGATCGAGACGCTGTTGAGCCATGCGTCACCGGAGCACAGCTCGTGCCCGGTGAACTCGTCGACGACGCTGGAGAAGGTGAATCCGGCATTCGCCGCCTGCTTGGCGATGACGCCGTTCAGCACGTCGGACGCGTTGTTGATGGCGGTGCGTTCCGTCTCCGTGAGACCGGCGATGCAGCTGCCGCCGATCTTGTAGAAGCGCGGGTAGCCCAGCACCACGACATGTGCCTGCGGGGCCCTGGAGTGGATCGATGTGTAGAGCGAACCCAGCCGGGACGGCAGCGCGCTGTTCATCTGCCCGACGGCCGAGTTCACACTGGCGACGCAGGTCGCCTCGCTGGACAGTACGCAGTCCTGCATGACGTCGGCGAACCCGACGTCATTGCCGCCCGCGGTGACGCTGACCAGTGAGGTGGACGAGCTCAGTGCGCCGAGCTGGCCGCTCGCCACCGAGCTTGTGGTGGCGCCCGAACAGGCGACAAAGGCGAACGACGAAGGGGAGTTCGCCGCCGCCCAGAGGTAGGGGTAGGACTTGGTGCTGCGGCGGCAGTCACCGCTGTCGGACAGGTAGCTCCCGGCACCGACGCCGGACGAGTACGAGTCGCCCAGGGCGACGTACCCGCCGGCGGCGGCCGAGGCAGGCTGGGCCATGCCGAGAGCGGCCGCGGCGGCGAGCAGCAGAGTGGATGCGGACGCCCAGAATCTCCGTACTGACATAGCTGTCAGCCCTCCGAAGTGTGGGGGGTGGGTGGGGGGTTGGTGAGGCGTCACCTGTTGTAGCAGCTTCCAGTACCCGCCGGTAATAGTCATGCGCGAACGTGCCGGATTTGCCCGAATGATCGTTCGGTAGTCGTAGCTCCGCGCGTAGATAAACCTGCAACTCGCCCTGAAATAAAGGCTTTACGACCACCCGCTCGTCACTTCACAGGTGGCGGCGCGAGGGCCTTATGAGGAGAAAACGCTGCGTGCCTGGCACAACTGGAGTTCCGCGAAGCAGGTGTTGGCGGCTGCCGCCCCTGCGGCACGGTCTTCGCCCGCGGCGGCCGCCTCCGGACCTGACGCTCAGCGGCTGACCGCGGTCTCCCGCCCGACGCGTGACAGCTTCTCGGGGTTGCGCACGGCGTAGAGCCCGGTGATGAGGCCCTCGTCGACGCGCATCGCCACGACGGTGTCGATCTCGCCGTGGAGCCGGATGATCAGCGCCGGATCACCGTTGACGTGGGCCCGCTGCAAGGTCATCGCCGCGGCGATCCTGCACAGCACACCGGCCACCGGGCCCGCTCCCACCACGGGCGCCAGGGCGGCCCGGACGACTCCGCCACCGTCGGTCAGCAGGACGACGTCGGGTGCGAGGACGTCGAGCAGGCGTTGCAGGTCGCCCGTCTCGACCGCCCGTCGGAACGCCTCGACCGTGCGGCCGGCCTCGGCGGCGGACACACTTCCCCGGGGCCGGCGCGCGGCGACGTGGGCCCGGGCCCGATGGGCGATCTGACGGACTGCGGCGGGGCTCTTGCCGACGGCCTCCGCGATCTCGTCGTAGCCCAGATCGAACACCTCGCGCAGGACGAACACCGCCCGCTCGGTCGGTGCGAGGGTCTCCAGCACCAGCAGCATCGCCATCGAGACGCTGTCGGCGAGTTCGACGTCCTCGGCCACGTCCGGCGCGGTCAGAAGGGGCTCGGGCAGCCAGGGGCCGACGTAGGACTCCTTGCGCCGGCCGAGCGTGCGCAGATGGCTCAGTGCCTGACGCGTGGTGATCCGGACCAGGTAGGCCCGCTGATCCCGCACGGTGCCGGGGTCGACGCCCACCCACCGCAGCCAGGTCTCCTGGAGGACGTCCTCCGCGTCGGCGGCCGAGCCGAGCATCTCGTAGGCGACGGTGAACAGCAGATTGCGGTGGGCGACGAAGGCCTCGGTGACACCGTCCCCACGGATGCCAGGGGCAGGTTGCCGCCCGGCGGTGTCCTTCGGTCGGTCGCTCATCCCCGGCTCCTGCCCGTCGACTCCCGGCTGCGTCGTACACGAGACGCCGGCGACCGCCGTTCTGTGACACCCACGGCCGGTGGGGCACGTCACAACTGCGCATCGTCACAGGAACCGGGCTCTCGGCATCTTGTGTTCGTTCAGTGCCGCGGCACGCAACCACACGAGTGAGGACGCAGTCATGGAAGCTCGCTTCAACCTCTTCGACAGCCCGACCGCCACGAAGGTCGCCAAGCGGTTCTACAACACCTCGCTGGCCCTGGAGCAGTCGACGCTGCCGAAGGCCCTGCGGGAACTGGTGCAGCTGCGGGTCGGTCAGATCAACGGCTGCGGCTTCTGCGTCGACGCCCACACCAAGGAGGCGGCGGCCGCCGGTGAGTCCGCGCTCCGGCTCAACCTGGTCGCCGTCTGGCGCCACAGCACCGTGTTCACCGAGGCCGAGCGGGCCGCGCTGGCGTTTGCCGAGGAGGGCACCCGGCTCGGCGACGACGGGGTGTCCGACGAGACGTGGGCCGGGGTGCGCAAGCACTACGACGACGACCAGGTCGGTGCGCTGGTCTGCCTGGTCGCCCTGATCAACGCGGCCACCCGGATGAACGTGATCGTGCACAACGCGGGGGGTTCGTACGAGCCCGGCGCGTTCGCCGGCCTGGACAACTGATCCGACCGGAGGGCGGTTCGTCCGCCTGAACAGCGGTCCGGGTGTCTGGTCCACGCGAGCAGTCAGGCACCCGGACCGCGGTTCCGGCTTCCGCCTTCGTGGCGCGGCCACGTGGCCGCGCCTGGACGAAGCCGTTGTGCACGGTGATCCCCTTGATGGCGACCACGGTGGCGACGGCCGGCTCAAGGACCTCGGTGACCCTGCGACGGCTGGAGGCGGACGGCCTGCGGGCCCTCCATTTCCCGGTGCCGGAAAAGGGATCGGCCTCTCCGCGGCCGCAGTACGACGTCACCGTGGAATCAGTGGCGGGCAGGGACGATACAGTCGACGTCGTGGTAAGTGCGCACACTCTGCTGAGAGACCTCCTCCTTCAAGCCGACCGCCTCGACCTGCACGCCGCGGCCGACCAGGGGTTGCGGACGCTGCTGCCCGGCGAGCAGGCCCGGTTCCGTGTGACGGGCTGCGGTTCCGTGAACCGGAAGAGGGCGCGGGCGGCCCTCTTCTGCACGGACGCGAGGTGAACGGTCCGGCGCGTGTCACGATCAGGGATGTCGCCGCCCGGGCAGGTGTGTCCAAGGGGGCGGTCTCGCTGGCGTTCAACCAGAAGCCGGGTGTCTCGGATGCCACCCGCCGGAGGATCTTCGAGGCGGCGAAGGAGCTGGGCTGGGCGCCGAACCTCACCGCGCGCAGCCTCTCCAGTCAGCGGGTCGACATCATCGGCCTGGCCCTGTGCCGTCCCGCCCGGCTGCTCGGGCTCGAGCCGTTCTACATGGACTTCATCTCCGGTATCGAGAGCGTCCTGGCCGAACGGTCGTACTCGTTGCTTCTGAGGCTGGTGCGGGATCTCGACGAGGAGATCGAGCAGTACAAGTCCTGGTGGCGGAGTCAGACGATCGCCGGCGCCATTCTGGTCGACTTCCGCGAGAGTGATCCGAGGGTTCCGTCGCTGCAGTCGATCGGGCTGCCGGCGGTGGCCGTCGGGCATCCGTCCCTCACCGGTTCGTTTCCCGCGGTGTGGACGGACGACGCCACCGCCGCGGCCGAGGCGGTGCGCTATCTGGCGGCGCTGGGGCACCGGCGCATCGCCCGCGTCGGCGGTCCGGTCGGTCTCGGGCACAGTGCCATCCGGGCCACCGCGTTCGCGGCCACGATGCGGGAGCTGGGTCTCCAGGAGGGCCGGCAGGTCGCGACGGGTTTCGACGGAAGCGAGGGGGCCAGGGCCACCCGGTCCCTGCTGATGTCGGCCGAGCGTCCGACGGCCATCGTCTACGACAACGACATCATGGCCGTCGCGGGAGCGGGCGTCGCCGCCGAAATGGGCTTCGTGGTTCCCGACGACGTGTCGCTGCTGGCCTGGGACGACTCGCAGCTGTGCCGGATCACGCATCCCACGCTGTCGGCCATGAGCCACGATGTGCACAGCTTCGGGGCGCAGGTGGCCCGCACGCTGTTCACGGTCATAGAGGGTCAGCACGCCGGTTCCGTGCAGGTGCCGACCCCGTCCCTCACCCCGCGAGGCTCCACCGCACAGGCACCCGCCCGGAGTTGAGGCCAGCAGCTGGCAGGTGATGGAGGACGGGTCGGTACGGGCCGTGGATCCGGCGGGGGTTCAGGAACGGAGCGCTGCTGCGAGCGGGGGAGCACCGGCCTGCGAGGAGGCGACAGCGGCCGCACCGATGAGCCCCGCGTCGAGCGCCAGGAGTGCCGGTACGACGGGCAGCCCGCGGGTGAAGTCCAGGACGGCGTAGTCGGCCATGCGCCGCCGCAGCGGGGCGAAGAGCGTCTCTCCGGCCTGTGCCACGCCGCCGCCGATGACCACGACGTCCAGCTCGACCAGGGCCGCCGCGGCGGCGATGGCGGCGGCCAGTGCCTGGGCGGCCCGTTCGTACGCCCACTGGGCCCGCGGATCGCCGGCCCGCGCCGCGTCCGCGACCGCTGCCGCCGTCGGTGCCACCCCGGGCGGCGCGGACCATCCGGCAGCCTGGGCGTGGGCGGCGATCGCCGTACCGCTGGCAAGCCCTTCGACGCAGCCGGGAGCTCCGCACGGGCACACCGAACCGTCGAGGTCGACCGTGATGTGCCCGATGTGGCCGGCGTTTCCCGTTCTGCCGGTGTGGAGCCGCCCGCCGAGGACGAGTCCGCCGCCCACGCCCGTGGACACCACCATGCAGAGCGCGTTCTCGAACCCCCGTGCGGCGCCCAGCCAGTGTTCCGCCGCGGCCATGGCCACCGCGTCGCCGATCAGTACCGGTCTGAGTCCCACCGGCAGCCGCGCGTGCGCTGCCACTTCCGCGGTCAGCGGGAAGCGTCGCCACGCGGGGATGTTGACCGGGCTGACCGTGCCTGCCGCGGTGTCGACCGGACCGGCGCTGGCGATGCCGAGGCAGGTCAGCCGGTCCCACGTCGGGTGTACCGCCAGCTCGTCGAGGACCGATGCCACCGCCGCCATGAGCTCGTCCGCCGACTCCTGCGCCGGAGTGGGTCGCTGCGCGCGCACCACCACGTGGCCCGCCTCGTCCACGAGCGCTCCGGCGATCTTCGTGCCGCCGATGTCCAGTGCTCCGTACACCGCCACGTCCACCACACCTTTCCTGAAGGAAGCGGGTTCCCTTCGCTTCGAAGCACACTGTGACGGGTGATGACAACGTTGTCTAGTAAACTGTTTAGTTTAGGTCAAGGTTTAGTAATGCACATGCGCTGCCGGGCATCTTCGATGGGCATCAGCGGGCGAACTTCTCGACGGCGGACGGCGTGACGGGGGTGAAGAAGTTGACGAGATTGCCGTCGGGGTCGCGGAACAGGAGCGCGCGGTTTCCCCAGGGCATCGTGGTGGGCTCGTTGACGAAGTCCTCAACGAAGCCGGTCAGATTCTCGTACACGCCGTCCACGTCGTCGACGAGGAACTCGAGGATCACGCTGTGGTTGTCGGCCGGACGGGCCGAGCCGGGCGCGAAGAGCGGAACGGTGCGGGTGCTGCCGATCGCGAGGGTGGCCGAGGTGGTCCTGAGTTCGGCGAAGTCCTCGGTGGACCAGTGGGCGGATACGCCGGTGGCCCGTTCGTAGAAGGCGACGAGGCGGGCGACGTCGCCCGTGATGATGCGGACAGAGACGAAATCCATGGTCTTCTCCTGGTCGGTCGGTGCTTCCCAACGCACGCTACGAGGAATACCGGGCGGAACCCGCCCGGTATGAGGAGGAGACTTCTGGGCATGCCCCGCCCCATTGCTCGCGTCCTCACCCTGCTGGAGCTCCTGCAGTCGGGTGGCATCCGCACCGTGGCCGAACTCGCCGGCCGGCTCGACGTCGACGAACGCACCGTGCGGCGCTATGCCGGCCACCTCATCGACCTCGACGTGCCCGTCGAGTCGGTACGAGGCCGCTACGGCGGCTACCGGCTCGAACCCGGCTATCGCATGCCCCCGCTCATGCTGAGCGACGACGAAGCGCTCGCCGTACTGCTCGGCCTGGTGGCAGGCCGCCGATCCGGCCTGGCCACGGCTACGGGCACGGCGGGCGAGACGGCGGCGGCCAAGATCCGGCGCGTGCTGCCCGAACGGCTGAGACTCAGACTCGACGCCGTGCTCGGATCCCTCGCCTTCACGGCTCCGCCCGGCGAGGCCGACGCCCCGGACTCCGCGGTGCTGCTCCCGATCGCCGACGCGGTGACCCGCCACCGGCCGATCTCCGTCCGGTACACCGCCGCCGACGGCCGGCGCAGTGAACGCACCCTGCACCCGCACGGGATCGTCGCCCACTCGGGCAGGTGGTACGTCACGGCTGCCGATCCCGCGGCCGGCGAGGACCGGACGTTCCGGCTGGACCGCATCAGCGGCGTGAGGGCCCTGCCCGGCTCGTTCGAACCACCCGCCGGACTCGACCCGGCGAAGCGCGTGCTGACCGGGCTCGCCACGGCTCCTTACCGGTATGAGGTGACCCTGCGGGTGCAGGGGACGGCCGAGCAGATCCACGCCCGGCTTCCCGCCGGCATCGCGATCGTGGAGGAGCTGCCGTCCCCGGACGACGCCGGACCGGAGGCCGAGCGCTGGGCCCGCGTCGACCTGCGTGTGGAGCGGCTCGACTGGCTGCCCGCCGTACTCGCCTCGCTGGACCGGCCCTTCGTCATCGAACGCCCGGACGAACTCCGAGGCCTCGTCGTAGCCCTCGCCGAACGGCTCATGGATTCAGCCCGGCGGAGCCTGCCTCACGAATGAGGGTCGGACGGGCTGTCCGCACAGCCGGAGGCCCGGCCAGGATCTGGTCGGGCGACAAGTGCCGCCCGGCACGAACGAGGGCGTGGCGCGCCCGGTCGAGGCCGGTCCCGGGTGCGAAGCCAGGCGGGCCGCCAGGGTGCCGCACGCCGGCCGCCGACTGCGCGTGCCGACCGTGCGCCCGCCGGGCGTTGGAGCGGATCAGCGCAGTCCGGCGAAGAGATCGTTCTCGGGTACGGCCACGGCGGTGGCGTCCTTGACGCGTACGAAGGTCTCCACGCCCATCAACTCGCCGAACCTCTCCTTGCCCATCTTGAGGAAGAAGATGTTCTCGCCCTGACTGGCGTGTGCGGCCAGTGCATCGAACTTCTGACCGCTGAACGCGGTGGTGTCCACCCACGTGGTGATCTCATCGTCGGGGAGGCCGATCTCGGCCATCGCGGCGGCCTCGGCGGGGTCAGGCTCCGGCATGTCCTCATGAAACTCGCGCATGGTCTCCCCGAACCGCTGCATCATCGATCGGGGCATCGTCGTCCAGTACACCTTCGGTGTCAGCGCGGTCATCTCCAGTGCCGCCATCGTGATGCGGTGGGCCTGGATGTGGTCGGGGTGACCGTAGAAGCCGTTCTCGTCGTAGGTGACGACGACATCGGGCCGGTAGTGCCGCATCAGTTCCGCAAGTCGCGCTGCGCCTTCCTCGACGGGGGTCTGCCAGAAGGACCCGGGGGCGTCGTTGCTCGGCCAGCCCGCCATCCCGGAGTCGGCATAGTCCAGCATCTCCAGATCGCTGACCTTCAGGACGTCACAGCTTGCCTCGAGTTCCTGGCGGCGTATCAAGGCGACGGCCGCCGGATCGTGCCCGGGATCGCCCGGCTTGACGCCTCCCTTTCCGTCACCGCAACCGCCGTCGGTACAGGTCACGAGCACCGTGCGGATGCCTTCCGCCGCGTACCGCGCGAGGACTCCTCCGGTTCCGGTGGCCTCGTCGTCGGGGTGAGCGTGTACTGCCATGAGCGTCAAGGGCCGGTCAGTCATGAAGCAGTCCTCCTGCAGAAATACGTCTTGGTCCGAGTGCGCGGCGGGCGTACCGCGATTCCGGGGCCGGATCCTGCCAGGGCGGATGACCTTGCGGTCTCCGTGTCCCCGCCCGTACGGCGCCGGCCCCTCGGTCGATGCAACCGCGCGAGCCCGACCGGCTGTTCCCGACGCGGCCGCTCGGTCTTCCGGGCGTCGGCGATTCCACGTGAACGAGGTGCGGGCGACCTGTACGTCCCAGCGCCACGATCCCTGCTGGGCCGGTGCGGTCAATTCAGTTGCGCGGGTCCGAGCCGGTCTGCATGCTTGAGCGAACTGTGCAGCTACGAGTGCTGCCTGGGGATAAGGAGGGCTGAACGGATGTCTGTCACTGCGCTGCGGCATGCCCGCGTCAGTCTCACTTCTCTCTCCAGGAGCACATCCGATGTCTTCCGACGTCTTTCGTACCGAGCACCAATTCTCTGACCTCACCGACGAGCGCTGTGCCGCGACGGCCGGCGACAGGTCCGAACCGGACATCGCCGACGCTTTCGTCTTCCGTTTCGACACGATCCCGGAAGAGCTCGGCCCGGATCAACGCTGGTCCACCTGGCTGGATGTCGAGCGCGGTTCTCGCGGCCCGGAGCCACGGCCCGACTGGGTGGTGACGGAACAGGCCGCGATCGATACCGAGCTCGGCATCCTCAAGACCGGCAAGGAGGCCGACGTCTTCCTGCTCGAACGAGCAGTGGAACAGGTCGGCGACAACCCGGCACGACGGTCGTTGCTGGCCGCCAAGCGGTACCGGACCGAGGAACACCGCTCGTTCCGCCGCAGTGACTCGTACCTTGAAGGCCGGCGTACCCGCAACAGCCGCGACAGCCGGGCGATGGCGAAGAAGACCTCGCACGGCAGGAGCGTCGCGGCCGGGCAATGGGCCTACGCGGAGTGGGACGCACTCTGCCGGCTCTGGAAAGCCGGAGTTCCCGTTCCCTACCCCGTGCAGGTGGACGGCACCGAGCTGCTGATGGAGTTCATCGACGACGGCGACGGCGGCGCGGCACCACGGCTGGCGCAGGTCCGGCCCAAGGGGAAGCTGCTCGCGTCGTACTTCGAGCAGCTTGGGGACGGGATGCGCGAATTGGCCAGGGCGGGGCTGGCCCACGGAGACCTGTCGCCGTACAACGTGCTGGCGCAGGGCGACCGGATCGTGATGATCGATCTGCCCCAGGTGGTCGACATCGTCGGCAATCCGAAGGGGATGGATTTCCTGATGCGGGACTGCCACAACGTATGTACGTGGTTCACCAACCGCGGCCTGGAGGTCGATGAGCACGAACTCTTCGCCGATCTCCTGACGATGGTCTTCTGAGGGGCGTTCCAACCCACGTTCTTCTTCTGCGGACTCCTTCTGCAGAAGGAGAACCAGCGGAATCAGCGGGTCAGGGCAGGCGTCGACGAGTCCATCAACGTGATTGCCCGCCTTGACCCGCTGGTACGTGTGCGGCAGGACCGACCCGCTTGCTCGACCGTCGCCGTGCGTCCGCGCGGGTGACGGGAAGAGCGGGTGAGGTGGAGTCGGTCAGGGTCGGCAGGGGTATTTGCCATGCGTTATGCGGCTGGTCCCGAGTTTGCAGGGCGTAGGGCTCGGCGTTCCGACCTGCTATTGGAGAGCCTCATCGGGATTACTGGGCAGGCCCATGCCTGGCGGTACTCCTGGTGGGACGAGAGGGTGTGTAAGCGGCTCCGATTCAGAATCGACCATGCGGCACGACAAATTCAGGCCACTGGGGTTCGACTGCGGCGTACGGACATCTGGACAGATCGCCCCCTGCGTGCGGAAATCAGGACGGAGAATAGCGGTGGTTTGTTGACGACGGGTCATCACAAGCCCCCAGGCGGCGAGGCGACGTTCCTCTGCGTACTGGTCAGCTCATCCCTCGGGGTGGCTCTGTCGGCGGTGAGCGTCGCGTCCACGCTCGGTCGCAAAGTCGCGCGGGCAGCGGTCACGCCCGAATGTCTCCAGCTCGCCCGTCGGCAGGGCCGCATTCTCAGTCCGGGCGCCTTCCTGGTCTGCGTCCAATCCCTCGGCGTGCCAGGGCGCTGCGCCGTACGACCAGCCGAGCGTGGAACATTCCGCCCCGGCGTACACGGTCAGCGGGACGGCGTACTCAAGGGCGGGGCCGCAGAACTCCTTCTGCGGCGGCGAGCCGGGCGATTCGTCGCCGGGGCTCTCCTCGTCGCAGGGGTCGCTCCACTCTCGTACGGAGCCGCGGCCCGGACCAGGAACTGCTTGTGCACCGTCACGAGTGCGGATCATGGTCGGTCCGGCCCGGCTCGTCGAAAGGTTTTCCCATGCACGCAGAATGGACACTCCGCCCGAAGGCCCATTGGCCAGCTCCTGGGGAATGACGTGATCATCCACAGTCAGACCATCGCTGCTTGTTGGGCCCGGGCCCGGGTCTGCGCGAGTCGGTAGCAGCTGGAGCGCCAGCTGCGGCTTGGCCCGTACCCTGCCGTTCTCCGCAGAAACCGGATAGCCACGCGCCTCACGCGGCAGCCCGGCCAGCCGACTGGACACCAGTGGAAGATCAATCATGAGCTCGTCATCGGCGAACGCACGCCCCTGGGAACTTGTCCCTGGACACCGCGGGCCCATGCGGGTCAGCGGTCGTGCCTGGTACGGGACTGTGGTGCGGGCGGCTTCCGCAAGGCGAGCTGGACGAGTGGTCCTTGGTGACGGGGTCGCATGGGCACGCAGGTTGTGAGCTCGACCGGCAGGCGATGACAGCCCGTCCACGATTCCCATGGCTTGCAGCGTCTCACGGCCGATTCGATGGAGAGAGTTGATGCCCACCAGGCCGCTCGGGTGGGCCACCGCGCGGCCGGGTGCGTACCCGGCCGCGCGGTGAGAACCCCATCCCGGGCGCGGGCTACCCTGCAGCCGCCGGTCGGTAGGTGCACACGTGCACGCCCGTGCTGCTGACCACGGTCGAGATCAGCTCAAGCGTGCGCAGCGCGCCGTCGGCCGGGTAGATCGTCTTTCCGCCGCCGAGCAGCACCGGCATGATCATGAGCCGCAGTTCGTCGACCAGCCCTTCGGTCAGGAGGGTGCGGGCGAGCGTAAGGCTGCCCATCACCACCAGGTCCCGGCCCTCGGTGTCACGCAGCTTCCGGATCTGGTCGAGTGCCTGGTCGCCGGGTATGCGGGTGGTGTTGTTCCACGTCAGGTCGGCTTCGCCCAGGGTGCTGGAGACGACGTACTTGGCTACCGAGTTCATGTGGTCGGCGAAGGGGTCACCGGCCCGCTCCGGCCACGCCGCGGCCATGGTCTGCCACGTGCGGCGTCCGAAGAGCAGCCCGTCGGTGTCGGCGGCCCACTCGGCGAGGGCGCCGCCCATCACCTGCGGGTCGAAGAACGGGTGCGTCCAGCCGCCGTGGGTGAACCCTCCGTCGGTGTCCTCGTCGGGGCCGCCAGGGGCCTGCATGACGCCGTCCAGGCTGACGAATTCACCCATCACAATGCGCATCGAACTGTCTCGCTTCCTCGTGGGTTGCTGATGATTTGGTTGCTGGTCATTTAGTTGCTGGTGACTTGGTTGCTGGTCATGGAGACCTTTGGCGGTGGCCCTCAGGCAGTACGCCGGTATTGCGCGGCCACGTACGCGAGCAGCGTGAACATGACGGTCGTGCCAATGGCCATGGTCAGCGCGCCCGCCTTACCACCGCTCATCGACCAGGCGTCGCCGGCCAGCATCACCGTGGCGGAGACGCGGGAGACCACCGCGAGCCGCCGGTTGCCGAGCCGGGAGAAGTGCCGACCGAACAGGTAGCCCGCGGCGATCAGCGAGGCGAAGGTGATCGACCCGGCGGCCATGTGTCCGTACGCGTGCCAGCTCATCGACTGCGGGATGCCCTCCGGCGTGCCCACCGGAAAGGCGTCCGCCGGGTCCATCGTGAGCAGCCCGGCGGCGACCATGCCGACCCCGACCACCCGGACCAGCTGCGGCACCGCGACACCACCGGCCGTCCCCTGCATGACCCGGCGCAGTCCGGCCGCGCCCACCGTGGCCAGGATCCCGGCGATCACGAAGTTGGTGATCTGCAGCCAGCCGAGCGATCCGGTGGCCAGCTGGCTGAGCGCGTGCCGGGTCGGCTCGAACCCCTCGCGGGTGAGTGCCTGGGCGACCGACACGGCCACCCACAGTGGACCGGCGACGGCAGCGCAGGCGAGCAGCCGACGGGTGCCGACCGAGCCGCGCCGGGCAGCGGGGCGAGCCTGGTCGGCGGCCGCTGCCGCTGTGGTGGCTGTGGCTGTGGCGTGCGGGAAGCGGGTGCTGGTGGTCACGACGGGCTCCTTCGAGGGGCGGGCGGGCCTCGGACTTCTTCCGTGGGGCTCACACCGACGTCGATCCGCTGATACAACAGGGAATCAGCGAATTCCCTGTCACATCGTCGGTACGACGTGTCAGTACGCCCCGGCGATCCGGCCGGGCAGGACGAAACCGGAGAGACACCATGCGCTACTTGATGACGACCAAGGCCTCGGAGACGGCGAAGGTCCCCGACGAGAAGCTCTTCGCCGAGATGGGCGCCTTCATCGAGGAGCTGAGCGCCGCAGGTGCGCTGCTGGCCACCGGCGGGCTCGAACCGGGAGGTGTCCGGCTGGTCTCCGAGGGCGGCGTCATCACCGTCACGGACGGCCCGTTCGCCGAGTCGAAGGAGGCCGTCGTCGGCTTCGCCCTCATCGAGGTCCGCTCCCAGGAGGAGGCGGTGGAACTGGGCCGCCGGTTCCGGAAGATCGTCGGTGACGGCGAGAGCATGATCCAGCAGGTCTTCGGTCCGTGACGGACGTCCACCGCACGGTCGACGCGATCTGGAAGATGGAGTCGGCCCGTATCGTCGCCGCGCTCACCCGCATGGTGCGCGACGTCGGCGTGGCCGAGGAATTGGCACAGGACGCGCTGGTCGCGGCGCTGGAACGGTGGCCCGAGTCTGGAATCCCGGACAATCCGGGCGCCTGGCTCACCACCGTCGCCAAGCGCCGCGCCGTCGACCACATCCGCCGCGACCGGCGGTTGGCCGAGCACGGCGAGACGCTCGCGCACGAACTGGCCGAGCAGCAGCGGCTCGACGGTGATGGCGACGGCGGCGTCGACCACGATCTTGAGTCCGCCGAGTCCGCCGATCCCGCCTCAGAGCAGGACGACGTGCTGCGGCTGATGTTCGTCTCCTGCCACTCGGTCCTACCGACCGAGGCACGCGTCGCCCTGACCCTGCGGCTGCTCGGCGGACTCACCGCGTCCGAGATCGCCCGCGCGTTCCTCACCGCTGAGCCGCTGATCGCCCGCCGCATCGCCACGGCGAAGCGCACACTCGCCGAGGAGCGGGTGCCGTTCGAACTCCCGGACGGCGCCGAGCTGACCGAACGCCTCGCCTCCGTCCTGGAGGTCGTCTACCTGATCTTCAACGAGGGCTACTCGGCGACCTCGGGCGACGACCTGATGCGGCCCGGCCTGTGCCTGGAGGCGCTGCGGCTGGGACGCCTGCTCGCCCGGTCGGTACCCGACGAGGCGGAAGTACACGGCCTGGTGGCGCTCATGGAGGTCCAGGCCTCCCGCACGGCGGCCCGCACCGGCCCCGCCGGCGAACCGGTTCCGCTGCACATGCAGAACCGGGGACGCTGGGACCCCTTGCTCATCCGTCGCGGCTTCGCGGCGATGCTGCGGGCTCGCGCGGCCGGTACACCCGGCCAGCCAGGTCCCTACGTACTGCAGGCCGCGATCGCCATCTGCCACGCCCAGGCACGCACCGCCGAGGAGACCGACTGGGCACGGATTTCCGGACTGTACGCCGCCCTCGCCCGCCTCCTGCCCACCGCCGTGGTGCGGCTCAACCAGGCGGTCGCGGTGGGCATGGCGGACGGCCCCGCAGCCGGCCTCGCCCTCGTCGACACGCTCGCCCCCGACCCTGCGCTCCGCGACTACCACCTGCTCCCCGGCGTGCGCGGCGACCTGCTGCTGCGCCTGGGGCGCGGCGAAGAAGCCCGCCGCGAGTTCGAGCGTGCGGCGCTGCTGACCCGGAACGCCGCCGAAAGCGCGTACCTGACGCGTCGTGCCGAGGCGATCCCGGTCGGGGACGCGTCCACGCCGACGTTCGGGGAGGCCATCGACGCGTTCCTGGCCCAGGACCGGCTCGCACCGGCGACGGCCCGCTCGTACGGACAGACGTTGTGGCGACTGCGGCTGGCTCTGGGAGTGGGGATGCCGCTCACCTCGCTGACGGCCGATCAGATTGCCGGTGCCTTCCGCCTCTCGTGGGGCGGCGTGGCGGCGTCCACGTGGAACCGGCACCGCGCCGCTGTGAGGGCGTTCGGTGCGTGGACGGACACCCCGGACCTTGACGCGGCCATCCCCCAGCGGATGCCCCGGCGCTGCCGCGCACCGGCGCCCGTACCCGCCCCGGTCCCGCCAGGAACTGCGTGGCCGGGAGAGGTGGAAGCCTCGTTGCGGGAGCGCACCTTGTGGACGCTGCTGCACGAGTCGGGCTCCACCGTCACGGCCTTGCTGGCCCTCAACGTCCAGGACCTGGACCTGCCGGAGCGACGAGCCTGCCTCGCGGACCGGCGGTCGGACCGGCGTGGCGCGTGGATCACCTGGCGATCGAAAACGGCCGCGCTCCTGTCCGAACTCCTGGACGGCCGGACCCAGGGCCCGGTGTTCCTCACCGACCGACGCCCGGGTCCGGCGCGGGCAGGCATCCTGGGCGCGGCCGACGTCTGCCCGCAGAGCGGCCGAGGGCGACTGTCCTACGAGCGCGCAGAGTTCCTGTGCAAGTCGGCAACCGGCCTCGCGCTGCGCCAACTGCGGGACTGGGACGGGGACGGGGGCAGAGACGGGGACGGCACCGAACCCTGAGAAACCAACCCGGCCCCCCGTGTCCCGACCTGATCCGGCTCCTGGGCGACGGCCCTACCGGACTGGGCTGGGAAGTCGACCACAAGCGGTGCACCTGCCTGTGCGACCACACCCACGCCGACGAGGGCCGCAGTGGCTTTGTCCACGACTGCCGGCTCTGGTCCACTCTCTGTGGGGATCTCACCGATAGTGATGTCAGAGGCGTGTGATGAGGTGGCCACGCTCTACCAGCTAGTTCGCCCGTTGTCGTGCTCGATGAGCTGTTGCAGAGGAGGCTGCGGGCGGCAGCCTAGCGACCTGCGAAGCTGCCCGATGGACCACTCGCACCGGGCAGAAGCCGCCCCAGTTCGGACAAAGTCCGGCGTTTAAGATCGGTGTGCTTTGTCCTGATAGGCGCCCCTAAAGGCTAGTGGGGGCCTTTTTGTGCCAATCGGTGATCACGCTCACGAGATGGACGATGTTCTGCGTCCTCATGATCGGTGCCGAAGCGTTCGGTTCGAAGTCGATGTTGGCTGCGGTGGTACGCCAAATGCTGGTCTCGGGGACCGGCGCGGCCATGTGCGGGTCGAGTCGCTTGAAGAAGTCGGTGACGTCGTCGAGTTCGGCAGGATTCTCGCCCGCCCGCAGCTCTCGGAATACGCCACCGAGAACGCGGAGCATGCCCTCCGATCCGAGGAGCGAGGACCGGCGTACCTCCTGGGCCATGGTCAGTTCTCCAGGCTGATGCTCCGCCTCTGGATCGTCTTCGGTGAGAGAGGCGAGGTCGGTGAAGGCGGTGGAGATAACGTCGAGGAAGTCTTTAACCTGCTCGATCACCTCGCCGTCGGTAAGAGTCTGCTCGGCCTTCTTGCTGATCCGGCCACCAGCACCGGCGATGACGGATCGGGTGACGTCGGCGACGTGCTTGGCGCCCATGAAGTTGGGGTTCTTAAGCGTCATGCGATCTTGCTCGGCGTCGACCCGGCCCTTAAGCAGCGGGTGGTCGATGACGTCGGACAGGGTTCGGTTGGCAACCTTGTAGCTGTCGAAACGAGCGCGGACGGCGCTGCTGATGCCCTTGGCGTTGTCGGTAACGTCTACGAACATCTGTTGAGACTTGATCGGGTCTGGCTCGACATAGATGTCAAGGCCGACGTACTCGGCCTTGAGGCGGTTCATCTGCCCGATGAGCTTTTCGCGTTCGGCCGCGAGTTTCGCGGCCTTCTCTGGGCTTACCTTGCGAGCCATTTCGCGATCGACGGCAGAGATGGCGTCGGTGATGCGCTGCTTCTCGATGGCTACACCGAGCACGCGGTGCTGGCCGTCGATGGTCCGCAAGCTGGAGGTGCCGCCAATCGCCCACGGAACGTCGATGTAGCCGACGGCGCCCTGGTCGTCCACCTTCTCGAAGGTGCATCCGCCGCTATCCCGGGCCAGCAGGGCGGGCGCGACCCAGTCCTGCTTGGTGTCGAGGTACTCGCCGAAGTGCTTGGCGTGGAGGCGGTCGACCTTGCGGTTGTCCTTGTCGACGTTGCTGGGATCGGGGACGGGCAGGATCGTCGGCAGGTCGAGGAGGGGGACGCGCACGCTGTACACCGTGCGGTGCGATTGCTGCGCGCGGTCGGCACCCCTTCTTGGGGGTGGTCGGCGCGACGCTGGAGGAGGTGCCAGCCTGAGATCAAGTTCGCGGATGCGCACACGAGGGATAGATGTCGCCACACGGTGAGCAGGAAGGGGGCTGCTTCCGCTTGGGAGACCTCGACCAAGATCTTCTCCCGGGCTTCGCCCAAACGATCTCCGGAAACCACTCAGGGGCCTGATCCACTAAGTGGATCAGGCCCCTGACCTGGTCTTACGGCTGTCGGGGTGGCGGGATTTGAACCCACGACCTCTTCGTCCCGAACGAAGCGCGCTGCCAAGCTGCGCTACACCCCGATCGCCGCCGGTCTCCCGGCGACATCGATTACTTTAGCCCACCGGCGCCCGGAGACGAAATCCGCTTTTTGTGCCGATCGTGCGGCCGCCGTCCGTCACACGTCTCGCGCCGTCAAGGTCAGCAGGGTCGCCTCCGGGGGACAGGCGAAGCGGACCGGGGTGTAGCGGTTGGTGCCGCAGCCGGCCGAGACGTGGAGGTAGGCGCGGTGGCCGTCGGCCGTGTGGCTGGAGAGGCCCTTCACGCGGTCCGTGTCCAGGTCGCAGTTGGTGACCAGGGCGCCGTAGAAGGGGATGCACAGCTGGCCGCCGTGGGTGTGGCCGGCCAGGATCAGCGGGTAGCCGTCCGCGGTGAAGGCGTCGAGTGAGCGCAGGTAGGGGGCGTGGACCACGCCGATGGAGAGGTCGGCGCCCGTCTCGGGGCCGCCCGACACCTCGGCGTAGCGGTCACGCCTGATGTGCGGGTCGTCGAGGCCGGTGAAGGCCAGCTCCAGGCCGTCGACCTTGAGGCGGCCCCGCGTGTTGGACAGGTTCAGCCAGCCCGCGTCGTCGAAGGCGTCGCGCATCGGTTCCCACGGGTTGTGGACGACGCCGACGGCCGGGGCGTTCCCGTTGAGCCCGTGCTTGCCCGCGGCCTTCTCGAAGAGATAACGGGCGGGGTTGCGGAGCTTGGGGCCGTAGTAGTCGTTGGAGCCGAACACGTACACACCCGGGAACTCCATCAGCGGACCGAGCGCGTCGAGCAGCTCCGGTACGGCCTCCGAGTCGGAGAGGTTGTCGCCGGTGTTCACGACGAAGTCCGGGCGCAGCCCGGCCAGGGACTGCAGCCAGGCGCGCTTCTTGCGCTGGCCGCTGACCATGTGGACGTCGGAGACCTGAAGGACGCGCAACGGGCGTGCCCCGTGCGGGAGTACCGGGATGGCGACCCTTCGCAGACGGAACGAGCGGGCCTCGAATCCGGCTGCGTAGGCGAGACCGGCGGCGCCGGCCGCGGCGGTGACCGCCGTGATTTTCAGGGGTACTCCGTAGCGTGCGCGCATGCGCCCATCGTCGCAGACGGTGTGTGCCCACGGGAAAACCGGCGGGCGGCGGACACCTCGCACCTGCCACAATCACCCCATGACCACGCTCAAGTCCAAGCTCAAGGAAGACCTCACCACGGCCATGAAGGCGCGCGACGAGCTGACCTCGTCCACGCTCCGGCTGACCCTCACCGCGATCACCAAGGAGGAGGTCGGCGGAAAGACTGCCCGCGAACTCTCCGACGACGAGGTGCAGAAGGTGATCGCCAAGGAGGCCAAGAAGCGCCGCGAGGCGGCCGAGGCCTTCGCCAAGGGCGGCCGGGCCGAGCAGGCCGAGCGGGAGAAGAAGGAGGGCGAGCTGCTCGACGCCTACCTCCCGCAGCAGCTGAGCGACGACGAGCTGACCGCGATCGTGGCGTCCGCCGTCGACGAGGCGAAGTCCGCCGGGGCCGAGGGGCCGCGTGCCATGGGCGCCGTCATGAAGATCGTGAACCCGAAGGTCGCGGGGCGCGCCGAGGGCGGCCGGGTGGCCGCCACGGTGAAGAAGCTCCTCGCCGGCTGAGGCCGCGCGGTTCAGCAGGCAGACATGAAGGTGGGGCGCCCCCGGACCGGGGGCGCCCCACCTTCATGTCTGACGTGAGCAAGGACCGGCCAGGTCAGGGGCCGTTGGTCCCGCCGTCGTTCTGACCGCGGCCGTTGCCGTCGTTTCCGCCGATCAGGTCCGGCGAAATGCTGATGCCGGGGAAGGGACTGTCGTCGCCGGGCTTGTCGTCGCCCTCGCCCGGCTTGTTCTTGTCCCGGTCCTTGTTCTTGTCCTTGTCCTCCTTGGGCTTCGCCCGCGGGACGTCGACCGGGGTGAAGGAAGGGGTTTCGGAGGCGCTCAGGGAACCGGTCATCGCCGTCCGCCAGATCGGACCGGGCAGACAGCCACCGCAGACGTCCTCGTAGTACTGGCCGCCGATGGTGATGTTGCTCATCGGGATCTGGTGGGCGCCGTCGCTGCCGACCCACACGGCCGTGGACAGGTTCGGCGTGTAGCCGACGAACCAGGCGTTGATGCGCTCGTCGGTCGTACCGGTCTTGCCCGCGTTGTCACGGTCACTGAGACCGGCCGACTGTCCGGTGCCGTCCTCGACGACGCCCTTGAGCATCTGGTTGATGGTGTCGGCCGTGTGCTCGCTCATGGCGCTGTTGCACGTCGACTTCGGTACGTCGATCTTCTTCCCGTCCGGCTTGGTCACCGACAGGATCGCGATCGGGGAGCAGTACGTGCCGCGGTTGGCGAAGGTGGCGTATGCCGAAGCCATGGCCAGCGGCGTCGACTCCTGGCCGCCGAGGGTGGTGGAGGGGGCTTGGCGAAGCGGCTTGTTGTCGCCGCGGATGTAGCCGACCTTCTTCGCCATCGTGAGCGTCTCGCAGAGGCCTGCCTGCTGCTCCAGCTTGGCGAAGTAGGTGTTGATCGACTTGCCCAGCGCGCTGGTCATGTCGAAGGTGCCCTTCTCCGACTCCATCTCGTTCTCGATGTTCCACGGGACGGTGTCCGCAGGCTCGTTCTCGCAGGTGCGGAAGCCGTCGGCGGGGAGGGTGAGCTTGTAGTCCGTGGTGAAGCTCTGGGCCGGGCTGATCCCCTTCTCCAGCGCGGCCGCCGCGGTGATCGGCTTGAAGGTCGATCCCACCTGGAAGCCGGCGTAACTGCCGCCCATCTTGTGGTCGACGGAGAGGTTCAGCATGGTCTGGTGCTGGGACGCGTCCAGTCCGTAGGGACGGGACTGGGCCATCGCCATGATCTGACCGGTGCCGGGCTGGACCTGGACCACCGAGGCCGCGACCTTGTCGGTCTCGTTGACGCGGGAGGTGGCTGCTTCGTTGGAGGCGGCCTGGGAACGCGGGTCCAGCGTCGTCTTGATGGTCAGTCCGCCGGTCGCCCAGAGCTTGGCGCGCTCCTTGGCGGTCTTACCGAAGGCCGGGTCGTTCGTGACGATCTCGTATACGTAGGCGCAGAAGAATCCGGAACCGCTGACCGCGGTGATGCAGCCGTTCTTCGGCCGCTTCACCTTCAGCTTGATCGGGGTCTTCTTGGCCTTGTCGGCCTCCTCCTGCGAGATGTCCCCGACATCGGCCATCCGCTGGATCACGGTGTTGCGACGCTTGGTCGCCTCCTCCGTGTCGTTGACGGGGTCGTAGCGGCTGGGCGACTGCACGATGCCGGCCAGCATCGCCGCCTCCTCCAGCTTCAGGTCCTTCGCCGACTTGGAGAAGTACCGCTGGGAGGCCGCCTCGACGCCGTACGCCTGCTGCCCGAAGAAGGTGATGTTGAGGTAGTTCTCCAGGATCTTCTTCTTGCCGAGCTCTTCCTCGACCTGGATCGCGTACTTCAGCTCCTGGACCTTGCGGCCGAGCGTCTGCTGGGTGGCCTGGGCGACCTTGGTCGGGTCGTCGCCCGCCTCCTCGACGAAGACGTTCTTCACGTACTGCTGGGTGAGGGTCGACGCGCCCTGTGCGGTCCCGCCCGCCTGTACGTTGCGGTTCATCGCACGCAGGATGCCCTTGAGGTCGACCGCGCCGTGCTCGTAGAAGCGGGCGTCCTCGATCGCGATGATCGCCTTCTGCATGTACGGGGAGATCTTCGTCAGCGGCACAACGGTGCGGTCCCGCGAGTACACCGTGGCGATCTGGCCGCCCTGGTTGTCCAGGATCGTGGTGCGCTGGCTCAGCGGCGGAGTCTTCAGGTTGGCCGGGATCTCGTCGAACCCGTCGACCGTTCCCTTGGCGGCGAGACCCAGTGCTCCGGCGGCCGGCAGCGCGATGCCCGCCAGGACCACTCCGGAGAGTGCGGCGACACCGAGGAACTTGGCGGCCTGCTGGGTCGTCGTGAGACCCCCGCCCGAGCGCTTCTTTGGCATGGGGGCAGCCTACGTTCTCATTCGCCGGACACACGTATATGCCTTGGCCTAAGCTGCTCTCAACTGTCACAGCAGTCCGGTTCCGTATCAACCCCCCTGCACTGCCCGGCCACGAGTTCAGGCGCTCCCGAAATCGCCTCGTGTGTCATCGAACGTCCGTTGTGACTCAGGTGATCTGTCCCGATTCTGACGGGATAGTCGCGCATGTCCTCGCATCACTCCCCTGGGTGATCTGCCGCATACGCATAGTCCGTTCGGGCCATTCAAGATTGGGCCCGAAGGGGGTGTTGTGCTGTCGCCACCTTCCGTAACGTCCTCAACTGGCAGCGGTGAATATGCCGCTACCGCCGTGGGGGAGCCTCGATTCGGGAGAGGACGGCGCCGGGATGGGCTGGGTAACCGACTGGAGTGCGCAGGCAGCCTGCCGCACTACCGATCCGGATGAACTGTTCGTACAAGGGGCAGCGCAGAACAGAGCCAAGGCGGTGTGCACCGGATGTCCGGTGCGGACCGAATGCCTGGCCGATGCGCTGGATAATCGCGTCGAATTCGGCGTGTGGGGCGGAATGACCGAGCGGGAGCGCCGCGCATTGCTGCGCCGGCGCCCGACGGTCACGTCCTGGCGCCGGCTGCTGGAGACCGCACGCAGCGAGTACGAGCGGTCCACGGGCATCCTGCCCGTGGCGATCGGGCTGGAGGACGACGAACTGCACGAGACGTTCGCCGCCGTGGGGTAGACCCGGGCGGCAGGACGGACGACGGGGTGACTACGCAGCTCCGGCCGAGGCGGAACCGGTCGCGAGCCGGTCGCCGATGGCTCGCAGCCCTGCGAGGTCATGGACATCTCCGGGCAGCGCGGCCACCGCGGTCACGGCCACCTCGGGATGCAGTGCGGTGAAGCGGTCGCGTGTGCTCTGTTCGCGCGCGACCACCTGCATCCGTTCGGCATGGAGACGCAGCAGACCTGCCGTCAGTTGTTCGACGGTCACGGCGTCTGCGGTCACGGCGTCTGCGGGCGGGTCGTCTGTGGTCACGACGGCCGTGCGGGCGTCGGCATGGACGTCCGGGATGTCGGCGGGCTCGTGCTCCGAGGCATGCTCGGACGGTTCGGGGGTGGCGGCTCCTGCGGGGTCCGGGGTCTGTGCGGAACCGGCCGCGGGGGATTCGGCGGGCTCACGAAGTCCAGCCTTCCCGGCGCCCTGATCCACAATGCCGTCGGCATCAAGATTTTCTGCGGCGGCCAGCGCGTGCTCCGCGGAGAGCCGGGCGGCGTCACTGCCGTGGACCCGGTTGAGCACCAGACCGGCCAGCGGCATGTCCTCCGCGGCCAGCCGCTCCACGAAATACGCCGCTTCGCGGAGCGCGTCCCGCTCCGGTGTCGCGACGACGAGGAACGCCGTGCCGGGTGCCTGGAGGAGCTTGTACGTGGCATCGGCGCGGGTGCGGAACCCGCCGAACATGGTGTCCATCGCGGCGACGAAGGTCTGTACATCACGCAGGAACTGGCCGCCGAGCAGCTTGCCCAGCGTCCCGGTCATCAGCGACATGCCCACGTTGAGGAACTTCATTCCGGCCCGGCCGCCCATTTTCGCCGGGGCCATCAGCAGCTTGATGAACTTTCCGTCCAGGAACGAGCCCAGCCGCTTCGGCGCGTCCAGGAAATCCAGTGCGGATCGCGACGGCGGGGTGTCGACGACGATCAGGTCCCACTCGTCGCGCGCCCGCAGCTGACCGAGCTTCTCCATCGCCATGTACTCCTGCGTGCCCGCGAAACCGGCCGACAGGGACTGGTAGAAGGGGTTCTCCAGGATCGCGCGGGCCCGCTCCCCGTCCGCGTGCGCCTCGACGATCTCGTCGAAGGTCCGCTTCATGTCCAGCATCATGGCGTGCAGTTCACCGGCACCCTCGGTCCCGACGCCCTGCACCCGGCGGGGGACGTTGTCCAGGGAGTCGATGCCCATGGACTGGGCGAGCCTGCGCGCCGGGTCGATGGTGAGGACGACGACCTTGCGACC
Source organism: Streptomyces sp. LN549 (assembly GCF_043203805.1). Taxonomy (NCBI): domain Bacteria; kingdom Bacillati; phylum Actinomycetota; class Actinomycetes; order Kitasatosporales; family Streptomycetaceae; genus Streptomyces; species Streptomyces sp. LN549. Next base: position 4,057,493 of record NZ_JAZHRI010000002.1, on the reverse strand, counting down.
GCGCTCGGCCGCGCGTACGCCGAGGGCCGCCGCGGTCGTCGTCTTGCCGACGCCGCCCGAGCCGCAGCACACGACGATCCGGATGTCCGGGTCGTCGAGCAGGGCGTCGGTGTCCAGGGCGGGGGCCGTGGCCGTGGCCGTACCCGCGTCCGGTTCGGTGTCGGTTTCTGTGCCTGTGTCGCTGCCGGTGTCCGCGGCCGCTGTCATGAACCCACCCCTTGTTCCGCCGCCCCTTCGCCCGCGCCCTGCTTGCGCAGTTCCATCGCCAGCTCGTACAGCCCGGCCGGGTCCACGCCCTCGCCGATCAGCGGGAGTTCGTACCCCGGCAGCCCGAGCTCCGCCAGTACGGCGCGCTGCTCACGCTCCAGCTCCACCCGCTGGGCGTGCTCGGTCGCCTGCTCGACCAGAGGACGTACGAGCCCTGCCGAGCCGGTCACTCCCGCCCGGGTGAGCGTCTTGGCGATCTCCTTGCGCCGACCGCCCGCAGCGGTGCGCAGCGCGTCCTCGTCCAGCAGGTGCGGGCGCACCATGTTCACGATGACCCGGCCCACCGGCAGTTCGGCGGCCTGCAGCTCCGCGATGCCGTCGGCGGTCTCCTGGACCGGCATCTCCTCCAGGAGGGTCACCAGATGCACCGCGGTCTCGGGAGACTTCAGCACCCGCATCACGGCCTGCGCCTGATTGTGTATCGGGCCGATCCGGGCCAGCCCCGCCACCTCGTCGTTCACGTTGAGGAAGCGGGTGATCCGGCCGGTCGGCGGAGCGTCCATGATCACGTAGTCGTAGACGAACCGGTTATGCTTGTCCTTGCGGCGCACGGCCTCGCACGCCTTGCCCGTCAGCAGGACATCCCGGACACCGGGCGCAATGGTGGTGGCGAAGTCGATCGCGCCGAGCTTCTTGAGTGCCCGGCCCGCGCTGCCGAGCTTGTAGAACATCTGGAGGTAGTCGAGGAGGGCGCGCTCGGCATCGATCGCGAGGGCGTACACCTCGCCGCCGCCCGGCGCGACGGCGATCTTGCGCTCCTCGTAGGGGAGGGAGTCCGCCTCGAAGAGCTGGGCGATGCCCTGTCTGCCCTCGACCTCGACGAGGAGGGTGCGCCTGCCCTCGGTCGCGAGGGCGAGCGCGAGGGCGGCGGCGACCGTGGTCTTACCGGTACCGCCCTTGCCGCTGACGACCTGGAACCTGCTCACGTATTCGAGCCTAACCAGTCGCGCCGCAGGCTACGCACGAGGCTGCGCGTGCCGGGGATTGCACAGGCATTACAGTCGGGCCATGACCAAGTGGGAATACGCGACCGTGCCCCTTCTCGTGCACGCGACCAAGCAGATTCTGGACACCTGGGGCGAGGACGGCTGGGAGCTGGTCCAGGTCGTTCCCGGCCCGAACAACCCCGAGCAGCTCGTGGCCTACCTGAAGCGGGAGAAGTCGTAGTGGCGGGCGCAGTCGAGGCGAAGCTCGCCGAACTCGGACTGGCCCTGCCGGACGTCGTGCCGCCGCTCGCCTCGTATCAGCCGGCCGTGCAGTCCGGGGTGTACGTGTACACCTCGGGCCAGCTGCCGATGGTGGACGGCAAGCTCGCCGTCACCGGCAAGGTCGGCGCGGAGGTCACGCCCGACGAGGCCAAGGAGCTGGCGAAGACCTGCGCGCTCAACGCGCTGGCCGCCGTGAAGTCCGTCGCGGGCGACCTGGACCGGATCGCACGCGTGGTGAAGGTCGTCGGCTTCGTCGCCTCGGCCTCGGACTTCACCGGCCAGCCCGCAGTGATCAACGGCGCGAGCGAACTGCTCGGCGCGGTGCTCGGTGACAAGGGCGTGCACGCCCGCAGCGCCGTCGGCGTCGCCGTGCTGCCGCTGGACGCGCCGGTCGAGGTCGAGGTCCAGGTCGAGCTGACCGGAGCCTGAGCCGTACCGCGGCCGGCGTTCGGAAGCCGGCTGCGCGAGGATCCCGTCCGGTCGTCGTGACCGGGCGGGATCATCTGTGTACGGGGCATGTACGGATCACCGTGCCCCTCGAACATCGTCGCGGTTCCGGATAGCCTCCGGCCATGTCCAATGGTCAGTGGTACCCACCGGAATGGCCCGACCGGATCCGGGCCCTCGCCGCAGGCGAACTGACGGCAGCCACCCCCAGGCGGGCAGCCACCGTGATGCTGCTCCGGGACGCCGCCGCGGGTACGGGGGGCGGGCCCACGGTCCACATGCTGCGCCGGCGCACCTCCATGGCCTTTGCCGGAGGGGCGTACGCCTATCCGGGTGGCGGGGTCGACCCTCGCGACGACGACCGGCTCGTCGGCTGGGCCGGACCCACGCTGGAGAGCTGGGCGCGGCGGCTCGGTGTCGGTACACCGGCCGAGGCGCAGGCGGTCGTCTGCGCGGCGGTCCGTGAGACGTACGAGGAGGCGGGCGTTCTGCTCGCCGGCCCGACCGCCGGCACGGTCGTCACGGACACCACCGGTGCGGACTGGGAGGCCGACCGCGAAGCACTGGTCGCGCGGAAACTGTCGTTCGCGGAGTTCCTCGACCGGCGCGGACTGGTGCTGCGCTCGGACCTGCTCGGCGCGTGGGCGCGCTGGATCACTCCGGAGTTCGAACCGCGCCGCTACGACACGTGGTTCTTCGTCGCCGCGCTCCCGGCCGGACAGCGCACCCGCAACGCCTCGACGGAGGCCGACCGCACGGTGTGGATCGGTCCGGGCGAGGCGGCCGACGGATACGACCGCGGCGAACTGCTGATGATGCCGCCGACGGTCTCCACGCTGCGCGCGCTCAGGCCGTACGCCACCGCCGCGCAGGCGCTGGAGGCGGCATCGGGCCAGGACCTCGCCCCTGTGCTCGCACAAGCCCGCCTGGAGGGTGACGAGCTGGTGCTGAGCTGGCCGGGGCACGAGGAGTTCACCAAACACATCCCGACGGGCAGTGCGGGCGGTACGGACGGCGGGGCGGCATGAGCGACGCGGCCGCGCTGCCCGGACAGCCCCGCGGCGGGGTGCTGTCCGGCCCCGCCACGACCCGTACGGTCAACGTCCTCGCGCCGAACGCGTCGGCGATGACGCTGGACGGGACCAACACCTGGATCGTCGCCGAGCCCGACTCGGACCTCGCGGTGGTCATCGACCCGGGCCCGCTGGACGAAGCCCATCTGCGGGCCGTCATCGACACGGCCGAGCGGGCGGGCCGCCGGATCGCGCTCACCCTCCTCACCCACGGCCACCCCGACCACGCGGAGGGCGCGGCCAGGTTCGCCGAGCTGACCCGTACGAAGGTGCGGGCCCTGGACCCGGAGCTGCGCCTCGGCGACGAGGGGCTGGGCACGGGTGACGTGATCACGACCGGCGGACTGGAGATGTACGTGGTGCCGACCCCGGGCCACACCGCGGACTCGCTCTCCTTCCATCTGCCCGCCGACCGCGCGGTGCTGACGGGGGACACGGTCCTCGGGCGCGGGACGACGCTGGTGGCGCACCCGGACGGCCGGCTGGGGGACTACCTCGACTCGCTGCGGCGGCTGCGTTCGCTGACGGTCGACGACGGGGTGCACACGGTGCTGCCAGGACACGGACCGGTGCTGGACGACGCGCAGGGCGCGGTCGAGTTCTACCTGGCCCACCGCGCGCACCGGCTGGCCCAGGTGGAGACGGCCGTGGAGTCCGGCTACCTGACGTCGTCGGAGGTCGTGGCGCATGTGTACGCGGACGTGGACCGGTCCCTGTGGCCCGCGGCGGAGCTCTCGGTGCGGGCGCAGATGGAATACCTGACCGAGCACGGGCTGATCTGACGGGACCCGCCCCGGATACGTACGCGAGGGGCCCCGCCGGTGTCGGCGGGGCCCCTCGGTTGCGTACGACGGCGGGTCAGCGGGACCGCTTGGCCAGCCGCTCCACGTCCAGCAGGATCACCGCACGGGCCTCCAGCCGCAGCCAGCCGCGGCCGGCGAAGTCGGCGAGGGCCTTGTTGACCGTCTCGCGGGAGGCGCCGACCAGCTGGGCCAGCTCCTCCTGCGTCAGGTCGTGCACGACGTGGATGCCTTCCTCCGACTGGACGCCGAAGCGGCGCGACAGGTCGAGGAGGGCGCGGGCGACACGGCCCGGCACGTCGGAGAAGACCAGGTCGGACATCTGGTCATTGGTCTTGCGCAGACGCCGTGCGACGGCGCGCAGCAGGGCCGTGGCCACCTCGGGGCGTGCGTTCAGCCAGGGCTGAAGGTCGCCGTGGCCGAGGCCGAGGAGCTTGACCTCGGTCAGCGCGGTCGCGGTGGCGGTACGCGGGCCCGGGTCGAAGAGCGACAGCTCACCGATCAGTTCGCCGGGGCCGAGGACCGCCAGCATGTTCTCGCGTCCGTCGGGTGAGGTGCGGTGGAGCTTCACCTTGCCCTCGGTGACCACATAGAGGCGGTCACCCGGGTCACCCTCGTGGAACAGCGCGTCTCCGCGCGCGAGGGTCACCTCACTCATCGAGGCGCGGAGCTCCGCGGCCTGCTCGTCATCGAGCGCCGCGAAAAGCGGGGCGCGCCGCAGAACGTCGTCCACGAGTTCTCTCCTTGTCGGCCTGTTCAGGGAACCGTGGTCCCCATCATGCCGGACGGTAAAACAGTGCGATCAATCACAAACCAGTTTGACGCACGCGCGTGCCGGAGCGTACGGCAGGGGGCCGATTGGGGGCGGATCGCCGGTGAGCGGCGTGGATGCCGGGGGTGGGCGCTGGGCCGGACGGGTGGCCGGAACGCCGGTGGGAGCGCAGGCCAAGGGGGCTGACGGGGTGTCGGCGGGTCGCGATTCCGCTGTGGGCGAACAGGTCGTCAAGGTTCGGAGAAGTGCCGCAAATGCCCCGTCGGGCACATGGGCGGCGCGGGGCGGGTGCGACCGCGTGGGGGTCCCTTCGGGGGCGGGGTGGTGACTGCTCGGGGGTCCCTTCGGGGGCGGGGCGGTGACTGCTCGGGGTGGACCGGCCGCCTGGCGGCCGAAGCGGCAGGAGGGGCGGAGGGTCGGGGGCCGGAGGGGTGCTCGCGACCGTTCGGCAGCCTGGAACTGCGGGACCTACATACCCCCTACCTGTATCCGGATTTGGGTTGACCGCATACCCCTAGGGGGTATGTAATGCGTGTGTTGCCGCGACGCCCACCGGAACGAGGAGGCCCCGCATGCCCAGCTGCCACGAAGACGACGGCCCGCGCGCCACAGCCGGGCTGCGCAGACCGTCGCCCGCCTGATGCACGTCTGAACCCGCACATCTCCCCTCCCCGAATCCGCTGAGGAGTCCGCCATGAACACCGCCCTGAAGATCACCGCCTTCACCGCCGGCCTCGCCACCGTCTTCGGCACCTCGTACGGCATCGGCCACGCCACCGGCGACACGTCCCCGAGGCCGTCCACCGCCGCCCACGCGGGGCACGCATCAGCCGCCGCGCCTTCTGGACCGGCTTCCTCGGACGGCGACGGCGACGGCGCGTCGGGCGGCGCAGGCCACCTGCCCGGTGGCCTGCAGATCTCCGAACGCGGCTACACACTCAGCCTCAGCGACTCCTACGTCACCGCCGGCGCCCCCGTCGACCTGCGCTTCCGGATCCTCGGAGCGGACGGCAGGCCCGTCACCGCCTACCAGCCCGCGCACGGCAAGGAGTTGCACCTCATCGTCGCCCCGCGCGACCTCTCCACCTTCCAGCACCTGCATCCCACCCGCGCCGCCGACGGCACCTGGCGCACCACGGCCGCTGTGCCCGCCGCCGGCGAGTACCGCGTCTTCGCGGACTTCACCCCGGCCGGCGCCTCGCAGGGTCTTACCCTCGGCGCCGACCTGCACGCAGCGGGCGACCTGCGTCCCGTACGCCCGGCCGATACGGGACGCACCGTCACCGTCGACGGCTACCGCGTCACCCTGACCGGCGACCTCACCCCCGGCCGTTCCACGCGGCTCAGCCTCGCCGTCGCCAAGGACGGCAGGCCCGTCACCGATCTCCAGCCCCATCTCGGCGCATACGGCCACCTGGTCGCCCTGCGGGCCGGCGACCTCGCCTACCTGCACGTCCATCCGGACGGTGAGCCGGGTGACGCCGGCACCGCGCCCGGCCCTGACATCACCTTCACCACCACCGCGCCGAGCCGGGGCGGCTACCGCCTCTTCCTGGACTTCCGGCACGGGGGCGTGGTCCGCACCGCCGCCTTCACGGTCACCGCCGCCGACGGCCCGGCGAACGCAGCCGGACCGGCCACCCCGTCCGCGTCGGCGCGCGCGGAGCACGACGGCGACCACCAGCACTGAAGCGCGGCGCAGCCCGAGTCGCTTCCCTCTCTCCCGGAACAGGAGTACACGGTCATGTCCGACCTCAACCCACCCGCACCCGCACCCAGACGCTGGACGGCACTCGCCCTGATCGCCCTCGCCCAGTTCATGGTGATCATGGACACCTCGATCATCGGCGTGGCCCTGCCCGAGATGCAGACGGCGCTCGGCTTCTCGCAGGAGAACCTGTCCTGGGTCTTCAACGCCTACGTAGTCGCCTTCGGCGGACTGCTGCTGCTCGGTGGCCGCCTCTCCGATCTGTTCGGCGCCAAGCGACTGTTCGTGGCCGGCTGGGTGGTCCTGGCCGTCGGGTCGGCGGTCGCCGGGCTGGCCGGTGAGGCCTGGGCCGAACTGGTCGGCCGGGCCGTCCAGGGTGCCGGTTCCGCGCTGATCGCACCCGCTGCGCTGACCCTTCTGATGACCCTGTTCGGCGGACGGCCCCAGGAGCTCACCAAGGCATTCGCCCTGTACGGCGCGGCCGCGCCGGCCGGCGGCACCGCCGGCGTCTTCCTCGGGGGACTGATCACCCAGTACGCCAGCTGGCAGTGGGTCTTCTGGATCAACATCCCGGTCGCGCTAGGCGTCCTGCTCGCCACCCCCGGAGTGATGCCGGCAGGCGCCGCCCGCCGGGGCTCGGTCGACTGGCTCGGTGCCATCACCGTCACCCTCGGCCTGGCCGTCACCGTCTACGGCGTGGTCCGGGCTCCGGAGACCGGGTGGGGCTCGGCAGGCACATGGCTGGTACTGGCCGGCGGACTGCTGCTGATCGGTGCGTTCGTCGCCATCCAGGCCAGGCGCAGCGCACCGCTGATGCGGCTCGGCATCTGGCGCAGCCCCGACCTGGCCGGCGCCAACCTCGCCCAGCTGCTGATGGCGGCCGCGTGGATCCCGATGTGGTTCTTCCTCAACCTCTACCTCCAGCAGGTGCTGGGACTCGAAGCGTTCGCCTCGGGCGCCGCGCTGCTGCCGATGACCGCAGCCATCATGCTGATGATGATCGTGCTGGCACCCCGGCTGATCGCCCGCTTCGGGCCGAAGCCGCTGATCGTCACCGGTCTGCTGGCTCTGGCGGCCGGCATGGTCTGGCTCTCCTTCGTCCGGCCCGACGGCAGCTTCGTCGTGGACGTCCTGCCCGCCTCGCTGCTCGCCGCGGTCGGCATGTCGCTCGCCTTCATCCCCTCACTGGGGACCGCGCTCGCCATCCCCGACCCGGCGGAGGGCGGCCTCGCCTCCGGCATCGTCAACACCAGCTACCAGGTCGGTTCGGCCCTCGGTCTCGCTGCGATGACCGCCGTCGCCGCCGCCAACGGTGCCGGTGAACTCGGCGACCCCCAGGCCCTCACCGACGGCTTCTCCGCGGCCTTCCTCGGCGCAGCAGCCCTTGCCCTCGCCGGGGCGCTCGCCTCCGCCCTCACCCTGCGTACCCCGGACAGGGCCGCCGCCGTCGCCGAGGAACCCTCGTCCGTCGGCTGACCCCGGTGATCCTCAAGGACGCCGGCCCGGAACCACGGGCCGGCGTCCTGACACATGCCGCCGGACCTCCGGATCGTGGATACGACGGAACCTCCGGACCGCGGCTACGAACGGGGCAGGCCGACATCGTGACCGGCTCATGAACCGGCCCCTTGGGTTCGCCCCGTCGGCGTAGCCTTCGTGCATGGCAGAGAGCAAGGTCCGGAAGTCCGCGGTCGAACCGGCGGTGAAGGCGGCTGCGAAGCCGAAGAAGCCGGAGTCGCATCTGGCGATGGTGCGGCGGGCGCGGAAGATCAACCGCGTCCTGGCGGAGACGTATCCGTACGCGCATCCGGAGCTGGACTTCGAGACGCCCTTCGAGCTGCTGGTGGCCACCGTGCTGTCGGCGCAGACGACGGACCTGCGGGTGAACCAGACGACGCCGGCGCTGTTCGCGAAGTACCCCACTCCGGAGGACATGGCGATGGCCGTCCCGGAGGAAATGGAAGAGATCATTCGGCCGACGGGCTTCTTCCGCGCCAAGACCAAGTCGCTCATAGGCCTCTCCGTCGCCCTCCGGGACCGTTTCGGCGGCGAGGTGCCGGGACGCCTGGCGGATCTCGTGACACTGCCCGGGGTCGGCCGCAAGACCGCCAACGTCGTCCTCGGCAACGCCTTCGGCGTCCCGGGCATCACGGTCGACACGCACTTCGGCCGACTGGTCCGCCGCTGGAAGTGGACCGAGCAGGAGGATCCGGAGAAGGTCGAGGCCGAGATCGCGGCGATCTTCCCCAAGAGCGAGTGGACGATGCTCTCGCACCGCGTCGTCTTCCACGGCCGCCGCATCTGTCACGCCCGCAAGCCCGCCTGCGGCGCCTGTCCGGTCGCCCCGCTCTGTCCCTCGTACGGGGAGGGCGAGACCGACCCGGAGAAGGCCCGGAAGCTGCTGAAGTACGAGATGGGGGGTCAGCCGGGACAGCGACTGAGCCCGCCTTCGGACTACCCGGGCAGACCCGCCCCCGCCCTGGGCGCCGGCTGACACGGCGGGCCGCGCCGGAACGAAATGCGTGAGGACAGGCGTTGTGAAACGAGGGGTGCCTATGAAGACGCATGAACACAGCACGGACGCGGCCTCGGCCGCAGCACGGGACGAGCCCGGTGCTGCGGCCGCACAGGACGCGGCGCACGCCGCACGCGGCGCCGCCCGCACCACCGCAGACGATGCCCGGGACGTCTCCCGGGGCGAAGTCGCGATCGACATCACGACCGAGGGCCTGCCCGACTGGCTGGACCCCGTCGCCCGAGCGGCGCGGACCGTCGAGCCGCAGCAGCTCAGCCGCTTCCTGCCGCCCGCGAGCGGTGCCGGGCGGCAGTCCGCCGTGCTCGTCCTGTTCGGCGAGGGTGCACGCGGGCCGGAGCTGCTCCTGATGGAGCGCGCCGGGAGCCTTCGTTCCCACCCGGGCCAGCCCTCCTTCCCCGGCGGCTCCCTGGACCCCGCCGACGGCGACCAGGAGACGACGGGACCGCTGCGGGCCGCGCTGCGCGAGGCCGAGGAGGAGACCGGCCTCGATCCGCACGGGGTGCAGCTCTTCGGCGTGCTGCCCCGGCTCTACATCCCCGTGAGCAGCTTCGTGGTGACGCCCGTCCTCGGCTGGTGGCGTTCGCCCAGTCCGGTCGGGGTCGTCGATCCCGCCGAGACCGCCCGGGTCTTCACGGTTCCCGTGGCGGATCTCACGGATCCGGCCAACCGGGTGACCACGCGCCATCCCAGCGGCCACCGGGGCCCGGCATTTCTGGTCGAATCCGCACTCGTATGGGGGTTCACGGCAGGGGTGATCGACCGGATTCTGCACTTCGCGGGCTGGGAGCGCCCCTGGGACAGGGCCAAGCAGGTGCCGCTCGACTGGCGCGCATGACAGGCTGACTTCCGTGCTCCGCTGCTCCGGGCCTTCCCGGCCACGGGGAGACGTACGGGCCCGGTGACGAATCTGCGAGGCAATAGACGGTGAACGTGCTGGACATCCTGCTGCTGGCCGGCGCCGTGTGGTTCGCGGTCATCGGCTACCGCCAGGGGTTCGTCGTCGGCATTCTGTCGGTGATCGGGTTCCTGGGCGGCGGTCTCGTCGCCGTCTATCTGCTCCCCATCCTGTGGGACCAGGTGACGGACGGCTCGGAGGTCTCGTCGACCGCGGCCATCGTCGCGGTCGTCGTCGTGATCGTGTGCGCCTCGGTGGGCCAGGCCTTCACCACCCACCTGGGGAACAAACTCCGCCGGTACATCACATGGTCGCCCGCGCGCGCCCTCGACGCGACGGGCGGCTCCCTCGTCAACGTCGTCGCGATGCTGCTGGTGGCCTGGCTGATCGGCTCCGCGCTGGCCGGTACGTCCCTGCCGACGCTGGGCAAGGAGGTCCGTAACTCCTCCGTCCTGCTCGGCATCTCCCGGGTGATGCCGCCCCAGGCCTCCACCTGGTTCACGGACTTCTCCTCGGTCCTCGCGCAGAACGGCTTCCCGCAGGTCTTCAGCCCGTTCGCCAACGAACCGATCACCGAGGTCAGGGCCCCCGACCCGGCCCTGGCCGGCAGCCCCGTCGCGGCCCGCGCCAAGCAGTCGATCGTCAAGGTCGTCGGTACGGCCCCGAGCTGCGGCAAGGTCCTCGAAGGCACCGGATTCGTCTTCTCCGACCGCCGGGTGATGACCAACGCCCACGTCGTCGGCGGCGTCGACGAGCCGACCGTGCAGATCGGTGGTCAGGGACGGCTGTACGACGCGAAGGTCGTCCTCTACGACTGGCGGCGCGACATCGCCGTACTCGACGTGCCGGACCTCGATGCGAAGCCGCTGCGGTTCACCGACACCGACCACGACGCCGCGACCGGGAACAGCGCGATCGTCGCGGGGTTCCCGGAGAACGGCTCGTACGACGTACGCTCCGCGCGCGTCCGGGCCCGCATTGACGCGAACGGGCCCGACATCTACCACCGTGGCACCGTCCGCCGCGATGTCTACTCACTCTTCACGATGGTCCGGCAGGGCAACTCAGGCGGCCCGCTGCTGACACCCGAAGGGAAGGTGTACGGAGTCGTCTTCGCCAAATCGCTCGACGACCCCGACACCGGTTACGCCCTCACGGCCGACGAGATCCGGCAGGACATCACGCAGGGCCGTACCGCCAACCAGCAGGTCGACAGTCAGGGGTGCGCGCTTTAGGAGAGTGGGTCGGAGGTCCCGCCTGCGGGGTGGCGGGACCGGGGGTCATCCGCGCGGGTGGCGCAGCCGCGCCGAGACCCAGCGGGCCCGGCGGCGGAGGATGCGCGGAATGCCGAGCCGGGGATCATGCAGAACATGCATAGCGTGCACCCGGCCCTGGGGGCCGCTCCCCTCATGAGTGCCCGGAGCCGCCGTGGCGGTCGAGCGACGATTGCGTGCTGCGTCACCGAAGTCGTGCGTCCAGCCCATACCTCGACGTCTGCCCGTGACGCATGGTCGGTAACCGCCCATCTGCCAGCCAATTGGCCTATGCGGCAGGCAAGTGGCTGTTCGTCGGACGTGTGTGCGCGTCGGCTAGCGATCGGGCTCGGAATCCTTGAGCCAGCTGATGAGTTCGGCCGAGAACCCGGCCGGATCCTCCTCGTGGGGGAAGTGCCCCAGACCGTCGAAAAGTCGCCAACGGTACGGTGCCTCGACATATTCGCCGGACCCCGCCGAACTCCGGGTGCGGACCGCCGGATCGAGTGAACCGTGCAGATGCAGGGTCGGCACTCGCACCGGCCGCTTCATGCGCCGGTTGAACTGGATGCCGTCCGGGCGCGCCAGCGAACGCACCATCCAGCGGTAGGGCTCGATCGAGCAGTGCGCGGTCGACGGGATGGACATGGCACGCCGGTAGACGTCCAGCGCCGCGTCGTCGGGGAAATCCGCCGTGCCCGGGCCCGCCCACTCATGGATCAGCCGCCCGACCAACGCCGCGTCGTCCGCCACGAGCTGACGCTCCGGCACCCAAGGCCGCTGGAAACCCCAGACGTACGAGCCCGCGCGCGACTGGGCGAAGTCGGAGAGCATCGAGGAGCGCCACCGGCGCGGATGCGGCATCGAGGAGACGACCAGCCGGCGCACCAGCTTCGGACGCATCACCGCGGCCGTCCAGGCCAGGTAGCCGCCCATGTCGTGGCCGACCAGCGCGGCGTCCGGCTCGCCGAGCGAGCGGATGACGCCGGTGATGTCGAGCGCCAGGTTGGCGGGGTCGTAACCGCGTGGCGTGCGGTCGCTGCCGCCCACCCCGCGCAGGTCCATCGCCACGGCCCTGAAGCCCGCGTCGGCGAGTGCCGGGAGCTGGTGGCGCCAGGTCCACCAGAACTGCGGAAAGCCGTGCAGGAGGAGGACCAGTGGCCCTTCCCCCATTTCGGCGATGTGGAAGCGGGCGCCGTTGGCCGCGACGTCCCGGTGGGTCCAGGGGCCGTCGATGCGGACGGGGCCGCCGGCCGCGGCAGCGGGGCCCGGCGGACCACCGGGGGCCGGGGCCGGGGCGGGGGTGGGGCCCGCCGGACCGGCCGGCTTCTCGTGGCCTGCCCGGTCTTCCGGGCTCACAGGGCGGAATGCGCTGGAATCGGGGACCGTCATGTGGATGAGCGTGCCACAGCTGACGCCTTGTCCTGGACCGGACGGTTCTCGATGGCCTTGTCCGCAAGTGTGCTGCCGCCCGCCGGAAGGATCGCGTCGGCGCCGATGCTCGCCCGCGGGTGCGGCTTGACACCCTGCAGGACGGCGGCGGTCTGCTTGGCCGAGGCGATGGACTTCTCCGGCGGCTTGACCTTCTTGAACTTGGCGTAGCCGAACAGGGCGAGCAGGATCCCCAGCAGGATGAACGCACCGCCCACGATCAGGAACGACCAGGCGAGCCCCAGCCCCAGGTTGTGGATTCCGTACGCGGCCGCGAAGCTCAGCACCGGGATCGCGAACAGAATCAGCACGCCCGTGACGATGAACGCCGCGCTGCCGATGACGCCGCGCTTGACGTCCTGTCGCACCTCGGCCTTGGCCAGGGCAATCTCGTCGTGCACCAGCGCCGACAGTTCGGCCGTCGCCGAGGCGACCAGCTGGCCGAGACTGCGGTCGGCGCTGCCCGCGTAATTGCCGGGGTCGCTCATCCCTGACTCCCTCTCCTGTTCAACACATCCGATGTCAGATCATGCCGGACTGTCCGGCTTGCTGCTCGCTGCCCCCGCCAGTTGGGCAAGGCGGCGGTGCTCGGCCGCCTTCTTCTCATACAGCGCGGCCATCCGCAGGTGGTACTCCGGATCGTCCTGCTCGTAGATGTCCGGAACCCCGGACGCGTCCTCGTCGAGTTCCTCGGCGTCGAACAGCGCCCGGTATGTGCGTACCCGCAGTTTGAGCAGTACACCGGAGAGTACGGCGGCAATCAGGGAACCGATGAGAACCGACGCCTTGATCTCGTTGATCATGTCGTCGTCGCCGGTGAAGGCGAGCTCCCCGATCAGCAGCGAGACGGTGAACCCGATGCCGGCGAGCGAGGCGACCGCGAAGACATCGGCCCAGGCCAGGTCCTTGTTCAGCTCCGCCTTGGTGAACCGGGTGGCCAGCCACGTACCGCCGAAGATGCCGATCGTCTTGCCGGCGACGAGTCCCAGGACGACACCGAGCGTTTCGGGCCGGGTGAACACGCCGGCCAGCGCGCCGCCGGAGAGGGAGACCCCGGCGGAGAAGAGCGCGAACAGCGGCACGGCGAAACCGGCCGACAGCGGGCGTACCAGGTGCTCGATGCGTTCGCCGGGGGAGCGCTCCTCGCCCTCGCGCCGGGTGCAGCGCAGCATCAGGCCCATGGCGACACCGGCGATGGTGGCGTGGATCCCGCTGTTGTACATCAGCCCCCAGATGACCAGGGCGAGCGGTACGTAGACGTACCAGCCGCGCACGTTCAGGCGCAGCAGCAGATAGAAGACGGCCAGGCCGATGAAGGCGCCGATGAGCGCGACGAAGTCGATGTTGTCGGTGAAGAAGACCGCGATGATCAGGATCGCGAAGAGGTCGTCGACGACGGCGAGCGTCAGCAGGAACGCGCGGAGCGCGGCAGGCAGCGAGGTGCCGATGACGGCGAGGACGGCGAGCGCGAAGGCGATGTCGGTGGCTGTGGGGACGGCCCAGCCGTCGGTGGAACCGTCGCCGACCACATTCGCCAGCGTGTAGACGACCGCCGGCACGGCCATGCCGCACAGTGCGGCGACGACCGGGAGCGCGGCCGCCTTCGGGTCGCGCAGTTCACCCGCGACGAGTTCGCGCTTGAGCTCGACTCCCGCGACGAAGAAGAAGACCGCGAGCAGTCCGTCGGCCGCCCAGTGCGCCACGGACAGATGGAGGCCGAGCGCCTCCGGCCCGAAATGGAAGTCGCTGACGGTCGAGTAGCTCGATGCGAGGGTGTTCGCCCAGACGAGGGCGGCCACGGCGGCGACCAGGAGGATGACTCCGCCGACGGTCTCCGTACGCAGGGCCTCGGTGAGGTAGTTGCGCTCGGGGAGCGGCAGGCGTCCCAGGAAGGTGCGGCGGGGGGAGGGTGGCGCGGGTGTGGGCGTGGCCACGGGGGAGACCTCCGGGTCGGTACGGCAGCGATGGCATGGCTGATGCACTTGCCGACCAGACTTCCCGGCACACCCTGTGGAGATTTCTTATCGTTTTATTGATCAGCTGCCACTGTACCCGGGGTGCGCGGGGCTGTGACCGGTGATCATCACCCTAAATGCCCGAAGGGCATCCGGCGCGTTGCCGGATGCCCTTCGGGGCGTGTGCTGTTTCCGGGGTCCCAGGGCTCCAGGGCCTTGGTCTTCGGGTTCCGGGGGGCTTTGGCCCTCGCTTCCCTTCCCGGGGTCTCAGTCCTCGGAGGATGACTGCGGCAGCTGGGTCTGGATGAGATCCATCACCGATGAGTCGGTGAGGGTGGTGACGTCGCCCAGGGCGCGGTTCTCGGCGACGTCGCGGAGGAGGCGTCGCATGATCTTGCCGGAGCGGGTCTTGGGCAGCTCGGCGACCGGCATGATCCGCTTGGGCTTGGCGATCGGGCCGAGGGTGGTGCCGACGTGGTTGCGGAGTTCCGCGACGAGTTCGTCGGAGGCGGTCGCGGTGCCGCGCAGGATGACGAAGGCGACGATGGCCTGGCCGGTCGTCTCGTCGGCGGCGCCGACGACGGCTGCCTCGGCGACCGAGGGGTGCGAGACGAGTGCGGACTCGACCTCGGTGGTCGAGATGTTGTGGCCGGACACGAGCATGACGTCGTCGACGCGGCCGAGGAGCCAGATGTCGCCGTCCTCGTCCTTCTTGGCGCCGTCGCCCGCGAAGTACTTGCCCTCGAAGCGGGACCAGTAGGTGTCGAGGAAGCGCTGGTCGTCGCGCCAGATGGTGCGCAGCATCGAGGGCCACGGCTCGGTGAGGACGAGGTAGCCGCCTCCGCCGTCCGGTACTTCACGCGCCTCGTCGTCGACGACGGTGGCGGAGATCCCGGGCAGGGCACGCTGGGCGCTGCCCGGCTTGGTCTCGGTGACACCGGGCAGCGGCGAGATCATCATCGCGCCGGTCTCCGTCTGCCACCACGTGTCCACGATCGGGCACTTGTCGGCGCCGATGTGCTTGCGGTACCACATCCACGCCTCGGGGTTGATCGGCTCACCGACCGAACCCAGGACCCGGAGACTGCTCAGGTCGAACTTGGCGGGGATGTCGTCTCCCCACTTCATGAACGTGCGGATCGCGGTCGGCGCGGTGTAGAGGATCGTGACGCCGTACTTCTGGACGATCTCCCAGAAGCGCCCCTGGTGCGGGGTGTCGGGCGTGCCCTCGTACATGACCTGCGTCGCGCCGTTGGCCAGCGGGCCGTAGACGATGTACGAGTGTCCGGTGACCCAGCCGATGTCGGCGGTGCACCAGTAGACGTCGGTCTCGGGCTTGAGGTCGAAGACCGCGTGGTGGGTGTACGCCGCCTGCGTGAGGTAGCCGCCGGAGGTGTGCAGGATGCCCTTGGGCTTCCCGGTGGTGCCGGAGGTGTAGAGGATGAAGAGCGGCTGCTCGGCCTCGAATGCCTCGGGGGTGTGCTCGGTGGACTGGCGGGCGGTGATCTCGTGCCACCAGACGTCGCGTCCCTCGGTCCACGCGGTGTCCTGGCCGGTGCGGCGGACGACGAGGACGTGCTCGACGCTGTCGATGCGGGAGACGGCGTCGTCGACCGCGGGCTTGAGCGCGGAGGGCTTGCCGCGGCGGTAGCCGCCGTCGGAGGTGATGACGACCTTCGCGTCCGCGTCCTGGATGCGGGTGGCGATGGCGTCGGCGGAGAAGCCGCCGAAGACGACCGAGTGCGCGGCACCGATGCGGGCGCAGGCCAGCATCGCGACGGCGGCCTCGGGGATCATCGGGAGGTAGACGGCGACCCGGTCGCCCTTGCCGACACCGAGCTCGGTCAGCGCGTTCGCGGCGCGCGAGACCTCGTCCTTCAGCTCCGCGTAGGTGATGGCACGGCTGTCGCCGGGCTCGCCCTCGAAGTGGATGGCGACGCGGTCGCCGTTGCCCGCCTCGACGTGACGGTCCACGCAGTTGTACGCGACGTTGAGCTCGCCGTCCGCGAACCACTTCGCGAAGGGTGGGTTGCTCCAGTCGAGCGTTTCGGTCGGCTCGGTGGCCCAGGTCAGGCGGCGGGCCTGCTCGGCCCAGAAGCCCAGCCGGTCCGCCTTGGCCTGCTCGTACGCCTCCGCTGTGACGTTGGCGTTCGCGGCCAGATCGGCAGGCGGTGCGAACCGCCGCTCCTCACGAAGCAGATTGGCCAAGCTTTCGTTGCTCACGACATCTCCCAGTCCCAGGGTGTCCGTTGTGTCCCGGGGCATAGCTCATCAGGCCGGGGGCCGGGTGACAAGTGTCTGCCGGGAATTGGTTTAGACCTGTGTCTTCGTGTATGGAGGCACGATCCCGCTTCCGCGGCGGGGTGATGGGGTGGTGCAGGTTGCTCGTGCGTGGTGCTGATGTGCGGTGACGCGGTGTGCGGTGGCGCGGAAGCGGGACCACAAGGTCTCACGGGCCCGGAGGGGATGTGGTTCAGGCGCCGGTAGGCGCCAGTTCGGCCGGATGGGATGGACCGACCGGGTCGGCTGAAGGAGACGGGTGGGACGGGCTGATCGGGTCGAACACCTCGTCGAGCCCGCTGTCGGCATCCGCGCCCTCGGTCAGCAGATACGACTGAGCCTCGGCCACGTGGAAATACATGCCATGGAGCTGGAGAGTGCCTTCGGCGAGGCGTCGTGACACCGACGGGTGGGCTCGCAGATGGTCGAGTTGCTGGACGACGTTGGTGAGGCAGAGCTGCTCCACCGCATCGGCAGGCAGCCGGCCGGAGATCCGGGCCCAGGCCCGGTCGCGTGAGGCCATCCGCTTCACGCTGGGGAGCCCGTGCCGGAGCCAGCGCCAGAGAGAGGTCTCCGGGCCGCCCGGCCTGACGCCCAGCAATGCGTTCATCGCACCGCATCCGGAGTGCCCGCAGATGGTGATGGACTCGACTCCCAGCACATCCACCGCGTACTCGATGGCCGCACCGACCGAGTGGTCGCCGGCCTCGGAGTCGGGAGGGGGCACGAGATTGCCGATGTTGCGGACCGTGAACAGGTCACCGGGACCGCTCGCCGTGATCATGCTCGTGACCAGTCGGGAATCCGCGCAGGTGATGAACAGCTGCGAGGGGTGCTGCCCTTCCCTGGCCAGTCGCGCCAGCTCCTCACGGACCAGCGGAGCAGTATTGCGCTGGAACGAGCTGAGGCCGCTGACCAGACGTTGACTGCCGGTCGGGCGCGGCCGGGCAGCCACATGGTCGGGCTCGAAATCGCCTGCGTGATCCGGTGCGGGACCCGGCGTGTGTCCCGGTGTGAGTGTCGGCGCGTGTCCCGGCGTGTGTGCCTCGGTGTGACCGAGTGCTTCGGGGGTGGGGAAGGAATCGGACCGCGTCTCGTCCGAGTCCTGTGTGTGCCGTTCTGCGTGCCGTTTTGTATGCACAACTGTGGGTGCTGGCTCCGGTGCGCCGGCGGTGGGGTGGACAGGAATGGCGTCGGCCGCAGGTGCGGCAGCAGTCACAGCAGTCACGGGCACCTCCGCATTCGTGCCCGTACCGCTATCCGCATGTGCACTCGTTTTCGCGCCGGCGACGGGCACATGCTCAGGCCGGTCGTGGCAGTGGTGGTTGCGCCAGGGGGTCCAGGGGCGACAGCAGGAATGCGCGGCAGAGGCGGGTTCGGCGATTCTGCCCCCGGACCTGCCGGTGAAGGCGACCCGGCCGCCGTGGGCGGCATGGGCACTGCTCCAGTCATGGATCAGCTCGTATGCCGCATGGTCCATGAAGAAGCCGTCCAACTCGACGACCGCGTCGGCGTCCTGAGGCAGCTGGCCCAGCGCTCTGCTGAGACGGGGCACGGCGAGGAACGTCAACTGCCCCCGCACGACCAGCAGATGCTTTCCATTGTGGTCGGAAACAGTGATCCGGGTACGGGTCAGCCGGTGCAGGGCGACGGCCACCGCCACAGCGATACCGATAGCCACACCCTTGAGCACTCCGAAGAGCAGTACGCCGGTGATCGTCGCGCCGTACACCAGGAATTCCCGGTGCTTGTGAACGTTACGGATGTGGGCGAAGTTCACCATCTGGATGCCGACCACCATGACGAGCGCGCCGAGGGCGGCCAGTGGGATCCGCTCCAGCGCGGTGACCAGCAGACCGGTGGCGAGCAGGACCCAGACGCCGTGCAGCACGGTGGAGGCGCGCCCGGTCGCTCCGGCCCGGATGTTTGCCGAGCTGCGCACCGCGCCGCCGGAGACCGCCAGCCCACCGAGCAGGCCGGACACGGTGTTGGCGATGCCTTGTGCGCGTAGCTCCCGGTCGAGATCGGAGCGTTTGGCCCGGGGGGCGGCCGCGGCTGAGCCCGCCTCGGGGGCATCGGCGGCGCTTCCGCCGGGCTGACCGCTTTCGGCCTCGAGCGCTGGCCCGGTCGACCGTTCGCGGTTCCGGTCGGCCGTCAGCTTGTCGACTGCGACGGCGGCGAGCAGGGATTCCAGACTGGCCACCAGCATCATCGTGAATACGGCCGTGGCCAGGCCGAGCACAGGCCCCTGGGGCATTTCGGGCAGTGCGTGCGAGCGCCAGGACGGCAGGTCGACCCGGGCGATGGAGGGTGCCGCGAGCGCGGCCACCGCGGTTGCCACGGCCACCGAGGCCAGGGCTGCCGGAACTCTCCGCATGATCCGTCCGGCCCGTCCCGGGAGCCGCGGCCACAGCACCAGGATCGTGACGGTGAGCCCGCCGATCAACGGTGCCGCCGGTCCCACGCGCTCCAACTGGGCAGGCAGGTGGAGGGCGTTGGAGACGGCCGAGCTCTGTGGCGAACCGCCGAGCACGATGTGCAGTTGAGCGAGTGCGATCGCTACGCCGATACCGGCGAGCGTGCCATGGACGATGGCGGGGCTGACGGCCAGCGCGCTGCGCGCGGCCCGCAGCGAGCCCAGCACGATTTGCAGCAGACCTGCGCCGATGGTGATCGCGCAGGTGGTGCGCCAGCCGTAGATCTGGATCAGCTCGGCTGTCACCACGGTCAGTCCGGCGGACGGGCCGGAGACCTGCAGGGGGGTGCCGCCGAGCAGTCCGGCGACGATGCCGCCGACTGCGGCGGAGATGAGGCCTGCTTCCAGCGGGGCGTCCATGGCGACGGCCAGGCCGAGCGACATGGGGACGGCGAGAAGGAAGACAGTGATCGATGCGGACAGGTCGGCGCCCGCGATGCGGAATCGTCCGCCGCGGTGCGGTGGTGGCGGGCTGTGAGGTCGCTTGACTCCCGAGGATCGGGGAGGGCGCGAACTGCGGGCTGAGTGGTCATGACGAGTGGGGACGCAGGCAGACATGTTTCCCGTCTCCTCCGGGGCAGCGCGGTCGCGGAACGTGGGGACGCGGCCGTGGGTCACGGCGTGCAGCGGCGGGATATCTCAACTCTCGGTAAACAGATCGTAATGGAGAGTAAAGATGCATGTCCATGATTGAGGGCAAATGGGCCGTCCAAGCACCCGTTCCAGTGAATAGGCAGCTTTTCATGCGGCCTGTCGCCCGGATTTATATGCAATGCATGCCACTTTGGCCGCGCCGCGTCGGCACTTCAGCGCAAGTTACCTGCAAGGAAGAGGGTGAGCGGATGATGGCCGCCACGAAGAGGTTCGCCTTGGGTGTCATGGCCGTTGCCCTGGTCGCGGGAGTGGCCGGCTGCGCCGGTGCGGGTTCCGGTCCGAGCGGTTCCGGACCCGGCGCCGCAAACGGCGCCGCAGGGGCGAAGAAGAAGGCGGCCGAAGCGGCCCCCAAGGGTGCGGTCCGGCTCATCGGCGACGGGTCGACCGCCTTCACGGGTGCCCAGCCGGGGCAGCCGGCCGCGCGCCGCCTGGCGCCTGGTCAGAAACCCCCACAGTTCGTGGTGTTCTCCTGGGACGGCGCAGGGGAGGACGGCCAGCGGCTCTTCTCGCACTTCCGTGAGGTGGGCAAGAAGTACCACGCGAACATGACGTACTTCCTCAGCGGCGTGTACCTGCTGCCGGAGGCGAAGCGCGAGCTCTACGACCCGCCGAAGCACAACGCGGGCAGTTCCGACATCGGCTTCAACGACACCGAGGGCATCCGGGACACCCTTGCCCAGGTCCGTGGCGCATGGCTGGACGGCAATGAGATCGGCACCCACTTCAACGGCCATTTCTGCGGCACGGACGGCGGGGTCGGCACCTGGTCCGTCGATGAGTGGAAGAGCGAGATCAGTCAGGCCAAGTCCTTCGTGAAGGGCTGGAAGACGAACGATCCGGACCTCAAGGACGCGAAGCCCCTTCCCTTCGACTACGACAAGGAACTCATCGGAGGCCGGACGCCCTGCCTGGAGGGGCAGAAGAACATGGTCGCGGCGGCGCGGTCGATGGGCTTCCGCTACGACTCCAGCGGAGTCAACGACCAGGTCTGGCCGAAGAAGAAGGACGGCATCTGGGACCTTTCGATGCAGCTCGTCCCGGTGCCGGGGCGCGAGTTCGAAACCCTGTCGATGGACTACAACTTCATGTTCAACCAGTCCGGTACGACGCAGGGCGATCCGGACCAGCACGAATACTGGGGCAATCAGATGCGGGACGGCCTGATCCAGGCCTTCGACCGCGCGTACGACGGGAACCGGGCCCCTCTGATCATCGGCAACCACTTCGAGTCCTGGAACGGTGGCACGTACATGCGTGCCATCGAGGAGACGATCGAGACGGTATGCACCAAGGAGGGCGTGCGCTGTGTGTCGTTCAAGCAGCTTGCGGACTGGCTGGACGCACAGGACCCGGCCACGCTCGCGAAGCTCGGCACGCTGAAGGTCGGCAAGGCACCGAAGACCAGTTGGGCGTCGTTCCTCGGCGGGTCCGCGAGCCCTGGCAAGGGTGAGGACGAGGGGCAGTACCAGGACCAGTCCGAGGCGAAGGTGCCGGCCGGGTCCGCGGGGCACAAGGCCGACTGAAAGGCACCCGTTACGCCGGCTGTTGGGCCGGCCGGGGACGGCGGTTGCCGGGCAGCCGGGCCGGCGATTGTCGGCCCGGCCGGGGACGGCGTCCCCCGGTTCATCCTGGAGCGGACAGCGCTCGGGGCCTGCCCTGCCCTGTCACGTCCGGCGGACCGGGGCGGGGCAGGCCCTGGCGGCGGCTCAGGCGGGCTGGGCGGCCTCGGCCCGCGCGTACCGCTCGTCGAGTACGAAGGCGGGGTCGACCTGGGCGGCCAGGTCGGCCCCCGTCTTCTCGTTGCCCCAGCTCTCCGCGTTCTTCAGATGGAAGTGCACCATCTGCCGCGTGTAGCGCTCCCAGTCCCGCTGCCCGTACGAGTCCTCCGCAGCGTCCTGAAGGGCTTGCAACGCCATCCGGTTGTCCGCCTCCAACAGCTCGAAGCGGGCGGGGCGGCCCTTCTCCATGGCCCGCACCCAGTCGGAGTGTCCGATGGCGACCAGCAGGTCGTCGCCGACCTCGGCGCGCAGGAACTCGAGGTCGTCCTCTCCCTGCACCTTGTTGCCGACAACCTTCAGCGCAACGCCGAAGTCCTGTGCGTACTCCTTGTACTGGCGATAGACCGAGATGCCCTTGCGGGTGGGCTCGGCGACCAGGAACGTCATGTCGAAGCGGGTGAACATTCCGGAGGCGAAGGAGTCCGAACCGGCAGTCATGTCGACCACGACGTACTCCTCGGGGCCGTCGACCAGGTGGTTGAGGCAGAGCTCGACCGCGCCGACCTTGGAGTGGTAGCAGGCCACGCCCAGGTCCGATTCGGTGAAGGGCCCCGTGACCATCAGCCGGATGTCCCCGTCGTCGAGCCCGACCGTGCGGGCGCAGGCGTCGTAGACGGGGTTGTCCTCGCACACCCGTAGCAGCCGAGAACCCTCGCCCGGCGGTGTCGTCTTGATCATCGTCTCGGCCGAGGCGATGCGGGGATTGCTGCCCCGCAGATACTCCTTGATCAGTGGCAACTGCGCCCCCATGGCGGGCAGGGCCGCTGCATCCTTCTCGTCGAGACCGAGTGCGGCCCCGAGGTGCTGGTTGATGTCGGCGTCCACCGCGACGACGTGAGCTTCATTGGCGGCAAGGTGGCGGATGAAGAGCGAGGACAGCGTGGTCTTGCCGCTGCCGCCCTTCCCTACGAAAGCGATCTTCATGTTCACCTAGGGTAGTCGCATGATCGCGTTCCGCTGTCGAAGTTCGTGAAGAATGCCACTCCGGACCGGCAGGTGTGCAAGGGGCGCGTAGCCTCGCTACTTATGAGTACGACTTCCTCGGACCCGCTCGCCGCCCTGGGTGCCCTGCCAGGCGTGCCCGATGCGGTGGACTCCGTACGCAAGGCCGTCGACCGGGTCTACGGCCACCGCGTCATGCGGCGCCGCAGTAATGAGGTGACTGCCGAGGCGGCTTTGCGGGGCGCCCGCGGGTCGGCCGCCCTCTCCGGCGCCGACTGGAATCTTGAGGAAGTGCGCCGTCGCACCGACTTCAGCGGTGACGGTGAGGCGCACGTGATCGGCGCAGCGCTGCGGTTGACGGCCGAAGCGGGCCAACTCCTCTCCATCTGGCGGCAGTCGCCCCTGCGAGTCCTCGCGCGGCTTCATCTGGTGGCGGCCGGAGGTGCGGCGCCCGAGGATGCGGTCGGACGGCCCCGGCTGGCGGGTGAGCCGGTGGACGAGCCGCTGATCGAGGCGCCCCTGCCGGACGCCGAGGAGGTCGCGGGGCGACTCGAGGGGCTCAGTGGGCTCATTCTTTCAGGGAGTGCGGCTCCCGCTCTGGTGACGGCTGCGGTCGTGCACGGTGAGCTGCTGGCGCTGCGCCCCTTCGGCTCGTACAACGGCCTGGTGGCGCGGACCGCTGAACGGATCGTGCTGATCGGGAGCGGGCTCGACCCCAAGTCGATCTGCCCGGCCGAAGTCGGCCATGCCGAACAGGGGCGGGCCGCTTACGTCGCAGCCTTCGATGGATATCTGTCGGGGACGCCGGAGGGTGTGGCCGCCTGGATCGCGCACTGCGGGCGGGCGGCGGAGCTGGGCGTCAGGGAGTCGACGGCGGTATGCGAGGCGCTTCAGCGCGGAGCCGCGTAGCGGGGCGCTCGCCGTGGGGTGGTCTGCTGCTGGTTCTCGCCGGCTTCGGCCCGCCCGGCATGCCGGTATGTCGCTTGTGGGTCAGGTGGCAAGGGTTGCGGCGGTACCGTCGTCGGTACCGCCGCTGGCATGTCCGCCCAGTTACCAAGCGTCCTCGATATATGCCCATCAGGTCGGGTGCTTTGCCCGTCCCTGGTGCGGCTGGCCCGTAATCGACGGGTCGACGTCGCGTGGGTGCCCGGCATTCATGCGCGGTCCGTGGGGCCTTCTCTGCGTTACAGGTCATCCTCTCGGATGTCCTTGGTCTCGCGGGCCGTTGAGTCCTTTGTACTCCAGCGGCCGGGTGAGCGGAAGTGCTGGCCGGACTTCTTTACTTTTAGGTTCAATTACGGATGAGTCGGTTCAAACGGGAATGTGCGAGGTGAGGGGTGTTCAGGGCAGGCTCCGCGCCGGTGAGCGTGGCGCCCGGCGCGGGCCGGGGTGTGGCCTCCGCGCAGGGCGTGAATGCTGCCGTTCCCCTGCGCTGAGCCGAGTCACGCCGGCGCAGTGGTGGCGCGGCGGCGGGCGGTGTACCAGACGAGTCCGGCCGTGAGGGCCGCGGCGCCCACAGCCGCAGCCGCCATGAGTGCCGGCCGTGGCGGCATCGAGAGCGCGGGCAGGCGTTGCTTGAGCCGGACCGGGCGGTCGAAGACGAGAATCGGCCATTCCCGCAGAGTCGCCTCACGCCGCAGTGCGCGGTCCGGATTGACCGCGTGCGGATGGCCGACGGATTCGAGCATTGGTACATCGGTGGCTGAATCGCTGTATGCGTAGCAGCGGGTGAGGTCGTAGCCCTCGGACACGGCGAGAGCCCTGATGGCCTCAGCCTTCGTCGGTCCGTACGCGTAGTACTCCACCTCTCCGGTGAAGCATCCGTCATCGCCGACGACCATTCGGGTGGCGACGACGCGGTCGGCGCCCAGCAGCTCGCCGATCGGTTCCACGACTTCGGCGCCCGAGGTCGACACGATCACCACATCGCGGCCGGCGGTGTGGTGCTCCTCGATGAGTGTCGCGGCTTCGTCGTAGATGATCGGGTCGATCAGATCGTGCAGGGTCTCGGCGACAATTTCCTTCACCTGCTGCACGTTCCAGCCCTTGCAGAGCGATGAGAGATATTGGCGCATCCGCTCCATCTGGTCGTGATCTGCGCCCCCGGCCAGGAACACGAACTGTGCGTACGCAGTGCGCAGTACGGCGCGGCGGTTGATCAGCCCGCCTTGGTAGAAGGACTTGCTGAAGGTCAGCGTCGATGACTTCGCAATGACCGTCTTGTCCAGGTCAAAGAAGGCGGCTGTGCGCGGCAAGAAGCGGTTTTCCACAAGGCAGAGCATAGGGGCCCACCATTCGGCGTAAACCCCGGCGCGTGGGTTTGCCTGAGAAGGCCCTCGGGTACACCATGGAAGTCACGGATCGTTCGCGACCGTGCTAACCCGGTCCGACTCCTCCCCCCCCGAGTCGGCCGTGGGGACGACCCCCGCTCTCCCCCCCGGCGGGGGTCGTCGCATGTCCGGACGCGCTTCTGCCGCTCGGAATGAAGCATTTCTCCTCCTTTTCGGCCGTGACGGCCTACATCTGCGCTCGACTCGCACCAGCATGCACCGTCACGGTGCGTGACTGAAGGGCTGCTCTCGGAAGTCACCGGTGCGAGCTACGGAGTTATTCACAACGGTGGAGTTGTCCACAGTTCTGGAGCAAGATCCACACGATTTCCCGAAGCGCTGCACCGTGATTCCACCCGTGAAGTTCACGGGTTCCGGAATCACCGTTCTCGGAACGCTCCGAGAACGCCGCGAACCGCGGTGAAGGTGAGTGAAGAAGGGGGCGGAGATCGTGGCTGAATCCAGCGCACGGGATCGTCTGCCGGCCGCCGAGGCGCGGCCGGGCGGACCGCTGATCGTGACCGAGGATGTGGAACTGCTCGACGATCTGCTGAGGCTGTGCGCAGCCGCCGGAGCGGAGCCCGAGGTCCATCACACGCTGCCCGACCGCAGAGGGGGATGGGAGCAGGCGTCCATGGTTCTGGTGGGGGACGACGCGGCGGCGCGGTGCCGCGGGGCGGCTCGTAGGCGCGGCGTGATGCTCGTGGGGCGCGACCAGGACGCCCCCGACGTGTGGCGCAGGGCGGTGGAGATCGGGGCCGAGTATGTGCTGCGGCTGCCCGACTCGGAGAACTGGCTGGTCGGCCAGATCGCCAACGCGGCCGAGGGGGTCGGCCGGCCTGCGCTGACCGTCGGGGTGATGGGTGGCCGGGGCGGTTCCGGTGCATCCACCCTGGCCTGTGCGCTGGCGGTGACGGCGGCGAGGGCCGGACAGCGGACCATGCTGATCGACGGCGATCCGTTGGGCGGTGGCATCGACGTGCTGCTCGGTGGGGAGCGGGCCGAGGGGATGAGGTGGCCTGATTTCGCCCATTCCAAGGGGCGGGTCGGTGGCGGAGCACTGGAGGAGTCGTTGCCCGCTCTGCACGGGCTGCGGGTCCTCAGCTGGGGCCGTGACGACTGGGTGGTCATCCCGCCTCAGGCCATGCAGGCGGTTCTTGGCGCTGCGCGCAGGCTCGGTGGAGTGGTGGTGGTCGATCTGCCGCGCCGGGTCGACGAGGCGGTGGCCGAAGCCCTGGCACAGCTGGATCTCGGGCTCTTGGTGGTGCCCGGGGAACTGCGGGCAGTCGCTGCGGCGAAACGGGTCGCATCGATGGCCGGGATGGTGTTGGAGGACCTCCGCGTGGTGGCGCGCGGACCGTACGCATCCGGACTCGACGAACAGTGGGTGGCGCGCGCCATGGGGCTTCCGCTCGCCGGTGAACTCCCCTTGGAGCCAGGGCTGCTGGCCGAGCAGGACATGGGAGAGCCGCCCGGCGGGAGTCCCCGTGGCCCGCTGGCCAGGTTCTGTTCGGCGTTCTGGGACCGGGCCCTTGCGGGCGAGGCGGCCGGGGGCCCGGCCGCCGGGGGAGGTGCGTCATGACCGAGGCGTTGCTCGATGCGGTGCGGCAGCGGCTGGCGCAGAGCGGTGCGGCGCCGACACCGGCAGGGGTGGCGGCCGCACTGAGGGCCCAGGGACGATTGCTCGGCGACGTCGAAGTGCTGGGTGCGGCGGACGAGTTGCGTGGCGAACTGATCGGGACCGGCGTGCTCGAGCCGCTGCTCGCCGATCCGGCCGTCACGGATGTGCTGGTGTCCGCACCCGATCGGGTATGGGTGGACCGGGGCCGTGGGCTCGAACTCACCTCGGTGGCCTTCGCCGACGCGGCGGCGGTCCGCAGGCTGGCGCAGCGGCTGGCGGCCGTTGCGGGGCGGCGTCTGGACGATGCCAGGCCCTGGGTGGACGCCCGCCTTCCGGACGGGACGCGGATGCACGCCGTGTTGCCACCGGTCTCGGTCGGATCGACGTGCCTGTCGCTCCGGGTGGTCCGGCCGAAGGCCTTTTCGCTGCGGGAGCTGGTTGCCGCTGGGACGGTGCCGCCGCGCGGCGACCGGGTCTTGCGGGCTTTGGTGGAGGCCCGGGTCTCCTACCTCATCAGCGGCGGAACGGGAGCGGGAAAGACGACACTCCTGTCCAGCATGCTCGGTGTGGTGGGGGAGCAGGAACGGATCGTGCTCGCCGAGGATTCGGCCGAGCTCCGGCCCGACCACCCGCACGTGGTGCGCCTCGAATCGCGCCCTGCGAATCAGGAGGGTGCCGGGCGGGTGACCCTCCGGGACCTGGTGCGGCAGGCCCTTCGTATGCGCCCCGACAGGCTGGTGGTCGGAGAGGTGCGAGGTGCCGAGGTCACCGAACTGCTGGCGGCCTTGAACACGGGGCACGAGGGCGGCTGCGGAACGGTCCACGCCAACGCTGCCGAACACGTTCCGGCCCGGCTGGAGGCGCTGGGGACCGCTGCGGGTCTGGACCGGACGGCTCTTCACAGTCAGCTGGCGGCGGCGTTGTCGGTGGTGGTCCATCTCGTACGGGACCGGACCGGGCGGCGAAGGATCTCCGAGGTCCAGGTGCTGGAGCGCGATGGATCGGGGCTGGTGGTGACCGTGCCTGCGCTGCGCTGGGGGCCGGCCGGATTCGAGCGCGAGCGGGGCTGGGAGCGGCTTCGGGCGTTGATCGGGGGTGAACGGTGAGCGTTGGTGCGCCGCCGGGGGTGCCGGAAGCGATGTATGCGGCCGCGTTGTGCGCGGGGGCGGCTGCCGGGCTGGGGACTGCTGAGCGAAGCCGAGGACGCCGGAGAGCGCCGGTGCTGTTCGGTGACGGAGTGGGACAGGAGCCCCTTCGGGAGGGCTGGGAGACCGGGCGGAGCCGGCTTTGCGGGTGGCTGAGGGGGCGGCGGGAGTGGTTGTGCCTGCCGGTGGCGCTGGTTCTGGCCGTCCTCGGCGACTCCGTGCTGCCGGTGATTGCGGGAGTGGCCGCTGTCCCTGTGGTGCGGCGGTGGCTGCGGAGAAGGGAACTACGCAAGGAGTGGGAGCGCCGGGCCGAAGGCGTGGTGGACCTGTGTGGCGCCGTGGTGGGCGAGCTGAGGGCCGGGCAAGAGCCGGGACAGGCACTGCTTGTCGCGGTCCACGGCACGGGGGCGCTGGGTGCGGCAGGCCCTGTGGTGTCGGCCGCGGCGCGGTTCGGGGGCGATGTTCCGCGAGCGCTGGGGCAGGCGGCGTGCGAGCCGGGCCTGGAGGGGCTCGCAGGAGTGGCTGCCTGTTGGCGGGTGGCAGCGGATGGCGGTGCCGGTCTTGCGGCGGGGCTGGACCGGTTGGAGGGCGCGCTACGAGCCGAGCGGCGTCGGCGCGAGGAGCTGCGGGCCCAACTGGCCGGCGCATGGTCGACGGTTGTGGTGCTGGCCCTGCTGCCGGCGCTGGGCCTGGGGCTGGGAGCGGCGCTCGGGGCTGACCCGCTGGGGGTGCTGCTGCACAGTCCCGCCGGACTGGCCTGTCTGGTGGCGGGGGCATCGCTGGAAGCGACCGGGCTGGTCTGGGCCGCCCGGATCGTCCGTAAGGCGGAAGTCGCATGAGTGTCCTGGCTGCCGAGGTTGTCCACAGGCTGGGGGTGGTGGGGCTGTTGCTGGGTGTGTGTGTCCAGTCGGCTCTGGTTCTGGCGCGACGCCGGACAGGGCAGCGGGTGCGGCGGCGAGGTCTGGCGCTCCTCGCTGTGGCTCCCGTCGCTCCGGTGTACTTCGGCCGGCGGGTCGGCATGCGCCAGGGCCTTGTGCGGTGGCCGGGCTTCGTTGCCGGCGCCAAGCAGTGGGCAGCGGCGCTGAGCGCCGTTCTGGCGGGTTGGATTCTGGTGGGTGGCCCTGCGGGGTGGGCGGTCGGCCTGGCGGCGGCCTGCGGTGCGTGGAGGTGGCAGCGCGCGCGTCTTGGGCAGGCACCGCGAGCCGCTGCCGAGAAAGCGGCGAGCACAGCGGAGTCCATGCGCCGGCTTCCGCTGGCAGCTGACCTGCTGGCGGCGTGCATCTCTGCAGGGGCCGGTCCGCGCGAGGCGGCCGAGGCGGTCGGTGAGTCGCTGGGCGGGCCGGTCGGTGAACAACTGGCGCGTACGGCGGCGGAGATCCGGCTCGGCGGCGATCCCGCGGTGGCCTGGGGGAGGTTCGGAGAGATACCGGGTGCTGCCGCTCTGGCGCGCTGTCTGGACCGGGCCGGGTCGACCGGCGCTCCTGCGGCGGAGCCGGTAACCAGGCTGGCCGAGGCAATGAGGGCCGAGCGGGCGAGCGCGGCGGTGGCGCGTGCCCAGCGGGCCGCCGTATTGATCACCGCACCTGTCGGGCTCTGCTTCCTTCCGGCCTTCCTCACCGTGGGCGTGGCGCCTGTGGTGATCGGGCTGGCAGGGGGGCTGCTGCAGCCCTGATGGACCAGAAAATTCAGGTAAAGGCAATTTGTCCCAGAAATGCAAATTGACGGGGGTTTGAAGTGATGCGGAAAATCATGCGCTGGATGCGAACCGTGGCACGCAAGGTACGGGCAGATGCCGGAATGACGACATCCGAATACGCGGTCGGAACGATCGCGGCCTGTGCGTTTGCCGCAGTGCTCTACAAGGTGGTCACCAGCCCGCCGGTCATGGCGCAGTTGCAATCGCTGCTGAAGGACGCACTCGATGCGAAATTCTGATGGGGGAGCTGGGGCGACGGAGTGCTCAGGGGGAGGAACCGGATGGGAGACACGCGCCCGGGAGGGGGCCGCCGGGGCGGCGGGGCGGTGCGGTGACCGCGGGGCGGTGACGGCAGAGGCGGCCATGGCGATCCCGGTACTGGTGATCTTCGCGCTGGCCCTGATGTGGGCGCTGATGGCCGCCTCGGCCCAGATCCGGTGTGTGGACGCGGCTCGTGCCGGCGCGCGGGCGGCAGCCCGCTCCGAACCGGAGGCGCAGGTGAGGGACACCGCCCTTTCGGCGGCGCCCGACCGGGCCCGGGTCGAGGTGGAGCGGGCCGGGGAGCTGTGGCGGGTCACCGTGGTGGCTCCGGCGCCCGGTCCCGGGCCGCTGGCCGTGACGCTGAGCTCGGAGGCAGCGGCGGCGGCCGAGGACATGGTGGGGGTCGAGGACACGGTGGGGGCGGCGCCATGAAGCGGCCCGGCCCTCGGAGGCCGGACCGGTGGCCGGGACGGCTGCGTGCGTCCGGGCAGCGGCGGGATCAGGGGCTGGCGACCGTGTGGGCTGCGGTGACCACGGCGACGCTGTGTGTGGTCTTCGCGGTGATCCTGGCCCTCGGACAGGTGGTCGTCATCCGGCACCGGGCCGGGGGAGCGGCCGACCTGGCCGTGCTGGCTGCGGCCGACCGGGCCCTGGAGGGAGCCGCTGCCGCCTGCCATTCGGCCCGGGAGGTGGCAGCGGCGCAGGGGGCGGAGGTGGTGCGTTGCACCGTCCAGGGGGAGATCGCCGATGTGACGGCCCGGGTCCGTGGTGGGCCGTACGCGTCCGTGGTCAGGTCGCGGGCGGGCCCGCCGACGGCGGCGCCCGCCCGGCCGCTCAGGCTTCCGGGGAGCTTGGTTCTTCCTCCAGAGGGCCTGACTTCTAGCGGGAGCCGGACTGCTCCGTAAGGCCAGATTGCCCCGGAGGACCGGGCTCCTCAGCGGAGTCGGCCCTGTCGGCCCTGTCGGTCCCGGCGGTCCTGTCCGTCTCGTCGGTCCCGTCGGTGCTGTCGTTGCCGGTGGGGCCGGGCGGAGCGGATCGGAGGAGTTCCGTGAGCAGGCGGACGGCGCCTCGTTTGTGCAGGGGCTCGTTTCCGTTGCCGCACTTGGGGGACTGGATGCATGACGGGCAGCCCGCCTCGCACTCGCAGGACGCGATCGCCTGGCGTGTGGCGGTCAGCCAGTCGTGGGCGGTGTGGAAGGCGCGTTCGGCGAAACCGGCGCCGCCGGGGTGGCCGTCGTACACGAAGACGGTCGGCAGCAGGGTGTCCGGATGCAGCGGCACGGACACCCCGCCGATGTCCCAGCGGTCGCAGGTGGCGAAGAGCGGCAGCATCCCGATGGAGGCGTGCTCGGCGGCGTGCAACGCGCCGCCCAGGAACTCCGGGTTGATCCGTGCCGCGTCGAGCTGGTCCTCGGTGACCGTCCACCACACGGCCCGGGTGCGCAGGGTGCGGGGCGGAAGATCCAGTTTGCTCTCGCCGAGTACCTCTCCGGTGATCAGTTTGCGACGGAGGAAGGAGACGACCTGATTGGTCACTTCCACGGAGCCGTAGCAGAGCCGTCCGTCGCCCCAGGGGACCTCGGTATCGGTCTCCAGGACGGTGATGGCCGTGGTGTCGCGTGCTGTCGTCGAGTACGGCGGGTTGGCCTCCTCGACCAGCGCGACCGAGTCCTCCAGGTCCAGTTTCCGGACCAGATAGGTGCGGCCCTGGTGGAGGTGGACGGCGCCCTCGTGGACGGCGGTGTGCGCGGCGGACTCGTCGACGGTGCCCAGCAGCCTGCCGGTGCCCTCCTCGACGATCTGGACGGGCCGGCCGCCCTCACCCCGGATGTCGGTGAGGTCGGCGGCCCGCTCCCGCCGGGTCCAGTGCCAGCCCGAGGCCCGTTTACGGAGCAGCTTCGCGGCTTCCAGCTGCGGGAGCAGCTCGGCCACGGCGGGGCCGAAGAGTTCCAGGTCGGATGCGGTGAGCGGCAGCTCCGCGGCGGCGGCGCACAGGTGGGGAGCCAGGACGTACGGATTGTCCGGGTCGAGGACGGTCGACTCCACGGGCTGCTGGAACAGCGCTTCGGGATGGTGGACGAGGAAGGTGTCCAGCGGGTCGTCGCGGGCCACCAGGATCGCGAGGGCGCCCTGGCCGGCCCGGCCTGCGCGGCCTGCCTGCTGCCACAGCGAAGCCCTGGTGCCGGGGTAACCCGCGATGACGACGGCGTCCAGGCCGGAGACGTCGATGCCGAGTTCGAGGGCGGTCGTGGCGGCGAGGCCGAGCAGGCTGCCGGAGTGCAGCGCGCGTTCCAGGGCGCGGCGTTCCTCGGGGAGGTAGCCCCCGCGATAGGCGGCGACCCGGGAGGGCAGTGAGCGGTCGATCTCGGCGAGGCGTTCCTTGGCGATGACGGAAATGAGCTCGGCGCCGCGCCGTGAGCGTACGAACGCGACGGAACGCACACCCTGCACGGTCAGGTCGGTGAGCAGATCGGCGGTCTCGGCCGTGGCGGTACGGCGCACCGGGGCGCCCTTCTCGCCGGACAGCTCGGTCAGTGGCGGCTCCCACAGGGCGAAGACCAGCTCGCCGCGCGGGGAGGCGTCGTCGGCGACCTCCGTGACCGGCAGGCCGGTGAGACGGCCTGCCGCGACCGAGGGCTCCGCAGAGGTGGCGGAGGCGAGGAGGAAGACCGGATCGGCGCCGTAGCGGGCGCACAGGCGGCGGAGCCGGCGCACCACCTGGGCGACATGCGAGCCGAAAACACCTCGGTAGGTGTGGCACTCGTCGATCACGACATAGCGCAGGGCGCGCAGGAAGGAGGACCAGCGGGGGTGGGACGGGAGTATCCCCCGGTGCAGCATGTCGGGATTGGTGAGGACGTAGTTGGCGTACTGGCGTACCCATTCACGTTCTTCGACCGGAGTGTCGCCGTCGTAGACAGCGGGCCGGATCGCGTTGCCCAGCGGAGTCGCGAGTTGTTTCACCGAGCGCCGCTGGTCGGCGGCCAGGGCTTTGGTGGGGGCGAGGTAGAGGGCCGTTGCCCCACGGCCGTTAGGGGCTTCGGAGCCGTCCAGGAGGGTGCTGAGGACCGGGGCGAGGTAAGCCAGCGACTTGCCGGACGCCGTGCCGGTGGCGATCACGACCGACTCGCCGTCAAGCGCGTGCTCCGCCGCGGCGGCCTGATGGGCCCAGGGATGATCGATACCGGCCTTCTGGATGGCGGCGATCACTTCCGGACGGATGCGATCGGGCCAGATGGCATGGGTTCCCGTACGCGGGGGCAAGTGCTCCGTATGAGTGATGCGCGCGGACCGGCCCGCCCCTGCGGCGAGCCGGTCGAGGACCAGGTCGGGAGAGGGGCGGGAACCCCCGCTCTCGGGCGGTCGACTGGGGCGGTGATTCTTGGCCATCGGCACCGAGTGTGTCACTGGCAGGACGGACAATGGTCCCAAGGCGTCGTGCATGGCTGCCCGTAAGTGATTGAATGCCATCGCGGCTGGCGATCCGTCCCCTGGCTCCGCCGGGGAGACCGAGGGGCGACCGCTCGATAGCAAGGTGCTGGAGGATCCGTGGACCTGTCCTTGTCGACTCGCAATGTGTCCGGCCCTGGTGGCGACCGTACGGTCGTCGAGGTCGGTGGCGAGATTGATGTGTATACCGCGCCCAAGCTGCGCGAGCAGTTGGTCGAGTTGGTGAATGACGGCAGCTACCACTTGGTTGTCGACATGGAAGGTGTCGACTTCCTCGACTCCACCGGCCTCGGCGTGCTCGTGGGCGGCTTGAAGCGTGTTCGGGCCCATGAGGGCTCGTTGCGACTGGTGTGCAACCAGGAGCGCATTCTCAAGATTTTCCGGATCACTGGTCTCACCAAGGTGTTCCCGATCCACACCACGGTCGATGAGGCCGTGGCGGCAACCGACTGACGTACCGCCCGCGGTCGGGCCGGCCCTGGGGCCGGTCCGGCGGTGGTCGGTGCGACGGCGGTCCGTACCAGGACAGCCGAAGTGTCGGCGGCCGTTCATCGGCGGCCGGTGATTCCGGCGGTTGGTGTTCGGCACGCTTCCGTCACTCGTTCGGCGGTCTGCGGCTGACATTCATTTGTCGGCCGGTGGCCGGTCGGCATGCGATCCGCTCAGCAGTTCGGCGGCTGTCGGACGGACGGTGGTTGCACGTCGTTTGACGGCCGGCTGGCCGGAGGCGTCGTCGGTCGGCGGATCGTCCGATCGGCCAGCGGTTTTCGCAGGCAGAGTCAGGAGTACCGGGCCGAGCGTCCGGCTCCTGCGGATGCACATACGTACGTTCGAGGGGGATCGCATGGCCACCGTTGAACTCCGCTTCAGCGCCCAGCCCGAACACGTCAGAACGGCCCGCCTCGTGGCGGCCGCCGTGGCGCGCCGGGCCGGGGTCGATGAGGCCGTGCTCGACGAGGTCAGACTCGCCGTGGGCGAGGCCTGCAGCCGCGCGGTCGGGCTGCACCGCAGCCACGGCATCACAGCGCCTGTCACGGTCGTCCTGATCGAGGAGGAGAAGTCCTTCTCCATCGAGGTCGGCGACGAGGTGCCCGGCCCGGGTGCCGACGGGTCCGTGCCCGGTGGCGTGTCCGGACGCCGCGACGCCGCGCCCGGCGTGGGACTGGATGAACCGGAACCGGACGCCGACGGCGACGGCGAGGACGAGATGGGCCTCGCGGTCATCAGCGGTCTGGTCGACGACGTCGAGGTCAGGTCCGGTGCGGACGGCGGAGTGATCCGTATGAGTTGGCCGAAGACGCCGGCTGCCGTGCTTTGAGTTGGCCGAAGACGCCGGCTGCCGTGCTTTGAGTTGGCCGAAGACGCCGGCCGTCGTGCTCCTGGTCGGCGGCAGAGGCCGGCCACCGACATCGAGTTGGCCGAAGACCCGGCCACCGTCTCCGATCCGGTTGAAGACGTCGGCCACCCGTTCTCCCTGAGGCGGCGCGGTCCCGGGGTCGTTCAGTCACCCCGACGGCGTAGTCGGTCACCCCTGATCCGGATTCCGAGGCCCTGCTGAGCAGGGCCTTTTTTCGGTTCTGCCCGATCAGTGATCTTACGGAAATGCTTCTGCCCCATTACTGCATTCGGTCCAGGCGGAGATCTCGATCAATTGCCGTTCGGTGGATGAAGGTCAATTACATTTACCGCGCACTGTTTTGATCGTGTTCCTCTCCCTACAATCCGTCCACGTCTTGAGCGCTGAGCGTCAAGGAGGACGTATGGCGGGGTTCGGCACCACACCACTGGCAGAACTGACGCAGTTTTCCGCACTTTCCGACCCACCCACCACTCTCGCGGCCGCGGTCCTCACCGATGACAACCGCGTCATTGTGATCGTCGTCGCGGTCGTCGCAGTCGCCGCACTGGTCGTCGCCCAGCTGCTGGTACGCCAGGTGCTGGCGGCGGGCGAGGGCACCGAGCGCATGAAGGAGATCGCGGCGGCGGTCCAGGAGGGCGCGAATGCCTATCTGGCCCGGCAGTTGCGCACCGTCGGCGTATTCGCCGTCGTGGTCTTCTTCCTGCTTCTGCTGCTTCCGGCCGACAACTGGTCGCAGCGTGCGGGCCGTTCGCTGTTCTTCCTGGTGGGTGCGCTCTTCTCGGCAGCCACCGGATACATCGGCATGCGGCTGGCCGTACGGAGCAATGTCCGGGTGGCGGCCGCCGCGCGTGAGGCGACCCCCGCAGAAGGCGAACCGGAAAAGGATCTCACCGCGGTTTCGCACAAAGCAATGAAGATCGCTTTCCGTACGGGCGGCGTGGTCGGCATGATCACCGTGGGTCTCGGGCTCCTCGGTGCCTCCTGCGTGGTGCTCGTCTATGCCGCCGACGCGCCCAAGGTGCTGGAAGGCTTCGGGCTCGGTGCGGCGCTGATCGCGATGTTCATGAGGGTTGGCGGAGGCATCTTCACCAAGGCCGCCGACGTGGGCGCCGACCTGGTCGGCAAGGTGGAGAAGGGCATCCCCGAGGACGACCCCCGCAACGCCGCGACGATCGCCGACAACGTGGGCGACAACGTCGGGGACTGTGCGGGCATGGCTGCCGACCTCTTCGAGTCGTACGCCGTCACGCTGGTCGCCGCGCTCATCCTCGGCAAGGCCGCCTTCGGCGACTCGGGGCTGGCCTTCCCCCTGATCGTGCCGGCGATCGGCGTGCTCACCGCGATGATCGGGATCTTCGCGGTCGCCCCGCGACGCTCCGACCGCAGCGGGATGACCGCCATCAACCGCGGATTCTTCATCTCCGCCGTCATCTCGCTCGTCCTGGTGGCCGTCGCGGTCTTCGTCTACCTGCCGTCCTCGTACGCTGAACTGGACGGGGTCACCGACGCGGCCATCACCTCGCACGGCGGGGACCCGCGGGTCTTCGCGCTGGTCGCCGTCGCCATCGGCATCGTGCTGGCAGCCCTGATCCAGCAGCTGACCGGCTACTTCACCGAGACCACCCGGCGCCCCGTCAGGGACATCGGCAAGTCCTCACTGACCGGACCGGCCACCGTCGTTCTCGCCGGTATCTCCATCGGTCTGGAATCCGCCGTCTACACCGCGCTGCTGATCGGGCTCGGCGTCTACGGGGCGTTCCTGCTCGGTGGTACGTCGATCATGCTGGCGCTCTTCGCGGTGGCACTCGCCGGTACGGGGCTGCTCACCACCGTCGGCGTCATCGTCGCCATGGACACCTTCGGCCCGGTCTCCGACAACGCGCAGGGCATCGCCGAGATGTCCGGAGATGTCACCGGAGCCGGCGCGCAGGTCCTCACCGACCTGGACGCCGTGGGCAACACCACCAAGGCCATCACCAAGGGCATCGCGATCGCCACGGCCGTCCTGGCGGCAGCGGCGCTCTTCGGCTCGTACCGTGACGCGATCGCCACCGCGGTCGACGATGTGGGCGCCTCGGCCGGGGAGATGGGGCTGAGTCTGGACATCTCCCAGCCCAACAACCTGGTCGGTCTGATCTTCGGCGCCGCGGTGGTCTTCCTCTTCTCCGGACTGGCCATCAACGCGGTGTCGCGGTCCGCGGGTGCCGTCGTCTACGAGGTGCGGCGGCAGTTCCGCGAGCACCCCGGGATCATGGACTACACGGAGAAGCCGGAGTACGGGCGCGTCGTCGACATCTGCACCAAGGACGCGCTGCGCGAGCTGGCCACCCCCGGTCTGCTGGCGGTGCTGGCGCCGATCGCGGTCGGCTTCACCTTCGGTGTCGGCGCACTCGGCTCGTATCTGGCGGGCGCGATCGGCACCGGGACATTGATGGCCGTCTTCCTCGCCAACTCCGGCGGTGCCTGGGACAACGCCAAGAAGTTGGTCGAGGACGGTCATTACGGCGGCAAGGGCAGCGACGCCCATGCCGCGACCGTCATCGGTGACACGGTCGGTGATCCGTTCAAGGACACGGCCGGGCCGGCGATCAACCCCCTGCTCAAGGTGATGAACCTGGTCGCGCTGCTCATCGCACCCGCGGTGGTGCAGTTCAGCTACGGCGAGGACGCGAGCGCAGGTGTGCGTGCGGTGGTGGCGGTGCTGGCCGTCGCGGTCATCGTCGGCGCGGTCTACGTCTCCAAACGGCGGGGGATCGCGGTAGGGGACGAGGGCGGCTCCGACGGTGAGGACGGTGACGGCGGGGAGGGCAGCGCCAGGCCGGCCGACCCGGCGGCCGCTCAGTAAGCCGGAATCCGCACCGCGTACGGCGTCACTGGGCGACGCCTGATCAGGGCACGGGCGGGCGCGGCATCCTGATGCCGCGTCCGCCCGTCCGCATGTCCGTACGAGTGGTGGATCGTTCTGGTGTTCTCGTGCTCGGGGGCCGTGCGGGTGAGTGGTATCTCCCTCATTTCCCTTGGTGCAAATGGCTGCAAAAGGTCATCCACCGGACGCCCGACACCCGGATGGAGGGCGTCCGGCGTGTAAGTTCCGGGGCCGAGAGCCTTGGAAGGGACCAATCCGGTGAACAAGAAGCTTGCGGCCGCGCTGTCCGGCGGTGCGGTACTGGTACTTACGCTGTCGGGCTGCAGCGACGACAGCGACAACAAGGTGAACGACTGGGCCAAAAAGGTCTGTGACCAGGTCCAGCCCCAGCTGCAGAAGATCGCGAACGCCAACGCCTCCATCCAGCAGCAGACCGCCGACAACAGCAAGCCCGCCGACGTCCAGAAGACCGACTCGGCCGCCTTCCAGCAGATCTCGCAGGCGTACAAGGCGCTGGGCGCGGCCGTCGACTCGGCGGGTCCGCCGCCGGTCGACGACGGCGAGACGACGCAGAAGGAGGCCGTGAAGGAGCTCAACGCCTCCTCCGTGGCCTATGCGAACCTGCAGAAGAAGGTCGATGACCTGGACACGAAGGACCAGGCGAAGTTCGCCGACGGCCTCAAGGGCATCGCGGACGAGCTGAACAAGATCAGCACCAACGGTGACCAGGCGCTGAAGAAGCTCCAGTCCGGCGAGGTCGGTACCGCGATGGCCAAGCAGCCGGGCTGCCAGAAGCCGAAGGCCTCGGCATCGCCCTCGGCCGGCTCCTCGAAGAAGGCGACGCCGTCCAAGGAGGCGTCCGCATCCGCCTAGCCCGGCAATGAGCCGTGGCCGGGCAGCTCCGGCCGCGGCCGCGGGACCCTTGCTCAGCGGCTGTACGCCCGCCACCCGGTGGTCGTACGAACGGCCCGGCGCCCCTGGTGGGCTGCCGGGCCGCTGCCGTTGTCAGTGGGAGCCGTCACAATGGGTCATGTGAGTAAGACCAGCCTTCCCGCAGCAGACCACGCGACCCGGCTCCGCGAAGCCCTGCTCGCCGCCGCCTTCACCGCCGACGGGCTCCTCGACCTGCTCGGCGCACCTGCCTACGCCGCGCTCGCCCGCAGCGAGACGGTCCCGGCGCTTCGGGCCACCAGGGGTGATGCGCCGCTCGACACGCTCGTGCGCCTCTTCCTGCTCCAGCGCCCTGTCCCCGCCGGGCGGGCAGCCGCCGTGCTGCCGCTGGTGGAGTGCGTGGCGGACGGCTGGCTCACCGAGGCGGACGGCGAGGTGCGGGCGACGGTCGACGTGCGCCCGTACAGCGGGCCGGAGGACCAGGACTGGTTCATCGTCTCCGATCTGGGCTGCGCGGTCGGCGGCGCGGGCGGGATCGGTTCGCACGAGGAGGGCGTCGTCCTCGGGATCGGCGGGGCCTCCACCACCCTCGCCGGGATCACCGTCCGCAGGCCCGTCGGCTCCGCCCTGGACGTCGGTACGGGCTCCGGCATCCAGGCGCTGCACGCCTCGCAGCACGCCACCCGGGTCACCGCCACCGATCTCAACCCACGCGCCCTCGACTTCACCCGGCTGACCCTCGCCCTGTCCGGCGCCGCCCCCGCCGACCTGCGCGAGGGGTCGTTGTACGAGCCCGTCGGCACCGAGACGTTCGACCTCATCGTCTCCAACCCGCCCTTCGTCATCTCGCCCGGCGCCCGTCTCACCTACCGCGACGGCGGCATGGCGGGCGACGACCTGTGCCGGACCCTGGTGCAGCAGACCGGCGACCGGCTCAACGAGGGCGGCTACGCCCACTTCCTGGCCAACTGGCAGCACACCGAGGACGAGGAGTGGCAGGACAGGCTGCGGTCCTGGGTTCCGGACGGCTGCGACGCCTGGATCGTGCAGCGTGAGGTGCAGGACGTCACGCAGTACGCCGAGCTTTGGCTGCGCGACAGCGGGGACCACCGCACGGACCCCGCGGAGTACGCCGCGCGGTACGACGCCTGGCTCGACGAGTTCGAGGCCCACGGGACGAAGGGGGTCGGCTTCGGCTGGATCACGCTGCGGAAGTCCGCCGCGGCCGCCGCCGGGGAGCCCTCGATCGTGATCGAGGAGTGGCCGCACGCCGTGGAGCAGCCGCTCGGACCGGCAGTCGAGGCGCACTTCGCCCGCCAGGACTACCTGCGGGAGCAGGACGACGCCGGGCTGCTGGCCGCGCACTTCACCCTCGCCGCCGAGGTCGTGCAGGAGCAGGTGGGGCTGCCGGGGGCGGAGGACCCCGAGCACGTGGTGCTGCGTCAGAACCGCGGCATGCGTCGCGCGACGAAGGTCGACGCGGTCGGTGCCGGATTCGCGGGCGTGTGCGACGGATCGCTGCCCGCCGGCCGGATCCTGGACGCGATCGCCCAGCTGATGAACGAGGACCCGGTACTGCTGCGCGACCGCACCCCGCAGGCCATCCGGCTGCTGGTCGAGGAGGGATTCCTGGAGCCCCTGCCCCCGGCCGGGCGGATGGCCGGATGATCCGTATCGAGCTGGACGAGGCGTCGCTCGGCGCGACCCGGATCGCAATCAGCCCGCTGTGGGACGCGTTCTGCAGCCTGCATCTGGCCATGCCGCACCGCACCCCCTCCCGGCCCTACGAGGAGTGGGTGGTGCGTGCCCGCGAGGTGCTGCGGGAGGACGAGCGGACCGATGCGCTGCGGCTGTTGATCGACGGCCCGCACAACTTCCCGGACTTCCTGCTGCCCCGTCCGGTCGGGGCCACGTCGGTCGAGGCGGAGCTGGAGGCCGTCCGGACCACACCGGCCGATGTCGTACGGGCAGGGGTCGCCGAACACTATGCGGGGCTTGAGGACCACCCCCGCATCCGCCCGTACCTGGCGGACCCCGAGGCGGCCTGCTCGGCCCTCGCCGATGCGTACGCGGCGTACTGGGAAGGCGCGATGGCCGCTCACTGGCCCACCATGCGCCGGCTCGTCGAGGACGAGGTCCTGATCAGGGCCCGGACCTTCGCCACCGAAGGCATCGACGCGCTGTTCACCGGTCTGGAGAGCCGCGCCAAGTGGACGCCGCCCGTCCTTGAGCTGACGAAGCACATCGACGCGGAATACCGGGCCGGCGAGCGCCGGCTGCTGCTCGTCCCGCTCGTCTTCGCCGAGGGCTGCCGGCTCTACTCCACCGACGACCCCGAGGTCCTGACGGTCTCCTTCCAGGCACGCGGTGCGGGTGCGCTGCGCGAACGGGCCGTGGAGCACCCCGAGAGCGGTGACCGGCTCGGCCTGCTGCTGGGCCGGGGCCGCGCCTCGGTCCTGCGACAGCTCGGCGGGCCGCTCACCACGGCCGGGATAGCCGACCGGCTGGGGCTCGCGCCGAGCACGGTCTCGGAGCATCTGTCGGTCCTCGCCGAGGCGGACGTCGTCACCCGGCACCGGATAGGCCGCAGCGTGTACTACCAGCTCACGGACACCGGCCGGGCCCTGCTCGCGCTGCTCTCCGGGGAGGACGTGCTGCGCGCGGTGTCCTGAGCGGGCATGCCGGTGAGGTGACGGCCCGGGCATGCCGGTGGGGTGACGGCCCAGTCCGGCAGGGGGCCGGGACGATTCGGCGGCCCCCGAATCGATGGCGGGTGCGGCACGGCCGGGCCTAGCGTCCCCGCCATGCTTGCGATCGAGGCGAAGAACCTACGCCGCACCTACACCAGCCGGACCGGCTTCCTGCGTCCGCGCCGCACCGAGACCGAAGCCGTGCGCGGGATCACCTTCGAGGTGGCGCGCGGCGAGCTCTTCGGGCTCCTCGGCCCCAACGGGGCGGGCAAGACCACCACCATCAAGATGCTCAACACCCTGCTGCTGCCCACCTCCGGCACCGCCCGGGTGCTGGGCCACGACGTGGCGTCCGACCCCGTCGCCGTACGCCGCAGGATCGGCTACGTCTTCGGCGGCGACCGGGGCCTGTACGACCGGCTCTCCGCCCTCGACAACCTGCGCTACTTCGCCGAGTTGTACGCCGTCGAACCACGCGAGCAGAAGCGGCGGATCGCCGAGCTGCTCGATCTCGTGGGCCTCACGGGCCGGGAGAAGGAACGGGTCGAGGGGTACTCGCGCGGGATGCGGCAACGGCTGCACATCGCGCGCGGACTTCTGCACCGGCCCGATGTCCTGTTCCTCGACGAACCGTCCATCGGCGTCGACCCGGTGGCGGCGCGCGACCTGCGGCGCACCGTCGCCGATCTGCGGGCCGGCGGCACCACCGTGTTGCTGACCACTCATTACATGGCCGAGGCGGATGAGTTGTGCGACCGGATCGCGGTCATCGCCGGCGGCACGATCCGCGCGCTGGGGACTCCGGACCGGCTCAAGTCCAGGGTCCAGGAGCGCGGCATCCTGGAGATCGAGGCGTACGGGGCAGGCGAGGAACACCTCGACCGCATCCGGGACCTGGCAGGCGTGCACGGGGTGGCCGCCGAGGACCGGGGCAGCCGACAGGCCGTCATCGTGCAGACGGAACGCGGCGCGGAGCTGCACACGCAGGTGCTGGCGGCGCTCGACGGGGTGCGGGTCGGACGGGTCGTCACACGTGAACCCACGCTGGAGGACGCCTACATCGCGATCGTCGAGGAGGCGGAGACGGGCATCCCGGTGGACGGCCGGACGGACGTGGCCGTCGCACCGCCGGCCGTTCCCGTCCAGGCTGCCGAGACGGTCCGGTCCACCGACGAGGCCGCGGCATGACCGCCGCGCGGGCCCTGCGCCTGATCACCGTCGGCGTGCGTACCCACGTCTCGTACATGAGCCGTTCACCACTCGAAATCACCTTCGCCGTCCTCGTACCGCTGGTGTACGCGACACTCGCGGTCTATCTCTTCCGTGCCGCCGACGACCCCGACCACCTGCTCACGGCGGCCGTCGGCGCCGGGCTGATGGGCATCTGGTCCTCGGTGCTCTTCGGATCGGGCGGAGCCGTGCAGAACCAGCGCTGGCTCGGCACGCTGGAGACCCTGGTCGCCTCGCCCACCCCGCTCTCTCTCGTGCTGCTGCCCATCACCCTGGCCACCGCCGTCATCGGTACGTACGCCATGGGGGCGACGGTGATCTGGGGCGCCGTGCTCTTCGACGTGCCGCTCGACTTCGCGCACCCGCTGCTCTTCCTGATCGCCGTTCCGGTGTGTGTCCTGTCGCTCGGGATGATGGGGCTGTTGCTCGCCGCCACGTTCGTGCTGCTGCGCAACGCCAACGCGCTCGCCAACCCGCTGGACGCCCCCGTGTGGCTGCTGTCCGGGATGCTCGTGCCCGTCACCGTGCTGCCGGAGTGGACACGTCCGGTTTCCTGGGCGCTGCCCACGACCTGGGGCTCGCGCGCGGTGCATGCGGCGACCTCGGGCGGGGCGGGAGCCGCTGAGGTGCTGGTTCCGATGGCCGTGGCCCTCGCCCTCGGCACGCTGTACGCCGTGGTCGCCGTCCTGGTCCTGGGGCGGGTCGAACAGCGTGCGCGCGCCGCCGCCACCCTCTCCCTCGCGTGAAGCAGCCACGGTTCAGGTCCCCTCGCCCCAAGCCACCACGACTGAAGCCCCCTGCCTTCCCAGCCCCCGCCTCCCCTGCTCGAACCAGGAGTTGCCCCGCATGCCTGCGCACACACTGGACCCCGGCCGCGCCGTCGGCCCCCGCCGGAGGACCCTCTCCGCTCTGCGGCTCGTCGTGATCGGTGGCGGCCTGTCCTACCGGGCCCTCTTCAACTGGACCACGCCGCCCATGTTCATCGGCACCCTGTTGGTCGGGCCGCTGCTGCAACTGCTGTTCTTCGTCTTCCTGGGACGAGAGCTCCACGTCGCCGACGACCACTTCTACCTGCTCGGCAACGCCGTCGTGTCCGCGTCGACCGCCTGCGTGTACGGCGGCACGATGGCCATCGCCAACGAACGCCGGTACGGGACGCTCGGAGCCGTGCTGCTCAGCCCCCGGAATCGAGCTCCGCTCTGGTTCGGCCGCGCTCTGCCGTATGTACTGAACGGCCTTGTCATCAGCGTCTTCACGCTCTCCGCAGCCTGTCTGCTGCTCGGGCTTCGGATTCCGGTTGGGGCATTGCCCGGGCTGGCAGCCGTCCTGCTGGCGGCTGCGGCGGGGTGCTCCGCCTTCGGCCTGGCGCTGGGGGCGCTGGGTCTGCGGTTCCGCGATGTCTTCCTCATCTCGAATGTGGCCAGCTCCGGGCTTCTGCTCCTGACCGGCGCGAACGTGCCGCGGGAGAACCTGCCGGAGTGGATGCGGGCCGTCGGGGACGTCCTGCCGATGACCCACGCGGCCGAAACGGCACGTGAGTTGTCCGCAGGCGAAGGTCTCGACGGCCGGGGCATCGCCGCGGAGCTCGTGACGGGGGCGGGGTACGTCGTGCTCGCCGTCGTACTGCTGACGGTGTTCGAACGCGGCAGCAGGCGGCGCGCGACCCTCGACGTGATGTGAATTCGGCCATGGTCGCCGCGCATGTGCGCCGACCTGTCCAGCCGGGCTCGGCTGTTCACCCGGCGTTCGTGCCGGCGACGTTCCGCGGTGGGAGTCTCCCCCGGAACCGGGGCGGTACCGCACGGGCAGACGATGCCGGGCCGCGCCAGAGGGACAGGGAGGCGTACGGGTATGGAGAGCGGACCTGCTGTCTTCGCCGGAACGGTGTTCGCACTGTTCGGCGCCGCATTGCTGCTGTGGACGGGGGCTCGCGTGCTGCACCGTGCGCCGGTGGCGCACGGGGTGAGCCCCGCCGTCTCCACCGCACTCGCGACTGTGTTCGGCGTACTTTTCCTCGTCCTCGGGGTGTGGTGCCTCACTCGCATCTGAAGCCGCTCCGGTCCCGGCCGCCCGCGTCGGCCCGGGAACACGCCCGGGCTGCCCGCCGCTCGACCCCCGTACCCGCAGAGCGGCCGCAGCACCGCCGAAACCCGCAGGCAGTGGCCTTGCGCATGGCCCGCCGAGCGGGCCGGGCGGCAGGAATGGCGGAAGTCGGGTTACCGTTCGAGTGGCCGTTGCGGGCTTTTGCCGTTTGACACGGGGGCGGGTTGTACCGTCACACTCCGCAGCGACAGCACTGTCGGCAGCGTCATCGCGCTGCCCTGATGCCCACCGAG
Source organism: Streptomyces sp. LN549 (assembly GCF_043203805.1). Classification (NCBI taxonomy): domain Bacteria; kingdom Bacillati; phylum Actinomycetota; class Actinomycetes; order Kitasatosporales; family Streptomycetaceae; genus Streptomyces; species Streptomyces sp. LN549. The sequence continues at coordinate 4,013,142 of NZ_JAZHRI010000002.1, read as the reverse complement.
CGTCGACCGGAGAGAAGAGCGAAGTTGTCCCCGACCAGCGAGACCGCACAGGGCGGCCGCCGACTCGTCATCGTCGAGTCGCCTGCCAAGGCGAAGACGATCAAGGGCTATCTCGGCCCCGGATACGTCGTCGAGGCGAGCGTCGGGCACATCCGCGACCTCCCGAACGGCGCCGCCGAGGTGCCGGACGAGTACACCGGCGAGGTACGCCGTCTCGGCGTCGACGTCGAGAACGACTTCCAGCCGATCTATGTCGTCAATGCCGACAAGAAGGCCCAGGTCAGGAAGCTCAAGCAGCTGCTGGCCGAGTCCGACGAACTCTTCCTCGCCACCGATGAGGACCGCGAGGGCGAAGCCATCGCGTGGCACCTGCAGGAAGTGCTCAAGCCCAAGGTCCCCGTCCACCGGATGGTCTTCCACGAGATCACCAAGGACGCGATCCGGGCCGCCGTCGCCAACCCGCGCGAGCTCAACCAGCGCATGGTCGACGCCCAGGAAACCCGCCGTATCCTCGACCGCCTCTACGGCTACGAGGTCTCGCCGGTCCTGTGGAAGAAGGTCATGCCGCGGCTCTCGGCGGGCCGCGTCCAGTCGGTCGCCACCCGCCTCGTCGTCGAGCGGGAGCGCGAGCGCATCGCCTTCCGTTCCGCCGAGTACTGGGACCTGACCGGCACCTTCGCCACCGGCCGCACCGGTGACGCCTCCGACCCCTCGACGCTCACCGCCCGCCTCAGCGCGGTCGACGGGCGCCGCATCGCCCAGGGCCGCGACTTCGGTCCGGACGGGCAGCTCAAGGCCGGCTCCGCCCAGACCCTGCACCTGGACGAGACGAACGCACGCGCCCTGGCCGCCGCGCTCGCCGACTCCGCGTTCGCCGTGCGATCCGTCGAGTCGAAGCCGTACCGCCGTTCCCCGTACGCCCCCTTCCGTACGACGACCCTCCAGCAGGAGGCGAGCCGGAAGCTGGGCTTCGGGGCCAAGGCCACCATGCAGGTCGCGCAGAAGCTGTACGAGAACGGCTTCATCACCTACATGCGTACCGACTCCACGACCCTCTCGGACACCGCGATCTCCGCGGCCCGGGCCCAGGTCACGCAGTTGTACGGGGCGAATTACCTGCCGGACAAGCCCCGCACGTACGCCGGCAAGGTCAAGAACGCGCAGGAGGCGCACGAGGCGATCCGCCCCTCCGGCGACCGCTTCCGCACCCCTGCCGAGACCGGCCTCACCGGTGACCAGTTCCGGCTCTACGAGCTGATCTGGAAGCGGACCGTCGCCTCCCAGATGAAGGACGCGGTCGGCAACTCCGTCACCGTCAAGATCGGCGGCCGGGCGAGCGACGGCCGGGACGCCGAGTTCTCCGCGTCCGGCAAGACGATCACCTTCCACGGCTTCATGAAGGCGTACGTCGAAGGCGCCGACGACCCCAACGCCGAGCTCGACGACCGTGAGCGCCGGCTGCCGCAGGTCGCCGAGGGCGACGCGCTGACCGCCGACGAGGTCACGGTCGACGGCCACGCCACCAAGCCGCCGGCCCGCTACACCGAGGCCTCGCTGGTCAAGGAGCTCGAAGAGCGCGAGATCGGCCGCCCGTCGACGTACGCCTCGATCATCGGGACGATCCTCGACCGCGGCTACGTGTTCAAGAAGGGCACGGCGCTCGTACCGTCGTTCCTGTCGTTCGCCGTGGTCAACCTGCTGGAGAAGCACTTCGGCCGGCTCGTCGACTACGACTTCACGGCCCGCATGGAGGACGACCTCGACCGCATCGCGCGGGGTGAGGCCCAGTCCGTGCCGTGGCTGAAGCGCTTCTACTTCGGCGCGCAGGCCGGGGACGACACGGCCGGTGCCGGAAAGGCCTCCGACGCGGGCAACGGCGACGGCGACCACCTCGGTGGGCTCAAGGAGCTCGTCACCGACCTCGGTGCGATCGACGCCCGGGAGATCTCCTCGTTCCCCGTCGGCAACGACATCAAGCTCCGGGTCGGCCGGTACGGCCCGTACATCGAGCGGGGCGAGAAGGACTCCGAGGGCCACCAACGCGCGGACGTCCCCGAGGAGCTGGCGCCCGACGAGCTGTCCGTCGAGTACGCGGAGGAGCTGCTGGCCAAGCCGAGCGGCGACTTCGAGCTCGGTGCGGACCCGGTGAGCGGGAACCAGATCATCGCCAAGGACGGGCGCTACGGTCCGTACGTCACCGAGGTGCTGCCCGAGGGCACCCCGAAGACCGGCAAGAACGCGGTGAAGCCGCGGACGGCTTCGTTGTTCAAGTCGATGTCGCTCGACACGGTGACGCTGGCCGACGCGCTGAAGCTGATGTCGCTGCCGCGCGTCGTCGGCGAGGACGCCGAGGGCGTCGAGATCACCGCGCAGAACGGTCGCTACGGCCCGTACCTGAAGAAGGGCACGGACTCGCGGTCGCTGACCTCCGAGGACCAGCTCTTCGACATCACGCTCGAAGAGGCACTGGCGATCTACGCCCAGCCCAAGCAGCGTGGCCGTGCCGCGGCGAAGCCGCCGCTGAAGGAGCTGGGGACCGACCCGGTGAGCGGGGCTCCGGTCGTCGTCAAGGACGGGCGCTTCGGTGCGTACGTCACCGACGGCGAGACGAACGCGACGCTGCGGACCGACGACAGCGTCGAGGACATCACGCCGGAGCGCGGCTACGAGCTGCTCGCCGAGAAGCGTGCCAAGGGGCCCGCCAAGAAGAAGACGGCGAAGAAGGCTCCGGCAAAGAAGGCGCCGGCGAAGAAGGCGACCGCGGCGAAGAAGACGGCGACGGCCGCGAAGAAGACGACGACTGCGGCGAAGAAGACCGCGGCGAAGAAGACGACGGGCGCGGCCAAGAAGACCGCGGCGACGAAGACGGCTTCCGCGGCGTCTGCGGAGGACTGACCTTCCGGGGCCCGGGACGGGTTCCTGCAACGCCGGGCGGACTGGACGTGTGTCCAGGCCGCCCGGCGTTGCTGCGTTCCTGGGGCCGGTGCGGGGTGCCTGGCTGGGTGCGGGCGGTGCGGGGGTGGGGCGCCTGCGGCGGGCCTTTCCCCCTACCCGCCCCTTCCCGTAACCGGGGCTCCGCCCCGGACCCCGCTCCTCAAACGCCGGAGGGGCTGGGAGGTACGCGGGACGGGACCGGCGGCCGGCAGGCACGCGGGACGGGGCCGGCAGGCACGCGGGACGGGCTGGGCTGAGAAGTACGCGGGAGGGGCTGAGAAGTACGGAAGTACGCCGGGGGAGGTTGGAAGGTACCCCGGAGGGGCTGGGGGGTAAGAGGTCCCGGAGGGTCTGGGGTGAGAGCTCCTGAGGGGCCGGAGGAGAGGCCCTGAGGGGTGGAAACTGTTCCGGTCGGCAGGCCGGATCGGCGGGTCTGCGGTCGTATGTTCGGACGCGGGCCCCGGGCACCGGCCCGCTCCCGATAGGCTGGGCGGATGACGCGAGCCGAGCAGCCAACGGTCGTGAGCCCCACCTCCGACACACTTGCCGCAGACTCACGCGAGCGCGCCGTACGAGCCCTGTTGCGTGTTCCCCCGCTGAAGCGGTTGTGGAGCGCCCAGCTCGTCGGCAGTACCGGCGATGCACTCGCCCTTCTCGTGATGGTGTTGCTGTCGCTGCAAGCGGCGGTCCTTGAGGGCTCATTCGGATCCGGATACCGCGGGGCGGCCTTCGCCGTCGCCGCCGTCTTCGGGGCCCGGATTATTTCCACCCTGCTCTTCGGAGCCGTACTCCTGGGGCCGTTGACGACCCTGACGGCCCCGGGAGGGCCGCTCGACCGGCGGTGGCTGATGATCGGCGCCGACGGGCTGCGGCTCGCGCTGCTGGTCGTCGCGCCCCTGTGGATCGACTGGACGCCCGACAAGGCGCTCATGATGATCCTGATCACCGTCTTCGTCACCGGTGCGGGCGAACGCCTGTGGACGATCGCGAAGGACAGCGCCGCGCCCGCGCTGCTGCCCGCCCCGCCGATCGAGGGCGCCGCGGTGCGCCCGCTGCCGGACCACCTCGACACGCTGCGCCGACTCTCCCTGCGTACGGACTTCGCGGCCGTTCCCGCCGCCGCGGCCGTTCTGCTGGTCGCCACGCTCATCGGCAACCTGCTGGGCTCGGGCCTGGAGTGGTTCTCCTTCCACCAGGCGGCCCTCGGTTCGTACGTCGCGGCCGGGCTGTTCTCCGCCTCCATCTCCACCCTGTACTTCCTGGAACTGCCCGGTTCACCGACGCCCCGTCCGCGCTCGCCCCTGGAGGGGCTGCGCCGGCCGTCCGCCGGCAGCGGACCGGACAAGGGCCGCACCGGCGCCGTCCCGCTGGTCGTCGCGACCTGCGCCGCGGTCGCCGGAGCGATCGCGGCCGCGGCCGCCGTCGCCGTGCTGCACGCCGCCGACCTCGGCGGCGGTCCCGTCACCTTCGCCCTGCTGATCCTCGCCCTGACCGGCAGTACGGGCGTCGGCATCCGCACCGCGCAGAAGGTGCTGCCGGCCCTGTCGCGTCGGCGGCTGCTCTTCCTGGCCACCGCCGTCACCGGAGTGGCTCTGCTGACGATGGGCCTGGTGCCGGACACGGCGACCGTCGTCCTCGTCGCCGTACTCGCCGGATACGCGGCGGGTGTCGCAGCGAACACCGGCCATGTGCTCGTCGACCAGGAGACCGAGGAGTTCCGCCGGGCCCGCACCACCGAGCACCTTCAGGCCGTCGTCCGGGTCCTGATCGCGCTCGGCGCTGTCGGCGGCCCGCTGGTGGCCGCCGCCATCGGCACCCACCGGCTGACCGCGGGCGACTTCGTCTTCGCGCACGGCGGGGCCGCGTTCACCCTGATGCTGATCGGCGCGCTGCTGCTGCCGGTCGCCGCGATCGTCCTCGCGAAGACGGACGACCGTTCCGGAGTGCCGCTGCGCCGAGACCTTCGCGAGGCGCTGCGCGGCGGCGACCCGGCGGTCGCCCCCGCCGCGACCGGCTTCTTCCTCGCCCTGGAGGGCGGTGACGGAGCGGGCAAGTCCACCCAGGTCGAGGCGCTCGCCGAGTGGATCCGCGCCAAGGGCCACGAGGTCGTCGTCACCCGTGAGCCGGGCGCGACCCCGGTCGGCAAGCGGCTGCGCTCGATCCTGCTCGACGTGTCGTCGGCCGGGCTCTCCAACCGGGCCGAGGCCCTGCTGTACGCCGCCGACCGCGCCGAGCACGTCGACTCGGTCGTGCGTCCGGCGCTGGAGCGGGGTGCGATCGTCATCTCCGACCGTTACATCGACTCGTCCGTCGCCTATCAGGGTGCGGGCCGCGATCTCGCGCCGACCGAGATCGCCCGGATCTCGCGCTGGGCGACGAGCGGGCTCGTACCGCACCTGACGGTGCTCCTGGACGTCGACCCGCAGACCGCGAGGGAACGGTTCACCGAGGCGCCCGACCGGCTGGAGTCCGAGCCGCCCGAGTTCCACGCCCGGGTGCGGTCCGGCTTCCTGACGCTGGCCGCCGCCGATCCGACGCGCTACCTGGTGGTGGACGCGGGCCAGGAACCGGAGGCCATCACCACGGTCGTACGTCACCGGCTCGACCAGCTCCTTCCGCTCTCCGAGGCCGAGATCAAGGCCCGGGAAGAGGCGCGCAAGGCCGCCGAGGAAGAGGCCAGGCACCTCGCCGAGGCGGAGGCGGCGCGCAAGGCGGAGGAGGAGCGCCTGGAGCGCGAGCGGCAGGAGCAGCTCGCCAAGCTCCGCGCCGAGGAGGAGGAGCGCAAGCGCCGCGAGGAGGAGGAAGCGCGCCGTCGCGAGGCCGAACGCCAGGCGGAGGAGGCCCGGCAGCGTGCTGAGGAGGCCCGCCGGATCGCCGAGGAGGAGCGCGCCCGGGTCGAGGCCGAGGACGCGGCCCGCGAGGCCGAGCAGGCGCGGCTGCGCCGCCAGGCCGAGGAGGAGGCCCGACTGCGCCAGGAGGCCGAGGCCCGGCGCCTGGAGAAGCAGCGCAAGGCGGAGGAGGCGCTGCTCCGCGCCGAGGCGGCGCGCAGGCAGGCAGAGGCCGAGGCGGCCGCGGCCGCGGAGAGCGCCCGTGACCGGGCGGCGGCCGCCCAGGCGGAAGCCGATGCCGAGGCGGCTGCGGCAGCGAGGGCTTCGCGTGCCGCCGGGCCGTCCAAGCCGTCTGGGCCGTCCGTTTCGGACAGTGAGCTGACGGTGCCGACCCCGATCGTCAACCCGAACGAGATCACGCAGCCGGTGCCTTCCCCGGTGGACCCGCAGTCCGGTTCCGACCGGCCCCGGAGCGCTTCGCAGTCCGCGCCGTGGCCTTCCGACGAGGCCGAGACGGCGATGATCCCGAAGGTCTCCGACACGTCCGGACATCCCGGTGCGGCGGACGAGACGGCGGTGCTTCCGCCGGTACGGGACACGGGACGGGACTCCGGACGGAATTCCGGACGCGACGCCGACCCCGCGGACCGGGTGCCGCGCGGCATCTTCCGGGACGAGCGCCCGGCGGACTCCGTACCGGAGGGCGAGAACGAGCGCACCCGTGAGCTGCCGCAGATCACCGACCCGCACGCGGACCGGGATCAGCAGGAGGCGTCCCCCCGGTCGCGCCGTCCCCGCCCCGACTGGGCGGAGGAGACCCCGCTGGACGATCTGCCCACGCTGGCGGACGAGCTGCTCGGCGACCACGACGACGAGGGCCCCGAGAGCAGGGGCCGGGGGCGTCGCCCGCGCCGCTGACCTGGTACGCCGACGGTCCTGCGCGAACAGGCGCAGGACCGTCGGCGTCCGGCGCGGCCACCGGGCCGGCTGCCATGGTGCGGCCCCCCACCGGGCCGGCTGCCATGGTGCGGCCCCCCACCGGGCCGGCTGCCACGGTGCGGCCCCCCACCGGGCCGGCTGCCACGGCCGGTTCGTCCGTCTGTCGGGATTGTCAGACCCGTCCCCCACAATGGGAAGCCGGATCGACGAAGGCCACGGCGAGAGCCGTGACGTGAGCCACACAGGGCCGCGCCGCCGTTCCACGGAACGGCGGCGCGGCCGCACACCACCGGAAGGGCGGTGACCCATGTCCGTATGGGACGACCTGGTCGGCCAGGACCGCGTGCAGGAGCAGCTCGGTGCCGCCGCCCGGGACGCCGACGTGCTGGTCACCGCCAATTCCACGGGGGAGCCGGTGCCACCCGGTTCGAGGATGACCCATGCCTGGCTGTTCACCGGCCCTCCGGGCTCCGGCCGGTCCACCGCGGCCCGGGCCTTCGCCGCCGCCCTGCAGTGCACCAGCCCGGACCGCGCCCTGGGCGGGGCGCCGGGCTGCGGCTTCTGCGACGGCTGTCACACGAGCCTCATCGGTACGCATGCCGATGTCGACGTGATCCGCACCGATCTGCTCTCCATCGGTGTGAAGGAGACCCGGGAGCTGGTCCGCCGCGCCCAGCTCTCGCCGGCCGTCGGGCGCTGGCAGGTCATCGTCATGGAGGACGCCGACCGCCTCACCGAAGGTGCGGGCAATGTGCTGCTGAAGGCGGTCGAGGAGCCCGCGCCGCGCACGGTGTGGCTGCTCTGCGCGCCCTCCCTGGAGGACGTGCTGCCCACGATCCGGTCCCGCTGTCGCCACCTCACCCTGCGTACCCCGTCGGTCGACGCCGTCGCCGATGTCCTGATCCGGCGCGACGGCATCGATCCGGAGCGGGCCGCGGCCGCCGCCCGCGCCACCCAGGGACACATCGGCAGGGCCCGCCGCCTGGCCACCGACGAGCGTGCCCGTGCCCGCAGGGCGGCCGTCCTGAAGCTTCCGCTGCGCGTCGACGACATCGGCGGCTGTCTGAAGGCCGCGCAGGAGCTGATCGACACGGCCACCGACGACGCGAAGCAGGCGTCCGAGGATGTCGACGTCAAGGAGACGGAAGACATGAAGGCCGCGCTCGGCGCCTCCGCCGGTGGCCGGATGCCGCGGGGGACGGCAGGGGTGATGAAGGAGCTGGAGGACCGGCAGAAGCGCCGCAAGACGCGTACCCAGCGCGACAGCCTCGATCTGGCGCTCACCGAACTGACAGGGTTCTACCGCGATGTGCTCGCCCTGCAGCTGGGTTCCCGGATCGCCATCGCCAACGCGGACGCCCAGGACTCCCTCGACCGCATCGCCCGCTCGTCCACACCCGAGCGCACCCTGCGCCGGATCGAGGCCGTGAGCGCCTGCCGCCGGGCGCTGGACCGCAATGTGGCCCCGCTGCTCGCGGTGGAGGCGATGACGATGGCGCTGCGGGCGGGCTGAGGCCGCCGGTCACGGCTGCACAACGCGGCTGTCGCACAGCCCGATCGCTCACCGAATCACCCGAAAGAGCAGGGAAACGGGCGAGTCGCCGCCCGGCGGCTACGCTCCGGACATGCACACCAGGCGCCCGCTCCGCACCCTCGCCCTTGCGCTCGGCACTGCCGGCCTCCTCATCTCCGGCTGTACCAGCGGGAGTTCGACGACGGGCGCCTCGTCGCCCGCGCAGGCGGCCTCGGCCTCCCCCTCCGCCGTACCGGCTGCGCTGAAGGCGTTCTACGACCAGCACCTGAGCTGGCGGGACTGCGGTGTGACCGGATTCCAGTGCACCACGATGAAGGCGCCACTCGACTACGCGAAGCCGGGCGGCGACGAGATCAAACTGGCCGTCTCCCGCAAGAAGGCCACCGGGCCCGGAAAGCGGATCGGCTCCCTCCTGGTCAACCCGGGAGGTCCCGGCGGATCGGCCATCGGTTATCTCCAGGGTTACGCCGCGATCGGCTACCCCGCCCAGGTGCGCGCCCGCTACGACATGGTCGCCATCGACCCGCGCGGGGTGGCACGCAGTGAACCCGTCGAATGCCTCACCGGTTCGCAGATGGACGACTACACGCAGGTCGACCAGACCCCGGACGACGCGGCCGAGGTCACGAAGCTGAGCGGCGCCTTCAAGAAGTTCGCCACGGGCTGCGAGCAGCGCTCGGGCGAGATCCTGCCGCACGTCTCGACCGTGGAGACGGCCCGCGACATGGACATCCTGCGTGCACTGCTCGGGGACGAGCAGCTGCACTACGTCGGGGCCTCGTACGGAACCTTCCTGGGCGCGACGTACGCCGAGCTCTTCCCCGCGCGCGTGGGCCGACTCGTGCTCGACGGCGCGATGGACCCCTCGCTCCCGTCGGTCGAGATGAACCGGGACCAGACGGCGGGGTTCGAGACCGCGTTCCAGTCCTTCGCGGCGGACTGCGTGAAGAAGGCGGACTGCCCGCTCGGCACGACGTCCGCCGCCGATGCGGCGACGAACCTGAAGAAGCTGTTCAGTGACCTCGACGCGAAGCCGATCCCCACGGGAGAGTCCCGCAAGCTCGGCGAGTCCCTCGCCACCACGGGCGTCATCGCCGCCATGTACGACGAGACGGCCTGGCCCCAGCTCCGCGAGGCACTAGCCGGTGCGAAGGCGGGTGACGGCTCGGGGCTGCTCTCCCTGGCGGACAGCTACTACGAGCGCGAGCCGAACGGTACGTACGCGAACCTCATGTACGCCAACGCGGCCGTGAACTGCCTCGACCTCCCGCCCGCGTTCGCCACCTCGAAGGCGGTCACCCAGGCCCTGCCCGCCTTCGAGAAGGCCTCGCCGGTCTTCGGGAAGGGCTTCGCCTGGGCCTCCCTGAACTGCGCCTACTGGCCGGTCCCCGCCACCGGCACCCCGCACCCCGTCAAGGCCGAGGGTGCCGCCCCGATCGTGGTCGTCGGCACCACCCGGGACCCGGCGACCCCGTACAAGTGGGCCCGGTCTCTCGCGGGCCAGCTCTCCTCGGGCACGCTCCTCACCTACGAGGGCGACGGGCACACGGCGTACGGCCGCGGCAGCGACTGCATCGACACGGCGATCAACACGTACCTCCTGGAGGGCACCCCGCCGGCCGACGGAAAGAAGTGCTCCTGACTCCGCCCACCCCGCCACCACCTGCCCGCTGAGCCGCCCACTGACCTGCGACTACGGCCGTACGACGGGCCGGTACGGAGCACCCCCGGAAACTGTGTAGACTTGGCGACGCTGCTGATCGCACCATGGTGTGACAGGGCGTGCCGCCTTAGCTCAGTTGGCCAGAGCAACGCACTCGTAATGCGTAGGTCTCGGGTTCGAATCCCGAAGGCGGCTCCGTGAAAGCCCCAGGACTCACTCGCCGTGACCTGGGGCTTTTGCTTTTACTGGATGCGGCGGCGCCGCCGGGCGCGGAGCCGATGGAGGTCCGCCGTGGCCGGTCACGTGGGGACGGACTGCTGGAGTACCCGTCCCCGTGGTGAGGACCACGACCGGGGCGAGGCCGGCGCCGGTACCACCCCTGCATGTGCCACCACGCGGTACTCGCGCGCCTGCGAGTTGGGGTGGTGGCCGGCGCCGCACACGGTCAGCGCCGGGTGAACACCGGGGTCCACCGGCCGTCGTAGCGCAAGGTCGCCTTCCGGAAGCCCGACAGAGGGGTTGTCTGCTTGCCGTCCAGGCTGACCAGGAGGAGCTGGTTGCGGAACTCGCCCTTGCCGGGGCTGCACTCGTCCGGGTCGCACCGCCAGGCGATGACGTGATCATTGTCGGCCCAGGCGACCAGCTGCTGACCGGGCACCAGTGCGGCCCGCTTGCCCGTCCTGACATCCAGGACCTCGGAGACGATCTGGTCGCCGTCCCCTGCGAAGGCGCCGGTCACCAGGTTTCCGTCAGGAGACACGACGGCGCCCTGGTAGGGCAGCGACGCCTTCTTGGGCGGGTGCGGGACCTCCTTGCCGTGCACGTCGTAGTAGATCCCCCCGGCCTTGTTGGACCAGGGCTCCCACACCAGCGAACCGTCACGGCTCCAGAGGAAGTCCTGGCGTCCGCCGGCGGTGAGGGGCCTCTGTGCGTTCTTCCTGTACGGCCGCTCGGTGAAGTCCGTGCGGCCGGAGGCGACATCGATCACGTAGTAGCCGGTGCGGCTCTGCTTCGGCCCCGGCACCGTCTTGTCGTTCAGCCGGTATGACGCGTCCTTGAAGAGGCCGTCCGGGTCGAGGCCGTACGCCGTTGCCAGCAGCTGCTTGCCGTCCGGCGAGAACTGCACACTGCCGACGCCCCTGTCGGCCCTGATCCAGCGTTGGATCCTGCCCGAGGTCAGGTCCAGCAGGCCGATGCGATCGACGGGCAGACCGCGTTCCAGTACTGCCGCGGTCCGCATCCCGGGCGCGACATCGAGCCAGGCCCAGCCGGTCTTCTCGTAGCGCCCCGTGGCGGCGTCGAGCAGGCTCCACCGGTACGTGCCGACCGCGTCACCGTTCGGCTGCTTCACGGACTTCGTCGTGTAGTACGCCGATACGGCGACCCTGCCGGCGGAGATCAGCTCCCGCGGCGGCGATTGGTCCGGGTGGGCCGTCACGTCCACGCGTGGGGAGTCGGTCACGCCCGAGGGCCGTACCTGCCCGTCGTCATCGTCCAGGACGAGTGCCACCGCGACTCCCGTCGCGACGACTGCCGCCACGACCCCGCTCACGACAAGACCGCGTATGCCACGGCGGCGCCGCGACGTGCGCAGCCGCTCGGCGGCCTCGCCGAGCCTGTGTGCCCTCTGCACGTCCGCTGCAGTCTCCTTGAGGCCTTCGCGGTCGAGTTGTCCGGGTTGCATGGCATTACCTCCACGGGAGAGAAGACTGGGTTGGGGCGCCCGCACACAACCAGAACTCTCAAAAGGATTCGGCGGATGAAGAACTGTCCGCTGCTGCAAGTTGCTGCGGCCGCGAGTGGAGTGGAATGCCGTACAAGGCATTCCACTCCACAAGCGTCCTGGTTACGGCCTACTCGTCGAACCAGTCGGAGTACTGGACGGCGCCGCCGCCGCTCCACCAGAACTGCATCTGGTAGGTCGGACCGCTGTTGCCGACGTTGAAGCCGCCCTTGTCGCAGCCGGCGTCGCCGCCGTCATTGACGTAGAGCTCCGTCTGCTTGTGACTGATCAATTGTCCTTCGACGCCGTAGCCGTCCGCCTTGGTGTCGCAGACCTCGAACATGTCGCCGTCGTCGATGTAGGTCATGTGGCCGTGGCTGTTGCTGAGGGTCTTGTTTGTGTCGAGGGCGCCGGACTCGGCGGCCATGGCCGGCGACGCGGTAGCGGCCATCACCGCGGCGGCTGCTGCCGCTACAGCTAGACGAGTGAACGATGTGACCATCGGTTCCTCTTTCTCTGCAGAATCGTGAAAGGACCGTTCGGGAAAATGGCCCTTGAATCAACCGGGGCGCGTGACCTACTCGTTGAACCACGCGGAGGTGATGGTGGCGCCGCCGCCGTTCCACATGAGCGCCATCTGGTAGTCCGACGAGTTGGTGACGTCGTAGCCGCCCTTGTCGCAGCCGGCGTCGCCGCCGTCGTCAATGGCGAATACCAGGTGAGGGGCGGTCTTGCTGATGTAAAGCGCACCCACCACGCCGTAGCCGTCCGCGTTGGTGTCGCAGATCTCGAAGACGTCGCCGTCGTCGTGGTAGATCATCTTGCCGTGCGAGCTGCTGATGGACTTGTCGGTGTCGAGGGCGCCGACTTCGGTGGCCTGAGCCGTCGACATTGTGCCGCCGAGAACTGTGGCAACGGCCGCGCCGGCCACGGCTATACGGGCGAACGATTTGACCATGGGATCCTCAATCTGGGTCGGGACTGTGGAATGCAGTCGTTGGGCGTTCGAACTGCAGGAGCAGGCCTATTCGTTGAACCAGCCACTCGCCACCCGGGAGTAGTCGCCGTTCCACTCGAGCACCATCATGTAATCGCTGGTGTTGGTGATGTCGACGCCGTCCTTGTCGCAGCCGGAGTCGCCGCCGTCGTCAACGCTGAGCATGATGTCGGTGGGATACCGCATTACATATCCGGTCACGCCGTGGCCGTCTGCCTTGGTGTCACAGACTTCGAACATGTCGCCGTCGTCGTGGTAGATCATCTTGCCGTGCGAGCTGCTGATGGTCTTGTCGGTGTCGAGGGCGCCGACTTCGGTGGCCTGAGCCGTCGACATTGTGCCGGCGAGAACTGTGGCAACGGCCGCGCCGGCCACGGCTATACGCGCGAACGACTTCATCAGTGGTTCCCCTTTGTCCGTGCATGCGGAGCAACTCGACGGGAACTCCGCTCGATCGGCACTGACTTTAGGCACAAGGCATGAGCCGGTACACGGACTTGAGGTTGCTCTGAGGTAAGCCGAGAATCCGAGCCGTTCACGGAAGGTGACCGGAATAGTGAATTCCACACGACGATGGTGCAATAAAGGGGCACAGAAACGAGTGCAATCGGACGTCGCCGGTACACGCTCTGATGGTGAACACTCTCCGAATGTGATCTAGATCACATCCTTTCAATCCACCTCCAGGGCTTCAGGGTTGATGGCGGCGACCGAATGGGTCCGAACCGGCCGGAAATCTTGCGGCGTCGGCGATTTGCCGGACTGTGGAGGGTGGCCCTGTCGAAAGCGGTCCAAGTCGATGAGGTCAAGTTCCGTGCGGTCGATGAGGTCAACTTCCGTGCGATTGAGACGTTTTGCTCTCGATGTGGAGACCTTCATTCCGGTGCGGGAGTCGCATGAAGTGACGGGCTGTGCGCGGCATATGCATCGCCGGATCGCTCTTCGGCGGCAACTGCCAAAGTCCTGAAGGTCGGTCAGGGTGGCGTGATGCGGGTCACCTTCGCGAGCCGTCCGTACCCGGAGCGTGTGGGCGCCGAGGTCGGATCGGTCTGGTTTCTGTGCCTCTTTATTGCGTCATTGGTGCATGGAATTCGCCGTTCCGGTCGCCTTCCGTGGACGGCTCGGATTACCGCATCAGCTCAGAGAAACCTCAAGTCCGTGTAATGCCTGATGCCTTGTGTCTAAGGTCGGTGCCGATCGAGCGGAGCCTTCAAGGCTGCTTCGCCTGCACAGAATCAGGGGAACCAATGATCAAGTCGTTCGCCCGTATAGCCGTGGCCGGCGCGGCCGTTGCCACAGTTCTCACCGGCACGATGTCGACGGCCCAGGCCACCGAAGTCGGCGTCCTCGACAGCAACAAGACCATCTCCCTCCCGGGCGGCCAGGGCACGATGACCTTCATCGATGACGGGGACGTCTTCCAGGTCTGCGACACCAAGGCGGACGGCCACGGCGTCGCGGGCCGCCTGATCGACAACACCTACAACGAGAAGATCTACATCGACGACGGCGGCGACGCCGGCTGTGACAAGAAGGGCTACGACGTCGGGCAGTCCGGGTCGTTCCAGATGCAGCTCTCCTGGAACGGTGGCGGCGGCGATGTGAAGTCCGAGTGGTTCAACGAGTAATCCGGAAGCCAGGACTGCTGCGATCACGGGGGCACTTCACGCCGCCGGCTGGGCACCCCCAGCCGGCGGCGGTGCTCGTCGGGGCAGGCGGCGGGCGCCACGGCAGCCCGGCTACTCCGGGCACGGCGTCCCCCGCGGCACCTGGTACAGAGCGGCGATCCTGTACGTCCCGGCACGGGGTACGTGCAGCCGGGTCCAGTCGCCGGCCCGCGTCAGACAGCCGTGCCGGTTCAGATACGGAACACCGCTCTCACTCCGCTCCGGCACGATGCCCTCGCTCTGCCCCGGCAGCGGATGCCAATGGGGGCCGACCTGGCGGAGCCGCTCGCCGTCCAGCACCTCCGTCTGCTCCACACCCTTGCCCGCCGCATCGACCAGGCCCAGCCAGGGCGAGTACCGCACACGGACCAGCACGTCCCGCGCGGACGTCACGTTGATGACCAGCTCGTCCGCGCCGGCCCGCTCGACGGCGGCAGGCGGTTCGACCAGCGGCGTCGGGTCCTTCACGCGAAACATCTTCCAGTTGGCGTCCGACCAGGTCTGCTCCAGATAGGGCAGACCGGACGAGATCAGCTCCGCCTCCTCCGCGGCCCCGGTGTCCAGCCTGTCCTCGACGGGCAGCACCACATAGCGGACCGCCCAGTGCTTCAGCCACGCCCGGTAGCTGCGCCGGTCGAGGGTGCCGTCGTAGAAGAGTGCGTCGCGGTCGAGGTCGGCCTGCCGGTTCCAGCCGCGGGCCAGATTGACGTAAGGCACCAGCGCCGCGGCCTCGCGGTGGCTGCGTACCGGCACCACCTCGATCCGGCCGCGGTCCGCATCGACCCGCTTCAGCTGACGTATCAGCGGGGCCAGGTCCGCGTCGGTCCAGGCGACGGTCGGGGTGGTCAGCACCACATCCACCACGGGCTTGGCCGTCTGCCAGCTCGCCAGTCCCGCGAACGCCAGCCACACGGCGGCCAGATACCGGGTGCGCCATTGCCGGCGTCTGCGGTTGTGGTCGACCGCCGCCAGCAGCGCCGTACCCCCGAAGATGAGCGCCAGGCGCTCGACGTTGAGCCCCACCTGGGACGGCACGATCATGGTGGCCAGGGTTCCGGCCGCGTAGACCACCGCACCGATGCGCACCGTCCGCCACTGCGGCGGGCTCAGCACGTACACGGCGAGGCTGCATCCGATGGGGATCAGCCCGGAGAGCCACGGCATCGGCTGCACTCCCTGGAACGGGAACAGCCACGCCGACAGCGCGATCACCACGGGGAAGGGCAGTGCGACCGCATACGCGATCCGCCGCCGGCGCTGCAGGAACAGGGCCGCCGCCACCACGCCGAGGAAGAGCCCGGCGACCGGGCTGCCCGCGGTGGCCAGCGCGGAGCACAGCACGACAGCCGGCATCCGCAGCCGGATCGGCGGCCCTGTGAAAACCAGCGCGACCACCGCGAGCGCGAACATCAGCCCCAGCCCGAACGTCACCCGCCCGGAACCGGCATTGCAGGCGAGCGCGAACGCGCCCCACAGGGACGGCAGCAGTGGGCGCCGCACCCCGCGACACCCTTCCACGATCCGCGCCAGGAGCCCCGCCGAGATCACTCCGATGAGGACCATCGTGGTCCGTACACCCAGCAGGGCCATCAAGTAGGGCGAGATCACGCTGTACGAGACGGGGTGTATCCCTCCGTACCAGCTGAAGTTGTACGCCGAACCGGGATGCCGCGCGGCGAACTCAGCCCAGGCGTCCTGAGCGGCCAGATCTCCGCCGCTGTTGGCGACGAGGTACACCCACACCAGGTGCAGTACGGCCGCCAGGAGCACCGACGCCGGTACCGGCCGCAGCAGGAAGGACGCCACGCGTCCATTCCGCCAAGGCCGCCAGGCCCCTGGCGCCGCCCCGTCGCCGGACCGCCGGCGCAGCCGTCGTAAGAGAGGCGTGCCCCGCTCAGGCTGCACGGTCGTCACTGGAGCTCACCCCGTCATGTCGCTCTCGGCGCGCGGCGGAACGGATGAACTCATGCCCCGATCCCCCCATCGCGGTCCTCGCGACCCTACGCAGATGTCCGAGCGGCCGCACGGCCGGGGGCGCCGCAGGCGCGGGAATGGCCCGAAACCGGGCCCGGGGCTGAGCGGAGGGCGCGGATTCGGGCCATGTGAGTGCGGAGCTACGTGTCCGGTGTCAGCGGTCGAGGCGGGCGAGGAGGAGGTTCGGGTCCTGGGCCCGAACCAGGCGCCGAGGTCGTTCTGCTACGGCTGTTCGGCGGCCGGCTGCGCATCGGTCCGGCGCGGGCCGACGGGTGGCCCGGCATCGAGGTGGACGGGCCGTCGGCGGAGGTGCTGGCCTCGCAGCCGGCAGGTCTGGGTGCGCGGGTCGAGGTGTTCGGCCCGGAGGGGACGAGGGCGCGGCTCGCGGAACCGGCGGCTGAGCCGGCCGCTGTCTGCGGAACGCCGTGACCGCGCCCTGCCCTGTGGGGCGGCCGGCTGGGTGCGGTCACGGCGTGAGGGAACCCGGTCCCGCCGGGCGGCCTACGCCGATCCGCCGTTGCTCTTCAGTAGCTGGCCGTTGATCCACTGGCCCTGCGGAGAGCAGAGGAAGTCCACCAGGTGCGCGGTGTCCTGCGGGGTGCCCAGGCGCCCCAGCGGGGTGCCGCCGAGGACGAGTCCCGAGAGCTCTTCGTTCATCCAGCCGGTGTCCACGGGGCCGGGGTTGATGACGTTGGCGGTCACCTTCAGGTGGGCGAACTCGTGGGCGGCGGCCAGGGTGATGCGGTCCAGGGCTCCCTTGCTGGCCCCGTACGGGAGGTTGCCGACCGTGTGGTCACTGGTGAGGGCGACGATCCGGCCGGACCCCGGGGCGGCGCGGAAGCGGAGCCCGTACTCGCGGATCAGCAGCCAGGTGGCGCGGGTGTTCACGGCGAAGTGCCGGTCGAAACTCTCGACGGTGGTGTCGAGGAGACCGGAGTCGACCGACTCGGCATGGCTCAGTACGAGCGCGGTGACCGGTCCGATCCGGCGTTCGGCCTCGTCGAAGACGCGGGCCGGGGCGTCGGGGTCGGACAGGTCCGCCTCGATCGCCGCGGTGCGTGCGCCCTGCTCGGCGAGGGACGCGTCGATCGCCGCGGACGCGCCCTGCTCCTCGCCCCAGGCCATGCGCCTGTCGTAAGGGGTCCAGTAGGTGAAGGCGATGTCCCAGCCGGAGGCCGCCAGCCGGCGGGCGATGCCCGCGCCGATGCCGATCGTGCGGCCGACGCCGGTGATCAGTGCGAGTGGGCGTTGCGGCACGGCCCCCGGCGGCGGTTCGGACGGCTCGGGGTGCTGTTCGGCTGTGGTCACAGGGCGGGATCCTCCGCCACGGGTGCACAGCTTGGCAACATCATTACGGGCGTGAGGACGCCGGGCGCCAGGGCGTCAGGAACCCGTCGACGGCCTGCGGCGCAGCACGGCGGCGCGTGCCTTGAGCAGCGTGGGCACCAAGCCGTACACCACGGTGGGGACGACGACCGCCGTGAGCGCCAGCGTGCGCAGGGGCATCGGGAACCCCGCGACGTACGGGCCGATCACCAGCTGGACGACGGACAGAGCCGTGAATACGGCGATCCAGGTGAGCAGGGCCCGCATGTGGATGGAGGGCAGGTGGTGCGCCGGCCGGGCCTCGGTCGCGGCCTCGGTAGCGGTGGTGCAGGGCGTGGCCGTGGTCATAGGCGTTCCCATCCATGGGTTGGTGGACCGATCGTGCTCCACTGAACCAACCAACCGGTTGGAAGTCAACCATCTAGTTGGTTGGTAGCGTGGCTCCTGCGCTCTACGCTGGGGTCATGACCTCGGACACGAACCGCACCAAGGAACGGCTCCTCGCCGCTGCCAAGGAGGAATTCGCAGCTCACGGCATCGCCGGCGCCCGAGTCGATCGCATCGCCGAGCTGGCCGGTGTGAACAAGGAGCGGATCTACGGCTACTTCGGCAACAAGCAGAAGCTGTTCGATGCCGTCGTCGGGAGCGCGCTCGACGAGCTTGCCGAGGCCGTCCCGCTCACGGCGGGCGACGACCCCGCGGAGTATGTGGGCCGGGTGTACGACTTCCACCGCGACAACCCTGTCCTGGTGAGGCTCTTCCTATGGGAGGGGCTGCACCACCGCGACGGGGCGCTGCCCAAGGAGGACCGGCGCCGCGGGCATTACGAGGAGAAGATCGCCGCCCTCGCCGAGACCTTCGGAACCGAGGCGTCACCGCGGGTCGCGGCCTGTCTGATGAGCATGATCGGGCTCGCCGCCTGGCCGAGCGCGGTGCCGCAGCTCGCCCGGCTCATCATCGGGGGCGCGGACGCAGGGGCGCCGGATCTGCGCAGCCATGTGGTGGCGTTCGCCCGCCAGGCCCTGTCCGGGACGCCGTCGGTCCTGGCGGCCGGTGTCTCCGGGGACGTCGCGGCGGGTGACTCCGCACCCGTAACGAACGGTGACTCCGCGTCCGTCGTATCCACCACGGCCTGATCCGGTCCGTACGCCGGCGGTCCGTACGCCGGTCCCTGTACGGGAGTTCCGGGGCGGCTCAGCCCCGCAAGTACGCCAGAACCGCCAGCACCCGGCGGTTCGTGGTGTCGTCCAGCGACAGGTCGAGCTTGCCGAGAATGCTGCCGAAGTGCTTGCTGACCGTGCCCTCGCTGACCGTCATCGCCGCGGCGATCGACGCGTTGGACCTGCCCTCCGCCATGAGGGCCAGTACCTCCTGCTCGCGTGCGGTCAGCCGTGCGAGCGGGTCCCGGCGGCGACGGATCAGCTGGCGGACCACCTCGGGGTCCACGACCGTGTTCCCGGCGGCGACCCGGTGCAGGGCGTCGATGAACTCCTCGACGTTGCCGATGCGTTCCTTGAGCAGATAGCCGACACCCGTACCGTCCGCGGAGTCGAGCAGATCCTCGGCGTAGGCGCGCTGGACGTACTGGCTGAGTACGAGGATGGGCAGCCCCGGCTGCCGGGTGCGCAGCTGGATCGCGGCGCGCAGGCCCTCGTCGGAGAAGCCGGGCGGCATGCGTACATCGGTCACCACGATGTCCGGGCCGTGCTCGGCCACGGCCGCGATCAGCTCGTCCGCCGTACCCGCGCCCGCGACCACCTGATGACCGAACCGCTCCAGCAGACCGACCAGTCCCTCCCGCAGGAGCACACTGTCCTCGGCCAGTACGATGCGCACGCTCAAGTCCTTGTTTCCGCAGGTGACATGGGGACCTGCAGCCGAAACACGGTGGGCCCGCCGGGCGGACTGGACACTAGCAGGTGGCCGTCGAGCACCGAGACACGGTCGGCCACGCCCTGGAGCCCCGTACCGCCGCCGGTGTCGGCGCCGCCCACCCCGTCGTCCGACACCTCCACCACCAGCCGGCCCTTCTCCGTCCGGCCTGTCACCCGGGCGCGATCCGCCCCGCTGTGCTTGGCCACATTGGCCAGCGCCTCGCAGACCGCGAAGTAGACCGCCGTCTCGACCGCTTGGGAGAGCCGGTCCGGCAGATCGAAGTCCACTTCCACCGGGACCACCGAACGGTCCGCCACATCCTCCACCGCCGCCACCAGCCCTCGGTCGGTGAGGACCTGGGGGTGGATGCCCTGGATGAGCTCCCTGATCTCCACCAGCGCGACCCCGGCCTCCGCGTGCGCTTTCGCCAGCAGTCCGGCCAGCGGTTCTGCCGGGCTCTCCAGCCCGGCCAGGCCGAGCGTCATGGAGAGGGCGACGAGCCGCTGCTGCGCACCGTCGTGCAGATCGCGTTCGATCCGCCGGCGCTCCGCCTCGAAGGCGTCCACCAGCCGCATCCTGGAGCGGCCCATCTCCCGCAGCCGGGAGTCCAGTCCGGCCTCCGGCGCGGAGAGCAACTGCCGGGTCAGCGCGGCCCGGCCGGCCGCGAACACCCCCAGCGGATACGCGAACAGGGGGATCAGCACGAGTCCGGCGAGCAGCGCCGCGAAGGCGGGCGGGTAGGTGTCGACGAGCCAGATCTTGAGCACGCGGGCCTCCTCGCCGCCGCTCGCCGCCAGCATCAGGGGAGCGGCGATCAGCCCGCCGCAGACGAGGAAGGCCGTCCCCACGGCCAGCGCCTCCAGCGGCCACAGCACCAGGGCGAACAGCAGCGCGTAGCCCAGCTCCCGCCACGTTGCCCGCTCCTGGAGCCGGGTGCGCAGCCAGGACGAGAGACCGGTGCCGTCCGGTTCCCGGTGCGCCGCGGCGATCGGCCGGGGGTCGAGCAGCCGCAGCCTGCGCCGCTCCAGGGCGGCCAGCGGAATGCCCGCCAGCACGAGGGTGAGGAGCAGCGGGACACCGATCAGGATCACGGTGAGCGCGCTGCCCGCGACGGCCAGGAGGAGGAGCGCGGTCAGTGTCGCGAGGCCCACGGGCACGCTCGTCAGCAGGTAGAGCGTGGCGCGCCACGGCCAGGCGGTGCGTATGTAGCGGCGCTGTCGCAGTACCTGCCGGAGACCGGGGGAGGGCAGGGCGTCACCGGAGGGGGCAGCGGGGGAGGGCATGGGGGAACCGTAGGCCGGGCCCGGTGAGGCGGACCACCCGGTGAGGTCGACTCCGGGGGTGGAGCTGTCTCCACCCCGGAGACTCCCTCTCGCTGCGATGTGCCCGAAGAGCGACGCCGGTTGAGTGGTGTCCATGAATCAAGCAGCTGTCCGACTCCGCTCGGTCACCCGGTCCTACGGCAGGAACACCGGCGCGGTCACCGCGCTGGACGCGGTCAGCCTCGACGTCCCCCGGGGCACGTTCACCGCCGTCATGGGCCCGTCAGGATCCGGCAAGTCCACCTTGCTGCAGTGCACCGCCGGGCTCGACCGGCCCACCGGCGGGCAGGTGTTCCTCGGTGACACCGAGCTGACCGGACTCAGCGAACGGAAGCTGACGCTGCTGCGCCGCACCCGCATCGGCTTCGTCTTCCAGGCGTTCAACCTGCTTCCCTCGCTCAGCGCCGAGCAGAACGTCGCCCTTCCGCTGCGGCTGGCCGGCCGTCGGCCGAAACGGGCCGAGGTCCTGGACGTACTGGAACGGGTGGGGCTGCGCGAACGGGCCGGGCACCGGCCCAGTGAGCTGTCCGGTGGCCAGCAGCAGCGCGTGGCCCTGGCCCGCGCCCTGGTCACCCGGCCCGATGTGCTGTTCGGCGACGAACCCACCGGCGCCCTGGACTCCACGACCGGACGCCAGGTGCTGACGCTGCTGCGCACCATGGTCGACGACGGCCAGACCGTGATCATGGTGACGCACGACCCGGTCGCCGCCTCCTATGCGGACCGGGTGCTGTTCCTCGCCGACGGCCGGGTGCGGGACGAACTGGCGTCCCCGTCCGCCGAGCAGGTCGCCGCGCGCATGACGCGGATGGCGGCGGTCCCGTGCTGAGCCTTTCGCTGCGCGGCATGCGGACCCGCTGGGTCACCTTCGTCGGCTCCTTCCTCGCGCTGGCCCTCGGAGTGGGGATCGTCGCCACCACCGGGATGGCCCTCGCGGCCACGTTCGACGCCCCCCGTCACGGCCCCGAGCGGTTCGCCGCCGCGCCCGTCGTGGTCCGGGGCGAGGATCAGCTGCGGGTCCGGACCGCGATCGGTGTCCGGACCCAGGAGCTGACCTCGCCCCGGTCGGTCCCGGCGGAGCTCGTCACCGCCCTCGCGGAGCTCGGCCGTACGGTCGAGGACCGCACGTTCCCCGTCTCGGTCGGTGACGCCCGCCTCGACGGGGACGGCGAGGGAACGGTCGGCCACCCGTGGCCGGTCGCGGCCGCCACCCCCTACCGGCTGGCCGCCGGACGGGCCCCGGCCGCCGCCGGCGAGGTCGTCGTCACCGCGGGGGACGGCTCCGATGTGCGTACGGGAGACCGGATCACGGTCGCCACCGCTGCGGGGACCGCGCTCCGGACCGTCGTCGGCACGGTGCGCCCCGCGGGCTTCGAGACCGCCGTGTTCTTCACCGCGGCCGAGGCCGCCACGATCTCCCCGGCCGTCGACGCCGTGGTGGTGCACGCGGATCCGGCCGTGGTGCGTGCGGTGGCGGACCGGGAGGACCGGATGGCGGTGCTCACCGGCGACGACCGCCGGCGGGCCGACCCCGACCCGGACCGGGACGCCGAGGCGCTGGTCTCCGTGAACGCGCTGCTGGGTACGGCCGCCGGCATCACCGCGTTCGTCTCCGTCTTCGTGGTCGCCTCGACGTTCTCCTTCGCGGTCGCCCAGCGCCGCCGCGAGTTCGGTCTGCTGCGCACGGCCGGCGCGACCCCGGGACAGGTGCGGCGGATGGTGTACGTCGAAGCGGTCGTCATCGGCGTACTGGCGTCGGTGGCGGGCTGCCGGCTGGGCGTCCTCGGTGCGCCCCGGCTCGTGTCCTGGATGGTCGGGGAGGGGATCGCGCCCCGCTGGTTCGCGGTCGGCGACCAGAACTGGCCGCTGTACGCCGCCTTCTGGACCGGACTCGCCGTGGCGCTGGCCGGTGCGGCCGCCGCCTCGCGCCGGGCCGGAAGGGTGGGGCCGGCCGAGGCGCTGCGCGAATCCGCCGTCGACAGCGGCTCGATGCCGCCGATCCGGGTGCTGCTGGGCGCCGCCGTCCTGCTGACCGGCGCCGTACTGCTGGGCATCGCTCTCGTGCAGGACCCCGGCAGTGTCCTCAAGCGCAAGACGTACGTCACCCAGCCGATGCTGCTCATCGTCGGGTTCGCCCTGTTCGCACCCGTCCTCGTGCGGCCCGTCACCCGCTTCCTCACCTGGCTGCCCGCACAACTGCCGGGCGCCACCGGCGTACTGGCGAGGGAGAACGCCTCCGCCGGGCTGCGCAGAACGGCGGCGGTCGCGGCGCCCGTGATCGTCACGGTGGCGCTGGCCGCCTCGCTGATGGGCACGACGGCGACCCTTGACGAGGCCAGGGCCACCGAGGCGCGGACTCAGGTGACCTCGGACTTCGTGGTCACGGCGGGCGGCGAGGGCACCGCCCTCCCGCCGGAGTTCGTCGAGCGGGCCCGGCAGATCCCGGGCGTCGTCGTCAGCGCCTCGCGGTCCACCTCCGTGACCGTGCTGGAGGAAGGCACGGCACTGGTCGGCTCCGAGGCGCGGGCCGTGGACCCGGCCGATGCGGCGGCGGTGTCGGCGCTGCCCGTCGTGGCGGGCAGCCTTGCGGGCCTCGACGACGGCTCCATCGTCGTCAACGAGGAGTGGATGACCACGACGGTCGGCGAACGTGTCGGCGTCTGGCTGGCCGACGGCCGCAAGGTCACCCTGCGGGTGGCGGCCGTGCTGAGCACCGGCACCGGGAACAACGGCGTGTACGTGACCCCGCGCAACGCCGGGGGTGCCGCGGTCGACCGGGTCGACGTCAAGGTCGTCGGGAACACCGGGCGTTCGGCCGTCGCGGAGCAGCTGGAGGCGGCCGGACGGGCGACGGGCACCGAGGCGGCGACGAGGGCCGGGTGGCTGGCGGAGAACCACCGGCGGTCCGGTGAGAACACCCGTCTCGGACTGCTGATGATCCTTCTCATCGCGCTCGTGTACACGGGCATCGCGCTGGCCGGCACACAGGTGATGGCGACCTCGGACCGGGTGCGCGACCTGGCGGTGCTGCGGCTGGCCGGTGCGACGAAGGCGCAGGTGCTGCGGCTGGTCGGGACGGAGGCGCTGGTCGTGGTGGCGGTGGGTGCGGTGCTCGGCGGGGCGGTGGCCGCGCTGAACCTGTTCGGCGTACGGACCGCACTGGGACTGCTCGACGTCCACTCGGAGGTTGTCGTCCCATGGGGGACCATCGGCTCGGTCGTCGCGGTGAGTGCGCTCCTGGCCGTGGTCTTCGCGGTGCTGCCCGCCTCGCTCGCGCTGCGCGTCCGGCCGGTCGAACTGGCGGGTGCGCGGGAGTAGTTCGGGTGCCCGGCCGAACGGGGCCTCAGCGGGAGAGCGTGGTGACCAGGGCCGCCGCCTCGCCGATGAGGTCCCGTTCGGCCGGGCTCATCGTCGGGTTGGCGTCCCGGCGGGCCGCCGCGTCGGCGAGATGGCGGGCCGGGACGCCGCCGTCCGCCGCGAGGTGCGGCATCAGGGCGGTCAGCAGCTCGCGTCCGCCGTCCGCCGCCGGGTTGGCCGGATCGACCGCCACCTGGGCCAGGATCAGCGCCGACATGGCCCGGTCCAGGGCCGGTGGGCCCTCCTCGGCGTTGCTCCAGTCGATCACCACCGGGCCGTCGGCCGTCAGCATCACGTTGTCCGGGTGCAGGTCGAGGTGGAGGATCCGGTCCTCGGGATCCGGCGAGAGCCGGGCCGGGACGGTGTGCAGTTCGGCGAGCAGCCGGGCGAGCAGGGCGGAGCCCTCGGCGGCGTCGATGCCGCCGCCGAGCATGGACTCCAGCATCGTGGGGCCGGTCAGCCGCTGCAGGACCAGATCGCCGGGGCCGGCCGACGGGGGTTGCCGGCCGAGCCGGGGGACCGGGTAGCCCGAGGCCGAGAGGTAGGACATGACGGGCAGCTCAGGAGTGGCGTCCAGCCCGTCGCGGTAGCGGCGCAGGACCCACGCCTCATCCAGTTCGTATACGTCGGCGTCGCGTCCGCTGCCCAGCAATTGGCCTATTCGCATGGGTGGAACCTACTCGTGATGGGCGCCCACGGGGAGATCGTTCGCGCGTGTTCCCGCGCATCGCAGCCGGTCAGGACAGCCCCATAACGCGACGCGATGGGGCGGACGGGATCTCCTGTAGCTGACGTGTACGCGGCTACGTTGTCGGCAATTCCCCCGAAGTCAAGGAGAGTTCCGTGGAGAGATCCATGCTCCGCAGACGTGCACTGGCCGCGTGTACCGCCACCGTGGCCGTCGGTGTGCTCGCGCTGGCCGGACTGACCGGCACCGCGTCCGCCGACCCCTCCCCCCGCGTCCCCGCCGCCGGGGCGGACCGGCTCTCGCCCGGCCTGCTGAAGGCCGTGCAGCGCGATCTCGGACTCACCGCCGACCAGGCGACGGAACGGATCGGCAACGAATCCCGTGCGACCGCCGTGGCCGCGGTGCTGCGGCGCTCACTCGGCACCGGATTCGCCGGGGCCCGGGTGAGCGGAGACGAGGCGGAGCTGACCGTCGCCACGACCGATGCCGCGGACACGGGACGGATCGCCGAGGCGGGTGCCAGGCCCGTCGTCGTCGACCACAGCCTGGCCGAACTCACCTCCGCCAAGGCCGCCCTCGACCGGGTCGCGCTGCGCAGGGCGCCGAAGGACGTGCCTGCCTGGTACGTCGACGTCGCCACCAATCGCGTCGTCGTCCAGGCCGGCCGGGGAGCCGCCGCCGACACCTTCCTCGCCGCGGCCGGCGTCGCGCGCGAGCTGGTGACGATCACTCAGTCCACCGGTGAGCCGCGCACGTTCACGGACCTGCGGGGCGGTGACGCGTACTACATGAACGGCTCCGGGCGCTGCTCCATCGGCTTCCCCGTCAGGCGCGGCACTCAGGGCGGCTTCGTCAGCGCCGGGCACTGCGGAACCCCCGGCGTCAGCACGAGTGGTTACAACCAGCAGGCCCAGGGCTCCTTCCAGGGCTCCACCTTCCCCGGCCGCGACTACTCCTGGGTCGCCGCGAACACCAACTGGACCCCGCGCCCGCTGGTGAACGGCTACGGCAACGGCGACGTGACGGTCACCGGATCCACCGAGGCGCTGGAGGGTTCGTCGGTCTGCCGCTCCGGCTCGACGACCGGCTGGCACTGCGGCACGGTCCAGCAGCGCAACAGCAGCGTCACCTATCAGGAGGGCACCGTCTCCGGGGTGACCCGTACCAACGTGTGTGCCGAACCAGGCGACTCCGGGGGCTCGTTCATCTCCGGCAGCCAGGCCCAGGGAGTCACCTCCGGCGGCACCGGCAACTGCTCCCAGGGCGGTACGACGTACTTCCAGCCGGTGAACCCGGCGCTCCAGGCGTACGGACTCACCCTGGTCACCAGCGGCACCCCGACCGATCCGCCGACCGGCCCGACGGACCCGCCGACCGATCCGGGCGGCAGCTGGGCGGTCGGAACGCTCTACAACGCGGGTGACCGCGTCACGTACGGCGGGGTCACCTACCGCTGTCTGCAGGCTCACACCGCCCTGACCGGCTGGGAGCCGCCGAACGTCCCCGCGCTGTGGGAGCGCGCGTAGACGGGCGGACAAGCGAGGTACCACCGCCGCGCGCGCATGCCCCGGGCTCGCTTCCCGGGGCTTGCGCCGCGCTCGGCCCGGTCCGCCGCCCTGCCGCGTGCGATCCCCGCCGCGTCAGGGCGGCTGCCCGGGCCCGGTCACTTCGCGTCCGAATAGCGCTCCACCACCGCCGTGGTGAACGGGAAGCGCACCGGCGTGTCACCGAAAGCGGTCCGGCCGGCCAGTTCACCGGCCGCCCGGATCGCCTCCACGACGGTCTCGGCCTCCTCCTCGGGGCAGTGCACTATCACCTCGTCGTGCTGGAAGAAGACCAGTTCGGCCCGGAGCCCGGCGGCCGCGATCGAGCGCCGCAGAGCGGCGAGCAGCAGCAGCGCCCAGTCGGCCGCACTGCCCTGCACCACGAAGTTACGGGTGAAGCGGCCGCGCGCACGGGCGTTGGAGGAGGCGTAACCCGGTGCGAATCCGCCGTCCGCCGGTTCGGAGCCGTCCGCCGGTGGCCCGTCGTCCTCCTGCGGGATGCCGGCCTCCCCGTCGTCCCCGCTGCCCGCGGCGGGCGGGCTGGTCCGGCCCAGCCAGGTCCGTACGAGACGGCCCTCCTCGCCGGCCTTCGCGGCGTCGTCCACATAGGCGACCGCGTGCGGGAACCTCCGGCGCAGGGCCGCCAGATTCTT
Source organism: Streptomyces sp. LN549 (assembly GCF_043203805.1). NCBI lineage: Bacteria > Bacillati > Actinomycetota > Actinomycetes > Kitasatosporales > Streptomycetaceae > Streptomyces > Streptomyces sp. LN549. Next base: position 3,986,118 of record NZ_JAZHRI010000002.1, on the reverse strand, counting down.
CAGGCCGTCCCCCGACGTTTGGCCGTAGACCGCACCGAGCAGGGCGATCTTGGCGTGGTCGCGGTCGCCGTGGAAGGCGCGGTCCGACAGCGCGGTGTACAGGTCGCCGTCATGCCCGGCCACCTCCATCAGGCCCCGGTCGCGGGAGATCGCGGCGAGCACCCGCGGCTCCATCTGGTCGGCGTCCGCGACGACCAGGCGCCAGCCCTCGTCGGCGACCACCGCCCGCCGGATCACCTTGGGGATCTGCAGCGCCCCACCGCCGTTGGTCGTCCAGCGGCCGCTCACCGTGCCGCCCGGCTGGTACTCGGGGCGGAAGCGGCCGTCGCGGACCCAGTCCTGGAGCCAGCTCCAGCCGTGGGCCGTCCAGATCCGGTACAGCTTCTTGTACTGGATGAGCGGCGGCACCGCCGGATGGTCCAGCTCCTCCAGCTCCCAGCGGCGGGTCGACCGCACCTTGATTCCGGCCTGCGCGAAGGCCTTCACCACATCGGCGGGGAGATCCGGGCGGACCCGGCGGCCGAACGCGGCGGAGACCTCGTCCGCCAGCTCGGCCAGCTTCCGGGGCTCGCCGCCGCCCGCGTAGCGCTCGCCCAGGAGCTCGTGCAACACCTCGCGGTGGACGTCGGCCCGCCACGGCAGACCCGAGCGGTTCATCTCGGCGGCGACCAGCATGCCGGCGGACTCGGCGGCCGTCAGCAGGCTCATCCGGCCCGGCCGGTCCGTGGCGTCGTGGCGGGCGAGCTGGTCCGCGTACACCTGGAGCAGGGCGTCGAACGGCAGGTCCGTCCCGGACCGGGGCTCGAAGAGGGAGGACTGGGAACCCGGCACGGCGGAGCGCGGCGGCGGGTCGGGTGGCACCGGGCGATGCAGCAGGCGGGCGTGGGCGGCAGCGGCGGAGCGGGGTTCGCCGAGCCGGCCCTCGTGCCCCAGCAGGAGGGTCTCGGCGACCTCGATGTCGTAGCACCGCGCGACCGGCACTCCGGCGCCGAGCAGCCGGGGGTAGACCTCGGCCGTCGAACGCCACACCCAGCGGGTGACGTCGGGCCGGGAGCGGACGGCCTCGGCCAGGTCCGGTTCGGTCACGACAGGGGCGGTGGGGCGGCCGGTCCGGTCCAGCGGCGCGAGGCGCGCGCCACCGCTCTCCGTGACGGCCAGCGCCCAGCGTTCGGTCATATGGCCGAGTCTGGCACCCGGCACTGACAACCGAGCGTTGGGCGCGGGGCGGCACTGGCTGGAAGGATCGGAAACGGCTCATCCACCGAGGAGGCAGACGACACGATGGAAGCGATCGTTTTCGAGGAGTTCGGCGGGCCCGAGGTGCTGCATCCGGCCCGGGTCGAGGACCCGCATCCCGGTCCCGGGCAGGTCCGGGTGAAGGTCCGGGCCGCCGCGGTCAACCCGATGGACTACAAGATCCGGCGCGGTTGGATGGAGGACGTGTTCCCGACGTCGCTCCCGGCCGTCCCGGGCGTGGAGTTCGCCGGGGTGGTCGACGTGACCGGTGAGGGCGTCACCGATGTCGCGGTGGGCGACGAGGTGCTGGGCTGGAGCGCCACCGGTTCCTACGCCGAGTACGCCCTGGCCGACGCCGCTCTCGTCGCGCCCAAGCCCGCGGAGCTGAGCTGGCCGGACGCGGCCGCGCTGACCATCGCGTCGAGCACCGCCCAGCGCGTGCTGGACGAACTCGCCGTGGAGGCGGGGGAGACCCTGCTGCTGCACGGGGCGGCCGGAGCCGTCGGGTCGGCCGCGGTCCAGCTGGCGGCGGCCCGCGGCGCGACCGTGATCGGCACGGCGTCCCCGGGCAACCACGACTATCTGCGGGTGCTCGGCGCGACCCCGGTGGAGTACGGGGACGGGCTGGTCGGCCGGGTGCGCGAGCTCGCTCCACAAGGTGTGGACGCCGTCTTCGACGCCTCGGGGCGCGGCGCGCTGCCGGACTCCATCGAGCTGCGCGGCTCCACCACAGACCGGATCGTCACCATCGCCGACCCGGACGCGGCGAAGTACGGCGTCGCCTTCTCCGGCGGTGGCTCCCGGTCCAGGGAGCAACTGGCCGGGCACGCCCGGCTCGCGGCCGACGGCGAGCTGCGGATCCCCGTCGCCCGGACGCTCCCGCTCAACGAGGCGGCCAGGGCGCAGGAACTGAGCGAGGCGGGGCACGTACGCGGGAAGGTCGTCCTGCTGCCGTGACGGGAGGCCGGTCGCGATCAGGTGCGCGCCGCGGATCGGTGAAAGTTGTCCACAGGGTGTGGATGAATTCCGCCGAGCCCGCCATGCCTACCCTGACCTCATGGAACCGGTGATCGACCAGGCATTCGCGGCAGCCCTGTACTCGGACGGCGACGCCGGGCTCGACACAGGCGCGTCCCTCCTCGCCGCCGACCCGGCGTCCGACGCCGAGCTGCTGCGCCGCGGCGAGGAGTTCGTCCGGCGTGCCTGGGACCGAGGCTGGCTGCCCGCCGATCTCGTACGCATCGTCCGCCGCGAGCTCGACGAGCACGCGGCCGGTCTGGCTGCCGGGCTGATCGGCTCGGATGTCCGGCGCCACGAGGTGCTGCCGCCCCGCTGGCAGGCCCAGCTCGACGAGCTGCCCGCCCCGCCGCCGGCGGGGCGGCCGGACCGTTTCTCGTACGCCTCCGCACTCCTGGGGCTCTACCGGCTGCTGCTCCGGCTGCCGGCGATCGAGCCCGTCGGGCCCCCGCCCGGCGCGTTGCGCGACACCCTGCACCTGCCGCCCGCGCACGACGAACCGCGCATGCTGACCCGGATCCGCGCGCTGCTGGCCAAGGCCGAGGCGACCGGATTCCCCGAGGAGGCGGAGGCGCTCACAACCAAGGCCCAGGAGCTGATGGCCCGGCACAGCATCGACGAGGCCCTGCTGGCGGCCCGCACGCACAGCGGCAGCGTGCCGGGCGCCTGCCGGATCGGGGTGGACGCCCCCTACGAGACGGCCAAGGCGATCCTGCTCGACGCCGTCGCATCGGCGAACCGCTGCCGTGCCGTGTGGAACAGCGACCTCGGCTTCTCGACGGTGGTCGGCTTCGAGCCGGACCTGGAGGCCGTGGAGCTGCTTCACACCTCGCTGCTGGTGCAGGGCACGGCGGCGATGACCCGGGCCGAAGCGGGCCAGCGGGCCGGCGGCCGCAAACGGACCAAGACCTTCCGGCAGTCCTTCCTGATGGCCTACGCCCAGCGGCTGGGTCGCCGGCTGGCCGACGGCACCGCCCGCGCCACTGCCGAGGCCCACGCCGAGGGTGTCACCACCGGTGCGCCGTCCGCCGTGGCCGGGGCGGGCCTGCTGCCCGTGCTGGCGGCCCGGGACGTGGCGGTCACGGACACCGCCGAGAAGATGTTCCCCGCGACCACGACCACCCGGGTCCGCGGCGCCACGGACCTGGACGGCTGGACCCACGGGACGGCCGCGGCGGACCGGGCCAGGATGGGCGGGCGCAAGCCGGAGATCTCCGGCTGAGGCCGGTGCCCTGCCCGCTGCGGTACCTCCCCGTCTCCCGGACCTGCCCCCGGCGGTACGCCCGGACCGGGTTCGCGAGGCCGGTAACCCAACCCGACAACTCGGGCATATCGGTAAATCCGGTTAGGCTCTGGGCATGAGCTGGCTCCGGGCGCTGAGGGAGACCGCCCGCTCGGGGCTGACGATCGAGAGGACGCGTCTCGAACCGCTGATCGCCATCCGCGGCGCGGCAGGTCTCGCCCTGGTGATCGGGGTGAGCCTCGCCCTCTTCGGGCCGGTGGTCGCTGCCAGCTCCGCGTTCGGCGCGTACCAGGCGGCGATCGCCACCTTCCAGCGCAGCTGGCGCCCCCGCCCCGTGCTCGCCCTGGTCTCCGGCTTCAGCCTCGGCGTCTCGACGTTCCTCGGCTACGTCACCGGCCCCCACCTCCCCCTCTTCCTGACCCTGCTGGTGCTCTGGACCTTCATCGCCGGGCTGGCCTGGGCGGCGGGTCCGACGGGCGGCATCATCGCCGCGTCCAACGTCGCGATCATGCTGGTGACGGTCACGCTGCCCACGTCCGTCGCCGAGGCGGCCCTGCATGCCCTGATGATCACGTTCGGCGGGGTGGTCCAGGCAGTACTGATCGTGCTGTTCCCCGTCCGCAGATGGGGCGCCCAGCGCGACGCGCTGGCTGACGCGCTGGCCGCCGAGGCCGACTACGCCCGCAGGCTGCGCCATGACCCGGTCGCCCACTTCGATCCGGTCCCCCTGATGGAGGCCCGCAGGGCCGCCGCCGTCACCGAGCGCCAGGCCCGCCGCCGCCCCGCCGAGCTGCACGGCTCGCGCGGGGTCGCCGAGCGGATCAGACCGGTGCTCGCCTCGCTCGCGGACCCGGCGATGGGCGTCCCGTCCGAGGGCCCGGAGCGCGACCGCGTGCGTGAGCTCCTCGCCGCCGCAGGCTCCCTGCTCGACGCGGCCGCCCGGGCGATCCGCCACGGCGACCCGGTGCGGCTCCCCGCGCCCGCCGTCGCCGCGCTGAAGACCCCCGACACCGGCGCGCTGCTCACCGGCCCCCCGCTCCGCGCCGCGGACCGGCTGGCCGCCCTGCTCTCCGACGTCATCGAGGCCGCCGAGGGCGACGGCACGAAGGAGGAGCGGGCCGGGGCGGCGGAGGCCGCCGACGCCATCGAGGCCGGGCGGGGCGGCCAGGTCCCCGCCGAGCACCACCGGCGGCCTACCCTGCTGCGGCTGGTCCCGGTGGTGATCGGGTTGATGCGCCGCGAACTGCACCACGGTTCCCCGATCCTGCGGCACGCGATCCGGATCTCCGTCGTCGCCGCGGTGGGTTATCTGCTGGGCCTGGCGCTGCCGTACGGGCACGGCTACTGGGTGCCGATGGCGGGCGTCATGGTGATGCGGCCGGAGTTCTCCCGGACGTACGAACGGTCCGTGGCACGCTTCGGCGGCACCGTCGTCGGGGTCTTCGCCGCAAGCGTGATCGTCCAGGTCGCCGCCCCGCGCGCGGGGCTGTCCGCCGCGCTCGCCGTGACCTGCGCCCTGCTGATGTACCTGCTGATGCGCACCGGCTACGCCGTCGGCCAGGCCTGCGTCGCCGCGTACGTGGTCTTCCTGCTCGGCATGGCCGGCGACGACCTGTCGCAGACCGTGCTCGAACGGGTCCTCCTGACCCTCCTCGGCGGTCTCCTGGCCATGATCTCGTACGCCGTCTACCCGGCGTGGGAGACCCCGCGGCTGCGTGGCCGGCTCGGCGACTGGCTGAAGGAGGACGGCCGTTACGCGGCCGCGGTCGTCGACCAGTACGCCGATCCGGCCGACCGCGGCCACGACGACGTCCGCCAGGCGCTGCTCGCCACCCGGAACGCCCGCGTCGCCTGGCAGGAGGCGGTGGCCACCGCCGAGCACGAACCGGTGCGCCACCGCGGCCTCTCGCATACCGCTGCCGACGACACCCAGCACGCGCTCGCCCAGCTCGGCCGGGTCGCGATGCTGATGGAGGCGCATCTGCCGGAGGGCGGCGCCACCCCCGTACCGGCCGCCGCCCCGCTCGCCGAGGCGCTGCGCCGGGCCACCGAGCAGGGCGCGAAGGCGGTGCGAGAGCGGCGCGTACCGGACTGGACGGCGGTGCGGGAGGCGCTGGAGAAGTGGGACGAGGAGGAGCGGATGCGTGAAGGAGGGGCGGACCCCGTCGTACGGAACGGGGCCGACCTCCTGCTCGAAGCGCTGGAGGAGTTCTCCCAGGGACTGGACAGCGGCTCGCGGCCGCGTCCGTCCGACGACGACTGAGGCGGCGTCAGGGACCCGTCCGTCGCCCGCGGGTCATGGCGTCGGCAGGTCGGGCAGCCCCTCGAGCGAGTCGGCGTCGGTCTTGGCGAGGGTGTCCTTGGTGCCGCCGTCCCACGACACGACGACGGTCTTGCCGTCGTTGGACTCGATGGCCCCCATGGTCCGGTCGGTGTCGCCGTCGGCGCATGTCAGGGCCAGCATCGGCTTGTTGCCCATGTTCTTGGCAGTGCCCGAGCAGACGTGGGATTCGGCGACGATCACGGCCTTCCCGGATGCGACGGAGAGCACGACGGCCTTGCCGTCGGTCTGCCCGGCCCAGGCGCCCTCCAGCGCCTTGAGACCGCCGGTGTCGCCGTCCGCTCCGGAGCCGGAGTCCTTGCTGCCGCTCGCGGTGGGCGCCGGGGTGGCGGTGGAGCCGGATGCCTTGTCCGTGCCGCTCTTGTCGCTGTCGCTTCCGCACCCGGTGAGGGCGAGAGCGGTCAGCAGTCCGGTGGCGACTACGGCGCCGGTACGTACGAGTTTGTACATGCTGAATTCCCCCTGGATGACGAATGACCGTCCAAGCTACCAGTGAGTCGCAACCGGGGTGGAACGGTCAACTCCCGGAATCGGGAGCGGAACAGGCCTCTCGTTCGTCTATCCCTGCGGAGCGCTGTAACCGAGGGAACACCCCGCGTGCACGTGCATCTGCTCATGCATCCGCTCATGCAGCGGATATCGAACACAGCTATGATCCGAGACAGTTGACACTTGCACTTTGCAACTCGGGGAGCGTCCTGTGGACCACGTGTACAACGGCATGGCGGCCACAGAGCTTCGCGGAGTCGTATGGCAGAAGAGCAGGCACAGCAACTCCCAGGGATCCTGCGTGGAGTTCGCGAAGCTGCCCGGCGGCGATGTGGCGATGCGCAATTCGCGGCACCCCGACGGGCCGGCGCTGGTCTATACGCCCGCGGAGATAGAGGCCCTGCTGCTCGGCGTGAAGGACGGCGAGTTCGACCACCTCGTGGCGGAGGCCTGAGCACCGTCTGCCGGAGCGTCGTTCTTCGGCGGCGCGGCGCATCCCCGTCCGCGTGCCGTTTCTTCGCCCGTATGTCAGGCGGGGTCGGACAGCCGGAAGAGCGCCCAGACGACCTTTCCGCGCGGCGCCGCTCCGGCGAGGGTGCTCTCCGTCGTCAGTACGGGTGAAGGGTGCCAGCCCCAGCAGTCGCTGAAGGAGTCCACCAGGAACAGGCCGCGGCCGGACTCCGCGCAGTCCGCGGCCTCCGACGCGACGGGGCTCGCCTGACTGGGGTCGCGCACCGCGCACACCAGCCGTGAGGTCCAGCGCATCAGGTGCAGCCGGACGGGCGGGTCCTGGGGCTCGCGCGTGGTCTCGGCGGGCAGGGCGTGCCGCAGGGCGTTGGTGACCAGTTCGGAGACGACGAGCGCGACGTCGTCGAAGCGTTCGCCCAGACCCCAGCCGCTCAGCGTCGTCCGGGTGAACTGCCTTGCCCCGCCGACGGATTCGTAGTGAGCGGGCAGGGCGCAGGTGGCCGACCCGGAGACGGCGGAGGGATCGATGGGAGGGAGCCCCTGTCGTAAGGGCTCGAGCATCGTCGATCCATTCGTCCCCATGCGAGGCACTCCCGGGATTCGCGGCTGTATCGGTACTGCGGGTACACGGGTACAGCGGCACAACACGAACGAGCACGCAGGTGCGCGAGGCCCATGGTTCCGAATGCGCAGAGCAGATGCAAGGGCAGATGCACGTGCACGCGCCTGACCTGTCCGATACCGTGCCGGTTCTTGGTCATTTCTTCCTGTACGGAGTTTCGAGACCTCGGGGAAGTCTTCCCATTTCCGTAATCGAATGTGTACGGGCTGAAGCATTTTGATGGCAGAATCCGGCTCTTGGGGTTCGGGGGGACCCCGATGCCCAGGAAGCGATGGGGAGGGTTGGACCGGTGGCGGCAGGCGAGTCGAGTGGATCCGTGGTGCGGCGCATCCTGCTGGGTTCTCAGCTCAGGCGACTGAGGGACTCGCGGGGCATCACCCGTGAGGCGGCCGGCTACTCCATCCGGGCTTCCGAATCGAAGATCAGCCGCATGGAGTTGGGACGGGTGAGCTTCAAGGCCAGGGACGTCGAGGACCTGCTCACGCTGTACGGAGTCACGGACGAGGCGGAGCGCGACTCCCTGCTCGGACTGGCCCGTGAGGCCAACGTGGCAGGCTGGTGGCACAGTTACGGGGACGTGCTGCCCGGCTGGTTCCAGACGTACATCGGTCTGGAGGGTGCGGCCTCGCTCATCCGGATCTACGAAGTCCAGTTCGTGCACGGTCTGTTGCAGACCGAGGACTATGCGCACGCGGTCGTCTCGCGGGGCATGCGCGGCGCCCCTGCCGCCGAGATCGACCGCCGGGTCGCGCTGCGCCTGGCCAGGCAGAAGGCCCTCGTCTCCGAACGGGCCCCCCGTTTCCACGCCGTACTGGACGAGGCGGCACTGCGCCGCCCCTACGGCGGGCGGGAAGTGATGCGCACCCAATTGCGGCATCTGATCGAAATGTCGGAGCAGCCGAATATCACCCTCCAGGTGATGCCGTTCAGTTTCGGCGGGCACGCGGGCGAGAGTGGCTCCTTTACGATGCTGCGGTTCCCGGAATCCGATCTGTCGGACATTGTCTATTTGGAGCAGCTGACAAGTGCGCTCTATCTGGACAAGGCCGAAGAAGTCGCCCAGTACGAAAAGGCGATGGTCCGGCTTCACGCAGACAGCCCGGGGCCGGAGGAGAGCCGGGACCTGCTCCGGGGACTTCTCCAACTCTCCTGACATTTCAGTACGATGACGTACCGACAGGAGTCTGCACCTGCAGTAAGGGATCGCATGTCCTTCTTCCACGAGCTGGCCGCCCAGTACATCGACGGTGAATGGCGCACCGGCACCGGTTCGTGGGACATCATCGATTTCAATCCCTACAACGGGGAAAAGCTCGCCGCCGTCACCATCGCCACCGTGGATGAGGTCGACCTCGCCTACCGCGCCGCCGAGCGCGCCCAGCGGGACTGGGCCGACGTGAGTCCGTACGAGCGCCGGGACGTTCTGCAGCGGGCCGTGCGGATCACCGAGGAACTGGCCGACGACATCGTCGAGGCGGTCATCGACGAACTGGGCGGCACCCGGGCGAAGGCGCTGTACGAGCTCGGCGCCGCCCAGGACTTCCTGCGTGAGGCGGCCCACCAGGCACTTCACCCCGAGGGCCGGATCCTGCCCTCGCCGGTGGACGGCAAGGAGAACCGCCTCTACCGGCTGCCGGTCGGCGTCATCGGCGTCATCAGCCCCTTCAACTTCCCCTTCCTGGTGACGATGAAGTCGGTCGCGCCGGCCCTGGCGCTCGGCAACGCGGTCGTCATCAAGCCCAACCAGAACGCGCCGGTCACCGGCGGCGGGCTGATCGCCCGGATCTTCGAGAGGGCCGGGCTGCCGGCCGGGCTGCTCAACGTCGTCGTCACCGACATAGCCGAGATAGGCGACGCGTTCATCGAGCACCCCGTCCCCAAGGTGATCTCCTTCGCGGGGTCGGACCGGGTGGGCCGCCATGTCGCCGCGACAGCCGGCGCGCTCTTCAAGCGCACCATTCTCGAACTCAGCGGCAACAGCGCCCTGGTGGTGCTCGACGACGCGGACATCGACTACGCCGTCGACTCCGCCGTCTTCAGCCGCTTCGTCTATCAGGGCCAGGTGTGCATGGCCGCCAACCGGATCCTGGTGGACCGGGCCGTCGCCCCCGAGTTCACCGAGAAGTTCGTCGCCCGGGTGGCCGCGCTCCGGGCCGGTGACCCACGCGACCCGGAGACGCAGATCGGCCCGGTCATCGACACCTTCCATGCCGACGCGCTGACCGCCCTGGTCGACCAGGCGCTCGCGGAGGGAGCCACGGCGCTGGTCCGGGGCCGCACTCGTGGCAACCTCGTCGAGCCCACCGTGCTCACCGGGCTCCCGGACGGCTCTCCGCTGCTCTCCCAGGAGATCTTCGGCCCGGTGGCGCTGCTGATGGAGTTCGACGGCGAGGAGGAGGCCGTACGGATCGCCGACGACAGCCCCTACGGGCTCAGCGGCGCCGTGCACACCGCCGACGCCGAACGCGGGGTGCGCTTCGCCCAGCGGATCGACAGCGGCATGTTCCACGTCAACGACGCCACCGTCCAGGACGATCCGCTCGTCGCCTTCGGCGGCGAGAAGAAGTCCGGGACCGGCCGGCTGAACGGCGAGGCGACCGTGGAGGCGTTCACCACCCAGAAGTGGATATCGATCCAGCACGGCCGGAGCCTTTTCCCGCTCTGACCGGCACACCACTACTCTCGTCAAAGTTGAGTAGAGAGGTGGGTGGGATGTCCGCGATCCGGTTGTTGGTCCTCTGTGCCGTGCGGCAGCACGGCCGGGCGCACGGCTATCAGATCCGCAACGACCTGGAGTACTGGGGCGCGCACGAGTGGTCCCACGCCAAGCCCGGATCGATCTACCACGCACTGAAGCAGATGGCGAAGCAGGGCGTCCTGCTCGCCCACGAGGTCGCCCCGAGCACGGTGGGCGGTCCGCCGCGCACCGAGTACGAGATCACCGAGCAGGGCGACGAGGAGTACTTCGCGCTGCTGCGCGCGGCGCTGACCTCGTACGACCAGAAGCTGGACGTGCTGTCGGCCGGCCTGGGCGGGATCGTGGACCTGGAGCGGGCCGAGGCGGTGGCCCTGCTCAAGGAGCGGGTGGCCGGTCTCACCCGGTGGCGGAGCTCCGTCACCGAGTACTACACGCCGGAGGCGGGACCGCAGTCGATCGGTCACATCGGCGAGATCATGAACATGTGGGTGCACTCCGCGGACGCGGGTGCGGAGTGGACCCTGGGGCTGATCGAGCGCATCGAGGGCGGGGCGTACACCTTCGCGGGCGAGGGCGACCCGTTCGTCGGCGTGCTGGCCGAGGGCGAGAAGAACCCGTACGCGACCGGCTCCGCCGACGACCGCTGACCGCTCTTCCCAGGGTCTTTCGCCTGGATCAGGCCGGATCAGGGTGCGGTGCCGGACCCCGCGAACCCAGCATGATCCGGACGAGAGGCCCTAGTGATGGAACGAGGTCGCCGGGCCGTGCTCGGCGCTCAACGGGTGGTCCTGGCTGCGCAGCTCCGGCAGCAGCAGCCGCAGGTCCTCCAGCAGCAGTTCCGCCAGGTCCGACGAGAAGCCGTTGCGGCACACGATCCGGAGCACGGAGAGGTCCTCCCGGTTGGCCGGGAAGGTGTACGCGGGCACGAGCCAGCCGTGTTCGCGCAGCCGGCGGGACACGTCGAACACGTCGTACGACGTCACCTCCGGCTTGGTGGTCAGCGCGAAGACGGGCAGTTCGTCGCCCCGGGTGAGCAGGCGGAAGTCGCCCAGTTCCTCGATCTTCTTCGCCAGTCCCGTCGCCACGTCCCGCGACGCCTGCTGCACGGCCCGGTAGCCCTCCCGGCCCAGCCGCAGGAAGGTGTAGTACTGCGCCACGACCTGGGCGCCCGGCCGGGAGAAGTTCAGCGCGAAGGTCGGCATGTCGCCGCCCAGGTAGTTCACCCGGAAGACGAGTTCCTCGGGCAGCTCGGCGGGCGAGCGCCACAGCGCCCAGCCGACGCCCGGGTAGACCAGGCCGTACTTGTGCCCGGAGGTGTTGATCGAGGAGACCCGGGGGAGACGGAAGTCCCACACCAGGTCCTCGTCCAGGAACGGCGCCACCATCGCACCCGATGCCCCGTCGACGTGGACGGGGATGTCGAGGCCGGTGCGCTCCTGCAGGGCGTCGAGGGCCGCGCAGAGCTCGGCGATGGGTTCGTAGCTGCCGTCGAAGGTGGAGCCGAGGATGCCGACGACACCGATGGTGTTCTCGTCGCAGAGGTCGGCGGCGGCCTGCGGGTCGAGATGGAAGCGGTCGCCGTCCATCGGGACGAGGCGCGGCTCGACCTCCCAGAAGGTGCAGAACTTGTCCCAGCAGACCTGCACGTTGACGCCCATGACGAGGTTGGGCCGGGCGGTCGCCGGATAGCGGTCGGCGTTCTTGGCCGCCCAGCGGCGCTTGAACGCCATGGCGGCCAGCATGCAGGCCTCGCTGGACCCGGTCGTCGAACAGCCGACGGCCGTGGCGGGGTCGGGGGCGTTCCAGAGGTCGGCGAGCATCGCCACGCAGCGCCGTTCCAGCTCGGCGGTGCGCGGGTACTCGTCCTTGTCGATCATGTTCTTGTCGCGGCACTCGCTCATCAGCACACCGGCCTGGGGTTCCATCCAGGTGGTGACGAAGGTGGCGAGGTTGAGCCGCGAATTGCCGTCGAGCATCAGCTCGTCATGGACGAGACCGTAGGCGGTGGCGGGCGGCAGCGGTCCGTCCGGCAGCTTGTGCCGGGGCGGTGCGGACTCCATCCCGGCGGTCGGATCGGCCTCACCGAAGAACGGGTTGAGCGCGAGCCGGCGCCGTTCGTCGGACGGTTCGGTGCTGTGTGCGGAGCCCTTGTGAAGCGGCATCGCAGACCTGCCCTTCTCGGTTCTCGGTGGCGCGAGGCCGGACGAACAAGACCATACGGACATGGGGGGTGTTCGGCGCGTCGGGCGGGCGGCTCCGGTCTCGACCGCGCGGGTTTCACCGCAGCGGCGTGCCGTCCGCGTGCAGCTGCGTCTGCGGCCGTCCGGTCACCAGGAGCCAGGCCGGCAGCGTGGCGACGCACAGCAGGGGGAGCAGGTTCATGTCGGCGGCCAGTACGGCCGCGGTGAACAGGCTCAGCCAGCCCTGCCGGGTGATGGCGAGCAGGATGCCGAGCACCCCGCACGTCACCGCGGGGGCCACCGGCACGCCGTCGACCAGGGCGTGGGCGCACAGGCCGAGTGCGACGCCGGGGAACACCGCGGGGAAGATCCGGCCGCCCCGGAAGCCGCAGGTCGCCGCGATCACCAGGGCGACGGTCTTCACCACCGCCATGCCCCCGAATTCGCCCGCCGACCAGCCGTCCGGATCGGCGGCGAGCACCTTGACCTCGGCCAGCCCCTTGAACAGGGTGAGGTGCCCGCCCAGCGCTCTGCCGGGGCACTCGGCGCGAACCGGCGGCCCGCCCAGCAGGCGGCGCACGGGGGCCGGTCGGCGGAGGCGGGGGAACCGGCAGCGGATTCGGTGGCCATCGGCTCACCATGGCGACGCAAAAGGCGTATAACCCCTCAAATGGGTCAGCATCTGCCGTACTTCGGACTTGCACCTCACGTCACGTCAGGGCCGAGGCTCGGACACGTACCCACCACACGGAAGGAGCGGGAGGCCATGGAGCACTCCGTGGGACAGGTGGCCGGATACGCCGGAGTCACGGTGCGCACCCTGCACCACTACGACGGCATCGGACTGCTCTCGCCCAGCGGGCGCAGTCACGCGGGTCACCGGCGGTACAACGACGCCGATCTCGACCGGCTGCAGCAGATCCTGTTCTACCGGGAGCTCGGCTTCCCGCTCGACGAGATCGCGGCACTGCTCGACGACCCGGACGCGGACCCGCAGGAGCACCTGCGCCGACAGCACGCGCTGCTGTCGCACCGGATCGCCGAACTGCAGCGGATGGCCACAGCCGTCGAGACAGCCATGGAGGCACGGAAGATGGGCATCAACCTCACGCCCGAGGAGAAGTTCGAGGTCTTCGGGGACAAGGACCCGGAGAGTCACGCGGAGGAGGCCGAGCGCCGCTGGGGCGGCAGCGACACGTACGCCGAGTCGCAGCGCCGGGCCGCCCGCTACACCAAGGAGGACTGGCAGCGGATGAAGGCCGAGGTCGCCTCCTGGGGTGAGCGCTATAACGCGCTCATGGAGGCCGGTGAGCCGGCCACCGGTGAGCGGGCGATGGACCTCGCCGAGGAGCACCGGCTCCACATCACGACCTGGTTCTACGACTGCACGCCGCAGATCCACCGGGGGCTCGGCGAGATGTACGTCGCCGATCCGCAGTTCAAGGCGTTCTACGAGTCGATGCGGCCGGGACTGGCCGAGCACCTGCGCGACGCGATCGAAGCCAACGCGCAGCGCCTGGAGTAGGCGCACGGGACGGTCGGGGGCAGGGGCGGGGCGGTCGGGGGACGCCCCGCCCCGTGACCGCTTCAGGCGCGGGTGATCACCGCGGCGGTTCCGTACGCACAGACCTCAGTGCCCACGTCGGCCGCCTCGGAGACGTCGAACCGCATCATCAGCACCGCGTTGGCGCCGCGCGCCTTCGCTTGCTCGACCAGCCGTTCCATGGCCTGGTTGCGGGTCTCGACGAGCGTCTTGGTCAGTCCTTTCAGCTCGCCGCCGATCATGGACTTCAGACCGGCGCCGATCTGGCTGCCGAGATGGCGGGAGCGCACGGTCAGGCCGAACACCTCGCCGATGACCTGGGTCACCTGATAGCCGGGTACGTCATTGGTGGTGACGACCAGCACATCGGACTGTGCCGTCTGACCGCCGCCGTAATCGTCAATGCCCATGGGTGGCACCTCCTGGGGACGAGTTTTGCCCTGGTTCATCCCGTGTGCATCTCCACGGGGGCCAGTGGAACCCGGAGGCGCTCATAGGCGTTGATAGCTTTGGGCGGCCACGCAGCCGCCATCGACCACATCCTGGAGTCCGGACCCTTGAATACGCTTGCGCTCGGACCCAGCTGGCTGGACCCGGACCATCTCATCGGGCAGTTCGGGCTGATCGGTGTGCTGGTCATCGTCTTCGCCGAGTCCGGGCTGCTGATCGGGTTCTTCCTGCCCGGCGACTCGCTCCTGTTCACCACGGGTCTGCTGGTGACGACGGACAAGCTGGACACGCCGCTGTGGCTGGTCTGTGTCCTGGTCGCCCTGGCGGCGATCATCGGCGACCAGGTGGGCTATCTCTTCGGGCGCAAGGTCGGCCCCTCGCTCTTCAACCGGCCGGACTCCCGTCTCTTCAAGCAGGAGAACGTCGAGAAGGCCCACGAGTTCTTCGAGAAGTACGGGCCGAAGTCGCTGATCCTGGCCCGCTTCGTGCCCATCGTGCGGACCTTCACGCCGATCATCGCCGGTGTCAGCCGGATGAACTACCGCTCGTTCATCACGTTCAACATCATCGGCGGAGTCCTCTGGGGCGTCGGGGTGACGCTCCTCGGTGCGGGGCTCGGCCAGATCGAGTTCGTGCACAAGAACATCGAGGCGATGCTGGTCCTGATCGTGCTGATCTCGGTCGTGCCGATCGGCATCGAGTTCCTGCGCGCCCGCAGCAAGGCGAAGAAGGAAGCGGTGGCGGGCGAGGGCGAGGACCAGGGCCCGGCCACCGGTGGCAGCTCGGTCGCGAGCCGCCGCGGCGGCCGCCACGCCAAGCGCTGAGGCCGGTCCCGGTCAGCGGGCACGGAAGCCCGTGACGCCTTCCGCTGCCGGCCCTTGCGTCAGAAGCCGCGCGTCCGCTTGGCCGCGCGGCGGTTCGCTCCGCCGACCGCCCCCGGCACCCGCATGAACAGCCGGGAGATCTCGCTTCCCAGGTTCACCCCGATCGCGATGGCCAGCGCCGTCGCCACCGCGGTCGACAGCGAGGCGAGCCCCCGGTCCAGCTCGTTCTGCGCGACGCCCAGCAGACCGAAGTACGTGGCGGAGCCGGGCAGCAGCGGGCCGATCGCAGCCGTGATGAACGGCAGCGACGAGGTGTAGCGGTAGCGCGAGAACAACTGCCCGAACAACCCGACGAGACCGGCCGCGGCGGCGGTGGCCGCCACCGCGGAGAGGCCGCCCGTCCGCGCCATCGCCCCGTAGATGACCCAGGCCACGCCCCCGTTGAGGGTCACCGCCAGCACCGTGGCCCGCTCCTGCTGGAGCAGGATCGCGAAGGCGAGGGTCAGCACCATCGACGCCAGGATCTGCACCACCGGCCGGTCATGGGTGATGAACCGCGCCTCCGGGTCGAGCTCGGCACCCAGCTGAAGCCCCCCGTAGAGAGCCAGCAGCACCCCGGCGACGATGGCGATGAAGAAGTACATGACCTCCAGCAGCCGCGCCGATGCGGTGATGTAGTAGCCGGTCAGGCCGTCCTGCACGCCCGCGACCAGCGCCCGTCCCGGCAGCAGCGCGAACAGGCCACCCGTGATCACCGCCGACGGCCGTACGTCAGACCAGTGGGTGAGGGTCAGTGCCACACCCATCGCGGCGGGTGGCATCGCCGCCACGACGAACTGGTAGAACTCCGGCAGCCCCCTTCCGGCACACAGCCAGGCCAGCCGGTCACCGAGCATCGCGCCGAGCGCGGCGATCAGGAACACCACGGGCCCGCCACCGACCAGCACCGATGCCGCGCCCGCCAGCCCGCCGGCCGCCAGCGTGAGCACCCAGCCGGGGTAGGGATGCCGGTTCCGGCGGATCTCGGCCAGGCGCCGGTAGGCCTCCTCCAGTGAGATCTCGCCCTCTTCGGTGGTGATGTCGTCGATGAGCCGGAAGACCGCGGCCAGCCGGGTGTAGTCGGTGCCGCGGCGCCGTACGGTACGGCTCGCCGTCACCGGGTCCTCGACCAACGACGGCTGGTGCGAGATCGACAGCAGCGTGAAGGTGACCGTCGGTTCGCAGCGGTCGAGACCGTAGCTGCGGGTCACCGCGAACATCGCCGCCTCGACGTCCTCGGCCCCCTCGCCGCCTGCGAGCAGCAGCTCCCCGATACGCAGGGTCAGGTCGAGTACGCGTGGCACCGCGGGGCCCGCGTCGTCATGCCGCTGGACGGGCTCCGGGGCCGGGCGGTCGGCGACCGGCATCCGCAGCATCGTGCGCATCCGGTCCTGCCAAGGGGCCTCCTTGGTCAGCCGGATCATCGGGATGCCGTGGGCGGGCGTGAAGGCGGGCGGGGAGTTCCGGGCGTCGTAGGTGCGCGGCGGGGCGAAGGCGGAGCCGATCGTGTCCGAGCCGGAAGCGGAACCCGTTCCCGAGCCGGACGCCGGACCTTGTGGCTCGGGTGTCAGACCGGACGGCAGGGAGAACTCCGACGTCGGATGGTCGTCGTCCGACGGCGGGGCGGACCTCCCGACCCCGGCGGGCTGGGAGAAGGCGCTGCGCGCCTCGTCGGACTGGGGCTTCTGGTCATCGGGACCGCCCGGTTCCGCCACCACTCGACCTCGCTCCTCATCGGCTGCGCGTCCTCGGCTGCGCTCCTGCCCAGTATGGCCACGCCCATGGGCGGGCATGCGAACGGGCGGCACACCCGTGAAGGTGTACCGCCCGGCAGCTGCTCAGAACCGCAAGCGGAACGTCAGTGCGCGCCGCCCTGCGCTTCAAGGCGCTTGTACGAGTTCTCGATCTCGGCCTCGGCCTCGACGCGGCCGACCCAGTCGGCGCCCTCGACGGACTTGCCGGGCTCCAGGTCCTTGTAGACCTCGAAGAAGTGCTGGATCTCCAGGCGGTCGAACTCCGACACGTGGTGGATGTCGCGCAGGTGCTCCACCCGGGGGTCGGAGGCCGGCACGCACAGCAGCTTGTCGTCGCCGCCGGCCTCGTCCGTCATCCGGAACATGCCGATCGCGCGGCACTTGATGAGGCAGCCGGGGAACGTCGGCTCCTCCAGGATGACCAGCGCGTCCAGCGGGTCGCCGTCCTCGCCGAGGGTGTTCTCGACGAAACCGTAGTCCGCCGGGTAGCTGGTCGAGGTGAAGAGTCGACGGTCCAGGCGGATCCGACCGGTCTCGTGGTCCACCTCGTACTTGTTCCGCGAACCCTTCGGGATCTCGATAACGACGTCGAACTCCACGGGTGGCTCCTCCATGATCAACACATACGACTGATGGTTAAGTGTCCCCCACGGAGATGTGTGCTCGCGAAAGGGGCTGTTCAACGGTGGCCGAGCCGGTGAAAAGACCGTCGATCAACCCGTTCTCTCGCGTTGACAGGACGACCCTCACGGACCGCCTGGGCATGCGCAACGGACTGAGCAACCGGCAGTTCACGGCCGTTTCCGCCGTCCTGGGCCTGGCGCTCGCAGCCGGCGCCGTCCTTGCCGCCGGTCCCTGGGACTCGGGTCAGCGTAAGGCCGAGCATGACTGGGCGGCCTCCCAGGACCGCACAGGTGGCGTACATCACGAGCCCGACGCACCCTCCGGACCGGCCCCGGCGCCCAGCGCCCCGGCCGTACTCGCGGCGCTGGGCACCGCTGCCGACGACTCCGCGCCGAACGCCGCGGTTGCCCCGGACGGAGCAGCGGACGGACTGCGTGCCGTGCTGGGCCCGCTGCTGAAGGACCCCGCGCTCGGCACCCGGCGCAGCGCCGTCGTCATCGACACCGCCACCGGCAAGCGGCTGTACGGGCTGGGAGCCGACGCTCCCATGACGCCCGCGTCCACCGTCAAGATCGCCACCACGGTCGCGGCCCTGACCGCACTCGGCCCGGCCCACCGCATCCCCACGACCGTCCGGGCCTCCGCCGACCTGCGCACCGTGACGCTGGTCGGCGGCGGCGACCCCACCCTCGACCGGGCGGCCCTGCGCGCCCTGGCCGCCGACACGGCCCGCGCCCTCAAGGACGGCGGGGTCCGCTCGGTGCGGCTGCGGTACGACACCTCCGGCTACTCGGGGCCCGCACTCCACCCGATCGGCCCCAACGAGAACATCGCTCCCGTGAGCGCCCTGATGGTCGACGAGGGACGGCTCGACGACACCTCCAGCGGACCCGCGCCACGCAGCGGTGACCCGGCCCGGGACGCCGCGGACGCCTTCGCTGAACTGCTGGACGAGGCCGGGATCACCACCGCCGACAGCCCGGCCCCGGGCCGGGCGGCTGCCAAGTCCCGGCCCGTGGCCACGCACCTCTCCGCCCCGCTGTCCGCTCTCGTCGAGCGGGCGCTGACCAACAGCGACAACGACATCGCCGAGGCACTCGCCCGGCAGACCGCGCTCGCCACGGGCGAACCGGCCGACTTCAAGGGCGGCCGACGGGCCGTCACCGCGCAGCTGAGGAAGCTGGGGCTGCCGCTGAAGGGTGTGGTCGTCGCCGACGGCAGCGGGCTCAACCGCAAGGACAAGGCCACCGCCGCCCTGCTCGCCGGACTCCTCGCCCGCGCGGCCGACCGGGACCACCCGGAGCTGCGGCCCGTTCTCACCGGACTTCCGGTGGCCGGCTTCAGCGGCACGCTCAGCGGCCGATACACCACGAAGTCAGGTGGCACCGGGCTGATCCGCGCCAAGACGGGCACCCTCACGGGCGTCAACAGCCTCTCCGGCACGGTCGTCGATCCACACGGCCGGCTGCTCGCGTTCGCCTTCCTCGCGTCGGGCACCACCGCCCCGTCCGAGGCGCAGTCGGCCCTCGACGCGCTGGCGACCGCCCTGGCCGCCGGCAGGCGATGAGAGGCTCAACACCCCACCGCATCAGGGGCCGAGCACGTACGGTTGGCGCATGACGAGCATCGGTGGTGCCGGGATGGTCGACTGGAATCTCGCGGTCGCGACAGCGACCCGGCTTGTACGGCCGGGTCCCGAGATCAGCCGCGAGGAGGCCCGCGAGGTCGTCGCGGAGCTGCGCAGGCATGCCAAGGCGGCGGAGGAGCACGTCCGTTCCTTCACCCGGATGATCCCGGAAGGGACCGAGCCGGAGGACACCCCGGTCCTGGTCGTCGACCGGGCGGGCTGGATCAAGGCGAACGTCGCGGGCTTCCGGGAACTGCTCCGCCCCCTTCTGGAGAAGATGGAGGAGCGGCGCGGCGGTGGCACGGGCGGCGCCGTGATCGGCGCGGTCGGCTCCAAGGTGACCGGTGTGGAGGTGGGGATGCTGCTGTCGTTCCTGGCCTCCCGGGTCCTCGGACAGTACGAGACGTTCGCCCCCGCCACCCGCGAGCTCCCGGCCTCGGCCGACGGCGGCGGCAGGCTCCTGCTGGTCGCCCCGAACATCGTCCACGTCGAGCGGGAGCTGGAGGTCGACCCGCACGACTTCCGCCTCTGGGTCGCCCTCCACGAGGAGACGCACCGCACGCAGTTCACCGCGGTGCCCTGGCTCCGCGACCATCTGCAGGGTGAGATCCAGTCATTTCTCGACGAGACCGACGTCGACCCGATGACGGTGCTCGAACGGCTCCGCGAGGCCGCCCAGTCGCTCGCCGGTGGACGGCCCGAGGGCGAGGAGGGCGAGGACGGCGGACGCAGCCTCGTCGAAATCGTCCAGACGCCGGCCCAGCGGGAGATCCTCGGTCGGCTCACCGCGGTGATGTCACTGCTGGAAGGGCACGCCGACTACGTGATGGACGGCGTCGGCCCCGAGGTGGTGTCCTCCGTCGGCGAGATCCGGGAGAAGTTCCAGCAGCGCAGGGCGCGCGGCGCGAGCCGTCTCGACCTGGCGCTGCGCAAGCTCCTGGGGCTCGACGCCAAGCTGCGCCAGTACCGGGACGGCGAGCGGTTCGTGCGCGCCGTGGTCGACGAGGTCGGCATGGACGGCTTCAACCGGGTCTGGACCTCGCCCAACACCCTCCCGACCAAGGCCGAGATCGCCAAACCGGAGGACTGGATCGCGCGGGTGCACCGTAAGGCAGAGTCATGATCACGGCCCGCGCTCAGGGCGGGGACCCGAGAGTAACGCGCCGGTAATCACCCATCCGAGGGACCGTAGGGGCATGGGAAGGCGTGCAATGCTCGATGAACGGCTTTGCTCTGTCACCATCGACGCACTCTGAGTGATGGCACTTTTCTCCGTCCCGGCACTCGGAGGCACCTCTCCAGAACTTCACGAAGGGCACCGGACATGGGTCCCCATCCTGCGGTCGCGGCGATACGCCTGGCGGTCCGCCGCGTACTCCACGACGTACTCACCGAATTCGCCGATCAGACCGAACGCACCGGGCACGCCCCGCACCCCGAGCTCGCCGAAGCCGGGCCGGGCAGGCGGCGCCCCGCACTTCCCGAACGCACCGATACCCCCCTGGTACTGGTCGCATGTTCCGGCGGCGCCGATTCCATGGCGCTCGCCTCCGCCCTCGCCTTCGAGGCCCGTAAGCTCGCCGTCCGGGCCGGCGGCATCACCGTCGACCACGGCCTCCAGAGCGGCTCCGACACCCGCGCCACCGAGGTCGTCGGCCGCCTCACCGCCATGGACCTCGACCCGGTCGAGGCCGTCGCGGTGCGCGTCGGCCACGACGGCGGGCCCGAGGCCGCCGCCCGCGACGCCCGCTACGCGGCCCTGGACGCCGCCGCCGAACGGCACGGCGCCGCTGCCGTCCTCCTCGGCCACACCCGCGACGACCAGGCGGAGACGGTGCTGCTGGGCCTCGCCCGCGGCTCCGGCATCCGCTCCCTCTCCGGTATGGCCGCCGCGTCCGGACCGGCCGGCCGCTACCGCCGCCCCTTCCTCCAGCTCGACCGGCAGACCGCCCGCACGGCCTGTCTGGCCCAGTCCCTGCCCGTCTGGGACGACCCGCACAACATCGACCCCGCCTACACCCGCTCCCGGCTGCGCCACGAGGGCCTGCCCGCCCTGGAGAAGGCGCTGGGCAAAGGAGTCGTCGAGGCGCTGGCCCGTACGGCGCAGCTCTCCCGCGACGACGCAGACGCCCTGGACACCTGGGCCGCCGAGGCCGGACGTGACGTTCGCGACGACGCGGGCCGGCTGGAGTGCGCCAAGCTGCACGCGCTGCCGTCCGCCGTCCGCCGCCGTGTCCTGCGCCGGGCGGCCATAGAGGCGGGCTCCCCGGCCGGTTCCCTCTTCGCCCGGCACATCGAGGAAGTCGACCGTCTCATCACCGGCTGGCGCGGCCAGCAGGCCATCAACCTCCCCGGCCGCGTCGAAGCCCTGCGCCAGGGTGGCAGACTGGTGATTCGGCAGAGCTGACGCACAAGCGGCTGACATGCAGGCGAGCGGCCGCGCAGGCCCGGGACACCATCCCGGACCCGGCAGGCAAAGAAAGAGACGCGGGTGAACGAGAAGGACATGGGCACCGACCTTCAGTCGGTGCTCCTCACCAAGGAAGAGATCGACGCGAAGCTCGTCGAACTGGCCGCGAAGGTCGACGCGGAGTACGCGGGCAAGGACCTGCTCCTCGTCGGAGTCCTCAAGGGCGCGGTGATGGTCATGGCGGACCTGGCGCGCGCGCTGTCCACCCCCGTCACCATGGACTGGATGGCCGTCTCGTCGTACGGCGCGGGCACCCAGTCCTCCGGTGTGGTCCGGATCCTCAAGGACCTGGACACCGACATCAAGGGCAAGCACGTCCTGATCGTCGAGGACATCATCGACTCGGGCCTGACCCTGTCCTGGCTGATGTCGAACCTGGGTTCGCGCGAGCCCGCGTCGCTGGAGATCTGTACCCTGCTGCGCAAGCCGGACGCGGCGAAGGTCGCGCTCGACTGCAAGTGGGTCGGCTTCGACATCCCCAACGAGTTCGTCGTCGGCTACGGGCTGGACTACGCGGAGAAGTACCGCAACCTCCCCTTCGTCGGCACCCTCGCCCCGCACGTCTACGGAGGCTGACCGCGGCGCGGCGCAACCCGCGCCGGCTCCGGGAACCCTCACCGTTCTCCCGCCGTTGAGCCTTCGAAGGCGGGTTTGACAGACGTCCTCGGCGGTCGTCGGTGACAATGCTGGGGTACCGTCCGAAGAACACTCTTAACTCACAGCAGCATTTACCTACGGGCAGGAGGGACGGGGCGACTTCGCTCCGTATGGATGGACGTGAAGCGATACTTCCGTGGGCCGGTCATGTGGATCGTGCTGGCCGTCCTCGCCGTGGTCGTGTTGATGCAGGTCGTCGGCTCGGGTGGCGGCTACAAGACGGTGGACACCGGCAAGGTGATCCAGGCGATCAGTAAGAACCAGGTGGATGAGGCCAAGCTCACCACCGGTGACGATCACATCATCAAGATCGAGCTGAAGGACGGCCAGAAACTCTCCGGCGAGTCCGGCAGCAAGTTCCAGGCGAGCTACATCGGCGACCAGGGCGTCCAGCTCGCCGACACGCTGCAGAAGAAGTTCGAGAGCGGTGACATCGACAAGGGTTACACCGTCTCGCCGTCGAAGCAGTCCCCGTTCGTCTCGATCCTCTTCTCGCTGCTGCCGTTCGTCCTCATCGTGGTCGTCTTCCTGTTTCTGATGAACCAGATGCAGGGTGGCGGCTCCAAGGTCATGCAGTTCGGCAAGTCCAAGGCCAAGCTGATCACCAAGGACACCCCGAAGACGACGTTCGCCGATGTGGCGGGGTCCGACGAGGCGGTCGAGGAGCTCCACGAGATCAAGGAGTTCCTCCAGGAGCCGGCGAAGTTCCAGGCCGTCGGCGCCAAGATCCCCAAGGGTGTCCTGCTGTACGGGCCTCCCGGTACGGGCAAGACCCTGCTCGCACGCGCCGTCGCGGGCGAGGCGGGCGTCCCGTTCTACTCGATCTCCGGTTCCGACTTCGTCGAGATGTTCGTCGGTGTCGGTGCCTCCCGTGTCCGTGACCTCTTCGAGCAGGCCAAGGCGAACGCCCCGGCGATCGTCTTCGTCGACGAGATCGACGCGGTCGGCCGGCACCGAGGTGCCGGTATGGGTGGCGGTCACGACGAGCGCGAGCAGACGCTGAACCAGCTGCTCGTGGAGATGGACGGCTTCGACGTGAAGGGTGGCGTCATCCTGATCGCCGCCACGAACCGTCCGGACATCCTCGACCCGGCGCTGCTGCGCCCGGGCCGTTTCGACCGGCAGATCGCGGTCGACCGCCCGGACATGCTGGGCCGTCTGGAGATCCTCAAGGTCCACCAGAAGGGCAAGCCGGTCGCGCCGGACGTCGATCTCGGCGCCGTCGCCCGTCGTACGCCCGGCTTCACCGGTGCCGACCTGTCGAACGTGCTGAACGAGGCGGCGCTCCTGACGGCGCGCGGCAATCTGAAGCTGATCGACAACAACATGCTCGACGAGGCCATCGACCGCGTCGTGGCGGGTCCGCAGAAGCGGACCCGGATCATGTCCGAGAAGGAGAAGAAGATCACCGCGTACCACGAGGGCGGACACGCCCTGGTCGCGGCGGCCTCACCTCAGTCGGACCCGGTCCACAAGATCACGATCCTCTCCCGCGGCCGCGCCCTCGGTTACACGATGGTGCTCCCGGAGGAGGACAAGTACTCCACGACGCGCAACGAGATGCTCGACCAGCTGGCTTACATGCTGGGCGGGCGCGCGGCCGAGGAGCTGGTCTTCCACGACCCGACGACCGGCGCTGCGAACGACATCGAGAAGGCCACGGCAACGGCCCGCGCGATGGTCACGCAGTACGGCATGACGGAGCGGCTCGGCGCGATCAAGTTCGGTGGCGACAACACCGAACCCTTCGTGGGCCGCGAGATGGGCCACCAGCGCGACTACTCGGAAGAGGTTGCCGCGCTGGTCGACGAAGAGGTCAAGAAGCTCATCGAGACCGCGCACAACGACGCGTGGGAGATCCTCGTCGAGAACCGCGACGTTCTGGACGCCCTGGTTCTCCAGCTCCTTGAGAAGGAGACCCTCGGCAAGGCGGAGATCGCCGAGATCTTCGCTCCGATCGTCAAGCGCCCGGCACGTCCGGCGTGGACCGGCTCCGCCCGGCGCACGCCGTCCACCCGGCCGCCGGTGCTCTCCCCGAAGGAGCTCGCCCTCACCAACGGCGCCACCACGGCGAACGGCTCGGTCACGGACACGGTTCCGGTGACCGAGGCGATCCCCGAGGAGCGCCCCGAGAGCTAGACGCCGACTCCGGTGTGGCCCCTGTCACGGGGGCTTCACCGGGCCCGGAATGGATGCCGCGCCCCCCAGGTTTTAGCCTGTGGGGGCGCGGCTTTTCCCTTGGGCCCTGTCCGGCCCTGATCCGCCGGACAGGCCCCACACCTGCGTGGATGTCCACGCAGTGACAGCTCAGAGGAACGAGGCACAGATGACCGACCCGGTGACGCTGGACGGCGAGGGTTTGATCGGCGAGTTCGACGAGAAGCGGGCCGAGGCGGCCGTACGCGAGCTGCTCATCGCCGTCGGGGAGGACCCGGACCGGGAGGGGCTGCGGGAGACGCCGGGGCGGGTGGCACGGGCGTACAAGGAGATATTCGCGGGCCTGTACCAGGAGCCCGAGGACGTCCTGACGACCACGTTCGACCTGGGTCACGACGAGATGGTGCTGGTCAAGGACATCGAAGTGTTCAGTACCTGTGAACACCACCTGGTGCCGTTCCGCGGAGTGGCGCACGTCGGGTACATCCCGGCGACCAGCGGCAAGATCACCGGCCTGTCGAAGCTGGCCCGTCTGGTCGACGTCTACGCCCGCCGGCCGCAGGTCCAGGAACGGCTCACCACGCAGATCGCCGAGTCCCTGATGCAGATTCTGGAGCCGCGCGGCGTCATCGTCGTCGTCGAGTGCGAGCACATGTGCATGTCGATGCGCGGGATCCGCAAGCCCGGGGCGAAGACGCTGACCTCGGCGGTTCGCGGACAGCTCCGCGACCCCGCGACGCGCGCCGAGGCCATGAGCCTGATCATCGCGCGCTGACACACCTGCCCGTACGGGGGAGGGCGGTGTCCTACGCCGCAGCCGCGTTCTTGTTGTCGTCCTCGTCGTCCGGGAGCTTGCAGACGCGCTCCAGGAACAGGGCCGCCGCGATCACCGCGATGCCGGCCAGGACCGCGAAGCCCGCGTAGATGGCCTGATCGCGGCGGGCAGGCATGTCGAGGGAGCCGAGCAGGAAGACGCCCGTGCCGCCGTACATCCCGGAGACCAGGGCGGCGACGAGGGCGCTGGCCTGGCCGAAGACCACGGCCCGGGCCGCCATCAGGGGCTCGACGCCCTTCGCTCCCGGCCGGCGCTCGCGCTGGGCGCGCAGCCGGGAACGGAGGGAGAGCGCCGTCGCCAGCAGGACCACGGCGATCACCGCGAGCACGATGGGCGCGGCCAGCGGCACGCTGGGCAGGGTGCCGAGGGAGTCCCAGAGGCGGGCGCCGCCCCAGGACAGCACCCCGGCGGCGGCGAAGAGGCCGGCCAGTACTCCGAGCCTTAGTTGCTTCACCGGATGAGCCGCCCTTCGCCGCCTGTGGATGTCCTGCTGTCTCCCTGGAGCCTAACGACTACTCGGGCAGCCGGAGTTCCAGGTCGGCGCGGGGCAGTACGCCGTCGCGCCCGACACCGGCCAGCAGATCGGCGACCGGGCCGGCGCCGGGCAGCTGGGCCTCGGGATCCACGTCGTGCCACGGAGCGAGGACGAAGGCGCGCTCACGGGCCCGGGGGTGGGGGAGGGTGAGCTCCGGGTCGTCGGAGACGACGTCCGCGTACGCGACGATGTCCACGTCGATGGTGCGCGGCCCCCAGCGCTCCTCACGGACCCGGTCGAAGGCCTCTTCGATGGCCTGGCCGCGCTCCAGGAGGGAGGACGGGGGGAGCGTCGTCTTCACGACGACGACCGCGTTGAAGTACGAGGGCTGGGAACCGGGGTCGACGCCCCACGGCTCCGTCTCGTACACCGGGGAGACCGCCTTGACCCGAAGGCCCGGGGTGTCCTCCAGGGCGTCGATGGCGCCCTGGAGGGTCTCCAGGCGGTTGCCCAGGTTGGAGCCCAGGGAGATCACGGCGCGTTTGGGGTTGGAGAGGGTGATGTCCGCGGCGTCCACCTGCTCGACCACGGAGGCGGGAACCGGCTGTACGGTCGGGTCGCTCTGCCCCTCGGTAGAAAATGCAGTCATGCTCGGCTCCGGGTGATGGTGACGGTGACGTCGTCGAAGGGGACGGTGATGGGCGCATCCGGCTTGTGGACCACGACCTCCACCTCCTCGACGCCTTCGTGCTTGAGGCACTGCTGGGCGATGCGCTCCGCGAGCGTCTCGATCAGATCGACCGGTTCGCCCTGGACCACTGCGACGACCTCTTCGGCGACCACGCCGTAGTGCACGGTCTTGGTGAGGTCGTCCGCGGCTGCCGCGGGGCGGGTGTCGAGGCCGAGCACCAGGTCAACGATGAACGTCTGTCCCTCTTCCCGTTCCCGGGGAAAGACGCCATGGTGCCCACGGGCCTTGAGGCCGCGCAGCGCGACACGATCCACGCGAATCACTCCTGATGTTGTTGTCGAAGGGGCGCGGGGCCACGTGCGGGCGGCTGCGTACCCTTTTCCGAATCTACCTGCGAGCGCCGACAGTCCTCCCTCGCGGGGGCTATGGACACGGCGGCACGGGACTGGTAGCCGCTGATACCCCGATGTCCGCCGTTCCAACCCCGCCCGGGCGGGGTTGCGTGCCTCTGTCGGCCTCGTACCCGCTCAGGACGGCCTCGTACCCGCTCAGGACGGGGAGTCCTCGTCCTCTTCCTCGTCGGTTTCGGCCAGGACGGGCGAGCCGTGATGGGACCAGAGCTTCCAGCCCTCCGGAGTGCGGCGGAACACATTGGTCGCGACGACCAGTTGGCCGACGAGCGGCCCCAGGGAGCTGCCCTCCTCGGCGGGACCGCCGCTGAGGATGTTCTCGGTGCAGGTCACCAG
Organism: Streptomyces sp. LN549; assembly: GCF_043203805.1. Lineage (NCBI taxonomy): Bacteria > Bacillati > Actinomycetota > Actinomycetes > Kitasatosporales > Streptomycetaceae > Streptomyces > Streptomyces sp. LN549. The sequence goes on along the minus strand of NZ_JAZHRI010000002.1, from coordinate 3,958,932 downwards.
CGCGGTGTCGCCCGTCATGGAGACCCCGACATCCGTCAGGAAGAACTGGATGTACTCGGTGTTCGCCATGATCAGGGCGTAACTGCGCAGGACCTCGCCGCGTCCGGTGAGCACCGGCCAGCCGGGGTGGACGCAGGAGACGGTGAGGTCCTCACCGGGCAGCCAGAGCCCGGTCAGCTCGTCCAGGTCGCCGCGCTCCAGGGCCTCGTAGAAGGCGGTGTTGGCCCGCTCGACCGCCTCGATGTCGTCGGCGGCGGAGGCCTGCTCGTCCTGCGGCTCGTTCACTCGGCTCCCTCGACCGCACGGGCGACCCGGACGGCGTCGGCGGTGGCCCGTACCTCGTGGACCCGGACGGCCCAGGCACCGGCCCGGGCGGAGAGCGCGGAGACCGCGGCGGTGGCCGCGTCGCGCTCGCGGGCGGGGGGCGGGGCGGCGCCCTCACGGGCCAGTACGTGCCCCAGGAACCGCTTACGGGAGGCGGCGACCAGCAACGGGCGGCCGAGGCCGTGCAGCGCGTCCAGCCGGGCGATGAGCGAGAGGTCGTGGGCGGCGTCCTTGGCGAAGCCGAGGCCCGGGTCGATCACGACCCGTTCGGGGGAGACGCCCCCGGCGACCACGGCGTCCATCCGGATCCGCAGCTCCTCGACGACCTCGGCGACGACGTCCCCGTACACCGCCCTGCTGTTCATGGACTCGCTGAAGCCACGCCAGTGCATGACGACGAACGGCACGGCGGCGGCAGCGACGACCGGGACCATGTCCGGGTCGGCGAGTCCGCCGCTCACGTCGTTGACCAGGACCGCTCCCGCGGCGACGGCCTGCTCGGCGACCCGGGCCCGCATGGTGTCCACGGAGACCGTGACCCCTTCCGAGGCCAGGCCGCGGACCACCGGGACCACGCGCCTCAGTTCCTCGGACTCGTCCACCCGGCTCGCGCCGGGACGGGTGGACTCACCACCGACGTCGACCAGGTCGGCACCCTCGCCGACCAGGTCGAGGCCGTGCTTCACGGCCGCCGTGGTGTCGAACCAGCGACCCCCGTCGGAGAAGGAGTCGGGGGTCACGTTGACGACACCCATGACCGCGCAGCGGTCCCACTCCGGCAGGCCCTGCACCGTGCCTCGTCCATGCAACGTACTCATACGACCAGCCTAGGCCCGTGCGGAGCGAGGTCACACCGGGTGGACGCCCTGCTCTGCGTTGTGGGCCAGGACATGCGCACAGGGGCGCCGCCCGCCCGCGGGCAGCCGGCGGGCCAGGGGGCGGGGGAGCGCGAAGTTCACGAAGCCTTCGGCCTGCATGGCGGCGAGGGAGATCCGGGGCAGGTCGCGGGCGGTCCGGTAGACCACGAACCGGGGCTCCCAGCGGGGCCGGAACTTGGCGTTGAACTTGTACAGGGACTCGATCTGGAACCAGCGCGACAGGAAGACCAGCAGCCCCCGCCAGACCCGCAGCACCGGTCCGGCCCCCAGCTTCTCGCCGCGGGCCAGGGCGGAACGGAACATCGCGAAGTTCAGCGAGACGCGTGTGATGCCGAGCCGGGGCGCGGCCTGCAGGGAGGCGACGATCAGCAGCTCGTTCATCCCCGGGTCCGCGGCGCGGTCGCGGCGCATCAGGTCCAGGGACATCCCGTCGGTGCCCCACGGGACGAAGTGGAGCACGGCCTTCAGATCGCCGTACGGGGAGTCCGCGTCCCGCTCCTCGGCCTTGTGGGCGGTGGCGACGAAGCAGTCCTGGTCGGCGCCGTCGCCGATCCTGCCGAGCGCCATGGAGAAGCCGCGCTCGTTGTCCGTGCCGCGCCAGTCGGCGGCGGCCCGCCGGACGCGGGCCAGTTCGACCTCGCCGATGTCGGCCACGCGCCGGACCCGCGTCTCGTACCCGCCGCGCTCAATGCGTTTCACCATCTGGCGCACGTTGCGCATCGCGCGTCCGGCGAGCGAGAAATCCGCGACATCCACCACCGCCTCGTCGCCGAGTTCCAGGGCGTCGAGTCCGGTCTCGCGGGTCCAGACCTCGCCGCCGATCTCGCTGCAGCCCATCACGGCGGGGGTCCAGGAGTGCGCCCTGGCCTCGTCCATGAAGCGTTCGATGGCACCGGGCCAGGCCTCGACGTCGCCGATCGGGTCGCCGCTGGCCAGCATCACCCCGGACACCACGCGGTAGCAGACGGCGGCCTTGCCGCTGGGGGAGAAGACCACCGCCTTGTCGCGCCGGAGCGCGAAGTGGCCCAGCGAGTCGCGGCCGCCGTGCCGCTCCAGCAGGGCGCGCAGCCGGGCTTCGTCGTCCTCGGTGAGCCGGGCGGCCGGGTGCTCGGGCCGGAACGCGAGGTAGATCGTGGTGACGGCGGTCAGCAGTCCGAGCGCGCCCAGTGAGTAGCCCACGGTCCAGGAGGTGTCGCCGGCGTAGTCGACCGGGCCCTCGAAGCCGAACAGCCCGTACAGCACGTGCTGGAGCCTGTCGGCGATGCTGGGGTTCCCGACCAGCCGGCTCGGGTGGACGCTGACGATGACCAGGCCGAGGCCGAGCGAACCCGCGCCGAGCAGGACGAAGTTGGCCAGTGCCCTCCAACGGCTGCGCGGGTCGGGGAGCGCGGCGAATTCACTCCGGTGGCGTACCAGCAGACCGCACAGCGCCAGGGAGACGACGGCGCCCAGGACCGAGTGCCGGTAGACGAACTGGGCCGCCGCACCGGCGGGGAGCAGCACGACGGCGGCCCGCCAGGCCCGTCGCTTGTGCCGCTTCAGGCCGTGGGCCAGGAGCAGCAGCAGGACGCCGGCGCTCAGCGAGAGCGCGGCGGCGAAGGGGCCGAGGGCTCCGGGGAGCACCTCGGCGAGGGTGTGCATCCGGCTGTGCCGGAAGCGCGGGAAGACCCCCGCGGCGACGTCGATCAGGCCGACGGCTGCGCAGGCGGTGCCGACGAGTGCCGGCACGGTCTCGGGTCGCGGTCCGTGTGCGAACTTGCGTACGCCGTTCGGAACCAATCCCGATTTATCCCCATCTAGCGTGACAGACATCGCTTCCCGTGGTTCCGCGAGAGATTCTTGGAGTCCGTCGGCCGGAGCCCTGCGGACGATGTGCGACCTCTAGGACGAGGCTTCCGGGCTGCGGGTTCACCCGTGACCCGGAAATTTCCTGACAAGAAAGTTCAACCGCCATGGGCCTTACCGGTAACGCAGTTCTGATCCTGGCGATCGTGCTTGCCGTCGCGCTGTTCGCCGTCACGATCTGGTTCTGGCCGAGGCTCGCACGGCGCAGCGTCTCCGCGGTGTTCGGCAGGGTGGGGCTGCTGCTGGCCACCCAGGTGGCGGTCTTCGTCTCCGTCGGCCTGATGGCCAACAACTCGTTCCTCTTCTACGGCTCCTGGGCCGACCTGTTCGGCCAGAAGCAGGAGCTGGGCGTGGTGACCGACCATGCCCAGGGGACCCTGGCGGAGAAGAACATCGTCCGGGTGGGGACGCAGCGGCCCGACGTGCCGGGAGGCTCGCGGCCCGCCTCGGCCGGCCGGATCGACAAGGTCGTGATCGCGGGGCGGCACTCGGGGATAGAGACCTCGGCGTACGTGTACCTGCCGCCGGAGTACTTCCAGGAGGCGTACGCCCGGCGGAAGTTCCCCGCGGTCGTGGTGCTCACCGGATACCCGGGCACCTCGGAGAACCTCATCAAGGGGCTCGCCTATCCCAAGACCTCACTCGAACGGGTGCGGGCGGGCCGCTCGCAGCCGATGATCCTGGTGATGCTGCGACCGACCCTGGCGCCGCCGCGGGACACCGAGTGCGTGGACATAAAGGGCGGTCCGAAGACCGAGACGTTCTTCGCGGACGACCTGCCGCCCGCGATCTCGGCCGGCTACCGGGTCGGGCGGCATGCCCGCAACTGGGGCATCATCGGCAACTCGACCGGTGGCTACTGCGCCCTGAAGATCGGTCTGCACCATCCTGCGCGCTTCACGGCGAGCGCGGGACTCTCCGCGTACTACAAGGCGGCCGAGGACCCGACGACCGGTGACCTCTTCCACGGTGACCAGGGGGCGCGCGAGCGTGCCGACCTGCTGTGGTCCCTGGACAACCGGCCGCAGCCCGACTCGTCCTTCCTCGTGACGACGTCCCGCAGGGGCGAGTCGAACTACGCCGACACACGGAAGTTCCTGGCCAAGGTGAAGCGGCCCGCCCAGGTCTCGTCGATCGTGCTCGACAGCGGCGGGCACAACTTCAACACCTGGCGCCGGGAGATCCCCGCGACCCTGGACTGGATGAGCAGCCGGCTCAGCGAGAACTGACCCGGGCCGCGCGGCGGATGCAGCCGGCCTGCCGGAACCGGCCGGGCCCCGCCGCGGACCCGGCCGGATCAGCCCGCCGCGGTCTTCGTGACGCCCGCCACGCTCTCCACGGCCACCTCGGCGCGCGGTACGGCCCGGTCGTCCGCGTTGATCGAACGACGCAGCGCCTCGTGGAGACGGGCCGGGGTGAGCACCCCCAGGAAGCGGCCCTCGCTCTTCTCGTCGATGACCGCGATCCAGCCCGCGTCGTGCTGGAGCATGGTGGCGAACGCCTGCTTGAGCGGTGCGCCGACGGGCAGCCAGGCCTCCATCCGCCGGGCGTGCTCGCGGACCGTGCCCTCGGCGCCGGCGAGCGCGTCACCGGCCGGGATCCAGCCGTGCAGCCGGCCGCCGCCGTCCAGCACCACGGCCCACCGTGCCCCGTCCGCGCGCAGCCGCTCGGTCGCCTCGGCCAGCGGGTCGTCGAGGTGGACGACCGGCGGCCGGTCGAGGTCGCTCTCCTCGACGGGGGTGACCGAGAGCCGCTTGAGCCCGCGGTCGGCGCCCACGAAGTCGGCGACGTAGTCGGTGGCGGGGGCGCCGAGCACGGTGGCCGGTGAGTCGAACTGCTCGATCGAGCCCTGTCCGTAGACGGCGATACGGTCGCCGAGCCTGACGGCCTCCTCGATGTCGTGGGTGACGAACAGCACGGTCTTGCGGACCTGGGCCTGAAGCCGCAGGAATTCGTTCTGCAGCCGTTCCCTGACCACCGGGTCGACCGCGCCGAAAGGCTCGTCCATCAGCAGAACCGGCGGGTCCGCCGCCAATGCCCTGGCCACACCCACGCGTTGGCGCTGACCGCCGGACAGCTGTTCCGGATAGCGGTCGCCATAAACGGAGGGGTCGAGTCCGACCAGGTCGAGGAGTTCCGCGGCGCGGGCGCGGCCCTTTCCGCGTTTCCAGCCGAGGAGGTGGGGGACGGTCGCGGTGTTCTCCAGCACCGTCCGATGCGGAAACAGGCCGACCTGCTGGATCACATAGCCGATGCGGCGCCGCAGTTGTACGGGGTCGATGGCGGATATGTCGTCCCCGTCGAGGAATATCCGGCCCTCGGTCGGTTCGATCAGCCGGTTCACCATCTTCATGGTGGTCGTCTTGCCGCAGCCCGACGGTCCGACCAGCGTGACGAGTTCACCTTCGGCGACCTCGAAGGAAAGGTCGTCGACGGCGGTGGTGCCGTCCGCATACCGCTTGGTGACGTGCTCGAAACGGATCATGGTTCCCCATTGTGGCGCGTGTTCTGTGAAGGACGTGTTGCTGGAATACAACGGCCTCGGCGATTGTCAGTGGTCGAGGATAGGCTCGCCGGACATCAGTACGAGAGGCGATCGGGAGGTGGGGGACGGATGGCCGGACAGAACTGCCTGGTGACGAACGACTGGATCTGCGGGGAGTATCTCCGTTCCCGCAGTCAGGAGTTGACCGACGCGACGATTCAGCACATCTGGATCACCGCGGTCTCGGTGGCGATCGGGGTCGCCGTGGCGTTTCCGCTGGCGCTGCTCGCCCGCCGCGGCCGGCGCTTCGCCGGACCGGTTCTCGGGCTGACGACGGTGCTCTACACGGTGCCGTCGCTGGCGATGTTCTCCCTTCTGCTGCCCCTGTTCGGGCTCTCCGCGGCGCTCGTCGTCACCGGGCTCGTGCTGTATTCGCTGACCATTCTCGTGCGGAACATCCTGGCGGGCCTGGAGGCGGTTCCGCAGGAGGCGAAGGAAGCCGCCCGGGGCATGGGCTACGGCCCGGTGCGGCTGCTGTGGGAGGTCGAACTCCCCCTCGCGATGCCCGCGTTGATGGCCGGTATACGGATCGCCACGGTGTCCACGATCGCGCTGACCACGGTCGGATCGATCGTCGGCCGCGGCGGCCTGGGCAATCTCATCGAGGACGCCCTGCCGAGCTTCTTCAAGGCCCAGGTGCTGGCCGCCTCGGTGCTCTGCGTACTGCTCGCGGTGGTCGCGGATCTGCTGCTGCTCGGTGTGCAGCGGCTGCTGACCCCGTGGACCCGAATACCGGCCACCCGCGATGTCGTGAGCGCGGCCGTCCCGGCGAAGGCGGTCTGAATTCATGGGAGTTCTCGGCGAGGCCTGGACCTGGCTCACCACCGGCGCCAACTGGTCGGGGGAGAGCGGGGTGGCCCACCGGCTCGGTGAGCATCTGTACGTCAGCGGAGTGGCGCTCGCCCTGTCCTGCGCCATCGCGCTGCCCATCGCCCTGTACCTGGGACACATCGGGAAGGGCGGTGCGCTCGCCGTCAACATCTCCAACGTGGGGCGCGCGATCCCGGTCTTCGCGGTGCTGGCCCTCTTCATGGTCTCGCCCCTGCGCAACGCGGGATACATACCGACGATCATCGCCCTGGTGCTGTTCGCCGTGCCGCCGTTGCTGACCAACGCCTACGTAGGGATGACGGAGGTGGACCGTTCGGTGGCGGAGGCCGCGCGGGGCATGGGCATGTCGGGCGGCCAGCTCTTCCTCCGTGTCGAACTCCCGCTGGCCTACCCCATGATCATGACCGGGCTGCGTTCGGCCGCGGTGCAGGTCGTCGCCACGGCGACGATCGCCGCGATGGTCGGCCAGGGCGGCCTCGGCCGGATCATCACCGCCGGCTTCAACACGTACAACACCCCGCAGGTGGTCGCAGGCGCCCTGCTGGTCGCCGTGCTCGCCCTGCTGGTGGAGACGGCCCTGGTCGGCATCGACCGGCTGCTGTCGCCGCTGCGCCGCCGTCGGACGGCATGAGCGTCCGGACGCCCCACCCCACCGATAACCCTTATCGCATATGGCCTCGTTGCCGTGGACGGAGAACATCATGAGCAGGACCTCGCGCATAGCCGGCGCGGTCATCGGCATCGTCGCGCTCGCGGGCTCGCTCGCCGCCTGCGGTGGCGACAGCCTGGAGAAGGACAAGGACGGATCCGCCGCGTCCGCCGGGGACAACGACTCGGGGAAGAAGGGCTCGCTGGTCGTCGGCGCCGCGGCCTTCACCGAGTCCAAGGTGCTCGCGGAGCTGTACGCCGGAGTTCTGTCCGACGCCGGATACAGCACCTCGATCACCACCGTGAAGAACCGTGAACTCTACGAACCCTCGCTGGAGAAGGGCGAGATCGACGTCGTCCCGGAATACGCGGCGACGATCGCGGAATTCCTCAACGCCAAGGTGAACGGGGCGAAGGCGGCCGAGTCCAAGCCCGTCGCCTCCGGCGACACCGCGGCCACGGTCGCCGCTCTGGAGAAGCTCGCCACTCCGCGCGGTCTGAAGGTGCTGCCGGCCGGTGAGGCCGTCGACCAGAACGCCTTCGCGGTCACGAAGGAATTCGCGGACAAGAACAAGCTCAAGACTCTTTCGGATCTCGGTGCTTCCAAGATCAAGGTGAAGATCGCGGCGGGTGACGAGTGCGAGGTGCGGCCGTTCTGCGCACCCGGCCTGAAGAAGACGTACGGCATCGACGTCACCGGCATCGACCCCACGGGGGTCGGCACCCCGCAGTCCAAGCAGGCGGTGAAGGACGGCAAGGACCAGCTGGTCCTCACCACCACCACGGACGCGGTGCTGGACACCTTCGGCCTGGTCTTCCTGGAGGACGACAAGAAGCTCCAGAACGCGGACAACGTGCTGCCCGTCCTCAATGCCGAGGACGCCGGTGCCCAGGACATCGCCGACGCCCTCGGCAAGCTCACCGACGCACTCACCACTCAGGATCTGGCGGAGCTGAACCGCAAGGTCGACGCCGAGCGTGCCAAGCCCGCCGATGTGGCCAAGGAATACCTGGAGACGAAAGGTCTGATCAAGAAGTAGTGAACGCCCCGCAAGGCCCCCAAAGGGCCGTGCGGGGCGAGCTCCGCAGCGGCCCGGAAGGCGTACGGGAACTCCCTCCGGCAGGAGTGGAGTGAGTGATTCAGGGGCCGTCAGGTAACTGGCCGGGAACAGATTGCCGGGCGGCCCCCCAAGCGGCCCGTACGCACGGTAAATTTCAGGCCATGCCACGTGGACGCCATCGCCATTCGCCACCTCTGCACAGAATCCTTCCGCCTTCGGCCGTCGCCGGAGCCGCGGTCCTCTGTGCCGCGGGAGCCTGGCTGCTCGCCGAGCCGCTGGTCCTGCGCGGACTGGCCGCCGCCGCGGCGGCCGCCGCGGTCACCGGCGCGTACCTGATGCGCAGCTGGGACCGGGAGGCGGGCCGTCGTGTCGCGGAGCTGACGCGTGCCCGCGCCAGTGACGAATGGCGCACCGAGGAACGCGTGGCGGAACTGGAAGCCGATCTGGAGGAGTCGCGCGAGCTGCGCGCCCGCCTGGAGACGAAGCTGCGCCGCAAGCGTGTGGAGCTCGCCGGGCTGCGGGGCGAGCACGCCGCGCTGCTGCGGCGGTACGCCAACGCCGAGACCGAGCGCGCCAGTGTGCTGGAGAGCCGTCGGCAGCTCGCGCTGGAGGCGGCCGCCCCGCCCCGCGAACTGCCCGCCGCGCGCAGCACCCCCACCCCGTCCGCGTATCTGCGCGCTGCCCAGGCCCTCGACGACCTCACGCGCAACGGGGCGCTCCAGGAGGCGCGGCGTACCGCCGAGCAGGCCAGGAAGCGCGATCTCGCGGAGCGGACCAGGGAGGCGGAGGAGCCGCAGGGGAAGCACGCGGCGGCCGCCGGCTCCCGGACAGCCGACGGGCAGGCAGCCGACGTCCGCCCGGGCGCCGAGCAGCGCCGCCTGCCGCAGTCCGCCCTGCCCGCGACCCGGCCGTCCCAGGCCCTGCCCGCACCGCGTGCGGTACAGGCCGCCAGCGCGGTTGTTCCGTACGCGGCGTCCCGCCGTCACCTGGTGCCGCAGGGCAGCTTCGACTTCTTCGGTACGCAGAAGGCGCACGCCGCGATCGAGTCCGTACAGAACGAGGACCTCGCCGATGTGGTGGGCGAGGAGGCGCTGGCCGCGCACCGTACGGGCACGGCCGAGAACCGGGCCGTCGGCAAGGTCATCGACCTGACCGCGCACGACGAGACCGAGCAGCTGGACGTGGCGGAGCTGCGCAGCGCGATCTCGTAGGACGGAACGGGCGGCGGCCGCCCCGGGGGCCCGGGGCGGGCGACGGTTACTTGTCGATGTCGCCGACGACGAAGAACAGCGAGCCCAGGATCGCCACCATGTCGGCGACGAGCGTGCCCGGCAGCAGTTCCGTGAGCGCCTGGATGTTGTTGAACGAGGCGGAGCGGAGCTTCAGCCGGTACGGGGTCTTCTCGCCCTTGGACACCAGGTAGTAGCCGTTGACGCCGAGCGGGTTCTCGGTCCAGGCGTAGGTGTGGCCCTCGGGCGCCTTCAGCACCTTGGGCAGCCGCTGGTTGATCGGACCGGGCGCCAGGTCCGCCATCCGGTCCAGGCAGGCGTCCGCCAGGTCCAGGGCGTTGTGCGTCTGGTCCAGCAGGCACTCGAACCGGGCCAGGCAGTCGCCCTCGGTCCGGGTGACGACCTTCAGGGTGTCCTGGAGCTCCCCGTAGGCGAGATACGGCTCGTCGCGCCGCAGGTCGAAGTCGACGCCCGAGGCGCGGGCGATCGGGCCGGACACCCCGTAGGCGTGTACGGCCTCCGCCGACAGCACCCCCACCCCGCGGGTACGGCCCCGGAAGATCTCGTTGCCCAGCACCAGCTTGTCGTAGACGTCCATCCGGGAGCGGACCGAGGCGACGGCGTCCCGGGCGCGGCCGAGCCAGCCCGCCGGGAGGTCCTCCTTGAGTCCGCCGACCCGGTTGAACATGTAGTGCATCCGGCCGCCGGAGACCTCCTCCATCACGGCCTGGAGCTCCTCGCGCTCCCGGAACGCGTAGAACACCGGGGTGATCCCGCCGAGTTCCAGCGGGTACGAGCCGAGGAACATCAGGTGGTTGAGGACCCGGTTCAGTTCGGCGAGCAGGGTGCGGGTCCAGACCGCGCGCTCCGGGACCTCCATGCCGAGCATGCGCTCGACGGCCATCACGACGCCCAGCTCGTTGGAGAACGCCGACAGCCAGTCGTGGCGGTTGGCGAGCATCACGATCTGCCGGTAGTCGCGGGCCTCGAAGAGCTTCTCCGCGCCGCGGTGCATGTAGCCGATGACTGGTTCGGCGTGCTGGATGCGTTCGCCGTCCAGGACGATGCGCAGACGGAGCACGCCGTGGGTGGAGGGGTGCTGGGGGCCGATGTTGAGCACCATGTCGGTGCTCTCCGCCGCGCCGCCGATGCCGACTGTCGTCTCCGTCATGCGGGACAGTATTCCCTGCGGGAGGTGATGCCGTGGGGTGCGGGGTGGAACGCCTGCGGCGGGCCTGTTCCCCTACCCGCCCCTTCCCGAACCCGGGGTGCTGCCCCGGACCCCGTGCCTCAATCGCCGGCGGGGCTGGGATTTGCCGCGGGGTGCTGCCCCGGACCCCGCGGCTCAGTCGCCGGAGGGGCTGGGATATGGCCCCGGACGGAGCGGCACCCGTTGTGTCAGCCAGCCGAAGTCGCCCAGGCCGCCGCGGGCGGTCAGTTCTGCCGCTTCGCCCGCGGCGGCCAGTGCCCGCAGGTATCCGGCCGGGTCGCCCGACGCCAGGGACAGCGGCGGGCGTTCACCGCTGACGCCCAGCTGCCGCAGTGCCTCGCGCTGGGTGCGGATCTCCGCGCCCGGGCCGCCCGCCGCCGCGCACGCGTCCAGGGCCACGTGCGAGGTGAGGTCGCAGCTGCCGTCCGGCACCGGGGGCACCTCCCGCCCGGCCCGGAAGCCGGTCAGCGTGCCGAACGGCGGCCGCTCCTCCCGTACGTGCATGTAGTCCACCGCCACCGCGAGCCCGGCGGACAGCGTGGCCACCGCGGCCGCCCACGCCTCGTCGCGCGGGCGGCCGATCTCCGCCCGGCTGCCCGGCCCCGCCGACGGCCACCAGCGGTGCAGCCACTGCGCGTCGGCCCCGCTGACCGGCTCGCCCAGCCGCTCCGTACCGTCGGCCGTCCGCACCAGGACGTACCGCTCGACGCCGTCCGGATCCGTCTCGGCGACCGGAACCGGCACGTTGTCCAGCCACTCGTTGGCGAACAGCAGCCCGCGCACGCCCTGCGGCGGCTCGGCGCACCACTCCACCCGCGGGTCCAGACCGGGCGGGCGGGCGGCGAGCTCCACGGCGTACGCCCGCACCGTGAGGCCGTCGCCGCCCTCGGCCGGCAGCGCCGCGAGCACGCCCGTCAACAGCTCTCCGCGCCCCGCCCCCAGATCCACCAGGTCCACGTCCCGCACCCCCAGTTCCGCGGCCGTCCTGACCAGCAGCCGGGCGACGGCCGCCGCGAACAGCGGGGAGGCGTGCACGGAAGTACGGAAATGCCCGGCAGGCCCTTCGGGGCTCCGGTAAAACCCCTCGTCCCCGTACAAAGCGGTCTCGGCCGCCTCCTGCCACCCACGCCACTCATCCGTCACGTTCCCAAGTCTCCACCTTGGGGAGTACGGTCTCCGGACCTGGATCGGCCCTTCGGCTGACCCACGCACCCATTGGCTTTCCCTACGCTGGGTTACGTGCAGCGCCTCTACGACTTCATCCGCAGACACCCGACGGGCGTCGACAGCTTCTGGGCCGTCTTCCTCCTCGGGATCTCCGGCATGACGATCGTGGTCGGCGGGGCCGGGGACAGCGGCCGCGGAGAGCGCATCGCCATAGTGCCGATCGTCATCGGGCTCTGCGCCGTCGTCGCGCTGCGCCGGCGCGCGCCCGAGAAGATGCTGCTGCTCGCCATCGCGACGGGCGTGGCCCAGCTGGTGTTCGGGGTCAGACCGACCCTCGCGAACTTCGCCATGCTGGTGATCACCTTCACCGTGGCCACCGTCGGCGAACGCTGGGCGTCCCGGCTCGCCCTGGTCTGCAGTCTGTGCGCGGCCGGTCTGGCCCAGATCCGCTGGCCGAACACGGATGCGGACGGCTGGGCGCAGCAGGTCTTCCTCGTCGTCGTGATGACGGTGCCGTTCGTCCTGGCCTGGGTGCTCGGCGACTCGATGCGGACCCGGCGGGCCTACTTCGACCAGCTGGAGGAGCGCGCCGCCCGGCTGGAGCGGGAGCGCGAGGCGCAGTCGAAGGTCGCGGTGGCGGCCGAGCGGGCCCGTATCGCCCGCGAGCTCCACGACGTCGTCGCGCACAACGTCTCCGTGATGGTGGTGCAGGCGGACGGCGCCGCCTATGTGATGGACGCGGCCCCCGACCAGGCCCGGCAGGCGCTGGAGACCATCTCCAGCACGGGCAGGCAGGCGCTCGCGGAGATGCGGCGGCTGCTGGGGGTGCTGCGCACGGGGGACGCCCCGGAGAGCGGGGAGTACGTTCCGCAGCCCGACGTCGACCAGATCGAGGACCTGATCGACCATGTCAGAGCGGCCGGTCTGGCCGTCGACTTCAAGATCGAGGGCACCCCGCGCCCGCTGCCCAGCGGCGTGGAGCTGACGGCATACCGCATCGTGCAGGAAGCCCTGACCAACACGCGCAAGCACGGCGGTCCGAACGCCGGGGCCAGCGTGCGGCTGGTCTACTTCGACGACGGTCTCGGCCTGCTGGTGGAGGACGACGGCCGGGGTGCGGCGCACGAGCTGTACGAGGACGGCGGCGCCGACGGCGCGGGCCACGGCATGATCGGCATGCGCGAACGGGTCGGCATGGTCGGCGGCACGCTCGACGCCGGACCGCGTCCCGGCGGCGGATTCCGGATCAGCGCGCTGCTGCCGCTCAAGGCCGCGAACTAGGGTTTCGGAGCCTGATCCGTCCGGACGGCCCCAGGGCGTCCGGACGCCGAACCGACCGCAGAACGAACAGGAGACAGGGACCCCATGGCGATCCGCGTGATGCTCGTCGACGACCAGGCGCTGCTGCGTACCGGCTTCCGGATGGTGCTCGCCGCGCAGCCGGACATGGAGGTCGTCGCCGAGGCCGGCGACGGAGCGGAGGCGATCGAGAACCTCCGCTCCACCGCCGTCGACGTGGTGCTGATGGATGTGCGCATGCCCCGGCTGGACGGTGTCGAGGCCACCCGCCGCATCTGCGCGGAGCCCGATGCGCCCAAGGTGCTCATCCTGACGACGTTCGACCTCGACGAGTACGCGTTCTCGGGGCTGAAGGCAGGGGCCAGCGGCTTCATGCTCAAGGACGTGCCGCCGGGTGAACTGCTGGCCGCGATCCGTTCCGTGCACAGCGGCGACGCCGTCGTCGCCCCGTCCACCACCCGCCGACTGCTCGACCGCTTCTCGTCGATGCTGCCCAGCGGCACGGCCGAGCCGCAGCACAAGGACGTCGCCAAGCTCACCGAACGCGAACGTGAGGTGATGCTCCTGGTGGCGCAGGGCCTGTCGAACGGTGAGATCGCGGGGCGGCTGGTGCTCTCCGAGGCGACCGTGAAGACGCATGTCGGCCGCATCCTGACCAAGCTGGGCCTGCGCGACCGGGTGCAGGTCGTCGTCCTCGCGTACGAGACCGGGCTGGTGCGCGCCGGGGGCGGGGCGGGCTGAGCGGTGGGCGCACTGGTGTGGGTCAACGGCCCGTTCGGCGGCGGCAAGACACAGACCGCGTACGAGCTGCAGCGCCGGCTGCCCGGCAGCGCGGTCTGCGACCCGGAGCGCGTCGGCTTCGGGCTGCACCGGATGCTGCCGCCCGCGCTGCGCGGGGACTTCCAGGATCTGCCGGCCTGGCGGCAGGGGGTGCACGACATGCTCGCTCTCGCCCTGCGCGGGCACCCCGGCACGGTCATCGCCCCGATGACCCTGGTCGACGCCGGCTACTTCGCGGAGATCATCGGGCGGCTGCGCGAGGACGGGCACCCGGTGCACCACTTCGCCCTGCTCGCCGAGCGCGCGACGGTGCTGCGACGGCTGCGCGAACGCGGGCTGGGGCGCGGACTCAAGCGCGAGAGCTTCGCCGTCGCCAAACTGGACCACTGTCTGGAGCGGCTCGCGGGCCCGGAGTTCGCCGAGCACATCCGTACCGACCGGCTGACGGTCCCCCAGGTCGCCGACCGGATCGCCGAGTCGGCGGGTCTCACCCTGCTGCCGGACACGGACAGCGCGCTGCGGCACCGGGTGCGGCGGACCTGGACGGGCATCCGGCACATCCGGTTCGACTGAACCGACCGGCCACACCGCCGACCGGCCCGCCCCGGGCTCAGCGCAGGATCCCCTCCAGGAAGTCGCTCCCCAGCCGCGCCACCACGGTCAGGTCCAGCTGGTGCAGCACGTACCTGCCGCGGCGCCGCGTCGTGACCAGGCCCGCCTTCTTGAGGACCGTGAGATGGCGGGAGACCTCGGGGGCGGTGATCCCGTTCGTGTCGGCGAGCTCCCCCGTCGTGTAGGGCGAGCGGGCGATGTTGCGGCACAGGCGCATCCGCATCGGGTGGGCCAGGGCCTCCATCCGGAGCTGGAGCAGTTCCACGGAGGCGGGCGAGGGCAGCTCGGGCCGGTGCACGGGATAGTGGATCACCGGTCGCCAGCCCGGGGCGTGCAGCACCATCAGATGCGGCCAGCCGAAGCTGGTCGGGATGAGGGTGAGTCCCGCGCCGACGGCGGGGTCGGTGGCGTCGGTCGAGCCCTCGGTCAGCTTGTCGACGCTGATCCGTTCACCGTCCTCGTCGACCGAGAGTGCGGGAGAGACGGCCCGCACGGCCTCGGCGAGCCCCTTGTGCCGCAGCAGATCCGTCTTGTGCCGCGCGTCGGCCACCAGCTGGACCCGCACCCGCTGCCAGGTGTCCGCGAAGAACGCCTGGTCGCAGTCCTCGAACAGGCGCCGGATCCAGCGGCGTACGGGGGCGGGGTCGGCCAGCAGCCGCTGGGTGAACTCCACCTGCTGCGGGCCGCGCGCCGCCGCCATGTCCAGGGCCCGGGCCCGCATGCCGGGATCGCGGAGCGGGGAGGCCGCGCCGGTCCCGTACAGGTTCGCGCAGGTGAACTCCAGGGCTGCGGAGACGAACCGCTCGTCGTCCAGCCGGTCCAGGATGTCCAGGTCCTCGGCGAGGTCGGCGCCCGTCCTCCCCTTGCCGCCGAGGACGCCGGCGAACGGCATGAAGATGTCCGAGAACGTGTTCCGCCACAGGAAGTCCGCCTCGTGCAGCCGGTCGGCCAGATCCGGTTCCAGAGACGTGGTGGTGGCCGTCGTCCAGCCGTGCAGCCCGGGGTGGTGCCCCGGCTCGGCCAGCGCGTGCAGGGCGACCCCCAGCTCGACGAGGGGGGAGGTCTCGAAGACGACGAGGCCGGGGTCGAGCCCCGCGATGTCGATGGTTACGCTCACCCGTCCATGGTGCGGGGTGAGCGGGACGGTCCGGACCCCGATTGACGGCCGGCGTCAATCGGCGGCCCGCCGGGCCCGCCTCACTGCTGCTGAGCCACCCGCTTCAGGAACTCCGCCACCGCCGCGCGGACGTCCGCCGCAGTCCACTCCAGCGCCGCCTCCGACACCGTGACCTCGGTGAACGACACCCCGGGCGGGCCCGCGGCAGCCGCGTGCCACAGGCGGAAGAGGGCCACGCCCGTCTCCTCCGCCTGCCGCAGGGCCGCCTCCTCCAGGACGTCCGCCGGGTAGGGCAGCCAGACCTGGAACTGGTGGGTGTGCGGTGCTTCCGGATGCACCCGGAACCACCCGGCACCGGCCTCGGTGAACCCCTCGGCCAGCGCCGCGGCCACCACCTTGGCCTGTGCCACGTACGACGGCAGCTTCGGCAGCTCCCGGTCCAGACCGATCAGGGCGGCGAGCGCCGCCGGGAACTGCTGGAAGAGCTGGCCGCCGTACCGGTGCCGCCAGGTGCGGGCCTCCTCGACCAGCGAGGCGGAACCGGCGAGCGCCGCCCCGGAGATCCCGCCGAGGGTCTTGTAGAACGACACGTACACACTGTCCGCGAGCGCCGCGATCTCCGGCAGCTCCCGCCCGAAACGGGACGTGCACTCCCACAGCCGCGCGCCGTCGAAGTGCACCACCGCATCGCGCTCGCGGGCGGCCGCGACCACGGCCTCCAGCTCCTCCCAGGTGGGCAGGACGAAGCCCGCGTCACGCAGCGGCAGCTCCAGCATCAGGGTGCCGAACGGCTCCGCGAAGTCGCGGATCTCGTCCGCCGTGGGCAGCCGCGGCTCGGTCGTCGGGTGGACCGTACGCAGCCCGCTGACCGCGGCCAGGGCGCCGCGCTCGTGCACCTCGGGGTGGGCGAGCGGATGCAGGGCCACCGTCGCGTTGCCGGTGCGCCCGGCCCAGCAGCGCAGCGCGACCTGCTGTGCCATCGTCCCCGTCGGGAAGAACGCGGCGGCCTCGGTGCCCAGCAGCCCGGCGATCCGCTCCTCCAGTTCGGCGACGATGCCGTTGCCGTAGATGTCGGCCGGCCGGTCCGGATCGGTGACCGTGGGCGCGCCCTCGGTCAGGGACGCCAGCAGCTCGCCGAGCGAACGGTCCACCGGCACCCGGGACAGGAGCCGGTCGGCCTGCCGCCACGCGGTGATGCGGCGCAGCCGCTGCGGATCGGCCTCCTCGTCCCCGTCTCCGAGGAGGACCTGCGGTCCGTCCGTCGCCCCGTCGTGCACCTGCTCGTGTCTGTCTGCCATGGGACGATCATCACGCAGAACGCAGCCCCTGCCCACAGGGTATGGACGCCCCCGGCCCGCAGGTTCGGGCGCGGCCGGGACTGTCCACAGCCTGTGGACAGCCGGGGCCCGGACGGAACGCTGGCGTAGCATGCAGAGAAATCGTCCGGTACCCCCCGCGGACTGGAACGGAAGGCCACCGTCGCGTGAATGCAACCAGCCCCAAGGAGCCCCTCGACGCGAGGGACCGCCCCGCCCGGCTCACCGTCGGCGTCGTGGGCGCGGGCCGTGTCGGCCCCGCCCTCGCCGCGGCCCTGGCCCTCGCCGGGCACCGCCCGGTCGCCGTGTCGGGCGTCTCCGACGCCTCGGTGCGCCGCGCCGCCACCCTGCTTCCCGACGTCCCCCTGGTGCCGCCCGCCGAGGTCCTCGCGCGCGCGGAGCTGGTCCTGCTGACCGTGCCCGACGACGCCCTGCCGGGGCTCGTCGAGGGCCTTGCCGAGACCGGTGCGGTCCGCCCCGGACAGCTGATCGTCCACACCTCGGGGCGGTACGGGACGAAGGTGCTGGATCCCGCCCTGCGGGCCGGCGCCCTGCCGCTGGCCCTGCACCCGGCGATGACGTTCACCGGCACCTCCGTGGACGTCCAGCGACTGGCCGGCTGCTCCTTCGGGGTCACCGCCCCCGAGCAGCTGAGGCTCGCCGCCGAGGCGCTGGTCATCGAGATGGGCGGCGAGCCCGAGTGGATCGCCGAGGAGTCCCGACCGCTCTACCACGCGGCGCTCGCCCTCGGCGCGAACCACCTCGTCACCCTCGTCGCCCAGTCGATGGAGCTGCTGCGCACGGCGGGGGTCGCCGCTCCCGACCGGATGCTCGGCCCGCTGCTCGGCGCCGCCCTGGACAACGCCCTGCGCTCCGGCGACGCGGCCCTGACCGGCCCGGTCGCCCGGGGTGACGCGGGCACGGTCGCCGCGCACATCGGCGAGCTGCGCACCCACGCCCCGCAGACGGTGGCCGGATACGTCGCGATGGCCCGCGCCACCGCCGACCGCGCGCTCGCCCACGGCATGCTCAAGCCGGAGCTCGCCGCGGACCTGCTCGACGTCCTGGCCGACGGCTCGGGCGCATCCGGCAGCGCAGGTACCGGACCGGAGGAGTCCCGATGACCGCATCCGCCGCCACCCTGCTCCGCACCGCCGCCGAGCTGGCGGGGTACGCCCCCGAAGGTGACCGGGCCGAGCGTGCCGTCGTCATGACGATGGGCGCTCTGCACGAGGGCCACGCCTCCCTGATACAAACCGCACGTGCGGTTGTCGGACCGGCCGGACAGGTCGTCGTCACCGTCTTCGTCAACCCGCTCCAGTTCGGGGAGAGCGCCGACCTCGACCGCTACCCGCGCACCCTGGACGCCGACCTCGCGGTGGCCGGCGCGGCCGGCGCCGACGTGGTCTTCGCGCCGTCCGTCGACGAGGTCTACCCCGGCGGCGAACCGCAGGTCCGGATCTCCGCGGGCCCGATGGGCGAGCGCCTCGAAGGCGCCTCCCGCCCAGGGCACTTCGACGGCATGCTCACCGTCGTCGCCAAGCTGCTCCACCTCACCCGCCCCGATGTCGCGTTCTTCGGGCAGAAGGACGCTCAGCAGCTGGCGCTGATCCGCCGCATGGTGCGCGATCTGAACTTCCCCGTGGAGATCGTGGGCGTGGAGACGGCCCGGGAGCCCGACGGTCTCGCGCTCTCCAGCCGCAACCGCTTCCTCGACCCGCACGAGCGCCACACCGCGCTCGCCCTGTCCCGCGCGCTGTTCGCGGCCCGTGACCGGCTCGCCGCCCAGCAGGCACTGCACGCCCGCGCGCAGACCGCGGGCGCGACGGAGGGCCGGGCCGCCGGACTCACCCGGCTCGGCGAGGCCAGACTGGCCGCCGATGCCCAGGCGGTCGCCCGGGCCCGCCCGGACGGCGGTCCCGCGGCCGTGCGCGCGGCGGCCCGCGCGGTCCTGGACGACGCGGCGGCCGAACAGCCCCCGCTCGCCCTCGACTACCTGGCGCTCGTGGACCCGGCGGACTTCACCGAGATCCCCGACGACCGCACCGCGGGCGACGCGATCCTCGCGGTCGCCGCCCGGGTGGGCACCACCCGCCTCATCGACAACATCCCGCTGACCTTCGGAGCCATCGCGTGACCGGAATACGGCTGACCGCCCCCGCCCCTGGCTGGTCCATCGACGCCGATGTCGTGGTGGTCGGCTCCGGCGTGGCCGGACTCACCGCCGCGCTGCGCTGCGCCGCCGCGGGCCTCGCCACCGTCGTCGTCACCAAGGCCCGCCTCGACGACGGCTCCACCCGCTGGGCCCAGGGCGGCGTCGCCGCCGCCCTGGGTGAGGGTGACACTCCGGAACAGCACCTGGACGACACCCTGGTCGCGGGCGCCGGCCTGTGCGACGAGGCGGCGGTCCGCACCCTCGTCACCGAGGGCCCCGACGCCGTACGCCGGCTGATCGGCACCGGCGCCCTCTTCGACACCGCGGCCGACGGAACCATCGCGCTGGGCCGCGAGGGCGGCCACCACCGCCGCCGCATCGCCCACGCGGGCGGTGACGCGACGGGCGCGGAGATCTCCCGCGCCCTGGTCGAAGCGGTCCGCGAAGCCGCCCTGCACACCGTCGAGAACGCCCTCGTGCTCGACCTGCTCACCGACGCCGAAGGCCGTACAGCGGGCGTCACCCTGCACGTCATGGGCGAGGGCCAGCACGACGGGGTCGGCGCGGTCAACGCCCCCGCGGTCATCCTCGCCACCGGCGGCATGGGCCAGGTCTTCTCCGCCACCACCAACCCGCCGGTCTCCACCGGCGACGGCGTGGCACTCGCGCTCCGCGCCGGCGCGGAGGTCTCGGACCTCGAGTTCGTCCAGTTCCACCCCACGGTGCTCTTCCTCGGCGCCGACTCCGAGGGGCAGCAGCCGCTCGTGTCGGAAGCGGTACGGGGCGAGGGCGCCCATCTCGTCGACGCACACGGCACGCGCTTCATGCTCGGGCAGCACGAGCTGGCCGAGCTGGCCCCGCGCGACATCGTCGCCAAGGCCATCACCCGCCAGATGCAGCTGCACGGCACCGAGCACATGTACCTGGACGCCCGTCACTTCGGCGCCGAGATGTGGGAGCAGCGCTTCCCCACCATCCTGGCGGCCTGCCGCGCCCATGGCATCGACCCGGTCACCGAGCCGATCCCGATCGCCCCGGCCGCGCACCACGCCTCCGGCGGCATCCGCACCGACCTGCGGGGACGTACGACCGTGCCCGGCCTGTACGCCTGCGGCGAGGTCGCCTGCACCGGGGTGCACGGCGCGAACCGGCTGGCGTCCAACTCGCTCCTGGAAGGCCTCGTCTTCGCCGAGCGCATCGCGGCCGACATCGTCGCCGACCGGCCCCGGGCCGGCACCGGCACCGTCGCCGCCCGTCCCGCGCCCTCCCCGCTGCTGCCCCCCGAGGCCCGGGGCACGATCCAGCGCATCATGACCCGCGGCGCCGGCGTCGTGCGTTCCGCCGACAGCCTCGCCTGGGCCGCCGAGCAACTGGAGGACCTGCACCGCAGCGCCTTCCTGAAGGCCGGGGCCGCCGAGCCGAAGGACGCGGTGCCCGGGGTCGAGGCCTGGGAGGTCACCAACCTGCTCCTGGTCTCCCGGGTCCTGGTCGCCGCCGCCCGGCAGCGCGAGGAGACCCGCGGCTGCCACTGGCGCGAGGACCGGCCCGAGCGCGACGACGAGAACTGGCGCCGCCACCTCGTCGTCCGGCTCGCTCCCGACCGGCAGCTCGTCCTCCGTCGGACGGATACCGAGGCATTCGGGCCCGTACGCCCGTCCGGGGCAGCAGACTGCGCAGCAACAGGCACCACCCACCCCACTCCCGAGGAGCCGTAACCGTGAGCACGCCCGAAGAGAATCCGCGCCCCACACCCGTGGACGTACCGCTGATCCAGATCGGCGCGCCCGCACCTGCCGCGGGCGGCTGCGGTGACGGCTGCGGCTGCGGCGGGGAGGACGGCTACGACCTGGACGCCCTGGAGTGCGGCCTGGACCCCGCGCTCGCCCAGCTCCTCGCCGGGGCGGGCCTGGACCCGGTCACCGTCGAGGACGTCGCGCACGTCGCCATCGAGGAGGACCTCGACGGCGGGGTGGACGTCACGACCGTCGCCACCGTCTCCGAGGACGCGGTGGCCACCGGCGACTTCACCGCCCGCGAGGCGGGTGTCGTGGCCGGCCTGCGGGTCGCCGAGGCCGTCCTCTCCATCGTCTGTACGGACGAGTTCGAGGTCGAGCGGCACGTCGAGGACGGCGACCGAGTCGTCCCCGGCCAGAAGCTGCTGACCGTCACCACCCGCACCCGTGACCTGCTCACCGGCGAGCGCAGCGCGCTCAACCTGCTGTGCAGGCTCTCCGGCATCGCGACCGCCACCCGCGCCTGGGCCGACGTGCTGGAGGGCACGAAGGCCAAGGTCCGCGACACCCGCAAGACGACTCCGGGCCTCCGCGCCCTGGAGAAGTACGCGGTGCGCTGCGGCGGCGGGGTCAACCACCGCATGTCGCTGTCCGACGCCGCACTGGTCAAGGACAACCACGTGATCGCGGCGGGCGGGGTCGCCGAAGCGTTCAAGCGGGTCAGGAAGGAGTTCCCGGACCTCGCGATCGAGGTCGAGGTCGACACGATGCAGCAGGTCACCGAGGTCCTGGACGCCGGTGCCGATCTGATCCTGCTGGACAACTTCACCCCGTCGCAGACGGCCGAGGCCGTAGCGCTCGTCGGCGGCCGCGCGGTCCTGGAGTCCTCGGGCCGGCTGTCCCTGGACTCCGCCCGCGCCTACGCCGAGGCCGGTGTGGACTACCTGGCCGTCGGCGCGCTGACCCACTCCTCGCCGATCCTCGACATCGGTCTGGACTTCCGCGACACCGACGGGGCCGGCGTCTGATGCTGCTCACCATCGACGTCGGCAACACCCACACGGTCCTCGGGCTGTTCGACGGCGAGGAGATCGTCGAGCACTGGCGCATCTCCACCGACGCCCGCCGCACCGCCGACGAGCTCGCGGTGCTGCTCCAGGGCCTGATGGGCATGCATCCGCTGCTGGGCATGGAGCTGGGCGACGGCATCGAGGGCATCGCGATCTGCTCGACCGTCCCGGCCGTCCTGCACGAGCTGCGCGAGGTGACCCGCCGCTACTACGGCGACGTCCCCGCCGTCCTCGTCGAACCGGGCATCAAGACCGGTGTGCCGATCCTGATGGACAACCCGAAGGAGGTCGGCGCGGACCGCATCATCAACGCGGTCGCCGCCGTCGACCTGTACGGCGGCCCGGCGATCGTCGTCGACTTCGGCACGGCCACCACCTTCGACGCGGTCTCCGCCCGGGGCGAGTACACCGGTGGCGTCATCGCACCCGGCATCGAGATCTCGGTCGAGGCGCTCGGCGTCAAGGGCGCCCAGCTGCGCAAGATCGAGCTGGCCCGGCCACGCAGCGTGATCGGGAAGAACACCGTCGAGGCCATGCAGGCGGGCATCATCTACGGCTTCGCCGGCCAGGTCGACGGTGTCGTCGGGCGCATGAAGAAGGAGCTGGCGACCGACCCCGACGACGTCACGGTCATCGCGACGGGCGGCCTTGCTCCGATGGTGTTGGGGGAGTCCTCCGTCATCGACGAGCACGAGCCCTGGCTCACGCTCATCGGGCTGCGCCTGGTGTACGAGCGCAACGTGGCGCGCCTGTAGCGACGCGCGGCCCTGACCGGAGGTTCCCGGCGCGGTGGCTCACGGAGCCGCCGCGCCGCCGACGGCCAGTTAAACGGATTTTGTCCATTTAGCACGTATTGTCGCGCTATGCCCACGCCCTACGGATCACGCGGCGGTATGGCGTTCAGCGCGGACGAGCTGCGAGTGCTCCGCCGTGCCCTCGCCATCGCCCTCCACCCCGCGCCCCTGCCCGACGAGGACGTCCAGGACTGCCTGCGGCTAGCGGGCTCCGTCGATGAGGCGGTCGGTGAGGCCGGACGGCTGCGCGCCTTCCTCCTCGCCGACCTCGTCCGCTACCGAAACGCCCTCCCCGGCTCCCTCAGCGGGTACCTGGAGCGCCTCCAGGACGCCCTGGCCGCCGGGTACGACCCCCGCCCCGAGGATCTCGCCGCGCTGCGCGCCCTGCGCGGCGGACCGGTCGCCGCGGCGCTCCTGGAGCGCTGTCAGGTGCTCGCGGAGCGTTCGGTGCGGGCCCGCCTCGCCGGACGCTCGGTGTCCGCGTCGGCACCCGCGCCCCGCAGCCGGCTGCTCGCGCTGCCCGGTGGCCGTGCCGCGGAGCCCGAGAAGCCGAAGACCCCGGAGGCCCCGGCGGCCCCGGCACGTCCGGCGGCGCCGTCCGAACGCCCGGCGCCGAAGCCCTCGGAGGTCTTCCCGCCCCGCCGTCGCCCGGTTCCCCCACCGCAGCAGCGCGCCGCGGGGTAGGGCCTCTCACCGGGTCCGGTGAGGGATCGCTACTCTGGACGCCATGGACTACGTATCCGCGCTCGTGCCCCCCGTGGTGATGGCCGCCTTCTTCATCGGCCTGGTCGTGACGATCGTCAAGAGCCAGGGCGGACCGAACAAGGCCAAGGAGGACGCGGCCGTGGACGCCGCGATCAGCCACGCGGAATCGGCGCCGCGTACGCCGCGCGCCGACGGGGTCTGAACTCAGGGCCCGCGCTTCTCGCGCACCGCACACGTACGAAGGGCGTACGGCTTCCGAGAGCCGTGCGCCCTTTTGCTGTGTAAATAACCGGCCATTCCAGACATCTGGCACTAGGGTGACGCTGTGCCCCGCCAATTGGGAGAGCTGGAAGACGCCGTGATGACGCGGGTCTGGCAATGGAACCGACCGGTCACCGTGCGGGAAGTCCTTGAGGACCTTCAGCAGGAGCGGTCCATCGCCTACACCACCGTCATGACGGTTATGGACAATCTCCATCAGAAGGGCTGGGTACGCCGGGAAGTGGACGGCCGCGCATATCGATATACAGCGGTCTCCACCCGTGCCGCGTACTCGGCCGCACTGATGAACGAAGCATGGTCACAGAGCGACAACCCCGCCGCCGCGCTGGTCGCGTTCTTCGGCATGATGTCGGCCGAGCAGCGTGAGGCCCTTCGGGACGCCATGAGGATCGTTCTGCCCACTCTTCCCGAGGACATCGTGCAGCCGACCGTTGAAGCGGACGGTGAAGCGGACGGTGAAGCGGACGGTGAAGCGGAGGGTGAAGGTGCCGCGGAAGGTGCTGCGGAAGGTGCTGAAGCGGCCGATGGCGCGGCGCCGGACACCGGGCGATAGCGTCGGGGTATGTCCTCAGAGCTTCCGCATACCGATTTCCAGACCGATCCGTCGGTTATAAACGTCGCCATCACCGTCCGCCGTGCGAGGACGAGCGATGTGGCCTCCGTCCGGCGTCTCCTCGACGGCTACGTACGAGAAGGCATCCTGCTCGACAAAGCGACGGTGACGCTTTACGAGGACATCCAGGAGTTCTGGATCGCCGAACGCGACGAGGATGCCCGGGTCATCGGCTGCGGCGCACTGCACGTGATGTGGGAAGACCTGGCCGAAGTCCGTACTCTCGCGGTTGACCACAGCATCAAGGGGGCCGGAGTCGGGCATCAAGTGCTGGACAAGTTGTTGCAGACCGCCCGCTGGCTGGGTGTGCGACGGGTTTTCTGTCTCACCTTCGAAGTCGACTTCTTCGCGAAGCACGGCTTCGTGGAGATCGGAGAGACGCCGGTCGACGGAGATGTCTACAGCGAGCTGCTGCGTTCCTATGACGAGGGAGTCGCGGAGTTCCTCGGTCTCGAACGAGTGAAGCCGAACACCTTGGGTAACAGCCGGATGCTTCTGCACCTGTGACCGTCGGAAGAAGCGCGATCCCTATGTCCGAATCGCGCACGTTTCCCGGCTTCTTGCGCTCCTGAACCTCTCCCGGGGGTTTGTGTTTTCCGGGGAAAAGCGGTTTCCTTTCCGCGTACTCCATTTTCGATGAAAGGAAATCCGGTGGCACAGAAGGTTCAGGTCCTTCTTGTAGACGACCTCGACGGCGGCGAGGCGGACGAGACCGTGACGTTCGCTCTCGATGGCAAGACGTACGAGATTGACCTCACCACGGGCAACGCGGACAAGCTGCGGAGTCTTCTTGAGCCCTACGCGAAGAGCGGCCGGCGTACCGGTGGCCGTGCGGCGTCCGGTCGCGGCAAGGGCCGTGCCGTTCCCGGCGGCAACAAGGACACCGCCGAGATCCGTAAGTGGGCGCGCGAGAACGGCCACAATGTGAATGACCGTGGCCGTGTTCCCGCGGAGATCCGTGAGGCTTACGAGAAGGCCAACGGCTGATCAGCCGTTTCATCGGGGGGCTTCCCCGTCCGGGCACGCGTCAAGCGGGCCCGGTGGCATTCCGTCGCCACGGCGTCCACGAGCCGGATGAGATCGGGAGCATCCCCACCCCTGCTCCCGAAGCCGGAGAGGGCCGGGAACACCGGTTCCCCCTCCTGCTCGTGCGTTGGACAGGGGGGCCGCAGCCATACGGCGGCCCCCGGCGGACCCGGCCGGCCCGGTGGCGGCGGTGCGGTGATCCGTCCGCCCGAGCCGACAGCGGTCAGCGCGAGGGCGACCCCGCCCCACTCCAGCCAGTCGAGCAGCCCGGGCAGCTCGTCGGCGCTCCCCGGCGCCACCAGCAGACTCATCCGCCGGCCCGTCAGTGCCACAGGACCGGTGTTGCCCACTCGCCGCAGCGCCGCGTGCCCGGCGTCGGCAGGGACCACGAGCGCGTCGAACCGCAACCCGGTCAGCAGCCGCACCGGTGAGCTGCCGGCCGTTGCCCAGCCGAGCTCCTTCTCGTACCACCGGGCGCACGCGCCCCGTGACGCACCATCGGCACGGCCGCCCCGCTCTGCGGGGAGCG
Organism: Streptomyces sp. LN549; assembly: GCF_043203805.1. NCBI lineage: Bacteria > Bacillati > Actinomycetota > Actinomycetes > Kitasatosporales > Streptomycetaceae > Streptomyces > Streptomyces sp. LN549. The sequence continues at coordinate 3,933,163 of NZ_JAZHRI010000002.1, read as the reverse complement.
CGGTGCGGGGAGGCGGGACGGTGAGGGTCATGACGGAAGAACTCCCGATCCGTGCCAAGAGTTACGCAGAGTCCTTGATCGAACGCATAGTGTGTCCGGGTTAGGGGCGTACGGGCGCATTCGGGAGTACGAAGATGTTCGCCCGTAGCGGAGGGAACCCGCGTACGCCGCATGGACTGTCTGTAATTGCGGGTAAGACATCCCTAGTGGGACGGGCGACACGCAAGCCACCGGACGTCTCACGTTCGCCATCGGCGTACTGGCGATAGGGGTATCTGCCTGGCCTGCGGGAACATCGTCTCGCAGGATCGGGTTGGAGCAGTTGTCGGCGTTCGGGGCAGGAGGCCATCGACGGGTGTCGGCAGTTGAAATGAGCGGTCCCCGCTTGCGGGACTAAGCTGCGGAAGGACAGGGAGGGGACCGACCCCTTACTGCCTGACCGCTCTGAGGAGCGATTAACGATGTTCGAGAGGTTCACCGACCGCGCGCGGCGGGTTGTCGTCCTGGCTCAGGAAGAAGCCCGGATGCTCAACCACAACTACATCGGCACCGAGCACATCCTCCTGGGCCTGATCCACGAGGGTGAGGGTGTCGCCGCTAAGGCCCTGGAGAGCCTCGGGATTTCGCTCGAGGCGGTCCGCCAGCAGGTGGAGGAGATCATCGGTCAGGGCCAGCAGGCCCCGTCCGGGCACATCCCCTTCACACCCCGAGCCAAGAAGGTCCTGGAGCTGTCGCTCCGCGAGGCCCTTCAGCTCGGCCACAACTACATCGGCACCGAGCACATCCTGCTCGGCCTGATCCGCGAGGGCGAGGGCGTCGCAGCCCAGGTCCTCGTGAAGCTGGGCGCCGACCTCAACCGGGTGCGCCAGCAGGTCATCCAGCTGCTGTCCGGTTACTCGGGCGGCAAGGAGGCGGCCACAGCGGGCGGCCCCGCGGAGGGCACGCCCTCCACGTCGCTGGTGCTCGACCAGTTCGGCCGGAATCTCACCCAGGCCGCTCGTGAATCCAAGCTCGACCCGGTCATCGGGCGCGAGAAGGAGATCGAGCGGGTCATGCAGGTGCTGTCCCGCCGTACGAAGAACAACCCGGTCCTCATCGGCGAGCCCGGCGTCGGCAAGACGGCGGTCGTCGAGGGCCTGGCGCAGGCCATCGTCAAGGGCGAGGTGCCCGAGACCCTCAAGGACAAGCACCTCTACACCCTCGACCTCGGTGCGCTGGTCGCCGGTTCCCGCTACCGCGGTGACTTCGAGGAGCGCCTGAAGAAGGTGCTCAAGGAGATCCGCACCCGCGGCGACATCATCCTGTTCATCGACGAGCTCCACACCCTGGTGGGTGCGGGTGCCGCCGAGGGCGCGATCGACGCGGCGAGCATCCTCAAGCCCATGCTGGCGCGAGGCGAGCTCCAGACCATCGGTGCCACCACGCTCGACGAGTACCGCAAGCACCTGGAGAAGGACGCCGCTCTCGAGCGCCGCTTCCAGCCCATCCAGGTCGCGGAGCCGTCGCTGCCGCACACCATCGAGATCCTCAAGGGTCTGCGCGACCGCTACGAGGCCCACCACCGCGTGTCCATCACGGACGAGGCGCTGGTCCAGGCCGCGACGCTGGCCGACCGCTACATCTCGGACCGCTTCCTGCCGGACAAGGCGATCGACCTGATCGACGAGGCCGGCTCCCGGATGCGCATCCGCCGGATGACCGCGCCGCCGGACCTCCGCGAGTTCGACGAGAAGATCGCGGGCGTGCGTCGCGACAAGGAGTCGGCCATCGACTCCCAGGACTTCGAGAAGGCGGCGTCTCTCCGTGACAAGGAGAAGCAGCTGCTGGCGGCGAAGGCCAAGCGCGAGAAGGAGTGGAAGGCCGGCGACATGGACGTCGTGGCCGAGGTCGACGGCGAGCTCATCGCCGAGGTCCTCGCCACCGCCACCGGCATCCCGGTCTTCAAGCTGACGGAGGAGGAGTCCTCCCGTCTGCTGCGCATGGAGGACGAGCTCCACAAGCGCGTCATCGGCCAGAAGGACGCCATCAAGGCCCTCTCGCAGGCGATCCGCCGTACGCGAGCCGGCTTGAAGGACCCGAAGCGCCCCGGTGGCTCGTTCATCTTCGCCGGTCCGTCCGGTGTCGGTAAGACCGAGCTGTCCAAGACGCTTGCCGAGTTCCTCTTCGGTGACGAGGACGCGCTGATCGCCCTCGACATGTCGGAGTTCAGCGAGAAGCACACGGTCTCGCGGCTCTTCGGTTCTCCTCCTGGTTACGTGGGATACGAGGAGGGCGGCCAGCTCACCGAGAAGGTGCGCCGCAAGCCGTTCTCCGTCGTCCTCTTCGACGAGGTCGAGAAGGCCCACCCCGACATCTTCAACTCCCTGCTCCAGATCCTGGAGGACGGTCGCCTGACCGACTCCCAGGGCCGGGTCGTGGACTTCAAGAACACGGTCATCATCATGACGACCAACCTCGGGACCCGGGACATCTCCAAGGGCTTCAACCTGGGCTTCGCCGCCCAGGGTGACGTGAAGACGAACTACGAGCGGATGAAGACGAAGGTCAACGAAGAGCTCAAGCAGCACTTCCGGCCCGAGTTCCTCAACCGCGTCGACGACACGGTCGTCTTCCACCAGCTCACCGAGGAAGACATCATCCAGATCGTCGACCTCATGCTCGCCAAGGTGGACGAGCGCCTGAGGGACCGCGACATGGGCATCGAGCTGAGCCCGGCCGCCAAGTCCCTTCTGGCGAAGAAGGGCTACGACCCCGTGATGGGCGCCCGGCCGCTGCGCCGGACGATCCAGCGCGAGATCGAGGACATCCTCTCCGAGAAGATCCTCTTCGGTGAGCTGCGCCCCGGTCACATCGTGGTCGTCGGCACCGAGGGCGAGGGTGAGGAGCAGAAGTTCACCTTCCGCGGCGAGGAGAAGTCGGCTCTGCCCGACGTCCCCCCGATCGAGCAGGCGGCAGGCGGCGCCGGCCCGAACATGACGAAGGAAGCGTGAGCGGCGCCCAGGGTCTTTCGTTGCCCTAGCGCGCGAGCGTACGAAGAGGCGGCCCCGAACCGGTTTCGACTGGTTCGGGGCCGCCTCTTTGCTGTTGCGTACATAGTGACGGGCGCGTCACAGGGATGTCCCGGTCGAGTCCGTGCCGTGGAGTGGCAGAAAATCGCTGGTTAGTCTGGCCCGGCTCCGGACGCGTCGTCCGGGCGCGGACGAACAGCGAGGGGGGCGGGGCAGAACATGCGCAGAAGCGATGTGTCACGCAGGCAGATGATGAAGCTGGCAGGAGCCGGGCTGGTGCTGCTGGGGGCCGGGACATCGGCCTGTGGGCCGGAGGACGAGCCGGCCGCCGGTGGAACGGAGAAGCCCGGGAAGGCGACGGGCACCCCGGCGCCGGGGTCCAAGCCGCAGCCCACCTGGCAGCAGGCCTCGACGTTCGACGGACTGGCATGGATCTCCGCGGTCGCCGTGGTCGGCGACGTGGTGCTCGTCTCCGGTGACCCGCTGGTGGCCCGGGACATATCCACCGGCAAGGAGATCTGGTCCCGCGCGGAGGTCACCACCCCCGGCGCCAACATGCTCATCGGCGACGGGACGCTCTATCTCGCGAGCGCCCGGTACGACGGGAACATCGTCGGCCTGGACCCGGCGACGGGCAAGGACACCTGGCGGAGCCGGCTGGGGGACCAGTACTCCCAGCCCCGGCCCATCGCCGCGGACGCGAACCACGTCTACGTCGTCGCGGGAATCCTGGACAAGGATTTCAGGACGCCGGAGAACGTGATCGCCGCGATCGACACCACATCGGGCAAGGTCGTCTGGCGCGAGAAGCGTGACCACGGCACGGAGGAGAACGGCATCACCGCGGAGGTGGTCGGCAACCGTCTCGTCTACACGGACTTCCGGGAGAACCTCACGGTGCGCGACACCGCGACCGGCCGTCAGGTCTGGACGAAGAAGATCGGCACGTCCAACAACCGCGGCTTCGTGGTCCACGACGGCCTCGCCATCCTCGCCAACGGGCAGCGGATACGCGCCCACGACCTGGCCGACGGCAAGGAACGCTGGTCCTTCGCGACCGAGGAGTTCAGCCGGTTCAACGATCCGGCGGTCCTGGACGGTGTCCTCTACGTCTCCGACAGCGTGCACGGCCTCTGGGCGGCCGACCCCGCGACCGGGAAGAAGCACTGGCACGACAAGGGGAGCCTGGACGTCGCGGCTCCCTGGCAGTTCGCCAAGGTGGGCGACGTCCTCTACGGGGCGACGGAGTTCGACGAGCACGGCGGCATCCACTCCTACGACGCGGGCAGCGGGAAGCTGCGCTGGACGTACAACGACGGCACCGGCGACCTCCAGCGGTGGTACCTGGCGGCAGGCGGCAAGCAGCTGGTGGCCCTGCACGCGAAGAAGGTGACGGGGCTGCCCGCCGTCTAGAACACCGGGCCGAAGGTCCCGAAACGGACAGCCCTTGGTCCCACCGCCGGTGACAAGGCGCACAGCCCTTTGGAGGCCTACTAGGCCCCTTAGGAGGAATGGCGGTGATCGCGGACGGGACCTTCGGCCCCGCGTCCGGGGGGACCTTCAGGGGTGTGGAGCCGCATGCCCGGCCAGCGGCACTTTGTCCGATTAGGCCGGTTTGGAACTGGGCTTAAACCTGTTCCGGCGGGGACTTTCGGAGTCGGGTGAGGGGCACACTCCGGGACCGGTGGCGGCGAATTCCCGGGCATCCAACTACGGCTTTTCTTCGTAGATGGGGGGTTTGAGTGCATCCGGGGTTGCGGGTTACCAAGGTATGGCCAGCCCGGCGCAGCGCCGGGTCCAGTCATCTCCGGAGGTTTTCCGCTTATGTCGAAGCGCGCTACGTTCCAGTCCCGCCGCCCGTCCGCTTCCCGTGTCCGTGGCGCCGTGGTGGCAGCCGGCCTGGGGACGTCGATGGTTCTCGGTGCGGGCGCTGCGTTCGCGGCCGGCACGACGGGTACCACCGGCACCGCGAGCCTGGCGAGTGCGGCCACCGCCGACTCGGTCGCCCAGCAGGCGGCCGCGCAGGGCAAGGCGGCCGAGCACATCGCGGCGAAGAAGGCCGAGGCTGCCAAGAAGAAGGCGGTCGCGGCGAAGAAGAAGGCGGCCGCCAAGAAGAAGGCCGCTGCCAAGAGGGCCGCGAAGCTTGCCTGGGAGACCCCGGTCAACCACTACGAGCTGAGCGCGAGCTTCGGCAACGACGGCAGCCGCTGGGCGCACAAGCACTCCGGCCAGGACTTCGCCGTGCCGATCGGCACCAAGGTCGAGGCCGCGCACACCGGCACCATCGTGAAGGCCGGCCCGAACGGCGGCGGCGACGGTCCCGCGTACGGCAACGCCATCGTGATCAAGCACGGCAACGGCACGTACTCGCAGTACGCGCACCTGTCGCAGATCGACGTGCACATCGGCCAGCACGTGAAGAAGGGTGAGAAGATCGCCCTCTCCGGTAACACCGGAAACTCCAGTGGCCCGCACCTGCACTTCGAGATCCGGACCACCGCGAACTACGGTTCCGCGGTCAACCCGGTGAACTACCTGCACAAGGAGGGCGTCTCGGTCTGATCCGACCGGGACACCACCCCGCTACTGGGCGGAACCCGGGTCGTGTGCCCGGGTGACCAGTTCGACGGCGACTTCGAGGGCGGCCTTCCGCTTGTCCTCGGGGTCGCCGTCGACGTCTCTCAGCGCGAAGATTCCGGCGTGCATCGTGAAGAGCGCGCTGAAGCACCGCACCTGGTCGGTGAGCGGTGCGTCGGGATCCTTGAGCAGGTCCACGAGTGCCAGGACCCGGTTCTTGATCGTCACGCCGATGCTCAGGTCACGCACGGTCGCCTGGTTCTCCTGCATGAAGCGGAAGAGCGGGGCGGCGCCGGCCAGCGCCTCGCTGTAGCGGTTGAGGATCTCCTTCTTTGTCTCCAGGGTGCGCGGCTGTGTCATGCCCCAGGCGATCAGCTCCTCGATCGGGCGGTTGAGGTCCTCGAAGATGCCGACCAGGATGTCTTCCTTGGTCTTGAAGTGGTAGTAGAGCGCGGCCTTGGTGACATCGAGGTGCTCGGCGATCTCCCGCAGCGAGGTCTTCTCGTAACCCTGCTCGGCGAAGAGCTCCAGAGCGACGTCCTGGATGCGCTGCCGGGTGTTGCCCCGGCGTGGCTGCGGCGTGCTGCCCATGGTGCTCTCCCAAAAACTTACTTGACGCCCGGCTAGTTACGGGGTTACTTTCCCCTAGTGTAGTCAACTAGCCGGGCGGCAAGTAAGGGGCTCGGTGTACAGGGGATCTGGGGAGTTGGGGAACATGGCGGACTTGATGAAGGCGGCGGACGGGAAGGCGGACGCGCCGGCCGGACGCGCGGGAAAATCCGAACCGCAGCAGCGCAGCGTGCGGGTGGTGATGCTCGCCCTGATGATCGCCATGCTGCTGGCCATGCTCGACAACCTGATCGTCGGCACCGCGATGCCGACCATCGTCGGTGACCTCGGCGGTCTTGAGCACCTGTCCTGGGTCGTCACCGCCTACACCCTGGCCACCGCCGCCTCCACCCCCATCTGGGGAAAGCTCGGCGACATGTACGGGCGCAAGGGCATCTTCCTCACGTCCATCGTGATCTTCCTGATCGGCTCGGTCCTCAGCGGTATGTCCCAGGACATGGGCCAGCTGATCGGCTTCCGGGCCGTCCAGGGTCTGGGCGCCGGCGGTCTGATGGTCGGCGTCATGGCGATCATCGGTGACCTCGTGCCGCCCCGCGAGCGCGGCAAGTACCAGGGCATGATGGCCGGCGTCATGGCGATCGCGATGATCGGCGGACCGCTGGTCGGTGGCACCATCACCGACCACCTCGGCTGGCGCTGGAGCTTCTACATCAACCTGCCGCTGGGCGCCGTCGCCCTGGCCATGGTCACCATCGTGCTGCACCTGCCCAAGCGGGAGCGCACCAAGGCGAAGGTCGACTACCTCGGCGCCGGACTGCTGACCGTCGGCATCACCGCGATCGTTCTGGTGACCACCTGGGGCGGTTCGGAGTACGACTGGAACTCCGCCGTCATCATGGAGCTCATCGCGATCGGCGTCGCCGCGCTGGCCGGATTCCTCTTCGTCGAGACCAAGGCCGCCGAGCCGATCATCCCGCTGCACATCTTCCGCAACGCCAACTTCACGCTGATGTCCGTGGTCGGCTTCATGGCGGGCTTCGTGATGTTCGGGGCGGTGCTCTTCCTGCCGCTGTTCCAGCAGTCCGTCCAGGGCGCGTCCGCGACCAACTCCGGACTGCTGCTCCTGCCGATGCTGCTGGCGATGATGATCGTCTCGCTGATCGCCGGACGCGTGACCACCAGCAGCGGCCGGTACAAGATCTTCCCGATCATGGGCTCCATCCTGATGGTGACCGGCCTCTTTCTGCTCTCGCAGATGGACACCGACACCACCCGGTTCACGTCCGGCGTCTACATGGCGGTGCTCGGCGCGGGCATGGGCTTCCTGATGCAGATCACGATGCTCGTGGCGCAGAACAGCGTGGAGCTGAAGGACATGGGCGTCGCCTCGTCCTCCACCACGCTCTTCCGTACGCTCGGCAGCTCCTTCGGCGTCGCCATCATGGGCGCGCTGTTCACCGGACGGGTGAACGACGAGATGGCTGTCCGTGGCGGTGCGGGCGCCACCACGCACGGTGCCCAGCTGGACGCGGCGAGCCTGGCGAAGCTGCCGAAGCCGGTGCGCGAGGCGTACGAGTACGCGGTGGCGTCCGGCACGCACATCGCCTTCCTGGTGGGCGCTTCGGTCGGACTGATCGCGGTGGTCGCCGCGCTGTTCGTCAAGGAGGTGCCGCTGCGGGGCGCCGGACCGGAGAAGGCCCCGGTCGTGGAGGCCTGACCGTCCGTACCGCAGACACGCCAAGGCCCCGTGGTGCGTGGTGCACCCCGGGGCCTTGGCGCTGTCGTGAACGGACGGCTCAGCGCTCCGGCCGTCCGCCGCGCGGGTCCGCGCCGCTGCCGGCGGCCTTCCTGCCACCCGGCGCCGGGTGGCGCTGTTCGGCCAGCTGGAGCATGGGGAAGCTGCCGGTGTCCGTCGGCGCGTGCTCGGGCAGCCACAGGACGGCGATCGCCCCGCCGGCGCCCTCGGCCGCACCCGCGGGGGCCGCGTTGCGGAAGGTCAGCCGGGCACCGAGCACCCGCGCCTGACCGGCCGCGATCGTCAGCCCCAGCCCGTGTCCCTGCCCGGCCCGGTCGGTGGATCCGGTACGGAACCGGCTCGGCCCCTCCCGCAGCAGCGCCGCCGGGAACCCCGGGCCGTGATCGCGGACCCGCACCACGCGGCCCTCGACCGTGACCTCCACGGGCGTGGAGCCGTGCTTGGCGGCATTGCCCAGCAGATTGAACAGGATGCGCTCCAGCCGCCGCGGGTCGGTGCTGACCCACGACTCGTGGACCACCTGCACCCGCACCTCCGGGTTCAGCAGCGCCACCCGGCGGCTGACGAACTCGCCCAGCGCGAGCTGCTGCAGCTCGGCCCGCTCGGAGGCGCTGTCCAGCCGGGCCACCTCCAGCACGTCCTCGACCAGCGTGCGCATCGCCTGCGCCCGGTCCCGTACGAGCTCCGAAGGCCGCCCCGGCGGCAGCAGCTCGGCAGCCGTCAGCAGCCCTGTCACGGGCGTGCGCAGTTCGTGCGCGATGTCCGCGGTGACCCGGCGCTCGGCCTCGATGCGTTCGTTCAGCGCGTCCGTCAGGGCGTCCACCGCGCCGGCCAGCTCATCGGTCTCGTCCCGCACGACCCCGCCGACGGCGTCCCCGACCCGTACGTCGGTCTGGCCCTGCGCGACCCTTCCTGCCGCGGCGGCCGCCTTGCGCAGCCGGCGCGAGAGCTGGCCGCCGATCAGGACGCCCAGTGCCGAGCCGCCGAGGACCACCGAGACCGAGCCGATGATCAGGGCCCGGTCGAGATCGCCCAGGATCGTGGCGGAGCGGTCGGCGAACCGGGTGTGAAGCGAGAGCACGTCGCCGCCGGGCAGCGGTACGGCCGCCCAGACGTCGGGCACTCCGCCGCCGTCCTCGACATGCGTCGCGCGCCGGTTGCGCCGGGTCTCCTGGCGCAGGCTCTTCGGCATCGTCGGATCGTTGAGCTTCGCGCCGAAGCGGGGATCGGCCTTCTTCGTCTTCGTCGCCTCGTAGAGCAGCTGGGCGTAGGTCAGCCGTTCCAGCTGGACCTCGCGCGCGTTCTCCAGCATGGAGACCCGGGCGGCGTTGTGGACGACCAGGCTCAGCGCCACCGCGATCAGGGCGCCGACCGAGGCGATCGCGATGCTGATCTTCCAGCGGACACCCGTCCGCAGGGCCGGGCGCCTCATGCCCTGAGTTTGTAGCCGAAGCCGCGGACCGTCTCGATCCGGTCCTGGCCGATCTTCGTGCGCAGCCGCTGCACATGGACGTCCACGACCCGGGTGTCCCCGCCCCAGCCGTAGTCCCAGACCCGCTCCAGCAGCTTGTCGCGGGAGAGCACCGTGCCGGGCGCGGACGAGAACTCCAGCAGCAGCCGCATCTCGGTGGGGGTCAGACCCACCTGCTCGCCGCCCTTGCGGACCTCCATGCCCTCGGTGTCGATCTCCAGGTCGCCGAAGACCAGCCCGCCGCCCTCGGGCCCCGCCGCGGTCTCGCCGCCGCCCGCCCCGCTCCCCGAGGCATGGCCGAAGCGGCGCAGCACCGCCCGGATCCTGGCCACGAGGACCGCGCCGTCGAACGGTTTCGTCACGTAGTCGTCGGCGCCGGCCTCCAGGCCCAGCACCACGTCGATCGAGTCGGCCCGGGCCGACAGCATGATCACGGGAACCGTCGACTCGTCCCGGATGCGCCTGCAGAGGCTGACCCCGTCGAGGCCGGGCACCATCACGTCGAGCAGCGCGATGTCGGGCCGGTCGGCCCGGAACGCTTCGAGGCCGAGGAGACCGTCGGGCATCGCGGTGACCACGAAGCCGTCCCGCTCCAGCGCCAGCTGGGTGGCCTCGCGGATGACGTCGTCGTCCTCGACGAACAGGACATGGGTCTCGGCCATCGGACTGCTCTCAGTTCTTCGTCGGTTCCGCGGGCTCCGGGAAGTCCCCTTCTCCGGTCCCGACGGCTCTGTTGAAGTCGTTGTGCACCCGGTCCTGCTCGCTGAACCGGCTGCTTGCCCAGTGGTACGTGATCACTTCCTCGCCCGAGGGGTAGGCGACCGCGTCCTTCTTCTCGTACACCTGCGTCGTCACCACCAGATCGCCGCGGTCGATGGTCCCGTAGACCGCGGGCTGCTCGATGGTGAACACGTTCTCGTATGTGCCGTCGGACCGCGGCCGGTACACATAGGTGCCCACGCCGACCGAGTCCCCGCAGGTCATCACGTTCACCACCACGTCCGCGGAGGGGCCGTCGGTCAGGGTGCCGTACGAGGTGTCCACCGGGTACTCGTCACCGGTGCAGGGCCTGAGGTCGGTCCTGACCCGCTCGCTCACCTCGGAATCCGCCTTGAGCAGGGATACCGCGTCGACCCGGGGCGTCGGCTTCGCCGTGGACGGGGCCGTGGTGCTCGGCGTGACCTGGGCGACCGGCTGGGTGCCCGCCGGGCCCTCGTCGCGCGTGCCCGTGCCGCCGGTGGAGCAGCTGACGGCGAACAGACCGAAGACGGCGAGCCCGGCCAGAGCCGTGCTGCTCGCCGCCCAGCCGGTCAGCCGACGTCCGTGCCCGCTGCCGGCCCCGTCCCCCGTGGGTCCTCCGGTGACACCGCCGCCGCTCCCGCCGACGCCCTCACCGCTGCCTGTCAGGCCGCGCACCGCTCCCGCCCCCGCTCGTCATGACGCCCCTCGGGGGGCGCCCCTGCCTGTGCCCGCGACGGCGCCGGGTTCCGGGGCGCCGCGACGCGGACGGCCGCCCGGCGGTCCCCGTTCTCACGGTTCCGCTCCGCACGGCTCGCCGCTTCCCTGCTCTCCAGCTCCTGGCGCAGTCGTGCCAGTGCCCGGTGCAGGGTGCTCTTCACCGTACCGGCCGACATGCCGAGTGCCGCGGCCGTCTCCTCCGTGCTCATCTGCTCCCAGTGTCGCAGCACGACCACGCTGCGCTGCTTGGGAGCCAGCACGCCCAGGACGTCCATCAGCAGGGCGCGGTCGGCACGCTGCTCGGTGCCGTCCTCGACGCTGGCGTCGGGGAGCTGCTCGGTGGGGACCTCGTCCAGCTTGCGCGCCCGCCACCACTCGGTGCGGGTGTTGATCATGACGCGGCGCAGATAGGCGTCGGCGAGGGACTTGTCGGCGATGCCGTCCCAGCGGCCGTAGGTGCGGGCCAGCGCGGTCTGCAGGAGGTCCTGTGCGTCCACCGGGTCGGGGACCAGCCGGCGCGCACTGCGCAGCAGCGCGTCCTGCCGGGTACGCACGTACTCCTCGAAACCGAGCACCTCACCCTGCGCCATGACAACCGCCTCCGTCCCCGTGAAACCCCGTAGAACCACTGTCAGCCGCCTGGTCGTCGGGCTGACGTCGGTGACGCTACGGAGCTGTTGTCACGAGGCTGTGCGGAGCAGCCGTACGCAGACGCACGGCTGCCCATCGGTTGTGTAACAGCGCAGGAGGAGAGGGACAAAGGGGGCCGGGGGAGCGGAACGGCTCCGCCCGGTCCGTCAGGTCAACGGCAGCCGGTACTGACCGCCCGCGAGCGGTTCGACCAGGCCGTCGGAGACCAGACCGTCCAGCGCACGGGCCCGCTGCACCGGCTCCTCCCACACCGCGTCGAGCGCCGACTGCGGCACCGGGGTCACCGAATCGCGCAGCACCGCGAGGAGCCTGCCGCGCACCTGCCGGTCCGTACCGGCGTAGGTCTGGCCGCGGCGCGGGGGTCCCTGGTGCGCGGGCTTCCCGGCCAGCCGCCAGGCGCACTGGCCGGCGATCGGGCAGCGCGTGCAGTCCTCGTTCTTCGCGGTGCAGACGAGGGCGCCGAGCTCCATCGTCGCGGCCGCCCACTGTGCCGCCTGCTCGTCCTCCTCCGGGAGCAGCGCACGGGCGAGCTTGCGCTCGGCGGCGGTGGTCGCGTTCGGCGGGTACTGGATGCCGGTCGCGGCCCGGGCGAACACCCTGCGGACGTTCGTGTCGAGGACGGCGTGCCGCTGCCGGTAGGCGAACGAGGCCACGGCGGCTGCCGTGTACTCGCCGATCCCGGGCAGTGCGAGCAGCTGGGCGTGCGCGCTCGGTACGTCGCCGCCGTGGCGTTCCGTTATGGCCTGGGCGGCCCCGTGCAGGCGCAGGGCCCGCCGCGGGTAGCCGAGCCGGCCCCACGCGCGGACCGCCTCGCCGGGCGGTTGTGCTGCGAGGTCGGCGGGTCGCGGCCAGCGGGCCAGCCACTGCTCGTACACCGGGAGGACCCGGTTGACGGGGGTCTGCTGCAGCATGAACTCACTCACCATCACACCCCAGGCGCCCGCTTCGGGGCGGCGCCAGGGCAGATCGCGGGCGTGCTGGTCGAACCACCCGATGACGGGAGTGTGGAGGGAGGTGGGGGGCGTCTGTGTCGCAGTTGTGGCAGTCATCGCATTGCCGATCCTGGCATGGAAGGGCAGACGAGGGTCAGGGGGACGGGGGTGTCGCCCCTCATAAGAGCCCTTGGAGTGATAGGGACACCCGTCTTCCCCAGCCCTGCCGGACCCGCGTTCCGGCAAGTGGCGGCACGCCCCGCGAGCCGTTGCGGCAACTGGCCCCATGGATCGCCTCCGGGCACCGCGGCCCTGCCGCGCCCGTTCCCGGTGCCCGTTCCCGCGCCCGTTCCCGTGCCCGTTCCCGGTGCGGCGGCCGTCGCTCCGGGAAGGTCGCATAGTGCAGTCATATGATCACTCAAGGTGCTCGCGATGCGGTCCGGAGCGGTAACAAGCCGCCCCAGGATGATGATCGGCAAAACTTGGGGGCCTGTGGCGGCGGGTGGGGCGGGAGTTGGCGCTCTTCTCTCGTACAGTTTGCGCCGTGGGATCTCTGCGTAATCCGATCGGGCCGCTTCCCTCCACCATCTACTGGCGACGGAGGGCGGTAGCGGCGACGCTGATTGCGCTGCTCGCGTTGCTGATCGTATGGGCCGTCACCTCCGGTGGCGGCAAGGGAAATCACGACGACTCACGGGCCCCCGGCTCCGGTCCCGTGGACTCGATCACGCCGGGACCCTCCGGTTCCGGCCCGGCGATCAGTGAACAGCCGGGCGGGCGTGACGAGTCGGGTGACACCGGCGGCAGCGGCGGGAGCGACGGCGGAAGTTCGGACGCGGGCTCCGACGGGGCGGGCGACGGGGCGGGCGACGACGGCAACGGCTCGGAGACGGAAGCCGGTTCCGGTGCGAGCGGCGGATCGGGCGGCGGAACCGCTGGGCAGCAGCTCCCGGCCGGCTCCTCGCTTCCCGACTGCGCGCCCGCCGCATTGCGGCTGACCCTGAAGACAGACCTCCGTTACGGACCCGGCGAGAAGCCGAAGTTCCGGCTGATCGGCACGAACACCTCGTCCACCGCGTGCAAGGCCGACTTCGGCCCGAAGGCCGCGGTCCTCACCGTCACCGAGGCGGGCGGTGACGACGAAGAGGTGTGGTCCTCCAAGGACTGCCCGCGCAACGCGGCCGCCGTGCTGCTGGAGGTACCGGCGAAGGCGACCGTCGAGCACGCCGTGGAGTGGGACCGCGCGAAGAGTGCGCCGAAGTGCGCGACCCCGCCTGCGGGGAACGTGGGCCCGGGGACGTACCTGGTCGAGGCCAAGGCCCCGGGTGAGCCCGTACAGCGCGCCTCGTTCGTCCTCGCGAAGGACTGACGCGGCGGCACGCCGGAGCGTGGGGCCGGGCGGCCGGGGCTGAGTATCTGAGCTCTGAGAAGTCTCCGGAGGGTCCCGCGCAGCCGCGCCCGGCATGACGGCCCGGCGTAACGACCCGGACGCGCCGAGGCGTACCGCCTACACGTACCGCTCGAGAATCGACGACTCGGCCAGCCGGGACAGCCCCTCGCGCACGCTGCGCGCCCGTGCCTCGCCGACCCCGTCGACCGTCTGGAGATCGTCCACGCTCGCCGCGAGCAGCTTCTGCAGACCGCCGAAGTGCTCCACCAGCCGGTCGATGATGGCCCCGGGCAGCCGCGGCACCTTCGCCAGCAGCCGGAAGCCGCGCGGAGACACCGCCGAGTCGAGCGTCTCCGGAGAGCCGCTGTACCCCAGCGCCCGTGCCACGACCGGGAGTTCGAGCAGCTCGGTGTGGGACAGCGCGTCCAGCTCGGTGAGCGCCTCTGCCACCGTCCGCGAGCGCTTCGCGGTCGGCTCCGGCACGTAGTCGCGCACGACCAGCTCGCGCTCCGGCTCCACGCCCGCGATCAACTCGTCGAGCTGGAGCGAGAGAAGCCGGCCGTCGGTCCCGAGCTCCACCACGTACTCGGCGATCTCGGTCGCGATCCGGCGGACCATCTCCAGGCGCTGGGCGACGGCGGTCACGTCCCGGACGGTCACGAGGTCCTCGATCTCCAGAGCGGAGAGCGTGCCCGCCACCTCGTCGAGCCGGAGCTTGTACCGCTCCAGCGTGGCGAGGGCCTGGTTGGCACGGGAGAGGATCGCGGCGGACTCCTCCAGGACCCGGCGCTCCCCGTCCACGTACAGCGCGATGAGGTGCATCGACTGCGAGACCGAGACGACCGGGAAATTGCACTGCTTGGAGACCCGGTCCGCCGTGCGGTGACGGGTGCCCGTCTCCTCGGTGGGGATCGAGGCGTCCGGGACCAGCTGGACGCCGGCTCGCAGGATCTTGGTCATGTCCTTGTCGAGGATCAATGCCCCGTCGAGCTTGGCGAGCTCGCGCAGCCTGGTCGCGGTGAATTCCACGTCCAGCACGAAACCGCCGGTGCACATCGACTCGACGGTCTTGTCCATGCCGAGCACGATCAGCCCGCCGGTGTTGCCACGGAGAATGCGCTCCAGGCCGTCCCGCAGGGCCATTCCGGGCGCGACGGCGGTCAACGAGGCGCGCATCAGCGCCTCGTTACCGGTGCCTTGGCCGGACTTTCCGGGCGATGCTGCCCGGTCGCTGGCTGCCACTGCACTCCTCCGGTCACAGGTTTGCGGTGCCCTCAGGGCTTCCGTTCGGATCAGACCTGATCCGAACGGAGGACCCCATGTCCCTCGTACCGTTCGTACGGACGGGCGAGACCAGGGCAAAGTCTACCGGCGTGCGCCGTCCTCCCGTGGGGCCTGTGTACGAGAGCGGCCGGGGAGCACTCTCAGGGCGTCGCCCATGTTGGCGACTTCCGTGACCTTCATACCGGCCGGGACCTTCCCCGGATCGGTCGGAACGAGTGCGTGGGTGAAGCCCAGACGGTGTGCCTCGGCCAGTCTGCGCTGGACTCCCGTGACCCTTCTGACCTCCCCCGCGAGACCGACCTCGCCGATCGCCACCAGGTTCTTCGGCAGCGGTGTGTCGCTTGCCGCGCTGGCCAGGGCGAGCGCGATGGCGAGGTCCGCGGCCGGCTCCGAGAGCTTCACACCGCCGACCGTGGCGCTGTAGATGTCCCGCTTGCCCAGCGAGCTGATCCGGCCGCGCTGCTCCAGGACGGCCAGCATCATCGACACCCGGGACGTCTCGAGACCCGAGGTGGTGCGCCGGGGCGAGGGGATCTGCGAATCGACGGTGAGTGCCTGCACCTCGGCGACCAGCGGGCGCTTGCCCTCCAGGGTCACCGTCAGGCAGGTGCCGGGCACGGGCTCGTCCCGGCGCGTGAGGAAGAGGCCGGAGGGGTCGGCGAGACCGGTGATGCCCTCGTCGTGGAGCTCGAAGCAGCCGACCTCGTCGGTCGCCCCGTAGCGGTTCTTGACGCCGCGCACGAGCCGCAGCCGGGCATGGCGGTCGCCCTCGAAGGAGAGCACCACGTCGACCAGGTGCTCCAGCAGCCGCGGCCCGGCGATCGCCCCGTCCTTGGTGACGTGGCCGACCAGCAGGGTCGACATGCCGCGCTCCTTGGAGGCGCGGATGAGCGCTCCCGCGACCTCGCGGACCTGCGCCATGCCGCCGGGCGCGCCGTCGATCTCGGGGGAGGCGACGGTCTGGACGGAGTCCAGGACGAGCAGGGACGGCTTGACCGCGTCCAAATGGCCCAGGACCGCGGACAGGTCGGTCTCGGCGGCCAGGTACAGATGGTCGTTGATCGCCCGGATCCGGTCGGCGCGCATGCGGACCTGGCTGGCGGACTCCTCGGCCGTGACGTAGAGCGTGCGGTGCTCCTCGCTCGCCGCCTTGGCCGCCACGTCCAGCAGCAGCGTGGACTTCCCGACGCCCGGCTCGCCCGCGAGCAGCACGACGGCGCCCGGCACCAGGCCGCCGCCCAGCACCCGGTCCAGCTCGCCGACGCCCGTCGAGCGGGCGGTGGCCTGGCGGCTGTCGACCTGGCCGATGGGGAGAGCGGCGGTGGAGACACGGCCGGCCGCCGTGGTCCGGACCGCAGGGGCGCCGCCGAACTCCACGACCGTCCCCCAGGCCTGGCACTCGAAGCAGCGGCCGAGCCACTTGGCGGTCGTCCAGCCGCATTCGGTGCAGTGATAGGACGGCCGGTCCTTCGCGGATTTCGTACGGGCAGCCATGGCGCCACCGTATAGGTGAGGTCGGACAGCGGAGCCCGGCGCGGTGCGCGGGCGGGGGCCGGGCACCGCCACGATGGGCGGAATCGCGGATTCCTGTCCCTTATTGAGCGATACATTCACCCGTAAGGGTTAAATGTGCTCAAGCGGTGCGAGGGGCATGCCCTGCCCTGCCTACGGTCGCAAGGTGACGAGCAGCAGGCTGGAGACCCCAACGAGCACCCCCGGCGCACACCGGGCGCAGCACCGCGCGCCCCACTCCTCGCCGAAGCAGCCTCCCGTCCGTTACGAGCCGCATCTCGACGGCCTGTTCACGTACTGCCTCTCCGTGCTCTGCGACCACGACGCCGCCACAGAGGCGCTCGGCGGAGTGCTGGCGCTGGCGGAGCGGCAGGGCGGGCGGTGTCCCGCGGACGAGGAGGAACGCAAGGCCTGGCTGTACGCACTGGCCAGATGGATGTGTCTGCGCAGGCTCGGCGAGCAGAAGCAGGGCCGCCAGGCGCACCGCAGACCTGACGGGGCCCGGGCCCGCAGGCAGGACGACCATCGCGGTCCCGCCGCACCGGCAGCCCGCGCGGGACGGCGCACGCCCGCGCACACCTCGAAGGCCGCGGTCGCGCCACCGCTCACGCCCTCCGTGCCCCGGTCCGCCACGACGGCGTCCCTTGCTCCCGCCTCGCCCGCCTCCCCTGTGGAGAGTCCCGCGGCCGCCGAGGCGCACCGCCGCGAACTGGCCCAGCTGGCCTGGCCCGAGGCGGCGGGCACCACCCCCGAGCAGCGTGAGGCGCTGGAGCTCGCTGTGCGCCACCGGCTCACCCCGCGCGCGGTCGCCGCAGTCCTCGGGCTGGAACCCGCGACCGCCCGGGAGCTCCTGGCCGCGGCCGCCTGCGAGGTGGAACGGACGAGGGCCGCCCTCGCCGTCGTGGAGAACGGCAACTGCCCCGCGGTCGGCAGGCTCACCGGCGACCATCGCGTGCTGCTCTCCGCCACCCTGCGCCGCGAACTCGTACGGCATGTGGACGACTGCCCGAGCTGCCGACGCGCGGCCGAGCGGGCCGGCGCCCAGGGCCCCTGGCCGGGGGCCGCGGTCACGCCCGTGGCCGCGCTGGCGGTCGTCGAGGCGCCGCGCCCCTCCGCCTATGTGGCGATGCTGCACGCTCAGAAGCATCAGAAGAATCGGTCCGCCACCCCCCGGTTCGACCGGACGGGCTTCCCGATGGACCCGAAGGACCACGCCGCGCGCCGGGACCGGCTGCGGTCCAGGGTCATGACGACGACGGTCGTCGCCACGGTCGTCGCCGCCCCCGTGATCGCCCTGTGGTCCGCCTACCGGGGCGCGCCGCTCACCGGCGAGGGGCGCGACGGGTCGGCGGTCACCGCGACCGAGACGGACGACGTCCACGGGGCCGACGACCCGTACGGCCACTACGAGAACGCGGGCAACGCCCGCCCCGAGCCCGGCCCGGGCTTCACGGACGGCGACCGCCTCCCGGACGTCTCGGCCGAGGTCATCAGTGTGGGCGCGGACCCGGACCGGGACGGGGGAGGGGACAGCGCGGGCCGGCTCACCGTGGAGGTCCGGTCGGCCGGCGGCACGACGATGATCACGCTCACCGCGTCGAAGGCGGGCCCGGTCGTCTGGTCGGCCGGCACGGGCCGGTCCTGGCTGCGCCTGAGCAGGACCTCGGGCACGCTCGCGGCGGGCGACAGCATCACGGTCCGCGTCCTCGTGGACCACACGCGCGAACCCGCCGGGTACTGGACCGCACGGGTCGCCATCGCCCCTTCGGGCTCGGTCGTGGCGATGCACGGGTACGGGGGGCGGGCACCTTCCGCCTCGCCGCGGCCCCCGGTGCCGAGTGGCCCGTCCCACTCGCACCCGACCGTTCCGCAGGAGCCGTCGCCCTCCTCCCCGGACCCCGATCCCACCCCCACACCCGACCCGACGGACACCACCCCGACGCCGACGGACCCGGGCTCACCGAGCCCGTCCCCGGACCCGACGGACTCCCCGTCCCCGACCGACCCGGGGCAGGGCGGCCCGAGCACCCCGCCGGCGGCGGACTGACGGGCCCAGTCCCGGGAGGAACGGGCCCGAGCACCCCGCCGGCGGGCCCTGGGTCCTATGCCGGGTCCGCCGGATGCGGTGCCATCGGCAGCAGCGAGGAGAGCCGCTCCTCGCACAGCTCGACCAGCCGGTCGTACGCCTCCTTGCCCATCAGCTCCGTGAGCTCGGGCCGGTACGACACGTACACCGGCTCCCCGGCACCGTGCGCCGACGTCGCCGACGTGCACCACCAGTGCAGGTCGTGGCCGCCCGGTCCCCAGCCCCGGCGGTCGTACTCACCGATCGTCACCTGGAGCACACGCGTGTCGTCGGGCCGGTCGATCCAGTCGTACGTACGCCGGACCGGAAGCTGCCAGCACACGTCCGGCTTGGTCTCCAGGGGCTCCTTGCCCTCCCGGAGCGCCAGGATGTGCAGCGAGCAGCCGGCCCCCGCGGCAAACCCGGGACGGTTCTGGAAGATGCAGGACCCCTCCCAGCGCCGCGTCTGGCGCTCGCCGTCGTCATCGGTCTGGACCCAGCCCGACTCCGAGCCCACGTCGTGGAACTGCCACAGCTCGGGAGTGAGCCGGGCGACGTGACCGGCCACCCGCTTCTCGTCGTCCTCGTCCGAGAAGTGGGCGCCCAGGGTGCAGCACCCGTCGTCCGCGCGACCGGCCTGGATGCCCTGGCAGCCACTGCCGAAGATGCAGGTCCACCTGGACGTCAGCCAGGTCAGGTCACAGCGGAAGACCTGCTCGTCGTCGGCGGGGTCCGGGAACTCCACCCACGCCCGCGCGAAGTCGATCCCGGTCTCGTCGGACCCCTGGGGTCCCTCTGTCTGCGGCTGCTGCATCTCCTGCTTCGTCTTCTGCTTCTTCGTGACTTTGCCCGGCTTCGCCTTTTTCGTCTTTGGCACGCGCCCAGAGTAAGACCGAGGGGCGCATGGGCGGGGCGCGGTGGCACGGGATGCGCCGGTCCGGCCCCGCCCGAAGCCGCAGTAGCGTTCTGCATATGAGACTCGGAGTCCTCGACGTGGGGTCGAACACGGTTCATCTGCTGGTGGTCGACGCGCACCCCGGTGCCCGCCCGCTGCCCGCGCACTCGCACAAGGCCGAGCTGCGTCTGGCCGAGCTCCTCGACGAGAACGGGGCGATCGGCCCGCTCGGCGTGGACCGGCTGGTGACGACGATCGCCGGTGCGCTCCAGGCCGCCGAGGACAAGGGCTGCGAGGACGTGCTGGCGTTCGCCACCTCCGCGGTGCGGGAGGCGAGCAACGCCGACAAGGTGCTGGCCCGGGTGCGCGACGAGACGGGCGTCGACCTCGCCGTCCTCAGCGGCACGGAGGAGGCCCGCCTCACCTTCCTCGCCGCCCGGCGCTGGTTCGGCTGGTCGGCGGGCAAGCTGCTCCTCCTGGACATCGGCGGCGGCTCGCTGGAGATCGCGTACGGGATCGACGAGGAACCGGACGCCGCCGTGTCGCTGCCGCTGGGCGCCGGCCGGCTCACGGCCGGCTGGCTGCCCGGCGATCCGCCGGACCCGGCGGAGGTGAAGGAGCTGCGCCGCCACGTGCGGGCGCGGATCGCCCGCAGTGTCGGCGAGTTCACTCGTTTCGGCCGCCCCGACCATGTCGTGGCCACGTCCAAGACCTTCAAGCAGCTCGCCAGGATCGCGGGCGCCGCACGCTCCACCGAGGGGCTGTACGTGCAGCGCACCCTCAGTCGCAAGGCCCTGGAGGAGTGGGTGCCGAAGCTGGCCGCGATGACGGTCGAGGAGCGGGGGAACCTCCCCGGCGTCTCCGAGGGCCGGTCCGCCCAGCTGCTGGCCGGCGCACTGGTCGCGGAGGGCGCGATGGACCTCCTGGGCGTCGAGGACCTGGAGATCTGCCCCTGGGCGCTGCGCGAGGGAGTGATCCTGCGCCGCCTGGACCACCTGACGTCCACCGAGGACGTCGCCCTGAACTGACGGGCCGCCCCGGGCGTGTCACCGTGATGGCCCTTCTCACTTTCCGCCGGACTCCCTCGGCGACGCGCACCGCTGCCCGTACGCTGTCTGCGTGGCAGAACCAGTGGTGCGCATCCCGGATGCGAAGGTCGCCCTGTCGACGGCCTCGGTCTATCCGGAGTCGACGGCGACGGCCTTCGAGATTGCCGCGCGCCTGGGGTACGACGGCGTCGAGGTCATGGTCTGGACCGACCCGGTCAGTCAGGACATCGAGGCCCTGCGTCGGCTCTCGGACTACCACCAGGTGCCGATCCTGGCCGTTCACGCTCCCTGTCTGCTGATCACGCAGCGGGTCTGGTCCACCGATCCCTGGGTCAAGCTCCAGCGGGCCCGCGCCGCGGCGGAGAAGCTCGGCGCGTCGACGGTCGTGGTCCATCCTCCGTTCCGGTGGCAGCGCAACTACGCGCGTGACTTCGTCACCGGAATCTGGCGGATGGCGGACGAGACCGATGTGCGGTTCGCCGTCGAGAACATGTACCCGTGGCGCTACCGGGACCGCGAGATGCTCGCGTACGCCCCCGACTGGGACGTCGCCAACGACGACTACCGCCACTTCACGGTCGACCTTTCGCACACCTCGACGGCGCGTACGGACGGCATGGCCATGGTCGACCGGATGGGTGACCGGCTGGCCCACGTCCACCTGGCCGACGGCAAGGGGTCCGGCAAGGACGAGCACCTGGTGCCGGGCCGCGGCGACCAGCCCTGTGCCGAACTGCTGGAGCGGCTGGCCCGGACCGGCTTCGACGGACATGTCGTCATCGAGGTCAACACCCGCCGGGCGATGTCCACCGCCGAACGCGAGGCCGACCTCGCCGAAGCCCTCGCCTTCACCCGGCTGCACCTCGCCTCCTCGGCGCAGGTGCCGCGCTCATGACCCCGGGCGCCGAAGCCCCGGGCCCCAGGCGCCGCGGCCGCCCCTCCCGCACCACGGCGACGACCGGTCCCGACGCGCGCACCCGCATCCTGGAGGCCGCCCGCGCCGAATTCGCCGCACGCGGCTACGACAAGACGTCGGTCCGCGGCATCGCGAAGGCGGCAGGTGTGGACGCCGCCCTGGTCCATCACTACTTCGGTACGAAGGACGAGGTCTTCGCCGCCGCGATCGAGCTCTCCTTCGAGCCCGCCCTGGTGATTCCGGCCATTCTGGGCAGCGACAAGGACGGCCTGGGGGAGCGGCTGGCCCGCTACTTCATCGCGGTCTGGGAGAACCCGGCGTCCAGGACCCCGCTGCTGGCGGTCATGCGCTCGGCCCTGACCCACGAGGCGGCGGCGAACGTACTGCGCGGCTTCGTCCTGCGGCGCCTGCTGGGAAGGATCGCGGAACAGCTGGACGTACCCGATCCCACCTTCCGCGCGGAACTGGCCGCCTCGCACATGGTGGGCATCGCGATGCTGCGCTATGTGCTCCGGGCGGAGCCCCTGGCATCGGCGGACCCGGAGAAGATCATCGCGATGGTGGCCCCGACCCTGCAGCGCTACCTGACCGACTCAACCCCCGCCGGTAGCTCAAGCCCCTCCACGAATCCGGACCGGCCAGGCAACTCAAGCCCTTCCACCGCTCCGGACCGGCCGGGCAACTCAAGCCCCTCCACCGCTCCGGGCCGGCCGGGCAACTCAAGCCCCTCCACCGCTCCGGACCGGCCAGGCAAATCAAGCCCCTCCGGCGATTGAGGAGCGGGGCCCGGGGCGGAGCCCCGAAACCCCCCACCTCCCGCACGCACCCCGCACCCGCACCCCGCACCCGCCCACCCCCTGAGCACCGCATCCCGCATTCCGGACACCCTGTCCAGATCCTGGCACGGGAGGCGTACGCTCGAAGCCAGTCTTTTCTGTCGAAGGAGCGAGAGACGATGCCGCAGCTGAGGTCCCGCACTGTCACCCACGGCCGCAACATGGCGGGCGCGCGCGCCCTTATGCGCGCCTCGGGCGTAGCGAGCGAGGACATCGGCAAGCCGATCATCGCGGTCGCCAACTCCTTCACCGAGTTCGTCCCCGGCCACACCCACCTCGCCCCGGTCGGCCGGATCGTCTCCGAGGCGATCAAGGCGGCGGGCGCGGTTCCCCGCGAGTTCAACACGATCGCGGTGGACGACGGCATCGCCATGGGCCACGGCGGCATGCTCTACAGCCTGCCCTCCCGCGACCTCATCGCCGACAGCGTGGAGTACATGGTCGAGGCGCACTGCGCCGACGCGCTGATCTGCATCTCGAACTGCGACAAGATCACCCCGGGCATGCTGATGGCCGCGATGCGCCTCAACATCCCCACCGTCTTCGTCTCCGGCGGTCCGATGGAGGCCGGCAAGGCCACCCTCGTCGACGGCACGGTCCGCAAGCTCGACCTGGTCAACGCGATCAGCGACGCGGTCGACGAGAGCATCTCCGACGAGGACATCCTCCGCATCGAGGAGAACGCCTGCCCCACCTGCGGCAGCTGTTCCGGCATGTTCACCGCCAACTCGATGAACTGCCTGACCGAGGTCCTCGGCCTCTCCCTCCCCGGCAACGGCTCCGTCCTCGCCACGCACACCGCCCGCAAGGCGCTGTACGAGGACGCCGGCCGCACGGTCGTCGAGATCACCAAGCGCTACTACGAGCAGGACGACGAGACGGTCCTGCCGCGTGCCATCGGCACCCGCGCCGCGTTCGACAACGCGATGGCGCTGGACATCGCCATGGGTGGTTCGACCAACACGATCCTGCACCTGCTGGCCGCCGCCGAGGAGGCGGAGCTGGCGTACAACCTCGACGACATCAACGAGGTCTCCCGCCGGGTCCCCTGCCTCTCCAAGGTCGCCCCCAACGTGGCCCCCGGCGGTACGTACTACATGGAGGACGTCCACCGGGCCGGTGGCATCCCCGCCCTCCTCGGTGAGCTCCACCGCGGCGGCCATCTCAACGAGGACGTGCACTCGGTGCACTCCGACACGCTCGCCGAGTGGCTCAAGAACTGGGACATCCGCGGCGGCTCGCCGTCCCCCGAGGCCGTCGAGCTGTGGCACGCGGCTCCGGGCTGTGTCCGTTCCGCGACCGCCTTCTCGCAGTCCGAGCGCTGGGACACCCTCGACCTGGACGCGGCGGGCGGCTGCATCCGCGACGTGGCCCACGCGTACTCCAAGGACGGCGGCCTGGCGGTCCTCAAGGGGAACATCGCCGTGGACGGCTGCGTCGTGAAGACGGCCGGCGTCGACGAGTCGATCTGGACCTTCGAGGGCCCGGCGGTCGTCTGCGAGTCCCAGGAGGAGGCCGTCGACAAGATCCTCCGCAAGGAGATCAAGGAGGGCGACGTCGTCGTCATCCGTTACGAGGGCCCGCGCGGCGGTCCAGGCATGCAGGAGATGCTCTACCCGACCTCCTTCCTCAAGGGCCGCGGTCTCGGCAAGAGCTGCGCCCTCGTCACCGACGGCCGCTTCTCCGGCGGTACGTCGGGCCTGTCCATCGGCCACGCCTCGCCCGAGGCGGCGTCCGGCGGCACGATCGCGCTCGTCGAGGACGGCGACCGGATCCGGATCGACATCCCGAACCGCTCGATCGAGCTCCTCGTCCCCGACGCCGAGCTGGCCACCCGCCGTGAGGCGCTGAACGGCGTGTACGCGCCGAAGAACCGCGAGCGCAAGGTCTCGGCGGCGCTGCGCGCCTACGCGGCCATGGCGACGAGCGCGGACCGCGGCGCCGTCCGCGACGTCTCCAAACTGGGCTGAGCCACCCTGTGTGCGGCCCCTTCCCGGAGGGGCCGCACACAGGACCAGGGGGCGTACTCCTCGTACACCGGCCCGCGGCGGGTGGAGGCGGGTGTCGGCACGTACACCTGCCCCGGCTCCTGGGAACGCCACGGCTGAGCCGCACCCGCACCGCTGCCCCGGGCTCCGCCCCGTCCCTGGGATAATCGGCCTCGTGACCGAGAACAGCGACACCCCCGACAGCACGGCTCCCGGCACCACCGAGTCCGGCACGACGCCCACCGGTGCCCCCGCGACCGCCCCCGGCCCGCAGCCCGAGCCCATCCGCTTCTTCGGCACGTCCTGGGTCGCCCACGACGGCAACTACGGGCTCCGCCGCGCCGGAGCCGCCCTCGGTTCGCTCGCCGCCGCGGTCGCCTCCTGCTTCGTGCTGCGATTCGCCTACCAGGGCCTGGAGATCGCCGACGTCGGCAGCTTCGTCGGCATGCTGGTCGTCCTGATGTTCGCCATCTGCAGCGCCGTCGCCTTCCGCAAGACGTGGGAGGGCTTCAGCCGCCGCCCGGCCGACCCGGGCCGTGAGGACACGCTGCGCGGTCTCAAGACCATCGGCTTCATCGGCTCGCTCCTCGCCTACTTCTTCCGTACGTTCACCGAGGCACCGGGCGAGCAGCTCCGGCGGGCGGAGTACGAGGCGGCCCAGGTCCGGTTCGCGAAGCGCCGCTCGGCCCGGACCGGGAACCCGGCGGCCCGCAGGACGGCCAAGGCGAAGAAGGCGCGCCGCAAGTAAGCGGGACCCGTCGCCCGGAGCGGACCGCGAGGGCCAGGATGGCCCGATGACCGCAACGAACTCCCCGGACGCCGTTCCGGAACGCACGCCGCACCCCTCGCCCGCAGCACCCCCGCGCGCCCTGTCCTTCGACCGGGCGGCCGCCCAGTACGCCGCCGCCCGGCCCGGCTACCCGGCCGCCCTGTTCGACGCCGTCGAGGAGCTCGCCGGCCGCCCCCTGCGCGGTGCCCGCACCCTCGACGTGGGCGCGGGCACCGGCATCTCCACCCGTAGCCTGCACGACCGCGGCGCCCACGTCGTCGCCGTGGAGCCGGGCCCCGGTATGGCGGCCGAGCTGCGCCGGGCCCTGCCGGGCGTCCCGCTGGTGCGGGGCGACGGCAACCACCTCCCGTTCGCCACGGCCTCGGCGGACCTGATCACGTACGCCCAGTCCTGGCACTGGACCGACCCGGCCCGCTCCGCTCCCGAGGCCCGGCGCGTCCTGCGGCCGGGCGGCGCGCTCGCCCTCTGGTGGAACACCGCCGACCACACCGTCCCGTGGATCGCCGCCCAGGACGACCGGCTGCGCCGCTTCTTCGGGGCCGGGACGGGCGCCGCGGAGACCAGCGCCCACGGCTCGCCCGTCAACCACCGCAATCTGCCGCCAGGCCTCGGCTTGGCGCACCGCCTCGTCCGGTGGACCCGGCGCGTCCCCCTGGCCACCCACCTCGCCAACCTCGGCAGCCACTCCGCCTTCCTGGTCCTCGGGGAGGAGCCCACCCTGCGCTTCCTCGACGAGGAGCGCGAGCACCTCGCGCCGCTCGTCCAGGACGGCACGGTCGAGGAGACGTACGTCGTCGACCTGAGCGTGGCCGTCCGCTGAACCGCACCCGCCCGCCCCGCCGACGCGCGATCCCTTGACGGCGGGGTCCCGCCGGGACCAAAATTCATCGCATGATGAATTCTTCGGGCGTCGCCATCGAGGCCCGTGGCCTCACCGTCGTACGAGGCAGCCGCACCGTCCTGAAAGGACTCGACTTCACCGTCGAACCCGGCAGGATCACCGGCCTCCTCGGCCCCTCCGGCTGCGGCAAATCCACCCTGATGCGGGCCGTCGTCGGCACCCAGGCCAAGGTCACCGGCACCCTCGACGTCCTGGGCAGCCCCGCGGGCCACCCCACCCTGCGCCCGCGCATCGGGTACGTCACCCAGGCTCCGTCCGTCTACACCGACCTCACCGTCCGGCAGAACCTCGACTACTTCGCGGCGATCCTCCAGCCGGGCCGCCGCCACCGGGACGCCCGCCGCGAGGCCGTCACCCGCGCCGTCACCGAGGTCGACCTGACCAGCCACGCCGACGATCTCGCCGGCACCCTCTCGGGCGGCCAGCGCACCCGGGTCTCCCTCGCCGTGGCGCTGCTCGGCACCCCCGAACTGCTCGTCCTCGACGAACCCACCGTCGGCCTCGACCCGGTGCTCAGGCGCGACCTCTGGAACCTCTTCCACCGCCTCGCCGCCGACCGCGGCACCACCCTGCTCGTCTCCTCCCACGTCATGGACGAGGCCGAGCGCTGCCACCGGCTGCTCCTGATGCGCGAAGGCGAGATCCTCGCCGACGACACCCCCGAGGCCCTGCGCACGGGCTCCGGCACCGACACCGTCGAAGAAGCCTTCCTCCACCTGGTCGACGCGGCCGCCACCCGTCAGGAGAACGCCCGATGAGCACACACGCACCCACACCCCCGGCGGCCAAGGGCGCGTCCCCGCTGACGGCCGCCCGCACCCTCGCCACGGCCGCCCGGGTCCTGCGCCAGCTGACGCACGACCCGCGCACGATCGCACTTCTCCTGCTGATCCCGGTCGTGATGATCACGCTGCTGCGGTACGTCTTCGACGGGGCGCCGCAGACCTTCGACGCCATCGGCGCCTCGCTCCTCGGCATCTTCCCGCTGATCACGATGTTCCTGGTGACCTCGATCGCCACCCTGCGCGAACGCACTTCGGGAACCCTGGAGCGCCTCCTCGCGATGCCGCTCGGCAAGGGCGACCTGATCGCCGGCTACGCCCTGGCCTTCGGCGCCGTAGCCATCGTCCAGTCGCTCCTGGCCACGGGCCTCTCGGTCTGGGCCCTCGGCCTGGACGTCACCGGATCGCCATGGCTGCTGCTCCTGGTCGCCCTGCTCGACGCACTCCTGGGCACGGCACTCGGCCTGTTCGTCTCCGCCTTCGCGGCTTCCGAGTTCCAGGCCGTCCAGTTCATGCCGGCCGTGATCTTCCCGCAGCTGCTGCTCTGCGGACTCTTCGTCGCCCGCGACCGGATGGCACCCGCGCTCGAAGCGATCTCGGACGTACTGCCCATGTCGTACGCCGTCGACGGCATGAACGAGGTCCTCCACCACACCGCAGTCACCGGCAACTTCGTCCGCGACATCGCGATCGTGGCCGGCTGCGCCCTCCTCGTCCTCGCCCTCGGCGCCGCCACCCTCCGCCGCCGCACCGCCTGACAGCCCGGTGCGAGGATGGCGCCACGAGAACAGTGAGCACAGCCCGGAGGGTGAAGCGCATGACCCAGACAGTTGCAGTCCTCGGCACCGGCAAGATCGGCGAGGCCCTGCTCAGCGGCATGATCCGGGCCGGCTGGCGCCCGGCGAACCTGCTGGTCACCACCCGCCGCTCCGAGCGTGCCGCGGAGCTCCGCGACCGCTACGGAGTCGACGCCGTCACCAACGCCGAGGCAGCCAAGCGCGCCGACATCCTCATCCTGGCGGTCAAGCCCCAGGACATGGGCCGACTCCTGGACGAACTCTCCGCACACATCACCGCGGACCGCCTGGTCATCAGCGCCGCGGCCGGAATCACGACCGCCTTCATCGAGGAGCGCCTCACCACGGGCACCCCGGTGGTCCGCGTCATGCCGAACACCCCCGTCCTGGTCGACGAGGGCATGTCCGTCATCTCCGCGGGCAGCCACGCCACCACCGACCACCTCGCCACCACCGAGGCGATCTTCGGAGGCGTCGGCAAGACCCTGCGCGTCCCCGAGTCCCAGCAGGACGCGGCCACCGCCCTCTCCGGCTCCGGCCCGGCCTACTTCTACTTCCTCGTCGAGGCGATGACGGACGCCGGCATCCTGCTCGGCCTGCCCCGCGCCCAGGCCCACGACCTCATCGTGCAGGCCGCCATCGGCGCCGCCGTGATGCTCCGCGACAGCGGAGAGCACCCGGTCAAGCTCCGCGAAGCCGTCACCAGCCCCGCGGGCACCACCATCAGCGCCATCCGCGAACTGGAGAACCACGGCGTACGCGCCGCCCTCATCGCGGCTCTCGAAGCCGCCCGCGACCGCAGCCGCGAGCTCGCCTCCGGCAACGGCTGACCTACTCCGCGGCAGCGATCAGTTCCGCACTGCGCACGACCTTCGCGAAACCACCGCCGTGCAGCGACACGGCGGTGGCCCGCGCCAGCTCCTCCGCACCGAGCGTCCATCCCCAGGGACCGATGCCGTCGAACGTGTACGTCGCATCGAGCGCGAAGAACACCTCGTACCCCAGGTTCCCCGCCATCCGCGCCGTCGTCTCCGCGCACATATTGGTCTGGATCCCGGCCACCACGATCTGCCGCACGCCGCCCGCGCGCAGCCACGCGCCCAGATCCGGCGTCCCGTAGAACGCCGAGTTCACGCTCTTCGTCAGAAACAGCTCCTCCCCGCCGCCCTTCCCCCGCCGCTCCTCCACGTACGGCTTGAAGTCGTTCCCGGGATGTCCCACCCGCAACGGCGAATCGGGCTTGGGCGAGTCATGCCGTACGAAGACGACGGGCCGCCCGCTCGACTGCCAGGCATCGATCAGCCCGGCAATGTTCTCGTCCGCCGCGGGGTTGTTCCGCGGCCCCCAGTAGTCCTCCTCCTCGAACCCCTGCTGCACGTCCACCACGACCAGCGCTGCGTTCTCTGCGATCTCCATGGCTCCGATCCTGCCGTCCCGACCTCAGGCCGCCCAGAGGTCAAAAAGTCATCGACCGATGCTTTACTGCCACCATGACCGCGACCGAGAAACCCCACCCCGCCGCCACCCGGATCGCCCTCGTCTCCTTCCCCGGAGTCCGCGCCTTCGACGTCTCGGTCATCACGGAGGTCTGGGGCGTGGACCGCACGGACCGCGGAGTCCCGCCATTCGTCCTGCGCCGCACCGCGGCCACCGACGGCCCCATCCCGCTGCGCGGCGGACTCTCCCTCACCCCGGACCGCACGCTGAGCTGGCTGACCCGGGCCGACCTGATCGTCGTCCCGGGCCTCGACGACCATGTGACACCGGCACCCGAAGCGGTCCTGGACGCGCTGCGCCGCGCCCACGCCCGCGCCACGCCGATCGCCGCCCTCTGCGGAGGCGCCTTCACCCTGGCCCAGGCCGGCCTCCTCGACGGCCGCCAGGCAGTCACCCACTGGAACCTCACGGACCTCCTGCGCATCCGCCACCCCGCAGTGACCGTCGTCCCGGACGCCCTGTTCGTCCACGACGACAACCTCTGGACGTCCGCCGGCACGGCAGCCGGTATCGACCTCTGCCTCCATCTCGTACGGAGGACCCATGGCGCCGAGGCCGCGGCGACGATCGCGCGCTCGATGGTCACGGCCCCTTTCCGTACCGGCACCCAGGCCCAGTTCATCGAGCACCCCACACCGCACACCGACCGCGACGCCGACACGCTCGCGGCCGTACGCGCCTTCGCCCTGACCCGTCTGGCGGATCCGCATACGGTGGCGGAGCTGGCCGCCCGGGCGGGCATGTCTCCGCGCTCCTTCGCCCGCCACTTCCAGGCGAGTACGGGGACCACTCCGCTGCGGTGGCTGATTGCCCAGCGCATCGCAGCAGCTCAGAAGCTGCTGGAGCGCACCGATCTGCCCCTGCCCGAGGTGGCCCGCCGCACGGGCTTCGGCAGCGAGATCACCATGCGCCAGCACTTCGCCACCCATCTGGGAACCAGCCCCCGCGACTACCGCCGCGCCTTCCACCGGACCCCGGCGGGGACCGGGGTTGACACTCCCACTCCGCATCCGTAGTGTGCTCCGAGTTGTCCGACGTGAGCGCCGACCCCGGTCGGTCCCCGGACAGCCATTCCGCAGTAACCACAACGAGTGAGCGACACGTGTCGCCTGTCTCTGCGTGCGCATTTGCGAAATGAGGAATCCGCGTTCGAAGGAACGCGACCCCGATTAGCGTCGAGGCCCTGGATTCCGCTAACGTCTCACTCGTCGGAACGGCCCAACAGCCGGGAGGACAAGCCCCGCTGACTGGGAATCAGGCCCGACAGGATCTGATAGAGTCGGTCTCGCCGGAAAGGGAAACGCGAAAGCGAAGAACTGGAAAGCGAAAATGCGAGGCCCGCTTCGACCGGGAATCGGACACGAAAGAGTCTGATAGAGTCGGAAACGCAAGACCGAAGGGAAGCGCCCGGAGGAAAGCCCGAGAGGGTGAGTACAAAGGAAGCGTCCGTTCCTTGAGAACTCAACAGCGTGCCAAAAGTCAACGCCAGATATGTTGATACCCCGACCTGCTTCGGCAGGTTCGAGGTTCCTTTGAAAAGTCCTAACAGGTCTCTGGCCTGGTAGGCAATGCACACAGCGAGGATTCAGTGGACGATCGGTCATATTCCGACCTGGTCGTTCCGCTCTCGTGGTGTCTACCCGATTACGGGAAAACATTCACGGAGAGTTTGATCCTGGCTCAGGACGAACGCTGGCGGCGTGCTTAACACATGCAAGTCGAACGATGAAGCCCTTCGGGGTGGATTAGTGGCGAACGGGTGAGTAACACGTGGGCAATCTGCCCTTCACTCTGGGACAAGCCCTGGAAACGGGGTCTAATACCGGATAACACTTTCCCTCTCATGGGGGAAGGTTAAAAGCTCCGGCGGTGAAGGATGAGCCCGCGGCCTATCAGCTAGTTGGTGGGGTAATGGCCTACCAAGGCGACGACGGGTAGCCGGCCTGAGAGGGCGACCGGCCACACTGGGACTGAGACACGGCCCAGACTCCTACGGGAGGCAGCAGTGGGGAATATTGCACAATGGGCGAAAGCCTGATGCAGCGACGCCGCGTGAGGGATGACGGCCTTCGGGTTGTAAACCTCTTTCAGCAGGGAAGAAGCGAAAGTGACGGTACCTGCAGAAGAAGCGCCGGCTAACTACGTGCCAGCAGCCGCGGTAATACGTAGGGCGCAAGCGTTGTCCGGAATTATTGGGCGTAAAGAGCTCGTAGGCGGCTTGTTGCGTCGGTTGTGAAAGCCCGGGGCTTAACCCCGGGTCTGCAGTCGATACGGGCAGGCTAGAGTGTGGTAGGGGAGATCGGAATTCCTGGTGTAGCGGTGAAATGCGCAGATATCAGGAGGAACACCGGTGGCGAAGGCGGATCTCTGGGCCATTACTGACGCTGAGGAGCGAAAGCGTGGGGAGCGAACAGGATTAGATACCCTGGTAGTCCACGCCGTAAACGTTGGGAACTAGGTGTTGGCGACATTCCACGTCGTCGGTGCCGCAGCTAACGCATTAAGTTCCCCGCCTGGGGAGTACGGCCGCAAGGCTAAAACTCAAAGGAATTGACGGGGGCCCGCACAAGCAGCGGAGCATGTGGCTTAATTCGACGCAACGCGAAGAACCTTACCAAGGCTTGACATATACCGGAAAGCATCAGAGATGGTGCCCCCCTTGTGGTCGGTATACAGGTGGTGCATGGCTGTCGTCAGCTCGTGTCGTGAGATGTTGGGTTAAGTCCCGCAACGAGCGCAACCCTTGTTCTGTGTTGCCAGCATGCCCTTCGGGGTGATGGGGACTCACAGGAGACTGCCGGGGTCAACTCGGAGGAAGGTGGGGACGACGTCAAGTCATCATGCCCCTTATGTCTTGGGCTGCACACGTGCTACAATGGCCGGTACAATGAGCTGCGATGCCGCGAGGCGGAGCGAATCTCAAAAAGCCGGTCTCAGTTCGGATTGGGGTCTGCAACTCGACCCCATGAAGTCGGAGTTGCTAGTAATCGCAGATCAGCATTGCTGCGGTGAATACGTTCCCGGGCCTTGTACACACCGCCCGTCACGTCACGAAAGTCGGTAACACCCGAAGCCGGTGGCCCAACCCCTTGTGGGAGGGAGCTGTCGAAGGTGGGACTGGCGATTGGGACGAAGTCGTAACAAGGTAGCCGTACCGGAAGGTGCGGCTGGATCACCTCCTTTCTAAGGAGCATCTAGATTCCGCAAGGAATCCAGAGCCACTACGCCGGCAAATGTTCGGCGGTGGTCAGCTCATGGGTGGAACGTTGACTATTCGGCACGACAGGTTGTTTTCACTAGTACTGCTTCGGCGTGGAACGTGAGGGTGATCGGTCGGGTCGGGCACGCTGTTGGGTATCTGAAGGTACGGCCGTAAAGGTCGTCCTTCGGTTGCCGGCCCCAGTGAACTCGCCTGTAAGGGTGGGGTGATGGGTGGCTGGTCGTTGTTTGAGAACTGCACAGTGGACGCGAGCATCTGTGGCCAAGTTTTTAAGGGCGCACGGTGGATGCCTTGGCACCAGGAACCGATGAAGGACGTGGGAGGCCACGATAGGCCCCGGGGAGCTGTCAACCAAGCTTTGATCCGGGGGTGTCCGAATGGGGAAACCCGGCAGTCGTCATGGGCTGTCACCCACTGCTGAACACATAGGCAGTGTGGAGGGAACGAGGGGAAGTGAAACATCTCAGTACCCTCAGGAAGAGAAAACAACCGTGATTCCGGGAGTAGTGGCGAGCGAAACTGGATCAGGCCAAACCGTATGCGTGTGATACCCGGCAGGGGTTGCGCATGCGGGGTTGTGGGATCTCTTTTTCACGGTCTGCCGGCTGTGAGACGAGTCAGAAACCGTTGATGTAGGCGAAGGACATGCGAAAGGTCCGGCGTAGAGGGTAAGACCCCCGTAGCTGAAACATCAACGGCTCGTTTAAGAGACACCCAAGTAGCACGGGGCCCGAGAAATCCCGTGTGAATCTGGCGGGACCACCCGTTAAGCCTAAATATTCCCTGGTGACCGATAGCGGATAGTACCGTGAGGGAATGGTGAAAAGTACCGCGGGAGCGGAGTGAAATAGTACCTGAAACCGTGTGCCTACAAGCCGTGGGAGCGTCGCTGTATGTGCTTGCACATGCAGTCGTGACTGCGTGCCTTTTGAAGAATGAGCCTGCGAGTTTGCGGTGTGTTGCGAGGTTAACCCGTGTGGGGAAGCCGTAGCGAAAGCGAGTCCGAATAGGGCGATTTAGTAGCGCGCTCAAGACCCGAAGCGGAGTGATCTAGCCATGGGCAGGTTGAAGCGGAGGTAAGACTTCGTGGAGGACCGAACCCACCAGGGTTGAAAACCTGGGGGATGACCTGTGGTTAGGGGTGAAAGGCCAATCAAACTCCGTGATAGCTGGTTCTCCCCGAAATGCATTTAGGTGCAGCGTCGTGTGTTTCTTGCCGGAGGTAGAGCACTGGATAGGCGATGGGCCCTACCGGGTTACTGACCTTAGCCAAACTCCGAATGCCGGTAAGTGAGAGCACGGCAGTGAGACTGTGGGGGATAAGCTCCATGGTCGAGAGGGAAACAGCCCAGAGCATCGACTAAGGCCCCTAAGCGTACGCTAAGTGGGAAAGGATGTGGAGTCGCAGAGACAACCAGGAGGTTGGCTTAGAAGCAGCCACCCTTGAAAGAGTGCGTAATAGCTCACTGGTCAAGTGATTCCGCGCCGACAATGTAGCGGGGCTCAAGCGTACCGCCGAAGTCGTGTCATTCCAGCACATACCCCCAACGGGGGCTGGGATGGGTAGGGGAGCGTCGTGTGCCGGGTGAAGCAGCCGCGGAAGCGAGTTGTGGACGGTTCACGAGTGAGAATGCAGGCATGAGTAGCGATACACACGTGAGAAACGTGTGCGCCGATTGACTAAGGGTTCCTGGGTCAAGCTGATCTGCCCAGGGTAAGTCGGGACCTAAGGCGAGGCCGACAGGCGTAGTCGATGGACAACCGGTTGATATTCCGGTACCCGCTTTGAAACGCCCAATACTGAATCAGGCGATGCTAAGTCCGTGAAGCCGGCCCGATCTCTTCGGAGTTGAGGGTAGTGGTGGAGCCGACGAACCAGACTTGTACTAGGTAAGCGATGGGGTGACGCAGGAAGGTAGTCCAGCCCGGGCGGTGGTAGTCCCGGGGTAAGGGTGTAGGCCGTGTGGTAGGTAAATCCGTCACACATTAAGGCTGAGACCTGATGCCGAGCCGATTGTGGTGAAGTGGATGATCCTATGCTGTCGAGAAAAGCCTCTAGCGAGTTTCATGGCGGCCCGTACCCTAAACCGACTCAGGTGGTCAGGTAGAGAATACCGAGGCGTTCGGGTGAACTATGGTTAAGGAACTCGGCAAAATGCCCCCGTAACTTCGGGAGAAGGGGGGCCATCACTGGTGATCCGATTTACTCGGTGAGCTGGGGGTGGCCGCAGAGACCAGCGAGAAGCGACTGTTTACTAAAAACACAGGTCCGTGCGAAGCCGTAAGGCGATGTATACGGACTGACGCCTGCCCGGTGCTGGAACGTTAAGGGGACCGGTTAGCTGACTTTCGGGTCGGCGAAGCTGAGAACTTAAGCGCCAGTAAACGGCGGTGGTAACTATAACCATCCTAAGGTAGCGAAATTCCTTGTCGGGTAAGTTCCGACCTGCACGAATGGCGTAACGACTTCTCGACTGTCTCAACCATAGGCCCGGTGAAATTGCACTACGAGTAAAGATGCTCGTTTCGCGCAGCAGGACGGAAAGACCCCGGGACCTTTACTATAGTTTGATATTGGTGTTCGGTTCGGCTTGTGTAGGATAGGTGGGAGACTTTGAAGCGGCCACGCCAGTGGTTGTGGAGTCGTCGTTGAAATACCACTCTGGTCGTGCTGGATGTCTAACCTGGGTCCGTGATCCGGATCAGGGACAGTGTCTGATGGGTAGTTTAACTGGGGCGGTTGCCTCCTAAAGAGTAACGGAGGCGCCCAAAGGTTCCCTCAGCCTGGTTGGCAATCAGGTGTTGAGTGTAAGTGCACAAGGGAGCTTGACTGTGAGACCGACGGGTCGAGCAGGGACGAAAGTCGGGACTAGTGATCCGGCAGTGGCTTGTGGAAGCGCTGTCGCTCAACGGATAAAAGGTACCCCGGGGATAACAGGCTGATCTTCCCCAAGAGTCCATATCGACGGGATGGTTTGGCACCTCGATGTCGGCTCGTCGCATCCTGGGGCTGGAGTCGGTCCCAAGGGTTGGGCTGTTCGCCCATTAAAGCGGTACGCGAGCTGGGTTTAGAACGTCGTGAGACAGTTCGGTCCCTATCCGCTGTGCGCGTAGGAATATTGAGAAGGGCTGTCCCTAGTACGAGAGGACCGGGACGGACGAACCTCTGGTGTGCCAGTTGTCCTGCCAAGGGCATGGCTGGTTGGCTACGTTCGGAAAGGATAACCGCTGAAAGCATCTAAGCGGGAAGCCTGCTTCGAGATGAGTATTCCCACCCTCTTGAAGGGTTAAGGCTCCCAGTAGACGACTGGGTTGATAGGCCAGATGTGGAAGCCCGGTAACGGGTGGAGCTGACTGGTACTAATAGGCCGAGGGCTTGTCCTCAGTTGCTCGCGTCCACTGTGTTAGTTCTGAAATAACGAACGGCCGTGTTTTGTTCCGGTGTTGGTTAATTTCATAGTGTTTCGGTGGTCATTGCGTTAGGGAAACGCCCGGTTACATTCCGAACCCGGAAGCTAAGCCTTTCAGCGCCGATGGTACTGCAGGGGGGACCCTGTGGGAGAGTAGGACGCCGCCGAACTCCTTTTATGAAAAGCCCCGTGCCCTTGTGGCACGGGGCTTTTCTGCGTTCCGACCGTTTAAGGTCGTGACATGCGCTACGAACTGGTCATCTTCGACAACGACGGTGTGCTCGTGGACAGCGAGCCGATCGCCAACACCATCCTGGCCGGCTACCTCACAGAGCTCGGGCACCCCACCTCGTACGAGGAGTCCCTCCGCGACTACATGGGGTCCGCCGTGCACCGGGTGCACGACCTCGTCGAGGAACGGGGCGGGGAGAAGCTGCCCGCGGACTTCGACGACACGCTCCACGCACGGATCTTTGAAGGGTTCCAGCGGGAGCTGGAACCCGTTCCCGGCGTGGAGGAGGTGCTGGGGGAGCTCGTCGCCGACGGGATTCCGTACTGTGTCGCCTCCTCCAGCAGCCACGAGCGGATCCGGGTCAGCCATCGCAAGACAGGGCTCGACCAGTGGTTCGAGGAGGAGTGGATCTTCTCGGCGGAGGACGTGGGCCGTGGGAAACCGGCGCCCGATCTGTTCCTCCTCGCCGCCGAACGGATGGGCGTGGCTCCCGAACGGTGCGTCGTCATCGAGGACAGCCCGCTCGGAGTGGAGGCGGCGAGGGCCGCGGGCATGGATGTGTACGGGTTCACGTCGATGATGCCGGCGGACCGGCTGGCCGGGGTGACCGGGCATTTCTCCGACATGGGACAGCTGCGGGAATTGCTTGCCTGACGCGTCTACCCATGGGTAGAGACTGGCTCTACGCTCGCGCACATGACAGATGCACGTTTGCGGCACGGCAGAGCCTCCCTTGCGTTGAGCTTCTTCGTGCAGGGCGTCACCTTCGCTCTCCTCGTCACCCGGATCCCCGCGATTCAGGACCGGTACGGGATATCCGACGGCCTGCTGCCCGTGTTCCTTGCCGCCGTGCCGATCCTGGCCGGCGTGGGCAGCGTGGTCACGGAGAAGGTGGTCGCTCGGGTGCGGCCGAGGGTGGTCCTGCGGTGGGCGCAGCCGGTTGTGCTGCTTGCGCTGCTCGGCGTCGGTGCCGGGAGCGAGGTGTGGGAAGCGGCCCTGGCGCTCGGTGTGTTCGGGCTGTCCGTCGGTGCGCTGGACGCCTCCATGAACATGATGGGGGTCAGTCTCCAGCGGGCGTACGGGCGTTCCATCATGCTCGGCTTCCATGCCGCGTACAGCCTGGGCGGGATTGCCGGGGCGTCCATGGCGTGGGCCGGGGCGCACTGGGATCTGTCGCTGCTGGTCTCGTACCTTCCGGTGGTTGTGGTGCTGCTGCCCGTCGCGCTCGCCGGGAGCCGGTGGTACGTCGAGGGCAAGCAGGAGGAAGAGGGGCAGCAGGGTGGTGCGCGGGGGAATGCCGGTTCGGTCTCCTTCAAGCTGCTGATGCCGCTCTGTCTGGTGATGTGCTTCGCGTACATCGGGGATTCGACGGTCTCCAACTGGAGCGCGAAGTATCTGCAGGATGTGCTGGGAAGTTCGGAGCAGCTCTCGACCGTCCCGTACAACGTCTACATGGTGACGACGCTGCTGGGGCGTGCTGTCGGGGACTTCGGGGTGCGGCGGTTCGGGGCCGTGGCCGTGGTGCGGTCCGGGAGTGTGCTGGCCGCGGCCGGGTTCGGTGTGGTGGCTGTCGCCGGCGGGGCCTGGGTGGGGATGCTCGGGTTCACGATGCTGGGGCTCGGGCTCTGTGTGATCGTGCCGCAGACCTTCGCGGCCGCGGGGCGGATGTTCCCCGGGGCGAGCGACACCGCGATCGCGCGGCTGAACATCTTCAACTACGTGGGATTCCTTGTCGGCTCGCCGCTCGTGGGGGCGCTCGGGGACGCGTGGAGCTACCGGGGCGCGATGCTCGTCCCGATGGTGCTGGTGCTCGCGACGCTGGCGTACGCCAAGTCGTTCGGCGCGGAGCCTGCCCGATACGGTGGCGGGCATGAGCGGCCGCGCACAGTTGATGTGGGATGACGCAGTAACGGGATACGACTTCGGGGACAGTCATCCCATGGACCCGGTCAGGCTCGCCCTGACGATGGGGTTGGTCCGGGCGTTCGGTCTCGACCGGGCAGTGGACGTCGTGGCGGCCAAGGCGGCCGGGGACTCGACGCTGCGGCTTGTGCACCGGTCGGACTACGTGGCCGCGGTGCGGGCCGCCTCCGCCGATCCGCGGGCCGCGGACCAGAGCTACGGGATCGGGACGACGGACGATCCGGCGTTCGCCGGGATGCACGAGGTGTCGGCGCTGATCGCCGGGCAGTCGGTGGCGGCGGCCGAGGCCGTGTGGCGGGGGGAGACCGGGCACGCCGTGAACTTCACCGGCGGGCTCCATCACGCCATGCCCGGCGGGGCTGCGGGCTTCTGTATCTACAACGATCCGGCGCTCGCCATCGCGCGGCTGCTGGAGCTGGGGGCGGAGCGGGTCGCGTACGTCGATGTGGACGTGCACCACGGCGACGGGGTGCAGGCGGTCTTCTGGGAGGACCCGCGGGTTCTGACCGTCTCGCTGCACGAGCACCCCAGGACGCTCTTCCCGCAGACCGGCTGGCCCGAGGAGACCGGGGCGGGGGCCGGTGAGGGTGGTGCGGTCAATGTGGCGCTGCCGGCCGGTACGGGCGACGCGGGGTGGCTGCGGGCGTTCCACGCGGTGGTGCCCGAGCTGCTGGCGGACTTCCGGCCGCAGGTGCTGGTGACGCAGCACGGGGCCGACACGCACTTCGAGGACCCGCTGGCCCATCTCGCGGTGTCGCTGGACGCGCAGCGGGCCGTGATGGCCGCCTGCCACGACCTGGCGCACGAGTACGCGGACGGCGGGCGATGGGTGGCGCTCGGAGGGGGCGGTTATGCGGTGGTGGACGTGGTGCCGCGGTCCTGGACGCATCTGGTGGGGATCGCCGCGCATGCGCCGGTGGACCCCGAGTCGGTGATCCCGTCGTCGTGGCGGGACGAGGTCTACGCCCGGACCCGGCAGCTCGGGCCGGCCCGGATGACGGACGGGCGTACCCCGTCGTGGAAGGCCTGGGAGGACGGTTACGACCCGGCGGACCGGCTGGACCAGGCGGTGCTCGCGACCAGGCGTGCGGCGTTCCCGCTGCGGGGGCTGCTGACCTGAGGCGGGCCCGGGTGCGGGTGTTGTGCCGGGGTTACGCCAACTGTGGGGCGTAATCCGGGTTTTGGTCCCTGGGCGCGGTTGGTCGGGCAGCATCGGCAGGGTGTTGAGTACCGGAGCGCTGCGCGCGCATCTGCTGGCGGCCCGGCTGGCCGGGCCCGTGGCCACCTCGCGGGAACTGAGTCTGCGGAGCTATCGGCTGTTCGCGGCCAGGGATCCGCGGGTGACGCTCGGTCTCGATCCCGGACGGGTGTGGGGGGAGCGGGACCTGCTGCGGCTCATGGCCGACAAGTGCGGGGTCTCGGAGGATCCCGCGCATGTCTCGGGTCCCGATGTGATCGATCCGGAGCGGACGCTGGCGGGGCTGGACGCGTTTGCCGAACGGTTGTCGGATGCTGCGGCGCGGCGGGCGCCGGTGCTGTTCGGGACGGGTCATCCGCACCGTCTGCTCGGCTTCTACGCAGCGCTGGCAGACGCCTTGTCGGCGGTGGGGTGCACCGTGCTCACCCCCGCGCAGGGGCGACGTATCGACATAACGACCCGGTTCGGCGTACGTACGTACAACCTCGACTACGTACGGGGAGTTGCGATGGTGCGCGAACCCGGCGTGCGGGTGCCCGGTGGTGACACCGGCGCACACACCCACTCACCGCTGCCGCTGAGGGTGGCACTGGAGGCTGCCGCGGATGCCCGGGGGCCGCTGCCGGCACTCGTCGTGGGGGACCACGGCTGGGTCTGCGGGGCAGGTCAGCTGGGTATCGAGGCGATCGGCCTGGCCGATACGGACGATCCGGCGCTGTTCGTCGGGGAGGCGGAGGGCCGGGTGGCGGTCGCCGTTCCGCTCGACGACGCCGTGCGGTCCGCGTACTACCTGCCGCTCACGCGCTATGTACTCAATCGGGCGTGTCTGTCACAGTAGGCGGCCGATCGTCTCTCCTCTTCCCCACTCGCATCACCCGCCCCTAATCTGGGGAGTGAGCGCACAACGACGAAGAGTCACCGGAGGGGAAGCCGGTGCGCGTCTCGTGCGGAAGGTACAGGTGGGTCATGGCTGCTGACAGCGAGAGGCCTCTCAACGAGGTCAAGTTTCTGACTGTGGCGGAAGTTGCCTCGGTCATGCGAGTGTCGAAGATGACCGTGTACCGCTTGGTGCACAGTGGTCATCTGCCGGCGATCCGGGTGGGCAGGTCCTTCCGGGTGCCGGAGCAAGCGGTTCACGAGTATCTCCGCGAGTCCTTCGTGGGGGTGGGGACGGCCTGACGTTCCCCTCGGATTACGTACCTCACGCGGTGGCGGGTAGGCTAGGCCGACGTAGGTCGTGTGGGCCCAGACGCCCCGCACCAGTGAAGAAGAAGTGAGCGAGGGTAGTCGTGGGCTCTGTTATCAAGAAGCGGCGTAAGCGGATGGCCAAGAAGAAGCACCGCAAGCTGCTCAAGCGCACGCGCGTTCAGCGTCGCAACAAGAAGTAAGCGAACGCAGTTCGTGAAATCCGCAGCCCTCCCGCCGATCAGGCGGGAGGGCTGCGGTGCTGTACGGGGTGTGTGCGTGAAGGGTGCGCACATTCGGGCCAAGACGCGGGGGAAGGCCGCCGCGCAGTCGCCACAGGGCAACATCCACCCGCTACGGTGACGACCGGGGGAGTGCCTTTTCGCGGGCGCCCCCCTTCACTCACCTCACGGGAGACCGACGGAAGGCGCTGATCTTGGGGAAGGTCGTGCTCGTCACGGGAGCGGCCCGGCAGCTGGGCGGCCGGTTCGTGCGGCGTATCCAGCGTGATCCGGAAGTGGACCGGGTGATCGCCGTCGACGCGGTCGCGCCCGGGCACCAGCTGGGCGACGCCGTCTTCGTCCGCGCGGACATCCGCCAGCCCGCCATCGCCAGAGTGCTCGCCGAGCATGCGGTCGACACGGTCGTCCACCTGGACGTCAGCGCCAAGGCGCTGGGGGCCCAGGGGCGTACCGCGGTGAAGGAGACCAACGTCATCGGCACCATGCAGTTGCTCGGTGCCTGTCAGAAGTCGCCGTCGGTCCGGCGGATGGTGGTCAAGTCCAGTACGGGGGTGTACGGCTCAGCCCCCCGCGATCCGGCGGTCTTCCACGAGACGACTCCGCCCAAGTCGCTGCCCAGCGGGGGCTTCGCGAAGGACGCGGTGGAGGTCGAGGGGTACGTACGGGGCTTCGCGCGCCGCAGGCCGGACGTGGCCGTGTGCGTGCTGAGGTTCGCGAACATCCTGGGCCCCGATCCTGACTCGCCGCTCGCCGACTATCTGTCGCTGCCGGTGCTGCCGACGGTGTTCGGGTACGACCCGCGGCTCCAGTTCGTCCACGAGGACGACGTCATCGACGTGCTGGGCATCGCGGCGGGCGAACCGCGGCGCGGGACGCTGAACAGCGGCACGTTCAACATCGCGGGGGACGGGGTGCTGCTGCTGTCGCAGTGTTCGCGGCGGCTGGGGCGGCCGACGATGCCGCTGCTGCTGCCCGCGGTCACGTGGGTCGGGCAGGCGCTGCGTACCGTCGGTATGACGGACTTCTCGCCGGAACAGATCCGGCTGCTCACCCATGGCAGGGTGGTCTCCACGGTCCAGATGCGCGAGACCCTGGGCTTCCGTCCGCGGTTCTCCACGGCGGAGACCTTCGCCGAGTTCGCGCGCAGCCGTGGGCCGGGGCTGCTGCCGCCCGCGGCGGTGGGCCGGGCCGTCGACAGACTGGCCGCCATGCCGTTCGCCGGCGGGGCCACCGGGGCCGACGGCGACACACACCCGA
The DNA here is from genome assembly GCF_043203805.1 of Streptomyces sp. LN549. Taxonomy (NCBI): domain Bacteria; kingdom Bacillati; phylum Actinomycetota; class Actinomycetes; order Kitasatosporales; family Streptomycetaceae; genus Streptomyces; species Streptomyces sp. LN549. Next base: position 3,891,371 of record NZ_JAZHRI010000002.1, on the reverse strand, counting down.
CTCCGAGCGTCAGGTAGAGGAGCGCACCGACGATGGCGGATGCCAAGGTCATTCCGTTCGACGACGACCGTTCGCGGTCCGGGGGTGTGTCGCGCTCCGCGCGCCGGCGGCCCTCAGGACGCGGCACAGGGTCCGTCAGCGCCCTGCCCGGGCAGCTGGAGGCCGCGCTGCCGCCGGAGGGGCAGGAGGACGCCGTGGTGGCCTCTGAGGATGCGGGAGACGGTGGCTGGGACCGGCGGATCGCGGGCGGGCTCGCGTTCCTGCGGCGACGGGTCACGGGTGAGTACGACGTCGACGAGTTCGGCTACGACGAGGAACTCACCGACCAGGTGCTGATGTCGATGCTGCGGCCGGTGTACGAGAAGTACTTCCGGGTCGAGGTGAAGGGCATCGAGAACATCCCGTCGGACGGCGGGGCGCTCATCGTGTCCAACCATTCGGGGACGCTGCCGCTGGACGGGCTGATGCTCCAGGTAGCGGTGCACGACAACCATCCGGCGGGGCGGCATCTGCGGCTGCTCGCCGCGGACCTGGTCTTCATGCTGCCGGTCGTGAACGAGCTGGCCCGCAAGGCCGGGCACACGCTGGCCTGCGCGGAGGACGCGGAGCGGCTGCTGCGGAAGGGCGAGGTCGTCGGGGTGATGCCCGAGGGCTTCAAGGGCATCGGCAAGCCGTTCGGCGAGCGGTACAAGCTGCAGCGCTTCGGGCGCGGCGGTTTCGTCTCGACGGCGTTGCGGGCCGGGGTGCCGATCGTGCCGTGCTCGATCGTGGGGGCGGAGGAGATCTACCCGATGATCGGCAACTCGAAGACGCTGGCGCGGCTGCTGGGTACGCCGTACTTCCCGATCACGCCGACGTTTCCCTGGCTGGGGCCGCTGGGCGCGGTGCCGTTGCCGACGAAGTGGACGATCCAGTTCGGTGAGCCGATTCCCACGGACGGGTATCCGTTGGAGGCGGCGGAGGATCCGATGCTGATGTTCAACCTGACGGATCAGGTGCGGGAGCAGATTCAGCACACGCTGTACAAGCTGCTGGTGCAGCGGCGTTCGGTGTTCTTCTGACGCCGGCCCCGGGCGTGCCGGGGCCGGCGACAGGTCAGCTCTTGTCGTCCTCGGCGTCGATTCCGAGGCCGCCGATCAGGCCGGGGATCAGCGGCGGAAGGGTGACGTCCGGCGACGGGGTGGTGCTCGGTGTGTCCTGCGTCGGTGTGGTGGCGCCGGGCGACGGCGGGTCGAAGAGCCCGTCCGTGCCGCCGCTGATCAGGCTGTCCGCCGGGGTGCTGCCCGAGCCCGACGGCCTGGGCGAGGAGCTGGTGCCCGTACTGCTGTCGTGCGTGCCGGAGGGGGACGAGGGCGACGGGGCGTGTGAACGGGAGGACGGGGCGGAGCCGGAGCCGGTGCCGGTGGTGCCGGACTCCTGGGATCCGTTGCTCGTCTCCGGGGGACGGGGGAGCAGCGACTGCAGCGGCCCGACCTCTTCGTCTATGGCCGCGAAGACCGAGCTCACCTGGTCGCCGACGTCGGTCAGCTGTACGGGGAGGCGGTCGCGGAGGCTGCTCCAGCTGTCGCGGTGTGCGCGGGAGAAGGAGTCGAGGGTCTGGATGGGGCCGATCGTGCCGTCCCGTTCGTAGGCGGCGTGGAGGAGGCGGTGGCCCTCGGTGGCGTCGTGGGTCATGCCGTTGAGCGTGCGCCTGACTTCGCCGAGCTGCTCGTGGTCCAGGTCGCCGGAGCGAGCGCGCTCCATCAGCCTGCGGGCTTCGCTGAGCCGGGTCGAGGCCTGGTCCAGGTAGACCTCGCCGCGGTCCGCGTCGCCGTCGGCCAGGCCGAGGTGGATGTCCTCCATGCCGCGCTTCAGCCCGTAGAGGGAGTCACCCGGCAGGGCGTCGGAACTGGCAGCCGCCACTCCGCCGAAGGCCCCGGCGGCCACACCGACGGTGAGCCCGCCGGCTGCGAGGCCTTTCGTCCAGCGCGATCTGGGGCGCAGTTTCCGGAGTGGCGAGGCCCGGTGGGCCCCCTTGCCCCGTTGTTCGGGCACCGTAGGGTCCGCGGCTGCGCCGCCCTCGGCGAACATGGCCTCCATGGCGGCGACGAGCTGGGCTCGTTGCACCACTTTGACCTCGGGATCCAACTCCGGCTTCGGTAGCTCACCGAGGCCGTTCGCCAGGGCCAACAGCGGTCCGGGGTTGGCCTGTTCGGCCGGGTCCTCGGGCTGTACGGCCGCCGCACCGCGGAGCGACTGCTCCTCCAGGGCCTGGGCGAAGGCGTTCGCCCGCCGGTGTGCCGAAACGTTTGCGATCACTGGCGGCACCTCCTCTCGTCATGACGGTCGACTCCCCTGTGGGTCCGGAAGGTTGCACACCTTGAGCGCATCCACACGAATGAGTGAGTGTCCGCGGACATGGGGTGACGACAGGGGGCCTGCAACCGGCACAACGAGCGGTGCGGCACTTGGGTTACGCACGAAAGATGATCGGACCAGTGCGTGATGAACATATTGCCGAGAGTGATTCGGTCCGGTGTGAGGTCAGCGGGCATCGTCCGGAAGGAGCCGGGCAAGGGTGCGGACGGCGCGGTACTGCAGGGTCTTGATCGCGCCCTCGTTCTTGCCCATCGCCCGGGCGGTCTCGGCGACCGAGAGGCCTTGCAGGAAGCGCAGGGTCACGCACTCCTGCTGCTGGGGGTTGAGTCGGCGCACGGCTTGGAGCAGTGCGGCATTGGAGAGGGACTCCAGGACGGAGTCCTCGGGGCTGCGCTCGACCTCGTTGGCGTCGAGCATCTCGCCGGTGGTCACTTCCAGTCGGAAGCGACTGGATTTGAAGTGGTCGGCGACCAGGTTGCGAGCGATGGTGACCAGCCAGGCGCCGAAGTCGCGGCCCTGCCAGGTGAACGTGGAGATGCGCCGCAGGGCGCGCAGGAAGGTCTCACTCGTGAGGTCCTCCGCCGTCGCCTTGCCGCCCACCCGGTAGTAGATGTAGCGGTACACGGTGTCGCTGTACTGGTCATAGAGGCGGCCGAAGGCGTCAGCCTCACCGGCCTGTGCGCGCTCGACGAGATCCATCATGCGCGCGCTGTCGCTGTCGGCGGTCGGCCGACGAACGGTGGACGTGGTCGTTGCGCCGCGGTTGCTGCGTCTTCCGACCGCCGCGCCGCGTTCGGCCAGGGCGTAGCAGGGGCCGGCAGGTGCAGGGGTGGCAAAGGCGGGTACGGCGTACGCGGTGGGGACGAAGCCGCGCAAGCGGTCGGCGACCGTTGCGCGCAGCGTAGCCAGGCCCGAGGCGTCAACCCCGACGTGTGGGTACACGGGACTCCCAGAGGCAGAGCTTCCATCACGTGCAGTGCGGAACCGTCACTCGTCGTAGTGAGTGGTGGGTTCCGAATGCGTCTGAGGAGAATAACGCTTCGTACAGGCAGTGCTACACCCAGTTGCTCAAATCACCGATTACGTCGCTTCTGTAGCGACTATTCGACACATCACGTAGCGCATCGTGACCGGTTATTGATCGGATTACTTCCGGATCTGTCTGCGAGGGCGACAGGTTGTGGTCGGGTGGGGGTAATCCGACTGGCGGGAGCGGTCGCTGGGTATGGGGTCCCGATTGGCGGCAGGGGGCCGGGCGTGGCCCGGCCCCGGTGGATCACGCGGGGCGGGCCGTCCGGCGGCCTCTCAGCGGCGGCGGCGGTGCAGGGCCACGGCCGCTGCGGTGCCGCCGGCGAGGGCGCCCACGCCGGCCGCGGCCGGGATACCGACCTTGGCGGCCTTGCGGCCGGTCCGGTAGTCGCGCAGCCGCCAGTCCCGGGCGCGCGCGTGCTTGCGGAGCTTGGTGTCCGGGTTGATCGCGTACGGGTGCCCGACCAGGGACAGCATCGGGATGTCGTTGTGCGAGTCGCTGTACGCCGCGCAGCGGGCCAGGTCCAGACCCTCCGCCGCGGCCAGGGCGCGTACCGCCTCGGCCTTCGCGGGGCCGTGCAGCGGTTCGCCGACCAGGCGCCCGGTGTAGACGCCGTCGACCGACTCGGCGACGGTGCCCAGCGCCCCGGTCAGGCCGAGCCGGCGGGCGATGATCGTGGCGGTCTCCACCGGCGCGGCGGTGACCAGCCAGACCTTCTGGCCGGCGTCGAGGTGGGCCTGGGCGAGCGCGCGGGTGCCGGGCCAGATGCGATCGGCCATGTACTCGTCGTAGATCTCCTCGCCGATCGACATCAGCTCGGAGACGCGGTGGCCTTTGACGATGGACAGGGCGCTGTCGCGCGCGTCCTGCATGTGTTCGGGGTCCTCGACGCCGGCCAGCCGGAACCAGGCCTGCTGCCAGGCGAACCGGGTGAGTTCGCGGCGCTCGAAGAACTTCCGTTTGTACAGCCCGCGGCCGAAGTGGAAGATCGCCGCGCCCTGCATGACGGTGTTGTCCAGGTCGAAGAAGGCAGCGGCCCGGTCGTCGCCGACGACAGGGAACTCGGGTTCCCCGTCGTGCGCGCCGGGGGCGGCGCCGTCCTCGGCGCCGGCGGACTGCTCGGCGGCGAGTGAGGACTTCCGTGCTGCCTCCGCCGCCGCTTCGCCTGCCAGCACGCTGCGTGCTGTCGCGGAACGCCTACGCGGTGTGAGCCATCCAAGAGCGGCCATGCCGTGAGCATAGCCAGTTGCCCCGCTCCTTCCCGACCTGCCGGGATGCGGTGGCGTGAACTCTCGGCGGCCGACACGTTAAACGGGCGATTCCGGGCGTACCGCATCAAGGCCGGATCGGGACCGGACCGAGGACGGACCAAGGCCGGATCAAGGGCGGATCAAGGGCGGGACCGGTCCGGGGGCGGCGCAGAATGAAAGGCATGAGTGCTTTGTTGCGTCGTACGAAGAAGAAGCCCGCCGACCGCGTGGTGACCCTTGTCGGGAAACCGGGGTGTCACCTCTGTGACGATGCCAGGCTGGTGGTGCGGACGGTCTGCGAGGAGACCGGCGCATCCTGGGAGGAGAAGGACATCACCCAGGACGAGGAGCTGCACCGGGAGTACTGGGAGCAGGTCCCCGTGGTCCTCGTTGATAACGAACAGCACACGTTCTGGCGGGTGGACCCGGCGAGACTGCGCAGCGCGCTGCTTTCCTGAGTGAAACCCGGTTACCATCGTGGGCGTTTTGAGTGGTCTCGGGGGCGTGGCTGTGAGGAGTGTGTTCCGCTTTGCCCCCTTCGGGCCTGCAACGGGCTGATGCGATCCGTGGTTCCTGGATCGCGCGACGGATGCGCGTGACCCCGGTCACTTTGACCGGACAAAACGGACACTATCTTTGTGCACGCGTTCACAAAGACATAGCCTGCATTCGACGGGGCGGTCTTGGGACATACGGCCGCCTGCAGCCCCGCTCATCCCGCAGGAGCACCGTGGCAACTGGCCGAAATCACCGACCGGCGACCCGTAGCCGAGGAATTCCCGAGGCCACCGTCGCCCGACTTCCGCTGTATCTCCGTGCGCTGACCGCGCTCTCCGAGCGCTCGGTCCCCACGGTCTCCTCCGAGGAGCTCGCCGCGGCGGCGGGAGTCAACTCCGCGAAGCTGCGCAAGGACTTCAGCTATCTCGGCTCGTACGGGACGCGCGGCGTCGGCTACGACGTCGAGTATCTCGTCTACCAGATCTCGCGCGAACTCGGCCTCACCCAGGACTGGCCTGTCGCCATCGTCGGCATCGGCAACCTCGGCGCGGCGCTCGCCAACTACGGCGGCTTCGCCTCCCGCGGGTTCCGGGTCGCCGCGCTGATCGACGCCGATCCCGCGATGGCCGGCACGCCGGTCGCCGGGATCCCGGTCCAGCACGCCGACGACCTGGACCGCATCATCAGCGAGAACGGGGTGTCGATCGGTGTGATCACCACGCCGCCCGGCGCCGCCCAGCAGGTCTGCGACCGGCTCGTCGCCGCGGGTGTCACCTCCATCCTGAACTTCGCCCCGACCGTGCTCTCGGTGCCCGACGGCGTCGACGTGCGCAAGGTCGACCTCTCCATCGAGCTGCAGATCCTCGCGTTCCACGAGCAGCGCAAGGCCGGCGAGGAGGCCGCTTCCGCCGACAGCGGCCCGGACCCGGCCGCGCCGCCCGTGCGCGCCACGACCAGTGGCCGGAAGGGACCCGACGGGGACATGCCCGCCGTGATGCCGGCATGAGTCTCCTTGTCGTAGGGCTGAGCCACCGCAGCGCACCCGTCTCCGTGCTGGAGCGGGCCTCGCTGTCCGCCGACAGCCAGGCCAAGCTGCTGCAGGACACCCTCGCCGCGGAGCCCGCGGTCGAGGCCGCCGTCCTCGCCACCTGCAACCGCATCGAGCTGTACGCCGACGTGGACAAGTTCCACGCGGGCGTCGCCGAGCTGTCCACGCTGCTCGCCCAGCACAGCGGCGTCGGTCTGGACGAGCTCACTCCGTATCTCTATGTGCACTACGAGGACCGGGCCGTCCACCACCTCTTCTCGGTGGCCTGCGGACTGGACTCGATGGTCGTGGGCGAGGGCCAGATCCTCGGCCAGATCAAGGACGCGCTGGCGCTGGGGCAGGAGCTCCACACCGCGGGCCGGCTGCTGAACGACCTCTTCCAGCAGGCCCTGCGGGTCGGCAAGCGCGCCCACAGCGAGACCGGGATCGACCGGGCCGGGCAGTCGCTCGTCACCTTCGGTCTGGAGCAGCTCGCCGACGGGCGCGACACCGGGGCCTGGGCGAAGGGCAAGCGTGCCCTGGTCATCGGCGCGGGCTCGATGTCCTCGCTGGCCGCCGCGACCCTTGCCCGTACCGGTGTCGCCGAGATCGTCGTCGCCAACCGCACCCGCGCCCGCGCCGACCGCCTGGTGGAGATCCTCAACCAGGCCGGCGGTACGGGGGTGGCCGCCCACGCCGTGGAGATGGCCGCGGTCTCCGACGAACTGACACGTGCCGATGTCGTCGTCTCCTGCACCGGTGCCACCGGGCTCGTGCTGAGCGCCGAGGCCGTCGCAGGGGCGCTCGGGCTGGACTTCGACCCAGTGGCCGCCGCGCCCGCCGCGCTCGTACCGGCACCGGCCGCCGATCCGGACGAGCAGCACGCCGCGTGGGTGGAGAACGGTTCCGCCACCGCGACCGCGCAGGCCCAGGCCGTGCGCCGGATCCCGGCCCAGTCCACCGGCCCCGTCCGCCTGGCCCTGCTGGACCTCGCGATGCCGCGCGACATCGACGGCGGCGCCGCCCGCCTCGACGGTGTGCGCCTCGTCGACATCGAGTCGCTCGCCGAGGCGTCCGCGGACGCCCCGATGGCCGCCGATGTGGACCAGGTGCGCACCATCGTCGCCGACGAGGTCGCCGCCTTCGGTGCCGCCCAGCGCGCCGCCCACATCACTCCCACCGTCGTAGCCCTGCGCACGATGGCCGCGGGAGTCGTCGCGGGCGAGATCGCACGGCTGGACGGACGCCTCCCCGACCTGGACGAGAAGCAGCGCGCCGAGATCTCGCAGACCGTGCGCCGCGTCGTCGACAAGCTCCTGCACGCGCCCACCGTGCGGGTCAAGCAGCTCGCCAGCGAGCCCGGCGGCGCCGGGTACGCCGATGCGCTGCGGGAACTCTTCGACCTCGACCCGCAGACGGTCGCCGCCGTCTCCCGGGCAGACCTGAACGACCCGAATCGAGGGCGGTCATGACCGACAACTCACCCCTGGGCGCGGGGGCCAACCGGCCGCTGAGGCTGGGGACCCGGCGCAGCAAGCTCGCCATGGCGCAGTCCGGCCTCGTGGCCGACGCGGTCAGCGAGGTGACCGGGCGCGCCGTCGAACTCGTCGAGATCACCACGTACGGGGACACCTCCCGCGAGCACCTCGCGCAGATCGGCGGAACCGGCGTCTTCGTCGCCGCGCTGCGCGACGCGGTGCTGCGCGGCGAGGTGGACTTCGCCGTCCACTCGCTCAAGGACCTGCCGACCGCGCAGCCGGAGGACCTCGTGCTGGCCGCCGTGCCGGTGCGCGAGGACCCGCGCGACGTGCTGGTGGCGCGGGACGGGCTGACCTTCGGGCAGCTGCCGTCCGGTGCTCGCATCGGCACGGGTTCGCCGCGCCGGATGGCGCAGCTCAACGCGTACGCCCGCAGTCACGGCCTCGACATCGAGACCGTGCCGATCCGGGGCAACGTCGATACGCGTATCGGATTTGTACGAAGCGGTGAACTGGACGCGGTGGTACTTGCCGCGGCCGGCCTCAGCCGCCTCGGACGGAGCGGTGAGGTGACCGATTTCCTGTCGGTCGACACCGTTCTGCCCGCTCCCGGCCAGGGAGCACTGGCGATCGAATGCGCTGCCAGCAGCGCCGACCTCGCCGCCGCGCTCGCCGAGCTCGACGACCCGTACACCCGGGTCGCCGTGACCGCCGAGCGTGCCCTGCTCGCCGCCCTGGAGGCCGGCTGCTCCGCACCTGTGGGTGCGCTGGCCGACCTCCTGGCCGACGGTCAGGCTGTCAACGAACTGCGCCTGCGCGGTGTCGTCGGTTCCACCGACGGTTCCTCGCTGGTTCAGCTGTCCACCACCGGTCCCGTCCCCACGTCGCACGACGACGCGGCGGCCCTCGGTCGCGAACTCGCGGCCGAGATGCTTGCCAAGGGTGCGGCCGGTCTTATGGGGGAGCGAGCACTTTGAGCCCCACCGGCCACGCCGCATCCGATTTCCCGGTCCTGTCCGCAGGGCACGTCACCTTCCTCGGCGCCGGTCCCGGCGACCCGGGACTGCTGACTCTGCGCGCCGTCGAGGCGCTTGCGAGCGCGGACGTTCTTGTCGCCGAGCCGGAGGTTCTCGGCGTCGTCCGCTGCCATGCGCGGGCAGGCGTAAGCACGCCTGAGCTGACGGTTGTTGACGCGCAGTCAACAGCCGCCGGTGTTCCCGTTCTCAGGGATGCGGTCAATCTTGTCATGGAGGCCGCGAAGGGCGGCAGGCGGGTCGTCCGTGCCGTCTCCGGTGATCCCGGACTCGACGGCAACGCGGGCAGCGAGATGCTGGCCTGCGCCGCCGCGGGCATTCCCTTCGAGGTCGTCCCGGGTGTCGCCAACGTCGTGGGCGTGCCCGCGTACGCCGGCGTGCCGCTGCGCGACGCGCAGGGCGCGGACGTCCGCTTCATCGACGCCCGTACCGCCTCGGACCGCTGCTGGAGCGAGGTCGGCGCGAGCGATTCCACGTGCGTGATCTCGACGTCGCTCGACGCGGTGGCCGCGGCCGCCGGCGAGCTGGTCTCGGCCGGCCGCAAGCCCGACACCCCGCTGACCGTGACGGTCGCCGGTACGACGACGCGCCAGCGCACCTGGACGGCGACGCTCGGCACGATCGCCCAGGTCTTCAAGCAGGGCAAGGTCCTGCCGTCGCCGGACGGGCACCAGCCCGTCATAGCCGTGGTCGGGGAGCGAAGCTCTGCCGCCCAGCGCGACCAGCTGGCGTGGTTCGAGTCCAAGCCGATGTTCGGCTGGAAGGTGCTCGTCCCGCGGACGAAGGAGCAGTCCGCTTCTCTCTCCGACCAGCTCCGTTCGTACGGCGCGGTGCCGCACGAGGTCCCGACGATCGCCGTCGAGCCGCCGCGTACGCCCCAGCAGATGGAGCGCGCGGTCAAGGGCCTGGTCACGGGCCGCTACGAGTGGATCGCCTTCACCAGTGTCAACGCGGTGAAGGCCGTCCGGGAGAAGTTCGAGGAGTACGGGCTCGACGCCCGTGCCTTCGCCGGGATCAAGGTCGCGGCCGTCGGCGAGCAGACCGCCGCCGCGCTCGTCGACTTCGGTGTGAAGCCCGACCTGGTGCCCTCCGGTGAGCAGTCCGCCGCGGGTCTGCTGGAGGACTGGCCGCCGTACGACCCGGTCTTCGACCCGATCGACCGCGTCTTCCTGCCGCGCGCCGACATCGCCACCGAGACCCTGGTGGCCGGTCTCATCGAGCTCGGCTGGGAGGTCGACGACGTCACCGCGTACCGCACGGTCCGCGCCTCGCCGCCGCCCGCCGACACGCGTGAGGCCATCAAGGGCGGCGGTTTCGACGCGGTGCTCTTCACCTCGTCCTCGACCGTGCGCAACCTCGTCGGCATCGCCGGCAAGCCGCACAACGTGACGGTCATCGCGTGCATCGGCCCGGCCACGGCGAAGACCGCCGAGGAGCACGGCCTGCGCGTCGACGTCCTGTCGCCGGAGCCCTCGGTGCACAAGCTGGCCGCCGCCCTCGCCGAGTTCGGCGCGCAGCGCCGGGACGCGGCGAAGGAGGCCGGTGACCCGGTGACGCGGCCGAGCGAGCGCCGTCCGGGTGCGCGTCGGAGGCGTACGACGACCTGATCCGTCGTGACGAGTGCGGGGCCCGGCTGCTTCTCCCCGAAGCGGCCGGGCCCCGCCCGTTCTCCCGGCCCTCATTCCCGGCCCTTTCCCGGCCCTCTTTTCCCGGCAGAGGTGTCGGTAAGAGCGTGATGTGTACGGGTCTAGTCTCGAAGGATGACTGTGTACGGAAACTTCCCCGGCTCTCGCCCCCGACGGCTGCGGACGACCCCCGCGATGCGGCGGATGGTCGCCGAGACACGGCTCGACCCGGCGAACCTGATCCTGCCCGCGTTCGTGCGCGAGGGCATCGGCGCCCCTGTCCCCATCTCGGCCATGCCCGGCGTGCAGCAGCACACCCTGGACTCCCTGCGGAAGGCCGCGGTCGACGCGGTCTCGGCGGGCGTCTCCGGGATCATGCTGTTCGGTGTGCCGCTGGACGAGAAGAAGGACGCCCGCGGCACGGCGGGCACCGACCCGGACGGCATCCTCCAGGTCGGTCTGCGGGCGGTGCGCGAGGAGGTCGGTGACGATCTCGTCGTCATGTCCGACCTCTGCCTGGACGAGACCACCGATCACGGCCACTGCGGTGTGCTGACCGAGGACGGCCGGGTCGACAACGACGCGACGCTGGAGCGGTACGCGGAGATGGCCCAGGTCCAGGCCGACGCGGGCGCCCATGTGGTCGGCCCCAGCGGCATGATGGACGGCCAGGTCGGCGTGATCCGCGACGCGCTGGACCAGACCGGGTACGAGGACGTGGCGATCCTCGCGTACACGGCGAAGTACTCCTCCGCCTTCTACGGCCCGTTCCGCGAGGCCGTCGGCTCCTCGCTCAAGGGCGACCGCAAGACCTACCAGCAGGACCCGGCCAACAGCCGCGAGTCGCTGCGCGAGCTGGCGCTCGACCTCGACGAGGGCGCGGACATGGTCATGGTCAAGCCGGCCGGACCGTACCTCGACATCCTGGCGAAGGTCGCCGACTCGGTGGACGTGCCGGTCGCCGCGTACCAGATCAGCGGTGAGTACTCGATGATCGAGGCCGCCGCGGAGAAGGGCTGGATCGACCGGGACGCGGCGATCATGGAGAGCCTGACGGGCATCCGGCGGGCCGGGGCGCAGATGATCCTGACGTACTGGGCGACCGAGGTCGCGCAGAAGCTGGGGCGCGCCGGCTCCTGAGGCGTGTACGCGAAGTACGTGGCAGTCCCGCCCGGCCCGTGACGTACTCCGGGCCGGGCGGGACTTTCGCGTGACGGGTCCGGTTCGCCGGGCCGGTGGGCCTACTTTCCGGTGGCGTAGGAGGTCCAGATCCGGAGCGGGAGGGCATTGCCGCGCTCCGCGTCGTCGCCGCCCACGCCCTGCATTCCCAGCAGTTGGGGGGTGCCCGGCTTGTTGCGGAACATCGTCACGGCCGTGGTCAGTCCCTCGGCGTGGCCGATGAACCAGGCCGACCTCATCCGGTCGTCCCCATCGGTCGCGCCGCCCGAGAGGTCGTCGAGCGCCCTGGAACCGGACAGTGCGTCGAACTGGCCGTCCCGCGCCAGTGACGTCCAGGCCGCGATCCCCAGGGTGTTGCTCACATCGTTGGCCACCGAGGCGTCCATCGCGCGCTGCGGTTCCGGCTTTCCGAAGCCCTCGACCGTCTCGCCGTCCCGCGTCATCCTGGTCACCGAGTAGGGGTCCGCCCTCATACCTTCATTGCTGAAGGCGCTGTACGCGTCCGCCATCCTGACCGCGCTCGGTGTGGACGTGCCCAGGGGGAAGGACTTGTCCAGGCGGGCCAGGCTCTCCTCGTGCAGCCCGGCCGCGACCGCCATCTCCTTCACCTTCTTCAGCCCGATGTGCTTTCCGAGTCGTACGAAGGTGACGTTGGCCGACCTGATCAGCGCATCGCGCAGGGTCGTCGACACCGCGACCGGCACCGCGACGGCACCCGGCCGGTCCGTGGGCGTCACCGTGGGCGTGCCGCTCCTGATCAGGTGCCCGGTGCTGTCATAGCCGCTGTCCAGGGTGATTCCGTCGCCGTTCTGAAGTGCCGCGGCCAGCACGAAGGGCTTGAAGGCCGAGCCGACGGGAACGCCCGCGGTGTCGGCATTGTTGGCGAAGCGGGTGGTCGCGTCGGCTCCGCCGTACACCGCGACCACGGCCCCGTCATCGGGCCGCACGGATGCGGCGCCGACCTCGACGTACTTGTCCTCGGGGCGCTTCTTGGGGTCGAGGTCGCGCTTGCGCACGCTCCGCACGGCCCGCTCCAGCTGTTGAACCCTGGCCTTCTCGAAGGTGGTGTGCACCCGGTAGCCGCCCCGGGCGAGGTCCTTGGCGGTGAGGCCCGAGCGCTTCTTGATGTACTTGTTGGCGATGTCGACGAGATAGCCGGTCTGGCCGCCGAGGCTGGTCGGCTTGACGGCTTTCCGCGGCTCGGGAAACTCCGTGTAGGCGTCCCGTTCGCCCTGCGTCATCATGCCGATCTCGACCTGCCGGTCCAGGATCCACTTCCAGCGCTCGACGGCGCGTTCGTGGTTGCCCTTGCCGCCGGCGGGGTCGTACTGCTCCGCGCCCTTGAGCAGCGACGCGAGCATCGCCGCCTGGCTGGGGTCGAGCTGTTTCGCCGGGATGCCGTAGTACGTGACCGCCGCTGCCTGGATGCCGTAGGCGCCGCGGCCGAACCAGCTGGTGTTCAGATATCCCTGGAGGATCTGCGCCTTGCTCTGCTTGTTGCTCAGCTTGAGCGAGATGAAGAACTCCCTGAACTTCCGGGTCGCCGACTGCTCCTGGCTGAGGTAGGTGTTCTTCACGTACTGCTGGGTGATGGTGGAGCCGCCCTGGGTCTCACCGCCCTCGACCATGCTGACGGCCGCGCGGGCGATCCCCGTCATCGATACTCCCGCGTCGGAGTAGAAGGTCTCGTTCTCGGCGGCGATGACCGCGTTCTCCATCGAATCGGGTATGTCGGCGAGCGTGACGTTCTGCCGGTTGACCGCGCCCACGCTCACCAACTGGCTGCCGTCCGCCCAGTAGTAGACGGTGCCCTGCCTGCGCGCATCGATGTTCTCGTCGGGTATGTCGACGGACGCGTACATCGCGGCGAACAGCCCGGCGAGCACACCGATTCCGAGCAGTGCCCCGCTCAGCACCTGTCGCCACGAGGGGACCCAGCGGCGCCAGTTGGTTCTCCCCCGGCGGGGGTAGTCGATCCGGCGCCCGTGCGGGAGTTTCGGGCGGATGGTGCGGATGAGGCGTCGGGGCATGCTTCAGCTCCTCGTTCACCGTCCGCAGCGGGGGTACGGACTTGTGAGAGGAGATGTTCCGGATCACGAGCAGGTTGTCTGGAGCCTGACGGGATTCCGGCGGCGCAGGCCACCGGTGCGCCTCAGTCCCACCAGAAGGACCAGGTCTCCCGGCCCAGCAGTGCCTCCTCCGCGTACTTCTCCAGGCTGTCCAGCGCGGACTGGTGGATGTTGTCCGGGCAGAACGCGAAGTGCTCGGCGGCCAGGGCGAGGGCCTCCGCCTCCGTGGTGGGCGGGCGCGCCACGCTGACGGTCAGGGTGTCGAAGCCGAGCGCCACGACCCGTATGCCGAAGCGGTCCTCCCAGGAGCGCAGGACCGCGCAGAGCCGGGCGACGTCGTTCTCGTGGTTGAGCGGTCCGCTCCAGCCGATCGCGGCCGGGATGTCCGCACTGCGCCTCGCCGGCACGAGCGCCAGGCGTGCGTCTTCCAGCGCCATGCCGTCATCCGTCAGCATGTCCGCCATGTCGGCAGCCAACGTCTCCGGACTGTCCGGGCCGTCCGCCACGGGCGTGGGTGCCAGCCCCGGCCATGCGTTCTCGGTGTCGAGCTCGTCTGCCGCGTACGCGTCCCAGACCTCGCTCAGGACTTCCTCTGCGTCATGGTCGCCGGGGTACGACGTGCCGGCCGGGTCGAGGTCCCATGTCTCGGGTCCCTGGTCGCGGCTGCCGCGGTCGATGAGCACGGGCAGCAGCCCGAGGCCCCGCCCCGCGTCGCGCAGGGCGGTCCAGCTGGCGGGGGCCGCGGGCCCGTCCGCGTACCAGAGCAGCGGTTCGTGCCACGGCCCGTCGGTCGTGGCGTCCACGAGGGTGCCGGGCGGGAGTTGGAGCCCTGACGTGGCCAGGGACGGGAGCGGGTTCGGAAGCGTCGCCATGTCGAGGAGCGTACGGGCGGCCACTGACAACCGGCCGCGCGTCGCTCGTTGTTCGTCGCTCAGGAGCCGATGTGCGCGGCGAAGGCCGACCAGGTGGCGGGGGCGAGGGTGAGCGTGGGGCCCTCGGGGTTCTTGGAGTCGCGGACGTGGACGACGGCGGGGTGGGCGGCGATCTCTACGCACTGCCCGCCTTCGCTGCCGCTGTAGCTCGACTTCTGCCAGTCGTAGGCGACTTCGAGGCAGGCGCCGCCCTCGTCGCCGCTGTAGCTGGACTTGAACCACGCGCGTGCAGTGCTCATTGCTCTCCCAGCAGGCTGTCCAACAGGCCCACAGTGTCTTCGGGGCTCAGGGCCTGAGCCCGCAGCATCGCATATTTCTGGGACAGGATGCTGATCTCATCGGGGTCGGAGACGAGCAGGCTCCCGCGCTGTGTTTCCGAGTAGGCGATGTGCTGGTAGTCCGGTGTCTCCAGCAGGATGAAGGGCCCGTTGAGGCCTGCATGCGTGCGGTGGTTCAGGGGGAGCACCTGGAGGCAGATGCCGGGGAGTGCGGCGCACAAGCGCAGGTGTCGCAGTTGCTCCGCATGGTCCTCGTCGTCGACGAGTTGAAGTCTCACGACCGGCTCCCAGATCACGAAGCTGATCGTCGGGGGCTGGTCGCGTCGCAGGATCTCTTGCCGCCCCAAGCGCCCTGCGGTCTGGTCCCCGATCTTTTCCTCGCTGAAGACCGGGACCCTGTTGCGGAACACCGCACGCGCGTACGCCTCCGTCTGGAGGAGCCCGGGAACGACCTGGTTGTCGTACCAGGACAGTGCGAGTGCCTCCCGCTCCAGGTCCATGTACTCCTCCGCCCAAGCCGGGATCAGGTCCACCTCCGGCAGGTTCTCCACCGCCGTCGCCAACGCCCCTTTCGTCTCCAGCAGGGTGTCCATGCGGCGGGCCAGCGGCAGTTGGAGGGCGCGTCTGCCCTGTTCGATGGAGGCGATGGTCTCCGGCTGGGTGCATGTGTGTTCGGCCAGTTGGCGCTGGGTCATCCCGGCCGCGGTACGGAACTGGGCGACCAGCGCGCCCACCAGCCTCATTGCCGACGCGTTCTTGCGCTGCCGCTTCCTGGGTTGCATACGGTCCCCACTTCCCGCCCGCGTTCGTACTTCACGCGCGCGCGACCCGTACAAGAAATGTGTACGGGGGCGCGCACTGCGACAGCTTAGTCACCGAGTGTGACGCTCGTTCCATGAACGAGACGATGCAACTCCCGCTGCTGCGCGAGCGGTTCTTCCGGCGGGAGCGCCGGTCGGTCCGGGAGGCCCGGGAGTTCGTGCGCAGTGCGCTGGCCGACTGGGGGTTCGGGGAGGTGCGGGCGGACGACGTGCTGCTGTGTGTCAGCGAGTTGGCCACCAACGCGCTGGTGCACGGGGTGCCGCCGGGGCGTGGGTACCGGGTGATGCTGTGGCTGCGGGACGAGGGGCAGGTGCGGGTCGAGGTGCACGACAGCGGTGACGGGGAGCCCGGGGTGCGTGAGCCCGACGGGGAGTCGGGGCGGGGACTGGTCATCGTCGAGGCGCTGGCTGACCGGTGGGGCGTGGGGGAGCGGGTGCCCGGGAAAGTTGTCTGGTGCGAGTTCGACTGAGGCCGGCCGTGCTTGGCGGACCGGGTCAGGCCGGGGTCAGCCGGTCCGTGAAGCCGACGGCCTCGCGTACGTCCTCGTCCGGGTCCTCGGCCAGCCGTTGGAGCAGCGCGTCGACTCCGGGGGTCCGCCATCGGGCCACGGCCTCGACCAGAGCCACCCGGACGGTGGGGTCGGGATGGTCGGCGAGATGGGCCAGTTGGCCAACCGGTCCGCGTCGGCGGAAGCCGAACCAGTGCAGGGTCGCGCACAGCTGTGCGGCGTCGCCGGGGTCGCCCGCTTCGGCGATCCGGGCGAGCAGGACGGGCGTTGCGGGCGCCGGGCCGTCGATGGGGTGCGGCCGGCGGCGGCGCAGGCGCTGTGAGCCGTACTCGCCGCGTACCCGGCAGCCGTAACAGGTGCAGGGCGCCTTGCCGTTGGAGTCGGGGAAGTAGCGCCAGCCGGTGACCTGGCGGACCGTGCGCACGCGGTGGATCTCGGCCCGGGACGCGGCCCGTGGGAGGAAGACCTCCCAGCCGCGTGGGTCCTCCAGCGAGGCCACCCGCTGCACGGCATCGCTCGCTGTGGTGCGGGTGTGGGCCCGGCCCGGGCGGTTGCTGTAGTGGCCGACCGTGACGGGTTCGTCGTCCGGCAGCCTCAACTGGACGGCGACGAGGCCGCGCGGGCCGCCGTGGCGGGCGAGCTCGCGCAGCCACTGGTGGGTCAGCGTGTAGGACGGCAGGACCGGGAAGCAGAACAGGCCCTTGTCACCGTCGCGGCCGTGGCTGGCGGCCCGTATCCCGGACTTCCGGATGCGGCCGGCGTTCGCGGCGGGTGTCAGGTGGACGAACATGGCCATGGCACCGATCGTAGGGGAGTGGAAGGGGTGTACTGCCGGTGACTGCCGTCTGGGCCCTGCGGTTTCTCGGCCCTGCGGTTTCTCGGCCGGATGTCCGAGGGCGTCCCTACGATCGACGGCATGAGAGCTTCCGGCACCTTCACCGTCTCCTCGTTCGTCCCGTCCGATCTGAAGCCCGTCCCCGAGGTCGAAACCCGTCTTCCGATGGGCGTCGCGACCATCGTGAAGAGCTTCGAGGGCGAGATCACCGGGCATTCGACGACCCTGTTCACCGCCGCCTTCGACCAGGCCACCGGCGTGGGCACGTACGTGGCCATGGAGGCCTTCGAGGGTGCGGTCGGCGGCAGGGAGGGGACGTTCAACTTCGTGCACTCGGCCGCGACGAGCGGCGACGACCGCGCCAACGAGTTCTTCGCGATCGCGCCGTCGAGCGGAACCGGCGCGCTGGCCGGGATCCGTGGGGGCGGCGGGCTGGCCGTCGATGAGGACGGCCGGCACCGGATCTGGTTCGACTTCGACTTCGAGGCCGGTCCCGCGGACGGGGCTCAGTAGCTGAGCGCGTCGGCCATCTCGGTCTGCCAGTAGGTGACGAAGCCGTTGTCGTCCCAGTAGGTGTCGGACGGGAGCGTCAGCTCGGCCGGGGTGCCCGTGGAGCCCTCGGGGCTCCTGCCGGAGAAGTGCACCTGAAGGTGGGTGGCCTTGCGCGGGGCCGGGCCGGCACCGGGCTCGCCGGTCAGGCCGATGGCGGCGTACGCGGACTGGCCCGGGTCGAGCGTCACTACGGCCTGCGGCCGGCTGTCGTCGAGGATCGGGAAGACGGCCTGCGCGTCGTCGAACTGGAGCTTGGGCGCGTAGTAGGCGTAGCAGGGGCGGCCGCCCGTGTTGGTCAGGGTCAGCAGCAGGTGGTTGACGGGGCGGCTCACCGTGGTGACGCCGGTCCTGGTGTTCTTGCTGTCGCAGGTGACGGGTGTGCGGTTGGTGGTGCTGCCTGCGCGGTTCGTGGAGCCGGTGGTGTTCTTCCCGTCGGTCTTCCCGTTGGTCTTGGTGGGGGGCGCGGGGTTCTTGGGCGTGCTGCCGGTGCCGGTGTCTGTGCCCGTGTCGGCGTCGGTGGTGTTCCTGTCCGGCGCGGAGGCGGGGGACGGGGACTGCTTGACGGCCGTGTGGGCGGCCGGAGCGGCCGATCCCGCCTTGGTGCTGTCGCTGTTGCCGTCGTCGCTGCTGCACGCGGTGAGGGAGAGGGCCGCCAGGAGGGCGGTGGCGGCGAGGGCGGTGGTGCGGATGCGGTTGCTGCGCATGGTGTTACTCCCCGTGAAGTGCGGTGGTGTGGTCTGTGGCGTTCAGTGGAGGTGGATCAGGGCCACGACGAGGGAGCCGGTCGTGCTCACTGCGTCGATGGCCATCCGATCCTCCGGGCAGTTCAGAACTGGAGCGCGTCGTTCATGCTCATCTGCCAGTAGGTGACGCTCAGGCTGCTGTCCACGTAGGCGCTCTTGGAGAGCGGCACGCTGACCGACGAGCCGGTGTTGTCGGAGTTGCCGTCGCGGTTCTGGAAGCTGACGCTCAGGTCCTTGGTGGAGTACCCGTTCGAGCCGCTGCCGTCGGCCATCGACGTCATGACGCCGGCGTAGGCGGACTCACCCGGGTTGATGGTCGTGACAGCCTGCGGCTTGCTGTCCTCGAAGGTGTTCGGCACGGACTGGGCCTCGCCGAACTTCAGGTACGGGTAGTAGTAGGCGTTGCAGGCCTTCGAACCGGTGTTGGTCATCGTGAGCAGCATGTGGTTGACGGGGCGGCTCACCTCGGTCATCGACAGCTTGGTGTTCGCACCGGTGCAGGTCTCCGTGACCTTGTCGCCGCTGTCGCCGCCGCCCTCCTTCGGCTTGGTCGTGGATGCGCCGCTGCCGGAGCCCGAGCCGGTGTTCGAGCCGGCGGAGCCCTTGCCCTGGTCGGTGGTCGGGGCCGCCGTCTCCTTCTCGCCGGAGGCGCCGGAGCTTTCCGCCGGGGTCCGGGAGGACGAGTCGGCCGAAGCGGAGGCGTGGTCGTCGAACGGCACGGGCTCGTCGCCCTGGCAGGCCGTCAGGGACAGGGATGCGATCAGTGCGACGGCGCCGAGGGCGGAGGTGCGGGCGGCGCGGCGGAAGTTGAGGGTACGCATGAGATGTTTTTCCGTTCGTTTGAGTGGTGCGGAGTGTGGGGCGCCGCTTTGGCGCACCGGGTGATGACCGATGTACTGGACAATGACGTGTGGTCAGAGGTGCCAAAGGAGTGCGAGGACGGTCGCGACAGAGGCGATCAGAACTCCTGTGGCCACTGCATCGGTCAGGCTGAGTTGAGGACGAGTACGCACGGCTGCTCCCGGGGACGGGCAAGTGGTGGATGTACGAGTCGCGCTGCTCGCCCTTGCCGGGGTGCCGCTGCGGTGTGTTCCAACATCGTGTCCGGTCCGCGAATCCGGTGGCAACGATTGCCGGTCGGTACGGGACGCTGGAACGGAAAAATGGCCTCTGACCTGCGATGACATCACCTGCCTGGGACGCCGTTCCGGGAGGGCAGTAGAGGGGAACGGTCAGGGTGGGCACGGAGATCCAGGACTTCGCCGCATTGCTCAGGGGGCTGAAGCAGCGCTCGGGGCTGAGCTACGGAGCGCTCGCCCAGAAGCTGCACATGAGCACCTCCACGATCCACCGGTACTGCAACGGGGAGGCGGTCCCGCACGACTACGCGCCGGTCGAACGCTTCGCGCGCGTGTGCCGTGCGCGGTCGGACGAACTGGTGGCGTTGCACCGGCAGTGGATCCTGGCCGACGAGGCGAAGCGGCGAGGCGCCCGGAAGCCGGAGGCTGCCGGGGCGTTCGAGCCGTCGTTGGTGACGTCGGAGCTCGCGGCCCCGCCGCCGGAGCCGGTGAACCTGTATGAGCCCGGACCGGGACCGGCAGCAGAGCCCGGACCGGGGCCGGCAGCAGAACCGGCAGCAGAACCGGAAGCGGGACCGGAAGCGGAAGCGGAGCCGGATACGGCCCTCGGCTCAGTGGCGGCCGAGGACGTGACGCCGGATGCGCGGAGCGCCGGCCCCGCGCCGGCCCCGCGCCGGTTGTCCGGCAAGCGGCTGCGTGTTCTGCTCGCGGCCGTCGCGGTCGTGGCGCTCACCGTGCCCACCGCGTTGGCGATCAGCCACTACTCGGGCGACCGCACCCACGAGGAGGGTATGGACACGCCCCGCAGCAGCGCACCGGTGACTCCGAGCCGGAAAGGCAGCACGTCCCCGTCGCCGAGTCCTTCGAAGCCCTCGCCTTCCGCGACCAGCGGCTCCGCGTCACCCTCCGCCACGACCGCGAAGTCCACCGCCCCCCAGGGGGCGGAGGGGAAGGGAGAGAAGGGCGCCGGGTCACAGGGGGTGCCGGTGACCGCCACCCTCAGTGCGTACAACTGGGACTGGCCCTGCGGACAGTACTTCCTGCTCGACCGGGACCCCCGGGGCATGCCGCCGGTGCCCGACGCCGCGGACAGGGCCAGGCGCAGCTGGGCGGCGCAGCTGGGAGGGGTGGACGGGGGGAAGATGCTGCTCGAACTCACCCTGCAGGGAGCGTCGCAGGATGCGGTCGTCCTGAAGGCGCTCCATGTCCGGGTGGTGAAGCAGGAGGCCGCGACCGACTGGCCCGCGTACTCGATGGGGGAGGGCTGCGGGAGCGGCATCATGCCGCAGACGTTCAATATCGACCTGGACGACGGCCAGCCCGCATCGCGGCCGGTCGCCGGTGAGGACGGCGGCAAGGTCGTACCGGCGAAGAACTTCCCGTATCAGGTGAGCTCCACCGACGTGGAGGTGTTCCGCCTCGACGCGCACACCGAGGACCACGATGTGACCTGGTACCTGGAGCTGGAGTGGTCCAGCGGGGACCGGAGCGGGACGTTGCGCATCGACGACAACGGCAAGCCGTTCCGTACGGCCGGTATGAGGAACCGGCCCGTGTACGAATACCGGTCCGATACGGCCGAGTGGGAGGACATCTCGGATTCACTGGAGGGGCAGGGCGACTGACGACGGCCCGGCGCCTCGGTCCGGTACCGCCGCCGTTGCCATGACCGCCGTCGGTACTCTGCCGGCCGCGGCCCCCGCCGCCCAGGCGGCGCCCGGCAACTGCACGATCTCCTCCGCGAGCACCATGACCAGCCTGTGCACCAGCGGAACCGGGCAGCGGCGAAGCGGATCCGGTACATGCCGAGCGGATCCGCGGCCAGGGCGCCGGGCACGGTGAATCCGTGCCCG
Organism: Streptomyces sp. LN549; assembly: GCF_043203805.1. Lineage (NCBI taxonomy): Bacteria > Bacillati > Actinomycetota > Actinomycetes > Kitasatosporales > Streptomycetaceae > Streptomyces > Streptomyces sp. LN549. Next base: position 3,870,221 of record NZ_JAZHRI010000002.1, on the reverse strand, counting down.
GCGCGTGTCGTACGGGGTGCGTCAGGCCTGCTTGCGGCGGCGGGCCATCACGACGAGGCCGGCGCCTGCGGCGAGCACCGCCGCGCCGCCGATGACGATCGGGATCGTGCCGTTGCTGCCGGTCGAGGCCAGGTCGCCGTCACCGCCGCCGGCGGTGCCCGGTACGGAGCTGCCCGACGGGGACGGGGTGCCGGGCGTCGTGGATCCTGACGGGCTGTCGGACGGAGTGGCGTTCCCGGACGGCGAGGTCACCGGGGTCGACGGGGTGCCCGTCGCCGGCGGCGTCGTTCCGGGGGTCTCGCCCGGGGTCTTGCCGGGTGTCGGGGTCTTTCCGCCGGGGATCTCGGGGAGGCAGCCGGTGAAGGGGAAGTGGTGCGTCTCGGCCCCGCCCGAACCGTGCAGGGAGGCCACCCACACCGAACCGTTGACCGGTGCCGCCGTTCCCAGCTCCAGGTGGGCCTTGGGGGCGAGCACGCTGCCGGGCCAGGCGGCCTGGCTGTTCTTGGTGACCGCGGTGGCGTCGGGGAAGTTCCACAGCAGCTTGGCCCGCACCTTGCCCTCGGACGCGCTCTGCAGCTTGTCGTCCAGGACGAAGTCCTGACCGGCCGACAGGAAGAAGCCGGTGGTGCCTGCGGTCGCCATGTCGTAGTCCTGGCCGGTGACGTTGACGATCGTCGTCGCCCCGGCCGGAACCTTGATGAAGACCTCCTTGGCCTTCTCCAGCTGGTCCGCCGGTACGGAGAAGACGTTACGGCCGCTGTCGCCGCCCTCCAGCGTCAGCCGGTTCCCGTCGAGTCGCACCTGCGCGCCGGAGGTCGTGGGCTCCTCGGCCAGCGCGGCGGAGTAGGACCTGAGCTTGGCGAACTCGGCGTCGAAGTCGATGAGGTCGGGCTTCTGGCTGAAGGTGCCGTTGTGCAGTTCGACGGCGCGGTCCGTGACCTTGCCGCCGACGACCGCGTTGCCCTTCATCACGACGGTGGCCGAACCACCGTTGAGCAGGTCGCCGCGGACGACGAGCGACGCCCGGCCGGGCAGGGCGTCGACCTCGGCGGCCGACAGCTCGTTGGCGACGCTGAACCCGCCCCGGAAGTCGGCGTTGCCGCCGATGGCCACGGCACCCTCCGCGTCGGGGGAGTGGACGTCGTCCCCGAGGACGAACTCGCCGTACTTACCGGCGATTCCGAAGGCGTCCGTGGTGCAGCCCGTCGGAGGGGTGGCCTGGGCGGCCGGAGCGACGGTGAGCCCGAGTACCAGGGCACCGCCGATCGCTGCCAGGGCAGCGGTGGTGGATATACGCATGATGCGTGGTTCTCCCGCGGAGCAGTTATGAAGGTTCTGTGGCGACTCCGGTCATGATTTCCCGTCATCTGAAAATTGGTCAAGTCCAATGGAGGATTTCGCGCGGTGCGGGTCCGGCCGGGTCGGGAGGCGTGCGGGTCCTTCCTCGGGGAAGGTGAGCGGGACCAGACCATGTGGTTCGTGCGGATCTGCTCCGGGCGCACCGCCGCGGCGAAGGGAACAGCTCATGAACGAGTCCGCACGCCCCGCACCGGACTCGACTGCGGTGATCACCGAGCCGGTACCCGACCTTCAGCTCCAGCTGCTGGTCCAGTTGCTCGACAGGGAGATGCGCTCCGGGCTCCCGCTCACGCTGACCATCCCCGCCGGTGTGCTGCACGGTGACGTGATCGGGCACGAGGCCTGGAAGGCGGACTGGTCCAGGAGCCTGCGGCAGGTCGAGGGCGAGGGCGCCAACCTCATCGCCGAGTTCCCCGAGACGGTGGACCAGGGCATCAAGGAACTCGGCGCCGACGAGCATGCGCAGCAGCTTCCCCGGTGGATCCACCTGAGGGATGCCACGCTCCTCTTCGGCGGTACGGCCCCGCTGCGGCTCCCGTTGTGGCGCGGGCGGCTGTCCGACGTGTCCGGTTGGGCGCTCGGCCGGCCGGAGTGACGCGGACCCGTAGACGGACAGGCGGACGGCCGGGGCCGGCCATGCGGTGTGACCTGCGCCGGGCCGTCCTCGGCCGACCCCCACGTGTCGCCGGTCGTGGCGGCGCTCTCCGACCGGGGGGAGTGGAGGGGGCGCCGCCCGGGAAGGTGGTCCGGTGCCGGTCCCGCGGGGAGCGGCACCGAACGCCCGAGGACCTCCGCCTTTCCGGGCAGGAGCCGGTGACCGGCTCCTGCCCGGGGCGGTCCTGACCGGGCGCCCTGCCAAGGTGGCGAGGGCGGTCCTCCACCAGTCATCGCGACTGCGCGAGGCCGGTGAACTCGCAGGAAAGGGCCCCCGCGCCACTTCCGGAGGAACCGCCCGACGATGGTTGAGGAGACGCATGACCAGCACCATGGACGAAAGACCGGAGAACCTGCGGACCGGTGCGTCCGATGGCCCGGCAGGGCCGGAGACCGGGCTCCTCGCGGAACGCACGGTGCGGCTGCGCCGCCGGCTGGAGCGGCTGATAGGCATCGCAGCGACCGAGGGGAACCGGCTGGTCCCGCTCCGCAATGGCGACGAGATCTTCGCCGCCATGCTGGACGCCATCCGCCACGCCGAGCACACCGTGGACATGATGACGTTCGTCTACTGGCGCGGCGACATAGCCCAGGAGTTCGCCGACGCGCTTGCCGAGCGTGCCCTCGCGGGGGTGCGCGTCCGTCTTCTGCTGGACGGGTTCGGCAGCAGGCTGATCGAGAAGGAGCAGCTCGCGGCGATGGAGGAGGCCGGAGTCTCGGTGGCCTGGTTCCGCAAGCCGGTCCGTCTCTCGCCGCTGAAGCAGAACCACCGTTGCCACCGCAAGGTGCTCGTCGTCGACGAGGTGACGGCGTTCACCGGCGGCGTCGGGATCGCCGAGGAGTGGTGCGGGGACGCGCGCAACGAGAACGAATGGCGCGACACACACGTGCAGGTGTTCGGTCCGGCCGTGGACGGTATCGCGGCTGCGTTCGCCCAGAACTGGGCCGAGTGCCACGAGGAGCTCTTCGACGTACGCGACAGGTTCGTCGAGCTGGAGCCGTGCGGGGACGCGGTCGTACAGGTCGTGCGCGGGTCGGCAGGCTTCGGCTGGCAGGACATGCAGACGCTGCTCCGGGTCGTGCTGGAGTCGGCCGAGGAGCGGATACGGCTCACCACGGCCTACTTCGCACCCGACGCGTACTTCATCGAGCTGCTCTGTGCGGCCGCGCGCCGCGGTGTCGTGGTGGAGATCCTTCTCCCCGGACCGCATACGGACAAGCGGGTCTGCCAGCTCGCCGGGCAGCGCTACTACGAGGACCTGACCGCCTGTGGCGTCAGGATCTTCCAGTACCAGCCGACGATGATGCACACCAAGGCCCTCACCGTCGACCGGGCTGCCGCGCTGATCGGCTCCACCAACTTCAACCGCCGCTCGCTGGACCACGACGAGGAAGTGATGCTCGCCGTGATGGACCCGGAGTTCACCGCAACCCTGGACGGTCACTTCGATCAGGACGTGCGGGTGAGCGAGCTGATCGAGGGCCGCCGGTGGAAGCGGCGTTCGGTGCTGCAGCGGGTCCGGGAGGCGTCCGTACTGCCGATCCGCCGCTTCCTGTGACGGGCGCCGTCCGAGGACCGGTCAGCGTGCCAGGGTGGCGAGGATGGTCTTTCCCCGGCCGTCGTGCCGGTGGATGCTGACGTCGTGGGCCAGGCGCAGGACCATCGGCCAGCCGAAGCCGCCCGTCCCGCCGGTCATGTCCGGGATGCGGCACTGGGGAGGGGTGGGGCTGGGGTCGGCGACCCGGACGTGCAGTGTGCGCCGGTCGGCGCCGAACGAGAGGGCGGTGACGGCTCCGGCGTAGCGGATCGCGTTCGTCACCAGTTCCGAGGAGAGCAGCAGCAGATCCTGGACCGCGCGGGCGGACGGTGCGGGATTCAGTTTCGCGACGAAGGCGGCGGCGGCCGCGCGGGCGTCCGAAGCCCGCAGGGGCGGGGCCACGGACTCTGAGGAGTTGTCAGGGGATTGCCTGGAGACTTTCATCGAGGTCTCCGTCGTGGAGAAACCCGGTGTGGAGCACTGCTCGGTCATCTGCATTCACCCCGTGGGGCCGGTGGGCCGGTCGTGTCGGCTGGTGATGAGTTCGTGTACCCGGTTAGCTCCCGTACATCCGTAACCGATGCGCACGGGTGACACGGCGCCGCTGCGGCTCCCGTTGTGGCGCGGGCGGCTGTCCGACGTGTCCGGTTGGGCGCTCGGCCGGCCGGAGTGACGCGGACCCGCGTACGGAACGGGACGGGGCCCGGCACACATCGGTGTGCCGGGCCCCGTCCCCGTCCGTCCGGACGTGCGGCGCTCAGAGGCGCTCGGGGGTCCTGATGCCGAGCAGCGCCATGCCCTGGTGCAGGGTGCGGGCGGTGAGCTCGACGAGGAAGAGCCGGTTCTCGACGACCTCGGCCGGGTTGGCGTCGCTCAGGACCTGGCACTGGTCGTAGAACGTGGTGAGGTGCGAGGCGAGCTGGAAGAGGTACGCGGCCAGCTTGTGCGGCTCGTAGTTCGCCGCCACCTCGGACAGCACCTCGCCGAACTGGTCCAGGTGCAGACCCAGCGCCCGCTCGGCCGGGGCCAGTTCCAGCTCCGGGTGCGCGACCGGCTTCGCGTCGCCGGCCTTCCGCAGGATCGACCGGATACGCGCGTACGCGTACTGGAGGTACACCGACGTGTCGCCGTGCAGCGACACCATCTGGTCCAGGTCGAACTTGTAGTCCCGCACGGCGGAGGTCGACAGGTCCGCGTACTTCACGGCGCCGACGCCGACGTACCGGCCGTTCTCGACGATCTCCTCCTCGGACAGGCCGATCTTCTCGGCCTTCTCCCGGACCACGGCCGTCGCCCGCTCGACCGCCTCGTCCAGCAGCTCCTCCAGCCGGACGGTGACACCCTCACGGGTCTTGAACGGCTTGCCGTCCTTGCCGAGCACCGTGCCGAAGGCGAGCTGGTGCGCCTTGACGCCGTCGTTCAGCCAGCCGGCCCGCCGGGCCGTCTCGAAGACCATCTTGAAGTGCAGGGACTGCCGCACGTCCACCACGTACAGCAGGGTGTCCGCCTTGAGGTTCTGCACCCGGTCGCGGATCGCGGAGAGGTCGGTGGCCGCGTAGCCGTAGCCGCCGTTCGTCTTCTTGACGATCAGCGGGGTCGGGTTGCCGTCCGGACCCTTCACGTCGTCGAAGAAGACGCACAGCGCACCCTCGGAGCGGACGGCGACGCCCGTCTCCTCCAGGATCCGGCAGGTCTCCTCCAGCATGTCGTTGTAGCCGGACTCGCCGACGATGTCGGGGTCGCTGATCTCCATGTCGAGCTTGTCGAAGACGGAGTAGAAGTAGATCTTCGACTCGTCGACGAACCGCTGCCACATGGCGAGCGTCTCCGGCTCACCGGCCTGGAGCGCGACCACCCGGTCCCGTGAGCGGGCCTTGAACTCCTCGTCCGAGTCGAACAGGACCCGGGACGCCTTGTAGAGCCGGTTCAGGGACGACATGGCGGCCTCGCCGTCGGCCTCGCCGCCCTCGTGGTTCAGCTCGTCGGGGTGCTCGATCAGGTACTGGATGAGCATGCCGAACTGGGTGCCCCAGTCGCCGATGTGGTGCCGCCGGACGACGGACTCGCCGGTGAACTCCAGGATCTGCACCATCGCGTCGCCGATCACGGCCGACCGCAGGTGACCGACGTGCATCTCCTTGGCCACGTTCGGCTGGGCATAGTCGATGACGGTGGTGCCGGCGGTGCTGTCGTACGGCACGCCGAGCCGGCCCTCGTCGTCCGCGGCGCGCGCGGCGAGCGTCTCGATGATCGCCTTGTCCGAGAGCGTGATGTTCAGGAAGCCGGGTCCTGAGACCTCGATGTCCTTGATCAGGTCCGTGGCCGGAAGGGCGCCGGTGACCTGGGCGGCCAGGTCGCGCGGGTTGCCCTTGAGCTTCTTGGCGAGCGCCAGGATGCCGTTGGCCTGGAAGTCGGCCCGGTCGCTTCGGCGCAGCAGCGGGTCCGCGGTACCGGCATCCGGCAGAGCTGCCGTCAGGGCGTCCGCCAGCTGCTGCTGGAGCGTGGAAGCGAGGGAATTGACCGAGGCCATGAGCTGGCTGCCGTTTCCGTAGGGGTACAAGGGATGACCCCAAGTATCCCACGGGCTGTAAAGCCGTTTTCGCGCTGTGGGCGGTACCTGGGAGAATGGTCGGTGCCCCTATGAGTCCTACAAGAGAGAAGGACGTGCCGACCGTGGCTCAGAGTCAGAGCAGCACCGAGACCGACTGGGTCTCCCGCTTCGCGGACGAGGTCATCGCCGAATCGGAGCGTCGTGCGCCTGGCAAACCGGTCGTCGTCGCGTCCGGTCTCTCCCCGTCGGGCCCGATCCACCTGGGCAACCTCCGCGAGGTCATGACCCCGCACCTGGTCGCCGACGAGATCCGCCGCCGCGGGTACACCGTCCGGCACCTGATCTCGTGGGACGACTACGACCGCTACCGCAAGGTGCCGAACGGCGTCGAGGGCGTCGACGCGTCCTGGGCCGAGCACATCGGCAAGCCCCTGACCTCGGTGCCCGCCCCGGCCGGGTCCGCGTATCCGAACTGGGCCGAGCACTTCAGGGCCGCCATGACGGCGGCCCTGGACGAGCTGGGTGTCGAGTACGACGGAATCAGCCAGACGGAGCAGTACCTGGCGGGGACGTACCGCGAGCAGATCCTGCACGCGATGCGCCACCGTGCGGACATCGACGCCGTTCTGGACCGCTACCGGACCAAGAAGGACCCGGCGGCGGCCAAGGGCGGCAAGAAGCCGCAGCAGAAGAAGGTCGACGAGGCGGAGCTGGAGGCCGAGGCGGGCTCCGGCGCGGCGAGCGAGGACGACGGCAGCGGCGGCTCGGCCGGCTACTTCCCGTACAAGCCCTACTGCGGCAACTGCGAGAAGGACCTGACGACGGTCACGTCGTACGACGACGAGAGCACCGAGCTGAACTACACCTGCACGGCCTGCGGCTTCGCCGAGACGGTCCGGCTCAAGGAGTTCAACCGCGGCAAGCTCGTCTGGAAGGTCGACTGGCCGATGCGCTGGGCGTACGAGGGCGTGATCTTCGAGCCGAGCGGGGTGGACCACTCCTCGCCCGGGTCGTCGTTCGTCGTCGGCGGCCAGATCGTCCGCGAGGTCTTCGACGGTGTGCAGCCGATCGGACCGATGTACGCCTTCGTCGGCATCTCCGGCATGGCGAAGATGTCCTCCTCCAAGGGCGGCGTGCCGACCCCGGCCGACGCGCTGAAGATCATGGAGGCGCCGCTGCTGCGCTGGCTGTACGCGCGCCGCAGGCCCAACCAGTCCTTCAAGATCGCCTTCGACCAGGAGATCCAGCGGCTCTACGACGAGTGGGACTCGCTGGGGCGCAAGGTCGCCGACGGTTCCGTGCTGCCGGCGGACGCCGCCGCGTACGCCCGGGCGATCGGCACGGCCGCCGGTGAGCTGCCCAGCACGCCGCGCCCGCTGCCGTACCGCACCCTCGCCTCGGTCGCCGACATCACCGCCGGGGCCGAGGACCAGACGCTGCGCATCCTCAGCGAGCTGGACCCGGAGCACCCGCTGACCTCGCTCGACGAGGCCAGGCCGCGGCTCGACCGGGCCGAGAACTGGATCACCACCCAGGTCCCGGCCGAGGCCCGCACCATCGTCCGCGACGAGCCGGACAAGGAGCTCCTCGGCTCGCTGGACGAGCAGGGACGCGAGTCGCTGCGGCTGCTCCTGGAGGGGCTGGACTCGCACTGGTCGCTGGACGGGCTGACCACGCTCGTCTACGGCGTGCCGAAGGTGCTGGCAGGGCTGGAGGCCGACGCCAAGCCGACGCCTGAGCTGAAGACGGCACAGCGGTCGTTCTTCGCGCTGCTGTACCGGCTGCTGGTCAGCCGGGACACGGGCCCGCGCCTGCCCACGCTGCTGCTCGCGGTGGGGGCGGACCGGGTGCGCAGGCTGCTCGGCGCGTAACCGCGTACGTATCGCATGACGAAGGGCCGTCACCCGGATCACCGGGTGACGGCCCTTCGTCATGAGCGTGCGGGGTGCCGCGGCCCATCGGCTCACGCGATGTGGTCGGCCTCGAGCTCGGCGTGGTAGCGGTTCTTGAAGCCCTGGATCAGCTGGCGGAGCAGCGCCATGCTGCGCGGGTGCCGCACGTTGTGGCCGTCCGACAGGTGTATGTCGAGGACCTCGATGCTGGGGTACGTGCTGTGCTGCGTCACGAACGCGGCGAAGACCTCGTAAGCGATCTCGCTGAACTCCGCGTCCTCCTGCGCCCACTCCTCGGCCCACTCGTCGGCGGCCTCGACGACGGGCAGCGGCTGCTGCTCCTGGACCGCGACCTGCTCCGGTACGGGGACCTGCTCCTGCGCCGGGACCTGCTCCTGGACCGGCATCTGGACCTGACCCGGGGCCCGCGCCTCGTCGCCCTCGGGGGCCATCGGCATCCGCTCGGTGCGGGGGCCGGGCACGGCACCGATCGTGCCGACGTTGCCCAGCGGCCGCGTGCGGCCACCGGGGCCCGACGGGATCATGACCGGAGTCGGCTCAAGACCTTCGACGTACGTCGGGTTGTACGAACCCTCGTACGCCCCGTCCGGAACCTGCGCCGCGAACCACGGGCTCTCGTGCGTGACGGGCCCCTCCGCGGGCTGCTCCTGCTCCTCGGCCCATTCGCCGGGGACCGTCTGGGCGTACTGCTCCTGCTGGGGCGCGTACGCGAGTTCGGGCTGCGGGGCCGTTTCCACGGCGACGGCGGCGGCCGGGGGCAGCAGGGCGGGTTCGATGCCGGCTGCGGCGAGTCCGGCGGGGCCGGTGTCGGCGAGCGGGACGCCGTACTTGGCGAGGCGGAGCGGCATCAGGGACTCGACGGGGGCCTTGCGGCGCCAGTTGCGGCCGAAGCGGGCCTGGAGGCGGGCCTGGTAGATCAGCCGGTCCTGTTCGAGCTTGATGACCTGCTCGTAGGACCGAAGCTCCCACAGCTTCATCCGCCGCCACAGCCGGAACGTCGGCACGGGCGAGAGCAGCCAGCGGGTGAGGCGGACGCCCTCCATGTGCTTGTCGGCCGTGATGTCGGCGATCCGGCCCACCGCGTGACGGGCGGCCTCGACGGATACGACGAACAGCACCGGGATGACGGCGTGCATGCCGACGCCGAGCGGGTCGGGCCAGGCCGCTGCGCCGTTGAACGCGATCGTCGCGGCGGTCAGCAGCCAGGCCGTCTGACGCAGCAGCGGGAACGGGATGCGCAGCCAGGTCAGCAGCAGGTCCAGCGCGAGCAGGACACAGATGCCGGCGTCGATGCCGATCGGGAAGACGAGCGAGAAGTCGCCGAAGCCCTTCTGCTGGGCGAGCTCGCGCACAGCCGCGTACGAGCCCGCGAAACCGATCGCTGCGATGAGCACCGCACCGGCGACCACGAGCCCGATGAGTATCCGGTGCGTGCGTGTCAGCTGCATCGCGGCCACCCGCGACCCCTCCCCAAATTCTTTGTCTCCGACGTCCGGTCCAGCGGGACGACTTCGAGTTCTGGCGGGCACAGCCTGGCACATGCCTGCGCGGTGTGTTGCGCGGGGAGGGGCGAAGCCCGGTCCTCGGGTGAGGACCGGGCTTCGCAAGACCGCTTCTGCGCAGGAGGGTTGAGGCCACCGGCTGCCGCGCCCGGATGCCTGGCGGGCCGCCTCGCGGGCCGTCCGCTGCCGGGTGCAGGGCGGGCGGGGAGGGGCGGTCAGCCCGTCTTCTTGGCCGAGGCCTTGCTGGTCGTCTTGCTGGTCGTCCTGCTCGTCGCCTTGCCGGTCGCCTTGGTCGCGGCCTTGGCCTTGGCGGACTGGGAGGGCTTCGGCGAGCCGCTGGGCTGTGCGGCCTCGTTGGCGGTGGCGACCGAGGCGACCGCCTCCTTGGCGGCCTTCTGGGCGCCCTTCAGGATGTCGGCGGCGGACGGGGTCTTGGCTCCCGCGTAGCCCGCGCCGTTGTAGTTGAGGGTGACGACGACGTTCCCCGTACGGGCGACGATGGTCGCGTACTTGAAGTCCTCACCCGTTTTGGTGAGGTCGTACGTGATCTGGGTGGCCTGGTCGCCGAGGGAGCTGACGGGGGCGGTGGCGAGCTTCTTCGCGCCGTCGGCCGCCTGGGCCTTGGCGACCTGCTTCGTGTAGTCCGCCTGGGCGCGGTCGGCACCGCTGCCCACGGCCTGGTCCGATGCGAAGCGGGTGAAGCCGACGTCGAGCCAGCGGTACTGGGAGCCCTTGACGCCGTTGTCGTCGAGGCCGTTCCACGAGCAGCCGCCGCGGACGGCGGTGTCGCTGGACTTGCCGCGGGTGCCGCTCTTGTTCTTGGCCGAGGGGACCAGGGACTTGACCGTCTTCGCGGTGATCGACTTGCACGGGTCGGGCAGCGTGGCGAACTTCGCCGGCGCGACGGCCGCTTCCGTCTTCGTCGCGTCCGGTGCGGCGGACGAGGACGAGGCGTCGTCCTTCTTGCCGTCGGAGTCCGACGAGCAGCCGGCGACGACGAGCATCACCGGGACGGCGGCGCAGGCGAGTATGCGGGTGAGTCGCGGGGCTGATCGGTGCATGGTTCCTTCACTCGGGTGGCGCGGCGGTCGGCCGAACGGGCGGTTCCGGAGGGCCACGGTACGACGGACGGGCGCCGGATGCCGCCTCGGCCGGAAGGCCCGCGGGGTGGCGGACGCCCCGTCCAGGGCGGCCGGGGGTGGGGCTATTCGCTGAACGTGTCGACCAGCTTCTCGCCCAGTGCCTGGGCCTTCTCCTGCAGTTCCTTGCTGTCGGGGACCTCGGTGGAGAGGGCCGGCTGCGCGGTGTACTCGATGGTGACGATGACGTTCGATGTGCGGAATACCACGCTCACCGTGCGGTGCTGTGCGGTGGAACCTGCCCGGGTGAGCAGATCGTCCAGAAAGGCACTGTCTCCGAGCGTGTCGAGGACGCGGGGCTGGAGGTTCTCGGTGGGGCTGCCGGCCGTGCCGCCCTCCGCCGTGTCACCCGTGGCGTCATCCGCGCTGCCGGTCGCGCTGCCGTCCGGGCCGGTACCGGCGTCCGGCTTCGCGTCCGTCTTCCCGGCGGTTCCGCCGGCGCTCTTGCCTCCGGCCTTCTCCCGTCCTGTCGGGGAGCCCTCGGGAGAGGGTGTCTCCTTCTCCGCGTCGTCGGGCGGGAGGGAGGCCGAGGGGAGGTCCGCGGCGTCCTCCTTCTTCGCGTACACCTCGCGGGCGCGGTCGTCGTCGCTCACGGACGGGTCGTACGAGACGACGCGCTCGAAGTCGATGGCGACGCTGCGGGAGGCGTCGGGTGCGTCGGACGTCCAGCGGCAGCCGACTCGGCGGTCCGTGTCGAAGGTTCCGGCGGGCGTGCCCTCGTACACCTTGTCCTGCTGGGCCTCGGGCAGTTGCGCGGCGCCGGGCAGGAGGTCCTTCAGCGTGGCGAGGGGGATGGCCCGGCAGGCCTCGGGAAGGGTGAGGTACTTGCCCGGGGGCGCGGCGGAGGTGGTCAGCGTGCCGGGTTTGCTGTCGCTGGCGGATGCGTCGCCATCGGTGCCGGCACTGCAGCCGGCGACGAGTGCTGCGGATCAGCACGGTGCCGGGTACGTACGCCATTCGTCGCACGGTCCTGGGCTCCCTTCGCGCGAAAAACGGTTGCCGCTCGATGGCGGCCGGTGGACACAATGTGTATCGCACGCGCCGCTGTGAATGCCGGTCGGCCGACTCATTTGCCGACCTTGGCACCGGTTTTGCGTTTTCAGACTTTTCGGGGGAATCGAGGAACTATGTCGTATGTAGAGGTACCGGGTGCGAAGGTCCCCATCCGTATGTGGACCGACCCGGCTTCGGTCGAGGACGTCGCGATGCAGCAGCTGCGCAACGTCGCCACCCTGCCCTGGATCAAGGGCCTGGCCGTGATGCCGGACGTCCACTTCGGCAAGGGCGCCACGGTCGGGTCGGTGATCGCGATGCACGGTGCGGTCTGCCCGGCGGCCGTGGGCGTGGACATCGGCTGCGGAATGTCCGCGGTGAAGACCTCGCTGACCGCCAACGACCTGCCCGGGGACCTGTCCCCGCTCCGGTCGAAGATCGAGCAGGCCATTCCGGTGGGCCGCGGCATGCATGACGATCCGGTGGACCCCGGCCGGCTGCACGGTCTCGCGTCGACCGGCTGGGACGACTTCTGGGAGCGGTTCGACGGGGTGGCCGATGCGGTCAAATTCCGTCAGGAACGTGCCACGAAGCAGATGGGAACGCTCGGAGGAGGGAATCACTTCATCGAAGTCTGTCTCGATGAGGCGGGTTCGGTCTGGCTGATGCTGCACTCCGGGTCCCGGAACATCGGCAAGGAGCTGGCCGACTTCCACATCGGCCAGGCCCAGACGCTGCCGCACAACCAGGGCCTGGTCGACCGCGACCTGGCGGTCTTCCTCGCGGACACCCCGCCGATGCAGGACTACCGCAATGACCTCTTCTGGGCGCAGGAGTACGCGAAGCTCAACCGCGCGGTGATGATGGCGCTCTTCCAGGACGTGGTCCGCAAGGAGTTCAAGAAGGCCAAGGTGACCTTCGAGCCGGTCATCTCCTGCCATCACAACTACGTGGCGGAGGAGCGGTACGAGGGCATGGACCTGCTGGTCACCCGCAAGGGGGCCATCCGGGCCGGCTCCGGTGACTTCGGGATCATCCCGGGCTCGATGGGCACCGGCTCGTACATCGTGAAGGGCCTCGGCAACGAGAAGTCCTTCAACTCGGCCTCGCACGGCGCGGGCCGGAAGATGAGCCGGAACGCCGCCAAGCGGCGCTTCTCGACGAAGGACCTGGAGGACCAGACGCGGGGCGTGGAGTGCCGTAAGGACTCCGGCGTCGTCGACGAGATTCCGGGTGCCTACAAGCCGATCGAGAAGGTCATCGACCAGCAGCGCGACCTGGTCGAGGTCGTCGCGAAGCTGAAGCAGGTCATCTGCGTGAAGGGCTGAGCGCGCGAGCCGGTGGCGGGGTGAGGCTCACGGGGGGAGCCTCACCCCGCCCGTTCGGCTGCGCGCGGGCCGTCAGACGGTGCGGTGGACCTTGGAGTTGGAGGCCTGGGCGCGGGGGCGGACCACCAGGAGGTCGATGTTGACGTGGCTGGGGCGGGTGATGGCCCAGGTGATCGTGTCGGCCACGTCGTCCGCGGTGAGGGGGGCGTCGACGCCCGCGTAGACCTTGGCGGCCTTCTCGGCGTCGCCGCGGAAGCGCGTGGTGGCGAACTCCTCCGTCTTGACCATGCCGGGGGCGACCTCGATGACGCGGACCGGGGTGCCGACGATCTCCAGGCGGAGGGTCTCCGCCAGGACGTGCTCGCCGTGCTTGGCGGCCACGTAGCCGCCGCCGCCCTCGTAGGTGGAGAGGCCGGCGGTCGAGGAGAGGATGACGATCGTGCCGTTCCCGCCCGCGGTGAGGGCCGGGAGCAGGGCCTGGGTGACGTTGAGCGTGCCGATGACGTTGGTCTCGTACATCTGGCGCCAGTCCGCCGGGTCCCCGGTGGCGACGGGGTCGGCCCCGAGCGCGCCGCCGGCGTTGTTGACGAGGACGGCGAGGGTACGGAACGCGGTGGCGAACTCGTCGACCGCGGCGCGGTCGGTGACGTCCAGGGCGTAGGCCGTGGCCTCGTGGCCCGCCTCGGTGATCTCGGCTGCGAGCGCCTCGATGCGGTCCTTGCGGCGGGCGGTCAGCACCACGCGGAAGCCGGCGGCCGCCAGCTGCCGGGCGGTCGCGGCACCGATGCCGCTGCTCGCTCCGGTGATGACGGCGATGGGGGATGCGGCCATGGCGGGCTCCTCGGACAGCTGATCGGTGTGGGCCCAGGATAGGCAGGGGTGCGGTCAGTGGTTGCGGGGGGCATACATGATCACGGCCATGCCGGCCAGGCAGACCAGCGCACCCGTCACGTCCCAGCGGTCGGGCCGGTAGCCGTCGGCCGCCATGCCCCAGGCGATCGACCCCACGACGAAGACCCCGCCGTACGCGGCGAGCACCCGCCCGAACTCGCCGTCCGGCTGGAGGGTGGCGACGAAGCCGTAGGTGGCCAGGGCGATGATGCCCCCGCCGATCCAGGCCCAGCCGCGGTGCTCGCGCACCCCCTGCCATACGAGCCAGGCCCCGCCGATCTCGAAGAGGGCGGCGACGGCGAAGAGGGCGATGGAGCGGACCACGGACATGGGGGCAGGGTGTCACGGGCGCGGACCCGAGGACGCGCCGAACCAGTGGGTAAATATGGATAAATCATGATGATCTGTATCTTCAGGGCATGGTAGTGACGCGTAAGGCTCTGCTGGGGGTATCCGCTGCGGCGGCAATGGCGTCGACGGTGGCGCTGGGTGTGGGCGGGACGGCCGTGGCCGTCGGCGCGCCCGTCGGTACGCCCGTGGGGCGGAACATCGCACCGGAGGCGGATGTGTCGCACCACGGACACGTCTCGTTGTGGGGTACCGGGCTCGGGATCTGGCTGCGCAGCGAGAACCGCGGGCCGGCGGATCTGGCCGGGGTCACCGTGCGACTGCGGGTCTCCGTACCGCTGGCGGGCCGCCAGGAGCTGCCGCAGGAGTGCCTCCAGGCCGATCGGGCGACCGTGCTGTGCCGGACGGGTGCGTTGCACGCGGACGGTTCCGAGCAGCGGCAGCTCGCCCTCGAACTTCAGCTCGCGGGCCGGCCGGCGGAGGTGGTCGTCCGGATCGACACCGTGTGGAACGACGGGGCGACGGACCGGAACGCGAAGAACAGCGAGCACGAGGTGCTGGCGCCCGCCACGGGGGACGAGTACGTCTTCTGAGCCGTCGCGGGACGTACGGGGGCGCCGCAGGCGCCTCCTGCCCGGAGGAGCGGCGGTGGGCCGTGCTGGCCATGCCTGCTTCGTACACTCTCTGCATGCCGCAGAAGTCATCCGCCCCGCGCCGCAGTGTGCTGCTGGCCGAGCTGGCCGTCACGTCGCGCCGCTACATGGCCTCGTACGCCCTGTTCAACCAGGCCGTTGCCGACCATCTGCGGCTGCACCCCACGGATCTGCAGTGCCTGAACCTGCTCGGCCTGGAGACCGGGCCCGTCACCACCGGCCGGGTCGCGGAGCTGACCGGGCTCACCACCGGGTCGGCGACCCGGCTCGTCGACCGGCTGGAGCGGGCCGGCTATGTGACCCGCGCGCGGGACACGGCGGACCGGCGGCGGGTGCTCGTCGCGACCGTGCCTGAGCGCATGGCGGAGTTCGGTGCGGTCTGGGAGCGGTTGAACAGCGGTTGGACTGCGCTGTTCGAGGCGTACGGAGACGACGAGATCGCCTTCCTCATCACCCATATGCGGCGCACCGTGGAGCTGAGCGCGGTACAGATCGAGAGGCTGCGCGACGGCGACGCCGTCAACGGTGGTGGCGGCGCTTAGGGCCTGTCCGACGGGCCCGGCCCGGACAGGGCGTTGCCGAACTCGCGGACCGCTTCGGTGACGATCGCCTCCAGGCGGGCGTGGTGGGCGCCGCGCCAGTACACCCGGTCGCACTCCGTGCACTGGGCGAAGACGTCGTACGACCGCTGGGTGCCGTGTTCCAGGTGCGCGCTGACGGAGTCCTTGTCGGCCGCCGTCAGCGGCCCGTTGCACGCCGTGCACCGCGTCCACGGGGCGAGGTCCGGCGCGAACCGCTCCAGTACGTCACGCAACTGCGCCTCCGGGCGGTCGCTGTAGACGTACGCCCCCGCCCAGATTTCCCGCCGGTGCAGCAGCCCCCGGTCCCGGGAGAGCAGGACCCGCTGCTCCTTCGCCGAGCGGGTGGCCAGCGCGGGGTCGCCGATGTCCTCGCTCTCGTACGCCGCATCGACCCCGAGCAGCCGCAGTCGTCGCGCGAGCGTGCCGAGGTGGACGTCGAGCAGGAAGCGCAGGGGTGCGCCCGGCACGCTCTGCGGACGCTGAACGGCCCGTACCTCGACGATCTCGCCCGCTGCGGGAATGTGTGAGACCGGCACCGGGCGCCCGTCGACGAGGAGCTCTCCCGCCTCGGTCAGCGGGACTCCGAGTGATTCCACGACGTGCCCGAGAGTGGACGAGCCGTCGGTGGTCACGGTCGTCCGGCCCCCGCGGCGTTCGTGCGCGACGAAGAGGCGCAGTCCGGGGGCGACTTCGAGGTGGATCTCGGGTCCGTTCACCTGGTCAGGATGCCATCGGGGCGGGGGCACCGGCCATGGGATTCGGGATCGCGGGCGGGCAGTCGCGCGGGCGTCAGGCGCGGAAGGCAGCGGCGTGCCCGGCGGCCCATGCCGCGAACGTACGGGCCGGACGGCCGGTCAGTTTCTCCGTATCGGCGGTGACGTCGGCGGAGGACCCGTCCGTGGCGGCCCAGTAGTCGAGCAGCGCCTCGGCGATCTCCTGTGGGACGAAGGGGGACACGGACTCCTTCCAGGCGTCCCTGCTCACGGTGCGGGCGGTGACGGGGCTGCCCGACGCGGCGGCCAGGAGCTCGACCTGCTCGGTGGCGGTGAGGGATTCGGGGCCGGTCAGGTGGTACGCCGAGCCCTGCAGCCGTGCGTCGGTGAGGACGGCGAGTGCCGCTTCGGCGATGTCGGTCTCGTCGATGGGGCTGGTCCCGCTGTGCGGATAGGGCAGTTCGACGGGGCGGCCGGACCGGAAGGACTCCGACCACTGGTAGGCGTTGCCCGCGAAGGCGCCGGGGCGCAGCAGGGTCGCGGTGAGGGGGGAGCCGCTCAGCGCCTGTTCCACCGCGTGGTGGGAGGCGGCGATCGGGTTGGACCCGGCGTCGGGGCCGAGGACCGAACTGGAGGAGAGCAGGACGATGTGTGCGACGCCGGCGGTCTGCGCGGCGGCGAGGAACTCGGCGATGTGGGACGGCTCGGCGTAGAGGAAGACGGCGTCGACGCCTTCCAGGGCGGCCGCGAAGGTGCCGGGGTCGCCGAGATCGCAGGCGACGGACGGGACGCCCGCCGGCAGTGAGAGCTCGCCCGAGTTGCGGGAGCCGGCGCGCACGGCGTGGCCGCCCTGGTGCAGGAGCGAGACGAGTGCGGAACCTACGCGGCCGCGGCAGCCGGTGACGAGGGTGAGCATGGAGGGCTCCTCGGTGAGGGGGCCCGTATGGGCCAAGGTGAATGAGCCATGGCTCATGGCTTGATGCGTCACGCATAAGCTGCGTGACGCAGATGAATATCCAGGAGGCGGCCACGCCCGTCAAATGCTTTACGCCTCCGCCGGTACGGCCGCCCCGGTCCTCTGCCCGGCCTTCTGCCCGGTCAGTGATCCGGGTGGAGGTCCAGCCGCCAGTCGTGGGTCGGCAGCGGGTGTCCCGGCGGGTACTCGACCTCGCACTCGCCGATCAGCATGAAACCCGCCTTGCGGCACACCCCGTTCGACGCACCGTTGTCCACGGACGGGTAGGCGTGCAGATAGCGGTGCTTGTGCTCGGCGCGTGCCTGCTCGGCCACGGCCTTCGTCGCGGCCGACGCGATGCCCCGGCCCTGGAACTCCGCGAGAACGGCCCACCCCGTCTCGTAGACCTTCCGCCCCTGCCAGGTGCGCTCCCAGAAACCGATGGTGCCCACGCCCTCGGCCTCACCGGGCAGCGTGATGCGGAACATCCTGCCCCGGCCCGTCCGGTCCGCGCTCAGCGCCACATAGCGGCTGTGGCGCCCTATGACCTGCTCCTCCGACTCGGGGCCGCCGAGGTGGTCCATCAGCTCCGGTGCGTTGGCACGGCGGAGCAGCTCCAGGTCGCTCTCCGACCAGGGCTCGATCCGTACGGATGATGCGTCGGTCCGCTCCATGACAGAACTGTAGGACGGGCCTCTGACAGTCAGCGGGCACCGAGCACGGTCGGCGGGACGCCGACCGTCGCCGTGAAGTCTCTGACCAGGTGCGCCTGGTCGCTGTAGCCGAGATCCGCGGCGAGCCCCGCCCAGTCCACCGCCGGGTCCGACTCGGCGCGTTCCAGCGCCTCGTGGATGCGGTAGCGGAGGATGACCCACTTGGGGCCGACGCCCACGTACGTGGCGAACAGCCGTTGCAGGGACCGCACCGACAGCCCCTCGGTGCGGGCCAGTTCGTCGACGCGGCGGACCGTGCGGTCGGTACGCACCAGGTCGACCAGGGCCATCGCCCTGTCGGCCTGCGGATCCGGTTCCGGGCCGAGCGCCAGCAGGTACGTGTCGAGTGCCGCGACCCGCGCGTCCTCCTGCCCGGGGTCGAGCACGGCCGACGGCGGGGAGGGCGGCGCGAACACCTCGGGTGCCGGGACCCGGCGCCCCGTCCACTCCGACACCGGCCGGTCCGGTGCGAACGGCCGGAAGCCGCCCGGCCGGAACTGCACACCGCAGACCCGCCCCCGCCCCTCCAGCTTCTGCGTGAAGAGCTCCAGGCCGATGCCCGAGACCTCCGCGAAGCCGGCGTCCTCGTCGCCGCAGCCCGCGTACCGCTCGAAGACCAGGTTGACGCTGGGGTGCGGGACCAGATGGGAGGCGTACGGCTCGCGCAGGTCCCAGTCGATCAGCCAGTAGTGCTCGAGGTAGGGGCGCAGCGCGGGGGCGGGCTCGCGGCGCCGGAAGCGTACGTGCGTGAACAGCTCGGGGGCGTCGACGATGCCCCGGGTGTCACGTCGGGGACCTTGGGAGCCGGACATGGCTGCCGATCCTATGACGCGGTCGCTTCCGTGTCCCGGTTGTCGCGTTTCTTCAAGACCCGGGCCGCCGCCGGATGCATGGTCGAAGCATGAAGAAGATCAGCGAATTGCTGGATGCGGCCGCCGACAGTGCGCTGCCCGTGGTGCGTGGGATCGACGACAGCCGGCTGGGTGACCCCACACCGTGCGCGGAGTACGACGTCCGTGCCCTGATCAGCCACCTCGTCCAGGTGGTCGTCAACTTCACCGCGCTCGCGGCCAGGAAGGACGCGGACTTCGGCGAGACCCCGGACGCGGTCACCGGGGACTGGCGGAAACGCTTCGGTGAGGAGACGGCCGCGCTGGTCGATGCGTGGGCGGTGCCGGGCGCCGAGGAGGGAACCGCGGGCTCGATGGGGTTCCCCGCCCGGACGGTGGGGCACATGGTGCTCGGTGATCTGACCGTGCACGCTTGGGACCTGGCCCGGGCCACCGGTCAGGAGTTCGTGCCGGACGCGGACGTGGTGAACGAGATCGCGCCCGCCATGGCGGGGATGGCGCCGAAGGCCCGCGAGGCCAACATGTTCGGCGAGCCGTTCCCCGTACCGGACGGGGCTAGCCCCTTTGCGCGGGTGCTGGCGCTGACCGGTCGTGATCCTGACTGGCAGCCGCCCCGGGCCTGACGGCGGTGGCCGGAACCGGCGTGTCCGCCGCCGTCGGGCCGGCGTAGAGCGTGCCGAGGGTTTCGTAGGCGCCGTTCACGATCCGCTCGGCGTCCACGAGCATCGCGTGCTCGGCGAGCCGGGCCGCCTGATGCGTGTACGGGGACGGCGGCGCCGGGTGACGGCGCCGCCACCAGCTCTCACATGCCGCGTAGATGCCGCTGGCGAAGACCAGCACGGGAATGGACAGAGCCAGCAGAGTGTCGCCCACGGCAGGCCTCCTTCAGAGTCGATGCCTCCTGCATCGGCAGGTTCGGCAGGACACCTGAAGATCATTCTTCGGCCAATGAATGGCTGGATACGGCTGGCTGACGGACGCCCTTCGTGCAGGTGGGCGGCCGGTTGACGCGTGCTGGGCCGTGTGTTCGGCGGCAGGCCGCTCAGCGGGGTGTGTGTTCGGCGGGAGTGTGTTCAGTGGGGGAGGGGCCGTCGTGGTGGCCGTGCCCGGATCCGCCGGGGGAGCCGGCCGGCGGTGGGTGCGGGGCCCGGAAGGTGAACGCGCCGGGGCCTTCCCCGATGTCACGGATCAGGGCGATGCGGTCCATCGCCTCGGCGACGCTCGGGCGGTGCCCTGCGGGGACCCACCACAGGGCGTGGTGGAAGTCGGCGAGGCGCTCGAACCATTCCCGGCGGCGTGCCAGCACCTTGAGGTGCTCGCTGCGGTACGTGTAGTTCCGCAGCGCTTCGACCGATTCCCAGACCGAGCAGTTGATCAGGAGCATGTCGTCGTCGTTCTCGGGGCGCAGGTTCGTCGCGGCGGCTCCGCTGTCGTCGACCATGCGCCAGACGAAGCCGGGGGCCTGATCGGCGACGGCGTTGATCTCCGGAAGCTGGGCGACGAAGTCGGCCAGCTGGGGGCTGTCGAGCGGGGCCAGGATGCGCCCGACGTTGACTTGGGCAAGGTGGAATTGGCTCACGGGGGCAAGAATGCCCGGGTGAACCTTCTAAAGTCAACGGATGCTTTTTTAGACTTCGGGCTTGGCTTCGGGCATGGCTTCCGGTGCGCCTCCGGGCGTGGCTTCCGGTGCAAGTCCCTTCCCCTCCGCGGCTTCGAGGGCCACGCAGCAGCCGTGCGGAAGCGGATCCATCGCCGCGTTCCAGTCCCGACCGCCCGGCAGCCCGGCGAGCAGGCCCTCGATTCCGGCCAGGTTCATCCCGCAGACCAGGGCGGGGAACTGATCGGCCAACGCATGGAAGGGGCAGTTGTTCAGGCGTAGCGTCCCGCCGTCCCAGAACGGTTCGTAACCGCGCGACCGCAGGACCTCGACCGGATCCCCCTCGCCGTCGCAGGTGCCCCCCTCGGCCTTCCCGGCCGCCCTTGCCGCCGCCTGCAGTTCCCCGTCGAGCCCGGCCTGCTCCACCACCTCGGCCAGCAGCCGGCTCACCGTGTCGTAGGACCGGGGCGGCACCGACACCGTGCGTTCGCCCTCGGCTCGCCGGTACAGCTTCGAGGGTCGTCCGGACCCCGGACCGCTGCGCCCCGTGAGCCTTCGGAAGTAGACCTCCAGCAGCCCGGCCTCGACCAGTTTGTCCAGGTGGAACGCGGCCAGTGAACGGGAGACCCCGACCGCTTCGGCGGCAGCGTCCCGCCCCACCTCGCCCGGTGTCCCGGTGACGTGCCGATACAGTCCACGCCGCACGGGATCCCCCAGTGCGGCCAACGCCTCCAGGGCGGCATCCTCGCTGCTCACGGCACGACTCTATAACCAACGATGGTTGACGAGGGCGTCCCTGGCAGGGGCAGGGTCAGGGCCACACCAGGCAGTACGCCTGATGCCCCGCGCCTGGCCGCGGAGCGGCCGACGAGGTGACCGCTCGGAGCGCCTCCGCCGTACAGCGAAGACGGCCCCCGCGTCACCCTTCTTGTTAAAGTGACAGGAAGTGAAGTAACCTAATTCGCATGGAAGTTGACGAGTGGTCACCCACGCCTGTTCTGCTGACGGTCGACCTCGTGATCCTGACGCTGCGTGAGGGGCGGCTGTGCGTCCTGCTCGTGGAGCGGGGCGAGGATCCTTTCCGGGGCGCGCAGGCTCTCCCCGGCGGATTCCTCAATCACGCCGGTGAGGAGATTCTGGATGCGGCCCACCGCGAGTTGAGCGAGGAAACGGCCTTGGTTGCCGGGTGGGTGCATCTTGAACAGTTGGCCACCTACGGGGACACAGGACGTGATCCACGGGGTCGAGTCGTTTCCGTGGCCCACTTGGCGATCGCGCCGGGACTCCCCGAACCGGTCGCGGGGACGGATGCCGTGGGTGCTGCCTGGGTTCCCGCGGAAACCGTCCTGTCCGGCGAGCTGGAACTGGCCTTCGATCACCGCCGGATCGTGGCGGACGGAATCGAACGCGCGCGTACCAAGATCGAGTTCTCGGCGCTGGCCACGGCCTTCTGCGGAGAACTCTTCACCATCGCCGAGCTGCAGCAGGTGTACGAAGCGGTTTGGGGCACCGAACTCGACACCCGCAATTTCTACCGAAAAGTCCAGGCGATTAAGGGGTTCATCATCCCCGCCGGCTCGGGACGCAGAACCACGGGAGGACGGCCCGCGCGGCTGTACCGGGCCGGGCCGAAGACGGTTCTGCTCCCGCCACTGGCCCGGCCTGTGCCGTCCACGACGGAAGAGGACACGAGGGGTGAAGGGGAATAGATGTCGAAGGACCTGGTGGTGATTCTCACCGCCCTCAATCTCGAGTACCAGGCCGTGCGCCGGAAACTGACCGCTCCACAGCTGCACCGTCATGAGCGTGGAACGCGGTTCGAGGTGGGAACCGTGCAGGGCACTTCATGTCGTGTCGCGCTCGGTCTGACGAACAAGGGAAATCATTCGGCTGCGGTGATCGCTGAGCGGGCGATGCAGGAGTTCTCACCGGTGGCCGTGTTGTTCGTCGGCGTCGCCGGTGCCCTGTGGGAGAGCGCCAGGCTGGGAGACGTGGTGATGGCGACACACGTGTACGCCTACCACGGCGGGACCAGCGAGGACGACGGCCTCAAGGCCCGTCCCCGGGCGTGGGAGGCGGCGCACGGTATCAGCCAGCTCGGCGCGCACCTGGCTCGTGTGAACGACTGGGCCGACGACACGCCGGGGCATGGGCGTGCGCCGCAGGTGCGCTTCGGTGCGATCGCCGCCGGCGAGGTCGTACAGAACTCGAAGATCTCGGCCGAGGCGCGGTGGATCCGGCAGCACTACAACGACGCGCTCGCCATCGAGATGGAGGCCGCCGGAGTGGCGCAGGCCGGTCATCTCAACGGGGCACCGGTGGCCATCATCCGGGGCATCAGCGACCGGGCCGACGGTACGAAGAGCAGCGCGAAGGACCGTAACTGGCAACCGCGGGCCGCAGCGAACGCGGCGGCTTTTGCCGCGCGGCTGGCCGTGGAACTGGTGGGAGAACAGGAGCAGATCGCAATGTCCCAGGCAGACAGGGCCCATACGGCCGGCGGACTCGAAGAGCAAGTCAGCAACACCGCCCATAACAGCACCGTCGGCATCATGGCCGGCTCGGTCAGGGAGAGCAGCGTCCACTTGAACGCGGGCCCGAAGGTGACCGGTCCGGCGGAGCTGGTCGCGGAACTGGACGGTTTCCGTGAGCACCTGAAGCGTCACCACGTCGAGGGCACCCTCGACGACGACACCTGCCGAGAGGCACTGGCCGAGCTGCGCTCCGCCCGTCAGGCGGCAGGTGGGGAAACTCCGGAATCGTCCATGAAGGCGACCATGGCACTCAAGAGGTTACGTGGTCTGATCGCAGAGTTCCCCGAGATGGTGGCCAGGCTGGCGCCACTGGTTGTCGCGGCGGGTGACTTGTCATGAACTACGGCAGCAGTGGCACGCACAATTCGGCCGCCTTCGACTCCACCGTCGGAATCCAGGCCGAGACCGTACACAACTCCAACGTCTACTTCGTCCATCCGGATGCATCGCCTCAGGAAAAGTACAAGGTCGGTGTGCGGTTTCTGGAGGATGGCATCCCCAGCCGTTCTCGCGACATGATCAGTGACGCGATGGCCCACGGGCACGACAATGCGGAGGTCCGTTTCCACTGGGTGCTTGCCATGCTCAGTGCACGCGCCTACCACGACCTCAGCACCGAAGAAATCCAACGGCTGCACCATGCCTCCGGGCTCGTACGGACCTACGCCGAGGGAGAGTGGAAAGACGCTCTGAGCGTCGTTTTCGAACTGCTGGCAATGCTCAGCACCGCTGACGGCGACGCAGAACGTGTACTGGAGCGGTTGCTAGCCCTGCCACCCCGCCGGCGTGACGCGATCCTGCACCACCTCGACCTCGTACTCACCGGCGGGCTGAAGGACAGCCTGTGGGCCGAGAACCGCGAGCGGGCCGAGTCGGCCCGCTTCGGTAACGACCGGGTCCAACGGGTCTGGGCCTATTTCGAACCCGACCCCATCGGGCCACGGGCCCTGCCGCCCCGGCCGAGCACCACTGCTGCCGCCCAGGCGGCCCTCCCGGCCCGGGCGGGCTTGTTCGTCGTCGTCACCGCGTTCCTCTGGATCCTGGCGCTGGTGGTGAGTCCGGCCGCGGCGGTCGTCGAATTGCTGATAGCGCTCGGTGCGGGCCTGACCGCGGCTCACTTCGGCCGCGGATGGTGGTACCAGGAACATCAGCAGAAGGCCAAGAACCGTGAGTCCCACATTCCGTACACGGGCGATCCCGCCTTTGCCGGGGAAGGGTTCACCAACCGCGTCCGTCATTCGTTCGACTACTACTTCAGTACCCGCGTGCCCCACGGACTCGCTTCGCATGAATGGCTCGGTCACACCGCCCACATCCGCAACAACCTCGTCGCCGAGATCGCACTTCTCTACCGCGAGAGCCGCATCAGTGTGGACCGGGTCAACTGGCTGATTCGCCATCTTGCCGAGGACGCCCGGGACCGCCACAACAAGGGCACTCTGTTCGATCGCCGCCACCAGGATCGGACGCCGGTGATAGCGAAGGCGCTGTGCGTGGTCGCGCTCGTCACTCTCGGCATCACGACTCTGGCCCTGTTCGGAACAGTGGCCTCAGGTACCGACGCGTCGCAGACGCTGCTGGCCGTACTGGCGGTGATCGGTGCGATCTGGTCCGGACGCGCGGCTGCGTCCTTGTGGCTGGAAGCCCGGGGTGAAGAGCGTCGACTGGCGGAGGAGACCCAGGAGTATCAAGAGCGGCTGACCACGCGGCAAGTCGCGTACCAGAACTGGAAGTCGTTCCTGGACACCACACGGCCCAGTGAGCTGGAAATGGAGACCTGGCTCACCTGCGACAAGACGCTGTTCGTCGACGAAGCACTCCGCCACTACCAGCTCACTTGGCGCGACCTGATCACCCACACCATCCTGATGACACCCGCACGTCCCTACAAGCGAGGGCGCGCGAAGGGCGGACCCTGGCGATACTCGCGCTACAGTTTCCGTCTTTTCCTGGTCACGCAGGATGGCGTTCGTGAGATCAGCACCGAATTCGATTTCACCGACTCAAAACGTGGGAACGAGCAGCGAAGCAACTACCGGTTCGACGCGTTGTCCTCCGTGCAGGTCACGGAACACGCCCACAGCGGCTACGACCTGGAGCTCGTCCTCACCAATGGGCCGGCCAGGAACATTCGTGTCAAGGATGCCGACACCCATCAAATGGCGCCGGACGAGAACGCCCAGGAAATCGCCGAAATCAACCTCAATGCGGCTGGTTTCATTCACACGTTCCGCCTCCTGGAAGGAATCGCGGCGGACGGAAAGGGCTGGATCGAACGGAACAACCCCAACAACCTGCCGTCCTTCCGCGCTGCCGACTGAAATTTCCGTGCCGTCCGGGCGGGCGGGTGCCGGAGCCCTGCCCGCCCGCTCATCAGCCCAGTCGGGACCCGAGCTTAGGGATGGCCGTGACCTCCACAGAAGACGTCACCGAGAGCAGACTGCTGCTGGCCGAGTACGACCGCATCAAGGAGGAGCAGAAGACCCGAATAGGATTCCGTGACAACCTGCTCTACTTCACACTCGCCGCGTCCGCCACGGTCCTGGCGATCACTGTCCAGAGCGGCAGGGCTCAACTGCTGCTCGACGTCCCCGTGATCTGCCTGGTCCTGGGGTGGACCTACCTGGTCAACGACGAGAAGATCTGGGCGATCGGCTGCTGCATCCGCGACCGGCTGGGACCGCGACCGGCCGAGCTCAGCGGCGCCGGCGGCCCGGTGTTCGGCTGGGAGACCTACCACCGCGACGATGCGAGCCGCACCACACGCAAGCGGCTGCAGACCGCTGTGGATCTGTTCACGTACGTGGCCTTGCCGATGATCTGCGTGATCGCGTTCTGGTGCTCTCCCGCCGCCCAGCCTCTACTCGTGATCGTCTCCCTCGCACAGACAGTCGCCCTGGCGGTACTGGGCTGGCAGTTCCTGCGCTATGCGGATGTGTAGTGACGCTCCGCGACCCTGGCCGGCGCAGATCGGTTCTCCCGCGGAACCCGATGCGCCCTGGCCGCCCGGTAGCCCCTACCGGCACACGGTGTGGGCGGGACCCGGAAGCCCCGCCCACTACCCGCAGGTCCTCAGGGTCAGGGCCACACCAGGCAGTACGCCTGATGCCCCGCGTCGTGCAGACGATGGCTGAAATCCTGCCACTCGTGCAGCAGTTGGTAGACGTTGAACGCGTCACGCGGGCCACCGCGGTCCGGAACCGTCGACCAGATGAAGGCCGCGGCACCCACGGACTCCTCGCCCACGTCGCGCAGCGGGTCCACGACCGTCATGGGGAGCTTGACCACCGCGTAGTCGGGGTGCAGGACGACCAGCTCCAGCGGCGGGACCTTGTGCAGGGGTATGCCCTGTATGCCGGTGAGGACCATCGCGGCCACCGTCTCCGGCTTGATCTTGGTGAACAGGCCGCCCATGCCCAGCTCGTCGCCGCCGAGCTCCTCGGGGCGCATGGAAATGGGCACGCGTGCGGCAGTGGCCCCGTCGGGAGCCCCGAAATACTTGTAGGTCACCCCCACCCGGCCACCACTCCTGCTTCCGGCTCCGACCTGCGCGCCAGCCTGTATGCCCTGCTTGCGCTCAGCCTCGCGCCGGTGCCGACCTCGCCGGGCAGGCTCGGGCCCCAGGTCGTCGGTCCCTTCGCCCACTCCGCCACCGCGATGCATATCTCATCCACCCGACTACTAACTAGGAGACACAGCCCCCGCCGCGCAACCCGATCATCGTGTCAGTGACCTCCCCCAAGGACGTGCGGTGAAACACCCGACCGCAAGACTGTCCGTGGCTCTGACACCATGGCATGTGTGAGCTTTCCTTATAGCGCCCCAGTTTCGCAGACGCTTTTCGACCGCGCGTCCCTCGTGACGCCCGGTGGCGTGAACTCTCCCGTACGTGCCTTCCGGGCCGTGGGCGGTACGCCCCGCTTCATGGTCTCCGGTACCGGTCCGTACCTCACCGATGCTGACGGTCGTGAGTATGTCGACCTCGTGTGCTCGTGGGGACCGATGATTCTCGGCCATTCCCACCCCGATGTCATCGCCGCAGTCCAGGAGGCCGTAGCCCGCGGAACCTCGTTCGGTACGCCCGGCGAGGGCGAGGTCGCGCTCGCCGAGGAGATCGTGGCCCGGGTCGAGCCTGTGGAGCAGGTACGGCTCGTGTCGTCCGGCACCGAGGCCACCATGTCCGCGATCCGCCTCGCCCGTGGTTTCACCGGCCGGGCGAAGATCGTGAAGTTCGCCGGCTGTTACCACGGTCACGTCGACGCGCTGCTCGCCGCCGCCGGGTCCGGGCTGGCGACCTTCGGTCTGCCGGACACGCCGGGGGTCACCGGCGCCCAGGCCGGCGACACGATCGTGCTGCCGTACAACGACCTGGAGGCCGTACGGGCCGCCTTCGCCGCGCAGCCCGGCGAGATCGCCTGCGTGATCACCGAGGCGTCGCCGGGCAACATGGGCGTCGTACCGCCGCTGGACGGCTTCAACGCGGGGCTCAAGGAGATCTGCGCCGCCAACGGTGCGCTGTACATCTCCGACGAGGTCATGACCGGCTTCCGTACGTCGAAGGCCGGCTGGTTCGGCATCGACGGGGTGCGGCCCGACCTGATGACGTTCGGCAAGGTCATGGGCGGCGGCTTCCCGGCCGCGGCGTTCGGCGGTCGCGCCGACGTGATGGCGCACCTGGCGCCCGTCGGCCCGGTCTACCAGGCCGGCACCCTCTCCGGTAACCCGGTCGCCACCGCCGCCGGCCTCGCCCAGCTGCGTCTGCTGGACGACGCCGCGTACGCGAAGGTCGACGCGGTCTCCGCGGAGATCCGGGGGCTGGTGAGCCAGGCCCTGGACAAGGAGGGGGTCGCGCACACCGTGCAGGCGGCGAGCAACATGTTCTCCGTCTTCTTCACGGACGGCCCGGTTCGCAACTACGACGACGCCAAGCGGCAGGAAGCCTTCCGCTTCACGCCGTTCTTCCACTCGATGCTGGCGCAGGGCGTCTATCTCCCGCCGTCCGCGTTCGAGTCGTGGTTCGTCTCCACCGCCCACGACACCCGGGCCGTCGAGCGGATCGCCGCCGCGCTGCCCGCCGCAGCCCGCGCCGCATCGGAGGCCACCGCATGAGCGAGACCAGCAGCGACACCGGACGCAAGGACATCACCGTCGTCCACCTGATGCGCCACGGAGAGGTGCACAACCCGGAGGGCGTGCTGTACGGGCGCCGTCCCGGCTACCACCTCTCCGAGCTCGGCCGGCAGATGGCCGACCGGGTCGCCGAGCACCTGGACAAGCGCGACATCACGCACGTCGTCGCCTCCCCTCTGGAGCGGGCCCAGGAGACGGCGACGCCGATCGCCAAGACGCACGGCCTGGACCTCGCCACCGACGAGCGGCTCATCGAGGCCGCCAACGTCTTCGAGGGCAAGACCTTCGGCGTCGGCGACGGGGCACTGCGCAAGCCGGACAACTGGAAGCACCTGACGAATCCGTTCCGGCCCTCGTGGGGTGAGCCGTACATCGAGCAGGTCGTCCGGATGATGGGCGCCCTGGACGCGGCGCGCGACGCGGCACGTGGTCACGAGGCGGTGTGCGTCAGCCACCAGCTGCCGATCTGGATCGTGCGGAGCTTCGTGGAGCGGCGGCGGCTGTGGCACGACCCGCGCAAGCGGCAGTGCACGCTCGCCTCGCTGACGAGCTTCACCTACCAGGGCGACAAGATCGTGTCGGTCGGGTACTCGGAGCCGGCCCGGGACCTGGTGCCGGCGCATCTGCTGGCGGGGGCGAAGCCGGTGAAGGGGGCGTCGAAGGGGTTCGGCGCGTAGCCGGCCCTTGGGCCGGGGGTCTCTCGGTTCGGGTCCGCCCCGGTTCGGCCTGTGGGCGGGCCCGGGTTCGACCCGGTGGTCGCTTCGTCCTCAATCGTCGGACGGGCTTGATTTTGCCGCTCCGGTCCGAGATGCGGTCGCTGATCATTTGTGGGCCGACCGGGCGGAATGTAGCCGTCCGGGGTTTCGGCCTGCCGTTTTTCGGGTGCTTCGGGGTCGATCTTGCGTTCGGTCATGGTCAGGGTCTGGTTCCGTAAAGAATTATGTGCTAATTCGCGGAACCTCCGTGTTGCTTCACCCATCTAAGCCTTTGCCAGTTTGTATGGACTTGGGGCAAAACGACCGCAGATGGGAACGGTATGCGCGACATCAGCCGAAGGGGTTTGCTCGGAGCCGGACTTGGGGCCGCGGCCGCCGTCGGGGTGGCGGGCTGCAGTTCTTCCGGTACCCCTCATGCGGGTGGGCCCGAGCCGGACAAGGGCGCCAAGGGTGAGAAGGGTGCCGATGGTGCGGTCAAGGGCAACGGGCCCGCGAAGAAGGACGTCCGCACCATCGGGGACGGTTCCACCGCCGACACCGGGAGGCAGCCGCACCAGCCGTCCGCGCCCGTTCCGCTCGAACCCGGCCAGAAGCCGCCGCAGTTCGTGATCTTTTCCTGGGACGGGGCCGGCGAGGTCGGCAACGGACTGTTCCCGCGTTTTCTGGAACTCGCCAAGCAGCACGACGCGGCGATGACCTTCTTCCTCTCCGGGCTCTATCTGCTGCCCGAATCGAAGAAAACCCTCTACCGCCCGCCCAACAACCCCATCGGCGCCTCCGACATCGGTTATCTCACCGACGGTCACATCAAGGAGACGCTGAACAACGTGCGCCAGGCGTGGCTCGACGGCCACGAGATCGGGACGCACTTCAACGGGCATTTCTGCGGCGGGTCCGGATCGGTGGGCAACTGGTCGGCCTCCCAGTGGCAGAGCGAAATCGATCAGTCGATCTCCTTCGTCACCGAATGGCGCACCAACACCGGCTGGACCGACCTCGATCCACTGCCTTTCGATTACCGCAAGGAACTCGTCGGAGGCCGCACACCCTGTCTGCTCGGACAGGACAATCTGCTGCCCACCGCGAAGAAGCTGGGCTGGCGCTACGACGCCAGTTCGCCCGGCGGCACCCAGGTCTGGCCCACCAAGCGCATGGACGTGTGGGACCTGCCGCTCCAGGGCATCCCGTTCCCCGGGCACAGCTTCGAGGTCCTCTCCATGGACTACAACATCCTGGCCAACCAGTCGCAGAATTCGACCAGGGGAATGCCCTCCCGGTATCCGGGCTGGCGTGACCAGGCCACCCAGTCGTACATCAGCGGTTTCCAGCGTGCGTACGAGAGCAACCGTGCGCCGTTCTACATCGGAAACCACTTCGAGGAGTGGAACGGCGGCATCTATATGGATGCGGTCGAGGACGCGCTCAAGCACATCGCGGGGAAGCCGGATGTGCGCCTCGTCTCCTTCCGGCAGTTCGTCGACTGGCTCGACGTGCAGGATCCGGCAGTGCTTGCGAAGCTTCGTACGCTGGAGGTCGGACAGGCACCCGAGGGTGGTTGGAACACCTTCTTTAAACAAGCCTGACAACGGGCTTTACGGGCACCGAGGGGGGTGCCCAAGATCCCCGAAACCGCCATGCGAAACTTTTCACATGAGCTATGGCCGCGCATCCCGACGCCGCTTCACCCTGCTCGCCGCCCCCGCGGCGGCCGTCGCGCTCGCACTGACGCTGACCGCGTGCGGCACGGGCGACAAGACCGGTGGCGGCGGCGACACGAACTTCGTCACGGGCAATGGCGGAATCTCCACCGCGGCCAAGGGCGAACGGGCCGACGCCCCGAAGCTCGACGGTGAGAGCCTGGACGGCAAGCAGCTCGACCTCGCGGACTACAAGGGCAAGGTCGTCGTCCTGAACGCCTGGGGATCGTGGTGCGCCCCCTGCCGGCTGGAAGCGAAGTACTTCACCAAGGTGGCCAAGGCCACCGAGGACCAGGGCGTCCAGTTCGTCGGGGTCAACACCCGCGACCCGGAACGGGCCCAGGCCATCAGCTTCGAGAAGGACTTCGGGGTCACCTACCCCAGCTTCTACGACCCGACCGGGAAGCTCCTGCTGCGCTTCCCCAAGGGAACGTTCAAGCTGCAGTCCATCCCGTCGACCGTCGTCATAGACCGGGACGGGAAGCTGGCCGCCCGCTTCGTGGGCCCGCTCGACGACACCAACCTGCGCAAGATGATCGACCCCTTGATCGCGGAGAAGTGATCAGGTGATCACCCTCGCCGAAACCAACGAGACCGTGTTGAGCGGGGCTCTGCTGGTCGCCCTGCCCATCGCCCTGCTCGGCGGGCTCGTCTCCTTCTTCTCGCCCTGCGTCCTGCCGCTCGTCCCCGGCTACCTCAGTTACGTCACCGGAGTCAGCGGCGCCGACCTGGCCGACGCCCGGCGGGGGCGCATGGTCGCGGGCGCCTCGCTCTTCGTCGCCGGCTTCACCGCCGTGTTCGTCTCCGGCGGTGCGCTCTTCGGCTACTTCGGCGACACGCTCCAGGCGAACAGCGGGCCGCTCACCAAGGTCCTCGGTGTGCTGATGATCCTCATGGGGGTCTTCTTCATGGGCCTCATGCCGTGGATGACCCAGCGCGAGTTCCGCATCCACAAGAAGCCGGTGACCGGCCTCGTGGGTGCCCCACTGCTCGGCGCGCTCTTCGGGATCGGCTGGACACCCTGCCTGGGACCGACGCTGAGCTCGGTGAGCATCCTGGCGATGGACCAGGGAACCGCCGGACGCGGGGCGATACTGACCGTTGCCTACTGCCTCGGCCTCGGCATCCCCTTCGTGCTCGCGGCCGTCGCCTTCCGCAAGGCACTCGGCGCGTTCGGCTGGGTCAAGCGCCACTACGCATGGGTCATGCGCATCGGCGGCGGCATGATGATCGTGACCGGGCTGCTCCTGCTGACCGGCGCGTGGGGCAGCATGATGCAGGAACTGCAGGGCTGGTCTGCCGGCTTCACGGTGGGGATCTGAGTACCGAATGAGCAACACCAAGTCCAACCCGTCCCCGGAGCGCGAGCGTCCCGACGAGCGGGAGGTACGCGCCGAGCAGGACCGGGAGACCGCCCGTGAGCTCGGCGCCGCCGGCTCCCAGCTCTCCACCGCCCCGCGGGAAGAGGCGCTGGCCGGTCTGCCCGCCATGGGGATCATCGGCTGGACGCGCTGGTTCTGGCGCCAGCTCACCTCCATGCGCGTCGCCCTCATCCTGCTCTTCCTGTTGTCGCTCGGCGCCATCCCCGGCTCGCTGATCCCGCAGAACAGCGTCGACGAGCTCAAGGTGCAGACCTTCAAGGACCTCCACACCACCGTCACGCCGATCTACGAGAAGCTCCAGTTCTTCGACGTCTACAGCTCGGTGTGGTTCTCCGCGATCTACATCCTGCTGTTCGTCTCCCTCATCGGCTGCATCGTGCCGCGCACCGGCACGTTCATCGGCCAGCTGCGCAGCCGCCCGCCGGGCGCCCCCAAGCGCCTGACCCGGCTGCCCGCGTACACGACCTGGCGCACCGAGGCCGAGCCGGAGCAGGTCCACGAGGCAGCGCTCAACATGATGCGCAAGCGCCGCTACCGGGCCCATGTCGACGGGAACGCGGTCGCCGCCGAGAAGGGCTATCTGCGCGAGGCCGGGAACCTGATGTTCCACATCGCGCTGATCGTGATGCTGGTGGCCTTCGCCACGGGTCAGCTCTTCAAGTCGGAGGGCGCCAAGCTGGTCGTCGAGGGCGACGGGTTCTCCAACACCATCACGCAGTACGACGACTTCAAGTCCGGCTCGCTCTTCGACAACGACTCGCTGACCCCGTTCAGCTTCACCCTCGACAACTTCATCGGTACGTACGAGCGCAGCGGCCCGCAGATCGGCACACCCCGCACCTACGAGGCGCACGTCACGTACTCCGAGGGCGCGTACGGCAAGTCGAAGAAGACCGTCATCAAGGTCAACGAGCCCCTCGTCGTCGACGGCACGAAGGTCTATCTCAACGCCCACGGCTACGCGCCCGTCGTCTCCGTCAAGGACGGCAGGGGCAAGGAGGTCTACAAGGCCGCCGTGCCGCTGCTGCCCATCGACAACAACGTCACCTCGTCCGGTGCGATCAAGGTGATGGACGGTTACCGAGACAAGAGCGGCAAGAAGGACCAGCTGGGCTTCCAGGCCTTCTTCGTGCCGACCTTCGCCGGCAACGGCAAGGGCACGATGTTCTCGCAGTTCCCCGCCGCCGACATGCCGGTTCTGGCGCTCAACGGCTTCCACGGCTCGCTCGGTGTCGACTCCGGACTGGCGCAGAACGTGTACCAGCTCGACAAGTCGAAGATGAAGGAGTTCAAGGACCCCGAGGGCAAGCAGCTCAAGCAGCGGCTGCTCGTCGGCGAGACGATGAAGCTGCCCGACGGTGCCGGCTCGATCACCTTCGAGGGCCTCCAGGAGTGGGCCAGCTTCCAGATCTCCGAGCAGCCCGCCAGCGGCTGGGCGCTCACCGGGGCCATCGGCGCGATCGCCGGACTCGCCGGCTCGCTGTTCATCCAGCGGCGCCGGGTCTGGATCCGTGCCGTACGCGGCGCCGACGGCGTCACCGTCGTCGAAATGGCGGGGCTCGGCCGCAGCGAGTCCGCGAAGCTTCCCGAGGAGCTGGCCGATCTCGCGGTCACGCTCAACGCCGTGGCGCCCACCGCGCCCGGCCCAGACACCGACCCCGACCCCGATCCGGACCCCGGCACCCCCGTCGTCGCCGCGTCCTCCGCAGAACCTTCCGAAGGGGCTGAGAAGTGAATCTCGCCGCCGCAACCAACGAGAACCTGGCACACACCAGCAATGTGCTGATCTACTCGTCGATGGCCGTCTACACCCTGGCCTTCTTCGCGCACATCGCGGAGTGGGTGTTCGGGTCCCGCAGCAAGGTCGGCCGCACCGCCGCCGAGCTGACCGCCGAACAGGCCGCCGCCGGCACGGTGAAGGTCCAGGTCGCCCAGAAGGGCGGCACCACCGCCGTACTGGAGCGGCCGAAGATCATCACCCGCTCCGCCGCCGGATCGCGCGATGTGCCGGACGGGCCCGGTGCCGCGGGCGGCACCTTCAAGGGCGACCTCTACGGGCGGATCGCGGTCTCGATGACCGTGCTCGCGTTCCTCGTCCAGGCGGGCGGGGTCGTCGCCCGCGCCCTGTCCGTGCAGCGTGCCCCCTGGGGCAACATGTACGAGTTCTCCATCACCTTCTCCACGGTGGCGGTCGGCGCGTACCTGACCCTGCTCGCACTGAAGAAGAACGTCCGCTGGATGGGCCTGATCCTGGTCACCGCCGTCCTGCTGGACCTCGGCCTCGCGACCACGGTCCTCTACACCTCCAGCGACCAGCTGGTGCCCGCACTGCACTCGTACTGGCTGTGGATCCACGTCTCCACCGCCATCATCTGCGGCGCCGTGTTCTTCATCGGCGGCATCGGCACCCTCATCTACCTCTTCCGCGACAGCTACGAGAACAAGATCGCGAACGGGGGCGAGCCGGGCACGTTCGCCCACTCCGTGCTGTCCCGGATGCCGTCCGCGTCGAGCCTCGACAAGTTCTCGTACCGGATCAACGCCGCCGTCTTCCCGCTGTGGACGTTCACGATCATCGCGGGCGCGATCTGGGCCGGCGACGCCTGGGGCCGCTACTGGGGCTGGGACCCCAAGGAGGTCTGGTCCTTCATCACCTGGGTCGCGTACGCCTGCTACCTGCACGCCCGCGCGACTGCCGGATGGAAGGGCCGCAAGGCCGCCTACCTGGCACTGATCGCCTTCGGCTGCTGGATCTTCAACTACTACGGCGTCAACATCTTCGTCACCGGCAAGCACTCCTACGCCGGCGTCTGAGCCGCACGGACACCACGGCTGCCCGTCCCCGCTCCGGCGGGGGCGGGCAGCCGTTCGCGTATCCCGGTCAGGGCGCCGACGACGGTGGCAGACACTGCTCCTTCGGCGGCGTCCCCTCCGGCCAGGCCAACGCCGAGAACCGCTGATGCGGCGGGTCCGGTGCCAGCTCCACCACCGGCACGGCCTTGTTGTACGGGTTGCCGTGGTTGTCCAGGCAGATCCAGCCGCTGGCCCCCCGCACCCGCAGGGACCCCTTCACCCGGGGCCACTGGCCGCCCACGTCCTCCAGGCCCGGCAGCTCCTTCCCGTCGGCGGTCGCCCGCCGGATCCCCGCCACCGCCAGCGTCATCGCGTCATGGGCGATGATCAGCTGCCCGTCGGTCAGGTCGTCGTGCGCGGTCGGCCCGACCGGGCCGACCGGCTTCTTCCCCACCTCGGCCAGCAGATCGGTGAACGCCCGGTAGTCCTCCGCCGAACCGCCCGTCGGCTGCTTCTTCCCCGCCGTCACCGCGGGCCAGGCGTCCGGATGTGCCAGCGAGGCGTAGCGGACCGTCACCTTGCGCCGCAGCGCGTTCCGGTCGAGCTTCTTGTCGTCACCCAGGTAGGAGCCCTCGTCACCGGTGAGCACCGTGAAGCGGCGGCTCTGACAGCCGCGCGCGCCCAGCGCGTTGACGAACTGGCGCAGCTGGACGTGGCGCCCGGCGAAGAACACCGTGTCGGCGTCCGTGTCACAGATGAGATGGGTGATCTGCTCGAAGGTGTTGGCGGTGGTCCCCTCGTCGTACGGATCCTTCCGCGAGGTGAACAGCTCCGGCTCGTACTTCGACCCCTTCAGCAGCGTGCGGAACGCCGACTTCAGGGTGTCCGTGTAGTGGTCGCCGCTGCGGGTGTCCTGCACCAGCAGCGCCTTGTCCGCCTTCACCTCACCGAACGAGGCGAGGGCGCGGGCCTCGTCCCGGTTGGTCGGCGACACCCGGGCGAGGCCGGGGAACGGGTCGCCGGCCGGGCCGTTGGCGATGTCGTCGGCGGTGATGGTGGAGCCCACGACCGGAATCCCGGCCCCGGTCAGCTCCTTCACCGCCTCCTTGGCCTGCGTACTGCTGATCGCGACGCCGGACACCGCGCGCAGCCGGTCCGGAGCTCCTGTCATCGTCAGCAGCCTGTCCACGACCGGGCGCCACTGCAGGCTGTTGTTGCCGATGTTCGCGAGCACCACCCGGATCTGCGGGACCTGTCCGTTCGCGTGGTGGTTGGCCCGGTACTGCGCGGCGAACGCGCCCTGGAGCTCATGCAGGACCTTCGTCCGCATGGACGCGTCGGTCGAGGTCAGCGGGAGCAGCAGCGCCACCGTCGCGTACGGGGCGTCCTTCTTGAGTGAGCGGTTCTCCCGGCCGATCGCCGCGGCGGCCGACGTCAGCTGCGACTGCCCGAAGTCGTAGCCCTCCCCGGACACGCCGACGCACTCGTCGCTGCCCTGCGGCCTCTCCACCCCCGTCGCGCAGGAGCGGTCCTCGGGCGCGGTGAGGCGGTCCACCACGTACCCGCCGGCCGTGACCAGCAGGGCGGCCACCACCACCGACGTGACGATCTTCTGCCGGGTGGTCCACCACAGGCGGTACCGCAGCGGATTACGCATCCGGACCACCGTCCCCCCGGCCGTGCGATCCGGCCCGGGCCGGCGCGGGCGCGCCAGGCGGCATGGACAGCGCCCGCCAGTCCCGCAGGTCGCGCGGCCAGTGCGTCGCCGCGTCCCAGAGCACCGCGTGCCCCGTCGCGTGCCTGCCGGACAACTGCCGCAGCTCGTGCGCCATCTTGTCGATCACCTCTTCGTCGGGCAGGGCCAGCGGATCGGAGAGCAGCCAGAGGGCGTGGAGCAACCGCCGCAGCTGCAACTGGAGTTCGGAGGCCCGCTCGTCGAGCCCGGCGAGCGCCGCCCGTTCGTCGTCCGAAGCGGCCTCCCGCCCCAGCGCGACGGCCCGCCGCGGATCGGGGCCGGAGCTGCCCGGCGGGCGCGGGAAGGGAGCCGAGGCGATGAACCGCAGTGCGTCGAGCCAGCTCAGCACGTCGGGCCGGGCGAACTGCACCCGCAGATGCGTCACACAGTCCTCCGTCCCGCCCAGAACCAGCTCCTGGTGC
Organism: Streptomyces sp. LN549; assembly: GCF_043203805.1. NCBI lineage: Bacteria > Bacillati > Actinomycetota > Actinomycetes > Kitasatosporales > Streptomycetaceae > Streptomyces > Streptomyces sp. LN549. The sequence continues at coordinate 3,833,533 of NZ_JAZHRI010000002.1, read as the reverse complement.
AGCCGGTGCGGTTCGCTCGGGAACCTGCCCCCGGCGGCGTACGCCGAACGCAGCGTCTCGTGCACCGCGCGCCACACCGCGTAGTACGGCGGGTCGTCGTCCTGGAACCGCAGCCGGTGCAGCAGCAGCGACCGCAGCAGCGGATCGGCGACGAAGTGCTCCGGCCCCACCGGCCAGTCCTCCGACCGCAGCGCGTCCCGCACCCGCAGGGCCACATCGCCGTCCAGCGACTCCCCGCGCAGCCGCGTCGTGGCCAGCAGCCGCGCCGAGTCCTCGCCGTGCGCGGCGGCCAGCACGCTCAGCACGTCCGGACGCTGCCCGGGAAGCAGCCGCTCCAGCAGCTCGTCGGCCACCCGTGCCGGCGGCCGGTCCTCCCGCAGCTCCACCGTGCTGTCCAGCAGCGCCCCGGGCACCAGGGCGCCCGGGTCCGACGACTCACCCGCCGCCTGCGCCAGCAGGGCCACCCCGAGCGGCCGGCCGCCCGTCAGCCGGTGGACCCCGCGCGCCAGCCCGGCGGCGGTGCGGCCGTGCGGATCGTGCCGGTCGAGCGCGGAGCGCACATGGGCCGCGTCCAGGGGGGTGAGGCCGACTGCCAGGATGCCGGAGGTGATCTCCGTGCCCCGCGTCCAGTGCGAGGCGTGTGCCACCTCGGGCAGCCGCCGGCGCACCGCATGGCTCAGCCCCGCGTGGTCATGGATGCGGGAGGACGCGAACACCGCGATCTGGTCCCGCACCCCGCTCGCGCGCTGCCGCAGCAGCGGTTCGACCAGCTGCCGGCCCAGCGCCGTGTGCGCGTTGTCGAGGAGCAGTACCGGGCGGCACCGCCGGGCACCGCGCGCCATCCCGCGGTAGGCCCGCACCAGGTCGGCGACCAGGGCCAGCACCAGATGGTCCTCGGCGCGGCGGCGCAGGTCGCCGCCGCGCTCGAAGTCGACCGCCAACTGCCTCAGTCCGATGCGTCCGTTGCCGCCCGCGTGCGGATACGTTCCGTACCAGTCCGCCGCCCGCCGCTGGAACCGGCTGAACGTCTCCTCCAGCACCGTCTCCACGGTCGCCTCGGCCACCATGCCCGCCATGGGCGCCACCGAGTCGAACGCCCCGGCCGCCAGCTTGGTCAGCACCTTGGTGACCCAGCCCGTCGCGGCGTCGCCCCGGGTGTCGAGCGTCGCCAGCACCGGGCCGAGCGACTGCAGATCGCGCTGGGCCCGCGACTCGTCCTCCCGCCGCCAGGACACCGAGGCCACCGCGACCAGCCCCAGACTGAGGCGGGGGAACTGCACCGGACGGGCCGCGTGCACCCGTGCCGTGAGCTGTGTGGCCAGCTCCGGCAGCACCCCGGTCACCGGTGTCCAGCCGGGGCCCGGGTCCGCGGGCGGCAGCACGGCCTCGCAGTCCACCAGGGCGAGCGGGGTGATCTCCCGGTACAGGTTGCGCAGTTGCTTGAGCACGGCCGTCTTGCCCATGCCGCGGCCGCCCGTCAGCACCACGACCGGAAGGTCCTCGGCGTGCTCGCAGGCGACCCGCCGCGCACCGTGTGGAGTGAGACCGGTCAGGCGCGCCGCAAGTCCGTCGTCTCCGAAAAGTGCCTCGCGCCCGTACAGATCTCTCTCCACAGCACCCCCAGTGCCGACGCCCGCCCCGAGCTGTCACTCCGTCAATACCAGGATATCGGCCGGGTGTTGGAGGAGGGTGAAGATTTTCGAACGATCGGCGCGGGGGTGCGGCGCGGGGTAAGGGGGCTCAGCCGTCGCCGATGTCCTCGTTCCACAGTGCCGGGTGCTCCCGTACGAAACCGTGCATGAGCTCCACGCACGCCGCGTCGCCCAGCAGCACGACCTCCACCCCGTGCCGGGCCAGCCAGTCGTGCCCGCCGTGGAAGGTCTCGGCCTCGCCGATCACCACCCGCGAGATCCCGAACTGCCGTACCAGGCCGGAGCAGTACCAGCACGGGGACAGCGTCGTCACCATCGTCGTGCCCCGGTACGAGCGCTGCCGCCCGGCGGCCCGGAAGGCGGCCGTCTCCGCGTGCATCGACGGATCGCCGTCCTGGACCCGGCGGTTGCGGCCGCGGCCGAGCAGCGTGCCGTCCGCGCCGTACAGCGCCGCCCCGATCGGAATGCCGCCCTCGGCGAGGCCGGCCCGCGCCTCGTCGAGGGCGGTCGCCAGCCACGCCGCGTCCCGGCCGGGCGTGCTCATGCGGGCATCGGGGTGTCCAGGACCGCCTTGCGGTGGCTGAACGTCTCCAGTGAGTACCGGCCGTGGTAACTCCCCATCCCGCTCTCGCCGACCCCGCCGAACGGCAGGTCCGACACAGTGAGATGGGCCAGCGGCAGCCCGATGCCGACCGCGCCCGACGACGTCTCGCCGATCAGCCGTTCACGTACGGCGTCCGAATCGGTGAACGCGTACAGCGCCAGCGGCTTGTCGCGGTCGTTGATGAACGCGATCGCCTCGTCCAGACCGCCGACCGTCACGATCGGGAGCACCGGGCCGAAGATCTCCTCCCGCATCACGGGCGCGTCCGGCGCCACGTCGACCAGCACGGTCGGGGCGATGTACTTGCTGTCCCGGTCGTACGTCCCTCCCGTCACCGTGCGACCCGAGTCCAGCAGACCCGTCAGCCGGTCGAAGTGGCGGTGGTTCACGATCCGCCCGTACTCCGGGTGCGTCGAGGCGTCCGCCCCGAACAGCCCCTCGACCGCGGCGGCGAGCGCGTCCGCGAGGGCGGCGCCGGTCTCCGGGTCGGTCAGCACGTAGTCGGGGGCGACGCAGGTCTGGCCCGCGTTGAGGAACTTGCCGGCCGCCAGGCGGCCCGCGACGGCCTTCAGGTCCGTGTCCCGGTCCACGAACACCGGTGACTTGCCGCCCAGTTCGAGCGTCACGGGAGTGAGGTGCTTCGCCGCGGCGGCCATCACGATCCGGCCCACCGTGCCGTTGCCGGTGTAGAAGATGTGGTCGAAGCGCTCCGCGAGCAGTGCGGTGGTCTCGGGGACCGCCCCCTCCACGACGGCGACCGCGTCCGTGTCCAGGTAGCGCGGCAGCAGCCGTGCGACGGCGGCGGACGTCGCGGGCGCCATCTCGCTCGGCTTGACCACCACCGCGTTGCCCCCGGCCAGCGCGCCGACGACCGGGGCGAGCAGCAGCTGCGCCGGGTAGTTCCAGGGCGCGATGACCAGGACGACGCCGAGCGGGTCCTGCACGGTGTGCGCCTTCGCCCCGCCCAGCGAGGCCGGTACGGGGGCGGGCTCGGGCCGCAGCCAGTCGGCCAGGTGCTCCAGCGTGTGGTCGATCTCGCGGATCGTGAAGTCGATCTCGGTGCGGTACGCCTCCTTGCGGCTCTTGCCGAGGTCGGCGTTGAGCGCGTCGGCGAGCTCGTCACCGCGCTCGGTGAGCAGCGCGCGCAGCTGCCGGAGCTGTCCCGTGCGCCAGTCGAGGCTCTTGGTGCGCCCGGTGCGGAAGGTGGCGCGGAGGTGGGCGACTGTCTCGGGAACGGAGGGCATGGGGGTACTCCCTGCGGTGAGCGGAATGCGGCTGAACGGCCGGCGAGGCCGGCATGGAACTTGATATGCTCAAGCAATACAGTTCATGTAACTGCCAAAAGTTGAGCATGTCAAATAAATGCTGCCGGATGCCGATCGAAGAATGGCCGACCATGACCACCGAACCGACGCCCCGCGCCGCCACTGCTCCGGACGATCGACCCGTGCCGACCCCGGATGACCTCCTGGAGCCGCTGGCCCTCGTCGTCCGCGGCCACCACGACGACCTCACCGCCGTCGCCGCCCGTCATGGTCTGTCGACCTCGCAGGCCCGTGCGCTGATCGCGCTCAACGAGCCCATGCCGATGAGCGCACTCGCCACCCACCTGGTCTGCGACGCGTCCAACGCCACCGGTCTCGTCGGCCGCATGGAGACCCGCGGCCTGGTCCTCCGGACCCCGGCCCCCGACGACCGCCGCTCCAAGGTCGCGAGCCGCACCCCCGAAGGTACGGAGCTCGCCCACACCATCCGCGCAGAGATGCGCGCCGTGCACCGCGCACTCGAAGCGCTCACCCCGCAGGAGCGCACAGCACTGCTGCCCCTGCTCGACAAGTTGGGGCAGCAGTTGTACGCGTGATCAGGTCCCGGGCCGGGAAGCGGGCGGGAGCGACGGTCAGGAAGCGGGCGGGGTCGACCCCTCCGGCCCGCTCTCGCGCCGCTTGAGCTCGTCCTCGCGGCGGCGCAGGTCCGCCTCCCAGTCCTTGAGGACGGCCTCGTCCTTCTCGTTCTCGTCCTTGAGTGACTTCAGGAAGTCGGGATTGTCGTCCGGCGCCACCCACTGCTGACGGTGGTTGCGGTGCCATTCGGACGGCGTACGGCCTCCGGCGGGCACCTCTCGCATCTTGCCCGCGGCCAGCCACACGATCGGACCGACGATCCAGAACAGCAGGATGATGAAGACCCAGGCGATCTTCGGCAGGTGCTTGGCCTCGTCCTCCGGGGTGTTCAGGCAGTCGATGAACGCGTAGATCGTCAGCGCCAGCGGCAGGAGATAGATCAGGGCCCGGAACATGGTGAAAGGTCCCCCCGAGGAGAGTTGGCGGGGCAATGTCCCGCCCCGGTGACGGGCCCAGGGTAGCGGGTGGCCGATACTGGAGCGCATGGCTTACGACGATCTTCGATCCCTCCTCCGGGCTCTGGAGCGCGAGGGCGAGCTCAAGCGCATCAAGGCCGAGGTCGACCCCTATCTGGAGGTCGGCGAGATCGTCGACCGGGTGAACAAGGCCGGCGGGCCGGCGCTGCTCTTCGAGAACGTCAGGGGCTCCTCGATGCCGCTGGCCATGAACGTCTTCGGCACCGACAAGCGCCTCCTCAAGGCCCTCGGGCTGAAGTCCTACGCCGACATCAGCGACAAGATCGGCGGACTCCTCAAGCCCGAACTGCCGCACGGCTTCGTCGGTGTCCGGGAGGCCTTCGGCAAGCTCGGCACGATGGTGCACGTACCGCCGAAGAAGGTGAAGTCCGAGAACGCCCCCGTCCAGGAGGTCGTCCTCACCGGCGACGACGTGGACCTGGACCAGCTGCCCGCGCTGTTCACCTGGCCCAAGGACGGCGGCTCCTTCTTCAACCTGGGGCTCACGCACACCAAGCACCCGGAGACCGGCGTCCGGAACCTGGGGCTCTACCGCCTCCAGCGCCACGACCGCCGCACCATCGGGATGCACTGGCAGATCCACAAGGACAGCCGCAACCACTACCAGGTCGCCGCCAAGCGCGGTGAGCGGCTGCCTGTCGCCATCGCCTTCGGGGCGCCGCCCGCGGTCACGTACGCCTCCACCGCGCCGCTGCCCGGGGACATCGACGAGTACCTCTTCGCCGGGTTCATCCAGGGCAAGCGCATCGAGATGGTCGACTGCAAGACCGTGCCGCTCCAGGTCCCCGCCAACGCCGAGGTCGTCATCGAGGGATGGCTGGAGCCCGGGGAGATGCTTCCCGAGGGGCCGTTCGGCGACCACACCGGCTTCTACACGCCGCAGGAACCGTTCCCCGCGCTGACCATCGACTGCGTGACGATGCGGAAGCGGCCGCTGCTCCAGTCCATCGTGGTCGGCCGGCCGCCGACCGAGGACGGTCCGCTGGGGCGGGCCACCGAGCGGTTCTTCCTGCCGCTGCTCAAGATCATCGTGCCGGACATCGTGGACTACCACCTGCCCGAGTCGGGCGGTTTCCACAACTGCGCGATCGTCTCGATCGACAAGAAGTACCCGAAGCACGCCCAGAAGGTGATGAGCGCGATCTGGGGCGCGCACATGATGTCGCTGACGAAGCTGATCGTCGTCGTGGACTCCGACTGCGACGTCCACGATCTGCACGAGGTGTCGTGGCGGGCGCTCGGCAACACCGACTACGCGCGTGACCTCACCGTCGCCGAAGGGCCCGTCGACCACCTCGACCACGCCTCCTACCAGCAGTTCTGGGGCGGCAAGGCGGGCATCGACGCGACGAAGAAGTGGCCCGAGGAGGGCTACACCCGGGACGGGGGCTGGCCGGACATGGTCGAGTCCGACCCGGACACGGCGGCGAAGGTCGACCGCCGGTGGAAGGAATACGGACTGTGAGCGCCGCCGAAGCGACCCTGGGCTCCGAGCCCGCGCAACCGAACAGCAAGGTCAAGGCCTTCCTGCGGCTCGTGATGATCGAGCACTCGGTCTTCGCGCTGCCCTTCGCGTACATCGCCGCCCTGACCGCGATGTTCGTCGACGACGCGTCGATCCACTGGGTCACGCTGCTGCTCGTCACCGTGGCCATGGTCGGGCTGCGGACCTTCGCGATGGCCGCGAACCGGATCATCGACCGCGAGATCGACGCCCGTAATCCACGGACCGCCGGCCGCGAACTGGTGACCGGTGCGGTGTCGGTGAAGTCGGCGTGGACGGGCGCGCTCGTCGCCGTCGTCGTGTTCCTCGGGGCGGCGGCCCTGCTGAACCCGCTCTGTCTGGCGCTGGCGCCGATCGCCGTGGTCCCGATGGTCGTCTACCCGTACGGCAAGCGGTTCACGAACTACCCGCACGCGATCCTGGGCATCGCCCAGGCCATGGGGCCCGTCGGTGCCTGGCTGGCGGTGACGGGCAGCTGGTCGTGGGACGCGGTGATCCTGGGGCTGGCGGTCGGTGTCTGGATCGGTGGCTTCGACCTGATCTTCGCCTGCCAGGACGTGCAGGCCGACCGCGCCCACGGGGTGCTGTCCGTCCCGGCGCGCTTCGGCGTCCCGGCGGCGCTGTGGGGCGCGCGGGTCTGCCACGTGGTGACGACGGGCCTGCTGGTCTGGTTCGGTCTGGCCACGGAGGCCGGGCTCTTCTACTGGATCGGCATGGTGATCGTCGCCGTGGCCTTCGTGTACGAGCACCGGGTGGTGCGGCCGCACGATCTGTCGCGGCTGAACCGGGCGTTCTTCCAGGTCAACGGGTTCATCGGGATCGCGCTGTTCGCGTGCGCGCTGCTGGATCTGCTGGTGCGGGGGCTGACGGTGTAGTACCCGTTGCGGGCTCGAACTCCTGACGCTCCGGTGGAGCGGGGTGCCGGATAGGCTCGGGGGTGTGGATTCCGGGACTTCAGTGAGTCAGCAGCAGCGAAAGCCTTGGATTGTCGGGGTTTCGGGCGCTTCGGGCACCCCATTCGCCGCTGCCGTGCTGCGCGGTCTGCTGGCCGCGGGGGAGAGCGTCGATCTGGTGGTGAGCCGGGCCTCGCGGCTGACGCTGCTGGACGAGACGGGGATCGCGTTCCGTGACGCGCACTGGCAGGAGGACCTGTCCGGCTGGCTGGCGCGGGGTGCGGACGGGAAGCCGCACACCTTCGATGTGGACGTGTCCGGTGTACGGCACTGGGCGGCCGGCGATCTGGCCGCGGGGCCGTCCTCGGGGTCGTACCCGGCGAAGGGGATGCTGATCGTGCCCGCGTCGACGGCGTGCGTGGCCGGGGTGGCGCTCGGGCTCTCGAAGGATCTGCTGCAGCGGGCCGCGAGCGTGACGCTCAAGGAGCGGCGGAAGCTGGTCGTCGCCGTGCGCGAGACGCCGCTGAACGGTCAGACGCTGAAGCACATGGTGACCCTGGACGAGGCGGGCGCGGTCGTGCTGCCCGCCTCTCCGGCGTTCTACGCGGGGGCGACGCACATCCAGGATCTGGTGGATTTCGTCGCGGGGCGGGTGCTCGACGCGGCAGGGGTGCCGCACCGGCTGTACCGCCGCTGGGAGGGAGAGCTCGGTGGCGGCTCTCGCGGCTGATCCGGGTGGGGTCAGCGCTTCTTGGGGTTGCGCGGCTTGCGGGTCTTGTCGACCCGGTGGGCCGCGGCGGGCTGGTGGGCACGCGAGCGGTTGGCCAGGTCCTGCAGCTCGCGCATCCGGGCGTAGGCCATCTCGATCGTGTACACGGTGTATCCACTCCTGAAGATTCGAATGCGTTTTTTGGAAGTTCGGAAAGATTTGCAGGCTGCGAAGCCTGCATGCCTTAGATTCTACACATAGACTCGCGATACTGCTGAACAATGGAAGGTTTCAGTCACATGGACGCGGTGGACAGGCAGCTCATTCAGGCCCTCAGGGAGAACGGCAGGGCCTCGTACGCCGAGCTGGGGCGGCTCGTGGGGCTCTCCGGGCCCAGCGTCACCGACCGCATCAACCGGCTGGAAACCGCCGGTGTCATCACCGGCTACCGCGCCACCGTCGACGCGGCCTCGCTCGGCCTCGGGGTCACGGCGCTGATCGGCATCTCGCTCTCGGACGCCGCCGACCACGAGGACGTGGCGCGCCGGCTGAAGGACCTGGCCGAGATCGAGGACGCCTGGTTCATCGCGGGCGACGACTCCTACATGCTCAAGGTCCGGGTCGGTGACGTGGACGGCCTGGAGAAGACCATTCGCCGGCTCAGCGGTACCAAGGGTGTCTCGCGGACGCGTACGACGATCGTGCTCTCCACCAAGTGGGAGAACCGGGTCGGGGACCTTCCCGAAGAGGGCTAGGCGTACGGTGAGCTGAGTCTGTTACGGAGAGAAAATGGGAGGCGCCCTAGTGGACGCGGGACTCAAGCGCGAGCTGGAGCAGAAGGTCCGGGACGGTGAGCGGCTGACCCGCGAGGACGGGATCGCGCTCTACGAGTCCGACGACCTGGCCTGGCTCGGCGGTCTGGCCCATGAGGTGCGTACGCGGAAGAACGGCGACGTCGTCCACTTCAACGTCAACCGCCACCTCAACATGACCAACGTGTGCACCGCCTCGTGCGCGTACTGCTCCTTCCAGCGCAAGCCGGGGGAGAAGGACGCGTACACGATGCGCATCGAGGAGGCCGTCCGTCTCGCGAAGGCGATGGAGGGCGAGAGCCTCACCGAGCTGCACATCGTCAACGGGCTGCACCCCACCCTGCCGTGGCGCTACTACCCGCGTTCGCTGAGCGCGCTCAAGGAAGCGCTGCCGGAGGTCTCCCTCAAGGCGTTCACCGCCACGGAGATCCACCACTTCGAGACCATCTCCGGGCTTTCCGCCTCCGAGATCCTCGACGAGCTCATCGAGGCCGGTCTGGAGTCGCTGACCGGTGGCGGTGCGGAGATCTTCGACTGGGAGGTCCGCCAGCACATCGTCGACCACGCCACCCACTGGGAGGACTGGTCGCGCATCCACCGGCTCGCGCACGAGAAGGGGCTCAAGACCCCGGCGACGATGCTGTACGGGCACATCGAGGAGCCCCGTCACCGCGTCGACCACGTGCTGCGGCTGAGGGAGCTCCAGGACGAGACCGGGGGCTTCCAGGTCTTCATCCCGCTGCGCTACCAGCACGACTTCGTGGACATGAAGGACGGCAAGGTCCGCAACAAGCTCCAGGCGCGGACGACGATGGCGACGGGCGCGGAGGCGCTGAAGACCTTCGCGGTCTCCCGGCTGCTGTTCGACAACGTTCCGCACGTCAAGGTCTTCTGGGTGATGCACGGCGTGCAGACCGCCCAGCTGGCGCTCCAGCACGGCGCGGACGACATGGACGGCTCGGTCGTCGAGTACAAGATCACGCACGACGCGGACAACTACGGCACGCCGAACAAGCTCGGCCGTGAGGATCTGCTGGACCTGATCCGTGACGCGGGCTTCCGGCCCGTGGAGCGCAACACCCGGTACGAGATCATCCGCGAGTACCCGGGCCCGGACGCGGAGCGGCGCGAGTCGCCGCAGCCGATGCGGGTCTGACCCGGCGCGCGCCCCGTCGCGCGCAGCACTGTACGAAAGCTCCGGCCGCCGTCCCCGGCCGGAGCTTTCTCGCGTTCCGGACCGTGGTTGAGCCGATGGATCGTAAGGGTTAATCTGCGCCCATGGCGCTTACGTTTGAGCTGGATCCCAAGTTCGACCGGTCCGTTCGGGACGGTATAGCCGCGCTCTGGGCCGATGTGTCCAACGCGGGCGGCGCGGTGGGCTTCGTGCCGCCCGTGACGGACCAGGACGTCCGGCCCGAGCTGGTCAAGCACCTGGTCGCGATGGCCGAGGGCCGGACCCGGCTGCTTGTCGGCTACGACGAGGACGGCGTCATAGCCGCCACGGCCTTCCTCGCCCACAACACGCACCGGCTGATGTCGCACTGGCTCTGGATCTACACCGTGATGGTCCACCCCCGTCACCAGGGCCGCGGCTACGGGCGGGACCTGATGGCCGCGGCCGCCGAGGCCGCCCGCACCATCGACGGCATCGAGGCCATCCGGCTCACCTGCCGCGGCGGCACCGGCGCCGACCGTTTCTACGGCGCCTGCGGATACAAGGAGGTCGGACGGGTGCCGGGAGCGATCCGGGTGACCGAGGGCGACGACCGCGACGACGTCATCATGCTGCTGTCGCTCGGCTGAACACGCCCCGCCGGCCGGCCGGGCGGGCGTGGGGTGCAGGCCCTCCGAACTGATCGATTGTGGGGCATGCTTCACTGGTCGGGCAGGACTGTCGTACGTAGAGAGAAGGCCAGCTGTGTCCGCTGCCAAGCCGAGCGCAACGATCCGGTACACCGCGATGCGTCTCAGCATCTTCGTCGGCTGCCTCGTCGTCGCCGCCGTCGCCGTCAACTTCGGGCTCATCCCCTCCGGCGCCGGAGGATCCAACATCGTCTGGGTCGTCCTGCTCGCGCTGGTGCTCTCCGCGCCGCTCAGCTACGTACTTCTGCGCAAGCAGCGCGACGAGATGTCCGAGCAGATCGTGTCCTCGGTCGACCGCGCCAAGGCCCGCCTCGAATCGAACCGCACGCGCGAGGACGGCGTCACCCAGTAGTGATTCCGTGAGGGTGGAGTAGGGAACTTGTAAGCTTCCTCACACCCGCTGCCTTTCTTTTCGAAACCCCAGCACTGGAGCAACCGCTCCTGTACTGGGGTTTTCGCGTTCCCGGGGGCCGGGAGGCGGGCGGTGGCCCACGCTCTGGGCCCAAAGAAGACCTTTGAGGTTCTCAAAGTTCAAGTGTTAACGTGTTCGACATGAAGACAGCTGTGCGCCTCCTACCTGCCGCGAGCATCCCGCTCGTGGAGCGCCTTCATGTCGATCTCTGCCGCTGTATGTCCGCGGTCTGTTGCCGCAACGTCTGATACCGGCATCATGCAGCGGCGCCGCCCCTGACGCGGGCGCCGCACCCCCGTCCCCCGCACACCGTCCCTGTGCGTCCCGATGCGTCACATCTGGAGTGTGTCCGTGTCCGCGAACCCCGCGTCCGCCACCACCGATGAGCCCTCCGGCTCCGGTTTCCGCATACCCAAGGTCCCGTTCTGGGCCCAGATCGTCGCCGGTCTCGTCCTCGGCGTGCTGCTCGGCTGGCTCACCCGCAGCTATGACATCGAGTGGCTCTACACCACGCTCGACAAGGTCGGCCACATCTTCGTCCAGCTGCTGAAGCTGGCCGTCGCGCCCCTCGTCTTCTTCGCGATCCTGGTGTCGATCACCAACCTGCGCAAGGTCAACAACGCCGCCCGGCTGGCCGGCCGCACCGTCCTCTGGTTCATGATCACCTCGCTGATCGCGGTCGCCATCGGCCTCGCGATCGGCCTGATCACCAACCCGGGCTCCGGCACCGGCCTCACCCCGAAGGACGGCAAGCTCCCGGAGCACGCCGGCTCCTGGCTCGACTTCCTGACCGGCATCATCCCGGACAACGTGATCACGCCGTTCACCGAGCTGAACGTCCTCCAGATCGTCTTCATGGCCGCCGTCGCCGGTATCGCCGCGCTCCAGCTCGGCGAGAAGGCCAAGCCGATCCTCACCCTCAGCGAGTCGGTCCTGGAGCTCCTCCAGAAGGCCCTGTGGTGGGTCATCCGCCTCGCCCCGCTCGGCACCGTCGGCCTCATCGGCTACGCGATCGCCGACTACGGCTGGGACCTGATCGGCAAGTACGCGACGTTCACCGCCGACGTCTACATCGGCTGCGCCCTGGTGATGTTCGGCGTCTACCCGCTGCTGCTCGCCACCGTCGCCAAGGTCAGCCCCCTCCAGTTCTTCAAGGGCGCCTGGCCCGCGATCCAGCTGGCCTTCGTCTCCCGCTCCTCCGTCGGCACGATGCCGGTCACCCAGAAGGTCACCGAGCGCCTCGGGGTGCCGAAGGAGTACGCCTCCTTCGCGGTCCCGTTCGGTGCGACGACCAAGATGGACGGCTGCGCCGCGATCTACCCGGCGCTCGCCGCGATCTTCATCGCGCAGATCTTCGACGTCCAGCTGGGTGTCGGTGACTACATCCTCATCGCGTTCGTCTCGGTGATCGGCTCTGCGGCCACCGCCGGTCTGACCGGTGCCACGGTCATGCTGACCCTCACCCTGTCGACGCTGGGCCTCCCGCTGGAGGGTGTCGGTCTGCTGATGGCCATCGACCCGATCCTGGACATGATGCGGACGGCGACGAACGTGGCCGGCCAGGCGCTTGTCCCGGTGATCGTCTCGGCCCGCGAGAAGATCCTCGACCACGACGCGTACAACGCGGCCTCGGCCTCCCCGGTCGACGACGAGGTGCCCGCGAGCGCCGAGCCGGAGCGGGTGGCGGTCGCCGCCTGACCCCTACCCGGCACAGCCCGTCGTACGTGTGGGCCCCTTCTCCGACCCGGAGGAGGGGCCCACACGCGTGTCCGGCGGGTCAGGGCGCGGTGCCCGCCGCGAGGAAGAACGGGAGCGCCACATGGAGCCGGCCGGTGCGGGTGCGCGGGTCGGCGGCCCAGGCCTCGATCCGGTCGCCGTCGGGGGCGGGAGCGTGTGCCGCGGCGGCTGCCAGTCCGGTCAGCATCGGCAGTATCACGGCATCGGTGCCTCGTTGGAGCTCGTCGAGTGCGCCCTGGGCTGCCGGCACGAGGACGTCGCGCAGTGCCCGCACTACCGCGCCGCGGTGGCGTCCGGGAGCTGAGCGGCGCTCAGGGCCGGAGGCGTGGAGGCCGGTGGTGCGGGGGCCGGTGGTGTGACGCGTGAGGCCAGTCGTTTCACGGCGAACTCCCGGTTGGCCCGCGTCCGGTCCCGGTACCTGGCCGGCAGGTCCGGCATCGACAACAGGCGGTCGCAGGCCCGGAGCGATCCTTCGTCGTCACCGACCCAGTAGGCGGCGATGGAGAACTCGAAGAGCAGTCCCCAGCGGTACACCCACGGCTGGATGAACAGCAGATCGTCCGGCGGTTCCTGGTCGAGAACCGGGCTCAGGAATGCGTGTGCGCTGTGGTGGCGGCCCTGGGCGCGCAGCCGCGAGGCGAGTTCGTAGCAGGCTTCCAGCCGCTGCGGGCGCGATTCCCAGGCCTGGGTGAGCGTGTCCAGGGCGGCCGGCCAGTCGCCGGCCTCGGCCTTGAGGATGCCGGCCTGCAGGAGCGAGTAGTAGACCTCTTCGCCCCAGCCGCCCATCTGCGCGCGCCGCTCGTAGAGGGCGGTCGCCTTGCCGGTCCGGCCCAGGTCACGCATGGTCTGCGCCAGATAGAAGACCGTGCGGGTGTTGCGGGGGTCGCGTTGAAGTTCGCGGCCGAGCAGCCGGGCGTCCCGTACGAACTTGTCGTGCCGTGAGCCGCCGTCGTGGTAGTCCTCGATGACCAGTGCGTCGAGGTTCTCCTGGCCGGAGTGCAGGTCGGAGGTGAGGTACTCGTGGGTGACACCCTCGTACCGCCAGGGGATGTCGCCGCGGACGAGGCGCTTGCTCCGGAACTCGGTCTCGCCCTCGTGCCGGAGCATGTAGGCGTCGGCGGTCAGGGGCGGTAGCGGGCCGGCACCGCGGACCACCAGGTCGGCGTCGATGAGCAGCAGATAGTCGGCCTTCGCCCGGGCGCGGCCGATGTTCCGTGTCCGGTTGTGGCCGAAGTCCACCCAGGGCTCCTCGTGGAGTTCGCCCGGGATGCCGTCGAGTGCGGTGCGGATCAACTGCTGGGTTCCGTCGCTCGATCCGGTGTCGGTGATGACCCAGGTATCGATCAGGTCCCGGACCGAGGCGAGGCAGCGCTCGATGACGGCCGCCTCGTTCTTGACGATCATGCACAGGCAGATGGACGGCGTCACGGCAACCCCGATCTCGGGTGGCGGTTTGGTCGCGGACGACTGTATGCATCGGGCCCATGGGGGCAGGCGCGGCGCGCCGGTCCCGTTTTCGACCGCGGCGGTGTACGCGGCCATCGGAGTTCCACCGATAGGCCATCGCGGCAATCACGCCGTCCGGCGGTCAAGGCGGGGGTTCCGCGTCCCGAAGGACCCCGTGGAAGCACAACCGGCTTCGGAACGGAAGCATGACACCGTGTGCTGCGCCCGCAACTGCGCTCGGGCGCAGCACACACATTCCCGCGAATACGACGACTTCCGGCCGTCCGGGCCGTGCGAACCCTGCTCCGTACGACGGCGCGGCAGCCCGCGCCGTACCCTTACCGAGGAGTAGGGCATCGGGGGTGGGAGGAAGTCGACGTGGGTGCTGTGAAGAGCAAACGGATGCCGCGCGCGGTGCGTGAGCAGCAGATGATGGACGCCGCGGTGCAGATTTTCGGGCAGCGCGGATTCCGTGCCGCCTCGATGGACGAGATCGCCGAGCTGGCCGGGGTGTCCAAGCCGTTGGTCTATCTCTACCTGAACTCCAAGGACGAACTCTTCTCCGCCTGCATCAGACGTGAGGCGAACGCGCTGGTCGAAGCAGTGCAGGCGGGCGTGGAGCCGGGACTGCCGGCGGACCGGCAACTCTGGGAGGGGCTGCGGGCGTTCTTCACGCACACCGCGGACAACCCGGACGGCTGGGCGGTGTTGTACCGCCAGGCGCGGACCCACGGGGATCCGTTCACCACCGAGGTGAACGTGATGCGCGAGGAGATCGTTGCGTTCGTGACGGGTCTGATCGGGGCCGCGGCGCGCGAGGCGCACCATGATCCGGCGCTCCCGGACCGCGATGTGACGGGGCTCGCGCAGGCGTTGGTGGGCGCCGCGGAGGCGCTCGCCGGCTGGGCGAACGAGACGCCGGGCGTCTCGGCCAAGGAGGCCGCGGCCACCTTGATGAACTTCTCCTGGGCCGGTCTGGAGAACCTGATGAACGGCCGCCCCTGGCAGCCTCCGGGGCAGCCCGCGGGCCGGGCCTAGCGGCAGGCTCCCTGCCCGCCTGCCCGCCTGCCCGCCTGCCCCCCGCCCCCGGCCGCGCCCTGTCAGGTGGACGCGGTCTCCGCCGTCCCGGTCAGGTGGACGCGGTCGCCGCCGCGGAGCTGGAAGGCGGCGCCGTCCGATGCGTAGGTGACCGTGCCGGGCAGCAGGACGGGTGCCTTGAAGTCGGCCCGCACCGAGCGGATCAGGTGCGGATCAGGGGCCTCGGCGAGGCAGCGGGCGACGGTCCACATGCCGTGGGCGATGGCGCGGGGGAAGCCGAACAGCCGGGCGGTCAGCGGGTACAGGTGGATCGGGTTCCGGTCGCCGGACGCGGCTCCGTAGCGCCGGCCGAGGTCGGCGGGCAGTCGCCACTCGGTGACGGCGGGGAGCGCCGGTTCCGGAGTCGGGGGTGGGATCACCGGCATGGTTCCGGTACGGATGGCATGGCGGGACAAGTAGCCGCTGCGGGACTCCCACACCAGCTCTCCCGCCAGGCGCGCCTCGGTGACCACGGTGACCTCGGTGCCGCGCCGGTGCGGGTTCAACGTCTCTGCGTACACCGTGAGTTCAAGTGGATCGCCGGGGTGGAGCGTCCGGTGGGCGGTGATCTCGATCCAGGTGTGGACGAGCCCGGTGACCGGCAGCGGGAAGCGCCGCCGGGTCATCAGCCGCATGGCGAGCGGGAAGGCCAGGACGTGTGGGTACGTCACCGGCAGCGGGCCCGGCTCGGCGAAGCCGCAGATCGTGCGGTACGCGGCCAGCGGCCCGGGGGTGATCGGTGCGGCGGGGAGGTGGGCCCGGTCGGCCGGCAGTGCGGCGCCCGGCCTGCCCGCCCGTTTGAACGGGGAGGTGGCGGCGCCGCGCGCCAGGGAGAGGGTCAGGCTCGGCATCCGGGTCACGCTCCCAGCAGGCTCTGGCCGCAGACCCGGACGATCTGGCCGTTGACGGCCGTCGATGCGGGCTGGGCGAACCAGGCGGTCGTCTCGGCGACGTCGACCGGGAGACCGCCCTGCGAGAGGGAGTTCATCCGGCGCCCGGCCTCCCTGATGAAGAGCGGGACGGCCGCGGTCATCTTCGTCTCGATGAAGCCGGGGGCCACCGCGTTGACCGTGACGCCGTGGTCGGCGGCGGCGCGAGGGGCGAGGGAGCGGACCAGGCCGATGATGCCCGCCTTGCTGGCCGCGTAGTTCGTCTGGCCGTTGTTGCCCGCGATGCCGGCGATGGAGGCGGTGGCGACGATCCGGCCGCCGCGGTTGACGGTTCCGGCCTTCAGCAGCGCGTCGGTGGTGCGCAGGACGCTGTCGAGGTTCACGTCGATGACCGAGGCCCAGCGGTCGGCGGCCATGTTGGCGAGCCGCCGGTCGCGGGTGATGCCGGCGTTGTGGACGAGGATGTCGAGGCCGTCCGGGGCCGCGGCGGCGATCCGCTCGGCCGCGTCGTCCGCGGTGATGTCCAGCGGCAGTGCGGTGGCGCCGAGCCGGTCCGCGGTGCGGACCAGGTCCTCCTGGGCCTGCGGGATGTCCAGGCAGATGACGTGGGCGCCGTCCCGGGCGAGGACCGAGGCGACCGAGGCGCCGATGCCGCGGGCGGCGCCGGTGACCAGCGCGGTGCGGCCGGCGAGCGGGGCGGCCCAGTCGGCGACGGGGTCGGGGGCGGCATCGTTCACCTCGATCACCTGGCCGCTGATGTACGCGGACCGGGGGGAGAGCAGGAAGCGCAGGGTGGATTCGGCGCCGGCGACCGAGCCGGGCGCGATGCGCAGCAGCTGCACGGTGGCGCCCTTGCCGATCTCCTTGCCGAGTGAGCGCACGAACCCTTCGAGGGCCTGCTGGGCGGCGGCCTGGTGGTGGTCGTCGGAGGACGGGTGCGTCCCGAGGACGACGATGCGGCCGCCCGGTGCGAGTGAGCGGACGACCGGGTGCAGTGCGGCGTGCACGGCTCCGAGCCCGGCGGCGGTGTCGACGGCCGTCGCGTCCAGGACGATCCCGGCCGGCCGGTCGGCGCGGGCCACGACCTCCGGGCCGCACGCGGCGAGGACGGTGCCGAGTTCGTCCGTGACGGCGGAGTCCCCGGCGGTGAGGTGGAGGACCGGGCCGGTGAGGGTCTGGGTCTCCAGGGTCCAGCGGCGCAGCTGTGCCGGCTGGGGCAGGCCGAGCTTCCGGGTCAGAAATCGGCCGGTTGCTGTGCCGGTGAGGTGCAGATAGCGGTCGGCCATTGTCCAGACTCCCTGCTCGGTCGTAGATTTACTCTGGAGTAAGGTTACTCAAGAGTCAGGAGTTGGTCGAGATGAGTTGGTCGAGTTGATCCCCCTCGCACTCCCGCAGCCCCGCAGGGTCGCGGTCATCGGCGGCAGCCGCATCCCCTTCGCACGCTCCGACGGGCCGTACGCGCAGGCTTCCAACCAGCAGATGCTCACTGCCGCGCTGGACGGTCTGGTCGAGCGGTTCGGGCTCCAGGGGCAGCAGGTCGGCGAGTTCGCCGCGGGCGCGGTCCTCAAGCACAGCCGGGACTTCAACCTGGCCCGGGAGACCGTGCTCGGCTCGCGCCTCGACCCGCGCACCCCCGCGTACGACATCCAGCAGGCCTGCGGCACCGGCCTCCAGGCCGTCATCGCCGCCGCCAACAAGATCATGCTCGGGGCGGTCGACTCGGCGATCGCGGGCGGTGCCGACACCACGAGCGACGCGCCGCTCGGCGTCAACGACGAACTGCGCCGGCTGCTGCTGTCCGCCCGGCGTGCGAAGTCGACGGGCGGCAGGGCGAAGGCCCTTGCGGGCGTACGCCCCCGGCACCTCGTCCCGGACATCCCGCGCAACGCCGAACCGCGCACCGGCCTTTCGATGGGCGACCACGCGGCGGTCACGGCCCGGCAGTGGGACATCGGCCGCGCGGAGCAGGACCTCCTCGCCGCCACCAGCCACCAGCGGCTCGCCGCCGCGTACGACCGGGGATTCCTGGACGACCTCGTCGTCCCGTACCTCGGCCTGGACCGTGACCAGAACCTGCGTCCGGGCTCCACCGTGGAGAAACTCGCCACGCTGAAGCCGGTGTTCGGCGCGGACCACCCGGACGCGACGATGACGGCGGGCAACTCGACCCCGCTCACGGACGGCGCCGCGACGGTGCTGCTGGCGAGCGAGGAGTGGGCAGAGCGGCACGGTCTGGAACCGCTGGCCTACCTCTCGCTGTACGAGACGGCCGCGGTCGACTACGTGGGTGGCGAGGACGGGCTGCTGATGGCGCCCGCGTACGCCGTTCCGCGGATGCTGGAGCGGGCCGGGCTCGGCGTCGAGGACTTCGACCTCTTCGAGGTGCACGAGGCCTTCGCCTCCCAGGTGCTCGCCACGCTGGCCGCCTGGGAGAAGCAGGGGCTGGCGCCCGTCGACCGGGACAAGCTCAACGTGGCGGGGTCCTCCCTCGCGACCGGGCACCCGTTCGCCGCGACGGGCGCACGGATCGTCGCCACCCTCGCCGAGCTCCTCGCGGAACGCGACGCCCCGGGCCGGGGGCTGATCTCGATCTGCGCGGCGGGCGGTCAGGGCGTCACGGCGATCCTCGAACGCGTCTGATCCGCACGACCGTTGCGCACGGTCCGGCGAGGGCCGCAGGCCCTGTCGCCGGACGGACCCGGTGAACCGCCCGACCCCGATGCTGAGGAGCCGCACGTGTCCACGCCACCCGCCACTTCATCCCCTGTCCTGGTCGAGCCGACGAAGGTCAGGGCCGCCGACGGCAGCGTCCAGCAGGTCTCCGTACCGGCGTCCGCCCGGCCCGTGCGCCGCGGCTCGCTCGCCGAGATCCCGTTCGACAACGCCCGCGAGGCGCCCTCGGACGCCGTCCTCAGCCGCAAGCAGCCCGACGGCAGCTGGCAGGACGTGACGGCGGAGGAGTTCGCGGCCGAGGTCCTCGCCGTTGCCAAGGGCCTGATCGCGGAGGGTCTGCGGGGCGGCGACCGCATCGCGATCATGGCCCGCACGACCTACGAGTGGACACTGCTCGACTTCGCGTCCTGGGCCGCCGGCCTGGTCACCGTTCCCATCTATCCGACCTCCTCCGCCTTCCAGGCCCGCTGGATACTCCAGGACTCGGGTGCCGTCGCCTGCGCCGTCGAGACGGCCGAGCAGGGCCGCATCATCAGCCAGGAACGCAAACAGCTCGGCGACCTCACCCACCTCTGGCAGTTCGACACGGGCGTGCTGGGGCGGCTGAGGAAGCTCGGCAAGGACGTTCCGGACGACGCCGTCGCCGCCCGACGCGCCACCCTGGAGCCGGAGACCCCGGCCACCCTCATCTACACCTCGGGCACCACCGGCCGCCCCAAGGGCTGCGTCCTGACGCACGGCAACTTCTTCGCCGAGGTCGACAACGCCATCGAGCTGCTGCACCCGGTCTTCAAGTCCGTCAGCAAGTACCCGGCGTCCACCCTGCTGTTCCTGCCGCTGTCGCACGTCTTCGGCCGGATGGTCGCGATCGGCTGTCTGCGCGCCCGGGTCCGCCTCGGCCACGCCCCGTCGATCCAGACCGAGGACCTGCTCGGCGACCTGGCCGGTTTCAGACCGTCGTTCCTGCTGGCGATCCCGTACGTCCTGGAGAAGGTCTACAACACCGGCCGGGCCACCGCCGAGAAGATGGGCCGGGCCTCGTCCTTCGACCGGGCGGCACGGATCGCCCAGCGCTACGGGCAGGCCGTCGAGGCCGCCGAACACGGCACGGGCCCCGGCCCGGGTCTCGGCCTGCGGGCGGCGCGTGCGCTCTACGACCCGCTGGTCTACCGCCGCGTCCGGGCCGCGCTCGGCGGCCAGGTCCGCTACGCGATCTGCGGCGGCTCCCCGCTGGGCCGCCGGCTGGCCGCCTTCTACGCGGGCGCCGGCATCGAGATCTTCGAGGGCTACGGCCTCACGGAGACCACCGCCGCCGCCACCGTCACCCCGCCCCTCAAACCGCGCCTGGGCACGGTCGGCTGGCCGCTGCCGGGCACCGCCGTACGCATCGCCGAGGACGGGGAGGTGCTGCTCAGCGGCGGTCAGGTGTTCCAGGGCTACTGGGACACCGAGCGCGGCGAGGCCGTCCCCGCCCTGGACGGCGGCTGGTTCGCCACCGGCGACCTGGGCGCGCTCGACGAGGACGGCTACCTCACGATCACCGGCCGCAAGAAGGACATCATCATCACCTCGGGCGGCAAGAACGTCATCCCGGCCCCGCTGGAGGACTGGCTGCGCGCGCACCCGCTGGTCAGCCAGTGCATGGTGGTCGGCGACAACCGCTCCTTCATCACCGCACTGATCACCCTGGAGCCGGACGGGCTGTCCCACTGGCGGCAGATGAAGAAGAAACAGGACGTCCCGATCCGCGAACTCGTCCACGACGAGGAGCTGCGCTCGGCGCTCCAGCGCGCGGTGGACGAGGCCAACCGCCTTGTCTCCCGGGCCGAGTCGATCCGTAAGTTCACCGTCCTGACCGGGGACTTCACCGAGGCCGGCGGCCATCTGACCCCGTCCCTGAAGCTGAAGCGGGACGCGATCGCGCGGGACTTCGAGGCGGAGATCGAGGAGCTGTACCGCAAGTAGGGCGGGCGCCCGGGAGGGGGAGCCGACGCTCCCGCTCCCGGACCCGGGTGCTCCGATGGCCTCTTCTCCCCGGCCACCCCTTGCCTGATGATGCGTCAGGTACGACGATGACCCCGCTCGCAATGTGACGAGCCGTCAGATTCGTGTCAGCGTCATTCCAGGGGAAGGAGGCCGTTCGGTGCCGATACTGTCCGCCGGACCGCTGTCGTACGGGATGCAGCTCCCGATCCAGTCGCAGAGCGCCATCTACGCAGAACCCTGGGAGGCCGGGGCCACCCCGGCCGACCTCGTCGAGATCGCCCGCACCGCCGACCGCGCCGGGTTCAGCTACCTGGCGAGCTGCGACCATGTCGCCATTCCGCGGCGGCTCGCGGGGGCGATGAGCACCGTCTGGTACGACCCGGTGGCCACGCTCTCCTTCCTCGCCGGGATCACCGAGCGCGTGCTGCTCATGAGCCATGTCGCCGTCGTCGGGCTGCGGCACCCACTGGCCACGGCCAAGCAGTACGCCACCCTCGACCACCTGAGCGGCGGCCGGCTGATCCTCGGGGTCGGGGCGGGGCATGTGCGCGAGGAGTTCGAGGCGCTCGGGGCCGACTTCGACGGGCGGGGCGCCGTGCTCGACGAGAGCATCGACGCGCTCAAGGCCGCGCTCGGGCCCGAGGAGTACCCGGAGTTCGCGGGGGAGCGGTTCGCCTTCAGCGGGCTCGGGCAGCTGCCCCGGCCCGCCCAGGAGCGGGTGCCGGTCTGGGTGGGCGGCTCCTCGCCCGCCGCGGTGCGCCGGGCCGCCGTGCGCGGTGACGGCTGGCTGCCGCAGGGGGACCCGCGGGAGAAGCTGCCCGCGCAGATCGGCCGCCTGCACGCCTTGCGCGAGGAGGCCGGGGTCACCGAGCCGATCGTCGTCGGGGCCATCACCGAGCCGCTGTACGTGGGGGAGCCGGGCTGGTCCGTGGGGCGGCGCACGCTCAGCGGGAAGCCGGAGGCGCTCGCGGAGTCGCTGCGGGAGTACGGCGCGATGGGCGTGCACCAGATCCAGGTGCGATTCCGCAGCCGCGGCAGAAGTGAACTGACCGATCAGATGGCGGCGTTCGCCGCCGAAGTCGCACCTCACCTCGACAACCTCGACAGGTAGGAGTCAGGCCATGGGCAAGCTGGACGGGCGAACCGTACTGATCAGCGGCGCGGCACGCGGGCAGGGCGAGCAGGAGGCGCGGCTGTTCGTCGCCGAGGGTGCGCGGGTGGTGATCGCCGATGTGCTGGACGAGCAGGGCGAGGCCCTGGCGAAGGAGCTGGGTGAGGACGTCGCGCTCTTCGTGCACCTGGACGTGAGCCAGGAGGCGGACTGGCAGGCCGCCGTCGCCGCGGCGAAGGACGCCTTCGGGAAGATCGACGGGCTGGTCAACAACGCGGGGATCCTGCGCTTCAACGAGCTGGTGACCACGCCGCTGGAGGAGTTCCAGCAGGTGGTCCAGGTCAACCAGGTGGGCGCCTTCCTGGGGATCAGGACCGTCGCGCCCGAGATCGAGGCGGCGGGCGGCGGGACCATCGTCAACACCTCCTCGTACACCGGGCTCACCGGCATGGCGTTCGTCGGTGCCTACGCCGCCACCAAGCACGCCGTGCTGGGGCTGACCAGGGTGGCGGCGGTGGAGCTGGCCGCGAAGGGCATCCGGGTCAACGCCATGTGCCCCGGCGCCGTGGACACCGCGATGACCAATCCGGCGGCGCTGGACCCGGACGCGGACCCGGAGGAGACGGCGGAGGCCGTGGGTGCGCTGTACAAGAAGCTCGTCCCGCTCGGGCGGATCGGCCGGCCCGAGGAGGTGGCGGCGCTCGCGCTCTTCCTGACCTCGGACGACTCCTCGTACATCACGGGGCAGCCGTTCGTCATCGACGGCGGATGGCTGGCGGGCGTCAGCCTCTTCTGACCGCGTCACCCACCCCGTGCGTGACCGGGCATCCACCCCGCGCAGTCTGACGGAGCGTCAGGTATTGACGGGTCGGGGTCTCGGTGGAACAGTCGGACGCATCAGAATCTGACGATGTGTCAGAAACGATTGAGGACGGTGAACCCCCTTGGAATTCGGGCTCTTTGTACAGGGGTACGTGCCCGCCGCGCGGGCCAAGGCCGACCCCGGGGCAGAGCACAAGGCGCTGATCGAGGAGACCGAGTACGTCATCCAGGCGGACAAGTCCGGCTTCAAGTACGCCTGGGCCTCCGAGCACCACTTCCTGGAGGAGTACTCGCATCTCTCGGCCAACGATGTGTACCTGGGCTATCTCGCACACGCCACGGAACGCATCCACCTCGGATCCGGCATCTTCAACCCGCTCGCCCCGGTCAACCACCCGGTGAAGGTGGCCGAGAAGGTCGCCATGCTCGACCACCTCTCGGAGGGGCGATTCGAGTTCGGCTCCGGCCGCGGGGCGGGCACCCACGAGATCCTCGGGTTCATGCCGGGCATCACCGACATGAACCACACCAAGGAACTCTGGGAAGAGACCATCGCCGAGTTCCCCAAGATGTGGCTCCAGGACGAGTACGTCGGCTTCCAGGGCAAGCACTGGTCGCTCCCGCCGCGCAAGATCCTGCCCAAGCCGTACGGGAAGTCGCACCCGGCGATGTGGTACGCGGCCGGCTCGCCGCCCTCGTACGCCATGGCGGGCAAGAAGGGGCTCGGCGTGCTGGGCTTCAGCGTGCAGAAGGTCTCCGACATGGAGTGGGTCGTCGAGTCCTACAAGAACGCCGTCAAGGACGCCGAGCCGGTCGGTGACTTCGTCAACGACAACGTGATGGTGACCTCGACGGCGATCTGCGCCGAGACCCACAAGAAGGCCGTCGAGATCGCGGTCGGCGGCGGGCTGAACTACCTCCAGTCGCTGCTGTTCCGCTACCACGACACGTTCCCCCGGCCGGAGGGGATCCCGGAGTGGCCGGAGCTGCTGCCGGAGTACTCCGAGGAGATCATCGAGCTGCTGATCGCCGAGGAGCTGATGATCTGCGGCGACCCGGACGAGGTGCTGGGGCAGTGCCGTCGGTGGGAGCAGGCCGGGGCGGACCAGCTGAGCTTCGGGCTCCCGATCGGGATCAGTCCCGAGGACACGATGAACTCGATCAAGCTGATCGGTGAGCACGTGATCCCGAAGATCGACACGGACCCGGTGCACCGGACCACGAGGTTCCGCGACGCCGCGTGAAACCGGCCTCGCCGGCGTTCGAGGCGCGGGCTTCGGAGGTGCTGCCCCCGTACCCCCGCTCCTCGATCGCCGGAGGGGCTTGATCTGCGGGCGGCGTCTTCCCGGACCGCCGCTCCGCGAGCCGGGGTGCGTACCGCGGCCGTACGCACCCCGGCGCAACACACCACCACCGAGAAAGGGACCCCGTCATGCTCGACCACCTCATCCGCGGAGCGACCGTCGTGGACGGCACCGGCGGGCCCTCCTACCTCGCGGACATCGGCATCCGGGCCGGCCGCATCGCCGTCATCGCGGAGCCCGGGACCATCGCCGAGGAGGCCGTGACCTCCGAGGACGCCACCGGTCTCGTCCTCGCGCCCGGCTTCGTCGACCCGCACACCCACTACGACGCCCAGCTCTTCTGGGACCCGTACGCCACCCCGTCGATGAATCACGGCGTCACCACCGTCGCCGGCGGCAACTGCGGGTTCACCCTCGCCCCGCTCCACCCGGACCGCCCCGAGGACGCCGACTACACCCGGCGCATGATGTCGCGGGTCGAGGGCATGGCCCTCAAGGCCCTGGAGGAGGGCGTCGACTGGAGCTGGTCCAGCTTCCGCGAGTACCTCGACGCACTCGACGGGCGGATCGCCGTCAACGCCGGGTTCATGGTCGGCCACTGCGCCCTGCGCCGCCACGTCATGGGCGCCGACGCGGTCGGCGGCCAGCCGACCCCCGCCCAACTCGACGCCATGCTCGCCCTCTTCCACGACGCGATGGACGCCGGGGCGTGGGGCCTGTCCACCACGCAGTCCTCCACCCACTCCGACGGCGACGGGCAGCCGGTCGCCTCCCGGCACGCACTCCCCGAGGAGCTCCTCGCGCTGTCCCGGGCCGTCGGTGAGCACGAGGGCACCCAGATCGAGGCCATCGTGGCCGGCTGTCTCGACCAGTTCTCGGACGACGAGATCGAGCTGTTCGTCGACATGACGGCCGCCGCCGGGCGCCCGCTCAACTGGAACGTCCTGACCATCGACGCCGCCGTCCCCGAACGCGTACCGCGCCAGCTGATCGCCAGCGAGCGTGCCCGTCGCGCGGGCGGCCGCGTCGTCGCGCTGACGATGCCGATCCTCACCCCGATGAACATGTCGCTCGGCACGTTCTGCGCCCTCAACCTGATCCCGGGCTGGGGCGACATCCTGGCCCTGCCCGTACCGGAGCGCATCGAGCGGCTCCGTGACGCGGACACCCGCGCCGGGATGCTGCGCCGCGCGGACAGCAAGGAGGCGGGCGTTTTCCGCCGCCTCGCGAACTTCGGCCGGTACGTCATCGGCGACACGTACAGCGAGGCGAACGAGGGTCTCAGCGGGCGCGTCGTCAAGGACATCGCGGCCGAGCGCGGCCAGGACCCCTTCCACTGCCTGGTCGAGATCTGCGCGGCCGACGACCTGCGTACGGTCCTGTGGCCGATGCCCACCGACAACGACCCCGACTCCTGGGCGCTGCGGCAGCGCACCTGGGAGCACGAGGACGTCATGCTCGGCGGCTCCGACGCGGGCGCCCACCTGGACCGGATGTGCGGCGCTCCGTACACGACCCGCTTCCTCGGCGACTGTCTGCGCGGCCGCAAGCTCATGCCGCTGGAACGGGCCGTCAAGATGCTGACCGACGACCCGGCCCGGCTCTTCGGCCTGCGGGACCGAGGACGCGTCGAGGAGGGCTTCCACGCCGACCTCGTGCTCTTCGACCCCGAGCGCATCGACGCGGGCCCCGCCACCCTCGTCCACGACCTGCCGGGCGACAGCCCCCGGCTCGACTCCAAGGCCCTCGGCATCGTGTCGGTCCGCGTCAACGGGGTGGAGACCCTGCGCGACGACAAGGTGACCGGTGCGGTCCCCGGGACGGTGCTCCGTTCCGGCCGCGACACCCGGACGGTGAGCACCGTATGACCACCACACCGCAGCGCCTCTTCATCAACGGCGAGTGGACCGAACCCGCCGACGGCCACTACGAGGTGGTCGACCCGGCCACCGAGGAGATCGTCGGCCTCGCCCCCGAGGCGAGCCGCGCGCAGGTGTACGAGGCGGCCGCCGCGGCCCGTGACGCCTTCGGCCCCTGGTCCCGTACCCGCCCCGAGGAGCGCGCCGCGATCCTCGACCGCGCGGCCGACCTGATGCAGCGCGACTTCCTCGCCAACGCCGCCCTCGCGCAGGCGGAGAGCGGCGCCACCACCGGTACGGCCCGCGGGATGCAGGTCGCCGTGGGCGCGGCCCGCTTCCGGCGGTACGCGAAGGGTGCGCTGGAACCGGTCGAGGAGGCGATTGCGCCGCAGATCAACGAGGCAGGGCCGATGGGCCGGGCCGGGATCTTCGGGGCGCTCGCCGTCCGCCAGCCGGTCGGCGTCGTCACCTGCATCACCTCGTACAACAATCCCTGGGCCAACCCGGCCGGCAAGATCGCCCCCGCGCTCGCGATGGGCAACACGGTCGTCGTGAAGCCGGCCCCGCAGGACCCGCTCTCCGTCTACCGGATGGCGGACGCCCTCGCGGAGGCGGGTGTGCCGGACGGGGTCGTCAACGTCGTCAGCGGTTCGGGCCCGGTCGTGGGCGAGGCCGCCGTCGACTCGCCCGACGTCGACATGGTCAGCTTCACCGGCTCCACATCGGTCGGTCAGCGCATCGCCGAGGTCTGCGGCCGGAGCATGAAGCGGCAGCTGATGGAGCTGGGCGGCAAGGGCGCAGCCGTCGTTCTCGACGACGCGGACCTCGACTCGGCGGTCGCGGGCATCGGGACGACGTTCTCCTTCTACAGCGGACAGATCTGTACGGCTCCGACCCGCGTCCTGGTCCAACGGGCCGTGCACGACGCGCTGATCGAGAAGCTCGCCGCGTACGCCGGGTATCTGACGGTCGGCGACCCGACGGCGAAGGGCACCGTCGTCGGCCCGGTCATCTCCGCCGCCCACCGCGACCGCATCGAGTCGTACGTGGAGCTGGGCCGCAAGGAAGGGGCCCGGGTCGTCACGGGCGGCGAACGCCCGGACCCGACCGGCCGCGGCTTCTACGTCGCTCCGACGCTGCTGGCCGACTGCACCAACGACATGCGGGTGGTGCGCGAGGAGATCTTCGGCCCGGTCGTGGTCGTCGTCCCCTTCGACGACGAGGAGGAGGGCATCGCGCTGGCCAACGACAGCGACTACGGACTGATCGACTACGTCTGGTCCGGCGACGTGGCCCGCGCCTTCCGCGTCGCCCGCCGGCTGCGCGCGGGCGGGGTCGGGGTGAACACCATCGGCCGCAACATGGAGGCACCGTTCGGCGGGTTCAAGCGGAGTGGTGTGGGGCGGGACGTCGGCTCGTACGCGCTGCACGCGTACAGCGAACTCCAGGCGATCGTCTGGCCGGGATGAGGGGATGAGGGGCTGACCGGCCTCACCCGCGCGCCGCGAGGCGGTCCTCCAGCCGGAACAGCACCTTGCGGCCCGCCCGGCCCACGCCGACCGGGACCAGGGCGGCCCGCCCCGGGACCCGTACACCGCCGGTGAAGGCGACCAGGGTGTGGCCGGGGGTGGTCGCGGAAGGGGTGGCCGCGATGCCGATCAGGACGAAGCGGCTCTGCAGCCAGAGATAGCCCGGTCGCCGCACCCCGCGGAAGCGGGCGTGCATACCGAACCGGCTGCGGGCGACCGCCTCGACCCGGTCGCCTTCGGCGCGGGTCAGCCTGAGCCGCCTCATGTCCGGTACGAGGAAGGCCAGTTCACCGTCGATGTCGGCGAGAACGGGCTCCACTTCGGCGCAGGGTGCGGGGATCTCGCGGGTGGTGACCCGGGCCCCGCGCACACCGGCCGCGAGGGCGTGCAGCCGGCGGACCGGGTCGAGCGGTGCGGCGGCGGGCCACTGGGGGGGCGGGGTGTCGGTCATGACGTCCATGCTTTCCGGAAGGAGTCCCGGGCCCGGGACAGACGGGACTTGACGGTGCCCACCCGCAGGCCGAGCAGGGCGGCGGCGGACCGCTCGTCCAGCCCTTCGACGTCGCGCAGGACCAGTACGGCCCGGTGCTCGGGGGAGAGCCGGGCGAGGACGTCGCCGATGTCGGCGGCGAGCTGCGGATCGCCGCGCTGGGGCAGCGTGGTGAGGTCCGCGGGCGCGGACCTGGCGGTGCGGCGGGCGACGCGCACCGCCTCCCGGCAGGCGATGGAGCGCACCCAGCCGTACAGGGCCGCCGGTTCCTTGAGGGAGCGCAGGTTGCGGAAGACGGCGACGAGGGTCTCCTGCACGGCATCCGGCCCGTCGGCCAGGGCGATCGGGGTGCAGATGCGGCCCGCGTACGGAGTGAGGACGTCCAGCAGCTCGTTCATCGCGAGCGTGTCGCCGCGCTGGGCGGCCACCACCAGGCGCACCGCACGGGTGTGGTCATCGGGCACGGGCCGGAGCGTCCTCCCTGGCCGCCACCCGGAGTGCGGCGGCCGCGAGCAGCAGGCAAAGGGGCGTGTACAGGGACCGGTTGAGCAGATGGAAGGTGTCGCCGGC
This sequence comes from Streptomyces sp. LN549, assembly GCF_043203805.1. Classification (NCBI taxonomy): domain Bacteria; kingdom Bacillati; phylum Actinomycetota; class Actinomycetes; order Kitasatosporales; family Streptomycetaceae; genus Streptomyces; species Streptomyces sp. LN549. The sequence goes on along the minus strand of NZ_JAZHRI010000002.1, from coordinate 3,805,213 downwards.
CCCGGCGTCCAGCCCGGTGCGCAGCCCCGCCGCCCAGCCGAGCCCGGCCAGTCCGCGCAGCGCGGTGCCGCAGGCGACCGCGAGCGTCCCGGCCTGGAGCAGCCGGCCCAGCCGATGGGACCGGCCCAGCCGGGCGCGCGCGGTGACCAGGACGGCACCACCGAAGAGGGCAGCGGCCAGCGGCAGTACGACGGGCGGGGTGAACGGGGCGTCGATGCCGAGCACGGCGTACGAGAGGGAGGCGGCGTCCCGGGCGGGCCAGGTGGTGCCGGTGGACCAGAGGACGTGCAGCAGCCCGTCGGCGGTGAGTACGGCGGCGACGGCGAGGGCGGCGGTACGGCGGGTGGGCAACAGGCGGTCGGGGGTCACGGGGGCTCCTCTGCGGGTCTGTGGACGGCGGAGACGTGTTGCGTCACCCCACAGAGGAGCCGGTCCGTCGATTCGTTCCATGCCCTTCGAGATCCGGGCCACGCCCTTCGGGATCCGGGCGACGCTCTTCGGGATCCGGGCGACGCCCTCCGGGATTCAGGCGACAGGCATGTATCTCGCCATCAAGTATCTTGACATCGAGAATAACTCCCGGCAGGCTTCCCCGCGTCTACAGGTCTCCTGATGCCGAGATGACCGGGGGTGAGCGGTGCGCCGCACAGCGGGGAACGGAAGCTCGGGAACGAAGCAGAGCGAGGGCGGGCAGGGGCTGTTGGCCCAGCTACGCAACCCGCCGGGTGGCCGGGACGCCCGGATCATGCTGCTTGCCCTGGCCGTCGACCGCACCGGCTCCGGCCTGTGGGCGGCCTCCTCGGTCCTCTATCTCACCTTCGTCACGCATCTGAGCCCCCAGCAGATCGGCGTGCTGCTGGGCGCGGCCGGGGTGGCGGGCATCGCCGGTTCCCCCCTGGCCGGACGGCTCGCCGGCCGCTTCCCGGTCCGTCCGCTGCTGATCGGCTGCCACCTGCTCCGGCTGGTGACCCTGGTCCTGGTGCTGACGTGCACCGGATTCGAGGCGCTGCTCCCCGTCATCGCGGCCACCTATCTGGCGGACCGGGCGGCGAAGACGCTGGAGATGCTGTTCGCCACCCGCGCGGCGGGCGAACGCCGGGCGGCCTACCAGGCGTTGTCCCGCAGCGCGGCCAACGCTGGCTACGGCGTCGGCGCCGGGCTGGCGGCCATCGGGCTGGCCGTGGGCACCGCGGACGCCTACCGCGCCATGATCCTCGCCAACGCGCTGTCCTTCGTCGTCGCCGGCTTTCTGGTCCGCCGCACTGGCGAGCCGCGCGGCACGGTGACGGTGGAAGTGGCGAAGAGCGAGGCGCCCGGCACCACCCCAGTGGCCCCCCGCGATCCCGCCAGGCCGAAGGGCCCGTGGCGGGACCGCGGCTACCTTCGCTTCGTCCTCCTCGACATCCCGATGAACCTCGACGACTCCGTCCTGGGCGTCGGCCTGCCGCTGTGGCTGGTGAGCAGCACCTCCGCGCCCCATGCCCTCGTGCCGGCCGTCCTCGTCATCAACACCGTGCTCGTCGTCACGCTCCAACTGGCCTTCTCCAGCCGGGCGGAGGGCCCGCACCGTGTGCTGCGGACGGTCGCCCTGTACGGAGTCCTGATGGTCGCGTGCTGCGCCCTGCTCGCCGCCGCCACCCGGTGCGGGACCTGGACGGCCGCGGTGGTCCTGCTCGCGGCGGCGGTGCTGGTCACCCTGGCGGAGCTGATGCGCTCGGTGAGCTCGTGGGAGTTGGCCGTCCTGCTCGCACCCCCCGGCGAGCGGGCCGCGTACCTGGGGGTGGCCGGCATGTCCCAGTCCATCCAGAAGTCCGCCGGACCGCCTCTGCTGACCGGAGTGGTGATGGCGGCAGGGCCGGCGGGCTGGCTGGTACTCGGGACGGTGGTCGCGGGGCTCGCGCTCGTACAACAACGCTGCTGCGCGCAGCGGTTGCGCACCCTCGCGGCCCCCGCCCCCAACCGCACGACGAGGGCCGTCGGGCAGGCCCGCTAGCCCTCCAGGAACACCGGATTGGTGAGCGCCGCAAGGGCCCCGGGCAGCCCCGGCACCGAGACCGGGTGCCGGACCTCGGCCCGCACATAGGCGGCGTAGGCCGGCGTCGTACGCCACTCCACCGTTCCCGTACCCGACTTGGGCAGCACCGCCGTGAACAGCGTCCCCTGGTCGGTGACGAAGTGCGCGGTGCAGTCCGGTGCCCCGCTGACCTCAAGTCGTACGGTGACCGGGGTGTCGTCCCCCTCCACCCGCAGCCGCCCACCGATCCCGGCATGGCGCCCGCGCCCGCCCGAGACGCCGAAGGACAGGCTGACGGCGGACGACTCGGCGATGTAGGAGCGCCCGGCCCGGATGCCGGTCACGATCGCCTCGCGCGACAGGCCGTCGGCAAGGACGACGGTCTGCGGGAGCCCGACCCGGTCCGGCTCCCGGTGCGCGTCGCTGTTGCCCATCGCGGGGACCCAGGGCTTCGACGTACGGACCGCCGACACAAGGGAGTTGTCCCACTCGGCGAGAGCGATCTCGTCCTCCGGGGTGTAGGCCCCGTTCCACACCTCCACCGCGTCCGCCTCGCCGAAGCCGAACTTCCAGTGGCAGCCGATGCAGGTGGCGTGCGGGTGGGCGGGCACGACCAGGCCGCCGGCCCGGCGCACGGCCTTGGCGTAGTGCCCGAAGCGGTTGTCCCTGGCCCGGTAGCGCCAGTCCACCCAGGTGCCCGGGTCGGTGCCGAGCGCGACCACGTGCCCGTTGCGGGTGGTGATCTCCTCGCCCGTGAGGACCAGGAGATCGTCACCCCACAGTCCGCCCCAGGCCCCGTGCGCGGACGTGGTGTTGTGCTCACTGCTGTTGATGAAGTCGAGCCCGGCCGCACGGGCGGCGGCGGCGATCTCGGCCGGGGTCCGCTTGCCGTCGGAGTGGACGGAGTGCAGATGGCAGTCCCCGCGGTACCAGGCGCGCCCGCGCCCCTTCGCCTGTTCCGGCGGATACACCGGCTCAGGTGTGGATGCGGCCGGGCCGAGGCGCAGCGTGACCGTCACCTCGTACGGCAGCCCGTCGGGTGCGACGGTGTACGGAGCGAGCACGATGTGCCAGGTCCCGGCGCGCACCGGCCCCGCGAGATAGCCGGGTGTCGCCTCGTCGGCCCGGATGAAGAAGCTGTTGCGCGCCCCGCCGGACCACCCCCGGAACCCCGGCCCGCCCAGTTCGGTACCGCGCTCGTCGAAGATGCCGATGTCGAGGGCGTTGCCCTGCGTGCCGGCCGGGACGGGCGGTTTCTCGTACGTGTACGAGACCGCGATCTCGGCGACACCGTGCCCCACGTCCACCGGCAGGTAGACGTAGTCGGGCGACCCGGTGGGCAGGACGCCGCGCACGGTCCGGGTCCTGGTCGCGCCCTCCGGGGCGTCTGCGGCGTCGGCGAAGCTCACGGTGCCCAACGTTAGGGCGGTGGCGGCCGTGGTGACGAGCAGGCCGCGCCTGGCGATCGGGCGGTGCGCGGGACGGGGTGCGGGCATGCGGGGGCTCCCGGGGCGTCGTGGGCCGAGACGAGGTCTCCTCACCCGACACCGTGGCGGGGCCCGTTGAACGCGGCGTGAACGCCGGGGGGCCGGGGCCGGGGTGGGATGGGGAGCCGGCTGAATCCGCACCCCCGCCACCCGGCCGGCGCGGCGCGGGCTGCGGAGGTTATGAGTTGCGCCGTGAGCGCGAGACGAGCACGAACGCGATGATGCCGACCACGATCACGGCCAGCGCGATGCCCACGATCAGGCCGCCCCCGAACCCGCCCGAGCCGTGCTTCCGCCGCTTCTTGCTCTTGTTCTTGCTCTTACTTTTGCTCTTGTACGCGTGCGCGGCCTCGCGCACACCGGTGTGGACGGATGTCGCACCGTCCACATGCCCCACGCTCTGCACCGACGCGGCACGGGAGACAGCGGGCGCGGTGGCCGATGCCGCGACCGGTGCGCCGCCGACGAGCACACCCGTCAGGAACAGCGCGGTGAGAGCAGTGCGTGTACGCGTACGGATCATGGTGGTTGACCTCCCCCGAAGTCGCCGAAAGCTCGGCTTTGCGCACCGTACGGCATACGTTTGAGCCGCCACCAGACAACGACGGAGGTGTCCTCGTATGCGGATCGCCACAACGATCTTCCTCACCGACGAAACGATCACACCGGTGCGGCTCGCGCACCAGCTTGAGCAGCGGGGATTCGCCGGGCTCTATCTTCCGGAGCACACGCACATCCCGGTGAGCAGGGAAACTCTTTACCCGGCGGGCGGCGACCTGCCGCCCGAGTACGGCCGCACCCTGGACCCGTTCGTCGCCCTCGGGCAGGCCGCCGCGGTGACCGAACGGCTGGCGCTCGGCACCGGCATCACGCTGATCGCCCAGCACGACCCGATCGATCTGGCCAAGCAGATCGCCACCCTCGACCACCTCTCCGGCGGCCGTTTCACCCTGGGTCTCGGCTTCGGCTGGAACGTGGAGGAGGCCGCGGATCACGGCGTGGACTGGCGCACCCGCCGGGAACTCGGCCGGGACCGCATGGCGTTGATGCGGGCCCTCTGGTCCGACGAACCGACGGCGCACGAGGGTGAGTTCGGCTCGGTCCGGGCCAGCTACGCCTACCCGAAGCCCGTCCAGCAGCCCCGCGGCCCCGTGGTCGGTCCGCGCACCCTGATCGGCGGCGCGGCGGGCCCGAAGCTGTTCGCGCACATCGCGGAGTACGCGGACGGCTGGCTGCCGATCGGCGGCCGGGGCCTGACGGAGTCCGTGCCGAAGCTCCGTACGGCCTGGGAGTCGGCGGGCCGAGACCCGAAGGACCTCCAGGTGATCCCGTACGCGGTCCTGCCGAGCCCGGGCAAGCTGGCGTACTACGCGGACCTGGGCATCGAGGAGGTCGTCCTCCAACTGCCCCCGTCGGCCGAACCGGAGGTCCTGCGGACGCTGGACGCGTACGCGGAGTATCTCTAGGGCTGCTGCTGCTGCCCGGCCGCGGCGATCAGCTCGTACATCGTCGTGGCCGGCAACGCAGGGTTCGCGGCGGCCCGGTGGGCGAGTTCGGGGTCGTCGAGCAGCGCCGCGATGCGGTCCTGCGGCAGCCGCGGGTGGCGTGCCGCGTCCGCGCGGACCTGCGGGTCGGGGTCGCGGGTGAGCCGGTCGGCGGTGTCCGGCGGGAGCTCGGCGTCGAGCAGGGCAAGCCGCCGGACCGCAGGATCCTCGTCACCGGCGAACCGAGCGAGCCCGGTGCGGGGGAAGTTGCCGTGACCGGTCAGGTGCCACCGGTCGCGGCCGTTGTACTCCAGGAAGCAGCGGAGCAGCAGCGCGGCCGGGGCGTCCGGATGGTTCTGGCCGAGCAGGACACGCACGCCGAGGTCGGTGTCGTCCGCCAGGAGCGCGACCAGGTCGGCGGGGAGATGCCGCTCTCCGGCGGCCCGTCGCCGCAGGAGCGGGTGGGCGGACAGCGCGTGGGCGCGGACCTGCTCCGGGTCGGGCAGTACCTCCGGGTCGTACACAGGCCAGTGGCAGTACGCCCCGTCCTGCTCCACCTCGTAGTCGATCGCGGCCCGTTCCGCCTCGCTCAGGGCCGGGTGCACGGACAGGGCGAGACGCACCCCCGGGTCGGGGTCCACGGCGAGTGCGCGGCGCTCGGCCGGCCCCAGGTCGGGCCGGGCGGCGACGCGGGTCCGCACCTCGGGGTCGGGGTGGGCGGCCAGCAGGGCCACGGTCTCCGGCGGCGCGCTGTCGTTGGCGGCGATCAGCCATGCGTCCTGCGACAACGCCTCCGCCACGACATCCGGGGCGAGCGCTCCGTACCGCAACAGGTGAGTACGCGGATGGCAGTGGTGCGCGGGAAGGTCCTCCCGCACCGCGTCGGAATCGCGGAGCCGTTCGTACGAGCGTCTGCTCGCGTCGGCCGCCTTCCGTACCTCCGGGTCCGGGTCTGCCACCAGGGCGTCCCGGACGCCGGCTGTCAGTGAGCCCCAGGAGGAGGCGTTGACCCCCATGATGCGGACCTTCACCGAGGGATGAGTCACCATCGCACGCCGCAGACCGGGCGAGATCAGCCGGTTGAGCTCCCACAGGAAGTCGCTCTCGTACGTCTCGATGATCCGCACGACGGTCCGGTCCGGCAGCGGCCGGGGCAGACAGACGTCGTCGGCCCGGGGCTCCCGGGACAGACGCCCCCGTACGCGATACTCCGGATCGTCCACCAGCCGTGCCCGCTGCTCCGGGTCGGCGTACGGGTTCTCGGCGAAGAAGCCGCGCGTGGTCCCGTCCGGGTGGGCCACGACCGCGTCCACCACGGGGTCGGGGAGCGCCCGGTCCCGGCACAGCGCCATCCGTACGGCAGCGGACTCGCTCGCGAGCAGCCGCAGCAGGACGTCGACGGGCGCGGCCGGATTGAGCGCCACACCGATCAGCCGGCGTTCCGCCGGACCGGCCGCTTCCCATATCGCCTCAGGATTCACGGACGGATGGTCCCACTTCGCGCCGGCGACCACTGCCGAGTCAACCGGGAGCACATGCGGCTGCAGCGCGCACGCGTGGTGCCGGACGCCCTCCTGAGGGGCGGGGCGGCTACTTGGCGTTGTCCTCGGCGAGGGTGTGGGTGACGAGTGCGTTGGCGTGGCCGTGGCCCATGCCGTGCTCCGTCTTGAGCCAGGAGACGAGCTCCATGTGCTTGGTCAGGGGCGAGCAGCGGACGAGGTCCTTCCACTCTGCGATCGGGCGGCCGTACTTCTTCTCGATCGAGGGGAAGTAGCTCGCGGGGCCCTTTGCCGGCTCGGTCATGTCGTTCGTTTTCCGTTCTTCCGCGTTCTGGTGGTTGTGGATTTCCGGACGGTCAGTGCTGCGCAGCAGGGGCCGTAGTGGCCAGCCGGGCCGTCACCGCGGTGAGCCCGAGGAGGCCGAGTGCCGCTCCGAGGGTGAAGGCCAGCACGCTGGCGGAGGAGGCCGCGGAGCCGGCCAGGACACCCACCGGTACGAGGCGGGAGGCGATGGCCCATCCGCGTTGCCCCCGGGCGGCGAAATGCCGGGCCAGTACGAAGAACGCGGCGCACAGTGCGAGGAAGCCCACGGTGGCGCCGCCCAGGTGGACGGCTCCGTGCGCGCTGACCGAGCCGGTCGCCCCCTCCGGGGTACCGGCGGGGAATCCGTCGCCGGGGTCGGCGGTGAACACTCCGGCGAGAAGGAACGAGGCACCGAAGAGGCCGACCAGCCGCGGGGCCCAGACCCCGCCGGGTGCATCGCGCAGTGTGCGGCGCATCCCCATCGCACCGGCGATGGCCAGCAGCCCGGTGAGCAGGAAGACGGTCACCTGGATCCAGCCCAGGTCGCCGAGGCTGAGCTGGCTGAAGGCGTTGCGGGTGAAGTCGAAGCCCTCGCGGGTCAGGGCCTGGATCAGGCTCGCGCCGAGGAACAGCGGGCCCGCGACGATGCCGCCGGCCAGCAGAGCCCGGGTCGCCGGCCGGGTGGCCGGGCTCGCGGAACCGGTGGTGATCGGGGCGCTGATGGTCCTGGTCATGGAAATCCTCCTCGGTCGCCCATGTCCCCGACGGGAACTAGACGGTGTAGTACCGACTGGAACTGGACGGTACAGTACTCATAGAAGAACTGGACTGTCCAGTACTGTCAGCTTGAGGAGGCGGCGTGGAAGCAGCCGAGCAGGGCCGGTCGGAACGCAAGCGACAGGCCATCATGGAGGCCGGGACCAGCACGTTCATGGAAAAGGGTTACTCCGGCACCAGCATGGACGACATCGCGAAACTGGCCGCGGTGTCCAAGCAGACGGTCTACAAGCACTTCTCCGACAAGGAGAAGCTGTTCGCCGAGATCGTGCTGGCCACCACCGACCGCATCGACGGCATGGTCGACCTGGTGGCCGACATCCCGTCCGACGCCGACACCCTGGACGAGAACCTGGCCCGGCTCGCCCGCCAGTTTCTCGTCGCGCTCACGCGGCCCCAGGTGCTTCAGCTGCGCCGCCTGGTCATCGCCAACGCCGACGCCTTCCCCGAGCTGGGCGCGGCCTGGTACGAGCAGGGGTTCGAGCGGGTTCTGGCCACCCTGGCGGCCACCTTCGAGCGGCTCGCAGATGACGGACTGCTCCGGATCGACGAACCGCTCCTGGCCGCCCACCACTTCTCTGGCCTGCTGCTGTGGGTCCCGGTGAACAAGGCCATGTTCCACGGCGGCCCCCGGCACACCGAGGCCGAGCTCGACCATTACGCCACGGCGGGGGTCCGTGCCTTCCTCGCCGCCTATCGCTGACGTCCGGCCCGCGCCCCGTCCCACGCGTCGCTCCCGAGGAAGTACGTGTCGTACACCTCCTGCACCTCCAGCAGGCTTTCCGGGGTGACCTCGCCCAGTGCAATGCGCTTCAAGTGGCGGAAGTACTCGAAGCGTTCGACGCCCGGTGTGATGACGATGAGGATGTCGGCATCGCGCCCCGGAGCCGCGGCGAAGGCGTGCGGGAGGCCCGGAGGGACGACGACCAGATCGCCGGGCTCCGCGGTGACGACCTCGTCGCCGGAGAGGAACTGGGCGGCGCCGTCCAGCATGTAGAACATCTCGGCGGAGTTGTCGTGGCGGTGCGGACGCGCACCGTCGGCGCCGCTCGCGAGGGTGACCCGCTGGGTGGACAGCGCCCCGCCGGTCTCGCTGCTGTCGGCCAGCAGACGGATCGTGGTGGGCGCGCCACCGACCACTTCGGCATCGGCCGAGCGGACGATCACGGACGAGGAGAAGTCGGGCAGGACGAGGGACATGAGGAACTCCTGTGGCCTGTTGACGGCCCATTCGGGCCCGGGTGACTCAGACGGCGAAGAGCAGGGCCGCACTGATGAGGACAACGACCGCGGTGGCGAAATGAATGCCGTACGCGGCAGCCTTGGTCCCCCCGTTCCGCAGCACGATCACGGTGTCCCCGAGTGGCACCAGCGCCACGGTCAGCATGTACCAGGCCCCGGCATGCGCGCCCTCGAACGCGAGCAGGGCCAGCCCCATGACGCCGAACGCCCCGTCCCGCAGCCCCTTGATGGTGAGGTAGGCCGGATCCCCGTCGGCCTTGGCCGGCACTCCGTAACCCGCGGCGGCCGGTCCGGGTCGGAACAGGAACCGGAGCCCGATGAACAGGATGAACAGATCGAGCACGATCGCCAAGCTGTAAGCGGCGATGGTCATATGGCGACTCCCCCGGGAAGTGATGTGCGGCGCAGCGGTACGCCGCATCAGCTTCGAAGAGTCCGCCCGCCTCGACAAGAGCGATCTCTCGACAACGGACCGTTTGGCTCTGGGTTCACGATCGGGGCGAGGTGGGGGCCCAAAGTCCCCGGCCCAGGGCCCCGGACCCCCGGCCCCTGGCGATGACCACCGAAGGATCAGAGGTCGGCCGGCGGCAGTCCGAGGTGGTCGTGCCATGCCCGGCGGCCGGCAGGCGTCACAATGAGGGCGCGCGTCGTGCCGATGCGCGTCATCCATCCGGCGGTGAGTGCGTGGGCGCACACGGCGGCACCTACCGCACCCGCCAGATGGGGGCGGCGCTCGGTCCAGTCGAGGCAGGCGCGCACCGGTGGGCGGCGTGAGCCGCTGGGCACCGTGATTCCGGACTCGGCCAGCCAGAGGGCTCCGTTGCTGGTCAGGCGCGGCTCGGGGCTCCACTCCAGCAGCGCCCGTCCGACCATCGCGTCGGTGATCGCCAGCGCGACGGATCCGGCCAGGTGGTCGTAACACAGCCGCGCACGGGCCAGTGCCAGCTGACGGCCGGAGGCGGACAGCGAACGTGGTCGGGCGCTGCCCTGCGGGGCCAGTGCGGCAAGACTCTCGATCAACTCGATCACCCTGCGGTCGGCCACCCGCACATAGCGGTGGCGTCCGTGCCGCTCCTCGACGAAGAGTCCGCCACTCACGAGCAGGTTCAGATGCGACGTCGCGGTCGACGGCGCGACCCCGGCATAACGCGCGAGCTCGTTCGCCGTCCATGCCCTGCCGTCGAGCAGCGCCAGGCAGAAAGCGGCCCGGGTGCCGTCGGCCAGCAGTCTGGCCACGCGCGCCAGGTCCACACCCACATCCTGACCTGCGCCCTGAATGTCCACAGTCCCCAGTGTCGCCGATTTCCCTTCGACGCCCGTCGAAGCGTCCGGGTCCTAGCGTCACCACGTGCGCAGGGCATGTCGGCCCCGCACCCGCATCCGCCCGGGAGGCCGTGTCGCCTCCCCTCACGTACTGGAGCTCCCATGTCCGCATCCGACACGACTGTCCCCGCGTCATCACGTCCCTGCCTCCGGAGCGACCTCGTGGTCACCGACGCCCCCATGCCGGCGGACATCGCGGTGATCTCGGATGAGCTTGACCGCTTCAACATCGAGAAGACGGGAGTCGCCGACCGCAGACCGCTTGCTGTCCTTGTCCGTGATCCCGAGACGCACCAGGTGGTCGGTGGACTTGACGGGCGCACCTCGCTCGGACTGTTCTTCATCGACCTCTTCTACCTGCCGCCGCAACTGAGAGGCAGCGGGCTGGGAAAGGAGATCCTTCGGCAGGCCGAGGACGAGGCCCGCGCCCGTGGGTGCCGCGCGGCCGTGCTCTACACCATCTCCTTCCAGGCCCCCGGTTTCTACGGGAAACAAGGGTGGAAGCGTCTGGGAGAGGTCCCCTGTGACCCGCCGGGCACCAGTCGCGTTTTCATGGCCAAAGAGCTTGCCGCATCGACCGGGAACCCGGTGTGAGGCATCGCCGTGCCCGTTGACCCGTCATCCTTCCCGCGCGCTCTGCTTGCGTCGGCACGTGGGCCTGATTCCCGCGACCCGGTTGCGTGCGATCCGATCCGGGTCAGCCCCGGCAGGATGGCCGGGGCGTTGCGCACGTACGTCTCGTCGGTCACTTGGCCGAGCAGGAAGGCCGCCATGTCGGCGCGGCCGAGGGAGAGGTCCACAACACCGTGTCCGTAAGATCGTGATTCTCATGGCGGGTGGCACCTTCCTCACCGAAAACCACTAAAGAATGTTTACCGGTGAAGGTGGCATAGCGGTCTAGACTGGGCGGCATCATCGAGCAGACGGAGGACCCCCGGACCGCGCGTTGCATGCAGATCCTGTCGGTCATCGGTGACTTGTGGACGCTGGCGATCGTGATGGCGCTGCAGGAGTCGGGGGTGCGTTTCAACGACCTTCAGCGGTCCATCCCGAAGGTCAACGCGGTGACTCTCACCAACCGCCTGCGCAAGCTTGAGGAGGCCGGAATCGTGAGCCGGGTCGCCGAGTCGATGAGCAAGCAGTCGACGGTGTACGACCTCACTCCCTTCGGCCGCAAACTGCTGCCCATCGTCGATGCGGTGCGTACCGTCGCGCTCGACTTGGAGCGTTCGGGAGAGGCCCCCTGAGCGAGGCTGCACGGGGACGCACCGGCAGCGGCCCCGCCCGGCTACGGGCATGCGATCCCGTACCTTCCGCCCGCCACGCCTGCGTCATACTGATGCGCTGAAGCACACGGGGAGGCGTACAACGCATGGCGTACGAGGCGGACGGTGCGGGCCTGCCGGAGAGTATCGGCGGGTATGCCGTGGAGCGGCAGTTGGGCGCCGGCGGGATGGGCGTCGTCTATCTGGCGCGTTCGCGCGGCGGGCGTGCGGTGGCCGTGAAGGTGGCGCGCTCGGAGCTCGCGACCGACCCGCACTTCCGGGAGCGGTTCCGCGCCGAGGTCGAGGCCGCACGCAGTGTGGGCGGCTTCCACACGGCACAGGTGGTGGACGCGGACCCGGCGGCAGCGGCGCCGTGGCTGGCCACGGCGTATGTTCCCGGGCCCACGCTCTCCGCGCTGGTCGAGGCCGAGGGGCCGATGGGCGAGGCGCGGCTACGGCAGCTGGGTGCGGCCCTCGCCGAGGCGCTGGCGGCGATCCATCGCTGCGGCCTGGTGCACCGTGACCTGAAGCCGGGGAACATCATCATGGCCTCGGACGGGCCGCGGGTCCTGGACTTCGGCATCGCGCGGGCGCTGGAGTCGACCCGTCTGACGGCCACGGGTATGGCCTTCGGTACGCCGGGGTTCCTGGCGCCCGAGCAGGCGCAGGGGATGCAGGTCGATGGCTCAGCCGATGTGTTCGCGCTCGGGGCGGTGCTCGTCGCGGCGGCGGGCGGCAGCGCGTTCGGGGCGGGCACGCCGATGGGCCTGATGTACCGGTCGGTGCACGAGGCGCCGGATCTGGCCGCGGTACCGGAGGGCGTGCGGCCGATCGTCGCTTCGTGCCTGGCCAAGGAACCCGGACAACGGCCGACACCTGAAGGGCTGTTGGACCTGTTCGTTCCGGGTGGTGCGGCGCATCCCCCGACGGCTTATTCTCCTCCCCCTCCTTCCTACGCGCCGTTCAATGCCGCTCCGGGGCAGTGGCATCAGGGTCCGGCCGATGTCGCCCCTGCGGTTGCCCCCGGGTTCGGCCCCGCGTTCACCCCCGCATCCGCCCCCGTGGCCCCTGCGACGCCCGGCACAGAGAGCGACGTCGCCTTCATCGCGGTTGCCTCGGACAGGCACCTCCTGATCGACTCCGTGGGCATCGAGTTCGGCACGGCGGCAGGTGATGTGCAGTTCACCTGGGCCCAGATCAGCGCGGTCGATTACGCGGCCTGGGGCACCAAGCACCTCAGTGTCACTGTCCGCTTCCACAACGGCACCGTGTATCCGTGCATGATCGCCGCTCGTAAGCGGGCCCGTCTCCGGGAGTGGCTGGAGGACCTGCCGCTGATCCTGGAGTTCTTCGGACAGCCGCCGAATCCCCCTCAGTAGCTGTATCTCAGAACCCAGGAGCCGGGACGAAGTCCGGCCACCACGGCGGCACACCACTGGGGCAGTGATAGGTGGCGTCTCCCCAGAAGAGCGAGAGAGCGCACCAGGAAACGGTGAGGACGAGCGCTCCGCCGACCACGGCCGAGACCAGAGGGCGCCGGCCCAGGAGGGCCACCGTCCCCAGCCAGACGATCAGCAGGACGATCGCGAGAACGGGGATGAAGACCCAGAGGAGGAAGCCGCCGTTGGCCGAGTTGTTCACGCCTACGTCGCAGGCGTTCCATGACCTCCCCAGGAGTGTGGCCGTCAGCAGGGCTACGGCCGTCGCGACCACCGAACCGGCCCATCCGAGTCTGCGCCGAGTACTCATAGGTGCTCGAAGTTCTGCCCCGCCCATCGCTCCCATGGGGGGTCACCCTGGCCTGCACGGAACCTCCCGTCAATGATCTCCTGCGGGAAGCCGGACCGTGACGAGGAGGCCGCCTGCGGGGCGGGGGACGAGGTCGAGGGTTCCGTCGTGGGCGCGGACGATGCTCCGCACGATGGCCAGGCCGAGCCCGACGCCCGCGTGCTCGTCGGTGCGTACGCGTTCCGTACCGCGCTGAAAGGGCTCGGTCAGGGTCGGTAGGAGTTCCGGGGGAAGCCGGTGACCCGTGTTCTCGACCCGCAGCACGCTCGTGTCGCCGTGCGTCTCGGTGTGGACCGTGACGGTGCCGCCGGTGGGGAGGTTGTGGACGATGGCGTTCTGGACGAGGTTCGTCACCACCCGCAGCAGGAGCTCCGCGGAGCCGCTCGTACGGGCCGCCCCGCCGGTGACGTCGAGCGTGATCCGGCGTCCTTCGGCGAGGGGAAGCAGCGTTTCGGCGGCTTCTTCGGCGAGGAGGGAGAGGTCGACGCCTTCGCGGGTGAAGTTGCCGCGGTCGCCGCGGCCGAGCAGCAGGAGCGCCTCGGTGAGGTCGATCGCCCGCGTGTTGACCGCGTGCAGGCGCTCGATGAGTTCGTCCCGGTCCCGTGTGGGGTCCTTGCGGGCTACGTCGAGGAGCGTCCGCGAGATCGCCAGCGGGGTGCGCAGTTCGTGGGAGGCGTTCGCGGCGAACCTCTGCTGCTCGGCGACGTGGGACTCAAGTTGCCCGAGCATCGAGTCGAACGCGTCGGAGAGTTCCCGGAACTCGTCCTCGCGGCCCTCCATCCGGATCCGGTGGGACAGCGACCCGGCCTCGGCCCTCCGTGCCGCATCCGTGATCTGCGTGAGCGGCGCGAGCATGCGTCCGGCGAGGATCCAGCCTCCCAGGAGGCCGAACACGAGCAGGGAGGCCATCGCCACGGCCGCGGGAGGCGCGAACGTGCGGATGAGGAGGTACCGGTTGGGCGAGATCCCGAGCAGGCCCCGGGGATTGTCCGGTACGTAACGCAGCAGAAAGACCCACACCACGGCCAGCAGGAGAGCACCGGCGACGGCGAGGAACCCCGCGTAGCTGAGGGTGAGTTTCAGCCGGACGCTGAGCCCCGGGCGTCTACGCATGCGGGCTGCCGGGAACGGGGGCGCCGGTGTCGATCCGGTAGCCGACGCCCGGCACCGTGGCGATGAGCCACGGTTCGCCGAGCCGTTTGCGCAGGGCGGAGACGGTGATGCGTACGGCGTTGGTGAAGGGGTCCGCGTTCTCGTCCCAGGCCCGTTCCAGCAGTTCCTCCGCGCTGACGATGCCGCCCTCGGCGGCGGCGAGGACCTCCAGCACGGCGAACTGTTTACGGGTGAGCGCGACATACCGGTCGTCGCGGAAGACCTCCCGGCGGAACGGGTCGAGCCGCAGGCCCGCGATCTCACGGACCGGGGGCCGGGCGTACGCGCGTCTGCGGTCGAGCGCCCTCAGCCGCAGGACCAGCTCCCGCAGCTCGAACGGTTTGGTGAGGTAGTCGTCGGCACCGAGCCCGAACCCGGAGGCCTTGTCGTCGATCCGGTCGGCAGCGGTGAGCATGAGGATCGGGATACCGCTGCCGGAGGCGACGATGCGCCGGGCGACCTCGTCTCCGGAGGGGCCGGGGATGTCGCGGTCGAGGACCGCGAGGTCGTAGGAGTTGACGCTGAGCAGCTCCAGTGCGGAGTCGCCGTCGCCGGCGATGTCGGCGGCGATCGCCTCCAGCCGCAGACCGTCACGGACGGCTTCGGCCAGGTAGGGCTCGTCCTCCACGATCAGTACGCGCATGCGGGAAGCCTAAGACCGGCCGACCGGTTCAGCCCGTGGCACGTCCGACGGCGCCTGCGCCCCCGTGCGCCACCAGCTGCGCGACGCCAGCCCGGCCAGTACGGCGCCGGTGGCGTTGACCAGGACGTCGTCCACGGAGGACACCCGGTCCAGCCGGAGGACGTACTGCGCGATCTCGACGAGGACCGAGCAGCCCGCCCCGAGCGCCAGGATCCGCGGCACGGACGCCAGGGCCGCGAACCGCATCGGGGCGAAGAACCCGAGTGACGCGAAGACCAGCAGGTTGCCGACGATCCCGAGCGGCCCCATCGTGACCAGGTCCCGCAGCGGTACGAGGCTCAGCCGGCCGGGGACGACGCCGGCCCCGGCGCCCGGCATCATGGTCAGCCACAGGAACGGCACCGTCCCGTGGACCATGCCCACCTCGGCCAGCGACATCCGCCACGCCGTCGTCTTCGTGCCGTCGGCGGTACGTCGCACGCGCGCCAGGGCCCACACCACCAGCACGGACAGCGGCAGTGCGACCAACGTCATGAGCACGACCCCGTTGAACGTGTCGTAACAGCCGTGCCACCGCCCCGCCATGCACCTCGGAGCGGCCATCGTGAGCATCCGCCGCATGGGGAACCCGGCGCCCGCCAGGGCGAGGACCGCGAGGCCGAGGAGCACGATCCCGCGCGCGCGGCGGGGCGGTGCGGGCAGGGAGGCGTTGTGGTTCATGACCCCATGGGAGACGGGGGGCCGTTGCGGGGGCGTATGCGGATTTCCATACGCCCGCGATATGCGGGCTTCCCTACGCCCGCGATGTGCGGACTTCCGGCGTCGGGGAAGGAGCGCCGGAGCGGGGCGCTGCTGGTGCTGTGACCGCATGCGTTCAGCGGGTGGGGAATCCGTGACGCCAGGAGTTGAGCTCCGAATTTCCGGGCACTCTCGCGAGCCGTGCTGTCGGAGGCGGCTTGTACCCTGCACTCATTCGATGATCGGACGATCACGGGTACGGGCATGCCTGCAGGGGGCGGGCGTGCAGGGGCGGGAGCGCGGGGATTTCGATGAGCGACGCACATCCGATACGAAGCCGCAGACCGGGCCTCTCGGCCGGTGCGCTCATCATCGCCGGGGTCCTCCTCGTCGCGATCGGGGCCGTCGGCGCCTGGCTCCAGCGTGACGCTCCCGGCCGGAGTGCCGAGCCGCGTACGGAGTTCACCGCGAACAACCCGCCCGCCGGTCTGCCCACCGCGCTCACCACTGGCCAGCACCTCCACTGGTCCCGCTGCACCTCGCCGTCCACCGCACGCACGGGCTACGACTGCGCCGCCATGAAGGCCCCCCTCGACTACCGGAAACCGGACGGCAGGACGATCGACGTCGCCCTGATCCGCCGCAAGGCCGACGGCCCGAACGACCGGCGCATCGGCTCGCTCGTCCTCAACTTCGGCGGCCCCGGCGTGCCCGGCGTGAGTGGACTGCCCGAACGCCTCAACCAGTACAAGCCGCTCCTCGACCGCTACGACCTGGTCTCCTTCGACCCGCGCGGCGTTGGCGCGACCATCCCCGTGCGCTGTGGGAAGACCGCGGACGACACCGGCTTCGACGGGACCGATGCCTGCGCCGAGCACTCCGGGGCGCTCCTCCCGTACGTCGGCACCTCGCACACCGCGCGCGATCTCGACCTGATGCGTTACCTCCTCGGCGACGAGCAGCTGCACTACTTCGGCGTCTCGTACGGAACGGCGCTCGGCGCGGTCTACGCCCACCTGTACCCGGCGCACGTCGGACGGCTCGTCCTGGAAGCGTCCGTCGATCCGACCGAAGACCTCGACGAGGAGCAGGTGTCACAGGTCAAGGCGGTCCAGGCGGCGTTCGACCGGTTCGCTGTCCACTGCGCGGCCCGTATCCGCGACTGCCCGACCGGCGACGGGCCCGAGGAGGCCGCACGACGCATGGCGAGCCTGGCCGACCGCCTGGAGAAGAAGCCCGCCCCGGCCGGCGGTGGAAGGAACCTC
This sequence comes from Streptomyces sp. LN549, assembly GCF_043203805.1. Lineage (NCBI taxonomy): Bacteria > Bacillati > Actinomycetota > Actinomycetes > Kitasatosporales > Streptomycetaceae > Streptomyces > Streptomyces sp. LN549. The sequence goes on along the minus strand of NZ_JAZHRI010000002.1, from coordinate 3,788,233 downwards.
GACCCCGACGACCTCGCGTACGCCGTCAGCGACCATCTCGCCCTCGGCACAGACGGCTGGTCGCCGCTCGCCAAGGCCCTCACCGCGCTGATCGACCACAACGACGGCCGTCCGCTGAGCGAGGGCGCGGACGACAGCGGCTTCGCCGACCGCGCGGCGGCCCCGGGCGACAGCAGCACCTCCGCTCAGACCGCGATCACCTGCGCGGACTCCAGCCTGCGCCCCGGCTTCGAACGCCTCGACAGGGACGAGGCCCGCGTCAAAGCCGCCTCACCCGTCTTCGGCGCGGCCTGGTCCACCGGCGTCTACCTCTGTTACGACTGGCCGTTCGACGGCGAGCGCACCACGCCCCAGGTGAACGCCGACGGCGCGGCCCCCGTCCTGGTGGTCGGTGGCACCGGCGACCCGAATACCCCATACCCCGGTGCCCGTCACATGGCCCGCGCCCTGGGCGACGGTGTGGGCGTGCTCCTGACGGCCGAGGAGGAGGGCCACGGCACCTACCCGCAGAACCGCTGCGTCACAAAGGCGGTCGACCGGTACCTCCGCACGGGCCGCACCCCGGCCCCGGGGACGGTGTGCCGGGGCAGCATGTCCTGAGGACGGACAGGCTCCGCCGCCATGTCTCCAGCCGTCGGATCGACCGGACGCCACCACCGGCCCATCCAACCGACACGATCACCGAACCGGCCCGGCCCAGGCGGTCGGAGCACTAGCGTGCGGCGATGGATATCTTCTCCCGCTCATGGGCGGCGCTGCGCACAGCGGTCGCCGAACTCCCGGACGAGGACTTCGCGTTCCCCGCGCTGCGCGGCGCGGTCCAGGGGCTGGCGGACCGGCCCGGGGAGGTGGACGCGGCCACGTCGGAGGCCCGCAAGGCCGCCGGGCAGGTGCGCAGGCACTACCAGCCGGCGATGGCCGAGCTGCTGCGGCAGGAGGTCGGCACCGGCACCCTGACCCGGCGCGAACTGCTGCTCCGGCTGGACGTGGTGGGGCTGCGGCTCGGTGAGTCCGTGGCCGCGCTGTCGGACGCCATGCTCAAGCGCAGACACTGACCGCGCCCCGGCCGTGGGCGGGCGGCCCCGAGCAGGCCCGCCCGCTGCTGTCTGCCGGCCGTTCAGTGCGCGGTCAGCGTCATCTCGAAGGAGTACCGGGACGCCCGGTAGAGGTGGGAGCCGAACTCCACCGGGCGTCCGGCGTCCCCCTGGACCGTGCGTTCCATGGTGAGCAGGGTGCCGCTGCGGCCCTCGTCCAGCAGCCGGGCCTCCGCCGCCGTGGCCCTGCGCGCCCCGATGGTCTGACGGGCGGTGCGCAGGGAGACGCCGGCCCGCTTGAGCAGTTCGTAGAGCCCGTACTCGGTGAGGTCGTCCACGGTCAGCGTCAGCAGATCGGCCGGCAGGTGGTTCTGCATGACGGCGATGGGTTCGTCGTTCGCGTAACGCAGTCTGCGCAGCGCCACGGTGGGTGTGCCCGGTTCGAGTTCGAGCGCGACGGCGACCGCGCCCGCGGCGGGCAGGGTCTGCATGGACAGCACCTCGGTGCGGGGCCGGCGGCCGTCCCGCTTCAGGTCCTCGAAGAGGCTGGTCAGCTCTGTCTGCCTGCGCACCCGGTTGTTGACGACCTGGGTGCCCACGCCGCGCTTGCGCGCGAGGAGCCCCTTGTCGACGAGGTGCTGCATCGCCTGACGCATCGTCGGGCGGGAGAGGCCGAACTTGTCCGCCAGGGCGATCTCGTTCTCCAGCCGGGTGCCGGGCGCCAACGTGCCGGACTCGATGAGCTGTTGGAGCTGCTGTGCGACCTGGAAGTACAGCGGCACCGGACTGCTGCGGTCGATGCTTATCAGCCTGGTGATCGATTCCACGGGGGCTCCTCGAAACGTAGTACCAGGCGTTCAGTATGCCGCACGCTTCGACTCTAGCTCTGTACGTATATATGTCAGAACAAATGCTTGACTCGTTGTGAGTGCCGAGGATACAAATCAGGGACAGGCATCCACTCCTCCTCGAACCGGAGGCATTTGCGCATGCGCATCGGACTCATCGGTACCGGCCGGATCGGCACGTTCCACGCCGAGACCCTGATCGGACTGCCCGCCGTGACGCGGGTCGTCCTCCACGACTCCCTTGAACGCCAGGCATCTGAACTGGCCGCCAAACTCGGTGCCGAGCACGCCGCCGACCTCGACGGACTGCTGGGTTCCGGCCCGGACGCCGTCGTGATCGCCGCCCCCACCGCCGCCCACGCAGACCTCGTACGGGCCGCTGCCGCCGCCGGAGTGCCGGTCTTCTGCGAGAAGCCGATCGCCGGCACCCTCGCCGAGACCCGCACCCTGCTGGCGGAGCTCGACGCCACCGGCGTCCCGCTCCAGGTCGGCTTCCAGCGCCGCTTCGACGCCGGCTACAGCGCCCTGCGCGATGCCGTCGCCGCCGGTGAACTGGGCTGGCTCCACACCATCCGGGCCTGCACCGCGGACCCGGCGCCGCCACCGGCCGGATACCTGCCCGCATCGGGCGGCATCTTCCGCGACTGCGCCGTGCACGACTTCGACATCGTGCGCTGGGTCACCGGCCGTGAGGTCGTCGAGGTCAGCGCCACCGGCGCCAACCGGGGCGAGTCCTACTTCACCGCCGCCGGAGACGTCGACACCGCTGTCTCCGTCCTCACCCTCGACGACGGCACCCTGGTCACCTGCACCGCCACCCGTTACAACGGCGCCGGTTACGACGTACGGATGGAGGTGGCAGGCTCCCACGGCACCCTGGCCACCGGCCTCGACCCCCACGCACCCCTCCGCTTCACCGCAGGCGGACCCCAGCCGGGGGCCGTCTCCCACGACGGGTTCCTCAGCCGCTTCCGCGACGCGTACGTCGCCGAGCTGACCGCCTTCACCGAGGTCGCCGCAGGCACCCGCCCCAGCCCCTGCACCGGGGACGACGCGCTGGCCGCCCTGCTGGTCGCCGAGGCCGCCGACCGCTCGTGCCGCACCGGCCGTCCCGTCCGAGTAGAGGAGGCGGGCCGATGATCCGCGTCGCCGGAGCCCCCATCTCCTGGGGTGTGTGCGAAGTCCCCGGCTGGGGACACCAGATGAGCCCGGAGCGGGTGCTCGACGAGATGGCTGCCGCAGGTCTGGCCGCCACCGAGTTCGGGCCCGACGGCTTCCTGCCGCAGGACCCCGGGGCCCGCTCCGCCCTGCTCGCGGGGCACGGGCTGGAAGCCGTCGGCGGATTCGTCCCCGTCGTCCTGCACGACCCCGGCCGCGACCCGCTGCCCGAGGTCCGGCGCGCCCTGGCCGGGTTCGGGTCCGCCCGCACCCTGGTCCTGGCCGCCGCCACCGGAGCCGACGGCTACGACGCCCGCCCCGAACTGTCCGAACGGGAGTGGGACGCCCTGCTGGCCAACCTCGACCGGATCGCCGCCCACGCCCGCGCCGAAGGCGTCACCGCCACCCTGCACCCGCACATCGGCACGATGGTCGAGGGCCCGGACGAGGTCGAACGCGTCCTCACCGGCAGCTCCGTCCCCCTCTGCCTGGACACCGGCCACCTGCTGGCCGGCGGCAACGACCCGGTGGCCCTGGCCCGCCGGGCCGCCGACCGCATCGCCCACGTCCACCTCAAGGACGTCGACGCGGCGCTCGCCGCCCGCGTCCGGGCCGGGGACCTCACGTACACGGCCGCAGTCCGGACCGGCCTCTACCAGCCGCTCGGCCGCGGTGACGTGGACATCTCCGCGATCACCACGGCACTGGACGCGGCCGGCTACACGGGGTGGTACGTACTCGAACAGGACACCGTCCTCGACGCCGAACCCGACACGGGCGCGGGCCCGTTGGCCGACGTCGTGGCGTCCCTGGCCCATCTGCGCAAGGTGACGTCGTGACCGCCGCGGCACCCGCGCCCGAGGTGCTCGTCATGGGACGCCTCGGCGTGGACCTCTACCCGCTCCAGCAGGGAGTGGGCCTGGCCGACGTCGAGACCTTCGGCAAGCACCTGGGCGGCAGCGCCGCCAACGTCTCCGTCGCCGCCGCCCGGCACGGCCGCCGCACCGCCCTGATCAGCCGCACCGGACAGGACCCCTTCGGCGACTACCTCAGGGCCGAACTGCGCCGCTACGGGGTCGACGCGGCCCGGGTCCATCCCGTCGCGGGGCCCCCGACCCCGGTCACCTTCTGCGAGGTCTTCCCGCCCGACGACTTCCCCATCTGGTTCTACCGCCCACCCGGCACCCCGGACCTCCGGATCCGCCCCGAGGAACTGGACCTGGACGAGGTGCGCGAGGCCGGTCTGCTCTGGGTCACCGGCACCGGGCTGTCCGCCGAACCCAGCGCGGCCGCCCACCTCGCCGCCCTGACCGCCCGCGACCGGTCGGGGACCACCGTGCTCGACCTCGACTACCGGCCCGGGCTCTGGCCCTCCCCGCAGGCTGCCGGACCCGCACTGCGGGCCGCCCTCGCGGGGGCCACCGTGGCCGTCGGCAACCTCGACGAGTGCGAGGCCGCCGTCGGCGAACGCGACCCGGACGCCGCGGCCGACGCCCTGCTCGCCACCGGCATCGAACTGGCCGTCGTCAAACAAGGGCCCGCGGGGGTGCTGGCACGCACCGCCACGGAGCGGGTCGTGGTCGCCCCCCACCCCGTCCGCGTCGTCAACGGCCTCGGTGCGGGCGACGCCTTCGGCGGCGCCCTGTGCCACGGCCTGCTCGCGGGCTGGCCACTTGAGCGGACCCTCCGCTTCGCCAACGCCGCAGGCGCCTTCGTCGCGGGGCGGCTCTTCTGCGCCCCCGACATGCCGACTACCCCACAGGTGGAGGACATGATGGAACACGCCAACTCCCAGGAAGCGGCACCGCATGCGTGACGGAGCGCTGCAGGCCCTGATGGAGACCCGGGCCCTGCGGCCCGAGGCGATCCGGGAGGCGGCGCAGCGCCGCAGCCGGCGCCCGATGATCCAGCCCTCCGGCCGGCTGATGCTGGTGGCCGCCGACCATCCGGCCCGCGGCGCCCTCGCCGTGCGCGGCCGCCCCCACGCCATGGCGAACCGCGCCGGACTGCTCGACCGCCTGCTGACCGCCCTGGAACACCCGGGCGTGGACGGTGTGCTCGGCACCCCCGACGTACTGGAGGACCTGCTGCTGCTCGGCGCCCTGGAGGACAAGGTCGTCATCGGCTCGATGAACCGCGGTGGCGTGCCCGAGACCGTGTTCGAGATCGACGACCGCTTCACCGCCTACGACGCGGCCTCGATCGAGGAGATGGGCTTCAACGCCGGGAAGATGCTCCTGCGCATCGATCCGACCGACGCCGCCACCGCCTCCACCCTGGAGGGCTGTGCGGACGCCGTCTCCGCACTGGCCGACCGCAGGCTGACGGCCCTGGTCGAGCCCTTCTGGGTCAGGCGCGGGCCGGACGGCCGAGCCGTCAACGACCTGCGCCCCGACGCCATGGTGCGGGCGCTGGCCATCGCCCAGGGCCTCGGGCGCACCTCCGCCTACACCTGGCTGAAGGTTCCGGTGGTCGACCACATGGAGGCGGTGATGGAGGCCTCGACCCTGCCCGCGCTGCTGCTCGGCGGAGACCCTCCGGGCACCCCCGACGAGACGTACGCCTCCTGGGAGAAGGCGCTCCGGCTCCCCACCGTGCGCGGCCTGGTCGCCGGCCGGTCGCTGCTCTACCCGCCCGACGACGACGTGGCCGCAGCGGTGGACACCGCCGTCGGCCTGCTGTGAGAGGAGGCCTCATGGACGGCCATCAGCCCGCGGGCCACACCGCGCACGGCCCCTGGTCCGTGGACACCGGCATGCGGCACACGGGACTCCGGGTGCTGGAACTCGGCCCCGGCGGCTCGCAGTCGTTCGGTACGCAGGAGCGCGAGGTGATCGTGCTCCCCCTGTCCGGCTCCTGCTCCGTACGGTGCGGCCCGCAGGAGCTCGGACTGGCCGGGCGTCCCGGGGTCTTCGAGGGCGTGAGCGACTTCGCGTACGTCCCCCGCCGCAGCGACGCCGTCATGGCGGGGCCGCACGCCGAGCGCGCCTGGCGGATCACCGACGACCCGGCGCACGCCTGGGTCCGCGAGACCTGGGACGGCGTTCGGGCCGCTTCCGGAGCACCGTCCACGGAAGGGGCAGCATGATCCGGCTCACCGTCGCCCAGGCACTGGTGCGATTCCTGGTCGCCCAGCACACCGAACGGGACGGGGTGAGCCGGCGCCTGTTCGCCGGCTGCTTCGGCATCTTCGGGCACGGCAATCTCGCCGGGATGGGGCAGGCGCTGTGGGAGAACCGCGACCTGACGTACTACCAGGCCCGCAACGAACAGGCGATGGTGCACACCGCGGCCGCGTACGCCCGGATGACCGACCGCCTCTCGACGTTCGCCTGCACCGCATCGGTCGGCCCCGGGGCCACCAACATGGTCACCGCCGCCGCCGGAGCCACCATCAACCGGCTCCCCGTGCTGCTCCTGCCCGGGGACACCTTCGCCACGCGCGTCGCCGAACCGGTGCTCCAGCAGCTGGAGATGCCGTGGGCGGGCGATGTGACCGTCAACGACGTGTTCCGGCCCGTCTCCCGGTACTTCGACCGGATCGGCCGTCCCGAGCAGCTGATCGGCTCCGCCCTGGCAGCCGTGCGCACGCTCACCGACCCGGTGGACACCGGCGCGGTGACGCTCGCGCTGCCCCAGGACGTGCAGGCGGAGGCGTACGACTGGCCCGAGGAGTTCCTGGCGCCCCGGGTGTGGCGCATCGACCGGCCGGCCCCGCAGGCCGAGGTGCTGGCCGATGCCGTCCGGATGATCCGGGCCGCCCGCCGCCCCCTCGTCGTGGCCGGGGGCGGTGTCGTCTACGCGGGCGCCACCGAGGCGCTGGACGCCTTCGCCCGCGCCACCGGGATCCCGGTCGCCGAGACCCAGGCCGGCAAGGGCGCGCTGCGGCACGGCCACCCGTCCGCGGCCGGCGCCGTCGGGCACACCGGCACGACGGCGGCCGACGCGCTGGCCCGGGAGGCCGACCTGGTGATCGGCATCGGCACCCGCTACAGCGACTTCACCACCGCATCGCACACCCTGTTCGCCGACCCCGGCGTCCGGTTCCTCAACATCAACGTCGCCCGGTTCGACGCCGTCAAGCACGCCGGACTGGCCATGGTCGCCGACGCCCGGACCGCCCTGGAGGCGCTGACCGCCGAGCTGGCGGGCTGGCAGGTACCCCCGGAGCGCCGCGCGCGGACGACCGCGCTGGCCCGCGACTGGGACGCGGCCGTGGACGCCGCCCACCACCTGGGGCACGCCCCGAAACCCGCACAGTCCGAGGTGGTCGGAGCGGTCAACGAGGCGGCCGGCGAGGACGGTGTGGTGGTCTGCGCGGCCGGCTCGCTCCCGGGCGACCTGCACAGACTCTGGCGGGCGGCGGACCCGAAGCAGTACCACGTCGAATACGGGTACTCCTGCATGGGTTACGAGATCGCCGGCGGACTCGGCGTGAAGCTCGCCGCCCCGGAGCGCGAGGTCTTCGTCATGGTGGGCGACGGCTCCTACCTGATGATGGCGCAGGAACTGCTGACGGCGGTCTCCGAAGGGATCAAGCTCATCGTGGTCCTGGTCCAGAACCATGGCTTCGCGTCGATCGGGGCGCTCTCCGAGACGGTGGGCGCCCCGCGCTTCGGCACCTGGTACCGCTACCGCGACGCGGACAGCGGAGCGCTGGAGGGAGACCGGCTGCCCGTTGACCTGGCGGCCAACGCGGCGAGCCTGGGGGCGGACGTCCGGCGGGTCGCCACCGTCGCCGGACTCCGGGGCGCCCTCACGGAGGCCAGGGCCTCCGACCGGTGCACGGTGATCCACATCGAGACGGACCCGATGGTGCCCGCGCCGTCCTCCGGGGCCTGGTGGGACGTGCCGGTCGCGGAGGTCTCGGGCGCCCCGGAGACCCGGGCCGCCCGGGACGCGTACGTGAAGGCCAAGTCCGCCCAGCGGCCGTACCTCTGAGGACGCGCACGGACGGGCCGGATCCCTCGGGGGACCCGGCCCGCCGGCGTTCCACAGCCCTCGCACAGGCGGTGGACAGCCCATCGCAGGCCGGCGCTCCTACGCTGCACCCCATGCGCGACAGCAGTATGGACAGGCGAGGAGCCGACCTTGCCGAGGCCGCCGTCAGCGCACTGGTCGAGGCGGTGGAGATCACCCCGAAGCCGGGACTGACGGACGGCCGAGGCCCCGGCACCGGCCCCGGCTGCACCGATCCGGCCACGGCCCGCTGGGCGGCCAAGGCGCTGTACCCGGGCCTCGCCGCGCTCTTCCTCGACCGCCTCGGCCAGGCGGGTTGACCAGAGGTTCTACGTCTCCGGTGCGAGCGGCACGTAGGTGTCCGCGTCGGCCCGTGCCCAGTCGCTGCGACCGGCGTCCTCGATCCTGTAGATGTTGTTCTGGGTGGCCTTGGCCCACCGGATGAAGGCGTCCAGTGCCGTCATCGCCGAGATCAGCTGGAAGTAGAGGAGCCCGTACGCGTTCTTGGTGTTCGTGAGCCAGGTGTTGAAGGCGCCTGCCTGACCGTTTCCCAGGCGGTTGTTCCTGATCTTCGTCACCGCGTCCGGGTCGAAGACCTTCGCATTGAGCAAGTCGCCCCAGCCCGAGGCGGTGACGGCCAGGTCGCCGAGCTCCCATCCTTCCTCCCCTGCCGCCGCGGCCTTCTGGGCCAGGTCTCTGGAGAAGGCTCCGAACGTCGACGCGTTCGCGTCCGGCCCCGCGACCGAGTCCTCGGCCAGGGTCGCGATGAACGAGTAGTGGGGAACGCTGCTGTCGTGCGGATGACCGAGGTCTCCGGCCTGCGCCGCGGTCGCCCGCAGAGTCGCGCAGGCCGTCGTCAACGCATCGCGTCTCGCACCGAACTTCGTTCTGAGGTTGGCGTTCTTCCCGATGGCCTTCTTGGTGAGGTCGTCGAGCTCCGGACCCGTGCGAAACGCATCCGCGCGCGCCGCGAGGGCGTCGGCGATCTGTACGGCCGTGGCATCGAGGGCGTTGAACACATGGTCGCCCTGTGCATGGCCGCCGCCGGCGCGCTGGACCGCGGTGACGGAACGGCGGACGTGTCCCGCGCCTGCGTGGGACCGGGTCCTGGGCGGTCCTCTGCACCTGCGGAGCCGGCCCCGACATGACGCGGTGGGCGTTGGCCTCGGCTTCGCGTTCGAAGCGGTCGCCGGGGTCGCTGACCGACAGCCCGTTGCCGTTGTCCGTGCCGGAGACGGCCCCTTGGCGTTGCTGGATCACGTGGGTGAGTTCGTGCGCGAGGGTGTGCTTGTCACCGCCGCTGTCGCCGATGACGACGTGGTTGCCGGACGTGTAGGCGCGGGCCCCGACCCCGGCGGCCGAGGCGCGGGCGGCGCTGCCTTCGTGGATGCGGACCTCGGAGAAGTCCGCGCCCAGGCGGGACTCCATCTCCTCGCGCAGCGGGGCGTCGAGCGGCCTGCCGGACCGGGCCAGCACGTCGTGGACGGCGGACCGCTGTATCCGGGGACCGGCCGCCCGGACCTGCTGGTGGCCGCAGTCCGCTCCGTGCCGGTGCTGGGCGTCCCGGGACCCGGCCAGTTGCAGCATGTGCAGCACCGCGGCGTTTCCGACACTGCGTTGAAGGGCCATGATGCCGACGTGGTCCACCGGGGGGCGGACCCGCGGTGCCGACCGTTTACCGGCGGACTGGTCGGAGCCTCGCTCGTGCAACAACTGAACGCCTTTCGACGACGAGACAGACCCGCACCACGAAACACCCCGCAGGCGGTGTCCGGCAGGTGCGCGAGGGCAGACCCCGGGCAGACCCGCTGTCCGCAGGGTCCTGGTCAGGGCACCCCGAGAACCGCCGGACCGTACGGCTACAGCGCCCGCAGCAGCCTCGGGCGCGGCGGCTCCGGAACGTCCGGCACCTTGCTCAGGAGCGCGGGCAGCTCCGTCAGCGCGCTGATGCGGAAGTCCGCCGTCTCCACCACATCCGGATGATCCGCCCACCAGTACCCGCACGGCCCCCGCCGGATGTGCGCCGCCGACAGCCCCGAGGACTTGGCCGGGAACAGGTCCCCGGCCGGGTGGTCGCCCACGTACAGCGTCGACTGCGGGTCCGAGCCGGACACCTCCAGGACACGGGCGAAGAACTCCGGGTCCGGCTTGGCGACGCCCCACTCGTCCGAGGTGACCACCAGGTCCGCGGGCAGGTCCAGCCCCCGCAGCAGTTCCCCGGCCCGCACCGTCCCGTTGCCCGCCACCACCACCCGTACGCCCAGCGCCCGCAGCTCCGCCAGTGCCGGCCGGACGTCCGGGTAGAGGTCCGACTCGTCCAGGTGCTCACCGCGCCCGGCGGCGGTGCGGGCCAGCGAGGCCTCGGTGACGTCCATGTCGGGGCGCAGCATGCTCAGCGCGTCGGCACTGTCCTGCCCCTGGACCACCGCGGCCCCGACCAGCGCACTCAGCGTGTGCGGCGGGACGCCGAGCCAGTTGGCCCAGGACGCCCAGTAGCGGTCGTCGCGGATGAGTGTCTCGCCGATGTCGAAGACGATCGTTTCCATCACCGGGCCGAGCCTACGGGTCGAGGCCCGCTGCGCGGCCGAGGCGCCAGGGGCGCGCGTGACCCGCGGGAGATCCGGCCTGTGGCCGCTCGAGTACTCGCTCGTATGCTCGGTTCATGACCGATCCTCAGAGCGGACGCCCCACCACCAACTCCATGCGACGTGCCCTCAAGCGTGCCAGAGACGGTGTCGCCCTCGATGTGGCCGAGGCCGCGGTGCTGCTCCAGGCACGCGGCGACGATCTGACGGATCTCGCCGCCTCCGCCGCCCGGGTGCGGGACGCGGGCCTCGAGGCGGCGGGCCGGCCCGGTGTCATCACGTACTCCCGCAAGGTCTTCATCCCGCTGACCCGGCTCTGCCGCGACAAGTGCCACTACTGCACCTTCGTCACCGTCCCCGGCAAGCTCCGGCGTGACGGTCACGGCATGTTCCTGTCTCCGGACGAGGTCCTCGACATCGCCCGCAAGGGCGCGGCGATGGGCTGCAAGGAAGCACTGTTCACGCTGGGCGACCGGCCGGAGGAGCGCTGGCCCGAGGCCCGGGAGTGGCTGGAGGCCGAGGGGTACGACGACACCCTCGCGTACGTACGGGCCATGGCGATCCGTGTCCTCGAGGAGACCGGCCTCCTCCCGCACCTCAACCCCGGTGTGATGACCTGGACCGACCTTCAGCGTCTCAAGCCGGTCGCGCCCTCCATGGGCATGATGCTGGAGACGACCGCGACCCGGCTGTGGTCCGAGCCCGGCGGCCCGCACCACGGCTCCCCGGACAAGGAACCGGCCGTGCGGCTGCGGGTCCTGGAGGACGCGGGCCGCTCCAACGTCCCCTTCACCACCGGCATCCTCATCGGCATCGGCGAGTCGTACGAGGAGCGCGCCGACTCCCTCTTCGAGCTGCGCAGGACCGCCCGCGCCTACCACGGCATCCAGGAAGTCATCGTCCAGAACTTCCGGGCCAAGCCCGACACGGCGATGCGCGCCATGCCGGACGCGGAGCTGGAGGAGCTGGCCGCCGCCATCGCCGTCGCCCGCCACATCCTCGGCCCGTCCGCCCGCATCCAGGCGCCGCCGAACCTCGTCGACGCGGAGTACGCGCTGATCGTCGGCGCCGGGATCGACGACTGGGGCGGCGTCTCGCCGCTCACCCCGGACCATGTGAACCCCGAGCGCCCCTGGCCGCACATCGACGACCTCGCCGCGAGGACCGCCGAGGAGGGCTTCGAACTCCGCGAACGCCTCACCATCTACCCGGAGTTCATCCAGCGCGGCGAGCCGTGGCTCGACCCCCGTCTCCTCCCGCACGTGCGCGCCCTCGCCGACCCGGAGACCGGGCTCGCGAAGGAGGGGGCGATCCCCGCCGGTCTGCCCTGGCAGGAGCCCGACGAGGGCTTCAACGCCTCGGGCCGTACCGACCTCCACCGCACCATCGACACCGAGGGCCGCACCGGCGACCGCCGGGACGACTTCGACGAGGTGTACGGGGACTGGGAGGCGCTCCGCGAGGCGGCGGCGCCCGGCATGGTCCCGTCCCGCGTCGACGCCGATGTGAAGGGTGCCCTGAGCCAGGCCGCCGCCGACCCGACGAAGCTCACCGACGACCAGGCGCTCACCCTGCTCCACGCGGACGGGCCCGCGCTCGACGAGCTCTGCCGGATCGCGGACACCCTGCGCCGTGACGTCGTCGGTGACGACGTCACGTACATCGTCACGCGCAACATCAACTTCACCAACGTCTGCTACACCGGCTGCCGCTTCTGCGCCTTCGCGCAGCGCCGCACCGACGCCGACGCGTACACCCTGTCCCTGGACCAGGTCGCCGACCGTGCCGCGCAGGCCTGGGACGTCGGTGCGGTCGAGGTCTGCATGCAGGGCGGCATCCACCCGGACCTGCCCGGCACGGCGTACTTCGACATCGCGCGGGCGGTGAAGGAGCGCGTCCCCGGCATGCACGTCCACGCCTTCTCGCCGATGGAGGTCGTGAACGGCGCGACCCGCACCGGTATGTCGATCCGCGACTGGCTGATCGCCGCGAAGGAGGCCGGGCTCGACTCCATCCCCGGCACCGCGGCCGAGATCCTGGACGACGAGGTCCGATGGGTCCTCACCAAGGGCAAGCTGCCCACGGCGACCTGGCTGGAGGTCATCAGGACCGCCCACGAAGTGGGCCTGCGCTCCTCGTCCACGATGATGTACGGCCATGTCGACCAGCCCCGTCACTGGCTGGGCCACCTGCGGACGCTGGCCGGCCTCCAGCAGGAGACCGGCGGTTTCACGGAGTTCGTGACGCTCCCCTTCATCCACACCAACGCACCCGTGTACCTCGCCGGCATCGCCCGCCCCGGCCCGACGGACCGCGACAACCGTGCCGTCATCGCGATGGCCCGCCTCCTGCTCCACCCGCACATCACCAACATCCAGACCAGCTGGGTGAAGCTGGGCACGGAGGGCGCGGCGGAGATGCTCCGCTCGGGTGCGAACGACCTGGGCGGCACGCTGATGGAGGAGACCATCTCCCGGATGGCCGGGTCGAGTTACGGCTCGTACAAGTCCGTCAAGGACCTGGTCGCGGTGGCCGCGGCTGCCGGCCGCCCGGCGAAGCCGCGCACGACGCTGTACGGAGAGGTGCCGGCCGAGCGCATCACGGCCGCGACCGCCTCGGACGGGCACCTGCCGGAGCTGCTGCCGGTGCTGCCTTAGGCAGGGAAGGGGGCGGTCCGGCGCGAAAGAGCCGGGCCGCCCCCGCCCCCTTGCCGTCGTGGGTGAGCGACGTACCCCGATACCGCCGTGCCGCCCCGGCGAGCGGGGGCCGACGGGACCCACGGCACGGGTCAGGGAGCACGTCAGTCCAGGCGGCGCGGGCCCCCGAGAAGTCCGGTCTCGACGTCGGTGGGCGCCATTTTGACCAGCTTCCGGTGCTGGGACGTACACCACAGCATCATGTCGTCACCGAGTGAGGGCAGCGCTTCCGCCTGCACCCGGGGCAGCCCCAGGATGCGCCCGAGGACCGCCGACTCCTCGGGGGAGACCCGCTGGATCCCGACGAGTCCCGCGTTCTCGACCAGCCTCGGTGCCGTCGGGCCCAGGAACGGCAGCAGCGTCAGCACGGACTGCCACGGTCCGGGCGCCAGCCGGCTGCGCGGTGGGCGCATGCCGCAGTCCCGCACGATCAGGACGGGACTGGTGACCGACGCGCCCTGCGGACCGACCTGTTTGACGTCGTGCACCGTCATGCACTGCTGGCCCCCGCCGGCGGCCTGCGCGAGTCCCGTCCACGCCTGTGGCCTGGCCGTCTCGACGGCGACGCGCGCGCCGGTGCCGGCCGTGCGCAGCGCCACCACCTGCGCCGACCACAGACTGCCGATGACCACGACATCGAGCTGAGCGGGGCGGAAGAGGCCGAGCACCGCGGGCTGCCTCTTCGCGTCGACGCCCACCACGACCCCGTCGTCGCCGAGCGGCAGTGACAGCGCGGCGAGCTGTTCCACGGGCAGCACGTGCCGGTCGCGGCGCGGGCCGAGCAGTCCGAACCCGGCCCTGCCCGGTCGGGCCGCCGGCGGGACGGAAGCGGTCGGGGCGGGAGTGCCGGTGGGTGTCCGTCGGTGGGTCGTCATCGGGTACCTCCGAGGGGCAGGGTGGCCAGCACACCGGGAAGCTGTTCGCGGTCGAGCCGTACGAGGCTGACCTTCACAGCTCGTGCGGCACGCTCCAACTGCCGCCGCACGGTCACTAGTTCATTGCTCCCGCGCGCGGTGAGGCGGACGTAGCCACTGACGGCCGGTGCGCCGCCGGTCCCGCGCGACACCGCCAGGCTGAAGGTGCTGGCCGACGCGGGCATCGACGTCAGGAGCGCCACCAGTTGTGCCGTGGGCACCGCATCCGCGCCCAGGTGGGGCCAGCGGCCGACCCAGTAGGTCGTGTGCCAACGGTCGTCGCAGCGCCAGGCGCGGGTGGACTCCGTCGTCCGCCGCGACGGCACGTCCGCCCGCATCGCCTGCGTGCTGGCCTGCGGATTCACCCCGGCCGACGTCGCGAGTGCGGACGTCACCTGCGCCTCGGTCAGTACCGAGGCGTCGAACCCCGCCCCCGCCAGCCGGCTCGCCAGCTGATCCGTGGCCCGCAGAAGCGCGCGCTGCGCTCCGCCGACGCCGCCGCCGCGTGCGCGCACCGCCTCCGGACAGAGCTCCGGGTCGAGCTTCAGCGCTATCCATGTCAGCCGGGTCGCCGGAGTGCCGACCTGGGCCTGGAGCGGCGCGTACGACCGCGCCGCCGCGGCCTGTTCGGGCACGTGCGGCCCGGGCGCGGGCTGCGTGTGCTGTACGACCTGTACCGACTCCAGCCGGATGTCGTCCACCTCGAGGGCGTCGTACAGCAACCCGAGCTCCAGCGGCCGCGCGTCACGGGCCATCCGCAGCGGTTCGTCCCGCGGCTGCACGAGAAGCAGGGTCGTCAGGAACGTTCCGTCACCCACCATCCCTATGCCGCGCTCGCGCTGCCGGTCGGTGTAGGTGTACGTCCGCAAAGCCGTCTCGCACTCGACGACCGGTGCCAGCGCGGGATCGACGCCTTCCGCGGACAACGGCCGTCGCGCGGCCCTCAGCCGTCCGCGCAGCGCCATGATCGCGTTGAGCCACTCCATCACCGGCCGGCCCCGCCGCCGCACAACCGCCAGGAGCACCATCCCGGCCGCAACCACGCCCATCGGCACCAACAGGACCTTGTTCGTCACCCACGCGATCAGCATCAGCGCGCCGGCGACCTCCATCAGCACCACCTGGTGCAACCGCACCCCGCCGATCCGCCCCGGCTTCGGGTGCACGCTCATCACTGCAGTCGTCGCGCTGCTCATCCCCCGGTATGTCCCTCCGTGTCACGGCACTACGGCGTCTGCGAGTCGGCCCGCCGCCATCGGCACACCGGCCCGCGACCGCCCACTGTCCCACGCCCGGCGATGAGGGGGTCGAACGGGGGTTCGCGGTACGCCCGGTCGGGCAGGGCGTCGGCCGGCTTCCCCAAGCATGGACCCGCACTGCGGTGAACGAGCGTCGGCGGGCATAGTGGGTGCCGCTCGCGAGGCAGCTATAACCACGGGGAGAAAAAGGGCAGATGGCATCACGGCGGGACGAACTCAATGCCTACACCTTCGCGAAGAAGCGGCTGACCGCCGCCTTTCTGCAACCGTCCGCCGTCGGTACGGACGAGGGGGCGCCGCGCCCGCTGCGGGCCGTGCTGCCGGGCGTGGTGGTGGGCGCCCTGCTGGTGGCGGGCTTCGGGGCCTGGGGCATCTTCAAGCCCAAGGTTCCCGACGGCTGGGACACCCCCGGTGCCCACGTCATCGTCGGCAGCGAATCGACGACCCGGTACGTCGTCCTGGAGACCGACGGGGTCAAGCGCCTTCACCCCGTGCTGAACTTCTCCTCCGCGAAACTGCTCCTGGACCCGGACAGTTCCTCGGTGATCCAGGTGGACGAGTCCGAGCTCGACAACGGGAAGATCCAGCGCGGCCCGATGCTCGGCATACCGTACGCACCCGACCGGTTGCCCAGCAGTGACGACGCCGGCCGGAACAAGCTCTGGGCGGTCTGCGAGCAGCCGGGCGCCGGCGCCGGCGACACCGTGCAGAAGGCGGTCTTCCTGCTCGCCGACCGGGAGGCGGACAAGGTGGGCGGCAAGCGGCAGCTCCACGCCGCCCAGGCTCTCTACGTCGAGGCTGACGGCGGGACCGGCACGCGGTACCTCGTGGACGCGAACGGCACACAGCACGTCATCGGGGCCGCCGGCGGCGGCAAGCTCTCGGCCCGGGACGAGGTACTGCGCCGCTCACTGTTCAGCGAGGGGGCGAAGCCCCAGAAGGTCACCAAGGACTGGCTGGGCACCCTTCACACCGGCGCGCCGATCGACTTCCCGCGGCTGCCCGGCAAGGCCGGCGACCCGGCCGGCGTCACGGGCCTGGACCCCGCCCTGAACAAGGTGGGCACCGTACTCAAAGCCGTGGCGGGCACCGGCATGCAGCAGTACGTCGTCCTGCCGGGGGCGGTCGCCCCGGTGTCCGACCTCGTCGCCAGGCTGCTCCTGACGAGTCCGGAGGCGGAGGTGCTGGGCCAGAAGGCGCAGGCCACCGAGGTCGGACCGCAGTCCTTCACTCCCTCGCCGGACGAGTTCTACGCGAAGTACGGCTGGCCGGAACAGGTCCCGACACAGGCCAACGACACCTCGGCCCGGACCGGAACCGTCTGCAACGTGCTGCACGGCGTCAATGCGGCGGGTAAGCCGAAACTGACCACCTGGGCCGGACCGCGATACCCGGTCGCCTTCCTGGACGGGGCCACCAGCGCGTACGTCACGCCCGGCAGCGGTGAGCTGTACCGCCAGTTCAACGGTTCGTCCCCCACCACCGGTTCGCTCTTCCTCGTGACGGACACCGGACTGCGTTACGCGGTGCAGACGAACAACGACAGCAGTGCGGACCCCTCCAAGATCGGGGCATCCCCGACGCCCGGGAGCTCGGAGGGCCTGGTTGCCGAGGTCAACAAGGCCCAGATCAGGCTCGGTTACCAGGACGTGAAGCCGCTGCCGGTGCCGGACAACTGGTCCGCGCTCCTGCCCAAGGGGCCGCGGCTCGACACCAACAGCGCCAAACAGCCGCAGAGTTCCTGACGACGGAAGGGAGGAAGCGCGTGATGATCACTCGCAAGGGGTTCCGTTCTTCGGCCGTCGTGCTGCTCCTGACGGGCTCGGCGGCAGTCGGCCTGCCGGCGTACGCCCAGACGCCCGCGGCGGCACGGGGCTCCGTCCCGCAGGCCGAGGGCAGCGGTGAGTGCACGTTTCCGATGACGAAGCAGATCAAGGGCCGTCCCTGGGCGCTCCAGCGGCTGGTCTTCGACCGGCTCTGGCAGGACACCAAGGGGAAGGGGGTCCGGGTCGCGGTGATCGACACCGGGGTCGACGCCACGAACCCCCAGCTGAAGACCGCAGTCGACCGGGCGTCCGGGACCGATCTGCTTCCGCCGTCGAAGGACGGGAGCCAGGACCCGGCCGCGGGGGCTTCCAAGGGCAAGGACGGCACCACCGATCTGGTCGGCCACGGCACCAAGGTCGCCGGCATCATCGCGGCCCGCTCGCGTCTGGGCACGGGGTTCGTCGGTCTGGCTCCGGAAGCGACGATCATCCCCATCCGGCAGAACGACGACAAGGGCACCGGCACCGCGGCCACGATGGCTGCGGCCATCCGCCACGCCATCGCGAAGCGCGCCACGGTCATCAACATCTCCCAGGACACGGTCAAGCCGCTGAAGGCCGACTCCGACCTGGCGCTCGCGGTGCGCGAAGCTCTGAACAAGGACATCGTCGTGGTGGCGTCGGCGGGCAACGACGGCCTCGCCGGCAAGGTCAAACTGACGTATCCGGCGGCCTATCCGGGCGTCCTGGCGGTGGCCGCGTCGGACCGCAACGACGAGCGGGCGCCGTTCTCCCAGACCGGATCCTTCGTAGGGGTCGCGGCCCCGGGCGTGGACATGGTGTCCACCGTGCCGAAGGGCGGCCAGTGCGTCGACAACGGCACGAGTTTCTCGGCCCCCTACGTCGCCGGGGTCGCCGCGCTCCTACGGGCCAAGCACCCGGGCTGGAAGCAGTTCCAGGTGGTCGCCCAGATCGAGCAGACCGCCGAACGCGCGGTCAAGGGGCGGGACGACTTCATCGGGTGGGGAGTCGTCGATCCGGTGCGTGCGCTCAATGAGGACGAACACCCCGTGGACGCCCCCGCGCCGGACCGTGCCGTTTCGAATGGTCCCGCCGGACCGGAACCAATCGCGCTCCAGATGGGTGAGACAAGGCAGGAGCGGTTCGAACGGATCTCGATCTATGTGACGGCCGCCACGGGCCTCCTGGTCGCAGTGATCGCTGGAACCGCGATCGTGCTGCGGGACCGGCGCCGCCGGCGAACAGGGTGAATGGTCAACAACTATCTAGGCAGGGGCCTCTGTTGGATTCAGTGGTGGTCGCAGCTAAAGTGTTTATTGACAACTTTGGTTCGATGTACATGCGGAATCCGACAGTCGGGTAGCTTGCAACATCCGATTCATGGGGGAAGGTGCGTTGTGGGAGACAAACTCAAGCTTTCAGCCGATCAGATCGACAAGCTCATCGGCGAGCTCGGCAATATGCACGACACGCTCGAAAGCAGGATCAGCCACCTCAACGGGGTCATCGACGCCGTCGAGGGGCACTGGAAGGGCGTCGCGGCCAACGCGTACAACGGCCTCCAGACGCAGGTCAATCTGGACGTGCGCAACCTGAAGGAGCTCCTGGCCTTCACCAAGGAAGCCGTTCAGGCGAGCCGTGACGGCTTCGACGCCGAGGAGATCGAGCGGCTCAACAGCTTCAAGGGCGTCGGCGGCGAAGACCTGGGCAGCAACGGCGTCCTGGACCGGTTCCAGGTCTCTTCGTAACCCGTCCCAGACCCGCCTCGCATCAGGAGACTGTTCCATGGAGATTACGTACTCCGGCGTCGTCGAAGCCTCGAACCAGGTCAAGACGACTGCCAACACCATCAAGACCCAGCTCGACGAGCTGAACACCAAGGTCAAGGCCGTCGTTGCCACGTGGGACGGTGAGACGCAGCAGGCGTTCCACGACCGTCACAGCACGTGGGACATCAAGGTGAACCACATGCACGAGACCCTGCTGACCATTTCGACGAAGCTCATGGAAGCCACCGAGGGCTACCGGGCGAACGACCTGGCCCAGGCCAGGCGCTTCCACGGCTGACCCAGGCTCAGATGAATCACGACGGAACCGGCAGGCTGTGGGTGCGGGATGCGGTCACCGCATCCCGCACCCGCGCCTGCGGCTCCGCGGCACTTTAGGGGAGGTGCTTCCATGGGTGCTCTACTTCCGGACGATCCGGCGACCAAGCCGTCGGACCTGGACACGCCCACCGAGTCTCTGCAGAAGTTCAAGATCCGCGTGGACAAGCTTCTTACCGCGCTCGACGGGTCACCGGCCGCGCACGGCCGCATCACTGAACAGAAGGTCACCCCGACCGCGTACGGCACCGGCTTCCCGGAGGCCATCGGGCTCTCGGGCGCCTACGACAAGGTGCACGCACGTCTGGTGGAGCTCTCCAAGACGCTCGGTGACCAACTGGAAGCGATGGGCATCACCGTCGATATAGCGGACCGCGGTTACCAGAACGTGGACCAGGAGCACGCCGACCGGCTCAACGCCATCCAGAAGAGCACCGAGGCCAGCTACAGGAAGCCTGGATCCGACAAGGATCCTGCGGCGCCTGCAGAGGACAAGACCGGCACGGGTTCGTCCAGCGGTCAAGACGGCTTCTAACACGTGAAGTGAACGGGGGACAGGGACACGCATGGGTGACTCGAAGAAGCTGCCACCACTCAATGCTTGCTACAACACAACCGACTTCGAGAACGCGCGGTACGAGGACATGGTCGCCATGGTCCGCGGCGTCGATCCCACGGGGATCATGGCCCGCGGCACCGCTCTCGTCGACGCGCAGGTCGAGATCGAGAAGATCGGCACCGAGCTCAAGGAACACGTAGGCCGCACCACCTGGAAGGGCAAGGGCGGTGACGCCTTCCGCGAGTGGGGCGACGGCTTCGCCAAGGAGACCCTGAAGCTGGCCGACTACGCAGGCGGCGCGGGCTCTGCCATGCAGACGGCCGGCCAGGCGCTCAGCGAGGTCTCGAAGGTGGTCCAGGGGCATCCCGAGGCGACCGCGATGTGCTACGCGGACGCGGAGAAGGAAAAGACCCGTCTCGCCGCCGTCGAGACGGCGCGGAACGAAGCCATTCCGCAGATGAACAAGCTCGCCTCGTACTACCTGATGGCGGAGCAGACGATCTCCTCGCAGGAGGAGCCGAACTTCAAACCGCTGCCGGAGGCGGCGCTGCCGACGGGCTCATACGATGGCGGGCGGACGCGCTACGCCGACCCGGCAGGCACAACCGCCCGTGCGGACTCGGGGGCAGGTGCGCAGAGCGGCAGCGGCTCGACGAGCAGCCACCACTACACCGTCTCGCCCCCCGGCTCCACCGGGTCGTCCCCTGACGGCGTTCCCGTCGTCCACACGCCGCAGCACGTCACTGCGGTGCCCGGGGCCCCGGACACCACGGGGACGAACATCGACACGGTGACGATGCCGCAGGCCCCGCCGACCACCGCGACCCCGCCCACGGGTGGGTTCCCCCCGCAGGGTCCGACGGGCGGTGGACACCAGACACCTCTTCCGCCGGTGGTGATGCCCACGCGCCCGGGTCCGTTCGGGCCCGGAGACGGCATCGGGCGGATCACCCCCACGGGGCCGGGCGGCAGGGGCGGCGTGGAAAGCGTCCGGCCTCCCGTGATCAACCCGGGCAGGGGCGGAGTGGAGAGCGTCCGGCCTCCCACGATCACTCGGACCGACACCGGCATCCACGGCGGTACGCCGGCTCGGGGGCAGACCGGCCCGGTCCGGGGCACATCGCGTGGCCTGGTGGTCGGCGGCGAGAGGCAGTCGACCGGCCACGGGATGATGGGCGGCGGCACCGGCGGTCATAGCGGCCCCGTGGGGCGGCCCAACGGCCTCGGCGGCTCGCAACGCCTGGTCACCGAGCCCGGTGGCACCGTGCGGACACCACGCGGAACGCAGCCGGGTGCGGGACGGGAGTTCACCCAGGGGGGCACTGGACTCGTCCGTGAATCGCCGCGAACGGGCAGTGCGATGGGCCCGATGGGTGGGGCGATGGGCAGCGCGTCCCAGGGCACGCCGCGACGTTCACAGCGACGTGATGGCGGGCATCCGGGATACCTCGACGATGACGAAGAGAACTGGACCACGGGGGACGACGGCGTTGTTCCTCCCGTGATCGACTAGAGCCGGTTCCGGAGCAGCGACGCCGGACTGCGGACAGAGAACGAGTGGGTGGCATGAGGTCAACGGTCAGGCGTCGATGCAGGCGTGCGCCGGCGGTGGTGGCAGCACTGGGTTCCCTGCTCCTCATCGGCGGCGCCATCGCACCGGCCGCGGCCGCGGACACCATGCGCGACCGCGAGTGGTATCTGGACCGGATGCAGGCCGCTGAGATGTGGAAGACCAGCACCGGCAAGGGGATCACCGTCGCTGTGCTCGACACCGGCGTGATCCCGTCTGTTCCTGAACTGACGGGAAGAGTGCTGGCGGGGAAGAACTTTGTCGAGCCTCAGCGGGGTGCGCACAAGGACTCGGACGGGCATGGCACCGCCATGGCGATGCTCATCGCGGGAAACGGGGTGAACGGTCAGGGTGTGAAGGGTCTTGCTCCGGACGCGCGCATCCTCCCGTTGACTGTGTTCGGATCCAGTAAGGAATCGGGAACCAACAGCATCCCGGCTCTGGTCGCGGCCATCCGGTATGCCGCCGACAGCGAAGCCAAGATCATCAACATGTCGTTGGGCTTCGAGTACTTCTTGCTTGATGAGGGCGAGCGGGCTCAGATCCAACAGGCAGTGGATTACGGCGTGAAGCGCGGGAAACTGCTTCTGGCAGCAACCGGCAACAGGGGCGACAAGGGAAACGATGCCGCGTACCCGGCAGCAAGTCTCGGAGTCGCGGGCATCGGGGCCATCGACAAGACGTCCTCGGTGACGAAGTTCTCGGTGTCGGGACCCCAGGTGGCGCTGGCTGCCCCAGGCGAGGACATCCCGATCCGTTGCGGCGGTGGCACGCCCGGATACTGCAGCAGCTGGGGAACCAGCCAGGCCACCGCCATCACCTCCGCATCGGCCGCCCTCATCTGGTCCAAGCACCCTTCCTGGACCGGCAACCAGGTGCTCCGCGTCCTGATGAACACCGCGGGCAAGCCGACCGAGGGCGCGATCCCCAGCCGCTACATCGGCTACGGGACGATCCGCCCCCGCCTGGCCGTCCTCGGCGACCCCGGAAACCCGGGCCCGGCCGACGTGAACCCTCTGGTGGCTGCCCGGTCGCCCAAGTCCCCGTCGCCGTCCGCCCCCAGCGGATCCGGAAGCCCGACGGCCGCCTCGAAGCAGTCGGCATCGCCCGCCGCCTCGGCGAAGGCCGATGACGACAAGGGCATCGGCGCGATGATCTGGGTCATCGCCGGAGTCGGCGTGGTGGTCGTCGTCGGCGCGGTGCTCCTGCTGCGCCGGAGAGCAGCCGGTATCCGGCGTTGAGTGCGGGATATCACGCACCGTCCCATTCGAAATCATCTGTACGCCATAGGCCAGGAGGAGGCATCGTGGACGACGAATTCATACGCAGCCTGCAGCAGTTCCAGCAGCAGGCACTGAACCTGCAGAGCATGATGACCGACATGCAGAATCGGATGCCGCAGGGTGTCGAAGGAACGGACGCCCAGGGTGCCGTGACCGTACGCATGGCGGCGGACGGGCTTCCGGAATTCATCAGGGCCGCATCGGACTGGCAGCGTCGGCAGGGTCCGGAGGCTGTCGGGGCTGCTGTAAGCGAAGCCTACGGAGCGGCCATGAGCCGGCAGATGACGGCATGGGGCCAGGCGTTCGAGGATGTCGACTGGCAGGGCAAGGCCGACCGTCTGGACAGCCAGTTCGGTCAACCGGACGCCTCGGCCGCTCCCGCAGCCCAGCCCGACATTCCTGAGCGGGATCTGCGCTACGTGGTCTCCCGCCCCCTCGACGTGCTGGCCGAGGACGTTCTTTCGGCCTTCGATGCGGTGGAACGGATGGACGAGACGGCGTCAGGACCGGCCGAGGTCAACGGAACGTCCGCTGCCCGCCATGTGACCCTCGTCGTGTCCAAGGGGGCTCTGCGCTCTTGCGAGGTAGATCGGCATTGGGCGGCCGATCAGTCGTACATAAAGCTGAACCAGGCCTTCGAGGAGGCGCTCGGTGATGCCCGGGACAAGCTGAGCAGCATCGAGGCTGCAGCCGCGGACGGCCTTGCAGGCCTGCAGGTGGATAGTTTGCTGGACGAGGCTCTGGCAATACTTCGCGATCCGCAACGCTTCATTGACTGAGTTTCGAAGGGGCAGGTCGACATGGCAGATCTCAAGCACATCACCGATGCGCTGCGGACCGAAGCGGGAATGTGGGACGAGCAGAGCGTTTCCCTGGGGGAGGTGTCCCGCGCGACCGACGAGATGAGAATGACAAAACTCGAGGCAGGCCTCTTCTTTCTTGTTGCCTCCAACTACAACGAAGCTATCGATCACATCTCGGCCCGATGCTCCGAGGGGCAGAGCCGCATGTCGGAGGTCGCAGATGCATTGATCAAGAACGCGAACGCCTACGACAATCACGAGGCGGAAACCACCAAATCCGTCGAAGACGCCTACTGATAAGGGGAATTCTAAATGGCGTTCAATGTGGCTCAAACGCAGGAGACAGTAGGGAAGTTGAACTCCGGCGTTACGAAGATGTCGACCAAGTTGGACCTCATAGGCCCGGCCGTCGAAAAGGCGATGAACCATTGGTACATTCCGGATGCCATCGCCAAGCCGGTGATCTGGGCTGCAAACAAGTTGATAGAGCTCGGATGCTGGATCCGGGACAAGGTCATCGAATGCCTCAAGGGTGCTGCCGCGCCAGTGTTGTTCTTCCTGGATGCGCAGGAATGGCAAGGGCCGACGATCCGGGGGAAGGCGTCGGGCGTTGCCGGGAACGTTGCGGGGGAAGCGCTCAAGGCGCCCCTCAGCTGGACGGGCGAAGGCGCCACAGCGTACACCGGGGCCGTCAAGGGTCAGCCCGTCGCAGCCACTCAGATCGAGACGACATCCGATAAGCTTGCCACGGCATTGACGCTTTGCGCGGTGGCCGGAGCGGCATTCTATTTGGCGCTTCTGGCCGTTTTGATCAAGGCCATCGTTGTCATGGTCGCGGCAGCCGCTGCCGCGGCCACCGGTGTAGGGGCGCCGGTGGGCTTTGCGGCTGCCGTAGCTGAAGCGCTGTCGGATGCCGGCATCATCACCGGTCTTGTGGTAACGCTGACCGGGGTGGTCACGGCGCAGGCCGGTCAAATTGCCGTTGCCAAGGGTGAAGCAAACGACAACAGTGCCTTCCCGGGAGGCAAGTGGCCGGCCGCGACTGTTTGATGCGGGTGCGGCGCTGTCGAATTGATTCTGCAAGCTCGGCAGTGCTTGACGATGCCGGGAATGCGGGATCTTCTGAATGACGGGTGATGATTTCGCATGTACTGGATTCGAGTGCCGCTTTGGTGTGCCTCCCTGGTCTGCTTCTATGTGGTGTTCGCTGTTCAGCCTCATGGTCTGCCGCTGACGATCCTTCTTTACGCCCTGTTCGTTCTCCTTCCGGCCTGTGGCGAGGGATACGCGCAGCGGCGGCGCCAGAAGGACTGGTACGGACAGTTCGGGTCCACCGAAGCATTGCGGTCGATCGTGACGAACGAGGCGGAACTTCGCCGGATCCGTGACGAAAAGGGGTTGCTGGTGGCTGCCCGCCGGTTCAGGCGCCAATTCCCTCGGTGCCCCTTGCCCGAAGCCCTGAAGCTCGTTCAGTCGCTGTGACCGCTCACGCCCTCCCCGCGGGCCCCCAGGCCGGAGCAGGCACTCCTGGATGCCGTCATGGGCCCGACGGCTGCCAGGGGCCGGCAGGGTCTCTGCGTAGCGCCGGGCCTCGGCACCTGGCTCAGTGCAACGGCACCCGGCGTCACGATCGTGACGCCGGGTTTGCGCATCTCGGGACCGGGCGCGTGAATTCTCGGATCGACAGACAGGTGGCCTGATGCGCGTATCGCGGGTAGTCCTCTGGGGCGTGTCTGGATTTTCTGCATCGTCCTGGCTGTGGCTTGCCCGACAGCGGCCGAGGGGCGTTCTGCATGGCAGACACCGGGTGGGCGCCGAGCGGAACAACGCGACTGGCACGCCGCCAACTTCGGCTCGATCGACGCGCTGCGGCAGGCCGTTGACGAGCCGGGTCTCCGTCGCATCCGTGACGAGAAGGGGGCTGCGAATGCGGTGCGAGAGGTCAAGCGCCAGCGCCCCAAACTTCCGCTGGACGTGGCGGTGACGCTCGTCAAGGCGCTTTGAGTAAAAGAAGGAAGCATCATGACCACTCCCTCCAACACCACCGAAGGGCTCTCTCTCCCCGCTGAGCGGGCGCGCCGCGGCGGTTTCTACCTCGGGCTGATCCTCGCGGCGATGCTCTGCCTGGTGTTCCTCGAACTGCTCGTATTCTTTGTGGTCGGCGTGCTGATCATGGGTGAAGACATCGAGTTCCTGGGCGAGCCGGGTGTCGCCGGATATCTGGGACTGCCGCTGCTGGGAGGTGTGGTGACCCTGCTGCCGCTGCTCGTGCTTGTGCGGCGGCATCCAGGTCTGCGCATCGATTCGACAGGAATGAGCAAGGTGTGGCCGCGCCGCACGGAGACCGTGCAGTGGGCTGATATCGACGAGATTCGGTTCAACAGCAGGCGGAGCTACCTGTTGCTGGTGCTGAAGGCCGGCGCACGCCAGGGGAAGCCGAATGCCAGAGACAAGCGGACTCTGGTTCTGCTCCACTCGCTCGGACACTCCCTCTGGCGCCGACGGAGGCCGGCTCACGCCGACTTGATCATTGACGCGTCCGAGCGGTTCGCCCCGGGAAAGTACACCGCCGAGCCCTGGAACCCGGGCAAGGCCCGCGTATAGAAGAGACGCCTCGGTGCAGAAGAGGAGGGGGTCGGCCCGATTTCGGGCCGACCCCCTCCTCCGTTTCCTCCGTGACCCGCTCAGCCCAGGTCCGGCGGCAGCCAGCCCGTCTGGACCAGGGCGGGTACCCCGCGGCGCGAGACGAACAGGCCGCGGCCCGGAGGCAGTGGGCGGGCCTTCACGTCGCCGAGGAGCTCGCCCTCGCCCGGGTGGCCGGACAGGACGACGCCCTGGGCTCCCAGCTCCTTGAAGCGCTGCATGAAGGGCTCGTACGAGGAGCGGCCGGCCCCCGCGCTGCTGCGCGCGATGATGAAGTTGACCCCGGCGTCGCGTGCGTAGGGCAGGTTGTCGACCAGCTGCGCCATGGGGTTGCCGGACGACGTCGCGACCAGGTCGTAGTCGTCGACGATGATGAACGCCCGCGGCCCCCTCCACCAGCTGCGCGTGCGCAGCTGCTGCGGTGTCACATCGGGGCCGGGGATGCGGCTGGTGATGAGGCTGTTCATGTCCTGGAGGTACTTCTCGAACGAGTTCTGAGTCGTCGAGTATCCGACCAGGTACGGCTCGGGCACGCACTCCAGCAGGCTGCGCCGGTAGTCGCCGACACAGATCAACGCCTCCTGCGGGGTGTACCGCTCGGTGATCTGCTTGATGAGCAGCCGCAGCAGCGCACTCTTCCCGGACTCCGACTCACCGAAGACCGCGAACAGCGGATCGGTGTCGAAGTCGACGAAGACCGGTGCCAGGTTCATCTCGTCGATGCCGAACGCGACACCGCCGCGCGTCTGCTCGGGGCCGCTCGGCAGCTCACGCGCGGACAGCATCCTGGGCAGCATGCGGACCTGCGGGGCGTGCGGGCCGGGCCAGTTGTCGGTCGTGGCCCGGACGAAGGCCGCGGTGGCCTCGGACAGGTCGTCGCCGGAGCCCGCGGCGTCGTCGATGCGCGGCAGGCCGCCCATGAAATGCAGCTTCTCCGCGGTCAGGCCGCGGCCCGGTGTGCCGACGGGGACGTTCACCGCGATCTTGCGGTCCAGTTCGGAGTCGGTCGGGTCGCCGAGGCGCAGCTCCAGCCGGCTGAGCAACTGGTCCTTGAGCGCTGCCCGCATCTCCATGTACCGGGCGACGGTGGCGATCAGGTGGACGCCGAGCCCCAGACCCCGGGCGGCGATGTCGGCGACGACGGGCTCCAGGAACTCGTAGTCCGTCTTGAAGGACTGCCAGCCGTCGATGACCAGGAAGACGTCGCCCCACGGCTCGCCCGGCAGCCTGCCTTCGGCGCGGAGCCGGCGGTAGGTGGCGATCGAGTCGATGTTGTTGTCCCGGAAGAACTCCTCGCGCCGGTTGAGGATCCCCGAGACCTCGGCGACCGTACGGCGGATCTTCTCCGGGTCGAGCCGGGAGGCCACCCCGCCGACGTGCGGCAGGCCTTCGACGGCGATCATGCCGCCTCCGCCGAAGTCCATCCCGTAGAACTGCACTTCGTTCGGAGTGTGCGTGAGGGCGAAGGAGCCGATGAGGGCACGCAGGAGGGTGGATTTGCCGGAGCGGGGGCCACCGACGATCAGCATGTGACCGGCAGCACCCGAGAAGTCCCGCACCAGGGAGTCGCGTCGCTGCTCGAAGGGCTTGTCCACCAGGCCGAAGGGAACGACCAGGGAGCCGTTCTGGGCGTACTGCGGGGAGTGGAGTCCGCGCTCGGGCGTCACCGCCAGCGGCGGCAGCATCTGATCGAGGGACGGGGCTTCGGTGAGAGGCGGCAGCCATACCTGGTGAGCCAGGGGCCCCTGACCCTCCAGGCGGCGTGCGATGACATCGAGAACGGTGTCCGCCAGCGCGTCGGGAGTTGCCTGCCCGGGCGCGTGAGAGACATACGGATCGGGCTCGGGGTAGTGGACGGCCACCGGATCCGCGGTGAACAGCACGGGGCGCCGGTCGATGGGAAGTTCACCACTGCCCGTGACGGCGGTGACGCCCGGGCGGTAGGTACCGGACACATAGGCGGCCTTGAAGCGGGTCATCCCCTCCGTGCCGAACTTCAGGAACCCGGAGCCGGGCACCGAAGGCAGGTGGTAGGCGTCGGGCACGCCCAGAGCGGTACGCGATTCGGCGGCCGAGAAGGTCCGCAGCCCGATCCGGTACGAGAGGTAGGTGTCCAGGCCGCGCAGCCTGCCCTCCTCCAGCCGCTGCGAGGCCAGCAACAGGTGCACACCCAGCGAACGGCCGATGCGGCCGATCTGGATGAACATGTCGATGAAGTCGGGTTTGGCGGTGAGCAGCTCGCTGAACTCGTCGATCACCAGGACCAGCGAGGCCAGGGGCTCCAGCGGAGCCCCCGCGGCACGGGCCTTCTCGTAGTCGGTGAGGTTCGCGTAGTTGCCCGATGACCGGAGGAGCTCCTGGCGGCGCTGCAGCTCACCCGTGATGGAGTCCCGCATACGGTCGACCAGGGTGAGGTCGTCCGCCAGGTTGGTGATGACCGCGGCGACGTGCGGAAGCTCGGACATCCCCGCGAACGTCGCGCCGCCCTTGAAGTCGGCCAGGACGAAGTTGAGCGTTTCGGAGGAGTGGGTGACCGCCAGGCCGAGCACCAGGGTGCGCAGCAGTTCGGACTTGCCGGAACCGGTCGCTCCCACACACAGTCCGTGCGGGCCCATACCCTCCTGCGCGGCCTCCTTGAGGTCGAGCATGACGGGCGAGCCGTCCTCGCCGATGCCGATCGGTACGCGCAGCCGGTCGGCCGTCGAACGCGGCCGCCAGGCGGTGCTGGTGTCGACCGCTGCCGGATCGCCGATCCCCAGCAGATCCGTGAAGTCGAGGTTGGCGAGCAGCGGCTCGTCGTCCTCCGCACCACTGCCCATCCGCAGCGGGGCGAGCTGACGGCCCAGGGCTTCCGCGGTCTCGACCGGCAGGAGGTCGGGCACGCCGTGATAGGTGGCCGCGGCCGACTCCAGCCGGAGGCGGCCCGGCCGTACGGCGATGTGCAGTTGGCCGCGGGGCTCGTTCAGCTCCTCCGGAATGATCTCCACGACGGTCACCCCCTGCAGCCCCTCCGCGGAGGCGAGCAACGACTCCGCCGGCACGAGACTGCCGTCCAGCACGACGACCACATGCGGCTGGTCGAGGAGCGGTGATCCCTCGCGGTTGAACCTCGACCGGCCCGCCAGGGTGCCCTTGAGCAGTTCCTCGACTTCCATCAGGTTGTCGCCGAAGAGCCGCTTCGTACCGGCCCCGTCGGACGTCCCGGGGACCTGGGCGTGCGGCAGCCACTTCGTCCAGTCCCACTGGTCGGTCACATCCGGGGATGCCGCCACCGCGACCACGAGGTCGTCAGGTGAGTGCAGCGCGACCAGGCCGGCCACCATCGCGCGTGCGGAGGCGCGCGCCGGACCCGGCTCGCCCGAGATCACGACGTGGTAGAAGGCGCGAAGCGATACCGCCATGGGGAGGCGGTCGAGCGAACCGTGAGCGGCCAGGAACTGGTGCATGGCTCCGGCCGACAGCGGTTCCAGCTCGTCCAGCGGCGCGGTGCTCGGAGCCACCAGCGGCGTCCACAACTGCTGCGGTCCGAGACCGACGCGGACCTGTCCGAAGTCGTTGTCGCCGATCCGCCGCTCCCAGAGCCGCTCGCCCTCGGCGACCAGCGACCACAGCTGGTCCGGGTCCGGGTGCAGGTAGAACTGCGCGTCCCTCTGGACCCGGGCGGTCTTGCGTACCTTCCGTCGGGTCTGCGCGAGATACTTCAGGTAGTCCCGGCGCCCCTCCGAGGCTTCACCCTGGGATCCCTTGCGGTGCCGCATCACCTGCGCTATCGCCATGGCCGCTGTCGACAGCAGCATCATGACGCCCATGATCTTCATGAACGGCTGTGAGCCGGGCATGAAGAAGAACACCACTGACGAGCCCATGCCGAGCATCGGCAGCAGCTGCATGGCCACGCCCTCCTGCTGCCCGCGTGGCAGTTCAGGAGGCGACTCGAGCCTCACTTCCGCCGCGGATGTCTCAGGCGGCATGGCCCGAGGCGGGCGTTTGACGACGATCTGGGTCACCGGCGAATCAATCCCTCAGTGCGGCCCGGAGAGTTGTGGGCCGGCACCCCCGTGGCAGCGACCTACCTCCGCGTGCCGATAATCCTACGTGCAGCCCGCGGAGGTGCCCCCGATAGGGTGGCGCTCTGGCCCAGGAGCGCGGTGCACAGCGAACGAGGGGGATATTTCAGGTGAGTTCGACCCTGTCGACCGGTTTTTGCCGAATAACAGTAGTGGCACCGGACAGCCGTATCGATGTCGCCCTCCCGGACGATGTCGCTGTCGCCGATCTCCTTCCGGAGATCCTGCGGCTCACCGGCCAGGTCACGCCGCCGGGGGCACCCCCCGGCTACCACCTGGCCCGCCGCGACGGCACCCTCCTGGACCTCACCCACCCGATGGCCGTCCAGCGAGTCCTGGACGGGGACGTCCTGCGGCTTCGGCCCTTCGCGGAATCGCTCCCCCCGGCAGTCTTCGACGACGTCACCGACGCGGTCGCCTCCGCTGTCCGCCGCGACCGCGCCCTCTGGAGCGACCAGCTGTTCCGCGGCTCCGGTCTCTTCGGCGGCGCGCTCCTTCTCGTACTCATGGGCTTCGTGCTCTGGTTCTCCGACCCGGTCCGGCACGACATGCACGGCCTGCCGGGCATCGTTGCCGCCGTCGTCGGTGTGCTGCTCGTCACGCTCGCCGCAGTCAGGGCGCGGAGCTACGGCGACCGGGCCTCCGCGGTCGCGCTCGGCCTCGCGGCTCTGCCGCACCTGATGATCGCCGGGTCCGGCATTCTCGCGCTCGACCCGGGCACCGGCATCGGGCGGCTCCAGTTCCTGCTCGGCTGCGCCACGGTGCTCTGCTTCTCCGCCGGGCTCGTCGCCGCGATGCCGTCCGGAGACGCCCCCTTCGTCGCCGTCGTCTTCGCCTCAGCGGTCGGCACCCTCGCGACGTTCTGCTCGATCCTCGCCGAAGCCCGTCCCAGCGAGACCGCCGCTGTCTGTGCGGTGGTCGCGATCGGAGCCGTGGCCTTCCTTCCCGGGCTCTCCGCGAGGGTGGCCCACCTGCCGATCGGCTACGCGGCCCCCCGCCCCATGACGGATGCCGACCTCGACCACGAGCCGGGCGCCGGCGAGCACGGTCCCGTCGACGCCGAACGCATCGCGGCCCAGGCCCGGCGCGGGCACGAGCTGCTGCTGGGCCTTGTCGGAGGCTGCTGTGTGGTGGTCGTCGGGGCCGCCGCCGTCCTGGGCTTCTCCCCGGACGTCTGGGGTCAGACCCTGGCGCTGGTCGCCGGCCTGGCGATGCTCTTGCGAGCACGGCTCTTCCGCTACACCGCCCAAGTCGCCGCAGTGCTGGCCGCGGGCCTCACGTCCCTGGGCCTGCTGGTGCTGGGGCTGTCGCTCAATCCGCCGACCAGCGCCGTCATCAAGCTCCTGACGGAACAGGACCGGGGGCCGCTCGACATCCGTACTCTGTGGCTCGCCGCGGCCGTCACGGCCGGCGCCGCACTGCTGATCGGGATCGCTCTGATCATTCCGAAGAAGGGTCTGTCGCCCTTCTGGGGCCGTTTCTCCGACCTGGCCGAGGTGGTTCTCCTCCTCGCGCTCGTCCCCCTCTGCCTGGCCGTCCTCGACGTGTACTCCTCGGCGCGGGGCATGACGAGCTAGGGCCTTTCACCGGGAACCTGCGCAGCACGCTGTTCCTGACCAGCTGGTGCTCGGTGTGGGTTTCCACGCCGAGCAGGGCGGCCTCGGGCGGGGCACCTGCCGCAGCAGCGGAACAGGGGCTGCTTCCGGAGCCGCGTGGCCGGGCTCCGGAAGCGACTGCTCGCAACTGTCGTTGCCAGTACGTCACTCACATGGGTGAGTCAACTCTTGGGACAGGTCCGGGCGTTACGTGCGGACATATTCTCCTGGCAAGAACGAATTCGGTGCTCGGGGCAGTTCGAGCATCACGCCGCTCGCAGGAGTCCCGCATGGTCAGTTCGCCCCACGAGGCGATGCACCGCATCTTCCAGGAGTACCCGGGCCTGTTCTCCCGTGTCTCGGAAGTGCTGGGGATCACGATCTCCCCACCCGTCTCGGTCACCGTGATGCCTACCGACCTGACCGAGAACCGTCCACTGGAACGGCGCGTGGACACCCTGCTGCGCCTGGACACGGAGAACGACGAGCCGTTTCTCCTGGCCATCGAGGCCCAAGGGAAGAAGGACACGGACAAGCCGGCGAGCTGGGCCTATTACCTGTCCTACCTGTACACGAAGTACCGGCTCCCGCCGCTGCTGCTGGTCGTCTGCCAGGACCGTGCAACCGCGGAATGGGCCTCCCGCCCGGTCCCCATCGGCCCCCGCCAGTGGCCCGCGCTCACCCTGCGCCCGCTCGTCGCGGGCCCGCACAACATGCCGGTGATCACCAATGTCGCCGAGGCCCGCAAGGACCTGGCGCTCACCACGCTGGCGGCGATCACACATGCCGCCGATCCGGACATCGGTGCCATACTGAAAACGCTGTCCACCGCTCTGCGGGACGTACCGGAAATCATCGCCGATCCCCTTGTCGAACTCACCGCACAGGGCCTGGGCAACCGCCCGGCCGCACAACAGTGGAGGAATCTGGTGGCCGTGGACCTCTCTTTCTACAAGTCCTTCATGGCAGAGGAAATCCGGGACGAGGGCCGGACGGAAGGCCGTTCGGAGGGCATCGCGCAGGGCATCCTGCTCTTCCTCGCGCGGGCAGGCGTCGACGTACCGGACGAGGCGCGTGAACGAATCACCACCTGTGGCGATCTCGACACCCTGAACCGCTGGCTTCTGCGGGCCCCCACCGCCCGGTCGGCCGAGGACGTCTTCGCCGAGGAGTAGGCAGCCCCTCAGCCGAAGCGCGCTTCCCGAACGGCCCCCCCCCGCGACCTGACCGTCACCGGTACCCCGACGCGTCCGCCGGCTTCCCGGCGGCGTCGACCTCGACGAGGTAGCGCCAACAGTCGGGCCGGGAACCGTCGAGGTCGGTGAAGCCGTACTCCTGGGCGAGCTGCCCGCTGGACAGCGACTGGCCGTTCCAGCGGGCGAGGCGGGCGTCACCGGCCAGCGCGGCGACCGCGCGCCCGACGTACGACGGGCTCTCCGAGATGCAGAAGTGCGGCACCACGGTCAGCGCGTCGCGCCAGTTCTCCTCGGCCACGCCGAAGGCGTCGAGCATCATCTCCGAACGCAGCCAGCCCGGGGTGAGCGCCACCGCTGTACCCCCGTGCGGCTCCAGCTCGTGTGCCTGCACGAACGCCATGCGCAGCACGCTGTTCTTGACCAGGTCGTAGAAGTAGGAGTTGCGATAGTTCGCGTGGTTGTACGCGGCTGTCCCATCGGTCATCTCGACCACGAGCCCGCCAGGGCGGCGCACCAGCAACGGCAGCAGGAAGTGGCTGGTGATCGCGTGCGTCTCCACGCCGAGCCGGAGCAGCCGCAGTCCGTCGTCGAGATCGTGCTCCCACACCGGCTTGTCGAATGCGAACAGCCGCTCGCCGCCCCAGACGTCGTTGACGAGCACGTCGAGCCGCCCCTGCTCGGCGTCGATGCGCCCGGCCAGCACACGGACCTGCTCGGGCACGAGGTGGTCGGTCGGTACCGCGATGCCGGTTCCGCCGGCGGCGGTGACGAGTTCCGCGGTCTCCTCGATCGTCTCCGGCCGGTCGTACTCCGAGCGCCGTTCCCGAGTCGTGCGCCCGGTGACGTAGACGGTCGCACCCGCCGCGCCGAGCTGGACGGCGATGCCGCGCCCGGCGCCCCGGGTGGCCCCCGCGACCAGTGCGATCTTTCCGTGGAGTGCCGGTGTCGATGTGTCGGACATGCGTCCCCTTGAGGTTCATATCTGCCTGCGCGCCCCCGGCCCATGTCATACATCGATGACGGCCGGTGACCCCATGCTCGACGCGAAACCGGACACCTTGTGTCGTATTTCTTCATCCGGGCGTTCGACGGCCGGATGTCGTCGCTCGAGAGCTGAGCCCCTCCCCCTCATGCTCCCCGTAAGCAGGGGGAAGTACGAGGACGCTGCCGCGCCGGGCGGTTCGGGGCAGGAACGAGAGGAGCCCCAGTGTGGCGAGGGCGGCACCGAGCCATAGGGGGGCGCGCAGGCCGAAGTGGCCGGCCAGAGCGCCGCCCGCCGAGGAGCCGATGATGATTCCGAGGGTGATGAAGGAGGAGTGGACCGTGTTCACGAGCGGCCCCGCGTTGCCGGTTCGCTGGACCCGGGTGGCCATGGCGGGGTTCATCGTGACGCCGACGAGCCCGATGCCCATCATGAGGAGCACGGCGGCGGTGCCGATGTCGGCCGTGAGCGCGAAGCCGGCCAGGAAAAGGGCGTTGAGGGCCAGTCCGGCGACCTGGACGCTGATCGTCCATCGGTCGGCGAGGCGGCCCACGACGTTGTTCCCGATGACCGTGGCGGCGCCGTAGGCGATGAGAAGGACGGGCACGGTGGCCTCGTCGAAGCCGCTGACCTCGGTGAGGATCGGGTTGAAGTAGCTGAAGGCGGAGAACGTCGCGCCGATGACGAGCGTGCTGGTCAGCAGTGCCAGCCACAGCCGGGGGGCCTGGAAGACCCGCACGTCGTCGCGGAAGGTGCCGGCGTTGGTGCTGCCGGGGCGGTCCAGCCGGGGGACCAGCGCCAGGGTGACCGCGGCGGCGATCACGGTGAGTACGGCGATGGCCCAGAACGCCGCGCGCCATCCCGCCCGGCCGCCGATGAAGGTGGCCATCGGCAGGCCGAGCAGCGTACCGAGCATGAGGCCGTTCATCACCACGGCGATGGCGCGGCCACGGGCCTTCTCGCTACTCAGCGCGGAGGCCACGGAGACGGCGAGCCCGAAGTACGCCTGGGAGGCGATGCCGGTGATGACGCGGGCCGCCACCATGACGCCGTAGGTGGGGGCCGTCGCTGCCAAGAGGTTGCCGACCAGGAAGACCGAGAAGAGCAGAAGGAGCGCGGGCTTGGGTTGCAACCGCATCAGGGCAACGGTCAGCAAGGGGCCGCCGACCGCCATGGCGACGGCGAAAACAGTGATCAGATAGCCGATCTCCGGGATGGTCGCATCGAGCCCCTGGGCCATCTGCGGCATCAGCCCGGCGACGACGAACTCGCTGGTCACCATGGCGAAGATGCCTAGGGCCAGCACATGGACTGCACGGGGCACGGGTATCACGTCCTCATCATTTTGTATCGTTCGGTTCAAAATTTGGGCGCACGGCATCCCTGCGGCGGGATGTGGCTGGTTCAGGAGGGAGTGAGGGAGTCCATGGCGCCGGCGGCGATGACTTCCAGCGTGGCGCGGTCGGCGCCGTTCTGGGCGGAGACTCGCATGCCTGCGATGACGGCGTTCAGGAAGCGGGCGAGGTCGTCGGGGCGGCGCTTTCGGGAGATCTCTCCGGCGAGCTGGCCCGCCGCGATGACGTTGCCGAGGGAGGCGATCCGCAGGCGCAGGTCGCGACGGAGGAGTTCGGTGACCTCGGGGTCGCGCCCCGAGAGCTCGGTGCTGGTGTTGACGCCGAGGCAGCCGATTCCGCGCCCTTCTCGGCGGTTGGACTCCTCGGTGTCGATGACGGAGGCGAATAGGGTCCGCAGGCGCTCGGTGGCCGGGATTTCCGCTCCTGCGAGCAGGGCGTGCTGGTGGGCCGTCATGGTGTCGAGGTAACGCGACAGCGACCGCACGAAAAGCGCGTGCTTGCTGGAGAAGGTGTTGTAGATGCTGCTACGGCCCAGGCCGGTCACCTCGCACAGGTCCTGGGTGGAGGTGGCTTCGTAGCCCTGCAGCCAGAACAGGCGCATGGCGGCGTCGAGGGCGTGCTCCTCGTCGAACAGTCGCGGTCGGGCCATGCGGAACAAGCTAGCATTGTTTTGTACTGATCGATGTAAAACGTTGGCATCAGTGCGATCGCCTCGCGCGGCTGGGCTGGTTCGTCGGGCCCGGTCTCACGCTCCCCAGCCCCATGACCGCCCGGGATTGCGGTAGTTCGCTACCCCGGAAGAAGGGGATTGCGCTCCTGTCCCACTGCTGTTGAGGGTTGGAAGGCGGCTTGAGACTGTCGACGGCAGCGGCCGACCCTCCTTCGGCTACGACCTCGATCCATTCGCCGAGTGCCTGGCCGACACGTTCGGTTGACCGTCCACGCCGAGCAGAGCGACAGCCCGGTGACCGAGCTGCCCGGCACCGGAATCCGCCACGTCGGGGGCACAGGTATGCCGCGTGGAGTGGGGTTGCGACAGCGTGCAAGCCGCAGGCCCGTCGAATGGACAGCCGGCCGCGTCGGCGACACTGCTGCGGGCCGGACTTGCCGAACCGGCAAACGGACTCGGCTTCCTGACAGCGTCTTGCGCATGATCGGTGCAGAACCAACGGGACGGCGGACAGCGCACGTCCCGGGCACAGCGGCTGATCCTGGAGGACACGTATGGCACCGCACAGTTCCGAGATCACGCACCGGTCGGTTGCTTCGCCGGGAGGCCGGATCCACCTCGTCGAGCAGGGAACAGGACCCCTGGTGTTGCTGATCCACGGCTTCCCGGAGTCCTGGTACTCCTGGCGCCACCAGCTGCCGGCCCTGGCGGCGGCGGGATACCGGGCGGTCGCCATCGACGTACGCGGCTACGGCCGCTCCTCCAAGCCCGCGGCGACAGACGCGTACCGGATGCTCGATCTCGTGGCTGACAACGCCGCGGTGGTGCACGCCCTGGGCGAGGAGTCGGCCGTGGTCGTCGGCCATGACTGGGGCGCCACCATCGCCGCGCACTCCGCCCTGCTCAGGCCGGAGGTCTTCCACGCGGTGGGGTTGCTGAGCGTTCCCTACACCCCGCCCGGCGGGCCCCGCCCGAGCAGCGTCTTCGCCCGGATGGGCGGGGACGAGGAGTTCTACGTCTCGTACTTTCAGGAGCCCGGCCGTGCCGAGGCCGAGATCGAACCCGATGTACGCGGCTGGCTCGCAGGCTTCTACGCGGCGCTGTCCGCCGACACCATGCCCGCGGCCGGTGCCCCGGACCCGCACTTCGTCAGCAGGGGCGGGACCTTGCGCGACCGGTTTCCCGGCGGCCGGCTGCCCGGCTGGCTCGGCGAGCGGGATCTCGACTTCTATGCCGCCGAGTTCGAACGTACCGGCCTGACCGGCGCGCTGAACCGGTACCGGAACATGGACCGCGACTGGGAGGACCTCACCGCTCTCGGCGGCGCCCCCATCACTCAGCCCTCGGTGTTCATCGGCGGCGGCCTGGACGCCTCCACGACCTGGATGGCCGACGCGATCGACGCCTACCCGGCCACGCTTCCAGGCCTGGTCTCCTCCCACATCCTCGACGGCGGCGGCCACTGGATCCAGCAGGAACGCCCCACCGAGGTCAACGAGATCCTCACCGACTGGCTGGCCACGCTGCCCTGCTGAAGCACGTACGAGGCCGGGCCGGAGGATGGCCGAACGGCCGCCGATCACCGCCGTGTGAGGCGGCCGGCCGGTCAGCCGAAGCAGTCGTGGTCGGCCAGGACCGCCTCGATCACCCGCAGTTCGTTGCCCGCCCGTTCCGGATCCGCGCCGATGTCCCCCGTCAGGTTCAGCAGCGCCTTCCACAGGGCCCAGCCCCGGGCCCGCGCCCAGGTGCCGTCGTCCTGGCCGACGGCCTCACGGAACGCCTCCCGGCTCTCGCCGCGGAACATGCCCCACGCGATCACCAGGTCGCAGGCCGGGTCGCCCACACCCGACGTACCGAAGTCGATGACGGCCGACAGTTCGCCTCCGTGCACCAGCAGATTGCCGGAGGCGATGTCGCCGTGGAACCACACGGGTTCGGCGTGCCATTCGGCGGCCACGGCGGCGTCCCAGACCGCGCGGGCCCGGTCCGTGTCGACATGGCCCTCCAGCGCGGCCAGGCAGCGCCGGGTTTCCTCGTCGTAGTGGGCGGGCGACGCGCCCCGGTACCAACTGTGCTCCCCGGCGAGCGGACCGCCTGTCGCGTCGCAGCGCTGGAGGGCGAGGAGGAACTCGGCCACCTGGACCGCGAACAGTGAAAGATCGCCGATACGGCCCCGAGCGGCGGTCTCGCCCCGCAGCCAGCGCCGGACCGACCACGGATACGGATAACCCTCGCCCGGAGCGCCCAGGGCGAGCACCGGGGGCACGGCGACCGGCAGCATCGGGGCGAGGCGCGGCAGCCAGTGGTGCTCCTTCTCCACCGCGGGGACGTACCCGGCGGCTGTGGGCAGCCGGGCCGTCATGGCGTCGCCGAGGCGGTAGGTCCGGTTGTCCCAGCCGTCGACCTCCACCGGAGTCACGGGCAGCCCGCTCCACTGAGGGAACTGGGCGTCGATCAGGCGCTTCACGAGCGCGGCGTCGATTCCGGCGCGACCGTCGGGGTGGGGGGATGCCATCGGGCGATCATCGCTCCGGACGGCCGGGCGGCACAACGAGATTTCGCCGCCCACCCCCCGTCCGCCTCACTTCCAGGGACCGCTGAACGACCGGCCGGGCACCGGCTTGGCGATGAGCGCCACGGGGCTGAAGAAGCCGACCTGGCCGATCGCGAACATCAGCGTGGCGAGCGCCTTGGGCTCATAGTGCTCGGCCGCCTGCGCATACAGCTCGTCGGAGACCCTCTCGCCGTCCGCGGACGGCTGAAGCACGGCTTCCACCAGTGCCAGCGCGGCGCGCTCGGCAGCGGTGAAGTACGGCGAGTCCTGCCAGGACGCCACCGAAGTGATCCGCTCCTCCGACTGCCCGCCCGTGCGCAGGAAGCCCGTGTGCAGAACGGTCAGATAGGTGCTGCCGACGATCTGACCCGCACGCAGGTGAACGAGACCGATCGTGGAGCGCGGTACGGAACCGTTGCCGGTGACCTTGAACAGCGCAGCCGAGACCTCCGCCAGTTCGGGGACCAGCTCCGCCGGGTCCTCCGACATCCGCGGAACCATCGGGATCTCTGCCGTGATCGAACGTGTCTCCATTGCCGTCTCCATTGCCGTCTCCTTCGGGTCTTCAAGTTGCTTTCACTGCCCTGACGGATCGCGACGGAGAAGTGTGACCGACGACCGTGACCGACAGGCCGGGGCTCCCCGGGTGGCGAACGCAACTGCCAGACTGGAGCCATGTCCGCCACTGCCGACCCGCGCCGCCTGCCGTCCGGGCAAGACACCGAAGAGGTAAGGGCGTTGCTCGCGGGGGAGGGCCCCGGAGAGGAGGCGCTCCGACGGCTTGCGCCCGCGCTGGGCCTCCATGCCGTCGATCTGTTCATCCTCGCGGGACTGCCGGTCCCGGACGACCTGGCGCCGTTGGATGCCGCGGCTGCCCAGTCGGTTCCGCACATCGTGATGGACGCGGCTCACTGCCCCCCCCGTGGAACGCCGTCAACTCCTGGACCACGTCCGCTCGCTCCCGCGGGAGGGACGCCGCTCGCCCTTCGCCCCGGAGCAGCCCGCATCCCTCGCCGACGGCCCGGGCGGCCGGCTGATCCGCATGAGCCTGTACCGCAACCTGAGCCGGACGGGCCTGGCGCACACCCTGGGGGTCTTGACGCCCACGTACCTGTCGGCATCCACGTACGGCGTGATCGGCGCGGGCCGCAAGGAGCTGACACCCGGCCTGGTGACGGACTTCGCGGCTGTCCTGGGGATCGAAGCCCGCCAACTGGCCGCGCTGACCGGAGTCGTTCTGCCCGGGACGCCGCGGCCTCCGGCCCCGGAAGCCGTGGACGCGGCGGCTCTGTTGTGGGCGGCCAGGAGCTTGTCAGCGGCCCAGGCGCAACACGTGGCCGAACTGGCCGGTTCCCTGCGCGGGGACTCCCGTGCCGAGTACCGCCTCAACCTGCCCGGGTGGTGACATCTGCCGGTACGGGCCCGGCGATGCTCCGGAATGGTGTGGAGACCACCGCGTCGGGCGTGCCAGGATCGGGCGCATGGCAGTTCGATATCCGCACCCCCTGCGTCCCGGTGACCGCGTCGGCATCACATCCCCTTCGAGCGGGGTCCCGGACGACCTTCGCGCACGCCTCGACGTGGCCGTTCGCGATGTGGAGGCGCGGGGGTACCAGGTGGTCGTCGGCCACTGCATGGACGGCGCCGGTCATGTCAGTGCTCCTGCGGCCGACCGCGCCGGCGAATTGATGGCCATGCTGACGGATCCCGGCATCAGAGCGGTGGTGCCGCCCTGGGGCGGGGAGACGTCGATCGACCTGTTGCCCCTGCTCGACTGGGACCGGCTGCGTGACGCCGAGCCGACCTGGCTGGTCGGGTTCTCCGACATGTCGACCGTCATGACGCCGCTCACCCTCCTCACCGGCACGGCGACCCTGCACGGCAACAACCTGATGGACACGCCCTACCGGGCGCCCGAGGGGCTCCTGTCGTGGCTCGACATCGCCGCCGCTCGGCAGGGGCACCGATTCACGCAGTCCCCGCCCAACCGCCACCGGGCGACGGGCTGGGACGACTACCGTGCCCGACCCGAGGTGAGCGAGTACACGCTCGATACGCCCGGCAGGTGGACCAGGCTGGACGCCGACGGTGACGTGGAGGTCGAAGGACGCCTGATCGGGGGTTGTATCGAGACACTCTGCAACCTCACAGGAACGGGCTACCTCGACGCCTCCGCCTTCGCGCGGGCCCACGCCCCGGAAGGGCTCCTCGTCTATGTCGAAGCGGGCGGAGACGACGCCCTCACCATCTGCAGGAACCTTCACGGGATGCGCATGGCCGGCTTCTTCGACGCGGCGAACGCGGTCCTCGTCGGCCGGACCTCGGCACCCGACGCCGCTTCGCTCACTCAGCACGAGGCCGTTCTCGACGCGCTGGGCCCGCTGAACGTCCCGATCATCGCCGATGTCGAGTGCGGTCATGTTCCGCCGTACCTGCCGATCGTCAACGGAGCGCGCGGCAGGGTCGTACACACCCCGACCCGGAGCGAACTGACCCAGACTCTGGACTGACGCCCGAGCCGGCCGGCGGTT
Source organism: Streptomyces sp. LN549 (assembly GCF_043203805.1). Lineage (NCBI taxonomy): Bacteria > Bacillati > Actinomycetota > Actinomycetes > Kitasatosporales > Streptomycetaceae > Streptomyces > Streptomyces sp. LN549. The sequence continues at coordinate 3,747,080 of NZ_JAZHRI010000002.1, read as the reverse complement.
GTCAGTGCCTGGCCGCGTACTCCACGAACGCGGACCAGGCATCCGGCCCGAAGACGAGCGCGGGCCCGGTGGGGGTCTTGCTGTCGCGGACGGGGACGGGGACGGGGACGAGGGCGGGGAAGGTGTCCGACACCTCGACGCAGTCGTTGGCGCCGCCGTCGCTGTAACTGGACTTGCGCCAGGTCGCGGTGGAGAGGTCGGGGGTTCGGCTCATGATTGCCGACCTTCCTCCCCGCCTCCTTCCCTGGGCCTCCCCGGAGGGCAAGCCGTGCCGGCTCAGCACCGACGATCCCGGGAGCCTGATGTCACGGCTGGCCGATGACATGGAGGACGAGCAGATCGAGTGCGGCGAGCAGGTGTGGGCCGGGTCGCGGGCCGTGCCGGCGGACCGGGCGGCGGGGGAGCGGGCCGTGCGGTTCGCGCTCACCCGGGCCACGGAGTCGCTGGGGGATCTGCTGCGGATCGCGCGCAGCCGGGGGCACCGGATGCAGCGGCAATCTCCGGAGAATGCCGCGCAAAACTGAACCGAACCAGCTACTCCGTACATACCGTTCCGGCCCCGTCGGCCCCGTGGCCGTTCGATTACAGTGCTGCGCAGTCACCGCACAGTCGCACACGGAAACGAACCGACGGACCGAGGGGAAGGGGCACGGTGAGCTCAGCGACCACAGCTGTCTGGGGCCGTGCCGAGCAGCAGGACTTCCGCAGTCGGGTACGCGGCGCACTGCTCGGCGGCGCCATCGGCGACGCGCTCGGCGCGGGCGTCAGCGGGCTCACGCTGGAGGAGATCCGCGAGGCCCACGGGGCCGACGCCGTGACCGACTTCGTCCCCGCACACGGCGGACGCGGCTGCGTCACCGCCGTCACCCAGCTCACCCTGTTCACCGTCGACGGGCTGATCCGCGCCCAGGTCCGCCGCGACACCGGCGCCTGGCACCCGCCCACCGACGTGCACCAGGCCCATCTGCGCTGGGCCGCCACCCAGCACGACTGGGGCCCCGACGAACGGCGCAAGGACAACGGCTGGCTCGCCGGGCAGGAGTGGCTCTACAGCCGCCGCGCGCCCACCCGGGAATGCCTGAACGGCTTGGGCGACACCGTCATGGGCACCCTCGACGGGCCCAAGAACCCCACCGCGCACGACTCGGCCGCGCTCACCCGCTCCGCCCCGTTCGGACTGCTCGTCGGCTGGGAACCGCAGCTCGTGTTCCAACTGGCCGTCGAGTGCGCCGCCCAGACCCACGGCCACCCCACCGCCCTGCTCTCCGCGGGCGCCCTCGCCGTCATGGTGCACGGGCTGGCGCGCGGCGAGTCGCTGGACGGGGCCGTGCAGCACGCGCTGGGGCTGCTCGCCGAGCATCCGGGCCACGAACCCGTCACCGAGGCGCTCCAACGGGCCCTCGGCACTGTGCGCCAGGGCATTCCCGGCCCCGCGCTCATCGAGTCGCTGGGCGCCACGGACTCCGCCGAGGAGGTGCTCGCCGTGGCCGTGTACTGCGCCCTGGTCGGCGAGGACATCCGGCACGGGCTGCGGCTGGCCGTGAACCACGGCGGGCCGTCCGCTGCCACCGGGTCCCTGTGCGGGGCGCTGCTCGGCGCGCTGCACGGAGAGACCGCACTGCCGCCGGCCTGGCTGGTCGAGCTGGAGGGGCGCGCCACGCTCCTGGAGCTCGCCGACGACTTCGCCATGGAGATGACCCAGGGGCCCGCCCTGCACGGCCCGGCCGCCGCAGCACCGGCCTGGCTGGCCCGCTATCCGCGAGGCTGAGCCGGAAGGCCGGAATGAGTGAGGGGCGGGGTTACGGAAGCCGCCGCATCCGTAAATCCGCCCCTCACCCCCGTACAGCCGCAGGCGTCAGTCCTTCACGCCCTCCACGACTGCCACGTCCTCGGGACCGCCCTGGGCCGGCACGGTCGCACCGGTTGCCGGGCCGTCGCCGTCCGTGTTGATCTGCTCGATGATCGCGTCGCGCTCCGGGGTGTCCTCCGGCTTGATGAAGCCGATGACGATGTAGAGCACCAGCGAGATCGCCAGCGGCAGTGCCACCTGGTACTGCAGGGCGACATTCGTCTTCACCGAACCGTCGAAGTTGTAGTTGGTGAAGTAGAACGCCAGCAGACCGGCCGCCCAGCTGGTGAGCGCCGCCGTCGGTCCCGACTTACGGAACCTGCGCAGCAGACCCAGCATGAACGGGATCGCGATCGGACCCATCAGACCGGCGACCCACTTGATGACGACGGAGATGATGTCCTTGAACGTCGGCGAGTTGATCTGGGTCGCCAGCGCCATGGACAGGCCCAGGAAGCCGAGCGTGGAGAGCCGTGCGGCCATCAGGCCGGCGCGGTCGCTCCAGTTGCGGGCCGCCTTGGAGAAGACCGGGGCGATGTCGCGGGTGAAGACGGCCGCGATGGCGTTGGCGTCCGAGGAGCACATGGCCATCGTGTGCGAGAAGAAGCCGACGACGACCAGGCCCAGCAGACCGTGCGGCAGCAGCTGCTCGGTCATGAGCGCGTAGCTGTCCGAGGCGTCCGGCTTCTGGGCGTCGACGAGCAGCGGGGCGCACCACATGGGGAAGAACAGGACCGTCGGCCAGACCAGCCACAGGATGGCGGAGAGCCGCGCCGAGCGGGTCGCGGAGGCGGCGGAGTCCGTGGCCATGTAGCGCTGGGCCTGGTTCCACATGCCGCCGTTGTACTCGAAGGTCTTGATGAACAGGTACGCCAGCAGGAAGGTCACGGTGTACGGACCGGCCGTCGGGTCCGTGTGGCCCTCGGGCAGCTTGTCCCAGACCGTCCACAGGGTGCTGAAGCCGTCGAGCTTGCTCATCGCGGTGACGAGCATCGCGATGCCGGCGAACAGCTGGATGACGAACTGCCCCAGCTCGGTGAGCGCGTCGGCCCACAGGCCGCCGACCGTGCAGTAGACGGCCGTGATGAGGCCGGTGATGAAGATGCCCTGGGTCAGGGTGATGCCCGTGAAGACGGAGAGCAGGGTGGCGATGGCCGCCCACTTGGCGCCGACGTCCACGATCTTCAGCAGCAGCCCGGACCAGGCGAGCGCCTGCTGGGTCTGGATGTTGTAGCGGTTCTTCAGGTACTCGAGCGGCGAGGCGACGTGCAGCCGCGAGCGCAGCCGGTTCAGCCGGGGAGCGAAGAGCTTGGCGCCGATCCCGATGCCGATGGCGATGGGGAGCGACCACGTCACGAAGGACGTGACGCCGTACTGGTACGCGATGCCGGCGTAGCCGGTGAACATCACGGCGCTGTAGCCGGACATGTGGTGCGAGATGCCGGAAAGCCACCACGGCATCTTGCCGCCGGCCGTGAAGAAGTCGCTGACGTTGTCGACACGCTTGTGGGACCAGAGTCCGATCGCGATCATCACGCCGAAGTAGCCGATGAGCACGACCCAGTCGAGACTGTTCATGTGCCCCCTCCTGGGGTCCGCCTTGTGAACGGGTACGCACTTCGTCAGTACGGCCGTTCAGCGGGGCCCCCGTGCGGGAACGGGGACTTCGGGGATTGAACCGCCTGTTCGGTCCCTCGGTCAAGGTCTCCAACGATCAGAGATGTGAACGCGGATCAGCAAGCCGAACGATTTTACTCGTTCTTGACCCACGGGGGCGTTGTCGTGAACGTGACGGCGGCCACACGATGAGCGGGCACTTCGTCAGGCTGTGCAGAGAAACAAGAGAACGTCCAGGAGCGCCGAAGAGCACAGAAAGACCGCACGGGATGCGGGTCCCGTGCGGCCGAGAAGGAGGAGAACTGTCCTTGCCGAACTCCCTGCGAAGCGAGCCCGCGCGTCAGCGCATCAGCTCGCCGGCGTTGACCAGCAGGGACTGCCCGGTGATCGCCCGTGCCCGGTCGGAGGCCAGGAAGACCGCGGCCTCCGCCACATCGCCGTCCGTCGCCAGCTCCGGAAGCGCCATCCGCCCGGAGAGCCTCCCCAGCACCTCGGCCTCGGGCACCTTCTCGGTGTGCGCGGTGAACTGCACGTAGGCCTGCACCGGCGGTCCCCACATCCAGCCCGGCAGCACGGTGTTCACCCGGATCCGGTGCGGTCCGAACTCCCATGCCATGGAGTACATCGCCGAGGTGAGCGCGCCCTTGGAGGCCGCGTACGCCGCCTGCCGCACCTGGGACGGCGCCGCGACCGCGGACTGCGTGCCGATGACGACGACCGAACCGCCCCGCTCCTTGAGCGCGGGCAGGCAGGCGCGCGTCATCCGCAGGGTGCCGAGCAGATTGACATCGACGACCGCCTTCCAGGTGTCCAGATCGGCATCCTCGACTCCGCCGAAGTAGCTGTCCCAGGCGGCGACATGGACCACCGCGTCGATCCGCCCGAACCGCTCGACGGCCAGCGCCGCGAGTGCCTCGCACTGCGCCTCGTCAGTGATGTCGGTGGCCAGGTGCGCGGTGTGCAGCCCCTCCGGATCGATCTCGGCGGCCGACTTCGCGAGATTGGCCGCAGTGCGCGCCCCGAGTACCGCGTTGCCCCCGTCGCGTACGACCGTGGCCGCGATCTGATGCCCGAGCCCGGCGCCCACCCCGGACACGATGACGGTCTTCCCCGCGAGCAACATCGGCGCCTCCCGGCTCTGGCAGTAATGCCTGACGGGGCGTCAGGGTAGGTGCAGATGTGAAGAGAAGGAAGTCAGTCGACGTACTCGGGGCTGACATGTGCGGGATTGAACGGGGCTCGCCCCTTTCCGGAAGGCATGATGTATACGGCCTTGAACACCTTGCCGGTGATGGCGCGGCGCTGTTGGAGGCCTCCTTGCTTCCACTCGTTCTCATAGTCACGGGCCAGTGCTCGATTGACTTGTTCCTCGGCCCTGGCCAGCTGTTCCGCCAGCCTGTCGAGTTCGGCATTCATGGAGGAGAGTGCCTGGTAGTAGTCATCCGGACGCATGCCGCGTACCGAGGTGCCGTCTGCTGCCCACGCCGAGATGAGTTCCCTTTTGCGGGTGTCGATCGTGGAAATGTGGGCTCTGACGTCGCTGACAGGCAAGGTCGGCACTTCGGCTGCGGAAGACGCAGCAGCGCGTGCGCGGGCCCATTCCATGATCAGCTCTTCCAGCCGGGCGTCGACCGGCGCGGCGCGGCGACTCACCTTGCCGCAGGCGTTGCGGACCTTGCCGGGGCAGTAGTAGATGACGTGCCCCCGCCGGGATACCCATTTGGTGCTCATGCGGGCCCTGCAGATGCCGCATCGCAGAAGACCGGTGAACACGTGCTTACGTTGGTTGGCGCCCTCAGGGTTCCCCGAGACGCCCATGCTTCTATCCTGCAGTCGGCGGCGATCGAGTTCCAGCTGGGTGTCGGCCCACGCCTTCCGCGAGATGACCGGCTCCCATTTTCCCGTGATGGGCAAGCCGTCGTCGCCCAACAGGACGCGGCCCCAGCCGTCTGTCTGGCGCGTGTCTTGGGTTCGGTGCTTGCCCCGATATGAGACGAACCCGCAGTAGCGAGGGCTGGTCAGGATGACCTTCACTGTGGCCGGGGCCCACTTTGCCCCACGCGGTGACGGGATGTTGTCCCGATTGAGTTCGCGAGCGATCCCGGCGATCGACATACCGGTTGTGAAGCGTTCGTAGATGCGGCAAGCCACCCGCGCGCGGTCCGGCCGCAGCGTTCCGTTCGGATTCCATGCGTACGGGGTCCGGCCCGTCAACTCGCCGGCCGTGGCGTCCGCGAGATGATTCCGAGCCACCCGGCGGGAGGTGTCCTCCGATGCCTTGAGGGCCATGATGCACAACATGCGGGCCATGTGACGGTCGGCGTCATTGACCAGGTTGAGGTCGCCTGTGACGCCGATTGCCGGATGCTTGGTGTGTTCGACCACATCGATCAGGTCTTCAAGATCCCGTGGCTGACGCGCCAGCCGGTCGGTGTCGTAGAAGATGATGCCGTCGATTCGGCCCGACAGGAGATCTCCCAGCATGCGGTGGAACTCGGGTCGCACCACTGCCCATTCGGCCGAGCCGTCTGCTTTCGCGATTCTGCTCTTCTTGAAAGCTCCGGTGTCGTTCTCCCGGTAGGTCTCGGCGAACGGCCCCCATCCGAGCTTGATCCGCTTCTCTTCGGAGTCGTGGAGTTGCAGGTCGATCGCCCGCTCGTCACCTCGACGGTCGCACGATGTGCGCAGGTAGGCGCCCGGGCGGCGAGGGCGGTAGTCCCGGATGGAGTCGCCCACGGCGAGCGCCACCGGGGTGCGGTTGCGGACGTACTCGGGGATCACGAACCCGTCCGGTGAGGGATCGGTAGGTGGGGTGGCATCGCTGTGACGTGGACTCATGGCCCTCCTGTCATGTCGTTCCATGCGCACCTGAACGTAGCCATTTGGGGTGAAGGCGGGGGTGCATTGCGGAACGATCCAGCAGACGAACGACCAGTCGCGCAGGCGTTCCTATCGCTGGAGTTCTGACTTACCGTCAGAAGCGTTCTGGATCTGTGCGGCAAGGGAGGATGTATGGTCGACGGCGGCCGCGAGGCGGACCACTCGGACCTGTATGCCGAGTTGGCATCGGCCGGCCCCTATGGGGTCAAGGTCGGGCACGCGCTGATCACGATGGTTGAGCCTCATCCTGGTCATGAACATGCCTACCATCGATGGTATGAAGATGATCATTACTACGCGGGCGCGATGGCGATGCCCTGGATGTTCGCCGGCCGGCGCTGGGTGGCGACCCGGGAGCTGCAGGAGATGCGCTACCCGGAGAAGTCGGCGATCGCTCAGCCGGTCGGTGCCGGGTGCTATCTGTCCACGTACTGGGTGACGGACGGGCGCTACGACGACCACATGAAGTGGACCGTCGGTATCAACAAGCGGCTCAACCGGGACGGTCGGGTCTACCAGGACCGCACCCATGTCTTCACGGCGTTCCAGGACCACGAGGCGACGGTCTACCGGGACGGGGCCGCCGGTCCCCGGGACTTCCACGCCCTCGACCATCCCTACCGCGGACTGGTCCTGGAGGTGATCGACGCCGAAGGGCCCGGGCGGCGGGCCGAGTTGCTGGAGTGGCTGCGCTCCCGGCATCTGCCGAAGCGGCTGAGCGGGTCGCCCGCGGCGATGGTGACGGTGTTCCGTCCCACCCCGCTGCCGGGCGACCGGATGACCTATGTGAAGCAGGTCGAGGGCGTCGACACCCGGCTGACCCTGCTCTGGTTCCTCCAGGAGGATCCCCGGGACTGCTGGGCGGAGCACTTCGCCGGGCTCGACGCGACGGTTGCGGAGTCGGGTCTGGGGCGGGTGGAGCTGGTGGCGCCGTTCATCCCGACCGTGCCGGGCACGGACCGGTACGTCGATCAGCTGCGCTGAATCGGGCGCCGGGTGGAGCCGTGTGATGTTCCGTTCCCCCGGGTTGCGCGGGGAGCCCCCTCGGCCAGGACGGCGAACCGGGCGAGAGGGCCACCGGCAGCACCTGGATCGGTGCGGCGATACGGCCTAAGGGAATCATCGGTCAGGCGTCGACGGAGCCCTTGGCGACATCACGCACGAACGCGGTCCAGGCGCCGGGGACGAAGGTGAGCGAAGGGCCTTCGGGGGCCTTCGAGTCACGTACGGCAATCGCCTGCGCAAGAGGGGACTTGACTTCGACGCAGGCGCCGTTGCCCCCGGAATACGACGACTTCGTCCAGTTGTCCGTAGCACCCTGACGAATGGCCATGTTCACTCCGGTTCAGAGAGTTGTGTGAGCGCCAGCGGACTTCCCGTTGGCGTGATCGACGCTACTCGCCAAGCTCCCCGAGTGAAGGGGCCGTTCACTCGACCGGATGGTATATACCATGCAGGTCTTCCGCTACGAGGTGGCGACGGTGTACCGTGCCGTCGCCTCACCCGTAACATCGCTTCATTTCTCTCATACCGGACTTTGCGGGCTGGCTGGTTTACGCGCTCGTACGGCCGGAGTTCATGCCGTGTTCAGACGGGTGTACTCCTTCGCGATCCCGTCGATGAAATGCCGGGTCTGCTCCACATTCAGCGCCTGTGCCCTCAGGTGCTCGTACATGACGCTGTACCGCTGCACGTCATTGGCCTTCTCCAGATAGAGGTCGCTGGTGACGCCCTCGATATAGACCACGCTGGAATCCGCGGCGTCCGGGAATTCCAGAATGGCGTACTGCCCGTTGATGCCGGGGTGCGCCCCCATGTCGAACGGCAGCACCTGGACGGTCACGTGCGGCAGGTGCGACAGCTCCACCAGGCGCTCCAGCTGCTCGATCATCACCTGCTTGCCGCCCACCAGCCGGCGGAGTGCGGACTCGTCGATGACCGCCCACAGTCGCAACGGGTGCTCGGGGGCGGTGATCCGGTCCTGGCGGCGCGCGCGGACGCTGACGCGCTTGTCGATGTCCGTCTGCGGGGCCTCCGGCAGTGCGCCGTTGATCAGCGACTCGGCGTACTGACGGGTCTGCAGCAGGCCGGGGATCACCTGGGGCTCGTACACCCGCAGCGACTCGGCATCGGTCTCCAGGCCGATGTAGACGCTGTACGGGATGTCGCCGAAGGCATGCCACCAGCCCTGCTGGCGGGAGTCCTTGGCCATCTGCATGAGCGAGTCGACGACCCGGTGGTCCTCGACCTCGTACACCCCGCAGAGGTCGCGTACGTCGCGCTGGCTGATGGAGCGGCGGCCGTTCTCCAGGCGGCTGATCTTGGACTGCGAGACCAGCAGGCGCTCCGCGACCTCCTCGGCCGTCATGCCCTTGATCTCGCGCAGTCGGCGCAATTCCTGACCCAACCGGCGTCGCCTGACGGTGGGATTGACGTTGGACGGCACGGAAACGGCACCTCCGGCTATGTAGCTGTGCGTATCTACTGCTCAGCAGATTGCCACCCGCGCCCCCGGCCGCGCTGGGAAACGGCCACACGCAGCGGCGCGGGGCAGCCGGTGGTACCGGCTGCCCCGCGCTTGGTGCGGCTCCCGAACCGGGTCTTGGGGACGACGGTGCGGCGGTATTCGGTTGTTGCGGTGGTGCGTTGCGGTGCGGGCGTGCGGGTGCTGCGTCGACGCCGGTGCGGTCCTAGTGGGCCGCGGTGTGCGCCATGCTGTCGCGGCGTGACTGCGACTGCACTTGCTGTTGCAACGGAACTCCGGCCGCCTGGTTGCGGCGCGGTTGTGCGACCGCCCCGTTCTGGACGTCCATCACGGCGTGCGCCACGAGACCGCCCATCGGGTCGTGTCTGATCAGGTCCCGGAGCCGGGAGCGCGAGGAGCGCCCCTCGTTCCCGGGGTACAGGTGCTTGCCGAGTCCGACCGCGTGGGCCAGTGCGGCGAGCGCCGCGGTCCGCGGGTCCGGCGGTACGCCGGTGCGGATCGCACTGTCCAGCCTGGTTCTGATGTCCCGGCTGATTGCCGTGTCCGTCGCCTGGTAGCGAGTCGTCGGCAGCACTCCGCACATCTGGCCCGCCACGGCATGCACCATGCCGCACCGCTCCAGATGAGCGAGGTAAATCTGGCGGAGCCCCAACCGGGGTCCACCGATCCAGTGGACGGCCCGGACCGGGCTGCCGCGTCTGCGCAGCAGTTCCAGTGCGGAGTCCAGAGTCGGATCTCCTGTCGGCCGTGGCATCACCACGGCGATACGATCCCCATCAGGGGCTATCCGTCCTGCCAGAGCCAGCTCTACTAGCTGGGCCCCGGCCAGGCCGAGGTCGAGCGACTGCGGCTGCGCTGTGGTACCCGTGGTCGGGTCCAGAGCGAGCAGCAGAAGCTCCTCCGGAATTGTTCTGCGGCTCCTGCCCATCCATGCCTCCCCGCGTGGATGAGTGACAGGGTGACCCCTCTCACATCTGTCTGTCGAGAGCGCCTGGGTGCTTTGTACGGGAACCAGTAGGTATGTCGTTCTCGTCTAGCAGCTCGGACATGGGTTCACACGGGACACTGGTAGATGGTTCGGACAGCGCGGGGATGTCCCCGCGCCGCATGGAGGAGGCATCGGTGGCGGGCGAGTCCCCCGACAAGTCGGAGCAGCAGAAGTCGTCGGGAACGACTCGGAGCGAGGCTGATCCTCGTCTTGCCGTGTTCCGTGAACCCGCCTCTCCGGCGGAGTCCGGAGGCGGTGTGGACACGGCGACGGCCGTTTTCCGCACGCAGCGGTCCGCGCCGGAGGCGGAGGACGCCGAGGGCGGGGCCGTGGACGAGGCCGCGGATGAGGTTGCGGCGGATGCGGATGTTGCCGTAGCCGCTGCCGGTGATGTCGAAGATGTCGCAACCGATGGTGATGTCGCCGCTGAGGTGGGTGCCGACGCGGACGCCGATGCGGATGCCGGGGCCGCCGACGGGGCCGCTTCGAGTGGCTCCGCCGAAAGCGATGAGGCGACCACTCAGGAGCCCGAGGCTGCTTCGGGCACGGCAGAGGGAGCCGCAGAGGCCGCGGAAGGCCCTGAGGGCCCGGTGGAGGCCTCTGAGGCCGATCCGGGCGCTGCGGAGGCGCCCGAGGAGCCCGAGGGGCCTGTGGAGCCCGCAGAGGGGGCTGAGCCCGTCGTTGCCGCCGAGCCCGACGCGTCCGAGGGGCCCGCCGCATCCGATCCCGCCGACGAGCCGGAGAAGGCCGACGAGCCGGAGGAGGTCGTCGAGCCCGAGGGCGGCGACGCGCGGTTGCGTGCGGCCGTTGCCGCTTGGGTGTCCAAGGGCGAGGACGCGAAGAGTGACGCGCCCAGTGCCGCTCCCGAGTCCGACGAGCCCGCCGAGCCCGCCGAGCCCGACGAGCCCGCCGAGCCCGAGTCCTCTGCTGACTCTGCTGACGAGCCCTCCACCGTCGAGCCATCCACCGACGACACCTCCGACCGCGACGCCCCGGACAACGCTTCCGAGGCACGTGTTCCGCGGACCCGCGAGGAGTCCGGCGACGAGGCGCAGCCCGCCGAGGACGAGCGCGGAATCGATCAGGCGACGGCCGTCTTCAAGGCGCCGAAGCTGCCCCGTGTCGACCAGCCCACGACCGCGCTGAAGATCACCCCGCCACCGGCGAAGCCGGAGACCGGCGCCCGGCCGGAGGCCCCTGCCGAGCGGACGAGCAAGTTCGTACCGCTGCGCGCGGACGACGTACGGCCGGCCCCCGCCCCCCGAACGCCGGAGGCCCCCGCAGCCGCGCCCGGGCAGCCCGCCGTGTCGCTCAGCGGTGCCGAGCGGACCCGGCAGCAGCCGATGCCGCCCCGGCCGCCGCTCGACCTGCTGGCGGAGCTGACGAACACCCCGCCGCCGCCGGAGACCCCGGTCCGCACGGCCGTGCGCCGGGTCAAGATCTGGACCCCGCTGGTCCTCCTGCTGCTGATCGCGTTTGCGATCGTGCAGATGGTGCGCCCGTTGCCGGCCCCCGTGCTCACGATGACGGCGGAGTCGTCGTACACCTTCAAGGGCGGCGATCCGAACCTCTCCTGGCCGGAGCAGGGGCAGTCGGCGGTCACCGTGGACGGTGTCGGCTCGCTCGGTTCGGCGGGGGCGCAGAAGCCGGCGCCCATCGCCAGCGTCGCCAAGATCATGACGGCGTACGTGGTGCTCAAGGAGCACCCGCTCACCGGCAAGGAGCAGGGCGAGAAGATCACCGTCGATCAGCAGGCCGAGGATGAGTCCAAGGCCGAGGACGAGTCGAAGGTGGCGATCACCAAGGGGCAGCAGTTCACCGAGAAGCAGCTGCTGCAGCTGCTGATGATCCCGTCCGGGAACAACGCCGCGCGCCTCTTCGCCCGCTGGGACTCCTCCGAGACCGAGTTCGTCGCGAAGATGAACGCCGCGGCCAAGGACCTCGGCATGGACAACACCACGTACACGGACCCGAGCGGCCTGAAGAAGACGACGGTTTCCACCGCTGTCGACCAGCTGAAGCTGGCCAGGGCCGTGATGCAGAGCGAGGTGCTCCGGGAGATCGTGGACACTCCGCAGATCGATATCGAGGGCGTCGACGCGACGATCTACAACAACAACACGATCCTGCTGCAGCCGGGCGTGAGCGGCATCAAGACCGGCTCCTCCACGCCGGCCGGCGGCAACCTGGTCTGGTCCGCCAACACGGTCGTGGACGGCAAGAAGCTCTGGATCTACGGCGCGGTCATGGGGCAGCAGGCGGGCACCGGGCAGCCCTACGACAGCCTGGTGATGTCGCTGAACAACAGCCTCAAGCTGATCAAGGACGCGCAGGAGGCCGTGACGTCCGCCACGGTCGTCAAGAAGGGCGATGTCGTCGGATACGTCGACGACGGGTTCGGCGGCCGCACTCCGCTGGTCGCGACCGGTGACCTCAAGGCGAAGGGCTGGCCGGGCCTCAAGGTCGAGCTGTCCGTGCAGGGCAACGGCGAGGAGATCTCGCGCAGCATGAAGGCGGGCACGAAGGTCGGCGTGGTGACGGTGGGGACGGGCCCCGGGAAGGTCAGCGCCCCGGTCGCCCTCCAGCAGGACCTGAAGGACCCGGGCTTCGGCCAGAAGCTGACCCGGATCGGCTGACGCTCCGCACCGGCCCGGTGCGTACCGGTGGTGCCCTGCGGGATCCGCTCCCGCAGGGCACCACCGCGCTCGGTGCGACCGGGGTGCGAGCGACCTCACGGGCATATTCGGGGCGGCGACGAGAATGTGCGTGTTAGCGTCCCGGGGGCAACGCGTGGACCCTGGAACGCGTCTTCCCGCCCATGAGACCCGAGCAGGCAAGCCGGCGGTTCCAACGCGTCCGGGGAGGGACGGGGAGAGTCGCAGTGACCACGGCCGAGCCGACACGGGCGAAGCGCAGCACGGCTTCCGCAGACTCCACGAGGAGTCCGGAAGGTACAGGCGATCCGGAGGAGCCGCGTCGTTTCACCGACCGGTTCGACGGCCTCAAGCAGCGATGTCTGAGCCACCCCGTGCTGCTGACGACCGCCGTGGCGGCGGCCGTCCACATCCTCTGGTTCCTCTTCTTCGCCAACAGCGGCGGTGACATCGCGGCTCAGGACGCCTGGGCCGAGTTCGTCGGCCGGCACCCCGGGACGGCGTACAACCTGGCCTGGTACGGGGGCATGCACCCCGTCTCGTACAGCGTCGTCTCGCCGTATCTGATGTCGCTGCTCGGCGTACGCACGACGATGATGATCGTCGGGACGGTCTCGGCGGGTCTGACCTCGCTGATCCTGTACCGGGTGAAGGCGGTGCGCAATCCGCTGGCCTGCTCGATGGCGGGTGTCTTCGCGTATCTGTGCAATGCGCTGTCGGGCCGGGTGACGTTCGGGCTCGGCATGATGTTCGCGGTCGGCGCGGCCGCAGCGGTGTTCTGCTGGCCCCACCGCTGGCGGTACAAGCGCTGGGCGAAGGCGGCCGTCGCCGCACCGCTCGCCGCGCTCGCGACGGCGGGCAGTCCGGTGGCCGGGCTCTTCCTCGGAGTGATCGCGGCCGCCCTGTTCCTGAACGGGCGGCGCCCCGGCGCGTACGCCCTGGGGCTGGCGCCGGTCGCGGTGGTGGCGCTGTCCGCGTGGCTGTTCCCGTTCTCCGGTACGCAGCCGATGTCGATCGCGACGCTTTCGCTGCCGTTCCTCTTCGCAGGTCTCGTCTTCTTCCTGGTGCCGGGCGACTGGAGGACGGTGCGCACCGCGGCCGCCGTCTACGGCATCGGGACGCTGCTGACGTATGTGATCGACTCGCAGATCGGCTCGAACGTCTCGCGGATGGCGATGCTGTTCGCCGGGGTGGTGCTGCTTGCCGCGCTGCCGTACACCGTGCCGCGTTCCCGTAAGTGGTACGCACTGGTCATCGCGTTCGCCGGGCTGAACTTCTGGATCGGCTTCAAGGGTGTCGACGACATCGTCAAGACCGCGCCCACCGCGTCGTGGGCGCGCGCGTTGGCGCCGCTGGTCGACCAGCTGCAGCAGATCGGTGCCGATCGGGGCCGGGTCGAGGTGGTCCCCCCGAGCAGCCACCGGGAGGCGGCCGCGATGCTGCCGTACGTCAATCTGGCCCGCGGCTGGAACCGGCAGGCCGACATGGAGCGCAACCCGCTCTTCTACGACGACACCCTGAACCCCGTGAACTACCGTCAGTGGCTCGACCGCTGGGCCGTGCACTACGTGGTGCTGCCCACGGGCGACCCGGACTCCAGCGGCGCCGTCCAGGAGGCCGAGCTGGTCGACAAGGGGCAGCCGTACCTCAAGGCGATCTGGTCCGACGAGAACTGGCGGCTCTTCGCGGTCGACAGCCCCGTGCCGATGGCGGATCCGCCGGCGACGGTGGACGAGGCCAGTGCCGGGGAGCTGACGATCCATGTGAAGAAGGCGGGCCGGGTGCTGATCCGTATCCCGTACTCGCGCTGGCTCGCGGTCGTCGACGAGGACGGCAACAGCCTGGAGCGGCCGCAGGAGACCGAGGCGTCCAAGCAGCGTGCGGACAAGGACACCCCGAAGTCCTTCGTGAACACGAACGGCTGCCTGATCAAGTTGGAGGAGGACGAGCAGGGCGTCGAGTGGACGGAACTGCTCGCCCCCCGACCCGGTGTGTACCGGCTCGGTGCTCCCTACCAGTTGTCGCCCGGGACACCGTGCCCGGACGAACTGCGCTGACACCCGCCGCCGGTCCCCGCGCAGCGGTACGGGGACCGGCCGGGCCAATTCCGTACGAGCTCTCCCCGCGGGGACGCGGCACTGGCATGGTGTGCTGGCATGAGGTGTCAACAGTGCGGCGGCGAACGGCGTGGGGCACTGCCCGGGATGAGCTGTCCCGACTGCGACGCCGTGACGCGTGCGGGCAGCGGGGACGGGGCGTGGATCGCCCGGGAGACGCTCGCGGGCCGGCTGTCCACCCTTCCCGGGAGCCGTAAGGCCTGGCTGGCGGCGGGCGTGGTGGTGCTGACCGGCTCCCTCGTCACGGCGGTGTCGCTCATCGCGTCGGCGGGGGGCGAGACCCGTGTCGGGGCGGTCGGCCGTGCGGGCACGGGCGGCGCCGGCGACCGGGCGGGCGGTGCTCCCACCCGGATCAGCCCATCGGACGTCGGACCGGTCACCACCGACCCCGCGTCCTCACCGGCCGCGACACCGTCGGAGTCCGGCGGTCGCCCGCCGTCCGCGCCTCCTCCTGCGTCCCCGTCGGAGCAGCCCGGCCACCGCTACACGGCGTGGGCGGGCCCGGGCTGCTCGACGGGGGAGTACCGCGAGCACGGGCGCTTCGAGAACGGTGACGCGGGCTGGTACACGGTCGCCTCGGGCGGCTTCCACGGCGGCTCGTGCGACGGCCGGTTCAGCGCCGTCCCGATGTCCGGCAGCCCGGACGAGGACCGTGGCAACACCGCCACCTGGTCCTGGCACCTGGGGCCCGGTTTCCGCGAGTGCGCGCTGACCGTCTTCGTCCCGCGCTCGGACCGGGACCGGGACGTCGCCGGGAACCCCACCGTCTACCGGGTGCTCTCCGACCCCGGAGACGCGGACTCCGCGTACACGGGCTTCGCCGTACGCCAGACCGTGCACCGGGGCAGCGCGGTCGACGTGAACAGCTACCCGGTCAAGGGCGACACCTTCGCGGTCCAGCTGATCGACCGGGGCCGGGACTGGGGCAGTACGCAGCTGGTGGGCGCGCATCATGCGGCGGCGCAACTGAAGGTCGCCTGCCGCTGAGGCGGCGTCTGCCGGGTGGGGGGATACTTCCTCTCCCGGCGGATACTTCCTCTCCCGGGCGGACACGCGCGTCCCGAACTCCGGGTGGACGTGTGCGGACGGGCGCGTGCGGATACGAGACAAGGCAGGTGCGCCCATGCCGGCACCCTCGGGCTTCAGCTACGAGTCCCGCAACGACGGCACTGTTCTCATCACTCATCGCGACCGGAAGGCCACGACGCTGCGAGGTGACCGGGCGGCGAAGTTCGTGGCCGAGGTGGAGGCCGGGGACGCGCAGGCGGTGATGGCCCGCTGGACGGGCGCGTACAAGTTCGGCAATGAGCGTACGGCTCGCAACCACCCCAGGAATCAGGGTCGTTGACCGGCGCGGAGTGGTTCGGTGCCGCGGCCGGCCGTGGCACACCCGCCGCGGCCGTGGCGGCGTCGGTACACCGTGACCTGGCGGCCGCGTGCGGTGGTCGCGGAACAGCGCACGAAGTGTGCCTTCAGGGCGCGCTGTTTGGCCCGGTCGCGATCCGTGGAGGCGGCCGGGGCCCCCGCGTCACTGACGACGACGATCCGGCGTACGGCCCCCATCGCGGCGGCTATCTGTTCCGGGCTGCCCTCCACGCCGCTCAGGGTGCCGGACTCCAGCGGGCCCCGGACCAGGGCCAGGTCCTTGGTCCCGGTGAAAGCGGCGGGGGAGACGAGGGCGGTGTCACGGCGCGCCGCGGGGATGTACAGCACCGCGTCACCCGTCTCGCGGACGGCGGCGACGCTGTCGGCCGTGGCCAGCACGTCGTCGATCCGGCTGTTCGCGCTGCGCAGTGACAACTGGAGGGGGAGCAGCCCGAGAAAGGCGAGAGCCGTGACCGCGACGATCGTCCGGCGAGGAGGAGTGCGCAGCCGCGACGCGAGTGCGTGGCAGGCTCCGCCGATGAGCAGGGCGAGCCCGATGTGGTTGAACAGGACGTAGCGGGTGAGGTAGACGGGACGGGCCAGGGAGGCCGCGAGCAGCACGAGCGGGGGAAACACGAGCAGGGGCAGGGCGACCGCGGTGAGCGGGAGTCGCGTGCCGCGGGGCATGCGGCGGCCTTCTCCCGACCGTATCGCCCATGTGCAGAGGGCGCCTGCGGCCAACGTGAGCAGGAGTACGGACAGCGTTCCCGGGCTGACGGGCCGGATCCAGGCCACCTGCTGCGACTGCGTCCCGCTCGCCACCACGAGGGGGAGCGTGCCGATCACGGCGCAGGACGAGGCGACGCCCCAGCGCACCACGGTGGCGCGCGGTGGGCGGGCCAGGGTGATCGTCGCCGCGTGGGCGCACAGCATCAGGAGCGAGAACCAGTTGAGCAGTGCCGCGACCAGCACGGTCACGCCGTAAGCCGCCCAGCGCCCCGTGCCCGGGCTGTCCACCGCGGTGACCAGTAGCAGGCAGGCCAGGGCCGAACACGCCGTCACCAGGGCGTAGGGGCGCCCCTCCTGTGCGAACTGCTGGACCGCGGGGATCAGGGCGAAGGCCAGTCCGCCGGCGAGGCCCGCGCAGCGGCCGGCCAGTCGGGAACCCAGGAGGGTGATCAGAGCGGCGGCGCCGGCCATGGCCAGCGCGGACGGCAGCCGCAGGGCGACGAGACTGTCTCCGGCGAGGGCGAAGACCCCGTGCATGAACAGGTAGTAGAGGCCGTGCACGACGTCGATCCGGTCCAGCAGGTGCAGTGTCTCGGGGACGCTCCTGTGGGCCGCCTCCCACGTCGCCGCTTCGTCGCGCCACATGCTGTTGTCGCGGGTGATGCCCCACAGGCCGAGAAGGAGAGTGAGGGCCGCCGGCCCGGCTGCGACTGATCCCGCCCTCTGTTTTGTTCGGGGCATGACAGATCCAGGCATGGCGAACCTCTGCTCGGCGCGAAGGGGACCACCGGAATGCCGGGCAGTCGCCGGACGATCCCGATCACCTGAAACACGCTAGGTGGCAGCCTCGTCGAGGTCGTCACCTGAGATGGCGACCCCTGAGGTCCGCCGCAGGGACTACGGCGGAGGGCCCTTCGCCCGGCGGACGTAGTCCTCCCGGCCCTGAGCGCGTTCTGCAAGTCCCGCCTGCCATGCGCGCTCGCTGCGTCGCCCGGCCGGAAGCCCCTGGTAGCGCCTCCCTCACGCCTGAAGAGCGGCGGAAGGGCCGGTACTCAGCGATTCCTGCTGAGTACCGGCCCTTCCGGTCCTGCCTGGGTTCCTACGGCGTCAGCGTCTGGCCGAGGTGGGCCGCTACCGGGGTGCCGAGGTTGGAGCGGCCGTAGTAGACGGCGCTCTTGGGGGAGACGCCCGCGCTGCCGCTGTCCAGCTGCAGGAAGACGCCGTCGCCGGCGTTCTCGCCGTCCGCGCCGATCGCCAGGTCCGCACGGCCGTAACCGGACAGGTCCTGGAGGAGGGCTGCGGATCCGAGACGGTCGCCGGATTCGGTGTCGCCCGAGATGTCGGCCGTGTCCTGGCTGTACGCGATCGAGCCGGTGCCGGAGATACCGGCGGAGGTGCCCTTGAAGAGGATCACCGTACCGGCGTCGACCTGGCTCACACCGCCGCGGGCGATGTCCTCGTTCGGGGCGCCGGCCAGAACGTCCGCGTAACCGTCGAGGTTGTAGTCGCCGACGGCGACGGAGGTGCCGAGGTCGTCGCCCGCCTCACCGGTGCCCGGCACATCGGCGGAGTCCTGCCCGAGAGTGACCGTGCCGGTCGGGGCGAGGCCGGTCGTGGTGCCCTTGATCAGAGTGACCGTGCCGCCCTTGGCGGTCGTGCCCGACTCGGTCGTGCCCGGCTGGCCGACGACCAGGTCGTCGATGCCGTCGCCGGTGACGTCACCGGCGGCGAGGGAGCGGCCGCCCTTCGCCGTGAGGATCCCCACGCGCTGCAGGCCGGTGGGTGAGCCCTTCAGCCACAGAATCCGGGAAACGCTGCTCGGGTCACGGAAGTTGACGACGGCATCCGCGTAGCCGTCCAGGTTGAAGTCACCGGTGGCGACGGCCGCGTAGGAGACGGCCGCGGTGTAGGCGGAGGTGTTCAGATACCCCGACGTGGCGGCGCCGGACTGGGAGTCGTACGACCACCAGCGGCCGGGCGTGCCGGGCGCGACCGAGAAGACGTCGGCCTTGCCGTCCGCGTTGAAGTCACCGGTGGCGACGGAGGTGCCGAGCTTCTCACCGGCGGCGCGGGTCGCGGTGGCGGTCCCGTACGACGTGCCGGTGGTGAGCGAGGGACCGTACATCACGGAGACGAAGCCCGAGTCGGCGTGGCCGCTGGTGTCGTCCTCTCCGGGCGCGCCGATGACCAGGTCGCCGTATCCGTCGCCGTTGACATCGCCGTAGGCGTTGGACGTGCCGAAGAGGTCACCGGACTCGCTGCTGCCGGGGACGCCGGTGCTGTTCTGGTCGATGATCGTCCCGGCGGTGGCGACCGGGCCGCTGTCACCGCCCGGGACGACCGTGATCGAACCGGCGCTGCTGCTCGTCTTCGGGGTGCCGGCGACCAGGTCGGTCACGCCGTCACCGTTGAAGTCCGAGCGGGTGAGGGCATGCGAGACGCCGGGCGCGGCAGCGAGGGTGCGGATCAGCGGCAGCTTGCTGTACAGCGCATCGCCGGGGCAGAGCGTGGTGTTGGTGTCGCGGTGGCCGAAGACCCGGGGCAGCGTGATCGAGGTGCCCTCGGCGACCTTGTTGCCGTCCTGGCCGAGCGGTGAACCGGACACCAGGGTCACGCTGGAGGTCGGGCTGATGCCGTACATGCCGAACTTCCACGCGATGATCCGGGAGATGGCCTCCAGGCCGGCCCGGGTCGGGTTCAGCGTCATCGTGTTACCGATGTACGAGATACCGACCGTGTTGGTGTTGAAGCCGACGTCGTGGGCGCCGACCACCGGGAGGTCCATGCCGCCGCTGCGGCCCTCGAAGATCTGGCCACAGCGGTCGACGACGAAGTTGTAGCCGATGTCGTAGTAGCCGCGAGCGAAGTGCTCCTGCTGGATGGTGCGCATGCGGGCCTTCGACTGGCTGCACGGGACACCGTTGTCCTGGTCCACACCGGTGTGGTGGACGACGGCGGCCTTGATCTCCTGGCCGTACCCGGGTGTGCCGTCGTAGTCGGTGGAGGCACCCCACTCGGCCTGCGTGATGACCGGCGGCTTGACGACGGTCGAGGGCAGGGGGGCCGGGACGGTCGGAGACGGGGAGGCCGTGACCGTCTCGCTCGGCGTGGTGCTGGGCGTGGTGCTGGGCTCCGCGGTGTCGGTCGGAGAGGCCGAGCCCGTCGGGGACGCGGTGTCCGTAGGTGTCGCCGTGGTGGTGACAGTGTCCGTCGGCGTCGGCGTCGGAGTGACGTCCTCCGTGTACGCGACGGGCTTCGTGGTGCTCGTCGGGTCGGTGCCCGGGTCGAGGAGCTTCACGTCCATGCCGGACGGGAGGGCGGAGGCGGAGCCGTCGGTGGCGACCACCCGCACCTCGACGCCGTCCGCGGGCCCGGTCCACACCGAGGCGGTGCCGCCGCGGGTGGCCGCGTCCGCGGCCTCCTTGCCGTCGGCGGAGAAGGGATCGTCCGGCAGGGCCTGCCAGCCCGACCACTTGCCGGTCTCGGCCTCCTGTGATCGGATCTGGGCGGTCCCCTTGAGCTTGGCCTCCGGGTCCGACCAGGTCAGCAGGACCGCGCTGAACTGCGCGGTGTCCTGCTTCGGCAGCCCCTTGCGGCCGGTACCCTGCCCGGCGAGCTTGACCGTACGCACGGCCGCGGCCCGCCCCTTGTGGCCGTCCGCCGGTCCGCTGCCGGCCGGCTCGGCGACCGCGTAGGCCGTCGCCCCCGCCCCGCCCAGGACGACGGCGCCGACGGTCAGCCACGCCCGTCTCTTCAGGCTCAGCGGTTTGTACGCGTGCTTTGTGCGCGGGCTCAATGCCCCACCCCATTGTTTCCGTTCGCGGTCACGTGAGCACCACAAATTCAATTGACGGTCTGAAGTACCCAGCGTCCGCGAGGCCCGGAGTGTCACACCTGAGGCCGGGTCCGACGCTGTCCGGGAGGCGATCCATCGCTTCGACGAAGGCGGCACCCTCCCTGGAGCAAAGGACAGGGCGGGCCCGGCCACGTACGCCTAACTCGGCCCAGAATCCGTGTAGTTCACGGTCAAGATCAGATCGGCGCTGATGAGGCGCCCGGTTACGCACTCCTGCCGATCAGTCGGGGAATCGGAGGGCGTGCACTCCGGTTCCTCACCGATCAGTCTTGGAAGGAGCTGCATGGAACTCGCGGGTTGGGTGGCAGTCGCCATGGGTGCGGTCGCGGGAGGGGTCACTTTCCTGGGGTTCCTCATCGACCAGATCCAGGCGCTGTCCAAAAAAGGTGATTCCGGCTATTCGCTCTGTTCGTGCCGTACGCGACGAGATCAAGCGGGGGTAGCAAGTGATCACCGGCCGCGCCTCACACTCCCGGCCGTGCGGCGCGGTCATCATGCCGTCTGCGGTCCCGGCGCCTGCTTCCGGTCGGCGACAGCGACCACTGCGGCGGAGTCCTGCTCGTCCTCGGGCTCAGTGAGTTCGCGGCACACGGTCTTCGGGCGACCCGGGGCGCGGTCGGGGCAGTGGTGCCGGCCGTTGCCTGTGGGTGGTGTCCGGATTCGGCAGCATGTGGGTGTCGATGAAGTGGAGGGTCTCGGCCCTGCGTTCGTCGGCGGGCCACCCGGAAGCCCACCGGCGCAGGCGCTCGGCCAGCTCTCTCGCCTCCGTCCCGGTGAGCCGGCCACTGAGTGCCATGGCATGGCAGCGCGCGACGATGGTGACCAGCGGGCGGAAGACGGCGGCGCTCATGGCGAACGGCAGGGCGATCCAGCGCTGGATGCAGTCGTCCGCCCAAGCGGCCCCCACCCCGGTGCGGAATCCGATCGCGAGCTGGCACATGAGGACGTCGAGTATGCCGTTCGGATTGCTCGCCGCCCCGCGCAGTTCGGCGTGGTCGAGACAGAGCTCGACGGCGCGGAACCAGTCGCAGGTGCTCTGCCAGGACGTGATGTGGGGGCCCACCAGCGGAGCGGCCGCGGCCATACGCGGGACGACATCCTCGTGATCGGGGTTGGCGTTGACCCAGGAGAGCAGCGCCTTGAGGATCTTGGGACTCATGAGCCTCTTGCGCAGCACCCACTTGCTCATGAACAGGAAGTCCGGCGTCGGCATCCGCGCGTCGAGCCATGCCTCGACGAATCCGGTCACCTGAGCGGGCATTTCTTCGCTCGGGAGCTGCCTGAGCAGCGCCTCCAGTACGAACTCGGACCCCGTCATGGCGGCGTGGTGGCCGGTGCCGAGCCAGGTGAGGGCGGCAGCGACTGTTCTCCCGGCCTCACCGGGGGTGAGTTCGGCGCGGTCGAGCAGCGGATCGAGGACGAACTTCGCCTCCAATGCCGCGGCGTGGCTGTCGGCGTCGAGCCAGGCGAGGGCCGTGGTGATGGCTCGGCACGCTTCATCGTGAGTGAGATCGCCGCGCGAGAGAAGTGAGTTCAGGACGAACTGGGCGTCGAGGTGGGTGCCGCGATCATCCGTACCGAACCAGGCGAACGTCGCCGTGATGGCCTGCCGTACCTGGTGTGGCGTGAGGACGGTGTGTTCGAGGAGCGGATCGAGGACGTAGCCGGCCTGGGCCGTGGTGATGTGGTCGTCGGTGTCGAGCCAGGCGAGCGCGGTGGTGACGGCCTGACGCGCGTCGTCAGGGGTGAGGTCGGGGCGGTCGAGCAGGGTGTTGAGGACGTACTGGGCGTCGATGTTCGCCTTGTGGTTGTCCGTGTCGAGCCAGGTGAGCGCGGCGGCGATGGCTCTGCGCGCGTTGTCAGGGGTGAGATCGGTGCGGTCGAGCAGCGGGCTGAGTACGAACTGGGCGTCCTGCTGGGCGATGCGGTCGTCGGCGCCGAGCCAGGCGAGCGCGGTGGTGATGGCTTGGCGGGCGTCGCCCGCGCTGAGAAGGTCCCGGGACAGCAGCGGCCGGAGCACGAACTTGGCCTGGTCCGTGTGCCCGTGGAACCTCAGCCACCCCAGTGCGGTGCGGCCCAGGCGCCGGGCACTGTCGTCCGGTAGATGCCGCAGTCCTCGGTAGAGGAGGTGGCGGGCGTTGACATCGGTGCCGAAGGCGGCGAGCCAGGGGCCGACGATCTGTTCCCAACAGCGGACCGCGGCGGCGGACCAGGGCGAATCCGAGCAGACGGCGCCCAGGGCGTAGCTGCCGACGTTGGAGTCGTACCGCATGATGCGGCCGATGGTGTCGGCATGGTCGACGAACCAGTCGTTGAGTACGGCGGTCACGGGGCTCGCGCGGTCGACCAGCGCCATGTCGTTGACGAGGCGGGTGACGTTGACCGCGAAGCGCCCGACGGTGCGGGGGCTGGTCAGGCAGCCGGCGAGCATGGCGTACGAGCCGGCCGCATCCGGGGCGGCGTCCCGCTCAGGCAGGAGAACGGACTCCATGAACTGGTCGGCCACGATGTCGTGGGCGACGGAGAGCATGCCTTCGCTGTCGGACTCCAGCCAGCCCAGCGACACGAGGGTCGTCACCACGGCCTCGGCGTCCGGTACGTCGGTCACCGCCGCCCCGTTGGCCGCGGCCTCGGTGAGGGCCGCCTGGGCGGCGGCCATGACGGGGGCGTGGGTCTGGGGACAGGCCGCGGCGGCCGCCGCGGCGGCCACCAGGACGTAGGAGGCGCGGGCCGGCGCGTACGTGCTCGTACGTCCGGGCACGGTCAGCTCGTCCTCGCGGAGCCGGCTGACCAGCCAGACAGGCAGCTCGCCGCCCTCTCGCAGGCCTGCCGTCTCGGGCAGGGACAGCCGCGCCTCGATCCGGTGCTCCATCTCCCGAGCGACCAGCAGGGCCACGATCGGGCGGCGCCCACAGATCGCCAACATGCGGTCCATGCCCAGGCGGCGGATGGCCGTCGGTGCCAGAGTCGTCAGGGCGTTGGTCGCCACCAGTTGCTGGAACTCGTCGTCCTGCCGCAGTTCCACCTCCTCGAACAGCTCATGCAGCAGGGGACTGTTGGACTTCTTCAGCTTCAGCCAGCCCGGACGCACGGAGGCGAGCAGCGCCACGTGAACATGGCGGCGGCGGGCCTCGGGCAGCAACTGGCGCCGCAGGGCCGTCAGATCGAGCTGTGCCTCGTTCAGGTAGTCGACGACCACCAGGACGGGGGTCGGCTCCGCGAACACTTCCTGAGCGATTCGCGTGGTCACCGACTCCTCCTCGCCGGGCACCACGTGCAGGACCCGCCAGCACGCCTCCAGGGCGAGCCGGCCCACTTCCAGGCAGGTCCGGGTCTTGCCGGTGCCCGCAGCGCCCACCAGGAGCACGCCTGTGTCCCGCGCGTTGACCAACCGCACGAACAGCTTCTCGGGCTCGGCCGGATGGTCGCTGCCCGGCGAGACGAAGGCCAGCCGGTCCGGCGTGAGGTTCTTCTTGAAGTCCGGTAAGCCGTCGATGAGTTCGTGCTGGGAGATGACCGGGCGCAGTGGTCCCTGTTCGGCATCCTGCGGCAGATGGACCGGTACCGTCCAGGACGGTACGCCGTTGCGGGCGAGCACGGCGCAGAACTCCGGGTCGGCCAGCGCTGCGGCGATCGGCTCGGCCTCCGCGCTGTTGGTGCCCGCCGCGGGCAGGCGCTGCGCCTGTACCGCGATCAGCGTCCCGCTGTCCTCGGCGAACAGGGCGGCGCCGGACATGCCGAGCCAGGGGTCCGGCATGCCTCGCGCCGGTTCGCGGGGCGGGGTGGTGGTGAACGTGAGGTCCAGCATCCCCGACTTCATGTTCGAGCCGAGCTGCACGAATCCGGTGACCTGTTTGCTTTCACGTCGCCGTAACCCCTCCACGCCCGTCGACTCGGGCCGCAAGGCGAAGGAGGGGAACCCGACCGAGGCGAACGGGACGCTGCCCGCGCCCTCCGGCAGACGCCCGAAGACGACGGCTGGAACCCTGTCCGGCACGGACTCGTCGAGGTGCAGCAGCGCAAGATCCCGCGTCGGGCTCCGCCACAGCCGCGTAGCGGGGTACTGGTCGTCACGTCCCCCGAGGAGGACGGTGCAGACGACGTCCTCCGCCTCGTCGCCGAGGATGTGGTCCGCCGTGAGGACGAGCCGGGACGCGATGCGGTAACCGGACCCGTACTCGGCCTTGTCGCTGCGTCTGACCAGGACCTCGGCCACCCGGCCTGTGTCGACGGGACTCATTCAGCGATCAGTTCGTCGCCAGCAGGTCCGAAACGTCGTCACTGGTCCGGACCAGTTCGCCCGTGTCCGTCTCGGCTGTCAGGCTGATCTTGACCGTGTGGGTCTGCGCGGACTTCGCAGTGCCCTTGCCGCCGAGCGACACCACCCAGAACCGCACCCCGGCGTTGGCCTCGGCGGACTTCTCCACGGCTACCTGGAGCTCAAGATCAATGGAGTCGATACGGAACTTGACGTCCTGGTCGTGCGCTGCGAGGCGCGCGCGGTTGATCTCCGACCGCAGGGATGCGAGCAGGTCGGCGAGTTCGATGTCCATGTGGCCCCCCGAGATGAACCAGCGGAAGGCAAAGTGTTGCAGAGAGCCGGTGTTGTGTCCCCCGCTTGCGCGATCCGGTCCGACCGGCTCGCTGTGGCGGAGGCCACCGGGAATCCGGCCGGGGCGAGCGGCATAGGGGTGTGACCGAGGTACGCGCCACAGGGGCAAAGGGATGATCCTGAGGCCCTGATGCGCTCGGAATCACCTGCGACGGTGAGTGGCAGGGGCGCGTTCGGCGACGTGCCGGGCGACCGCGTCGACGCCGGGGCGGGCGTACCGCTCCAGGGA
The DNA here is from genome assembly GCF_043203805.1 of Streptomyces sp. LN549. Taxonomy (NCBI): domain Bacteria; kingdom Bacillati; phylum Actinomycetota; class Actinomycetes; order Kitasatosporales; family Streptomycetaceae; genus Streptomyces; species Streptomyces sp. LN549. Next base: position 3,721,699 of record NZ_JAZHRI010000002.1, on the reverse strand, counting down.
GCGGACGGAGGCGTGGGGGGAGCGGGCCGGCAGCATCGGGGTGGATGTGCCGTCCTCGGCGTCGTGTGTCAGGGCGCGGTGGCGGAGCCTGTGGGGTGTCCGGCTTCCTGCGACGAGAAGCGGAGCCGATCCGGCTGGCTGATGGCACCAGGCTCCCTTTCCCCTCGCGGGCTGAGTAGTGCGCCGAGGCCGCCGCGGGCGCGACGTCGGGGCGAGCGTCAGCCTTCGACGGCCGGGTGCGCGCGGCGAGCTCCGTTCAGTACGGAGTCGAGCAGGCCGGGGAACAGCGTGTCCAGGTCGTCACGGCGAATCCGTACCAGCCGGGATCGGCCCTTGACGGTTGTCCAGGTGACTCCCGCCTCGCGCAGCACCCGGTAGTGGTGGGACAGCGTCGTCTGGTGAACGTCCAGGTCGCCGCCGATGGCGTTGCAGCTCTCCTCACCGGTCACGGCGAGCCGCTGGATGATCTCCAGTCGCACCGGATCGGCCAGCGCACGCAGCACCTCCACCATCCGGATCGCCTCGGTCGCAGGCTGGGACACCTCGCGCATCGCTTCCCTCCGTCCGTGCCAGGACCGCAGCCTATCCATTCATTGATTCATGGACAAGCGTCCATGTATTGCTTAAAGTGCCGATCACCTACCTACGCGGCACTCCGGAAAGGCGGAACGATCCCTTGTTGAAACGACTCCTTCCCCTGGCCCTGGCGACGTTCGCCGTCGGCACCGACGGCTACGTCATCGCCGGCTTGCTCCCCTCCATCGCTGCCGACCTGGCAGTGTCCACCCCGGCGGCCGGTCAACTGGTGACGGTCTTCGCCTTGACGCTGGCGTTGTCGGCGCCGGTCATGGGGGCCCTCACCAGTGGCCTGGATCGGCGGTCGGCGTTGCTGGTCGCACTGGGCGTGTTCGTGATCGGCAACGCTGTCACCGCCTTAGGCACCAGTTACGAGGTGGTGATGGCCGCCCGGATCGTTACCGCCGTGGGAGCGGGCATCATCACTTCCGCTGCCTCCAGCACTGCGGCGGCCATCGCTCCGCCGGAACGCCGTGGCCGGGCCCTGGCCTTCGTGTTGGGCGGCCTGACCCTGGCGACCGCGCTGGGGCTGCCGCTCGGCACGCTGATCGGCCGCACCGACTGGCACATCACCCTGTGGGCCGTCGCCGGGATCGGCCTGCTGGCGATCGTCGGCATCGCCGTCGGCCTCCCCAGGGTGACGCTCCCCGCCGCCTCGCTGCCCGACCGCCTGCGTCCGCTCAAGCAGGGCCGTGTACTGGCACTGCTGGCGGTCACCTCCCTCGCCTTCCTCGGTGCCTACACCCTCTACACCTACATCGTCCCGGCGCTGCGGGACGCCACCGGCGGCAACGAGGCGCTACTGACCCTGATCCTGCTGGCCTGGGGTGTAGGCACCCTGGCCGGGAACATCACCGCCGGACGCCTGGTCGACCGTCACGACTCCGCCCGGGTCCTCACCGGCGCCCTCGCCCTCGCGGCTCTCGCCCTGGCACTGACCCCGCTGGCGACACGCGCCCTCGCGCCCACCCTGGTCTGGGCGGCGGTCTGGGGCGTGAGTGCCGGAGTCGTCGTCGTCCCGCAGCAGCACCGGCTCATCGCCCTCGGTCCCGCCGCCGCGCCGGTCCTGCTCGGTCTCAATTCCTCCGCGCTCTACATCGGCGTCGCCCTCGGCGGCGGTCTCGGCGGGCTGGCACAGGAGTGGTTCGGGCTTGCCCCGGCCGGACTTGGGCCAGTTGCTGCCGGCGTCACCGCCCTCACCCTCCTCTGGCACCTGGGGACCACGCGTCGCCCCGTCGCGCCCGCCCCCGTGACGCCGGCGCCGACCTCGGCCGGCCCGGAGAAGTCCAAGGCGTGACTGGTCCCACCACCTCATGGTGCCCTCGGGGCGACCCCGCTCCGTGGGCACACCGTTCTGCACGGGCAGCCTCAGACACGGGGCGGGGCGGGTGACCGACTCGTCCCGTTCAGATGACTCCGAGGAGTCCGTTGCCGCCGAGGAGGCTGCCGTACTGCTGCGGGAAGCCGACGGCCGCGGCGGTGATCATGATGCTGCCCTTGCTGGTGGGCCGGCCGGTGCCGCCCGGGAGGACCCAGACGGCGCCGGTGGCGTTGTTCTCCTCTGCGGCGCTGATGAAGAGTTCCGGTTTGCCGTTCTTGTTGGTGTCGCCGACGGCCACGGTGGTACCGAATGAGTCGTCGGTCTCGTCTGCTCCGGGGATGCCGGCGGAGTTCTGGGTGAAGGCGTAGGCGCCGCCGCCCAGGGCCCCGGTGCGGCGGCCGGGGATGACCGTCACCTGCCCGGCGTTCTGCTGGAGCGTGTCCTCCCGCGGCGAGCCGACCACGATGTCCGCCAGCCCGTCACCGTTCAGGTCGGCCACCGCGAGGGCGCCGCCGAAGTTGTCCCACTTCTCGCTCGCGCCAGGAACACCGGAGGTGTTCTGGGTCAGCTGCACCGGCTTCACGTCCCGCGCGATGCCGTGCGCCGAGCCGTACCAGAGGAGCACCCGCCCCCCGAGCGCACCGTTGGCCCCGGCGCTGTCCGGCTCGTCCGGGTCTCCGACCACGAGATCGGCGTATCCGTCGCCGTTGACGTCCCCGGTGGCCGCGATCAGGCCGTTGCCCGTCTGCTGAGCGCCGCCGTAGGCAGGGTCGACGTACACCTCGCCGCCGCTCAGACCGCTCATCCGGACGGTGACGGCCACCTCGTCCGGGAAGCCGTCATGGCCGAAGTCGCCCAGCGCGACGCTTCCCACGGAAGCGGTGTCCCGGTTCTCCACGGCCTGGTGGTAGGTGCCGCTGCGGCTGAAGGGCCCCGTGAAGCGCATCGTCCCCTCGTACCCGCCGACGAGCACCTCGGTCTTCGTACCGGAGCCGGTGCTGACCGCTGCGACGTCGAGACCGTAGTACCTGCCGACTGTGGTCGCCGGCAGGTACGTGCCGGCTGTCAGCCCCTTCGTGCCGCCCCACAGGACCGTCACCGTGCCGGCGTCCTCGCCCTGGGTGGTGTCCTCGTACGGCGTGGAGACCACCAGGTCCGCATAGCCGTCCCGGTTCAGGTCCGCCGTCGCGGTGGCGGAACCGAAGCCGTCGTTCGTCTCGGCCGCACCCGGCACCCCCGTGGTGTTCTGCGTGATGGTCGCCCGCCGGGACGCCGACAGCCCCGACTTCGATCCGTAGAGCACGACCACGGCACCGGCTCCCTGCTTGCCGGCCACGTCCGCCCCAGGCGCGGGCAGCACGGCGTCGCGGTATCCGTCACCGTTGAAGTCGCCCGGCACCGCCCCGTGCACGGCCGCCGCGGGCGTGGCCGACAGCAGCGGAGCGCCCATGACGACGGCGACCAGAAGCGCTCCCGTTCTCCAACCCGCGCGCAGGCCCTGTCTGTTCACCATGATCCGGATCCCCCTCCCCCGCGGCGCACCTGGCGTGCGCCGCAGTCAGGGCATCGTACGAGGAGCCACGAAGTGCCGCCCCCCGGTTGATCCCCGCCGGTGCCGAAGTCACCCGCGGAACCCGGACCGCGTGGCCCGGTGCGCCCACGGGTGCACGCCCGCGGTGATCGTCGAAGAGGTCGGCAAGCACCGCTCCACCCGGGCCCTGCATGACGGCTGCTCGACAGACGCGCGCACGCCATGTGTGCCATAGATGTGCCGCAAGCGCAGGAGCCCTCCCCGCCCACTGGGTGGAAGGGCTCCTGACCTGGTACTTCTCCGTGACCCCGGCAGGATTCGAAGGTCGAGCTGCTTCTCTTCTCCGACTCGCCCGCTGGGGGCGGCTCGTCCTGGTTGGTTCAGCGAAGGCGTCGTGAGCCGGTGTGTGGTGTGGCTGCGTCTTCGGTCGTGTCCTGGGCTTCGCGGAGGCCCGGGACGGTGGTTTTCGCGCCGTCGTACCAGCTGCCGTAGAGGTTGGCGAAGTAGTGCGCTGACATGCCGTGGAGCAGAATGCTGAGGCCGATGGTGACCGCGATGACCTGTCCCAGGAGTTCGATTCCGGGTACATGGTCCTCGACGATGAGCAGCCCGAAGACCACGGAGGCCAGGCCGCGGGGGCCGAACCAGCCGACGTAGGCGAGCGTGGGCGGCCGCATACCGGTGCCGAGCAGTGCGAGGGCCACCGGAAGCATGCGTACGACCGTCAGGCTGAGCACGGCGTAGAGGATGATGCGCCAGTTCAGGTGCTCCAGTACGGGGCCGAGCAGGACCGCTCCGAAGACCAGGAAGCTCAGGGTTCCCAGCAGACCGCCCACGTACTCGGCCAGGTCGGCCGGCCGCTCATTGGCAGGTGCCTCGGCAGCCGGCTTGCCCGCGCGCAGTGCCGCGCCGAATGCGAACCCGCCCATCCAGGTGGCGATGAAACCGCTGCCGTCGACGCCGGTGGCCACGCTGTACGCGCAGAAGGCCACGGCCAGGACGACTACCTGCCGCCATTCACCGGTCACCCAGTTCCGGGCCCGCGCGTGGGTCAGCAGCCACCCTCCGGACCAGCCGAAGGCCAGGCCCACCGCGGTACTGAGGACCACTGCCCGCCAGAACACACCGTCCGCGCCTTCCTCGGAGGCGAGCGTGCCCGGGATCGCGGCGAGGAACATGAGGAAGAACGGCAGCGCCAGGCCGTCGTTGAGGCCGCTTTCGACGTTGAGCCCCTGGCGCACGAGGGCCGGGACCCGGGGACTGGAACTGGCGGTCTTGCCGAGCGCCGCGTCGGTGGGGGCGAGGACGGCGCCCAGCAACGCGAACTCCCACAACGTCAGGCTTGGAAACAGGGGCCAGGCCAGCAGCGCTCCGGCTGCGATGCTCAACGGCAGGCCGATGACCAGGAGTCGCAGGGGAAGGAATCCGCTCGCGCGCAGGGCCCGCTGTCGTACCGTCATCGCGTCGGTGAACAGCAAGAGCGCCAGGGCGGCCTCGATCAGCGTCATCACGGGGCCCGTGTCGTGCCCCAGGTCGAGAACGTCCAGCCCGACCGGACCGATGGCCACACCGAAGGCCGTGAACACCATGGGAGCCGACACCGGTGTCGAGCTCAGGCGGCGCGAGAACAGCGCGTAGCCGGCGGTAACGGCCGCTACCGCGGCCCCGGTCCAGGCGCTGCCACCACTCATGACGTCCCACTCCTCCTGGTGTCGCAACGCACGAAGCCGTGACTTGGGGGGATGAAGGGCACAGCAGGGGCTCGCCTCCATGAACTTGCCCCTGCTCGGGGGCGGCCTCCGGTGACAGACCGACGCACGCGGCGCACCCTCTTCTGGCCACCGTGACGACGGGAGAGCCAGTGTGGCGCGGGGCCGGATCAGGAGTACGGCACCGACACGCGTTCAGTGCCAGATCGGCAGCCCTCCGGCCTCAGGCCGGGGCAGGTGGCGATGCAGGCGGGCGGAGTGAACCGTCGCCCCGCACGGTGCCACCACCGCTCGGCCAGAAGGCCGTATCAGCCACCGGCCCGGACCCGTGTGGAACCTGGACGGGGAGGGGCAGCCTTGGGCTTGGGGTGCCCCCGAGTGGGTGCGGATGGGGATGTTCCGAGTGGCGCGCAGCATGAGCAAATGGGCGACTTCGAGAAGATTCCTGAGTCGGTGACGACACCCGATGTGGTGGAGGCGAGGATCGGCGCGCTGTGCTTCGCCGACGGGATCCCGGACGAGGCCGGGGGTGGGCGCCGAGCTCGGTGAGACCGGCGACTCCGTGCCGGACGATGCTGATTCGTGGGGACGGATTGGGGAAAGAGATTCCCGGTCCGCTCACGCGCGGCTCACACACCGCTCACGCAAACGGCCTCGGACGAGAAGTCCGAGGCCGAGTAGGGCCCCTCCCTGGGGGAGAAACCCCAGGTCAGAGTGGCAACGCGTTGTGCCCCCGGCAGGATTCGAACCTGCGACACCCGCTTTAGGAGAGCGGTGCTCTATCCCCTGAGCTACGAAGGCGGGGATCTGTCGGAAAACGTGTCTGAGGTCTGCCGAGGAAGGCGGACGCTCAGGCTTGCTCAGCGACAGGTCGTGGTGGCGGCCCGTGAGGGCTCAGCCACCGCGGTCAGTGTAGCGGGTGGTGCCTGATCCGAGGGCGGGGAGATACGCGTACCGGATCAGGCTGCGAGCGTGTGGATGATCTTGGTTCCTCGGCGATTCCTTCAGACGGCTTCGGCGGCCAGCGCGGCGGCGCGTTCGGGATCCCCGCCGGCGCGGACGAGCAGGGCGTCCGCGTTCCACGTCAGCTCGCCGTGTCCGCCGGTGCTGAGCGACAGCGTCAGGTTCGCCTCGAAGTGCGACGCGTACAGGGCGCCGTCCGTAGTGGGCAGCAGGGCGTGGACCGCTTCAAGCAGTGCCCACGCCGCGGCGTCGCGCCGCTCCCGGGCGGCCGGGTCGCAGGCCTGGAGCGCTTCCCGGACACCGGGATCCGCCGGGTCGTACGTGCGCAGCGACGGCAGCAGCCGCGGATCGCCCAGGACCGCTGCCGCGTTGAACGTCTGAACGTATGCGGTCGGCTCTTCGAGCAGTGCGGCGAGGAGCGGGACGGCACGCGGATCCCGGCGCACGGCCAGACCGCGTACGGCCTCCTCGCGCGTCTCGGGATCCTCGTCGTCGACGCGATGCCACAGGGCCGACCTGATGTCCGGTCCGTCCACCCCGGCCAGTTGCCCCAGTGCGAAGGTGGCCCGCTCGCGCACATACGCCTCGCGGTCGCGGGTCAGGGGGATCAAGGCCGCCAGTGCGGGGTCGTCGGGCTGCCCGGACATGGCGGCGGGCAGCTCGGCCGCCGCCTCGGCGCGGAGATCGGGATCCTTCTGACCTGCCTGAGCGATGAGGGCAGCGATCTCGTCCGCGGTCATGCCCTCATCCTCGGGGTCCGTACCCGGATCAAGGCGCGGGTGTCAGCGACGCGGCCTCCCAGCCGAACCCGTCCGGGTCGGTGAAAGCGCCGGTGCCGCCCACGAGCGCGAGCCGGTGCGAGCCGGTGCCGTCGACAGGCACGCCGACGTCCTTGGCGAGAGCGCGGCGACCGTACAGGGCCAGCTTGACGGGGCTGCCCTGGGTGTCGAACTCGACGTACTTACTGCCGAAGCTCTTGGCCACGGTGAGGCCGCGCTCGACGTAGAAGCGCTTGCTTGCGGTCACGCTCGCAGTGCCCAGCAGGAGCACCATCTGGTCGATCTGCCCGGTGGCCGGGGCGGTGTCCTTCTTCGCCGACGTGGCGATCTTCCAGATCGTTCCGTCGGGAGCCCGGACGACGCCTCCGTAGCCCCAGAACGACTTGGAAGCAGGTTTCAGCGACGTGGCACCGGCGTCGAGGGCGGCGTCGACGAAGCCGCGGACGTCGGCCGGCTGGGACATCGTGAGCGACAGCGAGAACCCGCGGAATCCGGTGGTGGGTGCATCCGAGGAGCGCAGGCCCACCCGGGTGTCCAGGCCGAGGGCGGTGTAGAAGCGGTGGGCGGCCGCGGTGTCGGCCACTTCGAGGGTGAGGGCTTCGATGGAGGTCATGTGCTTCACGTTATTTGGGGGCCTGCCGCGGGTGCTTCTTGATTCCTGACCGGTTCGGCCGATGGGCAGCCGGGCAGGGGGTGGCCGGTCCGGCGCTTCTTCGACGGTCAGCCGGTGACCGTGAAGCGGGCGAGGTCAGAGTCCGTTCGCTACGTGCCTTGAGCTGCCGGGCGGTCCGGTGCGGCCGGTGCGACCCGGCCAGCGGGAGTGAGATCGCGATGGTCGAGGGGACCGCGCCGACGGTGATGGGTACGGCGGCGCAGACCGTGCCCACCGCGTACTCCTCGATCTCGCGTGCGGGCTCGCCCCTGCGGACACCTGGGCCTGTGCCCCGGTGCGCGTCTTACGACTACTGGTCACCCCGGGGACTTTCGTATTTCGTCCTGGATCGGGCCACTGAGGGAAGTTGGCGTGTACCCGGGTCCCGGGGCTTCGGGTGTGACCTTCGTGCTGTGATGTGAGTCACGGATCCGTGCGGGACTGTGCGGACAGGACGGGACGTGAACTACTCGGTGCATGCGCGCATTCGCGCATGCACGCCACGAGGGGAGCCTCGGCGGCGTGGCCGATGGGGATTGCCGTCAGTGTGTTGCGTCATACGGGCGTGCCGCCCGACGCCGTGCTCAGGAAGGTTGTTCGTGCCGCATTCCGATCCGACCCCAGCCGTACCTCCCTCAGTCGAAGCGGTAACCCGTGTGCATGCCGCGCTGGCCGGTCCCGGCGGTCCGTTCGCTGTCGTGCGGGAGGAGGACGGGCCGCAGGCGGGCTCGCTCGTGTACGCCGACGGGCCCAGGACGCTCCGTGAGTTCGTGGAGACCACCTGGGCGTTCGGGGACCAGCCGTTCCTGATCGCGGGGGAGCGCAGCTGTTCGTACGGTGAGTTCTTCGCCGCCGCGTCCGCTCTGGCGTGCCGGCTGAGCGAGAGGTACGGGCTCCGCCCGGGCGACCGGGCGGTGGTCGCGATGCGCAACCGTCCGGAGTGGCAGATCGCGTTCTGGGCCGCCCAGCTGGCCGGACTGGTCGCCGTGCCGCTGGACGCGGGGTGGACGGAGGACGAGTTCACCCACGCGCTCGACGACTGCGGGCCACGGGTGCTGCTGGTCGACGGAGAGCGGCTGCCGCTGGTTGCGGAATGGGCCGGGAAGGCCGGGGCGCGCGTGATCGTCTTCGGCGGCGAAGACCACCGCCCCGCTCGCGAGACCCGCGCCGGGGGGCCTGCCGAGGAGGCCGGCCGGTACGCGGAGGGCGTCGAGCGGTGCGAGGACCTGCCGGCGCCCGATCCGTTCGCCGCGCCGCCCGAGGTCGAGATCCGGCCCGAGGACGACGCGACGATCTTCTACACCTCGGGCGCCGGCGGCAGGCCCAAGGGTGCCGTCGCCACCCAGCTCGCCCAGGCGGGTGCCGCGCGCAACCCGCGCTTCCACGCGGCCGCCTCCGCGCTCGGCCGGGGAGTCATCCCGGGACAGGGTCCCGTGCCCGTCACGCTGCTGACGTTCCCGTTCTTCCACGTAGCGGCCTTCGCGGGCGTCTGCGCCGCGATGTCGGCGGGTGGCGCCGTCGTCCTGATGCGCGAGTGGGACGCGGACGAGGCACTGCGGCTGATCGGGGAGCACCGCGTCACGCAGTACTCCGGGGTACCGGCAAGCGCCCTCCAGCTGCTTGCCGCGGCCGCCCGGACGGGGGACGGGCTGGAGAGCCTCCAGGCGCTCGACACCGGTGGGGTCGCGGCACCACGGGACCTGGTGGCGCAGTTGACCGCCCGCTGCGGGGAGCGGATCGAGCCGCGCAGCGGTTACGGGCTGACCGAGACCGGCGGCGCCGTCCTGGCGAACCTCGGTGCCGAGTGCCGGCTCCGCCCGGGCGGTGTGGGGCGGCCGACGCCGAGTACCGAGGTGCGGATCGCCGGCCCGGCGGGCGAGGCGCTGCCCGACGGGGAGGCCGGCGAGCTGTGGCTTCGTGGTCAGGCGCTGGTCCGGGGTTACTGGCGGGACGAGGAGGCCACGGCGCAGGCGTTCACCGGCGGCTGGTTCCGTACCGGAGACCTGGCGGTGGTCCGGGAGGGCCGGGTCGATGTCGTCGGCAGCGGTGCCGGCGGCACGACCGGGGCGCGCGTGGTCAGAGGCGAGTGATGCGTACGCGGTAGTAGCCCTTGGAGTCCTTGTCGACCACCGAGATGCGGACCCCGTTGGCCCGGTCGGTGAACGTCTGACCGGGCTGGAACGCGGCGTCGGAGAGTTCGGCGTGCACGTTGGGCAGCCGGGTGCAGCCGCTGCTGTCCTTGGTGCTGTCCGTGACGGACACGGGACCCTGGCCGGTGTCGACGTCCGAGCTCACCCTGTAGATCAGCACGCCCGGCCGGCACACCTCCTGGTCGTTCCCGGCCTGGGTCCGTACTTCCACCGCATAGCCGGATTCCGCGGTCAGCGGCACGAACGCCAGCTTCGTGCCGCCGTGGGTGGCCAGCGGTTCCAGGACGTGGTCGCTGGTGCCGGGCTGGGAGGCGCAGCTGATCTGGCTGTTGTCCAGCCAGCCGAGCTTCCATTTGTGCCAGCCCAGCAGGTCGTTGTTGGCGCCCCAGTCCTCCGACATGATGTCCCAGTGTCCGACCGAGCCCCCGCCCTCCATCGTGTAGAGGTCGGGCAGGCCGAAGACATGGCCGTTCTCGTGCGGCAGGACGCGGTAGCCGGTCTGGGGGTACGAGCCCGAGCCGTCGTCCTGGCGGCTGTAGACGAAGGACGTGTTGGAGAGCGGCACGCCGTCCGCGTACGGGGCGTCGTCGTTGCCCGAGAAGGTCACGGACAGCACGGTGTCCAGGGCCGAGGGCCCGGCGTTCGGGCTGACCAGGATGTTGACCAGGTCGTATGCGGTGAAGTCCACCTTCGGGTCGGCGGCGGTGACGATGTCCTGGACGAGGTGGCGGTAGCCCGGTTCGTACGGTGATCCGCGCTCGATCCCGTACTCCGAGAACGGCAGCGGCATCCGCAGCCAGGTCTTCACCGGCGCTTCGGGCACATAGGTGAGCCGCCCGTAGGAACTCCTGCGGAACCAGTCCGTGGTCTGGGGGAAGAATTCGGCGAGCCGGTCCACGGCCGGTTCCTTCCCCGGCGCGTCGGGGAAGTCGATCATCAGGTTCAGTGCGTGCACCTGGCCGGTGGAACGGGCGTAGCCCGGCTGCGTGGGCATGCCCTCCGACATCTGCACCCCCATGGTCGCCGATATCCGGCACGGGCCGAGACCGGCCGCCCGGGCGGTGGTCATCGGCCCGGCGGAGGCTCGGCTGGGCAGGGGGAGGGTGCTGCTGGCCGAGGCCAGTGCCGCGATGACCAGGGCCGTTGCCGCGCCGAGGGCTACCGGGTGACGGTGCTTGCGTATCCGGTGGCGGGGCTGCTGCATAGAGGCGCCTTCGGGTCCGCGGCAGTCGGCCGACCCCGACTGCGCTCTGTCGATCAGCCTTAGCCGGGCGCTGCGGCGCCGCGCGTTGGGTGCGCCGATCGGTGGGTTTTTCCCCACCCCAAAGAGTGTGGCGCAGGTCACAATGGAGCCGGAAATAACCGGGGACCATTTCCCCGTTTGCATCGGTGTCCCTGCGAAACGGGGAGGCGGTCCCCGGTTAACCGGATGGGTCGCCGGAGTTACGAACGCAGGAACGGCACAAGCTCGAGCGGGGGCAAGCCCCAGGCAGGGCGCCCGCCGCAGCAGAAGACCGCAAGCAGCACGACCCGTAACGGAAGACCAGGAAGAGAAGGAGCGCCGCCGTGGACACCGTCGCCCGCACCGCAGCCGGAACCGCGCAGCCGCGTACGCCCCGCCCGCGGGCCGACGCGCTGCGCAACCGGGAGCGGATCGTGACGGCCGCGCGCGAGATGTTCGTCGAGTTCGGGCCGGATGTGCCGCTCGACGAGGTCGCCCGCCGCGCAGGCGTCGGCAACGCCACCCTCTACCGGAACTTCCCCGACCGGGCCGCGCTGACCCATGAGGTCGTCCTCTCGGTCACCTCCCGCACCACCGACCGCGCCGAGGAGGCCGCGAGGGAGGAGTCCGACTCCTTCGTCGCGCTCACCCGCTTCGTGCACGCGGCGGCCGACGAACGGATCGGGGCGCTGTGCCCCATGCTGTCCGGCGGCTTCGACAAGGACCATCCCGAACTGCTCGCCGAGCGCCGGCGCCTCGAAGAGGCCGTCGAGGGGCTCGTCGCGCGCGCCATGTCCGCGGGGCGCCTGCGTACCGACATCGCCGTCGGAGACGTACTGGTCGCCCTCTCCCAGCTCACCCGGCCGCTGCCGGGCATCGCCTGTCCGAACATCGACCGGTTCACCCACCGCCACATCCAGCTGTTCCTGGACGGACTGGAGGCCCCGGCCCGGTCCGTACTCCCCGGAACGGCGGCGACCTTGGAGGATCTGCGGCGCCGGACATGACCCTCGTGCCGGGCTCCTGAACCGGATGCCCGGCCGCGTGTCCGCCACGCCTCGACCACCCCCAGTTCCCAGACCAGAACCCACCTCGCCCAGTCCTCGCCCAGCCCTCGCTCTCGCTTTCGACCGGCCCTCACCGGGTTGACCGGTCATCACCGAATTCACGGTTCACGACCTCGCGCTCCCTCGCGCGTCCTTAGGTGGCTACTCCCATGTCAAAAACAGCTGATATCCGACTCCCGGACCCCAGTCGCTGGAAGGCGCTGGCGTTCATCGCACTCGCACAGTTGATGGTCGTGCTCGACGCCACCATCGTGAACATCGCGCTTCCGCACGCCCAGACGGACCTCGGCATCACCGATGCCAACAAGCAGTGGGTCATCACGGCGTACGCCCTCGCCTTCGGCGGACTGCTGCTCTTCGGCGGCCGGATCGCCGACCTCTGGGGCCGTAAGCGCACCTTCGTCGTCGGTCTGATCGGCTTCGCACTGGCCTCCGCACTCGGCGGCGCGGCACAGAACCAGGGCATGCTGTTCGGCTCCCGCGCACTTCAGGGTGTGTTCGGCGCGCTGCTCGCCCCGGCGGCTCTCTCGCTGCTCGCGGTGATGTTCACCGACGCCAAGGAGCGTGCCAAGGCGTTCGGCATCTACGGTGCGATCGCCGGTGGCGGTGGCGCTGTCGGTCTGATCCTCGGCGGCCTGCTCACCCAGACGCTGAACTGGCGCTGGACGTTCTTCGTCAACATCCCGTTCGCGGTCGTCGCCGCAGCCGGTGCTTACTTCGTGATCCGTGAGCCGGCCGGCAGCCGTAACCGTTCGTCGCTCGACATCCCCGGCGTCGTCCTGTCCGCGCTGGGTCTGGTCTCGCTGGTGTACGGATTCACCCGTGCCGAGTCCAGCGGCTGGTCGGACGCGCTGACCATCGGCACGTTCGTCGCCTCCGGCGTCCTGCTGCTGGCGTTCGTCCTGGTCGAGGCCAAGGTCAAGTCGCCGCTGCTCCCGCTGCGCGTCGTGATGGACCGCAACCGTGGTGGCGTCTACCTCTCGCTGGGTCTGGCCATCATCGCGATGTTCGGCCTGTTCCTGTTCCTCACGTACTACCTGCAGGTCGTCAAGGGCTACTCGCCGATCAAGACGGGCTTCGCCTTCATGCCGATGATCGTCGGCATGATCGCCGGCTCGACGCAGATCGGTGCCCGGCTGATGACGCGGGTCCCGGCCCGCATGCTGATGGCCCCCGGCTTCCTCGCCGCCGGCGTCGGCATGCTGCTGCTCACGCAGCTGGAGATCGACTCGTCCTACGCGGCGGTCATCCTGCCGGGGCAGCTCCTGCTGGGTCTGGGTATGGGCACGGCGTTCATGCCCGCCATGTCGCTGGCCACGCACGGCATCGAGCCGCGTGACGCGGGTGTCGCCTCCGCGATGGTCAACACCTCGCAGCAGGTCGGTGGTGCGATCGGTACGGCGCTGCTCAACACCATCGCCGCCTCGGCCGCCACGGCGTACGCCACCTCGCACGCCGCGCTCGGTGCCACCGACCCGGAGCTGCTGAAGCTCCAGTCGATGGTGCACGGCTTCACCGGCGCCATCTGGTGGGCCGTCGGCATCCTGGTGGTGGCCGCCGCGATCGCGGGGACCTTCATCAACGCCGGCCGTCCGACGTCGACGCCCGCGACGTCCGGGGGCACCGGTTCCGCCGACGCTGTCGAGGACGAGTTCAAGGTGCCGGTCGTCGCGCACTGATCCCCTTGCGCGCGGCGTGCCGTGACGCGGTGCGAAGCGAACTCTGCCCCGGTTCCGTTCTGCGGAACCGGGGCAGAGGCGCGTGCGGGGTGGGGTGCGGCGCGGTCAGCGGAGCCAGGGGAGGTCCGCGTCGGTGCCCTCCGGCTGGAGACCGGCAGCCATCACCTGCATGATCTCGCCGAGCGAGCGCACCTGCTCGGGGGTGAGCCGGTCGAACATCGCCTGGCGTACGGCACTGACGTGGCCCGGGGCCGAGCGGCGGAGCATCTCGTAGCCCTCCTCGGTGAGGACCGCGTTCTGGCCGCGCTTGTCGGACGGGCAGTCCTCGCGGCGCACCCAGCCGCTCTTCTCCAGCCGGGCGACGGCGTGCGAGAGCCGGGACCGGGTGATCTTGGCGTCCTTGGCCAGTTCGGTCATCCGCATCTGGCGGCGGCGGGGGGCCTGGGAGAGCTGGACGAGCAGTCCGTAGTAGATGTGCGGCATGCCGGCATCGCGCTGCAACTGGCGGTCGAGGTGATCCTCCAGGAGCGTGGTGGCGTGCAGATACGCACGCCAGACGCTCTGTTCTTCTTCGCTGAGCCAGCGAGGCCCACCGGTGGATGCCGTGGTCATGTACTCCACTGTACGACCTTTTCTTGAAAGTTGAACTAGATAGAGCTAAGGTCTCCAAGGGTAGGAACTTGAAGATTAAAGCAATGTTCCTGTTGAAGACCCCGTAAAAGAATTACCTTGAGCAGCAGTGGATGGGGAGTGTCATGACAGTCACCGCGGAGCGCATGCCCGCCCTCTATCTGTCCCACGGCGCACCGCCGCTGGCCGACGACCCGGTCTGGCCCGGCGAGCTCGCGGCCTGGTCCGCCGGTCTGCCGCGCCCCACCGCCGTTCTCATCGTCTCGGCCCACTGGGAGGAGGCCCCGCTCGCGCTGGGCTCCACCGAGACGATCCCGCTGGTCTACGACTTCTGGGGCTTCCCCGAGCACTACTACCAGGTGCAGTACGCCGCGCCGGGCGCACCCGCACTGGCCGAGAGTGTCCGCAAGCTGCTGCGTGGCGCCGGTACGCCGGTCCAGGACATCCCCGACCGGGGCCTGGACCACGGGGCGTACGTCCCGCTGGTGGAGATGTTCCCGGCGGCCGACATTCCGGTGCTGCAGATCTCCATGCCCACCCTGGACCCGCAGAAGCTGATGGACATCGGACGCAAGCTCGCGCCGCTGCGCGACGAGGGTGTCCTGATCGTCGGAAGCGGCTTCTTCACGCACAACCTGGCCGCGCTGCGGCATCCGGGTGGCGGCACTCCTGCCTGGTCGACGGAGTTCGACGACTGGGGGCACCGGGCGCTTCAGGCGCAGGACATCGACGCGCTGCTGGACTTCGAGCACAAGTCCCCGGCCGGCCGGCTCGCCCACCCGCGCACCGAGCACTTCGCCCCCCTCTTCGTCACGCTCGGCGCCGCGGAGCAGGAGCTGGACCAGGGGCGCAGCGTGATCGAAGGCTTCTGGATGGGGCTGGCGAAGCGCTCGGTGCAGTTCGGCTGAGGCGGGCGCGGGGCGCGACCCCGCGCCTCGGCCGGGCCCGGGGGCGCGGGTCAGAGCGCCGGAGGATTCATTGCGACGGAGCGGATCGCGGCGGCCAGCGCGGTCGGGTCACCGACGTCCAGAGCGGTGTCGGTGAACTTGATGGTGTGGTCGTCGCCGTGTGCGGCGGCCCGGGCGAAGACGTCCTCGGGGGAAGGCCGCCCGGTCGCGGCCGCGTGCTCGGCGGGCCGCGGCGGGGAGTACGCGGCCGTGACCGCCGCGCTCGCTGCCCAGGCGGCCCCCAGGCTCGGCGCCCACAGCTCGCGGGGGAGCGCGGGCAGGGTGCGCAGTACGGCATTGGGGGCGGTGGCGGCGTGCACCAGCATGACCGGCTCGCCGTATCCGTACACCGCATAGCGATGGGTGGCGGCCCGCACCAGCTCCTCCAGGCGGTCGCGGGCGCTGTCCGGGCCGGTGACGGCCGGGCCGGGCCACCGGGGGAACGCGGTCAGCTGATCCAGCCGGTCCCGGATGCCGCCGCTCCGGTCGGGCACCCTCGGCACCGCGTCCAGCGCGGTGGCGGCGTCGGCTGCCGGGGCGAGCGAGGACAGCGGGGGCAGCGGCTGATGGCGGGCCGCCCAGTAGCCGAGGGCGTGGGCCAGCTCGGTCACGCGGGGCGGGGTCTCCGGCGCGCCGAGCAGCGTGCGCACGCCGTGTCCGACGCGGATCACGGGGTGCGTGGCCCCGGCCGCGATCCCGGGCAGCAGCCGCGGCCACCACTCGGCGAGGACCTCGCGCCAGGGCCGGCCGGCCGTCTCGCGCTCGAAGTACACCGCCCAGTCGGCGATGCGACGGGGGTCGCCCAGCGCCCCCTGCCAGTTCTCGGGCGTCACCTCGGCGGCCGGGTCCGGCATGTCCTCCAGCTTGTCCCGGTAGTGGTCCAGCCACCGGTGCACCCCGGGTGCCGCGCCGTGGCGCACCAGCGCCTCGACGGCCATCGGGGCGTGATTGCTCAGCCAGCCGCCGCGCTCGGGGCCGAAGGAGTGGAGCCGCTCCAGCGCTTCGTCCAGCGTGCCGGACGTGTCGGACGGGAAGTGCGTCGTGGGGTCCATGCGGAATCACGGTAGGTGCGGTGCCGTCGCCCGGTAACGGGCTGCGGTCCGGGATGGGCGGGGCGCCGGGACTAGGTCTGCGGTCCCAGTTGTTTCTCGTACCAGGCCACGTCCCAGTACCGGTCGAACTTCCGGCCGACCTCCGTGTATGTGCCGATGTGGCGGAACCCGAAGCGTTCGTGCAGGCGTACGGAGGGATCGTTGGGCTGGGCGATGCCCGCGTACGCGCGACGCAGGTCCTCACCGGCCAGGGCCTCGAAGAGCGCCGCGTACAGGAGGGTGCCGACGCCCCGCCCCGTGGCGTCGGAGGAGCAGTAGACGCTCACCTCGACGGAGGTGGAGTACGCCGCCTTGGGGCGGAACGCGCTGCTGGTGGCGTAGCCCAGGATCCGGGGGCGCGTCCCGCTCGGTTCGTCCACGTCGCGGACGTCCTGAGCAACCAGAAGCCGGTGCGGTCCGTCTTCGGGATGGGAGAGCAGCCACGGCAGGCGCTGCTCGGGAGCGAAGGGGGCTATGTCGAATGTGACGGCGGTCTCACGCACGTAATGGTTGTAGATGTCCGTGAGGGCCACAAGATCGCTCTCGACGCCCGGTCTGACCTGCACTTCCGTGTCCAGCTGTGTCATGTGCCCTCCCTGTCGGCGCGACAGGGTACTGCATGATCTCGAAAATGAATGCCGGTCATGGGAATTCTGTCCGGATTCCAGTCGTTGTTTCCATCGGATGCAGGGCACCCGAAAGGGTGTCGCGACCTACTCAGCAAGGGAGCACGCATGGCAACCCGTGCCGTCGCCCGTCGTTCGTCCGCCACCGGCGGGACCAACCGGGCAAGCAGTGTTCGCGCCGTGGGCGGGGAGATCGCCGATCGCGACCTGGTCGGCATGTACCTGGACGAGATCGCGCGCACGCCGCTGCTCGATGCCGCCAAGGAGGTCGAGCTGTCGCAGACCCTGGAGGCGGGTGTCTTCGCACAGCAGGTCCTCGACGGTGCGGTGGAGAGCGAAGCCGGCGGGGCCTCGCGCGAGGAGCTGGAGGCGCTGGTCGCCGAGGGCGAGCGCGCCAAGGACATATTCATCCGTTCCAACCTCCGACTCGTTGTCGCCGTCGCCCGTCGCTATCCGCGAGCCGGGCTGCCCCTGCTCGACCTGATTCAGGAGGGCAACGCCGGTCTGGTGCGCGCGGTCGAGAAGTTCGACTACGCCAAGGGCTTCAAGTTCTCCACGTATGCGACGTGGTGGATCCGGCAGGCCATCACCCGTTCCATAGCCGACCAGTCGCGCACGATCCGGCTCCCCGTCCACCTGGTGGAGGAGCTCGGCCGGATCCGCCGCGTTCAGCGCGAGTTCAACCGCGAGAACGGGCGCGACCCGGAGCACTCGGAGATCGCCGCCGAGCTGGACTCGACCACGTCACGGGTCAGCGACGTCCTGGACTGGGCCCGCGACCCGGTCAGTCTGAACATGTCGGTGGACGACGACGGTGACACGCAGTTCGGTGACCTCCTGGAGGACACCTCCGCCGTTTCGCCGGAGCAGTCCGTGATGACGCTGCTGCGCAGCGAGGAGCTGGAGGAGCTGATCGGCAAGCTCGACAACCGCACCGCGTCGATCATCCGTATGCGGTACGGCATCGAGGACGGCCGTGAGCGGACCCTGACCGAGGTGGGCAAGCAGCACGGGCTCACCCGCGAGCGGATCCGCCAGATCGAGAAGCACGCACTGCTCGAACTGAAGCGAATGGCTCACGACACGGGCTTTGACGCTGCGGCATGAGCCCGCGTCCAGTAACCTCCGAATTGGGCCGCTTCACAACGGCGGCCCCCTAGAGCTGAGTCCCGGCGCCCACCCCCCCCTGGCGCCGGGGCTCATCCTTTTTCCGGCAGCGCGGAACGCCCTACGAAGCCGGGGGCGCCGCGGCACGGCTGAGCCGGCTGCCCAGGTCCTGCAGATACGTGACCAGCTGCGGCGGCTGGTGTGCGGTGAACTCGCAGTCCACCAGTGCGAGGCGCAGCGCCACCCATTCCAGTGAGTCGCTCAGCACCGCCCGCAGCCGGCAGCCGTGCTCGCCGGTCTGCTCCAGCGGGCCGATCGAGGCGGGCAGCCGCGAGGCCACGAACTCGGCGGGCGCCGCGAAGCTCACGTCGACCGCCAGCTCCGGCTGTCTGCGCGCCATGGAACTGCTGAGGAACTCCGCCGCGTCGCCGGTCGGCAGCTCGCGCGGCGTGAAACGGGCTCCCGTCGGATACGGATCACTGACCCGGTCGACCCGGAAGGTGCGCCAGTCCTCCCGCTCCAGGTCGTACGCGACGAGATACCAGCGCCACCCGGTGCTCACCAGGCGGTACGGCTCCACCTGCCGCCGCGTCTCGGCGCCGTCCCCCGCGCGGTACGCGAACCGCAGCCGCTCCCGCCCGGTGACCGCCGAGGCCATCACGGTCAGCGTCTGCGGGTCGATCGTCGACCCGTCTCCGCGGGCCAGTGGCATCGTCGCGTTCTGCAGGGTGGAGACCCGGTGCCGCAGCCGTGAGGGCAGTACCTGCTCCAGTTTGGCCAGCGCCCGTACGGAGGCCTCGTCGACGCCTTCGATGGCATGGCCGGCCCCGGCCCGCAGACCCACCGCGATGGCCACCGCCTCCTCGTCGTCCAGCAGGAGCGGCGGCATCGCCGTACCGGCCACGAGCCGGTAGCCGCCGACCGAGCCGCGTGACGCCTCGACGGGATAGCCCAGGTCGCGGAGGCGGTCGATGTCGCGGCGGATGGTGCGCGGGCTGACGTCGAGCCGGTCGGCGAGTTCACTGCCCGGCCACTCGCGCGGCGTCTGGAGCAGTGACAGCAGATTCAGCAGTCGTGCCGGGGTGTCGGTCATGTCACTCAGGATGCCCGTCCATTGGGTCATGACTTGACCTAATGGACGTTTAACTTCCTCATATGACTTCTTCCGCATCCCTGCCGTCGCCGGCGGCCGCCCCGGCGGTCCCGGACCCGTCGGACCGTCGCCGGTGGTTCGCGCTGGCCATCGTGATGACCGCCGCCTTCATGGACCTGGTCGACGTCACGATCGTCAACATCGCCATCCCGAGCATCAAGGCGGACACCGGCGCCTCGTTCAGCTCGATCCAGTGGATCACCGCCGGCTACGCCCTGGCCTTCGCCGCCGGTCTGATCACCGGTGGCCGGCTCGGTGACATCTACGGTCGCAAGCGGCTCTTCCTCATCGGGATCGGTGGCTTCACCGTGGCCTCCGCGCTCTGCGGATTCGCCGCCAACCCGGAGATGCTCGTCGCCTCCCGCATCCTCCAGGGCGGCACGGCCGCGCTGATGGTGCCGCAGGTGCTGTCGATCGTGCACGCCACCTTCCCGGCACACGAGCGCGGCAAGGTCTTCGGCCTCTTCGGCGCGATCGTCGGCCTCGGTGCCGTGTCCGGTCCGCTGCTGGGCGCACTGCTCACCGAGTGGAACATCGCCGGTCTCGAATGGCGTCCGATCTTCCTGATCAACCTGCCGGTCGGCATCGCGGGTCTGATCCTGGGCCGCAAGTTCATCACCGAGTCCAAGGCGCCGAAGGCGCTCCGCCTCGACCTGGTCGGTGTGGTGCTGGTGACGCTGGGGATGCTCATGCTCATCTACCCGCTGACCCGCGGCGAGGAGCTCGGCTGGCCGCTCTGGGGCTACCTGTCGATGGCCGGAAGCATCGTGGTCTTCGCCGCCCTCGTGCTGTTCGAGCGGGCGAAGGCGCGCCGGGACGGTTCGCCGCTGGTCGAGCTGTCGCTGTTCCGGGTCAAGAGCTTCGCCGCGGGCATCGCCGTGCAGCTGACCTTCGGCATCGGCCTCGGGATCTTCTTCCTGGTCTGGACGCTGTACATGCAGGAGGGGCTCGGCTGGAGCGCGCTGCGCGCCGGTACGACCGGTATCCCCTTCTCGGTCGCCGTCTCCTTCGCCGCCGGTATCTCCGTACAGAAGCTGGTGCCGCGCTTCGGGCGCAAGGTGCTCCAGGCGGGGGCGCTGCTCATGATCGCGGGTCTGCTGCTCTACATCTGGGAGTCCGGCCGCTACGGCATGGGGATCACTTCCTGGCAGATGGCGCTGCCGCTGGTGGTCATGGGTGTCGGCATGGGGCTGATCGTGGCCCCGCTGGCCGACGCGGTGCTGTCCGAGGTGCCCAAGGAACACTCGGGATCGGCGTCCGGGCTGTTCAACACCGTGCAGCAGATGGGCAACGCGCTGGGTCTGGCTCTGGTCTCGGTCGTCTTCTTCGGGGCGATGAGCGACAAGCTGACGCCGCCGCAGATCGGCCCGGCGTTCGCCGACGCCTTCGAGCAGTCGCTGTGGTGGGTGGCCGGCGTCCTCGCGGTGATCTTCCTGGTGATGTTCGCGCTGCCGGCCCGGCCGAAGCAGCACGTGGAGGGCGGCGACGAGAGCACCGGCTCCTTCGACGAGCCCGCCAAGGAGCCGGTGCTGACGCACTGAGCAGGCGCGACACGGAAGCGGAAGCGGAAGACGGAAGAATCGACGGTGCCCGCACCCCGGCCGGGGTGCGGGCACCGTCATGCCCGGGGCCGTGCCGAGCAGCGCGTCAGCAGATGCGGGTACGGCTTTCCATCGCGCGGCGCGCGGCGGCCTCGTCGCCGTACACCTCGCACATGTGACGGCCGTCCGGCGTCGCCGTGTGCTCGACCTCCCACAGGCTCGTCTCTCTGCCGTCGAGAAGCAGGAAGGCGTGTTCGTACAGCGTGAATCCCGCGTCCCGTCCGTCCACCTGGCACTGCCGCCCGAAGGCCTGGGTGATGTGGTGGGCGAAGGCCGACCGCAGCAGGTGCGCCGTCGCCGCGCCCGGCACATCCCGGTTCTCCGCCCGGCGCAGCACCCGGCGGGCGTGGTCCGCCGAGTTGTCCGGGGCGTACATCCGGGGCAGCGGGGCGGGTGGCGCCGCCATCAGGGCGTCGAGGATCTCCAGGTCGGCCTGCGGCCCGTCCTGCCCGAAGACCGGGCCGTCGCTGAAGCCGCCGGTCAGCCGGGCCGCCGCGATGTGGGCGTCGCCCTCGTCGTCGTACAGCTCGTGCTGCCGGGGGCCGGGCTGCGCGTCGTGTCCCAGGTGGTCCGCGGCGTATCCCGGGTGGTCCGCGGCGTCGCGCGGGCCGCAGTGCACCAGCTCCCACAGAGCGAGCGGTGTCCCGTCGGCCAGCAGATACGTGTGCCGATAGGTCTCGCGGTGCAGGGAGGAACTGTGGTGCGAGGAGTGCAGGGAGCTGCTGTGGGCGAGGGCGGTGCCGAGCCGCTCGACCGTACTGTCGGGCAGGTCGAACGAGTTGAGAGCCCGTCGCAGGAGTCGCTCGAGGTGCTGCTCGGTTGTCTCGTACGGATCGCTCAAGGTGCTGTCTCCAGGCCGTCGCCGCGTGTGACTTGATGCGTGCTCAACGTAGTCCCTGGGTCTGACATCGTGACCGGGGTTGAGAAAAACGTACGGTGCACGCAGAAGGTTCCTGCTCTTCGTCCGAACTTCCCTACGCCGACGGCGAGTCGACTCCGTGCACCGTGTTGTCCGGGGACTGTGCCGTTTGCTGCGGTGTGCCGTAGAGATCGCCGTACGCGAGGTATGTGCCGCCGCCGTCGTGGCCGTTGACGCCCGTGGCGGCCCGCACGGCCTTCACGATGGCCCGGGTCACGGCCTCCGCGCCCGCCGCCAGCAGGTCGTTGAGCGCGAGCGGGTTCGCCGCATCCAGTGATCGCCCGCCGGTGGCCAGGGCGAAGACGGTGTCCCCGTCGGTCATCAGATGTACGGGCCGGATGGCGCGCGCCAGCCCGTCGTGCGCCGTCCCCGCGAGCTTCTGCGCCTGTGCGCGGCCGAGTTCGGCGTCCGTGGCGACGACGGCGAGCGTGGTGTTGAGCGGGGGGCGCGTGTTCGCGTCGTGCGCCTGCGCCAGGCGCCGTTGCGCCTCCTGGTGGATCTCCGGGGCGGGTGCGACGGCCGGCTCGGCGCCGCCGTACTCCCCGTACAGCACCCCGGTGCGCGGATCGAGCACGGATCCCGCCGCGTTCACCACGGCCAGCGCGGCCACGGTGATCCCGGACGGCAGCAGGACGCTCGCCGTGCCCACCCCGCCCTTCAGCTGCCCGGCGACCGCGCCCGTGCCCGCGCCGGTACAGCCCTCGGCGACCGCGGCACCCGGCTCCGTGCGCGCCGCGTCCTCCACCGCCGCACGGCCGGTCGAGGCATCCGGCCGGGCCCGCCAGTCGCCGCCTCGCCCCAGGTCGAAGACGCAGGCCGCGGGGACGACCGGAACCACCTGGGCCGGATCGACGCCGACCCGCACGCCGCGCCCCTGCTCCTCCAGCCACGCCATCACCCCGGACGCCGCGTCGAGGCCGTACGCGCTGCCACCGGTGAGGACCACGGCGTCGATGCGCTGCACCAGATTGCGCGGATCCAGCGCGTCCGTCTCGCGGGTGCCCGGGCCTCCGCCCCGTACGTCGACGGCCGCGACGGCGCCGCCCTCGGGCGCGAGGACCACGGTGGTGCCGCTGAGCGCCCCCTCGCCTGCCACCCGCGCATGCCCGACGCGGATCCCCGCGACATCGGTCAGCGCGTCCCTCCGGCGCGGCGCCGGCGAAGGCGGGGATGTGGGGGCTGGGGTGTCCTGGCCGGTCATCCGGTGCTCCTCGTGGTGCGGGTGGCTGACTGCGCTGGGCGGGCCGTGCACCGTGAACGTACCCGCCGGACGACGGGGGAATCGGGACGGGCCGAAATGTTTGTGAATGTGTTCACAAGTGAACGACGGGCCCAAGGTCCACAAGAACGCCCAGCTCGGACGGTGTATGCGCGGTCCGCGCCGGCAACCGACGGGACCAATGGCCCTTCGCCCAGGGTCAATGCGGGCCGCAGGTCGCGTCGATCGGGAGCGCAATGGACGCAGCGGCGAAGGAGACGCGTGGGCGGCAGCGGAAGGTGCGGCCATGACGGCGACTTCGCCAGAGGCGACCACGGGCGGCGGTGCCTGGGACGGCTTCGGGGGCGGGCTGTGGCGCGACGCGATCGACGTCCGGGACTTCGTCCAGCGCAACTGCACGCCCTACGAGGGCGACAGCTCCTCACGCGGGCTGAATGCCGTGTGAGCCGTACGTCGAACTCGCAACCCGAATGCCGCCGGACCACGACGGGCTCACCCCGTAAGGTCATAAAACAGGACCAATATCCCCATACGGCCCTACGCTGACGGCGTGACCGAGCCACCAGAAGCCTCTGCCGCAGCAGCACAGCCCACCCCCGGTGACCACACCGGTTCCGCCGGCGCGGCCGTCGACCCGCCGTCCTCCGGCGGGTCCGCCCGCTCCGGCGCCGCCGTCCCCCGGTCCGTCACCGCGCGCGCGACGGCGGCCGGTGTGATCGTCTCCCTCCTGCTGATCGTGGCCATCGTGCTCGGCAGCAGGTTCCTGGAGAACTTCGACTCCGCGCTTCTGCCCTACGCCGTGGCCACGGTCTTCCTCGCATTCGGCGTCGCCTACCGCTATACGGTCTGGGTCTCCGCACCGGGCGCCCGACGGCTGTTCAAGAAGGGCTGGGGGAGCCTGTTCTCGGCCGAGAACTTCCGTAAGGCACCCACCGCCCTGCCGAAGATGATCGCCACCTACCTGGGCTTCCAGAAGTTCCTCGGCGCCCGCTCCCACGCCCGCTGGGCAGCCCATCAGCTGATCTTCTGGGGCTGCATCCTCGCCTCCCTGATCACCTTCCCGCTGACGTGGGGCTGGTTCACCTTCACCTCGAACAGCGGCTCCGGGCCCGGCTACGAGATGCGTATCTGGGGCTTCAAGATCGTCGGCTTCGACTCCCTGGACATCCTCGGCTGGCTGATGTTCCACGGCCTGGACATCGCCGCCGTCCTCGTCATCCCCGGCGCCTCCTACTTCCTGTGGCGCCGTATGAAGGACCGCGGCGCCATCACCGGCCAGCGGTTCGGCTACGACCTGGTGCCGCTCATCGCGCTGATCGTCATCTCCGTGACGGGGCTGCTCCTCACCTTCTCGTCGATCTTCCTGCACGGCGGCGGATACGAGTTCCTGGCGATCCTCCACATGGTCTCGGTGGTCTTCACCCTCATCTACATCCCGTTCGGGAAGTTCTTCCACATCGTCCAGCGCCCCGCCGCAGTCGGCATGCAGCTGTTCAAGTACACGGGCCGGCAGGACCAGGAGGTCTTCAGCTGCCGGCGCTGCGAGGAACCCATCGACACCGCCCCGTACGTCGAGAACCTCCGCGGCACCATGCGCGACCTCAGCCTCGACTTCGACCAGTGGGCCGAGTACTGCCCGCGCTGCAAGCGGGTGCTGCGCGGCAGCGCCTATCTCTCCCAGGTGAAGAAGGGCTTCAAGTGACCGCGGATCCGCGAGCAGCCGACACCCGTGCGGTCGTCCCCCTCGACCCCTCCCTCGCCCCGCCCGGCACCCGCGCCTTCCGTGACGCCGGCGGCATCCCCGCCGACCAGTGGCACGCCGACCAGAACGGCGAGACGCTCGTCCCCACCCACTGCTGCTTCTGCGGGGTGCAGTGCGGGATGTATCTGCGCGTCGACCGCGGCGGCAAGGTCTTCGGCGTCGAACCCCGCAACCACGACATCAACCGGATGCGCCTGTGCCCCAAGGGCATCAACGCGTACCAGCAGGTCAACCACCCCGACCGGCTCACCGCCCCGCTCATGCGCCGCTCTCGCGACGAGGAGTTCCGGGAGGTCTCCTGGGACGAGGCGCTCGACTTCACCGTCGCCGAGATCAGGCGCATCCAGCAGACCTACGGCAACGACGCCTTCGGGCTGCTCGGCGGCGCGAGCCTCTTCTCCGAGAAGACCTATCTGGTCGGCAAGTTCGCCCGGGTCGCCCTCAAGACCCGGCACGTCGACTACAACGGCCGGCTCTGCATGGTCAGCGCGGCAGGCGCCAACAAGCTCGCCTTCGGCATCGACCGGGCCGGCAACCCCTTCTCCGACATCCTGCTCACCGACTGCCTCCTGATCGCGGGCTCCAACGTCGGCGAGTGCTTCCCCGTGATGACCCAGTACGTGTGGGGCGCCCGGGACCGCGGCGCGAGCCTGATCGTCATCGACCCGCGCGAGACGGCCATCGCCAGGACCGCCGACATCCATGTCGCCCTCAAGCCCGGGACGGACTCGGCGTTCTTCAACTCCGTGCTCAACGTGGTCATCGAGGAAGGTCTCACCGACGAGGCCTACCTCGCCGCCCACACCACCGGCTGGGAGGAGGTGAAGGCCAAGGTGGCCGAGTACCCGCCGTCCCGGGCCGCCGAGATCTGCGGGATCCCCGCGGAACAGATCGTCCAGGTCGCCCGCACCTTCGCCCGCGCCCCCAAGGCCATGGCCTGGCACGCCCGCGGCATCGAGCACCACTCGCAGGGCGTCGAGAACTGCCTCAGCGTGATCAACGTCTGCACCGCCACCGGACACATCGGCAAGCCCGGTGCCGGCTACGGCACCATCACCGGGCAGGGCAACGGGCAGGGCGGCCGCGAGCACGGCCAGAAGTCCGACCTCCTGCCGGGCGGACGCTCGATCCTGAACGAGGAGCACCGCCGGCAGATCTGCGAGATCTGGGGCATCGAGGAGTCCGAACTCCCGCCCGCCGGAACCTCGATGATGGAAATGGTCTGGCAGATGCAGCGCCGCGAGATCCGCGGACTGATCGGCATCTGCAACAACCCCTTCGTCTCCCTGCCCAACTACAAGGTGGTCAAGGAGGGGTACGACACGGCGGAGTTCCACGCTCAATTCGACTTCTTCCTTTCCGAGACCGCGGCCAACGCGCATGTCGTCTTCCCCGTCACCACCTGGGCCGAGGACGAAGGGGTGATGGCCAACGCCGAAGCCAGGGTGGTCAAGCACAACAAGGCCCAGGACCCGCCCCCCGGCGTACGGACCGACACCTGGGTGATGTGCGAACTGGCCAGGCGTCTCGGCGCGGGCGACAAATTCGCCTTCGCCGACTCCCGCGAGGTCTTCGACGAACTGCGGATCGCCTCCGCCGGCACCGTCAACGACTACTACGGCATCACCTACGAACGGCTGGAGGAGACCGGCGGGATCGCCTGGCCCTGCCCGTCCACCGACCACCCCGGCACCCCCCGGCTCTTCGAGGACGGCAGGACCTACCACCCCGACGGCAAGATCCATATGCAGGTCGTCGAATGGCACCTGCCGATGGACCCGTACGACGACGACCACCCCATGTCCCTCACCACCGGTCGCACCGTCGCGCACTTCCTCTCCGGCAACCAGACCCGCCGCCTGGGCGCCCTCGTCGAACAGACCCCGCGCCCCTGGGCCGAGATCCACCCCTCCCACGGCTTCCGCAACGGCGAACCGGTCCGCGTCGTCACCCGGCGCGGCAGCGAGGTCTTCCCCGCCCTGGTCACCGAGGCGATCCGCCCCGACACCGTCTTCATCCCGTACCACTGGCCCGTCCCCACCGCCGCCAACGCGCTGACCATCGACGCACTGGACCCGCGCTCCAAGATCCCCGAGTACAAGGTCTGCGCCTGCCGCATCGAGCACGCCGAGAAGATCGACGAGGTTCCCGCACCCCCGGTCGCACCGGGCCATGTCGCCTACCCGGAGACCCAGGTCTCCCGCACCGACCCGCTGCCGCCCACGTCCCCGCAGGGCCGTGGCACCTCGGAAAGGAGCTGATGCCCGCATGATGGGCAGAACGATCTTCATCGACCCGGGGCGCTGCATCGGCTGCCAGGCCTGTGTCTCCGCCTGCCGGGAGTGCGACTCCCACCGGGGCAAGTCGATGATCCACCTCGACTACACCGACGAGGGCCAGTCCGTCGCCTCCCTTCCCACGGTCTGCATGCACTGCGAGGACCCCGTCGCCCCCTGCGCCGAGGTCTGCCCCGCCGACGCGATCCTGGTGACCGCGGACGGAGTGGTGCAGCAGGCGGACACCACCCGCTGCATCGGCTGCGCCAACTGCGTCAACGCCTGCCCCTTCGGCGTGCCGAAGATCGACCTCCAGGCGAAGCTGCAGATGAAGTGCAACCTCTGCTACGACCGCACCGCCTACGGCCTCGCCCCCATGTGCGCCACCGTCTGCCCGACCGGCGCGCTCTTCTACGGAACCGTCGAGGAGCTCCAGGCCGAACGCCCCGGAGTCCAGGTCGCCGACACCTTCGTCTTCGGCGAGACCGAGGTCCGCACCGGCGTCGCCATGGTCGTCCCCGCCGACAAGGTCCAGTGGCCGGTGCCGGGCGGCCTGCCCGTCGTGGAGATCAACGGGAAGGACGTCCGCCGATGAGCGTCACCGAACAGCCGCCCTCCGGGGACCCGCGCGAGGCCCTGCACGACCGGATCGCGGCGGACTCCCTCACCACCCGCCGCGACTACCTCCGCATCGTCGCCACCGTCTCCGGCGGTCTCGCCGTCGGCGGGCTTGGCGTCGCGGGCGGCATGCTCCCCCGCCACGGCGACCCCGAGGACGACAAGTCGCCCGCGCCGAAGAGGATCAGCTCCCAGCTGCTGCCCGGGGAGTCCCTCGCCTTCAGCTACCCGGACGAGGAGGACAAGGCGGTCGCCGTCCGGCTCAATGACGGCACCCTCGTCGGCTACTCGGCGATCTGCACCCACCTGGCCTGTGCCGTGCTCTGGCAGAAGGACCGGGGCTCCGAAGGCGAGCTGTACTGCCCCTGTCACGAGGGCGTCTTCGATGCCCGCACCGGCGAGGTCACGGCCGGCCCGCCGCCCCGCGGACTGCCCAAGGTGGTGCTCACCGAGCAGACGGACGGCAGTATCTGGGCGGTAGGGACCACCCGTTCCGGCGAGAGCATCGAGAAGGGGCTGTGCCGCCAGCTCGGCGACGACCGCCCGGACCTCGCCTCCCGGATCGGCTGCCCCGGAGTCCGCAGGGGCGCCGAAGCCCCCGGCATCTCCCGTACCGAGGCCACCGAGCCCCCGACCTCCGGCAGGCGGACATGAGCGACGCCCAGCAGCCCACCGGCCCGCTCTACCCCGAGTACCACCCGGGCAGCGCACGGCCCGAACTCAACCGGCCCGTCCACGAGCGCTACCCGCAGATCCGGTCCACCAGCGGCTACGGCGACCCCCGCGTCCGCCACACCGGGCCGGGGCCGGGAGCGGGCAGCGACCAGGAACCGGAGCGGTCCTCGAAACTGACGGCACGGCTGACCCTGGCCATGACCGTCGTCATCGGGCAGCTCTGGGGACTCACGGTCGTCATCGACGAATGGATGGAGGGCAGCACCGGTACCGCCTGGTGGGGCGCCGGATTCCTCTGCCTGTCCTTCCTCGTCGTACTCGGACTCTGGTGGCTCGACCCCAAGGACCGCTGAGCGGCGCCCCGGGAGGCGGGCAGCCGGGAGTCCGGGCTTCGCGCGGTGCGCTTCGGTGCGCCCCCGCTCCCCGCAGGGCGGCCGTACCCTGGAGGTATGAGTACCGCCCCCGCCCCCGGACCGCGCGATTCGAAGCCGAACTCGCCGGACCGGCCGAAGCCCAAGCCGGCACTGATCTTCGACGATCCGCTGGACCAGCAGTCCGCGGACGATACGGACCGGGGGTGGGGTGAGCGGGCCCCCTCCGGTGGCAGCGCCGCCGACCTGGCCCGTTTCCTCGACGAGAAGCCGCCCCACCACGTCTGAGCCCACCCCCGCCCGGCCCGCGGTCCTGCTCCTGGCGCCCCTGCCCCGGGTCCTCGCCGCGGTTCCCTTCCACCGGGCCGCTGCCGCTGCGCTGCGCGACCAGAGCGTCGCGGATCTCCTTCAGGACCTCCGGCTCGCTCACCTCCATCGTCTCCTGCACGCCTTCGTTCGCCGCCTGCACGGCGGCCCGCCTGGCGAGGTACTTCGCCACCGGGAGCACCATCAGGAAGCAGACGACGGCAGCGGGGATCAGGAAGCTGAGGGTGGCGCTGAGCACCGAACCCCACAGGATCCGGATGCCTTCGGTCACCTCGGCCGTCTTCGGGGCCGAGCCGTCCAGGAGGCTGACCTCCTTCTCGCTCACGCGTGAGCCGTCCTTTGCAGGTGCCGTAAGGGGAGCAAACTGTTCCGCAACCTACGGAAGTACAAGGGGAATCCACCTCATCCGCGACTGGTGCCACGTGACGTGATGGCGCGTCAGTACGAATCAGCACAGGATCACCGCAAACCCGGCCGAGATTCCCGCACCGGCCAGCGCCGTGGCCGTAGCCCGCGGTACGGAGAGCACGATCAGAGCCCCGTCCTCCGCGCCGTCGGCGGACGCCGAAGGTACCTGGGCCACCCGCGCACCCTTCGCCAATACCCGGGAGTCCGCTCCGGCACCCTCGGAAGCGATCACGTCGACCCGGTCTCCCGGCCGCAACAGCCGGACGGTCGCCGCATCGGCGATCCGGACGGGCGCGGACACCAGGCGGACGGGCGGCGACACGTGGCGCGATGCGCTACCGGCCGTGTCGGCCGCCCCGGCCCCGGACCCACGTCCGCTCCCTGCCCCACTTCCGCCGAGCCCCGAAGCGGCCAGCGCGGCAGCCGTCAGCGCCAGCCCCGCCGCCATCGCCCTCCGCTGCCGCCACACCGCCCTCCGCAGTCGGTGCCCGCTGCCCCCACGCACCCGCAGCGGGGGAAACGACGGCACCCCGCCGGGCGGCGGTGCGGGGGCGGGCAGGGGCGGGGACGCGGAGTGCGAAGGAGAAGAGGGACCGTACGGGGGCATGGCAAACACCGCCTGCGGTGAGGGAGTTCAAAGGAACCGGATCGAGTGGTCCGGCCGAAGCGGATCGACCGGACAGCACCCACGATTCACCATCCGCGAGATTCCCGCTGAGCCCTGTGGACGGCCCACACGATGTGGACAACTCCCTCACCCGCTGGAGGTATGCCAGGAGTTGATCGCCTACGGCAGCTCGATCCCCGTCTCGATCCCGTCCAGCGCATGAGCGCACAGGCAATCCCGGTCCGCCTCCGCCGGCAGCGCGGACACCGCGTCGAAGAGGACCGAACGCAACCGGTCGACATTGGCCGCGAACACCTTGAGCACCTCCTCGTGGGAGACGCCCTCGCCGGCCTCCGCGCCCGCGTCCAGGTCCGTCACCAGCGTCATCGTCGTGTAGCAGAGGCCCAGCTCACGGGCGAGCACGGCCTCGGGGTGTCCGGTCATCCCGACCACCGACCAGCCCATCGCCGCGTGCCAGCGCGATTCCGCCCGGGTCGAGAAGCGCGGCCCCTCGACGACCACGAGCGTCCCGCCGTCCACCGCTTCCCAGTTCCGTCCACGGGCCGCCGCGAGGGCGACCTTGCGTCCCTCGGGGCAGTACGGGTCGGCGAAGCCCAGGTGTACGACGTTCGGTGCCGTCCCGTCCGCCCGGGTCTCCCCGTCGTAGAACGTCTGGACACGCGTCTTCGTACGGTCCACCAGCTGGTCCGGGACGAGCAGTGTCCCCGGCCCGTACTCCGGCCTCAGCCCGCCCACCGCGCACGGGCCGAGCACCTGACGTACGCCGACCGAGCGCAGCGCCCACAGGTTGGCGCGGTAGTTGATGCGGTGCGGCGGCACATGGTGGCCGCGGCCGTGACGGGGGAGGAAGGCGACCCTGCGGCCGCCGATCTCACCGAGGAAGACGGAGTCGCTCGGCGCTCCGTAAGGGGTCTCCACGCGGACCTCGGTGACGTCCTCCAGGAAGGAGTACAGCCCCGAACCGCCGATCACGCCGATCTCTGCGTTCACCATGCGGTCACAGTAGGCGTTCGCCCGGCGCTCGACACAGCCGGGCGGAAAAAAGCCGAGGACCCCGCCGAGTGGATCGGCGGGGTCCCGGTGAAGCCAGGTGAAACGGTCGGGCAGCGCCTCAGGCGGCCGACGAACCGCTCGACGAGGACGACGAAGAAGAAGCGGACGACGAAGAAGACGCCGTGGAAGAGCTGGACGAACCGGGGGAGGACGTCGACGAGGAGGACGAGGACTTCGCGTCCGATCCCGTCGAGGACGACGATCCGGAACCGGACGTCTTCGCAGCGGCCGGGGCCGGCGTGCTGCTCGACGAGGAACCGCGACTGTCGTTCCGGTAGAAACCGGAACCCTTGAAGACGATGCCGACCGCCGAGAACACCTTCTTCAGGCGTCCATCGCAGCTCGGGCACACCGTGAGGGCGTCATCGGTGAACTTCTGCACCGCTTCGAGGCCCTCGCCACACTCGGTGCACTGGTACTGATAGGTCGGCACTTGTTCCTCCTGGCACTCTGACTCAATGAGTGCTAACGACGCTCCATACTGACGTATTCCTCGGGATCAGTCCACCGTGACCGGCCCGCGGTGACCGATCCCACGTGCCACGGTCCGTCCCGAACTCCTCGGGAGGAGCCGTGAACGCAGGCCCACCAGGGTCACCAGCGCCAGCACCGTGCCCACCAGTGGCACCAGGAATCCGGTGCTCGCCCCATGGGCGTCGGCGAGCTGCCCGGCCACCGTCACCGCCGCCGCCTGGCCGAGCGCGACCGCACCCGTGAGCCAGGTGAACGCCTCGGTCCGCGCCGATCCCGGGACCAGTGCCTCGACCAGGGTGTAGCCGCTGATCAGGGCCGGCGCGATGGAGAGTCCGACGAGCAGTCCGAGCCCGGCCAGCAGCGGCACGGAGTGCACTGCCCAGAGGCCCGACGCGGTGAGGGTCAGGGCCGCGTATCCGGCGATCAGCCGGCGCCGCGGCCCGGTCTTCCAGGCGATGGCGCCGCAGGCGATGCCGGCCAGCATGTTGCCGGCCGCGAAGATCCCGTACAGCAGACCGTTGGCACCGGGGCTGCCGATCTCCTCGGCGAACGCGGTCAGCGAGACCTGCATCCCGCCGAAGACCGCGCCGATACCGAGGAAGGCCACCGCGAGCACACGTACGCCGGGTACGGACAGTGCGGAGGCGTGACGCTGGGATCCGGTGGCCGATGCGTTGCGCACCGCCGGCTGGGTGGCGCGCTGGGCGGCGAAGAACAGGCCGCCGAACAGGGTCAGGGCGGCTTCGGCGATCAGCCCCGCCGCCGGGTGCACCCCGGTGCACAGTGCGGTGGCGAGAACGGGGCCGATGACGAAGGTGAACTCGTCCGTCACCGATTCGAAGGCCGCAGCCGTCGACATCAGCGGCGAGGCCTCCCGGCCCGGCGCCGCCCCGAGCACGGCCGCCCAGCGGGCCCGCACCATCGGGCCGATCTGCGGGACGGAGGCGCCGGTCGGGACAGCGGCGGCGAACAGGGCCCACATCGGGGCGCCCGCCAGCGCGAGCGCGGTCAGGGCCGAGACGGACGCCGTGTGCACGAGGACGCCCGGGAGCAGCACGGCACGCTGGCCGAAACGGTCGGCGAGCTTGCCGGTCTGCGGGGCGAACAGGGCCATGGAGACCCCGGTCACGGCGGCGACGGCACCGGCGCTGCCGTAGGAGCCGGTGGTGTGCTGGACGAGCAGGACGATGCCGATGGTCAGCATCGCGAAGGGCTGCCGTGCGGCGAAGCCCGGCAGGAGGAAGGTCCACGCACCCGGGGTGCGCAGCAACTGCCCGTATCCGGGGCGGTCGGAGACCGTGGACGCCACGGTCCATGCCTTTCTGCCGCCTGGTGGCCGTGCTCCTGCGAGGCGGGCCGGCACGTGGGTGCGGACCCGGCCAGGAGCTGCCGAGAGCTGTCCTCTTCGCGCGGAACTGCGGTAGATGCCGGGCGCTCGCAGTAGAGGCGGAGGACGCCACGACCGCCATACGGTCGCGCCAGCTCTGCGTCAGGCAGAGTTGGTGGATCAAATAGGTCGATCTGGGTTTCCTTCATGCTACAGGCAAGGGTCCCGGTCCACCTGTGACTGTGTGCAAGGCAACGTCTCTCACCTGCGGACACGGGGTGTGTCCGCCTGTCCTCAGTGGTGGGCCCTGTTGTCCCGGGCAGCCCGGTCCTCGTGTTTCCTGGCGTCGTCCGTTCTGCCCAGCTTCTTCACTGCTTTGAGCGCGTTGGCCACGTGGGGCCCGGCGAGGGTCTCGTCGCCGGCGTTCCCGCCGGTGCCCAGCCAGCCGGCCAGCTTGCCGCCCTCGCCGATCGCGCGCAGCCGGGCCTCGGTCGCGTCGCGCACCGGGTCGGTCGTCACGACCAGCAGTTCGTCGCCGCGGCGCAGCACGGTCGAGGGTGCGGGCACGAAGCTCTTGCCGTCCCGGACGACCAGCGTCACCGCCGCTCCCGCGGGCAGGCGCAGTTCGCCGACCTCGACGCCGTGCATCTTCGACTGCGTGGGGATGGCCACCGAGAGCAGATGTCCGCGCAGCCGCTCCAGCGGCGCCGACTCGATGCCCAGGTCGGCCGTCTCGGACGGGTCGTCGGCGATCTTGAGGGCCTTCGCGAGCCAGGGCAGGGTGGGTCCCTGGATGAGGGTGTAGACGACGACGAGCACGAACACGATGTTGAAGACCCGGGTGGAGCCCTCGATCCCGGACACCATGGGAATGGTCGCCAGGATGATGGGCACCGCGCCGCGCAGCCCGGCCCAGGACATGAGGGCCTTCTCCTGCCAGGGCAGCCGGAAGGGTGCCAGCGAGATGAAGACCTCCAGCGGCCGGGCCACCACGGTCAGTACCAGTCCCACGACGACGGCGGGCCAGAAGTCGTCGATCAGGTCGTGCGGGGTGACCAGCAGTCCGAGCAGGACGAACATGCCGATCTGGGCCAGCCAGCCGAGTCCGTCGGCGAACCCGCGGGTGGCGG
The DNA here is from genome assembly GCF_043203805.1 of Streptomyces sp. LN549. Lineage (NCBI taxonomy): Bacteria > Bacillati > Actinomycetota > Actinomycetes > Kitasatosporales > Streptomycetaceae > Streptomyces > Streptomyces sp. LN549. Next base: position 3,687,708 of record NZ_JAZHRI010000002.1, on the reverse strand, counting down.
GCCAGTGCGGCAGCTTGGCGTTGCCGAGGATCATCGCGGCGAGGTAGACGGCGAGGAATCCGCTTCCGTGCAGCATCGCGCCGGCGGCGTACGCGGACACCGCGATCGCCATCACCGCGATCGGGTAGAGGCCCGAGGCGGGCAAGGCCACATGACGCAGTCCGTACGAGCCGAGCCAGCCGACAGCGATGCCCACGGCCGCGCCGATGGCCAGTTCCAGGGCTATCTCGCCGACCAGTACGTACCAGCTGTCGACCGGACCCACGGTCGAGAAGGCCACCACCAGGATCACCACGGGGGCGTCGTTGAAGCCGGACTCGGCCTCCAGGACGCCGGTGATCCGGGCGGGCAGTGGCACCTTGCGCAGCACGGAGAAGACCGCGGCGGCGTCCGTGGAGGAGACGACCGCGCCGATGATCAGCGCCTGCCGCCATTCCAGACCGACCAGATAGTGCGCTCCGGCCGCGGTCACGCCCACGCTCACGCCGACGCCGACGAGGGAGAGGACTACGGCTGCGGGCAGCGCGGGTTTGATCTCTTTCCACTTCGTGCCGAGGCCGCCCTCGGCGAGGATCACGACCAGGGCGGCATAGCCGATCACCTGCGTCAGTTCCGCATTGTCGAACTTGACGTCGAAGAACCCGTCCTGCCCCATGGCGATCCCGATGCCGAGGTACAGGAGCAGGCTGGGGAGCCCGCTGCGGGACGAGATGCGTACCGCCGCCACCGCGACGAGCAGGACGAGTGAGCAGACGAGCAGGAGTTCGTTGAGCGCGTGGACAGTCAGTGGCCGGTCCTTCCCTGCGTACGCCTGCCGGATCGTCTTCCGGTGGCCGGTTACTTCGTTACCTTACCTAATCTTTAACGTTTTCTTGATGCGTTCGAGCATTCGTACGATCGCTACGCAATTCGAACCATCCCGATACCGCGTCGGACCGGCCTCGACGCTGCGCCTATGGTTGCTCCTGCACTCCCAGGACCACCCTGCCCCTCGAAGGACAGCGATGCCCGCCAACACAACCGCCTCTTCCGGCTCCACCGGTACCGCCGGCGGCGGGACCGGCAAGAAGAAGGGGCGCCGCGCCCGCCTGATCGTGATCGTTCTGGTGCTGGCGCTCGTCGCGGGTGTCGGTTACGGAACGTACTGGTCCGTATCCACAGTGCGCGCCTCGTACCCCCAGACGAACGGGACGGCCCAGCTCGCCGGACTCGACGGCAACGTCGAGGTGAAACGCGACAGCTACGGGATCCCGCAGATCTACGCGGACTCCGACGCCGACCTGTTCCGCGCCCAGGGCTTCGTCCAGGCGCAGGACCGCTTCTGGGAGATGGACGTCCGCCGTCACATGACGGCCGGCCGGCTCTCCGAGATGTTCGGCTCCGGCCAGGTCGAGACGGACTCCTTCCTGCGCACGCTGGGCTGGCGCAAGGTCGCGCAGGAGGAGTACGACACCGTCCTGTCGGACGAGACCAAGAAGAACCTCCAGGCGTACGCGGACGGGGTGAACGCCTACCTCAAGGACCGCGACGGCAAGGACATCTCCGTCGAGTACGCGGCCCTCGGCTTCACCAACGACTACAAGCCCACCGAGTGGACCCCGGTCGACTCGGTCGCCTGGCTGAAGGCCATGGCCTGGGACCTGCGCGGCAACATGCAGGACGAGATCGACCGTTCGCTGATGACGAGCCGGCTCGACGCGAAGCAGATCGAGGACCTGTACCCGCCCTACCCGTACGACAAGCACAAGCCGATCGTCAGCGAGGGCGCGATCTCCTCGGTCACCGGGAAGTTCGACCCGCAGGCCACGCCGTCCGACGGCGTCGGTTCGGCGACCGCCGAGGGCGCCACCCAGGGCCTCACCGCCCAGCTCGGCGCGCTCTCCGACACCCTCGACGAGATCCCCGCACTGCTGGGCCCCAACGGCACCGGCATCGGGTCGAACTCCTGGGTGGTCTCGGGGCAGTACACGACCACGGGCAAGCCGCTGCTCGCCAACGACCCGCACCTGGCGCCGCAGCTGCCCTCGCTCTGGTACCAGATGGGGCTGCACTGCCGCGCAGTCTCGGCGACCTGCAAGTACGACACCGCCGGCTACACCTTCTCCGGCATGCCCGGTGTGATCATCGGCCACAACCAGGACGTCGCCTGGGGCTTCACCAACCTCGGCGCCGACGTCACCGACCTCTTCCTGGAGAAGGTCTCGGGCGACGGCTACCTGTACGACGGCAAGGTGAAGCCGTTCACCGTCCGCGAGGAGACCATCAAGGTCGCGGGCGGCAAGAGCCGGCACATCACCGTGCGCGAGACCAACAACGGTCCGCTGGTCTCCGACCGCAGCAGCGAGCTGGAGAAGGTCGGCCAGAAGGCCCCCGTAAGCAATGCCGCCCCCGACCGGGCGGACGGTTACGGGGTGGCGCTGAAGTGGACCGCGCTGGAGCCGGGTCACTCCATGGACGCCGTCTTCGAGCTCAACCGGGCCAAGGACTTCGCCTCCTTCCGTGCGGCGGCCGAGCACTTCGAGGTTCCCTCGCAGAACCTCATCTACGCCGACACCAAGGGCCACATCGGCTACCAGGCGCCGGGGAAGATCCCGGAGCGCAAGTCCGGTGACGGCACGATGCCCAGCCCCGGCTGGTCCTCGGCGTACGGCTGGAAGAAGGACCCGATCCCGTTCGGCGAGCTGCCGTACGAGTACGACCCGAAGCGCGGCTACATCGTCACCGCCAACCAGGCCGTGATCGACGAGGACAAGTACCCGTACATGCTCACCAAGGACTGGGGCTACGGCAGCCGCAGTCAGCGGATCAACGACCTCGTCGAGTCGAAGATCAAGGGCGGCGGGAAGATCTCGACCGAAGACATGCAGAAGATGCAGATGGACAACACCAGCGAGATCGCCGCGCTGCTGGTGCCCGAGCTGATGAAGATCAACATCTCGGACAAGGACGTCCGCGAGGCGCAGAAGCTGCTGGAGGGCTGGGACTACACCCAGGAGGCCGACTCGGCGGCCGCCGCGTACTTCAACGCGGTCTGGCGCAACATCCTCAAGCTGGCCTTCGGCGACAAGCTGCCCAAGGAGATGCGGGTCGAGGGCGAGTGCCTGAACGTGCCCCCGGCCAAGAGCTCGGGTCCGCTCGACGAGCAGGACAAGCTGGTACGCGAATGCGGTCAGCGCGAACCCGACTCCGCGCAGCCGGACGGCGGCGACCGCTGGTACCAGGTGGTCGAGAACCTCATGGACAAGCCGGACAGCGACTGGTGGAAGGCGCCGGCGAACCGTAAGGACAAGGCGACCGATAACCGCGAGGAGCTCTTCGCCCGCGCCATGGAGGACGCCCGCTGGGAGCTGACGGCCGAGCTCGGCAAGGACATCACCACCTGGAGCTGGGGCCGGCTGCACCAGCTGACCCTGAAGAACCAGACCCTCGGTACGGAGGGGCCCGGACTGCTCCAGAGGGCGCTCAACCGAGGCCCCTGGAACCTGGGCGGCGGCGAGGCCGCGGTGAACGCCACCGGCTGGAACGCGGCAGGCGGCTACGAGGTCGTCTGGGTCCCGTCCATGCGGATGGTCGTCAACGTGGGGGACTGGGACAAGTCCCGCTGGATCAACCTCACCGGCGCCTCCGGGCACGCGTTCAGCGCGCACTACACCGACCAGACCGACAAGTGGGTCAACGGTGAACTGCTCGACTGGTCCTTCGGGACGAACGCGGTGTCCGCGGCGACCACGGACACGCTGACGCTGAAGCCCTAGGGGCGGGCCCGCGGACCTTCGGAGGCAGCCTCTGGAGTGCCGCGGGCCGGCCGCTGTCCGCGGACCTTCAGCCGTCGCCGAAGCGCCGCGGGCCGGCCGGTGTCACCACGGCGTCCACGGGGTGGTCGTGCGGTTCCTCCGGGACCCGCGCGGCCACCTCGTCGTCGTACAGCAGCACGATCAGCGCGGGATGTGCCCCGGCCGCCGCGAGACGCGCCAGCACCCGGTCGTAACTGCCGCCGCCGCGGCCGAGCCGCATCCCGCGCCCGTCCACGGCGAGGCCCGGGAGCAGTACCACGTCCGCGTCCAGGACGGCGTCGGGTCCGAGCCGCGCCCCGTCGGGCTCCAGGAGCCCGCGCCCGGCCTTCCTGAGGCCGGCCGCTCCCTGGTACGGCGCCCAGTCCAGGTCGTTGTCCGCGAGGAGTACCGGCAGCAGGACGCGTACGCCCCGCGTGCGCAGCGCGTCCAGCAGGGCGCGGGTCCCCGGTTCGCTTCCCACCGAGACGTACGCGGCGACCGTACGGGCCCCGGCGACCTCCGGGAGTTCGAGTGCGCGAAGGGCCAGAACCGCGGCGGCCCGTTCGACGTCCTCATCAGTCAGAAGGCGGCGGGCGGCGAGCAGTTCACGCCGCAGCAGGCTCTTTGCGGACATGTCGGTGTTCAACGGGGCACCCATGGATCTCTCGTACCGGCATATTTGAGTACAAAGTTAACCGGAGGCTCATCTTCCGCCCATCTGCGCCGGTTAATGTTCTGCGCATGACCCAGTCGAACCTCAGGATCAGCAAGGCCGTCATCCCGGCGGCGGGCCTCGGTACCCGCTTCCTGCCGGCCACCAAAGCCACTCCCAAGGAGATGCTGCCTGTCGTCGACAAGCCTGCCATCCAGTACGTCGTCGAGGAGGCGGTCGCCGCCGGACTCTCCGACGTACTGATGATCACCGGTCGCAACAAGCGTCCCCTGGAGGACCACTTCGACCGCAATTACGAACTCGAGTCGGCACTGACCCGCAAGGGCGACGCCGAAAGGCTGCGCAGGGTCCAGGAGTCCAGCGACCTCGCCACCATGCACTACGTCCGCCAGGGTGACCCGAGGGGCCTGGGCCACGCGGTGCTGTGCGCGGCTCCGCACGTCGGCGACCAGCCGTTCGCGGTCCTCCTCGGCGACGACCTGATCGACCCGCGCGACCCGCTGCTGGCGCGCATGGTGGAGATCCAGGAGCGCGAGGGCGGCAGCGTCATCGCGCTCATGGAGGTCGCGCCGGAGCTGATCCACCAGTACGGCTGCGCGGCCGTCCAGCCGACCGCCGAGGGTGACGTGGTGCGGATCACCGGCCTGGTCGAGAAGCCCGAACCGGCCGAGGCGCCCAGCAACCTCGCCATCATCGGCCGATACGTCCTGGACCCCGCGGTCTTCGACATACTGCGCAGGACCGAGCCGGGCCGCGGCGGCGAGATCCAGCTGACGGACGCCCTCCAGCTCCTGGCCGAGGACGAGAAGGCCGGCGGCCCGGTGCACGGCGTGGTCTTCAAGGGCCGCCGCTATGACACCGGTGACCGGAGCGATTACCTCCGTGCCATTGTCAGACTCGCGTGCGAACGTGAAGACCTGGGCCCGGAGTTCCGGACCTGGCTCCGCAGTTACGTCACCGAGGAGATGTAGCACCTTGAGCAGCACGATCTGGTCGGTGGACGAGCACCTGGAAGACATCCTCGCCGCGGTGAGGCCGCTCGAACCCATCGAGCTGCAACTGCCCGAGGCCCAGGGCTGCGTCCTGGTCGAGGACGTCGTGGTCGAGATCGCCCTGCCGCCCTTCGACAACAGCTCGATGGACGGCTACGCGGTCCGCGTCGCCGATGTGGCGGGCGCCACCGAGGAGTTCCCCGCCGTCCTCACCGTCATCGGTGACGTCGCGGCGGGCGACGCCGGCCTCCTCGGCGACCAGCGCGTGGGTCCGGGCGAGGCCGCCCGCATCATGACGGGCGCCCCGCTCCCGGCCGGTGCCGAAGCGGTGATCCCGGTCGAGTGGACCGACGGCGGTACGGGCGGCGGGCCCGCCGCCACGATGCTCGCCCACAGCGACGCCCCCGAGGGTTCGCGCGGCGAGGTCCGCGTCCACCGACCGGCCGAGGCCCGCGCCCACGTCCGGGCCCGCGGCAGCGACGTGCGGCCGGGTGACCTGGCGCTGCGCGCCGGCTCGGTGGTGGGACCGCCCCAGATCGGCCTGCTCGCCGCGATCGGCCGCTCGACGGTGAAGGTGCGGCCCCGGCCGCGCGTCGTCGTCATCTCCACCGGCAGCGAACTGGTCCAGCCCGGCGAGGAACTGACCGGCGGCCAGATCTACGACTCGAACAGCTTCGCGCTGACGGCCGCCGCGCGCGACGCCGGAGCGATCGCCTACCGGGTGGGCGCCGTCTCCGACGACGCGGAGACGCTCCGGGCCACGATCGAGGACCAGCTGATCCGGGCCGACATCGTCGTCACCACCGGCGGCGTCAGCGTGGGCGCGTACGACGTCGTCAAGGAGGCCCTGTCCCCGGCCGGCGACGAGGACGAGCCGGGCAGCGGCGTCGACTTCCGCAAGCTCGCCATGCAGCCCGGCAAGCCGCAGGGCTTCGGCTCCATCGGACCGGACCACACCCCGCTGCTGGCGCTGCCGGGCAATCCGGTCTCCAGTTACGTCTCCTTCGAACTGTTCGTACGGCCCGCGATCCGCACCCTGATGGGCCTGCCCGACGTGAAACGCCCGACCGCCAGGGCGTCACTGGTCACCGACAAGGCCCTGTCCTCACCGGCCGGCAAGCGGCAGTTCCTGCGCGGTACGTACGACGCCCAGGCGGGCACCGTCACCCCCGTCGGCGGTTCCGGATCGCATCTGATCGCCGCTCTCGCCCAGGCGGACGCACTGATCGTGCTGCCCGAGGACGTCACCTCCGCCGAGCCCGGCGCGGACACCGAGGTGATCCTGCTCCGCTGACCGGCGCCGGGTGGCGGTACGGTATCTGCCGCTGTGCCTTCCGGGGGACACCCCCCGGACCCCGGACCTGCACCCCGGTGCAGCACCGGGGCAACCGGCGCCCTACCGCTAGGCGGAGTTAGTTGAGTACGCAGAACAGGCTGACGCACATCGACGAGGCGGGGGCCGCCCGCATGGTCGACGTCTCCGCGAAGGACGTCACCGCGCGCGTCGCCCGCGCCAGTGGCCGGGTCCTCGTCTCGCCGCGTGTCATCGAGCTGCTCCGGGGCGAAGGGGTCCCCAAGGGCGACGCCCTCGCCACCGCGCGCATCGCCGGGATCATGGGCGCCAAGCGCACCCCGGACCTCATCCCCCTCTGCCACCCCCTCGCCGTCTCCGGCGTCACGGTCGACCTCGGCGTGGCCGACGACGCGGTGGAGATCACGGCCACCGTGAAGACGACGGACCGCACGGGCGTGGAGATGGAGGCCCTCACCGCGGTGTCGGTCGCCGCGCTCACCGTCGTCGACATGATCAAGGCCGTCGACAAGTCCGCGGTCATCACGGACATCCGGGTCGAGGCGAAGTCGGGCGGCAAGTCCGGCGACTACCGGCGCACGGCGCCCGGCGGGGCGGACGCATGAGCGTCCAGGAGCCGGATGCTGCCGGCTACCGCGCCCTCGTGGTGACCGCGTCGAACAGGGCCGCCGCCGGGGTCTACGAGGACAAGGGCGGGCCGCTGATCGCCGAGGCGCTGTCCGGGCTCGGCTTCATCGTCGACGGGCCGCGGGTCGTGCCCGACGGCGACCCGGTCCAGCAGGCGCTGTGGGACGGGGTGGCCGCCGCGTACGACGTCATCGTGACCACCGGCGGTACAGGTATCTCGCCCACCGACCGAACCCCCGAGGCCACCCTCAACGTCCTTGACCACGAGGTCCCCGGCATCCCCGAGGCGATCCGCGCGGAGGGCCGGGACAAGGTCCCCACGGCCGCGCTCTCGCGCGGTGTGGCCGGCGTGGCCGGACGTACGCTCATCGTCAACCTGCCCGGCTCCACCGGCGGGGTGCGTGACGGGCTCGCGGTCCTGAGCCGACTCCTGGTGCACGCCGTCGAGCAACTCCGCGGCGGCGATCACCCCCGACCGGGGAGCCCGAGCTGAACGTCCCTACCTGGCCGGTGATCCTGGTGGACGGCGATGTCGCCCTCCGGCCGATAAAGGCGCGCGACCAGCGCATGTGGCGCGAGGTCAACCGGCGCAACCGGGACTGGCTGCGCCCCTGGGAGGCGACCGTGCCCCCGCCCGCCCCCGGGGGGCCGGTGGCCCAGCGCCCCACCTACCGCCAGATGGTCCGCCATCTGCGCTCCGAGGCCAACGCCGGCCGGATGCTGCCGTTCGCCATCGAGTACGAGGGACGGCTGGTCGGTCAACTGACCGTGGCCGGGATCACCTGGGGTTCGATGTGCTCGGGCCACGTCGGCTACTGGGTGGACCAGGAGGTCGCGGGCCGGGGCGTGATGCCGACCGCGGTCGCCCTCGCCGTCGACCATTGTTTCCGCGCGGTCGGACTGCACCGCATCGAGGTCTGCATTCGCCCCGAGAACGGGCCCAGCCGTCGGGTCGTCGAGAAACTCGGATTCCGTGAGGAAGGGCTCCGGCCCCGCTATCTCCACATCGACGGAGCCTGGCGGGACCATCTGATCTACGCGCTCACCGCGGAGGAGGTGCCTGACGGCCTGCTCCGGAGGTGGCACCGTGCGCGTCCGGGCCGACCGGAGCGACCGGAGCATCCTGAGCACCGCGCGAAATGAAATATATGTTCGAAATTGATCGGGCGGCGACTGCTAACGAACGCACAAACGTCGACTGTTGATCCGAACAATCACAAAAAAAGTCCGTGATATCAGCCAGATCGTGCGACACACCGCGCCAATTGGCGGATGCCTCCACGCAAACCCCTCTACGGTGTGAGATGTGAGCAGCAGCGGCCTGATCTACGCAGTCATTGTCGGGGCCTGGGCCGCCTACTTGGTACCGATGTGGCTCCGCAGGCAGGACGAGCTCAATGAGGCCCGTCCGACGGAACGCTTCAGCACCGCCATCCGGCTGCTGTCCGGACGGGCGGCGATGGAGCGCCGGTACGCCAAGGAGTTGCGGGAGCGCACCGACGAGGAGGCGGCGCCCGACGCCGACCCGGACGCAGTCACGGACCGAATGGAATCCGTCGACGTCCGGGGCTTTTCCGCGCCTCCGGCGCACACCGAGGCCCGGGTGCACGACCCGGCTCGGACGCCGGAGCACTCTGCCCTGGAGCGCCCGGCCCGCGAGCGGCCCGCGCCCTCCTCCGACTCCTCCGCCCCCGCCCGGCGTCCACGCCCCGGCGGAATCGACGCGGAGCGCGCCCGGCGTGCGCAGCGCCTACAGGTCCTCGCGCGCCGTCGCCGCACCACGGTCATCCTCTTCCTCGGGTTCACGCTCGGCGCAGTAGTCGCCGCTGTCGGCGGCCTCCGCCTCCTCTGGGCCCCCGCGGTTCCCGCGGTGCTGCTGAGCACGTACATCGTGCATCTGCGTGCCCAGGAGCGGCGCAGGTTCGCCTTCACCATGGACCGGCGCCGGGCAGAGGTCGCGGCGCAACGGCTCCGCGAGAGCCGCCCCCGCCGCCACCAGCCGGCCGCGACGGCTCCCGCGGAGTCCGACGAGGACCCCGAAGCCCGCCACCCCGCCCCCGAGCCCACCCCCACGGTCTCCCCGCAGGAGGCCGGCCGCCGCGCCCTGGTCGAGCAGACGGATCACGCGGAGTGGGTCGACCAGCAGCGCGAGCGGGGCCGGGTCCAGGGCGACAGCTAGGAGCCCGTCCCCGTACCGCTCCCCACCTACGTCACCGCCCCGGTCGCCCCGCGCGCCACGGGCGGCATCGAGGTCGGCAACCCGGAGACCTGGAGCGCGGCCCGCTCCAGCACCGCCGAGCCCACCCAGTCGGCCGCCCCGCAGCCCGCGGCGACCCCGGTGGACCCGGCGCCACGCCAGCGCTCCGCCCAGTCCCGCCGCGCCCGCGAACGGGGCCGGACCCCGCTCTTCGACCAGTACGACGAGGACGACCGCCCCCGCGCGGCCAACGAGTGAGACGCCCGCCCCGCCCGCTGCGACACCGACTCGGCTGACCAGCGCGGAACGGATTTCCGAGCACCCCGGTCGGGGTGCTAAAGTTTCACTCGTTGCAAGGGCCTGTGGCGCAGTCTGGTAGCGCACCTCGTTCGCATCGAGGGGGTCTGGGGTTCAAATCCCCACAGGTCCACCGCAGCTCAGAGCCCCTACCGGGGAAACCCGGTAGGGGCTCTTTGGCGTTGTACGGCACGAAGCGCAGTAGCTGGATCTGATCTTGTGTGCCCAGGTGCTTGCCCAGCTTCTTGAGGGCGCGGCGGGTGGTCTTGTGCGTACCCCCACCCTCACGCCGGCTCCGTCCTCCGATCGGCAACCGCTCCGAAAAGGCTCCGTCAACCGTTTGCTCAGGCGGGAAGCTCGGTGATGCCGAGGGCGAAGTCCAGGTTGCCCACACCGTGGTTGGCCAGGCCCACCGTGACCACGCCCGCTCCTTCCAGCCAGTGCGCCATGGTGAGGCCGCCGACGTCGAGCGGGCGCAGCCCGAGGCTTTCGATGAACGCCTCGACACGCGCCTTGGCGTGCGTGCTGTCGCCGGCGATGAAGACGTCGGGCCGGCCCTTCTCCAGGACGTGGCGGAAGACGGTGTTGAACGCCTTCACCACGCTGGCGCTTGCCGGGGCCGTCTTGGCGACTTCCTGCGCGATCGAGGTCTGCTCGCGGTGGGTCAGCCCGTCGAGTGTGGAGTTGAAGGGGTTGCTGATGTCGACGATGACCTTGCCCGCGAGCGCGTCTCCGTACTGGGCCACTGACGGCACGACACCGTCGTGCAGCAGGGCCACGATGACGATGTCCCCGGCCGGGGCGGTGCCCCACTCTCCTGTCGTGGCGCTGCCGCCGAGAGTGTTGGCCAGGTCGTCGGCCTTGGCCTGATCGCGGCCCATGATCTCGACGGTGTTGCCGCCGGCTACCGCTCGCGCGCCGATGGTGCGGGCCATGTTCCCGGTGCCGATGATGCTGATGCTGCTCATGAGATGTCCCGTCCTGGTTGCGTGTTGTGGGGTTCAGAGGGCGGTGGTGCCGCCGTCGGCGACGAGTTCCATGCCGTTGACGTAGCTGGAGTCGTCGGAGGCGAGGAAGAGGGCGGCGGTGGCGATCTCGTCGGGGCTGCCCATCTGGCCGCGGGGGATGAGGGACTCGAACTGGCGCTTGGTGGCCTCGTCGAAGAGCTCTGCCTGCTTGGCGGTGGCGACCTGGCCGGGGGTCAGGACGTTGACGCGGATGCGGCGGTCCTTGAGCTCGTTGAGCCAGACGCGGGCCCATGCCTGCTGGACGGCCTTGCTGCCGGCGTAGACGCTCCAGCCTGGGAAGGCGCCGAGGGAGGCGTTGGAGCCGGTCATGAGGATGGAGCCGCCGTCGTTGAAGAGCGGGAGGGCCTTCTGGACGGTGAACAGGGTGCCGCGGGCGTTGAGGTGGAACGCGGCGTCGAAGTGGGCCTCGGTGATCTCGCCGAGCGGGGCGGGCTCGCCCCCGCCGGCGCTGGCCCACAGCACGTCGAGGCTTCCCTTCTCCCGCTTGACGGTGTCGTACAGGCGGTCCAGATCGTCCAGGTCGGCGGCGTCGCCCTGGACGCCGGTGACGTTGCGGCCGATCTGCTGCACGGCCTCGTCCAGGGCGTCCTGGCGGCGGCCGGTGATGAAGACGTGCGCTCCCTCGTCGACGAACAGCTTCGCGCCTGCCAGCGCCATGCCGGTGGTGCCGCCGGTGATGACCGCGACCTTGCCGTCAAGCTTTCCCATGATTGCTCCATTAGTTCGGTGATGCCGCGTGTACCCGGAGTGACGGTGTTATGTATACCGCCCTGTGTTCTTACGGTAGTGGGTGGGCGGCAGGGGCGCAAACTATGTACACCAGTCGTTACCTAGCTGCGGTACGATGGGCTCATGACGGAGTTGGAGAAGGGCCCCACGGGCAGCCGCCGCGGCCGGGGCGCTCGCGAGCGCATCCTCGGCGCGTCCCAGCAACTGTTCCGCGAGCAGGGCATCAACCGCACGGGCATGGACCAGCTCTGCGCGACGGCCCAGGTGTCCAAGCGCACGGCCTACCAGCACTTCGGCAGCAAGGACGAACTCGTCGCCGAGTACCTTCGCCGGTTCGACCCCTCCGTGCTGTCCGGCGTGTTCGACCGCACCGACCTCACGCCCCGCGAACGGCTCCTCGCCGCCTTCGACATCCCCGCCACCACCCCCCTGTGCCCCTACATCGCCGCCGCCGTCGAACTCCACGACCCCCAGCACCCCGCATCCCAGTACGCGCGCGACTACAAGAAGGCCGTCGCCGCGCGGCTCGCCGACACCGCCCGCGAAGCCGGCGCCGCCGACCCTGAACAGCTCGGCGAGCAGCTCGCACTGCTCATCGACGGCGCCGCGGCCCGCACCCGGGTCCTCAACGCCGACGCCTTCCCCGCCGCCGCCGCCATCGCCGCCGTCCTCATCGACACCGCCATCCCCGCCACCGCCGGCGAGGACCGGCGACCGGAGGAAGTGCCAAGTTGACTTGGCACTCCGCAGTCGGGCTGGACGTGTTGCCGGTTGCGCGGCTGCACCCGCTGGTACGCGACACCGGCCGCCCGGCACCTGGCCCGGACCTGCCGGCTTTCGCGAACGCCGGGGAGAACCGGCGACCCCGAGGGTTTCCGACGGGGCGATCGTCGGCCTGGCGATTCGGGATGGTTCGGGGCGGTCCGGGTGCGTGAGGCGGTTCGCGGACCTTCATCGGCCACCACTCCCACCGCGTTGTACGGGACAGGGTTACGCGATACTCGCCCTGTGGAGTGGTTCGAGCGGGCCCAGGCAGCGGAACAGCTCAGCGACTGGGGTGCGGCCATCGCGCTGGTGAGCGCCCGCGCCGAGTGCTATTCCGCCGATCACCACATGCACAGCAACCATCTGTGGCATATGGATCTGCTCGCCCGTGCGGGGCGGTTCCCGGAACTCACGGAACTCGCCCTCACGGATGTCCATGCACGGCGGAAACTCAACAGATCGCTTCGTGAGCACGGGATGGAGGCGGCGCTTCGCGGCCGCGCGAAAGAGGGCGACAGGGACGCGCTCTACGTCCTTGTCCGGCTGCTGTGCGAGACGAATCGGGTTCAGGAGGCCCATCGCGCGGTCCAGGACCTCGGCCCCGAGGATCAGTACGCACACGAGATCGTGGCCGGCTTCCGATCGCCATCGAGCGACGCTTAGCAACGCGCGACACCGTTGTCGTCGCGCCCGGGCGGCGAGGTAGTAGTACGCGTCGTCATTCTTCACGTCGACGTAGTCGGCAGCCGGGGCAGATCACTCTCTGCTGCGATTCCTGAGGTCACGTCCTCGAGGACGAGGTCCGGAAGGACTGCCAGTCCCAGAGTCCGAGGATCCACATGCGGGCCGGCGGCCTTCTCGGCGATGCCGGGCGACCAGGATGCCAGCCGGTCCAGCGCAGTTGCCAAGCCCTCTCGGTCGTCGTTGAGCAGCGCTGCCACGAGCGATGCGACATCGGCGCGGGAGCTGCCTGCTGGAGCCGGCAGAGCGGCCGGCCCTGAGAGTGCGCGCTGGTCATGAAGGCCACAGAGCGCCGTGAGGGCGGCGAGAGCGAACCGGACGCCGTCACTCTCTCCCTCCCAGCGGGACAGCAGCCTCGGCAGCCCGCTGCCGATGGCCCGGCGTGTCAGGTGTTCAGCCGGAGGCTCCTCCCAGGCACCTCCCAGTGCGGTGATGCGATCGGCCAGGGAGACCGCTGCCGCCGGCCCCGAAGCAGCGAGCCGCAACAGGTCGCCGAGCAGTACCAACCGGCTGCCGGGCGCGACGCTTTCGTCGCAGATCAGCTCCACGAGGAACGGGACGGCCTCGACGGTGGCGTCCGTGCAGGTGCCCTGGTGGGCCACCGCGTCCGCGAGATCACCGAGGAAGTCACCCGTCGACGCGTAGGGCTCACCGAACGCGAACTCCTCATCGAGCAGCCACCCCACGGCATCCGGCGCATCTTCCGCACTGCCGTACATGCGCTCTGCGACCGCCACCACGGCCTGGACCACGTCTGCGGGCCCACCGATCTCACTGCGCTTCCAGGGCGGGCCGGCCGGAGGGCGTGCGGGATCCCTGGGCAGAGGGCTCGGAACGGCGACGTGGGCGTCGGCCTGCTCATGGACCAGGCCGTCCCGTGTGAAGAATTCTTCGAGCGTCACAGCATGCCCCTCGGCGCACCCCTGCGGGAAACCGCCGTGGGCACGGGCCACATGGGCGACCCGAATCCGTTCACTCCGGAGGAACGGCTCAAGAGCCATCCGCTCGTACCCGCTGTGGACGGCCAGCGAGAAGACCTGCCACCACCCCTCCAACTCCGGGTCCATCGACGGCTGGTCGTACCAGAAGCTCGACGGAACGAACCGGAAGTGATCGTGGACGCGAACCGCCGTCAGACGGTGCCCCATCACGGACAGCTCAGCCGCAGCGTCGCGGGCGGCGCCCTCACCCGGCAGGCTCAGCGTGTACTCGACTCCCCAGGAGGGAGGTGCCGCGGCCATCAGCCGCACTGCCAGGTGAACATCGCCCGCTCGAAGCGCCGCTCCGCCAGGTCCTCCGGGCGGATCAGCCAGTACAGGGCTCCGGCATCGCCCCACATCATGTCTGCGGCGTCCTCGCTGTCGAACTGGGCCAGCAGCACCCAGCCGCCCGCCTCCTCGGACAGCCGGGGATCGTCCCAGGACACCTCTCCGTCCAGGACCGCCTCCGCGATCTCGATCTCGACCGGGTTCTGCACCGAATGAGCGTGGCCGCCGATCCGGTGCCCCACCTCGTCGTCGAACTCCCACAGCGCGTCGAGGAACTCCTGCGAGCAGACGGGATGGTCGTACCGGTTTCCCAGTGGGGCATCCGGCGCGAAGGCGGCCCGTACGGACGGATGCCAGGGCTCCGTCGCCGTCATCTCCGTCCGAGCGGTCAGCGGCACCGCCGGATACGGCTTGAGTCCTTCAGGCGTGCCACGCTCCGCCACCTCTTCGTCCGCTGCCACAAAGAGCACGCGGGCGCCCGCCCAGCTCTCCCGGTCCTCGGCCAGAACGAGAGCGTCGCCGTCGTCCAACTGCCCGTCGAAATAGAAGAACAGCAGTGTTCCCGTGGCGGGCAGAGCTATGTCCAGCGCAGCCGTCGGCAGGCGCGCGCAGTCGATCGAGGCGACGAAGGAGAGCGGGCCGTGCCCCTCCCACACCGGCCACTTCGAGGCAGCCGGCAAAGCCGGCAGGCCACCGAGCCGGCCCACCACGTCGTCAGAGCCGGTTGCCACCGCAAGACGCACACCGGGGCGAAGCAGGGCGAGCCACTTCTCAGCGTCCTCGGGCGACAGATGCTGCAAGGCGAGAGAGCGAAAGGCGTCTCGGGAACCATGGGTCATATGCCCGATCATCCACGGCACCACGGACAGAGGCCTTGACGGCCCTCCCTCAGCACGCGCAGCCTGCGGCCGGCCGGCCGCAGGCTGTCCACGTCCATCCGGAACGGAAAGCGATCTCTGCCGTCTCGGGAAGCGATCTTCGTGCGCCCCGGGAGTGCGCGTGGCGTGCGCGCTTCGTCAGCCGAGGGACGGACCGTGGCATTGCTCGACAGCGGCGTCGCCTTGGTCGAGAAGGTCCTCGTACACCCCGACCTTGAACCTGATCAGGTCCAGGGACTCGGTGAGCCTGCCGATCTGGGCGGTGACCCGCTCCTGGTGCTCACGCATGAGTGCGAGC
This sequence comes from Streptomyces sp. LN549, assembly GCF_043203805.1. NCBI lineage: Bacteria > Bacillati > Actinomycetota > Actinomycetes > Kitasatosporales > Streptomycetaceae > Streptomyces > Streptomyces sp. LN549. The sequence continues at coordinate 3,672,130 of NZ_JAZHRI010000002.1, read as the reverse complement.
CGTTCCTCCGCGTTGTCGTTGCCTTCTCTGACGAGGTCGGTGTATCGGCGAAGCACGGTCAGGGGCATGCCGGAGGCGCGGAGAATGATGCAGACGGTCAGCCAGTCCACGTCGTCCTGGCGGTAGACACGGCGCCCGCCAGGCCCGCGGCGCACGGCATCGATGAAGAGGCCCTCCTGCTCGTAGAAGCGCAGAGCGTGAACGCTCAAGCCGGTGCGTTCGGAGACCTGCCCGATGCTCAGGCTTGCGGCGACCTCAACCATGCCGCCCAGGGTAACGGGGTTGATCTAGAGAGGGCTCTAGTTCCTAGGGTGCCTCGTGCGGCCGACGCTCCTGTCGCCCTGCGTGATCGGTTAGTAAGGGAGCACCACCATGCGCTATCGCACCCTTGGCAGGACCGGAATCGAGGTCAGCGTCCACTGCCTCGGCACCATGATGTTCCAGGACGGATGCAACTCCGACCATGACGACTGCGCCCGCATCATCCACACCGCCCTCGACCAGGGCATCAACTTCGTCGACACCGCCGACATGTACGGCCAGGGTGAGTCCGAGGAGATCGTGGGCAAGGCGCTGCGAGGGCGCCGTGACGATGTCGTACTCGCCACCAAGGCCCACTTCCCGATGGGCGAGGGCCCCAACCGTGGTGGAAATTCCAGGCGTTGGATACTCAAGGCGGTCGAGGACAGCCTCCGGCGCCTGAACACCGACTGGATCGACCTCTACCAGATGCACTTCCCCGACCACACCACCGACGTCGAGGAGACACTCTCCGTCCTCGACGACCTCGTGCGCCAGGGGAAGATCCGCTCGTTCGGCTGCTCGAACTACCAGGCCGAGGAGATCGTCGAGGCTCACCACGTATCCGAGCGTCGCGGCCTGGGACGCTTCCGCACCGACCAGCCGCCCTACTCGATCCTGGCCCGCGGCATCGAGTCCTCGCTCCTGCCGGTCTGCGAGCGCTACGGCATGGGGGTACTGGTCTGGAGCCCCTTGGCCTTCGGGTTCCTCACCGGCAAGCACCGCAAGGACAGGCCCACGGACCTGGCAACCGGCCGGGCCGCGATCCGGCCGGCGAACTTCGATCCCGCGCTGGCCGCGAACGCGGCCAAGTTCGACGCCGTGGAACAGCTCGCCGAACTCGCGGAAAGCATCGGCTGCACCCTGCCCCAGCTCGCTGTGGCCTTCACCGTGGCCCACCCCGCCGTCACCTCGGCCATCATCGGGCCGCGGACCATGGAGCAGCTGGAAGACCTGCTCAAGGGCGCCGCGCTCACCCTGGACGATGCGACCCTCGACCGGATCGACGCCATCGTGCCGCCCGGGACGAATCTGTACAACCCCGCCGCCTCGTTCCCGCCGCGCTCGCTGACCGAGACCGCCTTGCGGCGCCGCCCGCTCGCCGAACGAGCGGTAGGCTGAGGCCGACGGCTGCCCCTCCCGACGGGCCACGGTCACGCAGGAGACGGGGGCGGTCTTCAATCGCTGCCGGGGGGACCCGGCTGGGCTCTTCGGCAGCGATGGGGCTCTTCGACGCTATTGGGAGGCGTGCGCGACGTGGGCGTCCGCCTCGGCAGGCAGGTGAGCAGCTCGGGGCGGACGGGCCGCCGCGACGGCTGTGGCCAGCAGGTCGAGGAGGGGCGCCGCGCAGGGGTGGGGGTCGCGGCGTGGTCCGATCGCGTAGATACCACGGGTCGGGGGATCGACGAGGGCCACTGCGGTGACGTCGGTCCGCAGCGTGTCTGCCGGAGCGGGAGCGGTACATCGCCGGATACGTCGACACGCTCCCCGAGGGCGCGGCCATGAACATCAAGTCGCTCGCCAAGTGCCAGCCGCTGTACGGGCAGATGGCCGTCGGCAGCGCGCTGCGGGCCCTGGGCGTGGCCGGTCATCTGCGCCAGGCGAGGTGTGCGACCGGCGAGGGCGACAACCTCCGCTGGGTCACCCGCACCTTCTGGTCGCGGACGGCCCGCGACAACGAGTGGTGGAGCACTTTCCTCGCCGCCGAACAGAGCCGATGCGTGCCGCAGCCTGTGGTCGCGTCCGTCGCGTCCGTCGCGTCCGTCGCATCCGCCCCGTCGACCGCGCCCCCGCCGCCATGGGTCCCGGCCGAGCCCGCCGCCCCGGCCACAGCCGAAGAAGTCGCCCCTGCCACACCCGAAGAACCCGTCGCGCCCGTGCCCGCCGCGCCCGTGCCTGCCTTGCCCGTGCCGCAGCAGCGCACCGGCATCCCCCGGGACGCAGCCCCGGAAGGCTCATCGCCCGCCTTCCTCGCCCTGACACAACTGGGCCCCACCGACAAACGCCTGGGACTCTCCGAGGACGATTGCGCGGAGCTGGAAGAGATGGCCGCCGAGTGGTTCGCACGCGGCGTGGACACCGACTACTTCATCCACACCCTCACCGCCGGGCTGCCCGAGACCGTCGACACGCCCCTCGGCTTCGTCAGGCGCCGCCTCATCACCAAGCTCCCGCCCCGTCGTCCCGCCGCCCCGGTACCCGCGGCGTCGGGCGACTCCGCACCCCGCCTGATGATCGAGTGCACCGAATGCGGGGCGCCCGGCAGGGTCGAAGCGTTCCGCGACGGGCTGTGCGGCCCCTGCCGCCAACCCGTCCCGGCCCCCGCCGCCGACCGGGCGCCTTCGGACGAACCCGGCATCGAGCGCGACATCCGGGCCCACGTGAAGCGGCTTCGCGAGCAACTGACCCTGCGCTGACGGGTGCGATTCCTCATGCGGGGGGGCGAGTAGCGCCGGATTCCCCCGGCCTCAGTGCGCCCCGCACAGCCGCGCCCGCTGCTCGTCCGTCAGTTCCAGGTCCACCGCCGCCAGGTTCTCCTTCAGCTGGCCACCGAAGACGCCCCGGTCAGCGGGATGACGGGAAGCCGGCCGCCGATCTGCCAGGCCAGGACGACCTGGTTGATGCCCGCCCCCGTCTCGGCGGCGACCTCGCGCAGGACCGCGAGCCGGGCGGGAGTGCCGGGGTGGTCGTAGTCCTCGGGGATCGGCTTGTCCGGGCGGGTGTACGCACCGGCGAGCAGCGGAGAGTAGGCGACCAGGGTCAGGTCCTCTTCGGCGCGCAGGTAGCTGAGCAGTTCGGGGCCTGCGTGGCCCAGGCTGCCGTCCTCGAAGAGGGGGCTGGGGACGTCGAAGCGGGGGCGCAGGTGGCTGTGCTGGTACTGGAGCACCTCGTAGCCGGGCAGTGCGGCCGCGGCCGCGAGTGCCCGGGCGCGTTCCACCCGCCAGACGGCGTGGTTGCTGGCGCCCAGCAGCCCGACCGTGCCGGCCGCGCTCAGCTCCCCGAGCGCCTCGACGGTCTCGGCGAGCGGGACAGCCCTTAGGCTGAAAGCGTTTACCCGATCGTCAGACTCTCCGCATCGAGGAGCGACCAGTGACGGCAGGCATACCCGAACCCGAGCCCCGGATCGACACCAGCAGGCCTCACCCTGCCCGCGTCTACGACTGGTTCCTGGGCGGCAAGGAAAACTACCCGGTGGACCAGCAGTTCGCGCAGACGCTGCCGGAGGAGACGCGCGGGAACGCCGCGCGGAACCGGGCGTTCATGCACCGGGCCGCCGCCTGGCTGGCGCGCGGCGGGATCGACCAGTTCCTGGACATCGGCGCCGGCATCCCCACGGAACCCAACCTCCACCAGATCGTCCAAGCGATCACGCCGACCGCCCGGATCGTCTACGCGGACAACGACCCGATCGTCCTGCGCCACGCGGAGACGCTCCTCGTCAGCACGCCGGAAGGTGCCACCGACTACCTCCACGCCGATGTGCGGGAGCCGGGGGCGATCCTCGAACGGGCGGCGCAGCTGCTGGACTTCGACCGGCCCATCGCCCTGTCGCTGATCGCGCTGATGCATTTCCTGCCGGACGACCAGGACCCGTACGGCATCACCCGCACCCTGGTCGACGCACTGCCCGACGGGAGTTACCTGGCCCTCTCGCACGGCACCGCCGATCAGCACCCGGAGCTGAAGCAGGAGACCGAGTCGGCGTACAAGAAGGGCGCCATCGCGCTGCGCATGCGTACGCGCGCCGAGGTCGAGCCGTTCTTCGAGGGGCTGGAGCTCGTCGAGCCGGGGCTCGTCCCCGCGACCGAGTGGTACCAGGAGGATCCGGCGCCGGCCGTCGAGCGCAGCGGCTTCTACGTGGGTGTCGGGCGGGTGGTCCGGTGAGCAGCCGGTTCACGGCGGAGGACGGCACCCTGCTCGGGTACGACGACCAGGGGCCGGGAGGGGATCTGCCGCCCGTCGTCCTCGTCCACGGGCATCCGTTCAACCGGACCATGTGGCAGCCGCAGACCGCCGCGCTGGTCGCGGCCGGGTACCGGGTCATCGTGCCGGATCTGCGGGGGTACGGGGCCAGCGGCGTCGTCCCCGGCCGCACCCTGTTCGCGGACTTCGCCGACGACATCGCCGCGCTGCTGGACCACCTGGGCATCGCGCGGGCCGTCGTCGGCGGGGTGTCGATGGGCGGGCAGATCGCCATGGAGTTCCACCGCTCCTACCCGGGCCGGGTGGCGGCGCTGGTCCTGGCCGACACGTCCCCGGTCGCCGAGACCGAGGACGGCAAGGCGTTCCGCAACCGCCTCGCCGACCGGCTGCTCGCCGAGGGGATGGACGGGTACGCGGACGAGGTGATCGACAAGATGCTGGCCCCGTACAACGTCACCGCGTTGCCCGAAGTCGCCGCGCAGGTCCTGGGGATGATGCGGACCACCGCTCCCGAGGGGGCGGCGGCCGCGTTGCGGGGCCGGGCCGAGCGGCCCGACTACCGTGACTCGCTCGCCGGGGCCGGGGTGCCGGTCCTCGTCGTCGTCGGCGCGGACGACGTCTACACGCCCGTCGCGGAGGCCCGGGTCCTGCACGGGCTGATCCCTGGCGCGGAGCTGGTCGTGGTCGAGGGGGCCGGGCACCTGCCCGGCCTGGAGCGGCCGGAGGCGTTCAACGACGCGTTGGCGGGGTTCCTGGCGGGGGTGGGCGGGGCTTAGGACTGGAGCGGCTTCGCGAAGCAGCGGCTGCTGTCGTACGTCCGGTAGTGGCCGAACTTCTCGCAGGGCGTGTAGCCGCTGGAGAGGTACAACGCGATCGCCTCGGGCTGCTGGTCGCCGGTCTCCAGCACCATGCGGGTACGGCCCGCCGCGCGGGCGTCGGCCTCCAGGGCGGCCAGGATGCGGCGGGCCAGGCCCTGGCCGCGTCCCTCGGCTATCACGAACATCCGCTTGAGCTCGGCGTCACCGTCCGAGTAGCCCTCGGCGTTGCGCTCCTGCGAGCGCCAGCCGCCGGTGGCGACCGGGCGGTCCGACGCGTCGTAGGCGAGCAGGTACAGCCCGTGCGGCGGGTCGAACATCGTGGCGTCCAGCGGTGTGATGTCGCCCTCGTCCCCGTAGCGCTCGGCGTATTCGAGCTGCACGAGATCGTTGAGTTTGACGGCGTCGGGGTGATCGTAGGGGCGCGGCCGGATAATCATGCGGCATATCGTACATGTATGCGGGCGATGGGGTCGGTATCGTGCCGGAATGCTCACTGTGACCTCCGTGAATGTAAACGGTCTCCGCGCCGCCGCGAAAAAGGGCTTCGTCGAGTGGCTGGCGCAGACCGACGCCGACGTGATCTGCCTCCAGGAAGTGCGGGCCGAGCCGCAGCAGCTGCCCGAAGAGGTGCGTGAGCCCGAGGGCTGGCACACCGTCCACGCCCCGGCCGCCGCCAAGGGCCGGGCCGGGGTCTCGCTCTACTCCCGCCGGGCGCCGGAGCGCGTACAGATCGGCTTCGGCGGTTTCGGCGACGCGGGAAGCGAGGAGTTCGACGCGAGCGGCCGGTACGTCGAGATCGACCTGCCCGGCGTCACGGTCGCCAGCCTGTACCTGCCCTCCGGCGAGGTCGGCACGGAGAAGCAGGACGAGAAGGAACGCTTCATGGCGGCCTTCCTGCCCTACCTCACCGGCCTGAAGGCGCGGGCCGCCGCCGAGGGCCGCGAGGTCGTCGTGTGCGGTGACTGGAACATCGCCCACCAGGAGGCCGACCTCAAGAACTGGAAGGGCAACAAGAAGAACTCCGGCTTCCTCCCCGAGGAGCGGGCGTGGCTGACGCGGGTCTTCGGCGAAGCCGCGTACGTCGACGTCGTGCGCGCCCTGCACCCGGACGTGGAGGGGCCGTACTCGTGGTGGTCCTACCGCGGGCGCGCCTTCGACACCGACACGGGATGGCGCATCGACTACCAGGTGGCGACCCCCGGACTGGCCGCGCGCGCCGTGAAGGCCCTGGTCGAGCGGGCCGCCACGCACGCGGAGCGGTGGAGCGACCATGCGCCGGTGACGGTGGTGTACGAGCGGTAGGGCGTACGGGCTACGCCGGCGGCCGCGACGCCTCCGCGTCGCGGCGCAGTCGCCGGTCCAGCGCCATGGAGAGCTCCGCGTCCACCACCGCACGTGCCAGCGGGCGCAGTTGGGGCGGTTCGGCCTCACTGCTGTGGGCGCGCAGGGTCGCCACGAAGAGGTCGGCCAGGGCCTCCGCGTGCTCGCGGACCCGGCGGCCCGAGGCGAGCACCTCGCCGAGCGGGACCCCTTCGCGGACGAGCTCGGCCGAGACCTCCAGCAGGCGGCGGCTGATGTGCACGATCTCGTCGCCGTCCGTGCCGAGGTAGCCCAGTTCCATGGCCGTCGCCAGGTTCTCCGGCGTGGACTCGTCCTTGAAGTAGTCCGCCAGTTGCTCCGGTGTGAGCCGGATCGGGGTCTCCTCGGTCGGTTCGCCCAGGCCCAGCACCTCGGCGACGTCGCGGCCGCTCTCGAAGGTGCGGGCCAGGTCGGCGATGCCGGTGAGGGTGTGGCCGCGTTCCAGCAGGCCTGCGATGGTGCGCAGGCGGGCCAGGTGGTGGTCGTCGTACCAGGCGATGCGGCCCTCGCGCCGGGGTGGCGAGATCAGGCCGCGTTCCCGGTAGAAGCGCAGGGTCCGTACGGGGATGCCGGCCTCCTTGGCCAGCTCCTCCATGCGGTATTCGCGGTGCTCGCGTCCTTCTGCCACCCCCGCACCCTATCGGCCTCCCCGTGAGCGAGGCCGCATGTTGTACCGCCGGTAACTTTCCCTCGCCGGACCCCTACCCATCGGTACGCGGCTGCTCTACTCTCCCAACAATGCCAGTGATTGCTGGCAGAGTCGTGTGACGTACCGCGGGAGGCGGCAGCATGGCCCAGCACGAGCATGTACGAGTGGCGGTGATCGGATCCGGATTCGGGGGTCTTGGGGCCGCTGTCCGGCTGCGCCGCGAAGGCATCACCGATTTCGTGATCCTGGAACGGGCCGACTCGGTCGGCGGCACCTGGCGCGACAACAGCTATCCCGGATGCGCCTGCGACGTACCGTCCCACCTCTACTCGTTCTCGTTCGCACCCAACCCCGAGTGGCCGCGCACCTTTTCCGGGCAGGAGCACATCCGCGCCTACCTGGAGCACGTCGCCGACACCTTCGGGCTGCGCCCGCACCTCAGGCTGAACCATGAGGTGACGCAGATGCGCTGGGACAACGAGGAGCTGAACTGGGTCATCGAGAGCGCCAACGGCACGACGGTCGTCGCCGACGTCGTCGTCTCCGCGACCGGCCCGCTCTCCGACCCGAAGATGCCCGACATCCCCGGGCTCGCCGACTTCCCAGGCAAGGTCTTCCACTCCGCCCGCTGGGACCACGACGCCGAGCTGACCGGCAAGCGCGTCGCGATGATCGGCACCGGCGCCTCCGCGATCCAGATCGTGCCGTCGATCCAGCGAGAGGTCGGCAAGCTGACGCTCTTCCAGCGCACCCCGCCCTGGGTCATGCCGCGCATGGACCGCGCCATCAGCGGCGCCGAGCGCTGGCTGCACCGCACCCTCCCCTTCACCGCCACCGCACGCCGCGGACTGCTGTGGGGGATACGGGAGTTGCAGGTCAGCGCCTTCACCAAGCATCCGGACCAGCTGGGCATGATCGAGCGGATAGCCAAGTCCAACATGGCACGCTCGATCAAGGACCCGGCGCTGCGGGCCAAGCTGACCCCCTCGTACCGCATCGGCTGCAAGCGCATCCTGCTCTCCAGCGCCTACTACCCGGCCCTCGCCCAGCCCAACGTGGACGTGGTCGCCTCCGGTCTGAGCGAGGTGCGCGGCTCCACGGTCGTCGCCTCCGACGGTACGGAGACCGAGGTCGACGCGATCATCTTCGGCACCGGCTTCCACGTCACCGACATGCCGATCGCCGAACGGGTGGTCGGCGCGGACGGCATCACGCTCGCCGAGGCGTGGAAGGACGGCATGGAGGCGCTGCGCGGTGCGAGCGCGGCCGGCTTCCCCAACTGGATGACGATCATCGGCCCCAACACCGGGCTCGGCAACTCGTCCATGATCCTGATGATCGAGTCCCAGCTGAACTACATGGCCGACTACATGCGCCAGTTGAACGTGCTGGGCGGCCGCGTCGCACTCGACGCGCGACCCTCGGCCGTCGGGTCCTGGACCCGCCGTGTCCAGGAGCGCATGAAGCGCACGGTCTGGAACACCGGCGGCTGCAACAGCTGGTACCTGGACGCCAACGGGCGCAACACCACGGCCTGGCCCGGCACCACCGCAGAGTTCCGCAAGGTCACGCGGAACGTCGACCTCACCGAGTACGAGGTCGTACGGCTGCCCGCGCAGCGGGACGCGAAGAAGACCGTCGCCGAGGAGGTGGCGGGATGAGCCGGCCGCTGCGCAACGTGCACCCCCGGCCGGTGCCGGTACGAGAACTGATGGCCGTCTCCGCCGACGGCTCCCGCATCCATGTCGAGGTGCACGGGCAGGACGGCGCCCCGGTCGTGGTCCTGGCCCACGGCTGGACCTGCAACACCCAGTTCTGGGACGCGCAGATCAGGGACCTCGCCGTGGATCACCGCGTCGTCGCCTACGACCAGCGCGGCCACGGCACCTCGCCCTCGGTGGGGCGCGAGGGATACAGCACCGAGGCGCTGGCCGACGACCTCGAAGCGGTGCTCGCCGCCACCCTCGCCCCGGGGGAGAAGGCCGTACTGGCCGGGCACTCCATGGGCGGCATGACGATCATGTCCGCCTCGCGCCGGGCCGGACTGCGCGAGCACGCGGCCGCAGCGCTGCTGTGCAGCACGGGCAGCTCCCGGCTGATCGCCGAATCCCTCGTCGTGCCGCTGCGGCCCGGCGCCGTGCGGACCCGGATGACGCGTGCGATCCTCGGGGCGCGGGCGCCGCTCGGACCGGTCACGCCGGTCTCCCGGCGGATCCTCAAGTACGGGACGATGGGCGCGGGTTCGGCCCCGGACCGGGTGGACGCCTGCGCACGGATCGTGCACGACTGCCCGCGGGCGGCTCGCGTCGCGTGGGGGCAGGTGCTCGCGGAGCTCGATCTCGACGAGGGCGTACGGGAGTTGAGGGTGCCTACCGCGGTGATCGCGGGTACGGACGACCGGCTGACGCCGCCCGTCCACGCCCGGGCGATCGCGGCGGCCCTGCCCGACTGCCTCGGCCTCACCGAACTGACGGGCATGGGCCACATGACGCCCGTCGAGGCGCCGGAGATCGTCACGGCGAAGATCCGCGAACTGGTGACCGCGTACCTCCCGGTACGGGGCGCGACCGATGGCGAAGGCAAGGCCGAGAGCAAGGAGGAGGTCGCATGAGCGGCAGGCGCAGTCTCGAAGGACAGGTCATCGTCGTCACGGGCGCGGCGCGCGGCGTGGGTGAGCTGCTGGCGCGCAAGCTCTCGGCGCGCGGGGCGAAGCTGGCGCTGGTCGGCCTGGAGCCGGACGAACTGAAGAAGGTCTCCGAGCGGCTGCACGGGGACAGCGACCACTGGCACGCGGACGTCACCGACCACGAGGCGATGGCGCGGGTCGCGCAGGAGGTCAAGGAGCGCTTCGGGAAGGTCGACGTCGTCGTCGCCAACGCGGGCGTCGCCTCGGGCGGCCCGTTCGTCGACTCCGATCCGGTCGCCTGGCGACGGGTCATCGAGGTCAACCTGATCGGCGGCGCGGTCACCGGCCGGGCGTTCCTGCCGGTCCTGATGGAGAGCCGCGGCTACTTCCTCCAGATCGCCTCGCTCGCCGCGATCACCCCGGCCCCGATGATGACCGCGTACTGCGCGTCCAAGTCGGGCGTCGAGGCGTTCGCGCACAGCCTGCGGGCGGAGGTCGGCTACCGGGGCGTGAAGGTCGGTGTCGGCTACCTCTCCTGGACCGACACGGACATGGTGCGCGGCGCGGACGAGGACGACGTGATGCGGGAACTGCGCCAGCGGCTGCCGTGGCCGTCCAACCGTACGTATCCGCTGGGCCCGGCCGTCGACCGCATCGTGGCCGGCATCGAGCGGCGCTCCCCGCATGTGTACGCCCAGTGGTGGCTGCGCGGGATGCAGTCCGTGCGCGGCTACCTGCCGAGCCTGATCGGGGTGGTCGGCCAGCGGGAGATGAAGCGGTTCGGGTCACGTCTGGAGGGTGTCGGCAAGGGTCTGGTGGGCGCCGGTGGTACGGCTGACCAGGACGAACGGGCGTCGCGGACGGCGGCGGATACGCAGCGTAAGTGATCGAAATGCGTTGTATGTCCTGCCGTGTAAGTCTGGTCGAGGCCCCAACGGGGCCATCCCCACGCACCCCCACATAGGAGTGAACAGCATGGGCATCGCCGACCAGTTCAAGGACAAGGCGCAGGAGCTTGCCGACCAGGGTCAGAAGAAGATGAAGGGCGGCAAGGGCGAGGACCCGCGTCAGGGTCAGCGCCAGGGCCAGGGCCAGGACCGTCGTCAGGACGCGTCCGACCGGGCCCGCCAGGCGTCTGAGCAGGGTCGCGACAGGACCCAGGGTGCGGCGGACGACCTTCGCGAGAAGTTCGACCGCTGACGCAGTGCGGCTGACGCGTTCTTCGCGTCGCATGGTGAGGGGCGCGCCCGGTTCTTTCGGGGCGCGCCCCTTTCCGCATGACGGATGCACCATGCTGCTGGGCAGAGGCCGGCCTGAAGTCAGGGATCAGCCCGAAGCCAGAAGCCTGAAGACAGAGGTCGGCCTGAAGCCAAAGGTCGGAGTGCGGAGGCCGGTCTGAAGCAGAGATCAGCCTGAAGTCAGAGGTCGCCCTGAAGGTAGGCGCGAGCCGCGGTCATGACTTCCTTGTAGCGTTCGGCGGCGATCGCCGCAAGCGGTGAGTCGTCGTCGAGCTGGGGATTCATCCCGATCATCCAGGCCCGAGCGGTGTGGAGATTCTCGGCACTCTCGATGAACTTGAAGATCTGGTAGGCGGTGCGCAGGCGCATTTCGGAGTCGAAGCGCGGGGCGTTCTGCTCCCTGCACCACTTTCCGACCTGCTTGGGATCTTCGATGCCCGCGATGAACGCGACGACGCGCTGGCTGAAGGTGTCCTGCAGGAAGCGTGCGATGCCTGCGATGGACTGTTCCGTCGTGTCGCGGAGTGCGCGGGCTTCGGCGGTGGTCTCTCGCTGAGTTTGCATGGTCTCCTCGTTTCCTCGTCGCTCGCCGGTGAGGCGTCAGCGGAGGATGGGTGCGCTGCATGCGCGAAGGCTGGGCGAGGGCGCGATTCGCTGCCGTTCGTCAGCCATGTCCGTGGGGTGCTTGCGGCGGGTGGGCAAGTGGTATTGCCGCGGCCGTGGTGTGCACCACTACAGGCGGGAGGAGATGACCGGGGTGCCGGGGCGAGCTGATCGCTCTGCCTCTGCGGATGGGCGCAGCACTCGCTAAACGTAAGTGACTGGTGATCAACATCGTGTCCCCCCTGTGGTGTTGAGCAAATGGTACCCGTTTACACGCAACTTACTCCATAGATTTCCCTCCTCAGAAGGGTGCTAAATCCCTCCCTTTGTTGCCGGTCAGGCCTGTGACCTGCACTTTTTGCGGGGTCTCCGCTGATGCGGACTCACAGGGTGCTGTGCCGTGCGAATCCCCCAGACATCAGATCGGGGGACATTTCGCACGGCCAGTCGGTCGATCGTGCCGCGGTCACCAGACGGTGAGGCCGTACTCGCGAGCCACTTCCTGTAGTTCGACGGACTCGGCGAGGATCGGGCGGCGTTCCGCCTCGATGAAGTCGGTACCGCTCAGGACCGCCCAGCAACGGCGTCCGCCGAACCCGGACCGGTAGACGATGCCCTGGGCCAGTTGGTGGCCTTCGGCGTTGCGCTGGGCGACGGTCCAGGCGGCGATCTGGCGGGCGACGCGGCGGTCCCTGCCGTGGATGTGGTCGTCGGTCAGTTCCCCCTCGACCCCCCATTCGCTGAACTCGTTCCGGAGCTCGTGTGCGAGTACCTCGCGGGTGATGTCCGCGTCCACGTCGAGGAACCGGGCCTCGGCCGACAGCTTCAGCCGGACGAGTATGTGGGCGTCGCGCCAGCCGGACGCCAGGTGTCCGATCCTCATGTGACCGGGCTTGTGGGGTTCGTCGGCGAGGAGGCTTCGTACCTCCGGATGGACGCGGAAGTAGGCGAGCGCTTCGGCGTAGCAGCCGGTCGGTTCGGAGGCGCAGTACAGCATGCCGTAAGTGAAGAGACTGAAGCGGCCGGCCGAGGAACCGTCGATGGTTTCGGGCTCGACGCGGTTGAACTTCAGCGGTGCGCTCGCCTTGCCCAGGCGCCAGACGCCCCGGTCGGGGGCGCGGGCGAGTACGACGGGGGGAACGGAGTCGGTCATGCCTGCTGCCTCCGTCCGGCAGAGTCAGCCCCTCGGCTCCCCGTCCGTTCGTGGAACGCGCGCGGGCGGGGTCGGGGCAAGGGGCCGGCGATGTGAACTAAGACAGCGGTCATTGGTCCTCGACAAGGATTTTCTCGGCGGTCGTTGGGCGGGGGCCGGCGGCAGGTGCGAGCGTGCCGGTCCAGCCGCCGACGCGGCTGATCATTGTTGCGCAGGTGAGCAGCGCGCGGCGGTGTGCTCGCCGACACCGAACGGGCGCAAAGGCGTCGCGCCGAAGCGCGCAGAGGGCGCATTCGGCCTCACAGACGGTCGTGATGGATGCGGAAGATCATGGTTCCCGCTTCCCCCGTCGCCAGCAGGACCGTGGAGGGTTCGCCGGGTTGCTGCGGGGCTGTGCGCAGCGCATTGACGCGATACCCGGTCACGATCTGCAGCAGATGCCGGTCGGCGGCCGGGTCCCACAGGTGAATGCTGGTGCTGCCGGCTGCGGCGAAGGCGACGCGCTGTCCCTGGACGGGGAAGGCCGTCACCGCGTTCAACTCGCCGTCACCCGGATCGAACTCGTGCAGGGCTTCGGCTGCCGTGTCCGGCTCCCAGAATTTGAGGGTGCCGTTCTGTCCGGCGGTGACGAGCTGCGGGCCGGCCGCACCACGCCCGGGGGCGAAGGCGACATCGTTGACGATGTTCTGACCGCACCGGATGGTGCGGCCGTACTGGGTCAGATCTGCCGCTTCCCAGATCCGGAGGTTGCCGTCGCTGCCGCCCGATGCGAGAAGGACCCCGCCTTCGGCGCTCTTGGAGGCGAGGCAGCGGACGCTGAACTTGTGGTCCTTGCGAATCGAGACGGCCTGCTCGGTGTCGAGGTCCCACAGGCGCACGGATCCGTCGGCGCTCGCGCTCGCCAGCCGGGCGGACGTGCCGGGGCCCTCGAAGGCCACGAGTGCGAGGGCGGGGGAGTAGTGCCCGCGCAGTGTTGCGACCGGCGCCGAATCCCTGGGGGCGGAGGCATCGAACAGGGCGATGCTGTTGTCGCTGCGAGCGGCGGCCAGCAGCACGCTGTTCCGCAACCTCACCCAGGCGAGGGCAGTGACCGGTTCGTCGTCGATGACGGGTTGCTTCATGCCGGTCTCGATGTCCCACGCCAGGGTGCTGCTCCCCTCGGTGACCGCGAGGCGATGCGGTGGCCCGGGTGACAGCGCGCTGGCGGTGACCGGGGTCCAGGCGGCTCGGCCGTGCCGGAACGTGGCACCGGACAGGGGCCAGTTCCGGACGGTGCGATCGGCCCCGGCCGTGATGAGGCGGGCGCCCGGCCGTTCCGTGAACGAGGAGAGCGCGGTGACCGGGGCGGAGTGCGCCTGGATCGACTGGCCGAGCGGCTCCAGCGAGTCGGTCCGCCACAGGGACACGGTGCCGTCCGCCCCGGCACACGCAAGCGCCTGCCGGTCCTCGACCTCGACCAGCGCCAGCGCCGTCACGGCGCCCTCGGACGTCGCGTCGGTACCGGCCCCACAGGCCCGCCCGTGGGCGGTCACATCGTGAACGGACAGGGTGCCGTCGCCGTCTCCCACGGCGTAGTGCCCGGCCACGGGCAGGGCGACGAGAGCGCGAACGGCTGCCGGATGACGGGACCGCATGACGGCTGTGCGCCCGTCGAAACTGCTGACGGTGTCGTGCTGGGCGTAGAGAAGGAGTCCGGACCCGTCCGGCCGGTTCGTACCGCGCAGAATGGCCGCTGCTCGTTCGAGCCGGGGGAGAGGTATGTCGATCGGCTGGAACGCAGCCGTGTTGAACGCGGCGATGTGGCCGTCACTCCACGCAGCGAGCAGCACCTGGGCCCGGTCCCGTGGCCGGTAGAGCGTCAGCGAACTGACCCAGGTGCCCGGGCGCCGGAGCACCGGGACGATGGTGCGGCCGCGGAGCGCGTCCAGGACCGAGACGGTGCCGTCGGTGGCACCCGTGGCGAGCAGGCCCTCATGCAGCGTGACCAGGTGCTCGATGGCGCCGTCGTGTACGGCGATCGGCGGCGCGGCGGCGGAACCGTCGTGCCGCAGGATACGGATGACACCGTGGTCGTCCCCCGTGACCAGCAGCGGCTGGGCCCGGGCCCGGCGGCCCGCGTTCACCGTGGTCAGCGAGGTGACGGCGGCCTCGGTCACGGCCCACACGTTGTCCGGACTCGCGCAGTCGCTCCAGAGCGGGGTGACCGGCGACCCGGCGAGCACCGCGTCCTCCGGGGGCGAAGGGGGCCGGGGCTGATGGCGTGCCGTGGCCGCGTGGTGGGCCAGGTGCAGGCTGGTCAGTCGCGACAGCGGGGTGAGCCCCCGGGAGAAGGGTTCCAGCTTCGCCCAGGCCTGCAGCCACTGCTGCCGGTCCGACGGGTTGTTGCCGCCGGCCAGCAGCCGGCCGAGACCGGAGCTGGATTCCCACGGCAGCAGGGAAGGGGGCACGTGCGCGTCGTCCAGCACACGTCCCTGGGCGGCATGCTGCGCCAGATGGCGGCGCAGATAGGGGTGCGGCGGGACGCCGGGATCGTCGGGCACCAGCTCGGCCAGGGCTTCTGCCAGCCGGCGGTGGATCTCGGCATGCCGGTCGCCGCCCGGTCGCGGGGTCATTCGGACTCGCCCAGGTCGGGGGTGTGCGCGCCCGGATCGGGGGTGTGCGCGCCCGGATCGGGGGTGTGCGCGTCGGGGGTGTGTGCGCCCGGATCGAGGGTGTCCGCGGCGGCGTCGAGCAGGTTGGCGTCGAGGTCGCAGAGCACCTCGGCCACCGCTTCATGGGCCGGCCGGTAGACCCGCCGTTCATCCTCGTGATCGTGCGCGAGATAGCCGTTCAGGCGGCTCTTCAGCAGCTTTCCGATCATGTCGTCCCAGTCCGGTAACTGACGGCCCAGGAACACCCGGCCCATCCGTGGCCAGATGTTCGACCAGGGGATTCCCGCCCCCGCGGCGAAGGCCGATGCCCGCAGAAGCGCCAGCGCCACGTCGGACGGAAGGCCGTCCCCTGCCACCAGCACGAGATCGCGTCCGAGGAGCCCCGTCATCCCCCCCTGAAGCATCGCCCGCCACTCCGCCTGCCGCGCAACCGCCGCGGGGTCCTCGGCCGAACGCAGCTGTTCCCCGGCGAGACGGGCGGAGATGAAGGACGGCCACACCTCGGGTGCCACCAGGGCTGCCGCCTCCTCGGCCGTATCGCGATGCCCGCCCTCGCAGATGAGCGCGTGCAGATACTGCTCGATGTCCTTCACGCTCCCCTTGCCGTCCGTCCGCTGCTCCTCGGCGGTGGGAAACGCGGCCTGCAGGGCCTCGCTGAGTCCTTGCTCCGCGTCGGGCAGCTCCACGGGGGAGTCGCTGAGCGGCAGGCTGGAGCGCACACCGATGAGCAGACGCAGCCCGGCAGGCATGGAGGGGGGAGGCGGGTCGCCGTCCTGCCGGGGGGCGGGCACCTGTCCGAGCTGCGGGGAACAGAACTCGCTGAGCGGGGCCAGGACATCGTCGATGACGCGGGGGAGCTCGGCCGCCTCGTCGAGACCGTCGATGACCAGGGTGACCGGCTCGCTGCGGCCGCGGAGGGTCTCGATGATCTGCTGTGTGCAGGTGACGACGGGATCCTCGGTCGAGGCCGGCCGTCCGGGTTCGGCACCGAGAGCCCGCAGGATGTCGCGGGCCAGGTCTGCCGGGCCCCGATGACGCGCCAGAATCGCCCCGGTGATGGAACCGGGAGCGGGCACGGTGCCGTCCGCGGCCAGATCGACCGCGGTCTTGAAGACGGGTTCGTCCTGGAACGACGGATTGCTCAGCACCACTGCTCGCGCCAGCACGGCGGACTTGCCACTGCCGGCGGTCCCGGTGATCAGCAGGACTCCCCGTGTACGCGCGGGGCTCAGGAACTCGGTGACACTGCGGTTGATGTCGTCACGCCCGCGGAAGTACCACCCCGGATCGCTGTCCTGGGTACGTCCGGTGGCCCGGTCGAGCCAGTAGTCGTCGGCAGGAGTGCCGGCCTGCCGCAGCCCCGCTCCGACCAGGTCATGGCCGTAGCGGTAACCCGGGTTGGGGATACAGGGCGTTGCGGTGAGGATGCCGCTGCCGTCGACCACCCGGTGCAGACGGTGCTTTCTGATCGCATCCTCCGTGCCCAGCCCGCGTTCGAACTCGGCCATGAGCTCGGCGACCGTGAGGTAGGGGGTGGTGATGCCCGCGGTGGTCCGCAGCCGCTGAAGGGCGCCGCGCAGCAGCGTGGGGAACCGCCGAACCTGAACAGGCCTGTCGTGCCCGCACGTCACCAGGACATCGAGACTGCACTGGGTACGCCGCTCCGCGCGGATGTCCTCCAGTACGTCGTCGAGCTCGCTGCGGATCTTTCCCGCGTAACAGGTGTTGACGATCACGAGGACGTTCCGGACATGCGAGTCGAGGGCGGCGGTGATGAGTTCCGTGGTGCGTACCGAGGTGTTGAGATGCCGTCCTTTGACGGAGCCGGGCAGCTTGAGGAAGTGGGTCCGCGCGCTGGAGACACCATGTCCGGTGATGAACATGACGAGCGCCTGCCCTTCCATCTCCCTCACTTCGTGCTCACGCAGGAAGTCCTCGACGTCCTCGCGCTTCTCCAGATCGGGGGGCGGGATCTGGCGGAAGGAGGACTCGGCCCCGGCCCCCTGGCCGGACCACCACTCCGCAACGACCTCCAGCTGCTCGTCGATCCCTTCCGTGAAGCTGTCGTTCCCGTCGCCGTAGTCACGCACCGCCAGGGTCAGCAGAGTCCGCTGCGATCCGGTATCCGCCTCGGTGTCCTGCGTTTGCGTGAACTCCCCCGCCCTGTTCTGCATCTCTTTAGTGTTTCAGGCATGACTGAGCAGCCGCAGACGAATCCGCCGGGCCGCGTCCCCGGCGGCCGTCCCCGTACGACTCCGGGACTGACCCCCGCCGTCACGCACGACGCCGTCGTTCTCGTACCGGGAATCATGGGGAGCGAGCTGTACGACACCGGCACCGGCAAGGTGCTCTGGGGCCTGGCACATCCCACGTGGCTGGCGAAGGCCTGGCTGACGAAGGGCGGGCTCGCGCCCCTGCACCTCACCGCCGAGGAGCAGGCCGGCGACTACGGCCGGATCAAGGCGCGCAGGCTTCTGCAGATTCCGGCGTGGAGCCCGGTCCTGCGAGGCATCGAGCCGTACCACAAGATGACCGCGGCCATCGAGAACGCCGTCGCCCACCCCGCTGCCGTCCTGCCGTTCCCGTACGACTGGCGGCTGCCGGTCGAGGTCAACGCGCGACGGCTCGCGAGCGAAGCCCGTGATCACCTGGAACGGTGGCGACAGCACCCGGCCCACGCGGAGGCCCGGCTTCAGGCGGTGGACGAGCGCGAGGCCCGTCTCGTCTTCGTCGCCCACTCGATGGGCGGTCTCGTCACCTACGCGGCCCTCACCCTCGGCTACGACTCCGGTCTCGAAGCGGACACCCGTGGCGTCATGACCCTCGGCACGCCCTTTCACGGTTCGGTCGTCGCGGCGAACATCCTGAACACGGCCCAGGGCGCCCCACTGCCGTTGCCGCACAGCCGCCTCGCCTCCCTCGCCTCCGCGATGCCCGGCGTCCACGACCTCCTGCCCGGCTTCCTCTGCGTCGAGGAGGGCCTCGACGTCCGCCGCCTCACCCCCTCCGATGTCGGCGCGCTGGGCGGTGACAAGGACCTGGCCAGAAGCTCCCAGGAGTTCTTCGACGCGCTCCGGGCGAAGCCGTTCCCGCACCACCGCCCGGTCGTCGGCATCCGCCAGGAGACCGTGCAGTCGATGCGGCTGGAGAACGGCACGGTCATCGCCTCCGAGTACTGCTTCCGGACCCACACGGACGGCGAGCTGATGCGCGACCCGGACGGGGCCCCACGCCGCTTCCAGGTCGGGGGCGACGGAACGGTCCACCGCGAATCGGCGTCCCTGACACGTCGTACGGTGCCCCTCGCCCTGCAGCACGGTGCGCTGGCCAGTGACAGGGCGGCGCGGCAGGCCGTGGTCGACTTCCTCCTGGAGGACGACCACTTGGGCCCCGACCAGGCGGACGACGGCCTCGGCCTGACCGTCCCGGACTACGTGGTGCCGAACGCCGAATGGACGGTGCGCATCACGGGCACGGACGACCCGTCGGGGGTCGACTGCACCGTGGCGGCGGTCGAAGGCGGCTTCCAGCGGGAGGTAAGTCTCTACGCCGGTGACGACGACGCGCTCGGAGCGGATCTGGAGGTCCCCGATGCGGGTCTCTACCGGGTCACGGTGGAGGCGGACTACCTCCCTTCCCCGCTCACCCAGCTCGTGTTCGCGGGCCCGGGAGGCACGGCGCCGCTGGACGACTGACCGGGTGGTGGACCGGGACGTCGGCTGTGTCAGGGCGCCTTGACGGACGCGACGAACGGCGCCCACGCGGCGGCGCTCACGACGAGCGCGGGACCGTGGGGGCGCTTGGAGTCGCGTACGGGGACGAGGCCGGGGTGGCCTTCGGCGACTTCGAGGCAGTCGCCGCCATTGGCGTTGCTGTAACTACTTCTCCACCGCGCACGGCATCACCCTCCCCTCGCTCGGCGTCGACCCCCTGACCCTTGCCGCGCGTACGACCCGGCCGCCGCTGATCGCGCTCGGCAACTGCAACGCGGCCACCGCGAGTCGGCTGGCGGAGGCGCTGCGCCTGGCGGCCGGCGGATGACCGTGCTGCCACTCGCGGTGGATCTGCTCGCCGTGCCGAAGGCCGTACCGGAGATGCGGCGGATGCTGCGGGCGCGGTTCGCGGGCGTGGATACGACCGATCTGACGCTCTGCGTCAGTGAGTTGCTGACCAACGTGATTGCGCATCTCGGCGAGGGGGACCCCCGTCACGCTCCGGATCTGCGGCACGCACACCGGCCGCGTCCGTGTCGAGCTGAGCGACCCGGCGCCCGGTGTCTGGCCGGTGCTCCGGTCAGCCGGAACCGGTGACGAATCCGGGCGCGGGCTGCTGCTTGTGGACGCGCTGGCGCTGCAGTGGGGCGTCGAGCGGGGGCTGCACGGGAAGGCGGTCTGGTGCGAGCTGCGGCTGCCCGCCTGGCCGGGCCCGCGGGAAGTTGAGAGCGAAGTGGGCGCGGCAGATGCTGTTGGGGCAGCCAGGTCGCGTGGAAAAGTGCCCACTTCGCTCTCAACTCCGGAGTGGGTGAGGGTCTGGATGGCAGCCCGGGAGGCTGCCGGCCTTGGCCGCGCGCATGACCGGCCGCCATGTGTCTTCCTCGTCATCCCTGCGGGCTGACTCCCCGCAGGGTGAGGTCGAGCAGCCGGTTCGCCTCGGCGGCGGGGTCCGGGTGATGTTCCGTGGCCAGGGCGATGCCGGTGACCAGTGTGACCAGGTCAGCGGCGGTCACGCCCGGCGTCACCGCACCGGCCTGCGCGGCGCGTCGGAGCAGCGGGTCGGCCGCCCCGGTGAGCTTCGCCGAGCAGGCGTTCACGTGATCCGGGTCGTCCATTCCGGTCCGGGTCAGCGCATCGGCCAGGCCCCGCGCGGAGGTGGCGTACGCGGTGAGCGCGCCCAGCCACTCCAGCAGTGCGGCCCGGGCGTCGGGTGCCCCGGCCGACGCCGTGGCGCGGGCGACCAGGGCTTCGATCCGCTCGGCGAACACCGCCTCCAGCAGTGCGTGCCGGCTGGGGAAGTGGCGGCGCACGGTGGCCGATCCGACTCCGGCCGTGCGGGCGATGTTCTCCAGGGAGGCGTCGGCGCCGTGCGCGGCGACCTCCTCCTCGGCCACGGCGAGGATCCGTGCGTAGTTGCGCCGGGCGTCTGCGCGCTGGACGGTCATGGCGTCATCTCCGGCCTTGCTAAGTGGTGGGGGCCTCCGTATCGTACCGAAGCGTAAGTGGCGGGCCCCGCCATATATCTGTGTGCCACCACCTGAGGAGCACCATGCCTCCAGAATCCTCCCCTGCCCTGGTAGTCGGAGCCACAGGTCAGCAGGGCGGCGCCACCGCCCGCGCACTGCTCGCGAGCGGCGTTCCCGTCCGGGCACTGGTCCGCGACCCGGACACGGCCCGGGCGAAGGCCGTCGAAGTACTCGGCGCGGAGCTGGTCACCGGCGACCTCGACGACCGCGACTCCCTGGCCCGGGCTGCCGAAGGGACCCGCGCCGTCTTCTCCGTTCAGATGCCCGACGTGAACGGACGCGCCTTCGAAGGTGAGCTTGCCCAGGCCGTCAACCTGATCGAGGGCGCGAGGGCGGCAGGAGTGCCGCAGTTCGTGCACACATCCGTCTCCGGCGCCGGGCAGCACGTCAACTGGGTCAAAGGCCGTTGGGCCTGGATGGAGCCCTACTACACCGCGAAGGCCGGGATCCAGGACCGGGTGCGCGAGGCCGGCTTCACGCACTGGACACTCATCAAGCCGGGCTTCTTCATGGAGAACTTCCTCCCGGCCAAGAAGATCATGTTCCCCCGCGGGGTGGAGGGTGGCCTGGTGAGCCTGCTGAAGCCGGCGACTCGGCTGTCGCTCGTCGCGGTCGAGGACATCGGCAAGGCAGCCGCGGCAGCCGTTGCCTCACCGGTGCGATTCGACGGTGTCGAGCTGGAGCTGGCGAGCGACTTCCTGACGATGACGGAAATCGCCACGATCCTCTCTCTCAACCTCGGCGTCGAGCTGACTGCGCCCGACCTGACCGGGGAAGAGGCGACCGCCGCAGGGATGCCCGACATGGGCTTCGGCCAGTCACATATCAACGAGCACACTCAGCCCGCCCGCCCGGAGTTCGCGCGGGAACTCGGCATCCCCCTCACCACCTTCGAAAAGTGGGCCGGAGATCATCTGCGGGCCACAGCCGCACGTTGAGGGGAGTGGCCGGCAGTGCCTTTCTGCGTCTCACCGTGCGGTGAGGTCCGCGTGGGGCTCCCGCGGGCCGCGCAGCGGCAGCGTCCGGCTGAAGACGAGGTTGGTGGTCGTGCTCCCGAACTCGGCCAGTGCGTCGACGACTTCCTCCAGGTGGGCCATCGAGGTGGCCGCCACCTTCAGCACGTAGCAGTCGTCCCCGGTGGTACGCAGGCACTCCAGGATCTCCGGACGCTCCCGGAGCATCCGGCGCAACGGCTCGTGCCGGCTCCCCGGGTACTTCAGCCGGACGACCGCCAGGGCCACATATCCGGCCCGCTCCAGATCCACCTCTGCCCGGTAGCCCGTGACGACCCCGGCCGCCTCCAGCCGCCGCACCCGCTCCGTTGTCGCCGACGCGCTCAGGTTCACCCGCCGGGCCAGCTCCGTGAACGCGATCCTGCCGTCCTGCTGGAGCTCGTCCAGGATCGCCCAGTCCGTTGCGTCAAGATTCTCGGCCATCCGGTCAGATTACCGAGGTATCCACGGGTGAACTGCGCCCGGACAGGCAGGAATCCCTTCTGCCGGCCCGCATGGACTGGCTAGGCTCGGCGGTGTGAAGATCGGCGTGAACGTCCTCAATTTCGGACCCGGAACCGACCCCGGAGTCCTGCACGACTGGGCCCGGACCGTGGAGGGTCTGGGCTTCGACCTGCTGATGGTCTCCGACCACATCGCGATCACGCCCGACGTCGCCGAGCAGTATCCGGCGCCCTTCTACGAGCCCTTCACCACCTTGTCCTGGCTTGCCGGCCTCACCACCCGGATCCGGCTCGGCACGACGGTCCTCATCGCCCCCTACCGGCACCCACTGCTCACCGCCCGGATGGCGGCCAATCTGGATCAGCTCAGCGGCGGACGGCTGGTCCTCGGGGTGGGGGTGGGCTGGGCGCGGCAGGAGTTCGCCGCCCTCGGTATCCCCTTCGAGCAGCGGGGACGACTGACCGACGCCGCCCTGCGGGACCTGCGGGAGGCCTGGGCCGACACGGCCGCGTACGGGAACGGGAAGATCCCGGTGTGGGTCGGCGGCAACAGCGATGCGGGAATACGCCGGGCCGTGCGACTCGGTGACGCCTGGCACCCGCTGCGCTGCACGATGCCCTGGCTGCGGGAGGCCGCGGACCGGCTGAAGTCGGCCGCGTACGAACAGAGCCTCCCCGTCCCCGCCTTCGCTCCCCGGATCGTGCTCCGCCCCACCGCGACCCCGGTCGACGGCCCGCAACGTCTCGCCGGCGAGGGCACGATCGACCAGATCATGGACGACCTCGACCAACTACGGCTGCTGGGCGCCGACACGGTCGTCCTCGACACGTACACCGGCGACCCCCACGAGACCAGCCACCCGCAGCCGGCCCGGCAGGCACTCGCCACGGTGGCCGCGCATCTCCACCTGTAGGAGCAACCATGACCACGCCCGACGACCACCACACCCTCCTCAGGCGCGCCATCGCCCTCGCGGCCGAGGCACGCGAGAGCGGAAACCCGCCGTTCGGCTCGCTGCTGGCGGGACCGGACGGGACGGTCCTGGCGGAGGACCGCAACACGACGCTCACCGACCGGGACATCACCGCGCACCCGGAACTGAAGCTCGCGCGGTGGGCCGCGAGGGAGCTGGACGCGGCCACGGCGGCGACCACCACGATGTACACCAGCTGCCAGCCGTGCTCGATGTGCGAGGCGGTCATCCAGCAGGCGGGGCTGCGCCGCGTGGTGTACGCGCTGTCCGGCGAACAGCTCCTGGACATCAGGCCGGGCAGCGGCCGCCCACCCGTGCCGCAGGAGGGACCGGCGCTGCTGGAGGAGGTGCGGTCAGTGGTCGCGGCGTACTACCGCTGACCAGGTCAGTTCGCCGATCCCGGGGAAACCGTTGGACTCGCCGACGGGAGCGCGTCGTATGGTTCGGGGCGCGAAGACGCGGTCGGCGGAGAAGGAACGGTGGATGGCGGGACTGTACGAGATCTGGCAGCAGGCGGAGGTGTCGCGCAGGCTCGACGTGTTGTCGGGTTTCGTCGCGATGTGCGTGGCGGGGGACGACGACGCGCGACGACGTCTCGCCCAGCTGGTTGTCGGCGCGGACGCGGCCTTCTCCGCCTCGCCCCCGGATCTGGATGTCGCCTCGGAGTACGTGGACGAACTCGTCCGGTGGGCTGACACGGAGTGGGCCGATCACCCCTATCGTCCTGTGGAAGCCCGGCCTGACGAGGCGGACCGGCAGACGCGCGACTACGCCAAGGATCTCCGGCACGCCGCAGTCCCGGCCCACGTCGGGTGCGAGATGGGCCGCATCGAGCTCGGTCTTGAGGTGGGATTCCTGGCCCTGTGCCGCCAACCGGGGTTGGACTGTCGGACCCGCCAGGACATCTTCTACGTGGCCGGGCGTGCCGCGATGGCCCTCGACCTCGGGCACTTGGGAGTGGCGGAGCGGGAGATCCGGCGTATGAAGCAGGTGGGTTCCGTGGAGCCGCGGGAGAGCCCTTGCGGCAAGGCTCAGTGCTCTGCGGCGTAAGGCGGTTGAGTCAGGATCGGGATTGCGGCGGAGCGTCAGGTCATCCCGTCTGCGACTTGATGTGATCGATGACCTCACTGAACTCCGTCGTCGGCGAGAAGTCGACGTACTCACAGTCATCGAGTGGTTCCGGCACGTGACCGGGCGCCCAGTAGAACGCCTGCCCCGCCTCGTAGATCTCGTCCCCGTGTTTCGTCCGCATCTTCAGCCGCCCTTTGAACAGA
Organism: Streptomyces sp. LN549; assembly: GCF_043203805.1. Taxonomy (NCBI): domain Bacteria; kingdom Bacillati; phylum Actinomycetota; class Actinomycetes; order Kitasatosporales; family Streptomycetaceae; genus Streptomyces; species Streptomyces sp. LN549. The sequence goes on along the minus strand of NZ_JAZHRI010000002.1, from coordinate 3,647,866 downwards.
TAGCCCCAGTGCGGGCACGGACACAGATCATCGGGCATGCCCTTGATGGCCGGCCTCATGTCCGTGCCCTTGGGGAACCGCGCAAACGCGACGGACATGCCTCCCCGACTTCCTGCATGCGCAGCTCCACACCTCCGCCCTCGATCGCGACAGGGGTGTCGTTCCGGTTTGTCGCCACCATGACTCCTCCGTCTCCGGTCCGCTGCGGGACCTGAGAGCGGCCGAACGCCGGACCCCCTGGCTGTGCTACCCCAGGGGGGAGTTGAGAGCGAAATGGGCGCGACGGATGCTGCTGAGGCAGCCCAGGGTGCCAGGAAAGGTGCCCACTTCGCTCTCAACTCCGGGCTGGGTGAGGAGCAGAATTCCGGCCGCGAGGCCTTGCCGGTGTCGGTCGGACCTGATGTCGGCAGGTGGGAGCGTCCGAATTCTGGCTGTGTACCGCCTGCCGGGCTCACGCGTGACGGGGGTGGGCGGCCATCCCGCACTTCTGGTGGCACGGGCGGCTCCGGCCCTGCCGGGCGCGACGCGTGCGCCCGCTCGTCAACTCAGCCGGGTTTGCAGGGCCAGAAAATGGCGATGGATACAACCCCCTGATAGGGGTCGAACTCCTCTGTGGCCTCCGGAGGCATGAGAATCGAGCCCAGCGAAATCTGCCAATCGCCGGACTTGACGGCGGCGTAGAACAAGCTGCCGGAAGGATCGTCGAAGGTATCCAAGGGTCCGCGGAGCGTCCAGCCGCGTGTCTGCAGGCGTTTGACGATTGCCTCGAAAGCCGCGTGGTCAAGGAGCTTCACGGTTGGCAAGGTGGCACTCGCGGTGCAGTAGCCCTCATGCCGTTTGTGCATGGACAGCTCGCCCTCTGGCTCCGTAGCGAACCGGAGGTCGTTCTCGGCCTGCTTCAGCGACTTATCGGAGGCCTTGCTCCGGCGGCCGGCTGGGGAGGCGGGAGCCGACGCGTCCGCTTTCGCCGACCGCGCCGAGGCCGCACCAGGAGTGTCCTCGCTCCCGCTGCAACCGGTGATCGGCAACACCAGGATGGCGACAGCCACCGCCGTCAGACCGAGCCTGTGCATAGTTCCGTGCCCCTTCGAACACCGGGCCATTCATGGCCGACGGTTGACGCAGTGTGACACGTGGGTCGTTGGCCTGTACGCCGACATCGCGCCGCACCGACGAAAGGCCCCGCTTCGTGGCCCCGGATTGCTCGCGACGGTCAGCGGCGACGAGAACGAGGCGGCCCCGGGCGAGGGCGTCGACACCCCGCTGAACCCCCTGACTCCAGGAGCCCAACGGCCGTCAGATGGGCCGTACATGGTGGCTCCAAGCAGTATGCGGCTGCGCGAGCGGGCAGGGGCCGGGGGCGTAAAGGCCGGGTACGAGTACGCGGCGATGCTCAACGACTGGCAGGGCGGCCAGGATCAGGCTGGCTGCGGAGCGCCAGGTCATCCCGTCTGCGCCTTGATGTGATCGATGACCTCGCTGCAGTCGCCCCGTGGGCAGATGGCTCGAGGGGGGCGCGGACGCAGACCATCGGGTTGGCCGTCACGCCGAGAATGTCACCCCGGTGAGCTCCTCGGAGACGGTCCACAGGCGCTGTTGGGTGGCCTGGTCGTGGGAGTCGGGGCTGGAGGTGACCAGCTTCGGGTATCCCCGGATCTGCCCCCGGTTGCCGGGGCCGTAGTACTGGGCGCCGGTGACGGCCGGATCGGTGGCTGCGCGCAGGGTGGGCAGGGCGCCCATCGCGGCCTTCTGGGTGAGCAGCGGCGCGAGCCAGGTGACGGGCACGCGAAGCGCGGCGGGTGTGTTGCGGGTGAGTTCGGTGTTGGACACGCCGGGATGGGCGGCCACCGCGGTCGTGGTGCCGTGCGGTGCGAGCCGGCGCTGCAGTTCGTACGTGAACATCAGGTTGGCGAGTTTGGCCTGGCTGTAGGCGCCGATGCGGCTGTACGAGCGCTCCCACTGCAGGTCGTCGAAGTGGATGGCGGCCCGGATGCGGTGGCCGGTGCTGCTGACCGTGACGATGCGGGAGCCGGGGACGGGCAGGAGCCGGTCCAGCAGCAGGCCGGTCAGGGCGAAGTGGCCGAGGTGGTTGGTGCCGAACTGCAGCTCGAAGCCGTCGGCGGTGGTCTGCTTCGGGGTGTACATGACGCCCGCGTTGTTGATCAGAAGGTCGATGCGGGGGTGGGCGGCGCGCAGGTCGGCCGCCGCGGACCGGATCGAGTCCAGGGAGGTCAGGTCGAGGGCCTGGACGGTGACGTCGCCGGTGATGCGGGCAGCGGCCTGCTTGCCCTTCTCGATGTCGCGGACGGCCAGGACCACCGCCGCCCCGCGCTCGGCGAGCATCCGGGCGGTCTCGAAGCCCAGCCCGGTGTTGGCGCCGGTCACGATCGCCACCCGGCCGTGCTGATCAGGGATGTGCTGCTCGGTCCAGTTGCCGCTCATGTCGGACTCCTAAGAAACCATCGGTCTGTTAAGAAGGCCAACGTAAAAGACCGACGGTCTCCTGTCAAGGTACCGGTGGTCTTTAATCTGGAGTTAGGGTGAGGGCGTGACATTTCAGCGGGCGCGCAGCGAGGAGCAGCGGGAGATCCGCCGCCGGGCGATCCTGGACACGGCGGCGGCGATGCTCGACGAGATGCCCGTGGCCGAGGTGAGCCTCAACGAGCTCAGCAGGCGGGTGGGCCTGGCCAAGTCGAACGTCCTGCGGTACTTCGAGTCGCGCGAGGCGGTGCTGCTCGAACTGCTGGACGTCTTCCTGGGGGGCTGGCTCGCCGAGCTGGAGGATGAACTGGCCGCAGGCGTCGAGGCTCACGCGGCGCCGGACGTGCGGGCGGGTCAGCTGGCCGAGGTCCTCAGCCGGTCACTGGCGGAGCGGGTGGTGCTGTGCGACCTCTTCGGCGCGCAGGGCGGCGTCCTTGAGCACAACGTCTCGGTCGAGGTGGTCAAGCGGCACAAGCGTTCCTCCCTCGTGCGGCTCGCTGTCATGGACGAGCTCGTGTGCCGTCATCTGCCGGAGCTCGGCGACGGCGCGCAACTGTTCTGTCTGATGAGCCTGGTCTCGGCGGGTGCCCTGTCGGCGTACGTCCCGCCGCCGCCCAGCGTCCTTGCCGCCTACGCGGACGAGCCTGCCCTCGGTGTGCTCCACGTGGAGCTGCGTGATGCTCTGCGGGTCTCCTTCACTTCGACGCTTCTGGGCGTGCTGCCGCGCGCATGAACGGCTGTCGTTTCCTGGCGGGTGGCCCACATGTGGCGGGCAGGGAGACCGTCAGCGCAGCTTCAGTTGTTCGCGAAGCCGCTTCACGTGGGCCTGGATGTCGCGCTCGATGCCGGGCGCCTCGGCGTCGGGGCTCTGGGCGGGTTGGCGGCAGGGGCCGCACAGGCCGTCCCGGAACGCTTCGGCCTTGCCGGGCGCGCCGCACTCGGTGCACTCGACCATCAGGCGGGGCGTTGGAGTGCCCAGCGGTGCGGGTGTCGGGGCGGCGGACTGCTGGGGCGGGAGCTTGGTGATGAGGCGCTTCCTGACGAAGCCGAGGGGCGAGTCGACGGCCGCGGGCAGCCCCGCGGTGACGGTGTGGATGAGGTAGTCGGCGTCAACGCCACGTGCGAACCATGCGGCGGCCAGCTCCTCCAGCTCCCGACAGTCGTCCTCGGAGAGCCCCAGGCGCCGGTCGGCTGGGCCCAGTCGGGTCAGAGCGAGGTAGGCGAGTGACGAGCCTCCGGAGGCGGTGCCCTGCGACTTTCCGGTGCGCTGGGGCGGTACGACCGGGGCGGGGGCGGGCGCGACGGGCTTTTCGGGTGCGGCGGGGGTGGCGGGCTCGGCCGGGACCCACGGCGGTGGGGGCGTGGCCGATGCGACCACCGGTTGCGGCAGGCGGTGGGTCGCTTCGGCGGCGAGGAAGGTGTTCCACCACTCGTTGTCGCGGGCCGTCCGCGACCAGAAGGTGCGGGTGACCCAGCGGAGGTTGTCGCCGTCACCGACCGCGCACCGCGCCTGGCGCAGATGACCGGCCACGCCCAGGGCCCGCAGGGCGCTGCCGACGGCCATCTGCCCGTACAGGGGCTGGCATCTGGCGAGCGACTTGATGTTCATGGCCGCGCCCTCGGGGAGCGTGTCGACGTATCCGGCGATGTACCTCTCCCGCTCGGGCAGACACGCGAAGTCGTCGGCGCGGGGCGGGCGCTGGTCCGGGACGGAGCGCTTTCCGTAGCCGGGGCTGGCCTTCGGGCACGGGGCCGGGACTGCGGGCGTCGGCAGGGCAGGACTAAAGTTCTGGATAGCCACGAGATCGCCTTTCTGGGTTGCGATCTTGGGGTGAGACCCCGGCCGGTGCGATCAACACCGCGTCGGGGTCGTTACGTTGGGGGCACCGTAAGCAGCCGCAACGCTGTGCCGCAAGTCGGTCACAAATGGTCACACTTGCTCGCCGTTACGGGTCGGGGAGGTGGGTAGGTTTTCCCCAACCTCCTTCTTTTACCTACCGGTTGTCAGGCATCGCTCGAATCTCGAAACCCGGAACTCGACGCTCGGATCCCGAGGCCCAAGACTCGGGCCGAGCCCCCGTCACGTACCCACGAAAGAGTGAACAGGGCCTCCCGAGTCCCGAGTCCCGAACCTCGAGCCCTGAGCCCTGAGCCCTGAGAGTCCGGTCATCGGTGGCACCGTCAACGACTCGTGGCCGAAGAAGAGGGCCACCCCGCACAAGTCGTACGTCCTCCGAGGCGTACTGCGATGTGGATTCAACCTTGGGAGGCGCGGCATGGGTAGTGAGAGTAGCAGTGGATCTAATTCGGAATTTGCAATGCTTTTGTTGAGTTTTGGTGAATCTGAGGAAGGGGTGCCCGGGTCGCACTCCCTCGAAGTTCCGAAGGGGCCCATTGGGGGGCTCTATAGGTGCCTCGATCTTCTAGAGGCTGTGACCATTGGGGCGCGTGGAAGGTTTATTAAGTTCGGCACGACTGGGCTTTTTGGGAGTGTCCTTTTGGATCCGATAACTGGGCAGGTGGTGGAATCTGGACGCGGGATGGAGGGTGTGAGGATGGTCAATACCACCCTTGAGTGTTTCACCTTGTGCGTTCGCGGTGTGATGTGGGTGTATCCATTTACTGCCAGTGAATCGCATGATTGGGAGGCTGTGGCGAGCGAGGTGGAAGTTCTTGTACGTCGAATCGATCCTGAAGCTTATGAAGTCCCCGATAATCTTTGGTATGAACTTAAGTGGTCCATCCTGTCGGAAGAGTGGTCGTGAGGAGATTTTGTTGTAATGTCGAGCGACAGTGCGCTGTCGTCTGGATGGCAGTCCATCAATCCCCTTTTGTATTGGCGGAGATATGTCCAGAGATTTTGGATTCAAGTTTCACTTCCATGGCGAGGTGAACGTTCGGCGCGTCCTGGACTCTCTCGAGGGGGCTGGCTGGAAGCCTGACGATCATGGTTCTGTCAACTACCTAGTTGAGCCAGACTTCTTTGAGTGGGAGTCGATGGAATTGGCGAATGTGGCGGCCGCGTATGGGTGCCTGTCGGCTGCGCAGGAGGCAGGTCTGTCATGCGCCATTATGCTGACATGGGAAGACACGCAGATCGGCGGTTCTTTTATATTCATGCCATCCAGGGGGGAGGTTATTCTTAGTCCCCTAATTAATACCGTCCATCGTTCAGATTTTCCTATACTCATTGACTTCGAGTGGTACCTTGGGCGCCTAGCTCCAGCATTCGGTTCCGTGGGGATATCTGGATTGGAGATGTTCGATTTTGCTGATTGAATGTAGGAGCTCAGTAGGTCGGTCGCGTTCCTCGCTCCTGGCAATGAGCCTTTTCCAGCCGCGCGCTGAAGTGGTGAGGTGAAGGGCGAGTGTCGCTCGCACGAGGTTCATGCCCGCCAACTGAGAACGCTTACGCCTTGATGAGGGGCCGCCGACGTGCTGATGGACTAGCGCTCCATCGCGCGTGGCCAGCGTCAAGGGACGTAACCCAGACCCTCGCCTTGTTCGACGGCGTCCCACCCGTCGCGGGCCGCCTCGGCCGGCCCCGCCGACGTCCGAAAGCCCTGCTCGGCGACAAGGGCCATGACTCCAACGCACGCCGCTACATCATGGAGTAGACCTTCGCCCTGCTCCACCACTTCAAACGACTCGCTGCTCGATGGGAAGGCCGCACCGATCACGAGGCCCTGAGCGGCCCACCACAGCCGGCAGCCGACGACCCAGGGAATCCGCCTCGTTACCGCGGCGGCAACGGCGGCCGTCTAAGGTCCGGGGCCGTGTCGTAAGTAGGCGCCGTCGCCGGCGGGTGCGCAGCCAGTAGGTCCAAGGCAACCCGCACCGCGTCGTCCAGCACCGCGTGGCGTCCCTCCGCCCAGTCCAGCGGGGTGCGTAGCGCCTCCAGGTCCGGTTCGACGCCGTGGTTCTCCACCGACCAGCCGTACGTGTCGAACCAGGCCGCGTTCATCGGGACCGTGATCACCGTGCCGTCGCCCAGGCGGTGGCGGCCCGTCATGCCGACGACCCCGCCCCACGTGCGCTGGCCCACCACCGGGCCCAGCTTCAACAGCCGGAAGGCCGCGGTGATCATGTCGCCGTCGGAGGACGTCGCCTCGTCGGCCAGGGCGACCACGGGGCCTCGGGGGGCGTTGGAGGCGTACGAGACGGGCTGGGCGTCTCGGGTGAGGTCCCAGCCCAGGATCGTGCGGGTGAGCTTTTCGACGACCAGTTCGCTGATGTGGCCGCCCGCGTTGCCGCGTACGTCGACGATCAGGGCCGGGCGGGAGACCTCCAGGCGCAGGTCCCGGTTGAACTGGGCCCAGCCGGAGCCGCCCATGTCGGGGATGTGCAGGTAGCCGCATCGGCCGCCGCTCAGGTCCCGTACGACTTCGCGGCGTTTGGCCACCCAGTCCTGGTAGCGCAGCGGGCGTTCGTCGACCAGCGGGACGATCGCGACGCGGCGGGAGCGGCCCCCGCCCTCGGCGGGCCTGAAGGTCAGCTCGACCGTGGTGCCGCCCGCCGCGGAGAGCAGGGGGTAGGGGCCGGTGACCGGGTCGACGGGGCGGCCGTCGACGTGGGTGAGGACGGCGCCCTCGCGGATGCCCGTACCGGCCAGCGGGGAGCGGGCCTTGGAGTCCGAGGAGTCACCGGGAAGGATGCGCGCGAGGGTCCAGGCGCCCTCCCGGCACACGAAGTTGACGCCGAGCAGGCCGATCGCCCGTTGGTAGTGCGGCGGGCCCTCGTTGCGGCGGGCGGGGGAGACGTACGCGTGCGAGGTGCCCAATTCGCCGAGGACTTCGCGGAGCAGGTCGGCGAACTCGTCGGGAGTGGCGACCCGTTCGACCAGGGGGCGGTACTGGTCCAGGATCGCCGGCCAGTCGATGCCGCACATGTCCGGCTCCCAGAAATAGGAGCGGATGAGGCGGCCGGCCTCGGCGTACGCCCCTCGCCACTCCGCCGGCGGGTCGGCCTCGTGCAGGATGCGGCGCAGGTCGATGTAGACCGTGGAGTCGTTGTCGCCCGGCTCGGTCGCGGGGACGGCGCGCAGTTCGCCGTCGTCCATGACGACGAGGCGGGAGGCGTCGCCGCTGACGGCGAACCAGTCGAGGTGGTCGACGAGTTCGGTCTTCTTCGCCTTGGCGATGTTGAAGTACTCCAGGGTCGGGCGGCCCGACATGTCCGCCGGGTTGGCGAACGTCTCGCCGAGCGCGCCGGAGATCGGCCAGCGCAGCCAGACCAGTCCGCCGCCGCTGACCGGGTACAGCGCCGAGTACTTGGAGGCGGAGACCGGGAACGGCGTGACCCGGCTCTCCAGGCCCTCGAACTCGACGGAGACCGTGGAGCCTTCGGCCGTCTCCACCTCGTCGGAGTCCACCGGGTCGAGGCCGCCGGCCGCGGGCCGGCCGTCGGGGGAGAGGGCGAAGGGGGAGGGGGTCGCCGAGGAGAGCGGGACGAGGTACGGGCGGCAGCCGAGCGGGAAGGACAGGTCGCCGGTGTGCACGTCGTAGACCGGGTCGAAGCCGCGCCAGGAGAGGAAGGCGAGATAGCGGCCGTCGCCCGTGAAGACGGGGTTCTCGTCCTCGAAGCGGCCGTTGGTGACGTCGACGATCACAGGGTCGCCGGGGCCCTGGATGCGGGCCAGCTTGATCTTGCGCAGCGAGCGGCCGATGCCGGGGTGCGACCAGGTCAGCCAGGCGCCGTCCGGGGAGAACGCCAGATCGCGGACCGGGCCGTTGACGGAGCGGATCAGTTCGGTGGGCTCGCCGGTGGACGTCTCCTCGTCGGTGTCCAGGAGGAGTAGCCGGCCGTCGTGCGAGGCGATCGCGAGCCGTTCGCCGTCGGGATCGGAGATCAGTTCCTGTACCCGGCCGACGCGGCCGGAGGCGAGCCGGCGCGGTGCGCGGTCTCCGCTGGCGCGCGGCAGGGAGGCGATCTCGATCGCGTCCTCGCCCTCCGCGTCGGTGACGTACGCGACCTGGCCGCCGCTGCCGAGCATCTCCGGCAGCCGGATCCGGACACCGGGGGTGTCGGCGATGGTGCGGGCGGGCCCGTCGCGGTGGGTGAGCCAGTACAGGCTGCCGCGTACCGCGACGGCGCTGGCGCGGCCGGTCTCGTCCACGGAGAGGGAGTCGATGTTGCTGGCGGCCGGTACCTGGTAGGTCCGGCGTCCGGCGCGCGGGCCGCCGAGCCGGACCTCCAGCTTCCGGGGCACGGCATCGGGTGACTCCAGGTCGTCGACCAGCCACACCTCGCCCGCGCACTGGTAGACGACCCGCCGCCCGTCGCTGGAGGCGTGCCGGGCGTAGAACGCGTCGTGGTCCGTGTGCCGGCGCAGATCGGTGCCGTCGGGCCGGCAGGAGTAGAGGTTGCCGACGCCCTCGTGGTCGGAGAGGAACGCGATGCGGCCCCCGACGAACATCGGGGAGTCGAGGTGCCCGCCGATGTCCGGGAGCAGCCGCTCGCCGTGCAGCCACAGCCGCCCGGTCGCGCCGCCCCGGTACCGCTTCCAGGCGGCCGGCTCGTGCGGCGGCTTTCCGGTGAGCAGCAGGGTGCGGCGCTCGCCGTCGATGTCCGCGACCGCGATGTCGGAGACCGGGCCCCAGGGCAGCCGGCCGCCGGGGCTGCCGTCCGTGGGCACGCTGTAGGCCCAGGAGAAGTACGAGAACGGCTGCCGGTGCGAGGACACGGCGAGGATCTGCGCGGTGTCCCCGGGGTCGGGGGTCCAGCCGCAGACCCGGGCGTCGGTCGACCCCCAGTGGGTGAGCCGGCGGGCCGGGCCGCCGGCGACGGGCGCCAGATGGATCTCCGGGTCGAGGCTGCGCCAGGTCGTGTAGGCGATCCGGGTCCCGTCGGGGGAGAAGCGTGGATGGCTGACTCTGGTGCGGTCGACGGTCACGCGCCAGGCGCGTCCGGGCACCTCGCCCTCGGGGACGAGGGGGGCCACCCAGAGATCGTCCTCCGCGGCGAAGCAGAGCAGATCGTCGTGGAGGTGCGGGAACCGGAGATACGAGACGTCGTCACTCACCCCCCAATGCTTTCCGCGCGAGAGGGCCGCGGCAACTTGTGGTGCGGAACACAAGCGAAACGATTTCGTTTCGCTGGGCGTGAGGGGTACCGTCGATGTGTACGAAACAGTTTCGTTCGATTGACTGACGTACGGAGCACCCGAGCTCAGGGAACAGGAGGTCGACCATGGCACGCACAAGGCTCACGCCCGAGCGTGAGAGCGAGCTGTACGCCGCCGTGCTCGACCTGCTCCGCGAGGTCGGCTACGACGCCCTCACGATGGACGCCGTCGCTGCACGTACCCGTTCCAGCAAGGCCACCCTCTACCGCCAGTGGGGGAGCAAGCCCGAGCTCGTCGTCACGGCCATGCGGCACAACAAGCCCGTTTCCCTCAGCGACGTCGACACCGGCTCGCTGCGCGGTGACTTCCACGCCGTCCTGGGCCGTAGTGACGACTGTCAGATGGAGAAGGACTCCGCGCTGATGCGGGGCCTGAGCCATGCCGTCCATGAGAACCCCGATCTCCTGCAGGCCCTGCGCGAGCTGCTGATCGAACCGGAGATGACCGGTCTCGACCTGCTGTTGCGACGGGCCGTGGACCGGGGGGAAGTGCGTCCGGACAATCCGGCGCTGAAGTACCTGCCTCACATGCTGATCGGTGCGTTCGCCGCTCGGCAGCTGGTCGAGGACCGCCCGGTGGACCAGGCGTTCCTCTTCGACTACGTCGACTCCGTGATTCTCCCCGCTCTCGGAGTCTGACCCGCCGTCCCCACGGCAACCCGCACGGCCCTCTCCCCAAGCCCCACCTGACACGCCGCTCTCGTCGTCGGGCTGGTTCCTCACGCCCAAATTCCACTCAACGACCTGACCGGGAGTACGCCTCCGTGGCCACATTCCTCTACAAGCTCGGACGGCTCGCCTTCCGGCGCCGCCGCTATGTCGCCCTGATCTGGGTGGCACTGCTGGCGCTCGCCGGATTCGGCGCGGCCACCGCGTCCACCGCCACCTCCAGCTCCTTCTCGATCCCGGGTACGGAGGCGCAGAAGGCCTTCGACCTGCTGGAACAGCGCTTCCCCGCGTCCAGCGCCGACGGCGCGACCGCGCGCATCGTCTTCAAGGCTCCCGAGGGCGAGAAGATGACGGACCCGGCCAACAAGGCCGAGGTCAACAAGATCACCGCCGGGCTGAAGTCGGGCTCGGACCAGATCGCCTCGGTCGTCGACCCGTACGCCGGAAAGGCCGTCTCCAAGGACGGCTCGACCGCGTACATCTCGGTGACGTACAAGGTCAACTCGATGGAGCTGACCGACGCGACCCGGGAGGCCCTGGAGGACTCGGGTGAGGCGGCGCAGAAGAGCGGGATGACCGTGGAGATCGGCGGTGACGCGCTCCAGGTGATGCCGGAGACCGGTGCCACCGAGATCATCGGTATCGCGTTGGCCGCGGTGGTGCTCGTCATCACCTTCGGCTCGCTCATCGCGGCGGGGCTGCCGCTGCTCACCGCGCTGATCGGTGTCGGCATCGGCGTCTCGTCGATCACCGCGCTGGCCAATGTGCTGGACCTGGGCTCCACCACCTCCACCCTCGCGATGATGATCGGCCTCGCGGTCGGAATCGACTACGCGCTCTTCATCGTCTCCCGCTACCGTGCCGAGCTGGCCGAGGGCCGGGAGCGCGAGGAGGCGGCGGGCCGTGCGGTCGGCACCGCGGGTTCCGCGGTCGTCTTCGCCGGGCTCACCGTGGTCATCGCCCTGGTCGGCCTCGCCGTCGTCAACATTCCGATGCTGTCGAAGATGGGCTTCGCCGCGGCCGGCACGGTCGCTATCGCCGTCCTCATCGCCCTCACCCTCGTCCCGGCCATGCTGGGCTTCGTGGGCAAGCGGATCATGGGACGCAAGGCACGCAAGGCCGCCGAGACGGAGAACAAGCCCGACGCCAAGCCGAACATGGGCACCCGCTGGGCGCGGTTCGTGCTGCGCAAGCCGGTGTGGGTGCTGCTGGTCGGTGTGATCGGCCTGGGCACGATCGCCGTACCGGCCGCCTCGCTGGAGATGGGACTGCCGGACGACGGCTCCCAGCCCACCAGCACCACCCAGCGCCGCGCCTACGACCTGCTCTCCGAGGGCTTCGGCCCCGGCTTCAACGGCTCGCTGCTGGTCGTCGTCGACACGGCGGACAGCTCCGACGGCAAGACCGCCGCCAAGCAGGTCGGTGACGAGATCTCCGGCATGAAGGGTGTCGTCGCCGTCACCCCGGCCACCTTCAACAAGGCCGGCGACGCGGCGATGATCACCGTCGTCCCGAAGGACCGGCCGAGCTCCGTCGAGACGGAGAACGTGGTCCACGCGATCCGCGACGCGGGCAAGGACATCAAGTCCGACACCGGCGCCGAGGTGCTGGTCACCGGCGCCACCGCGATGAACATCGACTTCTCGCAGAAGATGAACGACGCGCTGCTGCCGTACCTGGCGCTCGTCGTCGGCCTCGCCTTCCTGCTGCTGATGGTGGTCTTCCGGTCGGTGCTGGTGCCGCTGAAGGCGGCGCTCGGCTTCCTGCTCTCGGTCGTCGCGGCGCTGGGTGCGGTCGTCGCGGTCTTCCAGTGGGGCTGGCTCGGCGGACTGTTCGGGGTCGAGCAGACCGGTCCGATCATGTCGATGATGCCGATCTTCATGGTGGGTGTCGTCTTCGGTCTCGCGATGGACTACGAGGTCTTCCTCGTCACCCGGATGCGTGAGGCGTATGTCCACGGCGAGAAGCCCGGCCAGGCCATCGTCACCGGCTTCAAGCACGGGGCCCGGGTCGTCACGGCCGCGGCCGTGATCATGATGGCGGTCTTCTCCGGATTCATCGGTTCCAGCGAGTCGATGATCAAGATGATCGGCTTCTCGCTCGCCATCGCCGTCTTCTTCGACGCGTTCGTCGTCCGCATGGCCATCGTGCCCGCGGTCCTCGCGCTGCTCGGGAAGCGTGCCTGGTGGCTGCCGCGCTGGCTGGACCGGGTGCTGCCCAACGTCGACGTCGAGGGTGAGGGCCTGCGCAAGGAGCTCGCCACCACCTCCGGCGACGGCGATGCGGGCGACGCCGGTCCGGACGCGGGCGGAGAGCGTGAGCTGAGCCGCGTCTGAACCGGTCACCGAGCCGCTGACCTCCGGGGCCGCGTCTGAGCGGAACGCGGCCCCGGAAGCACTGGTTACCTGTGGGGACGGGGGACCGGGGCGACGAGAGCCCCCGTGCACACGTGCACGGGGGCTCTCGGCATGCGGTGGATCAGGCGCGCGCGGTCTCGGTCCTGGAGGCCTTGCTGTGCGTGCGTCGCAGGAAGCGGATCAGCGGCGCGCTGTCGAACTGCACCACCTCGACGCCGCCCACCGTATGGCGTTCGACCACCAGCTGGGCCCGGCCGCACGGCCAGATCCGGAGGCTGTCGCTCTCGACGGGGGAGCGCAGCCCGCGCTCCAGCAGATCGCGGTCGACGGCCCACTCCGTGCCGCCGGGAAAGGCGACCAGGATGGTGTCGGGGGTGTCGGAGGTGCCGTATCGCAGCTCGACCGGGACCACGGGCAGGTCGCGGGCGTCGGTGACGAGCCGGGCTCGGGCGTGTTCTTTGATCACGGGGGACATGGGCCGGCTCCTCCTGTGTAAAAGTATTCGTCCTCTAATGTCCCATATTTTCGCAAAAGAGCGCGATGAGACCACTGGGCAGTTGTGGCAGACCCGCTCTTGCGAACGCTTCGCAACAAGGCCCTATCATTGAGAGGTTCATGACCCCGCGCAGCAATGCAGGAACGCAGGAAGCGGAGCCGCCCCCATGCATGTACCCGACGGATTCATCAACGCGCCCGTCTCCGCCGTCGCCGGAGTCGTGGCCGCCGGAGCCGTGGCGGTCAGCCTGAAGGGGGCCCGCCGCGAACTGGACGAGCGCACCGCGCCGCTGGCCGGACTGGTCTCCGCCTTCATCTTCGCCGTGCAGATGCTGAACTTCCCGGTCGCCGCCGGCACCAGCGGCCATCTGCTGGGCGGGGCGCTGGCCGCGATCCTGGTCGGGCCGTACACCGGGATCCTCTGCATATCCGTCGTCCTGCTGATGCAGGGCATCCTCTTCGCCGACGGCGGGCTCACCGCGCTCGGCGTGAACATCCTCGACATGGGCGTCGTGACCACCGTCGTCGCGTACGCGCTGTTCCGCGGCCTCGTGAGCGTGCTGCCGCGCACCCGCCGTTCCATGACCGCCGCGTCCTTCGTCGCCGCGCTGGTCTCCGTACCGGCCGCCGCCGCCGCCTTCACGCTGATGTACTGGATCGGTGGCACCACCGACATCCCGATCGGCAAGGTCTTCACCGCGATGGTCGGGGTCCACGTCCTGATCGGCATCGGTGAGGCCGCGATCACCGCGCTGACCGTCGGCGCCGTCATCGCCGTCCGCCCCGACCTGGTCCACGGCGCCCGCGGCCTCACCGCCCCGCTCAAGCTCCGCATCGACGGCGAACTCGTCGACGCCCCCGCTCCCGCCCGTGAGCCCGCCGTCGCCCACCGCTCCACCAAGGGCCTGTGGGCCACCGGCCTGGTCACCGCCCTCGTCCTGGCCGGCTTCGTCTCCTTCTACGCCTCCGCGAACCCGGACGGCCTGGAGAAGGTCGCCACCGACCAGGGCATCGACAAGGAGGCCAAGGACCACGCCGCCAAGGACTCCCCGCTCGCCGACTACGGCGTCAGGGACGTCTCCGACGCCCGGCTCTCCGGCGGACTCGCCGGCATCATCGGCGTCGGGGCCACCCTCGTCGTCGGCAGCGGCGCCTTCTACGTCGTCAGCCGCCGCCGTACGAAGGACGAGCCCGCGGGCAGCGACTCACGCACCGGCGAGAAGGTCTGATGGGCGCCGGGCACGCCCACAAGCTCTACCGGCACGGGCACTCGCCGGTCCACGACCTGCCGCCGCACTGCAAGCTCGCCGCGGTCTTCGCCTTCGTCGTGGTCGTCGTCACCACGCCGCGCGAGGCGGTGTGGGCCTTCGGGCTGTACGCGCTGCTGATCGCGGGCGCCACCGCCGTGGCCCGCATCCCGGCCGCCTTCCTCCTCAAGCGGCTGCTGATCGAGGTGCCGTTCGTCGCGTTCGCCCTGCTCATGCCGTTCGTCGTACCCGGCGAGCAGACACACGTCCTCGGCCTCTCCGTCAGCGTCCCCGGACTCTGGGGCGCCTGGAACGTCCTCGCCAAGGGCACCCTCGGCGTCGCCGCCTCCGTGCTCCTGGCCTCCACCACCGAGCTGCGCTCCCTGCTGCTCGGCCTCCAGCGCCTGAAGCTGCCGCCGCTGCTCGTCCAGATCGCCTCCTTCATGATCCGGTACGGCGACGTGATCACCGACGAGATGCGCCGGATGTCCATCGCCCGCCGCTCGCGCGGGTTCGAGGCGCGCGGGATACGGCAGTGGGGTGTCCTGGGCAAGTCGGCGGGCGCCCTGTTCATCCGCTCGTACGAGCGCGGCGAACGCGTCCACCTCGCGATGGTCAGCCGCGGCTACACCGGCTCCATGCCGGTCATCGACGAGGTGACGGCCTCGCGCACCCAGTGGGCGTACGCCTCGGCACTCCCCCTGCTCGCCCTCGTCGTGTGTCTGCTGGGATGGACCATATGAGTCAGCCGCACGCCGCCCCTTCCGTACCGCCCTCCCTGGAGGTCAGCGGTCTCGCCTACGCCTACCCCGACGGCCACCAGGCGCTCTTCGGCGTCGACCTGACCGTCGCCCGCGGCGAGCGGGTCGCCCTGCTCGGCCCGAACGGGGCCGGCAAGACCACCCTCGTCCTCCACCTCAACGGCATCCTCGACGCGGGCGCCGGCACCGTCCACGTCGCCGGACTCCCGGTCGCCAAGCACAACCTCGCCGAGATCCGCCGCCGCGTCGGCATCGTCTTCCAGGACCCCGACGACCAGCTCTTCATGCCCACCGTCCGCGAGGACGTCGCCTTCGGGCCCGCAGCCGGCGGGCTGCGCGGCGCGGAACTGGAGGAGCGCGTCACCGACGCGCTCAAGCAGGTCGGCATGGAGGAGTACGCGAACCGGCCGCCGCACCACCTGTCCTTCGGCCAGCGCCGCCGCGTCGCCGTCGCCACGGTCCTCGCCATGCGCCCGGAGATCCTCGTCCTGGACGAGCCCTCCTCCAACCTGGACCCGGCCTCCCGCCGCGAACTCGCCGACATCCTGCGGTCCTTGGACGTCACCGTGCTGATGGTGACGCACGACCTGCCGTACGCCCTGGAGCTCTGCGGCCGCGCGGTCGTCCTCAGCGAAGGCGTCATCGCCGCCGACGACCGCACCCAGGACCTCCTGTGCGACGAGGAACTCATGCGGACCCACCGCCTGGAGCTCCCCTTCGGGTTCGATCCGCGTTCCGTGACGGTGAACATCGGGTGACCCGCCCCACCTTCTACCTGCGGCGCAATGCACCATGGGGGGATGAGCGGGAGCGCAGGAGCAGGCGTGGACGTACGGGGCACGGCAGCGCCCGGATTCGAACCGGTCCGGGATGCTTTCATCCGTAACTTCGAGCAGCGCGGTGACCGCGGGGCAGCGGTCACCGTCTACCGGCACGGTCAGAAGGTCGTCGACCTGTGGGCCGGCACCAGAGACGTCGACGGCGTCGAACCGTGGGCCGTCGACACCGTGCAGATCGTCCGCTCGGCCGGCAAGGGCATCGCCGCCGCCGTCCCGCTGCTGCTGCACCAGCGCGGCCAGATCGACCTGCACGCCCCGGTCGGCACGTACTGGCCGGAGTTCAAGGCGAACGGCAAGGAACGCGTCCTCGTCCGCCATCTCCTCGCCCACCGGGCCGGGATCGTGGCCCTGGACCGGCCACTGACGCCCGATGAGGCGGCCGACGGGATGAGCGGGCCGCAGGCGGTCGCCGCCCAGCGCCCCCAGTGGGAGCCCGGCACCGACCACGGCTACCACGCGCAGACCTACAGCTGGCTCGTCGGCGAACTGGTGCGGCGCGTCACCGGGCGGACCATAGGCCGCTGGGTCGCCGAGGAGATCGCCCGCCCGCTCGGCCTGGACTTCTGGTTCGGGATCCCGGCGGACGAGGCGCACAGGGCGGGCCGGATCGGCCAGGTCGAGGCGCCCGCCGGGGACGGCACGGGTGCGCTGCGGATGCGCCCCAAGCGCTCGGTCGTCGACGCCTACCGCGACCCGGACTCGCTGACCCGCCGGGCGTTCGGCGCCATCGACCCGTTCCCCGACGAGAACGCGCCCGGCTACCGGGCCGCCGAACTCCCCGCGTCCAACGGCATCGCCACCGCCCGCGGCCTGGCCCGGTGCTACGCCGCGATGATCGGCCCGGTCGACGGCCACCGGCTGTTCGCCCCGGCCACCCTCACCCTGGCCCGCACCGAGGAGTCGGCGGGCCCGGACCGGGTCCTGGTCGTCTCCACCCGCTTCGGCCTCGGCTACATGCTGCACGGACCGGCGGCCCCGCTGCTCGCCCCGGGCTCCTTCGGCCACCCGGGCCGGGGCGGTTCACTGGGCTTCGCCGACCCCGAATCCGGCATCGCCTTCGGCTATGTGACGAACGGTCTGCAGAAGGGAGTCACGGCCGACCCCCGTGCCCAGGCGCTGGTGCGCGCAGTACGGTCGGTCCTATGACCCCTGAGATCCCCGAGACGACTTCGACCCCTGAAGGCTCTGAGACCCCGGCCGGCCCTGCGGTCCCCGAGACTTCCGCCATTCCCGAGACGTTCGAGACCTCCGGGCTCTCCGCGGCCGCCGCCGCCTCGGTGGCCCCCGAGCTCTTCGCGAACCCCGCGGCCGCCGGTGCGCTCGCGCGCTTCGACGGATACGGGGCTCTCGTCACCGGGGCGGGCCGGGGCATCGGCGCCGCCATCGCTCGCAGACTCGCTGCCGAGGGCGCCTGGGTCCTGGTCACCGACCTGGACGAGGGCCGGGCGGCGCAGGTGGCGACGGAGATCCGGGAGCACGGCGGCACGGCCGATTCGCTGGCCTGCGACGTGGCCGACCGGGCAGCTGTCGAGGCGGCGGTGGCCCACGCCGTCTCGGTGTTCGGCGGGCTCGACGTGCTGGTCAACAACGCCTACGCGTGCACGCCGGACGCCGCGCTCTTCGAGGACGAGCCGGACGAGGTCTGGCAGCGCGACCTGGACATCACCCTCTCCGGCGCCTACCGGTGCGCACGCGCCGCGCTGCCGCACCTCGCCGCGTCCGGCCGGGGAGCGATCGTGAGCATCGGCTCGGTCAACGGGGTGCAGGACTTCGGCAACCACGCCTACAGCGCCGCCAAGGCGGGCCTGGCCAGCCTCACCCGTACCCTCGCGGGTCACGCCGGGCCGCGCGGGGTGCGCGTCAACCTGGTCACCCCTGGCACGATCCGCACCGACGCCTGGGCGGGCCGCGAAGCCGAACTGGCCAAGGTGAGCGGCCTCTATCCGCTCGGCAGGGTGGGCGAAGCGGACGACATCGCGGCAGCCGTCGCCTTCCTCGCCTCGCGCGACGCGGCCTGGGTCACCGGCACGACGCTGTGCGTGGACGGCGGGCTGACCGCGGTGAACACGGGCTTCCGGCAGGCACTCGCGCAGGAGTAGGGCCTGTCCGGCGGGGCCGGCACACACGGCGCCGGCCCCCCGGGTGCAGTCCCGGGAGGCCGGCCGCGGGCGTACCCGTCCCCTCAGGCGGGTACGCCCAGGTGCCGCTCCTGCCGTGTGATGACGGCCGCGTACCACCCCGGCCAGGTACCCGCGGAGAGCGCCGGCCTGCCGAGCACGCCGAAGAGCGACGCGACACCGTGACAGGTGAAGAGCAGTCCGACGACGATCCGGAACAGACTGAGTACGTAGGGCTGGGTCTGCCCGAGGCGCGTGACCATCAAGAGTGCCCGCCTTTCTGTCAGTTGTAGACGCCGAACTCGTACAGCGAGTAGCCGTAACCGGAGCCGCGGGCTGTGCCGTTGATCCGCACGTAGCGGCCGGTGCCGTTGACGTCGATGTCGTCGATGTCGCCGTTGCCGTCGGTCACCGACTTCACCGTCTTCCAGTTCTGGCCGTCGTCGGACGTCTGGATGTCGTACGCCTTGCCGTACGCCGGGTCCCAGGCGAGCTGGACGTGCTTGAACGTCGTCGAGGCGCCGAGGTCGACCTGGAGCCACTGCGGGTCGCTCCAGTCACTGGCCCAGCGGGTGTCGAACCTTCCGTCCACCGCATTGGCCGCACCGCACGGGCAGCCGCCCGTCGGGTCGGTCTGGAAGGTGGACGCCGTGGCGGTCTTGCCCTGGGAGACGTTCGTCCCGTCCACCTTCGGGGGGACGACCTTCACGGACGTGGTCTCGATGCCCACGTTGCCCTTGCCGTCCGTGGCCTTCACGTAGGCCTTGTAGACGCCCGTCCTGCCGGGTGCCTTGGCGGTCAGGGTGCCGTCGCCGTTGTCCTTGGTCCCGGCGGGGACCAGTGCCTTGTTCTGGTCGATGTAGTTGCTGCTGAAGAGGACCTGGTAGGTGATCGCGTCGCCGTCCGGGTCACTGGTGCGGGTGCTGATCTTCACGTCGCTGCCGGTGGGGACGCCGGTGGTGGCGCCCTCGACCGCCATGCCGGTGATCACCGGAGGAGTGTTGTCGCCCGAGGTGTCGGCTCCGTAGGCCTTCTTCACGGCGTAGTACGAGAGCCGCTTCTCACCGCCGGGCAGCAGGTTGAACCAGACGCCGCCGAAGTCGTCCTCGACGCCGTAGTGGAACATCGTGGCGCCGAGCGCCACACCGGTGTGACCGGTGATGCAGCCCCACGCCTTGGTGTAGCCCTCGCCCTTGGCGACATCGGTGGGCTCGGCCGGGACGCCGTTCGCGTCGTCGTCGACCTCCCACTCCCCGGCCGGGCCCGTCTCGGTGACGATGTAGGGCTTGTCGTAACCGCCCTTCTCCCAGTCGGACTTGATGTTGCACACCGCGTTGTAGGCGTTGACCGCGTACAGGTCGAGGTCGGGGGCGTTCTTCTTGTAGTACGGCCAGGCACCGGTCCAGGCGTCGGTCGAGGTCACCGGGTGGTTGGGGTCGACCGCGTGGATCTTCTTCGCGATGTCGTTGACGAAGGTGGTGTACGCGTTGCGCTGGGCCTCCAGTTCGTCACCGCCGTAACAGTTCTGCAGGCCGAGCGTGGACTCGTTGCCGACGTTCCACATCAGCACGCCGGGGTTGTCCTTGTAGGTGTCGACCCACTTGGGGAACTCGGCGAGCATGTTGTTCTTGTACTCGGTGTCCGTCAGGTAGTTCACGCAGCCGCCGCTGCCGGGGCCGCCGCCGGGCTGGAGCCAGAAACCGGCGATCACCTTGATGCCGTTGGCCGCCGCCGTGTCGAAGAGCGGCTTGCTGGAGGCGTCGGTGCCCCAGGTGCGGATGGTGTTGACGCCCATGGACCTCACGTCGGGCATGTACTTTTCCGCGTCGGCGACCGAGGGGCCCCAGGTGAGGCCCTTGACCGTATACGGCGAACCGTCCACGGTCAGCTGCCAGTCGCCCTGCGAACCGGTGACCTTCACGACGTTGCCGGCCGCCTGGGCGGCGGGCGCCTGGACGGCGAGCAGACCGCCGCCGAGCAGGGCCGCCGCCGCGAGCGGCGCCACGAGGCGTTTGGCCCGGCGAGTGGGGGGATGGTGCATGTCATGCTCCTTGCGGGTGGGGAGGTTGACGGACGCGATCTTGGAGAGCGCTCTCCAAGATGGCCCGAAAAAGGGCCCCGCGTCCGGTGGGGGGTGGGGCGTGCGGACTACGGCAGTTCGTAGTTCCCGTCGAGCACGGCGCCGGCCCCGGGGTGGTTCTCGTCGTATCCGTGCGGGTCGCACTGCAGGCCGCCCTTGACGCAGTGGGTGACCATCGCGTCGAGCGTGGCGGCGTCCCAGCCGTTCATGAAGTCGTAGTGGAAGGTGTACCCGGCGCCGCTCGCCAGCCTCACCTTCGACATGTCACCGTTGACCGGCCAGGCCATCTTGAACTCGATCATCGGCAGTGCGACGGGGTGGTCGGCCGGGCAGGAGTTGTAGTTGGCGCCCCCCGCGACCGGGTACGCCATGTGGCTCTTGTGGTCGGGCGTGTCCAGATGGATGCCGTCCCAGCAACTGGGTGCCTGGAGCCGCAGGTTGAGCTGGACGTCCTGACGGTCGGGGCAGGTCGCCGGGAAGTCGTAGTTCTTGAAGCTGTCGCCGCACTCCCAGCCCTCGACGGTGCCCTTGAGGTTCTTGAACTCGTCCTGCGTCTGCATCGGGCTGCCGACGACGTACCGCAGCCCGCGCGGGAAGGGCCGCACGCTGGTGTAGTCGGTGACGCCCGACTTGTAGTAGATGGTCTGGACGCCTTCGGGGAGGACCTTCTGGTCCCCGTTGAACAGGCTCGGCATCCAGTACCCGGACTTGTCGCCAGGGGCCAGGCAGGTGGTGTCACCCGCCTCCAGCGAGGCGGTGGTGGTGTCGGCGTTCGTGGTGGTGTTGCCCATGAACGTGTGGTCGTGCGACTTGCCGGGCTGCCCCGGGTAGACGATCGGGTCGTCCGGAGCGGTGTGCGTCGGGGCGCACTTGGCCTGGAACTCGTGGAAGTACGCCGCCGGCGGGACCGCCGTCGAGGGGGTGACCCCGGTGACCGGAGGGTCGGCCATGATGTAGCCGTCGCCGTCCGGGTCGTCACCCGAGGCCTTGGTGGACGCGGGCATGCCGGGCATCCCGGGCATGGAGTACGCGGCGTTGTGTGCGGCGTGCGTGCCCGTCGCTGCGGCCGGCGCCTCGGGGGAAGCGTTCGCTGTCGCCGCGATCCCGGCGACCCCTGCCGTGGTCAGGGTCAGCGAGGTGAACAAGAGCAGTCCGGTGAGGGTTCTCGACCTCCGTGGCATGGAGACCTCCTGCTGCGTCGTGGGGGCGTGCATGGAGTTGGGAGAGCGCTCTCCCAACTCGGAGTGTTCCGCTCCTGACAAGAGCGTGTCAATAGTTGGTGAACGACGCCCGCTCCGGGCGGAGTTGGCGGAACGGGGCGGGCCGGCGGCGGAGTTGCCCGGTGACCTGCGAGGAGGTCCATGAGGTGCTCAACTCGCGTGCGGCATGCACCTGTTGCCGGTGGATTGCGGCCGGCCGTCGGTGAGTTGGGGCTGAACTCCTGGACCGGAAGGCGCTGCGCTCCAGACGGGAGGCATCGGGCTGGGACGTGCCCATCCGTGTCGCGACCTCGGCCTGGGTCAGGCCGGCCCGCTCCCGCAGCTCGGCGAGCCTCATGCGTCACTTGGCTCGGCCGGATCAAATGTGTCGACCTCTGGTTCATCCGGTCCAGTTGCAGTGCCAACTCGAATGCCGTGGCCCCGTCCGTCGAATGGCTGGTGATTTGAGTCGGTGATCGTCAGGCGGTTCGCCCGGCTCGCAGTGCTGCCATGGCAGGCCATGCCGTATGCCGAGGCGAGGCGCGCACCGGTCGGAAACGGGCCCCGACCGCCGATCGGTCGCGGCGGAGGTCTGCCGGGGAACTGCCGGCGCAGGCCCCTGGAGCCGTTCCGAAATCCGGTGGATTCGCCGCGGAGGGCGAGGAACAATCCGGCGGGGAACTGTGGCGAGGGAGAGCTTGTTTGGACGTGTTCGCGTGTGCCGGGTGCGGCACGGACCTGACGGCACCGATGCTTCGGGTAGCCCTCCCCGACCACACCCACCACGGAGCGTGGGAGGAACTCCATCCTCCGCTGATGGGGTCCGCCACGTATGCCGTCGACCCCCTGCCGACTGGACCGCCCTGGCGGTTGTGGGAGGAGGTCGGAGAGGATGCGGCTGCTCGGCAGGGCGTGTACGCCCAGGTGTACTCCGTCTCTTTCGGCGCGCGGAACAGGATCGTCATCGCCCCCGGCGACTCCCGGTCCATGACCCTGATCCCCGAGAAGTGCGAGGGCTACTGCCGGGGCGTGGACGGCCGAGCCGGTCCCAACCTGGCGTGCGAGGGCTGCGGGCGGGCCGTGGCGACCCGCATGGACGACTGCGGGATGTGGCAGACGGTGTGGCTGGAGCCCGACGCGGTCGCACGCCGCTCCTCGGGGCTCCAGGCCGGTCCGCCTCCCGACTGGCACGACGTGGAGCGCGCCGAGCACCGCGTCCCGCCCGTCGAACCCGACGGGTCGTGGAGCCGCCGCTGGGAGGCGGCGGTCGGAGTCGCACTGGCCCACCTTCTGGCGGTCACCGAGAACAGCCCGGTGGCCCTCCCCGCCGGCCCTGTCGCCGACCTGCTCGGCGACGCCGTCGGCCGGTACCTCCGTGCCGGACCCGATACCCGGACCGTGGGGCTGGCCGGCCCCGGGATCGGCACGCCACGGCCCCGCCCCGACGTTCTCCTCGTCCCCCGCCACCCCCTCACGGGCGCCCCTTGGCGTCCGCCCGGCGACGAGGAAGCTGTGGTGCCGCTGGACAGCGGGGTCTGGGCGTACCTTGCCCACCCGGGCGAGACCTCGCCGATGCCGGCGACCGGAGGGCTCCCGGAGGGCGTCCTGCGCGACGACTACCCCCTGCCGCCACGCCCCTGGTGCGCGCTGACGCCCCACCGCCACGCCTTCGACCACGCCCTGGTCAGGCTGCCCGCAGTACGTGGTCCCCGACTGAGCAGGTACCGCGCTGGTTACGGCCGCTGACTTGAGGCGGAAGCGCCTTGGCGGATCCTCTGCCTCGGTCTGGTTGCGACGGGGAGGGGCGGTACGGCCGTCGGCCGGATTCGGAATCCGTCGATGCCGGTCACGTTGCAGAACGGGCCGGCGAACCGCGAGATGCGGCGGCGCCGGCCGCCCTCAACTCGTATGCAGCATCAGCCCGATGCCCACCACCATCAGCCCCGCCGCCGCGATCCGCGGGGCGCCGAACCGTTCCTTGAAGAACACCGTCCCGATCGCCGCGCCCACGATGATCGACGACTCTCGCAGCGCCGCGACCGGGGCGAGTGCCGCGCGGGTCTGGGCCCAGAGGACGAGGCCGTACGCCGTCACCGACAGGGCCGCGCCGAGCAGGCCGCGTACCGCGTAGGGGCGGAGCTGGGAGGGCAGGGCGGAGCGGCGGCGGTGGAGGGCGTACAGCGGGATGGCGAGGCCCTCCAGGATCATCAGCCAGGCGATGTAGCCGAGCGAGCTGCCGGAGGCGCGTACGCCGACGCCGTCCACCGTCGTGTACCCGGCGATGGCGAGGCCGGTCGCCAGAGCGGCCAGGATCGCGGGCCAGTGGGGGCGCTTGCCGGAGCCGCGGATGCCCCAGAGGGCCAGCCCGACCAGCCCCGCCGAGGCCACCGCGACCCCCGCCGTGGCCCAGCCGTCCGGGCGCTCGCCCACGAAGACGGCGGCCAGGACGGTGACCACCAGTGGGGCCGTGCCGCGTGCGATCGGGTACATCTGGCCGAAGTCGCCCAGTGTGAACGACCGCATCAGCAGCAGCATGTACGCCACGTGCAGGACTGCGGAGACGATCAGGTACGGCCAGGCCTCCGCGGCCGGGAACGGGACGAAGAGGGCGGCGGCCGCGCCGATCAGCAGTCCGCCCCCGGAGATCAGGGTGAAGGACAGCAACTGGTCCTTGATCGCATGGGCGATGGCGTTCCAGCCGGCGTGTGTGAAGGCGGCTGTCAGGACGGCTATGGCGACGAGCGGTGTCACCTGGTCTGCTCGCGTACGTCCACCACCGTGCCGCCGGCGTGTTCGATCAGCGTCCGGGGTGCGAGCGGGAAGACCGTGTACGGGGTGCCGGCCGCCGCCCACACCGTCTCGTGGGCGAGCAGCCCGCGGTCGGCCAGTACCCGCGTCCTGGTGCGGTGCCCGAAGGGCGGCACACCGCCGATCGCGTAACCGGTGGCCTCCCGGACCACGTCAGCGCCCGGCCGCCGCACCTTCGACGCCCCCAACTCCTGCCGTACGAGCTCCACATCGACGCGCGAGGAGCCGTCCATCAGGACCAGTACCGGCACCCCGTCGGCCTCGAAGATCAGCGACTTGACGATCTCGCCGAGCTCGCAGCCGAGGGCGGTCGCGGCCTCGGCCGCGGTCCGGGTGGCCTCCGGGAAGCGGCGGATCTCGACGTCGAGTCCGAGCTCGCGCAGGGCCTCCGCGAACCGGGGGTGGGCGGCGGAGGTGTCGTTGCCCGTCAGGGCATGGGCGTCTGAAGTACTCATGCCCTGCACGCTATCGGCCGTGGTCCGGGACGTGCGATCGGGTTGACCGGATGGCACGACAGGGGCTTCTGCCGCAGGTGCGGCAGAAGCCCCGGGGCGCAGGCGGCTTCTCTTCGTCACCGCCCCGCGCGCAGGACCGCGGCGACGACCGGACCGGCCGCGTCCCCGCCGTGGCCGCCGGACTGGACGACCGCTGCTGCCGCGAGGTCGTCGCTGAACCCGGTGAACCAGCTGTTGGACACCCCCTGCCCGTCCACCTCTGCCGAGCCGGTCTTGGCCCCCTTGTCGCCGCGGACCGAGGACATGGCCACCTTGCCGGTGCCCCAGGAGGCGGTGGCCCGCATCATGTTGGTCAGCTGTCCGGTGACGTTCGGCGACAGGGAACGTGAAGCGGTGACGAGCTGACGGCCGTCCAGATCGCTCGGTACGAGGACCGGCTGGCGGAAGGTACCGGTGCGGGCCGTCGCGGTGATCGACGCCATGTTGAGCGCGTTCATCGTCACCGTGCCCTGGCCGATGTACTGGGCCGCCGCCTCGCCACCGGTCGCCTCGGGCACGCTGCCGTCGACGGAGGTGACACCGGTCTTCCAGACCAGTCCGATCCCGAAGACGTCCCGGGCCTCCTTGGCGAGCGCCGCATCGTCCTTCGTGTTGTCGATCAGCTTGATGAAGGCCGTGTTGCAGGACTGGGCGAAGCTGGACGTGAACGTGTCCGTGTCCGGGAGCGAGAAGTACTTCAGGTTGTGGAACGTGGTTCCTTGGTAGAGCACTTCCTTGGGGCACTCGACGGGGCTGTTCGCGGAGGCGAGCCCCTTCTCGATGAGCATCGCGGCGGTCACGATCTTCATGGTGGAGCCCGGCGCCTGTGTGCCCTGCATCGCTGCGTTGAAGCCGGTCGCCGGGTTGTTGGCCACCGCGCGGATCTCGCCGGTGGACGGCTTCACCGCAACCACCGACGCCCCGCTGAACTGCTTGACCGCAGTCTCGGCCGCCGCCTGGGCCTTCGCGTCCAGGGTGGTCGGCACCCTGCCCGGCTTCCCCTTGACCAGGGTCAGCAGGCTCTTGTCCACACCATCGGCGTTCGCGCTGTTGATCCAGGTCTCGATGCCGACGGTGCCGCCGGCCTTCGCGCTGTACTTCTTGCGCAGCTCGTCCAGAATGCCGCCCAGCGACGGGTACTTCTCCTTGCTGAGCACGTTGCCGTTGCGGTCGACCGCCTCGATCGACGCGGTCTCCGACTCGCCGGTCTCCAGCGACTCACCCTTGTCCAGTTCCGGGTGGATGACGGAGGGGAACCAGTCGACGAGCGGGCGGCCCGTGGTCAGGCCGCGCACCACCGTCAGCTCGGAGGCGTACGACCAGGGCTTCGTCTTCCCGTCGTAGGAGACGGTCGCCTTGACCGTGTACGGCACCTTCGAACCGGTCGCCGGGCCCGCGGTGATCACGGCCTTGGTGACGTGGGCCGATTCGCTGTAGCCGATCAGTGCCGGCTCGGCCTCGTCCTTGTTGTTGGTGAGCTCGGCCGCGGTGGCCGAATCGCCCTTGGCCCATGCGG
Organism: Streptomyces sp. LN549; assembly: GCF_043203805.1. Lineage (NCBI taxonomy): Bacteria > Bacillati > Actinomycetota > Actinomycetes > Kitasatosporales > Streptomycetaceae > Streptomyces > Streptomyces sp. LN549. Next base: position 3,621,681 of record NZ_JAZHRI010000002.1, on the reverse strand, counting down.
CGAGGAACTTCTTGGACGTCTCGGCGATCTCGTCCTTCGTGACCGGACCCGTCTTCACCTCGGCCGAGGTGGCCTTGCTGTCCGAGCCGCCCCCGACGCCGCTGTCGCCGAGCCCGTCCAGGACGTTGTAGGCCCCGTAGCCCACCACGCCGACCACGCCCGCGAACACTCCGCCGACCACGGCGACCTTCACTCCACTGCGCATCCCTGCAGTCCCCTCCCCAGGAGGCCCCCTTGAACATGTTCAAGGGGGCTGTTCCCGGCACGCTACGGGACTGCTGTGACGGCGGAGCCGGTTGTTATCGGAATGCGATCCGGATCGGCGTGAACAGGCCGGTCAAATCCAGGTATCCAGCCACATACGATCCCGCCAGGAATCCTCCGGAATCGGGGTTCCGGTATACAGCGGCCAGAAGTAAATGAAATTCCAGACGATCAGGAGGACCAGTACGCCGGCCGCTACGGCCCCCAGTGTCCGGCGTCGTTCACCCGAGGGATCGCTCTTTGTCAGACCCAGTTCGTGTTTCGCCCCGGTGCCCGCCGCCGGGCCCAGCATCGCGCCGATCATCATCGCCACCGCGAGGCAGAGGAAGGGTACGAACACGACCGCGTAGAAAAGGAAAATGGTGCGTTCCTGGTACAGGAACCACGGCACCCACCCCGCCGCCACCCCGCAGGCGATCGCTCCCGCCCGCCAGTCGCGGCGGAAGAACCAGCGCCACAGCACATACAGCAGGGCGAAGCAGGCGGCCCACCACAGCAGCGGCGTGCCGATCGCCAGGACCTCGCGGGCGCACTTGCCGGTCGATGATTCGGTGCAGCCGTTCTGCTCCTCGTAGAAGTACGAGACGGGCCGGCCCAGCACGATCCAGCTCCACGGATTGGACTGGTAGGTGTGCCCGGACGTCAGGTTCACATGGAACTCGTAGACCTGGTTCTCGTAGTGCCACAGGCTGCGCAGCCAGTCCGGCAGCCAGGTCCAGCTGCCGCCCTTGCCGTCGGTCGCCGCCCAGTCCCGGTAGTAGCCGTGCCGCTCCGGGTCGTTGTGGATGATCCAGCCGGTCCAGGAGGCGATGTACGTGAGGACCGCGACCGGCACCGTGGAGACGAACGCCGGCACCAGGTCCCGCTTCAGCACGGCCTTGTACGGCTGCACCGCGCCCGCGGTCCTTCGCGCTCCCACGTCCCACAGGACCGTCATCAGGCCGAACGCGACCATGATGTACAGCCCGTTCCACTTGGTGGCGAAGGCCAGCCCCAGCGAGATCCCGGCCGCGATCCGCCACGGACGCCAGCCGAGCCGCAGCCCCTCCGCGACCCCGGCGTCCGGCCGCAGCACGCCCTCCTCGTCCACCGGCAGCGCGGCCGCCAGCCGGCGTCTCGCCCAGTCCCGGTCGATCAGCAGACAGCCGAACGAGGCCAGCACGAAGAACATCAGCACCAGGTCGAGCAGCGCGGTGCGGCTCATCACGAAGTGCAGACCGTCCACCGCGAGCAGCCCGCCCGCCAGACATCCCAGGAACGTCGAGCGGAACAGCCTGCGGCCGATCCGGCACAGCATCAGCACCGACAGCGTGCCGAGCACGGCGACCATGAACCGCCAGCCGAACGGCGTGAATCCGAAGATCTGCTCACCGATGCCGATGATCCACTTGCCGACCGGCGGGTGCACCACGTAGCCCGGATCGGTCGGGACCGGCACCTGCGACGGATCGTTGAGGATCAGCTTGTCGACGTCCTTGGGCCAGGCCCCTTCGTACCCCTGCTTGATGAGCGCCCAGGAGTCCTTGGCGTAGTACGTCTCATCGAATATCACCGCGTGCGGGCTGCCCAGGTTCCAGAACCGCAGCACCCCGGCGACCGCCGCCACCAGCAGCGGACCGCCCCACGCCGACCAGCGCACCAGCCGGTCCGCGAGCAGCGGGGGGATTCCGAGCACCGCCCACAACTGGCCCCCGGGGCGGGTGTACGGCGGAACCAGCCGCTCGCGCAGCCCGATACCGGGGCGCGGGGAATGGCCGAAGCGGCGCAGCCGCTGCTGCCAGGAAGTCGGCTCCGGGCCATGGTGTTCCCCGGCGTCTTGGCCCTGCCGGGCTTCGGGCGCAGTACTCGTCACCGCGCCATCGTAGGGAACGCATCTGTGCGAGTCCTGTCGCCCGTGCTGGGAGGATGGACGTTGTGACTGGAACGACTGGAACGCTGGTACTCGCAGGGACCCCCATCGGCGACGTGGCGGACGCCCCGCCACGCCTCGCCGCCGAACTGGAGACGGCCGATGTCGTCGCCGCCGAGGACACCCGCCGGCTGCGCCGGCTGACCCAGGCGCTGGGCATCCACACCACGGGGCGTGTCGTCTCCTACTTCGAGGGCAACGAGTCCGCCCGTACGCCCGAGCTCGTCGAGGCGCTGATGGGCGGCGCCCGGGTGCTGCTGGTCACGGACGCGGGGATGCCGTCCGTCTCCGACCCCGGCTACCGGCTGGTCGCCGCGGCCGTGGAGAAGGACATCAAGGTCACCGCGGTGCCGGGCCCGTCGGCGGTGCTCACCGCGCTCGCGCTGTCCGCGCTGCCGGTGGACCGGTTCTGCTTCGAGGGCTTCCTGCCGCGCAAGGCCGGTGAGCGCCTCGGCAAGCTCCGCGAGGTCGCCGACGAGCGCCGCACCATGGTCTTCTTCGAGGCCCCGCACCGGCTCGACGACACCCTCGCCGCGATGGCCGAGGTCTTCGGCGCCGACCGGCGGGCCGCGGTGTGCCGCGAGCTGACCAAGACGTACGAGGAAGTGAAGCGCGGTCCGCTGGGCGAGCTCGCCGTCTGGGCGGCCGAGGGTGTACGAGGCGAGATCACCGTCGTCGTCGAGGGCGCGGCCGACTCCGGAGCCGAGGAACTGGACGCCGAGGAGCTGGTGCGCAGGGTGCAGGTGCGCGAGGAGGCGGGGGAGCGGCGCAAGGAGGCGATCGCCGCTGTCGCGGCGGCGGCGGGGCTGCCCAAGCGCGAGGTGTTCGACGCGGTCGTCGCAGCAAAGAATGCGGCTCGGACCGGCCCAGCGGACGGCAAAGGACTATCGTGAAAGGCAAAGCGCGAGCCGCGTTCCGGCCCCTTTTGCCACGAGAAGGCCAAAACCGCTCCAACACTCGACAGGGCCCGGTGCGCTCCCGCCGGTAAAGGCGTCCACTGGATCCAGGACGCATTCTCCGGAGTGCTTGTCCGGCGGACAAGAGGAGCAGGCATGAGCGAGATCGCAGCAACCACCGTGCACGAGGCGTATGCCTTCGCCTGCATGAGGTGCGGATACGGCTGGGAACAGGCCTACGAAATAGAGCACCACGTCGACACCTCGAACCACGCATTCGTGGTCTACAAGGCGGACGGCGAACGTGTGCCGTCCCCGCTCTCCACACCGACCTGCACGAACTGCGGCGGGCATGTCGTGCGGATCATGCGGGCCGGCCGGGTGTCCACGGTGCAGCAACTGCTCCAGAACCGCCCGTCGGCGGCCGAGGCCGAGGTGCGGGAGCCCGTGGCCGCCACCGCCGCCCCCGCGCGCGACCACCACTGGCACCTCTCCGACCTGCTGCACCCCTTCCACCGCAAGTGAGGTTCCCGGCCGCGGTCCTCGTACGATCGTGGCCATGAGCCGTACCGAAGCCCCGCCGCTGCCCGAGCCCCTCCGGGTGCCGGTCGCCGATTCGCACACCCACCTGGACATGCAGGACGGCACCGTCGAGGAGGGCCTGGCCAGGGCCGCCGCGGTGAACGTGACGACCGTGATCCAGGTGGGCTGCGACGTGAAGGGCTCGCGCTGGGCCGCCGAGACCGCGGCCGCGCACCCGAGCGTGTACGCGGCAGTGGCGCTGCACCCCAACGAGGCGCCGCGGATCGTGCACGGGGATCCGGACGGCTGGTCACGGCAGGGCGCGCGCGAGGGGGGCGGGAGTGCCGCGCTCCACGAGGCACTCGCCGAGATCGACGCGCTGGCCGCGCTCGACCACGTACGCGGTGTCGGCGAGACGGGGCTCGACCACTTCCGGACCGGACCCGAGGGCATGGCCGCCCAGGAGGAGTCCTTCCGGGCCCACATCGAGATCGCCAAACGGCACGGCAAGGCGCTCGTCATCCACGATCGCGAGGCGCACGCCGATGTGCTGCGCATCCTGGCCGACGCGGGCGCCCCCGAGCGGACCGTCTTCCACTGCTACTCCGGCGACGCAGACATGGCCCGGATCTGCGCGGACGCGGGGTACTTCATGTCCTTCGCGGGCAACATGACGTTCAAGAACGCCCAGCCGCTGCGCGACGCGCTCGCCGTCGCGCCCGTGGAACTGGTCCTGGTCGAGACGGACGCACCCTTCCTCACCCCCGCCCCGTACCGCGGACGGCCTAACGCGCCGTATCTGATTCCGGTCACGCTGCGCGCCATGGCCGAGGTCAGGGGCGTCGACGAGGACACCCTGGCGTCGGCGATCGCCGACAACACGGCTCGTGCGTTCGACTACTGACGCGGGATCCACGACGCTGGGTAGTCGCGCCGCTTTGGAGAGTGACGCGGGCTCCGCTATTGTCCCGGGCGCCAACGACCGCAGATGAGGTCGCAAGAGTGAGCCGGCCGGTACGGATCTTCTGGAGCGAGCGTCGTGAGCAATTCGCAGGGCAGCCACCGTGCAGCACGCGGCAGGGGGCGTACGGCGGTCGCCGGGACGCGTGGGCCCGTCACCGTCGTCGTGCCGGGCCCGTCCCCCGTACCGCCGCACGAGGAGCTCACGCTCGCCGCGTGGCCGCGGCACACGCCGACCGTCGTCGACATGCCGACGGGGCGGACCGTCGCCGCGCTCGGCAGCCCGTCCCGTACCGCACAGGCTCCCACCGTCACCGCTCTCACCGTGCCGGCCCCCGGCGACAGGCCCGGGGCGCGGCGGGGTGCCCGTCGGCGCCGGGTGTCCGTCCGTCCCGAGCGGCTGCGCCGCCTGGTCCCGCGGGCCCTGGTGGTCGCCTTCCTGGCGGGCGGGACGACCGTGTTCGTCGCCGAGGACAAGGCGGTGACGCTGGACGTCGACGGGGAGCCCCGCACCCTGCACACCTTCGCGGACGACGTGGGCGGACTCCTCGCCGAACAGGGCATCGACGCGGACGGCGGCCCGGCCGTGTCCCCGGCCCCCGGCACCCGCCTCGCCGACGGTGACGTGATCACCGTCGGCGGCCCGCGCCCTGTGACGCTCACGCTCGACGGGGTGCGGCGCAGGGTCTGGACCTACGAACCCACCGTCGGCGCCGCCCTGCGCCGGCTGGGCGTGCGGGCCGAGGGCGCCTACCTCTCCGTCTCCCGGTCCGCGCCGATCGGGCGCACCGGACTGACCCTGGACGTGCGCACCGAGCGCACCGTCACCGTGATGGCCGACGGCCGCGAACACACGGTCCGCACCACCGCCGCCACGGTGCGCGAGGCCGTCGCCCGGGCCGGTGTCGTCCTGCACGGCGAGGACACCACGTCCGTGGCCCAGGACAGCTTCCCGCGCGAGGGCCAGACCGTCTCGGTGCTCCGGATCACCACCACCCGGGTGGTACGCGAGGAGCTGCTGCCGTACGCCGTGGAACGGTCCGGGGACGGGACGCTCCCCGCCGGCACGGAGCGGGTCGAACGGGAGGGGCGGGACGGTTCGCGACGCGTCATGTACGCCCTGCGGACCGTCAACGGCGTCCGGCAGAAGCCCCGGGTGCTGGCCACCGAGGTCGTACGGGAACCCGTCAGCCGGGTCGTGAAGGCCGGCACGGGCCCGCGCACGGCCGGGACGGCCGGCTAGGGCCTTTCGTTTGGATCATGCCGGGCTCGCGGGGTCCGGCACGCGCATCTGCCGCGTTGTCGTCGGTCGCCGATGCTCCGCAGTGGCTCCCTCCTCCGCCTTGCAGCTGCACGCACCGGACCCCGCTCCCTGATCCGGCCTGTTCCAAACGAAAGGCCCTGGCGACAGCCCGTACGCTTAACAGGTGAGCACCACAGAGCCCGACGCCCTCCTGGGCCCCGCAGACATCCGCGAGCTGGCCGCGACGCTGGGCGTACGCCCCACCAAGCAGCGCGGGCAGAACTTCGTCATCGACGCCAACACGGTCCGCCGGATCGTGCGCACCGCGGAGGTCCGCCCGGACGATGTGGTGGTCGAGGTCGGGCCCGGTCTGGGCTCGCTGACCCTGGCGCTGCTGGAGGCGGCCGACCGGGTCGTGGCCGTCGAGATCGACGACGTGCTGGCGGGCGCCCTGCCGGCCACCGTCGCCGCCCGGATGCCGGAGCGCGCCGACCGGTTCACCCTCGTCCACTCGGACGCGATGCTCGTACGGGAGCTGCCGGGCCCGCCGCCGACCGCACTGGTCGCCAACCTTCCGTACAACGTCGCGGTGCCCGTGCTGCTCACCATGCTCGACCGTTTCCCGAGCATCGAGCGGACCCTGGTCATGGTGCAGGCCGAGGTCGCCGACCGGCTGGCCGCCAGGCCGGGCAACAAGGTCTACGGAGTGCCGTCGGTGAAGGCCAACTGGTACACCGACGTCAAGCGCGCCGGCTCCATCGGCCGCAAGGTGTTCTGGCCCGCGCCCAACGTCGACTCGGGCCTGGTGTCGCTGGTGCGCCGCACCGAGCCCGTCGCGACCACGGCGAGCAAGGCCGAGGTCTTCGCGGTCGTCGACGCAGCCTTCGCCCAGCGCCGCAAGACGCTGCGGGCGGCCCTGTCCGGCTGGGCCGGCTCCGCGCCCGCCGCCGAGGCGGCCCTGGTCGCGGCGGGCATCTCGCCGCAGGCCCGCGGCGAGGCCCTCACGGTCGAGGAGTTCGCCGCCATCGCCGAGAACAAGCCGGAGCTGTCCGCATGAGCGCGAGCGTCACCGTCCGGGTACCCGCCAAGGTCAACGTCCAGCTCGCGGTCGGCGCCGCGCGCCCCGACGGCTTCCACGACCTGGCCAACGTCTTCCTCGCCGTCGGCCTGTACGACGACGTCACCGTCACCCCGGCCGACGGGCTGCGCGTCACCTGCTCGGGTCCGGACGCCGCCCAGGTACCGCTGGACGCCTCCAACCTCGCCGCCCGGGCCGCGACCGCGCTGGCCGAGCGGCACGGCATCGCGCCCGATGTGCACATCCACATCGCCAAGGACATCCCCGTCGCCGGCGGAATGGCGGGCGGCAGCGCGGACGCGGCCGGCGCCCTGCTGGCGTGCGACGCGCTCTGGTCCACCGGCGCCACCCGCGAGGAGCTCCTCGCCCTCTGCGCCGAGCTGGGGAGCGACGTGCCGTTCAGCCTGGTCGGCGGGGCGGCCCTCGGGGTCGGCCGCGGCGAGCAGCTGACCCCCGTCGAGGTCGGCGGCACCTTCCACTGGGTCTTCGCGGTCGCCGACGGCGGCCTCTCCACCCCGGCCGTCTACCGCGAGTTCGACCGGCTCACGGCCGGCACACAGGTGCCCGAGCCCGCCGCGTCCGCCGCGCTCATGGCCGCGCTGCGGGCCGGTGACCCGGTCGCGCTCGCCGCGGCCCTCGGCAACGACCTCCAGGCCCCCGCGCTGTCGCTGCGGCCCTCACTGGCCGGCACGCTGGCGGCGGGCACCGCCGCGGGCGCACTGGCCGCCCTGGTCTCGGGCTCCGGGCCGACCACCGCGTTCCTGACCGAGGACGAGGCGTCGGCCCGCAAGGTGGCCGACGCGCTGACCGCCTCGGGGACCTGCCGCACCGCCCGGATCGCGGTGTCCCCGGCGCCGGGCGCCACACTCCGCTGACGGCGAGGCCCGGCCGGGTCTCCGGCCGGGCCTCGTGTGCCTCGTGGACGTGCGGCCCCGCTCAGCGCGGCTCCGCTCAGCCGAGCCGCACGCTCCGCTTCGCCAGCTCGAACGCCGGCAGCATGCCCTCGTGCTCCTGCGCGTCCAGCCCGCCCAGGTGCACCACGACCGGTCCGTCCGGGGTGGCGACGGCGAAGGCCCGGTTCGGGCGCGACTCGTCCAGGAGCTCGCTGTGGATGGTGTAGCGGGCCTCGGTCACGGACAGCTTCCCGACCGTGGTCTGCGTGTACGTGATCTTCGAGGCGTTCTCGTCGGCCTTCACGAAGCCCTCCAGCGTCTGGCGCGCCGTGCTCCCCTTGCCCTCGCCCTGCCATACCCGCAGGAACCCGATGTGCTTCGCCGGCTTCCCGTCGATCTCGCACACCATCGTGACCGGGCCCTGTTCGCCGAGCTCGGCGAACTCCGAGTCCGCCTCCATGGGAGCCACGGCCTTCGCCTTCCAGTGCTGCTCCAGGTCGAAGACGACCGGCAGCTCGCATCCGGAACCGGGGCCCCCGACCGAGCCGCCCTTGGCCGCGGTCTTGTCGCCCGCTCCGTGCGCGGCCGCCCCGCCGCCCGGCTTGGTGTCCGCCTTCGCACCCTCGCCGGACCCCGACGAGCAGCCGGTCAGCGCGACAGCTGCCAGCAGGACGGGCGCCAGCCCGCGAACCGTACGTCGTCTCATGAAGTTCCCCACCCCGGTGAGATCCGGGAACCGGCCCGGACCTTGATCAATTCGGGCAAGGTACCGCACAGAGGTGTACGGGAGAACGCCGTTTCCCGGCCCCGTCCCGCACGGGTGAGCGGGCGCTCGTACGGAGGCCGGTGCCGTGGCGACTACGCTGAAGGTCAGTGTTCTCCTTCGAGCTGGAGCGTTTGTGGCCGTCAACCTCGTCAATGTCGAGCAGGTCAGCAAGGTGTACGGCACCCGTGCACTGCTCGACGGTGTGTCCCTCGGTGTGTCCGAGGGGGACCGGATCGGTGTCGTCGGGCGTAACGGAGACGGCAAGACGACCCTCATCCGGATGCTCGCCAAGCTGGAGGCGGCGGACACCGGACGCGTCACCCACAACGGCGGACTGCGTCTCGGCGTCCTGACCCAGCACGATTCGCTGGACCCGAAGGCCACGATCCGCCACGAGGTCATCGGTGATCTCGCCGATCACGAGTGGGCGGGCAGTGCCAAGATCCGCGACGTGCTGACCGGGCTCTTCGGCGGTCTCGAACTGGCCGGCTTCGAGCAGGGCCTGGACACCGTCATCGCCCCGCTCTCCGGTGGTGAGCGCCGCCGGATCGCGCTGGCCAAGCTGCTCATCGCCGAACAGGACCTGATCGTCCTCGACGAGCCGACCAACCACCTCGACGTCGAGGGCATCTCCTGGCTGGCCGGACATCTGCGCGCCCGCCGCTCCGCACTGGTCTGCGTCACCCACGACCGGTGGTTCCTCGACCAGGTCTGCACCCGCATGTGGGACGTCCAGCGCGGCACGGTCCACGAGTACGAGGGCGGCTACAGCGACTACGTCTTCGCCCGTGCCGAACGGGAGCGGATCGCCGCCACCGAAGAGGGCAAGCGGCAGAACCTGATGCGCAAGGAGCTGGCCTGGCTGCGGCGCGGCGCCCCCGCCCGTACCTCCAAGCCCCGCTACCGCATCGAGGCGGCCAACGAGCTGATCGCCGACGTGCCGCCGCCCCGCGACACCAGCGCGCTGATGAAGTTCGCCAACGCCAGGCTCGGCAAGACCGTCTTCGAGCTGGAGGACGTGACCGTCCAGGCCGGCCCCAAGACGCTGCTCACCCACCTCACCTGGCAGCTCGGCCCCGGCGACCGGATCGGCCTGGTCGGGGTCAACGGCGCGGGCAAGACCTCGCTGCTGCGGGCGCTGGAGCAGGCGGCCCGCAGCCAGGGCGAGGCGCAGCCCGCCGACGGGAAGATCGTCGTCGGCAAGACCGTGAAGCTGGCCTACCTCTCCCAGGAGGTGGCGGAGCTCAACCCGAACCTCCGGGTGCTGGAGGCCGTGCAGCAGGTGCGCGACCGGGTCGACCTCGGCAAGGGCCGGGAGATGACCGCGGGCCAGCTCTGCGAGCAGTTCGGCTTCTCGAAGGAGAAGCAGTGGACCCCGGTCGGCGACCTGTCGGGCGGTGAGCGCCGCAGGCTGCAGATCCTGCGGCTGCTGATGGACGAGCCGAACGTCCTCTTCCTCGACGAGCCCACCAACGACCTCGACATCGAGACCCTGACCCAGCTGGAGGACCTCCTCGACGGCTGGCCCGGGTCGATGATCGTGATCTCCCACGACCGGTTCTTCATCGAGCGGACCACGGACAAGGTGCTGGCGCTCCTCGGCGACAAGTCGCTGCGGATGCTGCCGCGCGGCATCGACGAGTACCTGGAGCGCAGGCTGCAGATGGCCGGGAGCGCCGCGCCCGCCGCCGCACCCGCCGCGGCCTCCCGGGCCGCCGCCCCGGCACCGGGCGTCTCGCCGCAGGAGGCACGCGCGGCCAAGAAGGAACTCCAGAAGGTCGAGCGCCAGCTCGACAAGATGTCGACCCGCGAGACGACGCTGCACGCCCAGATCGCCGACAACGCCACGGACTTCGAGAAGGTCGCGAAGCTCGACGCCGAACTGCGGGAACTGGTCGCGGAGCGCGATGTGCTGGAGATGCGCTGGCTGGAACTGGCCGAGGAGGCCTGACCGGCCGCTGAGTTGCCTTGCTGCGTGGCTGGTACAACTGTCGTGACCGGTGTGGCCGATGAGGCCTGTGGTGCGGGTGGTAGAAAGAAGCCCTGCCCGGATTCGTAGCCGGAGCGCGTCGCACCACAGGCACCGACGGATCGACAACGGAACAGGGGGACGGGCCGATGAGCCAGCCGCCCGGACAGCAGCCGCCGCAGGGTGGGTTCGGAACTCCTTACGACCCGCAGCCCGGGGCGTATCCGCCACCGGCCGCCCAGCCGCAGCCCGCCGGTCCGTACGGGCAGCAGCCCGGCCCGTACAACCAGCCCGGCCCGTACGGCAGTCAGCCCGGCCCGTACAACCAGCCGACGCAGGGCTACGGATACGGCTACCCGCCCCAGCAGCAACAGCAGCAACAGCAGCAACAGGGTTACGGCTACCCGACGCAGCCGCCGCAGCCCGGCGGACCGCGGGGCGGCGGCCGGTTCCGCGGCCGGACCGGGATGCTCGTCGGAGGCCTGCTCGCGGTGGTGCTCCTGGCAGGCGGCGGCATCTGGCTCGCCACCGGCGACGACGGCGACGACGGTAAGGCCACGGCGAACGGCGGCCACAGCTCCGCGCCGCCGGCCCCCGCGCCGACCCTGGACCAGGGCGACGGCAAGGGCGACACCGACGACGACGGTACGGTCACCCCCCGCGCCGAGGCCGCCGCCATCAACGCGGCGCTCAAGCCGGGGGAGGCGAAGGCCCTCTGGCTCCAGAAGAGCGGCGTCGACCTCCCCGAGGGCGGTGAGGACGTGTACGGCCCGTGGTTCGCCGGCGACACCGTCGTCACCGCCATGTACCACACCGTCACGGGCTATTCGGCGGCCGACGGCACGCTCAAGTGGAGCCTGCGGCTGCCCACCAACGCGTGCGCGGCGCCCACACAGCCCACCGCCGACGGCAAGATCGTCCTGGGTATCGAGGACAGCACCTCGGAGGACGCGTACTGCGACAACCTCCAGATGGTCGACCTCACGACGGGCAAGGCCGGCTGGCGCAAGCAGTACGCCCGTGACGGTGCCTGGGACGGGCTCTCCGACCTCGCGATGGCGATCAACGGCGACACCGTGACCGTGGGGCGCACCAGCAGGACCGACGCCTTCCGGGTCAGTGACGGCAAGGTGCTGTTCGGCAAACTGCCCGGCAACTGCCAGCCGTTCGGCTTCGCCAGCGGCCCCGTGGCGATCGCCGCCGCGAGCTGCCAGACCGCCGCGGACGACCACAAGGAACACCAGGTGCAGCGGATCGACCCCGCCACCGGCAAGGTGCAGTGGACGTACAAGGTCAAGAAGGGCTGGCAGGTCGCGCAGATCTACTCCGCCGACCCCATCGTCATCTCGCTCACGCAGCCGAAGAAGTGGGCGATCCTGGTACTCAACGCCAACGGCACCTACCGCACCCAGCTCTCCGGCGGACCGGGCGAGTACGCCGTCTCGTGCGACAAGGACCGGCGCGTCCAAGGGGCCAACCTGGACAGCTGCGCCGGGGTGGCCGCCGGTGCGAACACGTTCTACATGGCGACCAAGGCCGTCGACCTCAAAACCGGTGACGGCAACAAGGTCGCCGCCTTCGATCTGTCCACCGGCAAGCACAAGTGGACCGTCACCTCCCCGAAGGACCAGCCCCTCACCCCGCTGCGGACGGAGGGCGGCAAGCTGCTGATGTACCTCGGGGCGGCGAAGAACAAGGGGGGCGGTATCGCCTCCCTCCCGGCCACCGGCGGCAAATGGGACATGGTGGTGCAGCACCCGGCGGCGGCCTCCGGCCTTGAGCGCGGTTTCTACGAGCGGAACGTCTCCTACGTGGACGGACGCAGCTTCCTCACGAATTCGAGGATCAGTGGCATGGACGACGAGGAGATCGAGACCCGGTCCATCGTGGCCTTCGGCAACTGACGGCCGATCAGGGCCCGTGCAGGCATAACGGCGGTATCACGGGGCGGTTCTCCCTTGGGAACAGGGGCGGACCGAACCGGAGCCGGTGACGGGCCGGGTGGTACAAAGAAGCCCCGCTCGACTGTCGTAACACTGCGGGATCCATGCCCGATTCGCTCCATTTCGCTGGTAAATCAGGGGTCTTCGCCGACTCCCGGAGCCCCGGCGTGATCGCGGGGGAGTCCGGACCGGGCACCGGACCGCATGAAGGGGGACGCGCTGATGACCCAGCCGCCCAGCCAGCAACCGCCGCAGGGAGGCTTCGGCGCTCCGCAGGAGCCGCCGCAGGGGGTTCCACAGCCGCCCCAGGGCCCGCCGCAGACGCCGCCGCCTGCCCAGCCGCCCCAGCCGCCGGCCGCCCAGCCGGGTTACGGCTATCCCCAGCAGCCGGGCCCGTACGGCCAGCCGCAGCAGCCGGGCCCCTACGGCCAGCCGCAGCAGCCCGGCCCGTACGGCCAGCCCCAGCAGCCCGGCCCCTACGGCCAGCCGCAGCCGGGTCCGTACGGCCAGCAGCCCGGCCCGTACGGCCAGCCGCAGCAGCCCGGTTACGGCTATCCGCAGCAGCAGTACCCCGGTGCACCGGCTCCCGCCGGTCCGACAGGACCCGGCGGGAGCAGCCCCTTCAAGGGCAAGCCCGCCGTGATCATCGCGGCCGCGGTCGCCGCACTCCTGGTCATCGGCGGCGGCGTCTATCTGGCGACGAGCGGGGGCGACGACGACAAGAAGCCCATCGCGAAGAAGAGCGGCGAGGTGACGAAGCCGTCCACGTCGCCCACCGTCGACGAGGGCGACGGCAACGGCACCGGCCGTGAGGGCGACGACGACCTGAACGGCGGGCGCAAGCCCGGCGAGGCGAAGGTCCTCTGGCTCCAGAAGAACGATGTCGACCTGCCGCGCAACGGCGCGGACGTGTACGGCCCGTGGATCGTCGGCGACACCATCGTCAAGGGCATGTACCGCACGGTCTCCGGCTACTCGGTGGCCGACGGCAAGCAGAAGTGGAAGCTGAAGCTGCCCGCGGACATCTGCGCCGCACCTGCGCAGACCACCACGGCCGGCAAGATCGTCATCGGGGTCAAGAACGGCACCACCGACAAGGCCGACTGCTCGGACCTCCAGCTGATCGACCTCAACACCGGCAAGACCGGCTGGAAGAAGTCCGTCAAGAGCAGCGGGCTCTTCGACCTGATGTCGGACATCTCCCTCGCCATCAGCGGCAACACCGTGACGGTCGGCCGCACCGGCGCCTCCAACGCGTTCCGGGTGAGCGACGGCAAGGAGCTGTTCGGCAAGCGCGACGGCATCTGCCAGCCGTTCGCCTTCGCGGGCGGCGCCAAGCTGATCGCCGCCACCAGCTGCCGCACCGACGACCTCGACAACCCGCAGCACCAGATCGAGCAGATCGACCCGAACACCGGCAAGCCCAAGTGGACCTACAGGCCCGCGCGTGGCTGGGAGATCGACAAGGTCTACTCGGTGAGCCCCCTCATCGTGTCGCTGACCAAGGGAAGCACCAGCGACAACAAGAAGTGGAGCATCCTCGCGCTCCGGGAGAACGGCACGCTCCGCTCCCAGATCGTCAGCGACAAGGGCGACAAGTTCGCACCGGACTGCGGTGGCGCGTTCGCCATCTTCGGCCAGCGCCTGGACGGCTGCACCGGTGTCGCCGCCGACGCCAACACCTTCTACATGGCGACGCAGGACGACACCAGCGGCTCCGCCCGCACCAACCAGGTCGTCGCCTTCAACCTGAACACCGGCAAGACGAAGTGGAAGGCGAAGGCCCCGGCCGAGCAGACCATGAAGCCGCTGCGGATGGAGGGCGGCAACGTGCTGCTCTACGTGGACGCCGGTTACAACAAGGGCGGCGGGATCGCCACCCTGGCGCCCTCCGGCGGCAGCCCGAAGACGGTGCTCCAGCACCCGGCGTCGACGGCTCAGATCGAGAGCTCGTTCTGGGACGAGGACGTGCTCTACGCGGACGGCCGCTCGTTCATCACGAGCGGGCGGGTCAGCGCGAGCAACGACGAGGAAGAGCTGGAGACGAAGACCATGATGGCCTTCGGCAAGTAACCGCTCCCCACGGCACCCGCAGGAACATCACCGGTCGCGGACGGAGACAGACCCGCCCGCGACCGGCTCCGGCCCACCGCCCGAATCCCCTTCTCCAGAGGTACGCAACGCCATGACGCAGCCGCCCCAGCCGCCGCCCAACGACCCGCCCCAGGGCGGGTTCGGCGCGCCGCAGGACCCCCCGCCCGGTGGTTTCGGTGCCCCGCAGGACCCGCCGCCGGGTGGTTTCGGCGCCCCGACGCCGCCGCCCGCAGACCCGTTCGGCAAGCAGCCGGCCACCCCGCCGCCGCCGGCCCCGGGCGGCTACGGCTCCCCGCCCCCCGCGGGTCCGCCCCAGCAGCAGCCCGGCTACGGCTACCCGCAGGACCAGCCGCCGACGCAGCCCGGTTACGGATTCCCGCAGCAGGCACCGCCGCAGGGCGGGCCCCAGCAGCCGTCCGGCTACGGATTCCCGCCCGGCCAGGCGCCGCAGCAGGGGTACGGATTCCCGCCCGGCCAGCCGACGCAGCAGGGCTACGGCTACCCGACCGCTCCGATGCAGCAGCCGTACCAGCCGCCGCAGCCCGGCGGCAACGGGCCGAAGAAGTTCTCCACCCAGTCCCAGATCATCGTCGCCGCGGTGGTCGCCGTGGCGCTGATCATCGGCGGCGGTGTCTGGTTCGCATCGAGTGGCGGCGACGGCGACAAGAAGAAGGACGAGGCGTCCACCTCCGCCGGCACCACCGGCGAGAACAAGGGCGGTTCGGGCAGCAGCCTCGGCGGTGGCGGCAAGGAGAAGGCCCCGGCCAACATCAAGGCCCAGGTCGGTTTCCAGCTTCCGCAGCCCAAGGTCACCGATGTCACCACGGTCGCCGGCTCCTGGCTGACCGACAAGGCGTACGTGAAGACGGGCGTCAACGAGGTCGTCGGCTACGACCTGGCCAAGGGCACCAAGCTCTGGTCGATCCCGCTGGACGGCCAGCTGTGTGCCGCCTCCCGGTACATGAGCAAGGACTTCAAGACGGCCGTCGCCTTCGAGGAGGGCAAGCGGAGCGCGGCGAACAAGTACCCCACCTGCAACCAGGTGGGCGCCCTCGACCTGAACACCGGCAAGCTCCTGTGGAGCAAGTCGGTGACCGCGTCCACCGGCGGTGACCGCCCGGTCCGGTTCGACGAGATCACCCTCAGCGGCACCACGATCGCCGCCGGCGGCACCGAGGGCGGCGCGGCCTTCGACCTGAACACAGGCGCCGAGCGCTGGAAGCCGAAGGTCAGCACGGACGGCTGCTACGACAAGGGGTACGGCGGCGGCGAGGCACTCGCCGTGGTCCGCAAGTGCGGTACGTACGACGACCCGCAGCTCGTCATCCAGGCCCTGAACCCGACGACGGGCGCCCCGCTCTCCTCGTACAAGATGCCGCCGGGCGTCGACTACGCGAGCATCGTCTCCACCAAGCCGCTGGTCGTCGCCGCCGACGTCGGCGACACCGCGGGTGACGGCAGCGGCATCTCGGACTTCTTCTCGATCGACGCGTCCAGCGGCAAGCTGCTCACCAGGATCGCGGCGGACGGCGAGAAGTACGCGGCGAGCTGCCGCGCCACCAAGGTCGAGAGCTGCCAGCACCTCGCCGTCGGCAACAACCGCATCTACGTGCCCACCGAGGAGCACGAGGGCACCGGGGAGTACGGCAACACCAACGAGATCGTCTCGTTCGACCTGACCACCGGCAAGCCGACCAGCGACCGCGCCGACGCGGGCGACCGCTACTCGATGTTCCCGGTGCGGATGGACGGCGGCAACATCATCGCGTACAAGGAGCCCCCGTACGACAAGGGCGGCCAGGTCGTCTCCATCGACGGCGGGACCTTCAAGCAGACCGTGCTGATGGACAACCCGGGCGACGAGTCCGTCCGGGACGCGGAGACCAGCTTCTCCTCGGACTACGCCGAGTACATCTACGGCAACGGCAAGCTGTACATCTCGGAGACGATGGTCAGCAAGCCGCGGGAGAGCTCGCTGGACGACAAGGAGTACCTCGTCGTCTCGTTCAGCACGAGCTGACCCACGGATGTGCGTGAGGGGGTGGAGCCGTCCGGCTCCACCCCCTCACGCATGTCCTCACCCGTAACGGCATCAGGAGCTGCTGCTGTCGTCGAAGGCCGGGTACATGATGCCGGACGAGACGCACTTCAGGATCGTGCTGCCCTCCATCTGGCACAGCTCGATCCGGGCGGTGCTGATCCAGCCACCGGGGTTGGCGTAGCTGGTCGCGCCCCATGCGGTGCCGGCACCGGTGGAGACCCGGTGGATCGGGAAGTAGTGGGTGCCGGCGTCGCCGGTGGTGATCAGACGCACGCCCACCGAGTGACCGTCGGCGTCCTTGTCCTTCACGTACAGGTAGAGCGGGTCGAGCTTGTACGGGTTCAGCCGCCTGGCGGCCTGCACCTCCGCCTATCCCCACGTCGTCGAGACGTCTTCGCCGGTGACGTTGGACGCGGCGGCAGCCGTACCGGTGAACGCGGGTCCTGCCAGCACGGCACAGGTGGCCGCGGAGACGAGCAGAGTCTTCTTGAGACGCAAGATTCCCCCAGAAGGTGATCCGTAATGGTCAGCATGCAGATTGCAACAGGCTGAATTCGGCCATGATGAGCCATCAACTCGCCCTCAAGGCACCCGAAGTCGGTTATCTCGATCCTTCTGGCCACTAAGACACCCGCCGCCTCGAACAAGCGTGTAACTTGCCGGGTCTGAAGAGGGCCGGGGGGCCTGCCGGTGCTATGGGGGGTTTCTCGATGGGCGTGCGGCTCATGGTGATCGATGACCACCGACTGCTGGCCGAGGCACTCGCCTCGGCACTGAAACTGCGGGGACACCGGGTGCTCGCCGCTGCCGCGCCCACCTCCGGGGCGGCGGAACTGGTCGTCAGCAGGGCTCCGGAGATCTGCCTGTTCGGCACGGCGTCACCCGCCGAACCGGGCACCTTCGACCCGGTCGTCAGGATCAGGCGCGAGCGCCCGCAGACCGCCGTGGTGGTCCTCGGTCCGGTGCCCAGTCCGCGCGGCATCGCGGCCGCGTTCGCGGCAGGCGCCTCGGGATACGTCCGGCACGACGAGCGCATCGAGGGCGTCGAGCGGGCCATCGCCAAGGCGCGCGCCGGTGAGGTGGCCATCGCCCCGCAGCTGCTCCAGGGCGCGTTCACCGAACTGCTCAACCCGGCGGCGCAGCCGGACGACGAGGGCCGGCGGCTGCTGCAGATGCTCACCCCGCGCGAGGTCGAGGTCCTGGTCCGGGTCGCCGAAGGTGAGGACACCCGGCTGATCGCGGCCGGTATGCGGATCGCGCCGAGCACCGCCCGTACGCATGTGCAGCGCGTGCTGATGAAGCTGGGCGTCGGCTCCCGGCTGGAGGCGGCGGCGCTCGCCGCCCGCACGGGCCTGCTGGACCGGGCGGTCCTGGGGGCGCCGCAGGGGCCGGACCCCGTCGGCTGACGGTGTCCGGCCCCTGCGGGCGGTGGCGACGGAGCCTCAGTTGCCGGGCGCGTCCGTGGCGTCCGGGGCGGTGGCCGGCGGCTGGGCCGGGCGCAGCTTCAGCCAGACCAGGAAGAACAGCCCCAGGGCCAGCATGGCGAGACCCGTCCACAGGTTGATGTGGACGCCCTCGGCCTTCTTCAGGTCGGCGTCGGACGGGTTGATCCCCGCGATGGTGACGATGACTCCGTAGACCACGAAGAGACCGCCGATGATCGTCCGGATGTCGAAGAGACGGGCCGCCGTGGCGGACTTCTTCTCCAGATCGGAGACTTCCTTGTGCAGGTCGGACATGGTGGGTGACTCCGATCAGAACGAGTACGGGACGTAGCACAGGGCGGCGAGCACGATCGCGCCCCAGCCCAGCAGCGCGGGCCTGCGGTACCAGGCGCTGTCGCCCTCATCGGGCACCTCGTCGGCGTCGGGGGACTCGGTTCCGTAGACCAGACCGGCCAGTTCGGCCTCGGGCTTGGGGGCCGTGAACAGCGTGACGGCGACCATGACGACCGCACCGGCGACGAAGCCGACGATCGCGGAGACGAAGTTGGCGCCCTGGTCGGTCGGGATGTCGATGACACCCTGCTTGTAGATCACGAAGTAGTTGATCATCGCGGCGGTGGTACCCGCGACCAGGCCCCAGACGCCCGACTTCATCGAGGCGCGCTTCCAGAACATCCCGATGATGAAGACGACGAACATCGGGACGTTGAAGAAGGAGAACAGCGTCTGGAGGTAGCTCATGATGTTGGAGAAGCTGGCGGCGATGAACGCCGTGCCGATGGAGGCCAGCACACCGACCACCGTGATCCGCCGGCCGAAGCGCAGGTAGTACGCGTCCGGCTGGTCCTTCTTCACGTACCGCGCCCAGATGTCCGTGGTGAACACGGTGTTGAACGAGGAGACGTTGGCGGCCATGCCCGCCATGAACGCGGCCAGCAGGCCCGTCACCGCGATGCCGAGCACGCCGTTGGGCAGCAGCTCCTGCATCAGCAGCGGGATCGCGTCGTTGTAGGTCAGGTCCGAGCCCGGGGTGCCGATCTTCGGTACGAGGACGGCGGCGACCAGGCCCGGGATCATCACGAGGAAGACGATGAAGATCTTCGGGAACGCGGCGATCAGCGGGGTGCGCTGCGCGGCCGAGAGGTTCTTCGCGGACAGGGCGCGCTGCACCTCGGCGAAGTTGGTCGTCCAGTAGCCGAACGAGAGCACGAAGCCCAGGCCGAGGATGATCGTCAGCCAGTTGGCCCCGAGGGGGTTGGCGTCGCCGATGCCGGTGCCGCCCCAGGCGGACATGAAGTCCTGGCCGTGGCTCTTCTCCAGCGAACCGCTCAGTCCGTCCCAGCCGCCGACGCGCTTGAGGCCCAGCAGGGTCAGCGGTATCAGCGCGGCGAGGATGACGAAGAACTGCAGCACCTCGTTGTAGATCGCGGAGGAGAGCCCGCCGATGGTGATGTAGATCAGCACGAAGAAGCCCGCGACCACGATCGCGACCCACTGCGGCCAGCCGAGAAGCGCCTCCACGACGATCGACAGGGCGTACAGGTTGACGCCCGCGATCAGGATCGCCGCGAAGGCGAAGAGTATGGAGCTCAGCAGGTGCGCCGACTTGTCGAAGCGCTGGAGGAGGTACTCCGGTACGGAGCGCACCTTCGACCGGTAGTAGAAGGGCATCATCACGAGGCCCAGGAAGACCATCGCCGGGATGGCGCCGATCCAGTACCAGTGGACGACCGCGACGCCGTACTGCGCGCCGGTCGCCGCCATGCCGAGGATCTCGGTGGCACCGAGATTCGCCGCGACGAAGGCCAGACCGGTCACCCAGGCGGGCAGTGACCGTCCGGAGAGGAAGAAGTCGAGGCTCGTCCTCACGCTCGCCCGGGCGGCGAAGCCGATGCCGAGAACGACGGCGAAGTAGATCGCCAGGATCGTGTAGTCGAGCCCGTTGGTGGGGAGCCGGAGCCCTGCAGCCAGATATTGCATGTGGGGGGTACTCGCTTCGTTGCGCGAACTGAACCCGAAGGAAACTACGCTCTTGTGTTCAGAAAATGAACAGTTCCCATGAGGTTCTTTGTTGGATTGTGATCGTATTGCCGAAAACTCCGGCCTCGACCCCGCGAGATTCCCGTCACGTCACCGCCGCGGACTCATTGACGAGCCTGTTGATTTGTGGTTCATTGTGTTCGGTTCTGTTTGGGAGGAGTCTGGTGAAGAAGACGGTTACGACGCTCGCCGACGGCCGGGAGCTGATCTACTACGACAGCCGTGACGACGTCGTGCGCGACGCAGTCGACCGGCGTCCGCTCGACCCCGTCTCCACCTCGTCCGAGGTCCGCCGCGACCCGCTCCTCGGCGACAGCGTCGCCATCGCCTCGCACCGCCAGGGCCGGATCTACCACCCGCCGGCCGACGAGTGCCCGCTCTGCCCCTCGCGGGAGGGCCGGCAGAGCGAGATCCCGGAGCCGGACTACGACGTCGCCGTCTTCGAGAACCGCTTCCCCTCGCTCGCCGGTGACTCCGGCCGTTGCGAGGTCGTCTGCTTCACCTCCGACCACGACGCGTCCTTCGCCGACCTCACCGAGGAGCAGGCCGCACTCGTCCTGGAGGCGTGGACCGACCGCACCGCGGAGCTCGCCGAGCTCCCGCAGGTCACGCAGGTGTTCTGCTTCGAGAACCGGGGCGCCGAGATCGGCGTCACGCTCGGCCACCCGCACGGCCAGGTCTACGGCTACCCCTTCGTCACCCCGCGCACCGAACTGATGCTCCGCTCCGCGGCCGCCCACCGCGCCGAGACCGGCGGCAACCTCTTCGACGACGTGCTGGCCCGCGAGGAGGCCGACGGCTCGCGGATCGTGCTCGCCGGCGAGCACTGGGTGGCCTTCGTGCCGTACGCGGCGCACTGGCCGTACGAGGTCCATCTCTACCCGCGCCACCGCGTCCCCGACCTGCGGGAGCTCGACGAGGCCGCACGACGCGAGTTCCCACAGGTCTATCTGGAACTCTTGAGGCGATTCGACCGGATCTTCGGCCCCGGCGAGCCGCCGACCCCGTACATCTCCGCCTGGCACCAGGCGCCGTTCGGGGTCGAGGGACGGGATGACTTCGCGCTCCATCTGGAGCTTTTCACCATCCGACGTACCTCCGGCAAGCTGAAGTTCCTCGCGGGTTCCGAATCCGGCATGAACGTGTTCATCAACGACGTGCCGCCGGAGACCGCGGCCCAGCGACTGCGAGAGGTAGCGAGCGAGTGAGCAAGTCCCCGAAGAAGTACCTGGTGACCGGCGGCGCGGGATACGTGGGCAGTGTGGTCGCCCAGCACCTGCTGGAGGCGGGTCACACCGTCACCGTCCTCGACGACCTCTCCACCGGCTTCCGCGAGGGCGTCCCGGCCGGCGCCGAGTTCATCGAGGGCCGCATCCAGGACGCCGCCAAGTGGCTGGACTCCTCCTACGACGGGGTGCTGCACTTCGCCGCGTACTCCCAGGTCGGCGAGTCCGTCGCCGACCCGGAGAAGTACTGGGTCAACAACGTCGGCGGCTCCACAGCCCTGCTCGCCGCGATGCGTGACGCCGGGGTGCGCACCCTGGTCTTCTCCTCCACCGCCGCCACCTACGGCGAGCCGGTCTCCAGCCCCATCACCGAGGCCGACCCCACCGCCCCGACCAGCCCGTACGGCGCCACCAAGCTCGCCGTCGACCACATGATCACCGGCGAGGCGGCCGCCCACGGACTGGCCGCGGTCTCGCTGCGGTACTTCAACGTGGCGGGGGCCTACGGCAGCTGCGGCGAGCGGCACAGCCCCGAGTCCCACCTCATCCCGCTGGTCCTCCAGGTCGCGCTCGGCCAGCGCGAGTCGATCTCCGTCTACGGCGACGACTACCCCACCCCGGACGGCACCTGCGTCCGCGACTACATCCACGTCGCCGACCTCGCCGAGGCCCACCTGCTGGCCCTCGACGCCGCCACCGCGGGCGAGCACCTGATCTGCAACCTCGGCAACGGCAACGGCTTCTCGGTCCGCGAGGTCATCGAGACGGTCCGCCAGGTCACCGGCCACCCGGTCCCCGAGACCGCGGCCCCCCGCCGCGGCGGCGACCCGGCCGTCCTCGTCGCCTCCGCCGCAACCGCCAGGGAGCGCCTCGGCTGGCAGCCGTCCCGCGCCGACCTGGCCGGAATCGTCTCTGACGCCTGGACGTTCGCCCGCCGAGAGGAGCCCACCGCACCATGACCGACCACGCTGAGCTGACCGCCTCCTTCACCGAGCTCTACGGGACCGCCCCCGAGGGGGTCTGGGCCGCCCCCGGCCGGGTCAACCTGATCGGCGAGTACACCGACTTCAACGACGGCTTCGTGATGCCGCTCGCGCTGCCGCACACCGCACGGGCCGCCGTCGCCCGCCGTGCCGACGGCGAGCTGCGGCTCCACTCCACCGATGTGCCGGGCGGCGTCGTCCAGCTCCGCGTCGACGAGCTGGCCCCGCATTCCGGCCACGGCTGGGCTGCCTACCCGGCCGGTGTCGTCTGGGCGCTGCGCGAGGCCGGCCACGAGATCACCGGTGCCGACATCCAGCTGTCCTCCACCGTCCCCACCGGCGCCGGGCTCTCCTCGTCCGCCGCCCTCGAAGTGGTGACCGGGCTGGCCCTGAACGACCTCTTCGGGCTCGGGCTGACCCCCGCCGAGCTCGCGGTCCTCGCCCAGCGCGCCGAGAACGCGTTCGTCGGCGTCCCCTGCGGCGTCATGGACCAGATGGCGTCGGCCTGCTGCACCGACGGCCACGCCCTGCACCTGGACACCCGCGACCTCACCCAGCGCCAGGTCCCCTTCGACCTGGCCGCCCAGGGGCTGCGGCTCCTGGTCGTCGACACCCGCGTCAAGCACGCGCTGGGCGACGGCGCGTACGCGGAGCGCCGGGCCGGCTGCGAGGAGGGCGCCCGCCTGCTCGGCATCCGTACCCTGCGCGAGCTTCCGTACGAGGGACTGGGTGCCGCGCTCGAAACCCTGGCCGCGGCCGGCGCGGACGAGTCCGTCGTGCGCTACGTACGGCACGTGGTCGGCGACAACCAGCGCGTCGAGCAGGTCATCGCGCTGCTCGACGCGGGCGAGGTGCGCGCGGCCGGCCCGGTCCTCACGGCGGGCCACGTCTCGCTCCGCGACGATCTGCGCGTCTCCTGCGTGGAGTTGGACCTGGTCGTCGAGACGGCGAACACGGCCGGCGCGCTCGGTGCGCGGATGACCGGCGGCGGCTTCGGCGGCTCGGCGATCGTGCTCGTGGAGGAGTCGCAGGCGGACACGGTCACCAAGTCCGTGCAGGAGGCGTTCGCCGCGGCGGGCTACGCGGCCCCGGGCGTGTTCCCCGCGACGCCGTCGGCTGGGGCCCGCCGGCTCGTCTGAGCCGGGCGCCAACCGTTCAGCCGAGCTCCTTGGTGAGTGTGAACTCGGTGACTCCTGGCGGGTAGTTGTCGACCCGCCCGCTCACCTCGTAACCCCGTTTCCGGTAGAAGTCCGGGGCCTGGAAGTCCCAGGTCTCCACCCGGGAGCGGGTGCAGGACCGGTCCGTCCGGGCCACCCGTTCCGCCTCGGCGAGCATCCGCGAGCCGAGGCCGGAACCGCGGTGGCGGGCGTCGACCCAGAGCAGATCCACATGGAGCCAGTACGCCCAGGTGCGGCCGGTCAGTCCCGCGGCGAGCCGGCCCTCCTCGTCCAGCGCCCATACCTCCAAAGGGACTTCGAGCGCGGCCGGCGTATCGCGCAGGGCGCGGATCCGCGGTGAGCGTGCGGTGTTGTCGTCACGCAGCCACCTGTTCAGCAGCTGACGTCGTTCTTTGTCCACTTCTGTCTCAAGACGGAACATGAACAACACCCTAGGACCCGACTGCCCGTCAGTTCTGTGATTCTCCTTCCGCTCCGGGCCGCCGCCCGTACGCTGATGCACAGCACCGGCGGGGGCCGGTGCTGATTCAGGGGTACGAGACAGCCGGGTGCGACGCCCGGGCGGGATGGCAGTCGGAGCACGGCGGCGGCCGTGGACTGCGGTTCAACTCCCCGCTCCGGGCGTCGTACCCGCGCCGGTCCGTCCCCTCCGGGGGTCGCACGCTTCGGGCGCCCCAGAACGCGCAGCATGGGGGTGTCTGTGGCCCGTATCCGGGTTCTCGTCGTCGACGACCACCGCATTTTCGCCGAGTCACTCGCCGCGGCGCTCGCCGCCGAGCCGGACGTCGACGTGGCCGCGGCGGGCAGCGGCCCGGCCGCCCTGCGCTGTCTGGAACGGGCGGCGGCCGAGGGGCGCGGTTACGACGTGATACTGGTCGATGCCGAACTGGGCATCGTGCGCCCGCCGGGCCGCCCTGCCGCGGGCCCGGTGCCGGTGCCCGCTCCGAACACCGGGGAGAACGGCCTGGTCGACGGCATCTCCCTGGTGGCCGGCATCCGTTCGCTTCGGCCGTCGGTGCGCACGGTGGTCCTGGCCGAGAAGGACGACCCGCGCCGGGCCGCGCTCGCACTCCAGGCGGGCGCCTGCGGCTGGGTCGCCAAGGACAGCTCACTGCAACGGCTGCTCGCGGTGATCCGGGGTGTGCTGCGCGAGGAGACCCATCTGCCGCCCGCGCTGCTCACCGGCGTGCTGCGGGAGCTGATGGCGGACCGCAAGCACCGCACGGAGAGCGAACAGCTCGTCGAGTCCCTGACCCCGCGCGAGCGTGAGGTGCTGCGCTGCATGGTGGCGGGACTCGGCCGCAAGGCGGTGGCGGAGCGGCTCTTCCTCTCCCCGCACACCGTGCGTACACACATGCAGAACGTGCTGGGGAAGCTGGGTGTGCACTCGACGCTGGCGGCGGTCGCGCTGGCCCGGCGGGCGGGCGTCGGCCCGGCCGACCTGGAAGCGCCGGTCCCGGTGCCGGTCCTAGCCGGGGATGTTGTCGAACGGGGCAGTCAACTGGCGTAGCAGTCCCGCCAGTTCGCCCCGCTGCCGGCGGGAGAGCTCACCCAGGATGGCGCGCTCCTGGGCGAGCAGGCCGGCCAGTGACTGGTCGGCCTTGTCGCGGCCCTCGGCGGTGAGCCTGACCAGCACGCCACGGCGGTCGCTGGGGTCGGGGAGCCGCTCGACGAGATTCTTCTTGGTCAGTCGGTCGATGCGGTTGGTCATCGTGCCCGACGTGACCAGGGTCTGGGTGAGGAGCTGGCCGGGGGAGAGCTGGTACGGGTCGCCCGCGCGGCGCAGCGACGTGAGGACGTCGAACTCCCACGGCTCCAGGTGATGCTCGGCGAAGGCGATCCGGCGGGCCCGGTCGAGGTGGCGGGCCAGGCGGGAGACGCGGCTGAGGACCTCGAGTGGTTCCACGTCGAGGTCGGGGCGCTCTCGGCGCCATGCAGCGACCAGTCGGTCGACCTCGTCCTCCATGTGGATCAGTGTAGAGGGTCTGTCGACATGAAGTCTCTTGAATTCAAGTGTCTTGACATCAAGATACTTATTCGCCGATCCTGGCCCCATGACCGCACCCACCTGGGATCCGCAGCAGTACCTGCGCCACGCGGACCATCGCACCCGCCCCTTCCACGACCTGCTGGCCCACGTGCCCGAGCTGCCGGACGCCGCCGCCCCCCGCATCGCCGACCTCGGCTGCGGCGCGGGCAACGTCACCGCCCTGCTCGCCGCGCGCTGGCCCCGGGCCCGCATCACCGGCTACGACAACTCCCCGCAGATGCTGGACCGGGCCCGCGCCCACGCCACCGCCCTGCTGGACTTCGCCGAGGCCGACGCCGCGACGTGGACCCCCGCGCAGCCGCACGACCTGATCATCTCCAACGCCCTGCTCCAGTGGGTCCCCGGCCACGCCGACCGCTTCCCGGACTGGCTGGACGCCCTCACCCCCGGCGGCACCTTCGCCCTCCAGGTCCCGGGCAACTTCGACCAGCCCTCGCACGCCCTGATGCGCGAACTCGCCGAGTCCCCGCGCTGGCGCTCCCGCCTGGGCGGCCGTCTGCGCCACACGGACGCGGTCCTGAGCCCCGCCGGCTACCTGGACCGCCTCACCGCTCCCGGCCGCACCGCCGACGTCTGGGAGACCACCTACCTCCACCTCCTGCACGGCGAGGACGCCGTCCTCGACTGGGTGAAGGGCACCGGGCTGCGCCCGGTCCTCACCGCCCTCGCCGACGACGAGGAGGCCAGGGACGCCTTCCTCGGCGAATACCGCGACCTGCTGCGCGCCGCATACCCCGCGGGCCCGCACGGCACGGTCTTCCCGTTCCGCCGCATCTTCGCCGTCGCACACCGGGAGAAGTGATGATCGCCGCCGTCGACCACGTCCAGCTGGCCGCCCCCGCAGGCTCGGAGGAGGCGCTGCGCACGTACTACGTGCACATCCTCGGCATGACGGAGATCCCCAAGCCACCGGTCCTGGCCGCCCGCGGCGGCTGCTGGTTCCAGACCGGACCGGTCCAGCTCCACCTGGGCGTCGAGGCGGACTTCCGCCCGGCCCGCAAGGCCCACCCGGGCCTGCGGGTGCGGGACATCGAGGCGTACGCGGCCCGGCTGACGGAGCGCGGCGCCGAGGTGCGATGGGACGGGGACCTGCCGGGCCACCGCCGCTTCTTCAGCCACGACCCGGTGGGCAACCGGCTGGAGTTCCTGGAACCGGACGGGGCCCCGGCACCGGAGAACCGGTGACGGGGCCCCGTCGGGTACGTGTGCCACGCCGCCGCTCAGTTCTTGCGATGCCCTATCAGCCGCGGCTTCGACTCCAGGTTCTCCAGACCGTGCCACGCCAGATTCACCAGATGGGCGGCGACCTCCGCCTTCTTGGGCTTGCGCGCGTTCACCCACCACTGGCCGGTCAGCGCCACCATGCCGACCAGCGCCTGCGCATACAGCGGGGCCAGCTTCGGATCGAAGCCCCGGGCCTTGAACTCCAGACCCAGGATGTCCTCCACCTGCGTGGCGATATCACTGATGAGGGAGGCGAACGTGCCCGTCGACTGGGCCACCGGCGAGTCGCGGACCAGGATGCGGAATCCGTCCGTGGACGTCTCGATGTAGTCCAGCAGCGCGAACGCCGCCTGCTCCAGCAGCTCACGCGGATGGCCGGCGGTCAGCGCACTGGTCACCATGTCCAGGAGCTGACGCATCTCCCGGTCCACGACCACGGCGTAGAGCCCCTCCTTGCCGCCGAAGTGCTCGTACACCACCGGCTTGGAGACCCCGGCCCGCGCCGCGATCTCCTCCACCGACGTGCCTTCGAAGCCCTTGTCGGCGAAGAGCGTGCGACCGATGTCCAGCAGTTGCTCGCGGCGTTCCTTCCCGGTCATCCGCACCCGGCGGGCTCGCCGGGCGGAGGGTGCACGGGTGTTCTCGCTGCTTGCGCTTGAGTCGGTCGCCACGTCGTCAATCATGCCGCGTCGGCCTGCGCGGGGTGGCGCCGGGACTCGATACGGGCGGAGTCGGGCCAGCGCACATCGGTCGCCCAGCCCAGCTTCTCGAACCAGCGGATCAGCCGCGCGCTCGAATCGATCTGACCTCGCATCACGCCGTGCCGTGCACTCGTCGGGTCGGCGTGGTGCAGGTTGTGCCAGGACTCACCGCACGACAGGACCGCCAGCCACCACACGTTGCCGGACTTGTCACGGGACTTGAAGGGGCGCTTGCCGACCGCGTGACAGATCGAGTTGATCGACCAGGTCACATGGTGCAACAGCGCCACCCGGACCAGTGAACCCCAGAAGAACGCGGTCGCCGCACCCCACCACGACATCGTGACCAGGCCCCCCACCAGCGGCGGAATGGCCAGCGAGACGATCGTGAAGGTGAGGAAGTGACGGGAGATCCCGCGGATCGCCGGGTCCCTGATCAGATCGGGGGCGTACTTCTGCTGAGGCGTCCGCTCCTCGTCGAACATCCAGGCGATGTGCGCCCACCAGAGGCCCTTCATCAGGGCCGGCAGCGTCTCGCCGAAGCGCCACGGCGAGTGCGGGTCACCCTCCGCGTCCGAGAAGCGGTGGTGCTTGCGGTGATCGGCCACCCAGCGGACCACCGGGCCCTCCACCGCCAGCGAACCGGCCACGGCCAACGCGATACGGAGCGGACGCTTCGCCTTGAACGAACCGTGCGTGAAATACCGGTGGAAACCGATCGTGATGCCATGGCAGCCGATGTAGTACATCGCCACCAGCAGGCCCAGATCGAGCCAGCTCACACCGCGGCCCCAGGCCAGCGGCACCGCCGCGACCAGAGCCACGAAAGGCACGACGATGAACAGCAGGAGCGCGATCTGCTCGATCGACCGCTTGTTGTCCCCGCCGAGCGTGGCGGGGGGAAGGGCCTGACCGTCGGCCGTCTGAGCGGCCTCGATCACTTCGGGGCTGGTCTTCATGGGGAGTCCCCTGTGGGGTGAGAATGCGGCGGAAAGGCAGGGCCTCCGAACGGCGGACCCTCGGGCTACGCACCCGTAACCTACGGCGTCGTAAGTATGGCAGCGAGAAGGCCCGCCACACGGGAGGACGATGGACCTGGCACGTACGGGTGCCATACGGGGTAGGGGACATGACGCGTACCCCGCATGTACCCGCTATGAACAGGCAGGCACCTCTCGGGGCGCGAACAGCACCGACAGCACGGACACCTATCCTGGAGAGGTCGGACAGCGCGGTCCGCACCCTGCCACCCGGGGGGTTGCGTCAGCACCGCTGCCAGCCGCGGGCCCCGGATCCCGTGCTCAACCACTGCAAGGAGCCGCACACTGTGAGCAGTGCCGACCAGACCCCTGCCGCCAGCCCCGAGCTGCGCGCCGACATCCGCCGCCTCGGCGACCTGCTGGGCGAGACCCTCGTACGCCAGGAGGGCCAGGAGCTCCTCGACCTCGTCGAGCGCGTCCGCGCCCTGACCCGTACCGACGGCGAGGCCGCGGCCGAGCTCCTCGGCGACACGGACCTGGAGACCGCCGCGCAGCTCGTGCGGGCCTTCTCCACCTACTTCCACCTCGCCAACGTCACCGAGCAGGTCCACCGCGCCCACGAGATGCGTGACCGGCGCGCCGCCGAAGGCGGACTCCTCGCCCGGACCGCCGACCGGCTCAAGGACGCGGACCCCGAGCACCTGCGCGAGACGGTCAAGAACCTCAACGTACGGCCCGTCTTCACCGCGCACCCCACAGAAGCCGCGCGGCGCTCCGTACTCAACAAGCTCCGCCGCATCGCCGCACTCCTGGAGACCCCGGTCATCGAGGCCGACCGGCGCCGCCAGGACATCCGGCTCGCCGAGAACATCGACCTCATCTGGCAGACCGACGAACTGCGCGTGGTCCGCCCGGAGCCCGCCGACGAGGCCCGCAACGCCATCTACTACCTCGACGAACTCCACGCCAACGCCGTGGGCGACGTCCTGGAGGACCTGGCCGCCGAGCTGGAGCGCGTCGGCGTCGAGCTGCCCGCGGGCACCCGCCCGCTCACCTTCGGCACCTGGATCGGCGGCGACCGCGACGGCAACCCCA
Organism: Streptomyces sp. LN549; assembly: GCF_043203805.1. NCBI lineage: Bacteria > Bacillati > Actinomycetota > Actinomycetes > Kitasatosporales > Streptomycetaceae > Streptomyces > Streptomyces sp. LN549. The sequence continues at coordinate 3,592,181 of NZ_JAZHRI010000002.1, read as the reverse complement.
ACGTGACGCCCGCCGTCACCTGGGAGGTGCTGATCCTCCAGCACGAGCACGGCATCACCGACGCCCTCGAACTCGTCGACCAGCTGCGCGGACTGCTCTCCAACTCCATCCGCTACACCGGAGCCACCGACGAGCTCCTCAGCTCCCTCCAGGCCGACCTGGAGGCGCTCCCGGAGATCAGCCCCCGCTACAAGCGGCTGAACGCCGAGGAGCCCTACCGGCTCAAGGCCACCTGCATCCGGCAGAAGCTCGTCAACACCCGCGAGCGCCTCGCATCCGGCACCCCGCACCGCCCCGGCTGCGACTACCTCGGCACAGCCGAACTCATCGCCGACCTGGCCCTCATCCAGACCTCGCTGCGCGAGCACAGGGGCGGCATCGTCGCCGACGGCCGGATGGACCGCACGATCCGTACGCTCTCCGCGTTCGGTCTGCAGCTCGCCACGATGGACGTACGCGAACACGCCGACGCCCACCACCACGCGCTCGGCCAGCTCTTCGACCGCCTCGGCGAGGAGTCCTGGCGCTACGCCGACATGCCGCGCGACTACCGGCAGAAGCTCCTCGCCAAGGAGCTCCGCTCCCGTCGGCCGCTCGCCCCGACCCCGGCCCCGCTGGACGCCGCGGGCGAGAAGACCCTCGGCGTCTTCCACACCATCAAGGAAGCCTTCGAGCGCTTCGGCCCCGAAGTCATCGAGTCCTACATCATCTCGATGTGCCAGGGCGCCGACGACGTCTTCGCCGCAGCCGTCCTCGCCCGCGAGGCCGGCCTCCTCGACCTGCACGGCGGCTGGGCCAAGATCGGCATCGTCCCGCTCCTGGAGACCACCGACGAGCTCAAGGCCGCCGACGTCATCCTCGACGAGATGCTCGCCGACCCCTCCTATCGCCGCCTCGTCTCGCTCCGCGGTGACGTGCAGGAGGTCATGCTCGGCTACTCCGACTCCTCCAAGTTCGGCGGCATCACCACCTCCCAGTGGGAGATCCACCGCGCCCAGCGCCGGCTCCGCGACGTCGCCCACCGCTACGGCGTACGCCTGCGCCTCTTCCACGGCCGCGGCGGCACCGTCGGCCGCGGCGGCGGCCCCTCGCACGACGCGATCCTCGCGCAGCCGTGGGGCACGCTGGAGGGCGAGATCAAGGTGACCGAGCAGGGCGAGGTCATCTCCGACAAGTACCTCATCCCGGCCCTCGCCCGCGAGAACCTGGAACTGACCGTCGCGGCCACCCTCCAGGCCTCCGCGCTGCACACCGCGCCCCGCCAGTCCGACGAGGCCCTGGCCCGCTGGGACGCGGCCATGGACACCGTCTCGGACGCCGCCCACGCCGCGTACCGCAAGCTGGTCGAGGACCCCGACCTGCCGACGTACTTCCTCGCCTCCACCCCGGTGGACCAGCTCGCCGACCTGCACCTGGGCTCGCGGCCCTCCCGCCGCCCCGGCTCGGGCGTCTCGCTCGACGGCCTGCGCGCCATCCCGTGGGTCTTCGGCTGGACCCAGTCGCGGCAGATCGTGCCCGGCTGGTACGGCGTCGGCTCCGGCCTCAAGGCGCTGCGCGAGGCCGGTCTGGACACCGTCCTGGAAGAGATGCACGAGCAGTGGCACTTCTTCCAGAACTTCCTCTCGAACGTCGAGATGACCCTGGCCAAGACCGACCTGCGCATCGCCCGGCACTACGTCGACACGCTCGTCCCCGACGAGCTCAAGCACGTCTTCGACGCCATCGAGGCCGAGCACGCGCTGACCGTCCAGGAGGTCCTCAGGATCACCGGCAGCACCGAACTCCTCGGCACCAGCCCGGTGCTCCAGCAGACCTTCGCCATCCGTGACGCCTACCTGGACCCGATCTCCTACCTCCAGGTGTCCCTGCTGGCCCGCCAGCGCCAGGCGGTCGAACGCGGCGAGGAAGCCGACCCGCTGCTCGCCCGCGCCCTGCTGCTCACCGTCAACGGTGTGGCCGCGGGTCTGCGCAACACCGGCTGATCAGCGACATCAGCACCGGCTGACCAACGCGATCGCGGGTGCGGTCCTGTCACAGGGCGATGAACGTCGCCACGAGCAGGGCCCCGCCCGCGATCCCGGTTCCCCAGGCGATGCGGGGCAGCCGCAGACCGCCGCCGATCAGCAGCGCGGCCAGGATCAGCGCCCCGCCCAACGGCACCCACGCATGCAGAAAACCCGGCGTCCCGGTGCGTACCACGTCATCGGTGCCGGGCTTCACGACGACCGGGAACCGGTCGCCCTTACGGGCCGCGACGGACTTGTCCACCGTCACCCGGGAACGCGCCACAGCCCCGTCCGACGGCGTGAACGGACCCGTGCAGACATCGGCCCCGCAGCCCGTGACCGTCATCGTCCCGTGCTCGCGCCCCTTCGCCAGCACGATGTGATGGGCCGAGTCCCACGAGGACAGCACACCCGCGACAAGCAGCAGCAGGACGACAAGGCCGAGCGCCGCGCTTCGGCCGTACTGCAGGGCAGGGTGGGAGGAGCTGCGCTTCATGGGGGCCGATCTTTGGCCAGGGCCATGCGGTCGGTCAAGCCATGGCTGAAAACAGCATGGTTACCAGTGGGTATGTCGGGATTCGCGCACGCCCGCGCAGCTCAGGAGTTGTACGCGCTCTGCGCCCGCTCCAGCCCCTCCGCCAGCAGACACTCCACCGAGTCCGCCGCCCGGTCCACCAGGAAAGCGAGCTCCTTGCGCTCCGTGGACGAGAAGTCCTTCAGTACGAAGTCAGCCACCTGCATCCGCCCCGGCGGACGCCCGATGCCGAACCGGATCCGGTGGTAGTCGGGTCCCAGCGACTTCGTCATCGACTTCAGCCCGTTGTGGCCGTTGTCGCCACCGCCCAGCTTCAGCCGCAGCGCCCCGTAGTCGATGTCCAGCTCGTCATGGACCGCCACGACGTGATCCAGCGGCACCTTGTAGAAGTCGCGCAGCGCAGAGACCGGGCCACCGGACAGGTTCATGTACGACATCGGCTTGGCCACCACCACCCGGCGGCTCAACGGCCCGGGCGGACCGATCCGCCCCTCCAGCACCTGAGCCTGGGCCTTGGGGGCCCGCTTGAACTTCCCGCCGATCCGCTCCGCGAGCAGGTCGGCGACCATGAAGCCGACGTTGTGGCGGTTCGCCGCATACTCGGGACCGGGATTGCCCAGGCCCACGATCAGCCAGGGGTCGTTGGCGTCGGACATGGCGCTGGGTCTCCTCGCGTACGGGCGGGTGGCAGACAGGGAACAGGGAAACGGGGCGGCAGGCCCCCTGGAGGGAGACCGCCGCCCCGTCAGTCAAGCAGGTGGGGTGAGGATCAGGCCTCGGCGGGAGCTTCCTCCGCGGGGGCTTCCTCGACCTGAGCGGCGACGACCTGGAGCACGACGGCGTCCTCGTCACCGGCCAGCACGGAACCCTTGGGCAGCGGGACGTCCTTGGCGAGGATCGAGTCACCGGCGTCCAGGCCCGCGATGGAGACCGTGACGGACTCGGGGATGTGGGTGGCCTCGGCCTCGACGAGCAGGGTGTTCTGCACGTACTCGAGCAGGTTGCCGCCCGGGGCCAGCTCGCCCTCGACGTGCACCGCAATCTCGACCTCGACCTTTTCGCCGCGCTTCACGGTCAGCAGGTCGACGTGCTCGATGTTGCCCTTGAGGGCGTTGCGCTGCACGGCCTTCGGGATGACCAGGGCGTCCTTGCCGTCGATCTCGAGACCGATCAGGACGTTGGCGGTACGGAGCGCGAGGTGCAGCTCGTGAGCCGGCAGCGTGATGTGGACCGCGTCGGCGCCGTGGCCGTAGACGACCGCGGGGACCAGGTTGGCGCGACGGGTGCGGCGGGCGGCGCCCTTGCCGAACTCCGAACGGACCGCGGCGTTGAGCTTGATCTCGGCCATGACTGCACTCCTCGTAAGGTGACAAAACTGCGGATGGTCACCCGGCCCACGACAGGCCTGCTACGAAGAGCGCGTCGATAACGGACCGCCGTACCTATGAGTACGGCCTCCCTCGCCGAGCAACTCGCTGAGTCTACCCGGCGGGGAGGCCGCACCCAAAGTGGATCTTCTGTGACGCTCTTCGCCCCGGAGGGGAAGTGCCTACTGCTCCTCGAAGAGGCTCGTGACCGAACCGTCCTCGAACACCTCACGCACCGCGCGCGCGATCGTCGGCGCGATCGAGAGCACCGTGATCTTGTCGAGCTCCAGCTCGCCCGGGGTCGGCAGCGTGTCCGTGAAGACGAACTCACTGACCTTCGAGTTCTTCAGCCGGTCAGCGGCCGGACCCGAGAGCACACCGTGCGTCGCCGTCACTATGACGTCCTCGGCGCCGTGCGCGAACAGGGCGTCAGCGGCGGCGCAGATCGTGCCACCGGTGTCGATCATGTCGTCGACGAGGACACAGACCCGGCCCTCGACGTTGCCGACGACCTCGTGGACGCTGACCTGGTTGGGGACGTCCTTGTCGCGGCGCTTGTGCACGATCGCCAGCGGGGCGTCCAGGCGGTCGCACCAGCGGTCGGCGACACGCACGCGGCCGGCGTCCGGGGAGACGATCGTCAGCTTCGAGCGGTCGACCTTCGCACCGACGTAGTCGGCCAGGATCGGCAGCGCGAAGAGGTGGTCGACCGGGCCGTCGAAGAAGCCCTGGATCTGGTCGGTGTGCAGATCGACGGTGAGGATGCGGTCCGCACCCGCCGTCTTCATCAGGTCCGCGATCAGACGGGCCGAGATCGGCTCGCGGCCGCGGTGCTTCTTGTCCTGACGGGCGTAGCCGTAGAACGGCACGATCACCGTGATGGAACGGGCCGACGCGCGCTTCAGCGCGTCCAGCATGATCAGCTGCTCCATGATCCACTTGTTGATCGGAGCCGTGTGGCTCTGGATCAGGAAGCAGTCGGCGCCGCGGGCGGACTCCTGGAAACGGACGTAGATCTCACCGTTGGCGAAATCGAAGGCCTTCGTCGGCACGAGGCCCACACCCAGTTGGTGCGCAACCTCCTCGGCCAGCTCGGGGTGGGCGCGGCCGGAGAAGAACATCAGTTTCTTCTCGCCGGTCGTCTTGATCCCGGTCACAGCACAGTCTCCTCAGACGTGTATCTGGCGCTGCACGCAGATGTCCCGATGTGCAACGAGCCAGCCGAAATGGGGTGAGCATCTATCACGGTACGCCGTGCGCGGCGCACCTGTTTCCGGTCAGCTTTCGCTGCCGGTGTCCTCTGCCGCGGCCTGGGCCGCCTGCGCGGCCGCACTGCCCGGACGCTTACGGGCCACCCAACCCTCGATATTCCTTTGCTGGCCACGGGCCACGGCCAGTGAACCGGCCGGCACGTCCTTCGTGATGACCGAGCCCGCAGCGGTGTAGACGCCGTCCCCGACCGTGACAGGCGCCACAAACATATTGTCCGCACCGGTCCGGCAGTGCGAGCCGATCGTCGAGTGGTGCTTGTTCACACCGTCGTAGTTCACGAAGACGCTCGCGGCGCCGATGTTCGTGTGGTCACCGATCGTCGCGTCGCCCACGTACGACAGGTGCGGGACCTTCGTCCCCTCGCCGATCGTCGTGTTCTTCAGCTCCACGTACGTACCGGCCTTGGACTTCGCGCCCATCCGCGTCCCCGGCCGCAGGTACGCGAACGGGCCGACCGTCGCACCCGGACCGATCTCGGCCCCGTCCGCGACCGTGTTGTCCACTCGCGCACCCGCGCCGACGACGGTGTCCCTCAGCCGCGAGTTCGGACCGACCTCGGCGTCCTCCGCGAGATGCGTCGTCCCCAGCAGCTGGGTGCCCGGGTGCACGAGCGCGTCCCGCTCGTACGTGACGGTGGCGTCGATCAGCGTGGACGCCGGATCCACCACGGTCACACCCGCCGTCATCGCCTGCTCCAGCAGCCGCTGGTTCAGCAGCAGGCGGGCCTCGGCGAGCTGCACCCGGTTGTTGATCCCGAGGATCTCCCGGTGGTCGGTGGCGACCGACGCGCCGACCCGGTGCCCGGCCTCACGCAGGATGGACAGCACGTCGGTGAGGTACTCCTCGCCCTGGCTGTTGTCCGTACGCACCTTGCCGAGCGCGTCCGTGAGGAGCTGCCCGTCGAACGCGAACACCCCGGAGTTGATCTCCCGGATCGCGCGCTGCGCGTCGGTGGCGTCCTTGTGTTCGACGATCTCGGTGACCGCGCCGGTCGCCGCGTCGCGGACGATCCGGCCGTAGCCGGTGGAGTCGGGCACCTCGGCGCTGAGCACGGTGACGGCGTTGGCGTCGGCGGTGTGGGTGGCGGCGAGGGCGGCGAGCGTCGCGCCGGACAGCAGCGGGGTGTCGCCGCAGACGACGATCACGGTGCCCTCGACGGTCCCGCCCAGCTCGTCGAGCCCGACGCGCACCGCGTTCCCGGTGCCCTTCTGCTCGGCCTGGTAGGCGGTGCGCACCTGGGCGTCCGCGGCGGTGAGGTGGGCGGTGACCTGCTCGCTCGCGTGGCCGACGACCACGACGAGGTGCTGCGGGTCCAGCTCGCGGGAGGCTGCGACGACATGTCCGACGAGCGAGCGCCCGGAGATCTCGTGCAGGACCTTGGGGGTCTTCGACTTCATACGGGTGCCCTCACCCGCTGCGAGGACGACGACGGCTGCCGGGCGTACGGAGCTCACGGATATGCCCTTCGGCTTCGGGTGGTGGACATCCGCAGGATACCGGGGGGTGCTGGGCCGGACATGGGTGCGGGCCCCGACCGGTGAGGTCGGGGCCCGCGCCAAGAGGCTCCCCCACCAGGACTCGAACCCGGACAAATAGCACCAAAAGCTACTGTGCTGCCAATTACACCATGGGGGAACAAAGGCGAACTAACCGGACATTGCGTCAGCTCGCCGGATCGGCACCCAACACTATGCCGTACCACCGGCCTTCGACGCGACGGTATAGGTCTGCGCTTTCGTTCGGACGCACACCACTCATTCGAATCCGTTCGACGCCGCGACGTGCTGTGCAGGTCACCCGAAAATGAGGTGCACCCGCCCGTACGCTGGATGCCATGACCGCAACGGGGGCAGACCGGGAAGCGGCGGGACCGACCACCCGCGGCTACTGGTGGTGGGAACGGCGACGGAGTGTCGCACTGGATGTGGGACTGGCGCTGGTATCGGCGCTGGAGTGTGCGCTGGAAGGGGTGGAATTCGCGGGGGACACCGGGCTGCCGGTGCCGCTGGGGGTGGTGTTCGGGCTGTTCGCCGGGGCCGTGCTGCTGGTACGGCGGAAGTGGCCGATCGCCGTGGTGCTCGTGTCGATCGCGACGACGCCGGCCGAGATGGGCTTCCTGATGGGCCTGGCCGGCCTGTACACGCTGGCCGCGTCCGATGTGCCGCGGCGGATCACCGCGGTGCTGATGAGCATGTCGCTGGTGGGGACGTTCATCGTCACGTACGTACGGCTGCGGCAGGGCGTCGACGCCGACGCGGACTTCGGTCCCGGTGACTGGTACGTCCCGGTGCTGTCCCTCTTCATGGCGGTGGGCCTGACCGCGCCGCCGGTGCTGTTCGGCCTCTACATAGGGGCGCGGCGCCGGCTGATGGAGAGCCTGCGGGAGCGGGCGGACTCGCTGGAGCGGGAGCTGTCGCTGCTCGCGGACCGCGCGGAGGAGCGGGCGGAGTGGGCGCGTACCGAGGAGCGGAACCGGATCGCCCGTGAGATGCACGACGTGGTCGCGCACCGGGTGAGCCTGATGGTGGTCCACGCGGCGGCCCTGCAGGCGGTGGCGCCGAAGGACCCGGCGAAGGCGGTGCGCAATGCGGCGCTGGTGGGAGACATGGGGCGGCAGGCGTTGACGGAGCTGCGCGAGATGCTCGGTGTGTTGCGTACCGGGGAGCCGATGATGGCGCGGGTGACGAAGGTGCCGCTCGCTTCCGTGGGCCGGGCGGTGCCGGTGGCGACGGAGGACGGGCCGCGGCTCGACGAGATGGAGACTCTGGTGGGGGAGTCACGGGCGGCGGGGATGACGGTGGAGCTGTCGGTGGAGGGGGAGGCGCGTTCGTATGCGCCGGAGGTCGAGCAGACGGCGTACCGGGTGGTGCAGGAGGCCCTGACGAACGTGCACAAGCACGCGGCGGGCGCGAAGGCGTGGGTGCGGCTTGCGCACCGGGCCTCCGAGGTCGCCATGCAGGTGGAGAACGGCCCGTCGGACGCGGCCACGGCGGATGCGGGGCTGCCCAGCGGGGGCAACGGGCTGCTCGGCATGCGGGAGCGTGTGCTGGGGCTGGGGGGCGTCTTCGTGTCCGGTCCCACGGATGCCGGTGGCTTCCGGGTGTCGGCGGTCCTGCCGGACGTCGACGCGGCGTGACGGCGCCGCGTCCTCAGCCCGAGACCAGGCGCTCCGGCTGGATTCCGGTGACGAGTGTGGCGAGGGCGCCGTCGATGTCGGGTCCGAGGTACCAGTCGCCGGTGTGGTCGATGCTGTAGACCCGGCCGTCCGCGTCGATGGCGAGGACGGCCTGTCCGTCCCCTTCCTCGCCCAGGGGTGCGACCTCGGTTGCCAGGGCGCGTCCGAGGTCTCCCAGGGTCCGGGCCAGGTGGAGTCCGCTCAGTGGGTCGATCCGTACCGATGCCGGGGCGATCTGCCGTCCGGGTGCGGTGGCCGTGATGTGCAGTCCGCCGAACTCGGCCCAGGCCTCCACCGCGGCGGGGAAGACGGCGTGCTGGTGTCCGGCGGGTGAGGCGTGGGAGCGCAGGGCGTCGGCCCACTCCTCGGCCTGGCGGATGTCCCAGCGGCCGGGCTGCCACCCGGCGGCGCGCAGGGCGGCATCGACGGCGACGGGGAAGCGGGTGGAGCTGTGGCGGTCGTGGTCGGCCGGGCCTGTTTGTGCGGGCAGGTCGGTTCGGTCGCGCATGGGGGCGTGGTCAGCCCTTCTCGGCGGTGGTCGCCGTTCCGGTCGTGGTGAGGTCGACGGGACGTACGCCGAAGTGGGCGAGCATGACGGAGCAGGAGCGGCAGGGCGCTGCGTAGCTGCCGTGGAGGGGGTCGCCGTCCTCGCGGATGCGGCGTGCGGTGAGCCGGGCGTGCTTGAGCGCGCGCCGGGCCTCGCCGTTGGTGAGGGGCTTGCGCTGGGCTCGCTTGGAGCGGCCGGTTTCGGCGGCGGTGAGGTGCCGGGAGAGCAGTATGGCCTCGGGGCAGCGGCCGGTGAACCGTTCGCGTTGTCCGCTGGGGAGGGTGTCGAGGAAGTCCTGGACGAGGTGGTGGAGTACCGGCGGCTGGTCCCCCTTGCCCGCGGTGCAGGTGAGGGTTTCGCCGCGTACGGACAGCGCTGCGGCCACCGCGGGCAGGATGCCGTCGCGGCGGTGGGTCAGCCGGGGGGTGTGGCCGGTCTCGTTGCTGCTCCAGCTGAGTCGTGGGTCCCCGGTGGTGACGGTCTGTGCAGAGTGTGCGGTGTGCATGGTGCTGTGTCCCTCCCGTGCCCGCAGCGGCTGCTGCCGGATGTGCACGCCCCCGTGTATGCGGGTGACAGCCTGCCAAATGTGTCGGGTCCTGTGAAAGCTGGGTCGGTGAAACGTGTCTGCGTGTCGCGACTCAGTGGCCTGTTCGTCGCCCGTCCGTCACGCCGTTGTGACGGTTGGTGACGGATGTGGTCGTGGGGCGGAGGGGCGGGGTCTGTTACGGGCTCACCGCATAGGCTGTGCCTGGACCGCCCCCGTGGGCAGGTCGGTCCTCATCAGCCAGACGCAGCAGGGGGCAACCGCCATGACGACAGGTCGGCTCGGGCAGCAAGCCGCGCCACCGAACGCGGCCTACGCCGGGCAGCTCGTGCACTTCCCGGATCCGGTCCGGGCGTCCCGCCACCCCAGAGGTGTGCGCATGGACGGGAACGGCTGCCCGGAGTTCGCGCCGTACGCGCGCGCCGCCGCGGAGATCGCCGAGCCTCCGCAGGGGTTCGGTGTGGACGAGCTGCGGCTCACGGACTATGTGTCGGCGAACGCGGCGCTGGCGGCGAGCGGGCACGAACTGTGGGGCACGATTCCCGCCGTGGCCACTCCGCACGGCTGGACCTGGCATCACGTGCCGGGCGGCCGGCGGATGGAGCTGGTTCCGGTCGAGGTGAAGGCGTTGCTGCGGCATCACGGCGGCCTGGCGACGACCGCGGTGGATCAGAACAAGCGGGGTACGCGTCCGCTGCAGGAGACCCGGCCCGCGCACTTCCGGCTGCCGAAGGGCGCCGTGGCGGTGAGCGAGCAGCAGATCCAGGGTGTCGAGGAGGACCTCGGCTACCGGCTGCCGGGTGCGTACCGCTCGTTCCTGAAGGCGGCGGGCGGTTCGGCCCCGGTGGGTGCGGCGCTGGACGCGGAACTCGGTCTTCTGGTCGACCAGCCGTTCTTCACGGTGCGCGAGGAAGCCGGCGTGAACGACCTGGTGTACGTGAACAAGTGCCTGCGGGACCATCTGACCAAGGACTATCTCGGGGTCGGTTTCGTTCAGGGCGGCATTCTCGCGGTGAAGGTCCGGGGGGATGGCATCGGTTCGGTCTGGTTCTGTGCGTACGACGACGCGCGTGACCAGGACGGCTGGAGCGTGCAGGAGCGGGTGGAACGGCTCCTGTTGCCGTGCGGCGCTGATTTCGACGCGTTTCTCCAGCGCCTCGCGGGCAATCCGCCGGAGCTGGAGACGGTGGCGAACCTGATGGTGGACGGCGGCTTCGCGCGCGCTGTCCCGGTGGAGGGGTGAGCGCGATGGTGACCTTTGCGCAGGCGCAGGAGCGCGCGGACGAGTGGGTCAACGGCGACGTTCCGGCGTACCAGCACCGTGAGGTGCGGGTGCGTGAGTTCGAGCTGGGCTTCGTGGTGTGGGCCGAGGACCGTGCCGAGGGCCCGGTTTCGGACGGTGGCCGGCAGCGGCTGGTGATCGCCCGGGACAGCGGCGAGGCGACGTTGTGGCCGGGGCTGCCGGTGGGTGAGGTGATCCGGCGGTACGAGGAGGAGTACGGGTCCTTGGACGGTGCGCCGCCGGCCCCGGAGCCGCCGCAGCGTATCGACCTGAATCAGACGTCGTTCCTGTTGAGCCCGCCGGAGTGGCTCCAGGAGGCGGCGGACAAGCTGGGTATCCCGGACCGGCGGGCGGAAGCGGCCGACCGGACACCTCCGCCCGCCCCCGCCCCCGCGGCCCCGGCCTCTTCCCCTGCTGCGCAGGGTGGGCCGGTTCCGTATGAGCCCACCGCTTCCTCGGCTGTGCAGGCGTCCGCGCCGCAGCCGCCCCTCGGGGCCACTCCGTGGGCGGGTACCGACACGAATGCGGGCTCGGACGAGGGCGAGGTGGGGTTGCCCGCCACCGTGTTCGCGCCGCCGCTTTCGGGTGCCGACGACGAAGGCGCGCCGCCCCGGGTGGTGTCGGCCGACGCGCCGACGGCGCTGATGTCGGGTGGCAGCCAGCTGCCTCCGACTGCGATCGCTCATGGGCTGCCCCCGCAGGGCGGTCCTGCGGCCCCGGCCGCGCCCGTGCACGGTGGTCCCGGTGCTCCGCCGCCGGCTCCTGCGCCGAGCAGTCCTGCGCCGAACCGTGTCGCCGGTCCGGGCCCGCGTGCCGGTGCCGGTGACATCTCGGACGAGGCGACCAGCAAGGCGGTCGTTCCGCCGCGCGGTGCGCGTGGCGGTGGCTCGACGACTCCGCCGCCGCCCGGTGCCCCGGGTACTCCGGGCGCCCGGCCGGGCGGTGCGCCGCTGCCGCCGCCCTCGGGGCCGGGTACGCCGGGTGCTCCGGCGGGCGGGTACGTACCGACGCAGCTCGTGTCGCAGCTGGGCCCGCCCGGTGGACCGCCGCCTCCGGCGCCTCCGGCGCCGCCCGGTTCCACGCCGCCGCCCGGCGGTGGCAACGTGCACCACGCGGCGACGATGTTCGCCGAGCCGGGTCCGGTCGGGCCGTCGGCTCCGCGGCCGCCCGGGGTTCCCGGTGCGCCGCCGCCTCCGGCGCCTCCGGCGCCGCCCGGTTCCACGCCGCCGCCCGGTGGCGGCAATGTGCACCATGCCGCGACGATGTTCGCCGAGCCGGGTCCGGTCGGGCCGTCGGCTCCGCGGCCGCCCGGTCCGCCGGGTCCGCCCGGTCCGCCGGGTGCGCCGATGGGCGGGGTCCCGGGGCCCGTACCGCCGCCGGGTCACACTCCCCCGCCGGCGTACGGCTATCCGCAGGCGCCGGCCGGTCAGCCGACCGTTGGTCCCGGCTACCAGGCCGTGCTGCGCTTTCGCGCGCCGGACGGCAGCGAGCAGCAGCTGATCCGTCGTTCGGCGCCGGGCACTCCGCACCCCGAGTGGCAGATGCTGCACGAGCTGCGGGCCATGAACGTGCCGCCGCAGCAGGTCATCGAGCTGCACACGGAGCTGGAGTCGTGCGAGCTGCCGGGTGGTTACTGCGCTCGGATGATCCGGGAGACGTGGCCGCAGGTGCGGATCACGAGCGTCGCTCCGTACGGCACGGATCACGCGAGCCGGCAGCAGGGCATGCAGCATCTGCTCACGCATCAGGGGGAGCTGCACCAGGTCGCGGACGGTCCGGCGCGTCCGGCGCCGGTGCGGGCTCCGCTGCCGCAGGTGCCGCCTGCGATGCAGGTGCCGCCGGAGGCCGTCGCGGAGGAGATGCTCCAGACGTTCGGCCCGCAGGGGGTGCTGCGCTTCGATCAGCGAGCCGTGTCCCGGCAGGGTGTGCCGGAGATCGTGGCGCGGACGCTGGTGTGGGCGGGGCTGCCCGCCGACTTCGGTCCGTTCTTCTGGGCGCAGCCGGGTCAGCCCGTGGTGCCGACGCTGGCGGAACTGGCGGCGCAGCGGCAGGTGCAGGCGGCTCCTGATGCGGGGTCGTACCTGGTGATGGGTTCGGACTTCGGCCGGGCGATCTGTGTGCAGTACGGGACGGCGAACATCGTGGCCGTGCCGGTGGAGGCGGGTCCGGGCGGGCAGTCGGTGCCGCCGCAGTTCGTGAATACGGGACTGCCGGAGTTCGTGCGTTGTATGGCGTTGCTGGGCCGGATGTGGCGGCTGCGGTTCGGGTTGAATCCGGAGCAGGCGGGCCGCTGGACGGTCGATTTCCAGGCGCAGCTGGTGGCCTTGGACCCGGCGGCTCTGGCGTCGTCGGAGAGCTGGTGGTCGGTGCTGCTGGAGCAGATGTGGGACGGGCTGATCTGACGGGCCGGTCCTCGCGGTAGTGCCGGGGTGTGGCGCCCCTTCCCTCCGGGGGAGGGGCGCCACACCCCTTCTGTGACCTGTGATGCCTGTCGCTTCCGTCCGGAAAGCATCGAATCGATTCCGACTTCTGGGCCAATTGCCGCATCCTTGACGTATTGCTCGATGGTCGGTAGTCGGAAAGAGGCGTCAAGGATGAGTTCTGCACCGGTGTCCGCGCACGGCTTCGTCGGCGTACGCGGTCGTGGTTACCGCCCGGAGCAGGTCGACCGGATGGTGGCCGCGCTGTCGGCGGAGCGGGACGGGGCGCTGGAGCAGGTGGCGCGGCTGACGGCGCTGGCGGAGCGGCTGGTGGCCGAGTCGGCCCGGCTGGACGAGGCCGTCGCCGCGCTGGCGCCGCAGGACTACGCGTCGTTGGGGGAGCGGGCGCAGCAGATCCTGGCGCTTGCCGAGGGCGAGGCGGAGAGCGTTCGGGCCGCCGCCCAGGAGGAGTCGCAGGCGCTGCGGGACGAGGTGGACGCGGAGGCGCGGACCTTGCGCGAGTCCGCGAGGGCCGACGCGGAGGCGATGCGGTCGGCCGCGGCGGGCCATGCCGAGCAGGTGCTGGCCGCTGCCGAGGGCGCGGCCGGTGAAGCGCTGGCCGCTGCCCGGCTGGAGGCGGCGCAGGTGCGCGAGGAGGCGGAGGCCGCGATGGCGGCGACCCGGAGCCGTACGGCGAGTGTGCTGGCCCATCAGGAGCAGGAGCACGGCGAGCGCTGGAAGACCGCCGGGCAGGAGCTTGCGGATGCCGAGGCGGCACAGTCGGCGGAGCACGTGGAGCTGACGCAGCGGGCGGAGGCCGGTCTGGCCGGAGCGCGGCGGGCGCTGGCCGAGGCCGAGGAGGCCGCGCGGCACGGCCAGGAGGACGCGGAGGCGCAGGGGGCGGAGCTGATCGCGGAGGCCCGGGTGCGTGAGGAGCGGGTGGTGCGGGAGACGGAGCGGATCCTGCGCGAGCACGAGGAGGGGCGCGAGGACGTGCAGGCGCACATGGCGCATGTGCGTAACTCGCTGGCGGCGCTGACCGGGCGGGTGGCTCCGGCGGAGGACTGAGGGGCCCGCGCCGCGTCGTGGGGCCGGAAGCGCCGGCTCGGTCCGGTCGCCGCCCCGCCGTCGGCGGGGCGGTCGCGTGCGGCGGCCGGGTCAGGGGCGCGGCCAGGGGCGCTTGGAGAGTTGCTCGATGCTGCTGTTGAAGCGCTTCAGGTAGCCGGCGAAGGCGGCGATGTCGGCGTCCGGCCAGTCGTTCATGACCTCGTCCAGGGAGTGGACGACGCGTTCGCGTTCCGTGTCGAGGAGCTTGGCGCCCTCCTCGGTGATGCGGAACTTGCGGGCCATGCCGCCGTCGGGGTCGGCGATGCGTTCTGCCAGTCCGGCGCGTGTCACGGCGGCGGTCTGGCGGTTGAGGGTGGAGGCGTCGAGGCCGAAGGCGTCGCTCAGTTCGCCGTTGGACATGGGGCCCTGGACGCGGAGGCGGCTCAGCAGGATGTAGGCGCTCCGGTCCAGGAGGGCGTACTTGTGGCGTCCGCCCCGGTGGTCGGCGAGGCTGTGGCGGCCGAGCAGCATCTGCTCGTACTCAACTTCTTCTGTGGGTCTCGGCATGTCTGCGGCCTCCTGCTTCTGCGCCGGCATCGGTCGCGCGTCGGGTTCTGAGCGGCGGCTCATGCTCTCATGAGGTGTGCAGTGGGCACATGATGTGTATGACACATTGGGCATGTACGATGCACGTCGCTGTCCCGGTAGACGGGACCACGACCCCAAGGAGTCTCTCCTCATGGATGCCCCCCAGCCGACAGCCAGATCAGGCGGCGTGGTTGCCACGCTCGCCTTCGCCGGCACCGTGGCGGCGGTCATGCAGACCCTGGTCACGCCGCTCATCGCCGAGCTGCCGAAGCTCCTCGACACGTCCTCCTCCAACGCCGCCTGGGTGATCACCGTCACCCTGCTGGTCTCGGCGGTGTGCGTGCCGGTCTCCGGGCGGCTGGGCGACCTGCTGGGCAAGCGCCGGATGCTGCTCGTGTGTTCGGTGCCGCTGTTCGCCGGCTCGGTGGTCTGCGCGCTCTCGTCCACCGTCGTCCCCATGATCGTCGGGCGTGGTCTGCAGGGCATGGGCATGGGCATGGTGCCGCTCGGCATCGCCCTGCTGCGTGACGTGGTGCCGAGGGAGAAGCTGAGCTCCTCCATCGCCCTGGTCAGTGCCTCCCTCGGGATCGGCGGCGCCCTCGGCCTGCCGATCGCCTCGGCGGTCGCCCAGTACGCGAACTGGCGGGTGCTGTTCTGGGGCTCCGCCGTGCTGGCCCTCGCGATCTCCGCGCTGGTCTGGTTCCTGATCCCGGACGTCCCGGCCGCCGCCAAGGGGCAGCGTTTCGACATGCCCGGCGCCCTCGGCCTGGCCGTCGGTCTGGTCTGCCTGCTCCTCGCCGTCTCCAAGGGTGCCGAGTGGGGCTGGGCGTCCTCGACGACGATCGGCCTGTTCGTCGCCGCCGTCGTGGTGCTCATCGCCTGGGGTTTCTGGGAGCTGTGGACCAAGGACCCGCTGGTCGACCTGCGCACCACGGCCCGCCCCCGCGTGCTCATCACCAACATCGCGTCGCTCTTCGTCGGCTTCGGCATGTACGCCGGCATGCTGATCGCGCCGCAGCTGCTGCAGTTCCCCGAGGCCACCGGCTACGGCCTGGGTCAGTCGATGCTCCAGGCGGGCCTGTGGATGGCCCCCGGCGGCATCATGATGATGATCGTCTCCCCGTTCGGCGGAAAGCTCACCGACGCCCGCGGTCCGAAGTTCACGCTGATCAGCGGTGTGCTGGTCATCGCCGCGGCCTACGGCCTGGGGATTCTCCTGATGGGTTCCGCCTGGGGCCTGATGCTGTTCCTCATGGTCAGCAGCAGCGGTGTCGGCCTTGCCTACGGGGCGATGCCCGCCCTGATCATGAGCTCGGTCCCGGCGTCCGAGACGGCCGCCGCCAACGGGTTCAACACCCTCATGCGCGCGCTCGGCACGTCGATCGGTGCCGCCGTGATCGGCGCGGTCCTCGCGCAGATGACCACGGAGACGGCCGGCTACAGCTTCACCTCCGAGGCCGGGTTCCGTACCGGCCTGATGTTCGGCTGCGGCGTCGCCCTCGTCGCCGTGCTGATCTCGGCGTTCATCCCGGCAGTCCGCGCGTCCGCCGTCGCCGGTGAGACGGCTGACGAGACCGCCTCGCCGGAGGTGGCCGCGGCGAAGGGCTGACCCGGCCCGCGGTCCCGCAAAGCCGAACTGCCCGGCTCCGTCCCCGACAAGGGGCCCGGAGCCGGGCAGTTCGGCGTCATAGCCCGCGAGGCGGTCCTCCGGGGTGGCGCGGTTCGCGTCCGGGGAGGGCCGCCTCGGCAACGGCCTGCGTACTACTTGAGGTCGAGGAGCTGTTGCAGCGGGTCGATCGCGAAGTAGACGAGGAAGAGTGCCGCGGTGCCCCAGAGCAGCCAGTGGACCTCACGGGCCTTGCCCAGGCACGCCTTGATGATGACGTAGGAGACGAAGCCGGCGCCGATGCCGTTGGTGATGGAGTAGGTGAGCGGCATGACGGTGATGGTGAGGAACGCCGGGATGGCGAGGTCGTAGCGGTCCCAGTCGATGTGCTTGACCTGGGTCATCATCAGGAATCCGACCGCGACGAGTGCGGGCGATGCGGCCTGCATGGGCACGATGGTCAGGACCGGGGCGAAGAAGAGGGCCAGGGCGAACATGCCGCCCGTGACGAGGTTGGCGAAGCCGGTGCGGGCGCCCTCGCCGACACCTGCGGCCGACTCGACATAGGTGGTGGCGGACGACGCGGACGCGGCACCGCCGGCGACCGCGGCCGCACCGTCGATGAGCAGGACCCGGCCCAGACCCGGCACCTGTCCCCGCTCGTCGAGGAGTCCGGCTTCGGCGGTGACGCCGACGACGGTGCCCATCGTGTCGAAGAAGTCCGACAGGATGAGCGTGAAGATGAGCAGGATGACGGTCAGGACGCTGATCTCGCCGAACGAGCCCAGCAGGTCGAACTGGCCGAGCAGCCCGAAGTCGGGCGCTGCGACGGGCTTGTCGGGCATGGAGGGGACGGTCAGACCCCAGGACTTCACGTCGGCGATCGAGTTGATGATGATGGAGAGAACGGTCATCACGACGATGCTGATGAGGATGGCGCCCTTGACCTTGCGGGCGAGGAGGACGATCGTCATGATCACGCCGAGGCAGAAGACGAGCATGGGCCAGCCCGTGAGGGTGCCGCTGCCGAGCTGGACGGGAACGGTGGTGTTCGCGGCGTCCGGAATGCGGGTGACGAACCCGGCGTCGACGAAACCGATGAACGCGATGAACAGGCCGATGCCGACACTGATGGCCTGCTTGAGAGCCTGTGGGATGGCGTGCATGATCGCTTCGCGCAGGCCTGACGCCACGAGTACGCAGATCAGCAGGCCCTCGAGCACGATGAGGCCCATCGCGTCGTCCCAGGCCATGAGGGGGGCGACCTGATACGCGACGACAGCGTTGAGGCCCAGGCCCGCGGCCAGGGCGAGCGGCAGGTTACCGCCCACGCCCATGATCAGGGTCATCACCGCCGCCACGAGGGCGGTGGCGGTCACCAGCTGCACAGTGTCCAGCTGGTCGCCGAACTTGTCCTTCGCGCCGCCGAGAATGATCGGGTTGAGCACGAGGATGTACGCCATGGTGAAGAAGGTGGCGAAGCCACCGCGAACTTCCCGGCCGTAGGTCGATCCGCGTTCGGTGATGCGGAAGAACCGGTCGAGGGCACCATCACCGGATCTGGTCGGTGGTATGGGGGCCGGGCTGGTCTTGCTGGGGTGCATGGATACGTCTCCTGGGCCTGCAACGGACAAGGGGGAAGGGGGGAGCCGCTGCTGCCCGGCACAGGTGACAGGCAGTTGTGCGAACACACATGCGGCGCCTTGCGAGCGGATCATACGTGCCATGGCTGCACGCTCAAGGGCTCTACCGCATACCGTTGTTGATGACTCGAAACAGACTGTCGGTTCCTACGGAATCGCCGGTGATCTAATGAGCCAAACCGTGATTCAGGCGACAGCGGTCGTGGATTTTCTGGTGACGATGCCCATACGTTCTGTGCGTGCACCCACCACCCCCTTTCAATGCGCGCGCTGCCCGAGCCCTGCGTGAGAAGCTCGGGATGGCCCACGGCCACGTCGCTTACGCAATGAGGGCCTCCTTCGGGACGGCTCACGTCAGCCCGGAACACATCGCGGCGTGGGAGCGCGGCACGGCCCTGCCCGATCCGCATGAACTCGCGGCGCTGGCAGGCGCGTTGTGGTGTCACCCGAGCGAGATCATGGGGCACCCGCGTACCTTGCGCGAGCACCGCGTCGCCTGCGGGCTGTCGGCCGAGGACGTTGCTCGTGGGACGGGTCTTCCCCTGGACGCCTACGTCCGTATGGAGGAGACCGGTCAGTGGACCGGTGACCAGAGGCAGTCCGCGAAACTCGGCAGCCTGCTCCGCCTCCCGCCGCGCGACCACGTCGCCGTCACCGGGCACGAGGACGAACTCGCCCGCCTGCTCACCGAAGCCGTCAGCACCCGGTGGCAGGCGCATGTTCGCGCCATCGCCAAGCTCGTCTCCGTGGACCGCAAGCAGCTGCACGAGCCGCTGGACTCGATGTACCACGAGTACCAGGCCCTCATGGCGGCCACCCTCAGCCGGGCCAGTGGCGCCACCGCTTCCGGCGAGGACGGGCGGCGCTACGTCGAGGAGATCGTCGACCACTTCTGGGCCAGGCTGGCCGAGCAGTCGTAGCCTCCCGGCAGGGCCGGAACCCCTCTCGCGGTTCAGTGCCCGGCCGGCTCCGCTGCCTGCCTCTGGAGGGCCCGCACCAGAGCCGCCACCTCGGCATGGGCGCGGCGGTGGCCGGTTGTGGCCACACCGATGTGCCGGGCCGGGGCCGGCGGCCTGACCGGGACGGTGCGCAGGCCCGGCACCTGCGGGGTCAGCGCGATGGAAGGGATCAGCGAGACCCCCATCCCCGCGGCGACCAGCGAACGGGCGAAGAAGTAGTCGGTCGTCGTGCCGCGCACTTCCGGATCGAAGCCCGCCCTCTCGGCGTAACGACGCAGGTACGCCTCGGTCCTGAGGCAGCCGAGCACCCAGGGTTCGGCAGCCAGCTCGGCCAGGTCGAGCACCTCGCGGCCGGCCAGACGATGCGCCTCGGGCAGGACCACGTGCAGCGGGTCGTCCATGAGCGCGGTCCACTCCAGGGCGGGGCCGCTGCCCGACTGCCCGGGCAGCGGGCCGTCGAAGTGGTAGGCGAGCGCGAGGTCCGCGGCGCCCTGGCGGACCAGAGGCAGGCTGTCCTCGGGCTCGAACTCCCTTACATGGAGGACGGTCTCGGGGTGGGCAGCCGTCAGCTCGGTGAGGGCGCCGGGGAGCAACAGCCTGCCGCCGCTGGTGAACGTGGCGACGGTGAGCTGGACCCGGCCCGTGCCGAGCTCGGTGACCTGCTGCCGTGCGTGCTCGATCTCGGCGGCCACCGACTCGGCCGCACCGACCATGATCCGGCCGGCCGGGGTGAGGCTGACCCCGCGCGTGCTGCGCGTGACGACCTGGGAGCCGAGGCCGCGCTCCAGAGCGGCCACGTGCTGCGAGACGGCCGAGGCGGTGAGGTGCAGGGCTGCCGCCGCCCGGTTGAAGCTGCCGTGCTCCGCCACTGCCCGCAGGACGCGGAGCCGCTGCACATCGATCAACAGTTTTCCTTAATGCGTAGCCAGTAAGTGAGCACTTCTGCTGGCGACCGTACGTCCCCAGGATGGGGGCATGCAAAGGATCTGCGTCATCGGCGGTAGCCGGTACTTCGGAAAGCTCCTCGTCCGGCGGCTGCACGCCGCCGGGCATCAGGTCACGGTCATCAACCGCGGCTCCACCCCGCCGCCCCCGGGCGTCGAGCACCTCGTCGCCGACCGCGACGACGAGGCCGCCCTCACCGCCGCGCTCGGCACGCGCACCTTCGACGTGGTCGTCGACCAGGTCTGCTACACCCCGGTGCAGGCCGCGATCGCCGTCCGCGCCTTCCGTGACCGAACCCGGCGTTACGTCATGACGTCCACGATCGAGGTCTACGACCCGGCGACCGCCGCCCTGCCTGCCGCCGTGCAGGACACCCCGGTGCCGGAGGAGCGCGTCGATCCCGCGGCCTGGCCGGTGCGCACGGACCTGCCCTGGCACGACGAGGCCTTTCTGGAGGCCCACTACGCCGAGGGCAAGCGGCAGGCGGAGGCCGTCCTCACCCGGGAGGGCCGGTTCGCGTTCGCCTCGGTGCGCAGCGCCCACGTACTCGGCGGCGGTGCCCGGGAGTTCACCGGGCGCCTGGCGTACTACGTCGAGCGCCTCGCCCGGGGCACGGAGATCGTCGTGCACGCGCGGGAGCAGCCCACAGTGTTCATCCACTATGAGGAACTGGCGGACCTGCTCCAGTGGGCGGCAACGGCCACCGGCTTCACCGGCCCGCTGAATGCCTGCTCCGACGGACTGCTCGACGTGCGCGACGTGGCGGCCGCCGTCGCCGCGGAAACCGGCCGGCAGCCCGCGTACCGGACCGTCGCCGCAGGCGAGCCGGCCGGCCCGTTCTCCGCCGACCGGTACTACGCCATGAGCAACAACCGGGCGAAGTCACTGGGTTTCGTCTTCTCCCGCACCGTCGACTGGCTGCCCGGCGCTGTCGCCGAGTCCGTCACCGCGTCCACCACCCCCGCGGCCTGAGGAGCACACCCGTCATGCGACAGCGCACCATCGGGAACATCACGGTCGGCGCCATCGGCCTGGGCGCCATGCCCCTCTCCATCGAGGGGCGCCCGGACGAGCGGCGGGCCATCGCCACCCTCCACGCCGCCCTCGACGCGGGCGTCACGCTCATCGACACCGCCGACAGTTACCACTGGCATGCCGGTGAGCGGGGCCACAACGAACTCCTCGTCGCCCGCGCGCTGCGGAGCTACCGCGGCGACACATCCGACGTCCTGGTCGCCACCAAGGGGGGCCGCGGCCGGCCCGGCGACGGCAGCTGGACGGTCACCGGCACCCCCGAGCACCTCAAGCGCGCCGCCGAGGCCTCCGCCGGGCGCATGGGCGTCGAGGCGATCGGCCTCTACCAGTTGCACAAGCCCGATCCGGCCGTGCCCTGGGCCGAGTCCGTCGGAGCGCTGCGCGACCTGCTCGACGCCGGCACGATCCGGGCCGCCGGAATCTCCAACGTGACCACCGGCCAGATCCGCGAGGCGCACGCCATCCTCGGCGACGGCCTGGTCTCCGTACAGAACCAGTACTCGCCCGCCGTACGCGGCAGCGAGCCGGAGCTCCGGCTGAGTGAGCGACTGGGCCTCGCCTTCCTGCCGTGGAGTCCGCTGGGCGGCATCACCCGAAGCTCACTCGACGGCCCTCCCGGGCCGACCTCCGCGGGCACCGCCTTCCACGACATCGCGGCCGAGCACGGGGTCAGTCCGCAACGAGTCGTCCTGGCCTGGCTTTTGGCCCGATCCCCGGCGGTCATTCCCGTGCCGGGAGCCAGTCGCCCGGCATCGATCCAGGACTCGGCCGGGGCCGCGGAGATCGAGCTGAGCGAGGCGGAGGCCGCGCGACTGGACGACGTTCGCGCTCCGTAGTGGAGATGCGTTCCGCACGGGACGTACGCGGAACGGGGTCCATGCCGAATGGGATCCATGCCGAATGGGATCCATGCCGAATGGGATCCATGCCGAACGGGGTCCATGCCGAACGGGGTCCATGCCGAACGGGATCCATGCGGAACGGGATCCATGCGGAACGGGGTCAGAGACCGAGGCTCAGGACGCGGTCGACGGCGATCTCGACGACGACCAGGTCCGGCGGAGCGGGTGGCGCCGCCCGGTAGCGGGCGGTGTAGCGGTCGACCGCCTCGGCCAGGCGTACGGGGTCGTCGCTGACCGTGGCCCGGCCCTCGACGGTGATCCAGCGGAAGCCGTCCGCCTGGCAGAGTGCGACATGGGCCGCCACGCCTCCCGCCGACACGTTGCGGGCCTTGCGGGCTCCCGCCCTGGTGGTCACCCGGGCCAGACCGGTGGACGCGTCGAAGGTGAAGCGGACGGGCGTGACGTGCGGGGTGTTGTCGGGGCGCAGCGTGGTGAAGGCGGCCGTGCGGGGGAGCGTGAGGAACTCCCGGGCAGCTGCGGAGAGTGCAATGCCAGTCGGGTTCACTTCTTCTTCACCGCCTCGTTCCAGATCAGCTTGGCGATGTTCGGTTTCACCTCGGTGGTGATGACGCCCATGGCCGTACGGACGTAGCGCCGCTCCGTCAGCTCGCGCAGCATGCTCGCGGCGAGGTCCGCACGGGCGGTGAAGACGCCGTCGGCGCTGGTCCGTTCGGTGCGGTAGTCGGTGACGACGGGGTGCTCGAAGAGGCCCGACGGCCGTACGAGGGTCCAGTCGAGGCCGGTTTCGCGGATCACGTCCTCCATGCGGCGCATGTCCTCGTGGAGGGTGCGGCCGAGGCGGCGGTTCACCAGCGGGTCGAGCACGTGGTTGAAGAAGTGCGCACCGGTGGGCTGCCAGTCGGGGTCGGCGATGCTGGAACTGATGGCCAGGAGACGCTTGATGCCGTGCTGGGCCATGGCTGCGGTGATGGCTGTGGCGCTTGCCGAGTACGTGCTGATGCTCTCCTTGCTGAACCGTGCACCCAGCGCGGAGAGCACGGCGTCCGCGCCGCCGATCGCGGCGTCGACGGCCGCCGGATCGGTGGCATCGGCGACGGCCACGGTGAGGCCGGGCCGTGCGGGCAGGGAGCCGGGGCGGCGGGTCACGGCGACGACCTCGTGACCGGCGGCGAGGGCCTGTTCGGTGAGGTGGCTGCCGGTCGCTCCGTTGGCGCCGAAGACTGCGATACGCATGGTGACGATGGTCCTTTGTGTGGTGGCAGGAACGCCCTTGACTGTGCCGATCACGAAACGCAGGCTCAACGCTGATGAATAACGCCGCCCCTGCCTCAGCCCGCACCCGAGGCCGCCCCCGCGGGAATCCGCCGACCCGCGAGTCGATCGTCCCGGTGGCCCGTGCGCTGTTCCTGGAGCGCGGCTACCGGGCCACCACCCTGCGCGCGGTGGCCGGGGCCGCCGGGGTCGACCCGGCGTTGATCGCGTACCACTTCGGGTCGAAGAAAGGCCTGTTCGCCGACGTGATGCAGTTCCAGTGCGCCAACGCGTTGGCCGTGGACGAGGTCCTCGGCGGCGACCCGGCCACGCTCCCCGGCCGGCTGATCGACGCGGTGACGGACCTGTGGGAGGACGCCGACTTCCGCCGGCTGACCGCGCAGGGCGACGAGGCCGCCGACGTGATCCGCGAGTACCTGGAACGCGAACTGCTGGCCCGGCTTGTTGAATTTCTCGGCGGCCGGGACGCGACCGCCCGTGCCACCGCCGTCGTGACGATCCTCGGCGGACTGATCTACACCCGCTATCTCAATCCGCTCGCCACCCCCGCCGCCCTCACCCCGGCCGAGACGCGCACCGTCCTCACCCCGGCCCTGCGCGCGGCACTGGCCCCGAGGCCGCGCACCGGAGCAGACCGCAGGCCCTGAAGCGCTCCCTGCCGGCCCTGCCGTTCCACCCAGGGGTGTGGACCCATGGGCGCAGCCCCTGAGAGACCTCTCCACCCAGGGGCCCAGACCCCTAGGGGGAGCTCCCTACTTCGGGCCAGGGGCCGTTCCTCCCGGCGGAGGACGTGCCGGGACCCGCCCGCTCCGTAGCGTGGTCATGTACCGAGATCGCACCGCGATTGCGGCAGACCACAGGGGGCGGGGTGGGGAAAACCCCACCCGAAGACTGCGCTGGGCACCAGCGCGCCGGACCCCCTCCAGCGACCAGACTTCACAGCAGACGGCGACAACGCGTCGCCGACCGACATAGGAGAAGAACCGTGACAACGGCTGTAACCATTCCCAGGCACGGGGGCACTGGAGGGCGTACGGCCGTGGCTGCGCGAGCGCGGCAGGTCGTCAAGGCGTACGGGGTCGGTGAGACCCGGGTCGTCGCGCTCGACCACGTCGACGTCGACATCGCCCGCGGCCAGTTCACGGCCATCATGGGCCCGTCGGGCTCCGGCAAGTCGACGCTGATGCACTGCCTCGCCGGTCTGGACACCGTGACCTCCGGGCAGATCCACCTCGCGGAGACCGAGATCACCGGGCTCAAGGACAAGAAGCTCACCCAGCTGCGCCGCGACCGCATCGGCTTCATCTTCCAGGCGTTCAACCTCCTGCCGACGCTCAACGCGCTGGAGAACATCACGCTCCCGATGGACATCGCCGGCCGCAAGCCGGACGCCGCCTGGCTGCGGCAGGTCGTCGAGACCGTCGGCCTCGCCGAGCGGCTCAAGCACCGTCCGACCGAGCTCTCCGGCGGCCAGCAGCAGCGTGTCGCGGTGGCACGGGCACTCGCAGCCCAGCCGGAGATCATCTTCGGTGACGAGCCGACCGGGAACCTGGACTCCCGGGCCGGCGCCGAGGTGCTGAACTTCCTGCGCAAGTCCGTCGACGAGCTGGGCCAGACCATCGTCATGGTCACCCACGACCCGGTCGCCGCCTCCTACGCCGACCGTGTGCTGTACCTCGCGGACGGACGCATCGTCGACGAGATGCTCAACCCCACCGCCGACCAGGTGCTGGACCGCATGAAGGACTTCGACGCGCGCGGGCGGACGTCATGACCGTCTGGAAGACCTCGATGCGCAACTTCTTCGCGCACAAGGGACGCATGGCGCTCTCCGCCGTCGCCGTCCTGCTGTCGGTGGCGTTCGTGTGCGGGACGCTCGTCTTCACCGACACGATGAACACCACCTTCGACAAGCTCTTCGCCGCGACGTCGGCCGATGTCACCGTCAGCCCGAAGAGCGCGAAGGTCGCCGAAACCCCCGAGAACGGCAAGCCCGATTCGCTGCCCGCCTCCGTCGTCTCCCAGGTCGAGAAGGCCGACGGGGTGAAGAAGGCCGAGGGTGCCGTCGTCAGCATGGCGGTCACGGTCGTCGACAGCCACAACAAGAACATGGGCTCCGAGAGCGGCGCCCCCACGATGGCGGGCAACTGGACGCAGAACGACCTGCGTTCCATGGAGATCACCTCCGGCCACGCACCGCGCGGCCCGACCGAGGTCATGGTCGACGCCGACACCGCGGACAAGCACGACCTGAAGATCGGTGACGAGCTGCGCACCATCGCGGTCACCGGTGACATCAGGGCGCACATCAGCGGCATCGCCGCCTTCAAGGTCACCAACCCGGGCGCGGCGATCGTCTACCTCGACACGGCCACCGCCCAGCAGAAGCTGCTCGGCAGCCCCGGCGTCTTCACCCATGTCTCCATCACCGCCGAACCCGGCGTCAGCGACACGCAGTTGAAGCAGAACGTCGCCACGGCGCTGGACGGCTCGACCGCGTACAAACTCCAGACGCAGAAGGAAGCCGCGGAGGCCAACAAGGACTCCATGGGCTCCTTCCTCGACGTGATGAAGTACGCGATGCTCGGCTTCGCCGGGATCGCCTTCCTCGTCGGCATCTTCCTCATCGTCAACACCTTCTCGATGCTGGTCGCCCAGCGGACCCGCGAGATCGGTCTGATGCGGGCCATCGGCTCCAGCCGCAAGCAGGTCAACCGGTCCGTGCTCCTCGAAGCGGTGCTCCTCGGCATCGTCGGATCGATCCTCGGCGTCGGCGCGGGTGTCGGGCTCGCCATCGGGCTGATGAAACTCATGGGCGCCATGGGCATGGAGCTGTCCACCGAGGACCTCACCATCGCCTGGACGACCCCCGCGATCGGTCTCGCGCTCGGCATCATCGTGACCGTCCTCGCCGCGTACATCCCGGCCCGCCGGGCCGGCAAGGTCTCCCCGATGGCCGCCCTGCGCGACGCCGGAACGCCGGCGGACGCCAAGTCGGGCTGGATCCGGGCCGGCATCGGCCTGGTCCTCACCGGCGCCGGCGGCGCGGCCCTGTGGGCGACGACGCAGGCGGACAAGGCGAGCGACGGCTCCCTCTTCCTCGGCCTGGGCGTGGTCCTCACCCTCATCGGCTTCATCGTCATCGGCCCGCTGCTCGCCGGGGTCGTCGTACGGGCGCTCAGCGTCGTCGTCCTGCGGCTGTTCGGCCCGGTCGGCCGGCTGGCCGAGCGCAACGCGCTGCGCAACCCGCGCCGGACCGGTGCGACCGGTGCGGCCCTGATGATCGGCCTGGCCCTGGTGGCCTGCCTGTCGGTGGTGGGCTCCTCCATGGTCGCCTCGGCCACGGACGAGCTGGACAAGTCGGTGGGCGCGGACTTCATCGTGCAGGGCGGCCCCGGTCAGCTGATCGTGCCCCAGGCGGCGAAGGCGCTGAAGACCGCTCCCGGCATCGAGCACATCACGAACTACAAGGTTCTCGGCGCGAAGCTCACCAACCCCGACGGTTCGACGACGGACGAGGACGTCACCGCCGCCGACCCGACGTACCCGAGCGACCTGCGGCGCGAGACCGTCGCCGGTGAGCTGGCCGCGGCGTACGGCAAGAACGCCATGTCGGTCGGGGACGAGTACGCCACCAAGCACGGGATCAAGGTCGGTGACACGGTCACCGTCGCGTTCAAGGCGGGCGACACGGCGAAGCTGAAGGTCGCCGCGATCACCTCGGACGACACGACCGTGGACCAGGGCGCGATGTACATGAACACCACGACCGCCGAGCGCTACGTCCCGGCCGACAAGATGCCCCAGAACATGATCATGTTCGCCAAGGCGCAGGACGGCAAGGAGAAGGAGGCCTACGCCGCCCTGAAGGACTCGCTCCACGCGTACCCGACGTACAAGGTGCAGAATCAGGCCGACTTCAAGCAGGATCTGAAGGACCAGATCGGCCAGCTGCTGAACATCGTCTACGGCCTGCTCGCCCTGGCGATCATCGTCGCGGTGCTCGGGGTCGTGAACACCCTCGCCCTGTCCGTGGTCGAGCGGACCCGCGAGATCGGCCTGATGCGCGCCATCGGCCTCTCCCGCCGACAGCTGCGCCGGATGATCCGGCTGGAGTCCGTGGTGATCGCCCTGTTCGGCGCCCTGCTCGGCCTCGGCCTGGGCATGGGCTGGGGCACCTCGGCCCAGAAGCTGCTGGCCCTGGAGGGCCTCGGCGTCCTGGAGATCCCGTGGCCGACCATCATCACGGTGTTCGTCGCCTCGGCCTTCGTCGGACTGTTCGCGGCGCTGGTCCCGGCCTTCCGGGCAGGACGGATGAACGTCCTGAACGCCATCGCCACGGACGGGTGAGACGGGCGGTCCGCATAGACTGACGGTTCCGGCCCCGGGGCGTTCCTCCAAACGCCCCGGGGCCGGATTTCGTACATGGGGGCCTTTCCGGATTCCGTACCTACGTCCCCCTGCGGCGCGGCGCGCAGCCCCGTTGCGGACGCGGCTGCCACCCCGGAGTCGTACGCTGGAACCCCGGCCCGTCTGACGTGTCGGGCCCTTCGCGTTGCCCCCTGGCAGCAGCCGGCTGTCAGACCTCGCCCTCGTTACCCGGACGGAAGCCCTTCATGAGCCTGCACGGTCTGCTGGATGTCGTCGTACATGACCCGGCGCTGTCCGAAGCGGTGAAGGCCGCCGGAGACGGCCACCGGATGCACATCGACCTGGTCGGCCCGCCCGCCTCGCGGCCCTTCGCCGTGGCGGCGCTGGCAAGGGACGCCGGGCGGACCGTGCTCGCCGTCACCGCGACCGGGCGCGAGGCCGAGGACCTGGCGGCCGCGCTGCGCACACTGCTGCCGCCGGACACGATCGCGGAGTTCCCGTCCTGGGAGACCCTGCCGCACGAGCGCCTGTCGCCCCGCTCCGACACCGTGGGCCGCCGGCTGGCCGTGCTGCGGCGCCTGGCGCACCCGAGGCAGGACGACCCGGAGACCGGTCCCGTCTCCGTCGTCGTCGCACCGATCCGTTCCGTGCTCCAGCCGCAGGTCAAGGGGCTCGGCGATCTGGAGCCCGTGGCGCTGCGGATCGGCCAGACCGCGGATCTCGGCAAGACCGTCGAGGCGCTTGCGGCAGCCGCGTACTCCCGGGTCGAACTGGTCGAGAAGCGCGGCGAGTTCGCGGTGCGCGGCGGCATTCTGGACGTCTTCCCGCCGACCGAGGAACACCCGTTGCGGGTGGAGTTCTGGGGCGACGACGTCGAGGAGATCCGCTACTTCAAGATCGCCGACCAGCGGTCGCTGGAGATCGCCGAGCACGGCCTGTGGGCGCCGCCCTGTCGTGAGCTGCTGCTGACCGACGAGGTCCGCGAGCGGGCCGCCGCGCTCGCCGAGGCCCACCCCGAGCTGGGTGAACTCCTCAACAAGATCGCCGAGGGCATCGCGGTCGAGGGCATGGAGTCCCTGGCCCCCGTCCTCGTCGACGACATGGAACTGCTGATCGACGTCCTGCCCAAGGGCTCGATGGCCGTCGTGTGCGACCCCGAGCGGGTCCGTACCCGGGCCGCCGACCTGGTCGCCACCAGCCAGGAGTTCCTGGAGGCGTCCTGGGCGGCCACCGCGGGCGGCGGCGAGGCCCCGATCGACGTCGGCGCGGCCTCGCTGCGCGGCATCGCGGACGTCCGCGACCGGGCCCGCGAGCTGAACATGATGTGGTGGTCCATCTCCCCGTTCGCCGCGGACGAGGATCTCGACGACGACACCCTCAAGCTCCGGATGCACGCCCCGGAGGCGTACCGCGGCGACACCGCCCGCGCGCTCGCCGACACCAAGGGCTGGCTGGCCGACGGCTGGCGCACGGTGTACGTCACCGAGGGCCAGGGACTCGCCTCCCGTACCGTCGAGGTGCTGAGCGGCGAAGGCATCCCGGCCCGCCTGGACGCGGACCTCGCGGAGATCTCCCCGTCCCTCGTCCATGTCTCCTGCGGCGCCATCGACCACGGCTTCGTCGACCACGAGCTCAGGATCGCCGTCCTCACCGAGACGGACCTGACCGGCCAGCGCACCGCGACCAAGGACCTGGGCCGGATGCCGGCCCGCCGCCGCAAGACCATCGACCCGCTGACGCTGGAGACGGGCGACTACATCGTCCACGAGCAGCACGGCGTCGGCCGCTACATCGAGATGGTGCAGCGCACGGTGCAGGGCGCCACCCGTGAGTACCTCCTCGTCGAGTACGCCCCCGCCAAGCGCGGCCAGCCCGGTGACCGGCTCTACATCCCGACCGACCAGCTGGAGCAGGTCACCAAGTACGTCGGCGGCGAGGCCCCGACCCTGCACCGGCTCGGCGGCGCCGACTGGACCAAGACGAAGGCGCGCGCCAAGAAGGCCGTCAAGGAGATCGCCGCCGACCTGATCAAGCTCTACTCCGCCCGGATGGCGGCACCCGGCCATGTCTTCGGCCCGGACACCCCGTGGCAGCGCGAGCTTGAGGACGCCTTCCCGTACGCGGAGACGCCCGACCAGCTCACCACCATCGCCGAGGTCAAGGAGGACATGGAGAAGTCCGTCCCCATGGACCGGCTGATCTGCGGCGACGTCGGCTACGGCAAGACGGAGATCGCGGTCCGGGCGGCCTTCAAGGCGGTCCAGGACGGCAAGCAGGTCGCCGTCCTCGTCCCCACGACCCTTCTCGTCCAGCAGCACTTCGGCACGTTCACCGAGCGCTACGCCCAGTTCCCCGTCAACGTACGGGCGCTGAGCCGCTTCCAGTCGGAGTCCGAGTCCAAGTCGACGATCGAAGGGCTCCGCGAGGGCTCCGTCGACCTGGTCATCGGTACCCACCGCCTCTTCTCCTCCGAGACGAAGTTCAAGGACCTGGGCCTGGTCATCGTCGACGAGGAGCAGCGGTTCGGCGTCGAGCACAAGGAGCAGCTGAAGAAGCTCCGCGCCAACGTGGACGTCCTCACCATGTCCGCGACGCCCATCCCCCGTACGCTCGAAATGGCGGTCACCGGCATCCGCGAGATGTCGACGATCACCACCCCGCCCGAGGAGCGCCACCCGGTCCTCACCTTCGTCGGGCCGTACGAGGAGAAGCAGATCGGCGCGGCCATCCGCCGCGAACTGCTCCGCGAGGGCCAGGCGTTCTACATCCACAACCGCGTCGAGTCGATCGACCGCGCCGCCGCCCGGCTGCGCGAGATCGTCCCCGAGGCGCGGATCGCGACGGCGCACGGCCAGATGTCCGAACAGGCCCTGGAACAGGTGGTGGTGGACTTCTGGGAGAAGAAGTTCGACGTCCTGGTCTCCACCACGATCGTCGAGTCAGGCATCGACATCTCCAACGCCAACACCCTGATCGTGGAGCGCGGCGACAACTTCGGCCTCTCCCAGCTCCACCAGCTGCGCGGCCGCGTCGGCCGTGGCCGCGACCGCGGCTACGCCTACTTCCTCTACCCGCCGGAGAAGCCGCTCACCGAGACGGCCCACGAGCGTCTTGCCACGATCGCCCAGCACACCGAGATGGGCGCGGGCATGTACGTGGCCATGAAGGACCTCGAGATCCGCGGCGCGGGCAACCTCCTGGGCGGCGAGCAGTCCGGCCACATCGCGGGCGTCGGTTTCGACCTGTACGTCCGCATGGTCGGCGAGGCGGTCGCGGACTACCGGGCCTCCCTCGAAGGCGGTGTGGAGGAGGAGCCGCCGCTGGAGGTCAAGATCGAGCTCCCGGTCGACGCTCACGTCCCGCACGACTACGCCCCCGGCGAGCGGCTGCGCCTCCAGGCCTACCGCTCGATCGCCTCGGCCTCCTCGGAGGAGGACATCAGGGCGGTGCGCGAGGAGCTCACCGACCGCTACGGCAAGCTCCCGGAGCCGGTCGAGAACCTTCTCCTGGTGGCCGGCCTGCGGATGCTGGCCCGCGCCTGCGGGGTCGGTGACATCGTGCTCCAGGGGTCGAACATCCGCTTCGCCCCGGTGGAGCTGCGCGAGTCGCAGGAGCTGCGCCTGAAGCGCCTCTACCCGAAGACGATCATCAAGCCGGCCCTGCACCAGATCCTGGTCCCGCGCCCCACCGGCGGCAAGATCGGCGGCAAGCCCGTGGTGGGACGTGAACTGCTGGCGTGGACGGGGGAGTTCCTGACGACGATCCTGGGGTCGTGAGGGTCGCCGGTGCTGGTGCTGGTGCCGGTGCCGGTGCGGCCGGGGCCTTGAAGACCAGCCATACGGTCTTGCCGACGACGTGATCGTCGACCCCGAAGTCGTCGGCAAGTGCGCTCACGAGGCGTAACCCGCGCCCCGAGCAGGCATCGTCGTCGGGGTGCTGGACCATCGGCTGACCGGGCCCGCTGTCGCGGACCTCCAACCGGACCAGCTCCTCGGCCCGGTGGAGGGCGACGCTGAACTCTCGGCCGGGTGGCGCGCCGTGCAGCAACGCATTGGTGGCGAGCTCCGAGACGCACAGCTCTATGTCCTCGACCAGGGGGCAGAGGTCCCACTCGTTGAGGACGCCGGTGACGAATTCGCGTGAGGCACCAACAGAGGTGCGCCTGCGGGGAAAGCGTCGTTGTTGCGACAGGGACACGGTGGTTCACCGCCTTGCTCGCGGGTCGTAACGTGGGCAAGACCTTACTGCTATTCCCGAAAAGCGGCAAGGTTTACTCTGTGGGAGTGCCCCCTGCGTCCCTTACGGTGTGATGCGGCAGGCTGGTCAGGGCATCGGTGCGGAGGAGAAGGACATGGGCGGCAGGGAATGGACCAGCACCTCGGTGCCGTATCTCGCCGCGCCTTCCGCGGCTCAAGGCGACGCGTGGACGGCGGAGGCCGCCGCAGAGGGGCGCCGGGGCAGCCAGCGCATCGTCCAGGCCGGCGAGGTAGAGGCTCCGGAGATGGTGGCGGAGCTGCTGGGGCTGCCCGCCGGGCAGAATGTGGTCACGCGCCGCAGGATCATGTATCTCGACGGTGAGCCGTGCGAGTTGACGGACACCTACTACCCCGTGGACATCGCGGGCGGAACCGGTCTGGCCGGGACTGCCAAGATCCCGGGCGGGGCGATCAGGCTTCTGGCGGACCTGGGTCACGTCGGCGACCGTGTGCGTGAGGACGTGACCGCGCGGGTGGCAACCGGGCATGAGCGGGAGCAACTGCTGCTGGATGCGGGGGAACCAGTACTGCAACTGACCCGGGTCACGTTGGACGACGCGGACCGGCCCATTCAGGCCGATGTCATGGTGATGCCTCCCCGACGCCAGAAGCTTCGGTACGAGATCAGGATCGGATGACTGTGCCCAGACCCGAAGCGGATGCCGTCGACCGCCGTTCACTGCACGAACGGATCGCGGCCGACCTCAGGGACCAGATCATGGGCGGGGACCTCGCTCCCGGTGCCAGTCTGCCGTCCACCGTGCAGCTCAAGAATCGGTTCAACGCCTCGAACGCAACCGTTCAGAAGGCGCTCCAGCTGCTCAAGGAAGAGCAGTTGGTGATCGGCAAGGCCGGTGCCTCGGTAACGGTCCGCGAGCATCGCCAACGAACCGTCCGCCCAGCCTCGTACATGGCTCCGGCGGGCTCGGGAGAGCCGTACCGATGGCTGACCGAGACTGCAAAGGAGGGCTCCCGCGCGCACAGCACACTCCTTGACGTCGTCGAGTGTGAGCCGCCCGCGGATGTCGCCGAAGCGCTTCGGCTGCCGAAGTCCGGCCTCGCGCTCCTGCGGCGCCAACTCCTCATGGTCGACGACGAACCCGTCGAACTCGTGACCTCGTACTACCCGCTGGAGATCGCCCGGGGGACGGCGATTGCGGAGGGCCGAAAGATCCCTGGCGGCACGCCGACCTTGCTCGCCGACCTGGGCTACCCACCCCGGCTCAGCGTGGACCGGGTGTCCGCACGGGTGCCCACGCAGGATCAGTACCAGGCGCTGCGGCTGCCCGGTGGGCTGCCGGTTCTGCGCACGCTGCGTGTCGTCTACAGCGAGGCCGAGCGGCCCATCGAGGCGACCGTCATGGTGAAGGCGGGCCATCTGTACGAGTTGCAATACGAGTTCACAGCCGCACACCGGTGACAGTCGGAACGGCCCGCACTCGAAGGCGCCGATGGCCGAGTTTGGTGTTCCACCTCCGGTGCTGCTGGTCAGGTGGGGGTTTCGAGTCCGGCCAGGAGGTAGGCGACGTCGAGTCCAGTGAGGAGGTACTGCTCGAAGGTCCGGTTGTTCAGGACCCAGGGTGATCGTCGCTGTCGGATGAGGCGGATCCCGGTGGCGGCGTCCTGGCCAAGCTCGATCAATGTCTGCGCGACAACAAGGGCGGAGCGGTTGTAGCCGGAGTGGCAGCGTACGAGAACGGTGCGGTCGTTCCGTACGGCCTCTGCGGCGATGACGGCCAGCCGCTGGACCGAGAGGAGGTGCTCGGCCGTGAGCGGGTTGTCGGGGATCTCGTTGATCAGATGCTCGACTCCGAGGGCCGGGCCATGGCCCGTTCTAGTGAACAGGCTGATGACCAGGTCGAATTGACCGTCGACTATCGCATTCTGCAGAGTGCCGTCGGGGTCGGCCCAGAAGTGTCCGCCAATCCATAACCGCGGCCTGACTTCGTTCCACGGTGCCTGTGGTTCGGGGGTGTCGCGATCTTTCTGGCGCGTCTTCACCGGCGCTCCTCTCCCAGAGGACCAACGACACGGTCAGGCGCCGGTGTTCCCGGTGACCCGCCGTGCAGTCGTCCTCGCGGATCGCGCCTCATCCTCCCGCGCCATCCGTGGGCACCTTCGGCGACGCGGTATCCGGGGCGGTCATCCCGCAGCCCGCCGCTGGGCCTTGACCCTCGGGTGATCAGTTACTGAGTGCCAGTCTGATGCCGAAGACTCCGATGACCGAGCCGGTGATCCGATCGAGCAGGCGGCGAGCCTGGGACTTGCGGAGCCAGCCATGCAGCACACGAGCGAAGCCGATGAGGACGGCAGACCAGAGCAGACCGATGAGGATGTGCACCGTGGTGAGCAGGAGACCCATGGTGAAGTGACTTGTGCCTGGGGGGATGAACTGGGGCAGGACGGCGACGTAGAAGGCGCCCATTTTCGGGTTCAGAAGGTTGGTGAGCGTTCCCTGCCGCCAGCCACCGGTGACCGAGTCCGTGCCGGCTGCCAGGGCGGGATCGTTTGCGTCCGACGTGGGCAGCTCCCGGAAGGTGTCCCGGAGCATGCGGGCCCCCATCCAGATCAGGTAGGCGGCGCCGATGAAGCGCAACGCGGTGTAGGCGAGGTGGGAGGCCGTGAGGAGTGCGGTCACTCCAAGCGAGGTGAACGCACCCCACAGCAGGGTGCCGGTCTGGATGCCGAGGACGACGCCCCAGGCTCTCCTGCGCCGGCCGAGAGCGGAGGTGCGCAAGATCAGCGCGGTATCGAGTCCGGGAGTCAGAGTGAGAAGCCCTACAACCAGGGCGAAGGACCACAGGGCGGTGCTTATTGCCATGGAATGCCAGGCTACCCCGCCGGGTCTACTGCTTCGCTTCCGGGTGCTCGGGAATTCGCGCCGGTGAGCTTCTGCTGCAAGGACACTCGCCCAAACCGGCGAACCCCACAACAAGATCAAGACGACGTGTTAATGATCTGCAGCCCCTTAGTCGATCGGGAAGCGATAGACCGTCGACTCCCGAGCCTGGAAGCCGAGGCGTTCGTACAGCCGGTTCGCCGCAGCACGATCCGGCCGGGAAGTGAGGTCCACCGTACGTGCGCCCGCCTCCCGGGCGATCCGCAAGGCCTCCTGGGTGAGGAGTGCGGCGACTCCGCGGCCTCGCGCCGCACTGTCGACGACGACGTCTTCGATGCGGGCCCGTGATCCGGACGGCAAGGGCAGGAGCACCAGAGTCAGGGTGCCGACGATCGCCTCGGACGTCCGGGCGACCAGCACGGTGTTGGCGTCCCACGTGACCATCCGGTCGATGGCCTCGTGATCCAGGGGCTTGGCCGTTGCCGACAGCTGCGGGAGCAGCCGGCCGAAGGCGTCGACGAGTTCCTGACTGACTTCCCGGATGATCTCTACGCGGACGTCCATGGCAGGAGCCTATCCATCGAGCAGGGCCGCGAAGGCGTACCGGCAGGGCGAGGTGCACGGGCGCGTGGCTGACCCGGGGCAGCCACCCACGACCGGCAGAGCCGTGCTCTAGCCTGCCGCTTCCTCGCCCATGGATTCTGTGCCCACGGCCTTCCGGATCTCCGGCTGATCCGCCGCCGCAGGCCGCTCGGCCCGTGCCGGGGAACGAAGAGTGCGCACCTGCGGAACCAGCAAGGCCCCCAAGGTCGCCGCAACGACCAGAGCGGCGCAGACGAACAGCATCCGGTCCGTACCCCATGCGTCAGCAGCCGGTCCCGCGGCCAGCAGGCCCAGCGGGGCGAACGCGAGCGAGCCGAACCAGTCGTACGAGCTCACCCGGGACAGTGCCTCCTCCGGCACTTCCCGCTGCATCGTGGTGGACCACAGCACGCCGAAGACGTCCGAGGAGACTCCCGACCCGAACATCGCCACCGCGATGAGCCACACCGGAGCCCCGAGCCCCAACAGCACGATCGGCACGGCCGACGGCAGCAGGGCCAGAACCGCCACCAGGATCGGCCGCTCGACCCGCACCCTGGCCGCCAGGCCCGCGCCCGCGACCGCTCCGAGGGCTTGTGCGGCGACGATCACCGCCCAGGCGCGCGCGCCACCGAGGTGGTTCTCGGCCGCCAGCGGGCCCAGCACGCCGACCACGGCCCAGAGCCACTGCCGGGAGGAGAACTCCCGCCATCCTTCCCGGAGGTCCGCCCAGCCGGAGGACTGCTTCCGTGGACGTTCACCGATCGTCAGCAATGACGTCAGCACCGCACTGATCAGGAAGGAGAGGGCATTCAACGTCAGGGCCCAGCCGGCCCCCAGCCAGGCCACCGTGACACCGGACAGGGCCAAGCCCAGCAGCAGCGAGACGTTCGTAGCCACGCGCAGCGATCCGTTGGCCTGTTGGAGCTGCTCGGCCGGTACGACCAGGGGGACCATCCCGTCCATCGCCGGGGCGAACAGTGCGGTCGCCGTGCCCGCGGCCACAGCCAGCACGCACATCAACAGCAACGGGGCATGGCCGGCCAGGATCATGACCGCCAGTCCGCCGTACGCCACAGCGCCGACCACGTCGGCCAGCACCATCAGCCGGGAGCGGGACATCCGGTCCGCGATCACGCCGCCCAGCAGGACGAGAGCCAGCTGCGGCACCGCCTGACAGGCCAGGACCAACGACAACCGGCCCCGGACCGGCGCCCGGCAGGGCCAGCACGGCGAACGCCAGCGCCACGCGGGCGAAGCCGTTGCCCAGGACCGAGACGGCGCGCGCGGAGGCCAGGAGTGCGAACTGCTGGTTCCGCCACAGCGACGGCCGGGCCGATTCGATGGACATGGCGGTGGACTCTACGACTCCACCGCTCCGCCACACGTCTGATCAGGCCAGAACAGGGAGGCCGCCGACCAGTGCCAGGGAGGCGCCCGGCCCTCGGCGCCCCGCCGGAGCCGGGCTCTCCGACGTCCGAAACGCGCCCCTCACCCCTCGCCGGTCACTCGGCGGCAGGACTCTTCGGATCGTCGAACAGCAGGTCCGCGAGCGATCTGAACACCTCCTCCGGGTCCCGGTCGCCCACCGCCCCGCTCAGGTTGCCGCTGAGCAGCAGGGTGGCGAAGCCGTGGGCCAGGGACCAGGCGGCCACACCGGCGAGGCGGGCGTCGTCGCCGCGTCCGGCGGCGGGGAGTTCGGTGACGCCTGCGCGCAGCTCCTCCGACGCCCGCTCCTTCGCCGCGAGCAGGTTCGGATCGTCGGCGCGGCAGAGGTCGGGCTGGAACATCACCTGGAAGTGGGCCGGGTGTTCGGCCGCGAACCGTACGTACCGTACGCCCCGCTCCCGCAGGTCCGGCGCGTCGGCCAGGGCGGCGGCGAAGAGTTCGTAGCCCTCGGTGGCGATGGTGGTGAGCAGGCCGGTGCGGTCCTTGAAGTGGTGGGCGGGCGCGGCGTGGGAGACGCCTGCCCTGCGGGCCAGGTCGCGCAGACTCAGTGCGGCGGGGCCCTCGGTGCGGATGACGTCGAGGGCGGCGCCGAGGACGGCCCGCCGCAGGTCGCCGTGGTGGTAGGTGCGGTCGCTGCTCATGACAGCAGATTACGCGGAATCTAGTCATTGACAAGTTTGCGGAGCGAGGTGCACTCTGGGGATCTAGTCAGTGGCAAGATGAAGTGGGATCGGGGAAGGCGGAGACATGTCCGACGAGCTGGGTCGCGTACGGCAGATGTGGCACCTGTTGGAGCCCCTGCACGCTGTTCTCTACTACGCGCCGGAGGCCTTCGAGGAGGCCTCGGCGCTCGGATACGCCGTGGACGAGCGCTGGCCGAGCTACTTCGCCTGGCGGGCGGCGCCGCTCGGGGAGGCGGGGGCCCGGGCCGGCCGGGTCGCGGAGACCTTCTACAGCTTCAGCCCGCGGATGGTGGGCGCGTACGTCCCGGCCGTCTGGTCCGTCGCCTCGCCGGACGCCGTGCTCGCCGCCCGGCGCCGGGCCGTCGACCGCACGTACCGGACGCTGCTGGGGGAGGCGGCCGCCGCTCCGGAGACGGCCGAGGCCGCCGCGCTCGTGCGACGCGTCGCGGAGGCCGCCGACACGACGGACCGCCCGCTCGCCGCGGCCAACGCCGCACTGCCCTGGCCGGACGAACCGCACCTCGCGCTCTGGCAGGCGGCGACCGTCCTGCGCGAACACCGCGGCGACGGAAACCTCGCGGCGCTCGCCGACGCGGAGCTGGACCCGGTCGAGGCGCTGGTTTCGTTCGCTGCCGTCGGTGCGGCGCGCCCGGAGGTTTTCGCGAGCCGGCGATGGAGCGACGAGGAGTGGTCGCAGGCCCGTGAACGACTGCTCAAGCGGGGGCTGTTGGCGGACGACGGCGCGGCCACGGAGACGGGCAGGGCGCTGCGTGCCGAGGTCGAGCGGCGTACGGACGAGGCGGCGGCCGCCCCGTGGCGGGCGCTGGGGGATGAGGAACGGGAGCGGCTCGTGGAGCTGCTGGGGCCGTTGTGGGTGGCGGTGATCGGCTCCGGACTGCTGCCGTCGGAGACGACGCTGGGCATCGGCAAGGTGTGATTCCGGACGCATCCGGAGTGAGCGGATGCCATGAACACGCCCCGGCGGGGAAGACGTCCGTAGGATTCCCGAGTTGGTTCGGCTTTCTCCCCGTCAGGACGGCTTCGAGTGATATCTCCCCGCGATTGTCGAGTGATCGTGCCCGCCCTGGGCGTGGTGGCGGTGCTGGCCCTGACCGGCTGTGACCCCGAGCAGGTGTCCTCCGGTACCGGCAGCTCGAACGGTGGCGGCCCGTCCGTCACCGGCTTCGGCGCAAGCCCGCTGCACAACCCCGACGGTACGAAGCCGGGCCTCGCCCCCCTCACCTCCGACGCGGACCGGGCGGCGGCCCGGAAGGTCATCGAGAAGGTGGCGACCAAGGGGCGCGGACCCAAGACCGGATACGAGAGGGACAAGTTCGGGTACGCCTGGAAGGACTCGGTCGACGGCATCCCGCTCTCGCGGAACGGCTGCGACACGCGAAACGACCTGCTGGCTCGCGACGGCAAGGACATCGCGCTCCGCTCGGGTTCCGACTGTGTGGTCGTCGCCATGACGCTCAAGGACCCGTACACCGGCTCGACCATCGAGTGGCGCAAGCAGCAGGCCACCAAGGTCCAGATCGACCACGTCATGCCGCTCTCGTACGACTGGCAGATGGGCGCCGCCCGCTGGAACGACGCCAAGCGGCAGCGGATCGCCAATGACCCGCTCAACCTCATCCCGGTCGACGGACCGACCAACGGTTCCAAGAGCGATTCCGGTCCGGCGTCCTGGCTGCCGCCGAACAAGCAGATCCGGTGCTCGTACTCGCTTCGGTTCGCCCAGGTCTCTCTCAAGTACGAGCTGCCGGTGACTGCGGCGGACAAGCAGATGATGCTGCGGCAGTGCGGAGCCTGAAGGGGCCGGGAAGTCCGGAGACGGTCTGCTGAACGTGCCTGGGTACGTTCGGGCCATGGTTGGTCGATGACTGGCGGATGGACCGGAGGCGTTGAGGCTGTCGGACCTTCCCGGGGCCCAACGGCTGTCCCTTCCCCTCGGCATGACCCGCTGGGCAAGATGACCGGGGATGAGTGGGACCGGCTGTTGGGCCGGCTGCGTCCGGTGGACTGGCGGCGGGCACATCGCAAGGCCAACTCTGCGTGTCGCGGGCCGGTGGTCCGGCGGCACGGCCTGCGATGTCGCCATCGGTGTGGAGCCCTGGTCCTGCCCCGCCACGTCAGTTCGGCCGAGGGGACTGCCAGACGCCGGCCCGGGCCGCTTCGGCGGCGCTCCGGGCGGCGGTGTCCGCGTCGTCCTCGGTGAGCGCGCGGCCGGTGTTGAGCAGGGCGTAGTACAGGGGCGCGGAGACGGCGCCGATGACGGCGTGGGGGTCGGTGCCGTCGGGGAGTTCGCCGCGGTCGATGGCGTCGGTGACGCAGCCCGACCATTCGGCGATGCGCACCTCGTAGAAGTGGTGGAGGGCCTCGGCTGCCTGGTCGTCGCAGAGGGAGGCGGCGATCAGGGCCTTGAAGAGGCGGCCCTGGCGGGGATCGGTGAGGGTCTTGACGACGAGGCGGGCGTTGGCGGTGAGGTCGTCGTCGAGGGTGCCGGTGTCGGCGCGGGGGAGGGAGGTCGCGGCCATGTCGCTGAGGAGGTCGGCGGCCAGCGCGCCGGGGGTGCCCCAGCGGCGGTAGACGGTGGTCTTGCCGACGTCGGCGCGGCGGGCGATCTCGGTGAGGTCGAGGGAGGCGAAGCCGTCGGTGGCGAGGGTGTCGCCGGCCGCCTTGAGTACGGCTTCGCGGACCCGGGCGGTGCGGCCGCCGGGACGCACGGTGCCGACAGGGGCCGGGGGAGTGGCCGGGGCCGTCTGGTTGCCGGCCGGCGGGGTGGCCGGGGGTGTGGGCATGGCGATCTCCTTCTGATGTTTCTCACGGCGCCTGATTTCTCACGGCGCCACTCCATCTTATCGGGACTAGGGTTCCCATTGGCGAGCCGCAGTGCTACTTTCAT
The DNA here is from genome assembly GCF_043203805.1 of Streptomyces sp. LN549. Taxonomy (NCBI): domain Bacteria; kingdom Bacillati; phylum Actinomycetota; class Actinomycetes; order Kitasatosporales; family Streptomycetaceae; genus Streptomyces; species Streptomyces sp. LN549. The sequence goes on along the minus strand of NZ_JAZHRI010000002.1, from coordinate 3,551,987 downwards.
GGCGTAACGGAACGGCAGGCCCATTAGGGGTTGCGGTTCTGAAGCCCATGCCGCCCTGCCCTCCCGTGCCCCGCCGTGCCGGCGAGCGGCGGGAAGAAAGGAATTCCTGTCATGTCTATGACTAAGGCGAACTCGGGGGCTGTCCCCGGGAAGCAGCGCCCGTCCCGGCCCGTCCCCACCCCCCGGGCGACCGCCCCGGAAAATCAACCGCAGCGCCTGACCGGCCGGTTGAAGCTGATCCTGACGGTGCTGCTGGTGGCCCAGTTCATGCTGGCCGTCGACTTCTCGATCCTGAACGTCGCGCTCCCTGCGATCGGCGACGGCCTCGGGTTCTCCCTTTCCAACCTGCAGTGGATCGCGACGGCGTTCGCGCTCAGCGCGGCCGGCTTCACCCTCTTCTTCGGGCGGATCGGCGACCTGATCGGCCGCAAGAAGATCTTCATCGGGAGCCTGGTGCTGCTGGGCGCCTCGTCCCTCGTCGGCGGGCTGGCCACCACTCCCGAGATGCTCCTGATCGCCCGCGTCGCCCAGGGCCTGGCCACCGCCGCTGCCACCCCGGCAGGGCTCTCCCTCCTCACCACGATCTTTCCCGAGGGTCCGCTCCGTCAGAAGGCGCTCGGCATCAACGGGGCTCTGATGTCCGCCGGGTTCACCGCCGGTGCGATCCTCGGCGGCGTCCTGACCGACCTGCTCTCCTGGCGCTGGGCGTTCTTCATCAACGTCCCCGTGGCGCTGGCCGTCGTCCTCATCGCACCTGCCGTCATCAAGGAGTCCAAGCCCGCCACCCGCCCCAAGCTCGACCTGCCCGGCGCGCTCGCCGTCACCGGCGGACTGCTCGCCCTGGTCTACGGCCTCACCCAGGCCGGCGAACACGGCTGGGGCAACGCCCACGCCGTCACCGGTCTCGTCGGCGGCGCCGCGCTCCTCGCCGCCTTCTTCCTGATCGAGCGCAAGGTCGCCGAGCCACTTGTCCCGCTCAAGACCCTGGGCCGCCGCAACGTCGCCTGGGGCAACGTGCTGGGCATGCTCGCCTTCGTCACCGAGACCTCGCTCGTCTACCTCCTCACCCTCTACCTGCAGAAGACGCTGGACTTCTCGCCGCTCACCGCCGGGATCTCCTTCGGCGTCCTGGGCATCGGCACCGTTGCCGGCGGACTGCTCGCCCCCAAGGTCATCGCAAGGACCTCCACCCTGACCGCCCTGATCGCCGGCGGCATCATCCAGACGGTCTTCACCGCCTCACTGCTCTTCCTCGGTACGACGACCGGCACCGCCCTCGCCCTGCTCCTGCCCGCCACCTTCTTCGGCGGCATCGGCAACATGCTCGTCATCGTCGGCTTCATGGTCACCGCCACCAGCGGTCTGCCCGACAAGGAACAGGGCCTGGCCACCGGGCTCGCCTCGATGTCCCAGCAGGTAGGCATCACCCTCGGCACCCCGATCATGTCGACGGTCGTCACGGCGACCACCGCCGGTGCCGCCTCCGCCTCCGCCATCCACCACGGCGTCACCGTCGCCATCGCCGTCAACGCCGCCCTCGTCGCCCTCGGGGTCGTCATCGCGGCGCTCTTCCTCCGTAACAAGAAGCCCGAGGACGCCCTCGCAGGCGCCAACGAAAAGTGGCAGGACGCCCCCGCTGTGGCGAACGAGAAGTCGCAGGACGCCCCCGCTGTCGCGCAGAACGCCTGACGGCAGGCCCCGCCGTGCGCGCAGGGCCCCGCCCCCGGCACCACCGGCGGCGGAGGCGGGCCCGGCGCGCTCCGCCGCCGCCTCCCCCTCCCGATCACCCTCCACCCCGCTCCCGGAAGGAACCTCCCCGATGAACACGACCAACGCGCGCCGGCGGACCAGCCCGGCCCAGTGGACCGACGTGACGATCCCGGGAGGACGGCCCGTCCGCGCCCGTCTGCACTCCCCGGCCGGCACCGGGCGCACGGGCCGTGGCGGGTGGCTGGTGTGGGCGCACGGAGGGAGCTGGCAGCGGGGATCGGCGGCCGAATGGCACCCCGTCACACAGCGGCTGGCCGAGCTCTCCGGGTGGCGGGTGCTGAGCGTCGACTACCGGCTCGCCCCTGCCCACCGCCATCCCGCCGCCCTGGAGGACGTTCTCACCGTTCTCGACTGGGCCCGGAGCCGGGCGGGCGCCGAGGCGGTACCGGTGGCAGTCGGCGGGGACAGCGCCGGCGGCACGTTGGCCGCGGCGGCCGCCCTGGCCACCCGCGACCACCGGGGCGCGGACCCGGATCGGGCGCCGCTGGCCGCCCAGTTGCTCGCCTACCCGCCCCTCGACCCGGCCTGTTCCGGGGCCAGCCACCGACGCGACCCGGCGGCCTTCCCTCAACCCGCCGACCTGCGCCGCGCCTGGCGGGCTCTGCGCGGCACCGCGTCCCCGGCCCCCACGGCCGGTGGCCGGGTCCTGTACTCCACCCCGCTCGACGCCCCCGACCTGCGCGGACTGCCACCCACCGTGCTGGCAGTCGGCGGACTGGACCCGGTCGCGGACGACGTCCTCGCCTACGCCGCCCGGCTGCGTACCGCCGCCGTCCCCGTCGATCTCGTCCACCCGCCCGGCACCGCCCACGCCGACCTCCTGCACTCCGACAGCAAGCTCCTTCCCGCACTCGCCGGACGTCTGCGCACCGTCACCACCGGCGCAGCCCGTACCTGAAGCAGCAGCCCGTACCGAAGCAAAGGACACCCCGCGATGACCACCACAGCTGCCCCTTCCGCCGTCCCCGCACCGCTTGAGGCCCTCGTACGCCACTTCGCCGACCTGCGTGAAGGCACCCACGCCGGACACGCCGACCGGCCGTCCAAGGAGACAGCGTTCGGTGAGGCCGCCGAGCTCCTCGACGCCCCCGCCCGCCAGGTCCTCGCCGAGTTCGACACCCACCTGCTGCTGGGCACCGGAACGATCCGCGCCACCGGCCTGCGCCCCGACCAGTACGGAGGCCACTTCGCCGCCTGGCGTCTGACCTGGCCCGAACAGCGCCGCGCCGGGATCGCCGCCCTCACCCTGCACGCCCACTACGGCGCCGGCTTCCACCACCCGCACCTGCGCGGCGCGACCGTCGCCGAGTGGCCGCTCAACGTCTTCACCCCCGCGCAGGCCGCCGAACTCGTCCCCACCTTCCGCGCCATCGTCGCCGCCGACCTGCACAACCTCGTCTTCCAGCGCGACTGGCGCATCGTCCCCGTCCTCCGCGACCACGGTCACCACCCCCACCCCCACCCCGACCCCGATCAGCCGACGACCACGGTCGCCGATGCCGCCGCACCCACCCCGAACGAGGTCCAGCCGCGATGACCACCCACCCCGTCCCCGCCGGCACCGCCCACGGCGACCCGGCCACGATCCGGCTCTCCGTCCTGGACCAGTCCCCGATCGGGGAGGGCCAGTCCGCTGCCGACGCACTGCGCACCACCGTCACGCTCGCCCAGTACGCCGAAGCCCTCGGCTACCACCGTTACTGGCTGGCCGAGCACCACGAATCCCGCTCCTTCGCCGGCACCGCACCCGAAGTCCTGACCGGACTGCTGCTGCAGAGCACCGCGCGCCTGCGGGTCGGCACGGGCGGCATCCTGCTGCCCCGGTACCACCCCGACAAGGCCGCCGAGACGATGACGCTGCTGCGCCGGCTGCACCCCGGCCGCGTGGATGTCGGCATCGCCCGCGGCGGCGGCCCGTCCGCCGACTTCGGCGACAGGCTCCAGCGCCTGTACCAACGCCTCACGGAACCGGGCACGGGTGCGACCGCCGATGCCGGAGAACCGGTGGGCAACCTGTGGCTGCTCGGCGCGGGCGGCTCCACCGCCCCGCTGGCCGGCAGTCTCGGCGCGGGCTACGCCTTCGGCCACTTCTTCGCTCCGAGGAACGGCCCCACGGCCGTCGCCGAGTACCGGCGACACCTGCGCGCCGGGAGCAGTCCGTCGACCGTCCTGGCCGTCCGCGCCGTCACCGCCGAGGATCCTCGCCACGCCGCAGCCCTGGCCCAGGCCATGCTGCTGTGGCGTGCCCGCAAGGACCTCGGCCACGACGGCCCGATCCCCACGCCGACCACGGCGGCCCGTCACATCTGGACCCCGGAGGAACGCGCCCAGGCCGCCATGCACCGGCCGACGATCCTCCACGGCACCCCGGAGCAGCTCCACGTCCACCTCGCTTCCCTGGCCCGTGCGCACCGGGCCACCGAGATCATGATCAACACCCTCGCCGCGTCCCCCGAGGACCGGATGGCGTCCTACGAGCTCCTGGCCGCGCGCTTCCGTACCGCGTTACCGCAGATGATTCCGGCGCTGACGTGAACCCGCAGGCGGCGCTCCCGGTACCGGGCCGCCTCTGCTTACGATGCGGGCGAGCGCGGCACGCGCAGAGTGCCGCCGCATCCGGAAGAAGCACCCATGGACGACATGGTCGCCCGCATCCACGCAAAGCTGTCCGCAGCGTGCCCGGAGCCGGTCCCGCGGCCGAGGACCTTCGTGCGGGCGCCCGGTGGCCGACGGCTGGGTCTCCCGCTCGGCGAGCAGCGCGTGGCCGCCTTCGAGGCGGTCCACGGCATCCGTCTTCCCTCCGCGTATCGCACGTTCCTGCGTGAGGTCGGCGACGGAGGCATCGGCCCGGACTGCGGCCTTGAGCCGCTGACGCGCTGGAACATCCGTGACATCCCTGACGCCCGTCAGCGCCTGGGGACGACTTTCGCGCTGGGGCCGACCGGCTGTGTGCCCGAGGAGTGGGCGCGTCTCTGTGCCGATCAGGAGGATCCGTACGGGGGAACCCGTCCCGTCGTCCAACGGGGCGGCCTGGAGGTGACCTTGCTGGTCATCACCGGGCCCGCCCGGGGCCGACTCCTCGACGCCGACCTCGGGAACACTGCCGTACCCCCGGTGTTCCATCCCGCGCCGGACTTTCTCCGCTGGTACGAGCACTGGCTGGACGGATTGCCGCAGGGGAGGCTTGCCCCTGACTTCCGTGGTCAGTCCCGGGGCAGCGACGAGGAACTCATCGACCAACTGGCCGGTTCGGATTCCTCCTGCGAGCGGCTTGCCGCTGCCTACACCCTGGGTAGTCGTCCCCCGCTCGGCAGCCGGGCCCGGGACGTGTTGCTCGCCGCCCTCGCCGGCGACCCCGTCCGCGGTGTCCGCATGGAGGCGGCGAAGACCCTGGCGGACGTGTACACAGGGGTGGCCGACGCACTCGCGCGGGCGCTGGGGGATCCCGATCACTGGGTCAGGCGGCGGGCCCTGGTCCATCTGCTGCGGGTCACCGACGATGAGCCCGCCTACGGCTCCGCGGCCCGCGCCCTCCTGCGCGACGAGAACCCGAACGTCAGGATGGCGGCGGCCGACCTCCTCGGCCGCGCCGGCTGGGCCTCGTAGCGGCCGGTGCGGGGCGGGGAGAATGCACGAACGGAACCCGCCCCGGGGCGGGTTCCGTGGTGTCGTGCGTGCGGGTGCTTCGGCGCGGGTCAGAGCTTCAGGTCCCACTGGGTCGCTTCGTACGTGAAGCCGGGGTTGACCTCGACGGTCAGGTTCTTGGCGTCCGCGGGGGCGTCGAAGGCGTAGAGGACGGTGACCTTCTTGCCCGGCAGGACCGTGCCGCTGAAGCCCTCGCCGACCTTGCCGTCGAAGATCTGCTCGGCGTCGACCCCGTCCTGCCCGGCGCGCGCCTCGACGCTGACGAGCGCGGAGTCGAACTTCTCCTTGCCCGCGTTCTCGATGACGACGGCGACGCGGTAGGCCTTGTTGCCCTTGGTGTGACCGGCAGCGAAAGAGCCCGCGGAGTACGAGGTCGCGTCGCCGACCGTGACAGTGAGGTCGTCGTCGTACACCGCTGAGTCGCCGGCCTCCAGGGCCTCGGCGATGTCCTCCTTCTTGGCCTCGTCGTTCTTCCCCTTGGCCTCGGGGCTCGCGTCGTCCGCGTTCTTGCCGGTGTCCCCGCCCGCCTTCGGCTTCGCGGAGGCCGTGGTGTCCGACACCGCCTTGTTGAGGTCGCTCACCGCGTCGTCGACCGCCTTGAACGTGATCACGGCGCCGACCACCGAGAGGATCATCGCGATCAGGCCGAGGACCGCGCCGAACGTGGCCATGTTCTTGTTCGTCGCCTCGCCCCTCTTGGCGCGGCCCCGGCCCACCAGGCCCAGGATCAGCGCGATCAGACCGAGGGTGCCTGCGAGCCAGAAGAGGAACGGGATCAGACCCGAGACGGCGCCGATGAGGCCGAGGACCAGCGCCGCGATGCCGAGCCCGTTGCGTGCGGGGCGCAGGCCAGGCGTCTGGGTGGGGACGTACGGCTGCTGCGGCTGCTGCTGGGGGGACTGCGGGGACTGCGGCGGCTGGGTGAACTGGGACATGGCTGTGCCCTTCGGCAAGTGCGGAGTTGAGTGGTGAGCGGTTCCACGCGCCGCCTTGTGCAGCGACAGGTCAATGACACCATTTCCTGTGAACCGAGTCAACGTGGTTCACAGGGTTTTGGGGAGTGTGAGCCGTGAACCGGTGATGTGAACAGATCGGTATGCTCGCCGACACAGCAGTGCACACGGACGGGCCAGCAGCGGTACGAGCACCAGGGAGACAGCAAGTGCCGGAGAACGCGACAGAGGTGACCGCCGCAGGGATCGCCCGGCTGGCAGGGGTGGGGCGCGCCGCCGTGAGTAACTGGCGCCGCCGTCACGCCGACTTCCCCAAGCCCGTCGGAGGTACCGAGACAAGCCCGTCGTTCGCCCTGCCCGAGGTCGAGCAGTGGCTGCGTGACCAGGGGAAACTCGCCGAGGTGCCGCTCCGTGAACGCGTCTGGCAGCAGTTGGCCGGACACCCGGCAGGCGCCGTCCCGGCCCTGTTCCACGTCGGATGCGCCCTGCTCCTCGTGCGGGAGAGTCCCTCCGCCTGGCGGGAGATCACGGGGGTGTCCGACGAACGGATGGCGGGCGTGCTCTCCCTCGCGCTGAACGAGGTGCTCACCGCCCGGTTCGGACCGGCCGCCGAGACCGGGCGCGCGGTTCACAGCCCGGACCGCTCCGAACTCCTGCCGTCCGTCCCGCTGCTGCGGGGCGCCGCCGAGCTCGCTGACACGGCGGGCGTCCGGGAGACCTTCGAGTTCCTGCTCGGGCGTCAGCTCGACGCCAACCCGCGCCAGTACACACTCACCCCGCCCGGTCTTGCCGAACTGATGGCCGCGCTGGCGGACACCGGCGGCCGGCCCCTGCGCACGGTGCTCGACCCGGCGGCGGGCACCGGGGCCCTGCTGGGTGCTGTCTCGCAGCCGGGCGCGCTGTACGTGCAGGAGAACGACCCGGACCTGGCGGCACTCACCGCACTCCGCCTCGCCCTGCACGCCGATTCCACCGAGTGCACGCTCACCGTGCGCACCGGTGACACCCTGCGCGCCGATGCCTTCCCCGGCCTCACCGTCGATGCGGTGCTCTGCCATCCGCCGTTCAACGAGCGCAACTGGGGCCACGACGAGCTCGCCTACGACCCGCGCTGGGAGTACGGCTTCCCCGCCCGTACGGAGTCCGAACTCGCCTGGGTGCAGCATGCGCTGGCCCATCTGCACGAGGGTGGCACCGCGGTCCTGCTGATGCCGCCCGCCGCCGCGTCGCGCCGTTCCGGCCGACGTATCCGCGCCGATCTGCTGCGGCGCGGTGCCTTGCGGGCCGTCATCGCGCTCCCGGCCGGCGCCGCACCCCCGTACGGCATCCCGCTCCACCTCTGGGTCCTGCGCAAGCCGGACGCGGGGCCGCACCACTCGCCCGAACTGCTCCTGGTCGACACCACCGAGCCCACCGAACAGGCCTCCTCCCAGAGCGGCCGCGACCGGCTCGACTGGCCGGCCCTGCACGCCGCCGTGCTCGACGCCTGGCAGCCGTTCAGCGGTGAGAGCGGTGAGACCGGTGGGACCGGTGAGACCGGGAAAACCGCTGGGGCGGGGCGAACCGGCGCGACAAGGGCCGGGCACGGGAGCCTCGCGAACGGTGAGAACAGCCGCTTCCGGCTCGGCACCAGCCGCGTCGTCCCGGTCATCGAACTCCTCGACGACGATGTCGACCTGGCCCCCGCCCGCCATCTGCCCGCCGCAGCCGCGGCGGACGGGCCCGCCGAGCTGATCGACGTAAGGGAACGGCTCACGAAGAGTCTGGGCCTCGCGGACAGCCTGACCCCGCCGCCCGTGGAGGTCTCCGCCCCCGCCCGCTGGCCGCTCACCACGGTCGGCGAACTGGCCAGGGCCGGCGCCCTCCAGCTCCGCACCGGCGGATCCGGTACCGGCACGGGCCCCGTGCTCACCGAGCACGACGTCCTCGGCTCCGCCGCCCCCTCGGGGAGCCTGCCCGCCGACGGACCGCACGAGGAACCCGTGCTCGTCGAACCGGGCGACGTCGTCGTCCCCGTCCTCGGCGGCGGCTCCGTCGCCCGCGTCATCGACGACGCCACTGCGGGCGCCGCGCTCGGCCGCAACCTCCAGCTGCTGCGCCCCGATCCGGCCGCACTCGACCCCTGGTTCCTCGCCGGCTTCCTGCGTGGCACCGCCAACAACCGCCAGGCCAGCAGCTACGCCTCCACCGCGACCCGGCTCGACGCCCGCCGCCTCCAACTGCCCCGGCTGCCGCTGGCCGAGCAGCAGCGGTACGGCGAACGCTTCCGCACCCTGGCCGCGTTCGAGGACGCCCTACGCCTCGCCGGCCAACTCGGCGGACGGCTCGTCCAGGGGATGTACGACGGACTGACGGACGGAACGGTCACGCCGAAGTGAGCGGAACCACAACGGTTCCGTACAACCCGGGGCCCCTTGTCGGTGTCGCCCTTTACGCTCGGTTCTGCGCGCACGCCCAGCTGCGCGCGGACGTCCCATGACCAGGTATCCAGGAGCAGCCATGTACGCCCCGGGCCAGCCGCCGACGGCGCCGCGCAGAGTCCCCAGCAGGGCCTGGATCGTGTCGATGCGCGTGCTGTTCACCGTGCTCTCGGTGTGTTCCTTGGGCCTGCTCCTGTGGGCTCCCCTGCTGCGCCTTGCGATCGTGCGCCGCAGAGCCTTCGACTGGTGGGTGACCGGGGCCGGCTTCGCTTTCGTCTGCGTGCTGCTGCCGATCATCGGAAGGGACGGCGGCGACACCGATCCCCACGGAGTCGACAACGTCCTCATACCGCTGCTGCTGCTCGCCATGGTGGGTGCCCCCGTGCACTACATCGTCGCCGACATCCGCCACTACGCGCAGCTGACGCGGCAGAACGTGAGGAGCGGCCCCATGCCACCGGTGCCGGGCTACGCATACGCGCCCACGGTGCCCATGCAGACACCCGCACGGCCACTCGGACAGCCCCCGGCCCCGCAGCACTACGCACCGCAGCCCTATGCCCCGCCGCAGTACCAACAGCCCCACCCCACGCCTCAGCCCCACCCCGCGCCCCGGCCCGCGCCCCCCACCCACCAGCCGCAGCCGCCCACCTCCCAGCCGCACCCCACGCCCCACCCCCAGCGCCTCGACCAGGTCCGCGCCGAGCTCGACGAGCTGAGCGACTACCTCCGTAAGGAGGAGGGCCGGTGAGCGGTCGCCTCATCGGCGGGCGGTACGAGCTGGCGACGATCCTCGGCCAAGGCGGCATGGGCCAGGTCTGGACGGCCTACGACCAGCGCCTGGACCGCCGGGTCGCGGTCAAGCTGCTGCGCCCCGACCGGGTCACCGGCCCCATCGGCAGCGACGCAGCGGGCGAGCTGCGCCGCCGCTTCGTCCGCGAGTGCCGGGTCACCGCGCAGGTCGACCACCCCGGCCTCGTCACCGTCCACGACGCCGGCAGCGACGGCGACGAACTGTTCCTCGTCATGCAGTACGTCGAGGGCGCCGACCTCGGCGACCATCTCGCCGAGCACGATCCGTACCCCTGGCAGTGGGCCGTCGCAGTCGCCGCCCAGCTCTGCGCCGTCCTGTGCGCCGTGCACGCGGTGCCGATCGTCCACCGGGACCTCAAGCCCCGCAATCTGATGGTGCGCCCGGACGGCACCGTCGTCGTGCTCGACCTCGGCGTCGCCTCCGTCCTGGACACCGACACCACCCGCCTCACCCACACCGGCTCGCCGATCGGCTCCCCGGCCTACATGGCCCCCGAACAGGCCATGGGCGGTGCCGTCGGCCCGTACACCGACCTGTACGCCCTCGGCGTACTCCTGCACGAACTCCTCAGCGGAGACGTGCCGTTCGCAGGCTCCACCGCCCTCGGCGTGCTGCACCGCCACCTCTACGAGCCGCCGGCCCCCGTCCGCACGATCCGCCCCGACATCCCCGAACCGCTCGAAGCCCTCGTCCTGCGCCTGCTCGCCAAGGACCCGCAGCACCGCCCGGCCAGCGCCCAGGAGGTGTACGAACACCTCGCCCCCCTGCTGCCCACCAGGAACACAGGGCACCCCTCGGGCCCGCTCGACCCGACCCGCCCCTTCCTGCGCCCGCACGCCCCGTGGCCCGACCGCGCCACTACCCCACCCGCCGACCGGCCCGCTCCGATGCCTGCCCGGCCGGATGTCGCGGCCGCCGTCGACGAGGTCAAGAGGCTGCTGGGCGAAGGCCGGATCACCCAGGCCGTCGACATGCTCGGCGGCATCCTCCCGGCCGCCGCCGAGCAGCACGGCGAGGGCTCCCCGGTCGTCCGCATCCTGCGCAAGCAGTACGCGGCAACACTGATGGACGACGGCCAGTACCGCCGCGCCCTGCCCGAACTGCGCCGGCTGGCCGACGACCGGGCCGCGGAGGCCGGCCCGGCCGACCTCCAGACCCTGCAGTTCCGGTACGAAGCCGCACAGTGCCTGGAACAGCTCGGCGAACCCGCCGCCGCACTCGCCGAGTACCGCGCGGTCCTCCCGTACTACGAGAACCAGTACGCGACGAACAACGACCCGGCACGCTCGTACGAGATCCGCCACCGCATCTGCCAGCTCCTGCTGGCCCTCGGCGACCACACGGGCGCCCGCGGCCAGCTCCAGGCACTGCTGTACGATACCGAGCGGATGTACGGCCCGCACCACCCGCTGCCCGTCGAACTGCGCCGGCAACTGGAGCGCCAGCTGAAGGTCAGGGGCGGCTGAACCGCCCCCGGACCGAGAAATGGGACGAACGATGAGCGGTATGCCGCCGAGTGAAGAGCGCCGGGCCCTCCGGGCGGCACTGGCAGGAGTGGAGAAGGCCGAGTTCGGCGAGGTCGACATCGAGGCAGCCTGCGCGGCCTACGAGCGGGCCGGCTACCAAGTCACCCCTGCGCTTCGGGAGTTCCTGGGAAACTACGGCGAGATCGTCGTCGGCCGGACAGCACCGAGAACGGGCGAGGAGCTTGTCCTGACGATCTCCGTCGAGGAGGCGATGGGCGTCTATCCACTGAACGTACGCAGTTACTCCCGTCAGCTCGGAATGCCTGCGGTGCCGATCGGAATCGCCCTGGTGACCGAGGAGAACGTGCTGCTGGCAGCGAACGGCGACATCATCTTCGCCGGTGACGCCGGGATGCAGCGCATCGGAAACGGGTTCGCTGCGGCGGTGGAGGCATTCGTCACCAGCACCTGGGACAAGACCTTCTTCTGAGCAGAGTCCGTGCCCGCCATGAGCCACGCTCGTACGGACACGACAGGCTCGCATCGAAACGACGTGAGAGGTGACCGTGGCTGTTCTGATCGACCACCTGGAGGCACGTCTGGGCCGACTGGCCGGAGCGTGGTCGGTCAGGGACGGCGCTCCCGAAGGCGCGGCGCAGGTGGGCTGGTTCACTGGTGGTGTCTTCGAGGACATCCAGTCCTGTGCCACCACCACCCTGCACCGGACGCACCTCGTCTCACCCACCACCGGGGAGCCCCAGCACCTGGAACTGCTCGGCTGCGGCCGCCCCCTTGCCGGGGACGAGTACGGCCCGTTTCCAGGAGTGCTGGAGTGGGTGGCGGAGCGCCTGGCGACCACCGGGCGAGCGGTCCTTCGCGGGGACGTCGTGCCCTTGCCGATGCCGTTGACCCCGGGCGGTTCCCTGACCGCGCTGTACGCGGCCATGCCGGTCTGCTTCGACGACTCCTTCTTCTCCGTCACGTTGGAGAACGGGACGCATGTGTCCGTGGTGTGGCTGGTGCCGCTGCACGGCATCGAGGCGGAGTACGTGGAGAAGCACGGCTGGCCGGACTTCGAGGGCGAACTGACGAAGCAGAACCCCGACCTGTTCGACCTCGGCCGCCCGCAGATGAGCCTGTAGAACCCGACGCCCGCGCGGCGCTCCGGCCCGTGCAAGGAGAAGCGTCTGGCGGAGGGGGACCAGGGGACCCGAGGCCGGCCGGGGCGGGGAGCCGTCCGGCGCCGAGCACCGCCGTCCGTGACACCGCGCGTGCGGCCTCACCCGACCGGGCTCCGGGGCCAGTTCACCCAAACGTCGCCCCCAGGCCACACCCGCCATCCGCTCCCGACACTTTGACCGGCTGATGTACATTCGTGCTGATCTCCCTGGTGGTGCCCTGCTTCAACGAGGAAGAGATCCTCGAACGCTTCCATGAACGCGTGACGGATGAGCTGACCCGCCTCGGTCATGCGTTCCAGATCGTCTACGTGGACGACGGAAGTGCGGACCGGACCCTGCCGATCCTCCAGGAGCTGGCAGCCGCCGACCCCCGCGCTCGCTACGTCTCCTTCAGCCGCAACTTCGGCAAGGAGGCCGCCATGCTGGCCGGTCTCCAGCACGCCGAGGGCGACGCCGTCGTCATCATGGACGCCGACCTCCAGCACCCGCCGGAACTCGTCGGCCGCATGCTGCAGGAGCACGCACAGGGCTACGACCAGGTGATCGCCCGCCGCACCCGCAAGGGCGACCGCGTCACCCGCACCCTCACCGCCCGCGCCTACTACTGGCTCATCAACCGCCTCGTCGACGTCGAACTCGTCGACGGAGTCGGCGACTTCCGGCTGCTGTCACGGCGGGCCGCCGACGCCGTACTCGAACTCACCGAGTACAACCGCTTCTCCAAGGGCCTCTTCGCCTGGGTCGGCTTCCCCACCTCGACATTCAGCTACGAGAACGCCGTCCGGGAACAGGGACGCTCCGCCTGGACCTTCGGCAAGCTCCTGAACTACGGCCTCGACGGACTCCTCTCCTTCAACAACAAGCCACTGCGCGCCGCGCTCTATCTCGGCATGCTGCTGATGTCCGTGGCCCTCGCCTACGCCGCCTGGATCGTCGGCGTCGCACTCGTGCAGGGCGTCGACACCCCCGGATACGTCACCCTGATCGTGGTCTTCACCGCCCTCGCCGGGGTCCAGATGGTGATGGTCGGGGTGGTCGGGGAGTACGTCGGCCGGATCTACTACGAGGTGAAGCGCCGCCCGCACTTCCTGGTGAAGGCCACCAACACCCAGGTCCGCAGGCCGGCACCGGAGCCGGAACCCCTGGAGTCCGTACGCCGATGACGGTCAAGGCACAACTGGCCCGCTTCGCCCTCGTGGGCGCCGTGAACACCGGCACGTACTACGGCTGCTACCTCGTCCTGCTGCACTGGCTGCCGTACATCGCCGCGCACGTGCTGGCCTTCACGCTCAGCATGACCGGCTCGTTCTTCCTCAACTCCTACTTCACCTACCGCACCCGGCCCACCTGGCGGAAGTTCCTGCTCTTCCCGCTCACCAACGCGGCCAACTTCGTCATCACCACCGGCGGCGTCTACCTGCTGGTCGACCTGGCCGGATTCAGCAGCCGGTACGCCCCACTGGTGGCGGCCGCAGCCGCCATCCCCATCACCTTCGTCGTCTCGCGCACGATCATGCTGCGGCCGGACACCCCGCCGAAACCGGTCGAACGGGTCGGCTGAGCCGGACGGTGCGGAGCCGGTCCTTCCGTGTGGCAAAGTGTCCCGGTCATATGCGCTGAACCGGGCAAAGCCGTCGCGCCGCGCAGCCCCGGTGAGGCGCTGCCTCGCGGCATGACCTCTTGCGACCGGCTCACCGCACCCCAGTCCTTGATCATCCAGAGGTGTGTTGTGAACGCGAGAAGACGCCGGGCCCTGCTGAAAGCCGTCACGGTCATGCTGGAGCCCGGTGAACAGATCGAGGCGACGTCGCTGGTGAACCTCAGCGAGGTCTCCGTCAAGAAGAACGTGGCGATGGGCATCGCCGCGGCGGTCCTGAGCGGCGGGACGATGATCGCTGCGGCAGCCCCCCAGCCGATGTATCTCGCGGCCAGCCGCGAACGACTCTTCCTCTTCCAGGCCAACCCGACCTTCGCGAAGCCGGACCGGCACCTGGCCACGTTCGAGATCAAGGACGTGAAGCGGACCGAGATCAAGCGCGGATTCGTGAAGCACTCGTTCATCCTGATCGACGAGTCCGCGGGGAGCGCCCTGCGCATCTTCTTCCCGTGGTTCGGCGTCAAGGACATGGACGCCGTGGCAGGACTCGTTCCTACGGCGACAGCGACGGTGTAGCGGCCAGAAGGTCCGGGGGCGGGCCTCGACCCACGAGAGACCCGCCGAAACCCGGCGAACGCGCCGCCCGAGCCGCGCCGCCGGCACCCCACATCCCCAACTCCTCCCGAATCGTTGGTCGAATCAGTGGCCCCGACCAGTTCCACTGCCCGAGAGCATCCGGCACTTGGGGGGCGGCGTCGCGGGTCTGGGCACGCGCATCTGCGGCGTTGTCGTCAATCAACAACGCTCCGCGTTGCCTCAATCCTCCGCCTTGCAGCTGCACGCACCCAGACCCGCTCCTTTTCCCGCCCCCCAAGTGCCGGATGCTCTAGCATCGATCACCGCAAGGCTTTGTGCACCGCCGCACAATCTCCTCGGGAGGCTCCTTTGCACCGCCGCCGTCGCACCGCGCTCACCGTCTCCGCCGCACTGCTCGCCGCAGCGCCGCTCCTCGCCGCCTGCGGCAGCCAGGCCCACCCGGGCGCCGCGGCCCTCGTGGGCGGGGACCGGATCACGGTGGCCACCGTGCAGGGCCAGGTGGCCGACGTGCGCCAGGCGCAGGACAGCTCGAAGCAGGCCGCCCAGATCACCAACCAGTCCGGCCAGCTCGTCCGCGCCAAACTGCACGGGCTGATCCTGGACCGCGTCCTGGACAAGGCATCGGCGGACGCGGGAGTGACCGTCTCCCGTGCCGAGATCCAGCAGATGCGGCAGTCGGCCGTCGCTCAGTACAAGGGAGAGGCCGGACTGCGTGCCGCGGTGCTCCAGGAACGCTGGATCGCCCCGGACCAGA
Organism: Streptomyces sp. LN549; assembly: GCF_043203805.1. Classification (NCBI taxonomy): domain Bacteria; kingdom Bacillati; phylum Actinomycetota; class Actinomycetes; order Kitasatosporales; family Streptomycetaceae; genus Streptomyces; species Streptomyces sp. LN549. Next base: position 3,536,790 of record NZ_JAZHRI010000002.1, on the reverse strand, counting down.
TCGACGCCTTCCTGCGCGAGCAGGTCCAGCTGAACAAGCTCGGCCAGGCACTTGGCGCCGACCCGACGACCCCGGCCGGTACGAAGGTCCTCGGCGACGCGCTGACGAAGGCGTCCAAGTCGCTGAAGGTCGACGTCAACCCGCGCTTCGGCACCTGGAACAACCAGCAGATCCAGCTCGCGGAGTACAAGGCCCCCTGGATCACCCAGGTCACCAAGCCCGCCCAGTCGGCCGCGGAGGCCGGGGCCTGAGGACTGTCCGACGGCCGGGGTAGATTCGAATCGTGAACGCTGAAGACCCCGGCCGCATCGTCCTGCTCACCGCCAGCCACCGCGTCGCGCCCGGACTGCTGTCCTGGCCCGCCTGGCAGACCCTGCACGCCGCCGACCACGTGCACTGCGGGGAGCAGGACCAGCCCCAGTTGCCGTATCTGCGCGAGGCGGGCATCACCGTCACGCCCGGCGTCCCCGACGCGCAGGAACTCGTGGACGCGTGCGCCGGGGGCCGGACCGTGGTCGTCCTCACCGGTGGCGAGGGCAACCAGCCGCTGACCGACGGTCTGGCCCGGCTGGCCGGTTCGGGACGGGTGCGGATGCCGAACCTGGAGCTGCTGCCCGGTTCGTACGATCTTCCCGGCGCCCGGCTCCTCGACCTCGTCCAGGTCATGGACCGCATCCGCCTCGAATGCCCCTGGACCTCGCAGAAGACCCACCAGGGCCTCGCCAAGTACGCCATCGAGGAGGCGTACGAACTCGTCGAGGCGATCGAGGACGGCAACCGCGAGGAACTCCGCGAGGAGCTCGGGGACGTACTGCTCCAGGTCGTCTTCCATGCGCGCATCGCGGAAGAGGACGAGGACGAGCCGTTCTCCGTGGACGACGTCGCGGCCACGCTCGTAGAGAAGCTGATCCACCGCCACCCGCACGTCTTCGGCGACGAGACCGCCGAGACGCCGGAGGACGTCCACGCGCACTGGCTGCGCACCAAGGCCATCGAGAAGCAGCGCGAGTCCGTCACCGACGGGGTGCCGCTCGGCCAGCCCGGTCTGGCGCTCGCCGCGAAGCTGGCAAGCCGGGTCCGTACCGCCGGACTCGACGTGGCGCTCCCCGAGGGCGACGACATCGGCTACCGGCTCCTCGCCCTGGCCGTGCGCGCCCAGGAGGACGGCATCGACCCGGAGGCCGCCCTGCGGGCCGCGGGGCGCGCCTACCGGGACGCGATCAGGGCGGCGGAGGGCGTCGGTCAGCGGTAGACGGCAGCGGATAACGTCGGGGGGTGAACGACCACCCCGCCGAGACCCCCGCTGAAGCCCCCATCGGCTGCCCCGCCCACGGGGCCCCCGCCGCACCCGAACTCTTCACGTGGGAGTTCGCCACCGACCCGTACCCCGCCTACGCCTGGCTGCGCGAGCACAGCCCCGTGCACCGCACCACGCTGCCCAGCGGGGTCGAGGCCTGGCTGGTGACGCGGTACGCGGACGCCAGGGAGGCCCTCGCCGACAGCCGGCTGTCCAAGAACCCGGCGCACCACGCCGGGTCCGCGCACGCCAAGGGGAAGACGGGGATCCCGGGCGAGCGCAAGGCGGAGTTGATGACGCATCTGCTGAACATCGACCCGCCCGACCACACCCGGCTGCGCCGCCTCGTGTCCAAGGCGTTCACCCCGCGTCGTATCGCGGAGTTCGCCCCACGTGTGCAGGAGCTGACCGACCGGCTCATCGACGGTTTCATCGAGAAGGGGGAAGCGGACCTCATCCACGAGTTCGCCTTCCCGCTCCCCATCTACGCGATCTGCGACCTGCTGGGCGTGCCGAGCGAGGACCAGGACGACTTCCGGGACTGGGCGGGCATGATGATCCGCCATGGCGGCGGCCCACGCGGCGGGGTGGCCCGCTCCGTGAAGAAGATGCGGGGCTATCTCCTCGAACTGATCCACCGCAAGCGCGAGAACCCGGGGGACGACCTGATCTCAGGGCTGATCCGGGCGAGCGACCACGGTGAGCACCTGACGGAGAACGAGGCCGCCGCAATGGCCTTTATCCTCCTTTTTGCCGGTTTCGAGACCACCGTCAACCTGATCGGCAACAGCGTCCACACCCTGCTGGGTCACCCGGAGCAGCGCGCGCAGCTCCAGCGTTCCCTCGCCGCGGGGGAGACGGAGCTGTTGGCCATGGGTGTCGAGGAACTGCTGCGGTACGACGGTCCGGTGGAGCTGGCGACTTGGCGGTACGCCACCGAGGCGCTGACGATCGGTGGGCAGGGGGTGGCCGAGGGTGACCCCGTCCTCGTCGTGCTGGCGGCCGCCGACCGGGACCCCGAACGCTTCGGCGGACCGGACACGCTGGACCTCTCGCGGCGTGACAATCAGCACCTCGGTTACGGTCACGGAATCCACTACTGCCTGGGAGCACCGCTCGCCCGGCTGGAGGGGCAGGCCGCTCTCGCCACGCTCCTGAAACGCCTTCCGGACCTGCGACTTGCGGGGGAACCTGCCGATTTGCGGTGGCGTGGCGGGCTCATCATGCGTGGACTGCGCACCCTGCCGGTGGAGTTCACCCCGGGATCGGCGCTCGGTGAAGGTGACACTCTGTCAACTCTGTGACTTTCACGTGATCTCTGCTGCATCGACTTGTGACACACGTTCGAGTCCCGCTAGGTTCACCGTTCGACTCACCAGTCACTCGTCAGTCACACGGAAGGCATCCCCATGGGCTCCGCGAACGGCAGACACCGTCGCCCTCGGCAGGCACCCGCGATCATCGTCGCCGCAGGCGTGACCGGCTCGGCCATCGCCATCCCGCTGCTCGGCGCGGCAGGTGCGCACGCCGCCGACGCCTCGACCTGGGACCGGGTGGCCGAGTGCGAGAGCGGCGGCATGTGGAGCGCCGACCTCGGCAACGGCTACTACGGCGGCCTGCAGTTCTCGCAGGAGGTCTGGAAGTCGTACGGCGGCGAGTCGTACGCGGAGCGCGCGGACCTCGCCAGCCGCTCGCAGCAGATCGCCGTGGCGGAGAAGGTCCTGGACGACCAGGGGCCGAAGGCGTGGCCCAGTTGCGCGGTCATCTCGGGCCTCGCGGTGGACACCGGCCTGCCGGGTGTGGATCCGGGCAGCACGCCGTCCGGCGACCCCACCGGTAGCGCGGACCCGTCCGCGGGCAGCGACCCCTCCGGGGACGCGACCGCGTCGGACGGCGCGTCCTCGGACGCGACGAAGCCGGCGGACGGGGCCACGGACGAGGCGGAGGACAAGGGCGGGAAGCCGGACGCGTCCGCGTCCCCGTCGGCCACGCCCTCCACGTCGCCCTCGGGTGACGCCTCCGGCGCCGAGGAGGATCCCTCCGGGGGGCAGGAGAAGGCCGGCAAGCACCGGGGCGCTCCGGCGCCCGAGGAGACCCGGGGGAGCGGCAACGGCAGTGACCGGGACGCGGGGCGGCACGCCTCGCGTGGTGACGGTGACGCACGCGACAGCGGTGCCGCGGCTGCTGACGGTACGTACACCGTGCGAGCCGGCGACAACCTCTGGGCCATTGCTGATGCACAGAAGCTGTCCGGCGGCTGGACCCAGCTGTACGAGGCCAACAAGGCGGAAGTCGGCTCCGACCCCGACCTCATCCTGCCTGGCCAGAGCCTCGATCTCGGCGTGAAGGCCGAGTGAGAGCGGTCTGATGATCAGCTGAAAACACCCCAAAAATTGGGGTAGTTAAGAGGCCTATGTCCCACTTTTGACTAAGTGAGACATGGGTCTCTTTGCGTGAACTGGCGCATCTTGTCCGGGAGGTCCCGCCGTATCCGTTCCCACCTGCGCAAACGACGGTTCTTCGGATGCAAGGAGGGGCTGTTTATCCGGTATGTCCATCTTTGGATATGCGGGGTGGTGTGTTTACGGTCGGAACCGCTCGCACCGCGGGCCCCGTCGATCGTCACGCCGAATCCTGCCGTCGGTCGAAGGGAACAGACGCGTAAAGCGCCGTAGGCAGGAGCGGGGGACCCAGGTAAGCGCCGGGCCCGGTCGTCGCAAGACGCATCAGGACCGGCTTGGGGTGAAGTCGTGCGCTAGGACGTGCGACCGGGCAACTCACTTGGCCCGAACCCGACAGCTCACCTCGTAGGCGTCGGTGAGGAGAAGTCTCGATGCTGCTCAACAGCAAGGGCAACAAGCACCGTCGCCCGTCCAAGGCCGTCCGTATCGCCACGCTCGCCGGTGTCGCCGGTGCCGCCATCGCCGTGCCTCTGATGGGTGCCACCGGCGCCTCCGCCGCCTCCGTGTCCACGTGGGACGCCGTCGCCCAGTGCGAGTCCGGTGGCAACTGGTCCATCAACACCGGCAACGGTTACTACGGTGGCCTGCAGTTCTCGCAGTCCAGCTGGGCCGCCGCCGGCGGTACCCAGTACGCGGCCCGCGCCGACCTGGCCACCAAGGCCCAGCAGATCGCCGTCGCCGAGAAGCTCCTCGACCTTCAGGGCCCGGGCGCCTGGGCCTGTGCCGGTGCCGGCAACCTGAGCAACGACGGTGTCGACCCGGGTGTCGACACCGGCTCCTCCGCCGCCAAGACCGAGGCCGCTCCCAAGGCCGCCCCGAAGCAGGAGTCGGCGCCGGTCCAGCAGGCCGAGCCGAAGAAGGCCGAGCGCACCGAGGCCCCCTCCACCAACCGCTCGGACCGCTCGGCCGCCCCCAAGGTCCGAGTCGAAGACCGTCACCACCCCGACCGGCAAGAAGGTCGAGAAGGGTGACGGCGAGTACAAGGTCGTCGCCGGCGACTCCCTGAGCAAGATCGCTGCCGACCACAAGGTCAAGGGTGGCTGGGAGCAGCTCTTCAAGCTGAACAAGGACATCGTCACGGACGCCGACCTGATCTACCCGGGTCAGCAGCTCCACCTGACGAAGTAGTCGCGATCTCTCCTCGCTGATCACTCCGGCCGCCCCGGCCCGGTGCGCATCTTCCCCCCGTGCGTGCCGGGTCGGGGTCGGCCGGTTTTCGGCGTGATCGTTCAACTGTTGTAGTTACTAGTCAGTAGAATTCTGGCCCTTTGTCCTGCCGTGCCCGCTCTTGAGTCCTTTTTCGTCCCAGGGGACGGGCGGTCGGCCGGTTGAGGCGGCCCGGCCGGTTAGGCTCTTGTCGCAAGGCCAAAGCGACCCTGCACCACCAGCGTCATATCCCAGAAGGAGATGCCTCGTGCCGTCCATCGACGTCGTCGTAGCCAGGGAAATCCTCGACTCCCGCGGAAACCCCACGGTCGAGGTCGAGGTCGGCCTCGACGACGGCAGCACGGGCCGTGCTGCCGTTCCGTCCGGCGCCTCCACCGGTGCGTTCGAGGCCATCGAGCTTCGCGACGGAGACCCCAACCGCTACCACGGCAAGGGCGTCGAGAAGGCCGTCCTCGCCGTGATCGAGCAGATCGGCCCGGAGCTCGTCGGTTACGACGCGACCGAGCAGCGGCTGATCGACCAGGCGATGTTCGACCTGGACGCCACGGAGAACAAGGGCTCGCTCGGCGCCAACGCCATCCTCGGCGTCTCGCTCGCCGTGGCCCACGCCGCCTCCGAGGCCTCGGACCTGCCGCTGTTCCGCTACCTCGGTGGCCCGAACGCGCACCTGCTGCCCGTCCCGATGATGAACATCCTCAACGGTGGGTCGCACGCCGACTCCAACGTGGACATCCAGGAGTTCATGATCGCCCCGATCGGCGCGGAGTCCTTCTCCGAGGCCCTGCGCTGGGGCGCCGAGGTCTACCACACGCTGAAGAAGGTCCTGAAGACCAAGGGCCTGTCCACCGGTCTCGGTGACGAGGGCGGCTTCGCGCCGAACCTGGAGTCGAACCGCGCCGCGCTCGACCTCATCGTCGAGGCCATCAAGGAAGCCGGCTACGCCCCGGGCAAGGACATCGCGCTCGCGCTCGACGTCGCCGCCTCGGAGTTCTACAAGGACGGCAAGTACGAGTTCGAGGGCAAGTCCCGCTCGGCCGCCGAGATGACCGAGTACTACGAGGAGCTCGTCTCCGCGTACCCGCTGGTCTCCATCGAGGACCCGCTGTACGAGGACGACTGGGCCGGCTGGAAGGTCATCACCGACAAGATCGGCGCCAAGGTGCAGATCGTCGGCGACGACCTCTTCGTCACCAACCCGGAGCGTCTGGCCCGCGGCATCGAGGAGGGCTCCGCCAACGCCCTGCTCGTCAAGGTCAACCAGATCGGTTCGCTGACCGAGACCCTGGACGCCGTCGAGCTGGCCCAGCGCAACGGCTTCAAGTGCATGATGTCGCACCGCTCCGGCGAGACCGAGGACGTCACCATCGCCGACCTCGCGGTCGCCGTGAACTGCGGCCAGATCAAGACCGGCGCCCCGGCCCGCTCGGACCGCGTCGCCAAGTACAACCAGCTGCTGCGCATCGAGGAGATCCTCGACGACGCCGCGGTGTACGCCGGCCGCTCGGCGTTCCCGCGCTTCAAGGGCTGACACGTACAGCAAGGGCCCACAAAGCCCGGCGGGGTCAAGTGCCCCGGCCTCCGTCCGTCCCCGCACTCGGTCCCGTACCGTGTGCGGGGACGGACGTGCGTAATGGGGAGGCGGAGACATGGCCGCGAAGGACCGGGACCGGTTCTCCACCGCGACCCGGCTGCGGTTGCTCGGAGAGCAGACCGCAGCCCGCGTCTACCGGTCCCAGAACCGCCGTCAGGCCCGCCGCTCCCGGCTCACCGGCCGGGCCGCCTTCCTGGCCCTGGTCCTCTGCTCACTGGTCGTCGCCCTCGCGTACCCGATGCGGCAGTACGTGTCGCAGCGGGACGAGATCGCCGACCAGGAGCGGCTGGCGCAGGAGGCCGAGGTCCGTACCGAGGAGCTGCGCGACGAGAAGGCGCGGCTCCAGGACGACGCCTACATCAAGCGGCTGGCCCGTGAGCACCTGCACTACCTTCTTCCCGGGGAGACCGCCTACACCGTGGTCGACCCCGACGCGGTCAGGGAGCGCAACGGGAAGCCGGAGGAGACCGACCGGCCGTGGCACTCCAACCTGTGGGACGGCGTCGACAGCGCCGACCGCGGCTGAGCCGCATTCCTCTCTCGCACATCTGCTCCTGTACATCTGCGGAACCGCAGTTCGAGCAGTCCGATCAGAACCCCTAGGCAGGCATGGAAACGCCCCCTCCCCAGACCGAGTCCACCGCGCCCACCGACGCGGACATCGCCGCGTTCCAGCAGCAGCTGGGGCGCCCGCCGCGGGGGCTGCGCGCGATCGCGCACCGCTGCCCGTGCGGCAACCCGGACGTGGTCGAGACGCAGCCCCGGCTGGAGGACGGTACGCCGTTCCCGACGACGTTCTACCTGACGTGCCCGCGTGCGGCGTCCGCGATCGGCACGCTGGAGGCGAACGGGGTCATGAAGGAGATGACCGAGCGCCTCGGTTCGGACCCCGAGCTGGCTGCGGCGTACCGGGCCGCGCACGAGGACTACATCGCGCGGCGGGACGCCATCGAGGTGCTGGAGGGCTTCCCGAGCGCGGGCGGCATGCCGGACCGGGTGAAGTGCCTGCACGTGCTCGTCGGGCACTCGCTGGCCGCGGGGCCGGGTGTGAACCCGCTCGGGGACGAGGCGATCGCGATGCTGCCGGAGTGGTGGCGCAAGGGGCCGTGCGTGTCGCCGTGCGGCGAGCCGGGCGGGGACGAGGACTGAGGTTCCCCCTCGGGGGCTCCGCCCCCGGACCCCCGCTCCTCAATCGCCGGAGAGGCTTGAAGATGACACGCGTGGCCGCCATCGACTGCGGTACCAATTCCATCCGCCTGCTGGTCGCGGACGCCGACCCGGTCACGGGTGAGCTCGTCGAGCTCGACCGGCGGATGGAGATCGTCCGGCTGGGGCAGGGCGTCGACCGGACCGGCCGGCTCGCCCCCGAGGCGCTGGAGCGGACCTTCGCCGCCTGCCGGCAGTACGCGGCGGTGATCAAGGAGCACGGTGCGGAGAGGGTCCGCTTCGTCGCCACCTCCGCCTCCCGGGACGCGGAGAACAGGGCCGACTTCGTCCGCGGGGTGCTGGACATCCTGGGCGTCGAGCCCGAGGTGATCACGGGCGACCAGGAGGCCGAGTTCTCGTTCGACGGGGCCACCAAGGAGCTCGTCGGGCGTGACGACCTGGCGAAGCCGTACCTCGTCGTGGACATCGGCGGCGGCTCCACCGAGTTCGTCGTCGGCGACGACCGGGTGCGGGCCGCCCGGTCCGTGGACATCGGCTGTGTCCGGATGACCGAGCGCCACCTCGTGCGGGACGGTGTCGTCGGCGACCCGCCGGCCCCGGCCGCGGTCGACGCGATCCGGGCCGATGTCGACGCCGCCCTGGACCTCGCCGAGGAGACCGTCCCGCTCGCCTCGGCGGCCACGCTCGTCGGCCTCGCCGGTACGGTCACCACGATGGCCGCCATCGCGCTGGGGCTCGACGCGTACGACCCCGAGGCGATCCATCACTCCCGGATCTCCCTGGACCAGGTCCGGGAGATCACCGGGCGGCTCGTCGCCTCGACCCACGCCGAGCGTGCGGCGATCGGTGCGATGCACCCGGGGCGGGTCGATGTGATCACCTCGGGGGCGCTGATCCTGCTGGCCGTGATGGAGCGGACCGGGGCGCGCGAGGTCGTCGTCAGCGAACACGACATTCTCGACGGCATCGCCTTCTACGCGGCCCGCTGAGGGCTGTCCCGCAGCCGGCCGCGAACGCCGCTCATCAGCACTCCGGCCTGCACTTTTGAGCTGCTCGGAGCCCCCCTGCGGGCACCTTCGGAGACACGGCGCGACGAAGTTCGTGAACTTCTTCACAAGGAATTCGGCCCCTAGGGGCGGACTTCTGCTCCGAACGGGCCCGCGGGAGGGTGCACGGGGTCGCCCGCGCTTTATACGGGGCGGTTCCGGGCGCGTTGCGGGAGTGTGAATCAGGGGGGTGGTTCACCCCGCTCGGCGGCTCAAGGGCCAGCTCACAAGCGGTGAACAACGTTCGCCAGGGTGTCGTGGTTCCCCTTCCGGGCCATGACCTGGGTCACGTGGGCGGCGAAGTGTAGCAGAGGGTGGGCCATACCTTGTGAAGGGGCTCACGAGCGTGCCCCCCGAGGGGGGTGGATACTCGATGGCATGAGCACCACGGAGCGTCCCAGGATCCTCGTAGTAGGCGGTGGGTACGTAGGCCTGTACGCAGCTCGGCGCATTCTGAAGAAGATGCGCTACGGCGAGGCGACCGTCACGGTCGTCGACCCCCGGTCGTACATGACCTACCAGCCCTTCCTCCCCGAAGCTGCTGCCGGCAGCATCTCGCCTCGGCATGTCGTCGTCCCGCTGCGACGCGTGCTGCCCAAGGCAGAGGTCCTCACCGGCCGCGTCACGACCATCGACCAGGACCGCAAGGTCGCCACGGTTGCGCCGCTCGTCGGCGAGGCCTATGAGCTGCCCTTCGACTACCTGGTCATCGCGATGGGCGCCGTCTCCCGTACCTTCCCGATCCCCGGCCTGGCCGAACAGGGCATCGGTATGAAGGGCATCGAGGAGGCCATCGGCCTGCGCAACCACGTCCTCGAGCAGCTGGACAAGGCTGACTCGACGACCGACGAGGACGTCCGCCGCAGGGCGCTGACGTTCGTCTTCGTGGGCGGCGGTTTCGCCGGTGCGGAGACCATCGGCGAGGTCGAGGACATGGCCCGCGACGCGGCGAAGTACTACACGAACGTGAAGCGCGAGGACATGCGCTTCATCCTCGTCGACGCCGCCGACAAGATCCTTCCCGAGGTCGGCCCGAAGCTGGGCACCTGGGGCCGGGAGCACCTGGAGTCCCGCGGTGTCGAGGTCTTCCTCTCGACCTCCATGGACTCCTGCGTCGACGGTCACGTGGTGCTGAAGAACGGCCTGGAGGTCGACTCCAACACCATCGTGTGGACCGCCGGTGTGAAGCCGAACCCGGCGCTGGCCCGCTTCGGCCTGCCGCTCGGTCCGCGCGGCCACGTCGACACCTCCGAGAAGCTCCAGGTGCAGGGCACCGACTACATCTGGGCCGCGGGCGACAACGCCCAGGTGCCGGACCTGGTCGGCCGCAAGGCCGGCAACCCGAACGCCTGGTGCCCGCCGAACGCCCAGCACGCGCTGCGTCAGGCCAAGGTCCTCGGTGACAACGTCATCTCCGGGATGCGCGGCTTCCCGCAGGCCGACTACAGCCACGCCAACAAGGGTGCGGTCGCCGGTCTGGGCCTGCACAAGGGCGTCGCGATGATCGTCATGGGCAAGGTGAAGATCAAGCTCAAGGGCCGTCTCGCCTGGTACATGCACCGTGGCTACCACGGCATGGCGATGCCGACCTGGAACCGCAAGATCCGGATCTTCGCCGACTGGACCCTGGCGATGTTCCTCAAGCGCGAGGTCGTCTCGCTCGGCGCCATGGAGACTCCCCGCGAGGAGTTCTACGAGGCCGCCAAGCCGGCGCCGGCCCCCGCCGCCGCCAAGCCCGTGGGCGAGAAGGCCAAGGCCTCCTAGTCCCGCACCCGGACGGGAGGGCCCGGCCCTCCGGTCCGGTCCGCGGATCTCCGTATCCGTGACAGACAGTCGTACGACGCCCGAAGGGGCCGTCCGCCATCCGTGGTGCGGGCGGTCCCTTCGGCGTATCGGTGCAGGTCGCCGCGGCAGCCGCCGGAGGAGTACGGGAGTCAGCACCCCGGCGGATGCGTGTGCGGTACAGGTATTTTGCCGTTCCGTTGCGCAGTAGCGGGATGGCCCGGCTGCCGGAAACTGTTGAGGGGGGTGTACCTCGCCGTGGCGCCAAGGGTGCCAGGGCGTGGTCCGAGACATGTGTGGGCATGTCTGGGCACGTTGGGAAACACCATCACGGAGGTGTGCGCCATGGCAGACGCCGCGTTGCGGCTGACCGCTCTCGCCCAGGAGTTGCTGGGAGAACCCCTACCGGTCCGCATCCGGGCCTGGGACGGCAGCGAGTCCGGACCTCCCGGTGCCCCTGCCCTCGTCATCAGGAACCGCCGTGCCCTGCGCCGCCTGCTGTGGAAGCCGGGCGAACTGGGCCTGGCCCGCGCCTGGGTGGCCGGGGAACTCGACATCGAAGGCGATCTGTACGCCGCCCTGGACCTGATGGCCGGGCTGATCTGGGAACGCGGCGGCGACGCGAAGGACAGCGTCCACCCGGTCCGCGACCCGAAGCTACGCGCCGCCGCCAAGGGGCTGCTGCAACTGGCCGGCCCCTGGCCCCCGCCCCCGCCGCCGCCCGAGGAGGTACGCCGCCGCACCGGCACGCTGCACACCAAGCGCCGCGACAAGGAGGCCATCAGCCACCACTACGACGTGGGCAACGACTTCTACGAACTGGTCCTCGGCCCGTCCATGGTCTACTCCTGCGCCTACTGGGAGGACGGCGGGAACCTCGAGGACGCCCAGCGCGACAAGCTCGACCTGGTCTGCCGAAAGCTCGCGTTGAAGCAGGACGACCGCCTTCTGGACGTCGGCTGCGGCTGGGGCTCGATGGCCATACACGCCGCCCGTGAGTACGGCGCCCGCGTCACCGGAGTGACCCTCTCCGTCGAACAGGCCGCCTTCGCCAGGAAGCGCATCGCCGAGGAGGGACTGACCGACCGGATCGAGATCCGGGTCCAGGACTACCGGGACGTCAGGGACGGCCCGTACGACGCCATCTCCTCGATCGGCATGGCCGAACACGTCGGCTCGGTCCAATACCGCGAATACGCCGACGACCTCTACGCACTCCTCAAGCCCGGCGGGCGCCTGCTCAACCACCAGATCGCCCGCCGCCCGGAGAGGGACGAGTCCGCGTACCACGTGGACGAGTTCATCGACGCCTATGTCTTCCCGGACGGCGAACTGGCCCCGGTGGGCCGGACCGTCGCGACGCTCGAAGAGGCCGGTTTCGAGACGCGCGACGTCGAGTCGCTCCGCGAGCACTACGCCCTGACCCTGCGCCGCTGGGTCGCCAACCTGGAAAGGGACTGGGACCGTGCGGTGCGGATGACCACACCCGGACGGGCCAGGGTCTGGCGCCTCTACATGGCCGCCTCCGCGCTCTCCTTCGAGCACAACAAGATCGGTGTGAACCAGATTCTCGCGGTCCGCCCGGCCGAGGGCGGGGGCGCCCGCATGCCGCTGCGCGCCCGCGACTGGAAGGCCTCGGCGGCAGGCTGATCCACACGGCAGAGGGCCGGTACCCGCCATGGCGGGTACCGGCCCTCTGCCGTGTCCTGCTCCGTACTACTCCGTCTTGATCGCCGTCAGCATGTTCAGCTTCGCGGCGTTGCGGGCCGGCCACAGGGCGGCCAGCACCCCCACCAGACCGGCCAGGAGCAGGAAGACCGCGATCCGGCCCCAGGGCACGACCAGGACGTACTGCGGGATCTCGGCCGCCACGGTCTGGCCGATCGCCCAGCCGAGGAACATGCCGAGCCCGATGCCGACCACCGCGCCGAAGAGCGAGATGACGACGGCCTCCAGCCGGATCATGCGCTTGACCTTGCGCCGGTCCAGGCCGATGGCCCGCAGCATGCCGATCTCCTGCTGCCGTTCGAACACCGACATGGCCAGGGTGTTGACGACCCCGAGCACCGCGATGATCAGCGCCATGGCCAGCAGCCCGTACATGATGTTCATCGCGAGGTTGATGGAGCCGCCGAACATGTCGCGGATGTCCTTGCGGTCCATGATGCTCATGCCGGGGTTGTCGCCCAGGGCGTCGACCAGCGCCTGCTCGTGGGCCGCGCTCGCGCCGCCGTCCGTCTTCACCCAGATCTCGCGGATGTCCGCACGGCCCTGGTGCGGGGCCACGACGTCACGGGGGATCAGGACCGGCGAGAGGAACTCGTTGTCCTTGTAGAGAGCGCCGACCTTCAGGCTGCCCTTCTTGTCGTCCTCGTACGTGACCGGGACGCTGTCCCCGGTCTTCCAGCCGTGCGACTTCGCGGTCTTGTCCGAGATGGCGATCTCGCCCTTGCCCAGGGAGTCCAGGGAGCCCGCGACGGTGTCGACGGTGAGGACCTTCTGCACATCGCCGGGGGTGACACCGGACGCCGAGAGCGAGGTGTCGCCGATGTCCAGCCAGACCGCCTGCTGGGGCGAAACCGCGGTGACGCCGGCGGCCTTCTCCAGGGCGGTGAGCGCCGACTCGTCGAGCGCGTCGCCGCTGGCCATCGAGACCATGTAGTCGGCCTTGATGTTGTCCGTCGTCACCTTGTCGACCGCCTGGCCGAGGGTGACGCCGAGCACCGAGATACCGGTGACGAGGGTGAGCCCGATCGCCAGCGCGGACGCGGTGGCTCCGGTACGCCGCGGGTTGCGGACCGCGTTCTGCGCGGCCAGCTTGCCGGAGACCCCGAACAGCCGCCGCAGCAGCGGGCGCACCAGGGCGATCACGGGACGGGACAGCAGCGGGATCAGGATAATGACGCCGATCAGGGCCAGGAAGGCGCCGCCCGCGAGGAGCATCTGACCGTTCGACCCGGCCTTCGCCGCGCCTCCCACGACGGCCGCGCCGCCGAGCAGCGTGATGACGCCACCGATCGAGTTGCGCAGCACCAGGGACTTCACCGTGGCGACCGCGTACTGGCTGTTCATCGCCGCGACCGGCGGGATCTTCGCGGCCCGGCGGGCGGGCAGCCAGGCGGCCAGCACGGTGATCAGGACGCCGACGCCGAAGGCGGCGGCGACGGTGAGCGGCGCGACGACCAGCGGCCCGGCCGGGATCTTTCCGCCGATCAGGCTCATTGCGGAGCGCAGTCCGGTGGCGAGGCCGAGGCCCAGCGCGAAGCCGACGACGGACGCGATCAGACCGACCACGGCCGCTTCGAGCAGCACCGAGCGCTTGACCTGGCGGCGCGAGGCGCCGACGGCGCGCAGCAGCGCCAGCTCCTTGGTGCGCTGGGCGACCAGCATGGTGAAGGTGTTGGCGATCAGGAAGATGCCGACGAAGAGGGCGATGCCCGCGAAGGCGAGCAGCAGCTTGTTGAGGCTGCTCAGGGCGGTCTCGGTCTGGTCGGCCTGCTCGTCCGCGCGTACCTTGCCGGTCTTGGCCTCGGCGTCCTCGGGCAGCAGCGGCTTGACGGCGGTCAGCAACTGCTGGTCGGAGGTGCCGGGGGCGGCGGTGACGGTGACGTCCCTGAACTCGCCCGGCCGCAGGAACAGCTTCTGGGCGACGGGGGTGTCGAACAGGACCAGGCTGCCGCCGGCGTTGACGGCGCCGTCCTCGGTGGTGAAGACCCCGGACAGGGTGTACTCCTTCACCGGCCCGTTGGTCGCGACCCGTACCTTGTCGCCGACCTCGTACTCGCCCTTCTTCGCGGTGTCCGTGTCCAGGGCGACGCTGCCTGCCGCGGTCGGTCCGGAGCCGTCGGTGAAGGTGTACTGCGCGTCCTTGCCGTCCTTGCCGGGGGCGAAGTTGGAGCCGGTGTTGGACCAGCCGTTGCCGATGAGCTTGCCGTCGGGGTCCGCGACCCCGGCGAAGCCGTCGACCCGGCCGGTGGCGGAGGCCACGCCGTCCAGGGCCTGGATCTTCTTCAGGGTGGCGGCGTCGATGGAGGCGGACTTCTCGTCGCGCTGGTCGGCGTAGGTGGTGACGGCGACGGCGATGTCGTCGTAGCTCTTCGCCGACTGGTTGCGGAAGGCGTTGCCGAGGGTGTCGGTGAAGACCAGGGTGCCGGAGACGAAGGCCACGCCGAGCATCACGGCGAGGACGGTCATCAGCAGCCTGGCCTTGTGCGAGAGCACATTGCGCAGGGCGGTACGGAACATGTCTGTCAGTCCTGGGGAGAGGGGGTCCGGAAGGGGGCGCGGGAGGAGCCCGGGCTCAGCTGGTGCGGCCCTTGGCGTCGAACGCCTTCATCCGGTCCAGCACCCCGTCCGCGGTGGGGTGCATCATCTGGTCGACGATCGCCCCGTCCGCGAGGAAGATCACCCGGTCCGCGTAGGAGGCGGCGGCCGGGTCGTGGGTCACCATCACCACGGTCTGGCCGAGCTCACGCACCGAGTTGCGCAGGAAGCCGAGGACCTCGGCGCCGGAGCGGGAGTCCAGGTTTCCGGTGGGCTCGTCACCGAAGATGATCTCGGGCTGCGAGGCCAGGGCGCGGGCCACCGCGACGCGCTGCTGCTGTCCGCCGGAGAGTTCGGTGGGCCGGTGCTTCAGCCGGTCGGCGAGGCCGACCATGTCGATGACCTTGCGCAGCCAGTCCTGGTCGGGCTTGCGGCCCGCGATGTCCATCGGCAGCGTGATGTTCTCCAGCGCGGTCAGCGTCGGCAGCAGGTTGAACGCCTGGAAGATGAATCCGATCTTGTCCCGGCGCAGCTGGGTGAGCTGCTTGTCCTTGAGGGACCCCAGCTCCGTCTCGCCGATGCGCACCGAACCGCTGCTGAAGCTGTCGAGACCGGCCACGCAGTGCATCAGCGTGGACTTGCCGGATCCCGACGGGCCCATGATCGCGGTGAACTCGCCCTGCGGGAAGTCCACGGTGACCCGGTCCAGGGCGGTCACCTTGGTCTCGCCCTCTCCGTAGACCTTGGAGAGTTCCGTGGCGCGGGCGGCCACCGCGGTGGCGCGGTGAGCGGTGGACATGGTGGTCACGGGAGACTCCAGGGTCGGGTTCGTACGGGACGGGGAGCCCGCCCGACGGCCCCGCCGGGCGGCGGGGGCCCGGGGGAGGGGCACATCTCCATCGTCTCCGCCGATCGGCCGCCGGTCGTCACTCCCGGTGCCCGTTCCGGGGGCCGCCTTGAGTCGCATCGCGGGGGGTCCTGCGTCCTCCTGCGGTATGACACTCAAAGCCGTTTTGTTGCCTTCGACGCGGCTGTCCCGGCGTGATGGCCAGAACGGACGCGTCGGCCTCGAAGGACTGGCAGACGTTGTCACTCCGGCGAGTGAAGCGGGTTGGTTCGCATCGTGCTGATGTTTGTCAGCGGTACGTTGGTTCGTGGAGTCGGGCGAAGGGGGTGGGCCGGGTGATTCGTGCGTACAAGTTCCTCTTACGGCCCACCGTGGGTCAGGCGATCGCGCTCGGTGAGATGCTGCGTGATCACTGCTCGCTCTACAACGGTGCGTTGCAGGAACGCCGTGACGCCTACCGGCACCCCTCGAAGACGAGCATCAAGTACGGGATGCAGTCCGAGCAGCTCAAGGACATCCGGACCTTCGACCCCGAACGCCAGGGCCGCTGGTCGTTCAGCTCCCAGCAGGCCACGCTGCGGCGACTCGATAAAGCATTCGCCGCGTTCTTCCGCCGGATCAAGGCCGGGGACAAGCCCGGTTACCCCCGCTTTCGCGGGGTGAACTGGTTTGACACGGTGGACTTCCCCCGGGACGGGGACGGCTGCCGCTTGGACTCCACCCCGCACGACCATGTCACCCGAGTCCGCCTCCAGGGCGTCGGGCACGTCAGGGTCAACCAGCACCGCGCGGTGCTGGGCACGGTCAAGACCGTCAGCGTGAAGCGTGAGGGCCGTAAATGGTTCGTCGTGATCACCGCCGAACAGCCCCTGCCCGAACCGCTGCCCGCGACCGGCTCCGACATCGGCATCGACCTCGGGATCGCCTCGTTCCTCACCGACTCCAACGGCACCCACAGTTGGGGGGTGTTCCTGACGATCCTGAATGCAAAGGCTGAGAGTGCCGGGTGGGAAGTGATGGCCGTGGACCCCCGCAACACTTCCCGGCGGTGTCCCGCATGCGGGCACACCGCGAAGGAGAACCGGCCCACACAGGAGAAGTTCCACTGCGTCGACTGCGGCCACCAGGCTCACGCTGACGAGGTCGGGGCGCGCAATGTTCTACGGACCGGGCTGGTCCGTCGCAACGCCAACACGGCATGGCGAGAAGCCCCGCCCCTCAGGGCGGGGAGGAGTCACGAAGAACGGTTCCATGCCGAGACGCCGAGGAGTCGGACGGGCCAGCACAGGGCACGGGCCCGTGCTGCGTGGAACGTTGCCTGGGCATAACGACCTTGCTTAACCGGTTTATGTATAACGTCAACCTGTTGACGTGTTCTCTTGCGTGCGATTCTTGTAGCGAAAGTAATGATCCCTCAACTGCCCCTGAAAATAAAGGGATGGGAGCGCTCCCGCTCTCTTGACATGCCCTCCTGGCGGCCTTAGCTTCACGGCACTTACCCGGTTCAGTAACTCCGCTCGGCAAGGACGGCGGGGAGAAGGAGGGACGATGGGCACGGGATTCCGGGGACGGACCGCGGCCACGCTCGCCGTGATCGCACTCGCCGCCACCGCGTGCACGGGGGGCGGTTCCTCGGCGGGCGGCTCGGGCGGCGGGGGCGGCGGTGCGCTTCCGCGCAACGAGACGCTCTACACCACCGGTACGCAATGGGGGCCGCCGGCCAACTACAACCCGCTGCACAACTGGGACCACGCCACCGGCACCAAGGGGCTGGTCTACGAGACGCTGTTCCACTTCGACCCCAACGCGGGCAAACTGACGCCCTGGCTGGCGGAGTCGGGAAGCTGGACCGGCGACAAGACCTACGAACTGAAGCTCCGCCCCGGTATCACCTGGTCGGACGGCAAGCCGCTGACCGCCAAGGACGTCGCGTACTCCTACGGGATCGGCAAGATCGAGGCCTCGTCCTTCCACACCCTGTGGAGCTGGCTGTCGGACGCGAAGGCGGTGGACGCCACGACGGTCCGCTTCACCTTCAAGGAAGCCCGCTACCAGGAGTGGGACTTCACCCTCTACGGGCAGCCGATCGTCCCGGAGCACATCTGGAGCAAGCGCGCCGAGAAGGAGATCCTCGACGGCGTCAACGACAAGCCGGTCGGCACCGGCGCGTACACGCTCAAGAGCAGCTCCCAGGACCGGGTCGTGTGGCAGCGGCGTGACGACTGGTGGGGCGTCAAGGCGCTCGACATGAAGCCCGCACCCCGGTACATCGTCGACGTCTCCAACCCGAGCAACGAGGTCGTCATCGGCCAGCTGGGCCAGGGCCAGCTGGACCTCAGCAACAACTTCCTGCCCGGCGCCTCCTCTCTGATCAAGAGCAAGAAGGTCGTCTCGTACTACGACAAGCCGCCCTACATGCTCTCCGCCAACACGGCCTGGCTGGTGCCCAACACCACGAAGAAGCCGATGAACGACGCGGCCTTCCGCAGGGCTCTCGCCGCCTCGGTCGACACCGGGAAGATCGTCAAGGGCGTGTACGGGGAGCTGGTCAAGCCGGCCAACCCGACCGGTCTGCTCCCGCAGTGGGACAAGTTCGTCGATCAGGACCTGGTCTCAACGGAGGGCTTCTCCTTCGACACCGCCAAGGCCAAGCAGATCCTCGCGGACGCCGGGTACAAGGACACCAACGGCGACGGCCTGGTGGAGAACAAGGACGGCTCCAAGATCAGTCTGAAGCTGGCCGTGCCCACGGGCTGGACCGACTGGATGGAGGCAGCCAAGGTCATCGCCTCGTCCGCCAAGGACGCGGGCATCAGCATCACCACCGAGTTCCCCGACGCGAACGCCCTCAACGAGACGCGCGGCAAGGGCAACTTCGACCTGGTCGTCAACAACGAGCGCCAGCTGTCCAGCACCCCGTGGACGTACTACGAGTACATGTTCCAGCTGCCCGTCCAGAAGCAGCAGAACACGGTCAACTTCGGCCGGTACGAGAACCCTGAGGCCTGGAAACTCGTCCAGGAGCTCGGCGGGGTGAAGACGGATGACACCGAGGGCATGAAGAAGGTCATCTCGAAGATCCAGGCGATCCAGCTCAAGGAGATGCCGGTCATTCCGCTCTGGTACAACGGCCTCTGGGCCCAGTCCACCACCGGAAGCTGGACGAACTGGCCGTCGGATGCCGCGGGTGCGCCCAAGTACGCACCGGCGTTGTGGCGCAACTGGCTGGAGATGGGCGGCTTCGAAGCCCTCACCCAGATCAAGCCCGCCAAGTGACGCGGCTGTTCTGAGAGAGCGGCCGCCCCGCGCCGGCCGTTCCGAGAGCGCGGCCGACTCTGCGCCGGCCGTTCCGAGAGGGCGGCCGACTCTGCGCCGGCCGTTCCGAGAGAGCGGCCGGCCCCGTGCCGGTCGCTCTCGATTCCATGACCGCCCCGCCGTGCGCATGTCGCCCTGACCGCCGCCCGCACGGCGGGGCTCTCTCCGGGGAGCTCCCTTGCGCCGTTACTTCGCCCGCAAACTTCTGATCTACGCACTGACCTTCGTCGTCGCCGTCACCGTCAACTGGATGATCCCGCGCTTCATGCCCGGCGACCCCGTCGCCGCCATGGTGGCCAGGGCCCGGGTCTCGCAGCCCGAGGCCGTCGAGGCCATGCGCGCCTACTACAACAACCTCTTCGGCTTCGACGAGCCCGTCTGGCAGCAGTACCTCCACTTCTGGGGCGCCCTGCTGCAGGGCGACTTCGGGCTGTCCATCTGGGTCTTCCCCAAACCCGTCGCCGACGTGCTGCTCGACGCACTCCCGTACACGCTGGGGCTGATGATCCCGTCCGTCCTGCTCAGCTGGTTCGTCGGCAACTGGGCCGGGGCGCTCGCCGCCCGCCGCAAGGTGCTCGACAACACCGTGCTGCCGGCCGGATATCTGCTGACCGCGATGCCCTACATGTGGATCGCCGTGATCCTCGCCTGGGCCCTGGGCTCCAAGGCGGGCTGGTTCCCGCTCTCCGGCGGCTACAGCCTCGACATCCAGCCGAGCTGGTCCATCGCCTTCGCCGTGGACCTGCTCCAGCACTGGGTGCTGCCGTTCCTCTCGCTCTTCCTGGTCGCGCTCGGCGGCTGGGCCATCGGCATGCGCAACATGATCATCTACGAGCTGGAGTCCGACTACTCCTCGTATCTGTCGGCCCTCGGCGCACCGCAGCGGCTCATCCGCCGCTACGCCTTCCGCAACGCCGTCCTGCCCCAGATCACCGGACTCGCCCTCCAGCTGGGCGTGCTGGTGGCGGGGGCCCTCGTCACCGAGATCGTGTTCGCCTATCCCGGGCTCGGCTCGCTGATCCTGGCCGCCATCCAGAACCAGGACTTCTTCCTGCTCCAGGGCGCGTTCCTGTTCATCGTCATCGGCGTACTGATCGCCAACTTCCTCATCGACATCGTGTACGTCGTCGTCGACCCCCGGACCCGTACCGGCATGGCAGGAGGCCAGTCATGAGCACCGTGCCCGAACCGGCCACCGACACCGCCTCACCCGCACCCGCCACCGCCGCCGCCCGTCCCGGCCGCGAGACGCTCCACTACGCCGTGCGCAACCCCAAGCTCATCATCGGGTTCACCGTCGTCGTGCTGCTCCTGCTCGTCGGCATCTTCGGCCCGCCGCTGCTCGACAACACCGACCCCAACGAGTACGTGGGCCCGCAGGCCGCGCCGCCGGGCGGCACGTACTGGATGGGCACCACCACCTTCGGCCAGGACGTGTACGCCCAGTTCGTGCACGGGCTGCGCGCCACCTTCCTGGTCGGCGTCGTCGGCGGGGCCATCGCCGCCGTCATCGCCATGCTCGTCGGCTTCCTGGCCGGGTACCGCGGCGGAGCGGTCGACGAGATCCTCAACATGATCACCAACGTGGTCCTGGTGCTGCCCGCACTCGCCGTGCTGCTGATCATCAACGCCTACCTCGGGGTCCGGTCGGTTCCGGTGCAGGGCCTGTTCATCGGGCTCACCTCCTGGCCTTGGGCTGCGCGCGCGATCCGGGCGCAGACCTTCTCGCTGCGCACGCGGGAGTTCGTGGACCTGGCCCGGCTCAGCGGCAGCGGCACCTGGCGGATCGTCTTCCGCGAGATCGCTCCCAACATGAGCTCGTACCTCTTCATGATGTTCATCCTGCTCTTCGGCGGCTCCGTCCTGATCGCCTCGTCGCTCGACTTCATCGGGCTCGGCCCCACCGAGGGCGTCTCGCTCGGGATGATGCTGCAGAGCGCCCAGCAGTGGAGCGCGCTCCAACTCGGCATGTGGTGGTGGTTCGTCCCGCCGGGCGCCGGGATCACCGCGATCGTCGGCGCGCTCTACGTCGCCAACGTCGGCCTCGACGAGGTCTTCAACCCGAAGCTCCGGGAGGCCTGAGCACATGACCCTGACCGTGACCGATCTCCGGGTCCACTACCGCACGCTGCGCGGCGAGGTCCGGGCCCTGGACGGCGTCTCCTTCGACCTGGCCGACGGGGAGATCCTGGGCCTGGCGGGTGAGTCAGGCTGCGGCAAGACGACACTCGGCAAGTCGCTGATCCGCCTCGACGGCCGGATGCGGCACGCGGGCGGCACCATCACCCTCGACGGTGACGACGTTCCGATCTCCGACGACCGGGCGATGAACGATTTCCGCTTCCACCGGATATCGCTCGTCCCGCAGTACTCCATGAGCGCCCTCAACCCGACCCGCCGCATCGGACGCATGATCCGCGAACTGCTCGCCTCGCGCGGCGTCAGCGTGGACACCGCCGAACTGCACCGCCGCCTCGACCTGGTGGGCCTGGACCACGACGTCCTGAACCGCTACCCGATCGAGCTCTCCGGAGGCATGAAACAGCGCACCGTCATGGTGATCTCCACGCTCCTCGACCCGTCCGTCCTCATCGCGGACGAGGTCACCTCGGCCCTCGACGTCTCCACCCAGCGGGCCGTCGTCGGCGCTCTCACCGGGCTGCGCGACAAGGGCCTGGTCACCAGCATGATCTTCGTGACGCACGACCTCGGCCTCACCTCGCACATCGCCGACTCCATCATGGTGATGTACGCGGGCAAGCTCGCCGAGAAGGCGCCCACGAAGGTCCTGACGACCGAGCCCCGCCACCCGTACACCAAGCTCCTGCTCGGCTCGCTCCCCGAGGTAGGTGCCCGGTACGCCGACAAGCCTCTCAAGGGCATCGCGGGCGCACCGCCCTCCCTCCTGAACCCCCCGGCCGGCTGCCGCTTCCGCGACCGCTGCCCCATCGCCGACGAGCGGTGCGCCGAGGAGCCCCCGGTCGTGGAGATCGCCCCCCGTCACTCCGTCGCATGCTGGAAGGCCTGATGCTGACCCTCGACCACGTCACCAAGACCTACCGCGCCGGAGCGTTCGGCGGCGGTTCCGTCACCGCGGTGGACCGGGTGTCCTTCACCGCCGCACCCGGCGAGGTCGTCTCCCTCATCGGGGAGAGCGGCAGCGGGAAGTCCACCATCGGCCGGATGATCCTCGGACTGACCGGCGTCAGCTCCGGCAGCCTCACCCTGGACGGACAGCAGGTCCGCCCCGGAAAGGACTTCTACCGCCGCGTCCAGGGCGTCTTCCAGGACCCCTTCTCCTGCTACAACCCGGTCTTCCGGGCCGACCGCGTCTTCTCCCTCGTCCGCCGCGCCTACCACCCGGGCGTCTCCGACAAGGAGTGGGCCGACCGCGTCGAGAAGGCCGTACGGGACGTGCGCCTGGACCCCGGTCAGGTGCTCGGCCGCTACCCGCACCAGCTCAGCGGCGGCCAGCTGCAACGCCTCCTCATCGCCCGCGCCCTCCTGCTCGACCTGAGCTTCCTGGTCGCCGACGAGATCACCAGCATGCTCGACGCCTCCACCCGCATCGACGTCCTCAACCTCCTGGCCGTCCTCAAGGAACGCGGCCTCGGGGTCCTCTACATCACCCACGACCTGGCGCTCGGCACCTATCTCGCCGAGAAGACCGTGGTGCTGCGCCGCGGCCGCGTCGTCGAACGCGGCGACACCCAGAAGGTGTTCGGCAACCCGCTCCACCCCTACACCCGCACCCTGCTGGCCGCCGTGCCCCGGCTCAACACCCCGTGGGACCCGCCGGAGCCCCTGGAGAGCTGCGCCTTCCACGAGGGCGGCGACCGGGACACCGATCTGTACGAGACCGAGCCGGACCACTTCGTCGCCTGTGCCCAGCTCCCCGACTGCGGAAGGACCTCCGCGTGACCCTTCGCCACCTGCCCCTGCACGACGGCTGGACGCTCACCGCGGACAGCCCCGTGCCCGTGGGGCTCCCCACAGGGGGCGTGCCCGCCACCGTGCCCGGCTGCGTCCACACCGACCTGCTCGCGGCGGGCCTGATCGACGACCCGTATCTGGACGACAACGAGAACCGGCTGACCTGGATCGGCCGCACCGACTGGACGTACCGGACCACGTTCGACTGGACGCCGGACGGGCACGACCACGCCGACCTGTGCTTCGACGGCCTCGACACCGTCGCCACCGTCCTGCTCAACGGCATCGAGGTGGGCCGCAGCGCCAACCAGCACCGCAGCCACCGCTTCCCCGTCCGCCCGCTGCTGGCCGAGGGCGCCAACACCCTCGACGTACGGTTCACCGCCCCGTACACCTACGCCGAGGAGCTGCGCGAGCGGCTCGGCGACCGGCCCGGCGCGTATGCGGAGCCGTACGCCTTCATCCGCAAGATGGCCTGCAACTTCGGCTGGGACTGGGGGCCGACGCTGGTCACCTCCGGTATCTGGCGGCCGGTCGCCCTGGAGACGTGGAGCGGTCCGCGGATCGCCTCGGTGAAGCTGCTGCCCGACCTCGACGATGCCGGAGTGCCGCGGCTCACCGTCACGCTCGACATCGACCGGTCCGGCCAGGAGGCCCTCGAAGCGGTCGTGGAGGTGGCGGACGAGCGTGCGGCGTTCACCGTCCTCGCCGGTGAGGACCGTGCCACCGTGACCTTGTCCGTCCCGGACGCCGGGCTCTGGTGGCCGCGCAGCCACGGGGAGCAGCCCCTGTACGACGTCACGGTCCGCCTCGGCGAGCGGACCTGGCGGGGCAGGACCGGGTTCCGTGGCGTCACGCTGGAGCGCGAGGCGTTCCGCATCGTCGTGAACGGCGAACCCGTCTTCGTACGTGGCGTCAACTGGATCCCCGAGGACTGCTTCCCCACCCGCCTCACCCGGCAGCGGATCTCCGACCGCCTCGACCAGGCGGTCGCCGCCGGGGTCAACCTGGTCAGGATCTGGGGCGGCGGCCTCTACGAGAGCGATGACTTCTACGAACTGGCTGACGAGAAGGGCCTGTTGGTCTGGCAGGACTTCCCCTTCGCCTGCGCCGCCTACCCGGAGGAGCAGCCGCTGTGGGACGAGGTGGCGGCCGAGGCCCGGGAGAACGTCACCCGCCTCGCCCCGCACCCCTCCCTCGTCCTGTGGTGCGGCAACAACGAGAACCTGGAGGGCCACGCCGACTGGGACTGGCAGAAGGAACTGGGCGACCGGACCTGGGGGTACGGCTACTACCACGAGCTGCTCCCCGCGATCGTCGCGGAGACCGACCCGACCCGCCCCTACTGGCCCGGCTCGCCCTACTCCGGCACTCCGGAGGCGCACCCGCAGGACCCGGCCCGCGGCACCATCCACATCTGGGACGTGTGGAACCGGGCCGACTACCGCGCCTACGCGGACCGGGTGCCCCGCTTCGTCGCCGAGTTCGGCTTCCAGGGCCCGCCCGCGTACGCCACCCTGCGCCGCGCGGTCAGCGGCCCCCTCACCCCGGACGCCCCGCTCCTGGCCCACCACCAGAAGGCCGATGACGGCAACGCCAAGCTGCTCCGGGGCCTGGGCGACCACCTGCCGCAGCCGGGGGCGGACTTCGACGACTGGCACTGGCTCACCCAGCTCAACCAGGCCCGCGCCGTGGCGTTCGGCATCCGCCATTTCCGCTCCCACACCCCGTACTGCATGGGCACGATCGTGTGGCAGCTCAACGACTGCTGGCCGGTCGTCTCCTGGTCGGCCGTCGACGGCGACGGCCGCCGCAAGCCGCTCTGGTACGCCCTGCGGGCCGTGTACGCGGACCGACTGATCGCCGTGCGCGACGGAGCCGTGCACCTCGTCAACGACGCCCCCACGCCCTGGGCCGGCGCGCTGCGGCTGACCCGGCACGGCCTGGACGGGGCGGTGCTGGCCGAGGAGGAGGTGGTGGTGAGCACGGCCGCGCGCTCGGTCAGCCGGGTCCCGCTGCCGCCGGCGGTGGCCGAACCGGCCGACCGGACCCGCGAGGTCCTGGTCGCGCGCCTCGGCGAGACCCGGGCGGTGGAGTTCTACGAGGAGGACACCCGCCTCGCGCTGCCGCCGGCCCGGTACGACGTCACGGTGACGGAGAGCGGGGGCGAGACGCCCGGCTACCGCGTCGAGGTGACGGCCCGCACCCTTCTGCGGGACCTCGCGCTCTTCCCCGACCGGCTGGACCCGGCGGCCGAGGTGGACGAGATGCTCGTCACGCTGCTGCCCGGGGAGAGCACGGTGTTCATGATCACAGGAGCGGTCCTGGCAGACCCGGAAGCCCTGGGCGCGCGCCCGGTCCTGCGCTGTGTGAACGACTCCGTCAACCGGTAGGGGTGGCGCGACCCTGGCGATCCATGGCGTGCGCCTGGCGAATCGGTTGTGTGGGTGCGGCGACTTTCCGTCAATTCGGATAGGGGGCCGCCGCACCCGCCATCCCGCCCAGGCGTGTGACTATGCCGTCCGCCTGTGCTGACGGACACTCAAGAGATCAATAAAATAGGACAACATCGAGCCACTGTCCGTCTGCTCGGGGGAAGCCCCCGGATGGGGTCATGTGCCAACGCGGAGCCGCGCGCCAAGCCCGGATGGTGGAATGCAGACACGGCGAGCTTAAACCTCGCTGCCCCTCGGGGGCGTGCCGGTTCGAGTCCGGCTCCGGGCACCATCGCGCGGTTCGTCCCTGGGGGGCCTGCCGGCCGGCGGCGACCCGCCCATCGAGGACCTGACGTCGGACCCGCCCCGCCCCGCACCCCGTTCCGTCTCCGGGACCGGCGCGGACGCGCGCCCCGCGAGCAGCCCTCCTCCCGGTGGAACAGGCACCGTCCGCGCCGGGGGCGCGAGGGATAGGGTTCCGAGCGAGAGGAATCCGCTCGGTGCGCGCGAGCCGCGCCAGGACCGGACACGGGCGCGCCGCCCGGGGAGGAGCCGGATGCTGCAGGCGCTGGGACTGAGCCCGTCCGAGGAGGCCGTCTACACGGCACTGCTGGTCCGACCGTCCGCCTCCGTCCGGGATGTCGCCCTGCAGGCCGGACTCGGGGAGGGCGAGAGCGAGAGGATCCTGCTCGACCTCGCCGCGCGGGGTCTGGTTGCCGTCGCCCGGGAGGCCGTGGCCGACGGACCGGACTCGGCCGGCGGCAAGGACGGACCGCGGTCCGCCCGCTACCGGCTCACGCCGCCGTCGGTGGCCCTGGCCCCTCTCCTCGCCGAGCAGCGCAACGCCCTGCACCTGGCCGAGACCGCGTTCTCCAAGCTGACCGAGCAGTACCGCACCACCGCCGCGCACACGGCCGGCGGCGTCGTGGAGGTGGTCGTGGGCGTGGAGCAGGTCGCTCACCGCTTCCTCCAGCTGCAGCGCGGGGCGCAGCGGGAGTTGCTCGTCTTCCTGGTCGGCGAGCCCACCGCCGTGCCGCGCGAGGACACCGACACCTCGGAGAGTTCCGCGCTCGACCGGGGAGTCGACTTCCGTGTCGTGGCCGACAAGGACTACCTCGCCGGTCATGAGGTGGTGCAGGACGTGCGGCAGGCCGTGGCGGCGGGCCTCGTGCTCCGGCTGGCCGACTCGCTCCCGCTGAAGATGGTCATCTCGGACCGCGAGCGCGCCATGGTGCCGCTGGACATGACCGAGTCCGGGGGCGAGCCGAGCGCGATCGTGGTCCACCCCAGCGGCCTGCTGACGGCCCTGGTCCATCTCTTCGAGAGGGAGTGGGCCCAGGGCCGACCGATGTTCACCACCGGCGCGGGCGTGCGCGAGGAGCCGGCGGTCGATCAGCAGCCGACCGATGAGGAGCTGGAGGTCCTCGCCCTCCTGCTGGCCGGGATCTCCGACCGGCGGGCAGCCTCCGAACTGGGACTGTCCATCCGCACGGTGGAACGACGGGTGCGGCGTCTGATGGATCTCTCCGGCGTGGAGTCGCGGCTCCAGCTGGGCTGGCACGCGGCGCGCGTCGGCTGGCTCTGAGCCGGCCCGCCCCCGCGGAACCGCGGCGGGGGATCAGGCTGTGACAGCGCGCTCGCAAGCTCCGACTGCCCTTCACCGTACGGAAGTTGCGCGTCCGGTACTCCAATTATGACGGGATGTCGGACTTCCGCCACGTGGGAAACCCGCCATGCGTGGCACCCCTGAGCGGTCCATATCCCTGCCAGGATGCAGCCGCAGCACGGCATGTTCATGGATTTGAGCAGGGAGAATCATGCATCCAACAGGGCGAATAGCCTTGGGCGCGGCGACCGCCGCCGTCCTGGTCCTGACCGCGGTCACGCCTTCCGGGGCGGCGGGTACACCCACCGACGGCGCCTCGGGGAAGAGACCCCTCATCGGCAGCGGAACTGCGGCTTCCGGTGGCAAGCAGGTGACGGTCACCCTCGTCACCGGTGACAAGGTGCTGGTGACCACGGACCCCTCGGGCCGCAGCTCGGCAGCCGTCCTGCCGCGCAAGGACGGGTCGCAGCCGATCGTGCAGACCTATCAGCTGGGCAAGGACCTCTACGTCTACCCGGAGGACGCCTCGCAGGCGATCGCCGAGGGCAGGGTCGACGAGCAGCTGTTCAACGTCAGCGGGCTCATACGCCAGGGGTACGACGACGCCCACGCCGACGAGCTGCCCCTCATCGCGACGTACGAGAACCGGGTCGACGTCGCCGCCGCCGCGCAGGCGACCCCTCGTGGAGCCGAGCGGGGCCTGAGCCTCCCGGCGGTGAACGGCGTCGCCCTCAAGGCCGACAAGGACGGTGCCGCCGCCTTCTGGCAGGACGTCAACGCACCCCGTTCACGTACGGCCGCTCCGTTGAAGAAGCTGTGGCTGGACGGCAAGGTCAAGGCCACGCTGGACCGTTCCACCAAGCAGGTGCACGCGCCGGAGGCCTGGGCCGAGGGCTACGACGGCAAGGGCACCAAGGTCGCCGTGCTGGACACGGGTGTGGACGCCGAGCACCCCGACCTGGTGAACCGGGTCGAGGCGGCGAAGAACTTCACGGACTCCGCCGACACCGCCGACCGGCAGGGCCACGGCACCCACACGGCCTCCACCGTCGGCGGTTCCGGTGCGGCCAGCGAGGGCCGCAAGAAGGGCGTCGCCCCCGGAACCGGACTGCTCATCGGCAAGGTCCTCAACGACGGCGGCTCCGGCCTGAGCTCCTGGATCATCGCCGGCATGCAGTGGGCCGTCGACCAGAAGGCCGACGTCGTCTCCATGAGCCTGGGCAACCCCGAGATCGGTGACTGCGCCGATCCGCTGGCCCAGGCCGCGCAGCAGCTCTCCCAGAACACCCACAGCCTGTTCGTGATCGCCGCGGGCAACTCGGGCTCCGGCACCGAGACGGTCTCCTCACCCGGCTGCGTGCCCGGCGTGCTGACCGTCGGCGCCGTCGACCGCGACGACACCACCGCCTGGTTCTCCAGCCGCGGTCCGGTGGCCGTCACCCACACCCTCAAGCCCGAGATCGCCGCACCCGGCGTCGGCATCTCGGCGGCCGCAGCAGGCGGGCGTGGCGTCTACGCCTACCAGTCGATGTCGGGCACCTCCATGGCCACCCCGCACGTCGCGGGCGCGGCAGCAGTCGTCCGGCAGGCCCACCCGGACTGGACCGCGCAGCAGATCAAGGCCGCCCTGGTCTCCTCCGCCCGCACCGGCGGCAACGTCGCGGGCGCCGACGAGACAGGCGCCGGCGTCCTCGACGTGTACGCGGCGGTCCACCAGAAGGTGCTCTCGGCACCCGCGGTCCAGGGCGGCAGCTACGACTGGCCGCAGGACGCATCGGACCGCAGCACCGTCCAGGTGCCCTTCACCAACACCGGTACCGACGACCTCACCCTGAGTCTCAAGGTGAGCGGGGTGCACGGCAACGACGGCAGCGATGTCAGCTCCGCCGTCATCAAGGCGGCGCAGGACAAGGTGACCGTTCCCGCGGGCGCCACGGTCCAGGTGCCGGTGCGGATCGACCCCGTCGCCCGTCTCAAGGCCTCCCAGTACGGTGCCGTCACGGGCCGGATCATGGCGTCCGGCGGCGGTACCCACATCTCCGTGCCGGTCACGCTCTACGTCCAGCCGGAAACGGTCACCCTCCGCGTCAAGGTCATCGACCGCAACGGCAAGCCCGCGGCCGGCGCCTCCTCCCTGGACCTGGTCAGCCTCGACGCCGACAAGGGCGAGCGCCGCAGCAACCAGGGCGCGGCCGACCAGACGTTCAGCGTGCGCCCGGGCGACTACGCCCTCTCCGGTTTCGTGGTCACCACCAACGCGGACAGCACGCCCGACTCCATCAGCTACGTCGGGCGCCCGCAGCTCCGCATCACCGGTGACACCACCGTCGTGCTCGACGCCCGCAAGGCCCACCGGCTGAGCGTGCGCACCGACCGGCCCTCGAAGATCAGCCACACCACGTTCAGCTACGCCCGCACCTGGGACGACACCTGGCAGCTGAGCGGATCGCTCATGGCGGGCAGCGCCGTGCAGAAGTTCTACGCCTCCGTCGACGGGCGTGCCAAGAACGGCTTCTTCGAGTTCCGCCCCACCTGGCGCGCGAACGGTTCCGAGGGCGGCTCGCCCTACGTCTACAACCTCACGTTCCCGACCCAGGGCCCGGTGCTCTCCGACCGGACCTACCGGGTCGGAGACTCCAAGCTGGCCCAGGTCACCGAGAAGTGGAACGCCCTCGGGAAGGAGACCGACTACCTCGACGGACTGTTCATCGTCCCCTCCTGGAACCCCAACACCTCCATCACGGTCAACCTGCTCGACCCGGTCCCGGTGCCCGGCACCCGTACCGCCTACTACACGACCGGTGACGACGTCTGGCTGCACGGTGCGCTGACCAGCTTCCCGTTCGCGGCGTTCATGAACGACCGGGACCGCACCTACCGGGCCGGGGAGCGGCGTTCCGAGGAGTGGTACGGCGGCCCCATGCGGCCGGGCGCCGCCCGGGACCGCGCCGGCGACCTGGCGCTGGCAGCCGAGCGGCAGGGCGACCTGATCGGCATCCAGACCGCCCTGTGGGTCGACGGCTCCGGTGACCACTGGTCCTACGGCGGGTCGTTCGGCGACCTCGGCAACCTCGCGCTGAAGCGCAACGGTGAGCAGATCGCCACCAGCACCTATCCGTACGACGCGTTCGAGGTCCCGGCCGAGGACTCCGCCTACGAGCTCACCCAGAACCTGGACAAGATCCCCACCTCGGACAAGCCCTGGCTGCGCTCCACCTCGGTCACCACCACCTGGAGTTTCCGCTCCCGCCTGGAGCCGGACGTCTACTCCCGCGGCCTGCCGATCGTCTTCCCGGCGTACGACCTGCCGGCGGACGGTATGAACACGCTGCCCGCGCGCGGCGGCATCAAGGTCGGCCTGTCGGCCGAGGGCCACGCCGGATACACCCCGGGCGCGATCACCGAGGCCTCGCTGTCCTACTCCTACGACGGCGGTGCCACCTGGACCCAGGCGCCGACCCGGCACAAGGACGGCAAGTGGACGGCCGTCGTCGATCACACCGGCGCCACCGGTGAGCAGGTCATGCTGAAGGTCGGCCTCACCGACTCCCACCACAACGCGGTCACGCAGACCATCACCCGCGCCTACGACGTGCGGTAACCGCACCACGCCCCAGGCCGGGCGGTCTCCCACGACAGGGGACCGCCCGGCCTTCCGCGTGCGGCCGCAGGAGCGATCGGGGCGCCACTCGTACGGGCGCACTTCAGCGGGGCGGCGGCCAGCCTCCCTACGGCCCCTCGACGGGAGTGGATGATCGGGGCCTCCCGGTCCGCTGCCACGAGCGGCACGCGCATGCGCGACCACATCGCCGCTGGAGGATGCCCGCATGTTCCGTCCGCTGCGCGCAGCGATGTCCTCGGCACGGAACTCGACCGACCGCGACGACATCACCGCCATCCGCACGCCCGCCACCCGCGACGTCGTCCTGGCGACCTTGGCGACGACGGCCGTGGTGGTCGTCCTCGGTCTGCTGACCGGGACCGCGGTTCTCCTTCTCGGGCTGCTGGTGTTCCTGCCGGCGTTCGCCGCCGCCCTGTGCAGCCCGCGCCAGACGGCGCTGGTCTCCGCCTGGGTGAGCCTCGTCGTCATCGCGCCGGTGGTCTTCCAGCCCGGGGAGCGGGTCCTCGACCGGGTGATCCTGACGCTGTTCGCCGTCGGCTTCGGCGCCCTGGCCGTCTACGGTGCCCGGATGCGCATCGCGCGTGAGGGCGCCCTGGTGCGGCTGCGGTCGACCGCAGCGGCGATGCAGCGGCAGATCCTGCGGCCGTTGCCGCTGCTCACCGACGATGTCCTGGTGGACGGCGTGTACGAGCCCTTGCAGGAGGACAAGCTCGTCGGGGGCGACATCTACGACGTGGTCGCCACTCCCTGGGGCACCCGGGTCCTGATCGGCGATGTCCAGGGGAAGGGGCTGGCCGCCATCGGGATGGCCATCGACGTGGTGGGGGCGTTCCGGGAAGCCGCCCACCGCGAGCCCACGGTGACCGCGCTCGTCGACGCACTGGAGGCGGCGGTCGTCCGGCACAACGACTACGCCGGACAGCGCGGCGAGCCCGAACGGTTCGTCACCGCGCTCGTCCTGGGCGTGGACACGGGCACCGACACCCAGGTCGTGGGGTGCGGCCACATCCCGCCCTACCTGCTGCACGAGGGCGTCGTCACCGCCGTCGGCGCGGGGGAGGAACACGTACCGCTGGGCCTGGCGAATCTGGTCGACGAACCGCGCACGGTGGCATGGTTCGCCTTCCCCGCCGGGGCCACGCTGCTGCTGTGCACCGACGGCCTGACCGAGGCCCGTTCGCGGGACGGCGCCTTCTATCCGCTGGAGACGCGTCTCGGCGGCCGCGTCGACATCACCGCCGGCCGGCTGATCAGTTCACTCGTCGACGACGTGCGGGACTTCACCGCCGGGGTACAGCAGGATGACCTGGCGGTCCTCGCGGTACGCCGTGCCCCGCGCCAGGCGCCGTAGGGCCGACCTCCACCGGAGCGCCGTCAGTTGACGCGCTGGGTGGCGAACAGTTCCAGGTGTGAACAGGCGGGGCAGCGGTAGGCGTCGATCTGCCAGTGCGGCAGCCCCATTCTCCGCGCGCCGCCGAACAGGCCGCGCTGGAGGGGGCCGGCGATCCAGCGCGCGTATCCGCGGGAGCCCTGCCCGGAGTCCTCGACGAAGCCGGGTTCCAGCCCGACCGCACCACACTGGGTGCATCGCATGTTGTCCATCGGGGTGTTGGTCATCGGGGGAGTGTAGTGAGCGGCCGCAGGCCGCGGACCGGCTCCGCGGAATCTCCGCAAGGTCCGTCCGGACCCACTGGGCCCACGGTCACTCGCTCGTACGTCCGGAATGGGGCCCCGTATTTGGGCCCACGGGCCCGTGCCCGAACACACACACCTCTCGTAACCTCCGACCCCTAAGGCCATCGGGGAGGACAACAACATGCCACGGACGAGGTGTCGGGGGGCCATGTCCTCGCGTAGTGCATGGGACGACCGGGGTGGAACCGCCCTGGAGTACGTCGGCATGGTCATGGTCGCCGTGGCCATCGTGGGCGCCCTGCTGGTGACCGGCCTCGCCGGGCAGATCAGCGAGCGGTTCTCGTGCGCCATCTCCTCCGTCACGGGCGGCGGTGGATGCACCGGCGGTGGCGGGAGCGAGGCGGGCGGCGATCCCAACGCCGAGTTCGAGCCCCTCACCTGCGCCACGGTGACCAAGTCCGGAACCCAGGGCGGCAAGTTCGGGGTCTCGTTCGAGACGCTCGGCGTCGAGTTCGGCGGCGAGTTCGGTTTCGAGGAGACGACGACCAAGGCGAAGACGGACGTCAACAAAGACGGCAAGATCGACGACAACGACGAGCAGGTCTCGCTCACCTTCACCGACGCCGGCTCGATCAAGGGCACGGAGAAGCCCAAGGGCCGTATCAAGATCGGCGACGTGGGCAAGGACAAGGTGGAGATCGCCGCCGGTCTCACCGTCACCACGGGCGACACCTGGGTCTTCGACAGCCAGGAGGAGGCGGACCAGTTCCGCAAGGACCTCCAGGAGTACAAGAAGCTCAGCCGGCTGAACAAGCTCTCCAACCTCAGCCCGATCGTGGGCGGTTCCACCGAGATAGCCAGCTGGTTCGGCAAGGGGCCGAAGGCCGAGGAGAGCCGCCTCAAGCAGAACATCGAGGACAAGCTCGGCAACAAGCACATCACCACGCAGAAGATCAGCCTCGAAGTCGCCGCCCAGGCCGGGTTCCAGTTCGGCGCGGGCATGAACGCCCCCGACACGACGAACGCCGACGGCACGACCACCCCGGCTCCCAAGCCCGGCGCCACCGTCGAGGCCGGCCTCAAGATCTCCGAGGCCCAGGAAGTCACGCTGACGCAGAACCACATCAACAACACCGACGCGTACACCTACCAGGCCAAGGCCACCGGCGGTGCGTACGCGAAGGGCGAGGCCGGCCCGGCCAAGGCGGGTGCGGAGGCCTCCGGTTCGGCGGCGGGTGCCATCACCGTCACGGTCGACAGCAAGACCGGCAAGGTGAAGAGCATCACGATGACGCGGACCCTGGAGGGCAAGGCGGACGCCAGCGCCGGTCTCAAGGGCGACGTCAACGGGAACGCGAAGGGCGGCGGGACCACCACCCAGGTCATCACCACCACCGTCCCCCTGGACGACAAGAACATGTCCAAGGCCGAGTCCGACGCCATCAAGGCCCAGATGTTCTCCGGCCAGGGCATGAACAGCGCCTTCAACTACCTCTTCACCGGTACGCCGGTGCCGACCGAGGACCCCGGTCCGGGCGACCCGTTCGGCCACTACGCGTTCAACCACGGCCAGGTCAGCAAGCAGGAGTACGACGGCTCCTCCTCGTCCGAGGAGATCGGCCTCGACGTCAACCTGGAAGTCGCCGGCATCAACGGCGCCTACACCAGCTCCGAGTCGCAGAAGAGCCTGACGAAGGCGGAATTCCTGGGGGCTCCCTCCGGTGGCCAGCGCTCGTTCTTCCCGTACAGCTACTGTGCCAAATGATCCACAGGTACAAGGAGACGTGATCATGACCAAGCTTTCCGTCCGGCGGACGGTGCGGGCTGTCGCCGTCGCCACCGCTGTACTCACCGCCGGTCTGATGCTCACCGCGTGCGGTGGCGAGGAGGGCTCGGACAAGGCCGCGCCCGCCACGCCGAGCGGCTGGAAGAAGCTCGCAGGACCGACGGTGTCGCTCACCTACCCGGCCGGCCTCACCGAGCAGAGCAAGGCGGAGCGCGGCAAGCTCAACGACGCCGCGGCCCTGCAGAGCGAGGGCGACCGGCCCACGGTGAAGGTGTCGATCCAGAGCGGCTTCGCCGAGGCCTCGACCGGTGACGACGCGGCCTCGGTCGGCAGGGCCCTCCTCATGGCGAGCACCGAGGTGAAGGGCACGAAGGACGCGGACATCAAGGGTGCGAAGGATGCCAAGCGCATCGACTTCACCTACACCGGTACGGGTGTGCCGCAGTCGCCTCCGAAGGGCGCGACGGTCGACGGCGTGGTCATCACGGGCGTCGACTCCGAGGGAAAGATCTACTCCGTCCGCATCGACGCCCAGGAGGGCAAGCTCAGCGACGCCGACCGGACGAAGATCGTTGACAGCATCCAGGTGAAGTAGCGCCCGACCGCCGGGCGACGACGAAGAGGCAGCCGAATGTCCCGATACGACGTACACCGCGGGTACGCCCCCGCCCACGCGCCCGTCCACGACCGGCCGCGGCTGCTGAACTTCATGCTGCCCTGGGCCGCGGGCATCGTGGTGATGCTGGCGACGCAACTGGCCCTCGCCATCCTCGTCTGGGACATCATCACGGGCGACGACGTCTCCACCATGGACTCACCGGTCCGCACCGTCCTGCTGCTCCACCTGCCGTCCGCGGCCTGCGTCGCCCTGGGCACCTGGGCCGCGGCGGCCGTGCACCAGGGGGCGTCCCGGGAGTCGCGGGTACGGCACTGCGTCGCGGCGTTCACCCCGGCCGTCGCCCTGCAGCTGGTGATCTTCTTCTCGCAGGGGGGCGACCTCACCGTCCTCACGTTCCTGGTGCAGCTGGTCGTCCTGGTGGTTGGCTGTGCGGTGGGCTTCCTCGTCGACAGGCTGCGCAACGATTAGAAGGTTCTCCATGGACACGTCGCTCGTCATCACGGGTGTGGTCGCGCTGGCGGCGCTCAGATCTCTGGGCCGGACGGTCCGGCAACTGCGCGGCGTCCGCTCCGGCGTGACCGCGCCGGCGCGCTGCATCCGGGTGTACGAGCGGGACTCGGCGACGGGCTCGACGGGCGACCGGCGGGCCTGGCACGTCTTCGCGTTCACCGCGCAGAGCGGTGAGTGGGTGGAGTTCCAGAACGGCGGCAACAAGCGCTTCCACGAGGGGGCGCGGGTCACGGTGCGCTACGACCCCGCCGACCCGGGCAGGACGGCCACCCTGGCGGGCGGCCCACGCGCCGCGCTGGCCGAGGGGGCCGTCTCACTGCTGCTGATGGGGCTGGTCCTGCTGATGTTCCTCACGGACTTCCCGGAGAACCTGTTCAACTGACCGGCTGTCCCCCGACTGTCAGTGCCCTCTGCTGTGATGACGTACGGAAGCGACGACGGGCGACGACGCACAGCGCGGAGGCGGAACAGTGGGAACGTGGGGCGCGGGCAACTTCGAAAGCGACACGGCGGCGGATCATCTCGGGGACCTGGCCGGCCGGTTGGTGGCCGAGGTGACCGAGGCGATGGCCGGCGATCCGGTGGAGCTCGAACCGGACGAGTACTGGGGCGTGACCGTCCCCTGCAACCTGGAGCTGCTGCTCGTCCTGGACCGGCAGGGCTGGGTGGGGGTGACCCTTCCGCCGCCCGAGGTGATCCGGTCGTGGCAGGAGACGTTCCTGACGGTGTGGGAGGCGACGATCGACGGCCTGGAGCCGGACGCCGCGTACAAGGACGAGCGCCGGAAGGTGCTCAACCAGACGTTCGAGCACCTGGCCGAGGCGTCGGCGGCGACAGCGGAGTAACGGCCGCCGGGCGCGGGCGATGCGCCGCCGCTCCGTATCGCCGCCGACAGCACCGCGGGGAGTGCACCCGGGCTCAGCTGTAGTGGGCGATCTTGTCGTCGAGGACCTTCATGGCCCGGTGCAGCGCTGTCACCCGCTGCTCCAGGGCGGTACGGCGCTCGCGCAGGAAGGCGACGCGCTCCTGCGGAGGGTGTTCGGCGCGCA
Organism: Streptomyces sp. LN549; assembly: GCF_043203805.1. Taxonomy (NCBI): domain Bacteria; kingdom Bacillati; phylum Actinomycetota; class Actinomycetes; order Kitasatosporales; family Streptomycetaceae; genus Streptomyces; species Streptomyces sp. LN549. The sequence goes on along the minus strand of NZ_JAZHRI010000002.1, from coordinate 3,500,658 downwards.
GGATGGCGACGAACCCCCGCAGGTCCGCGATGCCGAGACCGGCATCGCGGAAGCACGTGACGAGACCGATCCAGAAGACGTCGTCCTCGGTGTACTCCCTGCGGCCGCCTCCTGAGCGCCGGATCGGGCCGATCAGCCCTTCACGCTCGTAGTACCGCAGTGTGTCGATGGAGACGCCGGTGCGGTCGGCGGCCGCGGCCGGGGTGATGGTCGTCATGGGGCTCCTCCCGGGACCGCCGCTACCGTGCTCCGGCGAGGCGTGTCAGGTGCTCGGCGCCCAGCCGCACACGGCGTGCGGCGAGTGCCTCCTCGATCTGCTCCACCCGGCTTGCACCGACGATGGGGTCGATCCCCTGCAGCATCAGCCATGCGAGGACGACCTGGTTCCTCGTGACCGCGAGCTCGTCGGCGACGTCGTCCAGGACGGCGAGTACCCGAGTGGTTCCGGGGTGATCGTAGGTCGGCGGAAGCGGCTTGTCCTCGCGCACGTAGGAACCCCACATCAGGGAGCTGTACGACCACACCGCGAGCCCCTCCGACCGTGCGAGGTCGAGATCCTCGGCGGTGAGCATGCGGTGACCGCCCTCCGCGACGGGGGTGAGCGGGCGCGGCTGGACGAGCGAGTGGCGCAACTGCAGGCACGTCCACGGCTCCACGCCCCGCTCCCGCGCCAGTGACCGGGCGCGCTCGACGCGCCAGGCGGCATGGTTCGCAGCCCCGATTCGCAGGGCCACTCCCTTCGCGACCAGTTCGCCGAAGGCGCCTACCGTCTCCTCCAACGGAACGTCACGGTCCTCCGCATGGGCCCAGAGCAGATCGACGTGGTCGACTCCGAGCCGTCCCAGGCTCTCCTCCACACCGGCGTGAACGGCGCGCGCCGAGAGCCCCTCGGCGCTTTCCGGCGAGTGCGGGACGAGCGGGTTGTGACGGACCTTCGTCGCGATCCGTACGGTGTCGCGCGCGCCCGGGCGGGCCTGGAGCCACGCGCCGATGACACGCTCGCTGGCGCCGCCGACACCGGCGGGGTCGGTCCAGAAGGAGTAGCAGTTCGCGGTGTCGAGCCAGACTCCGCCGTCGGCGACGAAGGAATCGAGGATCGCGAAGGCCCGGTCCGGGGCGACGCGGGTGCCGAAGTCCATGGTGCCGAGGATGATCTGGGGATCGGTGGTATCCATGCCGTCCATCCTCGGATCTGGAGCGCGCTCCAGGTCAAGCGATGGTGGCGAACAGTCCGGGACCCGGCCTCCGAGGGCCTGACACCGTGTACACCGCACACGAGCGCCGATGCTCCTCCGTGGGGCGATCCTGACAGGCCTGCTGGGCGGTTCGCGCAGGGCCGTTGGACAGGTCTCTGCGCGCATGTGACTGTACCTACTAGTATGTACGACGATCCTTGGCCTCGACCACGAGGGAGTAGTCGGTATGCCATTTGTTCGCATAGACGCGTTGAGGGCCGACGCCGAACGGCTCGACGCGCTCGGCCGGGCGGTGCACGACGCCTTGGGCGAGGTGATCGGCTTTCCGCCCGATGACCGGTTCCAGGTCCTGGTCAGTCACGACGGAACCAGCAGCACACTCCGCTACGACGACTACCTCGGAGTGCACCGGGACGACGACATCGTGTTCGTTGCGATCACGATGCGGTCCGGACGGTCACCCGAACAGAAGAAGGCGCTGTACCGGCGGATCGCCGAACTCGGCTGCACGTATGCGGGAACCGAGCCGCGGAACATGTTCGTCACGCTGACGGAGAACGAGTCGATCGACTGGTCGTTCGGCAACGGGGTGGCGCAGTACGCCTCGTGACGGGACATCCCGCCCAGGGTCACAGATCCGGCCCGACGGCGCGCCTGCGTCGGGCCTCCGGATTCCATGCCGAACGGGACGGGGCGGGGCGGGGCGGCCGATGCCGTCCTGGAGCCCCGGGCCGTACTCAGCGGCCCAGCACGGTGACGCCATAGGTCGACGACAGCTCCGGCACCCAGTCCATCAGGAAGGTCACGCCGTAGCGGCCGGCGAGCGAGGCGATGCGCTCGAAGTCGGGTTCGCCGCCCTCAGCCAGGATTGCGGCCATCTCCCGGAAGTACTGGCCGAACTGCGGTGGGGAGAGGATCTCCAGGAGACGGGCATGCGCCGGGCCGGAGTTCCAGAACGTGTGCGGTACATCGCGGGGTTTCACCACGTAGTCGCCGGTCCTGGCGGTGAACACGTGGTCCCCGATGCGCACGCCCACCTCGCCCTCGATGACGAACGAGAACTCGTCCTCGCGGGTGTGTACGTGAGGAGGCACCAGAACACCCGGCTCCACCGGGTGCTCGACTATCGCGAACCCGCCACCGGTGGCCTCCGCCGGAACCTTGTAGTTGACACCGATTCCGCCCAGCCGGACCCGTTCGCCCTTACCGGCTTCCACGACAGGGTGCAGCACATCGATGGTCATGGCGGACTCCTTCCCTCGCGATGCGGGGAACCTGCCACCCTTCAACGTTACGCCGCTGGGAGGGGCCCGGCAGGATGAGCTTGAGCTCGTCGGAACAGATCCCTGGTCCTTGGATCCCCTCTGCACATGGAGGACAGGCTGGCTGGGCGATCCAACGCGCGACGGGCGGCGGCGGAAGCCCAACTCGGCCACGCAGCACGCGCTGGACCTGTGCGGCACGAGGCTGTGCGCGTACTCCGTCGGACGTGACGCTCCCGGCCGTACGGGCCTTGCGGATGATCCGTCGGAGAAGGCCCCGGCCGTACGGTCCGGGCCGGTCGCCTACGCCTTCAGGTCCGGCTTCCAGTCGGCGGCGAGGAGCCCGAGCAGCACCTGGTCCAGGAACTCGCCCATCACCCAGGCCGAGGCGCGCAGTACGCCCTCGCGGACGAAGCCGTTGTGCTCGGCGGAGCGCAGCATCGCGGCGTTGTCCGACAGCGTCTCGATCTGCAGCCGTTGCAGGCCGCGTACGACGAAGCCGTAGTGGCACAGCACCGCGACCACGTCGGTGCCGTAGCCCTTGCCGCGGCAGGACGGCAGCAGCCCCAGCCCGATGTGCGCGGACCGGTTGTGGTTGTCGATGCCCCACAGCGTCGCGGTACCGATCAGGGTGTTGCCTTTCAGCTCCACCACGGAGAACGGGACATGCCCCTGCTCCTTGTCGTTCACCACGAGCCGCGGATCGTCCGTGCCAGGGGTGATCGGCCGCCACGGTCCACCTTCGGCCCGCGAGGCGTTGACCACGTCGTCGTAGAGCTCGGCCCGCAGGATCGGGATGTCGTCCTCGTGTCGGGCCCTGAGCCCGACCTTGCTACCGCTAAGCATGCAAGCTTCTTATCCGACCCGTCCGGCCGGCGGCAAACCAATAGGACCGACCGCCGGATCTCGCGCTCCGGCTGCGCTCGTGTCCCAACTGCGGTGCGGTACACCACCTTTGCCGGCCTCCCGGGAGAAAAGTCCTTGGATGCGGATCGGGTGCCCGGCAGAGTTGCTTCATGACTGGGACAGGCCAGGAGGCCGACTACAAGAAGGACCTGCACGTGTACCTGCAGGACGCCCGCGACGCGTTCCTGTGGAAGCTGGAGGAGCTGTCGGAGTACGACATCCGGCGGCCCATGACCGCCACCGGCACCAATCTGCTGGGCCTGGTCAAACACGTCACCGGAGCCGAGGGCTTCTACTTCGGCGATGTCTTCGGGCGGCCGGTCGACGCGCCGGAGCTCTGGATCGCCGGTGACGCCGAGCCGAACGCGGATCTGTGGGCGACGGCCGACGAGTCGCGTGACGAGATCGTCGCGCAGTACAAGCGCGTGTGGGCCCACTCCGACGCGACGATCGGAGCGCTGGACCTCGACGCGACCGGTCTGCTCCCCGGGGGAGAGGGGAACGAGCTGACGCTCCACCGGGCTCTCGTCCACATGGTCGCCGAGACCCAGCGGCATGCCGGTCACGCCGACATCGTCCGGGAACTGATCGACGGGACCACGGGCCAGCGGATCGGGGGCGAGAACATGGCGCCCGGCGACTCGGCATGGTGGGGGAGCCATCGGGGCCGGGTGGAGCGCGCGGCTCGGGAGGCTTCGGGCGGGTCCGGGAGCGCGTAGGGGCGGCCGGACCGGGCCGGCTCACGCCGCGGGGGACGGGTCGGGGGCAGGCTGAGCGGGCTCGGGTCGCGGGGGCCCGGCGTGGGGCAGCCGGCGTACGGAGCGGGAGGCCAGGGGGAGGACGGCCGCGGCGGCGGAGAGGATGCCGGCCACTGCGGCGACGTGGAAGGCCCCGTACGTCCGGGCCAGCGGGCCGACGGACAGTTGGCCGACCGGGATCGCGACGTACGACAGCAGGTCGTCGTACGAAGCGACGCGGGAGAGCGCGTGGGGCGGGACGTGCTCCTGCAGCGAGGTGTCCCAGGCGACGGCGGTCACAGCGGAGCCGAGGCCGGCGACGAACGCGGCGGCGAGCAGCCACGGGGCGTGCAGATGCGCGCCGAGCGCGAGCAGGGGGAGTGCGGCGAGCGCGTTCGTCAGTTGCCCGAGCCGCAACAGGTGCCGGACCACCAGCCGGTACATCAGCAGGCTCGACATCAGCAGGCCGATGCCGCGGGCGCTGAGCACGAATCCCCACGTCGCCTCGCCGCTGATCTGACGGGTGAGCTGGGGGCCCAGGATCTGCCAGGTGCCGGTCTGGGCCAGATTCATCAGGCAGAAGGACAGTGTGCCGACCCAGACCCAGCGGATCGCACGGAACTCCGTCCACCCGTAACGGATGTCGGTCAGGAGGGTGGTCGGCCGGTGCGACGCCGCGTTCGTGTCCTGAGTGAACGTGAGCCGCGCGAGGAAGCCTGCCGCGAGCAGGTAGCTGAACGCGTCGACGGCGATGGCGGGGCCGCTGCCGACCGCCGACACGAGCACGCCCGCCAGGCTCGGCCCGAGGATCTTCGTGGCGTTGCGTGCCGTTCCCAGCAGCGCGTTCGCCTGCTGGAGCCGGGCCTTGTCGACGAGTTGCGGTACGACTCCGCGCAGGGCCGGGGTGGTGAACGCGGCGAGTGCGCCGTTGAGGAACTCCAGTACGGCCACCGGCATCAGTGAGTAGTGGCCGGTCAGCAGGAGCGCCGCGACGGCGCCCTGGGTGAGCGCCGAGCCCAGGTGGGCGGCCACCAGCACGTTCCGGCGTGAGGAGCGGTCGGCGACGGCCCCGCCCACCAGGAGCAGTGCCAGCAGCGGCAGCATGTGGACGGCCAGGACGACCCCGAGGTCCTGAGCGCTTCCGGAGGCGTCCAGGACAGCGAATGCCAGCGCCACCGGAGCCATCGAACTGCCGAGCAGCGACACCAGACGTCCGGCGTAGAACGCACGGAACCGCGGTTGCTTGAGGAGGGGAGGAAGGGAGTACATCGGCCGGATTCTGCGGAGACCCTCCTGGTGCGCGCTAACGTTTCGGCAGGAGGCGAAAGATGGTGCTGTTGCGGCTCAGCTCGATGGCCCTGTCCCGGTCCAGGTTCGCGCTGTCGCCGCTGGCCGAGACCCTGGGGTCGATGAGCGTACTGACCAAGCCGTGCTCCGATCCGTGGCTCACTCCCTGGTACACCCGCCACCACGACGCCTTCCATGCCGTTCTCGACGCCGACCCCTTCGCCAAGGGGCTGGTCGAGCTGATCTGTTCGACCAAGTACCTGCCCGGCTACGTGACCCTCCCGCCGTCCGGCGGGATGCGCACCGCCCTCGCCGATGAGCTGAAGCCGGTCGCGGCCGCACGGGACGAGACCGTGCGCGTCGATCTGGAGGCCGCGGTGGCACACAGCTGGGAGCGGCACGACCTGCGGTGGCTGACCGGGCACGGCTGGGGGGCCCGGACGGCCGACCTGTTCCGGTACACGTGGGAGGAGCACGTCCTTCCGGACTGGACGCGCCGCCGGGCGCTGCTGGAACGAGACATCAGCTACCGGGCAGGGCTGCTGGCCGCCTACGGCTGGCCCCGCGCCCTGCAGCAGATGAACCGCCGCAGCGCCTGGGTCGGCGCGGACGCGATCCGCTTCAGCCACCAGCCCGGCCCGGACCGTGTCGTCGGCGAGGACGGAATGCTGTTCGTGCCGATCTGCGTGACGACCGGCACCTGGCTGTCCGAGGAGCCACCCGCCCGGTACGCCCTGGTCTACCCGGCTCGCGGGTCCGCCGCTGACCCCACGGGGCAGCGGGGACCCGCCCGCGCCCTGGAACGGCTGATCGGCGCCGGTCGCGCCGCCCTGCTCCACGAGCTGGAACGCCCCGCCACCAGCACCGAACTCGCCATCCACCTCGGCCAGTCGCTCGGCACCATCGGGGGCCACCTGGCTGTCCTGCGCGACGCCGACCTGATCGTGGGTACGAGAGTCGGCCGGCGCGTCGTCTACCGGCGCACCGAGACCGGCGATCGCCTCGCGGCGCGGCACGCGATCTGACCGCGCGACCTGATCGCCGAGGAGCACGAAGACGATCACGGCCACCGCGCGGTCGGCGTTGTGGGCGTCGGCTTAGACCGCGGCCGCGGCGGCCGCGGCGGTCAGGGCGAATTTCTTCGGGTCGGCGCCGGACAGCAGCGCGCCGAGGCCCGATGACCGGGCGGCTGACGTGTCGTCCAGCGACGCCATCCAGCGCGGGGGCGCAGCCTCCTCGCCGGCGCGTGGCCGGGCTCGCCACTTGCGTACCCCCAGGACGACGAGTCCGGCCCCGGCGGTCACGCGCCCCCAGTCGGCGATCGCGGAAGAGGGGCTGTCGGGATCGTCGGCGCCGCCGAACACCCACACGACCAGCATGGCCACGGCCGCCAGCCCGGCGACCCACCCGGCGGCGAACAGCGGACCGTCCCGGCGGCCGTGCCTACCGGCCGGGATCAGCACGACGGCGATGACGGGAAACGGGCTGAGCGCGACGGCGAGTGCCGCGGGAAGCACGGCCCCGATCGCCTGGAGTAGCAACGGACGCCCCTTGCCTGCCGGTGCCCGGCCGGTCCGGGGATTCCTCCGGAACGTAATGCTCCGCCTGGCCTCCGGCGTCTTCCGACGGGCCGTGTTTCGATCGCGGAAAGATCCTCCCCTGGCACTAGGGAGATTGTTTTGCCTAGCCATTACTCTTGTGGGAAGGCCACGCTGGGTGGCCATGGAGGAGTGAGATGAGGAGCAGCAACCCGGTCTTCTCGCGACGGGGCTTCAGCCGCGACAACGGTCACGCGGGCTTCAACGCGTCACCGCAGGCCGGGGCCCCCGTAGCGGGTGCCAACCCGTACGCACAGGGCACCGCCCCGAACCCGTACGCCACCAACCCCTACGCCCAGCAGGACACCCAGTACGGCGCCCCGCAGGCGCCGGCGCGCTCCGGTGCGATGACGATCGACGACGTCGTCACCCGCACGGCGCTGACGCTGGGCACGGTCGTGCTCGGCGCCGCGGCCGCCTGGGCCCTGCTGCCGGTCGACGAGGCCAACCTGGGCAAGTCGTACGGCATCGCGATCGGCGCCGCGATCATCGCCTTCGTGCTGTCGCTCGTCCAGTCCTTCAAGCGCAAGCCCGTCCCCGCGCTGATCATCTCGTACGCGGCCTTCGAGGGCGTGTTCCTCGGGGTCATCTCCAGCGCGGTCAGCACCTACATCGGACCGGGCGTCGTGATGCAGGCGGTGATGGGCACCATGTGTGTCTTCGCCGGTGTGCTGCTCGCGTACAAGATGCGCTGGATCCGCGTCACCCGCCGGTTCTACGGCTTCGTGATGGCCGCCGCCATGGGCTTCATGCTCCTGATGATGGTCAACCTGCTGTTCGCCGCGTTCGGTGGCGGGGACGGTCTGGGCTTCCGCAGCGGCGGCCTCGGCATCCTCTTCGGTGTCATCGGCATCATCCTCGGCGCGTGCTTCCTGGCCCTTGACTTCAAGCAGGTCGAGGACGGCATCGCGTACGGCGCTCCGCGCGAGGAGTCCTGGCTGGCGGCCTTCGGCCTCACCATGACCCTGGTGTGGATCTACCTGGAGATGCTGCGCCTGCTCTCCATCCTCAGCGGCGACGACTAGTCACCACGCCGACACCTGATCGCGGGAACGGCCCGCAGGCTCCGGAACGACGGAGCCTGCGGCCCGTTTCTCGTTCGCCTCGGCCCGTTGGCAACCGTCCGGGAGGGGCGCGTAGGGTCGCGGGGTGCTTGATACGACGCCCCTGATCACCGCCGTGGACCGATTCGCCGACCGGCTGCGCGCCGCCCCGCAGAGCAGGCTGCAGCGGGGAGCGGCGGCCGAGGGGCTGGCCGTGGCCAGGGAACTGGCGGTGCGGGCCCAGCGCGTCGAGGCGCCGGGGCGGGAGTTGCGGATCATGCCGGACGCCGGGATCTTCGCCATCGGCGACCAGCTCGCCGTCGCCGGGCGGGATCTGGCCGTGGCACTGGAAATGGCCCCGTCCGTGGAGCTGGACGAGGCCGTGCAGTTCGTCGAGGAAGCGGCCGTGCGGGCGTTCGCGTAGGCGGTGCGTGCGGGCGTTTCGCGTAAGTGGTGCGTGCGGGCGTACGCCAGGAGGGGTGCGGGCCGGCGTTCGCATGGAAGGGCGCGAGAACTCGCTCGGGTGGTGCGCGCCCGGTGACCGCGCGCGCTGTCCTGCGGCAGCGGCCGGCGAGGGCCGCTGTACCTGGGGTGGGGCCGGAGACCGGTCCGCGGGCTAGAAGCTCGCGATGACGCGGTCGGCCAGTATGTAGACGTTGTCCTTGCCGCACGAGAACGTCAGCGCGTACGCGCCGGAGACACCGGAACCGCCCAGGAGCACAGGGTGCTCGCCGGCCCGCAGCGACGCGGCCAGCTGCTCGGCCGTCTCGCGGTGGCCGGGGGTCATACAGAGCGTGGTGCCGTCCGCGAAGACGTACACGTCGAGCGTGCCGAGCGGGCCGGGGCGCACGTCGGAGAGCTCCGTCCGGCTGTCGGCCAGCTCCTCCAGGCGGTTCACCGTGCGCTCGTGATCGGTGACGACGGGAGTCTGCACCGGCACGAAGTCCGGGTGCGAGGGGTGGCGGCGCCGCGCAGCGGCCAGCTCGGGGGAGTCCTCGGCGAACTCGGCCGTCTCCGGGAGCTCGGCCATGTCGGCCAGTTCCGTCAGCTCGGCCAGTTCCGTCAGTTCCTCGAACGCCTCGGTGGCGTCGAGGTCCATCGACTCCAGACCGGCGAAGTCGCTCTGGCGCGGGACGAAGAACGGGGCGTCCTCGCCCAGCCCGGCCAGACCGCCCAGCAGCGACGGGGCGTCGGCGGCGTCGCGCGCCTCCTGCGTGGCCCAGAAGGCACGGGCCTCGGCGAGCTCGCGCTCGCGCTCCTCGGCCAGCGCCTCGGCGACCGCCGCGCGTATTTCTGCGGCAGGGGTGGCTTCGTTACGGCTCTGAGCGGGTACGGCAGCACTGCGGGCGCGGCCGTCGGCCAGCTCTCTGCGCAGGGCGGATACCTGCTGACGCAGCCCGTGAGCGGCGTGCAGAGCGGCGGTGCCCACGGCCGTGGCAGCGGCGGTGGTCAGCAACAGGGCAAGAGGCATGGCGCTCACTGACATACTCCCGGTTTCAATCGATCCCCCGACTTCCTACATCAGCTTGTCCTGTACCGACACCATGTGTCAGTGCATTACGTCACGAATTGGACAGGTCTTTGGGCCTGGGGTTTAACCCTGATGCCGGTGTGACCTGCGGGAATGACTCTCCCCCAGGAGATAGGTCACATCCTGGGGGAGATTCGGTCACGGTCGGGGCTCGGAACCGGCCACTTCGTCCGGCCGAAGGGCCCGCAGGGCGGTGTGGGCCCGGCGGGCGCCGATGGCCGGTGATCCGGTGGATCCGGAGCGTCACGAAAAAGTGGCGGTTGCGGGGGCGGGCCGGGGCGCCGACCTGGCCCGGCCCGCCCCCGCGGCGATTCGGCTCGGTTCAGCCGCTCGTGCCCTGCGGCTCAGCTCAGCTCAGGCGCTCGATGACCATCGCCATGCCCTGGCCGCCGCCCACGCACATGGTCTCCAGGCCGAACTGCTTGTCGTGGAACTGCAGGCTGTTGATCAGCGTGCCGGTGATCCGCGCGCCGGTCATGCCGAAGGGGTGCCCGACGGCGATGGCGCCGCCGTTGACGTTGACCTTGTCCAGCGGCAGACCCAGGTCGCGGTAGGACGGGATCACCTGGGCGGCGAACGCCTCGTTGATCTCGGCCAGGTCGATGTCGTCGATCGTCAGCCCGGCCCGCTTGAGCGCCTGCTTGCTCGCCTCGACCGGTCCGTAGCCCATGATCTCGGGGGAGAGGCCCGAGACGCCGGTGGAGACGATCCGCGCGAGCGGGGTCAGGCCCAGCTCGCGCGCCTTGGTGTCGGACATGATCACGAGCGCCGCGGCACCGTCGTTGAGCGGGCAGCAGTTGGCGGCCGTGACCAGACCGTCGGGGCGGAAGACCGGCTTCAGGCCCTGCACGCCCTCCAGGGAGACGCCCGCACGCGGGCCGTCGTCCTTGGAGACCACCGTGCCGTCCGGGGTCGTCACCGGGGTGATCTCGCGCTCCCAGAAGCCGTTCTTCAGGGCTTCCTCGGCGAGGTTCTGCGAGCGGACACCGAACTCGTCCATGTCCTGACGGGTGACGCCCTTGATCCGGGCCAGGTTCTCCGCCGTCTGGCCCATCGCGATGTACGCGTCCGGGACCAGGCCGTCCTCACGCGGGTCGTGCCAGCTCGCACCGGACTCCGCGGCGCGGGCCTCGGTGCGGGCCTCGGCGTCGGCGAAGAGCGGGTTGTGGGTGTCCGGCCAGCTGTCGGAGTTGCCCTTCGCGAAGCGGGACACCATCTCGACACCGGCGGAGATGAAGACGTCGCCCTCGCCCGCCTTGATGGCGTGCAGCGCCATGCGGCTCGTCTGCAGGGAGGACGAGCAGTAGCGCGTGACCGTACAGCCGGGAAGGTGGTCCATCCCCATCTGTACGGCGATGATGCGGCCCAGGTTGTTGCCCTGCTCGCCGCCGGGGAGGCCGCAGCCGAGCATCAGGTCGTCGATGTCCCTCGGGTCCAGCTCGGGGACCTTGGCGAGGGCGGTCTGGATGATCGTGGCGGTCAGGTCGTCCGAGCGCAGGTCCTTCAGCGAACCCTTGAAGGCCCGGCCGATGGGCGAACGGGCAGCAGAGACGATCACGGCTTCGGGCATCACGCGGCTCCATGAGGGCTGGAAGGCTGTCTGGCAGGACTGCTCTGGAAGTTACCCGGACGTACTGCTGAGGTCACCTGACCGGGCGTGTGATGCGGGCCTCTTTTCTAAGCAACCGCTCAGTTCGCCGGAGGCGGGGCCGGGTTCCCGCCTCCGGCGCGGGGGCCGCTCCCCGCCGTCGCGGCGCCCGCGCCTCGCTGTCGCGGAGCCTCCGCGCCTCGCTGTCGCGGAGCCCCCGCGGGGCCCTCAGGCATGCCGGGACGACTTGTCCGTGTCGGTGCCCGGACGCGGCTCCACCCGGGTGGAGCCGCCCGCTTCCCCGTGCATCTCCGGATGCGGGTGCGGCTCCGTGGCCGCGGGCAGACGCCGCCGCCTGCGGTGCTTGAGGAGCGCCCAGGGCGCCCGGGCCCCGGTGACCTCCGTACCGGCCTCCCTGGCCGCCTGGGAGGCCGCCTTGGCCACCGGCAGCATGTCCTCGCGCCGGGCCCCGTCCAGCCGGTCGGTCTCCGGCCACAGTCCGAGCACCGCGCAGAGCGTCGGAAGGAGCGCCATCGCCGCCGTCGCGTAGCCCTCCGCCGACGGGTGGTAGTTGTCCGGGCCGAACAGCTCCCGCGGGTTCGCCTCGAACTCCGGGCCCAGCAGGTCGCCCAGCGAGACCGTGCGCCCGCCCTGCTCCACCGAACCGATCGTCTGGGCCGCCGCCAGCTGCCGGCTCACCCGCCGGGCCAGCCACCGCAGCGGCTGGTAGACCGGCTCGATCGTGCCCAGGTCCGGGCAGGTGCCCACGACGACCTCGGCCCCCGCCGTACGCAGCCTGCGCACCGCCGTCGTCAGACAGCGCACCGACTGGGTGGCGGGCATCCGGTGCGTCACGTCGTTCGCGCCGATCATGATCACGCAGACGTCCGGCACCCGGGACGGGTCCGCGAGCAGCAGCGAGACCTGCCGCTCCAGATCGTCCGACCGGGCGCCCGGCTGCGCGACGTTGCGCAGGTCCACCGGCCGCTCCGACACCGCCGCCAGCCCCGAGGCGAGCAGCGCCCCCGGGGTGTGCCCGGCCCGGCGCACCCCCTGCCCGGCCGCCGTGGAGTCCCCGAGCAGCCCGAACCGCAGCGGGTCCGCAGGGCCGGCGAACGCCACCCCGTACCGCCCGTCCGCGCTCGGCGGCACCGGTGCGGTGCCGCCTCCCACCTGCCGCTTCGCCAGCTGGACCTCCGCCAGCAGGACGCCCACTGCCGCGGCGCCCAGCAGCCCGACGCTGCCACCGCCGTAGGCCGCGCCCGCCGCGATCCGCCGTGCCACCCTTGCCCTCGACACAGTCCGGTCCACCTCCTTGTTGCCCTGCAGCCTCACCGTCGTACACAGAGCTAACTGCCCCCAAGTGGCCTTTGTTCAATCGCTTCGCCCAATCTCGTGCCCGTACGCATACTCTTGCGGCACCATCTCGGAGACCCCGGAGTACACGGTGCAATTCCACGATTCGATGATCAGCCTCGTAGGCAATACCCCGCTGGTGAGGCTGCGCAGTGTCACGGCAGGAATCCAGGCGACGGTCCTGGCCAAGGTCGAGTACTTCAACCCCGGCGGATCGGTCAAGGACCGGATCGCCCTGCGCATGATCGAGGCCGCCGAACAGAGCGGCGAGCTGAAGCCCGGCGGCACGATCGTCGAGCCGACGAGCGGCAACACGGGCGTCGGCCTGGCGATCGTCGCGCAGCAGAAGGGCTACAAGTGCATCTTCGTCTGCCCGGACAAGGTGTCCACGGACAAGATCAATGTGCTGCGCGCCTACGGAGCCGAGGTCGTCGTCTGTCCGACGGCGGTCGACCCCGAGCACCCGGACTCGTACTACAACGTCTCCGACCGGCTGGTCCGTGAGACGCCCGGAGCCTGGAAGCCCGACCAGTACTCCAACCCGAACAACCCGCGCTCCCACTACGAGACCACCGGTCCCGAGCTGTGGGAGCAGACGGAGGGGAAGATCACCCACTTCGTGGCGGGGGTCGGCACCGGCGGCACGATCAGCGGCACCGGCCGCTATCTGAAGGAGGCCAGCGGCGGCGCCGTCAAGGTCATCGGAGCGGACCCGGAGGGCTCGGTCTACTCCGGCGGCTCCGGGCGGCCGTATCTGGTCGAGGGCGTCGGCGAGGACTTCTGGCCTTCGGCGTACGACCGGACGGTCACCGACGAGATCGTCGCCGTGTCCGACAAGGACTCCTTCCAGATGACCCGCCGCCTCGCCAAGGAGGAGGGCCTGCTGGTCGGTGGCTCCTGCGGCATGGCGGTCGTCGGCGCCCTGGAGGTCGCGAAGCGGCTCGGGCCCGACGACGTGGTCGTCGTGCTGCTGCCGGACAGCGGCCGCGGCTACCTGAGCAAAATCTTCAACGACGAATGGATGGCCGACTACGGCTTCCTGGAGGACACCGGCCCGTCCGCCCGTGTCGCCGACGTCCTCGACTACAAGGCGGGCCCGATCCCGACGCTCGTCCACATGCACCCGGAGGAGACCGTCGGCGAGGCGATCGACGTGCTGCGCGAGTACGGCGTCTCGCAGATGCCGATCGTGAAGCCCGGCGCCGGTCACCCGGACGTGATGGCGGCCGAGGTCATCGGCTCGGTCGTCGAGCGGGAGCTGCTGAACGCTCTCTTCGCCCAGCAGGCCTCGCTCACCGACCCGCTGGAGAAGCACATGTCGCCGCCGCTGCCGCAGGTCGGCTCCGGCGAGGCGGTCGAGGAGCTGATGGCGGTGCTCGGCGGTACGGGCGCGGCGGACGCGGCGATCGTGCTGGTGGAGGGCAAGCCGAAGGGCGTGGTCAGCCGGCAGGACCTGCTGGCGTTCCTCGCCAAGGACGCGACGGCCTCCACCACCGCCAAGCCGTAGGGGTGCCCGGGCCCGACCGGAACGCGGGCTTCGTGAAAACGGTACGAGCGCGACACGTGGCCGCAGCACCGGCTTAACACGGCTCGGGCAGATTAGTGGGTGTCGGCAGGGAAACCCGCCGGCACCGATACGGCGACACGGACTACGGAGCGGCTCCCGGACCTCCACCGTCGCCCGGATGCGAGACCGGCCCTGACCCGGAACGCGTCCTTCGCGGGGACCGCCGTCGTCCCGCCCCCTGGGAAACCGGGGGTGCGGCGGTCCCCGCGACACATCTATGCGCGGAGACCACTCGCGTCCCCGGCGTTCTCCTCCCCGTCGTGCGCCTGCGGCGCGGCCGCCCAGCTCGCCAGCAGCGCGATGCGTTCAGCCGTCTCCGAACCGGGCTCCGGGGTGTAGACCACCAGGGACTGGTCGGGGTCGCCGGGCACGCCGAGCGTCTCGTAAGGCAGCGTCAGCGCGCCCACGACCGGGTGGTCGATCCGCTTCACGCCGTACGTCTTCGCCTTCACCTGGTGGTCCGCCCACAGCCGGCGGAAGTCCTCGCTCTTCATCGACAACTCGCCGACCAGGGTGGCGAGCTGCCTGTCGTCGGGGTGAAGTCCCGCGTCCAGTCGCAGATACGCGACCGTCTCCGCCGCGACGGCCGGCCAGTCCGGGTACAGCTCTCGTGCCGCCGGTTCGAGGAACGTCTGGCGCGGCATGTTGCGTGCGGCGGCGGGCATCCGGGAGAAGCCGACGACCGCGTTACCGAGCGCGTTCCACGCCAGGACGTCCATCCGGCGGCCCAGGAGGAAGGCGGGCGCCCGGTCGAGGGTGTCCAGCAGCAGCCGCAGCCCCGGCCGTACCCGCTGCCTGGCGGCCGGCGTCGCCGTGCGTGGCCCCGGGCGGGCCACCGTGCGCAGGTAGGTGTGCTCCGTCCCGTCCAGCCGGAGCACCCGGGCTATCGCGTCGAGCACGGCGTCCGAGACGCTGGGGCCGCGTCCCTGCTCCAGCCGGATGTAGTAGTCGACGCTCACCCCGGCGAGCTGGGCCACCTCCTCGCGCCGCAGCCCGGGGACGCGCCTTCTGCCGTAGGAGTTCAGCCCCACGTCCCCTGGCTGGATGCGGGCACGTCGTGAGCGGAGGAAGTCTCCGAGGTCGCCGTCCATGCCGCCGATCGTAGAAGACCGGCCGTCTCCCAGCCTGGTACTGGCGGACCCAGGAAAGACGCAGCCCTGGGTAGCCGGCGCGCGCCGTCACAGAGTGGGGACCAGGCCGGGGAGACGCCCCGGCGGCATCACCTCAAGGAGTACGGAATGTCGTACGCAACGCTCGCAGGCCGCACCGCCGTCATCACCGGAGCCGCCAGCGGCATGGGGAACGCGACCGCGCGGCTGCTCGCCGCCCAGGGGGTCCGGGTGGCGCTGCTGGCCCGCCGCGCGGAGCGGCTGGAGGAGCTCGCCGCCAAGATCACCGCCGAGGGCGGCCAGGCGCTCGCCGTGGCCGCCGACGTCACCGACCAGGCCTCCGTGGACGCCGCCGCCGAGCGGGTGCACGCGGAGTTCGGCCGGGTGGACCTGGTGGTCAACGCGGCCGGTGTGATGCTGCCGAACCCGGTCGACGCGGGCCGCGCCGACGAGTGGCAGCGGATGATCGACACCAACGTGACGGGCGTCCTGCGCATCATCCGGGCCTTCACGGCCGACCTGGTGGCGGCCGCGGCCGAGGGCCGCACCGCCGACCTGGTCAACATCTCGTCGATCGGTGCGCACATCACGTTCCCCAACTACGCGGTGTACGGCGCCACGAAGGCCGCGCTCACCTACCTGTCGGCCTCGCTGCGCACCGAACTCGGGCCGCGGGACGTCCGCGTCACGAACATCGAGCCCGGCCTCACCGACTCCGAACTGGCCGGACACGTCGACAACGCGGAACTCAGTGGCCAGCTCGACGGCATGTTCGACGCGCTCGGCGGACTGTCGAGCGACGAGATCGCCGACCTGATCGCCTACACGACCAGCCGGGCACGCCACATCAACCTGCGCCAGCTGGTGGTCCTGCCGACCCGTCAGGCGTAGTGCCCGCCGGTCCGCCCGCTCAGTCCTCCCAGTCGGACGCCGGCCGCCGCTCCTTCTCCCGGCGCCTGAACAGCCGTCCGCCGTGGGCCGCCTGGAAGGCGTTGACGCCGACGATGCCGAGCCAGGCCACGACGAGCCCCTCGATGCCCGCGTTCGCGACACCGATGGCGGACAGCGGGATCGCCAGGACCAGCGAGATGATCCCGAACCCGTAGCGCTCACCGAAGTGCCCCAGCTGAGGCTCCGGAGCGCGCGCCCCTCGGGCGACGACGATCTGCTGCTCCGCGAGATGCCGCCGGACCCGGCGGTCGAGCGTGCCGTCGAGCCGCTGCTCGACCTTCTCCAGAAACGACTCGACGAGCGCGGACTCGTACTCGGCCCCCAGCTCGCTGCGCGCCTGCAGGGTGGCCTTGAGCTCCTTCTTGAGCTCGGTGTCGGGTGCGTCCATGGTTCCACGGTACGAAGCGGGGACGCCCGGGGTCAGTGGGGCTAACCCCCCTGTTTCCCACCGGGCCGGCCCGGAAAGTGGTGCGTAACATCCGGCCCCGCCGACGCGTGTATAGGGAAGAAGCAGTTCTCGTGGTACGCGAAGGGACGGACGGGGGCCAATGACAGCAGGATCCGAGGATGCGGACGCGTTCGACGCGTTCTATGCGGCGACCGCCAAGCGCCTGATCGCGACGGTCTATGCCGTGACGGGGGACCTGGGTGAGGCTGAGGACGCGGTGCAGGAGGCGTTCGTGCGGGCGTGGCAGCGGTGGGACAAGGTGACCGCGGGGGGCGACCCGCTGCCCTGGGTGCGGACGGTGGCCGTACGACTGGGGATCAGTACCTGGCGCAGGACGCGCAACCGGGTGCGGGCGCACTTCCGGCACGGCGCGGCCACCGATGTGCCGGGGCTCTCGGAGGACCGGGTGGCGCTGGTCGAGGCGCTGCGGAAGCTGAGCGGTGACCAGCGGCAGGCCGTGGTTCTGCACCATCTGCTGGACCTCCCGGTGGAGGAAGTGGCCCGGGAGACGGGCATGTCGAGCGGTGCGGTACGGACCCGGCTCCACCGGGCCCGCAGGATTCTCGGCGAACGGCTCGCCGACACGATGCTCGGTGCCGAGCGGGAGGGGAGTGTCCGCCATGGCTGATGTGGAGGAACTGCTGGAGGGCGTCGCGGTGCGGCTGCCCGCCGCCGAGGAGATCCGCACGCAGGGCCGGCGGAGGCGGACCCGCCGCCGTGCGGTCCGGGCGATGGCGGGGGCGGCCGTACTGGTGACTGCCGGAGTGTGCGCCGTCGTTCTGCCGGAGTCCCCGGAGACGGGGCACGGCACGGTCGCCGTTGCTCCGCAGAATCCCTTCCTGACGGATGGGGTGGTCCGGATGAGGGAGCCGGACGAACTGCCCGGGTACGCGCAGTGGCACTGGAAGGCGAACGAGGGTCTGCCGACCGACGCCGGACCGCAGGGCGGCCCGCTGCCGCAGGTGGGTCTCGACCAGGCATGCCCCGGTTCGTTCGCCACCACGGACGAGCCCGATCAGAAGCGGTACAGCCTGCAGTACCAGGGCCGCGACGACGCCCTGGCCCAGCACCGCCTCATCACGTACGACGACGCAGCCACCGCGCGCGAACAGCTGACGCGGCTGCGCGGTGCGATGACGGCGTGCGGTCTGACGTCCGCGCCACCGACCGTGGACGAAGGGGAGACGGGCAGCAGCGCGTGGTCCGGCACGGTGAAGGACGGTCGCACCATGCGGGTCACCGTCCGGCGCTGGAATTCCTGGGTGTCGGTCATCGAGGTCCTGGACGGCAGGGCCGCCCGCTGAGGGATCCGTCCGATCCGCACCCTGCTGCCCTGGCGGAGCGGGCACGAGCCGCCGGCAAGCCGTCTGCATATGGACATGCAGACGGCTTGCTGGCTGAATGGATTCGTCGGTGCCGGATCCCGGCGCGACGGATCTACCGAGGGGACAGGATGAGCGTGAGCAGCCCGGCCGCACGTCTGCAGCTGCTGTTCGAGGGGCGCAGGCTCACGCCCACGCAGCGGCGCATCGCGCACTCGATGGTGCGCAGGGCCGGCGACGCCCCGTTCCTCTCCAGCGTCGAACTGGCCGAACTGGCCGGGGTCAGCCAGCCCTCCGTCACCCGGTTCGCCGTCGCCCTCGGGTTCGACGGCTATCCCGCGCTGCGCAGGCACCTGCGCGAGGTCGCCCCGGCCGGAGCCGTCGAGGGCGGCGGGGAGGACACGTACAACGAGTACCAGCAGGCAGTGCTCGGCGAGATCGAGAATCTGCGCCACCTCGCCGAACTGCTCGCCGATCCGGGGCCGGTCGAACGGGCCGGAAAGCTGCTCGCCGCCTCGCGCCCGCTGCTCGTGCTCGGGCTGCGTGCCGCTTCCTCCCAGGCCCGGGGGTTCGGTTACTTCGCCGCCAAGGTGCACCCCGACGTCCGGGTGCTCGACGAGGGCGGCAGCATGCTGCACGACCGGATCGACACGGCCCGGCGGGCCGGTGCCAGTGCGCTGATCTGCTTTGCGCTGCCCCGCCACCCCCGCGAGGCCGTGGACGCCCTCGCCTACGCACGGGAGCAGGGTCTTGCCGTGGTGTCGGTCGCGGACTCCGCCTTCGCCCCGGTGGCTGCGCACAGCGATCTGCTGATCCCCGCCGCCGTCGGAACGGGGCTCGCCTTCGACACCGCCTGTGCGCCCATGCTGCTCGGGCGGGTGCTGCTGGAGGCCATGTGCGACGACCTGCCCGACGCACAGGCCAGGCTGGAGGAGTTCGACGCACGGGCGGCGGCGCGGGGCCTGTTCGTCGAGTGAGCCGTCTCGTGTCCGGGGTGCGGGTTGCCCGCGGGGCGGCGCGGTCCCTCGTGGTGGGGGGGGTCCGGGGCCCCTCCGGGGCGTCTCCTCAAACGACGAACGTTCCGCGGGTACGCGGCGTGACCCGGGTATCTGTTCGTCGTCCTGCGGGGACTCCCCTGCACGGCCCCGGACCCGGCCGCCTCGCGTCTGCGGCAGTCGCAGGGCCGGTGTGCAGACGCGGGCGAGGCCGGGTGGGGCCGTGCAGGGGAGTCCCCGCAGGAAATGGCGTACGACCCGGGTCCCCCGCGTCACCGGGTGCACACGCCATTTCTGAGGAGACGCCCCGGAGGGGCCCCACCCCCACCCACCGGGCAGGCGCACCCCCGCGGGGCAACCCGCACCCAAGCCCGTCCGGCGATTGAGGACGGAACCCCGCACCAAGGACCGGGGCGCGGCGCTCCCGCCGGCTCGGGGTCAGATGTCCAGGTCGGCCTCGATCTTCTTCAGCTGGTGCCGGGCCATGGCCAGGTTGGCCCGGCTGGAGTCCAGCACCAGGTAGAGGAACAGGCCGTTGTTCCCCCGGGTCTTGAGCAGCCGGATCAGGTGGTACTGGGTGCCCAGGGTGATCAGGATGTCCTCGATCTCGTCCTGGATGCCGAGGTGTTCCATGGTGCGGAGCTTGGCCCGTACGACGTCGGTGTTGCCCGCGGCCGCGACCTCCAGGTTGAAGTCCTTGCCTCCGCCGAGGGTGCCCAGCGCCATGCCGCTCGTGTAGTCGACGAGGGCGACACCGGTGGTGCCCTCGATGGACGACATCGCTTCCTTCAGTGACGCTTCGGTGTTCGCCATGAGTGCTCGTTTCCTTTCCCTGACCGGTCGGGGCGACCGGTTCCGTTTCTGGGTCATGCCGGGCTCGTGCGGGGGGTCCTGCGGGTCATGTCGTGCGGTGCGGCAGGGGGCCGGGCGGCTGCGGGGTGCGGGGCACCGGCGCCCGGGGGCCGGGTGCGGGCTGTGGGGCGCGCTCCAAGGCCCCGTCGACGAGCTCGCCGATCCGGGAGCCGGACCTGCGGCCCTCCAGATGGAGCCGGCCGACGTTGATGCGGTCCTCGGCGAGCAGGGTCAGTACGGCGGATGAGCCGGCGGCGTACGTCGCGATGTAACCCGTCTCGCCGCGTACGAGCAGTTCGCGGAAGCCGCCCCGGCCGGTCGCCTCCGTCATCCGGATCGAGACCCCCAGGGCGGCCGCGGTCAGTGCGGCGACGCCCTCCGCCTCCACCCCGGGGGTGTCGTGGGCCAGGACGAGTCCGTCCGTGCTGGCCGCCAGGGCGCCGGAGAGGAGCGGAACCCGGGCCCGTAACCGCTGGAGCTCGGCCAGGACATCCTGCACTTCGGCCTCGGGCACCATCAGCTGTCTCCTCCCGGCACGCTGTCTGAGCGCGCGTATCACAGGGCCTCCAATGCGTCTCGGAGCCGGCGCAACAGGGCGACGTCGGGGTCGGCCGTGACCTCGGGGAGCGTGATCCGGCCGGCAGCGGACGGGTCCGCCGTCTCCCGTACCGCCGCGACCAGTCCGGCGGCCGCCAGCCGCCGCAGGTCGACCAGGGTGTGGAACGCCGACCTGCCCAGTTCCTGTGCGATGTCCGTCGCCGTACGGACTCCGTCCACGAGCTCCAGTACGCGGCGCTGGCGCGGCGGCACAGGGGAGTCGGAGGGGTGGCCGGTCCGTACGAGCGGGGCGCTGTCGGTCACCGCCTCGGGCCAGATCCGGTCCAGCAGTTCCCGGCGGCGGAGGGTCTCGCGCTGCACGGCGTCCACGGGGACGGGGCGGACCGGGCCGATCCAGTGGGCCACCCCGTAGCGGAAGCGGGCCGGGGTCCGGGTCGGGGCGAGGGCGAAGAACGCCGCGTCGTACAGGGCGCCCAGGTGGCACAGCTCCAGGGCGCCGCCCGGCACTCTGCCGCTGTCCACGAGGTAGCGACCCACGCGCTGCCCGGCACCGGCCTGGGCGACCGCGTCCCACCATCCCTCGCGGTGCAGCGAGCCGCCCCGGGTGAGCAGGACGTCGATGCCGGGAGTGGCCGGGCTCTCGGCGTGCACCACCTTGCCGTCGGCCAGGTAGAGGGTGCCGCGGTCGCGCATCAGGGCGCCGGTGGCCTGTTCGGCGGCGAGGCGCTGGAGCATGGGCGAGGGGACGGCGGCCGGACCGGGGGCGGTCGAGGGGGCGGTCGTTCTCATGCCAGGACCAGCCGCTGGGCCATCTCGCCCAGCCGCATCCGGGCCAGGGCCAGATTGCCCTCCGCGCGGTCCAGCCACAGGTGGAGGAAGACGCTGCTGTCGAAGTCCGTCTCGACGAACCGGAGGATGTGGTAGCCGGTGCGGGTCGTGACGATGACGTCCTCGACCGGCGGCGGCGTTCCCGTGACGTCCGTACCGGACGCGGCGGTCGGTGCCTCCGGTAAGCCGGCCGCGAAGGCGGGCTGTTCGGCCGCCATGCGTGCCACCTCCGCCGTCTCCGCGGCGGTGGCCTCGTGATCGCCGTTGGGCGAGTCGCCGATGGTGCCGAGGGCGAGACCGCTCGTCCAGTCGACCACGGCGGCGCCACGGGCACCGGGCAGTCTCATGACGTCGAGCAGGCACTCGTCGATTCCGGGCACGCGGACTCCCCTCCGACGCTGCGTGCGGCTGTGACCCAGAGATTACGCAACGTGCTTACTCCAGGTGGGAGTTCTGGCATTTTCCATAGGTACATGCGCCGCGTACGGTACGGGGGCGCATGCGAGTGGCCGGATGTCTCTGACCGCCGATGGTGGATTCGGCCAACCGTCCACCGCTCGGTCTCCCGCGGTCCGGGGCGGTGGGACGCCCTCCGGATCGCGGCGGCGGAGGGCTGGGCCGCGGCGTTCCGGGAGGTGGGGCGCAGGAGGCGCCCGTGCCGGGCGGGGCGGGCGGAGGGCATTACGCGCCGGTCGGCCGCAACCCCTAAAACGCAACTCCATGTATACGGAATTGCGTCAGAGTTCTTGAGCCGATTGACGCCCGCCGAGATGGCCTATTAGTATCGCACGAAGGTTCGGATAGCCTTGCGCTCGTCCCGGCGAATGAATTGGTCTCGGCTAATTGTTTCGAATTGGACTAAGGGTGGGGCGTCCGGGGGGTACGGGCTGAAGAAGCGTTCTCGATCAATGGGGGATTCGGTGCGCCAGTTCTACGGTAAGGATCTCATCGGTATAAGAAGACCCTGGCGGGTATGGGCTGCCGGAGGTATCGGTAATTGTCCGGATGCAGCACTGTCCGAGGCAGATCTGAACGGTGTCCGCCTTCCCCTTCCCGGGGAAGTCGCAGGGCACCTTTTTTCATGCACGGCATCCACGGGGGCGGAGCAGTGTACTTCTCAGTACTAGGGGTCATCGAGGTCTACGAGGGCCGGCAGTGCGTGCTGCGGCCCAGCGGCGTGATGCAGCAGACGCTGCTGGCCGCGCTGCTCGCGTCGGGGGGAGCTCTCGTCACGGTCGAGGCTCTGGTCCGGGAGCTCTGGGGAAACACGCCACCGGCCAAGGTGGAGAACGCCCTGCAGGCCCAGGTGAGCAGGGTGCGCCGCAGCCTGGGCGCACTGGAGCCGGCGGGTGCGGGACCGCGCGTGGTCAGCAGCCCCTCGGGGTACCTGTTCAGGGCCGACCGTTCGGAAATCGATGCCTACGTCTTCCTGGATTCCATCGAGGATTTGCTCGAGAAAGAGGAATCCCTCAATCCGCGAACCGGAATCGAGATACTCCGGGGGGCCCTTTCCCGTTGGCGTGGTCCGGTTTTCGGAGGGCTGGCCGGAGGCCCGATCTGCCAGGCGGCGACAGCCAAGTGCGTGGAGTCCCGTCATTCGGCCCTGACACTCCTCTACGAGCTGGAGCTCAAAGTGGGCAGGCATGCGCAGGTTCTTCCCGAGCTGGCGGAGCTCTACGCACAGAACCCCACCCACGAGAAGTTCTGCATGTTGCTCATGCGGGCGCTCTACCGGACGGGACGTCAGCGTGACGCACTCGATGTGTACCGTGCCTGCCGGAGGAATCTCGTGGAGAGCCTCGGTATCGAGCCGACTCCGGCGCTGCGGCAGTACGAGAAGGCCATTCTCACGCATGACCCGTTGCTGACCTAGCACGAGCCGGCCGGTCTGCCCGCGCCTCGTCGTAGCGGTGCAGGACGAGGGCGGCGATCTCCGGGGCATCGCCCAGTACCGGAGCCAGCAGGTCCGCCGAAGACGCCTCGCGTGCGACCCGGTCCGCCAGCATTCCGGGTGCCACGAAGCAGGGGGAGACCACCACCTGACGGATGCCGTCCGCACGCAGGGAGCGGACGGCATCCGCCGTGCCGGGAGGGGCGGTGGAGGCGAACGCGGGCCGCACGGCGCACCAACCGGTGTGCCGCCACTCCCGCGCGATTGCTGCGACATCCGCGTTCGCCTCCGGATCGCAGCTGCCCGCGGTGGCGAGCACGATCCCGGTCTTCGGACGGTCCCCGGCGGTGACCCCGGTCTGCGCGAGGCGACGCTCCAGAGCCGCGATCAGCAGGGGGTGCGGGCCTAGCACCCGCGACTGCCGCAGGGACAGGTCCGGGCGGCGGGCCGCGGACTCCCGCAGCAGGGCGGGGCAGTCGGTCCCGGCATGGAAGGCCTGAGTGATCAGCAGCGGCAGCACCACGGCCGAGCGCACTCCCTCGTCGTACAGCCGCTCCAGCGTCGGGACGGCGCCCGGCGGGCAGTGGTCCAGGAAGCCCGCGGCCACCCGCAGCCCCGGACGCAAGTCCCGCACCCGCCGGACGAGTGCGCGCACCGTCGCCCGGTGGCGCGGGTCGCGGCTGCCGTGCGCGATCACCGCCAGCGCGACCGGCCACCGCCGCGGCGCGTCACCCGCCCGGCTCATCCGGACCTCGCCAACAGTCCACGGCTGCGCAGCACATGACGTTCGACCGGGGAGAAGACGAGGAGTTCCACACCGATGCCGACCCCCAGGATCAGCACGATGACACCGAGCACCAGGGGCATGTCCTGGTAGGCCCGGCCGGTCTCCAGCAACTGGCCCAGTCCCACCCCCAGGTCGGGTGAGGACGCGATGAGTTCGGCGGCCATCAGGGAGCGCCAGGAGAAGGCCCAGCCCTGCTTGAGGCCGGCCACGTACCCGGGCAGCGCGGCCGGCAGCAGGACATGACGGATCCGGCTGAGGCCGTGTGCTCCGATGACCTGCCCCGCTCGCAGATAGAGGGGAGGTGTCCTGTCGATTCCGGCGATGAGCCCGTTGGCGATGGACGGGACGGCACCGAGCAGGACCACGGCGTAGATGGTGGTGTTGCTGAGGCCGAACCAGATGATCGCTGCCGGGACCCAGGCCACCGAGGGCAGGGACTGCAACCCCGAGAGGATCGGACCGATCGCCGCCCGCAGCCACGGTGTCTGGGCGACGAGCAGTCCGAGCGGTGTGCCGATGGCGAGCGAGATCGCGAAGCCCACCCCTCCGCGCGTCACGCTCTGCCAGACCACGTCGAGGACGGTTCCCCTGCGCCATTCCTTGGCGAGCGCCTCCCAGACGTCGAGCGGCGGGGGAAGCTGGTACGTCTCCTTGAGGTGGAGGGCGACGGCCAGTTGCCAGAGCAGTAGGACCAGCGTGACGGACAGGAGCGGCGGAAGCACCTTGCGCAGCAGGACGGTACGCAGTGGCGTGCGCACCGTCCGCGGACGGGTGTCCAGCGCGTCGAGTCCGGCCTCCAGACGGGCCAGTCCGTCCGCGCCGTCGCTTTCCTGGGCGATGGCCCGTCCGGGGCCCGGGCGATCAGTGCCGGCCATGGCGGCGGATCTCCCCACGCAGTTGTTCGGTGATCTCGGCGGACAGTTCCGCCACGGCGGTGTCCTCGATGCGGCGCGGGTGCTCGATGCCGACCGTCCACTCGCGGGCGATGCGGCCGGGCCGGGACGTGAGCAGCACGACCCGTTCGGCGAGGCGCACCGCCTCGCGCACGTTGTGGGTGACGAAGAGGACCGAGACGCCCGTCTCGCGCCAGATGCGGGTCAGTTCGTCGTGCAGCACGTCCCGGGTGATGGCGTCGAGTGCGGCGAACGGCTCGTCCATCAGCAGCAGCCGGCTCTCCTGGGCCAGCGCCCGCGCCAGTGCGACGCGCTGGCGCATCCCGCCGGACAGTTCGTGCACCCGCTTGCCGTGCGCCCCGTCCAGCCGGACGAGGGCCAGCAGGCGGTCGGCCTTCTCCCGTCGCTCGCCGCGCGGCACCCCGCGTAGTTTCAGGGCGAGTTCGATGTTCTTGCCCGCGGTGAGCCAGGGGAAGAGCGCGTGCTCCTGGAACATGAGGGCGGGGCGGCCGTCCGGAACGCTCAGGGTGCCCGAGGTCGGTTCGTCGAGCCCGGCGACCAGGTTCAGCAGAG
The DNA here is from genome assembly GCF_043203805.1 of Streptomyces sp. LN549. Taxonomy (NCBI): domain Bacteria; kingdom Bacillati; phylum Actinomycetota; class Actinomycetes; order Kitasatosporales; family Streptomycetaceae; genus Streptomyces; species Streptomyces sp. LN549. The sequence goes on along the minus strand of NZ_JAZHRI010000002.1, from coordinate 3,475,380 downwards.
TCGACTTCCCGCAGCCGGAGGCCCCGAGCAGCGTGACGAACTCGCCCGGCGCGACATCCAGCGAGACCCTGTCGAGCACCGGCTGCGCAGAGGAGGAGCGGCCGAAGGATTTCGAGACGAGGGACAGGCGGGCCGCGTAGGCGGTGGTCTCGGTGCTGCCGCCGGGGGCGGTGGACGTGGGCAGAGCAGTGATCATGAGGGCATCTCCGTACGAGCTGCGGAAGGGGAGTTACTCGACGCCGAGCCCTGTGTCGTCGACGGGGTGGAGACCCTGGGCGCGCAGGACCCTGTTCAGCGGTCGCAGGTCGTAGATTCCCTTCAGGTCCGGGCTCTCGATCATCCCGGCCCGCACCGCGCGCTCGGTCTGGGTCCGAAGTGTGGCGGCGAGGGGGTCGTCGAGCACGGTCACGCCGTCACGGGTCACGACCGGGCTTCCTCTTCCCCGGTGGCGAAGGAGGTGCCCGCCATGCCGGCGGTGAGTGTGGTGCCGTCGGCCGGGTCGATGAGGAGGAAGGAGCCGGTGCGGCGGGAGTCGGCGTAGGCGTCGAGTGCGAGGGGTTCCGCGGTGCGGACGACGACGCGGCCGATGTCGTTGGCGATGAGTTGTCCGGGGGCGGGGTGCTGGGAGAGGTCGTCGAGGGTGAGCCGGGAGGGGATGTCCTTGACGATCGCCTTGACGGTGCGGGTGGTGTGCTTGAGCAGTACCCGCTGGCCCACGGTGAGTGGCTGGTCCGCGACGTGGCAGACGGTTGCCTCGACGTCCTGGGTGATGGCGGGTGCGTCGCCGGCCGGGGCTATCAGGTCGCCGCGTGACACGTCGATGTCGTCGGTCAGGCGGAGCGTGACCGACTGGGGTGCCCAGGCGATGTCCACGCTGTCGCCGAGCAGGTCGATCCCGGCGATGGTGGAGGTGCGGCCGGAGGGCAGGACGGTGACGGGTTCGCCGACGCGGAACACTCCGGCGGCGATCTGGCCGGCGTAGCCGCGGTAGTCGGGGTGCTCGGCGGTCTGCGGCCGGATGACGTACTGGACGGGGAAGCGGGCGTGGCAGGCGGTGAGGTCGTGGCTGACCGGGACTGTTTCCAGGTGCTCCAGAACGGTCGGGCCGCCGTACCAGTCCATGTTCGCGGAGGGCTCCACGACGTTGTCACCGGCCAGTGCGGAGATCGGGATCGCGGTGATCTCCGGGACGCCGAGGGAGGCCGCGTAGGCGGTGAACTCCTTGGCGATGGCGGCGAAGACCGGCTCCGCGTAGTCGACCAGGTCCATTTTGTTCACGGCCAGTACGACGTGCGGGACGCGCAGCAGTGCGGCGACGGCGGCGTGCCGGCGGGTCTGCTCGACGACCCCGTTGCGGGCGTCGACCAGGACGACGGCCAGCTCGGCGGTGGAGGCGCCGGTGACCATGTTGCGGGTGTACTGCACATGGCCCGGGGTGTCGGCCAGGATGAACCGGCGCCGGGTGGTGGCGAAGTAGCGGTAGGCGACATCGATGGTGATGCCCTGCTCGCGCTCGGCCCGCAGCCCGTCGGTCAGCAGTGCCAGGTCCGGCGCGTCCTGGCCGCGCTTGCGGGATGCGTCCTCGACGGCTTCCAGCTGGTCGGTGAGGACCGACTTGGAGTCGTGGAGGAGCCGTCCCACGAGGGTGGACTTGCCGTCGTCGACGGACCCGGCGGTGGCGAAGCGCAGCAGGGTCGTGGTCGACAGCTGGTCGGCCAGCTGGGTGGGTGTGGTCATTTTAGAAGTACCCCTCGCGCTTACGGTCTTCCATCGCGGCCTCGGACATCTTGTCGTCGGCGCGGGTCGCGCCCCGCTCGGTGAGGCGGGAGGCGGCGATCTCGGTGATCACGGCGTCCAGGGTGGTGGCGTCGGAGTCGACGGCGCCGGTGCAGGACATGTCGCCGACCGTGCGGTAGCGGACCTGGCGGGTTTCGACTGTTTCGTGGTCCTTGGGGCCGCCCCAGTCGCCCGCGGTCAGCCACATGCCGGAGCGGTTGAAGACCTCGCGTTCGTGGGCGAAGTAGATCCGGGGGAGTTCGATGCCCTCGCGCTCGATGTACTGCCACACGTCGAGTTCGGTCCAGTTGGAGATCGGGAAGACCCGGACGTGCTCGCCCGCGGCGTGGCGGCCGTTGTAGAGCTGCCACAGTTCGGGGCGCTGGCGGCGCGGGTCCCACTGGGAGAACTCGTCGCGCAGCGAGAAGACCCGTTCCTTGGCGCGGGCCTTCTCCTCGTCGCGTCGGCCGCCGCCGAACACGGCGTCGAAGCGGTGCTGCTGGATCGCCTCGGTCAGCGGCACGGTCTGCAGCGGGTTGCGGGTGCCGTCGGGGCGCTCGCGGAGCTTCCCGGCGTCGATGTACTCCTGGACGGAGGCGACATGGAGACGCAGTCCGTGCTCGGCGACCGTGCGGTCGCGGTACTCCAGGACCTCGGGGAAGTTGTGCCCGGTGTCCACGTGCAGCAGCGTGAACGGCACCGGCGCGGGCGCGAACGCCTTGAGTGCCAGGTGCAGCATCAGGATCGAGTCCTTGCCGCCGGAGAACAGGATCACCGGCCGCTCGAACTCCCCCGCAACCTCACGGAAGATGTGCACCGCCTCGGACTCCAGCGAATCCAGGTGCGGCAGCGTGGTCCTCCGTGGTGCGGCCGTCGTCATCCGAGCCCCAGGGGGCCGCACAGGCGGGGCGTACGGATGATGCCCCCGGTCTCCGTCACGCTCATCGAAGTCTCCTGATCAGTCGTCATCAGTCGTGCAGCCCGCATTCGGTCTTGCCGCGCCCGGCCCAGCGGCCGGCCCGTGCGTCCTCGCCCTCCAGCACCCGGCGGGTACAGGGAGCACAGCCCACGGAGGCGTAACCGTCCATCAACAGCGGGTTGGTGAGCACCCCGTGCTCGGCGACATACGCGTCGACGTCGTCCTGCGTCCAGCGGGCGATCGGCGAGACCTTGACCTTCCGCCGCTTCTCGTCCCAGCCGACCACCGGCGTCTTCGCCCGGGTGGGGGAGTCGTCGCGGCGCAGCCCGGTGGCCCAGGCCGTGTACGAGGTCAGTCCCTCTTCGAGGGGCCTGACCTTGCGCAGCTCGCAGCAGAGGTCCGGGTCGCGGTCGTGCAGCTTCGCCCCGTACTCGGCGTCCTGCTCGGCCACGCTCTGGCGCGGCGTCAGCGTGATGACGTTGACGTCCATCACCGCCTCCACCGCGTCACGCGTGCCGATCGTCTCGGGGAAGTGGTAACCCGTGTCGAGGAAGACCACATCCACCCCGGGCAGGATCCGTGAGGCGAGGTGGGTGACGACCGCGTCCTCCATCGACGACGTCACGCAGAACCGCTTGCCGAACGTCGCGGTCGCCCACTCCAGGACCTCCTGCGCGGAGGCGTCCTCCAGCTCCCGGCCCGCACGCACGGCCAGCTCCTGCGGACCGGTCATTCGCCGGCCCCCTGGGGCACGCTCTGCATGATGTGGCCGAGAAGTCCCATGAAGGACAGAGTGACGGGCATCCTGCAGGACAGGCATTCCCATTTCACGCGGTTTTCTCCGGACGGCACCAGAATTCCCTCACTGCAGTACTGGCAGGTGAATGTCCTTGTGTGCTCAGTCACGAGTTCTCCTGATGCGAAGAGAATCTGTGCCCTGTCCCGTGCTGCATGCTGTGTCAATTGCGATACGGCGAACAACGGGTGAGCGGGCGGAGTGCCGGGATTCAGCCGGTCCGTCGAATGTGGCCACACTAGCAACGGCCGCATACATGACGCTGACATACCGCTGACCGCAGAAGAATCCCCACTTGGCGGCCGGTTCCGGGAAAGTGGAATGGTGGAATCTGCATCATGTCAGTGCTGAGTCAGCGGCTTCTGCGATAGTACCGGTGAATCATTCACTGACCAGTTGAGCGGCTGCCCCGTACGCGTATGGAATGCGCGGCGCACCGCATTCTGGGATCGCCTCGGCTGTCGGCACGGTAATCAGTCGTGTCCGCGGCCGTCGGGGCGTTCGAAAGACCGAGGAGAGAGGCACTTACGGAATGAGAGTTCCCCGAATACGCCCACGGGGGTTCACGCGACGCGCGCTCGTGTGTGTCATGGCCGTGGGCGTGACAACCAGCCTGCTCACCGCGGCGGGCCGGCCCGCCCAGTCCGCGGACGATTCCCGGGGCCGGACGGTGACCGAGTCGACGTCCCGATTCACCGCGTCCAACGGAACGACGTACACGGCGACCAATCACCTGCTGCCCACGGCCAAGGGCAAGGGCCGCGAGTGGCTCCTCGCCTGGGCTGGGCCGGCGGACACGACGGCGCCGGACTTCCTCACCGTGATCGACGCGACGCCCGGCTCACCCAGCTACGGCGACGTCGTCAACACGGTCACGATGGGGCCGGGCAAGGGCAACGAGCCGCACCACATGCAGTACGTGTGGCACAAGGGCGACCGGCTGTACGCCGGAGGCATCCTCTCCGACACGACGTTCGTCTTCGACACCAAGGCGCTGCCCGCCCTGAGCGTCGTGGGCGTCAACACTTCCACCGACACCCCGTGCGGCACGCTTCCCGACGCCTACCAGGTGCTCGAGGACGGCACCGCGTACGGCACGTACATGGGCGGGCCGAACGTCACCGGCCCCTGTACGTACACCAACGGCGAGGTGCGGGAGGGCAACGGAGCGGCGGGATCGCCCGGTGAGATCGTCCACATCGGCAAGGACGGCAAGACGCTCGCCGAGATCCCCGCGGCCGTCAAGGGCGGCGAGGACCCGGTGCAGTGCGGCAACGTGCCCGACGATGACCGAGGCGAGCTGTGCGAACCCGCACGGCATCGCGGTGCGTGAGGACCTCGGCATCATGGTGGCGAGCGACTTCGTGGAAGCCCGCAACTTCGTGAAGCCCGACGTCGAGCTGCGTGAGGACCTGGCGCGGCAGACCGTACGGGTCTTCGACATCAGCGACCGCAGCGATCCCGAACTGCGTTCCGTCACGAAGGTGCCCGACGGGCCCAGGGCCGCTCAGGAGAAGGACCCCATCTTCGGTGAGTCCCGCGTGCTCATGGAGACCGCGCTCACCAACAAGCCGGGCCACAAGGGTGCCTTCGTCTCGTCCATGACGGGTGGAGCGGTCTTCTACACACCGGACATCACGGTGCCGGAGCCGAAGTGGAAGGAAGTGCTCGACGACACCACGGCGTACAAGACCTTCCACCCGGACGGTTCGCTCACCGGTGGCGGCGACAACTCCAGCTGGCTGGCGGTCAGTCCGGACGACCGCTACCTGTTCCACACCGTCATGGGTTCGTCGAAGCCGTACGGAGAGCCCCTGGACCGGACGACCGGCATGGTCTACGTGCTGGACATCCAGAAGCTCCTCGCCGGCGGCACGGCGACGAAGTGCAGCATCGACGAGCTCAGTGAGGTCTACGACGGCGGCAAGGAGTCGGACTGTCCCGCACTCGTCGGCACGGTGCCCATCCGGGACACCACCGACGGCGGCCCGCACTGGGGCGCGATGGACAACTTCGAGAGGACCTACGACGGCACCTACCGCGAGGCCACCAGGGTCAAGCGGGTGGCAACGGCCAACTACTTCCTGGCCGGGGCGTTCGGCGGCGACGGTGACCACCGGGTGTGCATGTTCAACCTCGGCGGCACCGCCGGCATCGCGATGGACACCAGGTTCCGCGACGAGGTGACCGGAGCCCCCTGTGTGAGCTTCAACAGGAAGTCCTGGCCGCACGGCGACTTCGGTGAGGCACGACCGCACGGTGTGCTCTTCGTGGTGAGTGACGGCGTCCTGCGGTGACGACTGCCAGCTCGCTCCAGCTGCCCGTGGCGGGCCCCCTTCGCCACGGGCAGCTGGGACTGTCCATGCGAGCCGCCGAAACCATCCCGCTGGGGGCACTGCTGCTGGCGGCCGGCGCGGCCGTGGTCGTACTGCTCCTCCGGTACGGATGGCTGCGGCGGCGCTCGACCGTCATCGGCGTGACCGCCGCGGTCGTGGCAGGTGTGGTCCTGCTGGGGATGACCGTGACCGGGAACGACGACCGGGCGCAGACGGCCACGACGCCGGGTGTGCCGCTGGTGCAGCAGGTGGAACTGAGCGGCAAGCAGGTGCCGGTCGTGGTCGTGCCCAACCGGCCCGGCTTCAACCTCGTGGGAATCGGCGAGGCCCAGGCCTCGGCCGGGCTCAGCCCCGACGCACTCGCGGCGGGCACCCTGCGGCCGGGATCCAGCCGGTCATGGGTCGGCGTGGAGCTGCCGGAGGGCGCCAGCACGCTGTACGTGTCGGCCGGGGCCCGCAACGGGTCCCTGAAGGTCGACACCGGCAGCGCGGGCGGACCGGCCGCGGCGCTGCGCGGCGCCGACGGCCCCGAATGTGCCGGCGCCGCGGTCGGAGCGGTACTCGCGGGGCGCGACGAGCCCCTGGAGGCGTGCCCGGCGGACCGGCTCACGGCACAGGACGCCTCCGCGCTCCGCGCGATCGTGCACTTCCTGGCGGAGCGGGGAGAGCCCGCGATCGCCCTGGTGGAGGACGGATCAGCACGGAGCCGGTCGGCCGCCGCACAGGTACGGGCGGCTGCCGCCCGGAAGAAGATGAAGGTGACGGCCCCCGGTAAGGCCCGTCGCCCCGTGGTCATCGTGTCGGGCTGGGCCGGGGCGGAAACGGTCCTGCGCGCGGTCGACGACGCGGGAATGGTCGCACGGGGCACCTACCTGGCGCCCTGGCTGCTCTCACCGGATCTGCTCACCTCCAGCGCGGGACAGGTCGTCGCGCTGCGGTACGCGCCGCGGGACGCCGCACCGAACGCCTATCTCTCCGCGCTGTCCCGGCGCCTTCCGGGAGAGCTGCCCAGCGCCGCCGGATACGAGGCGTGGGCGGCCGAGCGAGGAGAGGAACCCGGGTCGCCGGTCCGGCTGTTCGCCGCGTCCGAGGTGAACGTGCCGGGCATGCCGGCGCACGAGCACAAGGGCGCGGAGTGGCTGCCGGGCGGAATGATCATTCCCGTCTCGGCTCCGCTCAGGCTGTGATCACGCGGAAACGGTCCGGACGGCGGCCGTCTCGCCCGTCGCCCGGGCCATCTCCGCTGCCCGGTTCACCCCACCCATTCGCAGAGAGGCACCGAGGATGACGGACAGAGCGGACGGCGCGCCGTCGGCGCGTGTGAGGCCGGCGGCAACCCGCACCGAGGGCCAGTGGGCGTACGGACAACGTGAACCCCTGAACTCCAACGAGGAGATCAAGAAGGACGAGGACCCGCTGCGGGTGCGGGAGCGGATCGAGGAGGTGTACGCGCACCGCGGATTCGCCACCATCGACCCGGCCGACCTGCGGTCCCGCTTCCGTTGGTGGGGGCTCTACACGCAGCGCCGGCCCGGCATCGAAGGAGGCCGCACCGCAGCGCTGCAGCCGGAGGAGCTGGAGGACGAGTTCTTCATGCTCCGGGTGCGGATCGACGGCGGGCGCCTCGACCTCGCCCAGCTGCGCGTGATCGCCGGGATCTCCACCGAGTTCGCCAGCGACACCGCCGACATCACGGACCGCCAGAACATCCAGCTGCACTGGGTGCGCATCGAGGACATGCCCGAGATCTGGAGCCGCCTGGAGAAGGTCGGGCTCTCCACGACTGAGGCGTGCGGCGACTGTCCGCGCGTCGTCGTCGGCAGCCCCGTGGCCGGCATCGCCGAGGACGAGCTGATCGACGCCACCCCGGCCATCGAGGAGATCACGGCCCGGTTCGTCGGCGACCCGCAACTGTCGAACCTGCCGCGGAAGTTCAAGTCCGCCGTCACCTGGCTGGCGGACGTCCCGTACGAGATCAACGACCTGGCCTTCCTGGGCGCGGTGCACCCCGAACACGGACCCGGCTTCGACATCCGGGTCGGCGGCGGCCTGTCCACCGCCCCGATGCTCGCGCAGCGTCTCGGGGCGTGGGTACCGCTGGACCGGGTGCCCGAGGTGTGGGAGGGCGTGACCCGGCTCTTCCGGGACTACGGCTACCGGCGGCTGCGCAACCGCGCCCGGCTCAAGTACCTGGTGGCCGACTGGGGCGTCGAGCGGTTCCGCGCCGTACTGGAGGACGAGTACCTGCACCACCGTCTCGAGGACGGGCCGCCGCCGGTGCTGCCCGACCGGCCCATCGACCACATCGGCGTCCACCGCCAGCGCGACGGCCGCTACTACGTCGGCGCCGCTCCGGTGGTGGGCCGGACGTCCGGCACCATGCTGGCGGCCCTGGCGGACGTCGCGCGGGCTCACGGCTCCACGCGCATCCGCCTGACGCCGCACCAGAAGCTGCTGGTCCTCGACGTGGCGCAGCCGCAGCCGCTGGTCCGTGCGCTGCGCGGCCTCGGGCTGGAGGCCGAGCCCTCCGGGTGGCGGCGCAACACGATGGCCTGTACCGGCATCGAGTACTGCAAGCTCGCGATCGTCGACACGAAGCAGCGGGCGGCCACCGTCATCACCGAACTGGAACAGCGCCTGCGCGACCAGCACATCGACATCAGCATCAATGTGAACGGCTGCCCCAACGCCTGTGCCCGCACCCAGATCGCGGACATCGGCCTCAAGGGACAGGTGATGAACGGACCGGACGGAAGCCAGGTCGACGGCTTCCAGGTCCACCTCGGGGGCTCGCTCGCCCTGTCCCGCGACAGCGACGGGCGGGTGGGCAGGAAACTCCGCGGCCTGAAGGTCACGGCGGACGAACTGCCGGACTACATCGAGCGGCTGGCCCTGCGCTATCTGGCCGGCCGGTCCGACGCGGACGAGTCGTTCGCGCACTGGGCCGACAGCGCTCCCGAGGAAGAGCTCAGATGACGTCACCGGGTGCGCTGTCCGCTCCCGTCGCCGGAATCGGCGCAGTTACTTCTGTGAGGAAGGAACGATCCATGCACATCGCCCTGCTGGGCCCCCTGGAGATCATCGACGACGACAACGTGCGATTCAGACTGCCCGGCGAGAAGCTGCGGGCGATCGTCGCGGTCCTGGCCCTGTCCCCGGGGAAGGTCGTGTCGAGGGACGAACTCATCGACGAACTGTGGGAGGAGCACCCTCCGCGGGACGCCGTCAACTCCCTCCAGGGGCACATCGCCAGGCTGCGCCGCCTGCTGGTGACCCGTATCGGACAGGAGAGTCTCCGGGGACTCGTCCAGACGACCCCGGCCGGCTACAGCCTTCAGGTGCCCGGGACCCACGTCGACGCGCTGCGCTTCACGGCGCTCGTCGAAGGAGCGGCCCCGCTGCTGGAACGCGACCCGGAATCGGCGCTCGCCACGCTGGACAGCGCACTGGCGCTCTGGCGCGGCCCCGCGCTCTACGACACCGGGCAGGGGCTCATCTGCCGCATGGCGTATGCCCATCTGGAGGAGACGCGGCTCATCGCCCAGGAGCGGCGGATCGACTCGCAGCTCGATCTCGGCATGCATCAGGTCGCCATACCGGAGCTGGAGCGGCTGCACATGCGTCACCCGCTGCGTGAGCACTTCTGCCGCCAGCTGATGACCGCGCTGTTCCGTTCGGGCCGGCAGTGCGAGGCCATCAACGCCTACAGCCGGACCCGGCAGCGGCTGGTCCGCGACCTGGGACTGGAACCCGGTGCCCAGCTGCGGGACACGTTCGACGAGATCCTGTCCCAGGCCTGACGCGGAAGCGGGCGTGCAGCTCAGCCGGCGGTGAGGACGAGCACCGCGTTCTGTCCGCCGAACCCGAAAGAGTTGCTCACCCCCGCTCCGGCGGGTACCTCGCGCGCGACCTTCGCCACCAGATCGATGTCCACGGCCGGGTCGGGACTCTGCAGATTCGCCGTCGGAGGCACCAGCCGGTGCTCCACCGACAGGGCGGTGACCGCCGCCTCGATGGCGCCGGCGGCGCCCAGTGAATGCCCCACCACGCCCTTGACGGAGGTGACCGCGGGACGGTCGCCGAGGACCCGGCTGATCAGCCGGGCCTCGGTGATGTCGTTGAGCGGCGTGGACGTGCCGTGCGCGTTGACGTGGGCGATGTCCGCCGCTTCCAGCCCGGCGTCCCTCAGTGCCGTCCGCAGGGCCAGCTCCGCCCCCCTTCCCTCGGGATCGGGGGCGGTGGCGTGATGGGCGTCGGCCGATGCCCCGTACCCGCTGACCATGGCGTGGATGCGGCCGCCACGGGCCCGTACGTCGGCGGGCCGCTCCAGCACCAGGACGGCCGCACCCTCGGCGGGCACGAAGCCGTCCCGGTCCACGTCGAAGGGGCGGGAGGCGTCGCCCGGGGCGTCCGTACGGGAGGAGAGCGCCCCCATCTGGCTGAACCCCGAGACGATGGACGGCACCAGACAGGCCTCCGTACCGCCGGTGATGACGACGTCGCACATACCGGAGCGCAGCAGTTCACGGGCTGTTCCGACGGCCGTGGTGCCCGAGGCGCAGGCCGTCGCGGTGACGAAGTTGGGTCCCCGCGCGCCGCACTCCATGGCCACGTACCCGGCGGCCATGTTCACGGCGAGCATCGGGATGAGCATCGGTGACACCTGGTTGAAGCCCCGCTCCAGCAGGACGTCGTGCTGCTTCTCCCAGGTGGCGGCGCCGCCGATGCCGCTGCCCAGCACCACGCCGACCCGTGCACCGTCCCAGGTCGCGGTGTCCAGCCCGGAGTCGGCCAGCGCCTCGGCCGCGGCGGCCAGCGCGAACTGGCTGCTGCGGTCGAGCCGCAACGCCTTGCGCCGCCCGAGGGACGCTGCCGCGTCGAAGTCGGGCACCGCGCAGCCGAAGTCCGCCCGGGTGCCGGCCAGGGCGGGCACCCGGACGGCGGCCGTGCTGTTGCCCTGGCAGATTCGGTTCCACGACGCCGAGGTGCCGATACCGGCCGCGGTCACCATGCCTATCCCGGTGACCGCGGCGTCGAAAGGAGGCCTGGTGTCGGCCATCAGCCGGTCACTCCCATGGAGTCCGCCAGCTTCCGCTCGACCATGGCCGCGGCTTCGGCGACCGTGGCGTCGAGCTCCAGGTCGTCGTCCTCGATGGGGGTGTCGAACTCCTGCTGCGCGGCCAGGCCCAGCTCGACCAGGGCCAGCGAGTCGACCTCCAGCGCGCGGAACGTCACGGTCGGGGATATCTCTTCCGCCTCCAGGCCGCAGACGCGGACGAGCAGGGTCACCAGGCGGTCGTAGGTGTCACTCATGAGGGGTTTCTCCTTCGGGTTCACGTGGTCGGTGTGCAGTCCCGGCGAGGTCCGCAGGGGTGGCGCCGGATCGTCAGACCGGCTCGACTTCGGGCCAGCGCAGAGTGCAGGCACCCCACGTCAGACCACCGCCGAACGCGGTGAGCAGGAGCCGGTGGCCGGGCCGGACGGTGCCGCCCGCGACCGCGTCGGCCAGGGCCAGCGGAACGGACGCGGCAGAGGTGTTGCCGACGCGGTCCAGATGGATGGCGCAGCGTTCACGGTCCAGCACGAGCTGGTCGGCGAGCGCGTGCATGATGCGCAGGTTGGCCTGGTGGGAGACGACCCGGTCGACGTCGCCCACCGCCCAGCCGGACCCGGCGAGTGCACGGCGCGAGGACTCCGCCATGCACTCCACGGCCCGGCGGAAGACGGCCCGGCCCGCCATGCGGAAGTACGGGTCGGCCTCGTGCGCGGTCGCGGCGCGGAACGGGTCGCGGGAGCCGCCCGACGGGATACGGATGAGGTCCTCGTCCGACCCGTCGCTGCCCAGCTGCACCGCACCGAGCGCGCCGGGCTCGTGCCGCTGCCCGGCCCGCAGGACCGCGGCCCCCGCTCCGTCGCCGAAGATCGCCCGGGTGGACCGGTCCGCGGGATCCAGAATGCGGGAGAACGTGTCGGCACCGATGACCAGGACCCGGTCGGCGGTCCCGGCCGCGATCAGTCCGGCCGCGGTGGCGAGGGCGTACAGGAAACCCGTGCACACCGCGGCCACGTCGAACGCGGGCACCCGGCCCAGGCCCAGCCGCGCCGTCACGCCCGGCGCGGTGGCGGGGCACAGCCGGTCCGGCGTGGCGGTGGCGAGGATCACGGCATCGACGGAGCCGATCTGCGCGGACTTCAGCGCGCGGGCCCCCGCCTCCACAGCGAGATCCGACGTGGCCATGGACGCGTCGGCGACATGGCGTTGCCCGATACCCGTACGGCTGCGGATCCAGGCGTCGGACGTGTCGAGCTCCTCGGCCAGTTCGTCGTTCGTCACGCACCGGGGCGGCAGCCACGAGCCCAGACCGCACAGCACGGCGGAGCGGCTCACAGGGCACCCGCCCGGCCTGCCGGAACGCTCCGGGCCGTGTCGTCCGCCCGCCGGACGGCTGTCACAGGGCTTCCTCCAGCCCCATGTACACCATCCGTGTGCGCTGCATGCGTGCGGACCACTCGTGTGCGGTCTCCGCGCGCTCCTGAGCGGTGGTGTCCACCAGCCTGCGGCCCGGCCAGATCTCGTAGTCGCCGACCAGACCGGCGTGCTGTTCGAGCCCCTGCTGGAAGAGCTCCTCGCGGCGCAGGACCAGTTCGTTCGACGGCAGCTTCTCCCAGAGGGCGTACCCCTCCTGGATCAGCTCCAGGATCCGGGGCTTCTCCTCGGGGTGCGCCAGCAGGTACTCGCGGGCGATGGAGCTGCCGACGGTCAGATGACGGATCTCGTCGATCCCGGCACCGCGTTCCACCTCGGAGGCCCCGGGGTCGAGGATGCGCCACTTGCGCTCGCTGAGCTCGGCCGAGGGCGCCAGCACCCCTTCGACGAGCACCGTCAGGATGACGACGCCGCCGATGAAGTCCTGCTGGTCGCGCAGGGCGCGCAGGCCGAACTCCCTCCAGCGGCACGAGGATCCGCCTGCTGTCGTCGCCGGCCAGCCGCTCGATCGAGGTCCACAGGTCGGCCGCCCCGATGCCCAGCTCCAGCAGATGGCTGCGGAAGACCATGGCATGCCGGGCCTCGTCCAGCAGTTGCGTCGCGTAGAACTCAAGCGAGGGGTTGTCGGGTGCGAGCGCCACCAGGTACGAGATGGCGCGTGTGGCCTTCTCCTCCGCGATGGAGCGGAAGGCCAGCTCCTGTGTGAGGGCGCTGTTGAGCGGGCCGGGCTCGGACACGACGGAAAGCGGCCGGGAGTCCTCGGCGTGCCCGAGCACCTGGCCCCGCAGCGTTCCCTGGGGCACGGAGCGCAGCCAGTACTGCAGATCGCAGGTCTCGGCCGTGAGCTGGAGTTCCATCGCGCCGTCGACGAGTGACGGTGCGCTCTCCCAGTCGGCCTCGGACGGAACGGTGTTGGGGTCGGTCATTGGTCCCTCTCCGAATCGGATGTGTCGTGGGTGAAGGGGCCGGAGTAGAGCTTCCCGGCCAGCCCCACGAGCGGGGTGGCGTTGCGGTGGGCCGAGCCGGTCACTCCGGCGAAGACCACCCGGTGGTCACCGACCCGCACCGTGCGGGTGACCCGGCACTCCAGCCAGGCCACCGCGTCGTGCAGCAGCGGAATGCCCTGCGAGCTGAGCCCCTCCCAGCTGGCGTCGGGCAGCTGCGATGTCCCGCTGCTCCGTTCGCGGGAGGCGAAGTGGCGTGCCACATCGGACTGGTGGCCGGCGAGGGTGTTGACCACGAAGTGGGAGACGGTCAGCAGGGCGTGGAGCCCCCGGCTGCCCTCCCGCAGCGCCACCGACACCACCGGGGGCTTGAGCGAGGCGACGGCGAGCGTGCTGACGGTGACGCCCTCCACCGTCTCCGGGCCGCCGCAGGTCAGGACCGAGACGCCGGTGGCCATCCGGTGCGTCGCCTCCCGTACCTCTCCGGGCAGGCCGGCCCGGAGCGTCCCGGCCTGCTGGTCGGTCACTGTCTCGATCACGTCGCCTCCGCACCCCGGACCGCTGCCGCGGTGCTCCGCCCGGCCCCTTCGACCTCGTCCCTGAGACGCAGGTACGAGGGGTGCGGCACGGGCTCGAAGGGCAGCGCGAACGGCTTGAGGAAGTTCCCGAACAGCGAGCGGTCGCCGAAGAGGTGGATCGGCAGGGCCAGCAGGGCCCACTCGGCACCGGCCAGCCAGATCCACGCCAGGGTCACCAGGCCCTGCGTCACCAGGCTGTGCATGACGTTGTAGAGGACGTAGTAGACCTGCGAGATCTTCTTCGACCGGCTGCGGTGGAAGGCGATGGCCCCCGGGATGTAACCGATGAGGTCGATGTAGACGAACAGCGCCACGAACGGCAGCCAGCGGATCTCGTCCAGGTGTGTGAAGAAGAGGACCGAGGCGACGACGAGCCCCAGCGCGTACTCGGCCCGGACGAGCCGGTACGTCGTCCGCGTCTCGAAGAGGTTCTTGGCGTCCATCAGTTCCTCCCCGCTCCCGGAGCGGCCTGCGCGAGGCTCTGTTCGAGGGCGCGGGCGACGGACGGGTCGCCGATCACCTCGGCGGACGGGAACAGCCCGCGTACGACTCGGGCGATGGTCTCCTTGAAGACCCTCTCGGCGACCGGGTCGAGGATGCCGGCCAGGCTGGGAATGCCGAAGTCGAACTCCGTGTCGAAGCTGATCCGGCAGCCGGCCCCGTCGGGGACGACGGCCCATGTGCCGGAGAACGACTCGAAGTCACCGTCCACCTGGGCGAAGGAGATGGTGAGGGCCGCCGGATCGATCAGGTCGCTCTCCGTCCAACGGAGCACTCCGTTGCGGAAGTAGACCTCCCAGTCGCTGATCTCCGCGCTGTCGCCGCCGCCCCGCACGGTCACCGACCGGACGACGTCGACGAGTTCGGGGTAGCGGGCGAAGTCCCGCACCCGCTTGAAGGCGGTCCCCGTGTCCGCGTCCGGTACGCCGAGGGTCACATGAGCACTACGCATGGGGTGAATCGCCTTCCGTCTGGTCCGAGTAGGAGGGGGCCCGCAGGCGGCAGGCGCGATCGAATGCCTCGTAGAGGAAATCCGTCTCGGCCCGGTTCAGGACCGCGGGCGGGGTGAGGCGGAGCACGAAGTCGGAATTGAGCGAGTGGTTGGCGACGACGCCCTGCTCGACCAGTTCGATCAGCAGGTCGCCCGCCACTCCCGGCCGGTCGAACTCGAAGCCCAGCAGCAGGCCCCGGCCCCGTACCTCGCGAAGGATCCCGCCGAAGTGGGACCGGGCGATCTCCGTCAGCCGGGGGAGGAGTTCCTCGCCGAGCACGCGGGAGCGTTCGACGAGATCGTCCTCGTGGAGCGCGGCCAGGGCGCCCCGGGCGGCGGCCATCGCGAGCGGAGCGCCGGAGAAGGTGGAGGTGTGCAGATACGGATCGCGGTCGAAGACCGAGAACGCGTCCGGCGTCGCCACGACGGCGGAGACCGGCACCACGCCGCCGCTGAGCCCCTTGCCGACCAGCAGAGCGTCCGGGGTGACCCCCGCCCTGTCGGCGCCCCACCACGTACCGAGCCGGCCGAGTCCCGTCTGGACCTCGTCCAGGACGAAGAAGGCGCCGTAGCTGCGGCACAGCTCCTGCACCCGGGGCAGGTAGTCGTCGGGCGGGATGACGACGCCCGCTTCGCCCTGCACGGGTTCGACGATCACGCAGGCCTCGCCGGGCATGCCGGACAGGAGTTTCTCCAGAGCCTCGGTCTCGCCGTACGGCACGTGGTCCACACCGGGAAGCAGCGGGCGGAACGGCTCCTGGAACACGCTGCGGCCGGTCAGGCTCAGCGCCCCCATGGTCTTGCCGTGATAGCCGTTGACGGTCGACACCAGCCGCCGGTGACCGCGGGTCCGCGCCATCTTGATCGCCGTCTCCACCGCCTCCGCGCCGGAGCCCGCGAAGTGCACGCGCTCCAGGCCGGGTGGTGCGACGGCGACCAGGGCGTCGGCCGCCAGGGCTGCCTGGGGCTCCAGGAACACCCGGGTGGCGACGGGGTGCCGGTGCAACTGCTCCGACACGTGACGTATCACCGTGGGGTGGCAGGCGCCCATCAACAGGACGCCGTAGCCGCCGCAGTTGAGGAACCGTCTTCCCTCGGATGTGTACACCCAGGCGCCCTGGGACCGGGTCTCGATGTGACCGCCGAACATCTCGCCCAGCGTCGCGCGCCCCCGGTTCAGGCGCCGGCGGTACAGCTCTCCCAGCTCCTCGCGGCCCGGTGACAGGCCGTCCTGCGTGCTCTTCCCGGTGGAGGACATGGCCATCGGACTCCTCAGACGATCTTCAGCGGCCGGCCGGCCATGTGGTCGAGGAACGGCTCGGTGAAACTGGCCCTCGACGGCGGATGGAAGGAAAGGCCGTGCGAGGCGGACGCCAGGTACGCGACCTCCGACGAACCGACGAACGCCATCCCGCCGAGCAGCTCCACGGCCTGCCCCGTACAGGCCGCGAGGGCGTCCTGGGCGGCGTAGCGGGCCACCAGGGTCTTGGCCAGGGACTCGTTGCCGGTCTCCCCGGCCACGATCATCCGGGCCATGCTCTCCAGCAGGAGGGTGGCGCTCTCCAGCCCGCACATCAGCCGCGCCCGGTCGGAGTCGCTGCCCCGTCCGCGCTGCACGACCCGCTCGACCAGCGAGCTGACCATGCCGAGGTACGAGGCCGAGATGAGGAGCTCGAACCAGATGAAGCCGACCGTCTGCAGGGCGTCCATGCGGCCCGCGTCGGTCTTCTCCGTCCGCATCAGCTGCTGCTCGCTGATGAGGACGTCCTTGAGACGCAGTTCGTCGCTCTCCGCCCCCGCCAGGGCGAAGCTCCCCCAGAAGGGGTGGACGGTCAGGCCCGGCGCGTCCTTGGGGACGAGCAGGACGGCCATGTCCTGCTCGTCCGTACCGTCCGCGGCCGGCAGCGAGACGCTGGCGGTGAGCAGGTCCATGGAACGCGAGAGGCTGCACGGCTTCTTGGAGCCGTTGATCAGATAGCCGCCCTCGGCCCGGGTCGCCTGCATGTTCGGGGAGAGGATTCCCTGCCCCGGGCGTCCCTCGGAGAATCCGGAGGCAACCAGCAGGTTCTGTTCTGCGATGCCTTCCAGGAGGGCCCATTCCGCACCGCTGCTCTGCAGGCTTTCGGCCAGGGTGAACAGGGTGGCCACCGAGAAGTGGTGCATCGTGGTCGCGACGGCCAGTGAGGGAGCGGCCGCGCCTAGGGCCCGGGTGACGGCCAGTGCGTCCAGCGGTCCCGCGCCCGCTCCGGCGTAGGTCTTCGGAATGACGAGCCCGGGGCCACCGTGGCCGCGGAAGATCTCGATCGAGGGGTTGTCCGGCGATTCCAGTTCGTCCAGCGGGATCTCGGCCAGACGGTCCAGCAGGCCCGGCAGATAGCCCTCGCAGATCTGGCGTGCGGCATCCAATGAACGCATGAGGATTCTCTCGTGTAGGCGGCTGATGGAATTCAGCGGTTCCGGGACTGCCTGGCCTGCCAGGCGCCGAACACGGCCTCCCTGGGGCGGGACCCGAGGCTCACGCTGAGCCCTTGGAGGTGCGAGGTCCGCAGGATGGGGTAGTTGGCCTCACCGAAGACACCGCCGGTCAGCCCGGTACCGCCGTGCGTGGGCAGGAAGGGGAGGAACCCGATGTGGGAGTCGTTCACCTTGAGGAGCCCGCCCTTGTTGATCCGGGACACGAACGCGTCGACGACCGATGAGTCCTGTGCCCAGACGGAGTTGCGCAGTCCGTACGCGTTGGAGTTGACGTAGTCGACGAACCGGTCGAGCAGGACGTCGTCCGGCTCGGGGTCCGCGATCACCACGGGGAGCAGCGGGAAGAACGTCTCGCTGCGGACGGCCTGGATCTCCCGGGCACCGTCCATTCCCCGGACGACGACGACCGTCGGCTCCAGGAAGATCCCGGCCGGGTCCCTGGTCTCGTCGAGCTGCATGGCGTGCCCGCCGCAGGCGATCTCGGCGCCCTTCTCCACCGCGTCACGCAGACAGGCGAAGAACTTCTCGTTCCGGAGCACCGGGGTGAGCAGCACGTCCTCTTCCCAGGCGTGCCCCGGGCGTACGTGCCCCACCGCCCGGACGACGTGCTTGATCAGGTCTTCCGCCACATCGGGGTGCACGACCACCTGGTTGGGGATCATGCACAGCTGCCCGGAGCCGTAGAAGCTCTCCGTGAGCGCCTCGGCGGCCAGTTCGAGGTCGGCGTCCTTCCAGACCACGACGGTGTCGTTGCCGGCCAGTTCCAGAATGGGCTTCTTGCCTGCGGCGACGCACCGTTCCTCGAAGGGGAGGCCGTTCTCGCTGCTCCCGAAGTACATGATGTCGTTCACGTACGGGCTGTCCAGCCAGGCCGAGAGCATCGGCGCCGGGTCGCCGCACACGACGTTGAGCGTGCCCGGCGGTGCGCCGACCTCGTCGAGTGCGGGCACCACGACCTCGTGCAGGATGAACATGGCGCCGAGCGGCGCGCTGCGCGGGGCCCTCACCACGAGGGAGTTGCCCGCCATGAGGGACGTGACCCCGAGCAGTGAGCTGGAGAGCGGAGCGTTCTGCGGCGGGTTGAGACAGACCACGCCGTCCGGCAGCCGGCGCACGGACAGCTGCCTGTCGCGCTCCCGGAACTCCTGCAGCATCTGCGACCGGTAGAAGCCGAGCGACTGCGGGCCGAAGCAGTCGAGCATGCCCGACACCTGCCACCGGGCCAGTGCGAGTGGGTGGCCCTCCTGGACGAGGACGTCGACGATGTCCTCGGCCCGGTCGACTATCCGTGCGTGGATCAGCCGGCCGAGTCGTTCCAGCCGGGTCTCCAGGGGGAACGCGGCCCACAGGGGAGCGGCCGAGGCCGCTGCCTCCAGGGCCAGTTGGACGGTCTTCCGGTCTGCCTTGGCGATCTTCGCCACCACGCTCGGCGGGAGGCCGACAGGCTCCAGGAGGCCGCGTTCCAGCTTGCGCTTCAGGGTGAGACTGGCAAACGCGTCATCGAGCAGTGCATCCGCGTCGATGACGTATACCCAGTCCTCGCTGTCCCGGTCGGTGCCGTTGACGTAGGAGGAGAAGGTGCGCATCTGCCCCGGTCCCGCCGGCCTTCTGCCGGACTCCCGGAGTTTCGGAACGGTCTGATCGACGCTGGTCACGCGGGTCCCCGCCTTCCTGGTGAACGCTGGCGTACGGGGAGCGACTCTTGCGAAGCGGGCTGAGAATGTACGGAGAGGGCGCTGAGACCGTGTTCTCAGCACGCTTCATCCCGGCCCTGAAAGCCTCTGTCGACTCATGGGCAGGCGTTGGAGGGTGGGTGCGGTGAACCGATCACAGCGGCGGCGGAGCGAAACACCGGAGGCGGGTGGTCCGGATGAGTTCCTTGCCCGTCTGAACAGTCTCCGGGCGCACGGCGAGAACCCCAGTGCCTTCCTCGCGCTGAACGAGGGGAACCGGCACTTCACCGTTCCCGGCGTCGACGGGCTCATCTCCTACCGCCGTTCCGGGCGGTATCTGGTGCAGTTCGGCGGGGTGTTCGCCGCGGAGCGGGACCAGGACCGGCTGCTGAGCGGGTTCCGCGCCTTCGCGCGGTCCGAACGATGCCGGATCGTGGCCATACAGGTGCAGCGGGAGGACGTCGGACTCTATGCGGAGCACGGCTTCACCATCAATCAGGTCGGTGCGTCGTACTCCCTCGATCTCTCGTCGTTCAGCCTGCGGGGGACCAGGTTCGTGAAGCTGCGCAACAAGATCTCCCGGGCCAGGCGCAGCGGCCTGGAGGTCAGCGAGGCGCCCTGGGAGAGCTGCGCGAAGGAGCTGGAGGAGATCGACCGGCCGTGGTTGCGGTCGAAGGGCAGGCACGTCAAGGAGATCGAGTTCCTCGTCGGGCAGCTCGGCGGGCCCGCCCAGGAGCACCGGCGGCTCTTCCTCGGCCGTATCGACGGCGCACCGGTCGCCTACATCTCCTACAGCCCGGCCTTCGGGTCCCGCAGCGGTCAGCTGCATGACCTGAGCCGGCGGCTGCCGGACGCCCCGCCGGGGGTGATGGAAGCGGTCAACCTGCATGCCACGGAGCGCTTCATCGAAGAGAAGGCGCAGTGGCTGCACTTCGGCTTCACGCCGTTCACCGGGCTCGATCCGGAGCATGAGGTGCCGTCCGCCAGTCCGCTGACGGGGAAGTTCATGCGGCTGCTCGCCCAGCACGGGGCAGCGGTGTACCCGGCCGGCACCCAGCTGGCCTACAAGGAGAAATGGGGCCCGCAGCTCGTCCTTCCCGAGTACCTCGCCTTCGAACGCGGGGCCAGCCTCGGGGCGATCTGGCAGATCCTGCGTGTCACCAAGTCCGTATGAAAACAAGCTGCGTCGGGGCGGAACTCTTGGCACGGTGGGGCCGGACGGGCAGGCGTCGGTCTGCCGGCCCGGCA
Source organism: Streptomyces sp. LN549 (assembly GCF_043203805.1). Taxonomy (NCBI): domain Bacteria; kingdom Bacillati; phylum Actinomycetota; class Actinomycetes; order Kitasatosporales; family Streptomycetaceae; genus Streptomyces; species Streptomyces sp. LN549. The sequence goes on along the minus strand of NZ_JAZHRI010000002.1, from coordinate 3,455,157 downwards.
GCCGTGCGAGGGCCGGCGTACGTGACGGAGCGGAGGACCGAAGGTGGCATCGCATGCCGAACCGGTGGGAGAGGACCAGGACCCGCACTGCCTCCACGCGGACCGGGTGGCCCCGCTGCTGGCCGGCGCCCCGTGGCGGCGCCTTCTCGTGGTCGGCGACACGGACGCCACGGGCCGGGGAGAGCCGGTTCACGGATACCGCAGGGCCGGGTGGGCCGACCGGGTCGCCGAGGCGCTGCGTACGGTGCAGCCGTCCGCCGCCTACCTCAACCTCGGACATCGGGACCTCCCGGCATCGGCGGTCCGGGCTCGTCAGCTCAAGCCGGCTCTGGAATTCTGCGGGGACCTCGCCGTGGTGGCCGCGGGCGGCGACGACGCGTTCCGCGCCTCCTTCGACATCGACACCGTCGGGGCCGAACTCGGCCGGATCATCCGGCCGTTGCGGGACGCGGGCTGTGATGTCCTCACGGTGGGCTGGTTCGATGCGGCCGGGGCGGGGGCACCGCAGGCGAGGGGCGGCAAGGACGCCCCGAGCACCCGGCTGCGGCAGCTGGCCGAACGCACCCACGCCGTCTCGATGCAGCACGGCGGCATCCATGTGGACCTCGCCGGGCATCCCGCGGGCAAACGGCCCGGACTCCACGGCGCCGACGGCCGGCGGCTGACCATGCGGGGCCATGCGATCGTGGCCGCCGCCGTCGTTCGCGCGCTGGGGGCCCACCTCGGCTCGCTGAGGGAATGGGCCTGAGGTGCGTCAGGACTGGGCGAAGGTCTTGAAGATGTTGCGGAACTGGAGAAGCGTGGCCTCCAGCAGTTCGTCGCTGTTGTCCCGGTGAGCCATCGACATGGCGCTCTCGCAGCCGGCACCGTGGATCATCGAGGCCATCGCCGTGATCTCGCTGCGGGGGTGGTCCTTGCCGAGCGCCTGCGCGAGACCGTAGGCCATCATGCGCCGGCAGTCGGAACGGATCTCCCGCATGTCGGACCAGCCCAGCGCGCCCGGGGCGTCGATGAGGGTGATCCGCTGGACGCTGGGCTCCATCGATTCGACCAGGAACTCCCGCATGCCCTGGTACAGCCCTTCCCAGGGGTCGTCGTAGAACGTGTAGGTCTGGGCGATGGCGCTGGAAAGCCGGTGCTGCTCCGCCTCGTACACCGCGCGGAAGAGCTCGCGCTTGTTCTTGAAGTGGTGGTAGAGAGCGCCCTTGCTGGCACCCACCTCCTCGCAGATCGCGTCCAGGGACGTGGCTGTGTATCCGTCCCGGGCAAACAGTCTCCGGGCCGCGGCGAGCAGGTCGTTCGTCGTGGTCCGGGAGCGTTCTTCCTGAGTACGACGTGTGCGCTGATTGGCCATGGTCATCCGGATCGTCCGTGTACTGCGACATGTGTGATCCATCCACGATAGACGCGTCAGCCGCATACCGGAAGTACAGTGCCCCATCCACCAATCGACATACCGTCCGTTGGAATGTAACCTCCCAGGCGCAAGGTGCGACAACGCTGCGGGCGACCGCCCGGAGCCTGCCGAGTATTCCTCTGACCGGTCCGGTCAAGGAGGTCACCCACATGCAATCCACCGCTCCGCCCGTGACACACGTGGCGGCCACGCGATGGTCCCTCCTCCTGACACACCGGGACCGCATCCTGCGCCTCGCGCGGTCGCGGCTCGCCGATGCGCAGGAGGCGGAGGACTGCGTGCAGGAGGCACTCCTGCGCGCGGCGACCTTCCGGAATCTCGACGAGAACCGGATCGGGCCGTTCCTCACCACGGTGACCCTGCGCCTGTGCACCGACGTCCACCGCCGCGACGAACGCCACCGGCGCCTGCTGCGCGCGACCTGGATGCAACAGGCGGCGGGGCCGGAGGAGCAGATATGCGCCGCGCACGAGGAGGCGTGGGTGCTGCGTCAGGTGGAACGGCTGGCCGGGCGGGAGCAGGAGGTGATCCTCGCCCGGGTCAACGGGATCAGTACCCGGGAGTTCGCCAGCCGGCTCGGGATATCCGACAAGGCGGCGGAGAGCGCCTTCACCCGCGCCAGGGCCCGGCTGCGCCGCTGGTACGAGGAGAGCCTGACCGGCTGACGAACCGAACGGTCCTCAGGCCAGGGCCGCCGGCAGCATCCGGGCGACGTCATCGGCGGAGGCCGATTCCAGCGAAGCCAGCTGGTCGGCCACGGCCGCGGTGCCGCCGGCCGTGAGGAACTTCTCGCGCATCAGTTCCGTGAGGTTCCCCGCGTGGGCCGATCCCACGGCCCCGGCCGGCACATCGAGCTCCCTGGTCAGGGAGCGCCCGTCGGTGAGCGTCACCGTCACCCGGGCCGGGGTGGACTTCCGGCTGGAGCCGAAGTCCTTGCTCGGCGGTTCCAGCTCGCCGACCAGGTCCACGAGCCACTGGCCGTCGCCCTTCCAGCGGGCGCCGAACACCTTCAGCCAGTCGGCGGCCCGGGGCCCCGCCTGCCGCAGCGCCTCGCCGAACGGGACCTCGCAGTGGAAGAGGTCGTGGGTCATCGCCTCGTCCAGCTGGATCCGGACGCGATCGGCCACCGCCCACCGGTCGGCGTCGGCGAGCCGCTGCGGGGTGAAGTCCTCGGCGGTGAGATCGCCGGTCAGCAGCGCCGTGGACAGGAGGTACGGCAGGGCGAAGACCAGCGCGCTCACGGGGGAGTCCGGGCCGCGCAGATAGGCACCGGCCTGCCGGTTCACCAGCACCGTGTACAGCGAGGTGTCGACCGATATCTCCGCGATGTCCTGGGCACGCACCGTGCCGATCTCCCGGTGGAGCTCGAAGGCGCAGTCGATGGCCGAGTCCATCCCGGGCCCGCCGGGGTGCAGCTTGAACGAGGTGGTGAGGGTGTGCCATCGCTCGGACAGCCCCGCCGTCACGATCTCGGGAAGGGGGACCGTCGCGAACCGCGAGAGGAACCCTTCGGCGTGCTCCAGTATCTCCGGGCTGCCGCGGAACCCGGCCGCCGCCGCATCGCACGCGTCGAGCCCCACGGCGACCGGCGTGGACGAGCTGAAGACCTTCGCGTCGCCCCCCAGGAAGCCCACCGGGACGGTGCGCGGAGGCAGCCCGAGCCCCAGCCCCAGGGCGCTCACCCAACGGCCGGCGGTCGCGTCCTCGCCGCGCAGCCGCCCCGCGATGGCACCGGTGACATGGGTGTACGGAGCGCTCTGGCCGCGGAACGGCCCCAGCGTCGTGGCGGCCGTGATCCGGGCCGCGCACTCGTTGGCCACGACCACGGAGGTCAGCAGGCCGGCACCGTTCAGACCCTGCGCCCGCGCATACGCCATGGGGACGGCCACGGTCGAGTTCGACAGGTGGCCGGCAAAGGCGGTGTCGTCGAAGTGCAGCCAGGCACCGAGCCCGGCCAGGACGAACGCGGACCGCCGGGGGTCGTCCTGGAGCGGCTCCCCGAACGCCTGGATCATCCGGCGCCCCAGCGGGTGGGAGGCGCCGACGCGTATCGCCGCGCACTGGGAGAGGATCTGCAGCTTCGCGATCTCCACGACGTCCTGCGGAATATCGTCGAACCGCAGGCTGTGGGCCCATTCTGACAATTCCTCGGTGAGGGTCATCCCGTCTCCTTCATGACGCATTCGGCGGCCGGTCCGCCACTGAGGCTGCATGAGAGTTACGCGCGAGTGCCCGCCATCCCTCATGGAGCCGCCGGAAGAAACAGGATTCGTCTCTTCTGAGGGGGGCGGGGCCGTCACGCGTAAAGCATTCAGCCGCCGTTGCGGAAACGGCCCGGGCCGGACGCCCCGGCAGGCGTCCGTGACCTGCTTCTCCCGATGCCGGAAGGAATGCGATGCCCACACCACAAGAGGCCACCCGAATGCGTTCGGGGACGGCCAGCGACACGGCGCACCTGACCGCGCGTGTCCGTGCGGCCGATGCCGTCGTCGAGCCGTCCCGCAGGCTGCTGGACGACCGGTTCGCCGCGTTGTTCGTGACCGAGCCGCCGCCGCCGGCGACCTCCGACGAAGCCCTGCAGCGGCTCGGAGCCATCGACCAGGCGCACGGCGGTTTCCTCGCGGAGATACTCCTCAGGCAGCGGTTCTTCGAACACGAGCTGATCCGCAGCGTGGCCGACGGGGTCCGGCAGGTGGTGATGCTCGGCGCCGGGTACGACACCACAGCGCTGCGGATGCCCGGCTACGACGGGCTGCGCTACTTCGAGGTCGATCACCCCGCCACCCAGCGCGCCAAACTGGCGACGCTCGCGCAGGAGATGCTCAGCACGCCCTCGGTCACCTACGTGCCGCACGACTTCGAGGCCGGCGGCTCCCTCGTCGGCGCCCTGGCGGAGGCGGGGTTCGATCCCGCGCAGCCGTGCATCGTCGGCTGGCTGGGCGTGACGTTCTTCCTTCAGCCCGGAGCGCTGCACCAGGCGCTCGCCGAGCTCGCCGAGATCTGTACGGCCGGCAGCGTCCTCGTCTTCGACTACATGGACGAATCGGTGATCGACGGGACGACGCCGTACCGGGGCGCGCTCGAAATGGCCCGCAAGGTGGGGGCGGAGGGCGAGCCCTACCTCACCGGCCTCACCCCGCAGTCGGCGGCCGAGGCGGTCCGCCGGGCCGGCTTCTGGCCGTTGGAGGAACTGCGGGTCCCCGACCTCGTCAAGCGGTTCGGCGGGTCCGACCCGTACTGCAACGGAGACGACTTCATGGGTGTGATGGCGGCCGAGCGGGCCGGAAACGGAGAAGCGGCATGACCTCGGTGGAAAACGGATCGGTACGCCACGGATCAGAGGCGTCGGACCCCTACGTGCTGTCCGCGCAGGACATCGACGCCCTGCTGACGGCCGCGCCGTGGAGCCGTTTCGCGGTTCTCGGCGACAGCCTGGCCGAGGGGCTCGGCGAGGCGGTGCCCGGCTACCAGGACGTCCCGTGGGCGGACCGGGTGGCAGCCGCGCTCAGGCGGCGACACCCCGGCCTGGAGTACCTGAATCTGGGGGTGCGCTATCTGCGGGCCTCGGAGGTCCGGGCCCGCCAGCTGAAGCCGGCGCTGGACTTCCGGCCCGACCTGGTCTCGGTCGTCTGCGGAGGCAACGACATGCTGAGCCGGGACTTCTCGGCCGAGACGGTCGAGGCGGAGCTGGCTGGGCTGATCGGCCCGCTGCGCGAGGCCGGCGCCGATGTCTTCGTCTTCACGATCCAGGACATCACCGCGGTCTTCCCCGAACAGCTCGGCGGCGGCGGGCTGCGGGAGCGCATCCAGGTGTTCAACGAGCAGGTGCGCTCGGTGGCCGCCCGGTACGGGGCGATGGTGGTCGACATGTGGAGTCACCCCACCAGCAGCAGCCGGGACGTCTTCAGCTCGGACATGCTGCACGCCTCGATGCGCGGGCACGCCGTCCTGGCGACAGCGGTGGTCACCACTCTCGCCGAACAGCTGGCGGAGACCGAAAGCCCCTGAGGGAGCGGTCTCAGTGAGATCTCAGTGAGCGCTGCCAAGGTAGTGACGTACCCCGGAACGCGAGCCGCAGGGCCTCGTTCCGGGGTACGAGGAGAGATTCCCGTAGCGGCCCAACGGGGATGAGGAGCTTGCTTCTCATCAGGGCTCCATGAGCCCACGCAGGTTCGAATCCTGCTCTCTCCGCTGTGAAACCGTTCTCGGCACAGACCTGGGGGGTCGGCATGCCTGGTTGGTGGGCACGCACCGGACTGGTCGTCTTCAACCCGACGGCCGGCGCGGGCCGTACCGACCGCATGGCAGCGGAAGCGGTCGTACGCCGGTGCGAGCGGTACGTCACCGACGTGACCGTGGTCCATACCGGATACCGGGGCCATGCCGAGGAACTCGCGGCCAAAGCGGCCGCCGACGGCATCGACGTGGTGATCGCGGTCGGTGGCGACGGCACCACGCGCGAGACGGCCGCGGGCCTTGTGCGCGCGTCGCTCGCCCGGCCCGACGGCCCCACCGGGGGGCCGGCGCTGGTGAACATCCCCGGCGGCACGGCGAACTCCGTCTTCCGTGAGATCTGGTCCGACAGGCCGTGGGAACAGGCCCTGGACGCGGCCCTGGGCACCTCCGGGCCGCGCATCCGCCGGGTCGACGTGGCCCGGATCGTGGAGACCGGCACCCTCGCGCTGCTCGGCACGGGAACGGGCGTCGTGGCCGAGGTGCTGGAGGCCGCCAACCGCCTCGGCTCCGTACCGGGCAGGGACCGTTACCGGCTGGCCGTGGCGGAGACGGTACGCACCGCCGCGCCGTATCCCCTCCGGGTCACGGTCGACGGCACCGTGGTCCACGAAGGGCCCACCTATCTGACCAACATCGGCGGCGGACGCTACCGGTCGGGCCAGTTCAAGCTCATGCCGCTGTCCGTGCTCGACGACGGACTCCTCGACATCTGTGTCGTCAGCGGCGACCTGCCCCTGCCGGAGCTGCTCCACCTGACCCAGGACGGCAGCCACGTAGACCGCCCGCAGGTCGTCTACACGCGCGGCAGGCGGTTCGTACTGGAACGGACCGACGGGTCCTCGCTGACGTGCGAGTACGACGGCGAGAGCGCAACCGGCATCGCGTCGCGCTGCACTGTCGAGATCCTGCCCGGTGTGCTCCCCGTCCTCGCGCCGTCCGCCGAGGAGTGACGCACCGTCGGCAGGGCTGATCACCCCTGAAGACGGAGGAGAGAGCCATGCACGACGTGACCAGTGGTACCGGCGGCAGCTGGACCCAGCCGATGGCCGGCACCACGCATTTCACCTGGGACTACGACGACGGCCGCCAGAGCCTGCTGAACCTGTACCAGAAGGGCAAGGACAAGCAGTGGGACAGCACCACCCGCATCGACTGGGAGCTGGAGGTCGACCCGTACGACGCGCTCGGTACTCCCGAGAACACGCTGGCCCTCTACGGTTCGCGGCAGTACGGCAAGCTCAACGAGAAGGAACGCCAGGAAATGCGCCGGCACATGGCCGCCTGGGAGTTCAGCCAGTTCCTGCACGGTGAGCAGGGGGCGATGATCTGCTCCGCCCGCATTGTCGAAACGGTTCCGGATCTCGATTCGAAGTTCTACGCGGCCACCCAGGTGATGGACGAGGCGCGGCACGCCGAGATATTCGCGCGTTTCCTCAAGGACAAGATCGGTATGGAATACCCGATCAGTTCCCATTTGCAGGCCCTGCTCGGCGACGCACTGTCCGACTCCCGCTGGGACATGCCCTATCTCGGCATGCAGGTGCTGATCGAGGGACTGGCCCTGGCCGCATTCGGAATTCTGCGCGACAAGACCAACAAGCCGCTGCCGAAACAGATGCTCGCCTACGTGATGCAGGACGAGGCGCGGCACGTGGCGTTCGGCCGGCTCGCACTGCGCGACTACTACGCGCAGCTGTCGTCCAAGGAGCTGGCCGAACGGGAGGAGTTCGTCGTCGAGGGCTGCTACCTGATGCGCGACCGGTTCCGCATGCAGGAGGTCTGGGAGAACCTCGGCTTCGACATGGCGGAGTGCATGGAGTACATGAACAAGGGACCCCGTATGCAGGCGTTCCGCTCCCGCCTGTTCACCCGGATCGTGCCGTGCGTCAAGGACATCGGCCTGTGGGGGCCGGCGGTCAAGCGGGCGTACGAGGACATGGGCGTCCTCGACATGGCGAAGAGCGATCTGATCGAGCTGATGAAGGCCGACGAGACCCAGGCCGAACTGATCGACCAGGAGCGCCGGCGGGAGCGGCTGCGCCGGGAGGACCAGGAGATCGCCGACCGGGTCGCCGAGGTCGACGCGGCGGTGGCGGCGGGCGCGTCGGACACGGCCGACTGAGCCGCCGGCGTGTCGATCCGGTGCGCGGAAGGCGCGTCGTATCGACGGCGTCAATCCGCCCCTCACCTGCGAACATACCGACGGTATCAAGAGTCCGAGGGCTCGGCATCTTCTCAACTTCCGCAGTATGGCGCGTATCTGATGCCCGATGGATGGTGTGATCCGTTGACGAGGCACCTCTCCCGTGGATACATTCCAACCATCGGTATGTTGGAGGTGTGATGATGAGCGCTCGATCTGCTGGCGCTGATACCAGGCCGGGGTACCTTCCCCTGCTGCTTCTGGCCTCCAGTGCGACCTTCTTGGCTGTACTGGATGTGACGATCGTCAATCTGGCCATCCCTGATCTCCACAAGGATTTCGAGGATGCGAAGCTGGCCGATCTTTCTTGGGTGATCACCGTGTACGCCACGGTCTTCGCCGCCCTGCTGGCACCCGCGGGCAGGCTGGCGGATGTGTTCGGCCGGCGCTCGCTGTTCAGGGCCGGTGTCGCCGTCTTCACGGTGATGTCCCTGGCCTGTGCGCTCGCGCCGAACCTGCCCCTGCTCCTCGTGGCGCGTGCGCTGCAGGGTGCGGGAGCGGCCGCCATGATTCCGGCGTCGCTCGCCATCGTCCTGGTCGACAGCCCGCCCGAGCGTCGCCGTGCGGCGATCGGGCAGTGGAGTGCCGCGTCCGCGCTGGCCGCGACCGTCGGCCCGTCGCTCGGCGGGGTGATGGTCGACGCCTTCGGGTGGTGGTCGCTGTTCCTGATCAACGTTCCGATCGGACTGCTGCTCCTGGTCCGCTCCGGCATCATCCCGAAGACGGTGAGGTCCGCGGAGTCGCGCGTACCCGACGTCATCGGAACGGTGCTGCTGGGTGTCGGGATCGGGCTGCTGAGCCTGGGCATCTCGAAGGGCAGCGACTGGGGCTGGGGCAGCACCGAGACCATCGCCTGCCTCTGTGTCGGTGCGGTCGCCATGGCCATCGCGGTGTCGCGTTCCCTGCGCCACCCCCAACCGGCGATGGAGACGGCGCTCTGGCGCAACCGCACGTTCGCCCTGGCCAATGCCGCGTCCTTCTTCTACGGCGCGGCGCTCTTCGCCTGGCTGCTGGTCGGCGTCCTGTACGTCACCGCGGTCTGGGACTGGTCCGAGCTGCAGGCCGGCCTCGCGGTGACCCCGGGTGCGCTGACTGCGACCGTCGTGGCTCTGTACTCCGGAAAGCTGATGGCGAAGTACGGTCCGCGAACGATCGTGGTCGCCGGTTCGGTGATCCTGGCGGCCACCGGGTTCTTCCTCGCCTTCACGCTTCCCGACGAGCCCATGTTCCTTGAGTACTGGCTGCCGACGGGCATTCTGGCCGGGGCCGGAATGGGTGCCATCACGACCGGCACCTCGACCGCCTCCGCTCTCTCGGTCTCCCCGCTGAAGTTCGCGGCGGCGACCGGTCTCAGCCAGACGGCCCGCCAGGTCGGCGGGGCATTCGGTATCGCCACCCTTGCCACGCTGCTCATCGACGCCGGCGACAAGCCGGACCCGTACGGGCACGTACTCCTCTTCTGCTCGGTCGCCACGGTCCTGACCGGCCTCGCGGGTCTCGGCCTCGTCATCAAGAGCGATCCCGCCCCGGCCCAGGCCGCGGCGCCCGACGCGCAGAGGTCACCTCAGGAGAAGACCGCCAGTTAGCTCTGTCCGCGGGACAGACATGGACGAAGGATCAGGTTCCGTAATGCCCATCAAGTCAAGTGAAGCCCTGTACACCGGTGTGGCGACCGCGGAGGGCGGCCGTGAGGGCCGCATCTCCACCGATGACGGCAAGCTCGACGTCGTCGTGAGCCAGCCCAAGGAGCTGGGAGGCAGCGGCGCGGGCACCAACCCCGAGCAGCTCTTCGCGGCCGCTTACAGTGCGTGTTTCCACGCGTCGATCGGGATCGTCGCCCAGATGAAGGGCATCGACGTCACGGGTTCCAGCGTGACCGCGAAGGTCGGCATCGGCAAGAACGACGCCGGTTTCGGGATCGTCGCCGAGCTCACGGCGTCCATTCCCTCGGTCGATGCCGCCACGGCCGCCGGGCTGGTGGAGAAGGCGCACCAGATCTGCCCGTACTCCAAGGTCACCCGGGGCGACATCGAGGTCACGATCGTCACCGCCTGAGCACACGCGCTCACCGGACAGGCCGCACCTCCCCCTGGGGTGCGGCCTGTCCGGCTGTCTGCCCGCGCCCTGTTGACTGGAGCTATTCAGCCACTCAAGATGTGAATAGAAAATTCACAGTCGCGAGGAGGCACCGCCATGTCAGGACCCCGCCCCGTACGGGCACCGCGAGGTACCGAACTGAGCACCCTGGGATGGCAGCAGGAAGCCGCGCTGCGCATGCTGCAGAACAACCTCGACCCCGAGGTCGCCGAGCACCCCGACAAGCTCGTCGTCTACGGCGGCACGGGCAAGGCGGCCCGCGACTGGCGCTCGTTCGACGCGATGGTCCGCACGCTGCAGACGCTCAAGCAGGACGAGACGATGCTCGTCCAGTCCGGGCGGCCGGTCGGCGTCATGCAGACGCACGAGTGGGCCCCGCGGGTCCTGATCGCCAACTCCAACCTGGTCGGCGACTGGGCGAACTGGGAGGAGTTCCGCCGCCTCGAGTCCCTCGGGCTCACCATGTACGGCCAGATGACCGCCGGATCGTGGATCTACATCGGCACGCAGGGCATCCTGCAGGGCACGTACGAGACGTTCGCCGCCGTCGCCGCGAAGAAGTTCGGCGGGACGCTGGCCGGGACGATCACGCTGACCGCCGGGCTCGGCGGCATGGGCGGCGCCCAGCCGCTCGCCGTGACGATGAACGACGGCGTCGCGATCTGCATCGACTGCGACCCGCGCGCCATCGAGCGCCGCATCGAGCACCGCTTCCTGGACGTGAAGGCGGACAACCTGCAGCACGCGCTCCAGCTGGCCACCGAGGCGAGGGACGCACGCAGGCCGCTCTCCATCGGCCTGCTCGGCAACGCGGCGGAGCTGCTGCCCAGGATGCTCGCCGAGGGTGCCCCCATCGACATCGTCACCGACCAGACCAGCGCGCACGACCCGCTGGCCTACCTCCCGCTCGGCGTCGAATTCGACGACATGGCGTCCTACGCCACCGAGAAGCCAGCCGACTTCACCCAGCGCGCGCGGGAGTCGATGGCCCGGCACGTCGAGGCGATGGTCGGCTTCATGGACGCCGGCGCGGAGGTCTTCGACTACGGCAACTCGATCCGCGGCGAGGCACAGCTCGCCGGATACGAGCGGGCCTTCGACTTCCCCGGCTTCGTGCCCGCCTACATCCGGCCGCTGTTCTGCGAGGGCAAGGGCCCGTTCCGCTGGGCGGCGCTCTCCGGGGAGGCCTCCGACATCCACAGGACCGACAAGGCGATGCTGGAGCTCTTCCCGGAGAACGAGTCGCTGCACCGCTGGATCAAGATGGCCGGCGAGCGCGTCCACTTCCAGGGCCTGCCCGCCCGCATCTGCTGGCTCGGCCAGGGCGAGCGCGACAAGGCCGGCGAGCGCTTCAACGACATGGTCGCCAGCGGCGAACTGGTCGCCCCGCTGGCCATCGGCCGTGACCACCTGGACTGCGGCTCGGTCGCCTCGCCGTACCGCGAGACCGAAGCCATGCTCGACGGATCCGACGCGATCGCCGACTGGCCCCTGCTGAACGCCATGGTCAACGTGGCGTCCGGGGCGTCCTGGGTGTCGATCCACCACGGGGGCGGTGTCGGCATGGGCCGCTCCATCCACGCGGGGCAGGTCACCGTCGCCGACGGTACGAAGCTGGCGGGCGAGAAGATCCGCCGGGTGCTCACCAACGACCCGGGCATGGGCGTCATCCGGCACGTCGACGCCGGGTACGACATCGCGGAGTCGGTCGCCGCGGAGCGCGGGGTCAGGGTCCCGATGCGCGAGGGCGGCACGGGCGATGCCTCCGGCACGAGCTCCGCGTCCGGCACGAGCTCCGCGTCCGGCACGGGCGATGCCTCCGGTACGGGTGACGCGTCCGGCACGGGCGGGACCGCCGCGTGAGCCCCACCTTCCACGCGATGTGGGCGTCGTTGCGGAACATCGGCCGCAACGCCGAGTCCGGCGGCTACCGGCGCTACGCATGGACCGGGGCCGACGCCGACTGCCGCCTCTGGTTCCGGATGCAGGCCGAGGCCCGCGGCCTCGACTGCGAGGTGGACCGCAACGGCAATCAGTGGGCCTGGCTCGGTGACCCCCTCGCGGGGGACGCCGTCGTCACCGGCTCGCACCTCGACTCCGTGCCGGACGGCGGAGCCTTCGACGGACCGCTCGGGGTCGTCTCCTCCTTTGCCGCGCTCGACGAACTCCGCCGCAGGGGAGTGGAGTTCAACCGGCCGCTGGCCATCACCAACTTCGGTGACGAGGAAGGGGCGCGCTTCGGCCTCGCCTGCGTCGGCTCCCGGCTCGCCGCCGGGCAGCTGACCGCCGAGGCCGCGCACCGGCTGCGCGACGGCGACGGCGTCACGCTGCCCCAGGCCATGGAGGCGGCCGGGTACGACCCCGACGCCATCGGCCCGGACCCCGAACGGCTCGCCCGTATCGGCGCGTTCGTCGAGCTCCACGTCGAGCAGGGCCGCGCCCTCGACCTCACCGGCGACCCGGTCGGCATCGCCTCCGCGATCTGGCCGCACGGACGCTGGCGGTTCGACTTCCGGGGCGAGGCCAACCACGCGGGCACCACCCGGCTCGCCGACCGCCGCGACCCGATGCTCACGTACGCCGAGACGGTGCTCGCCGCCCGCCGGGAGGCGGAACTGACCGGTGCACTGGCCACCTTCGGCAAGATCGCCGTCGAGCCCAACGGCGTCAACGCCATCCCCTCCCTCGTGCGCGGCTGGCTCGACTCGCGCGCCGCCGACCAGGACACCCTGGACACCGTCGTCGCCGGTATCGAGCGGGCCGCCCGGGAGCACGCCGAGCGTGCCGGGATCGACCTCGACGTCGTACGGGAGTCCTTCACGCCGGTCGTGGAGTTCCAGCACGCCCTGCGGGACGAGCTGGGCGCGATCCTCAAGGGCTCCGCCATCCGGGACACCGGACGCGACGTTCCCGTGCTGGGCACCGGAGCAGGACACGACGCGGGTATTTTGTCCGCTTCGGTCCCTACCGCCATGCTGTTCGTACGGAACCCCACCGGGATCTCGCACTCGCCGGCCGAGTACGCCGCCGAGGACGACTGCGTGGCCGGGGTGATCGCACTCGCCGACGTACTGGAAGGTCTCGCGTGCCGCTGACGACGGAAGTGACGGGCAAGCCCGCAGAACACCGGCTTCCCACCGTGACGTATTGGCTGTCCCACGCCTGGCTCGGCACCCATGTCGAACCGGACGTCGTCCTGGAGGTGGCCGACGGGCGCATCGCCGGTGTGCGGACCGGCGTCGACGCCCCGCCGTCCGGCGCGACCGTGCTGCGCGGGCTCACCCTGCCCGGTCTCGCCAACGCCCATTCGCACGCCTTCCACCGCGCCCTGCGCTCCACCGTCCAGGTCGGCTCCGGCACCTTCTGGACCTGGCGCGAGATCATGTACCAGGTCGCGTCCCGGCTCACCCCCGACACGTACTACGACCTGGCCCGGGCCGTGTACGCCGAGATGGCGCTGGCCGGCATCACCGCGGTCGGTGAATTCCACTATCTGCACCACGCGCCGGGCGGCGTCCCGTACGACAACCCGAACGCGATGGGCGAGGCCCTGATCGCGGCAGCCCGCGAGGCCGGCATCCGGATCACCCTGCTGGACACCGCCTACCTCGCCGCCGGATTCGGCCGTCGGCCCTCCCAGTACCAGAAGCCCGACCAGCACCAGTTGCGCTTCTCCGACACCACCGCCGACGCCTGGGCGGAGCGCGCCGCCCTCCTCAAGGGCGACGAACACGCCCTGATCGGCGCGGCCGTGCACTCCGTGCGGGCCGTCCCCGCCGATCAGCTCGCCACTGTCGCCCAGTGGGCCGAGGAGCGGCAGGCCCCGCTCCATGTCCACCTCTCCGAGCAGACCGCGGAGAACGACGCCTGCCTCGCCACCCACGGCCGCACCCCCACCCGGCTCCTCGCCGACCACGGCGTCCTCGGCCCCCGCACCACCGGCGTGCACAACACCCACCTCACCGGCGAGGACATCGAACTCATCGGCTCGACGGCCACCGGCACCTGCATGTGCCCGACCACCGAACGCGACCTGGCCGACGGCATCGGCCCCGCGGTCGCCCTCCAGCGCGCCGGATCGCCGCTCTCGCTGGGCAGCGACAGCCACGCCGTGATCGACCTCTTCGAGGAGGCCCGCGCGATGGAGCTCAACGAGCGCCTGCGCACCCGGACCCGCGGCCACTGGACGGCCGCCGCACTCCTGCGTGCCGCCTCTGCGGACGGCCACGCCGCACTGGGCCGGCCCGACGCGGGCATCCTCGAACCGGGCGCCCCGGCCGACCTCGTGACCGTCGCCCTCGACTCCGTCAGGACAGCGGGGCCGGTGCCCCGACTGGCAGCCGAAACAGCCGTATTCGCCGCCTCCGCAGCCGATGTGCGCCACACCGTGGTCGCGGGCCGGCACATCGTCCGCGACGGACATCACGCTTTGGTCGGCGACGTCCCCGGAGCGCTCGCGAAGGCCATCGCGGCCCTGCACCACTGAGCAGTCCGGCGGAGAACCCTCCACCGCCCTCGCGTAAGGAGAGCAGCACCCCGATGACGACCACCGCCATCACCCACATCTCCGCACTGGTCACCAACGACCCCTCCCTCGGTGACGGTTCCCCCCTCGGACTGATCCAGGACGCGGCCGTCGTCATCGAGGGCGACCGGGTCGTCTGGACCGGTGAATCAAGCAAAGCACCCGCCACTGACAAAGCCGTCGACGCCGGCGGCCGGGCCGTGATCCCCGGCTTCGTCGACTCCCACTCCCACCTCGTCTTCGCGGGCGACCGCACCCAGGAGTTCAACGCCCGGATGTCCGGCCGCGCCTACAGCGCGGGCGGTATCAGGACCACCGTCGCCGCCACCCGGGCCGCCACCGACGAGGAGCTCTCCGCCAACGTCGCCCGCTACCTCGCAGAGGCACTGCGCCAGGGCACCACGACCTTCGAGACCAAGTCCGGCTACGGCCTCACCGTCGAGGACGAGGCCCGCGCCCTGCGCATCGCGGCCCGCCACACCGACGAGGTCACCTTCCTCGGCGCCCACATCGTCTCCCCGGACTACGCGGACGACCCCGCCGGTTACGTCGACCTGGTCACCGGCCCGATGCTCGACGCCTGCGCGCCGTACGCGCGCTGGATCGACGTCTTCTGCGAGAAGGGCGCGTTCGACGGCGACCAGGCCCGGGCGATCCTGACCGCGGGCCGCGCCAGGGGACTGCACCCCCGGGTCCACGCCAACCAGCTCGGGCACGGCCCCGGCGTTCAGCTCGCCGTCGAGCTCGATGCCGCGTCCGCCGACCACTGCACCCACCTCACCGACGCCGACATCGACGCCCTGGCCCAGTCGGAGACCGTCGCCACGCTGCTCCCCGGCGCCGAGTTCTCCACCCGGGCCCCCTGGCCCGACGCCCGCCGCCTCCTCGACGCGGGCGTCACCGTCGCACTCTCCACGGACTGCAACCCGGGCTCCTCGTTCACCTCGTCCGTGCCGTTCTGCATCGCCCTCGCCGTCCGGGACATGGGCATGACCCCCGACGAGGCGCTCTGGTCCGCCACCGCGGGCGGCGCGGCCGCCCTGCGCCGCGGCGACATCGGCCGGATCGCACCGGGGGTCCGCGCCGACCTGGTGGTCCTCGACGCCCCCAGCCACGTCCACCTCGCCTACCGGCCGGGCGTACCGCTGGTCCACGAGGTCTGGCGGAGCGGTGAGCGCGTCGCGGCGCCGCGCAGCGGCTGAGCAGCCGTCACCAACGCGGAAGGACCTGCCCCTTGGCGAGGCAGGTCCTTGATCCGGCAGTCCCCGCAAGTGCGTTGCGGGGTGCCCGCTCATTCCTCCAGGGTCAGTCCCTTGCGGAGCTTGACCAGGGTGCGGGAGAGCAGCCGCGACACGTGCATCTGCGAGATGCCGAGCTCCTCGCCGATCTCCGACTGCGTCATGTTGGCGACGAACCGGAGCGAGAGGATCGTCCGGTCGCGGTCCGGCAGTGAGGCGATCAGCGGCTTCAGGGACTCGACGTACTCGATGCCTTCGAGCCCGTGGTCCTCATAGCCGATCCGGTCGGCCAGCGCGCCCTCGTTCTCGTCCTCCTCGGGCTTGGCGTCCAGCGAGCTCGCGGTGTACGCGTTGCTCGCGGCCATGCCCTCGACGACCTCGTCGTGGGTGATGCCGAGGCGGTCGGCGAGCTCGCCCACGGTGGGCGATCGGTCCAGCTGCTGGGCGAGCTCGTCGCCCGCCTTGGCCAGGTCGAGCCGCAGCTCCTGCAGGCGGCGCGGTACGCGCACGGACCAGCTGGTGTCGCGGAAGAAGCGCTTGATCTCGCCGATGATGGTCGGCATCGCGAAGGTCGGGAACTCGACGCCCCGGCTGAGTTCGAACCGGTCGATCGCCTTGATCAGGCCGATGGTGCCGACCTGGATGATGTCCTCCATCGGCTCGCTGCGCGAGCGGAACCGGGAGGCGGCGAACTTGACCAGGGCCAGATTCAGTTCGACGAGCGTGTTGCGTACGTAGGAGTACTCGTGCGTGCCCTCTTCGAGGGATTCCAGCCGGCCGAAGAGCGTCTTCGACAGGGCTCTGGCATCCAGCGGCCCCACTTCGGAGTAGGGCGGGATCTCGGGAAGTCCTTCGAGGCCGGTCACGCCTTCGGTGCTGCGGTTGTCCTGGGTACTGCTGGTGTCACTGCCACTGCTGGTGGTGCTGTTGCGCGTGCCGTCCAGGACGGCCGCAGCAGGGGAGTCTGATTCGGTCAGTCCCTGAGGACATGCTGACGTCGCGTTGTGGGTACGCGTTTCGTCGAGCCGGGGTGACATGGTCTCCTCCATCGTTCTCGGCATATGGCTGCCGATGCCCATACGTGTTCCCGCGGTGAAGCGGCGCCTCCAAAGCCGGCCGTGTTTTGGGTGTCCCCCTACCCTTACCCGGTTCCTGCGGGTCGTTACAAGCGCCAATTGACGCTGTATGTCCGGTTTGTTGAGTTCTTCGGCTACCACGTGGCGCACGGAACGCGTACTCTTTCAAGAACGTCAGCGACAGCTGCAACTCATCTGCATGCGCATTGATGCGGACAGTGACGAGGCGAAGAGGAACGGGCATGGACCGCGGGACGGTCGGCAGCGCGAACCGGGGTCGGCTTCAGGTCGATGCCCGGACCGAGGGCCGAAGTGAGGTTGTCACGCCGGTGGGTGAGTTGGATCACCACACGGCGGACCTGCTGCGCGAGCCCCTGGAGCACGCGGTCGAGCAAGGGCGTGTGCGCCTGGTGGTCGACTGCTCGCAGCTCGAATTCTGTGATTCCACCGGGCTCAATGTGCTGCTCGGTGCCCGCCTCAAGGCGGAGGCGGCCGGGGGAGGGGTCCATTTGGCCGGAATGCTGCCGGTGGTGGCACGGGTCTTCGAGATCACCGGGGCCGAGGCGGTATTCACCGTCCACGACTCCCTCGAAGAGGCTCTGGACGCCTGATCGTGCCGCGTTTCGACGCCCCGGGCGCCCCTTCTGTTGCCCGTGTCACGCGCTCCGCTTAGGCGAAGTGGGTGTTGTCACGATTCGGCCGGGCAGGAGACCCCTCGGCGAGCCGTGGGCGACCTGCACACTGCGTGTCCGAGCGGTACCTGTATCAGTGTCCGTATCAATATTCGTTTCTGTATCTGTTCGATGGCGACATGGTGAATCGGTGAGGTGAAGCGCTGATGAGCACCACCCGGCAGCATCCGCCGGGCGACCTCGGCCGCGAGCCGGAGGGCGCAGGCGTGGGTGCCCACGCCGACGCGGGCACGCGCGCGGACGCGCGTTCCGGCGTTCCCTCCGCCGCGCACGTGGAGCCCGCGGAGCGGCAGTGGCGCACGCTGTCACTGCGGGAGGCCAGCGGCATCGTGCCGACGGCCCGCGATTTCGCCCGCCAGGCGCTCCATGACTGGGGCTGGCTCCCCGCCTCGACCGCCGACCGCCGTGCCGCCGCCGAGGACGTCCTGCTGGTCGTCTCGGAGCTGGTCACCAACGCGTGCCTGCATGCGGGCGGCCCCGACGAGCTCCGCATCGCCTGCACGCCGAAGGCCCTGCGGGTGGAGGTCACCGACGGCGGCGCCGGGCAGCCCGCACCCCGCACCCCGCACCGGGCGGGCCGGCCCGGCGGGCACGGCATGTTCATCGTGCAGCGGCTCTGCCTGGACTGGGGAGTCCTACGGGTATCGGGCGAGCCCGGCAAGACCGTCTGGGCGGAGCTGGCCGCCCCCGCATAGCCCCCGAGCGGCTTTCCCTGCTCGCCCCCCCGGGCTCGTACGCCCCTTGAAGAGCGCGCCGATCCGGCGCGCTCTTTGTCTTCCCTCCACAAGGCCCCAGGCGTACCTTGAGCGCCCAATCTGATGTGTCGTCAGTTATTTGCGCCGCAGTGAAGCGGCGCACGACGACTCCCGGCATGAGGGGAACTCGAGGTGTCGTACCAGAAGCGAACAGCTCTCGCGCTGGCGTCCGGGCTGGCGAGCGCGGTGGTGCTGCTGGCCGCGCCCGCCGCCCACGCGACGGTCGTCGACGTCAACTACAAGTGCAAGACCCCGATCGGTGACAAGGCCGCCGTCTCGCCCATCGACATCAAGAGCGTCAAGAGCGGCAGCGGCTACAAGCTCACCATGTCCTTCCAGAAGGGGGTCTCCTCCAGCCCGGTCGAACTGGGCAAAGGGGCGATGAACCCCAGCGCGGTGATCAAGGTGGGCGGCGCCGAGCCGGGGCAGGTCCAGGTCTCCGGGGCGGCCAACTCCGCGGCCATCCCCGCCAACACCCCCATCAAGATCAACGATCTGTCGGGGACGTACACCCCGAAGAAGAGCGGCAAGGTCGACTTCACCGCCGGGGTGCTCACCATCAAGGCACTCGGTACGACGACGACCTGCACCCCGTCGAACAACCCGGGCCCCTCGCTCTCCCTCGACGTCACCGCGGCGGGCGGCGGCACGAGCACATCGGGCAGCAGTGACTCACTGCCCAAGACCGGCCCGCTGGATTCGGCGGTGGCGCTCGGCACGCTCGGCGGCACGGTGCTGCTGACCGGTGCGGCCGGCGTGCTGTGGCTGACCAGGCGGGGGCAGCGGGCCACGGGCTGAACCCCGCGCGAACCGCCGCCGCCGTCACGCACCAGGGAGCCGCCCATGCCGCCGTTGACCGGTCACGCCACCCGCCTCGTCCCAGGACCTGTCGCCGCACGGCCGTCCGCCGCGCGACGCCTGGCCCGTGCCCTGCCGCTGCTCGCCGCCCTGTGGTGCACCCTCGCCATGGCGGCGGTGGCCGGTGCCACCGAGCACCCGGCCGGCCCGGCGTGGACGGCGCAGCCCGCGGCGAACGGCCCCGGGCAGGGCGAGGGCAGACCGTACTTCTACCTGGAGGGCCTGCCCGGCAGCGTCCTGGAGGACCGGCTCTCGGTCACCAACCCGGGACCGGAGCCGGTCACCGTACGGCTGCGCGGCGCCGACGCGTACAACACGGGGAACGGCGGATTCGCGGTGCGCGGTGCGCACGGATCCACCGGGACCGGGGCCTGGCTGCGGACGGCGAGCACCGAGGTGACGGTGCCCGGCCGGACCCGGGCCGATGTGCCGGTCTCCTTCACCGTGCCCGAGGACGCGCGGCCCGGCGACCACCCCGGTGCGATCGTCGCCGAGAGCGGCGGCCGCTCGGTGGGTGTACGGGTCCAGCTGCGGGTCGGCGGGCCGACGCTGGCCGCGCTCACGGTGGAGGACGTGACGGTGAGCGGCGGGACCATCCACTACACGCTGGTCAACCGGGGCAATGCGGTCCTCGTGCCGCGCCTGTCCGTCAGCGCGGACGGGGTGTTCGGGACCCTGCTGCGGCGCGGTGCCCGCACCCTGCCCGTGGAACTGCTGCCCGGTCAGCGGGTACGGCTCACCGAACCGTGGCGGGACGCCCCCGCCCTCGACTCCGTCACCGTACGGCTGCGCGTCACGGCGGCGGGCGGGGCGCACGGCGAGGCGACCGTCTCGGCGGCCTTCGTGCCCTGGGCACCGGTGACCGGCGGCGCGCTGCTCCTCCTGGCCGCCGTCGCCGCCGGCGTGTACGGCCTCCGGCGCCGGCGAGGGTCGCTGCGGGGCGCACACGACGGGGCCGGCCCGGCTCCGGATCCTCAACAGCACTCCGACGAGAGGCACTTGGTGAAGGCGGGAGCGGAATCGTGACTGGACGGACCGGACCGGCGGCATTCCGGAGCGACGGCCGCGGGCGGGCGGGCGTGCTGCTCGCCGTACTGCTGGCCGCGATACTGCCCGCCCTGCTGCTGACCGCGACCGGGGCCCGGGCCGAAAGCCCGGGCGCGGCGGACCCCAAACCGTTGGTCACGCTCTCGGAGAAGCAGGCGGGCAAGGGCGGCGAGATCACCGTCAAGGGCAAGGGCTGGCGGCCCGACACCCTGCTCATGATGCTGATCTGCGGGCAGTCCACCCCCGGGCGCGGCGTGATCGGCGGCACCAACTCCTGCTCCAACGCGGACGGCCGCGCCGTCACCACCGACAAGAAGGGCGCCTTCACCAAGAAGCTTCCGGTCGCCGAGCCGCCCGTGCCGTGCCCCTGCGTGGTCCATGTCGCCACCGTCACCGGTGAACAGGCCCTCGCCGACACGGTGTTCGTGGTCGCGGGTCATCCCGTCGCCGCGCTGCCGAAGCAGACGGGCGACGGAAAGCTCGCCGTCCTCGCAGCCACCCGGCTGGAGGGCGACAGCGGGATCCTCACCTGGTTCGGTGCCCCGCCGTCCCGCCGGCTCGTGTTCACGGTCGGCAACCTGGGCTCCGCGCCGGTCAAGGACCCGGTCTTCCAGGTCGGCACCGCCCACGGCGTCTACGCCACGCAGTGGGAGGAGCGGCAGTGGCGGGGGACCGTCGAGCCCGGCCGCAAGGCCCGTGTCGAACTGCCCGTCGAGCTGACGGCGGGCGCGCACGGCGACTACCAGATCTCACTGAAGTACGGCACGAAGGTGCTGGCCGAGCAGCCGTGGGGGGTCGGCCGCCCCTGGGGCGTGACGCTCTTCTGGATCCTGCTCTGCCTCGTCGTGCCCGCGGCCGTGTTCCGTATCGGCATGGCGATCGTCGACAAGGTACGGCCGCGCCCCGCACATGCGGCCGGCCGCCGGGGGCAGCGCCCGTCCCCGCGCACCGGCGTGACCGTGAGGTTCCCGAAGCTGCGGCGCTCCCCGGCCCCTGACGCCGGCCCCGCGCCCGCGACGGGCCCGAGCACCACCACGGCCGCGCTGCCGTGGTTCACCCCTGATTCCGCACCGTCAGAGCACAGACCGACGACGAAGGGACATTCGTGAGTACGCAACGCAGGACGGTCGCGGCGGGAGTCGCGATGATGATCGGCGGGGCGGGCATGCTGCTGGCCGCGAGCCCCGCCCAGGCCGCCGACATCTCGTACAAGACGGAGTGCATACCCCCGGCCATCTCCGGACTGCCGCCCGTCCAGGGCACCACCAAGGTGCAGCTGACCGCTCCGGCCGAGGCCAAGGTCGGGGACACCGTCGAGGTCGTGTGGAAGACGATCCAGGGTGCCTCCGACAATCCCGACGTGCTCGATCTCGAGAAGGACACCGTCAAGCCGACCGGCACCATCAAGCTGGGCGGCGCCGCCAGTGGCGAGCTGAAGATGGAGGGACCGCGGCAGAATCCGCCGATCCCCAAAAAGAGCCCGATGGTCGTGTCGGACATGAAGGGCACTCTGAAGCTGGAGAAGGCGGGTGATCTGACGCTGACGCCGGACGCGTACGCCCTCAACGTCTCCAAGCCGATCTCCACGGACACCAAGTGCACCCCGAAGGAGACGGTCCAGCCGGGCGCGACGATCAAGGTCGCGGACGGCGGTGGAGGCACCACCGGCGGCACGACGGCCGGTGGGACGACCGCGGGCGGCACGACAGCCGGTGGCACGACAGCCGGTGGGACGACGGCAGGCGGCACGACCTCCGGCGGCACGACCTCAGGCGGCACCACCAGCGGTGGCACGACCGCCGGTGGTTCGGACTCCGGCGGCAGTGGCGGTGCCACGGACTTCCCGGGCAAGGAAGTCGTCGTGAACTTCGCCTGCAAGTCGCCGGGTCCCGAGGAGGGCATCGCCTCCAAGGTGACGATCAACGCCAAGAAGAAGGGCGGGAGCTACGCGCTCACGGTCAAGACCGCCAAGGGCGTGATGAACAGCCCGGCCCCGCTGCCCGCCGGCGCGCTCAAGCCGTCCATGAAGATCGTCATCGGCGGCGCCGACAAGGGCTCCGTCAACGTGACCGGGCCGGGCAACCCCGAAGCCCTGGAGACGGGCAAGCCGGTGAATCTGCCCGACATGACCGGCACGTACAAGCCGGGTGCCTCCGGCAAGTCCACCCTCACACCCGGCGCCCTGACGATCGACGTCATGCTGGGCGGTCAGAAGATCAACATCCCGTGCACGGTCAAGGGCACCCCGCAGGCGTCGCTCGTACTCGACACCACCGCGCAGGAAGGCGGTGCGTCCGGAGGTGACACCGCGGGCTCCGGCGGAGCTGCGGCGGCGGGCGGCGGCACGGCGTCCGGCGGCGGGCTCGCGGCCACCGGGGCCGAGGACAACGGGTCCCTGCGCGCACTCGGCCTGGTCGCCGGCACGGCGATCCTGCTGGGCGGAGCGGTGTTCACGTTCACCCCGTGGCGCCGGCTGCGCGCGGGCCGGTGAGCTGAGCCCCGTACGCACACGGAAGGGGCCGCCGCACCGTTCTCACGGTGCGGCGGCCCCTGTGCGTGGAACCGAGGGATCAGCTCACGTCGCCCATGTGCTTCGTGACCTTCCTGCGGTACATCCAGATGCCGAAACCGGCGATGACCGCGAGGACCGCCTCGAAGGCGACGGCGCCCGAGGTGTTCAGATCGACCCCGAGCTGCGGGGACGTGAGGAGACCGGTGACGGAGTCGCCCGCGGTGACCGCGAGGAACCAGACACCCATCATCTGGGAGCTGTACTTCGCCGGGGCCATCTTCGTCGTGACCGACAGCCCGACCGGGGAGAGGCAGAGCTCGGCCACGGTCTGGATGAAGTAGATCGACACCAGCCACATCGGGCTGACCTTGCCGCCGTTGGCCGCGGTGTCGATCAGCGGGATCATGAAGACGACGAAGGAGATGCCGATCAGCACGAGGCTGGAGGCGAACTTGACGGCGGTGCTCGGCTCCTTGCCGCGCTTGTTCAGCCACAGCCAGCCCGAGGCGACCACGGGGGCTATCGCCATGATGAAGATCGGGTTCAGCGACTGGTACCAGGACGTCGGGAAGTCGAAGCCGAACAGGCTGTTCGTCGTCGAGTTCTCACCGAAGATCGACAGGGTCGAGCCGTTCTGGTCGTAGATCATCCAGAAGACGGCGGCGACCACGAAGAACCAGATGTAGCCCGACAGCTTGGACTGCTCGGTGTCCGTCAGCTCCTTGTCGCGCTTCATGCGGACCAGGACGGCGATCGGGATGATCAGTCCGGCGACGGTGATCGGCAGCAGCGCCCAGTCGGCGAAGTTCCCGGTGACGGCGAGCAGGGTGTAGAACACGCCCGCGACGATCAGCCACACCAGGCCCTTGCGCAGGACGGAGCGCTTCTCCTGGTCCGTCGCCGGGGTGGAGACGACGTCGCTCTCCGGGCTGAGGTGGCGGGTGCCGAGCATGAACTGGGCGAGGCCCAGGGCCATGCCGATCGCGGCGAGCGCGAAGCCGAAGTGCCAGTTGACCTTCTCACCGACGGTGCCGATGGTCAGCGGGGCGAGGAAGGCGCCGAGGTTGATGCCGATGTAGAAGAGCGTGAAGCCACCGTCGCGGCGCGGATCCTGCGGGCCCTTGTAGAGGTGGCCGACCATCGTGGAGATGTTCGCCTTCAGCAGGCCGGAGCCGAGCGCGACGAGCACCAGGCCGGCGAAGAAGGTCGCCGAGTTGGGCACAGCAAGCGTGATGTGGCCGAGGATGACGACGCCGCCGCCGATGGCGACCGTCTTGCGCGGCCCCCAGAAGCGGTCGGCCATCCAGCCGCCGGGCATGGCGAGCAGGTAGACCATCGCCATGTAGACGGAGTAGATAGCCGTCGCCGTGGTGGCACTCATGTGCATGCCGCCGGGCGCGATCAGGTACAGCGGGAGCAGTGCCTTCATGCCGTAGAAGCTGTAGCGCTCCCACATCTCGGTCATGAAGAGCGTGGCCAGGCCGCGGGGGTGGCCGAAGAAGGTCTTCTCGCCAACCGCGGTGCTCGCCGGGTCCTTCGTCAGGCTGGACGCCATGATCGATCCTTGCTTGCTCGGGACGCATCGCTCGTGAGAGGTATGCGCCCGGTGGGGGGAGGCCGGCACCGACGCGGGTACGCCCACCGCGATCGGGATCCACGCCCGGAACGCCCTCATCGGCGTCCCGGGCCCGGCCCACAGGTCATTCACTGAAAATCCGGGCTGGCGGGTACCAGCCCTGCACATGAAGAAGGACCCTCGGCGCTCATAGCTGCCCAAAGGTCCTTGAGTAGTGCAACAGGCGTTGAAACACCATACGACACGACAGAGCGGGATATGGAAGGACTTGAGACATGGATCACAGGTCCAAGTGCAACCACAGTCCCACATTCGAAGGTCTGAGCAAGAACGGGTCGCAGACCCGCAGGGGTTTTGGATCACCTCACTCCTTGTCGTCCGCGCGGACTACCATCACTGCATGACCCGTGTACTGCTCGCCGAGGACGACGCATCCATCTCGGAGCCGCTGGCCCGCGCCCTGCGTCGGGAGGGTTACGAGGTCGAGGTCCGCGAAGACGGCCCGACCGCACTCGACGCCGGCCTCCAGGGCGGCATCGACCTGGTCGTGCTCGACCTGGGGCTGCCCGGGATGGACGGCCTCGAAGTCGCCCGCCGGCTCCGCGCCGAGGGCCACACCGTGCCGGTCCTGGTGCTCACCGCCCGCGCCGACGAGGTGGACACGGTCGTCGGCCTCGACGCCGGCGCCGACGACTACGTCACCAAGCCCTTCCGGCTGGCCGAACTCCTGGCCCGGGTCCGGGCCCTGCTGCGCCGCGGCGCCACCGAGCCCGCCCCGCAGCCCGCCACCCACGGCGTCCGGATCGACGTCGAGTCGCACCGCGCCTGGATGGGCGACGAGGAACTGCAGCTCACCGCCAAGGAGTTCGACCTGCTGCGGGTCCTGGTCCGGGACGCGGGCCGGGTCGTCACGCGCGACCAGCTGATGCGCGAGGTCTGGGACACCACCTGGTGGTCGTCCACCAAGACACTCGACATGCACATCTCCTGGCTCCGCAAGAAGCTCGGCGACGACGCCGCCAATCCCCGGTACATCGCCACCGTCCGGGGCGTCGGCTTCCGCTTCGAGAAGAGCTGACGTACAGAAGCAGTCATGCGCCGACGTCTGATCAACTCCACCCTCGCCGTGGTGCTCGTGGTGATCGCCGTCTTCGGCGTCTCCCTCGTCATCGTCGAGACCCGCACCATCAGCAGCAGCGCCCAGGAGAGTGTCGACTCCGAGGCGCTGCGGCTGATCAGCGTGATCGAGAGCCGGCTCCTGGGCGCCGAGCGGATCAACCCCGACGTGCTGGCCGAACAGATCGACGACGAGCGCTACGCCCTGGTGAAGATGCCCGGCCGTGCCCCCATCGAGGTCGGTGAACGCCCCAGCGGCAGTGTGATCACCGCCACGGAGGAGGGCGAACACGGCGAGAAGGTCACTGTCGAGGAGTCCCGCTCCTCCGTCACCCGCGAGGTCGGCCGCACCCTGATGATCATCGGTGCGGTGGCGCTGCTGGCCATCGTCTCCGCGGTGCTCCTGGCGGTACGCCAGGCCAACAAGCTGGCCTCTCCGCTCACCGACCTCGCCGAGACCGCGGAGCGCCTGGGCTCGGGCGACCCGCGCCCACGTCACAAGCGGTACGGGGTGCCGGAGCTGGACCGGGTGGCCGACGTCCTGGACTCCTCCGCCGAACGGATCGCCCGGATGCTGACCGCGGAGCGCCGGCTCGCCGCCGACGCCTCCCACCAGCTCCGTACGCCGCTCACCGCGCTCTCCATGCGGATCGAGGAGATCTCCGTCACCGACGACCCCGAGACGGTGAAGGAGGAGGCGAACATCGCCCTCACCCAGGTCGAGCGGCTCACGGACGTGGTCCAGCGGCTGCTCACCAACGCCCGGGACCCGCGGACCGGCTCGGCCGTCGTCTTCGACCTCGACGAGATCGTCAAGCAGCAGATCGAGGAGTGGCGCCCGGCCTACCGGAGCGAGGGCCGCGCCGTCGTCCGCTCCGGCAAGAAGGGGCTGCGGGCCGTCGGGACCCCGGGCGCGGTCGCACAGGTGCTCGCCGCGCTGATCGAGAACTCACTCATGCACGGCGGCGGTACGGTCGCGCTGCGCACCCGGGTCACCGGCAATCAGGCGGTCATCGAAGTGACGGACGAGGGCCCGGGGGTCCCCGCCGACCTGGGAGCGCGGATCTTCGAGCGGACCATCAGCGGCCGCAACTCCACGGGCATCGGCCTCGCGGTGGCCCGCGACCTCGCGGAGGCGGACGGCGGCCGCCTCGAACTGCTCCAGCAGCAGCCCCCGGTCTTCGCGCTGTTCCTCAGCCAGGTGGCCCTGGACAGAGAGGAACCGGAACGCCCGGTGAGGTGACCGGCCACACGTGACCGTCCTACGGGGCCGTCCGGCGTGGCCGTCCTACGGGCCCGGCTCTAGCGCCGGGCCGTGTCCGCCTCGACCCGCACCGCTGCGGCCGGAGCCGGAGCCGGTACGGAAACGGCACGCGCCGCCTGTGCGACGTCCTCCGGGCTTGCGGCCAGGTCCTCCGTGATCACGGTCACGTCCTCCGTGCTCACGACCACGTCTTTGTCAGGCAGCGCCCGGAAGACCCACGTCCGGTAGGACCAGAACCGGAACATCGTCGCGATGCCGATTCCGAGGATCTTGAAGACGTTGCTCTGGACCGGGCTGTTCCAGCCGAACCCGTACGTGGCGACGTACAGCACACCGGTCTCGATGACCGCACCCACCGCGCTGAACAGCAGGAACAGGGTCAGTTCCCGGGTCCGGCCGCTCTTGTCGCGGTCCCGGTACGTCCAGTAGCGGAAGCCGACGTAGTTGCAGAGGATCGCGACGGCCGTCGCCATCAGGCCCGCTCGCACCGTCGGGATGTCCGTGTACCGCCACAGCAGGTTGGATACGGCGATATTGACGACCAGGCCGACCGCGCCGACCACGCCGAACTTGGCGACCTCCCGGGCCAGCAGATCCAGCCGGGTCCGCAGTGCGCCCCGTTCGCTCATGGTGATCGCTCAGCCCGTCTGTCGGTTCGGCTTCAGGTTCCGTCAACCCAGCCATGCTAACCAGGCGGCCGGTCGCCTGCCTGTGAGTAGGGATACAGGTGTGGCGAGGCCGTGACACCCCACAGCCCCTTCCGGGACGGTCCGGCGGACCGGCCGGGACGGCATGGCCCAGGGCATCGTCGGGTGGCCCCGGACGGTGCGGATACCCTGGAGGAGTGACGTTCCCGGTAGTCGGCATGGTCGGTGGCGGTCAGCTCGCCCGTATGACCCACGAGGCGGGCATCCCCCTCGGCATCAAGTTCAAGCTCCTCAGTGACACCGCTCAGGACTCGGCGGCCCAGGTCGTGAATGAAGTCGTCGTAGGCGACTATCGCGACCTGGAGACGCTGCGAGCCTTCGCGCGCGGCTGTGACGTGATCACCTTCGATCACGAGCACGTGCCCACCGAGCATCTGCGGGCCCTGGAGGCGGACGGCATCCCCGTGCGCCCCGGCCCCGATGCCCTGGTGCACGCCCAGGACAAGGGGGTGATGCGCGCGAAGCTCACCGAGATCGGCGCGCCCTGCCCCCGCCACCGCATCGTGGAGGACCCGGCCGACGCCGCCGCCTTCGCCGAGGAGGTGGGCGGCTTCCCGGTCATCCTCAAGACCGTGCGCGGCGGCTACGACGGCAAGGGCGTGTGGGTGGTCCGCTCCGAGGCGGACGCCGCCGACCCCTTCCGAGCCGGCGTCCCGGTCCTCGCGGAGGAGAAGGTCGACTTCGTACGGGAGCTGGCGGCCAACATCGTCCGCTCGCCGCACGGCCAGGCCGTCGCCTACCCGGTCGTCGAGTCCATCCAGGTCGACGGCGTCTGCGACACGGTCATCGCCCCGGCCCCCGACCTGAGCGAGAAGCTCGCCGGCGAGGCCCAGCAGCTCGCCCTCCGTATCGCCGCGGAGCTCGGCGTGGTCGGTCACCTCGCCGTCGAGCTCTTCGAGACCCGCGACGGGCAGATCCTCGTCAACGAACTGGCGATGCGCCCGCACAACTCCGGGCACTGGACCCAGGACGGCGCGATCACCTCGCAGTTCGCCAACCACGTCCGGGCCGTCCTGGACCTCCCGCTCGGCGACCCGCGCCCGCGCGCCACCTGGACGGTCATGTCCAACGTGCTGGGCGGCGACTTCCCGGACATGTACCAGGCATACCTGCACTGCATGGCCCGCGATCCGCAGCTCAAGATCCACATGTACGGCAAGGACGTGAAGCCCGGCCGCAAGGTCGGCCACGTCAACACCTACGGCGACGATCTGGCGGACGTGCGGGAGCGCGCCCGGCACGCGGCCGACTACCTGCGAGGAACGATCACCGAATGACTTCCCCCGCCTCCACCGCGCCGGTCGTCGGCATCGTCATGGGCTCGGACTCCGACTGGCCCGTCATGGAAGCAGCGGCCAAGGCCCTCGACGAGTTCGAGATCCCCTACGAGGTCGACGTCGTCTCCGCCCACCGCATGCCGCGCGAAATGATCGCGTACGGCGAGAACGCCGCGGGCCGCGGCCTCCGGGCGATCATCGCCGGTGCGGGCGGCGCCGCCCACCTGCCCGGCATGCTCGCCTCGGTCACCCCGCTGCCCGTCATCGGCGTGCCGGTCCCGCTGAAGTACCTGGACGGCATGGACAGCCTCATGTCCATCGTCCAGATGCCCGCCGGCATCCCGGTCGCCACCGTGTCCATCGCGGGCGCGCGCAACGCGGGTCTGCTGGCCGTCCGCATCCTCGCCGCCCACGACAGCGAACTGCAGACCCGCATGACCGAATTCCTGCAGGACCTCAACGACCAGGCCACCGAGAAGGGCAAGCGCCTGCGCAGCAAGGTCCAGAGCCCCGACTCCTTCGGCTTCGGAAAGTAGGAACGGTGACGGACCGACTGGACCGGGCCCGGGAACTCCTCGCCGAGTACCCCGTCGTCGACGGTCACAACGACCTGCCGTGGGCGCTGCGCGAACAGGTCAACTACGACCTGGACGCGCGAGACATCGCCACCGACCAGTCGGCCCACCTGCACACCGACATCCCCCGGCTGCGCGCCGGGGGAGTCGGAGCCCAGTTCTGGTCCGTGTACGTACGGTCCGACATGGCGGGCGACGACGCCGTGAGCGCCACCCTGGAGCAGATCGACGCGGTCGCCGAACTCCTGGAGCGCCACCCCGCCGACCTGCGCCGCGCGCTGACGGCCGACGACATGGAGACGGCCCGCTCCGAGGGCCGCATCGCCTCCCTGATGGGGGCCGAGGGCGGCCACTCCATCCACAACTCGCTGGGCACCCTGCGCGCCCTGCACACCCTCGGCGTCCGCTACATGACGCTCACCCACAACGACAACATCGCCTGGGCGGACTCGGCGACGGACGACCCGGGCGTCGGCGGGCTCTCGCCCTTCGGCCACGAGGTCGTACGGGAGATGAACCGCACCGGCATGCTGGTCGACCTCTCGCACGTCGCGGCGACGACGATGCGCGACGCGCTCGCCACCTCGACCGCGCCGGTGATCTTCTCGCACTCCTCGGCGCGGGCGATCTGCGACCACCCGCGCAACATCCCCGACGACGTCCTCGCGCAGCTCCCGGCCAACGGGGGCATCGCCATGGCGACCTTCGTACCGAAGTTCGTCCTGCCGGAGGCCGTCGCCTGGACGCGGGCCGCGGACGAGAACATGCGCGCCCAGGGCCTGCACCACCTCGACACCACCGAGCGGGCGATGAAGATCCACGCCGCGTTCGAGGCGGCGAACCCCCGCCCGATGGCGACCGTGGCCACGATCGCCGACCACCTCGACCACATGCGCGAGGTCGCCGGGATCGACCACATCGGCATCGGCGGCGACTACGACGGCACCGCGTTCCTCCCGCAGGGCCTCGAGGACGTCGCGGGCTACCCGAACCTGATCGCGGAGCTCCTGGGCCGCGGCTGGTCCGCCGCCGACCTGGCCAAGCTCACCTGGCAGAACGCGGTACGGGTACTGCGCGCCGCCGAGGACGTGGCCCGGGACCTGCGCACCCGCCGCAGCCCGTCCCACGCCACGATCGAGCAGCTGGACGGCCCGGCGGTCTGAGTCCTGGGGCGCCGGGCGTCTAATTGGCGCAGAGACAGAACGGGTGCCCCGCCGGATCGGCGTACACCCGGAAACTCCGCTTCCGGTCGGAGGCGTCGAGCACCGTCGCACCCAGCGCCAGCACCTCCCGCTCCGCCGCGTCCAGATCCTCCACCTTCAGATCGAGGTGGAACTGCTGCGAGCCGTCCGCACTCGGCCACCGCGGTGGTACGAAGCCGGGCGCGGCCTGGAAGGCGAGCGGCGTGCCGAAGCCGCCGGTGAGGTCGACCCACCTGTCGTCGTTGTCCTCCATCACGGTGACCTTTCCGCCCAGCAGCCCGGCGTAGAAGCCGGCGAGGGCCAGGGGGTCCGGACAGTCCAGGACGACTGCACCCAGTGTGGCGATGGCCATGACGTTTCCTCCTTGGGCGGATCTGATCGGTCGGCTGAGAGGCGGAGACGGCGCGCGGGTGCGGCTCAGGCCTTCGGCCGCCCCATCGCCCGGTAGGTCCACCCGGCCTCGCGCCACACGGCCGGGTCCAGGGCGTTGCGCCCGTCCAGGATGATGCGGCGGCCGGCGACCTCGCCCAGCGCCTCCGGGTCCAGCTCGCGGAACTCGCGCCACTCCGTCAGGTGCAGCACCACGTCCGCGCCGCGCACGGCGTCCAGGGCGGTGCCGGCGTAACCGAGGGTGGGGAAGAGCCGCCGGGCGTTGTCCATGCCCTTCGGGTCGAAGACCGTGACCTGGCCGCCCTGGAGATGGATCTGGCCGGCGACGTTCAGTGCCGGTGAGTCGCGTACGTCGTCCGAGTCCGGCTTGAACGTCGCGCCCAGCACGGCGACCCGCTTGCCGAGGAAGGAGTCGCCGCCCACGGCCTCCCGGGCCAGCTCCACCATGTGGCCGCGACGGCGCATGTTGATGGAGTCGACCTCGCGGAGGAAGGTCAGGGCCTGGTCGGCACCCAGCTCGCCGGCGCGCGCCATGAAGGCGCGGATGTCCTTGGGGAGGCAGCCGCCGCCGAAGCCGATGCCGGCCCGCAGGAACTTCTTCCCGATGCGCTCGTCGTGGCCGATCGCCTCGGCCAGCTTCACCACGTCGCCGTCGGCGGCCTCGCAGACCTCCGCCATGGCGTTGATGAACGAGATCTTGGTGGCGAGGAAGGAGTTGGCGGAGGTCTTCACCAGCTCGGCGGTCGGGAAGTCCGTCACCACGAACGGGGACCCCTCCGCGACCGGCACGGCGTACACCTCGCGCAGCAGCTTCTCGGCCCGCTCGCTCTCCACACCGACGACGATCCGGTCGGGGTGCAGGGTGTCGTTGACGGCGAAGCCCTCGCGCAGGAACTCCGGGTTCCAGGCCAGCTCGGCACCCTCACCCACGGGCGCGAGCTCGACGAGCCGCGCCGCGAGCCGGGCCGCGGAGCCGACCGGGACGGTGGACTTGCCGACGACCAGGGCGGGCCTGGTCAGGAGGGGTGCGAGCGAGTCGAAGGCGCTGTCGACGTAGCTCATGTCGCAGGCGTACTCGCCGTGCTTCTGCGGGGTGTTCACGCAGACGAAGTGCACATCGCCGAACTCCGCCACCTCCTCCCACGAAGTGGTGAACCGCAGCCGCCCGGTGGAGCCCTCGATGCCCGCGACGTGCTTCTCCAGGATCTCCTCGAGTCCCGGCTCGTACATCGGGACCCGGCCGGCGGACAGCATCTCGATCTTCTCGGGCACGATGTCGAGCCCCATGACCTCGAAGCCCAGTTCCGCCATGGCCGCGGCGTGGGTGGCGCCGAGATAGCCGGTGCCGATCACAGTGATCCTGAGGGCCATGTAGTGCTCCAGTGAGATGCGGACAGACGTGCGGTGAACGAGCATAGTCCTGCCTTTGAAACGTCCCATTCAGGCTGTCGTGAAGCTCACGGCCCGCGCGCGTATGCCTTTGCCGGGGCAGGCGCCTAAAATTGGGTTACTTAACGGTAGTTAGCATCTTGGGGAGTGAGCGTCTTGGCGGGTTCGACCGATTTCGACCTGTACCGTCCGGCCGAGGAGCACGACATGCTCCGTGAGACGGTGCGTGCGCTCGCCGAGGCGAAGATCGCCCCGTTCGCGGCCGCGGTCGACGAGGAGGCCCGCTTCCCGCAGGAGGCGCTGGACGCCCTCACCGCCGCCGACCTGCACGCGGTCCACGTACCGGAGGAGTACGGCGGCGCCGGCGCCGACGCGCTCGCCACGGTCATCGTGATCGAGGAGGTGGCCCGCGCCTGCGTGTCCTCCTCCCTCATCCCGGCCGTGAACAAGCTCGGCTCGCTCCCGGTGATCCTCTCCGGCTCCGAGGACCTGAAGAAGAAGTACCTGGGCCCGCTCGCCAAGGGTGACGCGATGTTCTCGTACGCCCTCTCCGAGCCGGACGCGGGTTCCGACGCCGCCGGCATGAAGACCAGGGCCGTGCGCGACGGCGACTTCTGGGTCCTCAACGGCGTGAAGCGCTGGATCACCAACGCGGGCGTCTCCGAGTACTACACGGTCATGGCGGTCACCGACCCGACCAAGCGCTCCAAGGGCATCTCGGCCTTCGTCGTCGAGAAGTCGGACGAGGGCGTCTCCTTCGGCGCCCCGGAGAAGAAGCTCGGCATCAAGGGCTCCCCGACCCGCGAGGTCTACTTCGACAACGTCCGCATCCCCGCCGACCGCATGATCGGCGAGGAGGGCACCGGCTTCGCCACCGCGATGAAGACCCTGGACCACACCCGCATCACGATCGCGGCCCAGGCGCTCGGCGTCGCCCAGGGCGCGCTGGACTACGCCAAGGGCTACGTCCAGGAGCGCAAGCAGTTCGGCAAGCCGATCGGCGACTTCCAGGGCGTCCAGTTCATGCTCGCCGACATGGCCATGAAGCTGGAGGCGGCCCGCCAGCTCACCTACTCGGCCGCCGCCAAGTCCGAGCGCCTCGACGGCGACCTCACGTTCTTCGGCGCCGCGGCCAAGTGCTTCGCCTCCGACGTCGCGATGGAGATCACCACGGACGCGGTCCAGCTGCTCGGCGGCTACGGCTACACGCGGGACTACCCCGTGGAGCGGATGATGCGCGACGCGAAGATCACGCAGATCTACGAGGGCACGAACCAGGTCCAGCGGATCGTCATGGCCCGCAACCTCCCGTAGCGGCAAGCGGTTCCCGCGCCCCGCACCCGGATCGTCCCGGGTGCGGGGCGTCCTGCTGTTCGGGGAACCCCGGTCAGCGTCCTGCTGTTCGGGGAACTCCGGTCCGGCCCATGGATCGCGTGTCATCGCCCGACGCGATCGGAACCGGCCCCGAGGTGACGGGCGAGCTGGGACGGGTGGGTCAGCTGGGGATAGTGACCAGCTCCGGCGATCTCGCCCACCGGGTGTGCGGCCGGCACGACCAGGGGGTCGGCCGAACCGACGACGATCCGGACCGGGACACTCACCCGGTCCAGCAGAGCCCGTGACTGCCGGCGCCCGGCGACGTCCGCGCGCACCGCGGCGACCACCCGGCGCGCCACCCCGCGACGACGCAGGTCCGCTGCGGCGCTCTCCACCTCGGGCCCCTCGGGGACACCGAGCGACCGAGCCAGCCGGGCGGCGGACATACGCCGCATCATCGCCGCGGCGAGCCCCGAGCGGACGCGCCGCGGGGCGGGCGCCTGCAGGAACGACGGAGAGACGAGGACGAGCCCGCTGACGCGGTCCGGGTGGCCGACGGCGAAGCGCAGCGCGGGCCCGCAGGCCAGGGAGTGCGCGACCAGCACCGGGCGGGTCCGGACCGGGCTCATCAGGCCGGCCAGCCACGCGTCCACCGACCGGCTCGTGGCCGCCGAGCGGCCGAGCCCCGGCAGGTCGGCGGCCAGGACAGGGCCGGGGAGCCGGGCGGCGAGGGGTGCCCAGAGGTCGGCGTTCATCGGCAGCCCGTGCAGCAGGACGTGTGCGGGGTCGTGCCGCTCTCCGGCCACCCAGGTACGGCTGCCTGCCACGTCGCGGAAGCCGTACGGGCTCAGCCGGGGCGACCCGGCACCGA
This sequence comes from Streptomyces sp. LN549, assembly GCF_043203805.1. NCBI lineage: Bacteria > Bacillati > Actinomycetota > Actinomycetes > Kitasatosporales > Streptomycetaceae > Streptomyces > Streptomyces sp. LN549. Next base: position 3,420,817 of record NZ_JAZHRI010000002.1, on the reverse strand, counting down.
AGCGGGCGGCCACCAGGTCGTCGGCCCAGGCGCCCAGGGCGTCGGCGGCCGGAGGCATCTCCAGACCGGCGCTCGCGGCGAACGCGCGGGCCGAGGATGTCGGGTAGCGGTCGGCCGACAGGAAGGACAGCGTCTCGGGATCGGCGCCGGTCAACGTGCGCGGCAGGCGGCGCAGCAGGCCGACGGGAACGGTTCGGCGAGGCGCCCTCACTCCTGTGTGGCGGGCGACTGTGGCGATCAGCTCGGGCAGGAGGGGAGTGGTGTCGTCGAGCACCCAGTAGTGCTCCCCCGGGGGAGATGCGGGGACCTCCGCCAGGAACCGTACGAAGTAGTCGATGGTGACGATCGGCAGGAAGGTGTCCGGGCCGCCGGGCACCGCGGGCAGCCGGCCGTTCCACAGGTCCTCGACGAGGGTGGCCAGACCGAGATACTGGCCGGGCCCGATCACGGTGCTGGGATTGACGACGGTCAGCGGGACCCCCGACTCGCGGGCCCGCTCGCGCACCGCGAAGTCACCCTCCGCCTTCGACGCCTCGTACGCTCCCAGCGCGGCATGGTCCGGACGTCCGTCGCCCGCGCTCACCCGGTACCCGCTGATGTGTACCAGCCGCCGCAGCCCGGGCAGCACGGCGGCCCAGTCGAGCACGTTGAGCGCCCCGGTGACGTTGGCGGCCCGCGCCTCCTCCACACCGAGGCCGAAGGCGTAGCGGGCGGCGGCGTTGTAGACGTCGCGCACCTCGGGCAGCCCCGAGAGCGGTCGCGTGATGTCGGCGGCGACGAGTTCCAGCCCGCCGGTGTCAACGCCCTGGGCGGTCAGCCAGGGCGTGAGGGTGTCGTTGCGTACGACTGCCGCCACCCGCTGCCCCCGGGTGAGCAGTTCGGCCACGAGGCTGCGGCCGATGAAGCCGGTCGCACCGAAGACGATCGCATCCATGGAACTCCTCAATAGATCGGTCTACATATTTTCTGGACAGCGCAACGGCCCGCCGGTTGCGGCGGGCCGTGTCAGGTCAACAGGGTGCCGATCTGGCGGGCGACGCTGTCCAGCGGCCTCCTGCTTCGATGCGCCTGGGCCAGCAGGAGGGCCCCCTCGATCAGGGCCAGGACGGTGACGGCGAGGTCGTCGGCGTCCGGACGGCCCGCCAGTTGCGCACGCAGGGCGGCCTCCCAGGAGGCGTACACCTCGGAACAGGCCTCCTGGAGCGGGTCGTTCGTGGCGGCCGTCTCCAGCGCCACCGCGGCCACCGGGCATCCCTTGCGCCAGTCCGACTCCTCCAGCCGGTCGCCCAGGTGCCGCAGCATCCCGCCCACGAACTCGGCCGCCGACGGGCCGGAGCCGGCCAGGTCGCCCAGTGCGTCGCCGATCGTCCGGCCTGCCCGTCGGACGGACTCGCCGACCAACTGGTCCTTGCCGCCGGGGAAGTGGAAGTAGAGCGACCCGCGCGGTGCGCCACTGGTGGCGATCACCTTGTTCAGCCCGGCGCCGAAGTAGCCCCCGGCCTCGATCAACTCCTGCGTCGCGTCCAGTAGTCGGTCCCGCGTCTCGGCGCCCTTCTGTCCCATGCCGCCAAACTAGACCGATCTACATATTCTTTCAACCGTGGGGCGGTCGATCCCTTCCTTGGCGATCTCAAGCTTTCCGGGAACGCTGTCCTGCAGCGGTTCGACGATCTCGCGCATGGCCCGATACGGGCCGAGTCCCGCTGTGCATCGTCTGAGGCGATGGCCATGGCGTGCGCTCCTCGTCTGTGCCCGGAGGCAAGGGGCGTCACGTTCATGCTAAGCGGTCTCCCGGAGATCGGTTCGGCAGTCGCGGCAGTGTCCGGGGTCGGTGGCGCGGAAGGCGCGGTCGCAGGTGTCGCAGTTCTGGAGCGGGATGGTGATGGTCCTGCGGTGGGGTGGGGATGTGAGGTCCGTGGTGCCGGGGAGTGGGGGTGGCAGGAGGGTGGTGATGCGGTGGCGGAGGAACTTGGCGGGGTGTTTGACGGGGTTGGGGAGGTCGTTGGTGAGGGCGTGGCGGATGGTGGCGGGGTGGGTGTGGCGTTCGAGCCAGGTGGCGATGCCGGGGGTCAGGGCCTCGATGTCGCGTTCGGCGATGGTGAGTTGGGGCGCGTGGCGACGGAGGTCGGCGAGGACGGCTGCGGCCGTCTGAGTCAGCTGCGCGGTGGGCGCGTGCGGCTGGGGGAGCGGCGGGGGCGGTGTCCTGGGGGCGGTGGGAGCCGGTACGCGGACGGTGGCGGCGGGTGCCGGTGAGGGTTCATCCGGGGGCGGGGCCACCGTTGGGGATTCGGGAGGGGTTTGGGCGGCTTTCGGGGCCTGTTCGGGTGCGGTTCGCGGCGTGCTGACCGGCGGTGCTGCGGTGTCCGGGCGGTTGTACGAGACCGTGCGGGTGACGACGCGGCCGTCGGGGAGGCGTACGCGGCTGCGGTGGAGGTAGCCCGTCGCTTCGAGCTCGTGCAGGGCGGCCGTGATGCGGGCTTCGCTTTCCGGGAAGCGGTCGGTGAGGACCTTGATGCCGACCTTCGCTCCGGCGGGCAGCGACTGGATGTGGACGGCTAGTCCGATCGCGATGAGGGAGAGGCCGTCGTGCTGGGCGAGGTGGTTGCCGATGATCACGAAGCCGGAGCTGTGGCGGACGTTGACGTGGATGACGCCGGATGTCGGCGTGACGTCGGGAAGGGGGCCGGGGGAGCCGGGCGGGGCGCACGGGGGCGCGATAACCTGCGGGGTATCCATCGGGAAGGGTCTTCTTCCTCGTGGTCAGGCCCCTGCTCGGGATTCTCAGTCCCGGCCGGGGCCGTCTCAGTTCTGTGGTTGTCGCGGCGAGCATATGCCAGCCAACCCGTCCCAAATCCAGCCCAGTTGCCATTTGTCACCCGCGCGAGTGACGCAGGTCAGGACGGGGGTGGGGTGGGGTTTGGTTGGGTTATTTCCCTGAGTTCTTTAAAAGCCTTTAGACGTCGTGGGCAGCCGCGTCGTGGGTCACCGCGTCGTGGGCGAGGGAGTCGTGGGCGTCCACGACCCGGTGGATTCGGTCACGGTACTGATCTGCGTACCGTGCCCGGCAACCGAGCCCTTGCGTACGGTGATTGTCCGGGTCTTGTCCAGTGCTGTCCCGGCTGTCCGGAGTGACGTGCGGGAACAGAAGCGGTTGAGGAAGAACGGCACGCACGTCGGAAGTGGGGCACGCATGAGCGTGGTTGGCGACGGTACGGAGCAGCGTGACGGCGGGGCGGACGAGCCCGGCTGGGCGGTTGATCCTGATGACGAGTCGGGGGCTGCGGTGGTCGCCGCGGTGGGGCGCCAGATCAAGGCCTGGCGGGAGGCGGCGGGCATGCGGGCCGGCGACCTCGCGGCCGCGACCGGGTACGGGGAGGACCTGGTCTACAAGGTGGAGGGCGGGCGGCGGATCCCGCGGCCGGAGTTCCTGGACCGGGTGGACGAGGCAGTCGGCGCGGGCGGGAAGGTCGCGGCGATGAAGCGAGACGTGGCGGAGGTCCGGTACCCGAAGAAGGTGCGGGAGCTTGCGAAGCTGGAGGCTCAGGCGGTGGAGTTGCTGGCCTACGGAAACAGCAGCTTTCACGGCCTGTTGCAGACGGCTGAGTACGCGCGTGCGCTGTTTGAGATGCGGCAGCCGGCGTACCCGCAGGATGAAGTCGAGCGAGGTGTGGCCGCCCGGGTGGCCCGGCAGGCAATCTTTCAGCGGTCGCCCATCCCGACGCTCGGGTTTGTCCAGGAAGAAGTGACGCTCCGGCGCCCGCTTGGAGGCAAGTTGGTTCTGCGTCGCCAGCTCGAACACCTCCTGGAGGTTGGCGAGTCCCGCAACGTCACGGTTCAGGTGATGCCGATGGACCGCGAGGAGCATGCGGGAATCGACGGGGAGATCCAGGTGCTGAAGTTCAGGGACGGTACGGCGGTGGGGCGCTCCGATGGGGCCTTCAGCGGCCGGCCCGTCTCCGATCCGAAGCAGCTCCGAATCCTTGAGCTGCGGTATGGCATGATCCGGGCCCAGGCTCTCAGCCCTCGGGAGTCGATGGCCTTCATCGAGCAAGTACTGGGAGAGACATGATCCGCAAGTCGTCTGCCGGGGATGCTTCCGCATTGAAGTGGGTCAAGAGCAGCTACAGCGACAGCAGTAACGGCAGCGAGTGCGTCGAGGTCGCCGCCGCCCCCCACACGGTCCACGTCCGCGACTCCAAGAACGCGCACGGCCCCAGGCTCACCTTCGAGCCGCGAGCCTGGACGGACTTCGCGGCGTACGTCTCGGAGGGCTGAGCCGCCGGCCCCGCACGGCCGATGAGTGCCGTCCCGCCGCGTCGTCCAGCGGCGTCCGAGACCTTCTAGAATCGGCCGGGTGATCCACGAAACCAGCTCCGACCGCCCCGTAGTCGTCCCCGCCGACCCTGCATGGGAGCGCCGTGGCCAGGCATTGGCCGACCGGCTGCGCGCGGAGATGGGCCCCCTGGCCCTGCGCGTCGAGCACATCGGCTCCACCGCCATTCCCGGCATGACGGCCAAGCCCGTCTTCGACCTCCAGGCGAGCGTCGAGGATCTCGGGGCGGCGGCACTCGCTTTCGAACTGCCCTTGGCGCGACTCGGGTTCGGGCGCTCTCCGTATGAGCGCGACCACGTGCCCGCAGGCCTGGATGACAGTCCGGCGCGCTGGGGCAAGCGGCTGTGGGTGCGGCGTGGGGGTTCGGGGGCGGCTGCCGAGGACGTCAACCTGCATGTGCGGGTGGCCGGTTCGCCCAATGAGCGCCTCGCGCTGCTCTTCCGCGACTGGTTCCGGAGCCACCCGGAGTCCGTGCCTGCCTACGCGACGTTCAAACGCACGCTCGCCGCGTCGGTCCCGGACACGGGGACGTACGCGGACGTCAAGGACCCGGTCGTGGACCTCGTGGTCACTGTGGCGGAGCGCTGGGCGCAGGCGACGGGCTGGCGGCCGTAGGGCCGGGACGGACCTTCAGCCGGTCCCGGTCGGGGGCGTTCGTCCGAAGCTCCGGGCAACCGTGACAGAGGACTCACGGGCGCTCAATTTCCGTGCAGGCGTGCGTGGTTGCTTCACGCCTACAATCCAGCGGTGATCACGCCGACCGGCGTGGACCGAAAGGACCGGCGAGTTGACCACGCACATACCGGGGCACAGACCCCGGTCGAACGACAGACGTACCGCCGTGGCCGTGGAGGCCCGCGGAAGGCGGACGGGACACACCCGTACGCGTCCCCGCGCCATGAGCCGACGGGCGGCCTCATGCCGTTGAGCGACGACAGACGGCAGGCGACGATGCTGTCCGACCTCCCCGAACCGCTGGGGAAGCTGCTCTGGCGGCGGCACACCGTCTACCGCGAACGGGGCGGAACCGTGGTGATCCGGGGCGAGGACGCAGGCAGGTGGATCAGTCTCGCCTCCCACGGGTCCGGGCGGGTGCGAATCCGTGCCGGACGCATCCTGGACGGCGGAACCACCGCTCCGGCCCGCGCCGAGACCACCGTCCCCCTCGACGGCGACATGACCCGTCTCGCGGCCTGCTGCCGCGGCCTGCTGGCCGAAACGGCCGGTTCGAGGGCGGCGGAGGGGGCGAGGCCCTCACCGATGACTGCCCGGCCGCGGCAGGGGACCCGGAAGGGCAGGCGCGGACGGGGCGTGACCGTGCTGGTGTGTGCCGCTGTCGTTGTCGGGCTGATCGCCGCTTCCATGCTCGGCTGAACCGAGTGACGGGCGGGGCGCCCCGGTGGCGTACCTTCCCTGTCCATGACGGACATCGACAAGCTCACCGGCCTGTTCGAGGAGCTGGGAGCAGACGACGCCGCGGGCTGGGCCGACTCGGAGGCCGAGGAGAACATCCCTCAGCTGGCCCGGTACCGGTTCCTGCGCATGGTCTGGCAGGACATCGACGCGTGGAGCTCGGCGGCCCCCGACTGGGTTCAGGCCTATCGGAAGGCGGGCCTGGCGAGCGGGGCCGTGGAGCGGGCGGTGCGGCTCGGGCTGACCCCTGGTGAACTGGGGGAGATAGCCCGGGAGGTGGCGAAGGAGACCGCGTTCGGTCTCCTCTATGGGCTGGCCGATCCGGCGGACGGTGAACTGCCGCCGGAGACCGAGGCGCAACTGCCCGGATGGTGTCTGGCCGAACTGTCGCCGGAGGGGAAGCCGACGGGGCGGATTCTGGACGCGCTCTACGAGGACCTGGACGAAGTGGAGCCGCAAGGCCCGACCGGAGGTGCCGGGTGACCGCGTTCGACGTGAGCGAGCGGCGGATCTGGGACGGACGCGCCGAGAGCTACGCCCGCACCTTCGCCCACCTCTGCGCCCATACCGTGCCCGCCCTGCTGGACGCCGCGTCCACCGGCGCCGGGACGCGGCTGCTCGACGTGGGGTGCGGCAGCGGCAGCGTGACGGTGGCGGCCGTCGGACGGGGCGCGGTCGTACGGGCCGTGGACGCCGAACCGGGCATGGTCGCGGCCACCCGGCGGGCGGCGCCCGGAGTCGAGGTGCGCACCGGCTCGCTGCCCCAGTTGCCCTACCCCGACGGCGAGTTCGACGCCGCCGTGGCGAACTTCGTGCTCAACCACGTCGGCCGGCCGCTGGACTCCCTCGTGGAACTGCGCCGGATCACCCGCCCCGGAGGCCGGATCGCTGTCACGATCTGGCAGGTGCCGAACGCCCCGGGCCAGGCGTTGATCGGCCGCGCCGCCGAGGCCGCCGGACTGACCCGGCCCGGCTGGCTGGCCACGGTCGACGAGGAACACAACTTCCCGCGTACCCCGGAGGGGCTGGGCGCCCTGCTGACGGCGGCCGGACTCGGTGACGTACAGAGCGAATCGCTGTCCTGGAACCACCGGGCCGACGCCGACGACTGGTGGGCCGGGCCCGCGTCCGGCGTCGCCGCGACCGGCCGGCTGGTCACCAGTCGTGGACCGGAGGGTGTGGCGGCGGCGAGGCAGAAGTACGAGGTGATGTGCAAGGAGTTCGCCGCGGAGGACGGGCTGTTGGCGCTGCCGCACGTGGCCGTGCTGGCTCACGGGAGGGTGTAGGGCCTCTCGGGCGGGGGCGGACCCGCCACGTACGGCACAGGCCCGGACGGCGAACCGTCCGGGCCTGTCGTGCGTCCGTCTCAGCTGCCGGAGACCGTGACCTTCTCGTCGTTGTTGAGCTGCTCGACCAGCTGCTTGACCTTGGCCTTGTCCCAGAGGAGGTTGCCGCCCGAGGAGCCGGAGATCGGCATGTTCAGCGACGCGCCGTCACCGCCCGTGACGCCCTTCATCGCGAAGAACATCTGGCCCAGGTCCCAGAGGGACATGTCCTTGTCGACGACGAGGGTGTCGAGACCGGCACCCATCGTCGGGTACAGCTTGAACGGGTTGATGATCGTCGACGGCGTCGCCGTCTGGCTCGCCAGCGCCGCGAGGAACTTCTGCTGGTTCTTCGTACGGTCCAGGTCCGAGGTGAAGGCGTGCCGGGTCCGGACGAAGGCGAGGGCCTGCTGGCCGTCGAGGGTCTGCTTGCCGGCCGGGAAGTCGGCGCCGGAGTACTTGTCCTTGAACGCCTTGGGGATGTCCAGCTCCACGCCGCCGATCGCGTCCACGATCTTGGCGAAGCCGCCGAAGCCGATCTCGACGTAGTGGTCGATGTGCAGCCCGGTGTTGAACTCGACCGTACGGACGAGGAGTTCGGGACCGTCCTCGGCGTACGCGGCGTTCAGCTTGGTCGTACGGCCCCTGCCCTCGTACTTCTTGCCGGAGTCGGAGCCGACGAAGGACGGGATCTCGACGTTCGAGTCACGGGGCAGGGAGACCAGCGTCGGGCCGTTGGAGCCGTCGTGCAGGATCATCATCGAGTCGGTCCGCTTGCCCTCGGCGGAACCGGTGTGCAGCTTCTTCTTGTCCTCGGCCGTCATGCCTTCGCGGCTGTCGGAACCGACGATCAGGTAGTTCGTGCCGTCGCCCGACTCCGGCCGCTCGATGACCTTGGAGAGGTCGACCTCGCGCTTCAGCTTGGAGTCCGCCCAGAAGTACGTACCGATGGAGACGGCGAGCACCACGACCACGAGGCTCAGTGCGCCGATCTTGATCCGGCGGCGCCAGTCGGGCGCTGCCCCCGGCCGGCCCTGGACGTATCCGCCGTCGCCGGGTCCGCCGCCGTGACCACCGCCGCGGCCGCCCTGGCCGCCGCCGTAGACCTGGCCGGTGTTGTAGCCGCTGTCGTACTCAGGGGCGTCGCCGTAGCCGCTGGGCTGCTGCGGCACCGGCCGCTGCCTCGGCGGCGCGGGGCGCTGCTGGGGCGGGGCGGGGCGGCGCTGGACGTGCGGCATCGAGCGGGCGCTCTCGGGCCGGTCGCTCGCGCTGCCCTGCCCGTAGCGGTTTCCGCTGCGGTTGTCGTCGGTCCAACCCTCGGGCCAATCGTTCATGCCATCCAGTGTGCAGGTCGGGGCCACTGCTATTACAGGGTGTGAGGGAAATCGGACCAGGGCTGTTGCGAAGCTGATGCATTGCGACGCGCTCCGAGCCCCCGCATAAGGTGGACGGCATGACAGATCAGGCTCCGCGCCCGGAGAGCGACATTCCGGGCAAGCCCACCGCAGCCTCCCGGACCACCCTCAGCCACATCATGACCGGCAGCGACACGAACCTGCTGGGTACGGTGCACGGCGGCGTGATCATGAAGCTGGTCGACGACGCGGCGGGCGCGGTGGCGGGCCGGCACTCCGGCGGCCCCGCTGTGACGGCCTCGATGGACGAGATGGTCTTCCTGGAGCCGGTCCGCGTCGGTGACCTTGTTCACGTCCGCGCCCAGGTGAACTGGACCGGCCGCTCCTCCATGGAGGTCGGCGTCCGGGTCATGGCCGAGCGGTGGAACGAGTCGACCCCGGCCCAGCAGGTCGGCAGCGCGTACCTGGTGTTCGCCGCGGTCGACGCGGACGGCAAGCCCCGCCGGGTGCCGCCCGTCCTCCCGGAGACGGAGCGCGACAACCGGCGCTACCAGGAGGCGCAGATCCGTCGCACCCACCGCCTGGCCAGGCGCCGCGCGATCAGGGAACTGCGCGAGAAGCGCGCGGCCGACGGCATCGAGGACTGAACAGGGCGGGCCTGGGTCCCGGGGGCCCCCGGGACCAGCCCCCGGGCCCCTACGGGCAGACCACCTCGTCGCCCTTCACCGCACCGAACCTGCCCGGATCCGGCTCCTCGGCCCGGACCCGCTCGACCTTCCGGAAGTCCGCACCCGCCGTCACCTTCATCGTGCCGCCCTGCCCCTTCACGGCCTTCAGCTCGGCCCCCGGCAGCGCCGCCGCCAGCGTCTTCGCGGACCGGTCCCAGCGCGGGTCGTACGTGACCAGGGTGTGCTTGAGGTCGCGCTGCGTCGCGGTGAGCGGGGCGCGGGTGGTGTTGAAGCCGGTGGCGTGCAGCGCCGCGTCGACCGTGGAGCCGAGGCCGTCCTTCGGGGTCCCGTTGTAGACCTGGACCCGGATCTGCTGCGGGGCGACGTCGACCTTCTTCGCCGGCGCCTGCTTGGGCCGCGCGACGGTCAGCGGCTTGTCGTCCCGCAGCGCCTGGAACAGCTGCTTCGACTTCTTCGGGTCCCATTTGACCGTCGAGCCGATGCCCTTGACCTGGTACGCGACGTTGCCCATCGGCACCGAGGTGAATTCGGACGAGGCCGCGGTGAAGCCCCGCATCGCCTGGCCGAGGTCCAGCATCTGCTCCGTACCGAAGCCCTTGTCGGCCCGTACCGACTGCAGCATGGTCGAGGCGACGTCACGGAACTTCACCGGGTTCAGCAGTACCCCGCTGCTTGTCGCCTGCTTGATCAGCGAGGCCATGAACTTCTGCTGGCGCTGCATCCGGCCCAGGTCGGCGGCGCCGTCGATGTGCCGGGAGCGCACGTACTGGAGCGCCTGGCCGCCGTCCAGCTCATGGGTGCCGGCCGCGAGGTCGAGACCGGTGTAGGAGTCCTTCATCGGCCGGGCGGTGCAGATTTTCACCCCGCCGAGGGTGTCGACGGTCGTCATGAAGCTGGTGAAGTCGACCTCCAGATAGTGGTCGATCTTTACGCCCGTCATGTGCTCGACCGTCTGCACGGTGAGATTCGGCCCGCCCTCGGCGTACGCGGCGTTCAGTTTCACCGGGTGGGCGGCGCGCTCCTTGCCGGTCGACCGGTCCCGGTACGCGGGGATCTCGGCGTAGCTGTCGCGCGGCAGGCTGACGACGCTGGCGCGCTCCTTGTCCGCCGACAGGTGCACCAGCATGATCGTGTCGGTGCAGTGGCAGGGTGCACCGCCCAGCCGGTACTTCTTCTTCTCCTCCGCGGTGATCCTGTCGCGGCCGTCGGTGCCCACCAGCAGCAGATTCATGCCGTTGCCGCCCGCGGGACGGTTCTTCATGTCCTTGAACGGGTCGATCCGGTCGATCCCGGACTCCAGGTTGGTCACCACGGCGTGGCCGATGCCGCCGGCGCCGAGCACGAGGACGGAGAGAGTGGTCGCCACCCGCATGCCCCAGCGTGGCCTCTCGTCCTGCTTCTTCCTGGACCGTCCGGGCTGCGGGGGCGCGGCGCGCGGCCTCGGCGGACGGGGGGAGCGGTGCGGCGTGGGCACGGGGGACACCTCCGCGGTGCAAGGGGGACCGTTCGTACGGTAGGCCCATAGGATCTGCATCCCGGGCAGCAGGCGGGCGGCGCGCGCCGCCGTCCCCCATTCGCGGTAACGTGGCGGCCGAATACCGCCGCCTGGTGGGGTGCGAGACCCCCGGCGCCCCCGAGGACCCCCCGAGGACCACATGTCTGCCGCGCAGCACCCCGCCGTCTCCGTGATCATGCCGGTACTCAATGAGGAGCGGCACCTCCGGAACTCCGTCCGGCACATCCTGGAGCAGGAGTACGCCGGAGAGATGGAGGTGGTGATCGCGCTCGGCCCGTCCACGGACCGTACGGACGAGATCGCCGCCGAGCTGGTCGCGGAGGACCCCCGGGTCCAGACCGTGCCGAATCCCACCGGCCGCACCCCCGCCGCGCTCAACGCCGCGATCAAGGCCTCCCGCCACCCCGTCGTCGTGCGCGTCGACGGCCACGGAATGCTGTCGCCGAACTACATCGCGACCGCCGTCCGGCTCCTGGAGGAGACGGGCGCCCAGAACGTCGGCGGCATCATGCACGCCGAGGGCGAGAACGCCTGGGAGGACGCCGTCGCCGCCGCCATGACGTCGAAGATCGGCGTCGGCAACGCGGCCTTCCACACGGGCGGCCAGGCGGGACCGGCCGAGACCGTGTACCTGGGCGTCTTCCGCCGGGAGGCCCTGGAGCAGGCGGACGGCTACAACGTCGAGTTCATCCGCGCCCAGGACTGGGAGCTGAACTTCCGCATCCGCGAGGCCGGCGGCCTGATCTGGTTCTCGCCCGAGCTTCGGGTGCAGTACCGTCCGCGCCCCTCCGTCCGGGCGCTCGCCAAGCAGTACAAGGACTACGGCCGCTGGCGCCACGTCGTCGCCCGCTACCACTCCGGCTCGATCAACCTGCGCTACCTGGCCCCGCCGACCGCGGTCGTCGCGATCGCGGCGGGTCTCGTGGTGGGCGCCGCCGTCACCCCGTGGGCGCTGGTCGTCCCGGCCGGTTACGTCGCGGCCATCGTCGCGGGCTCGCTCCCGGCGGGCAAGGGCCTGCCGCTGAAGGCGCGCGCACAGATCCCGGTCGCGCTGGCGACCATGCACATGTCGTGGGGCTACGGCTTCCTGACCAGCCCGCGCTCCCTGGCGAAGCGCGTCATCGCCAGCCGCCGCCCGGCGGTCCGTGAGCCGGGCGCCCCGGTGGCCTGAGCGGCCGGCACACCGCACCCGGACGTACGAGAGGGGGCACCCGGTTCACCGGGTGCCCCCTCTCACATGTCCCGTGCGTCCGTTACATCTGGCGGTACGGCCAGTACACGTCCATGCAGTCGTCCGTCTTGGCGCCGTTGACCGACTCGGTGCCCTCCAGCGGGTCGCTGTCGTCCTCCACGGTCTTGGGGAACGTGGAGCCGGTCCGCCAGTCCGAGCCGACCGTGAGCGTCAGCCCCGCGCCGTCCGGTGTCTCCGTCACGGCGCTGGTCGGCATCCCCAGCGCCTTGGCGACCGACAGTGCGTCCGACTTGCCCTGGGCGCCGGCGCTGTGCGGATAGGTCACCTCGGTCGTCAGCGCGGACCCGAGCTCGGTCGAGGTGTCCGCCTCGGTGAAGCCCTTGGCCTTCAGCATGTCCCGGACGACCCCGGCACGGCCCTCGGTGGCCGCCTGGCCATCGCCGGGGGTGCCGTTGACGACGGTCACACCGAGCGAGGCGGGAGCGCCGGCCTTCGGGCCGGCCTTCACCTTCTTCGCCGCCGCGGCGCGGTCCTTGGGATCGAGCGACTGGTCGTCGCGCAGCAGCGCCCAGAGCTTTTCGGAGGCGCCGGGCTTCGGCAGGACGTGCGCCTCGGGGTTCTTCGGGTCGGGGATCCGCGGCATCGTCAGCATGTTCAGCTTGTCCATCGGCACGTTCTTGAGCTGCATGCCGAGGTCGAACAGCTTCTTCACCGTACCGATCTCCTCCGAGACCTGGAGCGACTTGGTCGCGGTCTCGGCGAGGTTCATCAGGCGCCCGGTGTCCGTGAACGCGTTCTGATTCTTCAGCTCACGCATGACGGAGTTCAGATACATGTGCTGGGCCTTGGACCGGCCGAAGTCGCTCTCGAAGGCGTGCCGGGTGCGCAGCCACTGCAGGGCGACCTCGCCCTTGATCTTGTGCTTGCCCGCCGTCAGCCGCAGATGGGAGCCACCGGGCACGTTCGGCTTGGACACGTCGTTGACGTTCTGCTTCACACACACCCAGGCGCCGCCCACGGCGTCCGCCATGTCCACCACACCGGCGAAGTCGACCATCATCCAGTGGTCGATGTAGACCTTGGTGAGCTGCTCCCAGGTGTCCAGCGTGCACCCGGGGCCGCCGCGGAGCGACTCATTGATGATGCCGTTGGTGGCGGCGTACTTCTGGTGGGTATCGGGGTTCTCGCAGGCCGGGATGTCCACCCGGGTGTCCCGCGGGATGCTGATGACCGAGGCGTTCTTCCGGTCGGCCGACACGTGGAGCAGCATCTGCACATCGGCGAGCGGGGTGTTGCCGACGCTCTTCTTCGAGCCGCCGAGCTTCAGGTTCTCCGCGCTGTTGCGGCTGTCGGAACCGATCAGCAGGATGTTCAGCGGGGTCTGGCCCGCGGCGTTCGGCGCCTTCTTCTTCGCCCCGCTGTTGCCCGCACTCCGCTCCCCCTTGCGGAGGTTGCTGTTCAGGTGCTCGTACCAGAGATAACCGGCCGCGCCGGTTCCGAGTATGAGGAACGCGAGGGAGAACGCTATCCAGCGCAGTACGCCGTGCTTCTTCCGCTTGGGGGCGCGGCGGGGCCGGCCGCGGCGTCCGCCGTGGCTCGCGGCGCGATGGCCGCCGCCCCCGCTCCCGCTCTCACCGGCGTCCGGTTTCGCGGCATCTCCGCCGCTGTCCCCGTCCCTGCCCTCGCCCTCGTACAGGCCGTCGTCCCAGCCGAGTTGGCCGGCATGCCGGACGCGTGGTCGCGTCCCCTCCCCGGGCGTACTGCTCCGTCCCACCAGGACCCCCCTGCTGTTCAGACTCGCGGTATCGCGCAGTGACCTGGTGTCACTTGGCGCACTCTGCCTTGTCGGCGCTGGCCTTCGGAATGTCGATCTTCGCCGGTCCGGTGATGGGGGTGCCCGCGCCCTTGAAGTCCGCCCCCAGTGTCAGCACCATCGCCTGCAGACCTACGGCGTCCTTGGTGCCCGGCTTCATCGCCGAGGCGGGAAGCCCCATCATCTCGGCGAGCGCCCGGGCCTGGTCGGCCTGGTTCGGCGCGTACTCGAGCGTCGTCTTGGCGGCCTTCGCCGGGGCGTTGGCCTTGTTCGTGGACTTCAGGACGCCCTCGTCGTTCTGCAGCCAGTTGACGGTCTGCTGAGCAGCGCCGCCGATCTCGCCGCCGTTGTAGACATCGACACGGACGTCGGCCGCTGCCGCCTTGGTTCCCTTGAGGAGTGCGTCCTGCTTGCTCTTGGCGGCCTTCTTCTGCGCGGCCACCTCGGTCAGCGAGGTGTCCTCCTGCATCATCGTGAGCAACTGAGGCGACTTCACCGGGTCCACGACCACCGTGATCGGCGTGGGCTCCGCCGGGTTGTCGATCACCGGCAGCGTGACGAACGTGATGTTCTTCGTGTCGATCTTGGTGAGTTCCTTGGCGAGCTTGCTCAGCTTCGGCACCGAGCCGATCGCGGAGTCGACCGTCAGCGCCTTGGTCGCCGAGTCCGCCAGCTTGAACAGCTTCGTCGGGCTGGTGAGCGTGTCGTCCGACTTCATCTGCCGGATCATCGAGCCGATGAACTGCTGCTGGCCCTTGATCCGGTCGAGGTCGCTCCCGTTGGCGTAGGCGTGCCGGGTCCGTACGAACGCCAGTGCCTGCTCGCCCTGAACGGTGCTCGGGCCCGCCGGCAGGTCGAGGTGCGACTTCTCGTCCTTGACCGCGTGGGCCAGGCAGATGTCGACGCCGCCGACCGCCGTGGACAGTTCCTTGACCGCGTTGAAGTCGACCATCATGAAGTGGTCGACGGTCAGCCCGGTGAGCTCCTTGACGGTGTCCATCGTGCAGCCCGGGTCGCGGCCGTCCTGTCCGAGGCTGGTGTTGAAGCGGACGTTCTGGGTGCCCGGGATGGTCTTCTCCGAGCCGTCCTCCTGCTTGGTCCTGCAGTCCGGGATGTTGGTCATGAGGTCGCGGGGGATGCTCATCGCCGTGGCGTTGGTGCGGTCCTTGGACACGTGGAACAGGATGTTGGTGTCCGCGTGGCCGACGCTGCCCGAGTCGCCGTACCCCTCGTTGCCCTTGCCCGTGCGCTTGTCCGTACCGATGACCAATATGTTGAGGGGCGCGTTGGCCGTGATGACGTCCTTGTTGCCGCGGTCGCCGATGTCCACGGTGCTCAGGTTGCCGTTGAAGTGCTGGTACAGCATGTATCCGCCGGCCGAGACACCGACGAGCAGGAAGGCCATCACTCCGCCCGTCCAGAGCAGCGCCTTCTTGCGGCGGGCCTTCGGGGCCTTGCGCTTGCGCCGGCCCGTGCTGTTCTCGGCGGAATCGGAGGGCGCCTGGCCGCGCGGGCCGGAGGCCGAACGGCGGCCGCCCTGGCGCGGCACCTCACGGCTGCGGCGCGCACCCTCGCCCGTCGCACCGCGACGCTCGCCGTCGCCCTCACGGACAGCACCTCTGCGCCCGGAACTCCGCGGAGCCGAAACTCCCGACGCCCTGCCCGAATCCCCTCCGGAATGATTCAGTCGCAGTTCGTAGTCGCCGGTGTCCGGGTTGAGAACCCATTGGTCTGCGGGATCGATTTCTTCCGCCCGCCCACGGCCTTGTGCATCCACGGTCGCTTGAGTCCTCCGTCGGTGCCACGCGAGGCGCCTCCCCCGATAAGGCGCTCAGTCTTTCGCTCCGGAAGTGCGCGGCCAGGTGGCCGGTAGCACCGGATCGCGTCACACTATCCGTCTCGTTCGGTATCGGGCGACGGGCGTGACATATTCCACGCCCCTTACAACCGGGCATTCTTCCCATTGCACGCCGAACGTTGATGTCGGCTTGGTCATTGCTTTACTGCTTGCACAGGTCGGTTGCCGCATTGTTCCCCGAGTAGGTGGGTGTGGGGGTCGGGCCGGAGGCGTCGGTGGTGTCAGCGTTCTTTCCGCCGTCATCCTTCAGCTGGTCCGCGGGCACGACGGCGACGGGCTTGTCGTCGCGCAGCTGCTTGAAGAGCCTGTCCGCGTCGGGCTGCACCAGTTCGTCCCGGTTCCTGTTGGCGCTGTACGGCTGCCGGGGGACGGTCAGGAACTGCACCTTGTCGGTCGGTACGTTGCGCATGCCGCGCACCAGGTCGTAGAGGTCCTTCAGGCTGTCCAGTCCCGGGTCGGTGGTCAGCGCCTTGGTGGCCGCGTCCAGTACCGGGTAGAGCCGGGTGGGGTTGAGCAGGACCCCGTTGCTCTGCACCTTGTTCACCAGCGCGCCGAGGAACTGCTGCTGGCGGTCCATTCGTTCGGTGTCGCTGCCGTTGCCGATGGACTTGCGGGCCCGTACGTACCCCAGGGCCTGCTCGCCGTTGAGCTTCTGGCGGCCCTCCGGGAGCTTGAGGTGTGCGGCGCTGTCGTTGATCGGCTTCTTGAGGCAGATCTCGACCCCGTCCACCGCGTCGACCATGTTCTTGAAGCCGTTGAAGTCGACGACCATGTGGTGGTCGATGCGGATGCCGGTCATTTTCTCGACCGTGCGGATGGTGCAGGCGGTTCCGCCGAACTCGAAGGCCCAGTTGAACTGCGCGAACTGCGGCTTGCTCACGGTTTTGTCCGGCTTGTGGCACTCCGGGATGTTCACCATCAGGTCGCGCGGGAGGGACATCGCCGTGGCGCTTTTCCGGTTCGCGGCCAGGTGCAGAAGGATCGTGGTGTCCGAGCGCTGGCTGCCGCCGTCGTCGCGGCCGTACTTGCGGTTGTCCCCGGCCCGGCTGTCGGAGCCGATGAGCAGGATGTTCTGCGCGTCGTGGACGACGGAGGCGGGACGCTCCTTCTCGTACGCCTTGAGTTCGGCGGCCGCGGAGGTGTCCGTCCTGATGTTGCCGTCCAGCTTCTTGTACAGCCACCAGCCGGCGCCCGCGGCGACGAGCACGACGAACGAGGCGCCGAGCGCGGTCCAACGCAGCCAGTGACGCCTGCGCTTGACGACGATGTCCGGGGCCGGTTCCGGTCCGGAGCCTTCGGGCAGCGGTCCGTGCGACGACCCGCTGCCCGACCCGCTGCGCGTCTCACCGCCCGGGGCGCCCTCGGAGTCGTTGCCCGGGACCTGCTTCTCGCCGGGTCCCTCACCGGGCGACCCGTCCGCGGCCGACTTGTCGGGCGTCCGGTTCCCGCCTGTGGCCGAGTCGTCGGGGTCGGCCGGCGTGCCGGAGCTTTCGGTCACGTCTGCGTCCATCCTTCATATTCGGCAGCGCGCTGGGCCGCCGGTTGCAGAAGTAGACGGCTGAACCTCACGCTTGGTTGTGCCTGAGTGGTCTGTACCGCAGATCATGTACCGGAGTCGGTCCTCAGGCCGGAGGGCTCGGCCCAGGCTGGGCCGGACGGGTGGCCCTCAGGCCGCTTGTCATACTGCGGTGTTGAGACGGGACGGACCCGCGCAGGTGAACGGGGCGCGGGGCGCAGGATGCCGCGGGCCCGGCGCGCCCGTCCGCCCGGCCGTCACACGGTCCGGGTGACCCGCTCGCTCTCCACGCGCTGGGCCAGCCCGTCCTCGCCCAGCTGTCCGATGTGCCGGCACAGCACCACGGAACCCCCGGTGGCGAGCGGTGCGAAGAGCCCGGCACTGAGGCCGTCCCAGGTGTCGTAGGTACGCCCCGACAGCAGCCGCGAACCGGCGCCGAGACCCAGCGCGGCACCGTCCGCGCGTGCCCGCGCGACCAGCTCCGTCCCGGTGAACCCGACACCTCCCACGGTCAGCGCCGGGGCATCCGGGTCGACGGGCGCGAACGGGGCGAACCGGTCGCCCTGGCCCGGCACCTCGACGGCGTAGTCCGCGAAGCCCTCGGGGGCCTGCGGGAACCTGCCGCCCAGCGGGCGCAGCGCCAGCGCGATCCGCTCGCCGCGGCAGGCCCGTGCGGCGTCCAGACTCTCCGGCCCGGAGACGACGAGGTCCGCGGCGGCGGGATCCCCCTGTACATCGACGGCCACGCCGACCGAGGCGCAGGCCAGCAGCCAGACCGCGGACTGCCAGTGCGCGGGCAGCAGCAGCGCGAGCCGGTCACCGGGCTCCGCGGCGAGGTCGCCCTGAAGCAGGTTCGCCGTCTTGGCCACCCAATTGGCGAAGGTGGCCACCGACAGTTCGACGCGCTCTCCGGTGGCGTCGTCGTAGAAAGTGACCATGGGGCGGGCCGGGTCCGCGGCGAGCGCGGAACGCAGCAGGTCGGCAGGGGTGCGGTCGCTGGCGTTCATTCGCAGAAGGGTACGCGGCGGTGCCGGGAGGGGCCGGGTGCGGCCGCGGCCGGGTACACCGGTTCGGCAGACGAGTCGTCAATTGCCTCGATAGATCCCGGTCGCCGGAGTGGTTCGCTTATGCCCAGGATCATATGTATGCGTGCCTTCATTGCATCCTCCATTGGTGTCACCTGCGCGGCAGCTCTCGTACTGCCGCTCGCCGCGCCCGCGGGCGCCGCCCCCGACACCCCCGCCCATCCGGCAACTGCGGGATCCGTTCCCGCCGAGGCGTCCGAACCGGCCGGAGTGCCCGGTTCGACGCAGTCCCTGGCCATGGCTCCGCTGGCCTCCCCCTCCGTACGGGCCACCGGCGCACCTTCCGCCGCAGCCGCCGAACAAGGGCTGCCCGAGCGTGACGTCCAGCCGTTCTCCCTGGTCGGCGTCGTCTGGGACGACGTCAACACCGAACTCCACGGCACCGCCCAGGTCCGCACCCGTGCCACCGGCACCGGCCAGTGGTCCGACTGGCAGGACCTGGAGACGCACAACGCCGAGCACTCCGCCGACGTCGGCACTGCCGAACGCGACTCCGCCGGCGCCCGCGGCTCCACCGCCCCGCTCTGGGTGGGCGACTCCGACGGCGTCGAGGTACGGGTGCGACCCGAGACCCCCGGCCCCGGCGAGGCCGCCGAGGTCGTACCGCTGCCCGCCGGGCTGCACCTCGAACTCGTCGACCCCGGCAAGGACCCGCAGCAGGTCCCCGGCACGGAGCCGGCGGAAACGCCCGCCACGGACCCCCTGGAAAGCCCCGCCACCGGAGCGGCGGGCGCCGACCGGGCCGGCTTGCTCGACGCCACCGTGCTCCCCGCCCTGAGCAGGGCCGAGACCGACGAGGCCGCCGGCTTCGCGCCCGCCGCCAAGCCGTACATCGGGCCCCGGCCGCGCATCATCACCCGTAAGGGCTGGGGCGCCGACGAGAAGCTCCGCGAAAGCGGCTTCGCGTACACCAAGACCGTCAAGGCCGCCTTCATCCACCACAGCGCCACCGGCAACAACTACAAGTGCTCCCAGGCGCCCTCGGTCCTGCGCGGCATCTACCGCTACCACGTCAAGAGCAGCGGCTGGCGCGACATCGGCTACAACTTCGCCGTCGACAAGTGCGGAAACATCTACGAGGGCCGCGCCGGAGGCGTGACGAAGGCCGTCATGGGCGCACACACGCTCGGCTTCAACACCAACACCATGGGCATCGCCGTGCTCGGGACCTTCAGCAAGTCGAACCCGCCGGCCGCCGCCGTCAACGCCGTCTCCAAGCTCACCGCCTGGAAGCTCGGCCTGTTCGGCGCCAACCCGAAGGGCAAGGTCACCCTGACCTCGGGCGGCAGCAACAAGTACAAGAAGGGCAAGAAGGTCAAACTCAACGTCATCTCCGGCCACCGGGACGGATTCGCAACCGAATGCCCCGGAGCGCGTCTCTACAAGAAGCTCGGCACGGCCCGGACCAGTTCGGCCAAGCTGCAGGGCCGCTGACGCGCAAGGAGCCGTGAACCGGCGCCGGCCGCGCCGGAGACCTGCTGCGGGCTGCTGACCGAGGGACCCCACCACCGGTCTGCATACACTGGCCAGCCGAAACCAGGCCCGGCCCCAGCAGGAAGCAGAGACAGTGCTGTGACAGAGGCAAAAGAAGCGATTCTCCTGGTCGGCGGCAAGGGAACCCGGCTGCGCCCGCTCACGGTGCACACCCCGAAACCCATGGTTCCGGCAGCAGGCGTCCCCTTCCTCACGCACCAGCTGGCGCGTGCCCGGGCCGCCGGGGTCGAGCACATCGTCCTCGCGACGTCGTACCTGGCGGAGGTCTTCGAGCCGTACTTCGGTGACGGTTCGTCGCTCGGCCTCCACATCGAGTACGTCACCGAACGCGAACCGCTCGGCACCGGCGGCGCCATCCGCAACGTCGCCCGGCGGCTCACCTCCGGCCCGGATGAACCGGTCCTCATCTTCAACGGCGACATCCTCACCGGGCTCGACATCCGGGCCCTGGTCACCACGCACGCCGACTCCGGAGCGGATGTCTCCCTCCACCTCACCCGGGTCGACGACCCACGCGCCTTCGGCCTCGTGCCGACGGACGACACCGGCCGGGTCACCGCGTTCCTGGAGAAGCCCCAGACGCCCGAGGAGATCGTCACCGACCAGGTCAACGCGGGGGCGTACATCTTCCGCAGGTCGGTCATCGACACGATCCCGGCCGGCCGCCCGGTCTCCGTGGAACGCGAGACCTTCCCCGGACTGCTCGCCGACGGCGCACACCTTCAGGGCATGGTCGACTCCACGTACTGGCTGGATCTCGGCACCCCGCAGGCGTTCATACGCGGCTCCGCCGACCTCGTCCTCGGCCGCGCCCCCTCCCCGGCCGTCCCCGGCCGGTGCGGCGACCGCCTTGTTCTGCCCACCGCATCCGTCGCCCCCGACGCCAAACTCTCCGGCGGTACGGTCATCGGCGCCGACGCCGTGATCGGCGCGGGCGCCAGAATCGACGGCTCCACCGTGCTCGCGGGCGCCATCGTCGAACCGGGTGCCGTGATCACGGACTCGCTGGTCGGAGCGGGTGCCAGAATCGGCAGCCGTACGGTGCTGGCGGGTGCGGTCGTCGGTGACGGGGCCAAGGTCGGCGCCGACAACGAACTGCGCGACGGCGTCCGCATCTGGTGCGGGGCGCACCTGCCCGCCGCTTCGGTGCGGTTCTCCTCGGACGAATGACCGGACCGGCCACCCCCTCGTGGACTCCCCGAGTGGCCTGAATCAGCCGTACCCTCGACAGGCAGCCCCGACTACCGAGGACCTCACCCGTGGCAGGACGATTCGCTCCCCGCAGCGCCCCGCGCGCGGCCGTCCCGCACCAGACGGCGACGCCCGTACCGGCGCCGCTGACCCGTGACTGGACCCCGCAGGGCCCGCTCGACCTGCGGCTCGTCCTCGGGCCGCTGCGCCGCGGCCCCGCCGACCCCACGTTCCGGATGTCCGCCGACGGCTCGGTCCGCCGGGCCAGCCGCACCCCCGAGGGCCCCGGCACACTCCACGTCGTCGCCCGCGGGGGCCGGATCGAGGCGGCGGCCTGGGGTCCGGGCGCGTCCTGGCTGCTGGACCAGCTGCCCACCCTGCTCGGCGAGGCGGACGACCCGGCGGCGTTCACCCCGCGCCACCGCCTGCTCGCCGTGACCCACCACCGCCGCCCGGGCCTGCGGCTGCTGCGCACCGGTCTGGTGATGGAGTCCCTGATCCCGTCGGTCCTGGAACAGAAGGTCACCACGGACGAGGCGTACCGCGCCTGGCGGCTGCTGGTGCGCACCTACGGAGAGCCGGCGCCCGGCCCGCAGGAGTACGGCCTCTACGTCATGCCGGACGCCCGCACCTGGTCGCTGATCCCGTCCTGGGAGTGGCACCGCGCGGGTGTGGACAGCAAGCGCTCGGCGACGATCCTGCGCGCGGTCCGGGTGGCCCGCCGCATGGAGGAGGCGGCAGCCATGGAGCTGACCGAGGCCATGACCCGCCTTCAGGCGATCCCCGGCATCGGCCCCTGGACGGCCGCGGAGACCCTGCAACGGGCGAACGGCGCGGCGGACGCGGTGACGGTCGGCGACCTCCACCTGCCCGGCATCGTCGGCCATGCGCTGGTCGGCAACCGTAACGCCGACGACGAGGAGATGCTGTCCCTGCTCGCACCGTACGAGGGCCAGCGCCACAGGGCCACCCGCCTCATCCTGCTCTCGGACAACACCCCGGCCCGCCGCGCGCCCCGCATGCAGCCGCGCAACATCGCACGGCTGTAGCGAGCCGGCAGGTCCCTTCGCGTACCAGGGCGAATCAAGCCCGTCCGGCGACTGAGGACCGGGGTCCGGGGCGGCGCCCCGAAACCACCCCCGCGCCGGCCGCACCCTCACCGCACCGCGACAAACCCCTCCGCGTCCCGTCCGGCCCGCGCCGGAGGCGACACCGCGGCCCGCCCCACGGCCACCGCCCCCAGCGGGTCCCACGACGCGGGCAGCTCCAGCACCTCCCGCACGACGTCCCGGCAGAACATCGTCGAGGACACCCAGGCCGAGCCCAGCCGCTCGCCCGCCAGGGCCACCAGGAAGTTCTGGATCCCGGCGCCCGCGGCGACCACGAACATCTCGCGCTCCGCGCCGTCCCGCCGCGCGTCCCCGTACGTGTGGGAGCCGTCCATCACCAGACACGGCACCACCAGATACGGCGCCCGGCGCAGTACATCGCCCCGCCGCACCCGCTTGGCGACCGACTCCTCGCTCTTGCCGTCGCGCCGCAGGTCCGCGATCCACGCGTCCCGCATCGCGTCCAGCAGCCGGGTCCGCGACTCCGGCGACTCCAGCAGGACGAACCGCCAGGGTGTCGTGTGGTGCGGGGCCGGGGCCGTCACCGCCGCGGCCACGGCACGCCGCACCGCCCCCGGGTCCACCGGTTCGTCGGTGAACTCGCGGACCGTACGCCGCTGGGTCACCGCCTCCCGTACCGCCTCGGACGTCCCCAGCCGGAACATGTCGTCGGCCGCGACCCGCACCATCGCCCGGGCCCCACCGGCGTCGGCCGGGTCCAGGACATGGCCGAGCCCCCGCACGACCGCGACGGGCAGCCCGTCCGCCTTGCCCTTGACCAGGTCACCGGCCGAGGCGAGTTCGTCGGCGGTGGCGACCACGGTCGCGCTCAGCGGATTGCCGTACGCGTCGCGGCCGCCCCGCAGATCGTCCAGCACCCGCACCCCGGCCGCGCCGATCGCGACGTCGGTCAGCCCATTGCGCCACGGCCGCCCGAAGGTGTCCGTGACGACGACGCCGACATCGACGCCGAGCGTGTCCCGCAGCCCCTCCCTGATCGCCCGCGCCGAGGCGTCCGGGTCCTCGGGCAGCAACAGGACGGTCCCTGCGGGGGTGTTCGACGCGTCGACCCCGGCGGCGGCCATCACCAGGCCCTGCCGGTTCTCCACGATCCGCAGCGTGCCGCGCCGCGCCACCACCCGTACCGTCTCGGCGTCGATCGCCGCCTCCCGGTCGGTGGCCTCGACGATCCGGCCCTCCGCCTTGGAGACGATCTTCGAGGTGACGAGCAGCACGTCACCGTCGGCCAGTCCGGGCTCGGTGGTGGCGATCAGCTTCGCGAGGTCGTCCCCGGCCCGCACCTCGGGCATGCCGGGCAGCGCCCACACCCGGAAGGAGGGCGCGGCGTCCGGGGCAGTGGTGCTCATGCGCGTACCTCCTCGGCGAGGGCCAGCGCCTGCCGCGCCATCTCGGCCGTGGCGGGGACGTCGGTCATCATCAGCGGCACGGAGCGGCAGCGGATGCCCGCGGACTCCACCTCCTCCACGGCGCCCGCGTCCACGGTGTCGACGAGCCAGCCGTCGAGCAGCCCGGAACCGTAGTGCCGGGCGACCGCCGCGGCCGTCGACTCGACACCCACCGCGGCGAGGACCTTGTCCGCCATCCCGCGCACCGGTGCGTCACCGACGATGGGGGAGAGGCCGACGACCGGCACCCCGGCCTCGGCGATGGCTTCCCTGATCCCGGGCACGGCGAGGATGGTCCCGACGGACACGACGGGGTTCGACGGCGGGAAGAGGATGACGTCGGCACCGGCGATGGCCTCCAGGACGCCCGGAGCCGGCTTGGCCTGTTCGGCGCCGACGGGCACGATGGCCTGTGCCGGGACGGAGGCGCGCAGTCTCACCCAGTACTCCTGGAAGTGAATGGCCCTGCTCTCGCCGTCGACATCGACCGCCACATGCGTCTCGACCCGGTCGTCGGACATCGGCAGCAGCCGGACCCCCGGCTTCCAGCGCGCACAGAGCGCCTCGGTGACGGCGCTCAGCGGATAGCCCGCGCCGAGCATCTGCGTACGGACGATGTGGGTGGCGAAGTCCCGGTCGCCGAGCCCGAACCACTCGGGGCCGACGCCGTACGCCGCGAGTTCCTCCTTGACGTGGAAGGTCTCGTCGGTACGGCCCCAGCCCTGCTCCTCGTTGATGCCACCGCCAAGGGTGTACATCACGGTGTCGAGGTCGGGGCAGACCTTGAGGCCGAACAAATGGATGTCGTCACCGGTGTTGCCGATCACCGTGATGTCCGCGTCGGGCGCGGCCTCCTTGAGGCCACGCAGAAAACGAGCACCACCGATACCGCCGGCCAGAACCACAATGCGCATGCGAAACAGTCTGTCAGGCGCCGCCCGATCGTTGTCGGGGTGGTGGCGGGTGACGGGTGGGACTGCCGGGCGGGGCCCGACGATTGGCGGCGGGAAGTCAGGCGCGTCCCGGCAACCGGCCGCGGGTCGTCAGGCGGTGGCGGGCACCGCGGCGCACTGCGCGGCGTGCATCGGCATGTCGGTCAGGCCCGGGTAGTAGACGTGCAGGCTGACGGCGGGTTCGAGGGAGCCGTTGACCACCTCGTGGATGTAGCCGGGGGCGAAGACGCGCTGCGAGCCGGCGTTCAGCGTCCGCATTCCGCGCTCCGTACGCTCGGTCAGTTCGCCGTCCAGGACGGTCAGTACGCCGGAGGACGGGCCGTGGTCGTGCAGGCCGCTGCCCTGGCCGGGGATCCAGCTGAGCAGCCAGACCTCGTAGCCGGGTCCGGTGCGGAGCCGGTGGTACCAGCGGGTGGTGGTGTCGTACCGGACGAGCGGGGCCCACTGGGAGCGGTCGGCGGCGATGGTGCGGGCGAGCCCGACGAATTCCGCCACTGTGGCGGGGTGTTCGCGGGCGGGACGCAGGAGGTGCTGGACCTCAAGGAGGTCTCCGGCGATCTGGAGGTCGCTGTCGCTGTTCATGGGTGCGGTGGTTCCTCGGCAGGGGTGCAAGTCGTGCAGTGCGGATGCAGGGGTGTCGCAGGACCTGAGGGACCGGGTGACCGCAGAGGCGGGAAGCCGCGTGGGGGAGGGTCCGGGGGTCCGGGATGAGCTGTGTCGGGCTGGAGCGCGGGGGCTTCAACAGCTGAGACAGCTGGAACAGCAACAGCGGGCCTGAACAGCGCTGCGGAACCCACGGACGTGGGTGATGCGCATGGCTGAGGTCGCTGGCATGACATCAAGGAGAACCGGAGAACCTCCGAATGTCAACCCAATGCCCGATTTGGGGGTAATGTTTCACCTCATCCGGTTACTCCATGCGGAGAAAGGTTTATGCAGCCCCCGCGCCGGAGAGGTGGCGCAACAACCGCTGTGGCAAACGCAGTCGCGCCCCTGTGACCCGACTGTGATCTTGATCGCTTCGGTGATCGCATCGCAACGTGTCCGCCCTTCCGGGGGTTCTTCCCTGTGGCAGGTGAAGCCGCCGCCGAGACCGTGGCATATGTCAGGTTTTTGGTGATTTGCACACTTTACGCATACGCTTGGTTCCGCAGAGTGAATCCCGGGCCTAATAGCAGATCTGAGCTTGACTGGCCCGGAGTTACACACTTGTAATTTCACTCGTGTCGTTCGGCCGATTCGATAACGGCCGCATCACGGGGACGCAAGAGACAGACGAGGGGCGCACATGACCGAGCTGTTCCAGCAACTGCTGGTCGAGGACGCGGACGAGGAACTCGGCTGGCAGGAGCGCGCACTGTGCGCCCAGACCGATCCCGAGTCCTTCTTCCCCGAGAAGGGCGGATCGACCCGCGAGGCCAAGAAGGTCTGCCTCGCCTGTGAAGTCCGGTCCGAATGCCTTGAGTACGCCCTTTCCAAGGACGAGCGATTCGGTATCTGGGGCGGTCTTTCCGAGCGTGAGCGACGGCGCCTGAAGAAGGCCGCGGTCTGACCCGGCCGCTCCGAGACGCCCCGGGCGCAAGAAGCCGAACCCCGAGGGCGTGCCGCTCCCCGGACCGGCTGTCCATGGCCCGCCGCCTGCACCCTGCCCGCAGGCGGCGGGCCATCGCCGTACCTCCGGCACTGCGGCGGAGGTACCCCCGGACCCGCTTCCGGCCCCTTCCGCCACCGTGCCGGACCTGGGCACCGACCGCCCTCCACCGCTGTGCCGCCGCCCTCGTTCAACCGCTCCGCGCCACCCCGGTTATCCGTACCGTTAGTGTGGGGCCCCGTCCGAGACGCGCCAACGACCCGACAGGGCGCGCGTGTACACCGATGCAGCCCCCGGGGGACGTCCCCCGGACCCGGCCGGAGGGCCCGTACCTCGATGTCCGTGCACAGCCAAGCAACGGCGCCGTACGCGGCTGCCGCCGCCCCAGAGTTCCCCCGGCACGTCGTCACCGCCGTGCTCGTCTCCCACGACGGCGCACGCTGGCTGCCCGACGCGCTCGCCGGGCTGCTCGGGCAGGAACGCCCCGTACAGAACGTCGTCGCCGCCGACACCGGCAGCGCCGACGACTCCGCGCGACTGGTCACCGAGGCGCTCGGCGCCGACCGCGTCCTGCACCTCGCGCGGCGTACGAGCTTCGGCACCGCCGTCGACGAGGCGAGCCGCACCGCCGGCGTCCTCACCCCGGACGACCTGCCGTACCTGAAGCGTCCGAGCGGCTGGGACCCCGTCACCAGGTCCTGGCGCGACGACGCCTACGACCTGCCGGAGCTGCCGCACGGCGAACCGGTGCAGTGGCTCTGGCTGCTCCACGACGACTGCGCCCCCGAACCCGACGCCCTCGCCGAGATGCTGCGCGTCGTCGACAACGACCAGCACGCCGCGATCGTCGGCCCCAAGCTCCGCGGCTGGTACGACCGCCGCCAACTCCTCGAAGTCGGCGTCTCGATCGCCAACAGCGGGCGCCGCTGGACCGGCCTCGACCGGCGCGAGCAGGACCAGGGCCAGCACGACCAGGTCCGCACCGTCCTGTCCGTCTCCACCGCGGGCATGCTGATCCGCCGGGACGTCTGGGAGGAGCTCGGCGGCTTCGACCGCAGGCTGCCCCTGATGCGTGACGACGTCGACCTGTGCTGGCGCGCCCACATGGCCGGACACCGGGTGCTGGTCGCCCCCGACGCCGTCCTGCGGCACGCCGAGGCGTCCGCCCGCGAACGCCGCCCCATCGACTGCGCGGGCCGCTCCGTCTCCAGCCCGCACCGTGTCGACAAGGCCGGCGCCGTCTACACCATGCTGGTCAACGCCCCCGGCAAACGGCTGCCCTGGGTGCTGCTCCGGCTCCTGCTCGGCACGCTGCTGCGTACGCTCGCCTACCTCGTCGGCAAGGTGCCGGGCCAGGCGCTCGACGAGGTCACCGGCCTCCTCGGCACCCTGCTGAGGCCCGGCCGCATCCTCGGCGCGCGGCGCAGCCGCGGCAAGGGGGTCGTCGACCCGGCCGAGTTGCGCGGACTCTTCCCCGCCCCCGGCGCCACCGTCCGTGCGACGGTCGAGCAGGTCGCCGGGAACTTCGGCGGCGGCGCGGAGGCCGAGTCCGGCGGCTCGCGGCACGGCGCCGTCGAGTCCGGTCCCGGCGGCGACGACGCCGACTTCCTGGAGATCGACCAGTTCGCCAAGCTGAAGCGCGTCGGGCGCAAGCCGGGCCCGGTGCTCTTCGCCGTCCTGCTCCTGGTCTCCCTCGTCGCCTGCCGCAGCCTCCTGGGCGGCGGCGCGCTGGCCGGCGGCGTCCTGCTGCCCGCGCCCGGTGACGTCTCCGACCTGTGGGGCCGCTACGCGGACGGCTGGCACACCGTCGGCACCGGCGGCACCCAGACCGCACCGCCCTACCTGGCCGTGATCTCCGCGCTGTCCGCGCTGTTCCTCGGCTCCACCGGCTTCGCGCTCACCCTGCTGCTGGTCTGCTCGGTCCCGCTCGCCGGACTCACCGCGTACTTCGTCTCCCGCCCGCTGCTCCCCTCGCGGCTGCTGCGGGCCTGGGCGAGCGTCGCGTACGCCTTCCTGCCCGCCGCGACCGGCGCCCTGGCGACCGGCCGCCTGGGCACCGCGGTCCTCGCCGTCCTGCTCCCGCTGATCGCCCGCGCGGCCGTGTCCGCACACGGCATGCGGGGCAGCGGCGACAGCCGCGGCAGCTGGCGCGCCACCTGGGCGTACACCCTGCTGCTCACGCCGGCGATGGCGTTCACCCCCATCGTGTGGCCGCTCGCCGTGGTCCTCGGCATCGGTGTGCTGGCGCTGCGCCGCAACGACATCACCGCCTACGGTCTCCGCTTCCTCGCCGCGGTCGGCACCCCGCTGCTGGTTCTCGCGCCCTGGTCGCTCTCGCTCCTGTCCAGCCCCTCCTCCTTCCTGAAGGAAGCGGGACTGGAGACCGGTTCGGGCTCGGCCTCCGCACTGGACCTGCTCGGGATCAGCCCCGGCGGGCCCAAGGCGGCCGGCGGCGTCCTGCTCCTCGGCATCGTGCTCGCGGCACTGGCCGCGCTGCTGCGCGGGGAGCG
Organism: Streptomyces sp. LN549; assembly: GCF_043203805.1. Classification (NCBI taxonomy): domain Bacteria; kingdom Bacillati; phylum Actinomycetota; class Actinomycetes; order Kitasatosporales; family Streptomycetaceae; genus Streptomyces; species Streptomyces sp. LN549. The sequence goes on along the minus strand of NZ_JAZHRI010000002.1, from coordinate 3,392,468 downwards.
GCAGTTCGCCGTACGGAGCGCCTGGGCCGTCGCTCTGGTGGCCCTGGCCTTCGCCGGGCTGGCCAACGGCTCGGGCTGGGCGGGGCCCGCCACGCTCGTCTACGGCGCCGCGCTCATCGCCGCCGCAGTGGTCGGCGCGGACGGTGCCCGGGTCCGGGTGGCCGAGCTCAGCTTCGGCTGGCGCCAGCCGGTCGCGGTCCTGATCGCGCTGGCGGCCGGGGTGGCCCCCGTGCTGGCCGCCGCCGGCTGGATGATCGGCGGCGCCGCGGGGCCCCTGGAGCGCCGCGACCCGGTGCAGGTGCCCGCGTTCGTCGCCGAGGAGAGCAGCAACCGGGACCAGTCGCGCACCCTGGTGCTCGGCGGCACCTCGCCCACCTCCGTCTCGTACACCCTGGTCCGCGGCTCCGGCGCACGGCTTGGTGATGCCGAACTGGCCGCGGCCGGCGGCGGCAACAGCCAGCTCGACAAGGTCGTCGCCAATCTGGTCGCGGGCTCCGGCGCCGACCAGGGCACCCAGCTCAGCGGCTTCGCGATCCGTTACGTGCTCGTGCGGGACGGGGCGCCGAAGCAGATGAGCCGGGTCCTCGACGCGACCCCCGGTCTCCGCCGCCTCAGCCAGCTGGACGGCAGCGCGCTCTGGTGGGTGGACCGCCAGGTCGCCCGGATCATGATCGTCCCGTCGGCCGCCGGTGACGAACCGCTCCCGGTGGGTTCCCAGTCCGTCGAGGCGCACACCAAGATCCCGCCGGGCAAGGCGGGCCGTGTGCTGCGGATCGCCGACGCCGCCGACCCCGGATGGCAGGCCACGCTCGACGGACGGGCACTGACCCGCAAGACCGTCGACGGCTGGGCGCAGGGCTTCGAGCTCCCCACCGAGGGCGGCACCCTGGACCTCACGTACGAGGCGCCCTTCACGCACTCCGTGTGGATCTGGGTCCAGGGCGCGCTCACCGTGGTCCTGCTGGTGCTGGCCCTGCCGGGCCGCCGGCGGGAGATCGACGACGACCTGCCCGAGGAGGATGTGGCGGTCCCCGCCGAGCCGGTCGCCGGCGAGGGGCGCCGGGCCCGCAGGCTGCGTGCGGCCGCGCTGGCGGAGGGCGAGGGCGACGACGGCGAGGCCTTCGACGCAGGCGCGTCCGCCGAAGCGGGGGAGCGGGCGGAGCACATCCCCGCCCAGCAGAGCGGTCCGCAGGCCACAGCGTCGGAGCCGCCCGGCGCCGACGACGGCCAGGGCGTCTTCGTCCCCCAGCAGGCCGACGGCGACACCGGCGAGTACGCGGCGGTGCCCGAGCAGCAGTACGGGGACTGGGACGCCCAGCAGTACCAGGGCGCCGGCTACCCGCAGTACCAGGAGGGCCAGTACCAGGAGGGCCAGTACGGCGCCGCGCCGCAGCAGCAGCCCGACGGGGCCGCCGGCTACGACCCGTACGGCTATCAGCAGCCGCAGGGCGAGTACGCCCCGTACACCCAGGGCCAGTACCCCAACGCCCAGCAGGACAACAGCGGGGCGTACGACCCCAACGCCCAGTACGGCAACGCCCCGTACGAACCCGGCCAGTACGACACCACCGGCCAGTACGGCGCGGACCAGTACGGCACCCAGGCGTACGGCGACCAGGGCGCGTACGACCCGCAGAACCCCGACGAGAACCCCGACGGGAACCCCGCCCCGGGCCAGAACCCGTGGCCGACCGGTAACGCATCGCGAGGCGAGTCCGAGTGAAGTCCACCAGCCTGTCCCTCATCGCCGGGGCCGTCGCCCTCGCAGCCGTCACCGGATTCGCCGCGGTCACCGCGCCGGACGACGGGGGCACGACGACGGCGAAGCCGGCCGTACGGCTGCCCGTGGAGCGCTCCAGCCTGCTCTGCCCGGCCCCCGGCCTGTCCGACCTCGCGGAGACGCAGTACACCTCCTTCACCCCGGCCGCGAAGAGCGGTGCCGCGGCGGAACCGGCCGGTACGGCCGAACTCCTGTCGTCCACGGCCGCGAAGGACGACGAGAAGGACTCCGGGAAGAGCAAGAACAAGAAGACCAAGAAGGCGGACCCGGACAAGCCGGTCGTTCTCCTCAAGGAGTCCGGCAAGCCGGCCACCGCCGAGGTGTCCGGCGCGGAGGCCCCCGCACTCGTCGGCACCGCCACCGGCCGGCTGGCCCCCGGCTGGACCGCCCAGCAGACCACCACCGTCGAGGCGGGCGACTCCCGAGGCCTGCTCGGGGTCAGCTGTACCGCACCCGACACCGACTTCTGGTTCCCGGCCGCGAGCACGGCGAAGTCCCGCGAGGACTACGTCCACCTCACCAATCCGGACGACACCGCCGCCCTCGCCGACATCGAGCTGTACGGCCCCGACGGCACGCTCAAGTCCGACGTGGGCGAAGGCATCACGGTGCCCGCCCGGTCCGGTGTCCGCGTCCTCATCTCGACGCTGACCAGCAAGGCCGCAGACGACGTGACCGTCCACGTCACCGCCAGGACCGGCCGCGTCGGCGCGGTCGTGAGGTCCGCGGACAGCAAGACCGGCAGCGACTGGCTCGCCGCCTCCACCGAGCCGGCGGGCACCCTCGTCCTGCCCGGCATCCCGGCGGACGCGACCTCGGTGCGGCTCGTGGCCTTCGCCCCCGGCGAGGACGACGCCGACCTCAAGATCATGCTGCTCGGCAAGACGGGTGCGATCTCACCGGCGGGCCACGAGGAACTTCACGTCAAGTCGCAGATGACCGCCGGAGTCGACCTGAAGGACCTGACCAGGGGCGAGGCGGGCTCCCTGGTCCTGAGCCCCGCCGAGGACGGCAAGGCCACCCCGGTGGTGGCCGCACTGCGGGTGGTCCGTGGCAAGGGCGACAACCAGGAGGTCGGCTACATTCCGGCGACCGGCCCGGTGGGCGCGCAGGCGACCGCCGCCGACAACCGGGCGAAGGGTTCGGTCCTCTCACTCACCGCCCCCGGCGCCGCCGGCACCGTGAAGGTCACGGCGTCCGCGGGCAGCAAGGGCGGCACACCGGTCAGCAAGACGTACGAGGTCGCCGCCGGTACGACCGTCGCGGTCACCCCGCCCGTACCGGCAGGACTCAAGGGCACGTACGCGCTGACCGTCGAGACGCAGTCGGGCGGCCCGGTCCACGCCGCCCGCACGCTCACGGTCCCGATGGACGGCATCCCGATGTTCACGGTGCAGACGCTGCCGGACGACCGGGGAACGGTCGAGGTACCGGCCGCCCAACAGGACCTGTCGGTCCTGGACGACTGAGGGGCCGCGACGAGCGAACTGCGTGGGGCGGGCCGCGAAACCGGGCCGCCCCCGCCGTTATGCGGGGGCTACTCCTGCCCGTACCGCGGATCGACCGACTCCGGCGAGAGCCCGAGCAGCTCAGCGACCTGCTCGACCACGACCTCGTGCACCAGCAGCGCACGCTCGTCACGATTCTTGGTACGGATCTCGACGGGGCGCCGGTAGATGACGATCTGCGCGGGCCGCTCCTTCTCGGCGGACAGCGCGCTCCCCAGCGGAACGGTCTCCTCCACGGTCCCCGGTACGTCGAGGACCACGAAGTCGACCTCGGCCAGCTGCGGCCAGCGCCGCTCCAGCCGCTCCACCGAGTCCTGCACCAGATCGCGGAAGCTGTCCGCTCTGCTGGCCGACAGAGGCACCTGGGGAGGGGCGACGGGGCCACGCATGCCGCGGCCGTGCCGGTCTCGGCGTCGCGGTCGGGGCTCGGACGGGTGGGGCGGTACGGGACTGTCCATCACTGACGCAGCGTAACCCTCCGCCGGGTGAGGGGCCTGTGACTGTCCGGGAGGGAGCCGGCCTGTCCGTTACTGAAGGCCGCCCTGTCCGTTGCTGAACGATCCGGCCAAGGGATGACCCGTTTCAGGCCCCGCTCCTGATCGCTGTTTTCCTGTCGCGTGACAGCTTTTGTGCCGGGTGATGACCGGAATCGTCGCGGTCAGGACCTGCGCCCCTCTCCTCCCGTGCAGGTCAGGCGAGTTGCCCGGCAAGAGCCTGTGCCCGAGCTCACAGGGCGACACGGTGGGGTGAGCCGGGGGAGAGTCGTCGCAGCCCGCTCAAGAGTGCGGTACCGTCCAACATCGTGAGCCCTGTACGTCGATGTTCGCGCACTGCGTGCGGCCGCCCTGCCGTCGCGACACTGACGTACGTCTATGCCGACTCGACTGCGGTCCTCGGCCCGCTCGCCACCTATGCCGAGCCCCATTGCTACGACCTCTGTGCCGAGCACAGTGAGCGCCTGACCGCGCCCCGCGGCTGGGAGGTCGTGCGGCTCTCCGACCCTTCCGCCCCCACCCGGCCCAGCGGTGACGATCTCGAAGCGCTGGCCAACGCCGTACGGGAAGCAGCGCGTCCGCAGGACCGCGGCGACGGTCCCAGGGGCGGCGGTCCGCGCACCGCGGATCCGATGGAGGTCGGCCGCAGGGGCCACCTCCGCGTGCTGCGCTCGCCCGACTCCTGAGCCGGGACCGCCTCCCCGGAGCATGAGGCGTTCTCGGGCGCCGGGTAGTTTGGCGGTCCGAAGAGACCTCAGGAGGCCCGGCCCGTGACCGCAGATCTGTCGCAGCTCGTGAAGGCGTACGACGTGCGCGGTGTCGTGCCCGACCAGTGGGACGAGGCGCTGGCCGAGCTGTTCGGGGCGGCGTTCGTCGAGGTGACGTCCGCGGACGCGATCGTGATCGGTCACGACATGCGTCCGACGTCACCCACCCTGTCGGGAGCCTTCGCCCGGGGTGCGGCGGCCCGCGGAGCCGACGTCACCCTGATCGGTCTCTGTTCGACCGACCAGCTGTACTACGCGTCGGGGTCACTGGACCTGCCGGGCGCGATGTTCACGGCGTCGCACAATCCGGCGCAGTACAACGGCATCAAGATGTGCCGGGCCGGCGCGGCCCCGGTGGGTCAGGACACCGGCCTCGCCGAGATCCGCACCCTGGTCGAGAAGTGGTCGGAGACCGGCGCACCGCAGCCGGCCGCCACCCCCGGCACGGTCACCGAACGCGACACGCTCAGCGACTACGCCGCCCACCTGCTGTCCCTGGTCGACCTGTCGACGATCCGCCCCCTGAAGGTGGTCGTGGACGCGGGCAACGGCATGGGCGGTCACACGGTCCCGACGGTCTTCGCGGGCCTGCCGCTGGAACTCGTACCGATGTACTTCGAGCTGGACGGCAGGTTCCCGAACCACGAGGCCAATCCGCTCGACCCGAAGAACATCGTCGACCTCCAGGCCAGGGTCGTGGCCGAGGGCGCCGATCTCGGTCTGGCCTTCGACGGCGACGCGGACCGCTGCTTCGTCGTGGACGAGCGGGGCGCCGGCGTCTCCCCGTCGGCGATCACCGCCCTGGTCGCGGCCCGGGAACTGGCCCGCAACGGTGGCCGGGGCACGGTCATCCACAACCTGATCTCCTCCCTCTCGGTCCCGGAGGTCGTACGCGAACACGGCGGCACCCCGGTCCGTACGCGGGTCGGTCATTCCTTCATCAAGGCGGAGATGGCCGCACACGGCGCGATCTTCGGCGGCGAGCACTCCGCCCACTACTACTTCCGCGACTTCTGGAACGCCGATACGGGCATGCTCGCCGCCCTCCATGTCCTGGCCGCCCTCGGAGGCCAGGAGGAACCCCTCTCGGCCCTGGTGGCCCAGTACGACCGATACACCGACTCGGGCGAGATCAACTCCACGGTCGACGACCAGCAGGCCCGCACCGCAGACGTACGGGCAGCGTTCGCCGCCCGCGAGAACGTGACCACCGACGACCTGGACGGCCTCACGGTCACGTCCCCGGACTGGTGGTTCAACCTCCGCCCCTCCAACACGGAACCCTTGCTGCGCCTGAACGTCGAGGCCGGCGACGACAAGACGATGACGGCGGTACGCGACGAGGTCCTGGCCCTGATCCGCCGCACACCGACCGCCTGATCCAGCGCCTCCGGGGCACAGCTGTGCCCTTCCGCCCTCCCGGCCGTTCCGCGGCTCTGCGGTCCACCTTTTCTGCGCTCGGCAGCTCTGTGCTGTTATGCGGCTCTGCGCTGCGCTGTCCGGTGCTCAGGGCCGCCTGCGTTGCGTGGTCCGGTACTCAGGGCCGCCTGTGCTGCGCTGTCCGGTGCTCAGGGTCGGGCTGCGCTCCGCGGCCCCTGCGCTCCACCACGCTGCGCTCCGCGGCCCTTGCGCTCCACCACGCTGCGCTCCGCGGCCTTGCGCTCTACCACGCCTGCGCTCCGCGGCCTTGCGCTCCACTTCCTCTGGTCCCTCGGCAGTTCTGGCCGCTCGGCCGCTCGGCCGGTCTGCTGCCTCTGGCCGCTCGGCCGCTCGGCTGCTCGGCCGGGCTGCCGCCTCTGGTCCTCCGGCCCTCTGAACCATTCCACCCCCGGGCCTCTCCGGCCCCTCTAGCCTTCATGCCCTACCAGCCCCTCCGCCCCCCTCAAGCCCCTCCGGCGTTTGAGGAGCGAGGTCCGGGGCGGAGCCCCGGTTACGGGAAGGGGCGGGTAGGGGAAGGCCCGCCGCAGGCGCACCCCACCCGACCCCACCCACCCGACACACCGCACCGCGACTTCCGCCGCCCCCGCCACCCGCACCGCCCACCCGGCCGGGCCAGGCCGCGCCCCCGCCACCCCAGCGGTAGGCTGACCTCGCCCGATCCACGAGGCACGAGGCACGAAGCGCAAGTCACGAAGCGCGAAGCACGAACAAGATCAACTGCAAAGCCGGAACACGCACCACTCACACCGCACCCGCCCGCCTGCCCTCCCGAAGGGACCCATTCCATGCCGCTCGAAGCCGGCCTCCTGGAGATCCTGGCCTGCCCGGCCTGTCACTCCCCCCTCGACGACCGGTCGGCGGCCGACAGCCCCGAACTGGTCTGCACCGGCACGGACTGCGGCCTGGCCTACCCCGTACGGGACGGCATCCCCGTCCTCCTCGTCGACGAGGCCCGCCGCCCCGCGTAAACCCGGCCCCACCCCGCACGGTGATCGGCACGTGATCGGAGGACCGTCCCCATGCTCGACGAGTCGTTGCTCGACGCCCCGGAAGCCCTGGCCCGAGCCGACCGCCGCGGTCTGCTCCGCAGCGCCGCCGAGGCCGGGGCCCGGGTCCGTACCGCCGCCCGCCACGCGACGGAGGCCGGGATCACCGAGCTGAACCCGGAGGGCCGCCCGCGCGCCGTTCTGGTCGCAGGCTCCGGCACCGCCGCATCCGGCGTCGCCGACCTGATCGCGGCCCTGGCCGGGGCCTCCGCCCCGGTCACGCGTATCCACCCGACCGGCGTCGCCCCCGCCGCAGGCGCGATGCGATGGACGCTGCCCGGCTGGGCCGGCTCCGTCGACCTGCTCCTCATCGTCACGGCGGACGGGTCCGAACCGGGCCTCGCCCTCCTCGCCGAGCAGGCGTACCGCCGCGGCTGCACCGTCGTGGCCGTCGCCCCCCGGCAGTCCCCGCTGCGCGAGGCGGTCGACGGCGTGCACGGCCTCGTCGTGCCGATGGCCTCCGCCCCGCACGGCGAGTACGACGCGGAGACGTCGGCGGCGGGCCCGGGCACACTCTGGGCCCTGTTCACCCCGCTGCTCGCCCTGCTCGACAGGGTCGGCCTGGTCACCGCGCCCCCGGAGACGCTGCAGAGCGTCGCGGACCGCCTGGACCGCACGGCAGAGCGCTGCGGACCCGCCATCGCCACGTACAGCAATCCGGCCAAGACGCTGGCCGCCGAACTCGCGGACACCCTGCCTCTCGTCTGGACGGAGGGTGACGCCGCGGGCCCGGTCGGGCGCAGGTTCGCCGCAGTCCTGGCCGAGCTCTCCGGCCGTCCGGCACTCGCGGCCGAACTTCCGGAAGCGCTCCCCGCCCACGGTGCCCTGCTGGCCGGGGCCTTTGCCGCCGGGGCCGACCCCGACGACTTCTTCCGCGACCGGGTCGAGGAGTCCGAACCCCTCCACGCCCGGGTCGTCCTGCTCCGCGACCGGCCCACCGGCGGCCTGAGCGCAGCTCCCGCGGCCCGCGAGCTGGCCCTGGGCCACGACACGGCGATCAGCGAGCTGGAACCGGAGGAGGGCAGCAGGCTCGAAGCCCTCGCCGAACTCCTCGCGGTCACCGACTTCGCCGCCGTCTACCTGGCCCTGGCCTCGTCAGCCCGCGCCTGACCCCTGCGACGCGGCCCGGCGCAGCCCCCGCGACCAGCCCACACAGACCGCGAAGACTCACGCACCACCCCCCCCGCACCACCCAGAACACGCATCTCGCACCGCACGCATCTCACACAGCCCGAGGACGAATTCCATGGACCGGCTCTCCAACACCGTGCGCCCGTACGCCTGGGGCTCCACCACTCTCATCCCGACCCTGCTCGGCGTCGCCCCCACCGGCGAGCCGCAGGCGGAGATGTGGATGGGCGCCCATCCCGGAGCCCCTTCCCGGATAACCCGCACCGATGCCGCCGCCGAGGTCCCGAACGCCCCCGCGGCGGCACTCGTCGAACAAGCCCTCACCGAAGTCATCGCCGCCGACCCGGCCCGCGAACTCGGCCCGGCCACCGTCGAGAAGTTCGGCCCCCGCCTCCCCTTCCTCCTCAAGCTCCTCGCGGCCGGGGCACCGCTCTCCCTCCAGGTCCACCCGGACCTCGCCCAGGCCCGGCAGGGCTACGCGGACGAGGAGCGCCGGTCCGTGCCGATCGACGCCACCCACCGCACGTACAAGGACGCCAACCACAAGCCCGAGCTGATCTGCGCGCTCACCCCCTTCGACGGCCTGTGCGGCTTCCGCCGGCCCGTCGAGGCGGCCGAGGCGATGGAGGGGCTGGGCGTCGACTCCCTCAAGCCGTACGCAGACCTGCTGCGCGCCCGCCCGGAAGAGGCCGCCCTGCGCGAGGTCCTCACCGCGATCCTCACCGCGGACCCGGATGGGATGGCGGAGACGGTCGCGGCCGCGGCGGCCGCCGCCGAACGGATCGGCGGCTCCTACGCCCCGTACGCCCGCATCGCCCACCACTTCCCCGGTGACGCCGGGGTCATCGCGGCCATGCTGCTGAACTATGTACAACTCCAGCCCGGAGAGGCCCTGTTCCTGGGCGCCGGTGTTCCGCACGCCTACCTCGACGGACTGGGCGTCGAAATCATGGCGAACTCGGACAACGTGCTGCGTTGCGGACTGACTCCGAAGCACATCGACGTGCCCGAACTCCTGCGCGTCGTCCGCTTCGAGGCGACCGAACCGGGGGTCCTGCGCCCCGAGGCTTCTCCGTCCGGCGAGGAGTTGTACGAGACGCCGGTCGACGAGTTCCGGCTCTCCCGCTTCGACCTCTCGCCAGGCGCCGCCCCGGTCGACCTGACCGCGGCCACGCCCCAGATCCTGCTCTGCACGGCAGGCGCGCCGAAGGCCGGCGAGTTCGGCCTCGTGCCGGGCGAATCGGTCTTCGTGCCGGCCGGCGAGAGGGCCGAAGTGTCCGGTTCGGGCACCTTGTTCCGTGCCACTGTGGTGGCCTGACGTACCGTCCGCACCAGCGACTGCAACAATGTCCGGCCGTACCGCGGCCGCCGGAGCCGCAGCACCGAAGAAGGGACACCAGGCACCCATGAGTGCGTCAGGCGGAACCAAGGCGATCGTGGCGGCACTCGCCGCCAACCTCGCGATCGCAGTGGCCAAATTCGTGGCGTTCCTGTTCAGTGGCTCGTCGTCGATGCTCGCGGAGAGCGTCCACTCGTTGGCCGACTCGGGCAACCAGGGGCTGTTGCTGCTCGGCGGCAAGAAGGCCAAGCGCGAGGCCACCCCCCAGCACCCCTTCGGGTACGGGCGCGAGCGCTACATCTACGCCTTCCTCGTCTCCATCGTCCTGTTCTCGGTCGGTGGCATGTTCGCGGTGTACGAGGGCTACGAGAAGATCAAGCACCCGCACGCGATCGAGGCCTGGTACTGGCCGGTCGGCGTCCTCGTCTTCGCGATCATCGCCGAGAGCTTCTCCTTCCGTACGGCGATCAGGGAGTCCAACGAGACCCGCGGCTCGCTCTCCTGGACCCAGTTCGTCCGCCGCGCGAAGGCGCCGGAACTGCCTGTCGTGCTGCTCGAGGACCTGGGCGCGCTCATCGGCCTCGTCCTCGCGCTCGCCGGCGTCGGCCTGGCCCTCGGCACCGGCAACGGTGTGTGGGACGGCATCGGCACCCTCTGCATCGGCATCCTGCTGATCGTCATCGCGATCGTCCTGGCAGCCGAGACCAAGTCCCTGCTGCTCGGCGAGGCCGCCGGCGCCGACCAGGTCGAGAAGATCAAGGCAGCGGTCGTCGACGGTGAAACCGTCACCGGCGTCATCCATATGCGTACGCTCCACCTCGGCCCGGAGGAGCTGCTGGTAGCCGCCAAGATCGCGGTCCAGCACGACGACACGGCCACCGAGGTCGCCAACGCCATCAACGCCGCAGAGTCCCGCATCCGCGAGGCGGTCCCGATCGCCCGGGTCATCTACTTGGAGCCGGACATCTACAACGCGGCAGCGGCCGCGGCCGGCGTCAACCCGGCCAAGCAGCTGGGCGGAGCACCGGCCGAACCGACGGCCGACGCCACCCCCGGCGACACCCCCGACACCCCGGCCGACCCCACGGAATCCGGCCACTGACCGCACCCGACAGGCCTCTGTGGCCGCTGCCGGCCCTGGTGGGCTGGGAGCGGCTGGGCCGTTCGGTGTAGATTCGACGACAGTGTCAGACGTCGCTGCTGATGGCGGTCGATCGGTCCGTACGCCGGACCGGCCGAGGGAGAGAGGGCCTCCGACGGACTGCGCTGCGAGCCGCCCGGGCATTCGTGTGCCCACCGCGTGCCGCAGAGCCGCCCTACCCACCCTCGACCCATCACGAGGAGCAGCCCGTTATGACGACGGTCGCCAATCGACAGGACTTCAAGGTCGCCGACCTCTCCCTCGCAGCCTTCGGCCGCAAGGAGATCACCCTCGCCGAGCACGAGATGCCCGGCCTGATGTCGATCCGCAAGGAGTACGCCGCCACGCAGCCGCTGGCCGGCGCCCGCATCACCGGCTCGCTGCACATGACCGTGCAGACGGCCGTGCTGATCGAGACCCTGGTCGCCCTCGGCGCCGAGGTCCGCTGGGCCTCCTGCAACATCTTCTCCACCCAGGACCACGCCGCAGCGGCCATCGCGGTCGGCCCCGCCGGAACCCCGGAGGCCCCCGCGGGCGTCCCCGTCTTCGCCTGGAAGGGCGAGACGCTGGAGGAGTACTGGTGGTGCACGGAGCAGGCTCTGACCTGGCCGAACACCCCCACCGGTGGTCCGAACATGATTCTCGACGACGGTGGCGACGCCACTCTCCTCGTTCACAAGGGCGTGGAGTTCGAGAAGGCGGGCGCGGCTCCGGATCCGTCGACGGCGGACAGCGAGGAGTACGCGTACATCCTCACCCTGCTGAACCGCACCCTCGGTGAGTCCCCGCAGAAGTGGACGCAGCTGGCCTCGGAGATCCGTGGTGTCACGGAGGAGACCACGACCGGTGTGCACCGGCTTTACGAGATGCACCGCGACGGCACCCTCCTGTTCCCGGCGATCAACGTCAACGACGCGGTCACCAAGTCGAAGTTCGACAACAAGTACGGCTGCCGCCACTCGCTGATCGACGGCATCAACCGTGCCACCGACGTCCTGATCGGCGGCAAGACCGCCGTCGTCTGCGGCTACGGCGACGTGGGCAAGGGCTGCGCGGAGTCGCTGCGCGGTCAGGGCGCACGGGTGATCATCACGGAGATCGACCCGATCTGCGCGCTGCAGGCGGCGATGGACGGATACCAGGTCGCCACCCTCGACGACGTCGTCGAGCAGGCCGACATCTTCGTCACCACGACGGGCAACAAGGACATCATCATGGCCGCCGACATGGCCAGGATGAAGCACCAGGCGATCGTCGGGAACATCGGCCACTTCGACAACGAGATCGACATGGCCGGCCTGGCCAAGATCGACGGAATCGTCAAGGACGAGGTCAAGCCGCAGGTCCACACCTGGACATTCGCCGACGGCAAGGTCCTCATCGTGCTGTCCGAGGGCCGCCTGCTGAACCTGGGCAACGCGACGGGTCACCCGTCCTTCGTGATGTCCAACTCGTTCGCGGACCAGACCCTGGCCCAGATCGAGCTGTTCACGAAGCCGGAGGAGTACCCGACCGACGTCTACGTGCTGCCCAAGCACCTCGACGAGAAGGTCGCCCGCCTCCACCTCGACGCACTCGGCGTGAAGCTCACGACGCTCCGCCCCGAGCAGGCCGCCTACATCGGCGTCGAGGTCGACGGCCCGTACAAGTCCGACCACTACCGCTACTGAGCCCCGTCACCACTCGCGACGGTCCGCCGGTGACCGGTCACTCCACCACCGGTCAGTGACGACCGGCCACCGGCAGACCCCGCAGTGCCTGCGGACGCACACGCGTCAGCAGCTCCGGTGACTCAGCAGCAGCTACGAACGCAGGCCCCCGCACCCCCGTGTCGGGGGCCTGCGCCGTACCGCACCCGCACAGCCCGAGGAACCCGAAGGACCCCATGCCACGCGGCCGATATTCGCTCCACGATCTCCACGACCACACCCCCCTCGGTGAAGAACACTTCCACTGCGCACCAGGCCCGTCCGGCTGGCGCTACGTCTCCCAGACGACCGCCCCGTCCGGCGATCACCTCGGATCCGTGGACCTCACTCTCGACGAGCTCGGCCGCCCCATCCGTCTCGAACTCCATGCCGCGAGCTGGCAGGTCCGTGGCGCCGCCCTCGAAGGCGTCACCTGGGTACGCACCGACCCGACCGGCGCCCACGCCACCGAAGGCAATGTCCGCGCGCACGCCTTCAGCGGCACGTCCCCCGCATTCCTCATCGCCACCGCACGCCTGCTGCGCCTCACCCCCGCCTCCCCGCCGACCCGACTCCGTATCGTCACCTTCACGGACCCGGTGCTCGCCCCCCGTACCGTCGACCAGTCCTGGGCCCTGGTGAACAGTGAAGCGCACCCCACTGACAACGGCCTGCTGACCGTGGACGCGTACCAGGTCAGCGCCCTGGACACCGGTGAGCAGCACACCGTCCACATCGCCGGCGACGTGGTCCTCTCGGCCCCCGGTATCGAGCTCGAAGAGCTGGAGTCCCCGCCCTCGGACCGCTAGGCGGGCGGCGCGAATCCGGTAGTGGAGGGCCGCCCCGGATCCACCCCGGGAGCCGCTGCCGCACTGTCCGGCCCGGCAGCGGGGTGAGTCACGGGGGCCGCAGCGCGGTTGGAGCCCCACGGCACGTCCGCACCCGCACCGACCGTGCCGGATACGCCGGTGGCGTCCGCCGTCCAGGTCTGCGGCCTCGCAATGACAGGACCGCCGACAGTTCCAGGGGCTGCGGCGAACGGCAGGCGCGCATCCCGCGCCTGCCGTTCGTTCACCACGGCGGCCAGGAACGCTGCGGCGGGCACACCCGCCGGCGCCGGAACCCCGGTCCGCGCGGCGAGTTCACCGGCCAGCCGCTCCGCCATGACCCGTCCCACGGCGGCATCCAGCTGGTGCATCCGCGTCAGGTACTGCCGCACCGCAAGCCACAGATCGTCAGGGACCGCCGACAGATCCAGTCCGGCGAACCGTCCGACCAGCCAGGGCGGCGGAGGCGGCACGGCGGCCGCCCTGCCCGCGGGAACCCGCTCCCGTATGACGAGCGTCCCCGCGAAGACATCCCCGAGCCGCCGCCCGCGCGCCGAGACCAGCGACGCGACGGAGGCGACCACGCCAAGCGTCGCGAGGATCTCCACCACGCCCATCGCCCCGCGCACCAGCGCATGCCGGAACCGGATGGGACCCCCGTCGTCCCGCACCACCCGAAGCCCGCACGCGAGCTTCCCGAGCGAACGGCCGTGGCTGAACGTCTCCACCGCGATGGGCGCTCCCACCAGAACAAGCAGGAAGGTCGCGACGGTCACCGCGGCCACCGCTGCGTCGTCGAGCGTGGCCGTCGCGATGGCCACCCCGATCGACACCAGCACGAACACGGTCCCGACCGCCACCAGATCGATGACCAGAGCCAGTGCCCGGCTCGGCAATTTCGCCGTCCTCAACCCCAGCACGACCGCGTCCCCGGTCACGAGCTCACTCATCGCCGCCCACCCTTCGCCGACCATCCCTGCCCCTCGGGGCCACAGTCTGCCAAGCTGACCCGCAACGCGCCGCAGTTGTACGCACCCGTACACACCCATGCCAGGAGCAGCAGCCGCCCATGGACCTCGACGTCTTCGTCAACGCCCATCGCATCGAGTGGGACCGTCTGGACCACCTCCTGCACCGCGGGCGCAGGCTCACGGGCGCGGAAGCCGACGAGCTGGTCGACCTCTACCAGCGCACGGCGACCCATCTCTCCCTGATCCAGTCCAGCGCCCCCGACCCGCTGCTCACCGCGCGCCTCACACAGCTGGTGGCCCGCGCCCGCTCGACGGTGACCGGCACCCGCCGCGCCTCCTGGCGCGACGCCGCGCACTTCCTCACGGCGGGCTTTCCCGCGGCGGTCTACCGCTCCAGGTACTGGTGGATACCCACCGCCGTCCTCTCCGTGCTCCTGGCCGCGCTGATGGGCTGGTGGATCGGCACCCATCCGGAGGTTCAGTCGGCCATCGCCGCCCCGGAGGATCTCCGCCGCCTGACCAGCCCGGGAGGGGAGTACGAGACGTACTACTCCAGCCACCCGGCGGCCTCGTTCGCCGCCCAGGTCTGGACGAACAACGCTCAGGCCGCCGCCATGTGCCTGGTGCTGGGCGCGTTCCTCTGCGTCCCGGTGATCTGGATCCTCTTCGTCAACGTGCTCAACCTCGCGGTGGGCATCGGGCTGATGTCGTCGGCGGGCCGGCTCGACACCTTCCTCGGCCTGATCCTTCCGCACGGGCTGCTGGAGCTCACTGCGGTCTTCGTGGCGGCCGGCACAGGCCTCCGCCTGGGCTGGACGGTCATCGACCCAGGCCCG